>NZ_NXEJ01000009.1:361328-363828 GCF_002915175.1 Agrobacterium rosae | reverse complement strand
CAGTCGCTACCCCCTGGTCTGTGCCACCCCATACTAGTTGCCTAACATGGGGTCACGCTTCTTCCGAAGTTACGCGTGCAATTTGCCGAGTTCCTTCAACATAGTTCTCTCAAGCGCCTTGGTATACTCTACCTGACCACCTGTGTCGGTTTCGGGTACGGTCTATACGGTGGAGCTATTTCCTGGAACCTCTTCGCCGCACATTCAATCCAATAAGAATGTACAACACACGAGATCCGTCACTACCACCAGGCCCACGAATATTAACGTGGTTCCCATCGACTACGCGTGTCCGCCTCGTCTTAGGGGCCGGCTAACCCTGCTCAGATTAACTTTAAGCAGGAACCCTTGGTCTTTCGGCGAGGGAGTCTCTCACTCCCTTTATCGTTACTCATGTCAACATTCGCACTTCCGATATCTCCAGGGGCCCTCACGGGTCCCCCTTCACAGACTTACGGAACGCTCCGCTACCACAAAACAGCCACTACGACTGTCTTATCCTCAGCTTCGGTGCATGGCTTTAGCCCCGTTACATTTTCGGCGCAAAGACCCTTATTTAGACCAGTGAGCTGTTACGCTTTCTTTAAATGATGGCTGCTTCTAAGCCAACATCCTGGTTGTTTTGGGATCCTCACATCCTTTCCCACTTAGCCATGACTTGGGGACCTTAGCTGGAGGTCAGGGTTGTTGCCCTCTTCACGACGGACGTTAGCACCCGCCGTGTGTCTGCCGATTAGTACTCCTCGGTATTCGGAGTTTGGTTAGGATCAGTAAGACGGTGAGTCCCCATAGCCCATCCAGTGCTCTACCCCCGAGGGTATTCGATCGACGCACTACCTAAATAGTTTTCGCGGAGAACCAGCTATTTCCGAGTTTGATTGGCCTTTCACCCCTAGCCACAAGTCATCCCAATCTATTGCAACAGATATGGGTTCGGCCCTCCAGTTGGTGTTACCCAACCTTCAGCCTGCTCATGGCTAGATCACTCGGTTTCGGGTCTAATGCAACAAACTAAACGCCCTATTCAGACTCGCTTTCGCTACGCCTACACCTACCGGCTTAAGCTTGCTTGCTACACTAAGTCGTTGACCCATTATACAAAAGGTACGCCGTCACTCTTTCGAGCTCCGACTGCTTGTAGGCATCCGGTTTCAGGTTCTATTTCACTCCCCTCGTCGGGGTGCTTTTCACCTTTCCCTCACGGTACTTGTTCGCTATCGGTCATGCACGAGTACTTAGGCTTGGAGAGTGGTCTCCCCATGTTCAGACAGGATTTCACGTGTCCCGCCCTACTCAAGGACAATGAGTGTTCTACGTGTACGGGGCTATCACCCGCTATGGCCACCTTTTCCAAAGTGTTCCACTTTATTCCTCATTGCCACTGGCCTGGTCCGCGTTCGCTCGCCACTACTTACGGAGTCTCGGTTGATGTCCTTTCCTTCAGGTACTTAGATGTTTCAGTTCCCTGAGTTCGCTTCTTACACCCTATGTATTCAGATGCAGATACCTTATTACAATGCTTGGAAACCTAAGCCGTACCGAAGCACAACTTAGATTCTCCAAGCATTTAAGGTGGGTTCCCCCATTCGGAAATCCATGGATCAAAGCTTATTCGCAGCTCCCCACGGCTTATCGCAGCGTATCACGTCCTTCTTCGCCTGTGCATGCCAAGGCATCCACCAAATGCCCTTAATTCACTTCTTCGTTCTCATTGTCTATGCTCATCCATAGTCGTCCCTTTCGGAGCGACAACCCGATTACCTTTTACAATCAGGTCATTTCTTGATGACATCGACGTGTCGATACAGTCCTCTTTGAAGGCACGCCGGTGCACTTCGAGGCCGTATCATTAAGACCAGCTTCTCGAGATATCATCCGGTGATGCGCGGTCAGGCAACATCAATCCAGCATNATCATTAAGACCAGCTTCTCGAGATATCATCCGGTGATGCGCGGTCAGGCAACATCAATCCAGCATCTTCATCAGAGGAACCGAAGTTCCAACAACAAAAATGCCTCAGGACAAGCTTTCCTACCTACTCCAATCCCTCCACCAATTCCGGCCGACTAAGCCATCACAAGGTTTCACTGAGACTGGGCTCGGACGCCTTGAACCAATGGTTCAAAACACCTGGAAGCTTCCAGACATATCTTCTCTTCACAATGCAGACAGAACAGGCACAATCTCATTCGAGATGTGCAAACTTTTATTTCTTCAGAAGACAATTGCCGATATCTCGACACCAATCGATTTGGTGGAGCTTATCGGGATCGAACCGATGACCCCCTGCTTGCAAAGCAGGTGCTCTCCCAGCTGAGCTAAAGCCCCATCCAGCTCGATCGCCTCAGACCATAACAATCCAAGGTTTCGGCAACAATTCGCGTCAGGATCCCAACGGCATTCCGTCATCCCAAACCCTCATTCGCAAATGCAAATGGTGGGCCCGGGTAGACTTGAACTACCGACCCCACGCTTATCAAGCGTGTGCTCTAACCAACT
>NZ_NXEJ01000009.1:153968-358968 GCF_002915175.1 Agrobacterium rosae | reverse complement strand
GCCTGAACCGACGATCGCATTATAGAGATAGATTGGACAATTCCGTGCGTGTTCTAGCAGAAGCCGTCATTCCTGAACTTCCACAGTATTATCGCGGCAAGGTTCGCGAGAATTATGACCTGCCCGACGGCAATCGCGTCATCATCTCGACCGATCGTCTCAGTGCCTTCGACCGTATCTTGACCTGCATTCCTTATAAGGGTCAGGTTTTGACGCAGACAGCGCGCTACTGGTTCGAACAGACCACAGACATCTGCCCGAACCATGTCGTCTCCTATCCGGATCCGAATGTAGTGATCGGCAAGAGGCTCGATATTCTGCCCGTTGAGATTGTGGTGCGCGGGTATCTGGCTGGCACGACGGGCACGTCCATTCTGACGCTCTATAAGAAGGGTGAGCGCGATATGTATGGCGTTACCTTCCCGGACGGCATGAAAGACAATCAGGTCCTGCCCGAGCCGATCATTACACCAACCAGCAAAGAATTCGATGGCGGCCATGATGAGCCGCTCACACCGGCTGAGATTATCGATAAGGGATTGCTGACGCAGTCACAGTGGGAAACGCTTTCAACCTACGCTCTGGCCCTTTTCAAACGAGGACAGGAGGTCGCAGCCAAGCAAGGTCTCATCCTTGTCGACACTAAGTATGAATTCGGCACCGATGAAAACGATACCATCATTCTGGCCGACGAAATCCATACGCCTGACAGCAGCCGTTACTGGATGGCTGACACCTATGGACAGGCTTTTCAGGATGGCACCCGTCCTCAGAGTTTCGATAAGGATTTCGTTCGGGCATGGGTGGCAGAGCGTTGCGACCCCTATAAGGATGACATTCCGGAAATTCCGCAGGAACTGGTTCTGCAAACCTCCAAGGTCTATATCGAGGCCTTCGAGCGCATCACCGGGGAAACATTCAAGCCGGATGACAGCGAGCCTTCGACCATTCAGCGTGTGCGGAAGAATCTGGAACCCTTTTTTCAGGGAGCGTAGTCTTGGCCAAAGCCAGCGCACAAACGTCATCATCACAGAAAAACGAAACGAGTGGGCGGCAAATCCGTCCACGACGATCCGGTGAAGAGACGCGCCGCGAGATTCTGGCGATGACCGAGCGGCTTTTTCGCGAGCGGGGGTTCGGGGCCGTATCGATTGCAGATATCGCCGCTGCGCTGGCCATGTCTCCGGCAAATGTCTTCAAGCACTTCAGCTCCAAGAACGCCTTGGTCGACGCCATCTTCCTGCAGCAAATTCGCTTGCTGGAACACAGGATCGATCCACTCGACGCAACTCATTCTCCCTTCCAAAGAATGCGGCATCTGGCACACAGCCTGATGGAGAACCATCGTCGTGATTTAAACGACAATCCGTATATCTTCGAAATGATTTTGATGACCGCTAAAAGAGAGCTTGCTTGCGGTCACCATTATGAGAATGTGATTACAGAGCAATTCGCCAAGATCATCCGCGATGGAATAAAGACGGGGACATACCCTCCAACGGATATCGATCGATCATCTCGGACGGCTCTTTTTGCTTTGACCAGCGTTTTGCATCCTGCATTGATTGCCCATGAAGACGTCGACATTTTAGCAACACGATGTGATGAACTGATCCACTTACTTCATGCTGCACTGCGATATGGGATTGATAAGTGACGATAGCGACTATACGTCACTTTGCCTGATAATGTGTTGCGTCATGCCCGTTTTGACGCGCAATGAGCGCTGATAATTGCAAAAGATATGTATCCGCATTTTTGACCGCCCAGACAACCAATCGAGATTTGACCGCTGATATGAGAAAAACGATGAAAAGACGTCTATATCCTCTCTTCACCACATTGCTCGTGGCGGGCATTCTTGCCGGTTGCAGCGACAGCGACGAGGCCAAGAAGGCTCCGGCGCAGGGCAATCAGCGCCCCCCTGCCCCCGTCAGCGTCGTTACCATGAAAAAGAGCGACTATCCGCTCACGACTTTGCTTCCGGGGCGCGCCGACGCTTTCCAGACGGCGGATATTCGTCCGCGTGTGGGCGGTATCATCAAGGACATCGCCTTCAAGGAAGGTAGTTTCGTCAAGGCTGGCGACCTGCTGTACAAGATCGACGACGACACCTATCAGGCGTCTCTCGCAGAAGCGCAGGCGTCTCTGGAGCGGGCAGAGGTCAGCGTACCTGCCGCCGAAGCGAATTTGCAGCGCTACGAGCGCCTCGCCAATAGCGGTGCGTCGCAAAAAGAATTCGAAGATGCGCGCACGACGCTGCTTCAGGCGAAAGCCTCCGTTGCGGAGGCCCGCGCGACCTTGCAGACAGCACAGATCAATCTCTCCCTGACAGAAGTTCGCGCGCCCTTCGACGGCGTGACATCTGCCACCAATTTCTCGATCGGCAACGTCGTCACCGCCAGCCAGACCGGCTCACTGATGACCCTTCGAAAAATCAATCCGATCTATATTCAATTGAACGAGTCCAGCGTGAACCTTCTTCGCCTTCAGTCTGCGATCAAGGCTGGAAAGCTGGAGCGACGCGACAACAGCGAAACGACGGACATTCGCCTGACGCTTGAGGACGGTTCGGAATACCCGAATGTGGGCAAGCTCGACATGTCGGAAATGGCCGTCAGCACGACGACAGGCACGGTTTCCATCCGCACCCTTTTCGACAATCCGGAAAACACCATTCTTCCAGGTATGTATGTGCGTGCCACGATTACCGTTGGCAAGGAAATCGGCTATCTCATTCCCCAGCGCGCGGGCAGCCGAAACGCGAATGGAGAGCTGACCGCAAAGTTCGTCACGGCTGAAAACAAAGTCGAGACCAGAACATTTCCAACCAGCCAGCTTTCTGGAAACAACTGGCTCGTCACGGAGAATGTCGCGGATGGCGACAGGCTGATCGCAGACGGATTTCAATGGATAGCCGACAATGCCACGGTCAAACCCATACCGGCCGAAATCGATGAAAAGGGATCCATCATAGAAAAGCAGGACGCTCAGGCTGCTCCTGCTCCCGCGCCGAAATCATGATGTCTGAAGACATGCTCGGCAACATCGTGATCAGGAACTAGATATGTCAAAATTTTTCATTCGACGGCCGATCTTTGCTTGGGTGATTTCCATCGTCATCATGTTGGGTGGCGCATTGGCCATCAACACGCTGTCGATTTCCCAATATCCGGAAATTGCGCCGCCAACCATCCGCATCAGCGCAAGCTACACCGGTGCCAGCGCCGATACGGTGCGCAAAACCGTGACGCAGATCATTGAAGACGGCATGACCGGCCTTGACGGGCTGACCTACATGAACTCGTCTTCCACAACAGGATCTGCGAGCATCACCCTGACGTTCGACAACAGCGTCAATGGCGATATCGCCCAGGTTCAGGTGCAGAACAAGCTTGCGCTCGTCACATCGCAACTGCCGGCCGTGGTTCAGGATCTCGGCATCGGAGTCACCAAATCGACATCGAGCATTCTGCTCGTCGGCGCGTTGGTTTCGACCGATGGAAAGCGTTCGTCAGCCGATCTCGGTGACATTTTTTCCACCCAGATCGAAGATCAGGTGAAACGCATCGAGGGTGTCGGCAACATCAATGCCTTCGGCTCCGCCTTCGCCATGCGCATCTGGCTCGACCCTTTCAAAATGAAGAAATTCCAGCTGACGCCAGCTGATGTCACCTCGGCCATTCAGTCGCAGAACACGCAGGTGTCTGTTGGCTCCGTGGGCGGACTGCCGGCATTGGAAGGTCAGCAGATCAACGTCACGATGACGGCACAAAGCCAGCTGACGACGGTTTCCGACTTCGAGCGCATCATTCTCAAGGTGGATAACACGGGTGCCAATGTTCGATTGAGCGACGTTGCACGCGTCGAGATAGGCCAGGAAACCTACGCCTCGACCTCGCGATCCAACCGTCAGCCAGCGTCGGGTTTTGCGGTGAATCTTGCCACAGGCGCAAATGCGCTCGATACGGCCGCTCTTGTCAAAGACAAGATGGCGCAGATCGCACCGACCCTGCCACAGAACGTCAAGGTCATCTATCCTTACGATACGACGCCTTTCGTTTCGCTGTCGATCGAGAAGGTCGTGCACACGCTGATCGAAGCCATCGTGCTGGTCTTCGTCGTGCTGCTGGTTTTCCTTCAGAACATGCGCGCCACCTTCATTCCGATGATTGCGGTTCCCGTGGTGCTGCTTGGAACCTTCGGCATTCTTGCGCTCACCGGTTATTCGATCAACACGCTGACGATGTTTGCGATGGTGCTTGCCATCGGCCTTCTCGTCGATGACGCCATCGTCGTCGTTGAAAACGTCGAGCGCATCATGTCCGAGGAGGGGTTAGGACCGCTTGAAGCCACGGAGAAATCCATGGGCGAAATCACCGGTGCAATTGTCGGTATCGCGCTGGTTCTGACCGCCGTGTTCATTCCCATGGCCTTCTTCGGCGGCTCGACCGGTATCATCTACCGTCAGTTCTCCGTCACCATCGTATCTGCGATGCTGCTTTCCGCCGTTGTGGCCATCGTGCTGACACCGGCGCTTTGCGCCACGATGTTGAAGCCGATCGACCATAATAAGAAGAGCCGTGGCCCCGGCGCATGGTTCAACCGTAATTTCGACCGCACCACCACGGGATATGTGAGTTCCGTAGGTTACCTGCTGAAGCGTCCATTACGCGTGTTGCTCATGTTCGCAATCGTCTTGGGTGGATGTGCCTGGTTCTTCACACGGTTGCCATCGTCCTTCCTGCCCCAGGAAGACCAGGGCGTTCTAATGACGATCATCCAGCTGCCCAATGGCTCCACGAGCACGCAGACGGCAAAGGTGATCGAGAAAGTCGAGAACTATTATCTCGACCAGGAAAAAGACGTCATCGACAGCATTTTTGCGGTCAACGGCTTCAGCTTTACCGGTAGCGGACAAAGCTACGCGCTCGTCTTTGCCAAGCTGAAGGATTTCGATCAGCGAACAGACCCGAAAATGGCCGCTTCGGCAGTTGTCCAGCGCGCTATGGGAACGTTCATGACCTTCCGCGAAGCGCAGGTCTTCCCGATCCTACCGCCTGCCATTCAGGGCCTGGGTAACTCCAGTGGCTTCTCCATGTACCTGGTGGACAGCGGAAACCAGGGAAGTGAAGCGCTCGTAGCTGCATCGAAAGAGTTGATTGCAGCCGCAAATTCCAGCGGCAAAATCACGTCCATGCGCGCCAATGACCGTGACCAGGAAAGCCAGGTCAAGCTTGAGCTGGACCAGGAGAAGCTCGGGGCCATGGGCCTCAGCATTTCCGAAGTCAACTCCATGCTGACCACGATTTTTGCTGGCAGCCGGGTCAACGACTTCACGCTCAACAACAAGATCAAGAAGGTCTATGTACAGTCGGATGCGCCATACCGCATGCAGGCCGAAGACCTGAAATACTGGAACGCCCGAAATTCGGGCAACGAAATGGTGCCTTTCACATCCTTTGCGACCGCAAAATGGGTCAATGGATTGCCATCCGTCTCCGCTTATAATGCGGCAAATGCCTTCTCTCTGGAAGGTGCCGCTCCTCCAGGCGTCAGTTCCGGCGACGCCATGAACGAGGTGGACCGAATCGTCTCCCAAATGGATGGCGGGTACTCGGTAGCTTGGACTGGTCTTTCCTATCAGGAGCGACTTTCCGGATCTCAGGCACCGTTGCTCTACGCGCTTTCCGTTCTGATCGTCTTCCTGTGCCTTTCTGCACTTTATGAAAGCTGGTCGATCCCCTTCTCCGTCATCATGGCCGTCCCCGTGGGCGTGGTCGGTGCATTGCTCGCCGCACACTTCTTCGGACAGTCCAACGACGTCTACTTCAAGGTGGGTCTGCTGACGACGATCGGGCTTGCCGCGAAAAACGCGATCCTGATCGTGGAATTCGCCAAGGAACGGCAAGAGCACGGATTAAGTCTGCTCGACGCGACACTCGAGGCTGCAAAGCTGAGATTGCGCCCGATCATCATGACTTCGCTCGCGTTCATTCTCGGCGTCGTTCCACTGGCCATTGCCAGCGGAGCGGGCTCTGCGGCGCAAAATGCGATCGGTATCGGCGTTCTGGGTGGTATGCTTTCTGCAACACTCCTCGGAATTTTCTTCATTCCCTCGTTTTTCGTCATGATTCGGCGTCTATCTAAACGTTAACAAACCAAAAATGTGCTAGCAAAGCCGGAAGACGCTGTTAGAAATGTTGGAAATTATGAACCGCATTTTTGTCAGCACGCAGCAGCGCTAAGCTCGTTTTGACTGGTGTGTCATGTGCACCAAAATATTGGGATAACTTCATGCTGTCTATTCGCGCTACCATTCCTCTGACGTTGCTTTTGCTCTCGGGCTGTGTTGTCGGACCTGACCATAAAGAACCGGAAATCCAGCTGCCCGGCAAATTTGCCGAAGGTGGAAAAGCAACCAACGGCGACGTTGCGACAGTCGCTTGGTGGAACGCCTTCAACGACAGCCGTTTGAATGGATATGTCGCGACCGGCCTTGCGCAGAACCTAACCGTTCTACAGGCAATCGAGCGCATCAATCAGGCTCAGTCGCAGATCACCGTTGCAGGCGCAGGCGCTCTTCCAAGCCTCACCGGCTCCGGCAGCCATACGACGTCCCAGACCAAGGGCAGCTTCCCAAGCAACAACAGCTCGGTTCAAAACACCTCAAGTGGCGCTCTCGACGCATCCTGGCTGTTGGACCTTTTTGGCCAGTACCGCCGCGCCAAGGAAAGCGCCAGCGCTTCGCTGGATGCAGCCTACTCGACCGCCGACGTACAGCGCCTGACGCTGATCTCTTCGGTTGTCGCAGCCTATATCGACGTTCGCTACTATCAGGAACGTCTGGCAATCGCGCGCGAAAACCTCAAGTCACGCCGCGAAACACTGGACCTGACGAAGCTCCAGCTTGAAGCCGGTGCGGCTTCGCGTCTTGACGTCGTTCAGTCTGAAGGCCTGGTCAACTCCACGCTCGCGGATATGCCAGGTCTGGAAACCAGCTTCCGCCAGGCGGCACACCGCATCGCCACGCTGCTTGGCATGCCGGCATCGTCGCTGGTGGTTGAGTTGCAGCGCGGGGCACGTCAGCCTGTTGCCCGCAGGGCACCGCTCACCGGTATTCCGGCAGACCTCATTCGCAATCGCCCCGACATCCGCGTGGCCGAACGCAATCTCGCAGCGGCTGTCGCAGAAATCGGCGTTGCCGAATCACGCCTCTATCCAAGCATCACGATCAGCGGGTCGATTTCGCCAAGCTACGTAAACCTTTCCAACAACGGTTCGCGCGGAACATCGAATTCCTGGTCCTTCGGCCCAAGCCTTGTTCTCCCGATCTTTGATGGTGGTAGCCTGCGCGCCAATGTCGATATTGCCAAGTCCTCTGCTCGCGAACAGTATCTGGCATGGAAGGAAACCGTGCTGAACGGCATCGAAGAAGTTGAAAATGCCCTGGCTGCCGTAAACCGCGATAAGCAGACGGAAGATGCCCTTCGCAGAACCGTCAAGTCCTATCAGGAAGCCCTGTCGCTCGCCACAGCAAGCTACCGCGACGGTGCCTCTTCGCTGCTCGACGTCCTCGACGCGCAGCGTCAGGTGTCTACGGCCCAGGCAAACCTGGCGACGGCGGTTCAAACCACCGCACAGGACTATGTGCGTCTCAGCGTCGCACTGGGTGGCGGCTATGCCGTCGGCAGCCCAACGACATCCTCGAACAACCGCATTGCAGCCAACACTCCCAAGGGAATGTAAGAGCCGCAATCCGGTTTGCAGAAACATTGTCCCGCAACGAAAGTTGCGGGATTTTTTATGGGCAATGCAGCCAAAGAAAAAGCCTCGGAGTGATCCGAGGCTTCTTTCAAAATAACGATGACTGCGAAAATCAGTTCTTCGCGCGCTCGACGTAGGAATTGTCTTCCGTCGCAACAACGACGCGGATACCGGCATCGATATGCGGCGGCACCATGGTGCGGATGCCGTTGGACAAAATAGCCGGCTTGTAGGAAGACGAGGCCGTCTGGCCTTTCACAACCGGTTCCGTCTCCATGATTTCCAACGTTACGTGGCGCGGCAGGATGACAGCAAGCGGCAGACCTTCATGGATAGACAGAACGCATGTCATGCCTTCCTGAAGGTAGGCTTTCTGGTCGCCCATGGTTTCCAAGTCCACGACGACCTGATCGTAATTCTCAGGGTTCATGAAGTGGAAGCCTTCGCCGTCTTCATAAAGGAACTGGAAGTTCAGGTCTTCAACGAATGCGCGTTCGACCTGCTCGGTCGTGCGCCAGCGTTCCGCAACCTTCACGCCATCCGAGATGCGGCGCATATCGACCTGCGTCACAGGTGTGCCCTTGCCGGGATGAAAGTTATTGGCGTTGAGAACGACGTAAAGCTTGCCATCGACGTCGATAACATTGCCCTTGCGCACGGATGAGGCGATAACCTTGACCATATGATTTCCTTGTAACTCAATGAAATGCGTCGTAAAGGACCGCGCGGCGGCACTGACCCAATGGACGTTTTGTATGTTTTCTGGGGCGCAACTACCTTAAATCCGTGGTAAATGCCAGCCTTCAAAAGCCTCGAACCGAAAACAGTGCAGCGGTTTTCGTATAAATCGATATCTGGGCGTGGTTGGCATCGGAAAGAAAGCAACAGATGGGCTCAGACCTCAACACAAAGTCCGCATGGTGGACGCCCGATGTGCATCAGGATCGCCGTCCGTTTCTGATTGGGCGAAACGCCATCCAGGCCGCCATGCGCGGCTTTTTTGCCGCCAATGATTTTCTGGAGGTCGATACCGCAACCTTACAGGTGTCACCCGGAAACGAAGCGCATCTGCATGCCTTTGCAACGACGGGGATAACGACGAGCGGTGAACAGACCCCGCTTTATCTGCACACATCACCTGAATTTGCCTGCAAGAAGCTGTTGGCCGCTGGCGAAAAACGGATCAACTGTTTTGCGCATGTTTATCGCAACCGCGAACGCGGGCCTTTGCACCACCCGGAATTCACGATGCTGGAATGGTATCGCATGGGTGAGACATATGAGACGCTGATGCGTGACAGCGCGCAATTGCTGGCCCTGGCCGCCGAGACCGCAAAAACGAAGACCCTGACCTATCGTGGGCACAGCGTCGATCCGTTTCTTGAACCGGAGCGATTGAGTGTTGCCGAGGCGTTTCAACGCTATGCCGACATAAATCTGCTAGCGACGATTGACACGACCGGCGAGACGGACCGTGATCATCTGGCATCGAAGCTCAAGGCGTCGGGAATTCGCGTGGCTGAGGATGACAGCTGGGCCGATTTGTTCAGTCGCGTGATCGTCGAGCGGGTCGAGCCAAAGCTCGGCTTCGGGCGCGCGACTATTTTGGATGAGTACCCAACAAGTGAAGCAGCACTCGCCCGCCGTTCGCCGAGCGACAACCGAGTCGCCGAACGCTTCGAGCTCTATGCCTGCGGTGTAGAACTGGCCAACGCCTTCGGTGAATTGACGGATGCTGCCGAACAGCGCCGCCGTTTCGAGGCCGAAATGGCGGAGAAACAACGCGTCTACGGCGAAACCTATCCCATAGATGAGGATTTTCTAAAGGCGCTCGACATCATGCCGGCAGCCAGCGGCATCGCGCTCGGCTTCGATCGGCTGGTCTTGCTAGCAACTGGCGCACCGCGCATCGATCTCGTCATGTGGGCACCCGTAACGGATTATGGCTCATGACGACACGCAGCCTGAAATCGGCGGAAGACCTATTCGCTGCCGGTCTGATCGACAGCCCTACACTCGAGCGAATTCGCCCCGTGACTGAACGCTACGCTGTGGCGGTCACACCCACTGTCGCCGATCTCATGAATAGCGACGATGCCAACGATCCCATCGGATTGCAGTTCATTCCGCAGGAGGATGAGCTGTGGCATACGCCGCAAGAGCGTGCCGACCCCATCAGCGACGATGCCCATAGCCCCGTCCACGGCATCGTTCACCGATACCCTGATCGCGTATTGTTGAAGGCCGTGCATATCTGCCCGGTCTATTGCCGCTTCTGCTTTCGCCGGGAGATGGTTGGCCCGCAGGGCAATGGTACCATGTCGAGTGAAGAGCTGTCGGTAGCGCTTGGTTATATAGAAACACACCCAGAAATCTGGGAGGTCATTTTAACCGGTGGTGACCCGCTGGTCTTATCCCCGCGTCGGCTGTCAGCCATCATGGAAGGCTTGAAGGCTATTCCGCATGTCAAAATCGTGCGCTTTCACACGCGTGTCCCGGTCGTTGATCCTGACCGGATCGATGCGGCACTTGTGGAAGCACTGAAATCCAGCGGGAAGACGACCTATGTCGCGCTCCACGCCAACCATCCACGCGAGTTGACAGACGAAGCGCGGGGGGCCTGCGCACGCATGATCGATGCCGGCGTCGCCATGGTCAGTCAGTCGGTGCTTCTGAAAGGCATCAATGACGACCCCAAGGTTCTTGGTGATCTGATGCGGGCGTTCGTGGAAACGCGGGTGAAGCCCTACTATCTGCATCACCCGGATCTGGCACCTGGTACCAGCCACTTCCGGCTGGAGATCGAAGAAGGGCAGCGAATCGTTGCCGCCATGCGCGGACATGTTTCGGGTCTATGCCAGCCGACCTATGTTCTGGATATTCCCGGCGGCCATGGAAAAGCCGTCATAGGTCAGAATGCGGCGGCGAAACATGCCGATGGTTGCTATTCGGTTTCCGATTTCAACGGCAGGGATCACCTCTATCCACCTTCGGACGAATAAAAACCGCTAATAAACGCGGCTTTCCAGAGCGTTGTCTGCAACCTGGCTAAAGAAACAAAAATTTCACAATTCCGCCCCCATCCTGTCATCATAAAGAAAAATATTCTACCTATATTGATAATCATTGATTACGCCGCGAATCCGGAGTATCAGTGATTCAACTGGAGAGGGATTCTCTTCAGCATTCCGGATCCAACACCAATGCAGGGAGAGTGACATGTCAAAAATGAAACGCATCGCCGCGATCCTTGACCCGCGGTTTGTGAATGCCGGACACACATCCATGTGTTCCCGCTGCTGTCGAATGTGACTTAACCGTCCACCAATCTTTAAAATTCGATTCGACGAAATGCTGTGTGCCAAGCCACAGCGGGAGTATGTATAATGCAAAAGCAAGTTATTGAATTCGCTGGTGAACCCGTCGGCATCGTCGTGCCTGATGACAACCGCCTGAAGTTCATCGCCGTCAAGTTCCACGTCCATGACCTTGACGAGCAGCGCTTCGACAGTGCCGAAGACGTGCGCGTCGCCATTCGCAATCTCGTTCGCAACCAGAAGATTGCAGCGCTGGTCTGAAAAATGCGCATGTTTTTTCAATGCATGAAGGCGTTGTCTCCAGACGGAGGCAACGCCTTCATTCGTTTGTAGATACCAACATTAGAATGCGGTGAATGTCAGCGTCGTCAACGACCGTACAATACCTGGGATGCTAACGATGTTGTCGTTGATGAATTTGCCGGTATCCTGTTCGGGCGAAAGATAGATCTTCAGCAGAAGATCATATTCCCCACTCGTCGAATAAAGTTCGGAAACCAGTTCCGTCTTATAAATGGCATCGGCAACATCATAGGTCTTGCCGGGTGTGCATTGAAGCTGAACGAAAATGGGCTTCATGATTTGTTCCCGTCGCATATGGAATGATGCACAAAGCCAGTGAGCCTTGCGCGTGTGCTGCACTATTGTCCGAGCCGGGCGCGTGTTTCAAGCCCATAGGTTGATCGCCGATGACGCATACCAGCGTCATCGCCATTGCGAAAACCACATTCCGCACTGGCATGACATGATCACGATATGTCGGTATTCACTGATGCAACTGAGTTGTAAGCTGGTCAGCAGACAGCGCACTGCGCGCGACGTTCCAATTCTTGGGTGATTTCGATGTATCATGATCCGCGCTCTCACGGCCTTTGGGAAAAAACCGCGCCGAAACCACCCGTGACATCGTCGATTGAAGGCCACGAAAGGGCGGATGTCGTCGTTGTGGGCGGCGGCTTTACCGGTCTTTCTGCAGCGCTGCATCTCGCGGAACGTGGCATCAAAGTCATCGTTCTCGAAGGCAAGGAGATCGGCTTTGGCGGTGCTGGCCGCAATGTCGGCCTCATCAATGGCGGCATGTGGGTCATGCCCAAAGAACTTCCCAATGTGCTCGGCCCCGTCTATGGCGAACGCCTCCTCGATCTTCTCGGCAACGCACCGTTCCTCGTGCGCGAGATCATTGAAAAACACCAGATCGAATGCCAGCTTGAAAAAAACGGAACCCTCCATTGCGCCGTGGGTGAAAAGGGACTTGCTGAAATCCGCGAACGTTGCGCCCAATGGGCTGCACGCGGAGCGCCGGTTCGGGTTCTCGATGCCCAGGAAACAGCCGACCGGATCGGCTCGTCCGCCTATAGCGGTGCCTTGCTGGATGAGCGTGCAGGCACGCTGCAACCGCTGGCGTATGTGCGCGGCCTCGCAACCGCAGCACAGGCGGCAGGTACCACGATCTACACCTCCAGCCCCGTCATCGACAGCCAGGCGGATGGTGACGGCTGGGTGGTCAAGACCGCTAAGGGTTCGGTTCGCGCAGACTGGGTCATCGTTTCGACGGAGGCCTACAGCACCGGCCCATGGAAAATCATGCGCGAAGAGCAGGTCTATCTGCCCTATTTCAACGTCGCGACCAAACCGTTGGGCGATAATGTGCGCAAAACCATACTGCCGAATCGCGAAGGTTGCTGGGACACAAACGAAATCCTCTCCTCCTTCCGCATGGACCAAGCGGGACGTCTCGTCTTCGGCAGTGTCGGCGCATTGCGCAACACGGGTGCGAGTGTTCACACTGCATGGGCAAAGCGCGCGATGAAGCGACTATTCCCGCAGCTGGGCGAAATCGAATTCGAGTGTGAATGGTACGGCCAGATCGGCATGACCGACGATTCCGTGCCGCGCTTCCATAAATTCGCAACGAACGTCGTCGGCTTTTGCGGTTATAACGGCCGCGGCATCGCGCCGGGAACGGTATTCGGCAAAACGCTTGCAGCGCATGTTGCAGGCGAGATCGCAGAGGACGCCCTGCCCCTACCCGTCACGGATCCACAGGCCCGTAGCTTCCGCGCCGTGAAGGAAGCCTATTACGAGGCCGGCGCGCAGATCGCACATTTTGCGGGTGAACGCATCTAAGCATCGATGGATGGAGGCCCCAGAGAAGGCCTTGTTTCGCATTAATCGATATATCCTTGAAAATATAATGCCCGCCGTCTAAACAGTTTCGATATATTCATCAGGATATGTCGCTAAAAGGGGCCAAAGGGCATGGGAATTCTTCGTCGCACTCTTATCAGAACCACTCTGGCAGCCGTCATCGGCTCCGTAGTGGCAACCGCCGGAATGTCTGCTCCGGCATTCGCCCAAGACAAGGTCACCGTTTTTGCCGCTGCCAGCATGAAGAATGCGCTGGATGCGGCCAATGCGGAATGGGCCAAGGAAACCAACAACGAAGCTACGGTGTCCTATGCGGCGAGTTCGGCGCTGGCCAAACAGATCGAGGCGGGAGCACCTGCCGATCTCTTCATCTCGGCAGACCTCGCATGGATGGACTATGTCGCGGGCAAAAAGCTGATCAAAGAAGACACGCGCACCAACCTGCTGGGCAACCGTTTGGTGCTGGTGGCCCCTGCCGATAAGGCAAAGCCGGTCGAGATCAAACAGGGCTTCGACCTTGCAAAGCTGGTGGGTGACGGCAAGCTGGCCATGGGCGCGGTCGATAGCGTTCCAGCTGGAAAATACGGCAAGTCCGCGCTTGAAAAGCTTGGCGTCTGGTCTTCCGTGGAAAGCAAGGTTGCGGGTGCGGAAAGCGTTCGTGCCGCGCTGGTTCTCGTGTCTCGCGGCGAGGCACCCTATGGCATCGTCTACCAGACCGATGCTGCAGCAGACCAAGGCGTCAAGATCGTCGGCACTTTCCCGCAGGACAGCCATGAGCCGATCATCTATCCGGTTGCCATCCTGTCTGAATCCAAAAGCCCGGCAGCGGCCGCTTATCTCGAATTCCTGAAATCAGCCAAAGCCGCCCCGTTCTTTGAAAAGCAGGGCTTTACCATTCTGAAGTAAGATCGGCTTTCACGATCCTCATGGCTCCGGCAATCGTCGGAGCCATCACCTTTTGACGGGAATGGCGTATTGGACTGGCTCACCCTCAGCGCGGAAGAATGGACGGCGATACGCCTGAGCCTCTGGGTGTCCAGCATCGCCATGTTCGCGAGCCTTCCCTTCGGCATCTTGATCGCGCTGGTGCTGGCGCGCGGCCAATTCTGGGGCAAATCGCTGCTCAACGGCATCGTGCACCTGCCGCTCATCCTTCCCCCGGTCGTGACCGGCTTCATCCTTCTGGTCACCTTCGGACGCCGGGGCGTTATCGGCCAATTTCTCGACCAATATTTCGGCATCGTCTTTTCCTTCCGCTGGACGGGCGCAGCCTTGGCCTGCGCTATCATGGCTTTTCCGCTTATGGTGCGTTCCATTCGCCTTTCGATCGAAGCGGTGGATCGCAAGCTGGAGGAGGCGGCAGGCACGCTGGGCGCTAGCCCAATCTGGGTGTTCCTCACCGTCACATTGCCGCTCACCCTGCCCGGCATTATCGCGGGCATGATCCTCGCCTTTGCCAAGGCCATGGGAGAGTTTGGCGCGACCATTACCTTCGTCTCCAACATTCCCGGCGAGACACAGACGCTGTCGGCAGCCATCTACACTTTCACCCAGGTTCCGGGTGGCGATGCGGGCGCGATGCGGCTGACACTGGTGGCCATCGCCATTTCCATGGTCGCCCTTCTGGCGTCGGAATATCTGGCGCGCATCGTCGGTAAAAGGGTGAATGCGGAATGACGCTGACGCTCACTGTCAAACATCGGCTGGGTGCCTTCACGCTGGACGCCGATCTTACCGCTGGTAAAGGCGTAACCGCGTTGTTCGGACGTTCCGGCTCCGGAAAAACCTCCGTCATCCGCATTATCGCCGGATTGACGAGGCCCGATCATGGGACTTTGACTCTTGATGAAACGGCGCTGGCCGACAGCGCCAAACGCCTCTTCACACCCTGCCACAAACGTCGCTTCGGCACCGTGTTTCAGGAAGCGCGCCTGTTTCCGCACCTCACCGTCGAGCAGAACCTGCATTATGGTCGTTGGTTCGCTGGTAAAACTGACGCACAAACGGAAAGCAGAAAAATCATCGAGATGCTCGGCATCGGAGATCTGCTGAAGCGCCGCCCGGAAAAACTCTCCGGCGGCGAAAAGCAACGCGTGGCGATTGGCCGTGCACTGCTGTCTTCGCCACGCCTGCTGTTGATGGATGAGCCGCTGGCCGCACTCGATGAGGCGCGCAAGGCGGAGATCATTCCCTATCTGGAGCGGTTGCGCGACGAGACGAAAATTCCGATTATCTATGTCAGCCACTCCGTCAGCGAAGTGTCGCGTCTCGCAGACCAGATCGTGGTCATGAAGGACGGCAGGATAGAGGTCGCAGGCCCGGCCGCGGACATCCTGTCGCGCCCCGCTTTTACTGCGCAGCTGGAACGCCGGGAAATCGGCAGCATTTTATCCGGCAGTGTTGAGGATTTCGATCCTGCGCATGGCCTTGCCACGATCAGGTTGAGCAAGGTGGCGTTGCAAGTTCCCGCACCATCGGCGGTGACCGGGCACCGCGTTCGCGTCCACATTCCGGCCCGTGACGTGATGCTGGCGACAGTGAAGCCAGAGGGTCTGAGCGCGCTTAACATTCTGGAAGGCCGTATCGCAGAGATCGCGCTGTCAGAGGATGGGATGGCGATGGTTCAGGTTGATTGCGGCGGCGACATCATTGCATCGCGCATCACCAAACTGTCGGTCGAACGCCTGGCGCTGGAGCCGGGAAAGCCGATCTTTGCCATCATCAAATCGGCTGCGCTCGATCCTTACTGATCGGACTGTCGGTTCGCTTCCAGCCAGTCGAGGTCGGCTTTCAGTGTATCGTTCAGACGCTGCTGCATGCCACGATAGCGCTCAAGCAGCTCTTGTCCGAAGGTGGTCAAGCTAGCCCCACCACCTTGGCTGCCGCCGCGCTGGGATTCGATCACGGGTTCCTTGAACATATGGTTCAGCGCATCCACCAACAGCCATGCCCGGCGATAGGACATATCCATGGCCCGCCCGGCAGCGGAAATGGAGCCGGTAGAGCCAATCAATTCCATCAGCTGGATTTTTCCCCGCCCGAGCCTGTCGCCCGGTGGGAAATCGATCCGCAGAACCGTTTTCAGTGGCGTTTTCTCGGTTTGATCGCTCATTCGGCACCTGTTCCGAAATGATCGCGCCAGGATTTTTGCGCACCCTCATGCGGTAAAGCCGTGGCTTCATAAACGCCGCGTGCAATGGCGCGACTGACGACCATGCCCGCAAGATGGCAAAGCTCGGCAAAGTCGCTCGCCGCACTCATGGGTTTCTGACCGGTCGCTGCGGCAAACATGGTGTCACCATCGCTGGCGAGATGTGACGGCAGAATCGCGCGGGCAAGCCCGCCATGTGCCATGATCGAAAGCCGATGCGCCTGCGCTTTTGTGAGTAAGGCATCCGTTACCACCGCACCGATTGTCGTTGCCGTTAGCGTCACGCCTTTGATGCGCATGGCCGTATCGGCGGGTGAAAACTGCGGTGGCAATCCAAGCCCGCCGAATTCGTCGTCGCGCTCGAAGGGGGCCGCCCAGAAATGCTGGCTTGTTCCCACAGTCGCGGAGCCCATTGCGTTAACCGCGACAATCGCCGCAACCTTATGGCCACCCGACGTCACGGCGCTGGCAGAGCCCAGCCCGCCCTTGAATGTAGCCGTCGTTGCGCCCGTGCCCGCCCCGACGCTGCCGAGCGCAAACGGCTGGTGAGTAGCGGATTTGAAAGCGTCATAGCCCATCTCGCGATAGGGTGAATGCAGGCCCCAATCCTTGTTGCCGCCATTCAGCAGATCCATCAGGATCGCCTGCGGCACGATGGGAACGCGGGTAGAGCCGACAGCAAAGCCGCGCCCGATATCGCGAAGGCCCGATTGCACACCGCCTGCCGCGTCCAGACCGAAGGCCGAGCCGCCTGACAGCACGAAAGCATCCACCATCTCCACCATCATGGACGGATCGAGCAGCGCCGTATCCCGCCCACCCGGTGCGCCGCCAAGAACGGAGCCGGAGGCGATGGCCGGTTCGTCAAAGACGATGGCGGTGACGCCCGATCCGAGTTGGAGATCGGTGGCATGGCCGACGGCCACACCATCGATATCGGTCAGCAGATTGTGCATGTCTGGTTACCCTTTGAGGCTCATCCCAGTCGGTATCCCGCCCTCACCTCATCTTGTCAACGGCTCAGGAAAACACCGCCTTGCCAATCACAGGCGTGGATGGCACCGCCATGTCGCGCGGCTCCAGCATGCCTGAGAGATAGGCCTCGCGCCCAGCCGTCACCGCTTTTGCAAAGGCGCCAGCCATGATGACCGGATTGCCCGCACCGGCTACAGCCGTATTGAGCAGCACCGCGTCGTAACCCAGCTCCATGACGGTCGCGGCATGCGAAGGTCGCCCAAGCCCGGCATCGACAATCATCGGCACATCCGGGAAATGGGCGCGCATGGAGCGCAGAGCGGTAATGTTCAGCGGCCCCATGGCGCTGCCGATGGGTGCGCACCACGGCATCAGAACCTTGCAACCGGCATCCACAAGCTTTTCCGCCACCACAAGATCATCGGTCGTGTAGGGAAACACCTCAAAACCGTCGTCGCTCAGAATGCGGGCCGCTTCCACCAGCGCAAAGACGTCGGGCTGAAGCGTATCGTGATTGCCGATCACCTCCAGCTTGATCCAGTTGGTCTTGAACACCTCCCGCGCCATCTTGGCCGTCAACACGGCTTCCTTGGCGGTGTGGCAACCCGCCGTGTTGGGCAGAATGTGGCGGTCCAACTCGCGGATCAGCTCGAAGAACTGTCCACCATGCCTGCCACCCGCTGTTTCACGTCGCAGAGAGATCGTCAGAATATCCGTCTTGCTGGCCCGCACCGCATCCGCAAGAACGGCAGGCGAAGGATAACGCGCGGTGCCGAGCAGCAGCCTTGATCCGACCTCACGTTCATAGAGTTTCAACATCGCCTATCCTCCCTGCATGGGTGAAAGAACTTCGATCCTGTCGAATTCCTTCAGCCGAAAATCATCGCGATCCTGCGCATGGACGAGATCGCCATTGACCGCTGTTGCCAGCCAGTCGCCTTCGTAGTCCAGCGCGGTCAGCAGTTGCGAAAGCCTGTCGGTAGCAAGGTCATGCTCTTGCCCGTTGACGAGAATTTTCATAGTAAACCTCCTTTGACATCATAATATCGGCGGCCTGTTGCGCCATGGCTGGCGACAGCAGAAAGCCGTGCCGATGGGCACCATTGATAAACAGCGTGCCGTCCTCTTCGCGAATGCTGGGCAGATTGTCGGCAAAGGCGGGACGGATGCCGGCACCCGTTTCGATGATCTGCGCCTCACCAAAAGCGGGGTGCAGCGCGTAAGCCGCGTTCAGCAACTCCATCATCGAACGAGCGGTAATCGGTCCCGCCTCATCCGTTTCGATCATCGTCGCGCCCACCATGAAACGCCCCGCTTCCCGCGGCACGATGTAAAGCGGAATGCGCGGATGAAGCAGCCGCACGGGACGGGATAGCGTCACCTCACCGGTAGAGAGGTAAAGCATCTCGCCACGCACGCCGCGAAGGCCGGAAAGCTTGCCGGTCTGTGCCGCCCCGGTGCAATCGATGACGTGATCGAATTCACCTTCATCCATTGCCTCACCGCCGAAGTGAAAGCGGGCACCCATCGAGACGAGACGCTCATACAGTGCCGAGAGAGCCAGTCGCGGGTCGAGATGCCCCTCTCTTTCAAAAAACAACCCGACACGGAAACGCCCGGCGAGGTCGGGCTCAAGCACTGCAATCTCGTCCTTATCCACCCACCGATAGCCTGATGTGCGGGAGGCAAAGCGTGAAAGTTCTGCCTTGTCCCGCGCCGGAGCCACGACCAATGTGCCTTTGCGTTTCACCAGCCCCGGCGTCGCCTCGTCCCACCAGTCGAGCGCCGATTGGCCTAAAGTCAGCACGGTTTCCTCGGCGCTTTCGCGTTCGCACCAGGGTGCCAGCATGCCGCCCGCATACCAGGACGCACCGCGCCCCGGTTCGCTTGCAAGATCGCAAACCGCGACCTCCATTCCATGGCGGGCAAGCTCCAGCGCAGCCGTCAGACCGGCAACGCCTGCTCCTTTGATGAGAATGCGCATCTCATTCCCCCGCCACCGGCTTTTCCAAGGGCATATAGAGGTCGCCACCCTGCTGGAATTTCTGTGCCATGGCCTCCAGGCCTTCCTTCTGCGCCTCGGCGCGGATGTCATGCGAGATGCGCATCGAGCAGAATTTCGGACCGCACATGGAGCAGAAATGCGCCACCTTGTGCGCCTCCTTCGGCAAAGTCTCATCATGGAAAGACCTTGCCGTTTCCGGGTCGAGCGACAGGTTGAACTGGTCTTCCCAGCGGAACTCGAACCGAGCGCGCGACAGCGCATTGTCACGGATTTGCGCTGCCGGATGCCCCTTGGCGAGATCGGCGGCGTGGGCTGCGATCTTGTAGGTGATGACACCGACCTTCACGTCGTTACGGTCCGGCAGGCCGAGATGTTCCTTGGGCGTGACATAACAAAGCATGGCCGTGCCGAACCAGCCGATCATCGCCGCACCGATGCCTGATGTGATGTGGTCGTAGCCCGGCGCGATATCCGTTGTCAGCGGTCCAAGCGTATAGAAGGGCGCTTCGCCGCAGACCTTCAGCTGCTTGTCCATGTTTTCCTTGATCTTGTGCATCGGCACGTGGCCAGGGCCTTCGATCATGACCTGACAATCCTTGGCCCAGGCGATCTGCGTCAATTCACCCAGCGTTTCGAGCTCGGCAAATTGCGCCGCATCGTTTGCATCGGCAATCGAGCCGGGGCGAAGACCATCCCCCAGCGAAAAGGACACGTCGTAAGCGCGGCAAATGTCGCAAATTTCCTCGAAATGCTCGTAGAGGAAGGATTCCTTATGGTGATGCAGACACCACTTGGCCATGATCGACCCGCCACGCGAAACGATGCCGGTAACGCGATTGACAGTGAGTGGAATGTAATGCAACCGCACGCCGGCATGGATGGTGAAGTAATCAACGCCCTGTTCGGCCTGCTCGATCAGCGTATCGCGGAACACCTCCCAGGTCAGGTCTTCTGCAATGCCATTGACCTTTTCCAGCGCCTGATAAAGCGGCACGGTTCCAATCGGTACCGGCGAATTGCGGATGATCCATTCGCGGATATTGTGAATGTTGCGGCCGGTGGACAGGTCCATGACCGTATCGCCACCCCAGCGGATGGCCCAGACCATCTTGTCGACCTCATCCGCCATGGAGGAGGTCACCGCCGAATTGCCGATATTGGCGTTGATCTTGACGAGGAAATTTCGGCCGATGATCATCGGTTCTGCCTCGGGGTGGTTGATGTTGGCGGGAATGATCGCCCTGCCCGCTGCCACTTCCTGGCGCACGAATTCGGCTGTGACGAAATCTGGAATATTGGCCCCAAAACTTTCGCCATCGCGTAGCAGCTTTTCCTTGATCGCCTCGCGCCCAAGGTTTTCACGGATGGCGATGAACTCCATTTCCGGCGTGATGATACCGGCGCGGGCGTAGGCAAGTTGCGTCACCGCCTTGCTATCCTTCGCTTTCAGCGGCTGATGGCGCAGCGGAAACTCAGGCGTCAGGCGTTCGCCCGTCGCAAAACCATTATCCTCCGGTTTGACGTGGCGACCGTCGTAAGCCTCCACATCCCCCCTTGCGACAACCCAGTCATGGCGCAGACGCGGCAGACCGCCGTCGATGCTGACGGCATGGGTGGGGTCGGTATAGGGACCGGAGGAATCATAAACCGTAACCGGCGGCTCGCCCGCCGTCGGATGCACGGCGATCTCGCGCATGGGCACGCGGATGTAGGGGTGGATGATGCCCGGCTTGTAGACCTTGGTCGAAGCGGGCAGCGGACCTGTGGTAACGACAGGGGAGAGATTTTTAGCGGCAATGTTCATCGTGAGGCTCCAAAGCAAAAACAGTGGAGACCCAGTTCGAGCATGAAGACGAAAAACCACGGGAACGAATAGCGACGCATTCGGCAAGGCCGAACTGCTGTTCCCGTGTTTGCACCGTCCCTACGCCAGTATGAACTGGATCAGGTTCAACGGGTCACTGCGCGCGCTAGCAGTATCTCAGCCCCTTGCCGGGACTCCCCTGGTGAATGCCGCAATCAGAAACCCGACGCAGAAATTTGTCAAGCCATCTGTGGATGACTGTCGAAAAATGGAAAGTTACGCTAAGTTAACCCATCCATTTATTTGAATGTTATTTTTTGGAGCTTAACTCGAAGAATGCGTTATGATGACGCGTTTTGAAGGGAGACTACTGAGAATGAATTCAACTATTCGTGAAATACTGTCGAAATTCGGCCAACTCCCGGTGCCGGTCGATACCATTGAAGATGAAGCTGACCTTTACGCAGCCGGACTTTCTTCTTTTGCATCCGTGCAACTGATGCTCGGCATAGAAGATGCATTCGATATCGAGTTTCCCGATAGCATGCTCAACCGAAAGTCTTTTGCCAGCATCAAGGCCATCGAAGACACGGTCAAAACCATTCTCGATGGCAAAGAGGCGGCCTGATGAACCTGTCGGTCGCCCCGCCTGATGCAACGCTGACCGCGCGCGCCTCTCGCGTCGCGTCGATTGCCGCACGTCATGCCGACGATGTCGATACTGCCGCACGGTTTCCAATAGAGGCCGTTGACGCACTGCGCGCCGAACGTCTTTTGGGAATACAAGTGCCAGTTCATCTGGGCGGTGAAAGTGCAAGCATCGCGCAAATTGCCGATCTCTGCTGTATACTTGGCCAATCCTGCTCCGCAACCGCGATGATTTTCGCCATGCACCACATCAAGGCCTCCAGCCTTGTGGAACATGGCGAAGACAGCGAATGGCATATTGCCTTCATGCGCCGCGTGGCATCAGAACAGTTGCTTTTGGCGTCTGCCACCACCGAAGGCGGCATCGGCGGAAACATGCGCAATTCCATCTGCGCCATTGAGGTCGATGGCCCCGATTGCACCTTGGAAAAAGACGCCACGGTTATTTCCTACGGCGCGCATGCCGATGCCATTCTCATCACTTCGCGTGCCAATGCGGCGGCGGCCCCGGCCGATCAGGTGATGACCGTTTTCCTGAAGGATCAGTACACACTCGAGCGGACCCATATATGGGACACGCTGGGCATGCGCGGCACCTGCTCCGATGGATTTCTGTTCAAGGGAAACGCCCCCTCCGAGCAGATCTTTGCCAAGCCTTTCGCTGAGATAGCTGCACAATCCATGCTGGCGACGTCACATCTTTTGTGGAGCGGCGTCTGGTACGGCATTGCCTCTGACGCAGTCCTGCGGGCGCAAGCTTTCGTCCGTGCAGCCGCTCGTAAATCCCCTGGCGTAACGCCACCCGGTGCGATCCGCCTGGCGGAAGTGTCAAGCAAACTCCAAACGGTCAAATCGAACGTCATCGCCGGTCTCAAAGCCTATGAAGGCACCAAGTCCGATCCCGACAAGCTAATGTCGATGGGTTTTGCCATTGCCATGAACAACGTCAAGATTTGCTCGTCGGAAACCATTCTTGAGATCATCAATCATGCCATGCTGATCTGCGGCATTATGGGTTACAAAAACGGTACGCCCTACAGCTTAGGGCGGCATCTGCGCGATGCGCATTCGGCACAACTGATGATCTCCAACGACAGAATTCTCAGCAACTCCGCCAATCTCCTGCTCGTCCAGAAGCAGGACACCAGCCTTTCGGGATAAGACCATGGACATGCAAACATCCTTTCTCGATCGCCTGTTTGAAAAGGGCCTGCTGATCGATACCGGCGTGGATGGCCTTTATGGCCGCAGCGGTCAGTTCGAAGATGTGATCGCCGGTTTTGAGCGCCTAATCGGAACGGTCGGCGGAGCAGACAAAGCCGAAGTCATCCGCTTCCCGCCGGGTATCAACCGCGCCTATTTCGAAAAAAGCGGCTATATGAAAAGCTTCCCGCAACTGGCAGGCACAGTCCATTCCTTCTGCGGCTGCGAGCTAGATCATGTCAGCCTGATCAAAAGCATGGACGAGGGCACGGACTGGACGAAAGACCAGAAGATCACCGACATCGTGCTGACGCCTGCTGCCTGCTACCCGCTTTATCCAACCATCGCCAAGCGCGGCAACCTGCCTGCTGGCGGCGGCCTTTACGACATTCAATCCTATTGTTTCCGCCATGAGCCCTCCAAGGACCCAGCCCGCCAGCAACTGTTCCGTATGCGCGAATATGTATGCATGGGCACCGAAAGCGACGTGACGGAATTCCGTCAGCTGTGGATGGATCGCGGCGTGGACATGATGGAAAAGATCGGTCTCGATGTGAAGATCGATATCGCCAACGATCCATTCTTCGGGCGTGCCGGCAAGATGCTGGCCAACAACCAGCGCGACCAGAACCTGAAATTCGAGCTTCTAATCCCGGTCACCTCCACCACCAACCAGACCGCCTGCATGAGCTTCAACTACCATCAGGACGCTTTTGGAGCCAAATGGGGCCTGAACCTCGATAACGGCGACGTTGCACACACGGCATGCGTCGGCTTCGGGCTGGAGCGCATTGCGCTGGCGCTATTTGCCAAGCATGGACTGGATGTCGAGGCATGGCCACAGCCGGTTCGAGACACGCTTTGGGGTTGAAGACGGCATGACGAGCATCTTTCCGGCCCTCAACGCTGAGACCTACGTTCCGCATCCGTTACATTCGCTGGAGCGGATGTGGCCGGAAACCAATTGTTATGTCGATCTGTGGATCGAACTTCTGGCCTCAAGCGGCCTGCCGCCTGAAGCCATGCTCGGCTTTACGCTGGCCCAGGATTTTGAGGGCGACCAGTTCACGTTCTTCAAAGTGCCGCTGGAAGACCTCGAATCGCTCTATGGCATCCGCGTCACCGAACTGGCTATTTTCGACAGGCTCGAAAGCCATATCGAAACGCAGTTGCAGCGCGGTCGTATCTGCCTGATCGAGATGGACAGTTTCTACATGCCGGATACGCACGGCACCGCCTATCGCAAGGAACATGGCAAAACCACCGTCGCCATCAACCGGATGGACGTGGCAGGTCGGCAGTTAGAATATTTCCACAATGGCGGTTATTTTGCGCTGGAGGGAGACGATTTCTCCGGTATTTTCCAGCATCATCTGACAGACGAAGACTTGCCTTTCCTGCCCTATACCGAATTCGCGAAATTTCCTGAAAAGCCGGTGTCCGATGTGGAAAGACGAGCGATAGCGCTGCGTCTTCTGGCATCGCATTTTGCAAGACGGCCTAAGCAAAATCCGATCAAAGCCTTCGCCGAAGTCTTTCCTACGCAAGTGGAAAACGTAGCCGACCGGCCCTTCGGCTTTTTCCATAAATACGCCTTCAACACGCTTCGCCAGTTTGGTGCGAACTTCGAACTGGCTGCCAGCCATCTGGAATGGTTGGGTGGTGAGCGACGCTTCGGCGAAGCATCTGCGCATGCACTTCGCGTTTCGGAAGTAGCGAAAACCGTACAGTTTCAGCTTGCCCGCGCCATTGCCCGCCGCAAGTTTGATCCATTAGCCACCGCTCTCGACCCGGCGGTCACGGCTTGGGACGCGCTGATGGCGGATTTGGAGACCTCGCTCGCCCAGACAAGCGAGGCCGCGTGACGGCCCCCTGCATCGATAAAGGGCAATCCTTGAGCGAGGGCTGGACCCTGACGCTGACCGAGCCCGATGCCTATCTAACGCCGGTCGATATTCCCTTCGACGCCGAAACGCTGACAGCACCCGTACCGGGAACTGTCGCACAGGCGCTTGAAGCGCTGGGCAAGTTTGATCGCCTTCAACCAGAACCTCTGAACAATCGTGATGCCTGGTATCGGCTGACATTGGTGTCCGATGAGATCGGTCCGGCCATTCTGCGCTTTGAAGGACTGGCGACGATTGCCGAAATTTTCCTGAACGGTGAACTGGTCGCGCACTCCACCAGCATGTTCGAAGCACTGGACGTGGCCTTTGAACTAACCGGCGCAGACGAACTCGCCATCTGCTTTCGAGCATTGGCACCACGCTTGGACAAAACCGGACCTCGCGCCCGCTGGCGTCCGCAAATGATGAACTCCCAAGGGCTGCGACTGATCAGAACGACAGCGCTCGGTCATATGCCCGGCTGGTGCCCGGAAATCCACGCCATCGGACCATGGCGACCCATTCGTTTGATCCGTGAAAACAAGCGAGCATTCGAAGTCCTGTCGTTTCAATCGCAACTGAATGAAGACGGCACTGGATTGCTGCATATCTCAGTCCGCAGCAAGTCTGCAGCCATGGAGCTGGAGTGCGCGGGTTTTTGGGTGCCACTCCACGCTACGGGGGACAACACATTCAAAGGTGAAATGAGGCTCGAAAACATCGAGCCTTGGTGGCCCGCGACGCACGGCAAGCCGGTGCTTTACGATGTAAACCTGCGCGTAGATGGCCAAACGCAACTGGCTGCAAGGACTGGTTTTCGCCGGGTAGAGATCGACTGTGGCGCGGATGGAAAAGGCTTTGGCCTGAAGATCAACGGCGAGCCCGTCTTCTGCCGGGGTGCCGTCTGGACCAATGCTGATATCGTCCGCCTGCCCGGTGGCCGCGCAGATTACGAGCCCTGGCTTCGCCTTGCCGCTGAGGCTGGCATGAACATGATCCGCATCGGCGGCACCATGACTTATGAGACGCCGGAATTCTTCGCGCTGTGTGATGAGCTTGGTCTGATGGTCTGGCAGGACATGATGCTGGCCAACTTCGATTATCCGGCTAAGGATGAGGCCTTTCTTGCCCACATCGAGCAGGAAATATCTCAGCTCCTTGCAAAAACTGCGCACTCCCCATCGCTGACCGTTCTGTGCGGCGGCAGTGAAATGTACCAGCAAGGCGCTATGCTGGGCTTATCGGAGCAGTTCTGGAAGGGACCGCTGACGGAAGAAATTCTGCCTGCACACGTTCGCCGTCTGCGACCTGATATTGCCTATGTGCCAAACTCCCCGTTCGGCGGTGCTTTACCGTTCGTCCCGAACGAAAAAGTAGGCCACTACTACGGCGTCGGTGCCTATTGCAGACCGCTGGAAGATGCGCGCCGCGCCGATGTGCGTTTTGCGGGTGAATGCCTCGCCTTCGCAAACGTCCCGCATCAACGCACGCTCGACAAATATCTGCCGGCAAAACCGATTCACGATCCGAAATGGCGAGCCAGAGTGCCGCGAGACAGAGGGGCGTCCTGGGACTTCGAGGACGTGCGCGACCACTATCTCAAGCTGCTTTATGACGTGGACCCGGCAATATTGCGAAGGGAGGATGTCGATCGCTATCTCGATTTTTCCCGCGCAGCGATTGCCGAGGTCATGGAAGCCACGTTTGCGGAATGGCGGCGTGTCGGTTCAAACTGTCAGGGCGCGCTGGTGTGGACGTTGCAGGATCTGCTACCCGGTCCCGGCTGGGGAGTTATCGATTCGACAGGTCAGCCGAAGTCTGCCTTCTACGGCCTGAAACGTGCGTTTCGGCCTCTGCAAATCAACCTTCTCGATGAGGGTACCAACGGCCTCGATATCCACGTCATCAATGAAACACCTGAAAATGTGGATGCGGTGGTGGAAATCGCGTGTCTGCGCGATGGCCTCCAGCCGGTCGTCAGCGGCAGGCGCACAATCAGTCTGCTAGCGCGTGCAAAGCAGGCGATTGCCGCGACCGATCTGTTCGGTGCATTCTTCGATACGACCTATGCCTATCGGTTCGGCCCACCATCACACGACGTCACGGTGGCGAAACTTCTGGATGCCCAAACAGGTGAATTGCTTGCCGATTCTTTCCATTTCCCAAGCGGCAGGCAAGTCGCCCTTCATCGTGCCAGCATTGAGACCATCCTGACACAAACCGAAAACGGACGGTGGATTTTGCATGTGACGACGGACCGTTTCGCGCAGTCCGTTCACATCGATGCAGACGGCTTCCGTCCCACAGATGATGGCTTCCATCTCCCGCCGGGCGCAGGCAGGCAAATCGAGCTTACCCCATTCGGGTCTGCAAAAACGGAAATACCGCGCGGCGAAATTCGCACGCTGGGCAACGCCCAACTATTCCGTTTTTGAGGAATTGCGCTATAAGGCGCTTATTCATAATTCGTGAAAGAATGATCCGCGCCGTTTCCGGCGTCCCATCCCGCCTTTTCACGACAAAAGACGCATCTTCATTTATCTCTCTAACGTCCTTCGCCGTTACGCAACAGCGGCTTTGACGCAGTGACAAACATCAACTACCTTCCAGTCAGACCGGCAAGGCATAGAAGTCCTACATGGAAAAAAGTCTAACCCGCTACATCTGGAATCACACGCGGCGGCAGCAGCTTTTCATTCTGCTGATCGTCGCCTTTTCGATGATCCCCTATTTCCTTGCTTTCGATCTTCCCAAGCAGATCGTCAACGGCCCCATACAGGGAGATGGCTTCGAGGGCGTGAATTCCACTCAGCTCTTTATGCATCTGACGCTCGATATTCCCTATATGGGAACTGTCACGCTGTTCCCAGGCCTCGAGCTCACCCGTCTGGGCATGTTGATGGGTTTGAGCCTTACGTTCCTTGCGCTCGTCATCATCAACGGGCTCTTCAAATACTACATCAACACTTACAAGGGCCGCCTTGGTGAGCGTTTGCTACGCCGCATTCGCTTCCAGTTGATCGATCGTATTCTGCTGTTTCCCCCTTCCCACTTCAAGCGGGTAAAGGGTGCGGAAATTTCCAGCATGATTAAGGACGAGGTGGAACCGCTTGGCGGTTTCACGGGCGATGCTTTCGTTCAGCCAGCACTTCTTGGCGGCCAGGCGCTGTCGGCTCTCTTCTTCATTCTCGTTCAGAATTTCTGGCTCGGGCTGATTGCTGCCTTCATGGCGGCTATTCAGGTCGGTATCATTCCCCAGATGCGCCGTCGCCTGATCGAACTCGGCAGGCAGCGCCAGTTGAGTGCTCGACAACTGGCAGGCAGGATCGGCGAAATGGTGGATGGTATCGGCACGATCCACGCCTATGACACCTCCAATTATGAACGCGCGGACGCTGCCCACAGGCTCGGCGAAATCTTTAAAATCCGCTACGACCTGTACCAGTGGAAATTCATCGTCAAGTTCATCAATAATTTCCTCGCTCAACTGACGCCGTTCTTCTTTTACTCGTTGGGCGGTTATCTGACGCTGAGAGGCAGCCTCGATGTCGGTCAGCTCGTTGCCGTCATCAACGCCTACAAGGAACTACCGGGCCCGCTGAAAGAACTGATCGACTGGGACCAGGCGCGTCAGGATGTTCAGGTAAAATACGAACAGGTTTTCGAACAGTTCGATTCACCAACCATGATCGATTCGAAAATTCAGGCGCTGTCACCGGAAGCGGCAGCGGCGATCACCGGTCCAATCGTTATTGCCGGTTTGGCACTGGATGATGACAGCGGTACTCGGCTTCTCGATCAGGCATCCTTGACGATCAATCCGGGAGAAACCGTGGGCATTGTGGGCGGCTCAGGGGCCGAAGCCCTTGCCGATGCGCTGGGGCGGACCCTGTGGCCGACATCCGGCAAGATCACCTTCGGTGATAGAGACCTGCACGAATTACCGGAATCCGTAACCGGGCGACGCATTTCCTACGTTTCGGCGGACACGTATTTCTTCCATGCGAGCCTGAGAGAAAATCTCGTTTACGGCCTGAAACATGCGCCTTTGAAGGCTAAGGACTATGCGGGTACGGAACTCGAACATAGAAAATGGGAAATTCGCGAAGCAAAGCTCGCCAAAAATCCCGACATCGATGTGAACAGCGACTGGATCGATTACGCCTCCAGCCCCTTTGGAAGCGATGAAGAGGAAAAATTCCTCAAGGCCATGCTGTCCGTTCTCGATACGGTTCAGTTGTCGCCCGACATTCTCGAGTTTGCATTGCGCTCGTCCATCGATCCTTTGACCGATCTGCATCTGGCAGCCAGGATCGTGGAGTTGCGGCAGGCGCTGCGCATGGAACTCGACGAGGAAAATCTGAGCGGTCTGATCGTGCCATTCGAACCGAACAGCTACAATGCCGAGGCAACCGTCGGTGAAAACATCATGTTCGGAACGATGCGCGATTCCTCGACCGCCAGTCGGAAAATCATCGACAGCGATTATTTCCGCTCGCTGATGCGCAGCAGCGGACTGTCCGAGACGCTTTACGATATGGGTTATACGATTGCGGAAAACGTCGTTGAAATCTTCAGCGATCTTGCGCCCGATCACCCGTTTTTCCAGCAGCTCACCTTTATGACGGCTGATGATATTCCGACCTATCAACAGACGCTGCAGCGCCTTCAGGGCAAGAGCTACAAGGACGCCAACGACGCCGACAGGCGCGCCATGCTGCGGCTCAGCTTTTTCTACATCGAACCCAGACAGCGTTTTGGTCTTCTGACGCAGGACGTCATGGACAAGATCATCGAAGTCAGACACATGTTCCACCAGAACCTGCCCGATGATCTGCGCAGCTGGATCGAGCCGTATGATCCCGAAAAATACGCCGCTTCGACCAGCCTTCTCGACAATATCCTGTTCGGCAAGATCAGCCATCGTTATGCCGATGCATCACGGCGCATCACCAAGATCGTGGCCGAAGCGATGAAAAAGCAGGGTCTTTACGAAAAGGTTCTGGCCGTCGGACTTGAGTTCAATCTCGGCGCGGGCGGTAAGCGGCTAGGTCCTTTGCAGCGGCAAAAGCTTAATCTGGCCAGGGCCTTGATGCGAAAGTCGGACTACTATGTGCTCAATCGCCCATTGCCGGGTCTCGATCACCGCATGCAACAGGAAATCGTCGACAACGTGATCTCATTCCTCAAACGTGATGAGGCCAATCCGGCGGTCATCTGGATACTGTCCAATGCTGCACTGTCAAAAATGTTCGACCGTGTTATCGTTATTAACCACACGACCATTGTTGCTGATGGAACATACGAGACTCTTCTGGAAGAAAACGGTACATTTAAAGAAATGATCGCCGCATAGTTGGTTTATCTTGGGTAGAACAGGAATACGGACGGGACAGGGCAATGCTTTTCAAAGACGAAATTCAAATGCTGAAACGCGTTCCCTTCTTCAGCGAGATGGAGCCTTCCAAGCTGAAGCTGTTGGCTTTCGCATCAGATCGCGTGTCCTATCACGCCGGGGACGAGTTGTTCCGGCAAGGTGATCTGGGAGATGCGGCCTATGTCCTTTTGACGGGCAAGGTGGACGTCCTGATCGATTCCCCTTCAGGTCAGATCAAGCTGACCGAGATGAGCGGCAATGCCATCGTCGGCGAAATCGCCATCCTGTGCGACAGCGTCAGAACCGCAACCGTCCAGGCGTCTACGTCCGTCGAAGCTTTGCGCATCGGTAAGGAACAATTCTTCAAGCTTATGTCGGATTTCCCAGACGTGACGATCAAGGTCATGCGGGTGCTGGCGGAACGCCTGACGCAGACAACCACCGAGTTGAGCAAAGCACGATCAAATTCCAACGCCTAAAAGAAACAGCCTTTTCCGCCCACGTTTCTCAAAAGAAAAATAAAAGTGGCACTATTGTCATAAAACTGAAATGCTGACCCTACTAATGGCGGAGACATAACATGTCTCCTCGAACCGGGGTGGCGGCAACACAGACAAGACGGTGCCTATCGGAGAAAGCCTTGCGGCTGTCCGTGGTAAATTGGGGTGTATCATGGCGTTGAATTCCGACGATCCACGTCGGGACAATAAAGAAGAATTTCGGGTCAAGATTTGGGGAGCACGGGGAACGCTTCCCGTATCGGGAGACAAATTCCGGAAATATGGTGGCAATACGATCTGCATCGAAGTCAGATGCGGAGAGCATGTCCTTTTGTTCGATGCGGGTTCAGGGCTGTTGCCAGTCGGTCAGTCGCTCAAGGCGGAAGGCGTCGGCGACGTCAACATGTTCTTTTCTCACTGTCACTACGATCACATCATTGGATTTCCGTACTTCAAACCCTTCTTCAACCGCGAGAATGCCGTTCGCATATGGTCAGGCCATCTGGCTGGACAAAAGACGACACGCGAGATGCTGGCGGAGTTCATGAGCCCGCCATGGTTTCCGGCCCCGCTCGATATATGCTGCGCCCAGATCATCACTAGGGACTTTCAGGCGGGAGACGTTCTGCCTGTCCATCCTGAACTGAACATCACGACCGGAATGCTCAACCATCCCGGAAATGCCATCGGCTACCGCATCGACTGGCAGGGCCGAAGCTTCGCCATCATCACGGATACGGAGCATGAAACGGGCAAGGTCGACAAGACCGTTTTGAAACTCATCGAAAACGTCGACCTTTTCCTCTACGACGCAAGCTTCACCGAATCCGAGATGGAAACCTATCGCGGATACGGCCACTCCTCGTGGCAGCAGGCTGTTCATCTGGCCAAGCTGGCGAATGCAAAGAGCGTCGGTCTCATCCACCATGCCCCGTTCCGCACCGATGCCGAGCTTGATGTCATCGATGCCGATGCCAAAAAAGAGTTTGCGGGTGCATTTGCCGCATGGGATGGGCAGACGATACAGCTCTGACGCTGAAAAATGCCGATGACGTGATCGTTGATCTATTCTGCTTTTCCGACCGTTAGAGTATAGCGGCAAACGGCTATCAGCAGAGAACTCTCTGGCAATCTGCCGAACAACGAGCGCAAGCGGCAACCGGAGACAGTCAGCATGACCAAGATGGTGTCGGAAACGTCGCTGAGGCATGCGCGCCTTATGTCCGGCCTGATTATGCTGAGCTTCGTGTTCACCCATTTGGCGAACCACGCGCTTGCGCTGATCTCGATCGATGCGGCAGAATATGGACGCATGTGGTTCAGCCTCGTCTGGCTCAATCCACTCAGCAGCCTGATACTCTACGGTTCTGTGCTGACCCATGTCGCATTAGTGTTGCGCTCGCTTTATCTGCGGCGCTCCTTCAAGATGCCGATCCGGGAAGCGCTCCAGATCATCATCGGCCTGCTCATTCCCTATCTGATCATCGACCACGCCACCGGCATCCGCATATCGCGCATGCTTTATGGCGTCGATGTCGGCTATGAAACCGTGATCCATAACTTCTGGATACGCAATCCGTGGCTGGGGCTGCGTCAAAGCACGGCACTGGTGCTGATCTGGTTTCATGGCTGTCTAGGCGTGTTTTTCTGGCTGCGCTACCGCGAATGGTACAAGAAAATCTCCCCATATCTTCTGACCGTTGCTGTGCTGCTGCCTATCCTTGCGCTTCTCGGCTTCAGCGATGCGGGCCGCGCGATGGAAAATAGTCCGCCACCGCTCCGTACACCCGTTGCCAATCAGGCTGAACTGGAAGCAACCGTCGACGCGGTTACCACCGGACTGAAAGCCACGTTTGGTGCAGCAATTGCTCTGGTTATCGCCCTTCGTGGCGTTCGCAGTTGGCGGCAGCGTTCGAATTCGTTCGAGATCCGCTACGATCACGGTGCGCTGGTTCGGGCACCAGCAGGGTTGAGCATATTGGAAGCCAGCCGCTCCGGTAACGTCTCCCATTTTTCGGCTTGCGGTGGCAAAGGGCGATGTTCGACATGCCGGGTACGGATCATCGATACGGATGGGCCTCTGCCAGAAGCATCCTCGATGGAAAGAGCAACACTACAGCGCATTCACGCGGACACCGATGTCAGGCTCGGTTGTCAGCTTCGCCCCAAACATAACCTCAAAGTGGCTCTGTTGCTGGCGTCCAAACAGCAACGCGACATTCCGGCCAGCGGCGAGCCGATCCGGCCCGGTCGCGAAGAGGAGATTGCCGTTCTGTTTTGCGATCTTCGCAATTTCACGGCGCTGTCCGAGGCGCGCCTGCCCTATGACATGGTATTTTTGCTCAACAGCTATTTCACCGTCGTGGGTCAGGCGGTGGAGGAGGCAGGCGGACGGCTGGACAAATTCATCGGAGATGGTGCCATGGCGCTCTTCGGTCTTTCGGGCGACACGGAAAACGCAAGCCGCAATGCGCTCAAAGCGGCGGCCCTCATTCTGCGCAACATCGAGACGCTCAACGAGGAATTGGAAAAGCAATTCGCAGTGAGGCTACGCATTGTGGTCGGCATTCACGCAGGCCCATCCATCGTCGGCGTCATGGGCTACGGGGCTGCGAAAAACCTCACGGCCATCGGTGACACAGTCAATGTGGCGAGCAGGCTCGAAACCGCCGCCAAGGAGTTCAACACTGCCATTGTCGTCTCTGAACCAGTGTTGAAGCAGTCCGGGCATGACACCAAGGCGCTGCAAAGCCGGACCATTCCCATTCGCGGCAAAAGTTCGCAAATGAAGGTGTTTCTGATTTCAGAGGCGGAAAGTCAGCTCTTTCTGTAAGCCGCTTATATTTTCCGATAGAGGAAATAACGATCCGTCGGCACCGACGAAGGCACGGGCAGCGGATTGAGCGTTTTTTCTTCCAAAGGAAGGCCGCTGATCGCAACTCCACCCTTGGCCAGCATGCCCGCAACCAGTTGCGGCAACCACGTCAACGTGACGGCATCTTTCTCCGGATAACCTGTGCCGATATCGGCATGAACCAGCGCCGCCTCTACACCCAGATAGGCCTGAGCCGTTTCGGCGATCTCGCCGATCACCAAATCCTTATCGTCCGGCACAGATGACGCATGCGCACCCATGGCCCTGTCGAAAGCCACGATGCGACGATCTGGAAACAGCTCGCGCAGATGGTTGAACGTACGGCCGTTGCCAAGCCCGATCTCCATCACCGGCCCTTCGACCGGAAGGTCGAGATCGGCTTGGACATGGTTGAGAATATCCCGCTGCGCCGTCAGGCGGCGAATGAAGCTGTCCAGTCTGCTCATCTCTTATTCTTCCATCAGGCTTTGATGATGTGGCTTGCCACGATACCGCGCTTGGCAAAAGCATTGCGCGTGTCGATGATCAGCGGCGACCATTCGCTCAGGCTTTTATAGTCGATATTGTCATGATCGGTTGCGACCAGAACTGCGTCGAATGCACTAATGGTCTGCTGGTCCCACTTGACCGACTGCATGCCCAAAAGATCGATATATTCGCGGGTTCTGGGAATTTCCGCGACATAGGGGTCGAAATAGGAAGGCTGGCCGCTGCGTTCCAGAATAAGCTCGATCAGCTTCAAAGAAGGGCTTTCGCGAATATCGGGCACGTTTTTTTATAGGCCAACCCCACGATCAAAACCTTCGAGCGGCTGAGCGCCTTGCCACGGTGAATATCCAATGCCTCCGCCAACCGGCTGACGATATGGCGTGGCATGCCGGTGTTGATCTGACCTGCCAGTTCGATGAAGCGCGTCGGTAACTCGTATTCACGCGATTTCCAGGTCAGGTAGAACGGGTCGATAGGAATGCAGTGGCCACCAAGTCCTGGGCCGGGATAGAACGGCATATAGCCGAACGGCTTGGTCTTGGCCGCATCGATCACTTCCCAGATATCGATGCCCATCGCTTCGTAAACGACCTTCAATTCGTTGACGAGGGCGATATTGACGGCGCGAAACACGTTTTCGGTGATCTTCACCGCCTCTGCCGTGGCATTGGTTGAAACGGGAACAACCGTTTTAACCACGGAGCCATAAAAGGTCGTCATCAATTCTGCTGCATCCGGACCTTCACCGGCCACCACTTTGGGAATGGTCGACGTCTGGAAATCGCGGTTGCCGGGATCTTCCCGCTCCGGTGAAAAGCCGAGGAAGAAATCCACACCGGATTTCAGCCCAGTCTTTTCCAGAATGGTCTTGACGATACCGTCAGTGGTGCCGGGATAAGTGGTGGATTCCAGCACGACAAGCTGCCCGGGGCGAAGCGTTTTGGCAATTTCGCGGCAGGTGTTTTCGACATAGGAAAGATCAGGGTCGCGATATTTCGTCAGCGGTGTTGGAACGCAAATTGCAATGACGTCACAATCGGCAAGCCTGGAAAAATCACAGGTTGCGACAAAGCCGCCGTCTTGGCGCGCACCGTTCAACACATCGTGTGATACCGCTTCGATATAGCTTTCACCGGCATCGATGGCAGTAATCTTGCCCGGATCGACATCAAAACCGACCACCTTGAAACCGGAATGGGCAATGGTCATCGCCAGCGGCAGACCGACATAACCGAGGCCAATAACGCCTGCGGTTGCCTTTTTGGACTGGATGAGACCCAGAAGATGTTGTGCGTTTGAAGAGGAAGTCAAAGCTGATTGCGCCCCGCGCATGGAAGAACATGCCCATCAGTTGGGCGAGAACAGGCACAGTGTCAAGGTTTGCCTGGGTCAAATTCCCATTGACGAAACGTTGAATGGCGAAGCAAAACTCTCCCATGAAAATCGCATTCTACTGCCCACTAAAATCTCCCAACCATCCCGTACCCTCCGGCGACCGATTGATGGCGCGCCTGCTGATGCGGGCCATGCGGCTTGGCCGGCATGAGGTGGAGGTGGTCTCCGAGCTTCGCAGTTTTCTGCGACAGCCCGATGGTGACGACATGGAAAGCCTGAAACGGGAAGCGCAAGCGGAAAGAAAGCGAATTGCGGCCGAATGGCTGCGAGACGGCAAGCCGGATATCTGGTTTTGCTATCACCCCTATTACAAGGCACGGGATTTTCTCGGACCCGAAGTCTGCCAGCTTTACGGCGTGGCCTATGTCACCGCCGAAGCATCCTACTCTTCCAAGCGAAACAAAATGGGCTGGGCAGAAACGCAGGCTGGACTTCTCACGGATATACGCCTCGCGGCCGTCAATATTTGCTTCACCCACCGCGATCGGGACGGGCTGACAGAGGCCGACGCTGACATTCGATGCACCATGCTGCCGCCCTTTATCGATGCATCCGCATTCACGATGGTCGCGCCGTCGCCCACCCGCTACCGGATGGTAACCGTGGCCATGATGCGCGCCGGCGACAAACTCAGCAGCTACCAAGCGCTGGCCGGTGCCCTGAAGCTGTTACCGCAGGACCTGCCATGGACACTGGATATCATTGGGGACGGACCCGAGCGCGAGACTGTCCATAGGGTATTCGACACGATCGACCGATCACATCTCATCTGGCACGGCGAACGAAATACCGCTGACATCGCCAACATCCTGTCGCATGCCTCGATCTACGTCTGGCCAGGGCATGGTGAGGCCTATGGCCTGGCCTATCTCGAAGCACAGGCTGCGGGCTTGCCTGTGGTCGCGGAACGGATCGCCGGCGTCCCGGAGGTCGTCAGACACGGAGAAACGGGAATTCTGACCGAACCCGGTGATACGGGGTGCTATGCCGATGCATTGGCGTCACTGATGACGGATGACGACATGCGCAGGAGGATGGCGGAAACGGCGCGCCGCTTTGCGAGTGATGAGCGCTCACTGGAAAACGCGGCCATAACACTCAACAACATTCTCACGCACCTGCCGGAACATGCATCATGACCGAAAAATTGCTTCTGGACACATTGGATGATTTTGCCAGGAGAAACGCCATCACAGACTTATGGCTGAGGGATGATGATGCCACGCAGCCCAGCGCCGCACTGGACCAGCTTCTGGATTTGTCTGAGCGGTACTCGATACCGATGACGCTGGCGGTCATTCCTGAGCCGACGGGCGGGGCACTGGCAAAGCGGCTCGAGCACACGTCACACATAGACGTCGCGGTCCATGGCTGGGCGCACCAAAACCATGCTGGGCCGGAAGAGAAGAAGCGGGAGCTTGGACTACACCGACCATTGGAAACCGTGCTTGGGGAACTGCAGGCCGGACTTGAGAAACTCAACTCATTGCATGAACCGCGTTTCGTACAGCTACTTGTGCCGCCGTGGAACCGCATCGATGAGACCATTATCGAGCACTTGTCGGCGGCTGGTTATCAGGCACTGTCTGTTTATGGACCTGAAAAGCCGGGCAGAATCCCTCTCCTCAACACGCACGTCGATGTCATCGATTGGCGTGGCACCCGGGGCGGCAAGGATCATGATCTGCTGTTTGCCGAAACTGCCGCACGGATGCGCGACGCGCATGATACAGGCGGCATGACGGGCATTCTGACACATCATCTGGACCATGACGAAAGCGTCTGGAGCTTTTTACAGAGACTTTTTACGCTGACCGCGGATCATCCCGGATGCCGCTGGCGGTCGTCGCGCCAATGGCTCGAGGCGTTGTCACCATGATTTCCATGCGATCAAAAGGCCATCACCCTTTACATCCGCACGCGCAGCTTCCACCGCGCTGAGGGGCGAGCGATCTGGTAGGAAGGCCGCGACGAAATCTCCACCAGCGAGCGATACCGAGCCCGATCTTGCCACAACAGTGAAAATCAGCGGTCCGGTTGCCCACCACGCGGGCGCTTTCGGCAGTGTCTCCAAAATCGCGGGGAAGGCCTCAAGCATCCGGGTAAAGACGGGATGGGAAGGTGGCGTTGCGATGAAGGAATTGGCCAACAACACATTGCCCTGCCCTGTCTTGCGCGGCACATCTTCTGCAAAAGCCGTAAGGCCGATCATCGGCAAAATATCGCCAAAGCTCAGATCGTCGCGGGCGGGATAAAAATCGCAGTCGAGATAAATGCCGCCCAGCTTCGACAGGATGATGTATCGCGCCACGTCCACCGCACCAGGGTAATCCCGCTCAGCCAGCATTCCGGCAAAGATCGGATTTGCAAAGACGCCTTCCCGTTCAAGATCAGCCTCTCGCCACAGTCGGTATTCATAGCCGTGCTTTTCTGCATGAGCCGCCCAAGCCCCTGTCGATACCGGCACCGGTTTGTCGCCGATCCATATCTGGTTAATGATGTGAGGCACCGGCTCCCGATTTTTGGCGGCGATCAAACGCCGTTCATCCGCTGAAAAGCGGCCATAGGGCTGGAAAACATCAGGCGAGGGAACCAGATGATATTGGTAGCCGACGCGGGAGACCACATCCCCTTGCGCCTTGGCCAGAGCAAGAAACACGGAATGGAGCCTGCGGGGCAGACCCAGCGCGGTCGTTTCTCCCATCAGGTGACCATCATGCGCGTTCGAAAGTTCATCAAGAACAGCTCGCGCTTCCCCGAAATTCTTCTCGGCAATAGCGTGCCGGGCGGCGGTCAGCTTTTTGTCGAAATAAGCTTTGTCGGGCATGGCAGTCCCTCATGTCTTCATCACTCAGACATATCTTCGAAATAGATGTTTTTCCGCAAGCCCGATTTATTCGGAACTTCCTGAAATTTTCGTTGTTTCAGGAGCATAGACAGAAGTTGAGGCCTGCGATAACGTAACTTTTATGGCCCCTAAGTAACTGCCACAGGCAAAATAAAAACGGTGAGGACACCCTTGGCATGAGTTCAGGCGCCGATCTGCTTCGCATCGAAAATCTGCAAGTATCGTTTTCCTTAATGGGCGGGAAAATCGATGCCGTCAGAAATGCCAGCCTCCGTATTTTACCGGGCAAAGTCACCGCACTCGTGGGCGAATCCGGCTCTGGGAAATCCGTCATCGGCCAGACGATCATGGGCATTCAACCACGAACGGCACATGTCAAAGGCCGTGTCCTGTTTGCCGACCCGCAGCGCACGTCCGGCGAGCCGGTGGATTTGCTGCGACTGGAACAGGACGGCAAACCCATGCGTGCGATCAGAGGAAACCGCATCGGCCTGATCTTTCAGGAACCGATGACATCCTTTTCGCCGCTGCACACAGTCGGCAACCAGATCGATGAAGCGTTGCGGATCCATTCCGTTCTGACGCCAAAAGAGCGTCAGGAAAAGCTTGAGGAAACGCTGGATCTCGTCGGTTTTTCCAATCCGTCCAAGATTTGCAACATGTACCCCTTCGAGCTGTCCGGCGGCATGCGCCAGCGCGCAATGATCGCCATGGCGCTCATTTGCCGTCCGGCCCTTCTGATCGCCGATGAGCCCACGACGGCTCTCGACGTGACGATACAGGCACAAATTCTGAAACTGCTCCGGGACCTGCAGAGCCGCCTGAACATGGGCATGTTGCTGATCACCCATGACCTCGGCGTCGTCGCCAATATCGCCGATGAAGTCGCCGTGATCTACCAGGGCGAGATCATGGAATCCGGTCCGGTCGATGAAATTTTCCGCAAGCCTTCGCATCCTTATCTCAAAGGGCTGATGGCGGCGGTGCCGCATTTCGACATGAAGCCCGGAGAGCGACTGAAGGCACTCCGCGATGTCGTCATCGACAAGGAAAGCCTGATCGGCAAGAAGACGGCTAATGTCGATAAGACGCAGGGCGTTCTGCTGACCGTCGACAATATCGGCAAGACCTTCACGACCCGCAAATCGAGCTGGTTTACCGCTGGCAAAGCTCACACGACCAAAGCAGTGGATGGCGTGAGCTTTGAAATCCATCGAGGCGAATGTCTTGGGCTTGTTGGCGAAAGCGGCAGCGGCAAGACCACCGTCAGCAAAATCCTCATGCGCGCCGTGAGACCGGATGAAGGCTCCATCACTTTCCACAGCCGCACAGGCGACATCGACGTTTTGAGTGCCAAGGACGACGATCTGCGCGAATTGCGCACGAAGATACAGATGGTGTTTCAAGACCCCATCTCGTCGCTGTCGCCACGCATGACGATCAGCAATATCCTCAGCGAACCTCTCGAAATTCACGGTCGCGGCGATGGCAAGTATCGCGCTGAAAAAGTCCGCAATCTGCTCAAGGCCATCGGGTTGGGGGAAAGCGCGCTCAATCGTTACCCGCACAGTTTTTCCGGCGGCCAGCGGCAGCGCATCGGCATTGCCAGAGCGCTGACTTTGGGGCCGGAACTGCTGATCTGCGATGAGCCGGTATCGGCGCTCGACGTTTCGGTGCAGGCGCAAATCCTCAATCTGCTCAAGGATTTGCAGAAGGATCTGGGCCTGACCTACCTGTTTATCTCCCACAATCTGGCTGTGGTGGATTATATGGCGGACCGCGTTGCAGTGATGTGCGAGGGCAAAATTGTGGAGCTTGCGCCGCGCGAAACACTGATGCGGAACCCGGTACACCCCTACACCAAGTCCCTTCTGGCTGCGGTGCCGTTCCCCGACCTCGACAGGCCGCTCGATTTCAGCACCATCGCCAAGATCAGCGCCACCGGCAAATTCGACTGGGGCAAACAGTTCCGCGATAGCGACGAAGGAGGATTGGTGACTGCCGATCTAGGCGGCGGCCATCTCGTTCTCGCCAACGGAAATGTCGATGTTGCGGAGCTAAGATCGTGATTACGCGCCGAACCACACTTGCCCTCCTCGCCTCCGTTTTTGCGCCATGGAAAGCATTCGCAGCCTATAGCGATTCCAATTTCTTCAAGGAAAAGCTGGAAAAGGGTGATCTGCCACCGGTCGATCAACGTCTGCCAAAGAACCCTCGTGTCCTGAACATGAAGAGCCTTGGTCGTGAGCCGGGCAAGCATGGCGGCTCCGTGCGCATGCTGATTGGCGGCCAGCGTGATATTCGCCTGATGCCGATCAACAGCTATGCGCGCCTGGTAGGCTATGATGAGAGTTTCAATTTTCAGCCTGATATTCTGGAGAGCTATAACGTCGACCAAGAGCGTGTCTTCACGCTGAAACTGCGCGATGGCCACAAATGGTCCGACGGTAGCGATTTCACCACTGAAGACTTCCGTTATTTCTGGGAAGACGTGGCGCTCAACCGGGAGATTCACAAGGGCGGCCCGCCGATCGAGTTGCTGGTTTACGACAAGCCGCCGACGGTGGAAGTCGTCGATCGCCTGACCGTGCGTTACTCATGGGAAGGTCCGAACCCGGACTTTCTGGCCAAGCTTGCCGGTGCATCGCCTGCGCGTTTATGCCTGCCAGCCGCCTATATGAAGCAGTTCCATGCGAAATATCAGACAGAAGAAAAACTCGCCAAGCTCATCAAAAAGAACAAGGTCGATGACTGGAGCAGCCTGCATGTGAAAATGTCACGGCAGGTGCGCCCTGAAAACCCCGATCTTCCGACGCTCGATGCGTGGCGCAACATCACCTCGCCGCCATCCGAACAGTTCATTTTCGAGCGCAATCCCTACTACCACCGCGTCGATGAAAACGGCCTGCAACTGCCTTATCTCGACCGGTTCCTGCTCAACGTGACGTCATCGGAAATCATCGCTGCAAAAACGGCTTCCGGTGATAGCGACCTGCAATTCATGGGTCTCGATTTCAACGACTATACGTTCCTGCGAGACGCCGAAGACCGTTATCCGATCAAGGTCAATCTATGGAAACGCAGTCAGGGCTCGCGGGTCTGCCTGCTGCCCAACCTCAATGCGGCCGATGATGTCTGGCGCAACCTGTTCCGTGATGTGCGGATGCGCCGGGCGTTGTCTGTCGCCATCGACCGGCATGAAATCAACATGGTCTGTTTTTACGGGCTGGCCAAGGAAAGTGCTGATACCGTTCTGCCGGAAAGCTCTCTTTTCCGTCCCGAATTCGCCAAAGCCTGGGCCGACTTCAACCCTGCCATGGCAAATGCGTTGCTGGATGAACTGGGACTGACAAAGCGCAACGACAAGGGCGTTCGCCTGCTTCCAGATGGCCGCCCCGCCCATATCATCGTGGAAACCGCAGGTGAAAGCACGCTCGAAACGGACGTACTGGAGCTGGTGACGGATCACTGGCGGAAAATCGGTATATCCCTGTCCAGCCGACCCACCCAGCGCGATGTGTTCCGCAAGCGCGCCATGGGCGGCGAAGTGCTGATGTCGGTGTGGTTTGGCATGGACAACGCGGTGCCTACGCCCGACATGCTGCCAGCAGGCCTTGCCCCAACAGGCGACGATCAGCTTCAGTGGCCCGTCTGGGGCATCCATTATCTGTCCGGTGGACGCGAAGGCAAGGAACCCGATTTGCCGGAAGCGGCCCAGCTTCTCGCCCTGCTCAAAAAGTGGCGCATCAGTATAACGGATGAAGAGCGTCGCGAAATCTGGCTGGAAATGCTGTCGCTCTATTCGCAGCAGGTCTTTTCCATCGGCATCGTCAACAGTGCGCTGCAGCCCATCGTGCATGTGACAAAAATGCGCAATGTGCCAGAAAAGGCGCTCTACGGATTCGAGCCTACCTCCTATCTCGGTGTCTATATGCCAGATGCCTTCTGGTACGACGGAGACGCATGACATGCTCAGATATATTCTAGGGCGCCTGCTTGTGATGATCCCGACGCTCATCCTGATTTCGATGCTCGTCTTCACCATCATCGAATTGCCACCGGGCGATTATTTCGAAAGCTATGTTTCCGAAATGCGTGCCATGGGTGAAACCGCCAATCTCGCCGAAATCGAAGAATTGCGCGCCCGTTACGGTTTCGATCAACCAGCGCCGATCCGCTATCTTCGTTGGGCATCCGGCATGCTGGTGGGCGATTTCGGTTACTCTTTCGAGTATCAGCTTCCCGTCAACGAAGTGGTTGGCGACCGTCTCTGGCTGACAATTCTGGTGTCGTTCGTCACAATCATTGTCACCTGGATCATCGCATTTCCCATCGGCATTTATTCTGCCACCCATAAATACAGCTGGGGTGATTACGGCCTGACGTTCGTCGGTCTTTTGGGTATCGCCATTCCCAACTTCATGCTGGCGCTTCTTTTGATGTATTTCGCCAATATCTGGTTTGGCACATCCATCGGTCACCTGATGGACCGAGAGTATCTCAACCAGCCCATGAGCTGGGACAAGATGAAGTCTATCCTCGAACATTTGTGGATACCCGTTCTCATCATCGGCACGGGCGGCACCGCCGGTATGATCCGCAGACTACGCGCCAACCTTTTGGACGAGTTGCAGAAGCAATATGTCGTCACCGCCCGCGCCAAGGGACTGCACCCTTTCAAGGTGCTGACGAAATATCCGCTGCGCATGGCGCTGAACTTCTTCATTTCCGACATCGGCTCCATTCTGCCCGCCATCATTTCCGGCGCGGAAATCACAGCCGTGGTCCTGTCGCTGGAGACAACCGGACCCATGTTGATCCGCGCCTTGCAAAGTCAGGACATGTATCTGGCCGGTTCCTTCCTGATGTTTCTCGCTTTCCTCACCGTCATCGGCGTACTCGTCTCGGATATCGCGCTGGCCATTCTCGATCCGCGCATTCGCTTTGGAGGCGGTAACATCAAATGACCACTCTTCCTCAGCCCGGCGCGCCACTGCCACATTATGTCTCGACAGCACCTTTCGACCCCAACCTGATCGAACCGACGACTTCAGGCATGGCTGCCTTCAGTAAAGCATCGCAGTTCAAGCTGATGTGGTGGCAGTTCAAGCAGCACAGGCTTGCGGTGTATTCCGGGGCGTTTCTGCTGTTCGTCTATTTGTCGATCGTGATTTGCGAGTTTCTGGCCCCGTATAATCTGCACACGCGCAATGTCGAAAGCATCTATACGCCACCGCAGTCCATCCATCTGTTTCACGATGGCAAGTTCGTCGGTCCGTTCGTCTACGGGCGCACGATGAGCCTTGATATGGACAATCTCAGGCGCGTCTATAGCGACGTGCCGACAGACGTCCAGAAACTGCGGTTCTTCTGCCGAGGCGATGGCTACCAGTTCTGGGGCCTCTTCGAGAGCAATGTCCATCTGGTCTGCCCTGCTGAGGGCGGACAGATGTATCTGCTCGGAACCGACCGCCTGGGCCGTGACGTTCTCTCGCGCATCATCTATGGCGCGCGCATTTCGCTGACCATCGGCCTTCTTGGTGTGGCGATGAGCTTCGTTCTCGGCATAGTGATCGGTGGCCTCGCCGGCTATCGTGGTGGCGTGTTCGACCTGATCGTCCAGCGCATCATCGAGGTACTGCAATCCATTCCGAGCATCCCGCTGTGGCTAGCACTCGCCGCCATCATGCCGGTCACGTGGAGCCCCATCCTCGTCTACCTCGGCATTACCCTCATCCTCGGGCTTCTGGACTGGACCGGCCTTGCTCGTGCGGTGCGCTCCAAGCTCCTGGCGTTGCGCGAAGAAGATTATGTTCTGGCGGCCCAACTGATGGGTGCAAGTACGTCGCGCATTATCGGTCGACATCTCATTCCAGGCTTCATGTCCCACCTCATTGCATCTGCAACGCTGACCATTCCGGGCATGATTCTGGGCGAAACCGCACTCAGTTTCTTGGGCCTTGGCCTACGCCCGCCAATCACAAGTTGGGGTATTCTGCTCACAGAAGCGAGAAGCGTGAGCGTGATTGCCCTGTATCCATGGCTTCTTCTGCCCACCATACCGGTGGTGCTCGTCATCTTGGCCTTTAATTTCTTTGGCGATGGACTACGTGATGCGGCAGATCCTTTCAAATAACCACGGACCGTCCAGTGACATATCTACCCGATACGACGTGCTATCAGAGCCTGAACAAGAGGTGCCCGCTGTGAGCACCCGTCTGAACGATGCCCGCATCCTGATGTACAGCCATGATTCCTTCGGGCTGGGGCATCTGCGCCGCTGCCGCACCATTGCCCACGCTCTGGTCGAGGATTATCGCGGACTGAATGTCCTGATCATATCAGGGGCCACCATTGCCGGCGCGTTCGACTATCGCGCCCGCGTGGATTTCGTGAAAATTCCGAGCGTCATCAAGCTGAGAAACGGCGAATACACATCGCTCGACCAGCATATAGATCTTCAGGAAACCCTGAAAATGCGCCGGTCGATCATCTATCATACGGCAGAGAGCTTTCAGCCGGATATCTTCATCGTCGACAAGGAGCCTATGGGCCTGCGTGGCGAGGTCGAGGAAACTCTGACCTATCTCAAATCGAAGGGCACCAAGCTCGTTATAGGGCTGAGAGACGTGATGGATTCGCCGCAACTGCTGGAAGCGGAATGGAAGCGAAACGACATTCTGAACAAGATCGAACGCTATTACGACCACGTCTGGGTGTACGGCCCGCCGGATTTTCATGATCCTCTCATCGGTCTGGATGTGCCGCCAAAAGTGCGCGAAAAGATGGATTTTGTCGGCTTCCTGCAACGCTCCAAGACGCAATCGGAAAGCACCTCGCACCGCACCGCAGGCGACTACATTCTGGTAACGACCGGCGGCGGCGGCGATGGCAGCGAACTGATCGACGATGTGATCAACGCCTACAAGTCCGACCCGGAACTGACCCAAAAAGCTCTGATCGTGCTTGGCCCCTACATGCCCGGCGAACAACGTCTTCGCTTCATGCAGAATACCTCCGATATTCCCTATATCGAAATCATAGAATTCGATAATCGCATGGAGGACATCGTGGCCGGTGCCAAGGCTGTCGTGTCCATGGGCGGTTACAACACGGTTTGCGAAATCCTGTCCTTCGATAAGCCGGCGCTTATCGTACCCCGCATCGTACCCCGTGAAGAGCAGTTGATCCGCGCCAGCCGCGCATCGGAACTGGGTCTGTTCGACATGCTTTTGCCGGAGGACGCCGAAGATCCAAAGAAGATGGCGCAGGCACTCAAGGACCTCCTCAATCGCGCGCCACCATCGGCGAATGGCAGAAACCTCAAGCTTGATGGGCTGGAAAATCTTTCCAAACGGATTGCCGAGTGGCTTCAACCTGATGAAACCGTCAAAGCCCTTAGCCCCAGCGCCTGAGTTCAGAAAGAGACGCGGATATCGTGACCGTCAAAAAGAAAATCGTGGTTCTTCTGAAGGGATATCCGCGCCTTTCGGAAACTTTCATCGCGCAAGAGCTTCTTGGACTGGAGAAAGCAGGCTTAGAGCTGGAACTCGTCTCCATGCGTCGCCCGACGGACAAAAAACGCCATCCGGTGCATGATGAAATCCGTGCCAGTGTCACCTATCTGCCGGAATATTTGCATGAAGAGCCGTTGCGCGTGCTCAAAGCGGTCTGGGCCTGTCGGGTAAAACCTGGATTCGGCAAGGCCTTGCGCCGCTTAGCCCACGATCTGCGTCATGACTTCAGCCGCAACCGCTTTCGCCGCTTCGGACAAGCCGCCGTGCTGGCCCATGAATGGCCAACGGATGCGGAGTGGCTGCATGTGCATTTTATCCACACGCCAGCATCGGTTGCCGCCTACACCCATCTGATGACGGGCACCCCGTGGACGATCTCGGCACATGCCAAGGATATCTGGACCTCCAGCGATCAAGACCTCTCCGGCAAGCTGGATAGTGCCCGCTGGGCCGTCACCTGTACTGCAAGCGGGTTCAGGCATCTGCAAAGTCTCTCAGCCGATAAGGCAAAGGTTCACCTGAGCTATCACGGGCTCGACCTCACGCGCTTCCCGCATTTCGAAGGTCAGCGAACACCGCGTGACGGCTCCGATCCCAACGAACCCGTTCGGATTCTCAGCGTTGGTCGTGCCGTGAAGAAAAAGGGCATCGACATCCTGCTGCGCGCACTGGCTGCCTTGCCCACATCGCTGCACTGGCATTTCACCCATATCGGCGGTGGTGACGAGCTCGCCACACTCAAGGCGCTGGCCGACGAACTCGGCCTTTCCCAGCATATCATCTGGACGGGTGCCATGGACCAGAAGCAGGTGCTTGAACATTACCGGCAAGCCGATCTGTTTGCACTTGCGTGCCGCATCACCAGCGATGGTGATCGTGATGGACTGCCCAATGTTCTGGTGGAAGCTGCAAGCCAGAACCTTGCCTGCATTTCCACCAACATCTCAGGCATCCCCGAGTTCTTCATCAACGGCGAAAACGGACTGTTGACGGCATCGGAAGACGCGACCGCGTTTTCGCAAGCCCTGCAAGCGGCGATCACCGATCCTGAGCTTCGCGCACGCCTCGGCGCAGCCGCAGAAAACCGGGTGCGCACCTCCTTCGATCATCGCAACAGCATCACCGAGCTGAAAGCTCTGTTCGAGCAGAAATGGGAGAAGCCCCTGTGACCGCCACGAAATCTGCGCCAAGCGTCTTCTTCTACGTGCAACACCTGCTCGGCATCGGCCATATTGCCCGCGCAAGCCGGGTCACGCGCGCGCTGGTGGAAGACGGGTTCGATGTAACACTGGTGACCGGCGGCACACCCGTTCCCGGATTTCCGGGTGAAGGCATACGCCACATCGAACTGCCGCCGATCGCCGTCAGCGATGGCAGCTTCTCCGGGCTAGTGGATGCGACGGGCCAGCCGGTGGATGATGCCTTCAAGGATAATCGCACCAGCATGCTGCTGGGTGCCTATCGCGGTGCCAGACCCGATATCGTCATCATCGAGGCTTTTCCCTTCGGGCGCAGGCAAGTGCGTTTCGAACTCATGCCGTTGCTGAGCGCCATAGAACACAGCCTCGAGCGCCCGCTGGTGATGACGTCGCTGCGTGATATTCTACAGGAACGGGCAAAGCCCGGTCGCGATGAAGAAACCATCGCGCTCGTCAAAAAGCACTTCGACGCCGTTCTCGTGCACGGCGATCCGAACTTCGTGCGTCTGGAAGATACGTTTCCTCTAGCCGACCAGATCAGCCAGCGCATCGTCTACACCGGCCTTGTCGCACCGTCCAAGCCGCAGCCGCCGCAGGAACGGTTTGACGTCGTGGTGTCCGCAGGTGGTGGCGCTGTAGGTGCTGCCCTCATCCGTGCCGCACTGGATGCAGCACCTTCGATCAAAGGCATCAAGAACTGGTGCTTTATCACCGGACCCAACATGCCGCAGTCCGATTTCGATGCCATCTCGGCACAGGCCGGAGGTGACATCTCTGTTTTCCGCTTCCGCAAGGATTTTGCCAGCCTGTTATCCGGCGCACGACTTTCCATTTCTCAAGCGGGCTACAACACCGTTTGCGATATCTTGCAGGCGAAGTGCCGTTCGCTTCTCATCCCGTTCGCCGCGGGCGGAGAGACGGAACAGGGCGCACGCGCGTCGCGGCTGGCCAAATTGGGACTGGCTCATGTACTGGAGGAAAGCGCCGTATCTTCGCAATCCATGGCCAATGCCATCGAACAGGCGCTGGACCTTCCGGAACCGGACAGCGTCAATCTCGATCTTGACGGAGCGGCTGGTACCGCAAAAATATTGCGACGCCTTTATGATGAGCGGTAAGCGGCATTAATATTTAAGCTTTTCCCGCCTGAAGCCGAGGCCGATCAGCCTGCCAGCCAGATGCGCCAGCAAGGGAAATCGCATGATCGCCAGAACGAAAGCGGGCGGACCCTTCGCGCGCTTTACATCGGCTTGATCCTTTTTGTTGCGGCTTCGCATCATCAATTGCAGCCGTTGGGTCGCTTTGGTTGGAAAGGAGCGGCGGTTTTCGATCGCCGCAAGATCGACGTCCATTATCAAACGCCCGGACGATAACACCGGAATAAGCACATTTGCAGTCGCCACGGCGTCCTGAATGGCGAGGTTGACGCCGACACCGCCAATTGGCGACATCGCATGCGCGGCATCGCCGATACAAATGAGACCGGGCTTCCACCATTGTTTCAGCCTGTCGATGCGCACCGTCAAAAGATAAGCGTCGTCCCAGCTTGCGATTTCCAACAGTCGCTCCTTCGGCAACGGGCAAACCTCCGCAACCCGCTCCCGGAAGGCTTCCATCCCATGTGCCTTCAACTCTGCAAACACACCCTTGCGGACCACATAACCGCACTGCCAATAATCACCACGGTCGATCAGTACGAAACCCTGTTGCGGACCAGCATGGCCCATGGTCTGGGTCGGGTCACCAGGCTGCTTGGAAAGCCGCATCCACACGACTTCGGTCGGAACGCCGAAACGCTGGATTTCCAAACCGGCCTTTTCCCGCACAACCGAGCTTCGCCCATCCGCACCGACGACCAGATCAGCCTCGATCGTAAGCTGCCCCTGCGGTGTCTCGACACGAAGGCCGGTGACCTTGCCGGCATTTTGCATAAGCTCCGTCACCGGAGCATTCATCAGCAGCCGGAAATTCTCGTATTGTCCGGCTTTTCCCGCGATGAAGTTCAGAAAGTCCCATTGCGGCATGAAGGCGATGAAGCGGTTCTTCACGGGCAACCACGAAAAATCGGCAATCGTTATCTTTTGCTCGCCAATGTCCGCATAGAGCTTTTCCGCCTGCGTATGCGGCAGCGCCAGAAACTCCTTGATGAAGCCGAGTTGTTCGATGATCTCCAACGTCGATGGATGAATGGTATCGCCGCGGAAATCTCGCAAAAAATCCGGGTGTTTTTCAATAACCACCACGTCCACATTGGCGCGCGCCAGGAGAAGCCCAAGCATCATACCAGCGGGACCACCGCCCGCTATCGCAACCGTCGTCTTTATGGTTTGACCTGCTGCAAAATCAGCATTTTCCATTGGCAATCCCAACCCCTCGCCGATCAAATTGCGGACTGTGGCACATTTTTCGGATGTGGCCAGCCATTGACGTCGAAACGGAACAGCCATTCGGAACGTGCGAAGATGAAGGCGAACGCCATTGCCGTCCATGTTCCCAGCAGCAAACCTGCTGCCACGTCGCTCGGATAATGCGCACCGACAATGACGCGAGACACACCGATGACCAGCGCAAGGCCGAGGAAAACGAAACGAAACCGCGGTACCAGCATGAAAAACGCGCCGAAGAAGGAACCTGCCGCTGCCGAATGGCCGGATGGGAAGCTCTCATAGAGATTGTCACCGGTAAACGGTGTCAGGCTATAGGCACCCATATCCATCAGCAGTTCTGGTCTGGCACGGCCGATCACGAATTTCAGCAGATGAACCAAAATGCTCGCCGTGCCGATTGTCAGGAAGAAGTAGAGAAACAACCGCCACGCCGTTCGTATGCGGCTGGAATGGGTTGAGCCCGTCAGCACGCGCGCCGCGATATAGGCCGCGATCGCCAGCAGGCCGGTGCTATAGAGCATCCAGCGAAATGTGCCGAAATCGGTAATTGCATTGTTGAAGCCGACGATGGGACCCGGAAGGGCTTGCGCGCGTTGTGAGATAACCGGATCGAACGGAATGAAAACCAGAACCAGAATAAAGGTCGCTGCCAAAATCCAACCACTGGAAACAAAAAAGCGCCGCATGCTATTCCCTTGCGTTAACAGCTTCGAATATGCGGGCGGTGGAGGCCAAAGACAATAGTGGCTTACCTCCTTGTTATACCCACCTTTCGCTTGTAGAGGCTTCACTGAAACATTTGAAAAAACCGGATTGATATGACGCACCCGCAGGGCTCGACTTTACCTGAAAAACTGACCGTTCTGGGTGCCACCGGTTCCATCGGCACCAACACGCTGGATGTCATAGGCCAGCTTGGAGGCCGGGACCGGTTTGACATCATGGCTCTGACCGGTGCTGGAAACATAGCGCTGTTGGCGCAGCAGGCACGCATGGTGGGTGCAAGGTTAGCGGTGACGTCGGAAGACGACAATTATCACGCTTTGAAAGATGCACTGACTGGCAGCGACATCAAGGTCGCGGCAGGCCGAAGCGGGTTGCAGGAAGCAGCCGAGATGGAGGCGGACTGGGTGATGGCAGCGATTGCTGGAACACCAGGCCTCGAACCGACGCTGACGGCTGCCCGACGCGGAGCCAATATCGCACTTGCCAATAAGGAATGCCTCGTTTCCGCCGGAGACGTTTTTATCCGCACCGTCTCCCAAGGTGGTGGCCAGCTGATACCTGTCGACAGTGAACACAGCGCCATTTTCCAATGCCTTGAACCCGCAAACAAACAAAACGTCGAGCGTATCGTGCTGACCGCATCCGGCGGCCCCTTCCGCACTTTCAGCCGTGAGCAGATGGCGGGCGTGACGGCAGATATTGCCCGCGCTCACCCCAATTGGTCGATGGGCCTGAAGGTTTCCATCGGCAGCGCCTCCATGTTCAACAAGGCGCTGGAAATGATCGAGGCGAAGTACCTCTTCGATCTGAATCCGAGCCAGATCGAAGTCATCGTCCACCCGCAGTCGATCATTCATTCGATGGTGGCCTATACGGATGGATCCGTCATAGCCCAACTTGGCTGCCCGGATATGCGCACGGCAATCGCCTACGCCCTGACCTATCCAGCGCGCGGCGAGATCAATGTGGAGCGACTGGATTTTACCAAGCTTGCGAGGCTTGATTTCGAAGTACCCGACGAGGTTCGCTTCCCGGCCTTGCGGCTGGCCAGAACCGCGCTGGAACGCGGCGGCGCGCAAGGCGCGGTTCTGAATGCCGCCGACGAGACAGCATTTCACGCCTTCGTCGATGGTCAGATCGGCTTCCTCGACATGGCCGATATCGTCGAGATCGTCATGGACAGAATGAACGATGGGCAGTCGGCACAGACAATAGACGCCGTGCTCGCCGCAGACGCTCAGGCGCGCGCCTATGCGCAAGAAGCCGTTCTGCAAAAGCAACAGGCCGCCTGAAGCCATCACGTACAGATTGTCTTCCGCGCCTGCCTTACTGGTAGGTGCGATGGAAACCCGTGCCAAGAACTCCACAAAATGTGGGTTGCCTGACCTCTCAATAGCGGCTATGTGCATTTTTGTAATGTAATTACATTACATATAATTTGGCACGATAAACGATTTTGAGGAACGCATAGATGATCACCAGAAACGCCCTAGCGCTAGCGATCGGCACCACTCTGCTTCTAAGCACGGCAGCACTGGCAGAAGAAACCAAGGCACATTCTCACAGCCATTCGCATGATCATGCCAAGGGTTCGAACGAGATTTACAAGGGCTATTTCGAGGACAGCCAGATCAAACCGCGTATGCTTTCCGATTGGGAGGGGGACTGGCAGTCCGTTTATCCGTATCTGGTTGATGGCTCGCTCGACCCTGTCATGGCGCATAAGGCGGAGCATGGTGACAAAAGCGCCAAGGAATATCGCGACGAATACGACACCGGTTATAAGACCGACGTCGACCGCATTGTCATCAAGGGCGATAGCGTCACGTTCTTCCGCGATGAGAAGCCGTCAGAGGCGAAATACCTCTCCGATGGACACGAAATCCTGACATACAAGAAGGGCAATCGCGGGGTTCGTTACATCTTCAAAAAGAGCGCAGGGGATGCGTCCGCTCCTGAATTTATCCAGTTCAGCGATCACACGATTGCACCGCAAAAAGCGGGCCATTACCATCTTTTCTGGGGAAATGACCGCAGCACCGTTCTGGCGGAACTCACGAACTGGCCGACATATTATCCGGCCTCGCTCGATGCGAAGCAGATCGTCCATGAGATGCTGGAACACTGACAACACCCAGCAATAAAAAAGGTCGCGACTTGCGCAAGTCGCGACCTTTGATCGGATGGCTTGACCGATATCAGGCCACTGCTCTCGCCAGAGCACAACGCGCCCAGAGCTGATGCAATGCGCCGACCAGTTGCTCCAGATCGGCATCACTGTGCAGCGGTGTCGGTGTGATGCGCAGGCGCTCGGTCTTGCGCGGCACCGTTGGATAGTTGATCGGCTGCACGTAGACGCCGTGATCATCCAGCAGAATGTCCGAAATCCATTTGCACTTGGCGGCATCGCCAACCATGACAGGCACGATGTGGCTGGGATTGTGCAGATGCGGAATACCGCTGGCGTCCAGCATAGAACGCAGTGTCCGTACGCGCTCCTGATGGCGGGCGCGCTCAAACGGGCTGGCCTTGAGGTGCTGGATAGAAGCAACCGCACCGGCTGCGAGAGAAGGCGGCAGCGCAGTGGTAAAAATGAAGCCCGACGCGAATGAGCGAATGAAATCACACAACGCTACGGAGGCTGCAATATAACCGCCCATCACGCCGAATGCTTTGCCCAACGTGCCTTCGATGATCGTCAGGCGATCCATCAGGCCTTCGCGTTCGGCAATGCCGCCACCGCGTGGACCATACATGCCGACTGCATGAACTTCGTCCAGATAGGTCATGGCACCATATTTGTCAGCCAGATCGCAGATTTCCTTGATAGGAGAAATATCGCCATCCATCGAATAGACGGATTCGAACGCAATCAGCTTCGGTGCCGCAGGGTCTGCCGCTTTGAGCTTGGCGTCGAGGTCTTCAATATCATTATGCTTCCAGATGACCTTCTCACAACGGCCATAACGGATGCCCTCGATCATCGAGGCATGGTTCAGCGCGTCTGAGAAAATGATCAGGCCAGGAATTTTCTGTCCAAGCGTGCCGAGCGTCGCCCAATTGGAAATATAGCCGGATGTGAAGACCAGCGCTGATTCTTTTCCATGCAGGTCGGCAAGTTCTTGTTCCAGCTTGACGTGGTGATGGTTGGTACCAGAGATATTCCGGGTGCCTCCCGCACCCGCGCCACAGTGATCGATGGCCGCCTTCATGGCCTCGACCACCTTGGGGTTCTGACCCATGCCGAGATAGTCGTTGGAGCACCAGACCGTCACGTCCTGCTTCACACCATCTGTGGTGTAGCGGGTCGCGCGCGGGAAATTGCCTCGCTGTCTCTCGAGATCGGCGAAGACGCGGTATCGACCTTCCGAATGCAGGCCATCCAGCTCGGTCTTGAAATATGCCTCGAAGTCCATTTCATGCTCCAGAATTCTTGTGGTTGTTTTCGGTCCGCGTCCCCGGACCGTCAACCCCTCTGACGCGTATTGCTCGAAACTGCGTCAATTCGCCCTTAGTTTTGAACCATTCCAAGGAGACTTATAAGAGATTTGGCAAAGCGTAAAATTGATTCACATCAAAGTGAGACAGAAATGGAACTTTTCTTCCCGCACCTCGTTCAGTAGGGCACAATCGATTTGGGACGGGAGGCGTAGCCTGGCAAGGGGAGGCTTCCATAAACACATTCGACTTGTTAGATATCTGTTGCGGTCGGAGGTAGCAGTCGCCGCAGATAACCTATGGGACGCCTACCAAGAGCCATAGAGCTCGTATGTAACGTTGGAGAGAGTTCATGAAAAAGGCTATTATTTTTGCCGTAATCGGCTTGACGCTGGCAGGCTGCACGCAGACTGAAAAGGGTGCGGGTACAGGCGCAGTTGTAGGCGGTATCGCAGGCGCAGCAATCACTGGTAACGTACGCGGCGCAGCTGTTGGCGCAGCACTCGGCGGCGTGACAGGTGCACTTATCGGTAACGCTTCCGAGCCAGGCTATTGCTACTATCGCGACCAGTACGGTCAGCGTTACACGGCACGTTGCCGCTAACATCGCCAGATTGGCACGTTATGAAGCCCCGGTTCGCCGGGGCTTTTGCGTTTATGGCCGGAAAAAGCGCTTTTTCGGGTGCCCAATCCGGCCATTTATGCTTAAGCTATCATGTTAACGGACGGTCAACCGCTAGGGCCGATAATAAATGCTCAACCATAAAGTAGCCCATGCCGATAGTGCGGACTAACCCAAAGAAGAGTATTGCGTTCTGGAAGGCAGGCACCGTTTTGGCGGTGGCAGCAACAGTGTCGTTTTATCCAGGGTTCGCCCGTCAGGCTTACGCACTCAAGATTTTTGGCATCACCATTTTCGGTTCCGACGACAAGAAGGATGAGGTTCTCGATCCTGTTTCCTTCACCGTCACGTTGAACGCGCCGGATGCAGATGCAAAGCTGAAACAGAGCCTCGAAAACAGTTCTCTACTGACATCCGAGCCAGACAAGCCCGCATCGGGCGATCTGGGTCTGATCATCCGGGCGCGAGACGACCGCGAACGCTTGATCGCATCCCTTTACGAAAACGCACGATATGGCGGCATCGTCAAAGTGACGGTTGCTGGGCAGGATATCGATTCCATCCCGCCAAACCCCTCCTTTAATCGCTCGGGCCCCATCCCGGTTGTTATCGATGTGACGCCCGGTCCCGTCTTCACGCTGGGAACGGTCAGGCTTGAAGGCGACGTGACCGGACATGACCTTTCCGAATACGGGCTGGTTACGGGTGGAAATGCGGGTTCGCTGGCTATCATTCGTGGCGGCAACAAGCTGATCGAAGACTTGAAAGCCGAGGGACGGCCTCTTGCCGAACTGACCAAGAGGGAAGCCGTCGCCAATCATGCAAACAACACGGTCGACCTCACCTTGTCCGCTAAGGGTGGGCCGGTCGCGCCTCTTGGCGAGGTTGCGGTCAAAGGCCAGCGCACGGTCGATCAGGATTTTATCCGCAAATACTCGCGTCTCAACGGCGGTGAGCCCTACTCGCCGGAAAAATTGCGCAAGGCTTCTGATCGCTTGCGCAAACTGGGTGTCTTCTCCAGTATCACCATCAAGGAAGCCAACACGCTTGCCCCCAACGGCACCATTCCGCTGACCATCGAGGTGTCGGAAGGCAAGCACCGTTATCTCGGCGTCGGCGCGCAATATTCAACGACAGAGGGTATTGGTCTTCAAGGGTATTGGGGCCACCGCAATCTGTTTGGAAAAGCCGAATCGCTGCGCATCGAGGGTGCGGTTTCTCGCCTGGGTGAAGCGTCCAATGTGCAGGATATGGATTATTCCGCAGGCATCATTTTCACCAAACCCGGCGTCTTCAATCCGGCAACGACATTTACCGCAAGCCTCAAGGCCAAGACCGAGCATCCCGACACTTATGATGCGCGATCAGTCACTGGCTATGGTGGATTCGCCTATGAGTTCAACGATTACGATACGGCATCCGCTGGATTGGAGGTCGAGTGGACGGATTCAGACGATGCATTCGGGAACAACCAGTATCTGACGACGTCTGTACCGCTGGAATTCGTGCGGGATATGCGCGATGACAAGCTGAACCCGACAGAGGGTTTTCGTGCATCGATTTCCGCCAAACCCAGCTATGAGGCGCTCAACGGCACGTTCTTCACATCCTTCGAAGGCTCTACGACAGGCTACAAGGGCCTGGGTGCCGAAGACCAGGTGGTTCTGGCCGGAAAGATCGCTGCCGGTGCACTGATTGGCGTCGGCGCGCTGGAAGATATTCCACCAACCCGCAGGTTTTATGCAGGTGGTGGCGGATCGGTGCGTGGCTACAGCTACCAGGAAATTTCGCCTTATAATGCCGCAAACGAAGCCACTGGCGGGCGCTCCTATGTCGTCACCTCGCTCGAGGCCCGCGTCAAGATCACCGAGACCATCGGCCTTGTTCCCTTTTTCGACGCAGGCGTGGTATCATCCGATCTTGCACCGGATTTCTCGGATATTCGCGCCGGTGCGGGCATAGGCCTTCGTTATGCCACGCCTTTCGGCCCATTGCGTCTCGATGTTGCCATGCCACTCCAAAAATACGAGGGCGGAAGCAGCTTCGGCATTTATGCCGGCATCGGGCAGTCGTTCTGAAAAGAACCTCAGATAACCAGCAGAGTGTAGATAGCTTCAGATGACCGCATTGATTCGATTGCTGAAATGGTTCGTCTATATTGCCGTTGGCATCGTTGCGCTGGTCGTGATCGCAGTCCTCTTCATCGGCTATACGCCGACAGGTGCACGGTTTGCCGCAAACCAGATTTCTGCACTCATCTCGACCCCCGACCAAAAAATTGAAATCTCACCCCCTTCCGGTCTGCTGACAGGCGACTTGAGACTGGATAGCGTCGTTCTTTCAGACCGCGAAGGCGTCTACGCGCGCGTTGGCGGCATAGAGGTCGACTGGTCGCCGTCCGCTCTTTTGAAGCGCACGTTTCATGCGCAACGAATTGCGGCCGCCAATGTGACCTTCGACAGGTTGCCGCTGCCATCCACAGCGCCAAAAACCCCGGATTCAAGCGGCTTTTCCCTGCCCGTTGCGATAGACATTGACGACATCTCTTTGCCGGACATCCGCCTTGGCGAACGACTCGCTGGTCGTCCCTTTGAGTTGGCAGCCACGGGTAACGGAACGGCGGCAAACGATGCCATCGCACTGTCTCTCTCTGCCAATCGCAAGGATGAGCCACAGGCGAAGGTCACCGCAGACATCGCCTTTGCGCCTGATGACAACGTGCTGAAACTCGATGCGGCTTTGAACGAACCGCAAGGTGGATTGCTGGCCACTCTTCTGCGCCTTCCCGGTGCGCCCGCAGTTGCCCTGACGGTGAATGGCGAAGGTGCATTATCGGACTGGAGCGGCAAGCTAAGCGGAGCAGTGGCTGGCAACCCGGTTCTCGATCTCAACGGGCGTCATCAACTTGGGCCGGACGGGACCCGACGTGTCGAACTGCATGGTGGAGGTCAGCCGGATATGCTGTTGCCTCCGCTCGTCCGTCAGCTTTTTGCCGGTCAGTCGAAGCTCGATCTCGCCGCGAGCATATCGCCGGAGGGCCGAATCAGCGTCGAAAGCGGCAACCTGGAAACCGGAAAATTGCTGCTGACGGCATCCGGCGCAATGGACACGCAGGGACAGAACGACCTCATCGCCAATTTGATCGGTACGAACGGCCCCGTCGATGTTCGGCTGCCTCTGGAGGGCGGAGAAATCGCCGCTCTGATCAACGGTGTCGATCTGTCTCTTCGTGGCGATGCGAATGCCGCAAAACTGAATATGAGCGCATCGTTGCGATCCCTAACCATGCCGCAGGGTCGTCTGGATGACGTGAAGCTATCGGCAAACAGCGATGATCTCAATCTGACAAACCAGACCGGCACGGTACAAACCTCACTCAGCATTGCCCAGTCGGCAATGACGACACCTGATATTGAGAGGGCCGTCAAAGCGCCGTTGAAGCTGAATGCGCCTTTGCGTATCTCGCCACAGACCATCGCATTCGAAGGTGCAACGCTTGAGAGCGCCAGCATCGGCGGCACTGGCAGCGGGACCTATGATCTGTCTGCGGGCACGATTGCATCCAACCTTCGCCTGTTCGTGCTTCCGGCCGTTTTGCCGCCCGCACTCGCAGAGAAATTCGACACCACCATCGCCATCGACGCCTATGTGAACAGCACGATGGGTGGCGCGACCCGCGTCGAGAACCTCGTCGTCAAATCCGGAACGCTGGAAGCCAATGGCGATCTCTCACTGGAGAATGGCAATGTCAGTGCAAAGCTCGGCGGGCGTTTGCCCGCGCTTGAAAAGCTGACCCCACAAGCCTCGGGTGCACTTGGATTTTATCTGGATGCCACTGGCCCTATCAACGCTGCCGATTTCCAGGTTAGCCTGAACTCGGCCAAAGCGACGCTGGCTGGTCGTGCGCTGGAAGCGTTAAAAGTCTCAGCAAAGGGCAAAGCCGATTTCAACGCACCGCAGGCACAGTTGCAGGCCAGCGGAACACTGGACGGACAGGTCATCGATGCGTCTGGCGACTTGGTTCAGAGTGAAAACGGCACGGCTATTCCGAAATTGAATGTTACGGTCGGGCGCAATGTTTTGACCGGCAACCTGCAATTCACACCGCAATTCCTGCCATCCGGCAACCTCTCTTTCGATTTCCCCGATCTTTCTCTGCTGGCCGCACTGGCGGCCCAACAGGCCAATGGCGACGTCAAAGGCGACGTCGTGGTGTCCAATGCGGATGGAAAGATCGCAGCAACGATCCGTGCCGCCGGTGGCATCATCTCTCAAGGCACGACGACCGTCTCCAAACTTGCGGCCGATCTCAAGGTCGATGATGTCATGGCGCTCGCGGCAAATGGCAAGGTAACCGCTGAAACCATCAATGCTGGTGCAGTCTCTATCTCCGGCCTTGACCTCGACATCAATCACTCCGGCACGGCAACCGCGTTCGACCTCAACGCCCGTTACGACAATGCACCTATGCTCCTCAAGGGAAGCATCGATACGGGTGCTGCCCCGATCACGGTGAAACTGGACGCCCTCTCAGCCACGCCTCGCGGCATTCCGGTCAAGCTGTCACAACCAACCTCCATAGCCATCAACAACGGAACAGCACGCATCTCCGGCCTCGTTATCCAGACCGGAAATGGACGTATCGAAGTCAATGGCACGGCCGGATCGGCGCTCGATCTCAATACGGCCATCCGTGCGCTTCCCGCCAATCTGGCCAATGCGTTTTCCCCTGGCCTCGACGCATCCGGAACGATTTCCGGAATAGTGACCGCAAAGGGCTCGGCATCCGATCCGACGGTGGTCTATGACCTGACATGGTCCGATGCCGCGGTCAGCCAGACACGCAGTGCAGGTCTGGGCTCGCTTGGCGTGAAAGCCAAAGGGCAATTCGCCAGCGGCACCTTGAGACTGGATACCAATGTCACGGCGCAGGGCGGGCTGACGATTTCCGGCGGTGGAACACTCGGCATCAGCGGTAACCGACCATTGTCGATGGCTTTCAAGGGAAACCTGCCCCTTGGTGTTCTTGGCGCTCAGACATCGGCACAGGGTTTTGACGTCGCGGGCACGGCAGCCGTCGATGTCAAGATCGAAGGCACAGCCAGCTCCCCTATCGTGACCGGCAGCATAACGACGAACGGCACACGCGTCACCGATGTACGCCGCAATCTGACGGTCAACAATCTTGGCGTCGCAATCAATTTTGACCGCGATAGAGCGACAATCTCCCGATTAAGCGGGCAACTTGCAGGCGGTGGAACGATCTCCGGTACTGGCTCCGTCGGCATCTTGCCAGCCTCCGGTTTCCCGGCAGATCTGACCATTACTCTCAATCGCGCCGCCTATAATGATGGCACGCTGTTCACAACCCAGGCCAGCGGCACTCTGACGCTGAAAGGTCCCGTACTCTCGTCACCGGTCCTGGGTGGCACGATCACACTGGACAAAAGTGCCATCACCATACCGGAGCGCCTGCCGGCCTCCCTCCAGCAGATCGATGTGAAGCACAAGAACGCGCCACGGGCGGTGCGTGTGCAGGACCAGAAATTGAACGGTGACAAGGGCGGTAGCGGCAGATCGTCGTCCATGGCACTGGACCTCAAGATCAATGCGCCCAGCGGTATCTTCGTTCGCGGCCGGGGCGTCGATGCGGAATTGACCGGCGGCGTGACCGTGCGCGGCACCGCCGCCAATCCCGAAGTCTCAGGCGGCTTCGAGATGAAGCGCGGCAGACTGGAAATTTTGACCCGGCGCCTGGATTTCACCACCGGCGACATCACGTTCGGCGGCGGGCTGGTGCCGGTTCTCAACATGGCGGCCGACTCGACAGCTGGCTCCACGACCGTGACCGTATCAGTCACCGGGAATGCGAATGACCCAGCCTTTGCATTCACATCGTCCCCCGCATTGCCACAGGACGAGGTGATGGCGCAGTTGATCTTCGGTCAGTCCATGTCGAAGCTCTCCGCCTTGCAGATCGCAAGACTTGCAGATGCCGCAGGACAACTGGCCGGGGGGCGCTCTACATCGCTTTTCGATAGTCTGCGCAGCAATCTCGGTATTGACGATCTCGATATATCGACCGATTCCGAAGGTCAGGCACGCGTTTCGGCCGGCAAATATCTCAATGAAAAGACCTATCTGGAACTGGAGCAAAGCGGAAGAACCGGCGCAAAAGCCATCATCAATCTCGATGTCGGCAAGGGCGTCAAACTGCGCGGGTCAGCGGGCGGCGACGGTGAAGGTGCTGCCGGTATTTTCTACGAAAAAGAATATTGATCGGCATGAGGCGGCGGGAGCCCTTATGGTTTCTCGCATCTCACCTTAATCGAATATCAATAATCGGCGAATTCAGAGATCCTTAAAGATAATGTTGTAGATGAATTGTTGTTGCCTTGAACAGTTCGCTGACTGTTCACGTCCGCGCGCAACAGCAAAAGCCGCAATGCGCACATGCGTGTGCCATTGTCATGGAGTGTCATCCACGTGCTATCTCTTCTTGGAACGCATGCGAAAGCCGTTCTAACCGCTCTTAGCCACTCGCAGGCGATGATCGAGTTTGACACCGGTGGCATAATTCTTTCAGCCAACGAAAACTTCTGCCGAGCCATGGGCTACACCGCCGAGCAAATCGTCGGGAAGCATCACAGCATGTTTTGCGAAGCTGACTATGCCAAAAGTCAGGATTACCGCACGTTCTGGAAAAATCTCGCCGATGGAAAATATCAGGCGCAGCAGTACAAGCGACTCGCCAATGGCGGACGCGAAGTCTGGATTCAGGCCTCCTATAACCCTGTTGTCATCGGTAGCAGGGTAAAGAGCATCGTAAAGATCGCGACCGTGATCACCGAGGCCAAGACGAAGTCCGCCGAAGACTCCGGCAAGCTCAACGCATTGTCGCGCGCTCAGGCCATCATCGAGTTCACCACGTCTGGCGACATCATCACCGCCAATGAGAATTTTCTCTCCTGCCTGGGTTACAGTCTTCAGGAAATCCGTGGGCAGCACCACCGCATGTTCTGCGACGAGCAGTTCCGCAACAGTTCCGACTATGCGGAGTTCTGGCGCAAGCTTGCGGCAGGAGAATTCATTTCCGCCGAATTCAAGCGTATCGGCAAGGGTGGCAAAGAGGTCTGGATTCAGGCATCTTACAATCCCATCATGGATCAGGATGGTCGAGTTTTCAAAGTCGTGAAGTTTGCGACCGATGTCACTGAACGCGTTCGCGCAGTGGATGAGCTGGCACACAGCCTGACAGCCTTGGCAAATGGTGACCTGACTGCAACCATTGAAACACCTTTCATTCCAACGCTGGAAAAGGTGCGTCAGGATCTGAACGGCTCGCTGCAAAAGCTGCAGAGCGCCATGCGTGATGTTGCGGAAAGCACCGGCAGCATAGCCACCGGATCGCGCGAAGTTAGCGAAGCCTCGGATAATCTTGCCAAGCGCACGGAGCAGCAAGCCGCAGCCGTCGAAGAAACCTCCGCAGCCCTCAACGAAATCACCAGAACCGTCGCGCAGAACACAGTCCGCGCGGAAGAGTCCGGTCAGCTCGTCGCAAAAACAAAGGCAGGTGCCGAACGTTCGGGAGCTGTCGTTGGCAAGGCGATAGAAGCTATGGGGCGCATCTCGCAATCATCGAGCGAAATCAGCAACATTATCAGCGTCATCGACGACATCGCCTTCCAGACCAATCTTCTTGCGCTGAACGCTGGCGTCGAGGCTGCTCGTGCTGGTGAAGCCGGAAAAGGCTTTGCAGTTGTCGCCCAGGAAGTACGAGAGCTTGCGCAACGGTCTGCCAAAGCTGCCAAGGAAATCAAAACGCTCATCAACACCTCTGCCGAACAGGTGAAGGAAGGCGTCGAACTGGTTGGTGAAACCGGCAAAGCGCTCGATACGATCGTAACGCAGGTCTCCGAAATCAACAATCATGTCGGTGCGATCGTTGAAACTGCACGAGAACAGGCCAACGGTCTGAAAGAGATCAATCACGCCGTCGAAGCAATGGATACCAATACGCAGCAAAATGCCGCCATGGTGGAAGAAACGACTGCCGCCAGCCACAGCCTTGCTCACGAAGCTGATGTACTGAGAAATTTGTTAACGCAGTTTAGATTTGGGAAACATTCTTCTGTTACGAATCATAGGATGAAGCCGGAAGAAAAAGCCCCGGTTGTTCGTACACCAGGCAGGATGCCAAAATCCGGATACGCTAGCGTCGGTGCGCTCGCACTAGCCCAGAACAAGGATTGGGAAGAATTCTGATGGTTACGATTAATTCTACGAACTTTGGTGGCGATACCCTCGAAATCATCGCGTTTCGTCTCCACGATCAGGAGTTCTGCGTCAAAACGACCACGATCCGTGAAATTCGCGGCTGGGCTCCGTCCACACCATTGCCACACGCGCCAAAAGACGTGATCGGCGTTATGAACCTTCGCGGATCGGTCATTCCGATCATCGACCTCGCTTACAAGCTTGGCATGAAGAGCACCGTTGCCAACGAGCGTAGCGCCATCGTCGTCGCTGAAGTTCACAACATGGTCATCGGCATGCTTGTTGACCGCGTTTCGGACATTCTGACGATCCCAGCAAGCCAGGTACAGCCCGTTCCGGAAGTCTCCGCCTCCTTCGACAAGTCGTTCTCGGAAGGTATCATTGCCAACGAACACGGCATGATCTGCTTCCTGAACCTTGCCAAGATGTTCAAGGGTGCCGACCTAGAGGACATCGCCGCTTAAGCGCTGCGCCGATCACTTTTTTATTGAGAGACTTTAAAACGCTGTTGGGCAGATGCCGGACAGCGTTTTTTGCATTTGCGCGCAACGACAAAAAATCTGCGGACTTCATGAAACATGTCTCCATCTGCGGGATACAACGCAGAAATAAACAATTATCCGACATCGTTAAAATCCAGCCCAAAATTAGTCTTGCGAACGCGAAAAATAAACTTCGGCGATAGTTGTCATCAACTTTGTATTAATATTAATAAGCTCTAATGCAATTAAAGAACGAACTTATAAATGCAACCTAAACCTCAATCGAAAACGCGCGCGACGTAGCAATGTACAGCCGCGGCTTTTTTCAGCTCACTTGGAGACAATATGCTTTGGCTGGGAAAAAATGCGGACAACAGACACGTCCTTGAGGCCTTTTCAGCCTCTCAGGCCATGATCGAGTTCGATCTGAAAGGAAATATTCTCAACGCAAACGAGAACTTTTGTAAGGCACTTGGTTACAAGTTGGAAGAGATCGTTGGCAAGCACCACCGCATCTTCTGTGATAGAGACTATGTGGGCACCCAAGCCTATGCCGAGTTTTGGAAAAGCCTGGCGAGCGGGAAATTTGACGCACAGGACTATAAACGCATCCGCAAGGACGGCACCGAGATATGGATCGAAGCATCCTACAATCCTGTCTATCGCAGCGGTCAGCCCTACAAAGTCGTAAAAATCGCGACCGACATCACTGCGAAAAAATTGAAGGCAAAGGAAGATAGCGGCAAGCTGGAAGCGATCTCGCGCTCGCAGGCCGTCATCGAATTTCTGCCAACGGGCGAAATCATCACCGCCAACGACAATTTCTGCGCCACGTTGAACTACGCACTGACGGAGATAGCCGGTAAGCATCACCGCATCTTCTGCGAGCCTGCTTATGCGGCCTCCAGCGAATACGCAAACTTCTGGAAACGACTGGCAGCAGGCGAGTTTATTTCCGATGAGTTCGTGCGTTTCGGCAAGAACGGCAAGGAAGTCTGGATCCAGGCCGCATACAACCCCATCTTGAACGACAAGGGAGAGGTCGTCAAAGTCGTCAAATTCGCGACGGATGTGACGCCTCGCATGAGCGCTATTTCAACTCTGGGCGATGCATTGCGCCTTCTGGCGGAAGGAGAGCTTCGCCAGCGTCTCGATAAACCCTTCGTCCCGAGCATGGAGAAGCTGCGTGGCGACTTCAACGAGGTGATCGAAAAACTGCGCTCGACCATGCAAACGGTGGCACAAAACGCTGCCACCATTGCCTCGGGCTCTGCCGAAATCCGCGTGGCGGCAGACCAGCTGGCGCGCCGTACCGAACAGCAGGCCGCATCTTTGGAAGAAAGCGCCGCCGCCCTGGAGGAAATCACCACGACGGTGAAGGATTCCAGCAAAGGCGCGGACGAAGCAGGAAAACTGGTCGGCTCCACCAAGGAAAGTGCGGAGCGCTCCGGCGACATCGTCCACCGGGCTATTGGAGCGATGGATAAGATTTCCCAGTCTTCTGGCGAAATCACCAATATCATCGGCGTCATCGATGACATCGCGTTTCAGACCAATCTTCTGGCCCTGAATGCTGGTGTGGAGGCTGCACGTGCCGGTGAAGCTGGCAAAGGTTTTGCCGTTGTTGCCCAGGAAGTCCGTGAACTTGCGCAACGTTCTGCAAGCGCTGCCAAGGCGATCAAGGAACTTATCAATACGTCTCGCCAGCATGTCGCCAATGGCGTCGATCTCGTTGGTCAGACGGGTGATGCCCTCAAGCAGATTGCGTTGCAGGTCAGCCAAATCGATGTCAACGTCTCGACTATCGTCAGAGCATCCAAGGAGCAGGCGACCGGTCTGGCTGAAATCAACAATGCCGTGAACCTGATGGACCAAGCCACCCAGAAAAACGCCGCGATGGTGGAGGAAACCACCGCAGCAAGCCACGGACTGGCGCGCGAGGCGGAAAGCCTGCGAGAGTTGCTGACGCAGTTCAACGTTGGCAACCCGACCACGGCAGGCGCCTCCGCCAGCTATGACGCACAACCTGTTTCGAAACGGCTATCTGCCTGAAGGTAATAGCGTAGAGACTTTGAAAATAAAAAAGGCGGCCCGAGAGCCGCCTTTTCTGTTGAGATGAGATGATCAGGTGAACAGAACGAAAGTCTTCTGCAACGTGATCCAGATACCCCAGGCGATGGGAATGCCGACGATGGCCCAGGCGATCAGCGCCTTGGCATCGAAGCCACCCTTGCCGATGCCGAAGGAACCGGAAGGACCGGTGTCTGTCGACTTGGTTTTGGCCTGAAGCGAAGCGACCTCTTCGTCCGACATGTACCACTTGTCTGCCAGCGGCTTGACCATGAGGTTGGCGATCAAACCCAACGCCAGCATGCCCGCGAGAATATACATGGTGAAGTCATAGACCTGCGCGCGTGGAATGCCCGCTGCGATCTGCGCTTCGCGAATGTAGTTCACGACGACAGGACCGATGATGCCAGCCGTTGCCCAAGCTGTGAGCAAGCGACCGTGGATCGCGCCCACGAATTGCGTGCCGAAAATATCCGCCAGATAGGCAGGCACCGTGGCAAAGCCACCGCCATACATCGAAACGATGATGCAGAGCATACCGACAAACAGCGCCTTGCTACCGATACCGGCAGCCCATGGAGCCGATGCGTATAGCACGATGCCAAGAGCAAAGAAGGTGAAGTAGGTTGCCTTGCGGCCAATACGGTCGGACAGCGACGCCCAGAAGAAGCGGCCACCGATGTTGAAGACCGACAGCAGACCGGTGAAACCAGCAGCAATGGCGGCGATGGAGGCCAGCTGTTCCGTCGTCAGATCCGAGAACTTCACGTCCGGCAGACCCAAGAGCGAACCGGCAAAGATTTCCTGCAGCATTGGCGACGCCATGCCGAGAACACCGATACCAGCAGATACGTTCAGGCACAGAACCAGCCAGATCATCCAGAACTGCTTGGTCTTATGCGCGTTTTTCAGGTGAACGTGGCGCGTCGTGATCATGGAGTTCTTGGCAGCCGGAGCGGTCCAGCCTTCAGGCTTCCAGCCTGCTGGCGGAATGCGGTAGCCAAATGCACCCGCCATCATGAAGACGAAATAGATTGCCGCCATGACGAGGAAGGTTTCCCAGACGCCGATGGAAACATCGGTGCGGAAATGGCGCATCAGGGTATCGGCCAAAGGCGCGCCGATCATCGCACCACCGCCAAAGCCCATGATTGCCATGCCGGTCGCCATGCCGCGACGGTCGGGGAACCACTTGATCAGCGTCGAAACCGGCGAAATATAGCCAAGTCCAAGGCCGATACCACCGATGACGCCAGCACCGAACCACATCAGCCACAGCTGGTGGGTCATGATGCCGACAGCCGCAACGGCCATGCCGCCGCACCAGCAGATGGCGGATACGAAACCAGCCTTGCGCGGACCGGCACGTTCCAGCCAGCCGCCCCAGATGGCAGCGGAGCAGCCAAGCAGAACGAAGAACAGCGTGTAGATCCAGCCAAGGTCACTGACGCGCCAGTCGCAGGTCGTCGTGAACAGGGCCGAGCCCAATGTCAAATCGGCACAGGCGACGGAAGAGGTGATGCCGATGGCCTTGGTCAACGGCAGCCAGAAAACGGAAAAGCCGTAAGCCATGCCGATGCAAAGATGGATGCAGAGCGCAGCCGGTGGCACCAGCCAACGGTTGAAGCCCGGCTTTGCGATAATTCTTTCACGGTCCAGAAGACCAGCACCCGTCGCCCCCGGCGCGAATGCTTCGTTCGTAGCAGTCATTGTGATGTCCCTCCATTCACCGCAAAGCGATGAATTTCGATTGTTGTTTATGTTCCGGCCCTGCTCGCGCGCCCTGCCATAATCGGGCAAGGCGCGCCCCACTCTTCCGAAACAATGTCCCAAGCCCCACGGGCTTTGCCGAAACCGGTCACCTCTGACGGGAACGCTTGTTTTCAGCAGCCTTTGTGATGCAACCACTGCTCAGCAATTCATGTGCCAGAATGAAAATTGTTATTTATCAAAACGATAGGGTGCGCCGAGTTGAACACCGAGACAAAATGTCCCACCCGCCGCGACAAAATGTCCAGCCTACATGATTTTGAATACTGAGAACGACGAAGATCAGACAGTTTGCGGCAGCCAGATCGTAAATGTCGTGCCATGGCCGACGGTGCTTTCGACGGTGATGTCACCACCCTGGCGCACGATCAGCATCTGGCTGACGGAGAGACCAAGCCCGGTCCCCTCCTGACGCTTCGTGGTAAAAAACGGATCGAAAATACGCTCGACCACATCCGCGCTCATGCCAATACCGGTATCAGCCACAATGATCGAAACGCCCTGAGAGCCATGTCTTTCAGCATCATGGCTGCGCAGAGCAAGCGTGCCGCCTTGCGGCATGGCATGTGCGGCGTTGACGATGAGATTGACAAGCACCTGCTGAAGCTCCGTGCGGTTCATCATGACCTGCCCGTCAGCGCGGTCATCACGCACCACATCGATGCCCGCCCGGCTCAACACATGTTTGACGAGCGGCATGCAATCGGAAATCACATCTGCAGGGTTTTGTCGTTCCACATAACCGGCGAATTCCTCCGGCCTTGCAAACTGCAAAAGCTTGCCCACGATCCGGCTGATACGGTCCACCTGCTCGTCGATCAGGTTGAATTCCGTTGTCGCAGCATCCGCCTGCTGTCCCAGCACGGCTCGTGCCACCTCCAGATTGCCCTGTATGACGGCGATCGGGTTGTTGATCTCATGCGCAACGCCTGCGGTGATTTCACCGATGGTTGCAAGCTTCTCGGACATGACGAGCTGCTTCGTCGTCGCTTCGATTTGCAGGTTGGCGAGCTGCAATTCCTGTGTCCGCTCTTCCACGCGCACGTTCAACTCTTCATTCCAGGCCCGCAACTCACCCTCGCGCTGCTGAAGCCGTGCCAGAAGACCATCGAGATGCACAGCCACGCGCCCGATTTCATCATTCATGGGTGGCAGGCCGGTTCTGGCACCCATATCCCCCTCCTCCACACTGGCAATGGTCTGGGTCATGCGCTCCAGCGGCTTGAAGATGCCACGCGCCCAGCGCAGAAAAACCGGAATGCTGAGGATCGTGATCCCCAAAAAGGCGGCGATAACGGAGCCCAGCGTCTCATATTTGGCGCGTGCGAATGGCGCTTCGAGAAAGCCGACATAAAGCATGCCAATCCGCTTGCCATAGCTGTCGGTCAGCGGTTCATAGGCCGAGATATACCAGTCATTGACGACATAAGCGCTGTCGAGCCAGACCCGCCCGTTATCCAGCACGGTCGATCGCACTGCATCAGACACCCGCGTTCCCAGCGCACGGCGGTTTTCGAACAGGCGCACATTGGTGCTGATGCGCACATCGTCTAGAAACAGCGTCGCCGTTCCCTGACTACCGTCGGGAAGACTTGCCTCGCGGTAGACCAGATCGTTGATCGTATCGATGAAATCGAGATTCTGGTTCAAGAGCTTGCCGCCCACCAGCGCCGCCACCTCTCCACCGGGCAGCATCACCGGGCTTGCGGCGTGGATCACCATGCCGCGCGTCTCGAACTGTTTTTCCGCTGATGCAGGCACCAGCTCCAACGTTGCGCGGTCACCCAGATCGGGTGAGATATCGCGCAGTTCATTTTGCGAAAATACATCCATCGCAAAGGAAGGACTGCCGCCAAGCGCCTTGGCACGAACCGGCCAATCCGTGCGCACCTTTGCCACCTGCGAACCGGCGCTGGCCGTGACAGCACCATTCCTGTCGATGACGAACAGAAAATCGAGGCCCAGCCTGCCCCGGCTCGTTTCCAGATATTCGGCAAGCGGCAGCGACTGCTGCTGCACCAATATGTCGTGAAGCCGTGCTGAATTGGCGATGGCATCCAGACGCTCGCCGGTGTTCTCCAGAATTGTCGCGAGATATTGGTGCGCAATGGTCAGATCACCATTCACTTTGGAAATCAGCAACGCATCGAACTTGGAGCTCCACCGCGTCATCGTTACGCCGAGCAGCAGCGGCAACACGACCAGCATCGGCAAAAGCGCAATGGCAAGCAGGCGAACACGAACTGATCGCGATGACTTCACAGTTTTTGGGAGCGGGACGTCGTCAGCCATGCCAGGATGACAGCTTGCGATCTATCGTCTTGCGGGAAACGCCCAAACGACGCGATGCCTCATCCCTGTTGCCGCCCAACTCCTCCAGCACCGCTAGAATATGCCGCCGCTCGACATCATCAAGCGTGCCACTGGCAACAGGCGCTGGAGAACCACCGCGCAAATCGTTGGGGAAACGACCAAGGATAAGACTGCGCTCGATCAGATTGCGCAACTCACGCACGTTGCCCGGCCAATGATAAGCCAGCATCATGGACCTTGCAGCATTGTCGATTTGGACCGGCGGCATCCCGAGTTGCTGCGAAAGCTTGTGCATGAACAGATCGGCCAGTTCCACCACATCCCGCTCGCGGTCTCGCAGCGGTGCGAGATAAATCTGCATGACATTGATGCGATAATAAAGATCGGCCCTGAAACGCCCCTTCTCGACGTCGCTCGCCAGATCCGCATTGGTGGCGAAAACGAGCCTGATATCCACCGGCACTTCGCGCTCCGCCCCAACCGGCCGTACCTTCCGGTCTTCGATTACCCGCAGAAGCTTGCTCTGCAACGCCATCGGCATTTCACCGATTTCATCCAGAAACAATGTGCCGCCCTGCGCGTGCATGAAAAGCCCCTCGCGCCGATTGTCCGCGCCTGTAAACGCGCCCTTCACATGGCCGAACAACTCGGTTTCCAGCATATCGGAGGGAATGGCTGCGCAGTTGATGGGGACGAATGGCTTGCCAGCGCGGTCGGACAATTCATGGATAGAGCGGGCCAGCACTTCCTTGCCGGTGCCAGATTCGCCGGTCAGCAAAACGGATGTGGGAAGCGGGGCAACGCGGCTGATCATCTCCCGTGTCTGCTGGATGGTGGCGGAACTGCCCACCAAGCGGTCACGCAGGAAAAGATGATCGGACGCAGCCTTCAGTTCGTATTTCAGTGCAAAGTTTTCGCGCTGCAACTGGATTCGGTCCAGCGAACGGGAAATCGCATTGAGAAGCTGGTTGGAGCGAAACGGTTTCAGCAAGAAATCGGCAGCACCGGCCCGGATTGCCAGAATGGCGGTTTCGAGATCGGCATAGGCCGTCATCAGAATGGCTTCCGCATAAAGCCCAATGGCGCGCTGTTCGGTCAGCCACTCCAGTCCGGTCTTCTTCGGCATAATGTTGTCAAGGATGACGATATCGAAATGCCGCTCATCCAGCTTGCGGCTCGCCTCGGTGGTATCGGCTGCCTCATCCACGAATTTGCAACGCGGCTCCAGCGTGCGCATGAGAAAATTGCGGATTCCCGGCTCGTCATCCACAACCAGAATGGACGCCTTTGCAAGCCAAGGACCGAACTCGGATTCTTGAGCCACACCTCGCGGCTTGGGAATCACTTCTTGCTGCACATCGCTCTCCTGCGATTAGCGTTCATCAACGCGCGACGCTCTCCAGCTAAGAGCGGCTCACGGATCGACCAACGCATCATGCTAATTCATACCGACCGGCCCACAGCGCCGCACCGAAATTGACGAATAGCAGAGGCAGAGCCAAAAGCAAAATCGGCAAAACCTCTACGAAGTAGAATGAGCCTGCGCTGTATCAAGAACGACGCGATTGAAATGTGTGAAGACTTCGAAGTCGTCGCCGCGTGCGAGCGCAATCAACGTCATCCCCGCGGCATCTGCCGTTTCAACCGCAAGCGCCGTTGGGGCGGACACGGCAACCAATATGCCACTTCCAAGGATTGCAGCCTTCTGCACCATTTCAACGGAGAGACGGCTCGTGACGACCACGACACCGTCCCGACCGGCATGCCCTGAGCGCAGCACCGCACCGGTCAGCTTATCGAGTGCATTATGCCGACCGACGTCCTCCCGCACGGCAATTAACCCGATTTCTGGCACGTAAAAGCCTGCGCCATGGACGGCTCGTGTTTCTGTGTGAAGCGGCTGCGCACCATTCAGAGCGTTCATTGCGGTCGCGATTGTCTCCGCGTCGAGGCCGAGACGCACGTTGGACACATCAGGTACGACACGCACAGCCTGCTCGATGGATTCAATACCGCAAAGACCACAACCGACAGGACCGGCCATATGCCGACGGCGAAGGCGCAGGGCATCCGCCTGCGCATCGCGAAGCGTGACTTGCACGTCGAATCCTCGGTCTGCATCCAGAACATCGATGCAGTCGATCTCGTCAGCGCTGGAAATGATGCCTTCGGTCAAGCTGAAACCGGTCGCAAAATCTTCAAGGTCAGCGGGTGTTGCCATCATCACCGCATGGGTCGAACCGCCATAGGAAAAAGCGATCGGCACTTCTTCCGGCACAATGCGTTTGCCGGTGGCAACAACGCCATCGCGACGCGACATTCTGATAACTGGTCTGGATATGTTTTTGCCTGGCATCACATGGGACCTTATCCATCATCGACCGCGCTGCATCACATGTCGGCTCTATTCATGGCGGATGCGGCATCTTGGCCGCGACACCCTCATATGAAAACAAAAAAGCGGCCATCTAGGCCGCTTTCGTAAACCGGAGGGGGCGTCATTCCTTTGGAGAACCCGCCCTGTCCTTTCAAGCTGCGACGAGAACCTCATGAAGGTTCGTCAGTTCGTACATGTACTTCTCAAGCTTCGTGCGATGTTCGTGATGACCGGTCTCGTCAATTTCTGCCTTGGCAGCATCGATCCGCTTCTGAAGCGTATCCGGTGTCATCTCATCGGCTGCAACGGCAGATTCGGCAAGCAATGTGCAGCCGCTCTGTACGATGTCGGCAAAACCACCGAAGACAACGTATTTATGCGTTTCGCCAGAAGCGAACTTCACTTTGACGACGCCGGGCTTGATGGTCGTCATAACAGGCGCATGGTTCGGCAGAATCGTCATTTCGCCAAGCGTGGCGGGAATGACAACTTCAGTGACCGTTTCGGAAACAAGCAGACGCTCCGGAGAAACAAGTTCGAATTTGAAACTGTCGGCCATGGCTATTCACTTCTTTTCTGTTGCGCGACGAACAAAGGCGCGTGGAAAAGCCACGCGCCTTTTCTTGATAGCATTATCAGGCGACTTCAGCAGCCATCTTCTTGGCCTTCTCGATGGCTTCTTCCATCGAACCGACCATGTAGAAAGCAGCTTCCGGCAGATGATCATACTCGCCGTTGACGAGACCCTTGAAGCCCTTGATCGTGTCTTCGAGAGCCACGAGCTTGCCAGGGGCGCCGGTGAAGATTTCAGCCACGAAGAATGGCTGCGACAGGAAGCGTTCGATCTTACGAGCGCGCGCAACGGCCAAACGGTCTTCTTCAGACAGTTCGTCCATGCCGAGGATGGCGATGATGTCCTGGAGAGCCTTGTAGCGCTGCAAGGTCATCTGAACCTTACGGGCAACTTCATAGTGCTCTTCGCCAACGATCAGCGGGTCGAGCATGCGCGACGTGGAGTCGAGCGGGTCAACAGCCGGGTAAATACCCTTTTCGGCGATCGAACGCGATAGAACCGTCGTTGCGTCCAAGTGGGCGAACGATGTTGCCGGTGCAGGGTCGGTCAAGTCGTCGGCAGGCACGTAAATGGCCTGAACCGAGGTGATCGAACCCTTGGTCGTGGTGGTGATGCGTTCCTGCATCTGGCCCATGTCGGTTGCCAGCGTTGGCTGATAACCCACAGCCGAAGGAATACGGCCCAAGAGAGCCGACACTTCGGAACCAGCCTGCGTGAAGCGGAAGATGTTGTCCACGAAGAACAGAACGTCCTGGCCCTTGTCACGGAAGTCTTCAGCGATGGTCAGACCCGTCAGAGCAACGCGAGCACGCGCACCTGGTGGCTCGTTCATCTGGCCGTAAACGAGCGCAGCCTTCGAGCCTTCGCCGCCGCCGTGCTTGTTCACGCCGGATTCGATCATTTCGTGGTAAAGGTCGTTGCCTTCGCGGGTACGTTCACCCACGCCAGCAAACACCGAGTAACCACCGTGCGCCTTGGCAACGTTGTTGATCAGTTCCATGATCAGAACGGTCTTGCCAACGCCGGCACCGCCGAACAGGCCAATCTTGCCGCCCTTAGCGTAAGGTGCCAAGAGGTCGACGACCTTGATGCCGGTAACCAGAATCTGGCCATCTGTCGACTGCTCGACGTAGGAAGGCGCTTCCTGGTGAATGGCGCGCATGCCTGAAGTAACCAGCGGGCCTGCTTCGTCAACCGGCTCGCCGATGACGTTCATGATACGACCAAGCGTCTCAGGACCGACGGGAACGGTGATCGGAGCGCCCGTGTCACGAACGGCCTGACCGCGAACCAGACCTTCGGTCGAGTCCATGGCGATTGTACGCACGACGTTTTCGCCGAGGTGCTGCGCAACTTCGAGAACCAGACGGTTGCCGTTGTTGTCAGTTTCAATCGCGTTGAGGATCGCAGGCAGGTCGCCTTCGAACGCCACGTCGACAACAGCGCCGATAACCTGCGTAACCTTGCCGGTCGCGCCAGTGATCGCTGCGGTTTTCTTTGGGGTAGCTGCCTTAGCCATTATCCTTACCCTCTTTCCTTAACCTCAGAGCGCTTCCGCGCCCGAAATGATTTCAATCAGTTCCTTGGTGATCTGAGCCTGACGCTGACGGTTATAGGAAAGCGTCAACTTGTTGATCATTTCACCGGCGTTGCGCGTGGCATTGTCCATCGCGCTCATCTTGGCACCCATTTCGCCAGCCACGTTTTCGAGCAGAGCCCGGAAAACCTGAACCGAAATGTTGCGCGGAATAAGATCTTCCAGAATGGAAGCCGCATCCGGCTCGTATTCGTAAATCGCCGTCGTCGCAGACTGCTCGACCTCGACCGCAGGTGCCGCAGCAGGAATAAGCTGCAGACCTGTCGGGATCTGGCTGATGACCGATTTGAACTCGGAATAGATCAGCGTGCAGACATCGAACTCACCGGCGTTGAAACGCGCGATGATCTTCTTGGCGATGCCATCGGCGTTCTCGAAACCCACCCGCTTCACGTCACGCAGTTCAATGCGCTCGATGATGTTGGATGAGAATTCGCGACGCAGGCTATCGTAGCCCTTCTTGCCGACGGTCATGATCTTGACCGTCTTGCCCTGCGCGATCAGCTTGCGAGCACGATCACGAGCAAAACGGGAAATCTGAGCGTTGAAACCACCGCAAAGACCACGGTCAGCCGTGCAGACGACGAGCAGATGCACGTCGTCCTTGCCCGTACCGGTCATCAGAACCGGAGCAACGTCTGCCTCTACCGCCTGAGCGATATTGGCAAGCACGGCACCCATGCGCTGCGAGTAAGGCCGGGCGGCCTCCGCAGCTTCCTGGGCGCGCCGAAGCTTCGCCGCGGCGACCATTTTCATCGCCTTGGTAATCTTCTGCGTCGCCTTTACGGAGGCTATGCGGTTTTTCAGATCCTTTAGTGAAGGCATCCGTTATCCGTCCCAGTCACGAGGCTAATCAGGAGAAAGACTTGGCGAAGTTTTCAAGAGCAGTCTTCAGCTTGCCCTTGGTGTCATCGCTAACAGCCTTTTCCGTGCGGATGGTGTCGAGAATGTCCTTGCCTTCCGAGCGGAGGTAGGAAAGCAGACCCTGCTCGAACTTGCTGATGTCTGCAACAGCGACCTTATCCAGGTAGCCATTTACACCAGCAAAGATCACCGCAACCTGTTCTTCCGTCTTGAGCGGAGAGAACTGTGGCTGCTTGAGCAATTCGGTCAGACGTGCACCACGGTTCAGCAAACGCTGTGTGGAGGCATCGAGGTCGGAACCGAACTGGGCGAACGCTGCCATTTCACGATACTGGGCAAGCTCGCCCTTGATCGAACCGGCAACCTGCTTCATGGCCTTGATCTGAGCGGCAGAACCAACGCGCGAAACCGACAGACCGACGTTAACGGCCGGACGGATACCCTGATAGAACAGGTCGGTTTCGAGGAAGATCTGGCCGTCGGTGATCGAGATCACGTTGGTCGGAATGAACGCGGAAACGTCGTTACCCTGCGTTTCGATGACAGGCAGAGCCGTCAGCGAACCATTGCCAGCATCGTCACCCATCTTGGCGGCGCGCTCGAGCAAGCGGGAGTGCAGGTAGAAAACGTCGCCAGGATAAGCTTCGCGGCCCGGAGGACGACGCAGAAGAAGCGACATCTGACGGTAGGCAACAGCCTGCTTGGAAAGGTCGTCGTAACCGATCAGCGCATGCATACCGTTATCACGGAAGTATTCGCCCATGGCGCAACCGGCAAACGGTGCCAGATACTGCATTGGAGCAGGATCGGAAGCCGTTGCAGCAACGATGATCGAGTACTGCAGAGCGCCACGCTCTTCCAGAACCTTCACGAACTGGGCAACGGTCGAACGCTTCTGGCCGATAGCGACGTAGACGCAGTACAGCTTTTCGCTGTCTGGACCACTGTCGTGAATGGCCTTCTGGTTCAGGATCGTATCGAGAATGATCGCTGTCTTGCCTGTCTGGCGGTCGCCGATAACAAGCTCGCGCTGGCCACGACCAACCGGGATCAGAGCATCGATGGCCTTGAGGCCTGTCGACATTGGCTCGTGAACCGACTTGCGCGGAATGATACCAGGAGCCTTGACGTCAACGCGCGAACGGCGCGTTGCGTTGATCGGGCCCTTGCCGTCGATCGGGTTGCCGAGAGCATCGACCACGCGGCCGAGAAGCTCTGGACCGACAGGAACGTCAACGATAGCGCCAGTCCGCTTGACGGTGTCGCCTTCCTTGATGTCACGGTCGGAACCGAAAATAACAACACCGACGTTGTCGTTTTCGAGGTTGAGTGCCATGCCGCGAATGCCGCCTGGGAACTCGACCATTTCACCGGCCTGAACATTGTCGAGGCCATAAACGCGGGCAATACCGTCACCGACGGAAAGCACTTGGCCGACTTCCGAGACTTCCGCCTCGTTGCCGAAATTTTTGATCTGGTCTTTTAGAATTGCGGAAATTTCCGCGGCGCGGATATCCATCAGCCAACCTCTTTCAGTCAAGCTTAAGGGTGGAAAGTTTGGTGCGAAGAGACGTATCAATCTGGCGCGAGCCAACCTTGACGATAAGACCGCCAAGAATGGATGGATCGATGGTCAGCGCGACCTTCACATCCTTACCAGTGACGCTCTTCAACGCCGCTTTCAGTTCAGTTTCCTGCGCCTCATCCAGCGCATGTGCCGAAGTTACTTCGGCAGTAATCTCACCGCGATGAGCGGCAGCGATTTCACGGTAGGCAACGATCATGCCGGGAACAGCAAACAGACGACGATTGCCAGCAACGACCTTTAGAAAATTTGCAGACAGACCAGAGATACCAGCCTTTGTCGCAAGAGCAGAAATGGCACGCGACTGATCTTCCGAAGAAAAGACCGGGCTCGCAACCAGACGCTTCAGATCATCACTTTCATCAAGCAGAGCCTGAAACGTATCGAGATCGGCACCGACTGCATCAACAACACCCGCTTCCAAAGCGAGCTCGAAAAGCGACGACGCATACCTTTCCGCTACACCGGATGTTCCATGGGAGGCATTTGCCACGGGCACTTTTTCCCTGCTAATCGTCCAAGAAACAGGGGCCGATTTCGCGGCGCGCCAAATTCTTGAAATCGTTTCAATTTCCCCGAAAAAGACCGGAATTCCCCCCTGCCTTTTATCGATTTCGCGGTCCGTCTAGCATAGGAAGCCGGGACTCGCAACACGCGTGGTAACGGAAAGTGTCTTTTGAGCCAGAGCTGGAACGTTAATTTTTTCAAATTACGCAGTTGTGACCCGCAATGACATCATTATCGACGCAAAATCGTTTTTAGAACAACCCGAAGACGTACATCAGCGGCAATGCAGCCAAGACGGAATGAACAACCAGGAGTAGGCAATTTCGCACCGTTGCTCCACCATCCGACAGGATAGAGAGAATGGCACCGAACACGGCAAGCGCAAAAGAAGCGCCGAACGCAAGATAGACCATGGGCTGCGCCAAAAGCAGCGCTGTTGCGCCAAAGCCGAGATAAAAGCCGCCGAGAGACGAGCGTAGAAGCACCAGCCCGTCGCGTCGATCCGTCATGAATTGCAAACCGAACAGGCGGAACGTTACCCCCGGTGCAAACATGACGAAAAGCCCGATGATCGCAGACACGGCCGCAGCGACAAAAGCCATTTGCTCGCCGAATTCGGTCGGAAAATAAAACTCCATGATAGTCCCCAAATCAGTGATCCCCTGCCGCCTTATGCCATGGCAGATCGCACATCGAAAGAAGCTCAAAGAAAACTTTGTGGGTCTATATCCACCTGCACATGCACCGATCCACGCTCTTTCGGTCCGCCAGTCAGCATGGCACGCATGAAACCTTGCATGTCGGAGTTCCGCTTGCCGTGGACAAGCAGCCGGAAACGATACCGCCCGCGGATAAGTGCCAGCGGCGCCTCCGCTGGCCCCAGAAGCATGATGCCTGAAGCCTGCGGTGCGGATGCGCGCAGACCACGTGCATGGGTCTCGGCTTCCGCTCGCGTATCGGCTGAGACGATGAGAGAGGCCAAACGACCGAATGGCGGCAGTAATGCCTTTTCCCGCTCGATCACTTCGCGTTCGTAAAATGCGGCAGCGTCGCCTGAAACAATGGCCTGCATGACGGGATGTTGCGGCTGATAGGTTTGCAACAGGCCATGGCTCTTCAGGCCGGTTCGGCCTGCACGGCCCGTGACCTGTGACAAAAGCTGGAATGTGCGTTCCGCCGCGCGTGGGTCACCATTCGCCAGCCCCAGATCCGCGTCGACGATACCGACGAGTGTCATCAGCGGAAAGTTATGACCCTTGGCGACAAGCTGCGTGCCGATCACGATATCCGCCTCGCCTTTGACGATGGCCTCTAATTCCAGCCGCAAGCGTTTGACACCCATCAGGTCGGAAGACAGCACGATCGTCCGCGCCTCGGGAAAATGTTTCTCGACCTCCTCGGCAATACGCTCCACGCCGGGACCGCAGGCCGCCAGATGATCGAATGTGCCGCATTCCGGGCAGTGATCAGGCGTCGGCTGATTGTAGCCGCATTGATGGCACTGCAATTGGCTGCGAAAACGGTGTTCCACCAACCAGCTGGAACATTGCGGGCACTGGAAGCGATGGCCGCACACCCGGCATAGCGTCAGCGGTGCATAGCCGCGCCGGTTCAGGAAAAGCAGCGACTGTTCGCCCTTCTCGATGGTTTTGGCGATGCCGCGCAGAAGCACCGGCGACAGAAAGCCGCCCCTCTCTGGGGGGTGACGACGCATATCGACCAGATGCAGGTCCGGCATTGCCGCATCGCCAAACCGCGTGTGAAGATGAATGGTGTTGTAGCGACCCGACGTGCCGTTGACCTGACTTTCCACCGATGGCGTGGCAGACACAAGCACGACCGGAAAGTCAGCGATTCGCGCCCGAACAACCGCCATGTCACGGGCATTATAATAGACGCGGTCTTCCTGCTTATAGGCAGGGTCATGCTCTTCATCAACGATGATCAGGCCAAGATTATCGAAAGGCAGAAACAGCGCAGAGCGCGCACCGGCAACCACCCGCACCTCACCCGTCACAGTTTGCCGCCAGACTTTCTCGCGCATGCGCGGTGACAGATCGGAATGCCATTCAGCCGGTTTCGAGCCGAAGCGGTCCTGAAAGCGATCCAGAAACGACGCCGTCAGCGCGATTTCCGGCAACAGGATCAGCACCTGTTTGCCCTGTCGCAAGGTTTCGGCCACCGCCTCGAAATAGACCTCGGTCTTGCCGGACCCGGTGACGCCGTCGATCAGCGAAACCGCAAAACCACCCTTCTCGACGTCTTCCAGAATCTCTGACGCCGCCTGCTTTTGCGGCCCTTCGAGGCGGGGCTCGGTATAATCAGGATCGGGCTCTGCCACGACAGGCGGGGCGGGCAGGAAAACGGTTTCGAAAATGCCCTGCTTGGCCAAACCGTCGATGACACTGGTCGATACGCCGGCGGCATTGGCGAGACCGCTTTTGGTCCAGGCATGTCCCTCACCGGCCAACTCGATGACACGCCCGCGCGCAGGCGTCAGCCGTTCCGGACGCGCTTCCGTCAACCGCAAACCTTCGATCATCGGTTCAGGGTCGAACGCGGCGGGTGCTCGCAACGCCATGCGCGCCACCAGCCCCGGAGGCGACAATGTGTAGGTGGCCACCCAATCGATGAAACGGCGCATTTCATCGCGCATCGGCGGGCAATCGAATTTTTTCGTGATCGGTCGCAGCTTCTTCGGATCGACAGAGGCACCATCCGTCTTATCCCAGACGACACCGATGACCTGTCGCGGACCCAAGGGAACCTGCACGATGGACCCCGGCTCCACCACCATGTCGTTTGGAACTGAATAGCTGTATGGCCCCGGCGCTGGCATCGGCACCAGAACAGGCACCGACGTCACAGGCGCACCGTGTGTCGGCTGTTGATCGCCAAACAGCGCTCCAAACAGATCGGTCGAATCTTTTGCCATGATGTCGGCGACCATGCCCTTTGCCAAACGAAAAGGGAACCTTTAGCGGAACACGTCGCGCCCTGTCACCCGCATTTTAACCAAATACTGACGGCAGTTCTCTAGTGTCCATCCAGATATAAGGAAGACGCGACGTGGATGAAATTCTGACCTTTGCCGATCCGGACCTTCTGAGCGAACGCCAGTCATGGCTTGGCGCACTGGATGGTGAGCGTCGTCTGTCGGACAACACGGTCGAAGCCTATGAACGCGATACCCGCCAGTTTCTAATGTTCATGACAGGATATCTCGGGCATCCGACGCGCATCAGCGATGTCAGCAATCTGCGTGCCGTCGATCTGCGCGCCTTTCTGGCGTCACGCAGAAAAGAGGGTGCCGGTGCCCGCTCATTGGGCCGGCATCTGGCCGGTCTTCGATCTTTCCTGCGGTATCTGGAGAAAAAGGGGCTGGTCAATGCCGCCGGTGCCACGGCCATGCGCTCGCCCAAACAGCCGAAATCCCTACCAAAGCCGCTCACGGACCGGCAGGCCCTGACAATAACCACAAAAGAAGCACAGCTTTCCGAAGAACCGTGGATCGCAGCACGCGATGCCGCCGTGCTGGCCCTGCTTTATGGGTGTGGTCTGCGTATCTCCGAGGCCCTAGGCCTGAGGCCCGCCGACTTGACCAGCGGCACACGCAGTCTGCGGGTCACCGGAAAAGGCAACAAGATGCGCATCGTCCCGCTGCTTCCCGTCGTTCTGGAAGCGGTCGATGCCTATCGCGCACTCTGCCCTTATCATCTGCCCACGGACGAGCCGCTTTTTGTCGGTGCGCGTGGTGCTAAACTTCAGCCCGCCATCATCCAGCGCGAAATGCAGAAATTGCGCGGCGCATTCGGTCTGCCGGAAAATGCCACGCCGCATGCGCTGCGCCATTCCTTTGCCACGCATCTGCTGGCGGGTGGGGGCGATCTTCGCACAATCCAGGAATTACTCGGCCATGCCAGCCTGTCCACCACGCAGATTTACACCGGAGTGGACACCGCCAGACTGCTCGAAATCTACGACAACGCTCATCCGCGTGCGTAGCGCATAAGATCGAAAGAGTAACGGTGTTTCGATCCATGTTTAAAAAGAAACGACCACTAACAGTCTGTTAACTATAGCTATTAACCCTCCATGCAACCCCCGCCGCTATAAACGACGGCAGAAAACCGGGGTGATTCGATGACCGTTCTTTCCAGGCCGCAGAGCCTGACATCGCTGTTGATGGGCCGTTTGGGTGACACGCTGTTGTGGCTGCTCGCCTCCCTGCATGTCACGGCCCTTGCCGTTCTGGCTTTGACCCTGCTGTCGCTGAGCCAGGCCAATGCAGCCGAGCAATCCATCACCTGCGCGGGAAGCGATCTTCTGATCGACATGCAGAAAAGCGATCCGGCGCGCTATGACACCATCCTTGCGGATGCCAAAAAAATACCAAACGGCAAAGGCGCTTTCTGGAAAATCGAAAAGGCAGGCGTCGAGCCATCATGGTTGCTCGGCACCATGCATATTTCCGATCCTCGCGTATTGGCAATGCCCAATGGGGCAAAGGAAGCATTTGCCAAGGCCGCGACGGTCATCGTTGAATCCGACGAAATCACCAGCGAAAAACAGGCGTCCGCATCCCTGCTGTCAAAGCCGGAACTGACGATGTTTCTCGACGGCAAATCCATTACGGACATGCTGTCGAAAGACGATGTCGCAAAACTGGAAAGTGGCCTTAAGGAGCGCGGTATTCCCCTGAACGCTGTGGTAAAAATGAAGCCTTGGATATTGTCGAGCTTCGTCGCCCTTCCGGCTTGCGAATTTGCTCGCAAGGCAAAAGGCGCAAGCTTTCTGGACATGCAGCTTGCCAATGATGCCGTGCGCGACGGCAAGCAACTGGTGGGTCTTGAAACGCTGCTGGAACAGCTAACCGCCATTTCCGAACTGCCCATGTCCTTCCACATTCAGTCCTTGATCGAAATGCTGCAGATGGGCGACCGCATGGACGATGTGATGGCAACGATGATCGATCTCTATCTCGCAGGCGATATCGGCACCATCATGCCCATGATGAAAAACATCGATGCCAAGGATGACAGCCAGACACAGGATGGATACGCAGCCTTCGAACAGCGCATCATCGATGATCGAAACCATGTCATGGCGGATGGTGCCGCGCCGCATCTGGGACAGGGCAACGTCTTCATGGCCGTCGGTGCGCTGCATCTGCCGGGCGACGTTGGCGTCATAGAACTTTTGCGCGCTAAAGGTTTTATCGTCACAGCCGTTCAGTAAGGCGAACTTTGCCCCCTAACCCACTGTAAATTTAGAATATTCTAAATAAAAAACCGCCTCGCGTCATGCAACCATCTGGCGCGCAAACCATTCCCTCCGTCAAGCACAGCGCTGTCTAGCGCCGTTTACGACTTGTATCTGGAGAGGGGATTTCCATGACCGAACCGCAAACGCCCGAGGTCCGCAAACGTGTGGGCCTGACGGAGGGCGTCAACAAACCGGTATTCATATGGTCCGTTGCACTGACGCTGATATTTGTGATTGCTGGCGTGGTAGCGCCTGAAGGCTCGGCTGCCTTTTTCAGTTCCATGCAGTCATGGATCGTTGCCGAACTCGGCTGGGTTTACTTGCTGTCCGTCGCAATTTTCCTCATGTTTATGCTCTATCTGGGCTTTTCCAGCCACGGCAAAATCAAGCTCGGCCCCAATCATTCGGAGCCGGATTACAGCTATGGTGCATGGTTCTCCATGTTGTTTGCCGCCGGCATGGGCATCGGTCTCGTCTTTTTCGGTGTGGCTGAGCCGGTCAAACATTTTACCGCACCTCCCGTCGGCGACCCTGCTACCATCGAGGCCGCCCGCACCGCGATGGAGATCAGCTATTTCCATTGGGGCCTGCATGCCTGGGCGGTTTACGCCGTCATCGGCCTGTCGCTGGCCTATTTCTCGTTCCGCCATGGCCTACCGCTGACAATGCGTTCGGCGCTTTATCCGCTGATTGGTGATCGCATCTACGGTCCCATCGGCAATGCTGTCGATATCTTCGCGGTCATCGGCACACTCTTCGGCGTCGCCACATCGCTTGGGCTGGGCGTGCTTCAGGTCAATGCGGGCTTCAACCACGTCCTTGGCTGGCCGATCAGTTTCTGGATACAATTGCCGCTGATCGTCGTCATCACAGGAATGGCAACGGTGTCCGTCGCAACCGGGCTCGATAAGGGCATCAAGTTTCTGTCCAATCTGAACATGCTGATGGCCGTAGCCCTGATGCTGTTCGTTTTCGTCATGGGACCGACGACATTCCTGCTTCGTGCATTCGTGCAGAACCTCGGTGCCTATCTCGACCAGTTCGTTCTGCGCACATTCTACATGTATGCCTACGCCCCCAACCAGGGACCAGCCGACTGGCTGGGCGACTGGACATTGTTTTATTGGGGATGGTGGATCGCGTGGTCGCCCTTTGTCGGCATGTTCATCGCCCGTATTTCGCGTGGCCGAACAATCCGTGAGTTCATTGCCGGCGTGTTGCTTGTGCCCACAGGTTTCAGCTTCGCGTGGATGACAGTCTTCGGCGACACCGCGCTTTCCATGCATTTGACAGGCGCAACGACTGCCGTCTCAGAGGCCGTGGCTAATGACGTCACGCTCGCGCTCTTTGTTTTCCTCGAACAGTTCCCACTTGGCGTTTACGTTTCATGGTTTGCCATGGCGCTCATCGTGTTCTTCTTCGTCACCGGTGCAGATTCGTCAGCCCTCGTTATCGATACACTGACATCGGGCGGACGCGAAGATGGACCGACGGCGCGACGCGTTTTCTGGGCCATCGTTTCCGGCGTCATCGGTGCCATTCTCCTCTCGACGGGTGGACTGGATGCCCTTCAAACCGCCTCGATTGCAGGCGCACTGCCCTTCACATTCGTCATGCTTTTGATGTGCTGGGGCCTGTGGAAGGGGCTGCAACGCGAAGGCCTGCGCCAAAACGCATTGGTCCAGAGTCTGCGGCCACGCCAATCGGCAAGCTGGCAGCGGCAATTGCAGGGCATTCTCAACCATCCCGGCAAGGCTGAGACGGAACGCTTCCTTCAGGAAACGGCAACGCCAGCACTGGAGGCGGTTGCTCTGGAATTGGAGAAACGCAGCTTGACCTCGAAACTGGATAAGGAAGCGGACAGGCTTAAACTCACCGTCACGCCGGGAGAGGCCGAAGAATTCATCTATGGCATTCGCATGCGTCGTTATGAGACGCCGGGCTATAGCTTCTTCGAAAGCCAATCGAGCCGCCAGAAAGCAGAATATTACTATCGTGCAGAAGTGCTTCTGGCAGATGGTGGTCAGGATTACGACGTGATGGGCTTCACCAAGGAAGAACTCATTCAGGACGTGCTGCTGCAATATGACCGGCACTTCCAGTACCTGCACGCCATTCGCGCGTAACGTCGTCAAAGAAAAGCGCCCAAGAGAAAGGCCGTATTCCACGGGAATGCGGCCTTTTTAATGTCTATCGATTACATGTGGATCGGCTTGAAGAAGGTCGCGAGTGCGGCTTCCTTGACGGCTTCCGACATTGTCGGGTGCGCATGGCAGGTACGACCGAGGTCTTCGGACGAACCGCTGAACTCCATCAGGACAGAAATTTCCTGAATCAATTCACCGGCACCAAAGCCGAGGATGTGACCGCCGAGAACACGATCTGTCTCCTTGTCGGCAAGGATTTTCACGAAACCGTCGGTAACCTGCATGGCGCGCGCGCGGCCATTGGCCGTGAAGGGGAACTTGCCGACCTTGTAGGCAATGCCTGCGGCTTTCAATTCCTCTTCCGTCTTGCCGACGGAGGCGACTTCCGGCTGGGTGTAGACGACGCCAGGAATGACGTCATAATTCACGTGGCCGTGCTGACCTGCGAGAATTTCCGCCAGTGCAACGCCTTCGTCTTCAGCCTTGTGCGCCAGCATAGGACCCTTGACCACGTCGCCGATGGCATAGATGCCTTCCACGTTTGTCTTGTAGTGACCGTCGATTTCGACGCGGCCACGGCTGTCCAGAACGACGCCTGCCTCCGCCAGACCAAGACCTTCGGTGTAAGGCTTGCGACCTGTTGAGATCAGCACAATATTGGCGTCCAGCGTTTCAGCCGCGCCGCCCTTGACCGGTTCGAACACGACCTTGGCGCCATCGCCAGATTTCTCGACGGCGGTGACCTTCGCACCGAGCTTGAAATCAATACCCTGCTTGGCAAACAGACGCTGCGCCTGCTTGGACAGCTCGCCATCCATGCCAGCGAGGATATTATCAAGATACTCGACAACCGTAACCTTTGCACCCAGACGCGACCAGACCGAGCCGAGCTCGAGGCCGATAACACCGCCGCCAACGACGATCATCTTTTCAGGGACCTTCGTCAAAGCAATGCCGCCCGTCGAGGATACGATGACCTGCTCATCGATATCGACCTGCACGCCTGGAATACCTGCAATATCGGAGCCGGTTGCGATGACGATGTTCTTGGCTTCGATTTCCTGAACCTCGCCCGCATCGTTGGTGACGGAAACCTTGCCAGCTGCAACGACCTTGCCGAGACCCTGAAAGGTGTCGATCTTGTTCTTCTTGAACAGGAAGGCAACGCCATCGACATTGGCCTTCACCACGCCGTCCTTATGGCCCATCATCTTCTCAAGATTGAGCGTTGGCGCAGCAACCTCAATGCCAAGGCTATCAACGCCGTGGGCGACATGCGCGAAAACTTCCGATGCGTGCAGCAAAGCCTTGGAGGGGATGCAGCCGACATTGAGGCACGTACCGCCATAGGTCGCGCGCTTTTCGATAACGGCAACCTTCAAACCAAGTTGCGCTGCCTTGACCGCGCAAACGTAACCACCGGGTCCGGTGCCGATAACAACTACATCATAAGCCATGTTCTTGTTCCTGATTAACTACGGACGGGACTGCCGCCCGCCCTGTCCGATTTGACCTGATCTCAGGCCGCTTTTTCCGTTGCGAGTTTAATTCCGAGCGCGATGAAGACCACGCCGCTGGTGCGGTCGATCCACTGGCTGGCGCGCCCGAAAGCGGCACGCATGCGCGGCGTCGTCATGAACATGCTGACACCGACAAACCAGATGATCAGGCAGCTTGCCATTACCAGTCCGTATCCGAATTTGATGGGGATGGGCGTATGGACGCTGACGACCGTCGAGAAGATCGAGAGAAAGAAAAACACCGGTTTTGGGTTCAACGCATTGGCTGCAAAACCGAGTGTGAATGCCTTGAGCGCCGATTGCTGGCTGGCGCGCGGAGCGTTTTCTGGTGCATCCACCACCGTCATATCCGTTTTGCCCGCACGCAGTGACTTGATGCCGATATAGATGAGATAAGCGACGCCGAGCCATTTGACGATGTTAAAGAGGTAGACGGACTGCGAGATGATCAGCCCAAGACCGAGGATCGTATAGGTCACATGGAACATCAAAGACGTTCCGACGCCGAAGCTGGTGATGATGGCCTGGCGGCGTCCATGCACCATGGCCTGACGCATGACCATGGCGAGATCAGCGCCGGGCGAAACAATGGCGAAAAAGAAGATCGCCATCAGCGACGCCAGTTCGATCACATATTGGTGCATGAGCCTAAACCTTTAGAACAGCAACACGAAGAGCATGAGCAACAGCCCTACCATCGAACCGATCCATACCAGCGACCGCACATATGGGATGCCCGCGAGATAAAGTGGTATGTAGACGATGCGGCAGACGATCCATATCCAGGCGCCAATCAGCGCAATCCCGATCGGGTCACCGGCCATGATGACGCCGAAGGCCAGCGCGATGAAGGCAGGATAGGTTTCCAAAAAGTTTGATGAAGCGCGCTCTGCGCGACCAGCCTGTTTGCCCTGCACTTTTTTGCCGTCATCACGCGGACTGGCATTCCAGCCGCTGCCGAGCTCTTTCGTCGCCGTCAGAGCCTGCAGCGAGATATGCACCATAAGAATGATGACGCTCACCCCGATCAGGGGCAGAAATGGTGATGCGGCAAGGAAAGTGGGTTGCACAAGCAAACTCCTGAGACAATTTCAGCGGGATTCCAGTTGAAACCCCGCTGATGAAAAAAGCAAGTTCGATCAGAGATCGAGAACCAGACGCTCAGGATCCTCAAGGCTTTCCTTGACGCGAACCAGGAAGGTTACGGCTTCCTTGCCGTCGACGATGCGGTGGTCATAAGACAGAGCGAGATACATCATCGGACGGATGACGACCTGACCGCCGATAGCGACCGGACGCTCCTGGATCTTGTGCATGCCCAGAATACCCGACTGCGGCGCATTCAGGATCGGCGAAGACATCAGCGAGCCGTATACGCCACCATTGGTGATGGTGAAGGTGCCGCCCTGCATGTCGGCCATGGACAGCGAACCATCACGGGCAGACTTGGCAAGACGTGCCAGTTCCTTTTCGACTTCGGCAATCGACATCTGGTCGGCATCGCGAATAACCGGAACGACAAGACCCTTGTCGGTGCCGACAGCCATGCCGACGTGACAATAGTTCTTGTAGATGATGTCCGTGCCGTCGATTTCAGCGTTGACCGCAGGCAGTTCCTTCAGCGCATGCGTGATGGCCTTGGTGAAGAAGCCCATGAAGCCGAGCTTGACGCCATGCTTCTTCTCGAACACGTCCTTGTACTTGGTGCGCAGGTCCATCACGGCCTTCATGTCCACCTCGTTATAGGTGGTCAGCATGGCAGCTGTGTTCTGTGCATCCTTGAGGCGACGCGCGATGGTCTGGCGCAGGCGCGTCATCTTCACGCGTTCTTCGCGGACAGCATCACCTTCAGCAGAAACGGGGCGTGCTGCGACAGGAGCAGCTGGGGTAGCCGCAGGAGCCGAAACGCCCTTGGTGACAGCAGCCAGAACATCGCCCTTCAGCACCTGTCCCCGTTTGCCCGAACCATCGACCTGATCAGCAGAAAGATTGTTTTCAGCCAGCAGCTTTCCAGCAGCAGGTGCAGGAGGCATGGAGCTTGCGGCAGGAGCCGAAACAGCGGCTGGTGCGGCAGCAGCAGGTGCAGGCTCAGGAGCCTTTGCAGGTGCAGCAGCCGGTGCGGATGGAGCCGCGCCTGCTGCACCTTCTGCGATCTGGCCGAGCAGCGCGTCGAGACCAACGGTTTCGCCGTTCTGGGCAACGATTTCTGTCAACACGCCGGAGGCTGGTGCCGGAACTTCAACCGTTACCTTGTCGGTTTCCAGTTCCACCAACGGCTCATCAGCCTTGACGGTATCGCCAACCTTTTTGAACCATGTTCCGACAGTTGCTTCGCTGACGGACTCGCCGAGGGTTGGTACGCGGATTTCAGTGGCCATGATCTAGTTCCGTTTCATCAAATATCTGTTGTGCGAGGGTGCGTGTGGGAGAGGTCTACTCTCCCAGCGCGTCTTCCAGGAATGCTGCGAGCTGAGCGAGGTGCTTGGACATCAGGCCAGTTGCGGGCGATGCAGCAGCTGGACGGCCCGTGTAACGGACCTTCTGATACTTGGCATCGATATGCGCCAGAACCCATTCCAGATAAGGGTCGATGAACGACCACGCACCCATGTTCTTCGGCTCTTCCTGGCACCAGACCATCTCGGCGTTGCGGAAGCGGGACAGCTCGTTGATGAGTGCCTTGGCCGGGAACGGATAGAGTTGCTCGATGCGCAGCAGGTAAACGTCGTCGATGCCACGCTTTTCGCGCTCTTCGAGAAGATCGTAGTAGACCTTGCCCGTGCAGAGCACGACGCGACGGATCTTCGAATCCTTCTGCAGCTTGATTGGACCGTCCTTGATGACCTCGGCATCGTCCCACAGCAGGCGGTGGAACGACGATTCACCGGCCAACTCCGTCAGCGAAGACGTTGCACGCTTGTGGCGCAGCAAAGACTTCGGTGTCATCAGGATCAACGGCTTGCGGAAATCGCGCTTAACCTGACGGCGCAGAACGTGGAAGTAGTTCGAAGGCGTCGTAACGTTGGCGACCTGCATGTTGTCTTCGGCACACATCTGCAACCAGCGTTCCAGACGAGCGGACGAATGCTCCGGACCCTGACCTTCATAACCATGCGGCAGAAGGCAGACGAGACCGGACATCCGAAGCCACTTGCGCTCACCAGACGAGATGAACTGGTCGAATACGACCTGCGCACCGTTGGCGAAGTCACCGAACTGGGCTTCCCAAAGCGTCAATGCATTCGGGCGAGCCAGCGAGTAACCGTATTCGAAACCAAGCACGGCTTCTTCAGACAGCATCGAGTTGATGACTTCATAGCGAGCCTGCGTCGGTGCAAGATTTGCCAGCGGAATGTAGCGCTCTTCGCTCTCCTGATCGTAAAGAACCGAGTGGCGCTGCGAGAATGTGCCGCGTTCGCAATCCTGACCGGACAGACGGATCTTATGACCGTCAACGACGAGCGAGCCGAATGCCATGGCTTCCGCCATCGCCCAATCCAAACCTTCGCCGGTCTCGATCATCTGCGCACGGTTTTCCATGAAGCGCTGGATCGTCTTGTGTGCCTTGAAGCCTTCCGGAATGGTTGACAGCTTGCGGCCGATTTCCTTGAGCTGCTTCATCGGAGCGCCGGTCTTGCCACGACGCTGCTCATCGGCATTGTCGGCAGCACGCAGACCAGACCACTGACCATCCAGCCAGTCGGCCTTGTTTGGCTTGTAGGACTGACCCGCTTCGAATTCCTGCTCGAGATGAGCGCGCCAATCGGCCTTCATCTTCTCGAATTCGCCTTCGGTGATCAGGCCCTCGGCAATCAAACGCTCGGCATAGATATTGGCAACCGTCTTGTGCGCACGGATAACCTTGTACATCTTCGGCTGCGTGAAGGATGGCTCATCGCCTTCGTTATGGCCGAAGCGACGGTAGCAGAACATGTCCACCACAACAGGCTTGTGGAACTTCATGCGGTATTCGGTGGCAACCTTGGCTGCATAGACAACAGCTTCCGGATCATCACCATTGACGTGGAAGATCGGAGCTTCGATCATCTTGGCAACGTCGGACGGGTATGGCGACGACCGCGAGAAGCCCGGATTCGTCGTAAAGCCGATCTGGTTGTTGATGATGAAGTGCATGGTGCCGGCAACGCGGTGACCGCGCAGGCCGGAAAGGCCGAGAATTTCAGCAACCACGCCCTGACCCGCAAAAGCAGCGTCGCCGTGCAGCAGCAAAGGCAGAACCTTGGCGCGTTCGGACAGCGGAATGGTGTCACCTTCCCAAACCTTCGCCAACTGATCCTGCTTGGCGCGAGCCTTGCCCATGACGACAGGGTTGACGATTTCAAGGTGAGATGGGTTGGCCGTCAGCGACAGGTGAACCTTGTTACCGTCGAATTCACGGTCGGAAGATGCACCGAGGTGGTACTTCACGTCACCAGAACCTTCGACATCATCAGGCTTGAACGAGCCGCCCTTGAACTCATGGAACACGGCGCGGTGTGGCTTGCCCATGACGTTGGTCAGAACATTGAGGCGACCACGGTGGGCCATGCCCAAAACGACCTCTTCGAGGCCTTCCTGACCACCACGCTTAATGATCTGCTCCAGCGCTGGAATGAGCGATTCACTGCCATCCAGACCGAAACGCTTGGTGCCCTTGAAACGAACGTCGAGGAACTGCTCGTAGCCTTCGCCTTCAACCAGCTTGGAAAGAATTGCCTTCTTGCCCTCAGGCGTGAAGTCGAAACCTTTATCCGGGCCTTCGATGCGGGACTGAATCCATGCCTTTTCATCCGGGTTGGACATGTGCATGAACTCGACACCCAGCGTCGAACAATAGGTGCGTTCCAGAATCTCCACGATTTCACGCACAGTCGCATATTCGAGACCAAGAACGTTATCGATGAAAATCTTGCGGTCGTAATCGCTCTCTTCGAAGCCATAGGACTTCGGCGACAATTCATCGTAATCTTCGACGGCACTGGCGATACCCAGCGGGTCAAGCTTGGCATGCAGGTGGCCGCGCATACGGTAGGCACGGATCATCATGATGGCGCGCACGCTATCGCGGCTCGCCTGAAGAACTTCAGCTTCGCTGACTGGCTTGCCGGTTTCAGCGCTCTTGGCGTCAGCCTTGGCTTGAACTTTTTTCTCGATGGCCTTTTCAACCGTTGCCCAGTTGCCGTCCAGCGCTGAAATCAGATCGCCATTGGCAGAAATCGGCCAGTTGGAACGCTTCCAGGACGCGCCTTTAGCGGCCTTTTTTACATCGTCGGGATTTTCCGCAAGGCCCTTGAAGAAGCTTTGCCACTCTGGAGAAACGGAAGACGGATCGTCTTCGTACCGGGCATAGAGCTGCTCGATATACGCCGCATTCGCGCCGTCGAGAAACGACGTGATCTGAAACTGCTCGTTAGCTTCTTGCCTTGCCATGGTATTTTCGCGGACGTCTGCGCCCGCCTCCTCAATCCCGTTGATGACCGTTCGGTCTGCCGCTTTAGTCTTCGCCGCTGAGCGGCCGTCGTTCTATCGTGGCTTCGGGCAGGCTATTGCTTCCAATGCCTGCCCGCTGCCCTTCATCATACAAGTCTCAGCCCTTGAGGACTTCGACCAGTGTCTTGCCAAGGCGTGCTGGGGAAGGCGACACCTTGATACCAGCCGCTTCCATGGCCGAAATCTTGGATTCCGCATCGCCCTTACCGCCAGAAACGACAGCACCGGCGTGACCCATAGTGCGGCCCTTTGGAGCAGTACGACCAGCGATGAAGCCAGCCATTGGCTTCTTACGGCCCTTCTTGGCTTCGTCGATCAGGAACTGCGCCGCATCTTCTTCAGCAGAGCCACCGATTTCACCGATCATGATGATCGATTGTGTCGCTTCGTCGGCGAGGAACATTTCCAGGATGTCGATGAATTCGGTGCCCTTGACCGGGTCGCCACCGATACCGACAGCCGTGGTCTGGCCAAGGCCTTCGTTGGATGTCTGGAATACAGCTTCATATGTAAGCGTGCCGGAGCGCGAGACAATACCAACCGAACCCTTGCGGAAGATCGAGCCCGGCATGATGCCGATCTTGCACTCTTCCGGTGTCATGATGCCTGGGCAGTTGGGCCCGAGCAGACGCGAGTTGGAGCGGTCGAGGCGAGCCTTGACGCGAACCATGTCCATGACAGGGATGCCTTCGGTGATGCAGGTGATGAACGGAATTTCCGCTTCGATTGCTTCGATGATGGCATCTGCAGCGCCTGCTGGCGGAACGTAGATGACCGATGCGTCAGCGCCGGTCTTTTCCTTGGCTTCTGCAACAGTGGCATAGATCGGCAGGCTTTCGCCCTTGGAACCGGTCCATGTTTCGCCACCCTTCTTGGGGTGAATACCGCCGACCATCTGCGTGCCGTAATAAGCAAGCGCCTGTTCGGTGTGGAATGTACCGGTCTTGCCGGTCAGACCCTGAACGAGGATCTTGGTGTCTTTGTTTACAAGAATAGACATTATTTCCAGTCCCTCAATTAGCCGTTGATCGCCGCGACGATCTTCTTGGCCGCATCGTCCAGGTCGTCAGCAGCGGTAATCGCAAGACCTGATTCGTTCAGGAGCTTCTTGCCCAACTCGACATTGGTGCCTTCGAGGCGCACGACGAGTGGAACCTTCAAGCCGACTTCCTTCACCGCGGCGATAACGCCCTCGGCAATGACGTCGCACTTCATGATGCCGCCGAAGATGTTGACGAGGATGCCCTCGACCTTCGGGTCAGCCGTGATGATCTTGAACGCAGCCGCAACCTTCTCTTTGCCAGCGCCACCGCCGACGTCACAGAAGTTTGCAGGCTCTTTGCCGTACAGCTTGATGATGTCCATCGTTGCCATGGCAAGACCGGCACCATTGACCATGCAGCCGATGTTGCCATCGAGAGCCACATAAGCGAGATCCCACTTGGAGGCTTCGATTTCCTTGGCGTCTTCTTCGGTTTCGTCGCGCAGCAGCTTTACGTCGTCGTGACGGAAAATTGCGTTGCCATCGAAAGACATCTTGGCGTCGAGAACGCGCAGGTGGCCGTCTGTCATGACGATCAGCGGGTTGACTTCGAGCAGAGCCATGTCCTTTTCGACAAAGGCTTTGTAAAGCGCAGGGAAGAGCGCCTTGGCGTCTTCGGCAGCAGCGCTTGAAAGCTCGAGAGCCTTGGAGATCGCAGCAATGTTTTCAGCCGTTACACCGGCTTCAGGTTCGATCGCAATCGTGTGGATTTTCTCTGGCGTGTCGTGAGCAACAGCCTCGATGTCCATGCCGCCTTCCGTGGAAACCACGAATGCGACCTGACCAACGGAACGGTCAACGAGCAACGAGCAATAGAGTTCGCGGTCGATGTCTGCGCCGTCTTCGATGTAGAGACGGTTGACCTGCTTGCCAGCATCGCCCGTCTGCGCCGTTACCAGCGTATTGCCGAGCATGTCCTTGGCGTGAGAAACGACTTCCTCGATGGACTTGGCCAGACGAACGCCACCCTTTGCGTCAGGGCCGAGCTCCTTGAACTTGCCCTTACCACGGCCACCAGCATGAATCTGGCTCTTGACCACGTAAAGCGGGCCTGGAAGCTGCTTTGCGGCAGCTTCTGCTTCTTCGACCTTGAGGATAGCAACCCCTTCGGCCACCGGCGCACCATAGCCCTTCAGAAGAGCTTTGGCCTGATACTCATGAATATTCATGGATTAATCCCTGTTTGTAGCCTAAGCGGCAATTACTTCAGCGACGGAGCAATATTGATGCAGGCTTCGCAAAGACCAGCAACCGCGCCGACGGACTTCTGGAAGGCAGCTTCCTCGTCCTTGTTGAGTTCGATTTCGATGATGCGCTCGATACCGCCAGCACCGATGATCGTTGGAACGCCGACATACATGTCGTTGACGCCGTACTGGCCTGAGAGATAGGCCGCAGCTGGCAGAACGCGCTTCTTGTCCTTGAGGTAGGATTCGGCCATCTCGATGGCGGAAGCAGCAGGCGCGTAATAAGCAGAGCCAGTCTTCAGCAGACCAACGATTTCGGCACCGCCATCACGTGTACGCTGAACGATCTCTTCCAGACGCTCGGCGGTGAGCCAGCCCATCTTGACGAGGTCCGTCAAAGGAATGCCGCCAACGGTGGAGTAGCGCGCCAATGGCACCATGGTATCGCCATGGCCGCCGAGAACGAACGCGGTTACGTCCTGGACGGAGACGTTGAATTCTTCCGACAGGAACAGACGAAAACGCGCGCTGTCGAGAACGCCGGCCATGCCGACGACTTTGTTCTTCGGCAGGCCAGAGAACTTCTGGAGCGCCCAGACCATCGCGTCGAGCGGGTTGGTGATGCAGATCACGAATGCGTTCGGGGCATATTTCTTGATGCCGGCACCGACCTGCTCCATGACCTTGAGGTTGATACCGAGAAGGTCGTCGCGGCTCATGCCAGGCTTGCGGGCAACGCCGGCGGTCACGATGCAGACGTCCGCGCCTTCGATGGCTGCATAGTCGCTAGCGCCTGTGAGTTTTGCATTGAAGCCTTCGACCGGACCGGACTGGGCAATATCCAGACCCTTGCCCTGCGGGATACCGTCGGCAATATCGAAGAGGACGATGTCGCCCAATTCCTTCAGGCTGGCGAGATGGGCCAATGTGCCACCGATCATGCCAGAACCAATAAGTGCAATCTTTTTGCGAGCCATCGAATGCTTCCTCTTGAGCTTCAATTCAATTCGCCGCGAGCGTGTAGCGGCCTAAATTGTCGCACTCGACTTAGCTTTATTGGTCCGAAATGGCAACCGATTCTTTGGAGCTGAGGATTTTCAATCGTTTAGATCATAAAATTCTTACGTAAACGTAATAATTTCTGTTATCAAACTGTCATTAGGCAGCGCGTCTTTGATTGTGCAAAGCTAGATAATCCGCGCTTCGCATCTCGAACAGGCGCGACGCGGTGCGATCAAATTCAAAACCTTCCGTCCCCTTGCGCGTGACAAGAAGCTCTTCCGGCATGGCTGCAGCAGAGGCGAATACCCTGACCGTATGATCGTAGAGTGCATCGATAAGGATGATGAAACGTTTCGTCTCGTTGCGCTTATCGGCATCGAGCAGCGGGATGTGGTCGATAAAAATCGTGTCGAACCGATCGGCTATCGCGAGGAAATCCGACGCGCCCAAGGGCTTCTCACACAGCTCTGCAAACGAGAACCGTGCGACGCGGCCCGCCGCTTTCGCGACCGGAATTGAGCGGCCTTTCATCGCGATCTCCGTTGGCACGATTGCAGTGCCCGCCGTGAGTTCCTTCCAAGCCATATCCATCGCGCGCTCCGCCGCATCATCCAACGGGGTCACGTAAACCGGAAGGCTTTTGATCTTCTCCATGCGGTAATCGGTCGGGCTGTCCAGTGATACGACCTGAACATGTGCCTTCAGCATATCGACGAAAGGAAGGAAAAGACTGCGATTGAGCCCGTCCTTATAGAGATTATCCGGCACCACATTGGACGTTGTGACCAACGTGCAGCCATGGGCAAAAAGTTCGGTGAACAGCCGCGCCAGGATCATCGCATCGGCAATATCGGTGACAGTGAACTCGTCGAAACAGAGAAGCTCTGCCTCCGCCAGTATTTGCGCCGCAACGGGTGGAATGGGGTCAGCCTGTTTGGTCTCGCCGTTTTTCAGCTTTTGGCGATGGGCATGAACGCGATTATGGACATCGGCCATGAACTCATGGAAATGGCAGCGGCGCTTCTTCTCGACCGGCGCGACCTGATAGAACATGTCCATCAGCATGGTTTTGCCACGACCGACGCTCCCGTGAACGTAGAGCCCTTTGACCGACGGCGTGGAGCCTGCCTTCTTGGCGAACATCCAACCCAGCGCACTTTTCTTTTTGGCCGGTTTGCGGATTTTGAGGTCGGTGAGAATGCGATCAAGTTGCGCTGCCACACCAAGCTGGGCAGGATCGGTCGTCAGTTCACCGGACTCCGTCAAGACGTTGAGCTGTTCAACGACGCTGTGATTATAGTCCGGCAATGGCTTCATAAATACGCCTCATCCGCGGGCAACGGAGCCGTTACCCGCGTGATAGAAATTATCGGCTGAGGCTGAGCGGCTGACCGCTGTTGGTCGTGCCGTCGTAACGGGTGGCACCTGTTTTATAGACGCGACCGATCGTATCGCCAGCGCGGTTCTTGAACAGAACCATTTTGCTGGAAACTTCCCAGGAACCCATCGAAGACAGTTCGCCCGCACATCCTCGCGTACCACCGCGTGAACCGCTACCCAGGTTCGTCAGCGTCAGGAACATGTCGCAGGACGCACCGCCATTGGCGACACGCCAGTTACCGACCATGGCTTCCTTGGTAACATCCATGGCAGCAGCCGGAGGCGCAGATGCGACATTGGTGCCACCAGGCGCAGCGTTCGCAGGCGCTGTCGGGAACTGAGTGGAACCGCCAGGAGGTGGCAATGCGCCGGACTGGACAGATGGCACTGGCTGCGCCTGAAGCGGAGGCGTGTAACCGGGATTACCACTTGGAGCGCTATTGTTGTTGTAATCGAAGGAGGTACGTTGGCAACCGGCGAGGCTCATAACGACCGCTAGACCCGTCACCACATATCTAAACTGCATCTCAAGCTCCCGATTTTCTGCTTCGGCAAGACAATGTCTACACAAAACGGCTGAATTATTACCAAAGCATTAGCTAACGCAAGCTGCTACCGCGATAATTGCAATTTCAGTCGATTTTTATAGAAATTTCCAGCCCCATTATCATCAAACAGGCCACGACGGGGGTCGCGGCCTGTTCACTATCATCGATTAAAGCCGCATTTAAACCCGGCGCTCGACCATCATCTTCTTGATCTCGGCAATCGCCTTGGCAGGGTTGAGACCCTTGGGGCAAGCCTGCGCACAGTTCATAATGGTGTGGCAACGGTAAAGGCGGAACGGGTCTTCGAGGTTGTCGAGACGCTCGCCGGTAGCCTCATCGCGGCTGTCGATCAGCCAGCGGTAAGCCTGCAGCAGAACGGCCGGACCGAGATAACGGTCGCCATTCCACCAGTAGCTGGGACAGGACGTGGAGCAGCAGGCGCATAGAATGCACTCGTAGAGACCATCCAGCTTCTGGCGGTCATCATGGCTCTGCTTCCATTCCTTTGCAGGCGTCGGCGAAACGGTCTTCAGCCAAGGCTCGATGGAGCGGTGCTGGGCATAGAAATTCGACAGATCGGGAATAAGGTCCTTCACCACGGGCATATGCGGCAGCGGATAGACCTTTACCGTTCCCTTGATTTCATCCATGCCCTTGGTGCAGGCCAGCGTGTTCGTGCCATCGATGTTCATCGCGCAGGAACCGCAGATGCCCTCACGACAGGAACGGCGCAGCGTCAGCGTCGGGTCGATATTGTTCTTGATATACAGAAGCGCATCCAGAACCATCGGGCCGCAGTCGTCGATATCGATGTAGTAGGTATCGATATGCGGGTTCTGGCCGTCATCCGGGTTCCAGCGATAGACGCGATATTCGCGCACATTCTTGGCACCGGCAGGCTTCGGCCAGACCTTGCCCTCGGTCATCTGAGAGTTCTTGGGAAGTGTAAGTTCAACCATGTCCAGTTCCTCTCAAATCAATAGACGCGAGCCTTTGGCGCGATCTTTTGAAGATCGATGCCTTCGGCAATCAGGTCGGTGTGAACCGGGCGATAGTCAAGCTTCACGTCACCCTGCGCGTTGACCCAGGCAAGCGTGTGCTTGCGCCAGTTGATGTCGTCGCGACCGCCGAACGGACCGTCGACGAAATCTTCGCGCGCATGGCTGCCACGGCTTTCCTTGCGGGCTTCCGCGCCGTAGACCGTGGTGATGGCGTTGGCCATGAGGTTTTCGAGTTCCAGCGTTTCCACCAGATCGGAATTCCAGACCATTGAGCGGTCTGTGACCTTGATGTCCGGCAATTCTTTCCAGATGGCGGAAATACGCTTGCAACCGCTTTCCAGCGATTCCTGCGTGCGGAACACGGCGGCATCGTCCTGCATGGCGCGCTGCATCTTGTCACGCAATACAGCCGTTGGCGTGCTGCCATTGGCGTTACGCAGACGGTCAAAGCGATCCATGATCTTGTCACAGGCCGCGACATTCAGCGCAGGAATAGCGCTGTTGCGATCGATAACTTCGGCTGCGCGAATGGCAGCGGCACGGCCAAAGACGACAAGGTCAATCAGCGAGTTGGAGCCGAGACGGTTTGCACCGTGAACAGACGCACAACCGGCTTCGCCCACAGCCATCAGGCCGGGCAATATGCGTTCCGGATTTTCGCTGTCGGCGTTCAGCACTTCACCCCAATAGTTGGTCGGAATACCGCCCATATTATAGTGAACCGTCGGCAGAACCGGGATCGGCTCGCGCGTCACGTCCACGCCTGCGAAAATCTTGGCGCTTTCGGAAATGCCCGGCAGACGCTCATGCAGGATGGCCGGATCGAGGTGATCCAGATGCAGGAAGATGTGGTCCTTGTTCTTGCCAACGCCACGACCTTCGCGGATTTCCATGGTCATGCAACGCGACACGACGTCACGCGAGGCGAGATCCTTGGCGGATGGCGCGTAACGCTCCATAAAGCGCTCGCCCTCGGAGTTGACGAGGTAACCGCCCTCCCCGCGTGCGCCTTCGGTAATCAGGCAGCCTGCGCCGTAAATGCCGGTCGGGTGGAACTGAACGAATTCCATGTCCTGAAGCGGAAGACCGGCGCGAGCAACCATGCCGCCGCCATCGCCCGTGCAGGTGTGCGCGGATGTTGCGGAGAAATAAGCGCGGCCATAACCACCCGTCGCCAGAACCACCATCTTGGCGGTAAAGCGGTGGATCGTACCGTCATCAAGATTCCAGGCAACGACGCCCGTGCAGCGGCTGCCATCATCGGACATGATGAGGTCGAGCGCGAAATATTCGATGAAGAATTCGGCGTTGTTGCGTAGCGATTGGCCATAAAGCGTGTGCAGAATGGCGTGGCCGGTACGGTCGGCAGCAGCACAGGTGCGCTGTACTGGCGGGCCTTCACCGTAATTCTGCATGTGGCCGCCAAACGGGCGCTGGTAGATTTTGCCTTCGGCGTTACGCGAAAAAGGCACGCCGTAATGTTCCAGCTCATAAACCGCCTTTGGCGCTTCCATGGCGAGATACTGCATGGCATCCACGTCGCCCAGCCAGTCAGACCCCTTGACGGTGTCGTAAAGGTGCCACTGCCAGCTATCCGGCGTCATGTTGTTGAGCGAGGCGGCAATGCCGCCCTGCGCCGCAACCGTGTGCGAACGCGTCGGGAAAACCTTGGTGATGCAGGCGGTCTTGAAACCCTGCTCGGCCATGCCGAGCGTCGCGCGAAGACCGGCACCGCCGGCACCCACGACAATCACGTCATAGGAGTGATCGACATAGGTATATGCCTTGCCATTGGTGGAAGGTGAACTGATCGATGCCATGACGGATTATCCTGCGAATGCAATTTTCAGAATGGCGAACAGACAGAGGCCAGCAACGATGATCGCGAAGAACGTGTTGAGCATCACGAGAGCAAGCTTCAGATATTCAGCGTGAATATAGTCTTCGATGATGACCTGCATGCCGAGCTTCATGTGAATGACGCCGGAGATGACGACAAGCGCCATGACCACCGCAACCAACGGGTTGGCAAGAGCGGCGACGACTTCCGCATGCGGAGCGCCGCCATACATGACCAGGAAAACGACGAAGAACAGCAGCAACGGAACATTGGCGACGGCGGTAACGCGCTGACGCCAGAAATGCTCGGTGCCATCCTTGGCTGAGCCGAGACCGCGAACCTTGTTCAGGGGTGTACGCATATCCATGAAACGATCTCCTTAGCGCACGATGTAGGCGATGACCCAAATCAGCGCGGTCAGACAGATTGACACGACCAGCGAGACCTTCACCAGCTTGGTGGTGAAGTGCTTGTCGAAGCCATGGCCGAGATCCCACATGAAGTGGCGAAGGCCACTCAGCATGTGGTACATTAGCGCCCAGGTGTAGCCGATCAGGATCAGCTTGCCGATGATCGACCCCATCGCCCACTGCACCCATTCGTAATAGGCACCGCCGGACGCAGCTGCGACCAGCCACCATACGACGAGAAGCGTACCGAAATAGAGCGCGGCACCGGTAATGCGGTGCACGATCGACGCAAGCATGGTCGGAATCAGCTTGTAAACTTGAAGATGTGGCGACAGAGGCCGGTTATTTGTCACATTCGCCATCAGAACCTCGCGGCGTTTTTCCAGTGCGCTTCGACTGTTCGAGCGCGCCCCAAAGCAACAGCACATGATGAGAGAATGTGCATTGCACCAACCGCGACCTTTAATAGCACCACGGCACAACGACAAGCACATTTCATGGCCGAATTGAATTTAATCGATTGGTTCTGTCGATTCAGATGAAAAAACTGTCTGCCTCGATAAAAAGTCCAGCATTTCCAAATAGGAAATGCCAAAATAATTGACTTTTACGTAAGTCGTCTATGTGCTATTTAACCTTTTGGTAACTATAAATTCCGGAGGTTTTCAGTCATGTTTTTATATCGAATCACCTGCCGGTTCGCCGCTGTTGCGACCATCTTTTCAATCACCGTGACAGCGGTTGCAGCAGAGGATTTCGGAAGCCGCCGCAATTTTGGTCACCATCAAGCAACCGTTGGCTCCAATGGTCTGCCGTCCGTTATACCACGGATCGGTACGTATAGCGGCGCAATTTCTGCCTTAAGGGTACGAGGCAACGGCAATTACTTTGCGATAGACAACGGCCTGAGCCGCGCCGGGGGGGATAGGCGCGCAGCGATGCCGGTTGCACCAAAAGCGCGTATTATTCACGTCGATGCCCAAAGCATCGGCTCGGCATGCGCTTATGAAAAAGGCGTCTGCGTCATCCGCCCCTGATGAGGTTCAGATGAACCGCCAGACAGTGGTCTTCTTAATCTCGCTGTCCTCAAGCGCACGTGTGACCGGCACTTGGTAAGTCGCGCAGGCTTCGAGCTTGTCCTTCGGCAGATAGGAACGACCCGGATCACCCACAAGAACGGTGACGCCTTGCCGCGCCAGCACGGCAAACCAGGGAATGAGCGCCTCGGCAAAAGCCTGGTCGTAAAACACGTCCCCCGCCAGCAGCACATCGGCGTCGACAGGCGTGTTGATGAGATTGTCACCCGTGAACGCGACATCCACTGCATTTTCATCCGCATTCAGCCTCACAGCCGTTTTGGCCCAAGGGTCGATATCCGCGGCTGTCACATGTACCGCACCAGCCTTTGCCGCAGCAATGGCAACAAGGCCGGAGCCGCTGGCGAAATCCAGCACGCGCTTGCCGCTGACGATGTGGGGATTGTCGAGAACATAACGCGCAAGACCCTGCCCGCCAGCCCAGGCAAAGGCCCAGAACGGCGGCGGCAGACCGATGGCCTGCAATTCATCCTCCGTCTTGAGCCAGAGGTCATGCGCTTCCGATGCCAGATGCAGCGCAATTTCCGGCACATGCGGCGGCCGCATGATGCCGGTATTGGCGAGAATGAACTGCTCCGGATCGGTTTTCAATCCACTCAGTCCGGGGAGTGCGGCGGATTGTCGAGCTTGCCCATACGGCAAACTTCGAGATATTCCTCCAACAACACCGGCTGCACGGAAAGCCGCATGGAGGTAACGAGAGACATGTCGGCAAGCTTTGGGTTGGCTTTCACGTCTTTCAGCGTAACGGGTGAAGGCACATCGCACACGGCCTTGATGTGCACGCAGTCCCAGCGCGCATCGCCTTCCGCCGTAGAATCGGGGCGTGACAGTTCACACACCTCGACAATGCCGACCACTTCCAGCCCCTCATTGGAGTGGTAGAAGAAGCCCTTGTCGCCAATCTTCATCGCCCGCATATTGTTGCGTGCCTGATAATTGCGAACGCCGCCCCACTCTTCGCCAGCGTCACCCTTGACCTTTTGCTGTTCCCACGACCACGTGGATGGCTCGGACTTGAAAAGCCAGTAATTCGCCATGCTATTCAAGCTCCAGGATTGTTGAAGACCCAATTATAAGGCTTCACATCGACGCTTTCGAACAGACCGGCCTTGGCATAGGGATCGGCATCTGCCAGCGCCTTGGCAGCGTCGATGTCGGCGGCCTCGACAATCACCAGACTACCATTCGGCTTGCCTTCGGCATCCAGAAACGGGCCCGCCATCTTTAGCGTTCCCTCGGCATTGAGCTTGTTCAGATGCTCCAAATGAACCGGGCGCGTTTCCATACGCACATGCAAATGGTCAGGCTTGTCTTTGCAGATGAAGGCAAACAGCATTTTCGTCTCCTCTTGAGCCCTATTCAGTGGTGATGGGCCGTGTCATCAATTGTTGAATGGCGGTTCTGATATCGAGCTTGCCATCAATAATGGCCGCAACGGCATCCGTCACCGGCATGTCGATGCCGAGACCATCGGCAAGGCGTGAGGCGACGGAGGCCGCATAAGCGCCTTCCACCAGCCCACCGTGAAACGCAGCAGGTTCGCCGCCCTGCCCTAGCAAAATGCCGAAACGCAGGTTTCGTGACTGGTGGCTGGTGGCCGTCAAAACCAGATCACCTAGACCAGAAAGGCCACGAACCGTATCGGCCTGGCCACCCATCGCGACTACGAGACGCGACATTTCGGCCAACCCACGCGAGATCAGTGCCGCGCGCGCCGAATCACCAAGGCCTGCGCCCTCAACAATGCCGCCTGCGATCGCCAGCACATTCTTCAACGCGCCACCGAGTTGGACACCAATCCTGTCCGTCGAAGCATAAAGCCTGAAAGTCCGCCCGGAAATCGTCTGCGCCAGCCGCTCGGCCACGCTGGCGTCGAGAGTAGCAACCGCCATGGCGGTCGGTAGTCCCTTAGCAATATCGGCAGCAAACCCCGGACCGGACAATACGGCGACAGGATGATGGGGCAATTCACGCTCCAGCACATCCGTCAGCAGTTGGCCCGAAGAGCGGTCAATGCCCTTAGCACAGGTCACGACCACAGCATCCTTAGCCAGGTAAGGACCGTAGTTCCGGGCAGCATCCGCCTGCGCCTGAGATGGCATGGCGAAGAGAACAATGCCGGCATCCCGCAACACATCAGCTTCAGCAGAGTAATTCAGTGCATCCGGCAAGGAAATTCCGGGCAGTGCAGCGTCATGAACCCCATCCACGCGCAAGTCGGCCATCAAGGCTGCATCACGTCCGAGCAGCGTCACGTCATGGCGGTTTTCCAACGCGACGACCACAGCAATGGCAGTGCCGAAAGCGCCAGAACCGATGACGACGACTTTTTCACGCTCAGTCATGCCTTCGCTCCGCGTTTGCCAAAGCCGATCAAGGTCTGCGCTTGCGCGTCCAATGGCCAGCGAGAGCGTGGCTGCGTATCGAAACTGTCAGGCTCCATGCCCAGCGCCATGCGTTCCAGGCCGGCCCAGGCAATCATGGCCGCATTGTCCGTGCACAGCTGTAGCGGTGGTGCAATAAACCGAAACCGATGCTTGTCGCACAGATCCTGCAGCGTTCGGCGGATTTCCTGATTGGCCGCAACGCCGCCGGCCACAACGAGTGAAGGTTCCCCTTCAACCGAAGGGAACTCCTCCAGAAACCGTTGCAGGCCGCGGCCGATGCGATCCTTCAAAGTGCGTGACACGGCCTTTTGAAAGGAAGCGCAAATATCGGCGATATCCTGCTCGGAGAGCGGAGCGATCGCGGTCGCTGCCTGGCGGACCGCTGTCTTCAAGCCGGAAAAGGAAAAATCAAGCCGCGCTTCGCCTACCATGGGCCGGGGCAGAGCAAAACGATCCGCATTGCCGTTTGCTGCGGCTTTTTCCACTGCCGGTCCACCGGGGTAAGGCAACCCCAAAAGCTTGGCGGTCTTGTCGAAAGCTTCCCCCAAGGCGTCGTCGATCGTCGTGCCCCAGCGCTCATATTGCCCGACACCGCGCACGAGAATGAGCTGTGTGTGCCCGCCGGACACCAGCAGCATCAGATAGGGAAATGACAGACCGTCGGTCAGCCGCGCTGTCAGCGCATGACCTTCCAAGTGATTGATGGCGTAAAGTGGTTTGCCGCTCGCCATGGCCATGGCCTTGCCGGTCATCAGCCCGACGATCAGACCACCGATCAAACCCGGACCGGAGGTAGCAGCGATCGCATCGATATCGGCAAGTGTCACACCCGCACCGGTGAGCGCCTCTTCCACGAGGGTATCGAGCGCTTCCACATGGGCGCGCGCGGCGATTTCCGGCACCACGCCACCATAGGCGCTGTGTTCTTCCAGCTGCGACAAAACGACGTCGGAGATGATCTCTCCACGGCCGTCGGCATGCCGAACCACCACGGATGCAGCGGTTTCGTCGCAACTTGTCTCAATGCCGAGGATACGAAGAAAGGGGGTCATCAGCCGGTTCGTTGATTGCGGTGCTTCAGAAACTTGGGTACGAACACCTCCGGTAACAACGGATAGAAGCGGATGCAAACAAAACCTTTCCGAATCGGCACACGCGGAAGCCCCTTGGCGCTGGCGCAGGCCCATGAGACGAGAGATCGTCTCGTGAAAGCCCATGGCCTTGCGCCTGAAATGTTCGAGATCGTGCCGATCACCACCAAGGGTGACCGCATCGCCGATCGCGCCCTCTCTGAGGTCGGTGGCAAAGGCCTGTTTACCGAGGAGCTGGAAACCAAACTTCTGTCCGGCGATCTGGATTTTGCCGTGCACTCCTCCAAGGATATGGCGACAAAACTGCCTGAAGGCCTCTATCTCTCGGCATTCCTGCCCCGGGAAGACGTGCGCGATGCCTTTATCGGTCGTGCCGCTCCAAAGCTGCTGGAACTTCCCCATGGCGCGACAGTCGGTTCGGCATCATTGCGCCGGCAGGCTCTGATCCGCCGCGTGCGGCCAGACATCAACGTCATCCTGTTTCGAGGTGCCGTGGCAACGCGATTGCGGAAACTGGAAGACGGCTTGGCTGATGCGACATTGCTCGCCTTCGCAGGTCTCAAGCGGCTGGACATGGCAGACGTGCCGACGGAGTTGCTGGAAACGACAGACTTTCTCCCTGCCCCTGCACAAGGTGCCATCGGGATCGAAAGCCGCATCGGCGATACACGCGTCGGCGATTTGCTCGCGGCCATCAATCACTGTCCCACCTATGATGCCGTGTCTTGCGAGCGTGGTTTCCTGTCGGTGCTCGATGGTTCCTGCCGCACACCGATTGCCGGTTACGCCACCTGCGATGGCGATGAGCTGCACTTTTCCGGCCTGATCCTGACGCCTGACGGGCGGACGGAACACAGTGTCGAGATATCCGGCAAATGCGCGCAGGCATTGGAGCTCGGCAAGCAGGCCGGGGAACAGGTTCGCGCTGCCGCCGGCACTGGTTTCTTCGAAGGCTGGAGCTGACCATGCGCGTCGTCGTCACCCGCCCACGAGCGTCGGGAGAAAAGACGGCGGCACTTTTGCGCGAACGTGGTCATGAACCGGTTCTGATACCTCTGACAGAGTCCGTTCACCGTGCTGACGTCGCTATCCAAGCTTTGGCAAAGCCGTTGCAAGCACTTGCCGTAACAAGCGCGGAAGCCATTCGCGTGCTGGCAGGACGTGGTCTTGCTGCGCCAGAGATCCTGCATATACCAATGTTTGCCGTGGGGACCGCTTCGGCAGAGGCGGCCCGCAAATCGGGTTTCCACAACGTCACTGCGGGAGAAAGCGATGGTCCGGCACTGGCCCAGTTGATCGCTGACCGGATGAAAAGCGACACCGGATCGTGCGGCAATCTTCTCTATCTTGCAGGAACACCCAGAGACGCTGGGTTCGAAAAGCGGCTCTCGGAATTGATGGTGCCGTTCGAAACCGCCGAAGTCTACGAGATGCAGCCCCTCTCCTGGAACCGCACGGAATGGGAAGGCCTTACAGATAAGCAAGTAGATGTTGTCCTTTTATACTCCAGTGAGGCGGCTCGGCTGTTTTTCAAACTCGTCACCAGTCAGCCTGTTTTCAAGCAATGGGATCACTGTAAGTTTATCTGCATCAGTAAAAAGGTCCTTTCAGATATTCCGCCCGCGTTTCAACACAACGCATTTGCCAGCACTGCTCCCCGCGAGGCCGAAATGTTCGATCTCCTCGACCTGTTAGCGGGAACCTAATTCCCTCTTGCCTCTTTCCTTTGCCGTCATCACTAACTAGGTTTAGGGAAATGCAGGCAAAATGAGGTTGTCATGGTATCGGGAAAACCGCCACGCCACTCCAAGTCCAACGCCGAGCCGGTCACCATTGATCTGGACGCCAAGGACGTGAAAGAAGTCGGCAAGGAAAAGGATACGGCCTCTGTTGAGGATGCGACGACGGCTAAACCCGAACAGAGCACACCGCCTGAACAGACCTCGCAAGTCGACGCTCCGAAGGAGAACCCTCGTCCTATCTGGGAAGAGCAGGTAAAGACTCCGATCGAGCCGGAATCAAATATCCACAAGCCCGATGGTGTCAAGGCCGAAGCTGCCACTGGCCAAGGGCCTGCCGAGGCGTCAACTGTTCCGCCCTTCAAAGCTGAAACACCCAAGCCGGACCAACCAAAATCGGAGCTGCCAAAAACCGGGCCGACCAAACCTGCTGATGCCAAAACATTCTCCACCGCAGCAACACCATCGAAGAGCGCCACGCACAACAAGGCAGGAAATTCCGGCCTTTTGGCTGCAGGTATTGTAGGCGGCCTGATTGCGCTTCTCGCAGCTGGCAGCATGCAATATGCCGGTTATCTGCCACCATTCACCGGCAATGGCGGTTCTTCGGACGAGTTGACCGCACTTAAGACACAGGTCGCCAGCCTGCGCGAACAGATCGCCAATGCACCACAAACAGCAGCAGACACGTCGGCACTTGAAACCCGCATTGCCGCACTAGAAAGCTCCACTGCATCCGGCGGCGGCGATGTCGCCAACAAGTTGACGGCGCTTGAGAGCACAGTCTCTACCCTTCAGTCCGAAAAAGCCGCGCAGGACAGCGCCAACGCCGATCTTACCCGCCGTTTGAGCGAAGCCGAAACCAAGATCAATGAACCGCGCGACGATATAGAAGTCGCGCGCGCCATCGCTTCTGCCGGCCTGAAGGCGGCTATCGATCGTGGCGGGCCATTCCTTGCGGAACTCGATACGTTGTCAAAGGTCACACCGGACGAGCCAGCAGTACAATCGCTGCGGCCCTTCGCAAATACGGGCGTTCCGTCTCGCGCCGAACTAACCCGCAATTTCCCCGACGTCGCCAATGCGATGCTGGACTCCCTCAACCAATCCGATCCCAATCAGGGCGTCTTTGATCGTTTGACGGAAAGCGCTCTATCTCTCGTCAAAGTCCGGCCGGTGGGCAATGTCGAGGGAGAAGGTGCCGACGGGAAAATTGCGCGGATCGAGGACAAGCTTCGCAATGGCGACTTGAAGGGTGCAGCTCTTGAGTGGGATGGTCTGCCTGAACCAGCAAAGGCGGCATCGGCTGACTTCAAAAAATCGCTTGATGCCCGCGTTCAGGTTGAAGACCTCGTGAACGGTACGTTGACACGCGCCATCACAAGCACCGGACAGAAGGGGTAAGAGATGACAAAAATCATCAGTTTCGTTGTCATCGTCCTTCTCATTGGCTTCGGTTTTTCCTGGCTTGCAGATCGTCCAGGCGTGCTTTCCATCGTCTGGCAGGGCCAGCTGATCGAGATGAGCCTGATGGTCGCGGCCTCCATCGTCGCGGCCTTGATCGCGGTGGTGATGATCGTCTGGTGGCTTTTCAACACTGTCTGGAACTCGCCCCATGCCGCGCGGCGTTATTTCCGTTCCCGCAAGCGGGATCGCGGTTATCAAGCGCTCTCGACCGGACTGATTGCAGCAGGAGCGGGCAACGCCCTTCTCGCACGCAAAATGACGGCGCGCACGCAAGGGCTTTTAAGTGCCGATCAGGAGCCTCTTATCCATTTGCTGGAGGCACAGGCCGATCTTATCGAAGGCAAATATGATGCGGCCCGCCGCAAGTTCGAAGCCATGGCGCAGGACCCGGAAACGCGTGAGCTTGGCCTGCGCGGACTTTATATGGAAGCACGCCGCCAAGGTGCCAACGAAGCAGCTCTCGAATATGCCGAAGATGCGGCAAAGAACGCACCCTATCTTCCGTGGGCAGCTCAAGCGACGCTGGAAAGCAAATCCCGCAACGGCGAATGGGACGACGCCATTCGCTTGCTAGACCAGCAGAAGGCAGCGCAGGTCATAGAGCGGGGCGAAGCGGAGCGGCTGAAAGCTGTTCTCTTGACCGCAAAAGCGGAAGAGAAGTTCGAGAGCGATCCCAAGGCCGCGCGTGAAGATGCCAAGCAGGCGTTGAAACTGTCCAAGGGGCTTGTCCCTGCCGCGCTGGTTGCTGCAAAATCTTACCTGCGTGAAGACAATCTTCGCAAGGCTGCCGCAGTTTTGGAGCCGGTCTGGAAGATTGCACCCCATCCACAGATCGCTCAACTCTACGTCCGCGCCCGTAGTGGCGATACCGCCGTTGATCGCCTCAAACGTGCCGAGCGGCTCGAAAGCTTGAAACCCAACAATGTCGAGTCACTGTTTGCGGTGGCACAGGCAGCTCTCGATGCGCAGGACTTTACCCGCGCCCGCGCCAAAGCAGAAGCTGCCGCGCGTATCCAGCCCCGCGAAAGCATCTTCCTGCTGATGGCAGACATAGAGGAAGCGGAAACGGGAGATCAGGGCCGTATCCGCCATTGGATGGCGCAGGCGCTGCGCGCGCCGCGCGACCACGCATGGGTTGCGGATGGCATCGTCTCCGACAAATGGCTACCGACTTCCCCGGTCACTGGCCGATTGGACACTTTCGAGTGGAAAGTCCCCTTCGGCCAGGTCGAAGGTCCCGTGGAAGACAATAGCATCGACCATGCGCTGTCTTCGCTGCCGGATGTTGCTAAACCGGAAATTCGTGAGAAAATCATCGAGATTCCTGTTCCAGTGAAGGTGGCCAATCCTGTCATCCTGACCGAGGCCAAACCGGTGGCTGACAAACCGATCTATCCGAAAAATGACGTCGTTAAGCCTGTCGAGCAAAAGCGCCCGGATGCCGTTCCCTTCTTCGGTGGATTGCCAGATGATCCTGGTGTGAAAAAGCCTAATGCCGAGCCGGATGAAAAGACCCGCCTCAAGCTGTTTTGATCGATTTAAGGACAATCATGTTCGAACGTATCCAGTCTTTTTTCCAGAATCTCACGCAAGGCGGATCGTCAGAGGATTTCGCACCAGATGATTTGCGCGTTGCCATTGCGGCCCTGTGCTTTCAGGTCATGGAGGCTGACGGCACCGTTTCGAACGTGGAGCGCCAACGTCTGCGTGAGTTGCTACAGGAGCATTATGATCTCAGCTCCAGCAAACTGGATGCTTTGATGGAAGCAGGCCGTGAGGCTGGCCGGGAAGCGGTGGATTATTATCGCTTCACCACTGACATAAGGCGGCATCTCGACGAAGAGCAGCGTATCGAACTGATCGGCGTTCTCTGGGACATCGTTTATGCGGATGGTGAACGCAACGAAATGGAAGACCACGTCATCTGGCGCGTCGCCGATCTTTTGGGCGTTTCGGTACGGGACCGCGTTTTGCAGCGCCAACAGGCAGCAACGCATGTGAATGTTTCCGAAGAAAGCGACAACAAACAAGATGCTGTTTGAGCCATCCCGTCAGCGGGGGAAACAAGACAGCATCTTGATCGTTCTCCACCAGGAAAGATCAACCCCCGGCAGGGTCGGTCAGATGCTGATCGAAAAAGGGTACAGGCTGGACATCCGCCGCCCCGCACTGGGTGACGAACTTCCCGTAACGCTTGGTGCGCACAGGGGTGCCGTAATCTTCGGTGGCCCGATGAGTGCCAATGACCCCGAACCCTTCATCAAATCAGAAATCGACTGGCTGAAAGTCCCCCTGAAAGAGAACAAGCCTTTTCTCGGTATCTGCCTCGGTGCACAAATGCTGTCCAAGCATCTGGGCGGAAAGGTTCAGGCTCATCGGGAAGGCAAAGTGGAAATCGGCTGGTATCCATTGAAGACGACCGAAAAAGGTCGCTTGTTGATGAAGCATTGGCCGCAAATGGTCTACCATTTCCACCGGGAGGGTTTTGATCTGCCCCACGGGGCGGACCTGCTTGCTTCCGGCGAGACCTATCCCAACCAAGCCTTCCGCTATGGCCATAACGCCTGGGGATTGCAATTCCACGCTGAACTTACCCGCGCCATGATGCACAGCTGGGTGGTGCGCGGAGCGGAACGCTTCGGCATGCCCAATGCGCAGGTTGGCAGCCAGCATCTGGAGGGGCGGATGATGTTCGATACGCCGCTCAGAAGTTGGTTATCTCATTTTCTGGATCTGGTGTTTGAAGGCCAGTCACCGAGCGCTTGCCCAGCTAGCTACGCAACACTTCCGTCAGTTTGACACCAATGATGTTGTCATCATTGTCGGAGACAATTTCGCCCCGGCCTATCGTCTGACCGTTGACCCTGATTTCGACCGGATCACCAAAGCGCTTGTTCAAGAGAACGACCTGATCTTTCGTCAGCGACATCAAAGCAGAGACCGGAACCTGTGCGTGGCCGATGACGACTTCCATCGTCAGCGGAATGTCATCGAAGCTTTTACCAGATACGGGTTGCGGACCAGCCAAGGCGCGGCTGTTGTCGTAAACCGGTGTTCCCCAGTCGGTCAGTTGCGCTCTCAGAGCTTGCCGATCTGAAATCGGAGAGTTTAGCGCGTGCTCAACGCGATAGGGCTGGTTGAAACTGGCACCAACAGCGGGCCATGAGAAAGGTGCTGCACCGTCACTTGAATCCATCATGGAACACCTTCAACAAATCGAATCAGCCCTCTCATAGGGTCGCTGTCATCATAGTCGTACTGCTGGTGGAGATTTATGAGCCAGTGATTTGATTGTTAACGATAATTTAACATCCACAGGTAAGCCCCGGCATATGGTGCGAGGGCGGGAAAATAGCGTCAAATCGGCACAGATGCCCGAATTGACGCAAGCTTCGGTGGCAACTAGAGAAATCGTGTCGCAAAGCTGAACATGTCAGCGCAGTTCGAGCGTCCGGGTTAAAACAAAAAGACGTTATTCATGACATCCCGAAAACCGCATCGCGTCTCTTGAAAAAGCCTCCAAATCAACGGCACTTGCCGGTTGCTGTGTGAATGACTAAATGTCACCCAACAACGATATGGAGACATTGATGCTTGCCCTGTTTCAGACAATCGATCTGGCGTTAAACCTTTATACCTGGGTGCTGATTATCAGTGCCATCTTCTCCTGGCTTTATGCCTTCAATGTCATCAATTCTTCGAACCAGTTCGTGGGCGCGATCGGCAGTTTCCTTTACAATGTCACCGAGCCGGCGTTGCGACCCATTCGTCGCGTTCTGCCAAACCTCGGCGGCATCGACATCTCTCCGATCATCCTGCTGCTGATCATCTTCTTCATCCGCTCGCTGATGTGGAACACGATCTACCCGCTGGTCGCTTGATTTTCTCCCTATCGACATAAAAAAATCCTCCGGATCGTTAGCGACCCGGAGGATTTGCAGTTCCAAATATATGTAGAAGCTGCAATCAGCCTTGCGACTTGTAACGCTCGATAGCTTCGAGAATCAGCTTCTTGGCAATGTCGACATTCTGCCAACCGCCCATCTTCACCCATTTGCCGGGCTCCAGATCCTTGTAGTGCTCGAAGAAGTGCTCGATCTGCTTCAGCGTGATTTCTGGCAGGTCCGTGTAGTTCTGAACCTTGTCGTAACGCTGCGTCAGCTTGGGAGATGGGACAGCGAGAATCTTCTCATCCTTGCCGCCATCGTCTTCCATGATCATCACGCCGATTGGGCGCACATTGATAACGCAGCCAGGCACCAGCGGACGTGTGTTGCAGATCAACACATCGATAGGATCACCATCCTCAGAGAGAGTGTGTGGTACGAAACCGTAGTTACCCGGATAAGTCATCGGGGTGTAAAGAAAACGGTCAACGACCAGCGCGCCCGCTTCTTTGTCCATTTCGTACTTGATCGGGTGGCCGCCAACCGGGACCTCAACAATCACATTGATATCATCCGGCGGGTTCTTGCCGATAGAAATAGCATCGATACGCATTCGCTTCCCTCGATTAGGTGGGTTGGACTGGCATGTCGATACTGGGAAAGTCGCCGCTTGGCAACACAGCTTGACCGGTTGCGACAAAACTCCCCATGCAAACGGTGGGTTACCGTTACAGGAGCGTAGAAACTCATAGGTGCGAACTGATATTAACGCGCCTTAGCCGAAGGATTTGGCGACCGCAAGCATGCAGTCGCAAATCTTCGGCTGAAGCAAAACCCGACGTCGTGCGTTCAGCGACTTACTGGTCGATGATGGTCCCGCGACCGTCATTCCAAACGCGCATGTTCTGCTGCTCGTGGCGGCGCGGCTGCACGGGAATCGGAGCGGGTTTGAGACGGGCGGAAAAGAGACGCGCTGCGCTCAACACCGCCAAGGTGCCGATAAGCGCAATCGTCAAGGACGCGGTGAAAAGTGCGGCAAGAGCCAGAATTGCGATGCTGGAAGCCGCGATAAAGAATGTACGAATGCCCTGCATGATTCAAACCTTTCTGTCCAGACGAATGTGGGCCTTCTTTCCGCTGCTTGCAAGAGGGTTACCGCCGTCTGTAAGCTTGCGAATGTCACAAAAGGTTGACACAAGTGCGGCATGGCCGATTTTTATTTCAACAATACTGCTCGTCCCCGCCGTTCGCTTCTTTCGGTGCCCGCCATAAACACGCGCGCACTTGCAAAACTCCAGACACTGGATTGCGATGGCGTGATCTTCGATCTCGAAGATTCGGTTTCGCCTGACATGAAGGACGAAGCGAGACGCAATCTTGTGGCTTTCTTGAAAGAAACGACTTTGGCAGGTCTTGAAGCGATCATCCGCATCAACCCTGTCACGACGACTGTCGGACAGGCAGACCTCAAAGCGGCGCTTGCCTGCCATGCCGACGCCATCCTTCTGCCAAAGGTCGAACAACCCTCAGATATTAACGACGTGGCCGACCTGCTGGCAGAGGCCGATGCCCCCGACACTCTGAAAATCTGGGCGATGATCGAAACACCCAAAGGTGTGCTGAATGCAGCCGCCATCGCCGAGGCGTGTCACACGACAGGTGCGCGGCTTGGTGGTTTCGTGATCGGTCTCAATGATCTGCGCAAAGACACCCGCGTACCCACGGGGGCCGGGCGAACCTATCTTGTACCATGGTTGATGCAGGTCGTGCTTGCAGCCCGCGCCTATGGATTGGACGTCATCGACAGCGTGTCGAACGATTTTCGTGACCTCGACGCGTTTGCAGCGGAATGCGAGCAAGGCCGCGCCATGGGTTTCGATGGCAAGATGCTGATCCATCCAGCGCAGATCGACGCGGCAAACCAGGCTTTTGCACCGGAGGCGCAGGCGTTGACGGAGGCGCAGGAGATAATTGCAGCTTTTGCAAAACCGGAATCTGTGGGATTGAACGTCATCAATTCCAACGGGCGGATGATCGAGCGACTGCATGTCGGCCCAGCTGAAAGGCTGGTCGCCATGGCGCAGATCATCGCCGAACGAAAGGCAGGAAAAACATGAAAGTCTATCGCTTTATCACCGGCCCTGATGACGCGAAGTTTTGTCATCGCGTTACCGAAGCGCTCAACAAAGGCTGGGAGTTGGCGGGATCACCGACCTACGCGTTCAACGCTGCAACCGGCGTCATGCATTGCGGACAGCCTGTCACCAAAACCGTCGAAGGCAAAGAGTACCATCCGGACATGAAACTGGGCGAGCAGTAAGGCTTGACCTTGGCAACGGCGGATCAGCGATCCGTCGCTGCCTCGTCGGCGCTTTCTTCGATACGCTCCATATCGTCATCCGACAGGCCGAAATGATGGCCGATTTCGTGGATCAGGACGTGGGTGATGATGTCGCCCAGCGTCTCCTCGTTTTCGGCCCAGTAGTCGAGAATGGGGCGACGATAGAGGATGATGCGGTTGACCATCTCACCGGTTTCCATGGTGAAACGTTCCGAAATACCGCGTCCTTCGAACAGGCCAAGCAGATCGAAGGGCGTTTCCAGCGCCATGTCCTCGAACACCTCATCGGTCGGAAAATCCGCGATCTCGATGATCAGGTCCTTGGTCAGCGCGCGAAACTCTTCCGGCAAATGGCCATATGCCTCGATGGCAAGCGATTCGAACGCTGAAAGTGTCGGCGCGTGGCGATCCCGCCAATCGTCGGTTTTGTCTATGCGGGCCATTTCTGCTCCTTGTTGAGAGGCCCATATAAACCCTCGCCGACGAAATTTCGAGGCCTGTTTGCCACAACTGGTGAAATCCCCTGAGATTCTTGGTCATCAGGGTTATTTTCCATAGCCAAACAACCTTGACAGAAACGGTCTACTGGCGTATCCGGCACGTGAAATTGAGGGCGTATTGCGTCTTCCGTTCATATCGCTTTGTCAAAAGCGGTTTCACCGGCTTGGCTTCAAGAAGCATTCTGCCTTCAGAATCCAAGCTATTCGACTGATAAAAAGACGGCCAGACCGCATTTGCGGGCAGAGCCGGAACGAACATGAAAGGGTAAAAAATGTTCGCAGTCATCAAGACCGGCGGTAAGCAGTACCGTGTAGCGGCCAACGACGTGCTCACAATTGAAAAATTGGAAGCAGAAGCTGGCGCAACTGTAGAATTCACCGAAGTTCTCGTGATCGGCGTTGGCGCTGACGCACAGTTCGGCGCGCCTTTCGTTGCCGGTGCAACGGTCAAGGCTGAAGTTGTTGAACACAACCGCGGCAAGAAGGTCATCGCCTTCAAGAAGCGTCGTCGTCAGAACTCCAAGCGTACGCGCGGTCATCGTCAGCATCACACCGTCGTCCGTATCACGGACATCGTTGCAGCCTAATCGGCGCGACACGGGAAACCAGGTTTTAAAGGAGAAATCCAATGGCACATAAAAAAGCTGGCGGTTCATCGCGTAACGGTCGCGATTCGAATTCCAAGCGCCTTGGCGTGAAGAAGTTCGGCGGCGAAGCCGTCATTCCAGGCAACATTATTCTGCGCCAGCGCGGAACGCAGTGGCATCCCGGCGCCAATGTTGGCCTCGGCAAAGACCACACGATTTTCGCGCTCACAGCCGGCAACGTGTCCTTCCGCTCGAAGGGCAATGGCCGCGTATACGTGTCTGTAGCACCGAAGGCGGAAGCCGCAGAATAAGCCGGTCGCGTCATATGCAGCCGGTGTCCCAATGACCCGGCTGAGACGTAACAGGTTCAGTCATAAAAAAGGGGAGTTGGGGCACCACCCAACTCCCCTTTTTTCTTAACCTCATGGAGGGACTGAACCATGCAAGCTGAATTGTTAAGGGATGACCAATCACGGTCACCCGAAGAGCGGCCGAGACCGGACCGGTCAAGGAGCGATTGCCCCGTCTTATTATCGCAAAGGCTCGTTTTGCGCGCGCCTCACGAAGAAGACATTGACGCCCTTGCCCATCTTGCCAACAACGCCAACATCGCGACCATGGTGTCGCGTATGCCGCACCCTTACACGGCCAAAGATGCCGCGGATTTCGTGCGACGTGCAAAAGTGGGCGAGATTGGCAAGTGCGTCTATGCGATTACCCGCATGGAGAACGGCGAGTTCATGGGCTGCTGCGGGCTGGAACCGCAGGAAGACGGCAAGACGCTCGAAATGGGCTATTGGCTGGGCGAGCGTTACTGGAACAATGGATACACGACAGAAGCCGCCCATGCCTTGATTGACATGGCATTCCGCACCCGTGACATCGAACAGATCGATGCACGGTGCCGCGTCACCAACATTGCCTCGCGCCGGGTCATACAAAAGTGCGGTTTCCAGCTTCAGGGTTCCGGCATGGTCGGTTCGCTGGCGTTGGGCGGCATGGTTCCGGTTGAATGGTACAGACTGGATCGCAAGACCTGGGTCTCGCTGAGAAGCTGGGGAGATATGCGATGAGCACAGCTTACTCGACACATTCCCAGCATTCGATCGTGGCCAATACTTGCCCGATATTGCAAACCCGCCGTCTGGTGCTGCGCCCGCAGCGTCTTTCGGATGCGGGGAGCATTGCGCAAGCGCTGAGTGACTTTGAGGTGACACGGATGCTGACCCGCGTTCCCGCGCCTTACCACAGGCAGGATGCCCTGGAATGGTTGCTTCTTCGCACCGTCGGCACATCGCCGGACTGGGATTTCGCCATCACATGCGGCGACGATACATTGGTTGGCGTCGTGTCCATCGAGAACCGTCGAGATGAATGGCATCTGGGATATTGGCTGAACCGTTCCCATTGGGGCCGCGGCTATATGACAGAAGCTGTCGCAATGGTGATCGGCCGCTTCTTCGAGAAAATGCCGGGCGACGTCCTATATTCGGGCGTGTTTGCGGATAATCCAGCTTCTTTGCGGGTGCAGGAGAAGCTGGGTTTCCGCATCACAGGATGCCATGAAGTTTACGCGACCCCGCGCTCGACCATGGTGACACATATCGACACGGCTGTGACTGCGAAGACATTTCGCGCGCCGCAACCCTGATCGGAACGAAAATAGGGCCGGTTTCTCACAAACCGGCCTTGCTCCACGGGCTTTCGGGCCACGATAATCTTTGACCTTGAGAGCCTGCACCTATATTTGGAGCGGCAGACCCTTTTTACAAAAAAGCAAGACCGCAAGCGTTTGCAGGAATTGCCACTAAGCTGACAGAACGGCCAAGACGATGAAATTTCTCGATGAAGCAAAAGTTTATATTCGCTCCGGCGACGGCGGTGCTGGCGCGGTTTCCTTCCGGCGCGAAAAATTCATCGAGTTCGGCGGCCCCGACGGCGGTGACGGTGGGCGCGGTGGCGATGTGTGGGTGGAGGTCGTCAATGGCCTAAACACGCTGATCGATTTCCGCTTCCAGCAGCACTTCAAGGCCACCATTGGCCAGCACGGTATGGGCCAGGGCCGCACGGGCGCGAAAGGTGCCAGCGTGGTGTTGCGCGTACCCGTTGGCACGCAGATTTTTGAAGAAGACAATGAGACGCTGATTATCGATCTGACCAAGGAAGGCCAACGGTTCCGGCTGGCTGCCGGCGGTAATGGCGGCTTCGGCAATGCCTATTTCAAGTCTTCGACCAATCAGGCCCCGACGCACGCCAACCCCGGGCTTGCCGGTGAGGAAAAGATGATCTGGCTTCGCCTGAAGCTGATTGCTGATGCGGGTCTGGTTGGCCTTCCCAATGCGGGCAAATCAACGTTTCTCGCGACTGTTACGCGTGCGCGTCCAAAAATCGCCAACTATCCCTTCACCACGCTGCACCCCAATCTGGGTGTTGCCACGATTGACGGCCGTGAATTCGTTCTGGCCGATATTCCGGGCCTGATCGAAGGCGCGCATGAAGGCGTTGGTATTGGCGACCGTTTCCTGGGTCACGTTGAGCGCACCCGCGTCCTGCTGCACCTCGTTTCGGCACAGGAAGAGAATGTTGGTAAGGCTTACAAGACCGTCAAACGTGAGCTTGCTGCTTATGGTGGCGGGTTGACCGACAAGCCTGAAATCGTGGCGCTTTCGCAAATCGACGTGCTGGACGAAAAGGAATTGAAGAAGAAGGCAAAGGAGCTGGAGAAGGCTTGTGGCCGTCCGCCGCTTCTTCTGTCTGCTGCCGCCCATCTCGGTATGCTCGAAACCCTTCGTGAGCTTCGCGATATCATCGTGTCCGACAGCCGTGGCGGCGATACCGCCATGCCTGATCGCTCCATGCCAGTCGAAGACGAGATCGAGGATGGAGACGACCGCCTATGACATTGGCGCGAAAATCTCTCGGTAGCCACCACCGTATCGTCATCAAGATCGGCTCTGCCCTTCTGGTTGACCGTGCGAGCGGCCTGAAAAAGGAATGGCTGGATGCGATTTGCGAGGATATCGCGGCGCTGAAAGCCAATGGTGCCGATGTGCAGGTCGTGTCATCAGGTGCAATCGCGCTTGGGCGCACAGTCTTGGGCCTACCCTCGGGACCGCTGAAGCTTGAGGAAAGCCAGGCGGCAGCGGCCGTAGGCCAGATTGCGTTGGCACGTGCATGGTCGGAAAGTCTCTCCAAACACGACATCGTCGCGGGCCAAATCCTGCTGACGCTGTCTGACACCGAAGAACGTCGCCGCTATCTCAACGCCCGTGCAACGATCAACCAGCTTTTAAAACTCGGGGCCATCCCGATCATCAACGAAAACGACACGGTTGCGACGACGGAAATCCGCTATGGCGACAATGACCGTCTGGCGGCCCGCGTGGCGACGATGACGGGTGCGGATCTGCTGGTTTTGCTGTCGGATATAGACGGGCTCTACACCGCACCGCCGCATCTCGATCCCGATGCCCAGTTTCTGGAAACGATTGCCAAGATCACGCCAGAGATCGAAGCCATGGCGGGTGGGGCTGCGTCTGAGTTTTCGCGTGGCGGTATGCGCACAAAGATCGATGCGGGCAAGATCGCGACGGCCGCCGGTTGCGGCATGATCATCGCGTCCGGCAAAACGCTCAACCCGCTGAAAGCCATCGAGAACGGAACACGTTCGTCATGGTTTGCACCGTCTGGAACGCCCGTCACGGCCCGCAAGACCTGGATTGCCGGACAGCTTCAGCCCGTTGGCGAGTTGCATGTGGATGCAGGTGCTGAAAAGGCGCTCTATGACGGTAAAAGTCTTCTTCCCGCCGGTGTGACGCTCGTAAAAGGTAATTTCGGTCGTGGTGATGCAGTTGTCATCATGGGCGCGCAAGGTCGGGAAATCGCCCGGGGTCTTGCCGGTTACGATGATGACGAAGCGCGCCAGATCAACGGTCACAAGTCTAACGAGATCGAGGCGATCCTCGGTTATGTCGGTCGTGCCGCGATGATCCACCGTGACGATCTGGTGATGACGGGTCTTTCCGTCAAACTGAAAAATGCAAACAAGGATGAAGTCGATGCCTGAACAGGCCGTGAAGCAGAGCCATGATATCGAAACGCTGATGATGTCCATCGGCGCTCAGGCAAAAGCTGCTTCGCGACCTCTGTCCATTGCCAGCCCCGAGCAGAAGAACCGCGCTTTACTGGCCATGGCCTCTGCCATAGAAGCTGCGACGGGCAAAATCCTTGATGCCAATGCCAAGGATATGGTGGCTGCCGAAAGTGCAGGCGTTGCCGCGTCCTTCATCGATCGCTTGAAACTGGATGATGCGAGAATTGCCAGCATCGCAGAAGGCATTCGCTCCGTCGCTGCACTGGCCGACCCCGTTGGCGAGGTCATAGCGGCATGGGATCGTCCAAACGGCCTTAAGATCGAGCGCGTTCGCACGCCGCTCGGTGTGATCGGCGTCATCTATGAAAGCCGCCCGAACGTGACGGCAGACGCGGGTGCGCTTTGTCTGAAGGCAGGGAACGCCGTGATCCTGCGCGGCGGTTCGGACTCGCAATATTCATCGCGTGCTATCCATGCCTGCCTGGTCGAAGGCCTGAAGATCGCAGGTCTCCCAGAGCATGCTATCCAACTCGTGCCGGTGACGGATCGTGCAGCCGTCGGCAGTCTGCTGGGCGGGCTTGGCGGCACTGTTGATGTCATCGTTCCTCGTGGAGGCAAAAGTCTCGTAGCGCGTGTTCAGTCGGAAGCCCGCGTTCCCGTCTTTGCGCATTTGGAAGGCATCTGCCACGTCTATGTCGATAAATCCGCCGATCTGGAGATGGCGCGGAAACTCGTTCTGAACTCCAAGATGCGCCGCACGGGCATCTGTGGCTCGGCTGAAACACTGCTCGTTGATGCGGCGGCCGTTTCCACGCATCTGAAGCCGTTGATCAAGGTTCTGATCGACGGCGGTTGTGAGGTTCGCGGATCGCAAGCCGTTCTGAATGTCGTTGACGGCGTTACGGCTGCGACAGAGGAAGACTGGCGCACGGAATATCTCGATGCGATCATCTCGGTCGCCGTGGTGGACGGCATCTCCGGTGCCATCGCGCATATTGGCAAATATTCCTCCAATCACACGGAGGCAATCATTGCTGAAGACACAGAGGTAGTCGAACGTTTCTTCAACGAGATTGATTCGGCCATTCTGCTGCACAACGCTTCCACGCAATTTGCCGATGGCGGAGAATTCGGCATGGGCGCGGAAATCGGCATCGCCACCGGCAAGATGCATGCGCGCGGCCCTGTCGGCGTCGAGCAGCTGACGTCCTTCAAATACCGTGTGCATGGCACCGGCCAAACGCGGGCCTGATATTTGACCGCGGATCATGGCCTGGAAAAACGCTATCTGACCATGCCGCACACGGAGCGCGGCATGGTGATTGGTTTGTTTGGCGGTTCGTTCAATCCGCCCCATGCCGGTCATGCGTTGGTTGCTGAAATTGCATTGCGGCGGCTGGGTCTCGATCAACTCTGGTGGATGGTGACGCCGGGCAATCCCTTAAAAAACAAGGCCGATCTTGCGCCTCTGGCGTCCCGTATCGACGCCTGTGAAAAGCTGATCTCCGACCCGCGCGTCAAGGTGACCGCCTTCGAACAATCCTTCGGCGTTACATATACGGCCAACACGCTTCGCCTGATAAAAGCGAAGAACCCCCACGTCCGGTTCATCTGGATCATGGGTGCGGATAATCTGCGCAACTTTCATCGCTGGCAGAACTGGCGCAAGATTGCCGAAACCTTTCCGATTGCCGTCATCGACAGGCCAGGTGCAACGCTTGCCTATTTGTCCTCCACCATGGCGCAGGCCTACAGCCAAGCCCGCGTGGACGAAGATGATGCCGGTGTCCTCTGGACGAAAACCGCGCCAGCCTGGATTTTCATTCACGGCCCGCGGTCCACATTGAGTTCCACAGCGCTGCGCAACGAGCATAGATGAAGTAGGCGAGGTACTGACCTTGCCCACATCTTGAAAAGTTAACGCTTTGATGCCACCTTATTTGTGTGGCGCACAGAATCGTTGCGTCACAGTATCTGGTTTGTCATTTCGAGAGGAAAACAACTGACAACAGTACACACCAAGGGAAGAGCTTTCAGCGCTATCCCAAAGAGCATGGAGAGTGGCGTTGATGCTGCCCGTCGTGCCCTCGGAACCGTCCTTGCAAGTGTCGAGGACTCCAAAGCAGAAGACATCGTTTACCTGAACATTGCCGGAAAATCGGCGCTTGCGGACTACATGGTTGTGGTTTCCGGGCGCTCGAACAGGCATGTCTCGGCGATTTGCGAACATCTCATGTCCGATATGAAGGATGAGGGCTTCGGCCATTCGCGTATCGAGGGCCTCGAAAACGGCGATTGGGTCGTGATCGACTCTGGCGATGTCATCATTCACGTGTTCCGTCCTGAAGTCCGAGCGTTCTACAACATCGAAAAGATGTGGGCCGCTCCTGATATCGAGGAAGAAACGTTGCACTGATGCGGCCTTCGGGTGACGCAGACGCTTCGCCCGCATAGGAATCCGCAGCCTGTCCTGCTAAGAGCGCAACTGGCAACATTTGCGATATGGATGGATGTGTGAATGCGGATTTCGATTTTTGCGGTGGGACGGCTCAAATCCGGCCCTGAAAAGGATCTTGCGTCTCGTTATCTCGACCGTTTTGCCAAAACCGGTCCGGCAATCGGGCTGGAATTCTCGCGCATCATCGAGGTCGCGGAAAGCCGTGCTTCGAACGCTGAGACACGCAAACGTGAAGAAGCGGCCATGCTGGAGAAGCATTTGGCCGACGGTGCTGCTCTCATTCTGCTCGATGAGCGTGGCAAGGCGCTCGATAGTCCCGGCTTTGCAGAGCTTTTTGGAAACCTTCGCGATGGCGGCAAGCGTGACCTTGTGATTGCCATTGGCGGAGCAGATGGTCTCGACCCCCAGCTTTATGACAAGGCAACAGTCACTCTTTGCCTAGGTAAACTCACCTGGCCGCATCAGTTGGTGCGCATCCTGATCGCTGAACAACTCTACCGCACCGTCACGATTCTCTCTGGCCACCCCTATCACCGCGTCTGAAGTTTCGTGTAAAGCCGCCATCATATCGACAAGCGACAGGTGCCTATTGGCGCGAAGCGGCGAAGCAGCGTATGGTCGCCAAACTTTTCGGCGGTTAAACATTTCCAATGGTAAATATATGCGGCAAAAACAGGTGGACGGCCTTTTCGGGCGTGATCCTGGCTGTCTGCATGGTCGCGTCCTATCCATCTGGTAAGGCCATGGCGCTGGAAGACGCGCCGCCGACACTTTCACACGATACCACACCGCCTGATGAACTGGATGCGCTGGAAAAACGCCGCGATCAGAACCGCGAGGATTTGCAGGCACTTGTCGACAGTATCGGTCTTTCCGAAGACAAGGCGCGCCAGCTTCAAGACAGCATAGCCGCTCTCAACCAGGATACGAGCCGCATCAAGGACGAGTTGATTGCCTCGGCCGGGCGTCGCAAAGACCTTGAAGGGAAGATCAGCGACGGCGAGGACCGGCTCGCCAAGCTCAGCGTCCGAGAAGATGCCGTCAAAACATCCTTGAGGGAACGACGCGGTGTGCTGGCCGAAGTGCTGGCCGCTCTTCAACGCATGGGCCGTAATCCCCCTCCCGCCCTTCTCGTTTCACCCGAAGATGCCTTGGCATCGGTGCGCAGCGCCATTCTTTTAGGGGCCGTCGTTCCGGGCATCCGTAGCGAGACGGACAAGCTGATTTCTGCTCTCAAAGAGTTGACTGATCTGCGCCAAGCGATTGCGCTTGAGAAAGAACAGCTGACGAGCACCATGACCGCAAGCCTGGAAGAGGAAAAGCGACTCGATTTGCTGCGTTTGGAAAATGAGAAACGCAACAGCCAGACGGCCAGCGAACTTGAGGCAGAACACAAGCGTTCTGAAGAGCTTGCGAGCAAGGCAACCAGCCTTGAAGGACTGGTTTCATCGCTTGAAAACGAGATTTCTTCGGTGCGCGAGGCGAAAGAAAAAGAGCGCCTGGAGCAGGAGCGGATAGCCTCTCTACCACCAGCGGAACGGGACAAATTGCAGGCCCAGACCGAGGCCGGAATGCCCGATAAAAACCGCATTGCGCCCGCATATCCGTTTTCGAGTCTGAAGGGTAAATTGGCGTTGCCAGTTTCCGGAGATGTGCTGCGACGGTTCGGCGATGCCGATGGTACGGGACATTTTTCCAAGGGAACGGTTGTTGCGACTGGCCCGGAAGCGCTGGTAACGGCACCTGCCGATGGTTTCGTGGTTTTCGCCGGGGAATTTCGCAGTTACGGCCGAATGATTATTCTCAATACGGGTGACGGTTATCACCTTGTGCTGACGGGCATGGACAATGTGAGGACGAGACAGGGCATGTTTGTGTTCTCCGGCGAACCGATTGCCTCCATGGGTACGAAAAGAGTGGCAAGTGCAGCAGCATTGGCGCTGGAAACTGACAAGCCGACGCTTTACATTGAATTCAGGAAAGACGGCGTACCGGTTGATTCTCAACCTTGGTGGACCGCAAAAAATACCGGAAGGGCGCGCAATGATTCGTAAGGCTTCACTTCTCATTATCGGTGGACTTATGGGTGCCACAGCGATGAGCGTTATCTACTCGGCAAGCATGCCGGCACAGGCTGCTGGCCCTTCGACCTATAAGGAGCTGTCGATTTTTGGTGACGTGTTTGAGCGTGTACGCGCCCAATATGTGACGCCACCCGATGACAAGAAGCTCGTTGAAAACGCCATCAATGGCATGCTGAGCTCGCTCGATCCCCATTCCAGCTTCCTAAATGCACAGGACGCCACAGACATGCGCACCCAGACAAAGGGTGAATTCGGCGGTCTCGGCATTGAAGTGACGATGGAAAACGAGCTGGTTAAAGTCATCTCGCCTATGGATGACACGCCCGCTGCCAAGGCTGGTATTCTGGCCGGCGACTATATCTCCGAAATCGATGGTGCCCCAGTCCGTGGGCTGAAGCTTGAAGAAGCCGTCGAAAAGATGCGCGGTGCCGTCAAGACCCCTATTAAGTTGACGGTTATCCGTCAGGGCGCAGACAAGCCGCTCGACTTTACCGTCATGCGTGACATCATCGCCGTCCGTGCGGTCAAGTCGCGTGTTGAAGGTGGTGATATCGGTTACTTGCGTGTGATCTCCTTCACCGAGAAGACCTATGATGATCTCGAAAAGGCAATCAAGAAAATCAAGGAAGACGTGCCCGCCGACAAGCTGAAGGGTTACGTCCTCGATCTGCGCCTCAACCCAGGCGGTTTGCTGGATCAGGCGATCAATGTTTCCGACGCCTTCCTAGAACGCGGCGAAGTCGTATCGACCCGCGGTCGTAACCCGGAAGAGACCCGTCGCTTCAACGCGACTGCAGGCGATCTGACCGATGGAAAACCCGTGATCGTTCTCGTCAACGGTGGTTCCGCATCCGCATCGGAAATCGTAGCCGGTGCGTTGCAGGACCTGCGCCGCGCGACCGTTGTCGGCACGCGTTCCTTCGGTAAGGGTTCCGTGCAGACGATCATTCCTCTTGGCGACACCGGCGCGCTTCGTCTGACGACGGCGCTCTATTACACGCCATCGGGTAAGTCTATCCAGGGCACGGGCATCACGCCTGACATCAAGGTCGATCAGCCATTGCCGGAAGAGCTTCAGGGACGTGTCCGTGCGGAAGGCGAATCCAGCCTGCGTGGCCATATTCAGGGCCAGAGCGAGACGGATGAAGGTTCCGGTTCGGCAGCTTACGTTCCGCCGGAAACAAAGGATGATATCCAGCTCAATTACGCGATGGATCTTCTCCACGGCACCAAGACGGACCCATCCTTCCCGCCAAATCCTGATAAGGCTGTGGTCAACAAGCAATAAGATTCAAGGGCATGGGTCAAACCCATGCCTGTTTGCCCAGCGATCAGTCAGTTACGGATAGACCATTGTCTTCAGACCTGCGCAAACCGCTCATGGGTCGACAAAGAAAAAAAAGCGCCGGAACGTTCCGGCGCTTTTCTGCGCTTGGAGTTATGGTCCTTGCCGTGGCGAGTATTGGCGGTTTTTCTGTCTATACCGCCATGTCCCCCGGCAATCTTGAAGGCAACTCTACGGCCCCGGATGTCGGGCTGACAGAAGCAGAGCCGTCAAATAATGACGCTGCGCAGACATCAGCGCCGCCGAAAGATGGCTTGGCACCACAAAGCGGTCGCTCAGGTGCAAACGTCCAGAAAAATACGATGCCGGATGGCAATGTCGTCTCCATCTTCTCGCCGCGCACACGCGAAAACGATGGCCCTGTCCTGATGACCGGACAGACCTATGGGCAAGATTTGCGGATTGCAGCCCAACCCAACGAGGATTTGCTGGAAGATACCGCATTTGGTCGGCTGCCAAAGATCGGCACCGACGGCCTTCGCCCCATGGAGCAATATGCCCGGCCATGGTCAGGTGCCAGAGGCACACGCATCGCCATCGTGGTCGGCGGCTTGGGCCTGAGCCAGACCGGCACGCAAAAAGCCATTCGCGACCTGCCGCCAGAAGTAACACTCGGTTTCGCCGCCAGCGGCAACAGTCTGCAGCGCTGGATGCAGGAAAGCCGGCGCGAGGGCCACGAGATCCTGCTTCAGGTCCCGTTCGAACCCTTCGGCTATCCCGGCACCAATCCGGGCGCGGATACTCTGCTTGTCGCAGATCCGGCCAAGATCAATCTCGAACGCCTACACCGGTCCATGGCGAAGATCACCAATTATACCGGCGTCATGAATTATCTCGGTGGGCGGCTGATGGCGGATGAAAAGACGCTGGAGCCGGTCATGCGTGACATCGGCAAGCGTGGTCTGCTGTTCCTCGATGATGGGTCTTCTGCCCAATCCAAGACGGCCTCCATAGCCAAGGCACTGTCGGCTCCGACAGGCTTCGCCGATCTGCAATTGGACGATCAGGTCAATGAGGCATCGATATTGCGCAAGCTGGATGATCTGGAACGAATAGCCCGCCGCAATGGCTCGGCAATCGGCGTTGCCTCTGCATTTGACGAGAGCATCGCTGCGATTTCCAAATGGTCGGTGGAAGCTGCCGGTCGCGGCATCGAAATCGTCGGAGTTTCCGCGCTTGTTTCCGATAAGGCCGAACAGTAAATCTCTCGCACTCTCTCTGCGAAACCCTCACGAGTAGGTTCAAGATGACGATCAAAGCGGACGACCTTCCCTACCGCCCCTGCGCGGGCATCATGGTTCTCAATGCCGAAGGGCTGGTCTGGGCCGGACGCCGCATTTCCCAAGGTAACTCGGAATTTGATGGCTCTCCCCAACTCTGGCAGATGCCGCAAGGCGGCATTGATGATGGTGAGAAGCCTTTGCTGGCTGCCATCCGTGAACTCTACGAGGAAACCGGCATGAAGACCGTTTCGCTTCTGGCCGAAGCGAAAGACTGGATCCATTACGATCTCCCGCCGCAACTGCTCGGCATCGGCCTCAGAGGCAAATATCGTGGTCAGGCGCAGCGCTGGTTTGCTTTTCGCTTCGAGGGCGACGAAAGTGAAATCCAGATCAACCCGCCGCCGACAGGCCACGAGGCCGAATTCGATGAGTGGGCTTGGAAACCGATGGAAAGTCTGCCGGACCTGATCGTACCCTTCAAGCGCGGCGTTTACGAGCAGGTCGTTGCAGAATTCCGGCATCTGGTAGCCAAGTAATCGCAACAAAAAAGGCGGCAAGAATGCCGCCTTTTTCAATTCTGCAATGATCGCGTCACTCGGACTCGGCAGCATCCGCGGAGTCGGCGTTAAGCTGGCCGTATTTCGCTTCGCCGATCTTGTTGAGAAGATCGAGCTGCGTTTCGAGGAAGTCGATGTGACCTTCTTCATCGATCAGCAGCGTTTCGAACAGCTTCATGGAAACATAGTCGCCAGCGTCGTGACAGATGTCGCGGGACTTCTTGTAAGCCGTGCGCGCGTCATATTCGCCCGCGAGATCCGCTTCCAGCACTTCCTTGACGTTCTGGCCAATGCGCAGCGGCGCAACGGTCTGGAGGTTAGGATGACCTTCGAGGAAGATGATACGGTCGATGATCTTGTCCGCGTGCTGCATCTCTTCGATGGATTCGGCACGCTCTTTTTTGGCGAGCTTTGTGTAGCCCCAGTCGTTCAGCAGTCGGTAATGCAGCCAGTACTGGTTGACCGCACCGAGTTCGAGGAACAATGCCTCGTTAAGCTGCTCGATGACTCTTGTGTCGCCTTTCAATGTCCGCTCTCCTGTTGTCTTCATGCAATTGTCTCAGGCGGGACATAAAATCAAAAACATCGGCCTCCGTCGAGTGCCGACGGGCATGATATTCTTCTGTCGTCTTGATAATCAGTTCGACAACCGAGGGAAAGCAGCCGCAGCAGCGCCCGCGTTTCTCCATCGCGTGGTACACCTTGGCAGGAACGATGAGCTGCCAACAGTCATCATCAAGCATCTCGTTGATGACGTCGCGAATGTCTTTATCGGTGATGTAATTGCAGCTGCAAACGAGCATGGTACTTTGCCTGTGTGACGCAACACGTTGTTTTCATTCTTAAACCAAAACAGGATAGTCAGTGTCAAGAAAAAGATATCCAGTAAAACCGCCGCATTATTTAGAGTCGTTCTAAACTTAACAAAAATCCTCGTATTTTCATTTAGTTAGCATCTTCTTGCGGACGAGATGGGGAATTCAAGTTTTCGTCAGCGTTGCAAAATCCTCACCGTCGATCACGGAAAGTTTACTGACTTTAGCCCCTAGGCAAAATACTGCCCGCCATTGGCGGTCAATGTCGAGCCGGTGATGAAGCCAGCATTATCGGCAGCTAGAAACAGCGCACAGCGCGCGATCTCTTCCGGTTCCCCCAATCGTCCGACAGGAATTTGCGGCAGAATACGTTCATTCAACACATTCTCCGGCACGGCACGCACCATTTCCGTTCCGATATAGCCGGGGCAAATGGCGTTGACGGTGATGTTTCGGGAAGCACCTTCCTGGGCCAGCGCCTTGGTGAACCCGATGTCGCCCGCCTTGGCTGCCGAGTAATTGACCTGCCCTGCCTGGCCCTTTTGTCCGTTAATGGAGGAAATATTGACGATGCGTCCAAAGTCGCGTTCACGCATGCCGGGCCATATGGGATGCGTCATATTGAAGACACCGGTGAGATTGGTATCGATCACCTCGCGCCACTGCTGCGGCGACATTTTATGAAACATCGCATCGCGGGTGATGCCAGCGTTGTTGACCAGAATTTCGATCGGACCGAGGTCGCCCTCGACGTTGGCAATACCGGCGACGCAGGCATCGTAATCGCGAATATCCCAGCAATAGGCAGGAATGCCGGTTTCACGGCGAAACTGCTCGGCACGGTCTTCCGTGAACGCGTAATTGACCGCGACCCTGTAGCCTTCAGCATGAAAAGCCTTGGCGATGGCCGCACCAATACCGCTCGTACCGCCCGTTATCAACGCAACCCGGCTCATCTCAAGGCCTCCTTTGTTTGTCTGTGTCAGCCTTTAGATGTCTCAAAGTGGCATTTCAATGATGGCGGCCGTTACAGGCCTTCGAGACACATGGCCACGCCCATGCCACCACCGATGCACAATGTCACTAGTCCCTTTTTGGCGCTGCGGCGCTTCATTTCGAACAGCAGCGTGTTGAGAACACGCGCACCCGATGCGCCGATGGGATGGCCGATGGCAATCGCGCCGCCATTGACGTTGACGATGTCAGGGTCAAGCCCAAGATCGCGCACCACGGCACAGGATTGCGCCGCAAAAGCCTCATTCGCTTCAACGAGGTCCAGGTCGGCGATCGACCATCCCGCTTTTGCCAATGCCTTGCGCGATGCGGGGATGGGACCGGTTCCCATGATCTGCGGATCGACACCTGCCGTGGCCCAAGACGCGATGCGCGCCAGAGGCTGAAGGCCACGCTTTTCCGCTTCTGCTTCGGTCATCAACAGCACGGCAGCGGCACCATCGTTGAGACCAGAGGCGTTACCCGCGGTGACCGTACCGTCCTTGTCAAAAGCCGGGCGCAATTTGGACATGGTATCGAGCGAAGCGCCAGCGCGGATATATTCATCTGCATCGACCGTAACATCGCTTTTGCGGCCCTTGATGATGAAGGGAACGATCTCATCGGCAAAACGGCCTGCGGCCTGCGCGGCCTCGGCGCGGTTTTGGGAGGTTACGGCAAACTGGTCCTGTTCATCACGCGACAGCTGCCATTTTTCAGCGATATTTTCAGCCGTGATGCCCATGTGATACCCGTAGAAGGCATCGGTCAGGCCATCACTCAACATGGTATCGATCATCTTGAAATCACCCATCTTGACGCCGCCGCGCAGATGCGCGCAGTGCGGTGCCATGGACATGGATTCCTGCCCGCCAGCAATGATGATCGAGGCATCACCTGTTGCGATCTGCTGCATGCCCAGCGCTACGGCTCGCAGGCCAGATCCGCACAGCTGGTTGATACCGAAGGCGGTGGCCTCCTGGGGAATGCCCGCTTTCATCGCGGCCTGACGTGCGGGGTTCTGACCTTCGCCGGCAGTCAGCACCTGACCGAGAATGACCTCATCAACCTCGCTCGCAGCAACACCTGCACGCTCCAGAACGGCTTTAACCACGGCCGCACCCAGTTCGTGCGCAGGCGTGTTGGCAAAGCTGCCGTTGAAAGAGCCGACTGCCGTGCGCGCCGCGCTGACAATGACGATTGAAGGCGAAGTCATTCAGTTATCTCCCATTTCTCGGGCGGGAGATTGTCAAAGCTTCAAGCTCAAGTCAAACAATCTCCCCTGACAGCTCCGCCAAGATGTTTCCGGATAAATTGCTGCGCAAAAAAAGACTGTTGCAATGCACAAAACATTTGTCATGCCGATTAAGTTGAGCATAAACTTAAAGATGGGAAGAGCAAAAACACCTGATAAAAAGAAAATACCATCATCGCGAGGAGGCGAGCATGGCCAAACACAGTGGCGAGACCGTCATAAAAAAATATGCCAACCGGCGGCTCTATAATACCGGTACCAGTACCTATGTGACGCTGGAAGACTTGGCGAAAATGGTCAAGCGTGGGGAAGAGTTTAAGGTCCAGGACGCCAAGACATCCGAAGACATCACCCATGCGGTTCTGACCCAGATCATCATGGAACAGGAAGGCAAGACCGGCAACACATTGCTGCCGACGGCGTTCCTGAGACAGCTGATTTCCTACTACGGTGACCAGATGCAGATGGTCGTGCCGACCTTTCTAGAACATTCCATGAAGACCTTCTCCGAGCAGCACAGCCAGATGCAGGAGCATATGGGTAAAGCGTTTGGTGACGCATCCGGCACCAAGAACTTTTCATCGCCGTTCGGCTTTATGGAAGAGCAGATCAAGCGGAATACGGAGCTTTTTCGTCAAGCCATGCAGGTCTTCACGCCATTTCCGGTACCTCCCGTACCGAAGGAGCAGAAGAAGCCCGACGCCTCCGAACTTGATGATCTCAAGGCGCAGTTGCGCACGCTCCAAACCAAGCTCGATCAGCTCTGAGCTGGACGCACCCCTTCGGGAACACGCAGCAACAGCAGAAAGCCAGCGCCGAGAAAGATCGTCAGCATGGCCATGCCCACATGGGCGGAACCGGTTGCATAAGTCGCGATGGAAAAGGATAGCGTGGCCATGAAGCTGGTTGCGCGACCCGACAAGGCGTAGATGCCGAAATATCTCCCTGCCTCCGCAACGGTAATGTTGCGGGAGAGGTAGGAGCGCGATGAGGCCTGTACCGGGCCGAAGGCGAGCCCCACCAGTATACCGTAAAACAGATAGGCCTTTTCTGCGGATGTAGAAAACAGCCCATCCCGCACGGAGGCTTGCAGTTGAATGAGGCCAAACAAGGTTGAATCGGTCTGCGTGGAAACAATGCCGATGGTCGCCAATAGCAGTAGGGTGAGGCTGATCAGCACCGTCGTCCGCGATCCCAGACGTTGATCCACATAACCAGCCGCGATACAGCCACCGATGGCGACGATATTCAAGATGATGCCATAAATGCCGATTTCCATCGTGCCCCAACCGAACATGCCAGCAGCGAAGGTACCACCGAGGATCAACACGCCGTTGACCCCATCTTGATAGAGCATGCGGGCGATCAGAAATCGCATGATAACCGGGCGACCTCTCAGTTCTCTCAGCGTGACTTTCAGTTCCGACAGACCGGAGTGAACCGCTTTCCTGAAAGGCAAGCCTTTTTTGACGTCTGGGGTAAAAAAGAACATCGGCAGGATGAAAACGAAATACCAAATCGCCGAAATCGGACCGGTGATCCGCGCATCCTCTCCCGCCGCCGGATCAAGCCCAAACAGTGGCGGTATTCCAAGGATGGTGACGCCGCTGCCAGGTGCAGCAGCCAGAAACAGCACCACGAAGATCAGAACCACCATGCCGCCCAGATATCCAAGGCCCCAGGCCGTATTGGAAATACGACCGACATTCTCCGGCGTGGTCAGGCGCGGCATCATGGAATCATTGAAGACGATGGAAAACTCAGCTGCAATGGAGGCCAGGATCATGAAGGTGACCGGCCAAAGAAGGTCCGAACCGGGTGCTGCGAACCACAACATCGAAAGGCTGGCAATCTTCAGCGTCGCGAAGAAGGCAATCCATGGTTTTCTCGAGCCGGACTGATCGGCGATCGAGCCAAGAATTGGAGAGAAAATGGCAATGATCACCGATGAGATCGTCGCCATGTTGCTCCACGTCGTCTGCGCGGAAATCGGGTCCGCAGTCAGCCGGGCAACGAAATAAGGACCGAAAATGAATGTGGTGACTACTGTGAAAAAGGGTTGAGCCGCCCAGTCGAACAGCATCCAGCCCCAGATGCCGCGCTTTGGTATCTTTTCACCGGTGGTCGGGAAGGATGAGGCCATGGGTGACCCTTTCAGCCGGTGCAGCAAGGCGCGTGAAAACTGCCCAGCCATCACGACCGGGCAGTCTATAATTCTGTATCAGACGTTACGAGCCTGGACTATATCGGAAAGCAATCCGGCAGCAACAGTCAGGCGCGCAAGGTTGGTCTCGCCACTATCGCTCAGGCCGCCAAGCTCCGAGACGATGCGGTTGACCCGTACACGATCTGCCGCATACCAGGCCTGAACCGGGTTCTTTTCCTTGGCATGCTCGGTCAGAGCCGAAATGACGATCCGGCGTCGCGACGACGATATCTGGTCCTGGCTGCGCAGCAGGGCAAGGCTCTCATAGTGGTCGGCAGGTGTCACGCGTCGGCCCGCATCAAGCAACTTTGCCACGCGGAAAGTGACGGATACGGCAGCATAGCTTTCGGCGGCGCGGGCAAGCGTCGTATTTGCCTGCTCCGCAATGAGCATGATTTCCGGCACGTAGACCAGAAGTGACAGCGTTTCCAACTCGCGTATCAGCGCGGGGTCGACACCCTCGATTTCGGTGAAGCCGATCTCGTCCTGATAACGAGCGGCACCCGGCGACAACGTCTTGATGGCCGTTCTCAGCCGATCGATTTCGTCCGCCATCGATGCCGTGGCCGTACCCGTCGTCTGGAGATAAAGTCGGGTCGCATCCGTGAAGATACGGTTGACGGTGGCATAAAGACCGTTTTGCACATCGCCGGAAATCTGGCCGTCCAGCTTGTCGACTTCGCTCCACAGGCGTTTCAGGCCAAAGCCGTCTTCAACGATCATTGCGCCCTTGACGACCACAGGTGCCAGCAGACTGCTGGCATCCGCCAGCTTCTGCACGAAGCCTGGCCCACCGCGATTGACGACCTGGTTGGCAAGCGAAGTCGCAACGATTTCGCGGTGCAGACGGTGGCTAGTGATATCAGCCGCATAGGTCTTCTGCATCTTGCTCGGGAAATAATCCGTCAAAAGATGCTGGAGATAAGGCTCATCCGGTAGTGTGCTCGCCACCAATGTATCAAACAGCGTCAGCTTGGCATAGGACAGGAGAACGCCGATTTCGGGCCGGGTTAGCGGCTTGCCCGCCGCATAACGCTCGCTGAACTCGGCATCATTCGGCAAAGTTTCCACCTTACGGTTCAACTGTCCCGCTGCCTCCAGCGCGCCCATCAGACGACCAAGCTCCTCGCGGTTTTCGGTACCGCGACGCTCGGTCAGCGATATCGCCAAGGATTGCAGGTAGTTGTTGCGCAGGACGAGTTGTGCCACCTCCGTCGTCATGGACGACAAAAGCTGGTTGCGCTTGGGCAATGTCAGGCGTCCGTCATTGACGGGCGATGCCAATGCGATCTTGATATTGACCTCGACGTCCGAAGAGTTGACGCCTGCCGAGTTGTCGATGGCATCAGAGTTGCACCGCCCGCCCGAAAGCGCATAGGCGATACGCGCCTTCTGCGTGATACCGAGATTGGCCCCTTCGCCGATCACCTTGGCACGAACTTCGGTCGCGTTGATGCGGATCGGATCGTTGGCGCGGTCACCCACCTCGGCATTGGTTTCCACCGCCGCCTTGACGTAGGTGCCGATGCCGCCGAACCAGAGAAGATCGGCTTGTGCCTTCAAAATCGCCGTCATGATTTCGAACGGCGTGGCCACGGATTTGTCGATACCGATGGCCGCGACAGCTTCCGGTGTCAGCGCCACGGACTTCTCCGCGCGGGAAATGATCATCGCACCCTTGGACAGCGTTGCCCGATCATAATCCTGCCAGCTGGAGCGCGGCAGGTCGAACAGGCGCTTCCGCTCGGCAAAGGAAATAGCCGTATCCGGTGTCGGATCGATGAAGATATCGCGGTGGTCGAAGGCTCCTATCAGCTCGATCTTTTCGGATAGCAGCATGCCATTGCCAAACACGTCGCCGGACATGTCACCCACGCCAACGACCTTGAACGGCGTCGTTTGAATGTCGGTGTCCATCTCGCGGAAATGCCGTTTGACCGTTTCCCACGCACCGCGTGCGGTAATACCCATCTTCTTATGGTCGTAACCGGCAGAACCACCAGACGCAAAGGCATCATCGAGCCAGAAGCCCGCCTCACGCGCCAGCCCGTTTGCCGTATCGGAGAAGGTGGCCGTTCCCTTGTCGGCAGCGACGACGAAATACGGATCGTCGCCGTCCAGCCTCAACGTATCCGAGGGTGCAACGATATCATCGCCGACGATGTTGTCGGTGATCGACAGCAACGTGCGGATATAGGTCTTGTAGGCATCTTTGCCCGCATTGAAGATTTCGTCACGGCTGCCGCCGACGGGCAGAGTTTTCGGGAAGAAGCCGCCCTTGGCACCAACCGGCACGATCACAGCGTTCTTCACCTGCTGGGCTTTGACCAACCCCAGAACTTCCGTACGATAATCCTGTCCGCGATCCGACCAGCGAAGTCCCCCACGCGCCACCTTGCCAAAACGCAGATGAACGCCTTCGACTTCGGTGCCGTAAACGAAGATTTCGCGGAACGGACGCGGATCGGGCAGGCCATCCAGAAGCTTCGGATCGAACTTGAAAGCCAGCATCGCTTTCGGCAATCCGTCTTCGTTGCGCTGGAAATAATTGGTGCGCAATGTGGAATCCACCGCGTTCACATAACGACGCAGGGTGCGGTCCTCATCCAGATTGGGAACGCCGGACAGTGCTGCTTCAATGGATTTGTGGAGATCGGATAGTTTGCGAAGGCGCGGTTTCTCTCCGATCTTCGGATCGAAGCCATGGGCAAACAGCTGGAAAATGCTGGCGGCGATGGCCGGATATTTGAACAGGGTTTCGGAAATATGCTCCTGCGAATAGACGATGCCGGTCTGGCGCAGGTAACGCGCATAGGCACGCAAAACGGAAATTTCACGAACGCTAAGGCCAGCGGAGAGGATCAGCCGGTTGAAGTTATCGTTGTCGACGCTGCCATCGAAGACCGCAAGAAACGCCTCTTCAAGCCGCGGGCCGTAGGTCGCAAGATCAAGCGTCTCGCCCTGCTGCACCTTCAGCTCCATATCATGCAGAACGATAGTGGTGGTCTCGTCGCCCGACACGACGCCCACATCGAAGGTCCGTTCGCTGATAACGCTGAAACCAAGGTTTTCCAGCAACGGCACGCGGCGAGACAGCGGCAAATGACCATCCCGGTGGAAAATCTTCAGCGACAGCACATCACTGGTTTGGTCGTCACGGCGATAGAACTCGATGCGAACTGGTTCACCGCTGGCAGTCGCGGCGATATCGGCCATATCACCAATGGCCTCTTCAGGCGTAAACGCTTCCTGATAGGCCTGATCGACATCCAGAACGGGCGTGCCGGACGGGGAAAGCGCCACGAAATGATCGATCCAGCGCGCGGCGATATCGCCAACGGCATCTTCGAGCTTGTCCTGCGCGACCCGCGGCGTCTTGTCGTTGGTGCGACCGACGATGAAGTGAACGCGGGCAACCGAACCTTCTGGGAAGGCCGGGTAATAGGCCGAGATATGCCCGTCATAGACCCGGGCCAGATATTCGCCGATCTTCTCGCGCACATAGGAATTATACTCCTCGCGCGGCACGAAAATAATCACCGAGACGAAGCGGTCAAACCGGTCGATGCGCGGCAGGACACGCACACGCGGGCGGTCACTGAGCTCCATGATCTGCTCGATAAAGCGGATCAGAAGGTCCGTATCGATCTGGAAAAGATCGTCACGCGGATAGGATTGCAGCGTATTGTGCAGGATGCGTCCGGAGTGACTGTTGGGGTCGAAGCCGAAATGATGTTCGACCTCGGCGACCTTGGCTCGCAGCAGCGGAATTTGCCGCACGGAATGCGTATAGGCCGTCGCCGTAAACAAGCCGACAATCCGCAATTCGCCGATAACGTTGCCATCCTCATCGAAACGCTTGATGCCGATATAATCCATATAGGCGCGGCGGTGGACGATGGATTTCACATTGGCCTTGGTAACGATCAGGAAATCCGGGCCATCGAGGAACGCCAGAATTTCCGGCGTCGTCGTGACAGCATCCTTGCCCAGACGCAGGACGCGCACATTCGGGTCCGTGAGCGTACCGAGACCACTGCCCTCGCCGCGCTCGACCTTAGCGTTCTTACCCGTGCCGGAATAGCTGTAATCGCGCATTCCGAGGAAGGTGAAATTATCGTTGCGCAACCACTCTAGAAAAGCCACCGCCTCACTGCGCTCGGATTTGCGACGACTTGAACCGCGTTCTTTCAACTCGATCAGGGCTTCGTCGAGTTTCGCCAGCATCGGCTTCCAGTCGCTATAGGCGGACTGAACCTGCGACAAAACGAAGCGGAGCTTTTCCTGAAGCGTTTCGGCTCCTTGTTCCGTCACCGGCGCGATGTGAAGCTGAATGACGCTGATATTGTCTTGCTGCGCATCCACTTCTGGGTCGGCCAAGCGATAACCGCCGACCGCAGTTTTATCGGCAACCATGATGGGGTGCACAGCGAGATAAAGGCTGCGGTAACTGCTTGTGACTTCCCCCATGACGGAATCGTAGAGGAACGGCATGTTGGGCGCGATGACGGTTAGAACAGAAACCGGAGTTTCACGGGGTTCGACGCCTTCTACTTGTGAAATACCAATATAGGATGCGTCTTTTTTCCAGTTTGAAAGTTCTTTCGCGACGTGCTGCGCCGCAGTAGCCAGCATTTCCGGAGAATAATACTGGATGTCGTCAGCGCTGGCACGACCGAAAATTGCAGATGGGTCAATGAACGCCTTACCGGATGCTTCCGCCAGTTTTCTGGATTTTTCGAGTTGTTTGTCGCGTTTTGGATTGTTCCGGTAGCCCATTTTGCCTTTTTCCTCCCGAAGGATGAGGGGTTATGAAAGAAAAACGCAAAATCTCTGCATTTTCGTTCAAATTCGAATCGGATATTGGCGCGGAATTGTGAATAGTTTAAGTGGCAATCCCTACTTTAAATGCTTCATCAAAATTTTATTCGATTGAAAAACAACTTTCCCTCCTGCGGCCGCATAAAAGTATCAATTGCCTGATTTCTGTTAACATCCGGGCGACCCTATTGTGACGCCTAAGTCACTGTTGAAGCAAATTATTGATTTCCACGTATTTTTGTGGTAGACAGATAAAACTGATCCACAGCGTGGCATTTGCGTGCCCAAAAACACCACGAAAGCAACTCATCACTTGCACGCGGTCTCCGTGACATATCGTTCGTTTGTGTTGTCAACCTTGGCGGTTGCAAGATGATTTATTTTTGAGCGCACGTCTGTACCAGTACGAAGTCACCTGACGGTTTCCCCCGTCTCATCCGGGCCTACCGACCCGACCCCGGACCCCCGGGTGCATGTAACAGGGAGTTTTTAGAACGAATGACTATCCAGCAGAAGAAATCTCCAGCGCGTCACGGCTTCAAGATCGGCGAAGCGATCGTTTATCCCGCTCATGGTGTCGGTACCATTTCGTCTATTGAGGAACAGGAAGTCGCGGGCATGAAGCTCGAACTGTTCGTCATAGATTTCGAAAAAGACAAGATGCGTCTCAAGGTTCCTGTAGCCAAGGCTGTCACCATCGGCATGCGCAAGCTGTCCGAAGGAGATTTTGTCGAGCGTGCACTGAAAGTCGTTCAGGGCAGAGCGCGCGTCAAGCGCACCATGTGGTCGCGTCGCGCGCAGGAATATGATGCGAAGATCAACTCCGGCGACCTGATCGCGATTGCCGAGGTCGTTCGTGACCTTTATCGCGCTGAAAACCAGCCAGAACAGTCTTATTCCGAACGCCAGCTTTACGAAGCTGCTCTTGACCGCATGGCGCGCGAAATTGCCGCCGTCAACAAGATGTCAGAAACGGAAGCCGTTCGTCTCGTTGAGATCAATCTCAACAAGGGACCAAAGCGCGGCAAGGCTGCTGATGAAGACGAAGCTCAGGAAGAAGAAGCCGCTTAAGCTTTTCTTTTCTGGCGACACTATAAAGCCGACCCTCGAACTGCCTTCAAGATGTTGACGATCAACGACTTGAGGCAATTCGAGGGTCGGTTTTTTTATTCCGAGATGATTTTCACGCGCTGGCCCGGCTGGATCGTCGCGGTCGCGCTCATGGCGTTGAGGACGCGGAAAAGTTCAAGCTTGCGATCCGTCCCCATCATGCGGGCGGCAAGCGACGCGACGGTATCATCCGCCTTTGTCGTCACGACACGGACGCGAAGCGGTTTGAGCGCAGCGATTTCCTGCGGTGTCATCTTGCGGAAGCTGGTGCGCAGCACATTGGCAACGGTCTCAAGCTGAGCGCTCCCCTTTGGTACAGCTGTGAGGAACCGGAAAATCTGCTGTCCGACACGGATGACGGTGACGTCGAAGTCCCATTTGTCAGCCGTCGCGCGCGCGGTCGCAGCTGGTAGCCCATTGATTTCGGTCTCACGCACAGTCTCAGGCACCAGACCCGCTACCCAGCCGCTGGTGAGATAATTCGCAAGGCTGGTCTGCTTGGGATCGGCGACGCCATCGAAACGGATCGCCATTTCGCCGGGGCCGGTCGCCAGAACAGCTTCGACCTTGTTGTCGATCTGGAAACCTTCTGGCACGTCGAAACGAATGCCCAGAGTGCCGTGCAGGAACGTATTGCCTCGCACATAGCCCTCCTGCGGGCTGTCGCCGTAAAGCAGGCCATCAATGCCATTGAGGAACCATTCGCGCCCCTTGTCTCCGACCTGCCCTTCCTGACCGAACGCCCGGGCATGTCGCTTGGCCAGCTCGATACGCTGCGGCGTATTGGGGTGGCTGGATAGGAAGTCGAGGCTTTGGTCACTGTCAGGATCAGCAGAGGTGAAGCGCGCATAGGCCGCCATGGAATCCAGGAAGCGCGGCGATGCATAAGGGTCATATCCCGCTTCGCCCAGCATACGCACGCCGATAACATCAGCCTGCAATTCCTGTTGGCGAGAAAATGCAGCCAGGCGCAGCTTGCCGCGCGCCAAAGCCTGTTTTCCAGCCAGATCGCTCGACAGCACTTCTGCAACCACACGGCTGGCAATAACTTCTGCCTCTTCGCGCCGTTGACGCTCGATACCGTGATTGGCGGTGACGTGGCCCATTTCATGCGACAGAACCGCCGCGACTTCCGACGCGTCGTTGGCCAGCGCCAGCAGACCACGGGTCACATAGAGATAACCGCCCGGCAGGGCAAAGGCGTTGATGGCCGGCGAGTTGAGGATCGTGATACGGTAGGACTGCTGCGGATTTTCAGACACCGCCGTCAACGCGCCAGCAATCCGCGCCACCAGACGTTCGGTCTTGTCGTCATGATATTCACCGCCATAGCTGGCGACAATGCGTGGATGCTCGCGCGCGCCCATCTGCGCGCGTGGGTCGTTTTTCTGCACTTCCTCAACGGTCTGCGGATTGTCCGAAGGCTTCAGGCTCGATTGGTAGGACGGGCTGAACAGCGACTGGCACGACGACAAAATGAGGCCAGCGGTTACCAGCGTCAGAATGCGCCTGACCGACTTGCCCCTCTGCCATACATTCTGACCGGAGGTGTGGCTCTGCGGAGCCTTCACACACGTCATCATTCTGCCTGTCTGCTCCAAACGTTCCTGATCATCCGTCAATTGCAGACCAGAATACTCTATTACCCCTAGGGGCATGTGAATGCGCCAACACCGAAAACGATCCGTCACACGGCAATATTAAGCCAGAAGGATTGTTCTTATAGTTTTCAAGCAGTTGTTATAAATCCGCAAGTGCAAAAATGGCGCATCGCCTGTGTGATTTCGCAAGGCTTGACAGTCCCCCGCGTCCAAATTGTGACGCGACCGGGCCAACCCGGCATCCAAACCTGTCTTAAAGCGCAAGAAAGGTTCTGATCTCTTCGACATGCGTTGCCGAAAAGAAGTCTTCGACTTTGCCCTTATAAACAACATGGCCGTTCGAAAGAAAAATGACGTCGTGCGCCAATCGACGGATATCGTCCGGATGATGGGTCACAAGAAGAACCGTGTTTTTCAAGTCATCATGCAGCTCTTTCAAAAGAGCGGACATGCCGGAACGCAAGCCGGGATCAAGCGCCGCAAACGGTTCATCCAGCAGCATCACAGCCCGCTGGCGCACCAGCGCTCTGGCCAGCGCCGCCCTCTGTCGCTCGCCACCGGACAGGGTGGAAGGCAGGCGTTTTTCAAAACCGCCAAGACCAACCCGCGAAAGCGCGTGGCTGATGGCCGTCTTGTCGTCCGCGGTGAGTTTCAGCGAGGGGCTGACCCCGAGGCCAACATTTGTGAAAATATCCAGATGCGAAAAGAGATTGTTGTCCTGAAAGATAAGCGAAGCCGGACGCTCCGAAGGGTCAAGGCCGTTCACATCACGCCCATCGATCAGCACACGCCCTGCATCCGGTGTTTCGAAGCCTGCAACGAGATTGAGAAGCGTCGATTTTCCGGAGCCGGACGGTCCGACGACAGCCGTGACCTTACCCGGTTCAAACATGCAATTCAGCGCAAAATCCTGTTGACCCAGTTTCAGGGTGATATTGTCGAGGCTGACACCGCAATCTTGAGCACTCATGCGGCGGCCTTTGCTGTTATGGCCTGTCGTGACACCCCGCCTGCCGCAAGAACGAGGCAGATGACACCCAGAATAAAGGCATAGCCTGCCGCATCATTGGTCCGGTAGCTGCCCATATTGCTGTAAACCAGCCATGGCAGAGTGACAAAATTTTCGGAGCCGAACAGCGCCACGGCTCCAAGATCACCCAGTGAAAGCGCCATGGCGAAGGAGAACGCCATCGCGATCGGAGCCCACAGAACCGGCCAGTCGATAAGCCGAAGCCGGGAGAAGCCTGATATGCCAAGGCTCGCAATCAATCGACCGGTGCGGGCCTGATGGGTCGAAAACGCAGGCTCCAGAACACGCATCACAAAGGGTAGCGCCATCAGCATGTTGATAAAAGCGACCAGCGCCGGTGCGAAGACGGCAACATCGCCGAAAGGGCGCAGCAGCAAAAACCATCCGCTGCCCAGCACCACCGGCGGGACGAGAAGCACGAGTGACGAGCCGGACCCCAGCACTGTCGAAAAAGCGTTCAACGGCCAGCCCGTAGATCTGCGAGCAGCAACGGCCTGCCGTGCCCGGATGATGGCGACGGAGACTACAAGCGCAAGCGAGGCAGAGAGGAAGGCGACCATCATGCTGGTGCCGAAGGCCTTCCAGAAAGAACCTGCCGTCAGAAGGCGCGGAAGATCCGCCGACAGCCCGGATGATGCCACCGCAACCAATGGCAGGCCGACCAACAGCAATGCCAGGGAGATAATAACCCCATCCCACAGTCGTGATGGAATGCTTGATCCATCGAAACGGCGAACCCCTCGGCCCTGCGTCGAGGGCTCCGCATCCGTAGATGGCAACAGCGCCAGCAAAGCCAACAGAATGCCGGTCATTCCGATCTGCACAAGCGATAACGCAATGGCCCGTGGCGGGTCGAAATCGAATCGCAAGGCCTGATAGATCGCCACCTCGATCGTCGTCGCGGAGGGCCCGCCGCCCAGCAGCAGAACGAGGGTAAAACTGGTGACGCAAAGCATGAAGATCAGCCCCGCAACGCCCGGAACGAGCTTTGCGACCGCTGGCCATTCGATGAACCGAAACGTGGAGACGGGTCCAAGGCCAAGGCTTGCGCCCATGCGCCAATATTCATCCGGCACGCGCTCCAGACCGGCCAGAAAGAATCTCACGGCCAGCGGCAGGTTGAAGAAGACATGGGCAATGAGGATACCGGACAAACCATAGATGCTGAACGGTTGGTCTGCACCCAAAGCCAGCAGGGCGGCGTTGAACACACCCTGCCTGCCCCATATCGCGATAATGCCCAGCGCGCCCACGATAACCGGCAGGCCCATCGGCACCGCCATCAGCCTGATGATCCAGATGCGGCCGGGGAAATCGCGCTGGCGGGCAAGGGCCAGCGCCACCGGCAGCCCTGTAACAATCGAGATCAGCGTGGAAAGACTTGCCTGCCACAGCGTGAAACGCAGGATGCGCAGCGTATAGGGATCGAAAACTGCCGCCGATGACGCCCCGGCATCGAAAGACAGCAAGGCCGCAACAGCAAGGCCCATGAACATCAGAACCGCGGCAAATGCCACCGCTCCGCTATAGATGAACCTGCGACTGTCGCGACGCTGTATCATGGCGGAAGACTACTTCACGCTCATGGCCGTAAGCCATTCGTCGATCCATACCTTGCGGTTCTTGGCCACCACTTCCGGGTCCATCAGGAATGTTTTTGTGGGTTGCACCAGCTTGGAGAACGCATCCGGCAGGGGCGCAGACGTTGCGGCCACCGGCATCATCCAGTTGTTTTCTGGAATGGCGTCTTGAAAACCCGTGGTCAGCATGAAGGCGAGAAACTGCTTTGCCAGTTCCTTTTCCGGCGCATTCTTCAAGATACCGGCCACTTCGATCTGGATATAATGACCCTCTTCGAAGCTGGCCGCCTGATAGCGATCGGTCTTTTCCGCGGCCATGTGATAGGCAGGCGAGGTGGTGTAGGACAGCACCATCGGCACTTCGCCCTTGGTGAACAGACCGTAGGATTCCGACCAGCCGGGCGTGACAGTCAACACGCGGTTTTTCAGCTTTGCCCAGGCCTCCGGCGCCTTGTCGCCATAGACGGATTTCACCCACAACAACAGTCCGAGGCCCGGCGTCGAGGTACGCGGATCCTGGATCGCAATTTTTTGCGACGGATCGCCCTCGACCAGCTCCTTGAGGCTCTTGGGTGGGTTTTTCAGCGTCTGCGTGTCGTAAACAACGGCGAAATGGCCGTAATCATAGGGGACGAAAACGTCATCCTTGAAGTCACCCGGCACCTTGGCTGCGGACGGATCGAAGCCCGACGCCTCGAAAAGACCGGTCTGCTTGGCCTCGGCAATGAGATTGGTATCGAGGCCGACAACCACATCCGCTTTGGAGCCGGGACCTTCCAGTTTCAGCCGGTTCAACAGCGCGACACCATCGGCAACGCCCACGAAATTGACGGTGCAGTTGCATGTCTCTTCAAAAGCAGCCTTGACCTTGGGACCGGGACCCCACTCGGAAACGAAGCTTTCGTAAGTATAGACCGTCAGCGTCTTTTTATCTTGCGCCACGGCGATAGCGGGCAGCAAAACGGACGCAGCGACAAGCGAATGAAGGAAAAAACGACGATACATCAAGAGCACCTCCTCGAAATGGGCAACGGGGAACAGGCGTCTGAATGGAAGCCGTCTAATCCCTCCGCCGGTGTTAACCGGATCAGGTTCTTCGGGTTGGCTAAGCCTCTCAGCCTTGTCCCGGATAGGACAAAGCACCCCGTTAGATCTAGGCAAAGATGTAATCGGTGATCCATCAATTAGCAAGATGGCGTTGAAGCGATCCGCTTTAGTTTTCGAGCTCCTCGCGCAGCATTTCCAGCTCCAGCCATTCTTCTTCCATGGTCTCGAGCTTCTGCCGGAGTTTCGACATTTCATCGGCAAGCTTGCTGAAAATCTCAGGGTTCTTGGCGAAAAGATTGGGGTCGGCCATACGCTCTTCGCGCTGAGCGATCTCCCACTGGGTCTTTTCCATTTCCTTGGGCAGATTTTCGAGCGCGAATTTCTGTTTGAAGGACATCTTGCCCTTCGCTTTAGCCGGTTCGACACCTGCATTCGAAGCAGATTTTGCCTTTTCCTGCTTTTCAGCCTTCTTCTTTTCGTCCGACGCGCCCTTACGTTGCGCCATCATATCCGAATAACCACCGGCATATTCAATCCAGCGCCCATCCGGTGCATCCGGGTTTACAGGCGCGATGGTGGAGGTGACGGTCCGGTCGAGAAAGTCACGGTCATGGCTGACAAGAATGACGGTACCGGAAAAGCCGGAGACGATTTCCTGCAACAGATCGAGCGTTTCGATATCGAGGTCGTTGGTCGGCTCATCGAGGATCAGAAGGTTTGTCGGGCGGGCCAGAATGCGCGCAAGCATCAGGCGTGCACGTTCCCCACCGGAGAGATTGCGGATCGGCGTGCGGGCCTGCTCCGGCTGGAACAGAAAGTCCTTCATATAGCCGGTCACGTGTTTCAGCTCGCCATTGACCAGAAGGTTTTCACCGCGCCCGTCGGTCAGATAATGCGCCAGCGTATCGTTCGGGTTCAAATCCTCACGCTTCTGGTCCAGCGTCGCCACTTCCAGATTAGTGCCGAGCTTGACCCAGCCGCTATCTGGCTTCAGCTGACCTGTCAGCATTTTCAAAAGCGTCGTCTTGCCGGCACCGTTCGGGCCAACGAAACCGATGCAATCACCGCGATGAACGCGCAGCGAAAACGGTGCGACGATGGTGCGGTCGCCATAGGCCTTGGTAATCTGGTCTGCTTCGATGACGAGCTTGCCGGACTCGCGGCCCTCGGCCGCCGTCGCCTGCACGCTCCCCGTCGGGCCTTTATGTCCACGGTAGTCGGCGCGCATCGCCTGAAGTTCACCCACGCGGCGCATGTTGCGCTTGCGGCGAGCGGTCACGCCATAACGCATCCAGTGTTCTTCACGCTCGATGGCCTTGCCGAGTTTGTGCTGTTCCAGCTCTTCCTCTTCCAGCACCTTGTCGCGCCATTCTTCGAAATGGCCGAAACCACGGCTGAGGCGACGCGCTTGGCCGCGATCCAGCCAGACAGTGGCGGTGGAAACTTTCTCCAGAAAGCGACGGTCATGCGAAATCAGAACCAGCGCGCTGCGCGTCTGCTGCAATTCACCTTCCAGCCATTCGATGGTCGGCAGATCCAGATGGTTGGTCGGCTCGTCCAACATCAGAATATCGGGTTCCGGTGCCATAACGCGCACGAGAGCGGCGCGGCGCGCCTCACCACCCGAAAGACTGGACGGATGCTCCTGACCCGTCAGACCCAGATGTTCAAGCAGATAGGTCACCCGGTAAGCATCATCTCCCGGTCCCAGACCCGCTTCGGCATAGGCCTGAACCGTCTCGTAACCTGCAAAATCCGGTGCCTGATCCAGATACCGGATGGTGGCCGATGGATGCCGGAAGATTTCACCCGATTGCGCCTCGACCAGACCGGCAGCGATCTTCATCAGCGTCGATTTGCCAGAGCCGTTGCGGCCGACAAGGCAGATGCGATCCCCCGGCTCCACTTGCAGGTTTGCACCATTCAGCAGCGGTGTGACGCCGAAGGTCAGCATGATATTGTCGAGTTTTAGAATAGGGGGTGCCAAGGGTTCAGGCTCCGGTCAAATCATAAGGACGGGCAAGCACGATGGCTTTGCCGCTTTGAAGGCGAAGGCGCAAAGGCCCTTCCGCCACGTTGGAAATAGTGCGCGACGAGCCGAAAGCAAGCGCGAAATTGGCGAGCGGATAACGCGCATTGTCGATATCGAGCCCTTCCAGTGCCGTGAAACCGGCAACCGAAAACAGCGAACCCGAGGGAAGATCGAGCTCGAACGCGCCTTCCATCAGTGGATAGGCCTCTTCGTCACCCGATGTCAGCACCACCTCGAAACCACGCTCGGCAAGCGAGACCGCATAGAGCAGATGAAACAGCGCATGATCAGATCGCTCCCCCGCCAGCGCGCCCACCAGCGTCAGCCGTTTTGCGCCGCGTGTCAGGGCTTCGGATACGGCAATCTCGCCATCCGTCACGCCTTTGGCAGCCGGGAACGGTTGCTGCTCCACATCAGGCCACAGCTCTTGCAAGGCCATATCTGAGGAGTCGAAATCACCGACCCACAGTTCCGGCACAAGTCCAAGCGGCTGCGCATGCCGCATGCCGCTATCGGCTGCAATCACACGCGTATCCGCTACCGCCTTTCGCAAGCGATCCGTCACGGTGATGTTGCCGCCGAGCAAAATGGTGAAATGGCTGGTCGTCATGCCCTGCCATAGCCCGGAACGGTGTTGGATGGGAAGGCCGAAACGCCTTGGAAAGCGGTGATATTGATTTTCTTGAACGAGAGGATTATGACACCTGCCAGTGGTGATTTGCCGACCGGCTTGCAGCCACTTTAAAGAAGTCGCTAAATGGTCGAGGAAACACGTCAATTTCCGAGGACCGGCTGCGATTTCGTTGCCGGTTTTTTTGTGTTTAAGGCCCTCGCCGCCACGGAAGTGAGTTCGACATGCCGATTAAAATTCCCGATACCTTGCCTGCTTTTGAAACCCTCATCCAAGAGGGCGTGCGGGTGCTGACTGAAACGGCGGCTATCCGGCAGGATATTCGCCCGCTCCAGATCGGGCTTCTCAATCTCATGCCGAACAAGATCAAGACCGAGATACAGATGGCACGGCTCGTTGGTGCCTCCCCGCTTCAGGTGGAACTGTCGCTGGTGCGCATTGGCGGTCACCGCGCCAAGAACACGCCGGAGGAGCATCTGCTGTCCTTCTACGAAACATGGGAAGAGGTGCGCCACCGCAAGTTCGATGGCTTCATCATCACCGGCGCACCTGTCGAAAAGCTCACCTATGAAGATGTGACCTATTGGGATGAGATGCAGAAGATTTTCGAATGGACGGAAACCAACGTTCATTCAACGCTGAATGTATGCTGGGGCGCGATGGCTGCCATCTATCATTTCCACGATGTACCCAAGCACGAGCTGAAGGAGAAGGCATTCGGCGTCTACCGTCACCGCAATCTTAGCCCCGCCTCCATTTACCTCAACGGCTTCTCGGATGATTTTCAGGTTCCTGTATCGCGCTGGACAGAGGTGCGCCGCACAGACATCGAAAAGCATCCTGATCTCGAAATCCTGATGGAATCGGAAGAAATGGGCGTGTGCCTGGTGCATGAGAAGCGCGGCAAGCGTCTCTACATGTTCAACCACGTCGAATATGATTCCACATCATTGTCGGAAGAGTATTTTCGTGACGCGGATGCGGGCGTGCCGATCAAGCTGCCCCATGATTACTTCCCGCACAACGATCCGGCGCTGACCCCGCTCAACCGCTGGCGCAGCCACGCGCATCTGTTTTTCGGCAACTGGATCAACGAGATTTACCAGACCACGCCCTATGATCTGGACAATATCGGCCAGCAGCCAGCATAATTCAAAGATTGCGCGGTGCCGGAAAATGAAGCAACGTCCGGCCTTATGGCTTAGATTGGGAGAATGACGGCATGAGCGAGAGCGGCGCACGGGAAAATTTCGGATTGACGGCGACGGGCGAGAAAGTCGAGCGCGTCACGATTTCGGCAGGCGGGCTGACGGCACATGTCATGACTTGGGGCGCTGTCATTCAAGATCTGCGCCTTGATGGCCATCGACCGCCTCTCATGCTCGGATTCGACAAATTTGACGATTACCCCAAATACTCCTCCTATTTCGGCGCGACACCCGGGCGCAACGCCAACCGTATCGGTGACGGCAAGTTCGCTATCGATGGCAAAGACTACCAGCTCGAACTGAACGAGAAGGGCGTTACCCATCTTCACGGCGGCAGCGATAATATCGGCAAACGCAACTGGATGATCATGGAACATGGTCCAAGCCATGTGGTGTTGCAGATCGTCGATCCCGATGGCCGCGCCGGTTATCCCGGCAATTGCACGGTGCGGGCGACCTACACGATCCGCGACGGCGGCGTACTATCTGTGGCCTATGAAACCACTACCGACGCGCCAACCATCGCCAATGTCTGCCAGCATTCCTATTTCAATCTGGATGGCGCGGAATCTGCACTCGGCCACGAAATCGAAATTGCTGCCGATCACTATCTGCCGACGGACGAACGGCAGATTCCCACCGGCGAAATCCGACCGGTGGATGGCACCGTATTCGACCTGCGTAAATCCACCCCGATGCGGCGCGAAGAAAACGGCCAGCAGGTCGGTTACGATCATAATTTCTGCCTCTCGCCCCAGCGTGTGGCAAAGCGCAAAGTCGCGCGCGTCTATGCCCCTGCCTCAAACATCACAATGGATGTCCACACCACCGAGCCGGGCGTGCAATTCTACTCTGCCTTCAAGCTCAACGTCGCCGTACCGGGCCTTGATGGGCGCCACTACGGCCCAGTCGCAGGCTTTTGCCTGGAAACCCAGATCTGGCCGGATGCCGTCAATCACGAAGGCTTCCCCGACGCCATCCTGCGCCCCGGCGAAACCCTGCGACAGGAAACCGACTACATCTTCACCAAAGGCTGATCGTCAGTCCAGCACGCAACCGACATAAGCGCCTGAACCCCGGGCTCGTCTTTCGATGAGTCCGGCCAGACGCTGCATGCCACGACCAGGCTTGCCAGCCACGCGGTCGATCGGGTTTGGCAGGGCCACCGCCAAAAGCGCCGCCTGCCGAGAACTCAACTTCGAGGCAGATACCTTGAAATGATATTGCGAGGCCGCTTCGATGCCGTAGATTCCCGGCCCCCATTCGGCGACGTTCAGATAAATCTCCATCATTCGCTTTTTCGACCAGATGAAGTCGGACACGACGGCCAGCGGTAACTCCAGACCTTTGCGGATGAAAGATCGTCCATTCCATAGAAACAGGTTCTTGGCCGTCTGCATGGGAATGGTGCTGGCACCACGGGTGGATTCACCCTCCAGCGCGCTGCTCACGACCGTCTGCATCTGGTTCCAGTCCACGCCGCCATGGGAACAGAATTGACCGTCCTCCGACATCATCACCGATTGAATGAGGCGCGGTGAAATGTCTTCGAGCGGTACCCAGCGGCGATCATAACCCTGAAACGTCACCAGCTCGGCCAGCATCAGCGTCGAGACCGGACGCATGAAGGGCAGCGCATAAATCGGGATCAACAGGTAAGGCAAAACCAGCAGAGCCAGAATGATCAGGAGGGCACGTCTCACGAGGCTTCGAACATCCACTTTCGGTTTGCTCCCGCTCTCGGCAAGCGTTTCATAGTCCGTCTCGCTGTCCGGCGTGCTGCTCAAATCCTGTCCCCACTCGCTCCAGATCGGAGCCTTTCATATTCCGCGCGAACCATCAAGGCGAGTCCCGATAACGAAGTTCCCCAACCGCGTCACAAAAACCATTGCCAGCCCTTTTTCCCCATGCCAAACAGCGCTCATTACAAGGAACGGGCCCTATGACATTCGAAACGCAGCTCCGTGACAACGCCGCGCGGACGGAAGCCTTGCTTGCCAAGCTTCTGTCCAGCGAAACGCGTGCCGACGAGATCACCCGGCCCGAAAACCTGGCCGAGGCCATGCGCCATGGTGTCCTGAACGGTGGGAAACGTCTGCGTCCCTTTCTGGTCATCGAAACCGCAGCTCTTTTGAACGGCGATGCCGATGTCGCGCTTCGCGTCGGCGCGGCCCTGGAATGCCTACATTGTTACTCCTTGGTCCATGATGACCTGCCCGCCATGGACAATGACGACCTGCGCCGCGGCCAGCCCACGGTTCACAGGAAATTCGATGAGGCCACGGCCATTCTGGCTGGCGACAGCCTGCTAACGCTCGCCTTCGACATCATTGCCGCACCGGAAACACATCTGCCCGATGACCGCAAGGCAGCGCTCGTTCTGGCCTTGGCAAGGGCCGCAGGCATCGGCGGCATGGCCGGTGGCCAGGCGCTGGATCTGGCAGCAGAAAAGAATGCCCCGGACGAATCAGGTATCATCACCTTACAGGCCATGAAAACCGGCGCGTTGATCCGGTTCGCCTGCGAAGCCGGCGCAATCATTGCCGGAAGCGACGACGTGGAAAGGCAACGCCTGCGCAGCTTCGGCGAAAAGATCGGCCTCGCCTTCCAGCTCGCCGACGATCTTCTCGACCTCACCTCCGACGCCGCCACCATGGGCAAGGCAACCGGCAAGGATGCGGGACGCGGCAAAGGCACGCTGGTTGCCCTGCGCGGCGCGGATTGGGCAACCGCCCGCCTGCGTGAACTGGTGAAAGAAGCAACGGATTTGCTGGCACCCTATGGTGACCATGCGGATATTCTGATCGAGACGGCAAAGTTCGTTGCAGAACGGAAGAACTAAAGCCTGCTCCCAGCATCACGGTTCTTAATCCTGCGATTTCCGCTTGAGAAAACAATTGCGCCGGGTTATGCGTGTTTGTGCACGATTTCTCCGATTGATTCATTATGTCCAAAACCGATCACTTCGTCAGCGAGCGACAGGCTCTGATTTACGCGCAACTGCACCGGCATGGCCGTGTGCTGGCGCAGGAGCTTGCGCAGAGCTTCGACGTATCGGAAGACACGGTGCGGCGCGATTTGCGCGAAATGGCGGCCCGAGGCGAATGCGAACGCGTCTACGGCGGCGCGTTGCTGGCAGCAGGCACCACCGTTCCGCTGAAAACCCGCATGGGCGAAATGCCGGATCGCAAGGCGACACTCGGACAAGCTGCAGCGTCATTCGTGCAGAACGGCATGATCGTTTTTCTCGATGCCGGTTCCACCAATTTGGCCATCGCAAAAAATCTGGCTGTTGGCCTGAAACTCACCATCGTCACCAACACACCAGCGATTGCCGCAGAACTTGCCGGTAACGCCGACATCGAACTCATTCTGATTGGCGGCAGGGTCGATCCGGCCGTGGGCGCCGCCATCGATACGACCGCGATCCGTCAGCTGGAGCAAATTCGCCCCGATCTCTGCATCGTCGGCGTCTGCGGCCTGACACTGGATCGGGGTCTCTGCGCCGATATCTATGAGGATGCCGTATTCAAACGGCTGGCCTGCGAGACCAGCGCAAAAACACTCGCAGCCGTTACCTCAGAAAAGCTCGGTGCCATTGCCGCTTTTCAGGTCGCATCACTTTCCTCCACGCTCACACTCGTTCTGGAAGAGGATGCTAATAGCGATATGATCGACACTCTGGCGGACACCGGCATCAATATTCATCAGGCTGGATCGTCGTCCGGCATCTCATCTCACATGCAATTATCGAAGGACCAGTCCCGATGACCGGCACTGCCACGCCAACGCCCACAACCGCCCGTTTACCTTATATGACGCGAACACGCCTCGGCGTTTCCTTGCTGTTCCTGATGAACGGTTTCATGATGGGCTCCTGGGCACCGATGATCCCGGAATTCGCCAAGCGCTTTGCGCTCAGCGAAAGCACGTTGGGCCTCGTCATTCTCGTTTACGGCCTCGGTTCGCTGTCCTTCATGCCCATTGCCGGTTCGCAGATTGGTCGCCTCGGTTCGAGAACCGTCACATTGACGGTGGCTCTCATCATGGTGCCGACGCTGCTCTTGATCACACTGGCAAATTCCCTCTGGGCCGGCGTTATCGCCGTCTTCCTCTTCGGCGGACTGACCGGTGCCATGGATGTGGCCATGAACGCCAATGCCGTCGTGGTGGAACGCAGCATGCGCCGCGCCATCATGTCGTCTTGCCACGCATTCTGGAGCTTGGGCGGCTTGCTCGGCGCAGGTCTTGGCGGTCTGCTGATCACCAAAACCGGCATCTACGGACATGCCATTACGCTGACGATCATTGCCGCAGCCCTGCTTGCTGTCGCATGGCCACGGGTGCAGGTGGATCGCCCTCACCCGGAAGAAGAGCGCCCCAAGGGTGGCTTGCCCATGACACCGCTGCCGTGGATCATCGGCATCATGGCGCTGTTTTCGATGATTCCGGAGGGTGCCATTCTCGATTGGGGCGCGCTTTATCTGCGCAATGAACTTAGCGCATCCGTCACGCTGTCCGGTTTCGGTTTTGCCGCCTTTTCGATGACCATGGCCATCATGCGTTTTGCGGGAGATCTGGTGCGTGACCGTTTCGGAGCCGTCCGCACGCTGCAATTCTGTTCAGCCATATCGATCGTGGGTCTGCTGATTGCCGGTTTCGCCCCCAATGCCTTTATCGCCATTGCAGGCTTTGCGATTGCCGGCATCGGCATTTCCAACATGGTCCCAATTGCCTTTTCGGCCGCTGGCAACATGCCGGGCATGGCACCAGGCATTGCACTTTCAGTGGTTACGACGATGGGTTATTCCGGCATTCTCGTCGCGCCATCGGCCATCGGCTTCATTGCAGAGCATACGGGGCTTGCCGCCGTGTTCATCGGTCTGCCGCTTTTGCATGTGGTGGTTCTCATGCTGTCGAAACTTGCCCGTCATGCGGATGGCGCAAGCGGGCATTGATATCCCAATTTCGCAAAAGTGAGATGCCTGCCATCGACAAGTCTCGAATTTCGCCATGATTGCGGTAAAATAGGAGTTGATCGCTTCGATGTTGACAAGGCGCGCGCCTTGTTCCACCTGAATGATCAGATTTACCGCAATTGTTCGAGAACACCATGACGTCACACGCCGATTTTGATCCCAAGCCGCGCCGGTCCTCGGTTGCTGTCGATGTCGGTGGCGTTATCGTCGGTGGCGGGGCGCCGGTCGTGGTGCAATCCATGACCAATACGGATACGGCCGATATCGATGCCACCGTGCAGCAGGTGGCGGCCCTGTTCCGCGCCGGTTCCGAAATCGTGCGCATTACCGTAGACCGCGATGAAAGCGCCGCTGCCGTTCCGAAAATTCGTGACCGACTGCTGCGTCTGGGCATGGATGTACCGCTGGTCGGCGACTTCCATTATATCGGCCACAAGCTGCTGGCAGATCACCCTGCCTGCGCCGAAGCGCTGGCGAAGTATCGCATCAATCCCGGCAATGTCGGCTTCAAGGACAAGAAAGACAAACAGTTCGGCGATATCGTCGAAATGGCGATCCGCTATGACAAGCCGGTGCGAATCGGCGTCAACTGGGGCTCGCTGGATCAGGAATTGCTGACGACCCTGATGGACAAGAACAAGGACCAAGGCTTTCCCCTGTCTGCCCGTCAGGTCACGCGCGAAGCCATCGTCCAGTCCGCCTTGATTTCCGCTGAGCTTGCCGAAGAGATCGGCCTGCCGCGCAACCGCATCATTCTATCGGCCAAGGTCAGCCAGGTGCAGGATCTGATCGCCGTTTATTCCATGCTGTCAGAGCGTTCCGACCACGCGCTGCATCTTGGCCTCACCGAGGCGGGCATGGGATCGAAAGGCATCGTCGCCTCATCCGCTGCCATGGGCTACGTCCTGCAACACGGCATTGGCGATACGATCCGCGTGTCCTTGACGCCCGAGCCGAATGGCGACCGCACCCGCGAAGTGCAGGTGGCGCAGGAAATTCTTCAGGTCATGGGCTTTCGCCAGTTCGTTCCCGTCGTTGCGGCCTGTCCCGGCTGCGGACGCACGACATCCACCGTGTTTCAGGAACTGGCGCAGAACATCCAGAATGACCTTCGCAAGAACATGCCGATCTGGCGCGAAAAATATCCGGGTGTAGAAGCGCTCAACGTCGCGGTCATGGGCTGCATCGTCAACGGTCCCGGCGAAAGCAAACATGCCGATATCGGCATTTCACTGCCCGGCACCGGCGAAAACCCGGCTGCTCCCGTCTTCATCGATGGGGAAAAGGCGCTGACCCTGCGCGGCCCCGATATCGCCAAGGATTTCGAGGCACTGGTCATCGACTATATCGAGAAACGTTTCGGCCAAAAGGACGCGGCGGAGTAGGTTTCGACCGTGAAAATGCCAAAATTCATCTGTCTTACGTTACGTGAACTCACGGAGCACTGGAATTCATGATCAAGAAGTTTGTCGTTCTTGCGCTGGCCGCAACTTACCTTTCTGCCTGCACCACCACCGACCCCTACACGGGTGAGCAGAAGGTTTCCAACATGGCGGGCGGCGCTGGCATCGGTGCGCTTGCCGGTGCTGTCGGTGGTCTGGCCATCGGTGGCGGCAACAAGGGGCGCAATGCCTTGATCGGTGCCGGTATCGGCGCTCTGGCCGGTGGTGCTATCGGCGGCTACATGGACAATCAGGAAGCTGAACTTCGCCAGCAGCTCCAGGGCACCGGTGTTTCCGTGACGCGTCGCGGTGATAGCATCGTTCTCAACATGCCGTCCAACGTCACCTTCGCCACGGATCAGGATCAGGTCATTCCGCCGTTCTACCCAACGCTGAACTCGGTCGCCATCGTGCTGAACAAGTTCAACAAGACCTACATCGACATCAACGGCCATACCGATTCGACCGGCAGCCTTGCCCATAACCAGGGTCTGTCCGAACGTCGCGCCGCATCCGTTGCCAACTATCTCGGCGAACGTGGCGGTGTCGATCAGCGCCGTATTTCCACGATGGGCTTCGGTCCATCGCAGCCGATTGCATCCAACGCGACAGCCGATGGCCGCGCTCAGAACCGCCGCGTCGAAGTGCTGATTTCACCGCTGACGCAGAACGGATGAACTGACAGCGCATCCGCGCTACAGGCAAAATAATAGTCGCGTAAAAAAGCCCACCTTTCGGTGGGCTTTTCGTTTCTACTCTATCGCTTCACTCGCCATAGGCGATCAGCAAATCCTTGGCATCGATCTGGTCGCCGGGTTTGACCAGCACTTCGGCCACCTTGCCGTCGCGCTCCGCGTGAAGCGCCGTTTCCATCTTCATGGCTTCGATGGAAACCAGCACGTCGCCCGCCTTCACATCCTGCCCCTGATTGACGAAGACACGGGAGATGACGCCCGGCATCGGCGCGCCAACATGGGCGGCATTGCCGGGTTCGGACTTGCGGCGCACGGCAGAGCCGGACGCGCCATGAGCACGGTCCGGCACCTTGATGCGTCGTGGCTGGCCGTTGATCTCGAAGAAGACCGTCACCATACCCTTGTCGTCAATGCCGGATGAGGCCTGATTGACGATGACAAGCGTCTTGCCACGCTCGATATCGGCAAACAACTCCTCGCCATCTTCCATGCCATAGAAATAAGCATGCGTCGGCAGAACCGAGACCGGGCCATAGGTTTCTGATGTCAGCGCAAAATCGGTAAAGACCTTCGGATACATCAGATAAGACGCAAACTCGAAGTCATCGACCGGGCGCTCCAGCTTCGTTTCGATCTCCTTGCGCTCTGCATCCAGATCAGCATCGTCAAGCAGCGAGCCGGGACGGACCGTATAGGGCTTGTCACCCTTCAGTGCCTTCTTCTGCAAGGCTTCCGGCCATCCGCCCGGCGACTGGCCAAGATCGCCCTTGAGCATGGAGACGACCGAATCCGGGAAGGAGACTTCCTTATCCGGGTTTTCGACATCGGCCACCGTCAAGTCCTGGCTCACCATCATCAGCGCCATATCGCCGACAACCTTGGAAGACGGTGTCACCTTGACGATATCGCCAAACATCTGGTTGACGTCCGCATAGGTCTGCGCCACCTCGTGCCAGCGGCTTTCGAGGCCCAGCGAACGGGCCTGTTCCTTGAGGTTGGTGAACTGGCCGCCGGGCATTTCGTGGAGATAGACTTCCGAGGCCGGTCCCTTGAGATCGCTCTCAAACGCCGCATACTGGCCACGCACCGCTTCCCAATAAAACGAGATGCGGCGGATCCATTCCGTATCAAGGCCCGTATCGCGGTCCGTGCCCTTCAGCGCTTCGACGATGGAGCCAAGGCATGGCTGCGAGGTGTTGCCTGAAAGCGCATCCATAGCCGCATCTACGGCATCCACACCCGCCTCAACCGCCGCAAGCACGGTGGCGGCAGAAATACCGGAAGTATCATGCGTGTGGAAATGGATCGGCAGGCTGGTCGCTTCACGCAAAGCCTTGAACAAAACCCGCGCGGCAGCAGGCTTCAACAGGCCCGCCATGTCCTTGACGGCAATGATATGCGCGCCCGCCTTTTCAAGTTCAGCGGCCAGATTGGTGTAATATTTGAGGTCGTATTTCGGACGGGCGGAGTTCAGAAGATCGCCCGTATAGCAAATGGTTGCTTCGCAGAGCTTGTTCTCTTCCGCGATCGCATCCATCGATACGCGCATGTTTTCGACCCAGTTCAGGCAGTCGAACACGCGGAACAGATCGATCCCGCCCTTTGCCGCCTGACGGACGAAATATTTGACGACATTATCAGGATAGTTCTTGTAGCCGACGCCGTTTGCACCACGCAGCAGCATCTGCAGCAGCAGGTTCGGCGCGCCTTCACGCACCAGCGCCAGACGCTCCCACGGGTCTTCGGTCAGGAAGCGCATCGACACATCGAAGGTAGCACCGCCCCAGCACTCCAGCGACAGAAGCTGCGGCAGGGCCTTCGCATATACGCTGGAAACGCGGGCGATGTCATGGGTGCGGACGCGGGTGGCCAGCAGCGACTGGTGGCCGTCGCGCATGGTCGTATCGGTTACGAGAACGCGCTTCTCGTTGCGCATCCACTCGGCAAAACCCTTTGGACCGAGCTTGTCGAGAAGCTGTTTGGTGCCGTCAGGTGTCGGTTTGTCGATATAGGGCACAATCGGCACAGGTGCGGTGGCGGCAGGCTGAACGCGACCCTTCGTTTCGGGATGACCGTTGACGGTAACGTCGGCCAGATAGGTCAAAAGCTTGGTCGCGCGGTCCTGTCGCTTGACCTGCTCGAACAATTCAGGCGTCGAATCGATGAAGCGCGTCGTGTAGGTGTTTCCGACGAAGCTCGGATGGCTGATAATCGCTTCCAGAAAGGTCAGGTTTGTCGCCACGCCACGAATACGGAATTCGCGCAGCGCACGGTGCATGCGGGCGATGGCTTCATCGGCCTGCGGAGCCCAGGCAGTCACCTTGACCAGCAGCGGATCGTAATAGCGCGTGATGATCGCGCCCGAATAGGACGTTCCGCCATCCAGACGGATGCCGAAGCCCGATGCCGAGCGGTACGCGGTGATGCGGCCGTAATCGGGAATGAAGTTATGCTCGGGATCCTCAGTGGTGATGCGGCACTGAAGCGCGTGGCCGTTGAGGCGAATGTCCTTTTGCGCCGGCACACCCGATTCCGGAGTGCCGATGGTTTCGCCTTCGAGAATATGAATCTGCGCCTTGACGATATCGATGCCGGTGACGACTTCGGTCACCGTATGCTCCACCTGAATGCGCGGATTGACCTCGATGAAGTAGAATTTGCCGGTATCGGCATCCATCAGATACTCGACCGTGCCAGCGCCGACATAATTGGTGGCACCGGCAATTTTCAGCGAGTAATTGGCCAGTTCCTGACGGCGCTCATCAGACAGATACGGCGCTGGCGCGCGTTCGACCACCTTCTGGTTACGGCGTTGGATGGAGCAGTCGCGCTCGAACAGATGCACGACATTGCCGTGCGTATCGCCCAATATCTGGCTTTCGACGTGGCGGGCGCGCTCCAGAAGTTTTTCCAGATAGACTTCGTCCTTGCCAAAAGCAGCCTTCGCCTCACGCTTGGCTTCCGTCACCTCGCGGGCAAGGTCTTCCTTTTTACGGATGGCGCGCATGCCGCGGCCACCGCCACCCCAGGAAGCCTTAAGCATCACCGGGTAGCCGATCTCCTCGGCCATCCGCTCGACTTCCGCCATATCATCAGGCAGCGGTTCTGTAGCCGGAACGACGGGTACGCCGACGGAAATCGCCAGATTGCGTGCCGCGACCTTGTTGCCCAAGCGGCGCATAGTATCAGCGGTCGGTCCTATAAAGATCAGACCTGCCTCGTTGCAGGCTTCCACGAATTCCGGGCTTTCCGACAGAAGGCCGTAGCCGGGGTGGATGGCATCGGCCCCTGAGAGCTTGGCAACCCGGATCACTTCCTCAATCGACAGATAGCTCTCGATTGGCCCCATATCCTTGGCCAGATGCGGGCCACGGCCGACCTGATAACTCTCGTCCGCCTTGAACCGATGCAGCGAAAGCTTGTCCTCTTCTGCCCAGATCGCGACCGTTTTTATGCCAAGCTCATTGGCGGCACGGAACACACGGATCGCAATCTCAGAACGATTGGCGACAAGGATTTTCGATATTTTCAAGACGGCCTCCCAAACCTCGCAAGCAAACATATATGCTGCAGCGCGAAATTAAGCAGTAAACGCCCCTGTTGGAAAGGGCGTTTTTGTCGATGGCTGTCCTGTAGAACGCGGAATGTTTTACGAGATAATTCCGTGACGGAGCGCAAGCGCTACCACATGCTGGCGGTTTCTGGCGTCCAGCTTGCGTTGAATGCCGTTTATATACCAGTCGACCGTGTGACTGGAAATCGAAAGGCTCTTGCCGATTTCCGGCGACGTCCTGCCTTGGGCAAGCAGCGTCAACACATCCAGCTCGCGCCGGGTGAACTGCGTGACGGACATATCGGGGATGGAAAGAACGGTTTCCGATTGACCGGCGAAGTCCAGCAGACGCCAGAACGCCACACGCATAGCCGTATCGATGATGAACAGTTCCGACGTGGAAAGAAGCCGTCCGTCTCCGAAGATGTAAACACCGCCGAGCAAGCCGCTTCGACCGTGAATGGGAAACGCATACCCTTCGCGCAGGCCAAACCGCGCCGCATCCTGAAACATCTTTGCGGCACGTTTACGCTGCGTCGTTTGCGGCAACATGGCCACCACGTCGCGACATCGAAAAGGCTGATGCAAAAGGCCGAGCGTCCGCTTGACCGGATCGCTGTTGCCGTATTTCTTGGCGTGATAAACGTCCTTCCAGCCGCTGGGCAGATGTTCAGACAGCACCGTCCCCGTAAAGGTCAGATCCTCCGCGTCACGGCGCACGATGCGATAAAATTCAAATCCGAGGCGACGCGTCAGCTCATGAAATGCCGAGACAAACCGCTCCTCGGTTCTTGCCTCGTTGCACAGAGTCAAAAACTGGAAAACATTGTGCATTGAAGCGAATACCCTGGAAGAAATGAAACGATATCGATGTTTGGAAGACCCATACGTCCCCCGGAAGCGCCGTTGACGTCGATATCACCAATGGTAAGTTGTACCTCATAAGGTAATCAAATGATTAAAACTATACCGCGAAATTTTGCAACGTGTTTCGACGCGGACCAGCCAAAAACGCGTATCCAGTGCTCATGAATGCGGAAGTGTCTTCGTCTTGCTCTGATGCTTCGAAGCAAAAGAAAAATCGTTATTGCGCCAGAAAACTATGGGTGAAGACCGCTGGTTTATGCCATGATCCGATGGAGCAGTTGCTGCGAAGACCCGATAATTTTTTTAGCACTCAAAGGTTTAAGTCACCCCCGTTAAGCGGCCATTCATGTGAAAAAAGCGATAACACACTAACTTGCTGGCATATGCCGCCATTGCGTCGGCTTGCCGAGCTTGGAACGTTACAATCGCGCTACTAGACTGACAGAATACGGGATTTGGCAATTGACACTGTTTCAGGTTTACACTCGCGCTCTGCGCTATCTCGCCGACAACAAGTTGCGTGTCACCGTCGTCGTCGTCGCGAACGTCATTCTGGCCGCAATCACGATTGCGGAACCGGTGCTGTTCGGTCGCATCATCGATGGACTTTCATCTGGCACCATCCCGGTCAACATCCTCATCCTCTGGGGAGCTTTTGCCCTTTTCAATACGGTCGCCTATGTGGCAGTCGCGCGTGAGGCTGACCGGTTGGCACATGGGCGCCGCGCGTCCTTGCTCACGGAAGCCTTCGGCCGGATTATATCCATGCCGCTCTCATGGCACCACCAGCGTGGTACATCCAACGCGCTGCACACGCTTCTGCGCGCAAGTGAAACGCTGTTCGGCCTGTGGCTGGAGTTCATGCGCACCCATCTTGCGACATTCGTTGCGCTGATTCTTCTCATCCCCACTGCCATTTCCATGGACCTGCGCCTCAGCTTTGTCTTGATGGGACTGGGCATTGTCTATTGGTTCATCGGCAAGTGGGTGATGGAGCGCACCAAGGAAGGTCAGGCATCCGTCGAAGAACATTACCACACGGTTTTCGCCCATGTCAGCGATTCGATCAGCAACGTTTCTGTGTTGCACAGCTACAACCGCATCGAAGCTGAAACAAAAGCTCTGAAGTCATTTACGGAGCGACTTCTCAGCGCGCAATATCCGGTTCTGGACTGGTGGGCATTTGCCAGTGCATTGAACCGGACCGCCTCTTCTGTTTCGATGATGATCATCCTCGTCGTCGGTGCCATCCTGGTGAAGAACGGTGAGCTGCGGGTCGGTGACATCATCGCCTTCATCGGCTTTGCGAACCTGCTGATCGGCCGCCTGGACCAGGTGCGCGCTTTCGCTACCCAAATTTTCGAGGCTCGTGCCAAGCTCGTCGACTTCTTCAAGCTCGAAGATTCCGTACAGGAGCGCGAAGAGCCAACCGGTGCAGTCGAACTCGGCCAGGTCTCCGGCAAGGTGGAATTCCGGAACGTCAATTTCGGCTTTGCCAACACCAAGCAGGGCGTGCACGACGTTTCGTTTACGGCCAATGCGGGCGAAACCATCGCAATCGTCGGACCGACCGGTGCTGGCAAGACTACGCTGATCAATCTGTTGCAGCGGGTTTATGATCCCAATGGCGGCCAGATTCTTGTCGATGGTACAGACATCTCGACCGTTACCCGCCAGTCCCTGCGCCACTCCATTGCAACGGTTTTCCAGGATGCCGGGCTTCTCAACCGCTCGATCCGAGATAACATCCGCCTGGGTCGCGATAGTGCAACCGATGACGAAATCGCTCAGGCCGCTGCTGCGGCGGCTGCGACCGACTTTATCGATAGCAGAAACACCGGTTACATGACGCAGGTCGGCGAACGCGGTAACCGTCTGTCCGGCGGTGAGCGTCAGCGTATCGCCATCGCTCGCGCCGTGTTGAAAAACGCACCGATCCTCGTTCTCGACGAAGCAACCAGTGCGCTTGACGTGGAAACAGAAGCGCGCGTGAAGGACGCCGTCGATGCGCTGCGCAAGAACAGAACGACCTTCATCATCGCTCACCGCTTGTCGACAGTGCGCGATGCCGACCAAGTCCTGTTCATGGACAATGGCAGGATCGTGGAAAAAGGCACCTTCGATGAGCTGAGCATGCGCGGCGGTCGTTTCTCGTCACTGTTACGAGCCAGTGGCCTGCTAAACGACGATGAAAAGACCGGTGCGCCGGTCCTGTCGATGCCTGCAAAGTCGGCTCTGACCGCATAAGGAATTTCTGAGAAGAAATATTCCGCTCAACAAAAAGCCCCGGTCGATGCCGGGGCTTTTTCTATTCTGATCGATAGACGTGAAATCAGAAATTGTCGTCTTCGTCGTCATCCTTGCGGGTAGACTTGAGAGAGCTGAGCTTGGCAAAGACAGCGTTGGCGTCGATTTCTTTTTCTTCTTCGCGCTCGTATTTGTAGCCGAGGGTTTCTGTTGCTGCCGCTGGCTGCAATGTCGCGTCCAGCTCTTCCTGGGTTGGAAGGGGGCGACCGCGTGATGCGCGCTCGACTTCAAGGTCAAGGTCGATCTGGCTGCACAGGCCAAGCGTAACCGGATCCATCGGTGTCAGATTGGCCGAGTTCCAGTGGCTGCGGTCCCTGATCTGTTCGATCGTGGACTTGGTGGTGCCGACGAGACGTGAAATCTGCGCGTCCTTCAGTTCGGCATGGTTGCGCACCAGCCACAAAATGGCGTTCGGGCGATCCTGACGCTTGGAAACCGGCGTGTAACGCGGGCCACGACGCTTGGATTCAGGCACGCGAACCTTGGGCTCGGAAAGCTTGATCTTGTGGTTGGGATTGGCGACCGCACGTTCGATTTCATCGCGGGAAAGCTGTCCGGTGGAAATCGGGTCGAGTCCCTTGATCCCCTGCGCTGCTTCGCCATCGGCAATTGCCTTGACTTCAAGCGGGTGCAGTTTGCAAAAAGTGGCGATCTGCTCGAACGACAATGCGGTATTATCCACCAGCCAGACGGCCGTCGCTTTCGGCATGAGCAATGTTTGAGCCATAGATACAGTCCTTCTGTCCGTCCGCTCCGGTGGCGCGGGACGTGGATGTTAACCACTAATTTCCGGGATATCAGCGGTCTATAACTGGATTGCATCAGAATTGCAATTCTTTGCGCAACAAATGACCTTTGTCTAATTGCCTGAGGTCACTGAACTGCTATGAATCTGGCACATGACTGGAGAAAAGGAGTCTCCGGTAATTGCAAAAGACGCGATGCGATCTGAGGAGGAATTCATGTCTGCCAAAATCTATCCGGTTCTGAAATCTGCAAAAAAGACCACGTTGCTCGACAATGACAAATACCTGAAATGGTACGAGCAGAGCGTTGAGGACCCTGAGAAGTTCTGGGGCAAGCATGGCAAGCGGATAGACTGGTTCAAGCCCTATACCAAGGTGAAGAACACGTCGTTTACCGGCAAGGTGCCGATCAAGTGGTTCGAGGACGGGCTAACCAACGTCTCGTACAACTGCATCGACCGTCACCTGAAGACCCATGGCGAACGCACCGCGATCATCTGGGAAGGCGACAATCCCTATATCGACAAGAAGATCACCTATAACCAGCTGTACGATGCGGTGTGTCGCCTGGCCAATGTCATGAAGAAGCACGGCGTCAAGAAGGGCGACCGGGTGACGATCTACATGCCGATGGTACCGGAAGCGACCTATGCGATGCTCGCCTGCGCCCGAATCGGAGCCGTGCATTCGGTGGTGTTCGGCGGCTTTTCTCCGGATGCACTGGCAGGCCGCATCGTCGATTGCGAATCCACCTTCGTCATCACCTGCGATGAGGGCGTGCGTGGCGGCAAGCCGATCCCTTTGAAGGAGAACACCGACAAGGCGATCGACATCGCCGCCAGACAGCATGTGAAGGTGGACAAGGTGCTGGTCGTGCGCCGCACCGGCGGCAAGACCAACTGGGCACCGGGCCGCGATCTCTGGTACCATCAGGAAGTCGCATCCGTTAAACCCCACTGCGAACCGGTGAAGATGAAGGCGGAAGACCCGCTCTTCATTCTCTACACCTCAGGCTCCACCGGCAAACCCAAGGGCGTGCTGCACACGACGGGTGGCTATCTCGTCTATGTGTCGATGACACATGAATATGTGTTCGATTACCATGATGGCGATATCTACTGGTGCACCGCCGATGTCGGCTGGGTGACGGGCCATTCCTATATCGTCTACGGACCACTGGCCAATGGTGCGACGACGCTGATGTTCGAAGGCGTGCCGAACTTTCCCGATCAGGGTCGCTTCTGGGAGGTCATCGACAAGCATCAGGTCAATATCTTCTACACGGCCCCAACGGCCCTGCGCTCGCTGATGGGCGCGGGCGACGAGTTCGTCAAGCGCTCCTCGCGCTCCAGCCTGCGACTGCTCGGCACGGTCGGTGAACCGATCAACCCCGAGGCATGGGAATGGTATTACCATGTGGTGGGTGAGGATAAGAGCCCGATTGTCGATACATGGTGGCAGACGGAAACCGGCGGCATTCTGATCACGCCGCTACCGGGTGCGACCGATCTCAAGCCTGGCTCGGCCACGCGGCCTTTCTTCGGCGTCCAGCCGCAACTGGTCGATGCCGAGGGCAAGGTGCTGGAAGGTGCGGCAGACGGTAATCTCTGCATCGCTGACAGCTGGCCGGGGCAATCGCGCACGGTCTATGGCGATCACAAGCGGTTTATCGAAACCTACTTCTCGACCTACAAGGGCAAATACTTCACCGGCGACGGCTGCCGGCGCGATGAGGATGGCTATTACTGGATTACCGGTCGCGTCGATGACGTCCTCAATGTCTCCGGCCATCGTCTCGGAACAGCCGAGGTCGAATCGGCGCTCGTGTCGCACAATCTCGTCTCGGAAGCTGCTGTCGTCGGTTATCCGCATTCCATCAAGGGACAGGGCATTTATTGCTACGTCACGCTGATGGCCGGGCAAACGGGTGACGACGCGTTGCGCGCAGAACTCGTCAAACATGTCCGCAACGAGATCGGCCCTGTGGCCACGCCCGACAAGATCCAGTTCTCGCCGGGCCTACCGAAGACCCGCTCGGGCAAGATCATGCGCCGCATCCTGCGCAAGATCGCCGAGGATGATTTTGGCGCACTTGGCGATACGTCCACGTTGGCCGATCCGGCCGTGGTGGATGACCTCATCGAAAACAGGCAGAACAAGGCAAAGGCTGCTTAGCTGAACAGGGTAAAACGATCAAAAAACACCCGGTAGACCTCACGGTCACCGGGTGTTTTTGTGACCGCGAACGTTTTGTACCTCGATTGGCCTTTTTGACGTTGCATGAATGTGCACATTGAAGGGACGGGAGGAAACCGACATGGACAATTCAAAAGGCCGCGTAATCGCATTTATTGGCACTGGCCTGATGGGCGGGCCGATGGCGCACAATCTGCTGAAGGCAGGCTTTACCCTGCGCGTCTGGAACCGCAGCATTGAGAAAGCTCAGGCGCTGGTGGCCGATGGTGCGGTGCTGGCCTCGTCTCCAGCGAACGCTGCGAAGGGTGCCGATGTCGTCATCACGATGTTGAGCGATGGCAAGGCGGTAAGCGACTTGCTGTTCGATAGCGGCGTGGCGGAGGTGCTTGAAAAGGGCGCTGTCGTCATCGATAGCAGTTCCATTGCCCCGCCGATTGCACGCGAACATTCCAGCAGGCTGAACGCACTCGGCATCGGGCACATCGATGCGCCGGTATCGGGTGGCGTCGTCGGCGCAAATGCGGGTACGCTGGCTATCATGGCCGGTGGTGATGAGGCGCTGGTCGCAAGCCTTTCGGATGTTTTTGCCGCCATGGGCAGGCTGACCTATGTCGGCCCACCGGGCGCAGGACAATTGTGCAAACTGGCGAACCAACAAATCGTCGCCATCACCATCGGGGCCGTAGCCGAGGCTATGATGCTGGTCGAGGCGGGCGGTGCCTCGCGTGAAGGGTTCCGTAATGCCATTCGCGGTGGCTTTGCCGAAAGCCGAATATTGGAGCTGCACGGCGAACGCATGGTCAAACGCGATTTTGTGCCCGGTGGCCCCTCCAAATTCCAGCTCAAGGATCTGAACGCCGTGCTGGCGACGGCGACAGACCTGTCGCTGGATTTGCCGCTGACGCAGACCATCACAGAGGAATTTGCTGATTTCGTTGGCGATGGCGGTGCGGATATCGACCACAGCGGCATTCTGCTCTATTTGGAAAAGCTGAATAAGCGTGAGCACTAAATCTGCATTTTCAGACCCGCCGAAACACTCTTACCCACACCGTACCATGGAATTATTTGCCAGCACCGTCATATGGCGACTTTCGTCAAGAGATAATATGACATAAGATCCCCGCCAACTTCGTGGCAGCCGCAACCGGGTGCCATGTCATAAATCGATGGCCGAAAGGTCGTTTCATAACGAGCGAGGTGGTGCAGGATACAGGCCGCTTCAGCGTCAAAGGGAGTATGTTCATGACCATCCATCAGAACCTGATCAATGGCGAGTGGATCGGAGCCGACACGTCGGAAAACATCAATCCGTCCGATACCAACGAGGTCGTGGGGCTTTATGCGCAAGCGGGTGCCGAAGAAGCAAAGCAAGCTATTGCTGCCGCCAAGGCAGCCTTTCCGGCTTGGTCTCGGTCCGGCATTCTGGAACGCCACGCAATCCTGAAAAAGACCGCTGACGAAATTCTGGCCCGCAAGGAAGAACTCGGCGCACTTCTGGCCCGCGAAGAAGGCAAGGTTCTGGCTGAAGGCATTGGCGAAACCATCCGCGCCGCGCAAATCTTCGATTTCTTTGCCGGTGAAGCGCTGCGCCTTGCTGGCGAAGTCATTCCGTCGGCCCGCCCGAATATCGGCGTTGAAGTCACCCGCGAGCCGCTCGGCGTCATCGGTATCATCACCCCGTGGAACTTCCCGATTGCCATTCCAGCCTGGAAGATCGCACCCGCGCTCTGCTACGGCAACACCGTCGTCTTCAAGCCTGCCGATCTGGTTCCAGGCTGCTCCTGGGCGATTGTCGATATTCTCCACCGCGCCGGCCTGCCGAAGGGCGTTCTGAACCTTGTTATGGGTCGCGGCTCGGTCGTCGGTCAGGCCATGCTCGACAGCCCGCATCTGTCCGGCATCACCTTTACCGGCTCCACCGGCACCGGCCAGCGCGTGGCGGCGTCCTCGCTGCCATTCAACCGTAAATTCCAGCTGGAAATGGGCGGCAAGAACCCCTTCGTGGTTCTCGATGATGCCGACTTGGGCGTTGCAGTGGAAGCAGCTGCAAACTCCGGTTTCTACTCCACCGGACAGCGCTGCACGGCGTCTTCGCGCATCATCGTAACCGAAGGCATTCACGACAAGTTCGTTGCTGCCATGACCGAGCGTCTGGCCAAGATCAATGTCGGCCACGCCATGGACAAGGAAACCCATGTCGGCCCGGTTGTTGATGAAAAGCAGCTGAAGCAGGACACTGACTATATCGAGATCGGCAAAAAAGAAGGCGCAAAACTTGCCTTCGGCGGCGAACTCGTCAAACGCGAAACACCCGGCTTCTATCTTCAGCCGACGCTGTTTACCGAAGCCACCAACAGCATGCGCATTTCGCAAGAGGAAATCTTCGGACCTGTCGCAGCCGTCATCCGCGTGAAGGATTATGACGAGGCGCTGGCCGTTGCCAATGATACGCCATTCGGCCTGTCTTCCGGCATCGCCACCACCAGCCTCAAGCATGCGACCCACTTCAAGCGCAATGCGGAAGCGGGCATGGTCATGGTCAACCTGCCGACCGCCGGCGTGGACTTCCACGTTCCCTTCGGCGGCCGCAAGGCATCGTCCTTTGGCCCGCGTGAGCAGGGCAAATATGCGAGCGAATTCTTCACCACAGTGAAAACGGCCTATACGCTGGCCTGACATCGGTATCTGACAAAACGATCCCCGGCACTGTCCGGGGATTTTTTTTGCCTCTTTTCCATCAGCGATTTCTGCCTATGGTGTGAGCGCAAATCACGAAGCGAGACAGGGACAGCATGACAGATATTTCGATGATCGAGGCGGCACGCCAGCGTATTGGGTCCGAGGCGGTCCGCACGCCTTTGCTGTCATCCCCCTTTCTGGACGAGATTGCCGGACGCAGGATTCTGGTGAAAGCGGAATGCCTGCAACGCACCGGTTCTTTTAAATTTCGTGGCGGCTGGTCTGCCGTGTCAGGCATCGCACCGGATGTGCGCCAGCGCGGCGTCATCGCCTTTTCCTCGGGTAACCACGCGCAGGGCGTGGCGCTGGCCGCGGCATTGCACGGCGTGCCCGCCGTCATCATCATGCCGCTGGATGCGCCGAAGATAAAAATCGACAACACCAAGGCATACGGGGCCGAGGTCGTCCTGTTCGACCGCTCGAAAGACGACCGCGACGCCATCGGCGCGAAGCTTTCGCAGGAGCGCGGCCTGACGCTGATCAAGCCCTTCGATGAACCCCTGGTCATTGCCGGTCAGGGCACGGTCGGCCTCGAAATTGCAGAACAGGGTCAGGAACTGGGCATCGACCAGGCCGAGGTTCTGGTTCCCTGCGGCGGTGGCGGCCTGACATCGGGCATTGCGCTGGCGCTGGAAGCCAAGGCACCGAATTACACGGTGCGGACCTGCGAGCCGGAAAAATTCGATGACGTCGCTCGCTCTTTGGCATCGGGCAAGATCGAGCGCAATGATGCACTGTCCGGCTCGGTCTGCGATGCGATCATCACCCCGCAGCCCGGCAACATTACCTTTCCGATCATGGCCAGCCATTGCGGCACCGGTATCGCGGTGACCGAAGATGAGGCGCTGCGCGCCATGGTACTGGCATTTCTGCGATTGAAGGTGGTGGTCGAGCCCGGCGGTGCGGTGGCTCTGGCGGCGGCCTTGTTTCACGGCGCAGAGTTGCAAACGGAAACCGTCATCGCGGTCGCGTCGGGCGGTAATGTCGACCCTGACGTCATGGCATCGGCGTTGTCCCGCTTCACCAATTAGGCGCGGCGGAACGCGCTCTTCTACCCGTCGATACAATCATCGTATCGCCCCGAAAGGTCCTATCCGTTAATTTTGTGTTGAACCGGAAGGGTCGTTGCGCGTTGAACGTTAACAAATCGGAAGATCGGTGCCTGTTGGGAGGCAAGTGGCGATCAGTATTTTCTCCGATTGTGGCAACTTATGGAAAATCCTCTCTACAGAATTACTGGAAAATGGCGATACTCTAGAACTTACAGTCAAACAGCCGGTCAAACGGTGAAGGGTCAACAAGGGAGGGTTCGATGTCTTATTCCAAAGCCGGAAAAATCAGAGATTTTGCACCACAGGCCGCGACGCCAAAGAATTGGCAGGCAACGCTTCACACGGCAATGGTTGCTTTGTGCTTTGCCTTCGTCGGAGCGGTGATTTTCGGTCTGGTGCCCTGACATATACGAGATTCATAGTCTAAAAGGCCGGTCATCGATCGGCCTTTTTTCGTTGAAGAGTTATCCCAACTTCAAATAATCTTCCGCAAGTTCCACCCAGAACGCCGTACCGATGGGCAAAATCTCATCGTTGAAATCGAATTTCGGGTGATGCAGCGACGGGTCGTTTTCCGTGCGCTGGGTGCCGAGGAAGAAATAGGCTCCAGGGCGCTCTTCCAGCATATAGGCAAAATCTTCAGCACCCATCGTCGGTCGCGGCATTTCGATAACTTTGTCCGCCCCCGCAAAGCGCGTCGCCAGACCCACAATGTAGTCCGTTTCCGCCTTGTGATTGACGGTCGGGTTATAGCCGCGCTGGTAATCCAGCGTCACGTTCATCCCATAGCTCGCCGCCTGCCCCTGCGCGATCTGGCAAATACACTTTTCCAGCTCGTCTCTGGCGTCCGCATCGAACGAACGGATCGTCAGCAGCATTTCCGCCGTCTCAGGAATAACATTGCTCGCCACACCCGCATGAAACGCACCCACCGTCACCACAGTCGGCGTCAGGGGGTGTATGTTGCGTGACACGATGGTCTGCAGCGCCATGATGATGCTGGCACCTGCGACGATTGGGTCGAGCGTGGTTTGCGGCTCCGCGCCATGCCCGCCATGACCGTTGATGGTGATCTTGCACTCATCCACCGCCGCCATGATCGGCCCGTCGCGCAGCACGAAATGGCCGAAGGGTAGGTTGGGTTCGTTATGAAGCGCAAACACGGCATCGCAGGGAAATCGTTCGAACAGCCCGTCCTCAATCATGATGCGCGCGCCGCCGAAGTTTTCCTCCGCCGGCTGGAAAATCAGGTGAACCGTGCCGTCAAAATTGCGACGTTCAGCGATGATCTTAGCCGCTCCCAGCAACATTGCGGTATGCCCGTCATGGCCGCAGGCGTGCATGACGCCCGGGTTTTCGCTGGCATATTCCGCGCCGGTTTCCTCGTGAATGGGCAAGGCATCGATATCGGCGCGGATGCCAATGGATCGGTTGCTGTTGCCATTGCGCAAAGTCGCAACCACACCCGTGCCGGCCAGACCACGCGTGACCTCGTAACCCATCGCCTCCAGTTGAGCTGCGACGAAATCCGATGTCTTGAACTCTGAAAGTCCAATTTCCGGGTTGCGATGAAGATGATGCCTGATCGCCACGACATCCGGCATATGATTGGCAAATGCAGCGGTGTTTTTGGGCTCAATCGTCATTTTTAAAGTCCGGCATGTTTGCGTCTGTTAAGCGTTTTTACGTGGCTTTCGTTTAGCAGCATAACCGGACTTTGATAAGAGTAGGCGTGAGACACAAGTGCCAGCATCCACCACCTTCCATTCAGCGCTTGCGCGCGGGCAAAACAGGTGGCATGGAACTGAAAGCGCCTTTAATCATTCCCTCAGTCGGGTGACACTGCGCCTTCATGGAAGGCCTATGTTACCAACGGGTTCGATGAGAAAATGGGGGACGGGTGCAGCATGACGTGTTTTCGCTTTGGGGGAGCGTACAAGATGTTTCACGAACCGCATGGCGCGAGACCGCGCTTTACCTGCCTTTTCCCATCAAATAGTCGAAAGTCTTGAGGCGCGAAGCCATTTGCCCCGCATTGCAGGGCCGCGTACAACGGATTTCAGGGGGAGCCATCGTTCGCTGGTTTGCGATGGTTCAGCAAAGGTTCAGGATCAGCACGAAATAAAGCTGCCACAGTTGTTTCAATTTCCTAACGCAATCTGAAACAAGTTCCGGTTACACGAGACCAGACCCTTAGCAGAGTGCAGAATACGAGCCGATGTCATTTCATATTACGCCGACCGCCGCCGCCCGTGATTCAGAAACAAAGCAGATCGATCATAATGATTCGATCCGCTCCGTTTACTTCACCATCGAGGAATTGAGGGATTGTGGAGCCGAACTCTCCAAATCCGGAGCCGATGGCCTGCCGGGTTTTATGGAGTTCGATTTCTTCGCGAGACATCGTGAAAACGAAAAAGAAATTCTCCGCGTTTACCGCACGACGGCGGTGGATGCTGAAAACGGTCAGAACATCACGCCTGCCGCCGAATGGCTGCTCGACAATCACTATGTGATCGAAGAGGCCATCCAGGAAGTGCGTCGCGACTTCCCGCGCAAATTCTATCGTCAGTTGCCGACTGTGAAGATCGGCAACATCGAAATCCCCCGCGTCATGGCACTCGCATGGATTTACGTTGCGCACACGCACAGCACGATCTCCCGCGAAAGCATGACGGCTCTGGTCGAGGGCTATCAGACGTCGAAGACGTTGCAGATCGGCGAACTCTGGGCTCTGCCGTCGATCCTGCGTTTCGTCCTCATCGAAAATCTGCGCCGTATTTCCATCCGCGTCGAACGCTCCCGCCGCATGCGTCAGCGCGCAAACGAGGTGGTCGATGAAATCATCCGCCTCAACGATGCCGAGGCGTCCGCAGGTCTTCTCAAGCAGATTGACGATCTAGTCGCCGACCCAACCTTTTCCACGCAGTTCCTGTATCGCCTCAGAAACGGCTCGCAGACCTCCGGTTTCGCGCTGAACTGGCTGGAAGAGCGCCTTCACAAATCGGGAACCGACGCCGAAAACATCATGATGGCGGAACATAACCGCCTTGCCTCCGGCAATGTCACGATGGGTAACATCGTCAAGAGCCTGCGCGAAATCGATGACACCGAATGGTCGGTCTGGTTCGAGGAAGTCAGCCATATCGACAAGGTTCTGCGCGAGCAGACGGATTACGACACGCTCGATTTCGGATCGCGCAACACCTACCGCAACACGATCGAACTTCTAGCGCGCCGTTCGCCCAAGACGGAAATCGAAGTGGCCCAGGTTGCCGTGGATATGGTGACCGAAACCGCCAATTCCAGCGAAATCCATCCGCATGCGCCGAATGTCGGCAGCTTCCTGATCGGTGAACGTCGCCAGGAACTGGAAGACCGGATCGGCTATTCGCCGCTCTTCTCGCAGCGCGTCGTGCGCTTCATGCGCAAGTTCAACTGGCTTTCTATCGCAGTCCCGGTCATGGCGTTCACCGCGCTGGCTATGGCAGTTGTCGGCTGGTTCCTGGCCGAAGCTGGCATGCCGTGGTACGTCGTCACCGCATTCCTGCTGATGTTTGCTCTGCCCGCATCGGAAGGCGCGACGGGTCTCTTCAACACGCTCGTGACGTTCTTCGTCAAGCCGTTCCGTTTGGTCGGTTACGAGTTCAAGGAAGGTATTCCGCAGGACGCCTGCACGCTCCTGGCCGTCCCCTGCATGTTGACCAGCCGCGATAGCGTTGACGAAATGGTCCGCAACATAGAAGTGCATTATCTCGCCAATCCACACGGCGAGATTTATTTCGCGTTGATCAGTGACTGGCGCGACGCCGCCTTTGAGCAATCTGCGGAAGACATCGAAATCCTCGAATATGCCAAGCGTGAAGTCGCAGAACTCAGCGCCCGTTATGCCTTTGATGGCAAGACGCGGTTCTACCTGCTGCACCGCCGCCGCCTGTTCAACCCGGCTGAAGGAAGCTGGATGGGCTGGGAACGCAAGCGCGGCAAGCTGCATGAATTGAACATGCTGCTGCGCGGCGACAAGGACACGACCTTCCTCAACGGTGCCAATATGGTGCCTGCGAACGTCAAATATGTCATGACGCTGGACGCCGACACCCGCCTGATGCGCGATGCCGTCACCAAGCTCGTCGGCAAGATGCACCACCCGATGAACCGCCCGGTTCACGATCCCGTCACGGGCCGCGTCATCCATGGTTATGGCCTGCTTCAGCCACGCGTAACGCCGTCGCTGACCACGGGTAAGGACGCCTCGGTCTTCCAGCGCGTCTTCTCCATCAACCGCGGTATCGACCCTTACGTCTTCACCGTATCCGACGTTTATCAGGACCTGACCTCCGAAGGCACCTTCACCGGCAAGGGACTTTATGATGTCGACGCCTTCGAAACCGCACTCAAAGGCCGTATCGATGAAAACGCCGTTCTGTCCCACGACCTTCTCGAAGGCTCGTTCGCCCGCTGCGCATTGGTCACCGACGTAGAACTGGTGGAAGACTTCCCGACCCGTTACGAAGTCGAAGTCTCGCGTCAGCATCGCTGGGCGCGTGGCGACTGGCAGCTCCTGCCTTACATCATGGATGCCAAGCGCGGCGTGACTGCCATCGGTCGCTGGAAGATGGTCGATAACCTGCGCCGCTCGCTGACGCCGATTGCCTGGTTTGCCGCCTCGGTTCTCGGATGGTATTTCATGGGCCCGCTCGGCGCGCTGATCTGGCAGATTTTGCTGATCTTCTCGCTGTTCGTCGCACCCACCATTTCCCTGCTATCCGGCATCGTGCCGCGCTCCACCGATATCGTGCCACAGGCGCATTTCCACACGCTGTGGGCTGAAATCCGCGCAACGAATGCACAGGTTGCCCTGCGTATCGTTTTCATCGCCGATAGTGCCTGCATGATGGCCGATGCCATCGGCCGCTCGCTCTACCGCCTGTTCGTCAGCGGCAAGCTGATGCTCGAATGGCGCACGGCCGCCAGCATCCAGTCCAGCGCACAGGGAAGCATTTTCGACTATTACCGTCAGATGTGGCATGCCCCGGTTGCTGCATTGCTGGGCCTCGCGCTCGCCTCTCTTCCCGGCGACAACGCCTTCCTGGTCGGCCTCCCCTTCGCGCTTCTGTGGATTCTGTCCCCTGCCGTCGCATGGTTCGTCAGCCAGTCCGCCGAAACCGAAGATCGCCTGTTCGTCTCCGAACATGTGTCCAGCGAACTGCGCAAGATCGCACGCCGCACATGGCGCTACTACGAAGCTTTCGTGAACGCGAAAGAGAACTATCTGCCGCCTGATAACTATCAGGAAACGCCAGAGCCCGTCGTTGCCAGCCGCACCTCACCGACCAACATCGGTGTCTATCTTCTGTCGGTCATTTCGGCGCGCCAGTTCGGCTGGATCAGCTTCTCCGAAACCGTTGAGCGGATGGAAAAAACCATCGAGACGGTCGAGAAGATGGAGAAATACCGCGGCCATCTCTACAACTGGTATCATACCGATACCCTTCAGACGCTGGGTCCACGTTATGTTTCCGCTGTCGATAGCGGCAACCTCGCCGGTCACCTGATCGCCATCTCGTCTGCCTGCCGCCAATGGGCGGAAGCTCCGTCGGCTCACCTCCAGGGTAACCTCGATGGCATCGGCGATGTCGCGGGTATCCTGCGCGAAACCCTGAAAGAGCTGCCGGATGATCGCAAGAACCTGCGTCCCCTGCACCGCCGTCTGGAAGAACGCATCATCGGCTTCTCCAACGCTCTTGCTTCGGTCAAGCGCGAGCACGAATTCGCATCCATCCGCGTTATCAACCTCGCCGTTCTGGCGCGGGATATTCAGAAGCTCGCATCCAACCTCAACCTCGAGGTCAAATCCGAACAGAGCGCGGAAGTTACCCGTTGGGCTCAGTCGCTGGTCGATTGCTGCGAAGCGCATATTTCCGATAGCGCCTTTGATCTCTCCACCATCGATCCGCTGCGTGATCGTCTGAACTCGCTTCGCGATCGCAGCCGCAACCTCGCCTTCTCGATGGACTTCGCGTTCCTGTACCGCAAGGATCGTCGCCTTCTGTCCATCGGCTACCGCGTGGATAGCCAGGAACTGGACGAGGCCTGCTACGACCTTCTGGCGTCTGAATGCCGTCTGACCAGCCTGTTTGCCATCGCCAAGGGCGATCTGCCGACAGAACACTGGTATCGTCTCGGTCGTCAGGTCGTGCCGATCGGTGCACAGGGCGCACTGGTCTCCTGGTCCGGCTCGATGTTCGAATATCTGATGCCTCCGCTGGTCATGCAGGAGCGCCACGGCGGTATTCTCAACCAGACCAACAATCTGATCGTCAAGGAACAGATCAGCCATGGCCGTCGCCTCGGCACGCCTTGGGGTATTTCCGAAGCGGCCTTCAATGCCCGCGATCACAACATGAACTACCAGTACACCAACTTCGGCGTACCCACCTTGGGCTTGAAGCGTGGCCTTGGCCAGAACGCGGTTATCGCGCCTTATGCTTCGATCCTTGCGTCGCAATACGACCCGGACGCGGCTCTAGAGAACCTCGACAAGCTGCGTAAGCTGGGCGCTCTGGGCCAATACGGTTTCCACGATGCTGTTGACTTCACGCCGACCCGCGTGCCGGATGGCAAGGTCTGCGCCATCGTCTACAACTACTATGCCCACCACCATGGCATGTCGATTGCGGCTGTTGCCAACGTTGTCATGGACGGCGTATTGCGTGAACTCTTCCACGCCGATCCGGTGATCGAAGCAGCTGAACTGCTGCTTCAGGAAAAGGCACCACGCGAAGTGCCGGTCATGAGTGCCAAATACGAGCCGGAAACACCCGGCAAGGAACAGGCAGATCTTCTGCGTGCAGAAGTTCGCACCATCAACGATCCTGCCGTGCGCGACCGTGAAGTCGTGTTCCTGTCGAACGGTCACTATTCGACCATGCTGACGGCAACGGGTGCCGGTTATTCCAAGTGGAATGGTCAGGCAATCTCGCGCTGGAAGGCTGATCCGACCGAAGATCGCTGGGGTACCTTCCTGTTCCTGCGCGATACGACATCTGGACAGTGGTGGAGTGCAACGGCCGAACCACGGGTTGCCGAAGGCGAAAAGACCAAGACTGTCTTCTCGGACGACAAGGTCGAGTTCCACAAAACCGTGGGCGATCTGCAAAGCGTAGTCGAATGCATCGTTGCCACAGAGCATGATGCCGAAGGCCGTCGCGTGACGCTCCTCAATGTCGGCTCTGAAGACCGTTACATTGAAGTCACCTCCTACATGGAGCCCGTCATCGCCAATGAGGATGACGACAACGCCCACCCTCTCTTCTCGCGCATGTTCGTACAGACCGAGATCGGCAAACGTGGCGATGTTATCCGCGCATGGCGCAACAAGCGTAGCCCGAGCGAGCCCGGCACAGTCATCGCGCATCTCGCCGCCGACAATGCCGGCCCGACGCGCCCCACCGAATATGAAACGGACCGCGCCAAGTTCATCGGTCGTGGACGCTCGCTGGGCGAAGCTGCGGCTTTCGATGCCGCCGCCACGCTCTCCAACACCGATGGATTTACGCTCGATCCTATCCTGTCTTTGCGCCGTGTCGTGCGCGTACCGGCAGGCAAGAAGGTCAGCGTCATCTTCTGGACAATTGCCGCACCCAACCGCGAAGACGTGGACAAGGCGATTGATCGCTACCGCCACCCGGATGCCTTCGCGCATGAGCTGGTGCATGCGTGGACCCGCACACAGGTGCAGATGCGCCATGTGGGCGTGACCTCGCAGCAGGCGGCTGCGTTCCAGCATCTGGCCCGTTACCTCGTCTATCCCGACATGCATCTGCGCGCGGATGCCGATACGCTGAAGACCGGCCTTGGCTCCCAGCGCTCGCTATGGCCGCTGGCAATTTCCGGGGATTTCCCGATCTTCAGCCTGCGTATCAATGACGACATGGACATGGATATCGCCAAGGAAGCCCTGAGTGCGCATGAATATCTGCGCGCCCGTGGCGTCATCTTCGATCTCGTCATCGTCAATGAACGCGCTGCCTCCTACGCTCAGGATATGCAGCACGCTCTGGACTTCATCTCCGAGGCGCAGCGCCGCATCAACCCGGCAGATGGCGGCAGACAGCATGTGTTTTCTGTCCGTCGTGATTTGATCGATGAGGAAACATGGTCGGCGTTGCTGGCAGCGTCGCGTGTCGTTCTTCACGTCCGCAATGGCAAGATCGTGGATCAGGTCAACCGCGCCGTGTCTCTATTTGCCGCCCACCGTGGGCCTGATGGCAGCGACACAGCGCAGGCCCGCCTGCCCGCGCCAACGTTCCCGCATGCAGAGCCGGTCGAAGATGCTCATGATCTGGATTTCTGGAACGGCTTTGGCGGCTTCACCAAGGCTGGTGACGAATATGTCGTGCGCCTCCACGGTGGCCAGTCGACGCCGCATCCCTGGATCAACGTCATCTCCAACGAGAATTTCGGCTTCCACGTTTCCGCTGAAGGTGCTGCGTTCACATGGAGCCGCAACTCGCGTGACTATCAGCTGACCCCATGGAGCAACGACCCCGTCGTCAACCGTCCGGGCGAAGCCATCTATGTCGCAGACGTCGATAGCGGCAAGATACACTCCCCATTCGCTGCACTGTCTCGCAACCCGGAAGCGGTTTTCGAAACCCGTCATGGCCTCGGCTATTCCGTGTTCAGAAGCGTCGAAGACGGTCTCGATATCGAAGTCACGCAGACGGTCGATCGTGAAAAGCCGGTCAAGCTTGCGCGCCTCACGGTTCGCAACGTCGGCACACAAAACCGCCGTCTGAAGACCTATGGTTACGTCGAATGGGTTCTGGGCAACAACACCCAGAAGTCTGCACCGTTCATTCTCAGCTCTCATGATGAGGAAAGCGGCGCGCTGTTTGCGTCCAACCCATACAGCATCGACTATAATGCCCGCACCGCCTTCCTTGCTCTGGAAGGTCCAGCCAGCAGCTTTACCACCAGCAAGCGCGAATTTATCGGCCGCTATGGCTCGATCCATGCTCCGCAGGCCGTGTTGTCGGGTGTTGCGCTTTCCGGCAGCGTGGAACTGGACGGCGCGCCTTGCGCCGCCGTCATGCAGGAAATCCACCTGAAGCCGGGCGAAGAACGGCACCTGTTGTTCTATGTCGGTGATGCCGATACTGCCGAAGAAGCACGCGCATTGGTAAAGGATATTCGCCAGTCCGACTTTGATGCGGTGCTGGATGCCAACAAGCAATTCTGGAGCGGCTTCACCGGCCAGCTGCAGGTGTCCACGCCGGATGCAGGCTTCAACCACATGGTCAACAGCTGGTTGCCTTACCAGGCACTGGCCTGCCGCATCATGGCCCGCACGGCTTTCTACCAGTCCAGCGGTGCCTTCGGCTTCCGTGACCAGCTGCAGGATACGTTGGCATTCCTGCTCTATCAACCGGATCTCGCCCGCGAGCAGATCCTGCGCGCTGCCGGTCGACAGTTCCCCGAAGGTGACGTCCAACACTGGTGGTTGCCACTGACGGGTGCCGGTGTCCGCACGACCATCTCCGATGACGTCGTCTGGCTGGCCTATGCCACGCATCAGTACATCGTCGCCACCGGCGACAAAGCCATCCTAGAGGAAAGCATTCCGTTCCTCAAAGGCCAGGCATTGACGCCAGGCCAGCACGACGCCTTCTTCCAGCCGGAGACGACGGACAACGCCGTCAGCCTCTATGAACACGCAGCACTGGCGCTCGATCTGGCCATTCATCGCACCGGGGAAAACGGCTTGCCGCTGATCCTCGGCGGTGACTGGAACGACGGCATGAACCGGGTCGGCGTTGCTGGCAAAGGCACCAGCGTCTGGCTCGGCTGGTTCCTGTCCGGCACCCTTCGCGATTTCATCGAGATTGCCGAAGAGCGCCGCGATCTGGACCGTGTCGAAAAGTGGAAAACGCATCGCGATAAACTACGGGCAGCGCTGGAAACCGCTGGCTGGGACGGTGACTACTACCGTCGCGGTTACTTCGACGACGGCACCCCGCTCGGCTCCATCACCAGCGAGGAATGCCGCATTGATTCGCTCGGCCAGAGCTGGAGTGTTTTGTCAGGCGAAGGCGAAGAGCAGCGTTCGGGCCAAGCCATGGACGCGGTGATGAAGGAACTCGTTGATGAGGAAACGGGCATCATCCGTCTCTTCACGCCCCCCTTCAAGCGTTCTCCGCAGGATCCCGGTTACATCAAGGGCTATCCACCGGGTGTCCGTGAAAATGGTGGCCAGTACACACACGCCGCCACCTGGGTTGTTCTGGCACTGGCTAAATTGGGCCGCAACGAGGATGCATGGAAATGCTTCTCGATGCTCAACCCTGTCAACCACGCGCTCGACCGCTCGTCTTCGGAAACCTACCGTGTCGAACCCTATGTGGTGACGGCGGATGTCTATGGTGAAGGTGCCTATGCAGGCCGTGGTGGCTGGAGCTGGTATACAGGTTCTGCCGGCTGGCTCTACCGCGCCGCCGTCGAAGGCATTCTCGGCATAACCCGCGTCAACGGCACGCTGCACATTGCACCGTCCTTGCCGGAAGCATGGGATACCTTCTCTGCCAAGATCACGCTCGAAGGCAAGGTCCGCGAAGTCGCTGTCAAGCGTACCGCAGGCTCGCCGGATATCGAGGTCTCCGTGGATGGCAAGCCTGTCACGGGCAAGGACAGAGCAATCCCGTTCGATTAAGGATTTGGGGCTTCGGCCCCCGACTGCTCAGCAAAAAGCCACGGCCCCAAACGGTGCCGTGGCTTTTATGTTTGGTAAGCTTTGTCTGAATGCGACATAGATCGCCAGTGACGGTGGCTCGTGACCTGAAGCCACACACTCCACCTCATGCTGAGGTGGGAGCGAAGCGACCCTCGAAGCATCCGCCGCGCACTCTGTCCCAAGCCCGCACCCCTCGCCCTTCGAGGCCCCTGCGGGGCACCTCTCCTTCGACAAGCTCAGGATGATGGATGAGGTTGCTGCCGCCGTGCCTTTTACATCAGCTTTAAAACCTTGCTAGGAGTGGGGGCTATACTTCGTGGAGCGGCATACTCCACCCTCATGCTGAGGTGGCGCGCAGCGCCCTCGAAGCATCCTTTGGTTGGCGCAACACGTTACCCTCGGCCCGCAACCCTCGTCCTTCGAGGCCCCTGCGGGGCACCTCAGGATGAGGGTTGCTGCGTTGCGCGAAAAACCGAGCGGTCTACTACTGGTTAGTAAGATGTTCGCATTTGGTACCAAGAGTTGATGGCGCAGCGGTAGCAGCCCTCCTCCTGAGGTGCCCCGCAGGGGCCTCGAAGGACGAGGGCTGCTACCGCCGTACCCTCGACTTCCTACACTCAGCGCGTGCCGAAAATCGCCGACCCCACCCGCACGCTCGTCGCGCCGAATTCAATAGCCGTTTCGAAATCGCCCGACATGCCCATGGAGAGTTTCTCCAACCCGCATTCCTTGGCGAGCTTCCCCAAAAGCGCAAAATGCGGTCCCGGATATTCCTCGGCGGGGGGAATGCACATCAGCCCTTCCACATTCAACGCCAACTCGTCGCGGCACATCGCAACGAACGCTACGGTCTCGCGCGGATCGATACCCGCCTTTTGCGGCTCAAGCCCCGTATTGACCTGAACATAGAAACGCAGCGCCCGCCCTTGCTTCTTAGCCTCATCGGCAAGAGCTTTGGCAATCTTCTCACGATCGACGGTTTCGATCACGTCGAACAACGCCACCGCATCCGCAGCCTTGTTGGATTGTAGCGGTCCGATCAGATGCAGCTCGATACCAGCGGTCTTTTCCTTCAGCGCGGGCCACTTGCCCTGCGCTTCCTGCACGCGGTTTTCGCCGAAAATGCGCTGCCCGCAATCGATCACCGGCTGGATCGCATCACCCTCGAATGTCTTGGACACCGCAACGAGACTGACGCTGTCGACTTTCCGCCCTGCTTTTTCCGCAACCGCTTCAATGCGCTGCGTGACATCCAAAAGGCGCGCTTCGATTTCCATGATTAGACCTTCATTTAAACTCGAGGAGAGGGTTTCAGTAGCCGCCGCTGGACTTGATGCCAAGCACCATTGTCACCATTTGAACGCTGTCGCTTAAGATTGCACCCGCAGCAGCCCCACCAAACTTGACGCATACGCCGTTTCGTGGTGAAGGTCAGCGCGAATTTTCCCCTTGATACCCGGATTACAGAAGTATGGCCATCGAACGTTATAATCCTCGCGACGCCGAGCCGCGCTGGCAGCAAAAATGGAATGAAGACAATGTCTTCGTGACCGACAACAGCGATGCCCGCGAGAAATATTACGTTCTCGAGATGTTTCCATATCCATCCGGCCGCATCCACATGGGCCACGTTCGCAACTATGCGATGGGTGACGTCGTGGCTCGCTACAAGCGCGCGCGCGGTTTCAACGTGCTGCACCCCATGGGCTGGGACGCCTTCGGCATGCCTGCGGAAAATGCGGCCATGCAGAACAACGTCCATCCCAAGGATTGGACCTATCAGAACATCGCCAGCATGCGCGGCCAGTTGAAATCCATGGGCCTGTCTCTGGACTGGACCCGTGAATTTGCCACCTGCGACGTGGAATATTACAGCCAACAGCAAGCGCTGTTCATCGACTTCATGGAAAAGGGTCTGGTCTACCGCAAGCAGTCCAAGGTCAATTGGGACCCGGTCGATCACACGGTTCTGGCCAATGAGCAGGTCATAGATGGGCGCGGCTGGCGCTCTGGTGCGCTGGTTGAACAGCGCGAACTGACGCAATGGTTCTTCCGCATCACCGATTTCAGCCAGGATTTGCTGGATGAACTGGACCAGCTCGACCAATGGCCGGAAAAAGTCCGCCTGATGCAGAAGAACTGGATCGGCAAGTCGGAAGGCCTGTCTTTGCGCTGGCAGACCGTCGCCTCCACGGCTCCTGCGGGCTTCGATGACATTACCGTTTATACGACCCGCCCCGACACGCTGTTCGGCGCATCGTTCCTGGCCATCGCTGCCGATCACCCATTGGCCAAGACCCTGTCCGAATCCAATGCCGAAATCGCACAGTTCTGCGACGAATGCCGTCGTCAGGGCACCTCGCTGGCAGCCCTCGAAACGGCTGAAAAGCGCGGTTTCAACACCGGCGTCAAGGTCGTACATCCCTTGGACCCGAGCTGGGAACTGCCGGTCTATGTCGCCAACTTCGTGCTGATGGATTACGGCACCGGTGCCATCTTCGGTTGCCCGTCTGGCGATCAGCGCGATCTGGATTTCGCCCGCAAATACGATTTGCCGGTCGTGGCCGTCGTCATGCCGGAAGGCGAAAACGCTGAGACCTTCGGCGTTGCCGACACCGCTTATGTCGATGACGGCGTCATGATCAATTCGCAGTTCCTCGATGGTATGACGACGACGGAGGCTTTTGAAGCCGTCGTGGCTAAGCTGTCGGAGCAGACGCTGGGCAGCGAGCCGCAGGCAGAACGCAAGGTCAATTTCCGTCTGCGCGACTGGGGCATTTCCCGCCAGCGCTACTGGGGTTGCCCGATTCCGGTCATCCATTGCGAAGTCTGCGGCGTCGTGCCGGTGCCGAAGAAGGATCTGCCGGTCAAGCTGCCTGATGATGTGACCTTCGATGTGCCGGGCAATCCGCTGGATCGCCACCCCACATGGCGTCACGTCTCCTGCCCGCAATGCGGCCACGCGGCGCGCCGCGAAACCGACACGATGGACACGTTCGTTGATTCGAGCTGGTACTTCACCCGCTTTACGGCACCGTGGGAAAGCCAGCCAACCGACCCGAAGGTCGCCAGCCACTGGCTGCCCGTTGATCAGTACATCGGCGGCATCGAACACGCGATCCTGCATTTGCTCTATTCGCGCTTCTTTACCCGCGCGATGAAGGCGACCGGCCATGTGGACGTGAAGGAGCCCTTCAAGGGCCTGTTCACGCAGGGCATGGTCGTGCACGAAACCTACCGTCTTGGCGAAGGTCAGAACGGCCAATGGGTCGTGCCTGCCGATATCCGCATCGAAGAAGTCGATGGCACACGCCGTGCCTTCCTTCTGTCGGGCGGCGACGAGGTTCAGATCGGCTCTATCGAGAAGATGTCGAAGTCGAAGAAGAACGTTGTCGACCCGGACGATATCATCGCGTCCTATGGTGCCGATACCGCCCGGTTCTTCGTTCTGTCGGACAGCCCGCCGGACCGTGATGTTATCTGGTCGGAAGCCGGCGTCGAAGGCGCACACCGCTTCGTCCAGCGCGTTTGGCGCATCATTGGCGAGGCAGCGGAAGAGTTGAAGTCCGTCAAGCCTGCTCCGGCCACGCAGGGCGAAGGACTTGTCGTTTCCAAGGCAGCCCACAAGACGCTGAAGGCTGTCCAGGACGATCTCGACAAGCTGGCCTTTAACAAGGCGATTGCCCGCATCTATGAACTCGTCAACACGCTGGCCGGTCCGTTTGCGGATATCGCCAATGGCGGCAAGCCGGATGATGTGAAGGCTGCTGCCCGTGATGCTGCCGAAATCCTCATCCGCCTGATTGCGCCGATGACGCCGCATCTGGCTGAGGAATGCTGGACGACGCTGGGCAATGAAGGCCTCGTTGCGCAAAGCCCATGGCCTGTCTTCGTGCCTGCTTTGATCGAAGAAAATGACGTCGTCATGCCGGTGCAAATCAACGGCAAGAAGCGTGGCGAATTGACAATTGCGCGCGATGCGGATCAAGATGCCGTCAAAGCGGCGGTTATGGAACTGGATGCCGTGAAAACGGCGCTGGCCGGAGCCGAGCCCAAGAAAATCATTGTGGTACCACAAAGGATTGTGAACATTGTTGTCTGATGCCTATTCCAAATGGGGCCGCATAGCAGCCGCAATCTCTGTCGTTCTCTTGGCTGGAGCCCTCGCGGGTTGTCAGGTGCGCCCGCTGTATAGCCAGGCATCCGGCACGCGTGAGAAGTTCGAAACCGTAAACTTCACCGCAGCCAGCGATCGGGTCACCCAGGAAGTGCGCAACCAATTGGTATTCCTTGCTTACGGCGGCGCAGGCGCTCCGAAAACCAAGGAATACGAGGTCAAGCTGACCGTCAAATCCAGCGCGACCTCGACTGAGGTCACTGACGATACGAGCCTTTCTGTCAGCAAGAACAATTATGACGGTCCTTATCCCGGCCGTGTCAGCATGACCGGCAAATATGTGATTACCCGTATTTCGGACGGTCAGGTTTTGCGCGCAGCAACCCGCACCGTCACTGCCATGCTTGACCTGCCACAACAGGAATTCGCCAAAATTCGCGCTATCCGGGATGGTGAAAACCGTGCCGCGCGGGAACTGGCGGAAATCATCAGCACAGATATCGCCGCCACGCTTGGCCGCTAAGAAACCGGCTGATGACGGAAATCAAATCCCATGAATTCGAACGCTTCGCCGAAAAACCGGCGGAGCGTTTTCGCGTATTCGTTCTCTATGGTCCCGATCGTGGATTGGTCTCCGAGCGGGCCTCTCTCATCGCTTCCAAGACAGGCATAGACCCCAACGATGCCTTTGCGTCCTTGAAACTGACGGCATCCGATCTGCAAGGCGATCCGGGCCGTTTGCTGGATGAGGTCAACTCTATCGGCCTGTTCGGCGGTGAGAAGCTGGTTTGGGTCAAGGGTGCCGCCAACGAAAAGGCGCTGGTGGACGCGCTGCAAATTCTTTCGGAAACACCGCCCGAATCGAGTTTTCTGATTATCGAAGCGGGTGATCTGAAGAAAGGCACTGGCCTTCGCAAGATCGCCGAACCCTCGCGCACCATTGCCGCCATTCCCTGTTATGCAGACGATGCCCGCGCGCTGAACGCGTTGATCGACCACGAGCTTTCGACCGAACATCTGCGCATCGCTCCCGCCGCCCGCCAGCGCCTGACCGAATCGCTGGGCGGAGACCGCATCGCCTCGCGCAACGAGGTACGCAAGCTGGCGCTCTACTGTCGTGGCCGTGATGTGATCGAAGAAGATGACGTGTTGGCGATTATCGGAGATGCCAGCGCCGTGTCCGCCGATGATGCCGTAGACGCAATCCTGAAGGGCGACCGCAACGCCTTTTTCCACGCCACCCAGAAGATCATCGCTTCCAAGACGCCAATTTTCTTGGTGCTGCAAGGTTGCCTGCGACAGTTTCAGTTGCTGGATCAGATGCGCGCCGAAATGGACGACAAGAAGCTGCAGGCCGGTCAGGTCATGCTGACATTGGGGCGCGGTGTCCACTTCCGCCGCAAACCCGTTATCGAAAGAGCGCTGCGGACATGGCAGCCAGCGGCGATTGCCCGTGAGATGAACCGGTTACAGTCTGCCATCCTCCAAAGCCGTCAGCGGCAAAGCCTGGAGGAAAGCGTGGCATTGCTGACCTTGCTCTCCACCACACTGCAATCCGGGCGTGGCAGCTAAGCCAAAACAAAAAAGCCTCCACGGCGCAAACCGGGAGGCTTTTCAAATCATGCGACAAAAGATGGATCAGTCGCCCTTGCCAGGCTCAGCTGAAAAATACAGATCGAGCTTGCCGTTGACGCCGTCCATTTCCTTGGCTTCCGGCATCGGGTCGCGCTTGATCGTGATATTGGGCCAGATCGCCGCATATTCGGCATTCAGCGTCAGCCACTTGTCGAGACCTGGTTCCGTATCCGGCTTGATCGCCTCTGCGGGACACTCAGGTTCGCACACACCGCAATCGATGCATTCGTCGGGATTGATCGCCAGAAAATTTTCGCCCTCATAGAAGCAGTCGACAGGGCATACTTCGACACAGTCGGTATATTTACAGCGAATGCAATTATCAGTCACGACATACGTCATGATGGACTCCAGAATATGCAGGCCGGGTCATTGGGCTATCGAAACACAAGCCGTCGCCCGGAATTCAGACAGGGCATTTTTGCAAGTGAGGTAATGCCTTTGCTGAGAGATAGCAAGGATAAACGTTTCTGAAAGACCAGGCTATATGAGTGGATTATTCCGATCCGTTCAGATGTCTTCAATCGGCGGACTGCCGTAAAGCCACTATCATTCGAAGCCTTCGCCACTGTCTGAAATAAACCGGTCGAGCGCGCGGCGTTCTTTCTTCGTCGGGCGCCCGCTGCCCGGCTCGCGCATCGCCTGCTCCAGCGGTGTCATGCGGTCTCCCGGTGCTGGCGGCGGGGTCTGGTCGTCGTAGAGAAGCTTGGCTTCCTCGTAAGGCCCGCGCCGCTCGCCGGATGCCAGCACCACCAGAATTTTGCTTGAACGCTCGAAGGACAGTTCCAGCTTGTCACCCGGCTTCACCAAGTGACTGGACTGGCGAACGGCGTTGCCGTTGACCCTCACATTGCCGGATAGAATATAGCTCTGGGCAAGGGAGCGGGATTTGACCATACGGGCGAAGAACAGCCACTTGTCGAGGCGCTGACGGCCTGCATCATGTGGCTGTTGCTTCTCACCCATACCTTACTTCTTCAGCTGGTCCTTCAGAGCAGCGAGCTTGGCGAAAGGCGAATCCGGGTCCATCGGCTTCTCCTTGCGTGGTGGCTTGGCTTCGAAACGCTGCTGACCCTGCGGCTTGCCGCTACGGTCGTTACGATCGGGCCTGTCCTTGCGCTCGCCACGATCGGGACGATCATTGCGATTGTTGTTGCCGTTGCGGTCTGGACGACCACCATCGCGCTTACGGTCGCCGTCACGCTTGCGATCACCATCGCGAGGTGCACCATCACGCGAAGCATTGTCACGCGGCGCAGCCTTGCGGTCTTCGCCACCCTCTGCGCGGCGTTCACCCTGGCCACGGTTGGCTGGACGACGGTTATCACTGCGTTGGGTGTCGTTACGACCGCCCGGACGCCACAGCAGAACCGGCTTCGGTTCGCTGACCTCGGCAGGTGCAGCCTCAGCGGCTGGCTCCTGCGCCGTCTCAGTGGCTTCAGTCGGTGCTGCTGCTTCTTCCGTTGCCTTGACAGGCGCGTCTTCCGCCTTCACGTCGGCAGGCGCTTCCACAGCGGACGCGTCTTCCGAAGATGTCTCGGCATCAGCGTCGTCATGCGATGCGGTCTCTTCAGACGGTGCAGCGTCCGCAGGTGCTTCAGTCTTTACAGCGTCGGTCGTCTGGCCAAGGAAGGTCGCAGCGTCTTCGGCGCTTACCTGATCGGCGCGGTAGCCAAGACCTTTGAGAATTTCTTCCATATCGTCGAGCGTCGCACCCAGAATGGAAAGCATGGCAGTGGTCGTGGTGAAACGACGACCGTCATAGGCACCTTCAGGGCGCGGCTGCGTACCCGGCTTCCACTGCAACAGCGGACGGATAAGATCGGCCAGACGTTCTAGAATGTCGATACGCACGGCGCGCTTGCCAAGGAAGCGGAAGCCCGCAAGCTTGTAGAACATGCGCTCATAGCTGGCGTCGGTCACGACAGACGTGCGGCCAGCAGCGAGAACCGGAATGAGATCGCCGTAACCCGGTTTGCCCAGACCATCGTTCTTCAACGCCCAAAGCAGCGTCACCAGCTCTGCCGGAGCAGGCTTCAGAAGCGCAGGCAGGAAAACGTGGTATGCACCGAAACGAATGCCGTAGCGGCGCATGGAGGCGCGCGCATCCTGATCCAGCGTCTTGACCTCTTCGGTCACGTCGCGACGGAACAGAACGCCGAGATTTTCCACGAGCTGGAACGCCAGACCCTTCGCCAGACCCTGAAGGTCTTCGGCGCGGGAAATATCGTCCAACGGCTTCAGCACGGTTGCGATCTGGTGGTTCACGAAACGCTCGATGCGGGCAATGGCGTGGTCACGCGCATTGCCGCTCAACTGTTCGTCGGCCAGCATGATGACACGCGGCTTCATGATATTGTCGCCAGCCGTAAGACGAGCAACAGGCTCACCCAACCAGCGGACCAGCCCATCAGAGCTCAGCGCGAGATCGCCGTTGCCACTGGCATGCAGGCGCGCAGCACGCGCCTCATATTCCAACGCAAGCGCCTTCTGCGCTGCGCCTTGCACAGCCTTGGCATCTGGGCCTTCGGCTCCGGCCACCGGTGTAAACCGGAAACCCGCCAATTGGCCGACATGATGTCCTTCAACAAAGACATCACCATTCACACTGATTTCAGCTTCAAGCATCGCATTCTCTCTTAGGCGCCTCATGAGCACAGATGTCCTGCGATCAACAAAGCGTTTCGTCAACCTTTCATGTAAAGCATCGGACAATCGATCTTCGATTTCCCGAGTCTTTTCTTGCCAGTGTGTCGGATCGGCAAGCCATCCTGGGCGGTTTGATACATACGTCCATGTTCTGATCTGCGCAATCCTTGCAGAGAGCGTATCGATCTCACCGTCGGTGCGGTCTGCCCGACGCACCTGTTCGGCCATGAAATCCTCGTTGACGGCACCATGTTTCACGAGGTCGAAATAAAGCGTCGAAATCAAGTCGGCATGCTGTGCCGGCGCGATGCGACGAAAATCCGGTAAGGCACAGGCCTCCCACAGTTTTTCCACGCGCGCAGCATTGGTGGTTATGTCGACGATCTCGGGGTAACGCGCAAGATGTTCCAGCGCTTGCTGGTCGATTGCCGGCAGTGCGCGCGTCAATCCCTGAATGCTCGGAGCCGTATCGAGGCTTGCCCGCAAATTACCGATAGAAGAATAATCGAAGTTCTTCGTGCGCCATTGAAGCACTTTGACCGAATCGAACTGATGTGATTCGACGCGGTGCACCAACTCGTCATCGAATGGATCGACCTGGCCCGTCACACCAAATGTGCCATCGCGAAGGTGGCGACCGGCGCGACCGGCAATCTGCCCCATCTCACCCGCATTCAGGTTGCGGAACTGGTAGCCGTCGAATTTACGGTCCTGCGCGAAGGCAACGTGGTCGACATCGAGATTGAGACCCATGCCGATGGCATCCGTCGCAACAAGATATTCGACATCGCCGTTCTGATAGAGACCGACCTGCGCATTGCGGGTGCGCGGAGACAATGCACCCAGCACCACGGCCGCCCCGCCCCGCTGGCGCCGCACCAGTTCGGCGATGGCATAGACCTCGTCCGCGGAAAACGCGACGATGGCCGTGCGTTGCGGCAGGCGGGTGATTTTCTTCTGTCCGGCATAAAACAGTTGAGAAAGCCGGGGCCGCTCCACCATCACGATGCCGGGCAGCAGCTTTTCCAGAATGGGCCGCATGGTGGCGGCACCCAGCAGCAGCGTCTGTTCACGCCCGCGAAGATGCAGAATGCGATCGGTAAAGATATGGCCGCGCTCGAGATCTCCGGCCAGTTGCACCTCATCGATGGCCACGAAAGCCGCCGTGGTTTCACGCGGCATGGCTTCAACGGTACAGACGGAATAGGGCGCTTTGGGCGGGGTGATCTTCTCTTCGCCGGTAATCAGCGCCACATTGGGCGCGCCGACTTTTTCCACCAGCCGCGTATAGACTTCACGGGCAAGCAGCCGCAAAGGCAGGCCAATGACACCGCTTCCATAGGCAACCATGCGCTCGATGGCATAATGCGTCTTGCCGGTATTGGTGGGTCCAAGAACGGCCGTAACACCGCGGCCGCTCAAGATCATGGGGCGAGAATTCAACGTACTATCCGTAAGATCGACTGAACTGCTGTTTTAGAACCATTCGGAAACGTTCCGTCCGCCTCTTCCCACCACACATGGCAATCGTGACGGTCAAAGGCAAGGTGCCAGCACGCGAAAGGCGCTTTCAACGGGGCTTTTGCCGTGATTACATTGGCTGGAACATCTTGCGAACGAATCAGCGACGAATCGCTAAAGTTGCGGATTCAGCTTTTGTTCACGGCAACATGTGGCCTGTGTCGGTGTTATCGCCAACCAAATCCTGAATCATCCCATCTGGATTAAAGCGGCTGACCCGCCAACAATCGCGGCCCGCCCTTGTCATTGGTGCCTGCGGCCTGACCGATAAAATAGGACTTGAGGCCCGGAATCCGGTCCACTATCCCCAAACCAAAGTCGCGCGCCACACGAATGGGACCGACATCATTGGAAAACAGTCGGTTCAGCACATCGGTGGTAATGCCCATGCGCACCGTGTCGAAGCGCCTCCAGGACTGATAACGCTCCAGCACGTTCAGCGAACCGATATCGAGGCCAAGACGATCCGCCTCGACAATGGTTTCGGCAAGTGCTGCGACATCCTTGAAGCCGAGATTGAGGCCCTGACCCGAAATCGGGTGAATACCGTGTGCCGCATCACCCGCAAGTGCCAGGCGCGGTGCCACGAAGGCGCGGGCCAGCGTCAGACCCAGCGGAAATGCCCGCCGTGGACCGACCGGCCTGATCGTACCGAGCTTATGGCCGAAGCGGCGTTCCAGCTCTTCCTCGAAGACCAGATCATCGGCTGCCACCAGTTGATCGGCGTCAGCAGTGCGTTCCGTCCACACCAGCGACGAGCGATTGCCCTTGAGCGGCAGAATGGCAAAAGGCCCGGATGGCAGGAAGTGCTCTTCGGCGCAGCCATTATGCGGACGCTCGTGTTCCACTGTTGTGACGATGCCGGACTGATCATAGGCCCAATGCACCGTCTTGATGCCGGCCATATCGCGAAGCGCCGAGCGGACACCATCGCAGGCCACCAGCAGCCGGGTTTCAAATGTGGAGCCGTCAGACAGCGTAATAAGATTGCTGCGTGGCCCGGCCTCGAAGCCGGAAACGCTCAGGCCATGGCGGATGGTCACGCCCAGCCGTTCGCACAGCCCGCGCAACGCACCCACCATGGCGACATTGGGCACCATATGCGCAAAAGGCTGGCCGTCGGCCACGTCGCCATCGAAGGTCAGGAAAACCGGGCGGACCGGGTCGGAGGTCTTGGAATCCGTCACGATCATCCTGTTGATCGGCTGTGCTTCCGGCAACAATTCATCCCAGATGCCGAAAACATCCAGCATCCGCGATGCCGCCGCGATGATGGCGGACGCCCGCATGTCCTTCTTCCAGACATCTTCAGGAGCCGCCTCGATGACCTCGACATTCAGATGTGGCGCGCCCTGCTTGATGGCAACAGCAACGCCAAGTCCGACATATCCGCCGCCTGCAACAACCACATCCAACATCATGACTTCTCCCGCATTCTTGTGAATCTCACAGCCGCACTATAGACCATCACCAAAGGTCTTCCTACAGCCGGAGCATGTCGAAAATGTCGCGCCCTTTCGAAAATACAGCGCCACTGGAAAAACTGATTTCCACGCTCGATCTCGAAAAGCTCGAGGAAAATCTGTTTCGCGGCACCAGCCCGCAGGTTGGTTGGCAACGTGTTTTCGGCGGCCAGGTCATCGCCCAGGCGCTGATGGCGGCACAGCGCACCGTGGCTGACAACCGTTTCGTCCACTCCCTGCATGCCTATTTCATGCGCCCAGGCGACCCCCTGGTGCCGATCATCTATCAGGTCGACCGCATTCGTGATGGAGCCAGCTTCAACACACGGCGCATCGTCGCCATCCAGCATGGTCATGCGATCTTTTCCATGTCGGCTTCTTTCCAGATCGATGAGGGTGGCTTCGACCATCAGGCCACGATCCCCAACGTTCCACAGCCGGAACAGTTGATGAGCGAAGAACAGATGCGCGATGCTTTTCTCGCCAAGGCTCCGCCCGCCATCCGAAAATACTGGGAAAACAAGCGCCCGATCGAGATCAGGCCGGTGTCGTTGACGCATTACATCTCGAAGGAAAAGCTCGATCCGCATCAGAACATCTGGGTCAGAGCCGTGGGTGACGTCCCCGATGACAGGCACTATCAGGCGGCTGTTCTGGCCTATCTTTCCGACATGACGCTGCTCGATACATCGCTCTACGCCCATGGCACGACGATCTTCGACCCCGCCGTTCAGGCCGCAAGCCTCGACCACGCCATGTGGTTCCACCGTCCCTGCAAGCTGGACGACTGGCTGCTCTATAGTCAGGATAGCCCCAGTGCTTCAGGTGCACGTGGATTGACACGGGGCAGTCTTTTTACCCGCGACGGTGTTCTGGTTGCGTCCATGGCCCAGGAAGGCCTGATCCGCAAAATGGCAAATGATTAATTATTATGCAATTTTAGAATTTCGCATATTAATTTTGCATGAATGGCGCAAAACCGTGCCTATTTTACAGACTTATTTATTATAACCCATATTTTTCAGTAACTTATAAAATCACCTTCAAACTGGCACACGCCTTGAATGTACGAGACCAGTCGCGGTTGTTGATCGATCAGCGGCAGGAGGGTCGGCTCCATGCCGAGGACAAACAAAGGATGGGAAACCAGATGAAAATTGTGATGGCCATTATCAAGCCGTTCAAGCTGGACGAAGTGCGCGAAGCACTTACCGCTGTCGGCATTCAGGGCCTGACCGTGACCGAGGTCAAGGGTTACGGTCGCCAGAAGGGACACACCGAAATTTATCGCGGCACCGAATACGCGGTCAGCTTTCTTCCCAAGTTGAAGATTGAAATCGCTGTTGCCTCCGATCTCGTGGAGAAGGCTGTAGAGGCCATCGCGTCCTCCGCCAAGACGGGACAGATCGGCGACGGCAAGATTTTCGTCTACTCGATTGAACAGGCCGTGCGCATCCGTACCGGCGAAACCAACACAGAAGCGCTTTAAGCTCGGCTGACAGGGGAGTTTTCAAACCATGCAATTCAACAAAATTTCAACACTCGGCCGCCTCGGTGCCGGCGCGGCGGCTCTTCTCGCCCCCGCCTTTGCGTTTGCGCAAGACGCCGCAGCCCCGGTTGCGACTGCCGCCGCAGCCGTTCCTGATAAGGGCGACACCGCCTTTATGTTCCTTTCCACCATCCTCGTTCTGTTCATGGCCGTTCCAGGTCTTGGCCTGTTTTACGGCGGCCTCGTTCGCTCCAAGAACATGCTGTCCGTCCTGATGCAGTGCACGGTCATCGCCGCGTCGGTCATGATCATCTGGGTCGTCTACGGTTATTCCTTCGCCTTTGGCGGTTCTGAAAGCCCGTTCTTCGGCGGCTTTGCCAAGATGTTCCTCTCCGGCGTTACCAAGGACAGCACGGCTGCGACCTTCTCGCAGGGCGTCGTCATTCCGGAATACATCTTCGTGATGTTCCAGATGACCTTTGCTGCCATCACACCGGCGCTGATTATCGGTGCCTTTGCCGAGCGCATCAAGTTCTCCGCTTCCATCCTGTTCTGCATTCTGTGGGTCACCTTCGTCTACTTCCCGATTGCCCACATGGTCTGGGACGCAAAGGGCTATCTCTTCGGCCTCGGCGCGCTCGACTTCGCTGGCGGCACGGTCGTTCACATCAACGCCGGTGTTGCCGGTCTGATCGGCGCGATCATGGTCGGCAAGCGCACAGGCTTCGGCAAGGACATGATGGCGCCTCACTCCATGACGCTGACCTATGTCGGTGCAGCCATGCTCTGGGTCGGCTGGTTCGGCTTCAACGCCGGTTCCAACCTCGAAGCCTCCGGTGGCGCAATGCTTGCAACCGTCAACACATTCGTTGCAACGGCAGCGGCCATCCTGTCATGGTGCTTGGTTGAAAGCTTCACACGCGGAAAAGCATCCATGCTGGGTGCAGCATCCGGCATGATTGCCGGTCTGGTTGCCATCACACCGGCAGCCGGTATCGTCGGCCCGATGGGTGCGATCGTCATGGGCGCGATCGTCTCGCCTTTGTGCTACTTCTTCGTCTCCGTCGTGAAGAACAAGTTCGGCTATGACGACACGGCAGACGTCTTCGGCGTCCACGGCGTTGGCGGCATCTTCGGCGCTCTCGCAACCGGCATCTTCGCAAGCGCATCGCTTGGCGGCGTGGGTTATGCTGGCGAACAGACGATGAGCGGTCAGTTCCTGGTTCAGGTACAGGCTGTCGTCGTGACGCTGCTGTGGACCGGTATCGGCTCTGCGATCCTCTACAAGGTGGTCGATCTCATCGTCGGTCTGCGCGTTCCAGTCGAAGCCGAACGCGAAGGTCTCGACCTCGCATCACACGGCGAAGCGGCTTACCACTCCTAAGAAAAAGATGCGCAGGCCGGTCACGGCTCAAGCATCATCCAAATGGAAGCCCGGCTTTTGCCGGGCTTTTTCGTTTTAAAAGCCATTGGTTACGCCTGATTTTGCATGGTTAATGCCATATTAACCACCCACCCGCTATTTTGCCCTGTCATCCCGTCTGCGCCACCTGTGGCCGGACTTCGGAAGCAACGAAAAAACGACAGGTTCAGCATATGGACAGAGTGACGTCTCCGACTTTCAATGGTCGCGATAACCGCTTCGTACTGACGGCATTCGTGGTGCGCCAGATCATGGCCCTGTGTGGCTTTGCAGTGCTGGCGGTGCTGACGCTCGGCATCACCGCGCTGGCCACCTGGAACGTCGCCGACCCGAGCCTGTCCTACGCCACCGGCAACGAGCCCACGAACCTTCTCGGCCATAGCGGCGCGATCTTTGCCGATATCATGATGCAGTTTCTCGGCCTGTCCGCGCTGATCGCCATGCTACCTATCCTCGCATGGGCATTCGCGCTGATTTCTGGCCGAAATTTCAACCGCATTCCCGCCCGCCTCGTCGCGTGGATCAGCGGCGCTTTCATCGCGTCGGCCTCTCTCGGCTGTTTTCCAGCTCCTTTGACGTGGCCGCTCCCCAATGGCATCGGCGGCGTCATCGGCGATATGATCCTGCGCTTTCCGGCCCTGTTCATTGGCGCTTACCCCACCGGTACCTTCGCCACCGTTCTCGGCGTCATTTTCGCCCTTCCCGCAGCCTGGCTCATGCTGTTTGCTTCCGGCCTGCTTGGCGCGCCTGACGATGCCGACGAGGTTTTCGTTCCCAAGGCGTCCGCAACCAGCAAGGCCCGCAAGGTCGAGGAACTGGACGAGGAAGAAGAGGATGGCGACGGCTTTTTCGCCAACCTGCTCGCCTTCGGCGCAATCGCCCACTATTGGTACATCACCCAGGCCCGTTTCCGCCGTCTGTTCGGCGTGAAGCCGAAGTCGATGCGCAATGAATTCGAGCAGCCCTACGACTTCAACGACTACGAGTTCGGCACGTTGAATGAGCCATCGCGTCTGAAGACGGCCATCAACAGGCTCGACCGCGCCGATCCATCCTTTGAGGAACGCGCTGAAGCCCGCGCCCGCATCGACGTGTCCCCGCCACCAATTTCGATGGGTGACGAAGACGACGACGACAGCCTGCCCGCTGGTGTCCTCTCCGGTGACACCCAGTTTTCCGCCCGCCCACCCGCAGGCCAGACCCGCATCACCCCGCCATCGGCGCGTCCCAAGCCCAGTGAACGCCTTGCCCGCGATGCGCAGCCATCTTTCATCGCCAGAGACGGTTTCCAGCTTCCTTCCGTCCACCTTCTCGCCGAGCCCAAAAGCGTCGTGCGCGACAGCACGTTGAACGCAGATGTTCTCGAACAGAATGCCCGCAGGCTGGAAGGCGTGTTGGAAGATTTCGGCGTCAAGGGCGAGATCATTCATGTCCGCCCTGGCCCTGTCGTGACCATGTACGAGCTCGAACCGGCACCGGGCATCAAGTCGTCGCGAGTCATCGGCCTTGCCGACGATATCGCCCGCTCCATGAGCGCGATTGCAGCCCGCGTCGCCGTCGTGCCCGGCCGCAATGCCATCGGCATCGAACTGCCAAACAAGGTACGCGAAACCGTCTATCTGCGCGAACTCGTGGCGTCGCGGGATTTCGAAAACAACAAAGCCAAGCTTCCCATGGCACTCGGCAAGACCATTGGCGGCGAAGCCGTCATCGCCGATCTGGCCAAGATGCCGCATCTACTGGTCGCGGGTACGACGGGTTCGGGTAAATCGGTGGCGATCAACACCATGATCCTGTCGCTGCTCTATCGCATGACGCCGGAACAGTGCCGCCTGATCATGATCGACCCGAAAATGCTGGAACTCTCCGTCTATGACGGCATTCCGCACCTGCTCTCCCCTGTCGTCACCGATCCCAAGAAGGCCGTCGTCGCGCTGAAATGGACCGTGCGCGAGATGGAAGAGCGCTACAAGAAGATGTCGAAGATCGGTGTGCGCAACATCGATGGCTTCAACACTCGCGTACAACAGGCGCTCGACAAGGGCGAGGTACTGACCCGCACCGTGCAGACCGGTTTCGACCGCCAGACCGGCGAGGCGATGTATGAGACCGAAGAATTCGATCTGAAGCCCCTGCCCTACATTGTCGTCATCATCGATGAAATGGCCGACCTGATGATGGTCGCCGGGAAAGACATCGAAGGTGCCGTGCAGCGTCTGGCACAGATGGCACGTGCCGCCGGCATCCACGTCATCATGGCCACGCAGCGCCCGTCCGTGGACGTCATCACCGGCACCATCAAGGCCAACTTCCCGACGCGTATTTCCTTCCAGGTCACCTCCAAGATCGACAGCCGCACCATCTTGGGCGAGCAAGGTGGAGAGCAGCTGCTGGGCATGGGCGACATGCTCTATATGGCCGGTGGCGGTCGTATCCAGCGCGTTCACGGTCCCTTCGTTGCCGATAACGAGGTCGAAGAGATCGTGTCTTATCTGAAGACGCAAGGCTCGCCGGATTATCTCGAAGCCGTCACCGAAGACGATGACGAAGAAGAAGGCGCAGGTCCGGCAGGCACGAGCAATATGGCCGATTCGGAAGACCCTTATGATCAGGCTGTCGCCGTTGTGTTGCGGGATGGCAAGGCATCGACATCCTATGTCCAGCGCCGCCTCGGCATCGGTTACAACCGCGCCGCCTCGCTCATCGAGCGCATGGAGCAGGAAGGCATCATCGGTCCCGCCAACCATGCGGGCAAACGCGAGATTCTGGTTCCGACCGAACAGGACTGATCAAGAAACGGCGAACAGCGCTCAACAACGGAACGGTGGCTGAATACCGTGCCCCCTCACGGAAATATCAGCAACCAAGGCGTGGTTCCGGCGTTATAGCAAACTGTCTATGTCATGAAGCCGCCGCGTTTTTTCGGCATATGGAATGCGATGAAGGAGAAAAGAATGAAGAAGAATATTCCGGTCGTTTCCGCGCAGTCCCGTGGCCTGGACGGCAATATGACGCGCCGTGGTGTGATGACCCTGTTTTCTGCGACGGCAGCGCTGGCGGCTCTCCAGCCGTTGACAGCCTTTGCGCAAGCCGATGCGACCGCCCAGAAAATTGCCAACCACTTCTCTTCCGTCAAAACAATGATGGGCGAATTCGTGCAATTCGGGCCCCGCGGCGAACAGACGGGCGGCAAATTCTATATTGCCCGCCCCGGTAAACTTCGCTTCAATTACGAAGACCCATCGCCCATGCGGGTCATTTCCGATGGCAGAAATGTCGTCATCGGCAACAATAAGCTCAAGACGTGGGACCTCTATCCCCTGTCCAAGACCCCGCTCAGCCTGCTTCTCTCCGACAAGATCGATCTGGGAAACCAGAAGGTCCGCGACGTCAAACAGGAGTCGGATCTGACGACCATCGTTCTTGGCGACAAGAGCGTCTTTGGCGATTCGACCATCACGCTGATGTTCGATCCAAAAACCTTCGATCTGCGCCAGTGGACCACAACGGATGCCCAGAACAAGGACACGACGGTCATGATCTTTAACGTTCAGACCGGCGTCGCGCTGGACGATAAGGTCTTCGCCATCAATTACGAGGAAGTCCGTGGACGCGGCTGAGAAAAGGATTTCCGTTTTCGGCCTGATGTAATAAGCCTGCCTCCACCTTTACCCGAAGGACGAACGGAGCGCAGGCATGACTTTTTCAGTAACCACCTGGAACATCAACTCGGTGCGGCTGCGCATGCCGCTGGTCGAGCAGTTTCTCGTGCGTTACAAGCCTGATGTCCTCTGCCTTCAGGAAACGAAATGCCCCAATGGCGAGTTTCCGCTGAAGCCTTTGAAGGCACTGGGTTACGAACACATCATTATCCACGGTCAGAAGGGCTATCACGGCGTGGCCATCGCCTCGAAACTGCCTTTGACCGAAGACCACCGCCAGGATTACTGCGGAATTGGCGATGCACGCCACATCTCCGGCATCATCCAAGTCGGTTCGCGCAAAATTCGCCTGCACAATTTCTACGTTCCCGCAGGTGGTGACGAACCGGATCGCTCGATCAACCCGAAATTCGGCCATAAACTGGATTTTATCGAGGAAATGAAGGCACTGAGCGCCGATGGCGTTCCCGGCACGTCTTCCATCCTCGTCGGTGACCTCAACATCGCGCCGCTCGAAAACGACGTCTGGTCGCACAAGCAACTACTGAAAATCGTCAGCCACACACCCGTCGAGACGGACGGCATGCTGGAGATCATGAAAAAGGGTAACTGGCTGGACCTGATGCGCCTCAACGTGCCCGAGACCGAAAAAATCTACACTTGGTGGAGCTACCGCGCCAAGGACTGGGAAGCCGCCAATCGCGGCCGCCGCCTCGACCACATCTGGTCCTCGCAAGACCTCGGCCCCTCGCTCGACCGCATCGAAATCCTCCGCGAAGCCCGCGGCTGGAACCGCCCATCCGACCACGTTCCTGTTACCGCGCATTTCAAGTTTTGAGGTTTAGCTCTAAGGCGCAGCAGCAGAGATTTCATGCTTTGCCGCTCGCGCAAGAAAGCCTGAACGCGTTAGCCCGTGCGCTTGCGCATAAGCGTCGATGTCCTTGAGGACATCTTCCGGAAGGGTGATATTCAGACGAACGGCCTTCTTACTTTCGGTCCTGAGCGAAACAAGGATTGCAACAGCGTCCCTGTTTTCGGGATCCCCCATGATGGTATCGAGGCTGGATGGCTCAGGAATCACCTCCCCATCTTCCATCATGCCTTCGACATGAAGCGCGAGCGCTTCTTCAGCCATGCTCCGTGCGTCATCAAGATCACAGCCAGCGGTTATGACGCCAGCAAAGTCGGGAAAGGAAACACCGAAGTCGCTATCGGCATCCTTGTGGATCAGTCCAATATAGTTACGCATGATCATCACCGCAGTTTCAAACCAGATTGTTTTTCGATGCTTTTCAGTGTGCCTACCGGTAAATCTCGCTTAGGATGCGGAACCGTCACGCGACCAGGCAATACAGCATGTTTGAACTGAACGTGGCTCCCCTTAGTTGCCACATCAAACCAGCCAGCCTTTTTAAGCGCAGATATAACGTCACTGCTTTTCATGTGTATAAATACACATGAAAAGATAAGTTGGTCAATTCAAATTTTCAGGCGGTGACCCTAAGAAAACCGCCCCTGAAGCGCCGTCGCTCCTGCTGAAAGCGCTGCGATATTGTCTCTGATCCGCGTCATGACAACATCCGCGACATTGGGAAACTCTTCGATCATGCGATGGAAGAGGATGCGGGTGATGCGGATGGCCTCAGAATCCTCCGACGCCACTGCTGTATATTTGCGCTCGCACAGCGTAAAAAGCGCTAGTTCGGACAGCATCGTGCCTGCCGTCGGCGTTGCCTGAAGCTCGGCTTTGCCGCTGCGCCCGGTGCTATAGAGATGAAAGCCGCCACGTGCGATCACGAAAGCGCACTCAGACGGCGAATGCTCCCGAAACAGTGCCTGCCCCTGCGCAATCTTGCGGCGCTCGGCACCGAAGGCGATCAGGCGCAACTGGTCGTCGCTCAACCCCTGAAATAGAGGAACCTGCGCCAAGAGCTGGATATCGTCGTTCAGTGCCATCTGGTTCGAAGCCCCGGGAGCCTAAGGAATGATCGGTTTTCGAACAACGGCGCGGTCATGACAAGCCCGCGCCGCCAGAATTGTGCTTACGGCACAATCTTGTAGCCACCATTCTCCGTCACCAGAAGCTCGGCATTCGACGGGTCACGCTCGATTTTCTGGCGCAAACGGTAGACGTGAGTTTCGAGCGTGTGAGTCGTCACGCCGGAATTATAGCCCCAGACCTCTTCCAGCAGCACATCGCGCGTCACAACAGCGCTGCCAGCGCGGTAAAGATAGCGGATGATCGCTGCTTCCTTTTCCGTCAGGCGGATTTTCTTGCCGTCTTCGGTGGTCAGCAGCTTCTGGCTCGGTTTGAACTGGTACGGACCAACGGTAAACACCGCGTCTTCGCTCTGTTCATACTGGCGAAGCTGCGCACGGACGCGCGCCAGAAGCACGGCAAAGCGGAACGGCTTCGTTACATAATCGTTGGCACCGGCTTCCAGACCAAGAATCGTATCGGAATCCGTATCATGGCCGGTCAGCATGATGATGGGGGCTTTGAAGCCGTTTTTGCGCATCAGCTTCACGGCCTCGCGCCCATCCATATCAGGTAGACCGACATCCATGATCAGCAGATCGACCTGCGTGGATTTCGCTGTCTGTATCGCGTGATTGGCGTTGGCACCGGTGAGAAGATTAAACTCCTCATAGGGAGACAATTGCTCGGCAAGTGTCTCGCGAAGGTCGTCATCGTCATCCACAAGGAGAAGTGTACGGGCCGTCATGGGATATCTCAGCCTTTCATTATATAGTAAAACATGCCGCGCAAAACTGATTGCTCATTTTGCAGGAATGACATGCCTTTCGCTTTAGTGAGCCAATTCAGCGGTTTGCGGCCGCTACGTCAACCCTTCGTCATCAGAATAGGCGGAGCTATGAGGTCACGTTGGCTCACCTGCAAAGCAAAATCTCGTGAGAACGATGCTCAAGAACACACAAAATCAGCCAAAACCGCCTGCAAAACTCATCGTTCGCGCCGCACCGCGCCATAAAAGCCGTGCTATCGTCCAGCTTGGCCACCTGGCATTTCAGGCCGCGATTGGTCGCAATGGACGCACGGCCTTCAAGCGAGAGGGCGACGGAAAAACCCCGATCACCAGCATGCCGATCCTATATGGTTTTCAGCGCGGCGAAAGGACTGGTGCCTTGAAAACACCGCTGGCGATGTATCGCACACGCTTCAATATGCTGTGGTGCGACGCGCCCACGGACCCAAATTACAATCGCCTTACCAAAGCGCCCTTCAAGCCAAGCCACGAAGAACTGCAGCGGCAGGATGGTCTTTACGATGTCTGTCTCGTGCTGGACTGGAACATCACATCACGCCGCCGCAATCTGGGCTCTGCCATTTTCATGCACATGATTCGCCCCGGCTATGAGCCAACCGCCGGATGCGTAGCGCTGCACCCTCGGGATATGCGCCGCATCTTGCCGTTTCTGCGGAAGGGCAGAAAAATAGAGGTTTTGTAGCACAAGGCCGAGAACAGTCACTGTTCCCGGCCTCGGTCACAACCTCACTTCCACTCACGAATATCCACGAAGTGACCAGCCACCGCCGCCGCCGCCGCCATGGCGGGCGAAACGAGGTGCGTGCGGCTCTTGTAGCCCTGGCGTCCCTCGAAGTTGCGGTTGGAGGTGGACGCACAGCGCTCGCCGGGGGCAAGGCGGTCATCATTCATCGCAAGGCACATGGAGCAGCCCGGCTCGCGCCACTCGAAGCCCGCATCGAGGAAAATCTTGTCCAGACCTTCCTGTTCAGCCTGCTCTTTCACGAGGCCAGAACCCGGAACGATCATGGCGGATACGGTCGGCGCAACCTTGCGTCCCTCGACAACCTTCGCGGCAGCCCGCAAATCCTCGATACGGCCATTGGTGCAGGAACCGATGAAGACGCGGTCGATGGCGATATCCGTCATCTTCGTACCCGGCGTCAGGTCCATATATTCCAGAGCGCGCTGCTTGGAGTTGCGCTTGTTCTCATCCTCGATCGTTGCCGGATCAGGCACTTCGCCCTGCACGGATACGACGTCTTCCGGGGATGAGCCCCAGGAAACGATGGGCGGCAGGTTGGCGGCGTTCAGCACGACCACCTTGTCGTAATGCGCGCCCTCGTCGGACTTCAGGGTCTTCCAATAGGTAATGGCCTGCTCCAGCACTTCACCCTTGGGCGAACGTGGCTTGTCCTTGATGTAATCGAATGTCGTCTCGTCTGGTGCGACCAGACCGGCACGCGCGCCACCTTCGATAGTCATGTTGCAGACCGTCATGCGGCCTTCCATGGATAGCGACCGGATCGCCTCGCCAGCGAACTCGATGACGTGGCCGGTACCACCCGCCGTGCCGATTTCGCCGATGATGGCAAGGATGATGTCCTTGGCCGTCACGCCGTCCGGCACCTTGCCATCCACACGCACCAGCATGTTCTTGGCCTTTTTCTGGATCAGCGTCTGCGTCGCCAGAACGTGCTCGACCTCTGACGTGCCGATACCATGCGCCAAAGCGCCGAAGGCACCGTGCGTCGACGTATGGCTGTCACCACATACGATCGTCATGCCCGGCAGCGTAAATCCCTGCTCCGGGCCGACGATGTGGACGATGCCCTGGCGCTTGTCGCGCTCGGAATAATATTCGACACCGAATTCCGCAGCGTTCTGGGCCAGCGCCTCAACCTGAATGCGGCTTTCCTCGTTCTTGATACCCTCAAGACGATCCGCCGTGGTGGGAACATTGTGGTCGACCACCGCCAGCGTTCGGGTCGGGGAATGAACGGGACGACCGGCCAGGCGCAGACCCTCGAAAGCCTGCGGGCTCGTCACCTCATGCACGAGGTGCCGGTCGATGTAGAGAAGACAGGTTCCATCCGGGTCGCGATTAACGACGTGATCATCCCAGATTTTATCATAGAGGGTGCGAGGTGCGCTCATGGCTTTATCCATTGTATCTTGAATAAGGAAATTGGGTTCGCAGCAAAACTGACAGTCTCTTTAAAAGAGCTATCAGGCGAACGTAAGTCGGCCGCTGAACGCACCGGAAATGCGCGCAAAAAACCGTGCCGGCAGACGCTTGTGGTCCTGCAGCACGAAAATGTTTTGCGCGAGACATCCGAATTTCGATCCCATGCCTCTCTCATAGCAGATCGGCTTTTCCACGGCAATATTGCCTTTTGGAGCGAAACGAACCTGCCGAACATCGCTATAAGTTTTCAGCCGAGGGATATAATGGCCGTTTCATGCGTTACGCTCTGCCACAACCACATCACGACGCAATAACGCCGCCGTGAAGGGGAGTGCAATGATCAGGGCATAACTGCATTTTCTGCAGGAGAGGGAGGATACGTTTTGGTATCTGAAAAGGCACTTATTTCAAAAATCACATGGCGGCTCATGCCATTTCTGGGGCTTCTATACCTCATCGCTTATATCGACCGGCAGAATGTCAGCTATGCCAAGCTGCAAATGGTCGGCGATCTCGGTTTGAGCGAATATGCCTACGGCCTGGGCGCATCGCTGTTCTTCATTGGCTATTTCATCTTCGAAGTGCCCAGCAACCTGCTGCTGACCCGCTTCGGTGCCAGCCGCTGGTTTGCCCGCATCATCATCTCCTGGGGTCTGGTGACGATCGCGCTGGCCTTCACCAGCAGCCAGACGATGTTCTATATTCTGCGCTTTCTGCTGGGTGCCTGTGAAGCCGGCTTCTTCCCCGGCGTTCTCTATCTCCTGACCATCTGGTTCCCGCGTGATTATCGCGGTCGCATGGTCGGCCTGTTCATGATCTTCAGCGCACTCGCCAACGCCATAGGCGCACCGCTGGGCGGCATGTTGCTGGATCTCGATGGCCTCATGGGTCTGGCGGGCTGGGAGTGGGTGTTCCTCGCCACTGGCGTTCCCGCCGTCATCGCCGGTATTTTCACCATCTTCTATCTGGACGATACGCCTGAGAAGGCAAAGTTCCTGACCCAAGATGAGAAGGACTGGCTGAACAAGAAGATCGCCTCGGAAAACTCCAACATGGAAGAACATGCCGAAAATGGCTTCCGGGCACTGATCAACAAGCAGGTGCTGTTCATGTCGCTGTGCTTCGTCGGCTTCCCGCTGGCGGCTTATGGCCTCAGCTACTGGCTGCCGACCATCGTCAAGAGCTTTGGCGTGTCCAACACCACCAATGGCTTCATCAACATCATCCCATGGATCGGCGTTGCCATTGCGCTGTACGTCGTTCCGGCAGCAGCGGACCGGTCGGAAAGCAAAATCCCCTATATCGTTGGCCCCGCTTTCGTCGGCGCGTTCTGCCTGTTGATGTCGGCACTTGTGACCACGCCGGTCCTGCAATTCGCTTTCCTCTGCGTTGCAGCCGCAGGCATCTTCGCGGGCCAGCCCGTGTTCTGGAGCCTGCCGGGCCGCTTCCTGAGGGGTGCCGGTGCAGCAGCCGGTCTTGCCGCCATCAACTCGGTCGGCAATCTCGGTGGTTTCGTCGCCCAGAACGTCGTGCCGTGGATCAAGGACGAAACGGGCAGCACCATCGCCCCGATGTTCTTCCTCTCCGCCTGCCTGGCGGTGGCCGGTGTCCTCGTCATCATCGCCGGTCGCATGATTGCGGCGCAGGCAAACAAGCAGGCCGACGTCCGCGCCTGACCCATCTTTCCGCCGCTGGTTCCCTGCACGTTACCAGCGGCGGAAAAACTGCCTCCTTTCGGCACCGTTCTGCACGTCCTATGGTCCGCGCATCCACCGCCGCGCCCTCTAAGAGAACATCATGATCCACCTCATCAGAAACATCGCACTTGGCTGCGCCCTTGCTCTGCTAGCATTCTCGCTTGCTACCCTGCCAGCCCACGCCCAGGAAGCCGTTGTCAAGGCACCCGATGCCGAAGCCTTGTTCACCAGCCCCGACCCGAAGCTCAACGCCAACAAGCAGGTGACCTACAAGATCATCCGCGATCTTCTGGAAGCGGGCCACTGGGACAAAGCGGATCAATATCTGACCGAGCGTTATATCCAGCACAATCCCAATGCCGCATCGGGCCGCGATGGCGTCATCAAATTCTTTACCGAAGTGCTGAAAGTCCCGAAAAAGCCGATCCCTGATAAAATCAGCTCCCCCGTCGCCTTCGTCACGGCAGAAGGCGATCTCGTCACCGTCGGTTTCGTGCATGAGGTCAAGGACCCGAAAGACCCTGCCAAGACCTACACGACGACATGGTTCGACACATGGCGCTTCGTGGATGGCAAAGCGGACGAACATTGGGACTCAGCGCTCAAGGGCGAGTAAAAACCTACCCGCGCGGACTGCGGCGCAGGGATTTTTCCACGCGCCGCAACACCAGCGAAAGCCCCAGCGTCAGGATGAGGTAGATATAGGCGACGATGGAATAGGTTTCGAAAAACCGGAACGACCCCGCCGCGTAGACCTTGCCCAATTGGGTAATATCCATCACCCCCAGCACTGACACCAGCGAACTGTCCTTGACCATCGAGACGAAATCGTTCGACAGCGGCGGAAAGATCGTGCGGATCGCCTGCGGAAAAATTACCAGTCGGAAGCGCTGGTAACGGTTGAGCCCCAACGCCTTGGCCGCCTCGATCTGCCCTTCATCCACCGCCTCGATACCTGCGCGGAAAATTTCCGCGATAAAGGCAGCGTAGCAGATGGTCAGCGCCAGAATGGCCCGCCATGTCAGCGAAAAATCCCGCACCAGCATCGCCTCCACCCATCCGGCCTGAATGAGTGGTGTGATCATCCAGTTGAATAGGCTGACGACGGCGGGCGCGCCGACGAAGGCGATGTAGAACAGCACGACGAGAACGGGAATGCCGCGCACCGTTTCGATATAGAAGCGAGACATCTGTCGCAGGACGAGCGTATCCGACATACCGATGATGGCAATCACCAGCCCCCACAGCGAGGCCAGCGCAAACGCCACCAGCGTCACTGATACCGTCATGCCGATGCCCGTGATGACGGTGGAAAACACCTGCGCATAGATGCCGTTGACCGCAATCACGACGGCCAGCACCAGCCCTATGCCCACAAGCGCCACCAGCCACCACGGAAAATCATCAGCCGTGGTGGATTTGCGCCGAGGGCTCAAGCCGCTGTCTTTCGGTTATTGCTTTGCAAAGGCTTACTGGCCAAGTTTGTAGTCCAGAAACCACTTCTTATCGAGCGCGGCAAAGGTGCCATCTGCTTTCAGCGCCGCAATCGCCGCATTTACAGGTGCCACCAGATCGGACCCCTTCTTGAAGATAAAACCGAAATCATCGCCACCCAGAGGACCACCGATCAACTTCAGCGCACCGCCGGACGCATCGACATAACCCTTGCCCGCAACGCCATCGGTCAGCACCAGATCTACATCGCCGGTCTTCAGCGCCTGCACGGTCGCTCCAAAGGTTTCCATCAGCTTGACCCGCGGGTTCTGCTCGTTTCCATCAAGCACGTCGTAGACAACGGTATAAAACGGCGTCGTGCCCGCCTGCGCACCCACCAGCCCCTTGTCGAAGGCGGCAAAGCTCTTGGCGTCGGTAAAGCGCGTCTCGTCGGCCCGCACCAGCATGAACATTTCCGAGCGCATATAGGGATTGGAGAAATCCACCTTCTCCTTGCGCTCCTCCTTGATGCTGATGCCGGTCATGCCGATGTCGTACTGCCCGTCCGACACCGCCTGGATCATCGCATCCCAGGATATGTTCTGATACTCGACCCTGAAATTCAACCGCTTGGCAATCTCGCCCATCGCATCATATTCCCAGCCGATGGCGCTGCCGGATTTCGGATCAACGAATTGCAGCGGCGGATAGGCATTTTCAGTAACGACGACAACCGTCTTGCCCTTGAGGTCCGGCAGGTCGGCGGTAAATGAAATGACAGGCGAAATAAGCGTCGCGGCAATGGCGATGAAAAAAGAGCGTCTGAGCAATGTGATGTCTCCTGCTGGTATTGCGGGAAAATGACATGGTTTGAAGTATGAGGGCAAGAGCGCATTGGACGGTGGTGGGTGTGGCTTCCCCCCCCCCCCT
>NZ_NXEJ01000009.1:0-153961 GCF_002915175.1 Agrobacterium rosae | reverse complement strand
CCCCCCCCCCCCTTGTAACTTCCCTTCGCCGTCATTTGGGTGTGTACTGCCCTGTGCGATGGCGGATGTAAGACCGAAGCCCCTTAGGGACACCAAGCCCGTGGCAGAGCCCGGTTGTGCATCCGCCGTTCCATCGAACCCGAACAGTCGCCAGGGCCGCTTGCGCGTGCAAAGCCCGCTTAGGCAAGGATGGGATAAGATGGATATTATCGTTGGTATCGATGTGTCGAAGGAACGTCTCGACGTTGCGGTTTCACCCTCTGGTGCAAGCTTTTGTGTCGGGAACGACCATGATGGCATCGAAGAACTTACGCGTCGCCTTAAGGCGCAGAAGGCCGATCTCGTGGCGCTGGAGGCGACGGGCGGTTTCGAAACGCTGGCTGTGGCAAAGCTTGCGGCCTGCGACATCTGCGTGATCGTCGTCAATCCGGCGCAGGTGCGAGCCTATGCCAACGCCATCGGTCGGCGTGCCAAGACCGATGCGATCGATGCGGCCCTGATTGCTGCCTTTGTCACGGCGACGAAACCGCAGATCCGACCGCTGCGCGATGCGCAAACCCAGGCTTTATCGGCCCTTGTCGATCGCAGGCGACAGATCGTGCAGATGATCGTGGCTGAAGAGAACCGGTTGCGGATGGCGTTGGAGAAGACGACGCGCAAGAGCATCAAACGGCTGCTGGATGCGCTGCGCCGTGAGATGGAGAGCATCGATGCCGACATGGATGACCACATCCGCAAGTCACCCTTGTGGCGTGTGCGCGAGGCATTGCTGACCTCGGTTCCGGGTGTGGGGCGGGCTACGGCGCGCACGCTTTTGGCGGAAATGCCGGAGCTCGGCAGCCTCGACAGACGCCAGATCGCGTCGCTTGCGGGACTGGCACCTTGGACGCGGCAATCGGGCAAGTGGAAAGGCAAGAGCTTTATCGGTGGCGGGCGCTCGAAGGTGCGGGCCGTCCTGTTCATGGCGGCACTGGTTGCGTCCCGTCACAACCCGTTCCTCAAAGCCTTCCGCGATCGCCTCGTGGCATCCGGCAAGCCCAAGATCGTCGCCATCGTTGCCACCATGCGCAAGTTGCTGACCATCCTCAACGCCATCATCCGGGAGAATAAACCATGGCAAAACGCTTGACTGCCAAGACAGTCGCTCTGCCCTGCCGGGCATCTCCCCCACAGGTGGGGAGATCGACTCGTGGCAACCTTTCGGCCATCTCACATGTCGAAAAAGAAGCGATGTCGGCGCTCCCTGCCGATCTCCCTCCTTGTGGGGGAGATGTCCGGCAGGACAGAGGGGGGTAAGCCCCACCCACCGCCTTATACCGACTAGCACACACCCAAAAAGAAAAGGCGGCCCGAAGACCGCCTTTGTCAAAATTCCCGAAAAACGGAATGGCTTATTCAGCTGCGCCTTCGGCAGGCTTTGCAGCCTCTTCAGCGGCCTTGGCTGCTGCGGCTTCTTCGGCTGCCTTGGCTTCAGCAGCTTCTGCTGCGGCCTTTTCAGCGGCCAGAGCCTGTGCTGCTGCAACCTTTTCAGCTTCGATTCTAGCCTTTTCTTCGGCAGCAGCCTGACGCTCAGCGTCGTTGAGCTTGCGAGCGCGAACGCCCGTGTCTTCAACGATACGAGCAGACTTACCGCGACGGTCGCGCAGGTAGTAGAGCTTGGCGCGACGAACCTTACCGCGACGAACGATTTCAACGCCTTCAACCAGTGGCGAGTAAACCGGGAATACGCGCTCTACACCTTCGCCGTAAGAAATCTTGCGAACGGTGAAGCTCTCGTTGATGCCGCCGCCGGAACGGGCGATAACGACGCCTTCGTAAGCCTGTACACGGGTACGTGTACCTTCCGTTACGCGCACGTTGACGCGAACGGTGTCACCTGGAGAAAATTCTGGAAGCGTACGCTTCGCTTCGATCTTGGCAGCCTGTTCGGCTTCCAGCTGTTCGATAATGTTGGTCATATTAACCTCTGAGTTCTTCTGAAACAGCCAGAGCGCTCAACTGTCATCCCTTGAAACCAAGTCTCGGGACCATGCCTTGCGGCAGGAGCGGATTCACCATTCTTTGCTTGCGGTTAAAGGGGTAAACCCCAGTTCCACGCGGGCCATTACAGCAAGACGACGCATTTGTCATCCCTTTTGCAAGATTATTTTGTCGGTCACGACCGAATTGTCGGCAGTCATTTCAACGGATATGGAGTGATCGGGGCACAAAATGCGCCGGGAGGGGCCATGTCTTTGTTCATCATTCTGCTGCTGCTTGCCAGCGGCTTTCTGTCCGGTGCGGTCAATGCCATCGCAGGCGGCGGTACGTTTCTGACCTTCGGGGCCATGACGCTTGCCGGCATCGCGCCAATTTCCGCCAACGCCACCTCCTCCATCGTGCAATTTCCCGGCTACGTCACGTCGGTCATCGCCTATTGGCCGGAAATCCGCGCCCACTGGAAAGGCGCGATCTTTCTGGCCCTGCTCTCGATTGCCGGATCGACCGCCGGCGCGCTCCTGCTTCTGTCACTCGATAATCCAGCCTTTCGCCAGCTCGTACCCTGGCTGCTGCTGGCCGCCACGCTTTTGTTTGCCTTGGGGCCATGGCTGCGCCCCCGCACGAATGCGCAACGCTCACCCGGCAATGCCGCAAGCCTCATCGGCCAGTTCTTCACCTCGATCTATGGCGGCTTTTTCGGCGCAGGCATGGGCATCATGATGCTGGCAGTGCTGGGCCTGACGGCCGGTGGCACCTACCATCACCTCAATGCCTTGAAAAACCTGCTCGCGGTGGTCATAGCGGCGGTTGCCATCGTGGTTTTCGTCGGCGGTGGCGTAGTCGCTTGGCCCGCAGCGCTGATCATGATCCCAGCGTCCGCCATTGGCGGCTATAGCGGCGTCTATATTGCGCGGCGCGTACCGCAATGGATCATCCGCGCCTTGGTAATATCGGTCGGCCTGCTGCTATCGGTCTACTACTTCGTCTCGACCTGAGACTGTCTCGCCAGAAGGTCGGGACGACGCTCTTTCGTCAGCGCCAGCGCCTGCTCGTGGCGCCATTTTTCGATGGCCTTGTGGTTGCCGGAGGTGAGGACAGCGGGAATATCGCGCTCTTCCCAGACCTGCGGGCGGGTATAATGCGGATGCTCCAGCAGCCCACCCTCAAAGCTTTCATGCACGCCCGAGAGATCGTTGCCCATCACACCGGGCAGAATGCGCACCACAGCATCTAAAAGCGTCAGCGCCGCCGGTTCGCCGCCGGAGAGAATATAGTCGCCGATACTGACTTCCTCGAGCTCACGAGCATCGATCACCCGCTGATCCACGCCTTCAAAACGGCCGCAGATGATGATGACGCCATCGCCAGCGGCAATCTCGCGCACCCGAGCCTGCGTCAGCGGCTTCCCCCGCGGGCTCATCAGCAGTCGCGGACGCCTATCATCCTGCGAAACAGCGTCGATGGCAGCTGCCAGCACATCGGGCTTCAGCACCATGCCAGCGCCACCGCCAGAAGGCGTGTCATCCACGCTGCGGTGCTTGTCGGTGGCGAAGTCGCGGATCTGCACCGGCTCGATTTGCCAATGCCCACGCTCCAGCGCCCTGCCCGCCAGCGAATGGCCCAAATGCCCCGGAAACATGTCCGGGTAGAGCGTCAGCACGGTTGCCTTGAATGTCATGTTATTTTTTCTTGCCGAAGATCGGATGATCCGGGTCGTCCTTGCCGTCCTCAGGATTGTCGATCAGGCCAGCAGCAAGGGGATCGATCAGGATTTTCCCGCCTTCGAGGTCGATTTCCAGAACCGCAGCTTCGGAAAACGGAATGAGCGTTGGACGACGGCCAGCGCCTTTCAGCTCCAGCAGATCGCCCGCGCCGAAATCATGGACAGCGGCAACGGAGCCGTAGCTCTTGCCCTCGGCGTCGACGGCCTCAAGCCCTTCCAGATCGGTGTAGTAGAATTCGTCATCGTCCAGATCGTCGTCGGGCAGATTGTCACGCTCGATGAACAGTTCCAGCCCATTCAGAGCTTCCGCCGCATTGCGGTCGTTGACGCCGCGAAAGCGCACGATCACCACGGTCTTGGCTTCGCGGATTTCGAGAATTTCGAACACCCGGCCATCGGCAGCAATCAGGTTGCCATATTCTCCCAATGCGGTTGGATCATCCGTGAAAGAGCTGACCCGCACTTCGCCACGCAGTCCCTGCGCCGCGCCAATCTTGGCCATGAGAATGGGGTTTTCCAGCTTTGCCATCGGTCGTCCGTTTCGGTGTTCGTCTTTGAAAATCTATGTACGGCATGTTGCAGTCAAAATAAACATAAACGGGTGGCGCGGAAATCCACACCACCCGTTCAAATCGTGCAAACCGGACTTATTCGGCAGCAGATGCTTCTGCGGCAGCAGCAGCGGCGTCATCGGCCTTCTGCTTCTTCTCGGCAGTGCGCTCGACTGCCTTCTTGCCTGGCTTTGCCTTTTCAGGATTGTTGCGGGCGTCGCGCGTTACGATGCCGGCTTCTGCGAGGAAGCGCAGAACGCGGTCTGTTGGCTGTGCGCCCTTGGCAATCCATTCCTTGACGAGGTCGCCGTTGATCTGGATGCGATCAGCATTGTCCTTGGCAAGCATTGGGTTCCAGGAACCGACCTTCTCGAGGAAACGGCCGTCGCGTGGCGAACGGGCGTCAGCAACGACGATCTGGTAGTACGGGCGCTTCTTGGAACCACCGCGTGCGAGACGAATTTTCAGTGCCATGTTATTTCTCCTTAAGAATGGCTAGTCCGCCGGTCAGGCGGTCTTTTCGGTGCCGTTGTGTTCAGCGGCAATTGCTTCATGATGCCGGATGACTTCCTTGATGATGAAGTTCAAGAACTTCTCGGCGAAATCCGGATCCAGATTGGCGTCCTTTGCCAGATGGCGCAGGCGTTCGATCTGGTATTCTTCGCGCGCCGGGTCTGCCGGCGGCAATTCGTGGGTTGCTTTCAAAACGCCAACCGCCTTGGTGCGTTGGAACCGTTCTGCCAGCATATGCACCAGCGCCGCATCGATATTGTCGATGGACTGGCGGTATTGCGAAAGTTGAGCCTTTACGTCTGCGTCGGTCATCACAGTCTCACTTCTTCTTGCCAAAACCGGGCAGGCCGGGAAGACCGCCGAGGCCCGGCAGCTTCGGTCCGCCCAAACCGGGAAGACCGGGCATTCCGCCCATGCCACCAAGACCAGGGGGCAACCCGCCAGCCTTGCCGAGACCTGCGGCTTCCGCCTGCTTTTGAAGCACTTCCAGCTGCTTGGGGTCCATATTGGACAGATCAGGCATGCCGCCCATTCCACCACCAAGTCCCATCTTGCCAGCAAGGCCGCCCATCATCTGTTTCATGATGCCGCCCTTGCCTTTACCACCCATGGCTTTCATCATGTCGGCCATGCCGCGATGCATCTTGAGCAGCTTGTTGATTTCGGCGGCATCCGTGCCGGAACCGGCAGCAATGCGCTTCTTGCGGCTGTGCTTGAGCATGTCAGGGTTGGCGCGCTCGGCCTTGGTCATCGATGAGATGATGGCGATCTGGCGGTCGAACATCTTGTCGTTCAGACCCGACGCGGCCATCTTGTCCTTCATGCCGGACATGCCGGGCATGAGACCCATAATGCCGCCCATGCCGCCCATTTTCTTCATCTGGCCGAGCTGGTCGGCCAGATCGTTCAGATCGAACTTGCCCGACTGCATCTTCTTGGCCATCGCTGCGGCTTTTTCCGCATCGATGTTTTCAGCAGCCTTTTCGACCAGCGAAACAATATCGCCCATGCCGAGAATTCGGTCGGCGATACGGCGCGGGTGGAATTCTTCCAGCTCACCCATCCGCTCGCCGGTACCGATCAGCTTGATTGGCTTGCCGGTCACGGCACGCATGGAAAGGGCGGCGCCGCCACGGCCATCGCCGTCCATACGGGTCAGCACCAGGCCGGTAATGCCGACGCGCTCATCGAAGTTGCGCGCCAGATTGACGGCGTCCTGACCGGTCAAGCTATCCGCGACCAGTAGGATTTCGTGCGGCTTGGCGTTTTTCTTGATGTCCGCCATTTCCATCATCAACGGCTCGTCGATGTGGGTACGACCGGCGGTATCCAGGATCACGACATCATGGCCGCCGAGCTTGGCCGCCTGCACGGCGCGCGAAGCAATATCCGTCGGCGACTGTCCGGCAATGATCGGCAGCGTATCGACACCGGTCTGAACGCCGAGCTGGCGCAACTGCTCTTGGGCCGCCGGACGACGCGTGTCGAGAGATGCCATCAGCACCTTCTTCTTGTCGCGGTCGGTCAGGCGCTTGGCGATCTTGCCGGTCGTCGTCGTCTTACCCGAACCCTGCAGACCCACCATCATGATGACGACGGGAGCGGCGGCATGCAGGTCGATGGCCACGCCTTCGGAGCCCAGCATCTCGACAAGCTCGTCATGGACGATCTTGACGACCATCTGGCCGGGCTTGATGGCTTTGAGAACCGAGGCGCCGACGGCCTTTTCACGCACCTTGTCGGTGAAGGACCGGACGACTTCGAGTGCCACGTCCGCTTCCAGAAGCGCACGGCGAACCTCGCGCAGGGCAGCCGTCACATCGGCTTCCGAAAGCGCGCCACGGCCCGTCAGTCCATTCAGAATGGAGCCAAGGCGGTCCTGGAGGTTTTCAAACATTGCGTCATCCTTCTTCGTTCCGGGGTACCCGAAACGTCGGTGCTTTTGCTGTCAAAAACAAGACGCATAGCCAAAAAGCACCCGAGGGCGCGTCGCGCTGTCGGATGTTTGCCTCCGGGATCATCTATACCTTACGGGTCCCGGTCGGCGGCTGCGGTCATGAAACTGCCAGCTGATGGGCGCGGGTAAACAGCAAAAGCCCGCAGGAGTCAAGGCTTGAAGGCCAAAACGCGCCCGCAGCAGCCGTACGTTGTCAGCTGCTGCGCCGATCTTTCATCATTTGTCGCGTTTTTTCAGATACTCTGCCTTATAGGCGAAGATCGCTTCATGCCATTTTGCCGTCGCGTCGGCACCATGTTCCTTTGAGGCCTCGGCCACGAGACGGCCCATCCATCGTTTTGATTCCTCGGCGTATTCGTAAGGCGTCAGATTATGCTCATCAAGCACCTGCTGCGGGGTAATGCCGAGCTCCCCCGAAGCCTCCATATGGCCTTGCAGGCGTGCATAGTCATCGAATGTCGCAAGCTTGCCCTCTATTTGAACCTTCTCCGTTTTGGAGAAACGGCCCCGATTTGGATCGCCGAAAGCCTCGCCGTAAGCCCGCATCGTATCACCGGCAGTGTCGGCGTTTTTCAAAGCCTCGATGAACGAAAGATTGATCTGCTCGAATGTCCTCTCGTCTATGTCAAGAACGGCGATCACGTCCTTCGGGTCCTGCTCGTTGGCGATTCGTCCATTGGCAGAAGCCCATTCCTCAAAGGTCACGCCGTTGACCGGGGCGGGCAGCGGCTCTGCCAGAACCGGCAACGTCAGCGAGGTTAAAAACAAAAAAGATGAACAAAGTAATGTGATCGCGCGCATGCCGCCTCCACCAAATCTCGCTGTGATTTTTACAGCAAATGCGATTTTTAAATGGCAGCAGCAACCTTGGTTTGTAATCGACGATGAAATTATCGAGATCACATTCGCTTTTGTTGAATGTCGCCCGCCTCGGGCCTATGAGAGAGGGTATGAAAAGACGCACCCTCTTCAAACTCTCCTTCCTCGGCACACTTCTGGCAGGCGGTGGTCTCTATGCGCGCCAGTCCAGTGCCAGCGCCTATTATAAAGGCCCGCTATCGGACCATTTCGATGGTGCGCGTTTCTTCAATCCCCGCGGCGAGACGCCCAACGGTTTTGTGGACCTGATGAAATGGCGCTTCGATGGCAACAAGGCGACATGGCCGGAAGCCTATCCCAGCCCGTTTCCCTTCGTGAAACCGGATGAACGCGTCAACGGTAAAGACCTGCGCGTCACCTTCGTCGGCCACGCATCCTTTCTTATCCAGACGGCGGGCCTGAATATTCTCGTCGATCCCGTGTGGTCGGAGCGCACCAGCCCCTTCAGCTTCGTGGGGCCCAAACGCGTCAACCCGCCCGGTATCCAGTTCAACGATCTGCCGCCAATCGACATCGTGCTGGTCACGCACAACCATTACGACCATCTCGATCTGGAAACGCTACACCAGCTTCACATCAAGCATAAACCGCATTTCATCACGCCCCTCGGCAATGATGTCGTCATTCGCACCCGCGTGGAGGCGGCAAAGATTTCAACGGGGGACTGGGGTGATGTGCTGAACGTCGCGCCGGATGTGAAAATCCATTTCGAGCCCTGCCATCACTGGTCTGCGCGTGGACTGAACGACCGACGCATGGCGCTTTGGGCCGCCTTCGTCATCGAAACACCCGGCGGCAAGATTTACCACATCGGCGATACCGGCTTTCACAGTGGCCTCAATTACCATGCCGCAGCCAAAAAACACGGCGGCTTCCGCCTCGCCAACCTGCCATTCGGCGCCTACGAACCACGTTGGTTCATGAAAGGCCAGCACCAGAACCCATCGGAAGCCGTGGAAGGTATGAAGATTTGTGGCGCAGCCTATGCCTGCGGCCACCATTGGGGCACCGTTCAACTCACCGACGAAGCCATCGATGCACCAATCATCGCGCTCAAGGCGGCGTTGACAGAACACGGCGTAGCAGAGGATCGCTTCCGCCCCATGCACCCGAGCGAAGTTTTCGACGTGCCAATGGTTTGAAGTGCGCGGGACAGGCGCTCACTATTTAAGCGCCTTTGCACCTCGCTTGAGAGTACGCTCCCAAGCGTCTGCATCGCCCCGCAAACCCAAATTACTTTTTCTTGGTCGTGCTTTCGCTGGCTTTCACCTGCGATCCGAGTGTCGGCGCGGCGGCTGGCGCTGCCTTATCCTTTTTCGGTTTTCTGACTTCTTTATTGCTGCGAACTTGACCCTTGGCCATAGCATTTTCTCCCTGCTTCGTTCACCAATTAGCTGCCATCTGAAGAGCAAAGGCAAGCGGTTTATTGTGGTGGGATTTTTTGGATAGGTGGATGCAGCGGTAGCACCCCTCCTCCATCATCCTGAGCCTGTCGAAGGAGAGGTGCAGGAGCAAGGCGACCCTTGAAGGACGGGGGTGAGGGCGGTAGGCCGTGGAGCGCAGAGTACGCCGCTCACCCCCCTCTGTCCTGCCTGACATCTCCCCCTCAGGTGGGGAGATTGGTAAAAGGCACGCTCACTGCAAAATCGTAAGCGTCAGAGAATGATATGTCGCCAAAACATGCCATCGCCCCGCCCCCACATTCAAGATGTCCCGTGAGCGCGCGCCCAGCCAATCTCCCCACCTGAGGGGGAGATGCCCGGCGGGGCAGAGGGGGGTAAGCCCCACCCTCAAACCTCTCAACTAAAAATACTCCCCAACAAAATCAATCGCTTACCCAAAAACCCGCAAAACCCTCAAAAAAATCTCCCGCACTTTTCTCCACGGCGCGCAAATCACCCGCACAATCTCCCCGTTCCGCCCTCGGATACACCGCAAGGCGTTGCGGCGAGGCGGGACCGGCGCTGGGGTTGAAAGGGTGACGCAAACCTTTCGATCCCGGGGTTGAGCAGCAATCTCCCCGGCGGCAACGGGAGGAGAAAGACACCGGTTTCGGACCGACCGATGTCATTCTCCCGATGCCCGACCTAGTCGCCGGGTGTACCGACAGCTCATCGTCATCTGGTCTAATGCGACCATGAGGATAGAAGCGAAAGTCAGGCGGTACACAGGAACACGCTGCATCTGCCCCGCACTGTTGCGAAACAGCGCGGACGGATCGTGAGTGCTTGCCGCAGCCATTCGTGTTGCGGCAGGCCCTTGCGAAAAACGGATCGATCCTCTCGCCCCTAGATTATCGGCGCGGGAGCAAATCGAAGGCAGGTGCAGCTGAACTGGCAGGGCGATGATTTGGCAACACGCCATCGCCATCCGGATGGGAAGGGTCGGACCTTGACTATGTCCGACCGGTTCTCCGGCAAGGTTTCCCCCTTCGCCGTCCGGGTTCTGCCAGCCGTGGCAAGTGGATTGCTGTTTGGCCAAAAGAGCTGAACGGGGCGCTGTGAGGTGCCATATCTAAACTACCAACGAGGCAGCTTGCAGCGCCCCGTCCGAATATCCATGGCCGCGAATGGTTATGGGACCTGAGAATGAAGCATGCCACGGGCAGATGCTGCCGCGTGAACGGCGAAGCTTGCGTAAGCGGTGGCCGGTTTTTTTGACAGGATTGGATTTAGTGGCTGGATACGGATGCTGGCACAACGGTAGCAACCCTCATCCTGAGGCGCGGAGGCGAAGCCGTAGCCTCGAAGGACGGGGGTGCGGATTTGGGGCAGAGTGCGCGGCAGATGCTTCGAGGCTTTGCCCTTCGGTCAAAGCACCTCAGCATGAGGGCGGAGGGTGTTGTTGCCCTAACCATTGAGGGGGCGGAATATGCCGCTACCCGCCTCTGCCCTGCCGGGCATCTCCCCCACAGGTGGGGAGATCGGCTGGGCGCTGGCTCACCGGTTCGACCGCATCTTCATCGCTAAGCCTCTCCCGGAACGGATGAAATTTGCGAGAGGTTACCGCGAGTCGATCTCCCCACCCGTGGGGGAGATGCCCGGCAGGGCAGAGGGGGGCGAGCTTGCTCCGGCGCTCAACGCATTGCCAAACGCAACACCTCACCAAACACTGGTAATTGCCCATCATTTCCGCCATATAGAGGCAACTGCGCGGCCACGCTGCGCGATCACCCCCCAACAGGTACAGGATCATGTCGGATACGGTCGAATTTGCGAAGATGAACGGGCTTGGTAACAAGATCCTTGTTGTCGATATGCGCGGCCGCAAGGATATGGTCACGCCACAGGCGGCCATCGCACTGAATGCCGATCCGGAAACGGCTTTCGACCAGATCATGGCCATCCATGATCCCCGCGCACAGGGCACGGATGCCTATATCGACATCCTCAATTGCGATGGCACAAAGGCGCAAGCCTGTGGCAATGGCACCCGTTGCGTCGTGCAGGCCCTGGCATCCGAGACCGGCAAGAAGACCTTCACCTTCCAGACTGTAGCAGGTATTTTGAACGCCAGCGAACATGAAGACGGCATGATTTCCGTCGATATGGGCATGCCACGCTTTCGCTGGGACGATATTCCGCTGGCCGAAGAATTCCACGATACCAGCCGCATCGAGCTCCAGATCGGGCCGATCGACAACCCCGTGCTGCATTCGCCCGCCGTCATGTCGATGGGCAATCCACATGCAGTCTTCTGGGTGAATAGCGATCCCCTGACGTTCGATCTCGAGCGCTTCGGCCCGCTGCTGGAAAACCACCCGATGTTCCCCGAAAAGGCCAATATCACGCTGGCGCAGGTCATCTCCGACACCGCCTTGCGCACCCGCACCTTCGAGCGCGGGGCGGGGCTAACATTGGCCTGCGGTTCTGCCGCCTGCGCCGCTGCTGTTTCCGCTGCCCGTACGGGTCGTACCGGCCGCACCGTCGAGATCGACGTGGCCTCAAGCCCCGTTCGCATTCCGCTAACCATCGAATGGCGCGACGATAATCATGTCGTCATGACCGGCCCCGCCGAATGGGAATGGGCTGGCAGCGTCGATCCCGTCACCGGCACCTGGGCTCGCAGTGCGGCGCAGGAAAAGGCTGCCTTATGAGTGGTGTCGAGGTCATAACTTTCGGCTGCCGCCTCAACACCTACGAATCGGAAGTGGTGCGGGCGCAGGCTGAAAAGGCGGGGCTGAACAATGCCGTGCTGGTCAACACCTGCGCCGTGACCGGTGAGGCCGTGCGTCAGGCACGCGCCGCCATCCGCCGCGCGCGGCGCGAAAACCCGCATGCCCGTATCATCGTCACCGGCTGTGCCGCGCAGACGGAAAAAGAGACCTTTGCCGAGATGCCGGAAGTGGACGCCGTGCTGGGCAATGAGGAGAAGCTGACAAGCGCCTCGTATCGGGCTCTGCCGGATTTCGGTGTTTCTGCCGAAGAAAAATTGCGCGTCAACGATATCATGAGCATCAAGGCCACCGCGCCGCAGATGATCAAGCACATTGACGGGCATGTGCGCGCCTTCATTCAGGTGCAGAATGGCTGTGACCACCGCTGCACCTTCTGCATCATCCCATACGGTCGCGGCAATTCCCGCTCGGTCCCCATGGGTGCCGTGGTCGAACAGGCCCGCAAGCTGACCGAAAACGGCTATTGCGAAATCGTGCTGACGGGCGTGGATGCCACCAGCTATGGCGCGGACCTGCCCGGTGAGCCATCACTTGGATATCTAGCCAAGACGCTGCTGAAGCAAGTGCCTGAGATTTTGCGGCTACGCCTCTCCTCCATCGACAGCATCGAAGCGGACAAGCACCTCATGGACCTGATTGCGGATGAGCCGCGCTTCATGCCGCATCTGCATCTGTCGCTCCAGCATGGGGATGACATGATCCTGAAACGCATGAAGCGCCGCCACATGCGCGCGGATGCCATTGCCTTCTGTCATCAGGTCAGATCGTTGAGGCCCGAAATCGCTTTCGGTGCAGATATGATCGCCGGTTTCCCGACGGAGACCGAAGAGATGTTCGAAAACGCCGCGACCCTTGCGGAAGAATGCGGCATCTCCAGCCTGCACGTCTTCCCCTACAGCCCGCGCCCCGGCACGCCAGCCGCGCGCATGCCGCAACTGGACCGTGGACTGATCAAGCAGCGGGCGGCACGTCTTCGTGAGCGCGGCGAGATTTTGCGCCACGCGCATCTCGATCAGATGGTCGGTACCGAGCAGACCATTCTCGTTGAAAACAGAGGCTTTGCGCACACCAACAATTTCACACTCGTTGCCGCCCCCGATCTTGCCGCCCGCACACTTGCGCAGGTGCGGATTACCGGTCACAACGGGAAACACCTGGATATGCAATGTCTGGCTGCGCAGGCAGCCTGACGGAACGATACGGAACGATCATGGCCCTCGGCTTCATCAAAAAAGTCTTCTCCTTCGGCAAGGACAAGACCGAGACGGACAAGCCGGAAAGCGATGCCACCTTTGAAGAGGTTCTGATCGAGGCCGAGGAGCATACGCCCTTAGCGGAAGATCCGGTTTCCGATCTTGAAATGGAAACGGCAGGCGGCCCTGCCCCGGATACGGACAGCGATACCGCGCCGCTGGAAGACGAAACGGAAGAAGACGCGCCTCTCCTCCCCGGCCCTGAAGAAGTTGGCGATATGGGCATCGTGCCGCTGTCCCTGTTGCAGGTGGAAGCCGAAGCGCAGGAACCCATGGATATCGACGCGCCACTCGACACCGTGGCCATGGACGCCTTGCTGGATGAGGCAGAAGCCGTCACTGCAAGCGAGACGACCGAAACTCCGGTCACACCATCCGCTCTGCCAAAAGGCTTTTCCTTGCCAAGCGAGCGCGTGGTGCTAGTCGAAGCTGAGCCGGAGCAGAAACTCTCCTGGTTCCAGCGCCTGCGCGCCGGACTGTCGCGCACCTCGATGCAACTGACCAGCCAGATCTCGGCGCTGTTCACCAAGCGCAAGCTGGATGAAGACACGCTGGACGAGCTTGAGGATTTGTTGATCCAGTCCGATCTCGGTCTGGAAACCGCCATGCGGATTACCGGCGCTCTGTCATCGGAACGCTATGGCAAGGATGTCAGCGGCGAAGACGTGGCCCGCATCATGGCCGGTGAAATCACCAAGGTTCTGGCACCCGTGGCCAAACCGCTGGAGCTTGATTTGTCGCACAAGCCGCATGTTATCCTCGTCGTCGGCGTCAACGGCACCGGCAAGACGACCACCATCGGCAAGCTCGCAGCAAAACTTTCCGGCTCCGGCCTCAAGGTCATGCTGGCCGCAGGCGATACGTTCCGCGCCGCAGCTATCGAGCAGCTGAAGATTTGGGCAGACCGCACCGGATCGGAATTCATCGGCACCAAGCTGGGTGCCGATGCAGCAGGTCTTGCCTATGATGCGTTCGAGCAGGCACGCACCAAGAAGTGTGACGTGCTGATCATCGATACGGCTGGCCGCTTGCAGAACAAGACGGAACTGATGGACGAGCTTGAGAAGATCGTACGCGTGCTGGGCAAGCTCGATCCGGACGCGCCGCACACGGTCTTGCAGACGCTAGACGCGACGACGGGCCAGAATGCCCTGAACCAGGTGGAAATTTTCCGCAATGTTGCAGGCGTGTCCGGCCTGATTATGACAAAATTGGATGGCACGGCCCGCGGCGGTATCCTCGTTGCCATCGCTGCCAAACACAAATTGCCGGTGTATTTCATCGGCGTCGGCGAAGGCGTTGACGATCTGGAGCCATTCGAGGCGGAAGATTTCGCCAAAGCGATTGCGGGAGTATGAGTATGGACGTGGAAAGCAATCAGCGCGAGAGCGAAAAAATGGTTCGCGAGATCAGCCCGCTGCTGAAATTCGTGCTGGAGCTTGGACCGCTGGTCGTGTTCTTCTTCGCCAATTCACGTGGCGAGTGGCTAGCAAACACATTTCCAGTACTGACGGAATTCGGCGGCCCGATCTTCATTGCTACCGGTCTGTTCATGATAGCTACGGCTCTCGCGCTCACGGTCTCTTGGATTCTCACCCGCACCTTGCCGATGATGCCGCTGATCTCCGGTATCGTCGTCCTCGTCTTCGGTGCGCTGACGCTCTACCTGCAAAACGATACCTTCATCAAAATGAAGCCGACCATCGTCAATGCCTTGTTCGGCGTCATCCTGCTCGGTGGGCTGCTGTTCGGCCATTCGCTGCTGGGCTATGTCTTCAATTCGGCCTTCAAGCTGAATGAAGAAGGCTGGCGCAAGCTGACCTTTCGCTGGGGCTTCTTCTTCCTGTTCCTGGCCGTCTTGAACGAAGTCGTCTGGCGCGGATTTTCTACGGATACATGGGTCGCCTTCAAGGTCTGGGGCACGATGCCCATCACCATCCTCTTCACCATGGCGCAGATGCCGCTCATCATGCGCCATTCGGTTGAGCCTTTGACGAAAGACAAGAAATGATACCTGCGCAGATGCCCGGCTCCCGCCCCTCCTCCCATATCTGGTTTGGCGTGGCCGCGGGAATTCTGCTGTTGCAGATCGTCATTTTGTATTTCATGGGCCGCGTTCCCATCTGTGAATGCGGTTATGTGAAGCTCTTCGAACCGGGCGTGAATACGCCAGGCAATTCGCAGCATCTGGCCGACTGGTACACCCCATCGCACATCATCCACGGCTTCCTGTTTTACGGGCTGGCATGGCTGCTGTTTCGCAAACATTCGATCGGTTTCCGGCTGTCCTTCGCCGTCCTCATCGAGGCCGCTTGGGAACTTCTTGAAAACTCGCCCATCATCATCGACCGCTATCGCACCGCCACAATGGCGCTCGGTTATAGCGGTGACAGCATTTTGAATTCGGCCATGGACACGGTGTTCATGATGCTCGGCTTCTTCTTCGCCGCGCGCGTTCCCATCTGGCTGACGATCGTTATCGCCATTTTCTTCGAGATTTTCACCGGCTGGCTGATCCGCGATAATCTGACTTTGAATGTCGTGATGCTGGTAGCACCCATCGACGCCATCAAGGAATGGCAGAACGCGCTTCCAACACCCTGAAACTCAATCGGCGGCGGCCCGTTCGATGGCCGGAATCATGTCCCGCTCATAGGTCGCGGCGTCAATAGGTCCGACCTTTTTGTAGACGATGGTTCCATCCCTACCGACCAGATAGGTCTCGGGAATGCCATAGACACCCCAGTCGATGGCGGCCTTGCCATTCGGATCGATGCCGATCGCGGCATAGGGATTTCCGAGTTCGCCCAGAAACCGCAGGGCGTTGTCGGATTTGTCCTTGTAGTTGATGCCGACGATATTCAACCGCTCATCCTTGGCCAGTTCCTTCAACATCGGATGCTCCTGCCGGCACGGCACACACCAGGACGCAAAGACATTGACGAGGGTCAGCTTGCCCCTGATGGCAGCGTCATTAAGGGCTGGAACATTGGCACCCTCCAGCGGCGGCAACGACAAAGACGGTGCCTTGGTATTGATCAAAGCCGATGGAATGGCACTGACATCGAGACCATTGACGTCCTGCTCATACAGCATTTTCGCGGCAATGGCGGCAAAGCCCGCAAAGGCCAGCAGCGGCAAAAGCGCCAGAATATAACGTGACTTCCCGCGCGAGGGTGCGGGAGCGCGCTCCGTGTCTTTCATCATGGTGTCGGTTGCTCCACCGAGGCAGTGCGGCTACGGCGGCGAATGCCGGAGGCCTCGAGCTCAGCCATTTCACGTTTGCGGGCACGCCCATCCAAGGCGATCCAGCCAATCAGAATGGCAACGATCAGGCCGGTCAGACCATAGGACATACCGATATAAAATGCGTGGCTCATGACTTGGCACTCTCCCGACTTGCCATGCGCGCAGCCAGTCGGCGCTGGACGGCTATGCGTCTGCGCCAGATTTCGTTGCGCATGGCGGCGATGTGCAGGGTAAAGAACAGCAATGTGAAGCCGATGGCCATGGTCAGCAGCGGCCACAGAAATTCAGAGGCTATGGCTGGGCCGCTCAGCCGCAGGACGCTGGCTGGCTGATGCAGCGTGTTCCACCATTCGACCGAGAACTTGATGATGGGGATGTTGACGAAGCCAACGAGGATCAGCACCGCACTGACGCGGGCAGCCTTGGACGGGTCGTCCATGGCTTTATTGAAGGCGATGAGGCCGAGATACATCAGAAACAGGATGAAGACGGACGTCAATCGCGCATCCCACACCCACCACGTGCCCCACATGGGCTTGCCCCATAGGGAACCGGTCACAAGCGCAATCAGCGTGAAGGCAGCACCGATGGGCGTCGCGGATTTATGCGCAACATCCGCCAGCGGGTGCCGCCACACCAGCGTGCCAATCGCCGCGACTGCCATGACCGTATAACACATCATCGAAAGCCAGGCGGCGGGCACATGCACATACATGATACGCACGGTATTGCCCTGCTGATAATCGCTATCCGTGGTGAAGGCCATATAGAGGCCGGCAGCGAGACAGAGCGCTGAAAGCCCTGCCAGCCACGGCAATAGACGAGAGGCCAATGCCAAAAACCGCGTCGGGTTGGCAAGGTCGCTGAACTTGGTAATCGCAAGGCTCTTGTCGCTCATGGCGTCTTTCTACATTGGGACCGGGATGACGGCAATTGATCCTTATCAATCCATGGAACTGCGCAATGCCAAAGCGGCAAAGAACGGCCCCACGACCGATGAAAAAAGTGTGATCGCGATCAGAATCAGGAACGGAGGCATGAAAGGTGCCGGGTCCTGAACGGCCGCATAGGAGGCGCTGACCCCGAAAATCAGCACCGGAATGCAAAGCGGCAGCACGAGGATGGATACCAGCAACCCGCCTCGCGGCAAGGCCACAGCCACCGCCGCACCAACCGCGCCGATGAAGGTGAGCGCCGGTGAGCCGACCAGCAACGTCAGCATGACGGCACCGATGGCGACTTCGCTCATATTCATGAAAAGGCCAAGCAGCGGCGATGCGATGACGAGCGGCAGGCTGGTTGCCGTCCAGTGCGCGAGGCACTTGACCAGCACCGTTAACACCAGCGGGTTTTCCTGCATGAGGATGAGATCGAGCGAGCCATCGTCACGTTCCGCCTGAAACAGCCGGTCGAGGCCGAGAAGGGCTGCCAGCAATGCGCCGATCCACACGATGGCGGGGCCGATACGCGACAGGAGATTGAGGTCGGGACCAACACCGAAGGGGATGACGGCAACGACGGTCATGAAGAAGAGGACGCCGATGAGCGCGCCGCCACCGGCACGGATGGAGAGTTTGAGGTCTCGGAGGAAGAGGGCGATCATGGGGTGCCGCCTTTATGGGGTTTGGCGGGGGTAGTTTGAGGGTCGTGGGTGTGGCTACCCCCCTCTGCCCTGCCGGGCATCTCCCCCACAAGGAGGGAGATCGGCTGGGCGCTCTGACACCACTTCACTCCAGACGCGGAAGATGGCCGAAAGGTCGCCGCGAGTCGATCTCCCCACCTGTGGGGGAAATGCCCGGCAGGGCAGAGGGGGGTAGCGGCAAACTCGACAATCACCACGCTATCTCCACCCCAGCAAACCCCGTCATCCGCAATTCCTGCGCACCCTCCAGCCCAAGCGGTTGATGGGTTGCAGCAATAACAATACCGCCATTCGCCAAATGCGCTTCCACCAACCCTGTAAACATCACATCCGCGCTCGCATCCAAAGCGGCAGTCGGTTCATCCAATATCCAGACCGGCCGCCAGGCAACCAGCAACTTGGCCATTGCGAATCGGCGTTGTTGACCTGCCGAGAGATAACCGAATGGCAGATGCGTGATGCCGGCCAAACCAACAATTTCTGCCGCCTTCTCGATGCCAACAGACGTGCCGCCAGTGAAATCGCCCAGAAACTTCCTCCAGAAGTCGAGGTTTTCGAAAACGCTCAGTTCCTGCTTCATGGCATTTCGGTGGCCGAGATAATGGCTGGCCTCATAGGCGCGAGTGTCACTTTCGATCCCTTCGCCGGCTATCTTTACGGTCCCCGTTTCCGGCTGCAAAAGCCCTGCAATAACGCGCAAAAGCGTCGACTTTCCTGACCCGTTCGGTCCTGTCAGCACCAGAGCCTGCCCGCCCGTTAACTTGAAGGAAACATTCATGAATATCAAATCTTCGCCGCGGCGGGCGGCGAGATTTTCTGCTGTCAGCAGCATGGGATCATCTCGTTTAAGATTTTAATCATCTCGATGGCAAAAAAATCGATTAAGGGCGTCTTCCGGTCTGGCACGTTTCTGAGAAATTATCTATATGGGTGTCAACCACGCCAGCGGTCGGCGTGATCATCATACGGCGCCGGACCTGACGTTGCGAAAGCAGCGTCTCGTGCGGACAGCGGAAATGACCGTACCCGCATCCTGATGTGCACCTGTGCACAGGGGTCCGCACGCGCGTGTTGGCTACTCAGAGGAAGCGGGGTTTCTATCCGTGGCTAAATCTCTAGACAGTTTTAATTGTCGCTCCATTCTTACCGTTGACGGTAAGGATTATGTTTATTTCAGTCTGCCGAAGGCGGAAGCGAACGGTCTGACGGGCGTTTCGAAGCTTCCTTATTCGATGAAGGTTCTGCTTGAGAACCTGCTGCGCTTTGAAGACGGCCAGACCGTAACCAAGGACCACATCACGGCCGTGGCTGCTTGGCTGGACAACAAGGGCCGCATCGAAAACGAAATCGCCTACCGCCCTGCCCGCGTTCTGATGCAGGATTTTACCGGCGTTCCAGCCGTGGTCGACCTTGCCGCCATGCGCGATGCGATGGTGGCTCTGGGTGGCGATCCTGAAAAGATCAACCCGCTGGTTCCCGTCGATCTCGTCATCGACCACTCTGTTATCGTTGATGAATTTGGCACGCCAACGGCGTTTGCCCGCAACGTCGAGCTGGAATATGAGCGCAACGGCGAGCGTTACCGCTTCCTGAAGTGGGGCCAGCAGGCGTTCAAGAACTTCCGCGTCGTTCCGCCCGGCACAGGCATCTGTCACCAGGTGAACCTCGAATATCTTGGCCAGACCGTCTGGACCAAGGAAGAAGACGGCGAAACCATCGCTTACCCAGACACCTGCGTCGGCACCGACAGCCACACGACCATGATCAATGGTCTGGGCGTTCTGGGCTGGGGCGTTGGCGGTATCGAAGCCGAAGCAGCCATGCTTGGCCAGCCGGTTTCCATGCTTTTGCCTGAAGTCATCGGCTTCAAGCTGACGGGCAAGGTCAAGGAAGGCGTCACCGCCACCGACCTCGTGCTGACCGTGGTTCAGATGCTGCGCAAAAAGGGCGTGGTTTCCAAGTTCGTCGAATTCTTCGGCCCCGGCCTTGATTCGATGACGCTGGCCGACCGCGCAACCATCGGCAACATGGGCCCGGAATATGGCGCGACCTGCGGTTTCTTCCCGGTTGACGGCGAAACCATCAACTACCTGACCATGTCTGGCCGCACCAAGGACCGCATCGCGCTCGTTGAAGCCTATTCGAAGGCGCAGGACATGTGGCGCACCGGCGACGGTGCCGAACTCGTCTTCACCGACACGCTGGAACTCGACCTCGGCGACGTCGTGCCATCAATGGCCGGTCCGAAGCGCCCAGAAGGCCGCATTTCGCTGGAAGGCATTGCCTCCGGTTTTGCGACCTCCCTCGAGACCGACTATAAGAAGCCCGGCCAGCTGGACAACCGCTATCCTGTTGAAGGCACGGATTTCGATCTCGGCCATGGCGATGTCGCCATTGCTGCCATCACATCCTGCACCAACACCTCCAACCCGTCGGTTCTGATTGCAGCCGGTCTTCTGGCCCGCAACGCAGTGGCCAAGGGTCTGACATCCAAGCCTTGGGTCAAGACGTCGCTGGCACCGGGATCTCAGGTTGTTGGCGAATATCTGGAAAAGTCCGGTCTTCAGAAGGATCTGGACGCCATCGGCTTCAACCTCGTCGGCTTCGGCTGCACGACCTGCATCGGCAACTCCGGTCCGTTGCCAGCACCGATCTCCAAGACCATCAACGACAAGGGTCTGATCACCGCTGGCGTTCTCTCCGGCAACCGTAACTTCGAAGGCCGTATCTCGCCGGACGTTCAGGCGAACTACCTCGCTTCCCCGCCGCTCGTCGTCGCTTACGCGCTGGCTGGTACGGTTCAGAAGGACCTGACCACAGAGCCACTCGGCGAAGATCAGGATGGCAACCCTGTTTACCTCAAGGACATCTGGCCGACATCTGCCGAAATTCAGGAATTCATCCTGAAATACGTCACGCGCGAACTCTACGAGTCCAAATATGCGGACGTGTTCAAGGGTGACGAGAACTGGCAGGCCGTTCAGGTTCCTCCGGGCCAGACCTATGCCTGGGATGACAAGTCGACCTACGTGCAGAACCCGCCTTACTTCGTGGGCATGGGCAAGACAGGCACCGGCCTCAAGAACATCAAGGGCGCACGCGTTCTCGGTCTCTTCGGCGACAAGATCACCACCGACCACATTTCTCCGGCCGGTTCGATCAAGGCTGCGTCTCCTGCCGGTGCATACCTCACCGACAATGGCGTGGGCGTTGCAGACTTCAACCAGTACGGCACACGCCGTGGCAACCATGAAGTCATGATGCGTGGCACGTTCGCCAACATCCGTATTCGCAACCACATGCTTGGGCCAAACGGCAAGGAAGGTGGCTACACCATCCACTATCCGTCCAAGGAAGAGATGTCGATTTACGACGCGGCCATGCAGTACAAGGCCGAGGGCGTTCCGCTCGTCATCTTCGCTGGCGTCGAATACGGCAACGGCTCTTCCCGTGACTGGGCTGCCAAGGGTACGAACCTGCTGGGCGTGAAGGCTGTCATCGCGCAGTCTTTCGAGCGTATCCACCGCTCCAACCTCGTCGGCATGGGCGTCGTCCCATTTGTCTTCGAGGAAGGCACGACATGGGCGAGCCTCAACCTCAAGGGCGATGAAACCGTCGAGATCGAAGGTCTCGAAGGCGACATCAAGCCGCGCGAGAAGAAGATTGCCAAGATCACCTATGGCGACGGCACTGTGAAGGACGTTCCGCTCCTTTGCCGCATCGATACGCTGGACGAAGTGATCTACATGAACAATGGTGGCATTCTGCAGACCGTTCTTCGCGATCTGGCTGCATAAGCTTCGCGGTCATGAAGATGCAAAACGCCGGGAGCAATCCCGGCGTTTTTGCGTAAGAGTGTGGGGATGGCCTTTGGTTTCGTGATCGGCCCTCACCCCATCGTGACTTTCTATTGAAGGGATTTCGGCGCTATTTTCGCCGTCGCGTCCCGACATATATTGATAGCATCAATGGTCTGGAAAGGCGTCCAGACAAGGGTTTCGCAATGCCTCTGAAATATGGGTCTCTGACATTTGGTCTTTCGCTGTGCATGTTCAGCGCACTGATTGCGACCTCCGCATATGCGCAGGAGCAACAGGTGAAAGGCGTTGTCGAGCTTTTCACATCGCAAGGCTGCGCCTCCTGCCCGCCTGCGGACGAGACATTGCGCAAACTGATCCAGAAGGGTGACGTGATCGGCTTGTCCTATCATGTCGATTACTGGAATTATCTCGGCTGGGCGGATTCGCTTGCGTCGAAGGAAAACACCGAGCGTCAGTACGGCTACGCGCGGGCTTTAGGCCGTAACAATGTCTATACGCCGCAGGCCGTCGTCAATGGACGCGACCACGTCAAGGGCGCGGATATTCAAGCGATCTACAACAGGCTCGACACTTTCAAGAGCGAAGGCGAAGGCCTGAGCGTGCCGGTGAAGGCACAACGCATCGAAGACGAGATCGCCATCGATATCGGTGCCGGCCAGGGCAAGGCGGATGTCGTCGTTGCATATTTCACGCGTGAGCAGATCGTTGACGTGCAGAAGGGCGAAAACGAAGGAAAGAAGATTTCCTACTGGCACAGCGTCTATGACGTCCAGACAGTGGGCATGTGGGATGGTAAGTCCATGGCAGTGAAGCTGCCTGCGAGCGTGATGAGCAAAGCGAAAAACGGCGGATGCGCGGTTTTGTTGCAGACGAAGGATGCGCAAGGAAACCCGGCCGCCATCATCGGCGCGAGCGTTCTTCTACCATCTGAAAATTGAGATTACCCAGCTGTCTGGAGTAGATCCGATCCGGGCATTGGGGGCTGGGGGTAAAGGGTCAATGCACCGGACCGGGTCATCTTGGTGCCTAGGCATCAATTGACAATAGCTGTATCACACCCAATTCGGGCCATGGTTTGACCGAAATAGGGCATTTGCTGCCGCGCGAGCTGCCCAAATCATTACCATTTTCAGTGCGTTTTTTGATGCCATGGCAAGACTTGCAATTTGGCAAGGCTGCCGTCAGACTGTCATTCCAATGTCATGTGCAGTTGAGCGAGGTTGCCTGATGACTGATCAGCCGGATTTGCAGCGAGCAGGTTCATCTTCGAGAGATAGCTCATCCATCATCGATCTTCGGGAGTACAAGCAAAGCAAGGATGCCCTGCCGATCACCTTTCACCGTCGCGAGCTGGATGCCATTTTACGCATCTATGGACAAATGGTGGGCGAGGGAGAGTGGCGCGATTATGCCATTGACCATCTGAAGGACAAGGCCGTGTTCTCGGTCTTCAAACGCTCCGGCGAAATGCCGCTGTTTCGGATAGAGAAGAACCCGAAGCTTGCCGCCAAGCAGGGGGCATTCAGCGTTATCAACGCAGATGGCCGCATTCTGAAGCGTGGCCAAGAGCTGCAACAGGTTCTGAAAGTCTTCGACAAAGTGCTAAAACTGATCAAGTGAGTGAAACAAAAAAGGCGGCCCGAAGGCCGCCTTTTCCATATTGTATCAACCAGACTTACTTGTCGCGGTTTCCGAGAAACTGCAGCAGGAACATGAACAGGTTGATGAAGTCGAGGTAGAGCGTCAGCGCGCCCATGATGGCCTTGCGGCCAGCCGTGGCAACGTCGTCACCATCGAAATACATTTCCTTGATCTTCTGCGTGTCATAAGCTGTCAGACCAGCGAAGATCAGCACGCCGATGGCGGAGATCGCAAAGCCCATGGCGGACGACTGCAAGAAGATGTTCACGACCGACGCGATGATCAGGCCGAACAGACCCATGATCAGGAACGAGCCCATGCCGGACAGGTCCTTCTTGGTCGTGTAGCCGTAAAGCGACAGCGCACCGAACGAAGCAGCCGTGATGAAGAACGTCTGGACGATGCTCTGGCCGGTATAGACCAGGAAGATCGAAGACAGGGACAGACCCATCAGCGCGGCGTAACCCCAGAAAGTACCCTGTGCAGCCGGAACACTCATTTTCTGAATGCGGAAGCTGAGGAAGAATACCATGGCGAGCGGCGCGAGCATGACGACCCAGCGCAGCGGCGAGCCGTAGAGGGCAACACCGAGGCCAGTCAACATCTTGCCGTTAGGCAGTGTTGCGGCGGCAGCGGAAGGATCGTTCGTGGTTGCCAGCATGATCGTTAGAAATGCAGCAACACCAGTGATCGCAAGACCTACAGCCATCAGGTTGTAGACCTTCAGCATATAGGTGCGCAGACCTTCATCGATCATGGCACCAGATTGTGCACGACCCTGGGCCATGCGGTTCTGGTAATTGTTGAAATCAGACATAGTTACCTCTTTTGAGCTCCGAAATTGCTACGGTGTCGGCATATCGTCGTCATTGCGACCATATCCCAGGCGCCGCTGCGGAGCTACAGCAAGCCTACCAAAGAATATGATGATATCGCTTTATAGATACAAGAGCTTTAAGAACCGAAAAAACACCGTATGCGTGAAAATCGATAACGTTTTGGCGATCTTGGACCCCGATTAATCGTTAAAGTTAAGTGACGCACAACTTTTCGTATCACTCGCCCGCCTGGCGCAGAACCGGTGCTGCCTTCTGCCCCAAAATTCTCCACGTCCCGATGAGGCCAATACCGACGGTCATGACCAGCGCCACCACGATCGTCCCTATGGCGACATCCGGCAGAAAGCTCGACGGAAGCTTCATGATGCGGGCAATGACGAACCATGCCGACACGCCGCCTGCAAGAAGCGCAAAGACGGCAGTTGCCAGTCCAAGCATCATATATTCATAGGAAAAAGCGCGGATCAGCATGGCCCGGGTGCCGCCAAGCGTCTTCAGGATGACGGCATCATGCGTGCGGGCGCGGTTGCCAGCGGCAAGCGCACCGGCCAGAACCAGCACCGACGCAATGAGCGCCACGGCAGCGGCCGCGCGAATGGCGGTAGCCAGTTGATCGACCAGCCTGTTGACCACATCCAGCGCATCTTTCACCCGAACGCTGGTGATGGTGGGATAGGCATTGGTCACGGTGCGAAGGATTTCGCCTTCCTTGGCAGGCGTTGCCGAGGGATCAGAAAGCGTTGCCAGCCATGAATGCGGCGCGCCCCGGAACGTGTTGGGCGAAAACACCATGACGAAATTCAGCGATAGCGACTCCCACTGAACATCGCGCAGATTGGCGATCTTTGCGGTGATGTTGCGTCCCAAAACATTGACAGTGACGCTATCCCCGAGCTTCAGGCCAAGTTCGCCAGCCTCTTCCGAGGCGAAGGAAACAAGCGGTTCACCGCTATAATCCTTATCCCACCATGTGCCTTGTGACAGTTTGGCATTGTCAGGCAGATCCTGTGCATAGGTGATGCCGCGATCTCCGCGCAGAACCCAGCGGCCTGCCGGTGGAACCTCCATTTTGGTGACGTCCTGGCCGTTCAAAGCGAGAATACGACCACGCAGCATCGGCACTTCGGTCAGCACGCCCTCGGGGGCTTCGCGCTGAACGAGGCTGCGGAAGCCATCACGATCCGCGCCCTGAATATCGACAAAGAAAAAGTTCGGTGCCCGATCCGGCAGGCTGCCGGTTAGCTCGCGGCGGAGATTTCCGTCGATCAGGGTCAGGGTCACCAGTAGCGTCAGGCCAAGGCCTAACGACAGAACGACGGATGGGGTCAGCGCGCCCGGACGGTGGATATTGCCGATGGCGAGGCGCAACGCCGCGGAGTGAACACGCGGGCTGCGCTTGGCAACCGCTTTGATGCCCCACGCCACCAGCCGAAGCACGACGAAGGCGAAAGCGACGGCGGCGAGGAACACCGATGCGATATAACGCTCCTCAGCCGAATAGATGGCCAAGGCCGCAAGAGCAGCCAGAAGAACTGTGGTCGCGAGAAGATAAGGCCATGACGGCAGACGGTTTTCCTCGAAACCCTGCTCGCGGAAGAGCGCCGTTGCAGGCACCTCGCGCGCCTGCCCCAGCGGCAGAACGGCAAAGGCAAGCGTTGTCAGCAAACCGAAGACCGCAGCCAAAAACAAAGGACCGGGATAGATCGCCAGCTCATTCGGAACAGGCAACACACCTTCCAGAAAACGCATCGCGATCAGCGGCGTCACCGCGCCAAGCATCAGCCCAATCAAAATGCCGATGATGGCAATGAACGCGATCTGGAACAGGTATGTCATGGTTACGACGCTGGCCGGTGCGCCAAGGCATTTCAGCGAGGCGATGGTCGTGCGTTTGGAATCAAGAAAGGCGCGAACGGCATTAGCGACACCGACGCCACCAACGATCAGTGCCGTGAGGCCAACCAGCGTGAGGAACTGTGAAAACCGATTGACGTTCTCCGTCAGCGATGGCGCTGCGCGGTCGCTGGTACGAATGGACCAGCCTGCACTCGGAAATGCCGTGTTGGTGTCTTCGGTGATCGTCGCGCGTTTCGATGTATCGGTGAGGCGGACTTTATAAGCGTGCTCAACAAGGCTACCTGCCTGTATCAGGCCGGATGCCGCCAACGCATCGCGGCTGATCATCAGGCGTGGGGCAAAGCCGAAACCATCCGACAAAGCATCAGGCTCATTGACGACCGTTCCCGACAACTTGAGACGAACATTGCCCAGCAACAGCTCGTCGCCGATCTTGATGCCCAACCGCTCCAACAGCAGAGGAGCCGCTACCGCACCGTAAGCGTCGCCCTGCTTGGCAAGCAGTTCAGGCAAGGGTGCCGCGGGTTCAGCCTCGAAAGCGCCGTAGAGCGGATAGGCATTGTCGACCGCCTTTACCTCTGTCAGCGTCTGCTGCGAACCATCCGCCAACCGCGCCATGGAGCGAAGTCCACTCGATACCGCTACCTGACCAAGACCGTCCATATAGGCGCGCTCTTCGGCCGTTGTTTCGCGGTTGCGCAGTTCGAAGCGCACATCACCCGCCAGAATGGATTGACCTTCTGTCGCAATGGAACTGGTGACCGCGCGCGACACGGAATTTACGGCGGCGATGGCACCGGTGCCAAGCGCGATGCAGGCAAGAAAAATGTAAAATCCGCGAAATCCGCCACGAATTTCACGCCGCGCAAGCCGCAGAGCATTCCGGACATTCAACAGCGACGGGATGAAACGGCTCATGCGGAAACCGCCTGAGCGGCGGCAGGCGTCGCGCTGTCGCCCTCGATCTGGCCGGACCGTACCTTGATCTGGCGGGAGCATCGGGCAGCCAAGGAAACATCATGGGTGACGAGAATCATCGTCATGCCCCGCTCGGCCTGTTTGGAAAACAGGAGATCAGCGATCTGCTTGCCGGTATCCGTATCCAGATTGCCGGTCGGCTCGTCGGCAATCAGCACGGCGGGTGACGGTGCCAGCGCGCGGGCGATAGCCACACGCTGCTGTTCGCCACCAGAAAGCTGGCCAGGATAATGGTTAAGACGCTCACCCAGCCCAACGGCCACGAGTTCCTTCTTGGCGATATCGAAGGGATTGGCGACATTTGCCAGCTCCAGCGGCACGGCGACATTTTCCAGCGCGGTCATATTGGCAATGAGATGAAACGACTGAAACACGATGCCGACATTCTTGCCGCGGAATTCTGCGAGTGCGTCTTCCCCGAGCTTGTGCAGTTGCGTTCCCGCAATTGTGATCTCACCACTGTCCAGTCGCTCAAGCCCGGCCAAAACCATCAGCAGCGTCGACTTGCCCGAACCCGAAGGTCCAACGATGCCAACCGCTTCGCCCTCGTGGATGTTCAGATCGATAGATTTCAGAACGTGAACGGAAGCAGCGGAATTTCCCAAGGTGAGATCGGCCTTATTCAGCTCAATGATGCTTTTCGTCACAATTCGCGTTCCTATATCTAGGGAAATGGCAATCTTTGGGAAAATCAAAGTTTTCGCACTGCCAGACAATTAGGAAGATCATCATGCGTTTTAAAGCTGTTGCCGCTCAATTCCTCGTCATCTGCTGCGCGCTTGCCCCTGCGCTCGCGCATGCGCAGGCCAAAACCGTGCAACTCGTCGGCCTCGGCGACAGTCTGATGGCGGGATATCAGTTGCCGCCGACGGACAGCTACACGGCCCAACTGGAGGCTGCTCTCAAGGCCAAAGGCGTGGATGTGACGATTACCAATGCCGGTGTTTCCGGTGATACGAGTTCCGGCGGCTTGGCAAGAGCGGACTGGTCGGTGCCTGAAGGAACCGATGGCGTTATCCTCGAGCTCGGTGCCAATGATGCGCTGCGCGGCATTTCGCCTGACGAGACGGAAAAGAATCTCGACGCGATCATTTCCGGCTTTCAAAAACGCAATATCCCGATCCTGCTGATCGGCATCATGGCTCCGCCCAATATGGGCGATGATTATGCCAAGCGTTTCAACCCCATTTATCAGCGCCTTGCAGAAAAGCATGGCTTGCCGCTTTATCCGTTTTTTCTAGATGGTGTCGTGATGGACGAGGCCCTGCAACTGGAGGATCGGATGCATCCCAACACCAAGGGGATAGCCGTTATGGTCGACAAATCGATGCCAACCGTCGAGGCCTTCATTAAGGCTATCGGTGAGCAAAAAAAATAAGCGCTTGCACCAAACAGCGTTGCATGATTCGCTGTGGTTGTTCTGCCAAAAGATTCGGGGAGCTCGCCATGCCGAGACTGTTTACCGCCCTCGAAATTCCGCGCAATGCGGCAATGAGTCTCTCATTGTTGCGCGGTGGTCTACCGGGAGCCCGGTGGATCGACGTGGAGAATTATCATATCACCCTACGCTTTATCGGGGACATCGACGGTCGCACCGCTGATGAGGTCGTCAACCGGCTTGACCGGATCGACAGACCGGAATTTCCGGTCAATCTGACGGGGATAGGATCGTTCGGTTCGAAAAAGCCCCACTCCATCTGGGCCGGCGTTTCTCCGTCTGCGGAAATGACGGCACTGCAAGGCGAGATAGAGCGGATTTGCCAGCGTCTGGGCTTACCGCCCGACCCGCGTAAATTCACGCCACACGTCACTCTCGCGCGGCTGAGAAACTCACGGCTGGATGATGTGGTCCATTACCTCTCGGGACGCGGCGATTTTCGCACATCGCCCTTTACCGTCGGTCGTTTCGTGCTGATGTCATCGAAGGAATCGGTCGGTGGCGGTCCCTACATTGTGGAGGAAGTCTTTCCGCTTCAGGAATCCTGGCCTGTTTCCAGCTTTTCCAGCGCGGAGATGCAGCCATCCAAAAGCATGCTGTAGACGGCCTCAAAACCGTCTTCACCACCATAATAGGGATCTGGAACGCTCTCCCTTCGGCCAGTCGCGTACTGGCTGAAAAGGTGGACTTTGTGCTTGTACTGCACGGGGCAGCTTGCCCGGAGGCGGTCGAGATTATCTTCGTCCATGGCGAAGATGAGGTCGAAGTTCACGAAATCCACGGCCCTGACCTGCCGCGCTTTCTGGCCTGAAATATCGATTCCATGCCGGTTGGCAACCGCGACTGAACGAGGATCTGGCGGATGGCCGGCATGCCAGCCACCGGTTCCAGCGGAGTCGATCACGAACAGATCAGCGATATGTTGTTTTTCGACCAAATGGGAGAAAATGCCCTCGGCCAATGGCGAGCGGCAGATGTTTCCCATGCAAACAAAAAGGACGGCTGTGCGTTTCATAGGTCATATAAAGCAAAACTGTGAGGCAGTTGTGCGATAAGACTTGGCAGAATCGCCTCATCCACAGATAACGAAAGGGACGCTTATGCAATATGCCAAACTCGACAGAGATGTGATCGACCGGGAACTTGCTAAATTGCAGGGATGGTCTTTGCGAGAAGATGGTCTTGCAATCGTCAAGGCCTATAAATTCGCGAACTTCGCAGAAGCCTTCGGTTTTATGGCGGAATGCGCATTGGTCGCCGAAAAGCTCAACCATCACCCCGAATGGTCGAATGTCTATTCCCGCGTCAAAGTGTGCCTGACGACACATGACAGCCAAGGCATTACCGAACGCGACTTTCTTTTGGCAAACGCCATGCAAAAGGCAGCGGCGGGCCGGAGCGATTGAACGGGCGGGCGGCGCGCCTATATAGGGTCCATGACCAAAGGACACACGACAATGGATGACGTGAAAATTGGTGAAATTCTCCTGCCCGGAGAGCCCGACACCCAGGAAGAGCGCGAACAGCAGGTGCGCGCCAAGTTCTGGCCGAAGATGAAGCGCGTGATGAGCAAAGTGCCCTTCGCGCGCGATGCCGCAGCCGCCTATTATTGCGCGATGGACCGTGAGACACCGTTTCGTGCGAAGGGTATTTTGTTTGCGGCCCTTGGCTACTTCATCATGCCGATGGACGTAGTCCCGGATGTTTTTGCTGTTATCGGCTTCACCGATGACATTGCCGTTTTGACCGCAGCCCTTGCCATGATCCGTGCCCATATCAAAATGGAACACTATGAGGCGGCTGACGCTGCGCTGGAGCGGTTGCGTCAGGAGTAACGCCTCTGTGATTGTTTGTTCGAAACTGCGGTAAACCCTGACAAATTCTTGCCTGAATCTTTGTGTCATTGCTGATTGCGTGGCCACGTCATGTGTTTGCTTCTCGGCCGTTAGACGTCGCTTATCTGTTACACTGCAGTGCAATTCTCGGATTTCAGCGTTGGTGTTGACGGTTTGGTAACCGATCTTTAGCCAATATCATGATGACGGACCCACCTAGGCATCGGCCCGGCGCCAGCGTTCGGCCAACTGGAAGACAATAAACCCGGCAGGAAATTCAATGTTTGTAAGAAGTGTAGCAACCGCAGTCGCCATTCTGTTGACCAGTGTCGGCATAGCCTCTGCACAGTCGCCCACGCGCATCCAGCAGTTCAACGCATGGGGTGCTTATTCGTACAAATCGGGTAAAAGCACTGTTTGCTATGTTCTTTCGATTCCAACGACCAAGGAACCCGCAAGCGTTGACCACGGTGATATTTTCTTCATCGTCTCTCAGCGCCCTGGCCAGAATATCTCCTATGAGCCGCAAGCTATGGTGGGCTATTCCCTCCGCGAAAGCTCCAAGGTCAACGTCACCATCGACAATAAGAACTTCGTGATGTTCACCAAGGACAAGGCTGCCTGGGTTGAAAACGCCGCCGAAGAGCCGGCCCTTGTCGCGGCCATGAAGGTCGGCAAGTCAATGACCGTCAAGGCAACATCGGCGCGCGGCACCGGGACAACCTACTCCTATTCGCTATCCGGCATCTCGGCTGCTTTGAAGCAGATCGAAAGCTGCAAATAAGCCTATCTGATGCGATATTGAGATGGCCGGTCCAGGACCGGCCATTTGCGTTTCTACCGTTTTGATGCTAAAGGCGCGGCAACAAATACAGGCGGAAGCGCGAAACGTGCCCCGCCTTTGATTTTTCTCCACATGCAGACGATTTTCGCCTCACTTTCAGGCCTGTTTTCCGTTCTGCAATGGCTGATGGGATAAGACGATGTCCGTACTGGAAGCGACTGCCGATCTGGTGGTCAAGACGCCGATGATTTCGAACGCCGACCTCATGTCCGAAAAGCCGACGCTGATCGGCATGACGCGTGAAGAAATGGCAGATGCGCTGATAGACATCGGCGTCACGCAGAAGCAGTCGAAGATGCGCGTCAGCCAGCTGTGGAACTGGCTCTATGTGCGCGGCGTCTCCGATTTCGACCACATGACCAATGTGGCCAAGGAACTGCGCGAAAAGCTGAAACTCCACTTTACCATTGCGCGTCCGGAAATCGTCGAAGAACAGGTTTCCAACGATGGCACCCGCAAATGGCTGATGCGCTTTCCGCCACGCGGCGCGGGTCGTCCGGTTGAGATCGAAACCGTCTATATTCCCGAAGAAGGTCGCGGCACGCTGTGCATTTCCAGCCAGGTTGGCTGCACACTGACCTGTTCCTTCTGTCATACTGGGACGCAGCGTCTGGTGCGCAACCTGACGGCGGAAGAGATTTTGGCGCAGCTTCTGGTCGCCCGTGATCGTCTCGGTGATTTCCCGGACCGTGAAGCGCCGCAAGGCACGATCATGCCTGCCGAGGGACGCAAGGTCTCCAACATCGTGATGATGGGCATGGGCGAGCCGCTTTATAATTTCGAGCATGTAAAGACAGCCTTGCTGATCGCAACCGACGGTGACGGCCTGTCGCTGTCCAAGCGCCGCGTGACGCTCTCCACCTCCGGCGTCGTGCCGGAAATCTTCCGCACCGGTGAAGAAATCGGCGTGATGCTGGCGATCTCGCTGCATGCGGTGCGCGATGAACTGCGCGACATGCTGGTGCCGATCAACAAGAAATATCCGCTGAAAGAGTTGATCGACGCTTGCCGCAACTATCCCGGCGTTTCGAATGCGCGGCGCATCACCTTCGAATATGTGATGCTGAAGGACGTCAATGACAGTCTGGAAGATGCCAAGATGCTGACGCAGCTTCTGAAGGGCGTTCCGGCCAAGATCAATCTCATTCCCTTCAACCCATGGCCGGGCACGAATTACCAGTGTTCCGACTGGGAGCAGATCGAAAAGTTCGCCGATTTTATCAATCACGCGGGCTACGCCTCCCCGATCCGCACACCGCGCGGGCGTGATATTCTGGCTGCCTGTGGTCAGCTGAAGTCGGAATCCGAGCGGATGCGCAAGACCGAACGCATGGCTTTCGAGGCCATGATGATCGCCAATCATGGCGCGGACGACTGATAAAGAAAAAGAATTGATGGGTGCGTTCAGGCTTGCGCGATTGATTTCGTTTTAACCCTTTCTTAAAGAGGGCCAAGAAAACGAAACAATCGGAGGAATACCCTATGCGCACACTCATTCTGGCGCTCGCCGCCGCGACGACCATTGCCCTGCCTGCAAAAGCTCAAGATGTGACCGTTGCCGTCACCGCCATCGTTGAACATCCCGCACTGGACGCTGCACGCGATGGCGTGAAGGCGGCTCTTGCCGAAGCCGGATACAAGGAAGGCGAAAACCTGAAATTCGTCTACCAGTCCGCCCAGGGTAATCCTGGTACCGCATCACAGATCGCGCGCCAGTTCGTTGGCGATGCCCCCAACGTCATTGTTCCGATCTCGACACCGTCTGCGCAGGCTGTTGTCGCCGCCACTCGCGATATCCCAATCGTCTTCACCGCCGTTTCCGATCCGGTTGGCGCGCAGCTGATCAAGTCCATGGAAAAGCCCGGTCGCAACGTCACAGGTCTTTCAGACAAACTGCCGGTTGCCGAACATCTGGCGCTGATCAAGGAAATCACGCCCAACGCCAAGACGATCGGCTACCTCTACAATTCTGCCGAAGCCAATTCCGTATCGACGCTGGAGCTTCTGAAAGCTGAAGCCGAAAAGGCTGGTCTGAAGGTGGTGGAATCCGTAGCGACAAAATCAGCCGAAGTGCAGGGCGCAACCCGCGCCCTAGTGGGCAAAGCCGACGTAATCTACGTTCCCACTGACAACACAATCGTCTCGGCCTTCGAAGCCGCAGCCAGCGTTGCGTCTGAAGCCAAGATTCCGCTGTTTGCCGCCGATACGGATTCCGTTGCGCGTGGTGCAATTGCCGCCCTCGGTTTCAACTATTTCGACGTGGGCAAGCAGACCGGCGCTGTCGTCGTTCGGATCCTCAAGGGTGAAAAGCCCGGCGATATTCCTGCGACCGTTGCCATCGGCACCGATCTCGTCTTGAACAAGAAGGCTGCTGAAAAGGCAGGCGTAACGTTCCCTGAGAGCGTGACGAAGCGCGCGACCAAGATTATCGACTAAAAGACCACCTGCCCTCTCCGTCATCCTCGGGCTCGTCCCGAGGATCTACCCACGTTCAATGAAAGTTGGACGGCAGCAGATACTCGGGACATCCTCGGACTTGATCTGGGGGCCGAGCATGACGAAAGAGTGGATGGTCGCAAACCAAGGAATTCTGCCGTGAGCCAAATCGCCTTCTGGGGTGCCGTCGAACTGGGGCTGGTTTTTGCCTTTGTCGCCATCGGCGTTTATCTCGCATTTCGTGTGCTCGACTTCCCTGACCTCACCGTCGATGGGTCGTTTCCACTGGGCGCAGCAGTGGCGGCGGTGCTGATCGTGGCGGGGTTCAATCCTTGGGCTGCGACAGGCGTTGCGATGGTTGCCGGTGCAGCAGCCGGTATGGTGACGGCTGTACTCAACGTCCGCTTTAAAATCCTCAATCTTCTGGCCTCGATCCTGACCATGATCGCGCTGTTTTCCGTGAACCTGCGGGTGATGGGAAAGCCCAACGTCGCGCTGCTCAATCAGGATACGGTCATCGAGCCGTTCTATGGTCTAGGCATTGCAGACTATCTGCTGCGCCCGCTTTTCGTCGGCGTGCTCGTGGTGATCGCAGTCATCCTCGTCTGGCGTTTTCTGGAGAGTGATGCGGGCCTCGCGATGCGAGCAACCGGTGCCAATGCGCGGATGGCGCGGGCACAGGGTGTGAAGACCGGCAACCAGATCTATCTCGGCATGGCGCTGTCCAATGCGTTGGTGGCCCTTGGTGGTGCCCTGTTTGCGCAGACCAATGGTTTTGCCGATGTGACCGCCGGTGTCGGCACCATCGTCGTCGGCCTTGCCGCCGTTATCATCGGGGAGACGTTATTCGGATCGCGCGGGATATTGATTGCGCTCATCGGCTGCGTTCTCGGCTCCATCGCCTATCGTCTGGCGATCCAGCTGGCTCTATCAAGCGATGCGCTGGGCCTCAAAGCTTCCGACCTTAATTTCGTGACTGCCGTGCTGGTCGCCGTGGCGCTGATATTGCCGCGCCTGCGTCGTGGGGGAGCAACATCATGATTTCATTGTCCGATATTCAAGTCGTCTTCGGACGCGGTACGCCGCTGGAGAAGAAAGCACTCGCCAAGGTCGATCTGACCATCGAGGATGGTTCTTTCGTGACCGTCATCGGCTCCAACGGTGCCGGAAAATCCACGTTGCTCGGCGTTCTTGCTGGCGACGTTCTGCCAACTGCCGGCAAAGTCACCATCGGTGGCGTGGACGTAACCCGAAAGCCGACGGCAAACCGTGCAGGCCAGGTGGCCCGCGTATTTCAGGACCCCTTGACGGGAAGCTGCGGCACGCTGACCATCGAAGAAAATCTTGCGCTTGCTGCCGCACGCGGCAAAACACGCGGACTTCTGCCAGCACTGGGCGGCGGACGCCGGGTGTTTTTTCAGGAGCGCATCGCCTCCTTGAATCTCGGCCTCGAAAACCGGCTGAAAGACCGCATGGACCTTCTGTCAGGTGGTCAACGTCAGGCGGTTTCTCTGGTGATGGCAACGCTTGCGGGTTCGGATGTTCTGCTGCTGGACGAACACACGGCTGCACTCGACCCAGGCATGGCGGAATTCGTGATGGGCCTGACGCAAAAGGTGGTGGAAGAGCGCAAGCTGACGACTTTGATGGTCACGCATTCCATGCGACAGGCGCTGGATTATGGCGACCGTACCATCATGCTGCATGCGGGCGAGATCGTTCTGGATGTCTCCGGCGAAAGCCGAAAGGGCTTGCAGGTCGAAGACCTGATCGAGATGTTCCGCAAGATACGCGGGCAGACCATTGATGATGACGAATTGCTGATCGGGTAAAATAAAAAAGAAAAACGCCGTGCGCCTGGGGAAGCGCACGGCGTTTCGTTGCACCGAAACGATTTACATTTTCGGCAGCAAGACCTTGTCGATGACGTGAATGACGCCGTTCGACTGCTTGACGTCAGCAATGGTGACATGCGCCACGTTGCCGTTCTCATCGGTCAGCGTGATTTTTTTCATGTCATATTTGGCTTTCAGCACACAGCCACCAACCGTCTTCACGTCATGGGTGCCGCCATCGTCCTTGATCATCTTTTCGATGGCTGTAGACAGGGCATCGGCTGCAACAACGTGGCAGGTCAGGATTTTCGTCAGCTTCGCCTTGTTTTCAGGCTTCAGAAGCGTTTCGACAGTTCCTTTTGGCAGCGCTGCGAAGGCTTCGTTTGTAGGTGCGAAAACCGTGAAGGGGCCTTTGCCCTGCAACGTTTCCACCAGACCGGCGGCCTTGACGGCGGCGACAAGCGTGGTGTGATCCTTCGAATTCATCGCATTTTCAACGATGTTCTTGTTTTCGTACATCGCGGCACCGCCAACCATAGGGTTCTTGGCTTGAGCCGCAAATGCGACGGTCGAAAGGGCTGCGGCAAGCGCGATCATGCGCAGGCTGGACTTCATCATGGCGTTTTCTCCTCTGGTCCCGCCAATCGTCCCTGCGTTGTTGCAGGTGACGTATCCGGTACATGAGAAGGTACGGGCCGTGTTCAGGCAAAGTTTCAGCAGTAGTAAATTATTTTTTAAAGCTGCCGTGTCGTTCCGCTGGCGATGACCGGCCCGGTCGGCTTGCCCGTGGGCGATCCACCATAGGGCTCCAAGCTGACAGCAAGCGTAATGCCGTCGTGAAGCTGCTCACGCATGTCGAGCGGAATGGTCATTTCGGCGTTTTTCTGCGGATCGACAAGGCCGAGCGAGATGGGCACGCCATCGGCCTTGACCAACCAAAGCTCCAGCGATTTCTGTGCCTTGTCACCCGCTGCCATCGGCGTCAGTGCCATTCGACCTGAAGACGCGTCATAGGACACCATCAAGGCCATGGGATCGTCCGGGGAGGACAGTTCCGCCATATAGGACATCTGAAGCGACTTTGGCTGGGGCTGGGGCTGCACCACGAAGGAGATGGCTGCAATGGCCGCGCATGTTGTCGCCAGGGCACTGAAGCCACGCCAGAAGGCGAGCGAACCCCATAGGGATGGCAGGAGGCCTGCCTTGGCCTCGGAGGCAAACAGACGGTTTTCTATCGCCGGGTAGGTGGCTGAATTGGGCGGAACCGGCTTGTACTCTTCGTTGAGACCAGCAAAATGCACTTCCCAATGGCGAATGTTTTGCGCAAATGCGTCCTCGGAACGCATACGCTTTTCCACCTGCCGGCGGTCGTCCGCAGACAACACGCCAAGCACATATTCGGCGGCGATCACGTCGTCCCTTGGAATATCGCTGTCGTCAGGTTTCGTCATCGCTCCATGCACTCTTTCAGCTTGATGATACTGCGCCTCAACCACGTTCGCATCGTATTCAACGGCACGGCATGAAGCTGCGCCAGTTCCTGATAGCTCATTCCCTCCACATAGGCTTGCCGGACAGCGTTCGCCCTGCCTTCCTCCAGCTCGCCCAGGCATAAATCTATGCTGCGTCCTTCATCCTTTCGCAGCATTGCCTGCTCCGGATCCGGTCCTGTGTCGACCAGATCAGGAACGTCGTCCAGCTCGCTGGCAATAGGCTTGCGCGCACGGATGATGTCTATCGCCTGATTGCGGGCAATGGCTGCCAGCCACACGTCGGCGGTGCCGGAGGTGGCGGAAAACAGCCGTGCACGCTGCCATATCTTCACATAGACCTCCTGCAACGCTTCGTCCGCGTCAGTCCGGTCTTTGAGTATACGAAGACAGATGGAAAAAAGTTTCGGGCTCGTCCACTTGTAAAGCGCAGCGAATGCACTGCGGTCTGCCAAGGCGACAAGGCCGATCAGCGTGCTCAGGTCGTCTTGCCGCATCGCTCCATCCCGCCAGAAGGCCAGTTCCCGAATGGCTCGCAAGCTGGCAGGGTGTTGCCTAAAATGCAAGCACCGCTTTCCAATGGTTTCGACGAAAGATTACTGGGCCTGCGTGAAAAAAATCTTTGCGGCAAAAACCGAGAAGACGCCCGCAATCGTATAATCGAGACCGCGCAGAACTTTGGCGTTGCTTTGCAGCCATCCCGACAGGCGGTCGGCAGCCACGACGATGCCGATGCCAATCGGCAAGGCGACGACGATCGACCAGAGGCCCAGGAAAATCAGTTTGCCCGTCACATGCGGGTCAGAAGCGCTGACGAATTGCGGCAGGAACGTCATGAAGAAAATGATGACTTTCGGGTTCAGCAGATTGACCCAGATGCCGTTGAGCAATGCGGAGGTCAGCGAGGCCTGCGCCTTCTGCTCCTTCGGCCGCTCCATGACGAAATTCGATCCCTTGCGGATGGCCTGAATGGCCAGCCAGACGAGATAGGCGGCACCACCCGTTTTCAACACCAGAAAGGCGGTAGGCGAGGCAACGATAAGCGCCGCCACGCCAAAGGCAACAAGCATCGTATGCACTGTAATGCCCAAATTGGTGCCCACCAGCGTCATAAAGCCGGATGCCCGTCCTTCACGTAGGGATCGACTGATCCACAGGGTCATATCAGGACCCGGCGTCACCGCCAGAAGCAGAATGGCGACGGTGAAGGCAATCATGGTCGGCAGGCTCGGTATGAAATCCACGGCGGCACCACACTTTCAAGGGTTTGATGCATGTTCATAACGCCGTTTCCAGAGCCTGCCAAGCCGGACAAAATGAGACCGCACCAGAAGGCGCGGCAGGCAGATCAGCTTTTCAGATAGGACTTGAAATCATCGCTGTAATCTTCGTGCCAGCGCGATAGAGGCGGGCGATTTTCCACCAGATCGTTTGCCGCCCAAAGGATGCGTTTTTCGTCAGTCTTGCGATCCACCTCGCCATCCGGGCACAGAATATAGAAATCACCATTGCCGATGCTATCGATCATGAAATCGACCGTCTGTTCACCTGTCCAAGCGCCCGACGGCTTTTCCGTCCGGCCATTGGCGGTAAGGCCGGTGAAGACAAAGCCGGGGATGAGAAGATGTGCCGAAACATTGCCGTTCGGTGCGTTTCTCAATTCATACTCCAAGGCCTCTGTGAAGGCCTTTACGCCTGCCTTGGACACGTTGTAAGCCGGATCACCCGGTGGCGTGGTGATGCCCTGCTTGGAGCCGGTGTTGATGATGAGGCCGGGCTCACCATGGGCCAGCATACCGGAACCGAACACACGGCTTCCGTTGACCACGCCCATCAGATTGACACCGAAAATCTTGTCCCAGTTTGCCTGCGGGCCAAAGATGGCGCTACCGGGCTGCACGCCTGCATTGTTCATCAGCACATGAACGCGCCCGAAACGCTGGATGACAGCGCGCTCGAGTGCTTCCAGCTCATCGAGTTTGGAGACATCTGTTGGAATGGAGACAATTTGCTCGTTGCCGTTTTCGGCAAGCATGGCGATCTCGCTTTGTGCAGCGGCAAGCTTCTCTCCGTCGAGGTCAACAAGCACGACGCTCATGCCGAAACTGGCGAATTTGCGGGCGGCGGCAAGGCCGATACCGGATGCAGCGCCGGTGACGACGGCGACATTATCTTGTGCGAATGCGTTGTGAAGGATCGTCATTGGTTTCTCCTTTTCGCTACCGCTTCAAATCTCCGGCAGCGACGTTCCATGGAACCATGCGCTCTACTGACGCGATGTGCAGTCTAGTCTTATCGGCCCTCTAAGTCACATGAAGATGAAAGCGTTCCAACCGCACGCCGTTTTGCATTTTTGTTGCACCCGCCGATAAACTCGCTAAAAGTGCCGAAATCCCAAGGAAAATGGCGATATCCTGATGTCGCCGACACGCAAATGGATTTCATTGATGGCCCTTCCAAAAGACGTAAAGAAAGTCGTTCTCGCCTATTCCGGCGGACTTGATACCTCCATTATTCTCAAATGGCTCCAGACCGAACTGAACGCCGAAGTGGTGACTTTCACCGCAGACCTCGGCCAGGGCGAAGAGCTGGCACCGGCCCGTAAAAAGGCCGAGATGATGGGCATCAAGGAAATCTTCGTTGAGGATGTGCGCGAAGAATTCGTGCGCGATTTCGTCTTCCCGATGTTCCGCGCCAACGCTGTTTATGAAGGCGTCTACCTGCTCGGCACTTCGATTGCCCGCCCGCTGATTTCCAAGCACCTTATCGACATCGCCAAGAAGACTGGCGCCGATGCCATCGCACACGGTGCGACCGGCAAAGGCAACGACCAGGTTCGTTTCGAGCTTTCGGCCTATGCGCTGAACCCGGATATCAAGATCATCGCCCCATGGCGTGACTGGGAATTCAAGAGCCGTACCGATCTTCTCAACTTCGCTGAACAGCACCAGATTCCGGTTGCCAAGGACAAGAAGGGCGAGGCTCCGTTTTCCGTCGATGCCAACCTTCTGCACTCGTCGTCTGAAGGCAAGGTTCTGGAAGACCCCGCAGTCGAGGCTCCAGAATACGTGCATATGCGCACCATTTCCCCGGAAGCAGCGCCCGACAAGGCAACCGTCATCAAGGTCGGTTTCCGCAAGGGTGATGCCGTCTCCATCAACGGCGTTGAAATGTCGCCGGCAACGCTTCTGGCAGCACTCAACGATTACGGTCGCGACAACGGCATCGGCCGTCTTGATCTGGTCGAGAACCGTTATGTCGGCATGAAATCGCGCGGCGTTTACGAAACACCCGGCGGCACGATCCTGCTCACCGCTCACCGCGCCATCGAATCCATCACGCTTGACCGCGGTGCCGCCCACCTCAAGGATGAGATCATGCCGCGTTATGCGGAGCTCATCTATTACGGCTTCTGGTTCTCGCCAGAGCGCGAAATGTTGCAGGCTCTGATCGACAAGAGCCAGGAACATGTCGACGGTGAGGTAACGCTGAAGCTCTACAAGGGCAATGTCATGGTCACCGGCCGCGAGAGCGACAAGTCGCTCTACTCCGACAAGCTGGTTACCTTCGAGGACGACCAGGGTGCATACGACCAGAAGGATGCGGCAGGCTTCATCAAGCTCAACGCGCTGCGTCTTCGCACGTTGGCCAAGCGCAATCTCAGCAAGTAAGCCTCTATTACAGAGATGACGTTGAAAGCCCCGGTTCTCCGGGGCTTTTTCATGTCTGCCTGCGCGATATGATGACGAAACCGATATAGCTTGCAGCCGCACTCAGTTCCATCAACGGAATGATGGTACCGAAGCCCACCAAGGGTGACCCGAGCAGCGAGGCTGCGATACCCGCTGCAAATCCCGCGCTCATCTGGATAAAGCCCATCATGGCTGATGCAGATCCTGCAATGTGGGGAAACTGCGTCATTCCGGCGGTGATGATGTAGGGGGTCAAAAGCGCAAGCCCGAATGTTGCCACGGCCACCGGGGTCATGATGGACAGGAAGGAGGGCGTGACGAGATGGACCGACAGAAAAATCAGCAGGCCGCCCAGAGCCGACAGGGAAACACCGATCACCGACGCGCGCCGGTCTCCGATTTTCTTCGCAAGGAGGCGCAAGGCAATCGAGCCGAAGAAGTACGATCCCGATTGCATCAACATCCCCACACCGAATTCTGTCGGAGAAAGCTCGACTTCGTTGATGAGGACGAACGGCAGCATGGTCGATTGGGCGTAAAGTGCGCCGACCGACCCGCCTAATACCAGCGCGGACAGCAAAAACCGTGGCGATGCCAGAAGCTCGCCATAGGCACTGAGAAGGCGGGACGGACGAAGACGGCCCGGGTCCGGTACCGTCGTTTCGCGAAGACAAAAAACAATGGTGGTAATCGATATCAACCCGAAAGCGAGCATCAGGACGAAAACCGACTGCCAGCCGAAGGCCAGCAACGACAAGCCCCCAATCGTCGGCCCGGCCGCCGGACCCACCGCCAGCATGATGCCGATGAGGTTGAGAATGCCGGTCGCCTGTGGCCCGCTATACTGATCTCGCACCACGGCCCGGGCAACGGTCACGCCGACCGACGCCCCTATCCCCTGAATGAGACGTGCGGCGAGCAGAGTGTCGACATTGGGCGCGAAAGCTGCCAGCGCTCCGCCCAAAAGGTAAATCAGGAGAAACAGAATTGTTGCCTTGCGACGGCCAAACGCATCCGACATCGCACCGGACACGAGCTGCGCCACAGCGAAGCCACCGAAATAGAGCGTCAGGCTCATCTTGATGGCCGATTCCGTCGTCGCAAACGCTCTCACGAGTTCAGGCATGGCAGGCGTGTAAATCGCCATCGAAACAGGGCCAAGTGCGGTGAGCATGGCACCGAGAATTGCGGTGCGGCGAACCGTCATGGCGGGAGTGGTGAGGTTCATAAAGGGTTCGGCTGGTTTTTGTCGCTGACTGCGGTTTGCAGATTTTTCTGCATAATCGACAGAAGCGCGTGAAATTTCTCAAAATCACCCTCTTCAAAACCGCTGGCCGCCTGATCTATCAAAAGGCCGACCTCTTCACGAACAGCAAGCAGCAGATCAGAGGACGTTTGCGTCAGGTAGATGCACTTGGAACGACGGTCATCCGGGTTCGGGCGTCTTTCGACAAGATCGAGCGATTCCAGCCTGTCGAGATAGGTGCACACCGTCATCGGCTCGAGCCCGATGCGCGTGGCGATATCGGCCTGCTTGCTGCCATCGATGGCAGCAACGGTCAAAAGCGCTCGCGCCTCACCCGGTGTCAATCCAAGTCCCGCGTCGCTGATGCGACGCTCGAAAGCGCTGTTCAAAAACCGGACACTGCTGTTGAGCAGGAATGCCAGCGATTCTTTTTCAGTCGAAGTGGCCATGCATCACCTGTTTCATAAGCGTTCCTTACTAAAAACTATGCGGCCGTCTGGCAAGGGACAGCGCGAGGGCTACGCATGTTGTTGATCCCAAGATATTGAAACGAAGCCGCAGCCATGCCCATATGGCGCATGACCAGCATCTGCATGAGGACGAACCGATGACATCGACCACAGCCCAATATTCCGCCATCACGGACTGGAACGGGACGAACGGCCTTCCCCGGTTCAATGCTGTCAGGGACGAGGATTTTGCCGGTGCCTTCGAAACCGCGCTGGCAGCCCACGATGCGGAAATCGACACGATTGCCGATAATGCCGAGGCACCGAGTTTTGCCAATACCATTGTCGCTCTCGAAGTCGCCGGAGATGCACTGTCACGTGTGTCTGCGCTGTTCTGGAACAAGGCTGGCGCTCACACCAACCCCGACATTCAGGCGCTGGAGCGCGATATCGCCCCAAAAATGTCACGCCATTATTCGAAAATCGGCATGAACGAAGCGCTGTTCAAGCGCATCGACACGTTGTGGGAGAAACGCGACGAATTAGCCCTCACCGGTGAAGAACTGCGCGTTCTCGAACGTCACTGGAAAGGTTTTGTGCGTGCCGGTGCCAAGCTGCCGAAAGAAGCGCAGGAGCGGCTGGCCGCGATCAACGAGGAACTGGCAGGGCTCGGCGCGAAATTCGGACAAAACGTTCTCGCCGACGAAAAAAGCTGGAAACTGCTTCTCACCGAGGAAGACGAGCTCGCAGGTATCCCCGACTTCCTGAGAGATTCCATGGCGGGTGCTGCGCGCGAGCATGGCGAAGACGGCAAATTCGCCGTTACCCTGTCGCGCTCGATCATCGAACCCTTCCTGACATTTTCCGAACGCCGCGATCTGCGTGAGCAGGCCTTCAAGGCTTGGGTTTCCCGTGGTGAAAACGGTGGAGAGACCGACAATCGCGAAACGGTAAAGCGCACGCTGGAACTGCGTGACGAAAAGGCAAAGCTTCTCGGCTACGCAAATTTCGCCGCTTACAAGCTGGATAATACCATGGCGAAAACGCCGGATGCTGTGAACGCGCTTTTGACCCAGGTTTGGGAAAAAGCTGTCGAGCGCGCCGGTGAGGAAGAATCCGAACTGGCAGCCGTCATCAGCGATGAAGGCAAGAACCACGATGTCATGCCATGGGACTGGCGTCATTACGCCGAAAAACTTCGGGCGAAAAAATTCAGTTTTTCCGAGGCTGAGCTTAAGCCCTATTTGCAGCTGGAAAAGATCATCGAAGCCTGCTTCGACGTGGCACAAAGGCTTTTCGGCATCCGTGCCGTCGAGCTTAAAGATGTCACCGCTTACCACCCGGATGTCCGCACCTTCGAAATTCGCAATGAACAGGGCGAGCTTGTCGCAATGTTCCTCGGTGATTTCTTCGCCCGGCCATCGAAACGTTCCGGTGCCTGGATGAGCGCATTCCAGTCTCAGCATAAGCTGCCCCTGAAGAACGGTACGGTCGGTGAATTGCCGATCATCTACAACGTCTGTAATTTTGCCAAACCATCACAGGGCAAGCCTGCGCTGCTCTCTTTGGACGATGCCCGCACATTGTTTCACGAATTCGGCCATGCGCTGCACGGTATGCTATCCAACGTGACCTACGCATCGGTATCAGGAACAGGCGTCTCCCGTGATTTTGTTGAACTGCCTTCGCAGCTTTACGAACATTGGCTGACCGTGCCTGAAATCCTTGAGAAATATGCTCTTCACTATGAGACGGGCGCTCCGATGCCAAAGGCACTGCTGGACAAGGTTCTCGCCGCCCAAACCTTTAACGCAGGTTTCAACACGGTCGAATTCACCTCGTCGGCACTGGTCGATATGGCCTTCCACACACGCGGTGCCGTCGATGATCCGATGGCCGTGCAGGCGCAAGTTCTGGCATCGCTCAACATGCCGAAGTCGATCGTCATGCGTCATGCAACGCCGCATTTCCAGCACGTCTTTTCCGGCGACGGATATTCCGCGGGCTACTATTCCTACATGTGGTCGGAAGTTCTCGATGCCGATGCCTTCGCAGCCTTCGAAGAAACTGGCGACCCGTTCAACGCGGAAATGGCCCGCAAGCTGAAGGACAACATCTACGCCGTCGGCGGCTCGATCGACGCGGAAGAAACCTATCAGGCGTTTCGTGGCAAGATGCCAAGCCCCGATGCGATGTTGCAAAAGCGTGGCCTCGTTGCTGGCTGAGCTTGGCCGGAGGCACCTGAAAACTGTCATAAAACTCTGATACGGCGTTTCTGCAAGGGGCTTATGTGGTTGCCCCCCTTTCGCATTTGCAAAAAAAAGGTTATAGGCCCGCCAGACTAAATTGGCGCATCTAAGATATGACGCCCCAACTTCAGAGATATTAAACAATGGCAATTCGCAACATCGCGATTATCGCGCACGTTGACCATGGCAAAACGACGCTCGTTGACGAGCTTCTGAAACAGTCCGGTTCGTTCCGCGAAAACCAGCGCGTTGCAGAGCGCGTCATGGACAGTAACGACCTGGAAAAAGAACGCGGCATCACCATTCTCGCCAAGGCGACGTCTGTCGAGTGGAAGGGTGTTCGCATCAACATCGTCGACACCCCCGGCCACGCCGACTTCGGTGGTGAAGTCGAGCGTATCCTGTCGATGGTGGACGGCGCGATCGTTCTGGTCGACTCGTCTGAAGGCCCAATGCCGCAGACCAAGTTCGTGGTTTCCAAGGCGCTCAAGGTAGGCCTCAAGCCTATCGTTGCGATCAACAAGATCGACCGTCCCGATGGCCGCCACGAAGAAGTTATCAACGAAGTGTTCGACCTTTTCGCGAACCTCGATGCGACTGACGAGCAGCTCGACTTCCCGATCCTTTACGGTTCCGGTCGCGATGGCTGGATGAACGTCAACCCTGAGGGACCAAAGGACGAAGGTCTTGCACCTTTGCTCGATCTCGTTCTCAAGCACGTGCCTGAGCCAACGGTTGAAGAAGGTCCGTTCCGTCTGATCGGCACGATCCTTGAAGCCAACCCGTTCCTCGGCCGCATCATCACCGGTCGTATCGCATCCGGTTCGATCAAGCCGAACCAGGCCGTCAAGGTTCTGGGCCAGGATGGCAAGATCATCGAAACCGGTCGTATCTCCAAGATCCTCGCATTCCGCGGCATCGAGCGCACAGCGATTGATGAAGCCCATGCAGGCGACATCGTTGCCATCGCCGGTCTCTCCAAGGGCACCGTCGCCGATACGTTCTGTGATCCTTCGGTTACCGAAGCCATGACAGCACAGCCAATCGATCCGCCAACGGTAACGATGTCCTTCATCGTTAACGACTCTCCGCTGGCCGGCACCGAAGGCGACAAGGTGACATCGCGCGTTATCCGCGATCGTCTGTACAAGGAAGCCGAAGGCAACGTTGCGCTGAAGATCGAAGAAGCCGAAGGCAAGGATTCGTTCTTCGTGTCCGGCCGTGGCGAATTGCAGCTCGCCGTTCTGATCGAGACCATGCGTCGCGAAGGCTTCGAGCTTGCCGTTTCGCGTCCACGCGTTGTGATGCAGAAGGACGAGAACGGCCAGACCATCGAGCCGATCGAAGAAGTCGTTATTGACGTCGATGAAGAGCACTCCGGTATCGTTGTTCAGAAGATGTCCGAGCGCAAGGCAGAAATGACCGAGCTTCGTCCATCCGGCGGCAACCGCGTTCGCCTGAAGTTCTTGGCTCCAACGCGTGGCCTCATCGGCTACCAGTCCGAACTTTTGACGGACACACGCGGCACGGCGATCATGAACCGTCTGTTCCACTCCTACCAGCCGTTCAAGGGTGCTATCGCTGGTCGCGTCCAGGGCGTTCTGCTGTCGAACGGTTCCGGTGAAGCTGTTGCTTACGCCATGTTCAACCTGGAAGATCGCGGCCCGATGATGATTGAGCCCGGCGAAAAGGTTTATGCTGGCATGATCATCGGCATTCACACGCGCGACAACGACCTCGAAGTCAACGTTCTCAAGGGCAAGCAGCTCACCAACATCCGCGCCGCTGGCAAGGATGAAGCCGTGAAGCTGACACCGCCGATCCGCATGACGCTTGACCGCGCTCTGTCGTGGATTCAGGACGATGAGCTGATGGAAGTGACACCAAAGTCCATCCGTCTGCGCAAGATGTTCCTGGACGCTAACGATCGCAAGCGTTTCGACAAGGCAAAGCTCGCTGGCTGATTGCTGACATAGTTTCAAATTCTAAGAACCCGGCCTTCGCGCCGGGTTTTTTGATATCTGGCCTCTTCTTTACGTGCCCAGCATTTATTCGCGGGACTGAGTCGGACGGCGCTTGCCTCAATGGTAAATATAGCGTTAATTTTCTGGCATCATCCACATGAATAGGCTGTGGGTAAGCTTCAAGCCGTTAACCTTTATGGCTGGTAAGTTTTCCCCGTCGGGATCAGAATCGCGTTATGAAAACGTTATCCATAGACATTCGCCGAGCAGAGCCGGACGATGCGCGCGCCATTTCCGACGCGCACAGATCGTCCTGGCAGCAGGCCTATGCAGGTCTCATTCCCCATAAGCCACTTCGGCAGATGCTGGACCGCCGCAATGAGACATGGTGGCGTAAAGCAACACGCGGTTCGGCCACCATGCTGGTGGTGGAAATTTCCGGCGTTGTTGCGGGATACACGACACTAGGCCTCAGCCGGGCGCGTGGCCTTCCCTATGACGGCGAAATCTACGAGATTTACCTGCGCCCTGAATATCAGGGCATGGGGCTGGGCTCCGTCCTTTTCATCGAGGCACGGCGTCTGCTGAAGTCGCTCGGCTGCAATGGTGTTGTCGTGTGGTGCCTTGAAGACAGCGATGTCGCCAGCCGTTTCTTTCGCTCGCATGGCGGCAAGGACGTGGCGGAAGGCATGGAAGATTTTGACGGCACCCAATTGCGTAAGCTCGGCTACGTCTGGCACTAAAACTCCCGATCCCTCACCTGTTTTTCAAGCAAACCCATCCTGACGTCTCTATGTTTCGACAGGTGTACCATGTGGGTGCGGTTTGGCCTTCAAATACGCGCGATTTTGCGCTATTGCGGCAGTCAGCGTTTATTATGGCCCTGCTATCTGTAAGATTTCGGAGTGAGAGATGGAAAAGTTCACCAAACTGACGGGTGTCGCTGCCCCCATGCCGGTCGTCAACATCGACACGGACATGATCATTCCGAAGGACTACCTCAAAACCATCAAGCGCACCGGCCTCGGCACCGGCTTGTTTGCAGAATCGCGCTATCTCGAAGATGGTTCGCCAAACCCAGATTTCATTTTGAACAAGCCCGCCTATCAAAACGCCCAAATTCTTGTGGCTGGGGATAATTTCGGCTGCGGTTCGTCGCGTGAACATGCGCCGTGGGCGCTGCTGGATTTCGGCATTCGCTGCGTCATCTCCACCAGCTTTGCCGATATTTTCTACAGCAACTGTTTCAAGAACGGCATTCTGCCGATCGTCGTCAGCCCGGAAAATCTGGAAAAGCTGATGGATGACGCATCGCGCGGCTCCAATGCCGTCGTCACCGTGGATCTCGAAAATCTCGAAATCAGCGGCCCTGATGGCGGCACGATCTCGTTCGAACTCGACGAATTCAAGCGCCACTGCATGCTGAACGGCCTCGACGATATCGGCCTGACGCTGGAACATGCCGGTGCCATCGAAGGTTTCGAAAAGACCAATGCCGCCGCCCGCCCCTGGGCCTGATCGCTTCCAGGCGCATTCAGAGCCGGTTTGATCTCCACACGTACCGAATCGTCTCTAGCCTTCCTTGAAATAGGCCATCTCCAAGGCTAAGAAGCCCGCACCCCGCAACGATTGACGTTGCGGGAAAAGGATTTTTGACGCGCCCGTTGCTTAAACCATGCGTGGTTTTGCGACGTGGCCAAGGAGGGTTTTCATGACAGTGCGCACGCTTTTCCTGTTGCCCGGTGACGGCATCGGCCCCGAAGCCATGGCTGAAGTCCGAAAGCTGATCGATTATCTGAACAGCGAAAAGGCCGCAGGCTTCAAGACCGAAGAAGGCCTCGTCGGCGGCAGCGCTTATGATGCGCATGGTGTGGCCATCTCCGACGCTGACATGGAAAAGGCGCTGGCCGCAGACGCCATTCTGTTCGGCGCAGTCGGCGGTCCCAAGTGGGATGGCGTGCCTTACGAGGTGAGACCCGAATCCGGCCTCTTGCGCCTGCGCAAGGACCTGGAACTGTTCGCCAATCTGCGCCCGGCGATCTGCTACCCGGCGCTTGCCGCTGCATCCTCGCTGAAGCAGGAACTGGTCGAAGGCCTCGATATTCTCATCGTTCGTGAATTGACGGGCGGCGTTTATTTCGGTGAACCGAAGCAGATCATCGATCTCGGCAACGGCCAAAAGCGCGGCATCGACACCCAGATTTATGACACGTTCGAAATCGAGCGCATCGCCAGCGTTGCCTTCGAACTGGCACGCACCCGCGATAACCGCGTCTGCTCCATGGAAAAGCGCAACGTCATGAAATCGGGCGTCTTGTGGAACCAGGTCGTCACCGAAACCCATGCGGCGAAATACAAGGATGTGCAGCTTGAGCATATGCTGGCCGATGCCGGTGGCATGCAGCTGGTGCGCAAGCCCAAGCAGTTCGACGTCATCGTCACCGACAACCTGTTCGGCGACATGCTGTCCGACGTTGCTGCCATGCTGACCGGTTCGCTGGGCATGCTTCCTTCCGCTTCGCTCGGCGCACCGGATGCCAAGACCGGCAAACGCAAGGCCATGTATGAGCCTGTGCACGGCTCTGCCCCTGACATTGCGGGCAAGGGCATTGCCAACCCCATCGCCATGATCGCGTCTTTCGCCATGTGCCTGCGTTATTCTTTCAACATGGTGGATGAAGCCAAAAAGCTGGAAACGGCCATTGCCAACGTGCTGGACAAGGGCATCCGCACCGCAGACATCGTCTCGGACGGCAGCCGTCAAGTCAGCACGTCTGAAATGGGCGACGCGGTTTTGGCAGAATTCAAGGCGCTTTTGGCGGCGTAACAGAAACCGGCTGGGCAGGGGGCGTTGCACCTTGCCCGGCATTATTCTCCGACAAGAGATGCTCGTATCGCTTGTCGGTCAGCGTTTTCAAAAACGCGACGATAGCATCCACCCGTTTGTCATCCAGCGCGGGTGCCGAGGTCAGCTCCGTCATGGCGATATTGTCAGCTACCTCCGGCGCATCCCATGCCTGACCCGTTTCCGGGTTGATCTGACGGCTGGGCTTCTTGCTTTTGTATTTCACGTAAAACAGCACGACGGTGCGCAAATCCTTGAACACGCCATTGTGCATATAAGGCCCGGTGACAGCGACATTGCGCAGGGTCGGCACCTTGAACTTGCCGCGCTGGGCCGGATCGCCCGCAACGGCGGGGTTCTGTGCCAGCCCAAGATCGACCGCATCAGGCTTCGACCCATTCGCCGCCCTGACCGCCTTGTTGGCGGGAACGCCGATGTTGAAATATTTGTGGTTTGTGAAAATGCCATCGGACAGCCCATTCGGCCCCCTGATCTCATGACACGTATTGCAGTTGGTGAACTGCGTCGAAGAGATCAGCACCCGGCCAAGCTCTTCCTGATCCGTCAGCTTTTCCTCACCACGCAGGAAGCGATCATATTTCGAATCGAAAGTCGAAAACTCGTCGGAACGCTCGAAAGCGGCCAGCGCCTTTGTCATTGCTGCAAAGGCGGCATCGTCGCTTTTAAAGACATCGCCACCGAATTGCGTGCCGAAAGCTGCTGCATAATCCGGGTTTTCCTTCAGCCGCTTTGCGACTGTGGCTTTGTCCGGCATGCCCATTTCAATTGGGTTTAATGGAGGACCAGCGGCCTGATCTTCCAGAGACGATGCGCGCCCATCCCAGAACTGACCGCCGACATATTCGCCCGCCGCGTTTTTGCCGAAAGGAGGAGAGAATTTCGCATAGGCAGCACTTGGCGCATTGCGGTCACCCAGCGAACCGCCGTCGTCTCCCACGGACACATCATGCCCGACCCTGTCGCTACCGCGTGCATCGGTAAAGCCCACCGCCTCCATGTGGCAGGTGGAGCAGGACATGGTGCGGTTCATGGACAGATTGTTATCGTGGAAGAGGGCAGCACCCAGCTTTTCCAGCGTGGCGTAATCCTCACCGCTATGCGCAGCGTCGCCAGTCCCGATACCCGCAGGCAGCAGGAGACACGCACTTGCAGTAATGACGCAGATGATATGCCTGATCATGGCAGATGCCGAAATCGATGAAACTGGGGTGCTCTATAGCACTTCAATTCCGCGAAGCACAGAAACTTTCTCCGTCCGCTCCACTTTGCCGCAGCGGATGGTTCAGTCGATCTGGAAATAATTCTCGAAGGATTCCGGAAAGTTCTGCCGTGCCACCCGTTCATCGATAACGAGCATGGATTGGTAGGATAGCGGATCGAAATCCTTGTCCGCAGGCAGCACCTCACGACCGAACAACAGGCTGAGACGGGCCGCATCGAGGTTTCCACGCTCGAACGGCTGGTTGCCGAACTGGTGCCACAGCGCATGCAGGAAGGCTGCATCCACCTTGTGTTCCGCCGAGTCATTCCGTGCACGGCGGGGAATGTGTTTGACGGGCGTCACGCCGCGCGGATTTGCGCGGCGTATGGTGAACTGTATGCCCGTGCTCGGCATGCCGGATGGAAAGCCGCGGTGTTTTGTCATTTCAGGCAGCTTTGCCATGTTGTTTTCCTTATGCTTTGCCGATTTTGTCCTGTGTCTTCGTGTCGAAGTCGGACGCATCGTGGCGTTCGTGCAATTGTTCCGAAGGATCACCATTGACCTTATTGACCATGCGACCCCGCTTTACCGCTGGACGTTCCGCAATCTCGGCCGCCCACCGCTGAAGGTTCTTATAGCTTTTCACATCCAAAAAGACATCCGCCTTCGGATAGGATTGTCCACGCGCAAGATTGCCATACCATGGCCAGACGGCGATATCCGCAATCGAATATTCCGAACCGGCCAGATACTCGTTGTCTGCCAGATGGCGGTCCAGCACGTCAAGCTGTCGCTTGGCTTCCATGGCAAAACGGTCGATGGCATATTTGATGTGAACAGGCGCATAAGCGTAAAAATGGCCAAAGCCACCGCCGAGATACGGTCCGGATGCCATCTGCCAGAACAGCCAGTTGATCGCCTCCGTGCGGCCCTTATGATCTTTAGGCAGAAACGCACCAAACTTTTCTGCGAGATAAAGCAGGATCGAGCCACTTTCGAACACACGCGTCGGCTCAGGAGTGGAATGGTCCACCAGTGCCGGGATTTTCGAATTCGGATTGGCCTTGACGAAATCGGAGCCAAACTGGTCGCCATCGCCGATACGGATCAGCCAGGCATCATATTCCGCACCTTTATGTCCTGCCGCCAGGAGTTCTTCCAGCATGATGCCGACCTTCTGGCCGTTGGGCGTCGCCAGCGAATAAAGCTGCAGCGGATGTTTGCCGACGGGCAATTCCTTATCGTGCGTAGGACCTGCAATCGGGCGGTTGATATTGGCGAACTGACCGCCATTGCCCTTTTCCCATTCCCAGACGTCGGCTGGTTCGTAACCGGCGGGAAAATTATTTTCGGGGGATTTCTCGGTCATGAAAATCTGTCCTTTTTGAATGGATCAAGCGCCAGCGTCAGCACCCGTACACCAATATAGGAAGACAGCAAAATTCCTCCACCGCAACATCGATGAGAAAAACTTAACCTTTGGCAATCGCGTGAAAAAACGTGCCCGTAACAAAGCCGCGCCTACCACCAGATGGCCCCAGCGGCTTGCCCGGCCCATCGGCAATCTGTGCGAAGGGGTCATCACGGCCGGAATCGATCACTCGGGCATAGTGGAACTCGTGCCCACGGAGAACGTCACCTGCCTGTCCTAACAGACCATCGGCGGCGATTGTTGCCTGCCGATAACCAAGGTTCATCTTGCGCTTTGCGAAGCTCGTGGCATGCGACAGAAGGCCGGTCATCGCATGCGTAACCCCATCTGCATCTTCCAATGCTTCACCCAGCACCATATAGCCCCCGCATTCGCCATGGACAGGCTTCGTTTGAGAAAAGCGCGCCACACCCGTCTTGAACGTATCTGCAACAGCAAGTTGCCCTGCATAAAGCTCCGGATACCCGCCCGGCAACCAGCAAACATCGCAAGACGCATCCGGTGCTTCATCGGCCAGCGGCGAGAAGGGAACGATCTCCGCACCGGCTTCACGCCAATGGCGCTGGAGATGCGGATAGAGAAAGGTAAAGGCGGCATCCTGTGCCAGCGCAATACGCTGGCCGGGTGGCGCAATCGCCGCGTCCGTAGAGCCCTGCGGCAGATCGACCGGACGGGCGAGCGCAAAAAGTGCATCAAGATCGATGGAGTTTTCCATCGCATCGGCGAGACGTTCGATATGCGCGTCGATTTCCGGGTGCTCGCTGGCTTGCACCAGCCCTAGATGCCGTTCCGGCAACACCAGAGACGGATCACGCATCACGCAACCGGCAACCGGCAGACCAATTTTTTCGATAGCTTCCGAGCAAAGGGTTCGGTGCCGTTCGCTACCCGCGCGGTTCAGGACTACAGCAGACATTCTGACCGCAGGATCGTAGTGGGCAAAACCATGGGCGACAGCCGCCGCCGTCTGCGATTGGCCAGAGATATCCAGTACCAGCAGCACCGGTATGCCGAACAGCCGCGCCAGATCGGCCGCCGACCCTGTGCGATTGTCAGGCACTACGATGCCATCAAACAGGCCCATAGCACTTTCGATCAACACCAGCTCTGCATCTTCAGCCTGCTGCGCAAACAGGTGCCGCAGCAAATCGGGCTGCATGGCCCAGCTATCTAGATTGAGCCCAGGCGTTCCCGCTGCGAAGGCGTGGAAACCCGGATCGATATAGTCAGGCCCGGTCTTGATACCACGCACTTTGACGCCGCGCCGTGCAAAGGCGCGCAGAAGCCCGATGGTAACGCTGGTCTTGCCCGAACCGGAACGCGGCGCACCGATGATGATTGCGCGTGCCGTCATGGCGTGGCTTCTTTCAAAATAAGCGGTCTCGACATTCACCCTGCCTGTTGTTTCCCGATGACGGACAAACCCGTAACCGCTATAGAAACACGATGGAAACGGATGGAAAAAATCTGCGTCGCGGCTGGACGACCGGCGCTTGCGCGACGGCGGCAACGAAAGCTGCCTGCACCGCGTTGCTGACCGGCGATTTTCCATACCTTGTCGAGATCGAACTTCCAAGCGGCAAGCGAGTCGGTTTTTCGCTGGCCACCAGCCATCGGGGTGATGGTTTTGCCAAGGCGGGCGTCATCAAGGATGCGGGCGACGACCCTGACGTGACCCACGGTGCACTGGTAGAAAGCACCGTGCGCCCCGGAAAACCCGGCACGGGCATCACCTTCAAGGCGGGCAGCGGTGTCGGCACCGTCACCCGTCCCGGCCTGCCATTGGTCGTTGGCGAACCCGCCATCAACCCCGTACCGCGCAAGATGATCGAGAAGGCCATCCACGAAGTCGCTGGCGAAAATGCCGATTTCGAAGTGGAAATTTCCGTTGAAAACGGTGAGAAAATCGCCGAAAAAACGCTGAACGGCAGGCTTGGCATCCTCGGCGGCATTTCCATTCTCGGCACCACGGGCATCGTCATTCCGTTTTCATGCTCCTCTTGGATTCACTCCATCTGGCGTGGCATCGATGTGGCCCGGGCAGAAGGGCTGACCCATATTCTCGGCGCGACCGGCAATGCCTCGGAAAAAGCCGGGCAAGCTTTGCACGGTCTACCGGAAACCGCCCTGATCGACATGGGCGATTTCATCGGCGGCATGTTGAAATATCTCCGAACGCATCCCGTGGAGAAACTCACCATCGCCGGTGGCGTCGCCAAGATGACCAAGCTCGCGCAAGGCATGCTCGACGTTCATTCCAAGCGTGGCCTAGCGGATCTCGATGCGTTGGCGAAACTGGCGACGGAGGCGGGTGGTGACGAGACGTTAGCGGATACCATCCGTCACGCCAACACGGTGGCGCATGCCTTCACCATGGCGGGCAGCGCGGGTATAGACCTTGGCAATGTCGTGGCCGAAAAAGCCTGGCAAACGGCGGCCGACGCTCTCAATGTGCCGGAAACGGTGCTCGAGATTCTGGTGTTCGATAGGGATGGGGCCTTGAAAGGGCGCTTCGGCTTTGCGCCATCCCATCACGTCTCGGCTTTCCCTTCCGGTGAGCGGAACCGGCGCACATAATCCGTGCTGTAAAGTGCGCTCTCTCGAAAATCCTCTGACGCCAAGCCTTTGCCGACGAAGATCAACGCCGTGCGCTCCACCGGCTCTTCTGCAAGCTTGGCTTCGATATTACCAAGTGTGCCTCTGATGACCCGTTCTTCCGGCCATGAGGCCCGCACCACGATGGCGACCGGGCAATCGGTACCATAGAGCGGCGTCAGGTCTTCGACCACTTTGGCGATGGCGTGAATGGCCAGATGAATGGCAAGCGTCGCGCCTGTCGCCCCGAATGCCTTCAAGGTTTCCGTCTCCGGCATTTTGGAGGCACGGCCCGAGATGCGGGTGAGCACGAGGCTCTGCGCCACCTCCGGCACTGTCAACTCTCGCCGCAACGTAGCGGCGGCTGCGGCAAAAGACGGTACACCTGGTGTAACAGTATAATCCAGCCCCAGACGCTCCAGACGGCGAATTTGCTCGCCCATGGCGCTCCAGACGGAGAGGTCGCCGGAATGCAGCCGCGCCACATCCTTGCCCTCACGCGCCGCAGCGACATATTCCGCCTCGATATCATCCAGCGAAAGCGCTGCCGTATCGACGATGCGCGCACCATCAGGGCAATACTCCAGCAAAGCTTTCGGCACGAGCGAGCCTGCATAGAGGCAGACCGGGCAGGCGGCGATGAGATCGCGCCCACGCACCGTAATAAGATCTGCTGCACCAGGACCGGCACCAATAAAATGAACCGTCATTCGTTGTCTCCTAAAGTGGCAAGCGCCACCGTCATATCGCCGATCACCATTCGCGGCGCAATCAGCCTTGATCGTGGTCCCAACGCCGCCAAAGCCGATGCTTCGCTGAGACTGGGGGAGCCGGAATGTTTGAGGCTGGTTGCCGATTGCGTGATCGTGCGGGCACCGGCCTGTTCGAAATCCGCCTGCGCCACCACGACGAACGCCATACCAAGCCGTGTCGCGGCTTCCATCAATCCCGGTTCGTCGGCCTTGATCGGTGCCGTTGCGATGAAATCGATCTTTACACCATGCGCCTTTGACGCCTCATCTAAAGCAGCAATGATTGCCTCTGCACTGGTTCCCTTGCGACACCCGATCCCCGCCACAATCACGGCTTGACCCAAGCCCATTGCGTGACCGGCATGGCCGGACGCCAGCCCTGCATGGAACCAACAGACGAGGCGCGCGCAACCTCGAGCCGGATCAGCGAACCGCCCAGCCGCGCCTGCGCAGCCAGCAACATCGCCTCCATCTCCAACGTCACCGCATTGGCCACCAGACGACCGCCGGGTTTCAACGCCGCAATTGCGCCATCCAGCACGCCATCTTCGCTGCCACCGCCGCCAATAAAGATGGCGTGTGGCACCGGCAGACCTTCGAACGCCTCCGGTGCCGTACCGATCACGATTTCCAGCCCCGGCACGCCGAAAGCTTCCGCGTTGCGCATGGCCCGCTCGGCCCGCTCCGGGTGCTGCTCGATACCGATAGCGCGCAATGACGGATGCGCCAGCATCCACTCGATGCCGATGGAGCCCGAACCCGCACCAATATCCCAAAGCAATTCGCCATGACGGGGGCCGAGCGATGACAGCGTGACCGCCCGAATCTCACGCTTGGTCATCTGGCCATCATGCTCGAACAGCGCATCATCCAGCCCTTGCGAATAGGGGATGATACGCGCCTTTTCATCCGCAACGACATTGATGGCAACGACATTCAGCGGATCGACATCGCTCAAGGAAAACTTGGCAGCCTTGCCAGCCCGGACTTTCTCACGGGGACCACCAAGAGCTTCCAGCAGACTAAAATTGGAAGCACCAAAGCCAGCCTCCGAAACAAGCGCTGCCAAAAGGGCAGGGGCTTTCTCATCCGATGTCAGAACGATGAGTTTCGCACCGGCATGCAGATGCGGGCGGATGAGATCGATGGAGCGACCGTGCAGCGACACACATTCTACATCTTGCAACGCCCAGCCGAGTCTTGAAGCGGCCAGCGAAAACGCCGATGGGGCAGGGTAGGATACGGTCTCCTCTGCAGAGACCTGACGCAGCAGCGTCACGCCGACACCGAAAAAAAATGGATCGCCAGACGCCAGCACACAAACCTCGCGTCCGCGCAACGCGACGACATCCGCCATCTCCACATCGAACGGGACTGGCCATGGCCGGGCTTCGCCTTTGATGGCATCCGCCACCAGCGCCAAATGTCGTTTGCCGCCAAACACGAATTCGGCCGTTTCAATCGCCCGGTGCGCATCCTTACCCAGTCCGGCAAGCCCGTTCTCGCCAATGCCGACAATGGAAAGCCATGGGGCACTCGCCTTTTCAGTGGATGCGCTGTCGATTCCGGCATATTCAGAGGCCATGACACGCTCCATACTCATTCTTGGCGGCACGGCGGATGCCCGTATTCTGGCTGGAAAACTGGCGGAAGACTCCGGCTACCGGCTGCTTCTGTCTATGGCCGGCCGTACCCGTGATCCTGTTCAGCAACCGGTGCCGATGCGCACCGGCGGATTTGGCGGTGCAAAAGGACTGGCCGACTTCATCACGGAAAATCGGTTCGATCTTCTGGTGGATGCGACCCACCCTTACGCGGCGCGCATCTCTGCAAACGCCGTTGAGGCCGCAAAACTGGCCGATATTCCACTTGTCACTCTGGAGCGCCCGGCGTGGGAGAGACAGTCCAGCGATGATTGGCAAAGCGTGGCCGATGTGGAAAGCGCTGTCGCTGCTCTTGGAAACACGAGCACCAAGGCTTTCCTCGCGCTCGGTCGTCAGGAACTGCTGCCCTTCGAGGCCGCACCGCAGCACCATTATCTCATCCGCAGCGTCGATCCGGTCGAGCCGCCTCTGACGGTGCCGCATGCCCGTTACCTGACGGCGCGCGGGCCCTTCGCGCTGGCTGATGAAATCGACCTGCTGCGTGAAAATCACATTGCGTTCATCGTCTCCAAAAACTCCGGCGGCACGGCGGCCTACGCGAAGATTGAAGCGGCGCGCCGTCTGGGAATAAGGGTGTTGATGATCGAGCGTCCGATGCGGGCAAATATCGAGACGGTCCCGAACATCGATACTGCCTTGGCCGCCATCCGCCATCAGCTTTCCCTTTTGGACGAACGTGGTGAATAGACAATAGGCTGCTGGCCACTGCGTTCGATCAACCGTGTTTCCACCGAACCAACAATGATGCAGGTGGCCATATCGGCCATATCGCTTGCCGCATCAGACAGCGGCACGACGCGCATACGCTCATCCGCCCGCCCGGCAGCGCGCCCGAAAATCACCGGCACCGACCCGGGCAGATGCGCGCGCAGCACATCGAAAGCCGTTGCCAATTGGTGGGGACGTGCCTTGCTGACAGGGTTGTAAAACGCCATCACGAAACCGGCTTGCGCTGCCGCAACCAGCCGCTTTTCGATCAGCGACCAGGGTTTCAGATTATCCGATAGCGAAATGGCACAAAAATCGTGCCCCAGCGGCGCACCGGCTCTCGCCGCCACCGCCAGCATGGCCGTCACACCCGGCACGACCGAAAAATCAATATTCCGCCACTCCGCGGGACCATTTTCGATGGCTTCGCACACGGCGGCAGCCATGGCGAAAACACCGGGATCACCACCCGACACGACGCAAACCTTGCCCCCCGCAGCCGCAATCGTCAGCGCCGCCTCGGCGCGGGAAAGTTCCTCGCGATTATCAGAGGCGTGGCGACGTTGATGTGGCTCCAGCGAAAGCCGGTCGAGATAGGGAATATAGCCGAAGAAATCGTCTGCCTCACGCACGGCATCCAGCGCTTCCGGCGTAATCTGACCCAGATTGCCCGGGCCAAGGCCAACGACGGTGAGACGACCACTCATATGGTCTCTCCACCCGCAGGTCTGTCTTTCCAGCCCGGTACCAGCACCAGAGAGAAGTAGGGCGCGGGCGAACCGTCGTGCTCCACCAGTCGCATGGCATGACCGTTTTCCATCGTGCCGCGCTCGACATACAGAGCGCTTTGCAGCTTGCCCGCGCGTTCCAGCGCACGGCGGATTTTTGGAAGGTTGCGCCCAACCTTCATGATAACAGCACCATCCGTACCGGACAGCCGCTCCGTCAACGTCTCTTCGCCAAGTGTTCCGGGCAGCACGCTCAAGATGTCATCGCCCTGCACCAGCGGAAGGCCCGTCATGGACCAGCAGCCGGACATGGCTGTGATGCCCGCCACGACTTCTGCCGGATAGGACGGCGCAAGTCGCAAATGCAAGTGCATATAGGAGCCGTAAAACAACGGATCGCCTTCGGAGAGCACTGCGACGTTGCGTCCGGCATCCAGATGAACGGCAATATCTCTCGCAGACTGATCGAAAAAGCCAGCAATGGCTCCGCGGTAATCGTCGCCGTTCTTGTCGCTCTCAACCGTCACCGGGTAAACCAATGGCATTTCCAGCGTGCCGGGGCGGATGAAGCTTTCAACGATGCCGCGCCCATTGCCCTTGCTACCTCTCTTGCAAAAAAAGGCGACAACATCGGCATTCTCGATGGCGCGAACGGCCTTCAGCGTCAAAAGCTCGGGATCACCAGGACCTGTGCCGACACCAATCAGCTTGCCTTTCAATACCGTCTGTGGCGCAGGATCGAACAGTGCGGCGCTCATAGGCCAGGCCTCGCCACGGCATTGACCGCTGCTGCCGTCATGGCAGAGCCGCCGAGGCGGCCCTTGACGATCGCATAGGGAATGCGCAGCCCACTTTCCTCAAGCGCATCCTTTGATTCCATCGCACCCACGAAACCAACCGGCATGCCGATGATGGCGGCGGGGCGGGGCGCACCACGTTCCAGCATTTCCAAGAGATAAAACAGCGCGGTCGGTGCATTGCCGATGGCCACCAGCGCGCCATCCAGTTTATCGCCCCAAAGATCGAGTGCTGCGGCAGAACGGGTGTTGCCGATGGCCTTTGCCAGTTCAGGGGTTTGTGGATAGCGCAGCGTGCAAATCACCTCGTTGCGGGCGGGAAGGCGAGCACGCGTCACGCCATGCGCCACCATTTCGGCGTCGCAAAGAATGGGCTTGCCCGCTTCCAGCGCGCCGCGCGCAGCAGTCACGAAATCGGGCGAGAAGCGAAAATGCTGTGCCGCCTCCACCTGTCCGCAGGCGTGGATCATGCGGATGGCGATTTCGGCCTGGTCCGGCGTAAAGGCAGACAGATCAGCCTCTTCTCGCACCATCGCAAAGGAGCGCTCGTAAATCGCGTTACCATCGCGAATATAGTCGTATTCAGTCATCGATTATCCTGTCGGAGCGCCGCGACGATCTTTTGCCTGCCAAGACGGGCAAGCAGCGCGCGGGCATTTTCTCCGGGCTTATGTTCTTTTTCATACAAACGGGCAAGTCGCGAAAGTGCCGCCTTCTGCTCCGTGAAGGGCAAAATAACATCTGGAGCGTCTGAAACACGGCCCGAATAGCGAAACGCCAGCCCATCGGAAGAGCCTGAGAAAGCAAGCGGTGCCGATGTGGGATGGGCGCAGCCCTTGCCGCAGCCGGAAAGATGCAGCGTGAGTGACCCGTCCAGGAGGGCCGCACAGTCCGCCGCCGCGTGTTCAGCCAGTTGTCTTGTGGAAATGAAAGCCGAAGCGCAGGCCGGTTCCCCGGCGCAAACTGCAATGGCAGAACGCGGATCACGAGCATTCGTCACAAAACTAGCATCACGCGCATGGGTGAGAAGCGTCTGGCAAGCCTCTTTGTCTCCAATAAAATACAGAGCATGGCCGGGGCCGGGTCTTACATATTTTATCTCCAGCATGGATGCATGTCGGCAAAGAGCAGACAGCGTATCAGCTGGGATTTGACCGTAGGCAGGTGCCAACGCGGCGGCAAACTGCCAACAGGAAAGACTCATTAATCCGTAGGGATGCGCTTCGCCATGAGTCGGGAGGGTCAGGCTTTCCGCCTTCTCCCTGCCGGAGAGAAGGTCGCGGCAGGGGGATGAGGGGCTCAGGTCTTGACCTGTTTCATTGCTATCAACCAACCGTTCCGCACAAACCGCCCGCACCGTTTCAATGTCCAGATCGCGACCGCGCGCGTCGGAACCCCGTTCAACAAGGCAATTCAGGAGATCGATGACCACATCTGCGGCATGTTCCGTTCGCAGCATACCGGCACGCAATGACGTTTTTTCTGCACCACTCAACATCAATTGCCACAGTACGTCATCATTGATCCGAACCGCCTTCAGCCTGACATCTGCCAGCAGATCGACCATGCTCACATGGCCGCCGCCATCAATGATGACAGACATTTTCGCGGCCAGTCGTTCAGACAGTTTGAACGTATCCGCGCGCTCCGATATCCGGCTCATAATCGCACGCGGATCAGCGATGGCCGCCTCATCGATGCCTGCAAGAGGTGAAATTTCTACCGCCAAGCCTTGTCGCAACGGCAGACTAAGAGTCAAAATATCCTGTTCAAGGGCCACAGCACTCTCAGCGGTCAACCCGCGAAATTGCAAACCGCCACGCGCGGTGATGTCGATCAAACCGTTGCCATGCCGGATGGCGAGGGCAGATAGCGCATCCAGATCATCGGGCGAAATATGATCCGTGAAGGCAATGCGGGACAAAAGTCCATCTCCCGTCTGCATCGGAGCAGACAAGGCCGGGCAAACGCCGCGACGGGTAAAAGGCTGAACGTCGACACGGCTGGTGGCGCTCATGCGTTCGCCCTCGCCTGTCTTGGAGCAATCAACATCTCCAGTTCCGCATCCACGGCATTGCGACGGCTGTGCCAAAGGCCGCGATGACGGGCGGAGAGAAACCGTTGGGCCATAACCTCTGCCGCCTGCGGGTTTTCCCGTAGAATGAAATCGCGCACCTCTTCATTGCCCAAATATGCGTCGTAGAGCGCCTCGATCAGAGAGGACGATACGGCATGGGTGGTTTCGGCAAAGCCGATCAGCCGGTCCACCGTCTCGGCAAATTCCGCCGCACCGCGTGGCCCATGCCGCATCTGCCCGGCGATAAAGCGCGGATTGATCGCCCGGGCGCGCACGACGCGAGTGATTGCCTGAGCGATAGAACGGGCACGCGGGCGGGCGGGATCGGTCGTGTCCAATGCCACCACGTCAGCCGATTGACCAAGCGCCGCCTTGGCCGCCGCGAAGCCTCCGATGAAGGCAACGTCAGAGGAGCCATCAAGAAGGTCGCGTCCCGGATCATCGCCGGTGTGGACCAGCAGGTCGGCTTTTTCCACCTGGCTTGCAAAGCCTGTATCAACAAAAACGCCAAGCCCATCCGCGCCACCGAAAGCATGACTTGCCGCGTCCAAATAGGTCTGCCCAAGCTCCTCGCGCTCATCCCAGCGCCCGCTGGCCAGCTTTTCCTCAATGCCAGCACCATAGGTGCCGGGTGCGGAGCCGAAAATGCGGGCCGGGATATGGCCGAGGCTTGCAGCTTCTTCCCCCAGTGGATTGTCACCGGCGGCTTCCTCACGCCGGGCGATCGCCTTTGCCGCAGCATCGAGCAGGGCGATCAGCGCCGGGAACATATCTCGAAACAGGCCAGAAATACGGAATGTCACATCGACACGGGGCCGTCCCAGCGCCGCAGGTGGCAGCACTTCGATGCCGGTTACACGGCCCGTAGCCGGATCATAGATCGGCCTTGCCCCCATCAGATGAAGCGCCTGCCCCACATCCTCGCCGCCATTGCGCAACGAGGCCGAGCCCCAGAGATCGAACACCAGATGTTTTGGCCAATCGCCATGGCTTTGCAAATAATGCCGCAAGACCTCTTCGCCTGCCATGCGGCCAAGCTCGAAAGCGGTCGGCGTCGGCATGGTGCGCGGATCTGCGGCGTAAAGATTGCGCCCAGTGGGCAAAACATCAAGTCGCCCGCGAGCCGGTGCACCGGAAGGCCCGGGAGGGATATGCCGACCATCGAGTGCTGCAAGCAGTGCCGACTTTTCCGCCACTGCACTTTGTACTCTCAGTGGATCGACCTCATCATCTGCGCAGCGGCCGAACACATGCTGACCGTCCTTGATGGCGAAATCCTTGAGATCGCAGAGAAAGGCATCGATGCGTGACAGTGCCGTATCGGCATCGTCCCGCAAGCCAATTCCCGCATCTGCCGCCAGTCCGGTCTCCTGCGCCTTCTCCACGATAAGCTTTGCCAACCGGTCGCGGCGACGACGGTCCAGCCCATCCGCCTGCGCATATTCATCGACAAGCTGCTCCAGCGCCATTTGCTCTGGCGACAGACCGGCATCCACCAGCACGGGGGGAATGTGACCAATGGTGACGGCGGCAATGCGTCGCTTGGCAACCGCTGCTTCACCTGGATTGGACACGATGAACGGATAGATCACAGGCAACGGCCCTGTGACGATTTCCGGGAAGCAGGCCTGTGATAACGCCACAGTCTTGCCGGGCAACCATTCCAGCGTGCCATGTGCACCGACATGAATGATGGCATGCGCATCCACGCCATGCCGCATCCAAGCACCGAAAGCGACCAAGGCGTGCCGTGGAGGTAAAGCCGGGTCATGGTAATCCACGCGCCGATCTTCGTTGCGACCGCGATCAGGTGCCAGTGCGACGGTTACCGCGCCGAAACGCGCGGCGCGGAAGCGGAAGGCTCCATCTTCAATGGCATCGTCGTCAGCGGCATTCCCCCAGGTGCTCTCCAACGCCTGATTGGCGGAAGGCGGGAGGGTAGCGCAGAATACCGAATATTCGGCGAAACCGAAACCAACGGTTTCGTTCTCTATGCGGTTGAGCAACCCACGTGCCGTCTCGGGAATGTCGTCTACCGCATATCCAGCATCGCGCAGATCATGCAGCATTTCTAGTACGCTTTGCGGTACATCCAGACCCACGGCATAACCGGTTCGGCCGGGTGCCGCGCCCGGATAATCCGGCATGAGAATGACAAGGCGTCGTTGAGATGGTGCCGCAGTCTTCAGCCGAAAAAAGGCCGCCACGCGGTCTGCAACCTGCTCGACGCGGTCAGGCTCCGGCATATTGACCAGGCCCCGCCCTCCATTCGGATCAGGCTGCTTGAACGAAATGACCCCGGCCAGTATTCTGCCATCCAGCTCCGGCAGCACCACATGCATGGCAAGATCAGACGGATTGATCCCGCGCATGTTTTCCGTCCAACCATCACGCCGGGTCGTGGCCATGATCACTTGAAACGTTGCCACATCCAGCCGCTCGAACAGGGTTTTGCCGCTCTCATCCGTCTGGCTGGCAAAGGCGGTTGCCGCGATGATCGCCGCCGGTTTCAAATGCGCAAGTGTCTCTTCCAGAAACCGGATCGCGTCCTGATCTTTCAAGCCGCTGACGAAAATCGGCAGCGGTGCAAAGCCTTTCGCGTGTAAAGCACCAAACAGCGCATCGATGGGTGCCACATCTGCGGCCAGCAACATGGAACGATAAAACAGGATGGGCAGGATAGGGGCATTTTGCGGAAATTCGCGGAGCGCCTGGACGAGATCGACAAATCCCTCTCCGGGTCGATAGAAACCGGCTTTCGGCAGCGGTTCCGCCACGATATCCGGCCATGCATCGCCGCGTGCAACTGCAGCCAGCCCAGCCGCCACACGGCTCATATTATCTGAACCACCCGCGCGGAAAAACGAAAGGATGGCGTTGAGCGTTTCAAGATCGACGGTGGACGCCACCTCCAATTTTTCGTCCCGCTCGCTGCATTCACCGGGCAACAACACCAGCTTGATCCCGCGATGGCGGGCCATCCTCGATAGCTGATCCACCCCATAACGCCAACGGTCAGCGCCGCCGAGAATCCGGATAAGGATCAGTTTGGCATGTTCGGCCGTCTTCTCGATCCACAGATCGACCGACATGGGGTGGCGAAGCTCGGAAAGATTGGCGGATACGAGCGAGACAGAACCATCGCCAGCTTGCGCCCATCCACGTTCCAACCCCGCAAGATCGCTGGCGGAAAAGGACATCACCACCACATCTGCCCGTGGCTGGTTGAGATCAACCGGCTCGATCAGGTCGTCCAGAGACGAGGATGTGGTGGCGAGGATGTGCATGGATCAGGCCGCCAGCATCCGCTCGATTTTCTCGCGGTTGATACCTTTTTCGCCGATCACCACCAGGCGGCTGCGGCGGACTTCACCGGTGGCCCAGGGACGATCGAAGTAATGGTTGACGCGTGAACCGACGGCCTGAACCTGCAAGCGCATCGGCTTGGAAGAGACCTCGACAAAACCCTTGATACGCAGCACGTTTTCAGAGGCCGCCGTTTCGGAGATACGCACCGCCAACGCATCTGCGTCGGTTACCGCATCCAGTTCCACGACGAAGCTGTCGAACTCATCGTGATCGTGGTCTTCTTCCTCATCATGATGGGTGTGGCGATTATCGATATCCTCTTCCACCGCAAGCCCAAGCCCGATGAGGACGGCAGGATCGATGACGCCATTGGACGCCACGATGATTTTTGCCGCCTTTGGAAGATGTGCATTGATATGCGCCTTGGCGCGCTCGAGACCCTCTGCATCGAGCAGATCGCCCTTGGTCAGAACGATGAGATCTGCGCAGGCAATCTGATCTTCGAAAACCTCTTCGACCGGATCGTCGTGATCCAGCGCTTCGTCGTTCTGGCGCTGGGCGGCAAGAGCCTCGAGATCATGCGACACCATGCCTTCCGCAAGAGCTGCACCATCGGCAACAGCGACCACGGCGTCCACCGTCACGCGGCTTTTGATCGCTGGCCACTGGAAGGCCTGAACCAACGGCTTCGGCAAAGCCAATCCAGATGTCTCGATAAGGATATGCTCGACGCGTGGCTGACGGCTGAGGATCTGCTCGATAGCTGGTTGGAAATCATCGGCAACCGTGCAGCAAATGCAGCCATTGGCCAATTCTACGATATTTTCTTCCGGGCAGCTTTCGATGCCGCAGCCTTTGAGAACATCGCCATCAATGCCAACATCGCCAAATTCGTTGACGATAATAGCCAGCCGTTTTCCATCCAGTTTCTCCAACAGGCCACGCAGCAAGGTGGTTTTGCCAGCGCCAAGAAAGCCGGTGATGATGGTGCAGGGAACGCGATCGAGCGTGGTCATGATGTCTCCTCGGTAAAATGCAAAGGGGGAATGCGGGCAACCAAGCCACGCTTCAAACTGTTAGGCCGTCCGCGCCATGGCATCAGGCCATCCGGTGCCGTGGCCAGAAGACGCGCACCGACCATCAGGTCGGCGGCATCGTCTGCGGTCAGCGAACCAAACATATAAGACCAACCGTCGGCGCTGCGCATCGCCGCACTCAGGCCTCGCTTGCAATTGGCAAGGCAATTGACGCTACGCACCTCGACACCTTCAGTGCGACCAAGCGCGACTGCAGCCTGCGCAAGTGTGGCACCGGGACGGGGTTCTATATTGGGATCGGCTTCATCGCGACAGCTGCGGCACACGAAAACGACGACGCCACTGGACGTTTCGCGTTCGGGCTCCGCCGTCATGGCTGGGGATGTCGATGTTATATCCAAGATTAAGCTTTCCGCGCCTGCAAATTCTCTGGGGTGCGGATATCGAAAAACGCCACGCGCCGAGGCACGCTTCGCTGTTCGACAAGACCGACTGACCGGAGCACCCCGCCCGGCAGACGTTTTCCTGAAACGGCAGGTCTCCTGGCTCGCAGTGTGAAGAACGCCCTTGCGCCGCCTTCCCGGACAACATGTCCAGTGGCTTTTGGCGCGGGCTCACCGCTTACAGTTGCGGGGGCAGCCACGGATTGGTCCGCATAGCGAATTGAACCGTGTTCCCTCTTAGCTTTTCCCGTTGCCGGAAAAAGACCGTCAGTTCTTAATCCTTATGCCCTGCGGTGCTGGAGTGTCAATGCCGCTCCATGATTGCCGTGAGAACGGATTTGACTATAGTCGCCGCTTCGAAAAAACATGCGCCGGAAGGATAAGACGCCATGAACCGCGATATCAGCGACAGCGAGGCCGAACGCCATCGCGCCAAAATGGCCAATCGCAAAGCCGTTCAAGACGCGGAGGTCTCGGAAAAGACCATCGAAAAAGGTCTGCTGATGGTCAATACCGGCCCGGGCAAAGGCAAGTCCACCGCAGCCTTCGGACTTGCGCTGCGCATGCTGGGCACCAACAGACGCGTCGGCATCGTGCAGTTCATCAAGGGCGCATGGTCCACTGGCGAGCAGCAGGCGCTGGCCCTGTTTGGCGACCGTGTGGAGTGGCGCACCATGGGTGAAGGTTTCACGTGGGACACCCAGGATCTCAAACGCGATGTCGCAGCTGCCACGAAAGCGTGGCAAGAGGCAAAGACACTGATGGCCGATGAAACGATTGGCTTGGTGGTGCTCGATGAGCTCAATATCGCATTGCGTTACGATTACCTACCGCTGGATGAAGTGGTGGCAGCGTTGCAAAACCGCCGTCCGGAGCTGCATGTCATGGTCACTGGTCGTAACGCCAAGCCGGCGCTGATCGATGCCGCTGATATGGTGACGGAAATGACGCTGGTGAAGCATCACTTCAAAGCGGGCGTCAAAGCCCAGTCCGGCATCGAGTTTTAATTGATGACAGCGCGCGTTTTGATGTTTCAGGGTACCGGATCTGACGTCGGCAAGTCACTAATGGTGGCGGGGCTTGCCCGTGCGTTCACCCGCCGTGGCCTTTCCGTCATGCCGTTCAAGCCGCAAAACATGTCCAACAACGCCGCCGTTACCGCAGATGGTGGTGAAATCGGCAGGGCGCAGGCCTTGCAGGCGCGGGCGGCGGGTGTTGCCCTTTCCGTGCATATGAACCCGGTGCTGCTAAAGCCGCAAAGCGAGACCGGCGCGCAGGTGGTGGTGCAGGGCAAGGTCATCGGCAACGCCAAGGCGGCAGATTACCAGCACATGAAAGCGGGCCTGATGCCGTGTGTGCTGGAAAGTTTCGAGCATCTGAAAGCCAAAGCCGACCTGGTTCTGGTGGAGGGTGCGGGCAGCGCATCGGAAGTCAATCTTCGCGCCAACGACATTGCCAATATGGGCTTTGCCCGGGCCGCGGATGCGCCTGTCATCCTCATCGGCGATATCGATCGCGGTGGCGTCATCGCCAGCCTTGTGGGCACGAAAACAGTTCTGGATGCAGAAGATGCGGCGATGATCCAAGGCTTCATCGTCAATCGTTTCAGAGGTGATCCAAGCCTGTTCGATGACGGCATGCGCATCATCCAGGATAAAACCGGCTGGAGCCCGATTGGTCTTCTGCCCCATTTTGCCGACGCCAGCCGCTTGCCCGCCGAAGATGCACTGGGTTTGACCGCACCGGAACAGCGCAAACCGGGCGCGAAAATCCGCATCGCGGTTCCCATCCTGCCGCATATCTCCAACTTCGATGACCTCGACCCGCTGGAGGCTGAGCCCGATGTCGAACTGATTCGCGTGCGGCCGGGTGATGTCATTCCAGCAGATTGCGCATTGGTGCTTCTTTGCGGCTCGAAGTCAACAATCGCTGACCTGACCACGCTGAAAAGCTCAAGTTTCGATGTCGATATCAAAGCGCATCTGCGCCGAGGCGGCTATGTTCTCGGCCTTTGTGGTGGCTACCAGATGCTGGGCAACACCGTGGCTGATCCAGAGGGCATCGAAGGCGTAAATCTCACGGTAGACGGGTTAGGATTGTTGAATGTTGACACCGTCCTGACCGGCGATAAACGGCTCATCTCTGTCACCGGCCAGAGCTTCGACGGAATATCCTTCTCCGGCTATGAAATGCATGTTGGAATAACCGAGGGAGCGGATGTCATCCGCCCGTTCTCTACTATTGGCGACCAAAAAGACGGCGCGATTTCAACGGATGGTCGCGTCTTCGGCACCTATATGCACGGCCTGTTTGCTGATGATACTCAGCGCAGTGCCTGGCTGAAGCGGCTGGGCAGCGAAAGTTCGACGCTCAATTACGAACAGCAAGTGAATGCCGTTCTGGACAGGTTGGCTGACCATATGGAGCGCCATCTCAATCTGGATGCCTTATGGGCTATAGCGCGATGACAACGGCGAGTGCGCCGAAGAGACAAATCAACATGGCATCGGCGACACGGGTCAGTTTCAAGGCCTGACGAATATCGGCGGCGGTCAAATCCCGTCGCCCGCCTTCGCCCATGAACCGTGCCTCGATCATCTGCCCGCCGTAGGAGCGGGGACCGGCGAGCGCAAATCCAAGTGCTCCGGCAAGCGCTGCCTCCGGCCATCCGGCATTGGGCGAGCGATGATGCGGCGCATCGCGAAAAACGGCATTCATGCTCTCGCGCGGCGACGCACCTTTCACAAAAAAAGCAGACAGAACGAAAAGTAAGCCAGTAAGGCGCGAAGCGGGAAGGTTGACGAGATCATCCAGCCGCGCAGAGGCCCAGCCGAAGGCCTCATGGCGGGGTGAGCGATGGCCGATCATGCTGTCTGCCGTGTTGATCGCCTTGTATCCTGTGCCGCCGGCAAGCCCCAGAAGGCCGAGCCAGAGCGAGGGTGCAACGATGCCATCGGAAAAATTTTCTGCCAGACTTTCTATAGCCGCCCGGCACACGGCGGCTTCATCCAGCTTTTCCGGATCACGCCCCACGATCATCGACACCGCCTTGCGGCCACCTTCGACGCCATCACGCTCTAGAGCAAGGGCCACGGCCGCAACATGCTGCTCCAGGCTTTTCTGCGCAGGCAGAGATGCACCAAACACCGCCAAGATCAACAGACCAAGAGGAAGCCATAGAAGCGTTGATTGCAACACCCAAGCAATCAGCACCGCCGACCCCAGAAAAATGATCAGTGCGGCCACACCCATGCCCTTGCGACGCGAAAATGAATCACTCTCCCGGTTCCATTTTTTATCGAGGAGGGCGATAAGCGAACCGATCCATGTCACGGGATGGCCGATGCGCTTGAACAGCCAGTCGGGATAGCCGACAAGGCGTTCGATCAGCACGGACAGGAAAGCGAGAGCGAAGAACATGGGCGAGAGGGTACCAGAAAAAGCGCAACCGGCGATCCGCCATGGGGGCAACCTAGGATACGCGCGCCAGCTTTATCCACAGGCACCCGAACCCTGGATCGATCTTTCCACCGGGATCAATCCGCACTCCTACCCGCATTCGCCCATTCCCGCCAGCGCGTTTGCCCGACTGCCGGAACCAAGTGCAGTGGAAAAATTGAAAGATGTCGCATCAGCGGCGTTTGGTGCACCCTCCGCAGCGCACGTCGTAGCTGCTCCCGGCACCCAAATGCTGATGCCGTTGCTGGCGCAATTGGCCGTCCAGAAAGGCGGGCAAACGTGCGGCGTGCTGTCTCCCGCCTATGCCGAACACGCCCGCACCGCCCGCATAGCCGGGCTTTCTGTCACTGAAGTCTCTGATATCGAGGACCTCATTGCTTTCGATTACGTGGTTGTTATCAACCCAAACAATCCAGATGGGCGGGTGATAGAGCGTGCACCCTTGCTGGCACTGGCTGACGCCATGCGCAAAAAAGATGGATTGCTTGTGGTCGATGAAGCCTTCATCGAAACCGGATGCGCCGAAAGTATCGCTGACGGGGCGACCTCAAACAGCCTCGTCGTCTTGCGCTCCTTCGGCAAGTTTTACGGCATGGCAGGCGTCCGCCTCGGCTTCTCCATCGCCCACCCCGACATTGCCGCAGACCTCGAAGCACGACTGGGACCGTGGGCCGTGTCCGGCCCGGCTTTGCACATTGCGACGGAAGCGCTGGCGGACAAGCCTTGGCGGGAAGCCATGAGACTCCGGCTAAAGGATGAGTCGGCACGGCTGAACGAGATGCTGAGAAAAACCGGTTTGACCATCGCTGGGGGTACGTCGCTCTTCACCCTTGTTCGCGATGAGCGGGTGCCACGCCTGTTTGTCCACCTGATGCAACACGGCATTCTGACGCGCATCTTTGATGAAAGACCCGCTGATATGCGGTTTGGTCTTCCGGGAGAAGAGGCCGAGTGGGTAAGGCTCGAAGCAGCGCTTAGTAGCTTTTAGTTTGCCGTAAATTATTCCATTCGACGTCAAACGTGGTCAGATCCTCGGGCTTGACCCGAGGATCTGACCACGTTTGACGTCGGGGTTCGTTAGATCCTCGGGTCAAGCCCGAGGATGACGGTGAGGGGCGGCGAACTCGTCACGTCTTACCCCCTGAACAAATAAGCCTCAATCGATTCCGGCTTCATCTCAATCGAAAAACCCGCCATTTTTGGCGGCATGTAAGCCGCATCCTTGATGTCGCAGGGCTCGATGAAATGCTCGTGCAGATGGTCGACATATTCGATCACGCGGCCTTCCTTGGTGCCTGATACGACCAAATAATCGATCATCGACAGGTGCTGCACATATTCGCAGAGTCCGACGCCACCGGCATGCGGCCAGACGGGCAGGCCGTATTTCGCGGCGATCAGCAAGACGGCCAGCACTTCGTTGAGACCACCCATTCGGCAGCTGTCGATCTGCACGACGTCAATCGCACCTTCGGCGATGAACTGCTTGAACATGATACGGTTCTGGCACATTTCACCGGTCGCGACCTTGACCGAGCCAATCGCCTCGCGAATTTTCCGGTGGCCGGCAATATCGTCCGGGCTGGTCGGCTCTTCGATGAAGAAGGGATTGGCGAAAGCGAGCTTATTGACCCACTCGATGGCCTGATCGACTTCCCATACTTGGTTGGCATCGATCATCAGATAGCGGTCGGGGCCGATCACCTCGCGGGCGATGGTCAGGCGACGGATGTCGTCTTCGAGATCACGCCCAACCTTCATCTTAACGTGGTTGAAGCCGGCATCAATAGCTTCCTGGCACAGACGGCGCAGTTTCTCATCGCCGTACCCCAGCCAGCCAGCAGAGGTGGTATAGCAGGCGTAACCCTCTTTTTTCAGGATTTCGATACGCTCTGCCTTACCGGCTTCGGCTTTTTTCAAAATCGCCAGCGCATCGTCGCGCGTCAGTACGTCTGTCAGATAACGGTAATCAACGATATCGGCGATCTGCTCAGGGCTCATATCGGCCACCAGTTGCCAGACCGGCTTACCCGCCTGTTTTGCCAGCAAATCCCACACGGCATTGACGACGGCACCTGTGGCCAGATGCATGGCACCCTTGTCCGGTCCGATCCAGCGTAGCTGGCTATCACCCGTCAGATGCCGCCAATATTTGCCGGGATTTTCCACCACGGTGGAAAGATCAGTACCGACAACCAGATGCCGCATAGCTTCGATGGCCATGCAGCAAATCTCGTTGCCTCGGCCAATGGTGAAGGTCAGACCATGGCCTTTCAAGGCGGCATCATCGGTATCGAGAATGACATAGGCGGCGGAATAATCCGGATCGGGGTTCATCGCATCCGAGCCATCGAGGCTTTGCGAGGTGGGAAAGCGCAAATCGAAAACGCGCAGATCGGTAATCTTGGTCATGGCCTCACTCGCAGTCAGGGGTCACAGAATGTCTTTGTTGTTGCAGGTCTCAGACGACTTCCACCATGCCTTTGATGACACCGGCCTTTGGGTTGGTCAGGTCGGCAAAACGGGCGGGAACGTCGACCAGTGTCATGCGGTGGGTAATCAGCGCTTCGGGTACCTTGCCGGAACGTTGCGCCTCGAGCACCACTTCGAAATCCTCCAGCGTCGCGTTGCGGCTGCCCAGCAACGTGGTTTCACGCTTGTGAAATTCGGGATCATTGAAGCTGATATCGCTGGCGACGATCGATACCAGCACATAGGAACCGCCATGGCCGACGAAGGAAAAGCCACGCTCCATGGCTTTCGGATTGCCGGTGGCATCAAACACTGCGTCGAAGAAATCACCGCCGGTGATCTTGGATAGTTGATCCTTGTCACCCTCGCCAAGGATGACGACATTCGAGACGCCCAGTTGGTCTTTGCAGAACGCCAACCGGTCTTCGCGGCTGTCGATCATCGTCACCACACTGCCATTCAACACCGCGAAAACGGCAACGGCCATGCCGATGGGTCCGGCACCGACGATCAGCACATGCTGATCCGCCTTGACCGCACCACGACGGACCGCATGTGCGCCGATGGCTAGAAATTCCGTCATCGCCGCCTGATCGAGGCTGAGACCCTCGGCCTTCAATACGAATTGCTGCGGTACACTCAGATATTCCAACATGCCACCATCGCGGTGTACGCCCAGTACGCCGATGTTGCGGCAGCAATTGCTCTTACCTTTCAGGCAAGCGCTGCAATGGCCACAGGAAATGTAGGGAATGATGGTGACGATATCGCCAGCAGACAGCGCGCTTCCATCCGGTGCCTCTTCCACCGTACCGGACAATTCATGCCCCATGATGCGGGGGTAGGACAGGTAAGGCTGATTGCCGGTGAAGATATGCAAATCCGTGCCGCAGACACCGATCCGGCGGATACGCACGAGAACTTCACCCTCGCCGCGATGCGGCTTGGGCAGTTCCTTGGCCGATAGAAGCCCGGGCTTATCGCAAAAAATCGCCAGCATATGTCACCTGTCAGAAAGAGAATAAAAATGCACGGCATTGCCGCCAAACACCGCAACATGGTCGGCGGCAGGCACAATGTCACGGCTGAAATCCAGCCACGCCTGATAATCGCCAGCCAACCGCAACACAGGCCAGTCACTGCCAAACATCACCCGTCCAGTACCGAACAGCTCGACAATGGTTTCAGCATAGGGTCTCACTGCCTCAGGCTTTTGATCACCACGCTCGGTCAGCAGACCTGAAAGCTTGCAATGGACATGGGGAAGGGCCGCCAAGGCCGTCATATCCTTGCGCCAATTGCTGTAATGTCCACTGGCAATCAAAGGCTTTGCGCCGTGATCAATGACGATCGGGAGCCCGGTGTGGCGGGTCGCAAAGGCAAGCAAATGCGGCAAATGTTGAGGGAGGACCAGCGCATCGAAAACAAGGCCGTGATCGATCAAGGCTGCAACAGCCGGATCGAGGGCCGGATCTTCTATCCAGCTGACATTGGCGATGTCCTGCAACATCGGTCGCACACCCTTGAAAGCGGGATAGGCTGCGCGGCTGGCAATCTGTTCAGAGGCATCCGGTGCCTTCATATCGACCCAGCCGACCACGCCTTTGATGAAAGAATGCTTGTCGGCCAGTGCCAACATAAAATCCGTATCAGCAGCCGTTTCCATCGTCTGGACCAGCACCGTACCGGTTACGCCCGCCTGCTGCATCAATGGCAACAGATCGTCAGGAAGAAAATCCCTGTAGATGGCCTCCAGGGATGGCGGCGGCCATTGGCCGCCGCGGTCCTTCAAAAGCCAGAAATGCTGGTGGGCGTCGATCAGCATGGTCAGACCCTGCCTCCCGGCACCGGCGCACCCTCCGCAATCAGCTCCCGCCTTTGAAGCTCACTCCAGAATTCCGGCGGAATATCCTGCTCGAACCATTCGATGTTGGAAGACAGTTGTTGCGCGTTGCGTGCGCCCGACACCACCGTGACCGCAGCGGCATGCGCCAGCGGAAATTGCAGCGCAGCCGCCTGCAAGGAAACGCCGAGTTCTTCGCAGACCTCATGGAGGGCATCGACTTTGGCCAGAATATCGGCTGGCGCGTCCTCGTAATTGAATTTGCGATTGCCCGCCAGAATACCGGAATTGAACGCGCCCGCGACGACAATGGCGACGCCGCGTGTGGCACATGTATTGAGGAAATCGAGGCTGCTCTGTTCCAGCAACGTATAGCGCCCGGCCAGCATCGCAACGTCGATGTCGAAGACCTCCATTGCGCTACGGACAACTTCCCATTCGTTGACGCCAAGGCCAACGGCACCCGTAGAGCCTTCGTCGCGCAGTTTGCCGAGTGCCTTGAAACCACCGCCCGTTGTCAGCTGGTCCCAGTAGTGCTGATGCTTGTCGCCATGGGTGAAAGGACCGATATCGTGAATATAAAGGATATCCGGCTTCAGAATGCCAAGCCGCTGCTGGCTGGCCTCGAAGGAGCGCAGGATACCATCATGGGAATAATCATAGACCGGACGGAAGGGCAGGGGCGCGATATAGGCATCCTCTTCCGGGCCCACCGTTTCATCTGGCACCATTACACGCCCGACCTTGGTACTCAGCGTATAATCGCCGCGCTCATGCTCCGTCACCATCGTACCCAGGCGGCGCTCAGAGCGGGTGTAACCGTAAAAGGGTGCAGTATCGAAATAACGCATGCCGTGCTGCCAGGCCGTGTCGAAAGCGCCCTTCGATTCCGCATAGGGCGTGACCCGGTAAAGATTACCCATCTGGGCACAGCCAAGGCCCATCACGGTCACATCCACATCACGGCGAGGGATTTTACGTTTTTCGGATACTTTCATCGTAGCACTTTCGAAAGCTAATTCTTGGTAGTTTATATTTTTGGCACGTCATCCTCGGGCCTGTCCCGAGGATCCATTCACGTCGCAAAAACCGAAACGTTGGCAGATGCTCGGGACAAGCCCGAGCATGACGTCAAGTAGACTTAATAAAGAACGTTCTTGGCTTCCGGCTTGTCGATGTTGTCCTTTGTTACCACCACGACGCCGGTATCAACGAACTTCTCGACCTTTTCCTTGGCGATAAGCTTGGAGACGGTCTGAACACCCAGTTCACCCATCTGGTACGAACCCTGCACCACGATACCCGCTAGCGTGCCATCCTTGACAAAGCCCTGAAGGTCCTGATTGCCGTCAAAGCCAATGGCGACAACCTTGCCCGCCTTACCGGATTGCGCAAGCGCACGACCAACGCCAATGGCAGTCGGTTCATTGGCACCGAAAATGCCTTTGAGATCGGAATTGGCAGCCAGAACGTCCGTTGTCTGATTTAGCGCCGTCGCCATCTGAGACTGCGAATAATAAGGGCCGACAATCTGAAGCTTGGAGTTGGCCTTGATGTAATCGGTGAAACCGCCAACGCGGCCGATTTCAGAACCGGCACCGGCGACATAGGACATGACCGCAATCTTGCCTTCCTTGCCAACCTTGTCGATCAGTGCCTGCGCAGCCAGCTCACCAGCTTTTTTGTTATCGGTCGCGAGGAAGGACTGGTAATATTGCTCCGCACCCTTGGCGAGCTGCGAGTCTACGATGACAACGGGGATGCGAGCTTCCCAGGCCTTTTTCACGGCAGGAACCAGCGCATCCGGATCGGAAGGGGCGAGAACAATGCCAGCGACCTTACGGTTGACGGCATTTTCCACCATGTTGACCTGATCGGCGATGGCTGATTCCGAGGCCGGACCCTGGAAGGTCATGGTGTTGCCCTTGGAGTCCTTGATCGCGGCATCCGCACCCTTCTGGACGTTCTGCCAGAAAGTGGAGTTCACGGTCTTGACGATGACGGCGATTTCACCGGCCTCAACGGTGGAAACGCTCCACAGCGCAATCACCGATGTCAAAAGGGCAGTCGTAAGCTTTTTCATGTTTTCCTCCATTGTGCCGGCACAGCGATATCTCCTCATCGCCGTGCCGGTTTCCCGCGGAAAAGGTCCGCACCCCTATAGATCATCGGCGGTTGCGCAGCTGGTCGATCCAGACCGTACCGAGAATAACCAGACCGATGATAATCTGCTGTGTGAAGGCTGAAACGCCGTTCATGTTGAGGCCATTGCGCAAAATGCCTATGACGAAGGCACCGATAGCCGTGCCAGAAATCGTGCCGACACCACCAATCAGCGATGTGCCACCAATGACGGCACTGGCGATGGCATCCAGCTCATACATCACGCCCTCGTTCGGCTGCGCTGTGACAAGGCGAGACATCAGCACACAGCCGGTCAAACCCGCCAGCGTGCCAGACAACACGTAGGTAAAGTTGGTGACGCGGGCGACGTTGACGCCGGACAGCCGAGCGGCTTCCGCATTCGAGCCTACCGCATAGATGTGCCGTCCCAGCACCGAGCGGTTCAGCATGAAGGAAACGGCAATCGCGATCACGATCATCAAAATGACCGGGTAGGGAATGCCGGGAAATACCACATTCGGAAATCCGTCATCGCCGATGTTGACGATGCGGAACAAAGCGCCGTTGCCCAGCACACCAAAGGACTCGCCAAGGCCGGAAACGGCCCGCGCACCGGTGATTTGCAGAGCGACACCGCGGGCAATCAGCATCATGCCGAGTGTTGCGATAAACGGCGGCAGCTTGAAGCGCGTGACCAGCAAGCCATTGATAAGGCCGCAGAGAGAACCCGTCAGAATGCCGAAGAACATGCCAACCGGCACCGGCATGCCCAACTCTTTTACCGCGAGAGCTGCGACCACACCTGCCAGCGCCAGCACCGAGCCCACCGAAAGATCAATGCCGCCAGTGATGATAACGCAGGTCGCGCCAATGCCAAGCAGGGCAATCGACGTCACCTGCAAGGCAATCGTCATGGCGTTGTTGACGGTGAAGAACGCATTGCTGGTGGCTGAAAACACGATCGTCAGAAGCACCAGACTGCCGAGCGCGGCGAACTTCTGGATGATGTCCTTCTGCCGGTCGCTGAAGGAAAAACGCTTGGGTGTTTCTGGACTAACCGACATGTCTATCTCCGCTGCTATAGCCGGAGGCATAGCGCATGATTTCTTCCTGATTGGTCTTGGCCGTTTCCAGAATTCCGGTAATTCTGCCTTCGTGGAACACCGCAATCCTGTCCGTCAGCCCCAGCACTTCCGGCAGTTCGGAGCTGATGAGAATGACGCCGATGCCCTTGGCAGCCAGCTCATCCATGATTTGGTAGATCGCGAACTTCGCACCGACATCGATGCCGCGCGTCGGCTCATCGAAGAACAGGACGCGAGACTGGCGAAACAGCCATTTGCCGATAATGATCTTCTGCTGGTTGCCGCCGGACAAAAGCCGCACTGTCTGCTTGATGGAGGGTGTGCGGATGTTCAAAAGATCGACGTAACGCTTGGCAACCTCGTCATGTTTCTTAAAATCAATCAATCCGAAACGGCTGGAGACGGCCTCCATATTGGCCAGCGACGTATTCGCGGCGACCGACATCTTGATGGCGAGGCCATCGGTTTTCCGGTCTTCGGAGAGATAGGCGATGCCGTTTTCAATCGCATCCTGTGGCGACTTGATGGACAAGGTACGTCCCTCGAAGGTGACCGTTCCCGCGTCAAAGGCATCGGCTCCGAAAATGGCCCGCGCCACTTCTGTACGACCGGCACCCATCAAACCTGCAAACCCTAAGATTTCACCGCGACGCAGTTCGAAGCTGACATCGTGAAACACGCCGGTGCGCGTCAGACCTTCAACCGCGAAAATCACCTCATCGGTCGGCTTGGATGTTCGCTCTGGAAACTTCTCCTCCAGCGACCGGCCCACCATACGTGTGACGATATCGTCAACCGTAACAGCGTCGAAATCATCGGTCGAGATATGACGCCCATCACGCAAAACCGTCACGCGATCAACGATCTCTGCCATCTCGTCCAGACGGTGCGAGATATAGACGATGCCGACGCCTGATGCCTTGAGATCACGGATGACCTTGAACAAGAGCCGCGTTTCCTGCTCCGTCAACGACGACGTCGGCTCGTCCATGATCAGAACTTCCGCATCGAGAGACAATGCCTTGGCAATCTCAACCATCTGACATTGCGCAACAGAGAGACCGCGCACCAGTTGGTCAGGGTTGAGATCGACACCGAGCCGGTCGAGACAGCGCTTGGCGTCAGCGCGTAGTTTCTTGCGGTCAACCAGAAATGCCTTTTTCGGCTCGCGCGCCAGATAGATGTTTTCGGCGATGCTCAAATGCGGAACGAGGTTCAGTTCCTGGTGGATGATGGCAATGCCAGCCGCTTCCGATTCCAGCGGCGAGGCGTACTGAACCTTTTCGCCCTTGTGCAAAATGGTGCCGCTGGTGGGTTGGTACACACCACTGACGATCTTCATCAGCGTTGATTTTCCAGCGCCGTTCTCACCGCAAACGGCATGCACCTCACCAGAACGCAGATCGAAATGCACGTCGCTCAGCGCTTTGACGCCCGGGAATTCCTTGCTGATATTGTCCAGGCGAAGCACAACGCGACCATGCTCACGCACAGCGTTGTCGCCAACAATTTCGTCCTGAGCAGTCGATGCGCGATGCGACATCCAAATCCTCCCGATAGCGCCCTAACTCCACCCAAGACGCTGCGAATAGGCGGAATGGTTAGGCCGCATTTTTACCTTGGTCAAGCCAATTTTGGAATGCGGGGGAGATGAGCGTCGTTTGAAATTGATAAATTAAAAGAAATATCTAAAATTATTTATTAATTTCAATACTATAAACATTATCTTGCGTCTGTTTGATGTTGAGGGTACGGTAAGGCCAAATCTTAAGGTGTGCGCTGGTCGCGCGGAACTCATATGAATGGTCAGGCCAAAATTATGGAGCCGCGCAGGCTTTATCAGCAGATTGCGGATCAAATCCGCGAATTGATTGAGAGCGGTGAGTTTCAGACGGGTTCAAGGCTTCCGCCGGAGCGTGAGCTGGCGCAACGGCTTGGCGTCTCTCGACCGTCCCTTCGTGAAGGGCTGATCGCGCTGGAAATCGATGGAAGCGTCGAAATCCGCATGGGCTCCGGCGTTTATGTCCTACCCGAACCAGTGCAGCCAAACACGCAAACAAAATCGCTGGGCGAAAGCCCGACGGAATTGATGCAGGCGCGGGCAGCGCTTGAGGGCACAACCATCGTGCTTGCCGCCAGTCGTATCGATCGGGACGCGCTTGAAACATTGCGGTCGACTCTGGATGCGATGCGCAATGAAATAGAGGCTGGACGCAAGCCACTGGATCAGGACAGGCAGTTCCATGTGATCATTGCCGAGCAATCCGGCAACAGCGTCCTTGCACGTCTTATCGCGGATTTGTTCGATGAGCGTCACAGCCCGATGTCGGCACAGTTTCGGGTCAAGTTCGAAGACAAGGATACCTGGACATTCGCGTTGCAGGAACATGAGGCAATTCTTGCTGCCCTGGAGGCGAAAGATCCATTGTTGGCTCAATCGACCATGCACAGCCATCTGGACAGCTCCAGACGACGATGGGTCGAGAACTAGAGACGCCCGCTTGAAAGAGCACATTCGCGAGGAGGAGACCGCGTGACAGACAATTCGGAAGCAACCATTCTGCTCAACACCCGTGATAATGTCGCGGTAGCACGCCGTTCGATACAGCCGGGTGGAGCGACCGGTCGTGGTGACCTTATGACAGCGGAACTGATCGGGCGAGGGCACAAGGTTGCCTTGACCAGCATTAAAACCGGCGAGGAAGTGCTGAAATACGGTCAGGTCATCGGCATGGCAACGCAGGATATCGAGCCTGGCCGTCTCGTGCACCTGCATAATCTCGCCATGGTGCCTTCGGAACATGCGCACCAGTTCAGTGTCGATATCGAAGAAAAAGGAATGCTACCGCTCGATCAGCGCCGCACTTTCATGGGCTTCGACCGAGGAACGGGTGGGGTTGGGACACGAAACTATATCGGCGTCATTGCCTCGGTAAACTGTTCCGCCACCGTATCGCGCTACATAGCCGACTATTTCAACCGCGACGGTGGACTTGATGGTTTCGACAATATCGATGGCGTCGTGGCTTTAACCCATAGCACCGGCTGCGCGATAAACACCAAGTCGGAAGGTTACCGGCTGCTGATCCGCACCATTCAAGGGTACGCCCGCCATCCCAATTTCGGCGGCATTTTGCTGATCGGGCTTGGCTGCGAAACCAACCAGATTGCGCCAATTCTCGAACATTACAAAATGGAGGAGGGCGAGCGCCTTCGCACCATGACCATCCAGCAGCATGGGGGCACGCGCAAAACAATCGAAGCGGCCATCGCCCAGATCAAAGACATGCTGCCAGGCGTGAATGCTGCGAGACGAACCGAACAACCGCTGTCGGCGCTCAAGGTCGCTTTGGAGTGTGGTGGGTCTGACGGTTATTCGGGCATCTCCGCCAATCCAGCACTCGGCTACGCTTCTGACCTCATCGTACAAAATGGCGGCACCACGGTTCTGGCTGAAACCCCTGAAATCTATGGGGCTGAGCATCTGCTGACCCGCCGCGCCGTGACCCCTGCGGTAGCGGAAAAGCTCTTACAACGCATCGACTGGTGGCGGGATTACACGGCCCGCAACGGCGACGAGTTGAACAACAACCCCTCCCATGGCAATAAGCTGGGCGGCTTGACCACCATTCTCGAAAAATCGCTGGGTGCCGTGGCTAAGGGTGGTTCGATGCCCCTAAAGGCCGTCTATGAATTTGCCGAAACGGTCACCGAACCCGGTTTCGTCTTCATGGATACGCCCGGCTACGATCCCGTCGCAGTCACGGGTCAGGTGGCGGGTGGCTGTAATGTCATCTGCTTCACCACAGGTCGAGGCTCTGTCTCGGGCTTCAAACCATCCCCTTGCATCAAGATCGCCACCAACTCCGAAATGTATGAGCACATGAAGGAAGATATGGATATCAACTGCGGCGAGATCGTCACTGGGCAGGAAACTATTCAGGAATCCGGCAAACGAATTTTTGAGCACATCATCGCTGTTGCTTCAGGTGACAAGACCGTCAGCGAAATCTACGATTATGGGGACAACGAGTTCGTGCCGTGGCAAGTGGGTTCTGTGACGTAAGGGCCTGTCCCACGTGAAACATTGAGGAAGAATACGAGGAGGGGCATAGCCAAACCTCGTCATTCCGCACTGCACAGCATCCAATAAAAATGGACAGTCATGATCCTCGGGACGAGCCGAGGATCATCAATGTTGTGTGAAGTAATCCGGGCGAGTGCCGGCCCACTCAGTGCTTGAAGTGGCGCATGCCCGTAAACACCATCGCCACTCCATGCGCGTTCGCTGCATCGATGACATCCTGATCCCGCATCGAGCCACCCGGCTGAATAACAGCGGTCGCGCCAGCCGCGATCGCTGCCAGCAAACCATCCGCAAAGGGATAAAACGCCTCGGATGCCACGGCTGAACCCTTGGTGAGTGGCTCCGCGAGCCCCATGGCCTTGGCGGCATCTTCGGCCTTTTGCGCGGCTATACGGGCTGAATCGATACGGCTCATCTGACCCGCACCGATACCGGCAGTCTGTCCGTCCTTGGCATAGATCACCGCATTGGACTTCACGTGCTTGGCGATCTTGAAGGCGAACTTCATATCCTCAAGCTCTTGCGGCGTTGGCGCACGATTGGTGACGACCTTGAGGTCGAGGTCTTCGACTATGCCATTGTCACGGCTTTGCACCAGAAGACCACCGGATACGGTTTTCGCTGTGAGACCCGGAGCGCGCGCATCCGGCAGGCCACCGGCGGAAAGAAGGCGCAGGTTCGGCTTACGTGCAACGATCAGCTTTGCTTCTTCGGTAACGTCAGGCGCAATAATGACTTCGGTGAAGAGCTGGATGATTTCTTCGGCCGTCTCAGCGTCGAGCGTCCGGTTCAACGCAATCACGCCGCCAAACGCCGACACAGGATCGCAGGCGAGGGCACGCTTATAGGCATCCAGCAATGTCGCACCAGTGGCCACACCACATGGATTTGCGTGCTTGATGATCGCAACGGCTGGCGCGTTTTCCGGCAGGAATTCGGCAACCAGCTCATAGGCTGCGTCCGTGTCGTTGATATTGTTGTAGGAAAGCTGCTTGCCCTGCAAAAGCGTAGCCGTGGCAACACCTGGGCGCTTGTCTCCCGTCAGATAGAAACCGGCACTCTGGTGCGGGTTTTCGCCATAGCGCATCTTCTCCTTCAGAACGCCACCGATCGAGCGGTAATGCGGCGTCTCTATGGATAGCGCTTCGGCAAACCAGTTGGAAATCCCGGCGTCATAGGCGGCGGTCCGGGCGTAGGCTTTTGCAGCAAAACGCTGACGCAATGCATAGCTCGTCTGGCCGTCATCGGCTTGCAGCGCCTCCAGCAGCTCCGGGTAATCGCTGGGATCGGTTAGGACCGTGACATAGGCATGGTTTTTGGCAGAAGCGCGGATCATCGCCGGGCCACCAATATCAATGTTTTCCACTGTTGTTGGATAATCACCGCCCTTGGCGCGGACCTCCTCGAAAGGATAGAGATTGATCACGGAAAGATCGATCGCTTCGATGCCGTGCGCGCGCATCGCCTCCACATGCTCCGCATCGTCACGGATCGCCAGCAGACCGCCATGGACATTGGGATGCAACGTCTTGACGCGACCATCCATGATCTCCGGAAACTGGGTGATATCGGAGACATCAGTCACTGGAAGACCCGCATCGGCAATGGCCTTGGACGTGCCTCCCGTCGACAAAAGCTTCACACCGAGCTTGGCCAGCGCGCCTGCCAGTTCAACGATATCCGTCTTGTCCGAGACTGAGAGCAGCGCAGTGCGGATTTTGACCTTGTCAGGAGCGGGAATTTTCTTGGAAACGACAGCCATGCGGGAACACTCCGTGATGCGGAAAGGACAGGCCGGAGAGCGACCCATCCGGCGGTTGCCGCCGCGTTAGCACAGCTTGGCGCAATAATAAACCTGCACCGGCGTGTTGGCCCACAAATCAAACCAGATATGAGGCGGAACGCAAAAGGCTACGGCTTCTTTTCGATCAGCCAGCGAACTTCCGGTGTATCCAAAGGGCTAAAGGGAATCTCGATCTGCTGCGATGGCCGTATCCCAGAGGCATCGGCCATAAAAACGTCCTCGGCGATCGTGACAATTTGACCCGGCGCTGAAAACACCCAGCCCGTGCCATCAGCCGCACTCATCAAGACGGTTTCCTGATCCACTTGTACGAGATTGATGGACGGATGAATGTGGAAACGGGAAACGGCGCTAACCGGCAGGGTGGTTCGTTTTTTGCCGTCCTGAGACAAGATGACGGCGTCGCGGCCTTTTATCTTGGTGCCAGCAACATTCAGCTCCAACTCCCGCTCATGACGATATCCGAGTGTCCTGAGATAACCGTCATGTGAGGCCGTCAGCACATCGCTACCCTTCTGGTCGGTCTGTCGCTCGACAGTCACGTCGGTAATACCCGGCATCATGACGGGCCCGAGAAGACGTGAGCGGGAAAGACGCGAAGACGAGGTATCGTTGAGGGTGACCGTGGAATGCGCGGCCGTAGACCGACTAGCGCGTCTGAAATCCTTGGCCGCCTGGGGTGGAAAACCGGAATTGACGATGAACCGGTTGCGAACAGAAGAAAGCTCAAATGAGAGGCAGCCGCAATGGGCACCTTTCGAAAGCTCAAGTGTCTGCGGAAGCCCGGTATCAACGATAACAACTGTGCTGCCGGCCGAAAGCCGCTGATAACCGACATCAGGCAGCGCTCGGGAGGGTCTTCCAGATGTTTCATCGTAGCGCAGTACGGAGGCCAGTTCATTGGCGAGCGTCACCGTTGCCCCGTTGAAAAGCGCAAGATCACCATCTTGATGGCGAAAGAAACGAATGGCTGGAAACATACGGTCGATTGCAGGCACGAGCCCAGGTGGGACATCATGGCCGAGATTGATATAGCTCTGGCGCAGAGGCAAGAGATCCAGCAGCAGATCCAGCATGACGCGCGGGTTGCGCGACACATGGCCACCATCCGGCAGAACCTGTCGTTCCAGCTCACGATCGAGTTTCACGCCGAAACGCGCGATTTTTACCGCCCTGTGCGGTAGGGAAATCGACGCGACAGCCAAAGCGATACGGATTTTCAGGCGAATTTCGCCATCCGGTGCATATTTTGCAATGAGGCTGAGATAGCGAACGTGGTAGCCGAGGCATTTCAGGAAACGGCGATAAAACACCGCATCGGCGTTTTGCAGCACGACAGGAGAATGCGACAACCAGGCAATCAGTCTTTGCGCTGCAATCTCTGGAGCCCAGGCGACACCTTTGATCCTGCGGCCGTGATGGGCGATCCAGTCCGAGACCAAAAATCGCGCGCGGGCGCAGGCCTCATCCGATTTGCTGGCACGAACATGTCGCAACCAGCCAAACGCATGGAGTTTTTCCTCAAAGGCTGCAGAGGGCATCTCCAGCGAAAACGGCGATGCTCCGCCCGTTTCCAAGATACGACCGGTGAGCGCTATGCGCCCATATACCAGTTCCTGAGCAACGTAAGGATCAACCGCACGTAAATCCGTAGGTGCTGCAACAAGCCCGCTGGGTGCACGATCGGCAAGCTTCAAAAACCGCAGGCGTGATGGCGCGAGGCCGATCATGATGCGATTCCGGAGTGTGCGTATAAAAAGCCCCGCAACACTCAAGCTGCTGTTCAGGGATATTGCCAAACCTGCGTTTCCCGCCCGCCCGAAGACTTGTTCTGTTTCATTTGCACAGCATGAAATCTCAGTCGATTTTCTGCCAGCACGCCATTGAAGGGATTGAGAGCGACCTTGTGCGTCCAGACGTCCGCACAGCCCTCAGAGAAAGGACGGCATATTGCGAATGCGACATTGTTCAATATGTCATGAAAAACTTCATATTTTGTAAACAATCCAAAGCAACAGCAAGCAAGCCATGATCACCCGATGGGAATCCGGCTCAAGGTTGAAAAAGAATAAGCTGTATTAATTCACACGAAGGACCGTAGCGTAAAAACCGTCCACGCCCCCGAACATATCGGGCGTCGTGCGAAGGTCACCGTTTTCATTGATCGCAATTTCCATGTCCGGAAAGTCGCTCTTGGAGGCCGGAACGCGCTGCAGCGACGGCTCGCTTTTCAGAACCTTGGCAACCATATCTTCGCCCTCTGACGGATCGAGCGAGCAATTGGAGAAGACAACGATACCGCCTGGTTTCACCATGGTGATGGCGTGGCGAAGCATCTGTTCCTGTAAGGTAGCGAGCTTGGAAATGTCTTTTTCGTCCTTGGTCCAGCAAACATCCGGGTGTTTGCGCAAGGTGCCTGTGGAAGAGCAGGGCGCATCCAGAAGTACGGCATCGAACAATTCGTCCGGCTGGAATTTCAGCATGTTGATCTCGATAGTCTCTGCTTTCAGTTGCAGGCGATCCAGATTTTCACGAAGACGTTTCAGACGGTTTCCCGATTGATCCAATGCGGTAACCTCGGCACCTGCAAGAACGAGTTGCGCCGTCTTGCCACCGGGTGCCGCGCAAAGATCGGCCACACGCTTACCAGCGAGATCGCCCATCAGTCGCACCGGCATGCTCGCGGAGAAATCCTGAACCCACCATTCGCCTTCCGTAAAGCCGTCCAGCCCGGAAACCGAGCCTTCGAAGGAACCGAGCCGAACGCTACCATTCGGCATCACCGTCCCATTCAGCTTTTCCGCCCAATGATCAGGGTCGGATTTCACGGTGACGTCAATAACTGACGGAATGAGTTGCGCCTCGGCTATACGCGCCGCTGCGTCCTTACCGTAAACCTTAACCAGCTTGGCATAAAACCATTCGGGCAAAACAGGTATGGCGCTGACCGCTTGCAAGATATCGTCTTTCTCACGCCCCAAACGCCGCAAGACAGCGTTGACGAGTTTGACGAAACGACGGTTGCGTGGATCTCGATGCGCCTGTTCGACGGCAAGATCGACGGCGGAGTGATCCGGAACATCCAGATAAAGCATCTGCGTGACACCGACCACCAGAACATGGTGCAGCGACCGCGCGCCCTGTGGCAGCGGGCCGTCCAGCAACATCCCGAGAACCGCTTCGATGCGAGGTAGGTGTCGGAGAGATGTATTGACGATTGCCCGAACCAGAGCGCGGTCAGCAAGACTGAGAGCGCGGTAGGCTGGATTGCCATTTTCCGCATCCAACATGCCATCCAGCGACGTCTTCTTGTCCAAGACCGCTGAGATGATCTTGACGGCTGCCACACGCGTAGCAAGCCCTGGTTTCCAGTCTTCAACAAAAGACGCGGCTTCGTTGTTTCCACCAGACGGCTTACGTTTGTGTTGTTTTGCCGGCTTGGCGGAGGAATTCGATGTCAAGACCAGGGACCTTTGCGTTCATTTTGATCGCCTTTCCCAATACCAATGTTTGGAACAGAGCGTGATTTGCGGACCGGATTAGCACTTGTCGGACGATAGGTCGATGCCTGCGCGAAATCCTGCGACATCGCCTGAAGCGCAGCGATGCGATTGTCCGTATTCGGGTGCGTCGAAAACAGATTGTCCATGCGCTCACCGGACAGCGGATTGATGATGAACATGTGCGCTGTCGCAGGGTTTCGTTCTGCATCATCATTATGAATCTGCTTTGCGGCACCGGCAATCTTTTGCAGCGCAGATGCGAGCCACATCGGATTTCCGCAAATCTCCGCACCGCGACGGTCCGCGGAATATTCCCGTGTCCGACTGATGGCCATCTGCACCAGCATCGCCGCCAAAGGTGCCACGATCATGGCAACCAAAACGCCAATAAAGCCGAGCGGATTATTGTTCTCGCGGTTTCCGCCAAAAAAGAATGCAAAGTTGCCGAGCATGGAAATAGCACCGGCTAGAGTTGCCGTGATGGTCATCGTCAACGTGTCGCGGTTCTGGATATGCGCCAACTCATGCGCCATGACCCCAGCAACCTCTTGCGGCGTCAATTGCTCCATCAATCCGGTCGACGCCGCAACCGCGGCATTTTGCGGATTGCGACCCGTGGCAAAAGCGTTGGGTTGTGGGCTATCGTAAACATAGACCTTGGGCATCGGCAGGCCAGCATTGTGTGAGAGATCGCGAATCATCGCGAAAAAATCTGGCGCGTTTCGTTCATCGATTTCCTGGGCGTGATAGGCCTTCAGAACCATCTTGTCTGAATTCCAGTAAGAAAACAGATTCATGCCAGCTGCGAACAGCAAAGCAATCATCATGCCTTCCGTACCGCCAATCAAGAAACCAATCCCCATGAACAAAGCGGTCATGAACGCCAACAACATGGCCGTACGCATCAGATTCATCTAAAAATCTCCGTTCAAAGGTGAAATGGCTTATCAAGCCATTGCGACTTCTATAATCTGGTTACGAACGAATGCATTTCAATATGCTGTCATAAGGCCTAGGATTTCATGCAAGACGCAGACAACGATAATGGCGGTGAAAACCGCAGGACACTTTCTCCTGCTGCAGAACGTGCGCTGAAAGAAGCCAAAGAGCGCCGCCGAGAGGCAAAAGCGCTGGAATTACCGCCGGAATCGGGCGGGCGCGGCGGACCTGAGCCGGTGCGTTTTGGCGACTATGAAATCAAAGGACGCGCAATCGATTTTTAAGCTAAATATGGTTGAAAAAGGGGAAATCCAAATCGATTTCCCCATAATATTCAGATAGTTGATGTCATTTTTGTTCCAGAAGACGGCACACCGCCTCAAGCTGGTCCAGCGTGCGGTAATTAATGCGAATATGACCGCCCGAGCCTTTGTGATTGATTTTCACATCAAGACCCAATGCATCGGCCAACGTCCGCTCAAGCGCAATCGTATCGGAATCTTTCTCATTCTCGGATTTGCGTGAATGAGCCGGATCAAGTTGTGATCGGATATCGGCCTGCGCCATACGTTCGGCATCACGAACGGACAGACCTTTCGCAACGATCGAGCGGGCCAGATAGGTTGGATCAGACGTCGAGACCAAAGCTCGCGCGTGACCGGCCGATAAAGAACCTTCTGCCAGCATATCACGAACAGGGTCCGGTAGCTTCAGAAGGCGCAGGCTATTGGCGACATGACTGCGGCTTTTGCCGATGATCTCACCGAGATCATTCTGAGTATAACCATGCTCAGCGATCAACTGGTCGTAACCGAGGGCTTCTTCCAATGGATTGAGGTCAGAACGCTGGACGTTTTCAACGATAGCGAGCTCAAGTGCGGTGCGGTCATCCACATCGCGGACGATAACGGGAACTTCCGTAAAGCCGGCGAGCTGCGCAGCGCGCCAACGGCGCTCACCGGCAATAATCTCATAACGATCTTGGCTGGTCGTCCTGACGACAACAGGCTGAACGATACCGTGCTGCCGTATTGAGGAGGCAAGGTCCTGAAGTTCGCTTTCGTCAAAATGACGACGCGGGTTGCGTGGGCTTCGAGCAATGAATTCGATAGGAATGGTGCGGTCGGCACTCACAGCGCGCTGCGGCTCGCCCACCGGAAGAGGCTGGTCCATCTCTCCAATTAGGGCCGCCAAGCCGCGCCCGAGACGGCGCTTCGAAAGATCATCGCTCATATTCAACTCCACAAAACTCGCAAGAACACTACATGAACACTCGTCATGTTTGCGCTATGATGCTTATTCATACCTATCAAGCGGCTTTCCGCAAACGTTCACGTTGTATCACTTCAGAAGCCAACTCCAGGTAGGCTTGGGAACCCGCGCATTTAAGATCATATAATATCGCTGGTTTACCATAGGATGGCGCTTCGGACACGCGGACATTCCGAGGAATGAGCGTGTGGTACACCTTCTCTCCCAGATGGGTGCGCACATCATTGACGACCTGCTGTGCCAGATTGTTGCGCGAATCGAACATCGTCAGCACGATACCTTGGATATCCAAGGCAGGATTAACCGTGCCACGAATCTGATTGACCGTATCCAGCAGTTGGCTGAGACCCTCAAGCGCAAAGAACTCGCATTGCAGAGGAACAAGCACAGAATGCGCTGCCGCCATCGCATTCATTGTCAAAAGATTGAATGAGGGTGGGCAATCAACCAGAATGTATGAATAGGCGCGCGCATCATCAGCTTGTAGCGCGTTGCGCAAAAAGAAAACACGATTTGCAACATTGGCGACTTCCATCTCGAAACCGAGCAAATCCATGGTCGACGCGACGATGTCGAGATTTGGCACTGCCGTGGGCACAGCCACTTCCGCAACGGAATTGGTGCCGACCAGAAGATCATAAGACGAAAGCTTGCGAGAGCGACGATCTATACCCAAGCCAGTGCTTGCATTTCCCTGTGGGTCGAGATCGACAACGAGAACACGTTCACCAATAGCAGCAAGTGCTGTGGCAAGGTTTATGGCCGTCGTCGTTTTACCGACGCCACCCTTTTGGTTCGCGATCGTGATTATTCGGTTTTTTTCGAACATGATGCCGCACCTGACTTGGTAAATCAGCTTTTCGAGGCAAGACCACTAATTTCAAGAACAACAGAGCTCGCTTCGACGCTGCTTTGATGTATTAACAGATCGAAATCCCAACGACCACGCGCTTTTTGCACCTCAGCCTCGTAATCCCGACCTTTGTTCAGATAACAGCGCAAATTTTCGTTGGTAGTAGCCCATGGATGAATATAATCCATCAATAAATCAAGCTCGGCCAGTGCTCTGGCGGATATGGCGTCACAGGGCCCTATTGCCGAAGGAGCAGCTTCGATTCGAATTGGGTGGACCGAACCACGAGCGCCTGTCTCTTTAAGCGCAACGCGGAGAAATCCAGCCTTTTTATTGTTGCTTTCAACGAGATGAACCCAACCGTCTTGAAGTTCAGCCAAAAAAATAGCCGTTATGATGCCCGGAAATCCGCCGCCGCTTCCCAAGTCAACCCAAACTTGAGGCCTTGGAGAGAGCTGGAAAATTTGAGCACTATCAGCGATATGGCGTGACCACAGTTCACCGAGCGTGGAGGGGGCAACAAGGTTGGTCGTCGCATTCCATTTTTTGAAAAGCTCGACAAAAAGCTCAAGCCGCTCTTGTGTTTCACGTGAAACACTCTGGCCGTTTATGATCATATTGGGACTCGTTATGGATGTGCACGCAACTTTGAAGTTTGCGTATAAGTCCCTTTTTTCACTAAAGCAAGAATCAATGAGATAGCCGCCGGTGTCATTCCATCCACCCGCCCGGCCTGAGCGATATTTTCAGGTCGAGCCCTCTGAAGCTTCTGTTTCAATTCATTGGAAAGGCCAGACAACATGGAAAAATCAAAATCATCAGGGATTTTTCGATCTTCGTCCCGTTTGATGTCGACAATGTCGGCACTCTGCCGCTGCATATAGACGGCATAGCTCGCCTCAATTTCCAAGACTTCACCGACTTTTGGAGATATCTGATGCAAGTCAGGCCAAATCGCCTTGAGTATATCCAATGTGATGTCAGGATGAGATAGCAGCTCGTAGGCCGACCGTTTCTGTCCGTCTTGGTTCAGCTTCAATCCATGCTTTGCAGCGTGAGAGGGGCAAACAAAACTTTGTTTTAGGATCGAACGATTTTTGTCGAGGTCATCGCCAAAGGCTTCAAATCGCTTCGCTCGTTCAGACCCAATAATGCCTGCCTTGGCACCGACAGGGGTCAGACGAAGATCTGCATTATCGACACGTAGTGATAGGCGATATTCTGCCCGTGAGGTGAACATCCGGTAGGGCTCGGTGACACCCTTGGACGTCAAATCGTCGATCATGACTCCAATGTAAGATTCGGTGCGGCTGAAATGGATGGCGTCAGCGCCGCTTGCAAACAACGAAGCGTTCAGCCCCGCCACCAAGCCCTGCGCGGCGGCCTCCTCATAGCCCGTCGTTCCATTAATCTGACCTGCCAGAAAAAGCCCTGGTACCTTGCGGCATTCCAGCGATGGCTTTAGTTCACGAGGATCGACATAGTCATACTCTATCGCGTAGCCTGGCTGAAGAATCGTGACATGCTCCAGTCCGGGTATTGTGTGAATAAACATTTCTTGGACAGAAGCGGGTAGGGACGTCGAAATGCCGTTTGGATAAATCGTGTCGTCGTCCAAGCCTTCTGGCTCGAGGAATATTTGGTGGCCGTCCCGCTCGCCGAACCGGACAATCTTATCCTCAATGGATGGGCAATAACGCGGTCCAACACCTTCGATCTGTCCTGAATACATGGCGGACAAGTGGATATTGTCTTGAATTATCTTGTGTCCGGCGGGCGTCGTCCGGGTCACGCCGCATTCAATCTGGGGATTAACGATTTTATTCGTCATAAAGGAAAACGGAACAGGATCAGTATCCGCTCCTTGGCGCTCGACTGCTGCCCAATCAATGGTTTTGCCATCAAGTCTTGCGGGAGTTCCGGTTTTCAGTCTCCCCATGCTCAGGCCAGATCGAGCCAACGTGTCCGACAGGCCAACAGAGGGCTTTTCACCAACGCGTCCAGCCGGTATCTTTTCGGAGCCGATATGAATCAGACCTCGCAGAAATGTGCCGCTGGTTAGAACAACTGCTCTGCAAGAAATTTTTCGACCGTCCGCCAGAACGACAGCACTGATGGTACCGTGGACCATTTCGATGTCGTATGCATCACCTTCAACCACCGTCAGGTTTTCGATTACAGCAATTTCCGCCTGCATGGCTTCGCGATAAAGTCGGCGATCGGCCTGGGTGCGAGGGCCGCGAACGGCGGGGCCCTTCTTGCGGTTTAGCATGCGGAACTGAATACCGCCCGCGTCAGCCACACGGCCCATAAGACCGTCGAGCGCGTCGATCTCTCGCACAAGGTGGCCTTTTCCGAGGCCGCCTATGGCGGGATTGCATGACATGACGCCGATCGTATCTTTGTTGTGCGTCAACAAGACCGTCTTGGCACCATGACGCGCGGCCGCGGCGGCCGCTTCGCTTCCGGCATGCCCACCGCCAATTACAACGACATCGTATGTCATTATAAATCTCTTTATCCCTGTCGCCTCTGACAATCAGAATGCGAATGTTTCACGTGAATCATTTACCGATACAAAATTCGGAGAATATGACGCCCAGCAAGTCTTCAACATCGACTCGGCCCGTAATCCGTCCAAGAGACGTCGCTGCCAAACGTAGATATTCCGAGCGGATCGCTAAATCCATTTCTTCGGATTTCAAGGCATCACTAACATAGTTTAGCGTCTCTTCAAGACGTTTCTTATGCCTCGCCCTAGCAGGGACAAGTGTCTGGGCAACACCGACGCGTTTGGCAATCTCAGAGCCAATTCTTTGACGCAGAACATCCAGCCCTGCACCGGTTTTAGATGAGATGGACATATTAGAGTTCTGCTGTTGACCGGCTCGTCGAACATCGGCCTTCGTTTCTACCGAAATAACTGATGCAGACGGGGACTCATCGAATTGTTGCGGAGCCGAATCAATGTCGGAAAGCAAAAGAACAAGATCGGCAGTGCTTGCGGTTTCTCGTGCACGACGAACGCCCTCAAGCTCCACGACGTCAGTGGTTTCTCTGAGGCCAGCGGTATCGAAGACAGCCACCAAATAGCCGTCGATGTTAAGATCAACACTCAAAACATCGCGCGTCGTGCCAGCAATGTCAGTGACGATAGCGATATCGCGACCGCTAAGAGCGTTCAGCAAACTGGATTTACCGACGTTAGGCGCGCCAACAAGCGCAACTTTGAACCCATCTCTGATGATTTCTGATGAAGAACCTGCATTAAGGTGACGCTCCAGTTCTTTCTGGAGACCTGAGACATCTTTCCATACCTGCGCTGCAACCGAGTCGGGAACATCTTCTTCGTCTGAAAAATCAAGCTCTGCTTCAATCAAGGCGCGACAACGGGTCAAGCGATGCGCCCAACCATCATAAAGTCCAGAGAGACGCCCACTGGTTTGTTCGACAGCCAGTCGCCGCTGCATTTCTGTTTCAGCCTTCAGAAGGTCGGCAAGACCTTCAACTTCCAGCAAGTCCATTTTGCCGTTGTCATAGGCGCGCTTGGAAAACTCACCAGGCTCCGCCGGGCGAAGTCCGGGTATGGCGTCGAGTTCTGAGAAGACAGCTTCCACAACGGCTCTGCTGCCATGAATGTGGATTTCGGCGCAGTCTTCTCCTGTAAAAGAATGCGGTGCTGGAAATTGTAGAACCAAAGCTTGATCAAGCTCTTCATTGTTTCGGTTACGAATCGTTTTTAGCGCGGCCCGACGCGGGGACGGCAGGGGGTCACCGATCAACGATACAAGAGCCGTAAGCGCCGAAGGCCCGCTTAGTCGCAACACTGCAACGCCAGCCGGCAGAGAACCACTCGACAGAGCATAAATTGTATCAGTGGACTGAGACATCGAATGTCATCTCGCTAAAACAATTGGCCGCATCCTTATGAGGAACGCGGCCTTATGATCGATAATGAGGATTGATACTTGAGAGATCAAGTGTTCATGGAGTCGAAGAAATCGCCATTTGTCTTTGTCTGCTTCAGCTTGTCGATAAGGAACTCGATGGCATCTGTCGTGCCCATCGGTGCCAGAATACGGCGCAGCACAAAGATTTTCTGCAAGTCCTGACGCGGAACGAGCAGGTCTTCCTTACGCGTACCGGACTTGAGAATATCCATCGACGGGAAGATACGCTTATCGGCGACCTTACGGTCCAGCACGATTTCCGAGTTACCCGTACCCTTGAATTCTTCAAAGATGACTTCATCCATACGGCTGCCGGTATCGATCAACGCCGTAGCAATGATCGTCAGCGAGCCGCCTTCTTCGATATTACGGGCGGCACCAAAGAAGCGCTTGGGGCGCTGCAGAGCGTTTGCATCCACACCACCGGTCAGAACCTTGCCAGAAGAGGGAACGACGGTGTTATAGGCGCGGCCAAGGCGTGTAATGGAGTCGAGCAGGATAACGACGTCACGGCCATGTTCGACGAGACGCTTGGCCTTTTCGATGACCATTTCGGCGACCTGAACGTGACGGACAGCCGGTTCATCGAATGTGGATGATACGACTTCGCCCTTCACCGAGCGCTGCATGTCGGTCACTTCCTCGGGACGCTCATCGATCAGCAGAACGATCAGATAGCATTCGGGATGATTGGCAGTGATGGAGTGAGCAATGTTCTGAAGAAGAACGGTTTTACCGGTGCGTGGCGGAGCGACGATCAAACCGCGCTGGCCTTTACCGAGTGGTGCTACGAGATCCATGACGCGGGCGGAAAGGTCCTTGGATGTGGGAACTTCCAACTCCAGCTTGAAACGCTCGTTGGGATAAAGCGGCGTCAGATTGTCGAAATGGACCTTGTGACGAATTTTTTCCGGATCGTCGAAGTTGATCGTGTTGACCTTCAGCAGCGCGAAATAGCGCTCGCCTTCCTTGGGTCCCCGGATTGGGCCTTCAACGGTATCGCCCGTTTTCAATGAGAAACGGCGGATCTGCGAAGGCGAGATGTAAATATCATCCGGGCCTGGCAGATAATTGGCATTGGCAGAACGCAGGAAGCCAAATCCATCCTGGAGAACTTCGACGACACCTTCGCCAATGATCTCGATGTCCTGACTTGCCAGAACCTTGAGGATTGCAAACATGAGCTCCTGCTTACGCATCGTGCTCGCATTTTCGACTTCCAGGGATTCGGCAAAAGTCAGCAAATCGGTTGGGGATTTGCTCTTAAGTTCCTGTAGCTTCATTTCAGCCATGAAGAGAAAGACCGTCTTTAAAAAATGTGTGTGGGGAAAGGCTTGATCGCGAATCAGGTACTGAGGGTGTCCCGCAGACGGCTGAATAATTCACATGCCATTGAGATGGGTTACGGGAAAATAGCGATTCAACCGGAAAGCCGCAAGAGGAAAGCACCAATTCCGAGAAAATTATCGTGATCGCCCGTCAGGCATAGGGTTTCACAACCACTAGTATGACTATCACGATCATCAGAACGGTCGGAACCTCGTTCATCAACCGCCAGTGACGGGCAGAACGGGTGTTCTCATCCCGTGCAAATCGCCTCACGCTTCGGCTGAAGTAGACATGGGTCACTGTCATGAGCACGACGAAGCCGATTTTCGCATGCAGCCATCCACCGGAAAATCCATAAACCGACCAGGCAAGATAGAGGCCCAGCACCCAGGAAATCATCATCGCCGGGTTCATGATGACCTTGAGAAGCCGCTGCTCCATGATCTTGAAGGTCTCGGATGTCTCGGAGCCAGGTGCCGCATCCGTGTGGTAGATGAACAGCCGCGGAAGGTAGAACAGCCCGGCCATCCACGAGATAACGGCGATGATGTGCAAAGCCTTGATCCACAAATAGGCATCCGCCGGATCGACATGCAGGACAAGCGCAACCAGCGCAACAAAACCAGCGAGTGCCACCGCCGCCCGCAGACGGGACTTCTGGCCGGCCTTTGCTGAGGTTTGCGCTTCCAAGCTCATTTTGCCACTCCGTAAGAGCGAACTCTGGACACGAGCCTTCCAACGTTTTCAGGATCAGCCTGAGGTGTTATTCCGTGGCCGAGATTGAAGATCAATGGACCGGCCCCGAGACAGTCGAGAATGGCATCAATGCCGTCTTCCAGCGCCTTACCACCCGCCACCATGCGCATTGGATCGAGATTACCCTGTACCGGGCCGTCCTTCTGAAGATCGCGCGCAAAGGACAACGGCACGCTCCAGTCGAGGCCGATAGCATCTGCCTTCGTCTTCTGACGGTAGTCCTTCAACAGGATACCTGCACCTTTCGCGAAAGCGATGATCTTGGCGTTCGGGCGACGGGCTCGAACGGATGCGATAATCCGGGCAACCGGCTTCACCGCATAGTCTTCGAACTCTTTCTCGCCTAACACACCAGCCCAAGAATCGAATATCTGAACGGCATCCGCTCCCGCATCGAGCTGCGCAACGAGATAATCGGCCGACACCTCTGCCAAAAATGACAGCAGCTTTTCCATGGCCTTCGGGTGTTGGTAACCGAACAGACGAGCAGGGGCCTGATCCGGCGTTCCGTGTCCAGCAATCATATAGGTCGCAACGGTCCAGGGCGCACCACAGAACCCGAGCAGCGTAGTCTTCGATGGCAGTTCCCGCCTCAGCTTCGTCACCGTTTCAAATACAGGCTTGAGATGCGGAAGGATGTTGTCAGGTTTCAGAGCAGAGATGCCCGCCGTGTCAATCGGATCCATCGCTGGACCTTTGCCCTCGGTGAATGTGACGTTGCGGTTCAGAGCATCCGGAATGACCAGAATATCGGAAAACAAAATGGCAGCATCCAGATCGAAACGACGGATCGGCTGGAGTGTCACCTCAGTCGCCAGCTCTGGATTATAACAAAGGTCCAGGAAACTTCCCGCAGTTTTGCGCGTTTCTCGATATTCGGGAAGGTAACGACCAGCCTGTCTCATCAGCCAGATCGGCGGAGGGCTCAGTGCCTCTCCATTTAAAACCTTCAAAACGCTACGTTCAGACATCAGCTCATCTTTTCTAAAAATAAAATAAAAGAGATTCTTAAGATTTTCTATTTCTTAGAGTCTGTGAGTAGCAAGGATTAAAATTTATCCGGCGGATATGCCGCATGTGACGCCGTTGGATTTAGACAATGACAATGCCGACATGGTGTCTATCTCATATCCGAGATAAGGCTGAAAATATCATGATTTTCAATAATTTATGACATCATGAAATTTAAGCCATCCTGTGGATAATTATTGTGTCGTTTTTAACAGTTTGACGTTCTCCTCACAATTCACAAGCGGGTCTTTGCTTGCTACACCAAAAGCCAATTGTGGATAAAACGCAGGTTTTGCGCCGGGGTGACCATTACCCGCCCGAAAGGCTGATGTTGTCCACCCTTATCAACAGGGAGGCGAAAACAGCGTGGAGAACCAAAAAAGCTTCTTCCATCTTCATCTGATTTCTGACTCCACGGGAGAGACTCTGATGTCGGCGGGTAGGGCGGTATCGGCGCAGTTTCACGCGGCGATGCCGCTTGAACACGTTTATCCAATGATCAGGAACCAGAAACAGCTGCAACAAGTTCTCGACAGTATCGATAAGGAGCCGGGAATCGTGCTCTATACGATTGTCGATGAACAGCTTGCGGAATTTCTTGATCTTCAATGTCACGCGATTGGCGTTCCTTGCGTGAATGTCCTCGAACCTGTCATCGGTATTTTTCAGACATACCTTGGAACAGCCTCGAGACGGCGGGTTGGCGCACAGCATGCGCTTAACGCGGAGTATTTCGCACGCATTGAAGCATTGAACTTCGCCATGGACCATGATGACGGGCAGATGCCGGAAAGTTACGACGACGCGGACGTCGTGCTGATCGGTATCAGCCGGACGTCGAAGACGCCGACCAGCATCTATCTCGCCAACCGGGGCGTTAAGACCGCAAATATTCCGGTCGTTCCCGGCGTTCCGCTGCCCGAGGGTCTTTATAAGGCATCAAGACCGTTGATTGTTGGACTTGTGGCGACATCCGATCGGATATCGCAGGTCCGCGAACATCGTGAACTCGGCTCGACAGGTGGCTTTGATCGAGGCCAGTACATTGATCGGGCCACGATCATGGAAGAGTTGAAATATGCCCGCGCGCTTTGCGCTCGCAACAATTGGCCGATGATCGATGTTACCAGGCGCTCGATTGAAGAGACGGCTGCCGCCATTCTTGCCCTTCGTCAACGGACACGCTAATCCCTTCGCCAAATCGTTTGGAGACCGTGGTTGATGAAACCAGACCTTATTCTTGCTTCCTCCAGTGCTTCACGGCAAATGCTGATGCGCAATGCAGGTCTCAGTTTTTCCGTGCAACCCGCCGATATCGATGAGAGAGCCGTCGATGCTCGGCTCGAGGCGGAGGGTGCAACGCCGGACCGGATCGCGGTGGAGCTTGCAAAGGCAAAAGCACTGGCGGTCAGCGCGTTAAATCCACATGCGATTGTTCTGGGATGTGATCAAACGATGTCGCTTGCGGATCGGATTTACCATAAGCCGAGGGATATGACGGAGGCCCATGCAAATCTCATGTCTTTGTCTGGCAAAACGCACAGGCTGAATTGCGGTGCAGCACTTGCCAGACATGATGAGATCATTTGGGATGTCGTGACGGTTGCGGATATGACGGTGCGTGAACTGGATGCAGCTTTTGTCGATAGGCATCTGGACCGCGTCGGCACGAAAGTGCTTTCCAGCGTTGGCGCGTACCAGTTGGAGAGAGAGGGAATCCAGCTATTTACCGCAATTGAAGGCGATTATTTCACCATCCTCGGGCTGCCGCTTTTGCCTCTCTTAACAAAACTTCGAGAACTGGGCCTGATCGATGGCTGATTCACGTGAAACATTAACTATAAACGCTTTCGTCACCGGCTACCCGATCAAGCATTCCCGTTCGCCATTGATCCACGGGCATTGGCTGAAAACATTCGAGATAGACGGCTCTTATAAAGCGGTAGAAGTTGCGCCTGAAAAATTCGAAAAATTCATCACCGAATTAAAGTCCGAGAGCGATAGCAGTTTTGTCGGCGGCAACGTCACGATCCCTCACAAGGAATCCGCCTATCGATTGGCAGACCAACCGGACGAACTTGCGCAGGAGCTGGGAGCAGTCAACACACTGTGGCTTGAGGATGGCCTTGTCCATGCATCGAACACGGACGGTTACGGTTTCGTGTCCAATCTGGACGCAGCTCATCCTGGATGGGACGTAACCGATAAGGCGGTGGTTCTTGGTGCGGGGGGTGCGAGCCGAGCTGTCATTCAGGCCCTGCGAGACCGAGGTATTTCCGAAATCCACGTGGTCAACCGCACGGTGGCGCGAGCCAAAGAATTGCGTGATCGGTTCGGTGTCCACGTCTTTGCTCACCCGATGGAGGCTTTGCACGAAGTATCGGGCGGCGCGGGGCTCTTCGTCAACACGACGTCGCTGGGCATGGATGGGAGCGCCGTGCCGGACATCGATTTTTCGAGGCTAAGCAACGGTGCCGTGGTGACTGATATCGTCTACGTTCCGTTGAAGACACCCATTTTGAGAATGGCGGAGAGACAAGGCTTTTCAATTGTCGATGGGCTCGGCATGCTGCTTCACCAAGCCAAACCCGGTTTTAAGAAATGGTTTGGAAAAACACCTCACGTGGATGAAGCGCTGCGATCACTGATCATCAACGATATGGAACAGCACGTATGATCACCATCGGGCTGACCGGATCGATCGGAATGGGAAAGTCAACAACTGCCCAACTGTTTGCTCAGGAAGGCATAGCCATCTGCGATTCCGACGCTGTGGTGCATCAGCTCTATGAAAATGAAGCTGCGTCTCTTATCGAAGACGCTTTTCGAGGGACGACTGAAGCAGGTCGCGTCAACCGCGAGAAACTCGGCCAAATTCTTCGACAGAATCCGGCTAATTTTGCAAAGCTTGAGCAGCTTGTTCACCCACTGGTGAGGAGTAAGCAGGACGAATTTCTGGAGCGTGAACGACAGAACGGTTCTGCGTTTGCATTGCTGGATATTCCGCTTCTGTTTGAGACCGGTGCTGAAACGCGGGTGGATGTTATTGTCGTTGTCAGCTGCGCACCCGATATTCAGCGCCAGCGGGTTTTGTCGCGGCCTGGAATGAGCGAAGAAAAGTTCCAGATGATCCTTGCGCGGCAAAGGCCAGATGAGGAAAAAAGGAAGCGTGCCGATTTCATTATTGATACCGGACGTGGGCTAGAAGATGCCCGCGTACAGGTGCAAGCGGTGCTTGTTGCCTTGCGGACCAGGCGAGACGGAAAGGTTTGACCATGCGCGAAATCATATTCGATACGGAAACAACTGGTCTGGAATCGAAGGCCGATCGCATTATCGAAATCGGTGGCATTGAACTTTTCAATCATTTCCCGACAGGCCGGTCGATTCATCTTTATATCAATCCGGCGGACCGAAAGGTTCATCCGGATGCGTTGGCGGTGCATGGCATCACCGATGAATTTTTGCGGGACAAACCAAAGTTCGAAGAGGTCGTTCAGGACATCAGGGATTTCTTCGAAGGTGCGCGTTGGGTCGCCCATAATGCCACATTCGATATGGGCTTCATCAACGCGGAATTTGCCCGGCTTGGAATAGAGCCGGTTTCACCGGAGCTGGTAACAGACACGCTATCCATGGCGCGCCGCAAACATCCGATGGGTCCGAATTCGCTGGATGCGCTCTGCCGCAGATACGGTATCGACAATTCGCACCGGACACGGCACGGCGCGCTGCTCGATTCCGAACTTCTGGCCGAAGTCTATATCGAGATGATCGGCGGTCGCCAGACGGCGCTGGGATTTGGAAGCGCAGCCAAAACTCAAACGGTCAACGTCGTGGATGAAGTGCCGAGCGAACCATTACACCGGATCAAGCCATTACCACCGAGGCTGGATGCCGATACCGCTGCTGCGCATGGAAAGCTGGTTCTAGCGATGGGCGACAAGGCGATCTGGAACAAGTATCAGCAGTGAAGATGTCTGAAGCGAGGACCAAGTTTGTTGGTTCACGTGATCCTGAAAAAGCTTACAGATGAAATTGAGTGTGCGTCGCGACACCCAAAAAATAAACCCGGGCTTTTGACCCGGGTTCATCAACTCATCTATGTTTTCGTACAATCAGTTCGGAACGGCCTGAACCTTGGCGCGGGCCTGTTCTTCAGCAACACGCTGCGCAAACATCTGAGAGAAATCGATCGGATCGATCATCAATGGAGGGAAGCCGCCGTTGCGGGTAACGTCTGCAATGATCTGGCGTGCGAAAGGAAACAGCAGACGCGGGCACTCGATGAAGAGAACCGGCAGCATATGTTCCTGCGGAAAGCCAGTGATGCGGAAAACGCCGCCGTAGACCAGTTCAGCCACAAACAGAACCTTGTCACCATCCTTGGCTTCTGCGTTCAGCGTCAGAACGACGTCGAAATCCGAACCGGAAATCGGGTTCGCATTGACGTTGACATTGATGTTGATGGCAGGAGCGCCATCACGGGCCTGAAGCGAGCGGGGGGCACCCGGATTTTCAAAGGACAAATCCTTGGTGTACTGCGTCAGAATATTGAGGGAAGGGTTTGCACCGTCCAGCGCACCGTTTTCAGTGGTCATACTATGTCCTCGCGGATTGAATTCTTGGAAAGCCCTCTATCATTTAGACAATAGGCTTACAACCCTTCGATATGCAGGGTGGCGTCAAGGTTTCGGCAAGTCGCGGTCGTCTCTATTCGCAGACCATGGCGACTGGTTTGGCCCATCACGGTGGAAGTCGTCATCGTCCAGATCCACCACCTTTGCAGAACCGTTATTTTGCGGACCCGGTCGAAAACCCTGGTTCTTGAACGAGCCGGCAACGACGATGCGGGGACCGATCGCTTTCCAGATAAGGGTTCTGAAAGCGGGAACGAGGAGAAGAAGACCGATGACATCGGTAATGAAGCCAGGCACGAACAACAGAATACCAGCAATAACGCGCATACCGCCATTGATCATGGCCTGCGCCGGTTCATCACCCGAGCGACTTGCGGTTTGAAGGTTGCGCACCATGCCGAGGCCGCCGGATCTGAGAATGACCAGTCCGAGGAAAGAGGTGAAAAGGATCAGCGCCAGCGTGAGCCATAATCCCAGTGCTTTGCCGACGACGATGAAGCCGCAAATTTCCAGGATTGGCATCATAAGAACGATGACGGGTAAGAAAGAGAAACGCATATTGCTAGCCTTGCGTGTTACAGGTCAGTCGAGACGAAAGTTTCAAACCCGTTTTCGGAAAATTCGATGCTGGATCGGGACGATATCATCAATATGTCGACCGATGGATAGAACCGATTGAATCTGCAGGTTTGAATGATGAGCAGATGCAGACTATATGATGTGTAGAAAATTAGATTTAAATGGCGGTTTCGGTAAAAGATGGGCTCAAGCGACTTTATAACATTGTTTTTCCTTGTGGCTGCAGTGCTGATTTTTCTTCAGCTTCGCAGTGTTCTTGGCCGCCGTACCGGCAATGAGAAGCCACCAGTGGACCCTTATAGCCCGCGTGATGCCGCCAAATCTCCGGCTGACGATAACAAGGTCGTGACCTTGCCGCGCCGCGGGGAAGGTGACGAGGAAAACCGTTTTGCAGCAATCGATGCCATCGCCCCTGTGGGTTCAGCGCTCAATGATTCGCTTCGTGAACTGACAAAGACCGATCCGTCTTTCGAGCCGAAGGAGTTCCTGAACGGTGCCCGGATGGCCTACGAAATGATCGTCATGGCTTTTGCCGATGGCGACCGCAAGACGCTTAAGAACCTCCTGTCCAAGGAAGTATATGAGGGTTTCGATGCGGCGATTTCCGAGCGTGAGAGCCGCGGTGAAGTGATCAAGTCGACCTTCGTCGGCACTGAAAAGATCGATATCACCCATGCCAGCATCCGTGATTCCGAAGAGCAGATTACACTGCGGATCATCAGCCAGTTGATTTCGGCGACCTATGATAAGGATGGCAAGGTTATCGACGGCGACGCGGAAAATGTCTCCGAGGTTGACGATATCTGGACCTTCTCACGCGACATCCGTTCGCGCGATCCAAACTGGAAACTGATCGCGACCGAATCCGAACAATGAGCAGCATGGGCCGGGATTTTGCTTTAGAAGAGGTATCGTTCGATGAACTGCCCGGTTGGCAGACGGACGATCCTTCGGCTCTGTTTCCGGCCATGCACTCCGTTCTCGAACATTTAAGTCACGGCAAGCGATATCGCACCGGAGCACTTGGTCTCAAAGCGGATGACCTTGTTCCTCTTCTGGAGAAGGCCGACAGTGCAGAGTTGACCGATGCGCTTTCTGCCCGCCGCTTCTTTGAAGCGGAGTGTTTTCCATTCAAAATATCTCCCGCGTCGGGCAGAAGCGGTTTCGTCACTGCATTTTATGAGCCGGAACTGGACGTATCGGCTACGCCAGATGCGATCTGGAAATATCCGATTTATCGTCGCCCGGCGGACCTCATCGATCTGGATGAGACCAACAGACCATCCGATATCGATCCCTATTATGCCTTCGGGCTCGAGCGCGATTGTGCGATTTCCCCATATCCCGACCGAGGAGAGATCGACCGCGGATATCTCGACGGCCGTGGTCTTGAAATTGCCTGGGCGAAATCGAAAGTCGATCTCTTTTTCGTCCATGTACAGGGTGCGGCGCGGCTTCGGTTTGCCGATGGCACGATCAAACGGATCACCTATGCGGCCAAGGCCGGTCATCCCTTCTCTCCGATCGGTCGGCTTTTGCTGGACAAAAGCGAGCTCGATCCAGCCACCATATCGATGCAGACCATCCGGGCTTGGTTAGGCGAGCATCCGGACAAGGTGGATGAAGTCCTCTGGCACAATCGCTCCTACATCTTTTTCCGCGAGGCGGATGTGGAGGGTCTAGAGCTTGGACCTGTTGCTGCCGCCAAAGTACCTTTGATTGCTGGTCGGTCGCTTGCGGTGGATCGGTTGATCCATACGTTTGGCTTCCCCTTCTTTATCAGTTCGAAGAGCCTCACCCATCTTGATGGTGGTCACTCCTTTGGCCGGCTGATGCTGGCACTCGATACAGGTTCTGCCATTGTCGGGCCTGCCCGTGGCGATATTTTCACGGGGTCCGGTGATGAGGCGGGAGAGCTTGCAGGCACGGTGCGCAATGACGCAGATTTTTATATACTGATACCGCGTGGAGCAGCGGAAAGGTATCGGTGATGAAGGGTGGCCGCAAGCTCGGCAAGGACGAGCGTATTTTATGGGGGAAGGTGGCCAAGACGACGCGGTTGATTTCCGGTCGTGCCGAGGATCTTCTTGCTTTCGAAGCGCTGGAGGCCGAAGCCGAGGTCGTGTTGCCGCTGCAGCCGGAAAAGAAACCCGGCAAACCCATTCCGCCTTTCCCGCAGATGATCATCGAAACAGTGCCTCAACCCTTATTGACGGAGGCGGACAGGAAGCGTTTTCACAGCCCGCTGGAAAAGCCCGTCAAACGAAAGCTGACCCGTGGGCGCTTGCCGCTGGAGGCGCGAATCGATCTGCACGGGATGTTCCAGAGCGAAGCCCACGCCGTGCTTCTTGATTTTCTGATTCGGGCACATGAGCGCGGTTTGCGCCACGTGCTGGTCATTACCGGTAAGGGCCGGTCCATGGGCAGCGATGGCGCATTGAAGCGGGCGGTGCCCATGTGGTTTTCCAAACCGGAGTATCGCTATCTCATCTCGTCCTATGAGGATGCATCGATGAACCATGGCGGCGATGGTGCGCTTTATGTGCGCCTGGCCAGACGTCGCGGTGAGCCCTCATGACACCCTTTGCCGATGCCGTGCGAGTGCTGCGGGAGAAGAAGGGTGTAACGCAAAAGCAGATGGCGCTGGCGATTGGCGTTTCGCCTGCCTATCTCTCGGCGCTGGAACATGGAAAGCGCGGCAAACCGAGTTTCGATCTTCTTCAGCGCATTGCCGGCTACTTCAACATCATCTGGGATGAGGCCGACGAGTTGTTCTCACTGGCTGGCGCGTCCGATCCACGCGTGGTGATCGATACAGCCGGTTTGCCGAAGGAATATACGGCGCTGGCCAACGGATTGGCGCGGAATATTCGCAAGCTGTCGCCAACTGTGATAGATGAACTGACAGAGGTGCTGCAAAAAAGCCGTTCTTGCGATTGAAACCCGCGCTATCCCCGACTTTGTGCTGGGTTTTGGCGCTCGTGGACTTTGGATATCGAGGCGGAATTTCTATAGTCACACGTCAGATTTAAAGTGATTCGCTGCCGCGCCGTTCTTGTTTTGGATGCGCTGCGACAGATACATTTGGAAAGAGTGCTTATGACTGAAACGACGTCGAGCGAAAAAAACGCCGCTAGTGCAGCCTATGGAGCCGATTCGATCAAAGTGCTCAAGGGCCTTGACGCGGTTCGCAAACGTCCCGGCATGTATATCGGTGATACCGACGATGGTTCTGGTCTGCACCACATGGTCTACGAGGTGGTGGATAACGCCATCGACGAAGCGTTGGCTGGTCACGCTGATCTGGTAACTGTGACGCTGAACGCCGATGGTTCGGTCTCGGTCACCGATAACGGTCGCGGCATTCCAACAGATATTCACACTGGCGAAGGTGTTTCAGCTGCCGAAGTTATCATGACGCAGCTGCATGCGGGCGGTAAGTTCGACCAGAACTCCTACAAGGTGTCTGGCGGTCTGCACGGTGTGGGTGTTTCCGTTGTGAACGCGCTGTCGGTCTGGCTGAAGCTTCGCATTCGCCGCAATGGAAAAACCCACGAAATTTCCTTTACGCACGGTGTGGCCGACGGCCCGCTGAAGGTTGTTGGTGAATATGAAGGTCGTTCCGGCACGGAAGTTACCTTCCTCGCCAGCACCGAAACCTTCACGATGACAGAATATACCTATGCAACGCTGGAGCACCGACTTCGCGAGCTGGCGTTCCTGAATTCGGGCGTGCGCATTCTGTTGACCGACAAGCGTCACTCCGACATCAAGCAGGAAGAAATGCTTTATGATGGCGGTCTTGAGGCCTTCGTGCGATATCTGGATCGCTCCAAGAAGCCGCTGGTGGACAAGCCCGTTTACATCATTGGCGAAAAAGACGGTATTACCGTCGAAGTCGCGATGTGGTGGAACGACAGCTATCATGAAAACATGCTGTGCTTCACCAACAACATCCCGCAGCGCGATGGCGGCACGCACATGGCCGGTTTCCGCGGCGCGTTGACGCGTCAGGTTACGTCCTATGCAGATAGCTCGGGCATCACCAAGCGCGAGAAGGTCTCCCTTCAGGGCGAAGATTGCCGTGAAGGTCTGACGGCCGTTCTTTCGGTCAAGGTTCCAGATCCGAAGTTCTCATCGCAGACCAAGGACAAGCTGGTTTCCTCGGAAGTCCGTCCCGTCGTTGAAAACCTCGTCAATGAAGCGCTCAGCACTTGGTTCGAAGAGCATCCGACAGAAGCTAAGATTCTCGTCGGCAAGGTGGTGGAAGCTGCCATCGCCCGTGAAGCTGCCCGCAAGGCGCGCGAACTGACCCGCCGTAAGGGCGCTCTCGATATCGCATCCTTGCCGGGTAAACTGGCGGACTGCTCTGAACGCGATCCGGCTAAATCCGAAGTCTTCCTCGTCGAGGGCGACTCCGCTGGCGGTTCCGCCAAGCAAGGCCGTTCCCGTGAAACGCAGGCCATTCTGCCTTTGCGTGGTAAGATTCTGAACGTGGAACGCGCCCGTTTCGACAAGATGCTGTCCAGCCAGGAAATCGGTACGCTGATTACTGCGCTCGGCACATCCATCGGCAAGGACGAATTCAACGCTGACAAGCTGCGTTACCACAAGATCATCATCATGACCGATGCTGATGTGGACGGCGCGCATATTCGCACACTTTTGCTGACGTTCTTCTTCCGCCAGATGCCAGAACTGATCGAGCGCGGTCATCTTTATATCGCACAGCCACCGCTTTATAAGGTCACACGTGGCAAGTCTGTGCAATATCTGAAGGACGAAAAGGCGCTGGAAGAATACCTGATTTCCATGGGTATCGAAGAAGCGTCTCTCACCGTCGGTTCGGGTGAAGTCCGGGTTGGCCAGGATTTGCGCGAGGTTATTCTCGATGCGGTGCGGATGCGCACACTGATCGACAGCCTGCACTCGCGCTACAGCCGCTCCATCGTGGAACAGGCAGCCATCGCCGGTGCGCTCAACCCCGAACTGTCAGCAGACGCCAGCAAGGCCGAAGCGACCGTTGCTGAAGTCTCACGCCGTCTGGACATGATTGCCGAAGAGACGGAGTGCGGCTGGACCGGCGAAGTGATGAACGATGGCGGCTTGCGTTTCTGGCGCATGGTGCGTGGCGTAAAGGAAGTCTCCACGCTGGATATGGGCCTGATGGGTTCGGCAGATGCCCGACATATCGACCAGCTGGCTACGCGCATGGGTGACATTTACAAGACGCCGCCCGTGCTACAACGCAAGGATGGCACGCTGACAATTTCCGGCCCGCGCTCGCTTCTCGACGCGATCTTTGCGGCAGGCCGCAAGGGCCTCTCCATGCAGCGTTATAAGGGGCTTGGTGAAATGAATGCCGAGCAGCTGTGGGAAACCACGCTCGACGCCAATGTCCGCTCGTTGTTGCAGGTCAAAATTCCAGACGCCACCGATGCTGACAGCCTGTTTGCCCGGCTGATGGGCGATGAAGTGGAGCCGCGCCGCGACTTCATTCAGGAAAACGCGCTCAACGTCGCCAATCTTGATATCTGATTTTAACCGGTGGATTGTCGGATGCGACGATTCACGTGAAACGCAATGTTAACAAAAGGCCCGGTGGATATGCTTCCACCGGGCCTTTTGTTGTTCTGACGGTTGGTAGCAACCAGCTCAATCCGCCTTGCCAGTGAAACTGCCTTCAAACGCGACGTCGGCAAGCGGCAATCTCTCGCTTGGAACTTCGCGTGCGGCCAGTTCGTCGGGTAGGGTGCTTTTGTCGGCAATCGTACCGATGGCGACGGCTGCTTCCACGACATAACCTTGCGGCAGATTGAGCGCTTCTGCGATTTTGTCTTTAAATATGCCCGCCATGCCATGGGCGTGATAGCCGAGATAATGCGCCTGCATCGCGAGCGAGAACCACGCGGCTCCGGCGTCGAATGAATGGGTCGTCGCAGGCTTCTTCTCGCCATCGCGCGAAATATTGTAATCACGAGAAATGATAAAGAGCAGAACCGCGGCGTTTTTGGCCCAACGCTGGTTTCCCTCCATCAGCAGGCCCACGAATTTATCCCAATCCGGGCTGCCTCTATGGGTATAAACAAAGCGCCAAGGCTGGAGATTGGACGCCGATGGAGCCCAATGCGCCGCATCGAGGATCGTCAGCAAATGTTCTTTGGGCATTGCTGCGTCCGTAAATGCTCGCGGTGACCATCGGTCCAGAAAAATGGGATCGACCGGGTATTCGGATTGGCGTGAATTACTGTAGGTCATATCATCTCCTCGACAATTTTCTGCGTCACATGGATGCAGCGTAAAGCCATGATGTGGCTTAGCCTTCATTCAATGCCATGGATAGGGGAATGCGCAAGGCCTATGTTGGTTCGCGTTTTTGACCATGAAATGGTGACAAGGATAAATAGTTCGTTCATATATGCATAATCAAATGCAAGTGGGAGAGACCTATGAAACTGATGCGCGTCGGCCAACCCGGCCAGGAAAAGCCAGCAATCCTCGATACGGATGGAAAGGTCCGTGATCTTTCTTCACACGTGAAAGATATCGGCGGAGAGGCAATCTCGCCGGAGGGTCTCAAAAAAATTGCTGCCATCGATCTCTCTTCGCTTCCCGTTCTGTCCGGCGAGCGCATCGGAGCCTGCGTTTCCGGCACGGGCAAGTTCATTTGCATCGGGCTCAACTTCTCCGACCACGCTGCCGAAACCGGTGCGAAGGTGCCGTCCGAACCGGTTATCTTCATGAAGGCCACCTCCGCCATCGTCGGCCCCGACGACAATGTCGTTATCCCGCGCGGTTCGGAGAAGACGGACTGGGAAGTCGAACTCGGTGTCGTCATCGGCAAGACAGCGAAATATGTCTCTGAAGCCGATGCGCTGGATTACGTCGCCGGCTATTGTGTTTCACATGATGTCTCGGAGCGCGCGTTTCAGTCAGAGCGCCAGGGCCAGTGGACCAAGGGAAAATCCTGCGACACCTTCGGCCCAATCGGTCCATGGCTCGTGACCAAGGATGAAGTTGCCGATCCACAAAACCTTGGTATGTGGCTGAAGGTCAATGGTGAGACGATGCAGAACGGTTCCAGCAAAACCATGGTCTATGGTGTCGCTCACGTCGTTTCCTATCTCAGCCAGTTCATGTCCCTGCATCCCGGAGATGTTATCTCCACCGGCACGCCTCCCGGCGTCGGCCTTGGCATGAAGCCACAGCGCTTCCTGAAAGCTGGCGATGTTGTCGAACTCGGCATCGAAGGTCTGGGAACTCAGAAGCAGACTTTCGTCGCCGACGTTTAAGCGTCAGCTTCGGTTAGAGCCATTATCTCTGGAAGCAATTTAAGCGCTGGTGCAACTCACCAGCGCTTAGCGCATTTTGTGCATGTGCGAAAAGATGCTACTATCCTGCAAAAGACCAAGATAAACGACGGGAGGCGTTCATCCATGTTCTATCATCTCTATGAAATGAACCATGCGGCCATGGCCCCGCTGAGGGCAGGTGCAGATATGATGCGCCAGGCCTATAGCAATCCACTCAGCCCTTTATCCAATACCGCCTTCGGGCGCAGCATGGATGCAGGTTTCGAGGTTTTCGAGCGATTGACCCGGCGTTATGGAAAACCTGAATTCGGTCTGTCCTCTACCGTGGTTGACGGCAAGCCCGTGAGCGTTATCGAGGAAACCGTTTGGTCGAGACCATTCTGTAATCTGGTGCGATTCAATCGTGATCTCGGCGCAAATCGCAAGGCTGACCCAAAAATATTGATCGTTTCGCCCATGTCAGGCCATTACTCCACTTTGCTGCGTGGCACCGTTGAAGCTTTGCTCCCTTACGGCGAGATTTACATTACCGACTGGATAGATGCGCGAACGGTGCCGGTAACGGACGGCGGGTTCGACCTAGACGACTATATCTCCCACGTCATCGATATGCTGCATCACATCGGCGAAGGCGTGCATGTCGTGGCCGTTTGTCAGCCATCCGTGCCGGTTCTCGCCGCCGTGTCCCTGATGGAAGCGGATGATGACACATGCGCTCCTGCCTCGATGACGCTGATGGGTGGGCCAATCGATACGCGTATCAATCCCACTGCCGTCAATGAGATGGCTAAAGGCAAGCCAATCGAATGGTTTCGCGACAATGTGGTAATGCAGGTGCCATGGCCGCAGCCGGGTTTCGGCCGTCCCGTCTATCCAGGCTTTCTACAGCTCTCCGGCTTCATGTCGATGAACCTCGACCGGCACATGACGGCGCATAAGGATTTCTACCTCAATCTCGTCAAGAATGACGGGGATTCGGCGGAGAAACATCGCGAGTTCTATGATGAATATCTGGCCGTGATGGATCTGACAGCGGAGTTCTATCTCCAGACGGTCGAAACGGTCTTCATCGAACATGCTCTGCCCAAAGGCATGATGTTACACAAGGGCAGGGCGGTCGATCCGTCGGCCATTCGACATACGGCACTTTTCACAGTGGAGGGTGAGAACGACGATATCTCCGGCGTCGGCCAGACCAAGGCGGCGCATGACATCTGTCTCAATCTTCCAGACAGCAAGCGTGAGCATTACATGCAGCCGGATGTCGGCCATTACGGCGTTTTCAACGGTTCGCGCTTCCGCAGCGATATCGTGCCGCGCATGGTGGATTTTATGCGCAAACATGAGAAGGCTGCTTAAGGACAGGCGGATAGCTTTTTGTGGTGCGAATCGCTATGAAAGGACATGTTTTCGCTTCTCCGAAAGTCTCCGAAACAACCTGCCTCCGCGAAAGCCGCGCCCTCTCAGCGTTTGGTGGAGGTTGGCGGTCGTAGCTTGCCTATCACCATCAAGGAAAACCAACGCGCAACCCGCATCACACTTCGCATCGAACCAGGTGGCAAAGCGCTGAAGATGACCATTCCCTATGGTCTACATCACCGTGAGGTCGATGACTTTCTGGACCGTTATAATGGCTGGCTGAAAAACAGACTGGCAAAGTTTTCGGACGATGCAGGTATCGTGGATGGCGGCAAGATCGATATCCGCGGCGTTGCACACCGCATCGAGCACACCGGCACATTGCGCGGCGTGACACATGTGGTGACAAACGCGGACGGCGAGGCCGTGCTGCGAGTGAGCGGCTTACCGGAAAGCTTGGGCAAGCGCATTGCGACGTTCTTGAAAAAAGAAGCGCGCGCCGATCTGGAACGGCTGGTCGCTGTTCACGCAAAAACAGTCGGCAAATCCGTTCGCTCCATTTCCATGAAAGACACCCGCAGCCGGTGGGGCTCCTGCTCGCACGAAGGCAATCTCAGTTTTTCCTGGCGCATCGTCATGGCACCGGAAAGCGTCATTGATTACCTCGCCGCCCATGAGGTCGCACATCTGCGCGAGATGAATCACGGCCCAAAATTCTGGGCCTTATGTGAACGGCTCTGCCCGCATACTGAAACCTCAAAGGCTTGGTTGAAGCGCAATGGATCACAACTCCATGCCATCGACTTCGACTGAAGCGTTCCAAACGGTTTTGGATTCACGTGAAACACTCGTTCTCTGTCCGCGGAAAATGGATTTGGCTCGACTTTGGACGCATTTCGTGGCACCTCCCACCCTATGAAACCGGACATAAAGATTTGCGGACTGAAGTCGGCGGACGCCATTGAGCGGTCCGTTAGACGCGGTGCGACCCATATCGGCTTTATCTTCTTTGAAAAGAGCCCACGCAATATCGAGCCTGACATCGCAGGCAAGCTGGCCGATGCCGTGCGCGGCAGCGTCAAGATCGTGGCCGTTACCGTCAATGCCGACAATGACGAGCTGGACGAGATCATCGATTTGCTGAAGCCGGACATGCTGCAACTGCATGGCAGCGAAACTCCGGAGAGAGTACTGAACATCAAAGCTGTCTACGGATTGCCCGTCATAAAAGCGTTTTCCATTCGTGATGGCGATGATCTTGCCAAAATTCATCCCTATATAGGGATTGCCGACAAGTTCCTGTTCGATGCCAAACCGCCAGCGGGTTCCGATCTTCCAGGCGGGAATGGCGTGTCCTTCGATTGGACCTTGCTGCGCACTCTTGACGAAGGCGTAGATTACATGCTTTCCGGGGGATTGAACAAAGACAATATCGCTGAAGCCTTGGAAGAAACCGGGGCGAGGGGAATAGATGCATCGTCTGGTGTCGAAAGCGCGCCGGGTGTGAAGGATTTGGCCATGATCGACGCATTTTTCGATGCGGTCCGATCGGCAAGGCCGCAGGGAGTTTAAGAGTGAACGAAACGGTGAAACCCAACTCTTTCCGCGCTGGTCCCGATGAGGACGGGCGCTTCGGTATCTACGGAGGCCGCTTCGTGGCCGAAACGTTGATGCCGCTGATCCTTGATCTCCAAGCCGAATGGAACAAGGCCAAGACCGATCCCGAGTTCCAGGCAGAGCTGACCCACCTCAACACCCATTATACCGGCCGCCCGAGCCCGCTCTATTTTGCCGAGCGACTGACGCATGAGCTGGGCGGCGCAAAGATTTACTTCAAGCGTGACGAACTGAACCACACCGGTTCGCACAAGATCAACAATTGCCTCGGACAAATCCTGCTCGCCAAGCGCATGGGCAAGACCCGTATCATCGCGGAAACCGGTGCCGGTCAGCATGGCGTTGCCTCGGCAACCGTCGCTGCCCGTTTCGGTATTCCATGCGTGGTCTACATGGGTGCAACAGATGTCGAGCGTCAGGCACCCAATGTCTTTCGCATGAAGCTTCTGGGTGCAGAAGTCATTCCGGTGACAGCAGGTCATGGCACGCTGAAAGATGCCATGAACGAGGCCTTGCGTGATTGGGTCACCAATGTCGATGACACCTATTACATGATCGGCACCGCAGCTGGTCCGCATCCATACCCGGAAATGGTTCGAGACTTCCAATCCGTCATCGGCCACGAAGTGCGTGAGCAGATGATGGCAGCTGAAGGGCGTCTTCCCGACATGCTCGTGGCTGCGGTTGGTGGTGGCTCTAACGCCATCGGCCTGTTCCACCCCTTCCTCGACGACGCCAGCGTCAAGATCGTCGGCGTTGAAGCAGGCGGTAAGGGTCTTGAAGGTGAGGAGCATTGCGCGTCTCTCACAGCCGGTTCACCCGGCGTGCTGCACGGCAATCGCACCTATCTGTTGCAAGACAGCGATGGCCAGATCAAGGAAGGTCACTCGATTTCCGCAGGTCTCGATTATCCCGGCATCGGCCCAGAACATTCGTGGCTGAAAGATGCAGGCCGCGTCGAATATGTGCCCATCAAGGACAATGAGGCGCTGGATGCCTTCCAGTTGCTGACACGCACAGAGGGCATCATTCCCGCCCTTGAGCCTGCGCATGCGCTGGCGGAAGTCGTCAAGCGTGCTCCAAAGATGGATAAGGATCAGATCATCGTCATGAACCTGTGCGGCCGTGGCGACAAGGACATCTTCACCGTGGCGAAACTTCTGGAAATGGGTGCGTAATCATGACTGCACGTATGGACAAGCGCTTTGCTGATTTGCGCGCTGAAAATCGCCCCGCACTGATCACCTATTTCATGGGTGGCGATCCGGATTTTGAGACGTCGCTCGGCATTATGAAATCGTTGCCGGACGCTGGTGCCGATGTGATCGAACTCGGTATGCCCTTTTCCGACCCCATGGCAGATGGCCCAGCCATTCAGCTTGCCGCACAGCGTGCGCTGAAGGGCGGACAGACGTTAAAAACCACGCTCGATCTGGCACGGGAATTTCGCAAGCAGGATAGTGCGACACCGATCGTTTTGATGGGCTATTACAATCCCATCTACATCTATGGCGTTGAAAAGTTTTTGGATGACGCGTTGGCGGCTGGCATAGATGGCCTCATCGTCGTTGATCTGCCGCCGGAAATGGACGATGAGCTTTGCGTTCCGGCCTTGAGTCGCGACATCAATTTCATTCGTCTTGCGACGCCAACGACCGATGAGAAGCGACTGCCCACTGTTCTCAAAAACACCTCGGGCTTCGTTTATTATGTTTCGACCAACGGGATCACCGGTTCGGCATTGCCGGAACCGGCGCTGATTTCCGGTGCCGTCGGTCGGATCAAATCCCATACCGGCCTTCCGGTCTGCGTCGGATTTGGCGTCAAGACCGCAGATCATGCCCGTGCCATCGGCGCTGTTGCCGATGGCGTCGTTGTCGGATCTGTCATCGTCAACCAGATTGCCGCCAGCCTGACCAAGGATGGCAAAGCCACGAATGACACTGTTCCCTTCGTCACAACGCTGGTAAAGGGACTTTCAACAGGTGTGCGCGCATCGCGCCTTGCCGCTGCCGAATAAGTCTTCGGTTCAGCGCAGATAGTCAGGAGTATTAGACGTGAACTGGATCACCAATTACGTACGGCCTCGGATCAACTCCATGCTTGGCCGCCGCGAGACACCGGAAAATCTCTGGATCAAATGCCCCGAGACGGGCGAGATGGTTTTTCATAAGGATCTCGAAGAAAACAAGTGGGTCATCCCGGCCTCCGGTTTTCATATGAAGATGCCGGCCAAGGCACGTCTTGAAGACCTGTTCGACGGTGGCACTTACGAAGCGCTGCCGCAGCCCAAGGTCGCCCAGGACCCGTTGAAGTTTCGCGATTCCAAGAAATATTCGGATCGTCTGCGCGACAGCCGCGTGAAGACCGAACAGGAAGATACGATCCTGGCGGGCGTCGGCAAGCTCCAGGGTTTGAAGATCGTCGCCATCGTGCACGAATTCCAATTCATGGGTGGCTCACTCGGAATTGCTGCCGGTGAAGCCATCGTAAAGGCCTTCGAGCGCGCCATTTCCGAGCGTTGCCCTGTAGTGATGTTCCCGGCCTCCGGTGGTGCACGCATGCAGGAAGGCATCCTGTCTTTGATGCAGCTGCCGCGCACCACGGTTGCGGTCAACATGCTCAAGGAAGCGGGCATGCCTTACATCGTCGTGCTGACCAACCCGACAACGGGTGGCGTGACGGCATCCTACGCCATGCTGGGCGACGTGCACATTGCCGAACCGGGTGCTGAAATCTGCTTCGCAGGCAAGCGGGTGATCGAACAGACGATCCGCGAAAAGCTGCCAGAGGGCTTCCAGACATCGGAATATCTGCTGGATCACGGCATGGTCGACATGGTCGTGGATCGGCGTGAAATTCCCGATACGCTGGCCAGCTTGTTCAAGATCATGACCAAGGCACCAGCCGATACGTCTACGGAAATCCTGCCACTGGCCGCTTCCGCCTGACGTCATTCGCGACTGGGCTCCGGAGGGGCCAATGACGGATATGACGACGCCCGCGCAAAGCGAGGCAGAACGGATCATCGAAAAGCTTTTGGGGCTGCACCCCAAAGGCTTCGATCTGTCGCTCGGCAGGATCACCATCCTCCTCGAAAAGCTCGGCAATCCGCACGAACGATTGCCGCCCATTATCCATGTTGCCGGTACCAACGGCAAAGGCTCGTTCACAGCCTTCAGCCGCGCGCTTCTGGAAGCCGCGGGCCTTGGCGTTCACGTCCACACCTCTCCGCATCTCGTCAATTGGTACGAACGCTACCGCCTCGGCATTCGTGGTGAAAAGGGCCGCTACGTTGAAGATGCGGTTCTGGCCGATGCCCTGGAACGCGTGGCCGCCGCCAATGGCGGGCAGATGATCACTGTCTTTGAAATCCTGACCGCCGTCACCTTCGTTTTGTTCGCGGAGCATCCAGCCGATGCTGCTATCATCGAGGTTGGCCTCGGCGGCCGTTTCGACGCGACCAATGTGATCACGAACCCTGCGGTTTCGATTATCATGCCGATTTCGCTCGACCACCAGGCCTATCTTGGAGACAGCGTCGAATTGATCGCAGCTGAAAAAGCCGGGATCATGAAATCAGGCTCGCCTGTCGTCATCGGCCATCAGGAATATGATGCCGCGCTTGATGTGCTCGTGCAAACCGCGGAGCGCCTGAAATGCCCGACAGCCGTTTACGGGCAGGATTACTCCGCCCACGAAGAATTCGGGCGCATGGTCTATCAGGATGAATTCAGCCTGGTGGACGCCCCATTGCCACGCCTTCCCGGCCGCCACCAACTCGCCAACGCCGCCGCCGCCATCCGTGCCGTCAAGGCCGCTGGCTTCGAAGTGACGGACAAGATGATCGAAACGGCGATGGCATCGGTCGAGTGGCCGGGCCGCCTGCAACGCATCAAGACCGGCCGCATCGTCGATTTTGCACCCGCGGGCTCGGAAATCTGGATCGATGGCGGACATAATCCCGGTGCTGGCGAAGTCATTTCCGAGGCCATGGCGGGCTTTGAAGAAAAGCAGGCTCGTCCGCTGTTTCTCATTGCCGGTATGATCAACACCAAGGATCAGGTCGGATATTTCAAGGCGTTTGCCGATATTGCGCAATACGTTTTCACGGTGCCGATCCATGGCACGGATGCCGCGATTGACCCGGTGGTGCTGGCGCATGCGGTATTTGATGCCGGGCTGGTTGCGGCACCGACATCCTCCATCGAGGAGGCCTTGGAAGAACTCACAAGACGTCTTGTGCCTGGCAAACCGGCACCGCGCATTTTGATCGGTGGATCACTCTATCTGGCGGGCAATGCGCTGGCGTTGAACGGCACGGTTCCGAAGTAAAGCCTGCGAACATCGACTTTGAGAATTGAGCCGCTCCATCCGGTGGGAATGGGGATTATTTCAAAAGAAAAAGCCCGGCAATGACCGGGCTTTTCTCACTTTATCTTTTGCACTCAATCAAGCGGCGCTGGAAATCCAGGCCGAAAGCGCAGTCTTGGGCGCTGCGCCGACCTTGATGTCCGCCACTTCGCCGCCCTTGAACATCGCAAGAGTCGGGATCGAGCGAACGCCGAACTGTGCTGCCAGTTCAGGGTTCTCGTCGATGTTGAGCTTGACGACCTTCACCTTACCAGCAAGTTCGGTTGCGATTTCTTCGAGGCTCGGCGCAATCATCTTGCACGGGCCGCACCATTCAGCCCAGAAATCAACGACGACGGGCTCGACGGAATCAAGAACTTCGGCCTGGAAGTTGGACGTATCGACTTTCACGGTAGCCATGGATGGCTCTCCTTTCGGTGTCTCTTTTGGTTGATTAGAATGTGATGCCGATGGCCGGCAATTTCAATGTCCGGTATCTCACTTTGTCTCGATTGCAGCAAGGGCAGCGGATAACGCCTCGTCACTGAGCGTCACGAACGAGGCGTTTTCCGTATAGACCAGTGCACAGGTAAAGCTCTTATCAGGGTAAAGCGGCTCCAGAATACTTTTATAGATCGCAAGCTGCGCCTTGTGTGCCAGGGGTATATCCGCGTCTTTGACAGGTGGAACACGGTTCGTCTTGTAATCGACCAGAATAACGCGGTCTCCATCTACCGCCAGTCGGTCGATCCGGCCAGATACGGAATAGTCCTTCGTACCCAGCCGCAAGGTCCCCATGATCGAGATTTCTGCACGGCTATTGGCGGAAAAGGCGGGCTGAAGCGCGGGTTCTGACAGCACTGCCAGCGTCGAGCGGATCAGTTTTTCACGCTCGTGCTCGGGCCAGAACCGGGCGGCGCGTTCCGCATACCGGCGGGCGGTGGCGTCACGCTGTTCCGATGGGTATTCAGGCAATGTCTGCAGCATCCGGTGAACGAGCTTGCCGCGTTGCAACGCAAGGCCGGATGAGACCTCCTGTTTGGCAAATAGCGGTGATGTGACCAGCAGGTCCTCCGAACCATCATCTATGATGGTTCCGGCACCGGAAGGGCTGAGCGGGCGCGGTAGAACCGGTGGTGGCGGCAAGGGCTGCATGAGAGGTGGGGGCAGCCCATCCCGAACGGGAAGGGGCGGCGGTTCGGTTTTGGCGATGGCCTTAGCGTCGCGGCTGGTCGAATGCCACAGGAGACCATCCCACTCTTCGCCGCCAGCGGAAAAACCCTGGCGTTTGCAGCGGTTTTCATCTGCGGTCAGCGAACGCGCGATCATCGCATGCCAGCAATCGAGATTTTCCCGGGGGCCGCGATAGCCGCAGACGATCAGATGATCGGCAGCACGCGTCATCGCCACGTAAAGAAGGCGGCGATATTCCTGCTCGGCCGAAAGCTTGAGTCGATCCTCATCTTTCGACACCAGCGCATTGTCGAAGCCCTTGCCGGGCAGCCAAATAGGCAGAGAGGTATCATGGGTTTCGATAAAACGCAGTTTCGGCAGATGGCTATGAATAAAGGCCTTCGAACCTCCATCGACCAGAAAAACAACCGGCGCTTCAAGACCCTTGGACGCATGCACGGTCATGATGCGGACTTCGCCGCGTTCCTTGTCCTGCTCGCGCTTGATCTCGGGCGCGTCGGTTTCCATCACGGAAATAAAGGATTGCAGGCCGGGAAGGCCTGTCCTTTCATGATCGAGCGCGAACGACAGAAATTCGTCCATGACGTCGCTGGCTTCATTGCCCAGCCGCCCGAGGAATTTTGCGCGACCTTCATGCAGGGTCAGCACGGCAGCAAAGAAGTCATGGATCGTCTGCGTCTTCGACAGTTCGATGAAGTGTAGAAGTTGCGCCACGGAAGCAACGAAATGACTGCCCTCGGGCTGTTCTGATACCACTCGCAAATATTGCCAAACACTGGTGTCTGGAGGGCGTTTGGCCGCGATGTCGAAAATGTCTTCTTCAGAGTGATTGAACAGCGGACTTTTCAGCAGCGCCGATAGAGACAAATCGTCCTGCGGCAACAGCACGAAGCGGCCAAGCGCCAGAAGATCCTGAATGGCGATGTGATCGGTCAGGCGCAATCGGTCGGCACCGGCGACGGGAATGTTCTTTCGCTGCTTCAACTCGCGGGTCAGCGCGTTGACGAAGGCATGGCGTTTTCTGACCAGAACCAGAATATCGCCTGCCTCAATGGTGCGTTCCACGCCGTTCTCGACCACGGTCTCCTTGCCGATCATCTCGGCAATGCGGGCAGCGATGCGGCGCGCGACGATTGCGGGCGGTGCGCTTTCGCGCAGCGCATCGAAGGGTGCCGTCCAGTCTTCTTCGTTTTCAACCGGTTCGGCGGCGATCATGTCCCACAGTTCGACGGTGCCCGCCTGTCCTTGGCGGTTGGAGCGGTGTTCGACGGGTTCCTTCTCGGCGCTAAGTCCTTCCGCATGTTCTGGCAGGGAAAAGACCTGATCGACCGCGGCAAGAACATCGTCCGTTGAACGGAAGGAAAGGGGTAGGCGGACGGAATGGAATGTTTGCTCCACGGCAGTAACGCGCCGCTGTGTCTCCCGACTTTCCTGCGAGAAACGCTCCGGCCGTGCGCCTTGGAAGGAGTAGATCGACTGCTTCTCGTCACCCACCGCAAACACCGTGCGCCGACCATCGCGCGCGGTTTCACCATGGAAGAAATCGGCGGCCAGTGACTGGATGATGGACCACTGCACAGGGCTGGTGTCCTGCGCCTCATCCACCAGAATGTGATCGATACCCTGATCCAGCTTGTAATGAACCCAGGCACCCGCCGTATCGCGGTTCAAAAGCGTAGCGGCGCGTTCGATCAGATCCTCGAAATCCAGCTGGCTGCGCTGTTTCTTCAAATCTTCAAAATCACCGATCAGCCGTTCCGCGAGAGTCAGCGCATGTTTCGTCGCTTCCAGCATACGGATGGTGCGGTAGCGATCGCGGCAGGCGACGACATGGGCACGCGCCGCTGCCAGATCGTCCAGCAGGGCAGGGGCGGATTTCTGCATGGCCTTGTTGATGACGTAAGCGTCGGACTTCGCTGCGCCTTGTGAAGTTAAAAGAGCGGCTTCGATGAACTCAACACGTTTGAAGACATCTGTCGTGCGGGCGGCTTCACGAAGCGCATAGGCGACGTCGATCACGCGCGATCCACCAATTTCGTCGCCTAGGGTTAGATAGGTTTCCATCGATAGACCGGATAGACCGGGCAGGGGCCAATAGGCCGCGGCTGCCGTTTCTTCCGTTTCCTCAGCGCCAATGCCAGCCTTAGCCCGAAGCGTGGCATCGATACCGCCGCTGCGGCTTGCCTGTTCGAGAAAGCCGCTGATCGCGTTGCGGTTTGACACAATGGCGCTGAGCAAGGCTTCCAGCCCGGTCTCATCCGCGATATCGAGGACATAGGCAAGGGCCTGCGCCAGTGGCTGATCGGCCTCCATGGAGACTGCGGTCAGAAGCGTGCGGCGCGCTTCTGTCAGAAGCGTACTTGCGGCACGGTCATCCAGCACTGAGAAATGCCCGGCGACATTGGCTTCCAGCGGAAATTGATGAAGAAGTGCTTCGCAGAAGGCATGGATGGTCTGGATTTTCAGGCCACCCGGCGTTTCCAAGGCCTTTGCAAAAAGGCGTCGTGCTTCTTTCAACTTGATGAGATCTGGAACACGGCCTTCGATGGCGGTGATGCGATCACTGAGATCGGCGTTGGAAAGCGTGGCCCAGTCTGCCAGCCTGTCGAATACGCGGCTCGACATTTCCGATGCCGCGGCCTTGGTATAGGTCAGACACAGGATGGCGGACGGGCGGCAACCGGCCAGAAGCAGGCGGATCACCCGCTGCGTCAAAACGTGCGTCTTGCCGGAACCGGCATTCGCCGACACCCAGGCGGAGCTGGTGGGGTCGGACGCGCGGGTCTGCTGCGCGCTCGTCCAGTCGATCCAGCTTTTTGGATCGTCCTGTTCAGGGCCGTGATCGATGATGTCATTCAGCATCGCTATCTCCCGGCTCTGCCGTCGACCATTCGGACACACGGGCAAGGTGGTCATATTCGCCGCCATAGGCCTGCTGTTCCTCGGGGATCAGCCGCGAAACGAAGCCGTTCTTGCCCTCGCGAAGAGAAATCACGAATTTGGCCAGCTGATCGATGGAATCACTCGCCAGGTCCACCGCCGACTTTGGCGCAACTTTCGCCGTTGCCTTGGCGTGTTCATTGTTGATCGTATCTGTTCCGAAGCGCTCGCCGGGCCGCAGACGCACATAGATCAAATCCTCCGGTGTCGGAGAGCCCGTATCGCGAAACGCGCCGCGCATCAGGGCCGCCGCTTCCAGCGGCAATTGCGGATCGAGCAGCGAGCGTGCCTGTTTGACGGAGGGTGAGAGGCCGGTTTTGTAATCGATGATATCGGCCTTGCCAGAGGTCTTGATATCGATGCGGTCTGCAACGCCAGTCAGGCGAATGCCCGCTTCCGGAATTTCCTGTCCGGCCCGTGCTTCGATGTGGCTGCGCTTGACCAGCGCGCGATGGTCTTTTTCCCATTTCAGAAACTCGCGGGCGACAGCTTCGAAGCGGGGCCGCCAAACCACATCGATATGTGGCGGTAGGTTTTCCGCATCGAAACAGCCATGCAGCACGCGAAACATCGCTTCTTCGGACGCAGGCGTACCCGGCACATGCTCTTCGCGAGAATAGGTTTCCATGATGCGGTGATAGAGTGTTCCACGGTCGGCAGCACCCGGATCGCGGTTGAACTCGTCCAGCGGATCGAGTTTCAGAATGCGCCGCGCATAGATGGAATAGGGATCGCGCCGCAGCCTACCCACTTCGCTGAAGGAATAGGATTTCGGTTGCAGCTCCGCAGGCGGTGTCGGGGCAGGGCGCTTGGCGGCTTGCTGGCTTTCACCCTCATCCAGCATGGTGGCCCAGTGCCGGTACGCTGTCCCGCGCGCTTTCAGCGTGTCCGCAAACTCGTCGCCACCCAGTGCCAAGAGCCGTTGCAGCCAGCGCGACGCAACGGCGGGCGTCGATCCCTGGCGCAGCGCACGGGTGTAAAAAATATGACGCGTGCCATTGGCCATCTCGAAATCATGCGCCAGCTGGCCGATGCGCCGTTCCGGCGGCTCCAGACCGATGGCGGTTTTCATGTTGCGGGACAGGAACGGGTTGTTGGCCGTCTGGTCGGGCCATATGCCTTCGTTCAAACCGCCGATAATGACGGTATCGACGCTTTGAAGTCGGGCTTCCAATGCACCGAAAATAAAGACGCGCGGATGGCGCATCGCGCGCGGTTTGATCGATTCGCCGGCAATGAGCGCCGTCATGATATCGATCCATTGCGGCCCATCGGCCTCCAGCACGCTGCCGCAGTCCATCAGCTCTGAGAGAAGGCCGGACAGTTTCTCACCCGCCTCATGCGACCAGAGATTGGCAAGATCACCCCTCTCATCGATACACATGGCCTCGATCACCCGGCCTGTCCGCTCCGCCCAGTCGGCCAGCGTCAGCCGCGCCGTCAACCGGCCGCTGACGGGGTCTTTGCGAATAAACGCGGCATCCAGCGGCTCAATGGCAGCCTTGATGCGGCGCGCTAGGTCGGCAGCAGCGAGGTCGGTACCCTCCGTCAGAGATTTTCGCCATTGCGGCGGATGCCGGTCGTCCGTGTGAATGGCTAGTTGCTGCTGGAGCAGGGCTTCCAGTGTATCGAGTGTGGTTTCCGTTCTTCCACCGCGAAGTGCGAGCAGTTCTAGACCGGCGACTGCCTGACCAACCGCCTCTTCGCCAAGACCGAAGCGTCCGAGCGGATGTTTCAGCAGCGACATGACAGCGACCGGATCACCGGGCCGCAAGATGGCCTCGAGCGCCAGCATCAACAGTCCCGCCTGCGGGGTTGCCGACAGCGGCGTACCGGCGGAATCGTCTGCCTCGATACCGAAACGGGCGAGCTCTGTTGCCACGCGTCGCGCAAGTCCACGATCCGGGGTGATGAGTGCTGCCTGCGACTGACCGCCTGTGCCGGGCTTTTCAAGCGCCAGACGAAGGGCAATCGCAATTGCCGTCGCCTCCTCGCGTTCATTGGCAGCCTCTATGATGGAGGCCGATGCAAAGGCTTCATTGAAAAATGCATCGCTTTTTTCGGAACGCCACTCGTTCCACTCGCTGGTGGCCTTGGCTGGAGCAAGGGCCGTTGAAAAGATGGCGGCACGGTTTTGTAGGTCGCCGTCCAGCACCCCGATCTGTTCGGCATCATTGCGAGAGACACCCAGCTTTTGCAGCAGAACGAACAGGCCATATTGCGAATGCGTGCGGCTGGACGGGTCGTCGGGGCTCTCATTGATCGATTGCCATTGATCCTCGGGCATTTCAATATCGAGGCCCGGCAGAACGACGGTGCCCTGGGGGAGGGATGCGACAGCTGCAATCAAGTCTGCTGCTGCCGGAATGGAACCTGTGGAACCCGCAACGATGATGGGATCGTCCGATCCGATCTTTGTGAGGCGATCGGCTTCTGCCCGCAAAATAGCATTGCGGTGCCGTCCGGCAGAGGATTTGTTGAGTTCTTCCAGCCGCGCGGGCCAGAAGACGCTGGCAATCTTCAGGAAGTCTGCGGTCAGCTGCCACCATTGCGCATGGTCGGCGGTGTCGAGCTTGGAGAGCGCGTCCCAATCCCGATCTTCCGTGTCTATGGCGTCGATGACTTCGCCGAGCGACCGCGCCAGCCAGATGGCATCCGCCGGGCTTGCAGGCGCGACGAGCGGCGAATCGGAATGCACGGCACGGATGGCATCCGGCAAGCTGTTGCGCCACGCAAGGATCAGACGCGCAAGCTCGACCAGCCGCGCAGTGCTGGAAATCGGTGGGGCGAGGTCGATGGTCGCGGGCGTTTCGACATCGAAAAAACCGCTATCGTCATCTGTTTCGCCCAACGGACGGATAATCGGCAGGATGGCAGATTTGCCGCCGAGAAGATCCACGAATTCGGACCGCAGTACACGCGCCGAACGGCGTGTCGGAACGTAGATGGTGACCTTGGCCAGCGACAGCGGATCAGCGGCATCGTAACGAAAGCCGGGTGTCAGCCTACCATCGCACAGAGCTACCGCCAGCGTTCGGAGAAACGGCGTTCCGGGGGCGATGGTTAGAATACGCTTGGCATGCGCCAATGGGTGATCTCACTTGTCGTTTGCTACAGCTGCGATTGTTCGTTCCGCATCTTCTATAGCATCCGGCGTGCCGACCGTAATCCATTGACCTGAAAGTGACAGGCCAAATAGCCGGTTTTGGGCAATGGCACGGTCGAAATAGATGTTGAGATTGAAGGCGTCCGTGGGTGCGTCATCCAGAAGCCGCGTATCCATCGCAATCGCACCGGCATAAACCACAGGGCGCGGTTCGCCTTCATTGTAGCGCGTTAACGTGCCGTCATCGGCAAGGTTGAAATCCTTCTTGCCGTTATGGCCGGTGGTGCGGTCCATATCGACGCAGAGCAGCGCCATATCCATGGTCTCAGGATCGAAAAACGCGGCAAGCTTTTGCAGATTAGTGGCTTCAGCAGGCATTTCGCCAACCCAGAACAGGTCCGCATTCATCACGATGACAGGGCCGGGCTCCAGCAGCTTCAAACCCTTGGCAAGCCCGCCGCCGGAATTCATCAGCTGTTCCCGCTCGTCGGAAATCAGAATGTTAACGTCCTTGCGGGCCTCAAGATGGGCAACCATCTGGTCGGCATGATGGTGCACATTGACGGCGATGGTCTCGACGCCCGCCTCAACGAGAACATCGATGACATAATCGATCATAGGCCGCCCCGCGATCCGCACCAGAGGTTTGGGGATTGTATCGGTAATCGGCCGCATTCTCGTGCCGAGACCTGCCGCCAGCACCATCGCTTGTCTGATCGTCATGAGAAAACTTCGCTGTTAGTGAATGTCGATGCCCGCATTCCTGAACCAGTCGTTCAAGGGTGCCAGATCGGGATGCTCAAGCGCCGAGCGCAGATAGGAGAAGGTGCGCGGCATGTGTTTCATGTAATGCGGCTTGCCATCGCGCGTCATCAGCCGCACCCATATGCCCACCAGCTTGCAATTGCGCTGTGCGGCCATGATGGAAAAGGCTCTCAGAAAGGCTTTTTCATCGAAAGCAGGATTTTTGCACCGGATATCGAGATAGTGTTCCATCAGCCGGGCTTGCATATCCGGTGAAATTGTCACGCGGGCATCCTGAACGATGGAGGCGAGGTCGTAGGCCGTTGGCCCGATCATGGCATCCTGAAAGTCGATAATACCAACCCGTTGGATGCCGGTTTTTTCGGGTTGCCAGATGATGTTGGGTGAATGGAAATCCCGCAGCAAAAGCCCGGTCTCCGCATCATCGAGTTTTTCGATCAGCTGGTCCCAGACGGCAAAGAAGCTTTGCTTTTCACTGTCATTGGTCTCTCCACCACGGATATGCGGGAGATACCAGTCCAACAGCAAAGATGTCTCGATCTTCATCGCATCCGCATCAAATGACGGTACCTGATAGATCGCGCCATTCGGAAGGCTGATATCGCTTGAGGCAGGTGCGTCATGAAGGGCGGCAAGGCAGGCGACGCTTGCCAGATAGCGTTCTTCAATTGGCGCACCATCGGCATCCAAAATACCATCGCGGCCGATATCTTCGAGAAGCAGAATGCCCCGTTCCAGATCCTGCGCCAGAATGGCGGGTGCGGAAAAACCCTTGTCGGTGAGATAGAGGTCGATGGCGATGAAAGGCGTGACCTCGCGGGCGAGATGCACGATTTCGGCGTAGGTTTTGCCATCCTGGATGACTGGTCCCCTCGGCGGCGGCTGCCAGTCCATCAGCAGGCACTGGCCGTCGGCGTCGCTTATCAGTTCGTAGGTGCGGTAAGCTGCATCGCCGCTGAAATATTGGCGGGAGGCATTTCCTTTACCGTTGCTTTCAAGAAATTTGCGAATGGCAAGCACGCGCTCCAGCCGTTCTCTCTGCCTTGGTGGCACATCGATTGTCGCCAAGCGTCCTTCGTCGCGGTGGGTAAGCCGCAACGTAATGGTGCTGTCTCTCGGAAGCTCACTGGCTGCCATCTCCGGCCATTCGATCAGGCAAACGCCGTCAGACAGCATCTCGTCAATGCCGAGCTCATCGAGTTCGGAGACGCTGGACAGACGATAGAGATCGAGATGCGCGACGGGAAAGCGCAGATCGTAGGATTGGACGATGGTGAAGGTCGGGCTGGGAACTTCGAGATACGGGTCACCGGCGACTGACCGGATGAGCGCGCGCGCCAGCGTCGATTTGCCCGCGCCGAGATCGCCGACAAGGGTGATGCAATCGCCGGGTTTCACAGTCAGTGCCAGTTCCTCGCCCAGCCGGATCGTCTCGGCTTCGTCGGCGAGGAAAATAGAAATAGGCGAAATCGTCCCGTTCATTCGGCGGCGATGGAATGCGGATGGGAACCGGATGGTATGCGGCAGCTGACGACCGTGCCTTCACCCGGACGGCTGTCGATGGTGACATTGCCACTGTGAAGACTGACGAAGCTTTCCACGATGGATAGGCCAAGGCCCGCCCCGGTGCGGCGGCCGCCATTGCCGCGTGTCGAAAAGCGATCAAACACGGTTTTCAACATATCTTCCGGAATGCCCGGACCCTGATCTGCCACGGAGAAGACGAAGTCGCCCTCGCTGCGCTGGCACGTGAGGGTAATCGCCGAACCTTCTGGCGCGAAGTTGGCGGCATTGGTCAAAAGCTTGATCAGGATTTGCTTCAGACGCTGATGGTCGGCAACGATTGCGCCCAAATGTGCGGGTGCGACGATCTCCAGCAAAACACCGCTTTCCTGTAAACGATCGGTTATCTGCACCGAAACATCGGCGAGAAGCTCATTCAGATCATTTTCGGTGTAGTTGAGGTGCATGATGCCTGCATCAACCGTCGCCAGATCAAGAATGTCGTTGACGATCGTCAGCAGCACCGACGAAGACGTAGAGATATGATCGAGATATTCCGCCTGACGATCGCTGAGTTCGCCGATGCCAGGCGTTTTCAGAAGGTCGGTAAAGCCAATGATGTTGGTCAAGGGGGAGCGCAGTTCATAGGATACGTGCTGAACGAAATCGTTCTTCAACTCATCCGCCTTGCGTAGCGCTTCATTCTTTTCCTTCAGCGCCCGCTCGGCCCGTACGCTGTCCGTCATATTGACGAAGGTCAGCATGGTCTGCGAGTCCGGCAACGGAATAATGGCGTAATCCAGCACCAGACCGGACAGAAGTTCGAGCGTGCCCTGTTTGGACAGGCGTTCATCATCGAAACTGGTGATGAACTGGCTGAAGGCGCGCCAGCCATCCGCCTTCTCATAGGATTGTGAGCAGGCTTCTTCGATAGAGCGAATATGCTTGCCAGCCTCGGCTTCTTCGCCAGTGATGGCCCAGAGCGCGCGGAAGGCGGGGTTCGACAGGCGGATGCGTCCGTCCGCCCCGAACACGGCCACACCTTCGGAAAGATGGTCGATGGTTTCGCCCTGAACCTTGACCAGCGTGTTATAGCGCATTTGCAGGTCGACCTGCTCGGTCAGGTTTTCAAACACCCAGGTTGCGCCGCCCTGCGGATGTGCTGTGGCGATGACGCGCAGCGTCTGTCCGTTCGGCAAGTGCCAGAGGTCGGTTTTCGTATCGAGGGACCGGTAGACGGCAAGAGCCGTCTCTTTCCAGCTCTTCCAGTTCAACTGTTCCGGCAGTTTGCCATCGGAGCGCAGGCGGTCCAGAAGCTCGGAATTATCGGGTTTGGATTCCAGCAGAACGAGATCGAGGCCCCAAAGGCTGACAAAAGCCTGATTGTAGAATTGCAGACGCTGCCGACCATCGAAGATCGCAACCGGTGTTGCCAGATGATCCAATGTCTCGGCATGGCTTTTCAGCGTGCGCTTCAGTTCTTCACGCACGGTTTCGGTTTCCGTCGTGTCGATGGCGATGCCTGCGGAACCGCCCGGCGTCTTGATATCGACCACGTCGAAAAACGTTCGGTTGCCGGAAACCACCGTTGAGATGCGGTCATGATAGGGCGATTCAGGTGTGGCGCTTGCGCGGATTTTCTGGCGCGTCACCGTATTCAGCAATTCGCGCTGTTCGGTCACGGCCTCTTGCGGATTGCGGGCGTCCACGCCCTGCGCATAGGCATGGTTCACCCATGTCAGCGCGCCGTCGGAATTGCGTCGCCAGACGGGCTGCTCGATGCTGTCGAGCAGATCCTGGAATGTCGAGATCGACGATACCAGCCGCTCACGCTCGACTTTCAGATTGGCAAGTTCGGCGCGCAGATTGTTGAGAGCAACGAAACGGGCAAAGGCCTTGCCGCCAGATACGCGACCTTGAACCTCGATCACCTCGCCGCGCTGCGTTTCGACGGTCAGATCGAAACTCTGTGCATGGCTGCGCAATTTCTCGATGGCTTTTTCAAGCGGAGCTGCGGATGCGGGGCGAAGCCAGCGACCGAAAGCCAGAAAATCGTGGTCAGCCTGCGGAACGCCAGTTTCAGGCGGCAGCTGTCCGATAAATTCTGCACGCTGACTGGAGCTTTCCCAGATGACGATACGGCGGGATTTGTCCGCAATCAGCGCTTCGTATTTTGAAATCTTGGCATTGGCTTCGGACAAAGCCGTTCGGTATTCGCTGGTTTCGGCCTCGATATTTCCACGCTGGCGAACAAGCCAGACGATGGAAAACAGCGTAGCCGAAACAACACCGATAAACAGGGAATAGGTTATGGTTTCTGAAGACGAGAACAGGCGTTCTCCAGTCTGCAAAACCGTGTTTTGCTGTGCATGGGCGACAGCCGCAAAGCCGCTCAAGACAGTTCCCGCCATCAGGACTGAAAGTGTCTTCGCCTTGTCGCGCAGAGCGCTCACGGTTCCCATAAGCGAAGTAGCCAAGCGTTTAGATACCGAGGCATCAAGACTGCCCGGCTCATCGTTTTTTTTCGCCCGCTTTTGCGCGCGTGAATCGTCTACCGTCATCCCCGGTCTGTCTCCGTCCTATGTGCCGCATTCTCGACAAGACATCCCATTTCCGCGCGCTATGCCCGCGCACGAATCAAGTCTTGAGACAATACCGCCTTCGGAAACCCCCGTGAAGGGAGGGCGCAAAAAGATATGGCGGGCTTTGTCAAGCCCGCCATATCCATATCTAGTGCGTTAATTGTGGATATTAACCATAAAATCAATATCTGTAGTGTTCAGCCTTAAATGGACCCGTCTTGGACACGCCAATATAATCTGCCTGAAGATCAGAAAGTTCTGTCAGCTTCACGCCCAGCTTCTCAAGATGCAGACGCGCGACCTTCTCATCCAGGTGCTTTGGCAGCACGTAGACGTCGTTCTTGTACTCGCCCTGTTTCGTGAAGAGCTCGATCTGGCCCAGAACCTGGTTGGTAAAGGACGCCGACATGACGAAGGATGGGTGGCCCGTGGCGTTGCCGAGGTTGAGCAAACGGCCTTCCGAAAGGAGGATCATGCGGTTACCCTTGGCGAACTCGATGAGATCGACCTGCGGCTTGACGTTGGTCCACTTCAGGTTCTTGAGAGCAGCAACCTGAATTTCGTTGTCGAAGTGGCCGATGTTGCCGACGATCGCCATGTCCTTCATCTCGCGCATATGCTCGATGCGGATGACGTCCTTGTTGCCGGTGGTGGTGATGAAGATGTCAGCCGAGGCGACGACGTCTTCCAGACGTACGACTTCAAAACCGTCCATAGCAGCCTGAAGCGCGCAGATCGGGTCGATTTCCGTGACCTTGACGCGAGCGCCAGCGCCCTGAAGCGAAGCGGCAGAACCCTTGCCGACATCGCCGTAACCGCAGACAACAGCAACCTTGCCAGCCATCATGACGTCGGTTGCGCGGCGGATGCCGTCGACCAGCGATTCCTTGCAGCCATACTTGTTGTCGAACTTCGACTTGGTGACGCTGTCATTGACGTTGATGGCAGGGAAAGGCAGCAGGCCCTTTTTGCTGAGGTCGTAGAGGCGATGAACGCCCGTCGTTGTTTCCTCAGTCACACCCTTGATGGCATCGCGCTGCTTGGTGAACCAGCCCGGGGAAGCGGCAAGACGCTTCTTGATCTGGGCGATGAGAATTTCTTCTTCTTCCGATGTCGGGTTGGACAGGACGTCCTCGCCAGCTTCAGCGCGTGCGCCGAGCAGAATGTACATGGTGGCATCGCCGCCATCGTCCAGGATCATGTTGGAGAAGCCACCATCGGTCCACTGGAAAATCTTGTCGGTATATTCCCAATATTCTGTGAGGCTTTCACCCTTGACCGCGAAAACCGGAATGCCGGTTTCGGCAATGGCCGCTGCCGCATGGTCCTGGGTGGAGAATATGTTGCACGATGCCCAGCGAATGTCAGCGCCCAGTTCCTTCAGCGTCTCGATGAGAACGGCTGTCTGAATGGTCATGTGCAGAGAGCCGGAAATCCGTGCGCCCTTCAAAGGCTTGGTCTGCCCAAACTCTTCGCGGCAGGACATCAGGCCTGGCATTTCGGTTTCAGCGATGTCGAGTTCCTTGCGGCCATAGGCGGCAAGGTTGATATCGGCGACGACGTAGTCTTTTTCAGCGCTCATAAAATGTCTCCTGCTCAAAAGGAGGCAGAGGACGAACCGCTGCCCGAATGATGGCTGCGGTTTATCAGGCTGAGATCAATCTGGCAATAATGATATAAAGAAGTCTTTATGTCTTTATATGACTTGGTTATCAAACCTCTTCGCCGAAACGGTCTGCAACCAGCGTCTCGAGCGCTGCCAAGGCCTCCGCGGCCTGATTGCCACTAGCTTCGACAACAACCGTACAGCCGGGGCTCGCAGCAAGCATCATCAGGCCCATGATCGAGGTGCCGCCAACGGTCATGCCATCTTTAGAGACTGTGATTTCCGCATCGAAGCCATCAACCATCTGAACGAACTTCGCAGATGCGCGGGCGTGAAGGCCGCGCTTGTTGACGATCAGCAATTCCCGCGAAAGAGGCGACATTCAAATGAACTTCTTTATTTGCCGCTGAGAACGCGGCTGGCGACATTGATGTATTTTCTGCCAGCATCCGAGGCCTCCTGCAAGGCCTTCTCCATGTTATCTTCGGTGCGAATGCCCGCAAGTTTGATGAGCATGGGCAGATTGACGCCTGCGATGACCTCGACATTGCCGTTGTGCATGACGGAAATGGCAAGATTGGAGGGTGTGCCGCCAAACATGTCGGTCAGAATAATGACGCCGTTACCGTCATTGGCGCGCTCGACGGCATCGAGAATATCCTGCCGGCGCTGATCCATGTCATCCTCGGGACCGATACAAACCGTCTCGATCAATTTCTGAGGACCGACCACATGCTCTACCGCGTGCCGGAATTCCTCAGCCAGCTTGCCATGGGTGACAAGCACTAGTCCGATCATGAAATGCTCCCTTTCGCACGCACCTTGATTGCCGACTATCGCAATGCCGCAATCATGTCTATCGGTGGGGGCACATCTTGATGAGGAAAATACGAAGCGCAAGCCCCAAATTGCCGGTTTTCCGTTCACATTCCCTTGGTTATGAAAAGATTCTGAGCAAGTGCAGCAAATTTTCCATAGGGCATGATGCTGTCACGCGGAATGCGCAGCAAGGGCAGACGGGCACCGCCGATCAACTCCATCGTCTCATTTTCAGGCGGCAGGCGAGGGCTCTCCGGGTGCGGGACGGATGTAATCGCGTAATGCATGGGCGCTTCTGCGACGCTATCAATGGAGATGATGCCACTGCCGCGCAGTTCCAAAAGTCCCTTGATCGGCTCGGGTCGTTCTGCAATCACGATGCCATTTCGAAGCGTGATGAAGACCTGGTCGTCCGCAATAAGCGCCACCGATAGGCCGCAACGCTGAGCCTCCGTTAGAAAACTGAAAGCAAGCTCACTTTTCCCGCTGCCGGACGGGCCCACAAACAAAAGGCCGGTCTGCCCGACAAGGATGGCACTGGCATGAATATTGGTTCGATCAGCGCTCATTGGCTTGCGCAAGTGGAAGCGACAGACTGAAACGTGCGCCGCAGATGACGCCATATTTGTCGATAATGTTTTCTGCCTTCAAAGTACCGTTATGGGCTTCTGCAATCTGTCGGCTGATGGATAGACCAAGGCCGGAGTTCTGGCCGAAGCCTTCCGCGGAAGGTCGGTCGGTATAGAAGCGTTCGAAAATACGATCGATATCTTCGGCCTGGATACCTGGACCATTGTCTTCCACGCGGACGATGCAGCGGTCTTTCTGACGCAACAGATGCACAAAAATCCGCCCATTATCACTGTCGACAAAAGAGCGGGCGTTCTCGATGAGGTTGGTGACGATCTGGCCGATACGAAGATCATGGCCGTTGACGATATAGCTGACTTTGGTACCCGGCTTGTGGTCGACAGCGAAATCGATCGTGACCTTCTTTTTCTTGGCGCTGATCTGACGGGATATTTCGACCAGATTACCGAGGAGAACTTCAAGATCCACCGGCGAAGCGTCCGCACGGGCAAGTTCCGCATCAAGGCGTGATGCATCCGAGATATCGCTGATCAGACGGTCGAGACGACGGACATCATGAAAGATGATCTCGGTTAGCCGCTGCTTGGACTCTTCGGTCTTGGCGCGTGGCAGGGTTTCGACGGCGCTGCGCAGGGATGTCAGCGGGTTTTTAAGCTCGTGGCTAACGTCGGCAGCAAAGCTTTCGATCGCGTCGATACGGTCATAGAGCGCATTGGTCATCTCGCGAAGAGCGATGGAAAGGTTGCCAATTTCATCCTGACGTGCCGAGAAATCGGGGATTTCCTCACGCGCTTTGGCCCCGCGCCGCACGCGGATGGCTGCAGCCGACAAACGTCTCAGCGGTGTCGCTATGGTAGAGGATAGGAGCAGCGACAGAACGATATTGACGAGTGTGGCAATGCCGAAGACGCGCATAATGGCCAGACGCTCGGCATGCACGATCTTGTCGATATCACCCGCCTGGGTGGACAGAAGCAACACGCCTAACACCGCACGGAAGCGCTGCACAGGAACGGCAACGGAAACGATCAGTTCGCCTTTTTCAGTGACGCGCACCACGGCACCGCGAACACCGGTCAGGGCATTCATCACTTCCGGGTAGATTGAGCCATCACCGCCGGGCGTTTCTTTGTAGAGCGGCAAGCTACTGGGTTGGAGCATGCGATTGAAGACACTGGCGAACCACTCGCTCCATGTCTGCGTTTCCTGCACGACAGGCGGCAGATCATAGCGCAAAACCTGGCCACGCGAATAAAGATGGCGCGAATCCAGCAGCAGGTTGGCATCTGCATCGAACAAGCGAGCACGGGTGCGGGTTGGTGAAATCAACCGCCGCAGCACGGGCGCTACACGCTCGGGATTGATCGGAAAGCTCAGGTCTTCATCGTTGGGCACAGGCGTGATGCTCTGGCCCGCCTGCAATTCCAGCAGCTTTTCCGGATTGATGGTGATGGAATTGGTGTCGACAGATGCAGAGGCCGAAATCGCGCCTGCGATAATTTCGCCCTGTGTCAGAAGGCTTTCGACACGCGCATCGATCAGGCCTTCACGAAACTGGTTGAGATAGAGAATGCCGCCAACGAGAACCACGGTCGCCGCGACGTTGAAGAACAGGATACGCCGGGTGAGGCTGGAAAACACTGCATTGCCGAAAATACGCCGGACAATCGTCAACGGATGAATACGATGCCGCCGACCGCTTTCACGGTCGTCGGCATCGGTATAATCCGATACGCTTCCTTGCGTCTTGTTCAGCAACGTCTTTCCTCAGCGCCGCTTTTGCGCGGCGTTATCCGTGTCTCGGCCCTGTCTCAGGCTGCTTCGCGGAACCGATATCCCACACCGTAGAGTGTTTCAATCATGTCGAAGTCGTTATCGACCAGTTTGAACTTCTTGCGCAGGCGCTTGATGTGGCTATCGATGGTCCGGTCATCAACATAGACCTGCTCGTCATAGGCCGCGTCCATCAGTGCATCACGGCTTTTGACGACGCCGGGGCGCTGCGCCAGCGAGTGCAGGATGAGGAATTCGGTCACGGTCAAGGTAACGGGCTCGCCCTTCCACGTGCAGGTGTGGCGTTCCTGGTCCATGGCAAGCTGGCCACGCTCCAGAGTGCGCGCCTGTTGGTCTGCTGTCGGCTTCAGCGGGCTCGCACCCGGCACCGCCGCATCACGGCTGCTGGCGCGACGCAGGATCGCCTTGACGCGCTCGACCAGAAGACGCTGCGAGAAAGGTTTGGTGATGAAGTCGTCGGCACCCATTTTCAGGCCGAACAGCTCATCGATTTCCTCGTCTTTCGAGGTGAGGAAAATAACCGGCAGGTCGGACTTCTGGCGCAGGCGGCGCAGCAGCTCCATGCCATCCATACGCGGCATCTTAATATCGAAAATCGCCAATTGAGGTGGACGTGCAACCAGCCCATCGAGGGCAGAGGCGCCATCAGTATATGTTTCGACCTTGTAACCTTCTGCTTCAAGCGCGATCGAGACCGACGTCAAAATATTCCGGTCATCATCCACAAGCGCAATTGTCTGCATAATATTGGTCTCCAGCGTCATTCATCAATACTCCCGACATGCACCCCAGCCAAAGGTTGCGCCGTGAGCCTTTCTCATGAGTATAAAGGTGGAACAAATTGTGGCAAAGAAAAAGAGTAGCTTTTTCGGATGGCGAGCAGCAGTAAATTCCGCAGAGGCAGACATTGCCGGATTCAACTGGGAACTAAACCGATTTAAAATGGAATAAAATCTTTTAAATCGATTAATATATTGAAATTATTGATTATTTTTAAAGTCGGGCTTGTCTTTTGTTTTAACCGGGATTAATTTCCGTGAAAATTTCAACGGCTTTGTTTAACGAAAAGGAACGCGCCCGTGGAGGAACTTGGAGTACATAATCCTGAAAATGGACTGTCGGCACTCGGTCTGACTGGCGTTTCTGCGGTTCACTACAATCTCATAGAGAGCGAATTGTACGAACACGCGATCCGCAACGGTGAGGCAGACGTGACTGCTGACGGCGCATTGCGTGCGGTCACCGGCCAGCACACGGGTCGTTCTCCAAAGGACAAGTTCGTGGTGCGCGACGCTTCCACAGAAGATAAAGTCTGGTGGGATAACAACAAGCCGCTTTCGCCTGAGCACTTCGACCTTCTCCACAAGGATATGCTTGCGCACGCTGCGGGCAAGACGCTGTATGTGCAGGACCTGATCGGTGGTGCGGATGAGGACAATGCGCTTCCAACCCGCGTCGTGACTGAACTTGCCTGGCACGGCCTGTTCATTCGCAACCTGTTGATTCGTCCAGCCCGCGAAGAGCTCGGCACCTTCAAGCAGAAGCTGACGATCATCAACCTGCCGAGCTTCAAGGCCGATCCTGCTCGTCACGGCGTTCGCACCGAAACCGTGATTGCCTGCGATCTGACCAAGGGCCTCGTTCTGATCGGCGGCACGTCCTATGCCGGTGAAAACAAGAAGTCTGTCTTCACCGTTCTCAACTACTTGCTGCCTGCCAAGGGTGTCATGCCCATGCACTGCTCCGCCAATGTTGGCCCGGATGGAGACGCTGCCGTTTTCTTCGGCCTATCCGGCACCGGCAAGACCACGCTGTCTGCCGATCCATCGCGCACGTTGATCGGCGATGACGAGCATGGCTGGGGCGAAGACGGCATCTTCAACTTCGAAGGTGGCTGCTATGCCAAGGCCATTAAGCTTTCGGCAGAAGCCGAGCCTGAAATCTATGCCGCGACCCGCCGCTTCGGCACGGTATTGGAAAACGTCGTTCTCGATGAAAATCGCGTTCCGGATTTCAATGATACGTCGCTGACGGAAAATACGCGCAGCGCCTATCCGCTGCACTTCATTCCGAATGCATCGGACACTGGCCTTGCCGGTCACCCCAAGACCATCATCATGCTGACGGCAGATGCCTTCGGCGTTTTGCCGCCGATTGCCCGGTTGACGCCGGAACAAGCCATGTACCACTTCCTGTCCGGTTACACCGCCAAGGTGGCAGGCACGGAAAAGGGCGTGACGGAACCAGAAGCGACATTCTCGACCTGCTTCGGCGCACCCTTCATGCCGCGCCACCCGGCCGAGTACGGCAACCTGCTGCGGGATCTCATCGGCAAGCACGGCGTCGATTGCTGGCTGGTCAACACCGGCTGGACCGGTGGTGCCTATGGCATCGGCAAGCGCATGCCCATCAAGGCAACCCGCGCGCTTCTGAGTGCAGCACTGACTGGCGAGCTGAAAAACGCTCAGTTCCGCACGGATGTGAACTTCGGTTTTGCGGTTCCGACAGCGCTTGAGGGTATCGATAGCGGTATTCTAGACCCGCGTTCGACCTGGGCCGATGGCGCGGCTTATGACGCGCAAGCCAAGAAGCTGGTCTCTATGTTCGTGACGAACTTCACCAAGTTCGAAGACCATGTCGACGGCAAGGTTCGCGATGCAGCACCCGGCTTGCTGGCCGCTGCCGAGTAAAACTGAAAATGGATCGACGTGAAACCCGGCCTTGTGCCGGGTTTTTCGTTTCTGTGTGTGGTTTTCATCCGCCCAGATCTGTGGCATCACCGCTGCCGGAGAACGAACATGGCCAGCGCCCCGCTATTTATCAGCAACCGAATCACGATCGCCGGATGGGAACTGACGGAGCAATTCGTGCTGGCAGGTGGTCCCGGCGGACAGAACGTCAACAAGGTGTCGACCGCCGTTCAACTGTTCTTCGATGTCGCCAACTCCCCGTCTCTGCCGGATCGCGTCAAGACGAACCTGCTCCAGCTTGGTGGCAGGCGGGTGTCGAAGGACGGCGTCTTGATGATCGAGGCCAATCGTTTTCGCACGCAAGAGCGGAACCGTGAAGATGCCCGCGAGCGATTGAAAGAACTCGTTCTCAAGGCAGCAAAACCGCCGCCACCGGTGCGCCGGGCAACGAAACCCACTAAGGGTTCGGTTGAAAGACGCCTGAAAGCCAAATCAGGCCGTTCCGATGTCAAAAAGATGCGCAGCAGACCCGATAAGGAATAGTGCTCAAAGCTTGCGCAGCGCCACCGTGTCGATCAGGTGGTTTTGTCCCTTGCGCAAGATCAGGTCGGCACGCGGGCGTGATGGCAAGATATTTTGCCGCAGATTCTTCAGATTGATGTTTTCCCACAGCCCCTCGGCAATCGCCCGGGCCGCTTCTTCCGATATCGAGGCGTAGCGATTGAAATAAGACGAGGGATCGCGGAACGCGGTCTGTCGTAGGTTCATGAAGCGGTTCACGTACCAGTTATGGATCAGCGGCTCGTCGGCGTCGATGTAAATGGAAAAGTCGAAGAAATCCGACACCATCGGCACGATCCGTCCACCGGCTGGCAAATCGCGCGATTGAAGAACATTGATTCCCTCGAAGATCAGAATATCGGGCCGGTCGATGGTGGTGAATTCGTTGGGAACCACGTCATAGGTCAGGTGCGAATAGCGGGGCGCCTTGACATCCGGTTGACCGGCCTTGATGGCCGACAGAAATCTCAAGAGAGAGCCGATATCGTAGCTTTCGGGAAAACCCTTGCGCTCCATCAGATTGTCGCGTCGCAAAATATCGTTCGGATAGAGAAAACCATCTGTGGTGATGAGATCGACTTTGGGGCTGGAGGGCCAGCGTGCCAGAAGCTCTTGAAGAATGCGGGCGGTGGTTGATTTACCCACGGCAACGGATCCGGCAATGCCGATCACGAAGGGCGTCTTGTTCACATCGGCCATGTTGAGGAACTGATTGCGCTGATCGAACAGCAGCTGCGACGCTTCGACATGGGTGGACAGCAGGCGCGACAGCGAAAGGTAGATGCGCCGCACCTCATCCATATCGATGGGGTCGTTCAGCGAGCGTAGTCGCTTGAGCTCATCTGACGACAACGTCAGGGGCGTATCGGCGCGGAATTTCGACCACTCTTCCGAGCTGAAGAAATAATAGGGCGAATATTCGTCGGGGCGGAAATGATCGAGCGTGTTTGGCATGCCTTGTCCTCCCATGCGTGCCACGGTCGTCATGTACTGGGCCTCGATTCTTTTTCCTGCAGGCCGGACTGGCCAGTGCGGCGTTGCAACTCGGCAAAGACATCCGCCAGCGGAATATCGGCGATCTTCAGCACCACCAGCAAGTGGTAGAGCAGATCGGCGGCCTCGTCCGTCAGGTTCTTGCGATCGTTGGAAATGGCGGCGATGACGGTTTCCACCGCCTCTTCGCCCAGCTTCTTGGCGGCACGGGTTTGGCCAGCGGCCACAAGCTTCGCCGTCCAGGATTGATCCGGCGAAGCGCTTGCGCGTTCCGCCACGATGCGCTCCAGATCGGAAAGGGAAAAATCACTCATCTCGCAATACCCTAGGTGAGATCAATCGAGGCGCATGGCAATGCCGTTATCGGCCATATAGGCCTTGGCTTCACCAATCGAATAGGTGCCAAAATGGAAGATGGAGGCGGCAAGTACGGCTGTCGCATGGCCATCCTTCACGCCCGCCACCAGATCATCCAGCGTGCCGACACCGCCTGAGGCTACGACAGGAACGCGAACCTGATCGGCAATCGTGCGGGTCAGCGCGATGTCATAACCACTTTTGGTGCCATCGCGGTCCATAGAGGTGATGAGCAATTCACCCGCACCACGCTCCACCATCTTGATGGCGAATTCCACGGCATCGATGCCAGTCGGCTGGCGACCGCCATGGGTGAAAATCTCCCAGCGATCCGTTTCACCTGCGCCGGACACTTTTTTCGCATCGATGGAAACAACGATGCACTGGTTGCCAAACTTATCCGCAGCTCGTGCCACGAAATCCGGGTCTTTGACGGCAGCGGAGTTGATCGAAACCTTGTCGGCACCGCATAAAAGCAGCTTGCGAATATCACCGACAGCGCGAACACCGCCGCCCACCGTGACAGGCATGAAGCAATGGTCAGCGGTGCGAGACACGACATCGAAGAGCGTATCGCGATTGTCGGATGAGGCGGTGATATCGAGGAAGCACAGCTCGTCGGCACCGGCGGCGTCATAAGCCTTGGCAGCTTCGACCGGGTCTCCAGCGTCAATGAGATCGACGAAATTAACGCCCTTGACGACGCGACCGTCTTTGACGTCGAGACAGGGAATAATACGGGCTTTCAGCGTCATGCGCGCGCCTCCTTGATGAGCGCCAGCGCGTTTGCTGGGTCGATACGGCCATCATAGAGCGCACGACCGGAGATCGCGCCTTCTAGCTTTGCCGCATCGGGCTCCAGCATGCGCTTGATGTCTTCGATTGAAGCAAGGCCGCCTGAGGCGATGACGGGGATGGAGACGGCGTCGGCCAGTTCCAGCGTGGAATCCCAGTTGATGCCAGCCAAAATGCCGTCGCGGTCGATATCGGTGTAGATGATGGCGGCAACGCCTGCACCCTCGAAACGCTTGGCCAGTTCGATCACGCCAAGCTCCGAGGCTTCCGCCCAGCCTTCCACCGCTACCTTGCCGCCCTTGGCATCGATGCCGACGGCGACCTGACCGGGGAAACGCTTGCAGGCTTCGATTACCAGAACCGGATCGCGCACGGCAACGGTGCCGAGAATGACGCGGGCAAGGCCACGAGACAGCCATGCCTCGATGTGATCAAGTGTCCTGATACCGCCACCCAGCTGAACCGGGTTTTTCGTGGATTTCAAAATAGCATCGACCGCATCACCATTCACGGTCTGGCCAGCAAAGGCACCGTTCAGGTCCACCACATGCAGCCATTCAAAGCCCTGATCTTCAAAGGCTTTGGCCTGAGCGCCGGGGTCTTCATTATAGACGGTGGCCTGCTCCATATCGCCAAGCTTGAGGCGAACGCACTGGCCGTCTTTGAGGTCGATTGCGGGAAATAAGATCATGTCAGGGCTTCCAGCGCAGGAAATTCGAGATGAGGGCGAGGCCAAGCGTCTGGCTTTTTTCCGGATGGAACTGCGCGCCGACTTTGTTGTCACGACCGACGAAAGCCGTCATCGCGCCACCGTAATTGGTTGTGGCGATGACATCGTCAGCATGGTTGGCGGCAAGGTGATAGGAGTGCACGAAATAGGCGTGCAGGCCATCCGCGCCCGTCTTGATGCCGTCGAACAACGGGTGAGGACGGTGCAGATCCAGCGTGTTCCAGCCGATCTGCGGAATCTTCAAGGTCGGATCGGACGGCGTCATTTCCACGACATCGCCCTCAATCCAGCCAAGGCCTTCGCTGGTCGTCTTTTCCAGGCCGCGTGACGACATGAGCTGCATGCCGACACAAATGCCGATGAAGGGACGGGCCTTGTTTTCGACGGCTTCGATCAGCGCCTCGTGCATCCCGGTCACGGCGTCGAGTCCAGCACGGCAGTCTGCATAAGCACCGACGCCGGGCAGGACGATCCGGTCTGCGGATGCGACGCTTTCCGGCTTGTCGGTCAGATCGATGGTCGCGTCGATACCGGCTTCGCGGGCAGCGCGCTCAAACGCTTTCGTCGCGGAGCGAAGATTGCCGGAGCCATAATCTATAATTGCCACACGCATATCAGCGCCTTCCATTCAGATCGAACTGAAACGACCCAGCCAGATCGTTCCTTATGAACCCGTTGCCGTTTTTACTATCCTGTTTCCAGTCCGGCTGCGGGATCGTGCTTGCCTGCGACGTTTCATTGTCAGGCAGGTTAGAGAAGTAGATGTCTTCCGCTGTCGCAAGATCGGATGCCGTGACGACGTCCTTCAGTGCCCATCCCTTGGAGATGAGATGTCGAACCACGATATTGCGACCTTCGAATCCGGCTATCAATCCGACAGCCAGCGCGAACAATCCTCCGGTGACGGCGTATCCGTCCAATCCCGAAACTTGGCCTGCCGCAACTTGCAAGATGACGATCCCGATTGCCAGCCACCATAAGCGCTGGACCGCAAACCATACCCAGGGAAACAACAGTGCAAGCCAGGAAAAACGATCAGCGATAAACCGTGTAGAACGGTGATCTCTGTCCGGTCCGCCGGGTGCTTCCAGAACCAGATACGATGTCATTGACGTTCCTGACGGCTTCGCTTTGGATTGGCGTATCGGGTCGTTTACCCCGATGTCGGATGGGTCAGGCCAGCATGCCCTTTGTCGAGGGAACGCGGTCTGCCTGACGTGGATCGATCTCGGTGGCTGCACGCAGCACGCGGGCAACCGCCTTGAAGCACGTTTCGGCGATATGGTGATTGTTGGCACCGTAATGGTTCAGAATATGCAGGGTGATGCCAGCATTCTGAGACAGGGCCTGGAAGAATTCGCGCACGAGCTCCGTGTCAAAGGTGCCGATTTTCGGGGCAGAGAATGCGACATTCCAGACCAGAAACGGACGGCCGGAAATATCCACGGCAGCCTTGGTCATGGTCTCGTCCATGGCAAGATCGAGCGACGCATAACGGGTGATGCCGCGACGGTCTCCCAGCGCTTTGGAGATGGCTTGGCCGATGGCGATGCCGGTGTCTTCGACAGTGTGATGATCGTCGATATGCAGGTCGCCCTTAACAGTGATCTCCATGTCGATCAGCGAATGGCGGCTGAGCTGGTCGAGCATATGATCGAAGAAGCCCACACCGGTGGAAATCTTCGACTTGCCTGTCCCGTCGATGTCAACGCGTACGGAAACATCCGTTTCGTTGGTCTTGCGGGAAATCTCGGCTCTACGCTCTGCCATGGGGCTGCTCCGTATCAATATCGGCGTTCCTTAGCAGCAAGGCTGGCAAATATCCAGCCATTCCATCGTCTTGCGCAGATGCATCGGATCTTGCCGTACCGGCTCGATTTGCAATCGCAAAAACGGGACTTACATAGATTGCGAAGCGGATCGAAGACGTATCCCGTTACAGCGCCCTCTGAGGGGCAAACAGGTGTTTGATGACAACGATTATTACTGTGAGAAAGGCCGGCAAGGTTGTGATGGCCGGTGACGGTCAGGTCAGTCTTGGCCAGACGGTGATGAAGGGCAACGCCCGTAAAGTGCGCCGCATTGGCAAGGGCGGCGACGTGATTGCCGGATTTGCAGGTGCCACGGCAGACGCGTTCACACTGCTCGACCGTCTTGAAAAGAAGCTGGAGCAATATCCCGGACAATTGATGCGCGCAGCCGTCGAGCTGGCCAAGGACTGGCGCACGGACAAGTATCTGCGCAATCTGGAAGCCATGATGCTGGTGGCCGATAAATCGATTACGTTGGCAATTACCGGAAATGGCGATGTTCTGGAGCCCGAACATGGTGCCATCGCCATCGGCTCGGGCGGCAACTACGCCTTTGCGGCGGCGCGTGCGCTGATGGACTCGGAGAAATCTGCGGAAGAGGTTGCGCGCCAGTCGCTCGATATCGCTGCGGATATCTGCGTCTACACCAACCATAATCTCGTGATTGAAACGCTCGACGCAGAGTAAGCTGCGCCTTCCAAAACCCATGGGTTCTGTGGGCCGGGCCTTGATGGCTGGCCGCAACAGGACGCCGAAAGGAATATGATGACGAACTTTTCTCCTCGCGAGATTGTCTCTGAACTCGACCGCCACATCATTGGCCAGCATGACGCCAAGCGCGCCGTTGCCATTGCCCTTCGCAATCGTTGGCGCCGCCAGCAGCTCGATGAGAGCCTGCGCGACGAAGTCATGCCGAAAAACATTCTGATGATCGGGCCGACCGGCGTCGGCAAGACGGAAATTTCCCGCCGTCTGGCGAAACTCGCTGGCGCACCTTTCATCAAGGTCGAAGCCACGAAGTTTACCGAAGTCGGCTATGTCGGTCGTGATGTCGAACAGATCATCCGTGATCTGGTGGAAATCGGTATCGGTCTCGTCCGCGAAAAGAAACGCGCCGAAGTCCAGGCGAAAGCCCATGCCAGTGCTGAAGAACGAGTGCTCGATGCGCTGGTCGGGTCAACAGCCTCGCCGGCGACACGTGAGAGCTTCCGCAAGAAGCTGCGCGACGGCGAAATGGACAATAAGGAAATCGATATCGAGGTTGCCGATACGAGCTCAGGCATGCCTGGCTTCGATATTCCCGGCATGCCGCCGGGTGCCAATATCGGTGTTCTCAATCTTTCCGATATGTTCGGCAAAGCCATGGGTGGCCGGACCAAGAAAGTGCGCACGACAGTCGAAAAATCCTACGCGGATTTGATTCGCGATGAATCCGACAAGATGCTGGACAATGAGTTGATCCAGCGCGAAGCGGTGAAGTCCACGGAAAACGACGGCATCGTCTTTCTGGATGAGATCGACAAGATTGCAGCGCGTGATGGCGGCATGGGTGCCGGTGTGTCCCGTGAAGGCGTGCAGCGCGATCTGCTGCCGCTGGTGGAAGGCACGACTGTGTCGACCAAATACGGACCGGTGAAAACCGACCATATCCTCTTCATCGCTTCCGGCGCGTTTCATGTCTCCAAGCCATCCGATCTTTTGCCGGAACTTCAGGGTCGCCTGCCGATCCGCGTCGAGCTGAAGCCTCTGACCAAGGAAGACTTCCGCCGTATTCTGACGGAAACCGAAGCAAGCCTCATCCGCCAATATATCGCGCTGATGGCGACGGAAGAGCTGAACCTCGAATTCACCGATGATGCCATCGACGCTTTGGCTGATGTCGCGGTCCATCTGAATTCGTCCGTTGAAAATATCGGCGCACGCCGTCTGCAGACGGTAATGGAGCGAGTGCTAGACGAGATTTCCTTCAACGCGCCGGATCGTGGTGGTTCGGCGGTCAAGATCGATCAGGCCTATGTGAAAGAGCATGTCGGCGATATCGCTGCCGATACAGATCTATCCCGCTACATTCTTTAAAAAGCGTCAGAGTGCGGCCCAGTTGGCCGCACTCTTATTTTACTTGCCTTCTCTCGACATTTGGCCACGCTTTTCGCTAATGAAAGCGTTAATAGCTTTTGAAGGAATGGTCCGGTCTTAAACCCGGTCGAAGAAAAGGCATTTCCCGTGCGTAAAACTCTTCTGGCATTGGCCGCGATTTTCGTCTTCGGCGTGGTTTCTCCCTCGTTCGCGCAGGCGGCGACGGTGCCGCCTGGTAACCGCAATGCGGAGCAACCAGGCGTTCCCGGTTCATCGACGCGCCGAACGAAAGGCTCGAATTCCACATTCGATCGCAAATATCAGAAGGTCATCGACCTGCTTTCAAGCGATCAGCAACTGATTTCCAAGATCAAATCGACCGCAAGCCGCTACGGCATCGACCCGATCCATATGGTCGGCGCTATCGTGGGTGAGCACACCTACAATGTCGACGCCTATGATCGGCTGCAATCCTATTACGTCAAGGCTGCGTCCTATGCCGGAAACAGTTTCCGCTTCGGCTACAAAGACGAAAGCATCGGACAGTTTATGACGCATTCACAGTTTTCCAAATGCGAGGCAAAGCGCGATTCGGCCAGTCTTTGGACTTGTCGGGAAGACGTCTGGGACGATAGCTTTCGGGGCAAAAAGGTTGATGGCGTCAGCTATCCGGACAATCGCTTCAGCTCGGTTTTCTTCCAACCCTTCTATGCGGGCCAGACCTTTGGCCTTGGCCAGATCAATCCTTTGACGGCACTGATGTTATCGGACAGGGTCGCGCGCGTTTCCGGCTTCGAAAAGCTGGACGAGAATGATGCCGCCGCCGTCTATACCTCGATCATGGACCCGGACCGTTCGCTGGCTTACATGGCAGCCGCCATCCGCAAATCCATTGACGATTACAAGTCGATTGCGGACATGGATATTTCCAAAAACCCGGGCCTGACATCCACGCTCTATAATCTGGGTGGATCGCAGCAGCGCGCTGCGGTGCTTGCCCAGAAAAACCGTCAAAGGGCGGCAAGCGGCGAAGCGCCGCTATGGCCCGAGGAAAATTATTATGGCTGGCTGGTCAACGACAAGCTGCCGGAGCTCCAGAAGCTTTTGTAATTCTCAAGCAAGGTCGGACGGAATATTTCTGAAGAACAAAACCGTTTGACGCTGGCTTGTGATTGACGAGGCAGCCTCTCAGCGTCCACTCTCTGACCCAATAATGACAAGGGAGATATATGGTGAGCCGCATTGAACAGCACGGTCTTTCGTTTGACGAAACGCTCTATCGCTTTTTGAAAGACGATGTCCTGCCGGAAACGGGTCTGGACGCAGATTCATTTTTCGCGGGCTTTTCCGAGATTGTGCACGAATTGTCGCCGAAAAATCGCGACCTGCTGGCAAAGCGAGACGCTTTTCAAGAAAAGCTCGACGCCTGGTACCGGGAAAACGGCGCGCCGGTGGATTTGGGTCAGTACGAAACTTTCCTCAGAGAGATCGGCTATCTCCTGCCGGAAGGCGACGCCTTCAAGGTCGATACGCAAAATGTCGATCCAGAAATTGCCCTGCTTGCGGGTCCGCAGCTTGTCGTGCCGGTGATGAATGCGCGCTATGCGTTGAACGCTGCCAATGCCCGCTGGGGTTCGCTATACGATGCGCTTTACGGCACGGATGCGATTTCCGATGATGATGGAGCGGAGAAGGGCAAAGGCTACAACCCAAAGCGCGGGGCAAAGGTAATTGCCTGGGCTCGGGATTTTCTGGATCGCTCCGCACCTCTGGCGAACGGCAACTGGTCGAGCGCCTCAAGCATCAAAATCGTCGATGGTACAGTGCAGATTGAGCTTGATGGTAACTGGACCCCTCTGGCCGAACCTGCCCAATTCGCGGGTTTTGGCGGCGAAGCATCCGCGCCATCGACGCTATTGCTTGAAAAGAATGGCTTGCACGTCGAGATCGTAATCGATCCATCGACGGATATCGGCAAGAGCGATGCGGCTGGTATTTCCGACGTCATCCTCGAATCAGCGCTGACGACGATCATGGACTGCGAGGATTCCGTCGCTGCGGTCGACGCCGACGATAAGGTCGTGGCCTACAGCAATTGGCTCGGCCTGATGCGCGGTGATCTGACCGAAGACGTGACCAAGGGTGGCTCAACCTTCACTCGCCGTCTCAATGTTGACCGCAATTATACCGCCCCGGATGGTTCTGCCCTGACGGTTCCCGGTCGCTCGTTGATGCTGGTACGCAATGTCGGTCACCTGATGACCAACCCTGCGGTGCTGGATCGGGATGGCAAGGAAATCCCTGAAGGAATCATGGATGCCGTCGTGACGGGTCTGATCGCCCTTTACGACGTCGGCCCCAACGGCCGTCGCCAGAATTCGCGTGCTGGTTCCATGTATGTCGTCAAGCCGAAGATGCACGGTCCGGAAGAGGTGGCATTCGCATCCGAAATTTTCGGGCGCGTCGAAAAGCTGATCGGCATGCAGCCCAACACCATCAAAATGGGCATCATGGATGAGGAGCGCCGCACGACCATCAATCTGAAAGAGTGCATTCGCGCCGCCAGGGATCGTGTCGTCTTCATCAATACCGGCTTCCTGGATCGCACCGGTGATGAAATCCACACCTCGATGGAAGCGGGCCCCATGATTCGCAAGGGCGATATGAAGCAGGCTTCGTGGATCGCAGCTTATGAGAACTGGAATGTCGATATCGGTTTGGAATGCGGTCTTTCCGGCCATGCCCAGATCGGCAAGGGCATGTGGGCCATGCCCGACCTGATGGCGGCAATGCTGGAGCAGAAGATTGCGCATCCAAAAGCCGGTGCGAACACCGCCTGGGTGCCGTCACCCACGGCTGCGACCCTTCACGCAACGCATTATCACAGTGTCGATGTTGCTGATGTCCAGAACGGACTGAAAAGCCGTGATCGCGCCAAGCTATCCGACATTCTTTCGGTGCCGGTCGCTGTTCGCCCCAATTGGAGCGCCGAAGACATCCAGCGTGAACTGGATAACAACGCGCAGGGAATATTGGGTTATGTCGTTCGCTGGGTCGATCAGGGTGTCGGTTGCTCGAAAGTCCCTGACATCAACAATGTCGGCCTGATGGAAGACCGCGCGACGCTGCGTATTTCCGCGCAGCACATGGCCAACTGGTTGCGCCATGGGGTGGTATCGGAAGAACAGATCACCGAAACCATGAAGCGCATGGCAGCTGTCGTCGATGGTCAGAACGCCGGTGATTCGGCCTACTTGCCAATGGCCGGAAACTTCGAAAACTCCATCGCTTTCCAGGCTGCTTTGGAACTGGTGCTGAAGGGCAGGGAGCAGCCCAACGGCTATACGGAGCCAGTTTTGCATCGCCGCCGTCTGGAGCTGAAGGCGAAGCAGGCTTTGTGACGAACAACCCTCACCCGTCATCTCACCTCAAGTGCGGGATGACGGGTGAGGGAGACATCTGAAAACAAAAAAGCCGCCGGGAAAATCCTCGGCGGCTTTTTCGTATTGATCCTGAGTGATCTTACTGGATCACGATGACCTTGGATGTGCGGCCTGGACGGACGCGGCTGTAGAGGTCGATGACGTCCTGATTGATCATGCGGATGCAGCCCGACGAAGCGGCGGTACCGATGGATGCCCATTCAGGCGAACCATGGATACGGAACAGCGTGTCCTGGCCCTTTTCGTTGAAGAGATACATGGCGCGTGCACCCAGTGGGTTCGTCAGGCCTGGGCCCATGCCGCCTTCGACGTAGCGGGCAACTTCAGGCTTGCGATCTGCCATTTCCTTTGGCGGATGCCACATTGGCCATTCCTGCTTCCAAGCAACGTAAGCTTCACCAGCCCATGCGAAACCCTGCTTGCCAACGCCAATGCCGTAACGCACAGCCTTACCGCCTGGCAGGATGTAATAAAGGAAGCGTTCACGGGTGTTGACGATGACTGTGCCTGCCTTTTCCGGCGTCTCGAAATTCACGATCTGGCGGTGGAAACGCTTGTCCACGCGGTTGATCGGAATGGCCGGCAGGGCGTAGCCAGCGTCGGTCGTTGCGCCGTATACTTCGTCACCGAAAATCTGAGTCGTTTCGACATAGGCTGGTGCCGAAGCAGGGCTGGCAGGGGAGGTCTGGCTCGTCGTAGAGGCGCAGCCGCCCAAAGCAAGTACGGACGACAGGCCGAGGGCAGTCAAGGAAGTGCGAATGCGCATGATGTTCTCGCGGGAAATATCGCCTATATGAGGCAATGTAGGAAGCTCTATTGGATATATCGGTTATTTTCGATTAATCTTGAGTTGGCAAGCCGTTGCATCGCAGCAAAAGAATATGGCGCGCGAAATCACGGCCTCATGGCCTTTTTGCAACATGAAGAAGGGCGTTTCAGCGGATTTTATCCATGACTATTCTTTCCATCATCAACAATAATCCGTTAATCGACGGTCGGCAGTCAGAGAACGCGATGCTCGTACGCCGCGGCGTTCAGATATTGCTGAATGAGATGCGTCATTCGGTGTTGCCGGAACTGGCGCTTTCCAGCGGCCGCCGGGCTGATCTAATCAGTGTTTCTGCAAAGGGTGAAATCTGGATCATCGAGATCAAATCCTCCATCGAGGATTTCCGGGTCGATCGTAAGTGGCCGGATTATCGACGCCATTGCGACCGGCTATTTTTCGCAACCCATGGCGGGGTGCCGCTCGATATCTTTCCCGAAGACTGCGGACTGTTCGTATCGGACGGCTACGGCGCTCATATGTTGCGCGAAGCACCGGAGCATAAATTGCCATCAGCGACGCGCAAATCGCTGATGCTGGATTTTTCCCGAACCGCCGCCCGCCGCCTGATGATGGCCGAGTGGTCTACCGGCAAGAGCTATTCGGATTGACGGTTACTTCGGTGCCCGCTTGGCTAATATGCGCTGCAAGGTGCGCCGGTGCATGTTGAGGCGACGCGCCGTTTCCGAGACGTTTCGTTCGCACATTTCATAGACTCGTTGAATGTGTTCCCAGCGAACCCGGTCTGCCGACATCGGGTTTTCCGGCAAGTCCATCTTGTCGCCTTCGCGCTGGGTCAGCGCATTGAACACATCATCCGCATCCGCCGGCTTGGCGAGATAATCAAGAGCACCCAGCTTTACCGCCGTCACGGCAGTGGCGATGTTGCCATAGCCCGTCAAAACCACGATTTGCGTATCGTCACGGTGCTGGCGAATAGCTTCGATCACCTCTAATCCATTACCGTCACCCAGCCGCAGATCGACCACGGCATATTTGGGCGGTGCCAGTTTGGACTTGGCAATGCCCTCGCTGACCGACTCGGCGGTTTCGACAGCAAAGCCTCGGGTTTCCATGGCACGGGCAAGACGGCGCAAAAACGGGCCATCGTCATCGACGATGAGAAGCGACTTGTCCGGGCCGATGGGATCAACGTCATCCGGGGCGGTTGTCCCTGCCTTGTCTTCTTGTCTGTCGTCACTCATCCCAGCAGCCTCCGGCGGTCTTCTTACACATGTCTATCGGACCCCATTGAGCCCGTAAGAAAATAAAGTCACTTGCTCTTCTTATCGTCCATAATGGCGCGTGGCCATATCACCGTTACACGCGCCCCTGCGGCATCTGGTCCACGGTTCTCGAAGCTGAGTGTGGCACCGGAACGCTCCAGCAGGGTTTTCGCAATGAACAACCCGAGCCCCAGCCCACCCGCCCGCGCCTCGTTCTGGCGCTTGGTCACATAGGGCTCACCGATCCGTGCCAGAATGTCCGGGGCGTAACCCTGGCCATCGTCTTCGATCATGACCTTAACCTGCTGTGCGTCATGTTCGGCGGTGACCGTTACCGATTCCTTGGCGTAATCGACAGCGTTTTCCAGCAAATTACCAAGACCATAGATAATTCCAGCATTGCGAGCACCGACGGGCTCTCCGCTTCGCCCGCTTTTTTCAACAAGGCGAAGCTTGATGCCGAATTCGCGGTGAGGAGCCATGACCTCCTCGATGAGAGACGACAAAGGCAACTTGCTCAGATGCTCCTCACCTTCGGCAGACAGGGAGGTCAGTCGGCGCAGAATATCGCGGCAACGTTCGCTCTGGCTGCGAAGCAGCGCCACGTCCTCTCGAAAACGATCATCCTTACCCAGTTCCCGTTCCATCTCTTTCGCCACGACGCTGATGGTCGCGAGAGGAGTGCCGAGTTCATGTGCCGCGGCGGCTGCCAGTCCGTCCAGTTGAGACAGGTGCTTTTCGCGTTCCAGAACCAACTCTGTGGCGGCCAGCGCATCCGCCAACTGATTAGCTTCATGCGATACGCGGTACGCATAGAAGGCGGCAAACAACATCATCGCGACGATGGAGCACCATATGCCGACGTGAATGATGAGCTGGATTGGCAATGCTTCGCCCGGATACCACGGAACCGGAAAGGGAGAGAAGGCTATTGCCGTGACGCAGACAAGCGCAAAGGCCAGCAGCATGAGCGAATGCTTCATCGGCTGTGACGCAAAGGCGATGATGACCTGTACGCAGATAAGCGGCGCAAAGGGGTTGGAAAGCCCACCGGTGATGTAGATCAAGGCCGTCAGTTGCAGCAGATCGAACGCCAGAAGCAAAGTCGCTTCCCAAGGGTCCAAACGATAGGTTGCAGGAAAGCGAGCCGATAAGAACAGATTTGCCACGGCAAGCGCACCAATCAGAACGGCACATGTCAGAAGAGGCAGCGGGAAGTTCAGCCCGAAAGCGACAATCAGGATCGTCGCACTCTGCCCAACCACCGCCAGCCAGCGCAGCCAGACGATCGTCTGCAAACGAATATGGCGACTGGCACGACCAAGTCGTGTGTTTTCTTCTGGCTGAACGGCCATCCGCCGATCTCCTGTCTTACGTTCCGCGCGGCTTTACGCGATTGGTCGGCTGTGCCGAGGCGGGATCCTCTGGCCATGGATGACGCGGGTAACGCCCACGCATGTCCGCACGCACGTCTTTCCACGAACCCGTCCAGAAACCGGGAAGATCCCTTGTGGTCTGTATCGGCCTGTGCGCTGGCGAGGTCAATTCCAACAACAGAGGCAATTTGCCACCCGCCACCGCCGGGTGTTGCTTCAGGCCAAACAGCTCCTGCACGCGAATGGTCAGCGTCGGCTCCTCGCCATCATAGCTGATCGGGTGCTTCTGGCCTGTCGGAGCTTCGAAATGGGACGGCAGGAGCCTAGGGAGTTCGCGGGCTGCGGAATGCGGTACCAAGGACAGCAACCCGTCCATAATGCCGCCTGCCCTGATGTCCTGAAGGCTCTTGGCATCATGCTGAAAGGGAATGAACCACTCGTCCAGCCGCGCAATCAACGCGTCATCGCTTGTGTCCGGCCACGGCTCGCCGATGGTTCGGTAAAGAAAGCCGAGACGCTGGCGCAGCTGCTGCGCATCCTTGGAGAGAGACAAAAGACCAAGGCCATGGTCGCGAAGCCCATTGGCAAGCGCAATCGCCGCTTTTTCTCCTGTCGGTTTTGCAAGCGGCGTTTCTTCCAGAACAATGGCACCGATGCGGGTGACACGCCGTGCGCGGACCTGCCCGCTTGCCTTGTCAAAAAACAGCTGGTCTTCTTGGGTGATTGCGTCTGGGAGATGGTCTTCAATATCCTCGCGCCGTATCGAAGCCGCTGCCAGGATACGCGGTTGCGCGGCTCGCCCTGTCACATCTGCAACAACCAGCATTTTCTCCGTGGCGAGACGCTCTGTCTCGGCCAACTCAGCGCCGCGCCCGTTTGCCATAACGTAACGACCACGCCCGCCGCGCTGGAAGGCAATGCGATCTGGATAAGCATGCAGCAACAGCTCGCCAACGCTGACGGCCCCGTCTCCGCCCCGGTTGCCGAAAGGGCCCGCAATCCGTTTGGCGAGGCTTCTGGCTGCATTCGCGCGTTCGCCTTTTTCATTTTTGAAGCGCCGCAACCTTTCTTCAAGATCGATATCGTTGCCGCCAAGCCCCTGTTCGGTCAACAGCACCGCCAGCATTCCCGCCTCGTTGCCGTGGCCCGCGTCTTGGGCCGCAATCACCATGGCAGACAGGCGAGGGGGCATTGCGAACTCACGCATCTTCTTTCCGCGTGGAGTAATCGCACCTGCTGCATCCAGCGCGCCGAGCTTGCTCAACAATACCCTCGCTTCATTCAGAGCGGTTTCTGGTGGGTGATCCAGAAATGAAAGTGAGCCAGGATCGCTAACACCCCAGTGGGCGAGATCGAGCACAAGACCGGAAAGATCGCTGGCTAATATCTGTGGCGGAGTGAAAGCGGGCAGGGCCGCAGTCTGGCCCGCATGCCACAATCGGATCGCAATGCCGGGCTCCGTTCGACCTGCACGCCCGGCCCGCTGATCCGCCGAGGCACGCGACACCTTCACCGTTTCAAGCCTCGTCATACCGGTTGAAGGTTCGAAAACAGGCAGACGCTGCAAGCCACTGTCAATCACGACCCGAACACCATCGATCGTAATCGACGTCTCAGCAATCGATGTCGCCAGCACGATCTTGCGTTTGCCGGGTTCCGTCGGCTTGATCGCCGCGTCCTGTTCCTTCTGGGACAGGTTACCATAGAGCGGAATGACGCTCGTATCCGGCCCGAAGCGACCTTCCAGTCGCTCCACTGTTCTTATGATCTCACCCTGACCGGGCAGGAAAGCGAGGATCGATCCTTCTTCCGCTCCATGAGCGTCGATGATGGCCCGGGCGATGCTGTCCTCTATCCGCTCACGATTGGGCCTGTCATCATACCTGATGTCGATGGGAAAACTACGCCCAAGGCTTTTGATGACCGGTGCACCCTGCAGCAAGGCACTGATTCGCTCCACATCCAGCGTGGCTGACATAACGACGATTCGAATATCATCACGAAGCCCCGCCCGAACATCCAGCGCCAGTGCCAAGCCGAAATCGCCATCAAGTGAGCGCTCGTGAAATTCATCGAAAATGACAGCGGAGACATTGCTCAACTCCGGGTCATCCAGAACCATGCGCGCAAAGACGCCTTCGGTCACCACCTCGATTCGGGTTTTGGTGGAAATGCGGTTGTCCAGCCGCATGCGATAGCCCACGGTTTCACCCACCGTTTCCCTCAAGAGCGTCGCCATCCGGCTGGCCGCAGCACGTGCTGCTAGCCTTCGCGGCTCAAGCAGAATGATCTTGCCATCTCCGCGCCATGGCTGATCGAGCAGGTAAAGCGGTACCAGCGTCGTCTTGCCTGCCCCCGGCGGCGCGGAAAGCACTGCCTGTCCATGGGTCGCAAGCGCTTCGCCGATCTCGGCCAGTACATCCGTGACCGGCAGTTTCGGCAGGCTTCGCTCTATGGTCTGTGTCATGCTACTCACGAACTTAGTTACACTGCCTTGATGCTTTCATAGGCGAGGATTGCGCCGGCCAAATCTTCCAGCGCAGCCCCGACAGATTTGAACAGTGTTATCTCATCACCACTGCTGCGTCCCGCGTGGCGACCTGAAACAAGGTCAGAAAGCTCGGCATAAATATCGTCGCGTCGTATAATGCCTGCCTCAAGAGGCTGAACAATATCGCCACCCTCTTTTAGCGCACCATCAAACGTATCGACAAAGAGACTGGCACGTTTAACCGCCATATCATCGCTTTCACGCATACTGGGCTTGAACGCGCCGACGAGATCGAGATGCGCACCAGGCTTCAACCATTCGCCCTTGATCAAGGGCTCGTTAGACAATGTCGCGCAGGAAATGATGTCGGAGGAGCGTGCGGCCTCTTCCAGATCGCTGCAGACATTTGCATTAAATCCCAACTGACGCGCATCTTCGACCGTCTTCTGTGCAGCATCTGCATTACGTCCCCATATAGAGAAGGATGTCAGCGGACGCATAGTGGCATGGGCCGCAATCAAGTTCAGCGACAATCGACCGGTTCCAATCATCAACATGGACGACGCATCCTGACGCGCGAGATATTTTGCAGCCAGAGCCGATGTCGCCGCCGTACGCCGCGCTGTCAGTTCACCACCCTCTATGGCAGCCAGCATTTCGCCAGTTTTACCAGACGAAAGGAGATAGGTGCCAAAAATGGCAGGCAGGGAACGCCGACTGTTGTCCGGGAAGACGGATAGTATCTTGACGCCCATATAGGAGCCGGGCACCCAGGCGGGCATCATCAACAGTGTTGCGTCACTCTCGCCGGGCACTTCTACTTCATGATGGTGCCGCACTGGCATCACACAGCCACCGCGAAACATGTTTTCTATTGCTTCGATAAGATGAGGCCATTCGAGCGCGCGGCGCGTTTCTTCTTCATTGAGAACAAGCATTACATACTCCCGGTCTGATGATCGGGAATGACCTTAGCAAGGTCGTATTGTCTGGTGAAGGTCAGGCAGCGGGATGGCTGGGAAAACGGCAGCTCTATAAGGCGCAAAAACAAGATTTTGATAAAGAAACCAAAATACCCTTTTGAAATCAGACGCTTACAATTTTTCTGATTTTTCTTCTTTTGGTGCTGTTGACTATGTCAGAGGTGTTCCTCTATAAGTCCGCTCACTGACGAGGGCGGCGGCGCTGCTA
>NZ_NXEJ01000008.1 GCF_002915175.1 Agrobacterium rosae | reverse complement strand
CGAAGGACATCGTCGCTAGCAGCGCCGCCGCCCTCGTCAGTGAGCGGACTTATAGAGGAACACCTCAGACATAGTCAACAGCACCAAAAGAAGAAAAATCAGAAAAATGGCAAGTGCCTGATTTGGTTGGAGTATTTTGGTTTCTCTCTTAAATCCAGGCTAGGACACTCCTTATAGCTGTAATTGGGCCAACCGATTTCCCAGTAAAACGGGTTTCTTCCAACCGAACTGGCTAAGCGCCACGTTTTTGCCGCGAGCGGGACGTATCTCGAAATCTCAACGAATCTTTAAGACAAGAAGTTTGGGACTATGGCTCGTTAATCTCGGCCAGCGTTTGACTCGCTTGTCTGAAAGTTGCACACCTTCGGCGTGATGGTTTCTGGAGATTATATGAGCGATCGGTCCCAACAGGCATGACGACGAACAGAGACATGATCCGTTCGCTGGGGACCGAGCCGCCTATTTTGGCGGAAGGTCGACGAGCGCCTGACCGACGGGAAATCTCGTTGCGTTGGCTGAGCGGAACATTTCTCACAGGCATTACGTCTTCTATCCTTATGGGCGTAGCCTTGTTTGCAGCTCTCGATGGTCGTCAGCAGTTGGCTATTCCGGCTGAAGCATTCGCACGCGCCGACATGGAGCACGATGCATCTGAGACAGTGCGCCGCGGCGTTCGCCTTCTGGCACCCAATATTGCAGCGAGACCTTCTGACCGTTCTGTTATGGATGTCTCCACCGTCATTCACGATGGGGACAAGGAAGTGGTGCGTAAAGTGCCCTTTTCTCATGTCAAGATAGCGCTTGCGGCCAACTATACCAATCAGGATGACTATCCTCCTTTTGATCCGCTGAATATTTTTGCGACGAATGAGGATGCCTCTCCTGCCGCCAGCAAGACCGGCACGATCTATGGGTCGGAAGTCGAGTCCGAGGTCAGCTTGAAGACTGTCGCTTTCCCGACAAAGAACAGCCCGTTTGCCTATGCTGCTGCGATGAGCTTTGATGAGGTGGAAGAGGCGGTCCGCTCCAACGGTTCGATGTTGACCGATGGCAACGAGCAGCTATCCGCTCTCTATTATATCGATCCGCGCCGCTTCGAGGCAACTGAAGATGTGGATATGACGGCGGGGCTTTCGGCCCGCGTTGTTGAGCAGAACATGTCCGTTTCCACGCCACAGACTTCAAACGTCAAAGTTCAGGAATATGCGGACGACGTGATACCTGTTCGGCAGGCTCAGACCATGGAGGCCGCCCTTTTCGGTGCTGGATATTCCAAGGAGCAGGCTAAGCAGACGGCGGACGCCTTGAGTGCCGAGAACGGGTCGGCCGAAGTGCAGGCTGGCGATGTGTTGCGGATCGGGATTCTGCAGAGCGATGAAAAAAGCGATGTCGTGCGGGCCAGCCTCTATCGCAAGGCCCGCCATGTCGTGACTGTTGCGACCAACGACACCAAAAGATTCATCAAGGCCAGCGAGCCGCCGCAACTGGATGCTGTCGCCACGGCGTTCGACAGCAGCAACGCGCCGCTGACGGCCAACCGCGATTTGCCGCGTGTGTATGATGGCGTTTACCGGGCGGCGCTGACCTACGGCATGAACCAGACGATGGTTGCGCAGTTGGTGAAGTTGCTGGCCAGCAGTGTCGATTTTCAGGCACAGCTGAAGCCGTCGGATTCGCTGGAGGCTTTTTTCTCGGTCGAAGGACCTGATGGCAAGGCGACGGATCAATCCGAGTTGCTGTATGTGAATGCCAAGTTCGGCGACACCGAGACCCGTTTTTACCGTTTTCAGAATCCGGATGATGGCAGCGTCGATTACTTCGATGGCCAGGGCAAAAGCATCCGGCAGTTCCTGATCCGCAACCCTGTGCCGAACGGTCGCATGACATCCGGCTTCGGCATGCGCCGCCACCCGGTCTTGCGGTTCAGCCGTATGCATACTGGCACGGACTGGGCAGCGCCGCGTGGAACGCCGATTATTGCCACGGGCAACGGCGTCGTTGAAAAGGCTGGATGGGCTTCCGGCTATGGCAACCAGACGCTGATCCGCCATGCGAACGGATATGTTTCCTCCTACAATCACCAGAATGCGATTGCCAAAGGTGTGACAGAGGGTGCCCGCGTCACCCAGGGCCAAGTGATCGGCTATGTCGGATCGACCGGGCTATCGACAGGTGCGCATCTGCATTATGAGCTTATCGTCAACGGCACCAAGGTCGATGCCATGAAAGTGCGCCTGCCGGGTGGCAAGTCTCTTTCCGGCGAGGCATTGGCGCGCTTTTCGGACGAGAGAAAACGTATCGATACTCTACTGAATATCGATGGTAAAGCCGAACAGGTTGCCAGCCGGTAAAACCGCATGTCTCTAAAATTAGAAAGGGCTCCATTTCTGGAGCCCTTTTTCGTTTTGATCACGCAGCGTCCGCAGTTTCGACGTCTGGACGCAGCGGCTTGATCTTGAACAGCAGCCGGTCCGTACCAGACGTGACCTTGACGCGGGAACCATCCGGGATTTCGCCACCCAGGATCATCTCGGCGAGACGGTCCTGAACGGATTTCTGGATGACGCGCTTGAGTGGGCGGGCGCCATAGGCAGGATCGTAACCCTTGTCGGCCAGCCAGATGCGCGCATCCTCGTCCAGTTCCAGCATGATCTTGCGGTCGTTGAGAAGCGACACGAGACGCTGAAGCTGGATATCGACGATGGCACCCATCTCATTGCGATGCAGGCGATGGAATAGGATGATATCATCGATACGGTTGAGGAACTCCGGCCGGAAATGCGACCGGACACGTTCCATTACCAGTTCACGTACTGAATCGACCTGATCATTATCGCCCATCTGCGTCAGGAACTCCGAACCGAGGTTCGAGGTCATGATGATGATGGTGTTCTTGAAGTCGACCGTGCGGCCCTGCCCGTCTGTCAGACGGCCATCATCCAGCACCTGCAACAGGACGTTGAAGACATCCGGATGCGCCTTTTCGATCTCATCGAACAGCACGACCTGATAGGGCCGACGACGAACCGCCTCCGTCAACGCGCCGCCTTCCTCGTAGCCGACATAGCCTGGAGGCGCACCGATCAGCCGGGCTACGGAGTGTTTCTCCATATATTCCGACATGTCGAGGCGAACCATCGCGGTGTCGTCATCGAACAGAAAACGAGCCAGCGCCTTGGTCAGCTCGGTCTTGCCCACCCCGGTTGGTCCGAGGAAGATGAAGGAACCGATCGGGCGGTTGGGATCCTGCAAGCCGGCGCGTGCACGGCGAACTGCTTTCGACACGGCCTGAACGGCTTCGCCCTGGCCAACGACGGACTTGGCAAGCTCGTCTTCCATGCGCAGCAGCTTTTCACGCTGGCCTTCCAGCATGCGATCGACAGGAATGCCGGTCCAGCGGGAAATGACCTGCGCGATATTGTCCGCCGTCACCACTTCCTGAACCATCGAACCGGCGCCACTGCTGTCGCGCTCTTCGGCGGCAGCCAGTTCCTTTTCGAGACCGGGAATGATGCCATAGGTCAACTCGCCAGCCCGCTGGAACTGCCCGCCGCGCTGGGCGATTGCCAGCTCGTTACGCGCATCTTCCAGCTGCTTCTTCAGATCGGCGGCATGGCCAAGCTTCTGCTTTTCCGCCTGCCAGCGGGCGGTCAGGGCATCGGCTTTTTCTTCGGTGTCGGTCAACTCGTCCTCGAGACGCTTCAACCGGTCTGCGGAAGAGGCATCCGTCTCCTGCTTCAAGGCTTCACGCTCGATTTTCAGCTGCATGATGCGGCGGTCAAGCTCGTCCAGCTCTTCCGGCTTCGAATCCACCTGCATGCGCAGCCGCGATGCGGCTTCGTCCATCAGGTCGATGGCCTTGTCCGGCAAAAAGCGGTCGGTGATATAGCGGTTGGACAGCGTTGCAGCCGCAACCAGAGCCGAGTCCGAGATGCGGACCTTATGATGCTGTTCGTATTTTTCCTTCAGACCGCGCAGGATGGAGATCGTGTCTTCCACGGTCGGCTCATCCACCAGCACCGGCTGGAAACGACGGGCAAGCGCCGGGTCCCTTTCCACATGCTTGCGATATTCATCGAGCGTGGTTGCGCCAACGCAGTGCAATTCGCCACGGGCCAGAGCCGGTTTCAGCAGATTGGACGCATCCATCGCGCCATCTGCCTTGCCCGCTCCAACCAGCGTGTGCATTTCATCGATGAACAGAATGATGCCGCCAGCTTCGGCCTGAACCTCGTTCAGCACGGCCTTCAGGCGCTCCTCAAACTCACCGCGATATTTCGCACCGGCAATCAGCGCACCCATATCCAGCGCCATCAGCTTTTTGTCTTTGAGGCTTTCCGGCACGTCACCATTGATGATGCGCAGCGCCAGACCTTCGGCAATCGCCGTTTTACCGACGCCGGGTTCACCGATCAGAACGGGGTTGTTCTTGGTGCGGCGCGACAGAACCTGCATGGTGCGGCGGATTTCGTCGTCACGACCGATAACTGGGTCGAGCTTGCCGTCACGGGCATCTGCGGTCAGATCACGGGCGAACTTCTTAAGCGCATCGAAACCCTGTTCGGCGTTGGCACCATCGGCGGTGCGGCCCTTGCGGATATCGTTGATAACCTGATTGAGGGCCTGGGCGGTGACGCCAGCCTTCTTCAAGGACGCGGATGTGCTGGCCGATGTTTCGATGGCGAGTGCCTGCAGCAAGCGCTCGACGGTAACGAAGCTGTCACCTGCCTTTTTCGCCACGTCTTCGGCGGTTGAAAACACCTTGGCCAGCGGTGCAGTCAGCGAAAGACCGCCATTGCCGCCGGAGACTTTCGGCAGTTTGCCAAGCGCTGCATCGTTGGCAATGCGGGCTTCTTTGGCGTTGCCGCCAGCCCGCTCGATGAGCGATGCGGCCATGCCCTGGTCATCATCCAGCAGCACTTTCAGCACATGTTCGGCCGCGAATTGCTGATGGTTTTCGGCAAGGGCATAGGTTTGGGCCGATTGCAGGAAACCACGGACCCGTTCGGAATATTTCTCAATGTTCATCTCATAACTCCTTTTACCGCCCTGCCCGTCATCGGCACAGTACGGCTTGTTAGGGTTGAGGCTCCCTGAAGCGGCAAGCCCCGCTACGATATCAGGCATGTGCCGTTATCGCCTGGAACAGAGGCTTGGCTGGCCGCCGCGCATTCTGCTCCGTTGGGGTTGATATGGTACGGAATTTGGCTGGTTTAAAGAGGGTGGAAATGGGCGGGAGTAGATTTTTTGGAGGGGAGGGTTTGGCTTTGTGCACGCGCGATATGTTGTTAGCGTTTGTGGGTGTGGCTTACCCCCCTCTGCCCTGCCGGGCATCTCCCCCACAGGTGGGGAAATTCGCTGGGGGGCGCTCACCGGACATCTTGAACATTGATTGCGGGGCAACGGCATGTCTTACCGACCTATCCTGCTCTGAAGGGTGTTGTTGGGCAGTAAGCGTGCCTCTTGCCGATCTCCCCACCTGGGGGAGATGCCCGGCAGGGCAGAGAGGGGGTAGCGGCATATTCCGCCCTCTCAATGGGTGCGGGCAACCATACCCTCCGCCCTCATGCTGAGGTGCTTTGGCCGAAAGCCAAAGCCTCGAAGCATCCAGCAGCGCACGCTGCCCCAAATCCGCAACCCCCGTCCTTCGAGGCTGCGGCTTCGCCTTCGCGCCTCAGGATGAGGGTTGCTGCCGTTGCGGTCGCCTCTAGCGTTGCCTGAGGCAAAAAAATTGCCTTCAGCCACACCTGCCATCATCCAATCCAATCCTGTCAAAAATCCCGGCCACCGCTTACGCAAGCTTCGCCGTTCACGCGGCAGCATCTGCCCGTGGTTTGCTTCATTCTCAGGTCCCATCGCCATTCTCGGCCATGGTATATCGGACGGGGCGCTGCAAGCTGCCCCGTTGGGTCGTTTAGATATGGCACCTCACAGCGCCCCGTTCGGCGGTTTGTGTCCGCCAGCGATCTTCTTGCCATGGCTGGCGTGTCCCGGATGGCAAAGGCGAAACCTTGCCGGAGAACCGGTCGGACATGTTCAAGGTCCGACCCTTCACCTTCCGGGCGGCGGGGCTTCATTGCTGAAACATCCGCCTGCCAGTTCGACCACATCTGCCTTCGTCCTGATCCGCGCCGATTGATCGAGGCGCGGGACAGGGTCGATCCGTTTTTCGCAACGTCCGCATCCGCCAGCCCCGGCCGATGCTTCTCCCAGCGATCCGTTCGCACCATCTCTGGTGCGGGGCAGATGCAGCGTGTTCCTGTGTACCGCCTGACTTTCGCTTCAAGCCCCTCACGGTCGCGTTCGACCAGAAGCCGATGAGCTGTCGGTACACCCGGTAGCGGACGCACCGGACCGCCGTGACCCGGCACCGAAACTTCAAAGGTTTGCGGGCCAAGGCACAGCCGGCCGATGCGGACGGTAGAAAGGTTGCGCCAGCCGGTCCGAAACCGGCGCTGCCCCTTTTCCCGTACCACCGGGGAAATCGCTACCAGATCCCGATGGTGAAGATTTGCGTATCCCTTCACCACAAGCGCCGGCCCCGCCTCGCCGCAACGCCTTGCGGTGTATCCGAGAGCGGAACGGGGAGATTGTGCGGGTGATTCGTGCGCCGTGGAGAAAAGTGTGGGAGGTTTTTTTGAGGGTTTCGCGGGTTTTTGGGTAAGGTGTTGATTTGGTTGGGGAGTATTTTTGCTAGAGAGGTTGGAGGGTGGGGCTTACCCCCCTCTGCCCTGCCGGGCATCTCCCCCTCAGGTGGGGAGATCGACTCGTGGATCGCGCCCGGCCATCTCGACAGCTGCGGATAGACCGGCCATCACTACTGCTGCGGATAGAGTGGGGAGCGTGCGTCTTTCCGATCTCCCCCCCTTGAGGGGGAGATGTCCGGCAGGACAGAGGGGGGTAAACGGCATATTCCTCATGCTAGCTGGCTAGGTGCCTCATCCGCAGATATCAAGTTACGCCTCCAACTTCAAGGTGAATGCTGTCGCCATCACGGCTGCTTTGCGCTCTTTTGGTGGTCGGTCAAGTCACCCCATTCCGTCAAACGTCATGCTCAACCAGCCGAAGGAAGGGTCACACCCATCACCCTCGAAACATCCACCCACAAAAACGAAAAACCCCGGCGAACCGGGGTTTTGAACTGGCAAACTGACAAACGCTTGCGGATTACTCTGCGGCGTTTTCCAGCGTCGAGGCGTCGCCGCCTTCTGTGCCTTCCGGGGCTGCTTCGCCATCTTCGCTGCCGGCAGCCCGACGGGGGCGGCGGGGGCGGGGGCTGGTGCTGCGGGGGCGGCGCGGGGTGCGTTCCGTTGGAGCAGAGCCGACCTGGGCTTCTTCTTCTACGGCAACTTCCTTGGGCGTGCCTTCGATGACAGGCTGCGGTGCAGAGCTGGCGTCATAGACGGGTACGCTGACTGGAACAGGTGCTGGTGTTGAGGGCGGTGCAACAACGGCAACGTTCTCTTCTTCACCTTCGCGCGGCTGACGTTCCTGACGGGCCGGTCGTTCGCGACGGTCGCGGCGCTCGTTTCGTTCCTGACGCTCTGGACGATCCTGGCGCTCGGCACGCTCAGGGCGGTCCTGACGCTCAGTGCGGTCCGACCGTTCCTGGCGCTCTGGCTGTTCGTTGCGCTGAGACTGGTCATTGCGTTGAGGCTGCTCGTTGCGCTGCGAGCGCTGGTCCTGGTGATCCTGCATGGAAGGTGCACAGCCCAAGCCGTCATCATTGTCATCGCCGTCGATATCGTCGCCGTCACGGTCCTGCTGGAACTCGCCGCGTTCATCGCGCTGGAAGCGTTCCTGCATCTGCGCCTGAGCGGACAAGATGATACGGTTATAATGTTCTGCGTGCTGCAGGTAGTTTTCAGCCATAACGCGGTCGCCGGAGCTTTGAGAATCGCGGGCAAGCGTCAAATATTTTTCGGCTATATGCTGAGCTGTGCCGCGTACTTTAACATCCGGGCCGGAACTATCGTAACTTCTGGTGAGCGGATTGCCGCCCTTGCGGTTGAAGTTATTGTTGTTGTTTCCGCTGCCACCACCGCCGCCGCCATTGTTATTGTTGTTGCTGCCACGCCCCCGGCCGCGCTTGTTTTGCTGTCCTGGCCTCATCAATTGCTCACCTGAATTCTGTCTTGCTGATAATTATCGTTGTTTCGATGCAATGGCGGAAGGGTGGACCACGGCCCGGTTTTCCGAAACTGCTCCCATCGCGCGCCTTGACCCCAAGGACAAGACCTCGCGTATATTGCCCGGATGCGCAAATGCTGCATCTAGCCGCCTGCGAACAAAGTTTACTGAGTCACATGCCGGGAACGCCCAGCCTTACAGGGCTCTCAAAAAGAACCCGCGTCGGGACTGATCCTTACCATGGCGAATCTAAAATTCGCCCTCAGCCACCCTGCATGTGGCGGCAAACTAGCCCGCTTCCCGTGGAAATCCAAGCCTTTTCTTTTGCTTTGCAAAATAACCTTGAACAAAACACATATGGGATCAATCCGGCCTATTTGCAAAAGATCAAAGCGCGATCATTCCCGCCATAATCCCTGATTGCTTCGATACAGCCATATGCGTTGCTTGCGAATATAGCCGTCACATCCACTTTTTGATCGTAACCGATTTCAACGCCGATAACGCCGTCTTCGCCGAGGAAATCCACCGCTTTTTCGGCAATCGAGCGGTAAGGAGAAAGGCCGTCCTCACCGCCATCGAGCGCCAGCATCGGGTCGAAATTGCACACGTCGCGATCAAGCGTTTCGATAACTTCTGTTTTTATATAAGGCGGATTCGACACGATTATGTCGAAACGACCGGAAATCTGCTCGAACCAGTGGCATTCGACTGCCTCGAACCTGGCATCGAGCCCGTGCCAGTGTGCGTTCTTGCGCGCCGTTTCCAGAGCATCTGGTGAAATATCGCTGCCGACGCCGGTGGCTTCAGGGCATTCATGCAGAAGCGCCAGACAGATGGCACCGGTGCCTGTGCCCATATCGAGAATGCGTGCGGTGCCAGTATTCGCGATGATGCGTTTGACGTGGGGCAGCAACGCATCCACCAGCACTTCGGTGTCCGGCCTCGGCTCCAATGTGCCCTGAGACAGAACCAGATCAAGGCCATAGAATTCGCGATGGCCGAGAATGCGATGCACCGGTTCGCCATGTTCGCGTCGGGCAATCATGGCCTCGATCCGCGCGGTCTCTTCTTCACTGACCGGGCGGATGCCGTTCAAGACGAAATCCGTCAGCGAAAAACCGACGACCTCCCCCATCAGCAAGCGCGTGTCGGTCAGCGGATCGGCGATACCGGCGTCAGTCAGACGCTTGCGCATCTGCGCGGCGAATGCATCGACCGTCAGCGGCGACTGGCTCACGACTGCTCGCCGAGCTGGGCCAGTTGTCCGGCTTGATAGTCAGAAATCAGAGCGTCCACCATCTCGTCTATGTCACCCTCGATCATACGATCCAGCTTGTAGAGCGTGAGGTTGATGCGGTGATCGGTAATGCGGCCTTGCGGAAAATTATAAGTGCGGATGCGCTCGGACCGGTCGCCGGAGCCGACTTGGCTCTTGCGCTCGGCAGACCGCTCGCCATCCACTTTCTGACGCTCGATATCATAAAGACGCGAGCGCAGAACCTGCATGGCCTTTGCGCGGTTCTGGTGCTGCGATTTTTCCGAACTGGTGACGATGAGGCCGGTGGGCAAATGGGTGATGCGGACAGCAGAGTCGGTGGTATTGACGTGCTGCCCGCCGGCACCGGATGCACGCATGGTATCGATGCGGATGTCCTCAGGGCGGATTTCGATGTCGATCTCTTCGGCTTCCGGCAGAACGGCGACGGTTGCCGCAGAGGTGTGAATGCGCCCGCTGGCTTCCGTATCCGGCACGCGTTGCACGCGGTGAACGCCGGATTCGAATTTCAGTTTGGAGAACACGCCGCGCCCGGTGATGGTGGCGATGATTTCCTTGAAGCCGCCCGCCTCACCTTCGCTGGCCGAGAGGATTTCCACCTTCCAGCCCTTGGTGCTGGCAAAGCGCTCATACATGCGAAACAGATCGCCCGCGAAGAGAGCGGCTTCAGAGCCGCCGGTGCCAGCGCGAATTTCAAGGATGGCGCTTTTCTCGTCGGCGGCGTCCTTGGGCAGAAGAAGGATCTGCATGTCCTTCTCGAGGGTTTCGATATGCTCGGATATATCAGGCAGCTCGGCCTCGGCGAGATCGCGCATGTCTTTGTCGGTCGATTTATCCGCAAGCAACGCCTCGAGATCGGCAGCTTCGGCAAGCGCTTTTTCGTATTCGCGGATTTTGTTGACGACCGGTTGCAGCTCGGAATATTCGGACGCCAGCTTCACATAGACATCGGCCGCAGGGCCAGCAGCCATGCGCGCTTCGATTTCACCGAAACGCCGCTCAAGCTCACGCATTTTTTCGACGGGGAGCTTAGCCACCTGTCACGCACTCCAATTGTTGTTGGCTTTCAGATAGGGATAGAATGGGTGGCTGCAAAGCGCAAAAGCACCTGCCGGGTGCTTTCCACCGACTTTTGATCGTCCAGTGCCGCATCGAGCTCAGCCGCCAGTGCGCCGACATCCAGTCCCAGCAACATGGCTTTAACCGGGCCGATGGCCGTTGGCGACATGGAGACGGAGCGGAAGCCCAGTCCCATCAGTGCCATGGCCGACAATGGCTTGCTAGCCATTTCGCCGCACAATGTCACAAGCGTGTTGTTGCGTGCGCCTGCACGAACGATATCGCGCAGAATGCGCAGGAACGGTTTGCCCAGATTATCGAACCGGTCGGACACGCGCGCATTGCCGCGATCCACCGCCATGGTGAACTGGAACAGATCATTGGAGCCGACGGAGACGAAATCGACTTCCTGCATCAGCTCATCCAGCTGCCACATCAGCGCCGGCACTTCGAGCATCGCGCCGAATTGCAACTTGCGCGGCAGGGAATGGCCGAATTTCGACAGGTGCTGCACTTCCTTTTGCAACAGTTCGCGCGCTGCGCGGATTTCGGACACTTCCGTAATCATGGGCAACATGACGCGCAATTCGGCACCGGAGGCGGCGCGCAACAGCGAGCGCAATTGCGTGCGCATCAGGCCGGGACGGTCCAGCGACAGACGGATGGCGCGCCAGCCGAGCGCCGGGTTTTCCTCTTCCTGACCGCGCATATAGGACACGACCTTATCGCCGCCGATATCCAGTGTGCGGAAGGTGACCGGCTTGCCCTTGGCGTTGCGCAGAACGCTGCGGTAAAAGGCTTCCTGCTCCTCACCCTTGGGCATGTTCGAGGCGATCATGAATTGCAATTCGGTGCGGAACAGGCCGATGCCATCAGCGCCGGATTCTTCCAGCTGCGGCAGATCGACAAGTAGGCCAGCGTTCATCTTCAGATCGACGCGAACGCCATCCTTGGTAACAGGCTCGACATCGCGCAGCGCCCGGAACTGTTCCTGACGCTTGGCGCGCAGACGAACTTTTTCCTCATAGGCGCGCTGCAAGTCGATGACGGGGCGCAGATGGACCTGCCCGTCATCACCGTCGATGATGATCGGGTCGTTGTTTTCCGCAAGCGCCACGATGCCCGCGGCCTGGCCGATGATGGGGATGCCCATGGCCCGGGCAACGATGACGACGTGGCTGGTGACGGCACCGTCTTCCAATACAAGACCACGCAGCTTTTCACGCGGATAATCTAGCAGTTCGGCAGCACCCATGGCGCGGGCCAGAACGATGGCGTCGGCTGGAAAATCCTGCTCCGGTGGGCGACCGCCATAACCGATCAGCTGGCGCAACAGGCGGTTGGCCAGATCGTCGAAATCATGCATCCGCTCGCGCAGATAAGGATCGGTCAGGCGCATCATGCGCGCCTTCGTATCGCTTTGAACCTTTTCGACCGCCGCTTCCGCCGTCAGGCCGTTGCGGATGGCTTCTTCCATACGGCGAACCCAGCCCTGGTCATGGGCGAACATGCGGTAGGTTTCCAGCACCTCGCGATGCTCGCCTTCGGTGGCGACATCGCGGCGCTGGAGCATGTCGTCGATGGACAGGCGCAGGGAGCCTATGGCTTCCGCCAGACGCCGAATTTCGGTGTCGGCGTCCTCGTTCAGGAGATTGGTGACGACAATACGCGGATCGTGCAGCACGACATGGCCAAGGCCGATGCCTTCACCATAGGCATCGCCATCGATCGAGACGGCTCTCGTCAGATCCAGTTCGACGCCGGGGCGGGTGATTGTTTTCAATTCACCGCTCGCTACGATTTCCGCAATGAGCATCGCAGTGGTTTCAAGCGCTTCAACTTCATCCTCCCGGTATGTTCGGCTGGTCTTGTTCTGGACGACAAGAACGCCAAGAGTGCGACCGGATCTCAAAATCGGCACACCCAGGAAGGAATGATAAATTTCTTCACCCGTTTCAGGGAGATAGCGGAAAGCTGGATGCGCCTGAGCATCGGAAAGATTGAGCGGTTGGGCAGATGCGGCGATGGTGCCGACGAGGCCCTGCCCCATTTTCAACTGGGCAAGATGGACTGCGTCTTTATTGAGTCCTTCGGTGGCATAAAGCTCCAGCACACTGTCGGAACGCAGCACGTAGACGGAACACACTTCGGCGACCATGTTGCTGGCAATCTGCCGAACAATCTGGTCGAGACGCTCCTGCGGCTCAAGATGCTCCGCCATCATTTCGCGGAGCCGCTTGAGGAGGACGCGTGGACCTGCAGAAAGGTCTCTCATCGCGTGTGCTCCCTGATGTCTTCATCATGCGGGCCGAGATGATCCGCATGGCAATCAATCAAAATCTATGCCGCCTGCACAGCAAACCGCAAGGCAGGGATGCACAGCCGACCGAACATCAGGCACGCCACAACAAGAATCGGATGACGTGTATCGACGTTACGGAATCAACTCTTATCGAGACCGTAAGCAGAATGCAAAGTGCGAACTGCAAGTTCCGCGTATGCGCCATCAATAAGAATGGAAATCTTGATTTCCGACGTCGTGATGGCCTTGATGTTGATATTCTTCTCGGCCAGAGCCTTGAACGCGCTGGCAGCAACACCGGCGTGGCTGCGCATGCCGATGCCGATGACCGACACCTTGGCAAGGCCGGTTTCGTTCTGAACGACGTCAAAACCAATCTGGGTCTTGTTGTCTTCCAGAACCTTGATGGCCTTGGGCATATCGCCCGATGGAACCGTAAACGTCATATCGGTGCGCGAACCATCTTCTGAGATGTTCTGCACGATCATGTCCACATTGATATGCGCTTCGGCCAAGGGTCCGAAGATGGCAGCGGAAACACCCGGCCGGTCCGACAGGCGGCGCAGCGAAATTTGTGCTTCGTCCTTGGCATAGGCGATGCCGGTTACGACTTCCTGTTCCACGATTTCTTCCTCGTCACAAATCAAAGTACCGGGCGGATTGATAAGGTCACCCATGCCCGGCGCATCGGGATCCTCGAAACTGGAGCGCACGAAGGTACGAACCTTGTGCACCATGGCAAGCTCGACAGAGCGAACCTGCAAAACTTTTGCGCCGAGAGACGCCATTTCGAGCATTTCCTCGAAGGCGACCTTCTTCAGGCGGCGTGCCTTTGGCACGATGCGCGGATCGGTGGTGTAGACACCGTCGACATCGGTATAGATATCGCAACGATCTGCCTTGACGGCAGCGGCGATGGCAACGGCAGATGTATCCGACCCACCACGACCAAGCGTGGCAATGCGGTTATCCGGGCCTAAACCCTGGAAACCGGCAACGACGGCGACTTGGCCCTCGCCCATGCGGCGGACGATATCGGACCCGTCAATCTCGAGAATGCGGGCAGCACCGTGGGCATTATCGGTGCGGATGGGAATTTGCCAGCCCTGCCACGAGCGGGCATTGACGCCCATGGACTGCAAGGCGATGGCCAGAAGGCCTGATGTGACCTGCTCGCCTGAGGCGACGATCGCATCATATTCACGCGCATCGTAGAACGATGTTTCCTTGGAGCCGGCCACCTTAGGGGTGTTCTGGACCCAGTCCACCAATTCGTTGGTTTTGCCGGACATGGCGGACACCACCACGGCCACTTCATGGCCAGCATCCACTTCACGTTTCACATGCCGCGCGACATTATGAATGCGTTCGAGATTTGCGACGGATGTACCGCCGAATTTCATGACAATGCGCGCCATAGTTTGACCAGTACCATCCCATTATTACCGCCCAAACGGCGGACAAGAGCACAACCCAGTCGGCCCTTCCTAAAAACGGCCTCAGTTCCGGGTCTCATAGCGAAAAGGCATGGGCCACGCAATGCCGTTTATGAACCGTGCGGTACGCCTTTTTGCCGAGACAGTGCCCCATGTACGGCGTTTCAACAAAGCGAGCGTACCGCTTTGGTCTGTACAAACGTCGCTATTCACAGTATGAGCGCGTCAATTCAACTGGCTGAATGGCCGAAATGGCCCGTATCGGCTGCTTTATAACCCTTATGATCTAATGGTTTCGAGCGGATGCAGGCAGCCCAATATCCGAAAGACGGTAGATGACAGAAACCCAGGGTATCGCCCCGGCGATTGCACAGGCGTTGGAAAAACGCGGCTACAAAGATTTGACCCCTGTTCAGAAGGCAATGCTTGCCCCTGAGCTGGACGGACAGGACGCGCTGGTTTCCGCCCAGACGGGCTCTGGCAAGACCGTCGCCTTCGGTATGGCGATTGCGCCGACGCTGTTGCAGAAGAATGGCCGTTTCGGCCAGGCCGGGGCGCCACTCGGCATCGCCATTGCCCCGACCCGCGAACTTGCCATGCAGGTGATGCGCGAGCTGGAATGGCTTTATGAGTTCACCGGCGTTTCCATTGCGTCCTGCGTGGGCGGCATGGACATCAGAGCCGAGCGCCGTGCGCTGGAGCGCGGTGCGCATATCATCGTCGGCACGCCGGGTCGTCTGTGCGACCACATCAAGCGCAAGGCGCTGGACCTTTCGTCCATTCGCGCCGTGGTGCTGGATGAGGCCGACGAGATGCTCGACCTCGGTTTCCGCGAAGATCTGGAATTCATTCTCGAGGAATCGCCATCTGACCGCCGCACATTGATGTTTTCGGCGACCGTTTCGCGCAGCATTGCCAAGCTTGCCGAAAGCTACCAGAAGAATGCTGTGCGCGTTGCGACGACATCCGAGCAGAAGCAGCACGTCGATATCGAATATCGCGCCATGGTGGTTTCGCCATCCGACCGCGAAAACGCGATCATCAATGCGCTGCGCTTTTATGAGGCCCGCAACGCCATCGTGTTCTGCTCGACCCGTGCTGCCGTCAACCATCTGACCGCGCGCCTGAACAATCGTGGTTTCTCCGTCGTGGCGCTGTCTGGTGAATTGAGCCAGAACGAGCGTACACATGCACTGCAAGCCATGCGTGATGGCCGCGCCCGCGTTTGCGTGGCGACAGACGTTGCCGCACGCGGTATCGACTTGCCGGGTCTCGAGCTGGTCATCCACGCCGATCTGCCGACCAACTCCGATACGCTTCTGCACCGCTCCGGCCGTACGGGCCGCGCCGGACAGAAGGGCATCAGCGCTATCGTCGTGCCGATGAGCCAGCGCCGTAAGGCCGAACGCCTGCTCGAAGGTGCCAAGGTCAGCCCCGCATGGGTTCGCCCACCATCTGCAGAAGAAATCACGCAGCGGGATGGCGAACGCCTGCTGGCCGACGCCTCGCTGACGGAAAATGTCAACGATGACGAGCGCGATTTCGTCGCTAAGCTTTTGGAACAGCACGGTGCCGAAAAGGTCGCTGCTGCTTTCGTGCGTCTCTACCATGCGGGTCGTTCAGCACCTGAGGACATCGCCGAAGTTTCGCTGGATGGTGCCCGCAAGCCGCGCCGCGAAGGCTTCGAGACCGTTGAAAACAACGAGCCACGCCGCGACCGTTCCGACTTTTCCGACAGCGGCTGGTTCACGCTTTCCGTTGGCCGCAAGCAGAATGCCGAACCACGCTGGCTCATTCCCATGCTGTGCCGTTTCGGCAAGCTGACGCGTCAGGATATCGGCGCGATCCGCATGCAGCAGACGGAGACCTATGTGGAGCTGGCCGCCGATGCGGTGGACCGTTTCACCTCCGCACTCGGCAAGGACATGATGCTGGAAAAGGGCATCCGCGTGAAGGCCATGGACGGCAAGCCCGACATGACCGGTGGTGCGCGCGAAGACACGCGCCCTGCAAAACCGCAGCGGAAATTTGCCGAAAAGCCCGCAGCCGGTGGCGAACGCCGCACGGAAGACAAGCCTTGGAAAAAGAAAGCGGCGGTGCCCGCTGGTGACAGACCAGCGAAGTTCGACGGCAAAAAAGACAAGCCATTCGAAAAGCGCGCTCCGAAGAAAAAAGATCGCACATAACAAAAACCCGGCGGAGATGATCCGCCGGGTTTTTTCTTTTTGCGATGTAGGAACTACCTAGGTAGCTGGCAGCCGGGCGAACCCACGATACAACCCAACTGCTGTCCATCCTGCGGTGGTGGCGGTGGGCGATTACCATCTGGACGACCTCTACCCTCATCATTCTGACGACGTGGATCGTTTTGGTTCATATCGCGGTTGCGATCCCGGTTGTTGTCACGGTTGACGTCCCGGTCTCTGTTGCGATCACGGTCGCGATTGTCGTTATCCCAACGCTGTCGGTCATTGTCGCGATCCCGCATCGGTGGACGTTGACGATCGTTCTGGTTCCAATCGCCATGACGCTGCTCCCAACGACCATCGTTCGGACCGCGGTCTCTACGGTCGTCACGACCACGCCAGTCATCCCGTGGACGGGGTGGCGGGCCACCGAAATCGCGCGGTGGCGGGGCGTTCCAGTAGCCACCCGATGGTGGCGGACGGCGCCAGCGGTCACGATCACGGTAGAAATCGCGGTTCCGGTAGTTCTGATCCCAATAACGTCCGGCTTCGAAGGTGATAATCGGCACGCCGAGATCACGGTAGTAGCGCGGCTCTACATAGACGCGGTTCTGTCGGTAGATGGCCTGAACGTAACGCCCGGCGACCCAGCCACGACCATAGCTGAACGAAACGTCGCACCACGGTGTATCCGACAGGCAACCGTGGATCGTCAGTGGTTCGCCATTGGGAATGACCACAACGGCTGGGTATGCCGTGCTCGGTCCGGAGCGCATATTGACGTTGGCAGTGGAAAAGCCCTGAGTCGCCGCTTCAGCCAAGGCCGGGGCGGCGACAAGCGCAAGCAGCGCAAAGGCACCAAACAGTTTCTTCTTCATTTTTTCTCCCTCAAGCAAGAGCTTGGCCGCCGATATCGGCATGTGACATTTCGAAAATACGCGCTTGATGATGAACGCAGCATGAAACGAAAATGCCCTGATAACGGTTCCTTTCGGGTCCGCCTGAAGCCTGAGATGAGGACCGCCCCTTGACTTCGCGGACCAAGCATCCGACTTCAGGGACTGAACACGGATGGAGTAGAACCATGAGCGAAACCGCAAAAACGACCATCGACCAGAGCGAAGTGGACCGGTTTTCCGCCATGGCCGCGGAGTGGTGGAGCCCGACTGGTAAATTCCGGCCGCTGCACAAGTTCAATCCCGTCCGTCTCGAATATATCCGCAACCGCGCCTGCGAGAATTTCGGTCGCGACCCCAAGGCGCACCGCCCGCTGGAAGGATTGCGGGTTCTGGATATAGGCTGCGGCGGCGGGCTGCTGTCTGAACCGATGGCACGGATGGGTGCGGATGTGGTCGGTGCAGACCCATCGGAGAAGAACATCGGCATCGCCTCGACCCATGCCCGTGAAAACAATGTCTCCGTCGATTACCGCGCCGTGACCGCTGAGCAGTTGCTGGCAGTGGGTGAGACTTTCGACATCGTTTTGAACATGGAGGTGGTGGAACATGTGGCCGATGTTGAGCTTTTCCTCAAGACATGCGCGAAGATGGTGCGCCCTAACGGGCTGATGTTTGCAGCCACGATCAACAGAACCTTAAAGGCTCGCGCTCTGGCGATTTTTGCAGCGGAAAATGTCTTGCGCTGGCTTCCGCGTGGAACACACCAGTATGAAAAGCTGGTGCGCCCGGACGAGCTGGAAAAGCCCCTCGTCAGTGACGGCATGCACATCGTTCACCGCACCGGCGTCTTCTACAACATGCTACAGGACCGCTGGAACCTGTCGCCGGATATGGAAGTGAATTACATGATACTGGCGAAGCGTCCGGCTTAGCGCAGACCGTCAGTTCACATCGTCAGGCAGGACCGGAAGGGGCGCAACTTCGATGCCTTCTTCGATCAGCGCCATGGCTTCTTGCGGAGATGCCTGCCCGATGATGCCGCGCTGTTCAACCTCACCATAGTGAATTTTGCGGGCTTCCTCCGCAAACTTGTCACCGACATCTTCGGTATTGGCGCGGATGGTCGCCAGCGTTTCCTTGATCTTGGCGAAGGCCTGCTTCTGTGCCGTGTCCAAAGCAAGCGTGCGCGTGGCGTCTTTCTTGCGGGCCGTGGACACGGATGGTGCCATCAGCATCTTTTCCACGGAGGATGAACCGCAGACAGGGCAGCCGATCAGGCCGCGCTGAAGCTGGTTGTCGAAATCGGCGCTGCCGGAAAACCAGCCCTCGAACTCATGGGCGTTTTCGCAGTGGAGCGAATAGCGTATCACTGTACGCTGCCCCCTGCGCCTGCGTTGTTTCTAACCGTATCGAGGTTGAAATCGCGGGCATTCTTGAGATTGGGGATTTTGCCGCGTGCCGATGCGACGGCCTCTGGATCGATATCCGCAAAGATGATTTCTTCGCCAGCGCCACCGGCCATCGCCAGAACATTGCCCCAGGGATCGATGATCATCGAATGGCCGAAGGTTTCGCGACCGTCTTCATGGGTGCCGCCCTGCGCAGCAGCCACGAGAAACGCGCCATTTTCGATGGCGCGAGCCCGCAGCAGAATTTCCCAATGCGCTTCACCGGTCTGTTTCGTAAAAGCGGCAGGAACGGTGAGAACCTGCGCACCCGCAACGGCCTCGGTGCGAAACAGCGACGGGAAGCGGACATCGTAGCAAATCGCAAAGCCGAACGTCGCAAGCGGCAGTTCGGCGACGCGGGCTTCTGTGCCGGCCTCATAAGCCGCACTTTCGCGCCAGCTTTCACCATTGTCGAGATCGACGTCGAACATGTGGATTTTGTCGTAGGTGCAGATGCGCTCACCATCTGGCGCAAACAGGAAGCCGCGATTGGCAATCTTGCCGTCGGCGCGAGCAATGGCGGTAGAGCCGACATGAACGTAGATGCCGAGTTCACGGGCAAGTCTAGCCGCCGTCAGGACGATGATATCGACCTTCTCGTCCTTCAGAACCGCACGGAGCGCATCGCGATCTTTCTGGATGGCACCCGTCATCTCCGGTGTCTGAACGTAGACGGCACCTTGGGATGCGGCATCACGAATAAGACGCTCCATGCTGGCGGCGTTTGCTATCGGATCGACCCCCGAACACATCTGAATTGCGGCAGCCTTGAAGCTCATCTTGTTTGTCCCTTGCATCGTCGTCGTACTCAAATCAGCTCGCCAGAAGAGCGTCCAGCTTGCCATCACGGTCAAGTGCATGCAGATCGTCGCAGCCGCCGACATGGTTCGTGCCGATGAAGATTTGCGGGAAGGTGTTGCGGCCAGATTTATCCATCATTTCCTGACGATAATCAGGGTTTGTGGTGGCATTGAATTCAGCGAAATCAACGCCCTTGCTTTCCAGAAGTGCTTTTGCACGGGCGCAAAAGCCACAAAAATCACGTGTGTAAATCGTAACGGATGCCATCGGTTTCAACCCTCGAACTATCGACCAAACCCGGTCTCTCCCGTGTCATATAGGCCCGGAAATCGCCATTGCAAAGGTCAAAACAGTCACATCTGAGGCACCTGCCTTCTTCAGACTGCGCGCCGCTGCCGCAACGGTTGCACCCGTGGTGTAGACATCATCGATCAGCACGACACCCTTGCCGACAATGTCGGCTTCCCGCCCCGGCGCTATTGCAAAGGCACCGCGCACATTCTGCTGACGGGCGCGGGCGGAAAGGCCCACCTGCCGGCTCGTCGGCTTGACGCGCAACAGGGTGGAGGAGAGAAACGGTTTGCCCGAGAGAGCCGCGACGTGACGCGCAAGCTCGGCGGACTGATTGAACCTGCGTGCAAGAAAACGCCGCCTGTGCAGAGGCACGGGAACGATGCAATCACACGCGGCCACCATCCCATCGCTTGCCCGCAGCATCCACGATGCCATCAGCAGCGCGAGATCTGTACGGTCAAGATATTTGAGCTGGTGGACGAGCTTTCTGGCGGGGCCATCATGGATGGTGGCCGCTCGCAGGCGTTGGAACGGCGGCGGCTCGGCAATGGCTTCAGCGCTGAGAATGCCCGGGCCATGGTCATGCGCGAAAGGAATGCCCAACACCTCGCAATAAGGCCGTTCGATGAATGTCACCTGCGCCCAGCACTCTGTACAAAACGCTCCGCCACTTTTGGTCATACGCCCGCAACCCACGCAGGATGGCGGGTAGACGAAATCGGCCAGCGCGCGCCAGACCATTCGCAGCGCACCGACCCCACCCACGTTTGAAAACAGCTTTTGCCGCTGGCCCATGTGGTTGACAATAGGCGCGAACGGGTGCCTTTGCGGCAGCAAAGTTTGGATGGATGACGGCATGGATATGATTTTCGACCCGGTGCTGGTGGAGAAGAACCGCAAGCGCGCCTGGCGCTCCAGAGACGACAAAGCTCTGTTTCTGCTGGATATCGCAGCTGATGAGCTGGCGGACCGGATTGCCATCGTGGAGCGGCATTTCGATACCGCCGTCGAGCTTCACGGGGCAACGGGCGTGACGGCTCAACGCATTCTGCAAACCGGCAAGGTCGGCGCTGTCGTGCGCGTCGAAACCGATGCCGCGTTTGCCGAAGGATATCAGGACTTCAAAGTCGCGCCGATAGAGCAACTGCCGTTGGAACCGGCATCGGCCAATCTGATTGTTTCCCCCCTTACCCTGCATCTGACCAACGACACACCGGGAACGATGATCCAGATCCGCCGTGCGCTGAAGCCCGACGGGCTGTTTCTGGCGGCTATTCCCGGGAGCGGCACCTTGCAGGAACTGCGGGATGTGCTTCTATCCACGGAAATCGAGCTCAGCGGTGGCGCAAGCGCCCGTGTCATTCCCTTTGCCGATGTGCGTGATGTGGGTGCGCTGTTGCAGCGCGCCGGTTTTGCACTGCCAGTGACGGACGCCGAAACCTACACGGTGCGCTACGATTCCATCCTTCCGCTGATGCGCGACCTGCGCGCCATGGGCATGACCAACCCATTGATGGACCGAAGCAGAAAGCCGCTGACGAAGCGTTTCCTGATGCGCGCTGCCGAGATTTATGCAGACAAATACAGCGATCCCGACGGTCGTATCCGCGCAACCTTCTCAATTATCTACGTGTCGGGATGGGCGCCACATGAAAGCCAGCAGAAGCCGCTAAAACCCGGCTCGGCAAAAGTTCGGCTTGCCGACACGCTGAAGACGACGGAAATCACATTGCCTTCAAAAGATGCCGACTGAAAGAAAGTGGCACTCAGACAACGGCGTTTGCGAACGTATCGGATATGATCTTGAAGATGGCCATGAGGTTGTCGCGGATGCTTTCCATGCCGAAGATGATCGCCATGGAAATAATGCCGACGATGAGGCCGTATTCGATGGCGGTCGCGCCTCGCCGGTCGGCATAAAGCGCTGCCAGCTTCCGCACTACGAATTCCGCCCTGTCTGCCATTCCCCAAAGCCCTTGATCCGCGTGCGTGAACGACACGTCACAGTGAAACCATGCATATTTCTACCGCAATAAAGTGTGTAATGTGTTACGCACTTTACTAGGATTGTGCGCGCGATATGTTTGCAATTCCGGCGCAAAGCTTGCTGCCCTAAACTGTGGCCGAAGCCTTTCTTAAAGCAACATATTATCGTAAGCATCGATACCCGTGTTTGAACGATGAGCCATATGCCACAGCTTGAAATTGACCAATCGCTTCAGGATTTCTTCCAAAAATCGTCCGTTGCCCTTGCGTTATCCTACGCGCAAGATGACCAGCATCTGGCCTTGGTCAACGACAAGTTTTGTGCCCTGACGGGTTACAGCAGCGATGATGTGGTGGGTAAAAACTGCCGGATGCTGCAAACCAGCCCCAACGGAACGCACGCGGAAAACGCAACTGCCCGCGAAAAAATCCACGAATTTCTACAGGTCGATGGACCTATGACCATTCGCACGCCAATCGTTAATTTCCGCAAGGACAACAGCCCCTTCGTCAATCTGCTGTTCATGTCGAAGCTGAAGGCGACCTCTGGCCAGGTGCGCTACATTTTGGCCTCTCAATTCGATGTCAGCCGCGCCCATGCACACCTGTTGCAGGACTATGAGCTCGAACTCGACCTTACGCTAACAACAATCAAACCGCTGCTCGATGACCACAACATCATGATCGAGGGTACGCTTACGACAATCGCGAATTCGACCACGACCATTGCTCAAGCAAAACTAACATTGGCGGAATGGGAACAAAACTCCCCCTATTGATCGTTTCAGTACCGAAAATTCAAGGACGAGTGTTTGTCTAAAGATTATAATGTTCCCGTCGTCGGCGTCGGCTCTTCGGCCGGTGGTCTGGAGGCGCTGCGCGAGATGTTGAGCGCGGCCGAGGTTCCAACCGGGCTTGCATTCGTTGTCGTCCAGCATCTCGATCCACACCACGAAAGCATGCTGGCAGAGTTACTGGACAGGCACACGCGGCTCAGCGTTCGTCAATGCGAGGGCGGTGAAGCCATAGAGGCTGATACGGTCTTCATCATTCCACCGGGTAAGGGACTAAGCATCGAGCGCGGGCGGCTCGTGCTGAACGACTTTGCCCAGCCGCGCGGGTTGCGCCGGCCTATCGATGACTTCTTCATCTCTCTCGCCAACGATCAGCAATCGAATTCCGCCTGCGTTATTCTGTCTGGCACGGGTGCCGATGGATCAACGGGGCTGCGCGCCATCAAGGAAAATGGCGGGCTCTGTGTCGTTCAGGAGCCTTCAACGGCCAAGTATGACGGTATGCCCGTTTCGGCAACCGGCACCGGCCTTGTCGACTTCATCAGACCACCACAGGAGATTCTGGCTTGCATCGGCGGTTTCTTTTTTCGAAAGAGCCAAGGGTCCGATAAAAAAGAGACGTCGAAGATCGCGGATATTGTCGAAGACCTTTGCACGGCGCTTCGGCGCAGCGTCGGTCATGATTTTACCGGCTACAAGCAGACGACCTTCGTTCGGCGCGTCGAGCGACGCATGCATGTTCTGGGTATAGACAGGGGCACCGAATATCTGGCCCGTGTCCAGACGGATCATGACGAGTGCGATGCGCTGTTTCGAGATTTGCTGATCAATGTAACCCGCTTTTTTCGCGACCGGCATTCGTTCGACGTCCTGAACGAGATCGCCATCACCAATCTGATGCGCGATGCGGCTGGCAGCGAAGAGGGTGTGCGGGTCTGGATTCCCGGCTGTTCGAGTGGCGAAGAGGCTTACACGATCGCGATCCTGTTTGCAGAGGCCGCCAGAAATCTGAACCTGCCCTGCAACGTGCAGATATTTGCGACCGATATCGATGAGAGCATGCTCAAAATCGCCCGGGAAGGCTCTTATCCGATCGCGTTACTGGCCGACATACCGCACGAACTGCAAGAGCATTACGTCATTCCGCACAAGGAGCGTTTCAACTTCATCGGTCAAATCCGGGATATGATCCGCTTTTCCGGCCACAGCCTGATCAAGGACCCGCCGTTTTCCAAGGTGGACCTCGTCTCCTGCCGAAACCTGCTGATCTATTTTGACGACAAGCTTCAAAAGACGGTCATGCCGCTGCTGCATTACGCGATCCGTCCGGGTGGTTTTCTTTTTCTCGGCTCTTCGGAAACGGTGGGGCGCTTCGACAGCGTCTTTTCCGTCATCGACCAGAAAGCCAGATTGTTCGAGCGCCTGCCGGGATCTCCCACCTACCCTATTCCGCTTCCGGGAGAGCGCAGCAATCGCCGCCCTGCCGTTCCACGGGCCGAAGTCGAAAAGATGTCGGGCTCCGTTGAAGAACTGGCTACAAGCCGGCTGATGGAACGCTACGTACCGGCAAGTGTCGTGCTGGACAATGACGGGCAGATCGTTGCGGCCTATGGCCGGCTGAGCCGGTTCTTTGAGTTTCCCGTGTCTGGAACGAGCGAAACCAGTGCGTTTACCCTGGCCCGTCCCGGCGTAAAGGAACAATTGGGCGCGCTGGTACGGCAGGCGGCAACGGCAAAGAGGCGTGTTGTTGCCCGCAATGTCGACGTCATCACCGACTTTGGCACGCTAAAGACCGAGATTATCTGCGATCCCTTGGAAGAGAACGCCTATCTCGTGGTGTTTCAGGAATCGGCTATGTTTACACCGCTGGAGGCCATTGACCTTGTGGAGATGGAGCCGGGTGATGGCCATGTCGAGGCATTGGAGCGGGAGTTACGCTCCGCCAAACACCGGTTGCGATCAGCGACGGAGGAGCTTGAGACCGCCAATGAGGAGCTGAAAAGCTCCAACGAAGAAATGATGTCGATGAACGAGGAGCTTCAGTCGACAAACGAGGAATTGACGACCGTCAACGACGAATTGAAAACCAAGATCGACGAAGTCTCCGTGGCCAATGCCGATCTGCGCAACTTCTTCGATTCGACCAGTCTGGCGGTCATCGTTCTCGATGACGAGATGAGGCTGCGATCCTATACGAGAGCGGCGACGGCGATCTTCCCGCTGCAACCCACCGACAGAGGCCGCCCGCTATCCGATGTGGCAAGCCGATATCCGTCTCTCGATTTTACCGCTCGCGTCAAAAGCGTGATGGCCAACGGCCTGGAGTATAATCAGACCGTTATGGACCCGGAGCAGGAGCGTACGTTTTCCCTACGTATTCTGCCGTACCGCACCGCCGATGGAGCAATAGATGGTGCCACGATCATCATGACCGACATATCCCATGCGCTGAGCATGGAAAGCCAGCTGGCGGCCGAGCAGGAGCGTCATGAGCTGGCTATCGAGGCGGCCGGGATCGGTGTTTGGGAGTATTTGCCGGATCACGGTGAATTCGTGCTGGGGGGAGCGGCCATGGAGCTGCTTCAAACCAGAGATGGTCGACCCGCGTTGCAAGCCGTTCTGCAAAACTTCAACGAACTGGACAGACAGCAATTGCACGATGCATTGGATTCAGCCGTGCATAATCATACCGGGTTCGAGCTGACCTCTCGCATCACCGGTGTCGATGGACGTCCACGATGGCTCAAGACGTTTGCCCGGCACGTTGCGGACAGCAATCCGGACCGCGTGATCGGCGTCAGTGTGGATGTGACGGCGGAATACGAACTGGCGGAAGCGCGTGAACTGATGCTGAGCGAAATGAACCACCGCGTCAAAAATCTGTTTGCGATGATCGGTGGTATATTGCGCATGTCTGCCCGCAAGCACGAAACAATCAAAAGTCTGGTGGAGGATGTCGAGGGCAGAATTCTGGCGCTGGGAAGCGCACATTCCCTGGCCTCGAACCAGAAACGCACCTCTGCGGTTCCCATCCACGACCTACTCGACACCATCCTGACGCCCTATAACAGGCACGCCGTAATCGACATTAGGGGTAAGGACTTTCTGATAGCGGTGAACTGCATCACGCCATTGACGCTGATCCTCCATGAATGGTCCACCAATGCGCTCAAACACGGCGTTCTTGGCAAGGAAGGTGGGGAATTGCGCATCGACTGGGAAGAAAAGGGCGATCATATCGATTTGGTTTGGAACGAAATAGGCACGGTACCCGTTGAGGGGTCAGGAGTGGCTGGATTTGGGACAGTGCTCTTGACCAGCGCCGCAAAACAAATCGGCGGTACGGTTTCAACTGAGGTCGATGGGGCACGGCTGACGCACACCCTGACGATGAAGATCAAGGTAAGACATGACGCAGAAGACCGTGTTGCTGGTTGAAGACGAAGTATTTGTCGCAATGGACATTCAGATGACCCTCGAGGACGAGGGCTGGACCGTTGCAGGACCATTTCCGAGTACCGCAGACGCTCTGTCTTATCTCGATGAAAACATCCCCACCTGCGCTATTCTCGACGTTCGGCTAACAGACGGAGACGTGTTTCCGGTGGCGGACAAATTAAAGGAAACGAATATTCCCTTCGTGTTTCATTCCGGCCATGCCGATGGAAAAGCGTTGGAGGAAGTTTATCCCGACTCCGCTTTCTGTCAGAAGCCATGCCTGCCAACCAGTCTTCTCCAGCAGGTAACGCGGCTGCTCAGCCGTGATGAACCGCAGAGACGTGCCGCTGCCGGTTAAGGCCGTGGATTCACGAACCCGTTAACGATGACGGTGTCGTAGAACGATTGCGTTCTTCATTCATAGAATTGCCACAGGTGCCGAAACGAGCTTCCAAGAGTGGTCCGTTGCGGCTCTTCTTGATTCCTCCTTTGAAAGTCTTTCCCGTGAACCAGAAAACATTGGTCGAAGTTTCCGTTCCGGACCAGAACGGCACCATGGTTCCTTACGGCATCATGAACAGCGAGCAAGCGGCTGAGCTGCCTGACGACTACGAGGTCGCGATTGCGCATCCAGCCGGTCAGCAAGAGGCAGACCTGGACGAGCCTAAGACGGGAGCGCTGATCTAAAGGCTGAGCCTCATGCTGCCGATAAGGCTTTCACCTGGAGCCTGTATCTTAAGGCCTAAATCGCCACGCTGGGCCTCAGGCTGGTACAGGGTTCCAGCAGCCATGGAAACTGGCTCAAGGCAGATGTAGCGTTCCGTCCGGTGGGCAGCGAGATGGCTCAGGACCGGATCGGCCTCTATCACGAGCGACCGGCTATCTTTCAGAATAATCTTTGCATGTGACCACTGCGCGAAATGTTTCGTGTAACCCGCGAGCGCCGGTAAAAACTTCGTAGAGCGGGCGACGGGTGGCTCGCCTGTGGGAAGGTCATGATCGTCCAGCGGATAGGCAAGCGCCGCATCCGTTTGCGCTTCACGATCCAGCCCCGCGGCAAAATAGGGATGCCAGCCGATGGCGGCGGGTGCCGGGACCTCTGCTTTGTTGGTGAGTGTTAGCTGCACCGTCAGCCCTTGCGCAGTAAGCGTAAATGACTGCTGCGCTCCGAATGCAAAGGGCCACTCGTCATCCGCTTCATAGGCAAGTGCGAGCACGGCCTTATCCGACGTCTGACTTGCTAGGTGCCATGGGCGACGGTGCGCAGGGCCGTGGGTGGCATCCTTGCCGAGTGCTGGATTTGGCAGGACGTTATATGCGACGCCTCCATGCACGAAAGACGCGCCATAGAGGCGGTTATGATAGGGAAACAGCGGATAGGCCCCGGCTTTCGGCCAGTTCCAGGGATCGAACACATCCGTTTCTGTTGGCATCAAGATATCGCCAAACTGCGCGTGGGTGAGATGCGTCATGCGCCCGCCCCATGCGGGACAGATGCGGGCCGAGAACGACCCGCTGTCAATTGAAATTACATCAGGCAAAGGCATAGGAGCCGTCTGGTCGCTTTGGAACCCGGCGTTGCCAGTGGATATAACCGTCTTCCTGCATGGCCTTTTCATTCATCTCGACACCCCAGCCGGGGCGATCCGGCCGCAATTCGAGATAGCCATCCTTCGGCAGATAGGGATCGACCACGTAGCGCGTTTCGTCTTCACGCTTTTCCAGATCGGTGCCGCCATAGACGTAGCATTGACCCTTTGGCAGGCGGTATTCCAGAATGCGGAAGTTCTGTTGTGCGGCAGAAAAGTGAACGTTGACGGCTGTAGCGAGCGGCCCCATGGGGTTGTGCGGCGCAATACTGACGAAATGCGCTTCCGCCAGCGTTGCGATGCGGCGCATTTCGGAGATACCGCCGACGACGCAGATATCCGGCTGGATGATATCAGCACCCTTGACCTGCAAGAGCCGCAGAAATTCATTGCGGTTATAAAGGCTTTCGCCCGTGGCCAGTGTGCAGTTGAGGCCCTGTTTCAGGTCTCCCCACATCTCGATATTTTCCGGGCGTAGAGGTTCCTCAAAGAACAACGGATCGTAAGGGGCCAGTGCATTGCCGAGCTGACGGGCGGCAGCGGGTTCGAAAATCTTGGCGTGGGCATCGAAGGCGATGTCGTAATCGGAGCGCACAGTTTCGCGCAGCGAACGGAAATACTCCGCCGAACTTCTGACGACCTCACCCCAGCGATGGGCGTGGATATCGAGACGCCAGGGGCTGAGTTTGAAAGCCGTGAAGCCCCATTCTTCATTCAGACGGTCGAATTCTTCCTTGGCTGCCGGTGCATCCGGTGCTGTATAGACGCCGGCATAGACCTTGATGCGGTCACGAACTTCGCCGCCCAGCAGCTTGTAGACCGGCACTCCGGCGGCCTTGGCGGCAAGGTCCCACAGGCAATGGTCGAGGGCGGACATGGCAGATAGGCCAAGCGCACCGGGCGGAAAGCGGTTCTGCTGGAGCATGAGATTATAGAGGTATTCGACCCGCGTCGGGTCTTGGCCCGCCAGGAAATTATAGAGGTAATCTAGGATCGGCGGCAGTGCGAGATCGGGGCCATGATTGTAGCACTCACCCCAGCCGGTCAGCCCGTCATCGGTATCCAGCGCCACGACGACACGCGGGCGGTCCTTGTCGCGGGTGACGAATACCCGCATGCGATCGATTTTCATGCTCTTGTCTTCCTCATGGATTTTAGCACGGGCGCCGTATCAACCAGCTTTGCTTTCGGTCTTGACGGCGGCAGGTTCGATGTAACGGAAACGGCGGGTGCGATCCCGATCACGTGGATCAGGCCGTGGAATGGCGGAGAGAAGCGCCTGGGTGTAGGGATGATCCGGCGCGTTGCAGACCTTTTCCGCGTCGCCCACTTCCACCAGCTTGCCGCGATACATGACGCCGACGCGGTCGCACATATATCTGATGACGCCGATATCGTGGGAGATGAAGATGTAAGCGAGGCCAAGTTCGTCCTGTAGTCGCATCAGCAAATCCAGCACCTGGAAGCGGACGGAGACATCGAGCGCCGAGGTGGCTTCGTCCGCAACGATGATGCGCGGTTTGAGCGTAATGGCGCGGGCAATGCCGATGCGCTGACGCTGGCCGCCGGAAAAGGCGTGCGGGTAGCGTTCACGCCCGGCAGGGTCCAGCCCGACCTGATCCATCAGCGCGCAGACGCGCTCATCCAGTTCTTTGCCCCTGGCAATGCCGTTGACCAGAAGCGGTTCACCGATGACCTGCGCCACCGTCATGCGCGGGTTGAGAGAGCCAAAAGGGTCTTGAAACACCATGCGCAGTTCGCGCCGCGCGGCTTTGAGTTCCGCGCCTTCGATCTTGGCGAGATCAACGACAGTACCATCGGTCTTGCGGTACAGCATCTCACCGCCGGTTGGATCATAAAGCCGCATGATGGAGCGGCCCATGGTGGTCTTGCCGGAGCCGCTTTCACCGACGATGCCGAGCGTTTCACCCGGCAGCAGCTTGATGGACACGCCGTCCAGCGCTTTCATCTCGCCGAAGTGCATGGACAGGTCCTTGACCTCGAGAATGGGTGAGGCGGTGAGATCGAGCGGCGGGCGGGCGAGCCGTATTTCAGCCTTCTGTTCGAGCTTCAAGACCGAGCCGATCAGCATGCGGGTGTAAGGGTCTTGCGGGCTGTGGAAGATTTGTTCGACAGTGCCGTATTCCTTGGCTACGCCGTGATGCATAACCAGCACGTCATCGGCAATCTGTGCCACCACGCCCATGTCATGGGTGATGAACAGCACGGCCATGCCATGCGCCTTTTGCAGACGGGCGATGAGATCAAGGATTTCGGCCTGCGTGGTGACGTCAAGCGCGGTCGTCGGCTCATCGGCGATCAGCAATTGCGGTTTGCAGGCCAGCGCCATGGCGATCATGGCACGCTGGCGCATGCCGCCGGAATATTGGAAAGCGTATCTGTCCAACGCGGTTTCCGGGTTGGGGATTTCCACCTGCCGCAGCAATTCGATGGCTTCCGCCCTCGCCTGCGCCTTGCTCATTTTCAGATGCAGGCGCAGCACTTCGGTAATCTGATCACCAACCGTATGCACCGGCGAAAGCGAAGACATCGGCTCCTGGAAAATCATCGAAATATCGGCACCGCGCACCGAACGAATGGCGCGGCTCCGCGGATCGAGCTTTGCCAGATCGAGCGTCGTTCCATTCGCACGGTTGAGGATGATGGAGCCGGACGCGATGTGGCCGGGGCTATCGATGATCTGCAGGATGGAGCGGGCGGTGACGGATTTGCCGGAGCCGCTTTCGCCCACCACGCACAAGGTCTTGCCCGGATCAATCGAAAACGAAAGGTCGTTGACGGCGCGGAACACGCCATTGCGCACTGGAAATTCCGTGACGAGATTGCGGACTTCGAGGAGCGGCTTTGCAGGCTTGATTGGGAGAATATCGCTCATCTGTGGCCTCACTTGTTGTAGGGATCGGCAGCATCACGCAGACCGTCACCGAGCAGGTTGAGCGCCATGACGGCGACGACCACAGCGACACCGGGCAGAAACAGCCAGGGTGCGGTTGCGATGGAGCGAATATTCTGGGCCTCGCGCAGCAGCACGCCCCAGGAAATGGTGGGCGGTTGCAGGCCAAGGCCGAGGAAGGACAGCGAAGTCTCGGCAAGGATCATCGCCGGGACGGCCAGTGTGACCGAAGCGATGATGTGGCTGGAAAAGCTGGGCAGCATATGGCGGAAGATGATGCGGCCTTCCGGCACGCCATCCAGACGGGCTGCCGCCACGAATTCCTCGGTTCTGAGCGACAGGAAGCGGCCACGCACCACGCGGGCAAGCTGCGCCCAGCCGGTGAGCGAGAGGATGATGGTGATCATCATATATTGCAACGTGGCGGGCCAGCCCTGCGGCAGTGCTGCGGCCATGGCAAGCCAGATGGGGATGGTGGGCAACGACAGCACGAAATCGATCACGCGCTGCATGACGAAATCGATGCGCCCACCATAATAGCCGGAGATGCCACCTAAGACGACGCCAAGCAGCAGCGAGAAGAAGACGCCGACGAGACCGATAGACAGCGAAATCTGCGACCCCTGCACCACGCGGCTAAAGACATCGCGCCCCAGACGATCTGCCCCGAAAAGGAAGAGTGGCCGTGTCTTGTCGGTCGAGGCCAAGAGGTGGATATTGGTGTTGAACAGGCCAAAGATGGAGTATTCGTATCCTCGACCGAAAAGCTGGATCGGGATTTTCTTGCCTGTGTCTTCCACGAAGACGGCGGCCAGCGTTTCGGGATCACGCGTCAACTTTAGCGGATAATAGTGCAGGCCGACGGAGAAACCATCTGTCGTATCGATGAAATGGACCCGTTGCGGCGGATAGAACGTGGCGCGGGCGTTTTGCAGCACCGGATCATTGATGGCAAAAAAGCCAGGTACGAGCGCCACGATATACATGGCGACGGTGATGAACAGCGCGGCCATGGCCAGCCGGTGGCGTTTGAACGCCCACCAGATGAGCTGCCATTGTGAGGCGACGGCGGCGCGGTCCGGGCGGACAGCGGTGGTGATGGCAATGTCACTCATGACGCCCTCCTATTCGAGACGGATGCGCGGATCGACCAGCGCCAGCAGAATGTCGCTGATGAGCGATCCGATCAGCGTCAGTGCGCAGATCAGGAGCACGAAGGCCCCGGCGAGATACATGTCCTGCGCCATCAGCGACTGCAAAAGCAGCGGTGCGGCAGTGGGCAGGTTCAGCACAATGGCGACAACGACAGAACCCGAAATGAGGTTGGGCAGCAGCCATGCAATGGTGGAAATGAAAGGATTGAGCGCAATGCGCAGGGGATATTTCGTCAGCAGGCGAAACTCCGACAGGCCCTTGGCGCGTGCCGTGGTGACATAGGGTTTCGGCAACTCATCCAGCATATTGGCGCGCATGACGCGGATGAGGCTGGCGGTGGAGGAAATGGCGAGGATGGCGACCGGCAACCAGATATGCGCCATGAGATCGACCATCTTGCCGATGCTCCAAGACGCCGTCTCATATTCCGGCGAAAACAGCCCGCCGACATCCGCCCCGAACTCGACCGCCGCGATATACATCAGCACCAGCGCCAGCAGGAAAGACGGCACTGAAAGGCCGAAAAAGGAAAAGGCCGTGAAGAGATAATCGCCAATCGAGTATTTGCGCACGGCGGAGTAGACGCCGATGGGAAGGGCGATGGCCCAAGTGGCCAGAAGGCTTACAACGGCCAGCACCAGCGTCAGCGCCATGCGTTCCCAGATGAGGCCCGACACAGGCTGTTGCCACTCGAAGGATATGCCGAAATCGCCGCGGCTGATGATGCCCCATATCCATTTCAGATATTGAATGATCATCGGGTCATCGAGGCCGAAACGTTCACGCAATTGCGCTGCCGTGTTGTGGTCGATGACTTCGTTGGAGGCGGCCAGTGTTGCGATGTATGTCGTCACATAGTCGCCGGGTGGCAGCTGGATCAGCACGAAGGCCAGAAAACTGACGGCAAACAGGGACGGGATCATCCACAGCAGGCGTTTGACGATGAAAATCAGCATGTCGCTCTCGCAATCACATTTTACCGCGCACGCCACCGTCACTGAACGACGGATGCGGGCGGTCGACACAGACTGAAAGCGTCGCCGCCTTGAGACGGCGACGCCAAAGTGGCGTTGTTAGCTTGTGAAGGTGAACTGTTGCGGCAGCGCGGGACCGGGGTTCGGCCATGTCCAGCTGTCCGGCTCCGTTTCCGGCACGTTGCGCAGATTGTTGCGGATGATGCCAAAACCACCGACGGCGAGGCAAAGACCGATGGTCTCGAACTCTTCCGCTGCAATGTCGAAAATCTGCTTCATCTTCTCGCCGCGCTTGGCAAGATCGGCTGTGGACCGTGCCTCATCGAACAGCTTGAAGCGCTGCTTCTGGCTTTCCGGCGGCTCTTCACCCTTCTGGCCATTTGATGTGTACCACAGTGCCCAGGGGATTGCGTAGCGCGACCCCTGCGGGTGGAAGGCGAAGAAGTCGCGTGGATCGAGCATCGGGTCGAGACCGCCCGGACCCGGCCAGACGGCTGCATCATGGGCATTGTCATCGCCGCGTGTATAGTAAAGCGCACGCTCGATGGTGTTGACCTTGATATCCACACCGATCTGCGCCCACTGCGCTTTCACCAGTTCCAGCGAATCGACCAGATCGGGATAAAGCGTTGGAATAACATCGATGGAGAAGAACACCGGCTGGCCATCGGGACGCAGACGAATGCCATTGCCGTTTTTCTTGTCGTATCCTGCTTTATCGAGCAGTTCGTTGGCCTTGTCGGCATCATAGTCCGTGTTCTGGCGGGCCAGTTTTTCGTGATACCAGGGATGGGTCGGACGTGGACCGGCCTGATAGCCTTCGCTCTGGCCGAAATAGACGATGTCGATGATTTCCTGCCGGTTGAGACCGATGGACAGAGCCTGACGGAAGGATTTGTCGGCGAACATCTTGCGCATCGCCGGGTCTTTGTGCGTGATGTTGAGGTAGATCTGGCACTGCTGCGCGGCAGATGGCACCAGCGTCATCAGGCGATAATCACCCTTTTTCATGTTTTGCGACAGGGTCGGCTTGTTGGCGAGAACGCTGATATGGCGCTCCTGAATGTCGATCTTGCCGGAGATGACGTTCAGCATCAGCGATTCCACGTCCTGCGAAATGCCGAAATTAACCTCATCAATGTAAGGCAACTGATTGCCTTCGGTATCGACCTGCCAGAAATATGGATTGCGTGTCATGACCACGCGGGTTGCGCCGCCGGAATAGGGCTCCTTGACGACCCAAGGATCAAGCGTCGGCTTATCGACATTTGACCAGCGCGAGGGGATTTCGATATCGCCGCATTTGGCGCGGAACAGTTCGGTCCAGCTGGAAACGCCCGCTGCCTTCACATCGGCATCCAGCGCCGTGTTATATTTCGGCAGGAACTTGCTGCAATAGTGCTTGGCGAACATCGTCGGGTGCTGGCCGAGGGGGGTTGCAAGGTTTTCGAGATAAAGCGCGTTCGGTGCGGCGAAGGTGAATTTCACCGTGAAGTCATCGACTTTTTCAACATTGACCGCTTTGCCCGCGACGGACAATTGCGCAGGCGCGGAGCTGTAAAGCTCCTTGTTCTTGATGCAGTCCTCAATCGCGAAAACAACGTCATCTGCGGTGAACGGATGGCCGTCAGACCACTTGGCACCTTGGATAAGATGGAATGTGAACTGCGAGGCGTCGTCGCTGACTTCCCATTTTTCCGCAAGGTTCGGCAGAACTTCGGTGAAGTCCATGTTCCAGCGCACCAGACCCTGGTTGCCGACCATGCGCAGAATGCCGTTATGGTCCGAAGAGCCACGAAGGCCGCGACGCAGCGTGCCGCCATAGGTACCAATTTTTTCGTGCGGTGTGACCACCATTGGATTTTTCGGCAATCGGTCGGCCAGTGGCGGCAACTTGCCGTCTTTTACCATGGCCGCCAAGGCAGGCGCTTCTTTACCGCCAGCAGCAAATGCAGGCCCCCCCAGAACCGAGACGGCAGCAACGCCTCCAAGCCCTGCGATAAAGGTTCGGCGTGTTACGCCCAGCGAAAACAGATGCTCGTCGCTCATCGATTATCCTCCCAAAAAGTCACTGGCAGCAACAGAGCTTTCGCTCCGTCGCAACGACCCTCCCGGTCAGCCAGCATGCCAATCCTCCATCGGCACGCAGACCATATGGGCGTTTTCAGATGATTACAAGTATTGACAGATTTTTACAGATTTTTTATTGATGGATCATTCGCGGTGCTCGCCCAACTTTTCTTTTCGATCCGCACCTACTTTAAAAACATAACAAACTCAGCGGTTTGCAACCGATAAAGGCGCGCTGATGGACAATCTGGCGACATCTGCTTCCCCACGAAACGACACGCGTTTCAGCGATGTGATTTACGAAAAAATCGTCGGGATGATTTCTGACGGACGGTTTCCGGTCAACGAACGCCTGCCTTCCGAACAGAACCTTGCCGTGATGTTCGGTGCTTCGCGGCCTGTGGTGCGCGAAGCCCTGGAGCGGTTGCGCAATGACGATCTGATCGTGTCCCGGAAAGGGTCTGGTTCCTATGTGCGCCAGCAGCCGGACTCGTCTGTCTTGCAGCAAATCCCCGTGGGGTCACTGGCAGACGTTCAGCGTTTTTTCGAATTCCGGTCCGGGCTGGAAGCATCTGCCGCGGAGCTTGCGGCGCGCAACTGGCAAAACGCCGACAGAGCGCAGATCGAACAGGCCATTACCGCGCTGGAAGCCTGCCTTGAGAATGGTGATCTTGGTGCGGATGAAGATTTCGCCTTGCATGAAGCCATTGCCATGGCGAGCCAGAACCAGTTTCACATCACCGTCCGGGCATGGTTCAAGCCGCATTTTTCCATCGGGCAATCTGTGACGCGAAGCCTCAGTCTAAAACGAACGCCGCAACGGGTTCGTGATGTGCAGAACGAGCACACCGCAATCGTGGAAGCGATTTTCGCGCGGCGCGAACAAGCTGCCCATGACGCCATGAAAAACCACGTTCTGAAAGCCCGCGCACGTATGTTCGAGGGCGTCGGGAACTGAGGTAGATTGCAGATGACCCAACCGCGCATCATCCAACCAACGTTCCATCAGCTGATCGACGTCCCTCTCAAGGTGGGTGAATCGCCTGTGTGGGATGACCGTTCGGGTGCGCTGTGGTTTGTCGACATTCTGGCCCCTGCGGTGTTTCGGCTTGAACAATCTGGACATCTTGATCGCTTTGATATGCCCGCGCCCGTTGGGTGTCTTGGCCTTTGCGAGAACGGGATGGTCGTCGTCGGCTTGCAGACGGGCGTCCACCTGCTTGATCCGGCAACCGGAAAGCTGGACCGTCTATGCGACCCTGATAACGGGAGACCGGATAGCCGTCTCAATGACGGCAAGGTGGGGCCGGATGGGCATTTCTGGGTTGGTACGCGCGATGAGGCCGTGCCGCAGACCGGCAATGCCCGCCTTTACCGGGTTGCGCCAAACGGTGACTTTACGCGTGTGATCGATGGCGACATGCTGACCTCGAACGGTCTGGCCTGGAGCCCAGACGGCAGGCGGATGTATCATTCCGATAGCAGCGGGTTGTTGCTGCAAGTGTTCGATTTCGACCCGCAGACCGGACAATTGGGACCGGCGCGACGGCTGCACGACTTCGCACCGGGCGAAGGAAGGCCGGATGGGGCGACAACGGATAGCGAGGGTTTTTACTGGAGCGCGGGCGTTCAGGCGGGTCGTCTGAACCGATTCTCGCCAGAGGGCGAGATTGAGGAAATTTACACATTTCCATTCAAGGGACCAACCATGCCGTGCTTCGGCGGGCCTGACCTCAAGACGCTGTATCTGACGAGCCTTACAACGGAAAATGACGGTGCCAGCGTCGCCGGTACCGTCATTTCATTTAAAGCTCCCGTCGCTGGCGCACCCGTCAGCCGGTTCGCTCTTTAGGCGTCACAGAACACGTGGCACGCCGTCGTTCTCATCGGGATTGGGAAGCGGCAAGTCATCTGGTAGTCCGTCGGGTTCCGGTTCTTTGACTGGCGGAACATCGGGCTGGGGTGGAAGGGGTGGAACCTGTCCGGGAACGGGCTCAACAGGGATGACAGTCATGGACGTCTCCTAACATGAAATTGGCGGGCAACACCCTCTTCGAAATCGCCGATCGGTCCACTTTCGTTCGCCGCTTCTGGTCCATTCAAATTCGCATTGCCCGCCTTGCGGGTATCATGGGGTAAACGTATCTGGCACGTCAGGGTTCCCGATCGTTTTGGGATCAGGCAAAACCCAGGGAGTTTCTGGCAACCTCGCGGCTATCACCATAATCGCGGGTATGGGACTCGTGACCATATTCGCGGGCGACCATGCGACCGACCTGCATATCGGGCATCTGGAGAAGGGCGTCAGCGTAGGTGCCGGTCTCTTCCTCTGCGGCGATAGTATTCTGCGCTGTTTTCAAGAAATCGAACATGGCTTCCTCCCACTCCAATGTTAAATCGTTAACGCGTCAGTTGCGTCCCTGTTCCCTCCCAGAAAAGCGAAACAACCGTTGTAGATCAAAACAATAATACAACACGGTTTTTTGACAATCCGTTACGGCGGATCGTTAAAATAATGTCATTTTGCAGGACCTGACGACTGCCGCAAAACGAGATCGACGGGCCATAGTTCCTGACACTCCGTTACCGGGCGGCCGGCGATGATCTGCAGCAGCAAATCCGTTACCCTCTCGCCTGCCATGCGCTGGGGAGACCGGGTCGTCGAAAGTGACGGCAACATACTCTCAGGCGTCAGATACGGGAACACGTCATCATGCGCGATGACGGATACGTCCTTGCCGATGACGAGGCCAAGCTGGCTTGCGGCACGGTAAACGCCCTGTGCCGTCATCATGGCACCAGCCACGAAGGCGGTGGGACGCGGGCTTTTTTCCAGCAGCGAGCGGGCGAACTGAAAGGCCGTTTCCTCGCTGAAAGGTGACGACAGCATCATGCGCGGATCGGCTGAAATATTCATCGTCTCCAGAGCATCGCGATAGCCGTTTTCGCGATCGATGACGAAGGTTCTGCCCCTGGGACCGTTGATGAAGGCGATGTTGCGGTGGCCGCGCTCCAACAAATGCACGGTGGACAGATAGGCCACGGAGTGGTTGTCGATATCCAGCCAGGCGTGTTCGAATTTGGTGGCAGAACGCCCGTGAACCATGAAGGGGACGTCGAGTTTGTGCAGAAGCGCTATGCGCTCATCATCCGGACGCGGCGAGTGGATGATGATCCCATCGACGCGGCCACTCTGCGCCAACCGGCTGAAGATGCTGAGCTCTTCGTTGAGGTCGTTGTCGGTGGTCACGCTGACGAGAATATCCGTATCCTCGCCTTCCAGGCGACTGGCCATGCCGCCCATGAATTCCGAGAAAAAATGGCCGCCGCCGCTTCTGCCCATGACGACGCCGATGGCACCTGCCCTGCCCGTGACCAGCCTTACGGCATTCGCATTGGGCCTGTAGCCCAGTTTACGGGCGGCTTCGGTAACGCGGTCGCGGGTTTCCTGACGGACTTCAGGATAGCCACCCAGCGCCCGGCTGACCGTGGTGGGTGACAATCCCACTTTTTCTGCGAATTCCTTGAGTTTCATGCGCCCCGCCGTTTTCTCTTGAATGCGGCCAACAGCATTAAGTTTCAAGCTTGAAAATTTGAAATCGATTTCAATACATGAATATCAACCGCCTCAAATAGTGAAAAGAGGCGGAAACTTTCAACGGCATTGCCCGTTAACGGCGCATGAAATCTCTAAAATCGAACGGATTGACACCGCGCTCCGAATTTGACAGCTTTGTGAAGTCGAAAGCGTTTTCAATTTAGAGGATGATTGAAATCGGCATGGAGGAGTTTTGACAATGAATGTTTCGATAAAAGTTTTGTTCCTGTGCGGCAGTGTGATGTCCACAGGCTTTGCCGCGCAGGCCGCGGAAATTTCGATGGCCGCGAATTCTACGGGTAAAAACCTGAATTTCATTCGCGAGCAACTGGTGGAGTTCGAAAAGCAGAGTGGACACAAGGTGAAACTTGTTACCATGCCACCATCATCCAGCGAGCAGTTCAGCCAGTATCGTCTGTGGCTTGCGGCCGGTAACACCGACGTTGACGTCTACCAGACGGACGTGGTCTGGGCACCGCAGCTGGCAGAACAGTTCGTGGATTTGAGCGAAGCGGCCAAGGATGTCGTTTCCAAACATTTCCCATCCGTCATCGCGTCGCAGACGGTGGATGGCAAGCTGGTTGCCATGCCGATGTACACGGACGCCCCAGCCCTGTTCTACCGCAAGGATTTGCTGGAGAAATACGGCAAGCAGCCACCCAAGACCTGGAAGGAACTGGCGGAAACCGCCAAAGAGGTTCAGGACAAGGAACGCACGGCCGGACAGAAAGACATGTGGGGCTTCGTGTTTCAGGGCAGCGCCTATGAGGGCCTGACCTGCAACGCACTCGAGTGGATTGCATCTGCCGGCGGTGGCCACATTGTCGAAACCAATGGCGACATCAGCATCAACAATGACAAGGCGGCAGCGGCCCTCGAGACGGCCAAAAGCTGGATCGGTACCATCTCGCCGCAGGGTGCGCTTGCCTATAAGGAAGAAGAAGCCCGCGGCGTTTGGCAGACAGGCAATTCCGTGTTCATGCGCAACTGGACCTATGTCTACGCGCTGGGCAACGGTGGCGACAGCGCTATCAAGGGCAAGTTTGGAGTCGTGCCTCTGCCAGCCGGTACTGAAGGCCAGGCAGCAGCATCGACATTGGGTGGCTGGAATGCGGCCGTTTCCAAATATTCCAAGAACCAGGAAGCCGCGATTGCGCTAGTGAAATTCCTAGGGTCTGAAGAAACCCAGAAAAAACGCGCCATCGAACTTTCCAACATGCCAACGATTGCGACGCTCTATGACGACAAGGACGTTGCCAAAGCGCAGCCTTTCATGCCGCTGTGGAAGCCGATTTTTGAGACCGCCGTACCGCGTCCATCTGCGGCGACCAAGGTGAAATACAACGAGGTCTCGGCAAAGTTCTGGGGAGCTGTGCACAACACGCTGTCCGGAACCGGCACCGCTGCTGAAAATCTCGAACTTCTGGAAGTCGAACTCACCGATCTCAAGGGCGACAGCTGGTAATTTGGCGTCACCCGTCAGGTGGCCGTTATCGGTCACCTGACGCTCTTAAAACACGGTGGGAAACGATATGAGTAAGATAACCCCTGGCAGGACTGCCTCAGCGCAAGTGATCGGTTCCGATTTACAATCTGAACGTCTTCGCTCCGCATGGCTGTTCCTGGCACCTACATTTTTGACACTGGCACTGGTTGCCGGTTGGCCGCTGGTCAGAACCGTCTGGTTCAGCCTGACCGACGCATCCCTGACCAATCTTGGCGATGCGCAGTTCGTTGGTTTGAAGAACTATCTCTCATGGATCACGCTCAGCAGTGGTCGCACGGTCTATCGCGGCCTGCTAGCAGACCCCGCCTGGTGGGGTGCAGTTTGGAACACGCTGAAATTCACGTTGATCTCGGTTTCCGTCGAAACCGTCTTCGGCCTGATCGTGGCGCTCGTTCTCAATGCGGAGTTCAAGGGGCGTGGCCTCGTTCGCGCCGCCATTCTTATTCCATGGGCCATTCCGACCATTGTTTCCGCCCGCATGTGGGCGTGGATGCTGAATGATCAGTTCGGCATTCTCAACGACATGATGCTGAATCTTGGTCTTATCTCACAAAAGATAGCCTGGACCGCCAATCCTGAAACGGCCATGACGGCGGTGTTGATCGTGGACGTCTGGAAGACCACGCCTTTCATGGCGCTGCTCATTCTGGCCGGGCTTCAGATGGTGCCGAAGGATATGTATGAGGCGGCCAAGGTGGATGGCATTCACCCCATCAAGGTTTTCTGGCGCGTGACCCTTCCGATGATCCGCCCGGCACTGATGGTTGCGATCATCTTCCGCATGCTGGATGCCATGCGCGTTTTCGACCTCATCTATGTGCTGACGCCCAACAATTCCCAGACCAGAACCATGTCGGTTCTTGCCCGCGAAAACCTGTTCGACTTCGATAAATTCGCTTATGGCGCAGCCGCATCCACCATGCTGTTCCTCATCATCGCATCTGTCACCGTCATTTACATGTGGCTTGGCCGGGTCAACACGGATGGAGGAGCACGATGACAGCCTCTGATGTTATCAAGACAACGGCGTTCTACGCCCTCGTCGCCATTATCGTCATCATCGCGGTCTTTCCGTTCTATTACGCGATCATAACCAGTTTCAAAACCGGAACGGCGCTGTTCGAGATCAACTATCTGCCCACGGCAATGTCGTTCAGCAATTACAGCGACGTGCTGGGCAATGACAGCTTTCTGCGCAATCTCGGCAATTCTCTGCTGGTTGCATCCTGCGTCGTGGCGCTATCACTGTTTCTTGCCGTGACAGCCGCTTACGCCTTGGCACGTGTGCGGTTCAGGGGCCGTTCGCTGCTGTTGCTGACGATCCTGTCGGTATCGATGTTTCCGCAGATTGCGGTTCTGGCGGGCCTGTTCGAGCTGATCCGCTGGGCTGGCGTTTTCAATACGCCGTTTGCGCTGATCTTCTCCTATATGATCTTCACGCTGCCGTTCACGGTGTGGGTTCTGACGACCTTCATGCGGGATCTGCCTGTCGAAATCGAGGAAGCGGCGATTGTCGATGGCGCATCGCCGTGGGTCATCATCACGCAGGTCTTCATGCCTTTGATGTGGCCAGCCTTGGTGACCACGGGTTTGCTGGCCTTCATCGCGGCATGGAACGAGTTCCTGTTTGCCTTGACCTTCACCTCGTCCAATGAGCAGCGCACGGTGCCGGTGGCCATCGCGCTTCTGTCCGGCAGCTCTCAATTTGAAATTCCATGGGGAACGATCATGGCGGCCTCCGTCATCGTTACCGTACCCCTCGTCATCCTCGTTCTGATCTTCCAGCGGCGCATCATTTCCGGCCTCACGGCTGGTGGCGTCAAAGGTTAGGAGACCCATTCATGACCAGCATACAATTGCGCGATATCCGTAAATCCTTCGGTGCCTTCGACGTTATCAAGGGCATCGACATGGAGATCAAATCCGGTGAGTTCATGGTTTTCGTCGGGCCATCCGGTTGCGGCAAATCCACCCTGCTCCGCCTCATTTGCGGCCTGGAAGAAATTACCGGCGGCGAGCTTTCCTTCGAAGGCCAAGTGGTCAACCGGCTGACGCCCGCCAACCGCGGCGTGGCCATGGTTTTCCAGTCCTATGCGCTTTATCCGCATATGACGGTTTTCGAGAACATGGCCTTTGGTCTGAAGCTCGCGGGTTCCACGAAAGACGAGCGCCGTAAGCGCGTCGAGGCGGCAGCGGAAATGCTGCAACTGACGCCCTATCTTCAACGTCTGCCCAAGCAGCTCTCCGGCGGACAGCGCCAACGCGTCGCCATTGGCCGCGCCATCGTGCGTGATCCGAAGGTGTTTCTATTCGATGAACCGCTCTCCAACCTCGATGCCGCACTGCGCGTGGCAACGCGTCTCGAAATAGCCAAATTGAACCGCAGTATGCCTGACACGACAATGATCTATGTTACCCATGATCAGGTGGAGGCCATGACGCTGGCAGACAGAATTTGCGTGTTGCGTGATGGCCGTGTGGAACAGGTCGGTACACCGTTGGAGCTTTATGAAACACCGGTCAATACCTTCGTGGCGGGCTTCATCGGCTCTCCGCAGATGAATTTCCTGACCGGCAAACATGCCGACACCTACGGCGCTCACACCATCGGCATCCGCCCGGAACACATCGTTGCCGGAGACGGTGCGAATGGCTGGACGGGCGACATCGTGCATGCGGAAATGCTGGGTTCCGACAGCTACATCTATGTGGATATCGGTGCTGGGCAACCTGTTGTCGTGCGTGAAGACGGCGTTTCCAACCGGCAGACGGGCCATAAGCTGACGATCGCGCCGCTGCCAGAGCACATTCATCGTTTCGACGCGCAAGGCAACGCTCTGCCGAAAACCCAAATGCGCGCCGCCTGATACAATCGAGACCCCTCTTCACCGGCAGTCCTCTCAAGTGCCGGATCATCAAGGAGCATACATATGACTATCAATACCGTCGTCTGGGGCGAAAACATCCACGAGCACATAAACGAGACCGTTCGTTCGATCTATCCCAACGGCATGCACACCACGATTGCCGATGCTTTGAACAAGACACCCGAGATCAATGCCACGACCGCTACGCTTCAGGAGCCTGAACACGGGCTTTCGCAGGAGCGGTTGGACAAGACCGATGTTCTGGTCTGGTGGGGTCACAAGGACCACGGTGCCGTTCAGGACGAGATCGTCGAGCGTGTTGCCAAGCGCGTCTGGGAAGGCATGGGCCTGATCGTTCTGCATTCCGGCCATTTCTCCAAGCCGTTCAAGCGTTTGATGGGAACGCCATGCGCGCTGAAATGGCGTGAGGCGGGCGAGCGTGAGCGCCTGTGGAACATCAATCCCCGCCACCCGATCACGGCTGGATTGCCGGAGTCCTTCGAACTGGAAAACGAGGAAATGTACGGCGAGCAGTTTTCCGTACCTGAACCGCTGGAAACCGTGTTCATATCCTGGTTCCAGGGTGGTGAGGTGTTCCGCTCCGGCCTGACATGGCGTCGCGGTGCTGGCAACATTTTCTATTTCCGCCCAGGCCATGAGACCTACCCGACCTATCACGATGCCAATGTGCAAAAGGTGATCAGCAACTCCGTCAAGTGGGCTTATAACCCCGCAGGCGCGTTGACCAGCATCCACGAGGCACCGAACGTTCCCGTCGACAAGGCACCGGAGAAAATCGAAGAGCGCGGCCCGAAACTCCACGCGGCTGGCGAAGCAGGTTACAGGTAATCGATATGAGACTTCTTATTCTTGGTACTGGCGGCATGGCCAACACCCATGCCATGCATTTTTCACAGATTTCCGGCGTCGAGCTCGTCGGCGCGGTGGATGTGGACGATGTCATCGTGCGGGCTTTTGCGGCACGCCACAACATCGGAACCACCTTCACATCGCTGGATGATGCAATTGCATGGGGTGAATTCGACGCGGTGGCCAATGTCACCCCGGACTCGATCCATCACCCGACCACGCTGAAGCTGCTGGCCGCAGGCAAGCATGTGTTTTGCGAAAAACCCTTGGCGGAAACCTACGCCAAGGCAGCTGAAATGGCAGACGCTGCGGAAAAATCCGGCCTCGTCGCCATGGTCAACCTGACCTACCGAAATGTGGCACCGTTGCAGGCTGCACGGCAGATGGTCACCGAAGGCAAGATAGGCAAGTTGCGGCATCTGGAGGCGTCTTACCTCCAGAGCTGGCTGGTCTCCAAGGCATGGGGTGACTGGATGACGGAGAGCAAATGGCTCTGGCGTCTGTCGACCAAGCACGGGTCGAACGGCGTGCTCGGTGATGTCGGTATTCACATCCTCGATTTCGCGTCCTATGGTGCGGGCAGCGATGTGGAGCGCATTTTCACGCGCCTGAAGACCTTCGACAAATATGAAGGCAACAGGATCGACGTCTATGACCTCGATGCCAATGACAGCTTCACCATGACGGCTGAACTCGAGAACGGTGCGATGGGCGTGATCCACGCCAGCCGTTGGGCGACCGGCCACCTGAACGAGCTTCGCCTTCGCCTGCATGGAGACAAGGGCGCTTTGGAAGTGATCCATACGCCGGAATACTCCACGCTTCGTGGTTGCCTAGGCGAGGATGTGGAAAAAGCCGTCTGGAGAGACATCGAAGTCGATGATGTCGAAACCAACTATCAGAAATTCGCCAAGGCGGTGATGGAAGGCGGACAGGCTGACCCGAATTTCCGCCACGCCGCCAACCTGCAAAAGGTGCTGGATCTTTCCATCGTCACCGACCGGGAGAGACGAGAGATTGCAGTCTCGAACTGATTTAGCTTTCTGATCATAACAAAAAAGGCGGTCTTTATGGCCGCCTTTTCTATTGGTAGCGTCACCTAAAATGAGTGCAGTGCAGCATTGAGAATATGCTTGCCTAGAAATGATAATATGACTTTAATGGCGATAGTATCAGTTTGCAGGTTTAGTATGCGCTCCAGCGTGAGTTCCTCTCCAAGCTAACAAAGACGGTTCCCCGCGCCCTGCCGCGCGGCCTTTTCCGTCGAACAATCATACGCCAAGTAAAGGGAAGAGCAGTGAAAATCGCCATCGTAGGATGCGGATCACGTCACAAGATGTTCCGCGATTCCGTTACCGAAGACTATTCGGACAAGCATGAGATCGTAGCACTGTGCGACAGCAACGCCCACCGGTTGGGTGAGGCTGCAAAGGCGATATCCAAGCCGGGCACGAATGGTGTTCCGACCTATCTTGCGGAAAATTTCGATCAGCTGATTGCCGAGCAGAAGCCGGATACGGTGGTGGTCGCAACTCCTGACTTTCTGCATTCGGAGTATATTGTCCGGGCTTTCGAGGCGGGTTGCGATGTCATCTGCGAAAAGCCGCTAACGATCGACATGTCGCGACTGAAGCAGATCGTGGATGCGCAAGCACGCACCGGTCGCAAGGTCATGGTCACCTTCAATTACCGCTATTCCCCTGCCCGCACACAGATAAAGGAAATGCTGACCTCAGGTGTCATCGGCACCGTGACGGCCGTCGACTTCCGCTGGCATCTGGACCGGGTGCATGGTGCCGATTACTTCCGGCGCTGGCATCGACACAAGGAAAACTCTGGCGGGCTGCTGGTTCATAAATCCACCCACCATTTCGACCTTCTCAACTGGTGGCTGGCTTCCGCCCCGACAGATGTGTTCGCCTCCGGCCAACGCGCATTTTACCGGCCAGAAACAGCGGTGGAACTCGGTTTGCAAGATCACGGCCCACGATGTGCTGACTGTCCCGTGGCGGAGAGATGTGCGTTTCGCCTCGATCTCTCCGCCGACGAACAGTTGCGCGCCCTTTATCTGGATGCCGAAGATGAGGACGGCTATTTCCGCGACCGCTGCGTGTTCGATGCGGATATTGGCATAGAGGACACCATGCAGGCGCATATTCGGTACGCATCCGGCGTCACCGCCAACTATACGCTGACGGCCTATTCACCCTGGGAAGGTCTGGAAATTCGCTTTCAGGGCACGAAGGGCGAAATTACCCACAAGCACATCGAGGTGCATGGCGTGTTTGGCGGGGTGCGCGATCATGCAGACGAAGAGGCAATCACCACCGAACTGCATCTGGCCGGTGAAAAGCCGAGGATGATCGAAGTTCCCAAGGCAACGGGGAATCACGGGGGTGCCGACCCGGTCATGCTGGGCTACATCTTTGCCCCTGAGACCATGGAGCCGGATCGTTTCAACCGCGCCTCGGACCACGTCTCAGGGGCATGGTCCATTCTGACAGGCATTGCAGCCAATGCCTCTATCGAGACTGGATCAGTGGTGAACATTCAGTCGATGCTGAGATCACGCGACATTCGAATTTAAAAGGGTGCTAAAAAGGAAAAAGCCTGCCGCGGGAGGAGGTGCGGCAGGCTTTAAACTTGATCAGCAACTGGGAGGAGGAGTGCTGCTGATCCACATCTCGCGACGCTGGGAGGAGGAGTGCGCCGCTTCGATGATTTGAATATAGCGCTCCTGAAAAAATTAAACAGAGCAAGTCTCGCAATGCAGCAATGCATTATTGCATGGCTCAGCAATGACTGCCTCGTTTTTCATCACATTCTCATATGCTGATCACTGCGTATCGCGATGGACCTGAAAGCCAGCAAAGGACTGGTTGACCGGCATCAGCTCGATGCTGTTGATGTTGATATGCTTCGGCTGCGACGCGACCCAGTGGATCGTATTGGCGATATCCTCAGAAACAATCGGCTTTACCCCCTTGTAGAGGTTATCGGATGCTTCCTGATTGCCGCCGGTGCGCACGACGGTGAATTCCGTTTCGCACATGCCTGGCTCTATCGAGGTGACGCGGACGCCTTTGCCGTGCATATCTGACCGCAGACCGAGAGAAAACTGGCGCAGAAATGCTTTGGTTGCCGCATAGACATTGCCGCCAGCATAGGGCCAGTGGGCGGCGACAGACGACATGTTGATGACCATACCGCGACGCTCGATCAGCACTGGTAGAACGTGATGCGTGATATTGAGCAGGCCGGTGATGTTCGTGTTGACCATGGTGTGCCAATCCTTGAGCGGCACCTGCGGCGCGGGGCCTGTGCCAAGTGCAAGACCAGCATTGTTGACGAGGACGTCGATATCCCTGAATTCGGCGGGAAGCGCTTCGAATTCCAAACGCATTGCCTCCTCATCGATGATGTCGAACACCATGCCGTGAAAGGCTGATCCAAGTTCCGCACCCAGTTCCGCCAAACGATCCGCACGGCGGCCCGTGCCGATGACCTTCCACCCATCCTTTGCAAATAGTCTGGCTGTCGCCTTTCCAAATCCGGATGTTGCACCGGTGATGAGAATTGTACCGCTCATGTGATTGTCTCCGCTTTATCGATCTGTCTTTTAAAGAAGTGCTTTCGCCGCCTGCGCTAAGCACTCTTTGAAGGCCGCAAGGTCGGTATAAATTGCATCCGCGGGCGCGTTACCGACCACGACAACGCCACCGCGCCGGATGATACCGCCGTGCAGCATGAGGTTATCGGCCATATCGAAGTTCTCGATGGAGAGGCCATCGGCACCTCTGTAACGGCCCGTTTCATCCTGATTGGCAACACCGCCATTATAGCCCACAATGCGGGTGAAATGATTGGCGGCGACATTCGTATAGGCAAAGACGGGCTTGCCCAGCGCGCACATGAAGCCCAGCTCAAAACTGGTACCAGTATCCGCAGCGATGCCCCTGAACGGCGTGAGGTTGGCAATGACGGCATCCGCCTCGATCATCATCTGCTCATCGACCGCGTTGATGTTGCAGCCATGGCCGATTTTCGTATCAGCAGGCGGAATTTCTAGATCGCCAGGAGAAAGCGGAACAAACCCGGCTTCGCGGGCAAGAGCCGCCTTCGCATCGAGCATTTCACGGGCATTCGACAAAAACACTTCCGGCCCGGCGAGATAAATTTTGACTGGCATGAGTATGCGGCACTTTTCAAAAGAGAAACATTCTCACCAACTTAACCCCTCGTTCAACCGCTATGCAAGGCCATGACGAGGGTAGAAAAGCAGCATGAGCCGGTATCGCTGATACGCATGATCAGCTATAGCCGCCGCAACAGTTTACCGATGGAGACAGGAATGGCCGCGACGATCCGTTACCATGAAGGCGATATTTCGCTGAGTGATGCAGCCCGTTACACCGGCGCGATCGCCATCGATACCGAAACGCTCGGCCTCGTTCCACGCCGCGACCGGCTTTGCGTGGTTCAGTTGTCACCCGGAGACGGAAGTGCGGATGTCATCCGCATCGCTTCTGGACAAAAAGTGGCTCCGAACCTCGTCGCAATGCTGGAAGATCCTGCACGCCAGAAGATATTCCATTACGGCAGGTTCGACATCGCGGTCCTTTTCCACACATTCGGCGTGACCTCCAACCCGGTATTCTGCACCAAGATCGCCTCGCGCCTGTGCCGCACCTATACGGACCGCCACGGGTTGAAGGACAATCTGAAGGAAATGCTGGAGGTGGATATCTCCAAGGCACAACAGTCTTCCGATTGGGCGGCTGAAAAGCTGTCGGCGGCGCAACTGGAATATGCGGCATCCGACGTACTTTATCTGCACGCGCTGCGCGACAAGCTGACCGCACGCCTCATTCGCGACGGACGCTACGAGCATGCCGAAGCCTGCTTCGCATTTCTGCCAACCCGATCCAAGCTGGATCTGCTCGGCTGGGACGCTACGGATATTTTCGCGCATAGCTGACGCCAGGCGGCGCGCACCAAATCTATGGTTAGCAGATCATTAATCTTTGAGGACCATTCTTCACTGAGATGATTCGGTGCATTTTCATGCAACTGGACAACCACATTGGCGTTAGAGCCGAGTACCGTGCTGCATGAGCGGTCGGGAATAACACCTGCGTCGTGACCATCGCCCAGCCGAAATCCGGGTCGATCCAACGGCGATTTGTGCTGGCACCCACCGCCGACACCTGTCGCCAAGAAGGGAGCGCACCATGCTGCCACCTGTCAGCGCCGTCACCGCGGTCGATGTGTCCGTTTCAACGTCTACACCACGCCAGGATGTGGTCATCGCGTCCGTTGCGCCGACAACGGCTTCGCAGACAGAACCGGCCGACGTCGTCAATCTGGCGTCTGGCACCGGTATACGTGCTGTTTCCGGCGAGCTTCAACTGTCCGATAACGTCAATGTCCTTGCGGAGACGCTGGGCAAGCTCTTGAACATTGCCCGCATGGATGGGGAGGCAGCAGACGCCTATGTGAACCGTCTCGTAGCAAACATTCAAACGCTGCCGGCAGACCAGAAGGCGACATTGGAAAAGGCGCTTGGCAGCATCTTGCGCGGCATCAGTCTCGATGCACTGTCCAATCTCCTGAAAAGCTCGGCAGGGCCTGAAGCCGCACGGCTCGCCATCATGTTCGAACTGTCACGTTCTAGCGCGTCTGCGCGCGCGCCGAAGCCGTCGATCACGCCTTATTTGCAGGATATCTTGCCGGACAGCCCGGTTATCAGCCAGATCAAGGCCGCCAATCCAGCGTCCCCTGCCAGTGCGACTGCGAACAAAACGCTACCGGCCATCGAAGCCGAAATTTCTCCGTTAGCCCAGCTAAAGTTGGGCCCAGCTGTCGACAGGCAACCAGCAACTACGGCTGCGGGCAACGCCTCCTTGCCACCGGCGCAAAACACTATTGCATCTGATAATGTTGCGATAACCGCGAAAGCAGCGTCATCGCCTACTGATCGAAATGTTGCGCAGGCAAAATCTGCCACATCAGCCGTCGCACCGTTAGCGAACCCCAGCCCTGCGGCCAGCATTGGCAGAGTGCCCCTCGACATCATAAAGACGGCGCTGATGGAGGCGTTTACCACATCTAACGCGGTGAAGCCGCCGTCGGCGGAGTTGGAGCAACCCATCGGACCTTTGCCCGCGAAGCCAATCGACCGCCCGCCCATTTCCGCCATCGCCACTGATTTTGCAGGGGCAACACCCAAGGAGATGGAAAATCTTCTTCTTGCCGTGGTTCTCGCAAAGCTACCGTCCCGTGGCGAGGTTTCGATACCGGAGGCCATGCCGCAACCTGGCGCACATGTGAAAAGCGAACATGCTGTGAAATCGCAGATTGCGCATCCGCCTGTTTCACCAGCAAACATTGAGGCAGGGGAGCATGACACCGCCCTTGCCAATGGGCGTCCAGACATTGCGGCCATGCAACGAGTGGCAGTTGCCGAGGACATAAAGGCCGCGATACTGGATCAACCAGCCTTGCAGGCCGCTGTGGCGGCGATGATTTCCAAAGAAGGAACAGGTTTGCCTTTCGTCAGCTACCCCTTTGCCAAGGACGAGGACGAATCGGACGCTCCTCACCGTGGACGCTGGCCTTCCTCGGAGGGTGAGGCTGAAGAGGGTGACGATGGCAAACAGCCAGACGATGGGGCCGCCCAGGAAGAACGCACCGCCGCCAATGATGAAGTGATCGATCACTCCCTATCGGAAGGTGCCAATGATGATGGTGCCGCTGGCAATGCGGAATCCTATTATCTCAGGATGAGCGGTATTTCCTGATATTTTCAGTTTTTGAACTCAAAGAAAAACCCGCCGGATCGCTCCGGCGGGTTTCTTATTTCAGATGATCTGGACGATTACTCGCCGCGGTTCTTTAGAGCCGCGCCAAGGATGTCGCCGAGCGAAGCGCCAGAGTCGGACGAACCGAACTGTGCAACTGCTTCCTTCTCTTCTGCGATTTCCAGAGCCTTGATCGAAAGCATAACCTTGCGATCCTTCTTGGAGAAGTTGACGACGCGGGCGTCGAGAACCTGGCCAACCGAGAAACGCTCAGGGCGCTGATCGTCACGATCGCGGGCCAGGTCGTTGCGGCGGATGAAGGATGTGAGGTCCTCGTGGGCTACGAGCTTCACTTCGATGCCGCCTTCGTTCACGCCGATAACTTCAGCGGAAACAACAGCGTTCTTGCGCAGTTCGCCAGTCGTTGCGGCGTCGCCAACAGCGTCCTTGCCGAGCTGCTTGATGCCGAGCGAGATGCGTTCCTTTTCGACGTCAACGTCAAGAACAACAGCCTTTACGGTATCGCCCTTGTTGTATTCTTCAATGACCTGTTCGCCTGGACGGTTCCAATCGAGATCGGACAGGTGGACCATGCCGTCAACGTCGCCTTCGAGACCAATGAACAGGCCGAATTCGGTCTTGTTCTTGACTTCGCCTTCGACTTCAGTGCCGGCCGGATGGCTGAACGCAAATGCCTGCCATGGGTTTTCAAGCGTCTGCTTGAGGCCCAGCGAAATACGACGCTTGGAGGGATCAACTTCGAGAACAACAACGTCGACGTCCTGTGTTGTGGACAGGATCTTGCCGGGGTGTACGTTCTTCTTGGTCCAGGACATTTCGGAGATGTGGATCAGGCCTTCGATGCCTGGCTCCAGCTCAACGAATGCACCGTAGTCAGTGATGTTCGTGACCGTACCGGAGATCTTCTTGCCAACTGGATACTTGGCGGAGATGCCATCCCAAGGATCAGACTCAAGCTGCTTCATGCCGAGCGAGATACGGTGGGTTTCCTGGTTGATACGGATGATCTGAACCTTGACCGACTGGCCAATGTTGAGGATTTCCGAAGGGTGGTTGACGCGGCGCCAAGCCATATCCGTGACGTGCAGCAGGCCATCGATGCCGCCGAGGTCAACGAACGCACCGTAATCGGTGATGTTCTTGACGACGCCGTCAACAACCTGGCCTTCTTCGAGGTTCTGAACGATTTCAGAACGCTGCTCGGCGCGGGACTCTTCGAGAACCGTACGACGCGATACAACGATGTTGCCGCGACGCTTGTCCATCTTGAGGATTTCAAACGGCTGTGGGTTGTGCATCAGCGGTGTAACGTCGCGGATCGGACGAATGTCGACCTGCGAACGTGGAAGGAACGCAACAGCGCCATCCAGATCGACGGTGAAGCCACCCTTGACCTGGTTGAAGATAACGCCTTCGACGCGTTCGCCAGCTTCGAACTTTGCTTCGAGCTTGACCCAGCTCTCTTCGCGGCGAGCCTTTTCGCGCGACAGAACGGCTTCGCCCAGAGCATTTTCAATACGCTCAACGTAAACTTCGACTTCGTCGCCGACCTTCAGGCCGCCGTCTTTAGAACGTGCACCGAATTCCTTGAGCGCGATGCGGCCTTCAACCTTGAGGCCGACGTCGACGATCGCAACGTCCTTTTCAATCGCCGTGACGATACCTTTGGCTACATAGCCTTCAGCAAGGTCGTTGGACGAAAAAGACTCTTCCAGCAGGGCTGCGAAATCGTCGCGCGTGGGGGTAGCTACTGACATTCAATCTCCTGAGAGTGTTCACGAGTGAACACAAAGCGCCGGGGGTTCGCGTTGATCATTCCCAAAATCCATGCCCGCCTCTTACATTTTGAGGCTTTCCGGCGCAGGACATGCTTTCGGGATATTCCAGTATAAACAGGGGCCGGACGTGCCGGTTCCCCGCAAATGTCATTTATTCAAGGCGGCATCGATAATCGACTTCGCTGCTTGAAACGCCGCCTCTATACCCATTTCCGACGTATCTAGCAAGTGCGCGTCTTCAGCTGGTTTCAAAGGGCTATCACTGCGGCCCATATCGCGCTCGTCACGCTTTTTCACATCCGCAAAAACCGCGTCGTAATCCGCAGCGCCACCCGTCGCGATAATCTCGTCATACCGACGTCGCGCACGAACCTGCGCCGAAGCCGTGACATAGAGCTTCACGGGCGCTTGTGGGCACACCACAGTGCCGATATCACGCCCATCCAGCACCGTTCCCGGCTCCCTTGCCGCAAACGCCCGTTGCGCTTCCACCAGCGCACGGCGAACAGCGGGCATGACGGCAACCTTGGATGCGGCCTCGCCGACCTCGTGCTTCGCCAGCACCTCACGGTCCAACGCGGACAGATCGAGCCCAAGCGCTATCTCTGCAGCTATCGCCTCGTCATCCAGCGGTAAGCCGACATCCAGCAAAGCTTTTGCTGTGGCGCGGTAGGTCAGCCCGGTATCGAGATGGTGAAAACCATAGACCTGCGCAACCCTGCGCGAAAGCGTTCCCTTACCGGCAGCGGCTGGCCCGTCGATCGCGATCGTGAATGTCATTATAGCTATATATCCCGCTTTGGATGGGCAGATTGTTTGGCAGACGGTTATTATAAGTCGGAAGACGGATCATCAAGAGACCCACGGTCGATGCTCTTCAGATGCGGCTTATAAAGTTTATCTTTGACACGAAAGGCATCAGCGATTAATGGGACCGGCTAGAATTTTATCGTCTACTGCCGGAAATACGGCGTAAACACCGAACCCATCTCACAATTCGAGGCTTAGACAGTGGCAAAAGCGGACCTTGGAACCAAGCGTACAGATCCCGATACCGGCAAGAAATTTTACGACCTGAACCGCGACCCAATCGTTTCCCCTTATTCGGGCAAGTCCTGGCCGCTTTCCTTCTTCGAGGAAACGACTGCAGCCAAGAAGATGGAACAGCAGGCTGAAGAGGAAGAAGTGGCCGAAGTCGATACCGAAAATACGGAAGTCGAACTCGTGCCTCTGGAAGACGCAGATGGCGACGCCAGCGCTGACGATATCCCTGATATCGAAGGCGATGACGACGTTGAACTCGATGATGACGACGACACGTTCCTTGAAGCCGACGAAGACGAAGATGACGATGACGTTTCCGGCATCATCGGCGTAAACGGCGACGACGACGAAACCTGATTTCCACAGGATTTATCGCCCGGCGTCAAAAAAATGTCGTCGGGCGAACTTTTCGGCTTGCCATCTTCCAGAAGCAGAAGTATCAAGCCGCCACCGAACGCAATCAAACGCTTCGGTTCCCGGAACCGGATTATAAACACCGGAACCCTTATGGGGCTATAGCTCAGCTGGGAGAGCGCTTGCATGGCATGCAAGAGGTCAGCGGTTCGATCCCGCTTAGCTCCACCAAATTTCCTAGATTTCTATATTTGATAGATTTACCAGTATCTTCAGTGATATTGACGTCGCGCTCGCAACACGTTTCCCAGACTTCGACGCAGGTTTGCGGCACTCAAGATTCGTGAGCGACCAGGCAACAGATGCCGGGTCAATCTCCGAAATATCCCCTCGATGTATCTGTTCTATAACGCTGCAATTACGGTCCAGTGAGTAGCGGAAGCAACTGGCTGCCTTGGCGCTTGATTTCAGAGAGATAGGGCGTGTCGGACAGCACGAAATGGCTGACGCCAAGAGCTTCATATTTGCGGAGCGAGCGCGCGACATCCTCGCCTGAGCCGACGAGCCAGGTGGTGCCTGCACCGCCACCGCCAAACTTGCCCGGTGCCGTGTAGAGGTTGTCATCCAGAACGTCCCCCTGCTGTGAAAGGTTCAACAATCGTTGCTGACCAACCGCGATACCGTGACGATGGTCCTGCCAGTTGCCAGCGGCTCCATCCGCCATCTTGGCGACCTTTGCTTCCGCTTCCGCCCAGGCCTGCTCCGTCGTGTCGCGCACGAAGGTCGTGATTCTGAGGCCAAACTCCAGTGGCGGCAGGTCGCGGTCGAGTGTCTTGCCATGCGCCTTGAGACGATCGATTCGTTCGCGCACACCATCCAGCGGTTCGCCCCAGAAAAGCTGCACGTCAGCTTCCGTGGCAGCCACGCGCTCGGCCGCTTCCGAAGCACCGCCGAAATAAAGCTTCGGATGGCGGCGCTCACCAACCGGTATGAGTCTTGGGGCGACCGTAGAGCCTGTGACGTGGAAATGTTCGCCGCTGAACGTGACGTTTTCTTCCGTCCACAGCCTGCGGACAAGCCGCATGAATTCCTTTGTGCGGGCATAACGTTGCGCCTGGTCACCCTCCTCATCGCCATAGGCTGCCAGCTCATCCGGTCCGGAGACAACATTGACACGCACACGGCCGCCGCTGAGGTGATCGAGCGTGGCTACTGACGATGCGAAGTTTGCCGGTTTCCAATAGCCGGGGCGCACGGCGATCAATGGCTCGAAGCTCGTCGTGCGCGCAACGAGCGCCGTTGCCAGGGTGAATGTATCGGGCCTGCCCCAACCGGTGCCGATCAGTGCACCTGTCCAGCCGTACTCTTCCAAGGCTTTTGCCTGAGACGTCAGCGTATCCAGACCGTTGTGGTCAGGACTGCTAGCATCACCACGGTGGCCAGCTTTGATATCATTGGGGATGTACCAGAGAAATTCTGAATGGTTGCTCACGACCTGTCCGTCATCTGATTGCGAAGTCGATAGCAAAAAAATCGATTTCGGTATCGCCGCCAAGCACTTGTGCCGCAAAATCGGAGAGCCGATCATGTGGCCAGTGGATGGCCTTTGGACAAGGCTAGGTTCCCCAGCCCGTTTCATCAACATCGCCGCGTTCTCTAATGGGACGCAGAACGAGAACAGAATCGCTGACGTTCGATCAAATGTCGAAAACTATGCCGTTGGCTGACGCGAAGACGTTCGCGCCGTGTCGATAAGGTTTTGCTGATGGAAATGGAGGCTGGCTTCAGGCCACGCTTGGAGAATGTTTTTCCAACGCGACGTATTCCCAAACCGCGACCAGCAGAAGAACGCTTACGGCGGATATCTGCATCACGTAGAGCGGCATGCCCTGTAGAAACAGCAGGACGACAAGGATGCCGATGCCGGCGAAATGCGATATCGGCCGAATATAGGATGCAGCAATCTTGACCCCGATGTTTCCCGCAAGAAACAGGATAGGGCCGCCCACGATGGCAAGAGCCTCTCGAAGCGTGGACTGGTCGTGACTGTGAGACAGGCTGAAATCCTCGCCGACCGCCGTCAATATAATACCCGCAACGATGGGCAAATGGCCGTAGTTGAACAGGGCCTGGCCAATCTTTTCCGGCTCGGCGGTTTCTTCCGCCTTTTCAGAGGCTTTTTCCTGACCGTGATGGAAATAGATCCACCACATCAGGACCGTGCTGGCGAAGGCGGAACAAAAAACAACGAAGCTGAGGCTGGAATTCATGTGGTCCGTTGCCGTGCGACCGGTGGTCAGAACCGTCTCTCCGAGGCAGATGATAACGAAGAGTGCGCAGCGCTCTGCCAGATGTTCTCCCGAGAGATGCAGCTTTTCTTGCTTTCCGGTTTCGAGGCCAGGAAAATAATATTTCATGGCAGGGCCGAGATATTCGATGCCGATGGCAACGACCCAGAAGCCGATCTGCCACTCAAGTCCCGCAGACAAGCCGCCGATGATCCAAAATACGCTCGATACCGCAAGCCAGAGCGCCATGCGGGAAAATGTCAGGGAGTTTTCATGGTCCACACCCTTGAACACATAAAGCGCAAACAGCGACCGCATCAACTGCATGCCACTGTAAATTAGCGCGAAGGTGAAGCTCTGGTCATGAAAGGCTTTGGGCAACGCAATTGCCAGCAGAACGCCAGCGAACATCATGGTAAAAAGGAAAAGTCGCACCAACCCCGCTTCGGTGTTGAGTAGATTGGTAAGCCACGTAATCTGTACCCACAGCCACCAGAGCGCCAGAATGATGATGGCCGCTTCCAACAGCGCTGTTGAGCCGAAGTCCTTGGCCAAAGTGTGCGAAAGCTGAATGAGCGCGAAAACGAAAACAAGGTCGAAGAACAATTCGGGAAAAGTCGGCTTACCCGCCTCGGCATCTTTCTGCCGAATGAGATGCCGCTTCGGATCAGTCTTGACGCCCGAAGTCTCTGTCGATTTGCTCATGCTTGCCTTGTCCCCTTCACAACAGATGATCCCGATCGTCTAACGGCTACTTAGCCGCGATCTGGGAACGCGCCTGTTCACGCGCCAAGGCCTGATCGCGACCGAAAAGCGCGACTTCCTTTGAATTATCAGGGAAAAAACGTGGGCCTACGAGCCTGACTTGCTTGCCGCTGACATCGGCGACATAGTGATGATCTGCAGCGTTGGACCGCTTTGCTTCGAAAGTGGCATGTGTCTGTTTGACATCGAGGCTGCTGACTTCGATGTCCTGAGCTATCGCAACAGTCCCGAAACACATAACGGCACCCACAGCGGCGCATACGGCAACGCGCTTCATCAACAATCTCCTGAATGTATTGAGCTTTTCTGGCTCATCAACACAACAGGCGATGGTTTGGTTCCATGGTTTTGTTCATGTCCATCATAGGCGGACATATCTCGTGACGCTGGCGCGAACAACGGCGCCCTTCGCAGTGCATCAACGACGGAAGTGTGTTTTAACTTTTCCTTGAACAGAAGCGGCATGGAAGATTCGTAGGACGTATGATGAGGGGCACAATTCTAGACCGTTCACGGCAGGTAGCGCTGCAGATCTATGACATACTGCACAAACGCATTCTTGACGTTGAGCTGGCTCCCGGGACAGTACTGTCGCGCGCCTCGTTGCAAATCGAGTTCGGCGTTAGTCAGACGCCCGTGCGGGATGCCGTGATGCGTTTGCAGGAAGAGGGTATCGTTGACGTTTATCCGCAATATGCGACGGTCGTGGCCAAGATAGACCTGCGGCATGCGCAGCAGGCACAGTTTCTGCGTCTCTCGCTGGAATTGGAAGCAATCAAAAAACTGACGAACGAAACGCCTGTAGAAACGGCAGCCGAGCTCGCAGCCATTCTCGAAAAGCAGAGATCTTTCGCGTCACCCGAAACCCATGACAATTTCGACGCGGCAGACCGGGAATTCCATCACAAGCTTTATGAGCGCGCCGGTATCATCGACCTCTGGAGCAATGTACGCAGGCAAAGTGTTCACCTTGACCGTCTGCGCCGGCTCAATCTGCCGATGCCGGGTAAAATGCAGACCGTTCTCAACGATCATCAGGCAATCGTTGACGCCATTCGCTCTGAAAATCCCGGCAAGGCCAGAGAGGCGCTGAGGAAACATCTGTCCGGAACGCTGTCGATCACCGATCTTATCAGAGAGAAGTTTCCCGACTACGTGCAGGAGTGATCGTCAGCCACATCCAAACTTGATATATTCCATAAACATGATAGTTGCTATCATATATGGCATCCATCTTTACCAAAGCCTAAGTGCGGGACTGCTCTAAAGCATTGTCCGAGTTCGTGGCATTGTTTGATTTGCCAGTCTTCAAACCGAACGAGACGGGTTCAGGATTGTGACGTATCTCCACTCGATGACCAGCTTCACGGACGGTATCCGCGCGATCGGGCCTGCAAAGTGGCGTGGCCTCGACGGGCTGGTGAGCGTATTCTGGGACGCCGAAGCGCATGCGGGAGCGACAGGATATTACCTTTCGCCCGACCCACGTATTGTCATATTCTTCAACGATGTTTCGCCACACATACTCATGGCAAACCGGGATAGCGGCGTAGCGGCGCATTATCGACCGATGAAAAGGGCCATTTACGTACCGGCTGGCGTACCGCTTTGGACGAGTTTCACCTCGTTTCACCGCTTTTCGCACCTCGACATCCACCTCCACAAAGACAGGCTCCTGAAATATCTGTCACCTTCTGTGGGACCGTCGATCGCGTTGTGCGCGCTTCGCAGACCCGTGGAAATTCAGGACACGCGGGCGCTTGAAACCCTCGCAAGTCTGTTGGTGGACGAACTCTCCAGCCCTTCGCGACACGCCGTCTATGCGGAAAGCCTGGTCGGCAGCATTGTTGCAGGCTTGCTCGACATCCCCGGCGAAGCCGACGACCAGACGAATGCGCGGCTGACCCAAGCCCAGATGAACAAACTGATCTCGGTTGTGAATGCGCGCGCCGATTACCGCATGACGGTTGGCGAGATGGCCGAAACCGTCGGTCTTTCGGAAAGCTGGTTTGCCAACGTCTTTAAGCAAACGACAGGCACGACACCGTTGCAATGGCAACTCGGCAAACGCATCGGCCTTGCGCAGAACATGTTGGCCGAAAGCGATCTGAGCGTCGCAGCGATTGCCGCGCAACTCGGATTTTCAGATCAGGCACATCTGACGAAAACTTTCAGACAGGTATCGGGTGAAACACCCGCCGCATGGCGTCGTATGCGGCGGATTGGGTGAAATGGGTCCATCCGCAGTCGTGCGGATGGAACATTTATATCACCACGTCTGGCGCAGCGTGGCGTAAATTGCGCGACCAGGGTTGTAATATTGCCCACCAGAATCTTTGCTCGCGATATGTTTTTCGTCGAACAGATTGCTCGCGTTGAGCTGAAGTGTCGTATTTTCCTTGATCTTGTATGTGAACGCTGCGTCGAACACCACTGCACTTTCTGAAGCGATCGTATTCTCGATGTTCGTAAAGTAACTGTCAGTGTAACGCGCACCGAGACCAAACGTCATGTCACCACGAACACCTTGACCTTCCAGAGTATAGGTTGCCCAAATCGAAGCGACATGTTTGGGGACGCGCATGAGGCGATGTCCATCATTTGCACCGCCGGGCTCTTCGATCTTGGAATCGATGTAGCTATAGGCCGCGACTAGGTCAATATTGTCCGTTAACTCCGCCTTGGCCTCAAGCTCCAGGCCGCGGTGGCGGATTTTATCAACCGTTGCAGGTACATAGCTAACACTATCATAAACAGTGAAGTTTTCCTTGGTCAGGTCATAAAGCGACGCGGTAAACATCGCAGGGAAAGAATCCGGCTGATATTTTACACCCACTTCGTATTGTTTGCCGGTTGTAGGCTCCGTGCCAACGCCGGGCGGCGCTGCTGACTCAGCGTAGCTTGCAAAGGCGGCGAATTCCTCGGTAATTTTGTAGCTCAGGCCAATCTTCTTGCTGAGTTCACTGTGGTCATCGGACGTCGTGGCGCCAGACGACGATTGTGTTTGGCTAAGGTCAAGCCAATCGTTACGCAAACCAACGCTCACGGTTAGCCTGTCTTGGTAAGTGATGTCTTGCTGAAGATAAATTGCCTTCGTTGTCTGATCGTTCCCATTTCCGGGGGTTAGTCCAACACTGGGACCACCAGCATAAATTGGATTTGCGGGGTCAATCGTCGGCGCAGCAACATACAGGCTGGCCTCCTCCGATTTGAAGTTGTTGTATTCTACGCCGATCAGTGTGCGGGTCTCGAAACTGTCGAAGTCCCGCTCATATTTAAGGTTTGCATCGATAACAAATTGCTCGGAAGATTTATCGCTGCCAAAGAAATAGCGGTTAACAGGAGTTACTCCTGGCGTATTCACAAGACCTAGATAGGCACTCCCAAATCCCGTATTCGTTTCACTATATCGCGCTTTAGAACCGAAGCTAAGTCCGTCTCCAAAGTCGTGATCGAACATCAAGCTATAGGTGTTGCGGTTGGTGTTGTTGAAGTAATAATCCGGCTCGCCGAAGAACTTGCTCCTGTCGAAGTCTGAACCGAGAGGATGCCCGCCACTACCTGGCACGCCATCCTTGTTAAGATGATCGAAGACAAACGAAAGGCTCGTGACATCCGTAGGACGCCATGTCAGGCCGCCCATGAAAAACTTCTCGTTATCCTTCGAGTAGTCATACTCGGCGTCTGCATTTTGGAGCTTCCCGGTCAGGCGATAGGAAAGTGTATCGTCTTCGGTGATGTTGTCGCCAAAATCCAATCCAACTTCTTTATGATTGAACGAGCCACCAGTTACGTAAGCCTCTCCGAAACGCTCACTCTTCGGTAATTTGGTGACATAATTCACCGCGCCACCGGGTTCGGCTGATCCGAAACTGCTAGAACTCGTCCCTTTTAGAACTTCGATGCGTTCAAATGCATAAGGTTCTTCGCGAACTCCACCGAATGTCCTGCCGATGGCAAGTCCGTCCCGATACGTATAAGGCGTAAAGCCTCGGATATCGAAGAAATCCCACCGATCATCCGAACCATAAAAATCAGTTACGACCCCGGCAGTGTATTGCACGACCTGTTCGACACTGCTGGCACCACGCTCCTCGATTTCCTTGGAGGTAATGACAGAAACTGAAGCTGGGGCAGTTAGGATATCTGCCGGCATTTTCCCAGCGGCAGTCGTCTTCTTTGCCACGATGGACTTGGAATCGTCATCGCTACCCGCACCCTGAACAACGATCGTTTCAAGAACCGTACTGCCGCCTTGGCTTGTCGCCTCCTGAGCAAGCAGCCTTACAGGCGCTAAAGCGACAAGGGCCGTGCAACCGAGCAATGCGGCTCTGCGATAACGGCGTTGCGAGGTTGCCTGCTGGAGGCTCGTCGTTCCATTGCTCATGATCAAATTCCAGAAATCGTGTTGCTGTGTCTGGCAACCTCGGCGAAAACCCGGTGCCCCCTGTTGCGCAGATAACTTGAGAGCAAAGGTCTGGTATTGTAAAATCCCACGGATTTGTAAAAAACCACGGAAACTTCGTTGCTCTTGGCAGCGGGTTGTCACATCGGTCTTGACGTTCAGTGGTGAAGCTGAGACGTGAAGTCAACTTTTAATGTCCAGAGGTTTCGCCGATGCTGCGCTTCGTCCGCGCTTTTGCGCCAATTGTCACATTTCTATCCCTGATCGCCTTCAGCAGCGCCTCTGCACAGGACGAAACGTCGTATCCGATCATTATAAAACACGCCTTGGGCACGACCACGATCAAGAAAAAGCCACAGCGGATCGCGACCGTTGCTTGGGCAAACCATGAAGTGTCGCTGGCACTTGGCATCGTGCCGGTCGGTTTCGCGGCGGCCAATTTCGGTGATGATGATGGCGATGGCGTGCTTCCCTGGGTGGCAGAAAAGCTGAAGTCTCTCGGTGCTGCAACACCCGTTCTTTTCGATGAGGGTGATGGCATCGATTTTGAAGCAGTCGCTGCCACCAAGCCGGACGTCATTCTGGCGGCCTATTCCGGGCTTAGCCAAGCCGACTACGACACGCTGAGCCAGATCGCGCCCGTTGTTGCCTATCCGCAATCGCCATGGGCAACGGATTGGCGCGATATGATCCGCTTCAACAGCGCAGGCCTCGGCATGGCCAAAGAGGGCGAAGCCTTGATCACGCGCATCGAAGGGGAAATTACCGACGTCGTGGCTGGCTTCCCCCAGCTTAAAGGCAAGTCAGCGATGTTCGTGACGCATCTGGACGCTAACAATCTCAGCACCGTTAACTTTTACACTGCCAACGACTCCCGCGTAAAATTCTTCGCCGATCTGGGTTTGGCGTCGCCGAAAAGCGTAAGGGAAGCAACCAAGCCGGGCCAGTTTGCAGCTGCCGTGAGCGCGGAACGCGTGGATGCGTTTGACGATGTCGATATTGTCGTCACCTATGGTGGTCAGCCCCTGCTGGATGCCGTGCAGGCCGATCCGCTACTGTCGCGCATGCCGGCAGTCGAGCATAAATCCATCGTCATGCTGGGCCGAAATCCACTTGGCACCGCCGCCAATCCGACACCGCTTTCGATCTCGTGGATTTTGAAAGATTACGTCGCCCTGCTTGCCAATGCGGCAGAAAAGTCGGCTGGAAAACATTAATGACGTTTCGATACGTCAGGCAACGGTCGCCGAGTGAGGTGATGAAGCGGTCCAACGGGACCAGATCCTTCTGGCTGCTGTGTCTGCTTGCCACGCTTGGTCTCCTTTGCACGCTCTCCGTCGCCATCGGTACGCGGGATGTCGATTGGGGGGATATAGTCGCGGCGCTGGGTGGCCAGGCGGACAATATCGGTCAGGCGGCTGTCGCTGTGCGTATTCCGCGCACCGTGCTTGCTTTGGTTGCCGGTGCAGCACTCGGTCTTTCCGGTGCCATCATGCAGGGTGTGACGCGCAACCCACTGGCGGATCCCGGAATTCTGGGCGTCAATATGGGCGCTTCGCTTGCCGTCGTCATCGGAGTTGCGTGGTTCAATATCGACTCGGCCAACGCCTTCATATGGACTGCAATCCTTGGCGCGGGGTGCTCGGCGGTCTTCGTTTATACCATAGGCTCGCTCGGCCGAGGTGGTGCAACACCGCTCAAGCTTGCGCTTGCCGGTGCGGCGACATCCGTCGCTTTCTCCTCACTGGTGATTGCGGTCGTGCTGCCCCGAAACGATATCGCCGGGGGCATTCGCTCGTGGCAGATCGGCGGCGTTGGTGGCGCTACGTTCGACCGGATTTCCCATGTATTGCCGTTTCTCGCCATCGGTTTTCTCATCAGCATGCTGTCTGCTCGAAAGCTCAACTCGCTGGCATTGGGTGACGAGCTGGCCGCAGGCCTCGGCGAACGTGTGGCCATTGCCCGCGCATTTTCAGCTCTTGGTGCCATTTTGCTATGCGGCGCGACGACGGCGGTCTGTGGGCCAATCGGTTTTCTGGGTCTGGTCGTGCCGCATCTCTGCCGCCTGCTGGTCGGGGTAGATCATCGCTGGCTGCTCCCTTTCTCAGCGCTGGGCGGTGCTGGACTTTTGCTTGCCGCCGACATCGTCGGGCGCATCGTCTCCCGCCCTGCCGAGCTTGATGTGGGCATCGTGACGGCTCTTATCGGCGCACCGTTTTTCATCTGGGTCGTCAGACGCCAAAGGGTGCGCGAGCTATGACCACGCTGTCTCCGATCATCACGGCACTCGTCGAAAACCGCAGCAGACATGCGCGGCGACGCGTAACCGTCATTTCGGTCCTCACGATCCTGTTGATTGCGATCTTTTGTCTGGCTCTCGTTCTCGGCCAGTCCTTCACGCCGCCAGCAGATGTGGTGCGGGTTCTGCTGGGCGAAGATGTTGCCGGCGCAAGCTTCACCGTGGGCCAATTGCGTTTGCCGCGCGCCCTTCTTTCGGTTCTGGCAGGGCTGAGCTTCGGGCTTGGCGGTGTGGCCTTTCAGATCATGCTGCGCAACCCGCTGGCCAGCCCCGACATTATCGGCATCAGTTCCGGTGCCAGCGCCGCAGCCGTCTTCGCCATCGTGGTTCTGTCGCTGAAAGGCCCCATCGTCTCGGTCTTTGCGGTGGTCGCGGGGTTGGGCGTGGCGCTGTCCGTCTATGCACTCTCTTCTCGAAACGGTGTTGCGGGAACGCGGCTCATTCTCGTCGGGATCGGCGTTTCCGCAATGCTGGAGAGCATCATCGCCTACATCCTCTCCACTGCACCCGCGTGGAACCTGCAAGAGGCCATGCGGTGGCTGACGGGAAGCGTCAACGGCGCGCAGTTGTCTCAAGCCCTTCCGCTTCTGCTGGGATTGCTTGTTTTCGGCGGCCTGCTGCTCAGCCGTCGCCGGGATCTGGAGGCATTGCGGTTGGGCGATGATACGGCAGCGGCGCTTGGCGTGCGTGTCGGCGTTACCCGTATCGTGGTGATCGTCGCAGCCGTTGGTATGATTGCCTTTGCGACAGCGGTCACCGGGCCGATCGCCTTTGTCGCATTTCTTGCAGGGCCGATAGCAGCCCGCATCGTCGGCAACAGCGGGTCACTGCTTATTCCCGCCGCGCTGATCGGCGCATTGTTGGTGCTGGCAGGAGATTACGCCGGGCAATTTCTGCTACCAAGCCGCTATCCGGTCGGCGTGGTCACAGGTGCGCTGGGCGCACCCTATCTGATTTTCCTGATCATACGCGTCAACCGGACCGGAGGCTCGCTTTGACCGCTCATTCCCTGACTGCCAGCCAGCTCTCCGCCGGTTACGGCGATAACGTCATACTTGAGGGCCTCGATCTGACCATTCCGCCGGGCAAGATCACCGTCATCGTCGGTGCCAATGCCTGCGGCAAGTCAACGCTTCTGCGCACCATGTCGCGGCTCATTTCTCCGCGCCGGGGACATGTGTTTTTGGACGGCAAGTCCATTCACAGCACGCCGCCCAGAAAACTGGCGCGGACATTGGGCTTGCTTCCGCAATCTCCCATAGCACCAGAAGGCATAACCGTTGCCGATCTCGTCAGCCGTGGACGGCACCCGCATCAGGGATTGTTGTCACGCTGGACCAGTGCGGATGACGAAGCCGTTGCGACAGCCCTTGACGCGACGAAGACCTTCGAGCTTGCAGAGCGACCTGTCGATGAACTCTCGGGCGGACAAAGGCAGCGTGTCTGGATTGCCATGGCGTTGGCCCAACAAACCGAAATCCTTCTGCTGGATGAACCGACGACCTTTCTGGATATCAGCCATCAGGTGGAGGTTCTCGATCTTCTGACCGACCTGAACCATATCAGGGGCACAACCATCGTCATGGTCCTGCACGACCTCAACCTGGCTGCCCGCTATGCCGACCACCTCGTTGCAATGGCGGCAGGACGTCTTCATGTCACCGGTACGCCTGAACAGGTTTTGACAGAACAAAACGTTCGTGAAGTCTTCGGCCTGGAAAGCCGCATTATAGAAGACCCCACATCGGGCAGGCCCATCATGCTTCCCATTGGTCGCCACCGCATGGCATGATTCAAGAGCGAACCTCCCGCTCCGATCAAACTTTGAGTGCTGTAATCAAACTGTCATCAACCATGGGCATTTTGCCGACCATTGGCGACATCTGCTGTTGCACACTCAATTTGTACAAAAATGAATAAGGAGGCTGTCATGGCCAATTTGGGCGCGTACCCCTTGCTCCGTTCAGCACTGCTGGCATCCTTGGCAGCGCTCGGCATGGCTTCCCATGCACAAGCTTTCGACACATCTAAACCTTCAGGTGTCGGTTTCGGAATCAGCGTACCAACCCCACATGTTCAGTACCCACTTCCGATCACCGAAAACTATTACAACCAGACAGGCAAGAATTCCAAGGGCGAAGAGGTTCGCGCCTATGATGACAAGGACAATCCGGTCATTGAACTCCTGTCCGGTTTCAATCGTATCTGGACGCTGGGTGATGAGAAATGGGCCGACGGTGGTGCCAATGGCGATGGTCCGACCGATTACAGCAAGGTGACAGTTCTCAATCCGGATATCTGGACTGAAAACATGCGCTACGTTCTATCCGTAACCGGCAAGAACCGTACGGATGCGGAAGCTCTCAATGCCTATCTGAACGACCGTCGCTCACAGGGTTATAGCGTGATCGAAGGCCTTGGGCCGTTGGCTCACTGGTACCGCGAGGGCGCGGGTGCCACCACCACCATCAACCACACGCTTGAGGACTTCAACGTCAACGAGGTTATCACCAAGCGGGAAGACGATAAGGGCACCGAGGCTGGTGCGCCAGATTCCGAGTTGAAAGATTTCGTCGCCTTCATGAAGCTGATGCGTGGTCCGGAAGGGACGACGTCGCCAGCGAAGTACTTCTATTCGACACCACGCCCCTGGCGTATGAACGCCAAGGGCGAAGTCATCGAAACAGGCACCGAAACCATCGGTGACAAGACATTCGAGCGCTACGAGACCGAGCCTGACGTCACGGTGCCTGCCTTGCGATATGCGCGTGAAAATCGCGGTCGCGCCAAAGATGGTGGCTTTCCAAGTGGGCATACCAACGCGGCCTATCTCTCGGCCATCGCCTATGCTTACGCCGTTCCCGAGCGTTTTTCGGAATTGCTGACCAAGGCATCCGAGCTGGGTGATACCCGTATCGTGGCGGGCATGCACTCACCGCTCGATGTCATCGGCGGGCGGATCACCGCGACGGCCATCGCTGCTGCCATTTTACATGATCCGAAATTGGCGGATGCAAAGAAGGCTGCGCATGACGAGGTGCAAGCCTATTTGAGCAAACGTCTTCCGCAGGGGGAAAGCTTGAGGGACTATGCCCATAGTGCTGATATTTCCACTGACCGATTTGCCAATGACGCGCTCAACAAGGCGGATTTCCGCAAGCGTATGACCTACTCATTCAGCCGGGACACGGCTGCACCGCAAGCTGCGATGGTGGTGCCTGAAGGTGCCGAGGTGCTGCTGGAAACCCGCCTTCCCTATCTGGACGATGCACAACGACGCGCGGTTCTCTTCTCCACAGGCATAGAATCCGGCTATCCTCTACTGGACGATAGCAATGGCTGGGGCCGGATCAACCTTGTTGCCGCCGCCTCCGGTTACGGTTCGTTCAATGGTGATGTGACCGTGACGATGAATGCCGCAGCTGGCGGGTTCAATGCGCAAGATCGCTGGACGAACGATATTTCCGGGCCGGGCCGACTTGTGAAAACCGGAACGGGTGCGCTGGATCTTGACGGTGCCAACAGCTATTCCGGCGGTACTATACTGAAGGACGGAATACTGACCGCTGCATCCAGCACAGCGCTTGGAACCGGCAGCGTGCTGGTGTCTGGCGGAACGCTGAAGCTTGCAGCGTCAGAAGTAGTGAATGTCACCGGCGATTACAGTCAGACGGGTGGCACGCTTTCTCTGGATGCGAAGCACACTGCGCTGCACATCAAGGGCAAGGCTGTCATCGACGGAGCGGTACTTCAACTCAATTTCGAGGACGATGCTCCGGCGTCTGGATCGAGATTCGAAGTATTGTCGACGGATGGTCTCAGTGGCAACTTTGCGTCGATTGAAACGGGCGGCGTGACGGTACGCCCGGTCTACACCGGCACCACACTGTCCGTCATCGTAGAATAACCGGCGCATCACCTTTCATAGAGGTGCCGGTCCTAAAAGGCCGGTGCCTCTTCACAACGATCCCGACTTGCGCTAAAAGCCGCAACCGTAATCCGGTCGCAGCCCACCCGGTCAAAACAAGGGATCCAACCTATGAAAACCATCGTCATCTGCTCCGGCGGATTGGACTCCGTTTCGCTTGCGCATAAAATTGCAGCCGAAAACGAACTTATCGCACTCGTCTCCTTCGATTATGGCCAACGCCATAAAAAGGAACTGGACTTCGCAGCGCTCTGTGCAAGCCGCTTGGGTGTTCCACACCACATCATCGACGTCCGCACCATTGGCGCGCATCTGACAGGGTCCGCGCTGACGGATGACGTCGCGGTGCCCGATGGCCATTATGCCGAAGAAACAATGCGCTCGACGGTCGTTCCCAACCGCAATGCCATTATGCTGACAATTGCATTCGGCCTGGCTGCTGCCCAGCAGGCAGACGCCGTTGCCATTGCCGTTCATGGTGGCGACCACTTCATTTATCCTGATTGCCGTCCAGGTTTCATTGACAGTTTCAACGATATGCAGCGCCACGCGCTGGAAGGCTATGCAAACGTCAAGCTCTACGCGCCCTATGTCACCGGCTCCAAAGCCGACATCGTGACCGACGGTGCTAGGCACGATACGCCCTTTGCCGAAACGTGGTCCTGCTACAAGGGCGGAATGCGCCACTGTGGACGTTGCGGTACCTGTGTGGAGCGGCGCGAGGCTTTTCATCTGGCAGGGGTTGATGATCCCACGGACTACGAAGACCCGGACTTCTGGCTTGCGGCCACCAGCGCCTATGTCGCGCAGGAGGTGAACTGATGTTTCGCATTACCAAGGAATTCCATTTCTCCGCGTCGCACCAGCTGAAAGGCCTGCCCGCAGATCACCAATGCGCGCGGCTACACGGCCACAATTACATCGTGGAAGTGGAGCTTTCCGGCGAGGCGTTGAACGAGCATGGCTTCGTACGCGACTATCAGGAGTTATCGCCACTGAAGCACTATATCGATGATCACTTCGATCACCGTCACCTCAATGACGTACTGGGGCATGACATGGTGACCGCTGAGCGCCTTGCCCACCATTTCTATGACTGGTGCAAGGCGCGCCTGCCGGAAACCAGCGCGGTGCGTGTCAGCGAAACTGCAAAGACATGGGCGGAATATCGCCCGTCGCGTCAGTCATGAGCAGCACCAAGGACACACCCATCCGGATCAGCGAAATCTTCGGTCCGACCATTCAGGGTGAAGGTTTGCTGATCGGCGTTCCCACCATTTTTGTGCGCACCGGCGGCTGCGACTATCGCTGCTCGTGGTGCGATACGCTTCACGCGGTGGACAGCCAATATCGCGATGATTGGAAGCCGATGTCCGTCGATGCCATCTGGCAGGATGTCACAACGCTTTCCGGCGGCAAGCCTTTGACCGTCTCCCTATCCGGCGGCAATCCTGCCATCCAGCCGCTCGGCAAACTCATCGAGAAGGGGCATGGCGAGGGTTATCGTTTTGCGCTGGAAACGCAAGGCAGCATCGCCAAGGACTGGTTTGCCGATCTCGACTATCTCGTGCTCAGTCCCAAGCCTCCCTCCAGCGGCATGGACACTGACTGGAACGCGTTTGAGCACTGTCTAGAAAAAGCAGGAGGCGGCCCACAGACCGCTTTGAAATTCGTAGTCTTCGATGATGCGGATTACGCTTATGCGAAACATGCCGCGGCCCGCTATCCTCATCTCGCAGTCCATCTCCAGCCGGGCAACCATACGCCTCCACCACCGGATGACGACGATGCCCTGGTGGATATCGACGGTGTGATGGACCGGATGTTGTGGCTGGTCGACAGGGTCAGCGCCGACCGCTGGTTCGACGTGCGCGTACTGCCGCAACTGCATGTTTTGCTTTGGGGCAACAAGCGCGGCGTCTGAAACGGCATCACACCTTGCGGATATGAAACCTGTGGCCGGAACTCGTCGCAACGGCCTCCATCAGACGATGACCATCTTCCCTGCACATATGGGGAATATCGATGACGGCCAGAGGATCGCTGGTTTCGACCCAGAGTTCATCACCCGTTGCCATGGCCAATAGTTTTTTGCGGGTTTTTAAAACAGGAAGGGGGCATTTCAGCCCCCTTAGATCATAGATTTCAGCGTCGGGACGCGTCATTGCTTGGACCAGAATTTCCAGAATGGTTTCTTCTGGGCATCATCGGCCTGTGGCGGTGCCGAGAAAGCTAGCGGATTGAGGGCTGGAACTGGCACACTCTGGGCAACGGCCGTTGGCTGTGTTGGAGCCGCTGGCGCTGCCGTTGCCGCAACCATAACCGTGGGTGCAACGCGGGCAGCAGCCGGTTGTTGCGTTCCAACCGTCGCCGCAGTCGTTGCGCCCGGGTTGGATGCCGAGGCCATCGCTGTTGCGGCCTGTCCGGAGATACCCTTGGCCGCCTTCTTTTCCATCAGCGCAGCGAATTCGGTTTCCTTCATCAGCTTCCCAGCCTTGAGGGCAGAGCCGGTGGGCGCATAGGCAGGTTCGCGACCTTTGCGTTTGGCGGCAACCAGCGCCTTGCGCTCGGCTTCGCTTGGATCGTACCAGACCATGCCGTCCAGCTTGCTGGTCGCCTTGGCATAAGCGACATCATAGGTCTTGGCGTAGCTTTGAAGCGCGCTGGCAAGCGCTGGCGGCGTGCTCATCTTCGGGCAAGAGGCAGAAGCGTTGAATTGGCCGCCTTCAGCCTGCTGATTGAAGACATATTTCTTTTCGCAGACATTGACCTCTGGTGGGCGCTTGGTGACTTCGAAATTGTCGTAGCCAACCTTCAGCATTTTCCAGAATTCATAATGCTCGCTGTTGCGGTGGCGCGCCATATTTTCCGCCGACATGCGGAAAGGCAGTGCCTGAAGCTGCACGGTCTTTTGACCGCCCTTGAAGGCGTCACGTGCAAAACCGTAAATCTCCAGCACCTGCGCGTCGGTCATCGAATAGCAACCCGACGACGAGCATGCACCATGGATCATCAGATTGGTGCCGTTACGGCCATTGGCCTGATCATAACGGTTGGGAAAGCCGGTGTTGATGGCGAGGTAATAATTGGAGTTCGGGTTCAGATGCCCGGGCGTCAGATTATAGAAACCTTCAGGTGCCTGCCGGTCGCCTTCCTTGACTTTGGGACCCAGTTTACCCGACCACGCGCAGATGTCGTAAGACGCAATAACGTCAAAGCGATTGTCGCGTTTGGCCTTCCAGATTTCGAGCTTACCCTCTTCCTTGAAGATACGGATCATGATCGGCGCATTGCGATCCATATTCTTCTTGTCCATTTCAGCCAGAATGGACGCGGAAAGCGGGTAATCGACCTTGTTTTTTACATGCGAAACATCACGCTCGACTGTTTCGAGCGTTTCGTTGCAGCCTGCGAGCATAGATGCGGTGCAGGCAAGAAGCGCAATATGTCTCAAACGCATGGCGTTTCACCGGTTTGCAGGAGGTGACACGGTGGTAAAATATTTCCGATTTGAATACAAGTCTGCCGACTTGCGATCAAAAGGCTATTTTTGGAAGATATTTCCCGGAAAGCGTTCATCGTGTCATCGGCTTTATCAAAAATTCTTGGCACCCGATATAGCTTACAAAGCCTTAACACATCGCTACTCCACCACGGGGCGATGCGGCTTGCGGCTTGGCGCAACTCCATTATATTCCCTATATGATTGATCTCTTTACCACTTATTGGCCGCATATACTGGCCACCCTCTCCATTGTCATGGGTGCTATCGCTGCCATTCACGCAACGATGACGAAGCAGGAGGTGCGTACAGCCCTTGGCTGGGTCGGCGTCATCCTGCTGTCACCCTTCGTGGGTGCCGCAATCTACGGCGTCGCCGGAATAAACCGCATCCGCCGCAGTTCTCTTGGCCAACAGCGCTCTTTGATGCACGGAACCATCATGGACCGTGTTGCCCTTTTCGATGCCGATGATGACCTGGTGATCGCCCGCTTCGGTCGTCGGTTCCTAGCCATGAAAAATGTCGGCGACCGGGTGACGCGCAATGCGCTGACGACCGGCAATGTTGTCGAGCCGCTTTCCTCAGGCGACGAAGCCTATGCCGCGATGCTGGAGGCCATTGCCAACGCAAAGCGATCCATCATTCTTGAGACCTATATCTTTGACCAGGACGGCATAGGACTACGGTTCGTGGAGGCTCTGTCCAACGCGCAACATCGTGGTGTCGAGGTGCGCATATTGGTCGATGCGGTAGGCGCGCGCTATTCCGTTCCCAGCATCATGCCGGGCCTCCAGAAACTCGGCATCAAAGCGGCCGTTTTTAATGGCAATGTCATCATCGGCTTGCGTTTGCCCTATGCGAATTTGCGCACCCACCGCAAGATTTTGGTTGTGGATGGGCGCGTGGCCTTCACCGGTGGAATGAACATCCGGGAAGGTTTTACGCAGGAGTTTTCCGGAGATCGACATGCGCGTGACACGCATTTCAGGGTGACTGGCCCCCTCGTGGCAGACCTCTTCACCGTCGCAGCCGAAGACTGGCGCTTCACGACCCGCGAATTACTGGATGGCCCGGTTTGGGACGTGACGCTTCCGGACGGCGAACCCGGCTCCCCTATTCTGGGCCGCGTCGTTGCGTCCGGACCCGACAACAGCATCGAAACCAGCCATAAAATGTTGATGGGAGCGTTTTCCATTGCACGCTCCTCCATCCGCATCATGTCTCCCTATTTTCTGCCGGACAGAGAATTGATTTCAGCCCTGACAACCGCTGCCAGGCGCGGGGTGCAGGTCGATATCATCGTTCCCGCCAACAACAATCTGACGCTTGTCGACCACGCCATGACGGCACAATTCGACCAGATGCTGAAAAGTTATTGTCGGATCTGGCGCGCGACAGGCCCCTTCAATCACTCCAAGCTTTTGGTGATCGATGACCGATGGTCCTATGTCGGCTCGTCCAATCTCGACCCGCGCTCCTTGCGATTGAACTTTGAGGTGGACATAGAAGTTATCGATGAGGGTTTTGCAAATGCGGTTTCCCAACGCTTCGGTGACGCCATGGAAAACGCAAAACAAGTGAAGCTCGAGGAGCTACGCGCGCGACCGTTTCTGATGCGCCTTTTCGAAAGGGTCCTGTGGTTGGCGTCGCCATATTTGTAAGGTTGCAAATGCAGCGTCGCAAAAAGGCTTCATATTTTGTGCGATACGCTGTGAGCAGTGGGAATGGGTAATGGTAGATGCAAGATAAGAAACCAAAGCGTGCGAAGCCGGAAAGCCTGCCCTCTGTGCTGATGACGTCCTTTCGCAATCGCAAGAAACGTCTTATCGAAAGCGATCCATGCGGCGATGAAGGTTTCCCCGTCATCGCGTCCTACAATGTTCATAAATGCGTCGGACGGGACCGAAAATTCGACCCGGACCGCACAAGCCACGTCATTCAGGAAATCAAAGCGGATATTATCGCGCTTCAGGAGGCGGATAGCCGCTTCGGAGAGCGAACGGGTCTGCTCGATCTCATCCGGTTGGAGCGGGAATGCGGGCTGTCCCCTGTGCCAATAGCGGCCGGTACGAAGGCGCATGGCTGGCACGGCAATGTCGTCCTGTTCAAGGAAGGTGCCGTGCGCGACGTGCACCCTCTCAAACTACCGGGGTTGGAACCACGCGGAGCACTGGTGGTGGAGCTGGACCTGAAACAGGGCGGAACGTTGCGCATCATCGCGGCCCATTTCGGTCTGTTAAGGCATTCTCGGGCTCAACAGGCAAAGGCCCTGGTGGAGTTGCTCAACACGAGAGACAAACAGCCCACGATCCTACTGGGCGATCTCAACGAATGGCGACTGGGCAACGGCTCGTCTCTCAACACGTTCCGCGATGCCTTCGGAACATTGCCGCCAGCCGTTCCAAGCTTTCCCGCTGGCATGCCCGTGCTGGCTCTCGACCGGATCATCTCCAATCGCGCCGGACTGATCGACAATGTGACGGCGCACAATAGCGTTTTGTCTCGCGTAGCGTCCGATCACCTGCCTGTGAAGGCCACCATCAGAACAGATGTTCTAACGAACGACCCCACAGCCTGAAGTGGCGGATACCTTTGAGAGTATCCGCCAACTGTGTTTAACGTAGCAACGCCTGCGCTTCTTCGATACCCAAGGCCGCTGGCTGGGTGCAGGTTGTCGTCAGCTCGATGAAGCGGCCTTCTTCGCCTGATTTCAAGATGGATGTCATGACATCGATCCCGTGAAGTGAGCGATCCAGAGAGCAGCGTGCATCACGTCCCTCCGTCAAGGCAATTGCCATGTCCGCCAAACCGGCAGTGCGGTAGTTTGCGCGCGGTCCCTGTGGGCTTTCCTGATTGGCGATGCCGAACGGATGATCCCAATTTTCGAGCGGCTTGATATCCTTGTCGCGACCGCTGGCCTCGACCACACCACCGAAGAAGTTGGGGTCCGGCACATAGATCGAGCCTTCGGTACCATAAAGCTCCATATTTGCATGGCGATGTGACCATACATCCCAGCTGGCAGACAGCGTGATCGTCGCGCCGTTTACAAACTCCAAGAGAGCATGAATGTTCGTTGGCGTTTCAACCGGAATGAGCTGACCGTTCAGCGGCTGGCTGGTCACGGTACGCGTTGAGCTGGCCATGGAGGTCAATGCGCCGACGCGTTTGACCGGGCCGATAAGGTTGATGAGATTGGCGACGTAGTACGGGCCGAGATCGAGGATCGGGCCACCGCCGGCAAGGAAAAAGAAGCCGGGATTGGGGTGCCACATTTCCATTCCAGGGCTCATGACGTGGCATGTGCCCGACGTGATGCGCCCGATGCCGCCTTCATCGATATATTTGCGGGCCAGTTGATGCGAACCACCCAGGAACGTATCGGGTGCGCAGCCAACCGCCAGTTTTTTTTCGGTTGCCAGACGCCGCAGTTCCTCGCCTTGTTCAAGCGTCAGCACGAGAGGCTTTTCCGAATAGACATGTTTGCCCGCTTCGAGAATGGCTTTCGAAACGAAAAAATGCGCTGCCGGAATGGTGAGGTTAACCACCACATCGATCTCGTCGTTCTGAAGCAGTTCCTCGATGGACTGCGCTTTGACACCATACTCTTCGGCTCTCAATTCCGCAGCGCTGCGGTTGAGGTCGGCGCAGGCCAGGACTTTCAAACCCCTGAACAGCGGTGAGAGCGAAAAGTAGGTTGTTGAAATATTGCCGCATCCAATGATGCCGACGCCAAGTTCCTTGGCCATGTCTCAAACTCCAGATTGATGGATTAATAGGTATTGAAGGATGCGATGGAACGCGTGATCAGCTGATCTGCATCCTTGGGATTATCGTGCTCGACCACGTAATATTTGACAGCTGTCTTCTTCAGCACGTCCACAAGTCCCTTCCAGTCCACTGTGCCATGGCCGACATCTGCCCAGCCGTCCTCGTCCGTGTTCTCACCCGCTGGCGCGATATCCTTCACGTGCACTGCGGTAATGCGGCTGGCATAGCGTTCGATCCACTCGAACGGATCGGCTTTTCCGCGGATGATCCAGGCGATGTCCGCTTCCCATTCCAGCTCAGGTCCACCGGCAAAAATCTGATCCTGCGGCGTGGAGCCGTCGTCCAGCTTTACGAATTCGAAGTCATGGTTGTGCCAACCAAATGCAAGGCCCGCATCGCGGAAAGGCGTGGCGGCTTCTTGAAGGCGCTTGCCGAAAGAGAGCCAGCCAGCAGCATCGTTTGGACGCTGATCGGGCAAGAGATAAGGGCAATAGATCGCCTGAATACCCAGAGTTTTCGCTATGTTGAGCGCTTTCTGTGGCTCTCCTTCGAGCATATCGAGACCGAAATGTCCTGTCGGCATGGTCAGATTGTTGGCATCGAGATCGCTGCGCAGGGCTTTCAAGGCCGCGTCGTCCATGCTGCCATAAATGCCGCCGAATCCTTCGACGTGAGCGTATCCTGCCGCCGATAGCTTTTTCAAAACATCCGAAAGCGGCGGAAAATTGCGCGCGCTGTAAAGCTGGAAACCAAGTTTCGTCATCTGTCTCTCCTGACATTGGGCCTGACATTGGGATTGTGCCCGGTGGAATTTGGTAGTGTGGATTAGATGCGCTCTTCCGTTGTCGCTTCGAAGAGCGATGCCATGGACATATCGAAGGCGAGCTTGACCTTAGTCCCTGGCGAGAAACGCCTGTGTCCGCCGACACGAACAGACAGCGTATGTCCGGCAAGCTTCAGCCAGATGAGGTTATCCGCCCCCATCGGCTCTTCGATATCGACCACAGCATCGTGGATTTCGCCGCTGGTGATATCGCTATCGACACGCACATGTTCCGGTCGCACGCCAAGAACGGCCGAGGTGCCGGGATTGAGTGGCGACGATGCATCGTATCCATCCAGCGTGAAGCTAACGCCATTGGTGACGAAATGGACTTTCCCGTCCTTTTCGACCAATTCCCCGCGCAGAAAATTCATCGACGGTGAGCCGATAAAGCCAGCCACGAACAGATTTCTCGGCTTGTTATAGATCGAGATCGGGTCGTCCAACTGCTGAATGACACCGCTTTTCATGATCGCGATGCGGTCTGCCAGAGTCAGCGCCTCGATCTGGTCGTGCGTGACATAGATCATCGTGTTTTTCAGCGACTGGTGAAGCCGCTTGATCTCGACGCGCAGTTCGGACCGCAGCTTGGCATCGAGGTTGGACAGAGGTTCATCGAACAGGAAGACATCGACGTCGCGCACAAGCGCACGTCCAATGGCAACACGCTGACGCTGACCGCCGGACAGTTCTGCGGGCTTGCGTTTCAACAACGGCTCGATCTGGAGGATACCGGCTGCGCGCTTGACACGCTTATCGATCTCTTCCTTAGGGATCTTGGCGACCTGCAAGCCGAAGGACAGGTTCTTTTCCACCGTCATCTGCGGATAAAGTGCATAGGACTGAAACACCATGCCGATGCCTCGATCTTTCGGCTCTTCCCAGGTGACGTTTCGGTCCTTGATGAAAATCTGCCCGTCCGTCGGTTCCAGCAGCCCCGCAATGCAATTGAGCAAAGTGGATTTGCCACAACCCGATGAACCCAGAAGAACGAGAAACTCGCCCTCGTAAATATCAAGGTTGAGGTCTGAGAGCACGGTGACCGCGCCAAAGGACAGGGACAGGTCGCGAATGGAGACGCTTTTATTCATGAAGCTTAACCCTTGACTGCGCCTGCGGCGATGCCGCGGACAAAAAGTCTACCTGAAACAAAATAGACGAACAGCGGAACGGCACCGGTCAGAAGGGTCGCCGCCATGTTGACGTTGTATTCCTTCACACCCTGAACCGAGTTGACGATATTGTTGAGCTGAACCGTCATCGGATAATATTCCGGTCTGGTGAACACGACGCCGAAAAGGAAGTCGTTCCAGATGCCGGTGACCTGCAGGATCATTGCCACCACGAAAATCGGCAGCGACATAGGGGCCATAATGCGGAAATAGATTTGCCAGAAATTCGCCCCATCGATGCGTGCCGCCTTGAACAACTCCTCCGGCAAACCGGCGAAATAATTGCGAAACAGCAAGGTCAGGATGGGCATGCCGAAAATGGTATGAACCATGATGAGGCCGGTCAATGTTCCGTAGACGCCCATTTCGCGCAGCACGATCACGATTGGATAAATCATCACCTGATAGGGAATAAAGGCACCGATGATGAGGATGGAGAAGAAGAACTCGGAGCCTTTGAACTTCCAGTTGGCCAGTGCATAGCCGCTGACGGACGCAATCAGGATCGACACGAAGGTCGACGGTATCATGATGCGGACCGAGTTCCAGAAACCGCGCGAAAGGCCATCGCAGTTCAAACCCGTGCAGGCATTGGACCATGCCTTGACCCAAGGCTCGAAGGTGATCTCCATCGGCGGGGCAAAGATGTTGCCCATGCGGATTTCCGGCATGCCTTTCAGCGATGTCACGATCATCACATAGAGCGGCAGCAGGTAATAAAGCGCGGCGACGAACAGGCTGCCGTAGAGGATGATATTGCGCCGAGATATCCGCTTGTGCGGCTTGCGTCCGCGTGGACCACCAAGTTGAGAGGACACTGGGTCCACGCCGGCGGCGACGGTATTGAGCGTTGAGATATTAGCCACGTTTGCGCCCTCCGAATTCGAGATAGGCCCACGGAACGACGATGATTGCGACAGTCAGCAACATCATGGTGGATGCGGCAAAGCCCTGCCCCAGATTCTGTGCCTGGAACATGTAGTCGTAGACGTATTTCGCAGGGACTTCGGACGCGATGCCGGGACCACCGCTGGTTTGCGCGACCACGAGGTCGTAAACCTTGACGATGCCACTGGCGATGATGACGAGCGTGGTAATGAAGACCGGTCGCATCATGGGGATCACGATGAGAATATAGGTCTTCCACATGGGTATGCCGTCAACGCGTGAGGCCTTCCAGATATCCTCGTCGATCCCGCGCAGGCCCGCAAGCATGAGGCACATGACGAGACCGGTTCCCTGCCAGAGGGCGGCAATCAGAATACCATAGATCACGAAATCCGAATTATAGAGCGGATCGAAGGTGAAGCTTTCCCAGCCCAGCGACCGCACCACGGCCTGAATGCCGAATTCCGGGTTCAGGAGCCATTGCCAGACAAGTCCGGTGACGATGAAGGACAGCGCAAAGGGATAAAGAAAGATGGTTCGGAACGTGTTTTCAAACCGGATCTTCTGATCCATCAGCGCCGCGAGGACGAAGCCGATCACAAGGCTGAAAATCAAAGAAAGAATGCCATAGATGGCCAGATTCTGAATCGAAATAATCCAGCGAGGTGCCGCCCAAAGGCGTTCATACTGCTCGAAGCCGATAAAGGAAGCGCGCGGCAATAGCTTTGAATTGGTAAAGGAATAAACGACTGTCCAGATCGTTCCGCCCATGAAGATGACCATTGCGGTCACGATCATGGGTATCGATGCAATCTTTGAATTCAGATTGCGGAATAGCTGGTTCGGACGACCAGAATGGCGTTTCACTGCCATGTCCCACTCCTTATCAATCGTAAAGGTTGATTGTGCAGCGGGTAGCTCGATAAGCATATCCCGCAACACATGTCCCAGACACGCCAAAGGCGTTTCATGTCTGGCAAGGAGGTGCCTGCAAGCTGTCAGTTCGACTGATCGCTCACAGGCAAGACTATCAGTCTGCTGAGCCGATAATTTCAGCAAAGCGCTTTTGCGCAGCTTCAGCCGTCAGAGATGAATTGGCAAAGAACTCCGCCATCAAATCTTCCTTCTGCTTTTGCGTATCGGCTGAGATGAGCTGATCGGTACTCGTCAGGGCATTGCCCTTATTCACGATTGCCAAACCCTTTTTCATGCAGTCATTGGCCGCTGAGAGGTCGACATCACCCCTAATAGGAAGCGAACCCTTCTTCAGGTTGAACGCGACCTGCGTTTTAGGATCAACGATCACTTCAGCCAAGACTTCCTGCGCCTTTGATTTCGCTTCATCCTTCAGCAGAGGGAAGTAGAAAGCATCACCGCCCGTCGTGAGATAGTCGCTGAGGCCAAGCCCTGGCAGGCAACTATAATCAGTTCCGGCTTTCTGACTGGCAAGTTGGAATTCGCCCTGTGCCCAGTCACCCATGACCTGACCGCCAGCCTTGCCAGTGATGACCATGTTGGTTGCCTGGTTCCAGTCCTGAACGTTGGAACCCTTGGCAAGCTTGCGCGCTTCATCGGCTGCAGCAAAAATTTTCTGCATCTCCGGCCCGGCAGCAACTTCAGCGTCCTTATCCTTGTAGACCTTTTCGTAAAGGTCTTTGCCGCCTATCGACAGCACCAAAGTATCGAACAGTCCGTTTGCCTGCCACGCCTGGCCGCCGAGGGCAAGCGGCTGGATACCCGCTTTCTGCAGGGCTGGACCAGCTGCAATGAACTCAGTCCAGTTTTTGGGAACTTCTACGCCAGCTTTCTTGAAAGCAGCGTTGGAAAGCCATAGCCACTGCCACGAGTGAATGTTGACGGGCGCACAATAGATCTTGCCATCTATGGTGCAGCTATCCAAAAGGCTGGCTGGTTTGATGATGTCCTTCCATTTACCCTTTTCCGCGACATCGGTGAGATCGCGCATCAATCCAGACTGCGCAAGCTCCTCCGCTTGCCGTCCATGGTTGAACTGCGTTGCACCCATGGGATCACCACCGGTGATACGGCTGATCATGATAGGACGTGCGGTGCCGCCCGAACCGGCAATGGCACCATCCACCCACTTATTTCCGGTTGCATCAAATGCCTTGGCAAGCTCTCCCACCGCAGCAGCTTCACTGCCCGATGTCCACCAGTGCGTTACTTCCAAGTCAGTGGCCCCCGCAATACCTGCAGGTAACATGACACCAGCCGCCAGAGCGGCCAGAATAGAACGAATGCGCATGAGTCTCCTCCCTCACTGAAACGTTGCCGTAAAAACCTATGCGAAAGATCCCGCTTCTGCAACAGCGATGGCAGAAAAAAATAAAACTTAAAATAGTTATTTAATTACAATTAGTTGTGATCCGCATGTGAGGCTGGACGGTGCACACTTTGTCGAAATATCCCCAAGCCTGATGCAATCGTCGCGGATTGCTGTCGATACTGTAATCCCATTGAGAAGCCGCAACACAATTAGTGCATCTAAGGGGTTTCGAGAAATTGATTACTCAAGTGAGTTTACCCTCAATCAAATCGAAACGGTACTATGCTGGACTCGGACAATGTATATCTCCGGTAGAACCGGTCATTATTATTGAAAATTCAATGGATTATCGCATTTTAGCCACAAACTTTAAGATGCCTGCGACTAATCGCAACCTCCATTAACTGCGCCTTAACCACTACAGCCATATCAATAAGCTAATATGATAAGCAGTTACAACACATAGCGATTTCTCGCTGGGTTGTGGTGCTATCGCTGCGGGTTGCATGACGCCGATCCGATTTTCAAAAATGAACCGATTTGGAACGCTTTACTTGCTTGAGGCAAGGACAGCGCCGCGATGGCTATGTCTGAAATGACCAGGTGTATGTCGAGAGCTGTTAATCCAGCCAATTGACAGATGCCCTGCGTGTTCAGCGGCGACAGCTTGTCGTCTGTGCAAAACATAGCCTGCCGGGCACAAATCTTCAGAATGTTCCATCGACGCGGAGACGCCAGATCGCATTGGCGAAACTTCCAGCGTTGGAAGACACGCCAAAGGGCATTTTTTTGCTCGCCGTCAATTCGAGGCAGCCGGGAAGTAGGAAGACTGATGACGCCAGAAACACTCAATTTGCCTCCGTCACTCTCCATACGCGGTATCGTGCCCGTCCATGAGAGCCTCCTTGAGGCACTTCAGATGCACAAAGCAGTGACGATCGATATTCCCGCTGATGCGCAAACCGATTTGAGCTTCATCCAGCTCATCGAATCATCGCGGCTCTATGCGCGGGCGAACGGCAAGTACATCACACTGACAAAACCGGCCTCTGCGAGCGTTGTCGATACACTTCGCCGGGGCGGGTTCCTTACGAATATGGACGAGGCTTCTCGCCTCTTCTGGCTGCATGGAAAGGAAATTCAATGAGCGCCAATATTCTTACTGTCGATGACTCTGCCAGCATCAGAATGACAACCAAAATCGCACTGACGAATGCTGGTTATCAGGTGACTGAAGCGGTTGACGGCGCTGATGGACTGACAAAGGCAAAAGGCGGTCCGTTCGATCTGATCGTCACCGATCTCAACATGCCCAATATGAACGGTCTGGAAATGATCGAAGCCTTGAGGCAGTCGCCGGCACACACGGGCATACCGATCATATTCCTGACCACCGAGTCAGATGCGGACATGAAAGCACGTGCGAAAGCCGCTGGAGCGACAGGTTGGGTCACCAAGCCTTTCGATCCTGAAAATCTGGTCAAAATCGTCAAAAAGGTTCTTGGTAGATGAACATACTGGACCCCATTCAGGTTTTCAGAACAGAAGCAGCCGAGCTTTTCGAACAGATCGAGAGCGGTTTGCTGGACCTGTTGCATGACCTGTCCAACCAAGGACAGATCGACGCCGTGTTTCGCGGCCTGCATACCCTCAAGGGGTCCGGAGCCATGTTTGGTTTCGAAGCCTTGGCCGCCTTTACCCATCACTGCGAAACCGCGTTCGACCGCGTCCGCAAGGGTGAGGTTCCTGCAAGCAGCGAACTGATCGCAGCCGTGCTCGAGGCGCAGGACCACATGCGCCGCTTGGTCGATAATCCCGCAACTGCATTTCCAGAAACGGGCGATCGTCTGTTGGCAAAATTGCAGGCCGCGGTCGGCACGAACGAAAGTGCGACTGCAAAACACGCCCAACCTGTGGCGACCGTAAAAGCGGATGAACCGTCCACCGTAACTTGGCAGATCGATTTCAGCCTGCCGACCAATTCCATGGCAAACGGTACGAACCCGTTGGGTCTTCTGGATGAGCTGGCCGAACTGGGCGATTGCACGATTGCCGTTAATGCGACGGCAATTCCGGCACTGGATCTCATCGAACCTACCAATCTGCACCTCTCCTGGAGCGTCACTCTGACAACGGATCAGCCGCGCTCGGCCATTGATGACGTCTTCATCTTCGTCATGGACGATATGGAAATCGACGTCAAAAAAATCTCGAGCGACCCTGTAGCGACCGCCGAGATCGTTCAGCCACTCGCACCGGTCGAAGAAGCGGCAAAGGCAAACCCGGCCGCCGCGCAGGCAAATAGTGATGGCAAACAGAACAGAAACGCCGAAAACGTCCGCGTTCCGGCCGAGCGTCTCGATGAATTGATGGACCGCGTCGGAGAGCTGGTGATCGCACAATCGCGGCTATCACAGCTTGCAAACACCAGTGTCGACATCCAGCTCCGCTCCGTTTCCGAAGATGTGGAGCGTCTTTCCGGCGAGCTTCGCGACACCATGATGGTGCTTCGCATGGTGCCGATCTCGCAATTGTTCAGCCGTTTCCGCCGTCTCGTCCACGATCTTGCCCGCGAAACCGGAAAGCAGATCGAACTTTTGACGGAAGGGGAAAGCACCGAGGTCGACAAGGTCGTAATCGAACGGCTGGCTGATCCTCTGGTGCATCTGGTCAGAAACTCCTGCGACCACGGGCTGGAAACTCCAGAAGACCGTATTGCTGCAGGCAAGAACCCTGCGGGTCAGGTGACGCTGGTAGCGCGCCAGACCGGCGGCGATGTGACCATCACCATCAGGGATGACGGTCGCGGCATCGATCGCGAGAGGGTTCGGGCAAAGGCTGAATCGTCCGGTCTGGTGGCCCCCGGTGCCACGCTGTCTGGTCAGGAACTTCTGCAAATGATTTTCGAGCCGGGGTTCTCCACGGCAGCGCAGGTCACCAATCTGTCCGGCCGCGGCGTCGGAATGGATGTGGTGAAGAAGACCATCGAAGGGCTGCGCGGCACGATCAATGTCAGCAGTTCGCCTGGTGCAGGTTCAGAGATCACACTCGCCATTCCGCTGACACTGGCCATTATCGATGGTCTCCTGGTGCGCGTCGGCACAGGCTGCTACGTCATTCCGCTTTCCGCCGTGGAAGAATGCCTCGAGCTGACACCGGAAAACGACGTGAAATCACGTGGTCGCTCTTTCATCTCGCTGCGTGAAAGTCTCGTTCCTTTCATTCGTCTTCGCGAACTTTTCCATACGGGCACCACGCCGGACCAGTTCCAGAAGGTCGTCGTCATCTCCACGGGATCGGAACGCGTCGGCCTCGTCGTCGATCAGATCATCGGCGACCACCAGACGGTCATCAAGGCGATGTCGAAACTCCATCACGACGTCGCAACCTTCTCCGGCGCAACCATTCTTGGTGATGGCAGTGTCGCACTCATTCTCGACGTCGGGCACCTGGTGGCCGCAGGACAGCAGCAGGAGGCGCAGATGCGCATCGCCGGATGAACCAGTCTCGTTTGAAAAAATCCGAAGATTTGTGGGGCGACCGCGACAGCCTCGAAGTCCTGACCTTCTCCATCGAAGGAGAAACTTTCGCGATCGAGGCCATCCGGGTTCAGGAAATCCTCGATCTTCTCCCTGAAACCGCCGTGCCCGGTGCCAAGCCGTTCGTGGCCAGCGTCATCAACTTTCGCGGCAAGGTCATACCGCTGGCGGATATCCGCCTGGCGTTCGGCATGGGTGCCGCCGAAAAGACGATAGATAGCCGGATTATCGTTATCGAACTTCCGATCGAGGACGAGCGGTTACTGATCGGCCTGCGTACGGACAAGGTCTATGAAGTGACCAATTTTTCAAAGTCCGCCAGTGAACCGCCGCCGAGCGTAGGCATGCGCTGGAGGCCGGACTACATCCACTGCCTTATCAAGCGTGGCCCGCAATTCGTCATCATGCCGAACCTGATTGCGATTTTCACGGCCCAGCGCGACGCCTCAACTATGAAAGCCACGTCCAGAAGCAACGTCATCGAACTCTCGAAGGAAATCTGAAATGCGATTTACAATTAAATTGAAACTGGCAATCGCGTTCGGATTTCTGATCGTGATGCTCGCTGGAACAGCAGGCTACGGAATTTACAGCCTGGGCACCGCAAAAGACGCCATGGATGACGTGGTTGACGGCACCGTCGTTCGTCTCGACAAAACGCACCAGATCAACGCACTGTCGCTTGCGACCGTGCGTGCGCAGAAAAATCTTATTCTGGCGAGTTCTCCGCAGGAAGCGCAAAAACACATCGCTACCAGCAACGAGATTCGCGGTGAGATGGACAAGATGATTACTGACATGGCGGCCACGGCCAGTGCGGAAACACGCGGCTACTGGACCGACCTGCAGGCAATCACAAAGACATTCGAAACAAGTGACGATCGGGTTCGCGAATATGTTACCGAAGGCAACGTACCTGCCGCATCGGTTTATTCTTCGGGTGATGGCCGTGTGGCGGCAAGTGCACTAACGCAGAAACTTGATGATGGCGTGCAGATGAACCGCGCGCGTCTTAACGAAGCCAAGCAGTCTGCGGCTTCCGAGTACGAACAGACACGCATTATGTTAATTGCAGCATCGGTTGCCGCCGTTGTTATTGCTGCCATCACCGCATTGTGGATTGCGCTGGGCATCAGCAGCGGCCTCCGCAAGATTATGATGGTTGCAGAAGCCGTATCGATCGGCGACCTCGATCAGGAGGTCGAAATTAAGACGAATGACGAAATCAAGGATCTCGTCACGCGCATCAACACAATGACCGGCAATCTGCGCAACACGGCAAGCGTTGCCAACGAAATCGCCGACGGAAACTTGACGGTTACACCAAGACCGCTTTCTGACAAGGACACGCTGGGTCTTTCGCTTCAGCGCATGGTAGAGCGCCTTCGTGGCGTCGTTTCAGATGCGCTGTCGGCAGCCGACAACGTTTCGTCCGGTAGCCAGGAACTCTCTGCAAGCTCAGAGCAGCTTTCGCAGGGTGCAACCGAGCAGGCATCCTCTGCCGAAGAAGCATCTGCTTCGATGGAACAGATGGCCGCCAACATAAAGCAGAACGCCGACAACGCCGCTCAGACCGAGAAGATTGCTCGCCAGTCCTCGAAGGATGCGGAAGCCAGTGGCGAAGCCGTGGGTCGTGCGGTTTCGGCCATGCGTACCATCGCTGAAAAGATTTCGATCGTTCAGGAAATCGCTCGCCAGACCGACCTTCTTGCGCTGAACGCTGCTGTCGAGGCCGCCCGTGCTGGAGAACATGGCAAGGGCTTTGCCGTGGTCGCATCCGAAGTTCGCAAACTGGCAGAGCGTAGCCAGGCAGCAGCAGCCGAAATCTCATCGCTATCGGGCGAGACCGTTCAGGTTGCGACCGAAGCTGGCGAGATGCTGAACCGTCTGGTTCCAGATATTCGCAAAACGGCAGAACTCGTGTCGGAAATCTCTGCCGCATGCCGCGAGCAGGATATCGGTGCAAGCCAGATCAATGAAGCCATTCAACAGCTTGATATGGTAACGCAACAGAATTCCGGCGCTTCCGAACAGATGTCCTCGACCTCGGAAGAACTGGCAGCGCAGGCTGAAGAGCTTCAGGCAAGCATCGCGTTCTTCAAGGTGGAACGTTCCGGCACCAGCCAAGCACCAAAGGCCTACATGGCCCCACGTGCTGCCGCTCCCGCACATCGCCCAGTTGCAAAGCCCGCAAAGCCGGTACGTCGCCCGGATCAGTCTATTCAAGCACAACAGGCCCGCGCAAAGGGTTTCGCGCTTGATATGTCCATGGGTGGCCCAGACGCCAATGACGCCGACTTCCGCGAAAGCGCATAAAGCCAATTAAATATGGGTTCGGGGAATATTTTCCCGAACCCTTGAGACCGGTGCGACGATGAGTGTCGTAAATTTTATCGCGGAAAGTGAATGTATCACTTCGAGCGTGATTTTAGGGGCTGGAAATACCCCACACACAATCATTTCAAGCACTGTCTTAGAGGACTTATTATGCGGTTCACCATCAAACTGAAACTCGGCCTTATATTTGGACTACTCGTCCTTCTCATGGCGGCATGCGCTGTCTTCGGCATCAACGGCCTGAGACAAATGGACAGCCTCAAGGACAGCATGATCAGCGGCCCGATCCGTCAGGACGACGCCGCGAACGAAGTGTCGGGCGCGTTCGACGGTCTGGGTCTCGCCGAAAGCGACTTGCTTCTTTCAACATCGCCCGAGCGTATGCAAAACGCGTTGTCGATGATCGAAACCGAACGTAAGAACTTCACAGATGCCCTCACGATTGGCGAGCAAAGCGCGTCGGAAGAATTCAAACCAAAGTGGGCAGAAATTCGTAACTTCTGGGGCGATTTTATCACCCTTCAGGACCGCGTCATTAGTCTTGTGAAATCGAATAATCGTGACCAGGCGCTGGAACTCAACCAGAATGAAGGAACGGTCGCATCCGAAAAGCTCGATGCTATGACGGAAAACCTCGCCGTCCTGACGGAAGAGGGTATTACGGCATCCGACAAGGCCAGCGAAGCAGCTTACAACAGCACGTTCACCGCACTCTTGAGCCTCGCGATCGTCGCCGCCATCATCTCCGTGATTTCTGCAATCCTGATTTCGATCTCCATCAGTCGCGGCCTTAACAAGGCAATCGTCGCCGTTCGCAACGTCTCCGAAGGCGACCTGACGAATATGGCCACCATTACCACACGCGATGAAATCGGAACGCTTCTCGAGCATGTCAACACGATGATCGAACGTCTTCGCGGCGTGGTTTCGGATTCGATTTCCGCAGCGGAAAATGTTTCGTCTGGAAGCCAAGAGCTCTCCGCCAGCTCCGAGCAGGTATCGCAAGGCGCGACAGAGCAGGCATCTTCCACGGAAGAGGCATCCGCATCGATGGAGCAGATGGCAGCCAATATCCGTCAGAACGCTGAAAATGCTGCTCAGACGGAAAAAATCGCCCGTCAGTCTTCAACGGATGCCGAAGCAAGCGGCGCAGCCGTCGGCCGGGCCGTGGTCGCCATGAGGACGATCGCCGAAAAGATCTCCATCGTACAGGAAATCGCTCGCCAGACAGACCTTCTCGCCCTCAACGCTGCTGTCGAGGCTGCCCGTGCAGGCGAGCACGGAAAGGGTTTTGCCGTCGTCGCATCTGAGGTTCGCAAGCTTGCCGAACGCAGCCAGTCTGCCGCTGCCGAAATCAGCTCCATGTCCAGCGAAACGGTAAAGGCCGCGGCTGATGCCGGTGATATGTTGAACCGTCTGGTCCCCGATATTCGCAAGACAGCGGAACTGGTTGCAGAAATTTCTGCAGCCTGCCGCGAACAGGATATCGGTGCGAACCAGATCAACGAAGCCATTCAGCAACTGGACAAAGTCACACAGCAGAACACCAGCGCTTCGGAAGAAATGTCTTCGACATCGGAAGAATTGGCAGCACAGGCTGAAGAGCTGCAGACGAGCATCGCCTTCTTCAAGGTCGACCGTTTCAACACCCGCGGGGCGTCATCTGCTCCGCGTCCGGCGAGCCTTCAACAGAAGAAGCCCGTTCGCAAAGCTGCCTCCGACAACTCGGTCAGGACGCAACAGGCACGCGCCAAAGGCTTCGCTCTTGATCTTTCCATGGGCGGCCCTGACGACGATGACCACGATTTCCGCCAGTCCGCATAGGACCTGAGGCTGGCCGGTGCGGGAGAGTGTTCGTGCTCATCCGCGCCGGCTCATTTCGGAACCCGGCAACGGCACAGAGCAAATTGACTCAATGAACAGGACTTTGGAGACAACGTAAAATGGCGAGCCCATCCACTCATACTCAATACGTGACTTTTAGTCTTGGTGAGGAAATCTTCGCCGTCCCTGTGGATGTCGTTCGCGAAATTCTCGACCACGAAGAGGCATTTAAAATTCCTTACGGTCCGGACTACTTGCTCGGCCTTCGGGACGTTCGCGGGCAGGGCGTTCCTGTCATCGATCTTCGTTTGCGTCTCGGCATGTCCAAAACGGTAAAAACACCGCACACCCGAATATTGGTTCTCGATATTCCGTTCGGTGACAAGTTGCTGGCTCTGGGCTTGGTTGCCGACAAGGTTTTCGAAGTTACACCTTTCAACCTGGACCAGATCGAAACCGCACCTGACATCGGCATCAGCTGGAATTCCAGCTACATCGCCGGTGTCGTCCGTCGGGAAGGTGATTTTGTCGTGATCATCGACCTTGCACAGTTGTTTTCAAGCGAAGCGGGCGATCTTGCCAAGGTCAATGCCGGGCCAATGCGCGCTGCGTGAAAGGAATATAAGAGTTGAGTACCGCTGTAAGCGTTAATTTCGACGACAGCCTGAGCACACGCGATTTTCGTGAGCTTTCCAGTTTCATCTATGATTACTGTGGCATCAAGATGCCTGAAACGAAACGGTCCATGCTGGAAGGCAGGCTGCGAAAACGCCTGCGTGCAACCGGTTATCCAACCTTCAGCACCTATTGTGACTATTTGTTTCGCCATGATGGCATGGAAGCGGAAGCGATCTTCCTGATCGACGTCGTGACCACCAACAAGACCGATTTCTTTCGCGAGCCCAATCACTTCGATTACATGCAAAAGACCGCTCTGCCGGCTCTGGCTAAAAGAGGCATTGGTCGCGTTCGGGCATGGAGCTCGGCCTGTTCAACCGGCGCGGAACCCTACACCATGGCAATGGTCATGGCAGAGGCTTTCGAAAAAGGTGTGATCTCCGACTTCAACATCCTGGCGACCGATCTGTCTACCGACGTGCTGATGAAGGCTCAAAGCGGAATCTACAGCAAAGATCTCGTGGATCCGGTACCTCCGGAATTCAAACGCAAATACGTCATGCAGGCAAAGGAAAAGCAGCGAAACGATGTGCGTATCGCTACAAAGCTGCGCTCAAAGATCGGCTTTGCACGCATGAACCTGATGAACGCGACCTACGAAATCGGTGACCCTGTCCACATCCTGTTTTGCCGAAATGTACTGATCTATTTCGATAAGAAGACCCAGACTCACGTTTTGACCCAGTTGTGCAAGTGCCTTGCACCTGGCGGCTATCTTTTGATAGGCCATTCGGAGACTGTGACCGGCATCGATCTGCCCATCAAGCAGGTTGCCAATACAATTTTTATGAAACAATAGTCTCAGACATGGTCAAAAAAGTACGCGTCCTCATCGTTGATGACTCTGCCAGCGTCCGGCAAACGCTGACCGCGGTTCTTGAGGCAGACCCCGCAATCGAGGTGATAGGTGCTGCCTCTGACCCTTTCGCGGCGGCGAAGAAGATCCAGGAAGACTTACCGGACGTCATAACGCTCGATGTTGAAATGCCGCGCATGGACGGCATTACCTTTTTGCGCAAGATCATGGCGCAGCATCCCATTCCGGTCGTCATGTGTTCATCACTGACGGAAGCCGGCTCCGAGACCTTGCTTCAGGCGCTTGAAGCTGGCGCTGTCGATATTATTCTCAAGCCACGCATTGGTGCCGCCGACCATTTGGCCGAATCCGCCCAACGCATCTGCGAAGTGGTCAAGAGCGCCGCGCACGCCCGCGTCAAGGGCATCAAGACACTCTCGCGCCATGCAATTCCCAATGCCCCACAGGCAAAGTTGACCGCAGACGCTGTTCTCCCACCTCCTTCCGGCAAAGCGATGGCACGGACGACGGAAATGGTGGTCTGCGTGGGAGCTTCGACGGGTGGGACCGAGGCATTGCGGGAAATGCTGGAAAGGCTGCCTGCCAACTCGCCTGGCATATTGATCGTGCAGCATATGCCGGAAAAATTTACGGCAGCCTTTGCCCGGCGTTTGAACACACTTTGCGACGTTGAAATCAAGGAAGCCGAGGATGGCGACACCGTTCTGCGCGGCCATGTGCTGATCGCACCGGGTGACAAGCACATGCTGCTGGAACGTCAGGGTGCGCGATACTACGCGTCGGTCCGGAATGGCCCCCTCGTCTCCCGTCATCGTCCTTCCGTTGATGTGCTGTTTCGGTCGGCAGCACGCGCGGCGGGCTCCAACGCCTTGGGCGTGATCATGACCGGAATGGGCGACGACGGTGCGCGCGGAATGTTGGAAATGCATCAGGCCGGTGCGCTGACGATTGCACAGGATGAAGCCTCCTCCGTCGTCTTTGGCATGCCCAAAGAGGCGATCGCGCATGGCGGTGTGGATAAAATCTTGCCGTTGAATCAGATCGCCCAGGAAATCCTGAACGAAGACCGCCGCCGCCGATAGGGATTCGCCGGATTTCTTTAGAAATCATTAACCATAATGTTCAATGATTGGCACGCGCCATGATCTCGGCGTGCCAATCAGACGATGACCGTCTCAGCTCTTATCGGATCCATCATGGCGGTCATCACATTCGCAAACACCAAGGGCGGCGCGGGCAAGACAACGGCAGTTTTGCTGCTTGCGTCGGAACTGGCGCGGCGCGGATTGAAGATTTGTGTTATCGATACCGACCCGCAACGCTGGCTTTCCAAATGGAGCGAAGCTGCCGATCACCGCGTTGACCTCTCCGTCATCACCTATGTTTCGGCCTCCAGCCTTCAGCAACATGTGCTGAACAACCGCCGCAAATTCGACCACGTCATCATCGATCTGCCCGGCGCTCAATCACCCCTTCTGGCAACCGCGGTCGGACTTTCGAACCATGTGCTGATACCGGTGCAGGGTAGTACCATGGATGCACAGGGTGGAGCGCAGGTCCTCGAATTGCTTCGTTATCTCGATGACCGGGCATCCATCAAAATCCCACATTCGGTGGTGCTGTCCCGCGTCAATTCCATGGTGACGACACGGGCACTTCTTGCTGCCAAGGCCCTTTTAGCGAAACGCAACGTACATGTGCTGGATACGCCGATCATTGAACGCGCCGCGTTCCGCGACATGTTCGAGTTTGGCGGGTATCTGCACATGATGAGCCCGTCACAGGTCAGCAATCTGGACAAGGCATTGCAAAATGCAAACGCATTTGCCGACGAAGTTCTTCGGCTTTTGCCAGTCCAATCCGTCGCACGATATTCATCTGCCGCATAGGTTCGATCTGAACAATTTACAGAGTGACGTCCCCGGCCTTCCCGCAAAGGAAAACCAGGGACGCAGTTCATCAGACGGTGTGCGCCTTGGGCGACATTTGTCGTCACGTCACGGCGCTAGCTCGCGGGCAATGTCCTTAAGGTGTTTGTGCGGTGGTGGTGGGCCTTTCTGCGGGCCGAGTGCTTCCGTTTTCCCGTCCTGACGAACCAGATAGCTGGCATGCACGAAACCGTCGTCAAAGCGACCCTGTACCGTGACGGCCTCATTGCTGGTCACCAGTTTGCCATCCTCACCACCAGGACCCGTTTCGATCAACGCTTTCCCGCTGTCATCCTGAAGGACGAATTTGTTGCCGTAGATCTCGGCGACCGTGCCTTTGATGGTGACGAGACTGGACGCTGGCATCGTCGATATCGCAACGGGCGTCATGGGTGCCATCTCCGCTGATGGGCGCACCAGTTTCATGGCAGCTGCGCCACCGGCTGCACCCACGGCAAGGGCAACCACTGCGGCAAGAGCTGGCAGCGCCAGTCGGCGACGATGCTTGTGTGGCGGGTGGGCGGATGCTGTATTTACAGGCTCGTGGGCTTGATCTTCGTTGTGCATTTTCGGTGCTCCTTTTGAACGACAAGTCCAATCTAGCCGAACCACACCCACGCCTCGCTGAACCTTCCTGTTCAGTTTGAGTTAAGCTGCCATACTTAAGTTTTCGGTTTTTCTTTCATTCGAAAGTCCCCTCATGCGCGTACTGCTCGTAGAAGATGATGCCGACCTCAGCAGCAGAATAGCCAGCGCGCTTCGGCTCGAAAACTTCGTTGTCGACATTGCCCGCAACGGGGAAGATGCGCTTCATGCCGGGCTGACGGAATTGTTCGACGTTGCCATTCTCGACCTCGGTCTTCCCAAAGTCGACGGTATTTCCGTCCTGAAAGGATGGCGCGAAAGCGAGCGAAACCTGCCCGTTCTGGTGCTGACGGCGCGCGATGGCTGGCCCGACAAGGTGGCCAGCTTCAAGGCGGGTGCGGACGATTTCCTGCCGAAGCCATTCAAGGTCGAGGAACTGGTGCTGAGACTTCGCGCACTGGTGCGGCGTGCGGCCGGATATGCGTCATCGCGGCTCAATTGCGGGCCTCTTGTTTTCGATGCGCAACTGGGCACGTTCGAACTCGATGGTCTTCCATTGAAATTGACCGCCCTCGAATGGCGCGTTCTGTCCTGCCTGATCCTGCGAAAGGGGACAGTGGTGGACCGTCGCGAACTCAACGAGCGCGTTTATGAGGGCGATGCAGAAGTCGACTCCAACTCGATGGAAGTCATCATTGCGCGGCTGCGCAAAAAGGTGGGTGCCGAACGCATCGAAACGGTCAGGGGACGTGGCTACATGCTGACGGCTGCGGTGGCACAGTGAAGACGATTAGGCTGCGCGCACCGGCATCGCTTGCGAAACGTCTGCTGTTGTTTTCCGGGTTCTTCGTCACTGCGGCGCTCGTGGTTGCGTCGATCATTCTGTGGTTGGCTTTGAAGAATGTCGTGCGTGAGCAAATCGATCAAAGATTGGATACCCAGATCAGCGCGCTGGCCAATGCCGTTCAACCACTTTCGGATGGAAGGCTATCACTTTCCACGCCGATGGATGCTCCTCCATTCGACCGGAGCGGGTCAGGCTGGTATTGGCAAATCGACGCCGATGGACAGCATTTGACCTCCCGCTCCTTGATCCAAGGTGCCATGGATGCCCCTCCTCCCCGTCAGAGTTTGAAACACATGCTGACGGGCATGGCCTCGCCCGGAGAAGCTAGAGACAAGGATGGCCAGGCGCTCTACACGCGTCAAATCACGCGCAGCATTCACGGGACGATGATGACCATAACGGCAAGCGCACCTTCCGCAGCATTGGTCGACCCCGCTCTTCGGGCACTGTTTTGGTTGATCCCTTGCATGTTGCTACTGGGCATCGTTCTTTTAGGCGGAACGCTGTGGCAAATCCGGTTCGGTTTGCGCCCACTCGCATCCATGGTCGCGGATATCGATGCGATCAATCGCGGAGACCTGGAGCGCTTGCCGCAGCAACCGTCTCCAGAGCTTGCGCCGCTTTCAGCGAAGACGAACGCGCTTCTGATTGCAAATGAGGAGCGTCTGATCGCAACACGGATGCAATTTGCCAACCTCGCCCATGGACTTAAGACGCCGGTCGCGAGCCTATTGCTGGCGCTAAGCGACAGCAATGACCCGGACGGCACTTTGCGCGACCTCGGCAGGCGCATCGACCACAGGATCAAGCATCACCTCAGTTCCACCCGTCAGGCCATGGCCACGGGTGGTCGTATCTCTAGTGCGCCCCTAGCCGACACCGTCGCGAATTTGCATCTGGCAATCAGCTCTATTCATGCGGACAAGGATGTGAGGTTCGAGACGGAGATCGACGGAGATTTTTCGGTTGCTTGCGAAGAAAACGACCTAGAAGAAATGCTGGGTAACCTGATCGAGAACGCTTTCAAGTGGACCTCTTCGACAGTCAAAGTCGTCGCCACCAAAGAAGGATCGAACATTCGTATATCCATAGAGGACGACGGACCGGGCATTGCCAATGATCGAATGGACGCTGTGTTGCTTCCGGGCGTCAGAGAAGACGAACGCATATCTGGAACCGGCTTTGGACTTACGATTGCCAATGAGCTCGCCGAACTCTACAGCGGCTCTCTTCTTCTGGAAAACAACTCCCCGCGCGGCTTGAAGGCAGTTCTCGTTTTGCCCGCGACCGTACCATCGCGGGCAGCTTTGGTTTGAAACCAGTTCGCCTGATTTAAGGCTTCCGTTTCAGCGCATCCTGATCGATGCCAAAATGATCGATGATCATATTGACGTTTCGGCGATGCGATTTGAAATAGACGTCGAACAGGTCGCCGACGAGAGGCACACTGCCAACCACAGCGTCCATGCCAATATTGCCCACCATCCGGGCAAGCTTATCGCGGGGAACGCCGAGGCGGCGGGCTTCGTTGACGATGTAAAGACCAACCAAAGCGCCTGCACCATCTCCAACCAGCGGCACCAGACCCATGATGGAATCGGCACCGAAGCGGATGCGGGTACCCGGTATGCCGATTGCCGTATCCATCAGGCGGGCAATACCGGACAGCCGTCTCAAACGCCTGATACGTTCGGCACTATCGATGAAATCGCTAGACGCATTTGGACCCGTACGTGCATTCCAAGTTCTTGCGGCCATCAAAGACTCCAACCCGAAAGAGAAATTATTCGTTCTATAAATGAATGGGTATGACAACGCCTGCGTTCAAGGGACATTGGCAAGGCGGTAGTGAACCTGTTTATCTGTAGACACGGCCCTTCGTTTGGGCCGCGCTGCAGTTTTCCGGAGTTCAGTTCAGCCTGCTGAAACGCGGATCGCGCCAGCTTCGCCGAGACTGCGCTGCGCTGCTGAGACTTCGCTGGCGGAAATGTCGGCAGATACTTCGATCTCTCCACCAAGCGGAGCATCCTCACGCGCATTGTCGTTGGCGGAAACATCACCGCCAGACGGCGTAACACCAACGGTGTTCTCAGAGGTCGCTGACTGAATGAAGATGTCAGGTCTTGGCACGCCATGCTGCTGAACCAGATGCTCAACAGCAAGGTCTGCCGCCGCACGCGTGTCGAAAATGGCTTTTATCGTCGTCGTGCTGTCATCGGCCATAGGTCTTCTCCTGTTTTAAGTGTCACGATAGGCAGACTCCCCTACGCCCTGAGAGTTCCCTTCCCCTCCAAACGAAACCGCAACAGCACTGGAAATTTGCAAAAAAGCTGATATGTTCTCTCTTTGTTTCAATTTGATCTTAAGGGGAGGTGCGTAGAAATGAATGTCATGGCGCTGCCTCCCATTCGCAAAATCATTCATGTCGATATGGACGCTTTTTATGCGTCGGTGGAACAACGCGATAATCCCAACCTTCGCGGCTTACCACTGGCTGTTGGTGGATCGGCAGCGCGCGGTGTTGTGGCGGCTGCGAGTTACGAGGCCAGAACCTTCGGTGTGCATTCCGCCATGCCATCCGTCACCGCGAAGCGGAAATGCCCGGACCTGATATTCGTGTCGCCTCGCTTCGAGGTTTATCGGCAAGTCTCGCATCAAATTCGTGAAATCTTTGCCGAATATACGCCGTTGATCGAGCCGCTTTCTCTGGACGAAGCCTATCTCGATGTCACCGAAAACCTGAAAGGCATGGAAATCGCAACCGAGGTTGCCCTTGAAATTCGTGCCAAAATAAAGGCGGTCACTGGCCTCAACGCTTCTGCCGGCATTTCCTACAACAAATTTCTGGCGAAGATGGCCAGCGATCTCAACAAACCGAATGGACAGGCTGTCATCACGCCCAAAAACGGTCCAGGCTTTGTTGAAGGCCTTGCCGTCAAGAAATTCCATGGGGTTGGGCCAGCCACGGCGGAGCGGATGAAAAGCCATGGCATCGAGACAGGGCTTGATCTTAAATCGAAACCGCTCACCTTTTTGCAGCAGCATTTCGGCAAGTCTGGGCCATATTTCTACGGCATTGCCAGGGGCATCGATGAAAGACAGGTGCGGCCCGATCGCATCCGTAAATCCGTTGGCGCTGAAGACACATTCGTAGACGATATCAGTGACCTTAGCCTGGCAAAAGCCGAGCTTCGGCCACTGGTCGAGAAGGTCTGGCGCTACTGCGAATCACACGACATCACGGCAAAGACTGTTACCGTCAAAATCAAATATTCCGACTTCAGTCAGGCAACACGCAGCAAGACGGTGTCAGACTTCGTTTCCGATACCGAGATGATCATCAACATCGCGGAAGTCTTGCTTGCATCCGTCGCCCCATTCAAACGTCCCGTAAGGCTGCTCGGAGTCACCCTGTCCTCACTGAAAACCCAACAGACGAGCCAGGAGCCGCAACTCGCTCTCGAGCTGTGACACGCTGTTTCCGGGAACAACTGATGCCCTCCGTAGTTCGCTGTAGTGTGGGAGATAAAACCTACGAGACGGCAGTCAAAGGAGATGCGTAATGACACCATCAGATGATGATAAGGGCTCCGTAAAAGACATTCACGACGACGCCAAAGGGCAATTTGCCAAGGGTCTAAAGCACAGCGACAACAACGGTGTAGCCAGTGCCAAACCTCGTGTGATCACGGGCTCGGATGATGCGACCACGCACAAGACTCCTCCTGGAAAGAAGCCGACCGAAAAGGAGTGGGATTTAAATTATGACGAACGTGGGACGAACGAAGGCGATTTTCGCGGATAGTACGCAAATAGACCGGATTGTCTAAAGGGAAGCCACTCGGCTTCCCTTCGGTTATATGGCCTCGTTAAAGCAAAGTTCATTCCGGGCATCAAGGTTTACGCATCAGTCCTAAAGCGTATCCCAACGTTGCGGCGAGGCCCAGTGATGCCAATGGGTTTTTATAGACGAAGCCCCTCGTGGAACGGACCGTGCTGACGGCATTTTTTTGCGCCGACACCACGGCACGCTGCGACAGGCTTTCCACTTCTGCTTTTATCGCCGTCAGATCTTCACTGACAGAGTTGCCAATCCCGTCATCCCGTTCAGCAACCTGTTGAAGGGCAACATCGACCAATGGCGTATATGGTTTCGACTCGATGTTATTCTCGTCTGGCACAGTGTTGCCAAGATCGGTTTGAAGCGAGAGATCGGGATTCGCAGGATCGGACGTTGGTGATTGAGTGCTCTTATCATTCATGACAGGATTCCTTGTTTCGAAACCTAACCGGGCACCATCCCGTATGTTCCCGCCGAAGGTCGCCTGAAAACAATCCCGCGTAAAATTAAATCCAGCCAAAAGCGCATTGCCCGTAAAAGGTATAAATGACATAATGTTATAATCTTTTGAATTGCTGCCGTCTCACAATTGTGAGATTGACGCCTAAAAGTAAGCAGCCGTTGAAGAGGCATGATTTTATAGGGCTAATCTGCGTCATAGCCCGCAGCTGATGTAATTCGATTTCTCTTTTGGAATTCCTTGATTGATGCCTGAAGTCCGTTCTCCTACCCCGCTTTACCACCGCATTTACGCGGTCATGCGCGAACGCATCGTAAAGGGTTATTATCCCGGTGACGCACCTGTGCCGAGCGAAGCAGAACTTGCGGAGAGCTTCTCCGTCAGTCGCATTACCATACGCAAAGCGATGGAGATGTTGACGGCGGAGGGGCTTGTGACCCGTACGCGCGGGCGCGGAACCTACATCACCGACCGCAGCAAGGAGAACAAACTCAATCGCGTTGTTGTCTCCAACATCAACAGTCTTTTCAGCTACCTCAACGCAGTGGGAAAGAGTACACGGTTGAAGGTCGTCAGTCTTGACGTGGGCGAAGCGCCACCTCGCATATGCGAGCAGATGGGCATACCGCCGACAACGGAACTGGTTCGGGCCGTGCGGGTCCGTTCGCTGGACCGCCGCCCCTACTCGCTTTCGACCGCCTACCTTCTTCCGGAAATCGGCAAGACGTTGAACCGCCAGGATTTGGCAACGACGGATATGATCGATCTCGTGCAAAAGGCGGGTGCCGAGGTTGAAAAGGTCGAACAAACGCTGACCGCCACATTGGCCGACGACTACGCGGCCAAACATCTGGAGATACCGATCGGCGCTCCCCTAATGTTGGTCAATCGGCTATTTTTCAACACGGAACTAAAGCCGTTCTATGCCGCCGAGATTTTCTATCGCGCTGACCGTTACGAGTACCGAGTCTCGCTGAAGCGAGAGGACGGCAAGGATTTCTCGCTCGGAAATTGATCGTCTTCGAGCGAAAGGAAAGGCCGCACATCGGATGCGCGGCCCTAATCGAAACTATGACATCAGCAGTCTGAAAATTATCACTCAGCCCTTTGCCGCATTCTCCGCAACGGCTCCCGCCTTCATCATGGCGTGAAGCATATCCAGCCGAGGCTCGACAGGAGCCGGGTAGACCTCTCTACCGTGGGTTAAGCCGAGTGCAAGAAAGGTTTCCACAAGCTTATAAGTCAGCGGGCCGGGATTGACGACGGGTACCGGTAGGTTCGCGGCGAGATATTCCCCAGCCTGATGCATGGTAGTTGATCCCAGGCAGATGACCTCTGCGCCGTCTTCCTCGATGCAGCGCATAGCAACATCGCGCATGCGTGGGAAAACACTGTCCTCTTTTCCGCCCAAGAGATTGGAGAAATCCGGCGGTTGATCGAAGCTGCGCACCGAGGCGCATTGGCGATCGAAACCATATTCGCGGATGGCCTTTCGGTATCGCGGCAGTGCCGGTTCCCATTGCGCAAGCACCGAGAATTTCCCGCCCAACGTCAGCGCGTAAAGCATCGAAGCCTTACCCGCGCCGATGACGGGAATGGACAGGACCGAGCGGAGCATGACCATGCCGCTATCCGACATCGTGTCGATGCAGACGGCGTCAAAGCCTTCGTCTTGCGCATTGCACCCGGCCTCGAAGATGGCGAGGTCCATCAGCCCCCAGTCATGCGGAGACATGAAAGATGTCGGGCCGCAGGTGACGGGGCGATAGGTCAGCTCCCAATCCGCAGGCAGCGGGACGTATTGCGATTGCGCCTGGCGATTGCGCACACCTTCTTCATCCAGCGCGAAGGGGACGATGACGAGAATGCGGGTCATTGGCTGCCCCCCAGATAGGCTGCACCGGCAGCGCCGATAGCACGGATCATGTCATGCTTGGGAGACAGCGGCGTTGGCCATGTTGCCTTGCTGTGGGTGAGGTTCAGGTCGAGCGCAATCGATGCCAGCTTGTAGGTCAGTGGACCGGGATTGATGACGGGAACGCCGATGCGGGCAGAGAGCCAGGAATGCGCCTCATGCATGGTCGTGGAGCCCAAGATCAACACCTGCGCGCCATCCTCTTCGACGCATGTCTTCGCCGCATCCAGCAGAAGCGGGAACACTTCGTCCTCCTTGCCGGCAAGCAAGCTTTTATTATCAGGCGTGACACCAATCGAGCGCATCGAGGCACATTTGTGCTCCATACCAAGCTCGCCCAGAGTCTTGGTGTAGAGCCTTTTCCAGCGATCCCACATCATCAGGATCGAGAATTTGTCACCCAACATCTGCGCCATCAGCATGGAGTGACGGCCCGGCGCGATGACAGGGATGGTCAGAACCGAGCGCAGCATCGACATGCCGCTATCGGACATTGTGTCGATGCAGACGGCGTCGAATCCCTCCTTCTCGGCATCAAGACCGGCATCGAGGATCGAGAAATCGGCGAGCGCCATATCGTGCTGGCTCGAATAATTCTTCGGCCCCACCCGCACGGCGCGATAGTGAAACTCGATACCTGGGCCGAGATCGACCGCCTTCATCTGCGCTTGCCTGCGGGCGAGATCATCCTGCCCCATGGGAAACGGTACGATGACCATAACCTTCTTCATCATGTTCTCCTCGTGTTTCAGCTTTCAGCAGCAATCCGCGCAGCCGTGATGCCAGCCAACCGGCCAAAGCTGGTCGCCGTCAAAAGGCCGTTGCCGGACAGGTAGCCGTAATTGGAATCTCCAGACACACCACGCGCCGCGCCGCCGCCTGCTAAAAGGTTCGGCAAAACAGTGCCATCTTCGCGCAGCACCCGCGCCTCGGCATCGATCACCAAACCGCCCTGCGTGTGGAATAGCGCACCGTTGACCTTGACGGCGTAAAAGGGCGCGCTCAGGAGCTGATCCGGCGTGAAGTTGCGACCAAAGCGATCGGGTTCGCCGGTGCGTGCGGATGTTTCGATGGCTTCGAACTCTTCGCGAATAGTGGACAATGAAAGCCCCGTGACCGTGGCAAGGTCCTCCAGACTGGTTGCCGTCTTGATGGCTCCCAGCTTGCGGATTTCGCGGTAGTCATAAAACCCCATCCCGGCCTCATCACCCTTGGCATCATAGATGTCCCAAGCAACATGGTCCGGCTGCGCGGCGACTTCTGCGGCATGTTCGGAGTAGCCGCGCATCTCATTGGAAAATCGCTGGCCTTGCGTATTGAGAAGAATGCCGCCCTTGGTGATGACAGCCCATGTCAATGGCAGAGCATGCGGGTGAGCGACCGATCCATGCCCCTGATAGGCTCCCATATCTGCGAGCGCCGCGCCGATCTGCGCGCCCCATTTCACCGCATCGCCCGTGTTGGAGAGATGACCGCAGCACTCGGCATCGGCAATTTCCGGGATGTATTTCTGGACGAGCGCGACATCGCCAGCAAAGCCACAGGAGGCAAGAACGAGCGCCTTGCAGCCCAGCATTTCCAGCGCGCCATCCGGCCGACGAAAACGGACGCCGGTTACGTGACCAGACGCATCCACATAGAGATCTTCGACGGACGCATTTGTCACGACATCGATATCGGCGTTGGACACGGCAGAAAGAAGCGACTGTTCCAGGTCGGCACCGGTGCGGCTTTTCGGGCCGTGCATGCGAAGGCGCGAATGGCCGGGATAGGTGAACCCCGTGACCAGTTCGAATTCCACCTTATGCGTGTCCATCAACCAGTCGATCATCGGACCTGCGGTCTGTGCAGCGACCAGCGCCATATCATGGGGCGTGTGGTCATGGGTCTTGGCGACAAGGTCTTGCGCGAAGAGTTCGGGGCTGTCCTCAATGCCCGCTTCCTTCTGCAAACGGGTGCAGGGTGCGGGAATGAGACCTGCGGACAGCGAGGTGGAGCCCGTCGGGTTCTCGTCCCGCTCCAGCACCATGACCTCCTGGCCCGCATCGTGGGCCGCAAGGGCTGCGACCAGACCACAGGCTCCTGCCCCGACCACCACGACCGGCATTTCAAAATCGAACGTCACGCCTTCCGCAGATAGCACTGCCATGGCTCAAATCTCCTGCTCAATAGCTGGTGCGGTTTGCTTCCGGTGTGCCGTAGCGGGCTTCCAGTTCCTGAATTTCAGGCATCCGCGCCATATCGAAGAACTCCTTGAAGTTCATGACGTTGGGCGCGACCGATGCGATGGTCTCTTCGGTTTTGAGAACCTGAAGCGTTTTACGTGCAGCTTCACAGGCCGAAAGCAGCAGCCAGTTGGGGTAGATGATCAGCTTGAAGCCTAGCGCCTCGATTTCAGACCGCGTCAGGAACGGCGTCTTGCCCGAGGTTGCCATGTTGTAAAGCAGCGGAATGCCGGGAAAACGCGGTGCAATATGCGCCAAGTCATCCGGGCCGGGGCTTTCGATGAAGATAACATCTGCACCGGCTTCGCGGTACATTTCCGCACGGTCGAAGGCAGCGTTGCGACCGTGCAGCGCCAGAGCATCCGTGCGGGCAATGACGACAAAGTCTTGGTCGATACGTGCGTCCACGGCGGCCTTGACCTTGGCCACCATATCTTCGGCTGGAACGATCTGCTTGCCTGCTAGATGGCCGCAGCGCTTCGGCAGTACCTGGTCTTCCAGATGCACGGCTGCTACGCCCCCGCGTTCATAAAGCTGAATGGCACGGCGCACGTTGAGCGGGCCGCCGAAACCATTGTCGGCATCGGCAATCAGGGGAATGTCCGAGGCATCGGCGATACGCGTGGCGTTATCAACCATCTCCGTCATGGTCAGCAGACCGACATCCGGATAGCCCAGCCGCGTGGCGGATGTGCCGGCACCCGTCATATACATGGCGTCAAAACCGGCTTCGGTCACAAGGCGGGCATACATGGCATCGACCACACCGGGAGCCATAAGGGCTCGTTCGTCTGCAAGCAGCTGCCGCAGACGTTGGGTACGTGTAAGGGACATTGTATTCTCCATTTCTCCGTAATTGGCCCCGGCTCACTCCATCCGGGGCAGCGTCTCACATTCCGAGATAGGCTTGGCGCAACTGCGGATCGGCCAGCAGCGTGGCGGCCTCTCCCTGCATGACGAAACGACCCTGCTCGATGACATAGGCGCGCTTTGCGACACTCAACGACTGCATCACGTTCTGCTCGACTAGCAGCACGGCAACACCGTCAGCATTGATCTTGGTGATCAGACCGAACATCTCTTCGACCATGATGGGGGACAGGCCGAGAGACGGCTCATCCAGAATGAGCAGTTCCGGCTCCGACATCATGCCGCGACCGATGGCCAGCATCTGCTGTTCACCGCCAGATAACGTGCCCGCAAGCTGGTTCATTCGCTCCCGAAGCCTCGGGAAGATTTCGCAGATGCGCTCGAAATTCTGCTTGGTGTTTTTGCCAGCCCGGCGAAACGCACCGAGCTTTAGGTTTTCACCAACAGACAGGTTGGGGAAAACCTTTCGTCCCTCCGGCACATGGGCGATGCCGAGTGCCACGATGTCGCGCGCATTTTTGCCTGTGATCGTCACGCCCTTGAAGGAGATCGATCCGGCGCTCGGCTTGATGAAGCCTGATATGACATTGTTGAGCGTCGTCTTGCCCACGCCGTTGGAGCCCAACAGGGCAACGATTTCACCATTATCGACGCGCATATCGATGCCTTGCAGCACACTCATCGAGCCATAGCCTGCGCGGATACCCTTGATATCAAGCATGGTTTTCCTCCTGCAAGCGGGCAGCGGCCCCGTGGCCGAGATAGGCTTCCACCACGGACGGGTCCTTGACGAGTTCGCGCGGCGTGCCGTGAGCAATCATCTTGCCCTGGTTCAGCACATAGGCTGTTTCGGCCAGTTGCATCACCGCCTGCATGACGTGTTCGATCATCAGGAAGGTATGCCCTTCCTCGCGGATTTTACGAATGATGCCGACAATCTCGGTGATTTCAGAAGGTATCAGGCCCGCCATGACTTCATCGAGCAGCAGTAATTTCGCACCGGTCGCCAGCGCACGCGCAAGCTCCAAGCGTTTGCGACCCGCAATGGTGAGCGATGATGCGGGACGATCAAGCATCGCGCCCATGCCCAGCCGCTTGCCGACATCCCGCGCCACCGACATGGCTTCGCGACGGTCATGGTGGTGGAGATACGCACCTACAGCGATGTTTTCCTGAACCGTGAGCCCCGCAAAGGGCTGAACGATCTGAAAGGTGCGGATCATGCCAAGCGCGCAGATGCTGTGCGGCGCAAGGCCGGTGATATCCTTGCCCTGAAAACGCACCGTGCCTTCATCAGCCTTGGTAAAACCGGCAATCATCGTAAAGCAGGTCGTCTTGCCCGCGCCGTTCGGGCCGAGAAGTCCGACGATGGAGCCTTCAGGCACATCGAGCGATGCATCCGTGACAGCCTTCAAACCGCCGAAGCTTTTGGAAAGATTACGAACCTCAAGCATTGTCGTCCACCTTCTTCTTGAAGGTGCCGAGCTTACCCGCAAGGCCGACAAGACCATTGGGCAGGAAGCGCAGCGCACAGATCAGCACAATCGCGTAGAGTACGAAGTTCAGCCCTGGGGCATTCGGCAGCAAGTGCTTGGCACCTTCGCCAAGAAGATGCAGGCCGAGCGTGCCGAGCAGCGGACCCCAGATCGTCCCGGCACCGCCAATGATCGGGCCGATCAGTGCTTCGATGGAAACGGCGCTGCCATAGACCACGTTGCTGTCGATAAAGAGCCAGAGCTGGAGATAAAGCACACCGGCCAGACCACCAAAGGCACCGGAGATTGCCATGGCCTGCACCTTGATCTTGTAGGTGTCGATACCCAGCGCGCGTGCTGCATCCTCGTTTTCCCTGACGGCGATGAGATAGGCACCGAAACGGGAATATTTGATGAGAGCCGTCAGCGCCATGACCAGCGCTACCACGACCAGAAGGGCAGTGTAGGCGATGGCACGGTCGTTGAATTGCAGGTTGGCAACGCCAGGGACCAGCTTCAATTGCAGCCCGCTGCCGCCGCCGGTGAAATCGAAGGACGATGCGCAGATGCGCAGCACTTCGGCAAAGGCTAGGGTGACGAGTGCGAAATAGGAGCCCTTCAGGCCATAACGAAACGCCAGAGCGCCGATGAAGGCACCCATGGCAGCGCCCGCAAGAATGCCCGCACCAAAGCCCACCCATGCGTTTACGCCGTACTGCACCTGAAGGATGGCCGAGGCATAGGCACCGGTTCCGTAAAGTGCGGCATGACCGAAGGACGACATGCCACCGAAACCACCGGTGATGTTCCACGACAGGGCGACGACCGCGACGATCAGCGCGTTGATGGTAAAGCCCATCCACACCGGCGATGATGCGAAATAGACGCCGAACAAATAAGCGAGAGCCGCCGCGATAAGGGCGATCTGCCCAATGGATTGAGGTCTCATGTCCTTGCCCTCCCGAGAAGCCCTGACGGTTTGAAGAGAAGGATGAGGATAAAGGCGAGGAAGATGCCGATCTGGCCGAGGCTTTCGCCAAGGAAAAGACCGCAGAGCGACTCGATGACGCCGAGAAGCAGACCGGCGACCAGTGCGCCCAGCAGGCTGCCCATTCCACCCAGCACCACGGTGGTGAAGGCCACGAGCACGAAGGTGTAACCAACCTGCGGCGTAATATAGAAAGTCGGCAGCAACAGGCACGCCGCAAGCGCCACACAGGCCGTGCCGATACCGAAACAGACCGCATAGGTGTGGTTGACGTCGATACCGACGAGTTCTGCCCCACGCTTTTCAATCGCCACGGCGCGAATGGCAGAGCCCGTGCGTGTATAGGCCATGAAGCACCACAACAGCGGCGCGACAGCGAGCGCGGCACCGAAGGCGATCACCCGACCGAGCGGCAGATAGGCACCCAGCACTTCGACCGTATCATAGGCGTAAGCGATATCAGCCGTGCGCGTATTCGACGTCCAGAAGTAGAGCGCCAGATTGTCGATGATCATCGACACGGCAAGCGTGATGAGAAGAACATTCTGTTCCGAGCCGCTGCTCATCGGCGCAATCAGGAAACGCTGCAACACGTAACCGAGCGCGAAGAAGGCCGGAAGAACGATGGGAATGGCGAGATAGGGATCGACGCCGAAATAGAAGTACAGGAAATAGACGGCGTAAAGCGCCAGCATCAACAGGCTGCCATGCGCAAAGTTGATGATGTGGAGCACGCCGTAGATGAGGGTCAGGCCCAGCGCCACCAGCGCATAGACGGCTCCCATCATCAGGCCGCTCAACACGGCAGGTAAGATCAGACTTGACATCAGGGCTCGCCTCTCTGTCGTTTGAAGAGCGCCCCCAGGGACATTGACGTCCATGGGGGCGAGACCGTGTCAGTTTTTGGCAGGGATCGGGAAGACCGCTTCGGCCGTGGCATATTCCTTCGGGAAGACCAGTTCGATCTTGTCGCCACGAATCTGCGTGTTTACCGGCTGCGAGTTGACATTGTCACCATTGACGAACTTCGTCGGGCCATACGGCATAATGGACTTGTCGAAGGTCGATGCGGCCAGAGCTTCGATCATCTTCTGACGGTCGGCGGAAGCGCCGCGTTCCAGAGCGTCGGCGATCACCTGTATCGTCGCATAGGACACCATCACGTCATAGGTCAGGTCCAGCTTGGCAGCTGCAACGCTGGCAGCGAGCGCCTTCGACAGGTCCTTGGATGGATCGTACCAGTGGTTGCAGTCCATCACATATTGAGCGACTTCCCTGTTCTCGCGGACGAACTTGATGTTGGATGCCGCGCCACCGAGGATGGAATAGATGGCCTTGAGTTCGACGCGCTGCTGGTTCAGCGCACGCGCCATCAGTGTGTATTCGTTGATGTAATTCGACGGAATGAGGATGTCGGCCTTCGATGCCTTGACGCGAAGCGCGATGTTGGAAAAGTCACGCTGCGGTGTCGGGTGCGAGATGGTCTCGACCACTTCGATACCCTGCTTCGGCAGCTGTTCGGCCAGAATTTTCGCCATATTGGAGCCGAAGGGACCGTCTTCATGGACGATGGCCGCTGTCTTGATGGAATTGCCCGCGCCGGCATTCAGAAGCTTGAGGTTCTCAAGCGCGACGCTGGTGCATTTGTTGACGCCCGGCGTGAAACGGAAAACGTTGGGCAGGCCGCGCGTTACAACAGTTTCGGCGGTGCCGATGGAGAAGACCTGCGCAAGATTGTACTTTGCTGCTGCCTGCGAAGACGCAAGGCCTAGCGCGGATGCCGTTGCGCCGGTGAAGGCGCAGGCATTGGCCTCGATCAGCGTATCGACGGCGGCAGCGGCGGCTTCCGGGCGGCTTTGCGCGTCCACCACGACGAGTTCGATCTTGGCACCGCCCATCGACTTGATGCCGCCTGCGGCATTGATGGCTTCCGCCGCAAACTTTGCACCGGCAGCACTCTGTGTACCGTTATAGGCAAGGTTGCCTGTCAGCGGTTCGATGACGCCAACCTTGATGGCCGGTGTCTGCGCGCGCAGGATGGATGGCGCAGCCAGGCTGACGGCTAGCGCTCCGGAGACCTTTAAAAGGTCGCGTCGTTCAATTTTGAATGTCATTTTATGCTCCCAGTTTTTTTATGAGACGGCAAAAGAAACTCGCTGGTCCGCCCGTCAACGGCCCAGCCAGGAATGCGACGCCATTCGATCCGTTTCGAAGGCGGTGATCTGCTCCATGAAAGTGAATGTCATTTCGATCTCGTCCAAACCGCGTAAGATACAGTCGCGCGCGAAGGGATCGATGGTGATGGGATGCGTGCCAAGATTGCCCGGCAAGATCAGCTCGGCAGCCTCCAGATCGACCGTAACCTCGGCTTCAGGAAAACGGTTGAGATGATCTGCCAGTGCCTCGCAATGCTCTGAGGATAAGCGAACCGGCACGAGCCCGTTTTTCAGGGCATTGTTGAAGAAAATATCGCCAAAACTCGGCCCGATAACTGCCCGGATGCCATGATCGACCAGCGCGTAAACCGCACCCTCGCGGGACGATCCGCATCCGAAATTGTCCTCGACAAGAAGAATGGTCGCGGCGTCGGCACCAGGCTTGTTGAGCGGGAACGATGGGTCCAGTTCTTTCTGCTCATCGCGACGGATGTCGTGGAACAGGAACTGGCCGTAGCCCTGCGCGCGGTCTGCCTTCAAAAAGCGACCGGGAATGATCTGGTCCGTATCGCAGTTGACGCCGGGGATGGCTACTGCTGTGGATGTTTCGCGAATGAATGCTTTCATCATTGTGCCCTCACAGCCTGCGCACATCGGTCAGACAGCCGCTGATGGCAGCAGCAGCCGCCATGGCGGGGCTGACCAGATGGGTGCGCGCGCCGGGGCCCTGACGACCGACGAAATTGCGGTTGGAGGTGGAGGCGCAGCGTTCACCGGGACCAACCACGTCACCGTTCATCGCCGCACACATGGAACAGCCCGACTCGCGCCATTCGAAGCCCGCCTCACGGAACGTGCGGGCAATGCCCTCGGCTTCCGCCTGCTCTTTCACCTGTGTGGATCCAGGCACGACGATGGCGGGGATCATGGCCTTTCGGCCTTTGAGAATAGAGGCAGCAGCCCGCAAATCCTCGATCCGGCTGTTGGTGCAGGAGCCGATAAAGACCTTGTCCAGTTTCAGGCCATCCAGCGGGGTGCCGGGTGCCAGCTCCATATACTCAAGCGATTTCGTCGCCGCCTTGCGCTTGTCGGAACTGTCGAAACTTGTTGGATCGGGCACGCGCCCATTTATGGAAACGGCGTCTTCCGGGCTGGTCCCCCATGTCACCATCGGGGCAATATCCGCACCGTCCATTCTCACTTCCGCGTCAAAGAACGCATCACTATCGCTGGCAAGCGTGCGCCAGTGCGCAACGGCACCGTCCCATTCCTGCTCCGATGGCGCGAAATGGCGACCTCGGACATAGGTAAACGTCGTTTCATCCGCCGCGACCATGCCGAAGCGGGCAGCAGCCTCGATCGACATATTGCAAAGCGTCAGCCGACCCTCAATGGAAAGGTCTCGCACGACCTGTCCGGCGAATTCGATGGCATGGCCACCTGCACCGGCCGCACCGATCTTCGCGATCAGCGCCAGCATGACATCCTTGGCCGTCACACCCTGCCCCAGCACGCCATCAATCGTCACCCGCATGGTCTTGGGACGAGACTGCCACAGCGTTTGCGTGGCCAGAACATGAGCGTTTTCTGATTGGCCGATACCGAAAGCAATCGCACCTAGCGCGCCTTGCGTCGAGGTATGGCTGTCGGAACAGACGATGGTCAGGCCCGGCAGCGTGATGCCCTGTTCCGGTGCAACAACATGGACGATGCCCTGCTGACGGCTCGACAGACCGAAATGCCGTATACCGCCCCATTCCATGTTTTCATCGAAGGTGTCGATCATGTGGGCGATGGCCGGGCTTGCCGCATCGCTCGACTTTCGGCCCAGCGTCGGCACATAATGGTCGGCCACCCCAAAGATTTGCTGAGGACGCCTAGGTTTCAAACCACGCCGCTTGAGATCGGCAAAGGCATGAAAGCTGCCTTCGTGAATCATGTCACGGTCGATGTAAAGCAAAGACGGGCCTGCCGGATGGCGCAATATCTCATGCTCATCCCAGATCTTGCCCAACATTGTGCGCGGTGCGGCTGCGTGCGCCATGACCTTGTCTTCCTGTTATTCGGCTCGACGTTCGGTTTTAGCCAGCAGCACGAAACGACGCACAGATGTCACCCGCGGGTGCATTCCACACGCCCTCATGTGACAGAATGTAATCGAGCACTTGACGCAGATATTCGACGCGATACGGCATACCAGACACCCAGCTATGCAGCGGCAGGCTCATGACGCGACCGCCATATTGGGCGCTTTCGCGGTACAGTACGTCGAAGCGGTCCTTGACCTGCTGCACCCATTCGGCTTCTGACTGGAAATATTCGTCAGCCACCACCCGGTCGTCAGTCTCGTAAGCCATGGGCATGGCGAGCAGCGATCCATTTTTCGTCTGCATCTCATAGGGAAGATCGTCGTTTGCCCAATCAAGGCTATAGGCAACACCGTTGCGCGCCAGCAGATCAGGCGTGTTGAAGCCCTGCGCACGACCCGGCGACAGCCAACCCTCAACCTTCTGACCGCTCGCCTCGCGAAGCAGGCTCAAGGCCTCGGCGATAATGGCATTTTCTTCGTCTTCGCCAAGGCCGGAGTGATGGACCTTGCCCATATCCAGACCGTGGGCGATGATTTCATGTCCGCCCCGCACCACAGCGTCGATCAGCGCCGGATAACGCGCCGCAATCACGCCATTGATCGCAAAGCTGGCTTCCAGCTCCTTTTCCGCAAGCAGCTTGAGAATGCGGAAAATGCCGATGCGGTTACCGTAGTCACGGTTCGTGTAATAGCGAAAATCCGGGTAAGGCATGGACAAGGCGCCCGGTGCCTTGAATGGCTTTGAGGGCATGTCGAGCGGAAAATGCTGGACATGGGTGACGATGGAGAGGGCAATACGCGCACCATCGGGCCACGAGATGGGCTTGCGGGTGAAAAGGTCGCTCCACTCGTAACGATCATGATCCATGCCATAACGGCGGGCGGGATAGCTGAGATAGTCTTCAGGCATAGACATCAGCGCGCTCCCTTCCCGGAATTATGGGTAACCATGGCAGCGCTCATGGCATCATAGGCACCAGTGGCATGATAGGCAGCTGCGATTTCGCGCCCTGTCGTCTGCCACACGCCGTCATGCCCTGCGATATATTCGATGGCTTCGGCAAAGGCATCGATGCGGTGTGGCTGGCCAACGAGATAGGGATGCAGCGGAATGCACATGACCGTGCCGCTTTCGTTGCCTTCCTTGTATAGCTGATCGAACTGCCGCTTGATGATTTCGCCGTAGTGGCGCGGGGTGACCTTCTGGCTGTTGTAGACGATGACGTCGTTCATCTCGAGCGAGTACGGCATTGAAATCAGCTTACCGGACTTGACCTTGACCGGCATCGGCTGGTCGTCATGGAACATGTCGCAGGTGTACTGAATGCCCGCTTCCGACAGAATATCCATCGTCCAGAAATTGTTGGACAATGCCGGCGATAGCCACCCAGCCAATTCCTGACCCGTATGTTTGCGCACCGTATCGAAGGCATCGCGGATCACAGCGCGTTCCTGCTCGATATCGAGATTATAGACATAGCGGGTGTTGTAGATGCCGTGGGAAAAGAACTCCCAGCCACGATCCGCACAGACCTTGATGATTTCAGGGTGGTGGTCGCACAGCGCAACGTTAAGCGAGACGGAGCCGCGAAAGCCGGCCTTGTCCATCGCCGCCATCATCCGCTGCCAACCGGCACGGTTGCCGTAATCCCGGTGAGAATATTGCAGAACATCCGGGTTGGGCCGCGCCCACGGTGTGCGGGTGGGATTGTTGGGCGGGTTGTATTCGTAGAACTCTATATTCGGCGCGATCCAGACTGCGATCTTCTTGTTGCCGGGCCAGACAATCTTGGGGCGGTTTTGCCAGGGCAGGTAATCGTAGAGCCCTAGATCCGATTTCATGGCGGTCTCTTCAGCAGCCATCTCAGCGAACCTCCGGCTGATAGGCCTCGTACCAGGCAATGGCATCCGAAACCGGGATCACGTCGCCATATTTTACTGCGATATCATAGAGATTGGCGAAATGCGGGCTCTCATGCTTGTCGGCCACACACTCCTCGGGAACGATGACACGATAGCCACGCGAGATGGAATCGACCACGCAGGCGCGAATACAACCTGACGTCGATCCACCCGTTAAAACAACCGTATCACACTGGTGCCAGACCATCAGCGACTGAAGATTGGTCTCATGGAACGGCGATGCCATGCGCTTGTTGATGATGATGTCCTTGACGTGATCGATCTTCAGGCGTGGATCGAACTCGGCCCGGCGCGAACCGACCTTGATGTTTTGCAGGGAATCCGGCGTATTGGTGCGCGTGCCCCAGACACCGCAATCCTCCCCGGACTCCATGTAGGCCACATAGGTCCATGTGACTGGCAGGCCTTTCTCACGAGCCAGACCGGAAAGCGTGTTGACGTAGTCAAGCTGTCGAGGGTCCGTTTCGTAAGTGGTGATGAATTCACCGAGAGACGTGTAGGCGCACTGCAAATCGATGTTGATCAGCATCGGCTTTCTGCCGAACCCAAACCGTTTGCGCGCAGGATTTGCTTTAGCCTGCTCGTACAGTTGACGGGCGGTAAGCGATGAGATTTCCATGACGACCTCCTGTGCATCGCAACCCTCCACACGGCCTGAACACAGGCCGTTTCCCCAGCGAAGGCGTCGCGTTATTCTTCCTATTGTTATCACTTTATATCATTTGTAAAGCCACTTTTAGAAGACTCGTCATCTCTTTTTAGAAGACGCTTTTTGTCTGTGCAGATGCCTTTTATTCGTCTGGGATGATGCCAATAAATTGAGCATTAGCAGGTAGATAGACAAAGAAAACCGAAAACTCCGCTAGGCTCTGCCTGCACCGCCAAATGCAATCAGAACGGAACCTGGTCCGTATTTGGAATCTCTTCGAGTGACGGCTCTCTATGAATCCCGCCTCTTGAATCGTCCCATCAAGAAGCGATGCATTGCAGCAAAGTTTCGGGCGGTGCTTGCATCATCTACCTGTAAAAAACAGAAGGGGTATTCGGTCGTGACCATCATAGACGGCATGATGCTTAAAGTTCAGTCCGCCTTGTGCGCGCGATACGTCGGGAAACATCCATTTTCCGCAGGCTGGATGCGGTGCGATTGGCTTTCAAGTGAACTTGTCGATTATCGATCTCTTGCAATCAGGTGCGGACTTCCAGCGCTCGCACCATTCTTTGAAGACCTTCTTCCAGCAACGCGCGAGGGCAACCGAAATTCACGCGCAGATGGTTCGAAAACTCGGCTCCAAATTCGGAGCCGGCGCTGAAACCAACTTTGCCGTGCTCCAGAAAGAAGCTCTGGGGATCGGGCTGGAGACCGAGCGCGGAGCAGTCCAGCCAAGCAAGAAATGTCGCCTCGGCCTTGATCAATCGGATTTGCGGAACATGCTTTGCGAGTTGGGTCGTCAGGAAATCACGGTTAGCTTGGATATAGGAGAGCATGCCCGACTTCCAGGTGTCGGCATGCCTATAAGCTGCTAACGTGGCCTCGAGGCCGAGTATGTTGACGCTATCGACCATGCCGAGACGATATTGCAAATATTTCTCGCGCATCTCCCTGTTCTGAACGATAGCGAAGGCAGTTTTCAGGCCAGCGATATTATAGGTCTTTGCTGCCGACATGAGCGTGATCGTCCGGTTAGCGGCTTCGGGCGACAAAGAGGCGATGGGAACATGCTTTCTGCCGTCAAACAGCAGATCACAGTGAATTTCGTCGGAAATGATCAGCGTATCATGGCGCCCGCAAAGGGCGGCAATCGCGCTCAACTCCTCGCGCGTAAAAACCTTGCCCGTCGGGTTCTGCGGATTGCAGAGCAAAAAGGCCTTCGACTGTTTCAGTTTGGCAGAAAAGTCACCGAAATCGAGTTTATAACCTGAATCGGTGGCGACCAGCGGCGCTTCGATCCGCTTCATATCCCAATGGCCGGGAGCGTTGAGGATGGGGCGATAAACCGGGGTCTGAACGAGAACGCCATCATCAGGAGCGAGCATGGCTTTCAGCGCCATGTTGAAGCCCGGTTCGACGCCAGGCAGAAAAACGATGTCCTCTGGGGTGATCGTCCAATCATATTTGGCGTGCAGATCGGCGACGATGCAGGCGCGCAACTCGTCACGCGCTACGCCGTAACCCAGGCAGGGGTGCTCCAGACGGGATTTGATGGCATCGACGATTTCGGGAGCCGATGGGAAATCCATGTCGGCCACCCACATGGGCAGAATATCGGCACCATATTTGCTCCATTTGGAACTGCCAGTACCACGCCGCTCAACCACCCTGTCGAAATCAACCATCCGTCTTAGAACCCCTTGATCATGCCGCCATCGACCCGTATGGCCGAACCGGTGACGTAGCTTGCCTGCGCGCTTGCAAGGAAGACGGCGACCGCTGCAAATTCTTCTGGTTTGCCGTAACGTCCCGCTGGGATTTCCGCGCGCGAAGCTTCCTGCACGGCTTCGATCGTCTTTGCTGTCTTTTCTGCCTTGCCGGCATCCAGTTCCCGAACGCGGTCGGTATCGATACGACCGGGCAGGATCATGTTGACGGTGATGCCATGACGGGCAACTTCGCCGGCCAATGTCTTCGACCAGCCGGACACCGCAGCGCGAATACCGTTGGAGAGCGCCAGATTGGGAATGGGCTGCACGACACCGGAGGAACCGATGGTGATGATACGGCCCCATTTGCGCGCAATCATGCCTTCCAGCATAGCGTCGGTCACGGTGAAGATGGAGGTTGCCATGCTGTCGAAGGCACTGGCCCAGCTTTCTTTGGACTGACCGGCAGCCGGTCCGGCCTTCGGGCCACCGGAGTTGTTGACGAGAATATCGACGCCACCCGCCGCAGTGATGGTGGCAATCATCGCTGCAACGGATGTTTCGTCCGATAGATCGACGGTGAGAGGCGTGATGTTGTCGATCTTTTCCATCGCTGCCACATTGCGCGCGGCGGCGAAGACCTTGACGCCTTCAGCGGCAAGCGCCTTGGCGATAGCGGCACCCAGTCCGCGGCTGGCGCCCAGAACGAGGGCGGTTTTGCCGGCAATCAGATAATCCATTATTTCAAAGCCTCAAGTTTGCGTTCCTGGCGTGCCATCAGCCGTTCGACTTCGGCAATGGCCTGTGCGTTGAGCGCGGCACCGGGACGGCGCTGGGCACCGCTGGCAATAGCGCCGCGTTTGGCCAAGACATATTTGCGGATAGCAAGGCCAAGGCCCGGCTGCTGTTCGTAACGCATCAGGGGAAGATACGCGTCGAACAGATCCTGTGCGGCGTCAGGGTTGCCTTCGTTGCTGAGGCGGCAAACCTCAACCATCATTTCGGGATAGGCAAAGCCGGTCATTGCGCCATCTGCGCCGCGCTGCATTTCTTCCGGAAGAAAAACACCCGCATTACCACACAGAATAGAGGTTCGGCGGCGTCCCTTGGCCTCGGCATCCCGCAGATCGCTGATCTTCTGCAATCCGGGCCAATCCTCATGCTTGAGCATCACGATGCTGGGATGCGCTTCGAAGATGGTACCGAGCGTGTTCGATGAAATCTGCACACCTGTGACAAGCGGGAAATCCTGCAGAACGACGGGAACGTCCGTTCCGATTGCCTCGACCACATTGCGGTAATAGCCGATGATCTGCTCGTCGGTACGCAGGCTGGATGGCGGTGCAACCATGACACCGGCTGCGCCGAGGTCCATGACGGCTTTGGTCATTTCGCCAATGGCTGCAAGACCCGGTGCCGAGACGCCGACGACGACGGGCTTATCTGCGGAACGCGCCAGTGTCTGGCGGGTGATGGCAATGGATTCGGCCTGTGTCAGTTTTGGCGCTTCGCCCATCATGCCAAGGATCGTAAGGCCGTCCGCGCCCTTGCCGTAGTAGAAATCCACCATGCTATCGACGCTGGCGACATCAATTGCGCCGCTTTCGGTGAAGGGTGTGCAGGCAATGACGAAAACACCTGACGTCTGGTTGTTGATCAATGGCATGTCGTTCTCCTTTAATTTTCAAACCAGCTGGATGTGCCGCGTGCGGCATATTTTCCGTCACCGGCTGCATTGACGATGGCGGCACCATCCCAGGCTAGCTTGCCACCGACATAGGTGCGGACCACGCGAACCGAAAATTCACGTCCGTCAAACGGGCTCCAGCACAGTTCATCATGCGCCTTGGACGAATCCCATATTTGCGGTTCCGCCTTGAGGATTGCGATATCGGCGTCCGAACCCACGCGCAATGCGCCTTTTTCGGGCCATAGGCCGAAGAATTTGGCAGGCCTTTCGCACAGTTGCTCCACCGTCATCGTCGCGGCATCGTAACCACGGAGTTCCGCACCCGTGTAGAATGCCGGAAGCAGGGTTTCGAGGCCCGGCACACCGGCACCGGCCTCGAAAATGGACGGCGTGAATTTGTTGTCGACGGGCCAGCTGGAATGGTCTGAACTGACGAAGGCCACCCGGCCATTGGCCACATCTTCCCACAGCGCCTCGATCTGGCCGGGGCGGATGGGCGGGTTCACCTTCATTTTTGCACCGAGTTCGGGGCCATCGATTTCCGGGTCCAGCCACAGATAGTGCACGCACAGTTCACCCGTGGCACGGAAACCGTCCAGCAGGTAGTTTTCGACAATGTCGAAGCCACGTGTCGTCGTCAGGTGGACGATATGCGCATGTGCGCCTGCGGCGGCACCGAGTTCCAGAAACTGCGCCGTTGCCGCCATTTCGGCCGCTGGTGGTCTGCTGGCGGAATGTGCCTCAATGCCATCGCGACCGGCAGCCTTGGCGGCGGCGATGTGGGCGCGAACGATTTCCTGATCTTCATTGTGCACGCCAAGCGGAATATCCGTATCTGCCAGTGCGGAAAAGATATCCAGCGTCTGGTTGGACGAAATGCGGGGAAAGCGCGTCGGGCTGCTTTCGAAGGTCGAGATCTTGAACGCCACCACACCACCGGCAATAAGGCCGTCGATGTCCTTCGTCGACTGGTCCGGCATGACTGTGGCGTAAAGTGCCACGTTGCAATGGGCGTGCTCTTCGATCGCGGCAATCTTGGCATCCAGTCTCGCAACCGTGTTCAGCGGATCGGGATTGTCATAGGGCATATCCACGATGGTGGTGATGCCACCAGCGACCGCCGAGCGTGTTGTCGAGCCGATGCCAGGAAGACCGCCATAGCTACAGGCATGGGTTTGCCCATCGATGACACCGGGAATGATCAGGTCTTCTCCGGCATCGAAGCGCTCGGTTGCATCAGGCACGTCACCGGTGCCGATGGCGGCAATCTTGCGGTCCTTTATGGCAATCCAGCCGTTTTCCAGCGGACCATCCGGCAGAACGACAGTGCCGGTTATCACGATATCATAGCTCATGACGCTTGCCTTCCATAGTGCAGATCCAGTGTCGTGCAGGCCAGCGCCACACCGGCCTGAACCGGATCGATGACGGTTAGACCTAGTGTTTCCTCGAGCGCGCGGCGATATCCGCCAAGGCCGGCGCAGCCGAGAATGATCACATCGGCACCATCCTCATCGCGCAGCAGCTTGGCGGTGCGCGAGACGGTTTCGACGACGTCTCCCGCCATCAGTTCGACCACCGTTTTGTCGATGGAGCGGTCGCCGGCCAGACGACCTTCGAAGCCCAGATGCTTCAGATATCGCAGGTGCCGGTCGATGGAGGATTGGCCAAGCGAGATGATGCCGAAGCGCTCTCCAAGGCCAAGCGCTGCCAGATAGGCGGCTTCGGCAATGCCGACGACCGGGCGCGTCGTGGTTTTTCGAACCGTCGCAATGCCGGGGTCCGAGAAACAGGCGAGCACGAAGGCATCGGCAGAAGCGTCGGCAACGGCTTCGATGATGTTGGGAATGACCTGGGCAACATGCGCATCCGTCTCGATGCCGGCGGGTGATTTGGCAAGCTCCGTGCAGCGGATGTCATGACGCGTGGCCGCGCGCACGAGGCCCAGGCAAGCTTCCATGGAGCGCGTGACGGAAACGGAACTGTTGGGATTGATGACGAGAATTTCGGACAAGACGATACCTGCGGAGTGGGCGTGTGCGAGGATTGTATCTCTAAAATATATTACGTAGTATATCAGTGCGTCGCCGGTTGTCAAAGTTCTGTTGGTGATGAAATCATGGCAGAATGCGTGCATGGCAATGACGCGACGACTGACCTATGCTGGCGACGACCTGCTTAAGTGCGGCGCGTCTATGCGAAACTGGAGAGTGACTTTGAACAAAGCGGACGTGTCGGGCGATAAGCGGAGCAAGTCTCTTACCGAAAAAGCCTATGCCGTTTTGCGTGAACGGATCATCACCGGAGAACTGGCACCGGGCATGGATGTGTCCGAACCGGAGCTTGCCGAGCAGCTTTCCGTCAGCAAGACGCCGGTGCGAGAAGCGCTTGCGCGGCTTTGCGTCGAGGGTTTCATGGAGGCCTATCCGCGACGGGGCTACCGCGTCACGCCCGTGACCGTGAAGGACATGAACGACCTCTTCGCCATTCGCGGCATGCTGGAAGGCACCGCGGCGGCTCTTGCTGCCAAAAACCTGAGCGATGACGAACTGGACGCGCTCGATCAACTGGCGGATGTCACCTATGTAATCGGCGAGGAAATCAGCACGAAAACCTTCGTGGATTCCAATCAGGAGTTCCATTCCGCCATTGCGCGCGGCTCTCGCAATCCGCGCCTTTATTCGCTGGTGATGAGCCATCTGGAGGAATGCGCGCGACTGTTCTACATGGGCGCACGCGTGCGCGACATCAATCCGGAAACCAATGTCGATCATCACCGCATCGTCGCGGCCTTGCGCAAGCGGGATGCCGACATGGCGCAGCAGGTCATTGTCAAGCACAACGAAAACACACGCGCTGGCCTTCTGGGCGCGCTGATCGCGACCGGGCAAGGCGGCCTGACGCTTTAAGGCCTCGTTTAAACGCAATTCGGGCGGCATACGCACACCTTTCAAGCGACCTTGACGAGATGACCGGGTGTAGGCTCCGCATAGCGTGCTGCCACCGGCACGTAATCGACCGGACGCACAGCGCTGCCGATCTCTCCGCCTTCCGCCACCTTGCGCAGATGGCGTCTTGCAGGGTCTGCGATTGGAACCGCGCTGAGAAGCCTTCGCGTATAAGCATGTTGCGGATTGCCGAATATCTGCGCACGCGTGCCGATTTCAACGATCTCACCCAGATACATCACCGCCACCCGGTGGCTGACGCGCTCCACCACAGCCATGTCATGGCTGATGAAGAGGTAGGCGATTTTCAGCTGTTCCTGAAGCTCCATCATCAGGTTGACGACCTGCGCCTTGATCGAGACATCCAGCGCGGACACGGCTTCGTCAGCCACGATGAGACCGGGATTGAGCGTCAGCGCGCGTGCGATGCTGATGCGCTGGCGCTGTCCGCCTGAGAATTCATGCGGAAAACGCCGGGCCATATCGGCCTGCAAGCCGACACGTACCAGCAGGTCCGTCGCCCTGTCGCGGGCCTCTTTCGCCGACGCCAGACCGTGCGAGACCAGTGGCTCCATGATGGCCTCACCCACACGCATGCGCGGGTTGAGGCTGGAGAACGGATCCTGAAAGATCATCTGCATATGCTGGCGCTGCCTGGACAACTGTGCAGGATCGAGTGCGCCGATGTCGTTGCCGTTGATGCGGATGGAGCCGCTGACGGGTTCGATTAGCCGCAGGACCGAGCGTCCGGTGGTGGATTTTCCGCAACCCGATTCGCCCACCAGCGACAGGGTTTCACCCTTATGCAGATCGAAGGAGATATTCTCCACGGCATGAACGCGACCACTCACGCGGCCGAGAAGGCCTGATTTGATGTCGAAACGGGTGACGAGATTGCGTACTTCGAGGATCGGCGGCTTGTTGGCCTCAACCGTTCCCGAAATCTCGCGCTCGGTGGAAGCCACGCCCGTATCCGTATCGGTCAGCGGGAATGTTGCCGGAAAATCCTTGCCCTGCATCGACCCCAGCCGTGGAACAGCGGACAGAAGGGCCTTCGTATATATATTGATAGGATTTGCGAATATCTGTTCGGTTTTTCCGGTTTCGAGCGCGCGCGAGCGAAACATGACCACGGTCCGGTCGGCAATCTCGGCCACCACGCCCATGTCATGTGTGATGAACAGCACGGCCATGTTGTCTTCATCCTGCAAGGATTTGATGAGTTGCAGGATTTCGGCCTGGACCGTGACGTCGAGTGCCGTGGTCGGTTCGTCCGCGATCAGCAGTTTCGGGCGGCAGGCCAGTGCCATGGCAATCATGATGCGCTGAAGCATGCCGCCGGAAAGCTGGTGCGGATATTCGTCGAAACGGCTGGATGCGGCGGGGATGCGCACTCTCTCCAGCAGCTTCACGGTTTCGCTGCGCGCCTGTGCCTTCGACAGTCCGCGATGCCGGATGATGGCTTCGGCAATCTGCCGGCCCACCGACAGAACGGGGTTCAGCGACGTCATCGGCTCCTGAAAAATCATGGTAATGTCATTGCCGCGAATGTCCTGCATCTGCCGCTCCGGCAGGGACAGAATATCCGTGTCTCCCAGCTTTACCGTGCCGGTGACGCGGGATGTGCGCTCCGGTAGCAGCCGCATGATCGACATCGCCGTCACGCTCTTGCCGGAACCGGACTCGCCGACGATAGCCACCGTCTCACCGGCATCGATGCTGAAACTCACATCGTTGACCACGGCGTTCCAGATGCCGTTGCGGCGGAAGGCGGTTGTCAGATTTTCGACGGAAAGAACTGTCAAACTTCCATACTCCGGATCGTGCAATGCTTCACCGACTGGTATTGCACAGTGCGAACCGGCAGATGTCAACAAAAATATCTCGTGGAATATCACGTGAGATATTTATCTCTTGTCATCGTCTGCACGATGGATAACCTTATCATGATGAGAGACGATCGACCTTATCAGCCAACCCATTCGGAGACCACGATGTCTGATACCACGCGCATATCGGTTCTGCTGACGCCGGTGCAGTTGCAGGAGATGCTGTCGTCCGGTACCGATGTCACGATCATCGCCGTGCACTCCATCAATCCCTACACCGGCCAGGATTCGTTCAAGGGACTGAGGATCAAAGGCGCGGTCGATACCCAGGCCTACACCGATTTCCAGTCCCCGGCGAGCTTCGAGGGCGGACAAAGGCCATTGCCTGATATCGCGCAGTTGCAGCACAAGGCACGCGCCTGGGGGCTGCGACCTGAAAGCACCATCGTCGTTTACGATGCTGACCGCAGCATGACGGCTGCACGGGCGTGGTGGGTGTTGCGATGGGCGGGATTGCCGGATGTCCGGGTTCTGGATGGCGGGTTTCCGGCCTGGGTGGCTGCCCATATGCCGGTCACTGAGCAAGAGACGGCGGTGACGCCGAGCGACATCGTTCTTTCTCCCGGGCACATGGCCGAACTGGGTGCTGACGCCGCCTTGAAAATGGCGACCGAGGGCGTTCTTCTCGATGCGCGGATCAGGCCCAACTATATTGGCGGACAGGTGGCACCCGGCCAGCCGCCGCGTGGTCACATTCCCCATGCGTTGAGCGCGCCGGCACCAGACAATGTGACAGATTACGGAAATTTCACCGATGATGCGACGTTGCGGGAAATGTACCGGGTGCTGGGTGCCGATGGCAGCAGGCCGGTCGGTGTCTATTGCGGGGCTGGAATGTCCGCGGCGCACACCGTTCTGGCGCTGGCCTCTATCGGCATAGATGCGGCCATGTATCCCGGATCATGGTCCGCATGGGTCAGCGATCCAAAGCGCCCAGTCGTGATTGGTGCCGATCCGGCCTGAGCCGATGTGATGATCAGATTTTGCTCGATTGACGTTTGGGACAGTATAATATTTTCTCTTTTGCACAATAAATGAGCCATATTGCCTATTTGTTTAAATAGCTTGCAGATGTTCTTTACAGCACAAAAAGCGATGATATATTTCGTGGAATATCAGAGGCGAGAGCCGCGATTAAACCGACAGCATGCAGCCGAAGAGAGGCGATAAATGCCTCGATCAGACCGCGAAAGGGTCTTGCCCATGAAACTCTTTAAAGGACTAGCAGCCGCAGCCTTCGTGGCCCTGCCGCTGTTTGCAGGTGCGGCGAACGCGCAGAGCAATGACCCGTTGAAGACACTCGTCATTGCCGTGCCATCCGATCCCGTCAGCCTGGAACCCGGCACCAACAAGGCCGAGCCTGTTGGCAGCGAGATCATTCTCAATGTTTTTGATACGCTTGTGGCCTGGACTGCTCCGGACTTTAACGAACTAGAAGGTCGCCTTGCATCCAGCTGGACTGTGTCAGCGGATGGCAAGGAATTCGACTTCAAAATTCGCGAAGGCGTCAAGTTTCAGGATGGTACGCCTTTCGATGCTGCCGCCGTGAAGTTCTCGCTTGAGCGCACCAAGGCGACAAATTCCTACGTCAAGGCAACTTTCGGCCTGATCAAGGACATCGCTGTTGTATCTCCGACCGAAGTCAAGATCAGCCTGACCGAACCCTATCCGGCGTTCCTGTCTATTCTGGCGCAGCCGCAATCGGCCATCGTCAGCCCGGCCGCCGTGGAAAAGTTTGGCGATAAATTTGCGGCCAACCCTGTCGGCACCGGCCCCTTCGTCTTCAAGAGCGCGCAGGCTGATACCAATGTGGTGCTCGAAGCCAACCCGGATTATTTCCGTGGTGCGCCCAAGCTGTCGCGCATCATCTACCGCGTCATTCCGGAAGCCTCGACGCGTCGTCTGGAGCTTGAAAGCGGCGGCGTCGATGTCGTCCAGCAGCAGGGCCAGCTTTCCTCCATCGCCGCTGAAGATATTGCCGCGTTGAAGTCCAACCCTGACGTCAAGATTCTGGAAGTCTCCAGTCAGATCATTCGCCAGCTTGAATTCAACAACAGCAAGAAGGACGGCCCGTTTGCGGATCTCCGCGTCCGTCAGGCCGTGGCCCACGCTATCGATTATAACGGTCTGCTGAACGGTGTGTTCGGTGGCACGGCCGAGCGCGTCTATGGACCTTTAACGACCAATAGCTGGGCGTTCGATCCAAAGATCAAGGATCTGGCCCCGAATTACGATCCTGAAGCATCGAAGAAGCTTCTGAAGGAAGCCGGTGTCGATCCATCCACGATCCAGTTGAAGCTCTACAGCTTCCAGGGCCCGCTCTGGGCAGCCGTTGCCACCTATGTGCAGGCCAATCTGGCCGATATCGGCATCAACGCCACCATCGAACAGACCGAGTTCCCTGCCTACCGCGCTCTTCAGACCGCAGGCCAGTTCGATGCCGCGCTTGACGGTCGTCAACCCTGGTACAATGATCCGGATGCGCATATTACCATCGGCTATCTGTCGTCGCTTGCCAATTCGGCCATGACGTTCCGCATGCCTGAAGACAAGGCTCTGGACGATCTGATCCTCAAGGCCCAGCAGACTGTGGATGTTCCGGCCCGTACGGCGCTCTATCATCAGGTGCAGGAAGAAATCGTCAAGCGCGTCCCCGGCGTCTATCTCTTCAGCCCCAAGCTGATCGTCTTCCAGCGCGCCAATGTCGAAGGTCTCGTCGTCAACAGCGCACCGCCGCTCAATGAATATTGGGGCGTTTCCAAGAAGTAAGGTTTTCCGGGCCCGCAGCCTTGCGCGCCCGTCAATCCGATCTGCAACGGGAAACCGTGGCAGATCATTTTTCGATGTTATGAGTAGGCAGGGAATGGCGAGTTTTATTCTGCGACGGTTAATCGCCCTGATACCCGTCATGTGCATCGTGCTGGTCATCGTGTTTTCGCTGGTGCGGCTAATACCCGGAGACCCGGCTGTCACCCTGCTCGGCCCCGGTGCAACGCAGGACCAGATCGATGCCTTGCGGGCGCAACTGGATCTCGATCAGGCGTTTCCCGTTCAGTTCTTCAACTACGTCACCGGCCTGTTGCAGGGCGATTTCGGGATATCTTTGAAAACCGGACAGCCGGTTGCCCATGAGATACTCACACGCCTGCCTGCCACGATCGAGCTTTCTGTTTTGGCGGTCATCGTCGCCATCATAATCGGCATTCCCATTGGCGTTTTATCCGCCACCAGACCCAACTCCAACTTCGACCATATCACCCGCGTCGTTTCGCTGGTGGGGGTGTCCATGCCAGCCTTTCTGCTGGCGTTGATCCTGCAACTGATCTTCGGCACCTATCTCGGCTGGCTGCCGGTTTCGGGCCGCATGAGCTCCTTCATCATCGCCGAACCAGTGACAGGATTTGCCATTCTCGATGGCATCATCACCGGCAACTGGGCCGCCGCCTGGAGCGCCTTGCAGCACCTCATTCTGCCAACCGCTGTTCTGGCAGCGTTTCTCGGTGCCACGCTTGGCCGCTTCGTGCGCAATACCATGCTGGAGGTGATGGGCGAGGACTTCATCCGCACTGCCAAAGCCAAAGGTTTGCGAAGGGCCGATGTCATTCTAGGTCACGGATTGCGCAATTCGCTGCTGCCGGCCATCACCGTCATCGGTCTGAAATTCGCGGAAATGCTGGGCGGTGCGATCCTGACAGAAACAATTTTCGCATGGCCCGGCATTGGCCGTTACATGTTCGAGGCGATCAAGAACCGGGATTATCCCGTCATTCAGGGCACGACGCTGGTGTTTGCGCTGCTGTTCGTGTTCACCTCCATCGTGGTCGATGTTCTCTACGGCGTTCTGGACCCGCGCGTCCGCAAGAAAATGAAGTGAGCCGGATGTCAGAGCTTTTCACCTTTCTGCGCAAAAACACGCTCGCTCTTGCGGGGTGCATCATCCTGCTGTTGCTGGTCGCCGTCATCGTGTTCGGGCCGATGATTTCGCCCTATTCGCCAACCAAGCTGGATGTGCTGCACAAGCTGGCCGCACCGAGCTTTGAACACTGGCTTGGTACGGATGCCTTCGGGCGCGATATTTTTACGCGCATCATGTATGGCGGTCGGGCCACATTGGCCATCGGCGTCGGTGTCGTCGCCATCGCCTTTGCCGTCGGTGTCACAATCGGCATGCTGGCGGGTTTCCTCGGTGGCTGGTTCGATAGCATTGCCATGCGCATTGTCGATGCCATCCTTGCCTTCCCGGCGCTTGTGCTGGCCATCGCGCTGGCCGCGGCCTTCGGCCCCAGTCTTGAAAATGCGATGCTGGCTGTTGCCATCACGCTTGCCCCGCAATTTGCCCGTGTTGCCCGCAGCCAGGCGCTCAGCATTTCCGTCAAACCTTATGTGGAGGCTGCGGTTTCGCTTGGCCTGCCCACGCCGCGCATCCTCTTCCGCTACATTTTCGTCAACGGACTGGGGCCGCTGCTGGTGCAATCCACACTGGCGCTCGGCAGTGCCATCCTGCAAACGGCAAGCCTTGGGTTCCTGGGTCTTGGTGCCCAGCCGCCCATGGCGGAGTGGGGTGCCGATGTCTCGGCCAATCTTCAATATGTGCGCAGTGCCGCATGGGTGGCGCTTGCACCCGGCATGGCGATCCTGCTTGCCTTGCTCTCCTTCAACCTGATTGGTGATTCCCTTGCGGACTGGTTCAATCCGCGCCGCCGCAACGAACTCGACTGAGGTCAGCCATGTCCATTTTGACCCTTGCCCTCGAAAAAGTCGATTTCCTGCCGCCAACGCGGGTGACGGACGATACCAGCGTTCTGACGCTGAAAAATCTGGTGTTCGAACCGCTTTTGAAATGGAACGACGGGCACGTTCAGCCTGCCCTGTTCTCGACATGGACGCACAGCCCGGATGGCCGGGAATGGCGGTTCACCATTCGCGATCGTGCGACGTTTCACGATGGCAAACCGTGCACCGCATCCGATATCACCGACTTCATCGATGGCATCATGGACGCTGTCGATACGTTCGGCATGAAATGGTCCTATGCGCGCTATCTGGCCGATGCCGAAATTGTGCCGGATGGGGACACGGCTATTATCGTGCGCAATCCGCATCCGATTGCCGATATTCTCGACATATTTTCCGAATTCTACATCTGCCGTTTTGCAGCGGATGGAACGCCGGTTCTCGGCACAGGACCGTTTCGTGTTCTGAGTTTTGAACCCAAAGTCCGCACAGAGTTGGAGCGGGTATCCGGCAATGGTGAGCCGCAGCGCGTCATCGCCCTGTGCGAACCATCTGCGGACGCACGATACGCATTGCTGAAATCCGGCGATGTCGATGCCGCGCTCAATCTGGAGCGTGTCGAGGACAAGCTGGTGTTCGATGCAGCCTTCCAGTGGGACAAGGCCGTCAACACGCTGTCGGTCATGTATTATCTCAATTGCAGCAAGGGCATTTTCCGCTCTCCGCAGGTACGGCTGGCCGCCAATCATGCCGTCGATACTGCGGCGCTGTGCCGCGAGATATTCGCTGATCTGGCAGTTCCATCGGCCAGCATCGTCAGCCCGTTTCACCTGGGCATGGCAACGGCCGGGCTATCGCCCATCGCCTATGATCCAGACAAGGCACGCGCCCTGCTGGCCGACCTGGATGGAGACCGCAAGATAACCCTTCGAACGCCCACCTTCATGCCGGAGCGCGCGCCTGAGATTAGCGACTTCGTGGCCAAGGCGCTGGAAGCTGTCGGGTTTGAGGTGGAGATCGAGGTCGAAACCGACCGTCCCGAATATGCACGCCAGATCGGGCGCAAGGAGATGGGCGATATGGCGATTTTCGATTCGTCGCCGCACAGCACCTATCGTATTCTCAACGACAAGATTTCAAGCGTGACCAAAGCCGTGTGGTGGCAGGGCTATGATGATGCCGAAGCCGAGCGGCTGATTGCTGCGGCCAATGCGGCGGTCGAGCCGGACGCGCGGGAACAGGCTTATGCGGCCTGCCTCACCCATCTCAACGCCAATCCGCCCTGGCTCTATCTGTTGCACCCGGTCGATGTTTTCGCGGCGCGCAAGGATATTGCGGGGCTCTCGATCGATCACAAGGGTACGCTGACGATCGCCTGAACACGAGGATACACACGATGAAAAAAGACCACTCGATCACCTTCTTCTATTACGACGATATTCACGCCGTGGTGCCGTTTTATGAAAACGTGCTGGGCTTCGAACTGGTGCTGGATCAGGGGCTGGCGCGCATCTATCGCATTGCCGAAAACTGCTATTTCGGCATTGTCGATGGCAATCGCGGCCACTTGAAACATCAGGAAAAAAGCGCCGTGCTTTTGACCATCGTCTCGCAGGATGTGGAAGGCTGGCACAAGCGGATCAAAGAAGCAGGCGTCGCCGGTCAGTCGGAAATGCTGCGCGGTAATTTCTGCGAGCATTTCTTCTTTGAAGATCCAGCCGGTTATGCCATCGAAATCCAGAGATTTCACAATCCCGATGTGGCAAAGCTTTTTCCATGACCCATGACGATAGAGATACGGTGGACAGCCCGCTTTCGCAAGCGCGCGCATTCGCAACGGCACCGCTTTTTGCACTTCCTGACGGCTCCATCATCGATCTGGTGACCGGCTATATTCCGCTGCTTGTCAACTTCACCTTCGAGGACAAGGCCGCAAAGGGCCTGCGCAAGCTGACCGATCAGGCGGAGCCGGAACCAGCCGTCTATTTCACAGCGCTTGAAATGGTGCGCGACCATTCGGCTGTCATGCTGACGGGTGAAACCGGAAGCGGCAAGACTACATTTGCGCGGCATCTGGCGGTTTCGCTCATGCAAGGGACACCGTCACCTCGCCCCGTCGCGCGCAACGATCTCGGCGCAGTGCAAGATGAGGAGTGGACGCTGGAGGGCGTGCTGCCGCTTTATCTCACGGTCGGGCCTTCAAGCACGTTCAGTTCCTTGATTGAAGCCGCACTCCCGGATGGTGAACACGCACTGTCGCTGGACCCCGCTTATGCCGGCCACGGGATTTTGCTGATCCTCGACGGCATCGAGGCCGCCGGTGATGCCGGGCCGCAATGGCTGGCCGATGCGCTGGCATTCCAGAGCCGCCACCCGGACCTGAAACTGCTGGTCCTTGGAGAGGTTTCGGTCGTCAAGAGCTGGCCACTTCCGGCGGGTTATGTACGCTACGATCTGTTGCCCCTTCTGAAAAGCCAACGTCGGGAAACCGCCGCACGACTGGCTGGCCTCGATCTCGATGCGACGGGCGTGGCGCTTGGCCATGCCGCAGCCAATCCGGCACAGTTCGTCATGGCCATGCATGGGGAAGATGCCGGTGACAGCGCCGAGGCGATCACCGACCGCTGGCTTGCAAAGATTTCCGGGGATGCGCAGACGAGCGAACTGTTTTGCGGTCTGGCTTTCGATGCGCTGACGGCCGAGGTCGATGATCCAACCATCATGCCCATCACCCGCGTTCGCCAACTGCTGGCCGCCGTGCATCTCGCCTCCAAGCCGGTGGACGTGGCGGTTGCGCATTTTCGCAAGATGCCAGCTCTCTGGACACCGGTTATCACCAGTATTGCAGCACGTCTCTCCGGTACCGATGCCGCTAATGCCTTGATCGAAGCCCTGATAGAAGGCGAGGGCGACCAGGTTCTGAGGGGCGCTTTGCTGGCCGCCGATCTGGTGGCAGATACCGGACCCTTGCGCACCGCTATCGCCGGGCATCTGCTGGAGATCGTCAGCAAGGGACGGCTCGCCGCACCGGAGCGTGAAGTTGCAGGGCGCATTCTGTCCCGGTGGGGCGATCCCCGCACGCTCGATGTGTTGACAGATGTTGCGGGCGGACAATTCACCTTCGGATCCGATACGCATGTGAATTCCGCGCCACCGCATACCGTCACCGTGGATGCCTTTCGCATCGGCATGTACCCAGTCACGAATGGTGCCTATGGCGCGTTTGTTCGCGAGACCGGGCGGTTGTGGCGCAGCCCGGATGGCTTTGCCGAAAACCGGCGCAATGCACCTGCCACCGATCTGACCTGGCACGATACGCGCGCCTATTGCCAGTGGCTGACGGATCGCTGGCAGGCAGAGGGCCGTATCACGGCAGACGAATATGTCCGCCTGCCCACGGAGCCGGAATGGGAGCGGGCGGCGCGTGGTGACAAGCCGGATATGGGTGCGAATAGGATTGTGTACCCTTGGGGACAGGCGTGGATAGACGATGCCGCCAACTCCGAAGAATCAGGGTTTAACACCACCTCTGCCGTCGGCCTGTTTCCCAAGGGGCGTTCTCCCTACGGCTGCTACGATATGGTCGGTCAGGTCTGGGAATGGTGCACGACGCTTTGGGGGGACGACATGGCAACGCCCGATTTCCGATATCCTTATTCGGAAGATGGCCGCGAGGCGCTTGATGCGGCACCCTCCATTCGGCGCGTGCTGCGCGGCGGTTGTTTTTCGAGCGGCAAGCAAAAAGCCTGCTGCACCTATCGCGGCAGTCTGGAGCCCGATGGATTCTGGCGCGGCAACGGTTTCCGCATCGTGGTATCTGGACGAAAATAAGAAAACGATGGGCGGCGGACTATTCAATCCGCCGCCCTTCAATGATCTTAGAAGCGGTAGTTGACGCCGCCCTTGACGACATGATCGCTCAAATCCGTGTGGGATGCGACACCATTGGAAAAGGTGCGTACATCGTCCGTCGCAACGTAGTTGTATTCAACCTTCGCAGAGATTTGCGGCGTGAAGCGGTGTTCCGCACCGGCACCGAGCAGGTAGCCTTCTTTCATGCCATCCGGTCCGGTCACATTGGCACCGTCACGCAGGCTCGTCACGGTCAAACCGGCAGTACCGTAGACGAGCGTGTCGTCCAGCTTGACGCCGGCTCTGACCTTGGCGGCAGCGCGCCAGCGTTCACGCAGGTTGCCGTTTGGAACCTTCTGCTTGGCATCACCCAGATAGGTTCCTTCGACTTCACCGCCAACGACGGCTGACCCGAGATCGTAGTCATAGCCACCCTGGGCACCGAGGGCCAAACCCTTACCGCCTTTGAACGGATTGGCACTTGGCATGGCCGCACCGATGTGACCACCGACATATGCACCTGTCCACGAGGTGCTTGGTGCCTCATTGTAAGCGGGAGGAGCCTCGTAGTTCGCCATATCAGCTGCCAGCACGGGGGATGCCGCGATAGAAGCGAGGGCTGCGACTGCCATTGATTTCAGGGTCTTCGACATAAGTTAACTCCACACCTTATACACTCGAGGTGGCCGAGTGGGCCATTGAATTTCCAAAACGCATTTACGACTGCTCGTCTGATTGCGGTTTTGACTAAGAATGGCACAAAGATAAGACCCGTTCCGCAATTCCATTAGAATTTGACTAAAACTTTAACGTCATAGCTAACGAAGGGTTAACAAGATTTGGCGTGCGCGCGCTCTACGTTTTAAATCGACCGCAGGCATGCAGGATTACGCGCTCGTATTGCACGACGAACTTCCTGCCTTCCCCATGAACGATTGGAACTGAACCGCTACGACGAACATTTCGTAATCGATAATATAAAACCTATCGATCTTTATTGCGGATGATAAAGTCATTAATGACGACGGAAAACAGGAACGACCATGAGAGATATCAATAGTAAGGCAATGACGGGCGTCGAAGGACTGGATGATATTTTATCTGGAGGTCTATCTCGGCGTCACGTGTTTTTGCTTGAGGGATCTCCCGGTACCGGCAAAACAACTATTTCTCTCCAGTTTTTGATAGAGGGCGCGGTCAATGGCGAGCGGTGCCTGTATGTCAGCCTGTCGGAATCTGAATCGGAATTGCGCGACAGCGCTGCATCTCACAACATGACTTTGAATGACAATATCGAGATATTCGAGCTTGTACCGCCTGAAAGCCTGCTTGATGCTGACCAGCAACAGAGCCTTCTCTATTCTTCCGATCTTGAGCTCGGCGAGACGACGAAGCTGATCTTTAGCGCCTTCGAGAGGGTCAAGCCGGACCGCGTTGTGATAGACAGCCTGTCGGAAATTCGACTTCTGGCGCAGAGTTCCTTGCGATATCGTCGGCAGATACTGGCGTTGAAGCACTATTTCTCGAAATCTGGCGCGACCGTTCTGCTGCTCGATGACCTGACGGCTGATGTTCTGGACAAGACCGTTCACAGCGTCGTCCACGGGGTTATCCACCTAGAGGAATTGTCTCCCAATTACGGATCGGAGCGTCGCCGTGTCAGAATCCTGAAATATCGGGGGCAAGCCTACCGTGGTGGATATCATGATTTCGTCATCCGCACCGGTGGCGTGGCCGTGTTTCCACGTCTGAGGGCGATCGAGCACAAGACATCATTTAAACGCGATATGCTGAGCAGTGGTATTGACCGCCTTGACGGATTGCTCGGTGGAGGCGTCAGTCGCGGCTCGAGCACCCTATTGATCGGTCCTGCGGGGACGGGTAAATCCACCTTCGGTTTTCAATTCATTGTTGCTGCCATCAAGCGTGGGGAAAAAGCGGCGGTCTTCATTTTTGACGAAGAGCTCGGTCTGCTTTTCGAACGCATGAAGCAGATGGGCATCGATCTTCAGAAAATGCAGGATGAGGGTGCGTTGCACATCGAGCAAGTCGATGCGGCAGAGCTTTCACCGGGGGAGTTTGCCCAACGTGTCAGAGATCGGGTTACGACAGAAAACGTCAAAACGGTCCTGATCGATAGCATCAACGGCTATCAGGCCGCCATGCCGGAAGAAAACGCACTTATTCTCCACATGCACGAACTGCTGCAATTCTTGAACAGACAAGGTGCCAACACGTTTCTCACGGTTGCCCAGCATGGGCTCGTTGGGGATATGAAATCGCCGGTTGACGTCACCTATCTCGCAGACACCGTTATTTTGCTGCGTTATTTTGAGGCGGTCGGTCGCGTGAGAAGAGCCGTTTCCGTCATAAAGAAACGAACCGGCATGCATGAAGACACCATTCGCGAATATAAGATCAACCAAAATGGTCTGACCTTGGGAGAGCCGATTTCCGCATTTCAAGGTGTTTTGCGAGGCGTCCCCGTTCTGATGCCTGACAGTCTGCCTTCACCTGCCAATGAGGGGGGTCTCGAAAATTTTTGATCCCTGCCATTTGGCACTTGTCTATGCACCGACCGGTCGGGATGCGCAAATTGCAGCGTCGCTTCTCACGGAAGAAGGAATTCATTCCAAATCTGTCGAGACGATCTCAGGCATGGTGTCAGCGCTCGATGACGACGTTGCATTCGTGGTCGTCACGGAAGAGACCTTGCGCTCCACAGACTTGCGGCCTTTGTCGGACTGGATCGGTAACCAACCCGCTTGGTCGGATCTGCCGTTTATCGTTTTGACGCATCGCGGAGGCGGGCCTGAACGCAACCCGGCCGCGTTGCGATTGTCAGAAATTTTGGGGAACGTCAGCTTCGTGGAGCGCCCGTTCCATGCGACGACCTTCATCAGCGTTTCGCGAACCGCCTTCAGAAACCGGTTGCGCCAGTTCGACGCGAGATCCCAAATCGGGGCTCTTGCCGATAGCGAACTCTGGCTTCAGACGGCACTGAGCGCAGGCCGGCTGGGATCCTGGGAGCTCGATCTGGCCTCAAAGACATTGGTCTGCTCAGATACATGCAAGTCCATTTTCGGTTATCCTCCCGAAGCGCGGTTCGAATACGAGGATCTTCTCGAAAGCGTTCACCCGGATGATCGCGAACGTATGCGCGCCGAAGTCGCCGATACGATCGAGAACGGCAAAGAATACTCCATCGAATACCGGATCGTGTGGCCGGACAGGTCCGTACATTGGGCAGAAATCAAAGCTCAGCTTTATCGTGACCGACGCGGCGTGGCCATCAAGATGGTCGGTGTCTCGGCAGATATCACCGCGCGAAAGGAAGCAGCCGAAAAGCAACGGCTTGAAAATGAAACCTTGGAGCTGCGTGTCGCCGAACGGACTGCAGAGCTTCTTCAGGCCCATGAAAAGGTCATGGCAGAAGTCGAGCAACGGCAAAAGGCCGAAGAGCAGCTCCGCCAAGCTCTGAAGATGGAGGCCATTGGCCAACTCACGGGCGGCGTTGCCCACGATTTCAACAACCTGTTGATGGCCGTCATGGGCAATCTGGAGCTTTTGGCAAAACATGTGCCTTACGACGAGAAGGCTATGCGCCTGATAGATGGCGCGTTGAAAGGTGCCAAGAGAGGTGCTTCGCTGACCCAACGCCTTCTCGCCTTTGCCCGTAGACAGGATCTTCAAGTCAAGCCGGTGAATATGCTGAGGCTAATTGAAGACATGGATGATCTTCTCAGACGCTCCGCCGGTTCAAACATCGCGCTGAACCGGAGCTTGGGGACGGACCTGCCATTTGCATTGGGCGACGCAAATCAGATCGAGCTTGCCCTCCTCAACCTCGTGGTGAACGCACGTGACGCGATGCGCGAGGGTGGGACGATCAGCATTGGGCTTCGCGAAGACAAGCTTCAGCGCTCTACACCGGAATTGGCGGCAGGTGACTACGTCGTTCTGTCAGTGACAGATACGGGAACCGGTATGGATGCAGAAACACTGAAGAAAGCAATCGATCCATTCTTTTCCACGAAAGAACTGGGCAAGGGAACAGGTCTCGGCTTGTCGATGATCCATGGACTTGCTCTCCAGCTCAAGGGTGCCCTCGTCCTTCAAAGTACCTTGGGTAAAGGAACGACTGCTGAGCTCTGGATTCCCGTGAGTGACGATGAAGCCAATGACAAGCAGCAGGCCATGCCTGTTGAAACTCCTCAGACATCGTCCACGGACAGGCAGTTGAGAATTCTCATGGTCGATGATGACGCGCTGATCGCCATGAGTTCCGTCGATATGCTGGAGGACCTGGGGCACGAGGTCGTTGAGGCCAGTTCCGGCAAGCAGGCTCTTGAAATACTGGCAAACGCCGCACCGTTCGATCTGCTTGTGACAGATTTTTCGATGCCCGGAATGAACGGTGCCGAACTGTCGCGCAAAGCGCGCGAACTGGTTCCAAATCTACCTATTCTGATCGCGACCGGTTACGCCGACCTTCCAGATGGGATGGATCTTGAAATCAGCAGGCTGGGCAAACCCTACACCCAGGACCAGCTCGCAAGTGAAATATCCAAGGTGCTCGCCACTAATGTGGGATAAGGCGGCTTGCTTTGCGTATCATGTCCCACATGGGTTAATGATCTGAGCTTTCATCGCTGACCAGCCGATATCCTACACCCGGTTCGGTTTGGACTATTATCGGCTGAGAGGGATCACGTTCGATCTTCTGGCGGAGTTGGCCTATGAAGACGCGCAGATAATGCATGTCCTCTTCATGAGCCGGACCCCACACAGATGTCAAAAGCGTTCGATGGGTAACGACACGGCCAGCGTGGTGGGCAAGAAGCGTGAGCAGATCATATTCCTTCGGCGTCAGGCGAATGGATTTGCCACTGCGGGAAACGACGCGATGAACGATATCGATGATAAGGCCATCCGCGTTCACAAGTGACGGAACGTCTTTGCTGGCGTTTGCACGGTGACGCATGGCCGTTCTGATACGTGCGGTCAGTTCGCCGATGTGGAAAGGCTTTTCGATATAGTCGTCCGCGCCAAGATCGAGGGCTGCGATTTTTTCCGCCTCCCGGTCACGCGCAGACAGGATTATGATGGGAATGGTAGACCAGCCGCGCAGACTGGCGATGACGTCCTTACCGTCCATATCCGGCAGGCCCAAGTCGAGGATTACGACGTCGGGCGCAGCCGTCGCCACGGCTTTCAGTGCATCAGCGCCGTTTTCGGCCTCGATGACATCATATCCCGCAGCGGCAAGTGCTGGCCGAAGAAAGCGCCGAATCTGGGGTTCGTCGTCAACGACAAGAATGCGGGCAAGTGTCATGATGTTCCTGAAATCTGGCCTTTTTCCTCTATCGGAAAACGCATGACAATACGAGTGCCTCTCTTTCTGACCGCGGGACTTTCGGCATAGATGCGCCCGCCCAGCGCTTCCACGAAGCCGCGGGCGATGGAAAGCCCAAGGCCGGTTCCGGGAGAGCGGCCATCGGATTTTGAACGCCGGTAAAATTTCTCGAAAATGCGGTCGAGATCGGCAGCGGGAATGCCCTTGCCCATATCGGTAACGGAGATCGCCACCTCTTTCCCATCTCTGCGGACGTAAATATTGACAGGCTCACCGCCCCCATATTTGGCAGCATTGTCGAGAAGATTGAACAGAACCTGTTCCAGTAAAACGCTGTCGCCCCGCATCAAGGGCAGGTCGGATGCGATACCGGTTTCGAAGGTCTGGGCCGGAAAATATTTCCGTGCCCGTTCGGTTGCCGAGCGCACCACGTCAGCCAGATCCACCCAGTCACGCTTGGCTTTCAGCGTTCCTGTCGTAATCCTCGTCATATCCAAAAGGTTCGCCACGAAACGGCTGAGCCTTGCCCCCTCCTCCTCGATGGATTGCAAAAGATCGTCGCGGCTTTCCGGCGTCATACGCTCCCCCAGTTCGCGAAGACTGGTGACCGCGCCGGTGATCGTTGCAAGTGGCGTGCGCAGATCATGGGAGATGGAGGATAGCAGGGCATCCCGGTAACGTTCGCTTTCCAGCCGAAGGGACTGTTCGGCACTCTCGGAGGAGAGGCGTGCGCGGTCGATGGCCGTCGCCGTCTGGTCGATGATGGCGGAAAACATGCGCTCTGCGTTGGAATCCAGCGCCTCATCGCCGACCTCGTAACCACACACGCCGACAACACCGTGTGGGCTGGTGAGCGGCCTGAACTGGAAACGGCAATTGGGCAACGTGCCGGTGCCGGCACCGGCTGGTTCCTTTTTCGTGTTGGCCCAGCGCGCTGCGGCGATCTCGGCAATGCCTAGTTCCGTATCCGGCGGCCACGCAGCCGCGGTCTCCAGCGTATCGCCATTGGGCCGAAGCAGTACGATGTTGCGATTGATGCCTGCATGCAGCTGCGTAACGGCGGCCCACAGGACTTCATCGACATCGGCAGTGCCGGACAGTTTGCGGGCGAAGTCATAAAGCGCCTGCATGGCGGCGGCACGAGAGCGCGCCGTCTTGGCCTGTTCTCGGATACGCGAGCCCAGGCTGCCCGCGAGAACTGCTGCGACGACGAAGATAAAGAGCGCGAAAACCTCGTGCGGCGAGGCGATGGTGAAGGTGTAGAGCGGCGGAATGAAGAAGAAATTATAGGAGAGCGCAGACAGCAGCGCGGCCATCAAGGCGGCTGCGAAACCGGCATAGGTGGCGGCACCGAGCACGGCGATGAGAAACAGAAGCGAAATATTCGGCAGATAAACGATGCGGTCGATCAGCGCGCCGATCAATGCGGCTGGCAGCACACATAAAAATGCGATGCCAAAGGGCTTTGCAAGTGTCGGGAGGCGCGGCCAGACCGGTTTTGGCTTGGCACGATGCGACGTCTTTTCATCGGCGGTGACGAGGTGAAGGCCAATGCCGCTCGTTTCGCGGGTCAGCGCATCGGCAAGGCTTGTGCGCAGCGGGTTTCGCCACCATTGACGGCAATGGGATCCGATGACGATTTGTGTGGCGTGTTCGCGCTTGGCGAGTTTCATGATTTCGGTCACGAAATCGCTGCCGGTGACGCGCCGCGTTTCGGCACCCAGCTTTTCCGCCAGCCGGAACGTATCGTCTATGCGCCGCAAATCTTCGTCGTTCATGGTTTCCCGATCAGAATGGGAAATATTAACGACCAGCCAAGGCGCGTTGAGGCCCGAGGCAAGGCGGCTGGCAACGCGAACGACTTTTTCGGACAGATCATCGGCACCGATGCAGACGAGAAGCCTCTCCCCCGTCGCCCATGGCCCTTCGATGGCGTTCTGGCGCAGATAATCGATCATCTGATCGTCCACCCGGTCCGCCGTGCGCCGCAGCGCCAGTTCTCTGAGCGCTGTCAGATTTCCAAGCCGAAAGAAACGATCGGCGGCGCGTCTTGCGCTTGCGGGCAGATAGACCTTGCCGTCCTGCAGGCGGGTGATCAGCTCTGCGGGCGGCAAGTCCACAAGCAGGACTTCATCGGCCCTTTTCAGCACCGTATCGGGAATTCTCTCGCGCACATTGACGCCGGTGATTTGGGCAACGAGATCCGACAGGCTTTCCAGATGCTGAATATTGAGCGCCGTCCATACGTCGATACCGGCATCGATGAGCTCGTCAATATCCTGATAGCGCTTGGGGTGCCGGAAGCCTTCCGGGTTGGAATGCGCCAGTTCGTCCACGATGATGATGCGAGGCTTTCGGGCCAGCGCGCCATCGAGATCGAATTCCTGCAATTCCTTGCCGTGGTAGGAGACCGACAGGCGAGGTAATATTTCCAGCCCTTCCAGAAGGGCCGAGGTTTCGCTACGGCCATGGGTCTCTGCCAGCCCGACGACGATCTCCGTTCCGTCGGCACGCAATCGCTGAGCGCGGTTCAGCATCGCATAGGTTTTGCCGACACCGGGTGCTGCGCCCAGAAAAATCGTCAACTTGCCCCGGCGATCTTTATCCGCCAGGGCAAGCAATGCGTCAGGGTCGGGACGGTTCGTCTCGTAGGGCTCGGTTGTCGGCATCCGTATCAGCTCTTGTGCGCATCCAGCGCAAGGTTAAGCTCTAGCACATTCACGCGCGGTTCGCCGACAATTCCAAACACCCTGTCTTGCGTATGGCTTTGAACCAGCGCACGAATTTGCTCCGGTGGCAGCTGCCGCGCAAGTGCCACCCGCGCAACCTGCGCTTCGGCAAATTCCGGGGTGACATGGGGGTCGAGCCCTGAACCTGATGTGGTTACGGCATCGGCTGGAACTGCGCCGGTGATTCCAACAGCATTTAACCGTCCGATGTCACCTTCGACGCGGTCGCGCAGCTTGGCCGATGTCGTGCCCAGATTGGAACCTGACGAGGCGGAGGCGTTGTAAGGGTCCGGCGATGTTGCGGATGGACGAGGCCAGAAATAGCGTTCCGATGTGAAATTCTGGCCGATCAGCGAGGAGCCGATGATGGTTTCGCCTCGCTTGACCAGGGTGCCATTGGCCTGGTCCGGCATGACGGCCTGGGCGATGCCGGTGACGGCGAGCGGATAGGCAACGCCGGTTACGAGTGTCAAAAGGACGAGAAAGACAAATGCGGGTCTGAGAAGTTTGAACATGATTACACCAGATGCAGGGCCGAAACGGCGAGGTCGACGATCTTGATTCCGGCAAATGGCAGCAGCAGCCCGCCAAGGCCGTAAATCAGGAGATTTCTACGCAGAAGCGACGCAGCGCTTGTTGGCCGGTAGGCGATGCCCTTCAACGCAAGCGGGATGAGCGCGATGATGATGAGCGCGTTGAAGATGACGGCAGACAGAATGGCCGATTGCGGCGTGGACAGCCCCATGATGTTGAAGGCAGCCAGTGCCGGATAGGTCGTGACGAACAAAGCCGGGATGATCGCGAAATATTTGGCGACATCATTGGCTATGGAGAAGGTCGTCAGCGAACCGCGGGTCATCAGAAGCTGCTTGCCGATTTCGACGATCTCGATCAGCTTGGTCGGGCTGGAGTCGAGATCGACCATATTGGCGGCTTCGCGTGCCGCCTGCGTGCCGCTTTGCATGGCCACGCCGACATCGGCTTGAGCGAGCGCCGGCGCATCATTGGTGCCATCGCCGCACATGGCGATCAACCGCCCGCCTTGCTGTTCGCGGCGGATATAAGCCAGCTTGTCTTCCGGCGTTGCCTCGGCCAGGAAGTCATCGACACCGGCCTCCGAGGCGATTGCAGCGGCAGTGACCGGGTTATCGCCTGTTACCATGACGGTGCGGATGCCCATGGCACGCAGGGCCGCAAAGCGTTCCTTGATGTCGGGTTTGACGACGTCCTTGAGGTGAATGACGCCAAGCAGGCGATTGCCGTCTGCAACACCAAGCGGCGTACCGCCTGACCTTGCAACACTGTCCACGGCCTGCATGAATTCGGCCGGGGCTTCCTTGTCGGAGATGCCGGTGAATTTCAGCACGGCATCGATTGCGCCTTTGCGCAGGCGATGGGTGCCCATGTCGATGCCCGACAGGCGCGTCTGTGCGCTGAACGCAATGGTTTGATCGGCAACGGCCTTCGGTGTTGCCAAGCCGAACTCACCCGTTGCCAGCGCCGCGATAGAGCGGCCTTCCGGCGTCTCATCGGAGAGGCTAGCAAGGAGTGCAGCTTCTGCCAATTGCTGCGGTGTGACGCCCGGTGCCGGAATGAAATCGGATGCCATACGGTTACCGAAAGTTATAGTGCCGGTCTTGTCCAACAGCAGGGTGTCGACATCGCCCGCCGCTTCGACCGCACGACCGGACGTGGCAATGACATTGAAGCGAACGAGCCGATCCATACCGGCAATACCGATAGCCGAGAGCAGACCGCCGATTGTCGTTGGAATGAGGGTTACGAGCAAAGCGGCCAAGACGGTGACCGTGAGAACCGTTCCCGAATAGCCCGCAAGGCCCCAGATCGTCACGACCACGATGAGGAACACCAACGTCAGGCCCGATAGCAGGATGGACAGGGCGATCTCATTGGGCGTCTTCTGGCGTTCTGCACCTTCGATCAGCGCGATCATGCGGTCCACGAAGCTTGCGCCCTGTGGCGTGGTGATACGGATTTTGAGCTGGTCGGACAGAACCTGCGTGCCGCCGGTCACGGCTGAGCGGTCGCCGCCGGATTCGCGGATGACAGGAGCGGATTCGCCGGTGATAGCACTTTCGTTGACGGAAGCGACACCCTCGATCACCTCACCATCGCCGGGGATAAGCTCCCCGGCATCTACGATGACGACGTCCCCCACCTTTAGGGCAGTGGCGGGAACCGCCTCCTCCTGACCATTAGCAACAATGCGTCGGGCAGTGAGATCAGACCGTCCGCGCTTCAGACTTTCCGCCTGCGCGCGGCCTCTGCCTTCAGCGACGGCTTCGGCAAAGGTGGCGAAGAGAACCGTAAACCACAGCCAAGCGGCAATCTGGCCGGAGAAGACTGCCGTGCCATTGCCGGTGACGAGATCGCGCAGAAACAGGATCGAGACCATCGCAGCCACCACCTCGGTCACGAAGATGACCGGCGTGCGCATGAGCTGTCTTGGGTCCATCTTTACGAAAGCCTGCCGTGCGGCGGGCCCGATGATGGAGAGATCGAAAAGACCAGGTTTTGCTGGCTTTTGTGACATGAATTTTGTCCTTTAGAACGTCTGGCCGGCAAGCATCGCGAAATGTTCGACGATGGGGCCAAGGGCCAGAGCCGGGAAATATTGCAACCCGCCAAGAATGATGATGATGCCGATCAACAGACCAACGAACAGCGGCCCATCCGTCGGGAATGTTCCATTGGAGGCGGGAACGCGGACCTTTGCAGCCAGCGAACCGGCAATGGCCATGACCGGGATGACGTAAGCGAAACGACCAAGCAGCATGGCAAGCCCAAGCGTCGTATTGTACCAGGTCGTGTTGCCGGAGAGGCCGCCGAAGGCCGAGCCATTGTTGCCGGCAGAAGACGTATAGGCATAGAGAATTTCCGAAAGCCCATGCGGACCTGCTGTACCGATGCTGGCAACTGCCGCCGGCAGGACTGACGAGATTGCCGAGAAGCCGAGAATGGCGACGGGCAGGATCAGAACCGCCAGCATGGCGCATTTCATCTCGCGACCTTCGATCTTCTTGCCCAGAAATTCCGGCGTGCGACCGACCATCAATCCAGCGACGAAGACGGACAGAAGCGAAAAGACCAGCATGCCATAAAGACCGGAGCCGACACCGCCGGGCAGAATTTCACCCAGCTGGATGAGGAACATCGGCACCAGACCACCAAGCCCGGTGAAGGAACCGAGCATGCCATTGACGCCACCATTGGAAACGCCCGTGGTCACCGCTGCATAAAGCGCCGTCATGGCCTGTCCGAAGCGAACTTCCTTGCCTTCCATATTGCCCTGCACGGCATCGACGCCGAGCGCGGTCAAAATGGTGTTTCCGGATGATTCCGCCCAATAGATCGTCAAGACGCCTGCGATCAGCAGAAATGCCATGGCGGAGAGCAAAACCCAGCCCTGCCGACGATTGCCGACCATCTGGCCAAAGCAGTAAACCAGCGCGGCGGAGACGGCCAACATGGCGTAGATATTAAGGTAGTTGGCAAAGGCAGTCGGATTTTCAAAGGGATGGGCGGCATTGGCATTGAAGAAGCCACCGCCATTGGTGCCGAGCTGCTTGATGGCTTCCTGGCTGGCAACCGGTCCTAGCGAAATAACCTGCTGTGCGCCTTCCAGCGTGGTTGCCGTGACACTGCCGTCCAAAGTTTGTGGAACGCCGGTCCAGACGAAAACGAGTGCGACGATGATCGCAAGCGGCAGCAGGACGTAGAGCGTCGCACGGGTCATGTCGACCCAGAAATTGCCAAGCGTGGTGGCCTGCGAGCGAGCGAAGGCGCGGGTGAATGCCACGGCAAGCGCTATGCCCACCGCACCGGACAGAAAGTTCTGTACCGATAAGCCGACCATCTGGCTGAAATTGCTCATGGTCGCTTCACCGGCATAGTTCTGCCAGTTGGTGTTGGTGACAAAGCTGACGGCGGTGTTGAACGCCAGATCCGGCGGCACATTTGCAAAGCCCTTCGGATTGAGCGGCAGATAGGCTTGCAGCCGCAGCATGGCATAGAGAAAGAGGAAACTGGCGAGCGAGAAGGCAAGCATGGAAAGCGTATAGGCAAGCCAGCTCTGTTCCTTATTGGGACCTGTGCCTGCTGCCAGATATATCCCCTTCTCAACCGGGCTCAGCAATGGGGAGAGGAAGGTGCGCTCACCTGCAAAAACCTTTGCCATGTAAAGACCGAGAGGTTTGGCGGTGACGAGCACGGCAAGGAAAAGGAGGCTGATTTGCAGCCACCCGAGAATGGTCATGGGAATTCTCCAGACAATTAGAAGCGTTCGGGACGCAGCAGCGTCACGACGAGGTAGACGACAAGGGCAGCGGCAACGGCCAGCGCAAATAGAGGCTCGATCACATCACCCTCACAGCCTGTTGAGGGCGCGTGCATAGATCGCAAAAGCGATCAGCACCGCACTTCCGAGAAGAACGAAAAAAAGGTCGGACATTGGTTTCTCCGGTTGGTTCAGGAGAACACCCTAGGCTTGGACCGGGTCAGGGTTCGATTGGGAAGATGGGCGAGGCACATAAGGAAAACATAAAGACAGCCGCGTGCGAGCTATCCGCCTAGACAAGCCTGACCTTACGCAGAAAGCCAACGCGCTACGGAAGTCGACGTGTGAAGCACCTTAAATGTTGTTTATCACATTCAAAACAATGGCTTAAATCATTACTCGGAAACCGCTCAATTGCGGCGCTTGACAGGTATGAACTAACTGGTACAAACATTGTCAGATTGAGGGAGCGCGGGAGGCGCTGACTTCAGATCATTCTTCAGTGGTTTACGGACACATTCCGCCCCTCTGAGGAAGACAGGCATGGCGCAAGGAAACAAGAATTTCAGGCGCTGGAGGGGAGGATGGATGTCATATACGCTTGATTTTTCGGCAGTTTACGATCGCCTGCCCGAACTGTTTTTTGCCTGCCTGGCGACAATTGGTCTGGCGCTGGCCGGCATGTTTCTGGCAACAATCATCGGTGTTCTGGGTGTCGTCGCCCGTGGTTCACGCTTTAAGCCTCTCCGCGCGCTGGTCATCGGATTTGTAGAACTCATCCGCAACACGCCGTTTCTGGTGCAGATCTTTTTCATTTTCTTCGCACTTCCTCAGCTTGGTCTGCGGCTCAACCCAACGACGACGGCGATTGTTGCTCTGGCGCTGAATGGCGGTGCCTATGCGATCGAAATCATTCGCGGTGGTGTGGATGCAGTTCCCAAGGGCCAGGTCGAGGCCGGACTTGCGCTGGGGCTGCGCCGGGCGCAAATCTTCCGCCACATCATTCTGCGTCCTGCCTTGCGCGCCGTGTATCCTTCACTGACCAGCCAGTTCATCATGCTGACGCTGACGACCTCCGTCTGCACGTCGATTGCAGCCTATGAGTTGACCTCCGTCGCTCAACGGATCGAGGCAGAGACATTCCGGTCGTTCGAGGTCTACTTCTCCATCACGCTGCTTTACCTCGTCATTTCCTCGCTGATGATGGGCGTTTTCGCTCTCATTTCCCGCCTGTCTTTCAGCTATCCGGTCAAGTGAGGAGAAAACGATGACACCTATCGGTACCAACGAATTGTTCTTCCTCATGCAGGGCCTGAAATGGACCCTGGCCCTGACACTCATCGGCTTCATCGGCGGCGGTATCTTCGGGCTTTGTGTGGCTCTTGCCAGAACCGTGGAGAACCCCATCGGTCGACGCATCACCGCAGGCTACATCGCTGTGTTTCAAGGTACACCGCTCCTGATGCAGCTTTTCGTCGTTTATTACGGCGTGGCGCTGGTCGGCCTGGATATCGATGCCTGGATCGCCGTCGCCATCGCATTTACGCTGCATGCCAGCGCATTTCTGGGTGAAATTTGGCGCGGTGGCATTCAGGCCGTGTCGAAGGGCCAGACCGAGGCTGCAAAGGCGCTTGGGCTCCACTACGTGTCGCGGATGAAAGACGTCGTTCTGCCGCAGGCCTTCAAGATTTCTCTGCCCGCCACCATTGGCTTTCTCGTTCAGCTCATCAAGGGCACGTCGCTGGCTGCCATCGTCGGCTTCGTGGAATTGTCGCGCGCCGGGCAGATCGTCTCCAACCAAACATTCAAGCCGCTGACGGTCTTTGCCATTGTCGGGCTCATCTATTTTCTCATCTGCTGGCCACTTTCATTATGGGGTGCCGGCGTCGAGAAGCGGTTACAGACCGCGTCTCGTTGATCCAAATCCATCATCAGCTTTGTAAGGAGGAGCAAAAGATGAAATCCAAGAGCATGAAACTGAACCGCCGTATGCTGCTAGCACTTGCCGCAGTAACGGTTTCCCTGCCCTTTGTTGCGCCGGTCGATGCATTCGCCGGGACTGTCGAAGAAGCAAAAGCCAAAGGCAAAGTCGTCATCGGCATTCAGGGTGATAACTCGCCATGGGGCTTCGTGAACTCCAGCGGCGTGCAGGATGGTCTCGACGCCGACATCGGCAAGGCGTTTGCAGACTATCTCGGCGTCAAGGCCGAGTTCGTACCGCTGGCCGTTGCAAACCGCATTCCAGCGCTGATGACCGGCAAGGTCGATGTTCTCTTCGCCACTATGGGCATGACAGCGGAGCGCGCAAAGACAATTCAATACTCGCAGCCCTATGCTGGTAACGTTCTGTCTGTCTACGGACCCAAGGACAAGAAAATCGCCGGTTACGATGATCTGACAGGCGTTTCCGTTGGCGTTCCCAAGTCGAGCGCCATGGACACGTCCATCACCGCCGGTGCCGGCACCAAAGCCAACATCCTGCGTTTTGACGACGATGCCGCCAATATCCAGGCTCTGATCTCGGGTCAGGTCGAAGTCGTCGGTGGCAACCAGTTTTATGGGGACCGCCTGAATGCCGCAGCGGCTGGCAAGTACGAACCGAAGTTCGATCTGACGACGCTCTACAATGGCGCAGGCACTCGTCCAGGCGAAAAGGACTGGAATGAAACGATCAATTCCTTCCTCGTAAAGATCAAGGCCGACGGCGAACTGGCAAAGATCTATACGAAATGGATGAAGCGCGACGTTCCTCCTTTCCCTGAATCCCTGCCCGATATCCCGTTCACCGCAAAGTAATCTGGAGGCCACCATGCCGCAAACCACCGCCGCACAGGTTCCGCTCATCGCCCTTGAAGGGGTGGAAAAGTGGTATGGAGCCTTTCATGCGTTGAAAAACATCAACCTCACGGTTCGCAAAGGCGAGAAGATCGTTCTTTGCGGCCCGTCCGGTTCCGGCAAATCCACGCTGATCCGCTGCATCAACCATCTGGAGGAAATCCGGGAGGGTAAGATCACTGTCGAGGGGACCACGCTCACCTCTTCCGCCAGCGCCATCGACACGGTGCGGCGCGAAGTGGGCATGGTGTTTCAGAACTTCAATTTGTTTCCCCACAAGACCATTCTTGAGAACTGCACGCTCGCACCCATGCGGGTGAAGGGCCTGTCGAAAGCCGATGCGGAGAAAACCGCACGCAAATATCTGGAGCGCGTCCGCATTCAGGATCAGGCGGAGAAATATCCGGCACAGCTATCCGGCGGTCAGCAACAACGTGCCGCCATTGCGCGCGCTTTGTGCATGGAGCCGAAAGCCATGTTGTTCGATGAACCCACATCCGCGCTCGACCCGGAAATGGTCAAGGAAGTGCTGGATACTATGATCGGACTGGCGCGCGACGGCATGACGATGATCTGCGTCACCCATGAAATGGGTTTTGCACGACAGGTGGCCGACCGCGTGGTGTTCATGGCGTCCGGTGAAATCATCGAGGAAGCGCCGCCGGAAGAGTTCTTCCGCAATCCACAACATCAGCGAACCCGCACCTTCCTGGGCGAAATCCTCGCCCATCACTAAGTTGCCTTCCCTTTCGTCGTTTCGCCCCATGAGTAATGCCCAGCCATGACAGACAAGACATCTTTGAAAGTCGGCCTGATCGGTGCCGACATCCAGCTTTCCAAAACCCCCGCCATGCACATGCGGGAAGGTGCAGCGCATGGGCTCGACTATTCCTACGAGTTGATGGACATCAACGGTAGGGGACTGTCGGAGAGCGCTTTGCCTGCTCTGCTGGATGAGGCGGAAGCGAGAGGTTTTGCTGGCGTCAACATTACCCACCCTTTCAAGCAGCTGGTTATTCCGCTCCTTGATGACCTGTCGGATGATGCGCGCATGCTGGGTGCCGTCAATACCGTCGTCTTCCGCGATGGGAAACGAACCGGCCATAATACGGACTGGTACGGCTTTTACGAAAGCTTCAAGCGGGGATTGCCGGATGCCAAGCGGGACCGCGCGCTGTTGATCGGTGCTGGTGGTGCAGGTGTCGCGGTTGCCCATGCAGCGCTGAAATTGGAAATCACTCGTCTCGATATCTACGATCAGGATGTGAAACGCGCCGAGCAATTGGCAGATAAACTAAACGCACGCTTTGGCGATGGCCGGGCTTTTGTGGTCGATGCCCCTGAAAGCTCAATGCCACACACGGATGGTTTGATCCACGCAACGCCGATGGGTATGCCCGCTCATCCCGGCATGCCGGTGCGTGGTGAATTGATCGAGCCCCGCCACTGGGTGGCCGACATCGTCTACATGCCATTGGTCACCGCTCTGCTGGCCGCGGCCATGTCCAAAGGTTGCCAGACGCTGCCCGGCGGCGGCATGGCCGTTTTTCAAGCAGTGGGTGCCTTCCGGCTGTTTTCCGGCCAAGAGCCAGATCCGGTTCGCATGAGTGCACATTTCAACGAGCTCTGCGCCGATGAGAATGTGGCATGAAAGGCGTGACATCAAATGTCGTCAATCGCCGACAGTGTCGGTATCCCTGATATGATCGACACGAAGCACGTAGCGCAAAACCATATCGGCGACATGCTTCGACAGAGCTTCCTGCCCCTCGTCAGTAAACAGGCTGTTGCCGAAAATGAACGAGAAGGTGGCCGCATTCGAGACGTTGAAGAAGGACAGAGCGCTGATTTGCCAGTGCAGTTCGAGGGCATCGATGCCTTTGCGGAAAACACCCTGCTGCTGACCACGCGCCAGCACGTTTTCCAGCGCTTCGATCGCCGGGCGGTTCAACTGCCTAATCGTTTCGGAGGCCTGCATGTGCCGACCGTGGTGAACGTTCTCGATCATGACCATTCGGATGAAAGCGGGATGGCGGCGATGGTGATCGAAGGTGAAACGACAGAGCTTGTCCAGCGCAGCCAAAGGCTCCATACCATCAAGTTCCAGGTCGCTTTCGCCGCCACGCACCCTGGCATAGGCCTCCTCAAGCACCTGCTGGTAGAGCCCCTCCTTATCGCCGTAATAATAGTAGATCATGCGCTTGGACGTGCGCGTGCGCGCCGCAATTTCATCGATACGCGCGCCAGACAGGCCGTTTTGCGAAAACTCGTCCATGGCGACGGAAAGAATGTCGCGGCGCACGCCTTCAGGGTCGCGCTTCGTCTGCCGCGTCGCGCTGGTATTGTTCGAATTCGCGGCCTTTGTCATCGTCCACCCATCAGCGCTCAGCCCATCCCAAACCGAAGCCGTCATTATTAACCAATCAGTACATAACACTGGAAAGGAAGGCAATATGGTCATCCATGGCACAGAGCAGCAAAAGCTGCCGATGCGGACCTCCATCGCAACCGTTTCCATCAGCGGTGAATTTCCCGAAAAACTTTCCGCCATCGCAAAAGCGGGATTTGCAGGCGTTGAAATTTTCGAGAATGATTTTCTGACCTATGACGCGTCGCCGCGCGAGGTGCGTGAAATGGTTCGCGATCACGGCCTCGAAATCACGCTGTTCCAGCCATTTCGCGACTTCGAAGGCATGCCTGACCATCACCGGCAACGTGCGTTCGAACGCGCAGAGCGCAAATTCGACATCATGGGCGAGCTCGGCACCGACCTGATGCTGATATGCTCCAACGTCTCGCAGATTTCGCTCGGTGGCGTGGATCGCGCGGCAGCCGACTTCAATGAACTGGGAGAGCGGGCCGCCAAGCACGGACTTCGTGTCGGCTATGAGGCTCTTGCCTGGGGACGCCACATCAGCGACCACCGCGATGCGTGGGAAGTCGTTCGCCGCGCCGATCATAAGAATGTCGGCATCATCCTCGACAGCTTTCATACCCTGTCGCGTAAAATCGATCCAAATTCGATCCGCTCCATTCCCGGCGATAAGATCTTTATCGTTCAGCTGGCGGACGCGCCCCTCTTCGACATGGACCTGCTCTATTGGAGCCGTCATTTCCGCAACATGCCGGGTGAAGGCGATCTGCCGGTTGTCGAATTCATGCGGGCTGTCGCCGCAACCGGCTATTGCGGCCCACTTTCGCTGGAAATCTTCAACGACCAGTTCCGTGGTGGTTCTGCCAGACTGCTTGCTGAAGACGGCCACCGCTCACTCATCAACCTGATGGATCAGGTGAAGCGTCAGGAGCCGGATATCCGCATCGGGGTGCCAGAAATGCCAAATCCCGTCGAGACGACGGGCGTGGAGTTCGTGGAATTTACGACGGGGCAAACCGAAAAAACAGGCCTCGAAAAACTGCTCACTACGCTCGGCTTCAACAAGTCCGCCCGCCACTGCAATCGCGAGGTCGAGCTTTACACACAGGGCGACATCCGCATCGTCATCAACACGGATAGTACCGGCGACAGCTTCGCCGGCGCGTCCTATTCGGTTCATGGCACGAACGCCTACGCCTTCGGCCTCAAGGTCGAGGACGCAAATGCTGCAATGGAGCGTGCGGCAGCTTTGGGAGCACCCACCTTCTTCGAGCCGCGCAAAAGCGGCGAGGCATCCATTCCTGCCATCCAGGGCGTCGGCAATGGTGTCATCTATTTCCTCGATGACACCCCGCCCTTATCTTCGATCTGGAAAAACGAATTCGTGCCTCTTGCCTCAGATGCACCTGCGAGTGCCGGACTGACGCGGATCGATCACTTGGCGCAAACGACGCGCTATGATGAGATGCTGACCTGGCTCCTGTTCTACACCTCGATATTCTCGATGCGCCGCACGCCCATGGTCGACGTGGTAGAACCCGGTGGGCTCGTTCGCAGCCAGGCAATCGAAAGCCGTCCAAGACCCGATTTCCGACTGACCATGAATGGTGCGGACAATCGCAAGACCTTTGCCGGGAAATTTCTGGCGGAAGGCTTCGGCACCAGCATCCAACACATCGCGTTCTCGACCGATGATATTTTTGCGACGGCGAAACAACTTCAAAGTCTGGGCTTTCTGACACTGCCGATTTCGCGCAATTATTATGACGATCTGGAAGCACGTTTCGGGCTTGAGCCGGAATTGTCGGATACGCTTCGCGCCTTCAGCATCCTCTATGACCGCGACGACAATGGCGAATACTTCCAGGTTTACAGCCAGACCTTCGGGGAAGGTTTCTTCTTTGAAATCGTGGAACGGCGCGGCCAGTATAATGGCTATGGCGCTATGAATGCACCGTTCCGCATCGGCGCGCAACGGCGACTGCTGCGCCCGGAAGGCATGCCGCGCGACTAAGCCCCATCAGACGCGGTCTTGTATGCTTGTCGTTTCAAAGCCTAGCCGATCGAGACCGCGTTGAACTTCTGGTGCGCCCATGAACAAAGACCACAACAGCCCGGAGCGGTAGTTCTCCATCATTGCCACGATCGGTCCCTGATCGATGGCCAAATGGGTCTTGGCGGTCCAGCCCGTGCCGGGTGAGAACGCATCGACGAAGCCGTATCTGCCTATAAGCTTGCCATCTCCGTAGCGCAGAAAGGCGCGGGCTGCATCTGTCGCCTCCTGCGGGCAAACCGGAAAACTCGACAGAGCAGCGGTCGGCGAAATGACGTCGTTATCCTGCGTTGGGGAGTGCACGCTGTAACCCTTGGGACCATCGCTGGCTGTCATGCCCCACAGATCGGTTTCGGGATATCTAGACCGGCAGTAGTCGTAATTGATCCGCGTATGCGCTTTAACTTGCTGCCAATAATCGCCATAACGATCTGACAATCGTCTCGGATCGAGGCCGCAGAACGAATATTGCGACAAAAAGAGCGGGCCGCCGAAGGGCTCTCCCAACGGCAGAACCGTTCCTAGATAAGTGTTGCCATTGACCATGGCACCGGAACGCCCCCAACCTTGATGGTAATGAACGGGATCGATGGAATGGTGTTGTGCGCCTGTTGCCAGCACATAACACACCAGCGCCTCGTTCCAGCCGCTGATCGCGATGTCAAAACACCACCTGTGTTTCGGGCTCCAGTGCCACCAAAGCGGCCCATCCTCACCTTTCGTGTACCAGTCCCATTCAACGCCCGTGATCAGATCCTGAGCGAGGGCGCGAAACCTGGTTTCGGCCAAGGTTTGACGTGAAAAATACTGTCGCGCGCAAATCAGACCCTGCAAGAGAAAAGCCGTCTCCACAAGATCGCCGCCATCATCCTTCGGCCCGAACGGAATGACCTCGCTCGTGTCGCCATGCAGGAAATGCGCAAAGGCACCGTGAAAGCGTTTGGCCTTATGCAACGCTCCCACCATCGTCGTCACACGATCAAGTGCCTGATCACGGGTGATCCAGTGGCGTTCCGCACCGACTATGATGGCCAGAAATGAAAATCCAGTGCCTGAAACCGAGGCAATCTCGTTTATCGGTTTGCCATCGGAGCTCAGACGGTCTCTGGCCAGTCCTGACACCGGATGGCTACCCAGCCAGAAGTACTCGAATGTTCTATATTGAATGTTTTCAATATCTTCGGGGAACGAAAGGTGAATGGAAAGTGATTGCGCGTCGCGGTCGTTGCTCTCGGAATCCAAAATGCTATCCAGTTTTTCTTTCGCTTGTGTGACTTTAGCGGAAACAATCTGGCAATTTAATAGCATTTGTTGATCGGCCGAGATTGTTGCCTCAGCCGATAAGCGTCTTTAGCTTTCGAAGACAAACACGGTGTCGCCAGCCTGAAGATAATCGCCTTCCTTGACGCCCAGGCGAACCTTGCCGGATTTCGGCGCAACGAGCTGCGTTTCCATTTTCATGGCTTCCATGACGGCGACCAGATCACCCTCCGATACCGTGTCACCGTCCTTGACTTTGAAGGATTGCAGTGTGCCAGAAACAGGTGCCAAAATACCGTCCACCGGTGGCTTGGTCGAAGCTGCCGGGGAAGTGGAACCAGTTCCGGCACCGCTGAAACCAGCCAGCAACACGCGTGGCAGGCCAACGGCCACTCGCTTGCCGTCGATTTCCAACCACGTGCGCGTCATCGAGGCATCGTCTGCCGGAGCGGGGCGCTCCATCGCATCCGGCATGTCGGCGAAATCGGTCTCGATCCAGCGGGTGTGAACCTTGAACCCATCGGTACCGATAAAGTCTTCGGTGTCGATTGCGGCGCGATGGAACGGCAGGACCGTGGCAATGCCTTCAATGCGGAATTCTTTCAGCGCACGGCGGGTACGGCGCAACACCTGATCACGGTCCACGCCTGTGACAATGAGTTTTGCCATCAGAGAATCGAAAACGCCGGGTATGGTCGAGCCCGACACAACGCCACTATCCAGACGGATGCCGGGGCCGGATGGCGGATCGAAAAGCGTGATCGCGCCGGGCGTTGGCAGAAAGCCGCGACCTGGATCTTCGGCATTGATGCGGAATTCCATGGAATGGCCGCGCGGCTCCGGCGTTTCCAGAATGCGCAGCGGCTGGCCTTCCGCAACGCGGAACTGCTCGATCACGAGATCGATACCCGTCGTTTCCTCGGTAACGGGGTGTTCCACCTGAAGGCGCGTATTGACCTCCAGAAATGAGATCGTGCCATCAATACCTAAAAGAAATTCCACTGTGCCAGCACCGGAGTAACCCGCCGCCGCACAGATTGCCTTGGCGGAATCATGGATTTTTTGACGTTGTTCAGGCGTCAGGAAAGGGGCTGGCGCTTCTTCGATGAGTTTCTGGTTTCGACGCTGCAACGAGCAGTCACGGGTGCCAAGGACAACGACATTGCCATGCTTGTCTGCGATGACCTGCGCTTCGATGTGGCGCGGGCGATCCAGAAAACGTTCGAGGAAACATTCGCCGCGTCCAAAGGCAGCTGTGGCTTCACGCACGGCGGATTCGTAGAGATCGGCGATCTCTTCCATTTTCCACGCGACCTTGATGCCGCGCCCGCCACCACCATGCGCCGCCTTGATGGCAACCGGCAGGCCGTGTTGTTCTGCAAAGGCAATCACCTCAGCCGATGTCGAAACCGGACCATCGCTGCCGGCAACGAGAGGCGCGCCGACGCTGGTGGCGATGCGCCGTGCTTCGACCTTGTCGCCCAGAACCTTGATGACATCAGGATCAGGGCCGATCCAGATCAGTCCCGCATCGATAACGGCCTGCGCAAATTCCGCACGCTCCGACAGGAAGCCATAACCGGGGTGAACCGCATCGGCACCGGAACGCTTGGCAATGGCAATCAGCTTGTCGATATCGAGATAGGTTTCAGCAGGGCGAACGCCCTCCAGCCCATAGGCCTCATCGGCCAGACGCACGAACAGCGCATCCTGATCCGGATCGGCATAGACGGCCACGGACCCGATATCATAGTCACGGCAGGCACGGATGATACGCACCGCGATCTCGCCACGATTGGCGATCAGCACTTTCTTCATGGTTTGTCTCCCGAAAATTTTCTGTTCTTGACCGCCGGAATCTCAGTGAAAGGCCCAAGCGGGCGAAACTGGATTTTGGCGTTGATCGGTATCTGGCCCGCAAGATCAAGGTGATATTCCGCAACCGCCCCGATGACGGGGTACCCGCCCGTTAGCGGATGATCTGCGAGAAACAGCACCGGTTGACCGCTGTGTGGAATCTGGATTGCGCCGTTGGCCGTGCCTTCGCTCGGCAGTTCTGCGCTATCCTTGCGCTCCACCGGCACCTCGCCTGCAAGCCGAATGCCGACGCGGCTGGACTGCGGCGTGACCTGCCAGAGCTGGCTCGTCAGCGTCTCAAGACCCTTTTGTGTAAACCAGTCCGTGCGCGGACCACAGACGATATCAAGCGTGACGACTTCCCCTGCTTTCGGCAGATCGAAGGCTGGCACCTCGTCGATGGAGACGCTGGAAAGACCGGTTTTCTCGTCGCGCAGATTGACCACCGAACCAGCAAAGACACTCTCCGGCCCAACGACGGCCAGCGTATCGGTTGCAGCGCTCCCCAAAACCGGCGCAACGTCGAAACCGCCACGGACAGCGAGATAACAGCGCATGCCAGCGGAAGGATTGCTAAATGTCACGACATCACCGGGCTCCAGAGAGATCGGCGCGTAGGGGTTTGCCTCGAAGCTATATTCTTCGGACTTGATGGTGATAACGCAAGATGCGCCTGCCACTCCGATTACGGTTCGACTAGAACTCTTGAAAGAAAAGCCGCCCAGTGTGAGTTCCAGGCATGGGGTATTGGCCGGGTTGCCGACGATGCGGTTTGCGGTGTTGAAAGCCGAACGATCGAGAGCGCCAGATGCGGAAACGCCCTGCCCCGTTTGCCCGTATCGGCCAAGGTCTTGAAAAACGGCGGGCATAGGTGCTGCCAGCACTTCGAAATGGGCAGCATCTTTGTTTATCACGGCCTTGGGGGCAGCAGGTTTTACTGCGGGCACATCGATACTGCGTCCCGCCTTGTCCATATCAAAGAAGCGAACGCGATACCCGGGCTGGAACAGTGCGCCCGGGTCCCGCTCTATATCCCACATTTTCAAAGGCGTGGTGCCGAGGATTTGCCAGCCGCCGGGGCTGTTTTGCGGGTAAACGCCGCTGAAAGCACCGGCAAGCGCAACCGAGCCGATGGGAATGCGCGTACGCGGGCTTTGGCGCCGTGGCACATGCAGCGCTGGATCACCGCCCACCAGATAACCGAAGCCGGGGGCAAAACCACAAAAGGCAACGGTGAATTCGCTGTCCGTATGACGACGAATGACCTCTTCGACACTGAGTCCCGTTAGTTCGGCAACGTCGGCCAGATCCTCGCCATCATAACGTACCGGAATTTCGACCAGCTTGTCGGATGGCGCGATCTTAGCAGACAAATCGCGCGTGGCGATTTCAGCCGCCAGAGCCTCTGCCCTGATGCTCTCCGGGCGAAAACGGATCATCAGCGTGCGGGCCGCCGGAACCGTCTCCTCGATACCGTCGATAGGGTCGGCTTCAAGCGATGCGAAGAGCGCAAGCGTCTGATCGAGATCGGCGAGTTCCACCAGAATGGTCGTGAGGCTGACGGGTAAGAAGCGCATCTTTTCCTCACGCATGATAGGCAGAATCGGGAATGTCGGTGATGAACATATGGCCGGGAGAATGGGTGATGGCAAAGGGCACGCCCGATGCCATGACTGCCGCCTGCGGGGTTACTCCGCACGCCCAGAACACCGGGACTTCGCCGGGTTCGATCCGCACCGCATCACCGAAATCCGGCTTGGCAAGATCGGCAATGCCGATTTCTGCCGGGGAGCCGACATGCATCGGTGACCCATGCACGGCGGGAAAGCGACCGGAAATCGTCGCCGCGTCCGCTACCCGCGAGGCGGGGATGGGACGCATGGAAACGACCATATTGCCCTTCAACCGACCCGCCGGACGACAGGGCTGGTTGGTGAGGTACATCGGTACATTGCACTTGTCCGTCATATGGCGGATTTCGATGCCCGCTTCCACCATCGGTGTCTCGAAGGTGAAGCTGCAGCCGATGAGAAAAGCGACGAGATCATCTCGTTCCGCCCAAGCGCTGGTCGCATCCGCGGTTTCCTCGACCAGCTTTCCATCCCGCCAGATGCGGTAGAGCGGCAGATCGGTGCGAAGATCGGCACCGGGGGCAAGCAAAGTTGTCGGCACGCCGGGATCGGACACATCGAGCACCGGGCAAGGCTTCGGGTTACGCTGCGCGTAAAGCAGGAAATCGAAGGCCCAGTCGCGCGGCAGCACAATCATATTGGCCTGCGTAAAACCGGGCGCGATGCCTGATGTGGGCGCGACCAGACCGTTGCGGTAATCGGCGCGCGCCTTGCGGGCGGCTGTCGCATCCGTGTGATTGAGGTAGGATGTCGGGATCGTCATGGACGCTCCTTATGTGCTGGACGCGAAAGAACGGATATCGATGCCTTCGGCTTCGAACCGCTGCCTGATTTGCTGGGCAATGGCAACCGCACCGGGGCTATCGCCATGAACGCAGATGGATTGCGCTTCGATCTTGATGATGCTTCCATCGATGGCTTCGAGCGTGCCTTCACGGGCAAGCTGCACCATACGGGCTGCGATCTTCTCCGCATCATGCAGCACGGCACCAGCCTCGCGGCGGGAAACGAGCTGGCCTTCCGGCGTATAGGCGCGGTCGGCAAAGGCTTCCGCCACCACCGACATGCCAGATGTGCGGGCAAGGTCGAGAATAGGCGCATTGGCAAGTCCCATCAGCACCAGCGATGGGTCGATGGCCTTGATGCCGTCGATCACCGCCTGGCCTTGGCGCACATCATTGGCGACGCGGTTGTAGAGCGCGCCATGCGGCTTGACGTAACGCACCCTGGTTCCGGCCGCGGCTGCAATGCCTTGCAGCGCACCGATCTGGTAGATGACATCGGCAATCAGTTCTTCCGACGTCACATCCATGTCGCGCCGGCCGAAGCCGACGCGGTCGGGATAGGAGACATGGGCTCCAACGACGACACCGTTTTCGGCGGCGGCTTTGACCGTGCGGTAGATACCCGAGGGATCACCCGCATGGAAACCGCAGGCAATGTTGGCGCTGGAAACGACCGACAACATCGCGCTGTCATCTCCCATGCTCCATGCGCCGTAGCTTTCGCCAAGATCACTGTTCAGATCGATGGAGGCCATGTCTCTCTCCCTGTTTTAGTAGCCGAGCAATGCGAAGATCGCACCGGCGGATTTGTAGGCCATATACCACGTCAGGCAGCAGGTCAGCGCACCCAGGATCAACAACCAGCGCGGATAGTGGTAGCCGTGCATGAGATCGGACCGCTTCCAGGCCGCATACAGCAGAATGGAAAGGCCGATGGGCAGGACAAGACCGTTCAGACCACCGACGAAGACAAGCATGGCGGCGGGCGGCGTGGTGATGAGGATATAGGCGATCAGCGAAATACCGATAAAGGCGACCGTTGAAAGGTTGCGCTGACGTTCTGTCATCTCTGGCTTGAAAGCTGTCAGGAACGACACGGACGTATAGGCCGCGCCGATGATGCTCGTCATAGCCGATGCAAGGAACACTGCGCCGAACAGGCGGAAACCAATATCGCCAGCCGCAGCATGGAAAGCTTGCGCCGCAGGGTTTGCACTTTTCCCAGAAAGGTCAATGACCGTGCCACTGGCAACGACGCCGAGAATGGCGAGGAACAAAATGTAGCGCAAAACACCAGTGATCGCGATGCCGCTCATGGCTGCCCGGTTGACGGCACCAAGGTTTTCCACACCAACCGTTCCACGGTCCAGCAAACGGTGAGCACCAGCATAAGTGATGTAACCGCCAACCGTGCCGCCAACGATGGTCGTGATCGTCAGGAAATCAATCGTATCGGGCATGAATGTCTGTTTAAAAGCTGCTGCGACTGGAGGTCCCGAAACGATGGCTGCGTATACGATCAAGGCCAGCTTGATGAAGGCGGCAACGAAGACCACACGGTCCATGGCGATGCCGGCGCGGCGCGACAGGAAGATGCCGATGGCAACAACCGCACCGATGACGCCGCCGATCTTGGGGTCAAGATCGATCATGGCGTTAAAGCCAAGTCCCGCGCCGCCGATGTTACCGACGTTGAAGAACAGACCACCGATGATGACGAGGACCGCAAGCAGATAACCCGAACCCGGAATGGCCGCGTTGGCAATAGCAGGTGCACGCATGCGGGTAATGGTGACGATGCGCCAGATGTTGGCCTGAACGACGAAATCGATCAGGATGGAAATGAGAATGGCGAAAGCAAAGGCTGCGCCGAGCTTGACGGTGAAGGTCGCAGTCTGGGTGATGAAGCCAGGCCCCACCGCCGACATCGACATCAGGAACATGGCGGAAAGGAGCGCATATCGCTGCTTCTTTGATTTCTGCGCAGCCGTCTCCACGCTCGCCACCTGTGGCTCACTCTCATTCATGGATTTTCTCCTATCACGCTCCGCCCCTCGCGGATGCTTTGGACCGATCTTGGCGGCATCTACAAAATTGTCAATATTGTTGAACAATAAAATTATATCGTTCTTTCAATTTGCGTAATCTTTGGCGCTTATGGACTAAAAATAAGCACGATTTTTACCTGCGACGCTCAATATTTGTGATATTGCCAGCTTCATCGACGGTGCACGGGACACCGCGCCTCAAAGATGGACTGCGAATGAGTTCCCAGGAAGAGAATGTCATGACGGAATCCCTGCCGCTTGCGGATCGCGTGGCCAGAGACATTCGCGATCTTCTGATTACCGGCGCCCTGACGCCAGGGCAACGAATATCCGAAGCGGCGTTCAGCGAGCGTCTGGATGTATCGCGCAACTCCCTGCGGGAAGCCTTCCGGCTTTTGACCAAAGACGGCCTGCTGCGACACGAAGCCAATCGCGGCGTTTTCGTCTCCACGCCCAGCACGGATCAGATCATAGATATCTACCGGGTCCGACGCATGCTGGAGTGTGGCGCGCTGCGTCAGGCGTGGCCCAAACATCCGGCAACATCGAACATGCGTGAGGCGGTTGAATACGCCAAGTCGCAACGCGATCAACGCCAGTGGCGGGAAGTCGGTAGCGCCAATATGAGGTTTCACGCCGCCGTGGTCGACTTGTCGGACAGCAGCCGGCTCAGCGATTTCTATGCCCGCGTCGCTGCCGAGCTTCGTCTCAGCTTCGGGCTGTTGAACGACCCGGAGCAGTTGCATTCCCCTTTCGTCGACATGAACGAGCAGATTCTCAATCTTGTCGAAAAGGGTCAGGTGACAGAGGCAGCGACCCAGATGGAGCTTTATCTGACCCTTTCCGAACGCACCGTGCTGAAGGCACTGGAACGCGCCGCGAAATAAACCAAGCCAGTTGCGCATGGTGATACCACACATAGCAGTGGAAAGCGGCGGCACGATGTGCCATGACGGACCGATCACGCAGTCGATGGCGTCAAGTGGAAGCCGTTGCTGCTACCAAGTTGAATGAGTACGCCATGCAGGACAACACAAACGGCTCCGTCATCGTCATCTCCAGCCACGTCATGCGCGGCTCCGTCGGCAACAGGGCGGTTGTTTTCGGGCTCGAGACGCTGGGCTTTCCCGTTTGGGCCGTTCCGACCATCGTTATGCCCTGGCATCCCGGCCATGGCCCATCAACGCGACTGCGGTTCGACAACACCGAATTCGATAAGGCCATGCAGGATTTGGCGGGTTCCAAATGGTCGGGAGAGGTGCGGGCCATCCTTACCGGTTATTTTGGCAGCGCCGATCAGGTACGATCCGTCGCCCGCCTCATCCGCACCATGAAAGAAGCCAATCCGGATCTCATCTATCTCTGCGATCCCGTCATGGGCGACAAGGGCGGATTGTATGTGCCGATTGAAACGGCGGAAGCCATCCGTGACGAGCTCGTTCCACTGGCCACCGTTTCGACGCCCAACCGCTATGAACTGGCCTGGATGAGCGGCGCGGAACTTGAGACCAACAATGAGATCATGGACGCGGCTCTGGCACTCGGGCCACCGAAGATGCTGGTAACATCCGCTGTACCGATGATGGCGGGTGGCATTGGCAATCTGTTTTTAAGTGGACGCCACGCGCTTCTGGCCGAGCATCGCTCAATCGACAATGTCCCTAATGGCCTTGGCGATCTTCTCTCTGCCCTTTTCCTTGCTCGGTTGTTGCAGGGCATGGATGATGAAAGGGCGCTACAATTGGCGACCGCAAATGTGTTCGAGGTGCTGGCGCGCACCATGAAACGTGGGTTGAACGAACTGACCCTTGAAACCGATGCGTCGAGCCTTTCCACACCCATGGCCATGGTGCAGATGCGTCATCTCTTGCATCCTATGCGCAGCAAGCGCAAATAGCGGCTGAAAGATGAATTTTTCAACGCGCTGGGCTCGTTTAGAGCTAAGCCTCAAGCATAGCGGTACCGCGATATCATGAAAGATTTTCCAGACTACCTCCTCAAAGGCTATAAGAACTTCATGGACGGGCGTTACACGGATGAGCGCGAACGCTACCGCGCACTGGCGGACACCGGCCAAAAGCCACAGACCCTCATCATTGCCTGTTGTGACTCCCGTTCCGCACCGGAAACCATCTTTGACTGTGGGCCGGGAGAACTCTTCGTCATGAGAAACGTGGCCAACATGGTGCCGCCATACGAGCCAGACGGGCAGTACCACGCTACGTCCGCTGCCATTGAATATGCCGTGCAGGTGTTGAAGGTCAAAGATATCGTGGTTATGGGCCACGGCCGCTGCGGCGGCATTCAGGCTGCACTCGACCCTAATCTCGAGCCACTGTCTCCCGGTGATTTCATCGGCAAATGGATGAACATGGTCAAATCGGCTGCCGAGCAAATCCAGAGCAACGACGTCATGACGGCAGGCGAGCGGCAGACAGCCTTGGAGAGGGTGTCCATTCGCAACTCCATCAGCAACCTGCGCGCATTTCCCTTTGTCAGGGCGCAGGAAACCGCGGGCAAGGTAAAGCTGCACGGTGCATGGTTTGATATTTCGACCGGCGAATTGTGGGTGATGGACAGCAAAACGGGCGACTTTCGCCGCCCGGAAGTTTGATCAACCTTGAAATCCGGCGGCCAGATTATTGGCCGTCGATAGCCTTGCCGATATAGGCGATGGCCTGCTGGTAGACGCTTGCAGCGTTCCAGCCCTGAATGGCGGCGAAGTTCGTCTGGCCTTGCTGGTATCCAGCACCGCGCTGCCAGCCATGACCAACGAGAAAATTCGCGGTTGAGGCGAGAGCATCGGCACGCGAACCGACGAGATCAATGCGACCGTTGCGGTCGAAATCGACGCCGTAACGGACGACGTTCAGAGGCAAGAACTGTGTCTGGCCGATTTCGCCGTGGGCGGCCCCCTTGGCCGTTACGCTCAAATTGCCGCTGCCAACCAGTTTCAAAGCCGCATAAAGCTGTTCTGTGAAGTAGTCCGAGCGACGGCAGTCATAGGATAGGGTTGCGACGGCAGACAGCGTATGCTGATTGCCCATGAAACCGCCAAAGCCGGTTTCCATGCCCCAGATCGCCAGAAGCGGACCGGCGGGAACGCCATAGGCGCGTTCGATATTGGCAAACAGGGCCGCGTTGTTTTTCTTCATGGCCTTGCCCCGCGAGATGATCGCCTGACCGCCGCGCTTTTGCATGAACTGGTCGAAGGAAAGCTTGAAGCTGTGCTGGCCACGGTCTGCGCTGATTGTCGGCCTGTTATAGGATACATTCGAGAATGCGCGATCGAGAACGGAAGCGCTGACGCCACGACCTGCCGCCTCCTGTTTGAACGCGCCGACCCAGGCGTCAAAGCCTGCCGATGTGTTACCGCACTGCGCCGCCAGAACCGGTGTAGCCGCAAATGCGGCAACCATGACTGCGCCAACGGAAAAAGCTTTTAGTGCCCGCATCAGAATCTGCCTTCAATATGTCTTGGGATCATGCCCTAACTCGGTCACCACTTGACTGAGACGTCGTTGGTATTCAACCTGCCTGTCGATATCATAACCGGCAAATAAACTGCCCGTGATAAGCAACTCAGCTGAAAAACCCGTCCGTTCCCACAGTGGAATAGACGGGTTATAGTTAATATTTGTTAAAAAACAGTATCAAGCTGCCTCTTTGCGTGGCTTGATAAGGCCGCGATTGATCAAAAGCTCGGCAATCTGAATGGCGTTGAGGGCTGCACCCTTGCGCAGATTGTCGGAAACCACCCAAATATTCAGGCCGTTTTCAACCGTCGCATCCTCGCGGATACGCGAGATATAGGTCGCGTCTTCGCCAGCGCATTCGACCGGGGTGATGTAGCCACCGTCTTCATGCTTGTCGATAACGAGGCAGCCGGGAGCTTCACGCAGGATATCGCGAGCCTGATCTGCCGTGATTTCGTTTTCGAATTCGATGTTGACCGATTCCGAATGGCCGATGAAAACAGGAACGCGCACGGCCGTGCAGGTGACCTTGATCTTCGGGTCCAGCATCTTTTTGGTTTCGGCCAGAACCTTCCACTCTTCCTTCGTGTAGCCGTCTTCCATGAACACATCGATGTGCGGAATGACGTTGAAGGCGATACGCTTGGTGAACTTCTTGGTTTCGACAGGATCGGCGACGAAGACGGCACGCGTCTGCTGGAACAGTTCGTCCATGCCTTCCTTGCCCGCACCTGACACCGACTGGTAGGTGGAGACGACGACGCGCTTGATCTTGGCCGCATCATGCAAAGGCTTCAAGGCAACGACGAGCTGCGCTGTCGAGCAATTGGGGTTTGCGATGATGTTGCGCTTGCGGAAACCTTCGATGGCGTCGGCGTTGACCTCAGGCACGATCAATGGAACGTCTTGATCATAGCGCCATGCGGACGAGTTATCGATGACGACGCAGCCCTGCGCACCGATCTTTGGCGACCACTTCTTGGAAATATCGCCACCGGCAGACATCAGGCAGATATCGGTATCGGAGAAATCGTAGTTCTCCATATTGGAGACCTTGAGTGTGCGGTCGCCATAGGACACTTCAGTGCCTTGGCTACGGGCCGATGCCAATGCAACGACCTCATCTGCCGGAAACCCGCGCTCAGCGAGAATATTGAGCATTTCGCGACCGACATTGCCGGTGGCGCCTGCGATTGCAACTTTGAAACCCATGATTAAGCTCTCTTTCTGCCTCTCCTCGTTTCTGGTGAGGGGGAACCCGCAAGTCGGCGGCTTCCTTCTTCCCCGACCATACCGGGGAGAGAGCGGCGGGCCAGAGACGTCAGACGGTTTTAATCGTCGTTTTGGCCGTAATTCGGATGGAGTGGGCAAGGCACGAACGAGCACCGGCAAATCCTGCCGGGTTCTGCATGACAACCATGTCTTGGACATGTCTTATCAAAATCGTGCTCCTTTTCGTGGCAAAGCTATTATGGTGTTTCGATTTTCTGTCAAGCGCAAACCGGTCTGAATTTCGTCGCGTTGCGCGCAAAGCTGCCATCACCTCAAACATTTCACACAGACAACATTAGACTAAAGTCATAAGCCGAAAGCATTGCTCTTACTTTCGTTAATTTTCTGTCACTCTGCGGTCAGGTGCATCGCACTGTCAGGGCAGCTCGTGGGAGAACAGAGCTGCATGCGATGTGTCATTTTATTATCTGTGGAGGACAGAGAATGGCGAATGCAGCAATCGCGGGCAACGAAAAGGCCCGCCCCATGACCGGTGAGGAGAAGAAGGTGATTTTCGCCTCTTCTCTCGGAACAGTCTTCGAATGGTATGATTTCTATCTGTATGGCTCTCTGGCGATCTATATCGGCGCGAACTTCTTTAGTCAGTATCCGGAAACGACGCGCAACATCTTTGCCCTTCTTGCCTTTGCTGCGGGCTTTCTCGTTCGCCCGTTCGGCGCACTCGTGTTCGGTCGACTGGGTGACCTCGTCGGCCGCAAATACACCTTCCTCGTCACCATTCTGATCATGGGTTTTTCAACCTTCCTGGTCGGCGTTCTGCCAAATGCATCGCAGATCGGTATCGCGGCACCGATCATCCTCATCCTCCTGCGCATGTTGCAGGGCCTGGCCCTTGGCGGCGAATATGGCGGTGCGGCGACCTACGTGGCCGAACATGCGCCCAATGGCCGTCGCGGCTATTACACGTCATGGATCCAGACAACAGCGACGCTCGGTCTCTTCCTGTCCCTCGTCGTCATTCTCGGCGTGCAATTTGCGGTGGGTCGTGAAGCCTTTGCCGATTGGGGCTGGCGCATTCCGTTCCTACTATCCGTCATTCTCCTTGGCGTCTCCGTCTGGATTCGTCTGAAAATGAGCGAGTCGCCTGCCTTCAAGAAAATGAAGGAAGAGGGCAAGACCTCCAAGGCACCATTGAGCGAAGCTTTCGGTCAGTGGAAAAATGCCAAGATCGCTATCATCGCGCTTGTCGGTGCTGTCATCGGTCAGGCCGTGGTCTGGTACACCGGCCAGTTCTACGCCTTGTTCTTCCTGCAGAGTATTCTGAAGGTGGACGGCCAGTCGGCCAACATCATGGTCGCCTGCGCTCTTCTGCTTGGTACGGGCTTCTTCGTGCTGTTCGGCTGGCTTTCCGACAAAATCGGCCGCAAGCCGATCATCATGGCGGGCCTCGTTCTGGCCATGCTGACCTACTTCCCGCTGTTCAAGGCACTGACATGGGCTGGTAATCCTGCACTGGCCCAGGCGCAGGCTTCGGTTCGCGCAACCGTCACCGCGGCACCGGGAGATTGCCGCTTCCAGTTCAACCCAACCGGCACAGCGAAGTTCACCACCTCCTGCGATATCGCCACGTCGTTCCTGACCAGAAACTCAGTGCCCTATGATGTCGTAGATGGCCCTGCTGGCCAGCCAGCGACGGTGAAGATCGGTGACAAGACAATCACCAGCTATGATGCCGCCGCAGCCGGTGCGAATGCGGCAGCAACCGACCGTACCTTCCAAAAGCAGGTCAACATTGCGCTTCACGATGGCGGCTATCCGCTCGTGCGTGGTGCGGCTCAAGTGCCAGCTGCCAAGCTTGATGGTTTCATTGCAGCAAACCCGGAACTTGGCCTGAACGCAGACGCGGTGCGTGCCACGCCCGCCAAAACGGTGCCAGCCGACAAGTTGGTGGCAGACAAGTTGCTGACGCCCGCCGAGTTGAATGGTGCAACCGAGATGGCCGTCTACACGGTCGCTGGCGGCGGCGCCTTTACCATGGTCGCTGATCCAGCCGCCGTGAACTGGATCGGTATCATCGCGGTTCTCACCGTTCTCGTTATCTACGTGACGATGGTCTATGGCCCGATTGCCGCGCTGCTGGTCGAAATGTTTCCGACCCGCATCCGCTACTCTGGCATGTCCTTGCCGTATCACATCGGTAACGGCTGGTTCGGCGGACTTCTCCCCGCAACTGCATTCGCCATGAGTGCTGCCAAGGGTGATATCTATTACGGCCTCTGGTATCCGATCATCTTTGCAGGCATCACGCTGGTTGTCGGCTTGCTGTTCCTGCCGGAAACCAAGGATCGCGACATCCACAAAATGGAATAGCTCACCCAATGAAACAAAAAACCCGGCGAGATTTCGCCGGGTTTTTTGTTGCTCACCTGCCCTAAAATCAGAGGGCAAATTTTGCCAACTCGCGATTGACCAAGTCCCGCCAGCTGCGATTCTTCACCAGTTCCGCCAGGAACAATCCCTCTATAGCGAAGAACGGCGCGGAAGGATCGGTATTGTCGACATGCTTGGCTGCTGCCAGTATTTCCGATTTGCGAGGGTCGTTGAGGTCCCCACGCTTGTGAATGGATGCAATCCACACCGCCACAACATAGGCGAACTCGGTGGCATCTTTACCCGCGGCCAAGGCTTCCACAGTGGCAGCCAGAATGCGCTGGGGCAGCTTTTGGCTGGTGTCCATGGCGATCTGTTCATTGCGGTGGGCAATAGTTGGGTTTGAGAAGCGCTCGAGCAATTCGTTTCGGTAAAACGGAAGATCGATGCCGGGAACCGGTGCCAGCGTACTGGCAGCAGCCTCCATGTGCCGTTTCACCTTCTCAACGAACTCCGGCACAGCCATGACATCCCGCACGAATTCCAGATTGTTCAGAATGCCCAAATGCGCAATCAGCGTATGCGAGCCATTCAGCAATCGAAGCTTCATGTTTTCATAGGGCTCGACAGACTGCGCAAAGACCGCTCCCGCGGCTTCCCATTGAGGACGACCCGATACGAAGTCGTCTTCGATCACCCATTGCAAAAACGGCTCTGTCTCAATGGCAAGCCGGTCTTCAACACCCAGCATGCGGGCTGCGCGCGCCCTCGTTTCATCGGTCGCCGCTGGCACAATTCGGTCCACCATGCTGCACGGGAACTTGCCTTCCTTGCCAATCCACCGTGCCAGTTCCGGATCACGTCGCTCTGCCATGTCAAGCACCAGACGACGCACCACATGGCCATTGGATGGCAGGTTATCGCAGCACAGCACCGTGAAGGGTAAAAGTCCACCTTCCCGGCGTCGGCTAAGACCTTCCACCAGAAAGCCGATTGCTCCGACCGGCGCGTGCGGATTGGCCATATCGGCCACAACAGAAGGATGCTTGAGGTCCAGCCCGCCCGTTACCGGGTCCAGTCCGTAAGCCTTTTCGCTGACGGTCAGGGTGACGACCCGAATACCGGAGCTGGCGAGATAATTGAGAACATCCTCGCCGCGGTCAGCGGCACAAAGCCAGTCTACCGTCGCGCCGATCACCTCAGCACGGTCGCCCTCGGCGTTGCGGACGATGACGGAATAGAGGCCATCCTGGTCGGCCAATGCTTGAACCGGTTCTGGTGAGCGCAGATTGACGGCGACGATACCCCAGGGACCAAAGCTTTGCTCAAGGGCTTTTTGCGTGAACACAGCCTGATGGGCGCGGTGAAAAGCCCCCAAGCCGATATGTACGATACCAGGCTTCAAGGCCTTGCGATCATAGGCGGGACCGACAACGCTTTCCGGCAGGATCGTGGAGGAAGATAGTCTGTCCATGGCTACTATACTCGACCGTATTGTGGATGAAGAAGAGCACGCTCTATTCCGCGCAGTTCGGCCAGACCCTTCAGGCGGCCGATAGCTGGATAACCGGGCTGTGCGCCACGCGTCAGGTCATCCAGGATTTCCTGTCCGTGATCCGGGCGCATGGCGATGCGATGGTCGTCGCGACCTTCCGCCCGTCTGCGCTTTTCCTCGTCCAGCAACGCTGCGATAACGGCGACCATATCGGTAGCCCCCTCAAGATGCTCATCCTCGAAAAATGAGCAAGGTACGGTATCGGTATCACGCGTCACGTTGCGCAAGTGGACGAAATGGATGCGGTCGGCAAAGGACTTGGCGATCAGCGGCAGGTCGTTATCCTTATGCGCACCGAGAGAGCCGGTACACAGAGTGACACCGTTTGCGCGACTACCCACCTGCCCCAGCATATACGCGTAATCGGCCTGCGTTGAGAGAATGCGCGGCAAGCCCAGCAGCGGCCAAGGCGGATCATCGCCATGCGCGCAGATATTGATCCCCACCTCTTCTGCGACAGGCACGACCTCAGATAGAAAATCCACCAGATTGGCTTGCAGCCTCAGACGATCCACACCCTGATAGGTCCGCAATTTTGCCAGAAGCTGGTCCAGCGTGTAGCCATCCGCCGAACCGGGAAGACCAGCGCCGATATTGAGCCCGAGAGCGATGATCTTCGTATCGGGCATCTCGGAAAAGCGTTTGGCGGCCTCCTCCACCAGCCAATCCGGGTAATCCGCCTTGGCATCCGGACGTTTGAGGATGTGGATGTCGAAAGCAGCGAAATCGGTCAGATCGAACCGCATGGCTTTTGCGCCATGGCGTGTTTCCCAGCGCAGATCGGTCCGCGTCCAGTCCAGAACCGGCATGAAGTTGTAGCAAACGGTGCGGATGCCGCTGGCCGACAAGCGGCGCAACGTTTCCTGCCAATTGGCGATGTGGGATTTCCAGTCTCCCGTCTGGGTCTTGATATCTTCGGAAACCGGAACGCTTTCGACAACGTCCCAGTAAAGACCGCCCGCCTTGATGGCGTCGTGGCGCTTGGCAATTTCATCGACAGGCCAGACGGCACCGGTTTCAATGTGATGCAGCGCGCTGACAATGCCCTCTGCACCGGCTTGAGCGGCGTCCCTGACCGTTACCTTGTCCACCGGTCCAAACCAGCGCCATGTATGTTTCATCGTTAAGTCCTCAAAAAATCAATGGTCTTGGCCGAACGTGATCTGTACCTTGCAAGCAACTGAACGGTCGCCTGCCTGCTCGAAGGCTTCGACTGCGCGCTCCAGCGGAAACTCATGGGAGATGATCGGGCGCACATCGATGGCTCGCGACGAAATCAGTCTTACGGCGTCACCGAACTCCCGGTCGAACCGCTGTGACCCGCGCCAGACGATTTCCTTGCCGACGAGAGCGTTGAGCGGAATGGTCACATCGCCCGTCACGCCAACCTGCACAAGGGTACCTCGTGGCTTGATGCAGGCGAAAGCGGCGCGCAGTGCCGGGCCTGCGGCAGAGCAATCGAACACGACATCGAATGTACCTTTGCCCTCCTGATAGGGTGTAAGGCTATCGGCGTTGGATGCGACATTGATCGTGCGGTCTGCGCCCATGGCAGGTGCACGCGACAGGGCGGCATCGGCCAGATCGGTCACGACGATTTCACCGGCCCCAGCATGCTTGACTGCGGCGACCGTCAGCAATCCGATTGGTCCGGCACCGGTGATAAGAACATGCTTCCCAGCCAGATCACCAGCCTGCGCGACCGCATGCAGGCAGACGGCCATAGGTTCGGCGCAAGCGGCTTCTGCGGGTGTCGTGTGGGCATCAAAAGCGAAGCATTGCTGTGCAGGCACGACCAGCCAGTCGCGAAACATGCCTTGTTCATGCGGAAGGCGCATGGCGCTGCCCATGAAGCGCATGTCGAGGCAATGGATCGGCTGATCGATGTTGCAATAGTGGCAGTTGCCGCAGGGCTGGGAGGGATTGACGGCGACCAGCGCGCCAATCGCCAAGGCACTGACGCCTTCCCCCAGCTTTTCCACATAACCGGATGCCTCATGACCTGAGATAATCGGTTCACGGACCTGAACGGGGCCAAAGCCGCCATCCTGATAATAATGCAGATCGGAGCCGCAGATGCCGCCAGCCGCCATGCGCAGCAGCACTTCGCCGGGGCCGGGCTGGGGCACATTCTGGGTTTCGACCTTGATGGATTGTTTGCCGTAAAGACGCGCCACGCGAGTGAGCATGCGTTTGCTTTCTATCATGCAAAGGGGAAGGAACGCCCGCGCAGCAGGTGCGCGGGCGTGGTTGTCTTAGCGGATAAGTCCCATCTCCGTTGGCAACCACAGGGTAATCGCCGGAATGAAGGTAATGAGAATAAGCGCGACGAACAGAGGTACAAGCCACGGCAGAATGGCCATCGTCGTTCGCTCCACCGACAGTTTGGCGACACGCGATAGCACGAACAACACCATGCCAAGGGGCGGATGCAGAAGACCGATCATCAGGTTCAGCGTCATGATCAGACCGAAATGCACCGGATCGATATCGAACTGCAGCACCAGCGGCAGAAGGATCGGCACGAGGATGGTGATTGCCGCAATCGTATCCAGGAAGCAGCCGACAAAAAGCATGAGGATATTGACAAGGATCAGGAATATCCACTTGCTGTCCGTCAGCGTCAGAATGGCCGTGGAGAGAAGCTGCGCCGCCTGACTGACCGTCAACAGCCATGCAAAGACAGACGCGGCCGCGACGATGAACAGAACGGCGGCAGTCGTCTCGATCGTGTCGAATGTGGCTTTGGCCAGCGACTTCATCGTCATGGTCCGATAGCGGACAAGACCCAGAAACAGCGACCATAACACGGCTGCGACAGCCGCTTCGGTCGGCGTGAACCAGCCCATCGTCATGCCACCGATGAGAATGACCGGCGTCATCAGCGCCATGACGGCGGAGAAGTCGAAATACCAGTCACAGGCAATCAGGATGGCCAGAACGATGAAGATGGCGAGGTTGAGTGACATGCCGAACATGGTCAGCACATAGATCCCGATCGGCACCAGCATGACGACCAGAACTTCAAGCGATGCGCCGAAGATGGTGCGCAGGCTGAACGGTGTGTCCGAGCCCCAGTTCTTGACATAGGCGAAGACAGTAACCGTGATCATCATCAGCAGAGTCATGACCACGCCGGGAACGATGCCTGCCATGAAAAGAGCACCGATGGAGACATTGGCCATCATGCCATAGATCACGAAGGGCAAGGACGGCGGGAAGATCGGCCCCAGCGTGGCGGATGCGGCGGTAACGCCAACGGCCGCCTCCACCGGATAACCGTGGTCCTTCATCGCTTTGATTTCGATGGTGCCGATACCGGCGGCATCGGCAAGAGCCGTACCCGACATGCCGGAGAAAATCACCGAACCGATGATGTTGACCTGGGCAAGTCCACCCTTCATCCAGCCGACAAGGGCAACGGCAAAGGAATAGATGCGGCCCGTGACGCCGGCGCTGTTCATGAGATTGCCCGCCAAAATGAAGAACGGCACGGCAAGCAGCGGAAAACTTTCGACACCGGCAATCATGCGCTGCGCGGCGATGATGTCAGGGGCGACATTGTAAAAGAGAATATAGGCCAGTGACGATACGGCCATGGAAATGGCGACCGGCAGACCGATGACCATCAAGACGAGAAAGGAACCTATCAACAGCAACATGGCATCAATCTCCCGCGCTCTGGAACTCTTCAGGCCGCTCCAGAACGGAGTAACCACGGCGAAGATTGGCAACGAACACCTGAATGGACCGCAGGAACATCAGGACGAAAGCAGCAAAGACGGTGTAGAAAACCAGACTGCGTGGCAGCGCAACCGTAACCATTTCCTCATCTGCGACGATTTCCAGATAACGCCACATCAGCCACGACATGTAGCCGAAGAAGCCGATCCGCAGCACATCCACGGTCAGCGACATGACCCGCGTGAGGTTTGGCGGCAGATAATGGTAGAGAACATCCACCTGAATGTGGCGCGACATGCGCACGCACATGACAGACCCCATGAAGACCACGCCGATCAAGCAGTTGACCGCGATTTCTTCCGTCCAGGCATAGCTATCGTTCAGCACGTAGCGTGTGAAAAATTGCAGGAAGACGCAGGCGGTCATCATCCAGAACAAGGCAAGCGTGAGCCAGTCTTCGAAGGAATAAACCGAGAGATCAACGTCCAGTGGTGCTTCGTCAAACGTATGGGCAAGTTCCTCAGGGGTGACCTGAGTGTGAATTTCCTGCGACATTGCATTGTCCCAACTGAAAAGAGAAGGACGGCGCAGCTTGTGACTGCCGCGCCGGAGACGGTGTTACTTGATGGCGCGAATGGCTTCCCAATCGGACTTTTCGTAACCGAAGTCTTCGAACTTCACTTTCTCGACCACGTTCTTCTCGAAGTCTGCCTTATCGACTTCCGTGACCGTCAGGCCACGTTTCTTGAATTCATCGACCAGCGCGTTTTCACGCTCTTCGATGATCTTGGTGGTCTTGGTTGCTGCTTCCTGCATGACATCGACAAAAATCTTCTTGTCCTCGTCGGAAAGGCTTGCCCAACGGCTCTTGGAAATCAACGTGTTGAGATGGTCGACGATGTGGCCGGTCAAAACGATGTTCTTCTGCACTTCGAAGAACTTCTTCGCTTCGATGGTCGTCAGTGGATTTTCCTGGGCATCGACGGTTCCGTTCTGGAGTGCAAGATACACTTCGGCAAAAGCAATCGGCGTGGTGTTGGCACCGCAGGCACGCGGCATGGCGAGGTAGGCTGGAACATCCGGAACGCGCATTTTCACGCCGGCCAGATCAGCACATTTTTCGATGGGTCGATTGGATGTGGTGTGACGCGTACCGTAATAGCTGACCGCCGCTATGATGTTACCTGTCTTGTCAGCATAGCCTTTCGCCAAGCGCTTGAAGACGTCGCTTTTGGTATAGGCGATCAGATGCTCTGGATCCCGAAAGATGTAGGGAAAGTAGGTTACGCCAATAGGCTTGAAATCACGCGCCGCAAAGCTGGAGCCGGAAATGATGATATCGACCGTTCCCAGCTTCAGGCCCTGGTTGATGTCGGCCTCTTTACCCAGCTGCGATGCGGGGAAGACGTCGATCTTGTATCGGCCTTCGGTACGTTTTTCGATTTCCTTGGCGGCCCATACGGATTCCGTGTGGAACGGCTCGGTCGTCTCATAGACATGCGCCCATTTGAGAGCGGTCTGTGCTTGCGCTGCGAATGCGGATGCCACGACCATGGCCGTTGCACCAAGCAATGTTGTCAATCTTGATATCATTTGGTTTCCCTCCCGGATTGAAATCAGATGTCTGTCGTCCAAGTCCCGCCCTCTCTCCTGACGGAACCATCGCTCTCCTACGGCTCCTCACCAAAGCTTTCGGAAAATCTCTTCTGCGACAGCTTCAAATGCCGTCGCATTGCGTCGCGCGCGCCGTTGGCATCATTGGCTGCAATCGCGTTGCGTATGACCGTGTGCTCCTCGAGCGCTGCGCGCCACGTATGCGGCCCTTCAAAGTGCGCCGCCAGCCGTTCGAAATAGGGCGTCATGCGCCGGTCGAAGATATGGCCGGTAAAATTATGAAGCGTGGCGTTACCGATAATGTCGGTAATCGCAGTATGAAAGGCACGGTCGTGGACGAGCATCTTGACCGGATCCCCTATCGCGCTTTCCATACGGCTGATGGCATCATCCAGAGCAACGATGTGCTCGGGGGTCGCAAGTCTTGCAGCTTCCTCGGCAATTGCACTTTCGATAATGCTTCGGGCCTGAAGGATTTCAAACGGTCCGTCGCTCTCATCGACCGGCAAAATAGGCGGCACCAGATGTGGACGCTGGCTGACATAGACGCCGGATCCCATTCGAATCTGAACATATCCTTCCACTTCCAGAACGATCAAAGCTTCGCGCACGGTCGGTCGCGACACGGCAAATCTCTCGGCAAGGTCGCGCTCGGCTGGGAGCTTTGCTCCCAGGGCAATCTCTCCCGCTTCGATGAGCGCACGTATCTGGTCCGCGACCTGTCTATGCAGGCGTCGCGGCTCCAAAGCGACAAACATGTGAACCCTCCCGACGCATTATCCCGAATGCGGTTTGGTAAAGTGGCCTTACCAGTTTCCATTTAGAGCGGATAAAATCATCAAGTCAACCGGCAAATTAAAGATTGTTAATATCCCTCGAGAATTCACTCTCCTAGCACCCTCACGCCAAAACGCTTACCCAATGCAAGAAAGGCGTCACGGGTGGCAGGGTCGATCAGCACACCGGTCTCTTCTCGTTCAGCCGCCACCGCCCATTCCCGGTCACCGGGTGCCATGACATGGCAATCTTGTCTGGCTGCAGAACTACGCAAGGCATGCAGATAGCGCTGCATCCCCTCGTCAAAGATTTCCTTTTCAACGAAAGCTTCAGGTTTGAGAGCCAGAACGAACGCACCCAAACCCCGCGGCTTCGAAAAATCTGGCCCACCCATGGGTGGAATGTCGAAGCTCAACTTCATGCCGGTCAGCACTGCACTGAAAATTTCCGCCACCCCTGCAAGCGCTGCACCCTTGAAACCGAACTCACCACCCAAAGGGGCCAACATGTCTGCGGCGTCGGCATCAAGCGTATCGTGCCCGCCCGCATCCGATGCTGTGGCTTGCGGCAAAGCCTGGCCAAGGCTGCGATAGAGCAGCACGCGATTGTAGGGAATGGAACTGGTCGCCATATCGAGCAGCCATGGATTTTCACCCGCAACTGGTACGCCAACCGAAATGGGATTGGTGCCATGGAAACGAGTCGCGCCATCGTGGAGGCGCACGAAACTATCGGAATTGCAGAAGGTGATACCGATGAAGCCTTTTTTGGCAGCCTCAAACGAGTAAGCGCCTGCTGGTCCGAAATGCGACGTGTTGCGGATGGCAACCGCACCAATGCCGAATGTTTCAGCAATCTTGGTAGCGCGATCCATAGCTGTATAGGCCGAAAGTGCTCCATGAGCATTATCAGCATCCAGCGTTTCGACCGCGCCAAAACCTGCGACCCGTTTCAGGTTGGGGCTGCGGTTGATCCTGCCGCCCTCCAGCGCTGAGATGTAGTGATCCAGCAAACGAACACCGTGGCTGTCCACCCCATGTCGCGTGCCATGCATCATCGCCCGGCTTGCCGCGTCAGCCGTTGCCGTGTTTGCACCGGCAGCGGCAAAGACGGCTCGACAAAAGCGATCGAGAATGGAAAGCGGCACTTTCAAAGCGCACTTGCCTTAAACATTTCGGCTCCTCCCATCAAAATGTCTTGTGCATACACTAGACACAAATATTTTGTCGTGCAATCCCTGAAGCGTCAAAACATCAAAGCCGGTGGGAACAGAGCGGGACAATTTTTCATGAAGGGCACGACGGGCATTGGCCTGAAACTCTATCGCCGCGCCAGCGAGGCCCTGTCTGCCGATATCCTCAACGGCGTGATTGGAGAGGGTACGAGGCTTACAGAGACGATGATCGCCAAGCGTTTCGGCATCAGTCGAGCACCCGCCAGAAAAGCGCTTGTTGAGCTTGAACAGTTGCAATTGCTGCGCAAAGCGGAAGCCCGGGGTTATGATGTCGTCGCTCATACATCGCTGCCAGCAAAAGCGTTGGAGATAGTTGCGCCACTTTCCATTTCAGCTACAGATGCTCGCATCCACAGCCAGTCCAGCTGGGAAATCATTTATTCCGACATAGAGATCGAGATCGTTTCCCGCACGTCCCTCGCCAGTTGGCGCATCAACGAAGCGCTTTTGGCAAAGCATTACGGCGTTAGCCGAACCGTTGCCCGCGATGTCGTTTCCCGCCTTCAGCAGCGTGGTATCGTGCGCAAGGACGATAGCGGCCGTTGGTACGCACCCGCGCTGACTGCAAAACATATCGAAGAGCTCTATGAGCTTCGCTGGATATTGGAGCCATTGGCTCTGGCAAAGGCCGTTCCCAATCTGCCAGCCGGATTGCTTGAGACGCTACGCCGAAACGTCATGGATGCGATTGCCTCTATCGACACCATCGAAGGGCACACGCTGGATGCGTTGGAACAACAGCTTCACGTCGAACTGCTGGGATATTGCGGCAATGAATCACTGATGCGGGCCATCAGCCTGCCCCAGGCTTTGTTGGTAGCGCACCATTTTCTCTACCATTGGACCATGGAATTGTTCGACACAGAGCCGTTTCTGCCGGAGCACCTGGCCATTTTCGACTGTCTGCTCGCTGGCGATCTGGTCGGTGCGCAAGATGAATTGGCCCGCCATCTGCAAATCTCCCGCAGCCGCGCCATGCTGCGCATTCAGGCGGTCGCGGAAGTTATTTCACCCGACGAACTACCCTATCTCGAACGGCTGGATTCGCATTGACGATCTGTCTGTAAACTCGACGTCATCATGATAATCGGAGGAGGATTATCCATCATGAAAATAGCATCCATTCATCCCTTCATTCTACATCTACCACTGACATCGGACTCGATTTCAGATTCGACCCACAGCATTACCCATTGGGGTGTTGTCGGCGCAAAGATCGTCACCGCAGACGGTCTGGAGGGGTACGGCTTCACCGGCACCCATGCACATCTGGCATCCGACCGGTTGATCACATCCTGTATTCGAGATTGCTACGCACCGCTTCTGATCGGCGAGGATGCCAGCGATCACACGCGGTTATGGACCAAGCTGGCCCGTCACCCATCTTTGCAGTGGGTCGGCAGAGCCGGCATTACGCAACTGGCACTGGCCGCCGTCGACGTGGCCCTGTGGGACCTGAAAGCGAAAAAGGCGCAGCAGCCATTATGGGCCTATCTGGGCGGAGCCCGTACAGACAAGCTTGAGGCCTACAATACTGATATCGGATGGCTTTCCTTCTCCAAAGATGCCCTTTTGAGCGGTTCGGCAAAGGCCGTGGAAGAAGACGGTTTTAGCCGGATAAAGATCAAGGTCGGGCATGACGATCCCAATGTCGACATCGAACGGCTGACAGCGGTTCGCAAGCGCCTCGGCTCGTCCATCCGCATCGCGATCGATGGAAACGGCAAGTGGGATCTGCCCACCTGCCAACGCTTCTGCGCCCTCGCCCGCGATCTGGATATCTACTGGTTCGAAGAGCCGATGTGGTATGACGATGTCATCAGCCATGCGACGTTGGCGCGCAACACATCGATCCCGATTGCGCTGGGTGAACAGCTTTATACCGTTGACGCTTTTCGCTCCTTCATCGCGGCGGGTGCCGTCGCCTATGTGCAGCCGGACGTAACGAGGCTTGGCGGTATTACCGAATACATCCAGGTCGCCGATCTGGCGCTCGCACACCGGCTGCCTGTCGTTCCGCATGCGGGCGAAATGAGCCAGGTGCATGTGCATCTCAGCTATTGGCATCCGGCCTCGACGATCCTTGAATATATTCCGTGGATCAAGGATCACTTCGAAGAACCGGCCAATGTCTATGATGGCATCTATAAACGCCCCGAACTGCCGGGCACCGGAACGACTGTGCTTGCGGAAAGCTTTGAACGCTTTGGAAAAAGCATCGACTGAACGCCATACAACGCGTCAGAGTGTGCGGTAGCCCCGTTTGAAATAGATCAGGGCTTCCTCACCCTCGCGGATGACCGTATCGAGCACTTCACACATGAGAATATCGTGCGTGCCACCATCGTGAATGGTGCGGATGCGGCAATCGAAGGAGACCAGTGCGCCCTCCAACACCGGTGCCTTGGTTTCCAGCGTGGTCCATTCTCCAGATGAAAACCGGACATCCATCGGTGTCTTGCCGCCAAAAATGCCGCTTAACTGTTCTTGCTCAGCTGCCAGCGTATTGATGCAAACGACGCCGTTGGCGATGACGAATTTATGCGCGGAGGAATTTCGGTTGAGGCAGACCAGCAATGTCGGCGGATTATCCGAGACGCTGCACACCGCCGTTGCCGCAAAACCGGCCCTGCCCGCTGCGCCATCCGTCGTGACGATGTTGACGGCGCCGGCAAGTTGCGACATCGCGTTGCGATAATCCAGGCCGCGCTGTTCTACAGTCTTCGTCTCCATTGTAGCATCCTTTTTGAGAGACAACGTCTGCATCTAAACGAACCTTCCCTTACAAATCATCAAATTTACGCCGATGCCGGGGCAAGCAGGAATTTCTCCAAACTTGCATTGAAACCTGTGACATCGGTTATATTGATCGCATGTGCGCCCTCATCGAAAAGCACGAGCTCGGCGTTTGGCAAACCGTCTGCAAGCCTGACGGAACGCGTATAAGGCACCAGCAAGTCATCTTTCGCAGCAACAACCAAGGTATAATTGTTGATGTCTGCCAGTTGCCCGTCCACATCGAACGACCGGAGCGCTGCTATGCGGCGCAGAACATTGTCTCTGCCCTGAAAATGCTCAACACCATGGGCGTCGTCCTTCGCCAGCCGCTCGGCATTATCGGACATCCATACGGCAGGGTATAGAAAGAGCGGCTGCGCCTTTACGAAGGCCTCGACGCCGGAATCCAGCAGCGATATGCGCGCATCGAAGCAGCGTCCGGAATGGGCATCCGCCTTGCTCCACGCATTCACGAGCACCAGCCGATCGATTAAACTGGGTTTGCGCAGCGCGATATCGAGACCGATCAGGCCGCCTAGTGCATGACCCATGAAGTGAAATTTTTCGAGGCTCAATTGGCTTGCCAGCTCCAGCACATCATCGGCCATGGCGGAGATACCGCCGTTGACCGGCACTTCTCCACCGGTTCGGCCAGTGCCGCAATGATCATAGACGACAACGCGGAAATGCTTTTGCAGCATGTCCATCTGTGGTGCCCAGTAGGTGGAAGAGCCGCCAAGGCCTGACGATAAGACAATCGTCTCGACAGCAGGCTCTTGCCGACCATGAACCTCGAAATGTATCATTGCGCGGTCCCTACCGTTATTTGCCGATATGGGCGACGGTGGCGATTTCCACCAGCGCGTCGGGCTTTACCAAACCGCATTGGATGCAGTAGCGGGCTGGCTTATCACCGGGGAAATATTCGGCATAAACAGTGTTGATCGCCTGGTAATTGGCCCAATCGGTGATGAAAATATGGTTCATGGTCACATCTTCCATAGTACCGCCAGCGGTTTCGATGACCGACTTGATGGTTTCTAGAACGTGGCGCGTCTGCGCTGCGGCGTCGCCCACATGCACCACGTCATTGTTCTTGTCGAAGGGTAGCGTGCCGGACACATAGACCATGCCATCGGCCAATGTTCCGGGTGAAAACGGCGCGATGGGCTTGGCTGTGCCTTCCGGTACGATGATTTTTTTAGGCATGTCATGTTCCTCTTTATCGTTGCTGCATCAATCTTCGATGGGTGCCGCTTGCGAAATGACGGCGCAGAAATCATTGACCGTCGCCACCCAGCCAAAAAATTTCTCGACATTATAGACGGTGGCCTGCTGGATGAAATCCGGCCCCAAATGATGGGTCGCGTCCTCCAGCATCACGCCGAAATATTCCAGATGGAACGCATCTCGTAGCGAGCTTTCCACGCAGACATTGGTGGCAATACCGACGAAGACGAGATTGCGAATGCCCCTCGCCCGCAACACGCTGTCCATATTGGTGTTGAAGAAACCGCTATAGCGCGTCTTGGGCACCAGAATATCACCCGGTTGCGGCGTCAGCTCATCAACGATGGCATAATCCCATGTGCCTTTGGCCAGCAGCTTTCCCTGCAAATCCGGTCGCGCACGCATGGTTTTCAGCGCATTGGATTTATGCCAGTTGGGAGAACCAGGCCCGCCTGCCTCAACATAATCGCTATCCCAACCATTCTGGAAATAGATGACCTGAACGCCCGCCGCGCGCGCTGCATCCAGCGTTTTGCCGATATTGGCGATGGTGGATTTGGCACCGGCTATATTGAAACCAGCCAGATCGACATAACCGCCTTCGGTGGAATAGGCATTCTGCATATCCACCACCACGACCGCAGTTTCGCTCGGTTTCAATGAGATCGGCTCTGGCCTTGCAGGAAGCGTGACACTCTCCGATCGGCTTTTTGGCGGCTGATAGCCAGCAACAACGGCTTGCGTCATTCTGCGGCCTCCAATGTCGCTGTTACATGCTGCCTGCTTTTCATCAGCGGCTGTACATATTTGCCGAACTTCTCGATGCCCTCGACGAAGTCATCAAATGTCAGCATGACGCCGCCGGTGCCGGGAACTTCACTCATCTCATCCAGCATGGCCGCAACCTCTTCATAGGAGCCGATAATGGTACCCATATTGATGTTCACGGCTGACACCGGGTTCGCCATATGGCGCACATTGGTATCGGAGCCCGACTTTGTATCGACAGAGCTTTGTAGGCCCAGCCATTTGATGGCTTCCTGATCTGCACCGGCCTTGTAGTGTTCCCACTTTGCCCAGGCGTCCTCGGATTTTTCTTCCGCAAGCACCATGGTCAGCACGAAGGAACGGACATCTCGCCCCGTTTTTTCGGTGGCTGCCAGCAAACGTTCGTTGGTGGGTGCAAAGGCCTTTGGCGTGTTGACGCCAACACCGAAACAGAAGCTGTAATCCGCAAATTTCGCCGAGAATTCCATACCCTTGTCAGATGAACCTGCACAGATGAGCTTCACATCACCCTGCGGCACCGGTTTCATGCGGCAATCGTCCATGGTGAAATATTTGCCTTTGAGGTCCGATTGGCCCGTCGCCAAAAGCTCCTGAAGCACCGTCGTATATTCGCTGAGATAGGTGTAACGGTCACCAAAATACTCATCGCCCGGCCAAAGGCCCATCTGGCTATATTCCGGGCGCTGCCAACCGGTGATGAGATTGATCCCGAAACGGCCGCCAGAGATGGAATCGATGGTGGTCGCCATGCGCGCCACGATCGCGGGAGGCATGACAAGCGTGGCGGTGGTGCCAAAAAGCTTGATTTTAGAGGTGACCGCTGCAAGTCCCGCCATCAGCGTGAAGGATTCCAGATTATAGTCCCAGAACTCGGTCTTGCCGCCAAAACCGCGCAGCTTGATCATCGACAGCGCGAAATCGAAGCCATATTTTTCAGCCGCCAACGTGATCTGTTTGTTGAGCTCAAAACTTGGCTTGTATTGCGGCGCGTTTTCCGAAAGCAGCCAGCCATTGTTTCCAATTGGAATGAAAACACCGATTTCCATTTGCACCCTCCATGTCCTGTGTTCGTATCGAACTGATGAGAAGTAAAATGCAGGTTCCGTGCCAGTCTCGTATGGTGTGTAAAAACAATGATTTATAAGGTATCGGAATTTTTATTTTTATCAAATGATAAAATATTTATCGCTTGATAAAAATATTGCTTATTTCTTCGGCAGATCGATTGGTTATAGACGGACTTATAATTTGATTGTCGGATGTGTCCGTTCGCGGCCCTAACGCTAGAGCACAAGAATGCTCTGATCACAGGTACCCCTTTGCCTCAAATGTGCCCGGCTTGGGGATAATGGCGATCAGTCCGGAGACTGATCGCCGCTAGTTCAATCCATCTGAACATTTGCGTCTTTGACGACTGGACCCCATTTGGCGATTTCCTGTGCCACATGGGTCTTGAGCTCATCTGGCGTGGAGCCGACGATCTTGGCGCTGAAATCTGCCATTCGGGCAGCAACGCTTGGGTCTGCAAGCGCTTTTTTTGCAGCGGCGTTCAGTTTATCGATCGCTTCCGGGGGAGTTCCCGCTGGCGCAAACAGTGCGTTCCAGGTGTACGTTTCATAGCCTGGAACTGTTTCGGCAATCGTCGGCACGTCGGGGAAGGATGTTGCCCGCTCAGCCGTCGTTACGCCCAGCGCCTTTAACGTACCGGATTTGACGTGCCCTGACGACGACGGCAAATTGTCGAACATGATGGAAACCTGGTTTCCGAGAAGATCGTTCAGCGCCGGACCTGATCCCTTATAGGGAACGTGCTGCATACTGACGCCAGTCATAGCTTTGAAAAGCTCACCGGAAAGGTGGAGCGGCGTTCCATTTCCGGATGACGCATAGGCATATTTATCCGGCTCTGCTTTCAAAAGAGCAACCAGTTCGGCCACCGTGTTGACGGGTAGCTGTGGGTTGACGACCAGAACATTGGGCACGACGACCAGCAGCGAGATCGGCGCGAAGTCCTTTTCAGGATCATAGGGTTTGGTCTTAAGAATAAGGGGATTAAGAGCGTGGGTAGCGACCGTGCCCATCAAAACCGTATAGCCATCGGGCTCAGCCCGTGCGACCCGGTCAGCCCCGAGATTTCCGCCAGCACCTGCGACATTTTCCACAACGATTTGCTGACCGAGTTCATCACCCATTTTCTGCGCAATAACGCGAGCGACAACGTCGGTAGAGCCGCCGGCAGCAAAAGGAACGACCAGCGTTATTGTTCTATCGGGAAAACTCTGAGCTTGAGCTGAAGCGCCAATCGCAAGAAAAGTAGCAGCGGATGCGGCGAGTGCAAGAGCTGCTCGCCGTTTAAAAAGTCGATACGTCATTGAACCTCCTATGGAGTGGCCTCCCCGCCACCGTTTCATAGTAGCTCAACCGCATCTGAGGGCAAGTCGCACAAAGGACTATGCAACCGCCCCTCGGTTAGAGAAGGTTAAACCATCACACGCTTTGCATGGTCATGGACAGTGTGGAAAGCGGCTTCTGCGCCAGCGATCACTCGGTTTTCTTCCTCTGCGGTCAGCTCTACTGCGTCAAGCGCAGCAACGAAGGTACGCCAATGCAATCCCCGCCCTTCGGGTGCGCCTGCAAGATGCCGAGCACCAAATGTTTCGCCAAGGCCGATCTTCGCAGCGTCTTTCAACAGAAAGGCAGCACCGAGGTTCGAGCCCTCGACCACGTAAAGCCATCCCAGAGCCTCGGGCAGATCGAATGCAGCATCATCCTGGCTGAAATGAGTTGCGGAGCTTGCAGGCACTGTTGTCGACAAATCTGCCAGATCTTGCTCGATAAAGCCCAAACGCCGGCGTCCTTTAAGGTCAGGCAAGAGTTCGGCGAGAGTGTCGTTGAAGAAGAAGGCGTCGAGATCTCTGTGAAAAAGATACTGCGTCTGAACGAACTTCGCAAAATTCTCGCGGCTTTCGAACGGTTTTGCCGACATGATGAAGCCGTCCAGAACCTTGTGAGCGTCCTGCGTCGCTGCTTTCAAACGCTTTGTCCGGCTGGGTTCAACCTGAGACGTTTCGATGGCCAGTTCTGCAGCAGTCATATGTCATTCCTTTTTCGCAGTCGCTCCAGCGCACATAAAAATCTTTCCTCAAAAAGTCAATTTTATTGCAGAGGTCGCCAATCTAATTTTTTCTTTTAGCATAAGGCATAGGCAGCAGCAGCTTGTGGTGATGTACGAGCGCGTAGAAGTGCCATGAGCATTGGTTTTATTGAGAATTGTTTCGCTCGCGATTTTTCGGTCAAGCTGCGTAGATATCCACCCGCAGATTGAATTGTTGCTGAACGTTCCAGCATGCACGCTATGATTGCATTGGTATTCTGTGAGCCCATGGTTTTTTCTGCTGCTTCATAGGCAGAATGGCTAATGGAGAGCATTGTTCTGACCACATGAGTGGCTTGTTTCAGGTCGTTCCAGCTTCTCACATCCCCATTGGGGCCATAGAGGGCGATCTCTGGGCATGCTTTGAGCAGCGTTTGGAGATCGAAACCTTCGCTCCTAGCCCGTTGGAGGCTGAAAGAGCGATCCTTTGCAACGTTTGTCTCGTCTAAAGCCGCTTGAGTTTCTACTGGTGTTTCGGTCGGAGGGTTTCTCTCGTTATCCACATGTTGGCTTTCAATAAAGGATTCGGATTCTGAACTCTGTATAAGCCGCTCATTTTGATAGGCATTGGCGCTTATTTTTTGTTTTTCTATGTGTTTTTCCAACTGCTTAGCCATGTCTGCGCGCAAATGGTCCAAATCTTCCAGAACAAGAGCGAGATGTGCAGCCTTTGATTTACGGTCAAGCGTGGATGTCGTGATCAGATAGAGTTGCCGATAGCTGTCCCAATCACCATCGACACCGTCAACCACGGCAATTTCACCAAACTTTATGATGTCTCGTCTGCACAGGCTGATTTTTTCCCGCAATCTTTGTAGATGCAAACGCTCTTCGATGACCTGATCGGCAATCGTTTGTATTTCATCGGCCCGCGTAATCAGCGGGGCAAGCGAAAATCCGTATGCATCGCTAATGCCGCCGCTTCTGTCTTTGCGTGCGTATCGTTTCCCGTTTGGACTGTCTTTACGCAGAATGAGACCGGCTTCGATGAGCGCGGTAAGATGCCGGCGGAGTGTTTGCTCTGTCATGCCATGTGCACGAAGAGAGAGCTGCTGGTTAGATGGAAACACCACCAGGCCATTTCGCTCTGACAATTCTGCTTTGGGATAAAAACTGAGCAAAGCATTCAGCACTGCCAGTGATCGGTCCGAAATACCGAGTAAGGGACGAGCTTCGCATGTGGCGCGAAACAGCTTCCATTTATCGATCGACCGCGCAGGGTCAATGTTTCTGGACGCAAACTGACTTGCGAGACGGCCAAGTGATAGCCCTCGCCGCCCGAATGGCGTCGTTACAATATCGCTATTCATGTCTTTCACCTTCAAAAAGGCAAAAGAAAATCGCTCACCGAAGAAATATCGATGCCAAGACTATTGACTATGATTCGCGGAAATGAGATTCTTTGGGTGCTTAGATCAAAGAAAGGCTTCCGTGCGGCAACGTTCGGGGGCTTTTTTCTTTTGGGCTTGCTGCTCCTGTTAATGGTTCAATCGAAAACGGGTTGATTACTGTTTAGAGCGATGCTCTTCGAACAGTGTTTGTAGGTGCTCTAGAACGAAGGCTGCGAATTCTGGCGCTTGCCTACGGTCGATAGAGATATCCAGCCGGTGATCGGTTTCTACGATCTTTGCGAGTTTCTGACCGCTCTCCGTTGATAGAACACCGGTTTTCTTTGGCTCAACCTTCGGCTTGAGAAACTCCAAAATTGACTTGAAGCGCTCTTCCGAAGAAAGCTTGGCGACGGTCTCATCGTTGAGATAGGCCCGCGCAGCTTCATTGACCTTTGAAGACGAAAGCTGTTCTGCGAGATCCATCCAGCTACGACGCCCGACACCTGGAGCGGGGCCTATGCTATCGACGATGTCATCGGGAATGCGGCCGACAACCGAAAGCATGTTTGACAGATCGCCTTTGTACAGAGACATCGCGGCCATGATGGTTTCTCGGGAGAAACGCATCTGGAGCTTTTGCGCAAAGCGTGCCTTTTCGATGTAGCTGAGATCACGACGCTCGTTGTTCTCCTGACCCTGGGCAACAACAAGCTGCTCATCTGTGAGATTGCGAACGACTGCGCGAACGGGAATACCGATTTCAGCCACAGCCCGTAAACGACGATGACCGAAAGCAACCTGATAACGCCCTGGATGCTGCGGATGAGGACGAACGAGAATAGGGACCTGCTGGCCCTGTTCGCGAATAGCCTCCACAAGGCCGACATCGGCTTCAATGGAGGAAGGCATACGGTCAGGAATGAAAGATGGATCGACGTCTGAGGCATCGAGCGCGACGATTGTGAGCCCTTCAGCAAGCTTACGCTCAATCTCTTCGGCACGTTTTGAGCGCTCGGATACCTCATTGAGGGATTGTCCGATCATCCCCACCGGAGAATTGATGACATCGGTCACCAGCTCTGGCGAACCAAGGATAGGGCGAATGCGCGGACGAGCGCGCTCGGCAGGAGCGTCTGCATTATCGGTGTTCTTACCGCCGAGATTGGCGAAGATTTCTTTTCTGCTCATACGGCCCTACCCCAGGCTTTCTTAATCAAGCCTTCAATTTCGGCATTAACATTCGTCATGGATTCCAACGCGCGATCATAAGTCGCTCTCGTGAACTGCGTCCGTTCCACCTCGAAAAGCGTTTGATTGGTCAATCCGGCGTCGGACACCGCGGTGGTCTTTAGCATGGGATGGTTCAACACATGCTCTCCGAATATGGAGCGAAGGAAAGCCACCATCTGGTTCTGTGGACCATCACTCGGCTCGAAGCGTGTGACCAGGTACCGCATCCAGTGATAATCCGACCGAGCACCAGCCCTGCCGATTTCAGCGAGAAGGTCACCGGTCATGGCAAGGAACTGGTTCATCGACATGACGTCGAGCATTTGTGGATGAACGGTAACAAGAACCGATGTCGCCGCCGTCAGGGCCGATAGTGTGAGGTAACCGAGTTGCGGGGGGCAATCGATAACCACGACGTCATAAAAGTTTTGCGCCTGCGCGATAGCTTGACCAATGCGGGCGAAAAACAGCGTGTCTCCTGGCGCACGGCGCATCAGCGCGCGTGGGGTATCATGTTCGAACTCCATCAGTTCCAGATTGCCGGGAATAATGTGGAGATCGGGAATATAGGTTCCGCGAACGATCTCGGCGATGGGGCGTTGTTCGCCGTCATAGCGGATCGCACCGTATAGAGTTTCGTTGGGTCCGACATCTAGCTCCGGTTGATGTCCGAAGAGGGCAGACAGACTTGCCTGCGGGTCAAGATCGATTGCAAGAACACGATAGCCACGCAGTGCGAGAAATTGCGCTAGATGCGCCGATGTTGTGGTCTTGCCGGAGCCGCCCTTGAAGTTCATCACGGCGATGACCTGCAAGTCTTCGCCTTCACGACGATGAGGAAGGTAGCGGCGAGTACCGCGCGCGCCCTGATCGAGGAACTTGCGGATCTCGTGGATATCCTCAACGGAATAGCTTCGGCGACCGCCACTCTGCGAAGCGCTGAGCTCCGGTTGTTCGGCGGCGATCTGGCGGAGATATGCTTCTCCAATGCCGATCAGCTTAGCCGTTTCGGATGGAGAAAAATTCCTCATGCTTTTTTCGGACAGAGGTGCGAATGTATTTGCGTTGTGCGCTTGCAGTTGCGCAGACAGCGCGGCCGAATGCTGTAGGATAAGCTCCGTAAGATCGGGTGCCTTCTCAGCAGATTTCAGATCGGCGCTTTGGGTCATATCAAGTGTTTTCCGCTTGTTGGATCAGTTGCGTTTTTTTCCGCTGAAATCGGTTTTTTCCGCAACTGAGATATAAGCGCCGATTCTCTTTTTGGCGCAATAGGTATTCGGAAAGCCTAAACATGAATCTTTTCAGCCAACTAAGCATTATTCCTGTCGTGAATTTGCTGGAACGGTGCGAATTGTATCGGGAGGTTTGAGGACGTCTCGAAGTTAGCCGCGGCTAACTGCTTTGTATCGACTGTCATGAGAGAGCAGAGCGGGTCGGTTTATAGCTATATGAAGTGCTGGCTAATTCGCATTTGCGTTTCTGGAGTGGTTAAGGTTTTCTGCGTGCGAAATGAAAGACAGGAGATTCTGTGTGGTTTATGACGTTGCCGTTGTTGGGTCCGGGTTTTCCGCGATCAGTCTTGTAACCAATCTTCTAGAAGTTCTTCCTTCGACTGCGTCCATCGCCATTGTTGGAGATGATTCCGCGTTTGGTCGCGGAACGGCTTATCGAACCGAATTGCATTTGCACCGATTGAATGTGCCTGCGGCGCGCATGAGTGCTTTTGCAGATAAGCCATCGGATTTCGTGGACTGGCTGACGAAACGCGGACGGCCCGTTGACGGCGGCAGTTTCGCCTCCCGTCATGATTACGGTCTGTATCTCAGAGATACGCTGGCTTCCCTATTGCGCAGCAAACATCAGCGCGCGCGCGTAGACTTTGTTAAAGCCAAGGCCCTTTCTTGCTCGTCATGCGACGAGGAGGGAGTTGGGTTTCGTCTTAGTGATGGGAGAGAGTTAAGAGCAAAAAATATTGCGCTTTGTCTTGGTGTCGGCACCGCGAGTTTGCCGCGGCTAACTTCCGATGCCGATATGGCGCTACTGCGTCGGGTGGTGCGTAATCCCTGGCGCTTGGGCTGGTTGTCGCGCGTGAAGCCAGATGACACCATCGCAATTCTGGGCTCCGGATTGACGATGATCGACCAGGTTCTGTCTCTCCGGAACATGGGGCATCGTGGCAAAATCCATGTTCTGTCCCGCCGTGGTTTGACGCCGCATGCGCACAGCACCCATCCCGTGCAGGCGGTAGAGCCGGCATTGATGAAAAGCCGGTTGGAGATCAGTGAGATTCTTGCAGACCTCCGGCGTCAGGTGAGGGGAGGGCAGGATTGGCGAGCCGTGATGGAAGGGTTGCGGCACAAGACTCAACACCTCTGGCAGGATTTGAGCCAAGCGCAACGGTCGAGATTCCTGCGGCACGCCTTGGCTTGGTGGAACATTCACAGGCATCGTATCGCACCCCAGGTCCATGAGGTTTTCGACGCCCTCATGCAGGATGGTACGGTATCGGTTCATGCGGGTTTCGTCTCCAAGATAGCGCGCCTTGGCGATACCAACCATCTCACCTTCCGTCGGCGCGGCACATCGGAAGAGACATCGCTCGCATTCGACTGGCTCGTAAACTGTACGGGCATGGAGCGGGCTGGAATAGGCCATTCGCCACTGTTGCAAAACATGCAGGCGCAAAACATGCTCGACATCGATCCTCTCGGGCTTGGGATTAGAGTAGACGAAAACTCCCGGGCTTTGTCTTGTGAGGGTTACCCACGAGAAGGCCTCTTTGCTGTTGGAGCCTTGACAGCGGGGCAGTTTTGGGAAATTACTGCTGTGCCTGACATACGCAATCAGACTCGCCAGGTGGCTGAGCGCATTGCCAAACAAGCGGAGAACAAAAGCTCCGATGGACAGGAAAATAACCTATAATTGTCGGTACGAAGTGGTGAAACAAAAACGCCACTTGGCTTTCTTTTGGCGTTTTTTATTTAATTAAAACAAGCGTATAAACTTGCTAAAAATTTAGTAAAGCCTAGCCCCTGGAGCGACACAGCCGCTCCAGGGGCTAGTGAAATTATGCGACGCGTTTCAAGGCGTCGCCGATAATCGAGACAATATCCGTAATCTGACTTTCTTCGATAATCAGTGGCGGGGACAGCGCAATAATATCGCCGGTGACGCGAACCAGGAGGCCCTTCTTGAGGCAATCCACAAACGCATCGTAGGCACGGGTTCCCGGCGCACCTTCCCGTGGCGAAAGCTCAATCGCGCCAACCAAGCCCAGATTGCGGATATCAAGGACGTGCGGCAGTCCCTTCAGGGAGTGAAGCGCATCCTGCCATGCTTGTTCGAGATCAGCGGCGCGGGTGAGCAGGTCTTCTTCCTGATAGATCTCGAGCGTGGCGATACCGGCGGCGCAAGCGACGGGGTGCCCCGAATAGGTATAGCCATGGAACAGTTCGATCTGATTGTCCGGTCCTTGCATCAACGCGTCATACACCGCACGCTTGGCAAAAACTGCCCCCATCGGGATCGCACCATTTGTGATGCCTTTCGCAGTGGTGACGAGATCCGGAACGACGCCGAAATAGTCCGTGGCGAATGGTTTGCCGAGGCGGCCGAAGCCGGTGATGACTTCATCGTAGATCAGCAGGATGCCATGCTTGTCGGCGATGGCGCGCAGACGCTGCAAATATCCCTGCGGCGGAAGGATGACGCCAGCCGAACCCGACATGGGTTCTACGATCACAGCTGCTATGGTCTCGGCACCGTGCAGCGCGACCAGACGCTCTAGATCGTCTGCGAGTTCGACGCCGTGTTCCGGCAGGCCATGTGAGAAAGCATTGCGGTCTAGATCCAGCGTATGGCGCATATGATCGGCGGGAATTTGGGGGAAGACTCTGCGGTTGTTGACGAGGCCGCCGACAGAAATACCGCCGAAGCCAACGCCGTGATAACCTTTTTCACGACCGATGATGCGACTGCGGGTTCCTTGGCCGATGGCGCGCTGATAGGCAATCGCGATCTTCAATGCGGTGTCGACGGATTCCGAACCGGAGCCGGTGAAGAAAACACGATCGAGTCCAGCATCCGGTCCTCCGGGTGCGATCGCTGCGAGCTTCTCGGCGAACTCGAAGGCAATTGGATGGCCCATCTGGAAGGTGGGCGCGAAATCGAGGGTCGAAAGCTGGCGCTCTACGGCTTCGGTAATGCGCCTGCGTCCATGTCCGGCATTGACGCACCACAGGCCTGCCGTGCCATCCAGAATCGTGTTGCCATCAATATCTTTGTAATACATGCCTTCCGCACTGGCCAACAGCCGCGGCGACGCCTTGAACTGCCGGTTTGCCGTGAATGGCATCCAGAAATTGGAAAGATTTGGCATGTTGGATTTGTTGCTGTGATCCATCGGGTTCCCCATGTTATGATAAGATATCAATCCTGCACTTCGCATCATCGAACAAGTCTATTTCTTATAATGACTAAGCCATTGATAAAGATGGATTTCCTTGTAAGGATTTGCGGTATATCGAACATATGCAACGGTGAGGTTCACGGTGGTCGTCGACATTGGTAACAGATTGCGTCATCTGCGCTCTCTCCACAAATTATCCCAACGGGAGTTGGCCAAGCGTGCAGGGGTCACCAACTCCGCGATCTCCCTGATCGAATCCAACTCTACAAATCCTTCAGTCGGCGCATTGAAGCGGATACTCGACGGCATCCCTATTGGACTTGCCGAATTTTTTGCGCTGGAACCAGACAAGCCACGCAAGGCTTTTTACGCGGCTGAGGAGTTGGTCGAGATTGGTAAAGGGCCCGTCTCCTATCGTCAGATTGGAGAGAACCTGTTCGGAAGAAGTTTGCAGATATTGAAGGAGTGCTACCAACCGGGTGCAGGGACCGGCCGTGTTCCGCTGGTTCACGAAGGAGAGGAGGGCGGTATCGTTCTTTCAGGAAGGTTGGAAGTGACGGTGGATGATGAGCGTCGCATTCTTGGCCCCGGCGACGCCTATTATTTTGAAAGCAGACGGCCGCACACGTTTCGTTGCGTGGGGCCAGTGCCCTGCGAAGTCATCAGTGCTTGCACGCCTCCAAGTTTCTGATCCCAAGGGTCATCGGACGCCAACTCGAAAAATAAGATTAGCCGGCTATCTAAAAGATGCGGTTCTTATCCTGTGCGTGCGGGCCGTAAGAATGTCTGTGGTGGGAGCTCGCAGAGCGCTAAACGCTAGGGACAAAAACAGGTCAAAAGCTATTGCCTTACTGAAGACGAATTGGCCGCCCAGGAAAGGCTGCTTCCGCAAAACGGTATATTAACCCGTCATCCCTAGACTGACGGCTGGTCAAATACTGGGCGGTTCTTCCGCGTATCATGAGAAAAGCCGGAATATACGCAAGCGGCGCGTCCGCAACGAGCTGGCGATTACACATTAGGCGAACGTTCAAGAGAATGGCGATGTCAGGAAATCGTAAGACGCAGCTTCCACAAAAGATGGGATCGTAAACCGGTATGGCGATTAACGAGACGACATCTTACGAGCCGCATTATCGGGAGCAAACAAGCGGGCCAAACAATCTTCTCCGTTTGGCGGCATTGCTGTGGCGTAACGCCCTGTTCATTCTCCTCATTGGTATCATCTGCGCGGCACTGGCGTTCGGCGCGTCGTTGTTGATCCCGAATTACTATGTCGCGACGTCGCAAATCTTGCTCGATCCTGAAGGCTCCCGGGTCCTGGAAAGCGACTTGCCGGGACAGCCACGTGCGGTGGACTCACACGTCCTCAATCAGCAATATATCATCACCTCTGCACAGGTGCTTTCACGGATCGTGGAGAGCGAGAAACTTTACGACGATCCCAAATTTGGGGCCGCCGACCCGGTCTACCCCGACAAGGAAAGCCGCAGCAATCTGGCGCTCGATGCGTTGCGCAAGGTTATATCCGTCGATGCTGTCGGCAAGAGCTTCATCGTCAATGTGTCGGTCAAGTCCGACAGCCCGCAGCGCGCTGCCGAGCTGGCCAATCTCATCGCCACCACCTACGCGCAAGTGCGCATGGAAATGAACAGCGATGTGCTGCGGCGCACGGGCGGGGGGCTTTCTGCGCAACTTGATCAGCTGCGCAAAGCTGTGGAAGATGGCGACCGTGCCGTTCAGGCGTATCGCGCAGAGCATAATCTGGCGGATATTCAAGGACGACCGGATGTCGAGCAGCGCATTGCCGATGCCAATACCGAAATATCAAGGCTGTCGGCCTCGGTTGCCGAAGGCGAAGCTCTTGTGGCCGAGCTCAATCGTGCCAGAAACGACAGACAATATTTGCGCTCCATTCCGGACACGTCCCTGACACCCGCAATTATTTCTTTGCGCGCGCGTTATCAGGAAAGCCGTGAAGAGGAGTCCGTTCAGGCGACGTCATTGGGTGCGCAGCATCCGTCCCTTCAGGCCGCGCGTGCGCGGACCCAGTCGCTCAATGCTATCCTTGACGAACAATTGCGGAACTTCTCGACGGCGACTTCAAGCAATCTGGCGCGTTTGAGAAACCAGCTCAAACTTTCGACGTCCAACGCCGACGCGCTGAAGACAAGCCTCAACAGCGACGAACAAACCATGGTGCGGTTGCGCGAATTGCAGCGAAAGCTGGAAAGCGATCGTGCCGTCTATGAAGCGTTCTTGTTGAGAACCAAGCAGCTTTCTGAGCAGCAGGGCACATCGAGCGAAAACCCGCAGATAATTTCCAGCGCGGAACCGCCATTGCGCAAAGCTGGACCTCCACGCGGTCTGATATCGGCCGGCGGCGGAATTTTCGGGCTTCTTCTGGCTGCTGGCCTTCTCATTTTGCGGGATCAGTTTCATGATCAGCCAAGTGAATTGCAGATGGTGCGCTCGCCCCGCAATAGTTTACCTGGCCCTGAGGCAGATCGTGGTCCCAGTGGTGGATTGTTGCCGACCTCGGATAACACCAGCGCTATCCCGGCTGCTCCCGTCGCCACATTCAATCGCTTTGTTCGTGAGGCGGATATGAGAGCGCTGGTCGCAACAGCAGATGAGGGCTTTGACGGTTTGGCGCGGTTCGTTTCATCTGCGCTCAAACCGGGTGCCAACCACACCATCATGGTCGTTTCCACAGGTCCGAAAAATCGCGCGCCCTATTCCGCGTTCAACCTGGCGGCGGATGTTGCCAAACTTGGACGTCGCGTTCTCCTTGTCGATCGTGCGACACACGATCCTTTGTTGACGGCCATGCTTTTACCTGAGCAAAGCACAGTTGAGGTGGACGGAAACGGGTTTTACGATGTCGAGTCCGTTCCGTTTCTTCACTTTTCCCCGGCGGATGAACGGGACTTGAGCGAGACATTCAAAAAAACGACGGACGGAAACGGCGAGGCTTTCGACCTCATCGTCATCGATGGTGGCGTGGCCACAAAATCGCGGGTTCATCCAAGCCTGCGCCGTGATCTCGATGACGTCTTCCTCATGCAGCACGAAGACGATACCGGAAGCATCGTTATCGCGCTTGTCACGTTAGAAGAGAGCGGCATGGAAAATATCAAAGTGGTCCGCATGACGCGTTCCGGTTTGCAATATTGAGGATCGACATTGGCTGAAAACAACAACCGGACAGCCATGCGTATACCGTTTCTGCAAGGTCGTTCTCTTACCGGTATCAACGTCATCTTCAATATGGGCCTTCGCGGTTCGACGCTTGTTTTGCGCTTTGCGCTGTCTTTTTATATTGTCAAATTCATGGGCCTCGAAGCCGCCGGCATCTATGGTCTTGCGCTGGGTGTGGTGAATGCTGCTCCGGCAGCTCTCGGCTGGGGCCTGAATTACTTCATAGCAAGAGACGTCAGCGGAAAAACATCCGGCGTCGCCGGTGTGTACATAAAGACGCGACTGCTGGTGACTGTCACGTCGCTTGCCGCGATGACCGCAATAGGTTTGATCCTAGCCCACTTTATGGGTCATGCGGTGGTACCGCTTTACTTCCTTATCCTTCTGGTCGTTTGGCTAGAGACGATTTCCTGCGATATTCATGTGCCGCTCATTGCACAGGAAATGTCGAGCCAGGCCAATGTGCTGTTCTTTCTAAGAACCTCATCATGGATTCTACCCGTCATCGGTTTGGGGTTGATCTCAGAGGTTTTCCGCAACATCGAAACGATCATGATCGCGTGGAGCCTTGGGTATATTCTTATGTTTGGCGCGCTTGCCAGCTTTCTACGGCAATGGCCTTTCAGACGGATTTTGCAGGCCCCCATGCGGATGCGGTGGGTGAGAAAACGCATGCGAAAGGCATGGCTGATCTATATCAGCGATATAAGCAATGTCGGATTGGTTTATGCGGATCGCTATATCGTGTCGCTGCTTCTCACGCTTTCGCTCACCGGCGTCTACACGTTCTATTGGTCGCTTGCCAATGCGTTGCAGACATTGATAGCGACCGCAGTTTTACAGGTCGCCATTCCCGCTCTTTTCAAAGCTTACAATACCGGCTCCATGAAAGAGTGGCGGGAAGTAATGATCTGGCAGTTTACCAAAACCGCTGCCGTTGCTTTCGGATTGGGTGTGGCGATTTTCATCAGCGGCAATATTCTCGTGCATCTCATGAACATGCCTGAACTCGGCCAGCATCAAGGTATTTTCGCGCTGTTGCTTCTGACGGCCGTCGTCCGCTCCTGCACGGATCTCATGGGTCTGGGGCTCAACAGCCTGCGGAAAGACGGACACTATGCATTCGTCAATCTATCCAGCGTTCTCCTGTCGATCGGTATGAGTTTCCTGTTGATCAGTAGCTTTGGTTTTATCGGTGCCGGTCTGTCCGCGTTTTTCACGGCGCTTGTTACGGCGACGATATCGAGCACGTTGCTTTGGCGAGCATCACGATCATAGGAACGGCAGTAAGCTGAATATCCCAAATTCGTTTTAGAAGGCGATTGAACCCATGGCATCGGACCAGCCCCGGCATTCATTAGGACGCCGCATTTTCAAAAAGCTGTACCATGCAGCCATTCAGAGCCTGCCGATCAAGCAGGCAACGCAATTGCAGTATTATCGCTATCACAAATTATGGGCCGATCTGGATAACCCCAAAACATTGAACGAGCATCTCGCCGCCCGCAAGATCGCCTGGACAGGTCCGCAGTCCGATCCGCGCCTGATCCTGCTTAGCGACAAGATTGCGGTAAAGGCGCATGTCGCGGAGGTTCTAGGGGAACGATGGGTGACGCCAACGCTGTGGCGGGGCAAAAACCTTGACGATTGCCCACCACTGCCGTTTCCTTATGTCATCAAAGTCAATCACGGGTCAGATCGCAATATCTTCGTCTACGGACCGGAGGATCTGGTTGGCGCAAAGGAGAAATGTGATGTCTGGCTCAACGGGCGAACCGCATGGCGGTTGGCGGAAGAGTGGTACAATCACATCGATCCGGAAATCTTCATTGAACCGTTTATCGGGGAGGGTGGAGAGGCACCGGTAGACTACAAGTTCTTTTGCTTTGAAAACGATGTTCCCTGCATCCAGATCGACACGGCGCGCTTTAGCGACCACCGACGCTGCTTTTATGACGAGCATTGGAACAAGCTCGATTTCGGGCATTATTATCCGCTTGAGACAGGGGACCTAGCGCGCCCGCCGCATCTCGATGAGATTCTGGCAGCCGCTCGTACATTGGCACAGGGCTTCGAGTTCGTTCGCATCGATTTCTATGACAGGCCGTCCGGACCCTTGTTTGGGGAAATGACGTTCAGCCCGACCTCCGGCTTTGGTGCCTTCAGGCCGCCATCAACCGACGCATGGCTGGGAACATTTTGGAAAGACCAGCCCAAAGGCCATTTTCTGACCGGTTCGCTGTAATTTGAAGGGTCAATCGAGGCGGTTTCAGCGCCTCGCTGCGGCCAGTAATATATTCTCTAAATGACCGTAGTAACCGGATTGTTCGGCAGTTCCTTTGAAGCTCGCAAGACCCGGGAAAATCTCGTCGCGCTTTTCCCACCAGCGTTTCTGGCCAATCGCCAGAGCTTTTGCCAAGAGTTCCGACAGCGCTTCTGGCTTGTCTGGATCATAATACCAGCCAGTCTGGTGTTCTCGTATGATTTCCGTGGTGCCGCCACGCATCGTGCCGATGACGGGAATGCCATAGACGGGCGCTTCGACCAGAATGCGGCTCTGCGGTTCGTGCCATCTGGACGGCACGATGATCGCATCGGCCACGCGGTAGATTTCTTCCGGTCTGACGAAACCTTTAAATTCGATCGGCGCACCTTGAGACAGTCGCTTTAGTTTTGCGATGTCGCTGTCACGGCCTCGTCCGGCGAGAATAAGTTTTGCATTGTCGCGGTCTGGCAGTGACATGAAGGCACGGATCAGGTCGTCCACGCCCTTCTCTTGGGACACCGCGCCGAGATAGCCGAAGGTGAACACCGGTGCTGTCGTGTTCCGTCTGCCGACGAGAGATCTATCATAGATATTTTCGGTGGCATTTGTGTTGTGCATCACGTGCCAGTCGGCATCTTCCAAGACGCCGTTGGTGACGAACCGTTGCCGCAGAGCGTCGCTGACAGCGATGACCGTCATGCCTTCGCCTCTCATCTCACGCATCCGCCGCGTCAAAAGCGAGCAGTCGAAACACGGACGCTCACAATTATCGCCATTGCGAAACATGCTGGTCTTGGGACAGAGCAGTCCATAATCTCTCAAATGCAGGCAGATGGGGATATTTGCCCTGCGGGCAGCAATAAAGAGGGCTGGCTGCATATAGGCCGAGTTCTGAGCATAGATGAGATCGAACTTTTCCGTGACCAGAAATTTTGTGAGCTGTTCCGGACAAAGGGCTCCCATGGCGGTGCGCAGATGCCAGCTTGCCCGGTGTAAAAAACCGGCGGATGATTTACGAGGCAGGGGTAGATAGCTGTTGTTCCAGGGAAGGCGAACCACACGAATGCAGCCTTGCAACCGGGTTTCACCTGGCGGTGCGATGGCATCGCCCTCTTTGCCCAATGCCAGCACGGTGATATCGTGACGCTGGCCAAGCTCCATTGCGCCCAGGCGAGCGGAAATTTCCGCGCCGCCCTCCTCTTGTGGAGCGAAAGTTTGCGATACGATGCAGATTTTCAAATCCGCTTACCTCTATCCGCGTAGTGTTCTTATCTTTACGCGTAGTTATGACTTCAGAACCATTTAAATATATTGAACGCTGCGTCGCTGAAATACGCAGTCTTTAACAGAGGCATCAAAATAAAATGAGTAGTGCAACAGGCTGAGTGGCGTTTTCAAGTTGCATAGCGCACAATATGATCAAGTCAAATGGAGCATTCCCTCTTTTTCATTTCAATATTCTGTCTTGATTAAGAAATTTGCGATTTAAGTTTCCGTGAAAGGGCAGGTCGTCATCGATCCAATGCCGTGGATGAGGTGGATCATGAAGATTCTGCACGTTTTTGAGACTATGCCTGGCGGGCCAGCGACCTATTTCAACGAAATAGTCCCAAGCCAAATCAAGGCTCTGGGCGCTGAAAATATCAGGGTTATCGTACCCGATGCCCATATAGGCTTTCTGAAAAATACCCCGGCTTCTTCTATCGCGACTTTCGTGAGACGGAAACGATCCACTGCGCTCCCAGCATTGGCGCGTGCCGTGCTGCACGAGGTAAGATCATTTCGGCCCGATGTCGTTCACGCACATTCCACCCTTGCAGGAGGTATCGTTCGCACAATTAGAGCGATGCCGGGCAAATTTCCGCCTGTCGTCTATTGCCCGCACGGATGGGTGTTCGACATGGAGACGCTTGGCCCCTTGCGTCATCCTGCCCGGTGGGCCGAGCGTATTCTTTCCCCGCTTGCAGACAAGATCGTCGCAATATCGGGTTACGAATATGAGCAGGGCCTGAAAGCAGGGATTTCAGCCGAGCGGATGATCGTCATCGAAAACGGAATATCGTCACAGCTTCCGGTGGCTACGCCGACCGAATGGCTCGACACGCGCACAAAAGTGCTGTTCGTCGGACGGCTGGACCGGCAAAAGGGCGTCGATATTCTCTTGCAAGCGGCAGCGGAACTGAAGGACAAGGCGGTGTTTCGCGTCATCGGAGCGCATGTCACGACAAAGAATGATCTGACGCAGACGTTGCCAGCCAATGTCGAATTGCTGGGATGGCGATCGGCCGAGGATATTGCTGGCCATATGGCCGTTTGCGACGTCGTTGCGATGCCATCGCGGTGGGAAGGTTTCGGACTTGTGGCACTCGAGGCGATGCGTTCACGCAAACCCGTCATCGCCTCGGCGGTCGGAGGTCTGCAATCGGTGGTGAGTGACGGTAAAACCGGTGTTCTTTTTCCCCCGGGTGATCATAAGGCGCTTGCTGCGGCCATTGCGTCACGCAGTTCCGAGGGCTGGGCGCAAATGGGCGCGGCTGGCTATGAGCGTTTCATGCAGCGCTACAGAAGCGAGCGGACGAACGAAGAACTCATGCAGCTTTATCATCACATTGTGGACAACTGGTCTGCTGAAAGCCGCAGGTTCGCATGACCAACTTTATCAACGGACGGTTTCTGACCCAGAAAACCAGCGGCGTTCAGCGTTTTGCGCGGGAAATCGTCAAAGCATTGGACCGGCATCTCGCATCGACAAACAATACGGATGAGTGGGTTTTGCTGGCACCCAAAGATGCATCGCTGGATATGAAGCTGTCTGTCATCGAACAGCGTCATGTCGGCAGTCTCTCGGGTCATCTCTGGGAACAGACCCAACTTTTTGCAGCGTCCCGCCACGGTCGCCTGATCAATCTCTGCAACAGTGGACCGGTCCTGCATGGGAAAAGCCTGACCGTCATCCACGACGCCATGATTTTTCGCACGCCGGAGAACTTCTCGCGTGCCTATCGCTTCGTGCACGGCTCGCTTGGACATCTGCTCGCGCGTCGAGGTCATATCGCGACTGTTTCGGAATTTTCCAAACGGGAACTGGCGCAGACGATCGGCGCAAAAAATATCTCGGTCATTCCCAATAGCTGCGAACACATGGCATCCGTCACACCTGACGATACGGTGTTGCAACGTTTGAATCTGACATCAAATGCCTATGTGCTGTTCGTCGGCTCCCCAACGCCAAACAAGAATATCCTGCGGGCTGTCGAGGCAATTGGCATCATGGCTGACAATGCTCCGCGTTTCGTGGTGGTGGGCGCTGCGGCATCGAGTGTTTTCAAGGAAGATGCGCAGGAAAGCCAAAGCGACAGCGTAGGAGCCGATCAGGTCATATTTACCGGACGCCTGACCGACGAAGAGATTGTCGCACTTTATGCAAATGCCGCTGCCCTGCTTTTCCCAAGCCTTTATGAAGGCTTTGGTATTCCGCCTCTCGAGGCCATGTTCCTGGGTTGTCCGGTACTGTCATCAAACATAGAGCCGGCCTGTGAAGTCTGTGGCGATGCGGCGCTCTATTTCGATCCAAACAATGCTCATGATATCGTCCGGTGCATTGAGCACCTCGCGGCAAATCCAGACATCCGATCCACCATGATCGCACGCGGTCATGCGCGTGCACTTAAGTTTTCTTGGGATAGAAGCGCTGATGCTCTGCTTCGCGCGGTAAACGGTCTTTGATGCTATGTTTACTCCTGCTGAAATAAGATGGCCTGAACAGCTCCCACGGCTTTGCCGGACGAGGAATGCGTGATGGAGAAAAAGCGAAACCGATGAAGATCTGTATTGTCGCACAGACATTCGCGCCTCAAGAGGAGGGCGGGGCAGAGATCGTGGCACGCATGTGCGCGGTAGAGCTTTCGCGTTACCACGATGTCATCATTCTGTCGCTGGGTCTGGAAGGTGACCACATCGCCCCTCCCGGTGAAACGACCAACAGTGACGGCATTCGTGTTTTGCGGATCAACTGGCACAACAGTTATCTGCCAGGCCCACGCAAACCGGCCGTGGGAAAGCTGGCGAAATTGGCTTGGCACATTCGCAGCGCGATGGGTGCGACGTCGGCTAATGACGTCAAAGAACTGCTGCTGCGCGAGAAGGTAGACCTCGTTTACGCGCATAATTCCGCCAGAATGCAGCCCGCAATATTTGAAGCGACCAGCGCGCTCAAGATACCGCTCTGTCTGCATCTACACGACTACGCCTTGCTCTGCCCGAAATCGAGCATGTTTCGCAGCTCCGGCAATTGCGAAAAGCCGTGTCTTGAATGCCGCGTTCTGACGGCGCGTATCAAGTCCAGCAAAGGCGATGGGGTTACCGCGATCTCTGTCAGCGATGCGCTACGTCAGCGATTTTTACGCAATGGCGTTTTACCCCTGGCGGATTGGCACGTGCTTTTGAACGCCAATCGCAGCGAAGCGCTTTTCCAGGCACCGTTGGTGGGTCGAAAAAACAGCACGAGTGAGCGTTTTACGTTCGGCTATCTTGGAGCTTTGGCGGAAGAAAAGGGCATCGAAGACCTGATCCGCGCATTTGTGACGTTACCGCAATCCGAGCCGTCGACGTTGCTGGTGGCGGGACGTGGGCGGGAAGACTATGAGCGGCATCTGAAATCGTTAGCCGGCGATGCTCCGATTCATTTTCTGGGGTTTGTGCCGCCGGAAGACGTTTACAAAGTCGCCGACGTCATCGTCGTTCCATCGCGTTGGCACGAACCGCAAAGCCTCATTCTGATGGAGGCCGCCACCTATGGCGTTCCGGTTATCGGGACAGAACGGGGTGGCACGCCGGAAATTTTGCGGGACCTCGGAACAGGCTGGTGTTATGATCCAGATCGGGAAACGGGCCTTACCGACATTTTGGAGCGAGCTCTTTCGATAGGGCATGACCGTTGGTGGCTGGAGCGGGATACGCATTTCCCCGGCATTGATGGTTTTCGGGGAACATCAGAAGCATCAGGCTATTATCAGAAGCTCAATGAGATTCTGATTGCAGCAACCGCTGTTAAAATTCCCGATTCGAACCACATAAATGCCTGAGCACCAAAAAACGGTTGCTTGTGACAAGTAGAATATCAAGCATTGCTTAACGTGAATGAGCCATTGTTCGTTTCTATGCTTTAGACATCCATTGGAGGGTGGAAGATGAATGCCAATTTTAATCTGCCTGTCGTAGAGGGAAAGAGCGTGCAGATCGCCGCTGATTACCCCGTTACGTTTGCAGATACGGTTGGCCTTTTCCGACCCGCCGATGCCTTGGCCGATATGTCTCAACGAGACGGCGCATCTTTCGCGACGGACACTGCCGTTCTTTTTGTGGGTTCGTGGGGTTTTGAGGAACTGTGCGCGCGAAAATTTTGGCAACGGCTTGCCGTGGAGCTGTCGAAACGTGGCATGGCCAGCATGCGTTTCGATTATCCTGGAACCGGGGATGCTCTTGACCACCCGGATTATGCCGACGGTTTGAAGATCTGGCTCGACACCATAGATGCAGCCGCAAGGACTTTGAAACAATCGTCGGGAGTGGACCGGATCCTGCTCATCGGGCATGGTATCGGTGGCGCGATGGCGTGGCGCGTAGCGGAGACGTTGGAAGGCATTTCAGGCCTGGCTCTTGCAGCGCCGGCTTTGTCTGGTCGCCACTGGTTGCGCGAATTCGTCGCGTTGAGCCGAATTGCCAATCAGGGTGCAATCCTGAATGCCAGCTCCACGTCCGGCCCGACCATGGGTGAGCAGGTAATACCTGAAGCGGTCACAGCCGGGTTGAGGACACTCAACATTGCATCCGCAATAAACGCACCGGCACCGAACATTCTTTTGCTCAAGCAGGAAAACCGCCCCGCCGATGCGGCATTTGCAGAGCACTTGAAGACACTTGATGTCGATGTCCGCGCTCTGACGTTTGAAGACTATGACCGGTTCATAAGTGACGTCCTGTTTTCGGTGCCGCCAATGGCGGCTATCGAAACGCTGGCGGAATGGGCAAGCAGCCTCGCCAAAAAGGTTCCGACTGCTTTAAACCTTCAGGCCAAATGGCGTGTTCCTTCATCGGCCACTCTGGTTGGCGATTGTTTCAAGGAAACGCCGGTACGGTTTGGCGAGCAGAGCCGCCTTTACGGCGTTTTGTGCGAGCCGAAGGGGCAACGCAAGGGCGCGACCGTTCTGGTGCTGCCGACAGGTTACGAGCGTGCGTCGGGCTGGGGGCGCATATCGGTTAAGCTGTGCAGAGATCTGGCACGCTCCGGCATCGCCAGCTTGCGCTTCGACATGGCCAATATTGCGGATAGTCCGCCGGTTCCTGATCAAAGGAACCAGATCATTTATGGCGACGGACAGCTTGCAGATATCAGTGTCGCTATGGATTTTCTGGAAGAAAGACAGCTTTTCCCGGTCGTTGTCACGGGCCGGTGCAGTGGCGGCTGGGCGGCTTTCAAGGGCGGGGTGAAGGACAAGCGTTTCAGTGGTGTCGTGCCCGTCAACGTGTTCGATTTCTATATTCCTGCCGATGCCGATGTCGAAGCTCTGTTGGTTTCCTCCCGGCAGCCACTGGCAAGCTATGGGGCGAAACTTTTCTGTGGTGGTTTCTGGCGCAGGGTGCTGCGTGGCGATGTGCGTATCAGAAACGGTATCGTCAATATGTGGGCGATGATTGCGGCAAAAGCGGTTTCGTTCACAACGCCGATTATGGTGCGCTTCCCGTTCCTATCTCAGCGTTTTCATACGCTTTCCCAAGATTTCAAAGCCATTGTTGCCAACGACACACGTATGTCGATCGTCTATACGGATGGTGATGTTGGGGCAGCCATGCTGGAGACCAATTTCGGTCCGCGTGGGCGGTTGTTAAGCAGCCGATATGGAAGTCCTCGGATCGTCTATATCGCAAACGCCGATCACAACTTGACTACGGCGGAAGCGCGCCACGCGTGGGCTGATGAAGTCAGAGCAATTGCGAAACAATTTCCGCCCCTGCAATAGGCCTGGTCCATCGACGGCAATCCTTATCAGGTGATCTCTATCCATAAAGAAACGCCAGAACCGGAATGAAAATCCTTGTCCTGGCGTAGGAGATTCGTTGAATGCAGGCTGTAAGCTCAGCAATGGCCTGCGCGGACCGATGCGAGGTTTACGATGTCGGCATTTGAAAATTCCACGTCCATCTCGTTCTGTAAAGCGGACTGGAGCGCTTGTTTTGCGACGTCGATGTACCAGCTAGCCGATGGCGCACCCAACGTTTCTGCAACGCCTTCTGCGTAGGTCAGCATATTGATGAGTGTGAGAAAGTCTTCCTGGCGTTCATCGATCTCGGCGTCAGTTCTAGATAATGTCATCAGAATCTCATCGTATGTCTGTTGCGATGGATTCGTTTTACGCGAAGATCGCGCGTTAAGCGCGTTGCAAAATCGTTGCACACGCAGGGATTGATTTTTAATGTTGCGATTTCACCTTATGCGAAAACTAAAGGTACATTTTCCGAAACAGTGTGGTTGCGTTGAATTGCCAATCTTCGGCTTTCACCGGCTGCAGATTTTGCTCCATCGCCTGAAGCAACGCGATGGCATCCAGCTTTTTCCGGTCCACCCAGCAAAGGTCTAGAACCGGCTTGAGGGTTTCGACGTCAACGCCAGCCAATTGGGCGATCGTCTTCCATGTTCGTCGCTTGAAGAAAAGTGTCTGCGCTGCATAAGCGAGTTTTTCGCAACATGGTTGGTTCAGCAATCCGAGATTGGATATTTTGGCGATCGTCGCCTGAGCATTGACCAGTGGAATACTCAAGGGCGGATATCCGAGTTCCGCAGGGCCATAGGTCAAGGCAACATCGGCATCGTCCACGCGTATACCCGAAACATAGTCCTCGAATATTTTACCGATGCCGATCATGCCATAGGCGGCGCATTCCACTGCCCGTAATGCGCCCATGCTGGCGGCTCCGAACACCGAAATGTTCTTTGATAAAGCAAACAACAACTCCTTGTGCCAGACGGGTGCCGCCATTTCGAACTGTCCGTCGATCAATCCGATTTTGAGTGCTCCATCCGCAATCGCCTGCATGACATCGCCTTGGCAGGCGGGTGGACGGACCTCGACATTTGCGTCCACGAACTCATGAGCATTCGGCAAGCTCGGTCCCACGAAAACAACGATCATCATAAAGCCTTCGAAAGAGCACGGCTGCCTAAGCGCCGGTGTCGTTCTCCATCCGGATTTTCAAGCTGAGGTGCTATGACTTTAACGACACTGGCGGGCAACCATTCGGGCGCGAGATCAACGGCGTAGAGTTCTTGGATATCGCAATTGTGAAGTTGCTCCAGAACCAGCTGAAGAGAGTGCTCGGTGGATTTTGCGCTCAGAGCGGGGAGGTCGGTCAGCTTTTTGCATGCGCAAGCATCCAGCGCCGCGACTGTCATCGGATCTGCGTGCTGGGAAAAAATATCTGGTAGCAGGTCGTCTCTTGCACCGGCGATGAACGTCATCCGGGACTGGGCGGCCTCTGTAATGGCTCTTATTGCTGCAATGGCCGGTGAAGTGGAGGCACCAGCGCCGTGAGTGATGTCGACATGGCGGATGGAGCGGGTGTTTGTTCGGTTTTTGGGACCCATCAACGCTACAATGCACGGTATCCGCAAATCCGTCGTAATGTCGAACAGGACGATATCCAGACCTGCACGCGCGATTTTGTCCAGAGCGGTCCGCAGTGTTGGTTCCGCAATCGCATTCGTGTCGACGGATGACCCGTATCGCTTGGTTGCCGGCGTGACCTGCCACAGCGTCAGCGCGTCACGCTCCACCCGTTCCAGCAAACCGTGAAGCACGGCTTCGTCACGCGTATTACCGGAGGCGAGGCCATCGGACGATTGCCAGTATCGTGGCGATGTCACGGTTCGGTCGAGATGCACGGCATCGAAAGGCACCCATATCTCATGACCCGTCAACAGATGCTTGGCGCGTGCCCAATTAATGTCTTCGGTTTGTGACACCGGCTTTGCGCGCGGCGAGAGCAGGCTGTCGAGGGTGTTCGAGGAATGTCCAGAAGTTTCCAGCGTCTGCTGGCTCGTAACGAGCAACTGGCAAGCCGGATTTGTCGCCACCGATCGCTCGATTGCCTCCATCGCAGCCGATGTTTTCGCGGCCTCGTCATCCATGCCCTTACCTTGGGCGATAACGATTACTTTTGCATTCGGGGCAAATGCGCACCAGACGGGAATACCGATATCATCGAGATCCGTCTGCCGACCAAGTCTGGTGATACCGAGTCGACGAAGAAAAGGCGAAACCCTTTCCAAGGTTTCGCCTGCAGAACATGCGCGATAATTATCGAGCTGCAAGATCAGCCATTGCCTTCGTGAATGCCGCCTGCTCCGAAGGTCTCGGCGGATGCCGAGATTGCGAAATCGACACCCTTGGTTATCGCAACACCCGATGCACGCAGGGACGCTGCCTTTGCCAGTTCCCCGGTCAAAGGCTCTTTGACGGCTGTTATCGTACCCGATTGAAGATCGACCAGCCAAAGGCCCTCTTCACCCTCGATCCCCAGAATAACTGCTTGTGCCATGGTATCCCCTGCCTAAAATCCGGCCCGTTTGAGGCCGTCTCGATACATTTCGGTCTGCCATTGCTCCTTGTGGGGAATGACAGCCAGCCAACGCTCCAAATCAAAATTGGGGTTGTCTTCAAAGACTTTTGCACGAAAAGCGCGAGCCTTGTCAACCTCTCCCAGCATGCCGCAAGAGGCCGCAGCAAGCCGGGACGCTGCGCGCTTGTTGCTCATCTTGCCGATATAAGCCAGCGCCTGATCGTACTCCTCTAAAAAGTAGCTGGCACCTGCTGCCGTCCAGAAATAGATATCCGGTGATATGGGATTGAGAGCGATTGCATGTTTGATCTTGATAATAGCACTGGCGGGATCGCTGGCATGAATCAGACTGTCAGCATGACTGGCCAGTACATCGGCATATTGCGGGCTGAGGCTTTCAGCCTGCGACAGCGCGGCTAGGCTTTCATCAATATTGCCCATGAAAAGGCGGCTCACCCCAAGCTCCTTGAAGCCGCTGGCAAACTCACCGTTTTCCTTGATAGCGCAGTCGGCAAAATACTGCGCTTTCGCGAGGAGTTCATCATCGCACCTCGCCGTCACCAACCACTCCATGGTGAGTGTGCGCGACATGGCCGCAAGCGCTTCTGGCAGGTCATTTCCATGCTCCAGCGCTTCCTTGAAGTATTTTCGGGCACGCCGGATCGAGGGCAGACTGACGCTCGAAAGGGTTTGCAGACCCTTGAGATAGAGGAAGTAAGCCTCTGGCCTGCGCGAAAAATCGCCGACCGCTCCCTGATGCAAACCTATTCTGGACATCAATTCGCGCTGGATTGCCAGCGCGATAGTTTCTCGATGCGATGCGATCGAAAAGGGAGATAATTCGAAACGTTCTGCCCAGATGATTTCCTCAGTCGGTGTAAAAATCAACTGGAAGAACAGGTGGTTGTCGTTTCGCCTGCTGTCGAGCGCATAAACGACATTGTGCTTTTCGAGCACGGCGGCCTTGTCTTTCGATGCCTGTATACGCTCTGACGTGTAGGGTGCGACGACCGAAACCAGATGGCTGCTGCAAAGCCCAATCGTCAAATCTTCTATCAATGCGTTTGCAATCGATCCATCCCGGCTGGCCTCTTTAGACGTGTGAGGGGGAAGGAGAGCGATACGGGGCTGCGCAGCCTGGTTTGCAGCGCTTTGTTCCCTCACCGCTGGTAGGCGTGGCATTGCCGCTATTGTCTGCGCGCCAAGCCCCGACGACAGTTGCTGTCTGACATCGTGATCTTGGGGGTTCGCTTCAAGCAGAAGGACTGCGGCGCGTTTCAGGTCTGCATGCGCCTGGGACCGCGATGCTGGAGAGCCGGAAATATCCATGAACAGCGATCGAAGCGTACTCAAAAGCCGCAGTCGAACATCCCTGACCCATATGTCGAGCGCTGTCTTTCCTTCGCCAACAGACGGGAGAAATTGCATGGCGACCGCAGCACAGGCTGCGTGAAGGCGCTCCTGCGGCTCGGATATTGTCATGAAGTCAAGGTCGCAGGCCACCATTTGCCGGTTCAGCGACAAGGCGTTGGTGTCGGCAATGATCAAAGGGGCAGGGGCATTCTTCGTCGCGAGTGCAAAGCGTCGCAACGTCGAGCGTAGATTTGTCAGTGCCGCCTCGCCGTTGCCGGGCCATAGAAGATTGGCCACATCACGTCGTGCAACCGGTCTGCCAATATCAAAGAGATAGGCACAGATGAGCAAAGCCTGGGTGGAAACGTTTAGTACGTTTCCGCTCTCATCTTCCAGATTGCAACGGCCTAACGTGGCCAATCGAAAAACCATGTCGGTTAGTTCACTGGGGTTGCGAAGATTTCTGTGGTTTTGGGAGCGTCCGTCTCGGCATTGCCGCCCAGTGACTGGACGAGTTCAAGAACGCGACGGCGAACGCGAACGTCCTTGATGGCTGAAAACGCCTTTGCTAACGATATGCCCTCTTTCGAATTCAGGAACTGGGACAGTGCACTTGGCACAGCCACTGTTCTGTCGTTTCCTGCGTCGGGAACGCCTTCAAAGAAATAGGAAATGTGAACATCCAGCAGTTCCGAGATGTGCTGCAAGCGGCTGGCACCGACGCGATTTGTGCCCTTCTCGTACTTCTGGACCTGCTGGAATGTGATCCCAAGCCCGTCGCCCAGTTTTTCCTGGCTCAGGCCCAGCATGACGCGACGCAGGCGAATACGGGAGCCCACATGTATATCGATTGAGTTGGGTGACTTTTTCATGATGATGCGAAACTCCAGAGCGTAAAACTTTACATAATGATTGCCGGAAACTTTGGCTGTTCGCAATCGGTGATTGGCGCGATTCATCGGCATGTGTGTTTCGAACACGCCAATGAATCGTATTTTTATCGAGATTCCGAAAAGCCGTGGCCAAAGCGTCGAATATCGACAAAGAAGACCTGCGTTGGCAGGCCTCTTCCTTCAGCGGATTTTGGCTGGCGGCATTGGTTTGAGCGTACTCATGAGCGCGCCGTAGGGCAGCAACATGATGATACCGACAAGCACTTTTACGCACAGATCACCCAATGCCCAGGATACCCAACGCGGGGCTTCGCTCGCGAAAATTCCAAGGATTGGCGCCGCTTCGATTGCAAAGGCGTCGTTGGGACCAACGAAAGCGAAAGTGGCGGCAAAGGCAATCGAGAAGAAGAGAGCTGTATCCAACACGGAACCGAACATCGAGCCTGCGAGCGGCGCGCGCCACCAGCTTTGCTGGCGAAGGCGATTGAAGACTACGATATCGAGTAACTGCCCGATCAGGTAAGCGGTGCCGGAGGCGATGGCGATACGCGGTATGGACGTCCAGAAGGACAGTGATACGCCGACGACGAAACCGGCAAGAACAACACGCCGCGCGATGGACGGTCCGAACTGGCGGTTGGTGAGATCGGTAATCAGAAATGCGACGGGGTAGGTGAAGGCTCCCCAGGTCAGCAGGTCGCCGAGATTGATACCGAACAAAGTGCCTGAAAGCGGATACTGAACGAAGATGTTGGATGCCACGACGACGATGGTCATCAGGACGACGTAGACAAGCGTAAAGCGCATATTGGGCATTTTTTTATCCTGGGTGATGCCACCAGTTGGAGCGAAGGGAGAACAAGCAAAAGGCTTGAGCGGCAATTGCCATTCAAGCCTTTTGAAAGTTCGTGATCTTGAAACCGCTATTAAGCAGCAGCTACAGCTGTTTCAACAGTCTTCTTGGCGATCTGACGACGCAGCAGACGGGCGCGCATCGAAAGTTCGGTTTCGCTTGCCTTGAGAAGGAAAGCGTCGAGACCGCCACGATGTTCAACGGAACGCAGAGCAGCTGCAGAAACACGCAGACGGAAGCGCTGGCCGAGAGCATCGGAAATCAACGTAACCTGGCAGAGGTTCGGAAGGAACCGGCGCTTGGTTCTGTTGTTGGCGTGGCTGACGTTGTTGCCCGTCTGGACGCCCTTGCCGGTCAATTCGCATACACGGGACATGGGTACACCTATTTGTTGTCGTCTGTTTTACCAACGGCTCGCTACCCGGCAAAATCCGGTCAGCAATCCAACTGGCAATGATTGGAAAGTTGCGGTTCTATAGTCAGACAGGAACTTCCCGTCAAGCCGCTCGCTCTTTTTTGTGAGCGATTTCACCGAATTTCGCCGATACTCTGCTTTTTTATTGCCATAAGTCGGCGTATATCATCGCGGCAGAGGGCAGCTTTTTCTGTCAGCCGAGGTGTTACCTGAATGAATGTCAAAGTACAGAGGTTTTTCGCAGCAGCTGTCCTCACGCTGGGAAGCCTGTCACCCGCTGTTGCCGCAGAGACGCGCCACGATAGCGAATACAGCATCAATCTGGGCCTCTTGCCGATTGCCCGGGCAAACTTTTCGACCCGCATGGATGGCACCGCCTATTCCATTACCGGTTCGTTCAGCGCAGCAGGCATTGCCAGCGTGTTGAAAGACATTTCCGGGCGCACCAATGTTGCTGGAGCCAAGCGGGGAAACCGAATGCAGGCCAACGAATATTCGCTGGTCTACAAGGATGGCAAGCGCACACGGACTTATGATGTGCAATATCGCAACGGCAATGTGACCTCGACGACGGTCAAGCCGGAGCCGAAAGCGCGACCCGACAATTGGGTCGACGTCAAGGATCGCGATCTGCGCTCCGTGCTCGATCCGATTTCCGGGCTGATCTTTCCCGTGGGTGGACGCATTTGCCCCAGCCGTCTGCCGATCTATGATGGTGAGTCGCGTCTGGACCTCGTTTTGAGTTCTGGCGGAACCAAGCCTTTCACGACGAATGGCTTTACCGGTGATGCCATTGTCTGTAATGCGCGCTACGTGCCGAAATCAGGCTTTCGCAAGGGCCGCAAGGACATTGAATATCTGAAGTCGATTTCCATGGAAATATGGTTTGCCAAGGCAGGCAATATGGATGTCTACGCGCCGGTTTATGCGCGCATACCGACTAAGGTCGGTCAGGTTTATATCACTGCCACCAAATACGGCGGTTAAGCCAAGTCCTCAGCCTGGCGACCAGCCGGGTTCGGCCATTACGAAACTGTCGAAGGTGAAGCCGGGTGCCACGGTACAGCCGACCAGTGTGAAATCGCCCAGGCTTTCCGCCGCCTGCCAGCAATCGGCCGGGACGATGGCTTGCGGTCTTTCGCCGTCGAGGAGGGTCGGTCCGAGCTTTATGATATCAACTGTTTTGCCATCCATGCTCAGACGAAGCGCCAAGGGCGCGCCAGCATAATAGTGCCAGACCTCGACAGCATCGATCACTCGGTGCCAATGGGAGCGCTGCCCTTTTTCCAGCAGATAATAAATCGCTGTCGAATGACCACGTTCGCCATCCTTCGCATCTTGAAACGTCTGGCGATAAAAGCCGCCCTCTGGATGCGGCTCCAGTTTCAATGCGCGAATAATGGCATCAGTAGAAAGCAGACTTCCCGCCATCAGAATTTGTCCTTCCGCGTTCTGATCTCTGCAAAGACCTCGGCATCCGTGGCATCGGGCAGGTTGATAGTGGCACGAATGGCTGGATCAGCAACGCGCATGTAGGGATTGGTTTGCTTCTCCAAGCCTATGGTCGTGGGAATGGTGAACTTGCCTTCGTTTCGGAGTGCTTCTACTTCGCCCGCACGTTGCTTGAGAGTGGTGTTTTCAGGGTCCACCGTTACGGCGAAACGGGCATTGGACAGGGTATATTCGTGGCCGAAATAAACGTGGATGTCATCGGGTAGCGCCATCAGTTTCTGGAAGGAGTGCCACATATCTGCTGCGGGGCGCTCGAACAGGCGTCCGCAACCCATGGCGAAGAGGGTGTCTGCGGCAAAAAGCAGCGCATCATCCGGCAGGTAGTAACAAATATGCCCGGCCGTATGGCCCGGTGTGGAAATGATCTGCACGCGACGTCCGGCCAACTCGAATTCGTCACCATCGGCAGCGGATTTGTCGAGCCCGGGGATGGCGACAGCCTCATCATAGGGACCATAGATTTCGCAGCCGAATTTTTCCTTCAGCGCCAGATTGGCTTCGACGTGGTCCTGATGGTGATGGGTGGTGAAAATATGGGTCAGCGTCCAGCCGCGACGGTTGAGTGCGTCGAGGATCGCAGCTTCTTCCGGGGCGTCGATCGAAATGGTCGTGCCGGTTTCGCTATCATGCAGCAGAACACCGAAATTATCGCTGCGGCAAAGAAAGACTTCTATTTCCAACGGCTTCATGTTTCCTCTCCATCTTTTCAGGCTTTTGAACCCTGGGGCTTTTCAATGTAGGTTTCTCAGCTTTGAAGTCCACCCGAGGACTGCTACATCATGACAATGAACACCGATATTGTCGATCTGCGCGAATTCTACCATTCCCCGCTTGGCCGCTCCGCAGAGCAGGCCATCACCATGGCGCTGTCGACGCTTTGGCCAACTTTGCCGGACGAGCGGCTGGTGGGTTTGGGGTATGCAGTGCCATTTCTGGATCGATTTAGGCATGATGCGGAGCGTACCTTTGCCTTCATGCCGCCAGGGCAGGGTGCGATCAACTGGCCAGCCGGTGAGCTTTCTTCCACGGCTTTGGTGTTCGATGAGGAGTTGCCGCTGCCGGACTCGTCCATCGACCGAGTGCTGATGGTCCATTCTCTGGAGTTTGCCGAAAATCCGCGTGAGACGCTGAAAGAACTATGGCGGGTTCTGGCTCCCGGTGGGCGTTTGGTGATTGTGGTGCCCAACCGGCGCGGCGTCTGGGCGCGCGTGGAACATACGCCTTTCGGTTCCGGTCGCCCCTATTCGCGCAGCCAGTTGACCTCGCTCCTGCGCGAGACGAATTTTACCCCGAGCGCCACGGCCGAAGCCTTGTTCTTTCCACCAACGAAACTGCGCTCCATTCTGCGCTTGCGTCGTTACCTCGAAAGCCTGGGCCGCAAGCTGTGGCCGGTCTTCTCCGGCGTTATCGTGGTAGAAGCGCAAAAGCGGCTCTACCAGGGTCTGCCAGTCGCGCAAAGGGCGTCGCGCCGCGTCTTCGTGCCTGTGCTTGCACCTCAAGGCGTGCCAACTACCAGAACCGTGCCAGAACAGCAAAAACCGCGCTGACACTCGACAAAAGGCCTGTTCCCGTCTAATGCCTGCGGCATTGTCTTGCCGGATTTTCCGGTGTTTTTCCGAAGGTCGATGAAATGAGTGCAGAGCTTAACCAACCTGTTCCGCGTCCGGGTATCCTGGATATCGCCGCTTACGTTCCCGGCAAGGAGCACGCCGAAGGCGTCGCCAAGGTCTATAAGCTCTCCTCAAACGAGACACCTCTGGGCGCGAGCCCGAAGGCTATCGAGGCTTTCAAGGCAGCCGCATTCAATCTGGAAATCTATCCGGATGGACAGGCAACTGCTTTGCGCCAGGCCATTGCTGACGTTCATGGTTTGAACACAACCAACATTCTGTGCGGAAACGGTTCTGATGAATTGTTGGGCCTTCTCTGCCACGTCTATCTCGGGGCGGGCGACGAAGCCATTATCACCGAGCATGGTTTTCTGGTCTACAAGATCCAGATCATGGGTGCGGGTGCGGCAGCCGTTACGGTGAAGGAAAAAGATTGCACTGTCGATGTCGATGCAATCCTTGCTGCGGTTACACCAAAAACCAAGATGGTCTTCATTGCCAATCCCGGCAATCCAACCGGCACTTACGTTCCCGTTTCTGAAGTACGCCGCCTTCAGGCCGGCCTGCCGAAGCATGTCATTCTGGTGCTGGATGCGGCCTATGCAGAATATGTCCGCAAGAACGACTATGAGGCAGGTCTGGAACTGGTTTCCGGTAACGTCAACGTGGTGATGACCCGTACCTTCTCCAAGGTTTATGGACTGGCGGCCCTTCGTGTCGGTTGGATGTATGCGCCAGCGGCCATCATCGACGCGCTGAACCGTGTGCGCGGCCCGTTCAATATGAATGCGCCTGCCATCGCAGCAGGTGCCGCTGCCATTCGCGATCAGGCCTTCATGCAGCAGTCAGTGGCGCACAACCTCGAATGGCTGGAAAAGCTTAACAGCGCCTTTGCCGACCTCGGCCTGACCGTGACGCCATCAGTCACCAATTTTGTCCTCATTCATTTTCCCGATGTGGATGGAAAGCGTGCAGCGGACGCGGATGAATTCTTGACGCGGCGCGGTTATGTGCTGCGCGCCGTTCGAGGTTATGGTTTTGCCAATGCCCTGCGCATGACGGTTGGATCGGAAGAAGCGAACCTTGGCGTGATCTCCGCGCTTAAAGAATTCATGGGCAGAGCATAATGAGCGACATTCTGTTCGACCGTATTACGCTGATCGGTATTGGTCTGATCGGCTCTTCCATTGCACGTGATATCAAGGGACTGGGCCTTGCACGTGAAGTGGTGATTTCCACGCGTAGCGCAGAAACGCTGCAGCGGGCGCAAGAACTGGAGCTGGGCACGGCCTATACGGTGTCGGCTGCAGATGCGGTGAAGGATGCCGATCTGGTGATTGTTTCGGTGCCGGTTGGCGCATCCGGAAGCGTGGCAGAACAGATCGCTCCGCACCTGAAGGCCGGTTCCATCGTCACCGATGTGGGCTCCACCAAAGCGTCCGTGATCGCGCAGATGGCACCGCATATGCCTGACAATGTCCATTTCATTCCCGGACATCCGCTTGCGGGTACAGAAAAATCCGGTCCCGATGCCGGCTTTGAAGGCCTGTTTCATGACCGTTGGTGCATTTTCACACCGCTGCCGGGAACGGATGCGGTGGCGCTTGGCAAGCTCAAGACATTTTGGGAAAAGCTCGGTTCGCGCGTCGATGAAATGGAGCCTGAGCATCATGACAAGGTTCTGGCTATCGTTTCCCATCTGCCGCACATCATCGCCTATAACATCGTTGGCACGGCGGATGATCTGGGAACGGTGACGGAATCGGAAGTCATCAAATATTCTGCCTCCGGTTTTCGCGATTTCACGCGTCTTGCGGCGTCAGATCCGACCATGTGGCGGGATATCTGCCTGCACAACAAGGACGCGATACTGGAAATGCTTGCTCGGTTTTCGGAGGATCTCGCCTATCTTCAGCGCGCGATCCGCTGGGGCGAGGGCGACAAGCTGTTTGAACTTTTCAGCCGCACCCGCACCATTCGTCGTTCCATCGTTCAGGCTGGTCAGGACGTCGATACGCCTGACTTCGGCCGTCACGCGCTGGATCAGAAGAAATAGCGATCAGATCGGCGGTATCTTTCCCAGGGGAATGAAACCGCTGACGGTTGCGCGACCGCGATCTACCACTAGGTCGACGGATGCCCTGTCACCACCGCCTGCCAAAGCACGCAGAAGCTTACGGGCGGTGTCGATTGTGGACTGCAGTTGCGGAAAGGTCTGTTTGGCGTTGTCTGCCCATTCGCCGAGCTTTTCGATCTCCAGCTTGAACTGGCCGGAGAGATAGCCCTGATCATCGAAGGAGAAGGGGCCCGTGATGCGCATGGTGCGGCCATCGCCGATATCCAGCATAACTCGGCGCAACTCGCCGCTTGCGCCGTAGAGCCCGGTACGGTCGCTGCCATCGATCATGCCAGCCTTGCCAGCGAGTGTTATGTCGCCGATGGCGTTGAGACGCGGCAGAAGCTGCGGCCATCCCTTGATGACGGTCGAAGCATCGGTCAGCGTGATCGCGCCATCGAGGTCCGGGCCGTTCTGGCGAAGATGCACTTCGGTCTTGGCGGCGTCGAAATCGATGGTCTGATCTGTCACTGACGACACGGCGGTCGCTTTCAACCCGTCGATCACGAGGGATGTGCGGTCTATTCCCTTGAGTTTGGTAGTGAGGCTGGATTGCAGATTGGCCCATTGTGCCGTCACGCCAAGCCCGTGTCCTGTTTGTATCGTGGCTGGCGAGTCCAGTTCCCAAACGATATGGCCCGGCGAATAAATCTGTGCTGCCGAGCGCAGTGCGCCGAAGGAGGCTGTCACGTCGTTGCGAGTGTCTTTAACATCCACTTTCGAGCAGAAAAGACCGATACGGAACGGATAGCCTCTGAAAGCGATATCGCGGCACTCGCCGCTGACGCTGGCGGCACCACCGGGTGCGAGTGTGCGGATAACGGTTTCCTGCAGCCGTTGGGCAGCGTAAAACCAACCAGCGGAGTAAATGGCAACGAAAACTATTATCCCAAAGCCCAGAAAAAGGAATTTTCTGCTGGTACGGGATGGGCTTGACGCTGCCATGATGATCTCCAATGGTGCACAGAGGTGATTTGGTTTGGCTTGCGATATGGACGATTTTTGGGTCTTTGGCTATGGTTCGTTAATGTGGAACCCGGGCTTTCCATTTGAGGAGCGTCAACAGGCGCGCTTGTATGGATACCGCCGTTCACTGTGCATTCGCTCGAACGTCTATCGGGGAACCGATGAAAACCCAGGGCTGGTGCTGGGACTGGAGCGTGGAGGCTCCTGCCAGGGGGTTGCGTTCCGTGTGTCGCACGCAGATCGTGGGCCCGTTATCGACTATCTTCGTGAGCGTGAACTTGTCAGCAATGTTTACAAGGAACGTGTCATTGCCGTGGGTCTTGCCGATGGTAGACGTGAAATGGCCATGACCTATGTGGCCGATCCTGAGCATTCACAATATGTCGGCGATTTGTCTCTCGACGAAGCGGCGCACATCGTGCGCCGGGCATCAGGTCGATCCGGGCCGAATGTCGATTATGTCGTCAATACGGTGCAGCATTTGCAGGACATGGGAATCCGTGATGCGCTGCTCGAGCGCGTTGCAGCAACAGTCGTTGCTCAGGTCGCAACCGTTCCCTGAAGTTCTGCCAGCCGTTTCACAGCTGTTGGCGGCAAAGGCAGATCGGGATTGTTGCGCGCGGTTTCGATCAACAATTCGTCGCTTGCCTTTTCCGTAACTTCTATCAGCTTCTTGAAGAAGACATCGGGGTCCAGACCCGGCTGTATGGCGGGCAAAATACGAACCTTGAAATGGCCTGGATAGCGCATCGTCGTGTGGCGTGGCCAGAATAAGCCTGGATGCATCGCAACCGGTACGACTGGAACCTTGAGATCGCGGTAAAGCCGGGCGATGCCGTAACGATATTCCGGCTCGGCACCGGGCGGACGGCGCGTCCCTTCCGGGTAGATGATAAGTTCGCGGCCCTTGGCCATTTCTTCCTTGGCGCGCTCCATAACCTTGAGCATCACTTTTCCACGCGCGGCTCTGTTGACCGGGATCATTCGCTGCTTGGCGACATACCAGCCGAAAAGCGGAATCCACATCAGTTCTCGCTTCAGGATGTAGACGGGGTCTTTGAGGTTCGGCAGAAGCGCGTAAGTATCCCAGAAAGACTGGTGCTTCGGTGCGAAGATGCAGCCGGTTTCGGGAATATTCTCCAGCCCTTCGATCTCGAAGGTCGTTCCGGCGATCTTTTCCATCAGCCAGTGATTGGAGCGAGCCCAGGCTTTCGGTATTTCGAACGCCAGCTTTCGTGGCACGATGAAATAAATCGGCGTCAGCACGAGCATGCGGACAATCAGGTTCAGATAAAACAACGTGTTGAAAAGGATCGAGCGCAGTCTGAGCATGAAAAAGCTTCTCCCGGCGCATCCCTGACCATGAAGGAAGCATCTTCGATGTTGTGCGCAGTGCCGAACGCCTACACGAAAACGGGGTGTTTCAGCAAGGCCCATCATAGGCCGAAGGCCGGGCATACTCAGATCGCAGTTGTACCGTTTCGAAGGCCATCGCCCTTGCCCAGTCCGGTCAGATCAAGAGCCGCGGCTGCAACGAATTTGATATATTCGGAGATCATCGTGCGAACGACATCCGGGTTCTTGAACCAATTGGTGCGGGCCAAATCCGAATTGATGACCGGATATGCTATGAAATTCGTATTCGGGCTGGTGTTGCGCAACTCATAGAGGCTGCGGTGCATGTGATAATTGTTGGTGACCACGACCACGGATGCATAGCCACGATCCGTGATCCACTTTGCCGCCTCGTTCGCGTTGCCGATGGTATCGACCGCCTGATATCCCATATCCACGCAGCATGCGAAGAGGTCGGGCGAGCTTTGCGTCATTTTTCGAATCTGCGTGCGGGTGGTGGACGGATTGACCCCCGAAATCAGCAGTCGCTTGCCCACCCCGTCGCGCAACAGGCCAACGGCCTGGTCGATCCGAAGATACCCGCCCGTCAGAACAATGATGGCATCGGCCTTGGTTGACGAGGGCGGTCGCATCGAGGCGACCGAGTCGGCAAACCAGAGAAACCCGCCGAAAACAGCGCCCATGACCACGACAAACATGAGGATGATGACGCGCACAAATCGGCGCAGGCGACCGCGCCGCGAAAGCCAGCTGCTTCGCGACGTTGGTGTTGGGTGGTCATCCGGGTCTGTGCGACTCATTACCATCAATTATCGATAAGCTCGGATTAAGGCAAGGAACGGGCAGTTTCATGCTCTCAAACACCCTCGCTCTTGGACGGGTCAGAGCGCACGCGATCTATGTCGTCAATGGTGCGGATAACGGTCAGTCTGGCGGTGATCGTAGTCAAAAGCGCGATGACCATCATGGTCGCGAAAATTCCCAAATAACCTTCAACACCGACGGCAAACGTGCCGAAAAGAGCGCTGGCCTGGTCGCTTTGCGGCGTCGCCAAGGACCGGGACTGCCAGAAGCCTGCGGCAAGAAAGACGCCAGCTGCGAGCGCGCTGCCAAAGCCCGAACCTTTGAGGCTGATTTTCAGAAAGTGTTTTTGAAACTCTCTCGCGACGAAGCTGCTTTCGGCACCGACGAAGTGCAGCACCTCAACGATATGGCGGTTGCCGGAAAGCGCGCCGCGTGTGGCAAATACTACCGTTAGAACCATCGCGCTGAACACCAAGACGAGGACGCCGATGCCGATCATGACAGTGGTATGGGCCATGGATACGAGGCGGTCCACCCAGGTGCGGTGGTCATCCAGAAAGGCTTGCGGAATCTCCGCCCTCAGCATGGTTCGCATCGCTTCGAAATCCGGCGGATTGCTCTCATCGATGGTGATGATGACGAGGCGAGGCACGGGAAGCTCCGACAAATCGAGACCGGAGCCGAGCCATGGCTCCAGCAGACGACTGGTTGCCGCCTCATCCATGATCGTGCCTTCGCGCGTACCAACGAAGCTTAATGCCAGATTTCGGGCCTTGTTCAGTGTCGCATTCATGTCGAGCCCCTCGTCCGGCTTGATCTGAATGGTGATTTCGCGCGAAATCTGGCTCTGCCACGTGGAGGCTGTTGCACGCACCATGCTGACAGCGCCCAACGTCAGGCAGGCAAGAAATGCCATGATCGCAATGACCACGATCAGCGCGTTGCCCTGGATATTGGATGGCGGCAGAATGGGTGCCATGGGGCGTATGCGCATCTGCGGCTGTTTGGGTGCCTGCTTCTGCTCTGGTTTCAACGGTTTGCGGTTCATCTCATTCATAGACGTCGAGCCGCCCTTCCGTCAGGATCATTCTGCGCGCATTGACCTGATCCATCAGCGCGAAATCGTGAGTGGCGATAACGACGGCGGTGCCGAGGCGGTTAAGCTCCAGAAACAGGTTGAGCAGACGTTTAGCCATAGGTGGATCGACATTGCCGGTTGGCTCATCGGCCAGCAGAATTTCCGGCTGGTCCATCAAAGCGCGAGCGATTGCCGCGCGCTGCTTTTCCCCGCCGGATAGGATGGGCGGCAGTACGTTCATTCGCTCGCCCAGCCCCACCCATTTCAAAAGCTCGATCACATCGTTGCGATAGGCACTTTCCTCTTTGCCCCGCACGCGCAGCGGCAGTGCCACGTTCTCATAGGTGGTGAGATGATCCAGAAGGCGAAAGTCCTGAAAAACGATACCGACGCGACGGCGCAGCAGTGGCAGTTCACTGCGAGGAATCCGCGCAACATCCCGGCTGAACATGCGGATATGCCCGCGTGTCGGCTGTAGCGACATCAATAGCAAGCGCAGCAGCGTCGTTTTGCCAGCACCTGACGGGCCGGTCAGAAACTGGAACGACCCTTTTGGAATATCGAAGGTCATGTCCCGCAAAATTTCCGGGCCCATGCCGTACCGCAACCCGACATTTTCAAAATGGATCAACGAACTTCCAGTCTTTTGCTTCCGTGGCGAGAGATTTGCATCGTTATGGTGCCTTTCACACGCTGCATGGCGCGTATGGGCGACTCAATGGACGATCTTTGCAAAGCATTAACCAATTAAATTTACGACTAGGCAGGATTTCATTCAATGCCCAGTTTTTATCGGGCCGAAGACCTGACCGAGGGAACTTCATGGGTATGTTCCGTTCATCTCGCCGGAATGCGACACTCGACTTGGACCTTTTGATGCCAGAAACGCCGCTACGTCAGACATGGCGAACGCGTCACGATCCAGACATCGTAGATGCCGAGTTTGTCACGATAAAGGAAACCTCCTTCCGTGACTATGGAAACGACAATCGACGAACCGATTATCAACAGGCGGCACCAAAAGCGGTATCGGCGTTCAGTGCGCTGCGATCTTTCATCAACTGGATCGACAAAAAACTGTCAGGCCTTTCGATCGATGGCTACTCCGCAATCGTTGCCGCGGCCGTCGTCAGCGTTTTCCTGTTGTCGGGCGGCTTCACCATGATGCCAATCGAAAAGGCAGCCGTGGTGGCTCCCATAGACCCTTTGGTCATTTCGCACCTCAGCTTCGTCCCACAGGATGCAGGTGGGATGGAGGTGCTGGTTATCAACGGCATCGTTGAAAACAAAAGTGACAGAGTGCAGAAGATACCGGCCATTCGCGCCGATTTATTCGCTGCCGATGGCGAGAAGGTCGCCAGCATGGTCATCGAGCCGCCCGTATCAGAGATTGATCGCGGGTCAAGCCAGGGGTTTTCCGCGAAGTTTCGCCATCCCGGTGGAAAAACACCCGAAATCAAGCTTTCTTTCGCCAAAACAGGTGTTTCCGAACGCTGACTGTGCTACCCGACGCCCTTCTTTCCGTTCCGATTGACCGCGTCATGTGATAGGTCACGCGGGATTAAAACGCAGGAGAAGACATGCCCGTCGTCCGTGGAAAAAATATCGAGCCGCTTTACACAGCCGAACAAATTGCTGAGCGCAATCGCGATTTGGCCAAGCGCATCGCCAGCGGACCGACGAATGACCTTCTGGTCATCGCTGTTCTCAAGGGCTCGTTCATTTTCGCGGCCGACCTGATCCGCGCCCTCCACGACAGCGGACTGGCACCTGAAGTCGAGTTCATTACGCTTTCCAGCTATGGAACCGGCATGGTTTCGCAGGGCGTGCGCATCGTGAAGGATATCGACAGCGACGTGAAAGACCGTGATGTGCTGTTGATCGACGACATTCTCGAATCCGGCCGCACACTTCTTTTCGCTAAAGAGCTTCTCTACGAGCGTGGCGCGCGTAACGTCTCTATTGCTGTGCTGCTGGACAAGAAGGTCAAGCGCAAGGAAAAACTCGAGGCTGACTATGTTGGCTTTGAGTGCCCTGATTACTTCGTGGTTGGATACGGCATGGACGTGGCCTATGCTTTCCGTGAACTGCCATTTGTTGGCGTGGTGACCGGCGACGCCGAGTAGGCGTACCGTCTCATTTTGCAACGCTTGGTGGCCGATACAAGCATGGATTGTTAACCATGCCACTGAGATGGTCGCTTTCATTTACCTCTTGCAAAGGGAAATGACCGAGTTTGAGCTCGCTGGAATGAATACCAGGAGCGATGGAAAATGGCAAAAATACTAATTACTGAAGACGAAGATGCATTGCGGACCTTTGTTGCGCGCGCGTTGCGTCTGGACGGACACGAGACCTATGAGGCTGCCGATGGCGAGCAAGGGTTCGAGAAACTCAGCGAAGGCAAGTTCGACCTTCTGCTTTCGGACATCCGCATGCCTGTGATGGATGGCATCGAGCTGGCGCACCGCGCGGCTTCACAATTTCCGAACCTGAAGATTCTCCTGATGACGGGTTATGCCGAGCAGCGCGAGCGTGCTGATGACCTGATGGAAAAAATCATCGACGTGATCCCGAAGCCTTTTGCGCTTCCCGACATCCGCAAAGCGGTTGCCCGCGCCTTGGCCGCTGTTCCGGCTTGAGACGTCTCAAATAGAATGACGTAAGGGCGGCTTGACCGCCCTTTTTGTTGGCTGGATGCGACTACTGAATGTCCAGAAGACGCTCCAGATAGCGGCGCTCGACTTCGCCGGGTGGATTGTTACCCAGCTTCTCGCGAATGGCTTCCAGAATTTCACGGGCGCGCTGGACATCGATTTCGTCGGGAACGCGAACCTGATTGTCACCGAAGTCCGGGCCATTGCTTTCACGGGGGCGACCGAGTGGATCACGCCCGTTCTGGCCGCCTTGACCCATCATGCCTTCTTGTCCTTGACCCGGTTGCTGACCCTGTTGACGCATAGCCTGCATGATCTGGCCCATCATATCCTGAGCGCCCTGGCGGAGCGCGTTCAGCGCATTACCTTGACCCTGAACGGCCTGTTCGCCTTGGCTATCGCCCAGCGCTTGACCGGCACCCTTCATTTCCTGCTCGGCTTTGCCAAAATTCTGGCCGGGTTCCATGCCGAGGTCACGCAGACCCTTTTGCAATTCGCCCAGTTGCTTGCCGAGTCCATCCTGCTGCTGGCGAAGGTTTTTCAACGCTTCACGAAGCTGCTCGGCGGTCATCTGGTCGGTCGGGTTCTGGCCCTGTTGTTGCTGACCCTGTTGGCCGGGTGGTTGCTCCCCGTTTTCACCCATTTGCGGATCGCCGCCTTCTTCGCCCTGGGGCTGGTCGCCGCGCTGCGTACGGTCGCGGAGGGCCTGATCCAGTTTGAAAGTTTCGTCCATCAGCTTCTGCTGCTGCTGCATGATCTCGCCTAGCTTGTCGATCTGCTGGCGCAACTGGCTGTTTTGCTGTTGCTGCTGACCCTGCTGTCCGCGCTGTGGACGACCGGCCTGAAGGTTGTTCATCATGCGCTGCATCTGAGAGAGCATTTCCTGGGCTGCATCACGGTTGCCGGAGCGGGCCAGGTTTTCGATCTGGTTCATCATGTTTTCCAGATCGCGCTGGCGCAGCACATTTTGCGCCTGCTGGTTCATGTTGGCCTGCGGCGCGTTCTTCATGCGCTCGGCAAGTTCACTCATGAACTCCTTCATCGCCTCGCGAAGCTCCTGCATCAGCTTGGCGATTTCTTCATCGCCTGCCTTGCGATCGATGGCTTCAGACAGCGCTTTCTGTGCATCGCGAAGCCGTTGTTCCGCCTGCGACAGATCGCCGTCTTCAATACCAAGCGCCACTTCCCACAAATAGTCCGAGGTGTTTTTCAACATCTCTTCGTTGTAGGCCAGCTTCATACGTGTCTGCGCAGATTGCAGCAGCAGATAATGGGTGGTGTTGGGAATGGTCTCGTCAGGGCGCATGCCAACCGCTTCATTGAAAGCGATGGCTTTCGGCATCTGCCGTGTGTCGAGCGAAAAAATCTGCCGCTGTTCGACAATCGAGGCGGCGAGTGGCTCAGAGAAATTTCGACCGGGCAGGATCATCTCTTGCGAAGGACTGCGGCCCGTTTGACCCATGCCATCGGTCGCGACCAGCGTGATGCGAACCTTTTTGCCTGCCATCGGATGTTCAGTCAAGTTGCGGCTGGTCACCCCCTTCATGTCGCGCGGGTTCTGGCGCGGCAAATCCAGTTTGAATTCTGGTGGTGGATAAAGAGGCGTTGCGCCAGCTGCGAGGCCGACTGGCTCGATCACGGCATGGGCTTCGCGAATTCCGTAGTCATCCTTGGCGGTGAAGCCGATTTCCAACGCGCCATTCACGGCACGGCGGGGCAGATTTTCGAACGCGATGGTCGGGGCCTTGTCCGGGATGACGTTGAACTGCCAATGCTGGCCATTGGCTTCTACCATCCCGCTTTCAGATACCTCCATGGTGAAGGTTCTAGGTGCGCGTGGTGCTTCCGTCGCTTGCGGCTCTGTTGTCGCAACAGTCTGCCCGTTGGGCTTGTCAGCGCTTTCCGGCGCGAGCGTCTTGATATCTCCGCCCACTTCGGGCTCGAAGGTGACGGTCTCGTCACCATCGCCGCCGGTCATGCGGATCGTCAATTTGGAGGCCTGGGGCAAGGAAACCGCGTCAGTTGCGGCTGCATTGTTGCCTGTCAGAAAAATCGGTGCGCGTCCGGTATAGGAAGGTGGTGTCACCCACGCATCCAGACGGATATCGGGATTGGCTGGTCCAGCCTCTGGTCGGTTGCGAAATGCATCGGCAATATCACCAGCACCATTCGAAAACGAGAAGCCGAAGGCGGCAACGAGAATGAGTGCTGGAACGGCGCGCAGTGCCACCTGGTCGTGGCGAGCGATGTCAGGCTGGGGAAGTCCTGCGTCCAGCGCTGCAATCCGCTGCGCCATGCGCAACTGGTGCTCTTTCCAAAGGGCGCGAGCGAATGGGGTCTCGAAGGCGGGTTCGTCCTCCTGCACGCCAACGGGCTGGTGGGGCAGGCCATTGCGCTCTTCCAACAGGCGCGAAGCCTCGTCCTTCGTCGGCCATTTCAGGCGCAAAATCGGTAGAAGCGAAGTGATGAAAGCAAAGATAAGGACGAAGACGACGGCCCAGCGCAAGATATCCGGCATCTGCCGGTAGAGGCCGAACCAGCCCAGCACGATAAACAGGGCGGCGATAGAAAGAGGCACAAGAGTTTTGGGTGCCAAACGTTCTGCAACGATGACAAGCTTTGCGATAAAGCGCTTGGACGTCACGCGCCGCGCAAGTTTAGGCCTGTTTTCGAAAGCGCCTTTTCCGCCTTGTTTCGATGTGGTCATCAATCCGTTCTCCCGGTTCTGGCCACCCGATTTCGCCATTCTGGAACGGCGAAACAAATCCGTGCAACGAGAGTGAAGATAACACTCTTTATGGCGAAGACGAGGGGAACTGAGCGCTAACCCCTGTTTTTCAGGCCTATTCGCTCAATTGTGATCACTCAAGCCAGGCCGGAACGGAGTCGAGAGCAATCAATTCCTCATAAGTCCCGCGAGGACGGACGACATGAAACTCGCTGCCCTTGACCAGAACTTCGGGCACTAGCAGGCGCGAATTGTAAGTTCCGGCCTGCACCGCGCCATAGGCACCGGCGGAACTGACGGCGATGAGGTCGCCAGGTTCGGGGGCCGCCATTTCGCGGTCGAGTGCCAGGTAATCGCCTGTTTCGCAGACGGGGCCGACGATATCGGCCTTGATGCGCGGGGCATCTGCCGCAGGCTGAACAACCGGACGAATGCCGTGATAGGCCTCATAGAGCGTCGGGCGGATGAGGTCGTTCATCGCGCCATCGACAATAACGAAGGTCTTTTCGCCGCCGTCCTTCACGTAGATGACCTCAGTCACGAGAATGCCAGCGTTGCCGACGAGCAAGCGGCCAGGCTCCGTGATAATCTTGCAATCCAGGCTCTTCAGCTCATTCTTGACGATATAAGCGTAGGCATCCGGCAAAGGTGGTGGGTTGTTGTCTTCGCGATATGGAATGCCAAGACCGCCGCCGATATCCACGTGGCTGATCGTGTGACCATCGCCGCGAAGCGCTTCAACAAGTGTCCGCAGCAGACGGAACGCCGATTCGAACGGCTGCAATTCCGTAATCTGGCTACCGATATGCATATCAATGCCGCTGACCTGAATGCCAGGCAGGGTCGCCGCATAGGTGTAGACCGCACGCGCGCGCTCATAGGGAATGCCGAACTTGTTTTCTTTCTTGCCCGTTGAAATCTTTGCGTGAGTTCCAGCGTCAACATCAGGATTGATGCGGAAGGAGACATGCGCCTTTTTGCCGGCCTTGACCGCCCGCAGGTTCAATACCTCCAGCTCCGGTTCGGATTCGATGTTGAAGCAGTAGATGCCGGCCTCAAGCGCGAAATCCATTTCGGCAACGGTTTTGCCAACGCCTGAGAACATGATGCGACTTGCCGGAACGCCAGCTGCCAGCGCACGCCGCAACTCGCCACCGGAGACCACATCAATACCAGCGCCCAGCTTTGCCAGGGTTTTCAGAACAGCCTGATTTGAATTTGCCTTCATGGCATAACAGACCATGGCGTCTACATCGGCAAAGGCTTCCGAGAAGACTTTGTAATGGCGCTCGAGCGTCGCCGTGGAATAGACGTAGAACGGCGTTCCAACGGCCTTGGCGATTTCAGGCACAGGAACATTTTCGGCGTGAAGCACGCCGTCGATATAGTGAAAATGGTTCACGTCGCTAAACCTTAAAGGAGTTTATCGAGAATAAATGGCCGTTCAGGCGTGGGCTGCACCTTGTTATGGGTGGAGCGGGTGTTGCGCTGCTCCTTGGGCGTGCTCGGTGGATCGATGTCGCCTTTGCGGCCACAGCCTGAAAGAGCAAGGCCGACAGCAAGCGTAATGCCGACTGGAACGATGAAAGTGCGCAAGGTTTTTGAAAGCATGGGCCTGTCCAAAGGAAATCTCTGCATTCCTGATAACGAAAAACAGGGCGCTTGTGCACCCTGTTTCTTTTGATGCTGACGTAACGGTAGATTGATCAGTTCTTTGTTCGCCACCAGGCGATCTGCTTCCGCACTTCTGACGGTGCCGTCCCGCCGAAGCTGGTGCGGCTGGCAACAGACGCTTCGACGGACAGGACGTCGAAAATGCCTGCGGTAATCGCTGGATTAATCGACTGCAACTCTTCCAGCGAAAGGTCAGCCAGATCGCAGCCTTTCTTTTCGGCCATGGCAACGGCATGGCCGGTCGCGTGGTGGGCATCGCGGAAGGGTAGACCTGCCTCGCGTACCAACCAATCGGCCAGATCGGTGGCCGTGGAATAACCGGACCCGGCGGCGGCGCGCATCTTGTCGACGCGGACTTCCAGGTCGCGGACCATGCCCGTCATGGCGGCGATGGCAAGTTCCAGGCTTTCGGCGGAATCGAACACCTGTTCCTTGTCTTCCTGCATGTCCTTGGAATAGGCGAGCGGCAGACCCTTCATGATGGTGAGAAGAGCAATCAGCGAACCGTTGATGCGGCCTGTCTTGGCACGCACCAGCTCTGCCGCATCCGGGTTTTTCTTCTGCGGCATGATGGAGGAACCGGTCGAGAACGCATCAGAAAGACGGATGAAGCCGAATTGCGGGGTCGACCAGATGACGATTTCTTCGGCCAGACGCGAAAGATGTGTGGCGCAGATGGATGCGATCGACAGGAATTCCAGCGCAAAATCGCGGTCGGAGACCGTATCGATGGAATTGCGGGTCGGCTCGCGGAAGCCCAGTGCCTTTGCGGTCATATGGCGGTCAATAGGGTAGCCGGTGCCCGCGAGGGCTGCGGCACCAATCGGGCTTTCATCCATATGTTCGATGGCGTGGCGAACGCGGGCGCGGTCACGACCGATCATTTCCACATAGGCCATGCAGTGGTGGCCGAAGGTGACAGGCTGCGCCGTCTGCAAATGGGTGAAGCCTGGCATGACGGTGTCGGCATGTTCTTCGGCACGGTCGAGAAATGCCATGATCAGACCCGTCAGCATGGCCTCGGTTTTCTGAAGTTCTTCCTTCACCCAAAGGCGGAAATCGAGCGCGACCTGGTCGTTACGCGAACGGGCCGTGTGGAGACGTCCAGCTGCCGGGCCGATGAGGTCGGCGAGACGTGCCTCGATATTCATGTGAATGTCTTCGAGCTTGCGCGAAAACACGAAGCTTCCCGCCTCGATCTCTGACAGGATCGTGTTCAGGCCGTGAATGATCTTTTCTTTATCTTCTTCAGAAATAATGGCTTTTGCAGCCAGCATGGTGGCATGCGCTATTGAGCCGCGGATATCCTGCGCATAAAGCTTCTTGTCGAAGCCGATGGAGGCATTTATCTCTTCCATGATGGCGGAGGGACCGGAAGCGAAACGTCCGCCCCACATCTGGTTGGAAGATTTCTGTTCGATGCCGTCAGCCATATTTCGCCTGCCCTGGAGTATTCAATGACCGATAAAAAGCCGCTCAGGCTTCCTTCCGCCAGACTTGTTGCAATTGCCGCCGTCGCCGGCATTGTCTGCGGCGCGGGTGTGGTGATGTTCAGGCTTATTGGGTCTGAAGGTCAGGTTCAAGGGGAAGTCGCAGCCCAGGCTGGTTTATGTGAGGGTGCGGCAAAGCGCATCGCTTCCCTGAAGCCGCTGTTGAAGGGGCAAGTCGCGGCCATGTCGGCAAGCGAGCGTCCGCGAGTTGTCCCGCTATCCTTCAAGGGACCGGATGGGGCGGCGATGACGCAAGATGACCTGAAAGGAAAAGCGGTTCTTCTCAATCTCTGGGCAACATGGTGCGTGCCATGTCGTGAAGAAATGCCTGCACTCAACGCTCTCGAAAAGGAAGCAGGAGCCAATAACTTTGAGGTCGTCACTGTCAACATCGATACCGGTGATGATGAGAAGCCGAAAACCTTCATGAGCGAATACGGCATCGATTCACTCAAGCTTTATCGCGACAGTTCCATGGGTGTGTTCAACGCATTGAAAAAGGAAGGCCTCGCATTCGGCCTACCCGCAACACTGCTGATTGATGATCGGGGCTGTCTGCTTGCCTCGATGAACGGGCCTGCCGCATGGGACAGCAATGATGCAAAGGCGCTGGTGGCCTTTGCGAAATCAAAATAGCACCGAATGATTTACCGTGTCGGAACGGGTGTTTCGCCACGGTAATCGTAAAAGCCACGACCGGATTTGCGGCCGAGCCAACCGGCTTCGACATATTTAACCAGAAGCGGGCAGGGTCGATATTTGCTGTCTGCCAGACCGTCATGCAGCACCTGCATGATCGACAAACAGGTATCGAGACCGATGAAATCCGCCAATTGCAGCGGTCCCATCGGGTGGTTCGCGCCCAACTTCATGGCTGTGTCGATGGCTTCGACGGAGCCGACGCCTTCGTAAAGCGTGTAGATCGCTTCGTTGATCATCGGTAACAGGATACGGTTGACGATAAAGGCGGGGAAATCTTCCGCAACCGTAATCGCTTTGTCCAGTGAGCGGACATATTGCTTGGCGCTTTCGAAGGTCTGCTCACCGGTGGCAATGCCGCGCACCAGTTCCACCAGTTTCATGGCGGGTACGGGGTTCATGAAGTGAATACCCATAAATTGCTCCGGACGGTCCGTAGCTGAAGCGAGGCGGGTGATCGACAGCGAAGACGTGTTGGTGGCCAAAAGCGCTTCGGGTTTTAGCACCGGGCAAACCTGGGCATAGATCTTGCGCTTGGTTTCTTCATGTTCGGTCGCGGCTTCGATCACCAAATCCATCGCCGCAAGGTCGTTGACGTCGGAGGAGCCGGCAATCAGGGAAAGCGCTTTTTTTCGGTCCTCATCCAGCATCTTGCCATTGCTGACCTGACGGGCAAGATTGCCGTTGATGGTGGCAAGGCCCGCTTCGATGCGATCCTTGGCCAGATCGTAGATGTGAACCTTGTAGCCCGCCAGCGCCGAAACATGCGCGATGCCACAGCCCATCTGTCCGGCTCCAATAATACCGATAGTCTTGATCGGAACGGCCATGATGTCTCTCCTGTGGAATTGGTCTGTGCGCCCTGCGGCTGCAATATGGTGTGCATCTTATCGGAAAACGAAAGGCGGCGCGTTGGAAAAACGCGCCGCCTTCAAATTGATATGATCAGAGCGCCTTTTCGAGCTCTGGCAATGCCTCGAAGAGGTCGGCCACCAGACCGTAATCGGCAACCTGGAAAATCGGTGCCTCTTCGTCCTTGTTGATGGCGACGATAACCTTGGAGTCCTTCATGCCTGCAAGATGCTGGATGGCACCGGAAATGCCAGCAGCGATGTAAAGCTGCGGGGCAACGACCTTGCCGGTCTGACCGACTTGCCAGTCATTCGGTGCATAACCTGCGTCAACCGCAGCACGGGACGCACCAACGGCAGCACCCAATTTGTCGGCCACTGGCAACAGGACTTCCCTGAATTTTTCGGCAGAGCCCAATGCGCGACCACCGGAAATGATGATCTTTGCCGACGTCAGTTCAGGACGGTCTGAAGAAGCAAGGGCGTCCGACACAAACGATGAAACACCAGGGTTTTCAGCCGCAGCTGTTGCTTCGACCGACGCAGACCCACCAGCCTGCGCTGGTGCAAAGGTTGCCGTACGAACGGTGATGACCTTCTTTGCATCTGTGGCCTGAACGGTCTGGATGGCGTTGCCGGCATAGATCGGACGCTTGAAGGTATCTGGGGAAATCACCTCGATGATTTCGGATACCTGAGCGACATCCAGAAGCGCTGCTACGCGCGGCAGAACGTTTTTGGCGGATGCCGTGGCAGGCGCGATGATCACGTCATAAGAAGAGCTCAGCGAAACGATCAGCGCTGCCAGCGGCTCTGCAAGCTGGTTGGCGTAGGATGCGTCGTCGGCCAGCAAGACCTTGGAGACGCCGGAAAGCTTGGCTGCCTCATCGGCAGCGGCCTTTGCGCCGGAACCTGCCACCAGAATGGTCACGTCGCCACCGATTTGCGTGGCCGCCGTCAGCGTCTTTGCCGTCTGGTCGGAAAGGGTTGCGTTGTCGTGTTCTGCCAGAAGAAGAATGGCCATGGTATAATCTCCCTTTCGCTTTCCTTAGATGACGCCGTCAGCTTTAAGCTTCGACACCAATTCCGCAACCGAGCCGACCTTGACGCCAGCTTTGCGACCCGCAGGCTCCTCGGTCTTCAAAACCTTGAGGCGCGAAACGATGTCGACGCCGAAATCGGCAGGCGTCTTTTTATCGAGCGGCTTTTTCTTGGCCTTCATGATGTTTGGAAGGGATGCATAGCGCGGCTCGTTCAGGCGGAGGTCGGTGGTAACGATCGCCGGAAGCTTGAGCTCCACGGTCTGCAAACCGCCATCGACTTCACGGGTCACGGCAACCTTGCCATCAAAAGGCTCGACCTTGGACGCAAACGTGCCCTGTCCCCAGCCCAGAAGCGCTGCCAGCATCTGGCCGGTCTGGTTGCTGTCGTCATCGATGGCCTGCTTACCGACGATAATGAGGCCTGGAGCTTCAGCATCTACAACGCCCTTCAAAAGCTTGGCGACAGCCAGAGGCTCGACGGCTTCATCGGTTTCGATCAGGATTGCGCGGTCGGCACCCATGGCAAGCGCGGTACGAAGCGTTTCTTCGGCCTTTGCGGGTCCGATGGAAACAACGACGACTTCTTCCGCCTTACCGGCTTCCTTGAGGCGAAGAGCCTCTTCGACTGAAATTTCATCGAACGGGTTCATCGACATCTTGACGTTGGCAAGCTCAACACCTGAACCATCCGCCTTCACGCGGATTTTGACGTTGTAGTCTACCACACGCTTTACCGGGACAAGAATCTTCATCGACAGCCTTCCTTCAACTCCTGACCATAAAGCGAAACGCTGAACGGTCCTCCTGATAATCAAGTTGCGACATGGATACGCATTTTTCCCGCAAATTCAACGGAGCAATGCTCATCATCTCATGCATGTTGCGGATATCTTACGTTAACGTGAACGTAAATATCAATCGTCGTAACAATCTTTACCGGATGCCATCGAAAGGCCGTTCCGTTTGCGACACCACGGCCGTTTGTGGGCCTTGATTCCTGTGAGCGACTGCGCGTGGCGTAACGATTGTGCGGTCAAACAGCGGCACACCCCGTCTGCGCAGGAACAGCACCAGAATAGCGCCCATCACGATTCCGCCGACATGTGCACCCCAGGAGACACGGTCCTGCATGCCGAAAAGGAACATGAAGAACTGCTGCCCGACCCACAGCGCCAGCGGAATGAAGGCGGGCAAGGGTACGGGAATGCGCATGAAAACCAGAACCCAGACCCGCACTTTTGGATGAAGCAGCAGATAGGCCACGACGATCCCGGAAACCGCGCCGGATGCACCGATGAGCGGGGCTTCGGATGCCGGTGCGACTAGCCCATGAAACAATGCACCTGCCACCGCGCACGCCAGATAAAAAATCAGGAAGCGTAGATGACCGAAGGCATCTTCAACATTGTCCCCAAAGACCCAAAGGAAAACCATGTTGGACGCGAGATGCCAGAAGCTCAGATGCATGAAGGCGTAGGTCAGAACCGTTGCATCATCGGGCACCATTTGCAGGCCGTGGTCGAGATGCGCGTAATCGAACACCACAGCGGGAATGAAACCGAGGCCGAAGGATGCGGCATTGGCGGCCTCGTCGCTGGCAAAAAAGTCAGCCACCAGCCAGACAAGAACGTTGATGCCAATCAACGACAGCGTGACATATTGCAGTTTGATGTATTTTAGCGAATTCGCATCATGCAGGGGAATGAACATACGGGGATGACCTTTGCCCTGTGCCTAGCGATTCTGACCGGGAACCCACAATATATCAGGTGCATCTGAGTCAGCCGCATCATTGGCAAAACGAGCCGCGACGAACAGAAAATCGGAGAGCCGGTTGATGTATTTCAAAGCTGCAGGACTGACGACTTCACCTTCGATCCGCGACAATTCCACCATCTGGCGCTCTGCACGTCTGGAAATGGTGCGGGCGAGGTGAAGATAGGCGGCAGCTGGCGTTCCGCCAGGCAATACGAAGGATTTCAGCGGCGACAAATCTCCGTTCAGCGCGTCGATTTCATTTTCGATCCGTAAGACCTGCGCCTCAACGATCCTCAGCGGCTCATAGGACAAAACTTCGCTGAGATCAGGCGTTGCCAAATCAGCTCCTAGATCGAAAAGATCGTTCTGAATACGAAACAGCATGGCGTCGAGGTCAACAAGACCGGTTGTATGGAGACGTGCGACGCCGATGGCCGAATTCGCCTCATCCACGGTTCCGAAGCTCTCGATGCGCAAATCATGCTTCACACGGCGCGGGCCGGAGACGAGTGCCGTCGTGCCGTCGTCGCCCGTGCGTGTGTAAATTTTGTTCAGCTTGACCATTTCCGTCCCCTATCGACCGCCGCCGGTTAGCCACAGCGTCAACATGATGAGTATGATGGCAATGGCCTGCAGGAGAAGTCGCAATTGCATCAGCTTGTTGGATTTGTTGGCATCCGTCCCTTTGAGCATGTTGAATAGTCCGCGTATCAGGACGAGGACGACGAGACCCATAACAATGACCGCCAGAACCATGGTAAAACTGGACATGCTCTACTCTCCCGAAATGCCGTGTAGCCTTTGTGGCGTTGTAGCTGATTGAAGTGTCGAAGCGCTAGTCGAACTTGCGCAGTAATCGGTAAAACAAACCTGACGGTATCAGCCGTTTCAACAATACGGCTTGCTTGGCTGGCTTCGTTACCAAGTAATGGGGCTTCGGCTTCTTTGCCGTCAGCGCGTGTTTGAGCACGGCATAGACCGCGTCTGGCCCCAGCTTATGTTTGTTGACCGGTCCGCTGCCATCCAGCCGGGTGAGTTGACGTTTATAGTCCTGTGCGTGGGCAGAGTTTTCAAGGTCGATATTTCCCTTGATATGCGCAAGTGCCGTCGCGGTAAATTTCGAAGCAATAGGGCCAGGCTCGATCAAACTGACGTCAATGCCGCTTCCATGAAGCTCCATGCGCAGCGTTATACCCAATCCCTCGACCGCAAATTTCGAGGCGGTATAGGCACCGCGATAACGATAAGGGACTAGGCCGAGGATGGATGAACAGTGGACGATACGGCCACTGCCTTGCCTGCGCATAAATGGAATGACGCGGCAGGTCAGGTCGTGCCAGCCGAAAACATTTGTTTCGAATTGCTGGCGCAAAACATTGACGGGCAAATCTTCAACGGCACCGGGCTGGCCGTAAGCGCCGTTATTGAACAGTGCATCGATGCGCCCTCCGGTTTTGGCTGTTACATCATCGACAAGAGCGGCGATCGTCTCAGGCTTGGTATAGTCCATGATCAGGGTCTCCATACCCTGCTGTTCCAGCGCAGCTTTGTCTTCAACGCGTCTGACGGTCGCAAAAACCCACCAGCCATCTTTCTGAAGCGCCTGCGCGCAATAGGCACCGATCCCGGAGGAGCAGCCGGTGATGATGATGACCGGTTTTTCGAGCATGAAATGTTTTCCTAAGACGGTACATGTTATGGAAAAGAGGTAGAATGGAATTCGGTAGCGCACAATTCTTTCTTTAGAGTGGAACCGGTGTGTGGTTTCATGCGCTGTACAAGCATCGAATGGCTTCCCATATCTCGCAATGGGCTACAAATGAATGCAGATTGAGGAGGTGACATGGTTGCCGCGTTGGACATTGTCCGAAAAGTCGCCTTGGATGCCTATTTTCACTTTGCGGAGGACGACGGCTGGGCAATGGCGAGCCATGTTGCGCTCTCCATCCTTCTGGCACTTTTTCCCTTTTTGATTTTTGGAACCGCACTGGCGGGTTTTCTGGGCGCGGACCAGTTCGCCGAAACCGCTGTTCATATTATTTTTGACACATGGCCTGCGGCCATTGCAGCACCACTTGCCGCCCAGGTGCAGCAGGTTCTCACCATCCCTCGCGGTGGGCTATTGACCATTTCCGTACTTGCAGCGGCTTACTTTGCGTCAAACGGTGTTGAAGCCCTGAGAATTTCGCTAAACCGCGCCTACAGGGTCAGCGAAACACGCTGGTGGTACGTAACGCGCCTGCTCAGCCTGTTCTACGTCGTCATTGCCGTCACGACTTTCGCTGCCATCAGCATTGTCCTTGTTGCGGTACCGGTTGCACTTTCTTTTGCTGAAACACGCTTTCCTTTGTTGAAGGACATCTTGGTAACGGTTTCCAACCTCGGCCTCTACGGTACGATCATCGTTCTTGCCGTGGGGCTTTCAGCCGCGCATTTATGGCTTCCCGCTGGACGTCGCCGCATATGGGATGTTTTGCCGGGCATCATCCTGACGCTGATCTTCTGGGTCATTGGTGCGGCAATATTCGCCTATTATCTGGCAACCTTTGCAAACTATGCGGCGACCTATGCGGGTCTGGCTTCGGTCATGATTGTTCTTGTCTTTCTTTATATGGTCGGCGTAATCTTCATGCTGGGAGCGGAGGTCAATGCCGCGCTGATGAAATACCGCATCCGGCATGTCATCAAGGCGGGCATTCACAATGGTAGCCTGAGAGAAGCGCTAGACGCCGAGGAGGCTGCGGATATCTGACGGCGTGTGGCCCTGAGCACGCAGCGCCCAAAGACCCGTACTACCGATACTTTTGGACAGCTTTTTTCCGGTCTCATCAAACACCAGACGGTGGTGGTGATATTCTGGCACCGGCAGTTCCAGCAGAGTTTGTAGCAGCCTGTGAATGGATGTCGCATCAAACAAATCCATTCCGCGCACCACATGGGTCACGCCCTGCAAAGCGTCATCCAAAACCACCGACAGGTGGTAGCTTGAAGGTGCATCCGAACGCGACAGGATGACGTCTCCCCAGACTGCCGGATCGGCTTTGATCAACGTGTTATCGCCGTTGCCGGTTTCACTCCATTCCAACGAGTGCCGGAGATGAGAAATGGCCTTATCCATATCCAGCCGCCACGCATGCTGTATGTTTGACGACAAAAGCGTTGCGACTTCTTGCGCGGGTCTTTGCTTGTCGAGCGGCGGATAGAGCGCTGCGCCATCAGGATCGCGAGGCCATATCTTGCTGTTCGCCTCGTAGTCTCTAACGAAAGCTTTCGTCTCGCTGCGGCTCATGAATGACGGATAGGCCAGTCCGATCCCAATCAATTTCTCCAGTCCCTGGCGATAGTCGTCGAAATTCTCCGATTGTCTCCGCACGGGCTCGTCCCATGAGAGGCCAAGCCATGTCAGGTCCTCATAAATTCTCTGCTCGAGTTCCGGCGTGCAGCGCACGACATCAATATCCTCGATACGCAGCAGAAAACGCCCACCCTCATCCTTGGCCATATCGTGGTTGAGAATGGCAGAAAGTGCATGGCCGAGATGAAGCCGCCCGTTGGGGCTGGGTGCAAAACGAAAAACCGGCTTTTGACCTGAAAGAAAAGACATGGTTTCTTCTGCCACGGTTGCGGTGCTTCGCCAAGACGAAGTCATTTGGTGATGTGGTGTGGTCAAAATCATTCGAGATATTGTGGATATAGATCAAGGACTAGCGGCACTTGTCGTAATCGATCCGCGGCTGAAGGCGATCGCGCAAAAAGCAGGGCCATTGCCGTTGCGCCTTAGTCCGCCTGGGTTTGCGGGTCTGGCCCACATCATCGTGTCCCAGGTCGTCTCCAGGGCCAGTGCCGATGCCATCTGGCGAAAAATGGAAGATGGGATCGGTGAGGTTACGGCGCAGAATTATCTGGCTGGGACCGCTATCGATCAACCCAATTTCGGACTGTCACGCGCCAAAGCGAAAACTCTGAATGGCGTTGCTACAGCCGTAATTGAGGACAGGCTGAATTTTGACGCCTTAGACGCGATGGGTGAGGAGCAAGCTTTTCGTGAACTGACGTCGCTTGGCGGCATCGGTCCATGGACGGCGCAGGTTTATCTTATGTTTTGCGGTGGTCATGCGGATATTTTTCCATCCGGCGATGTGGCGCTACAGGCAGCGGTCGCGCATGCGTTGGAAATGGAAGTCCGCCCCACACAAAAAATACTCGACCGGATCGCGTCTGAGTGGTCCCCCTGGCGGTCTGTCGCTGCCCGGCTTTTCTGGGCTTATTATGCCTCCACGATGCGGCGGGATGCTTTGCCGGTCGCCTGAAATTAGCCTTTCTTTCAGCGCTTCATTTATGGGCTTCACAATCCTGTAACAACAGACCTAATATACAAGATGTAGATGCAGAATCGGTCAGGAGACGCCCTTGACGATTGCCGTTTCACCACAGGCTTTGCCTGCGCTCGTTTTGAACGCAGACTACCGGCCACTGAGCTATTATCCCTTGTCGTTGTGGTCCTGGCAGGACGCGATCAAGGCAGTATTCCTTGACCGTGTGAACATCATTGCAGAATATGATCACGCGGTGTGTTCACCCAGCTTTTCCATGCGGTTGCCGAGTGTCGTTAGCCTCAAGACCTATGTTCAGCCCACCAGAAACCCCGCCTTCACACGCTTTAATGTCTTCCTGCGTGACAGATTCGAATGCCAATATTGTGGATCACACGATGATCTGACATTTGATCACGTTATACCGCGTGCCCACGGTGGAGAAACCACCTGGCTGAACGTTGTCGCGGCATGTTCACCCTGCAATCTCAGAAAGGGTAGTAAGTTGCCCAAGATTGCAGGGATGATCCCTCACCAGAAACCCTATCAGCCGACGGTGCAGGACCTGCATAATAACGGTCGCTCATTTCCGCCCAACTATTTGCACGAAAGCTGGATGGATTATCTTTATTGGGACACCGAATTGCAGCCTTGATCGTCGTTATGCTGACTTGCGGCTGGCACCGAAAAAGGCGATTGCCGCAAGAGCTACACTGGCGAGAACGTTCCAGCCAGCAAACGACAAGCCGAGAACGCGCAACGCCGCATCATTGCAGGATGGTGCCTTGATGGCATTGAGATCGCCCAGGAGATTTCCTGCATTGGTTGTTATGGATGGGGCACTGGTGGCGCAGCTCGTCGGGCCAGCCCAAAAGCCCCATTCCACGCCGGAGTGATAGACACCGAGACCGGCACCAATCAGCATGGCAATGCCAATGATAACAAGGGCCGTTCGCGTCAACCAGACGGGCAGTTGGAACAGGCTTGCAGCAATCGCCAAAATGCCAACGGGTATGGCGTAATAATAGGGATCGCGCTGAAGAAGGCACAATGCGCAAGGTGTGTAACCGCCAATATGCTGAAAAGCGAGCGCCGAGCCAACGGTAAAGATCATTCCCACCGTGACGACGATAGCCGCCATGCTACGGGTCTTTTCTGCGGAGGTTGCACTTGCCATGGTCTGTCTTTCACTTTCGACGGAAAATTCTAAAGCACCTGATCAGGTGTAAAACGGGCGGGATGCGGCTCTTTCAAATATGCTGCTCAATGCCTCTAATCCAGTCTTATCCGGCTTGCAAATCCTTCGTTCGGTGTGGTGGTGCCAGCTCTGAGCAAAGTTTCGTGAAATCGCGATTTTCGCAAATATCTATTGACGTTATATGGTCGGTTCGTATAGTCCGCCGCATACCAAGGAATGAGATTCCAAAGTTGCCCCTTTGGCGGAATTGGTAGACGCGCCTGACTCAAAATCAGGTTCCGCGAGGAGTGCTGGTTCGATTCCGGCAAGGGGCACCAAAATTTCAGTCAAAATACTGAGAATTCAACAGGCTAAGTGGAGCTATTGCTTTTCGATCCACCTTTCTGACCACCTTTATCCGCTCGGCAGAAGGCTGTTCACAAACGTGTGAAATAGCTCCTCGGGCATCATCCCATATACGACTGTCATTCCGATTTGGGAGGCGAGAATTTGGTTTCAGCAACATCTCTACTGGGCGCTGCCAGCGAGCACTTCGTTATGTGCCAGTTGCTACGGCATGGAATGATTGCTGCTCTCTTGCCCCATCTGGCGTCCCAAACGCAGATATCGTGGTGACAGACGACATCGGGGACAGGCTGTGCGCTATCCAAGTCAAAACCCGCACTGAAAAAGGATCTGACGGCGGTTGGCATATGGGCCGAAAGCATGAGGGAATTGCGTCCGACCGGCTATTCTATGTCTTCCTTGATTTCGGTATTGATCTAACCTCAAATCCCTCCTCCTTCATTGCCTCAAGTACTGTTGTTGCCCACGTGATCAAAACATCTCATCAACACTGGTTGTCCGCGCCGGGAAAGAAAGGTCAGCAAAGGAAGGATTCAGATTTTCGACAGATGCTCCCCGATTATGACCGAATAGGTTTGAAGTTTGGCTATGGTGCGGGATGGATGGAGCAGTATCGTGAGAACGGGAAAAGCCTCCGAACGGAAGCCAGTCGCTGATCCCCGCTACGCACGTAGTGACCGCAAGAACACCCTTGACGCTCGTCCAGTGAATGCTGAAGAGTCTTCATCAACCTTTTGATGGCACACTGTCCGCTCCTAAAAGATAGGGGCGTCATGAGGGGTATTTTGATCGCGGCGGCAGCGTTGCTTGCTGTAGGATCGGCAGCGGCAGCCAATTATCCGTGCAGTGGGAAGAAGGGCGGCATTGATCGATGCCAGGGCGAGATGTTCATTTGCGTGGATGGATCAGTCAGCGCTAGCAAGAAGTCCTGCATCGCGACAATTGGCAGCCTGGGCGTGCTAGGCTCTGAGGCATCGGACATGTCACCGGCAGCGCCGTCATCCAAGGATTGCTCTTGTCGCGGCGGTTCATACTGCACTGGTCCGAGAGGTGGGCAATACTGTCTCAAGGATGACGGCGGAAAGAGTTATCTCAGAAAGTGACCGAAGTGGCTTACAAATAGGGGAGAAAGGGATTGAAGGGGAAGTTTTTCTCGGAAGAAGCCGTTCAACAACTGCGCAAGGGACAAAGAGGAGTAAGGTCAAAAGCTCTCGCGTTGAGGGAGAAGTTTGTTCTGCACAGGTACGAAACCGAACGCGGCAAAGAATACGCGCTGCACGGATTTAGTCGCAGACTAGACGGTCTAGCGCACTGTGTGGAGCGAGTTTTCGACCTTCCAAAGCGCAACTCACTTGTTGAAGCTGCGTCAAACATTCAATCCTTTATCATCAACGTATCAGGGTGCTGCAACAATTCAGCGTGGGTATGGGTGTTTCAGAAAAACGTTACCCTAGAAGATGGCTCGGATTTGCCACAGCATGGTTCGCCTCACACAGTGGACCCTTCCGATGCGGCTGAATACGTCGAATTGGAAGATAAGATTTACAAGGCAACTCTACTCGGCGACATATCTCTGGTGGAATCCTTTGAGCTGGCAGCGCTGATGCGTTTGTCGCCCTTCATGGTCCACTCTGCCACGTAAGGCTCCCCAACCGCCTTGTTCCACGCACAGATGCTTGCTGACTTTCACACCATTGAGGAATTGGGCGAGCGTCTTCTTGCAGAGTTGAGCGCTGATGGCATTGAGTTCTAGTCGTAACACTTGCTTGGGTGACTGCATCCCCCCGGGTAACGCACGCCGCACTGCATGGCGCGTGGTTTGTTCTGGTCGAATGAAATCTTTTGATAGTTTTTCAAACGGCCCGGTGCTGCTTGAGGCTCTTTTACGGCTTCCGAAAATTCAATGGCGCGAACGCTTTCTGGTGCGTACCCGCCCCGCCGTGGAGCCGACCCCAGTTTTTCAGAACTTTAGTTAAATCTGGACCTCCGTTACGGAAGTGCAGGCCGCCAGGCTGCGCTACCGGTTCAACATTCCTCAACAGCGCCGCCCTTGGCTAGTGCGAACCAAAGCGACGAATTCGTCGGGTTGGCTCAGGCAGCGTTTGCATCGCTGTGATGCACCTTTTGAAATCCTTTGATAAATTCAAAGCCTCACGCGGGCGCGCGTGCGTAGTTGGTGCGGAATGGTCCTATGTGCAGAATTGCATATCGACTTACCCGGTTGTTTCGGGCCAGCTCCAACAGCGGGTTTTCACAGGACCACAACTATCGATCTGAATATCTCCGAAGGTTTTTAGCGTTTCGACGTGCGTTCGCCCTTTGAAACAAAAGGCATGGCACTAAGTGCCGCTACTGGCGGCAATTGATGAACGCACCCCGCCTGATTCTATCGGGATGGCTCCGCGTCAATGCAGAAACGCGACAATTTCCATCCGCAGGTGGTCACGCTTTCCGAACCTCTCGGATATCTCTTGCAGCAGTGGCTGAACCGAATCGCCCTGAACATCGGGCAGATCGGCATCGCCCAGTAGGCAATGCTCATCGCCAACCGCCGTGATATCGCAGCCCGTGGCCGCTACAGCCTCAACGAACGCCGGTATAGTGAAGTCGATAATCTTGTGTCCTGCGGCGTGCAGCTCGGACACCATTTTCTTTGCCGCGATGCTGGCAGACGTCTTGAGTGCGAGAGCGCGGTCGGCAAGTTGAAGGGACATGTTCCTCTCCGTTTCAATGTTCGAGAGGATAGTAGCTGTCCTTATTTTGAAAAAAAGCAATAAATTACGATCAAAAATGATCTATAAAAGGAACGTAATTAGTGCTCGTGTATGTGAAATAATTTAGTCATGTGCGCCCATTATGCGGCATGAAGCGACATAGGAAATCTTAGTATTTCCCCAGAAAAGGGGCGGCAAAAGCCGCCCCTTTCATTTACTTTGAGTTCGTCTCAAAACTCCTCCCAACTATCATGCGCAACGGCGGCAGCCGAACCACCACCACCGAAGGCACCGGCGATCTTGCGACCCAATGCGCGGGCTGGAGATGGTGCCGGTCTGGACGTGCTGGAGGCAGAGCGGACGGGTGCGTACGCTGGGGCAGAGCGGCTGGCGCTTGCGCCATCACCCAGATTAAAGCGCGACAGCAGCTGGTTGAGAGATGCCGCTTCCTTGGCAAGGCTGTGGCTGGCGGCGGTCGATTGCTCGACCATGGCCGCATTCTGCTGCGTGCCCTGGTCCATCGTGTTGACGGCGGTGTTGATTTCCTGAAGACCAACCGACTGTTCGCGTGACGATTCCACGATCGCACCGATGTGGCGGTTGATTTCCTGAACCTCGGTGACGATCACTTCGAGCGCACGACCGGTTTCGCCGACCAGATTGACGCCGGAGCGCACATGCTCACCGGAGGTCGTGATCAGCGCCTTGATTTCCTTCGCAGCCTTTGCAGAGCGCTGTGCCAGTTCGCGCACTTCCTGTGCCACTACCGCAAAGCCCTTGCCCGCTTCACCCGCACGCGCCGCTTCGACACCGGCATTGAGGGCGAGAAGGTTTGTCTGGAACGCAATCTCATCGATGACGGAGATGATGTTGGTGATCTCGCCCGATGAGCGTTCGATCTCGTTCATGGCTGTGACGGCCTGGCGCACGACGGCCCCGGACTTTTCTGCACCATCACGGGCCTTGGCAACCAGATGGCCGACTTCTTCGGCACGGCTGCTGGAATCCTTCACCGTTGTGGTGATTTCTTCCAGAGCAGCAGCCGTTTCTTCGACAGATGCGGCCTGCTGTTCAGTACGCTTGGACAAATCGTCTGCGGCAGAGCGGATTTCATTGGCACCGGCATCGATACCGCGGGCATTCTGGCCAACGGCACGCAGCGCATCATTCAGATTGGCGACGGAGCCGTTGAAGTTGTTGCGCAACGTATCGAGATGGGTAACGAACGGCGTATCGATGCGGTAGGCGACGTCACCTTCGGCAAGACGATCCAGACCCTTTGCCAGCTGATCGACGGCAAACTGGGTATCCGCCGCATCCTTGGTCTTTTGGGCTTCGCGCTCGATGCGTTCTTTTTCGGACACGCTGCGGTTTGCTTCGGTTTCCTGTTCGAGACGGATTTTCTCAAGAGCGTTATCGCGGAAGATGGAAACGGCCTGTGCCATCTGGCCGACTTCGTCCCTGCGATCCTGTCCATCGACGGGTGCTGCCGTTTGGCCTTGAGCCAGCGTCATCATGCGCTCACGCAGGTTGGCGATGGGCGTGGTGATGCCCTTGGCCGCAACGATCAGAGCCGCGATGATACCGAGTGCGAAGGTGATGCCAACGACCAGAAGAGACATGAGAATGGTGGAGTCTGTCTGCTCCGTGAGGCCATCACTTTGAAGAACAACGTCTTTCGTCAGTTGGTCAAGAAAGGCAGCTGTGTCGTTTGCCATTGGCAGGATCAGTGCGTCTGCCTTAGCCAGCGTCGCTGTCGCCTGTTCGTCCTGATCTGCCTGTCCAAACTGAACAGCCTGATCTGTTAGCACTATGATGTCTTTTGCTCTCACAGTTAGAGCTTCGATTTTCGCTGCTTCACGTGGAAGCGCATCCTTGGCGTTTTGTAAGCGCCTTACCAACTTGGCTTTGCTGTCGTTGTAGAATTCAACAGCAGTTTTAAATCTTGGGTCGCTTGCTGGGTAAGTTAATGCTTGATAGGCACCATAAGCAATTGCGACAAGATTTCGGTTTGCGCGAGCCAATTCAAGGCTCGCTGCGTTGTCGCCCTTGATGAAGTTGGAATAGTTGGTATCCCCAGACTTATAGCTGCTTGATATAAAAGCCGTTGCGCCCAGTCCAACGACGCACAGAGGGATAATCAAAACCAGTATTTTTGTGCGAATGCTCGCATGCTTTAGAAACATCTGTCCTCACAGTCGGGCTATTGGTTTGAACACACAGACCCGCCGAGTCATGGCCGTAAAAAACGGTCGCAAACCCTGTAAAAAGGCCAGATTGTTCGGAGTTTTGATACATGACAGGTGGGTGCACCATCATGGCGACCGGGTTGATTTACTGCCAGTCGTTTGATTAGATGATTGTAGTTTAGAACTAATTAATTTGGCTTTTTGCCTCGATCAATTCTTCGGTTTTTGAGAAGAGATGGAGGCCCGTTTTTGTATCGTTGCACTGGTCTGCTCAACCCGTATGTAATCGCTGTTTCAAGTCGCGATGCCTCGTCATCACCCGAAATAAAGAGCATCTGCAGAGATAATTATGCCAAGTGAACGCAGCTTGCAACAATGAAAATACAACTTTTACAATAATATTTACGATTGGCAACTTTTAGAGGTGCAAGCTTGGTGAGCTTTTAATGGCGTGTCAGCTTGCAGATAGCGGCGGATTCTTTCCATCTTTCCATCGAAAGCCGCGTTGGCGATATGATCAGCCGCCAGGCTTAAATTGCGCGGTGACCACGTGGCGGTTGCCGGGATATGTCAGCTGAACATAGGTTACAGGGCCGTTAGGCCCCCATGTCAGGCGCTCGATCAGGAGACACGCATCTCGTGGAGCGATATCGAGGTTCTTCGTCTCTTTCGGCCCTGCGGTGATCGCCTGAATGCGATGTTCAGCGGTCGTCCAGGGGATTTGCGACAAGAGCCAAGGGCCGGGCGCAAGGCTTTTGAAATCGAAGTCTGCGGCTTGTGGAACAACCGCGAGACTGATGAGGCGCTCCTCCAGGCAAAAGGGCTTTTCACTGGCGTAGTGCAGGCATGCCACCTCAATCACCGCATGCGGTGTGGAAAGTGTGAGACGACGAATATCTTCCGCGCTCGCCTGTCTCTTCCTGAGCGAGAGCACCTTGTATCGATAGGCGAGGTGTAGGGAGCTGACCTCTTCCTTGATATCATGGATATCGAGAATGGCCGATTGCGCACGGGGTTGTGTAACGAAACTGCCGGATTTTTTTCGCCGCTCGATCAGCCCTGCTTTGGCCAGTTGGCTCATGACCTTGTTGACGGTCATGCGGGAACACGAATAGGACGCCGCCATGTCCACCTCGAATGGCAGGCGGTGGCCGGGTTGCCATTCGCCGGACATGATGCGGCTTTCAATGTCGTTCAATATGCGCTGGTGCAAGGTTTCGTCCTTGCCTGTCTTTTCCGTCACTGATTGTCGCTCTCGGTGAAAATTTAAGGCGTGGTGTAACCCGGTACAAGGACAAACAGAAACAAAATATCAGCGCGTCAGAAGATCGGCCATCGCCGCGTTAAACCGGCCAGAAATTTCGGCGCGATGGATATGCCGACCCGCCTGTACCTGTTTGCGCCCTGCAGACCAGACGGCATCCACGGCGACGCCACCGGCAAAAATCCAGTGGTCGAGCAGCTGGTCCTCGGAAAGGTAAGGCACGGCGCTTGTGTCGAGCGACACGATATCGGCACCGCCCCCTTCGATCAGCCCGGACTTTGCCTGAAGTGCTGCATTGCCGCCCAATCGCGCCTGTTCAAACAATTTGCGCCCGGTGGAGCCACCCGCATCGGCCACGACATTGCGTGCACGCAGCGCCAGCCGCTGCGAATATTCCAGCATCCGCAACTCTTGCGCCACCGATGTCAGGATATTGGAATCCGAACCGATGCCGTACCGGCCACCTTCTGCGAGGAAAGATGGTGCCGGAAAGACGCCGTCGCCGAGATTGGCCTCCGTAATGGGGCAAAGGCCAGCAACGGCACCGCTTTGCGCCATCCGTCGGGTCTCGTCTTCGGTCATGTGGGTTGCGTGTATCAGGCACCAGCGGTCATCGACCGGAGCGTGGTCTAAAAGCCATTCCACAGGCCTTGCGCCGGACCAGGCAACACAGTCCTCGACCTCCTTCACCTGCTCCGCCACGTGAATATGAACCGGGCCACCCGCTGCCAGCGGCAGGATCTCATCCAGCTGTTGGTCGGTCACTGCGCGCAGGCTGTGCGGCGCTATGCCGAGAACACCGCCGGGCAGGTCTGCCAAGACCTTTGCGGCACCCTCCATCACCCGTCCATAGCTTTCGACGGAATGAATGAACCGCCGTTGGCCATCGATGGGCGGCTGGCCACCGAAGCCCGAATGAGCATAGAACACCGGCAGCAATGTCAGCCCGATGCCGGTGGCAGTACTGGCGGCACCGATCCGCTCCGCCATCTCGGCGATATTGGCGTAGTGAGCGCCATCCTTATCATTGTGCAGATAATGGAATTCGCCGACGCGACAATACCCAGCTTCGAGCATTTCCATATACAGCTGCGCGGCCACTGCCTCTACATGATCGGGTGTCATGGACAAAGCAAAACGGTACATGACCGTGCGCCAGCTCCAGAAGCTGTCATCGGCCGGTCCGCGAATTTCGGCAAGGCCGGCCATGGCGCGCTGAAAGGCGTGGCTGTGAAGGTTCGGCATGGCCGGCACCAACACAGATGTCCGCTCGTCACCCGGCTGTGGCTGCGTGCCGACCGTCAATGAACAGATCAGCCCACCCTCGATTTCAAGCCGCACGTCACGCGCCCAACCCGTGGTCAGCAGCGCGGATTTTGCATGGATCGCGTTCATCAAACCCTCTTCCGATTGCCTGACATCGAGACCGTCATCGGGGGTGATCTCGATTTTTTGTCTTGCCAAGATATTTAATATGTATAGACATGTTATTACCAAAGGAAAGGCGTAAATCTGATGTCGGGAGATATTTTTTCGAAAACCAGTCACGCCGATGTGTCGCCAAGCCTCTGGCTCAATGCGCGCATCGCGACCTTCGATGCGATGAAAACAGGTCTCGGCACCATCGAAAATGGCGCTGTCCTTGTCCAAGGCGGCCGCATCACCTGGGTTGGCGAAGCCCATTCCGTGCCGGTCGATATGGCGCAGGGCGCTCATGTGCACGATCTCGGCGGACGATGGCTCACACCCGGTTTGATCGATTGCCACACCCACCTTGTCTATGGCGGCAATCGTGCGCGCGAATTCGAAATGCGTCTGGAAGGGGCAACCTATGAAGAGGTGGCACGCGCCGGTGGCGGTATCGTCTCTTCCGTCAAGGCAACCAATGCGCTTTCGGTGGAAGAACTGGTCGAAGCCACATTGCCCCGGCTCGATACTCTCCTTGCGGAAGGCGTGACGACCATCGAGATCAAGTCCGGTTACAGCCTCAATATCGATGGTGAACTGCGCATGCTGAAGGCTGCGCGCGCGCTAGAAACGATCCGCCCGGTCCGCGTCGTCACTTCCTATCTGGCCGCCCATGCGGTGCCGGTCGAATACAAAGGCCGCAATGGCGATTACATCGAAGACGTGGTTCTGCCGGGTTTGCGGCAGGGCCATGCTGAAGGGCTGATCGATGCCGTCGACGGATTTTGTGAAGGAATCGCCTTCTCATTGGACGAGATTGCCCGTGTGTTCGATGTTGCCAAGGCACTGGGCATTCCCGTGAAGTTGCATGCGGAACAGCTTTCGGATCTCGGCGGTGCCAAGCTCGCGGCCTCCTATGGTGCGCTTTCGGCGGACCATCTCGAATATCTCGATGACGATGACGCGCGCGCCATGGCGGCGGCCGGAACGGTTGCCGTGCTGCTTCCGGGTGCCTTTTACGCCATCAACGAAACACGCAAGCCCCCGGTCGCAGCGCTTCGTGCCGCTGGAACACACATCGCGATTGCCACCGACAGCAACCCCGGCACGTCGCCGCTCACCTCGCTTCTGTTGACGATGAACATGGCCGCCACGCTGTTTCGTCTCACCGTCGAGGAATGCCTGGCCGGTGCGACACGCGAGGCGGCACGCGCGCTCGGCCTGTTGGAAGAGACCGGCACGATCGAGGTCGGCAAATCTGCGGATTTCGCCGTCTGGTCAATCGAAAGCCCGGCCGAGCTTGTCTACCGCATCGGCTTCAATCCGCTGTTCACACATGTCTTCAAGGGAAAGAGAATAGATCGATGACCATCACCCTCAAGCCCGGCCAGGTTTCCCTGAAGGATCTGGAAGTGATTTACTGGACCGGCGAACCGGCCCGGCTCGATTCCGTTTTCGACAAGGGTATCGAGAAGGCGGCCGCTCGCATTGCCGAGATCGCCGCCGGGAATGCGCCGGTTTACGGCATCAATACCGGTTTCGGCAAGCTGGCGAGCATCAGGATCGATGCTGCCGATGTCGCCACGCTGCAGCGTAATCTCATTCTGTCCCATTGCTGCGGCGTCGGTCAGCCGCTGGCGGACAACATCGTGCGCCTGATCATGGCGCTGAAGCTGATCTCGCTTGGACGCGGCGCATCCGGCACAAGGCTTGAACTGGTGCGACTGATCGAAGCCATGCTCGAAAAGGGCGTTATCCCGGTCATCCCGGAAAAAGGCTCCGTTGGCGCATCCGGCGATCTGGCTCCACTTGCCCATATGGCTGCTGTTATGATGGGTGAAGGTGAAGCATTCTTCAACGGTGGGCGGTTGAACGGCCGCATCGCACTGGAGCGCGCCGGTCTCACACCGGTGGTTCTGGCCGCGAAGGAAGGGTTGGCACTCATCAACGGCACACAGGTGTCTACGGCGCTGGCGCTGGCCGGACTGTTCCGCGCCCACCGTGCAGCACAATCGGCTCTGATCACCGGGGCGCTGTCCACCGATGCCGCGATGGGCTCGTCTGCACCCTTTCACCCTGATATCCACACGCTGCGTGGCCATAAAGGCCAGATTGATGCCGCTGCGGCCTTGCGGGATCTGCTCAAGGGTTCGGTCATTCGCGAAAGCCATATCGAAGGTGATGAGCGCGTTCAGGATCCATATTGCATCCGTTGCCAGCCGCAGGTCGATGGTGCCTGCCTCGATCTTTTGCGCTCCGTTGCCCGCACGCTTGAAATCGAAGCCAATGCGGTGACGGACAACCCGCTGGTGCTGTCGGATAATTCTGTGGTGTCCGGCGGCAACTTTCACGCCGAGCCGGTGGCTTTCGCCGCCGACCAGATTGCGCTCGCCGTGTGTGAAATCGGTGCGATTGCGCAGCGCCGCATCGCTCTGCTGGTCGATCCGGCGCTCAGCTACGGCCTGCCGGCGTTTCTCGCCAAAACACCGGGCCTCAACTCCGGCCTGATGATCGCTGAGGTCACTTCTGCCGCGCTGATGTCGGAAAACAAACAGATGTCGCACCCGGCTTCCGTCGATTCGACGCCCACTTCGGCTAACCAAGAAGACCATGTCTCCATGGCCTGCCATGGTGCGCGTCGCCTGTTGCAGATGACCGACAATCTCTTCTCCATCATCGGCATAGAGGCGCTAACCGCGGCTCAGGGCATCGACTTCCGCGCACCGCTCGTCAGCAGTCCGGAGCTGACCAATGCCATCGCTGCAATCCGCAACGTCGTGCCCACATTGGAGGTCGATCGTTACATGGCTGACGACCTCAAGGTGGCAAGCGATCTGATCGCCACCGGTGCTTTGAATGCTGCGGTTTCCGCTGGCATCCTTCCGGTTCTGGAGGCGTGAATGAGTGTCTTTGACGTCAAACAGGGGTCATCGCCCGTCATTCTCGGCTTTCCGCACACCGGAACCGACGTTCCGTCTGCGATATGGGACCGGCTGAACGACAACGGCCGTATGCTTGCCGATACCGACTGGCATATTCATCATCTCTACGATGGGTTGTTGCCTGACGTGACGACCGTTCGCGCCACGTTCCATCGTTATGTCATCGATGCCAATCGCGATCCCGAAGGGGCAAGCCTCTATCCCGGCCAGAACACCACCGGCCTTGTGCCCGACACCGATTTCGATGGTGCCGCGATCTGGAAGTATGGCGAGGAGCCGACCGAGGCCGATATCGCAGCCCGGCGTGTCGCGTTCCACGCGCCTTATCACGCAGCACTCGCCGCCGAGATCGAGCGTGTGAAGGCAATCCACGGGGTTGCTGTGCTCTATGATTGCCACTCCATTCGCTCGCACATTCCGTTTCTGTTCGACGGCAGATTGCCCGATTTCAACATCGGCACGGATATGGGCATGACCTGTGATCCGGCAATCGAAGCGGCAACATTCGATGTTGCTACGAAGGCGGGAGGCTATACCAGCATCCTCAACGGTCGTTTCAAGGGCGGCTGGACGACACGTCATTATGGCAGGCCGGAAGCCGGCGTTCACGCGATCCAGATGGAACTGGCGCAGGTGACGCACTTGAAGGCGGAAATGCCGCCCTTCGATTACGACGAAGCCAAGGCCGACAAACTTCGTATCCATCTCAAGGAAATTCTCACGCGCATCGAAGCTTGTGCGCTGACGTTTTCAAAACAAGCAAGGGGAACCAGATGACCAATCCTCGTCACAATATTCGCGATGTCCGTGCCGCCCGTGGCACCGAGTTGACCGCAAAATCCTGGATGACCGAAGCGCCTTTGCGTATGCTAATGAACAATCTCGATCCCGAAGTGGCCGAAAATCCGCATGAGCTGGTTGTCTATGGCGGCATTGGGCGTGCTGCCCGCACATGGGCGGACTTCGACCAGATCGTCGCAACGCTGCGCGATCTCAACGAAGACGAGACGCTGATGGTCCAGTCCGGCAAGCCGGTCGGCGTGTTTCGCACCCATAAGGATGCTCCGCGCGTTCTCATTGCCAATTCCAACCTCGTGCCGCATTGGGCAACCTGGGATCATTTCAACGAGCTCGATAAAAAAGGTCTGGCCATGTACGGCCAGATGACCGCAGGTTCGTGGATTTACATTGACAGCCAGGGCATCGTGCAGGGAACCTATGAGACCTTTATCGAAGCCGGTCGCCAGCATTATGGCGGCGATCTCACGGGCAAGTGGGTGCTGACCGGCGGCCTCGGTGGCATGGGTGGTGCCCAGCCGCTGGCCGCCGTCATGGCCGGTGCGTGCTGCCTTGCCATCGAGTGCAATCCTGATTCCATCGATTTCCGCCTGCGCACCCGCTATGTGGATGCCCGCGCCGAAACGCTCGATGAAGCCATGGAAATGATCGAGCGCTGGACTGCTGCCGGAGAAGCCAAGTCTGTCGGTCTTCTCGGAAATTGCGCTGAACTCCTGCCGGAAATGGTCCGTCGCGGCATTCGCCCGGATATGGTCACCGACCAGACCTCCGCCCATGACCCAATCAACGGCTACCTGCCGAAGGGCTGGACGATGGCTGAGTGGAAGGAGAAGCGTGAAAGCGATCCGAGAGCTGTCGAGAAAGCGGCCCGTGCCTCGATGCGCGAGCATGTCGAAGCGATGATCGCTTTTCAGGACATGGGCATCCCTACCTTCGATTACGGCAACAACATCCGCCAGATTGCCAAGGATGAGGGCCTTGAAAATGCATTTGCCTTTCCGGGCTTCGTTCCCGCCTATATCCGTCCGCTGTTTTGCCGTGGTATCGGCCCGTTCCGTTGGGCAGCACTTTCGGGAGATCCGGAAGATATTCGCAAGACCGATGCCAAGGTCAAGGAACTGACGCCCGGCAACAAGCACCTGCACAACTGGCTGGACATGGCGGCTGAGCGCATCGCGTTTCAGGGTCTGCCAGCACGCATATGCTGGGTCGGTTTGGGGGATCGTCACCGCCTTGGTCTGGCCTTCAACGAGATGGTCAGAACCGGTGAACTCTCCGCCCCTGTTGTCATCGGCCGTGATCATCTGGATTCGGGCTCCGTCGCCTCACCCAACCGCGAGACGGAAGCGATGAAGGACGGCTCGGATGCCGTGTCCGACTGGCCGTTGCTCAACGCGCTTTTGAACACCGCGTCGGGTGCAACCTGGGTCTCGCTGCATCACGGTGGCGGCGTCGGTATGGGCTTTTCCCAGCATTCTGGTGTTGTCATCTGCGCCGATGGCACCGACGATGCGGCGCGCCGTCTGGAGCGGGTGCTCTGGAATGACCCGGCAACTGGCGTCATGCGCCATGCCGATGCGGGCTATGACGCCGCCTTGGAGTGCGCCAAGGGAAAGGGCCTGCGTCTGCCCGGCATTCTGGGAAACTGATCAACGATGAAAATTCTGCGTGCTGGTGATTACAAGCGCATGCCGTGGAAAAACGGCAAGGGAGAGACGGTGGAGATCGCCGTTTTTCCGCCGGATGCGTCCATCGACACCTTTGACTGGCGCATCAGCATGGCCTCTGTTGTCGAGGACGGGGCCTTTTCGACATTTGAAAATATCGACCGGACGCTGGTCGTCCTCAGCGGTGAGGGCATCACGCTTTTCGTGGATGGATCAGACCCTGTCGAACTGCGGCAAAACTCCGAGCCACATCGCTTTGCGGCAGATACGCCGACCTTTGCCACGCTGCTGGACGGACCGATCACCGATCTCAACATCATGGTCCGTCGCGGCAGGGCGGTATGCCATGTCCGACGTCAGGCATCGGGGTTAGTGGAAGCATCCGTCACGGGTACCACAGTGGTATTCGCTCTTGATGCATGCACGAAGGACGGGCTTCAACATCTTGCACCTAACGATTGCGTGGTCCTTGATTCGGGTGACGTGTTGGCGCTGGATGGTGACGACAATTCGTCCGTCCTTGTTGTTTCGACAACCACCACATGATGCCGCCATCAGCGGTCCGTTTGTTCGTTCGACCAGATCACGGTTCGAAATGAATGGCGCTCCATATGCAATGGCTTCGAAACGTCATTAGCGCAGACTTTCGTGCACCTAACGGATATAATTCGGAAACTCCGCACTAATCAGATCAATGATCGACAGAGTGCCTGACAAGTGGTTCCGCAACGCTGATGTCGCCGCTTCCGGATTTCCGGAAGCGATTGCTGAGACTATGGCCTCGTGATCGGCAATCACCGTCTGCAATTTGCCGGGCATCGGCAAGTTGAGGCGGCGCAGACGATCGATATGGACGCTCTGGCGACGAACATTGGCCCAAAGTTGGGTGATACCTGCCATCTCGTAAAGCCTACGATGGAAATCGCGGTCGATGCTATCAAAGATATCGTAGGTATCCGGTGAAGCGACGGCTTTTTGGCGGGTAAGCAATACCCCAAGCTCCGAGGCGGTCTTTTCCGGAGCATCGGTTGTCAACCGCCGCACGGCTTCCAGTTCGATTGACAGCCGCTGGAACTGCGCTTGCATGGCGTGGTCGATATCTATTTTGGCGACCACCGTCGCATATTGCGGATACACATCGACAAGACCTTCCTCCTGAAGGCGCATAAGAGCATCGCGAACCGGTGTCTGGCTGATGCCAAATTCCAGCTGGAGCGAGGCGCGAGAAAGCACCGTTCCCGGCACGAGCTCGACCTTGATGATCCGCTCACGCAGGATCTCGTGTACTTGCAACGCAACCTGCCGCGACCGGTCCAGTTGTCCACTTCTCGTCATGTCACGCCTCACACATTTTTCTGCCAATCACCAAATCACAAATAGCGGGTTGATGCACTGATGTTTTAGTGCTTTAATAAGAAATCAGCATTCTTATGAGTGCGAGGTAGGCCGGGAGGGCCTGCAACCAGGGAGGATAACATGCGACTGTTCATCGGCGGCGTAGCCGCAATCGCTCTTGCCCTCGGGCTTGCCAGTCCAGGCTTGGCTCAGGAAAAAACCAAACTTTCGATCACCCGCCAACCGGGTATTCTTTATCTTGCCAGCCATGTGATGGAGACACAGAAGCTGATCGAAAAAGAAGCGGCAGCCGATGGCTTGCCCGATGTTACTGTCGAATGGCGCACATTCAGCGGTGGCGGTGCTCAGACCGATGCGTTGCTGGCTGGCAATGTCGATGTCGTCAATACGGGTACCGGCAACCTGCTGCTGCTTTGGGACCGTACCCGTGGCAAGGTGAAGGGCATCATCACCAGTTCCGCACAGCCCGTGATCATGGTTTCCAACGATCCGCGCATCAAATCACTGAAGGACATCGACCAAGGCGACAAGATCGCGGTGCCGACCGTCGGGATTTCCACTCAGGCGATCCTTTTGCAGATGGCGGCGGCAAAACTTTACGGGGATGATCAGGTCAAGAAATTCGATCCCAACACCGTGCAGCTTGGCCATCCCGATGCTGTCGCGGCCATCGCCAATTCGCAGCATGAGGTGAAGAACCACTTCTCCGCACCTCCCTTCCAGTATGTCGAACTGAAGCAGCCCGGCGTCCACAAGGTCACGGACTCCCGCGAAATTCTCGGCGGTGCCCTGACGCAGGCGACCTTCTTTACCACAACGGCCTTTGCCGAGGGCAATCCGAAACTGGTCAAGGCGTTGCGGGCCGCAACCGAGGAAGCCGTCGCTTTCATTAAGAAAGATCCGAAGGCTGCGCTGGAAGCCTATAAGACTGTTTCGGGCGACAAGACCAGCCTGGATGACCTTATGGCCATGCTCAAAGAACCCAACATGGACGAGTGGCGCACAGACCCGCAAGGCACAATGAAATTTGCGGAACATTTGCACAAGATTGGCACGCTGAAGTCTATGCCGACAGCTTGGACGGACTATTACCTTCCCGACAGCGCCTATCTGAACGGCAACTGACGCCCGTTTTCTCTGCAACGGCGCTGGCCGCCGTTGCTTTCCTTTTCCACTGCCTTGCTTCAAAGGAGTGAATTCTATGCTGGATGCCCCTGTCGCCGCCACCCCGCGCATTACACCGTCACCGGAAAAGGCGCCGCTTCTGTCCGTCGATCGGGTGACCCTGCGTTACAAGACACCGAATCTGCTGATCACCGCGACTGAAGATGTCAGCTTCACGGTGCGTGAATCCGATCGTTTCGTGCTGCTGGGGCCATCTGGCTGCGGGAAATCCACACTCCTGAAAGCTGTTGGCGGGTATATGACGCCGTCTGCCGGCACGATCCACATCAATGGCCGCCAAGTAAAGGCACCGGGGCCGGACCGGATGATGGTCTTTCAGGAGTTCGACCAGTTGATGCCGTGGAAGACGGTACTCGAAAACGTCATGTTCCCGCTGTCGGTCGCGCGCAAGCTGCCAAAGGCAGAGGCGGAGGAGGTCGCGCGCCATTACATCGACAAGGTGAAGCTGACCCGGGCCGTGGATAGCTATCCGCACACCCTGTCCGGCGGGATGAAGCAGCGCGTGGCGATTGCCCGCGGCATGGCCATGCAGCCTGACATCCTTTTGATGGACGAGCCTTTTGCCGCCCTCGACGCGCTCACCCGTCGGCAAATGCAGGATGAGTTGCTGCAGCTTTGGGAAGACACCAAATTCACCGTTATCTTTGTTACCCATTCGATTGCCGAGGCCATCAAAATCTCTAACCGCATCCTGCTTCTGTCACCCCACCCTGGACGGGTAAAGGCAGAGGTGATCGACGTCGACAAGGTGAGCCATGAGGATGGCAGCGCTGCGACACTTGAGCGCGACATTCACAATCTCCTGTTCTCATCCGAACCCGGCCATAAGGAATAGAGTCATGCTGTCGTCCAACATCATTCTCGCCGCCGATGTGGCCGCCTCTAAGCCGCATGACAACATCAAGCCGGTCGAGCAAAAGCTGAGCGCTTTCGAAACCCTTTGGGGGATCAGCGCTCTGCGCAAGACGTTGCTGATCCTGATCCTTGCCGCGATTTGGCAAATTTACGCTTCCTACCTCGACAACCCCCTGCTTTTTCCGACCCTGAGCGACACGATTTCCACGCTGATCGACCGGTTTATCGATGGTACCTTGCCAGCGCGTATAGGGACGACTCTGCAGATATTGTTCATGGGATATGCCATTGGCACGGTACTGGCCGCTCTACTGACAATTCTCGCCATCAATACCCGCATCGGCACGGATTTTCTTGAAACGATGACGGCGATGTTCAATCCGCTGCCAGCCATTTCACTGCTGCCGCTCGCCCTCATCTGGTTCGGCCTCGGCGCGTCCAGTCTCGTCTTCGTGCTGATCCACTCCGTATTGTGGGCTGTGGCGCTCAATACGCATTCCGGCTTTCTGGGCGTGTCTCGGACATTGCGCATGGTCGGTGCTAATTACGGCCTGACGGGCATTTCCTATGTCCTGCGCATCCTTGTGCCAGCAGCCTTTCCCTCCATTCTGACAGGTCTGAAGATTGGCTGGGCGTTTGCCTGGCGTACGTTGATCGCAGCCGAACTCGTCTTCGGCGTTTCGTCAGGACAGGGCGGTCTTGGCTGGTTCATTTTCGAGAACCGTAATCTTCTCGATATTCCCGCTGTCTTCGCCGGCCTGCTCACCGTTATCATCATCGGCCTGATTGTTGAAAACCTGATCTTCCAGACGATCGAGCGCCACACCATCCAAAAGTGGGGCATGAAAGAATAGCGCCACCTTTCCCCGTTTATCCCGCAACAGGTTATCGCAATGCCAGACATCCCCACCAGGAAGACAACTGAAACGCTTCGAAGCGCACGATGGTTCGCACCCGACGACCTGCGCAGCTTCGGTCACCGCTCGCGCATGATGCAGCTCGGCTATAGCGAGGAGGATTTTCGTGACAAGCCGATCATCGGCGTTCTCGACACTTGGTCCGAACTCAACACCTGTCATGCCCACTTCAGGGAGCGGGTGCAGGACGTAAAGCGCGGCGTGTTGCAGGCTGGCGGCTTTCCGGTCCAGATGCCGTCGCTTTCGGTAGACGAAAGTTTCACCAAGCCGACGTCCATGCTCTACCGCAATATGCTGGCGATGGAGACCGAGGAAATGATCCACTCCCATCCGTTGGACGGTGTCGTTCTGATGGGTGGCTGTGACAAGACCACCCCCGGCCTCGTCATGGGCGCGATTTCGGCCGGTATTCCGATGATCTATCTTCCTGCCGGTCCAATGCTGCGCGGTAATTATGCCGGCAAGATTCTCGGCTCCGGTTCGGATGCCTGGAAATACTGGGACGAACGCCGGGCGGGTAACGTCACGGACGAGGAATGGCTGGGCGTTCAGGGCGGCATTGCCCGTTCGGCAGGAACATGCATGACCATGGGAACGGCCTCGACCATGACCGCAATTGCAGATGCCATGGGGCTGACATTGCCCGGCGCGTCCTCCATTCCCGCCGTCGATGCGAACCACCAGCGCATGGGTGCGGATTGCGGTCGGCGAATCGTCGAGATGGTGTGGGAAGACCTGACGCCTGATCGCATCATCACGGAAGCTGCCTGCCGCAATGCGGCGGTCGTCGCCATGGCGACCGGATGCTCCACAAATGCCGTGGTGCACTTGATTGCCATGGCCCGGCGCGCGGGCGTCGATCTCACCCTCGACCATCTTGACGAACTCGGCCGGGTCACGCCGCTGATCGCCAATGTTCGCCCGTCCGGCAAGGACTACCTCATGGAAGACTTTTTCTATGCGGGCGGTCTGCGGGCTCTGATGAAGCAAATCGAAGACAGGCTCGATCTCTCCGCGATGACGGTGACTGGCCGCACGATGGGCGAAAACCTCGAGGGTGCGAAAGTTTATAATGACGATGTCATCCGTCCGCTGACGAACCCGGTCTATCATGAAGGTTCGCTTGCAGTGGTGCGCGGTAATCTCTGCCCGAACGGTGCCGTGATGAAGCCTGCGGCCTGCGACCCGAAATACCATGTGCACCAGGGGCCAGCGATGGTTTTCGACAGCTACCCCGAGATGAAGAAGGCGATAGACGACGAAAATCTCGATGTCACGCCGGAGCACGTTCTGGTGCTGCGCAATGCCGGGCCGCTCGGCGGGCCAGGTTTCCCGGAATGGGGCATGTTGCCTATTCCAAAAGCGCTGATCAAACAGGGCCATCGTGATATGTTGCGCATTTCGGATGCACGCATGTCGGGGACCAGCTACGGTGCCTGCATCTTGCACATTTCACCCGAAAGCTTCGTTGGTGGCCCGCTGTCTCTTCTCCGCAACGGCGACATCATCCGCCTCGATCTCCCTAATCGCAGCCTTGATATGTTGGTCGACGCCGATGAGATGGCCCGCCGCAAAGCCGCATGGCAGGCACCTGAACCCCGCTTTCAGCGTGGCTATGGTTGGATGTTCTCACGCCACGTAACGCAGGCTGACCAAGGCTGCGACTTTGATTTTCTCGAAACCGGTTTTGGCAAATCTGTTGGCGAGCCGGATATTTACTGAGTCGACCATCATACCAAAAGGAGCCACCATGACCGACTATGTGCTCAGCGACGCGACCCGAGCCAAATACAAGAAAATTTCGACAGCCTCGATCGCCACTGCACTCTTCAAACGAGGCTTGCGCAACCAATTCATTCAAGGCGTCGTACCCGTTGCCCCGAAGGCCGAAACCATGGTCGGTCAGGCTTTTACCCTGCGTTACATTCCCGCGCGTGAGGACCGCAATCCGATCACGATATTCCGCAACCCCGACCATCCGCAACGGGTTGCCATGGAAGCCTGCCCACCCGGTCATGTGTTGGTAATGGATGCTCGCAAGGACGCCCGAGCCGCAACGGCGGGCTCCATCCTCATCACCCGGCTCGCCTATCGGGGCGCTGCCGGCGTTGTCTCAGATGGCGGATTCCGGGATGCAGCGGGCATCGGCACGCTCGACATGCCCGCTTATTACGCAAAGCCCTCCGCCCCCACCAACCTGACGCTTCATGAGGCGATGGACATCAACGTACCCATTTCCTGCGGCGACGTCGCGGTCTTTCCCGGCGACGTTCTGGTTGGTGACCGTGATGGCGTCATGGTCATTCCCGCGCATCTTGCGGAGGAACTCGTAGACGAATGCGCTGGCATGGAGAGTTTCGAGGATTTCGTCATGGAGCAAGTCAAAGCCGGAGAACCCATCATCGGCCTTTACCCCTGCACTCGGGATGAACACCAAAAGAACTATGAAGCTTGGCGCGCAAAAAACGGTCGTTGATGCTGTCTAGACTCAATGAGTCTAAGCGGATTGTGAAAGAGGGTCGCGCTCGAATACAAACGGGTTTGCGACCCTCGTTACGATAGATCAGGCAGCTGTAGAAGGCATCAATTCAAGATGGCCGTCTGGGATAAGCGTTTGCTTTGCGAGATGCCGCTCCAGTATCGTCAGGATATCGTAATCGACGCTTTGGTCGAATTTTCGTGCGAAGAGGTTGGGGCTTTCCTTCAAAGCAGCAGCATCCTCCCGCAGATAGGTTCTTGGCCGCAATTTTATGTCACCGTCCGGCACCCAGTCGATCATGCGCAGGTCGTCGTTGATCACCTCACCGTGCACTGATGTATTCATCATGACGGTCTGGAAAAACCCTTCGTCGGCGATGAAGGTGTTTTTGTAAAAGTCTTTGTACCGCTCGACGCGCACATCGTTGCATACGAATGAGCAGAACTTCCGACTGGTGATGATCCACTGATTACCAATGTAAGGCGTGACGTCCGCGAGGAACGCCCTCATGGTTGATGTCTGCTCGATCCGGTCACCTTTTTCGATGACGAATTCACCAATGCGGCGCATCGTATCGGGACGATATTTCTGCTGATCCTGAGCCTTGATATATTCGCAATTCGGGTTCTTACGCAGATAAGCCTTGATCTGGGCCTGGGTTTTCAACGGAAAGTCTTGGCCGCTCAGATTGATGAAGTGGCTCCAGTTCCTATCCATTGCGAGGAGGTGTTCCATGCCGCGAAGCTCGGCATCGACCAGACTGTAGCCTCCCCATAGTGCTGCACGTCCTTCCATGACCTCAGCATTGGGGTAGGGGCGCAGAAAATCACGTATCTCGGCATCGAGCGCAAAACCGGAATTCTTGTCGACATGGACAACATAGCTGTTGGCTGGATCGTAAATGGCTTTGAAGAGGCGCTTGAACTGTTCAGGAAACCGGTGAACGAGGATCAGATATCCGATCATGCCTCAACACCAAGCGGGGATTTCGCGCACCAAAATGCGTCCGACTTGACGTATGCGTCTTTAAACGCCTCACAGGAAATGGTTGTCATGATTGATCCTTTCAGGATCGGGTGACGATCGTCACCCAATTTTGCGCAGCACCAAAGTGCGGAAATAGAACGAAAACACGTAGATCGCCACGTAAGTGAGCTTCACGGACAAGCGCTAAGAGCTTTAGTCAGCGTCGATATTCAGAGGCAGTTTGTTGCGATAACGTGGAAGATAATCGGCTCATCAGAGTTTGCTGATCTGGATATGCCCCACCCTCGCCAGCTTCAAGAGAACCCGGTACCCTCCGGAAGTCCGATGATGCTGTCGACAATAGCAACGACAAACTGCGCAGATGCAGGGCAGTTATCGTGCAATTGGGAATGTTCAAGAAGGATCCAGTTCTGGTCTGACCGGTGACTGCAAGATCACTTGTCATCACTGTTAACACCAAGCCGTCATTTCATTGCATAAATTCGCACAGGCGAGTCCGGCAACTGGCATCCGCCGCGTTGCGCTCGCTTGGCGAAGCATCTCCTTTGCGCTTAGACCAAATTCATCCTGACGTTATGGGGTTCAAAGCCTGCGCGCTTCTAGACGCCGCTTGTCGCGCTCCACATATTCAAAGCCTAGATTTGTCAGGCGGAATTGGCGCTTCTGAAATTCGCCACGGATCAGTATGAAGCCCTGTTCTTCGGCTTCACCAAGTGTTTTCAGGCTCGTGCCTTTTGGCGGCGACTGCCAGTCCACGCCCACGGCACTGTGAAGTAACACCATTATCTTTATAATTTTCTTCTCCATGGCTGATGCGTAAGGTCGTGTTGCCGCCCATTTACAACATATCTGTCGTCGCGATTGTCCATAAACTGGGGCTTGGACGATCACAATTGCTGGATTTAAGACAAAAGGGGCATCCACGCTTGAGAAAATATCGTATTTGCTCTTTACGATGATGCAAATAGTTCAGGCTGCCCATAAGGAATAATGCTGGATGCGCATGAAGTACGGTTTTGTTGGCTTAATTTTGTTGGTCGCGTCTTCAGCTTTTTCTCAAGAGCCTGCGGCACCTCCTGTTTTGGCACCGTCAAAAAGCCAGGCTGCTGCGGCTAGTCTGAGCGCGCAGTTCCTGGGACGATACGCCTATAAGCCGGTTCCGCTGGATGATGCCTTGGCGGCAAAAATCATGGACAAATTTATCAAATCCCTCGACCCGGATCGGATGCTGTTCATGCAGTCCGACATCGACAAGTTCATGGTGGGCCGCACCAGCATCGATGATGCGATTCTGGGTGAAGATCTTAAAATTCCATTCTCGATTTTTAATGTCTATACGCAACGGGTTGTGGATCGCATGACCTATGCGCGCAGCTTGCTGAAACAAGGTTTCGATTTCAGCGTCAAGGAAGACTACCCTCTGTCTCGTGACGACGCGCCTTGGGCACAATCGGATGCGCAAAGCAATGAGCTTTGGCGCAAGCGGGTCAAGAGCGACTGGTTGCGTTTGAAGCTGGCGGGTCAAGCCGATACAGCCATCCGCGATACGCTGGACAAACGATACAAAAATATTCTGGACCGCGTTTATCCCTACAAGAGCGACGATGTATTCCAGACATTTATGGCTGCCTATACAACTGCGGTAGACCCGCACACCGACTATTTCAGCGCAGCAGCTTCCAATGAGTTCGACATTTCGATGAAGCTTTCGCTGGTCGGTATCGGTGCCGTGTTGCAGGAGCGCGATGGTTACACCACGATCCGTGAGCTGGTTGCTGGTGGCCCGGCGCAATTATCCGGCAAGTTGGCGGTTGGGGATCGTATTATTGGTGTCGGTCAGGGCGAGGATGGTGCCGTAAAGGAAGTCGTCGGCACTCGTCTTGATGAAGTCGTACAGATGATACGCGGCGAAAAGGATTCCGTCGTACGCCTGGATATTTTGCCAGCCGACGCGGGGCAGAGCGCAAACCATCGTGTCATCAGCCTTGTACGAGACAAAGTAAGCCTTGAAAAACAAGCTGCGCAGAAGTCCGTTGTGCCTGTCGTGAAAGACGGCGTCACGCACAAGGTTGGGGTTATTACACTACCGACGTTCTACGAGGATTTCGACGCACGTCGAAAGGGCGATAAGAATTACAGAAGCGCAAGCCGCGATGTCGCCAAGCTGCTTGGCGAACTGAAACAGGACGATGTCGACGGTGTCTTGATCGACCTTCGCGATAATGGTGGCGGTTCTCTGGCTGAAGCGATTGATTTGACGGGTCTGTTCGTGGGCAAAGGCCCTATCGTTCAGCAACGTGACGCGGAAGGCAAGATCAAGGTCGAAAGTGACGATCTCTCTAAACCCGCCTGGGCTGGGCCCGTAGGCGTTTTGATCAATCGCGGTTCGGCTTCGGCGTCTGAAATTTTTGCTGCGGCAATTCAGGATTACGGTCGCGGCGTGATCATCGGTGAACCAAGCTTTGGTAAAGGCACCGTACAGACGGTGGTTGACCTTGATCAAGTGGCGCGCAACAGCAAGCCTGAGCTCGGCCAGTTGAAATTGACCATCGCGCAATTCTTCCGCATCGATGGTGGTACGACACAGTTGCGTGGTGTAACGCCAGACATCAGCTTGCCTGGTCTTTCGGACCCAAAAACTCTTGGTGAGTCCAGTTACGACAACGCCTTGCCATTCGATCAGATCAAGCCGGCGAGATATGCAGCAAACGACAATATGGCCAAGCTGCTGCCGCAGCTGAGAAGCCGTCACGACGACCGGATCAAAAACGACAAGGCCTTTCAGCGATTTGTCGAGGATGTCGCCGATCTCAAGACCCAGCGCGAAAAGCGCACCATCTCTCTCAATGAGGCCGAGCGTAGAAATGAAATGACCGCGCTTACGAACCGCCTCAAGGCGCGTGAGCAGGCAGATGACGGTATGCTTCGGAATGAAGACGATGGTCTGCAAGCGAATGAGCGTAGTTTGAGTGCCAATCTGGCAATTGAAAATGCGCGGAAAAACGCAAAGGACGTGTTGCGCGATGAAGCCGTCGCAATCGTTTCCGATGAGGCGAGTTTGCTGCAAGGAACACGATAGGAACGCAGCGAGCACTGTCAGATAGAGGTGTCATAGCATGCCTCTATTTGATGGAGGGCAACATTAAGCATTTAAGAAAAGTTTGATATACGTTTCAGCAGGAACGTGTAATCTTGGAGCATCGCTTCTTGGTTGCAGGATTTTGATTTGAAAATATCGGTCATCCTTAAAACGCTTAACGAAGAAAAGCGGATTGGTGCCGCTATCGAAAGCGTCATGACGGCGCTCGCTGATCTGGACGGCGAGATTATCGTCGCCGATAGCGGATCACGCGACAGAACTGTTGAAATAGCGTCCGAATACCCTGTTATCATCGCGCAAATTCAAGCGCCAGCCAAGCCGAGTTGCGGCGTTGGCCCTCAGCTTGGCTTTCAGTATAGCAAGGGTGAGTTCGTCTGCCTGATGGACGGTGACATGTTGCTGGACGCAACGTTCTTGCCTGCTGCGTTGGATTATCTGCGCGAAAACCCGAAGGTGGCGGGTGTTAGCGGTCACGTGAACGAGGTCAACCTCGACAACCTTGAATTCACGCGACGTGTCCAGAGAAATGCGCCGGAAAACCGCAGCGGTGTTCTTGATCGCTTGAATGGTGGTGGGCTCTACCGACGAGCGGCAATTGAAGAAGTCGGCTATTTCTCTGACCGTAACCTCCATGGTTACGAGGAGTTTGATCTCGGGCAACGCCTTCGCATGCGTGGTTGGACGCTCTATCGTCTGGATAGGCGTTTCGTGGATCACTTTGGCCATAGCATAAACTCCTATGTGCTGCTGACCCGTCGCTGGTCTTCGAAATATCTTCGGGGCGTGGGAGAGCTTCTCCGTGCCGGATCGGAACAGTCGAGGTTCAAGGCTTTGACAGACGAACTTTCGGAAATCCGATTATGGTTCGGTGTTTATCTATGGTGGGCGATCTTGCTGGGTTGCCTGATCGCGGGCTTCTATAATGTTTGGGGATTTGTTGTTTTCCTCGCCGCCCTTCTGCTTCCCGTTGTTCTTATGAGCATCAAGCAAAAAAGCCTGTCTCTGGGATTTTATGCCGTTGTAGCGTGGTGCTTTCATGCTGCTGCATTACCGCTTGGCTTCTTCGGGGCTCGTCAGCCGCCCGACAAGTGGATTGAAAGCAGGCTGTTGAAATCCTGATGAAAACTGCCTTTTATGCCAGTCTGGTTGCCTGCCTGCTGGTTTGCCAGCCAGCTTCTGCTGCCGATTGGCTTTCAGTGCGGGAGACATCGCTTGAGGTTCAACCGGGCAGCCCGCTGGACTTTTCCGGTATACTGCAAAACCCGCCAATCGATGACACTGCCCGCATCGTCAACAACTCTGCCGGAAAGCTGGCGACGGTTAAAGACCGTGAGACGCCGCTTCGGTTTCTCTGCGCTTCACTTGCTTGGAGCCCAGCGTCTGGAGGCTTTCCGGATCATCAAACTGCGGACCTTTATGCCGCTCAGTTGAAGATGCACGGCTATAATATTGCGCGTTTCCACTATGTCGATGCTGCCTTGATGGAAGGGCGTTCAACGGATTTCGACATCAATCCGGAAGTCCTCGATCGCATTCATTATCTGATGGCGGTGTTGAAACGGAATGGCATCTACTGGATCATGGATGGTCTCAGTTCCTCTCGTGGTGCTTATGGCGGGTTCAATGATCGATGGGAGGTAAGAGGTGATCTGAAGCTGGGAGTCCAGATCGATGACGCGGACTTTGATCACTGGCTCAAGTTCCAGAAGATGTTTCTCGCAAACGTCAATCCTTACACCGGCATTGCGCCCATTCGCGATCCTGCGCTGGTGGCAATAGTACCGTTCAATGAAAACGGGCTGGAATTCGACTCTATGATGCAGGAAAGTGAGCGCGGTGCGCCGTTTTCCGAGCGTCTCAAACCGCTGTTCAATGCGTGGCTTGTCCAAAAATACGGTACGTCGGACGCGCTCATTCAAAAATGGGGTCGTTGGCTAACCGAGGGCAATCTGGATGATCGGTCCATCGCTCTGCCGACCAACCGCTATGAGCGCAGCGAGCTTATGCGTGATCTGCAATCCTTTTTCACCGAGGTGGAGCATGGGGCGACAGCCAAGATGACTCAGTCGCTCCGCGACCTCGGTTTTCAGGGCATCATCCTTCCCTACAACAACTGGCCGACGATCCAGACGGGCATCACTCGCAGCATTCAGGATGCGGTGGCCATGAACACCTATCAGGACTGGGTCAATTCCTATGCTCCCGGCACGGAAATTCAGGGCAAAAGCTCGTTGGAAGATGGGCTGCTTTATCTCAGAACAATAGCGGCTGCACGCTGGTTCGGACGTCCCTTCTTCGTTACCGAGTATGATCACCTCTTCTGGAACCCCTACCGATATGAGGCTGGTTTGGCCGCGCCAGCCTTTGCTGCCTTGCAGGATTGGGATGTGCTTTGCAGACACGCTCACGGTCCGATCGTCCTCTCCTATGGTGAGGATTTTCCGCACAAGAAGCAGATGCTTCCCTATGCAATAGCGCTTGATCCGGTCGCCCGGGCTGGTGAAACGCTTGCCGCGCTAGTTTTCCGCCGTGGGGACCTGAAATCTGCAGCGCTACGCATACCGTTTCTGATCAATGGCCAGTCGGGTCTGCCTCAAGGCATCAACGACATGGAACCGGAGATGCTGACCCGTCTCGGCTTGCTCGGTGCAATCGGCCTGCAATCGCAGCAAGAGCATCAGGAAGACACGGTTTCGGTTGATCCAGTACGTGACGGCCAAACACCTGCGAGTATCGTTTCGCAACTAAAGCAACGCGGAGAGTTGCAGATGTCGCACCCCGCCGATCTAGAAGTGGGTCATGTTTTAAGCCAAACCCAGGAATTGCAGCTGGATGCTCCGGAAAAAACCTTGGCCCTGCGCTCACCCATGACGGAGGCACTCGCCTTCGACAAAATCGATGCACCTTTCGATCTGGGTTTTGCAACAGTGCAGGCTGCAAACGGGCGGGGACTATTCGCGATCTCTTCGCTGGATGGGCAGCCATTGGAACAGAGCAAGAGGATGCTGCTCATCCTGGCTTCGGACGCTCACAACACGGACATGAAGTTCCGTGATGCAGAAGAACGGATCATCGAAGATTTCGGGCGTTTACCTGTGATGATCCGCCGTATGGATATTGGTCTCCACTTTGAAACCGGCAGTGACGTCAACATTTCTCCAATAGGTCTGGATGGGCGTGTCCATCCTGTGCTCATCACTACCAACGGGGGAGAAGCGACCACTCTTACCAATGACGTACCAAGTGGTCCCACGACCTATTTTCTCGTGGAGCGTAATTAGGTTAGTAGAAATCGCGAACCAGCCTGCTCCAGCTTTCGCCTGCGATACCACCCACATAGGCCTGGCCGTTCTGCATTGCCTGTTTGAATTCGTTTGAACGGGACGCCGCGGAGACGCCGGTTATATGACGATACCAGATGCTGTGATGCTTCGATAATGACGGTATCGTCTCCGGCCTGACCTGTGCCGAAACGAATGCAAAACCGGCGTCTTTCAAAGCTGCAAGTGCTGTGTCGAGCACCTCGTCCTGCTTTCCGTTTTGCGCGAGAAGATCGAGTATCTGGGCTTCACCGCCGACGGCACCGACGAAGGAAAAGACACCGCATATGTCTCCGTTCTCGTCATGCACCTGCGCAAGAACAAGCTTGCCACGACCGCTTGGGCCGCTCGACATCTTGATCGTCCACTCAAGGTCGCCAGCGGTGTAAACAGGTGCCACCACATAATTAGCCAGAAATCGATTGGCACTGGTTGCATAACCGTCAGGCGTGGCTTCCGTGACGCTATAGCTGGAGGCATAGGGTATGCTAACGAGGGATGAAGGCTTTGGCAACGGGCCTGCGCCGAGCTTGAAAGGCAGCCGTGATGAAATACGGCGTCTCATGTAACCACCGGCAGCGGTGATGGGTTTGAAAACATTGTACCATCTCAGTCCCTGAACCGGCAGCTCGATACCGCCGATCGCTTTCATGTGAGAGATGCTGACAGGTGCAGCGCTGTCGGAAAAACTGATCTGGCTGGCCTTAGGGCGCAGTTGAAAAATGAGTGCGGCAATGCTGCGAGGATTGGCATCTTCGGCGGCCATAAAGGCACAAGCCAACCGGGCGATCACGGTGTCTTCCCCAATTCTATAGGTCAGGGGCAAAATAATAAGCGCGCTCTTGACGCTGCCGGAGTCATCCGCAGAGACCATGGTTCCGTTTTTGGGCTCATAGTTGGGGTGTGAGAACAGGAGTTCCGACATGTAGGCGTTCACGGTGCCCATGTCAGGCTTGGAGCGTTTCCGAAAAACGGATGTGAACAGAGCGGCGATCTGGGGTACATCAGCCGATTCGGCAGGTCTGATCTTGGTTGGCTGATCCGATGTCATGCCTTCACCTCCTGACTTTTTGCTAGTGAGCGTGCGACATGGATTTTCACGACAATCCATGCGGCTATGACGATGCTCAGCTCAATTGTGTATCCAGCGATGAAAATGCCGTAGGGCGGCCAAGCCCATGCTGCCAGACCGATAAGGATGGCACCGATACCGTTTGACAGGTTGAGAACCCAGGCACGTGACGAATGCTGACCCGCCGCACCCAGTAAGTCGACGGCAATGGACCAGACGGCAACAAAAACGATCAGCCACGCCATGATCCGCAGGAAATGCGGTAGAGACACATATTCCGGCCCGAAAATCAAAGGCATGAAGGACGCGGAAATGAAGATCGTAATCGCAGCAATGAGGCCAAGGGCGAGAGCGACGCCCAGTATGCGGATCGTCAACCGGAAAGCGTTGTGGATACCCGACATGCTCGCGACCGCAAGCCGCGGATAAACGAGCCGGTTCAGGGCATCGATGGCCATGTAGCTGCTATCGGTAATTCTGCGCGCCACGCCATAGCTTCCCACGACCTCGGCTCCGGCCACAAAGCCCAGTACGAGCAAGTCTACATTCTGCCTGATGGCACGGAAGATGAAGGGTGTTGCAAACAGCAGTCCAAGGCGGATTTCATCGCGCTCGATAACATATTGAGGACGACCGATGCGAAATGCAAAATAGGCATAAAGAACAAGGGTAAATAGATGGGCGGCAAGCTGCCATGTCGCCCAGTTTTCAACGGTCTCGACCTGAAATACAAGGCAGGCAATGGCTGCCACCGCGGTTCGAATGAAGGCAAAGCCGACAACGGAAGCATTGGCCGCACCGTATTTCGAGTGCGCGAGAAAGATGCTTTCTCCCAGCATGATCAATCGAACCAGCACGACATTGGTCAAGACCAGTTGGAACGTGGTCCAGACACTTTGCGCCGTGGATTCACCAAAGGTGATGAACTCCGGCAATATGGCGGTTCCCAACGCCACCAACACAGCGCCACTTGCCAAGGTCAGGATAAGGTTGTGGCCGAAGATGCGCGGAAAACAGGTTGGGTCCTGCGGCACGCGTCGGACAAGGCATTCGGATGCGCCAAGCCCGCACAGATGCACGGCGATGCTGGTTATGGCGATGAAAGCGACGTAGCGACCGAATTCTTCTGCCCCGAATGATCGTGCAAGAATTGCAAAAGTGACGAGTTGTGCCGCGTTGGCGATCAACAGGCTGGCCGAGGACGCGCTGTAGGACAGCAACATCCCTATCAACCGTGGCTTGTCCTTTTTCCCGCTGGTCATCATTTCGTTTATCTCCATGCCGCAAAAATGGATGTGCTGTAAACGATTTATCAGCGGACTATGTGATTTAGTAAGATCGTATATAATGAAAACGTTTCGTTTTGATTGATATAGGGGTTACGGTAACGCATGTATGAGTACCCAAGCGAGAAGCGGGCGAGACCCGTTTTTGATGATGCGTCGCCCCGCGCGAACGCTCATGCGAGAGGTTTTACATCTGTGGATCCCTTGATAACGCCTGCAAAGCTGTTCGATTGGCTAAGGCGCGGCCTGCTTATTATCGCGATTTTTGCACTTGTGGGTGGTGTCTTGGCGGTCGGTTTTGGCCTTGCCGTCAAGCCGCGTTACGCGTCCAGCATGGATATTCTTTTGCCGCCGCCCACGGGGCAGGTCGTGCCCAACGAGTTGACGACGCCGAACATTCAGAGCGACGCACAAATTCTGGATATTTCCAGCAAGCTGCTTTTGATCACGTCAGGAAACGTGCTGCGCCGGACGGTCGAGCGGCAGAGCCTTCATCAAATGCCCGAGTTTAATTCCGCAGCAGATACCGAAGAAGGCATATTCGACTGGCTCAAGCCCACGCCGCCGGCATCCGCAGATGACGGTGTGGTCGTCGCCATGCGCAACCTTGCCAAACGTATCAAGGTTGCGCGGCAAGGCGGAACCTATCTTGTCTCCATCAGCCTTTGGACCCGCGACCCTGAGCGCTCCGTTGCCGTGCTTTCCACGTTGGCGCAGTCTTTCCGGGAAGAGCTGGAGGCAACCCAGACCGATCTTGCGAAAAACGCCAGCGCAGCACTTTCCAATCGGCTTGAAGAACTGAGGCAGGCGGTTACGCAGGCTGCAAATGCCGTCGTGCAGTTCCGTCAGGACAACAATCTCCAGAATTTGGGAGGCACCGGATCGGTCAACATTCAAAGCGTGTCGCAGTTGAACACGCTTTTGAATGAAGCCTCGTCGCGTCTATCCGACGTACAGTCGCGCTACAGGAAACTCAGCCAGCCGATCGCCGATGGCGTTGTCCCCGCCGATACATTGGACTCACCCACCCTCGTTACGCTTCGGTCACAATACAGCGTTCTCAAGCAGCAGTATGAGGAACTGGCGCTGACCTACGGTGCGCGCTATCCGAAGCTTGTCAGCGCACGTGCGCAGCTTGGCACGCTTCGTGCGGAAATGGCGCGGGAAACTGAACGGTCGCTACAGGCCATCCAGGTCGATCTGGATCAGGCGGAAAATTCCGTGACGACGCTGCGGGCGCAGCTGGAAGAGGCGCAGAAGCGTGTTTCGACCGACGATAACTCACAGGTCCAGCTGCAGGAGCTGGAGCGTAACAGCCAGGCAAAGGCGGCGCTTTACGATACGTTCTTGAAGCGTGTCGGTGAAACCAGCGAGCAGCAACAGATCAGCGTGTCCAATCTGCGAATTGTTACAGAGCCGGTGCCGCCTGAAAAACGCAGCTGGCCACCGCCGACTTTGCTATTGGCGATCGGTGGCCTTATCGCCGGCCTGATACTCGGTGTGATCTCGGTCCTGTCGACACGTCTTTTCGTGCTTCTTCGGCAAAACAACTGGCGCTTTGAGCGGGCAAGCTGATGGCTGCAACCACGGCATTGGGGCGCGAAAAGACGGACATGCAACAGAAGATCAGGACATTGGTCTTCATGGGGCTTTTTCTGTTTTTCTGGATAACCACCAATCCGTTTGTCGATCTCGTCACCGTGGAAGCCAGCGGCTCAGATGCCGCGGGCGGTTCCAATGCCATCAACCAACTGACGTTCCTGGCGCTGACCGTGTTGACGATCTATGCCGCCATAACCCATCCGTTGCGATCACAGATCTGCCAGCCGCAAATTCTTGTTATCGCTCTTTTCTCCTGGTTTCTGATTTCGTCCGGACTTTCGAGCCATCCCACGGACGCAATCAAGCGAACGATCCTCGCTATATTAACCTGCGCCAATGCAGGCATGTTCCTCCTGCTGCCTCGCTCGGAACAGCAGTTTTCCCGTCTCCTCATGATTGGCACCGCAATCACGCTTGGGATCGCTTACTTCGGTGTGATTTTTCTGCCCACACTCTCCATCCACCAGCCGACCGAACTCATCGAGCCGATGAATGCGGGGTTTTGGAGAGGGCAGTATTCCCACAAGAACTTGGCCGCAGCCGTTATGCTCGTTGCAGCTTTTTTCGGGCTGTATCTTCGCAGCGTCGGCTGGAAGAAAAGCGGTCTGGCCATCGTCATCCTGTCGGTCTTCTTTTTGATCCAGACAGGTGGAAAATCTTCCACGGCGATGCTGCCTCTGATCCTCACTCTCCAATGGATATTCGAGAAATTTCGCTGGAGCAGATGGCCAATCGCGGTAGGCGGTATTTTGGCATTCAACCTGCTGGCGCTGGGAGCAGCTCTTTCGGAAGGCTTTCGCGGTCTCATCGCATCACTCGGTGTGGATCCAACCTTCACGAACAGAACCGATATCTGGAAGATCGCGTTTGACGCCATCGCTCAGTCACCCATTCTTGGTTACGGCTTTCAAGGTTTCTGGCAGACCACGGATATCACCCAAAGTTCCGCCGGTCTGGAAACCTGGGCAGTGAAGGCGTTCAACGGACACAATGCCTATGTCGATGCGCTTCTGACAACCGGGATTCCTGGGCTGATGCTCACGGTCGCACTGGTCATTTTCGTGCCTTTGCGCGCTGTCGGACGGCTGGGGGCAAACAGTCCGGCTCTGTCGCGCCTGTTCATGCGTGTGTGGCTTTACGTCATCTATGCTGGCTGTCTGGAGGTCATCTTTTTCCAGAGCGGCAGCCCGATCTGCTTTTTCCTGCTGGTGTCCATTTTCGGATTGGAGATGCAGTCTCGAATGAACCTCGTCAATGACAGGAAAGACATGTGGGAGCGAAAACATGCCGGTGCTGTCTGAAGTTTGGCCGAAGCTGAAATATGTGCGGGAACGGCTGGTGGAAAGAGCCGTGCGTGCGTTGCCGGTTTCCACGTTGAACGTGACGTGCAAACGCCCTGTCGTTTCCTTCACATTCGATGATGTTCCAGAAACGGCGCATTCCGCCGGGGCGCGTATTTTGGAGGACAATGATGTCCGAGGGACATTTTATATTGCTGGTGGCCTTTTGGGGAAAAGGGAGCCAGACCGGGAGTTGATTTCCGCGCAAGGATGCAGGTCGTTGGCCGAGGCCGGGCATGAAATCGGGTGTCATACCTTTGCTCATAAGGCCGTCGGTACGGTGACGGGAGCAGAGCTGCAAGAAGACTTAGACCGGAATGCGGAACTGCTTGATGGGTTTGATCCATATATAGATCAGCGGAGCTTTGCCTATCCTTACAATCAGGGCTCACTTCGTCACCGTAAGGTTTTTGCAAAACGATACGCAACGGCCCGTGGCGGCGGAGATCGCATCAATCGCGGTGTGGTCAATCGATCCTATCTTTGGGGAATGGAGATCAGACAGCCCGAAACCGACGCGCTCTTTCTGACCAGCCAGATTGATGCTGTTGTCGCAGAGCCTGGCTGGCTTGTCTTCTTTACCCACGACATCAGCGAAACGCCGACCCCTTATGGCTGTACGCCCAGTACTTTTTCCACCCTGGTGCGCTACGCTGTTTCAAAAGGCTGTCTCGTTTTACCGGTGCGTGACGCTCTTCAGTATATCAACGAGTGAGGAGCGACGGGATGGGAAACACGTTGCTCGCAATCAACAATTACTTTTACAGGCGAGGCGGGGCAGAGGCGATCTTCCTAGACCAGATCGATATGTTCGAACGTGCTGGCTGGCGCGCGGTGCCTTTTTCGATGCAGCATCCGAACAATCTGCATTCAGACTGGTCTTCACACTTCGTGCCGGAAATCGAGTTCGGCAATCAGGGTGGGCTGCTCAAGAAAGTAGAGCACAGTCTGGAGGTCATCTATTCGCGAAAAGCCCGTGCAAGCCTGAGCAGCCTGATCGATCAGGTGCGGCCTGATATTGCCCATGCGCACAATGTTTACCACCATATCTCTCCCTCGATATTTCCGCTTTTAAAGCAAAAGGGGATACCAACGGTCTTGACGGCACACGACCTGAAACTTGCATGTCCTGCCTATAAGATGCTTTCACCGCAAGGCATCTGCGAGAAATGCAAAGGCGGCAGAATCTACAATGTTCTGGTCAATCGTTGCATGAAAGAGTCCGTTGCTCTGAGTGGTGTCGTCATGGTGGAAACCGCTGTTCACCGAGCACTTGGTCTTTATCGCGATTATATAGACAAGATTATCGTCCCAAGCCGATTTTATCAGGCGAAGCTGATGGAATGGGGATGGCGTGCCGACCAGCTGATTTACATTCCAAACTTTGTTGAACAGTCGATAAGTGAACGCCCCGTGACGGTGGATGAGGGTGATTATTTTCTGTTTGCAGGACGTCTGGCACCCGAAAAGGGCATTGCGACTTTGATAAAGGCTGCGGGAATATCAGGGCGACGTCTGCGGATCGCGGGTACGGGACCGGATGAAGCAGATTTGCGTTCTTTGGCGCAGCAAGTCGGGGCTGATGTCGAGTTTCTAGGATACCTCACCGGTCAGGCGCTTCACGAGGCCATTGCGGGTGCAAAAGCGCTGGTTCTGCCATCAGAATGGTATGAAAATGCCCCCGTGAGCCTCCTTGAAGCCTATGCGCTGGGCCGCCCCGTTATCGGAACCGATATTGGCGGCATTCCCGAACTGATCCGAGCTGGAGAAACAGGACTGATCGCAAAACCGTCCAATCCGGATGATCTGGCCCGAGTTTTGACCTCGATGGACGAACTGTCCAAAAGCATGCGGCAGGAAATGGGCAGAAGCGGTCGTCTCTGGGTCCAGCAGGAGTTTTCGCAAGCCGCCTATCTTGATCGAACGACTACGCTTTATAGGGAACTTGGTGTCCGACCCTGATCATATTCAAGGGTAGCGGCTGATGACGACCGCATCCAGCATATGCATGTCCATCTCTGGAGTGTCGAATGGCTTTGCAAGCCCTGCCATCAGCTTCTTACGTTGGTCTTCGGGTATGGATTTCGCCGCTATGACTTGAACATCCACCCAACCATTTCGCTCGAATGCGCGGACATAGTCTATGGGCCGCTTGCGGTTCGGTTGGCCGGGGAAGGCAAGCAGAGAGTAGAACCATGTCGGAAAGCGATAGATGTTATTGGGATCCCGCTGACGAATAGCGTTCGTGTGTGTCTGAAGATCGACGATATGCAGGCTGACGCAGCCGCTTCGCGCGACCTTGGTCAAACCATCGATCGTTGTTTCTATGGCATCGAAATGTTCGAAGGCAGCGCAACTGAGAATAAGATCGAAGGTTTTCTCTTGGCACAGCGCAGGAATATTAAAACCGGCATCCACATGATACTGAAAATTGGATGACGCGCCGTGTAGTGCCGCATGCGCGATATCAATGTCATCCTGTTTCAGATCGCCATTAAAGCAGGCAATGGCGTCACGGGGAAACTCTGCCGTTTCGTCGGCTGCCAGTGCGAAGGCATCGACCGCTGTATAGGTTTGCGCACCATGTGCCAGCAACAGCGCACCTGTTGCCAGTGACGATCCGGGTCCGAGTTCCAGAACCGAGCGCCCCCTGATGGAAACATCGGGAGGCAGAAATCGCAGCCATGATTGCACAACGTCGTGGACATAGTCGATGCGCGCATCTCTGTAATCGGCCGATACGGTGTTCGGTTTCCGATAGCCCAACAGCCGGTGTTTTGCCCACACCCCGATCAAGATCACAGCGCCTGTCAGCGTGAAAAGCAAACTCCGTAAGAAAATCGGCATCCCATATCCATGTAGCTTGGGGTTAAAAAACGTCTACCCCGTCGACCATACGTGGTGTCGGAGGCTTACAATTTTAAAGCGGAATTAGTTATTTTAGAATTTACTTCTATATGATTTATTTGCATGCGACGGTTGAGCGGAATTTCCTGCAATCATTTCAACGAAAAGGCGTGGTTCGATGCAGTCTTCAGAAGGCACAGCAGGCGGATCGACCGCTCCCATTACGGTCATTATTGATCAGGGCAATTCGCGCAAACCGGCCAATCGGTATGAAAACATTGATGCGCTTCGTGCCATCGCCGCCCTATCGGTGGTGGTTCAACACTTCTTCGGAGATATCATTCACGAAGCGACCAATCCCCAGGGCATCGCGTATTACGTCGCGACATCGAGCGTCTCGTATTTCGATGCGGGCCGCTTCGGCGTGGTTCTGTTCTTTCTCATCAGCGGGTTTGTGGTTCCCTTCAGTATCAAGGGCACCCACCCGCTTCATCGCTTTGCTGTCTCGCGCTTTTTCCGACTGTTTCCCGCAATGTGGCTAGCACTGGCCTGCCTTGCCGTCGCCTCTGCAATGCATGGTCAGTGGCCGTCTTTGCCGACCCTTCTCGCAAACATGACCATGCTCCCCGCGGCCTTCCGCCAACCTTGGATGTCCGGGGCCTACTGGACGTTAACAATCGAAATCCTGTTCTACGTCCTGTCTGCAGGCCTGTTTGCGTTGGGTTTTCTGTATCGCCCGGCGATTGTTGCGGTTTTTGCGATTTTACTCGCGTCAGCGACTGCCATCCCCATTCTTTTGCGTTCCGTCGGTACCGCGATGCCGGTGCAGTACCTCAGTCTGCATGTGTCCTTTCTTTATCTCGGACTGCTTTTACGGATGACGCTGGTCGATAAACTCCCGGGCGCTTTCATCGGCAGCGCCTGCGTGTTGCTGGTGCAGGCGGTCGTTCTCCTTACCATCGGTGACTTCTCACTTTCGCGGCAAGATGGCTTCTTCCTGGTGGGCACTCTGCCGATTTTAACGAGTTACGTAGCCGCCCTATGTGTCTTTGTGGTTTCCGTCAAAACGAGCGCGCCACACAATGCCACCCTGTCGCGTCTGGGGGCGCTCAGCTACTCGATCTATCTTTTCCACGGCATAGCCGCGCTTTTGGTGTTCGCGTTTCTGCCGCTCACCGGCACTTGGGCAGATTTTCCGATCGGGATCATCAGTCTCGTGTTGACCCTCCTGATCTCAGTGCTCGTCTATGACTATTTGGAGAAGCCAATGGTCAACCTTGGGTATAGGTATATTAGGCGCGATGATAATACTGAGTCGAAGGTTTCCGCTTAGTGTTTGGGTTTGGTGCAACTGCACCGTTTACTATGCCAACAATACGAAACGCTCAAAGTCCGAAAAGACTCGCCTCCGCGCCAATTTAAGTTATTATATCCTAATGTTCTAATATGAATCAGGAGGGCGCTATGAATCATGTCTCTACGGTAAAATCTCAGCCGAAGCTTGATGCGAGTGGAAGCGTTCGTCCCCACCATGAACAGGTCCAGATGCTGGATTCCATGCGCATATGCATGATCGGTCTGCGTGGAATACCAGATGTGCAGGGCGGCGTTGAGACACATGTTGAGCAGCTCGTATCCAACCTGGTTGACCTTGGCGCGGATGTTCACGTCTTTGCCCGGAAGAACTATGTTGCCGACACCCAACCTTATGTGTGGCGCGGTATCACCGTTCACCCGCTTTGGGCACCCCGCAGCACACGTCTGGAAGCTATTGTCCACACGGCGCTCGCTCTGGTCAAAGCGCGGCGTCTCAACCCGGATATCGTTCACATCCATGCCGTTGGACCCTCTCTGGTCGCACCGCTTGCACGTCTGCTCGGCTTAAGGGTCGTTTTCACCCATCATGGTTATGACTATGACCGGGAAAAGTGGAACTCGTTCGAGAAGCGGATATTGCAGCTTGGAGAGTGGGCGGGCATGAGGTTTTCCCACGCTCGCATTGCAATCGCGAAACATATCGCAGACCGAATGCAGAGGGATTTCCAGTCAACCGTTCATTTTATTCCAAATGGCGTCAAGGTTGATACGACAAATCTGGAAGACAGCGTTCTTCAGGAATTTGGCTTGCGAAAGGGGCGCTATATCCTTTTGGTGGCTCGTCTCGTCGCTGAGAAACGTCAATTGGATCTCATCGAAGCCTTTGCCAGAACGAACTTGAAAGATACCAAGCTGGTCTTGGTCGGCGGCGGCGATCTGGACAGTGATTATGTCTCTACTATCAAGGCTCGCGCAAAAACCACACCCGGTGTTGTGCTCACTGGCGTTCAGTCAGGGCGCAAGCTCGCCAGTCTCTTCGCGAATTCGGGACTCTTTGTTCTGCCATCCAGCCACGAGGGAATGCCGATCGCGCTTCTTGAGGCCATGGCGCACGGACTTCCGGTTCTTGCCAGCGATATCGAGGCGAACCTTGGACTGGCACTTGATACCAGCTCGTATTTTCCGTTGGGGAATATCGACAGGCTGGCCGAACTGCTCCAGAAAAAAATGGAAAACGCGCCAGTGGCGAGCATGTCACAACACCAGAGCTCTAGAATCTTATCGAAATATGATTGGCGGACCATTGGTTTGAGAACTGCGGAAATCTACAAGTCGATCGCCTCGAAAAATCCGCAGGGCGTTTACCGACAAACCAAGCGCGACCCGGCACCGGCTACGCGCTAAAGCATTCTGGCTATTCTGAGATGGCGAGCTATCTCAGAACGCCTGTTGCGAGCGCGCGCTGGATGCCGCGGACATCGGTCCCCTTTTTCAAAGTCTTGCCGATGGGTGTACTCGATCCGGAAACCCAAATCTTGAGCTCGGAATCCAAATCGAATGTTCCTGCGGTTTCAACAGAGAACCGGGTGATGGCGCGATAGGGTATCGACGTATAGTCGACCTTGCTGCCCGTGATGCCCTGAATATCGACAAGAATGACACGATGTTGCGTGAACACGAAGAAATCACGAATGACCTTAAAGGCCAGCTGTGGTTCTTCTCCATCGATCATCACGCCATTGAGACGCTTGCTCAAATCGGATGGGTCAACGGTCGATCCATGACCTAAAAGAGCGTCAAAAATACCCATATGCGATTCCCCCTATTGCCTGACTGTGCACAAAGACGGGCAAATATGTCAGAAACAGGATGCCGCCTCCCGTCGGTGACGGGAAACAACGAAAGCATTCTCCAACGCTCGCTAAAACGCCGAACTAACGCCGCTTTGCCAGCGCCAGACGTGACATAATCACGATCAGGCCGATCAGAATCGTCATCACGATGAACAGGAATGCGGCTGCAGCGATGGCCGGGCTGATATTTTCACGGATGCTGGAAAACATCTGCCGGGCGAGTGTGCGCTGGTTTGGACCGGCAACGAAGAGGGTGAGGACCACTTCGTCCAGGGAAGTTGCGAAGGCCAGCACTGCACCGGAAAGCACGCCGGGCATGGCGAGTGGCAGGGTTACGCGTCGAAAGACCGTGGTGGGTGACGCACCGAGGCTTTGGGCCGCCAGTTCCACGCGCGCGTCGATACCGGAAAGTGCGCCCGTCACGCTGACCACGACAAAAGGGACTGCCACCACGGTGTGGGCAATAATCACGCCCGCATAGCTGTTCGTCAGGCCGAAGCGTGCCAACAGGACCTGCATACCAACGCCCAGCACCACGGCGGGCACGACCATCGGCAGCAGGAATAGAGTCCGTATCGTTCCACGAAAGAACAGCAGGCGGTTGCGCAGGCCAAGCGATGCTGCCGTGCCAAGAACCGTTGCAAGCAACGTGGTGCCGGTGCCAATGATGAAGCTGTTGATGATCGCTCGTCGCCAGGCATCCGCCGTGAACAGTTCTTCGAACCAGCGCAGCGACCATGACGGTATGGGGTAGGTGAGAATGACGCTTGAGGTAAAGGCAAGCGGCATGATGGCAATGAGCGGCGCGATGAGAAAGAGGATCGTCAGCAACGCAAAGGCAAATTTTGTCAGCCTGATCGGCATGGCCTAATACCTTTCCGATTCTTCGGCAGAAAGCCGTGCATAGACGCTATAGAGAGCCAATGTCGCGATGAGCAGTACGACACCCAGGGCACCAGCCATGCCCCAGTTTGCCGAACCGGTAGCGTAAAATGCAATGATCGAGGAGATCATCTGGTCGCCTGGCCCGCCGATCAGCGCCGGTGTGATGTAGTAGCCGATTGCCGAAATGAAAACGAGCAGACTACCGGAAGCAACTCCACGCAAGCTGAGCGGCAACAGAACCCGCAGGAACGCGCGCAACGGATGGGCACCCAGTGATGCGGCGGCTGGCATGAGGTTTTTGGGAATTGTGATGAGCACCGAGTAGATTGGCAGGACCATGAAGGGCAGCAGCACATGTGTCATGGCGATGATGACGCCGGTGCGATTGAAAATGAGAGCCAGAGGACTGTTGATCAAGCCGAGTGTCTGCAAGACGTCGTTGATGAGGCCCTTCTCCTGCAACAGGATGAACCATGCGGCGGTGCGCACCAGCAACGAAGTCCACAGAGGCAACAGCACGGCCCCGAGCATCAGATCACGTTTCCAGCCTGCAAGTGACGCTGCGATGATCGCATAGGGGAAACCGATACAGGCGCAGGCGAAGGTCACGAGCGCGGCAATCCAGAAAGTGCGTATGAGGATGACGCGGTTGACGGATTGATCAGCGGGCAGGTGTTCGATCTCACCGGCTGCGTTGCGACCAAGATCGACTGCGGCAAGCAGGTTACGATCCGTCAGCGGCGACAGCGCATCCGCGATCGCCAGCCAGAATTCGGGCTTTTCCCATCTCTTGTCGATGGAAGCCAGATCGTTGGGCGGACTTGCCGTATCACCCAGCGCACTCGTGGTTTTCGACATCAGCGTGCGAAAGCCGGAGCGGGCGCTGTTGAGGCGGCGGACCATGTCTCCGAGCGCCTGCTCGTCATCAACGGCCTTCAGGTCCTCGATCAGGGCAGTTTGCATGGATATGGTCGGCGGCGACACCCGGTCCCAGCCCGGCAATACCTCTGCGCTGCGCGGCAGAATTCGCAAAACTGCTGTGTCTGACACTGATTGCGACATCATGCTGAACAGTGGCCAGACGAAAAAGCCGATGAGGAAGACGAAGAGCGGTGCCAGTAAAAGCAGCGATCGGCCGGTGCGCGATGTGATGACGCTCATGGCGAGATAACCCGGCAATCATCCGCTGAAAAGGCAGCATAAACCTTCGCGCCCGGCTGAAATTCGCGTGAGCGGCGGCCCAGCTTGGCAATCAGTTGATGGGAGGGGTTCTGCAATTGCACACGCAGATGATCACCCTGATAGACAGAATCCGTGACCTCCGCTTCGAGACAGTTTCGCGCATCTGCGCGTATTTCCGTCAAATCGACCCGCTCGGGGCGGATGGAAACATACACTGTCTGGCCAGGCGACACCTGCGCGGACAGCGCAGAAACGATCTTCGCGCCTGATGCCACACGCACCACGGCTTCCAGTCCCTGTATCGTTTCAACCACGCCCTCGACCAGATTGGTCTCGCCGATGAATTCAGCCACGAAGCGCGTCGCAGGTTCGTCATAGACCTGACGTGGTGTTCCGATCTGCTCGATTTTGCCCTTGTTGAAAACAGCAACACGATCCGACATGGTCAACGCTTCGGACTGATCGTGCGTTACGAACACGATGGTCAGGCCAAGGCGTCTATGCAGTTCGCGGATGTCCAACTGCATCTGCTCCCGCAACTGCTTGTCGAGTGCGCCGAGCGGCTCATCCATCAAAACCACGCGCGGCTCGAAAACCAAAGCACGGGAAAGCGCCACACGCTGTTGCTGGCCACCCGAAAGCTGGGAAGGACGGCGGTCGGCGAAGGCCGATAGCTGCACCATGTCCAGCGCGCGCGCCACGCGTTTGGCGATCTCCGCTTTTGGTACACCGCGCATCTGAAGCGGGAAGGCGACGTTTTCGCCGACCGACATATGCGGGAATAATGCGTAGCTCTGAAACACGACGCCCATGTCACGCTTGTGCGTTGGGACGTCGTTGATTGCCTTTCCATCCAACAGAATATTGCCGGATGTGGCCTGCTCAAAACCGGCAAGCATCATCAGCAGTGTTGTCTTCCCGGAACCGGAAGGACCGAGCAAACTGACGAATTCACCCTTATCGATGCCGAGATCAAGGTTTTCGACTACGCAAAGCGGGCCATAAAATTTTGTAATACGGTCAAATCTAATAAATTCTGCCACGCAAGGCTCCATCACTTGAGGCGAAGGATGCACTTTTCGGAAATCCCGTAATAACGCACCCGGCCAGAAAGGAAGGACACCGGTGAGGTGTCCTTCTTTGCGGATGTCTTACTTGGCAAGCCAGGCGTTGAAGCGCTGCGTCAGCGTTTCCGCGTTGTCGATCCAGAAATCGACGTTCAGCGGAATCGAGTCCGTCATGTTTGCCGGATCGGTCGGCAGATCCTTGGCAAATTTCTCCGGGACCTTCGCAGCGGCTGCTTTGTTTGGCAGGCCGTAAGCTACGAATTCGGGGAGCTTGGCCTGATTTTCAGGCAGGCTTGCAAAGGCGATAAAGTCTTGCGCGGCGGCTTTGTTTTCGGCGTCCTTCAATACCACCCAGCTGTCTACAGCGTAGATGCTGCCCGGAAAGACGACCTTGAAGTTTTTTCCTTCAGTGCGGTTGATACCGGTTATGCGACCGTTATAGGCCGACGCCATCGTTACTTCGCCGGAAGCAAGGAATTGCAGCGGCTGCGCACCCGATTCCCACCAGACGATGTTTGGCTTCAACTCGTCCAGCTTTTTGAATGCGCGTGTAATGCCCTCTTCGGTTGCCAAGACGTCGTAGAGTTCGTCCTTGGAAACACCATCGGCCAGCAGCGCGAATTCGAGTGTGTATTTAGGGCCTTTGCGCAAGGAGCGCTTGCCGGGAAACTTCTTGACGTCCCAGAAATCCGCCCAGGAGGACGGGCCGTCCTTGAGTTTGTTACCATCATAAGCGATTGCCGTGGACCAGACGATGGCACCGACGCCGCAATCATTGACGGCGGAGTCGAGGAACTTGTCCTTGCCGCCCATCTTTTCCCAGTCGATTTTCTCGTAGAGCCCGTCGGCGCAGCCCAGTGCCAGTTCCTCAGCCTCGACCTGTACGGCATCCCAGTTTGGCGCGCCTGCCTTTACCTTTGACTGAATGACACCGATGCCGCCATCCCAGGCTTCATCCAGAACGGGCTTTCCGGTCTTTTCAGCAAAGGGCTTGAAATAGATGTTACGCTGCGCGTCCTGATAATTGCCGCCCCAGGACACGACCGTCAGGTCCCGTGCAAAAGCCGGCGCAACGATGCTTGCCGACAGCACGATGGCTGCAGTCGCGGAAATTCCAGTTTTTATGAAAGTTTTCATAGCGTTCCCCTTGTTCGTTATTGTGAGAGCCGGTCTGGCCGGTCCCGATGACGATTTTATGCAACTGCCGTGCCACCGTTGCCTTTGGCATATCGAAGCTAAGCAGTCTGTCGGGTGATCACGCTCTTTTCCCCAAAAGCGCCTCATCCGTGGATGCATTGTGGTCATTCCGGTCAACAGGTGTATCCCCGTTTGGCCGTCGTTAGACGTGCTGTCCTCCGTTGATGTGGATTTCGGCACCGTTGATGTAGGAAGAAGGCTCGGTGCACAGAAAATAGATGGTTTCCGCAACTTCGCGCGGATCGCCCAGCCTCTGCATGGGCACTTCCGCCGCTACCAGTGCATCTGTTCCCGGTGATAGGATCGAGGTTTCGATTTCGCCCGGCGCAATAGCATTGGCACGCACGCCACGACGACCGAATTCATGAGCCATTTCGCGCGTCAGCGAGCCGAGTGCCGCCTTGGAGGCCGCATAGGCCACTCCGGCAAATGGGTGAACGCGGGTTCCGGCAATAGAGGTGACGTTGACGATGGAGCCACGAGCCGCCTCAAGCTCGGGCATGAGGGCGCGGGCAATCAAGGCTGTCGATACGACATTGACGTTCAGCACCTGCGTCCAGATGTCGGCATCCGTTCCCATGACGCCGAGCCGGCTTTTTTCAGGCCCCTTGGGTGAAATACCGGCGTTGTTGACCAGCGCGTGCAGTCTACCGTTCGGCAACCGGTCACGCACCGTTGCGGCAAGACGTTCGATTTGCGTCAGATCTGCCAAGTCTGCCTGAATGTGGCTCTCGCGCGCAGATGGCCAGGCGCATTCCTCAGAGAAAGGTTGCCGGGAGACGGTGAGAATGCGCCAGCCTTTGGACTGAAAGAGTTTTACCGTGGCATGGCCGATGCCGCGGCTTGCACCCGTCAACAACATATAGCGGCGTTCTTCGGTCATACGCGCATTCTCCGTTGATGCTTGATACATCCTAATAGGTCATTTGCGAAATGCAAGCGCCCTCTTGCGAAAGCTTAAGCACGCAAAGCGTGGCGCTCCTCACCCCGTTCGATGCGCTCCAGAATAGGCTTTCCGCCCAGCAGAATGTCATCGACAATCGCCATGGAGGCAGCCGAGGGATCGTGCCGCTTCAAAGCTTCGATGACAGGATAATGGTGATCGATCATCGACCGCCCACCTTCCACATAGGCGTCGGAAATGTGCGGTCCCATCTGTAGCCACAGCCGCCGAAGAATGCCGTTCAGCATCGGAAGCCCGGCAATTTGCGGCAGCATGAAGTGGAATGCCTGGTTCAGCTCCGTGCCTTTCAGACGATCACCCACGGCGATTGCCTGTTCGTTTTCGCGCAAAATACGCTCCAAAGCCTCAATATCCGCACTGGTGGCGACCTGTGCTGCAGTTTCGGCAGCAAGACCTTCCAGCCGAACACGGATGGCTCGGATTTCCCGATACCGACTTTCGCTCAAACCCGGAATACGAATGTCACGTGGAGATCGGAAGATGATAGCCTCATCATTGGCGAGCCGCAGAATAGCATCGCGGATGGGCGTAACGCTCGTGCCAAACTGCTCGGCGAGGTCGCGAATCTTTAGCCGGTCACCAGGCTGGAAACGCCCCTGAATGAGAGCGTCGCACAGCGCACCATAAACGGCACTGTTCAGATTCTCATATTCCAGTGTGGAGAATTCAGGCATAGGACGGTCCGCAAATTGAACGATATGATACTTGATGCATTTTTTTTCTGTGTTTCAAGTAAAGACTACGAAAGCTAGCAGGTTCTACCAACTTCGAGAGCGACACAAGCCGCTTAAAGAGGGGTGGCGCTTGCAGGCGAGGCCGGGAGATTGCACGCAATGGAGTACAGATGACGGAGCCAATGCCCGCCACAAAGACAGCGGACTTCATGTCGGCGACATGGGAGCAGACGTCGTTAACCGATGCCGCTGCCGCCGTCGAAGACATCTATGGCCTTACCGGTACCGCAAAGCGTCTCTCCAGCGAGCGTGACGAGACCTTCCTGTTCACCCGCGATGACGGCACCGAATTCGTGCTCAAGATCGCCAACCCGGCAGAGGACCCCGCAGCGCTTGATTTTCAGGACGGTGTTCTGCTGCATCTGGCGTCAGTGGCACCTTCGGTTCCCGTTCCCAGGATCGTTCTAACGAATGAGGGTGAACCGAGCCATACGATTTCCGCTTCGGAAGGCCCGCGCATCGTCAGACTGTTGACCTTTTTGCGCGGCGAGTTGCAATATCGGACACAGGCCTGCGAAACACAGAGCCGCAATGTCGGTCAGGCATTGGCAGAACTCGGACTGGGTCTTGAAACCTGCAAAAGTCGCCCGCCTGCGGGCAAGCTGATGTGGGACATTTCCCACACGCTCGATCTGACCGATGTCACCGATCACGTCGCGCCGCAACGGCGCGGGCAGGTGGAAGCCGTCCTTTCCGAATTCGAACGTGCGGCGTCCACAATGACCGAGCTTAGCCGCCGCCAGATCATTCACAATGACTTCAATCCCCACAATATTCTTCTTGATCCGGCCAAACCGAGTGAGGTCGTCGGCATCATCGACTTCGGAGACATGGTGCACGCGCCTCTCGTCAACGATCTTGCGGTCGCACTCTCCTATCATCTGGCGACGGAGAATTGGGCCGCGCGTACCGGCGCATTTCTGGACGGATTTCTGTCGGCGCGCACTCTCGAACCCGTTGAAATGGAGCTTCTGCCGGTGCTGACCCGGTCGCGGCTGGCAATGTCCATCATCATCGCTGAATCGCGTTCAGCGCTTTTTCCGGACAATGCCGACTATATCATGCGCAACCATGCCTCTGCCTGGCAGGGGCTTCTCAACATATCCGATCTCACACCGGCAGGGCTGAAGACGCTCGTGCCCAACCATTCAAAGGCCTGAAATCATGTCGATGGTAAATGCTTTTTCGCGCGAAGATTTTGAGCGGCTGGATGAGAACGAGCGGGCGCTGATCGCCCGGCGTGAAAAGGTACTCGGTCCTGCCTACCGCCTTTTTTACGAAAAACCGCTGCATCTGGTGCGTGGCGAAGGTGTTTTTCTTTATGATACCGCAGGTGAAAAATATCTGGATGCTTACAACAATGTCGCTTCGCTGGGGCATTGCCATCCGCGTGTGGTAGAGGCGATCACCAAGCAGACGGCGGTTCTCAACACGCATACCCGCTATCTGCATGAGGGCATTGTCGACTATGCCGAAACGTTGACGGCGACATTTCCCGAGGCGCTGAGTCAGGCCATGTTCACTTGCACCGGCAGCGAGGCAAATGATCTTGCCGTGCGCATCGCCCGCTTCGTTACCGGCGGCACCGGCATTATCGCCACGGAACTTGCTTACCATGGGCTGACCAGTGCAACGGCAGAATTCTCTCCCTCACTTGGGGAGTCCGTGACACTTGGCCCCCACGTCCGGACTATTCCGGCACCTGACGCCTATCGCAATTCGCCTGAAGAGGTGATGGAGAAGTTCGGTCGTGATGTGCGCGCCGCCATCGCTGACCTGAAGCGCCACGGCATCAAACCGGCCATGCTGATTACCGATACGATCTTCTCAAGCGATGGCATTTTCGCGGGGCCGAAAGGGTTCCTGAAACCAGCGGTGGATGCGATCCATGAAGCTGGTGGCCTTTTCATTGCCGACGAAGTCCAACCGGGATTCGGTCGTACCGGAGAAACCATGTGGGGTTTCGAACGGCACGGCGTTTCACCCGACATGGTGACTCTGGGTAAGCCCATGGGCAATGGTTACCCGATGGCAAGCATCGTGCTGCGTCCTGAAATCATTGCGGAGTTTGGCCCGCGTGCGCGCTATTTCAACACGTTCGGCGGCAATCCCGTCGCTGCCGCCGCTGGCAAAGCGGTTCTCGACACTATCCGAATCGAAGGTTTGCAGCAGAATGCGTTGGAAGTCGGCGGCTATCTGAGGGACGGCCTCAGCAGCCTGTCTCATCAAGCGATCGGTGATGTGCGCGGCTCTGGCCTGTTCATCGGCGTCGAGATCGTCGCTGACAGGACCACGAAGCAGCCGGACGCAGCATTGACGACCCGCATCGTCAACGGCCTGCGTGACCGCCGCATTCTCATCAGTGCATCCGGGCCAAATGCGAACATCCTGAAAATTCGCCCTCCGCTCGTGTTCTCGCGTGAGAACGCGGATGTGCTTGTGGGTGCGCTGGATGATGTACTCAAGAGCGCCTGACTAGTCCACTGACACCGAAGTTATGAAGGGCGGCCGTTTTATAACGGTCGCCCTTCATATGCGATGGGATAGGATTATCCGCGCGCAGCCGCTACCGCATCCAAGGCGCGTTGCAGTGCATCGAACATCTCGTCGATCTGTTCGGCGGTGATGATCAGCGGCGGGCAGAAGCAGATCGCCTCACCGACTGCCCGGGCGATCACGCCTTCCTTTTCCAGCGCAGCCGCCACGGCCAATGCCGCATCGCCCACTTTGCCATCTGCGAACGGGTTGATTTCCAAAGCACCCAAAAGACCAACGCCGCGCGATGAATGGGCCACAGGATGCTTCGCCAGTTCGGACAGGCGGGACAGGAACTGTTCCTCCAACCGGGCAGCGTTACCGACCAGATCGCGCTCCTGAATGATCTTCAGATTTTCAAGGCCGACAGCCGTCGCGACCGGATGACCGGATGCGGTAAAGCCATGGCCGAACACGCCGATACGGTCGGACTCGTCGGCGATGGGCTGGTAGAAACTGTCGTTCATCAGGATTGCGGAAAGCGGCATATAGGATGACGAAATCTGCTTGGAAAGCACCAGCACGTCTGGCTCAATGCCATAGGTCTGGCAAGCGAACATGTTTCCGGTGCGACCAAAGCCGCAGATAACTTCGTCAACGACCAGAAGAATATCGTACTTCTTCAGGATTTTCTGCACGCCTTCCCAGTAGCCATCTGGTGGCACCAACACGCCGCCAGCACCCATGACGGGCTCACCCCAGAATGCGGCAATGGTTTCCGGACCTTCTTTGAGGATCAGGTCTTCGAGATCCTTGAGCATGCGGGCGGTGAATTCGGCTTCGCTTTCATTCTCCTGACCGAAATGCACATAGGAAGGGCAGGAAGTGTGAACCATCCGGTCCAGCGGCAGGTCGAAGCTTTCATGATTGCGCGGAAGGCCGGTGATCGAACCAGAGGCAATGGTCACGCCGTGATAGCCTTTGATGCGGCCGATGATCTTCTTCTTGTCTTTGTTGCCAAGCGCGTTGGAACGATACCAGACCATCTTGCAGGCAAGGTCGTTCGCTTCTGAACCCGAAGAGGTGAAATGCACTTTCGACATCGGCACGGGTGCCATCTGGATCAGCATTTCGGCAAGCTCGATCGAAGGGCCATGCGTCTTGTAGGCGAAGGTATGGTAGTAGGGCAGCTTCTCCATCTGCGCACGCGCCACTTCCACCAGCCGCTTTTCGCCGAAACCAACAGCAACCGACCAGAGGCCGGCCAATCCCTCGATGTAACGTTTGCCATTATTGTCGAAGACGTAGATGCCGTCGCCAGATTCGATGACAACGCCGCCGGTTTTCTCGTATTTTCGCAGATTGACGTTCGGGTGCATCTGATAGGCGATATCGCGGCCTTCTATGGAATTCGGTATGATGGTCATGCTGGTTCCTTCGTTCCCTTTATCATTGCGCCGGTTGGAAAACGCCCACGACGTTGTCGTTATTTATTGCATGCGCTCAGACGTGCTGACCACTGTTGTTGTGGATTTTCGAATTAATTTATTGGGAGCGATGTTGGGGTTGGACGGTATCAAGCGTGCAGCACAGACAGTGGAATTGCCAGCTAAACTGGGAATTTCCGGCTGAGAAACGGGGATTTATCCATGCCAAATCTCCAAGGTTGGTGGGTAGCTTTCGATATGCCTATTCTCGGACCGGCAACGACCGAGACTTCTGATGAGCGATCTGTTACGTAGAACGTATCACCAGTCAAAGCTATGCCATCCATCTCATGGGTGATCCCCAGCGCCTGCGCCAGTTTTCCGGGACCTGAACACAGGTTGACGATGTTCGTCACGCCGCGGCGCAGTTGCATCAAGTTTATGCCAGCAGTCGGCTCCAGCGCGCGGATCAACACTGCCGAGCCCGGCATGCATACGATGTTGGCGCACCAGTGCAGGCCATAGGATCGGTAGACATAGAGATGGCCGGGGTCGCCAAACATCGTTCGGTTACGCGGTGTCGGGCCGTTGAAGCTATGGGACGCCGGGTCGTCTGCCCGGTAAGCTTCCGTTTCCACGATTATGCCCCCGGTATTGTGGATCTGAAACGTGCAGCCGATCAGCGACTCGGCGACGATGACGGCGTCTCTCGAATAAAAGTCCTGTGGGATGATGTTCATTTGGCCCGGGTTCAACTGGAACAAGGTGGTTTGTGTGGGGTTGTCTCTAAGGACAGCTTATGGACATTCATTTCAAGGAGAAAAGTATGACGGTTGCAAAGGTTGCGCTGGTTACGGGAGCAGGATCTGGCATCGGCAGAGCAGCGGCGCTGGCCTTGGCAAAGGAAGGATATTCGATTGGTTTGCTGGGGCGGACGAAAGAGGAACTGGATGCAGTCGTAGCCGACATTCAAAATGACGGCGCTAAAGCGCTGGCACTGTTGGCAGACATTTCAAACGAAACCCAGATGGCGGCTGCGACTTCGAAACTTATCGACCGGTTCGGTCGTCTTGATGTCGTCATTGCCAATGCCGGTATCAACGGCGTTTGGGCACCCATCGAAGACCTGACGGTTGCCGAGTGGGACCAGACGATGAATATCAATCTGCGTGGGACCTATCTGACCATCCGCAATGCCGTACCGCATATGAAATCGGATGGCGGCTCGATTATCATTGTGTCCTCCATCAACGGTACCAGAACTTTCACCTCCCCCGGTGCGACAGCCTATTCCGTGACCAAAGCGGGACAGCTTGCAATGGCGCAGCAGCTGGCTCTCGAGCTTGCGCGTTATGGCATTCGCGTCAACGCGATCTGCCCCGGTGCTATCGATACCGAAATCAACGACAATACGCACATCCGATTAAAGGATGAGACGGCCATTCCCGTCGAATGGCCGGAGGGCGATATTCCGATTTCGGATGGTCAGGCAGGCCGCAGCGAAGACGTCGCCGATCTCATCGTATTTCTGGCAGGTTCGAAATCCCGACACATCACGGGCAGTCCGGTTTGGATCGACGGCGGGCAGGGGCTTTTGGTATAGTCGGCAGGCTCTCACTTTGTTGTGTTCTTATGATTAACGAAGACGTAACGTAAATTCACGAATCTTTGTCCGTTCGTTGGTTGCCGTCATGCGGCCAACTTCTCTATGTACGGTTTCGCTTACAGAGGCGGGCAAGGCGTTTTAATGACTGATTCAAATTTTTCGAGGTTCGTACCTGCGAAGCTGCGGAGCGTATTTAATGCGTTGACAAGAGCGACGACCATCGCCGGGCTGTGCGGCGTGCTGGCCGCCTGCACGTCCATGGGTCTCGATAGTGCCGACAGAGCCCCGCCGAAGCTGTCTTCCAAAGTTGCAGCCTCCATGTCCGCAAAAGGCATGAAACCAGAAAGTCCCGTGCTCGTGCGCATCTTCAAGCAGGAGAGCGAGCTGGAAGTCTGGAAGGTCGATAAGTCAGGTAGCTACGCGCTTTTCAAGACCTACCCGATGTGCCGCTGGTCCGGGAAGTTGGGCCCAAAAACCAAAAGTGGAGACAGGCAGGCACCAGAGGGCTTCTATCATGTTTCAGCAGGCATGCTGAACCCGAACTCGCAATATTTCGTGTCCTTCAACCTCGGCTATCCCAACCGCCTGGAAGCCGCGCTTGGTTACACGGGTGAGGCGCTGATGGTGCATGGCGCATGTTCTTCGTCTGGCTGCTACGCGATGACGGATCAGCAGATCGGCGAAATCTACGCGATTGTGGACAGGGCGCTCAAGGGTGGACAAAACCAGTTTCAGGTCCAGGCCTATCCGTTTCGGATGACGGCCCGGAATATGGCCGCCTACAAAGATGACGCCAACTTCCCCTTCTGGAAGACACTGAAGGAAGGATATGACACATTCGAACTGACCAAGCGTCAGCCGAAAGTGTCCGTATGTGGCCGCCGCTATGTCTTCAACAGCGAATTTGCAGGTGGTGAGCCGTCGGATCCGCTTGTAAGCTGCCCACAGGTCATCAACCAGCCGGAACCCGCGATAGCTGCGAAGCTTGATGCCGAACAGCAAAAACTCGCAGTTGCGTTGAACCAGGGAACTTCCAGTGCGGTAAATTCTTATGTCGACGGCGGGATGCACCCCAGCTTCCGCGCCATTTTGAAAAACAATGGTGCAAAGAGCATGGCCGAGAAGGTCTCCGGCACGAAATACCCCATCAGCCGCCCAGAAGCGGCCCTCGCTGACCCATTTGCGGGCGCGAGATGATAATCTTGACAAGGACATCGATTAACAATGCATGACACTACCCGCAGGTCATTTCTCGTTGGTACGGGAGGTCTGGCCCTGACCGCGCTTGCCGGATGCACCACGACGCCACGCGAAGTCGCACAGAACACTCGTCCTGTAGCCGACCCGTTCTACGCAGAAATCTACGGACCGAAGCCGGACGAGCAGTTTCCACTACCGGCAATTCCCTATGAAAAAATAGACCGCCGATTTTACCGCCAGATGGTCGACAACCCAACAGGTGAGCGACCCGGGACCATTGTCGTGGATACGGCCAACCACTTCCTCTACCTCACCTATGAAGGCAATCAGGCCATGCGCTACGGCGTGGGCCTTGGTCGTGCTGGCTTCGAGTGGTCGGGCAGGGGCGTCATCCAGTATAAACGTCAATGGCCACGCTGGACCCCGCCGAATGAAATGATCGCACGTCAACCGGAGCTTCAGCCCTACAGTGCGGCGAATGGCGGTATGGCCCCTGGCCTCAACAACCCGCTCGGCGCGCGCGCACTCTACATTTTCAAGGATGGGCAGGACACCATCTACCGTCTGCACGGTTCGCCTGAATGGTGGACGATCGGCAAGTCGGTGTCTTCGGGCTGCGTGCGTCTCATGAATCAGGACATCATCGATCTCTATAATCGTGTTCCCGATGGAACGCCGATTGTGGTCATGTCCGGTACGCCGGCTTTGCAATCCGTCGCCATTGCACCCGGTCTGGAACCAATGCAATCGATGTGAATTGCCGCCCAGGGAAATGTCAGTCGGAGGAGCCGTTTTCTTCCCACTGAACGCAAACGGATGCGCCACCCGATGTCAGGGTGGCGGATTGGCTAACGGTTGCCTTTAGGCTTTGGGCCATTGCGGTGATCAATCGCGTGCCCAGACCCGTACCCTTTGGCGGATTGGCACCGTTGATGCCAATGCCGTCATCTTCAACGATCAGCCGGACGATACTATCTTGTGTTTTTAGCGAAATACGAATTTCGCCGCTACCGTCGGAATAGGCATATTTCAGGGCGTTAGTAGTCAGTTCTGTGACGATGACGCCCAAAGCGACAGCTTGGTCCGGTGTTGCTTTGATGTTGTCCATATCCGTTGTCATACGGATTTTTTCGCTGTCGCGCGCCGATCTGGCCAGATCCTGGATGATGGATGAAAGATAGGAGCCGAGTTCGACTTCGCTGACATTGTGGGCAGTATACAAACTGCGATGGACGCCAGCGATTGCGGAAATCCGGCTTTGTGTTTCGAGAAGTGCTGTACGAGCCTCCTCTGTTGCCACTGCATTCAGTTGCATCCGGATCATGGCCGAGACAAGCGACAGGCTGTTGGCAATACGGTGGTTCATTTCCTTTGCCATCAGTTCGGCGCGTTCTTTCGCCTGCAGCAACTGCCGTTCGGCTTCCTCTTTTTCACGCCGGAGCTGGAAATTTTCCAGCGCCTGCTGAATGGAATTCAACAAAAGCGGAAAGAAGTCGTCGGCCACATTCTTGATGACGTAATCGGCGGCACCTGCCTTCAGCGCGTCGATGGCAACCTGCGCTTCACTGGCCCCCGTGACGTAGAGGACGGGTATGTCTCGGTGAGCTTCGCCAATGCCGGACAGAAATTGCAGCCCGGTACCGTTCTGGAAGTAATGGTCCAGCACCACCGCATCAAAGGTATTCGTCTTGAATTCTTCAAGGCCGGTCGCAACAGAAGCAGCGTGAACGACGGTTATGTCATGGCGCCCCAACACGCGCTGCGCGAGCTTTGCGAGCGTGGGGTCGTCATCGACATAAAGTATTCGCAACGTCATTACGCTTTCACGGAACCTGTATTACGGAAAAGAATAGGCCGAGGTTTCTGATTGCTGTAGCAAAGCCCTCATAGTCCACCGGCTTGGTGATATAGACATTCGCCCCGAGATCATAGCATTTCTGAATTTCGGTTTCGTCGTCGGTCGTCGTCAAAACCACGACCGGAAGACGCTTGGTGTACTCGTTGCTTTTGATCTGCTCGAGAATCTTGATTCCCGACGTATCCGGCAAATTGAGATCCAGCAAGATCAGCAGATAACGATCCTTGCTGACGAGCCCGTCCCGCTCTGGACCGAGGATGTAATCCAACGCCTTGTGGCCAAGGGTAAAAGGGACGATCTCGTTATTGACGCCAGCACGACGCACATTTTTTTCGATGAGGCGTGCGTGGCCTTCGTCGTCCTCGATCATGACGATCGTGACTTCTTGTCCTGTTGCTTTCATATGTCGTTCCCTCGCGTAATTTTTCGCAGATCGATGGGCAATGTCAGATGGAATGTGCTACCTTTGCCAAGTTCTGACGCAACCGTAATGTCTCCACCCAGATTTCTGATAAGCGACCGGACGTGAGCGAGGCCTATGCCTTCGCCCTGCTGATCCTGCTCTCCCGCACGGCGAAACAGTTCGAAAACGCGCTCAAGATCGTCCTCGGCTATACCGCGGCCGTTATCGCTAACATCGATGCGCACGATGCCGCGCCCTTGCGGCAGAATCCGCGCGGTGAGTTCGAGCGGTCTTCCAGGCATCTGGTACTTGACGGCATTGTCGAAGAGATTGCCGAGGATTTGATCGAGCGAAATTCTGTCGGTGATGACGGTGAAGTTTTGGATGTCGATATCGATCTTGCCATCGACGGCAGTGACCTGATGTTGAACACTTGCGCTGGCCGTGGTCAGAATATCCTTGAGATCGACCTTTTCAGCCTGCAATTTCCTGCGTCCGTCACGTGAAATTTTCAGAATAGCGTTGATCAGCTGGTCCATCTTGCGGGTCGAAGACCGGATGAAGCGCATGGCTTCTGGCAAATCTTCTTCCACCGCCAGTTTTGCCTCGCGCACCTCGTTTTCAGACAAGGTTTTTCCATCTGCCAGCACGAAGGCCTGCACTGGTTTCAGCGAAGTGTCGAACTCCGACAGAAAACCCATGATGTTGACGAGTGGGGCACGCAGATCGTGCGTCACGATGTAGGCAAATTTCTGGATTTCCTGATTAGCGCGCACGAGATCTCTTGTGCGCTCGTCGACGCGCTCTTCCAAACCTCTGTTCAGCTCATCCACTTCTTCGCGAGAACGCGTGAGTTCCCGAATATATTTCGCGATGAGCGCGAGCGCACCACCCAGCACTGCAAGGATTGCAACTGCGCCGCAGATCGTGACCCAGAGCAGGTTCTCGGCAGCGGACAACTGATCCGCAACGATGATCCGCAACCGGTTATCTGTTGTTTCCTGATAGCGAGTGAGCGTGTCGCGTATCTCCCGCATGTAAGCGAGACCGGTATCACTGCGCACAAGGTCGATGGCTTCCGTTGTGCGATTGTCATTCATGAGCTGAACGGCGCGACCGATTTCCGCCATTTTCGCATCGAGATTGGATTGAAGCTTGGGCAAATCGGCGATGTATTCAGGCCGGTTACCAATGCGCTCCGCCAATCGTTGACGGATGTCGCCGAGTGTTTTCAGAGCCTCCCGGTAAGGAGCAAGATAACGCTCGTCGTTTGTCAGAAGATAACCGCGCTGACCGGTTTCAGCATCCTGTATCGTGGTGAGCACGTCTAGAATGGAGGCGCGTATACGGCGCAACTCGGCGGTTTCCTGCGAATATTTGTTGTTCGCCTGAACGAGCCATAGGGAGGTCGCAACCATGCCGATGAGCAAGGCGACACCCAAACCGAACATGATCAGTGTTCTACGAACGAACGAAGATAATTTCGCCAACCCAGACCCCGTAGTTTTTAAGATAGTTCGTAAGTACCCGAGCGTTACCGCCTTATGCAAGACGTTGCGGCATTAATGGTTAAGTTGTTCACTTTTATCGAACAAAACGCTGACGTGCGCCGCGCGGATTTACGTCTACGGTATCTGCCAAGACAAAAGCCCACCCGCGCGTAACGTGGGTGGGCTTTAATTTACGCAGATATCGATTTTTAAAGGCTGCGACCGATGTCGAGGAATTTCTGACGTCGTTCAGCGCGCAACTGGCTGCCAGACAGCGGAACGAGATCTTTCATTGCCGCTTCAATCGTCTTGCCGGTTGCCTCGATCACTGTTGCCGGGTCGCGATGCGCACCGCCGAGAGGCTCTGGAATGATCGCATCGATAACGCCAAGCGATTTCAGATCATCTGACGTGATCCGCATATTGGTGGCCGCTTCCTTGGCACGCGTCGAATCGCGCCACAGAATGGAGGCGGCACCTTCGGGTGAGATCACCGAGTAAATGGCATGTTCCAGCATGTAGACGCGGTTGCCGGTGGCAATGGCAATAGCGCCGCCTGAACCGCCTTCACCGATCACGACGGATATAATCGGAACCTTGGCATTGAGGCACATTTCCGTCGAGCGGGCGATGGCTTCCGCCTGGCCGCGCTCTTCGGCGCCGACGCCCGGATAGGCACCAGCGGTGTCGATCAGAGTGATGACAGGCAGGGAAAAACGATCGGCTAGTTCTAGAACGCGGATTGCCTTTCGGTATCCTTCAGGACGTGGGCTGCCGAAATTGTGCTTCAGCCGCGACTTGGTATCGCTGCCCTTTTCCTGGCCGATGATGGCGACAGGCTGTCCGTTAAACCGGCCAAGGCCCGCCTGGATTGCAGCATCCTCGGCAAACTTGCGGTCGCCGGCTAGCGGCGTGAAGTCTGTGAACAGTTGCTTGGCATAATCGACGAAATGCGGGCGCTGCGGGTGGCGCGCGACCTGCGTTTTCTGCCAGGCGTTCAGCTTGGAGTAAATGTCCTGCATCGAGTCCCTGACGCGGGACTCAAGACGCGAAATCTCCTCCGAGGTATCTATGCTCTCGTCTTCGGCGGCGAGCTTTTTCAGCTCCAGAATCTTGCCTTCAAGGTCCGAGATAGGTTTTTCGAAGTCGAGGTAGTTGTGCATGAGATCCGTTTCCGATCGTTTTGCGCAAGGTTTGACCGGGTGGTCCCGGCGGTTCCGATCGCTCTATTCAAGGTTTTTGGCCTGTTTGGCAAGAGGGTGGTGTGTTTGTACCAGCTCTTGAAGCCGTTCTTCCAGCACATGTGTATAGATTTGTGTCGTGGAAATGTCCGAATGGCCAAGCAGTTCCTGCACGGCACGCAGGTCTGCACCATTCTGTAAAAGGTGGCTGGCAAAGGCATGGCGCATGATATGCGGTGAAATTGCCGAAGGCGAAAGACCCGCCCTGATGGCGATATCTTTCAGGTCGCGGGCAAAAACCTGACGCGGCAGATGCCCTTCTTTACCATTGGAAGGAAAAAGCCATGGGCTTTCGGGCAGTCCCTCCTTTTTCGGAACCAATGCTTTTCGCGCCCGGTCGTAGGTGTCCATGGCTTCCATCGCGGTCCGCGAAAGAAGCACCATGCGGTCCTTGTTGCCCTTACCGCGGATCATCAGGAAGCGGCCTTCATGTCGTAGAACTGTTGCGGGAAGCGAAACCAGTTCGCTGACACGCATGCCGGTTGCGTAAAGCAGCTCGAGCAAAAGATGCATGCGGATGCGAGCGACTTGTCCTGCCCCTTCCGTTTCTGCTTCCGTTTGCGCCTGTGCCAGAAGCTTCGTGACATCTGACACGCTCATGATCTTGGGTAGAGAGCGACCTTTTTTCGGCGCATCCAGGATGCCGGTGGGGTCATCGCCCCGAAGTCCTTCGGTGTAGAGAAACTTGTAGAACTGGCGCGTGGAGGACAAACGGCGCGCTTGCGAGGAGGCCGCAAATCCTTGTGTCGAAAGATGCCCGAGGTAGGCGGAAAGATCAGCCGTCGTCGCTTCCGACATCGGCGTCTTGCGTTCTCGCAAAAATTCTTCGAGATCGGTCAGGTCACGCTCGTAAGATGACAGCGTGTTTTCAGCAGCCCCGCGCTCGGCGCTCATCATTTCCAGAAAACTCTCAAGCCTTGCGGCGTCCTGACCAGCCATTGATGCGCTTTCGATAGATCAGGGGGTTGGGTTCAGACGCTCGGACGGAATGCGCACGGTGACTTCCCGCTCTTTTGGTTGAACCAGAGAGACAAGAGAAGCCATGCTGCCATAAATGATGCCCGCAATGGCGGCCAGCACGAAGATGAAGCGAAAAAGGGTTGGCATGGAAACTCCGGTGCACGTCTCAGGTCTTATATGAGACGCGCTTAAAGCAGGGACAAGGCCGTTGCTGTAAACCTAAGGCGCGTCTTTCGGGCGATTCTCTTTCTATAAGCCGCAATTTGGCTTGACGCTTCGTAAACATTTGCAGATACCGATCCCAAACGGGCCATCATTCATGAGTGAAACCAACACAAATTTTCATCCTGGATTGGGTGAAAAAACGATCGGTGAAAGAGCGCGGGCAAAGCTTGGACGACGAAACCTCGTTTTCGTGGGATTGATGGGTGCGGGCAAGTCCGCAATCGGCAGGCTTGTTGCGCAACACCTTAAAATTCCTTTCGTCGATACGGATATCGAAATCGAGCGCGTATCGCGCATGACGATTCCTGAGCTTTTCGCGTCCTATGGCGAAGACGAGTTTCGCGCGCTTGAAAAACGGGTGATCAAGCGTCTGCTTCGAGGCGGACCGAAGGTGGTGTCGACGGGTGGCGGTGCCTTCGTCAATGAAAGCACACGCCGGCACATCAAGCGTGGCGGTCTCTCCATGTGGCTGAAGGCCGACATCGAGGTGCTGTGGGAACGCGTCAACAAGCGCGACAATCGCCCTCTGCTCAAGACCGAGAACCCGAAGGCGACGTTGATGGAGCTGATGGAGCGCCGTCATCCGATTTATGAAGAAGCCGACATAACGATCGAGTCACGCGATGTCCGCAAGGAAATCATCGTGAACGAGGTACTCGAAGCCATCGTTGGTGCGGAACAGAAGGCCTGATCTCATGACATCTCATCCCGTCCAGACCGAAGAACATCTCGTGCATGTGCCGCTTGGTGATCGCGCCTATGATATTCTGATCGGCCCCGGTTTGGTTGCGCGGGCAGGCGGTGAGATTTCCTCCCGTCTCAAGGGCAAGCGTGCTGCTATCATCACCGATGAGCATGTGGCCCCGCTTTATCTTGAAGCTCTGACGGATGGCCTGCAGACCGATGGCATCGAGGCGGTATCGCTGACGCTTCCCGCCGGTGAAAAGACCAAGAGCTTCGAACATCTGATGACGGTCTGCGATACCGTGCTGGCTGCGCGCGTCGAGCGTAACGATGCCGTGATTGCGCTGGGTGGCGGCGTGATCGGCGATCTCGCGGGCTTTGCTGCGGGCATCGTGCGGCGCGGCGTGCGCTTCGTGCAGATACCGACATCGCTGTTGGCGCAGGTGGATTCGTCCGTCGGCGGCAAGACGGGCATCAACTCGCGCTACGGCAAAAACCTTCTCGGCGTTTTTCACCAGCCTGATCTCGTTCTGGCAGATACCGCCGTGCTTGATACGTTGAGCCCGCGTGAATTTCGTGCTGGCTACGCAGAAGTCGTCAAATACGGCCTTATCGACAAGCCGGAGTTTTTCGAATGGCTGGAAAACAACTGGTCGGATGTCGTGAAGGGCGGTCCCGCCCGCATCAAAGCCATTGCCACCAGCTGTCAGGCGAAGGCAGACGTCGTCGTGGCCGATGAGAGGGAGAACGGTGTTCGTGCGCTGCTCAATCTCGGCCACACCTTCGGTCACGCGCTGGAAGCGGCGACGGAATATGATAGCAAGCGTCTGGTGCATGGCGAAGGCGTGGCCATTGGCATGGTGCTGGCGCACCAGTTTTCAGCCCGCCTCAACCTTGCAAGCCCTGATGATGCAGCCCGTGTTGAGGCGCATCTGAAGGCCGTAGGGTTGCCGACGACGATGAAGGATATTCCCGGCGAATTGCCACCGGTGGAAACACTGATGGCTGCAATTGCGCAGGACAAGAAGGTGAAGGGCGGCAAGCTAACCTTCATCCTGACCCATGGCATTGGCCAGTCATTCGTGGCCGATGACGTCGCCTCTTCCGAGGTGCAATCTTTCCTTAGCGACAAACACCCCGGCTGACCGGACCAAGTCAGAAACGCGTGGCTTCACCCGGTGCCGCCACGTCTATGGCGAGTGCGTGAAGCCCCGCATCGAGCTCGGGCTTCAGCAATGCGTTGATCGCGCGGTGACGATCCACCCGTGACTTGCCGGAAAAGCTTTCCGACACTATCTGAACACGCATGTGCGTCTCACCCGTTCCGGTCATGTCGGGCTGATGGCCAGCGTGTAAATGACTTTCATCGATAACGTTCAACCTGACCGGTAAAAACGTCTCTTTGAGCTTGTTTTCAATGCTCTCTCGCAAGGACATCTGTTCGGTCTCCAAATCGTTATTGCATCTGAAAAAGGGCTCTCTAAGAGCCTGTAACATTCCGATTTGTCAATTCTTGTCGTGCGCATTCTCGCGCACCATAATCAGGTTACTATGAAATTGGATTCGAAATATTTCGACCGTATTCGCACGCGTCGCAAAAGGGAGCCGGAGCCGGAGATCAAGGCTCCAGTCTGCCAGTGGGACGGGTGCGAAAAGCCGGGCGTTCATCGCGCACCTGTCGGCCGTAATGCCGAGGGGCAGTTCTTCATGTTCTGTTTCGAGCATGTGAAAGAGTACAACAAGGGCTATAACTATTTTTCCGGTCTCTCAGATAGCGAGATCGCGCGCTATCAAAAGGAAGCCATTACCGGCCACCGCCCGACATGGACGGTCGGCGTAAACAAGACCGCAGGTGACAGCCCGTTGCACTCCACATTGCGTTCGGGTTCTGCTGGCGCGACCAATGCGCGCATCCGCGACCCATTTGGATTCACGGGGCAGGGGCGCAGCGGTGGTCCGCGTTATGCGCAGAGCCGCAAGCTGAAAACGCTGGAACAAAAAGCCTTTGATACGCTTGGGCTTTCTGTGAATGCCAAGCAAGAAGAGATCAAAAAGAGCTATAAAGAGCTTGTCAAAAAACACCATCCTGATGCTAATGGTGGTGATCGTGGTTCGGAAGAGCGTTTTCGTGCTGTTATTCAAGCGTACCAATTGTTAAAGCAATCTGGTTTCTGCTAAGCCCTTTCCTGTGATCGCCTGATAGATATGTGGCCGGGTGGCTGCTACCCGCCTTGGAGACGTTATGAGCAAAATTGACCTGGATATTACCAACCTGCCGGATACGACCGTGTCTGTGCGAGATGTTTTCGGCATCGATACGGACCTTCGCGTGCCTGCCTATTCGCAGGGCGACGCCTATGTGCCGGACCTCGATCCCGACTATCTGTTCGACCGTGACACCACCCTCGCCATTCTAGCCGGCTTTGCTCATAATCGACGGGTCATGGTATCCGGCTTCCATGGCACTGGCAAATCCACGCATATCGAACAGGTCGCCGCACGGCTGAACTGGCCTTGCGTGCGCGTCAATCTGGATAGCCACGTCAGCCGTATCGACCTCGTCGGAAAGGACGCCATCGTTCTGAAGGACGGCAAGCAGGTAACTGAGTTCAAGGACGGCATTCTGCCCTGGGCGTACCAACACAATGTCGCATTGGTTTTCGATGAGTATGATGCCGGTCGCCCGGACGTGATGTTCGTCATCCAGCGCGTGCTGGAATCCTCCGGCCGTTTGACGCTGCTCGACCAGAGCCGTGTTATCCGCCCACACCCTGCCTTCCGTATTTTCGCGACTGCCAATACGGTGGGCCTTGGTGATACGACCGGTCTTTACCACGGCACACAGCAGATCAACCAGGCGCAGATGGACCGTTGGTCTGTCGTGACAACGCTGAACTATCTGCCACACGAGCAGGAAGTTGCCATCGTCGTTGCCAAGGTGAAGAGCCTTGATAATGCCAAGGGCCGCGAAACCGCATCCAAGATGGTGCGCGTGGCCGACCTGACGCGTTCTGCCTTCGTCAACGGTGATCTCTCCACGGTCATGAGCCCGCGTACGGTCATCACCTGGGCGGAAAATGCCGATATCTTCGGCGATATCGCTTTTGCCTTCCGCGTCACCTTCCTCAACAAGTGCGATGAGCTGGAGCGGACGCTGGTGGCTGAACATTATCAGCGCGCATTCGGCGTTGAGCTGAAAGAAAGTGCTGCGAATATCGTTCTCAGCGCCTGATATTTTCCGATTTTTTCCGGAAGGCATCACCGACGAGTTGAAAAAGCCACCCTTTAGCCTTGCTGATAAGGGTGGCGTTCAGGATCGACAGGAAAGACAATGGCAGGCCGTGGCGACAATGTGAGACCCAAATCCGGGGCGGTAATCGATTCCGAACCTTTGCGTCAGGCCATCACAGGGTGCGTGCGGTCTGTGGCTGGAGATGCGCAGGTCGAGGTCGTGTTCGCTAATGAGCGGCCCGGCCTTGCCGGTGAACGCATGCGCCTGCCGGAAATTTCCAGAAAACCAACCGCACAGGAAATTGCCGTCACCCGTGGCCTGGGTGATTCCATGGCCTTGCGGATTGCCTGCCACAACAGTGATGTCCACGCCACCATGTCGCCTCAAGGGCCGGATGCGCGGCTCATCTTCGATGCGGTGGAACAGGCCCGTGTCGAATCCATCGGTGCGCGGCGCATGGCTGGCATGGCGTCCAATATCCGGGCGATGAACACCGAAAAATATGCCAAGGCGAATTTCGTCAACATCAATACCCAGGAAGACGCTCCGTTGGCCGAAGCCGTCGCGATGATGGTGCGCGAAAGACTGACGGGCGAGAAGCCGCCCGAGAGCGCTGGCAAGGTTCTGGATCTGTGGCGGTCCTTCATCGAGGAAAAGGCATCTGCCGATCTTCAGGACCTTTCGAAGGTCATGGACGACCAAAAGGCGTTCTCCAAGCTCATTCGCAAAATGCTGACCTCCATGCAGATGGCGGAGGATTTCGGCGACGACGAAGATCAGGACGAAAGCCAGGAGACCGATTCCGAAGAGGACCAGCCCGCCAGCAACGAGACGCAGGAAGAACAGGTCGAAGAAGAAGCCGGTTCCGATGCTGCCCCTGCCGAAGAGAGCGAAGCCTCTCAGGAGCAGATGGAAGATGGCGAGATGGATGGAGCCGAGATGTCGGAAGACGAAATGTCCGACGATCTCGATGAGGATTCCGAAACGCCTGGCGAAACCCGTCGTCCCAACAGCCCCTTCGATGATTTCAATGAGAAGGTGGATTACCGCATCTTCACGCAGGAATTCGACGAGGAGATTTCTGCCGAGGAGCTTTGCGACGAAGCTGAGTTAGACCGTCTCCGCGCCTTCCTCGACAAGCAACTCGCCCATTTGCAGGGTGCGGTTGGACGCTTGGCCAATCGGTTGCAACGTCGTCTGATGGCTCAGCAGAATCGCTCCTGGGATTTTGATCTTGAAGAGGGTTACCTTGACCCTGCGAGGCTTGTGCGTCTCGTTATCGACCCGATGCAGCCGCTCTCCTTCAAGAAGGAGCGGGACACGAAATTCCGCGATACGGTCGTGTCGCTGGTCATCGATAATTCAGGCTCCATGCGCGGCCGCCCGATTACCGTTGCCGCCACCTGCGCCGATATTCTGGCGCGCACGCTGGAGCGTTCTGGCGTCAAGGTCGAAATTCTCGGCTTCACGACCAAGGCCTGGAAGGGTGGACAATCGCGTGAGCAGTGGCTGGCCGGTGGCAAGCCGCCATCTCCCGGTCGCCTTAATGATCTGCGCCACATCATATACAAATCGGCAGATGCCCCATGGCGTCGTGCGCGCCGTAACCTTGGCCTCATGATGCGCGAAGGCCTGTTGAAGGAAAACATCGACGGCGAAGCGCTGATGTGGGCTCATAACCGACTCATCAATCGGCCCGAACAGCGCAAGATCATGATGATGATCTCCGACGGTGCGCCGGTGGATGACTCCACGCTGTCGGTCAATCCCGGCAATTATCTGGAACGGCATCTGCGCGCCGTCATCGAACAGATCGAAACCAAGTCATCGGTCGAGCTGCTCGCAATCGGCATCGGCCATGATGTGACGCGGTATTATCGTCGCGCGGTAACAATCGTAGACGCTGACGAACTGGCAGGCGCGATGACCGAGCAACTGGCAGCCCTTTTCGAAGATACCAGCAGCGCGCCACGCCGTTCCGGCAGGGCACGCCGTGCCAGCTAGGCAGTTTCTTGCCACTGCCATTCCGATCATAAAACGAGTTCTCGCTGGAGGGCTCGTTCTGATAGGCGCACTGGCTCCCTCCACCATGGCCGCGTCCACTGTCGACCTGCCGGTCAGTGCGCGTTTGATATCCGCCTTCAAAGTGGGTTCAGAGCAAAAACGGTTCGGCAAGCTGGAGTTTGTCGGCGGGTTGATCATGAGCTCTCCCGAACCGCTTTTCGGGGCAATCTCCAGCATTCGCTTTTTACCGGATGGCCGTCATTTTCTTGCGGTACTGGATACCGGCCACTGGTTGGCTGGCGCGATAGAGCGTGACCGGTCCGGTGTATTGTCTGGCCTTTCGGATGTTCGCATCGATCCTATGCTGGATGAAAACGGCCATGAGGCGAAACGCAAGATGGACATGGACGCCGAAGGTTTGGCGTTGCGCGGCGATCAAGCCTTCGTCAGCTATGAGCGCTGGCCGCGCATCGAAATTTTCGCCCACAAGGACCTTGCGACGGCAAAGCCTTTAGCCCAGCTGCCAGTTCTAATCCCGCTAGATGAGTTTCGTCGTAATGCGGGAATAGAGACGCTCGTGCCGTCGCCCGCCAACGGGCCACTCAAAGGAGCAATGCTGATCGTCGCAGAGGGCAGCTTCGATAAGGATGGCCATCTTTTTGCGGCGGTTCTTGAGGGGCCGCGCAAAGGAATTTTTGCCGTCGCCCATGATAATTCTTTTTCTGTGACGGATGGCGCATTCCTGCCCAACGGCGACCTGCTGTTGCTGGAACGGCGCTTTAATCTGGCGCAAGGCATCGGAATGCGCATCCGCCGGATTTCTGCCGGTACCATCAAACCTGGCGCAGTGGTTGATGGGGAAATCCTTATTCAGGCCGATCTTTCCAACCAGATCGACAATATGGAAGGCATTGATGTCGTTGTAGGACTAGATGGCTCGACGCGTCTCATACTCGTTTCAGACGACAATCATTCTTTCCTGCAAAGAAACGTCATGCTGGAATTCAAGCTCGCTGAGTAGAGCTGCCACTGTCTTTCACAGTGCGAAATTTTAGTGCGTTCGCAGTGGTCGTTATTAACGAATATCTTAAATATTACAGTAATTTAATCTTCCATCATCTTTCGTTTTGAGTATTTGGCGCGTTAAGTGTTTTAGAGAGAGAATGGTTGGATGCGTCGTTCACCCACTCCCTGCATACCCACATTCTATCAGCATAATACGACTCGTAAAATACACATAGACTGAGATTTTTTGAGTATTCATCCTTTCGCCAAGGATGATACTTTGATCTTTAAGTGTGTCATTTCGCTTGTCGCCGATCGGTTACTTTGTCCAAAGGACTTCTGCATGAAATATGTCATTACAGTCGTGCTGATTGCCGTGATCTCTGCTCTGCTCTTCATCAACCGTGAGGCGCTGGAGCCTTATCTACCTGCTTGGGCATCACAGACGGCGGTCAAGTCTTCGGATAACCATGCCTCGACAGACGCGCAATCGAAGAATGGTGGAAAACATGCCGGGGGCGGGCAGGCTGGAGCACGGACTACGACGGTAAAAGTTGCAGTTGCCAAGGCCGGCTCTATGCCGGTCGTACGTCAGACAATCGGCTCTATCGTTCCGGTTGCGCAAACCGCTTTGACCAGCCCGATTTCCGGCATTGTGGCGAGTGTGCTCGCCCGCGATGGCGCAGAGGTCAAGGCCGGAGATCTGCTGGTTCAGCTAGATGACCGCACGATTAAAGCCAATATAGAGCGCGATCAGGCGCAGCTCGCCAAGGATCAGGCCGTGCTGGACGCGGCGAATAACACACTGAGCCGCGTCGAGGCGCTTAGCAAGTCCGGCGTCGATACCCAGCAGCAACTCAGTGATGCCGGTGCCACGGTCAAGCAAGCTGCTGCTACCATTTCGGTCGATCAGGCAAATATCGCAGCCGACAACGTCGTGTTGTCGCAAAACCAGATCCGTGCGCCTTTTGATGGTAAACTGGGTGCTGTACTTCTGTCGGCGGGTGCCTATGTCGCTCCGGGTACCAGTGTCGTGATGTTGACGCAGATGAAGCCAGTTTATGCCGAGTTTACGCTGCCGGAACCCGATCTTGATCTCGTACGCGCCAATATAGCCAATAAAAATCTGACCGCGGACGTTTATCCAACGCAGTCTAAGAGCGACAAGGCAGCCGGTTCTGGCAACATCGTCTTTATCGACAACACCATCGATTCTGCATCTGGTACTTTCAAGCTGCGTGTAAAGCTCGACAACGATGCGGAAACATTCTGGCCCGGACAATTTTTGAATGTCACGGTCAACGCCGGCAAGATCGACAATCTGGTGACGATACCACTGGTTGCTCTTCAGCCGCGCGGCGATGGATATGTTTGCTTCGTCGTTCGTGCCGACAATACGATTGAGTTGCGAAAGGTCACGCTTGCGCTGAGCAACGGTGGCGTCGCCGGTGTCTCCGAAGGCCTGGCGGATGGCGAGACGGTCGTCATCGAAGGGCAGGCAAGCCTGACGGAAGGTAGTCATGTCACCGTCAATGACCAGACACATGGCACCGCTCCGAAGGCCAAGACAGCCAACGGTGTTGCACCATGAATATTTCTGAGATTTTCATCCGGCGACCCGTTGCGACGATCCTGCTGATCATCGGCGTATTGATAGCCGGTGCATCTGCTTACAAAAACCTGCCCGTTGCGGCGCTTCCGCAGGCAGATTTCCCGACCATCAACGTCAACGCACAGCTTGCGGGCGCAGCACCCGACACCATGGCGAGTTCGGTCGCAACGCCACTCATCAAGCAATTCGAAACCATTGCCGGTATCGATACGATCACGGCCAGCTCATCGCTCGGCAACACGCAGATCACGATCCAGTTCAACCTGTCACGCAACATCGATGCAGCAGCAGCGGATGTGCAGGCGGCAATTGCACGCGCGCAACGGCAACTGCCTGACAATATGACGTCTACACCGAGTTACCGCAAAGCGAACCCTGCTGACGCCGCGGTGATCATTCTTGCATTGACCGGTGATGGTGCCAATCTGACGAAGATGGATGATCTGGCCGAAAATGTCATTTCACCCGCCTTGTCGACAATATCAGGCGTGGCTCAGGCGCAGATATATGGCGCGAAAACCTATGCCGTGCGGGTGGAGGTCGATCCGTCGAAACTTTCCAGCCGTGGATTGTCGCTGGATAGCCTGTCCTCGACGCTGGCCGCCTCCAACGATCAATCCCCCATCGGAACGCTGCAGAACTCATCGCAAGCGCTGACGCTCGATGCATCTACTCAACGCGTAGACGCCGCTTCGTTCCGTACGTTGATCATCGCTAATCCCAATGGTCGCGTCGTCCGGTTGCAGGACGTTGCAACCGTGAAGGACAGTGTGGAGGTGGTCAATCAGGGTAGTTGGCTAGATGGTACGCCAGCCATCGTCCTGTCAGTGCAACGTCAGCCGGGTGCAAACACCGTGGCCGTCGTTGACGCCATCAAGGCGAAACTCCCTGAATTGCAAACAAGTCTGCCTGCGAATATGCACATCAATGTCGTCAATGATGCGTCGGTTTCGATCCGCGCCGCCGTTGACGATGTCGAAGTGACGCTCATGGTGACGCTCGGCCTCGTGATCCTGGTCATCTACCTGTTTCTGCGTCAGGTATGGGCAACGTTGATACCTGGGTTGGCCGTGCCTCTGTCACTGGTGGCAACACTTGGTGCGATGTACGCGTTGGGATTTTCGATCGACAATATCTCGCTTCTGGGGCTGACGCTGTCGGTCGGTCTGGTGGTGGATGATGCCATCGTGATGCTGGAAAATATTGTCCGCAAAGTCGAAGAGGGCATGCCGCCTTTCCAGGCTGCGATCGAAGGCAGCAGCGAGGTCACCGGCACCATCATCTCTATGTCGATTTCGCTGGTCGCGGTGTTTCTGCCGATCCTGCTAATGGGCGGAATCGTTGGTCGTGTGTTGAATGAATTCGGCGTTGTCGTCACGCTTGCCATCATGTCGTCTGCCGTCGTCTCGCTCACGGTCACGCCTATGCTTGCTGCCCGTTTGCCGCACCACGACGCGCCGGAGAACCCCAAGAAGACCCTGTTCGACCGGGCAACGGACGCTTACGGTCGGTCGGTTGGCTGGTGCCTCACGCATCGATTCGTCGTCATCGTGATGTTCGTGCTGACGTTGATCGGCTCTGGCTGGATGTTTTCAAGCCTTGCGCGCAGCTTCTTTCCGACGGAGGACATCGGTCTGTTGACGGTCTCGACGCAGGCTCGGCAGGACATCTCCTATAAGGCAATGAGCGTACTACAAACGCAAGCCGCCGACATCCTGTCGGCCGATCCAGCCGTTGCTCATGTCACGTCTACACTGGGGTCGGGCCCTGGCGGGTCGGCGCTGAATTCCGGTACACTTCTCGTGCAGCTCAAACCTGCGGACAACAGGCCAGCGCTTGAGGTCACGTTGGGCACATTGCGGCGTGCGCTGTCCGGTATTGCTGGTCTGAAAACATTCATTACGCCGCAGCAAAGTCTGCGTTTTGGTGGACGAAGCACCCAGAGCCTTTACCAGGTCGTATTGCAGTCCATCGATGCGTCGGCAGCACGCCAATGGTCGCAGACGCTTGGTGACGCTATGCGGGCAGATAGCGCGCACTTCGTCGATGTCGCTTCCGATTTGCAAGACAACGCTTTACAGGCGCACATCGAGGTGGATCATGACCGGGCAAACAGCCTTGGCGTGACATCACAAGCCCTGCGAACGACACTTGAAGCCGCGTTCGGCAGCTACGTGGCGACGCAGATTCAGACGACCGGTAACAGCTACGACGTTATCATCGAATACGACCAGTCGATAGAATGGAACGAGCAGTCGCTCGGGGCGCTTAAAGTGGGCTCGACGTCCGGCACGCTGGTGCCGCTGTTGAGCTTTGCCAAGATTACGCGCGTATCTGGCCCGGTTACCGTCAACCAGACTGGCCAGCTCACCGCCGTCACTCTGTCCTTTAACCTTCCAGCGGGCGTGGCGCTGGGAACAGCCACGGCGCAACTGGATGCGATCAAGCAGCAGATACAGCTTCCCACGACGGTGACCACCAGTCTGGCGGGCGCGGCCCAGATATTCAAACAGACGAGTGACAGCACCGGATTGCTCATCGGCGCGGCCATTCTTACCATCTACATCGTCCTGGGCGTGTTTTATGAGAGCTTCCTGCATCCGTTGACAATCCTGTCAGGCCTGCCTTCGGCGGCGTTTGGCGCGCTGCTTACACTCAAACTGTTCGGCTTCGATCTTTCCATCATCGCGCTCATCGGGCTGTTGATGCTGATCGGTATCGTCAAAAAGAACGCGATCATGATGATCGATGTGGCGCTGACGTTGCAGCGTGACGAGAAAATGCCAACGCTGGAGGCTATCCATGAAGCGGCAGTGCGCCGTCTTCGGCCCATCATGATGACGACATTCTGCGCCCTTTTCGGGGCTCTCCCCATCGCTTTGGGTACGGGGGCGAGTTCGGAGCTTCGTCAACCACTCGGCATCGCTGTCGTGGGCGGGCTCATCGTCAGCCAGATACTGACGCTGTTCATGACACCTGTCATATTTGTCGAAGTGGAGCGGTTTTCGGACTTTTTGAAGTCGCTGTGGAAGACCAAGCAGCACAAGGCCGTCACGGAGTAGTCACCGATAAGGATGATTTTCAGGAATGGGCTTGTAATATCATGCGTTTGATCTATTTGCGGACATGTGCAATGGTGCTAATCTCTCATGCAACACGGCCATAGTTCCGGGAAAGACGACCGACATGGCATTGCATGAATTTACATCGATCTCGTTGACATCACTTTCAAGTTTGACCGAGGCAACGGCCAGGATCGCAGGAGCTCGGACGCAAGACGAGGTTATTGAGGCCGTCAAGGCATCGGCGCGCGCCTTGATTGGGTGTCAGGGAATAGCGATCATCCGCAGGGATGGCGACCTTTGCTACTACGTGGAAGAGGACGCCGTCGGGCCGCTTTGGAAGGGGCAGCGGTTTTCGACCTCCGCCTGCATCAGCGGCTGGGTCATGATACATGGGAAAACGGCGGTCGTTCCAGACATCTTCAAGGACGAGCGTATACCGCACGATCTTTATGTCGATACTTTTGTCAAAGCGCTGGTTATGGCTCCTGTCGGAGCGAATAACCCCGTGGGTGCGATTGGTGCCTATTGGTCAAACCCCTATGAGCCGAGCCAGTGGGAAATCGAGACACTGGAGGCTTTGGCCAGTGCTGCCACATCCGCCTTTGAAACCGTCGATCTGATCGGCTCGCTTTCCAGCGATCTGGCGCAGGCCCGCAGCCTTTTGCCGGATTATAGCGATGACCAGGGTGATTTTTCGAAAGACATCGAGCGTGTCGGGGGCATCGCGGCGGTTCCCACCATTCTCGACGTCGTTTTGCGCATGACGGGAATGGGTTTTGCCGCCGTTGCCAGAGTGACTAAAGACAGGTGGATCACCTGCCAGTCACTCGATCACCTCGGTTTTGGTCTTAAGCCGGGCGATGAACTGCCGATAGAAAGTACACTGTGCAATGAAATCCGCGACCACCGAGAGGCGGTCGTGTTCGATGATTCTGCCGTGGACCCTTTATATAAGGATCACCACACGCCGCGTATCTACGGGTTACGAAGCTATATATCCGTACCCATCATCCTGTCCAACGGCCAGTTCTTCGGCTCGTTATGTGCTATCGATCCAAATCCGGCCAAGGTCAACAATCCCCAGGTCCTGGGTACCTTCAAGCTTTTTGCCGAACTGATCGCCCATCATCTGGATGCAGATGAAAGGCTGAAGCTGACGCAGGATTTGTTGGTGCGGGAACAACAGGTCTCCGAACTGCGCGAACAGTTCATCGCCGTTCTCGGCCACGACCTGCGCAACCCGATTGCTGCCGTGGATGCTGGCACGTCCCGCCTGCTCAAAGAGGGGTGGACCGAGCGCAGCCCACTGGTTCTGAAGTTGATGAAGTCCAGCATCGCCCGCATGGGTGGATTGGTCGACAATGTTATGGATTTGGCCCGGGCGAGACTGGGCGGTGGTATTTCTCTCGAGATTTCTGAACACGACCTCTCAACAACGCTGTCTCACGTCATCGATGAGCTTCGCGTTGCGCATCCCGAACGCAACATCGATGCCGATTTCGACATTCCTGTCCCGGTGCTGATCGACCGCCTTCGGATGGCGCAGATGTTTTCCAATCTTGTTTCGAATGCTTTGACCCATGGTGTCGAGAACGGGACCGTTGGAATCCGTGGGTTTATTCACGAGGGGCATCTGCAGCTTTCCGTCAGCAATCACGGGGTGCCAATCCCTGTGGATATGCTCGATAAGCTTTTTCAGCCATTCCGCCGGGGCGATCTGCGACCCAGCATGCAAGGCCTTGGCCTCGGCCTCTATATCGCCTCTGAAATCGCAAAGGCTCACAAGGGCACGATTGCCGTCCATTCCGACGATGTCGAAACCAGGTTCACATTCTCCATGCCTGTTTCCGCGGCGTAAGACGTTGCTCTGCGCGGATAGGTTTTAGGGCATTCCGTTATCCCACCGAATATCGTAAACGGACATATCTATGTGGTTGCGGGGATGCGGGATGATTGCGAACGAAAAGCTTGATGACAGAGAGAAGCAGACGCATCGCAGAGGATTTGGCGTCGCGACGGTCTATGAGACGCTGCGCAACGAAATCATAGAGCTTAAGCTTGCCCCTGGAAGTCCGATTGACGAGGTCCAGCTTTCCGAACGCTTCGAGCTGTCGCGAACACCCATTCGGGAGGCTCTGGTCAAGCTGTCTGCCGAGGGTCTGATCACCACGCTGACGAACCGTGCAACGATCGTGTCGCAGATCGACTTTCTGGGCCTGCCTGAATTTTTCGACGCGCTGACGTTGATGTATCGCGTCACGACACGACTGGCGGCGGCAAATCACACCGAAGAAGATATCGTTACCATCAGAGCGTTTCAGAAATCCTTCGAAACATCCGTGACCGAGCGCGACGTTCTTGCCATGATTTCCACCAATAGGGATTTCCACCTCGCTATCGCCTGGGCAGGCCGCAACCGGCACTACACGGAGCTTTTCACGCGGTTGCTCGATGAGGGTCGGCGCATTCTTCGCCTTTATTATTCCTCATTCAATGATGTGTTGCCACGCCATTACGTAACGGAACATGAGGATATGATCCAGGCCATCATAGAGCGCGACGTGGAGAAAGCCGACCACATTGCTGTTGCCCATGCCGACCAGATCGTCCAGCAAATTCGCTCCTATATCGCAGCGGATACTCGTCAAAGCGTGGATATTTCTCTCTAGATATTAAGATGGGCGCGTCGGTGCTTGGTGTACTCACTTGCCATCAGTTCATGTATTTTATTTGTCGACAAAGAATGATCGCCGTGATATTGAACTGATCATGATTGGTTTTGGGCATTTGTGCTCTAGGATGAACAGAGGTTACAGGACATGGCTGACACGATTTTTTCTGGCTGCATTCCCGCTTTGATGACGCCGTGCAATGCGGACCGTACGCCCGATTTCGATGGCCTTGTCAAAAAGGGCAAGGATCTCATCGCTGCTGGCATGTCAGCGGTTGTCTATTGCGGCTCGATGGGCGACTGGCCACTTCTGACGGATGAGCAGCGCCAGGAAGGCGTGAAGCGTCTTGCCGAAGCCGGCATTCCCGTAATCGTTGGCACGGGTGCGATCAACACCAACTCTGCGGTCAGCCATGCAGCGCATGCCGCCAAGGTTGGTGCCAAGGGGCTGATGGTTATTCCCCGCGTCCTGTCTCGCGGTTCGTCTTCGTCAGCGCAGAAGGCACATTTCTCCGCCATTCTCGAAGCGGCAGACGGTTTGCCTGCTGTCATTTACAACAGCCCGTATTATGGCTTTGCGACACGCGCCGATCTGTTCTTCGATCTTCGCTCGCGCTTTAGCAACCTGATCGGCTTCAAGGAATTCGGTGGCAAGGCGGATATGACCTATGCTGCTGAAAACATCACCGCAGGTGATGATGATCTGACGCTGATGGTGGGTGTCGATACCGGCGTTTATCACGGCTTCGTCAATTGCGGTGCTGGTGGTGCCATAACCGGCATCGGCAATGCGCTTCCCAAAGAGGTGCTTCACCTCGTTTCATTGTGTGAAAAAGCCGCAAAGGGTGACGCCGCATCGCGCCGCGAAGCGCGCGAACTTGAAGAGGCACTCACCGTTCTCTCTGCCTATGATGAAGGTCCGGACCTCGTGCTTCACTACAAGTATCTGATGGTTCTAAACGGTGACGCCGAGTACACTCTGCACTTCAACGAAACGGACGAGCTCAGTGCCTCGCAACGCCGCCAGCTGGAAAACCAATATGCCTTGTTCAAGGCCTGGTACGCCTCGCGCTACCCCAACTAACAGCCCAAACAAAAATGCGCCCTGTCAGGGTGCATTTTTACGTTGTGTATACTGACCAGATCAGGCGACCTGTTTTTCGGCAATGTCTCCATGCTCGCGCACCGTCAGGTAATCGACCAGATCCTTGATCGTGACGACAAGCAGATCATGGCGTGCGGCAAAGATTTCCAACTGCGGCAGTCGCGCCATGGTGCCGTCGTCATTTGCCACCTCACATATGGTACCAGACGGGAACTTGCCGGCCAGACGGCAAAGATCGACCGCAGCCTCCGTATGCCCCGTACGACCGAGAACGCCGAGCGGGTTTGCCCGCAACGGAAAGATGTGGCCCGGACGTGCAAAGTCATCCGGCTTGCTATCCGGGGAAACCAATGCGCGCACCGTCTTTGCGCGGTCACTTGCGGAAATTCCAGTCGTGGTGCCGGGAATGTAGTCAACTGAGACGGTAAATGCCGTCTTGTGATATTCCGTATTGCGCGGCACCATCATCGGAATGTCGAGTTCGTCCAGACGTTCACCTGGTATGGCCACGCAGATGAGACCACGCGCATGGTTCATCATGAACGCAACCTGATCGGCGGTAATGCTGTCGGAAGCAACGATGATGTCGCCTTCGTTTTCGCGATCTTCATCATCGACGACGATAAGCATGTCACCGCGTGCGATGGCTGCAACCGCTTCTTCAATTGTAGAAATAGTCATGTCTTGCCTTTCAAGGGTAATGCCGTTTCCAGCACTTTCGCGTTTTTAAGACGCCAAATTTCCCTTGGGCGAACAACGCAACATTCTCCCGCGATTGCGGGATATGCCACCTTGTTCTCTTCCATCCGGACTATACCGTCGGCTCCGGCCTCTCACCGGATCTGCTGACCTTCCGGCATAACCGGAAGCGCTCGCGGGCTCCGGGATAAATCCCGATACCGCCGGTGGGGAATTACACCCCGCCCTGAGAACACAGCGAACATAGGTCAAGGACGCTCCTATGATCAAGAGGCAAAGCTTGCTTGAGAATAGCCATTTGGGAAAAGAATTTGCGTAGCGAGACATCAATCGGCAATTCAACCGCATCTCGGTGCACTTTAACGCAGGCATTGGCGGACTAGTTGATTTTTGTTCTTGCAGCTCTAGTGGCTAGAGGTCGTAAGACATGCTCATAACCAAGAGGAATGACATATGAGTACGTCTTTGCAGACCAGATTTCGCGTCGAGGGCATGGATTGCGCTTCCTGCGCCACCAAGATCGATACCGCGGTGCGGCGCATGCCGGGTGTGGAAGACGTTTCGGTCTCGGTTACCGCCGGTACGATGACCGTCAGCCATGATGAGAAAAGTGACCTGACCGCAATCGGGAAAAAGGTGACGGGGCTGGGTTATGATGTAGCGCAGCTTCCAGCCGCCGCCGCATCCGCCACGTCGGAACCATTGCATGAGCGTGGTCCCGACTGCACACACGACCATGACCACACTCACCAGCATGACCACCACGATCACGGATCCCACGGATCAAAAAAGACCACGGTGAGCGTCGAAGGTCTGCATGGACATGACCATGCGCCGAGCAGCGGACCGTGGTGGAAAAGCAAAAAGGGGCGGACGACTATTCTGGCAGGCATAGCGCTGGTTATTGCCTATGGTGTTGGGCATCTGTTCCCAGCCATTCAAATTTACGCATTTGCGCTTGCAATGCTTGTCGGCCTCGTCCCGATTGCGCGGCGTGCGATCATGGCTGCTTTCGCAGGGACACCATTTTCCATCGAGATGCTCATGACGATTGCCGCCATCGGAGCGCTCGTCATCAATGCGACGGAAGAAGCGGCGGCCGTCGTTTTCCTGTTCCTCGTCGGCGAATTGCTGGAAGGGGTTGCTGCGGGCAAGGCCAGAGACAGCATCAAATCGCTCGCGGCGCTCGTTCCCAAAACAGCATTTGTGGAAGAAGATGGAAAGACGCGTGAGGTACCCGCGGAAAAGCTGGCCGTTGGCTCCATTATTCTCGTGCGTCCGGGTGACCGCATCTCCGCCGATGGCATAATCGTCTCCGGTGAAAGCTCGGTAGACGAGGCACCGGTGACGGGCGAAAGCGTCCCGGTAAACAAGAGCCCGGATGATACGGTCTTTGCCGGTACAGTAAACGGCAACGCTGCCCTTCGCGTGCGGGTCACGGCGGCGGCGCAAGACAACACCATCGCACGGGTCGTGAAACTGGTTGAGGAAGCGCAGGAAAAGAAGGCACCCACCGAGCGCTTCATCGACCGCTTTTCGAAATATTATACGCCTGCGGTCGTGCTGGTTGCAGCATTGGTTGCCGTGGTTCCGCCTCTCGTTGTGGGCGCGGATTGGAACGAGTGGGTTTACAAGGGACTGGCCATTTTGTTGATCGGCTGCCCCTGCGCGCTTGTCATCTCCACACCTGCCGCTATCGCCGCCTCACTGTCTGCGGGCGCGCGGCGCGGTTTGTTGATGAAAGGTGGTTCGGTCCTCGAGGGCGTTGGAAAGCTCACGGCAATTGCGTTGGATAAGACGGGAACGTTGACGGAGGGCAAGCCCAAGGTCACGGATATCGTCCCGTTCGAGTTCACGGAAGCGGACGTTCTGCGTCTTGCAGCTTCGCTTGAAACAGGATCTAGCCACCCTCTCGCGGTCTCCATTCTTGCCAAAGCTGCGGAAAATGGTGTCGATATTCCCGTTTCGCAGGATGCGAAAGCGCTGGGTGGCAAGGGTGTGACGGCTGTCGTGGAGGGTAAGGAGATATTCCTGGGCTCGCCAAGGGCCGCTGCCGAAAGGGTTTCTGTTCCAGAGCAGCACCTGAACATGATCTCCGCGTTGAACGACGATGGCAAAACGGTTTCCGTTCTGCTTGTTGATGGCAAGCTCGCCGGTGCCATCGCCATGCGTGATGAACCACGTGCCGATGCCGTTCAGGGCCTTGCCTTGCTGAAAGACAGCGGTGTGAAGATCGTCATGCTGACCGGTGATAACAAGCGCACGGCAGACGCGATTGGCCAGGCCCTTGGTATCGAGGTTCGTGCCGAATTGATGCCAGAGGACAAGCAGCGGATTGTCGGAGAACTGAAAAGTCAGGGCTTTGTCGTCGGCAAGGTTGGAGATGGCATTAATGATGCGCCAGCGCTTGCTGCCGCCGATATCGGCATTGCCATGGGTGGCGGTACGGACGTCGCATTGGAAACGGCAGACGCTGCCATTTTGCATGGGCGCGTCTCCGATATCGCCAGAATGATCGATTTGTCCAAACGCACAATGCGCAATATTTATCAGAATATCGCCATGTCGCTGGGGCTGAAGGTTGTGTTTCTCGTAACGACGATCATCGGCCTCACAGGTCTCTGGCCTGCAATTCTGGCAGATACCGGTGCAACGGTGCTGGTAACGCTCAATGCTTTAAGGTTGCTGCGGGTAAAGTCTGCTTGAGAGGTCTCTGCCCCAGTCCAGCTATCAGCTAAGTCTGGGGCAAACCGCCCGATGAAGATGTCAGACATGTTTCGGTGTACGGTCGTTATATGCCTGACTTAAGATAAACTTATCATATTTCCTGTAACCGTAACGGCACATGGCGACGCTCTCTAGCGCTGCGCCATTTCGGGGTTCTGGGGAGTACCACAATGAAAGTGTCGATTAAGTCAGTTCTGATCATTTCCTTTGCCATATTGAGTATTCTGGTGATGGGCCTGATGGGCGATCGGCTGCTCAAGGAGATCGAGCAGCGAAGCAATTCCGCACATCTTGCCAAGCTGGCCGAACTGGATTCCGCACTTTTCCAGACGCTTCTTGGCCTACGCGGAGAACGTGGCGGCGTCTCTTCCGCACTCAAGCTGGAGCCAGCTGACGTTTCATCGAGCGTGAAAAACATCACTGTTGGCCGGCAGGATATCGACGCCGCTTTCGCCAAGGTCAAGGACGTGGCCAGCCAGTTCGATGATAAAGCCATCGGACAGACGCTTGCGCCGGTCATGAGTGGTTACACCCAGTGGATTGCTACGCGTACAAGCGTTGACAGCGCCGTAACGCGCCCCGTCGCCGAACGTGATGCCACCCTCCCAAAAAAGTTGACGGGCATGGCTGACACTATGCTGGCTGATCTCGAAGCAGCATCAAACACGGTCGAGGCGGCTATCATTTCTCGCGATCCGTCCATGATCATGTTCACGCAGTTGCGCTCATTGGCCTGGACGGCCCGCACACAACTGGGCACGGCAAATACCACCCTAGTTGGCGGGGTCATCGCCAAGCAGCCGCTGTCCTCCGACAAACTCGCGGAAATCGCCGTTCAGGACGCCAAGGTCGCACTTGCATGGGATGTCATCACGCAGATCATCAGCAGCGATTCTGCTCCAGTCCAACTGAAAGAGCTTCACCGGACGGCACAAACCACCTATTTTGGCGGTGCCTATGCCAACCAGCGAATTGCCGCAATCAAGCAATCGCAAGCTGGTCAACCGTTTGACATGTCCGTAGAGGACTGGCGCAAACCTGCTGCCCCGGCTCAGGCCTCCGTTGCAGATATCGCCTCTGCCTCGCTTGCGCAGATGACGACGCTCACCACGACGAATCTGGCATCTTCGACGACTTCCATCATTTTTCTGGCCGTCGGCACTCTGCTCGCACTCGGGCTGACCATCGGTGTCATCTCCATCATTATTTTCCGCATTGCCAACCCGATCGGTGCCTTGACCCAGGCAATGCGTAAACTGGCGGGCGGCGATTTGTCTGTCATCATCAACGGATCGAGCCGCAAGGATGAGATCGGTGATATGGCACGCGCCGTGGAAATCTTTCGCGAAGCCGCGATCCAGAACCGTGAACTTGAAGCGGAAACGGTTCGTGGACGTGAAGTTGCCGAGGCAGAGCGCATCAGCATACAGCAACGCGCCGAAGGCGAAGCTGAAGAACGCCTGCAACGGGCGACCTCCGGGCTGGCGCACGGGCTGAAGCGGCTTGCCGCCGGCGATCTGCTGTGCGAACTGGATGAGCAGTTCAGCGAACAATTCGAGAGCCTTCGCCACGATTTCAACAGCTCTGTCCATCAACTGCGCTCGGCCCTCGAAAGCGTCAGCAAAACGGTCCTGAGCGTACGAAGCGGCAGTGATGAGATATCTTCGGCTTCCGATCAGCTATCGAAACGAACAGAACAGCAGGCGGCGTCTTTGGAAGAAACCGCTGCGGCGCTGGAGGAAGTCACCACCAACGTCAAGCAGACATCAGAGCGGGCCAATGAGGCACGTGAAATGGTGCGCAATGCAAGCGAGCGCGCGGAAAACTCCAGCAAGGTCGTGTCAAACGCGGTTGATGCCATGAGCCGCATCGAAACCGCGTCCAATCAGATTGGGCAGATCATTGGCGTGATTGACGAAATCGCGTTCCAAACCAACCTTCTGGCACTTAATGCCGGCGTGGAAGCTGCCCGCGCGGGCGAGGCGGGCAAGGGCTTTGCCGTGGTGGCGCAGGAAGTTCGCGAGCTCGCCCAAAGATCCGCCAAGGCCGCCAAGGAAATCAAAGCTCTGGTCGGCAACTCCGAAGCAGCCGTCAATCAAGGCGTCGTACTCGTCAACGATACCGGCGAAGGCCTAACGGAAATCGCAGGCCTCGTCGCTGCAATCAACGAACAGATGGGCGCGATTGCAACCGCGGCAAGAGAGCAGGCTACGGGACTTTCCGAAATCAATTCTTCCGTTAACCACATGGATCAAGTGACCCAGCAGAACGCGGCTATGGTCGAGGAAATGAATGCAGCCGGCGCTGGCCTTGCTGAAGAAAGCCGCAGACTTTCAGAGCTTTTGGGCGGCTTCCAAATGAATAACGACACCCAGGACAGGAACGTCCGGCGTCGCGCGGCCTGACAGGCCAAAGTTATACGGGTTAAAGATAAAAGGCGGCTGCATTTCACATGCATCCGCCTTTTTTCATGGAGAAGTTCAAGTTTTCCAGACCGAAACAGCCTGTGGCTTCAGCACGCTGCTGCCGAGCACCACCGTCGCGCCATCCGGAATATTCCAGTCCTGCGTGCCATAGTTGAAGGCAAAGGTGAGGTCTCCGCGTCGGCGAATACGGATATAATCCGGCAGCGATATAGTCTTGAGGCCCGCTTTTGCCGCCGCGAGTGCGACGACACTGGATAGCAAAACCTCATCTGCCCAGCATGCCAGATACAACAGGTTGTCGGTCTCGGTCAGCGCAGGGTCGCCATTTGCGAAGCGGGCGAGCACATTGGCCGAGGTCTGGACGGTTTCGCGCCAACGAATTGCCGCGCCGGACACTTCTCCATTGACAGTGTCGGACAGACCGGGCCGCAAAGTAGACACTTGAAGAACGCGGTTGCCTGTACGTTCACCCAGCGGTCCCGGCGGCAGGTTTTTCGGGATGACAAAGTTGCGGTCGCGCGATCCGGTCCGCGCGCCAATCAGGATCTGACCCGTCGCTTTTGCAAGAGCCGCTTCCGTCGGCACATCGACCTCCGTCATGCAGGGAACGACGACCAATGCGTAACCTTCAAGCGAATCGCCTGGACGCACGAAATCGATATCCAGACCAAGACGGCGAAGGGCTTCGTACCAGCGGAAGCAAAGCTCCTCGTAACGGAAATCCTTGCCCTGCGGCTGTATCATCGTCGTCCAATAGCTCTGGTAGTCGAAGACCAGAGCAACTTGAGCCTTCCCGCTTTCCGGCAGATTGCCGAAGGCGGCCAGTTCCTTGCCGACCTGCTGCGCTTCCAACCCACCGGGGGAAAGCTCGTTCAAACCGGACATATTGAGGCCCGCATGCATCTGCTCCTGCGCAAAGGGAGCCTGCCGCCAGCGGAAGTAGCTGACGACCTCGGCACCGTGTGCCAGCGCCTCCCATGTCCACAGCCGCACCATCCCTGGCTTCGGCACCGGGTTCCACGGTGCCCAGTTGACCGGGCCGGGTTGCTGTTCCATCACCCAGAAACGACCTTTGCCGACACTGCGATAGAGGTCGTGATGGTAGGGTGCGATATCGGGATGCGAGGTCTCGGCCCAGCGGTTACGCTCATTTTCCGTAAACGGAAACTTCTCGACAAAGCCTATTGGGTAGCTGTCCCACGCTGCCAGATCGAGATTGTCTCCGACCTTGAAGTGGTCGAAATCCGAAACGAAGCCCATGAAATTGTGGGTTATCCAGCGGTTCGGCGAATGCTGGCGAATGATATCGCACTGCATCTTGTCATAGGCCGCAACCTGATCGGACTGGAAGCGCCAGAAATCGAGGCGCGTTGCAGGGTTGGTTTCGGTGACTGTAAGGTTCGGTAGCGAAACATCATCGAAACTGTTCAGCTCCATGGACCAGAAAACCGAGCCCCAGGCTTCGTTCAGCTGTTCTGGCGACTGATAGCGCAGGCGCAGCCATTGCTTGAACTGCTTGAGGTCTTCTGGACCCCAGGAAGCGGTCGTGTCATGGCAGCCATATTCATTGTCCGTCTGCCAGCCTGTCAGTCCCGGATGCTCGCCATAACGCTTGGCAATGATCTCGACGATCCGCGCGCTTTCCCGCCACCACGTCTGCGACGAAAAGGTGTAGTGACGACGTGAGCCGAAGCCCCGAACCTTGCCGTCTTCACCATAGGGCAGAATGTCGGGATGCTCATCGACAAGCCATTTCGGTGGCGTGGCGGTGGGTGTGCCCAGCACGACCTTGAGGCCCGCGGCATGGAGAACGTCCATGGCGCGGTCGAGCCAGTCGAACTGCAACTCTCCGCGCGCCGGCTCCAGGCGCGACCACGCGAATTCACCGATGCGCACGAAGGATATGCCCATTTCGCGCATGCGGCGTGCATCTTCAGCCCATCGGCTCTCGTCCCAGTGCTCTGGATAATAACATACGCCCAGCATTATCGCGTCAAATCCCCATTGATGATGGCACGGCCTTGCCCGTCGAAAACGTGGCATGCTTTGGCATTGATGCCGAGTTTCAGTGTATCGCCCGGCTTGGCACTGGCCAGACCATCCGCCTTGACGGAGATTTCCGAGCCATCGGCCAGTTCAACGAAGAACAGTGTTTCCGAGCCAAGATATTCCGCAAGCTTCACGGTGCCTTCGAGCACAACGTCACCCTCGCCAGTCGCACTGATGTGCTCCGGGCGAATGCCGATGGAGGCGTCCGTCAGTGAGGCATTGTCAGGACCGTCAAGAGCAAGCGTCACGTTTCCGGGAAGCGTCACAATGATTTTGCCGCTCTGGTTCGTTGCCGGAACTTTCAGCACATTCATCTTTGGCGAACCAATGAAGCCAGCCACAAAGAGGTTGGCGGGGCGGTGATAGAGTTCGAGCGGTGAACCCACCTGCTCGATCTTGCCCGCAGAGAGAACCACGATCTTGTCGGCCATGGTCATGGCTTCCACCTGATCATGGGTGACGTAGATCATCGTCGCCTTCAGGTCCTGATGCAGCTTGGAAAGCTCGCCACGCATCTGCACGCGCAAGGCGGCATCGAGGTTGGACAGCGGCTCGTCGAACAGGAAAACTTCCGGGTTGCGGACGATGGCGCGACCAATGGCCACACGCTGGCGCTGGCCGCCGGAAAGCTGGCCCGGCTTGCGCTGAAGCAGCGGTTCAAGCTGCAACAGTTTGGCTGCATGCGCCGTCCGCTCGGCAATCACGTCCTTGGAATGGCCGGTCATGCGAAGCCCGAAGCCGATGTTTTCAGCCACGGTCATATGCGGGTAGAGCGCATAGGACTGGAACACCATGGCCACGCCCCGTTCGGATGGGCCGATCTTGGTCATGTCCTGTCCACCGATGGACAGCGCCCCGGAGGTGATCTGCTCGAGACCGGCAATCATCCGCAGCAGCGTCGATTTTCCGCAGCCGGAGGGGCCGACGAAGACGCAGAACTCGCCATCCTTGACGTCGAGATCGACGCCCTTGATGACGCTGAGCGCGCCAAACTCTTTCTTGACGTTGCGCAGGCTTACGTCAGCCATTGGTCTTGCCTCCCTTTGCAGGTTCCAGTTCGAGGAGCAGCGCGCTTTCCGGTTTCAGCATCGGCAAAGGCAGGCCTGCAAGGCCCACGCTTGAAAGCTCGAAGCTGATGTTGCCGGAGAGCAGCTTTTTCTGACCCTCGGAAATACGAATGAATTCCGGCTTGGCCGGAAGCGTGTTGGTGATGGTCCATGTGCCGCCAAGCTTCGTGATGCTTTCTGGCAGTTTCAACGGTGCCGGTTGTTCGCCCACCATCTGCGGCCCCTGCGCGACGATGACGACGATCTTGTCTTTGCTCGCCGCTCCCCACACGTAACGACCATCGACAGGCTCCATGCGGAAATTGGCGACTGGCGCATGCAGCAGGCCCCGCAGGCGCTTATAGGTCTCGATATAGAGCTTGAGTTCTGCACGCTCCACCGTCGTCAGTTCGAGCGGATTGAGCTCGACACCCATATGGTAGGCCATCGCCACCAGTGCCCGAAACGCCAGTGTATGGCGACGACCCGTCTGGTGATTGGGGGATGCGGAAATATGGCTTCCGAGAATTTCGGGCGGCACGAAGAGAGACGCGCCGCGCTGAATTTCCAGCCGCTCCAGCGCATCCGTGCAATCGGACGTCCAGACACGATGGGTGCGTTTGAGTGCACCGAAATCGATGCGTCCACCACCGGACGCACAGCTTTCGATCTCGACAGTCGGGTGGGCAGCGCGCACGCGATCCATCAACGCATAAACGGCACGGGTCTGAGCAGAGGTCTTCGCCCTGCCATCGGCTCCGCCCGCATGGGTCAGATCGCGGTTCATGTCCCACTTGATGTAGGAGACTGCGTGGTTCGCCAGCACGGCGTCGATCTTAGAAAACAGGTAGTCGGAAACTTCTTTCCGGGTAAGATCGAGCACGAGTTGCGTGCGGGATTGCAGCAGCGGACGGCCGTCGATCTGCAACGCCCAGTCCGGGTGCTTCTTGAAAAGCTCCGACACCGGGCTGATCATCTCAGGCTCGAACCAGATGCCGAACTGCATGCCAAGCCCGGTCACGTGGTCCACCAGCGGCTTTAGGCCATCGGGATATTTGCGGGCGTCGATGTCCCAATCGCCAAGGCTCGTCGTATCGTCATCACGCTTGCCGAACCAGCCGTCGTCGAGGACGAAACGTTCTATGCCGATTTCTGCCGCAGCCGTTGCCTGGGCCTTCAAGGATACCATCTTGTGATCGAAATAATTGCCTTCCCAAGTGTTGAGCGTCACCGGGCGGGGAGACATTTTGCCGTCCGGCCAGTCCAGAAGCTCGCTGCGGACGAAAGCATGAAACGCTTCCGTGTGAGGCCCGGCATAGGCAACGGGGCTTTGATAAGTTTCGCCGTTGCCAAGAATGACTTCTCCCGGCTCAAACAGCTCGCCGATATGGATCAGGCGCTGGCCATCATCCGTGCGGTCGATAGCGATCTGGTGGTTGCCACTCCAGCCGAGGGTGACGCCGAAGCGCTTGCCTGAATTTTCAAGAAAAATCATCGGGAAGCGGTCATGCGAGGTGCGCCCGCGACGGCTTTCCTGAGACCAGACGCCGTTGCCGAGAAGCTCCTGGCGGGTCTGAAACTCGCGTCCCCACATGCCGGTGAAACTCGTCAGTTCCGTTTCGCCCGCTGGCACTGCGAAGGTTGCGGCCATGCAACGGTTCAGATGGTAACCTGCCTCTCCGCGGTTGGTCAGCGCCGTGGACATCGAGAGCAGACCGGATGCGTGTTCGGTCAGCGTGATGGAGAGATTGATTTTCGCAACGGTATCGAGACCATGCAGAATGGTCTTGTTGCCGCTGCTTTCCACCGCCCACGAGCCGAATTGCAGCGTGAAATCGCGTCCATTGCGGTGGCCGGTGATGGCTGGCCAGCCGAAGAAGCCCATGTCGCCGGTTGGCAGTAGAACGGAGGAGGGGACCGCGACGTCCATACCGTTGACGCGGCTGGAACGCTCAATGCCGAACAGGGCGTCGGGTGCCGTCGCGTCCGTGCCGAATGAGACAATTTCCGGCATACCGAGCTTTGGCAGGCGCAGGTTCAGCGCGAAATTGCCTTTACCGATTGTGATGATCTGGCTCATCCCTTTGTCGCTCCCAATGTCAGTCCGGCAATGAAGTGTTTTTGCATGATGAAGAACATGGCGACTGGCGGCAGCGCGGCCACCAGTGAGCCCGCCGACACCAGATGCCACGCGGCGACCCACTGGCCGTTCAGCGAATAGAGGCCAGCGGTCACGGGCATGGCGTGTTGTCCCTGCACCAGAACGGTTGCCCAGAAGTAGTCATTCCAGACGAAAGTAAAGACAAGGACGGAGAGGGCGGCAATCGCGGGACGCATCAGCGGCAGCACAATGTAACGGAAAATCTTCCATTCCGAGACACCTTCTACCCGCGCGGATTCAATCAGCGCGAAGGGAAGGCCCTTGATGAAGTTGCGCATGAACAGCGTGCAGAATCCGGTCTGGAACGCGACATGGAACAGCACGAGGCCCATGGTCGTATCGTAGAGCCCGGCGCGCAATGTCATGTCACGAACCGGAACCATCAGGATCTGAAACGGAATGAAGTTACCGGCCACGAACATGAAGAACAAAAGCAGGTTGGCCTTGAACTTGTACACCGCCAGCGCAAAGCCGGTTAGGCAGGAGAGCGCGACAGCGCCAATCACCGTGGGGATCGTGACCTTGAACGAATTCAGGATATAGAGCCCGATGGGTGAATCCCGGAAGACGGCGGTGTAGTTTTCGACGCCCGCAAAGCCCGAGGGGATGCCGAAGTAATTGCCAGCGGCAAAATCGCCAGCGGGTCTGACGGACGTGATCGCTACGCCGATCAGAGGCAACAGCCACAGAATAAGCGCGATGGGCAGGAGGATTTTGTAGCCTCTTTGAATGAGAGGCGATGCATTGTGAATGGGTGCGGGGAACATCAGGAATTCCTTTCCTGGCTCAGCATGCGCACGATGAAGAGCGTGATGAAAATCATCATGATGAGGAACAGAACGACGGCGATGGCTGCGCCATAACCCATGCGGAAGCCGTATTCCGACAGCGCCTGTTCATACATGAAATAGGAGAGCACCGAACTTGAGCCGTAAGGACCGCCTGCGGTCATGACCGATACGAGGTCGAAGGAGCGCAGCGAGCCGATGACGGTCACGACCATGGCGATGAAGGTTGCCGGGGCCAGTTGCGGCAGAATGATGTTCCACAAAAGCTTGAAGCCCTTGGCACCATCCATGCGCGCGGCTTCCACCTGTTCCGGGTTGATATTGTTGAGGCCAGTGAGGTAGAGGATCATGCAATAGGCCGTCTGTGGCCACAGGCCCGCGACGATGATGCCATAGGTCACGTAGTTTTCGTCGGCCAAGATCGCGATCTGCTGGCCGGTCAACCATTCCAGAAGCTTGGAAAACAGCCCGAAATCCGGGGCGTAAAACCATGTGAACATCAGGCCGACAACGACCTGGCTGATGACGAAGGGGAAGAAAAACAAAGACTTGTAAAGCCGGATGCCGCGCACATTCTGGTTGAGGAACAGCGCGACCGCCAAGCCCGCCGGAATGGACAGCAGATACAGCACCAGCCAGATAATGTTGTTTTTCAGCGATACGTAGAAGGTATCGTCATGAAGCAGCTCGGCATAATTGCCAAAGCCTACCCAGCTCATCTGGCCCATTCCGTCCCAGTCGTGAAAACTGATCCAGATCGACTCGAAGATAGGCACCAGGACATAGATGACGAACATCAGCAGGCCCGGAGCCAGAAACAGCCAAGGCGCTAGTTTTTGCTGATTGCGCTTCCAGAAACTGGGCGACGTTGAAACGGCGTTGCTCACGGCGGCACCTTTGGAAAATTTTTTATAAATAGCAGCCGGGTACTTGGGGCATGCCGCTCACGGCACCCGGCGCTGGGAGGAACAGGTCTTATTTATAGACGCGGGCGCGGATCTTTTCGAGGCGCGCAAGGATGGCGTCGATCTTGTCAGGCTTGACCATGAATTCCTGGAAGCCTTCCATACCGGCCTTGGCCATTTCCGCCTGCGCATCGCGATCATAGAACTGCGCGATGGCGGTTGCCTTGGACAGCATGTCGAAGCCAGCCTCGAGGAACGGGTCCGTCGGCTTTTGTGCCTTGTTGTTGACCGGCAATTGGCCAAGCGTCGCGTTCATTTTAGATTGCACTTCCGGCGAGGCGATATAAGCGAGGAATTTCTTCGCATCGTCCTTGTTCTTGGCACCCTTCGGAATGTGGAACGTGTCGGTCGGTGCTTCCTCGGCAACGGGAATGCCAGCGGTGATTTCCGGGAAGGGCAGGAAGCCGATTTGCTCTTCTTTCAAGCCGCCATTTTTGAAGGTGGCACCCGCGAAATTGCCCATCAGATACATGGCAGCTTTGCCCTGCACCAGCTGCGGGACGGCATCCTGCCAGTCGATAGCGGCGTGGTTTTCAATGAAATAGCCAGGCTTTACCAGTTCGGCCCACTTCTCGAACACGGCTTTCACGCGCGGGTCGGTGTAAGGGACCTTGCCGGATGTCAGCTGCATGTGAAAATCATAGCCATTGACGCGCAGGTCGAGATAATCGAACCAGCCAGCGGCTGGCCACTGCGCCTTGGTGCCGATGGTGAACGGTGTGATGCCAGCTTCCTTCAGCTTCTTCGAGGCAGCCAGAAGCTCATCCCAGGTCTTGGGCGGCGTGATGCTTTGGCTCTGGAAGATGTCTTTGCGGTAGTAAATGCCCCACTGGTAGTAGGTGTAGGGTACGCCCCATTTCTTGCCATCAATGGTCATGGACGGAGACGCGGACTTCAGCTGGTCCTCAAGACCGTTTGCAGTCCACACATCGGTAACGTCTTCGAAAAGGCCAGCCTTGACGAATGGCTCCATGCGGTTGCCCGCATACCAGGCAACGACATCAGGCGCATCGGCGGTTAGGAAGTTGCGGATGGCAGACTTGTAGCCCTCGTGGTCGAAGTTGTTCCACTTCACGGTGACGTCAGGATTGGCCTTCTGGAAGTCGGCAATCAGCTCCTCCATCGCCTTTTTCGGCACCGGATCGGAGTGGTCGGAATTGATTGTGATTTCGCCCGCGAAGGCAGATGAAAACAGCGCTGCCGACAAGGCAAGCCCGCTGAGGCATTTCAAAAGGGTCATGTTTTCCTCCCTATGACCGTTATTCTTTCGCTCTGGAAAATGCGGTATTTTGCACACTCCTCCCGAGCGTCACAGATGTCGGCTTGATCATCCGGCCGAAAGCCGCAATAATCTACCGAAATTCCACATAGTTTCTCCAGGATTCTAAGTTCATGTCAGTTTTACTGCCCGTCCAGCGCGATGAGTCCGTTCCGGTACATCCAGAGCACGATCCGCGCCATCCATTGGTCGTGTTCGGCGATCACAGGTTTTGCGGCGGCGAGGCATCACTGGTGCAGGTTATGGCTGGTCCGCACATGCACAGTCAGGTGGAACTCAATTTCGTGCTGGAAGGTGACATGACCTACTGGTTTGATGGCCGCGAGCTTACCATCGGTGCCGGGCGTCTGTGCCTGTTCTGGGGCATGATACCGCATCAGGTTATTGCCCGTGCGGAGGGAACGCGTTTCGTGTGCCTCTATGTGCCGATGTCATTCTTCCTCGGCCTTGCCAGTCTCACGCGCTTTCGCGATGCCGTGTTTCGCGGCGCGATGATAGAGGCGCTGGAGCTGCGCTCCTATGACAACGAAATATTCCAGCGCTGGCGAGATGAATTGCGCTCAGGCGACGAGGGATTGATCGAGATCGTCCGCAATGAACTCGGCGCACGTGTTTTGCGTATCGAACGGGATGGATGGCGCGACCTGCGCGAAGAAGGCTCCGCCATCGCAAGCCTCGGTGCCAATGACAGCGAGCGGACCGAACATGTTGAGCGAATGCTGCGCTACATCGCCGAGAACGCACTCAACAACATTTCAGCGGATGATGTCGGCAGAGACGCCGGGCTTCACCCCAATTACGCCATGTCCGTCTTCAAACGCGCAGTCGGCATGACCATCAATCAGGCCATCATTCGCCATAGGCTGGATACGGCTCAATCTCTTCTGATCGCCACCGATATGCCCATTACCGACGTTGCCTTCGAGTCCGGGTTTGGCTCGGTCTCACGCTTCTATCAGGCCTTTTCGGACCGATTTTCCCAGCGGCCAAAACAATACCGCGCCAGTATGCGCAGCAAGGTATGACGGCGTCAGCGATCACGGACCATCGCAGATCGGCGCTTGCCCCATGATCATCTCACCGACCTCCACGCTGTAGGCCCGCAAACCTTGGGCGTCGAGATTGATAATGCGATAGCAGGGATTGCCGCCGGTCCAATAGGGCGTAGGGCTGGTCAGGTCGGTAATGAAGCGATGGGCGCATGCCTGACCTGAGCTGAAGGCAATGCCTTCGGCGCTCGTACCGGCCAGCGGCACATGAATATGGCCGAACACGATATGCCGGATACCACCCCTGTGGGCGGCGAGCGTGCGCATGACAGCACCGTCGTCGTGCATCCCAATCTTGTCGAAATGGGCAATGCCGCAGTCCATCGGCGGATGATGGATGAAAACCGTCACCGGCAGATTGCCAGCATTTGTCAGCGCATCTGCGAGAAACAGCATGCGGTCTTCACCATATATGCCGCCGATGACGCCCGCCGCGTGGCTGTCAAGGAAGATCAGGCGTCCGAAATCCGTATCCATAAAGGACTGGATGAAGCCGTTTTCATCACGGGGATGCTCTGGAAAGGCGACTCGGAAATTCGGTCGGTCGTCGTGGTTACCCAGCATCAGCCGCACGTCGAATGGGACGGGCGTGAGAATATCGCGGAGAATGTCATAGGCCTCCAGGTCCCCGAAATTGCAGAGATCACCCGTCATGACCAGCAGGTCCGTGTCCATGTGCTTATCGAGAATGTCGGTGACAACGGCGCGCAGCTGCTTTTCGGGATCGACGCCGTTCACGGACTGGCCGGAAAGCATGAGGTGCGTATCAGTGATCTGGATGATTTTCATGGGGGAGCTTTCAGGCAATAGGGTGGGTCGCGGGGGTTATCCCCGCGGCCATTGACGATATGTCGTCGTTTACTTCATCAAGCCGTTGGTCTGCTCGACAATCTGCTTCAGGCCGTCTTCCGGCGTCACTTCGCCGCGCATCACTGTGCCGATGATGTCACGCTGGGTGCGCCAGATGCGAACGGAATCGCCACCCGGATAACCGGCCCATGGCAGCGAACGCTCTGCCTGCAGCGAAGCGGTCTTCACATTTGGATGCTCGGCATAATATGGTGCCAGAAAATCAGGTCCGATGGCGAGCTTGTTGGTTGGCAGATAACCGGTGATGCGGACGATGACATTCTGGGCTTCAGGACCGGTGATCCACTTCATGTATTTCCAGGCAGCGTCCTGCTTGGCCTTGTCCTGCGTTAACATGACAGCCGAGTTGCCGCCTGTCGGTACGCCACCCTTTTCCGGGTTGTCGAGCGGAAAGGTCGAGGTCTTCAGCTCGAAACGGTCGCCAACCAGCGCTTCGATGGTCTGAACATGCGCAGGTGTGGAGAAGATAAAGCCTGTCAGGCCCGCACCGAACTGCTGACGGGATTGGTCCCAATCCAGCAGGTTCTGGCCGCCTTCGGTCACGAAACGGCGTGTCAGCTTGAGGGCGTTAAGGCCGATGTCATTGTTGAAGCCAACGGTCTTCGTTGCTTCATCCACCAGCTTGCCACCCTGCTGGGTGATCAGTGCCTGCCACAGCCAGTCATCCGGCCACAGGTTGATGTCGTAACCCATGCCCGAGACTTTGGTGTCCTGCTGATGGATTTTGTTGGCAAGTGCGATCAAGCCATCGAAGGTCTTCGGCATATTGGCAGGATCACCACCAGCTTTGCGCACCAGTTCGGCATTGACGTAGATGATCGGCGAAGAGGCATTGACGGGAAGGCCGTATTGCTTGCCGTCGATCTTGCCCAGTGCTGCCATGTTCGGCGTGTAGTTCTTGTCGAGAAAGGCCTGGCCGCCTTCAGCTTCGATGAAGGGCGCAAGATCGGTGATCTGCTTGCGCGGGACGAGTGCATGCACCAGTTCTGCCGTCAGATTGTAGCCGGAGAAATAGACATCCGGCAGACTGCCAGTCACGGCGGCGCGCAGCACCTGCTGCTGACCATCATTATAACCCGGTGCCGGAGCCAGAAAGTTGATCTTGATGTCGGGATTGTTCTTCATGAATTCATCGGCCAGCGGCTGATGGAATTTCGTAAAGCCCGGCAGATTGTAAAGGACGTTGAGGGTCACGTCGGCAGCAAAGCTTGGCGTGGAAACACCGGCAAAAGCGAGGCTGAGGGCCAGACCGCCAAGTGCGGCCCGTCGGTTGATTTTCATGTCGTTCTCCAGAGAGATGTGTTTGGGAGGAAGGAGAGGGGAGTTACTTCACGCCGGTCATGGTGATGCCTGCGATGAAATGTCGTCTGGCCAGCAGGAAGCAGATGACCATGGGTGCGGTGATGATCGTCGCTCCCGCCATCAGCGCGCCGTAGTTTGCGCCGGACTCGACGTCGGCAAAAAACAGCATTCCAAGCGGCGGCGGGGCAAGATTGGTATCGGTGACGACGATCATTGGCCAGTAGAGGTCGTTCCAGTGCGCTACCAACGAGAAGACGGCGAAGGCGGCAAGCGATGGCAAAGAACCGCGCAGAACCAGCCGGAAGCAGATTTCCAGTTCCGAAAAGCCGTCCATGCGGGCCGCTTCGATAACTTCGTTGGGGTAGCTGCGGAAGGACTGGTTGAACAGGAAGATCGCAAAAACCGAAAGCAGAAACGGCATCATCATCGCGAAATAGGTGTTCAGCAATTGCGCCTTCGCAAGGCCGACAAACAGCGGCAAAGCCAGCGCCTGGATCGGCACGCAGAGTGCTGCAATCACCAGCGTCAGCAATAGCTTGCGACCGGGAAAACGAAGCTTTGCCAGCGCATAGGCGGCGGGAACCGCCGTCAGGACCTGAACGATGAGAATGCCGAAACAGACGATCACGCCGTTCAGCATGAAGCGCAACATCGGCACCTGGCTGGCGGCGCGCGTGTAATTGTCGACGGCAGCAAATTTCTCCGGTATCGGCCACAGGGATACACTGAAGATTTCCGCTGGCGAACGGATGGAGGTCAGGAACATCCAATAGAACGGCAGCAGCATCACGAATGCGCCAATGGCCAGAATGAGGTGTGGCAGGTATTTGCGAAAAGCGAGCATCAGTAATGCACCTTCCGGTCCATGTGCAGCGTCTGGCCGATTGAAAGAACCAGAACGATGGCCAGGAAAATCAGCGTCAGAGCGGCTGCGTAACCGGTGTTGGAATATTCGAAACCTTCGAGATAAAGCGCAAAGAGAAGCACTTCGGAGCCTGAACGTCCCTTCGTCAGAACCGCCACAGTCTCGAAAACCTTGAAGGCAGAGATCGACGTGGTCACCACGACGAACATCGTCGTTGGTCCTAGCATCGGCCATGTGACCTTGAAGAAGCGGTCGATGGGGTTCTTTGCGCCATCCAGCCGGATCGCCTCATGCAAATCCTTCGGAATGGCCGTCAGCCCGGCCAGAAACAGGACCATATTGAAGCCCAATACCTGCCAGATGCCGATGATCGCCATGGTCGGAATGAGGAGGGAAGGGTTGGACAAAAAGCCTACGGGCTCGAACCCCATCCACTTGATAGCCGCATTGACCGGCCCAAGGGAGGGATGGAGCAGGAACTGAAACACGGTCGCCATCGCAACCAGCGTTGCAGTAACAGGGAGAAAGTAGGCGATTTCCCAGAAGGCGCGGCTGCGCTTGCGGTTATAAACCAACAGAGCGATGCCAAGCGCCAGGAAGACGCCGACAGGAATGACGATGACGGCATAGAGCACCGTGTTGGCCAGTGCGCGCAGAAAAACGGGGTCGCTGAATGCCTTGTGGAAATTCGCGAGGCCAACGAATTTCGTAGAAAGCGCACCGAGCTGATAATCCGTGACCGAGAAGACAGCCAGCACGATCATTGGAATGATGTAGATCGCCAGCAACAGTAAAACTGCGGGCAAGACAAACAGAATGCCGCGCCGTGCCATGCGGCGCGCAGTCGAAGAGCTTTTCGATTTAGCGTCAGGCGTGGCCGCATCTATGGGAACAACCACACTCACGCGAGCACCTGTTCGTAAGACGCCACGTCGCAGCGTTTCTCGTCAGCGCCGAACAAATGCACATGTGTCTTGGCAAATCCCAGCCGAACCTTGCCATCGTCGTCGGCGTTGAGGGTGTCACCGGCCCTCTGGCGCATGATAAGACTGATGGACGTATCGTCGATCAGTTGAAGAGTAACGTAGCGGTCGGCGCCTTGGCTTTCAGTCCGCAGAATACGTGCTTCGATGCCGTCGGTCGCCGCAAAGATATCTTCTGCGCGGATGCCGAGCGTCGCAGGGCCTGCCGCGATGCTCTGTGCTCTAAGCCCAAGCTTTCGTCCGAACATAACGATCTCGCCGGCCGCTCCCGTTTCCACGGGCAGCAGATTGATCGACGGTGTTCCGATGAAGCGGGCAACCGTCAACGTCGCTGGCTGCTGGTAAAGCTCGTCCGGTGTTCCCAGTTGCTCGATACGGCCTTCCGACATGAGGGCGATGCGGTCAGACATGGTCATTGCCTCGACCTGGTCATGCGTAACGTAAACGAAGGTCGCGCCGAGGCGGTCGTGCAGACTGGTCAGTTCTCCGCGCATATGGGCGCGCAGCTTTGCATCAAGGTTCGATAATGGTTCATCCATCAAAAATGCGGCCGGTGAACGCACCAACGCGCGCGCAAGGGCCACGCGCTGGCGCTGACCACCGGAAAGCTGCGCCGGGCGACGATCGAGCAAATGGCCGATCTGAAGCACCTCAGCTGCGTCCTTTACCGCAGCGTCGATGTCACGCAGCGTTTCGGCATTTGCGGCCAGACGTCCCACCAGTGGCAACCTTGCCCAGAAGGAGAGGCGCCGCATTCTAAGTGGTGTCGCGATGTTGTCGTAGACACTCATATGAGGATAAAGCGCGTAGGACTGGAACACCATGGCAAGGTTTCGGTCCGCCGGATCGACATCCGTGACATCACGGTTGCCGATTGAGACGGTGCCACGATCCGCTGCTTCGAGACCTGCGATGATCCTCAGCAACGTCGACTTGCCGCAGCCAGACATGCCGACCAGCGAGAGGAATTCGCCGGGACGAATGGAGAGATCGATGCCCTTGAGCACGTCATCGGTACCGAAACGCTTACCGACTCCAGAAATAGTTAGCGACTGAGGCTGCATTTTGCGCTCCTTTTCAGAGGCGCGTATGAAGCCGTCAGATGACGGTGTTGCGACAGTTTTGAGAAGATTCCGTAACGAAAACAGGCCCCGATGACCTGTGGTTGTAGGTGGCACCTGTTTGAATTGTAGAATATGGAAGAAAGCAACGGAGAGCGGTGAATTGCATCCATGCAACCCTGCGCAATAGCCAGAGGCCGGTGACGCCTATCGGTTTCGCAAAACCGTGCAGGCAACCTTGGCGGTTCTGATCTGCTCACAGAGACGGTTGGCTTCGGCGCGTGTTTCACGCCCTATTCTTGCTGCGTAGCGGGGGCGATTGCCAAAATTGCCGCCGCGTTGCCGAACGATCAAGGCGCGTTCCTCGTTGATGGGAGACGGCAGCCGTTCGATGGCTCTCGTAAACAGCGACTCGACGACTGCCGGACGGTAATGCGCTGCAAGCTGCACACCCCATGGAGCCCAGTCTGCCGAGCCGCTGAAAACCGGTTCCTGAATGCGTCTCGTTTCGGCAAGCGCCAGACATGCCTCCTGAAATGGAAGAGCATCATCCAGTTCTGGTGCTGCTTTCCCAGGCGGGGCATCGCGCCATGTCTCGACGGTGTGACCTGTGATGGCGAACACATAGTCGCGCGTTTCTATCGGCAGCCGACCGTTGGTGAGGAAACGCGCGAGCCCGTTCTCCCCGGCATTATAAGCCGCAGCGGCGAAACCAAAGTTTCCAAAGCGGCCTTCCAGTTCCTTCAAATAGGATGCGGATGCCTCCAGAGCGTCGATCACGTCGAAACTGTTGGCCAAACCGCGACTTCTGGCGGTTGCGGGCATGAATTGGGCTATGCCTTCTGCGCCCTTGAAGCTTACGGCTTCCGGACGAAAAAGACTTTCGCGCCAGATCAGCCGCGCGAAGAAGGCAGGCGGCACCTTATTTTCTTGGGCAAAATGCGCAATCGTCCGGCACAGATCGTCATTGAAAGACGCCTTGCGAATGCAGATGTGGTGCGCGCCACGGTTTCGCTCGTAGAGGCAGGCTTCCTCGCCATCTTCGGCACTCAATGCCACCTGCGTCGTAAACATCGGCATGCTGAGCATAGCGACCAACGCGATCAATCCTGCGGCGGTAAGGTCGTGGAAGCTCATGCTTGATATTGCTCGCCCGTTTTTTTGATCGTTTGCTTCTACCAGGGTATTGCGCTGCGGTCATAGGCAATGAAGGACCCGGACGTTTCAGGGCCGAGCGCATTCAGCGTGGTGAGGATGGAGGCCGCGGCTTCGTCTGGCGAGACAGTGCGGTGACCACCGGCGTAAGGCCTGGACAAATTCGTTCTAACCGTGCCGGGATGGATCGCCGTCAGCACCATCTCGGGATGCGTCCTAGTATATTCGATCGATGCGGTGCGGACGATCTGGTTGAGGGCAGCTTTCGAAGCGCGATAGGAAATCCACCCGCCCAACCTGTTATCCCCGATGGAACCGACACGCGCAGACAGAAACGCAACAATGGCTCGGTCCTTTCGATCCAGCAAAGGCAGGAAATGCTTGGCGATCATCGCCGGTCCCACGGCATTGATGCTGAATTCCCGCAGCATGATATCGGGGTCCACCTGCCGCAAGGCTTTTTCAGGCGGATGTCCGTCGACGTCGAGTACCCCCGTCGCGCAGATCAGAAGCTGGATCGGTTTGCCTTGGAGTTGTTGTGCGGCTTTCTCGATGCTGGTTTCGTCCAGAAGGTCGATCTGGCCCTCGCTTCGAGAAAGCGCAATGACCTCGCCGACATGGGGTTCCTGCTGCAAACGAGCACACAGCGCAGAGCCGATACCGCCGCTGGCACCAATGATGACTGCCCCAAAGCCGGAGCGGAGGGAGGTGAGAAGAGGATCGCTCTGTGTTTTCATGAAAGAGGAAACGAGTTCGGACGATCTATGTTCAACATTGGAACCTCTCTTTTAAATAAAGATTATCTCATGTCGTGTGCCCCGGTCGAGGGAACTTCGAGGGCGTCTTCCGGTTTGTAACAGGCGTCAGTCGGCGTTGCGTCACGGGGTTTATTGTGCATATGACACCTAAAATTGCCATCATAGGATCCGGCCCTACGGGTATTTACACGTTAAAGGGTTTGGTCGGAAAATCTGAACCGCTTTCCATTACCATTTTCGAGAGTGAATCCGATCCGGGCAAGGGCACACCCTATCACCCTGCACTTAACGACCGCGCCATGCTGTCGAACATTGCCAGCATCGAGCTACCGCCAGTCTGCGAAACCCTGATGGACTGGCTTTTGCGCCAGTCGGACGAGGAATTGCAGCGCTTCGGTATAGAGCGAGCCAACATCAACGAGCGTGAATTTTATCCGCGCGTTGTCTTGGGTGAGTTTCTGTACGCGCAGTTTTCTCAGCTTCTCAACATCGGTAAGGCCAACGGTCACACGATTGAGGTCAAGGCATCGCACCGCGTTGCCGATATCGAGCTAAGACCTGCGGATATCCGTCTTAGCGTAACCGCGCCGGATGGCGAAGCGCTGGAATTCGCATTCGATCACGTAGTCATGGCCACCGGACACGACTTCCCGGAGACGACGGAGATCAGGCCGGGATATTATGTATCGCCATGGCCCGCTCCTGTGCTGAAATCAATCAAACCCTGCAAGGTCGGCATCTTAGGCACGTCTTTGAGCGGCATCGATGCCTTGATCACCGTCGCAACGGCGCACGGCTCTTTCCTCCTCGATGAGCAGGGTGATCTGCAATATCACGCGCTGCCGGATACGGAAGGTCTACACGTTACCATGATGTCGCGAAAGGGTGTCCTGCCGGAGGCTGACTTCTATTGCGAAATTCCCTATCGGCCGCTTCAGTTCTGCACCGAAGCAGCGATTGAGAAGGTGATCGCAACGAGACGTCATGATTTGCTGGATGCCGTGTTCGAGTTGTTCAAGGCGGAGCTTGTCTTTTGCGACCCTGAATACGCATCGCGCATCGGCCTCTCTCAGCTCACGGTTGAAACGGTCGCCAAAGCTTATTTTCAGGACCGCGAGACGACGCCACCTTTTGTATGGGCCGCGCGCAATCTTGCCGAAGCGGAAGCCAACAAGCTGCGGCACTATACGGTAGAGTGGCGTTACGCGATTTTGCGGATGCATGAGGTCATTGCGCTCGCGATCCCGCATCTCAACGAAAAAGACCTCGAACGTTTTCACAGACACTTCAAGACAGTCTTCGTGGATGATTACGCGACGGTTCCGCACGCATCGATCCGTCGCTTGCTGGCGCTTCACCGCGCGGGTAAACTCGATATCGTGGCTCTCGGCAATGATAGTGATATCGATAACAAGGCGGTCGAGCGTGGTGCGATCGTCCACGGCGGCAACCAAACCCTCCAGTTTGATGCCTTTATCGATGCAACGGGACAGCACACCTTATCTGCACGTGACATCCCGTTCCCGACGCTGAAAAAGCAGGGCGTGGTTCGCAAGGCGACAACGATTGTGTCGTCACCATTGGTGGGCGCTGAGGATCAACTCGTTCGCACGGGCGGGATTGATCTGGATGACAAGTTTAGACCGATCTTCCAAGACAATCTGACCAACCAGCTCTATTGTGGTTCGATTGCCTTCCTGCTTCACAAACTCCCATTCGTGCAGGGTATTACCAGCGCCCGTGATATCGGATACACGGTATCCCAAGCTATTTTGGATACCAAAAAGACCTTGGTGCTGGAGGTGGCCTGATCCTATTCGGTCAGGCCTCGATCAGATGAACACTATCGCCCACGGTCACGACGCCAGACTTCTCTATTGAGCCATATATGCCGAAGTTGCGGCGGTTCTGACGAAGAACGGTGCGTAGTATATCAGGGTTTTCAGAAATCCCGGGCTGGGCGATCAGCGTCATTCCGCATCGCTTTGTCTCTTCTGACGCTTGCGCTACCAGGGTTGGACCTAGCCGTATAAGTTGGCCGACCCATGAGCTTTCGCGAAAATCGGCGTCACCTTCCGTTCGTATTAACAGCGTCGGGCGAAAGCGTTTGCTGTGAACAGTGTCAGTTCCTATCAGCGCGGAAAGGTGTTCAAGCGAGCTGGTCGTTATCAAATGAAGCGGACTGGGCTCGTATCGAGGGGTAGCGATGTGTCCATCTGCAGGCATTAGCGTGTTGGTGACGTATGGCCTTACGTCGACATCGAAGCCGAAATGCTCAGATAGCTTTGACGCTATGTCAGTGTTTGAAACCGCAATCCACCCGCCATCAGGAAAACCGATCTCGGGCATATTGCCAATCAGCCTAGAGTGTAAAAAGAGTGCTGGTCGCCATCGGGCTTCTTTTTCGGGAGCTACGGCGTTGCCAGTGTGTGCATCGACAAGGCCCCAACTCCGGTCTCTTGGAACTCCATCGCTCTCGATGTTTACGGAGGTAAGTTGCTCCCCGCCGAGCGAACTGACCGGATAACGCCAGATTTCTTCGACCGTCCCCAATAATGTCAATGCTGTTCCGATCTTCTATTGGTCTTGTGGACAGGGAACTGTGTTGAGGGCTGGTGGTTCCATGAACATAAGATGTCGCTCTGCCCGATCACTCAGAACAGGCGAGGGCAATAGCGTCGGCAACGCTATCCCATTTTTCCTCTGTTAGCGTGGACGTGGCGACACGGATATGGTCGCCGGGTAACAGCGTGAACTTCTTTCCTGGATTGATGGCAATGTTGCGGGCGGCGAGCGTCACCGTTGCAAAGGTTTCTGAGGCGACTGGTAGCCAAAGGCACAGACCGCCACCAGAATGCGTCTCGATACCCCGCACTCTTAAAGCACTCGCCAAGCCATTTCGCCGTTGCTGGTAGGTGGCGCGGGCTTTTGCCACGGTCTCCCAGCTCTGCGGATTTCGTAAAAGCCATGCCGTCGCACCCTGCAGCACGCGGCTGGTCCAACCTGCGCTGAAGGCACGGTAAGACTGGATTTGCTCAACAATTGTCACCGAGCTCGAGAGAACGGCAAGGCGCAAATCAGGCCCTAATGTTTTCGAGTACGAGACGATATGAATGGTTCGGTCTGGAAAGCGCGCACCCAAAGAGTGCGGGGGAACCGAAGAAATGTCACCCAGACCATCATCTTCGATGATCAGGGTATCGCTGCCGTGTAAGATGTCTCCCAGTTCCGCCATGCGTTCTGCGCTCACCGTGTGGCTGGTGACGGAATGAAGGCGAGGTTGGAAAACAAATGCGCCCGGTCGTTCCTTCAGCGCCGCATGCAGGGATGCAGGTGTCGGTCCATGCTCATCGCAGATGACTGGAATGATCTTGATTCCGAAGTCCTCGAGAATATCGAGAAGCCGCATCGCCGTGGGATTTTCGATGGCGACGGCGGAGCCGGGTGAGACAAGGGCGCGAATTGCCGTGTATACAGCGTTATAACCGCCATTCGTCACCAGAAATGCTCCCGGCTGATAGGCCCAGCGCTCGCTTGCCGCTGACTGCAATTCGGGAATGATACGACTGCGCTCGTAGTCGTTGAGCTTATCGACGGTGGCCGCATGCGCCAGTGCTTCCGCCAGCGGCGGCAACAACGAGGTATCCGGTACAGCCAGCGAAAGATCCAAGGCGTTTGGCCCGTAATTGCCGACGCTGGCAAAACGTTCCGGTTTGGCAATGAAGCTATCGCCACTGACCCATGTGCCATTTCGGCCGCGCCCGGTGATGACCTTATGTCGGCGCAAATCCGCCCACGCTTCGGACAGCGTTGCTGGACTTATGCCCAGTTCATAGGCCAGATCGCGGATTGACGGCAGTCGTGTTCCTACCGGAAGAATGCCAGCGCGAATCAAGGCGCTGGTTTCAAGAGCGATTCCTCGAATGGTACGATCGGCTATTTTTTCAGCAAGCCAGTTTGCAGAATAGATGTTGCTCAAAATTGTACCTTTTTTAATGTTCAATAACGTAATAACATTTGATGTTTGTAATTTGAACATTTAACTTTTGATTACCGAGATTTTTTTGTGAGCATTCAGCATGACCGTTACGCTTCGCCTCGCACTCCGTGATTGGGACTATATGACCCCGCTCGTCCTCGGAGATGTATCCTCGCCCCGCCTTGATATTAGAGTTGACCGAGTTGGAACCCTTATTTCCAACGTTGCAACCGATGCCGCCTATGATGTCGCGGAAATGTCTTTCAGTCGTTACGCACAGATGCGTCATGATGGTGATGAGAGCGTTGTCGGTATGCCCAACTTTATCATGCGCGGTTTCCGCCACCGCTGTATCATCACCAGCAAGGCCAGTTCCATTCGCCAGCTATCTGATCTGGCAGGCAAGAAGATTGGTGTCACCGGCTGGCGGGATTCGGGCAACACCTGGACGCGCGCCGCCGTTCGCCGCGAAGGCGTCGGCGTTGAAGATGCAATGTGGTATGCCGGGCGTCTGACGAAAGACCATCCCATCACTGACCGTCTTGATGGTTTTGGCCGCCCAGGCCGCATCGAGGCCGCTCCGGGTGAGCGCCCGATGGTTGATCTGCTTAATGATGGCGGGCTGGATGCCGTTTTCACACCTTTCATGCCGAAAGGTTTCTTCGATAAAGACTCGACCCTGCGGCAGGTTCTGGATGACTATCGTTCAGCTGAAGTCGACTATTTCAACGATGTCGGCTATGTGCCGGGTATGCACCTGATCGGCTTTAAGGCCGCGATCGTGGCCGAACATCCGTGGATCATGGATGAGTTGAGCGAGCTCCTTGATGCGTCGCAGCGTATGTGGTTGGAAAAGCGTGAGAAATATGCCGATACTACGCCGTGGATGATCGATGAGTTGCGCCGTTGTGCTGCCGATCTTTCTCCCTCGTGGAGCGCCAATGGCTTTGAGGCCAACGAGAAGATGATCGCCGATTTTGCGACCGAGCTTCACGAGCAAAAAATTCTGCCGCGGCTTCTTTCGCCTGCCGACCTGTTTCCAAAGCAAGCCACTGGCCGCTGATGCGATATTCAAGACAAACAGACATTCAAAGTTAAACCAAAAAAGGGGAATGCCATGTACTCGAAACTCACCACGTCCGTTGCTCTGCTGGGCTTGTTACTGGCCACGCCAGCGCTGGCACAGGACGCAGCCATCCCGCAGCAGACTGTCAATAAAGAGCTGAATGCCCGCCTGCCGGAGAAAATTCGCACCGATGGCAAGATGATTTCCGTCAACAACGGCTCTTTTCCTCCCTATGAAATCGTCACGGGCACGGAACTGACCGGTGCGAGTGCCGACCTTACCGATGCGCTCGGGCAAGTGCTGGGCGTGAAGATCGAGCATGCCACGGTGGGCGGCCTTCCGGCCTTGCTTTCCGGTGTCAATTCTGGTCGCTACCAGTTCGCCTTTGGCCCGGTGGGAGATTTCAAAACACGCCAGGAATCCAATGACTTCGTAGATTGGGTACAGGAATTCGTCGTATTCGCCGTGCAGAAGGGCAACCCAAAGGGCATCGTTTCGCTGGATACGGCATGCGGCACCCGCATTGCGGTCATGGCTGGTGGCTCGGCTGAGAAAGTCATCAAGGCGCAGGTTGAAAAATGCACCGCCGACGGCAAGAAGCCGGTCGAGGTTCAGTCCTATACTGACCAGCCAAGCTCCATTCTGGCGGTTCGCTCCAAGCGCGCCGATGCGTTCTTCTCTTCGCAGGCACCGTTGACCTATTTCGTATCCCAGGCCAACGGGCAGCTGGAACTGACCGGCGTCGGTGAGAAAAACGGTTTCGAGGATCTGTTTCAGGGTGCGGTCGTGCCAAAGGGATCTCCACTGGGCGAAGTCCTGCGGGATGGCGTCAAGGTTCTCATCGATAACGGCACTTACGGCATCATCATGAAGAAATGGGGCCTGGAAAACAACGAGATCAAAACACCCGGTATCAATCTGGTGGGAGTTGAAAAGAAATGAGTGCGGCTCCCGCTCACACCGCATCACCATCTGGTGGTGCGGACCCACGCGATGTGGCAAATGTCCATCGCCCTTTTCAAACCGGTCGTGTCACGCTCTGGCTCATCACCGTCCTGATTGCCGCGAACTTCGCATGGATTGTGGCCAACAACGAAAACTTCGGCTGGCGGGTCGTTGCGCAGTATTTCTTTGACCCCACCGTCATGCAGGGCCTTTCTGTCAGCCTTGGCTTGACGGTCGTCGCGATGCTGATCGGCGTCGTGCTGGGCTTGTTGCTTGCCGTTGCGCGCATGTCGCAGGACGTTCTGGCAAGCTCGCTGTCGGGACTGTTCGTCTGGTTCTTCCGTGGAACGCCTCTGCTCGTCCAACTCATCTTCTGGTACAATCTGTCCACGCTCTTTCCGGAAATCTCCATCGCCATTCCCTTCGGTCCAACACTGATCAGCTGGGAAACCAACTCGGTCATTACGCCCATGACAGCTGCCATCGTCGGGCTTGCGCTCAACGAAGCTGCCTATATGGCGGAAATCATTCGCGGCGGTCTTCTGTCTGTCGATAGAGGTCAGGCCGAAACGGCGGAAGCTTTCGGTATGACGAAGGCACGGGTCTTGTGGCGGATCATCATTCCGCAGGCTATGCGCTCCATCGTACCGCCAACCGGCAATCAGTTGATCAGCATGATCAAAGCGACCTCGCTCGTTAGCGTCATCGCCATGGCAGACTTGCTGTACTCCGTGCAGTCTATCTATAACCGTACCTTCGAAATCGTTCCGATGTTGATGGTAGCGGTCATCTGGTATCTGTTGATCACTTCCGTTCTCAATATTGGTCAGGGTTATATCGAGCGCTACTACGGCAGAGGCGACCGTCGCACTGCTACCGCTCAAGCGCCCGCCGTTCAGCCGGAGCCAACACCATGACCGCCGCAGATCATGACAAACAGCCGCTCGTGCGCGCCCGCAACGTCCACAAGGCCTTCGATCAGCTTGAAGTTCTCAAAGGCATCGACTTGGAAGTCTTCCCAGGAGAGGTCGTGGTCGTCCTGGGCCCCTCCGGTTCGGGAAAATCCACGTTCCTGCGCTGTATCAATCACCTGGAATCGATCAATCGCGGATCGATCGAGGTGGGCGGGGAGCAGATCGGATATCGCTTCCGCAACAACAAGCTGGAGAAGCTGTCGGGCAACGCCATCGCTGCGCAGCGTCGCAACATCGGCATGGTGTTCCAGCAGTTCAATCTCTACCCGCACATGACGGCGTTGCAGAACATCATCGAAGCACCCGTCGGCGTCCACGGCGAAAGCAAGGCAGAGGCCACGGCCTATGCGCGGGAGCTTTTGCAGAAGGTTGGGCTGTCCGATAAGGCGGATAATTATCCGCGTCAGCTTTCCGGTGGCCAACAGCAACGCGTCGCCATTGCGCGCGCCCTTGCCATCAAGCCGAAACTGATGCTGTTCGATGAGCCGACATCCGCGCTCGACCCGGAACTGGTGGGTGAGGTTCTCTCCACCATGCGCGATCTTGCGCGCCAGGGCTTGACGATGATCGTTGTCACGCATGAAATAGGCTTTGCCAAGGAAGCAGCCGACCGCGTCGTCTTCATGGATGGCGGCCATATCGTGGAGATGGGAACGCCGGAAGAGGTGATTGGAAATCCCCAGCATCCACGTACACAGGCCTTCCTGTCGCGTTTTCTTTGAATGACGTAAGCGGTGCCCCGGCAATTGGCCGGGGCATCCTATTCACATTTAAGCAGCACGCTCGGATGCGTGCTTTCTGAATTGGAGTTCCCATGACCGTGCTCGACAATGCTTTTGCCCGTGTATCTGATTTCGCCGATATGGAGGCTGACCTTATCGAGACGCGGCGGCATCTTCACGCCAATCCGGAGCTGTCTTTCGAAGAGGCGGAAACCGCGCGTTACGTTGCGGAAAAACTGGAAAGCTGGGGCTATGACGTCACACGAAATGTCGGTGGTCATGGGGTCGTCGCACGTCTGACGGTCGGCGAAAGCAAGAAGGGCATCGCCATCCGCGCGGATATGGATGCGCTGCCTATTCTCGAAGAAACCGGCAAACCCTATGCCAGCAAAGTGCCGGGAAAGATGCATGCCTGCGGCCATGACGGCCACACCACGGTGTTGCTGGGGGCTGCGCAACATCTGGCCAAGACGCGCCGTTTCAACGGCACCGTCACTTTGGTGTTCCAGCCGGCGGAAGAGGCGGGCAAGCCCAGCGGCGCGCAAAAGATGATTGCTGATGGTCTGTTCGAGCGCTTTCCATTCGACGCGATTTTCGGCCTGCACAACCACCCCGGCGCACCGGAGGGCGCTATTCTGCTGCGTTCCGGTCCCCTCATGGCATCGTCGGACATGGTCACCATCACCATCAAGGGCAAAGGTGGCCACGCCTCGCGTCCTCACCTTACAATCGATCCTATCGTGGTCGCCTGTAACCTGGTCGTGGCCTTGCAGACGGTCGTTTCGCGCAATATCGACCCGACACAGACGGCAGTCGTCACCGTCGGCACGATTCATGCAGGCGAAGCCGTTAACGTCATCCCGGAATATGCCAAGCTGGCGCTCAGCGTGCGTTGCTTCGAGCCACGTATTCGCGATCTGCTGGAAGAGCGCATCACCAAGTTGACACATGCCGTGGTCGATGGCTTCGGTGCAACGGTGGAGATGGATTACCAGCACGGCTATCCCGTTGTCGTGAACTCGGAAGAAGAAACCGCATTTGCCCGCACCGTGGCCGAAGAACTCATCGGTACGGACAATGTTTCGACTTGCCACCTCATTCCCGGCAGCGAGGACTTCGCCTATTATCTGGAGCAGAAGCCCGGTAGTTTCCTGCGGCTCGGAAACGGCATGAACTCGGCCATTCTCCACAGCTCCAAATATGATTTTGCCGATGCTAGCCTGACGGTTGGTGCCGCTATGTGGGCGAGACTTACGGAACGTTATCTGGCATAAGCGCTGCGTTAGCGTATTATTGCCGGGAGCTCTGAGTTGATCGTCTGTTTCGATATTGGCGGGACCGCCATCAAGGGTGCTGGCGCGCGGGCGCTGGATGACATCAGGCCCGTTGCTCGCAGGCAGACGCCGATTCATGATTTCGATGCCTTCATATCGGTGTTGAAATCGGTCATCGCCGAAATCGGTGGTACACCGGAATGTATCGCGCTGTCGATTACCGGCATCATCGATCCCGACACCGACTGGTCTTTCATCGCCAATATACCCTGCGCCCATGACAGGCCTCTGAAAGCCGACCTTGAGGCTGCACTCGGGTTGCCGGTTCTCATCGCCAATGATGCAGACTGCTGCGCCTTGGCAGAGTATGGGGCGGGCGCAGGACGCGGTCATCGCGTGGTGTTCAGCGCTATTCTGGGCACGGGTGTCGGTGGTGCTCTGGTCATCGACGGAAAGCTGATCAACAGCGGTGGTGGTTTTGCTGGCGAGTGGGGTCATGGTCCGGTGGCCGCAACCCGTGCAGGCAACCCTCCAGTGGACCTGCCACGGTTCGCCTGCGGCTGCGGACTGGAAGGGTGCCTCGACGCCATCTGCAGCGCGCGGGGCATGGAAAAGCTGCATCGACATCTGACGAAACAGACATTGGTTGCCGAAGAGATATTGGAGAACTGGCAGGCGGGCGAGGCGGACGCAATTCGCACGATGGATATCTACATTGATATGCTGTCAGGCCCGCTGGCACTGGTGGTCAATGTGACCGGAGCGACAATCCTGCCTGTGGGTGGTGGTCTTTCCAATTCGGCTGCGTTGATCGAAGCCTTGGACCTTGCTGTGCGCTCGCGTATTCTTCGCCGATTTTCGCGCCCACTCGTCGTGCAGGCCGAATGCACCATCGAACCCGGTCTCGTCGGCGCTGCCGTGCTGGGTTTCGATTTCCTAAAATAGCACTGCGCGCAATGACAGGCGTTGTGCCTAAAACCGCATGCCGGGAACCGCGAGTGGATTGTCCATAACAGCCTGACGGTCCGGTCTGTCGATGCGAACCGCACCGGTGAACGCGCCGAACAAATCCTTCACGAAGGCTTCCGGCAGGTCATGGGTAATCAGAACCATGCGTGTGCGCCGGTCGGATGGGTCCGGCCATGCGGCAAGGCGCTGCGGCGGGTGGAAAATGGATTGCACACCATGCAGCACGAGTGGTCGGTCTGGGTTGTCCGAAAGATGTACGATAGCCTTCATGCGCAGAAGCTTCTCGCCATGGGCCGAACGCAAAAGATCGACAAACATCTCGATGGCCATCGGATCGATCGGCTGTTCGTGCACGATCGAAAACGAGCGGATTGAGGCATTGTGCCGGTTCACATCATGATGGTGGTGATGCCCGTGGTCGCGGTGGTGGTGATCATGATGAGCCTCTTCGCCCAGCCAACGGCTGACATCGCCAACCTTGTTTGCGGCATCGTACAGGCCGTTTTCCAGAAGTGCCACAGCCTTCCAGTCCCCTCGATCTCCGTCTTCGATCGTTGCCCGCGGGTTTATAGATATCAGCCTATCCGTCAGAGCCCTAATCTGCGCTTCTGAACCAAGCGTTTGTTTCGTCAAAACCAGACGATCCGCGACCGCGACCTGCTTGACCGCCTCCGTGTGGTGATCGAGCGTGGATAAACCATTCACGGCATCCACCACGGTTACCATGCCATTCAGCGAGAAATTCTGTGCGATGATCGGGTTTCCGATGATCGACTGCATGACCGGGGCAGGGTCGGCAAGGCCGGTCGTTTCGATGACGACGCGGTTGACCTTTTTCAGCTTGCCGGTCTGGATGGCATCCATCAGTTCCGCCAGCGTATCTACCAGTTCACCACGCACTGTGCAGCAGAGGCACCCCTCTGCCAGTTCGATGATGCCATCGCCGGATCGTTCAACCAGCAAATGGTCAATGCTGACATCACCGAATTCATTGATGATAATGGCTGCATCCTGCATTGCAGGGTCTTTCAGAAGCTGATTGAGCAGCGTCGATTTTCCCGCACCCAAAAAGCCTGTGATGATGGAAACCGGTATACGATCCTGTGCCATGAGGCGACCTGTAGCGTTAGAACATTACATGTTGAGAGACGCCTTATAGCAATAAATGCCGCCAGCGTAAGCGTCGATTTTCAAAACAGACAAAGGCCCGTCCATGGACGAGCCATTCATTGCTCAAAATGTCGGACGCGGAATCGGGATCGGCACATTGGCGACGCCACCCTTGCCAGCGGTGGTGGCGACAACCGTTTCGCTGCCGGGAATGAGTCCCGCATAGGAATAGACCGGTGGGCGCGTCATTTCCTGGACATAGGGTGATTTGATGATCATGCGGCCGGCCTCATCGCGACTTTCGCTGCGCACCTGAGCGGCTTTGGGATTGCAGATATCGGCACTGATATCATTGACGAATTGCGTTTCGCCGTAGGGCGCAAGTGAGGCAATCGATACGCCTTGGCTGGACGGTGCCGTCAGCCCCATCTGCAAAAGGTCAGCCGACTGGTCGGTGCGGCCCGCAAGGCTGTCTGCGCCCAGCACAACGCTGATGACCTGACGGCCATTCCGTGACGCAGACGAGACCTGATTGAAACCAGATGCACAGATAAAGCCGGTCTTCATGCCGTCGGCCCCGTCAAATCGACCGACAAGCATGTTGTAATTGGCGTAGTTCTTCTTGCCGGTGCTGACACCTTCCAGCGAAAAGTACCGCGCATATTCAGGGAATTCGCGCTTCAGGATCAGCGCCAGCACGGCGAGATCGCGCGCCGTGGTATATTGGCCCTTGCCCGGCAAACCATTCGGGTTGACATAATGTGTGGACGACATGCCAAGACGTGCCGCCTGCGCATTCATCTGAGCTACGAAATTTTCGCTCGTACCGCCCACCGTCTCGGCAATGGCCACGGCAATGTCATTAGCAGACTTGATCAGCAAAAGCTTCAATGCACTGTCGAGCGTCAGCTTGGAACCTGGCTTGAAATACATCTTGCTGGCAGGCTGGTCGGCAGCCTTCTTGCTCATGACAACTTCGGTTTCGGGGCTTAGCTTGCCGGATTTCATGGCGCTGAATGCGATATAGGCGGTCATCAGCTTTGTCAGCGAAGCCGGATACCATTTGCGGAATGCTTCCTGATGCGAAATCACCTTGCCGGTCTTCACATCAATAACCATCTTAGGGTTGGCCTGTGCTACACAGGTCATCGCCAGAACACTGGCAGACATCGCGGCAACGATTTTTACGAGCCGCCCTGCGGCGCGGTTAGGTCTCAATGTATCTTGCAAGGCGTATCCTCGGATTCCCGTCTTCGTATCGGGATTTGCAATATTCACCATATATGTCCTAGCAATGGCAAAGTACATTGATTGCGTCAATTATGCGGCGCAATATTTGCTGCGGAGGAGCGCTAATCATCATGTCGAGAATGGAACATCAGGGATAAAAGAATGCCAGTTTTGAACAGAGCGGCGGAATTGCAGGCGGAAGCGACCGAATGGCGGCGTCATCTCCATGAGAACCCGGAGTTGCTATACGACGTCGACGACACTGCCGCATTCGTGGCGGACAAGCTGAAATCCTTCGGCGTTGACGAAATCGTGACGGGAATTGGTCGCACCGGCGTCGTCGGCGTCATTCACGGCAAGCATGGCAAAGGCCGCATGATCGGTTTGAGATCCGACATGGATGCTTTGCCAATCGTCGAAGAAACCGGCAAGCCCTGGGCCTCGAAGGTGTCCGGCAAGATGCACGCCTGTGGTCACGATGGTCATATGGCCATGCTGCTGGGCGCTGCGAAATATCTGGCCGAAACGCGCAATTTCAACGGTTCCGTGGCCTTGATCTTCCAGCCGGCCGAAGAAGGCGGTGCCGGTGCTCTTGCCATGGTCGAAGATGGCCTAATGACCCGCTTCGACATGGATGAAATCTACGGCATGCACAATATGCCAGGTATTCCCCTGGGATCTTTCGCCATCCGCAAGGGCGGCATAATGGCGGCGCCGGATAAGTTCTCCATTCTGGTCAAAGGGCAGGGTGGCCACGCGGCGCAGCCGCATCGAACGGTTGATCCTATTTCCATCGGCGCGCAGATCGTGACGAACCTTCAGATGATTGCCTCCCGCAATACCGACCCGATCCGTTCGGTGGTCGTGTCCGTCACCCGTTTTCAGGCTGGCTCCAGCCACAATATCATTCCCAACGAAGCAATCATTGCAGGTACTGTCCGTACGCTGGACGAAGACGTCCGCGATATGGCTGAGGCGCGCATCAAGCGGATGGCTGAGGGTATCGCTCAGGCCAACGGTGCCGAAGCAGAAGCTATTTACGAGCGTTATTGCCCTGTTACCGTCAACCATGCCGACGAAACAGAACACGCTATCCGCATCGCTCGGGACGTTGTGGGAGAGAAGAATGTCGATCCCGATGTCGATCCGTCCATGGCTGGGGAGGATTTTTCCTACATGCTGAAGGAACGTCCAGGTGCCTTCATTTTTCTGGGAAATGGTGAAAGTGCAGGGCTGCACAACCCAAGCTACGACTTTAACGACGAAGCCATCGGCTACGGTATTTCCTACTGGGTAAAGCTGGCCGAACAGCGGCTTGCCGGTTGATTCAGACAACCAAAGACGGCTCAAAAAAATGCAGTCCAGATACGGAAATCCGGCGACGAACATTACATTCGTGCGCCGGATTTCTGTGACTAAAGATGAGGTTAAGCGGGAATGGGGTCGTTAACGGACGATCACGCCGTATTCCACGGTGTCGCCGCGGTTCGAAGGGTACCGGTAACGTTCGTTGTTACGCCAGTTTCGTCCACGGTCACGTCGATAGTCGCGGTTGTCATGTCTGTAGTGGCGATCACGGTCATAGGACCGGTACTGCACGCCTGTCGCATAGTAGCCTTGGCTTCTATAGCCTCTGTCATCAACGCAACCGCTTAGGATGCCGACTGACACGAGGCATATTGCTGCTGTTAAAAATTTCATATGATCTCTCCCTGTTGCGTTCTTAACGTGTGCCGAGATCAGCGGTTCCACCGTCCCGTCATAACGAAAGCCCATGTCGACTTTGATGACCATTTGGCTCGGACCGAGCCGTCGTCCAGTTGGCAGGGAGATAGAACGTGAGACGTGTAAAACATCAGGTCCAGATTTCAGGACCACTGTCTCAATTTACGCTTTAAGAGAAAATTGGAGCGGGCGAAGGGATTTGAACCCTCGACCCCAACCTTGGCAAGGTTGTGCTCTACCCCTGAGCTACACCCGCTCAAATCCGCTGGTTCGGGGTAGATCGCTGAACCGCGGGTCGCTGCGTTGCGGCGACGAGGGCTATATCGCTCAACCGCTTTTTAAATGCAACAGGGAAATGACAAAAAGGCGCAGAAAATTTTCAAAAACAACACAAGTGACGGAAAACATTCGATTTTTTCGCCATTGAAATCTGCGGGACGATTGCAAAAGCAGTTCTGAAGGCCTAATGACTGTTTCATCAAAAATCGAATCCGACCGTATGAGAAAGCGATTATGACAGAGCAATCCCCGAAAACGGCGCAAGAGCTTTTCGCTTTGTTGGACAGTCTGGGCATCACCCATAAAACTTTCGAACACGAGCCAGTCTTTACCGTGGCGGAGTCGGAATCCTTGCGTGACCGAATTCCTGGCGGACACACGAAAAACCTTTTCGTCAAGGACAAGAAGGATCAGTATTTCGTTTTGACGGTCGAAGAAAATGCGACGGTCGACCTTAAGACTGTGCACAAGCTTATCGATGCGTCCAGCCGGGTGTCTTTCGGCAAGCCGGAAAAGATGCTGGAGTATCTGGGCGTCATTCCCGGCTCGGTAACCGTTTTTGGTGCGATCAACGACACGACGAAGGCGGTGACGTTCGTGCTCGATAGCGACCTGATGAAGCACGAATTGATCAATGGTCATCCGCTGTCGAACGATGCTACGACGACCATCGGCAACCATGATCTCATTCGCTTTCTCGAAGCGACAGGTCATACGCCGCTTGTCTTGAAAGTAACCGAGTAAAGTACGATCTTTGCGCCAGAGTGCCAATGATTGGCCAGATGATGCGCAGTAACGGAGACCTTAAATGAGCGGTACCAACAACCCTTACGGAACGTCCCTCGGCGGACAGATGACCGGCTCCGTACAATTTGGAAGCGCGCCCGACGGTGCGGCATCCTCCCACATCAAAGACACGACGACGGCCAATTTCGGCAAAGACGTCATGGAGGAATCCCGTAACCAGCCCGTGCTGGTGGATTTCTGGGCACCCTGGTGCGGCCCTTGCAAACAATTGACACCGGTGTTGGAAAAAGTGGTCGATGAAGCTGGAGGTCGCGTCAAGCTTGTCAAACTCAACATCGATGATCACCCATCTATTCCCGGTCAGCTCGGCATTCAATCCATCCCGGCAATCGTAGCCTTTCAGGATGGCCGCCCTGTGGATGGTTTCATGGGTGCTGTACCGGAAAGCCAGATCCGCGAGTTCATCGACAAGATTGCAGGCCCCGCAGCAAACGACCCGCAAGCCGAAATCGATGCTGCTCTTGCCGAAGCCAAGCAATTGCTGGCTGATGGTGATCACCAGGGTGCAGCCCAGCTCTTCGGCTTTGTCATGCAGGTGGATCCGGAAAACACAACGGCCGTGGCCGGCATTGCAGATTGCATGATTGCAGTTGGTGAATATCAGCGTGCCAGCGACCTTCTGGCTTCCCTGCCCGCTGAAATGCTCGCCGATCCGGCCGTAGAAGCCGTGTCGAAAAAGCTCGCGCAGTATGAAGAAGCCCGGCAGTTAGGTGATCCAGCAGCGCTTGAGCGTGAGTTGGCCGCCAATCCAGACAATCACGAGGCGCGGATAAAGCTCGCAAAGATCCTTAATGCACAGGGCAGACGTGACGAAGCGGCTGACCAGTTGCTGACCGTGATGCGCAAGGATCGCACATTCGAGGACGATGGCGCGCGCAAGCAGCTTGTCGAGTTTCTGGAAAGCTGGGGTTTCAAGGATCCGTCATCCGTCACGGCGCGTCGTAAGCTGTCGTCTATCCTGTTTTCTTGAAAGCTGCCTTGTGGTCTGCAATCGTGGACCACATTTAAAAGAATAGTGATGAAACAAAGCCGCGGCGCGCTGTCGCGTCGCAGCGTCTAAAGAAATCGAGGGCTATTCATGCATGTCGGTAATGCAAGATATTTGAAAAGCACCGATCTGCCGGACGTGGTGCCTGTATTTCCTCTGTCGGGCGCATTGCTGTTGCCAGAAGGGCAACTGCCCCTCAATATTTTCGAACCGCGATATCTGGCGATGTTCGATGCCGCGCTGGCCAGCCACCGGCTGATTGGCATGGTGCAGCCATCATTGCAGGTGTTGGACGCGGGAGCAGGCTCAGGCGCGCTCTGCCAGGTGGGCTGCCTGGGGCGCGTCACCTCCTTTTCCGAGACGGGCGACGGGCGATACATGGTGTCTTTGAGCGGCATTTGTCGTTTCCGGCTGCTGGATGAAGTTACTTCCGGCAAACCTTACCGAAGCTTCAAGCACGCGCCCTTCATGGCCGATCTGACCGGCGAAGAGGATGAGGATGCCGTAGATCGCGAAAATCTGCTGCGGGTTTTCCGCTCGTTCCTAGACGCTAACCAGCTGGAAGCGGACTGGGAGAGCGTGGAGCGTGCCGGAAATCGTGTGCTCGTGAATTCGCTATCGATGATGTCGCCCTTCGGCCCCGCGGAGAAGCAGGCCCTGCTGGAAGCGCCGGACCTGAAAGCGCGTGCCGATACGCTGATCGCCATTACCGAAATCGTTCTTGCTCAAGGCGGAACCGACAGCGAAATCATATTGCAGTGACGGGACAGGCATGGACGAGAAGCTGAGCAAGGTCGATCCCAAGTTGTTGGATCTGCTGGTCTGTCCACTGACGAAAGGGCGGCTGTCCTATAATCGAGAGCGCAACGAACTGATTTCAGAGAGCGCGAGGCTGGCCTATCCCATCAGGGATGGGGTTCCCATCATGCTCGTTTCGGAAGCGCGTAAAATAGAGGATTAGAGGCCAGCGGCGGGGGTATAACGGCTTCCCTTACTCCCTCATTCCTGTGACAAGCACAGGAATGAGGAGATACAAACCATTGTCACAAGCTCTGCAACAACCCTCAACGTCTCAAAGAAACTCTGCGCGATGCGGCGTAAAGGTGTCGATCAGGCGACCTTTTTCGAGCGCCTTTACTCCGTGCACGAGGTCAGGTTTGACGATGAAGCTGCCGCCTTGTGACAGCTCTTGCGTTACGCCATCAATGGTGACTTCGAAACGTCCTTCTGCCACGTAACTTGCCTGAATATGCGGATGCGAGTGAGGCGCGCCGATGGCGCCTGCTTCGAAGACGACTTCGACCATCATCATTTCAGGTAGATAGGCCATGATACGGCGGGAAACGCCAGGTTCCGTCGGCGTCCACTGGCTGTCATCGGCATTTACGAAGGCTTTGCTCTGGCTCATCATGTCGCTCCTTATTTCAGATCATCCATGCTCACGAGATCGACGTCGGTGTAGTCGACATTGTCGCCCGCCATGGCCCAGATGAAGGAGTAATTCGCGGTTCCGGCACCGGAATGGATCGACCAACCCGGAGAAAGTGCGGCCTCTTCGTTCTTCATCACCAGATGGCGCGTTTCGTTTGGTTCGCCCAAGAAGTGGAAGACGCGGGCCGTATCGGGCAGGTCGAAATAGAGATAGGCCTCCATGCGCCGGTCGTGAATATGGCACGGCATGGTGTTCCACACGGAACCCGGCGCAAGGCTCGTCATGCCGACGACCAACTGGCAGGTCTTGACGCCTTCGGGGTGAATGAACTGGAAAATGGAGCGCTCGTTGCTGGTGGCCTGCGACCCGAGATCGACACGCTTTGCATCATTGATGCCAATGTGTCTTGCCGGGTAGGCCGCATGTGCTGGCGCGCTCAGCAGGTAAAACTTGGCGGGCGTTTCTGATGATGCGGACGCAAAGGATACGTTTGAACCCATACCGGCATAGACCATGTCGCGCGTACCGGTTTCAAATCCGGTGCCATCGACGGTCACGGTACCCTTGCCGCCGATATTGACGACGATCAATTCACGCCGCTCGAGAAACGATTTCGTTCCTGTTGGTTTAATGGTTTCCAACTCCAAGGAACCGGACACCGGCACAGCACCGCCGACGATCATGCGATCGTAATTCGTGTAATGCAGTTGAACGGTGTCGTTGATGAACAGAGGCGGCAACAGGAAGTTTTCGCGAAGCTCTTCAGTGCCGAATGTCGCGGCAGTCTTCGGGTCGATGGCAAAGCGGTTGGTGTACTGTGTCTGGCCCATGGTTCTCCCAATCATATCTCGGACGAAGTTGTCATACATATATGCGATAGAAATCCTATGTCAATCGACCGCAGCCGCGCTAGGTGTTGCGGTTCAGTGCAAAAATCGTTGCAAATGCGGGATTTCCACCTTCGCAACCTGTAAGGCAGGTTCTACAAGTTCTCTTGCGCGCATGGTTTTGGCCCATTCAGCGATCGATATGTCCGCATTCAACAACTCCGCATCACATTGACTTTCGGCGTGAAATCCGAGCAGAGTCGCCGCGGTCGTGCGTACCGGGGAGGGACCAATGTTCGTGCGTTCTGTTTTGAAGAGCCTGTTTTTCGTTTTCGCTACTTTGGCGGTCCAGCCAGCGCTTGCGCAGGACGCGACGCGAAAGATCGTCACCACCCAAAACGGTGATTATTTCGGTTTCGATCTTCGCACCGAGCAGAATGTCTCCCAGCCACAATGCGAAACCATCTGCATAAACGATACATCCTGCAAGGCCTTCACCTATAATCCCAAGGTGAAATGGTGCTTCCTCAAGTCGGATTTTAACCAGCTCAATGCCTTCCCCGGCGCAGTCGCAGGCAAGGTCGTAGAGGTCGCTGCCAAGAGCGAGCCTGATCTTGGCGCGCCGCAGAAACTCTCCTTTATCGATGACAGCCTTTACCAGGAGGCGCGACGTCTCAAGGCGAGCCTCTCCCCCGCCGGAGATGGGCAGTCGATGGACAATTGGCTTTCACTAGCACGACAGCAATCTGCCGCCGGCGATTTCGTCGGCGCGGTTGGGAGTTACAAGCTGGCGCTCGCGCTAGGCCCTGAAGATGGTGTGGCCTGGGCTGAATTTTCGCAGGCGGCATCGAAAATACAAAACAATTATGAGATGTCGGCACAGGCAGTTTCGGCCGCCCTCAACGCCTATTCGCTGAGCCGCACGGTTTCTGCCCGCACAAGCATACTTGATACGCTGGCGGTGGCGTTTGAAAAAACCCAGAACTACCGCGCCGCCCTCAATAGCTACAAGGCCAGCCTTGCCCTGTCGGATGTCCCCCAGACGCGTGCTGCCTATGCCGATTTGAAGACCCGCCAGGGCTTCCGTGTTATCGGCAACACCGTCGATACCGATAGTGTCAGCCCGCGCGCCTGCGTTCAGTTTTCAGAACCTCTGGTCAAGAACGGCGTCGATTATTCCTCTTTCGTCACGCTGGATGGCGCAGCGCCCAAGGCCATCGAGGCCAAGGGCAGCGAAATCTGCGTGGAAGGCCTGACGCACGGACAGCGCTACAAGATTGCGCTACGCGCCGGTCTCCCGTCCTCGGTGGAAGAACCGCTCGAAAACCAGGTCGATCTCGACATCTATGTTCGGGACAGATCCGGCTCGGTCCGCTTCACGGGAGAGAATTTCGTGCTTCCCGGCACCGCCCGCCGTGGCATTCCGTTGGTGTCCGTCAATATCGACCATGCCGATCTCAAGCTCTACCGCGTCGGTGACCGCAGCATCGCGACATTGCTGACCAACTCGCAGTTCCTGACGCATATGGATGGCTATGGCGCAGAGCGGCTTGAAAACGAGATCGGCGAACTCGTCTGGCAGGGCGGCATCGATATTCAGAACGAGTTGAACAAGGATGTCGTCACGAGCTTTCCGGTCGACGAGGCCTTGCCGGAACGCAAGCCGGGTATCTATGTGCTCACCGCGGTACCACCCGGCACGCCGGTCGAAAGCTGGGATTCCCTCGCCACCCAATGGTTCCTCGTCTCGGACACTGGCATCACCACCTATGCCGGGACCGATGGCCTCAACGTCTTTGCGCGGGCGCTCAGCACGGCCAAACCGCTAAAGGGCGTGGTCCTCCAGCTTTTGGCGAAGAACAACGAAATTCTCGGCACCGCGACGACCGATGACGAAGGCCGTGCAGTTTTCTCGGCTGGCCTCATGCGCGGCACGGCCGGGCAGGCACCTGCCATCATCACGGCACGAAACGGCGATAAGGACTACGTCTTCCTCGATATGACCCGCGCCGGTTTCGACCTGTCTGACCGTGGCGTCACGGGCCGCGCCTCTCCCGGCGCGCTGGATGTCTTTAGCTGGACGGAACGCGGTATCTACCGCGCAGGCGAAACCGTGCATGCCGCGGCTTTGGCCCGGGATATCGAAGGCAACGCCGTTGAAAATCTGCCGCTGACCTTCATCTTCTCGCGTCCTGATGGGGTCGAGGACCGTCGTTTTGTCAGCGATGGAAAGGCCTTGGGTGGTTATGCGGTCGACTTTGTCACTCAGGAAAGTGCCATGCGTGGCACTTGGACGCTGCGCATCCATACGGATCCGAAAGCCGCCGCCATCAGCGAAAAGTCCTTCCTTGTCGATGACTTTGTGCCTGACAGAACCGAGTTCGATCTGTCCAGCAAAGCCAAGGAGATCGATCCCGCCGCTGATACTGCCATCGATGTCGATGGCCGTTATCTCTATGGCGCGCCCGCTGCCGGGCTGGAACTCGAAGGCGAAATCGCGCTCAAGGCAACGCGCACCCGCGATGGTTTCGATGGTTATCTGTTCGGTCTGGCGGATGAGGAAAGCCAGGAGGAAAGCCGCACCACGCTCGACGCGCTTCCCGCGCTCGATGAAAACGGCAAAGCGACCTTCGATGTCACATTGGCCGATGTCCCGGCGACGACGCAGTTTCTCTCCGCCGACATCACCGTTCGCATGCGCGAAGCCGGTGGCCGCGCGGTCGAACGCTCGCTGACATTGCCGGTCAAATCTGATAGTGCGATGATCGGCATCAAGCCGGAATTTTCCGGCGATCTCGCGGAAAACTCCATCGGCCGTTTCCACGTCATCGGCCTTGCCGCAGACGGCTCGAAACAGGCCATGAGCGGGCTGACCTGGAAGCTCATCAAGGTCGAACGGAACTATCAATGGTATCGTCAGGGCAATTCCTGGCGTTATGAACCTGTGGTTTACACCAAGCAGGTCCAGACCGGCACCTTGGCAGTGGACGCCAATGGCGGCGAGATTTCCGTGCCTGCCACCTGGGGACGATATCGTCTCGAGGTCGAATCCGCAGACAATAACGGCCCCACTTCCAGCGTCGAATTCGACGCGGGTTGGTATGTCGCTGCAAGCTCCACGGAAACACCTGACGCGCTGGAAATCGCGCTCGACAAGCAGAGCTACAAAGTCGGCGATACCGCCAAATTGCAGGTCACGTCGCGTTTTTCAGGTCAATTGATGGTCGCATCCGGTTCGGAAAAACTGATCGCTGTCCAGAATGTCGACATCGGTGAAAATGGCGGCGAAGTCGATATTCCCGTGACGAAAGAATGGGGTGCCGGCTCCTACGTGACCGCAACCCTGTTCCGTCCCGGCGATGCGCAGGAAAGCCGCATGCCCATGCGCGCCATCGGCGTCAAATGGCTGGCAGTCGATCCGGGTGAGCGCAAGCTGGGCATTGCCCTGACGCTTCCCAAGCAGACATTGCCGCGCCAGCCGCTCGAAATTCCTGTGCAGGTGTCCGGTGCGGGCGCTGGTGACAAAGCCTATGTCACGGTCGCTGCCGTCGATGTCGGCATTCTCAATCTCACCCGCTATGAGCCGCCCAAGCCGGATGACTGGTATTTCGGCCAGCGCCGTCTCGGGCTGGAAATCCGCGATATCTACGGCCGTCTGATCGATGGTTCGCTCGGTGCCACTGGGCGTCTCAGAACCGGCGGTGACGGCGGTCAGGTCGCACTTCAGGGAAGCCCGCCCAAGGAAAAGCTGGTGGCTTTTTTCGCCGGTCCGGTGGAACTGGATGCTGAGGGCAAGGCAATCATCCGTTTCGATATTCCGCAATTCAACGGAACGGCTCGTGTCATGGCTGTTGCCTGGACGAAGACCGGCGTCGGTCATGCGGTATCGGATGTCGTCATCCGTGATCCCGTTGTCATCACCGCCAGTGCGCCGAAGTTCCTCAGCCCCGGCGATATCTCGCAAATGCGTGTCGATATCGCCAACACCGATGGCGCTGCGGGCGATTACAAACTGGATATCGCCAGCAACACCGCGCTTACCGTCGATCAGGGTGAGGTATCGCAGATCGTATCGCTGCAAAAGGGTGGCAAGGCGTCGTTGACCGTGCCTTTGACCGGTGAATATCCGGGTAACGGTGCCATAACCATCAAGCTCAGCAATGCCAGCGGTCTTTCGCTGGAACAGGCCGTCAATATCCCCGTGCGGCCCTCGGTGCTGCCGGTCACGACGCGTCGAAACATTAAGATCGCGTCCAACAGCAGTCTCACGGTGGATGGCGCATTGCTGGCAGACAGCATGTTGCTGGGGTCGTCTGTCGCGGTCAACGTCACGCGTTCACCGGCCTTCGATGTTCCGGGGCTGGTCATGATGCTGGATAAATACCCCTATGGCTGCGCCGAGCAGACCACCAGCCGCGCTCTTCCGCTGCTCTATGTTTCGGAACTGATGAAACAGCGCGGCGGCGCTGATGATATGGACCTGCGCAAGCGGGTGCAGGATGCGATCTACCGCGTTCTGTCCTTCCAGTCCTCATCCGGCGGCTTTGGTCTCTGGGGTCCCGGTGAAGGCGATCTCTGGCTGGATTCCTACATCACGGACTTCCTGACGCGTGCGCGGGAGCAATCCTATGATGTGCCTGAGACGGCCATGGTGCAGGCGCTGACCAACCTGCAAAACGGGCTGGCCTATGACAACAACGTCAAGGATCGCGGCAACCAGATTGCCTATTCTCTCTATGTTCTTGCGCGCAATCGCAAGGCTGCCGTCAACGATCTCAGATATTATGCCGACACGGCCTTGGCCGATTTCCCGACACCGCTTGCCAAGGCGCAACTGGCCTCGGCCTTGTCGCTTTATGGCGATGCGGCGCGGTCCAAGACCGTCTTCGGCGCGTCGCTCAGCATGGCCTCGGCTACCACCAAGGTCAGCCTCTCCCGGGCGGATTATGGATCGGTTCTGCGCGATGGCGCGGCATCGCTGGCCCTTGCGGCCGAAAGCCGACCGGTGCCTGCTGTCGTGCCGCAACTGGCCAGTGCCGTTGCCAAGGCGTGGGACGCGAAAGCCTATACCAGCACACAGGAACAGGCCTGGATGCTGCTGGCCGCCCGCGCTTTGAAGGGTGAGGACAAGGACGTCAAGCTTGATATCAACGGCTCCCTGGAACAGGGCGGTTACAGCAAGGGCATGAGCGGCGATGAGCTGCTGCAATCGCCCATCACGATCACCAACGCCTCGAAAGATACGGTCACGGCGGTCGTGACCACCGTCGCTCCACCCGCCCAGCCTCTGGCAGCAGGTGGCAACGGTTTCGATATCAAGAAAACCTATTATTCGATGGATGGCGAAGAGGTGAATATCAGCGAGGCCACGCAGAACGAGCGTTACGTCGTCGTCTTGACGGTCACGCCCAAGAACAAATGGGAATCGCGCCTTATCATGACCGATCTTCTGCCCTCGGGCTTTGAGATCGATAATCCGAGCCTCGTCAATAGCGCAGCACTTTCTAATTTCGATTGGTTGCCGGAAACGGAAGCTGCTCACACCGAGTTCCGCTACGACCGTTTCGTTGCAGCCTTTGATCAGGCCGCGGGCGATAACTCGGAAATTACGCTGGCCTATGTTGTCAGGGCCGTAACACCCGGCACCTACGATAACCCGGCTGCTTCCGTGGAAGATATGTATCGTCCGCAGTTCTCTGCGCGCACGGCAACCGGTCGCATGGAGGTCCGCGCGGCGCAGCAATGATCAGGTGGCGGGCATTCATTGGCGGTTTCGTCGTGGCGGCAGTCCTGACTGCCGCCTGCGTCTATACGCTGAACCGTCTGGATCATGCCTATCCGCCACCGCTGCAAAATGCCAGGATCGTCTCGCAGGAAGTGCTGGACAGAGATGGAAAGCTGTTGCGCGCTTTTGCCACGCCGCAAGGGCGCTGGCGGCTTCACACCGATGCCACAGAGGTCGATCCGCAATTCATCAACATGCTGGTCGCCTATGAGGATCAGCGGTTTTTCGACCATGGCGGCGTGGATTTTCAGGCCTTGGGACGCGCCGCCTGGCAATTGCTGACCAATGGCCGCATCGTCTCAGGTGCCTCCACGCTGTCCATGCAGGTAGCGCGGTTGATAGAGCCGCGCACTGACCGGTCTCTCAGCACCAAACTTCTGCAGATGGTGCGGGCATGGCAAATCGAACGACGCCTCACAAAGCCTGAAATCATCGATCTCTATCTCAACATTGCTCCCTATGGCGGCAATCTGGAAGGCGTGCGCGCAGCAAGCCTAGCCTGGTTCGGCAAGGAGCCGAAGCGGCTTGACACGGCAGAGGCCGCATTGCTGGTTTCGTTGCCGCAACTGCCGGAAAAGCGCCGCCCGGATCGCTTTCCCACTGCGGCGAAAGAAGCCCGCGAGCGCGTGTTGCAACGGCTCGCCGTCGAACGCGTGGTGGGTGAGGGTGAGGCCGCCCGCGCCGCAGTCGCGGCCATTCCCGCAAAGCGCATCGATCTTCCGTCCTACGCGCCGCATCTGGCGCAGGCGGCGCGCGTCCGTTTTCCGCAGTCCTTGACCATAGGCTCGACGCTGCGGCTGCCTGTTCAAAAAGAGCTTGAAGAGCTGGCGCAACGCTCTGCCAAAAAGCTTGGAGACAAGGTTTCGGTTGCCATCGTCATGTCCGATAGCACGACAGGTGAGATCGTCGCAGAGGTCGGCTCGTCTGATTTTCTCGATAGCAATCGCCGTGGCTGGGTGGAAATGAGTCGCGCGGTGCGCTCCCCCGGCTCGACGCTCAAACCCTTCATCTACGGCCTTGCCTTCGAAAACGGCCTGATTGCGCAGGAAACCGTCATCGAAGATCGCCCGGCGGATTTTTCCGGCTACCGGCCACGCAATTTCGATATGCAGTATCAGGGTGATGTCAGCATTCGCCAGGCCCTGCAACTCTCCCTCAACGTCCCCGCGGTACGCCTGCTGGATGCCGTCAGTCCTGCCGCGCTGATGGTCCGCTTTCGCCGCGCCTCAGTTAAACTCACACTGCCAAAGGCGGAAACGCCTGGGCTGGCCATTGCCCTTGGCGGCGCTGGTCTGTCGCTCGTCGATCTCGTCCAGCTTTACGCCGCGCTCGCCAATGGCGGCCAGCCGGTACAGTTGGGGGACGGGGTGCGCGGCAAACCGCGGATACTCGATGTCGATCCGCTCTTTTCCAAGGCTGCGATCTGGAACATCAGCGATGTCCTCTCCGGTGTCTTGCCGCCGCTGGGCATGAAGCAGCGCGGCATCGCCTATAAAACCGGAACCAGCTACGGCTACCGCGATGCATGGTCTGTCGGTTTCGATGGCCGCTACGTCATCGGCGTATGGGCGGGCCGTGCCGATAACGGCTCGGTTCCCGGTCTGGCCGGCTATGTTTCCGCCGCACCCATCCTGTTCGAAGCTTTCTCAAAATCCGGGGTCTCCATTACCCCTTTTCCTCCGCCGCCATCAGGCACCACGCGCCTTGCCTATGGCGACCTGCCGGCAAACCAACGTCGCTTCAGCGTTACCAGCACCGGCCTCTTGTCCACCAACCACCGCGAAGCATCGCCGCAGATCGTCTACCCACCCGAAGGTGCGCGCATCGAACTCACGGGCCAGAGCGGCGAGGTTTCTCCGCTTGTCTTAAAGCTGCAAGGCGGGCGCGCACCCTTCCACTGGCTCGCCAACGGCAAACCCTTGCCCGAACCCTCCCGGCGTCGAAGCAGCGAATGGCTACCGGAAGGCCAGGGCTTCTCGACATTGACGGTGATCGATGCGGATGGACGGGCGTCCAGTGTGCGGATTTTTGTTGAGTAGAGGAGCCACCATTTTGCAGTCGGCGGTGCTACAAGTTTGCCACAAATTCCGTCCTCATGCTTCGAGTGCGCTGCGCGCCACCTCAGCATGAGGACAAAGTATGCTGTTAAACCTTAAGCCGTCCCATCGACCAAAATAAACGGCTGCCCACGCGAACACATCTCAATGCGCGCATCGACCTTGTAGATCGTCCGCAGCATATCCGGCGTAATCACGGCAGACGTCTGGCCGCTGACGGCCATCTCGCCACCGGCGATGACGATGGTGTGTTCGCAGTAGCGTAGCGCATGGTTGAGGTCATGCAGGGCGATGAGGACGATCATGCCGTTGCTGCGGGCGAGGTTGGTGATGAAATCCAGCACCTCGACCTGCCGGTGCAGGTCGAGCGCCGATGTCGGTTCGTCCATCAGCAGGACTTCCGGTTTGCGCACCAGCGCCTGCGCCAGCGATACCAGCTGGCGTTGGCCCCCAGACAGTTCGCCAAGACCGCGAAAGGCCAGATCATGAATGTTGAGCGCTTTCAGAATGGCGTCGATCTCGGCCAGCTCGTCATCATGCACTTTCCAGCCGGTGCCCTGTTTCGCGGATAGAAGAATGGATTCGTACACAGTCAGAACGGCATTTGCACCGGTGTCCTGGGGCATGTAGCAGATGGTGCGCGGACCCTGTTCCGTCTGCGACAGCGTCACGACGCCGGGGCCTTTGATCAGGCCTGCGATGCGTTTGAACAGCGTGGATTTTCCTGCCGCATTGGGGCCGATGACGGCGGTTATGCTGCCAGCCTCCAGCATATCCATGGTGACATTGGCCAGCACTGTCGTGCGTCCATATTTGGCGCCGACATCCTGAAGGGCGAGGGCTACCATGCGCGTCTCCTGTTGGAGAAGATGAGGACAAAGAAGAAGGGCACGCCGACCAGTGCCGTGATGACCCCGATGGGCAGGATCGCACCGGGGATCAGCACCTTGCTGACCACAGATGTCACCGATAACAGCAGCGCACCGCAAATGACCGAGCCGGGCAGGAAGAAGCGCTGGTCTTCCCCCACCACCATGCGTGCAATATGCGGGCCGACGAGGCCGATAAAGCCGATGGTCCCGACGAAGGAAACGGGAATGGACGCCAGCAGGCTGACGGTCAGCATGGTGTGCAGGCGCAGGCGGCGCACATTGATGCCCATGCTGGCGGCCTTGTCATCGCCCAGACGAAGCGCCGTCAAAGCCCATGCGTTTTTCATGAAAAGCGGCACGGTCAAGACAAGGATCGCGGCTGTCACATAGACCTTGGCCCAGGTTGCCTTGGTCAGGCTGCCCATGGTCCAGAACACCACAGCGGCCAAGGCCTGTTCGGACGCCAGATATTCCAGCATCGAAAGGGCGGCGTTGAAGGTGAAGACGAGCGCAATGCCCAGCAGCACGATGGTCTCAACCGTCACGCCGCGCATGGTGGAGGCGAAGTGGATGAAGAGTGCTGCCACCATCGCCATGACGAAGGCGTTGATCGGCACCATATATTCGACGGCACCCGGAAAAAGTGCGACACCGCCGACCAATGCGAGGGCTGCACCAAAGCTGGCAGCGGCCGAAATGCCGAGCGTAAACGGGCTGGCGAGCGGGTTGGCGAGAATGGTCTGCATCTGCGCCCCAGCAACGGACAGCGATGCACCAACCGTCACGGCCATCAGCGCTATCGGCATGCGGATGTCCCAGATGACGACGCGCAACTGGTTGGCCACGCCTGCTGGATCGAGAACCGCGCTGATCACCTGAGACAGCGTGTAGCGTGCCGGACCAAGCGCCATATCGGTCGCAAGACTGAGACACAGGGCGACAACGAGCCCGACCAGTATCAGAATGCGCCGTGCGGCCAGAGCGCGATATTGCGCCCCGCCAGTCTTCTCGACATAGGTTTCCACGATGGATGCCATTTAATTCGAGCCTTTTTCAAGTGAAACAAAGTATCCGGGCTTGTAAGTCACGGGCAGAAACCTCTCGTGAAACTCTTCGAAATTCTGTTCCGGGTTCAGATCGGCAAAAAGCTCCGGGTGAAACCACTTTGCAAATTGCTGGATGGGAAAGAACTCGTAAGGCGCGCCATAAAACTGGTGCCAGACAGCGTGAACGTTGCCCTTCTTCACGGCGTCCAACTCGGGAAACGGCGTGCGCGTCATTAGCTTGGCCAGCCGTTCACGCGACAGGTCCATGTCGGCACCGCGTCCAACCGGCACGAACTGGTTGATATCGGATTCTGCGGCCCAGTTGGAACCGGTGACGATGACATGCTCAGGGTTGGAAACGATAAGCTGCTCAGGATTGAGGTCTCCGAAAGTGGTCTTGATCACGTCCGCCGCGATGTTGTGTCCACCCGCTTGTTCGATCATCGCGCCAAAATTGACGGGACCGAAGGTGCGGCAGCAATTGTTTTCACCCGAAATTCCCGGCGCACGCTCGATGAAGACGCTCGGACGCTTCAGGTCCTTGACGGATGCCAGCTTGTCGGTCACCAGCGCGATCTGGTCGTGGCGATAGGCAATGAATTCTTCTGCGCGGGGCACGGCACCGAAAATCTGGCCTAGGACTCGAATGGAATTTTCGCTGTTCTTTTCCGGGTCGAGACGGAAATCGAGATAGACGACCTTGATACCAGCTGCTGCCGCTTTCTCCTCGAAGCCGCTTTCCTTGGCGGTTTTTTCGACTTCCAGATTGAGCGTGATGACGTCAGGCGTCAGCGCAATCGCCGCTTCAAGGCTGAAATCGCCCTGCGGAAGATAACCGAAAAGAGGTAGCTTTTTGATCTGCGGGAAATGCTCGATGTAGGCCTTATAGCTGTCCGGGTCTTTCTTCACGAGATCGTCGCGCCAGCCGACGATGGTATCGAAGGTCTTTTCGCCACGCAGTGCCGCGATGACGTGAATTTGGCGGGCTTCACCCACGATGACGCGTTTGGCAGGTACGTCGATATCGACCTTGCGGCCTGCGGCGTCAACGATTTCAGTTGCCAGAGCTGGTGTTGCAATGAGGGCCAATATGAAGGCGGCGATCCGCTTAAAATTCCTGAACGGCACGGGCGGTCCTTTCGATCTAAAATGTACTTCGGCGAAGCCGTAATTTACGGCTCCGCCTGATGTCCGATCGGCGCTCCCCCTTCGCCGTTCTGATATTTACTTGTCGTCCTTCAGGGACACGAAGTAGCCAGGCTTGTAATCAAGCGGCAGGAAGCGAGCGTGCAATTCCCTAAAGGTTGCTTCCGGGTCCATGTCCTTGAACAGGTCCGGGTGCAGCCACTTGGCAATTTCCTGAATGGCCACGAACTGGTACGGGTTGTTGTAGAACTGGTGCCAGATGGCGTGAACATTGCCATCTTCGACCGCCTTGACGCCTGTGAAGGCAGGGCGCTTGGTCAGGTTTTCCAGCTTGCGACGGGCTTCCTTCAGGTCTGCGCCGTAACCGACGCCAACCCAGTTGCCGCCGGGAACGTAAGCATCCCACTTGCCGCCTGTCACGATGATCTGCTCGGGGTTGGAGGCAATCACCTGCTCCGGGTTCACCGTTCCGAAGGTACCTGGAATGATGTCTTTTGCCATGTTGATGCCACCGGCGATCTCGACCATCTTGCCGAAATTCTCGTTGCCGAAGGACATGCAGCAATCGTCGGAGTAACCGCCTGCGCGCTCAACGAACACGACCGGGCGCTTCGGTTTGTCCTTGTCCAGCACGTCTGTGACGCGCTTGATGCTGTCGGAGCGGAACTTGATGAACTCTTCAGCGACGTCCTGCTTGCCCATCAACTGGCCCATCACGCGCATGCTTGGCTCGGTGTTTTCCATCGGCTTTTCGCGGAAGTCGACATAAACCAGTGGAATGCCGACCTTGCCGAGCTTCTCGATGTAACCGGCTTCTTCCGTCGCTGTCTTGGCGTCGATGTTCATCAGAATGACGTCGGGCTTCAACGCAACAGCCTGTTCGATATCGAACGTGCCATCCTTCATGCCGCCAAACGTTGGCAGTTTGGCAATGTCAGGATATTTCGCCAGATAGGCCTGATAGGATTCCGGATCTGCCTTTGGCAGATCATCACGCCAGCCGACGACGTGTTCGAAGGGGTTTTTCTTGTCGAGTGCGGCAAGGAAGTAAATCTGCCGGCCTTCGCCGAGAATGACGTGCTTGACCGGCACGTTGACCTCGACATCGCGGCCCGTCACGTCCTTGATCGTCACCTTTTCGGCAAACGCGGGGAAGACGGTGGAAACGAGAAGACCCATTGCAAGAGCGGCGGATTTGCCTGTAATGCGCATCGAAATTGTTCTCCGGTAAAACTAACGGCGCTTTATTGTTTTATGACTGTTAAAGTCAAGTTTTATCTTTTAGAGCATTTCGAAAGTGACGGTCGCGAAGGTTGGATGTGATGAACAGCGCAGATAATTACGGGAATAATTTCGGTCTTCGCGACGAAATAAAAGCGTATTGGTCAATCCGTGCAGCGACCTTTGATCTGTCTCCCGGTCATGAAATCTTCTCCGAAGAAGAACGTGCGGCCTGGCATCGACTGGTGGAAAAACACATCGGCAGAGGTGAAGGCAAAAGCGCTCTTGACCTCGCTTCAGGCACCGGCGTGATCTCGCATTTGATGGACGATCTAGGCTACCGCGTTACCGGGCTGGACTGGGCCGAACCGATGCTGGAGCGCGCCAAGGCGAAAGCGAAAAGCCGCAATCGAGCTATTTCCTTCCGCATGGGTGATGCGGAAAACACAATGGAGCCGGATGGCGCTTATGATGTCATCATCAACCGCCATCTGGTCTGGACGCTTGTTGATCCCAAGGCTGCATTTCGCGAATGGCTGCGCGTGCTGAAGCCGGGCGGTAAGGTGCTGATCGTTGATGGCGATTTCGTCAATGTCGGCTTTGCAGAGAAGATGCTGAAAAGCCTTGCGAACTGGTTGCAGAAACGCGGTATTTTGAAAGCCGACCCGTTGCACGCTCCTGCAGAGCTTATGGGGCAGCACAACAGCATTCTTTCCCGCGTCTATTTCTCGCAGGGCGCGCGGGCGGATGCCGTTGCGGACATGCTGCGCGAAGCTGGTTTTGAAGATGTTGCAATCGATACCGATCTGCGTGACATCCATAAAACCCAGGCAAAGCACTGGAATGTTCTGAAGGCCGCAGCGCGTGGTATTCAGCATCGATATGCGGTTTTCGGTCGCAAACCGGGGTAACTTTCAAAGCCTGTTGTATTTAACGTCTTCACGCGGGCCGCATATTTGACATGCTTGGCTAAGGGCAAAACTTGTCCTTAGATTTGCTTCCTGCTCACCACGACATTGCGCTCCATCCCCTCCATCATATTTCAAATAGCTCCATTATTCGGCCAAGCTCGTGCCGGATTCGCCTCCTAAGATTAGTTACTTATGATGTAATATATTAGCGCATAAGTTTCTTGTATTGTCTGATGACTTGGAATACTCATCAGTTGAATTTCGAGGTGTCCTCCCATCTGTGCGCCTCGTTCAGGGAGAAAACGTGGAGGTAGGAATGCATAAAAGGTCTTTGAAGGCTCTGCTCGTTGGCTGCTCTATTTTGTGCGGCGCTTACAGTGCGCAGGCTCAATCCATCAGTGTTTGGTCAAGGCAGACAGATGAATCCATCAGCGTTTTGAAGGCGCTGACAGATGCATTTACAGCCGATACCGGCATCAAGGTCGAAACCTTCAACACCGGTATCGATTTCGAGCAACGTCTTGCGCGCGCCGCTGCCGGTCGTACTCTCCCCGACATCGTTTTGAATGATACGACTGCCATGGGTCAGATGAGCCAGATGGGCATTCTCAAGCCCATTGATCCATCGAAGATCGCCGGTAGTCAGGACGTTTCGACATCGGCATGGGATGGAGCCAAGGCCAGCGACGGCCAGTTTTATTCCTTGCCTATTTCAGCCCAGTCCTTTGCCATGTTCATTCGCAAGGACTGGCGCGAAAAACTGAACATGCCGCAGCCAAAGACTTGGGAAGACGTTCGCAAGCTGGCAGAAGCCTTCACCAAGCAGGACCCGGATGGCAACGGCAAGGCTGATACGTTCGGTATGGCTATTCCCGGTTCCACGACGCGCGGATATGCCAGCTGGTTCATGAGCAGCTTCATTTGGCAGGCGGGTGGTGATTACGTCAAGCAATTGCCGGATGGGTTCGTCCCAACGCTCGATACGCCGCAGGTTGCCGAGGCGCTGACCTATGTGCGTGGTATGATTTGTGACAAGCTGGCTCAGCCCGGTGCCATCAACGCCACAACGGGCGACACGCTGCCGACATTCCGTTCCGGCCAGACCGGCATCTTCATTTCTGGTCCCTATCACATTCCGCAGATCGACGCCGAGCCGGGCAAGGATAAGACGGAAGTCGTCATGTTGCCCGCCGGTCCCGGAGGCATCGCTTCCCTTTCGGAGGGGACCAGCGCCTATCTGCTGAAAAGCGTCAAGGATGAAGAGTCCGCCAACAAGTTCCTGGCGTTCCTCGTCTCGCCAAAGGGCCAGGAAATCGCCATGGCGCAGGGCTCAGGTCGTACACCAATCGTTCGTTTGCCTGTTAACACGAAGGTCGATGTGAACGCCGTTCGTAACGATCCACGCTGGATGGTCTTCAAGGAAACCTTCGATAAATATGGGCATTATATGCCCGCCGTTCCAAACTGGACGGCAATCCGCACCGTTACCGGTGAGGGCTTCAACCGTATTCTGGCACAGTGCGATGCCGACGTGCCGACGGAACTGAAGGCATTGAACGAGCAGGTCAAGATCGAATTGAGTGGGCAGAACGCGCTCTCTGCGTCCCAACAGTAAACAGCTTCGCATGCGTCGCTGCAAACGTGGCGACGCTTGCACCAAGCTCAGTCTCTGAGGTCAATATGTCCGTTACGCCCCAAAATTCCGCTGTCGGAAGCGCCAAGACCACATCTGGCGCGACGCGGCGTCCTGTGAAACGGCGTCTGCGCACCGTGATGACGCCGTGGCTGTTTCTCGCGCCAGCGCTGATCATTTTCACATGGTTCAAGTTTTATCCGATGATCTCTGGTTTCTCCATGTCGTTTTATGACGTGCAGTTCTATTCCGATAGCAAGTGGGTCGGGTTAGATAATTTCTACCGTGCCTTCAGCGATCTGGCGTTGCGCACTGCGGTCATCCACACCACGATTTATGTTATTGTCGGAACCCTCTCAGCCTGCGTCGTCGCCTTCTTCATGGCCTTGACGCTTGAGGGCCCCGCGCGTCATCTTGGCATTATCCGGACGGCCGTCTTTTTACCGGCGATCACCAGCGTCGCGATTATCGCCGAAATCTGGCGCATTCTGTTCAATTCGGCCGATTATGGGCTGATAAATTCGATTCTCGGTTTCGTCGGCGTCGAGCCGCAGGGGTTTCTTTCCGACCCCAACCAGGCACTTTGGGTGCTGATCTTGATGAGTGCCTGGAAAAGCGCTCCCTATGACATGGTCATCTTCGTCGCTGGTCTTGTCGGCGTGAACCGGGAGCTTTACGACGCTGCAAGCGTTGATGGTGCCAGTGCCTGGCGCAAGCTCTGGCATGTCACATTGCCGGGCATCATCCCATCGATTTCGGTCGTCCTGATGCTGTCCTTTATCCGTGGCTTTCGTGTTTTTGCCGAAGTTTATGCCACCACTGGCGGCGGTCCGGCTGGTTCGACATCAACCATCATGACGCATATCTACAAAGTCGGTTTCGAAGACCTGAACTATGGCTACGCTTCCGCCGTCTCATTCATGCTGCTGCTCTTCACCGTCGCGTTGACGTTGCTGCACATGAAGGTCAAATCCAAGCTTACATCGTAAGGGGCGTCTGATGAAAACTTCTCATCTGCTCAATTTCGCCCGGTATGGCCTTTACGCCATCCTCATCGTTATCTTCGTCGGTCCTTTCTGGGGCGCGCTCGTCACTGCCTTCAGCGGTGTCAGCCTCAAACCCGGGCAGTTGACGCTGATCCCCCAGAGCCCGACGCTCGAGAACTTTCGGATTGCGCTTTTCGACATGAAAGTCTGGCGCTACCTGATGAACTCGGTGATCGTGGTCATCGTGGGAACCGGGCTGCAAGTTACGGTGAGTGCCTTGGCCGCCTATGCTTTGGCCCGCAAGAAATTCCGTGGCGCTGCTGTCGTCAGCTTGCTCATTCTGTGCACATTGATGCTACCGGAAGAAGTGATTGCCATTCCCCTTTATCTTGTGATGCAGAAAGAACTGCCGATCATCAATGTATCGATCTACAACACATATCTGGCCATGATCCTGCCAGTCGTGGGCTGGGCGTTTTCCATCTTCATGTTGACGGAGTTCATGCGTGCGATCCCGATGGAACTGGAAGAAGCAGCGCGCATCGATGGTGCGAGCGAGTGGCAAATTTTTTCCAAAGTCATATTACCTCTCGTGCGGCCTGCGCTTGGAACCGTGTTGATCTTCGGTTTCATCATGATTTGGGACCAGTATCTGTTGCCTCTCATCGTGGTGAACGACAAAGATCTGATGACGCTGCCGGTCGCGTTGGGCTCACTTCGCGTGGATGACACGATAACGCCGAATATTCTGGTTGCGGCAACTCTCATCGCTATGGCCCCCAGTATCATCGTTTATCTTCTGCTTCAGCGTCAATTCAATCGCGGCATCATGGCCGGCGCGGTCAAAGGCTAATCGCGCCACTTGCGCAGAAACAATCTTAAGAGGAATGAAATGGGTGCAGTTTCCCTACGGGGCGTTTCCAAGTCGTTTGGTGTCGTTGATGTCATCAAGGACGTATCGATAGACATCGCAGAGGGCGAGTTTTGCGTGCTGATCGGGCCAAGCGGCTCGGGTAAATCGACGTTGTTGCGCATCATCGCCGGGTTGGAAACGGCCAGTGAAGGCGAAATCCACATTGGTGGACGTGATGTTACCGACCTTGAGCCAAAACAGCGCGACATCGCCATGGTGTTTCAGAGTTACGCGCTCTATCCGCAAATGACCGTGCGCGAAAACATGAGCTTCGCCCTGCGCCTTGCGCGACGCCCGAAAGACGAGATCAATCAAAAGATCGATCAGGTGTCGCAAGTCCTCGGACTGGAAAAGCTGTTGGATCGTTTGCCGAAGGAACTTTCGGGTGGTCAACGACAGCGTGTGGCCATGGGCCGCGCAATCGTGCGCAACCCTGCTGTCTTTCTCTTCGATGAGCCGCTTTCGAACCTCGACGCCAAGCTGCGCAGCCAGGTTCGCGGTGAAATTCGCGATCTGCACCACCGCTTGAGCACAACGTCGGTCTACGTTACGCATGATCAGGTCGAAGCCATGACGATGGGACAGAAGGTCGTGGTCTTGCGCGATGGCCGGGTCGAGCAGGCCGGGACACCCTTGGAACTTTACGATTTGCCCGACAGCATCTTCGTGGCAAGCTTCATTGGCTCGCCAGCCATCAATATGATGAATGCCGCTATCGGTGCTGACGGGAAAAGTCTCTCTCTGCGCGACAGCCAGGGCCGGTTGCCGGTGCCGGGTAATTATAGCGCCTTTGGCGGGCGAGACGTTGTGGTCGGCATCCGACCGGAATATCTGGACGTCGTGCCACACGATACCGCTGACGCGCTGCCTGCAACCGTCCGGGCGGTGGAAACGACGGGTTCGGATACGACTGTGATATGCGATAGCCCGGTGGGACAGATACTTGTTTCATCCAAAAGCCGCAGTCCGCTGCATATGGGAGAAAACGTGGCATTGCGCGTCGCAGACGGCAAGGCATTGCTGTTCGACAAGCAAACCGAGCGGCGATTGGTGCCTTTGGCCTGAGTTATAAGCGCAGATTGGGAAAGCATGACAGACCATCACCCGCCCCACTTTACCGCTGAAAGAATTGCCCGGACAGGCTGCACCGTTGGGGAAACGCCGGTCTGGGAACCGGAACATGGGCGTGTAACATGGGTCGATTCTCCCGGTGCTGCGTTGTACCGGATCACGTATCCCGATGGCGTTGTCGAGCGGTTTGACCTGCCGCTGCGCGTTGGGGCTCTGGCTATCCACGCAGAAGGCGGCTTCATCGCTTCCACAGAGCGCGGCTTTGCCAGGCTTTCCATCGTTGATGGTGTCGTAGAACTTGAGTTTGGTGCGGGCCCTGATCTGACACCCGGTTGGCGGATGAACGACGGTGCGTGCGACCGACAGGGCCGGTTCTGGTCCGGCTCCATGGCCCCGGATACCTCAGCCCCCGGAGCGTTTGGTACGCTTTTCAGTATAGAAACCGAAGGGAAAGTTCTGGAAAGGGGCGGGCGTTTCCGCACGCAAAACGGCCTTGCCTGGAGCCCGGATGGCAAGTCGATGTATGTTTCAGATTCCAACCCCATCAATCCCCATGTCATGGTGCATGACTATGATCCGGCCACAGGTGACTTTACCAATGGTCGATTGTTTGCGGACAAGGCCACTCTCGGTGGTCGCCCGGATGGTGCAGCGATGGATGTGGATGTTTGCTACTGGATCGCAGCAAGCGACAGTGGCCGCGTTTTGCGTATGACGCCCGGTGGTAAAATAGATACGGAAATTCGCATCGATGTGCCAAATCCCACGAATATCTGTTTCATCGGCAGCGATCTGAAAACGGCCTTCATCACCACGCTTCGGGCGGGCGGTACCGGCCAGGGTGGCGACGTCTACGTCGTGGATCTGCCCTATCAGGGGCTGGCCGAGCCGCGCTATGATTCAGGCCGATAACGGCCCCGTCACGAATTCCAATTGGAGGAACGCACATGTATCTCGGAACGCAAATTCCCGCACGCCATGACGACGACTACCGGGTGATGAAGCAGCTTGGTGTCAACAACATTTCGGCAACGCCGCCGGGTGACTGGCGGACCTGGGATCGCCCTACACTTGAGGCCTTCCGCGAGAAGATCGAGAGCTTCGGCCTTGTACTCGACATGACACAATTGCCGATGCCATCGACCCGCGTCGATCGTGATGTGCCGTGCAAGGACATCATGCTGGCTGGCCCCGATCGCGATAGCCAGATCGATGGCATTTGCCGTCTGATCGAGAACTGCGCGGCTGTCGGCATTCCCTCAGTGCGTTACAATTTCAACTATATCGGCATTCCACGCACGCCGATGGAGCCCGGTCGTGGCGGGTACATGGCAGAGGCCTTCCGCCTGGATCTGGCCAACCCCGATGAACCGACCCCGGAAGGAATAGGCTCTATCGATGAGGATACGATCTGGGAGCGAGTGGATTACTTCCTCGAGCGTGTCGTGCCTGTGGCGGAGTCCGTTAACATCCGTCTCGCCTGCCATCCGCATGACCCGGCAACGCCGCCCGGCTTTATGGGCGTGACGCGTGTGCTGGGAACCGTGGAAGGAATGAAGCGCTTCGTCCAAATGCACGAAAGCCCCGTTCATGGTCTCAACTTCTGCATCGGTACACTCGGCGAAATGGTCGAGGATGTCACGGAAGTGCCTGCCATTACCCGGTGGTTCGGAGAGCGCGGCAAGATCATGAACATCCATTTCCGCAACATCGTCGGCAAGCGCTACTCGTTCCGCGAAAGCTTTCTGGAAGACGGCGATATCGACATGCCAGCGGTCATCGATGCACTGCGCGACACCGGCTATCAGTACATGGTCATGCCCGACCACGCCCCGACGCTTGCTGGCGAGAACCAGCAGCAGGTCGCTTTCGCGTTTTGCTACGGCTATATCGCAGCCCTTCTTCAAACCCGTTGCTGAACCGGATGGCCCGCAGATGCGGGCCGCCTTTTGAATATCGCAGAAAACAACAGGTCATCCATGTCAGCCTCCCAAACCATCCGCATTTCACCACAAGCCGATGAAATTACACATAAACTGCAATCTCTATTCGATGGGCATGCGGATGCATTGCATGTCGTCTTGGAGCCGGGCATTCACACATGTGGAGGTTTGCGCCTGCGTTCTGATCTGACAATCGAGATTGCAGACGGTGCGGAGCTGCATTTCATTCCAAGCTACGATGCCTATGCCAAAACGACGGTGGCCATCGTTGCGGAGGAAAGCGACCGGGCAATGATGACGGCGGTTGGTGCCGCCAACATCGCGCTTATCGGTGGCGGGCGTATTTTCTGTGCGGGCTCTACGAAGTATACGCATGGTGATGACGGCGATATGGGTACCCTGACGGCAGCGCGTTATCGCCCGCGTATTCTCGTTCTGGACGATTGCCGCGACATCCGCATCGAAGGTCTGCGCATTCACGATTCACCCATGTGGACGATGCACTTTGCCGGTTGTGAGAACATTGAGGTCAAAGGCGTGCAAGTCGATAACGACCGCCGCATGCCAAACACCGATGGCATCGTTATCGACGGTTGCCGCAACGTGCGGATTTTTGATAGCACATTCCGCACCGCCGATGATGGTATTGTACTGAAGACCACACGCCGTGAAGATGGTTCGCTGACCGGACCGTGCGAAAACGTAACCGTTCGAAATTGCATCGTTGAAAGCCGTTCCTGCGCGCTCAAGCTCGGAACAGAGAGCTTTTCGCCGTTCCGCAATATTTCGTTCGAAGACGTCCGCATCGAAAAATCTAACCGCGGGCTTGGCATTTTCTCTCGTGATGGCGGCGTGGTCGAGGGCATCCGCTTCGTGCGCATCACCGCCGATTGCCACGAAACACCAGCAGGTTTCTGGGGCTCTGGTGAGGCGATCACGATCACCGTTCTTGATCGCAGACCGGAAGAATTTCCAGCTGGTAGTGTCAGCGACGTTTTGATCGAAGACGTCTCGGGCTCCATGGAAGGTGCGATCAACATGGTGGCTGAACACGAGGGAGGCATTTCCAACATCACCTTGCGCCGAATTTCTCTGGAGCAACATGCAGGACCGTTGAAGACCGGGCTTTGCTACGATATCCGCCCAACCATTGAAGACCGTTTCGACCGCTTTCCAATCGGTGATAAAAGCGCGGGCCGCGTAAACGCTTGGCGTTTCGGCCCAGACGGCAAAATCATCGGCTTGATCGACTACCCCAACGGAATTCCCGGAATTTTTGCAAAGGGCGTCTCCGGTCTTGTAACAGAGGACATCCAGATTACGCGGCCCGAACCGTTGCCTGAAAACTGGAATGCCGAAATTGTGGTGATTGCCAGCGCCGCTGAGTGAGAGAGCAAGGAATTTGATCATCGAGCGTGACGAGATGAAGGGCAGGCGGTCTTTTGCCATGGAGTAAGATCGCCACCCAACGGCGCTTCACTCGCTGATAGGCCTTAGGACGGGTATGGCAGTTGGTATCTGTCTCTAATCGTACGGCCTTCGTATTCTCTCGGGTACACACCTCGATCCTGCAAAATCGGGACGACCTGATCCACGAATTCGACAATGTCATCCGGCGCGCGTGGAGGTTGAAGGGTGTAGCCGTCTACGGTTCCATCCTGCCAGAGATCGATGATGCCCTCTGCCACGTCTTCGGCGGTGCCGAGCAGCAGGCGGTGATGTCCCTCTGATCGGCGCACGACCTCGCGCGCGGTCAATCGTTCATGCGCAAGCAGATCGGACAGGCCAAGGCCCATGCCGACTGCCCATTGTCGGTTCTGGTCCGGTATGAACTGTTCGGCGTTGAGCACGGCATCCGGGTCGAAACGGTCGGGGTCCAAGCCATTCTCTTTGATGAAGCGCGCCAGAAGCCCATCTTCGGATCCCGCGCCGCTAAACAACTCGTGTTTTCTCAAGGCTTCTTCGCGGGTTTCTCCCAGAATAACGACGAGGCCCGGTACGATGCGGATGCCGGATGGATCGCGGCCGAAAGCGAAGGCGCGGTCTCGCACTTTCTTGCCGAAAGCCTGCCCGGCGGGACGTGAGAGAATATTGCAGTAGATGATTTCGCCATGGCGCGCAGCAAGGTCGATGCCGCCTTCGGACGCTCCTGCCTGGGCAATGACCGGGTGGCCCTGCGGTCCGCGTGGCACATTGAGCGGGCCTTTGACGGTGAAGAATTCACCGTCGTGGTCGATGGGTTGGGCAGTCGCTGCATCCCAGAACCGGTCTTCCGGTACGTCTTGTTCGCGGCGCTCGTCCCAGCTGGACCAGAGCTTTTTGGCCACGTCCAGAAACTCCGTAGCCTTCGCATAACGTTCGCTGCGCGGCGGTAGCGGCGCATTGCCGAAGTTTGCCGCGACATTCGGATTGAACGAAGACACGACATTGATAATCAGGCGACCGCCCGAGACGATGTCGATGGACTGCGTTCGTCTCGCCAGATTGTAAGGCGAGTTATAGGTGGACGAGATCGTCGCCACGAAACCGATGTCTGGCACTTGAGCGGCAAGTGAGGTGGACAGGATCAGCGGATCGATGGTGTGAAAGGGTCGGCTGAGCGGATCCGTCAGAAGTGCGGGATGGTCTGATAGAAACACGGCGTCGAACCGGCCCTTATGGGCGATTTCCGTCAGGTGGCGATAATAATCGATATCGTTGATGTCGTGCCTTGTGCCGGTGCGATATTTCCAGGCGTTGGGAAGATAGCCGGTGGTGTTGATACCAACGTTCAGGTTCAGCCGGCGTTGTGGTTTGCTCATGCGTCTGCTTTTTCTTTGTCTGTTTGCACCGCCACTCCGACTCCGCCATTGGCGGGCGGCGAGGCACCGTTGACGGCGAAATCGCCAACGATCCTGTCGTGATAGATGCGTGGATTATGGGAGGTGATGGTGCGTGCGTTGCGCCAGTGGCGATCCAGCCCGTGGCTGCGTTTTGCCGAGGAGGCACCAAGGGCGTCGAAAAGCGTGGTGGAGGCGTCCAGTATCAACCTGCTGACAACCGTCACCGATTGGCTGACTTCGATTTCGGCGTTGCGGTTGGTGAAGGCAATCTGCTCTTCGTCACCTGAAAGATTAGCGTCATAGGCGGCTTGCAACGCCTCCGCAGCTTTCAGCACGATTGCACCAGCCGTGTAGGCCGCGCCGCGCACTTCTCCCACGACCTGAAGAATCTGCGGATCGTCCGAAAAACGGCCAGCATTGCTGCGCTGGTAGACCCGTTTGCGATCTGCAACCAGACGGGCGAGATCCGAGGCCGCGGCACGACCTATACCAGCAAGGGATGCCAGATGGACCAGTTGGAAAAAACCGCCGGAATAGCTGAAACGGAGGGCGCTTGGTTTGATCAAATCGTCTTCGATGGCCACATCGGTGAAGCGTGCCGTACCGCTTGCCGTCAGCGCCTGCCCGAAACCGTCCCAGTCATTAACGATTTCGACGCCGGGCGCACGGGTGGGAACCAGCGCACCGATGGGCTCGCCATCTCCATCCACCGCACCAAGCGTGATCCAGTCTGCGTAGAGGGAGCCGGTGGTGTAATATTTCTCGCCATTCAAACACCAGCCACTTCCGTCCCTTATCAACTGTGTCGAATAGGTCCCAAGCCGTGTCTCACCCAGTTCCGAAAAGCCGCTGCCGATGGTGTCGCCCTCTCCTAGTCGGGCAAGCCAGGTGTCACGCCATGAACTCGGCGGTGCATTGAGCAAATCTTCCGTAAAGCCAAAATGGCTACGATAGGCGTTGGTGAGGTTGGGATCGGCTTCGGCGAGTTCGATGATCAGGCCGAAAAGTTCAGGCAGGGTTAGACCGAGACCACCGTGTTGTTCCGGTAGGCGCAATTTAGAAAAGCCTGCCGCCTTCAAGGCGTCATACGCATCGAAACGAAGTTGCCTGTCGAGATCGCGCGCCACGGTGTCCTTGGCGATCTGCGCGAAAATCGGGCGAAAACGGCTCGCGATTGTTTCATAACGTTTGCTGGGTGGAGAACCCCAGGCGTGCAGGGTGTCGGTCATCGATAAATCCTGTGCGCGGAAGCATCCGGGCAATATCCGTCATGGTAGCAGCCGGGATTCCGGCCGCGAGTTAAAAATCCTTGGCCTGCAGGAAAGAAAAGCTTTGCGCGGCGTGCAAGGAGATACCATTGCTTCAAGCCGCGACCTGCGCCGCTTGCTCGAAATCATGCAGATGAATGGCGATCTCGAAACCGCGCCGTTTCAGCCAATGTGCGACCACCCGCGCACGCGCGCCTAGAAGGTCATCAACGAGTATGACCCGTGCTCCACGCACGGCGATGGTGCGGTAGGCAACGCCAAGCAATTGGCCACCCTCAGACGAAATCGAGCCTGGAATGTGTGATGCAGCGAATTCTTCAGGCGTGCGAACATCGAGAAAATAAGTGGTTCGCTCCTTGTCCGCCAACCATCGTTCCGTGGTTGATCGGTCAATGAAGACGAGGTCGTCCTCTTTCGAAAAGGTCTCCAGACGGGCCTGGGCAAATCGCTTCGCTTCCGCACTGGCGGGACGGTAGATATCGAAGAGGCCTGTTTCTAGGTCAAAGCCATCGTCCGTCCAGCCGCGTGTCCCGTCATGCAGATAGCTTACCCGGTTCTCGATCCCCGCATCGATCAATGTCTGCGCACCAAGGATTGCGCGTGGAAGTCCGGCGCAGGACACCACGATCTTTGTTTCTGTGGAAGTAACAAGGTCTGCGAATCTCAGCAGCAGCTCCGCGCCCGGCACGTTGACGGCACTGGGAACATGCGCCTTCTCATATTCGGGCGTCGTGCGCGTGTCGATAACGACAACATCCTCACCCGCCTCCTTCCATGCCTTGAGTTCGCGGGCGAAGACGACGGGCGTGTTCTTTTCTGCGCGGACCTTCTGCACGAAAGGCACGCCTGGAATGTCGAATGTCGGCAGGTTTTCAAGCCCGCCTTTGATCCAGGCAGGGAGGCCGCCATCCAGAAAATGGATATTGCTCCATCCCTTCGCTTTCAGCCGCTCAGCAGACTGGCGTGCGACCTCCGTGCCGTCGTCTACCAGCACCGTGCGGACGGATCGGCGCGGAACGAAACGATCAAGTTCGGCATCCAGCCTGTCGGCGGGCAGATTGGTTGCAAACAGTGGCGATGCATAGCCGACATCGTCTACCGGCCGGATATCGATGACGGCAAGTTCCTCACCGTCTCCGAGCCAGTTGATGAGCGTGTTCTTGCTGACGGATTGCTCTGACATATTGATCTCCTTGAATGGTGTTCGGTCAGGAATTTGGATCGAGCCAAAGGTCGCCGAAGCTCCAGTTGAGCCCCTGTGCGCCGGTGACGTAGTTCTTCAATCTCTTGTGGGCGACGATCTGGCTGCCTGCGGCCACGAGGTCCACCGAGGCGACGTCGTCATGGATGAGATGCTGGAACCGGCTCCATATCTCTTTCCGTTTCGCCTCATCCGGCTCGATGGCTGCCGCCTCAAGCAGGGCGTCCGCTTGCGGGTTCGCATAGTGGGCGGCGTTGGAAAAGGGCAGGCCGAGTTTGAAGTTCTTGCTCCAATAGGCGCGCTGTATGCCAAGGGACGGATCGAAGGTGTTGGAAAGAGATTCCACGACGAGGTCGAAGGCACGGTCGGTGTAGACGGTCTTGAGATAGGTCGGCAGATCGTATTTGCGGATTTCGACCGCGATGCCGATCTTTTCAAGCTGGTTGCGAATGACATCCGCAAAACCCGGTGTCAGATAGGAATTGTAGGTGAGCCGTACAGGGAACCGTTTGCCGTCGTCCTTGCGGGGATAACCCGCCGCATCCAGAAGTCGTTCGGCCTCCTTTGGATCATAAGGGTGAGCTTTGACTGAGGGATCGTACCATCTGGTCAGTGCCGTGCTGACGGGGCTTGGCGAAACCTGACCGTAACCGAATAGGCCCACATTGACGATTTCCTCTAGGTTGATTGCCTTGGCAATGGCAAGACGCACATCCTTCTTCGCGAAGATTTCGTTGTCGTAATTGAAAAACAGCTGCTGCTGCGGCCCCGCATAGGCATAGGTCGTCGTATCCAGTACAAGGTCGGGATTTTGCTTCAACCTGTCCAGATCGGCCAGCGGAACGGGGTTGTCACCAATATCGACCTCACCGGTTTCCAGCGCGACAGCGCGCGCAGCAGGATCGGTGATGATGCGCAGCACGATGCGGTCGAGATAGGGTTTGCCTGCATCCCAGTAATCCGGATTGCGTTCGAAGATAAGATGGCTGCCCGGGGTCCACTGCGTCAGTCTGAACGGGCCGGTGCCGATGGCGGTCTTGAGTGTCTGTCCATCGCCGGGTTTCAGCGTTTCGAAAATATGTTTCGGCACGATGGGCGATTCAGAACTCGATTGAGCAGCGATCAGGAAAGGTGCCGGTTTGGACAGCACGATGATGGCGGTCAGCGGGTCTGGCGTCTCGACGGCAGTGACGTTCTGGTAGGTGATGCGACCGCGCGGATGGGCCTCCTTGAGCCGGAAAATCGAGAAGGCCACGTCGTCCGAGGTGAAATCCTTGCCGTCGTGCCATTTCACGTTCGGGCGCAATTTGAACGTATAACGAAGATGGTCTTCCGAGACCGACCATTCGGTAGCCAGAAGCGGCTTTGGTGCGAGATCGAAATCGAATGTCAGCAGGCCTTCAACGATTTTCGGGCCAATGGCCTGACCTGTTCCCGAGGAGGTGTTGATGGCAAACAACGCGTTGCCTGGATCGACCCGATAAAGAAGATTGAGGGTTCCGCCCGAAACCGGGCGCCGAGAGGCATCCGCTCCAAAGACAGATCCCGGCAGGGCCGTGCCTGCGGCGGCCAGAAGCAGTAACTGATTGAATGTGCGACGCCCTATACCCATTGCACTGTTCCCCATCCATGTGAAAACCCGGTGTCGAATGAATTCAGCATGTCGGCAGACGTGTTTTTTCGTAAGAATAATCTTCTTCCGTGAGGCGCAAGAAATCATGTCTTCAGGAATTTAATTCCAACATATTTGAGTTTTGGGTGAAAGCTTGCTTTTTGCTCTGGTGGAAGTAGGCACGTATTGCACGAGGCTGCATGAATACGGAACGGTTGAAATCGACTGTGACCGCGTGCTCTGCTCCGGGCCGGAAATTTTCTTCCAAGAGCGGGTTGTCGATTGGCAATGCGTTCCTCGGCTGTCTATGTTGGGACGCATATGAATTACATGACCGTGCAGTTGCCGGGTCAGAAGGCTGTAAAGCGCTTCACTCTGTTTTCTGATCGCCCAAGAGGTTTTCTATGACGATACATTCTTCTTCCATCACCGAAGGCGAAGTTCCACAGCAGCGTCTTGCCGCGCGCTATGGCGTGGAGCAGGATTTTTCGCTGCCTTTCTGGAACAGCACGATCGATGCGCTGCTGAACCACCGCACCGCGCGCGCCTATCTCCCAAAACCACTGCCCGAGGGCGCACTGGAACTTCTGGTGGCAGCGGCCCAATCCGCACCCACCTCGTCCAATCTTCAGGCTTGGAGCGTCGTTGCCGTTCGAGATGAAGATCGAAAGGCGCGGCTCGCGGGCTATACCGGCGGCAATGCGCATATTCTGTCTGCGCCGCTGTTTCTCGTCTGGCTGATCGACCTGAAGCGGCTGAGAACCGTGGCCCAACAGCTTGGCAATGCGGGAGAGGGTCTCGATTATCTCGAAAGTTTTCTGATCGGTGCCATCGACGCAGCTCTGGCCGCGCAGAACGCCGTTGCGGCAATCGACAGCCTCAGTCTCGGCTCATGTTATGTCGGCGGTATTCGCAACAAACCTCATGACGTTTCCCGTGAACTGCAACTGCCGCCGGAAACGGTCGCTGTGTTCGGCCTCACTGTCGGATATCCCGACCCGGACGTCATCACCGACGTAAAACCACGTCTTCCACAATCCTCCGTGCTGTTTCACGAGACATATTCCGGAACGCCTGAGGCGGATCTGGGTGCCTATGACGATGTGTTGAAGGCATTTCAAGCCAAACAGAACTTGCCGCAATCCGGCTGGACAGGCCCCATTGCAAAACGCGTCGAGAACGCAGACGCGCTGAAAGGCAGAGCAGAATTGATACAAACCCTGCGAACCCTCGGCTTCCCGATCAAATAGGAGCGACCTGCCCGGTATGCGGAAGCTTATCGGGCGGCTGTGCTTTGGAAAAGCGATCTCATCAGGTGCCTGATAAATAGTATAGTATATCTATAGAATAAATAATTATCCTTATAGCGTACCGTGCATAGGTCGTATGTAAGGATGAGAACCATGGCTGACGCAGCCCTTCGCAAGGTCACCCAACCGCAATCCGTATGGTATGCACGCTGCCCTGCACCCACACCATTGTCGATTGCCGCGCAACTCGGCTGGATCGACGAAGGCTTTGCGGCGCATGGGATTGAGGTGAAATCCATTCGCGATGCGGCTGATCCAGCCGTTCGCCAGAGCCACTTCGATCATCGGCTGGACTGGTCCTTTCGCCAAGGGGGCAATATTCCACCCATCTGGACGCGGTCGAAAGGTCGCCAGACCCGGCTGATTGGCCTGACGCGGACGGATGAGTTTCAGGCGGTTATCGCCTTGCCGGAAAGCGGCATAACCAATGGCAAAGATTTGAAAGGTCGACGGATAGGCCTGCCGAAACGACCGAATGAGATCATCGATTTTCAGCGTGCCACATCGCTCAAGGGCATGGTCTCGGCTCTTGTGATTTCCGGCCTTTCTACAAACGACGTGGAACTTGTAGATATTGCCGCCTCCGAGCCGGTTCTGCTCGATCCCGCCAACCAAAGGCTTCATGGTCTCAAGCGCCGGTTTCCCTATGGCGAAGAAATCGCGGCGTTGTACCGTGGCGAAATCGATACCTTCTTCGTCAAGGGTGCCGAGGGCGTAACGGTTGCCAACCTGATCGGTGCGCGGATCATCGTCTCGACAGGATTTCATCCAGACCCGAAAATCCGCATCAATAACGGTACGCCACGGCCTTTGACTGTCGATGCGACCTTTGCGGACGAGCGGCCGGATTTGGTTGCCGAGCTGGTATCGATTGTGCAGCGGGTCTCACACTGGGCGAATGAGAACCCTGATGATGCAGTGCGTTTCATCGCGCGTGAAATCGGGGTGAGCGAGGATGCCGTTCTGGCCGCCAACGGCCCACAGGTGCATCGCCAACTGGTGCTTGATCTCGATCCTGCAGAAGTGGATGCCATCAGCCACTTCAAGGACTTTCTGTTGGAATGGAAGTTCATTCCTACGGATTTCAACGTTCACGACTGGCTCGATCCGCGCCCGCTGGCCGCCTCGCGCCAGTCCGTTGGCACGTGAGGGCGGGAACAATGGCGGTGGATATTCTGGTCACGGGCGCGACAGGCAGGCTGGGAAAGCTTGTCGTGCCACGGCTTCTGGATGCGGGCAAAACGGTTCGCGTGCTGACCCGGCGTCCGCAGGAGGCAATAGGTCTCTGGGGCGACAAGGTTGAGGTCGCGCAAGGAGATTTCGCTGATCCGGCGACCGTGAGGGAGGCTGCGCGGGGCGTTCACAAACTTTTCCTCCTTTCACCGATCAGCGAGACGCTCATCGTTCATCAGACTGCCGCCATCGATGCCGCAAAAGATGCGGGTGTTGCGCGCATCGTCAAGATATCCGGTTCTGACTGGACTTTGAGAAACCCCGACCGCTCCATATCCGGTGCCGCCCATGCAGCGGTAGAGGCGCATCTGGTCGCTAGCGGCATTGCACATGCCATTGTGAGGCCGAACGCCTGGATGCAGGTGGCGCTTGCCCCGGTCATCGCGGCTGCCGGCAAGGGAGAGGATTTACCGAGCAGGTATGGACACGCCGCCGTGTCTTACATCGATGCGCAGGACATCGCCGATGTCGCAGTTCATGCCCTGCTCGATGACACGGTCTCATCCGACCCTCTGATTTTGACGGGGGCAGAGGCGCTGACGGTACACGACATCGCGCGTATCGCAGCGCGCATACTACAGCGTCCCCTTGGCGTATCTGCCGTATCATCCGCAGCTCTGCCAACGCATATCGATGCATTCGAAAGGCGTGCCATCGGCGAGTTCGTCGCGCTGATCGGGGAAGGACTAGCCGCACCGCTAACGCAGACGGTGTCGCGCATAACCGGCAATCCGCCACGCAGGCTGGAGGATTTTTTGCGCCGCCATCTGGTGTCCGTCGAAACGCAAAACGACCCGAAGGGAGAGAAGACATGGCACTGACTGCGCCGATCACCGGAGACCTGGAACTGAAAGGGCCGATCGACTTCGCGGAAAGCCCGCTCAGCCGCGCTGCACGGCAGCCCTTGATGCTGGGACTGTTCCTCAACCTTCAGGACATCAATTTCTCAAGCCTGCCAACCAGCAACAGCTGGACCTTCGACTATAATGTCGAACTGGTAAAACGGGCGGAGGAACTGGGTTTCGAGCTTGCCTTCAGCCGCACGCAATGGCTGCCGAAAGGCGGTTATGACGGGGATTCCTCGCTCGACAGCTTCGTTGCCTTGGGCGCGATGGCAGCAGTGACGAAAAGTATCCTTCTGATTTCGACCATTCATGTGCTCTACGGTCCCCTCCATCCGCTGCATCTGGCCAAATATGGCGCAACGCTCGATCACATCGCGAAGGGGCGGTGGGGCATCAACATCGTCACCGGTCACCGTGCCATTGAGCACGAAATGTTCGGTTGGCAGCGCATCGAGCACGACAAGCGCTATGACATGGCAAGTGAGCTTTTCGACGTGCTGCACCGGCTGTGGGGCGAAACCGAGAATTTCTCCCATGAGGGAAAGCTCAATCCATGGGCAATCAGCAATGGCTGGATCACGCCGAAACCTGCCTTTGGCCGCCCGAACCTGGTGACGGCCACCGGCTCCCCGGCTGGTATCGACTTTGCGGCACGCCATTCCGATCTGGTGTTCGTCACCTCGCCCGGCGGCGCGCATATCGATAGCGCATTGGAAACGCTTCCCGACCACGTCGCGACCATCAAAAATCGGGCAAAGGCCTATGGCCGGAAAGTCAAGACGATCATCAATCCCATCATCGTCAGCCGCGATACGGAGGCCGAGGCAATCGCCTATGCGGATGCCATAGAGGCCGGCAAGCCGCAGCCGGGCGGCACGCGCGCTTTCGCGACCACCAATTATGAGAGCGATGCCCATGCCTGGCGCGGACGCGGCGACCCGCGCCACAAGCAAGGGCGCAATCTTGGCGGCAACATCGAGATCATCGGTTCGCCGGAACAGGTGGTCGAGCAGCTCATCGCGCTGAAAAATGTCGGCATCGATGGTGTTCAACTCAACTTCTACGATTTCCGAGAAGACCTGGAATATTTCGGCGACCGTATTCTGCCGCTGATGAAGGAGGCTGGGTTGAGGCTTTGATGCTTCTTACCGCTCTTTCTGCCCTGCATCGCCATGACCTTGGCGGCGCGATTTCTTTCCAACCGCAATGAGGAACTGCCGTGAATATTGCCGTCGATCCCGTGAAGACACCCGCACCTCAGATTATCGATCTGATCGGAACCTATGTACCGGAACTGGTGGATATCCGGCACGACCTTCACCAACACCCGGAAATCGGCTTTGAGGAGGTGCGAACGTCCGGCATCGTCGCGGAAAAGCTTGCGTCGTGGGGTATCGAGGTTCATCGCGGATACGGCAAGACCGGCGTCATCGGCGTGCTTCGTGGCAAACATGCGGGCAACCGTGTCATCGGTCTGCGTGCAGACATGGATGCTCTGCCGATGCCGGAGGAAACCGGTTTGCCCTACGCTTCGGTTTATCCCGGCAAGTTCCATGGTTGCGGGCACGATGTCCACACCACGATTCTGTTGGGAACGGCACGTTATCTTGCCGAAACGCTGGATTTCGCAGGCTCGGTGGTTTTCATTTTCCAACCTGCTGAGGAAGGGTTGGGAGGGGCGCGCGCAATGATCGCGGACGGCCTGTTCAGGGACTTTCCGGTGGATGAGCTTTACGGGCTGCACAATTCGTCACACGCCGCGACCAATCATCTCAAGGTATCGCCGGGAACGATCCTGGCAGGGGCGGATTTCTTCGATATTCGATTTAAAGGCAAAGGCGCGCATGCGGCCCACCCGGATGTGGCGCATGACCCTGTGCCCGCAATCGGTGAACTCATTACCGCCTTGCAGACGATTGTCAGCCGCAATGTGTCACCCACAGAACCGGCTGTCCTGTCTATCACGCGTATTGAAGCCGGGTCCGCCTATAATGTCATACCCGAAACCGCTTTGATTGCCGGGACGGTACGGGCGTTTTCCGATACGGTGCGCGAAACCATCCGATCACGCATCCGCACGATTTCGGAGCATATCGCACAGGCCCATGGTCTTTCGGCAGAGGTGGATATTCGCGATATCTTCTCGGTTCTGACCAATGACAACACATCCGTTGACATCGTCGCCGACGTTGCGCGTCAGGTCTTGGGCGAGGCTCGCGTGTCCACGGAACCCAGCCGCTTCATGGGCAGCGAGGACTTCGCCGATCTGTTGAAACACGCGCCCGGCGCATTTTTCACGCTCGGCCATTCCGGCACCGTACCAGCCCACAATCCCGGCTTCATCGTCGATGACGCAATCCTTCCGGTGGGCGCGACGCTGTTTGCGCGCCTGGTGGAAAGCCGTTTGAAACCGGCCTGATGCCGCACCCCATTTCATAACCAAAACGAAAAGGAAACAATCATGGATTTGACCAGGCGTAAGACATTGCTTTTGGGCGCTGCGCTCGGTGGGGCCACACTTTTGCCATCGCTGTCATTTGCCGCTACACAGACACCCAGCAAGGGCGGCATCGTAACCTTTGCCGGGTTGGGCGAGCCCACGACCCTCGTGCCATTGTCGGATAGCAATACGCGCACGCGCGCCATTTCCACGAAGATCCTTGAAGGGCTGGTGCGGTTCGACAGCGAGTTCAAGCCGCATCCCGTTCTGGCCGAAAGCTGGGATGTGTCTAGTGATGGTCTGCGCTACACCTTCAAGCTACGCCAAGGTGTAAATTGGCACGACGGCAAAGATTTAACGTCTGCGGATGTGAAGTTTTCGCTGCTGGCCTTCAAGAAAGTAGGGCCACGCGGGCGCATCACCTTTGCCAACATCGCCGACGTCGAAACGCCCGATCCGCTGACCGCCATCGTGGTTCTTTCCAAACCCGCACCCTATCTATTGCGGGCGCTCGTCGGCGGTGAAACGCCGATCTTGCCAGCACATGCCTATCCCTCCAACAATTTTAGCGAAAGCCCGAATGGAAACGCGCCAATCGGCACCGGGCCATTCATCTTTGAAGAGTGGAAGCGCGGCAGCTATGTGAAACTCAAACGCAACCCGAACTACTGGCAGGCTGGCCTGCCGCATCTGGATGGTTTCATCGCACGCTTTGTTGCCGATTCGGCATCTGCGACGATTGCTGTGGAGACAGGTGAAGCCGACTACGCGACCGATGTATCCTTCGGCGATCTGGAACGCTTGCGGCAGGATCCGAAACTGGCTGTCGATGTCTATACGGATGCCTATCTGAACAATGCAGCCGTCTTCGAGTTCAATCTCGAAAATCCCATCCTCGCCAAGAAGGAGGTCCGTCACGCGTTGGCGCACGCCATCGATCGCAATTTCATAAACGATGCGATTTTCTATGGCACCGCGAAACCCGCGGGATCGAATATTCCGGCGATCTTCACCGCATATAATGACGAGGCACCGTTCAACCATCCATTCGATCTTGCCAAGGCCAACGCGTTGCTCGACAAGGCGGGTTATCCGAAAGGCGCGGATGGGACACGGTTTTCGCTGCGGCTCGCCTTCCTGCCGTCGGACGTTTTCCGCAAAACCTCTGAATATCTGCGCTCCTCATTCGGGAAGCTCGGTATCAAGGTGGAAACGCTTGACGGTGATCTCGCGACCTTCATCAAGCGTGTCTATACCGAGCGCGGTTTCGATCTGACGGTAAACGGCATCAGCCGCCTGTTCGACCCGACAGCCGGCGTACAGCGGCTGTACTGGTCCGATGGCATCAAGAACCCGGCACCCTATGTCAACGCAGCGCATTACAACAATCCGAAGGTGGATGACCTTTTCCGGGCTGCTGCCGTGGAAAGCGATGAGACAAAGCGTGCCGCGCAGTTCAAGGACATTCAAAAGATCACCGGTGACGAATTGCCGAATTTCTCCATCGTTGCGCTGCCGACAGTCATTTTGCGAAACGTCAATCTGCAATCTCTGGTGACGACTATCGATGTTGCCTACAGCGACCTCGCGACTGCGTGGAAGCAACCGCAAAGCTAATCCCTGCCTCTTCTGCTACCTGGACCCGGCGCTTGCGTCGGGTTTTTTATTGCGTGTCGCTCTTGTCGGCCATTTCCCTAACGTCTGCTTCAGAGCGCAATCGGCGAATGCCATTGTCCTTTTGGACCATCCGGAAAAAGGAAATGCCTGGAGAGTAATCTTCCAAAGAACGCTATTTCATCGTTGTTTTTCGGCAAATTTATTCTTCGCATGGCGGCAAAAATACGTTTCTGGACCCACCATATCTCCCGCGTCAGTGTCGGTTCACCCTAACTGTCAATGATGGATGCCCATGGCCAAGGACACGCTTTTTCTCATCGCCCCCGGTTTTGAAGACCCGAAACATCCGGGGGTGACGTTCGTCTGCCCTCATTGCAACCAGATCGAAGGGCTGCTTGGAGCTTTTCCAGATCTCGCCAAACGGCTCGATATTCACCGCGTCGGCTTCACCCGTCCGCGCGAGGCGGTGATTGCGCGGGTTGGAGAGCAGAACCAGTCGCTGCCGCTTCTGATTTTTGCGGAGGACGCGCCCGAAGACGCCACAGTCCACGGCGACAAGCGCTTCATTCAGGACACGAAACGCATCCTTTCGCTGCTGGCCGAACGTCACGGCTTTCCGCAGCTTCATTGATATCGATCCATTCGCTTTACGCAGGAGACATAGATGAGTTTTTCCAGACGCCAGTTTCATAAAATCGCGCTTGCTGCGGGCGCTTTCGTTGCCCTTCCCGGCGGTTCATTCGCGGCCGCCGAAGAACCGGTCTCCGGCGGCACGTTGAAGATCGTATATTTCCCGGAGCCGACCCAGCTCGTCGCGATCAACACCAGCGCTGGTGGTCCGCAATTCGTCGGCTCTAAAATCTACGACGGATTGCTGACTTATGATTATGACCTGACACCCAAGCCAAGCCTCGCCAGAGAGTGGTTTGTTTCCGCCGATGGGCTGGAATATGTCTTCCATCTACAGCCGAATGCAAAATTCCATGATGGCAAGCCAGTAACATCACAGGATGTCGCCTTCTCGGTTCTCCGTCTTAAAGAGGCGCATCCTCGTGGGCGCGCGACCTTCTCGCAGGTCGAGAGTGTCGATACGTCGGACCCGCTTGTCGCGAAACTCAAGCTCGCCAAACCTTCACCGGGGCTGATTACGGCGCTGGCATCGTCAGAATCGCCAATCGTACCCAAGCATATCTTCGAAACCTTCAAGCCGACCGAAAACCCGAAACCGAACCAGATCATCGGCAGCGGACCGTTCGTTCTGAAAGAGTGGACACCCGGCAGTCACATTCTGTTGGAAAAGAACGCCGATTACTGGGACCAACCGCGCCCGCATCTGGACCGGGTCATCATCCGGCTGATCAACGATGCGGGTGCAAGGGCGGCAGCGCTTGAAACCGGAGAGGGAGATATCGGCCCAAACCCTGTGGCACTATCTGATCTTGAGCGATTGAAAGCCGTGCCGTCGCTGCAGGTGGATGATCGCATCTATGCCTATGCGGGGCAGCAAAACCAGCTCGTCATCAATCTTGAGAACGAGTATCTCAAGAACCTGAAAGTGCGACAGGCCATTGCGCACGCCATCAACGTTCCCGCTCTCATCGACATCGTTCTTTACGGTTATGCGGTGCCGTCTCCCACGCCCATCAGCCCCGGCCTGCCGAAATTCCACAATCCGGATATCGGCTTTGCCAAGTTCGATACCGCGCTTTCCGAAAAGCTGCTGGATGAGGCCGGTTTTCCGCGCAAGGGAGATGGCAAGCGTTTCAAGCTCAGGGTCACCACCAACCCGTTCAATCCGCAGACCTATTCCGACTTCATCGCGCAAGCACTGATCAAGATCGGCATCGAGGCAGATATTCAGAAGTTCGATTTCGGGACCTATGTGAAGGTGGTTTATACCGACCGCGCCTGGGACCTCTCGGTGGAATCGCTTTCCAATACGTTCGATCCGACAGCCGGTGTGCAGCGGGTGTACTGGAGCAAGAACTTCAAGATCGGCCTGCCTTTCTCGAACGCCAGCCACTACGAAAACCCGGAGGTCGACCGCTTGCTGGAGGCGGCGGCGGTGGAGCCCGACATCGAAAAACGCGCCGAGTTGTTCAAGGCATTCCAGGTCATCGTCGCCAGAGACTTGCCGGTCATCAATCTCGTCTCGCCCATTCAGCCGGTCGTCGGCAGCGTCAGGGTTAAGGATTATGCAGTGGGCGCAGAAGGCCTGAGCGGCAACCTGGCACAGGCATGGCTGGCAAAAGAGGCCTGACGCAATTGGCGCACTAACGGTGCGCCAATCATCTTTCGACATATGAACAGGATCGGAAAGACAATGAGCAGAACGTCGGAGAAACTCGTTCTCAACGCATTCATCTATCCCGGCGGCCACCACGAGGCGGCATGGCGTCATCCGCAGTCGGAGCCACTTCGCGTGACCGATATCAAGCTCTACCAAGATATAGCAAAGCGTGCGGAAGCGGCCAAGCTGGACGCGATTTTCTTTGCGGATGCACCGGTTCTGGATAGCAACATCCGTTATGCCGCTCGGCATCGGCTGGAGCCGATCACCATGCTTGCCGCGCTTGCGGCGGTCACGGAAAAAATCGGCTTCATCGCCACAGCATCCACCACCTATTACGAGCCCTATAATCTGGCGAGGCTGTTTGCCTCCGTTGATCATATCAGTGGCGGCCGCGTCGGCTGGAACATCGTGACGACATCGGCAGATGCGGCCGCTGCGAACTTCAACCTCGAAAAGCATCCGCCCCATGCCGATCGCTATCGCCAGGCGACCGAGTTTGTGGATGTCGTTACAAAGCTATGGGACAGCTGGGAAGACGACGCCATCGTCGCAGACAAGGAGAGTGGTCTGTTTGCGGATACGGACCGCATCCATCCAGCCAATCACAAGGGTGAGTTTTATCAGGTTCGTGGCGCTCTCAACCTGCCGCGCTCTCCGCAGGGTCGTCCGGTCTATGTGCAGGCTGGGTCTTCCGAGGATGGACGGGATTTTGCGGCGCGCTACGCCGAAGCGATTTTTACAGCGCACCAGACGCTCGAAAGCGCGAAAAGCTTCTATTCCGACATCAAGAAGCGCGTGGCCGCAGCGGGGCGCAATCCCACCCATGTCAAAATCCTGCCCGGTATCAGCCCCTTCATCGCCTCGACGGAAACGGAGGCGCGCAAGCTGGAGGCCGAATTCAACGACCTCGTCCAGCCAGCCTTTTCTCTGGCGCAACTGAACCGCATCACCGGTATCGATCTTGGTTCGGCGGATCTCGACAAACCCTTGCCGCGTGAAGCCGTTGAAGCGACGCGCGCGCAAGCTGACAGCAGCCGTCATCAGCTCGTACTTGATGTGATCGATCGCGAAAACCCGACAATCCGGCAGCTATTGCACAGGCTTGCGGGCGGGCGTGGCCATAAGGTGATCGCCGGCACGCCAGAGCAGGTGGCGGACTGGATCGAGACATGGTTCCGGGAGGGTGCTGCGGATGGGTTCAATATCATGCCGCCATGGCTGACGGGCGGGTTCGATATTTTCATTGATGAAGTGGTGCCGCTTCTTCAAAAGCGCGGCCTGTTTCGGCTGGATTACAAAGGCGATACGTTGCGCGATCATTATGGCTTGCCGAGGCCGGACAATATTTATGCCGTGCCAGCCGCTGCGCGCGAAAGCGCCTGACTTTGCAATGATGTCAGGCGGCGGCAGCGTTCAAGGAAGGCACATCATCACGCAGCAATGCGATGAGCGATACGATTTCCGGCTGCCGCCGCCTCTCCTGGCTGGCGAGAAGATGATAGCGGCAGGCGGTGGGCTGCGGTGAGCCGATGGGCGAGACGAGCCTGCCGTTCTTCAACTCTTCCGACACCAGCGATTGACGCACGAGGGCAATGCCGTGACCGGCAAGCGCTGCCTCGATCAGCACCGGCTGATGGGAAAAGCGCGGTCCGAGTTTTGCCAGTCTAATATGGATACCGCAGGAGCGAAGCCAGTTGGCCCATTCGAAGGCACCATCGCTGCCACTGCCGCGCAAAATTTCGCCCGAGAGATCGCGAAGCCGTTCCGGATGACCAGTCAACCGATGACGCGCTGCAAATTCCGGCGCGCACACGGCCAACACGGCGTCGTCAAACAGTGGCTCGTAGACGAAGCCCGCGATCCGCTCGCCAGATGCGACGATTGCGCAATCCGCATCATCCAGCTGAAGACGGTCGAGTGGCCCTTCATCCAGTGTTTCGATGGAGAGTTCCACATCGCCAAGCGCATCGCTGATCCGTCCTAGTCGCGGTCCAAGCCAGCGGGCTGCAAAGGACGGGCATGCCAGGATGCTGAGCCTGGGTCTGGAGCCAGAGCGGAGAAGATCCGACAGGCTGCCGACCATGGTCTCGAAGGCTTCCGCCATGCCGGGATAGAGTGCGGCACCCGCATCCGTCAGTGCCAGTTCGCCGCGCTGGCGGCTGAAGAGCGGTTGGCCAAGATGGGTTTCAAGAATCCGAACCTGTTGGCCAATGGCTGCGGTCGAGACATGTAGTTCATCGGCAGCGCGGGAAAAACTGGCATGTCTGGCCGCTACGACGAAAGCACGCAGGGCCGTGAGCGGCGGCAGACGCGAGAGCGTCGGCAATCGCAAGGGCGCGTTTGCTTTGGGCGGAGACAGAAACTCTGTTCTCATGACGGTTTCACTCTCATCATCAGAAAACCCGGCCTTCGGCAAGGTGCGTAGTGGTGCCATTCAAATAGTAGTCACCGATGACCCGTGCCTTGTGCTGCAACGGATTGTGATTGTAGACGGTGCGGATATTGCGCCAGTGCCGGTCGAAATTGCGCTCGCTCGACGTGGCCGAACCGCCGCCCAGCTCGTAAATGGCTGTCGCTACGTTCAAGGAAAGCTGAGAGGCGATGATCTGTGTGCGGGCAGTGGCAAGCGAGCCATCGATCAGGGCGGCTTCTATCGCGGCTTCGTCACCCGTCTGAAATGTCAAAGCCGTCACATCCAGCGTGCGCGCCGCTTCACGGATCAACGTCTTTACCGCAAAGGCACCGGCGCTGAGTTCGCCGATCGTCTTCTGCACAAATGGGTCCTGATTGGCGGTTTCGGCAGCGCTGTGGAGCGTGGTGCGCGCCTGTTTCATCACGTATTCGATGCCGTCTCTCACGGCGGCTTGCACCGCGCCTGTGGCCGATGCGGCCAGATGCAATTGCCGCATGGCCGAGCAATGACGTCCGATCTGGCTTCCCAGTCGGCGCGTCGTCAGCTCATGTGGCAAGACCTCGACATTGTCGAGAAGCACACCGCCGCTGGCGGTCATGCGCTGGCCCATGCTGTCCCAGTCATCAAGAACGGTAATGCCCTTGCGATCCAGCGGAATGAGAACGCCAATCGGTTGTTCGTCGTCACCAATCGCGCTGAACGACCCAAAATCTGCAAAGGCGGTTCCTGTGGCGTACCATTTGCGGCCATTCAATCTGTAACGGTCGCCATCGACGCTCAGGCGGGTGGTGATTTCGCCAGGACGCTTAGTGCCCTGTTCCGTACTGGCACCGGCAAAAAGCTTGCCGGACAGCACGTTCTCCAGATGCCTGCGGTCTTCCAGCTCAATGGGGCCAAGCGCGAGATTTTCGGTAAAATTGAAGTGGCTGCGCAGCGCATGGGGAATATTGCTGTCGGCTTCTCCAAGGATCATCAATAGTTCGATGTAATCGGTAATGGAGCCGCCCGGACCGCCTTTCGACTTCGGAATGCGCAAGGTGCCAAGTTTCGCTTCCTTGATGCGGGCAAAGACGTCGAAGGGCAGTTCCCGTTCGCGCTCGCGACGGGCGGCGTCTTTTGCGGCAAAGGCTGCGATGTCTTTGGCACGCGACAGGATTTCGTCACGGCTGGGCACGTCGGACAGGCTGGTGGTTTCTACGTTGGCTGTGTTAGCGTTCGACATCGCATTTGGTCCTTGAGCGGATCGGTTGGCCTGCGGCTCTTTTGTGCCGCAGGCTTTGTCATGATGGCAATCAGGCGACGGCGCGGGTCTGGACCGGCGCGCGTGGTGCAGGCTCGACATTGCGAGGCACGCGGCCCTCTACCGGATGGCTCGGATCGTTGAAACCGGGTGTCGAGGGATGGCCTGTCGTCACAAGGCTGTCGACCAGGGCTTCATCATCGGCATCGATGGTCACGTCGAGGGCTCTGACATAGCCGTTCCAGTGTTCTTCGGTGCGCGGCCCGGTAATGGCGGCGGTGACGAACTTGTTGTTCAACACCCAGGCTAAGGCGAAATCCGCTGCCGAGACGCCCTTGGCCGCAGCGTGCGCTGCAACCTTCTGGGCGATCTCAATCGATTCCGGACGCCATTCCGTTTCCAGAACGCGCGTGTCGCCACGCCCCACGCGGGTATCAGCACCTGGCTGCTGGCCCGGCTGATATTTGCCGGTCAACACGCCGCGCGCCAGCGGCGAATAGGAAACAACGCCAAGGCCGTAATTGTTGGCAGCGGGAAGCTGCTCCGCTTCTGCCGTGCGGTTGACGATGTTGTAGAGCGGCTGGCTTGCCACCGGACGATCGATGCCAAGCTGGTCAGCGAGATGCGAAATTTCAGCGATCCGCCAGCCGCGGAAATTAGAGACGCCGAAATAGCGCAGCTTGCCGGCGCGAATAAGGTCTGCAATGGCGCGCAACGGTTCTTCCAGCGGCGCATCGAAGACGGCGCGGTGGAAATAGAGAATGTCGATATAGTCGGTGTTCAGACGGCGCAGGGAATTCTCGACGGTTTCGATCACCCATTTGCGCGACTGGCCGCCGAGATTGGGGCCTTTCTTGTGCGAGTTGACGAATTTCGTCGCCAGAACCCAATGATCGCGATGATCCTTGATACCTCGACCGACGACTTCCTCGGACTTGCCATCGTGATAGACATCAGCGGTATCGATAAAATTGATGCCCTGTTCGCGCGCCTTGTCGATGATGCGGAAGGCGACGTCGTCGGGGGTTGGGCCACCAAACATCATGGTGCCGAGGCTCAGCGGTGAGACTTTCAACGCGCTGCGCCCGAGATAGCGGTAATCGACCATGTTATGTACTCCTTGGATTGTCATTAGGCATAGTGGCAGGCCACGGCGTGGCTCTCACCGAAAAGCTGGTGTTCCGGCGCTGTTTCGCGACAGAGATCGGTCGCCAACGGGCAGCGCGTGTGAAAGCGACAGCCCGAGGGCGGATTGTGCGGGCTTGGAAGATCGCCCGAAATGGGGGCCGCCTGCTTGCGCCGTGCCGGGTCCGGCACGGCGGCCAACAGTGCCCGCGTGTAGGGATGTTTGGGCGATGCCCACAGCTGCGCCGTGGGTGCGCTCTCGACGATCTTGCCGAGATACATGACCAGCACGCGATCCGAAAAATACCGGACGACGGAAAGGTCATGCGAAACGAAGAGATAGGATAGCGACAGGCGGTTCTTCATCTCCACGAGCAGATTGAGAATTTGCGCCTGAATGGACAGATCGAGCGCCGAGACGGGTTCGTCGCAAACGACCAGCTCCGGTTCCAGAATCAAAGCACGCGCGATGCCGATGCGCTGGCGCTGGCCGCCGGAAAATTCATGCGGATAACGGTCAAGCGCATCCGGCGGCAATCCAACCTGGGCGACGATTGCCTCGACAATCTCGCGCTGCCGCTTGCCGTCTCCAATCCCGTGCACCTTGAGCGGTGCAGTGAGGATCGTGCGGACCGTCTGGCGCGGATTGAGTGAGGCGAAAGGGTCTTGAAAGATCATCTGGATGCGACGGCGAATGCCCCGCAATTGCGACGATGACATTGCCGTCACGTCGGCACCCTTGAAGGTGACCTTGCCGGAAGAAGGCTCCACCAGCCGCATCAGGGACTTGCCGAGCGATGATTTTCCGCACCCGGATTCCCCGACCAGGGCTACCGTTTCACCTGCCTCAATCTCCAGCGATACGTCATCAACGGCACGCACCGTTCCACGACCGCCAGCATATTCGGTGGAAAGCCTATGCACTGACAAAAGCGCCATGGGAGACCTCCGCAGCTATGGGGTTGACGAAAGGACACGCCGCCAGTCGGCCCTCGGAAATGGTTCTGAGCGGCGGTACGAATTGCCCGCAGACACCGCGTGCGCCCGGACAGCGAGGCTTGAACGAACAGCCCTTTTCGCCGGTTGCCGAAACGATGGAGCCGGGAATTTCAAGAAGTGGCCCATCGCGGTAATGCTGGCCCGCTTCCGCGCGCGGCGAAGCGGCAAGAAGTCCGCGCGTATAGGGGTGGTAGGGGCTTCGAAACACCGGCTCCGGCAAGCCCTCCTCGACTTTCCGGCCTGCATACATGACCATCACCCTGTCCGCCCATTGTGCCACGATACCGAGATCATGGGTAATGAGAATGACGGCCATGTTGAGATCACGGCGCAGATTGTCGAGAAGCTGGAGAATTTGCGCCTGGATCGTCACATCCAGCGCCGTGGTGGCTTCGTCCGCGATCAGGAGCTTTGGATTGCAGGCAACGCCGATGGCGATCATGACGCGTTGGCGCATGCCGCCGGAAAGCTGGTGCGGATAATCATCCACCCGGCGTCCAGCCTCTGGAATATTGACCAGATCCAGCAATTCGATAGCGCGTTTTCGTGCCTGGCGCTTGTCGATCTTTTCGTGGATACGAAGCACCTCGACGATCTGCTCACCGATGGTCAGGACCGGATTGAGAGAGGTCATAGGCTCCTGGAAAATCATGCCGATATCGCTGCCGCGAATGCCGCGCCATTGCCGTTCGGACAAGGACAAGAGGTTGCGACCCTCCAACAAAATCTTGCCGCCGACTTTCGCGTGTGATGGCAAGAGGCCGATCAATCCAAGCGCGGTCAGTGATTTCCCCGATCCGCTTTCTCCAACAATTGCCAGCATTTCGCCAGCCGATACGCCGAAGCTGACACCCTTGACGGGCTGGGCATCGCCAAAGCCCACGGAAAAATCCTGTACATCAATCAGTTTTGTCATCGGCGTTCCTCCGAAAAGCGCGGATTGAGCGCGTCGTTAAGGCCATCGCTGATCAGATTGAGCGAAATCACGGTGAAGACGATGGCAAGGCCAGGCAGAGCGGTCAGATACCAGGCGGTGCGGATGACATCGCGTCCGGAACCGATCATCGAACCCCATGACACACGGTTGGGATCTCCAAGTCCCATGAAGGACAATGCCGCTTCCATCAGGATTGCACCGGCAACCATGACCGACGATGTCACGATGATCGGTGGCAGAGCATTCGGCAGGATTTCCTTGAACACGATGCGCGCATTGCCGTAACCAAGGCTGCGCGCGGCCAGAACATAGTCCTTCTCACGGATGGCGCGGAATTCGGCGCGCGTCAGCCGGGCCACCATGGGCCAAGTGATAATGCCGATTGCGGACGTCACTGTCGTGACCGATGGCTGGGCGATTGCGACGAGCACGACCAGCAACACGAAATTCGGCAGGGTCTGGAAGATTTCGATGATCTTGACCAGAATATCGTCCACCAGACCGCCGAAATATCCGGCAAATGCGCCGATAGTGATGCCGATCGTCAGCCCGATGACCGTCGCGACCACGCCGACGGTGAGCGAAATGCGCGCGCCGTGGATGATGCCTGCCATCACGTCACGCCCCATGGAATCTGTGCCGAGCGGATAAGCAGCGTTCTGTCCCGGCCATAGAAAGGGTCGCGTCACCATTTCCAGCGGATCGCCGGGGTAGAGAATAGGTGCCAGTAACGCCGTGACGATAACGGTTGCCAGAAAAAGCAGCCCGACGATGGCGTTGGGGTTCGTCAGAAAGATCTTCAGTTCCCGCCGAAGGCCCTTTCTGGGCACGGAGACCGTGCGGGCCGAAAGCGCATCGGGAGCATGCAGATAGGGCCAGGGTTTCTGATCCCCCTTTTGCTCTTTGGCCGCGGGGCTGGCGGTTTCAGCTTTCGACTGCGCGGCGATGTCGGTTGCTTGCAGAAATGCGGTGGTGTTTGAAGAGCTCATCGGCTTTCTCCGATGCGAGGGTCGAGCCATGCCTGCAACAGGTCCACGGCGGCGTTGACGATGATGACGACGAAAGAAGACAGAAGCAGAATGCCGAGCAGCACGCTGAAATCCCGCGCCATGACGGCTTCGAATGCCAGGCGCCCCAATCCCGGCCAACTGAAGACCGTCTCGACCACAACCGCGCCACCCAGAAGCCCGCCAATATGCATTCCAGCCATGGTGGTGATGGGAATGAGCGCGTTGCGCAGGATGTGGCGCGTCGTCAGTCGGAACGGTGAGACACCCTTGGCGCGCGCGGTGCGCACATAGTCTTGCGACTTCACCTCCAGCATGGCGGCACGGGTGAGGCGGGCATAAATGGCAAGGAAGTACAGTGCCAGAGAAAGTGCCGGCAGAATGATGTAGCGGATGCGGTCCAGAAAGGCATCGAGGCCGGTCAAACTGCTGCCGATTGTGCTGTCACCGCCTGAGGGCAACCAGCCAAGCTTGACGGAAAATGTCAGGATCAACATCAGGCCAATCCAGAAGCCGGGAACCGAGTAGAAAATCAGCGATCCGATGGAGATGATCCGATCCGGCAATCTGCCGGAAAAAAGCGCCATGATCGAGCCTAGAAAGACGCCAACGAAGATGGCGATGCCCAGCGCCGCGCCCATCAGCGCCAGCGTACCGGGCAGTCGTTGGCCGATCAGGTCGGCAACCGGCATGCCGTATCGTGGTGAAAAACCGAGGCTGAATTGCGCGAGATTGCCAAGGTAGTTCGTCAACTGATGCAGCACGGGCAGATCGAGACCGAAACGGGAGCGCATCTCCGCCATCGTTTCCACGGTCGCAGAGCCTGCCTCTGCCGCAAGCACATCGGCGGCATCACCCGGCGCAAGCTGGAGCAGGAAGAAATTCAAGATGATGATGCCAAGCACGGTGGGTATCGCCGACAAGGCGACCCGGCGTGCTTGGGATAAAATCCGTTTCGAATTTGACATCGCTTCCCATCCATTTTTGTCCCAGGCGTCAGCGTTGCCCGATTTGAATAGGTTATTAGTTGACTAAATTTATGGAATTTGTCAAAGAGATATCGGAATTATTTTCTTAAAAACAGCGATATAAGCCCGCTTAAGGAAAGATAATTTCTAAAAAAGACGATTCTTGGGCGTATGTGCTCATATCTGTCTTCGCCAGAAACGAATTTTCCATCGGGGCAAGTTTCGTCGGTCGATGCCGGCGCAGAGAGGAACGTTACATGACTGATTTCCATCAAACGACACGACGCGGGTTTCTGCTGGCTTCTGTCGCGCTGGGTGCCGTTTCACTTTCAGGGGTTGGGGCGTGGGCGGTGGAGCCCGCGCGCGGTGGCACGGCAACCTTCCTGCTGGCCACCGAACCGCCGGTGTTGACCACCATCGCGCACACGGCGGCCAATTCCTTTTATGTCTCCCCAAAGGTGACGGAGGGTTTGCTGACCTATGATTTCGATCTCAATCCCAAACCGCTTCTGGCAACGGATTGGCAGATCAGCCCCGATGGCTTGCGTTATACGTTCAAGCTGCGGTCCGGTGTGAAGTGGCATGATGGCAAGCCTTTTACCTCCGCCGATGTGGCGTTTTCGATCAAGACCATCAAGGAGGTGCATCCGCGCGGACGCAATACCTTCCTCAATCTGGTGGATGTCGAAACACCCGATGAACTGACGGCGGTTCTGGTTCTTTCCAAGCCCGCACCCTACCTGATTACCGCACTCGCCGCTGGCGAAACGCCCATCGTGCCGAAGCACCTATATGAGGGTACGAAGGTTCAGGAAAACCCGGCCAACTATGCACCCGTCGGTACCGGCCCCTTCAGGTTCAAGGAGTGGGTGCGCGGCAGCCACATCGTCTATGTGCGCAACCCGGATTACTGGGACAAGCCGCGTCCCTATCTTGATCAGCTCATTGTCCGTTTCATCACGGATTCGGCAGCGCGCAGCATTGCCATTGAGTCCGGCGAGATTGATCTGGCACCCGGCACGCCCGTTCCCTACAGCGATCTGGACCGTCTCAAGGCCTTGCCGGATCTCGTCTTCGACACGCAGGGATACCAATATATCAACAGCGTCAGCCGCGTTGAGTTCAATATGGAGAAGGAGTTCTTTAGGGATGTGCGGGTGCGGCGTGCCTTTGCGCATGTCATCGACCGCAATGTCATCTTCAACACGGTCAATTATGGCTATGGCGCGCCCATTCCAGGTCCGATCAGCGCAAAGCTGAGCAAATGGTATGTCGGCGACCTCAAAACCTATCCAATTGATCTCAAGGCAGCGGAAGCACTGCTCGATGAGGCCGGATACAAGCGTGGCGCAGATGGCGTGCGTTTGCACATCAACCTCGATTACGTCCCCGGCGAAGGTTACCCACGCGGTGCAGATTATATCCGTCAGGCCTTGGCGAAGGTCGGTGTGGAGGTGAACGTCCGCAATCAGGATTTTGCGACCTATACCAAGCGCATCTACACCGACCGTGATTTTGATTTTGCTTATGAAGGCATGAGCAATCTGTTCGATCCGACAGTTGGCGTCCAGCGGCTCTACTGGAGCAAGAACTTCAAGAAGGGTGTGCCTTTCTCGAATGGCGCAGCCTATAGCAATCCGAAAGTGGATGCGCTGTTCGAAGCCGCTGCTGTTGAGATCAATCCTGAAAAGCGCTTCGCGCAGTGGAAGGAAATCCAGCAGATCCTTGTCGAGGATGTCCCCGCGATCGACATCGTCAGCGCGCCGGAGATCACCATCTACAACAAACGACTGGCAGATCACACCGTGGGCGCAGAGGGCGCGGCTGGCAGTCTTGCCTTCGCCCATATCGCCACGTCCTGACCCTTTTCGAAAAGAGCCCATCGCCACGGCGGTGGGTCGTCTTGCGCTCCGTTTTTTAGGCGCGCCGTCTCGCTCTACCCTTTTGCACTCGAATTCGAGGACATATGATGACAACGCCGCTTTCCGAAATCTGGTATACGCGCTGCCCTGTTCCAACGCCCGTCGGTCTGGCTGCCCAATTGGGCTATCTGGAACAGACATTTGCCGAGGTGGGCGTCGCCCTGAAGTCGATCATAGATTCGCCGGATCGCGCTATCAGGCAAAGCCATTTCAACCATACTTTGGAATGGTCTTTCCGCCATGGCGGCAATGTGCCGCCCATTCGCGCCCGTTCCGAAGGCCGCAACACGCGCCTCGTCGGCATTACCTGGACGGACGAGTTTCAGGCCATAATCACTCTGCCGCAAACCGGCATCCGCTCCGTCAAAGACCTCGTTGGCCGACGCTTCGGCGTGCCGCGCAGGCCTGAAGGCATCGTGGATTTCATGGCTGCAACGGCTCTGAAAGGGCTGGTCTCAGCTCTCTCGCTGGAGGGCTTGAAAAGCGACGACGTGGAACTGGTTGATATCCATATTAAGGATTCGATTTTGGCTTCCCAGGAAGGCCCATCGCTGTTTGGCTTGAAGCGTCGACAAAGCTTTGGCGAGGAGGTGGCGGCATTGCTGCGCGGAGATGTCGATGCCATCTTCGTCAAGGGAACGGCAGGCGTTAGCGTTGCTAATCTGATCGGTGCGGTGCAGGTGGTGGAGTTCGGTTTCCATCCTGATCCGAAGATACGCATCAATTCCGGCTCACCGCGTGTGCTGACGGTCGATGCGCGTCTCGCAGATGAGCGCCCTGATCTTGTCGAGCGACTTATTGCAGTCATTCGCAGAGCATCCGACTGGGCGGAGCAGCACCCGGAAGAAACCCGCCGCTTCATCGCGCGCGAGGCAGGTGCAAGCGAAGAACAGGTGCTTGCCGCCAATGGGGCCGATGTTCATCGTCATCTGGGCATAAGCCTTGATGCCGAACTGGTGGCCGCTGTCGGCCATTACAAAGATTTCCTGCATGAATGGGGCTTCCTCGAAAATGACTTCGATGTCGCGGAATGGGTCGATGCACGTTTCATCGATGCCGCCGCTAAGAGGGCCGTCGCATGAGTGCTACCATCTCCGCCGTTAAACTGCCCTCCGAACTGCCTGTCGATCCTGTCAGGATCGCCGCCGATCTGGCCCGGCGTTTTGCCGAAACCGCCGCTGACTATGATAAAAGCGGAGAGTTCGCCGCAGAAAATTTCGCAGCACTCTTCCAGTCCGGACTTCTGGGGCTGGTCACTTCGCGTGAAGACGAAGGCCTTGGCGAAGGTCTGGAAACCACGCAGGCCGTGATTTCCACCATCGCAACCGGCGATCCTTCCACAGCGCTTATCCTCGCCATGCATTACAGCGTCCATTCCGCCATAAGGCGCGGACGTTGGCCACCTGCGCTTGCCTCAAAAGTTCTCGCTGCGAACGTTGAGGGACCGGCGCTTTTGAACAATGCGCAGGCTGAACCTGGTGCCGGGTCGCCCGCTCACGGTGGATTGCCGGAAACGGTGGCACGGATTGACGGCGATTTCTGGGTGGTCAATGGGCGCAAAAGCTTCGTGACCGGCCTGCCAGGTCTCAAATGGGCAATCGTCCTCGCTTTGACCGAAGAGATCGCGCCTCGCCTCGTGCAACTGCTTGTTCCGCTCGATGTCCAAGGCATCAGCCATGCCCGTGCATGGGAGGCAACCGGCATGTTCGGCACTGCCAGCCACGATCTGATCTTGACGAATGTGAAGGTGCCGCTGGCTGACATTGTTGCGCAACAGCCAGCAAGCGAACCGCTTCGCCGCGACGAAGCGGATGGCCAGACCTTCTTCACGTTGCTTTCGGCGGTCTATCATGGGGTCGCCGTCTCTGCCCGCGATGACCTGCTACGCCATTTGACCGCGCACGTGCCGTCCAGCCTCGGTGCACCACTCGCCACCATTCCCCGGATTCAGGAGGGGATAGGACACATCGAAGTGCTGCTGACTGCCAATAAAAGGCTGCTCACATCGATCGCGCGGGATGTTGATGCGGGTATTCCGATCGGTACGGATGCATTTGCTCTTCGCCATGTCGTCATCGACAATGCCGTTACGATAACCGATCTTGCGCTTGAGCTGGGTGGAAATCGCGGCCTGCGGCGAGACTACAATCTTGAGCGCCACCATCGCGATGCAATCACGGCGAGGGCTCATGCACCGCAAAGCCATATGATCCGATCCATGCTGGGGCGAAATGCCGTCAATCGAGTCGTGAACGGGACGCCATCAGAAAAGAGTGTTTAGGACCAAAGAGGCCACGCGCTGCTGTCGCGCGTGTCCTCTTCGAGATCAGTGCCGATCCAGGCGCGCGGCCGCCTTGTCGCCAATCCACTGGATGCCGCAGACGATGACGATCAGAACGGCGACGACAGCGATCATCACGTTGGTTTCGAAACGCTGATACCCGTAACGGATGGCGAGATCTCCCAGTCCGCCCGCACCAATCGCCCCCGCCATTGCGGACGCTCCGATCAGCGTGACCAACGTCACGGTAAAGCCGGCGATGATGCCCGGCAGTGCCTCTGGCACCAGCACCTCGCGAATGATAGTCCAGCGATTGCCACCCATGGCACGGACCGCTTCGATCAACCCGTGATCCACCTCGCGCAAGGAGACTTCGGCGATGCGGGCGTAATAGGGAATGGCCGCGATGGACAGTGGGACGATCGCAGCCCAGGTGCCAAGCGACGTGCCAACAATCAACCTCGTCAGCGGAATGAGCGCGACGAGCAGAATGATGAAGGGAATGGAGCGGAACGCATTGACGATGGCACCGATGATCCGATTGATCCAGAGGTTTTCGGCGATGCCACCTCTCGATGTTGTGACAAGCGCAAGCCCAAGCGGCAGACCGACGATCAGGGAGATAACGCCGGACGCAAAGGTCATCAAGGACGTTTCCCAAATGGAACGGATCAGAAGTTCGATCATGATGTCAGACATAACCCAGCACCTCCACGCGAGCGTCGGCAGAAACCAGTTTGCCGGTGATATCCCTCAGTAAACTTTCATCGGAACGAGGAACGGTCAGGAAAAAACGGGCAACCGGCTGCGATTGAATGTGTTCCACACCGCCTTCCAAGAGGCGCACTCCACGCGAAAACGAATTTCCGAGATCGTTGAAGAGCTGGCTTTGTGCATATGCACCGACCAGATCTATACTGATGAGGATATCAGCGCCGTTCTTCTCGTCCAGCCTGCGGCTGACATGTTCGGGCAGTTGGGGCCGGTTGCCGGCGAGCAGACTTTTCGTGATCTCGGCAACAGGATGTGAGAACACCGACCAAACATGACCTTCTTCCACGATTCTGCCCGCATCGATGACGGCTACGCGATCTGCAATTGCGCGGATGACGTCCATCTCATGGGTAATGAGCACGATTGTCAGGCCGAGCTTGCGGTTGATATCCTTGAGCAGGGCAAGAATCGAGCGGGTGGTTTCAGGATCAAGCGCAGACGTTGCCTCGTCTGACAGTAGCAAAGCAGGCTTTGCGGCCAAGGCCCGGGCAATGCCGACACGCTGCTTCTGGCCGCCTGAAAGCTGGTTTGGATAGGCTTTCGCCTTGTCCGAGAGGCCCACGAGCTCCAGCATTTCGCGCGCCCGCGCCAACCGCTCAGCCTTGGCCATGCCCTCTATTTTAAGAGGAAGAGCGACATTTGCTTCAACGGTCTTTGCCGACAGAAGGTTGAAGTGTTGGAAGATCATGCCGATCTTGCGACGCAGCGGCTGAAGCTCTCGTTCCGGCAGGCCATTGATCTTGCGGCCGTCGATGATGATATCGCCGCTGTCGGCACGCTCAAGGCCATTGAGGCAGCGAATGAGCGTCGACTTCCCCGCGCCACTTCTGCCGATAATGCCAAGAATTTCGCCCTGACGCACACTCAGCGAAACCCCGTCTAACGCGGATACCGTGCCAAAGCGGCGGTGCACGTCGTGCAATCGGACGACCTCTGTCTCGGTCTCTATCGCCTCTTGTGGTGCGTGAACGATGTAGTGACTGTTCATGATGCTTTCCTGCAAGCAAAGGCGGCACGGAAAAATCCGCGCCGCCTTTTCGCTTTTGTGTGTTCAGCTGTTAGTAAGCGCTCAAGCCTGTTCCGCGATAAACCTTTTCGAAAACGGCCTTTACGGCATCGTTCTGATAGGCTGCGACGAGTTGCTTCACCCAAGGCTGGCTTTCGTCAGCCTGTTTGACGGCAATGAAGTTGCGATATGGGTTATCGGCAATGGGTTCCTGCGCAATGCGGTTATCGGGGCCAAGACCAGCCTTCAAAGCCCAATCCGTGTTGACGACAGCCGCATCCAAATCATCAATGGAACGACCGACAATGCCCGCGTCGAGCTCCTTGATTTTCAGCTTCTTCGGGTTTTCAGTAACATCTGCCAGAGTTGCCAGAATGCCGGTGCCGTCTTTCAGCTTGATCAGGCCTTCATTCTGAAGAAGGCGAAGTGCACGGCCCTCATTGGAAGGATCGTTCGGCACGCCCACTTGTGCCCCTTCTTTCAGATCAGCCACAGTTTTGTGCGTCTTGGAGTAAAGCCCGATTGGCCATACACCGGTGTAGCCAACTGGTACGATCTTGTAGCCATGCTGCTTGATCTGATTGTCGAGGTATGGCTTGTGCTGGAAGGCGTTGGCGTCGATCTCGCCGCGCTCCAGCGCTTCGTTTGGCTGTGTGTAATCGTTGAAGATGATGGTTTCGATCTTGAGACCGCTTTTTGCGGCTTGCTTGGTGACCTCGCGCCAGACGTCTTCGTCTTCACCGCTGATAATGCCGACCTTGATCGCCTTATCGGCTGCATGGCCTGTCGCAACGCCCGTCAAGCCGGTTGCTGCAACTGCAAGCAGTGCCGTCAAGCCAGCGCGGCGTGTTAGAGAAATGGTGTTTCCAAGAATCTTTTTCATTGTTGTCGCCCCTTAAGCTTTCGAAGCAATTGCTTCTCACCTCCTGAAGAATGTCAGCGACGATTACTCAAAACGACGCAGCGTCGTTTATTTTGCAGTGCGGAAGAGGAAAAGGTTTCTGCGTCTTCTCACGAGCTTGAAATAATCTACTTCTTTAGTCGATTATATCTAGAGTGCGAATAGATCGAAGAGGGCGCAATGATTTCCTAGCATTACCCCTTCATATTCTCTGATGCGAATAAAATTTTTATCGAATTCCAAAATATGTGCATGATTTTCTAATATGGATAAAGCGGAGAAAAACACAGATGTGGACCTGCTTGCCGTAATTGAGCATTCTGATGTCAATAGTGAAGCGCGCTGGCAACGTCACTATTGGCTTCGCGTGACTTTGAACTGAAGATGTTGTGATCAGCTTCATTTGAGATTTTGGCGGATTGGACCAAGGAGCAGGCATGTGTACCACCTTGATCGTACCCGGTCTCAACGGGTCCGGGAGTGACCACTGGCAACACTACTGGTTGCAGGATGATTCCGGCGCTCGACTCGTCGATCAGGAAAATTGGCAATGCCCTTTTCTGGCAGACTGGTTGGAGTCGTTCGAGCAGGCGTTGGCAAACACGGATCATGCCTATGTCGTCGCCCACAGTCTCGGCTGCATTCTCGTTGCCAACATGGCCGGACGACCACTCGCCACCAAGATTAGAGGTGCTCTTCTCGTTGCTCCTGCCCAGCTTGAACGGGTAGAGGCGTTGCATCCATGCATCGTTAGTTTCGGTGAGGCTCCGATCTCGCCACTCCCGTTTCCAAGCGCTGTCATCGGCAGTGACAACGATCCTTACATGACGGCCGAAGAGCTGGAGTTGGCAAGCTCCCTATGGGGCAGCACCCATATTAATCTCGGTTCAGTCGGGCACATCAATGTTGCGAGCGGGTTTGGTCGCTGGTCGCAGGGTTACGATCTCATGGATCGCCTCAAAGGAGCGGGTTTGCCCAATCAGATAAGCCGTGTAACCGACAATCGAGCCTTTGCATAAAATATCCGTCTCCTGATGACGGGAATTCATTTTGGAGACTCACTATGCCTCTCTCCCATATTCGTCAGTTCTCGTTCCTTATTCCAGGGAATTACGATGATGATGACCCAGCCCGTGGGATGGAGGATACATTGCGGCTTTTTGAGCAGGGCGAAAAGCTGGGCTATCACACGGCTTTCGTTCGGCAACGACATCTGGAGCGGGGTATTTCGTCCGCGGCTACGTTTCTCGCTGCTGCATCACAACGCACGAAAAGAATTGGGCTTGGTACGGCTGTCATTCAGCTCGGTTACGAACACCCGTTCCGCTTGGCGGAAGATCTTGCAACGGTTGATGTGCTTTCCCATGGACGATTGAATGTCGGCGTATCCGTTGGTGCGCCACCCTTCGCGCAGTTGATTTCGGCCTATACCGACCCTGCGCCGGAGGCGGACTACAGCCATAATCGGGCGGAAAAACTAGCGGCGGCCTTGCGGTCTGCTCCACTCTCAGTGCGAACGGATGCAGGCAATGCAGCCGGGGCGCAGGTACCGCGGCTACGGCCATTTGCAAAAGGGCTGACTGATCGCCTGTGGTACGGTGGCGGTTCGCAGAGTTCAGCGCGATGGGCCGGGCAGGTGGGGTTCAATCTTCTGACCGGAAACATCGTCAGCGGCGAAAACACCGACGATTTCCTGACTGCGCAGGCAGCACTCATTACTCGTTTTCGTCATGAATGGATTCATGAGCGAGAGCCTCGAGTCGCACTTGGTCGCGTGATTTTGCCAACCGATAGCGCGGACCCACAAACCCGCCTCCGTTATAGGGAGTTCGCAGCTCAACGCGACAAGCGCACCGGTATGCCCCACGGAGACCGTCGAACTTTGTTTCTACCCGATATCGTCGGCACCACGGAAGAGATTTTCGAAACGCTTGCGCGTGACCCTGTCTTGCCACTCGTCTCCGAGTTCCGGCTTGAACTCCCTTATGAATTTCAGGCGGAAGACTATCGTCAGATCATTGACGACTTTGCCGGCGTCGTATTTCCGTCCTCACAACACACGACAGCGAGCGTTGTTAAAGCTCTTCCATCGGAAGACAATATTTTTTCCGTTCACACGCAAACGTAGAACGAACATCCTTTATTAGTTTAGTAAATCGGTAGACTAATCGGTCATCAGCAAATGGACGAGGTCACGATGTACTCTCTCAGCCTTCTGGATAAGAGCCCCATCTCCACCGATGAGAACGCTACAAACGCTTTTCGCGATACGCTTAATCTCGCAAAACGCGCAGAAGAGTTGGGATATCGCCGGTTTTGGGTGGCCGAACATCATAACTCGCCGGAATTGGCAGGATCTGCACCAGAAGCGCTCGTCGCATGGATTCTGGCGAAAACCTCTCGCATCAGAGTGGGTTCGGGTGGGGTCATGCTCCAGCACTATAGCCCCTATAAGGTAGCGGAAGTCTTTAATGTCTTGTCTTCACTAGCCCCTGGGCGGGTGGATATTGGCGTCGGAAAGACGCCGGGTGGTCTGCCGCTCGCAACATCGGCATTGCAACATGCCTATGATCCGGCACGCAAACCGGATTTCGAAACGGCATTTGCGGAACTCGATGGGCATCTGTCCGGTCCGGTTGCGGAAGGAAACGCACAGGCAGGCCTTGCTGCGACACCTGCGCCGCCTGTTGCTGCGGAAAGATTTCTGCTGGGTGCAAGTCCTGAAAGCGCAAAGCTTGCCGCATCAAAGGGTTGGAATTTTGTCTTTGCCGGTCACCTCAATGGCGATCCGGAAGTCTTGCGCTCCAGCCTTGAGACCTTCCGTACGGAAAGCGGCGGAAGGTCCGCCATTCTGGCTTTGTCGGCACTTGCGGCAAACGATCCTGCGCAGGCTGCGGCGCAGGTGGCCAATCAGCGAATTTTCCGGGTGTTTCTCAGCAATGGGAAGGCGTTCAATCTGGGTCGGCGTGAGCAGGCGGAGGAGTTCGCCCGGCAATCCGGCGATACGGATTATCGCATAGATGAACGCAAACCCAACGTGCTGCATGGCACGGCGGTCGATATCCACAGACAGCTTCACCGCCTCGCAAGTGATTACGGCATCGAGGAATTCATCATCGAGCCTCCGCATGTCGGTGCGGATCAACGACTTGCGTCAATCGAATTGCTGGCAACGCACCGCCTTTCGGCTGCCGCGTAACGGATGTCAGGAGACAGGAACATGACCAAAAAACAAGTACGTTTCGGTATCATGCTGCAAGGTGCCGGTAGCCATATGAATGCATGGCGCCATCCCAAGAGCCCGGTCGATGCCAGCGTCAATTTCCAGTTCTTCAAAGACAATGCTCTGAAGGCGGAAGCGGCGGGCATTTCCTTCGCTTTCGTGGCGGACGGGCTTTATATCAATGACAAATCCATCCCGCATTTTCTCAATCGCTTCGAGCCCCTGACGATCCTTTCGGCACTTGCCGCGGTTACCACGAAGATCGGTCTTGCCGGCACGGTGTCCACCTCCTACAGCGACCCCTTTACGGTGGCGCGGCAGTTTGCCTCTCTCGATTTGATCAGCGGTGGCAGAGCGGGTTGGAACGCTGTCACGACGCCGCTCGAGGGGACGGCCAAGAATTACAGCCGCAACCATCCTGAACACGCGCTTCGCTACGAGATAGCCGACGAATATCTCGAGGTTATCAAAGGTCTATGGGACAGCTGGGATGACGATGCCTTCACGCGCAATCGCGAAACCGGCCAGTTCTTCGATAAGGCAAAGCTGCACACGCTGGGTCACAAAGGCCGCTTCTTCTCCGTTGAGGGACCGCTGAATATTCAGCGCTCGGCGCAGGGGCAACCGGTCATCTTTCAGGCTGGTTCTTCCGAAGCGGGCATCGGCCTTGCCGGCAAACATGCGGATGCGGTTTTCACCAATTCCGCGTCTCTGGAAGAAAACCATGCGTTCCTGAAGCGGGTAAGACAAAGCGCTGTCGCGCAGGGGCGCTCCGCCTCCGACGTAAAGATATTCCCCGGCATCGGCCCGATCGTTGCCGAAACGCAAGACGAGGCCGAAAAGAAATACGACATCATCCGCAACCTCATCACCATTGATGATGCCTTGGCCTATCTCGGACGCTTCTTCGATCATCACGATTTCAGCGTCTATGATTTGGATGCGCCATTTCCGGAACTGGGCGAAATCGGCAAGAACAGTTTCCGCTCGACCACGGATCGCATCAAGCAGCGGGCGAAGGACAAGAACCAGACCCTGCGTGAAGCAGCCCTTGAGGCGGCAACGTCACGTGAAGGCTTCATCGGCACGCCCGAAAAGGTCGCAGACGAGATCATTCGCTGGGTAGAGAACGATGCTGCTGATGGCTTCATTCTGGGCTTTCCGGTGATTGCCGAAGGGCTGGATGACTTCATCCGTCTGGTCATCCCCGTTCTGCAACAGCGTGGCTATTTCGATCCGCAGCTTGAAGGCTCCACACTTCGCGATCATCTCGGTTTGCCATTCCGACAAAGCGTTTATGCCAACGAGTTAACGAATTTGGACAAAGCCATCGCCTCGTAGCTGGGTGATTTTTAAGGACGCGCGGCAGGTTTGAATGCCGCGCAGGAGATAACGATCATGAATATCCACATTGACGGCGCGCGTCCCAGTGACGACGCCGAACGGGGAATCCTTGCCTTTCAGGAGGAGAGTGTCGCGATCCGTCGGGACCTGCACCGGAACCCTGAATTGTCGCGCAAGGAAAAGCGGACCTCCAGCGTCGTGGCCCGCTACCTTCTGTCTTACGGTTATGAGGTCACGGAAGGTGTGGGTGGCTATGGCGTCGTCGCTACGCTGAAGCGCGGCACTGGCGACAAACGTATCGGCATACGGGCAGATATCGACGCGCTGCCAATCGTGGAGGAAACCGGCTTAGCCTATGCCAGCGAAAATCAAGGCGTGATGCATGCCTGCGGGCACGATGGCCACACCACGATCCTGCTGGCCGCTGCACGATATCTGGCGGAACAATCGAATTTCTCCGGCACGTTGACTCTGATTTTCCAGCCCGCCGAGGAAATCGGCGCTGGTGCGAGAGCCATGATCGCCGACCGGCTTTTCGAGCGGTTTCCGGTGGATGCGGTCTTCGGCCTTCACAATTGGCCAGGTGTTGCCACGGGTCAATTCGGCTTCGTCGAGGGGCCAGCCATGGCCTCCGTCGATAAGGCTACGATCCGCATCATCGGCAAGGGTGGCCATGGTGCGGAACCCCACGAAACCATTGACCCGGTGCTGGCATCCGCCGGTTTCATTACGGCCCTGCAGAGCATCGTGTCACGCAATGTCGACCCGCGTCAGATGGCGGTTTTGACGGTCGGATCCATTCATGGCGGTACAGCGTCCAACGTCATTCCTGAGAGCGTTGAGTTGCAAATCACGGCGCGGGCCTTCTCTGAAACTGTCCGCGAGACTTTGGAACGCAGGCTGAAAGCGCTGGCAAAAGCCCAGGCCGAAAGCTTCGGCGCGACGGCGGATGTGGATTTCCACCGCGGTTTCCCGCCGGTCTTGAATCATGTCGCACAGACGACGTTCGCGCGTGGCGTGGCAAAGCGGCATTTCCCCGCGTCGCAGATCGCTGAAGACTTTCAGCCGCGCACCGCCAGTGAAGACTTCGCATTCATGCTTCAGGAGAGGCCCGGCTCCTATCTCTTCGTCGGCAACGGGGAAAGCGCCTCACTGCACAGCCCGCATTACGATTTCAACGACGCCATCATCGCGCCGGCGGCCCGTTACTGGGTCCGCCTGGCGGAAGCCTATCTTTCCTGATCTCAACACCGGAAGCAAAATCATGAGCGACAGTTTTCTCTATACATCTGTTCTCGACCCGCTCGCACAGCCGCTGCTGGACGAATTGCTGTTCGAATATGACAGCCGTTACGGTACGTTTTTCAATGCGGAAGGTGCCAAAGCGGAGTTGAGCAAATATCCGCCTGAAGCCTTCAGCCCGCCCTATGGCAATTTCCTGCTTCTGTTGCGGGATGGAAAAGCCATCGGCGGCGGTGCCTTCATGCGCCACGATGACGACACGGCGGAGTTCAAACGCGTCTGGACACATTCCGCCCATCGCCGTCAGGGGCTGGCGAAAAAGGTGTTGGTCGAGCTTGAACGTCAGGCCATTCGGCAGGGATATGCCCGGATTTATCTGACCACGGGTTTCCGTCAGCCGGAAGCCGTGGGCCTCTATCTCTCCAATGGTTACAGGGCGCTGTTCGACACCACGGCAGACCCGCAAACCATCAAATCCTTGCCCTTCGAAAAGTGGCTCTCCGTTGCGCCAACGGCATCGTCCTTTGACACCGCGATAACACCCCGTGCCGTGAGCCATCACGCATAGATCAGCTCTGAAAGGCTCGCCTCATGACCATCGCGTCCGATTTTCCGCACGTGGCAGTGAACGAACGAAAGGTAGCGCCAATCAAGGGCGATTATTCGCACTTTCGCATCGTTCCCGCCCGTTATCCGCTGCGCACCTTTGGCACGATCGCATCCGTCGTCATCATCGCGGCAGTTCTGAATTCCGTATTCGGCAATCCACGCTGGGGTTGGGATGTATTTGCAGAATGGTTCTTTGCCGAGCCTGTGCTTGTCGGCCTTGGTAGGACGCTGCTCCTTACCGTTCTGGGTGCCTTCTTCGGCTTCGTGCTTGGAACGGTTCTGGCGCTGGCACGGGTGTCCGGCTCACCACTGCTGGTCGCCATCTCCTGGACCTATATCTGGATATTCAGATCCATCCCGCTGATCGTTCTGCTGCTGATCCTCAACAATCTCGGTTATCTCTACGAAACCATCACGATTGGCGTGCCTTACACGGGCATCAATTTCTTCAGCTGGAATACCACCCAACTGATGACGCCGTTTGCGGCAGCGGTCATCGGCCTTACCTTGAATGCGGGTGCGTTTTCCTCTGAGATCGTGCGTGGCGGTATTTTGTCCGTCGAGCAGGGCCAGCTAGAAGCGGCAGCATCGCTCGGTCTGCCGCGCCGCAGACAGTTTTCGAAGATCATTCTGCCGCAGGCCATGCGCACCATTTTGCCCAATGGTTTCAATGAAATCATCCTAATGGCGAAAGGCACGTCGCAGGTCTATATTCTTGCCCTGCCGGAACTGTTTTATACGATTCAGATCATCTATCGCCGTAATCTGGAAGTCATTCCGCTGCTGATGGTGGCGACAGTCTGGTATCTCATCATCCTGACCGTTCTCTCCGTTATCCAGCATCACATCGAGCGGCATTTCTCTCGCGGCGCGCTGCGCAATCCGCCGCCATCCTTTTTCAATACGCTGTATCGCACCGTTTGGCCACGCTCAGCTGTGAGTGAAGCCAGTGAGAGAATTGACGCGGCTAAGGAGATATTGGAACGCCCGGTCGCTGTTCGCTCAGGCAGCTTCCAACTCGGAAACCGAGGCGGCAACGTCACCATCCATGGGGTTTCGAAATCCTTCGGTTCTCTCAAGGTGCTGAAGGATGTCACCCTCACGGTGCCGGCAGGCAGCGTCACCGCCATTCTCGGCCAATCCGGCTCCGGCAAATCTACCCTGCTGCGATCAATCAATCATCTGGAACGGGTGGATGACGGTTTCATCGCTGTTGATGGCGAACTGGTCGGTTATCACCAGAAGGGCGATACGCTCTACGAGTTGAAAGAAAAGGACATCCTCAAACGCCGCGTCGAGGTCGGCATGGTGTTCCAGAGTTTCAATCTCTTTCCGCATCTGACCGTTCTGGAAAACATCATCGAAGCACCTGTGACCGTGCGTGGTATTTCCAGAACTCAGGCGGAAGCGGAAGCGCGCGACCTGTTGGCTCGCGTCGGCCTGGCGGAAAAGGCGGGCGCATACCCCCGCCAACTCTCCGGTGGCCAGCAGCAACGCGTTGCCATTGCCCGTGCGCTAGCCTTGCGGCCCAAGGTTCTTCTGTTCGACGAGCCCACGTCTGCGCTCGATCCTGAACTCGTCAATGAAGTGCTCGATGTCATCAAGGAACTCGCCCGCTCCGGCGTCACCCTCATCATCGTCACCCACGAAATCGGCTTTGCCCGGGAAGTCGCCGATACGGTCGTCTTCATGGAGCAGGGCAGGATACTGGAGACGGGAACACCGGAGAAGGTTTTGACCAAGCCAGACCATCCCCGCACAGCCGAGTTTCTTGCAAAAGTGCTATAAAATTCAAACAATAAGGAAACATTCAATGATTTCTAAATCGATATTGCTGTCTGCTATCAGTGGCGGGTTGATCACCGCGTTTCTCTCCTTCGGGCAAGCGGCGCATGCACAGGAAATCGACCTCTCGCCGGAGCAGAAAGGTCGCGTTCGTGTTGAGAAGGTGGAAGAGGCCGCAAAACTCATTCCAGCCGATTTCAAGTTTGTCACGCCGGGCAAGCTGACTGTGGCCACCAATCCATCGCGCTTGCCGCTGGGGGATTATGCCAATGACGCGAAGACGCCAATTGGCAGCGAGCCGGATATTGCCCAACTCGTGGCTGACAGCCTGGGCCTTCAGCTCGAACTGATACCGGTTGCCTGGGCCGACTGGCCGCTCGGTCTCGTGTCAGGAAAATTCGATGCCGTTATCTCCAACGTCACCGTCACCGAAGCGCGCAAGGAGAAGTTCGATTTTTCCAGCTATCGCAACGATCTGCTCGGCTTTTACGTCGCGGCTGACAGCAAGGTGACCAGCATTACCAAGCCGGAGGAAATCGCAGGGCTGAAAGTCATCGTCAGCGCGGCCACCAATCAGGAACAAATCCTGCTGGAATGGATCGAGCAGAACAAGGCCAAGGGTCTGGCGCCCACCGACGTGCAATATTACGACGATCAGGCGGTGCTTGATCTCGCCTTGCAGTCCGGTCGCGCAGACGTCTATCTCGGCCCCAACGCCACATCGGCCTATCAGGCGGCGACGATCAAGAAAACCAAACTCGTTGGCACATTCTCCGGTGGTTGGCCTGAATCGGCGGAAATCGCCGTCGCGACGAAAAAAGGCTCCGGCATCGATGCGGCAATTACCGCTGGGCTGAATGCGCAGATCAAGAACGGCAATTACACCAAGATTCTTGCCCGCTGGAACCTCGCCTCAGAAGCGATCACGGAATCACGCACCAACCCGCCCGGTCTGCCGAAAAGCTGAGTTGAGAGGCAACTCACTCAGCCGGTGGCGCAGGCATCCTCCCGCCCGCGCCACCCTCTATCCAACGTTTTTCAAACGAAAGTATCGTCATGACACTCGCATTGGGTTTTCGATCAGTTCTCGCCAGCTTGGCGTTGGTATCCCTCAGCGCTGGCATGGCATGTGCTGCCGGTGATGTCTTTGATTTGTCGCCCGAACAACCGGGTCGTATCCGTGTCGAAAAAGTTGCCGATGCCACTGCGGCCATTCCGAAAGACTTCGAATTCGTAACGCCTGGCAAATTCACAGTCGCCGTGTCAGCCGGGGGGCCACCACTCGCCACCTATGCGACTGATGCGAAAACCGTGGTGGGGGCAGATCCTGATTATGCCTCGGCTATCGCGGATAGCCTTGGCCTGGAGCTTGAACTCGTTCCGGTCGCTTGGGCGGATTGGCCGTTGGGTCTGGTATCTGGAAAATACGACGCCGTGATTTCAAACGTTGGCGTAACCGAGCAGCGGAAGGAGAAATTCGATTTCTCGACCTATCGCCAGGGTCTGCACGGTTTTTTCGTAAAAGTAGATAGTGGCATTACATCGATAAAGGAGCCAAAGGATGCGGCCGGGCTTCGCATCATCGTGGCCGCAGGCACCAATCAGGAGCGGATTCTCCTCAAATGGAGCGATGAGAATGTTGCCGCAGGATTGAAGCCCATCGAGCTGCAATATTACGACGACGAGGCGACGCGGATCATCGCTCTTTCCGCCGGACGCGCTGATGTCATCGTGCAGCCCCATGCTCAACTGGTGTTCATAGCGGCACGCGACAAAACCATCAAACGTGTCGGCACGCTTGCTGCCGGTTGGCCGGAGAGATCCGACGTGGCGATCACAACGCGAAAAGGGTCCGGTCTGGCGGATGCGCTAACGCTGGCGACCAATGATCTGATCAAAAACGGTGCTTACGCAAAGATTTTGGAGCACTGGCAACTTTCGGAAGAAGCCCTGCCAGAATCGCGAACCAACCCGCCCGGCCTGCCGAAGACGTGAGCCGCAGGATGCTGAAACTGACGATCAGTCAAATGCGTGGAACGCTGCTTCGAGATATTCCGACTACGCGAGCCCATTGTAACAGGGTCGATATTCCTCTCCGCGCCTGAAATTTGGAAAGCAAGCGGATTACAAACGAGATGAATTTGCCGGAGATTATACCATCTAATTTGGAGATCGAGATATGAGATCATTGATTGCGTCGGCGCTGGGTGCACTGGCAGGACTGGTGGCACTGGGGCAGGCCCATGCAGCAGACATTTCGGAAATCCGTATCGACTGGGCAACCTACAATCCGGTCAGTCTCGTGCTCAAAAATGATGGACTGCTGGAGAAGGAGTTCGAAAAGGACGGGATCAAGATCACCTGGGTTCAGTCCGCCGGCTCCAACAAGGCGCTTGAATTCCTCAATGCCAGTTCGCTCGACTTCGGTTCTACGGCAGGTGCCGCAGCGCTGATCGGACGCATCAACGGCAACCCCATCAAATCCGTCTATGTCTACTCCAAGCCGGAATGGACGGCATTGGTGACCCGTAAGGATACGGGCATCACTAAGGTCGAAGAGCTGAAAGGCAAGTCAATTGCGGTCACGCGCGGCACCGATCCACATATTTTCCTGGTTCGCGCGCTTGCCGATGCGGGCCTGACCGAAAAGGATGTGACGCTCGTGCTGCTTCAGCATGCCGATGGCCGTCTGGCGTTGAAGCGCGGTGATGTGGATGCCTGGGCCGGTCTCGACCCGATCATGGCATCTGCCGAAATCGAGGACGGTGACGTGCTGTTCCATCGCAACGCTGCCAACAATACCTGGGGCGTGTTGAACGTTCGCGAAGAGTTTGCCAAGGAAAACCCCGAAATCGTCAAGCGTGTACTGGCAGCTTACGAGCGTGCTCGTGAAGAAGCCCGCAAGGACCCGGCAAAGCTGAAGGCCGCATTGGTGGCAGCGACGAAACTACCGGATGCGGTGATCGCCCGTCAGCTGAAGCGCACCGATCTCAGCCAGTCGAAAATCGGCGATGAACAGCGCGACACCATTGAAGCGGCGGGTGTTGCGCTGCAAAAGGCCGGCGTTGTGAAGGCGGATGTCGACGTGAAAGGCAATGTATCAAGCCTGATCGACGCAAGCTACGCACCGGCACCGGGCCAGTAACGCATCATGGCTCTGCTGGATACAGTGCTGTCGAGGCGGCAAGCTGACATCGGCAAACGTCAGAACCGGCAGCGCCGACTGTCGGTGCTCGACCATCCACTGGTGGGCATCGTGTTTCCAGTGGTCGTCATTATAGGCTGGGAGTTTCTTGTCCGTGCTGGTCTGGTCGGTGGACGGCTTATGCCGCCGCCGTCGAGAATACTGGCCACGGTGCAGGAACTGCTGGTCTCCGGCGAACTCCTGACCCATATCTGGGTTACCCTCAAACGGGTTCTGTTCGGCTTTGCTCTTGGTGCTGCGGCGGGCACTGTTCTTGGCGCACTCACCGGTTTTCTGCCGAGGCTCGCACGGATCCTCGATCCCACGCTGCAAGCGTTGCGCGCCATTCCCTCCATCGCCTGGGTGCCGCTCTTCATCCTCTGGTTCGGCATTTTCGAAGCCTCTAAGATTGCCCTGATCGGCGTTGGCGTGTTTTTCCCCGTCTATCTCGGTGTTTACGGTGCCGTCGTCGGCGTCGATCGGCGGATTGTCGAGGTGGGACGCGTTTACCGTCTTTCCGGCTTCGATCTCGTGCGGCGGATTTTGCTGCCCTCTATTCTGCCCGACTACGTGCTGGCGCTCAGGTCTGGTCTGGGTCTTGGCTGGATGTTCGTTGTGGCGGCCGAGTTCATGGGCGCATCTGAGGGGCTTGGTTATCTGCTGGTGGATGGCCAGCAACTGGGCAAACCAGACCAGATTCTCGCCGCCATCCTTATCTTTGCTCTTGTCGGCAAGGCAACCGATACTATTCTCATTCTGGCGACGGCGCCTTTCCTGCGCTGGCAGGATACGCATGGCGGAACCGCCTGATGCTGGATATTCGCAATCTCTCAAAGGTCTATCCCAACGGAACGCATGCGCTCCATGCATTCTCTCTGACTGTTCGCGAAGGAGAGGTCGTTGCCGTCATCGGTGGCTCCGGGTGCGGCAAGAGCACGCTTCTGCGCCTGCTTTCAGGCCTGGAACGACCGAGCCAGGGCGGAATACGCCTGAACGACAAGCGCCTCGAAGAACCGGACCCGCTGGTAAACATCGTTTTTCAGGAACCTCGACTGTTCCCCTGGCTAACGGTTGCCGACAATATCGGCTTCGGTTTGCGTGCCCTCGATGCTGAACAGCGGCGCGGCCGGATACAAAAAGCGCTGAAGCAGATCGGTCTTTCCGGCTATGAAGCACGCTGGATCAAGGAGCTTTCAGGCGGACAGGCTCAACGCGTCGCGCTGGCGCGAGCACTTGTTACCAAACCCTCCGTCCTTTTGCTGGATGAGCCATTTTCTGCACTGGACGCCATGACGCGTGCCGACCTGCAAGACCATCTGGTGGATTTGTGGAGCGAAGCCGGGTCCACCATGCTGCTCGTGACCCATGACATCGAGGAAGCCATCATCATGGCGGATCGCATCATCGTCATGAAACCCTTTCCGGGACGTATCCTTCAAGAGGTTAAGGTGGACATACCGCGCAAGCGTGACCGGACATCGCTGGCCTTTGCTTCTCTTCGCAAACATCTTTCAGAGCTTCTGGCGCTTTCGCTTTCAGAGGGCAAACATGCGTTGCCTGTGTGAGGGTGCGGAAAGCGCCAGTGGTGCAGTTTGCTACCCCAGCGCCATCCCGGAGTTAAAGCTTTCACGGTTCTACCCGTAAATGGAAAACTTATGCAACTGAATTTATTGACGATAATTCCGTCTGAGGCGACAATCGGGCTGAATTTTTCGCGTTCATGGAGAAACCCTGTGCCGGATGCGCATCCGTTCCTCAATTCCAGAGATCGGCATCGTTTTGGAGCGTGACATGTCCTCAGCTTCTGAGTTGCCGGTCGTCGCTGTTATCGGTGGTGGATTCAGCGGTGCCGCATTCGCGCTTCATCTGAGCGCGCTCAGCGCAGGCAAAGTGGGCATCGTGGTGTTCGAGCCTCGAAGCCGTCTAGGCGCAGGCCTTGCCTACAGTACGGCGGAACCCGCACACCGCATCAACGTGCCGGCCGGGCGGATGTCTCTTTATCCGGACGATCCTGAAAGCTTCCTGCGCTATCTCGCGACGACCGATGAACACGCGACGGATGCGGCACTCATTGGACGCGATGGCCAACCCTATCCGCGCCGCCATGTCTTCGGGGACTATGTCGAGGCAGAAATCGCACCGCTATTGTCATCTGGCGCTGTGGAGCATCGTAAAGCCGAGGTCGTTTCAATCGTGCCTTCAGGGGAGGATTGGGACATCGCTGATAGCCAAAATGGTGCGTTGCGCGCGCAGTTCGTGGTGCTGGCGGTCAGCCACCCGGCACCGGGATTGCTGCGGCCGTTGCTGCCTTTCAAAGATCACCCGAAGCTCGTTGCTGACGTTACCGTGCCAGCAGCACTCGCCCCGATCGCCACCGAAGACCATGTGCTGATCCTTGGAAACGGGCTGACGGCCGCAGACGTGGTGGCAGCCTTGGAAAAGCGCGGACATAGGGGCAAGATCACATCCGTCTCCCGTCGGGGTCTCCGTTCGCGGGGACACGCACCGGCGGCGCAGGAGCCCTTCGGTGATTTCTCATCAAAGCCCTCTTTGCGCGCCTCTGCCCTGTTGCGCGTTATTCGCCGCAGCATTGAAGAGGCCAAGGCCGATGGGCTGACGTGGCATGCTGTTCTTGATGCCGTGCGCGGGCAGGCCTTCGCCATTTGGCGTGCGCTGCCGGTGGCGGAACGTCGTCGCATCGTGCGGCTGGCTCGCCCGTTCTGGGATGCGCATCGTTTCCGCATCGCGCCGCAGGTGGAGGACGCGCTTGACCGAGCCATTGCCGAGGACCGTTTGGCTATCGCCGCGGCGAGGCTGAAACGGGTGGTGCCGGAGGGAAACGGCTTTCGCGTGATACTTTCGCCGCGGCATATGCCGGATGATCAAGAGCAAATCTTCGATGCCATCGTGGTGACGACCGGTCCGGCCCATGAGGGGATTTTGCAATCCCAACCCTTTTTGGCGGCTCTGGCCGAAGCTGGACATCTCAGCCTTTGCAAGACCGGCCTTGGGATCGCTTGTGATCTCGATGCCCGTGTCCTCGGCAATCATGGCGCACCCACTGATAACCTTTTCGTTGCTGGTCCTCTCGCACGTGGCACGTTCGGAGAACTCATGGGGCTTCCTCAAGTGACCGAACACGCTGTGTTCGTGGCGCAACAGGTGGCGTCAGCTCTCCAATCTGCCGGCACGCCCCTGCCGGAAGCGCCACTTTACCCAAATCTGGATCCAAATTTTTGCCGTCTGGCGGTTTAATCGACAAGAAGGATGCCCACCATGCCCAACACAAAACAGCCTCTCGATTTCCTATGGTTCATCCCAACCTCCGGGGACGGCTCCTATCTCGGTTCGGACGACCTTGCCCGTGCCTCCGACCCCGGCTATTTCCGCGAGATCGCCCAGGCGGTGGATCGCCTCGGCTATTCGGGCGTACTGATCCCGACCGGGGTGGCCTGCGAGGAATCCTTCATTCTCGCCGCCAATCTGGCCGCATATACGGAAAATCTCAAATTCCTCGTTGCCATCCGTCCGGGCGTTGCATCTCCCGCTTATTATGCACGTCTTGCCGCAACGCTGGACCGCGTTTCGAATGGTAGGCTTCTTCTCAATATCGTGGTTGGCGGTAGTGCGCAGGAACTGGCAGGCGACGGCGTCTTCCTGCCGCATGACGAACGTTACGCGCATGCCGACGAGTTCTTTCAGGTGTTCAACACCTTGATCGAAACCGGAAGCGCGCATCTGGAAGGCAAATATATTCAGGCACACAACGCCCAACTTGGCCTTCCACCGGTTCAGGAGCCGCGTCCGCCGATCTATTTCGGCGGCTCGTCCGATGCGGCCATCGATTTTTCGGCTGGCATCATCGACAAATATCTCACTTGGGGCGAACCGCCGGCACAGGTGGCAGAAAAGGTGGCGAAAGTGCGCAAGGCCGCCGCCGCAGTCGGTCGCGACGTTTCCTTCGGCATCCGCCTGCATTTCATCGTGCGGGAAACCGACGAGGAAGCATGGGAGGCCGCAGATCAGCTGATATCGAAACTTTCGGATGAAACCATTGCCGCCGCGCAGGAGGTCTTTGCCAAGAACTCCGATTCCGTTGGGCAAGCGCGCATGGTCGCGCTCCATGGCGGACGCCGCGACAAGCTGGAAGTATCGCCGAACCTTTGGGCAGGTATAGGACTTGTTCGTTCCGGTGCCGGTACGGCATTGGTCGGCTCACCGAAGACCATCGCGGCGCGTCTGCGTGAATATCAGGACATCGGCATCGATACGGTGATCGCCTCCGGCTATCCGCATCTGGAAGAAGCCTATCGCGTCTCGGAACTGCTTTTCCCTGAAATCGGCCTGGGCGGTCCCCGCAACCAGATCCGTTCTTCATTCGGAAAGCCGCAGGTGTTTGGCGGCGGTGGCCATGGCGGCAACGTCAAGGTCGCCTCCGGCTCCTGATGAGCGAAAATCGGCATGGCCATCGTCTGGCCATGCCGCTGGTCCTATGAAACAATCGCTTTCGGCTGGAGGGAAATCAATGCGGCCTCCTCGCGTTTGAACGTTTCAATATCGCGGTACCGATCTGCGGGGTGGTTTGCAGGTAGATAGTCACCATCGCCAAACAGCTTTTCGCGCAATGTGCCGGGCTTGTAAGCGGTGGGATAAACGCCGCGTTTTTGAAGTTCGGGGACGATATAGCCGACGACATCCTCGAAACTGTCAGGCGTTACCGCATAGGCGAGATTGAAGCCGTCAACATCGGTATCATCGACCCATTCCTGCAAAATATCGGCGATGCGGGACGGAGAGCCGACGAAGACCGGACCAAGTCCACCGATGCCGCCGAACTTCGCCAGCTCATCGATCGTCCAGGATTTGTCGCCACCCGCGACATGCTCGACAAAGGAATGAATGGCATTGGTTTCGATCTTCTTGACCGTATCCGTTGGCGCATATTGCCCGAAATCGATGCCGCTCCAGCCGGACATGAAGACCAACGAGCCGTCGTAGGATACGAACTTCTGATACTCCTCGAATTTCTTTTGAGCCTTTTCGTCGGTCTCATCGGTGATGATAGTGATGAGCGTGTAAATATAGACCTTCTTCGGGTCGCGCCCGGCTTCCGCCACGCGTTTGCGCATATCGGCTACATGGGCTTTGAGCACCGACTTTGTCGGGGCCGCCACGAAGATACACTCGGCCTGTTCCGCCGCAAAGGCCTTGCCCGGCCCGGACGCACCCGCCTGATAGAGAACCGGCGTGCGCTGCGGTGACGGTTCGCTCAGGTGATAGCCGGGAACGTCGAAATATTTGCCCTTATGGCCGATTTCGTGGACCTTGGATGGGTCGGTGAAGATGCGCTTCTCGCGGTTACGCAAAACCGCACCCTCTTCCCAACTGCCTTCGAAGAGTTTGTAGAGCACCTCGACATATTCAGCAGCAACCTCGTAGCGATTGTCGTGGCGGCGCAAACCGCCTTCGCCGATGTTTTTGGCACCGCTTTCAAGGTAGGAGGTGACGATGTTCCAGCCAATGCGGCCCTTGGTGTGGTGGTCGGCGGTGGAGAGCCTGCGGGCAAAGGTGTAGGGATGCTCGAAGGACGTGGAGGCCGTTATGCCGATGCCCAGATGCTCGGTCGCAAGCGCGATGGGTGCCGCCAGTTGCAGCGGATCGTTGACGGGAATTTGCGCTGCCTGGTGAATGGCGTGGTAGTTTGAGCCCTTGTAGACATCGTAATAGCCGATCACGTCGGCGATGAAGATGCCATCGAAGATGCCGCGTTCCAGCGTGCGGGCCAGGTCCTGCCAGTAATCCAGATCCTTGTATGTCCATGATTTATCACGCGGATGTGCCCACAGACCGGGGGATTGGTGGCCAACGCAGCTCATATCGAACGCATTGAAACGGATGGGTTTGCTCATCATCGACTCCACAATTTTGTCCCGCGACGATACGGGCTGGCGGCGATGAAGAGAAAGAGCGTCCATACCCTGTATCGACACGGAGGAAGAAAAAGCTTTCACATATTATTACATTAAAGACATAGAATAACTTTCAAGAACGCGCGCCTGTGCGATGCTCTGCCACGCCGATTTAACCCGTTTGTGAGGCATCTGCATGGGCACGATTTCCGAGACCAAAATCGATTACAACATCCACCCGCGCGTCAATTCCGCAGACCCTGTAGCGCCGAGACCGCGCCCTTCGGTTCCAGCCCATATTATCAGCTCCGACGCCGAGGCCATCGAGATTGCCGAGCGTCTTGCGGAAAAGTTCAAGGTGGGTGCTGCGCTGCGTGACCGGGAAGGGCTTTTGCCCGTGACGGAGCTGGATGATTATTCGCAAAGCGGTCTGTGGAGCATGAATGTACCGAAGGACTATGGCGGGCCGGAAGTGTCCTATGCCACGCTTGCCAAGGTTATCGCCACGATAGCGGCGGCCGACCCGGCCATTGCACAGACGACCCAAAACCATCTTGCAATCATCGCAACGGTCGATCTGGATGGGACGGAGGAGCAGAAGAAGCTGTTCTTCGGTTGGGCGCTTCAGGGTCTTCGCTACGGCAACGCCTTTTCCGAACTGAAGAGCAAGACGGTGGCCGATTTCGAAACCAGGGTGGTTCACGATGGCAATGATGTCATCGTCAACGGTGAAAAGTTTTACACGACGGGCGCGTTGCTGGCCCACATCGTCCCCATCGTTGGTGTCGATGATACCGGCCAAGGCTATCTCGTCTTTGCCGACCGGGATGCACCGGGACTGACCGTGACCAACAATTGGTCGAGCTTTGGCCAGCGCACCACGGCGTCTGGATCGGTGAAGATCGAGAATGTGCGTGTGCCAAAAGCGCGGGCGTTGAAGGTGACCTCCTTCGACCACCCGACTGTCGGCGGCCCCGTGTCACAGATCATCCAATCAGCTATCGATGCCGGTATTGCGCGTGGCACGATTGACGACACGATTTCATTTATCAACACCTACAGCCGTCCTTGGATCGACAGCGGCAAGCAAAAGGCAAGCGAGGATTTGTTCACGATTGCAGCGATCGGCGATCTGAAGATCAAGCTGCATGCGGCCGAGGCACTGCTAGAAATCGCAGGGCGCAGCATCGACATCGCCAGGGCTAATTCCACGCTGGAAACGGTATCCGAAGCGACGATCAAGACGGGCGAATCCAAGGTTCTGACCACGGAAATTGCCATTCTGTCGACCAACAAACTGTTCGAACTGGCGGGAACGCGCTCGACACTTGCCGAGCATGGACTTGACCGCCACTGGCGCAATGCCCGCGTTCATACGCTGCATGATCCTGTCCGGTGGAAGTTTTACCATGTCGGCAATTATTACCTCAACGGTGCGCACCCGCCGCGCCACGCCTGGAACTGAGGTTCGATGACATGACGACAACGGACCGAACGCTGCATCGGCAGGCCGCATTGACGGCGGGCAGACCAGCGCCGCACGTGCCAACACGGCAAAAGCTTGCGCACATCATCGAGAGCGATGACGAGGCTATCGCAGTCGCCAAAGAGTTGGCCCGCGAGTTTGCCGTGGGTGCAGCGGAACGCGACCGGGAGCGGCGTCTACCGCTGGCGGAGATCGAGCGCTTCTCGCAAAGCGGCCTCTGGGCCATCACCTTGCCGAAACAATATGGCGGGGCTGAGGTGTCCGCGGTGACGCTGGCAGAGGTGACCGCTATCATATCGGCTGCCGATGGCAGTATCGGCCAGATACCGCAGAACCATTTCTACATGGTGGAAGCGCTGCGGCTTGCAGGCAGTGAAGAACAGAAGACGCATTATTTCCAGCGTGTTCTGGATGGTGACCGGCTGGGCAATGCCTTCACCGAAATCGGCACCAAAACGCCGGTCGATTACAAGACGCATTTCGCAGACAGAGATGGAAAGCTGCTGCTCAACGGGCAGAAGTTTTATTCCACCGGCTCGCTTTTCGCTCACATCATCGTTGCCGTTGCCAAGGGACCGGACGAGCGCGTGAACATCGTTTTCATCGACCGCTCGACGCCAGGCCTCAACCTTATCGATGACTGGACCTCGTTTGGCCAGCGCACCACCGGCAGCGGCACCGTGACCTTTGACGATGTAGAGATCACACCGTTTCAGGTGGTTGATCAGCAAGGCGTGTTTGAACGGCCGACGACCATGGGGCCGTTTGCGCAGATCATTCATGCTGCGGTTCAGGTGGGCATCGCCCGTGGTGCGCTGTCCGAAACAGTTTCTTACGTTCGCGCCCATGCCCGCCCGTTCTTCGAACTGGACATCGAGCATGGATACGAGGACCCGCACACCATCCACTCTGTGGGCGATGTCGCGATCCGGGTGCACGCAGCCGATGCCTTGCTCGCAAGGGCGGGTCGCATTCTCGATGAGGCCACGGCTTCACCGAATGAAAAAACCATCGCGGCAGCCTCCATTGCGGTGGCGGAAGTGAAGGCGTTGGGAACGGAAGTCGCGCAATTGGCCTCGACCAAACTCATCGAACTCGGCGGCGCGCGCTCGACGCTGGAAAGCTATGGCCTCGATCGCTTCTGGCGCAATTCCCGGACGCATTCGCTGCATGATCCGGTCCGCTGGAAATACCACCATATCGGCAATTTCTATCTCAACGGCACCCTGCCACCGCGCCACGGCGCCATCTGATTTATCACTCTCAGGACAGACAGCATGACATACCTTCCCAAACCCGACCGCTACGAAGAGGCCACATTTCGCCGGACAGGACGCAGCGGGCTCAAACTGCCGCCCATCTCCCTGGGTCTCTGGCACAATTTCGGCAATACGACGCAACTCGAAACGCAGCGCTCGATCCTGTTCAAAGCCTTCGATCTGGGTATCACCCATTTCGATCTCGCCAACAATTACGGCCCGCCCGCTGGAAGTGCCGAAATCAACTTCGGCAATATTCTCAAGCAGGATCTTGCCGCCTATCGTGACGAGTTGATCATCTCCACCAAGGCCGGATGGGATATGTGGCCGGGGCCGTATGGCCGCGGAGGCGGGTCGAAGAAAGCCTTGCTCTCCAGCCTCGACCAGAGCCTGAAACGGCTGGGGGTGGAGTATGTCGATATCTTCTATTCCCACCGTTTCGATGCCGAGACACCTTTGGAAGAAACAGCGGATGCGCTGGCGCAGGCCGTGCGGCAGGGCAAGGCACTTTATGTCGGCGTGTCCTCCTATTCCGGTGCAAAGACGCGCGAGATTGCAGCGCTTTTGAAGGACGGCGGTACGCCGCTGCTCATCAATCAACCAGCTTACAATCTGTTCAACCGCTGGGTTGAGAAAGACCTGCTGGATGCCACCGATGAAGTTGGTGCAGGCGTGATCGCCTTTACGCCATTGGCGCAGGGGTTGTTGACCAACAAATATCTGAACGGAATTCCGCAGGATGCCCGCGTCAACCGCCCCGGTGGGGATTTCCTGCGGCCCGAGCATTTGAAGGAAGAGAATATCAAGCGGGCGCAAGCACTCAACGAAATCGCGCAGAGACGCGGCCAATCATTGGCGCAGTTTGCCATCGCCTGGGTTCTGCGAGACAAGCGCGTGACGTCTGCCTTGATCGGCGCGAGCTCGGCAAAACAGGTCGAGGAAAATGTCGCGGCGCTGAAAAATCCGTATTTCACGGCGGATGAGCTTGCCGAGATCGATCGCTATGCGGTGGAGGGCGGCATCAACCTGTGGGAAAAACCATCTCACGACGAAGCGGTCTAATGTCCAACGCATGCCCGGATGTGAGTCCGGGCATGCCCTTATCAAACGTCGGATGGAAAACGCCATTGCGCCGCCACATGCGGTTCTGCCAATCGGTCACCCTCGCCGAACAGGCGGCTGCGCAGGGTTCCTTCTTGATAGTTGCTCTTGTAGCGTCCGCGTGATTGAAGCTCGGGGATGACGAGATCGACAAAATCCTCGTAGCATTCCGGCACGACCGTCCTAGTCAGGTTGAAGCCGTCGATCTCGCCTTCATCGATCCATGCTTCCAGCTCATCCGCAATCGTAGCCGGCGAACCAATGGACGTCGGATAGCGGCCGCCGAGGGCGAGGCTTTCCAGCAGGTCACGCTTCGTCCAGCCCCGTTCCCGCGCGGTCTGTACGCCGGATTGGATGGCATTGCCTTTGCCGCTGTCCTTGATGAGCGGATCGTCCAAGCCGAGGCTTTCGAGATCGATGCCGGAGCCGGCCGAAAAATGCGCCAGTCCCGCTTCCGGGCTCGCATAGCGGCAATAATCGGCATGTTTTTCCCGTGCTTCGCTGTCGGTCAAACCCGGAATGACGTTGATGCCGACGAAGATCTTGATGTCGTCGGGCGCGCGTCCTGCCTTCACGGCTTCAGCCCGCAACAGCCGCGATGTTCTTTGCGCGGCGGCGCGATCCGTGGCTGAAATGAAAATGCATTCCGCGTGGCGTGCCGCAAACGCTCTGCCGCGTTCCGAACTGCCCGCCTGAAACAGCACCGGCGTGCGCTGCGGCGATGGTTCGCTCAGGTGGTAACCCTGCGACTGGTAAAATGTGCCCTGATGATCGATGGCGCGGACGCGGGCGGGGCCAGCATAGATGCGGCCTTGCTTGTCGGCGCGCACAGCATCGTCCGCCCAACTGCCTTCCCAGAGCTTGTAGAGCACTTCGAGTGCCTCATCCGCTTGATCGTAACGGTAGTCATGCCCGGTCATGGCGCTCTGGCCGATGGCCCGGGCAGCGCTATCGAGATATCCGGTGACGATATTCCAGCCCATACGGCCGCTGGTGAGGTGGTCGAGTGTCGACATGCGGCGAGCAAAAAGATAAGGCGGTTCCGCATTGGCGTTGACCGTGATACCAAAACCCAGATGCTTGGTCGTGGCTGCCATGGCAGAGACCAACATCATCGGATCGTTGACGGGCAATTGCACCGATTCGCGCAGCGGAACATCGACGGAGCCGCCATAGACATCATAGACGCCGAGAATATCGGCCAGGAAAATGGAATCGAACAAACCGCGCTCAAGCGTTTGCGCCAGGTTCGTCCAGTAGCCGATTGTCTTGTAGTCGGCAGAGCGATCCCGAGGGTGGGTCCATAGGCCATGGTTGATATGGCCAACGCAGTTCATGCTAAAGGCGTTCAGGCGAATTTCTTTTTTGGACATTCCATCAACCGCCATATTCGATGATCTCAAGCCCGGCATTGTAATCGGTTGCGTAGATCAGGCCAGCCGCATCTACAAAAACATCCGCCGACTGAATGACTTTTGGCCGACCGGCTCTGCGGTCCGTCATCACGGTTGGTCCCGCTGGCACCAGAGCGCCAGTCTCAACGGAATGGTACGGATCGGAAATATCAAAGGCGCGAATGCCCGCATTCTGCCATGTTGCAAAAATCAGGTTTTCCGAAACAAATGATCCGGGCCTGTTCTCATACAGATTATGCGGGCCGAAATGGCCACCTTTTTTGGTGTAGTCGATCTCGCTGGGAATAGGGAAGGTGGATATGCTGACGGGGTTTTCCGGCACGCGGATATCGAACACCCAGGTGTGCTTTCGCCCATCCTCTTCATTGTCAAGCACCGCCTCATCGGCGACCACCAGCAGATCGCGGCCCGGCAGCGGCAGTGGAGAATGCGTGCCGCCGCCATAGGGTGGCGACCAGTTGTGGTGCTTGATCAGCTTGGGGGCCGAATGGTCTGAGATATCTAGCAGCGTCAACCCGCCATCGCGCCAGCAGGCATAGGCGGTGGTGCCGTGAACCAGGGCGTGATGCAGGGCATAACGTTCTCCTTCACCCCAGTCCGGTGTCTCACCCTTCGCAAGATTCATGCCCGGCAGCCACCATTGTCCAACGATGAAAGGCTTGGTGGGATCGGAAAGATCGATGGTGACGAAGATATAATCGGAAAAGCCATCCAAAAGGGCTGAAGCATAGGCATAACGGCCGCCGACATACCAGATGCGATGCAGGCCGACGCCATCGACATCCAGCTGCCCGATCTTTTTCGGGCGATCTGGCGTGGAAATATCGAACACGCTCATGCCCGCTGTCCAACTGCGCTGCCGCTTTTCAGCAGCCACGGTTTCACCGACGGACTTGGTGTAATAGGCCTTTTCGTCGGTGAAGCTTTCTACATCCGCAAACAGATCGAGCGCATTGATGACCAGCAGGAGATCATCATGTGTCTGGAGATGGATGTTCCAGGTGTTGGGCGGAGCCTTGATGTAATTGACGGTTTTGGGATGTTTGGCGTCACGCACATCCACGATCGAAAACCCTTGCGACCATGGATGGGCCACATAGGCATGACCGCGATGCACCATCAGTTGCAGCCCGTCGCCCCTGCCACCGATATCGCTGTGGCCGATGAGCTTCATGTTGCGGGCGAAATCGGGCTTTGGCAGGTCTGGGCTGGTCATGTCTGTCTCTTGATGCTGGAAACGGAATAGGCACCGCGCAGGACGCGGTGCCGGATAGGTCGCAGGCCTCAATGCGTGGCGGATGGTATCCAGCTTGCGGTGGCTGCATCGCTTTTCAGGAAGGCAGGGAATTTCTGCTGAAGCTCCTCTATGGTGCCGATGTTGTTTTTCACCAGATCGTCACGGGTGATAAGCGTTGGCTGGAGAAGCACCGATTTTCCGGGCGACTGGCCAGCGATATCGAGCGAAACGGCGCGCACTGAGACCTCGCCCACCACGGCGGCGTTGGTTGCGGCTGTCGCCACCCAGGCGCTGTCGGGCTCAACGATGAGCTGGATATCGGCGGTCGAAATATCGACACCATAAATCTTCACCTGCGTCGAAAGGCCCAGCTCATCGACGGCCAGTTTCACGCCTTTGGCGAACTCGTCCCATGGCGTGAAGATGACCTTGATATCCGGGTTGGCGCGCAAAATGGCCTTGGTCTGGTCGGCCACAGACGCGGGCACCGTGTCGTTGACCACGCCCCAAACGGCTTTTTCGGTCAGCTTGTGCTTTTCCACGAAGTCCTTCCAGACTGCATAACGACGGTCCAGCGGTGCAAAACCAGCAACATAAACAGCACCGGCAACGAAACCATCGCCATTGTCCTTGATTGCCTGATCAAGAACGAGCTTCGCCATGTCCTTATCGCTCTGCTCGATCTGCGGTATCTGCGGATTGTCGAGGTTCACGTCGTAAGCGACGACCTTGATGCCCTTGTCGAGCGCTTTCTGGGCCACGTCCTTCAGCACTTCCGGGCGGCCATTGTTGATGACGATCCCATCCACGCCGAGATTGATCGCCTGCTCGACCAGATTGCGCTGTGCGTCATTATCGTTGCGCGCCTGCGAAACCGTGAGGTTGATGCCGAGCGCATCGGCCTGCCGCTTGACGCCTGCTTCGAAAGCCTGAAGCCAATCACCGCTGCCGAGGAAGCTGATAACGGCAACATTCACCGTCTTCTTGTCGAAAGGTGCAGGCGCACCCGCAATGCCGGCGGACAAGGCGCTGGTGGCCACGATGGCGCTGGAGACGGCGGCGACGGCAAATGTTTTGAGGATTTTGAACATGATGTCCACTTCGTTGGATGAGGGTTGAGAGGGTCAGTTTTTCGCGCGCGCAACGCCGTAGGTCAGCGCCAAGGCACCGACGAGAACGGCACCTTTGATGAAGTCCTGCGTGTAATAAGGCGCGTTCAACATGGTGAGACCGTTGAGCAGAACGCCCACAAAGACAGCTCCGACGACCGTGCCGAGAACATTGGGACGTCGCAGCGCCAGAACCGCAAAGCCGATCAATGCGGCTGCAACGGAATCCATCAGCAGCGATGCGCCCGAAGACACGTCTCCACGACCGACACGGGCCGCGACAATGATGCCGCCCAGTGCCGCAAGCGTGCCGGAAAGCACATAGGCGAAGGTTTTGATGCGATCGACATTCGCGCCGGCCAGACGCGCCGCCGTCTCATTGCCACCGGTGGCATAGATCAGCCGCCCAAGCCGCGTCCGCTCCGTCAGGATGAAAAGGATGACGGCGACGATGACCATGAGGATAACGGGAAGAGGGATGAGGCCGAAGAGGCTGGAACGACCGATGGTTAGAAAGGTGGGATCGTACTTGCCGGTTGCGGTGGAGCCATCCGGCAGAATGAGACCGACGGAGATGGAGCGGCCTGCCGTGGGAATGAGCTGAAGACCCGTCAGCAGGAACATGGTGGCTAGCGTTGCCAGCAAGTCCGGCACTTTCAGTTTGACGATCAAGAACGAATTGGCGAGGCCGACAAGTGCGCCAAAGGCCAGCACCAGCGGCACTGTCTGATATGCGTTCAGTCCCAAAACGATCATCAGGTAACTGGCCGCCATGACGCTGGAGGCCGCGACGGCGCCCACCGACAGGTCGAAACCATTGATGGCCAGCGTTACGCTGACGCCCGCGCCGATGATGGCGACGACGGAAACCGCCTGCAAAATGCTCATCAAATTGTTGATGTTGATGAAGGCGGGCTGCGCTAGCGAAAATCCGATGACCAGCGCCGCGAGCAGCAGAAAAACTGCACCGCGCCTTATGGCGTTTCTGAAGCTTTCCGCTGTTGCAGAATAGGTTGGCTTTTCAGCGATCTGTTCCGTGCCATCGACCATCAGGCAAGTTCCTTGTCAGGCTGCGTTGCGTCCGCATGAAGCGGGCTTTCGAGAAGGGTGTGATGTTCCATGACCAGAACCCGGTCGGCGACCTCGAATGCTTCTTCCGGGTCGGACGTCGCAATCAGGGTCGCGCGCTGCGAATGGCGGCGGATGGCGGCGATAATGTCTTGCCGCGCACCGACATCCACGCCTTGAAAGGGCTCATCCAGCAACAGCAGGCGGCTGGGCTCGGCTTCCCAGCGAGCAATCACCGTCTTTTGCTGGTTGCCACCGGAGAGAGACCAGACGGAGGCGGAAGCGGAAGACGCCTTGATCGCCAGCCGCTTGATCGCATCATAGCCTTCCCTCTGTTCCCGGTTGGAAAACAGGAAGCCGGAAGAGTACCAAGTCTTGAGATGCGGAAGACTGATGGTTGCGGCAATGCTTTCGCCCGGCCAGTCCGCATGGATGAAGGAAGAGCGGTGCCGGTCCTCCGCTGCCATGGCGACACCGGATGAGATCGCATCGGTGGGGCTGAGTGGCGCATAGGGCTTGCCGCCCAGTGATACCGTTCCCTTGGCAAAGGCACCCAGCCCGAAGAGGGATGACAGCAACCGGCTTTTGCCTGCTCCCAGCACGCCGGTGATGGCGACGACCTCTCCCTCGCGCACCGAAAGCGAAAACGGCTTGGCACCGGGCAGAAGGCTCACATTTTGAAGGTCGAGTACGGTCTTGCCAAACGTCTCGCGGCGATCCGGTCGCGCGGAACTGAGAGAACGGCCGATCATGGTTTCAATGGCTGCATCAAAATCGATGGGCTGCGTGAACGAGCCGACATTGCGCCCGCCGCGCAGGATTTCCACCCGGTCTGCCAGTGCAGCAAGATCGGCGGTGCGGTGGGAGATATAAAGGACGCTGATCCCGCGCTGTTTCAGCCTGCGAACAAGGTCATAAAGCCGTAGGGATTCGCGAGAGGAGAGGCTGGCCGTGGGTTCATCGAGAATGAGCAGACGCGCATTGTTTGCCAAAGCGCGGGCAATTGCCAGCAACTGCCTGTCTGCGGCGCTGAGGTCTTCGAAATCCCGATCCAGCGGCAGATCGAAACCGGCGTCGGCGAGAATTTTCGAGGCGGCTTTGCGGATGGATGTTCGCGACAGGAAAAACGGATGCCGCCCATTGACGAAGTGATTGAGAAGCAGAGCATCGGCCACAGTCAGGCCGGGAATGCCGACGACATCGGTGGATTGGTGAACGGTGACGATTCCCTTTGCCGCCGCTTCCGCTGGCGTTTTCGGCGCAAATTCCGCGTCCTGCCACAATATTTTTCCGGCATCGGGGCGATACAACCCCGACAGGATTTTGACCAGTGTCGATTTCCCTGCGCCGTTTGCGCCCATCAGCGCAACGACTTCGCCCGCCTCCATTGTAAGGTTGGCGTTCACGAGTGCCTTGGTCGAACCAAATGCTAAGGAGATGTTTTGTACGTCGAGGATTGGCATAATGGTAACGCCTGTGAATGACGATCCAGTGTCGTAATCCTCCTGTTCGAACAAACAAGGATACGGTTTCTATAGTGCGTTGAAAGGATGGAATATATTTCCATCCTGCGAGTGCCCAGATCGTGCGAGCGGAGGGCGTTTCCAATCCCGCCTCTGGTCCTGAAGTAAAACGTTCTGCATGGCGGTCTCGGCGAAACAAAGAAAACCCAGCCGACCACATAAATTGGTACAAAATAGTCCATCAATATGATCGATTTTATGGTCTGATTTGTTCAGAGAATTTCAGTCGGATCATCAAAAGGAAGTACCATGTCAGTCAGACCTGTTTTCGTAGCTTCGGCGCTCTTTTCTTTATTGTTGCCGCTCGCTGGTGCTGCGCAAGCGGAAGGGCTTCCCGGTGCTCCTGCGCCTTTCGATAAGGGTGGCGTAAAAATTGCGCTCATCGGATATATTTCAGCAGGCGATTTCTTTCAGGCCTATCAGGCGGGTGCAGTCGCGCAGGCTAAAGCGCTCGGCGTGGACTTACGGGTGTTTCAAGGACGTCAGGATGCGGCTCAGCAACGGGAGCAGATTCTGCAGGCCATCAATCTCGGCGTTCAGGCCATCGTCGTAGACCATGGGCAACCTGAATCCTTGACGGATGTTGTGCAGCAAGCCCTTGATAAAGGCATCAAGGTCGTGGCTTTCGACGTCAATCTCAACAACCCGAAAGTCTCCCAGATCGAGCAGTCCGACCACAGGCTGGCCGAACTGGCGCTGGAGCAAGCATTGAAAGATAACGGCACCAGCTTTAATGCCGGCTACGCATATGTCGCGGGCTTTGCACCGCTGGATCGTCGCAATGAAATCTGGGACAAGGTCCGCGGCGAAAACAAGGGCATCGTGGAAAAGGCCCGTTTTGGAACGGTCAGTGACACCACCGCGACGGCAACTGCCGATCAAGCCAAAGCGATATTTCGCGCCAATCCGGACATTTCGGTCGTGTTTGCGCCTTACGATGAATTTGCGCGCGGCGTGAAGCTCGCCGCAGCCGATCTCGGAATTTCAGACAAGGTCAAGATTTATTCGGCAGATATCTCCACGGCCGACATTCAGGAAATCGTCGAGCCCGGAAGTCCATGGGTGGCAACAGCTGCGACGAATCCGGCCGTGGTCGGGGCGGTTTCTGTTCGAGCTGCCGCTCTTCAGATTGCCGGTGAACAGGTTCCGAGCAAGGTTGTTGTCGAACCTGTTCTGGTAACACAAAAGCAGTTGCGGGATGCCAAGGTCGAAACAATCGAAGATCTGGCGAAAAAAATCCCGGCATTTTCAACAAGTGCCGCTGTAACCGCGAGCTGGATACCTTCCGCAGCGTTTTAACGTATCAAGACCTGCCAACGCATTATTTGTGTCTGCTACTGCCGCTGAAGCAGTAGCAGACATTATGCCGTTGCGGAAAAGGTCTCGGCGAGGCCCTGTGGCGGTCAGCTTGCCAACGTGTAGTGGGAGCGTCGTTGTTCGTTTTGCACAGAGCCGTTGCCGACTTTGAAGCGGCCTATGATTTCCGCAAGATTCTCCGTTTCCTGTGACAGGCTCTGCGCGGCGGCTGTGGTTTCCTCGACCATAGCCGCGTTCTGTTGGGTTACCTTGTCCATGTGGTCGGCGGCCGATGACACTTCCCGGAGGCTGACAGCTTGTTCGCGGGTATTGGAGGCGATCTGGTTGACGGTCTGGGTCATGCCGATGACCTGTTCTACGATTTTCCCAAGTGATGATCCGGTTTCCTGGACTAGATTAACACCGGCGTCGACCTGCGATGACGACAGGGAGATCAGTGTCTTGATTTCCTTTGCGGCCTGTGCCGAGCGTTGAGCCAGCTCTCTTACTTCCTGAGCCACGACGGCGAAACCTTTACCAGCTTCGCCCGCACGGGCGGCTTCGACACCGGCGTTCAGTGCCAGAAGGTTGGTCTGGAATGCGATTTCGTCAATGACGCTGATGATGTTGCCAATCTTGCTCGACGAACCCTGGATTTCCGTCATGGCTGCAATTGCGCGAGCAACGACGGCACCTCCCATTTCAGCATCGCCGCGCGCGGCGCTGACTGTTTGTTGGGCGGTGTTTGCGCCATCAGCAGTGTCGTTGACACCACGTGTCACGTCACCCAGTGCGGCAACGGTTTCTTCCAATGATGCTGCCTGTTGTTCGGTACGACGTGCCAGATCGTTCGACGCTGTGGAAATTTCACCAAGGCCTGAGCGAATTGCGTAGACGGCTTGCACCACAGTACGAATGGTCTCTTCGAGAGTGGAAATCGATGTGTTGAAGTTCTGACGAATGGTCTCGAATTCCGGCGAGACGCGCTCGTCCATGCGTACTGTCAGGTCACCGGAGGCCAGGACACCGAAGCGGCTTTCGACGATCTGTACGAAATGACGCAGGTCTTCGGCCTTGGCCTCTTCGATATCGCTACGGCGTTTGCGGTCTTGCTCGACCTGCTCTTGTAGCTCCTCTTGTTCTCGTTTGAGCGTCTCGCCACGGGCGAGGTCATGGCGAAATTTTTCGAGAGCGACCTTCAGACGTCCCAGTTCGTCCATACTGCCATTGTGCGCGATTTGCTCGCGGTAATCCCCATCGGCCATCTTCTGGACCGAGCCGAGAAGGCTCTTGAGTGGCTTGCCGACAAACACGCGTGTGGCTGAGAGAATGACACCAAGGGTAACCAGCAGAATGAGCAGCCCGCCGATGGTCGTGCTGTAGATCTGGCTCCAGACGGGATCAGAGAATGTTGCCGCCGGTACATCAAGGATGGCTGCCCAGGTGGTGTTCATGCCAGGCGCTGTGAACGGATAGATCAGGCGAACGGCACCGTCTGGCATATCACGCAAAATCTGCGGTTTGCCATCCGCAAGCGCCTGCTTGACCTTGTCTGCGCCTTGGTCGGTATAATCCTTCATCAGATTGGCGGCGTCTGGATTTGCGAGCCACTTGCCGTTGCTGGCCAGCAGCATGACGCGGCCTCCATCGAACGGCTTCATCTGGGTCAGCGTATTTGTCAGGTTATCCAGTTTGATATCAACACCGGCCATGGCGACGATATTGCCATTTGCACGCATGGGAACGGACACCGATGTCACCAGCTTTTTCATGCCGGTGAGATAGGGCGAGGTTATCGCAGCTTTGCCGGAATTGACCACGAGAGAATAATATTCGGACTTCGGATCAAGGCTCCAGGTCGATAGCTCCATTTGGCCATTGTCACCCTTCGTCCAATAGGGCGTAAAGATGCCTTCCTTGTTGACGCCTTCATTGCCCGCGACCGGGGTCAATCCCTTGGCCTCCGGCATTTCAAACATCCACGCACCGAACACGTTCGAATATTGCGGAGCTACGGCCTTGATGGCGGCAATGATGTCAGCGCGGTTTTTTGAACCGTCTGTGATAATTCCGTTGAGGCTGGCAGCTAACGTCGCACCAGCCGATGTAGCCTGAGCGATGTCGGTAGCAATGCGCTGGCTGACGAGAGCCGCTTTTTCTGTTGCAAGAGCCATAACATCGTCTTCGGTCTTTGCTTTAATCGTCATCGCGTTGAAAGTAGTATAGGCGATGAGAATGCTTGCGATGACAGTTCCCGTTGCGAGGATGAGCTTCCCCGATAATGTACGAAGTATTGCATTCATGAAATTGTCCCCAGCTTTGCAGGAAGATTGCTGGAAATTGGTGAAAATTCTCCAAATAAAACAATATAAAATTATCACCGACGACAATTTAGATATCAAGTATTTAGCCGTTCTGCAAAATTTCACGCTTCCGCGCAAAGCAACTCTGCGCAGCTTATAACATCGGTGGCTTCGCTCAGTTTGGCCTTGGGAATTATTGGAATTCCAGGCTCATCTGAACAAGATCGTCCCACAGGCTTTCGGCAAAACCTCTGAGAACCATGAGTTCGAACGCATGTTCTCCGGTTCTCGTGATGAGGGTGGAGATATGGCCGATCAATGTCGTTGTTGCCCATCCGACCGGAAAGCTGATCATAGCCAGATCAACTGCGGTTCCCTTGGCAAGAACACTCTCGACCCCGGCACCATACAGATGAATGCGCACGCGGCCTGCACTCTGATCGACGCCGTAAACGTCCGTGCCGAGCGCTGCGAAAAGCGCGTCCAACTGCCCTCGTGTCTTGGGCTGGTCGCCGACGACAAACCATTGGCCCGGCCCAGCGGCGCGCACGGCATGCGGGGTGCCATCGGAAAGCGGCACGATGCGATTCTTGATCGTGTCGTCGCCGGGGTTTCCCATGATGAGGATGACGTGGCCTTCAGGCAACGCTTCCAATGTGATGTCTTTGCCCGCAATTGGCGCGCGGTCAGCGAGTGCTGGCTTTGATACGAGGGCGAATTCAGACATGCAGTTTCTCATTTTCTGGATCGACAAAGACCGGGCTGCACAGGCGTCCGGGCGTGAACTCGTTTCTTACGCCATTCCAGATCATTACCTCTTCGCCGTGACGTTCAGAGCCACGATTGACGAGAGCAAGACCGATCGTGGAGCCGACATGGGGAGAGAACGCACTTGACGTGACATAGCCCTGATCATTTTCGAAGGTGGCAGCCGCGGTCTTTTCAAGAATATGCGCGCCGCTGCGGAACGACGTTTTTGGATCAAGTGGAATGACGCCGACGAGTTGTCCACGGTCAGGCGATGTCAGGCCCTCGCGCGCCACCATCGCCTTGCCGATGAAATCCACCTTGGTGGATGACACCATCTTGCCGAAACCGAGATCGGCAGGCACCACCGTGCCGTTGATTTCATTGTGGGTAACGTGGCCCTTTTCGATACGCAATACGCCGAGCGCTTCGATGCCATAGGGCTGAATGCCGTGTTCGCGGCCTGCCTCCATCAACGCATCGGCAACGCTTTCGCCATAGCCTGCGGGGACAGCGAGTTCGAACGCCAGCTCACCGGAAAAGGAAATCCTAAACAGGCGACCATGAAGTTGCCCACCGAAAAGTGAGACTTCGCGGGCACCCAGAAACGGGAAAGCCTCGTTGGAAATGTCTTCATCGACAATGGTCTGGAGGATGACGCGGGCTTTCGGTCCGGCAATTGCCATCTGCGCCCACTGGTCCGTGGAGGAGGCGAGGTGAACGTCGAGATCGGGCCAGAGCGTCTGTGCGCAGAATTCCAGGTGGTTCATGACGCCAGCCGCATAGGCGGTGGTGGTGGTCATAAAAAAGCGCTCGTCCGAAAGGCGGCTGGTGGTGCCATCGTCATAGATCATGCCATCTTCACGCAACATCAAGCCATAACGTGCCTTGCCGACGGGCAGCTTCAGGAAGGCGTTAGAATAGACACGATTGAGAAATTCTGCTGCATCCTTGCCGCAGATTTCGATTTTGCCCAGCATTGATACATCGCATAGGCCTGCGTTCACGCGAACGTTGCGCACTTCACGGTCGACGCTTTCTCGCCATGTGGTTTCACCGTCGCGCGGGAACCAGGCCGAGCGGTACCACAGACCTGTCTCGACGAAGGTCGCGCCATTCTTTTTGGCCCAGCCATGCAGCGGTGATTTGCGCACTGGCTGGAAATGTTCGCCGTGATATGCACCGGTCAATGCACCGAATGACACCGGTGTGTAGAAAGGTCTAAAAGTGGTTGTCCCGACCTCTGCCGGTGAAACGCCGCGCGCTTCTGCCAGAAGGCCGATAGCGTTGACGTTGGAAAGCTTTCCTTGATCCGTCGCCATGCCGTTGGTGGTATAGCGCTTGGCAAGCTCCACATGGCCGTAGCCTTCCTGTACGGCCAGCCCCAGATCCTTCCGGTGCACATCGTTTTGATAATCCACAAAGGCCTTGCCCTTTATGCCGGGAATATTCCACACCGGTTTGGCAGCAGTAGAGATCGTATCGCCTTCGACCCGACCGAAGGAGGCAGGCGATGTATTGAAGCCGAATTCAGCGACCAGTGCGGCAGCGCGGGCCGCGCCTTCTTCAAGGCACGATGAAATGCCGGATGTGGCGGCGACAGCACCCGCGAGCGCGACGCCTTTCAGCCCTTGCGGTGCCAGAAACGCGGATTGTTCATCCGACCAAACCGGTTTGCCACCACGGTGGCAGGCAAGATGAATGATGGGCGAGTAACCGCCTGACATTGCCAGCGCATCGACCTTGATTGTCTCGATCGTACCGTTTCTGAAAACGCTGATGGATGACAGTGCCTTGCCGCCTTGGGCGTCAGAGACGTAGGCACCCTTTATAACACGCGCCTTGCCCGTATAGGCAGGATTGCTCTCCGGCCTTGAGTCGATGATGGCAACCGGCACGATCCCGCGTTTCTCAAGATCATTCGCAAACGCATAGCCGCTGTCATTGGTGGTGAAGACCGCGATTTCTTTGCCAGGCGCGACCCCGTATCGGTTGAGATAGGTGCGCATGGCCGTCGCCATCATCACTCCGGGAATATCGTTGCCGCCGAAGACCAAAGGACGCTCTTCCGCCCCGCTCGCCAGCAGCGCCGTCTTCGCAACGATACGCCAGAGACGTTCGACGGGGAGTGCTGCATTTGGCAGCGCGATATTTTTCTGGACGCGCTCCACCGCGCCGAAGACATTGCCGTCATACCAGCCGAAGGCCGTTGTTCTTGTCAGAACCTGTACGTTGGACAGCGAATGGAGTTCGCCCATTGCCTGTTGAACGAAGACCTGCGTCGAAACATCATCAATCGAAGCTGTTTCAGACAGGAGCGAACCACCCGCTGCGGAATGCTCATCGACCAAAATGACGCGTGCACCAGCGCGACCGGCGGTCAGTGCTGCCGCGATACCTGTGGGGCCAGAGCCGATGACCAGCAGGTCGCAATGCGCCCAGCATTTTTCGTAAGTGTCTGGGTCCGCCTCATAAGTTGCTTTGCCAAGGCCCGCCGCCTTGCGGATAAAGGGCTCGTAGAGCTTTTCCCACAGCGGCGCAGGCCACATGAAGGTCTTGTAGTAGAAGCCTGCGCCGAGAAAAGGCGACAGCAGGCTATTCAGTGCGCCGATATCGAATTCCAGTGACGGCCAGCGGCTCTGGCTTTTAGCTTCCAGCCCTTGATACAGTTCCTGCATGGTGGCGCGGGTGTTGGCTTCCGTGCGTCCGCCGCGCCCGATTGTCATCAGTGCGTTCGGCTCTGCCGAACCGGCGGTCAGAATGCCGCGTGGACGGTGATATTTGAAACTGCGCCCGACCAGCAATTGGCCATTGGCCAACAAGGCGGAGGCCAAGCTGTCGCCCTCGAAGCCCAGCATGCGTTTGCCATCGAAGGTGAAGGAGACGGGTGTCTGGCGATCGATCAGGCCGCCGCTTTCTAAACGGTAGGATGTCATGGGCGGATATCCGATGCCTGCGCGATTGCCACGTCGCGGCTTTTTTCGATCTCATGGGTCGCCGTGTCACGCGTCACCACCAGCCAGCGTCGGCAGCCGGACGTGTGGTGCCAGTATTCTTCATAGAGACCGCGCGGATTTTCGCGCAGATAGACGTAATCCTTCCAGACATCCGTCCCGGCATCCGGCGACGGTCGTGCAAGAGCAGCACCCTTGATGGTGAATTCTTCCTTGGGTCTTGCACCGCAATGCGGGCAGGAGATGAGACTGGCCATGTCAGGCTATTCCTTGTGCTGCACTGTCAGTGAAGATTAGGCTGGGCACCCTGGCCCTTTTCATCCAGCATGTGGCCGCGTGCGAAACGATCCAGCCGGAAGGCCGTTGTGGTTGCTTGCGGCACGTCCCGCGCCAGAAGATGGGCAAAGCAAAAACCGGAGGCCGGTGTTGCCTTGAACCCGCCATAGCACCAACCGGCATTCAGGTAGAGATTATCGAGATGTGTGCGGTCGATGATCGGTGAACCATCCATCGACATATCCATAATGCCGCCCCATGAGCGCAGAACGCGCACGCGCGAAAGAGACGGGATCATCGCCTTTCCGGCTTCCGCCACATGCTCCACGGTCGCAAGATTGCCGCGCTGGGCATAGGAATTGTAGCCATCGATATCGCCACCGAAGACGAGACCGCCCTTGTCCGACTGCGAGACGTAGAAGTGCCCGGCCCCGAAGGTGACGACGCCATCGATGAACGGCTTTAAACCTTCCGAGACGAAAGCTTGCAGCACATGGCTTTCAATCGGCAGCTTCAGCCCTGCCATTTCGGCGACTCGTGATGAGTTTCCAGCCGCCGCAAGTCCCAGCTTGCCGCAGCCGATGAAGCCTTTTGTGGTCTCGACGCCCGTGACGCGTCCGTTTTCGCGCCTGATACCGGTAACTTCGCAGTTCTGAATGATATCGACACCACGCATGTCGGCCCCGCGGGCATAACCCCAGGCAACGGCATCATGGCGCACGGTTCCACCACGCTTTTGCAGTAGGCCACCCTGTATCGGGAAACGGGCACTGTCATAACCGAGGAAGGGCAGCATCTTGCGAACGGCGGCCTTATCCAGCAGATCGGCATCGACTCCGTGGAGACGCATGGCGTTGCCGCGCCGCGTGTAGGCATCGCGCTGGGCATCCGAATGGAACAAATTCAGTACGCCACGCTGGGAAACCATGGCGTTGAAATTGAAATCCTGCTCCAGACCTTCCCACAACTTCATCGACAACTCGTAGAAGGGGTTGTTGCCTTGAAGCAGGTAGTTGGAGCGAATGATGGTGGTGTTGCGCCCCACATTGCCGGAGCCGATATAGCCCTTCTCCAGCACGGCGACATTGGTAACGCCAAACTCCTTGGCGAGATAATAGGCCGTGGCCAACCCATGCCCACCACCACCGACGATGATCACGTCATAATGCGGTTTCGGCTCCGGCTGCCGCCAGGCAGGTGTCCACGCCTTGTTGCCGCGAAGTCCGTTTAAAAGCAGGGAAAGAGCCGAGTAACGCATTGTATCGCCGCATCTCTACATCAGTTGGCGACGAGCTTAAGCCACGACGAGCGCGGCGGATTGCACAAACGGGACGAGCAGATGTATAAATGAGCCATGTCGCTCTCTGATCCACAAACCCTGCAACGCATCGGCTTCGTACTGATGCCGAATTTTGCGCTGATGTCCTATGCATCAGCAACCGAACCGCTTCGTGCAGCCAATCTGATCGCGGGTTTGCCGTTATACGAGCCTATGCCGCTTTCAGCCGACGGTCAGCCGGTTCTCAGCTCTTCGGGATTAAGCGTCGAATGTGCGGATGTTGTTGCACAGGGCAGTGCCTGTCACACCATATTCGTTTGTGCCGGTGGGGGGCACTCGGATTGGGGCGACTATAGCGGGCTTCATGGGAGCTTGCGAAAGCTGGCGCGGCAGGGCGTACGCATTGGCGGCATTTCCAGCGGCGCTTATATTTTGGCCGCTGCCGGTCTGCTGGAAAACCGGGATTTCACCATTCATTGGGAGCATGCCGGTGTGTTCAGGGAGGCGTTCCCCCACCTCACGCCGCGCCAGGCGCGTTATGTTATCGATGGCGATAGGGTGACGTGCGGAGGTGGTGTGGCACCTCTGGACATGATGCATGCGATGATTTCGCAGCGTATGGGCTCGCATTTCGCCCGCAGGGTTAGCGACTGGTATCTGCACACCGCAATCGCCGAACCGACGGCTCCGCAGCGCGGCTCGACAGCGCAGCGCTTCGGCACACATCATCCGGCATTGCTTATTATTCTTGAAAAAATGGAAGCGACGATAGAACAGCCCATGGACCGCTTAACGCTTGCGGCGTTGGGTGGCGTCAGTGTCCGGCATCTTGATCGGCTCTTCACCGAACAACTCGGCAAGACGTTTCTGGAAACCTATCGCCTTATCCGCCTTCGCCATGCCCAGAACCTGCTGGAACAAAGCGCCCTGTCGATCTCTGAAATTGCCTTCGCGACAGGCTTCTCCAGCGCAAGCCATTTGTCACGTGTTTGCAAAGCCGTGCTCGGCAAATCCCCAGGCGCTTTTCGTTTGAAGTTTCTTGGCGATTAAGAGAATATTCCTCTCAGGATAATTCGAGGAACAGATATGGCCGACACCAGCGCTAAAGACGGGACAATAGCGGTCTTGTCACAGGATCCGCACGCCGTCAAAGAGCCACGCGGCAACAATCTGGAAATGGCCATCGGCCACGAGGTGCGGACCTATCGCAAGAAACTCGGCATAACCGTCACAGATCTGGCGGCTGCCACCGGCGTGTCCGTCGGCATGCTGTCAAAGATCGAAAATGGCAATATATCGCCATCGCTCACAACGCTACAGACCCTCTCACGCGCACTTGGTGTTCCGCTGACAGCGTTTTTTCGAGGCTTCGAGGAGCCACGCAGTGCCACCTTCGTGAAGGCGGGCGAAGGCGTCAATCTTGAGCGTCGCGGCACCCGCGCGGGTCACCAGTATAGCCTTTTGGGCCATATCGACAACAACAGTAGCGGTGTGACCGTCGAGCCCTATCTCATCACGCTGACAACCGACTCTGACGTCTTTCCGACGTTTCAGCACGAGGGCATGGAGTTTCTCTACATGTTGGAGGGAGAGGTTGTCTATCGCCATTCGGAAAGCCTCTACGCCATGCAGCCCGGCGACAGCCTGTTCTTCGATGCGGATGCGCCGCACGGCCCGGAACAGCTGGTGAAGCTGCCTGCGCGCTATCTTTCAATCATCTCTTATCCCCAGAACAAGACGCCATAAATTGCCTTAGAAGAAAATATTATTCTTCATAGTTGATATGTGGAATACCATATGCTAGCAATTTTCCATCGAAGAATGGAGATGCTGGCCATGTGCGGTATTGTTGGATTGTTCCTGAAAGACAAAAGCCTCGAGCCGCAGCTTGGGGAATTGCTGTCGGATATGCTGATCACAATGACGGATCGCGGCCCGGACTCGGCTGGCATCGCGATCTATGGAGCACCGGCATCTGGCAGGGCAAAGGTGACGTTGCAATCGGCCCAGCCGGATGTGGATTTCGCGGGACTGGATGCGGATCTCGCGGAGGCAGGCATCAATGCGACGGTTGCAGTCAAGAGCACGCATGCGGTGGTCGAAATTGCCGCTGACAAGCTGTCATCTGTCCGTGCCGTCCTCTCTGACATTCGCCCCAACATCCGCATCATGGGTTCCGGCGATAGCGTCGAGATTTATAAGGAAACCGGCCTGCCGAAAGACGTGGTCGCTCGTTTCGACGTGCGATCCATGGGTGGCACGCATGGCATTGGCCACACTCGCATGGCAACGGAATCTGCGGTGACCACGCTCGGTGCTCATCCGTTTTCGACAGGTGCAGACCAATGCCTCGTACACAATGGCTCACTGTCCAACCACAACAATCTGCGCCGCGAACTGGTGCGGGAAGGCATGACCTTCGAGACACAGAATGACTCGGAAGTCGCCGCCGCCTATCTGACGGCCGAAATGGCGAAGGGCAAGGATCTGGGCGAGGCGCTGACCGGTGCGCTGGATGATCTGGACGGGTTCTTCACTTTCGTCGTCGGCACCAAGTCCGGCTTCGGCGTGGTGCGTGATCCCATTGCCTGCAAGCCTGCGGTCATGGCCGAGACGGACCAATATGTCGCTTTCGGTTCGGAATATCGCGCTCTCGTCAATCTGCCGGGCATCGAGACCGCACGCGTCTGGGAGCCAGAGCCTGCCACCGTCTATTTCTGGGATCACGACAAGGCCGCCTGAGACAAGCCCATATCGAGAAAGTTCAAATCATGCCAGTTTTCGATCTCTCCACCACGCCCTTGCGAGAACTCAACAGCGCGCTGCATGCCCTGTCCAAAGGCGCGAATGACACCGAATTCGAAGTCATCAACCCGCGCGGTAGCCACTCGGTTGCGGTCGGTATCGATGCGCCTGTTACCGTGGAAGTGCGCGGCTCTGTGGGTTACTATTGCGCCGGTATGAATGATGGCGGCACCGTCACCGTTCATGGTTCTGCCGGTCCCGGCGTTGCCGAAAACATGATGTCGGGCACCGTCATCATCGAAGGCGATGCCAGCCAATATGCCGGTGCTACGGGTCGCGGCGGTCTTCTGGTCATCAAGGGCAATGCGGCCTCGCGTTGCGCCATTTCGATGAAGGGTATCGATATCGTCGTTCACGGCAATATCGGCCACATGTCCGCCTTCATGGGCCAGTCCGGGCACCTCGTGGTGTTGGGCGATGCGGGCGATGCTTTGGGCGACAGCCTTTATGAAGCCAAGCTCTTCGTGCGCGGCACCGTCAAGAGCCTGGGCTCCGACTGCATCGAGAAGCAGATGAAGCCGAAGAATCTCGCGAAGCTGGCTGAACTTTTGGAGAAGGCTGGCGTGACGGACGTGAAGCCGGAAGAGTTCAAGCGCTATGGCTCGGCCCGCACGCTCTACAATTTCAACATTGATAACGCCGATGCGTATTAAGGCGAGGGACATTTCATGAGCTATCACAATCCCCATACCCCGCCGCGCAAATCCGCCACATTCGATGATGCGACGCTGGCCGAAATCCGCCGTGCGGCCGCCACCGGTATCTACGATATCCGTGGTGCCGGCACCAAGCGCAAGGTTCCGCATTTCGATGATTTGCTGTTCCTCGGCGCGTCGATCTCGCGTTACCCGCTGGAAGGTTACCGTGAGAAATGCGACACCTCCGTCGTTCTCGGCACACGTTTTGCCAAGAAACCGATCCATCTGAAAACACCGATCACCATCGCAGGCATGTCCTTCGGTGCACTCTCGGGCAATGCCAAGGAAGCGCTGGGCCGTGGCGCGACGCTGGCGGGCACATCCACCACGACGGGTGATGGCGGAATGACGGATGAGGAGCGCGGCCACAGCCAAACGCTCGTCTACCAGTATCTGCCATCGCGTTACGGCATGAACCCCAAGGATTTGCGCCGCGCCGATGCCATCGAAGTGGTTGTCGGCCAGGGTGCCAAGCCCGGCGGCGGCGGCATGTTGTTGGGTCAGAAGATTTCCGACCGCGTGGCGAACATGCGCAATCTGCCCAAGGGCATCGACCAGCGCTCGGCGTGCCGCCACCCGGACTGGACAGGCCCCGACGATCTGGAAATCAAAATCCTCGAACTACGCGAAATTACCGATTGGGAAAAGCCCATCTACATCAAGGTCGGTGGTGCGCGACCCTATTACGATACCGCTCTTGCCGTCAAAGCCGGTGCGGATGTGGTCGTGCTCGATGGCATGCAGGGCGGGACGGCGGCCACGCAGGATGTGTTCATCGAAAATGTCGGCATGCCGACTCTCGCCTGCATTCGCCCCGCCGTTCAGGCCCTTCAGGATCTGGGCATGCACCGCAAGGTGCAATTGATTGTCTCGGGCGGCATCCGCTCCGGTGCCGATGTTGCGAAGGCCTTGGCGCTGGGTGCGGATGCGGTTGCCATCGGCACGGCGGCGCTTGTGGCGCTGGGGGATAATGACCCGAAATGGGAAGAGGAATACCAGAAGCTCGGCACCACGGCTGGCGCTTATGATGATTGGCACGAAGGCAAAGACCCGGCTGGCATCACGACGCAGGACCCGGAGCTTGCTGCTCGCCTCGACCCCATCGCTGCCGGTCGGCGTCTCGCCAACTATCTCAAGGTCATGACGCTGGAAGCGCAGACCATCGCGCGCGCCTGTGGCAAGAACCACCTGCACAATCTGGAGCCGGAAGACCTCTGCGCGCTGACAATGGAAGCCGCCGCAATGGCGCAAATCCCACTGGCGGGAACCAGCTGGTACCCCGGCAAGGGTGGTTTTTAAGCCACCATACGACAATGGCGAGCCGCCTTTGGGAGGATGCGGCTCGTTGACGATGAGTGTCTAAAATCCAAAAAGGGGAACAAAGTGACACTGGATCTCTCGCAATACGCCGCGGAAAACGGCGTCAAATATTTCATGATCAGTTTTACCGACCTTTTCGGCGGACAGCGGGCCAAGCTCGTTCCAGCCGAAGCCATTGCCGATATGCAGAAGGGCGGGGCCGGATTTGCAGGCTTTGCCACATGGCTGGATCTGACGCCCGCCCATCCCGATTTGTTTGCAGTGCCAGACCCGTCTTCGGTCATCCAGCTTCCGTGGAAGAAAGATGTCGCATGGGTCGCTGCCGATTGCGTGATGGAAGACAAACAGGTCGAGCAGGCCCCGCGTGTTCTGTTGAAGAAACTGATCGCAGAGGCTGCCGAAAAAGGGCTTCGCGTTAAAACCGGCGTCGAGCCTGAATTCTTCCTGATTTCACAGGACGGCTCAAAAATATCAGACGAATTCGATACGGCGGAAAAGCCGTGTTACGACCAACAGGCGGTGATGCGCCGTTATGATGTCATAGCCGAGATTTGCGATTACATGCTGGAGCTTGGCTGGAAGCCCTACCAGAACGACCATGAGGACGCGAACGGCCAGTTTGAGATGAACTGGGAATATGACGACGCGCTCCAAACCGCCGACAAGCATTCCTTCTTCAAATTCATGGTCAAATCAGTCGCTGAAAAACACGGGCTGCGCGCCACCTTCATGCCCAAGCCCTTCAAGGGGCTGACCGGCAACGGTTGCCACGCCCATATTTCGGTGTGGGATACGGAGGGCAAGGTCAATGCATTCGCGGATAAGGCGATGGATTTCGGGCTGTCGGCGCAGGGACGAACGTTCCTTGGCGGCATCATGAAACATGCGTCTGCGCTTGCTGCCGTCACCAATCCCACCGTTAATTCCTATAAGCGCATCAATGCACCGCGCACGATTTCCGGCGCGACATGGGCGCCGAATACGGTGACATGGACCGGCAACAACCGTACCCATATGGTGCGTGTGCCTGGTCCCGGCCGTTTCGAGCTTCGTCTGCCGGATGGCGCGGTCAATCCTTACCTGTTGCAGGCCATCATTATTGCCGCAGGTCTGTCGGGAATTCGCACGAATGCAGACCCCGGGCCCCACCACAATATCGACATGTACCGTGAAGGCCACACCATCACCGATGCGCCCAAGCTGCCGTTGAACCTGTTGGATGCGCTGCGTGAATATGAGAAAGACACAGAGTTGCAGCAGGCGCTGGGAACGGAGTTTTCCGCCGCTTATCTCAAACTCAAGCATGGCGAATGGAACAGCTACTGCTCGCAGTTCACGGCCTGGGAGCATGACACGACGCTCGACGTCTAGGCCGTTAATGCCAAGCTGTAAAGTTTGGCCCCCGCGCTTCCGTGCGGGGCCTTTTATCGCCGTTCCAAGAGAGATCGCCCGATGACGAAATTCATTCTGACAGTCACATGCACATCGACCCGCGGCATTGTTGCAGCATTGTCCGGCTATCTGGCGAAGCTCGGTTGCAACATTCTCGACAGTTCGCAGTTCGACGATCTGGATACCAAACGTTTCTTCATGCGCATCAGCTTTTTGTCGCAGACTGGCGCTACGCTGGAGCAGCTTGCCGAGGGATTGAAATCAATCTCTCAAGAGTTCGAGATGGAAGCAGAAATCCATGACGCGTCGCAGCGCATGAAGGTGCTGCTCATGGTCTCCCGCTTCGGGCATTGTTTGAATGATCTTTTGTATCGCTGGAAAATTGGCGCTCTGCCGATCGATATCGTCGGGGTCGTCTCTAACCATTTCGATTATCAGAAAGTGGTGGTCAATCACGATATCCCGTTCCACCACATTCCCATCACCAAAGAGAATAAGCCGCAGGCCGAAGCCAAGATCATGGATTTGGTAGAAAGCACCGGCACGGAGCTGATCGTGCTGGCACGCTATATGCAAATTCTGTCGGACCGCATGTGCACGGAAATGTCGGGCAAGATCATCAACATCCACCACTCCTTCCTGCCCAGCTTCAAGGGTGCCAATCCCTACAAGCAGGCCTACCAGCGGGGCGTAAAGCTGATCGGCGCGACGGCGCATTACGTCACTGCCGATCTCGATGAAGGGCCGATCATCGAACAGGATACGGTGCGCGTCACCCATGCCCAGAGCCCGGAAGACTATGTTTCGCTTGGGCGGGATGTCGAGGCGCAGGTGCTGGCCCGCGCCATCCATGCCCATATCCACCGGCGGACCTTCATCAACGGCAACCGCACCATTGTTTTTCCGCCAAGCCCCGGCTCCTATGCTTCAGAGCGCATGGGTTAGTGAGCCTGCCTCTCCAACAGGCGTTGCAAAGGCCCGTGGCTCGCAGTATGTATTTGGTACGCCATAATACCAGATGTCGCGACATCGGGTCTTGAATGCCCCATGTTCGCTGCACAGCGTAGCAGCACGGAGAGCGAATAATGAACACGATTTTGCAGGGCTCGACAATCAAGGTGGAGCGTCCGGCAAAAACGTTGCGCGAACTGGCGCTAGAGAAAGTCCGCGAAGCGATCGTCAGCGGTCATTTCCGTCCGGGTGACCGGTTGGTGGAGCGTGATCTCTGCACTCAACTCGGCGTCAGCAGAACCATTGTGCGTGAGGTCCTGCGGCATCTCGAATCCGAAGGGCTGGTCGCCAACCTTCCCAACAAAGGCCCGATTGTTGCTCAGCTGGACCTCAATGAGGCCCGTCAGATTTACGAGATCCGTGGGGCTTTGGAAGGCATGGCCGCGCGTTTATGTGCCGAACGCAACGATCCTGCCATCGTCGCTGCTCTTGAAAAATCGCTGCATGGCATTCGCCAATCCTATCACGAGAAGGATATGCAGGGTGTTCTGACGCATACATCTGCCTTCTACCACGCATTGTTTAGCAGCGTGGAGCGCACGGTGGCGTGGGGCATCGTCAATCTTCTGACAGTACGTATCAACCACCTCCGCTCGATGACGATCAAGACGGAAAGACGCAATATCGATGGTCCTGCCCAGATGGAGAAGATCATCGAGGCGATCCGCAAGGGTGATGGGGAGGCAGCCTATCAGGCAGCCATGAAGCATGTAGCCAGTGCATCGGCAATTGCAGAAGCCGTGCTTTCCGCGGAGCCGCAGATTTCTCGCGTTTAACGGCGCTCGATCAAACGGCCGCCGCTGTCGGCGAAGTCGTGCGAAACTGACAATGCAGCCATTTCAAGTTGCAGTTAGTTCCGTTAATACACTGATTTAAAAAGATAAATCCATAAATATTAATCGCCCGCAATGCGGGCGTAAAAAGCCTATTGACACCCCTATATTATGGCATACCATAACCTCATACAAAGTTTGAGGACGGGACATGACGATCCAAATTCGCAAGACGCTGTTGCAGGTCGAAACCATTCTGATCGAAGGTGGGAAGGCGGCCCCGGTTCCTCTGAAGCTCTATTCCGCCTTCGCTGTGGTGAAGAACCCGTGGGCCGGACGTGGCTTTGTCGAAGACCTGAAGCCAGATATTCACGCCCTCGCGCCCGTGCTCGGTGCGTTGCTGACCAAGATGATCATCGATGCAGTTGGGTCTGGCGAAGCCGTGGAAGGTTACGGCAAGGCGGCAGTTGTCGGTCTCGATGGCGAGATCGAACATGCGTCGGCGCTTATTCACACCTTGCGCTTCGGCAATCACTACCGCAACGCTGTTGGTGCCAAATCCTATCTCGCTTTCTGCAATACGCGCGGACCGGCCAATGCGCCGATCATGATCCCGCTGATGGACAAGAATGATGAAGGACGCCGTTCCCATTATCTGACCATTCACACCGCCATTCCAGACGCGCCAGCCGCAGACGAAATCGTCGTGGCCTTGGGTGCATCCGTTGGCGGTCGTCCGCACCATCGCATTGGAGATCGTTACCAGGATCTGAAAGATCTGGGGAACGACGTCGCCAATCCCGCAGGCGTGTGAGGTCGGTTATCGCCATGCACACCAGCCAGACGGTTTCGCCAGAGAATAAAACGAAGCCGCTGCGGTTTCAGCGTCTGCACACGGCTGGCGGCGTTTCTTATGTCGAGATGGGGTCTGGCGAGCCATTGGTTTTGATCCACGGCGTCGGCATGCGGCTGGAGGCATGGGCTCCGCAAATCGCCGTTTTTTCGAAAACGCACCGTGTCATTGCCGTCGATATGCCCGGTCATGGTGAAAGCGCAAAATTGCCTGCCGGCAGCACCCTCGAAGATTTCGTTGCCTGGTTTGGCCGGTTTCTGGATGAGATGAACATCGACACGGCCAATGTGGCCGGTCATTCCATGGGTGCACTGATTGCCGGTGGGGCCGCCGCGACCTTCGGCAAACGCATCAAACGGGTCGCCTATCTCAATGGTGTCTACCGCCGTGATGCTGAAGCGAAAGCTGCCGTGATGGCACGGGCGGCGTCGATCGGAACCACCGGTGTTGACCGTGACGGGCCGTTGAAGCGGTGGTTTGGCGATGATGCCAATAGCGTTCATGCGCGGGAGCTGACCCGCGATTGGCTGGAGCTGGTCGATCCAGAAGGTTACGCCGTCGCCTATTCCGCCTTCGCTGGCGGTGATGAGACCTATGCAGACCATTGGCGCGATGTTCGCTGCCCGGCTTTGTTCTTGACGGGTTCTCACGATCCTAATTCGACGCCTGACATGGCACATCAGATGGCGGAGAAAACGCCCAATGGCTGGGCGCGGATCGTTGAAGGACACAGGCACATGGTCAATCTAACCGCGCCGGATGATGTCAACGCCCTGCTTGCAGAGTGGCTTGAAACAGAGGAGCCGAAGTGATGCCGGATATCATTGATCCACGCGCATTGAGAGATGCTTTCGGTGCTTTTCCAACCGGCGTCACGGTCGTCACCACACGTGATGCGGATGGTAGGCCGATCGGGTTTACGGCAAACTCGTTCACGTCAGTCTCGCTGGATCCTCCGATGCTGCTGGTCTGTCTGGCGCGCACATCCCGCAATTTCGGGGTTGTGACCGGCACGAAAACCTTCGCTGTCAACATTCTCTCGGAAACCCAAAAAGACGTCTCCAACACGTTTGCGAGACCGGTCGAAGACCGTTTCGCCGCTGTATCGTGGAGCGATGGACCGGGCGGTTGCCCGGTATTTGACGATGTCGCTGCATGGTTCGAATGCACCATGGAGAATGTGCTGGAAGCCGGTGATCACGTCATCCTTCTGGGGCAGATCACGGCCTTCACCAACAGCGGCCGCAATGGCCTCGGTTATGCGCGTGGCGGATATTTCACGCCGCAACTGGCAGGCAAGGCGGTTTCTGCTGCAAGTGAAGGTGAACTGGACATCAGCGCCGTTCTGGAGCGTGGTGGAGAAATTCTGCTTTTGGGCGAAGACACATTGTCGCTGCCGACCTGCCACAGCGCCGACGGCGATCCGACCTTGGTGCTTGCAGACTATCTGCGAAAACTGACGGGCCTGAACATCACCGTCGGTTTTCTCTATTCAGTCTTCGAAGACAAGAGCCATGGCCGCCAGCACATCGTCTACCGTGCTTTTGCTTCTGATGGCGTGCCGACAGAAGGCCGGTTCTTTTCACCGTCCAGCCTGTCGGGCAGCGCGTTCAATACGAATTCCACCGCCGATATCGTCAACCGTTTCGCGATGGAAAGTTCGCTCGGCAATTTCGGGGTCTATGTCGGCAACGAGACCGCAGGCCGTGTTCACGCGATCAGCATGAAGGGTGTCTAACCGTGAAGTTTTCCCTGTTTGTCCATATGGAACGCCTCAATCCCAGCCAAAGTCACAAGGCTCTTTATGAAGAGTTCGTGGCGCTGTGCGAAATTGCAGACAAGGGCGGCATGCATGCCATCTGGACCGGCGAGCACCACGGCATGGATTTCACCATCGCTCCCAACCCGTTCGTGACGATTGCCGATCTGGCGCGCCGCACGAAAAACGTCCGGCTGGGAACAGGCACCGTCATTGCGCCCTTCTGGCACCCTATCAAGCTTGCTGGTGAAGCGGCCATGACCGACATCATCTGCGATGGCAGGTTGGATATCGGCATTGCCCGCGGTGCCTACTCCTTCGAATATGAGCGCCTGCTGCCGGGGCTTGACGCCTGGGGCGCTGGCCAGCGCATGCGCGAGTTAATCCCCGCGATCAAAGGCATTTGGGATGGCGACTACGCCCATGATGGCGAGTTTTTCAAGTTCCCGGCAACGACATCGGCCCCCAAGCCATTGCAACAGCCGTATCCGCCCATATGGGTCGCGGCGCGCGATCCCAATTCGCATGAATTTGCCGTGGCCAATGGCTGTAATGTGCAGGTCACGCCGCTGTGGCAGAGTGATGAGGAAGTCACCACCCTCATGTCGCGCTTCAACGAGGCCTGCGCTGTGCGCCCGGATGTTAAGCGGCCGAAGATCATGCTGCTGCGCCACACCTATGTGGGGTCAGACGAGGCCGACATCGCCCAGGCTGCACATGAATTGAGCGTCTATTACAATTATTTCTTCGCCTGGTTCAAAAACGAAAAGCCGGTCACTCAGGGGCTGATCGAGCATATTCCCGATGATGTCATTGCCGCCAACGAGATGATCTCGGCCACATCGATGCGCCAGAACAATGTCGTCGGCAATGTCGATGAGGTCATTGCGCGTTTGAAAACATACGAGGCCATGGGTTACGACGAGTATTCCTTCTGGATCGACACTGGCATGAGCTTCGAGCGCAAGAAAGCGTCGCTCGAACGCTTTATGACCGAGGTCATGCCGGCTTTTCAGGAGTAGATCATGCAGCACTTCCAGCACTACATCGACGGACAGTTTCTGGATGGGGAAGCACGCTTCGACAGCCTCGATCCGGCGACCGGGCAGGTGTGGGCGACCATGCCGGAAGCGCGTGAAGGTGATGTCGATCGCGCTGTTTCTGCCGCCCACGCCGCCCTTTACGAAGGCCCATGGTCCAGATTGACCGCCACCCAGCGCGGCAAGCTGCTGTATAGACTGGCTGATCTGGTCGCCGCGAATGCGCAGAAACTTGCCGAACTCGAAACCCGCGATACCGGAAAAATCATCCGCGAGACCTCGGCCCAGATCGCTTACGTGGCTGATTATTACCGCTACTATGCGGGCCTCGCCGACAAGATCGAAGGTTCGTACCTGCCCATCGACAAGCCAGATATGGATGTCTGGCTGCGGCGTGAACCGGTCGGCGTCGTTGCCATGGTCGTGCCATGGAACAGCCAGCTGTTTCTGTCTGCAGTCAAGATCGGACCTGCACTGGCGGCTGGTTGCACAATGGTGGTCAAGGCATCGGAAGATGGCCCCGCACCGCTTCTGGAACTGGCCCGGCTCATTCATGAGGCAGGCTTCCCGCCAGGTGTCGTCAATATCCTGACCGGCTTCGGTCCCTCTTGCGGTTCGGCATTGGGGCGGCATCCGAAAGTGGCGCATGTGGCCTTTACCGGCGGCCCGGAAACGGCACGCCATGTGGTGCGCAATTCGGCGGAAAACCTTGCATCCACATCGCTGGAGCTGGGCGGCAAGTCACCCTTCATTGTCTTTGCCGATGCCGATCTGGAAAGTGCCGCCAACGCTCAGGTAGCAGGCATTTTTGCAGCCACCGGCCAGAGTTGCGTTGCCGGTTCGCGGCTTATCGTGGAGAAAAGCGTCAAGGACCAGTTCGTTGCGTTGTTGAAAGCGAAGGCAGAGGCGATCCGTATCGGCGCGCCGCTGGATATGGCAACCGAGGTCGGTCCGCTAGCAACCAGTCGTCAGCATGAAGGTATTATCGATCTTGTTGGGCGCTCCATCGATGCGGGTGCCACACTCGTCACCGGTGGCAAGGCCATCGAAGGCGAGGGGTTCTATTACCAGCCGACGATCTTGGATTGCGACGGCGTTGCTTCTCCTTCGTTGGTCCATGAGTTTTTCGGTCCCGTGCTGTCTGTAGTGTCTTTCGAAACGGAAGAGGAGGCATTGCGCCTCGCCAACGATACGCTGTTTGGCCTCGCCTCCGGCATTTTCACGCAGAACCTCACGTGTGCGCATCGCCTGATGAAGGGCATCCGGGCAGGCGTCGTCTGGGTTAATACCTACCGCGCCGTTTCCCCCATCGCGCCTTTCGGCGGCTTCGGCATGTCCGGCCATGGACGTGAAGGCGGCATGGCAGCGGTGATGGATTATACGCGCACCAAAACCATCTGGCTGCGCACGTCTGACGATCCCATCCCTGATCCCTTCGTGATGCGGTGATGGCGATGTTTTATGAAATCCGCACCTATCGACTGAAGAACGGAGCCATTCCGGCCTATCTCGACGTGGTAGAGAAGGAGGGCATCGATATCCAGAAATCGCATCTGGGTGAGCTGGTCGGCTATTTTTTCAGCGAAATCGGCACCATCAACGAGATCGTTCACATTTGGGGTTTCACCAGTCTTGATGACCGAGAAAAGCGCCGTGCAGCCCTGATGGCGGACCCTGCATGGCAGGCATTTCTCCCTAAAATTCGCGACCTGATAGAGGTCGCCGAAAACAAGATCATGAAACCGGCTCGCTTTTCTCCACTGGGAGGAAGCGCGCCCAAGGCATGACGCATAATAATAAGCATACGCATAAAAAGCTCTAATAAAACAGGAGTACGGGAACATGAAAATCACTTTTGCATTGGCAGCTTTTGCCGCAACATTGTCGGCATCGGCACCGGTTTTTGCTGCCGATATCGTCTTTTCGAGCTGGGGTGGAACGACGCAGGACGCGCAGAAGGCCGCATGGGCCGATAAATTCACAGAAAAAACCGGCATCAAGGTACTGCAGGACGGGCCGACCGACTACGGCAAGATCAAAGCCATGGTGGAAGCCAAGGGCGTGACCTGGGATGTGGTCGATGTCGAGGGTGACTATGCAGCCCAGGCCGGAAAGGGCGGGATGCTCGAAAAGCTGGATTTCTCGGTCATCGACAAATCGAAGCTCGACCCACGCTTCGTCACGGATTATTCCGTCGGCAGCTTCTATTATTCCTTTGTCATCGGCTGCAACGCCGATGCAGTCGAGGCCTGCCCGAAGTCTTGGTCGGATCTTTTCGACACGGCAAAGTTTCCCGGTAAGCGCACATTCTATAAGTGGTCGGCACCCGGCGTCATCGAAGCAGCCTTGCTGGCCGATGGCGTTTCCGCCGACAAACTTTATCCGCTGGATCTCGACCGCGCCTTCAAAAAGCTCGATACCATCAAGTCCGATATTGTCTGGTGGTCCGGCGGCGCGCAGTCCCAGCAGCTTCTTGCCTCCGCCGAAGCACCGTTCGGCAGCGTCTGGAATGGTCGTATGACCGCGCTCAAGAGCAGTGGCGTCAATGCCGAGACATCCTGGGAGCAGAACATTACCGCGGCTGACTCTCTGGTGGTTCCAAAGGGCGCAAAGAACAAGGAAGCGGCCATGCAGTTTATTGCATTGGCAACGTCGGCGCAGGCGCAGGCCGATATGGCCAAGGCCACGGGTTACGCTCCTGTCAACATAGAATCCGCCAAGCTGATGGATGCTGAGGTCGCCAAGACCTTGCCTGACCAGCAGACCGCAAGCCAGGTCAATGCCGACATGAACTACTGGGCTGACAACCGCGATGCCATTGGCGAGCGCTGGTACGCATGGCAGGCCAAGTAAGCTGAACCTTGTGACATGCTGTAGCCGTCTAATCGGCGGCTACAGCCCGCAACGGGGATTTTGATGCCATCACCGACAAAGGCTTCAACATGGATACGACAGCGCAATATAAGAGGCCGAGCGGTATGCGGTGGACACTGCCAGCGCTGGTCTTCCTGACGTTATTTTTCGTCGTGCCGGTGGTGGCGTTGTTGATGCGTAGCGTGACGGAGCCGCAACTTGGGCTTTCGAATTATGTCGCTCTGCTGGGATCATCGACCTATCTGAAAATATTTTTCAACACCTTCCTGGTGTCAGCGGTGGTCACGGTCATCTCGCTGCTCATCGGCTTTCCGGTGGCGTGGGCGCTGGCAATCATGCCCGGCAGGCTTGCCTCCGTCATCTTCGCAATTCTGCTTTTGTCGATGTGGACGAACTTGCTGGCACGTACCTATGCATGGATGGTGCTTTTGCAACGCACCGGCCTCGTCAACAAGATTCTGATCGGCATGGGGCTGATCGACAAGCCTCTGGCTCTGGTCAATAATCTGGTCGGCGTCACCATCGGCATGACTTATATCATGCTGCCCTTCATCATCCTTCCGCTTTACGGGGTCATCCGCAAGATCGACCCTGCCATCTTGCAGGCGGCGGCGCTTTGCGGCGCAAATCGAGGCCAGGCTTTGATGCGGGTGCTTTTGCCGCTTTCCATTCCCGGCATGGCCGCAGGTGCCCTGATGGTCTTCGTCATGTCGCTTGGATATTTCGTCACGCCCGCTCTGCTCGGCGGCACGTCCAACATGATGCTCGCAGAACTCATCGCGCAATTCGTCCAATCGCTGGTCAATTGGGGCATGGGTGGCGCGGCCGCCTTGGTGTTGCTGGTCGTTACGCTGGCGCTTTATGCCGTGCAGCTTCGTTTCTTCGGCGATCAACGTTTGGGAGATCGCTGATGCTTCTGAATTTCTCACGCCTCGGCTGGTGGAAATATGCGCTGCTCGGCATCACTCTGCTGACGGCGGCATTCCTGCTGTTGCCTATCCTGTTCATTGCCGCCTTGTCATTCGGCTCCTCGCAATGGCTGATCTTTCCGCCGCCGGGCTGGACGTTGAAATGGTACGCCGATTTCTTTGCCGATCCTCGCTGGCTCGAGTCGGCGTGGACGAGCTTCAAGATTGCCGCCATCGTCACCGTCCTGTCGGTGCTGCTCGGCCTCGTCACATCTTTTGGCCTCGTGCGCGGAAAGTTCATGTTTCGAGAGGCGCTGAGAGCGCTGTTCATGACGCCGATGATCCTGCCGGTCGTGGTGCTTGCCGTCGGTCTCTATGCGTTTTTCTTGCAGATCGGCCTCAACGGCACGATGCTGGGTTTCCTCATTTCGCATCTGGTACTGGCACTGCCATTCTCTATCCTGTCGATTACGAAGGCCCTTGAAGGGTTCGACAAGTCTATCGAGGATGCCGCGGTATTGTGTGGCGCTTCGCCGTTGGAGGCCAAGATCAGGGTTACATTGCCAGCCATTAGCCATGGCCTGTTTTCCGCAGCGATCTTTTCGTTTCTGACCTCGTGGGATGAGGTGGTGGTGGCGATCTTCATGTCCAGCCCGACTCTCCAGACCCTGCCGGTAAAGGTCTGGTCCACATTGCGGCAGGACCTGACACCTGTCGTCGCTGCGGCCTCCACACTCCTCATTCTGCTGACCGTAATTTTGATGGCGCTGTTTGCGCTCGTGCGCAAGGGACTGAAATCATGACGAAACCGTTCCTCGAGATCAAAGGCATCAAAAAGCAGTATGGCCCGGTTGTGGCTGTTCAGAACGTCGATTTGCAGGTGGAGCGCGGTGAGTTTCTGACATTCCTCGGACCATCCGGCTCGGGCAAAAGCACGACGCTCTATATCGTGGCAGGGTTCGAAGACCCGACTGCGGGTGACATCTTGCTGGACGGAAAGTCCATTCTGTCCACCCCCTCGCACAAGCGTAACATCGGCATGGTGTTTCAGCGATACACGCTGTTTCCGCATCTGTCGGTCGGCGAGAACATCGCTTTTCCCTTGAAAGTTCGCCGTCTGCCGAAGGCAACGATAGACGCCAAAGTCAAGGAAATGCTGCGGTTGGTGCGGCTGGAAGGCTTTGAGAACCGCAAACCCGCGCAAATGTCAGGGGGGCAGCAGCAACGCGTGGCGCTTGCTCGGGCTCTTGCCTACGATCCGCCAATTCTGTTGATGGATGAACCTTTGTCGGCGCTCGATAAAAAGCTGCGCGAGGAAATTCAGCACGAAATTCGTCGCATCCATCAGCAAACGGAAGTCACGATACTCTATGTCACCCATGATCAGGAAGAAGCGCTACGGCTATCCGACCGTATTGCCGTGTTCTCGAAAGGTGTGATCGACCAGATCGGCACCGGCCCCGAACTCTACGCCGATCCACGCACACGTTTCGTCGCGGAATTCATCGGAGACAGCAATTTCCTCTCCTGCGATCTTGTTTCCACGTCATCGGGCCATGCAACGGTAGCGCTTGGCAGCCAAGCCATCGTCAGCCAGATCCCGGTTCATGGAGATGTAAAGCCGGGCGCAAAGGCGGCTCTTATGCTGCGCCCCGAACGCGTGCGTCTATCTCGTATACAGACCGAAAACAGCTTCCTCGTAACCGTGAACGACATCACCTTTCTCGGCAACAACATCCATGTTTCCACGGAGCTGTCCAACCGCGAGCCGCTCTCCGTCCGTCTGCCATTCGGGCATGAAGCCATCTCAGGCCTCAGTCGCGGGGAGAACGTGCATATCGCGTTCGATCCAGAGGCGGCGCATGTGTTTGGTTGAGACGCCGTGCTGAAGTATTGAATAAGCGGACTTGGCAACCTCGAAAGGTCGCCAAGCTTTGAAACGTCAAACGTTCCTTAGTCTTCCCTGCATCAGATCGATGACGGCACGGGCGGCTTCCAGCACATTGGTGCCTGGCCCGAAGACGGCGGCGACGCCATTGTCGAGCAGAAACTGATAGTCCTGTCTCGGCACCACGCCGCCAACGATGACGATGACATTTTCCGCACCCTTGGCCTTCAGCGCCTGTACCAGTTGCGGGGCGAGCGTTTTGTGGCCAGCTGCCAGTGACGACATGCCCACGACATGGACCTTGTTTTCAATGGCGAGGGCTGCCGCCTCTTCCGGCGTTTGGAACAGGGGGCCTGCCACCACATCGAAACCGATATCGCCGAAGGCCGAGGCGATGATCTTCGCCCCGCGGTCATGGCCATCCTGTCCCAATTTGGCGATCAGCATGCGCGGTTGGGTGCCAATAGCAGCAGAGAGCTCGCCAAGACGTGTGCATAAGGTTGCATATTCAGGGTCGTCCTCGTAGGCGGCGCCATAGACATCATGCACAACTTCCGGCACCGCAGTGTGGTCACCGAAAACAGCGCGTAACGCATCGGAAATCTCACCCACCGTTGCCCGGGCGCGGGCTGCTTCGACGGCCGCTTCCAGCAAATTGCCGTTACCACTGCGGGCAACTTCCGTTAAAACAGCAAGCGCATTTTCTACTTCTTTCGGGTCGCGTTGGCGGCGCACGGTTTCAAGCCGCTTGATTTGCCCGGCACGCACTGCGCTGTTATCGATGTCGAGAATATCGATGGGGTCTTCGTTTTCCAGGCGGAATTTGTTGACGCCAACGATGATTTCCTCGCCGCGGTCGACGGCGGCCTGTCGCCTAGTCGCGGCCTCCTCTATCAGCCTTTTCGGCAAGCCGTCATCGACAGCCTTGGTCATGCCGCCAAGCCCTTCGACTTCCTCAATCAACGCCCAGGCTTTTTCAGCCAGTTCATTCGTCAGGCTTTCTACGTAATAGGAGCCGGCCAGCGGATCGACCACCTTCGTGACACCGGTTTCGTGCTGAAGAATGAGCTGGGTGTTGCGAGCGATGCGGGCAGAGAAATCCGTTGGCAAAGCCATGGCTTCGTCCAACGCATTGGTGTGAAGCGACTGCGTGCCGCCGAGAGCAGCAGACAGGGCCTCATAGGCGGTACGGATGACGTTGTTATACGGGTCCTGCTCCTGCAACGACACCCCGGAGGTCTGGCAATGGGTTCGCAACATCATCGATGATGCTTTTTGCGGCTCAAATTCTTCCATGATGCGCGACCATAAAAGACGGGCGGCGCGCAGTTTTGCCGCTTCCATAAAGAAATTCATGCCGATGGCGAAGAAGAAAGAGAGGCGGCCAGCGAAGTCATCGACATTCAGCCCCTTCTTCAGGGCTGCACGAACATATTCACGGCCATCTGCCAGAGTGAAGGCCAGTTCCTGTACCAGCGTCGCACCCGCTTCCTGCATGTGGTAGCCGGAGATCGAAATCGAATTGAAGCGCGGCATTTCCTTGGCGGTGTATTCGATGATGTCGGCAATGATGCGCATCGAAGGTTCAGGAGGGTAGATATAGGTGTTGCGCACCATGAACTCTTTGAGAATGTCATTCTGGATGGTGCCAGAAAGTTCAGCTTTCGAGCAACCTTGCTCCTCTCCGGCTACAATGAAACTGGCGAGAATAGGAATGACGGCACCGTTCATCGTCATGGAAACGGACATGTCCTTAAGCGGAATACCGTCGAAGAGCACCTTCATATCTTCAACGCTATCGATAGCGACGCCCGCTTTTCCGACATCGCCAACGACGCGTTCGTGATCGCTGTCGTAACCGCGGTGGGTGGCCAGATCGAAAGCGACGGAAAGCCCTTTTTGGCCAGCGGCGAGATTCCGCTTGTAAAACGCGTTGGATTCTTCTGCCGTGGAGAAACCAGCATATTGGCGGATAGTCCACGGACGGCCCGCATACATCGTGGCGCGTGGTCCACGCATGAATGGTTTGAAACCCGGCAAACTGTCGAGATGCGGAATGTCTTTGACATCATCGGCGGTATAAAGCGGCTTTACATCAATGCCTTCAGGCGTATGCCAGACCAGGCTTTCGGGTGAACGTTTCAGTTCTTTTTCGGCAAGTCCCTGCCAGTCCTTCACCGTCTTATCACCTGACATCCATGTCTCCTGTTCAATCAGCGTTTGCCATCTGCACAGACGGTAACGCTTTACCTCCCGAATTGGACGCATGTTTTTTACGACCGCTGGCGGCAAGATATGGAGCCTGCGATACTTGCACAACCAAAACCGGTGTTACCTTCATGAATAAGATCGGACGAACTGCCGCTCCAGAGAACCACAGATAACCAACACGATTGAAGGTTAGCCGATGTCAGCGCGGGCCATTCGGTCCATGCTTCCTCGGGCTGTGAGCGATCCCGGCGGGTGCCCGATGATGCGTTTGAAGGCGCGGCTGAAAGCGGCCTGGGATCCGTAGCCGAGTTTGATGGCCGCGGTTTCAATCGGCATATGTTCCTTGCCGATCCATTGCGAAGCAAGGCGCATGCGCAATTCTGTCAGATAGCGCAGCGGCGTGATGCCGGTGACCTCCAGAAACCGTTCGGCAAAGACGGAGCGTGACGCACCCATCTGGTTGGCGAGTTCTGCAAGGGACCAATCATGGCCGGGATTGTTGTGAATGGCCAAAATAACGCGGCCAAGACGAGGATCACGCAATGCTGCAATCCAGCCGGAGGAATCACCGCAGCCGCATTCCACCCACGCCCGCACGATAAAGGCGGCAACCACATCTGCCAGTCGGGCAAGAATGCCTGCGAAACCAGCTCTTTCCTGTCTCGTTTCCCGCTCCATCGCTTCCAGCATCGGCAATAGTTCCGGGTAACGGGTTATGAGGGTGTCGACGAACATGACCTCCGGCATCAAACCGACCAGAGGATGCAGCCCACCCAGGTCGAACTCCATGCAGCCACTGAAAATCAAAACGCGTTTTTCGTTGGGTATATCTGGATTGCAAGCCTTGATATCAGTGACGGAGTTGCAAAGCGGCGCAGCATCGAGCGACCGGATGTTCTTGCAGGGAATGTCAGGACTGGAGATAAGCGAATGCGCGCCACCACGCGGCAACAGAACAGCATCGCCCGTATTCATGGTATGGAGTGTTCCGGCAGGTGATCGCAAATAGACCGGGCCACACGCTACGAAATGAAACTGCGCGCGTCCTTCGACCTCGCCAAAACCCAGACCAAACGGCGCTGTCGCTTCTATTCGACGGTAGTCCAGCCCGACAAGACGCATGCCCATCAGCAATTCACTGATGAGATCAGGATCAGGCAATAATCGATTTTCGGACTTTTGATCAAGCATTGCGGATTATGTGGCATAGAACGTCCGGAAAGTCCAGTTTATGGTCAGCGCATTCTCATCCTCCCAAAGGACCCGACTATGAACCCGACTTTTAATAGCGTTTCCACTGACGCAAGTCCGCAAGCGCCCAACTGGGGTGCCGTAACATCCATGGCGTTGGGCGTTTTCGGACTTGTGACAGCCGAGTTTCTGCCTGCAAGTCTGCTGACGCCCATTGCTGCCGAGCTTGGTATTACTGAAGGTGCCGCCGGACAGGCCGTAACGGTTACCGCCGTCGTCGGCATGGTGGCCAGTCTGCTGATCACGTCCGTCGCCCAACGCATCGACCGACGACACCTCATGATGTTCTTCTCTGCGTTGTTGGTCATTTCCAATCTGATGGTGGCTGCCGCTCCCGGAATGACGGTGCTGTTGATCGGGCGTCTGTTGCTGGGCGTAGCTCTCGGAGGCTTCTGGGCGATGTCGACCGCCATCGTCATCCGGCTGGTGCCGCCTAAAAGCATTCCGCGCGCTTTGTCCATGGTGTTCAGCGGCGTATCGGCAGCGACGATTGTTGCTGCGCCTGTTGGCAGCTATGTGGGTGAGCTTGCGGGCTGGCGTACTGTGTTTGTGTTGACCGCACTGCTGGGGGTCGTTGCCTTCGTTATGCAGTTTCTGACATTACCGAAGCTTGCGCCGACTGGCACGACCAGCGTGAAAACTCTTGGTGTCGTGCTGGCGCGACCCGGTATTGCATTGGGACTTTTGGCTGCAACGCTGGTCTTCGGTGGTCATTTCGCCTTCTTTACCTACCTTCGACCTTATCTTGAGGCGGATATCGGCGCTGGTATTGGAATGGTTTCGGCCTTGCTTCTGGGATTTGGGCTCGCCAATTTCGTTGGAACATTGTTGGCGGGATCGTTGATCAGCCGCAGCCTGAAGTTTTCGCTCGCAGCCTTGCCGCTGTTGATGGCGGTGATTGCGCTGCTGCTCGTCACCACCGAGCCACCACTGCCAATTGCCGCCGTCATGGTCGCCGTCTGGGGCTTCCTGTTCGGTGCGGTTCCGGTCTCTTGGTCGACATGGCTGGCACGCACGATTCCCGACGAAGCTGAAAGTGCAGGCGGGCTTTTGGTTGCTTCTATCCAGTTCGCAATTGCCATGGGTGCCGCCGTCGGCGGGATCATTTACGACCTGAATGGGGCTACGAGTGTCTTCGGCACAAGCGGCCTGGTACTGGCTATTGCAGCCATTGGCATCATTCTCGGCGTTAAGCCGCGGTCCCAGGTCAGCATTGCCTGATATCGTTGAGATATCTTCCAACAAAAAAGCCGGGGCTTGTCCCCGGCTTCATGCGTTATAGCAATTGTCTTACTTTAATTAGGGCAAGCGGTACCAGTGTTGCCGGTCGTTGTAGTGTTGCTGCCCTGTGTCGACTGTGCGCCATTAACACAATTAGTGTTATTGGTGTTGCCGCCGGTACCAGCGCCTGTGCCGGTTGCCGAGTTGTTGGAGCCTGTTCCGGTCGTACCGCCCGCTCCAGTTCCGCTCGTGGAACCGTCAGACGTGCCCGAACCTGCGTTCGATCCACCATTGCCGCCAGATCCTGCTCCGCCACTCGTTCCCTGCGCGACTGCGAGGGATGCAAAGCTCAACGCAAAGACGGTTCCGATAAGATATTTTTTCATTGTGTTTCCTCCAAATTTTTCTGTTGTCTGCACCGTCCTAACCGGATGGGATGAGCAGAGTTCCCGAAAAAGCGGAGTAAATGGTCGGAGGCAGATTCAGGCTGGCTGGCATTATAGCCAGCCAGCCTTTTTGAAGCGCACGTACAAGACCGAACACAGTGTCGCGATGACAGCAAGCACGATGAAGTACCCATATCTGGTCTCTAGTTCGGGCATATTCTTGAAGTTCATGCCGTAGATGCCAGCAATGGCTGTCGGCACTGCCAGAATAGCGGCCCATGCGGCGAGTTGCCGGGTGATCGCGCCTTGCCGTTGCTGCTCGAGCAAATTCGAAGCCTCGAACACGGACGTCATGATTTCCCGCAAGCCGCTAACCATGCCGTCCACACGCCTGATGTGATCGTGAACATCCTTGAAGAACGGTTGGACATTTTCATCCACGCAGGGAAGTTCGAGGTGGCTCAGCTTGCCGACGACTTCCGCCATTGGGCCGAGGATGCGCTGAAAGCGGATGACCTGCCGGCGCATTCTGAAAATGCGTCTGATCTGCTCAGGCTGTAGCAAAGACATCAGGATGTGCTTTTCCAGCTCCAGAACCTTGTCTTCCAGCGTTTCCACCATGGGCAGGTAACCATCTACGACAAAGTCGATGATGCCGTGGAGCACGTAATCCGGCCCCTGCCGTAGCAGCCTCGACGAATGCTCGAGTTGCTCGCGCAATTCCTTATGCGCACGGGCGGAGCCATGTCTGACAGAGATAAGGTGGTTTGAGCCAACAAAGATAGACGTCTCGCCATAGGCAATCTTGTCGCCTTCGAGGTGGGCCGTTTTGACGACCACAAAAAGCTGGTCGCCGTAAACATCGACTTTTGGCACCTGCCTGCCATTGAGTGCATCTTCGACCGCCAGAGGATGCAGGCCGAACATGGCTTTCAGATCGGACATTTCCTCGGCGGTTGGATCAACCAGTCCGATCCAGACGAATTCGCCGTCTTTGGCTTCGAATGCCGTCGAGGTCAGTTGTACCTCTTCGGCGCGTTTACCGTCCCGGTAAAGATAAGATGCTAGAATTGTCATTGGAGCCTGTGTGCGGAATGAAAATGCGGACTTCCAAAAACGCGCAGAGCGGATAATCGCTCCCTGACCGCCTCCTGAAAGTTCAGGGGCGACGATAGGGGTAACGATTGCGGAAGTCTCGACTTTTCAAAACGAGAACTGAATTATGAAACACTGACTGGCTTTGAGCGAAGTCTGCTGGCTGTGGCAGGATCGGCGCGTCGGCAGAGCTGGGGCGGCAGGCCTTTCATGATAAGCTCCGCGTCTGCGACTGCCATGGAACCCAGTCTGTAGAACGCATCGAGGGTGCCGCCGGTGCGGTGCGCGGAAAGCAGCAGGCCGGGGATCGAACGGACAGGATCATCCGCCGCCACTGGCTCATCGGGAAAGACATCGGTCGCAGCGCGAATGTGGCCGGATTTGACGGCTTCGAGCATAGCAGGGAAATCCACCACTGCCGCACGGCTCATCAGCAGGAAAGCCGAACCCGGCTGCATGGCGTCGAATTGGCGTTTTCCGATAAAACCCTGATTTTCGCTGGTCACGCTGGCAAAGACATAGACCACGCGGGATTTGGAAAAGACCTCGTCCAGCGTGCTGGGAATACAGTCCAGACGCTCGATGATTTCCTGCGGCAGCCATGGATCGTAGACATGGACCGCGTTCTTGAACGGGCGGGTCAGCTCGCGCAATTCGCGCCCCAGATCCCCGAAGCCGATGATGCCGATGGGCGCACCGGCATAGCGGAACGTATCGACGTTTCCGGCGAGGCCGTATTCCTCGGTTCCCTCGCGGAACTGGCGGTCAGCGAGGGTTATGCCGCGCGCGAGATCGAGCGCCATGCCAAGCGATGCTTCCGCGACGGGGGAGGAAAAAGCCGAGGCGGGTGCGATGACCCAGATGCCGCGCTCGACGCAGGCCTGATAGTCGATATTCGGCAGAAAGTTCGATTCCACATTGATGATTGCCTTGAGCTTCGGTGCGCGATCCAGCCGTTCTTTCGGCATGTCGGTCTGGCCGAAGATCAGGACGGTATCGGGAAGAAGGGCATCCACCTGTTCCGCAGGCATCTGCCGATCTTCCGAAATGACAAGTTCACCCAGCTTTTCCAGCCGCGCGCGAGCATCGGGCTCCATGATCAGTTCAAGGGTCCGCGGCAGCGGATCGACCAGCACGATGTTGCGACCTGTCATGATACCTCCCAGTACGGGACGGTATCTTCCGTCCCGATTTCGCTACCGCGCGGCCCAGTTTGCGCCACGACGGAAGATTTCCCGCATTTGCGGTACTTCGAACTCTTTCGCCACATGGCCGAGCGCCGAATAGAACACGCGGCCCTTGCCGTAGTTCCGCTTCCACGCCACCGGCATCACCACGCCGTCGATCCACCATGCATGATCACCGGTAAAGGTGGTCGTCGCCAGCACCTCGTTGGATGGATCGACATGCATATAATACTGTTCGGACGTGTAAGGAAAGTCGGTGATCCCTTTCATGATAGGGTCATCCGGCTTGGTGATGTTGACCGTGTAATCGATGATGTTGCCGGGATGCGCGACCCATTGGCCGCCGATCATGAACTGGTATTCCACGCATTCGCGGAAACTGTCACCCGCGCCACCGTGGTAACCTGCAATGCCCACGCCGTTTTCGACGGCGGCGGCAAGGTTCTTGATCTCTTCCTTCTCGATCTTGGACATGGTGACAATCGGCACCACGAGGCTCAGATCATGTACGGATGGGTCCGCGAAGGCCTCGGTGCTGTGCTCGACATAGACCTTGAAACCTTCTTCCTCCAGAAGATCCTTGATGATGACAGAGCATTCCTGCGGTTCGTGACCGCTCCATCCGCCCCAGACTATCAGTGCTTCACGCATTTCATTCCTCCTTGAAATTATTTGCCGATCTGGCCGTCAACCAGCGATTCCGCCAACGGTGCTGGACGATCAACGGCTGTGGTAATGGTGATGGTCGTGCCGGTGTCTGATGCGCTCTGGAACGCTTCCATCACCTCCAGCACATGCAACGCGAGATCGCCATTGGCGCGGTGCTGCCGGTTGGAGCGGATGGCATGCGCCATATCAGCGACGCCGATGGAGCGGTAATTGCCATCCGCATAGGGCGATGAAAGGTCCTGATTTTCGAACTGCCCACCCTTCTTTAGAAGCTGCACTTCGCCACCGAAATGGTTGGGGTCGGGTACAATAAGCGTGCCTTCGGTACCATAGAGTTCCAGCGGCACATGCTTGTGTCCTGCCACATCGAAGCTCATGCCGACCTGCACCACCGCACCGTTCTGGAACGCCAAAGCACCGGCCACGTGGGTGGCAATCTGCACCGGTATCTTTTCGCCATTGCGCGGCTCGCTGGTAATCAGCCGCTCCGTGCGTGGCGAGAAGGCAAAGCCCGCGACCTTGGCGACCGGGCCGAACAGATTGACGAGATCGGTGATGTAATAGGGCCCCATATCCAGCATCGGCCCGCCACCAACTTCGTAATAAAAAGCGGGGTTGGGGTGCCAGCGCTCATGGCCGGGGCACATGAAAGTGGCGGTTCCACCGACGGGCATGCCGAGAACGCCTTGGTCGATCAGCGTACGTGCCGTCTGATGGCCGCCGCCAAGAAATGTGTCGGGGGCAGCGCCGATCCGCAGGTTCTTCGCCTTGGCAGCTTCTGCCAGCTTTTTGCCTTCCGCGAAATTGATGCCGAGCGGTTTTTCGGAATAGGTGTGCTTGCCCGCCTCCATCGCCCGCAACGCCACCTCGACATGCGCCTTGGGGATCGTCAGATTGACGATGATTTCGATGTCCGGGTCTGCAAACAGCTCATCCACCGTCCGGGCCGTGAGGTTGAATTCATCGGCCTTGGCCTTTGCCATCTCCGCATTCATGTCGGCCACGCCGCGAATGTCCAAAATGGGAAAGGATGCCATCGCTTTTAGATAAGCACCGGAAATATTGCCGCATCCGATGATGCCTATGCCGACTTTCTTCATGTTCTCTCTCCCGTCATGATGTGAACCCGCTCACTCCTCAGAGAGCAGGACCCGTGGTGTTCCACGGCGACTCGTAAAGCTCGTAAAGTGCTACAGCAGCAGCCCCTTGCGCCCACAATTCGTCGCTCGATTTGTCGAAAACCAGCTCCGCCACGCCTTGCAAGGAAGGCGGCACGGAGGCTTCGTAGGCGGTGCGAATGCTGTCGATGAAGGGTGCGCCAAGCTCAAGGCTCGACCCGACGATGATGACCCGTGGCGGCGCAAACAGCGTGACGATATTGGCGAGCGTCAGCCCGATGGCCGCACCCGCCCGCTCGGCAGCGGCAATGAGGTCATTATCCTTCGCCAGCACCAGCGTCTGCGCATGTTGCATGCCTCGGCCCAACCGAATGGCCTCTGCAAAGCGCCCATCAGCGGGGCGTGAACCCAGAATTGCATTCTCACCTGCATGGCTGGCAAGCCGCACGGTGCCTTCCGGGCTGGCGACCAGCACGAGATCGCCGAGATTGTGGCTGAGGCCACCGGCACCGCGAAACAGATCGTTCCGGTGCAGCACGCCCAGCCCCAAAGTCTGCTCCAGCGAGATCAGCACCATGTCTTCCAGGTCCCGCGCCTTGCCGAACCAATGGTGGCCGAGCGTCACGGCATGGGCGTCGCTTTCTATGATGGTCGGTGTGCCGAAACGCGCCGTCATCTCATCCGCAAAGTTGATATTGACCTCCCGCAGCACGGGACTGGAGCGGATTTTCCCCGTGCGGTGTTCGATAACGCCGGGCAGACCGAGGCAGACCATATCGACATCTTCAAGCGATAGACCGGCATCTACCACGCAGCGCCGCACCCCATCCTCGATCAGATCGGCGATGACGCCAATCGGCTGGCGGTCGATGCGGATCGGCAGCGCAAGCGTGGACAGCACATTGCCGCAGAAATCCGTGACCACGAACACCATACGGCTCGCTGCGATCTTCGCACCCACGACACGGGCCGCATCCGGGTTGAGTTCCAGCATCACCCGGGGACGGCCACGCGCGCCTTCGGTCCTTATATCACCCAGATGCCGCGACAGAATTAGCCCGTCATCCAGCAGCGAAGCGGTAATCGCCGAGACGGTCGTCGTGGAAAGCTGCGTTCTTTCGCTGATCTCCACACGTGAGATCGGCCCGTGACGACGGACGGTATCAAGGACGTTCAGGCGATTGATCGCGCGCATCAGTTCCGGGTCTGCGGTCTTCATGATTTCCAGTCGCGATCAAGCCAATGTCTGAGGCGGTATTTATATCGGATTGCGGATTAAATAACCGGGTCAGATGGGGGTGTGTCAAGCGCAAAGCTGAAAATATCAGCAATATGCCTTGACATTGAGCGCGTCCTTATATGAATTAATCCGCATTGGGGAATAATTGGTGAGGAACGTCCCCGGGAGGAATACCATCATGACCGATAAGCACGCAGGCGCAAGCCTGAGCGGCAAGTGGATGTCGTTTGCCGCGACCACAGCCATCACATTCATGCTCGGCACAGCCAGCGCATCTGCGGCGACCGTGGTCAAATGGATGCATGTGGAACTCGATCCGAAAGCCGTGGCCGTCTGGGAGGAGATTGCCAAGGATTTCGAAGCGAAACATCCGGATGTCGATGTTCAGCTGCAATTCCTGGAGAATGAAGCGTTCAAGGCAAAGCTGCCGACGCTGCTGCAATCCAACGACGTACCCGACTTTTTCTACAGCTGGGGCGGTGGCGTGCTGGAAGAGCAGTCCAAAACCGGCGCATTGAAAGATCTCTCCGAGGTTTTCGATGCCGATGGCGGCAAAATTCGCAACGCTTACAACCCCGCCGCCGTCGATGGCTTCTCCTTTGATGGCAAGGTCTGGGCCGTGCCGTTCAAGGTCAGCCTCGTCAGCTTCTTCTATAATAAAGCGCTTTTCGCCAAGGCTGGCGTGAAGGCTGATGACATCAAGTCCTGGGACGATCTGGGCAACGCCGTCAAAACCATCAAGGCAGCGGGCATCGTACCAATTGCCGGTGGTGGCGGTGAGAAATGGCCGATCCACTTCTACTGGAGCTACCTCGTCATGCGCAATGGCGGACAGCCGGTGTTCGATGCGGCCCGCAAGGGTGAAGGCAAAGGCTTCATGGATCCAGCCATCATCAAGGCTGGTGAACAGCTGGCGGAATTCGGCAAGCTCGAACCCTTCCAGCCCGGCTATCTCGGCTCCACATGGCCGCAGGCACTCGGCGTGTTCGGTGATGGCAAGGCCGCGATGATCCTCGGCTTCGACAATACCGAAGCCAACCAGCGCAAGAATGCCGGTGACGGCAAGGGCCTTGCACAAGACAATATCGGTCGCTTCGCTTTTCCAGCCGTTGAAGGCGGCGCGGGCAAGGCAACAGATACGCTCGGTGGCTTGAACGGCTGGGCCGTCACGAAGAATGCCTCCAAGGAAGCCATCGAATTCGCCACCTTCATGACCAATACGGAAAACGAAAAGAAGATGGCCAAGGCCGGCATGATCCTGCCGGTCGCTGTCGGTGCCAACGAAGCCGTGACAAACCCGCTGCTGGCCAGCTCTGCCAAGCAGCTTTCCGAGTCCACCTGGCACCAGAACTTCTTCGACCAGACATTGGGTGCAGCCGTTGGCCGCGTCGTCAATGACGTCTCCGTCGAAATCGTCTCGGGTCAGATGACATCCGAAGAAGGTGCCCAGCAGATTCAGGATGCCTTCGAGCTTCGCTGATCCCGCCTGAACGACAGGACGCCGCCGAGTGATTGCGGCGTCCTTCGCCCCGCGTGAAACCGAAAGCGGACATGATGACGAATATTTCCATCAATGCAGCACCCGCATTGGCCAAACCCTTGACGAAGCTGAAGCGCAAGCAAAGCTCGGTCGCCCACGACCGCGCTTTGACGCTACTCATCTTCCTGCCACCGGCACTTCTTCTCTTTACCCTCTTCGTCATCCTGCCGATGGGCGAAGCGGCCTGGTACAGTCTCTATCGCTGGAACGGTTATGGCACGCCCACTGATTTCATCGGGCTGAAGAACTTTCAGGTGCTATTCGGCAACGCTGCCTTCTCGCAGGCACTGATCAACAACGCGCTGATCATCGTGATTTCGATCTGCATCCAGATCCCGCTGGCCATCTGGCTGGCAACGATGCTGGCGCATAAAATTCCGGGCGTCGTTGCCTTCCGCCTCGTCTTCTTCCTGCCCTATGTCCTGGCAGATGTCGCCGCAGGCCTGATCTGGCGCTTCGTCTATGATGGCGATTACGGCCTCTTTGCCGCCATCTCCAACTTCTTCGGCTTCGCCAACCCTTATGTGCTGGCGGACAAGGATGTGGCGATCTATGCAGTGCTGGCCGTTATCGTCTGGAAATATTTCGGCTTCCACATGATGCTGTTCATCGCCGGACTGCAATCGGTCGACAAGAACGTGCTGGAAGCGGCAGAAATCGATGGTGCCACCGGCTGGCAGAAGTTTCGTTATGTCACGCTGCCGATGCTCGGCTCCACCGTGCGTCTGTCCATCTTCTTTGCCGTGATCGGCTCGCTTCAGCTCTTCGACATGATCATGCCGTTGACCGGTGGCGGTCCGTCCAACTCCACGCAGACCATGGTGACCTTCCTTTATACCTACGGCGTCATGCGCATGCAGGTCGGTCTTGGCAGTGCGGTCGGCGTGGTGCTCTTTGTCATCTGCGTCACGCTCGCCTTTGGTTACAAAAGGATTTTCATGCGCCATGACTGATACGTCCACATCCATCCGCGTGAGCACGCAAACGAAGCTCTATCTCTATGTATCGCTCGGCCTCATCGCGGCCATCGTGCTGGTGCCGCTTTTGACGACAGCGCTCGGCGGCTTCAAGACGCTGGGGGATCTGCGCGTGAACCCCTTTGGCCTGCCAGCTGAATGGCAATGGTCCAATTACGGCGATATTCTTTTAGGCAAGCGCTACTGGCTGCAAATCTTCAATTCGCTGGTCATTGCCGTTCTTACCGTGTTCCTCACGCTGGTCGTCTCGGCCATGGCGGCCTTCACCTTCGCGCATGTAAAATTCTTCGGCTCCAATTTCCTGCTGAATTACTTCCTGCTGGGGCTGATGTTTCCAGCCGCCACGGCCATCCTGCCACTCTTCATCCGCATCCGCGATCTTGGCCTGCTGGATACCTATTGGGGCGTCGTGCTGCCGCAGGTGGCATTTGGGTTGGGCATGAGCATTCTGCTGTTTCGCAACTATTTCAGAAACCTGCCGGATGAACTGTTTCAGGCGGCCTTCGTGGATGGCTGCGGATACCTGAAATTCTTCTGGTACATTTCCATGCCGCTCTCGCGTCCCATCATCGCAACGGTAGGCATCGTCTCCTTCGTGGGGAGCTGGAACAGCTATATCCTGCCGCTCATCATGCTCAATTCGGAATCGAAATACCCATGGCCGCTCGGCATCATGGTCTATCGCGGTGAATTCGGCACGGAATGGCAGCTGGTTCTCGCCTTTATCACCATGACGATCCTGCCCACCATCATCGTCTTTTTCCTAGCACAGAAACACATCATTGCGGGTCTGACGGCTGGTGCCGTCAAGTCCTGATCAGGAGCAGAACATGGCATCCGTCGAACTCAGAGATATCCGCAAGTCCTACGGCGCGCTTGGTGTCATTCACGGCATTTCGCTGGAGATTGCCGATGGCGAATTCATCGCGCTCGTCGGCCCGTCAGGCTGCGGCAAGTCCACGCTGTTGCGCATGATTGCGGGGCTGGAAGAGATCACCGATGGCGACATCATGATTGGCGGCAATGTCGTGAACGAGATGACGCCGCGGGAACGCAACATCGCCATGGTGTTCCAGTCCTATGCGCTCTACCCGCATATGACGGTGGCCGAAAACATGGGCTTCAACCTCAAGATCGCAGGTCAGCCGAAAGCCGTCATCGATGAGCGCGTAGCCGAAGCCGCGCGCATGCTCGATCTCGCCAGCCTTCTCGAGCGCAAACCATCGCAGCTCTCCGGCGGCCAGCGCCAGCGCGTCGCTATGGGCCGCGCCGTCGTGCGCAATCCCGCCGTCTTCCTGTTCGATGAGCCGTTGTCCAATCTCGACGCCAAGCTGCGCGTACAGATGCGGAGCGAAATTAAGACTTTGCATCAGAAGGTCGGCACCACATCGATCTACGTCACCCATGACCAGATCGAAGCCATGACGCTGGCCGACCGTGTCGTCGTCCTCAACCAGGGCCGCATCGAGCAGCAGGGCACGCCGCTGGTGCTTTACAAGACACCCGCCAACCTCTTCGTCGCCGCCTTCATCGGCTCCCCCGCCATGAACCTCATCGAATGCATCGTCGATGGAGAGGAGGGCGCACCTGCCGCCCGTCTCGATGATGGCACGGCCATTCGTATTTCACCGGACCGCAAGGTCAAGCGCGGCCAGCCAGTAACAATAGGTCTCCGGCCCGAACATTTTGCCATGGGCGGCAGTGGGGATGTGGCGGTTAAGGGGCAGACGTTGCTGGTAGAACCGACCGGCGCGCAGACGCATGTCATCTTCGATCTGGCCGGGCATCACGTCACGGCGGTGGTGGATGGCGAGCAAATGGTTCGTACCAATACGCTCTTTGCCGCAAACATCAGCCATGAACGTGTTCATGTGTTCGACCGAGCATCAGGTCTGGCGCTCTGAAAAACAGGAAAATACTCTAAAGTCGGAAAATAGAAATGGAGCGGCGCGAACCGCTCCATTTAACATGATGTCTTACGCAGCAGCGAGTGCTTTTTCGATGTCTTGAATCGAGTGGCCGGTCAGGTCCTTGTCGAGTTCACCCAACAAAACGTCCGATAGCGACTTATGATAACCCTTGCGCATCTCACCAAGAGTGCGAGGTGCAGCGACGACGATCAATCCCTTGATGTTACCGCCGAGAACTTTCTTGTTCAGCATTTCGGCAATACCGGCACTGAAGCCGTCTTCATCCTGCTGGCTGTCATCAGGATTTGCGGAGCTGCTGGAGTGACGTGCACCGGAGGGAATTTTGGAGCTGTCCACGTCCGCATCTGGAAGTGCTTTCAGCTTCACATTCTGTGCATCGCCCTCATTCTTGAAGAGGCTGAGCTTTTCGCCGTCAGCTACTGCGACAACTGTATTCTGTGGAATGTCCATAATCTTCTCCCAATATTGTCATTCAAAGCGTGGTCATTTTGGACCTGGCTTGCTTTGAATAACCAGTCGGGGAAGAATCCGTTCCTTGTTGGCTGCATTCGACAAAGATCGCGCCCGAAATCCTAGTGCTTGCTTTATGCAGGCCTAGCGAAAAATGATCTTGGCAGAGAGTTGAAAGCCGGAACCATGGATGACCTGTATCGGCAATTCCGTCCCAGCGTCTCGTGCCTTTACGCGCAAACGCTGCAAGACGGCATCGAGACTCCGTGTGTCCAGAATCGTCTCATATCCCATGGCAAGGCCGAGTTCGGCGCGGGAAATGATACGCCCGCTCTCTTCTGCAAGTTTGGAAATCAGCGCGGCCTCACGTCCGGATAATTTCATGGCTTTGCCCTGCGGGGGGACCAGACGTTGGCCGATACGGTCGATGGACCAGCTGCCTGTCGGTTGAGGGGCCTCTTTGGGCGTCTTGACGTTTTGCCTGAGCCGCTCTGCCAGATTTTTGACCGCAAAAACCAGTTCGTCGCCGTCAACCGGCTTGGTCAAATACAGGTTCGCGCCTTCGGCGTAGCCTCGAAGCTTGTCATCCCGCAATGTGCGGGCAGTGAGCATGATTATGCCTAGATTTGTGGTTTTCTTGACGCGCTGTGCAATGTCAAATCCGCTGATATCAGGCAAGTTGACATCGATAATTGCGACATCGAAAGCATCGGTACCAAATGCCAGATCAAATTCCTTGCCACTACCAACTTCCGTCACTGCAAAGGAATTCAGACGGAGAAAATCAGTCAGTCCTTGCTTGAGGTCGAGATCGTCTTCAACCAGGATCACGCGAACCGGCTCATTTCCGGCCTGCCGCGTAACATGAGATCGCGAGGTGGACTGTTGGGGCATCGAACTGACTTTTACTATGTAAATTGTGCGAAGCGAACCCTGCGATAAGTAACCCGCACCTGTTCCAATCGCAACCAATGAACTCCGAACGTGCTTGTTTCCAAGGTCACACCAGACTTGGCAGAACTATTTTTGCTTCGGTACCGCCATCTATTCCGCTCAATAATGAGAACCGCCCTCCATGGGCATCCGTCGTCCGCTTGACCAGAGACAGGCCCACACCCGTGCCCTCGATGTGAGCAGAATTGGCACCTCGCATATGGTTCCTGATCAGTTCCTCGACCGGTTCTGCGCCGATACCGATGCCCTTGTCTCTGATCTGTATGTGAACTTCGTCCATCTCCCGAAAAACATCCAACCAGACGAGTGTCGAGCCAACGGGCGCTGAAAACTTGAACGCATTTTCCAGAAGGTTGATGATGGCCAGTCGCAGCATTTCGGCATCGGCACGAATAATTGCATGTTCGGCATCCGCCGTGATCGAGACATCCAAAGTAATGCCGTGCAGCAGATCCCGTGCACTCGTAATGGCTTGATTGACGATATCGACGACACCGATCTCTGAAAACGATGGCTGAAATGCTGGGCCTTGAAGCTTGCTGCGTGTGAGGTTGACCTCCAGCACCTCGACCAGACGAGCAATGCCCACATGCGCACGATCCAGTCGCTCGCGATTGGGTTCATCGTTATTTGGCAACGTCAACCGGATACTTTGCAGGTTCGTGCGGATCACCCCGAGAGGTGTGCGGTACTGATGGGAAATAACCTCCATGAAGCGAACTTGCTGTTCCTGTGCCTGTAATTCGGCGCAGAGCGCGTTTTCTGCCACCCGCTTCGCCTCGACGAGTTCTCGTGTTCTTTCCAGCACGAGGTCATTAGCCTGCTGTTCGGCAGCATTGGCCGCCTGAAGTGCACGGCGATCTGCATTTCGCGCTGCCGTTTCCGCGTTGCGAAGCCTTACAGCCAGCGAACCTGTCAGCAGGGTAAAATGCATGATGCTCGTTGCCGCATAAGATCCCGCGACCCAGCTCGGCCACGGGAAAATGCCGTAGCGCTGGCCGTTGGTGGCAATCAACCCAGCCCACAGCAGACCGAACGCTGCGAAATTGAGGCCGGTTTGTGCGTTGGGTCTACGCCTGAAATCCGAGAGGGCCACTGCCATGGCCAAGGTGGTGAGCACCAAGATAACAGGCCCCGCCATAAGGACGAAGTAGCGGTTCACCCCCAACAAGACGCAGATTACACCCAGAATGCCAACAGTCGCTGCGAAGCGGAAATAAAGGTTGATCCGGGGGTGGCGCTGGGGAAGTTCGAGGATCGCAGCAATCGACAATGCACCGGCTGCTAGGCCGAACCATGAGGACATACTTGTCAGATAGTCGTTGCCAAGGCCGCCCTCGTTGAAAAATAGCAGTCGCGCCAAACCAAGGCTGCCGAAATAGGTGGAGCTGACGGCGACTATGTCCAGCATGAGGAAAATGTAGAACTTCTTTCTATCAAAATACAAAAAGAAGAATTGGATGATGAGCAGGACACCCATGCCTCCGAACCACAGGCCCCGAACGAGATTCTGGAGGATCGATCTGTACTCGTAATAGGCGGGAGACAGCACCTCGGCGGAAACGTTAAGGCTCGCATCCTGATTATGAGCGCGGATGTAAATGATGGTCGTCTGTCCGGGATGCAATTCCAGAGGAAGAATGTTTGCGGAGGTGTTCAAATTGGCATGCGAGCGCGGCGAGTGATCGCCCATCTCGTAGCGATGGAAATCGGTGGCACTCATGCCAGTTTTTAGCACGCCGACATAGGCATCGAGTTCATCTGTGAAGTTTGGCATGATGGAAAGCAGAAGGTCCTGCGGCTGCTCGACCTGCGGAGAAAGGGTGAGAGCGAATCTCATCCATGCCGATGTCCGAACGAAGCCAAGATTAACGTCGTGTCCTGCAATTGGTGCAAACAGCGTCCGGCGCTGAAACATATCCTGCAACGCAGTCTTATCATCCTCGACCAGTGCGACGTCTATAAAGCCATCCAACGGCACAGAACCATATAGTCCGTCCGGGACTTGCTGCACACGCACCCCAGTCTCGGTGGCGTGAAGAGATGTGGCATTCATCAACAATGCTATGAGAATTGACAATAAAAGTCTGGATATCGACATGAGCCACTACGTCTGTTCACTGCATCTTTCACCCATCCCCTTGCACGTTTAACACGGATGAGGTTGTGCTGCGTCGCTCTGCTTGGTCTCAATGTCAAGCGAGACCCGGTGCAGGTAGGCAGATTGGTGGAAAAGGAGCGGCGAAATCCGCCACTCCTCATCTTGCGTCGATATCAGAACTTCACGCGCAGCTTTGCATTTGCGCCGTGGTCGTAAGCGTTCGAACCGATCTGACCATTATAGGTGAAGCTCAGCGTCGAGGCCGGGGTGATGGTGAGGTCCACACCCGCTTCGAGAAGAGCCGCATTACGATCGATTGGTGTCGAAGAGATGGCGAAGCTGTCGCCTGTCAGGAAGCGTGCCGACGAGACGGGATCGACATCACCGTAGGCATGCATCCAGCCGATGGTGCCGCGTGCCACCGAGGCAACGCCTGCCAAGTCGAAATCGGTCGATGTGCGCAGACCGATGGTCGTAAACGTCGTGTTCATCGAGGACGAATCCACCGTCAGAGCAGCGGTGCCGCCGGTTTCGCTAAAGCCATCTGTCTTGGTGCGGGAATGCGCAAGGGCGGCAAACGGCTCAAGTGCGGATTTGCCGAGATTAAGACGATAGGCCAATTCACCATAAGCATTGAGGCTGGAGGCGTCGTAGTCGCCGGATAATGTCTGGCCGAGAGCGTTGACGTTACGCGTCGTGTCGACATTGTGCCATGTGTAGTTCACGCCGGAACGGACTGCGACGGGACCCCATTTGGTGCCGGAATAGGCACCGAGATGGTAGTTGGTGCTGCTGCCGCTGCTGCTGTCCGTATCGAAGAACGAGCGGCTATAGCCACCCAGAACACCGACGCGCCAGTCATTGCCGACCGCGACGTCGCCACCGACGAGAACACCACCATTGGAAATGTCCGTATCAGACTCGCCGTCGACACCGCTGACCTTACCCCAGGAGCCGAAGCCGTTGATCCATGTCGCAAAACGATCGGGATCGAAGGACTTCTTTGGTTCGAAGGCCGAAAACTGTTCGTTTTTGGGTGTCTCTTTCTCTTCCGCATAGCCGAGCGCCATGGAAGATGGGGCGGCAACGCCGTCTGTTACGGCGCGAACACGGCTGTTGAGGGCGGTGTTAACAGCGCGGTTGGTCTGGACGAAGGCACCTTGAGCTGTGGCGTAGACGTCACCGGAAAGCTGTTGGTAGGTTTGGCGTGCTTCATCAGCACTCAAAAGCAACAATTTGCTGCGCAAATCCAGTGACGCGCTATCGGTTTGGTCGAGCGTGTCTAGCGCCGATGCGACAGAGTGCTGATTTGTGGTATTGGCAACGGGTTCGAATACGCCCGATCCTCCGCCACTATTGCCGCCAGAAGACTTCAGAGCCACATTTAGATAGGCGTTGTCATCGTCATAGGAGGTGGTGATATCCAGAAACGCAGAGGCCGTATTGGTGAGCCCGGTAAAGGTCCCCGTCAACCCGTCGCCAGTCGAGATGATCTTGTATTTCTGGGCAGTTGTATAGCTGTTGGCACTGTCCAACGACGTTACCTTTACACCGGCTCCAACTTCTATGGTCGCGGTGCCGGATACCTGGGTCAGGTCGCTTGTGGTGCTGCTCAGATCAACCGCGTAGGTAGAGCCATCCCTCAGGATGAGGTCGCCATCGACTGTGAGAGTGCCGATGACACTCGGAACGGTCATCGAGGAGTAGGCCCCTCTGCTGTAGATGATCCTGTTCAAGCCGCCTGGCGACAAGATACCGCCATCTTCAATTGTTGTGCTGCCAATTGTGCCTGCGCCAGCAATGGTACCACCATCATACGCATTAAGCGTGCCTTTAAGTGTACCAGTGACGTTAAGCGTACCACCATCGACGTTCGTTATGCCGGAAAAGTTGGAGCTGTCGCCGGACAAAGTCGTTACGCCTGAAAGCTGGTGTATCTCACCATTTCCATTGATATTCGCTGAAAAACTATAGTCGGTATCTGTGTGGTTGAAGAGAATGGTGCCCGTTCCCCCCTGTCCGAACTTGATGGTTTCGGTCTTTAACGTTCCCGCTGCGACAGCGTCGTCTCCGGCAGCTGCACCAATGATAAGAATGCCTGTTGATCCGGGCTGATAGGCAATGTAGGTGATGCCATCGTAAGAGCCATCTTCTTCCAGCGAACCGACAGAAACTACGCCACCGTCTTGAATCATAAGGGTACCATCGCCCAGATTGCCGACGTAAAGTTTATCGCTGTTGGCCCATATTGATCGATCCCCCGTAACCGTCACTACCCCCTTGCTACCCCCGTTATACCCGATAAAGCCCTTTACATCCTCTACCACACCGCCATCTTCGACGTTGAGCGTGCCTTCTCCAGCATAGCCGACAAAGATATTGCCACTGTCGCTCCATTTAGATCCGTTGCCTGTGACGGTTACTTTACCTCTGGCATCGGTGGACGATCCGATTTGGGTCGTCCGACTTTCTATCGAACCGCCATCCTCGATGTTGAGTGTGCCGTTACCGTCTTTTCCAACAAAAATATTGCTCGCATTTTGCCATTTGGATCCCACACCCGTGACCGTTACTGCACCTACGCCATCGATATTATTACCGATGAAACCATAGGTGCTCTCTACAAGACCGCCATCTTCGATGTTAAGCGTGCCGTTGCCATCATTGCCGATATAGAGATTTGTGCTTGTCAATGTGGATCCGGAGCCCAGCACCGTCGCCGTACCTACGCTACCTGTAAAGAGGCCGATGTAACTTTCTTGACTTTCTACGAGACCGCCATCTTCAATGTTAAGCGTGCCATTGCCATAGAAACCGGTATAAAGCCCCAGTGTGTTCAGCCAGGTAGATCCAGTACCTGTTACGGTTACGGTACCCGCTGATCCAGCATTGTTTCCGAGGTATCCGTACTTGTTTTCGACGAGTCCGCCATCTTTTATATTAAGTGTCCCGGTGCCATCGACGCCGCCAATGTTCAGAACATTGCTGTTTGTCCATGTGGATCCGGCACCGGACACCGTCACATTGCCGGTGCCATCAGCATTGTTTCCGACATAAGCATTCAGACCTTTTACGACGCCTCCATCCTTAATGTTGAGCGTACCAGTGCCGCTATAGCCAACGTAAAGAGTGGTGTTCTGCCAGTTGGATCCTTGACCCAACACTGTGACAGCTCCTAAGCTGTCAGCATTGTAGCCGATATACGCAGTTTGACTTTCGACAAGTCCGCTGTTTTCGATTTTGAGCGAACCGTCGCCGCTGTTTCCGACTACCAAATTGCCGGAAGTATCCCACGTCGTTTCAGGTCCGGTGACGATAACTTCGCCCGTAACGCCACTAACCTGTCCAATATACCCTTCTACGCCGCTTAGCAGGGCCCCGTCGGAAACCGTAAGTCCGCCATTTGAACCATAGCCCACGTAAATGCTGCCATTTCCGACTGCGGTCGTGTTCGTGTTAACTGCGTTACCTAAACTGTCGTAGACTGTGAACAGTGGTTCCGCCCAGGCGAACGGTGGCAAAGTCAACAGCACCGTTGAAGCCAGCAGCATGCCCCGACTGAGCGACGCTGCACCTTTTACCCGCCGCGACCCATGGGTCGGCATCATCAAATTCTCAAGCATCAATGTCCCCTGATACGAAGTTCAGACGGTGCCCGGCCGCCATGCGTGAGTCCCTTCACGCGATGGGGATATTTTCGCTCAAGTCATTGAAAAAAGCGATTTTTTCGATCGTAGCAAATGTAACGCTATGCAACGATAGGCAGTGGAAAGCGTGGCGCAAACACCACAGGACACATCAAAGTGTCAGGGTGTCCTGATGACGTTTGATCACGATGATCGGGCTGCCGTTTTCGGCCGAATCGGCGGTATGCCGATCAACTGCGCTTCTCGAGGCGTGCAATGAGCCAGAGAAGGTAGGGGCCGCCGATGAGAGCCGTAAACACGCCAACCGGCACCTGATAGGGATAAATGACCACCCGCGACAGCCAGTCAGCGCCTATCAGCAAGGCAGCACCGATCATCAGTGATGCAAGCATTTGCTGGCGTGCGTCACTCAGTCCAATCAGCCGGGCGAGATGAGGCGCAACGAGTCCGGCGAGGCTGAGTGGTCCGACGAGGAAGGAGGCCACTGCCGTCATCAGTGCAGCCAGTATCGCCAACGCAAGCCGCGACGATGTCAGGCCGAGGCCGAGGCTTTTCGAAAGGACGGTGCCAAGTGGAAGGATGGTGAGCCAGCGGCTCATGAAGAGAAGGGGTGCTGCGAAGAGTGCGAGCGCGATGAGCGCGGCGAAGGCTTCGAAATTGCCGGCGCGATTGGTCGATCCGGCCATCCACATCAACAGAATGAAAGAGCGCATATCGCCCTGCGCAAGCACGATTGTGACGATGGCCATTGAAATGGCGCTCATCGCAATGCCCGTCAGAAGAAGCCGTTCGGCAGAAAGTTCTCGCGCAGCCGTTATCGCAATCATGATCGAGAACACCGTCAGCGCGCCGAGTGACATTCCAACCAACATGATCGTAGGCGACGGGGAGCCGACGATGTAGAGCGTTGCCGCGAGACCCGCTCCTCCGCCAGCCGATACGCCAAGCACTTCAGGGCTTGCGATCGGGTTACCCGTTACGCGCTGCATGATAAAACCTGCTGCGCCCAGAAGCGCGCCAGCGCCACCGGCAGCCAAAATACGTGGCAACCTGAAAGGCAATAGGTCCCAAAGGTCTTGGCCGAACGTAAACCGCAAGCCCGTGGGTGAAGGGCCGATGATGAGGGCTGCAAGCCCGAGTGCGACGATTATGGCGGCTATAAAAATATTGCATAAAATCGGACGTGCCAGCCGCCGTTCTATTGGAGCGGCAGCGGCGGTAACGGGCGCAATCGCATGAAGCCTCGGCAGAAGAAATAAAAGAACGGGCCCACCCATGAGCGCGGTTGCGGCACCCGCAGGCGCGAGATCAGAAAAGCCGGTACCCAGCAACTGGCTCGTTCCATCCGTTATGAAAAGCAACGCAGCACCCGCCAGCGGTGCGGCGATCAAGACTTGGCCTCTGGTCCGTGCACCACAGAGCTTTGCAAGTGCAGGGGCGGCAAGCCCAAGGAAGCCGATGACGCCGACAGTCGCTGTAACGGATGCAACCAACCAGACGGCCAAAAGCAGAATTGCCAGTCGAAGCCAGAGGAGGGATAGTCCGAGGCTTTTTGCGTTTGCATCATCAAGGGCAAGAACATTGAGCGGTCGAATAAGGACTAGGGCGAGGATGGCACCCAAGACAAGCCGAGGTGCGAGAGAGATGACACCCTGCCAGTCCTGCTGACTGAGAGACCCTGCGCCCCATATGCTGACGGATAGCGCATATTCGCCCCGCGCCAAAATGAGCGTGATGGTGAGCGAGGCTGTGATCATGCTGACGATCAAACCGGAAACCGCAACGGTTACCGGATCGAACGCCTGTCGCCAGGATAAGGCCAGCACCAGGGCCACCGCTGCGAGCCCGCCGGCGAAGGCGACGATCTCGCGGGAAAACCCGGCCAGTAACGGCGATAGACTGAGCCCGGCCGCCAAAGCAAGCTCGGCACCAGCCGCTATGCCCAGTGTCGAGGCATCGGCAATCGGGTTGCGCAGGACCTGTTGCAGCAATGCTCCGGCAAGCCCCAAAGCGGCCCCAGCAAACAGCGCGATGACTGCGCGGGGAAGCAGGCTGTTCCACAGCAGAATATTGCCAAGAACCGCTGCCGTGGCCGGATCACCCGGCACTAGGGGACGTGTCCAGATGAGCAGAGCCAGCATGGCGATACATGCTGAAGCGACCGCAACGACCGAAATAACGGGACGGTTTGTAATGGCGCTTTGCGAGGCGGTTCTAGCCATGCCAGGCATAGGTCAGACCTTTCGCAAGCTCCTCAGCAAAACGCCGCGCCGCAGGCAGCGCACCATAGGGATTGATCGAACCAAGCGTGATCACTCGCTTTTCACGGACCGCGGGCAGAGCATTCCAGAAAGCGCTGCGATCAAGCGCCACCAGTGCGTCAGGCGGGTGGGGTGGAATCATGACGATCCACGCATCAGGCATCGAGGCCAATGTTTCGATGCCCATCGGTGCCGCGGCAGAATAGGCGGTTGCACCCTTCCAGGCATTTTCGATACCGAGTTGTTTCAGCACGCAGCCGAACATGCTGTCTGCGCCAAAGACGCGATAATGTCGGGCATCACCCAGATTGATGGGCAGTACCGGCCTTCCATCGCCCCTCGCCAGTGTCAATTTCAATTCATCCAGTCGACTGACAGTATTGGCCACATAGGCCTCAGCTTCCAGCGCAATTTGAAGATGCCCGCCGATGGAAAGCGTTGCCCGCTCCGCCATCAGATAAGGCTCTTCACCTGGCACGTAGATACCAAGGTTGTGCGTGGGCGCGATGCGGCCCAGCAGAGGATCAGCCCAGGCGTAGAAATTGGAGTTGAAGATGATATCCGGTTTCGCAAAGGATAGCGTTTCCAGATTTGGAAGACCCCGCAGTCCCAGATCGGACACTGTCTGCGGCACCAAAGGTTCGACGGCGACCTCGCGAAATTGCCGAAGCTCAGGTGCCGCAACGACGTTTGCACCGAGGGCGAGGAGAGTTTCTAGAAGGGCCCAGTCAAGGGTTGCGGTTTTGGGACGGGTGCCGCGGTCAGGCTCTTGCGCAAAGGCGGGGAGGGATACTGCTACAGTAGCGGCACCTGCCAAAAAAACTCTGCGGGAGATGTGAGCCTGCGATTTCAGTTTAATCTCCGGTGATGTGAAAAGGATGGCCCTGTCGAGCCATCCCCTCAAAGTTATCAGGCACATTCATATCAGATGATTGTCTTACCAGACCTTGCTGATTTTGAAGGTGGCGGTGCGTGCCTCACCATACCCGCAGAAGATAGTCGTGTTGCAGCCCGCGACATATTCCTTGTCAAAAAGATTGGTTACGTTGAGCGAGGTCTTCCAACCGTTCTTTTCATACCGAATACCCGCGTCGAACACGACAGCATCGTCGACACGAAAATTATTGGCGTCATCAGCCCACGACTTACCACGGTAACGTGCGCCTGCGCCAAGACCGAACCCTTCAAATGCACCATCGGTAACCGTGTAGTCCAACCAGAGTGAAGCCTGTGAATTTGGTACCAGCAGTGGCGTCTTACCCTGCAAACTCGGATCGCTCGGGTTTTTAGTAAACTCGAGATCGGTATAGGACGCCGACGCGATTGTTTTCCAGTTATCGGTCAAATTGACCTTGCCTTCGACTTCGATCCCACGGGAGCGGACCTCACCAAGCTGTCTGCTGACAAAGGTCGGGGTAGAGACGGTATAGTTCTGTTTGTCGATCTGGAATACAGAAGTCGTCAGAACACCATCTAACCAGCTTGGTTCATATTTGATGCCAGCTTCGTATTGTTCACCTTCTTCGGGCTGCAATGCTCCGTCGGCACTCGTGCCTACTAGCGGGCTAAAGAAGGTTGAAACGCTTGCGTATGGAGTCAACCCATTATCGAACTCATAGGCCAGACCAGCACGGCCGCTCCAGGCGGTGTCGCTCAATGCCGAGTCTCCGGTCCCCAGGCGATCGTCCACTTTGCTATCCAGATAGTCGAAACGGCCGTTAAACGTGGCAATCCAGCCGTCGCCGAATTTTACCTGGTCCTGCGCATACACACCCACTTGATTGATGGAATAGATTTGGTGGGTAGAAGGCACCAATGTTGGCAGAGCTAAATTATAAGGCAAATCATTTGGGTTGATGGCGGTTGCGAACGAAGCCAACTGGTCATTGTCGAGACGGTAGTAGCGGTAGTCCAAACCCATCATGACGTTATGACTGGCACCTGAAAGATCAAACTCGTTTTCAATTCGGTTGTCGACGTTGAAAGAGTCTGCCTTTGAACGCACGTCGTCGGCATACATCAATACGTCTGCATCGGTTTGATCAGCATAATCGAACGGGTATAATTGCCGCTCACGCTTGTCGAGATATCCGTAACGCAGGTTCTGCGTGAATTTCCAGCCGTCTTCGAATTCATGCTGGAACTCGTAACCGACCATTGCCTGTGTCGAGCGCCCGATGTCGAAGTCTGCGTTTCCGAAATATGCGTCGCGGTCGATTTTGCCAAAGGAAGGGTTGGCAACGACGGTACCGGAATAGGGCAGAAGGCCGTTGGACGTGTGTGTTTGGTCGAGATGGCTCAGATAGGCCCAGATGTTCAGGCGTGTCGCGTCATCGGGTTGGAAGGTGACTTGCGGCATGAAAATGCCGCGGATGTCGTCCTGCTCGTCGGAATAGCCATTGCCACCGGCAAGCTTTCCAGTCACGCGGTAGTCGACCCCCTCACTGCCCGCCACGTTGTCTGATGCGTCAAAGCCGAGGAAACCGTTGCCGTTGCTGTCGATTCCCATTTCCGTATAGGTATAAGGCTCATCGCCCGGACGCTTGCGCACCATGTTAATGACGCCGCCAGCATTCGCGCCACCGAGAAGAACCGACGCTGGTCCCTTCAGAACCTCGACACGCTCCAGCATAAAGGGATCGACCTGAAAATTGCCGAAGGCATGGCTGGTCAGCGCCAGATTGTCTAGAAATAGACCTGTTTGGCTGGCATTGAAGCCACGCACGTAAATCCAGTCTGTGTCGGGGTCGGAACCATAGGGCTGTGCGAAAACACCTGGTGTGTAGAGCAGCGCCTGATCTACTTTGTCTACGACGCCACGGTCAGACATTTCTTCACGCCCAACAACAGAGACAGACTGCGGTATCTCTTTCAGCGGCGTGGCCGTCTTAGAGCCGGTCGTGGTCTGCTTGGCAACGTAACCGCGCACCGGACCTGTGCCGCCTTGCTCGCCATCGCCTTGAATGGTGATTGGCTCAAGGACCGTGCTGCCGCCCTCATTGGCGCTTTGCGCCAGCGCCCACGAGGCGTTCAGACCTAGCGCTGCGACGCTGGCCAATAAGCTCACCCTGATCAAGGGATATATGATCGATCTTTTCATTCTACGCCCCACTCGCGCCAATACCCGATAAGGTGAGTGGTTAACTCAAATTTAAATCCTTCGCTTGCCTTGATGCGCGACACTTGAATGATTTTGGGCAAATTTCACATCATCGCGCATTTGCTCACATGTTTTATTCAGAGTGTGACTTTTTCCACTGTGACGGCGTAACGCCCACATGTTTGCGAAACGTACGGCTGAAATGAGCGTGGTCGGCAAAACCGGTTTCCGCGGCAATCGTCGTCAGCATGTAACGACCGGATTTCAGCAAGTGCTTGGCACGATCGAGCCTCGCATTCATCTGCCACTCATGCGGGGCCACACCGGTTGCAGCCTTGAAGGAGTGGCTGAAATGCGATTGCGACAAGCCCGTGATCGTCGCCAGTTCCTCGAGCCTGATATTGCGCAGGCAATGCTCTTCGATGAAGTCCAGGGCACGGCGCAATTGCCAAGGGGAGAGGGCTCCCCGCTTGCGTGGTTCGGACCTGTTCAGTTTCAAGACGTCGATCAAGAGCGAGAGCGCTAGCCCATCGCCGTAAAGGTCATGCAGTGGTTCGGGATTGGCGAGTTCGGTCGCAATCAGATGTGAGAGCGTGACAATTCGGCTGTCGGCGAAGGATAATCTGCATTCTCTTAGCCGTTGTGGATCAAGGTCGTCGCCGAGGCGACGGTTCATGGTGTCCACGTCGAAATGAATATCGAGATGGCGGACATATTGAACGTTTTTGATGTCGACCCACAACTCAACATCTGCCGGTATGTAGGATATCGGGCTGAGATGACTGTCCTGCAGGATACCTTTCTCGCCAGCCTTGCGTCTCACCATAGGTCTGCCTGCGCCCCGGTGTTCCAGCAGGATGAATAGCCTCGGATCGCGGGCAACATAATGGCCGCCAGCATAATTCGCGCACTCCACATCCCAGAGGTCAGCAGTAATTCCGTTCCAGTATCGCCGACGAAGCCCACCGAGAACGGAGAATCCTTCTATGTGATTTTGCATTCTCGGCTGAAACGCCATTCTTAGGAACCTGATATGGATTAAAGTTTCGTTTAATTATCAAGTTTTGTGCTATGGTTCAAGGAGTCGTCATCGCAGCCCCACGTGCACGGCTCTACCGTGTTGACCATCTTTGATTAATTGGCCAAACAGGCAATACTGCTCGTCTAAACGAACATGCGGTAACCAAATGCAATCGAATGCTCACAAAACGTCACCAGATGCCGGCGCGCCACTTCTGTCGCTTTCCAATGTGAGTTTTGCTGTCGAGGGGCGCATACTTCTTCATCCTTTGACGCTGGAGCTTGGGTCGGGCCGATCCATCGGGCTGATTGGCCATAATGGCTCAGGAAAATCGACGCTTCTCAAGCTTATTGGCCGTCAGGAGATGCCGAGTAGTGGCCAGATCGTGTTTGAAGGCAAGGCATTGGCCGATTGGGGAAACCGCCCCTTTGCGCGTAGGCTGGCCTACATGCCGCAGCGCACTCCGGCAGCGCCGGGAATGCTGGTCAGAGAGCTGGTGGCACTTGGACGTTATCCGTGGCACGGGGCACTTGGACGATTTGGAGAAGACGACCGTCTGAAAGTTGAAGAGGCTCTGGAACTCACCGGCACGGCCAAATTCTCGGACCGCATGGTCGATAGCTTGTCAGGCGGAGAGCGGCAGCGGGTGTGGCTGGCGATGCTGGTTGCGCAGGACGCAAGCTGCCTGCTGCTTGACGAGCCCATTTCAGCGCTGGACGTGAGGCATCAGTTGGACGTTCTGGCTCTGACTGCTGATCTATGTCGAAAGAAAGGCATCAGCATCATCATGGTGCTGCATGATATCAACATGGCAGCTCGATTTTGCGATGAGATCATCGCTCTTCACTCCGGCCAGCTGGTAGCTCATGGCGCCCCGGCAGATATCATGAGCAGTGAAGAACTACAGCGGATTTACGACGTCCCGATGGACATCATACGTCAACCGTCGAACGGCAATCTCGTCGCCATGGCGCGATAGCGAAGTTTTCAGGGTTGCTTATGCGGGTGCGGACCTATTTGACGCCAACTGCGCCCATCTCGTTCAATAAGATCCTGCGCTGATTTCGGTCCCGTACTGCCCGGTTCATAACTTTCAGGTGATCCGCCCTTGGCCCAGAGATCAAGGAACGGCTGAACAGCCGCCCATCCGGCTTCGATGCCATCGGCGCGCTGGAACAGCGTCTGATCGCCCACGAAGAGTTCGTAGAGTAACGACTCGTAGCCAGTCGTCTTGCTGATGTCGAACTGGTCCGCATAACGAAAGTCCAGCGACACTGGTACGGTATCGACCGACTGACCCGGTGACTTGATTGACAATTCCATGCTGATTCCCTCATCCGGCTGGACCTGAATGACGAGCCGGTTTGGTGGCAGCTTTCGCGCGACGTCGGTTTCACGGAACTGAGCAAAAGGAACCTGCTTGAAGGTGACGACGATTTCCGTATCGCGCGCGTTCATTGCCTTGCCGGTTCGAAGGTAAAAGGGAACACCCGCCCAACGCCAGGTATCCGCGTAAAGCTTTAAGGCCACGAAGGTTTCAGTATGGGATTCGGGCGCGATATCTTTCGTTTCCCGATAGGCGGGGATCGTCGCGCCATTCACCGTTCCTGCAGTATATGCGCCGCGGGCTGAGTGAGTTTGCGCTTCCTCGGGAGTGTAGATCCGCAATGCTTCCAGCAGTTTGCTTTTCTCATTACGAATGGCTTCCGCACCGAAACTGTTTGGTGGCTCCATGGCGACCATGGCCAGAAGTTGGAAAAGGTGGTTGGGGACCATGTCACGTAACGCGCCGGTGGCATCATAAAATTTGCCCCGCGAACCAACGTCCACGACTTCAGCGGCTGTTATCTGCACGTGATCGATGTAGTTGCTGTTCCACAGCGCCTCGATCATCATATTGGCAAACCGCGTCGTCATAATGTTCTGGACGGTCTCCTTGCCCAGAAAATGATCCAGCCGATAGACTTGTTTCTCAGACACGGTATTCAAAATTTGCGCGTTCAACGCTCGCGCAGATGCGAGATCGGTTCCGAAGGGTTTTTCGATCGCGATCCTTCTAAAGGTATTATCATTTTCGGTGACAAGCCCGTGTTGCCCTAGTTTTTCAGTGATTGTCCCGAAGAACTGCGGGGGAACTGCGAGATAGAACGCGGCGTTGCTAACCGTGGTTTGTGCAAGACGCTTTGAGATTTCGAGGAAGACGTCATCTTTCGTGAAGTCACCGCTGATATAGGAAATGCGTTGTTTCAGTCGAAGCCAGGCCTGATCCATGGAGATGGGTTCTGCCCCGCCCAACCCTGCCAAAAATGTATCGAGCCGTTCCACGAGCATGGCATCGTCACCAGGTTCGATGCCCACGCCAAGAATATGCAGGTCGTCACCCACCAGCCCACTGCGTGTGAGGTTGACCAATGATGGGATCAAGAGGCGACGCGTGAGGTCACCAGTGGCACCGAAGATGACGAGTGTAACCGGAGGGGCAGGTGCAGCGTCCAAGATCAGGTCTCCAACATTCGCAAGGGCAATCATAGGGTCTGGTGTGAAAGCTAGATCAGGTTTCAGACGAGACTATGTCTGGTTCCAGCTTCGAACGACCGGTTCTTGCATATTGTGTTCATAGCCGAGAATACTGATGCTGGTCGTGTCCAGAATAAAAAACGAGCCTGCTTCGGCTCCCAGTCCAAGCCATCGAGCCCCTAGAACCCGCAGGAAGTGTGAGCTCGAAAAAATCAGGACATTCCCATCGACTGCTCTGATCTTCTTTATCACGACATCGGCACGGGCGGCGACATCCGAGACGCTCTCTCCATCAGGGCAACCGTCTCGAAAGACGTTCCAGCCTGGACTATGGGTTTGGATGTCTTTAGTGGTGATGCCTTCATAGCGGCCATAGTCCCACTCAGCGAGATTATCGTCTATCTCGACTTTGGAGCCAAAACCGGCCAATTCGCAGGTTCTTCTTGCGCGTTGAGATGGGCTTGAAAAAACCGCGTCGAAATGAATTTGAGGTATTCGACCTTCCACAAGCCTCGCAGCACCCTCTCCGTTTTCCGTAAGAGCTATGTCGCTGCGGCCGGTATGCCGCCCTGAAAGTGACCACTCGGTCTCTCCGTGACGAACTAGGAAGATTTGAGGGAATTTCGTACTCATGTTGCCTGCCTCGATCACTTGATATCACCGATATCCCATCTTTAGGCAGCAAACGGAAGGGCACCCTTTTATTTCTGAATGGACCCTCTTTTCACGGGAACGCGCGCCTTGTGTGCTTCAGGTCGTTCCAGAGACTGGATGTCCCTGCTGTGCACGACGCGATTTCTGCCGGACGCCTTGGCAAGATAGAGTGCCTTATCGCACGCCGTGTAAAGAGCCTCGAACGTGGGATGATCTTCCTGATCTGCCACACCACCGGAAATCGTAACGTGAAAACGCGATGATCCTGCCTCAAATGATTGGGCGGCAATGAGTTCCCGGCAACGTTGGGCCAAAGCAAACCGCTCCGTGGGGGTCAGCGCCGAGACCAATACCGCAAACTCCTCTCCGCCGATGCGAGCAACGGCTTTGCAGTGCGCAAAAATTTCCGAAAGGTTGGTCGCAACAGCGATGATTGCCTGATCGCCGATGTCATGGCCGTACTGATCGTTGATCGATTTGAACTTATCGATGTCGAACAAAATCAATGACGAGTTTGCAGGCGCGCGCATCGCTTCCTCAAGGAAAGCTCTCCGGTTGAGGAGGCCCGACAGCATGTCCGTGCGGCTTAAACGTTCGAACGTTGCTCTCGATATCGTCAGATGATGGATAGCAAGTCCTACAACGTAAGTGATGGAAAATGTCAGGCTGGACGCTACTAGGGTGGAGATGATCACGCCGACAGTTGCTGCCGGAACGACATCATATGGCAGCCATCCCAGCCCATCCAGGCTGTAATGCGCCACCACATTAAGGACATCCGCCGCAATCGTAACGCAGAGGGTGATAGACAGCGCAAAGGACAGGACGTCGCGACGGGTCTCGAAGCGGTTTGTCGAACATGCCTTTTTTACATAATGGTCGATAAATGCGAGCATAGCCGATGGCTCCATGAGTGCTCGTGAGATATCTAGCATCGTTGCCTTAAATAACTTTAAATGAATTTAAGAGTCGTGAACCTGGCCACTGAAATCCCCGATCTTGACGAAGCACGTCAGCAGGCTCTGAACCCAGAGCCTGGACGTATGGATATTTACGTCGATGGATCCTACGATGCCGGATCAGGAAAGGGCGGCTGGGCTTTCGTTGCCATGAGCGCTGAAGAGACGCTCGCAACGGGATCGGGTCGCTTTGATGGTGCTACCAATAACGCCCTTGAACTGGTCGCAGCGCTTGAGGCCGCGAAATGGGCGAGCGATCAAGCAAAGTCATACGCAATAACCATCTGGTCGGATTCTGCATATGTCGTAGAAGGTAGCAACTATTGGCTACCAATCTGGAAAAACAACGGTTGGCGACGATACAATCCCAACCCGAGAGCGCGAAACCGGGGTATTCCAGATCAGGATTTATGGAAATTACTCGATCGCCAGCTTTTGGAAAATAAGCTTCTAACCATAGCTTGGTGCAAAGGCCATCAGGGAAACATTGGCAACGAACTTGCAGACCAACTCGCGGCTGCAGTTTACCGTCGATAAGTCTGGGCTACTCTCCCACAACACGACCCAGCCGGGATAACCCTTTTACAAGGGTTATCCCGGCTTTCGCATTACTAGTTAGGGTGCCGATCATCCCTCTCAGATGGAGGGATCACTGATATGACCCAGCCATAGCGTTGGATTTTCGATTGCAATACGGCTGCGAATATCAGCGGCATTTGCGGCGATCAGTAGCTCATAACCTCCGACATCCGAACGGAAGGCCTTTGCCTCGACATCGAAGAAGCTGAGATCGCGCGATGTCACTTTCAGCGTCGCGGTTGCTGTTTCGCCGGCTGCCAGTTCAAGTTTGGCAAAGGCCCGCAGTTCCTTTTCAGGCCGTGAAACCGAAGAGTTCAGCGAACGCACATAAAGCTGCACGATCTCCGAGCCCTTGCGCGCGCCGGTATTGGTCACATCGACCGTGACGGTAATGCCGTCCTCGCCCATAACGGCAGACGAGGCCTTGGCTTCGCTCCAGGTGAATTGGGTATAACCAAGGCCGAAGCCGAAGGGAAACAATGGCTCTACGCCGTGCGTGTCATGGTGACGATAACCGACGAAAACGCCCTCATCATAGCGCACGTGACCATCCTGTCCGGGATAGACCAGCGGATTATCGGTGATGGCGGAATTGTCCGAAAGCGATTTCGGGAAGGTCTGCGGCAGACGACCACCGGGTTCCGCGTCGCCGAAGAGAACATCGGCGACGGCGTTGCCGAGTTCCTGTCCGGGATACCACATTTGCAAGACGGCCTTGACCTTGTCCAGCCACGGCATCTCTACGGGGCCACCCGTTTGAAGCACCACGACAGTATTGGCATTAGCGGCAGCAACTTTCTCGATCAGCTCTTCCTGACGACCGGGAAGGCGCATGTCAGGCAAATCGAGACCTTCGGTATCCCACTGACCTTCGCGACCAACAAAGACGAGTGCCACATCGCAGGCGGCGGCCTTGGCAACGGCCTCTTCAATGGCGGCATCGCCTAGTGGCTTTTCGACGCCGAAGCGAATGGCAGTCAGATGAATGCCGTCAGCGGTCGCCTCTGGTGAGCAATATTCGATGGTCAGCGTATAGCTGCGTCCCGCTTCCAGTTCCAAGGCCTGTCGCTGTTCGCTGTTGGCGGTGCCGAAGTAGTTGTCGCCGGGCGTCCAGCCATCGTAGCCGTTCACCACCAGCTTGCCATCGACATAGAGCTTGGCAAGGCCAGCATTGGTCATGCCGAAGACATGCTCGGCGCTATCGGAAGGTACATAGCGCGCGGTGATGCGGGCCGAGAAGTCTGCCGGATCAAGTTCCGCCGAGGGCAGGTCGAACCAGAAGAATTCACCCTTGGTCGCTGTTTCGGTATGAACCGGCGCGCCTTCCCACTGTCTGCCCTTGAAGTAATCGACATGCATCTCGCTTGAGAAAACCTCGATCAGGCGGTTGTTCGTGCATCCGGTAGCGTGATGAACGCTATTGGCATTGGAGAGCGCTGCACGGATACCCTGAAGAGGGCTGACGGTGTAATGCGCGGCAATCTGGGCGCTGCCGCCACCCATGACGCGGGCTTCGGCAGCATTGGGGCCGACAACCGCGATACTGTCGAGGGAGGTTTTGGCCAGCGGCAGAATACCCTCATTTTTCAGAAGAACGGCACCTTCGGCACCGATCTGGCGTATGAGCGCGCGGTCTTCAGGAATGTCGAGAGAACTTTCGGTGAGATCAGGTACCGTTTCGAAAGCGCCGACACGTTCAAGAAGCGTCAGAATACGGCGTACCGCCTCACGCACGGTCTCCGCTTTCACCTCGCCGTTGCGAACAGCCTCGACCAGCTTCTCGCCACGGTCGCGGCTTGGGCCTGGCATTTCAAGGTCGAGACCGGCATTGACGGTAGCTGCCGTGGAATGCGAGCCGAACCAGTCGGACATGACGATGCCGTCGAAGCCCCATTCCTTGCGCAGCACCTGCGTCAGCAGCCACTCATGTTCGCTGGTATAGGTGCCGTTGAGGCGGTTATAGGATGACATGACGGCCATCACGCCAGCCTTCTTCACCGCCTGCTCGAACGGCAGCAGGTAGAGTTCGCGCAGGCTGCGCTCATCGATATCCGATGACATGGTTTGACGTTCGATTTCGGATTCATTGCCGACGAAATGCTTGATCGTAGCCGCGACACCCTTGCTCTGCACGCCCTGAATATAGGCAACGGCCAAAGCAGCCGTCAGCAACGGGTCTTCGGAATAGCATTCGAAATTACGACCATTGAGGCCTGAGCGGTGAATGTTGACGGTTGGTGCCAACAGAACTGACGCACCCTTGCTTTTCGCCTGACCTGCCAATGCAACACCCATGCGCTCCACGAGCGCCGGGTTCCACGTTGCGCCGAGCGCGATTGCGACTGGAAAGCAGGCCGCTTTGACACCAGCCACGAGTGATCCGGCACCACGGGCACCATTGGGGCCATCCGTAACCTTGATTTTGGGAACGCCAAGACGCTCAACGGGTACGGTTGTCCAGAAATCGGCACCGGCAAGCAGCGAAACCTGCTCTTCAAGCGTCATTTGGTTCAGGATATTCTCGATCATACGAGCCTCCAATATTTCTCATGCGATTGGAAAATGAGACGCACCCAAAATCGAGTGGCGCGTCTTAGCTATGTCAGCGAACCCCGCGCACGGGGGCGATGGCCAGTGCACCGAGAAAGGCACTGATGGCCGCAGCAGCATAGAGGACGCCATAATTCTGACCTCCTGCATTGCCGATGGCGAGAAGAAATGGCGCAACAGCTGGCGCGATGGATTGCGGCACGGCATTGGCGATGTTGAGAACGCCGAGGTTTCTCGCTGCATGGGTTTCCCGGTCCGGCAAGATATCCACGACCAGTGCCTGATCGACCGCCATGTAGACGCCGAAGCCGATAGAGGTAACCGCGATGCCGCTATAAAAGCTGGTGAGGTCGGTTGCGAAAACGATGACCACGATACCCAACGCATAGGTCATGGCTGCGATCAGCACGAAGGCCTTGCGGCGGCCGATGCGGTCCGACATGTAACCGGACACGAAAGATGAGCCGACGACGCAGATTGCGGTGATCAGCGTTGAAATGAACATGATATCGCCGATATCGGCTTCCGCTATCTTCAAGTGGTCCATCAGGTAGTAGACCTGATAGGATGTCAGCACCGCAAAGCCGAAGAAAACGAGAAAGCGGCTGAGCCAGGCATAACCGAAATCCGGGTGCTTGACGGGATTGACCCAGAAGCTGCCCAGCAGTTCGGACAGTCCCGGCGCGGATTGCTGAGGTGCCTCAGTCAATGGGCGATCTTCGATCACCAGAACGAAGACGAGAACCGACACAAGACCAATGGCTGTCGGCACCAGAAACATCGCGTTGCTGGCTGTTCCGGTCAGGGCCAGAATGCCGCTGCCGATTAAAAGCGCGATGTAGATCGACATGCCTGCGAGAGCAGACACCAGACCACGCTGATGTTCTGGCACCTGGTCCGGTACGGTTGCCACAAGTGCTGCAAGCATGGCGTTATAGGCTGTCTGGATCACACACCAGGCAATACCGATAACCACGAGGCTCGACGTATAGGCCATGAAAATCTGGGCAATACTACCCAATATGACGCCACCCACCAGCCAGGGTTTGCGCCGACCGAAGCGAGAGCGCGTGCGATCGGAAAGCTGGCCAAATATGGGGTTAGCCAGCAGCGCAAAAAGCGCGCCGAGACCAAGAATGGCTCCGAGGCTTGTGCCTTTGCCTGCCGGATCGAGCGTGTTGACCCGAATGGCCAGCGTCATGGCGACGGGCGTCATGACGGCCGTAAAGAAGCCGACACTGGCAAGTCCGTAAGTGAGAATAAAGGGCAAACCGACTGAGCGCTGAGTGCCCGCTCCTGAAGGCGGAGCGACAATATTCGGGGTTGCAATACTCATTTTTGAAAACCTCCACCGCAATACATTCGAAAACAACGTCGTCCTCCACCGAACTCCGCGTTAAACCTACCGACTACTCGGTTATCGTTGCAAGTCAACTTTTTTCTGTGCAGAGTCGAGAGTGCAATGGCTCAAATGAATGGCCTTTGCCCGGTTACTCGCGTGAAAATTCAGGGTAAAGCATTCCTTCGGATGTGGGAGTGAATATGATTGGTGAACCAAAAGCGGAGGGCGTGTTGGATGCAACGCCTGCCAAAAAGCGAAAGTCCCCAAAAGGTGCGATTCGCAGGGAAGCCATTCTTGCGGCGGCGATGCAGCATTTCGCTCGGGATGGCTACCAAAGCGCATCCTTCGCATCCATAGCCTCCGATGTCGGCCTGTCCTTGCCGGGGCTTCTTCACTACTTCCCGACAAAGGTCGATCTGCTTCTCGCCATTCTGGAAAAGCGAGACATTGAGAGCGCTTCGGCTGTGGGAGCAAAATACGAGGATTGGCGCAAGGTGCTTGTCGGCCTGATAGATGTTGCCAGGTCGAACCAAGATATTCCGAATGTCGTCCAGGCATTTGCGGTGCTCAATGCAGAAAGCTTGACCACAGATCACCCCGCGAGCACATGGTTTGCGCTGCGCGTCAGCCACCTCACCGAAAACCTCGTCTTTTCTCTGCAAAAGGGCATAGCCGAAGGTGAGATCAAACCCGATGTCGATCCCCTGTCTATCGCCTCTGAGCTGATAGGAATGATGGACGGGCTTCAGATGCTGTGGCTCAGAGCACCGGGAGAGATCGATATGGTGACGATATTCTCGGGCTATATAAGCCGACTGATCGAGACGATAGAGCTTCGCTGAGATCAGTGTTTTGTCATGTCGGTCTCGTCTCGCACCGGGCGAGACGAGACGTGTTCAGGGCTGAGTTATCCAAGAAACGTGATCAGATCCCGATTGAGACGATCTGGAACCGTGGCAAACAGGCCATGAGGTTCGCCGTCATATTCGATGAGCTGCGCACCCGGAATACCCTTGGCAGCGGCACGACCTGACGGATCAATCGGCACGGTCTTGTCGGCTGTCCCATGGATAACCAGCGTTGGGATCGTGAATGCGGCGAGATCGGGTCTGAAATCGGTTTTCCCGAATGCATCGACGCAGTCGATCGTCGCCTTTGGGCTCGCCATGACGCCGAGAACGAATGACCAGTCCAGAACGCCCTGGCTAACAGGGCTGCTGACCAGACCGACACCGTAGAATGTCTTGGCAAAGCTCTGAAGGAATGCAAAGCGATCCTTGCGAATATCGTCTTTCATGCCCTCGAATACGCTTGCGTCGACGCCATCAGGATTGCTGTCATCCTTGAGAAGGTAAGGAGCAACCGAGGCCACGAGAACCGCCTTGGAAATCCTGTCGGCACCATGGCGCGAAAGATAGCGTGCGATTTCACCACCACCCATGGAGAAGCCAACCAGCGATACATTCCGTAGATCGAGGCTCTCGATCACGCTGGCGAGGTCGTCGGCAAATGTGTCGTAATTGTATCCGTCAGCGGGATGGCCGGACTGACCAAATCCGCGACGGTCGTAGGTGATCACGCGAAAACCTGCTTCAAGAAGTGCCACTGTCTGATACTCGAACATATCGCCTGTCAAAGGCCAGCCATGGATGAGAATGACCGGGCTTCCTGTTCCCATGTCCTTTACGTGCAGCGTCGTGCCATCTTTTGCGTCTATGAAAGCCATCTGAAACTCCTCTGATGATGCTGCATGGTAAAGCCCGTCAGCGGGATACGGTTCCACCATGCGCTGCTGCGGCTCTGGCTTTTGGATCAGATGTGAACGGCGAGTGCGTTGTCATACAGAGAGCAGAACTCTGCGGCCACCTCGGATGCAATCGATGCGATGAGAGGAGACAAGCGAGAGGAGGGGTTTTCAAGATAGACGGCGAAGTAATCGGTTGCGGGAAAAGGTTGGCGGACGTTCAGCACCTTGAGGGTACCGAGCCGCAATTCGTTCTGAATGACGATGGGCGGCAGAACCGAAATCCCGATTCCAGCGGCGACCATGCTGATCGTCGTGGCGAGCGAATTGGAATAGTGCACCACGCCCTGGCCGAAAGAATTGGTGGGCAGATAGTCTACCATGCGCTTATAGGCCTGCGTCCCGACTTCGTAGGATATGATCGGGTGCATCATCAGATCGGCCCGGCTCATATTGTCTTCATCCGCAGGAAATGCGCTGTTGGCAATCCAGAACATGCCGAGCGTACACAGATCAACGATCCGGTACTTTTCCACCTGCGTGCCATGGAAACCGAGAATGATGTCGAGTTCGCGTTTCTCCAACTTGGAAAGGATCGTCAGTGATGCATCCGTTGTCACCGCAACACGGACGCGGGGGAAACGCTGCCTGAGCGTTTCCATGATGCCGGGAAGGATGGCCAGCGCCATCGAGGGAACGAGGCCGATGCGAATGGTGCCTTCGAGTGTTTCAGGTGGGGCGACGTCGGCGACCAGACGATTGTATCGGGTAATGATGTCCCGCGCACCGGAGACGAAAGCGCGTCCCTCACGCGTCAGATGCACATCGCGCGTATCGCGCTCGAAAAGCCGGATGCCCAGTTCCTGCTCCATCGCCGAAATACGATTGGAAATGGCGGCTGGTGTGATGTTCATGCGGTCGGCGGTGACTCGAAAACTTCTCAGTTCGGCAAGCCAGACGACTGTCTCCAGAAAACGAATATTCATTGCGTAAAAGCGCCCCACCGTTTTTCGACAAAATCGCGCGAAGTCGCGCTAAAATTGTCGCAAGCTGCTGTTTTTTACAGACTATGTTCCCGGTCATCACGTTACACCGCAACGGCAATATGACAACATCGGGTCGGTAGAGTTTGTGAAATCGTCTCGACAATGCGGCCCGAACGAAGTGCCGGGCCGCATCACTGATATGGATCAGGCAAGCTTTGCCAGAACCTTGGCACTTGCACCCGTCATGTCACCGAGCTTCTGCACCTTGTCGCGGACGGTAGCCTCACGTTTCTTTCCGGTTTCCTGGCGTTTCAACGCCTCCTCCGATACAGCGCGTACCTCATCGCGCGGGATGACCAGCACGCCACTTTCATCGGCAAGGATCGCGTCTCCAGGCATCACGACGGCACCGCCGCAGCTAACCGGAATGTTGAAGCCGCCACCGAGATCGTAGAGCCGCGTCGTGATCGGCGAGAGCCCACGTGACCACATTGGGAAATCGGAATCCTGAATTTCGGTGAGGTCAGTGCAGGGACCATCCACGATCCCGGCAACCGCGCCTGCTGCCTTGGCTGCAACGGTTACACCGCCGCCCCAGCAGGCATATTTGTCGTCGCCTAAGCGGTCTACAACCAGAATGTCCCCCGGTCTCAACTGCCCGGTGGCGTGGTGCAACAGCGTGGAATCCGGTCCGGCGATGGCCAGTGTCACTGCGGTACCAACGACGCGACGACCGGGAAGAAGCGGCTGAATCTGACGGTCCATAAAGCCGAGCAGACGCCAATGGCCCACGGTTGCCGTCTCCACACCGCTCAGAAGATCGAGGTCTTCTTGGCGAACCTGCTCAGGCATGTCCTTGATGACGTACATTTTTAAATCTCCTTACGCGCAGGCCAAACGGCGGTGTTGGGTCATCGGGATGAGATTGCGTACGCGCTTGATTTCCTTTTCATCAATTCGCGCCGTGACGTAACCAACCGGGTCGGATGCGCGGGCAATCGTATGGCCCCACGGATCGCAGACAAGTGAGTGGCCGTAGCAGGCCCGCTTTTCACCATTGACGGTGACGCTGCCGGTCTGGCCGCAAGCAACAAAATAGGTTTGTGTTTCGATGGCGCGTGCACGGGCCAGAACTTCCCAATGGTCCTTGCCCGTCTGCAGGGTGAAGGCAGCAGGTAGCACGATGATGTCGCAGCCTGCTTTTTCCAGCTGGAGGAAGAGTTCGAAAAAGCGGATGTCGTAGCAGATTGCGCAACCCACTTTCATGCCGTCAATCTCATAGGTGACGATGTCTTCGCCCGGCTTCACAGTTGCCGATTCCTTGTAGGCCGTGCCGTCAGGCGCGACGATGTCGAACATGTGAATCTTGCGATAGGCAGCGACTTGCTTGCCCTCTCGGTCGAACACGAAGCTGGTGTTGTAGATACGGTTTTCACCCTCGACCTTTTCCATGATGGTACCAGCATGGACGAAAACTTTGTTCTCGCGGGCAAAGTCCTGCGCCATAGTATAAGCCGCTCCCCCGGCTGGCTCGGCAAGCGCAAGCTTCTCTTCTGTTGTCGTGCCATAGACTTCGAAATATTCCGGCAGAACGATGAGGTCCGGCTGGTCCGTCTTGAGCGCTTCCGTCATCAGATCGTGGGTGATCTTCAAGTTGGTGTCGCGGTCTTTTTGCGGATTGGTCTGGATAAGGCTGATTTTCATGGATTTCCCTCCGGTTGTGTCGATCGCCATCAGGCGACGATCTTTTCCTGCTTGAGTGCATTGATGGTGGACATGATGCCGGCGCGCAGCGTCATGGTCTGGGTGGCGACAACCAGCATTTCTACGCCTTCTTCGAGCGCGAAATTTCGCTCTGCGGGTGTCCAGGCAGGCATGATCCAGCTCTTGCCGGCCTCTCGCGCGGCACGGGCAATGCGGGAAAGATCTTCACGGTCCGCATCGTTGAACGCATAGGCACCGCGGCCACGGGCAAGCGCCAGATCGGATGGTCCGGGAAACAGACCATCGACCGTGTCGAGGGCAATGATCTTTTCGACGTCGGCCAGGCTTTCTGCCGTCTCAATCATGACGTAGCATTTGGTGCGTTTGTTCTCGGCCTCGAAGGCATCTGAGGACGGGCGGGCATAACCAAAGACGCGGCCTCCCGCATAGGAGCGGATACCGAGCAGGGGATATTTTGCCGCCTTCGTCACCTCACGCGCGTGGTCGACGCCGAGAATGTGGGGAAGGATGACGCCATCCGACCCGAAATCAAGCGCCTGCTGAATGGCTTCCGTCGTCGGCGCTATGACTTTGGTCAGGGTCGGGATGCCGAGCGATTTGGAAAAGGCGAGAAACTGGTCGAGCGTGCCGAGATCGAATGTGCCGTGTTCCAGCTCGATCACCAGTTGCTTGACGCCGCAGGTCTTTGCGATTTCCAGAAAGCCGAAATGCGGCTGCGACATCCAGAGCGCGATATTGTCCATGTCAGAAGTCTCCATTGCAAAGTCGTTATTTGCCGACGGTCCTGGAAAGGCCGAGCGTGCGTTCGATGAGGAAGATGATGGCAAGCGTGGCAGCTACGAGAACAACCGAAACGGCGGCCGTCATCGGGTCGGTCTGGCTTTCCACATAGTCGAAGATTTCCACCGGCAGGGTGCGCAGGCGCGGGCCCGTGATGAACAGCGAGATGACCACCTCGTCAAAGGAAAGAAGGAAGGAGAGTGCAGCGCTGGCGATGAAGCCCGGCATCATCAAAGGGAGGGTGATGCGGCGGACGACGGTGAAAGGCGAAGCGCCGAGCATGGTCGCCGCTTCTTCCACGGATGGGGGGAGGGTGGAAAACGCCGTCAGCATGATCCGGATCACATAGGGGGTGGTGATGATCAAATGGGCGATGATCAGACCGGTATAGGTGCCGAGCAGCCGTGCCTGAACGAACACTAGGAGAATGGCGAGACCAAGCACGATGGATGGCAGAAGCAGGGGCGCGGTGAAGAGGTTCAGCAGAAACTCCCGGCCAATGAATTTCCGGCGGCGGATGGCAAAGGCCGCAGGCACACCGGCTGCCAGTCCCAGCACCGTCACGGTGACCGCAATGGTGAGGCTGATCCAGAGCGCGTTGATGAAACCGCTGTGGCTGAACATCGCGACATACCAGCGGATGCCCCAGCTTTCCGGGGGAAAGGTAATGTAGCTGTCATTGCTGAAGGACAAAGGCAGCACGATCAGAATGGGAGCCAGCAGAAAGAGATAGATGCTGGCGACGAGAAGCCGGAATGGAATGCTCAATTGGCCGATCATATCAATTTCCTTCCTAGTCGAAGCGCTTGACGACGCGGGAATAGACAGCAAGGGCGATGCCGAAAATGATGAGGACGATGACGGAGATCGCCGCGGCGGTTGGCCATTCCAGCTGGATGACGGCCTGATCGTAGATTTCGGTCGCCAGCAGGAAGACACGTCCGCCGCCCAGAAGCTTCGGGGTGATGAAGGAGCTGATGGAGAGAACGAAGCAGAGCAGGCAACCAAGGGCGATGCCAGGTGCCGTCAACGGAAGGATGATACGGCGAAAGCGGGTCCAGCTATTAGCACCGAGCGAGGCAGCCGCTTCCTCATAGACATTTTCCAGACGACCAAAGCCAGCGATCAACGACAGTGCCATATAGGGAATGAGCACTTCGACCATGCCGATAAAGACGCCCAGCGTGTTGTTGGTCAGGCGCAATGGGCTGTCGATGATGCCAGATGACATCAGGATGCCGTTGACCACGCCCTGATCTCCCAGAATGACCATCCAGCCATAGGTGCGCACCACGCTGCTGACGAGCAGCGGCGACACGGTGATGACGAACAGCATGTTGCGCCACGTCGGGGAAACCCGGTGCAGGAAAAGCGCAATCGGATAGGCGCAGCACAGCGTGATGCAGGTCACGCCAAAACCCAGTATCAGAGAGTTGGAGATAAGTTCTATGCTGAAACTGTCGGTGAAGAAATCGATGTAGTTTTCCAGCGTGTAGTTGTTCGTCAGCACGCCGCCGCTTCGGCTTTCGATGAAGGATATCATCGCCAATCTAGCAACGGGCAGCACGAAGGCGATGAAGTTGATGATTGCCATTGGCAAAAGCAGGGCGACGATCAGAAAGGGAAATGATCTCTTGCGTGTCGTTGCTTTGGCTAGTGGCATGGTTTCGGTCACGGTTGCCATGGTTCAGCTCCCGAAAACTTGCATGTCTTGCGGCTTCCATTCACACAGAAGCTTTTCACCGCTCTGAAAACTGTGACCGGCACTGGCCGTATGTACTTCGGTGGTCAGAATATTGCCGCCGATGTCGATGTCATATTGCACCACGTCACCGATATAGGTCACACGCACGACCTTGCCGTGGGTGGAGTTGGTCGCAATACTGACAAGGCTTCGGTCGCGACTTGGTGTCAGACTAATCCGATGCGGGCGAATAGCCGCTTTGGCTTTGCCGGATGTCACCCCTTGCGTCTTGCAGGGGTAGACGGCACCAGCGATCCGAACGCGGTCGAGCGCTTCGATTTCGCAGTCAAGAACATTGGTGCGGCCGACGAAATTGGCAACGAAGAGATCGGCTGGGCGCTCGTAAATGTCTTCCGGCGTGCCGAGTTGCGCGACCTTGCCGCGATGCATAACGCCGACGAGATCGCACATGGTCAGCGCTTCCACCTGATCGTGCGTCACGAAGACAGTGGTGATTTGCAGACGCTGCTGAATTTCTCGGATTTCGATGCGCATGTCGTCGCGCAATTTGGCATCGAGATTGGAAAGTGGTTCATCAAGAAGAAGCAGGCGCGGGCGGATGACCAGAGCGCGGGCCAGTGCCACACGCTGCTGTTGACCGCCCGACATTTCCTTGGGCTTGCGCCCGCCATAGCCGGGCAGGCGCACCATTTCCAACGCCTCTTCCACGCGGTCCCGCGCCTCGATCCGGGATATGCCGCGCATTTCAAGACCGAACGCCACGTTCTGCGCCACCGTCATATGCGGAAACAGGGCGTAGTTCTGAAAGACGAGGCCAATATCGCGCTTATGCGGCGGCTTGTGGGAAATATCATCGCCATCTATGGAGATTTTGCCTCTGGTGATGTCCAGCAGGCCGGCGATCATGCGCAGGGTCGTGGACTTGCCACATCCCGAAGGTCCCAGAAGTCCGAGAAGCTTGCCTTTGGGAACATCGATGGCGAGATCATCGACCGCCATGTAGTCGACGCCATACCGTTTGGTCACGCCCTCAAGTTTGAGAAAGGTCTGATCACCGGCGGGCGAGGCGGCCTGATCATCCAGCTGTCTTTGTTTAGTGTACATGTCATCACCATCCGCGGATTGAGGTCGTCATCTTGGGAGGGAAACGCGCTGCCGAATTCTCGGCACGTGCCTACGTTCACGTGCGGACACGCGGTGCAGTCATCGAGCTGATTTCGTTTGGGTAAGAAGCAGCACGCTTCCAGCAGGCGTTAGCGTCCTGCTGGAATGATCTTGCGGCGCCAAGGCTGGAGAAGATCGTCGCGCATATCGCCGATGGTCATCCAATCAACCTTGATCAGCTTTTCCTGCTGTGCCGGGTCCATCATCGGAATGCGCTTGGCGGTCGCCTCGTCTACTTCGGCCTTTTTGTTTGTTGGCGCGTAGAACATCGCCTTGGCAAACGCAGCCTGCGCCTCTGGCCCAATCGCATAGTTGATGAAGGTCTGCGTTGCCTCTGGTTCAGATGCCTTCTCGATGGCGCTGATGACATTGATCTGCGACGCGGTGCCTTCCGCCGGAGCAATCGAATTCAAGCGGCCTTCCGTCTGATCGAAATAGAATTGTGAGCGAGCGTTCCAGCCGATGGAAACCGTGGCCGTGCCGTTGGCAATCAGCGTATAGGCATCCGGTTTGGGTTCCCAGGTCTGAACGCGCGGTGCCAGTTCCACCAGCTTCTCGACGCCGGGGTCGATTGTTTTTTTGTAGTCTTCCTCGTCCGCCAGACGATTTGCGATGATGGTCAGCACGATGGCCTGAATATCGCCGCCGCCCTGAGCAGGGAGGACGACTTTGCCCGCCTGTTTTTTATCCCACAGCGCTTCCCAACTGACCGGCGGGGTCGGGAAGGCTTTGCTGTTATAAATCAGCGTCAGAGTATCATATGTCAGCGGAATGGCGGCACCACCGAGCTCCTTGCCGATATCGAACAGATCGGCATAGTTGGTCGTTTTGCTCGTATCGAGTTCGGCGACGAGGCCTTCCTCCTTTGCGATCTTTGCTACCGAAAGATCGTAGATGACGGCGTTGACCTGCGGCGCATCCCTTTGAGCGCGCATGTTGCCGAGCGAGGTGGCTGCGTTCTGCACGCCGTAATAATTGACCTTGATATCGGGATTGGCCTTCATGAAGGGCTGGATCACCGACTTCATGTAGTTTTCTTCAAACGGGCCGCGGTAGCCCATGACGGTGATTTCCGCAGCGCTCGCATAAGCACCCGACAACATTGTCGCTGCGAAAAATGTAGCAGAAAGGACTTTCATGGAGATGCACGTCATATCGATATTCCCCTTTACCTTGTGGCTTCTGTTGTTAAGGGGAACGATATGCAGCGTATCGAAAGGGGTCCAACGACTAAAATCTATCACCCGGTTAGAATTTCTTTTTAATGGATTGGCCGATTGGAGTAGGTTCGTCGCTGGCAAGAAGTTATGGGCTTGGCCAGAGATCGATCATATCAGGCAGCGCGATGATCCTTCACCGTACGTGGGCTCTGGCGAACTCGACGAAATCCAAAACAACTTTCGATTTCTCATTGACCTGCCATCCAACAACCAGTTCCACTTCGTCGGGAATCTCGGCAAGTGGCCGATAGACGAGATGCGGGCTGAGATTGTGGGCAAGCCATGACGGCGCAATGGCGATGCCCACACCAGCGGCGACAAGTGTTGCAATGGCAAGCGTGTGCGACACTTCCTGCACGACCATGGGATAAATCCCAGCACGGCGAAATGCGTCCATGATGACATGGTGGTAACTTGCGCCTATCGTGGGCGCATAGGTTATGATGGGTTCTCCGGCGAAGTCCTTGACGCTGACATGTCTCTGATCTGCAAGTCGATGGTGCTTGGGCAGAACTGCGACAAAACCTTCTTTGAACAGATGCTCCGTTTTCATGAAACCGGCACCATTTGTCTGGCGAATGAAAGCCACCTGAACCTTGCCGCTTTGCAGCAGTTCCAACTGGCTGGCGGTGCCCAGCAATTGTACATCCACCTGCACTGCGGGATATTTCTTGTGAAACTCCGCGATCACGCCCGGCAGGACATGCGACAGCGCAACATGGACGCCGCTCACGTAAATCTTTCCACTATTATCGCCAGAAATAGAACGCGTGTGCGTGACCGCCCGGTCTATGCCGCCTAGAATTTCCAAAGCATGCCTCAGGAATATCTCTCCAGCCGGTGTCAGCTTCACACTTCGTGTCGTGCGGATCAGCAAACGCGTTCCGATGCGATCCTCAAGCTGACGTATTTGCTGACTGAGAGGTGCTTGCGCCATGCCCAATTTGTCCGCTGCCCGGCTGAAATGCAGCTCTTCGGCGACGCAGGTGAAATAATGAAGGTGACGAAACTCAATGCCGTATTTCATATGCTGTAGATATCAATGGCAGGGCTATTTTGTAATAGATAATAACGTATTCCCGTGATTATCTTTCCAAAAAAATACGCGAATGGCGGGAACAGCTGAAACATCGGTCACAGAAAACGGAGCACCATGACGCGATTCTGGTTGCTAAAAATACTACGCACAGCCCTTACCCTATGGTTCGTCGTAACATTCACATTCGTCGTGCTGAGAACCTCCGGAGACCCGGTCGTGGCTCTGGTTGGGGCGGATGCCACCGCCGAAGAAATAGAGCAGTTCCGGGCGCTGTGGCGTCTCGATGACGCGTTGTGGCTGCAATATCTGCGCTATATCGGGCAGATGGCGACGGGACAGTTCGGAATCTCCTACCGGGACGGTCGGGAAGTCATCGATATCATTGCCGAGCGGGTGCCATGGACGATCATGCTTGGTGTGTTCGCCTATGTCGGGGCGATCCTGATTGGCATTCCGGCGGGCATATTTGCTGCTATCAAGCGCGGCTCCCCGTTTGACAATCTCATCATGGCCACAGCCGTTTTCGGGTTTGCCATACCAAATTTCTTTCTCGGAATCCTGCTTATCCTTTTGTTTTCACTGGCGTTGCAATGGCTGCCAAGTTCCGGCACCGGAACCATCTGGCATCTGCTGATGCCTGCATTGACACTGGCAACCTTTACTGCCGGTACGCTTGCTCGCTTCACTCGCTCAGCAATGCTGGAAGTGCTGGACAAGCTGTATATCCGCGCAGCCGCCGCCAAAGGTGTCAGCTACTGGAAGCGGATTGTTTTTCATGCGCTACCGAATGCTGGCATTCCCATCATTACCATTATCGGTCTCAATCTGGGTGAGTTGATCGGCGGCGCAATTGTGGTCGAGACCGTTTTTGCCTGGCCGGGCGTTGGTAGATTGCTTGTCACGGCTGTTTCATCTCGAGATCTGGCTGTCGTGCAGGGACTTGTGCTGGTCATGGCGGTGACGATGGTCACGGCCAATCTCATCGTCGATTTGCTTTACGGTCTGCTTGACCCGCGCATTCGCGTCTCGAATTAGGTCGAAAACGATGAAGCGCCGCTCTCCCATCCTTATCTTCGCCATCATCGTGCTCGTACTGGCCGTATTTGTCGCCATCGTCGGCAATATTTTCACACCCTATGGCGTGACACAGCAAAACCTGCTGGCTCGATTGAAGCCACCGGCATTTCTTGCGGGCGGCAATCCGAATTTTCCGCTCGGAACGGATCGTATCGGGCGTGACATGGTGGCGCGTGTTATCGCTGCCTTGCAGATGTCGCTGTCGGTTGCCATTGCAGGCACTATCATCGGTGCCGTTTTTGGCTCGCTCATCGGCTTCGTTGCTGCCCATTTCCGCGGTTGGGTGGATGAAGCGCTAATGATGCTGGTGGATTTTCAGGCGTCACTGCCGTTCATCCTCATCACGCTGACGCTACTGGCCTTCTTCGGCAACAGCCTTGTGCTGTTCATCTTGCTGATGGGCCTTTTCGGATGGGAAAAATATGCTCGTCTTTCTCGCGGCGTGGTGCTTTCGGCGGTCAATCAGCCCTATGCCAAGGCCATTGTCGCGCTGGGCGCGGGAAATGGTCGGCTATATCTACGACACGTCTTGCCGAACGTCGCCAGCGCACTGATCGTTCAGGTCACATTGACCTTTCCGCAAATCATTCTGCTTGAGACCTCACTCAGTTTTCTGGGTCTGGGCATTCAGGCACCGCAAACCAGTCTCGGCCAGATCCTCGGCGATGGCCGCGATTATCTCTCGACTGCCTGGTGGATTTCGGTCGTGCCCGGCACGGTGATTTTTCTCGTAACACTCTCAATGAGCATTGTCGGCGATTGGCTGCGTGATCGGCTTGATCCGATGCTGCAGGGCCGTAACGCATAAACAGAACGCGACCAAGGAAGGTAGAACATGTTTACCAGGCGTGAAGTTGGAAGTCTCATTCTCGCAGCAGGCGCTGTGACATTGGCAGGTCGTGTACCGCTGGCGCATGCCCAGCAGCGACCAACGCTGAATATCGCCGTCGATAACCTTTGGGCCACCATGGCGCCCATCAACGGTATCTCGACCACATCTCGTCGCATCTTCCCGAATTTCTACGATACGCTGGTAGAGCGGGATTATATCAACGACGAAAACGGGTTGATCTTCGCGCCCAAGCTGGCCACGAAATGGGTGCAGAACGGAAACATCTGGACATTCACCCTGCGCGAAGGCGTAAAATTCCACGATGGCAGTGAAATGACGGCTGAAGACGCAGTCTTCACGCTATCGCCAGAGCGTCTGTGGGGCGAAAAGCCTTTCGAGCCGCGCGGCAAAACGTTCACGGCTGGCTTCAAGCGTGTCGAAGCGACGGGTAAGTACACCTTCGAGATTGAAACCGTCAAACCGGACCCTAATATTCCAAGCAAGCTAACCGGCTATATTGGCTTCGTCGTGCCGAAGAAATATTACCTGGAAGTGGGCGTTGATGCGTTCGGACAAAAACCCATCGGCACGGGTCCCTACAAGGTAGAGACGTTCCGCTCTGGCGAAATCATGGTGCTGGAGGCCTTCGATGAGTATTGGGCCGGTCCGCCACCGGTGCAGAAAATCAACTGGAAGATCGTCCCGGAATTTGCCGCCCGCATGGCGGGTCTGGTATCGAAGGAATTCGACTTTATCGTCAACATTCCCACGGACCAGGAAGCCACACTCGAAGGCTATGACGGCGTGACACTGAAGCGCGTGCTGGCCGACAACTATCCCGCACTTGCCTTCAACACCCGCCCCGATCCGGAAGACAACCCGCTTGTCGATCCGAATTTGCGATATGCGATGGTTCAGGCCATCGACATGAATGCCATTGTGCAGGCCCTGTTCAATGGCACAACGGAGCACCCGGCGGTGCCTTTCAACTTCACCGAATACGGCAAATTCTACGATCCTAACCTGCCGGTGAAATTGCCCTATGACGTGGAAGCGGCTAAGGCGCTGGTGGCCAAGACGAAATATAAAGGTGAGGTCCTGATCTGGCACATCACCCGTCAGTTCTACCCGAACTATGAGGCCGCTGCCGAGATCATGATCGAGCAATGGCGCGAAATCGGCGTCAATGTTCAGGCGCAGGTTCTGGACAATTTCGAGCTGGTTTATCGCCGACCGTATCACATGATGAACATGTCCATGAGTTCGGACTTCATTCCGGGCGACCCATACCAGCCGCTCTGGCTCGATTGGGGTCCAACGGCATCACGTTCTACGGCGACCTGGAAGACGTGGGATCCATCGCCCGAATTCGTCGAGCTTGGCAAGAAGTTCGACGCCGCAACGGACTTTGAGGAACGCAAGAAAGCCTATCTCGCCCTTTCGGACGAGTGGCAGCGCATCACGCCCGGCTATTATCTCTGGAAGAGCGTCTATAACTGCGCGCACCGCGCTGGGATCGAGTTCCGATACAAGCCCAACGGCGAAATGCGCATCTATGGCGATTACTTCAAATTCGTCTGATGGGCGAGCAAGGACACCCTCAAGGATATGACGTTCGCGGAGTTCCGCGAACGTCTTCCAGAAATCCCGGTTGTCCTTGAGAATGCAAAGGCAAAGTGACCATGAGTGATGTGCGGCTGTCGATCGATCATCTCAGTGTCCCGCTACCGCAAGGCGCAGATCGCGGCTTTGCCGTGGAGGATTTGTCGCTCTCGGTCGCAAAGGGTGAAATCCTCTGCATCGTCGGTGAATCCGGTTCCGGCAAATCCTTGACGGCGCTCGCCGCCATGGGGTTGTTGCCGCGCAATCTGGGCAAACCCACCGGGGAGGTCAGGTTCGAGAACAAAAACCTGCTCACCATTGACGATGCGACAAGGCGCGGCATCACCGGCCGTAGCATCGCCATGATCTTTCAGGAGCCAACTGCCGCCCTCAACCCAATCTTCAGGATCGGCAAGCAGGTTTCGGAAGCGTTCCAGGTTCATACGTCTCTGTCAAAGGCAGAGATAAAGGAACGTGTCATCAAGCTGTTTCAGGAGGTGCATCTGCCCAACCCTGAACAGATTTTCTACTCCTACCCGCACCAATTGTCTGGCGGACAATGCCAGCGTGTCATGATCGCCACGGCGCTGGCGCTCGATCCTTCGGTGCTGATTGCCGACGAACCAACGACCGCGCTCGATGTGACCACTCAGGCGCAGATTTTGAAACTGATGCTGGAGTTGCGCGAGCGGCACGGCACGGGCATCATTTTCATCACGCATGATTTTGGCGTGGTGGCGGAGATCGCGGATCGCGTCGCTGTTATGCAGAAAGGCAAGCTGATTGAAATCGGCACGCGTGATGAGGTTCTTAACCGTCCGCAACAGGACTATACAAAGCGGCTGCTGGCGGCTGTGCCAACATTGACGCCGCGCAAAGAACGGGAAGGCCTGGGTTCGCCCGTCCTAATCGCCAAAAACATCATCAAGACGTTTTCACGCTCTGGCCTGTTTGGTGCAGGGCGCGTCGTCAAGGCTGTCGATGACGTCGATATCACCATCCGCCGGGGCGAAACGCTTGGGCTGGTCGGCGAGTCCGGTTCAGGCAAGTCGACGCTGGCGCAATGTGTGATCCGTCTCGTCCAGCCGGAGAGCGGCGATATAGTCATCTCCGACGGCAACTTTTCCGGCCTGCGCGGCAAAGCCCTGCGCGAAGCGCGCCGCAAGGTGCAGATCGTCTTTCAGGATCCTTACACCGCGCTCGATCCGCGCCAACGCATCGGTGATGCCATTGCCGAAGGCCCCATCGTTCATGGCCTCGATGCCAAGGCAGCCATGGTCCGGGCGCTCGATTTGCTGGAAGCCTGCGGCCTGGACCGGGCGTCGGCAACACGCTTCCCGCATGAGTTTTCCGGCGGACAAAGACAGCGCATCTGCATTGCCCGCGCACTCGCTGTGGAGCCTGAGCTTCTCATTGCAGACGAGTCGGTGTCTGCTCTCGATGTTTCGGTGCAGGCACAGGTTCTCGATCTTTTGGCCAAAATGCAGGAACGGCTTGGTTTTGGCATTCTGTTCATTACCCACGATCTGCGTGTCGCGAGCCAGATTTGCGATAACATCGCTGTTATGCGTCACGGCCGCATCGTGGAGCGTGGTGACCCGGCTTCGCTGTTTGGTTCACCCAAGGACCCTTACACAAGAGAATTGCTTGCCGCAGTTCCAGGCAAGGGCTGGCAGCACAAGCCGGTCTTGCAGGATGCCAACATATCCCCAGAGGAAACCCCATGAAAAAATACCATATCGGCGCACAGGCCCCACAGATCGATCCTGATCTGCGGGCGAGATTTGAAGCCGTTGAAGTTGCCACCATCGGACATTTTCGCCACCGCGGCTTCGTGCACCACGCGATCACGCCGGTTGTCCAAGTCGGGCGCACGCTGGTCGGCACGGCCATCACCGTCGCCATTCCCGCGACGGATTCGACTTTGCTCCATCACGCCGTCTCCGTCATTCGCCCCGGCGATTTTCTGTTCGTTGACCGGCTGGGGGATGACCGCCACGCCTGTATTGGCGGCGGTGTTGCTTTTGCCATCAAAACGGCGGGCGCGATGGGCGTCGTCATCGATGGGCCGTGCACGGATGTAGAGGAAATCATCGAACTCGGCATGCCCCTATGGTCGCGCGGCGTCTCCGGTATCACCACCCGGCTGAATGATCTTGGTGGTTCTCTGAACCTTCCGATTTCCTGCGGCAACGTACCCGTCATGCCCGGCGACATCGTGATTGCCGATGCCAGCGGAATTCTCGTCATTCCGGTCGATGAGGCCGAAGAGGTGTTGCAGGAAGCCGAGGCCAGGCAGGCGCGTGCGGGTCGAAACAAGGGCAAGATCGAGGCTGGTGAAAAGCTCGGCGATCTCTCAGGCGCAAGCCGAATGGTTGCCGCCGCGCTTGTGGAGGCCAAGTGATGGAGAACCCACAATTCAATCATCTGCGTGTCGAACGCAGTACGACGCGCAAAGTCGCGGGCGTCAGCGCGCGGGGTGTCGTCACCTCTCAGCACTACGTCGCAGCAGAAGCAGGTGCCGCAGTCCTTCGTGAAGGCGGCAATGCTGTCGACGCGGCCGTAACGGCTGCTTTTACCCTTCAAACGGTCGAACCATGGATGACCAGCCTTGCCGCCTGCGGTTACATGCTGGTGGCCCAGCCGGATGGTACCGTTGAGACGATCGAGTTCACCGGTCGCGTTCCATCGTCCTTCCATGCCGATTTTTACAGGCCGGATCCGAGTATCAAGACCTTCATCGGGCATCCCGCATCCGTTGAGAACCGCAATGTCGATGGCTTCACGGCCGCTGTCGTTCCCGGTTGCGTGCGCGGTTTTGCGCATGCGCTGAAGCGACATGGAACGATCGGTTTCGATGCCGCACTTGCACCTGCCATTGAAAGAGCGCGCCAGGGGCTGGTCGTTGACTGGCATACGACATTGGCCATTGCCATCGCTGCATCGGATCTCGCCAAGGATGAGGGTGCCCGATCTGTTTTCTTGCCCGATGGTTTTCCGCCAGAGCCGGGAACCGTCTTACCCTTGACGGCGCTGGCCCAGACTCTGGAAACACTGGCGAATGAAGGGCCTGATGCGCTTTACGGCGGCTCAATCGGTACGCAACTGATCGCGGATATGCAGACCGGCGGCAGCTTCATGACGCTTGAGGATTTGGCGGCCTATGAGCCACTGATTTACCGGGCACGCAGTATGACGTTGCAAGACAAGACCGTCCACGTGGCAGGCGAGACGAGTGCGGGGCAGCGCCTGTTCGACGCATTGTCCTTCTTCGATCAGAAGCGTGGCGTTGGCCCGGTGGATGCGGATTTCTTCACGACCATGTCGCAGGCTCTATGGGAATCCTTCAGCGCCCATCGCCGCAGGCTGAACCCGGCAGAAACGACGAACAAGACCAGCACAACGCAGGTTAACGCCGTTGATAGCGAGGGGCGGATGGTGGCGATCACCTTTACGCTGCTGAACCGTTTCGGCGCACGCGCGCTTTCGCCATCGACCGGCATCTTGCTGAACAACGGCATGTCCTGGTTCGACCCCACGCCGGGCCGAGCCAATTCGTTGACGCCAAATGCCTATGCCCCCAGCAATATGTGCCCCGTCGTCGTGACGGACACGAATGGCACTTTCGCGGCATATGGTGCTGCTGGCGGCAATCAAATCGTACCATCTCTCGCTCAATTAACGGGCATGATCGTGCATGCCGGCATGGATGTCGAAGAGGCCATGAACACGCCGCGCATGACGACGGGACCGCATAGCGATATCATCGTCAACGTGGATATGCCCGCTGAGTACGTCGAAGCATTGACGAAGATCGCCAAAGTCAGACCGGCGGCGCAGGTGGTGTTTCCAAGGCCATTCGCTGCACCGGGCATGATCGGTAGGCGGGGCGACAGCTTCGTTGGCATGCCTGACACGACTTACCCTGCCGCTTACGCGGCAACTGTTGAGACGCAATCCCTATCGTGAAATCGATTTAGCCGCCGTGATGCGTCGTTCGCGAAAGGACCGTTTCATTCTATCGCGACTTCGTTTGCAGACGGAACGTCCGCAATATCGAAATAGACTGGAAGTCCTCTTTCGCGGGCCAGACGAACGTCATTGTCTGCCCCGCGACTTTCGCCCGGCAGACGAAGCACGGCATCGCAGATTTGGATCAGCCGTTGGGCTGTAGGGTAAAAGATTTGCTCGTAAAGATCGTCACCAACCTCTTTGCCGCCCGCCGTGTGCCAAACTGGCTGCGCCACCCATTCGCCGATCATGGGGATATGTCCGGCCTGAAACAACGGCCATGAAGCCTGCTCCAATATCCTCTGGTTTGCTCTCATCTTTTCCGGATCGTCGCCCGTTCCGGAACGATAGGGACCTGCGATCAAAATCAGCATGACGAAACCTTTTCCCGTAACAGTCTGATGGTCAGGTGCTGCAAAAGAATGATCGTTTTGGCATCGCGGATGTCGCCGTTTGTGATCATGTCCATGGCTTCCGTCAGCGGAATTTGCAGCACGTCGATGTCTTCGCCTTCGTCAGTGGAGCCGCCGCCTTCACCGACTTTGTGTTTGTCGGAATATTCGCCCTCGAAGAAGGCCAGATACTCCGTCACGGAGCCGGGGCTCATGTAAATGTCGAAGAGGTGGGTCAGTGCCGATACGTCGTAGCCAGTCTCCTCGATGAGTTCGGCCTGCATCCGGGTCGCCGGTTCAGCTCCCTCAAGAAGGCCCGCAGGTGTTTCGATCAGGAACTCGAGCGCACCGTTTACGAATGCAGGCAACCGGAACTGCCGTGTCAGCAGCACCGTACCTTTGTCATTGTTGTACAGCAGGCAGGTTGCTCCGTTACCGCGATCATAGGTCTCCCGTTGCTGGCGCTGCCAGGTACCATCGCGCAGGCGGAGATCGAACTCGTATTTTGTCAGGCGCCCCCAATCATCCGCCAGAATGCGCTCGGATACGAGCCTGTAATTGCTATCGCTCATCGGTGCCCTCATTTACTTTCGTGCATTTTCGTGTAAATTCGTGCAGAGTCAAGGATGAAAAATGATGTTGGTTGACGAGAGAAAAGCACAGCTCCTGCAACTGCTAGCTCAAACCGGGCGTGTGATTGCGACGGATGAGAGCCAGAGAATGGGCGTGTCCGAAGACACGATCCGTAGGGATTTGCGAGAGCTGGCCAGGGATGGGCACCTGAAACGGGTGCACGGCGGAGCCGTCCCTCTCTCTCCAGCCGTGGCGAATTATTCAAGCCGGATCCATATCTCCGACGCCGAGAAAACAGACGTCGGCAGATGTGCCGCGGGAATGATCGAGGACGGGCAACTGGTCTTTCTGGATGGTGGTACGACAGCGGTTCAGCTCGCCCGCAGTCTGCGCCAGGATTTACGCGCCACCATCGTTACCCATAGCCTCAGCGTGGCTCTGGAATTGGCCGCCCATCCCCATGTGACCGTGGAAATCATCGGAGGACGCTTGTTCCGCCACTCCGTCGTCACGGTTGGTGCTGCGACTTTGTCCAGGCTGTCGCGATATCGGCCAGATATCTGCTTTATGGGAGCAACAGGGGTGCATCCTGATCAGGGCATTACGACTGGCGACAGCGAAGAAGCCGAGGTTAAGCGTTTCGTCGTGTCTATATCCGGAGCCGCCTACATCCTCGCATCATCGGAGAAAATAGGAGCCGTCTCGTCATTTGAAATTACGGAATTTCAGAACGTCGATGGCATCATCACGACATCGCATGCCGATGATGCGGCTCTAGCCAGTCTCCAAAGCGCAGGATGCAATATCATTATTGCCAATGGATGAGGTGCCGGGCGAGCGCACTCTAAAAATCAATCGACAAGTTCGCGTGTGCCGTATTCGACTGAAACCCGCCGGCAAATTCGCCGGAATAGGTCAGCGATAGGCGAGCCGACTTGGAAAGGTGGGCTGTGATGCCGGCCTTCAACACAAGCGAATTTTTTGGAATTGTAATTCCTTCAAGGATAAACGGGGAGCCACCTGCGAAACTGGTCAGCAAGTCTGGCGTTAGGTCGCCGGCGGCGTGACGCCAGCCTATTGTGCCGGAAGCGACGACTGGTAGATCGCTGGTCTGCAAAGCGGCGGACCAGCGGATGCCGAGGGTCGACAGGGACACATCGCTGGTGCCTCCTGATACCGACAAAGCTGCTGCTCCGCCACGTTCATTGAAATCATCGGTATCGAGGCTGACGTAAGCCAGATTGGCAAAAGGCTGAATGCTGAGATTCTCTTCCTCCAGCGTCCAGGAGATATCCCCGAACACCTGTGTTATGGCGCTGTCATATTTGGCGGAAAGCTGGTCGGTGAATGTACCAAACGCGATATCGCGTTGTGTCGATACCTCGTTTTTTGTGTGAATGGCACCGCCGACGACATTCAAAGGTCCGATATCGCCCGCGGCATAAAGGCCGACATGATAGGAATCGGCGCTGGCTTGAGGTTGTGCCGCAAGATGGCTGTATCCAAGAACCCCACCAAGTCGCCAATGATCTGAAACCGCCACGTCGGCTCCAAAGAATGTCCCGGCGATACTGGTATCAAATGCTCTGGCATTGCCGTCACTGGCAAAATTGTCTTGAGCGAGGATGCCCGAGGTCCAGAAGGAGACATCGTCAGCAGGTGCGGATTTTCGCTCATTCATCTGGTCGATAATGGCTTCCCGGGAAAATTGGCTGCCTTTTATAAACGCGCTTTTGAGCGAGGCGTGGATTTCTCCGTTGAGCTGCGAAAAGGCGCTTTGCGCGGTCTGGATATCAAGCGGCAATATTGCTGAAAACAGTGTGTTCGTAACACCAAAGTCCTCAACTGCCGCAGCAGTTGCACGATCATTTGCCGTTAACGCGACATCCTGAAACCGAACAGCATTGCGATCAAGGCTGAGATCGACGCTGGTGCCGCCGTAGGTAAGCGTCGGGGAGAGGAAGGCAAAGTCGCTGGCAATGCTGTCGAACGTTCCCGTGATGCTGTTGGCGGTCAGGATCGTATAATCCGTTGATAACTTATAGGTGCCGGTGGCAGCGCGGATATCCAGAGTGCCGCCGTCAATATTGATTGTTCCCGCATTGATCCGATCGGACAGACCATTGGCGTTGATGTCAAGCTGATAGGTCGAGCCGGTATGGAACGTCAGATTTCCAGTGACGTCGAGCGTCGCGATACCGGGTCCAGGAGAGAGAATGCCCCCTGCATTTACGGTCAGCCCCCCAGACACACCACTGCCGGACAAGAGGCCGCCGTCAAATATGTCGATGGTACCGGCAACCGTTCCTTGATTGACGAGTTCGCCGCTCGTAACCGTTGCTCCGCCTGTGATCGTCCCGGTATTGGAAAAATATCCATCGGTGTTCACCAGCGAAGCTATGGTGCCGTCATTTGCGGCTGTTCCCGCATTCGTCACCGTGCCTGCCGCAGCGCCGTTGTTGTTCGTGAATGTTCCTTGTTTGCCGATCTCGATATTGGCAAGCGTCGCGTTGTTGACGATCGTTCCTCCGTCAATCTTCGTCGTCCCCGTAACCTCACCACCACCGTTGTTGGTAAAGAGCCCGCCGTCATTTTGCAGAGATGCTATAGTACCGGCATTGGTTACCATGCCTGAATTGCGAATAGCGCCAGCTGTTGCACCAGCGTTGTTGACGAAGGCAGCAGCGGCTGCAACATCTGCGTCCGTAACAACGAAATTGTTCGTGACCGTTCCGCCGTAGACTGTCGTTGCGCCGGTCACCACGCCTCCGACATTGTTCGTGAAGGTTCCATCATCATTCTGAACCGAAGCGACGGTACCAGCGTTCGTTACTGTGCCGGAGTTTCTGACATCGCCCGCGGTCGCGCCAGTGTTGTTGACGAAAGCCGCCGCCTCCGCGACGTCTACATCCGTTACGATGAAGTTGTTCGTCACCGTTCCACCGGAAACGGTCGTAAGGCCGGTTACTACGCCACCAGAGTTGTTCGTAAAGTTTCCTGCATCATTTTGAAAAGATGCTATCGTCCCGGTATTCGTAACCGAACCGGAATTTCTGATCGCGCCAGCTGTTGCACCAGCGTTGTTGACGAAGGCTGCGGCCGCCGCAACGTCCGCGTCGGTCACGACGAAATTGTTCGTCACCGTTCCACCGGAAACGGTGGTCTTTCCGGTGATGGTTCCGCCCGCATTGTTGGTAAAGTTGCCTGCCGTGTTCGTCAGCGACTCAATCGTGCCAGCATTGGAAGCCGTGCCAGCATTTGTAAGCGCGCCTGCGGTGCCTGAGCTGTTGTTGGCAAAGGTTCCGCCTGATGAAACGGACACGTCGCCCACCGTTCCATTGTTGGAAAGCGCAGTCCCCACGCCCACGGACGCACTGCCAAGAGCCCCATTCACCGTTACATTGCCGTTGCTCAGATTGAGTTTGCCATTCAACGTGCCGTCAATGCCAAGGCTGCCGCCATTGAGGTCGACATCCGAGTTCAGCACGCCACCTGCATTGATGCCGACGCTGCCAGACGTGATGGTGCTGCCGCTCGTTACCGTCAGCGCACCAGTATTGGTAATGGTGACATTGCCACCGTTCACACCGAGCCGGTCGATCGTGGCTTCATTCGTAACCTGCGGCGAGCCGCTATTGACGGTTGCCGTATCTGTTTCACCTGGAAGGTTCGGATTCCAGTTCGCCCCTTCGCTAAATTCATTGTTGGCAGTGCCTGTCCAGACGGACTGACCGAAAGTAGGCGTCGTGAGGGCGAGCGAGACCAGTGCTGTGAACAAGCCGAGGCGCCGGGAGAATTCCGGAAGCAGTTGTTGGTTCATTCGCTAACCAATGCTAAGAGCGCCAGCCTGCATCGGCGGACGGTTAATAACCTCTAGCGGATCATGGTTAATTGCGTGTTAAGCAGCAGGTAATCTACCTTTGACGCCATTCTGACGGTGGGTAAGCTAGCAGTTCAGGGCCTTACGCCCTGTTGAACTGCCATCACGTCGTCAGGCGCTCGGCGGTAAACTTGTCCGTTACGAGCATGTCGATGACGCCGATGCGAAGTGCGCCGGCGATTGCAGCGGTTTTTTCACGGCCCCCAGCCAGAGCAATCACGCGCTCGACTTTAGAAAGGTCTTCGAGCGAAATTCCGATCACGCGTTCGTCCAGCGGCGTTTTGACGAGATTTCCATCTTTGTCGAAGAACCGTAGCGAGACGTCGCCAACCGCGCCGGCTTCCGCCAGGTCCGCAAGCTCGCGCGCGGAGAAGATATTGCCTGAGCGTGCCAAAAGCTCTGAAGGTTCGACGGCCCCGATGCCGACGATTGCCAGCGAAATGCTGCCGAAAAGGTCGAGCGTATCGCGGACGAACGGATCGCCCATCATCAGCAGCTTGGCTTCACGAGACGTCGTGACGCCCTGGACGGACAGAAGTTTTGGCTCCGCCCCGGTCAGCTTGGCCAGTCGCGTCGTCAATTGCGTGGCGTGGGTTTGCACAGATGGGTCACCCATACCGCCCAACGTCTGCACGACGTATTTCGCCTGCGCGCTTTTCTGCGGGTGGATGTTTTCGACCATTTTGAAGATCGTCTGGCTCCAACTCGAAACACCGATAATTTCGCCGGGCGTCAGGGTGATTTCCAGAAGATGTGCCGCTGCTTCGCCGATCCTCGCCATGATCGCGCCGTCCCGGTCCTCGGAGCAATCGACGACGACGGCTTCTGGAAGATTGTAACGCTCACGCAGAGCCTGCTCCAGATCGGCATAGGTGCCGGCTGGCGGGATGACCGTGGTTCGCACGATATCTTCTGCTTCCGCACGCTTCAGCATCCGCGAAACGGTTGCCTGCGAAAGACGCAGATGCTGTGCAATGTCGGCCTGGCGCTTGTGCTCGATGTGGTACATCTGCGCGACGCGAGAAATCAGACGGAGTTCATTGAGGCGTCCCATCGTCACTCCATGGTGAATTTTTATTCACCTTTATCGAGTGCCGGTTGAAACGTCGAGCGAGCAATTGCATCATTCCACGCTTCAACACGTTTCGAGCTATCAATTCCGGTTGGTTCTAGGGTGGTGGTGGTGCGCGGGAGTGCCGATATGGCTTGGACATCTGCCCACATTCCAAGAGACAGGCCAGCAAGATGGGCAGCGCCCAGCGCTGAAACTTCCGGTGCCTCGCTCTGAATGACCGGATGTGCCAAGGCATCCGCTACCGTCTTCATCAGAAACCGGTTCTGGCTCGGTCCGCCATCCACATGCAAAGCACCAAAGCGGGTCTGTGTCTGGCTTTGCATGGCTGCGAAAACATCTCGAACCTGAAAACCTATGGAATCCGTTACTGCCCGTGCCATCTGCGCGCGGGTGGTGTTGAAATCGATCTGAGAGAAGAGGGCGCGCGCCTGCGAATCCCAATGGGGGGCACCGAGGCCGACAAAGGCGGGAACGAAGCCCGGTCCGTTCGGCTCTGCAGTGGCGGCAAGATCGACAAGGGCTGCGACATCTGGCAGTCCCAGAATGGCCGTCATCCAGGGCAGGCTGGCGGCCGATACCAGAATATTGCCCTCGAATGCGAATGTCGGCACGCCGCCGATGCGCCATGCAACGGTGGTGGTGATACCGTGTTTCGGTGCCAGGAACTCCGGCAATGTTGTCATGACCGAAGAGCCGGTGCCAAATGTCACCTTGGCGTCTCCGGGGTTGAATGCGCCGTGTCCGAACAAAGCGCCGTGACTATCGCCGATTGCCGCGCGGATCGGCGTGCCATCGGCCACGCCGGGAAGGCCGCGTGTGACGCCGAAGTCGCCGGAGCTGTCGCGCACCTGCGGCAAGGCGTCTTTCGTCACGCCGAACAACGCGCACAATTCGTCGCTCCAGATTTGCTGCTTCAGATCGAACAGCTGGCTGCGGGCAGCATTCGAGGCATCGCAGGCATGTACCGTTCCGCCCGTCAGGCAGTGAATCAGCCAACTATCGATCGTACCGAGGCGAACGGCGCGTCCCGCCGGCGCGCGGTCCAGCAGCCAGCGCATTTTCGGGCCGGGAAACATGGGGTCCAACGGCAGGCCGGTGATGGATTGCACGTTCTCCAGATGTCCGGCCTCGATCAACCGGGCGCAGTCAGCGGCTGTGCGGCGGCACTGCCAGCTGATGACGGGCGCGAGCGACTGCCCGGTTTCGGCATCCCACATGGTCACGGATTCGCGCTGGTTGGAGATGGCAAGCGCTTCGATTGTGACGCCGGGTGCTGCGCTCAAGCAGGCTTCGATGGCCTCGCAAACCGATTGCCAGATACGGTCTGCACTCTGCTCCACCCAGCCGGGTTGCGGGTAGGAAATGCCAACCGGGGAAGCGCCACGCGACAGAACGGTGCCGGTTTCGGCAACAAGCACGGCTTTGGAATTTGTGGTGCCCTGATCAATTGCGAGAATGGCGCGCATGATGGTGTTTTCCCTGCGTTCATAAAAGCCGGGCCGCCCTTCGACGGCCCGGACAATAGTCTGAATGGCTTACTTGCGCTTGAGAAGAGCTTCCGTCGCATCTGCAATGGCAGCAGGTGCCATGCCGAATTCGTCCAGGAGGAATTCTGCTGAGCCCGTGGGCGCGAATATGCCGGGAACGCCCAAACGCTTCATCGGAACCGGCGCATGATCGACTACTACTTCGGCAACCGCGGAGCCGAGACCACCATAGATCGAATGTTCCTCGGCCGTTACGATTGCGCCAGTCTCATTGGCCGCCGCGATGATCGCGTCTTCATCGATTGGGCGAACTGTCGCCATGTTGAGCACGCGTGCTTCGATGCCACGGGTGGCTAGAATGTCGGCAGCCTTCATCATCCGGTGCGTCAATGTTCCGTTGGCGATCAGCGTCACATCGGACCCTTTTCTCAGCACGTTGGCACGGCCGAGTTCGAAGACGTGTCCCTCCGGCAAGAGGTCCGGCACACCGACACGCGACAGCCGCAGGAAGCATGGACCGGCGTAGCTGGCAGCCCATTCGATGGCCGCTGCCGTTTCGATCCTGTCGCAAGGCGCGATAACCGGCAGGTTCGGCAGCACGCGCGTCCAGGCGAAGTCTTCGATGGAATGGTGCGTCGGTCCGAGGTCGCCATAGGCCATGCCGGAGGAAATGCCGACCAGCTTCACGTTGACGTTGGAATAGGCGAGGTCGGCTTTGATCTGTTCCAGCGCGCGGCCGGTCAAAAAGCAGGAGGCTGCGCAGACGAAGGGAAGGCGACCGCCATTGGCAAGACCCGCGCCGACGCCGATCATGTTCTGTTCGGCAATGCCGACATTGATCAGCCGTTCAGGAAACTTGGTTTTGAAACCGCCAAGCTTGGAAGAGCCAACGGAGTCGTTGCAGACGGCAACCACGGTATCGTCATTGGCGGCCAGCTTTTCCAGCGTTTCGGCAAAGGCGTCGCGGCAATCGTAGAGTTTCGGGCTTGATACGGGTGCGTTCATGATGATGCCTCCGACAGTTCGCGCATGGCGATGTCATATTGTTCCTTGCTTGGCACTTTGTGGTGCCAATCGACCCGGTCCTGCATGAAGGAGATTCCGTGGCCCTTGTTGGTGTGGGCGACGATGCAATGGGGGCGTGAACCACGATGTTCGAATGCGGGGACGATCTGCGACATGTCATTGCCGTTGATTTCCGTCACCTCCCAGCCGAACGCTTCCAGCTTTGGACGCAAGGGTGCGATATCGTTCGTGTCGGATAAGGATGCACCCTGCTGGAAGCGGTTGTGATCGATCGCCAGCGTCAGATTGTCGAGACCGAATTGCGCGGCAGACATGATCGCTTCCCAGTTGGAGCCTTCCTGCATCTCGCCGTCACCTGTGATCACATAGGTATGGTAATCGGCACCGGACAGTTTTGCCGCCTTCGCCATTCCCACAGCAACCGGCAGGCCATGACCGAGCGGACCGGTGTTAGTCTCGACGCCGGGAACCTTGTTGCGGTTCGGGTGGCCGTTCAGGCGCGAATGGGGCTTCAGAAAGGTCGAGATTTCGTCTTCGGGAATGAAGCCGCGCTTGGCCAGAGTTACATAAAGCGCGCATGCCGTGTGTCCCTTGGACAGGACGAACCGATCGCGATTGGGATCCTGTGGCGCATCCGGCGAAACACGTAGGACGTGGAAATATAACGCCGTCAACATGTCGATGACCGACATCTCGCCACCAATATGTCCCGCGCCAGCCTCGAATACGGCCTGCAAATCGCGCCGGCGAATCTGTCGGGCGATGAGCTCAAGCTCCTTCAGCTGCATGTCATGTCTCCCTGAATAAATATTCACTAATAGATATATTTGCACATTCGCCTGATTAGTCAAGAGGGGGATCATGTTTTGCAATTGTGCAGAGGGTAGTTTGAAAAACATAGCCCTTGCGTTCTCTCTTGACAGCGGTAGAAAGGATCGGTAATGAATTTTCCAGCAAGTGTGAATATTTATTCTGATACGGCACGTTACTGCCCTGTGCCGAACCATTGGGAGGAACAATGGCTGCGATTGATCTAAAAGAGCAAAGCCGCTCGTCCAGAAATCCCTTTGCCAAACTCAAGGGAGCGACCGGCCCGCTGATCGGACTGCTGGCGCTGTGCGTTTTCTTGAGTGTTGGCACCGACACGTTCCTGTCCGTCCGTAATGGACTAAACATTCTCGACCAGATTACCGTCATCGGCATCATGGCCGTGGGCATGACCTTCGTCATTCTCATCGGTGGTATTGATCTGTCTGTGGGCTCGGTTCTGGCGCTGTCGATGATGATCATGGGGTGGACAGCCAATGTTGCTGGCCTGCCCATGGGCGTCGCGATTGTCTTTGCGCTCGTTGCATCTGGCATTAGCGGCCTCATCGTCGGAATATTGATAACCACGTTTAGGGTGCCCGCATTCATCGCTACGTTGGCCATGATGTCGGCGGCCCGTGGTGTCGCAAACATGATTACCGATGGACAGCAGATCGTTGGTTTTCCGGACTGGTTCATGATGCTGGCCATTGATCGCCACTTTGGCGTTCTGACCGCGACAGTCTTCGTCATGCTGGCCGTTCTGATTGCCGCCTGGCTGTTCCTGCAGTTTCGCGCTGAAGGCAGGATGGTCTATGCGGTGGGCGGAAATCCGGAAGTGGCACGCCTGGCTGGTATCAAGGTGCACCTCGTCACCATCGGCGTCTATGTGCTGTGCGCCGTGCTTGCCGGGCTTGCGGGTATCGTGCTGGCGGCGCGGCTTGATTCAGTCCAGCCGTCGAGTGGCTTTGGTTACGAACTCGATACGATTGCAGCCGTGGTCATCGGTGGCACGTCTCTGACGGGCGGTGCAGGTGGCATTGGCGGCACCCTGATCGGCGTCCTCATTATCGGCGTGCTTCGAAACGGTCTCAACCTGCTCAATGTCTCACCTTTTTTGCAGCAGGTCATCATCGGCGTCGTCATTGTTCTTGCCGTTGGCGCGGAAACGCTCCGCCGCCGCAGAAGCTGATATTTCCGGGCCGCGTGGCCCGGACACAAGAATTCCCCTTCAAGACATTTGAAGCGGAGCAAAGACCTGAGGGCGGAGGACGTACCAAAAGGTCAGGTTTAACCCAGGAGGAAATAATGAAACTCGCTCGTATTCTGATGACGTCCGCTGCCCTTCTTTCGCTTTCATTCGGTGCCGTGCAGGCAAAGGAAGTGAAGAAAATCGGCCTTGCGGTTGCCAATCTTCAGGCAAACTTCTTCAACCAGATCAAGCAGGCCGTCGAGGCTGAAGCCAAGACGCGCGGCATCACGGTCGTCACCGTCGATGCGAAGGGCGATGGCCCGACGCAGGTCAACCAGATCCAGGATCTTCTGACGCAGAACATCGATGCGCTCATCTACATTCCGGCTGGTGCCGCAGCTGCAACCGTTCCCGTGAAGCTCGCAAAGGCCGCTGGCGTTCCCGTCATCAACATTGACCGTAATGCCGATGGTGCTCCGGGCGACACATTCCTCGCGACCGATTCCGTGGCTTCCGCCAACGCCGTTTGCAAGCACATCCTCGAAAAGGCTGGCGGCAAGGGCAAGATGGTTATCATCCATGGCCAGAAGGGTACCACGCCTGAAGTCGACCGCACCAAGGGCTGCATGGAAGCTGTAAAAGCATATCCGGATGTCAAGGTCGTTGCCGAACAGTGGTCCAATCTCTGGAGCCAGGATGAAGGTTTCCAGATCATGCAGAACATGCTTCAGGCCAATCCCGACGTCTCGATCGTCTTTGCTCAGGCCGACGGCCTGGCACTCGGTGCGGCACAGGCCATCAAGGTTGCCAAGCCCACACAGACCATCGCTCTGGGCGGCTTTGACGGTGATACAGCCGCTCTCGAGGCCCTCAAGAACGGGGTCTTCGACGTAACCGCAACACAGCAGACGCAGAAGATGGGCCGCGAAGCAGTCGATTCTGCCGTGAAGATCGTTGCCGGTGACAAGGTGCCAGCGGTTCAGTTGCTGGATGCCACTTTGACCACGAAGGACAACGTGGCCGGCTTCATCGCCAACCACCCATAATCTGGTCTTTCGCAAGCAATCAACGGAGGGTGCGACATGGCTGAACCGGTGCTGTCACTGAAGGACATATCCAAGCGATATGGTCCTCTGGAAGTCGTCAAGAATGTGAGCCTTGATGTCTATGCCGGCGAAGTCGTGGCACTTCTTGGTGAAAACGGTGCGGGCAAGTCCACCTTATCAGGCATCATTGCTGGGTCTCGCACACCCTCCGAAGGTTCCATGACATGGCTGGGGCGGCCTTATGCCCCAGCCTCCCCAAGAGAGGCAATCGACAAGGGCGTTGTGCTGATCCACCAGGAACTGCAATTGCTGCCTGAGTTGACGATAGCCGAAAATGTGTTTCTGGGTCGCTGGCCGACCCGTAACGGTGTCGTTGACCGGGCGCAGATGGTTAGCCGCGCGCAGGAACAGATGTCGCGTCTTAACCTGCATATACCCGCCACCCGCAAGGTTGCAGGTCTGTCCACCGCCAACCAGCAACTCATCGAGATTGCCAAGGCTTTGGCGCTGAATGCCAAGCTTCTCATTTTGGACGAGCCGACGGCAGCACTTGGTGGGGCAGAAACCGAGGCCCTTTTCGAGCAGGTCCGCAAGCTGCGCGCCGAAGGCGTTGGCATCATCTACATTTCCCACCGTATGGATGAAATCCGCAAGATTACCGACCGCATCGTCGTCCTGCGCGATGGTGAGCGCGTCAACGAATTTGCCGATAGTGCAACCCCGGTCAGAACAATCGTCGAAAGCATGGTGGGGCGGCCGCTGGAAAGAATGTTCCCCCAGCGTTCCCTACCCACGGACAAGGTTGTGCTGCAAGTTGCCGGCCTGACATCGGCGGCGAATTCCTTCAGGGACGTGACCTTCGATCTGCATGCGGGAGAAATTCTCGGTATTGCCGGGTTGGTGGGCGCGGGCAGAACCGAATTGGTTCGCGCAATTGCAGGCGCTGATCCCATTCGATCTGGCGCAATCCGCCTCAATGGCAAGGAACTGGCACTGCGCAGCCCATCCGACGCCATCGACAACGGTATCGTCATGGTGCCGGAAGACCGTAAGGATCAGGGGCTGATCGTCTCGCATCGCATTGGCGAAAATCTGATCTATGCCAATCTCGACCAGTTGGGCGGTCGCTGGCTGAGCAGTGGCATGAAGCGCGACTTTGCCAATAATGCAATTTCCAAGTTCGGCGTGAAGGGGCGTGGCGAACAGCCCGCATCCGATCTTTCCGGCGGCAATCAGCAAAAGGTGGTCATTGCCAAATGGCTTGCCCGCAATCCCAGCGTCGTCGTGCTGGATGAGCCGACCCGCGGCATCGACGTTGGTGCGCGTGCAGGCATCTACGATATTATCGCCAACCTCGCCAAACAGGGCGTTGCGGTCATCGTCGTCAGCTCCGACCTTGAGGAAGTGCTGGGCGTCTCGCACCGCATCCTTGTGCTCGCGCAGGGCAATCAGGCTGGCATTCTCAACCGTGACGAGGCCAATGACGTCTCGATCATGGAACTCGCAACCAGTTGAATTATCATTGAAAGGAAGAGCGATGGCCGACATCACGCTCAATGCTCCCAAGCTTTTCGATCTGTCCGGACAGGTCGCCATCGTCACCGGTGCCGGAAGCGGCATCGGCCAGCGGATTGCCATCGGTCTTGCGCAATGCGGAGCCGACGTGGCGCTGCTCGATCGTCGCAGTGACGATGGCCTGGCCCAGACGGCGGAATTCATCCGCTCTGCGGGACGCAGGTCCATCCAGATCGCGGCAGACGTGACGAGCAAGTCGGCCCTGGCTGACGCTGTCAGCCGCACCGAGGCCGAACTTGGAAATCTTTCCCTTGCCGTCAACGCCGCCGGCATTGCCAATGCCAACCGCGCCGAGGATATGGAAGAAGATCAGTATCAAACCCTGATGGATATCAATCTCAAGGGCATATTCCTGTCTTGCCAGGCACAATCGCGCGCCATGCTGAAACACGGCAAGGGCTCGATCGTCAATATCGCCTCCATGTCGGGCGTCATCGTCAATCGGGGCCTCAATCAGGCGCATTACAATGCGTCCAAGGCAGGCGTGATCCATATGTCGAAGTCGATGGCGATGGAATGGGTGGATCGCGGAATCCGGGTCAACACCATCTCGCCGGGCTACACGGCAACGCCGATGAACACCCGCCCGGAAATGGTGCACCAGACAAAGCTTTTCGAAGAGCAGACTCCGATGCAGCGTATGGCGAGCGTCGATGAAATGGTCGGCCCAGCCGTCTTCCTGCTGTCCAATGCCGCGAGCTACGTCACGGGTGTCGATCTGCTGGTCGATGGTGGTTTCTGCTGCTGGTGACAGGCGGCTAACCCCTCAGAACCCAACTAAATACCATCAAATGGAGGTCGCATGTCCCGGTTTCATAACAAGACGGTCGTCATAACCGGCGGTAGTCGCGGCATCGGTGCCGCAATTGCAAAGCGCTTTGCGGAGGAGGGGGCCAATCTCGTGGTCTCCGCCAATGAAGAGGCGGTTCACGCCGTGGCTGAACAGATAAAGGCGGATGGCGGAAAAGCCATTTCGGTTGTCGGAGATGTCACCAGCAAGGCCGACGTCGTCGCGCTTTACGATGCAGCCGAGAAGGCATTCGGTTCCGTCGATGTGTCCATCCAGAATGCCGGCGTCATCACCATCGCCAAAATCGAGGACATGACCGAAAACGAGTGGGACAAGGTCATGGCGGTCAACACCAAAGGTGTTTTCCTCTGCGCCCAGGAAGCGATTGCCCGCATGCGCAAACACAAGCGTGGCGGCCGCATCATCAACACGGCATCCGGGCAGGCGCGTGACGGTTTCATCTACACACCGCATTACGCCGCTTCCAAAATGGGTGTCGTTGGCATCACCCAGAGCCTTGCAAAAGAGGTGGCAGTGGAAGCCATCACCGTCAACGCCTTCTGCCCCGGCATCATCGAAACCGATATGTGGGCCTATAATGACGAGGCGTGGGGCAAGCTGCTGGGAACCTATGCGCCCGGAGAACTCATGAAGGAATGGGTTCAGGGGATTCCCATGAAGCGTGCGGGCTCCGGTGCGGATGTCGCTGGTCTGGTGACGTTCCTCGCAAGCGATGACGCCGCCTATATCACCGGCCAGACCATCAATGTCGATGGCGGTCTGATCATGTCCTGATGCATATCTCGGTAATTTCGCAGGCCGCTCTCAATCACGGCTCGTGAAGCGTTGATATCCACTGATGAAGCCGTGCCTCTGTTTCGGCTCTCGTCGGCGTACCTGCACGACCACCGAAGACAGTACATTTCAGAGCGGCAGCAACCGAAGACAACTGAATAGCTTCGCGGCTTTTGATGCCTTCCGCAATCGCAAGGGCGAATGTACCGTGGAACACGTCTCCGGCCGCCAGCGTATCGACGGCATCCACTTTCAGTGTCGACTGGAAATGAACCGCCGAACTGCCCGGCTCCGTCCAATAGCAGCCCGCGGGTCCTGCGGTGACGGCAATGAAGGTCTGTGGATAGCGCGCGTGCAAGATCGGCAACATGGCGGGCACATTGCTGGTGCCAGTCAGACTTTCGGCAGCAGGTTCTGAAAAGATAATGTGCGTTGCCGCCGGTGCGAGCCTCGTCAGTGTTTCTACCGGTGCGACATCGCCATCGAGAACGGCATGTTTGCCAAGAGAGCGTGCAAGCGTTAGCACATCAAATGCCAAGTCCGGCCAGCGTACATCGACCAGAACGGCATCGAAGGGTGCCAGATCATCCGCCGTGCAGGAGCGTTTGGTCTCATGCAGTTTGGCGTCGTAAAACGGCACGATCAGCCGCTCGCCGTTGTCATCGATAATGATGGTCGAGAGGGCTGAGCGTGCACCCTTCGCGATTGTCATACCCGATGTATCGATGCCGCTTTCGGTGAGGTCGCGAAGAATGCGGCTTCCCGTTTCATCGTCGCCCACGGCACCCCACAGGCTGGCGCGGCCGCCCATGCGGTGAATGGTATAGGCGGCGCTCGATGCCATGCCTTCGGCAATCTGCAGCATGTCGTAGGGCAGCACCTTGCCTTGGCCGGTGGGCATGTCGTGCACCCGGAAAAGCGTGTCCAGCACGGCAGCGCCCACGCACAGCACATGCTTGCCGTGTTTTTCGTTATCACCCATGAACGATCAGATTCGCTTGCCCGTTTCCCGGTCGAAAAGATGCACGGAGGCGGGATTGATAGCAATGCTGACGGTGTCGCCAAAGCGAATATCCAGCCGCTCGCGGAACAGGCAGGCAATGTCCTCGCCTATGCAATCCAGCTTCGCATAGATTTCCGAGCCCGTGCCTTCGACCAGCCCAACCCGGCCTGCGATCCCGTTTTCGGCAACACGGATATGTTCAGGCCTGATACCATAGACGAGATCACGCCCGCCGAGTTCGGCGGGATTTGCCGTCTGAGGTAAGGGCAGTGTAAGCCCCTTGGAGGTGCGGAAGACGCCTTCTTCTACGCGGCCACGAATGAAATTCATGGCGGGTGAGCCGATGAAACCGGCAACGAAGAGGTTGGCGGGGCGGTCATAAAGCTCAAGCGGCGCACCAATCTGCTCGATAACGCCATCATGCAGCACGACGATCTTGTCGGCCATGGTCATGGCTTCTACCTGGTCGTGGGTGACATAAACGGTGGTGGTGCCGATGCGCTGATGCAAGGCCTTGATTTCGCCGCGCATCTGCACCCGCAGCTTGGCATCAAGGTTGGACAGGGGCTCATCGAACAGGAAGACCTGTGGATCACGCACCAGGGCGCGTCCCATGGCGACGCGTTGGCGTTGACCGCCGGAGAGCTGGCGTGGGAAACGATCCAGCAGCTTGTCCAGGCCGAGAATGGCCGCCGCCTTGTTGACCTTCTCGGCGGTTTCACTAGCGCTGACCTTCTTTAGCTTCAGCGCAAAACCCATGTTTTCTTTGACTGTCATGTGCGGATAAAGCGCGTAGTTCTGGAACACCATGGCGATATCGCGATCACGGGCGGGCAGGTTACTGACCTCACGCGCCCCAATGCGGATTTCGCCGTAGCTGACTTCTTCCAGACCCGCAATCATGCGCAGCAGAGTTGACTTGCCGCAGCCGGAGGGGCCGACGAGGACGACGAATTCACCATCGCCAATGTCGATATCGATGCCGTGGATGACGTTGACTGCGCCGAAGCGCTTTTGAACATTCTGAATATTGACCGGTGCCATGGTTTTGATCCCGTAATGAATTTAATGAGTTAACCGCCTTTGACGGCGCCGGCAGTGAGGCCTGCAACGATCTGTTTCTGCGCGAACATGGTGAGCAACAGCACTGGCAGCGTGACGATCAGCGCCGCGGCCGCAAGCGGACCCCAACTGACCTGCTCGAAGGACAGCATGTTGTAGACCGCGACCGGCAGGGTGCGCGTTTCTCGGCTGGCCAGCACGATGCCGAAGACGAAGTTGTTCCAGGAAAAGATGACGGCGAGAATGAAGGATACCACGATGCCAGGCTTGGCAATGGGCAGTGCCACGAGGCGGAACACCTGCCAGGACGACGCACCATCCATACTGGCTGCTTCCTCGAGTTCCTTCGGCGTCGTCTCGAAATAGCCGATCATGATCCAGACCACGATGGGTACGGTGACGACCAGATGGATGATGATCTGCGGCCACAGTGTGCCCAGCAGGTTCAGCCATTGGAACAGAAGAAACAGCGGAATAAGGAATGAAAGGCCGGGCGTCATACGTGCGATCATGATGACGATCGCTGCCTTCTCCGCCTTCAGACGCGCGATGCCGTAACCGGCGGGAACGCCGATGACGAGTGCGAGGAAGGTGGCCGCGCCTGTGACCAGGACGGAATTCCAGAAATACAGGAAGAAGTTGTTCTCCTCGAATACCTTTACGTAGTTCGACCATGCGAAGCGTTCGGGAATGAGGATGGGTGGATAGGCTCCGTTCTCTATCTCGTATTTCAGCGAGAGCGAGATCATCCAGAGGAAAAACAGGATGACGGGTGAGATCATCACGAGCGCGACGAAGAACAGGCCAATCTTATTGAGCGTCTTGCGTTTCATCAGCGATCCTCCATCTCGTTCCATTGGGTGCGGGCACGTACCATCAACAGTACGAAGGACAGCGCGACAATGACGATGAAGAAGACGACGGCCATGGCCGAGCCGTAACCGATGTCGTAATAGGCAAAGGCCGTGTTGTAGAGATAGATGTTGATCGTTTCAGATGCCGTACCGGGTCCGCCCTGCGTCATCGCATAGATGATGTCGAAGCTCTTAACGGCATCGATGGAGCGGATGATGACCGCAATCATCAGGAAGGGCGCGATCATCGGCATGGTCAGATAGCGGAACTTCTGCCAGGCGTTTGCTCCGTCGATCTCGGCGCTTTCGTAGGGCTCACGCGGCACAGCGGCGAGGCCTCCGAGAACGATGAGCATGACGAGCGGAGTCCACTGCCATGTTTCCACCAGCACCAAAGAGGGAATGACGGTCGACTGATTATAGATCCACTCCAGCGGGCCGATGCCGATAAAGGACAGGAGATAGTTCAACACACCAAGCTGGGGATGGTACATCATGGTCCAGACGAGTGCGATGGCAACCGGAGTTGCCATCATCGGCATGACGAAAATGCCACGCAGAAAGCCGCGTAACGGAAATTCCGCATCGAACAGCAATGCCGCCAGCGTACCAAGAAACAAGGGAGCGACAACCGATAGCGTCGTATAGACCAGCGTATGCCAGAGCGATTCCCAGAACCGCGCATCGCTTGCCAGACGGATGTAGTTGTCGAAACCGATGAAGCTCTGTTCCTGCCCCAGCGTCCAGCGCTGCGCGCTCATCCACAGGGTAAACACCCATGGAAAAACGATCACCGCTGCGATGACGACGAGGGCGGGTATGACGAAAGGCCAGTAGTTGGGAGCAAGCCGCGTGGGCTTGCTCCTTCTGACGAGTTTCGTTGGCCTTGCGGCATTTTCGATGCTGACGGACACCATTATCCCTCGCTACGTGCCAGAACAGGTGCGAACTGTTCGGTCGCTTTCTTGAGTTCGGCTGCCGGGTCTGCGCCACCAATCATGTTGGTGAGGCCGACGCCGTAGATGTCGCGGAATTCCGTGACCGGGATGATGACGGGAAGGGCCAGCTTGGAAACCTTGCCGGACCCAACGACCGCATCCAGCCACTCCGCTGGCATCTTCACACCTTCGCGAACTTTGGCATCTTCCAGAATGGACTGACGGAACGGCACGCCTGCACCGGCCTGCAACAGGCGGGCACCCATTTCGTGGGAAATCGCCCATTGGCAGAAGAGGTATGCAGCTTCTTTCTTGGTGGAGGCTTCAACCACGCCAAGGCCGTCACCGAATGTGCCCGCAGCCTGTTGCGCCGGACCCTTCGGCATGACGCCGTAGCCTGCCTTGCCGACGACGCGCGACTTTTCCGGGTTTTCGATAGGGGGTGCAAAGCCGACGCCATCCAGCCACATGCCGATCTTGCCCTGAAGGAAGGCCGATTGCGCTTCTGCCCAGTTGAACCCGGAAACGCCGGGAGGCGCTGCCTTTGTCATCAGGCGTTGGTAAAGCGTTGCCGCTTCCACTGCTTCCTTGGTTGTGGCGTCGATCTTACCATCTACGATTGGTGCTGCGCCGTAACCCAGCATCAGCGATGTCCAGACCGGCGTATTGGCATTTTTCAGGCCGCGCGCCACGAAACCATAGGTGTTGGTGGACGGATCGGTCAGCGCTTCCGCTGCGGTAAGGAGCTCTTCGAAAGTCTGCGGATATTTTAGGCCCTTGGCTGCAAACAATTCCTTGTTCCAGTAGAGGATCCAGTAATCCACTGAGAAGGGCAGGGAGCGCAGAACGCCATCGCTATCCTTGGCAAACTGCATGCCCGCTTCTGCAAAATCGCTTTCGACCAGCGAAGGATCGGTCAGTGTCGGGTCTTTCAGGAAGCCGCTGATATCAGCCAGCCACTTGCCCTTTTCGAACTGGCGCTTCTGGACGTGATAGCTCAGGTGAACCACGTCGAAGCTTGGCCTGCCGGAGGACAGTTCGATGACGACCTTCTGGCGCTGCTGTTGTTCCGGCGTTGCCTCGGCATTCACCTTGATGCCGGTCAGTTCTTCGAATTCCTTGATGTATTTCAGAAGCGTCTCGCTGCGCGGGCTTTTGACGAGATTGACTTCCAGAGTCGTGCCAGCGTGCTTTTTCCAGTCGACGGCAGCGGCTGCCGGGCGAATGCCGAGTGCGGCAGTGCCGGCAATAGCTGCCGTTCCGGCCATGAATGCACGGCGTGTGGGATTGAGCAGTGAATGCGTCATGTGTTCCTCCTCCTGTTTGGCCGAAAATCTCCTCACCTTCGGCCGATGATTTATAGTCCGTTCCTCATCGGATCGACCGATGGTCTAAACTGCTAGAGCCCGGTCTCTCGCATTGCGAATGTGGGCGACCAGTCTTTCCGCCGCTTCTTCCGGTGCCCGTCGCTCGATGGCTTCGAGAATGGTCAGATGCTCCGCCATCACAGATTTGACGTGACCGGCAATGCGAAAGCGTTCCTGGTTGATCAGGCGCATCTTGATGGAATTGACGCGGTAGGCATTCGAGATAATGGAATTGCCGAGCGAGTCGATGAAAGCATCGTGCATGCCCCAATCAACGGCCTGAGCACGCGCATCCAGCTCCGGCGACGTCTTGCCGCTCTGCGCTGCCTCTCCAATATCGCGGTGCTCCCTAATCATCCCTGCAATCGTCTCGTCGGAAGCCGTGCGGGCGAAAATAGCCACGGCTTCCTTTTCCATGAAAATGCGAAACTGGAATGCTTCGCGGATGAGATTGATGTCGATATGCGCCACCTGAAGCCCGCGCTGTGGCACCGTCTTGATCAATCCATCTGCTTCCAGCCTTGGAATGGCCTCACGGATTGCGCCAAGCGGTAATCCCGTCAGCTCCACAAGGCGACGTTGGGAAATGAACTGGCCTGGGCGAACATCGCGCGCGAGAAGATGGAGCGTGAAGCTCTCATAGGCCTTTTCGCGCAACGTGGTCTGTTCGCCAGTGTCATCCATGCATTTTCTTTCTAAGCCGCTTGGCTGCGGAAAAGCGACTCGAATGCCGCCACAAGCTTTGTACGGTTTTCAGCGGAAATGGAAACCAGTGGTGGACGAACGGAATGCCATGTGTTTTCGCCGGTCACATGCGAGACGAGCACCTTCACCGCAGGCGTAACCGGATATTTCAACAGTTCACCGACAAGGTCCAGGACGCGGGGGTCATCCACGCCGTCCACGGCCATGGCGCGGACTTCATTTGGAAGGAAATTTGCGCAGCCAGAAATCGCACCCTGACCGCCAAGGCGAACACCTTGTGCCAGATGACGCTCGTCGCCGATGAGGATGATGAGGTCTCGGTGTTCGGCCAGCAGTCTTTGCGTGTAAGGCCAGTCACCGGACGAATCCTTTACGCCGGTAACGATGCCCGGAAATGCGTGGCGCAGGCGGCCGATCAATTCGACCGAAAGCGCGACCATGGTGACCGAGGGGATGTTATAAACGAGAATGTCACGCGCCTTACCCCCAAGCTGCTGAAAAACAGCCGAGAACCATTCGTAAAGACCATCATCGCTGACATTCTTGAAATAGGATGGTGGCGCGAGGAGAATGTTGCGCACGCCAGCATCGAGAGCGGCTCCGGCTTGATCGGCGGCATCTTGCGCTGAGTCGACTAGGACGCCTGCGACGAGAGACGTCGCATCGATGCCCGCGTCCAGACATGCCGACAAGACCTCGGCCCGTTCCCTGTTGCCGATGGAACTGCCTTCACCAGTCGTTCCAAACAGTGTGACGCTGTTGCAGCCAGCGGCTAGCGAGCGCTTGGCTTGCGCAACCAGTTCCGGGAAATCAATGCTTCCGTCCTGCGCAAAAGGGGTTGTGAGTGCTGCCGAAAGGCCGAATTTACCAGTCAATGTCCTGCTCCTCCTGAACTGACCATCATCTGATACGACATTAACATGTTAGTTGTAAAGTCAATATTTGTTAGTTGTGACTGACCAATGGATAAAATGAGTTTAGTATGGATTTAAAGAGGCAGCGATGTCGATAAGTATCTGGAAGGACTGAGATTTCCATATGTATCCGCAGATTTCGGCCGCGTGGCCATGCAGACACAGCCATAAATAAGATCATGAAAACGCATCCGAGAGGGGCCGTTGGCAACATGTGATTAACCTTTATTTTCTATCTCATTTGTTGTGCCGAATGTCCGTTTATGATGAGTGTACAGGCTGTGATGCGTTTTCCTCGATCGAATTCAAACTATTCCCTCAACATGATAGATGAGCGAGGACAGGAACAGTCCATTGCGGAGCCTAGCGCTTCTCAAGACATCCGCCCTGAGTTGATGCCGTTAACGGCAGATCAGCGTGCCGTTATAGGGCATAATGCCGACCAGAACGCAGCCAATGCGATCGAGGGCCGTGAAGAGATGCCTTTGTGGCAAAACCACTTTACGCTTGGGCCAAATGTACGTTTTACCCGCACGCCGCAAAATCTTGTGGCTGGAAAGCAGGCTCCGACATCTGCGCAAAGCAGAGCCGAGACTGAAATCGTGCCCGTGGCTGCTGCGCCAGAGCCAGCGGTGGTCGCCGCCGTCGAAAAGATCGCGCCGAAGCAAGAGCCTGTGGAACGCCGGATCGCAAAACCAGCCGTGCTGCCGCAGCCGCCGGGCGCAACAGGAGCGCTGGCGCTGACCTACCGCCTGCGCCGCGAACTGGCGCTGCGTCAGGAGCAGGAAGCATCTACGCCGATCGAAGCTGCTGCCGACGTGACGCAGGTATCGGACGCAGTCAGTGCCGAACAAATAGACGTTGCATGTTTTCCGACAGAGCAGCCCGCAGCTTCATTCGACGTTCCTGCCTTTGCAGAAGTCCTGTCCGACGAAATGTTCTGGGAAGCAATGAGCCTGGATGTCGGGACGACCATCCTGCCACCGTCCCAGCCCATGCGGCTTGCAGAACTGGCGCGCATCAAGGCACAACGGGTCGCTGCAGCACCGATGGCCGCCGCTGTCGTAAAGCCTGCTCCGCGTCCGGCCCAGGTCATCCGTCAAACACTTCCAACCATTGAAAAGCCAGCATTCATTAAGCCGGAAGGCTCAGCGGTTGCGCTCTATCGACAGGTCGATGTTCGCCCTGTTCAGCAGTCCGACATTCAAGAGGTTGAACAGCTTCAGGTCTCCGCTGCGGTCGAAGAGCCGATGCCGGTTCCTGCCGTTGTGGAGGAAGCGGTGGTCGAAGCTGTCGCGCTGACCGCACCGCGCCGCGAAATGCGCACCGTTGCCCGCAACGCCAATCAGCCGATGTTCCTAGACGCGCCGGTCTTCGGCGAGGGTGAGTACGAGTTTCCGCCGATCGATCTGCTGCAAAAGCCGCAGGTTCTGCAAACCACGACCATGACGCCTGAAGCGCTGGAACAGAGTGCTGGCCTTCTGGAAAGTGTTCTCGAAGACTTTGGCATTAAGGGCGAGATCATCGATGTACGTCCCGGCCCGGTCGTGACGCTTTATGAATTCGAGCCAGCACCCGGCGTTAAATCTTCGCGTGTCATCGGCTTGTCGGACGATATCGCTCGTTCCATGTCGGCGCTGTCAGCCCGTGTTGCCGTGGTGCCCGGCCGCAATGTCATCGGTATCGAGCTGCCGAACCCGGTTCGTGAGACAGTCTATTTCCGCGAACTGATCGAATCCCCGGATTATTCCGAAACGCGCATGAAGCTGGCGCTCTGCCTTGGCAAGACCATTGGCGGCGAGCCTGTCGTGGCGGAACTGGCCAAGATGCCGCATCTTCTAGTCGCGGGCACCACCGGTTCCGGTAAATCTGTTGCGATCAATACGATGATCCTGTCGCTGCTTTACCGGTTGAAGCCGGAAGAGTGCCGCCTGATCATGGTCGATCCCAAGATGCTGGAACTGTCGGTCTATGACGGTATTCCGCACCTGCTGACACCTGTCGTGACCGACCCCAAGAAGGCCGTCATGGCGCTGAAATGGGCTGTGCGCGAAATGGAAGACCGGTATCGCAAGATGTCGCGTCTGGGTGTGCGCAATATCGATGGCTACAATGCTCGTGCGGCCTCTGCCCGTGCCAAGGGTGAAACGGTCATGTGCAACGTGCAGACCGGGTTTGATCGCGCCACCGGCGAAGCCGTCTACGAGCAGGAAGAAATGGACCTGACGGCCATGCCTTACATCGTCGTTATCGTCGATGAAATGGCCGACCTGATGATGGTGGCGGGTAAGGAAATCGAAGGCGCTATCCAGCGCCTGGCGCAGATGGCCCGTGCCGCCGGTATCCACCTCATCATGGCGACACAGCGTCCGTCCGTGGACGTGATCACCGGCACCATCAAGGCGAACTTCCCAACGCGTATCTCCTTCCAGGTCACGTCGAAAATCGACAGCCGCACCATTCTCGGCGAGCAGGGGGCCGAACATCTGCTGGGTCAGGGCGATATGCTGCACATGGTCGGCGGCGGTCGTATCTCTCGTGTGCACGGTCCATTCGTGTCGGATGAAGAGGTCGAAAAGGTCGTCGCACATCTGAAAACACAGGGCCGTCCGGAATATCTGGGCACCGTTACCGAAGACGCAGACGAGGCGGATGAGGGCGTGGAAGAAGACAGCGCTGTTTTCGACAAATCGGCCATGGGCGAAGACGACACGGCAGACCTCTACGAAAAGGCCGTGAAAGTCGTGCTGCGCGATAAGAAGTGCTCGACGTCATATATACAGCGTCGCCTGTCTATCGGCTACAATCGCGCCGCCTCGCTGGTTGAGCGCATGGAGCAGGAAGGCATCGTCGGACCTGCGAACCATGTCGGCAAGCGCTCGATCATCGTCGGTGAGCGTGAGATGTGCGAAGTACCGGGTGCGATCGACTGAGACGCCAGCTCATGAAGAATATGAACCCGGCGACTCACAAGTGCCGGGTTTTTTCATTCAAGCTGGGCGCATAAGGCCGGTGCGGGGAAGGTAACGTGTAGAGCAGCCTTCGAGCTTTTCCACCGGGGCAGGGCGCCCCACATAATAGCCCTGGACCTGATCGATCCGCAGCTCTTTCAAAAGCTCAAGTTGCTCGGCGGTCTCGACGCCCTCGACCAATATCTTGTGGCCGCGGTTGCGAATGAGGCCGATGATATCGCTCAGCATTGCCCTGCCGCGCGGTGTCATGCCGTCATGAAGGAAAGACTTATCGATTTTCACAGTGTCGAAGTCGATCAGGCGCAACCACGACAGTCCTGCAAAGCCGGTGCCGAAGTCATCCAGCCAGATTTTGATGCCCAGCGTCTTGAGATCGCTGATGCAACGCAGGACATCCGAATTCATGTCCATCTCAAGACCTTCGGTAATCTCGAAAGCGAGCCTGCCGCCGGACACGCCCACATCACCCAGAATGGCGGCGATGGAGGTAGCAAAGCCTGGGCTTTTCAGCTGGATTGGCGAAACATTGACGCTGACGACTGACATCCTGTCGCAACGGATGACCTGTTGGCAGGCGGTGCGTACGGCCCAAAGGCCAAGTTCCATGATCGTGCCGGTGCGTTCGGCAATTGGAATGAATATGCTTGGTGGTACAGACGTTCCATCCAGCAGCTTCAGTCGCATCAGAGCTTCCACGCCATCGATCTTGCCGGATGAAAGGTTCTTGATCGGCTGATAGACAAGCGACACCAAGTCTTGCTCAATCGCAATGTTGAGAAGAGCTGCGACGTTTTCCGTATCGTCACTATTGTGGGGATCGTTTGGATCGAACAGCTTGACCGTGTTGCGACCATTCGCCTTGGCGAGATACAGCGCGCGGTCGGCCTCATTGACGATGCGTTCCAGCTTCGGATCGGGCTGTGGTCGCGTGAAGGATGCGCCAACGCTGACGGTGATGACGGATGTGCCGTCCCGCCGTCTCTCATGTGCCAGGGCCATGCCCTCTACGGTTTTTCGCAGCGTCTCGGCTATGTCTTCAATGTCTTTATGCGTTCTGAACCGGGCAAGCGCGATGAATTCTTCGCCACCATAACGTCCGATCACCGCGTCGAAACGGCTCATGCTGGTTTCCAGCATCTGCGCGACCTGTATCAGGCAACGGTCACCTTCTTGATGGCCGTAATAGTCATTGTACTTCTTGAAGAAATCGACATCGATCAGAAACACCGCGAAATTATGCTCGGCCTTGATCCACTCATCCCACAGCTGACGCAACCTGCTGTCGATTGCCCTTCGATTTTCAAGGCCTGTCAACGGATCGGTGTTGGAAAGCCGCAAAAGGGCTTCGCCGCGATCTTCCGCCTCCTTCTGCTGCACCTTGGCTTCGATGGCGTTGAGGAACACATGGTAGCGCTCGCGGTTGAGACGCAGGTTCACGTAGGACGTGAAGGCGAAGCAAGTGAGGTAAAAGGTACCAAAGGCAATCAGATAATAGATATCTTCATGGAAATAGCTCAGCGCGACGAAATATGTCCCGAGGATCAAGCTGGACGCGATCAGCGACAGCTTGAAATTGAAGGTGAAAAAGAGGTTCGCCCCCATCATGAATATCGCGCCAAAAACCATGTAATAGGACATATTGGTAACGTGGCTGCTCATCATCGCTGGCAAAAGCCAGCCGATATAGCTGCTGACCACCGCAGCAGCACAGGTAATGTCCATCTGGTCCGTCTTCACTTCGGCGCGGACCTGCATTTCCAACGTCATCAGCGCTAAAATGCCGACCACGAAACGGACAAACATCGTATGGATGGCGACGTCTGGAATGAGAAGAAGGTCGGTTAGCGAGAACATCAGATAGATAGGCCCGGAGGCCCACAGGCCTCGCCGTATCGCCAGTCGTCTTTTCGTATCGGCTTCTTCCAAGAAGAGTGCGCGCATCGTATCAGCCGATCTCTTGCGAGAAGCGTCCGCATGCAAATCAAACTCAACCACGTCTGCTAAACTGTGCTTCATGCACTGACCCATTGGTTGCAATAATTTCGCAATAATGCCTTCGCTATTCCGCCGATTGTTCGACAAACCTGCTCCAAGACTTTGGTCTTTCATGCGCGGATTGCAGAGTAACAACGAGCGCCGAACTCTATTCCAGTGCAGATTAAGTTTCTTTGAATCCCCAGCAGGAAAAGCTTGGGTATTAGATTTACCTTAAACGTGAATACCTAGAAATAAATTGCTGCAACGCAAGATTCTACTGTTTCCGCCCCTCGCCATCCCGTTCAAATTGTTATAGCGTTAACAATGTGTTAAACGTTGGAGGTGTTGGTGTCCCAGCTCAAGAATAAATCATTCGACGGAGAGAGTTTGATCACTCCGGAAGCCATATCCCAGGAAATTTTTGCCAAGAGAGGGGAGCTGTTTCAAGAGCAATTGGTGCTCGGACAAGCAGAGCTTGCCCTCATTCTCAATTTGGCACAACAGCAATTTATTGGGAACAATTTCCCACAGAATATTATACATTCAGTCGCCGAGAGATTGCATCAACTGCGAAAAAAATACCATTCTGGAGTGTGGAAAGAGCTTATTCCCATCGCTCAAAACCACGCCGTCGCCAAATATTTGCATCAGGATCCGTTTACCAATTGGTCTTTCGAAAAGCCGCGTGGCTACTCCGGTGACGCACAACTGCTCGATTTCATTTACGGGCACGAAGCTGTTGCCGATAAGGTGAGTGCAGCATCTCCTTTGGGCGCGGCACTTTATGAATGCACCAGAAACTCTTTATCCTCTGCCGCAGTGCGCGAACGCTTGGATATTCTGACACGCTACGTCGACCAGATTGCTGAGCAGAAGGGGCCCGAAACCGAAATATTGACCGTGGCGGCAGGCCATCTCCGCGAAGCCAGCCGATCTAAGGCTTTGGCAAAAGGCCAGATCAAGCGGTGGGTTGCACTCGATCAGGACCCGATGAGTATCGGCGCAATTGCAAGAGACTTTAGTGGCACCGCTATTGAAGCTATCGACGGGTCGGTTCGCGGCCTTATGTCCCGCAAACATGACCTTGGAAAGTTCGACTTCGTCTACGCCGCAGGCCTTTACGATTATCTCATCGATAAGGTGGCAATCACCCTGACGCAGCGTTGCCTCGACATGCTGAAGCCCGGCGGCACATTCCTGTTCGCCAACTTTGCACAGGATATTGACGACGACGGTTTTATGGAGACCTTCATGAACTGGGCGCTGTTGCTGCGCTCGAAGGCGGACATGTGGAGCATCATCAATGCCAGCATCGATCCGTTGGCCTTCGAAGCGGAGGTGTTTTTCGGAGAAAACCGCAATATCGTCTATGGCGTCATCCGGAAGAAGGCTTGATCCATAGCAAAATCGCAAGCCGTGCTGCTCTGGAGGTGGCGCGGCTTGCGCCCGATGAAATGAAGATTCCATTTGGTTCTGAAAGGCTCTAAAGCATTCTATGACGTAGCATGGCTTTGGAGTGCATCATGGGAAACAAACGGTATTATTCTGATTTTGGCGGGCTTCCGGGCCAGACGGAGCTTCTGTCCAGCAAGGCGACATTCACGACTGCCTATGCGGTCATTCCAAAGCGTGTGATGTCTGACATCGTCACCAGTGTCCTTCCTCACTGGCGTGACACACGGGCATGGATCATCTCTCGCCCGATGACGGGATTTTCCGAGACCTTTGCGCAATACGTCATGGAAGTTTTGCCCGGTGGCGGCAGCGAAAAGCCTGAGCCGGATCCACGTGCACAGGCCGCAATTTTCGTGGTCGATGGCGAGATGACAATCGAGTATGAGGGCCAGCAACATGCAATGCGGTCCGGTTCCTTCGCATATATTCCCGCTGGTCATGCGTGGACAATCAAGGGTATCGGGTCGGTTCCCGCCAAGTTCCACTGGGTCCGCAAAGTGTTCGATGTCGTGGAGGGGCTCGAGCTCCCACCGGCCATTTTCACCCATGAAGATGAGCATGAATTGTCTGCGATGCCTGATACGGATGGAAAATGGGCAACGACCCGCTTCATCGATCCCGCCGACGGTCGCTACGACATGCACCTCAATATCGTGACATTCGAGCCAGGCGCGACCATTCCCTTCATGGAAACCCATGTCATGGAACACGGGCTTTTCGTGCTGGAAGGCAAAGCCGTCTACCGCTTGAACAACGACTGGGTCGAAGTCGAGGCCGGTGATTTCATGTGGCTGCGCGCATTTTGCCCGCAGGCCTGTTACGCAGGCGGCCCCGGACGGTTCCGCTACCTGCTCTACAAGGATGTGAACAGGCATGTGAAGCTCTGGTAATCGACTTCAATACCAAAGCTTCTGTCATCGGATGATCTCAGACCAGCAGATTGTCCGATGACGTCGTCTGCGACATAGCACTCACTGCGGGATCGTTGATCGAATAGGCGTGGATGTAGTCGATCTTCATCTCGGAGCCATTGGGTAATCCGTTTGTCGGAGTACCGGCTATGCCGCCGACAGCGAGATTGACGATCATATACATCGGGTCATGCATGTCGGTTGGCGTATCGATTTGGGCAACCGCGACATCATCGAAGTACCATGTGATGTGATCCTCATCCCACAGCAGTCCGTATGTGTGAAAGCCTTCGGTGCTGGTCACGTTGACGTTGTTGATGGTCGACGTCTGTTGACCTGTCTCGTTGGAATGCGCTGACAGGATCAGCGTATTTGGGTTTTGCCCGCGCATTTCTACGACGTCGAGTTCAGGTGGCCATTTGCCGTCTTCCGGTAGCAGCCAGAAAGCAGGCCATGCGCCTTGATCGCTCGGCATGTCCGCCCGCATTTCGAAATATCCGTAGGTTTGCGAAAAGGATGAATGGGTCGTCAACATGCCGGACGTATAGTCATATCCGTTGACGGCGTCGGAAATCGCATCCGGTGTTGCCGCCGCCGTGATGGTCAACACACCGTTCTGGACGGAAAATGGATTGACTGAAGAGGTCGGCTGATAGGCGGGATTGATGTACCACTGTTTTTCGGAGTTGGTGTGAAGGCTGCCGCCTTCCTCTCCGGCCCACCAGAACTTCGGCTCCCATATGCCGCGTTGCCCGTCGCTTAGGGAAAGCGAGTTGAATTCATCGGCAAAGGTCGATGTAAGCTTGGAGCGATCTAGCGTCAGCCTGAATTGATCTGCATCGAGGCTATCGGCTGTTGTGTTGGCAAGCACGACGCTCTCGCCATTGTCGAAGTTGAGCCAGAGGTCCGCACCCTTCTGCGTGGACGTGCTGATGAGGTGATCGAAGGATGTCACCCCGTAGCCATCCAGCCGGATGAAATCGTCAGAACCGAAATCTGTGATCAGATCCGTGCCATTGCCCTTGGCGAAAACGAAGGTGTCCGCTCCGCCGCCACCGGTCAGCACGTCGTTGCCTGCGCCGCCATCGATCGTCTGTTTGGCAGAGCCGCCACTGATGATGTTATCGAGCGCGTTTCCAAAGGCGTTCCGTCCGTCGCCCGTAACAATCAGATTTTCGATATTGTCGGGGAGCGTGTAGCTCATCCATGTGTTGATGGTGTCGGTTCCCTGATCGGCTGCTTCCGTAGCGCGATTGATGGTGGAATACAGGTAATAAATGTCATCACCCGTGCCGCCATGCATGGTCACGTTGACACCGCTGTCACCCCACATCGAATCGTTTTTGATGGTGCCATAAAGGTCAGGACCGGAGCCTGTGGCCGAGAAAAAACCGGTTGACGTGTCGCTATAATAAAGCGGCTTGCCAAGAGCATTCATGATCGACTGCGCCATCGAAATATCTCCTGTTAAAACTGTTCAACGACAATTTCTTCAGGTTCCAGTGTAGCAGTGATGAGGGGTGTCTGCGCCCTGTGAAAAGTCACGGGTGCGCTGCAGCATTCACGCAGGCAACACCAGCGTCATTTCTGTGATGCCATCCCATGATGCTTTTATTTTCGTTTGCCCGGACAGCCGGATAACGCCGCAAAGGCTGCCGGTGGTCACGACTTGCCCACGTTTCAGGCCGCCGAGATGGTCAAGCGGTGCATTGGCATAGGCAAGCAATGGGGCGATCGGATCGGCTTGCGGATGTTTCGCGGCTGCCGCAAACAGCACCTCGTCATCGCCTTCGATAATCAGCGCTGGCAACGTGGCATCCTGATTGGCGACGCGCTCCAAAACCGCGCTGTCGAGTTCCGGACCCAGAACAAAGGAGTGGTTGCCAAGGCGGTCCGCCAAAAACAGCGGGAAGGGCACCTTGTTTTCTTCCACAAGCCTGTAGCTGACCAGTTCGGCCCCCAAGTGGACAGATGCGATGTGCGATAGCACGTCTTCTCGGGAATATTCGGTTCCCGTTGCGGGCGGCGGAATGTCGTTTGCGAGAACGAAGCATATCTCGATTTCGACGGCGACTGCGCCTGGTTTCGGCACCTCGAACGAAACATCGATGCTCGTGTCGTACACATCGAGAAGGGGTGCAGAGACAGCCCGCCCACTGTTAAATGAAATCTTCCAGCCGTCGACTTCCCTGCCGATGGCTGCTGCCGCGATTGCCTGCGCAGCCATGCCGATCTCGATCGTCTCCGGCACGAGGCCGTTGCTTTCAAGGATCGCAACGCCGAGCGATGACTGCTGATTTTCAGCCTCGGCGAGAATAGCACCAAGTCTTATATTCGCCTCTGTCATCGTGGTCATGCGAAACCCTCCCGTAACGTCAATTCAGGACAATTTCATTACAGTCATTTGCGATGCTGGCAAGTGAAGCGACTATCGTTGATCTGAGAATTACATTGTCTTCAACATATATTCGTTATCGCCAATATCCATTATGTCCGTTCGGGTTGCGGGCCTGCATAACGTGCACGGGGGCGGATCAGCTTTTTCTCCTGAAACTGTTCCAGCGCGTGCGCGATCCAACCCACTGTTCTGCCCGCGGCAAAAAGTGCCAGTGCTGCACCTGGGGGAAGCCCCAGTTCACGGCGAATGGACACCAGCGCCACATCAACCGTCGGCAGTTTTCCCGTCGTTTCGGACACTGTTTCTATCAGGGCCTGGCGCTTTTCGTTTGGTCCTAACAAAGGGAGCAGCGCTGCCGCTCTCGGGTCGCCTCCCGGGTACAAGGGATGTTCGAAGCCGGGCAGACCATCACCGCGTCGCAATCGTTTTTCCACGACCTCGGCTGCGCTTCTGGAGTCTTCGATTTCGTCGAAAAGAATTTCAACAAGGCTCGTCATGCCACCGTGCAAAGGTCCGCTCAGCGCTGAAAGACCAGCGTCGAGGCAGGCTCCAAGCGATGCGCCGGTGGAGGCTACGACACGCGTTGCAAAGGCTGAAGCGTTTAGCTCGTGATCTGCAAGCAGCACAAGTGTGCGGCGAATGATATCGGCTCCTGCCTCATCAAGATTCCAGACTTTCGCCAGATGTAGATGCGCAGGCATGGCGCTGGGTTGGCTGTTGCTGATTGCCGCCGTTATCGATCGCAACAGAGCGACGGCACTCGGCCACAGCACTCTGTTATCGCGCTGCCATGCCGTCATTCTGCCCGCATCGACAAATGCAAGCAGGGCCTGACATCGCTCGGTCAAGGGCAAATCCTTGGTAAGGTCGAGAAGCGCAGCGTTCCACTCAGCGTTTACGGTTTTCACGAATGGATCATGATCTTCGCATGACCATAGCAGTCGGGCGACCTCCTCGAGTGTTTGATGCTCGGCCAGCTTCACTGCGTCGCGTCCTTGATAAAAGAGGTGACCATCTTCGATCAGAGTGATGCCGGAGGACAAAACCGGTAAGCCCCAGTCGAGCGTTGTCGCCGCCACGTCGCGCGGTTTTTTCCCCACCGACTTGTTTTTGCTCAAACGGTCTATGTCCTGTCTGCTGTAAAGCCGTCGGCGTGGATCGTCCGGTCCCTCTATCGTGCGAACCAGCCCACGGCTGACATAAGCGTAGAGCGTCGCACGGCTGATACCGAGCGCGTGTGATGCGGCCTCCGCATCGATGAACTGATCTTGTTTGGTCATTTTCCCGACATTGATTGAATTAATCAAGATTGATTATATTGATTCAAGCATCATTCTTATGGAAGTCAACCCATGAGGATCATCATGACTATGCAATCGAAAACGTCTTCACCACTCACGCTGGTTTCTGAAACCGCAAGCCCCGGCCTGGAAAATATCGTCGCGGCTGAGACCATTCTCAGTCATGTCGACGGGACAGCGGGACGTCTGGTCGTGCGCGGCTATGATCTTGACCGACTGTCAGATTGGAGTTTCGAAGCGGTTCTTGCCCTGCTTTGGGATGGGCTTGCTGCCAATCCCGCCAATGAGGCCGAGATCCGTGCTGCGCTTGCGCAAGCGCGCATCCACGCATTCCGTCTGGTGGGCGCACTTTCGCCCGCCACCGGCAATCTCTCACAAGTCGAAGCGTTGCGGCTGTTGTTGTCGTCTTTGGCTGATGTTGAACCGGAGGATCATCATGTCATGGCCGTCGCCGCCGTACCGGTATTTGCGGCTGCTATCGCCCGCAAAAGTGCTGGGCTTGCGCCCGTTGCCCCCGATGCGACGTTAAGCCATGCGGCCGATTTTCTAAGGATGCTGCACGGCAGCCAAGTGTCGCCTGAAAAGGTCAAGGCGCTCGATACCTATCTGGTCACGGTGGCCGATCATGGGCTGAACGCCTCGACCTTTACGGCACGCGTCATTGCGTCGACGAAAGCGGGCGTGTTTTCCTCGGTTATCGGCGCTCTTTGCGCTCTCAAAGGTCCGTTGCATGGTGGGGCACCCGGTCCTGTGCTCGATATGCTCGACGCGATTGGAGAGGAAAGCAACATTCACTCTTGGCTGGTCGATGCGCTGGCACGTGGCGAAAGGCTGATGGGCTTTGGCCACCGTATCTATCGGGTTCGAGATCCACGTGCCGATGTATTGAAGCAGGCTGTCGGCGCACTTCGTGACAGTGGTGGGCGCATAGGCTTTGCCGAGGCCGTCGAAAAAGATGCGCTGGCATTGCTGGCCGAAAAGAAGCCTCTGCGTCCGCTACAAACCAATGTGGAATTCTATACGGCACTGGTTCTCGAGGCCGTCGGTTTTCCGCGAGAAAGCTTCACCAACGTCTTTGCCGCAGGGCGTATGGCGGGATGGACTGCGCATATCCTTGAGCAGGAAGCCGTTGGAAAGCTCATTCGCCCACAATCGAGATATATCGGCCCGATGCCGAAGGCAGATTGAAAGCACAGAAGCCGACGTAGTCTTCTGAGCTGCGTCGGCACTTTTACTTTGAACTTGGAAAGTTCGCGACCATTTCTTTAGATTTTATTTTCCATATCTCGGAATGGTTGTGGCTAACACCGATTTGAGGAGCTTTTTTAAAGCATGAGTTAAGGCATGCCTCGTAAGAATTCATTCTTTCGGGGAAGAGGTCTCAGGCCACGATGGTCGAATACGCAAACAAGGATGAACGGGAGGTCGCCGATCTGCACGCGGGCCAAACCCGACTTGTGTGGTACCATTCGCTTTTCTGGAAAATAAATGTCTTCCTCGTATCGAGTGTCGTTCTTGCCTATGTCATGGGTGCAACGATCGGTTGGGTCATGGTCGAGCGGGACTCGCTGGAGCAATGGCGTCGTCAGGCCGAGTTGAATGCACAGGTCACGAGCTCGGCTATTCGCTCCATCTACACCTTCATCGCGATTGAAAGTGGTGATGATGGTCAGATCACCAAGATCATCAGTGAGCGCCCTCTGGGTGACGATGCGTCCATATTGGATACGGGTTTCAACCCGGCAGACGTTCTCGGTTTGGCTGCCTCGCAGACGAAAAACAACATCTGGCTGTTCCAGAAATCGTCGGGCCAGCAAGCATTTACCAGCTCGGCTGAAGCCTTCGGCTCCAGCAACGGTCTCGATCTCTCCCTCCCTGATTACACCAATCCTAGCCATTTCTTCGTCGGATTTGCAGACGTGGATAAGGTTCGTCACTTCATCGCCTATGTGCCCGTCGTCAATCTGAAGGGTGAATTGCAAGGTGCGCTCGTGACGACCATCGGCGAGGCCGATGCGCTCCAGGAAAGCCAGAACAAGCTCCTGCGCAACTCCTTCGTGCTGCTTTTGACCATTCTGATTTTAACCGGTGCCGCCGTTACGCTGATCATGCGCAAGGTTTTCAAGCCGGTTCCGGCACTCGTCAGCGCCTTGAGCCGTATTGCCCGCGACGATACGCGATCCGTCACACCGTTTCAGAACCGCCATGATGAAATTGGTCGTTTCGCTGTAGCGATCGAAACGTTGAGAGAGGCGGTTGTGGAGCGCGAGCACTTGCGGCAGGTTCGCGATGTTGCCAAGCACATGGAGCATCTTGCTCACCACGACGCTCTCACCGGGCTCCCGAACCGCACATTCTTCGGCAAGAAGCTGGAGGAAATGATTGCCGGAATGGGTGAGGGTGGTCGTCGCGTCAACATCATGCTGCTGGACCTCGATCGCTTCAAATCGATCAATGACGGCTTGGGTCATGCCAGTGGCGATGCTTTGCTCGTTTCTTTCGCCGAACGTTTGCTGTCTCTGATGAGGCCTGGTGATATCGCGGCGCGTTTCGGCGGCGATGAATTTGCCATTATCCAGGCCGTGCGCAAGGATTCGTTGGTTGAAGCCAGCAAACTTGCGTCAAGCATTATCCGGTCTTTAGCCAGACCCTTCATGCTGTTGGGCAAAGAGGTTTCTGTCGGCACCAGCATCGGAATTTGTACGGAAGTCGCTGTTGGTAGCGAGATTTCCGAACTGCTCAAGAAGGCCGATATTGCTCTCTATGCAGCAAAATCTGAAGGCAGGGGCACGTTCCGGTTTTTCAAGCAGGGCATGGAAATGTCCGGCGAGCGCGGTCATGTCCTCCAGCACGATCTCGATGCCGCTTTGCGAAACGGCGAATTCGAATTGCATTACCAGCCAATATTCTCGGTTTCGAAGTTGGAGCCTGTCGGGTTCGAAGCCCTTTTGAGATGGCACCATTCAAAACTCGGTTGGGTTTCGCCCGCAGACTTCATTCCTGTTGCCGAAAAGACGGGGCAAATCGTGGCAATTGGCGAATGGGTCTTGAACAAGGCCTGTTCGGATGCTGCAAAACTGCCGCCAGATACATTTCTGGCCGTCAACGTCTCTCCTGCGCAGTTACAACAGGGCAACTTTGCGCAAAAGGTGAAATCGGCACTGTTCACGCACGGTCTTCCCGCCAACAGGCTGGAACTGGAATTGACCGAGAGCGTGCAGATATGTTCGCTCGAATGCCGGGAAATGCTGGCGGGTCTAAGGGCGCTCGGTATCGGTATCGCTCTGGACGATTTCGGCACAGGGTATTCCGGCATCAGCTATCTTCTGACGCTGCCGATCACCAAAATAAAAATAGATCGTAGTTTCGTCATGCATCTTCAGGAACAGGCCGAAAGCCGGACAGTGGTTGCAAACCTGCTTCAACTGGCAAAAGGCCTCGGTTTGGAGACCACAGCCGAAGGTATAGAGACCGAATACCAACTCCAGTTCGTGCGCTCTGTGGGTTGCACGTTAGGGCAGGGATTTCATCTTGGACGCCCTGCAAACATTAAAGAGCTTCAGCATACGTATAACGATTTTTATCCCCGGATGGTGTCATCGCTAGGAGCATGAAAGAATGCGATATCCTCAGTTTTGGTGTGTGAATAAAAAGCTTTTAAAATTCGCGCTTTCCAGTGCAATCCTGTTTCAGATCTCAGGCGGTGCCGCGTCTTTGGCCCATGCGCAAGAGAGCGGCACCTTGGACAAGATTGCCCGAACGAAAACGATATCGATCGGTTATCGTGAAGATGAGGTCCCTTTCGCCTACAAGACAGCGGATGGTAGCGCTATCGGATATACGGTTGAACTGTGCAACGACATTGCAGAACATATCCGGGCTCAGCTCAATCTGGACAAAATCAATATCAATTACGTCATCGCAACGCCGGCCACGCGTTTTCTTCTGGTTAAAAGCGGCAAGATCGATCTGGAGTGCAGTGCCACCACCAACAATGCGGAACGGCGCGAGCAGGTCGCCTTCTCCTATCCGCACTTCATCACGGCGACCCGTTTCGTGGCGAAAAAATCCAGCCAAGTCAAAAGCATAAGGGATTTGGCCGGACGCACAGTCGCCTCCACCACCGGGACGGTGAATGTCGATCAGTTGCAGAACATCAACCGCGCCGACAATCTCAATATTTCGGCGATGTTGGCGCGACAGAATTCCGATGGTTTTGCCTTCGTGGAAACAAACAAGGCAACGGCATTCGTCATGGATGGCGTCTTGCTCGCGGCACATGTCGCGTTTTCCAAGTCTCCCGATGATTACATGATCTCGTCGGAGACGTTCGGTCCACCGGAGCCCTATGGAATATTGATGCGCAAGGGCGACGATGCGTTCAATAAGGTGGTGAACGATGCTTTGCGACAGCTGTTCGTCAGCGGTGAAATCAACCGCATCTACGACAAATGGTTCATGTCTCCTATCCCGCCGGAAGGTCGCAATTTCAATCTGCCGATGTCTTCGGAACTACAGGCTGCGTTTCATGATCCCAAGGAGTACTTGCAATGAGACGTACTCTTTCCGATTTCCTCGTTCTACCAGCGGCGCTGTTGATGCTGTCTGCCACTTTCGCTTTTGCCGAATTCAACACACCGACGCTTGAGCGTATCAGGGAAACCGGCAAGATCAGGATAGGTTACGGCGTAACCGCACCGTTCTCATTCACGGCACCGAGTGGTGAGGTGGTTGGTTATTCCATCGATCTCTGCCGTCAGGTTGCTGAGAAACTCAAAACGCGCTTGAAGCTGGGAGCCATCGACATCGAATTCGTGCCGCGCACACCCAGCAATCGTATTCAGCTGCTCAATGATGGCACGATCGACATTGAGTGCAATGCCAGCACCAATACGGTGGAGAGACGAAAAAGCGCCAATTTCGCCATCAGCCATTTTTACAGTGCAACGCGTTACGTGTCTCTTGCTAAAAATCATCTTGAGACAGTTGCGGATCTAAAAGGGCGATCCGTCAGTGTGGCGCTTGGCACGGTCAATGTCAGTGACATCAACGAAATCAACCGCGCCCAGAAGCTCAATATTTCCGTCGTTCCAATGGATTCCTTGCAGGCCGCATTTGACCTTGTGACGGATGGGCGGGTGTCTGCCTTTGCAATGGACGAAGTGTTGCTAAGCACGATGATTGCGCAGAGCAAAAATCCGACGGATTACCAAGTCTCGACCGAGAAGGTGACTGGTTCTCAGCCTTTCGGCTTCATGATGCGACTGAACGACACCGAGTTCACCGCCGCTGTGAATGATGCCCTTACCGAAATTTACAAAAGCCCTGATATGGCCGAGCTCTATAAGCGTTGGTTCGAAAGCCCTATTCCCGGCAAAGGTATCATTCTCAACGTTCCCATGAGTGAAATGTTGAAGGCCACGCTGGCAAACCCTGCACCGATACAATAAGTCACCATCGCAAGAAGCGTTTCGGTTTGCGATGGTGAGGTGCGCTCACACCCGTTCGAGAGCGATCGCGATGCCTTGACCGACACCGATGCACATAGTGGCGAGTGCTTTGCTCTTGCCGGTCAGCGAAAGTTCCAGCGCTGCCGTACCCGCGATGCGCGCTCCACTCATGCCAAGCGGATGACCGAGAGCAATCGCGCCGCCATTGATGTTGGCGCGCGCGTCGTCGTCGGCAACACCAAGCTGCCGCAGCGTTGCAAGCCCTTGCGACGCAAACGCCTCATTGAGTTCGATGACATCCAACTGCTCCTGCTTTAAGCCAAGACGGGCCAGAAGCTTCTGTGAGGCGGGGGCAGGGCCTATGCCCATGACGCGGGGAGGAACGCCAGCCGTCGCGCCGCCGAGAATGCGGGCAATCGGTGTCAGACCATATTTCTTGGCTGCTTCCGCAGATGCGATGATCAAGGCTGCTGCACCGTCATTGACGCCTGATGCGTTACCCGCCGTCACCGTCGCGCCGTCCATGCGATTGACAGGCCTCAACTTCGCCAGCGCTTCGATGCTGGTTTCGCGCGGATGTTCATCCTTGCAAACGATGACAGGATCTCCCTTGCGCTGTAAAATGCTGACCGGCGTGATTTCCTTCGCCAGCCTTCCGTCGGCTTGCGCTTGCGCCGCTTTCTGTTGGCTGCGCACCGCAAAGGCGTCCTGATCCTCGCGGGACACGCCGTAGTCGATAGCGACATTGTCGCCCGTCTCGGGCATGGAATCGACACCGTGGAGCGCTTTCATGGCCGGGTTCACGAAGCGCCAGCCGATGGTGGTGTCGTAAATCTCGGCGTTGCGGGAAAAAGCCGCATCCGCCTTTGGCATCACGAAGGGCGCGCGGCTCATGCTCTCCACGCCACCGGCAATCATCAACTCGGCTTCGCCAGATTTTATGGCGCGCGCGGCCGCGATGACGGCGTCCATGCCGGACCCGCACAGGCGGTTGATGGTGGTTCCCGTCACGGAAACCGGCAGTCCTGAAAGCAGCAGGGACATACGCGCGACATTGCGGTTGTCTTCACCGGCCTGATTGGCGCAGCCGAAAATCACGTCGTCCACCGCTTCCCAATCGACCGATGGGTTGCGTTCCATCAATACTTTCAAGGGAATTGCGCCGAGATCGTCAGCGCGAACGGAGGAGAGCGCGCCGCCGAAGCGACCGATGGGAGTGCGAATATAGTCGCAGATAAAGACGTCAGTCATATCGGATACCTCACAGTTCGGGAGCAACAAGATCGGCCACGGGGCCATCCGTGTGCAGCTTGGCCCCGGTCATGGCTTGCAGGTCTTCAATGCTCATGCCCGCCAGCTTTTCCCGCAAGACGAAGTGACCGTCCACGACATCCACCACCGCATGGCTGGTATAGATGCGCGTGATGCAGCCGACGCCGGTCAGAGGAAATGCGCATTTTTCTACGAGCTTGGGTTCACCCTTCTTCGTCACATGTTCCGTAATGACGAAAACCTGTTTTGCGCCGTGGACGAGGTCCATCGCGCCGCCCACGGCAGGCACGCCCTTGGAGCCGACCCGCCAGTTTGCGAGATCGCCATTCTGCGCAACCTGATAGGCACCCAGAATTGCGACATCCAGATGCCCACCGCGCACCATCGCGAAACTATCCGCGTGGTGGAAGAAGGCAGCACCCGGCTTCAGCGTCACGGCCTTCTTGCCGGCATTGATCAGATCCCAGTCTTCCTCGCCCTCAGGCGGCGCTTCGCCGAAGTTGAGAATGCCGTTTTCGGTGTGAAAAATCGCCTCGCGGCCCGGCGGCTGATAACGCGCAACCATTTCCGGAAAGCCGATGCCCAGATTGACATAGGCCCCGTCGGCAATGTCCTGCGCGGCGCGCCACGCGATCTGCGCATTGGAGAGCTTGATGTCTTCGAATGTGTTGAGAGCTTGAGTATCGGTCATACGTAGGCCACTCCTGCGCGGATCAAGGCTTCTTCCTGTTGCGGATCATTGATTTCGACCACGCCGTTGACGAATATTCCCGGTGTGACGACTTGCTCCGGATCGATCCCGCCTGCGGGGACGAGTTTTGAAACCTGGGCAATCGTCGTTGCCGCGGCCATGCACATCAGCGGGTTGAAGTTGCGGCCAGCCTTGCTGTAGGTCAGGTTGCCTTGGGTGTCGCCCAGATGCGCCTTGACGATGGCGAAATCCGCTTTCAGCCAGCGCTCCTGCACATAATGGCGTCCGTCGAATTCGGCAATCGGCTTGCCATCGGCAAGTTCAGTGCCATAGGCGGTTGGCGTGTAGAATGCCGGAATACCAGCCCCACCTGCACGAATACGTTCGGCCAGCGTGCCCTGCGGAACCAGTTCCAGTTCGATCTCACCCGCCAGATAGCGGTCGGTGAAGGCGCGCGGATCGGAGGAGCGGGGGAAGGAGCAGATCATCTTTCTGACCATGCCAGCATCGATCATGGCGGCAATGCCGATGCGTCCGTTACCGGCATTGTTGTTGATGACGGTGAGGTTTTTCGAACCTTTGTCGATCAGCGCATGGATCAATTCAATCGGCGCACCGGAGCCGCCAAAGCCGCCTATCATCACCGTCGCGCCGTCACCGATAGCGGAGACCGCCTCAGCCGCGCTTTTGATCGTTTTATCCATGGTGCCTCCCAAGCGATGCTCTTTCGTTGTGTTGAGGTAAATCCGAACCGGGCTCGACTGCAAGGTATTTGTGCGGTATGTAACTTTTGTTCGATTATCGCACAAAATGGACGCATCATATGGCCAGCGAGAGAGACTTGATGGGAGGGCTCGCAAAGGGTCTGAAGGTGATCGAGGCATTTAGTGCCGAGCATCCGCGGCTTTCCATTTCCCAAGCAGCAGACATCGCCGGTCTGGACAGGGCCACGACACGGCGTTGCCTGCTGACATTGGCAGAGCTTGGATATGCAGCCTATGACGGGAAGTTCTTTACCGTAACCCCGAAAGTTCTGCGTCTGGGCACCGGTTGTCTTGCCACCATGCCGCTGCCGCGTATCGTTCAGCCGCTGCTCGATCAATTGTCGGAACGGATCGGCCAGAGCACGTCTGTGTCCATTCTGGATGAAGCGGAAATCGTCTATGTCGCCCGCGCAGCACAGCGCCGTGTCATGTCGATTGCACTCATGCCGGGTTCGCGACTGCCGGCCTATTGCACCTCCATGGGTCGCGTGCTGCTATCAGCCCTGACGGAACCAGACTGCCAACGCATCCTCGATATCTCGCATCTCGAAGCGCGCACGCCAAGGACATTGACCGACAGGGAGACGCTGACGGCAGAACTGGCTCGCATTAGAGCGCGGGGTTATTCACTGATCGATCAGGAAGTCGAGGTCGGCCTGCGGTCCATTGCGGTGCCTATCCTCAACATGCGCGGCCAGACGGTTGCGGCACTCAATGTCGGGCTGCCTGCGACTGCGGCGTCGATGGACGATCTTGTCGAACAATATCTTCCGCCCTTGCTCGTCGTTCAGGCCGAACTGCGCAGAATGCTGGTTTGAGTTGCCTCAAAGCGTGCCAGCGGTTTCGCGGATCGTTTGCATGAGCAGCGCAAGCGGCAGAGAGGGTTGCGTATCGGCGCGCATTGTCAATCCCACAGGGCCGCTCGTATCAGCCGTGTCTAGCGGCAGCATGGCGAGCGTCCCGTCAGCGATATCCGCCGCAACAACACCTTCCGAGATGATCCAGATGGCATCGCTCATTCTCAAAAATGCCCTGCCGAATGCGTCCGAAACCGTCTCGATCCGGGTTGGCAGGGGTGCGACCCCATGCGCGAGCAGGAATTGATCGACGACTGGGCCGATGACGGAATTGTGCGTCGGCGTTAAAACTGGAAATTCGTGAAGTCGCTCGAAGATGGATCTGCTTTCCGCCAGCAGGGGATGATCGGCCCGCACGACGAAACGCACTCTTTCCGAATAAAGATGCTCGAACGAGAATCCACTCATCTTTTCCGGTGTTGCCAGACGACCGACGACGAGATCCAGTTCGCCGACCCGCAATTGCTCCAGCAGCACCGCGTTCTCTCCGGTCACGATTTTGACCGTGCTGCCTGTGTCTTCTTTCAAAAAGCTGGCCATGGCTTTCGGCATGATGCTGACGGACACCGTCGGCAGCGCACCGATCCTGACCGGTAGACCTACTTTCGCAGCATCCTGCGAAACGGAATCTACCGCCTGGCGCAACGCCGTCATCGTTGCTCCGGCATGTTTCAGAAATATCTCGCCGTAGCGGCTGAGCTTGATGCCACGGCCATCGCGTTCGAGCAGGGCAACACCCAGCACGTCTTCCAGTTCACGAACGGTTTTCGTTACCGCAGGCTGGCTGATGCGCAAAACAGCCGCCGCCTGCGCCACGCTTTTATGGCGAGCGATCTCTACAAAAGTCTGGATGTGACGAAATTTCAGACGCGCATCGAGCATGAATCATAATCTGTGGGTTATGTTTTGTGATGAAAAACTTATTTTACTTAACCTTTTCCATCTTGCAATATCGTCAACAGGAGGAATGCGCATGCAATTTTTGCTGTCTAACGATCGGGCGATCCATTATCGCGCGGTTGATCTGGATAAAGACAAGCCGGTTATCGTTTTCATCAACTCGCTGGGTACCGATTTTCGTATCTGGAACGCGGTGATGGACACGCTTGGGGAGCGATATGCTTATATCCTGCACGACAAGCGCGGGCACGGGCTGTCGGACACTGGCGTCACACCTTATTCAATAGACGACCATGTTGATGACCTCGCAATTCTGCTCGATCATCTCTCCATCAAACACGCCATCATCTGGGGGCTTTCCGTCGGAGGCTTGATAGCGCAGGGTGTTTACGCTCGTCGCCCGGATCTCGTCCGCGCGCTGATCCTCAGCAACACCGCGCACAAGATTGGCACTGCGGACATGTGGAATGACCGTATCGGCAAGATTGAACGTGATGGCCTCGCGCCTCTGGTGAATGGTGTCATGGAGCGTTGGTTTACACCGATATTTCGCCAGCCGGATAATGCTGCCTATCTTGGTGCACGCACCATGCTCGCCCGCCAGGATGCGTCGGGTTATGCCGGAACGTGTGCTGCCATTCGTGATGCGGATTTTACCGCACTTGCAAGCAAGATCGCAGTGCCGACATTGTGCGTTGCGGGTGATGGCGATGGCTCGACGCCGCCAGAACTGGTTCGTGAGCTTGCAGCTCTCATACCCAATAGTAGCGTCTCTGTGATCGAGAATTGTGGACATATACCGTGTCTCGAACAGCCTGCTGCCTACGCTGCTGCTGTCGATGTTTTCATAAAATCCTTGCCGGAGCTTTGATCCATGGCTGATGCGAATAAGACTGATAGGTTCGATGCCGGCATGAAAACCCGTCGAGAGGTTTTGGGCAACGCGCATGTGGACCGCGCGCAAGCGGCATCCACGCCGTTCGATCAACCCTTTCAGCAGTTGATTACGGAGTCGGCCTGGGGAAATGTCTGGTCGGGTACGCAGTGGACGAAGCGCGAGCGCTCTATTGTAACGATAGCGCTGCTTGCTGCGCTCGGCCAGGATGAGGAAGTCGCCATGCATGTGCGCGCCACGGCTAATACCGGTGCAACGGAAGAGGATATCCGCGAAGCGCTGATGCATGTCGCCATTTATGCTGGCGTTCCTGCCGCCAACCATGCTTTCAAGATTGCGAAGAATACGCTCGCGGAGATGCGGGCTGCTTCTTCGCGTGAGGAGGAACAGAAATGACCAACACACTGCCCGAAACCGGACCGTTTTTTGCCAGAGACCGCAGCATTCACCCGCCTGCTTTTGCGCCGGGATATAAGACTTCGGTTCTTCGTTCGCCGCAGCGAGCTCTAATTTCGCTGGAATCCACCAAGAGCGAAATTACGGGTCCGGTCTTCGGCCACAGCATGCTCAACCCGCTGGATAATGACCTTATCCTCAATTACGCCCGGCCCGGCGAAATGCCTATCGGCCCGCGCATATTGGTGCATGGCCGTGTTCTGGATGAGCGCGGCAAAGGCGTGGATGGTGCATTGGTGGAATTCTGGCAGGCCAATGCCGGGGGGCGGTATCTTCACAAGAAGGAAAGCTATCTGGCTGCCGTCGATCCGAATTTCGGTGGTGTCGGCCGCACGATCACGGATGCGGATGGCTATTACTGGTTCAAGACGATCATGCCCGGAGCCTATCCATGGCCAAACGGCGTGAATGACTGGCGTCCGGCGCACATCCATTTTTCCGTCTTCGGCCACGGTTTTGCGCAGCGCCTGATCACCCAGATGTATTTCGAGGGCGACCCGATGATCTGGCAATGTCCGATCGTTAAAACAATCCCTGACAAAGCAGCGGTCGAGCGGCTGGTTGCGGCACTCGACATGACCAATGCCATTCCCATGGACATGCGCGCTTACAAGTTCGATATCGTGCTGCGCGGACGCCGCTCCACCCTGTTTGAAAATCGCGTGGAGGGAAATTAAAATGGTTCAGCCACTTTATTACTTCAAGGAAAGCGCTTCGCAGACCGCTGGTCCCTATGTCCATATCGGCTGCACGCCTAACTTCGTCGGTATTCGCGGCATCTTTTCCGAGGATCTCGGCTCAGGCGCGCTTTATAATGAGAACGCCAAGGGCGAGCGGATCACCATTCGCGGCACCGTTTACGATGGTGGCGGTAATGCCCTGAAGGATGCGCTGATCGAAATTTGGCAGGCGGATGCGCAAGGGCTTTATAACAGCCCCAGCGAGACACGCGGTGCAGCCGATCCGAATTTTTCCGGTTGGGGCCGCTCTCCCGGTGATATGGACACGGGCGAATTCGTGTTTGAAAGCATCAAGCCGGGCAAGGTGCCGTTCAATGACGGGCGCTGGATGGCCCCGCACATCACCTTCTGGATCGTCGCACGCGGCATCAATATTGGCCTGCACACCCGCATGTATTTCCCGGAAGAAACCGATGCCAATGCGGTTGACCCAATTCTGGCCCGTGTCGAGCACAAACCAAGGCTTGCAACGTTGATCGCTAAAAAGGAAGGAGAGGGCACATATCGCTTCGACATCCACCTTCAAGGTGACAGTGAAACGGTCTTCTTCGACATTTGAGATGTAAAATGAGCCTGTCCCCTTTCGAACATCCGTTTCTCGGTGGTCTCTTCGGAGACGCGGAAATTGCCGCGCTGTTTTCTGCAGATGCAGATGTCGCGGCCATGCTGCGGTTTGAAAGCGCGTTGGCGCAGGCGCAGGCCGCAACGGGGGTGATCTCGAAAGAGGATGCCGCGCACATCGTCGCGGGCATCGAAAGCGCTTCGATTGATGGAGACGCGTTGCGTCAGGGCGTCGCGAAAGACGGCGTGGTCATCCCTGAACTGGTGCGCCAGTTGCGCGGTGCCGTAGGCGGGAATGCAGCGGCAAAGGTCCACTTCGGCGCGACCAGCCAGGATGTCATCGATACAAGCCTGATGCTGCGTCTGAAAGCTGCGACCCAAATTATCAACGCACGCCTGACCTTATGCATCACGGCGCTTGAGGATGTTTCCAAGCGCGATGGCTCGAGGCCTCTGATGGCTTACACGCGTATGCAGGCCGCGATCCCCATTACTGCTGACGACAGAATTTCGACATGGCTTGAGCCTTTACGGCGTCACCGCGAGCGTCTGGCGACTTTCGCGAGCGATGGCTTTGCACTTCAGTTCGGTGGGGCAGCCGGGACGCTGGAAAAGTTTGGTGATAAGGGAGCCTCGGTACGGGCAGAGCTTGCGCAGCGGCTGGAACTTGTCGATGCACGGCAATGGCAAAGCCAGCGCGATGGTATTGCAGATTTCGGCCATATCCTGTCCCTTATCACAGGCTCGCTTGGAAAGCTCGGGCAGGACATTGCGCTGCTGGCGCAGGCCGGTGGCGAAATCCGGCTTTCAGGCGGCGGTGGCTCGTCTGCCATGCCACACAAACAAAATCCGGTAGCGGCTGAAACACTTATTGCACTGGGGCGCTTCAATGCCGTGCAGATATCAGGTCTGCATCAATCCATGGTGCACGAGCAAGAGCGTTCGGGTGCGGCCTGGATGCTGGAATGGCTGGTTTTGCCGCAAATGGTGGCCGCAACCGGCAGTGCACTTTTGTCCGCGCATCGTCTTTTAAACCAGCTCGAAGCTATCGGTTCCTGATCGTTCCCTCATATTCGTATTCTATTTTTTAGGAACCATTGTCCAAGGGGTACGTTCTTTTGGCAGAGCCGCCGTGTCAAACGGACATGATGGCGCTGAAGAACATCAGGATTTTTCTTTTTTCTTGATGGCCGACGAACTGGCAAACGAGCTCCTCACCATCCGGTGTCCTCCGATCTCGCCAGGTCCCGTCAATGGAGACAAGACATGGAAAAGACCGAAACGCGTAAGCTTGCGGAAGAATACATGCTGCTTGGCGGAACCCGTCAGGTGATGATCGACGACAATAAAACGTTTGTTCGTCAATACGACGAGGAACCTGAAGAGGCGGAACGCTTCTGGCAGGAGAGAATTGCGGTGCTGGAAAAAGCTCGAATGGAAGATGTCGAGTTCTTTTTGCCCTCCGTGAATTCTGACGAGGCCAATTGAGCCTCCAACTTTAAGAATCCAACAACAGGAGAAGAGATATGACAGCGATTAATGCTGCAAAGATCGTTATTCTTGCGACTGATGGCTATGAACGTTCAGAACTGCGCATTCCCTATGATCAGTTGAAAGCCAAGGGTGCCGACGTGAAAATCGCGTCGATTGAGAACGGCGAGATCAAAAGCTGGGATGAGAAGAACTGGGGCGACGCAATCAGTGTCGACCTGCTGGCAAAGGATGTCCGCGTTGAAGACTTCGACGCGCTCGTTCTCCCAGGCGGGCAGATCAATCCAGACGTTTTGAGAGCCGATGAAAGCGCGATGCGTGTGGTTAAAGATTTCGTTGCTTCCGGCAAAGTCGTCGCTGCAATTTGTCACGCGCCGTGGCTGCTGGTGGAAGCAGACGCAGTAAAAGGCCGACAGATTACATCCTACGGCTCCATTAAAACCGATGTTAAAAACGCCGGCGGCATCTGGAAAGATGAGGAAGTTGTTTGCGACAAGGGCATTGTCACGTCACGCTCGCCAGATGACCTTGACGCATTTGTGGCAAAGATCGTCGAGGAAGTGGAAGAAGGTCGTCACGACCGACGTGCGGCATAGCTGCCAGACCGATATTGCCATCCATCAGAGCCGCCATACCAATGGCGGCTCTTTTTTTGCCTCATAGAATGCAATTTAAAGTTCGCTACTCGCTTTTACGCATGGCTAGTGATTTTGATAAATCGAGACGGGCGCGTAGAATCACACTTATTTCATTGGCGTAAATGCTATTCGCCGCATATGAGAACTCGCCGTGCATTATTAAGAGCTATGCAAATTCAATGCGCCATTATTTCGCCGCATTTGCGTCATGATTGCGTCCAGTTCTGCTCTGTAAATCCATTATTTCGAAGACAAGATTAATTTTTCTTCATAAAAATACAGACATTGCCTGTCTTTTTGAGTGTGCGACGCCGCAATTTTATTGCGCTGCACAATAGATTTTTTGGCCTTTTAAGCTTCGTTGTTTGACAAAGCGGACTTGGAATCACGTCGCAACGCAGAACGCCATAAGACTATATGCAAGGTAACGCCCCTCTTAATACATGAGTAAACACAAGATTTCCGAACGTGAAGCACCGTAGAGGTGGGGTAGTTGTTGTTTTTTGTTCGGTTAATATTGTGAACAGTTCTTTTGTGAGTATTTCTGAGGCCCTCATGGGCCGAGACTAAGGCACCCTGCCTCACAAAAAATTCAAAACCATCAAATTCTGGTCACAGCCTTGCTGTCTCATCTAGTCTCATTGATGCGCCCAACGGGTACCGACCATCGCAAAACATAAATGGAGTTTCCTCTATGAAGTCCGCGACACGATCGGCTGTTTCGCCGCTTAGTAGCTCAGACGATACCGACCTGAGCTTTCCAATCGGAGGAATTGCTAAACGCAGCTTTGACGTTTCGTCAGCCCTGCTAGCACTCCTCATCCTTAGCCCGATCTTTTTGATGATCATGGCTATGGTAAAATTCTCTGACCGTGGTCCCGCATTTTATGGCCACCGCCGCGTCGGCCATAATGGACGTATGTTCCATTGCCTGAAGTTCCGCACCATGGTGATGAACGGTGATGAAGTTCTGCGTCAGTACCTTGCAGCAAACCCTGAAGCTGCCGAGGAATGGAAAGCTACGCGTAAACTCAAGAACGACCCACGCGTCACAGCGATCGGCAACGTTCTGCGTAAGCTCAGCCTGGATGAACTGCCGCAGCTCGTTAATATCCTTCGTGGCGAAATGAGTGTTGTCGGTCCACGTCCCGTAGTTGACGAAGAGCTTAACTACTACGAAGGCGCTGCTTCCTATTATCTCAGCACGCGTCCAGGCCTGACTGGCTTGTGGCAGATCAGCGGTCGTAACGACGTTTCCTACAAGGAGCGCGTCGACTTCGATACGCAATATGTGCGCAACTGGTCGATGATGCAGGACGTTTCGATTATCGTTAAAACCATTCCCGCAGTTTGCATGTCTCGTGGCAGCTACTGAACAAATTTCATCGTTCGTCGTTTTGCACAAAAGATATTGCCGCCACCCTATGTGGCATTTGCGACCGGCCCTTATAAGCTGGTCGTAATCCGGTCGCGGTCTTGCGATCGTAAATATGGAGTTCAAGATGGTTGGCATCGCCACCGGCTTTTCTAAAAACGTTGCGTCCCGCAAATTCTTTGCGCTTGCTGTTACAGCGTCGCTGGTTTTCATTGCTCCTCTCCAGGCATTTGCGCAGGACAAGCAATATCTTCTCGGCACCGCTGACAAGCTGCGCATTCGCGTTGCCGAATGGCAGCCTGCCGATGGCACTATCCGCAATTGGGAAGTGATCAACGGAGATTATTCCGTTGGCGCATCCGGTTCGCTGTCCCTGCCATTCATCGGCCAATTGGACGTTGCCGGTAAAACCACAGGCCAAGTGGGTGAAGAGATCGGTGCGCAACTGCAAAGCAAGTTTGCGTTGCGCAACCTGCCGTCTGCCTCCGTCGAAATCTCTCAATTCCGCCCGGTGTTCCTGACCGGTGATGTTCAGACCCCCGGCGAATATCCCTATGCCCCCAATCTGACCGTATTGAAGGCTGTCAGCCTTTCCGGCGGTTTGCGCCGTTCCGATGCTGGCCAGCGCTTTGCACGCGACTTTATCAATGCCCGTGGCGATGCTGCCGTCTATGACGACCAGCGCGGTCGTCTTCTGGCACGGCAGGCTCGGCTTCAGGCAGAGGTGAGGGGCGACACGGAAATAGCCAAGACGCCCGCCCTTGAAAATATCCTGAATATCGATGCTCTCTTGGAGAGCGAAAATGCTCTCATGAAGTCGCGTAGCGAACGCTATACGCTTCAGTTGAAGGCCCTGACCGATCTCAGGCAGCTTCTGGAAACGGAAGTCGAATCCCTGCAAAAGAAGTCGGAAACCCAGAATCGTCAGCTGCAACTGGCCAATGAGGACAAGGAAAAGGTAAACCGGCTGAATGAGCAGGGTCTTGCCCTTGCCCAGCGGCGGATTTCTGCCGAAGAGCGTGCCGCCGAAGTGGAGTCCACGCTTCTCGATATCGATACGTCTTCGTTGCGCGCCAAGCAGGATATCAACAAGGCAATGCAGGACGAGATCAACCTGCGCAATGATTGGGTCGCTCAGCGCTCCAAGGAATTGCAGGATACAGAAGCTGAACTGCAGAAGCTGAACCTGCAACTCGGCACCAGCCGCGAATTGATTTCCGAAGCACTGGCGCAATCAGCCGAGGCCATTCGCTTTGATCCTTCGGGCAAGTCGGCGACCATCACCTACGTTATCGTTCGCGAACAGGACGGTACATCGAAGGAAATCAAGGCTGACGAAACCACATCCATTCAGCCTGGTGATGTGATAAAGGTGTCATCAGACGTTCTGATGCAGTGAGGCCCACATGCGGATTGCCAAATCGGCACTGATCGATCCGGATAGAAACGGCCTTTACGGAATGGCGGCGGTGGCGCTGTCATTCTTCGTCTTCGCCTATTCATCCAAGTTCGGCATGGTCTCGGTCCTTGCCTACTACGCCGTGTGGCTCCCACTCGTTCTGGTGGATTACCGTCGTGTTTTGGGCAATTACACCCGTTACCTCTGGATTTTCGGTTTCGGTATTCTCGCGGTGCTCTCCAGTTTCTGGTCGGACGCCATGTCCACAACCATGAGGGCATCCATTCAATATATGACGCATATCGTCTGCGCACTGATTGCGATGCGCGTCATCTCGATCACCACACTGACGCGCGGTGCGCTTATCGGCATTATTGTCGTTCTGCTTTATTCCATGCTGTTCGGTATTTATCTTTTCGACGCTCTGGATGGCACATTCAGTTTCGTCGGTGCTTTTTCCTCCAAGAATCAGCTTGGTTTCTATGCATCTCTCGGTGTGATTTTTGCCGCCTCCTCGGTGCTGGTGCTGCGTCAGCGCGACATGATCTGGCTTGGTATTGCCGGAATGGCAGGCTTGCTCTCAGCTTATTGCCTGCTGGCATCACAATCGGCCACGTCAGTCATCACGACGGCCGCCGTTGTTGCTCTCATCATCGGCTTTATGCCCATGGGCATGCTGTCTCCCGCCAATCGCAAGATGATCTTTCTTGCTCTGGTGGGCGCAGGTGGCCTGCTTGTGGTGGCGGCTTTGCAATTTGGCCTGCTGGATGCGGTGCTTGGCATTTTCGGCAAGGACTCGACACTGACCGGGCGCACCTATCTATGGCAGCAAGGCATCGAGGCCGCGAAAGCCTCTCCTATCCTGGGCGTAGGCTATCAAGGCTTTTGGGTCGTGGGCTTTTATGATGCCGAGCGTCTGTGGGACGATTTCTTCATCACCACGCGCAGCGGTTTTCACTTCCACAATACCTATATCGAAACCGTCGTAGAGAATGGCTTCGTTGGCTTGGCACTGCTGGTTATGGTGCTGTACGGAACGCTCCTCGGGCACTTGCGCTCTGTGCTGGTGCGCAACCGCGATCCGCAGGGACTGATCCTTTTTGCTCTTTGCGCGCTGTTCGTTGTGCGATCCTTCGTGGAAATCGACATTATCTTCGCCTATCAGATCGGCTCTTTCCTGCTCTATTATTCAGCAGGAAAACTGACGCTGCCAAAGCGTGTGGCCGCTGGCGCATTTTCTGGCGTGGCCATGCGCCCTGTGCCGGGGCGCTGACTTTCATCAATATGGAGACGTCTTTTTGTCTTATCCACAGGACGCGGGAAAGCTTATTGACTCTTTGCTGAAGTAGGAACAAAAAGTGAACAAGTAGTTTTTGAAGCGTGAAGTGCCTCTAAAAGTGTTGTGTCATGCATAAACGCGCCGAACAGTTGGTTGTCGAAGAATTGCGGGAGCGGCTGGAGCGGATCACGCAAGGTCCGGTACGGCATCATGAAACCCTGCCTTTCGGTGTTCCTTCCATTGATGAGCATCTGCCCGGCGGCGGCTTGAAGCTCGGAAGTTTGCACGAGGTCAGCGGTGGCGGCAATGGTGCCGTGGATGGCGCTGCTCCGGCGCTGTTTTCCGCAGGCATAGCCGCACGTGTGAAAGGCAAAATTCTTTGGTGCGTGACCCGGCCTGATCTGTTCATGCCTGCCTTGACGCAGGCGGGCCTATCGCAAAACCGCCTGATCATTGTGGAGTGTCGCGATGAAAAAGGCGTGCTGGACTGTTTCGAAGAGGGCTTGCGCTGCAACGGCTTCGGGGCAGTGGTGGGTGAAGTGTCGAAACTGCCAATGACCATCTCCCGACGTTTGCAATTGGCGGCGGAAGGGTCCGGGGTCGTCGGTCTCGCAATTCGTCGCTGGCGTCATCCATCCGGTGCTGTTGAGTTCGGACAGCCGACGGCTGCCGTCACGCGGTGGCGCATTTCCGTGCGGCCCTCCACACCCTTGCCGGTGCAGGGGGTGGGTCGGGCGCGTTGGTTTCTGGAGCTTTTGCGGTGTCGTGGCGGCGAATGTGCCGATTTTGAAGTGGAAGCCTGTGATGCAAAGGGTCGTCTCGCTCTACCTGCCGACATGGTCGACAGACCGCTACCGCAGGACGCTTGGCAAACAAGCGCCACCGCTTGACCGCCCGGTGGTGATGATTGCCAGACAGGGAAGTCGTCGGGTAATCGCAGCGCAGGATGTTGCGGCAGCATCGGCTGGCCTGAGGCTTGGCATGCCGGTCAGCAAGGCGCAGGCCATTCTGCCCGGCCTCATCGTGGAGGAGTTGCAGGCTGCCGAGGATGCCAAAGCGCTGCGGGACCTCGCCTTCTGGTTCCTGCGGATCTACGCACCGATTGTCGCGCCTGATCCGCCTGATGGTCTGGTGCTGGATACGACGGGTGCGGACCATCTGCATGGCAACGAACATCTGATGCTGACCGGCATGATCAACCGCCTGCACGGGCTTGGCTTTACGGCACGTGCTGCGATTGCCGACAGCTGGGGTGCCGCGCATGCGCTGGCTCGCTTCGGCAAGGATGCCGCAACCATCGTGCCGCAAGCGGGTGCCTTTGCCGCACTCGCATCTCTCCCCTTGGCGGCTCTTCGTCTGGAGCCGAGGACCGTGGCCGATCTGAAAGTGCTGGGCTTTCGCCACATTGGGCAGTTGATGGCAACAGCGCGTGCGCCGGTCACGCTGCGTTTCGGCCCGCAGGTGGGTCGCAGGCTGGATCATGCTCATGGCCTGCTGTCAGAACCGATTGAGCCGATCCGCGTGCCGGAATTGGTCGAAGTTTTTCGCTTCTTTGCCGAACCCATTTCTGCTGCCGAGACCATCGCACGATACACCGAAAAGCTCGTTCGCCGGCTTTGTCTCGGGCTGGAAAAGCGTGGCCTCGGCGCACGACGTGTCGATCTCGTGCTGCACCGGGTCGATAGCGGCTTGCAGGCCATCCGCGCCGGAACCTCCAAACCGGTTCGCGACGTCAAGCAATTGACCCGCCTCTTGAGCGACCGGATCGATACGATCGACCCCGGTTTCGGCATCGAGAAAATGACTCTGACGGCAACCCACGCGGAAGCGCTGGTGGTGGGGCAGGCGCGCTCCACCCTGCTGGATGATGCGAAAGCCGATATTGGTGAAACCGTCGATGTCATCATCAACCGCGGCCACAAGGTCTATCGTTATGCGGCAGTCGCCAGCGATGTACCCGAACGTTCCGTCCAGATGGTTGCTGCACAGTCTGCCGCTGATCCTCTCGGCTGGCCGGACCACTGGCCACGTCCAGTTCGCCTCCTTGCCCGCCCGGAGCCGATCAAGACAATGGCACTGTTGCCGGATCATCCGCCCAAAAGCTTCACATGGCGCGGTGTCCGCCGTCTGGTGAAACGGGCCGATGGGCCGGAACGCGTTTTCGGTGAATGGTGGAAACGCGACTGCGAACAGGCTGCAGTTCGCGATTATTTCACCGTGGAGGATGAGGCAGGCGAGCGCTTCTGGATTTTCCGCTACGGTGATGGTGAGCACGCCAATACCGGCTCCTTGAGCTGGTTTATGCACGGGCTATTCGGATGAGCGCTCAATATGCCGAACTTCAGGTGACATCGCATTTCTCGTTCCTGCGGGGGGTCAGTTCCTGCGAGGATTTGTTTGCCCAGGCAAAAGCCCTCGGCATCGAGGCCCTGGGCATTGTGGATCGCAACAGCCTCACCGGAATCCCGCGCGCCTATCGGGCTGCGGAAAAAACAGGAATCCGGCTCGTCATCGGGTGCAGGCTCGACCTGGAAGACGACATCTCCGTGCTTGTCTATCCCACAGATCGGGCCGCCTACGGCCGGCTGTGCCGTCTGCTTACCCATGGCAAGAAAGCGGCGGGCAAAGGAAAATGCCATCTGACATGGAGCGACCTGGTTGCCTATGGTGAAGGGCTGCTGGTCATCCTGTTACCGGACCTTGCGGATGAAGTCCTCTCCATTCGGCTGCGGCGGCTGAAAGCTGATTTTGGTGATCGAGCCTACGTGGCCATGAGCCTCCGCCGCCGTCCGAACGATCAGGTGCGGCTTTATGATCTCTCGCACATGGCAGAGCGTACAGGCGTTGCCACCGTCGTCACCAATGACGTGCTGTTTCATGAGCCGGAACGCCGCATGCTGCAGGACGTCGTCACCTGCATCCGCCACAATTGTACCATCGATGATGCCGGTTTCAGGCGCGAACGGCACGCCGACCGCTACCTGAAACCACCGCAGGAAATGCACCGGCTGTTTTCCGCCTATCCCGGCGCTCTCAAGCGAACGCTGGAGATTGTACGGCGGTGCAAATTTTCGCTTAAGGAACTGAAATACCAATACCCAGAAGAAAACATCCTGCCGGGTTTGAATGCGCAGGAAGCGCTGGAGAAATATGTCTGGGATGAAGTGCCTGGTAAGTATCCTGATGGTCTGCCGGAAAAGGTGAAAAACAGCCTCAAACATGAATTGGCGATCATCGCCAAGAAAAAATACGCCCCCTATTTTCTCACCGTCAATGCCATCGTCCGTAAGGCGCGGGAGATGGAGATTCTGTGCCAAGGCCGAGGCTCGGCGGCCAACTCCGCCGTCTGTTTTGTGCTGGGCATCACCGCCATCGATCCCAAGGATAGCGACCTTCTGTTCGAACGGTTCGTCTCGGAAGACCGGGACGAGCCGCCGGATATCGATGTGGATTTCGAGCATCAACGACGCGAGGAGATCATCCAGTGGATTTACAATCATTATGGGCATGACAAGGCGGCACTTTGCTCTGTCATCAGTCGCTACCGCGGAAAGGGTGCCATTCGCGATGTTGGTAAGGTACTGGGCTTGCCGGAAGATTTGACTAAGCTCATGTCCTCGCAAATCTGGTGGTGGACGGAAGATGCGGGGGAAAAGGAAGCCAAGGACCTCAACATCAACCTGAATGATCGACGCGTAAAACTTGCCTTTGATCTTGCCCGCCAACTCATCGGCACACCGCGCCATCACAGCCAGCATCCGGGTGGTTTTGTGCTGACGCATGACCGTCTGGACGAACTCGTCCCCATTCTGCCCGCCGCTATGGACGACCGCAGCATCATCGAATGGGACAAGGACGATATCGAGGTGGTGGAATTTATGAAAATGGATTGCCTCGCACTCGGCATGCTGTCCTGCATGCGTCGGGCCTTCGATATGCTGACAGTTCGCAAAGGTAAAAAATTCGAGCTTACGAGCATAGAGAATGGTGACAAACCGACCTATGCCATGATCTGCAAGGCCGATACCATCGGTACGTTCCAGATCGAAAGCCGTGCACAGATGTCGATGTTGCCGAGGCTGAGGCCTCAGGAACTGTATGATCTGGTTATTCAGGTAGCGATTGTGCGGCCCGGTCCTATTCAAGGCAATATGGTCCACCCCTATCTCAAGCGGCGGGAGGAAAAGGCGCAGGGAAAGACAATCGAGTACGAGCATCCAATGCTCGAAAAAGTTCTTCACAAGACGCTTGGTGTCCCGCTCTTTCAAGAACACGCCATGCGGCTCGCCATTGACTGTGCGGGCTTTTCTGCCAATGAAGCCGATCAGTTAAGGCGCGCAATGGCGACATTCAAGAATGTCGGAACGATTGCCAATTTCGAAAGTAAATTGATTGGCGGGCTCATCGCGAAAGGTTTCGCGCCGGAATTCGCAGAACGGCTTTTCGCGCAGATCAAAGGCTTCGGCAGTTACGGCTTTCCTGAGAGCCATGCGGCATCCTTCGCGCTGATCGCCTACGCATCCTCCTGGGTGAAATGCCATCACCCGGATATTTTTTGCGCGGCACTTCTGAACTCCCAACCGATGGGCTTCTATGCGCCCGCCCAACTCGTTCGCGATGCCCGCGATCACGGTGTCGTTGTGCGCCCTGTCTGCGTTAACACCAGCCGCTGGGATTGCAGGCTTGAGGAGGAAGTCGGCCCTGAGCGAAATGCCGTTCGTCTCGGCATGTGCCTTGTCAAAGGGCTGTCCAACAAGCGTGCAGGCGATATCATCGCATGCCGTGAGGATCGCCCATTTGTATCCATTGATGATCTGTGGCGAAGGGCCGGTGTTCCTGTTGATGCTCTGGTCGCGCTTGCCGAAGCCGATGCCTTTTTGCCGTCGCTTGGCCTATCCCGCCGCCAGGCGCTTTGGGCCATCAAGGCGTTGCGCGATGAGCCTTTGCCGTTATTTGCGGCCGCTGCTGCAAGCCAGAACAGCGTCATTGCGGAGTTGAGCGAACCAGAGGTCGCCTTGCGCCCCATGACGGCGGGTGGGGAGGTGGTTCAGGATTATGGCCATGTCGGCTTGACCTTGCGCGAGCATCCCATGGCGTTTTTGCGGGATGACCTTTCAAAGCGGCGTATTGCGACTTGTGCGCAAACCGTTGGTGCAAACGACGGAAGCTGGCTGGAAATTGCCGGGCTCGTTCTGGTTCGGCAGCGGCCCGGTTCGGCCAAGGGTGTCATCTTCATGACGCTGGAAGATGAAACGGGCATTGCCAATGCCGTCGTCTGGGTCAAAACCTTCGAGAAATATCGCCGCGTCATTCTGTCGGCGGGAATGGTCGGGATTTACGGAAAAATCCAGCGTGAAGGCGAAGTCGTGCATCTTGTCGCCCGCCGTATCACCGATCTCTCCGATGTGCTGAAAAGCGTGGGCGAAAGGGAAGGGCCGTTTCCGTTGCCGCATGGCCGAGGCGATGAGTTTCATCACGGCATTCCACCCGAAGATCGTCGCCGCCTACCGAAACGAGCCGACATGCAGGAGGATGGAGGGGACCAAATCACCGTCAAAGGCCGCAATTTTCATTGAGGCGCGCCGGATATCTCAGAGTGTCACTCTGAGATCGCGTTCTTGATCCGGTCCTTGCCGACAAGAATTACCTGTCGCATGGCCTTGATGGCAGAGCCTTCATCCCGTGCCGCAATGGCATGGACGATGCGCAGATGATTGGATGCAATTTCCGAAATCGTCTCTGGCGACGACGCCGGCGAAGAAAGCTGGAAGGAAATTGCGAGTGCCGCCTCGATCAGGCCGCTGGCAGAACGCATGAAGGGGTTGCCGGAAATGCGGGCGACGGCCAGATGAAATTCCAGATCGACCTTGGCGATGGTCTCGGGCGTATGGTTCACATTGTCGAACCGAGCGGCAATGGCATAGAGGGAGACGATGTCTTCGCTCGACGCATGGCGTGCTGCTGCTGCTGCGGCTGCCGGTTCCAGTGCCAGTCGGATATCGGCTAGATGATTGATGAACTCAGGGTCCAGCCCCGCATCGCACCGCCAGCCCAAAACATCAGGATCGAAGAAATTCCAGCTGGATTTTTCCAGAACGCGTGTTCCAACTTTTGCCTTTGGTTCGACAAGGCGCTTGGCTGCCAGCGTCTTCATGGTCTCACGCAGCACGGTGCGCGAGACGCCGAAGCGAAGGGAAAGCTCGGCATCATTCGGCAGAAGAGAGTTTTCGGGGATGCGGCCCGATACGATGGCGCTGCCGAGCTCAGCCACGACATGCGCATGGCTGCTGCGCCGCTTTCGTCCGGTAATTGTGGTTTCCAGCAGCCCCAATAAAATGCCTCCGTCGTTATCGTTATGCCGGATGAGCTCCAGCCAGCCTTCTGTTTGAATACCAGATGATGGTGCGTTGCAACACGATGAATATGAACAGCAGTATGCCAATGACGATTTTCGTCCACCAGGATGACAATGTGCCCTCGAAGACGATGTAGGTCTGTATCAGTCCCTGGATCAGCAAGCCGATGAAAGTCCCCGCCACAAGCCCAGTGCCGCCTGTCAGCAAGGTGCCGCCGATGACCACGGCTGCGATTGCATCAAGCTCCATGCCAACCGTCGCCAGCGAATAACCCGAGGATGTATAGAGCGTGTAGACGATACCAGCCAACCCAGACAGAAAGCCTGAGAGGGCATAGATACCGATGATCGTCTTGCCGATGGGAACACCCATCAGTTCCGCCGATTGCTGATTGCCGCCCAGTGCATAAATGTTCGCACCAAACCGTGTCCGGCTGGCAACGATGCCGCCCACGACGAAGACGATCAGCATCACGATGGCAAGCGCCGTCAACCGTCCACCGCCGGGCACCCGGAAGTAGAAGCCCTGGATGGCATCGATGACGGGATGCGAGATCGGCACGGATTGCGTCGAGATCAGATAGGCGGCACCACGCGCCAGAAACATGCCAGCCAAGGTCACCACAAAGGGCGGTATTGAGAGGAATCTTATCATCGCTCCCATCAGGCAGCCGAAAATCGTGGAGATGACGAGCACGGCTGCGAAGGCGACCAGCGGATGGACATTATAGGTGCCAACCAGAACCGCCACGAACACGCTGGCGAAGGCAATGACCGAACCGATGGAAAGGTCGATGCCGCCCGAGAGGATGACGAAGGTCATGCCGACTGCGGCGATGCCGAGAAAGGCGTTGTCCGTCAACAGATTGCCGACGACCCGCGTCGAGAACATGGCTGGGTACTGCATAACGCACAGCACATAGGCGACGAGAAAGACGGCAAGAGTCGTCAGAAACGGAAGATTGCGGGTGTGGATCATCGCGCCGCTCCCTCATGGTTGACGGTGTGGGACGGCGTGACTGGAGCCGGTGTCTTGCGCGATCTGGTAAAGCCGATCAGCGTTCCGATGGCGGGTGATTGCAGCGTCAACACGACAATGATGATGCCCGCCTTAATGATGAGGTTGAATTCTGGTGGAAAGCCGGAGACCAGAATGCCGGTATTGATGGTCTGGATGATCAAGGCACCGATCAGCGATGCGGTGATGGAAAAACGCCCGCCATTCAATGATGTGCCACCGATGACCACCGCCAGAATGGCATCGAGTTCCAGCCATAGACCGGCATTGTTGGCATCCGCACCGCGGATATCGGCGGTTACGATCATGCCCGCAACGGCTGCGCAAAGCCCGGATACTGCGTAGACGAAAAACAACAGAAACCGTGCCCGTACACCGGCCAGCGCGGATGCGCGGCGGTTGATGCCGGTCGCTTCGATGAGAAAGCCGAGTGCGGATTTGCGCACCAGAATGCCCACGAGCAGCGCTGTCACAACCCAGATGATGACAGGCATGGGGATGCCCGCAAAAGCGCCGGTGCCGATGGCGGAAAAGCTGTCATCGTTAAACGTCAGAATAACGCCTTCGGTGATGAGCTGGGCAATGCCGCGCCCGGCGACCATCAGGATCAGCGTTGCAATGATCGGTTGGATATCGAGAATGGCGACAAGAATACCGTTCCAGATACCGCAGACGATGCCCACTGCAAGCGAAACGGCGATAACGACGGGAATAGAGTGGCCGCTGGTGATCAAGGTCGCGGCAACTGCGCCACAGATGGCGATGACCGCACCAATGGACAGGTCGATGCCCTTGGTGGCGATGACCAGCGTCATGCCAATCGTCAGCAATGCCACCGGCGCTGCGCGCACCAGAATGTCGATGACGCTGCCATAGAGGCGGCCGTTCTGGAACGACACATTCAGAAATCCAGGTGAAATCAAAGCGATAGCGCCGAGGATGATGATGAGTGCGGCAAGCTGGGGCGCGAGCCGTTTCAGGCGGGCAGTGATGCTCTTCATCATGCGGCCTCCGTTCTGGATGCACTGGCAATGGCTTGCATGATGTTATCCGCGGTCACGTCTTCTCCCTTGAGTTCGGCCACATGTCGCCGGTCGGACAGCACGATGACCCGGTGCGCGACAGCCGTCAGCTCTTCCAGTTCAGACGATATAACGATGAGCGACATGCCCTGCGAACAGAGACGCTCGATCATTTTCAGGATTTCCGCATGCGCACCGATGTCGATGCCGCGTGTCGGCTCGTCGAGAATGAGCAGGCGTGGATCGGTCGCCAGCCAACGAGCCAAGATTGCTTTTTGCTGATTGCCGCCGGATAGAAATTTGATCGGTCTTTCGCGATCCGCCGGGCGGATATCGAGTGACTTGATAAAGCCATCCGCCAATGCGGCCTTTTGCTTGTGAGAGAGCGGGCGCATCCACCCCTGTCTCGCCTGCAAGGCGAGCGCAATATTATCCGCCACGGAAAAATCACCAATGATGCCATCCGTCTTTCGTTCTTCCGGGCAAAAGCCGAACCCGTTTTCAATGGCAGCTTCCGGAGAAGAAATCGCAACCGTCTTGCCGTCGATGCTGGCCTGTCCGCCATCCGGCTTGTCTATGCCGAACAGCAGGAAAGCGGTCTCGCTGCGGCCCGAACCCAAAAGACCGGCGATACCAACAACTTCACCGGGGCGCACATCGAGATCAAACGGTTCGACGCTGCCGCGTTTTCCCTACCCCTCGAAGCGGATCGGCGCTTCGCCCTCCACCACGGTGTTGTCTGCGGCCTGACGGTCATGGGTCACGCTTTGCAGTTCACGTCCCAGCATCATCGAAATGAGTTCGCCGCGCGGCAATTCGGAAATCTGGCGGGTGCCGACAAGCTTGCCGTTGCGCAATACGGTCACGCGGTCGGCGATATCGTAGACCTGGTTGAGGAAGTGGGTGATGATGACGATGCCAAGACCCTCAGTGCGCAGTTGGCGCAGCACGGTGAACAGCATCTCGACTTCGTGGCTGTCGAGGCTCGCGGTCGGCTCGTCCAGAACCAGAACCTTGCCGGAGAGATCAACGGCGCGGGCAATCGCAATAATCTGGCGGATTGCGACGGAGTAGCTCGAAAGCAACGCATCGACATTGATCGTAAGGCCATAGCGCGTCAGAATTTTTTCCGCCTTTGCGCGCATTTCGCGACGGTCGATCAGGCCGAAACGGCGGGGCTGTCTGCCCAGAAACAGGTTTTCGGCGACGGTCAGATTTTCGAGAAGGTTCACTTCCTGATAGACGGTGCCGATACCGAGGTTTTGCGCCTCGGCGACATTGGTCGGCGAAATCTCTGCGCCATCGAGACGAATTGTGCCACGGTCGCGGTGATAAACGCCTGTCAGTATTTTGATGAGCGTCGATTTGCCCGCACCGTTTTCTCCCAGCAAAGCATGAACTTCACCACGGTTGAGCGATATATCGACATTATCGAGCGCAGCGATACCCAGGAAAGATTTTCCTATGGCGCGCGCTTCCAGAAGAGGGCTGGTTTCGGGCATGGTCAAGTCCTGCACGGAATATAGGTGGGAACGGCGCTTGCGCGCCGCTCCCGAAGCTGGAAACTGGCTTAGTAGCCAAGTCCCTTCTTCTCCTCGTACACCTTCATCGGGTCATCAGACGCCGTGTAGAGCTTGGATTCCGTCTGGATCCACTTTGCAGGCTCTTTCTTGTCCTTCAAATATGCTTCAAGCGCGTCGAAGGCAGGGCCAGCCATGTTTGGCGTCAGTTCTACCGTCGCATTGGCTTCACCGGCAGCCATGGCCTTGAAGATATCGGGGACAGCATCGATGGACACGACCTTGATATCTGTGCCTGGCTTCAAACCAGCTTCCTTAATGGCCTGGATTGCGCCGACAGCCATATCGTCATTGTGGGCGTAAACTGCGCAGATATTCTTGCCGCCGCCTTCAGCCTTGATGAAGCTTTCCATGACTTCCTTGCCCTTGGTGCGGGTAAAGTCGCCGGTCTGCGAACGAACGATCTTGATGTTGGCATGCGATGCGATGCCTTCCTCGAAGCCCTTCTTGCGGTTGATCGCAGGCGAAGAACCGGTGGTGCCCTGAAGCTCTACGACCTTGCAGTCCTTGGAGCCGACATCCTTGGCCAGCCATTCACCGGCAACCTTGCCTTCATGGACCTGATCGGATGTGACAGCGGTCAGGTACAGGCTGTCTGGAGCCTCGATCTGACGGTCGAGAAGAATGACAGGAATCTTCTCTTCCTTGGCTTCCTTCAGAACGGCATCCCAGCCGGTTGCGACGACAGGTGCGATGAAGATGGCATCGACGCCCTGTGCGATGAAGCCGCGAACGGCCTTGATCTGGTTTTCCTGCTTCTGCTGCGCATCGGCAAACTTCAGCGTCACGCCGCGTTTTTCGGCCTGCTGCTTGGTCACCGTTGTTTCAGCCGCGCGCCAACCGGATTCAGAGCCGATCTGCGAAAAGCCAACGGTGAGAGTTTTTGCGGAAACGCCTGATGCCAGACATGCAGATAGAGCGACAGTAACTGCCGCGAGTGCTTTTTTCATCTGTAATCCTCCCAGAGATGAATTCGGCTAAGACGGGCAGATATGAGCATATAGTATTATCTTTGGAAAGTGGCTTCTGAGCGTTTTCTTGTATTCGACGAGGAAGAAATCCTGAGAAAACAGGAATTTTTCCTTATATTACAATAGAGTTCGAGCCGTAAATAATTTTTGCGCGGCGTACCGATCAACTCTGCGCTCTGCTTGACAAGAGGCCGGGGCGCAAAATAGTAATACGAATACCGAGTGCTGATCCTTGGTGATTGACGGACTCAGTCAATTGCCGCAGATGAGTGTCAGGCAAAAGAAGAATTCAGGGCGGAAACGTGTGACGATCCTTATCGACTGTCTTCAAAAGGTCGGTCAATTCTGGCGATGTCCTCTGCCGGACCTGTCTCGCGCATCGTGCTGCCGAGTTCCTTTTCTCTTGTCCTCATCATAAGGTCGTCGCAATCCTGTTGTCGTACCCATTTGCCACTTCCGGCTGGAGATCAAAGTTATGAAAGACTCGACCAACCTACCCGCAACACAGGCAAAGGGCGGTAAGCTGCGTTCTCGCGCATGGTTCGATAACCCTGATAACGCTGATATGACGGCGCTCTACCTTGAGCGCTACATGAACTTCGGCCTCAGCCAGGCAGAATTGCAGTCTGATCGCCCGATCATCGGTATCGCGCAGACGGGTTCCGATCTGTCGCCGTGCAACCGCCACCATCTCGAGCTTGCCCACCGTCTGCGTGAAGGTATCCGCGAAGCAGGTGGCATCGCCATCGAATTTCCGGTTCACCCCATTCAGGAAACCGGCAAGCGCCCGACAGCGGGCCTCGACCGTAACCTTGCCTATCTCGGCCTCGTGGAAGTGCTGTACGGCTATCCGCTGGACGGCGTCGTTCTGACAATCGGCTGTGACAAGACCACGCCTGCCTGTCTCATGGCGGCGGCCACCGTGAACATTCCAGCCATCGCGCTCTCCGTCGGCCCCATGCTGAACGGCTGGTTCCGTGGTGAACGCACCGGTTCCGGCACCATCGTCTGGAAGGCCCGCGAGCTGCTGGCAAAGGGCGAGATCGACTATGCCGGTTTCGTCAAGCTCGTTGCCTCCTCGGCTCCATCAACCGGTTATTGCAACACCATGGGTACGGCAACGACCATGAATTCGCTTGCTGAAGCGCTGGGCATGCAGTTGCCCGGTTCTGCGGCAATTCCCGCACCTTACCGCGACCGTCAGGAAATTTCCTACCTCACCGGTTTGCGCATCGTTGAAATGGTTCGCGAAGACCTCAAGCCTTCCGACATCATGACGAAGGACGCCTTCATCAACGCAATCCGCGTCAACTCGGCCATTGGTGGTTCCACCAATGCGCCTATCCACCTGAACGGTCTTGCGCGTCACCTCGACGTTGAACTGACGGTCGATGACTGGCAGACCTATGGCGAAGAAGTGCCTTTGCTGGTCAACCTTCAGCCTGCCGGTGAATATCTCGGCGAAGACTATTATCACGCCGGTGGTGTTCCAGCTGTCGTCAACCAGTTGATGACGCAAGGCCTCATCAAAGAAGACGCAATGACGGTCAACGGCAAGACCATTGGCGACAATTGCCGTGGTGCCATCATCGAAGACGAAAAGGTCATCCGCCCGTTCGATCAGCCGCTGAAAGAGCGCGCAGGCTTCCGCGTTCTGCGTGGCAACCTGTTCTCGTCCGCCATCATGAAGACCAGCGTGATCTCGCCTGAGTTCCGCGAACGTTACCTGTCCAACCCGAACGACCCGGAAGCATTCGAAGGCAAAGCCGTGGTGTTCGATGGTCCGGAGGATTACCACCACCGCATCGACGATCCGTCGCTCGGCATCGACGCCAACACTGTTCTCTTCATGCGCGGTGCCGGTCCAATCGGTTATCCGGGTGCTGCCGAAGTCGTCAACATGCGTGCGCCGGATTACCTGCTTAAGCAGGGCATCACCTCGCTCCCCTGCATTGGTGACGGCCGTCAGTCCGGCACATCGGGCAGCCCGTCCATCCTCAACGCATCGCCGGAAGCTGCCGCAGGCGGCGGTCTTGCGATCCTTCAGACCGGTGACCGGGTTCGCATCGACGTTGGCAACGGCAAGGCAGACATTCTGATTTCTGCCGAAGAACTGGCCAAGCGTTATGAGGCCCTTTCCGCATCTGGCGGGTACAAGTACCCCGACCACCAGACCCCATGGCAGGAAATCCAGCGTGGCCTCGTCGGCCAGATGGAAACCGGCGCGGTTTTGGAAAATGCCGTCAAGTATCAGCGCATCGCCCAGACCAAGGGCGTGCCACGCGACAACCACTAAACGTCGCTTGAGAAATGCAAAACACCGGCTGAGGTTCAGCCGGTGTTTTTCGTTTCTACCGTTCGGTAATTCTACTCCGCGTGCATCACCGTCACCGTGCCATCCCGAACGATCTTCACCGCAGACAGTCGCCCCGTCATAAACGCTCCGGTGTCCACATTCAGCCGGTTATCGGACAGCGAAACGCTACGCACCGGCGTATGACCATGCACGGTCATGAACAGATTGTCCGCGCCCGGCACCGTTTGCTCCTTGGGTCGTATCCACAGCAGATGCTTGTCGTCCTGCCGTTGCAGCGGTACACCGTTCACCACGCCCGCATGCACGAAACAAAGGCCAGGAACCGCCAGCAGCGATGGCAGCGATGCCATGAAGTCGATATGGTTTTGCGGAATGTGTTCTTTAAGCTGCGCCTTCAGGTGTTTCTTGTCCTGCGATATCTCGCCGATCCCGTAAGACTTGAGCGTTTCCAGCCCTCCGAATTCCAGCCAGAGATGGTCCTTACGCGGATCCTCCAGAAAATCCAGCATCGTCGCTTCGTGGTTTCCGGCAAGGCAAAAACGTTCGATGTCGCCGGACATCGGCTGCATCAACTCATGGATGACATAGGAGGATTTCGGCCCGCGATCGACATAGTCACCCAGCATCACGATCCATTTCGAGCCATGGTGCTGAGCCGCATCGTTCAGGATTTTTTGCTGCAATGCCTGCAACAGGTCGAAACAGCCGTGGACATCGCCGATGGCGTAAATAACGTCTGGTCTCTCATGGGAAAACAACTTCCGGCGCATCTCGGGAGCGGGCATTAGGGGCGAACCTTCTCAAGCGGTGACGGCAGGGCCACGAAATCTCTCACAAGATATGGACCATTGTGCTTAACGCCGCATTTACAACGAAATCGCGGCACCGCAGCTCCCTAAAATGGTCTCTTTTTGCATGTGATTTGAGCGAACTGCTCATTGTCGTCAGGGAGAAGAGTATGCCGCTACAGAATCGCGTCGATCCGTTTGGCGATATCGTTGACCTGCCTATGCGCGGTCTCTTCACCGGCAATCGCGGTATTCTGCATGATCCCGAAACGAAGACGCTGACGACAAAGCGCTGGACGTCGAAGGCTTGGCTCGTGTGCAGTTGCGACTACAAGAATGCACGCCGGGATGTCATGGCGACACGAAGCTGGACCGAGCTTTTCTTTTTCGATGAGGCAACGGCTCTGGCCGCTGGCCACCGCCCCTGCTTTCAGTGCCGCAGGCAGGATGCGGACAAATTCCGGGCAGCGTGGGCCAAGGGCAACGGGACATCTGTGCCCACTGCCGGAGATATCGATATCATCCTGCACAAGGAGAGGCTTCAGTCGCGCCGCAAGCGTCTGAACATGTTGCTCTTGACCTTGGAGGAATTGCCTGACGGCGCAATGATCGCTGCTGATGGCAAAGCCTATCTTATCAAGAAGGGTAAGCCCTATCGGTGGAGCGCTGATGGCTACGAGCCACCCGAAACCTTGCCTTTCGTGGATGGTTTGTTGACACCACCCTCAACGCTGCGTGCTCTGAAGGCGGGGTATCTTCCCTTGCTCCACCCCTCAGTTACTGCCACGGCCGGGAGCGCTTTGGCATGATGGTTGATCTGTTCTCCGGGCTCGATAGCGCAAACGAAAAAATGGCGGATGGTGCATGGTTGCTGCGTCGTTATGCGCTGGAAAATGCCCATGATCTGTTATCGCAGATAGAAGGTGTCTCCACGGTCGCACCGTTCCGGCACATGGTCACGCCCGGTGGATTTTCCATGTCCGTGGCCATGACGAATTGCGGCCCCTTCGGCTGGGTGACGGATCGTAAGGGCTATCGTTATCAGAAGACAGATCCCGAAAGCGGTCAGCCCTGGCCAGCCATGCCGGAGAGTTTCATGTCTCTTGCTGTCAATGCCGCCAAGCAAGCGGGATATCCTGACTTTGTGCCGAATGCCTGCCTGATCAATCGTTATGAGCCCGGCGCGAAAATGTCGCTGCATCAGGATAAGGATGAGAAGGATTTCACCAATCCTATCGTATCTGTTTCACTTGGCCTGCCTGCGACCTTCCAGTTCGGCGGTATCAATCGTGGCGATCCCGTGCGCAAATATCCGCTCAGCCACGGCGACGTCGTCGTTTGGGGCGGTCCGTCCCGCCTGTTCTTTCACGGCATCATGCCCTTGAAGGAGGGAGCACATGATGCGGCCGGGCGCGCGCGGTTCAATCTGACATTCAGACACGCGTCGCTATAGATCGCCAGAGACGTATTTGCTGTTCTTAATGAAGACCCACATATCCTTGCTGATATCGGTAATCTCTGCAATCGACCGTTCCAGCAGTTTGATTTCGGCGGCGTCCACAGGCTCCACCTTGCCGTAACGCACCCGCTTGTCATCCTCCACAAGCCGCATCAACTGCGTACTGGAAATGTCACCGTTCTCATCGAAGGCGTAGATGCAGTGATTATATTTGTTACGCGTCTTCGATTCCTTTTTCAGACGCGCCATTGCGCCCAGAACCGCTTTTCTATCGGCCACGGACGTGGAACGAAGCTTTGCCAGACGCTCGACGAGATCCATGCGCGCGCGTGTCGTATTCAGCGTCAGAAACACGACGATCGCCGCCTCCTTCTCGACCTTGAGAAGATGGGCGATGATATAGATCAACAGGCTTTCGGTATTGGTCCAGACATAGTTGAGACGGCCGACCAGCAACAAGACGTCAGACATGGCTGCCATTTCAACCCTCCGGCCCAAAGCATGAGGTAATCATACAGTATCGGCCCGGAAATCGATAAGGATTTCCGGGCCGATGTCTCGGGAGGAAGAAGGCTGGCTTTGGCCTCAGCGCTCTTTGAAGGCACGCGACATGCTATCGGCAATCGGCTTTGTCAGATACTCGAAGAACGTCCGTTCCGATGTCTGGATGAGGACATCCGCCGGCATGCCGGGCACCGGATGGAAGCCATGCACCTTGGCCAATTCCTCGTCCGAAATCTGGACGCGGACGATATAGACGTCCTTGACCTGCATCCCAGCATTTTCCTCGATGCTGTCGGCGGAAACGTAGAACACCTTTCCATCCAGCACCGGCGTTGTGCGTCGGTTGAGCGCCGAAAGGCGGATGGCCGCCGTCTGTCCTTCATGCAGTTGGTCGATGGAGGTTCTCAACACCTGCGCTTCGAGAATGAGCGGCACATGGGCTGGCAGGATTTCCATGATCGGCTTGCCGGTGGTGATGACGCCGCCTGCCGTATGATAGTAGGAGCGAATGACCGTGCCGTTGACGGGAGAGCGGATCACGGTGCGGTCTAAAATTTGGGACGCTTCGCGCAATTGCTGACGCACGCCATCGAGATCGGCCTCGGCTGTTTCCAGCGCGTCGAGTGCGGCTTGCTTGTTGGAATTGACGGCAATCACAGCTTCCTGACGGAATTTCGCGATTTCGGCCTCGCTCTGGTTCATCTCGCCATCCAGACGGGAAATGTCTCCCATCGCATCGGCAATGGCGCGCTCCAGCGCCAGCATATCGGTCTTGCGGATCACGCCGTCCTTGGCAAGCTTGGCTTTGGAATCGCGTTCCTGCTCCAGCAATGATTGTTGGCGTTCAAAGGATGATTTCTGTCCCTTGTAGCCGATAAAGCGAAACTCGAGCGAGCGGATGTTCTTTTCGACCAGATTGAGCTGCTCTTCCAGCTTGATCTGCTTGCTGTGAAAAACCACATTCTGGCCCTGGATAATGGCATTCACATCCGGGTCGCTTGCCTCCGCCATCACGATGTCGGGCACCTTGAACGTCTTTTCACCCTGGGCCTCGGCCCGCAGGCGGTAAACGATGGTTTCGAGGCGAAGCCGTTTCAGGTTGATCATTTTCTGGTTGGAAAGTGCGGCCGTCTTGTCGAGAACGACGAGAACATCACCCTCTTTCACCACCTGACCTTCGCTCACCATCATTTCTTTGATGATGCCACCTTCCAGATGCTGGATGATTTTGTTGTTGCCTGTCGCCACAAAGCTGCCTTGCGCGATGATAGCGGAGGCCAGAGGTGCGGTGCCTGCCCAGTAACCGAAACCACCGAACGAGGCGAACAGAACGGCAAGACCTGTCACGCTGTACATGCGGATGGAGCGCGGGACTTCGCTGTACCATTCGAGCTGACCTTGCTCCACCTGCTTTTGTTTTCTTTTGAAAACCATGGCCTTAACCCTCTATCTGCGGAGATTGACCGGATTGCGAGCCCCTGTTGCCGGATAGCGCCTTGAGCACCTCGATCCGCTCTCCGAACATCGCGACCGATCCGTCCTTCAAAATCATGATCTTATCCACGCATTGCAGCAAAGCAGGTCGCTGGGTAATGGTGACTGTGGTGATGCCTTGCGTCTTGGCGTGCAGTAGCGCTTTCGCCAACGCCTGCTCACCCTGCGTGTCGAGGTTGGAGTTCGGCTCGTCCAGCACCACGAATTTCGGATCACCGAAGAAGGCGCGAGCAAGCGCGATACGCTGCTTTTGGCCGCCCGAAAGCGGTGCGCCATCGGCAGCAACGACTGTTTCATAGCCTTGCGGAAAGCCTGCGATCAGTTCATGCACATCGGCAAGAACGGCGGCCTCATAAATCTGCCGGTCTTCCACGTCGTCGCGCATACGGCAGATATTGGCCTTGATGGTGCCAGGGAAAAGCTGCACATCCTGCGGCAGATAACCGATGCTCTCACCGAACTGGCGCTGATCCCAGTTGCGCAGATCCATCAGATCGAGACGCACATTGCCTGATGTGGGCAGGATGGAGCCGACCAGCATCTTGCCGAGCGTGGTTTTACCCGAACCGGAATTGCCGATGATCGCCAGCGACTCTCCCTTTTTCAGAGAGAAGGAAATGCCGTTCAGGATCACTTTTTTCTGCGGTGGGGGAACGAACAGAATGCGCTCCACATCCAACCTTCCTTCCGGGTTTGGCAGTCGCAGGCGCGGAAAATTGAGTGGAGAGCTGAGAAGAAGCTGTTTGATGCGACCATAGGACGAGGCCGATTTGTTGAACTGATGCCATCCCTCGATTGCGCCTTCGATTGGGGCAAGCGCGCGACCCGAAACGATGGATGCCGCGATCACCATGCCGCCAGTCAACTCGCCGGAAAGCGACAGATGCGCGCCCCAGCCGAGAAGAGCAATCTGGGTAATCATGCGGCAGGCCTTTGATACGCCTGAGAACATGATGTTGCGATCCTGCGCTGCGACGTGGGATTTGAGCGAACCCGCTGTTTCGCGGCCCCACATTTTCACCGCCTCCGGTATCATCGCCAAGGCATTGATGATCTGCGAATTGCGCGACATGGAATCGAGGTGGAAGTTTGCACGGCTGTGAAAGCCGTTGGCTTCGGAAAACTGCTTCGCCGTGAACTTCTGGTTCAGCCAGGCGATAACGAACAGCACGGCGCAACACGCCATGATGATGATGCCCAGATGCGGGTGGACGAGGTAAACCACCAGCACGAATAGCGGCATCAGCGGCGCGTCGAGAAACGCAATCAGCGTGCCGGATGTCAGGAAAGAACGAAGCTGCTGAAGGTCCTGTAATATTTGATAATCTTTGCCACTACCGTGCAAAGATGCGCGGGCTGCGGCGCTGAGGATCGGTGCTCCAAGCTGAACTTCCAGTTCGACTGCGGTGCGCATCAGAATGAAGCGTCGGATCGCATCCATGAAGGCCTGCAACAGAACCGCGCCGATCACTGCGATCGTCAACATGACCAGCGTATCCATGGAGCGGCTGGTTAGAACACGGTCGGAAATCTGGAACAGGTAAAGCGGAATGGCCAGCAGCAGGACGTTGATCGCGACGGTAAACAGCATCACGATCACCATGTTGCGGCGAACGGCTGCGATGCCCTTTGCAAGACTTGCGGCAAAGTTGACCGGCTCGCTGCGCTTGTGAAAACCGTGCTCGTTTCCTCCGCCACCACCGCCGCCGCCACCTTTGAGGTCCGGCTCCTTGCCATTGCCGCCACCGCCCGTGGTGGGACGGCGTTCGTTTTCACGGATAGGGCCATCATTGTTGTCTATGGTCTTGATGAAAGGCAGGTCCGGGCCGGTTTTGAGATCTGGCTTTTCTGTCGGTGCGTCGCGCGATGCGGGGTTCACCGACGGGGTTTCAGGGTCGGGTGTTACCCTTGCTTCTATGACCGGCGTGGCGGTCCTTACCGGCTCCGGCGCAATCTCCGCTTTGACCGCTGCCGACGAAAGCTGACGCAGATTGTCGACCGCGTCATTTATCGCCGTGATGCAGGCCTCGGTCAGATTGCCATCGGCCTCGCCATCCGTCTTTTCATTAAGGCCGAGAATGCGCCCCTGCTCGATCTTGTTTCTCGAAATGTGATCCATTTCCACGTTCCCCTGAAAAGCCTGCTATGCGACGGCCGTTTGCATGACATCGACGGGATGGGCCTGCGACCACGACAGGTCGTGCCCGGAGTTGAAGACCGCGTCGATGTGGTCGTCGGCTGGATTGTCGTCATGAAGAAAGGCAATGACCTCGTTGGCCAAAGCCGCCTGATGCGGCTGCGTTGCGTCGTGCTCGATCAGTCCGCCCTGGATCAGCACGGCATCCGAATAGAGATGACCGCCGACATAGGTAGAGCCACCAAAACTGTCGTAATCGGTGATCTGGGCAATGTTGACGACGGCGTTGCTGCCGGTATCGATGTGAACAGTGGCGTTCTCGTTGTTGGCAAGCACCTTCGAGGCCGCTTGTGTCACGTCGTCCGAATCCCCCAGAACGCTGACCTGCTTGACGTAGGTGACGTCGTAGAGATTGCCGGTGATGTAGAGGACGTTGAGACCGGCATAGCCTGCGAAATTCGGGTCCGTCGAGAGCCCCTCCGGCATGTGCGGATCGCGCTCGTTGATCGCCTTGGCGGCCTCGACCATATAGTCGGGCATAGACGCGAACCGATCATTGGCACCGACATTGTGGATCGACGCTTCGTTCCAGAGAAGATTGTTGCCGGATTGGACGGTGGCACCGGATGTCGAGCCGGGCAGGGCGTGAACGCTGTCGTTATCGTAGAGAACGGCCATCTGGGCGATCATGTTCATGTCCAGCACATTGCCGCCAACGATGACCAGATCATATTGAATGCCGATGCCGAGGAAATTCGCCAGGTTGACGGCGCTGTTTCCGCCGGTCAGCACGCTCACATCGGCACCTGATGTCGTCACCGTCATCGTGTCGTTGTCGGATACGAAGTGATATTGCTCGATCCAGTGCACGAAGGACACGTCGCCTTCGATGTAGCTGACCCGCCAGGCGGTCGGAAATATCGTCGCGTCGGGTGTGCTTTCCGCATGGCCGCCATCGGCGCTTTCGCCCCAGACGGTTCTCTGGAACGCAGCGATATTGTTGGCGACGGTTCCTGCATGGTCTTCGCGGGTGAAAGCGGAATCAATACTGTCGTGATCGCTGTAGACATAGGATTGCGTGATCGCATCGATCTGGTGGTAGTCGCCCATAACAGCCATGACCGGCGCTACGACGCCGGTATTGACCACGGACACGATATTAGCGACCACATTGGCACCGGCGGCCACATCCAGACTGTTGCCCGCGCCGGTGTGACTTTCCTGCGGCGCATCGCTTTCTTCCCGGTCCGTCGGCGGTTTGGCAATGCCGCGATCCGGCATGAAATCATCGACATCTGGCAATGCGGTTGCCGCGACGCCATTCACATAGGTTCCGGTGATCGAATGGCTGGCGACAACGAAATCTTGGTCGGCACCTGTCCCGAGAGACGAAACATCATTGTCTCTGGCCTGCGTGATGTAGTCGTGCAGATCCTTCGCTATGGACTGCAATCCATCATAGGTGTCGGTGCGGTGATAGCTGTCGAACGGGGTGAAGCGTGCCGCTTCGTTGTAATATTCGGTCGTGCGCTCGGTGACATAGGTCGTGTCACGCGCAACATTGGGACCATCAGTCATGTTGAGATAGTCGTCATCCTGCAGCAAGGTCAGCTGTGACACATGCGCAATGACGGAGCCGGGGCCGGTATAGAGAACGAGTTTTGGCTGTTCCTGATAGGCGTCGATCTCGCCGGGCATTCTGAAATGCGAGCCAGCAAAATCATAAGACGCATGGTGCGAATGCTTACGGATGGCGTCGTCGAACGACAAGGCATGGTGCGTGCGTGTTGCGCTGAACTCATAGTGACCGGCACGGTATTTAACGCCGGGGTCATAGTCCTGCAGCGGTACGTCGTAAGTCTGGTCAGCGTTCTGCACGTCGTCATGCGGCGGCAGTGCCCTATCGTCTTGAAGACCTTGGCCTCCAGCATAATGGGTTCTCATTCGCGCTTCATCGACTTCGGTTTCGAAAAGCCCGATGAAGTGGGCGATCATGTCAGAAATCCTGTCCGTATACATGGCTTGTCCCCCTCTTCAGACCCGTTCCGGTCACGCCGCAGCAAGGAAGCCGGGCTTCGGCTTCGGGCGACATCGCCGTTCAACGGGGTCTACGGCTGCTACAGCCGGAAACTGCACCGGCCCAAGCCGGTGCAGTCTTTTCGATCTAGAGAGTGAGGTCTCAGGAGCTTGCGTCTTCACCCGCATGATGCGAGTCGCCGCCGATGACGCTGCCTTCGAAGGAGTTGGTGAGAAGGTTTGCACCCTGTACCAGTTCCAGATGGTAGCCGGAGTTCGCCAGGATCGAAGAGGCGTTCGTCGAGCTCGTGCCCGTCGCATCGTCGCCTGCCTTGAGGTCCCAACCCTTGCCGTCCATATCCATACCCTGCGCGCCGTGGGCTTCGCCGCCCTGGGTGCTTAGGTCGTTATGGGCGTCCTGGTTGTTCATGCTCACATTGTAGGCCGTGTCCTGATCAGCCAGATGGCTGGCCTGAACCAAGCTGAATGCGCTGTCGTTGCCATCGCCGTTCAACGAGTTGTTGAGAATGTTGTCGACATTGAGCGAGAAGGAGAAGTCGTCGCCGAGGTTGAACGCGATGTCACCGCCGGCAACACCCAGATTTCCGATGTCCTTGACGTGTTCGATCGTCGAGAAATCGGTATCTGTCTTGGAGAACGCCGAGTTGAAGCTATCGGTCGTTGTTTTGATATCCGTATCCGTATCGGAGTAGTTGAACGTCTTGGTGTCGGTATCTGTGTGGGTGTTCGTAATGACCTTGGTGTCGTTGTCGCTGTAGGACTTGCTGTCATAGCTCCAGTCGTAATCGCTTTTCACGGAGGTATCAGCGTCGTTCACGTTGACGGTCTTGTTGTTCGAATTGGTGTCATTGTCGCTATAGCTGGATGTCTTGCTGTCGTAGTCCCAGTTATAGCTGTTGTCGCGGTTGTCGCCATTGTCGGTCGCGACCTGAACCTTGGCATCGACATCCAGGTTCTGGCTGTTGTCGGTATAGGTGTTGTCGCGATTGCCGCCGTTGGCGACGCCGACATTGCTGTCATCCACGTTGCTGTCGTTGGTCGCTGTGTTGGCAAATCCATCTGCGAGCGCGCCAACCTTAGTGATGTCGTCGCCTGCTGGCTGCTGTTGTGGGTAACCCATGTCTATATCCTCCGAAAAAGTTCGGAGTAGCTTTTCGAAATCCCTCTCATCTTAAATGGGATTTTACTCGCGCTCACTCCGATATTGACACACATGCAGACGTACTCATCGACGTTTCGTCTGCGGCTATTGGCCCGGATTTTCAGGCCGCTGCTTTTGGGAATGCGCAAGACACGGTCACGAACATGCGCATCCAGCTCCACAATCGCGAACGAATGCAGATTTCATGCTTCAGTCTGTCTGGTCGTTTTGTCAGTTCGCCGGTTACATCCTTACGCAAACACACAGGATGATGTTGGATCGAACCGGTTGCGGTCTGTTGCAACGGGGCCGAATGTGTCCGAGTTGGGCGGGGGTTGCTAGCTGCTAAATGGGATTAAGCATTGACTAAGCACAGTGCTGGGTCCAGAGCCGACATCGAATGGGTTACGCCCTTTTTCCGGAAGGCCCATAGTCGTTTTTGGGGTCAAATGAACGAATGAAGCGGCGATATCACCTATGAAAGTCCTCAGATGGCATGAGGAGCTTGCAAATTCCGCGCTTGATATGCGCAATCTAGAATTACTTGATTATATTTATACATCTGAACAATGTATTTTTTGAAGTGTGTTTTAGCTGAGCGACAAGAATTGCATGAGTAAACCAAAAAAACCACTCATTATTATGCCATTACAGCCCGACTAATCCATTTGGGCAATTTATTTTGCATTTTATTTGTACTATTTCTTATGATTAATAAATAACTAACGAATAAAGCGGGCTATGTTTGAGATGCTCCCGAAAAGCTCTCTGCCATTCCACCGCACTCCTACATGAATCAGAGTATCTGCGTAACGCTTTAGGGAGGCGTATATGTTCATGGTTGCATCGAGGGTTATCAACGCACAGCATAATAACACGGCCTTATCGTCCGGTGGAACAATACTGGTCGTGGCCAATGAAGATCTCTTCTCCGAATGTCTGGTGGAGGCATTGGGTAAAAAATTTCACACATGCGAGATGATGAGCGCGGGACCGTCGTCATCCATACCCGAAGGGCTGATACGCGAGGTCAAGCTCGTTCTGTTTTACAAGCTCTCCGGACCCCGTCTGGGTGAGTTGCTGGCGGAGGTTCATGCCAAACATCCGCTTGCGCGCGTCGCTCTGGTCATCGACGCCATCGATATGATCGAGTCCTATCTCAAGCAACTTGTCGACACACGCATCATAGATGGCGTGCTTCCCCTCAATTTGCGCCTCGATGTCTTCATGGCGGTGGTCGATCTTCTGATCAAGGGAGGCGAGCATTTTCCGTCTGCCTTGCTTGGCAGGCTGTCGTCGGGCCCGGAAGTGTCCAAAAGCACCGTTTATGATACGCGCTCCGTTGTTGCCAACCGTGCCGATGCGCTCGCGGCCCGCAAGAACGAATTTTCCGCGCTCACCACCAGAGAAGTGCAAATCCTGGATTTGTTGTGCAAAGGTACGCAGAACAAGATCATCGCCGATCGTCTTCACCTGTCCGAAAACACGGTCAAGGTTCATGTTCGCAACATCTACAAGAAGATGAATGTGCGCAACCGGACAGAGGCCGCTTCTCGGTTCTTCGGTAAAGATGAAGCGTCGAATGGCGGGGGAAACAAATGGCACAATTAACGGGCGGATCAGGGGCGTTGTATATCGCCCCTATCCGTCAACCGGTGGTGTAGCCAACTGTTAACCGTAATTGGCATTTGACTGCGGATCATCGCTTTGATTCACCTGTCGTTTCCTAAATCCGCTTAGCGTTAGTCCACAACGCCAGATCGGAAAACGACGATGAATACTTTGCATAAGTCCAACGTGACCTACAAACTTGATCAGCAGGCCGAGCTCAGCGCCAAGCTGACGGCTGCCCATGCAAAGATCGAGAAGAGATTTCTCGATGGCGGCGCGGTTCTCGTTTCCGTTATGGATATTCTTGGCAACCTCACCGGCATTCTCGACGGAATGACCGGAACTCTGGACGGCAAGACGGCGAAGAACAACGTTGATGGCTTACGCAAGACCATCAATGACCTTGCGCAATTGCCAAAGACGGAGGAACGGCGTCAGGCGGGCTTCAAGTCGCTGGCCGATATGTGTGCTTCCACGGGTGAGCACATCGATGATATTCACGAAACCATTCGTTATTTGAAGACCTTTGCCATCACGGTCAAAATCACCGGCGCTGGTCTTGCCGAGTTTGCCGGCTTTGCAGATGAGATACGCGAGCGCATTCAGTCTGGTGCCGATGAAGTCGGGCGTTTCGCAAAGAACCTCGATGTCATGCGAACACAGCTGATCAAGGCGCTATCGTTTTCGTCCACCACGAAGGCGGATTTCGACTCCACCATTCCCCAGATCATTACGAGTTTGAACGAAAATTCCGCCCGCATTTCCCAGCAGCATCAAGAGATGGTGGATATTGCCGCTCAGGTGAAGAAAATTGCCCAGACCATTCAGGGCAAGATCGGCTCCGTGCTGTCGTCCCTGCAAATCGGCGATATCACACGCCAGCGCATCGAACACATTCAAAGCATGCTTCAGATGATGGACGACTTTGGCTCGTCTCCTGAAGGCAAGGCCCTCAGCGACGCCGAATATGAAGTGCTGAAGGAAGCTGTGCTTCAATTGGCCAGCGCGCATATGGATGAGACGGCATCGGACTTCCATCGCGACTGCGGCAAAATCTTCACCAGTATCTCCAGCTTTGCAGATGATGCGGCGCGCATTCTTTCGCTGCGCGATGAACTGGTGGACAGAACATCGAATGGCGATCGGAACGTGTTGTCCCTGATGGAGAAGGGAATCGTCGAGGCCTGCAATCTCGTTGCGCGCGTTCAGGAAAGCAGCGCCGAGGCCGATGAGGTGGTCCAGTCCGTCACAAGCAGCGCGCAAGAGCTGTCGCGCGGGATCGAAGTTCTCCGCTCCATCAAAATCGATATCCATTACATGGCGCTCAACTCCAATCTGCGTTGCTCGAAACTTGGCGATGCCGGCCGTTCCGTCAATGTCGTCAGCGGTGAAATGCGCCTGTTCGCAGGCAAGTTGGAAACGCCCGCCGACGCTATCGTTGAAGAACTGCATCGGGTTGAAACAACGACGCAGCAACTGGCTCAGGAGGGACGCGGGCTTTCCGCGGATCTCGCGTCACCTTTGAATGAAGCGTTGGAAACCGTGCGCCTTGCCAAGACGCAGATGGAAAGCGGCATCGACGCACTTGCCGAGGAAGGCCAGGCCGTGTTCAGCCGCATCAGCTCTGCGGTGGTTTCACTCGACTTCCAAAGCGAGCTTGGCAACACGTTCAACGAATGCTGTCAGATTGCTGCGCAATTGTCGCAAGGCTTCAATGCCGATGTTTCCGGATTTGCCGACAAGATCAGCCCTTTCAGCTCCCAGGTTTTCAAGCTTTACACCATGGCTCAGGAGCGCGATATTCACCTTCGTTTCCTGCCCGCCAGCACGGCAACATCCAGTTCGTTTGCAAGCCAATCTGCCGCCGCCGAGGATGATGATCTGTTTGCGGACGCCCTGTTCTAGAAACTGGTGCTGACAGATACGCATATAAAAGCTGGAACGAAATCGGCTCATTCTCATTTCCTCCTTGCAGATCGAAGAAACAACGGAGGAAACAGAAATGATTTCTGAAGACAAAATTCGCGAGCACATGGAAGTGCGTTCCGCAGATGGTAGCCATGTAGGCACCGTCGATCATATGGAAGGCCAGACCCGGATCAAGTTGACCAGAACCGATTCCGACGATGGCAAACACCATCTGATCCCGTTGGACTGGGTCGACCATGTAGATGCACACGTGCATCTCAGCAGATCGGCGTCAGATGTGCGAAGCAACTGGGAAACACTCAACTAGAGTGCCAGCGCTTTACCAAACTCAAAATGCGGCCCTGGAGGCCGCATTTTTTATGCCTTCATCAGTCCCGGTGCTTCCGCACCAGTCCGCTCGACATATTCGACATAACCACCGCCATATTGATGGATACCCTCGGGCGTCAGCTCCAGAACGCGATTGGACAGTGCTGCGAGAAAATGGCGGTCGTGTGAGACGAAGAGCATGGTGCCTTCATATTCGCTAAGAGCCTTGATCAGCATTTCCTTGGTGTCGAGGTCAAGGTGGTTGGTCGGTTCGTCCAGAACGAGAAAGTTCGGCGGATCGAACAGCATGGCCGCCATGACGAGGCGCGCTTTTTCACCGCCTGATAGAACCCGGCATTTCTTTTCAACGTCATCGCCTGAAAAACCGAAGCAGCCGGAAAGCGCCCGCAATGGAGCCTGTCCCGCTTTCGGGAAACGTTGCTCCAACCATTGCAGGATTGTGGCATCGCCATCCAGCAAATCCATCGAGTGCTGGGCGAAATAACCTAGCTTGACGCTGGCACCGACATTGACGCTGCCGACATCCGGCTCAGCCGTGCCCGCAATCAGCTTGAGAAGGGTGGATTTTCCAGCGCCGTTGACACCCATAATGCACCAGCGCTCCTTGCGACGGATCATGAAGTCGAGACCTTCATAGATCGTGCGCTGACCATAGGCCTTGTGCACCTGCTTCAAGGACACAACGTCTTCGCCGGAGCGTGGTGGCGTCTGGAAATCGAAGGCCACCGTCTGCCTGCGTTTGGGCGGCTCGACGCGGTCGATCTTTTCCAGCTTCTTCACACGGCTCTGGACCTGCGATGCATGTGAGGCGCGGGCCTTGAAGCGTTCGATGAACTTGATTTCCTTGGCCAGCATTGCCTGCTGCCGCTCGAACTGCGCCTGCTGCTGCTTTTCGTTCTGGGCACGCTGCTGTTCGTAAAAGCCGTAATCGCCGGTATAGCTGGTGAGCGAACCGGCATCGATTTCGATGATCTTGTTGACGATGCGGTTCATGAACTCGCGGTCATGCGAGGTCATCAAAAGCGCGCCGTCATAGGTCTTCAGGAAGTTCTCAAGCCAGATGAGGCTTTCGATATCCAAGTGGTTGCTTGGTTCGTCCAGCAGCATCACGTCGGGCCGCATCAGAAGAATGCGGGCCAGCGCCACGCGCATCTTCCAGCCACCCGAAAGCTCGCCGACATCGCCATCCATCATCTCCTGGCTGAAACTCAGTCCCGCCAGAACCTCGCGGGCGCGTCCTTCCAGAGAGTAGCCGTCCAGTTCCTCGTAACGCGCCTGCACCTCGCCGTAACGCTCGATGATTTCATCCATCTGGTCGAGTTGATCAGGATCGACCATCCGTGCTTCCAACTCGCGAAGCTCGGTCGCAACCGCGCTGACAGGGCCTGCACCTTCCATGGCTTCGGCAACCGCGCTGCGGCCTGCCATTTCGCCGACATCTTGGTTGAAGTAGCCAATGGAGACATGCTTGTCTGATGCTACCTGGCCTTCATCCGGCTGCTCTTGACCGGTGATCATCCGAAACAGCGTCGTCTTGCCCGCGCCATTGGGGCCCACAAGTCCAACCTTTTCACCACGGTTGAGCGCCGCAGACGCCTCGATGAAGAGGATACGGTGGCTGGCGGATTTGCTGATGTTTTCGATGCGGATCATTGGGAATAACCGATAAGCTGGAGGTTTGGCGTCCCTATGCCACGCCGGGCCCTCACTGTCACCAGATGAATCGCCATGGAAACCTTGTGAAATATTTTGGAATGGATATTCCATATTGCGGGTTGGATAGAAAAATGAGGGAGATATCATGAGCGCAGATGCGGCCCCGACAACGGTTGAAGCCTTTCGGGAACGATTGCTGGAGATAACCGGCAGTCTGCCCAAACGTCTGCGACAATGCGCCGACTACGTCGCCTCCCATGCCGACCGCATCGCAGTTTCAACTGTGGCCGAACTGGCGGAAGGCGCAGGCGTCCAGCCATCTGCCATTATGCGCTTCAGCCAGATTATGGGCTTTTCCGGCTTTTCAGACATGCAGCGTCTGTTTCGCGAACACTATACCGGCGGCTGGCCGGATTATACGACGCGGCTTAGCAACCTGCGGGACAATGGTGAAGACGGCGGCGCGCTGCTTCTGGCCGAGTTCGTGGATGCCGGTCGTGCCTCGCTCGAAAACGTGCTGAAAACCGTTGATCCGCAGGAGTTCGAAACCGCCATCCGGGTTCTGTCGCAAGCCAGCACCATCCACATCATCGGCCTACGCCGTTCCTTTGCTGTCGCCAGCTATCTGGCATACGCGTTCGAAAAAATGGGCGTTCCCGCCATGCTGCACGCATCGGTCGGGCAACTGCACAATGAGAGCGCCATACGGTCTGGCGATGTGGTGCTGGCCATCACGTTTTCGCCCTACTCGGTAGAGACGATGGACGTCGTATCATCAAGCCTCGCGCGTCAGATTCCGGTGATTGCCATGACCGATACGGCGGTCAGCCCGATGCGCAAGTTGGGTGCGACGATCCTTGCAGTATCAGAGGTGGATTTCGGCGCGTTCCGCTCGCTTTCGGCCACTTTGTGTGTTGCAATCGCACTGGCTGTCGGTGTCGGCACGCACCGCCAAAATTGAATATTTATGTTGAAAATGGAGAAAATGGAATTTATAGTCCAAAAATAACCTGAAATGGAATGATAGTGGAGTGTCATTCCAGATGCAGGATTCGCGTCACAGCGAGGGAGGACGGTCGTGAAAAAGCTTGATCTGATTACCATTGGCCGTTCATCGGTCGATCTTTACGGCGCGCAGGTTGGCGGGCGGCTGGAGGATATGTCGTCCTTCAACAAATATATCGGTGGCTCGCCCACCAATATCGCAGCCGGTGGGGCGCGGCTGGGTCTGAAGACCGCCGTCATCACCCGCGTGGGTGACGAGCATATGGGCCGCTTTATCCGCGAACAGTTGGTGCGCGAAGGCGTCGATATCAGGGGCGTGAAGACCGACCCCGAACGCCTGACGGCGCTGGTGCTGCTCGGCATCCGCGACCAGTCGCAATTTCCGCTGATCTTCTACCGCGAAAACTGCGCCGATATGGCTTTGTGCGAAGACGATATCGATCCCGCCTTCATCGCCGATGCTGGATGCGTCTGCGCCACCGGAACACATCTTTCCCACCCCAAGACGGAAGCCGCCGTGTTGAAGGCGTTGAACCTCGCGCGGGAAAACGGCGCAAAGACAGCCCTCGATATCGATTACCGACCCAACCTCTGGGGTGTCGCAGGCCACGGCGATGGCGAAAGTCGTTTCGTGGAATCCGAAAAGGTGACAACCAAGCTGCAATCGACCCTGCATCTGTTCGACCTCATCGTCGGGACGGAAGAGGAATTTCACATTGCCGGTGGTTCTACCGATACCCTGGAAGCGTTGAAGGCCGTTCGTAAGGTCTCCCAAGCGACTTTGGTCTGCAAGCGCGGCCCCATGGGTGCATCCGTGTTTCCGGGCGATATTCCAGCCAGTCTCGATGACGGCGAATCCGGCGAGGGTTTCCCCATCGAAGTCTTTAACGTGCTGGGTGCGGGCGATGGCTTCATGGCTGGCCTGTTCCGCGGTTGGCTGCGCGGTGAGGACTGGCCGACGACCCTGAAATACGCCAATGCCTGCGGTGCCTTCGCCGTCTCCCGACACGGCTGCACACCCGCTTACCCAAGCTGGGAAGAGCTGCAATATTTCTTCCGCACCGGCATCAACAACAAGGCATTGCGCAAGGATGAAGCGCTGGAGCAGGTGCACTGGGCCACGAACCGCAAGGGTGACTGGAACACCATGCGCGTCTTCGCCTTCGATCACCGCATGCAACTGGAAGCGATGGCTGATGAGGCAGGAGTTGCGCACGACAAGATTGGCGAGTTCAAGAAGCTTTGCCTGCAAGCAGCTCTTCAGGTGTCCGGCGGCGAAGCCGGGTACGGCATTCTCTGCGACAGCCGCTTGGGCCGCGATGCGCTTTACGAGGCGAGCGGCACGAACCTCTGGATCGGCCGCCCCGTGGAATGGCCGGGCTCTCGTCCCCTGACATTGGAGCCCGAACTCGGCCTCGATTTCGGCGGGCTGAACGAATGGCCAGCCAACAATGTCGTCAAGGTTCTCTGCTTCTATCACCCAGATGATGCAGCCGATCTGCGCAGGGAACAGGAAGACACGGTGCTTCGCCTCTTCCAGGCCGCCCGCCGCAACCGGCTGGAACTGCTGCTGGAAGTCATTCCGTCCAAAGTCGGACCTGTGGATGACACGACGACGGCCAAGATCATTGACCGTTTCTACGAGATCGGCGTCTACCCCGACTGGTGGAAGCTGGAGCCGATGAAAAGCGAGGCAGCATGGAAAAATGCGACCGATGCGGTGCAGCGCAACGACGCTTACGTGCGCGGCATCGTGGTGCTGGGGCTGGATGCACCGCAGGCGGAGCTTGAGGAGAGTTTCCGTCTGGCAGCAGGCTTCGATCTCGTCAAAGGCTTTGCCGTTGGCCGAACGATTTTTGCCGATGCTGGCCGTGCATGGCTTTCGGGCAAGATGAACGATGTGGAGGCCGTCGGCCAGATGGCGGAGCGCTACAGCGCGCTTTGCCGCATCTGGGATGAGGCGCGCGCCGCGGGAAACAAGGGAGAAGCAGCGTGACGACACTACGATTGACGGCAGCGCAGGCGATGATGCGCTATCTGGCCACGCAGATGAACGAAGCTGGCGAGACCTATATCGCCGGTGTCTGGGCTATTTTCGGCCACGGTAATGTCGCCGGTATCGGTGAAGCGCTCTACGGCATTCGCGATGAGCTGAAGACCTATCGCGGCCAGAACGAGCAATCCATGGCCCACGCCGCCATTGCCTACGCCAAGCAGCTTGGCCGCCGCCGCGCCATGGCGGTTACATCCTCCATCGGCCCCGGTGCGACCAACATGGTGACGGCAGCCGCACTGGCCCATGTCAACCGTTTGCCGGTTCTGCTCATCCCCGGCGATGTCTTCGCCAATCGCGGGCCCGATCCGGTGTTACAGCAGATCGAGGATTTCGGTGACGGCACCGTTTCCGCCAATGATTGCTTCAAGCCCGTCAGCCGCTATTTCGACCGCATCACGCGCCCCGAACAGCTTCTGACCGCCCTGCCACGCGCCATGCGTACCATGACCGACCCCGCCGATTGCGGCCCGGTGACGCTCGCCTTTTGTCAGGATGTCCAGGCGGAAGCCTATGACTACCCTGCCAGTTTCTTTGAGAAAAAAGTCTGGCGTCAACGCCGTCCCGAGCCCGATGTTGCAGAGTTTGAAGAAGCCGTCGCCGCTCTGAAAGCCGCCAAAAATCCGGTCATTGTCGCCGGTGGCGGTGTTCACTTCTCCGGCGCAACGGAAACGCTGAAACGCTTTGCCGAAACGCACGCCATTCCCGTCATCGAAACGCAGGCGGGCAAGTCAGCGCTCGCCTGGGACCACGACCTGAACTTCGGCCCTATCGGCGTGACCGGTGCAGATAGCGCCAATGCCATCGCCGCAAAAACCGATCTCGTTTTTGGCATCGGCACCCGTTTTCAGGATTTCACCACCGGCTCCTGGGCGCTGTTCAAGAACCCGGATCGTAAGCTGCTGGCGCTGAACGTCCAGCCCTATGACAGCGTCAAACACAATGCCATCAGCCTGACGGCGGATGCAAAAGTTGGATTGGAAAAACTGTCGAACGCCTTGGGCAACCACCGTTTTAAGGCACCCGACACTGCCTTGAAACAGCAATGGTTCGCAAAGGCGGACGCCGTCACCGCAGCGCCAACCGAAGCCAACAGCCTTCCAACCGACATGCAGGTCATCGGCGCTGTGCAGCGCGCATCGCGCGACAATACCGTCGTTATGTGCGCGGCTGGCACCATGCCTGGCGAGTTGCATCAGTTGTGGAAAGCCAAGCTGCCGCTCTCCTACCACATGGAGTACGGTTTCTCCTGCATGGGTTACGAGATTGCCGGTGGCCTCGGCATCAAGATGGCTGAGCCGCATCGCGACGTGATCGTCATGGTTGGCGATGGCTCCTATATGATGATGAATTCCGAGCTCGCCACCGCCGTCGCCATGGGCGTGAAAATCACCCTCGTCATCACCGACAACAGGGGTTACGGCTGCATCAACCGGCTGCAAATGGGCACCGGCGGCGCGGAGTTCAACAATCTCTACGCCCACACCAACCACACCAACCCCATCGCCATCGATTTTACCGCCCACGCCGCCAGCATGGGCGCGGATGCGCACAAGGTCTCTTCGATTGCGGAACTCGAAACCGCACTGAATGCCGCGCGCGAGGCGACGGTGACGACCGTTATCGTCATCGATACGGACCCATATCCGACACCGGATGCCGGTGGTTACTGGTGGGATGTGGCGGTGCCGGAGGTTTCGCAGCGGAAAGAAGTCAACAATGCACGCGCCGCTTACGAAGCCGCGTTGAAGGAAAGACAGTGAGATGATCCTTTACGGCACCAACCCCATTGCCTGGAGCAATGACGACGACCGCACGCTGGGCGCCCATATCAGCCTCGAACAATGCCTGGATGAAACCTCTAAAATCGGTTTCGACGGTATCGAAAAGGGTCACAAGTTCCCGCAGGAGCCCGCGGCGCTGAAAGCTGTGCTGGAGCCCCGCAATCTGCGCTTCGTCTCCGGCTGGCATTCGCTCAACCTGCTGACCAACTCCATCGAAGACGAAAAGGCCGCCATGCAGTCTGCGCTCGATCTTCTGAAAGCGATGGGCTCCAAGGTCATCATCGTCTGCGAAACCTCCAACGCGATCCACGGGGATGATGGAAAGCCGGTCAATGACCGCCCCAAGCTTGCCGATGCCGACTGGAAAAACTTTGGTGAAGGCGTGGAAGCACTGGCGGCATTCGCTGCGGAGCAGGGCATCGCACTCGTCTACCACCACCACATGGGCACCATCATCGAAAGCGAAGACGAAATCGACCGTCTGATGGAAAATACTGGGCCGCATACCAAGCTGCTGCTGGACACTGGCCACACGCTATTTGGCGGCGGTGATCCCGCACGTCTCGCCCGCAAGCACATGGCGCGCGTCGGCCACATCCACGCGAAAAACGTTCGACCTGATATTGCAGCCCAAGTGCGCAGCGAAAAGCTTTCGTTCTTGGAAGGCGTACGTCGCGGCGTCTTCACCGTTCCCGGCGATACGGACGGTGGCGTCGATTTTCCACCCGTGCTGAAAATTGCCGCCGAACATGGCTACAGCGGCTGGCTGGTGATCGAGGCCGAGCAGGACCCGGATGTGCGCAATCCCTTCGAATATCAAAGCCTCGGTCTGAAATCCCTGCGGGACTTCGCCAGGCAAGCCGGGCTGGATAAAGCCTGATCAAAGGAGACGACGATGGCCAATCTGCTTCGCAAGCCAACCGGAAAAACCGGCAAGGTCCACGACATCACACCACAAAGTGCTGAATGGGGCTATGTCGGCTTTGGTCTCTATCGACTGAAACCGGGTGAGACCGCTGCCGAGGAAACCGGCGACACGGAAGTCATTCTTGTGCTGGTCGAAGGCAAAGCGGAAGTGTCATCCGAAGACAAGAACTTCGGCGAACTCGGCGACCGCATGAACGTGTTCGAGCGCAAACCGCCGCATTGCGTCTATATTCCCGCCGGTTCCTCGTGGTCGGTCAAAGCCACGAGCGATTGCACCATCGGCGTCTGCACAGCACCCGCCAAGCCGGGCAGGGAGGCGCAGATCATCGGTCCCACCGGCATTTCGCTCAGCGAACGCGGCAAGGGTGCCAACACCCGCTACATTTTCCCGATTGCCATGGAAGACCGCGATGTGGCCGATAGTCTGCTCGTCACGGAAGTCTTCACCCCATCCGGCCACTGGTCATCCTACCCGCCCCACCGGCATGACGAGGACAATTTCCCCGACATGACCTATCTGGAAGAAACCTACTACCACCGCCTTAACCCCGCCCAGGGCTTCGGCTTCCAGCGTGTCTTTACGGAAGATGGATCGCTGGATGAAACCATGGCGGTTTCCGATGGCGATGTCGTGCTGGTACCCAAGGGGCACCATCCCTGCGGTGCGCCATACGGATATGAGATGTATTATCTCAACGTGATGGCGGGGCCGATGCGCAAATGGCGCTTCCAGAACCACCCGGATCATGATTGGATATTCAAGCGGGATAATGGGTGAAGTTGCTGGGTGGGGCTTACCCCCCTCTGCCTTGCCAGGCATCTCCCCCTCAAGGGGGGAGATCGGCTCGTGGCGACCTTTTGGCATTCTTAGCGGTCGAGAATAAAGTGACGGCGGCGCGCCCAGCCAATCTCCCCACCTGAGGGGGAGATGCCCGGCAGGGCAGAGGGGGGTGAGCGGCACCCTCCAACCTCTCCACTAAAAATACTCCCCAACCAAATCAATACCTTACCCAAAAACCCGCAAAATCCTCAAAAAACCTCCCGCACTTTTCTCCACAGCGCGCGAATCACCCGCACAATCTCCCCGTTCCGCCCTCGGATACACCGCAAGGCGTTGCGGCGAGGCGGGACCGGCGCTGGGGTTGAAAGGGTGACGCAAACCTTTCGCTCCCGGGGTCGAGCAGCAATCTCCCCGGCGGCAACGGGAGGAGCGTGACACCGGTTTCGGACCGACCGGTGTCATTCTCCCGATGCCCGACCTAGTCGCCGGGTGTACCGACAGCTCATCGTCCTCTGGTCGAATGCGACTATGGGGATTGAAGCGAAAGTCAGGCGGTACACAGGAACACGCTGCATCTGCCCCGCACCAGAGATGGTGCGGACGGATCGCAAGGGGCGCACTTGGCCGGGGCTGGCGGGTGCAGAGCTTGCGAAAAACGGATCGATCCTTCCGCCCCTAGATTATCGGCGCGGGAGCAAATCGAAGGCAGATGTGGCTGAACTGGCGGGGCGATGATCTGGCAACAGGCCATCGCCACCCGGATGGGAAGGGTCGGACCTTGACTATGTCCGACCGGTTCTCCGGCAAGGTTTCCCCCTTCGCCGTCCGGGTTCTGCCAGCCGTGGCAAGTGGATTGCTGTTTGGCCAAAAGAGCTGAACGGGGCGCTGTGAGGTGCCATTATTGTACTACCCAACGAGGCAGCTTGCAGCGCCCCGTCCGACTATCCATGGCTGCGAATGGTTATGGGACCTGAGAATGAAGCATGACACGGGCAGATGCTGCCGCGTGAACGGCGAAGCTTGCGTAAGCGGTGGCCGGGATTTTTGATAGTGAGGGGATCAGTGAGGGCAGGTGTGGCTGAGGGCAATTGTTTTGCCTCAGGCAACGGTAGATGCCGGATGCAACGGCAGCAACCCTCATCCTGAGGTGCCCCGCAGGGGCCTCGAAGGACGAGGGTTGCGGACTTGGGGGCAGAGTGCGCGGCAGATGCTTCGAGGCTTTGCCCTTCGGTCAAAGCACCTCAGCATGAGGGGAGGGTGTGGTGAGCTGACGGCATCAAGTGGAATGAAGAATAGGGCGCAACGGTAGCAACCCTCATCCTGAGGCGCGGAGGCGAAGCCGCAGCCTAGAAGGACGGGGGTTGCGGGCCAAGGAGTACGCGGCAGGATGCTTCGAGGGCGTTGCGCGCCACCTCTCCTTCGACAGGCTCAGGATGATGCATGAGGACGGAGGGTGTGGTTAGCCGACTACATCAAGTGGAGTGGAGAATAACGCACACCACAGCAACCCTCATCCATCATCCTGAGCCCGTCGAAGGAGAGGTGCGGAGGCGAAGCCGCAGCCTCGAAGGACGAGGGTTGCGGGCCAAGGAGTACGCGGCAGGATGCTTCGAGGGCGCTGCGCGCCACCTCAGCATGAGGACGGAGGGTGTGGTGAACCCACTAGATCACCCCGAGTGGAGAATAGGGCGCAACACTGCCGCTTGGCGAACGTGCGTCAGACGTCGCCCACCAAAGCAGAACAGAGTGCGCCCCGAGACATCAACCCTGCGGCTGCTTCGTCTTGCGCAAATACGGCAACACCGTATCAAACGAACCAAACCGCGTAATCGCATCCTCATTCGAAACCGCAGCCGTAATAATCACGTCCTCGCCCTGCTTCCAGTTCGCCGGTGTCGCCACCTGGTGTTTGGCGGTCAGCTGGATCGAGTCGATTGTGCGCAGGATTTCATCGAAGTTGCGGCCTGTGGTCATCGGGTAGGTGAGGATCAGCTTGATCTTCTTGTCGGGGCCGATGACGTAGACGGAGCGAACGGTCGCGTTATCGGCAGGCGTACGGCCTTCGGAGCTTTCGCCCGCATCATCCGGCAGCATGTCGTAGAGCTTTGCGACCTTGAGGTCCTTGTCGCCGATCAGCGGATAGGCAACCTCGAAGCCGGTTGCGGTCTGGATGTCCTGCTTCCACTTGGAGTGGCTTTCCACCGGATCGACCGAAATGCCGATGACCTTCACATTGCGCTTCTTGAACTCGCCATCGAGGCCCGCCATCGCGCCCAGTTCCGTGGTGCAGACCGGCGTGAAGTTCTTGGGGTGAGAAAACAGGACAGCCCAGCTATCGCCGATCCACTCATGAAAGCTGATCGACCCCTGGGTTGTATCGGCGGTAAAATCCGGGGCGGTCTGGTTGATACGCAACGTCATGGCATGCTCCAAGCATAAGGTTAGAATCTGATTTTCTCTTGTCGCGCGTGCAAAGTCGCCAAATAATCATCCACAAAAGGCGCGATGGAGAGGAGAAAAATTCTTCTTTTGGCATATGGGGACAATGACTTTGCAATGCCAGTTTTTTACGCGGAAATGGGGAGGGGCGTGCCGGCCCATACCGCCACCGTCGGCGCTACCTGTGGCAACTCTGCCGCAGCCAGAGGTTTAGTTGCATCTGAATAAAAAATGGGCTGGTCTTTTGATTTAAGATGCATACGATGTCCCCATCAACGTTAACGAGGGAGGTATTTGATGGCATATTTTTCTAACTCCCCGGTGGCATCAGCCAATCACGGCTGAGGCCCAGCCTCTCTTCTCATCAAGAGATCGCAACACAATAGCTGGCTGAGCTAGCTCTTTCTTGTTTTTCCCCAAATTATTTCGCGCATCAATCCAGCGCGGATTCCGTTTTTCCTTCTTTTATGGGACCGGCTGCCAGCCGGATGCTGTTCATGTCTTTTGGTTTGAAAATGCGCCGAAGTCAGGCGTTTCGCAGCGTTTTTCGTTTCTGTTGGGCGCATTGGCGGCAACAACCCGGTCGTGTGGCTTTCATGCTGTGCGCCGTGCTGTTTTCCACGCTCGCCGATGTGTTGACGCCAATGTTTGCCGGTCATCTCGTGGATGCCGTGGTCTCCGGCACGGCCAGCGATCCCATCGTCTGGAACAATGCGCTCACTGCATTCTGTTGGCTCATGGGTCTTGCCGTGTTGGCCGTCATTTTGCGGCACGCCACCTTCATGACGATCATCAGTTTCACGCTGCGGTCCATGACGGATATCGCTGCGGATTCGTTTCACCGCATCCAGCGTTTCTCTTCGGATTGGCATGCCAACAGCTTTGCCGGCTCGACGGTTCGCAAGGTCACGCGCGGCATGTGGGCGCTGGATCTGTTGAACGACACGGTGTTCGTCGCGCTGTTTCCGTCGGTCATTATGCTCATCGGATCGACTGTTCTGATGACGTGGTACTGGCCGATGATGGGCCTACTTGTCGGGCTGGGCTCCTTGCTTTTCGTCGCCATCACGGTGTGCATGGCGCTTGGCTATGTCGCGCCCATGGCAAGTCTTGCCAACGCCTGGGATACCAAGCTCGGCGGCTCCCTGGCCGATGCCGTGACCTGCAATGCCGTGGTGAAAGCCTTCGGCGCGGAAGAGCGGGAAGACAGCCGGCTGACGCGCGTCATGGGCAAGTGGCAGGACCGGACACGGCGGACTTGGACGCGCGGCACCATCAACGGCACGTTGCAGGCTGGCCTGCTCAGCATCATGCGGGCAGGCGTGGTCGGCCTTGCGCTGTTGCTCTGGGCCAGCGGCAAAGCCAACGCGGGTGATATCACCTTCGTTCTAACGGCGTTTTTCATCCTGCAAGGCTACCTGCGCGAAATCGGCATGCATATCCGCAACCTGCAGCGGTCGGTGAACGATATGGAGGAGCTCGTCTCCATCCATTCGCAGCCGCTTGGCATTGACGATGTGCCAAACGCAAAGACGCTTGTCATCAATGAAGGAAAAATCGAGTTCGACCGGGTGAGCTTCCATTACGGCAAACATCTCGCGCCGCTTTACAAGGATTTTTCCGTCACCATCAAACCGGGTGAGCGGGTGGGACTTGTCGGCCATTCCGGTTCGGGCAAGACGACCTTCATCAAGTTGATCCAGCGGCTGCATGATGTCAGCCACGGCTCTATCCGCATTGATGGGCAGGATATTTCGCAGGTGTCGCAGGCGTCGCTGCGCCAGCAGATTGCCATCGTGCAGCAGGAACCGATCCTGTTTCACCGGTCGCTGGCGGAAAACATTGCCTATGCAAGGCCAAACGCCACGCAGAGCGAAATCGAGAATGCGGCGAAGCTTGCCAGCGCGCACGGCTTCATCACCGCCCTGCCGAAGGGTTATGGCACGCTGGTGGGTGAACGTGGCGTGAAACTTTCGGGTGGAGAGCGTCAGCGTATCGCCATTGCCCGGGCGTTTCTGGCAGATGCGCCCGTGCTCATTCTCGATGAAGCGACGTCCAGCCTGGATTCGGAATCTGAAATGCTGATCCAGCATGCGATGGAACGGTTGATGCAGGGGCGCACGACGCTGGTCGTGGCACACCGTCTCTCAACCGTCCGCTCGCTCGACCGTCTCCTAGTGTTCAGCCACGGCACGATTGCGGAAGAGGGCACGCATGTCAGCCTCATCCAGAAGAAGGGCGGCATCTATCGCGGCCTGTTCGAGCAGCAGGCGCTGGAGCTGACGAAAGGCCTCGTGATGGACGTTGCCGAATAAGGTCTCAAGTCCACGGCATCGCACGATGCCGTGGACCTTTTTATTATCGCCAGCCGAGTTCCGGTGCGACATATTTCAAAATGGAATCAAGGACGTGGACATTGTAGTTGACACCCAACTGGTTCGGGATCGTCAACAACAGCGTATCGGCTTCGGCAATGGCCTCATCCTGTGCCAGTTCCTTGATCAGAACGTCCGGCTCTGCCGCATAAGAGCGCCCAAAGATAGCGCGGGTGTTGGCATCCAGATGACCGATGCTGTCGCTTTCCTTGGCTCCGCTGCCAAAATAGGCGCGGTCGCGGTCATCTGTCAGCGCAAAGATGCTGCGGCTAACGGAAACGCGGGGCTGGCGGCTGTGGCCAGCTTCCTTCCATGCCTGGCGATAGGCGCGAATTTGCGCTGCCTGCTGCACATGAAACGGCTCGCCGGTTTCGTCGTCCTTCAAGGTCGAGCTTTGCAGGTTCATGCCCAGCTTGCCAGCCCAGATGGCAGTTGCATTGGAGCCAGCGCCCCACCAGATGCGGTCGCGCAGACCTTCCGAATGCGGTTCAAGGCGAAGCTTGCCGGGCGGGTTAGGGAACATCGGATGCGGGTTCGGCTCAGCAAAGCCTTCACCCTTCAGCACTTCCAGAAAGACTTCCGTGCTGTTGCGGCCCATATCGGCGTCGCTTGAACCCTCTTTCGGCTGGTAACCGAAATACCGCCAGCCATCGATCACCTGTTCCGGCGAGCCACGGCTGAGGCCCAGTTGTAGGCGTCCGTTGGAAATAAGGTCGGCGGAACCGGCATCTTCCGCCATGTAGAGCGGATTTTCGTAGCGCATGTCGATGACGCCGGTGCCGATCTCGATCGTCTTCGTTCTGGCACCGACGGCGGCCAACAGCGGAAAGGGCGAGGCGAGTTGGCGGGCAAAGTGGTGGACACGGAAATAGGCACCATCGACACCGATTTCTTCGGCGGCAACGGCAAGTTCGATGGATTGCTGCAGCACGTCTTTCGCGGTACGGGCCTGCGAATGCGCGCCGGGGCTCCAGTGACCGAAAGACAGAAAACCGATCTTTTTCATGATACTTCACCTGAATTGCGTATGTTTCGTTGCCGAACATATAGTGCGCAATTCAGAGAATGTACCGGCCCGATTGTGAACAGTCTGTTCAGGCCTTGGCGCGAACGACGCCTCCGGTGGCATGAATGTGCTGCCCCTCCGGCACCTGCGCATTGACGATGGCACTGGCGAGCTGTCTGAAACTGACCATGCCCACGACCTCCCCGGATGGGCTGGCGACCGCGGCATCGTCCTGACCGCTGACAGACAACAGGCGCATGGCCTCCTCGACACTGGTTCCCACCACCACCTGCGGACCAGTCAGCGGCGGCCCGGGTCTGACCGGAGACATGATCGCTTCGACATTGATGACGCGACCGCGGTTCACTTCTTTGACGAAGGTTGCGATGTAATCATCCGCAGGCCGCAAGACGATATCCTGACTGGTGCCCTGCTGAATGACCTCGCCATCGCGCAGAATGGCGATCTGGTCGCCCAGGCGCAGTGCCTCATCCAGATCATGGGTGATGAAGACAATGGTTTTCTTGATTTCCTTTTGAATATCGAGAAGCACGGTCTGCATGTCGGTGCGGATCAACGGGTCGAGCGCCGAGTAGGCCTCATCCATCAACAGCACAGGCGCATCGTTGGACAGCGCCCGCGCCAGCCCGACGCGTTGCTGCATGCCGCCAGAGAGTTGGTTGGGAAAGCGCGTTTCATAGCCTTTCAAGCCAACCCGTTCCAGCCAGCGCATGGCAATATCGACGCTTTTTGCGCGTGCCATGCCCTGCACTTCAAGTCCGTAAAGCGTGTTGTCCAAAATGTTACGATGCGGCAGAAGCGCGAATTTCTGAAAGACCATGGCGGTCTGGTGGCGGCGAAAGGTGCGAAGCTCGGTGGAATTCATCTTCACCACGTCGACGCCATCGACCAGCACTTCACCGGCTGTCGGGTCTATCAGCCGATTGATATGGCGGATCAGCGTGGATTTGCCGGAGCCGGACAGTCCCATGATGACCTGAATGCAGCCGGAGGGTATGTCGATGTTGATATCCCGGAGCCCAAGAACATGACCGTGTTTCTCGTTTAGCTCCGTCTTTGTCAGCCCCCGTTTGACAGCGTCGATATGGGCTTCCGGTTTCACCCCGAAAATCTTGTAGAGATTGCTGATCTTGATGCCACCAAATGCAGTGTCAGCCATGGGCAATCTCCTGATGTTTCTGGAGCCTTTTGCCATAGGCTTGGCTAATGCGATCAAAGATGATGGCAATGCCGACGATGGCGAGGCCATTGAAGATGCCCAGCGTGAAATACTGGTTGGCGATGGCTTTCAGAACCGGTTGTCCCAGCCCCTGCACACCGATCATGGAGGCAATGACGACCATGGCGAGTGCCATCATGATGGTCTGGTTGATACCGGCCATGATGGTGGGAAGCGCCAGCGGCAATTGCACCTTGAAAAGTTTTTGCCAGCCGGATGAGCCGAACGCGTCTGCCGCTTCAAGCACATCCCGGTCCACCAGCCGAATGCCGAGATTGGTCAGGCGGATCATCGGCGGAATGGCGTAGATCACCACCGCGATCAGCCCCGGCACCCTGCCGATGCCCAGCAGCATGACCACGGGAATGAGGTAGACGAAACTCGGCATGGTCTGCATGACATCGAGGATCGGATTGACCACGCGCTGGAAGCGATTGGAATGCGACATGAGAATGCCGATGGGGAGGCCAATGGTGATGGACAAAACCGTGCAGACGAAGATCATAGAGATCGTCCGCATCGTATCCGTCCACATATCGAAATAGCCGATAGCCAGCAGCGTGAAAAGACAGCCCAGCACGATCTTGAGGCTGCGACTGCCAGCCCAGGCAATCGCCAGAATGATAAGAATGATGATCGGCCACGGCGTTTGCGTCATGAAACGCTCGGCCCAGATCAAAAACTGCTGAAGCGGCGAAAAGAAGCCTTCGATGCTGCCGCCCCAGGCGCGCGTGAACTCACGAAAACCGTCATCGATGATCTTTTTCAGATTACGAAGCATATCGTCGTTCATGTGCGGAAACTTGTAAAACCAGTCCATACAATTCCCCTATGATCACGGCGACATGCGATCGGTTTTTACCAATCGCATGTCGATTTGCGTGGCCGCCGGACGGTGGGTCAGGCAGCAGGGAAGGTCTTCAGAGCGAAGCCTTGATCTTTTCCGCAGCGTCGGCAGAAACCCACTTCGTCCAGATGTCCGGGTTTTCTTTGAGGAAATGCTTGGCGCTGTCTTCGCCGGTCGCCTGATTGTCCGTCATCCAGGCCATCAGCTTGTTGACGGTCGCGTTGCTCCACGAACGTTTGTTGAGGTAATCCATAATTTCAGGACCAGCCTTTTCCGAGAAAGGCTTGGCAACCAGCGTGACGACCTTGTCGACCGGCCATGCGTTCGGCTTCGGGTCCGGGCAATCGGCAACCGTGTTGCAGCGTTTCCATTCGGCTGCGTCGGCGGCGACGCCGGGCTCAAGCTTCACCATTTCGTATTTGCCGAGAAGGGCGGTGGGCGACCAGTAATAGCCGACCCATGGCTGCTTGCGCTCGTAAGCCTTGGCAATGGAGCCGTCGAGACCAGCGGAAGAGCCGCTATCCACGAGGGTGAAACCCGCTTTTTCCGCGCCGAATGCCTTGTAAAGCTGGGCCGTGACGACGGTGCCGCCCCAACCCTGCGGGCCATTGACGATGGCACCCTTTTCAGGGTTTTCAGCATCGGGGAAAAGCTTCGGATTTTTCAGCAGGTCGCCGATGGTCTTGATATCAGGGTGGGCGTCGGCCACGTATTTCGGAATCCACCAGCCTTGAATACCGCCATCCGGCAGCGCCGTTGCAGCAACGACGAGTTTGCCTTCATCCACGCCGCGTTTGACCACCTCCGGCAGGGTATCGGCCCAGGCTTCCGGGGCGATATCCGGCTGGCCTTTTTCAACCATGGAGGTGATTGTCGGCACGGTATCGCCGATGGTGATATCGGCGCTGCAACCGTAACCTTCGTTGAGAATGATCTTGTCGATGGCGGAGAGCACTTCGGCGCTTTGCCAATTCATGCTGGCGATGGTGGGGCTACCACAGTCTGCGGCGTTCGACGCGGATGCGCCACCCAGCAAACCGAACACCAGACAGGTGGATGCAAGCAGTTTCTTCATATCTGTTCCCTTTATTGGCGACGCTTATAAAGAGACGAACCTGCCGCTTGGGTCTGCCCCTGTCTTTGTCTTTGCAAAGTTGAACGGATGATGGCGTGAAGCACGCCCGCAACCTACGCAAATTGCGACGGCCATCCGCCAAACCACGACAGGTCACGGCATTTTAATCTTCAGGTAACTTTTCCGCCATGTCGGCTTGCGGTGTGTGGATCGCTCACTCTTTGCTGATGGATGTCAAAAAAAGCTGGATAGTTGGTATCCGCAAGGCAATAGTAGCAACTGTCCGGCAAAGGACAGGATGGTGTTGAGGGATGCCATTCTCAAAACAACTCGTTTAGGGGGAAATACCTTGGCTCGAATAACGCTCCGTCAATTGCTCGATCACGCGGCAGAACACGGCTATGGCGTACCTGCCTTCAACATCAACAATATGGAGCAGGCGCTGGCCATTATGGACGCAGCGGATGCGACCAATTCGCCTGTCATCATGCAGGCTTCGCGCGGCGCGCGCGCCTATGCAAACGACATCATGCTCAAGCACATGATGGATGCAGTTGTCGAAATTTATCCGCATATTCCCGTTTGCGTGCACCTAGACCACGGCAACGAGGCCGCCAGCTGCATGACGGCCATTCAGGCCGGTTTTACATCGGTCATGATGGATGGTTCTCTCAAGGCCGATGGCAAAACACCGGGCGACTGGGACTACAATGTAGGCGTTACCAAACAAGTCACCGACATGGCCCATTATGGCGGCATTTCCGTCGAGGGCGAGTTGGGTGTTCTCGGTTCTCTGGAATCCGGCATGGGCGAGGCGGAAGACGGCCACGGTGCCGAGGGTGTTCTGTCGCATGACCAGCTGCTGACAGACCCTGACGAAGCGGTGAAATTCGTGCGCGAAACCAAGGTGGATGCACTGGCCGTTGCCATGGGCACGAGCCACGGTGCCTACAAGTTCACCCGCAGGCCGGATGGCTCGGTGCTGGCCATGAATGTCATCGAGGAAATCCATAACAAGCTGCCGAACACGCATCTTGTGATGCACGGTTCTTCCACCGTGCCGCAGGATTTGCAGGATATCATCAACGCTTACGGCGGTGCCATCAAGCCGACCTGGGGCGTGCCGATCGAGGAAATTCAGCGCGGTATCAAGAACGGTGTGCGCAAGATCAACATCGATACGGACTGCCGCATGGCCATCACCGGACAAATCCGCAAGGTTCTTGCGGAAGACCCGGCTGAGTTCGATTTGCGCAAGTATTTGAAGCCTGCGCGGGATGCGATGACGAAGCTCTGCAAGGAGCGGTTTGAGTTGTTCTGGACAGCTGGGCAGGCATCGAAGATCACGCCGATCCCACTGCGGGAGATGGCGAAGCGTTATGCTTCGGGGTCGCTGGACCCGGTGATTTCGTAAGGTTCTTTAGAGAAGGGGCAATCCCCTCTCCTCCGTCATCCTCGGGCTCGACCCGAGGATCTGCTACGTCTCGTCTTTCACAACGGTAGTTGGCTCTAGATGCAGATTATAAAAAAGCCGGAAGTGGTGAATTCACCTCCGGCTTCTTCGTTTCGGGCACAAGCTCGCGTCACAGCCTGCTTGTACGTTGGTAGATCCTCGGGACGAGCCCGAGGATGACGAAGGTGAAGGTCAGACTTACTTCTGCCAGCTCTTAACCAACTCATCATAATTGACGGTCATTGGCTTTTCTTTTTCATCCGCGATCTTCAACTGTGGTGCAAGGTGGCCTTTGGAAACGGCGTCCTTGTTCCAGTATTCAAGATCGTGCTCTTCAGCCAGCTTCGGTCCGATTTCGCCCTGAACGCCAGCGCGTTCCAGACGCTGCATGACCTTTTCCTGTTCGGCGCAGAGCGAGTCCATGGCTTCCTGCGCGGTCTTCGCGCCGGACGATGCATCGCCCACGGCCTGCCACCAGAGTTGGGCCAGCTTTGGATAATCAGGAACGTTGGTGCCGGTTGGAGACCACTGAACGCGGGCTGGCGAACGGTAGAACTCGATCAGGCCGCCGAGATCCTTGGCGCGCTTGGTGAAGCTTTCGTGGTTGATCGAGGAGTCGCGGATGAGGGTCAGGCCGACATGGCTCTTTTTCACATCCACGGTCTTCGAGGTCACGAACTGTGCGTAGAGCCAGGCGGCCTTGGCGCGGTCGTCAGGGGTGGATTTCATCAGCGTCCAGGAACCCACGTCCTGATAGCCGAGCTTCATGCCATCTTTCCAGTAAACGCCATGCGGGGAGGGGGCCATGCGCCATTTCGGCGTGCCATCCTCGTTCACGACAGGCAGTCCCTTCTTGACCGCATCAGCTGTAAACGCAGTGTACCAGAAAATCTGCTGCGCGACTTCGCCCTGCGCCGGAACGGGACCGGATTCGGAGAAGTTCATGCCCGCCGCTGCTGGAGGCGCGTAAGCCTTCAACCAGTCGAGGTACTTCTGGATGGCATAGACGGAGGCAGGACCGTTGGTGTCACCGCCGCGCGCGACGCAAGAGCCGACCGGCTGCGATTTCTCGTTGACCTTGATGCCCCATTCATCGACCGGCAGGCCGTTTGGCAGGCCCTTGTCGCCGTTGCCGGCCATGGAAAGCCACGCATCGGTAAAGCGCCATCCGAGCGACGGGTCCTTCTTGCCATAATCCATATGGCCATAGACTTTTTTGCCGTTGATTTCGCGGCCGGTGAAGAAGGCGGCGATGTCTTCATAGGCTGACCAGTTGACGGGAACGCCGAGATCGTAGCCATACTTGGCCTTGAAATCTGCCTTGTTCTTTTCGTCGTTGAACCAGTCATACCGGAACCAGTAGAGGTTGGCGAACTGCTGGTCGGGCAACTGGTAGAGCTTACCGTCAGGTGCTGTCGTGAATTTCGTGCCGATGAAATCCTTCAGGTCGAGACCGGGATTGGTGACATCCTTGCCTTCGTTAGCCATCCAGTCCGTCAGGTTGCGGGCCTGCTGGTAGCGCCAATGGGTGCCGATCAGGTCGCTATCGTTGACGAAGGCGTCGTAGATGTTTTCGCCTGATTGCATCTGCGTTTGCAGCTTTTCGACCACGTCGCCTTCGCCGATCAGGTCGTGCGTCAGCTTGATGCCGGTGATTTCGGTGAAGGCTTTGGCCAGCACCTTGGACTCGTATTCATGCGTCGTCAGGGTTTCCGAAACGACCTTGATATCCATGCCGGCAAAAGGCTTTGCGGCATCGATGAACCATTGCATTTCCTTTTCTTGATCGGCACGGGAAAGGCTTGAGAGATCACCAATTTCCTTGTCCAGAAATGTCTTGGCCTCGTTCATTCCGGCGTTTGCCACGCCTGATATTGCCAGCAGCGCCGCCGCTGTCGTTGTTAAAAGATGCACTCGCATAATCATCCTCCCAGTGTTTACGATTGCTTGCAGATGTATCTCCGGGCGGTCCTCCCTCCCGGTATTTCAGTCGAATGCCTAAACGAAGCGGAACACGCCAATCGCATAGACAACCGAAAGAGCCAGTGCCCACCAAAGGCCGGGGCCGACGAGGCCGAGCCAACCGAGGTGGATGAATGCGGAGCCGAGCAGCGACACGAACAGGCGGTCGCCGCGCGTCGTCTCGAAGCGTAAGATGCCGACGCGAGGATTGCCGCCGGGCGAGATATATTCCCAAATCGCCATGCCGATCAGCAGTAGTAAAATGGTCAGAAAAAACAGCGCCGTGGGCAGCGTCCATGCCATCCAGGAAAAATTCATTTTGCTTCTCCTTTCTTAGACGCGACCCAGGGCAAAGCCCTTGGCGATGTAGTTTCGGACGAAATAGATGACCAGCGCGCCGGGAATGATGGTCAGCACACCGGCGGCGGCCAGCACGCCCCAGTCCATGCCGGACGCCGAGACGGTGCGGGTCATGGTCGCGGCAATCGGCTTGGCGGCTGTGGTCGTCAGTGTTCTGGCCAGCAGTAATTCCACCCACGAGAACATGAAGCAGAAGAAGGCCGCGACGCCGATACCGCTGGCGATCAGAGGCATGAAAATCTTCACGAAAAAGCGCGGGAAGGAATAACCGTCGATATAGGCGGTTTCATCGATTTCCTTGGGTACGCCGGACATGAAGCCTTCGAGAATCCACACCGCCAGGGGAACGTTGAACAGGCAGTGGGCAATCGCGACCGCGATATGCGTGTCGATCAGGCCAAAGGCGGAATAGAGCTGAAAGAAGGGCAGGGCGAACACGGCGGGCGGTGCCATGCGGTTCGTCAGCAGCCAGAAGAACAGGTGCTTGTCGCCCAGAAAGCGGTAGCGCGAAAACGCGTAAGCGGCGGGCAGGGCGGCGGCAACCGAGATCACCGTGTTCATCACCACATAGATGATGGAGTTGATGTAGCCGTTATACCAGGCCGGATCGGTGAAAATGATGGTGTAGTTGCGCAGCGTCGGGTTTTGCGGCCACAGCGAAAAGGCACCGAGAATCTCGCCGTTTTCCTTGAAGCTCATATTGACGAGCCAATAGATCGGCAGCAGCAGGAAGACGATATAAATCGTCGGGATGAGGAAGNTTGACGAGCCAATAGATCGGCAGCAGCAGGAAGACGATATAAATCGTCGGGATGAGGAAGGAGAAGCGGGTGATGGATTTGGAATTGCTCATGATGTTCTCCTTTCTCAAGCCTGTTCGTCGCTATTGGTCATGACGGTGTAGAAAATCCAGGACAGTGCGAGGATGATCAGGAAGTAGATGATCGACATCGCCGCGGCTGGTCCCAAGTCGAACTGTCCCACCGCCATCTTCACGAGATCGATGGAGAGGAAGGTCGTGGAGTTACCCGGTCCACCGCCGGTGACGACGAAGGGTTCGGTGTAGATCATGAAGCTGTCCATGAAGCGCAGCAGAACGGCGATGAGCAGCACGCGCTTCATCTTCGGTAACTGGATATAGCGGAAGACCGACCAGCGCGATGCGCCATCGATGCGGGCTGCCTGATAATAGGCGTCCGGGATGGAAACCAGACCGGCGTAGCACAGCAGCACGACGAGGCTCGTCCAGTGCCAGACATCCATGATGATGACGGTGGCCCAGGCGTCCACTGGGTCTTGCGTATAGTTGTAGTCGATGCCGAGCATGGACAGGTAATGGCCGAGGAAGCCGATATCGACACGCCCGAAGACCTGCCAGATGGTGCCGACGACGTTCCACGGAATGAGAAGCGGCAGGGCCATCAGCACGAGGCAGACCGGGACGCCGAGGCCTGTTTTCGGCATGTTGAGCGCGATGAGAATGCCGAGCGGAATCTGAATCGCCAGAATGACGAAGGAGAAAATAAGGTTGCGCATCAACGCGTCCCAGAAGCGGGGGGAATGCAGCATCTGCACGAACCAGTCGGTTCCCACCCAGAAGAACTGGTTATTTCCGAACGTATCCTGAACCGAGTAGTTGACGACCGTCATCAGTGGAATGACGGCGGAAAATGCGACGAGGATCAGAACCGGGATGACCAGAAACCACGCCTTGTTGTTGAACGTTTTTTCCATGGCTCAGGCTCCCGTGCCGACGCGCCAGCTATCGGCGTAGATGCCGATGGCCTTGGGATCGAAAGTGACTCGGGGTTCAGACGGAATGTCGCCATCTTCAGGCACCACCACAGTCAAGGGATGTCCGGCAAAGCTGGCGCGGACGATTTTCTGGCGACCGATATCCTCGACCTTGCTGATCGTAACCGGCATGCCCTCGCGCCCGAGAGAGATGAATTCGGGGCGAATGCCCAGTTCCGTTTTCGCTTCGCTTTCAACATTGGGTGCTGCGTCGAGCAAGACATGCTGATCGCCTATTTTCGCCTGCGCGCCATCCAGTGACACCGGCATGAAATTCATGCCCGGAGAGCCGATGAAGTAACCGACGAAGGTGTGGCTTGGTCGTTCGAACAATTCGGCAGGTGTGCCGATCTGCACGATCTGCCCGTCATACATGACGACGACTTTGTCGGCGAAAGTCATGGCCTCGGTCTGGTCGTGCGTGACATAGACCATGGTAAATCCGAACTGTTTGTGCAGGCGCTTCAACTGTGAGCGCAGCACCCATTTCATGTGCGGGTCGATCACCGTCAACGGCTCATCGAACAGGATGGCGTTGACATCGTCGCGGACGAGGCCACGGCCTAGCGAAATCTTCTGCTTCTGGTCGGCCGTCAAGCGATGCGCGCGGCGCTTGGCCCAGGATGAGAGATCGATCATCTCGAGAATTTCATTGACGCGACGATTAACATCCGTCTCTGAGACGCCGCGATTGCGCAGCGGGAAGGCCAGATTGTCGTAGACGGTCATGGTGTCGTAAATGACCGGGAATTGGAACACCTGCGCGATGTTGCGCTGTTCCGTTGGCAGATTGGTAACGTCTTTGCCATCGAACAGAATACGTCCATCGGACGGATTGATAAGGCCGGAAATGATGTTGAGCAAAGTGGTCTTGCCGCAACCGGATGGGCCGAGCAGCGCGTAGGCACCGCCATCGCTCCACTCGTAATTCACTTCCTTCAGGGCGTAGTCATTGGCCGCCCTGGCTTTGGCGTTGTAGGCGTGGCGGATATGATCGAGACTGATGCGTGCCATGGTCTCTTCTCCTCACGCGGCTGCTTGTTGCGGGGTTGCAAGCGAGCGGCCACTCGCATCGAACGCCATCAGATGGAGGGTATCCAGGTAGATATCGACCTGACGGTCCGGCTCGATATCCAGAATGCCGCGCGTCAGCATGACCCAGCGATTGCCCGCATAATCCAGATGGATAAAGCTTTCCGAGCCAGCAATTTCCGAGATCAGCGTTTTTGCATTCAGCTTGATCGCCGTTCCACCATTTGCCGGTGTCGGGTAGAGGTGATGGGGATGAAAGGCCAATGTGACAGGGCCATCGGCAATGGAAGAGAGATGCGATGGCACCGGAAACGCCGGTTCGCCATTGAGCAGAAACGATCCGCCCGAACGCATCATCGCGATGATGTTCAGCGGTGGATCGGCAAATGTCTTTGCCGAAACGAGATCGACCGGATTGCGGTAAAGATCAATGGTGCTGCCATATTGGGCGATGTGCCCCTGATGCATTGTCGCCGTGTTGCCGCCGAGAAGCAGGGCTTCGGATGGTTCGGTCGTTGCGTAGACGAAGATCGCACCCGACAGAGCAAAAATCTTTGGCAGTTCTTCGCGCAATTCTTCGCGCAGCTTGTAATCGAGGTTGGCCAAGGGCTCATCCAGCAGCACGAGGCTGGCATTTTTGACGATGGCGCGGGCGAGCGCCGTGCGCTGCTGCTGCCCGCCGGAGAGGTTGAGTGGTGTGCGGTCGAGATAGGGCGTGAGCCGCAGCATGTCGGCAGCGCGCCGCACTTCGCGGTCGATGGTTGCCTTGTCCTTTTTGGCGATGCGCATCGGGGAGGCGATGTTTTCGTAGACGGTGAGCGCCGGGTAATTGATGAATTGCTGGTACACCATGGCAACGCTGCGGTCCTGCACGCGCTTGCCCGTTACGTCCGTGCCATCGAACAGCAGTTGGCCCTCCGTCGGCTTGTCCAGACCGGCCATCAGCCGCATCAGCGATGTCTTTCCAGACAGCGTCGGCCCCAGCAGCACGTTCAACGTGCCCCGCTTGAGGGTCAGATTGGTTGGGTAGATGTGGTAATCACCACCCACCATCTTAGCAATGTTGCGTAATTCCAGCATGCTGTCCCGAGGCCTCCCAACCTGCAAGATATCTGCTTCAATGTCAGTCCATCACGCCCCTGCGGGCGTTAGAAAATCACGCGGCGATAGACGCCATGTAAGTGTCGAGCGCGACTGCCTCTTCCTTAGAAAAATGCAAGCCCTGCTTGGTTCTGCGCCACAACACGTCGTCGCTGGTTCTGGCCCATTCCTGACGGATCAGCCACTCGACTTCGCGCTCGTAAAGATCGCCTCCGAAATGCTGGCCGAGTGCCTTCATGCCGGTCGCATCGCCAAGGATCGCATTTGCTTTCGTTCCGTAAAGACGAACCAGTCTGCGCGCCTGACGCTCGGATAGAAAGCTATATTTTGCGCTGAGCTTTTTAACTTCCGTCTCGTAACCGGTGGCCGCGAAATCCCCACCCGGAAGCGAGCTCTTGCCAGTCCATGGCTTGCCCTTGTCACCAATGGCTTCCGCCACCTTCTCCAGCGCATGTTCAGCCAAACGGCGATAGGTCGTCAGCTTGCCGCCGAAGACATTCAGCAACGGGGCTTCACCGGACGCGTTTTCCAGCTTCAGAACGTAATCGCGGGTGGCTTCCTGCGCGCTGGATGCGCCGTCGTCGAACAGCGGACGCACGGCGGAATAGGTCCAGACGATATCGTCTTTCGTCACCGGTTCTGCGAAATATTCGCTGGCCGCGTTGCAGAGGTAATCCGTCTCTTCGCCGCTGATCTTCACATCCGCCGGATCACCCTGATAGTCGCGGTCGGTCGTGCCGATCAGCGTGAAATCGGTCTCATAGGGAATGGCGAAAATGATGCGGTTGTCGGGGTTCTGGAAGAAGTAAGCGCGTGGATCGTTAAACTTCTTCTTCACGATGATGTGGCTGCCCTGAACCAGCCGCACATTGTGAACCTGATTTTTGCCCGCCGCATTCGACAGAACATTGTCCACCCACGGGCCAGAAGCGTTAACCAGCATACGCGACTTCACGGTTTTGACGGTGCCGCTTGCGGTATCTTTCACATCGACGTTCCAAAGGCCACCCTCGCGGCGAACGGAGGTGACCTTGGCGCGGCTCATGATATCTGCGCCACGGTCGGCAGCGTCTCGGGCGTTCAGCACCACCAGACGGGCATCATCCACCCAGCCATCCGAATATTCGAAGGCCTTGGTGAAGAGCGGCTTTAGTGGCTTGCCGGCGGGGTCGCGGCGCATGTCGAGGGATTTGGTGGCGGGCAGAAGCTTGCGGCCACCCAGGTGGTCATAAAGGAAAAGCCCGAGCCGGATGAGCCATGCAGGGCGAATACCACCCTTGTGGAAAGGCAGAACGAAACGCATGGGCCAGATGATATGCGGGGCCATCGCCCACAGCACTTCGCGTTCCATCAGGGCTTCGCGCACCAAACGGAACTCGTAATGTTCAAGATAACGAAGGCCGCCGTGAATGAGCTTGGTTGCGCCGGAAGAGGTGCCGGAGGCGAAATCGTTCATCTCGGCAAGGGTGACAGAATAGCCGCGACCGGCAGCATCACGCGCAATGCCGCATCCGTTGATGCCCCCACCGATCACGAAAATATCGCGAACCGCCTGCTCAGTCACGTCACTCTCCCTGATGCGAAATTCCGCCGCTTATTCTTGGAATTCGAAATTGAGGGGAGTTAAAATGAAAAGAAAGTGAATGTCAAACGAATGTTCGTCGTTTCAGTTCTCAGGCCGTGAGCGTTCGGTTTCGATCAACCGAACGTCATTTTCCTTGCAAATGACTTTCACGGATTCAAGCGGACAGTGGTCGGTTATAAAGGTGTGGACCTGCGAGAGATGACCTATCCTCACCGGTGCCGTTCGGTCGAATTTGCTGGAATCGGACACCAGAATGACGTGCCGTGCGTTGGCAATGATGGCCTGCGCCACTTTCACTTCGCGGAAATCGTAATCCAGCAATGCGCCGTCCCTGTCGATGGCCGACACGCCGATCACCGCATAGTCCACCTTGAACTGGCGGATGAAGTCCACCGCCGCTTCCCCGACGATCCCGCCGTCCGTGCCGCGCACCACGCCGCCTGCAATGACGACCTCAATACCGGGAAATATCCGCAACCTATTGGCAACGTTGATGTTGTTGGTAATGACCATCAGTTCCTGATGGTCCACGAGCGCTTCGCCGACAGCTTCCGTCGTCGTGCCGATATTGATGAATAGCGAGGATTTATGGGGGATGAGCTCGGCTGCGGCGCGGCCTATCGCCTGTTTTTCCGTCGCAGCTATCGAGCGTCTTGCTTCATATTTCACGTTTTCCGTGCTGCTGGGAAAGATCGCGCCGCCATGGATTCGTGTCAGCGCGCGCGCCTCGCACAGATCGTTCAAATCCTTGCGTATCGTCTGCGCCGTCACTGAAAATCGGGAGGCCAGATCATCGACACTGACCTTGCCCTCGGATTTCGCAAGTTCGATGATTTCAAGCTGGCGCGATGAGAAAAACATGGAGGCTTCTACCCGGAAATATCTGTGGACTTTCGTTTTATTTCATTTTTCTGAAAAGCGAAAGTGTCCGGGGCTGCTGGTCTGGAGAACGGTTTTCCACAATTGGCACGCGTGTGAAGGCTCCAATTTGTCCGCCTGATAAATATTGGGGTTGCGCCTCGGCGCGTTTTGTCCTTGTTTGCGGGTTCTCACACTTTATGGGGAAATTAAAAAAATGCAGTCTATAAAAACAACAACGCGCGCCGCAATCCTGCTAGGCTCGCTTCTGATTGGCGCCAGTTCAGCTCTTGCGGAAACCGTTCTTCATCGCGGTAATTCCGGTGAACCACAAACTCTCGATCAGGCTCAGACCTCGATCAATATTGAAGCCTTTATTGTGAAGGACCTTTATGAAGGTCTTACTATTTACGATGCAGCCGGCAAGATCGTTCCCGGCGCAGCCGAAAGCTGGACTTTGTCTGATGACGGCACGGTTTACACATTCAAGCTGCGCGAAAACGCAAAATGGTCTGATGGTACGCCTGTAACGGCTGAGGACTTCGTATTCTCCTATCAGCGCGTCGAAGACCCGAAGACCGCCGCAAAATATGCGAACATTCTGTATCCGATCAAGAACGCAGAAAAGGTCAACAAGGGCGAAGCTAAGGTTGAAGAGCTCGGCGTAAAGGCTGTGGATGCCAAGACGCTGGAAGTCACACTTGAGCGCCCGACACCGTTCTTCCTGGAATTACTCGCGCACCAGACTGCACTTCCCGTCTCGAAGGCGAGCGTTGAAAAGAACGGTAAGGACTTCGTCAAACCCGGCGTCATGGTTTCGAACGGTGCCTATAAGCTTGAGGCCCATGTTCCCAATGACAGCCTGACGGTCGTCAAGAATCCAAACTTCTGGGATGCTGCAAACACCAAAATCGATAAGGTCATCTTCTACCCGATCGACGATCAGGCCGCGTCCGTTCGCCGTTTCGAAGCGAAGGAAATGGACCTCGCTTACAACTTCTCGGCAGATCAGCTGGAGCGTTTGCGCAAGTCCTATGGTGAGCAGGTTCACGTGTCCCCGACACTGGCGACCTACTACTACACATTCGACACGCGTGAAGCGCCCTACAACGACGTTCGCGTTCGCCGCGCGCTCTCCATGGCTGTCGATCGTGATTTCCTTGCCAAGGAAATCTACAACGGTTCTCAGGTTCCGGCATATTCCATCGTTCCGCCGGGCATGGGCAGCTACGGTGAGCCTTCCAAGGCTGATTTCGCCACGCTTTCCCAGCTGGATCGTGAAGACGAAGCACTCAAGCTCATGAAAGAAGCCGGTTATGGTGACGGTGGCAAGCCGCTGTCTATCGAAATCCGCTACAATACCAATCCCAACCATGAGCGCGTCGCTACGGCTGTTGCCGATATGTGGAAGACCACGTTTGGTGCAAACGTATCGCTGGTAAACCTCGACGTTGCGTCGCACTACGGATACCTGCAGGAAGGCGGCAAGTTCAACGTTGCCCGTGCTGGCTGGGTTGCCGACTATGCGGATGCAGAAAACTTCCTCGCACTGTCTGTTTCGTCCAACAAAACCTTCAACTACTCGAAATTCAACAATCCCGAATTCGATGCGTTGATGAAGAAGTCCTACGACGAACAGGACGAAGCAGCCCGTTCCAAGATTCTGCACGAAGCAGAAGCAATCCTTATGAAGGAGCAGGCAATTGCGCCGTTCCTGACGCAGGCAGACCTTTGGCTGGTTTCCAACCGCGTCAAGGGCTGGCAGGACAATGCGGCCAATGAACATCTCAGCCGCTTCCTGAGCGTTTCCGAATAAGCAGTGCTGCCACGGTGGTTCTGAAAACATGTCGCGCGAATGCCTTAGGGCTTTTGCGCGACATGCTGTAGGAATGGGTGAAGGCGGTCGCGCGACCATAAGATCGCATTCCGCCCTAGCCGCCGTGCCATGCCCGGAGCCTAAATTCTATGATTTCTTTTATTCTGCGCCGTTTGGCGAGCGCCGTGCCGACATTGTTTATCGTCGTCACGATTTCTTTTTTTCTGATGCGGTTTGCACCCGGCGGTCCGTTCAATCTTGAGCGTCCACTGCCACCGCAGACAATGGAAAACCTGATGAGAACCTATCATCTGGACGAACCATTGTGGCGTCAGTATCTGATCTACATGAAAAACGCCGTGACTGGCGACTTCGGACCTAGCTACATCTACAAGGACAACACCGTTGCCCAATTGATCGGCAAGGGTCTGCCTTATTCGCTGGAACTTGGCTTTTACGCGCTACTACTGGCATTGATCGGTGGCGTACTGGCCGGTACCTTCGCAGCTTTGCGGCAGAACAGCGTGTTCGATTTTTCTCTCATGTCCTTTTCGACTGTTGGTGTCACCGTACCCAACTTCGTTGTGGCTCCCGTGCTGACACTGGTTTTCGCCGTTCTGCTTGGTCTTCTGCCTGCCGGAAGCTGGGGTGATGGATCGCTGCGCTATCTTCTTTTGCCGATGATTGCGCTGGCTTTGCCGCAGCTTGCCGTCATTGCGCGGTTGACGCGTGGCTCTATGATCGAGGCGCTGCGCATGGACCATATTCGCACCGCCAAGGCCTATGGTCTGCCGGGACGCACCGTGGTCATCGTTCATGCCATGCGCGCTGCGATGCTGCCGGTCGTGTCCTATCTCGCACCCTGCGCGGCCGCGCTTCTCACCGGCTCGGCTGTGATCGAAACGATCTTCACCATTCCCGGTGTCGGGCGTTACTTCGTGCTGGGTGCCATCAATCGTGACTATACGCTGGTTATGGGAACCGTGGTTCTCATCGCGCTCTTCGTCATTGTTTTCAATCTGGTGGTCGATATTCTTTACGGCCTTCTTGATCCGAGGGTCAGACATGACTGATATCCCCGGCATAACAGCCGTTTCCCCTTCGGTGAAAAGCCGAAGCCTCTTCCAGCTCGCAACAATGCGGTTTCGAAGAAACACAGCCGCCATGGCCGGAGCGCTCATGCTCGTGCTGATCACGCTGTTCTCGTTTCTTGGACCGCATTTTGTCAGCCACACCTATGATCAGGTGTTCTCGTCCTACGTCTCCGTGCCACCGAGCTTGGAAGCGCGTCCAGATGTGACGAACCTTCAGAGCGTCATGGAGGGCATTGCAGGTCGCGCGCGTGTCGACTTGAAGGAGTTTGCCGTTGAAGGCCAGACTTTCACCGCAACCGTGACATCGGCAACGGCGGTCGATCCGCGCACAACGCGTTATTTCGACCGCGCTAACGAGTTCGAAAATACGAAGGTCGTGGCCACCGAAGACGATGGCCGCACCTTGAAACTTACCGGCGATGTGAACCGCGAATATTTCTTCTTCGGCACCGATAGCAATGGTCGCGATCTTCTCGTGCGCATCATGCTGGGTGGGCAGATATCGATTGCCGTTGGCGTGCTGGCAAGCCTTGTCTCACTTGGGATCGGTGTCGTTTATGGCGCGACGGCCGGCTATATCGGCGGGCGTGTCGATAACGCCATGATGCGTTTCGTGGAAATTCTCTATTCGCTTCCCTTCGTGTTTCTCGTTGTCGTGCTCGTCGTTTTCTTCGGGCGAAGTTTCATTCTTATTTTCCTCGTTATCGGGGCAGTGGAATGGCTGGATATGGCGCGCATCGTGCGTGGCCAGACACTGGCGCTGAAACGGCGGGAGTTCGTCGGTGCCGCACAGGCTCTGGGATTGACCGACTGGCAGATTATCCGCCGTCACATCATTCCCAACACCATCGGCCCGGTCGTTGTTTTCGTGACCGTTGTGGTGCCGAAGGTCATCCTTCTAGAAAGCTTCCTCTCCTTCCTCGGTTTGGGTGTGCAAGCGCCGTTGACCAGTTGGGGCGCGCTGATTTCCGAAGGTGCCAGCAATATGCAGTCGGCCCCGTGGCTGCTGATATTCCCGGCGATCTTCTTCGTGATGACGCTGTTTTCTCTGAACTTCGTGGGCGACGGGTTGCGTGATGCGCTCGATCCCAAGGATCGTTGATATGAATACGACATCTGAAACCATACTCAATGTCCGCGGCCTGAAGGTGAACTTTGCGACACCCGATGGGACGGTGAGCGCCGTCAAAGGCATCGATCTGGATGTAAAGCAGGGTGAAACCTTAGCCGTCGTCGGTGAATCCGGTTCCGGCAAGAGCCAGACGATGATGGGTATCATGGGTCTGCTTGCCGGTAACGGCCAGTCCGAAGGGTCGGCAAAATACCGGGGCCGTGAGTTGATCGGCCTGCCGGTCAACGAGCTGAACGATATCAGGGGTGCGAAGATCACCATGATCTTTCAGGAGCCGATGACCTCGCTCGACCCGCTCTATACGATCGGCAAGCAGATTGCGGAACCGATTCTGTATCATCGAGGCGGCAGCCGCAGTGAAGCACGGGCGCGCGTTCTGGAACTGTTGCAACTGGTTGGCATCCCCGACCCCAAGCGTCGTATCGATAGTTATCCGCACGAACTCTCGGGTGGTCAGCGTCAGCGTGTGATGATTGCCATGGCGCTTGCTAATGAGCCGGATTTGCTGATTGCGGACGAGCCGACAACGGCACTCGATGTGACCATTCAGGCGCAAATTCTAGACCTGCTCAAATCCTTGCAAAAACGCTTTGGCATGGCCGTCGTTCTCATAACCCATGATCTGGGTGTCGTAAGGCATTTTGCCGATCGCGTCGCAGTCATGCGCCGTGGCGAGATCGTTGAGACAGGCACCACGCAGGACATCTTCGAACGCCCGCAAGCGGATTATACGAAGATGTTGCTGGATGCCGAACCAAGTGGTCACAAACCGCAGGTCGGCCCGGAAGCGCCGGTGGTGCTGGCTGGCCAGAACGTGACAGTGGATTATCAGATACCAGGTGGCCTGTTCACCAAGGCCAGCGCTTTCCGCGCAGTGGATGGCGTCAATGTCAATCTGCGCCAAGGCCAGACCATCGGCATCGTCGGAGAATCCGGCTCGGGCAAATCCACGCTGGGACGGGCGCTGCTGCGGCTGACGCCATCGACCGGACGGCTTTTCTTCGGCAAGAAGGAAATATCCGGTCTCGATAGAAAGGCCATGCGGCCGATGCGCCGCCAGCTTCAGCTGGTGTTTCAAGATCCTTATGGTTCCTTGTCGCCCCGCCAGACGGTGGGGGAAATCATCACTGAGGGGCTTTACGTGCATGCGCCGGACCTCAGCCGGGCGGAGCGGGATAAGCGCGCCATCGAGGCGCTGACTGAAGTCGGCCTCGACCCTGCGGCGCGTAACCGTTACCCGCACGAGTTCTCCGGCGGGCAGCGTCAGCGTATCGCCATCGCGCGTGCCATCATCCTCAAGCCTGATGTGGTCATTCTGGATGAGCCGACATCGGCACTCGACCGTTCGGTTCAGGGGCAGGTGATCGATCTGTTGCGCGATCTTCAGAAAGCCCACGGTCTTTCCTACATCTTCATCAGCCACGACTTGTCCGTGATCAAGGCGATCTCGGATTATGTCATTGTGATGAAAGATGGAAAGATCGTTGAAGAGGGTGAAACCGACGCCATCTTCAATAGTCCAACGGCGGACTACACGAAAACGCTCATCAAGTCCGCATTTACAGCTGATGTTGCAGCATAATGGAGCGCCCGGCCTAGCGGTCGGGCGTTTCCTTTTTGGTGCCAAGGAACAAGCAACTCACATCTGCGTTATTACCTCGTGAAATTGACGTGTGCCAACGCAAGGCACCCAGGAGGAAAATATGTTCAAGGTGATCCAGATTGCTGGCGTGGCCATTACGATGGCAGCGTCTAGTTTCGTTATGACTGCACCTGCCCATGCGCAGGACATGGAACTGCGGATTGGCCGTGATGGCGTGCGTCCGGTCATTCGAGACCGTGACCGAGACATGGACCGCCGTGGACCTCCGCCCCGTGGCCGCGGATGTGGCGAGCGCGAAGCCCGTGCAGCCGCACGCGCATCCGGCCTTCGTGACCCTGAAATCGTTCGCGTTACACCCCGCCGCGTTGTCGTGGAAGGCTTTACACGACGTGGTCAGGACACCATCACATTCGCGAATGAACGTGGTTGCCCTGAAATCTAAGTCTGCATCTAAAGCGTGCATACTTCAAAATTTTTCACCTACCGAAACCCGCCTTGCGCGGGTTTCTTTGCGTAGGAGCCATCTACTACAATTTGGATTAGTAATTTCTAAATTTAACTGTACTAATACACATAGTCGGTTGCTTCATTATTGGGGGTATTGGCCCAGTGTTCGCTGTACTAGAATGTGTTGCTTTGCAACATGATCGACGGATCGTCGTGCTTGCTGGCGTGATTGCGCTTCTTGGAATGCTATCCTTCTATCATCTGTTGCTTCGCGCGGAAGAGAGCCCGGTAAGACGCCGGCCCTATTGGATACTGGTTGCCGCATTGGCCTCTGGTTTGAGCGTATGGGCGACACACTTCATCGCCATGTTGGCCTATCAGGGCAGTGTTCCGATTGGTTTCGACTTTCCGTTTACGGCCTTTTCCGCAGTTGTCGCGGTATTCGGCTTCTGGCTGAGCATGCAATTTTTGTGGCGTAAAACCGCTGGCGCACTGTCGGCCGGCGGCATCATAACGCTCACCGTCGCTGCAATGCATTTCTTTGGCATGGGCGGCATGCAAGTCGCCGCCACGATCGAATATCGGATAGCCCCGATCCTCGTGGGCGCGGTCGTTGCTTTCGGTCTGTTTGCGCTCTCTTTTGTTTTTTTCAAAAGCTTTCGCGGTTGGAAGCGGGTCGTTCTATCCGCCAGCGCGTCGATCCTTGGCGTGCTCGTCCTTCATTTCACCGCCATGTCTTCCACAATCCTCATTCCCAACCCCGGAATGCCAGGGCCGCAGATAGAGGGGCTGGATCGGTTGTTCATGATGGTCGCGATCAGTGGGGTGACGTTCCTCATTCTCGCCGCCACAGGTGTTGCAGCCCTCATTGATCGCCATCTGGTGGATCTCAAAGGCCTGGTGGGCGCGACACTGGATGGGCTTGCTGTTGTGCGGGATGGCCGTATCGTGGAGGTCAACAGTCGCTTCGCGAAACTGTTCGGTTCCACCGAAGCGGCTATCATTGGTGAAAACGCCGAGGAACTGATGCATGCGGATGACGGGATCGCCGCCCACCTGCCCCGCAACGGAGCGGTCGAGGCGGTTCCGAACCGTGGCGATCGATCGCGGACATTTGAATTGGCTGTCACGACGATTGAATATCGCGGACGTCCCTGCGAGGTGATGGCGGTTCGCGACCTGACGGAAAAGCGCCGTGCACAGCGTGAGATCGAATATCTGGCACGCCACGATGTTCTGACCGGCCTCGCCAACCGGACGCTTTTTCAGGAGCGGCTCAGAAATCATATTGCGGTTGCTCAGAACGATGATGAGTTCGCTCTTCTGGCGCTGGATCTCGACAGGTTCAAAGCGGTGAACGATCTCTTCGGTCATGCGGAAGGGGATCGTGTTCTCAAGGACGTTGCGCGTATATTGCAACAGGCTGCCCGGCCGGGTGACCTCGTGGCACGATTGGGCGGAGACGAGTTCCTTATTCTGACCGCCTTCAGCACCACAAGCGAAGACGCGCGCGATCTCGGCGAGCATATTCTATCGACGTTTCGGCGTGAGATGGATTGCGTCAGTGATCCCACGGCAGTGGGCGTCACCATCGGTATCGCAACATTTCCGGCCAACGGAAATGACAACGAAACCCTGATGCACGCGGCGGATATGGCACTTTACCGCGCCAAGATGAACGGTCGTGGCATCGTCGCGTTTTATGACCCGGCGATGGATCAGGAGACCAAAGAGCGCCGGCGGCTGGAATCGGATTTGCGCCAGGCGATCAGCCGTAACGAGTTGGAGCTTCTCTACCAGCCGGTCCATTCGGTGGAAAATGGTGAAGTGGCGAGTTACGAAGCGTTGGTGCGTTGGCAACACCCGACACGGGGCGCGGTACCACCGGACGTCTTCATTCCGATTGCCGAGGAAAGTGGCATCATCATCTCGCTTGGGGAGTGGATATTGCATGAAGCATGCTCCGCTGCCATGCGCTGGGAACCGCATATCAAGGTGGCGGTCAATGTCTCACCGGTCCAGTTCTCTCTGGCAAATCTCGCTTACACGATTTGCTCGACGCTTGAGAAAACCGGGCTGTCGCCCCTGCGTCTCGAGCTTGAGATGACGGAAGCGGCGCTCTTGAAAGACCGGGCCATAACGCTTTCCACCATGCGCCAGCTCAAGGGACTTGGCGTCACCATCGTCATGGACGATTTCGGAACCGGATATTCTTCGCTCAGCAATCTGCGCAGCTTCCCGTTCGACAAGATCAAGATCGACCGCAGCTTCATTGCCGCCATGAAGCAGGATGAAAATGCTCATTCCATTGTGCGCGCCATCATCGGCCTCGGTCGCAGCCTCGACCTGCCGGTAACGGCTGAAGGCATCGAGACGGACAGCCAATACCGAATGGTTGTCGATGAGGGCTGTGCCCAGGCGCAAGGCTATCTGTTTGGCAAGCCAGGGAAAGCTCCGTCTCGCCAAAGAAAGACGCAAAAGGCGATTGTGGATTGAGCGGGAGAATACAATATGCTGACGGGATAATAAGGGCATAGCTCGTCAGTCGGCAACAGTTGACGCCTTCATCGCATGGGCATAGAAAAATTCAACGCATCACGTAACGTCACTGGTTGCCAAATGGACACAGAGGCTGTGTTACAGCGCGCATGTTTTTCAATTTTCAGCTTCAAAGTTATTGCCAGTTAACGGCTTGATGCTATTCCTGCGTGTAGGTGATTCTATTGCGGGGAAATGGAATGAAGAAGGTCGTGTCCGTACTCCTTTTGGCTTTGTTGAGCGGTTGTGCGAAGCCCTCCGACGGTCCGACTGCTGGCAATATCAGGTCAGCAACGCTTCCCCACACCAATGAAAAAATCCGCGTTATAGAGTTGGCTAACGCGCCAGCCACGCCAATGTCTTCGTCTTTGATTGAAAGTTCGACCGGTCCGGGTCTCACTGCTCTGCGTAATACTGGCTATAACGCACAACGCCTGCGTCGCGGCGACGTTATCGACATCACTGTACTTGATACCGGCGAAGATGGACTTTTCTCGTCCACTCAGAGCAAGACGCTCAATCTTGGACGCTTCACGGTTGATCAAGGTGGCAGCGTCAATCTGCCCTTTATCGGCAAAAAGCGCGTGATCGACTCGACGCCGGAGGGCTTGCAGTCGCAGGTCGTGACCGGTCTCAAGGGCTCTGCGGTCAATCCTCAAGCGGTTGTTACGGTTGTGGAGAAGCCGACAAGTGCGGTTATGCTGAGTGGCGCTGTCAAGACGCCCGGCAAGCTTGCCTTGACTGCCCGCCAGGAACGGGTTCTCGATGCGATCAACCAGTCTGGCGGCCCGACTGTAGCGCCGGGTGCTGCGCAGGTGACCGTTGTGCGTGGCACACAGCGCGCCAGCGCGTCTCTCGACCGTATCATGCGCGAGGATCGCCAGAATATTCGCTTGTCGCCTGACGACCAGATCATGATCGATGGTGATGCGTCGAGCTTCACCGCACTTGGCGCATTCAAGAGCGCTGGCGAATTCCAATTCGAAACCGGCAAGATGACACTCGCCCAGGCCGTTGGTCGTTCCGGCGGTCTGCTGGATGATCGCGCTGACGCCCGCAATGTCTACGTCTTCCGCAACGAGGTCGTTAACGTACCGACGAAATCGCCGTCCGGCTCCAAGGATCCGGTGGCTTTCGTACCGACCATGAAGCCGGTGATCTACCACGTCAATATGCGCGATGCGTCCAGCATCGCCTTGATGCAGCTCTTCCAAATGCAAAAGGGCGATGTTCTCTATGCAAGCAACGCACCGCTGGTGGATTCGGCAAAGCTGTTGACTGTTTTCCAGAAGAGCGTGCCAACGGCCGCTGCGCCTCAGCCTGGCGGTTCCAACTGATATCGAATGAGGCGACGTTCACATAGCGCCGCTTCCGCCTAGAGAAAAAGAGCCGCGTCTTCAGCAGATTGAGGGCGCTTCGATGCGTCCTCCGCGGTGCATAGCTGCGCAAATCTGACCAGCTTTTCATGTTCGTCTGAACCCGTGGCACTCAGCAGTCGCTGCGCAAGCTTACCGACTGAATAAATGTCATAAAGCGGATGTGCTGCAGCCGAGCCAGCCATTTGCTCCGCTGGCGAAAATTCCGGCGAACCTGCATAGTCGATACCATGCATGCTGTAGTGTTCGCCGGTTTTTAGCGTGATGCTGAAATCCGCGAGCCTCGCCTTTTCCAGATTTCCATCAGGGAGCAGGATGTTTGCAGCCGTGATATCGCCATGGACATAATCCTTGGCATGGAGAGCGGCGACAGCCCCAAGAACCCGGTCCAAAACAGTGCTGATCTCATCTCGCGTCAGTGTCCCGTCTGTTAGCACAGACGCGAGTGACACAGGTGTCCACGGTTGCAAGAGACCGGGCCGTCCATCAGGCAACCGTAGAAGTGCGGACACTTCGTGAAGGCATGGATGGCGCATGGAAAGGCCTATTTCGGCTTCTCTTCGCAGGTTCTGAACAAGAAACGCGTCATCACGCGCTTTCTCCGGGACCGTCTTAAGAGCGAATGATGTGCGCAGGTCGCGATGTGTTACCTGCAAAATCTGCGTGCTTTCCGTCTCATAGGCCACGGCCTCGAGCGTGAAACTGTTCTCGATGAAAACAGGATTTTGCTGAGACAATGCGGACGCCTTGCGATCGAGCGCGTCACGAATACGATCTATGACGTCATCAGGTCTTTCAGACTGTCGTATCGCAGCCAACAAATCGGCAAAATGCTTGGCAACATCGTTAGCGTTGCTCAAGCCGATTTCCGATCACGATGGCGCTGATATTGTCCCGGATGTTTTCGATCAGTGCTTCCTGCACCAGCGCGTTGGCGCAATCGTTGATCGGCGTTTCCTGCAGAATTTCCGCAACGACGCGCTCTTTCAACGCCTGCATCAGCGGGAAACTGCATAGCAATAGGCGGTCATGTAAGCCCCATTCTTCGCCAAAGGCATCGGGGCGGAATTGCTGGGAAAGGCCCAGGCATTGTGACAGCTGCTTTTTCATGCCGACGATGACATGATCGCGCGACAACATGTGCATGGTGCCGTCACGCAGCAGATAGGCGCGCGCATCGCCCGACCATAAGACGGTCAGCGTCTTCTCGACCAAAGATGCCACAACGACGCTCGCCATCGGCCTTTGCGCGTCCGTCCCGAACTGGCGCGAAAGCAGCAGGCTGTTGACCGTTCCGAGTTTGCCTTTGATATCCTGAGTGACAAATTCGGCCTGATCGTTGCTGGCAACGTCGGTCAACGCATTCGTCGTCAGCCGTGCAGCCTCAACCGCTGCATTGCCGTCTCCCACACCATCGGCAATCGCGAAGAGAGCAGGGCTCTTGGACACGAACAGTGCATCCGCATTGACGCTGAGGCGTGTTCCCGGATGGGTGGCGTAACTGTAGATGAGCGGAGCGGCGGGGGCCTCTTGCGGCGGTGGTTTCGGCGCGGCAGCAGGCTTTGGCTGGGCTGCGGGCTTGATGTCGGCAGCGACCTTTTGAGCGGGCTTCGGGCTCGACGGTGCATCTCCTTCATCTGTAGATGTCTGATCACGAAAGAGCCGCACGAAATCCGTCGCCGCCGGCTTGCCTTCGAATTTCATTCCGCGGGCACGGCGGGTGTCAGCATCGATGTACCACCACAGGCTTATGGGTTCGCCTGAACGGGTCGAAAACTGTACGTCTTCATCCTCGCCCTTTGGTTTGGGCATGCGCAATCGTTTGACCGACGTCGTAAAACGCTGCATGTCGAATTCTGATGTCATGGAGGTTTCAGCTACCGCTTCTGCGGCCATGAACCACGTATCATCAAGATAGAGCGTCCTTGGGTGCTGGTTGAAGTGTGCCAGTTGAGCTAGCACGACCAGTGGATATCTACGGCCAACCCTGTCACGGCTGGGCAAGAGTACACCCGCATAGGCGTTGCGGCCCCAAATTCCGCGCTCGGTTATGAAGCGCAAGGGAGGGGATGTCGAAAACACGGAATTCCAACGCGACGCAAAAACATCGGCACAAGCGTGCATGCCGGCTTGAATCCAGCCGTCAAGAGCGCCGATGAGATCGCGGTCCATACCCTCGGAAATGAAATCCCCGTGGCTCTGGATCTTCCCGAAAAAGCCGATCCGATCGCTTTCGACTGCGGCTTTGACGGGGGTACTGACTTGCTTTGCCATCAGTCAGACAAGGCGGCTCTGCGGTGCCGGTGCATTTTCGTTGTCATCATCCCCTCCGTTAAACGCGACATTGATCTGTCACTCAGAATTGAGCCGGGCAGGTGAAGTTCGCAAGCGCATCCAGTCTGAACGGATTGAGCACCGAACCAAACTGAATATCGAACTCTGCCACTTGGCCGCTATTTTCAAACCTAGCTCTTAACAAATCGCCTGCCTGATTATCGATTTTTGCATCATCGAACAGGCGGAATGGCGACCAGTCGCCGTTTTCTGTTTTCGCCTGCTGCCAGCCACCGGGCTGGAAAGCGATGCGCGAAAGATTGGCGGAATTGCTCTCAGATGGCCATGTGATGGATTTCGCCTGCACCGGACCGTGATAATAAACGACCCGCTCGCCTTCGATTTCCAGCATGACGGCACTGGATGCGTCCGTCAGCGACACCGGCTTCACGTTGATCGATACAGCCGGCACTTCGCTTCCATTGGGAAAGAACGCGCGTAAAATTTTGTCGGCATTCTCGAATTGGGCAATGGCATCGCTCGGTATGCCAGTTGCGCCAAACGTGCCCTTCCAGCCCCATGGATTTGTCGTCTTGTCGACGAAGGGTTCCATGCGCTGCTTGAAGAACGTCTGGAAAGTGCCCTTCGGTCCGAAAAGCCGGGTGAAATCGGCCATCGCAACATCTCTTGGAGATGCCCTATCAAACGGATAACGTCCTGAAACGATGGAAGAGCAAAGCGATGCTCCCTCCGCCGCCCAGAGATCGGCAATCCGGCCACGTGCGGATTTCACCGCCAGCGAACCGACGTCGGCCGCAAGTCCGGCAACCCAAACGTCAAGCGGTGCCGGAAGCTGACGCGCCTCCTGCAACAGATCCTGATTGGCTTTCGTCAACTGACTGTCCACATCGAACACCTTTGCCACCTCGTCGGATGTGGTGGAGGAGCGTGCCAGTTGCTCGTGCAAAGCCTTGATATCGGCAAGTAGCTGTTCCGATGGCGAACCTGCTTCCTTGCCACCATTCGCGCCGTTGCTGTTTGCCTGTTCGGATGAACCAGACCCTTTCGCTGCCAGCATTTCGCGAAGCCGCGCGTAGGGATCAGCCGCATCGACGGTTGCAGACAGGATCGCTGCCGTGTTGTCACCGTCGGCGGTCGATGCCAAGGTTGTCAAGCTCGCTCCCGCATTGGGACGCAAGTCGGTGGCATCGGCGATGGACTTGGCGGCTTCGATGATGATGTTGCGATCATTTGCCAGAATTCGCGTTGTCTCCACCGCATCACCAAGGCTCTGCGAAGGCTTGATGCGCACATCGGTCAGAAGGTCGTTCCAGCGTTTTTCAAAGCGGTCGAAATATATCTGGAGAGCGGCCTGCGCCACAGTTTCTACCGTCGCGCCACGAATTGCGTCATCCGAACCACGCACCCAGGCTTCAGACAGCGCAACCCTTGAAGCATAGGAGACTTGCGGGATGACGACGCCGCGATAACCGTTAGCGGTAAACAGCCCTTCGATCCCATCCACCAGCGGTGCCTTGCTTTCACGTTCCACGGCACGTTCGCCCAGCGGGCCGAAAGCAGCAGACGGGCTCCAGTTCGGAAGCTCGCGTGCCTGCGGAAGGCCAGCGAGAATATCATAGGCACGCGCGCCGATTGCCTGGCCACGGATGGTGTCGCGCGCTTTGGAAATCAGTCTGGCATCGAGTTCGATCGGGGCGAGAACACCACCGGCCAAGGCACGAGCATGACGATTGAGCGCGTCACGGGCCGCAGCCCTGCCATCTCCGGGATAGAGAGACGCGAACATGTCCCTCGATTGCACGGTCATGAAATCGCGATCAAGGTTACCGAGACCCCCAAGCATGCCGTACAACTTCAGGGAATTGAACGTGCGCGTGACATCGCTCTCGTCTTGAAGCTGCTTTTGTAATTGCACGATCATGCGCGGCAGGAGCAGTGCGTTTAACGCCCGCTGATAGGCATCGCGCTGTCGGCCAGCGATTTTCTCTTCCTGATCAAGCCCGAAACCAACATTCCACACGCGGTCTTTCGCAAAGCCGGAATTGACTTCGCGCAGGTTATCGAGAGCCGGCAGAATGCGCAGGAAGTCTGCGTCCGATACGTTTCGGACTTGAATGCCCTGAACCAGCTGCTGGTAAGCATTCAGTTTACGGTCCGCTTCAGCCAGCGCCTGCGTGTTGGAGAAATAGGTCAGGATCCAGCCGGTAAAGACGATTGCGACCACAGCCACGGACAAGCCATACGCTATGCGCCGGACCAGAAGCTGCCTGCCGGACAGGCGTTTGTCACGCATGACGAGCGCCGCTTCCGGAAAAATGACCTCCTTGAACAGACGCACCAGGAAGTAGCTGCGGTGGGCGCGCGGGGCAGTCGTGCCCGCTTCCGCTTGCGTACCGGACGCAAAGTACACGCCACGAAGCAACGGCGCTTCGATCAGCGGCGAGCTCGCGCACAGCTCGCTCAATGCTTCATGCAAGCGGTCCTTGAGCTTGGACAGCTCTGCTGGGAAGCGGAAGATGCGCCCCCGTATTTCGGCATTCTGTTCCTGCTGCAAACGCTCGATCAGCATCGCGTCGACACGCTGTTGCAACAGCTCGAATTCTTCGAGAAAACGCTGCGGCAGATCCTGTGCGGAATAGCTTTCGTCCAGCTTAAATGTCGTACCCCAGACCTGATGACGATCCGTTTTGTTGAAGCCATCGAAAAACTCGATGAAGCCATCCAGAAGGTCGGCCTTTGTCAGCACGACATAAACAGGCACGCGGGCGTGTAGATATTCGTCCAGTTCCGATAGCCTCTGGCGGATGGAGCGAAGCTCCTGACGTTGCTCTTCCGGGTCACGCGTCAAAAGGTCGTGGATGGACAGGGTTACGAGCGCACCGTTGATCGGCTGGGAGCGACGATAGCGCCGCAGAAGGTTGAGAAAGCCTTCCCAGCCTGCCTTGGACGAGCCGTCGAGGTCGTCCTGTGTCGTGTATCGGCCTGCGGTATCGATGAGAATCGCCTCATCGGTGAACCACCAATTGCAGTTTCGCGTTCCTCCAATGCCCTTCACGGCACTTTCGCCAAGCGCATCACCCAGAGGAAATTGCAGGCCGGAATTGGTAAGTGCCGTGGTTTTACCGGAACCGGGAGCGCCGAAGATCACATACCAGGGCAGATCGTAGATATAGCCGAACCGCTTCTTTGTGACGCGGCGCAAGAGTGCAAGCGCTTCTTTCAGCCGGGTTTGTATCTCGCCGACTTCGGCATTTCGGTTGTTCAGCGCTTCCTGCTCGATGCTATCGACAAGTTCCTTGTCCTGCTTGCGGGCGCGGTAGGCCGTAATGACGATATAGACCACCCAGATCAGCAATATGATGCCGATGGCAATCAGGCGCGCCTGCGTCGTGCCGAAAGGTTTGAACGTACCGAAGGCGACCAGATATCCGTAAAACCAGATGACGACGCAAAGTGCGACCGCCCACAGCAACGAAATGAACCGCCTGCCGATGAGGGCCGCGTAGCTATCGACATATGACCGGATCGTATAAAAATAACTCAGCGGATTCATTGCTGGGCCTCACCTGGTTGCTGTCCGGTTGTCGTTGTTATCGCGGGGGAAAGAATGCCCGCTTCGCTGAGTTGCTCGCCGGGATTGGTCAGCACCATGATCTCTGTTCTGCGGTTCTTCTCCCGACCTTCCGCCGTATTGTTATCGGCAATTGGATCGCTGTCGGCGCGGCCCTCGGTCAGGATGGCTTCGGGGCCGGTGAAGGTGGAGAGAATATCGCCCACCGCCTTCGCCCGGGCTTCCGAAAGATGCCAGTTCGACGGGAACTGGATGGTCTTGATCGGCACATTGTCCGTATAGCCGATAACCACCGCTCGGAATTTGTCGGCAGCAAGTGCGCCGCCAATACGCTGGATGAGATCGCGGAATTGCGGGCTGACATCGGCGCTGCCGACACTGAACAGACCGGAATTGTTGATACGCACGCGAAGACGGCCGTTCACATTCGCCAGCGTCACCAGATTTTTCTGAACTTCCGGCTGGAGGAACGCCATCAGATTATCCAGCCGCGTCGGTTTCGGCAGCTCAACGATCCTTGGTGGCTCCACTTTCGGCTCTTCGGCTTTGACCGGCGGTGTTTCCGGTGGGGCGGGCGGCGTTGTGATTAGCACACTCGGCGTGTCGGTGGGAGGCAACGATGCCAGCCGCTCAAATGTGGTATCGGATGCGCTGTTCAAAGACAGGGTGAAGAACAGGTAGCCGAAGGCAAAGGCCAGTGCGATCAGTGACAGCAGGGTCCAAAGCGCCGCCATGGTGCGCAACGGCGTGTGCCGCGCCTCGACACCCTGCCAGTGCGGAGACAACTCACGCTCGAATACGCCATATTGGCCGATCAGCGTCTTATAGAGACTGTCACGGATGCGGGAAAGCTCCAGCGCGCCTTTGGCGGAGACGCGTGTGCGTCCTTCGAATGCCAGTGAAAGGCAGAGATAAAGCAGCAGCAGAAGATCTTTGTTGGCACCCGGAGACTGGTGGAAATGGTCGAGAATATCGAATACGCGATCACCGCCGGTGACATCATTGTGGAAGGTAGAGACGAGCCCGGAGCGGGCCCAGCCGGCGCGCACGCCCCAGGGCTTGCTCAAGATGACATCGTCAACGGTGGCGCAGACCACATAATGGGCGGCTCTGGCGCGTTCGGGGCTGATGCGGGCGGAACCTAGGTCGCGCTCGTATCGCGTGATGGCTTCCATGCAGGCGCGCCGCAAATGCTCCGGGTCCGGCTCGGCATCGCTGAAGCGCAACACATGCGCGAGGTTCAGCAGAGGCGCTGCCGACTGCACCAGTGTCGGCACCTCTTCGCCGCCGAAGCGGAAATTGGAGAGCAGCGCGTCGATCGGTAGCGAATTGTCGCTGCGTCCTGTGCGGGCTGGCACGACATCTGTCTCGATGATGTCATCGAGAATGGCCGCCATGTTGCGAGCGTTTTTGTTTCGAAGGCGGCTTTCGTCGGTGATCTCAACCACCGTCGGTAAATCCTGCCATGAAGAGGGCTTGTCGTTGCTCATTCGCGTAATGCCCACATTTCCATCTCAAGGCCGGGGAATTCACCCGCGAGATGCAGCGCGATGGCGCCAGAGGTTTCAAGCTGCTTCCAAAGAGGTGACTTGGTATCGATCTCGAAATAAATCGTGCCGGAGCGATAAGGGAGTTGGCGCGGAAGGACCGGCAGCGACCGCACGGGAATGCCCGGCAGTGCCACGTTGACCAATTCGGAAATACGCTCCACCGGGCCCACCTTGATCTGGGCTGGCAGCTTGCGGCGAATATCCTCGGCAGACATATCGGCGCGTACGGCCAGAACGAAGCCGGAGTCGCGCAGCAGCGTGCGGTCGTGAATGGTGCCGACACGCACACCGTGTCTGCGCTCCACCAGTTCGATGGCAACAGCCGCCTGTTCCAGAACGGCGGAAAGCGACGTTCGCAGATCATCGAACACGGCGGCAAAGCTCGCCTTCAGATCGTCATGGCGATAGGGCGGAAAATCCGTCGCGCGCTTTTTATCCGTGGTGAATGTGGCAAGTTCACCGGCCAGTTGAATGCAGTCCTCGTAGAACCGGATGGGGTGAAACCGCGTGGCATTGGCGGAAAGGTGAGCCAGCAGCGGATCGGCACGATTGAGAATTTGCAGCAGAAAATAATCGCCGACTTCTGCGGTGCCGCGAATGGTCGGATCACCTATACGTTCGGAGATTGCCTGTGCTCGATGCCGGACGATACCGAGGAGTTCTGTCAGCAATTCAGAGAGGCGCGATGAGGCTGCGCAGTTGAGGATCGGCGGAATGAAATCCGGATCGAGAATGACCGCGCGGTCAGAGCGCACCTCGATGACCCGCGCCAAGCCGATGAGGTCATAGCCAGAAAGATCGTCGCCGGTTTTGAGGAATTTGAGGCTCAAGCGCCCGACATCGATAGGGGCTATGAAATCCGTATCGACATTGGCATCTGATACTTCGTATGTGGTGGCCACGACGCGCACGCTGTTGCTATCGGCCTTGGCACCGCTGGACATATCGGCCTTGCCTGGCTGACGGGCTGGAAGCGCCAGATAGACGATTGCGTTCTTGACGCCTTCATCCAGATCCAGCGGCGGCGGTAGATCAGAATCCTCAGGCGCTTCGAACGGCGTTCCATCGGGCAATATGCCTCGCAGGTTCGAAAGCGCAAACTGCCCGATAGCCAGTGCGCTTCGATCGATGCCGATTTCCGCTACACCCCAGGGATAGGGCGAAAGGTTGCGCGTAGTATTGCGGACCAGTCGCTCCGTCCAACGGTCCGATTGCTGAAAATGTTGAACGCGAAGGAACATGCCTTCGCTCCAGGCAACCCGGTTTTCATGCCTCATTTTGTCTGCTTACCCCCTTGGTATTTGGTTGAAGCGCTTCATCAGGCGCAGCCTCGCCCCGTGCTGCGCGCTGAAGAAACTCTCTGACCGGCATTTGACGGCCATCTTCTTCGAAGTTCTTTTTGAAAGTAGACCAGTAATCGGTCCTCTGGATCAGAGCCCGCCATTCCTTGTGTGCAATCTTGTCGCGCCAGTCGTTTTGGGCGTCAGCCTTGGCTTCGATCAATCGCGGCTCGAGTTTTTGCGTACAGGTTCGGATCAGAATTTCCAGAGACGAGGCCAGCAGCCTTTGCTGGCGAATAAGGCCTTCGAGCCGTGCCCGTGGCGATGTCTCATGGGTCTCAGCGCCGATGGCCGTCTGGTCGATGTCGAGGATGGAAAGACATTCGGCGCTTTCCTTTTCCATCTGAACCAGAAGGTCATCGATAGGGTCGCTCGTGACAGGCACAGCTGCGGCTGTCGGCTCAATCTCCGTCTCCTCGTCGTCCCCACCCATGAAGACCGCGTCGAAATCCTCGACGGGTACTTTCTTTTTTGGTCGTGAGACCAGTACCGGAATGTTCATGGCATCGGTGTGCTCGTGCTTGGAGCTTTCCACCGGCTCTTCGTTCCAGTCATTGGGCAAAACAGTGCCGACACCTGCAGTCGAAGGAGGGGCATTCCAGCCGACCTCGACATTGCGGGAAATGGACTTGGTTTTCTTGCCGGTCAGGTCGGGTGCCGTGTCCGGCCAATCGTCGTTGGAGGCACCACCGGCAATGACGCCCCGTGCCGAGCGGCCATTTGGCGCGATGTCCGCCAGAATGGCCGATATCGTCATATGCTCGTCGCTGACGCGGAGCGAACTTTCAGGATCACCATATTCCAGTTCGGCCTCGCCGCTGATGATGACGTCGAATGTCTGTCCGCCGATGCCGATCTGTGAGCCGTTTTGCAGGCGAACGGTTTCACCTTCCAGCAAGAGACGACCATCGACCTGCGTGCCGTTCGCGCTCTGGTCGGTGATGGAGAACCCCTCGCGGTCGCAGCTCAGTGTGCAATGCTGCTTGGAAACCCGGCGCGCATCGTCATTGACCTGCCAGTCGCAATCGGTGGAACGTCCTATCACACGTCTGCCCTGCTCGAAGCTCCACAGGGTGGGCGTTGCACTTCCGTTAACCTGTTTTTCTTTCAGAACAAGTTTCATGATGTCATCCTCACGCTGAAAGTGCCGAGCCTTCGCGCTCGGTTACGATTGCGTCGGTGCTGTCTTTTGCCGCTGGGGCAAGGCGGGCCCAGCTGTTCCACCCCAGCCGTGCCGGTGCATCTGCCTGACCCAGCTGGCAGAAAGGCACATCCTCTTTTTTCAAAATGACTTGAATGTCGAACTCGAAAGCACTGCCGACAAAAAGCCGTGTGACGGCGAAGATTTCCGCAAGCCGCTTCGAGCCGGGTGTCAAAGCCAGATAATCCGCATAGCCGACAGGGCCAAGGACTATGCGGAAGCCGCCGCTGAAATCTTCGATGGCACTTCCAGCCGTGACGTTTTGCCCAAGCCGCAAACCGCCGGGCTGCCCCATCCTGCTTTGCTCGTGCAGCGGAAGTGGCACCCAGCGTCTGCGAAATTGCTCGATGGTGACATCGAGCCCTGTGAATTCACGTAGCATCGACGTCAGGGCCGTTGCGTTGCGGTTGCGATTTGCCAGCAAACCGCTGAAACGCAGCAATACGTCTTCCTTGACGCCCACCTTCGCGCTGAGACCCGTAGTGCCGAAGCCGGTCAGCGAAAGCAGTGTTTTGCGAAAGGCGTTGTTTTCAGGGTTCGGGGTCCAGCGCAGTTCGCGCGCCAGCCGGTATTTTTCTGTCGCAGAGACGAAAAGTTCGCTGAAGCGAGCCGCGAACAGATTGAAGAAGCTGGTCAACGCCTTGGAACGATTGCGTTCTTCGCGCTGCCGCAATTCACTATAACTCGGCGGCAATGAACCAAGCGGACCGATGATAGGTGCGAATGCGGAGCGCAGTTCCGCTTTGCCATTCTTGCTGCGGTAGCCGCTGATCGCAACGGGCGTCGGGCGCGCGCCGTTGTGAGAACCAATGGTCAATTCATCCTGCTGGACAAGATGCTGCGCTACACGAAATGCTGTCGCAGGATCGAAGCTGCCGGGATCGTTTGCCAGCAGTTCTGCCTGTTTTTCACGCATGTCGATGGCTTGAGGCTGCATCGCGAACTCCTATAGCAACGGGCGGTCTGCCGCACGGGCAGGCCACCGGGCAAGAGGTTCGGATTGGCCGCGCATGGTTGCGGTCAGGCGGGTAAAGCTGTTGATCGACGTGTAGAGGCCGAAGAAATGGTTCAGCACGCTCGCGAATACGAACGCTGCGGCTCGGTCTATCAAGGCAGGGTCGAACTCTAGGGTGATGTCTGTCCCCGGCACCATCGCTGAGCCAATTCTGGCATGTGAGTTGCGCGCTTCGACCGAAGTGATGGCCTCCACCAGTTGGCGGGTCTCTGGCGTATCTCTGAAGGCATAAAGGGAGAGAATGTCCTTCAGCGGGGCGCCGCCATTGTCGAACAGCGACAGATGGTTGAGGAGAAGATGCGAGACCAGCCGCCATTCGCGCGCAGAACGCTCGTTCATTCGAACGGCTGCTGTTGGCGGCATCAACGCATGAACGGAATTAACCGCCTCATTTCCTGCTGCGAGTTGCAGGAAAGGATGCCCGCCGCCGAATGGCAATTGGCTGGGCAGTTCTCGATTGATGCACAGCGTGCTGACGCTGGCCACGACATCAAGCGGACCCAGCGGCCCACGCTGCTGATCGACAAAAGCGATGTCGGTATCGGACGAGCCGTCATCATCGTCGAAGCGGCGATAGCTTTGCCAAAATACGTTGGATCCATTGCTTCTTTGCGTGCGACCGAAGAATGGCGACGTCTTTTCGATCTGGCCTGTGCGGCTCGTCAGTTCCACATCTTCGACGCCGTAGATTTCCCGCGTCCTCTGACGCCGGGCGTCGGGCAGCAGGCGATATTCCGTCCGTGTGCCATCGAGGCTCAAGGGCTCGCAGCTTTGCTTGAACAGGTTGATGACGGGCGATGCGTTAAGCACGAAATCCTTGGCGGAAACCATACGCTCAAGCCGCGTTTCTGCGGCGTCGAGGTAGATGTAAAGCTCGCAATCTCCACCGCTCCATTGGTCGAGGCCTTCGATATCCAGAAACAGAAACTTCTGCGGCAGCGCGAAGAACTCCGTCAGCAGCCGGTATCCGTCGAAGCTGTTGGCGGGGTAGGGCAGCATCGCCTGATCTCGGGCAAAGCCTGAGGGTTTGAGATTGGCCGCGGGTAAGAAGATGGCATTGCGGTCTTCGGAATGCTGAGCAAGCGATATCCCGACGCAATGGTTCGCCAGAAGTTCATAGAGCGCCGTCGCCTGCTGCCATGCCGATGAAATGAATATCTGTAACGATGTCAGTCCTATCTCGCGAAATGTTGCGGGACGAGGTGAGGTGGTGCGCAATGACAGTTTCAGGCAACTTGCAGCGCCCGCCGATGACGCGAAAAAAGGCGCGTCGATGGGCTGGCTGACAAGTGACGCTGCCGTAATCTCCAAAGGGACGATGTCAATACTTTGCGTAGTGCGGAATTTGCAGCTTTCGCCGCCGATAGGCTCAGCCAGAATTTCGCTGTGCCGTGGCAGCGCCTGTACCGTCGTCAGTGCCGGGCTGGGGGCAAAATGAACGACGCTCATGGATGGCAGCGGTGCGAGATAATGCGGATAGAGCGTTTCCAGCAGGCTATCGGAGAGCTCCGGGAACTCGTCATCCAGCTTCTGGCGCACGCGCGCTGCGGAGTATGCAAAGCTCTGTATCAGCCGCTCGACATGGGGGTCGTCGGCGACCTCGCCCGTCATCCGTAACCGGCCTGCGATCTTCGGGAACGCCGCCGCAAAACGGGACGCGCGTTTTCTCAGCGCAAAGAGCTCGTCATTGTATTTTTCGAGAAAGCCATCAGCCATTGCTTGCCTCCACCAAAAAGCGTTGGGTCGATGGGTCTATCTTGGATTCGAAGCTGATTGGCGGCATGCCTTCATGCAGACGGAACGTCGCCTGAATGCGCATACGCAACGCCCTGTCGCCATCCATCCGGTTCTTCATGATCGATACGCGCACATCGGCAAGGCGTGTCTCGAACATGGATATCCGCCGCTCTATCGTCTGGGCGAGCTTTGCCTTGGAGGCGTCTGTTACGAGATTGGCGGCGAGAATGCCGTCCACGCCATAGCTGACCAGAGCATCCGTCAACTCTTTGAAATCTGCTGGCGGCCCGGCAGGATTGCGTCGTGTGTTGAGCAGGGATTCAAGATCACGGCGAATGACTTCGCGCATCTCACGGACCTGATCTGACAGGCTCGCAGGCGGGTCGTTTTCCATATCCGGCGCATCGTCCAGCAATCGGTCCAGCACCGAGCGGGCAAGAGTTCTTTGCTTTGGGCGATATTGCTCCAGAGGATCAACCACGCGCAGTCTGCCTTTCTTCGGTACCCGCATCCGCCGAGAGGCTGGAAATTTCGTGGAACGGCACCAGATCGTCACCGATCAACAGGCAGCGCTGGCCACGCCCCGTCACCAGAGGGCCATCGTCGTTCCACAGGGTTTCGCGACCCAGCAGCAACGGCGTCGTCTTGTCCGCACCATAATAGACCGCTGGCAGCAACACCGATGCGATGGCACCATCCAATAGGGTGATCTCTGCCGAGCGGAACGCCAGATCACGCGGGCGCGTCATGGGCTCGATGACCAGCGTGTCGATCCGGCTGAAATCGATCCACAAATATTTACCGCCGTTGGTCAAAACCTCCAGCGCGTGCGGAATACGGTCGTCGAGATCACGGATATCGCCAGCCTTGCTGTCATTCAGAAGGATGGAGGTTTCGGCACGCTTCTCGTCCAGTTCCAAAAGCGCCTGCGTTGCCTCATCCGCCTTGCCGTCGCGTGCGGCAATGTTGGCTTTGATGGCGAGTTGGTCCAGTTCGGACGGGCCATGGGTGAAATCAGGCACCGCACCGGTTTCAAACCATGCTACGCGCGCCGCCATGGCACGCAGATGGTGACGGAACAGCGAAAACCCTACCGCATCCTGGGGTGCGAATGTGGCTGCCAGATTGCACTGCGCATCGGCCTTTTCGTACTCTCCGGCAAGGATCAGCAGATCGATGTACAGGTTGCGGCCTTCCTTGTCCGAAGGGGCAGTCTTGACGTGGTCCTTGGCCTTGATGATGGCTTCATCAAGTTGGTCTGCATCAAGCAGGCGGGAGATATCGTCGCGCAATGTCATGCGGGTATCCTTTGTGGCTCAGCCGGGGACCGGGCGATTGACGCCGTATGCGTGGTCGTTTCGGCAATGAGGTGGAAACTGGTGGAAACATCATCCAGCTGGAAATGCGGCTGGAGACGGACGGTGCAGGAAAAGCTGCCCGGTTTTCCGGGAATTTCGAAAACGCTGATACCGGCGGAGCGCAAGGGATAGCGTGTGCGCAACGATGCCTCCGCATCGTCATTGCCCAGAGTGTAGGACGACAGCCAGTTTTCCAGCTTTCGCTCGATGGTTATGGCATCGCTCAACTGGCCGATGTCATCGCGCATGATGACTTTGAGGTAATGTGAGAACCGCGAAGCGCAGAGTACATATTGCAGCATCGCCGCAAGCCTTGCGTTCTGCCGCGCGCTTTCCTTGGAATAATGACCGGGCGCGTGGAGCGACTGGTTGGCGTTGAAAATCGCCATGCTGGAAAGATAGGTGGTCGACACCGGTACGATGCCGAGATCGGAGAACTGCTGTTCCTGTCCCATCGTCAGCTGCATTTCCACGGGCGGCTGTGCCGATAGGCCATTGCTCTCGATGCCAAGATCGAGCGGAGGCAGTTGAGAGTGGGACAACATGCCGCCGTCCACCTCGTCCTGCGTCACGCCTCTGATATCGGCGAACCAGCCGGAGTCCGTGAAATTGCGCACCACGACAGACGCGAAAGCAAAAGCTGCATTGCCCCACAGCAGCGTCTCACCATTTTCCGCGATGTGTTCGCGAAATGGAAACGGGTCTTCGCGACGACGCGAGTATGGTTTGTGGGGCGAGCGCAGCAGAATACGTGGCGCGACCAGCCCCACGAAACGGCTATCGTCGCGGGCACGAAGTGCATTCCAGCGAAGGCGGGTCTTCTCTTGTTTCAGCCATGAGAAATCATGAACGCGGCTCAGCTCGGAGAAATCTTCCAAGCCTACGGCAGAAGGGGCCGCTGCGGCTATGAATGGGCAGAATGCGGCGGCGGCGACCATGCCGATTTGCGACAAGGTCGTAATGGAATCGATGCCCTCGAAATCCTCGGGAGAGAACGTATAGTCTCCCACCAGAAGCCCCACCGGTTCACCGCCAGGCATGCCGAATTCTCTGTTGTAAATGATCTCGAACAGATGGCTCTGGTCGAAATCCGTTGCCCGCTCCATGCTGCGCGCCAGCTCCCGCCAGCTGGCGTTCAGAAGCTTGATTTTCACTTCCGGGCAGCGGCTGGCTTCGCGCACTACCATGGCAAGCCCGCGCCATCTTGCCTCCATCGCCTGAAATTCAGGGTGGTGCAAGATGGCGTTCACTTGGCCGTTGAGAGCGTCATCGATAAGGGCGATGAGCTGGTCGGCCTGACTGCGTATGTCCGAAACGGACCTGTGCGTCATGAATGGGCTCCGGGCGGGTATGCGATGGGTGAGGGGCATTGCTGCCCCTCCATCCGGCTCAGTTCTTGGTTGGAATGCGGGCGACCATACGCAACGAGGTCGTCAGTTCTTCCATCTGCAACCAAGGGCGCATCCAGGCGACGGCGTTGTAGGCACCAGGCTTGCCGGGAATTTCCTGAACGGTCACCTTCGCGTCGCGCAGAGGGTACTTCGCACGCGATTCTTCGCCAGCCACGTCGTTGGCGTTGACGTAGTTGGAAATCCAGCGGTTCAGCCAGACTTCGCAATCGGATGCTTCCATGAAGGAGCCGATCTTGTCGCGGCCCATGACCTTCAGATAATGCGCAAAACGCGAGGTCGCCATCATATATGGCAGACGCGCAGAGACTGCAGCATTGGCCGTCGCCTCAGGGCGGTCATAAAGCTTGGGCTTGTGGGCGGTCTGCGCGCCGAAGAACACGGCATAATCTGTGTTTTTGTAGTGGCAGAGTGGCAGGAAGCCCAGCTTGCCCAGTTCGGCATCGCGACGGTCGGTGATGCCGACTTCTGTCGGGCACTTCAGATCCAGATCGCCATCATCGCTGGAGAAGACATGCATGGGAAGGTTCTCGACCTTGCCGCCATTTTCTGCACCACGAATGGCCGTGCACCAGCCGTTCTTGGCAAAGGCGTCTGTCAGCTTTGTGCCCATGACGTAGGCGGCGTTCATCCAGCAATATTCATCATGCTGCAAATCGCCGTTGGCGGAACCGCGTGTTTCGTCATAGGCGAACTCGTCAACCGGGTTCGTCTTCGGGCCGTAAGGCATACGGGCAAGCACGCGGGGCAGGGCCAGCGTGACGAAACGCGAATCGTCGCTTTCGCGGAAGCTGCGCCACTTGGCATATTCGACGGTGTCGAAAATCTTCTCGAGATCACGCGGACGAGCCAGATCGCGATAGTCTTCGAAGCCGAACATGCGCGGGCTCGCAGCCGAAATAAACGGTGCGAATGCCGCAGCGGCGATCATCGACACGCCTTGCAGAAGCTGAACATCGTCAAACGAGTTGTCGAATTCGTAGTCGCCGATGATGGCACCCATCGGCTCGCCGCCTGGGGTACCGAATTCATCTTCATAGATGGATTTGAACAGTCTGGACTGGTCGAATTCAACGGCCTTTTCGAGATCGCGTCCCACGTCACGCTTGGAAGCGTTCAGCACGCGAATCTTGAGGTTGACGCTGGTTTCCGAGTTTTTCACGAGATAATTCAGACCGCGCCATGTGCCTTCGAGCTTCGCGAACTCCGGTGCCTGCATGATGGCCGCGAGCTGGGCGGAAATCGCCTTATCGATTTCGGCAATCGCATGGTTCAGCGTTACGGTCAGGTTCCGGTCATACTTGACCGTACCCTTCAGGGCCTGATCTGTCAGCGTGCGCAGCAGGTTCTGTGCGCGGTCCGGTTCGGTCTGACGTGTCGCGGCAACCACCTTGGCCAGCAGGCCGTTTTCTTCGGTGGTCGTTGTCTGTGCCTCGTTTTTCAGCAGGCTTTCAGCGCTCATGTTTCAATCCTTCCAAATGCGGCTCTTGTCTTGTTTTGCCGCTAGAACAGGTGAAGCCCCGTGCGCCGGGGCATCTCAACGAAGCAGTCCTCAGGTTTCGAGGTCAGGTGCCCGCACTGTTTTTCTCTTTCAATTCGGATACGAGCTTTCCGAGATCGGTCTTGTTCTGGAGGATGTCTTCTAGAAGCCGCTCCAGATCTTCGGAACGATCGGCTTTCGACAACAGGTCGCGCAGTTCGTTGCGTGCATCCAGAAGCGCTTTGAGCGCTGGTACCTGCTCGACAACAGATGCGGGCAGGAAGTCGTCCATGCTCTCGAACTTCAGATTGACTTGGATATCCGTGCCATCGTCTTGAAGCGTGTTGGGGACGGCAATGTTGAGGCCAGGTGTCATGCGGCGCATGACTTCGTCGAAGTTATCCCGGTCTACCTGGACGAACTTTCGCTCGCCAAATGGTTTCAGGGGCTGTGTTGGATTACCGGAAAAATCGCCCAGAACACCAACGACGAACGGCAGTTCTTTGACCACCATCGCGCCTTCGGTTTCTACTTCGTACTTGATGTGAACGCGAGGTTTGCGAACCCGCTCCAGCTTCTCATGTACACTTGCCATTCAAACCTCCTTGATGCCGTATCGGCATTGCTGACTATAGGGAGCGTCGCATCTCCCCTGGTTTCACTATTTTCCGTTGTTCTCGCTCTCGGGCTTTATTCCAGCTGCCGTCAAAACGGCGTGGCGTGCCTGCACTTCCGGCAAAAGCTCTGCGAGCAGTTCTGAAAAATCCATGCGCCCCCTGCGGACCAGTGTTTCAATTGCCAGCGATATCGGAGAATGCGGCTCCGTCCGGCGGAAATAACGCGCAACTGTAAGAAGAGTTTCAAATGCCTGGTCACGTGAAGCGATTTCTTCTGTGCCAGATGATGATTTTTTAGGAACTTCGGGCTGTATCGATGCGGAATCACTATCCGCTATCCGTGCATTGTTTGCAACGGCAGGCTGCGCGTCGTCCCGTCCGCCCAACGTGCGAATCGCGGATGCGGCCTCGATCAGAATGTTTCGGATGTTCGAGCTGGCTGGCGCGTTGTGTCCACACCGTTCAGACAAAATCTTGGCTATGTCATCAAATGTCGAGAGACACGCATTCACATCTGCCAGATGCGAAGACATGGCTGCAATGCCCGCTTCGGAAGCGGCATTATAGAGTTCTTCCTTGCGTTTCGTTTCAGAAGATCGCTGCGCCAGCTGGAAATCCCACAGCGTATGTTCGCCAAACTTGCCACCCGGAATGAGGGAGCTGAGACGCAACGGCTGTATTAGCGTTCCCTCACTTCCAATGCCGTTCAATCCGGCGAAAGGAGCGAATTTCTCTTCGTTGTCATCGTCACTAATTGAGTGAAGCGAGTCCCACTGGTTGCAAAATATATCATATGTCACCCGATAAACTTCCCGCAGACCGTGAAAGCCTTTTAGCCTTAGCTCTGCTTCCGCAAGCCATGCCAATATTTCAACGTCACGGCTTTCAGAATATATAATATGCAATCCGAGATTGCTGACTTCAATCCAGTTGCTGGAAACTCTTAGAACTTCTTGGGGTGAAACAGTGCGTTCTTCTGCGCGGGCTTGGTTTCTTTCATCCTTAATTCTATAGTATAGTTCACGAGTTCTTGCATTGCTTCGAATATTTTCTCCGCAATCACTTAAATATTCTATATTATGTACCGACTCTTGTGTGTCCAATGTCAGTTTATCCCTCATTAAGTATGATAGATATGTGTCAGTTACTTCCGTTACGTAAGGTTATTCACTAAACAGACTTATGAAAAATTAGGCGAAATTGTGGCGACTTGGTTTTAAACTCGTCAAATAAAAAAGCAACTTTTGCTGGACAAGTGAGTTTCATCAACCTAACTATGCCACGTCACGTTGTGGAATGATCCAATCCGGAGGCTCGCTGCATGTCGCATATTGATCTCAACCGCCTGGTAGAAGCGCTTGAGCCTGACTTGCGTGTATCGCTTGAAACGGGAGCATCCGTCGCTGTCCGACGCGGTCATCAGTTCGTTGATATTGCTCATTGGTTGAGTGCGGTTGTAGATAATGATGCATTCGCTAACACCTTTGAACGGTTGAAAATTTCCAGAGATGATCTTCGCGCTCAAATTGACCAAGCGCTTGACGATGCGGCCGTCGGTGACGGTGAGGCGCTGTCGCTGTCGCAGAATATCCTGACTGCTGGGCGGGAGGCTTGGTTGCTCGCCTCGTTGCAGGACGGGCGATCCCACATTGCACTGACCCACTTTCTGCTGGCTCTCGATGAGGAGACGTCGTTGCGCAGTCTTGTGCGCGCCGCTTTCCCCGCGCTCAAGCTGATGGATCGCGCTGCGTTGGAGCAGCTTCGTGAGGAGGGGGCCAATCACGTTTCATCGAGTGATGACGCGGTTGTCGGTGCTTCGCACGGTAAAGATCAGAACGATTTCCTTCGCCTCTACACTCAGGACATGACTGAAGATGCGCGTCAGGGTAAGTTGGACCCTGTCATCGGGCGTGACGACGAACTGAGGCAGATGGTCGATATTCTGACCAGACGTCGCCAGAACAATCCCATTCTCGTTGGAGAGGCTGGCGTCGGCAAGACAGCTGTCGCAGAGGCGCTGGCGCTGGAGATCGTTTCTGGCAATGTTCCTGAAAAGCTGAGGAATGTCAGTCTGCTGACGCTCGATCTGTCACTTCTTCAGGCTGGTGCCGGTGTCAAGGGCGAGTTCGAGCGACGCCTCCATGGCGTCATCGATGCCGTCAAGCGGTCCCCGGAGCCCATTATCCTCTTCATCGATGAAGCGCATGGTCTTGTCGGTACCGGCGGTGCCGCAGGGCAGGGTGATGCGGCAAATATTCTCAAGCCCGCCCTCGCCCGTGGCGAGGTCCGCACGGTCGCTGCAACGACATGGAGCGAGTACAAGAAGTATTTTGAGAAAGACGCGGCTCTGACCCGACGTTTCCAGCCCGTGCATGTCCGCGAACCGGATGAGGCGACGGCCATTCGCATGCTGCGCGGTATCGCCGATACGTTCGTCAAGCATCACGGCGTGATCATACGGGACGAGGCGATCGTTGCGGCGGTGCAACTGTCCGCGCGTTACATGCCGTCCCGTCAGTTGCCGGATAAAGCCGTCAGCCTTCTGGACACTGCGTCCGCTGCCGTATCGCTTGCCCGGCAAACATTGCCTGAAAAACTTCGATCCATGGAGAGCGAAAGGCAATTGCTCAGCACAGAGCAAGAGTGGCTCTCCCGTGAGCCTGCCGATGAAGAAACGAAATCCCGGATTGACGCGATAAGCGCGGAAATAAGCAATCTCGAAGCTGCAATCAATGGCCTTCGAGCGCGCTACGATGCCGAGATCACCGAATTGTTGGAAGGCGACGCGCCCATAACCGATGCGCCCAACGTGGCGCCACTGCGGCCTGTGGCTATCGGGCCGGGTAACGGTAACGAGAAGCTGGTTCCCACGGTCGTTGATCGTGAAATGATTGCATCGGTCGTCTCACGCTGGACTGGTATTCCGCTTGGAAAGTTGCTGGCCGATCAAATCGAGAGCGCAAAGTCCCTGGATGAGCGGATGAAGCAGCGTGTCATCGGCCAGGATATGGCGATTGGCCGTATTGCCGACGCCATGCGCGCCGCGCGCGCTGGCCTGTCCGATCCACGCCGACCACCAGCAGTCTTCCTGCTCGTGGGTATGTCGGGCACCGGAAAGACGGAAACCGCCTTGTCGCTGGCCGACCTTTTATACGGTGGTAACAGCCATCTCACGACCATCAACATGTCCGAATTCAAGGAAGAGCATAAGGTTTCGCTGCTTCTGGGTTCGCCGCCCGGTTATGTCGGCTACGGTGAGGGTGGCGTTCTGACCGAGGCCGTGCGCCGCCGTCCATTCGGGGTGTTGCTGCTGGATGAGATCGATAAGGCGCATCCCGGTGTGCAGGATATATTTTATCAGGTTTTCGATAAGGGCATGCTCAAAGACGGCGAAGGTCGGGATATAGATTTCAAGAATACCACGATTTTCATGACCGCCAATACCGGTTCTGAATTGTTGACGGCGCTGGCGGCAGACCCCGACACTATGCCGGAAGGCGAAGCGCTTGAGGCGCTGCTCATGCCTGAGCTGACGAAGCATTTCAAACCTGCTTTTCTGGGGCGCACGGTCATTCTGCCGTTTATGCCGCTTGGACCGGAGCAGCTGTCGCGCATCGTCGACATTCAAATCGAGAAAATTGCCGAGCGGGTTCGCTCCGCATACGGCACGAACCTCACGCTTTCAGACGCCGCGCGTGACGCGCTGGTGGGACGGTCGGGTTCCAGCGAAATCGGCGCACGCGCCATCGAAATCATGATCGGCAGGGATTTGCTTCCACCCATGTCCAGCTACTTTCTGGACAAAGTTATCTCGGGTGACAGGGTGAAGCACATCACCGTTGATTTTGATGAAACCGGGTTCTGCATTCGTGCGGAAGCGGTTGGGGACAGTAATGAATTCACTGCGGCCGCCCCGGTTGCAGCGGATAAAGTTGCCGCGTCGGAAGGCAAGTCCCGACGCATGCGGCAGTAGTGGAAAGGCAAACGCGGCCTCGAAGCAAGAGGTCTTTTCAGTAATTACAGGAGCTTACAGTATGCCAATTTATTTGCAGATCGACGGTATCCAAGGTGACGCTACGCACCAGGAACACAAAAAGTGGATGGATATCGAAGCCATTCACTGGAACGTAGTGCGCAACATGAACACCTCTGCTGGTTCTGCTGCAAACCGCGAAGCATCTGAGCCAACCATTTCGGAAGTCATCCTGACCAAGGTCAGCGACTCGTCTTCCACAAAACTGTTCCAGGAAGCTTGCTCTGGCCGTCAGGGCAAACTGGCAACGATTCACCTCGTGACAACAGGTGATCCAGGCAATACCTACATCCAGTACCTGCTGACGAACACGTTGATCGCCAGCTATTCGGTAGACTCCAGCGGTGATCGTCCTGTTGAGACAATCAAGCTCAACTTCACCAAGATGGAAGTTAAGTACACACCTGCAGACGAAAACAATACGCAGCAGGCACCGATGATCGCGTCTTACGACCTCGCGACCACCAAGGCTGGCTAATAGATTCGACCCGGTGTCTTTTGGGCACCGGGTCGTCTCTTCCGTCTTTGGAGTTCTGATATTGCCGATACGCGGAAGCGCCTTTGCGCCAAATATGGCCTGTCCATTCTCGGATGTTGCTGGGAGAAGTTACCAATGCCTAATTTTGCCGTTTCTACCGATTCTTTCATTGTACGCCCGGTTCGGGAGGACGAGGTCGTTCCTGTCCAAAGGATGCGAAAGGGACCTGATTCATCCTACATGTCTCTTCACGACGGACCTCGCCAATTTAACTCCCGTATGGCTGCCGGCGGTGCGGTAGCGGCCGTTGTGAGTCAGATATCGGGAGGGGTCAATGAATATTCCCTTACCGTCTGGCTGAAAAAGTGGCTGGGGGCGAATGATGCAAAGATCAAGCAGGCGCTTCTTGCGAAAGGTCACTCTGCTTTTGCCTTACAGGTAAACTACGCTGTCGGAAATTCTTTCGGCAACCAGATGTTCATGTCGCGAGACATTTATCTCCTGGGAACTGCGCCATCCGCAAAAGACATCGGGTCAGTCCTTACCCCTGAACTTATGTTCGGACCGAAGATCGATGACGTTCCCAATAATGCGACGAAGTTTAAATATGCACATCTCGTTGGAGAGCGCGCCTGATTCAGGATTGATCGTGACGCATGGGCAGTGTTCCAGGGACGCGTTCTCTCCGATTGCGCAAATATACGCTTACGATCACTACAATATATATATTCGTGGGACTTATCCATGATGATTGTTACTATTGGTACTTATGAGTTGCAAAGCGGAGATAGCCCATGATCGACCAGCCTTCGTCATCCGATTTTATTCAGGCCAGCCGTGTATTGTAGGTCAAGTCGCCGCTGGGCGAAGACCAGTTGCTGCCCGAGCGGATGGAGATGAGCGAGGGCGTGTCGCAACTCTTCGAGATACAGCTGAATGTTCGTGCGAAGAAGGAATCGGTGAAGCCGGAAGAACTGATCGGCCGCCTGATCGATGTCTCCGTCGAGGTGCAACAGGGCGATGGCGAGGATGGAAGCGGAGTACGCCGTCTATTCAACGGTCTGGTGACGGACCTTCGTGAGGGACCACCTATCACCCGTGGCCTACGCTCCTATGCCATGACTATCCGACCGCAGATGTGGCTGTTATCGCGTCGCTCCGATTGCCGCATCTGAATGGACAAGACCTCGGTGGATATCGTCGAAACGCTGTTTTCTGAGCAAGGCATTCCAGCGCCGGATACGTCGGGTGTCATTTCACCGCCACCTGCGCAGCACTACAGCACGCAGTTCAACGAGACCGACCTCGACTATTTCTTCCGCCGTTTCGAAGAGGACGGATTATTCTACTTTTTCACCCATGAAGACGGGTCTCACAAGCTGCACGTGGCCGATACCGCCAATGGATGGCTTGGACCATCGCCTTCCGCACAAGGCGAAGGCAGAGTGAGACTGGCTCAGGGATCGTCGGATCGCAACCACATTAACGATTGGGCTCGCCGCTTTTCCTACGTTCCCGGCCAGCGTGCTGGTGCCGACTGGAATTTTGAAACGCCCTCAATGGTTCCGGGCACGATGACACCATCGCTGGTGCAGATGCCGGATGCCACCAAGCGTGAGCTCTACGAATACCCCGCCCGCATCAAGACGGTGGAAGAGGCAGAGCGTGCCCAGAAACTCCGGGCGCAGTCCGTAGAAGCCGATCATGATCGCGTCTTCGGCGGATCGACCTCCGGCATTCTCGAAGCTGGCCGCCGCTTTACCCCCTACGAAGTTGGCCATCCTGAGCATGCATACGAAGAGCATGTGATCATCAAGGCCAGCCACACCATCGTGGATCGATCCTACGAGACCAACAGCAACGAGCCGGAATATCGAAACGCCTTCGAGGCCATTCCAGCCCGTGTGCCGCTCACCCCTCACCGCGCGACAAGACGTCCGAAGATCGAGGGTACGCAGGTGGCCATCGTCGCTGGCCCCGAGGGCGAAGAGATCCACCCGGATCAATATGGCCGCGTCAAGCTGTGGTTCCCGTGGGACCGTAAGGCCAAGAAGGATGGCACGGATACGTGCTGGGTGCGTGTGGCGCAGAACTGGGCGGGCTCGACCTGGGGCGGGCAGATTATTTCACGCATCGACATGGAGGTGATGGTGGCGTTTGTGGATGGCGACCCGGATCGGCCGTTGGTGACGGGGGTGGTGCCGAATGCGAGGCAGAAAGTGCCATATACTACCGGCAAACAAGACAAAGAGCACGTTCCGAACAAATACTCATAAAGCACGGGCTTCAATGAACTGAGCTTTGAAGACGACAATGGGCGGGAAGAGATCTACCTACATGCGCAGAAGGACCGCAACGAGAAGACGCGCAACAATCATACAGAGCGAATCGACAACAACTGTGTGCAGTCCGTTGGACACAACAAGGCCATTGAGATCCGCAACAATCACAGCGAGTCAATCGGCGGCAATTGCACCATGACTGTAGGCCCGAGCGGGATCGGCAAGCTTGTTTTAAAGGCTGATTCGTGGATGCCACGCGCGTGGTCTGAGGGAATTGTGAGTTTTGGAGTTCCACCACGGTGGCGAATGCCTCATCAGAATTGATGTTGCCGATGCGGTGAAGGTTGAGGCTGGTGCCGAGTGGGCGGTGCAAACACCGTTTGACGCGTCTGTTTCACCTTTGAAGATCGGCACGATCGCGAACATGCGTGATTCTGCGGTTCCCAATGGGCTGTACAACCTCGTTTTCCAGGCTCTCCAAGGGTCGGTCATTCCGGAAGCTGAATTCGCATTCCTGCTTTTGTTGACCTTTGTTCCTGCAACCAGTCCTTCTTTCGAAATCTTGAAGCAGGGCGAAGAATTGGCAACCGATACGGTGTTGCGACGGGACGCAGAGCGCGCCAGCTGAATAGCAAAATCGGCCGTCATCTGCGTTGGAGCCGTAAGCTCCAACGCTAAGGACCTCAGCAAAATCCGTTGAGCTTGAGAATCTTGTGTGCCTCGATCGTCGCCTGAAGCGCATCTTCGGAGGTGCGATCACCTTGGTTACCGTCCGGGTGATGCATTTTAAGCCGCTCCCGGTAACGGGCTCTGATTTCCTCTGGCGTGGCTTCTGCAGGCAGGCCGAGTGTGTCGAAAGCCTTGGCTTCGAGTACCTTGAGCTTTCGCTTCTGCAACTCTAGTTTTTGGGCCTGACGTTGAGCTGCGGTCTTGCGCGCATTCAACGCTTTTGCGGAACCGGAGCGAACGGTCGATGGCATCGGCATTTCGGTCGCTTTTTCGACACGCGTTCCAAATGTGGTGCGGCTGCCAGTCGTCGCTTCTTTCTGGTAACGTGCAACGTCCGGGCTCGATGGGGCCGTCGTGAAGCTGTACCCCTTGTTGTATTCTTTCACGTGCTCAAGACAGAACAGCAGATACAAACCTTCTCCACCCGGCCCAACGGGTGCCCGGTTTGTGCCCACCTTGTCGCACCCATCCCACTGGCATTTTGGACCTGTAGGTTCGCTTGCGCTAGTGGACTTCTTGCGCGCAGATTTAAGCCCAACGAATATTTTTGAATCAGCCGTCATAGCGCCTATATGAACGCAGCGCGTCATCATGGCAAGAGTTTGCGAGGCCAAGCCACGATGGTTTCCACGAATTGAGGTTGGTCACTCATGATGATGCTTGTCGCGTCGTCTAAATGTGCGAAATTCAATGTGCGGGAATGGCTTGATGTCTAGCAAGGTAACCCAATGTTTGATGGGTTTTGTACGTGATAGTGACGAACATCGATTTGCGCGCGCCATATCCATGCGCCACATGCTCAGGCAGTCGGGGAGAAATCGTCAGTCGGCCCTGGTGGAACATCTTCTCCATGGTAGCGTTTTCAAAGGCTAGCAAAGGAGAATGAGATGGCAGTTACCTATCACGTCGGTGAACACGACGGTGGATTTGGCTACAGGCTGGGAGATGTTTGGTCCGAGACTTTCCCAGATCACGATTCCGCACTAAGAGCTGCAAAAGACGCAGCGAGACGTCAACAGATTGGTGGGGAAGAAGTGGACATTTCCTTTCAGCTGGCTGATGGCCAGTGGCAAGAACAACATGTTCGTGGCGGAGATCGACCTGACACTGATGTGGTCGATGACACCTCAAACAAATAGCAATTTTCGAAGCATTCGTGTTCATAGCCGCCATCGTCTGCACGTTCCGTCGGTGGTGGCTGTGGCTTGCAGATTGGCCGAGCGAATGCGACAGTGAGCCAAATGCTTTTGTCTCTCTTCAATATAGTAAAATCTTACAGCACGCCTGAAGGCCCAGTTGAGGTCCTGAAGGGTATCGATCTCTCCGTATCAGGCGGGCAGAGCGTTGCTCTGACGGGAGAATCCGGCAGCGGAAAAAGTACGCTATTGCACTTGGCTGGTGGTCTTGATCGACCTGATGATGGCCACATCCTCATGAATGAACGCGACATCACGGTGTTAGATGAGCCTGGGCGGGCACTTTACAGGCGCACAGAAGTCGGATTGATTTTTCAGCAGTTCAACCTCATCCCCTCGCTGGATGTCTCCGCGAATATTGCGTTTCACGCGAAACTTGCTGGCCGCTTCGATGTCGAATGGCAAAATGAACTGATAACGCAACTTGGCCTTAGCCAACTTACCCATCGATATCCGGAACAGCTTTCCGGAGGCCAGCAGCAACGTGTGGCCATCGCTCGAACGCTGGCTGCAAGGCCGCCGCTTGTTCTTGCCGACGAGCCCACAGGCAATCTTGATGAAGCGACCGGTGATGCCGTGCTCGAACTCATGCTGTCGCTCAGCAGAAGAGCAGGCTGCGCGCTCTTGCTGGTCACTCATTCGATGCGGCTTGCCGACAAACTGGATCGAAAGGTTCTGTTGCGCGGCGGGAAAATCGTCGCATGAACGCGGTGACTTTGCTCGTCATCATCTCCCATTGGCGTCATCGCCCGCTCCAGCTTGTGACTTTGATACTCGGGATTGCTCTCGCAACTGCCTTATGGTCCGGCGTTCAGGCAATCAATGCTGAAGCGCGGGCGAGTTACGCGCAGTCTGCGGCCATTCTGGAACAGAGCGGGCTTTCTCAGCTCGTGGCTGAAAACGGTGGCGGAATATCACTGGCGAGCTTCGCCAAACTGCGACGCGCCGGGTGGAACGTGTCGCCGGTTATCGAAGGCGATCACCGATTTGGTTCGGTCCGCATCAGGCTCGTCGGGATCGATCCCTTGACCATGCCCAGCGAGGGCCGCGTGGTGACGATCTCCGGCTCGTCGGAGTTGGTGGACTTCATCGGCGGGCGGGATCTGCTTGTCGTTTCACCGGCCACGGCGGCACGTCTTTCAGATGCGGGTGGAATACGCCTCAAGACGTCCGATGCTATCCCGGATGGTGCAGCCTTTACGGATATCGGCGTGGCCGACAGGTTACTTGAGAGAAAGAGCGCGCTTAGTAGGATAGTGATCGCGCCAGTCCAGAGGCCGGGTTTACCTGATCTTACGACCCTTGTTCCTGAACTGCGTGTACTGACCTCAGAGCGACCGGACATGGAGCGGCTGACGGACAGCTTCCATTTGAACCTGACCGCTTTCGGCTTTCTCGCATTCATCGTCGGGCTGTTCATCGTTTACTCTGCGACCGGGCTCTCTTTCGAACAGCGGCGTGCAACCTTCCGGACCGTTCGCTGCCTTGGTGTCTCGTTGCGCGCACTGACAGTGATGTTGACCCTCGAAATTATGCTGCTTGCCCTCGTGTCGGGTTTCATCGGAGTGGTCATCGGTTATGTCATGGCATCACTGCTACTGCCCGGCGTGGCAGCAACACTCCGCGGGCTCTATGGTGCTGAGGTTTCCGGTAGTCTTTCTCTGCGACCAGAGTGGTGGCTGGCTGGCATCGGCATGGCGTTGGCCGGCACGGCCTTGTCTTCGGTGCAGAGCTTGTGGCGTGTACGCACAATGCCAATTCTGGCGGGAGCTCAACCGCAGGCCTGGGCGCTGGCATCCACAGCGGCGTTGCGGGTGCAGTCGCTTGGCGGCGCAGCGCTCCTCATTGTTGCTATCGTCTTCGCGACGATTGGATCAGGGCTGGTCTCCGGGTTCATCGTTTTGGGTTCGCTTCTGCTTGGCTCGGCACTTTTGCTTCCCGCATTCCTGTCACAAATCCTTCGACTGGCAGAGCGGCGGTCAAGAAGCGCCATGGCGTCGTGGTTCTGGGCGGATACGCGGCTACAGTTGCCCGGCCTTTCGCTGGCGCTCATGGCGCTTCTCCTTGCCTTATCCGCCAATGTTGGGGTTGGCACGATGGTATCGAGTTTTCGCACGACGTTTCTCGGTTGGCTTGATCAGCGACTTGTCGCAGAACTTTATGTCAACGCACGTGATGAGGCAGAGGCCGGAAAGCTCAGGCAATGGTTGCCTCGCCACGCCGACGCCGTGCTGCCCATATGGAGCACGCAGGGCAATATCCTGGGCGATGAGCTACAGATAGCGGGCATCGCAAATCATTCCACGTACCGTGATCATTGGCCGCTTCTCGAAAGCGTGCCGGATGTTTGGGATGAGGTCGCGCAAGGGCGCGGTGCGTTGATCAATGAGCAGCTCTGGCGCGAAAAACGCGTTCAGCTCGGGCAGGTCATGACACTGCCCGATGGCTGGGCCGTGACGGTGGTGGGCGTTTATTCCGATTATGGAAATCCCAAAGGGCAGGTCATGGTCAATGTGGATGCACTGGTCGCACATTACCCCAACACCCCCAAACTTCGATATGGCGTGCGTGTAGACCCTGCGAAAGCCCCTGAGCTCAAACGCCAGATCGTGGAAGAACTAGGGCTGCCACCAAGCAATATAGTGGATCAGGCGTCGCTCAAGCAGCAATCACGAGCGGTGTTCGAGCAGACCTTCACCGTCACCGGAGCCCTCAACGTGCTGACACTTGGCGTGGCGGGATTTGCGATGTTTGCGAGCCTTTTGACCCTTTCCGCGACCCGACTTCCCCAGCTTGCCCCGGTTTGGGCCATGGGCATCCGCCGGCGAAATCTTGCCCTGCTTGAGGTGTTGAGAACGATCGCGCTCTGGTTCGTGACCTTCGTCATATCCGTGCCAGTGGGGCTTGCGCTCGCTTGGGTACTGCTGGTCATCGTCAATGTGGAGGCATTCGGCTGGAGATTGCCGATGATGATATTCCCTCTCGATTGGCTGAGGCTAGCCGCAATAGCGCTGGTGGCGGCGACGCTTTCCGTTCTGCTGCCGGTTATCAGGCTGGCGACGATCAACCCTTCCGATTTGCTGCGGGTATTTGCAAATGAACGCTAGGTGTTTCGCTGTTCTTATTTCGCTCCTTATCCTGATCTGCCTTCCGGCAGGCGTTCAGGCACAGGGATTTGCGGGTCTTGGGTCAGATGCGCAAGGGTTTCGGGTGCCGGAGCGCGGCGTGCCGCTAACCTTTCCCGGCGATCATGGCCCACATCCGGATTTTAGAATAGAGTGGTGGTATGTTACCGCCAACCTTCAGAGAGAGGATGGCACTCATTTAGGCGCGCAGTGGACGCTGTTTCGTTCCGCACTTGCGCCCGGAGATGAGGAGGGCTTTTCCAGTCGTCAGATATGGCTGGGGCATGCCGCAGTCACGGCGGTCGATCGCCATTATGTCGCGGAACGGTTGGGACGGGGAGGGGTCGGTCAAGCAGGCGTCGTTGCCAGCCCTTTCGAAGCTTGGATCGATGACTGGCAAATGAAGTCATCGTCTTCGTACGAAGAAGACCAGTTGAGCCGCCTTGAACTCCACGCAGAAGGCCAAGATTTTGGCTACCAGCTCACCCTGTCTGCCAACGGCCCAATGGTGCTGCAGGGTGATCGGGGTTATTCGATCAAGTCGCAGGCGGGGCAGGCAAGCTACTATTATTCGCAGCCGTTTTATCAGGTGACGGGAACTGTCACCATCGGAGGAGCCCCGGTCAAGGTCAGTGGCAAGGCGTGGCTGGACCGGGAATGGTCTTCACAGCCGCTCGCCGCCAACCAAACCGGCTGGGACTGGTTTTCACTGCATCTTGCCTCGGGAGAAAAGGTCATGGCGTTTCGCCTGCGGGATTCCGGTGGGGGCTACACCTCGGCGAACTGGATATCGAAAGAAGGAGAAACGACGCCGCTTTCATCTGATGACGTCGTTCTGGAGCCTGTACGGCGCGCCAAGGTCAACGGAAAAGACATTCCGGTGGCGTGGCGCGTCCAAATTCCAAGCAAGGGTCTTGATATCACCACGACTGCTCTGAATGACCAAGCGTGGATGGCAACGTCGACGCCTTATTGGGAAGGGCCGATTTCCTTCGATGGAACCACTTCTGGCGTTGGTTATCTGGAAATGACCGGATATTGAACCGATTGGTCGACCTGACCGACGCAAAGCCTGTCATTGTCGTTTTGTAATCAGCCGACGATATTCCTCTTCCGGAATCCCGTAGGAGTCACCAGCCGTTTCCTCAAGGATCGCTCTGTTCCTAACCGTGATCATGGCGCGTTCCGCCTTGATGGCGCGGTTTCCTTCCAGCTTGTGCAGGGCATCCGTGACGCTGGGCCGTCTGACGCCCAGCATGACCGCCAGAAAATCGTGTGTGAGGGGAAGCTCATCTCCCAGACGGTCCTGACACATCAGAAGCCAGCGTGCGAGGCGCTGCTCTACGCCGTAGCGTCCGTCAGCCAGTGCTGTTGCAGCAATCTGTATCATGAAAACATGGGCGTATCGGAGAAGAAGTTCCCGGAGCGTACGGCTGTCATCCATAAGTCCCTGAAGCTCATGCGAAGCGATCCTTACCGCTTTGCCGCCAGCCTGCATAAAGGCCTTGTGCGGACTGGCATCTACGCCCAACAGGACTGGCACGCCTGAACAGCCTTCGTGACCGATGCAGCCGACCTCAATCGACTTGCTGGCAACAACAACTTCCGATGAAAGGCCGCTTTCGAAAAAGTAAACGTGAGTGATCGGCTCGTATCTCTCGAACAGGGACTGTTCCTGTTGCAGGGTGACAGGTTCGAGGTGTGGTCGCACGAGGTCTACGTCCTCTTCAGACAGGGTTTTAAGCAGGCCGTTGTTGGTCCAGGTCAAAGTCGTGCCCTTTCATGGGGTCTGTAATGTGGGGTGCTGCGGCAAGACGAGTTCAACCTACTCCCTCTTTTCTGCCACGTATCGAAATCAATGAAACTTTCGCAACTGCCGATGGTTCGGAGTGAAATCGGAGAACTGCAATGCGATACTACTTTCACGTCCGCAGCCATGGGAGACTGGCACGAGACCCGGAGGGAGCGGAATTCGACACGCTCGAAGCAGCATGTGATGAAGCCTTTCAGGCCGCGCGCGAGATACTGGCTGAGCGTCTGGCGCGGGGTGAGGTGATAGACGGCGAGATATTTGAAATTACCACCGAAAACGGTGATATCGCTGGAAGAGTTCCATTCAGAACAGCGGTGCGTTTTGATTGACAACAGAGCCAGTAACAACAACAAAAGACCGTTTACCATCGTGCCACGACTTGCTGAATACGGTTGAACAACGCGCCCAAAAACGCAGCAGCACTTATGCTAAATCGCAGCCTATGCAAGCTTATTAGATATAATGGTACGCTAACGTACTGTCTGCCATTGACCGGAACGATGAGGCTCTCTGCGACTTGATCTAGCTCAAACAAGGAGATCAAGGGCATGTCAGCAGAGTTGAGTATCCAGCAGGAAGTTGTCTCTCTTATACCCGCTCTTCAGAAGTTCGCGTGGCGTTTCCACCGTAGCCAGACGGATGTGGATGATCTGGTTCAGGAAACCCTGCTCAAGGCTCTTCGGGCGCTTCCTTCCTTTACACCAGGAACCAGTCTCAAATCGTGGATGTTCACGATCATGCGCAACGCGCATCACACCGCTTATCAAAAGAGCAGGCGGGTTACTGTGGGAACAAACAACATGGAACACCTCATTCCCGCTGCATCATCCCCGCAGGAGTGGGCTATCCGCAAAATAGAATATGATCGTGCATTGGCAGCAATGCCGCCCGTCTACCGGCACGTTTTTCACCTCGTTATCGAAGATGGCCAGGCTTACGACGCGGCTGCCAGTGAATGCCAAATCTCTGTCGGCACGGTGAAAAGCCGTGTGAACCGGGCAAAGCACTTTCTGGCCAACCACATGGGAGACACCATGTCCACGGTCGCCGCCATCTAAGGGCGCATTGGCCCTCTTTCCAGAAGCCAAAACGGTTACTTTTACGACCCGGCAACCACCAGATTGCTGGGTTTTTATTGCGCTATTCCTCGTTTGGAGTAGCGCTTAACAGACGCCCTTGCTGAAAATGAAGCAGCCATATGGCCCCGGATCAGATGTTCTTACAATTGCGAAGGACTTCTTCGCGGCCTCGTAGAACTCAAACCGTTCCAACGGCTCGATCTCGACAGGGCGTCCTTCTGCCTTGTCAACGACACCCTGCATGGTCGCGAAAATCGGAACCTGGCCGTTGGGGTCTCCGACGAGCTGCATGCGCTTTACGGGTGCATCAACGAATGTGTCCAGAGGAAATAGCTTCAAAATGGCATACGCAGCGCACTCCAGCCCGCATCCTGAAACATTGATCAAGCTGCCATAAGTCGTTTGACGCGCGATGGTTTGTGCAGGATGATTGATATCGCATAAGACCAACTGATCACCATGTCCCATCAGCATCAGGGCGTGTATCAGTTCAGCATTGATAATAGGGTCGATCCCTTTGAGCACTGCTTTCTCCTCCCTGGAACTGCAGACTTATTCTTCACGAGTTATATCATATTCGTAATGTGTGCAATTGAGCGGTACGCAAATCCCTTCCGAGTCTTCTCGTTGCGCCACCTGAATACATTAAATATTCCGCCTGAAAATTCTTCCGTGGCTCAGTTTCGTTTGCCGAAGAGGAAAATATTTAAGAAGTTCTGAAAGTGCAATTTACAAAATCATAAAGATGTGTGAAGTTCTGAAAACGGATGATGTCCTCCCAAGGATAAGATGATGATGGCGGGTGCAGCGGGTGGCGGCATCCGCCCATTCAAAGGGAGGCGCGACGTCGCGAGGAGTGCGCGACACCGTGGGAGGAGAAAAGCTTTTGGCATCGATGAATATCGTCAATGTCGGAAAGGCCTATGGCAGCCTGACGGTGATCCATGGCGTTTCCGTTGAAATACCCGACGGCGAATTCGTCGTTCTGGTGGGGCCTTCCGGCTGCGGAAAATCGACGCTGCTGCGCATGGTCGCAGGGCTGGAGCCGATTACGTTTGGCGATATCCAGATCGACGGCAAGGTGGTCAACGACCTGCCGCCGAAAGACCGCGATATCGCAATGGTGTTTCAGAGCTACGCACTCTATCCGCACAAGACCGTTGCGGAGAATATGGGCTTTGCGCTGAAAATGCGCGGCGAAACCAAGGTCGATATCGACGCCCGGGTCCGCAAAGCCGCCGAAATTCTCGATCTCATTCCATATCTCACCCGTTACCCCCGCCAGCTTTCCGGCGGCCAGCGCCAACGTGTGGCCATGGGGCGGGCGATCGTGCGCGACCCCAAGGTCTTCCTGTTCGATGAGCCGCTATCCAATCTCGATGCCAAGCTGCGCGTGCAGATGCGTGCCGAAATCAAGGAATTGCAGCGTCGCTTGGCCACGACCATGATCTATGTGACGCATGATCAGGTGGAAGCCATGACCATGGCCGACCGCATCGTCGTGTTGCGTGATGGCCGGGTCGAGCAGATTGGCTCGCCGCTAACGCTTTATGACAAGCCTGCCAACACGTTTGTCGCCGGTTTCATCGGTTCCCCGTCCATGAACTTGATCAAAGGCTATATTCGCAGCGCCGCAGAACCATACTTCGAAACGGATGATGGCATTCGCCTGCCGCTTTCGCGTGCGCCTGCTGGTTCAGATGGCAAGTCTGCCTTTTATGGTATTCGACCGGAGCACTTCATGCTTGGCGGTGCTGTCAGCGCGCAGGTCACTGTGGTGGAATCCACCGGCTCGGAAACACAGGTCTTTGCCAAACTCGGACAGCAAAAGATCATCGGTGTGTTTCGCGACCGCGTGGAAGAGCCCGCGGGCGGTACGATTGCCATGACGCCTGAGGTGGCGCTGGTCCATCTGTTCGATGGAGAAAGCGGGCTGAGGCTGGACTAAAGCTCTGGTCGTCGCTGCGAGGAGAAAAGCGACGATAACAATCAACGGGAGGAGAACCGCATGAAAGTCAGTGATTTCGAGAGAATGATGGCGATCGGCCTGAGCCGCCGTGCCATCTTGAAAACGGGCGCAAGCTTGGGTGCCGTGGCTGCGGCGGGCAGTATGCTGGGTCCGCTTGGAGCAGCTTATGCGCAGGATGCATCCTTGCGCAGCCAAATCTTGCAGGTGCCGGGTGTGGGCAAGGGCTCTCCCACCGATGCCGATTGGCAAAAAGTTGGCGAGATGTGCCTTGAGGCGACGAAGAAGAACGTCAAGCAAGGCGAGTTTGCCGGTGTCGAACTGTCCTTCATGGGCCTCAACAACCAGAACCTTCACAACGTTCTATTTCGAGGTTTCCTCAAGCCTTGGGAAGACTACACCGGGGCCAAGATTACCTGGATCGATCTGGCGCAAGCCGACTACAATCCACGCCTTCAGCAGGCCATTGCCACCGGCACGGTCGATTTCGACCTTCTCGAAATGGGCGCTCCCTTCGAAGGCGATGTTTGCGGCAAGGGGCTCGCCTCGGAAATGCCCGACTGGGTCAAGGCCCAGATCGACATGGACGACTATGTCGATTACCTGAAAGCGCCCGTCGGTACGTGGGATGGCAAGACCTACCGCGTTTCCGTCGATGGCGATTGCCACAACTTCAACTATCGCACCGATTATTTCACGGATGCCGACCTTGCCAAAGCCTGGAAGGACGAAGGCCATCAAGGCGAGTGGGGCGTGCCGAAGACCTGGCAGAAGGTTCAGGAAGTCACCAAATTCCTCAAGGGCAAGAAAATTGGTGGTACTGATGCCATCGGTTATCTCGATGCACCAAAGGCCTGGGGCGGTTTCGGCTTCTACTTCCTCGGCAGCCGTGCGACGGCCTATGCCAAGCATCCGGATGACAAAGCGTGGCTGTTCGACGCTGATACGATGAAGCCGCGCATCAACAACCCCGCTTGGGTTCGTGCCATTCAGGACGTTATCGATGCCTTGCCATCAGAGGCGGGCGACCAGCTCAACGCCGATCCGGGCACCACGGCGTTCCAGCAGTTTCTGGCTGGAACCGGCTCTATGGTGTCGTGGTGGGGCGATGTGGGTGCTGCCGCGCGTACAAGCGATAGTTCGGTCGTGGGTGACACGATCGGCTTCGATATTCTGCCGGGCTCGGACGACGTTTATAACGCGAAGACGGGTAAATGGGAAAAGCTTGCCAGTGGCCCGAACTATGCACCGAACATGGCCTATCTCGGCTGGGGCGTATACGTCATGTCTCGGGTCGATAGTGACGAGAAAAAGAAGAAGGCAGCCTGGAGTGCAGCGGCTCATCTCGGCGGCAAGGATATCGCGCTGTGGACAGCGGCCTATCCATCCGGCTTCCAGTGCTATCGCAAGAGCCAGTTCGACATCAAGGAATGGGTGACGGCTGGTTACGACGAAGCGTTTATCTCGAACTATCTCGCTTCGCAGTCGAGCTCCTACAACCACCCCAATGCCGCCATCGAGCCGCGTATTCCGGGCATCTTCCAATATTACAGCATAGCGGAAGATGAACTTGCCACGGTGTTTGCCGGTCAGGCCAGCGCTCAGGCCGGGGCCGATGCCATCGCTGCGGCATGGGAAAAGCTCACCGACCAGCTTGGCCGAGACAAGCAGGTTGCGCTCTATAAAGCGTCGCTCGGAGGCTGACCCCAGCAGCTATCGAGTTTCAGCAATAACTCAGGCGGCACGGCTTTCGCCGCCTGAGCCATAGTCTTCCGTTAGGCTTACCAGCCCAGAGGTCTGCCCATGTCGCATACGATTACGCAAACCATCAGCCCCGTGAAGCGAAGCCTCGTTCCACCAAGCTCCGCACGGCGCGGCAAGCTGCTGCTGGTGGCCGCGACGGTGCTGCTCTTTGGCGTCCTTCTTGCGCAGATAACAGATGTGGCGGGCATCACCGCCTTTGGTTTCGTCAGTTGGCGACCGCTGCTGTTCGCCTATGTCATCTGGGCCGTGGCGCTGTGCGCGGCACAAGTCATGATCCGCGGGGAGGCGGGCCAGCGGGCCGCTTTTGTACTGCCCGCCGTTCTTTTTACCGTTGCCATGGTAGTCTTTCCAACCGTCTTCGGCCTCTATATCGCCTTTACCGACTGGAACCTGAGTGCGGTGGCGGGCCGCCGGTTCAATGGTCTCGATAACCTCCGCACCCTGTTTGCGGATCGCTATTTCTGGAACGCGCTGCTGAACATGGTCTATTATGTTCTGTCGGTGCTGGTCCAGTATGCCATTGCCTTCGGACTGGCATTGCTGCTGAACGCCGAAATCAAAGCACGTAAGTTCTTCCGTGTTGCTTTCCTGCTGCCGCTGATGCTCAGCCCCGTTGCCGTAAGCTGGATGATCGGCAAATCGCTGATGGAATATCGTTTTGGGCCGGCAGCGACGCTTGCGCGTCATCTGGGCTGGGATAATCCTGCGTTCTTTTCCACGCCATGGCTTGCCCGTTCCTCGATCATCGCCATGGATGCCTGGGTGTCCATTCCCTTCATGATGATACTGCTGCTCGCGGGCCTCCAAGCCTTACCTTCTGAAATCAAGGAGGCGGCGAAGGTGGATGGTGCCTCGGGATGGCAGAGTTTCAAGGAAATCACCTTTCCGCTGATGCTGCCGGTCAGCATCACCGTCATCATTTTGCGCATCATTTTTCAGCTGAAGCTTGCCGACATCGTCATAAACGTCACGGCAGGCGGGCCGGGCGGCGCGACGGATACTGTGTCGAGCTTCATTTTCCGCGAATATCGTGACCGCTCCAATGTCGGCTACGGCACGATGCTCGCGGAATTCTATCTCGTCATCATCATCATTTTCGTCGCACTCATCCTAAAAGGGGCGAGCCGATGGATGCAACGTGAGAACTGAGGTCGACGCCATGGCAATCACAAATGAACCATCCACGAAACGGCCAAGCCTTTGGGCACGCCGCCCACAATTTATGACCAGCAGTCTACTGATCTACGCGGCTCTGGTGTTCTGGGCCTTCATCTCGCTGTTTCCGATTTACTGGACGATTACCACTTCGTTCAAAACGGCGGTGAACGTGACGCAGGGACATCTTATTCCCTTCGTGGATTTTACGCCGGACTGGAAAGGTTGGCGTTCGCTGGGTCTGTCTCCAGACACGATCTTTGCCCAATCGACCGTCCGCGATGAGTTCATCCGCCGCTTTTTCAACAGCATCGTCGCTTCGGCGGGCGCATCGTTCCTGGCCGTGCTGATCGGCTCGCTGGCGGCATATGGGCTCAGCCGCTTTTCCTACAAATTTCTCTGGATGAGAAATAAGGATATCTCCTTCTTCTTCCTGTCGCAACTCATCCTGCCGCCTGTTGTGTTGGCGATGCCGTTTCTGGTTCTCTACAAGCACTTGATGCTGCTCGATACGCTGGTCGGTCTCATCCTCGTCTATACGCTGATGGTTCTGCCCATCGTCATCTGGATCATGCGCGATCAATTCGACACGATCCCGGTTGAGCTGGAGCAGGCAGCTCTGGTGGATGGCTGCTCCATCTGGGGTGCGTTCATGCGGATCGTTCTGCCTATTGCCCTGCCGGGCATGGTCGCGGCCTTCATTCTCTCAATTATTCTATGCTGGAACGAATATTTCTTCGCCGCGCTTCTGACGAGTTCCAATGCCAAGACGCTGCCGGTGATGGTCGCGAGCCAGACAGGCTCACAGGGCATCAATTGGTGGTCCATGGCTGCCATCGCTACTGCGGCCATTATGCCGCTCGTCCTCGTCGGCATCTTCCTGGAGCGTTACATCGTGAAGGGTCTGACTGCGGGCGCTGTTAAATGAGGTCTAACATGAAGTCTGGCGTTTCCATTCTTGGCATTTTCGTTGCCGATACCGCCTATCTTGCACCGCGCATGCCTGCTCTGGGCGAGACCATAACCGGCAGTGGCTTTTCCGTCGGTCCGGGTGGCAAGGGGTCTAATCAGGCGGTTGCGGCAGCACGGGCCGGTGCCGAGGTTTCGTTTATTTCCAAGATCGGCCGCGACACCTTTGGCGATCTTGCGCTGAAAACCTATGAGCAGGCTGGCGTGACGACAAAGCTGACAATCATGGATGACCAGCCGACAGGTGCCGCCTTTATCTACGTGAATGACAGCACCGGCGATAATGCCATCATCGTTTATGCGGGAGCAGCGGGTACAATAGATGTCAGCGATGTGGAGGCGGCACAGGAAACCATTGCGCAGTCGGCAGTCTTCGTCACGCAACTTGAGCAGCCGGTAGAAGCTGCCCTACATGCGCTAAAAATTGCTCGCAGCGCCGGTGTCACGACGATTTTCAATCCCGCACCGGCTGAAGCGTTTCCGGCGGAAATGTACCGCCTTTGCGATTTTATCATTCCCAATGAGACGGAGGCCGCAACCCTGGTCGGCTTTCCAATCGATACGCTTGATGATGCGCAAAGTGCTGGCGACGTTTTCCTGTCCCGTGGTGTCGGCGTGGCCATCATTACGCTGGGTGCACGCGGCGTGTTGTTTCATGCGCCGGGGGAGTCCGTGCATGTGCCTGCCACGTCGTGTGGTCCGGCAATAGATACCACCGGGGCCGGTGATGCGTTCGTCGGTGGTTTTGCATCCGCGCTCTCGCGAGGTGCAGGGCCGTTGCAGGCCGTGCGATTCGGTTGTGCGACGGCGGGTATTGCCGTTACGCGGCGCGGAACGGCCCCTGCAATGCCGATGCTTTCTGAAATTGAGGCTGTGATGGCGCGCTGACGCCACGGAATTTGGCTACGCAATTCGTGGCCTTTGTCATGCCAAACCATTCATGGCCGCTAGAATTCCGGCGGCTGGTTTCCGCGCGTCTCGATGGCGAAGGATAAGATCACAAAACGGCGGTTCCAAACGAAAAGATACGATGCGCAACATATATAGCTTTACAAAATAAAATTAATTTGTGAAGTTGCGTCAACAACGACCGAAGTGAGCAAGACCAGTGACCCAATTGAAATTCGCCACCCGACTGAATTCCTTCGCCTCGAAGCCCGCTGCCGAGTGGCCTGACCTTTCCGGCAAGCCGACCATGCTGCAAATGGCAAAGCGTGCGGCAAAGGTTGAGGGTTTGACGGATCTTGACCTGAATTATCCTGACCATGTGGCCGATGATCCGGCGCTTCTTGCACGCCAGATCGGCGATCACGGCCTCGCGATCAATGGCTTTGCTATGCGTTATTATACCAATCCGGCTTTCAAGATCGGTGCTTTCACCAATCCTGATGCGACTGTTCGGCGTGAAGCGATTGATCTGACGAAGAAGGGTATCGATGCTGCACGTGCTGCTGGCACCAACCTGATGACGCTGTGGCTGGGGCAGGATGGCTTCGACTACGCCTTCCAGGCCGATTACCACACGCTGTGGCAACACGAGATTGATGGAATCCGTGAAGTTTGTGCGCATGACCCGGATTGTCTCATCAGCATCGAATACAAGCCGAACGAGCCGCGCTCCTACAGCCTGATGCCCGATTGCGCGACGACACTTCTGGCGATCAAGGATGTGGACATGCCCAATCTTGGCGTGACGCTGGACTTTGCCCACGTTCTCTACGCCGACGAGCAGCCTGCTTTCGCTGCCGCCCTGATTGCCCGTTACAGCCGCGTCCTCGGCGTCCACCTCAATGATGGTTACGCCAAGCGTGATGACGGTCTGATGGTCGGCGCTGTTCACACGCAGCAGACGATCGAGCTTCTGCGCCAGATCCGCAAGGATGGTTATGACGGCGCAATCTATTTTGACACATTCCCTGACATGACCGGCCTTGACCCCGTTCACGAATGTGAAGTGAACATACAGACCGTGAAGCGCATGCTGAAAATCGTGGACCGTATCGAGCAGGACAACCGTCTTTCTGGTGCGGTCGAGCGTCAGGATGCCGTTTCCGCGCAGGCCGTCATTCAGGAGCTGATGCTCGGCTGATCCGATACCGCCAACAGCCTCAATATCTCAACCTTTTCACCAAAAGGCGCGCCGAAGGTGTGCCGAAAACAACACCATCCGGGAGGAAACCGATGAAGACCTTTTTGAAGACGACACTGGCTGCGGGGCTTGCCGCCAGCTTCCTGTTCAGCGCAGCCTTTGCGCAGGAACTTGCGCCGCTCAATTCCGACACGGAAAAAGACCGCATGGATTGGTCGCAGCTTGAAGCCAAGCTTGGTCCATTCCCGAAATTGCCTGAAGGCACGAAGGCTGGCGCGGTTTCGAAGACGCTGACCAATGAATACTGGCGCTCGCTCGGTCTCGGATATGAGGCTTTCGGCAAGAAGGTCAGCGTTCCCGTTGCCTATCAGGCAGCTCAGAGCGAAGGCGACCAACTGGGCCAGCTGACGATTGCCGAAGGCATGATCACGCAGGGCTATAATGTTCTGCTCGTTTCGCCGCAGACGGATGCCAACTTGCAGCCGGTGATCGAGCAGGCCAAGGCCGCCAATATTCCGGTCGTCAACGTCAATGATGCCGTCATTCCGCAGGCGGAACATTATGTCGGTAATGTCCAGCGCGATAATGGTGTGCGGGTTGCCAAGTGGTTCATCCAGAACCGCCCACAGGGCGGCAAGGTGGCGATCGTTGAAGGACAGGCCGGTGTTTATGCCGCCGTGCAGCGTACCGATGGCTTCAAGTCCACGATTACCCAGAACGACAAGTTCCAGGTCGTTGCCAGCGTTCCCGGCAATTGGGATCGTCAGACATCTTATGACGCTGCCACCAACATCCTCAACCAGCATCCTGACCTGATTGGCCTTTACGCCAACAATGACGGCATGGCGCTGGGTATTGTCGAGGCGGTCAAGGCTGCAGGTCTTGCTGGTAAAGTCGCAGTGTTCGGTACCGATGGCATTTCCGATGCCTATGCTTCGATCAAGGCTGGCGAACTCACCGGCACCGTGGACAGCTTCCCGGTTCTGACGGGCGAAGTCGCGCTCGAAACTGCACTGCGTCTGGTTGCCGGCCAGAAGTTGCCGCGCGTGGTTGCCACCCCGCAGGCGCTGATCACTGGAGATAACCTCAGCCGCTATCAGGGCGAGGGCGTCGATGTGCGCGCCGTTCTGATGGAAGACGCCAAGACTGCCAAGTAACCAACGCTCAAGGAGGTGCCGACGTATCCTCGGCATCTCCATCAGCCAAGAGGTGGAACGATGACGCCACGACTGAGATTCGAGACGATTTCCAAGAGCTTTCCCGGCGTCAACGCGCTGACGGACGTTTCGTTTGATGTGGCTCCCGGCGAAATCCACGGACTCCTCGGCGAAAATGGTGCCGGCAAGTCCACACTTCTGCGCATCCTGTCCGGCGTGTTTCGCCCGACATCCGGTACCGTCTTCGTGGATGGTGAAGCTGTCGCCTTCAAGAAGCCGATGGATGCCCGTGCCGCCGGTATCGCGATGATCCATCAAGAACTTCAGCAGGTGCCGCATTTGAGCGTCGCCCAGAATATGTTTCTCGGTCATTCGCTGACACATATGGGTGGCATGTTTGTATCCCGTCGCGAGCAGGAAGCCCGCGCTGCCGAAGCGCTGTCGATGATCGACAAAAGCATTGATCCTTCAGCTCCCATTTCGTCCCTGAAAGTCGCGCAGCGCCAGATCGTCGAGATCGGCCGCGCACTTCTCGACAAGGCGAAGGTCATCGCCATGGACGAGCCGACATCGAGCCTGACACCCAGCGAGTTCGACCGTCTGGCCGAGGTCATCGCCAGCCTGTCGCAAAGCGGCGTTTCCATTATCTATGTATCGCACAAGATGGATGAGGTGTTCCGCATCTGCCAACGCTCCAGCATCATGCGCGATGGCAAGCTGGTGGACATTGTCGATCTTGCCAAGGTTTCGGAAACCGACGTGATCGCCAAGATGGTCGGTCGTGAGCTGATGCAGGAAGAGCATAATTCCTTCGTCACCGATACCGTCAAGCTTGAAGCAAAAAACCTGTCCTCGGCCACGCGAATTCGCGACGTCTCATTCACGCTGCACAAGGGCGAAGTTCTCGGCATTGCCGGGCTCGTCGGATCTGGCCGCACGGAGCTTTTGCGCCTGCTGGCGGGTGTCGACCGTTTGAGCGCGGGATCGATCAGCATCGACGGCAAGGAGCAAAGCTTCGCCAATCCGCGTGATGCGATTGCAGCTGGCATCGGACTGGTGCCGGAAGAGCGCAAGCGGGAAGGCATCATTCCCTTGCGTCCCGTCGCCACCAATATGGCGCTGGCCTCCCTCGGCAGCTTTTCGTCTGGCGGTATGATCAACAATTCCAAGCTTCGTACTACCGCGAAGGATTTGCTGAAGCGCGTCAATCTGCGGCCTTTCCAACTGGATCGCCCGATCCGCCTGTTCAGCGGCGGTAACCAGCAAAAGGCGATTATCGCGCGCTGGCTGGCGGCCAAGTCGCAAATCCTGCTGTTCGATGAGCCGACCCGCGGCATCGACGTCGGGGCCAAGTCGGAAATCTATCACCTGATCGAAGACCTCGCCCGTGAGGGCCATTCCATCATCGTCGTGTCTTCCGAACTGCCGGAAGTCATCCGCCTGTCAGACCGCGTGCTGGTCATGCGCGAAGGGCGGATTGCCGCTACCATTGAACGTGATCAACTGAGTGAAAGCGCGATTGTCGCGCATGCCATTCCAGGGGCGAATGCCGATGCGGATGACGCGCGCATTGCGCGACCCGTGTGAACCTACAGGACAACCAATGACCATCACTTCCAATGCGCCCGCCACCTCCGCTCCGGCCTTCCGCCGCTTCTCGTTTTCTTTGCGCGATGCGGGAACGCTGATCGGTCTCATAGTCATCATGGCGGTGTTTGCCGCACTGGTTCCGGGCTTCATTTCTGAGCGAAACCTCGTCAATATTCTCCAGCAGTCCAGTATCAATGCGTGCCTTGCGCTTGGCATGACGCTCGTCATCATCTCTGGCGGCATTGATCTCTCGGTTGGCCCAACGGCTGCCATTTCCGCCGTCGTCACCGCCAGCCTGCTCGTCGCAGGCACGCCAATACCGCTAGCAATCCTCGCGGGCCTCGGCGTTGGCGTTCTCTGCGGCTTCATCAATGGCGGGCTCGTTGCCTACGTCGGCCTGCAACCCTTCATCGTCACACTGGGAACGCTCAGCACCTACCGCGCCATCGCGCTGATCTACACCGGCGGTAATCCTGTTCTCGGTATTCCTCCCGGCTTCCGCTCGCTGTTCAACGGCAATCTCTTCGGCATTCCGACACCTGTTCTGATCGTAGCGGTCGTTGCCATTGCCGCGTGGGTCTTGCTAAAGAAAACGCCGATTGGTGAATATCTGATGGCGGTCGGAGGTAACGAGGAAGCCGCTTATGTTGCAGGCGTTCCCATCGCCCGCACCAAGATTACGGCCTATGTCATTTCCGGTGGTCTGGCCGCATTGGCCTCGCTCATCCTCATCGGTCGGCTTGGTGCCGCCGAACCGATCCTTGGTAACCTTTGGGAACTCGATGCCATCGCGGCAGCGGCCATTGGTGGCGCATCTTTGATGGGCGGCAAGGGCAGCATTCTTGGCACAATTTTGGGTGCCATCATCTTAGGTGCAATGCGCAATGGTTTGACGTTGATGAATGTTCAGGCCTTCTATCAACTGCTCGCCACTGGCCTTATAATCCTCGTTGCCATGATGATTGATCGTGCGACAAGGGGAAGAGAATGAATTCCGAAAGCTTCGACACAAAGGCCGTCGGCCCGCGCATTCGCATGATGATGCCCTTGCTGACGCCGCTCGAAGCGAAGGTTGTCGATACCGTGTTTGCCTTGCGTGACTTCAGCGATGAGACATCGCTGAAGCAGATTGCAGACGATGCCGGTGTTTCCGAAGCCATGGTGGTTAAGATCACCAAGAAGCTTGGCTTTTCCGGCTACCGCGATTTCCGCACGGCCGTCAGCCAGTATAACCGCCAACCGACTGCCGAAATGCACCAGGAACTCTCGGTGGATGATACGTCGCTTGAGATCGTTCAGAAGGTTTTCCGCACCTCCATCAATGCCCTGGAGGAAACACTTTCCATTTTGGATATGGTTGCCTTCGACAAAGCAGCGGACCTCATCCATAGCGCGAAGCATCGGGATTTCTACGGTGTTGGCGGTTCGGCGCAGATCGCGCGGGACGTCTCGCACAAATTCCTGCGCATCGGCGTGCGCGCCAGCGTGTTCGATGATGTGCACATGATGCTGATGTCGGCAGCCCTGTTGTCCGAGGGCGATATCGCTATCGGCTTCTCCCATTCGGGCAATACGACGGCCATCATCGAGGCGCTTCAGCTCGCCAAACGCAATGGCGCGCAGACAATTGCCGTCACCAACTACAACTCGTCTGCTTTGGCACAGGCCGCTGACGTTGTCCTCTGTTCCACGGCTCAAGGCTCTCCCCTTATGGGGGAAAACGCAGCGGCACGTATTGCACAACTGAATATTCTCGACGCTGTCTTCATGGCGGTCGCGCAACGCGATTATCAATCAGCGGAACGAAATCTTGACCGGACCATGTCTGCGGTCAAATCCAAACGGAAAGATAAGCCTTCATGACATCCTCGCCTCTCGTCACCGTTTTCGGCAGTCTGCATTATGATATTGCCGTCATGGGGCCATCGCGGCCACGCAAGGGCGAGACGGTCACCGGTACCTCATGGCACCCCAAAAGCGGTGGCAAGGGCGGCAATCAGGCAGTCTCGGCAGCACGCACGGGTATCGCCACCTCTATGATCGGTGCGGTTGCCGATGACGATTTCGGACGCTTTCTTCTTGCCAATCTGGAACGCAAAGGCGTGGATCACACCTTCGTCCGGCGCGATGCGTCCCAATCCACCGGCATGAGCGTGGCCATCTTTGATGACGAGGGCGATTACGGTGCAGTGATTGTCTCCGGCATCAATCTCACTCTTGGCGATGCCGATATTGCAGCGGCTGGAGAACTGTTGTCGAAGACGACTGTGCTGGTGCTCCAGAATGAAATTTCCGATGTCGCCAATGTCGCGGCTGCAAAAGCTGTGAAGCAAGCCGGTGGCCGCGTTCTTATCAATGCAGCACCAGCGCGCGCACTCTCGGAGGATATCCAGCATCACATCGACATCCTCGTCGTCAACGCTATCGAGGCCGAGATGCTGGCCGCGACCCCTGTGGTGGAAACACTCGATGGGGCTCTTGCCGCCGCCAAAATTCTAGCGAAATCCTATCCGCAAGTCGTAGTCACGGCGGGCGGTGCCGGTGTTGCTTATGCAAGTCGCAGCGGCGAAGAGACGGTAATCCCGGCCATCAAGATAAGGGTTGAAAGTACACACGGTGCCGGAGATGAATTCATCGGCGTGCTAGCCTCCGAAATCGCCTTGGGAAAAGCCATGATCGATGCTTTGCACATGGCAAACAAGGCAGCGGCTGTTTTGGTCAGCACGCCTGAGAAAGATCGTGGCTGACGTAAAGACGCATCTTTCGACCGCGACAGTGGAACCAGATCGCGCCCATCCGGTTTGGGCTTGCTCTCCCACTGGAGCACCGTATGACCATTCCCACAGCAACCTATCGCATTCAGTTTCGCAACGGCATGACCCTTGATCGCGCCGCAGAGATTACACCCTACCTCAAGAAACTCGGCATCAGCCATCTCTACGCATCGCCCATTTTTACCGCGACGTCGGGTTCGACACACGGATATGATGTCACGTATGCCAACGAGATAGACCCGGCAATCGGCGGTCGAGAGGGCTTCGACAGGCTGTCACAAGCGCTGAAGGGGGAAGGGCTTGGCCTCATTCTGGATATCGTGCCAAACCATATGGCAGCGTCGCTGGAAAACCCATGGTGGAGAGATGTCATCGAGCATGGCGCGGAAAGCCGCTATGCTCATCATTTCGATATAGACTGGTCCCGCCGGCTGACGCTGCCTTTTCTCGGCGCGGATTTTGCGGATGCACTAGAAGCGGACGAAATCCAGATCAAAGCTGACCCCACCACGGGCAAGCCCGCTCTGTGCTACCACGATGCCCATTATCCGCTGAACCCCGCCTCCTATGCCGGTAGAAACGCGGAACTGCTCGAAACGACCGATAAAAGACGCATCGCGGACCTTCACGATCAACAGCCTTACCGCCTCACATGCTGGCGTGATGCCAGCCACGATCTTTCCTATCGCCGGTTTTTCGAAGTCACTGGCTTGGCGGGCGTCAAGGTGGAAAACCCAAAAATCTTTGACGATACCCATCGCCTCACTCTGGAGCTGGTGCGCAGCGGCGCGGTCGATGGTCTTCGCGTCGATCATGTGGATGGCCTTGCAGACCCCAAGGCCTATCTGGAGCGCCTGCGCCTTGAAGCCGGGCCGGACTGCTATATCACCGTTGAAAAAATACTGGGCGCGGGCGAGTCTTTGCCTGCCGATTGGCCCGTTTCCGGCACCACCGGCTACGAATTCATCGCTGCCCTCAGCAATGTGTTCGTAGACAATGACAAGCTCGGTCAATTGCAGACGGCTTATGAGGCAGTCTCTGGCCAACCCGTCCACATGCCGTCGCAATTGCGAGACGCTAAACTGCTGATGGTTGACAAGAATTTCGCTGGCGAGTTCGCCACACTTGTCGCACAGGCAAAGAACATCCTCAATACAGAAACGGAAAAGCCGCGGCCGAGTGAAGAGGCCATCCGCGCCGCACTGCGCGAACTCGTCGTCTCGTTTCCGGTCTATCGAACCTACGGCACCCAAGATGGCCTGCCGCAGGAAAGCGATGCGGTGCTGGCAGAGGTGGTCAACACGATCAACTCCAGCTCTCACGTGCCGGATACAGATGCTTTGCACAGCTTGCAGCGGATTTTGCGCAGCGAGGAAGGGCAGGCGGCATACGAATTCCGAACCCGTTTCCAGCAACTTACCGGCCCGCTTATGGCGAAGTCGGTCGAAGATACGCTTTTCTACAGGCAGAACATGGCTCTCGCACTCAACGAAGTCGGCGCAGAACCATTACCCCACCCATATTCCGTTGAACGTTTCCACGCCGAAATGACCGAGAGGCGTGATAAACAACCAGACGCCCTGTCGGCCACGTCTACCCACGACACCAAAAGAGGTGAAGACGCTCGCGCCCGGCTCTATGCACTCACGGAGGCACCTGAACTTTGGGCCGGTGCCGTAAAGCGCTGGCAGGCTATGAATGCTGGTCTCAAACAGGCGCTGGACGATGGCCCCGCACCGGAGCCGGCAGTGGAATGGATGCTGTACCAAGCTCTTGCTGGTGCGTGGCCTTCCGACCTCGAAACGACGGGTGAGCGAGCTCTGAAATCGCTGGAGGACCGCTTCGCCGCCTATGTAGAGAAGGCCTTGCGCGAAGCAAAGCTTCGCACCAATTGGGGCGATAGCAACGACGTCTACGAAGAAGCCGTCGTCGGTTACGCGCGCAAGCTTCTTTCACCGGAAAACGAAGCATTTCTGAAAGATTTCAGCGAAACCTTAGTCCCCTTTATTAAAGCCGGGTTGTCGAACAGCCTCGCTCAAACGCTCATCAAACTCACTGCGCCCGGCGTGCCAGACATTTACCAGGGAAGCGAAGGTCTCGATCTCAGCCTTGTTGATCCCGATAACCGGCGCGAGTCGGATTTCGAAGCGTTTGAGGCACAACTTGCAGCAATCGATAATTCTGACAAAAGCGATGAATGGGAGGCAAGTGGGGAGGCGAAACAGCGACTTATCGCGACCGTCCTTCATATGCGCCGCGAGCTTCCTGAACTGTTCAGCAAAGGACGCTATCTGCCTCTAGAAGTGACCGGCGATGATGCAAATCGCGTCGTGGCTTATGCGAGGACGACGGCTGAGGATGCGCTAATCGTGATAGCACCGCGTTTGTCGACGCAAGACAACGGCAATCTTGCTTCACTGAAGGCCAAGATTTCGCTTCCGCAGGAGCTCTCTAAACGTGGCTATATCGATGTGATGACCCAAACAAAGCTTGAACTGGGCGACACGTTGGACGTTGAGCGGAGTTTTGCATTGCTTCGGTCAAGTTAATTGCAAGGCTCGCGATAATTAGTGCTCGATTATAACCGGTGGCCATAGCCGCCGGTTATTTTGTCAGTTGAAATCGATATCGCCGATGACACGAACCCGCACGCGGCGTGCACCGCCCGGCAGATAGGCGATCGGAATATCCTCGACTTCCAAGGTCTTGAGCGTGTGGCGTCCGGCGCCTGAGGCGACGGCAGCTTCCTGCGCATCAGCCTCTGCCTTTGCTAGCGCCTCATCGCGGCTCATGCCTGAAAACACTTGGTCGACCTCGCCGGAAACCTGTGCCATGGCGGCACCGAGTGCATTGGCCACACCGGCATTTTCCACGCGCAGCACTTCGGACGCGCCCGGAATTTCGTCGGGTATCAGAAACGCGCCACCGCCCACGGCAATGAGCGGAACACCATCAGCCGAGGTTTTCATCTGGTCGAAATTGTCGGCGACCATATCGCGGATGCGGGCAAGGCTTGCCTTCACGAAAGCGCGGTCGAGATTCTTCACCCGGTCGCGGTCGCCCATGTCGATCAACCCTGCCGCAACCGCGATGTCAGAAGTCGTCAATGTCTCGCCGCCAAAAACGCGCGCCTCGGTGAGGATGCGATAACCCACAGACCTCGGGCCGATCTTGCCGGTTTCCGGGCCGATGATCGTGCCGCCGCCCAGGGCTATAGGCAACAGATCAGGCATGCGGAACAGAGTACGCACGCCACCAATATGGACGATGTTATTCGCCTCGCGTGGGAAGCCTCCCACCAGACAACCAATATCCGAGGTGGTTCCACCAACATCAACGACCATGGCGTCGGTCAGTCCGGTCAGGAATGCCGCGCCACGCATGGAGTTGGTCGGGCCGGATGCGAAACTATGGACGGGATTGGCTGAGGCAACGTCCGCCAGCGCCACGGTGCCATCATTTTGCGTCAGGAAAAACGGGGCGGTAACGCCTGCATCGCGGAGCGCATCGGAAAATGCCTGAACGGTTGTCTTGCCGAGTGACTGCAAGGCAGCGTTCAGGATGGCGACGTTTTCGCGTTCCAGCAGGCCGATGCGACCGAGCGTATGCGAAAGCGTGATACGTGCCTGCGGGATGACCGAGCGAACGATCTCGGCGGCCTTCACTTCGCATTCCGTCGTCAGGGGCGAGAATGTCGCAGAAATGGCGATGGAGGTGATGCCAGCGTCACGGATTTTCATCGCCGCTTCGCGAATTTCATCCGGTATCATCGGCACCAGCGGTGTGCCATCATATTCATGGCCGCCATGCACCATGAAGATCATCGGGCCGATAGCGGTGCGCAGGTCGTCCGGCCAGTCGCACATCGGCGGCAGGGAGGCACCTGTTGGTAGCGCGATGCGGATGGCCGCCACGCGCTCCAGCCGTGCTCGCTCCACCACGGCGTTGGTAAAATGGGTGGTCCCGATCATGACCGCATCGACCGGGCGACCAGCCGCCTGCGGGTGGGCAGACACATGCGCGAGTGCGGCGCGAACGCCCGATAGGACATCCGTTGTGGTTGGAACCTTGATGGAGGTGATGATCGTATCACCATCAATCAGGACGGCATCCGTGTTGGTGCCGCCTACGTCAATACCGATGCGTTTCATGAAAATACCGATCTGAAATCAATGTCGTAACCGAAGGCACGCGGCCCCACTGCGGCTATTCCGGCCGGTGTCGTCAGCAGTTCCGGTGCCGGCAGGGCAACGACGGTCACGCGTTGTCCGTAACGAACCGATTCCGTGCCGATGGCGCTGCCGGATACCGTATCGAGCAGGCATAAGAGGTCGGGCGTCATTGCCACGGGTTCACCATCGCGGAAGGCGACGGCCCATTCGTTCTGAAAGCCCAGTTCCATGCGTGAACCGCGGTCGGCATCACTGCCTTCGATAATGGTGCGTCCGCGCAAAAAGCCACCGGTCGTTTCGCGCGCCACGTCTATGACCTTGCCGCGGAAAAGCTGTTTGCCACCTTCATGATCGAGAACGGCTTTGACCGGATCGTCATGACGTGTGCGGGCGTCCATGACGGCACGACCAAGTTCAACCGCCTTGGTGACGGTGTAGTGGATGCCCCACTCTTTGACTTCCTTGCCGGTGCGGGGAGCCTTGCAGGTGGCAGCGGTCGAACCGACTTCGGTGCAGACTTTGCGGGAGATACGTTCCATCCACTTCCAGGATGCGGCGCGCGTCACGATCACTTCGTTGTCGCGGACATCGACCAGCGAAAGCGGAAACATCGGCAGGTTGCCGATGGCAAAAGAGGTCATCTGCGCTTCCGGATAGGCGCGGCCCATGGCATCGGCATTGACCACCGGACGGTCCAACATGGCTGCGGCGAGGAAGGACGAGATGGCGTTGGACCCACCGATTTCCACGCTCATGATGGCGCGGAACGGCTTGCCGAGAAAATCTTCCATGACCTCGACTGCACGGGCCAGATGGGCAGGATCGCCCAGACGTTCCTGGCTGACCAGCGGTGCACCCATCATCGAGACGACGGCGACCATATCGTCATCGTCAAGCGCCATCGGGTCCATGACCTGCACGCGCTTTCCCTCGGCGTAGAGCCGTCTGAGGTTCAGCGTCGAGATATAGGGATTGCCCCCGCCGCCCGTACCCAAAATCCACGCGCCTGTGGCCAGCGGCTCGATGTTTTCTTCTGCAAATTCCTGAAGCATGTGTCACCTTCGGCAATGGCATCTGTGGCCCCGCAACACTGCGGGACCAGCGTTCATCCGGCTATCACTTGGCCACGCAATCCCAGTGGAAGCGCGAGAAGTTCAAGTCCCAGCTTTGCATGGGAATGAACTCGTAGCCCTGAAGGCATTTGTTTGCGGCATAGCGACGGTTGGGCGAGACGGCCCACACATCAGGCTGAAGATCGGCAATCTTCGTCTGAAGTTCCTTGTATGTGGCGTTCTGTTCGTTGACGTCTGTCGTGCCGCGCGCCTTATCGATCAGCGCATCGATTTCGGGGTTTTGCAGCCATTCCATCGACATCCATGTGCCTGATGCCTTGGAATGATACTGGTTGTAGAACATCGCGTCCGGCGAAGGGTAGGTGGGCGAGATGTTGACCTGTGTCGAGGCAGGTGTCGTTTCTGCCTTGGAGGACAACTCAACGATGCGGTTCCATGGCTCAGGCTTGATGTCGAGCGTGATGCCGATCTGCTCGAGATTGGCCTGCAGCATCAGCGCCACTTCCGCTTCGAAAGCTAAGGATGCGACATAGCTGTTGACCAGCGTGATCTTCTGGCCAGCATATTTTGACTTCGCTAGTTCTTCCTTGGCCTTTTCGAGATCGAAGACGCCCGGCTGAATGCCGTCATTATGGGCATCCTTGAACGCCGTAGACAGCGGTCCCTGCATGTCGAATCCGGGATATATCACTTCCTGAATGGTTTTGTAGTCGGTCGCATAGGCAATGGCGCGGCGGACGTGGATGTCGTCGGTCGGGTAGGTCTTTGTGTTCAGCTTGATGACGAAGCCGCCAGAGATGCGGGTCTGGATCAACTTGTATTTGGGCATCTTGCCGATGGATTCATAAGTGTCGTTGCCGAGGCCATGCGAGCTGAGGCCGAGGTCACCCTTTTCCGCCAGCGCCTTGACCGTGGCATCGTCGCTGGTCTGGATGAAGCGGACTTCATCGATTGGTTTGCCCTTGGTCCAGCCACCGAAGTAATCGGGGTTGCGGGCAATGACCATGTCGGCAGAGCGGTTATAGCTGACAAGGCTATACGGGCCGGAGCCGGCAGAATGTTCGCCGACATAGGCCTCGCCCCATTTGTCATCTGGCTTGGCATTTGCCGTCACCAGCTTTTCGTTCAGCGCAACCATCAACGGCGTGATCGCCAGGAAGGGCGAGAATTTTCGGTCGAGCTTGATGACGACGGTCTTTTCGTCGGGCGCGGTGATGTTCTCCGGCTTGACGAGGCCGACGATGAGGTTCGACGGGCCTTTGTTGATGCCGATCAGACGCTGGATCGACCAAACCATATCGGCGGCCTTCAGCGCGGTGCCATCCTGAAACTTTACGTCATCGCGCAGGTGGAAGGTGTAAGTCAGACCATCGGATGAAATCTCCCAGGATTTCGCCAGATGTGGGATGACCTCTCCCGAGGGGCTGACCGTCGTCAGGCCGTCATACATATTCACCACGGCCATGTAGCCGGTGTAATCGGTGACCTTTGCCGGGTCGAGCGAGCTGAAAATCTGCATCGTGTTGACGGCGATGGACACCTTCTCATCCGCTGCATGAGCGGAAAAGCCGAAGTTCAGAGCCATTGCGGTGCCCAGCGCCAAGGCAGCCAGGCGGGAGTGTCTGGTATGTGATGTCATGGAAGTTCTCCTCTTTATATGCGGGAACGGAACGGCCCCGCTTGTTATCAGGCAGCTTTTCGCACCGGCGCGGGCAGGGGCGAGAAATTGATGTCCGGGTATCCGAAGGCCGTCGGCCCAACGACTTCAAGAGCGCGGGCACTGCGCAGTAGGTCGTGGCAGGGAATGGCAATTACCGCGACGCGCTGGCCATAGCGCAGCATTTCGGTGGTGATCGGATAGCCGGTATCCACATCCAGCAGAACGATAAGATCAGGCACGCAAACCTCGACCTGGCCGTTGCGGCGGAAGATCAGGAACTCGTTTTGAATGGCGACGCCAGCGGTCTGCCCGCTGAAATCATCAAAGCCTGCAAGCTCCAGATCGCCCACGGAAAAACCGCCGCGCAGGTGCCGTTTCAGGTCGGTGATCTTGCCATTGAAAATGCGTCGGCCACCTTCGAGCGTGCAGACAGCTGCAATCGGGTCTTCCTGCGCCTTGCGGGCGTTGATAACCGCTTCACCCAGCGCGATGGCCTTGGTGTAGCTTTTGGGAATCCCATATTGATGCACGTAATGTGCCTGCATCGGCGCGGTCGCCAGCATAGCGCCACCGCCTTGCGCCACGACGCAGGCGCGCGCCATACGCTCATGCCAGACCTCGGAGACGGCGTGGCTGAAGATGACTGCGTTGCCGTGCAGGTCGCACATCACAGATGGTGTCGAGCTGTGGCCATAAATCGAAAATGTCGTCATCTGCATTTCCGGGAAAGCGCGGCCCATGCCGTCGCAATCTAGGATCGGCAGGCCGCCGAGTGCCGCGGTTACCAGCGGGTTCATGGAGTTCGCGCCGCCGATTTCTTCGCAGACGATGGCATCGATGGGTGTGCGGATCAGCTCTTCCATGGCGCGCAGGCAGCGTAGGCCCTCGCGACCCTCACGTATGCGCTCAACGCCGACCACCGGTGCGCCGATGCCGCCGAGAGACATGCAGAGCGCATCGGGTTCGATGGCGTCAGTCGCGAGTATCTTCATCTCGTAACCGGCCTTCATGGCTTCCAGAACCAGCAACTTGCCCTGGTAAGGATTGCCGCCGCCGCCGGTGCCGAGGATGCCCGCGCCGATTTCGAGAGCGTCGAGGTCTTCACGCGTCAATGTCCGCAGATCGGCCTCGTCATATTTCAGCTTGCGCGTTTCAGCCATGGTGGGCTCCCATTTCTCCGACGACTTTCACATGAATGCGGGTGGCATTGCCCGGCAGGTAGGCAAGCGGCATATCTTCGCGCTCGATAACCTCAAGCGTTTCGGCCATGGCACCTGCCGCAATTGCCTTTTCACGGGCCTCGGCTTCGGCCTCGGCCAGGGCGCTTTCGCGGGTACGACCATCGATCAGTGAAAAGACGCGGTCCGTCTCGCCGCTTATCTGGGCGATGGCGGCACCGACGGCATTGGCCACGGCGAAGTTCTCGGGACGGATCACCTCCAAATAGCCGATGCGGTCGGGCATCAGGATCGACCCGCCGCCCACTGCAATGACCGGCACCGGGCTGGAGGAAATGCGGCTGCGTTCGACACAGGCCTCAAGCATGGCATTGATCTTCGCTACGGCCGCTTCGACGAGCTTGGGGTCCAGCCCTTCCACGAGCTTCCTGTTGCCAATGTCAGCTTTCCCGGAAGCGACGGCGATATCGGTTGCGGTCAGGGTGGAACCTCCGAAGCACAGAGCGTCGCTACGGACGCGGTATCCAACGGACTTCGGGCCGACAGTGATGCCCTTGTCGCCATTCACCACCAGTGAGCCCCCACCGAGACCGATGGAGAACACATCCGGCATGCGGAAATTGGTGCGAACGCCACCAATATCGACGGTGGTCGAAGCCTGACGTGGAAATCCATGCGACAAGGAACCGACATCCGAAGTCGTGCCGCCGACATCGACCACGACCGCATCCTTCAGGCCAGTGAGGAAGGCGGCACCACGCATGGAGTTGGTGGGGCCAGAGGCGAAGGTCAGAACCGGGAAAGCACGCACGACATCGGCAGCCATCAGCGTACCGTCGTTCTGGGTGATGTAGAATGGGCAGGTCAAACCGGCGGCGGAGAGCGCCTTGCCGAAAGCCGTCACGGTGCGGTCAGCCAGTGACAACAGGCTGGCATTCATGATGGCGGCGCTTTCGCGCGCCAGCAGGCCATGTCGACCGATATCCTTGGACATCACTACAGGCAGGCCGGGGCAGCGCTCCTGTAGGATTTCCTTGGCGCGTTGCTCCATGGCGTCATTGATACCGCTGAACACGCAGGTCACGGCGGCAGCCTTGAGGCCCTTGGCGCGGATGTCTCCAGCAATGCGGATAATGGCATCTTCGTCCAGAGGCGAGATTTCGCGCCCGTCGAACTCATAGCCACCTTTAACCTGATAGCCGTGATTGCCCACGATTTCGCGCAGGTCGTCCGGCCAATCCACCATCGGAGGCAGTCCAGCTCCAGATGGCAGGCCAAGGCGGATCGCCGCGACCTCTTCCATATGACGACGCTCGATCACCGCATTGGTAAAGTGGGTGGTGCCGATCATCACGGCAGAGATGCCGCTGCGGTCGATGCCAGATGCGGCGATGACCTTTTCCAGCGCTTCGATAACGCCGGATGTCACATCCTCGGTGGTCGATGCCTTGACCCCGGCCAGAACGGTTTTATCCTTCAGCACAACGGCATCCGTATTGGTGCCGCCTACGTCGATTCCAACGCGATACACGTCAGTTCCTCCTCAATCAGTCTGTCGTTTTGACCAGGAAGCGCTGACGCTCCTCGGTGGTCACAATCGGTTTCAGGCGCTCTTCTTCGTCTGTTACGACGGGAATTGCGGCAATCAGAGCGCGGGTATAGGGGTGTTGTGGATTGGCAAAGACATCACCGGTTGGCCCGTCCTCGATGATTTCACCCCGCAGCATGATGGCGATGCGCGAGCAGAAATTGCGCATCAGCGACAGGTCGTGCGAAATCATCAGATAGGTCAGCCCGAGTTCCCGGCGCAGTTGCTCCAGCAATTCGATGACGGTCTTTTGCACGGACACATCGAGCGCGGCGGTCGGTTCGTCCAGGATGAGAATTTTCGGTTCGGCAGCCAGTGCACGGGCAATTGCCACGCGCTGTTTTTGCCCGCCAGAAAGCTCATGCGGATATTTCGCCAGATAGGCCTGCGGCAGTCGCACCAAATCCATCAGTTCCGACATCCGCGCTTCGCGCGCTGACGTGTCCATGCCGATGGATTTCAACGGCAACGACAGCGTCTGCCGAACCGAACGTTTGGGATTGAGCGACGTGCCGGGGTTTTGATAGACGATCTGCGTCAATCGCTTGCCGCGTTCCGGTTGCGGTGCATCGATGGCAAGCACGCCCGATGTAGGCGTCACCAACCCCATGATCATACGCGCCACGGTCGTCTTGCCAGAGCCGGATTCGCCCGCAAGCCCAAAAACCTCGCCCTCACGAAGGGTCAGGGAAACGTCCCGCACGGCATGATAGCCGTTACGCCTGCCGAAAATCTTGTTCAGGCCTCCGATGCGAACGATTGGCTGCCGGTCGCTTTGCTGCGCATCCTTGACCTTTGATCCGTAAAGCGGCGGAACGGCATCCAGCAATGCGTTGGTGTAAGCGTCCTTTGGGCTGTGAAGAATGTCCGCACAGGCACCCGTTTCAACGATGTCGCCATGGTGCATCACCACCACACGATCCGCCACTTTGCGCACGACACCCAGATTATGGGTGATCATCAGCAGCGCCATGTTTTCTTCGATCACCAGCCGGTTGATGAGATTGAGAATCTCATCCTGCGTGGTCACGTCGAGCGCCGTGCCGGGCTCATCGGCGATCAGCAGTTTCGGGCGGTGCAACAGTGCCAGACCAATCAGCACCCGTTGGCGCATGCCGCCGGACAGTTCGGACGGATAGGCATTCATGATGCGGTCGGTATCGGCAAGCTGTACCCGGCGTAGAACCTCGGCAATACGGATCCGGCGCTCGGCCTTTGGTGATGAGATGCCATTGCGGCGATCTGCAAACCGCATGACGTCATCGAGATGGGTGCCGATTTTGAACACCGGATTGAAGGATGACAGCGGGTCCTGCATGATCAGCGAGAAGGCGGTGCCTTTCAGTGCTTCTCTTTCAGCAGACCGCATGTCCAGAATGTTCTTGCCGCCGACAATGATCGAACCGGAGGTGATTGCAGCGTTTTTCGGCAACGTGCCGATGATCGCCTTGGCCGTGACCGACTTGCCTGAACCGGTTTCGCCAATCAATGCCACGCGCTCACCTGCGGCAACGGTAAAGCTGACATTGCGTAAAACCTGGCGGGTGCGGCCATAGGTGGTGAAGGAAACATCAAGACCTTCGACTTTGAGAAGCGCTTCGCTCATCGATCAGTTCTCCACGTCAAACATGTCGCGAAGGCCATCGCCCAGCAGGTTGAAGCCCAAGGTGACGTAGAACACCGCAGCACCCGGGCAGAGAACCTCCCACCAGAAGTCAGGCATGAACTGGCGACCGTCTGCGACCATCGAGCCGAGATCCGGTGTCGGTGGTTTCACGCCAAAACCGAGGAAGCTGAGTGTTGCCCCGAACAGGATGACGAAGGCCGCGTCCAAGGTGGTCTTGACCGAGATGACCGACACGCAGTTCGGCAAAATCTCGCGAAACAGAATGTGCATAGGTCCTGCACCGGCCAGACGAGCAGCTTCGATGTAATCTTCCGAGGCGATGGATTTCGAGACGGAGTAAATGAGCCGTGCGTGCCAGGTCCACCATAACAACGTAATCGCGACCATGGCGTTGGTCAGTGTCGGTTCCAGAAGGTTGGAAACGGCAAGCGCCATGACCAGCGGCGGCATGGCCAGCATGACATTCGTCAGCCCGGTGATGAGCTTTTCCGTCCAGCCACCAAAATAACCGGCGATCAGACCCAAAACAGTGCCAATCGGCACCGAAATGCCAAGAACGCCGATGACCAGAAGCAGCGACACCCGCAAACCGAACACGGTGCGTGAAAAGATGTCGCGTCCGGCCTTGTCCGTGCCGAACCAGTGCAGGGCATCGGGAGCCAGGTGCCGGGCACGGAAATCCACCACCGCACCCACATGTTTGGGGTAGGGCGTAAGCCAGGGTGCGAAGACGGCGAGAATGACAACGGAAAGCAGGATCAGCGCGCCGATGACCGCCGTCGGATTATGGCTGAAGCGGTACCACATGATATAGCCGGCACTCAGTGCCCTGTCGGATGTATCGAGCATTTTCATAGCGGTCATCAACGTGCCTCCTTGCGACCCAGGCGCGGGTCGATGATCGATATCAGGATGTCGACGATCATGTTCGCAACGATGAAAAACAGGCCTGCGACCAGCACCACGGCGGTCACGGCATTGAGATCTTTTTGCAGGATCGAGGTCAGCCCGTAGGATGCAAAGCCACCCCAGGCGAACACCATTTCGATCACGAAGGCATTTCCAATCAGCGAGGCAAATTCCAACCCCATGATCGTCAAAGGCGCGATGGAGGACAGCTTGAGCAGATAACGGAAAATGATGACACGCTCAGGCACACCGAAACTCTGGAGCGTCAGAACATGGTCCTTGCGCTGGTTTTCGATCATCGAGGAACGGGTGATGCGGGTGATCTGCCCGATACCCGCCATGGAGAGCGCGAAAGCCGGTAGTGCCAGATGTTTCAGTGCATCGAGCACGACATCGAATCTTCCAGCCAGCAAGCCATCCAGTATCAGAAAGCCCGTCGGCCCGCCCTGCCATCCCAAAGAATGATCAAGCCTGCCGATGATAGGCCAGCCGGATATGAACTTTGCTGCCAGCAATTGAAGGGTTATGGCGAAGAGGAAGCTCGGGATGGTGACGCCGGTCAGCGACAGAATACGACCAATATGATCGAGGCCTCTGTCCCGGTAGTGCGCGGTGATCACGCCAAGCGGTATCGCGACCAGAAACATGAAGATGACGGAGACGAGAACCAGTTCGACCGTGGCCGGAACTGTCTGGGCAAGGTCTGTCGTTACAGGCCGCTGAGAGACCAGCGATTGGCCGAGATCACCTTGCAACGCATGGCCAACATAATCGAAATATTGCAGCGCCAGCGGCTTGTCCAAGCCCATTTGAAGGCGCAGCGACTCCACCTGTTCCGGTGTCGCTGCAGGGCCTAGCGCCATGCGCGCCGGGTCGCCGGGCACCACGCGTGCCAGCGTAAAGATCATGATCGACAGAGCAACCATAACCAGCACGAAGGTGCCAAGCCGGGTCATGACTGCCAACAAAGGATGTTGCTGCATCGGGGAGGCTTTCTTGGTTGTCGCTTCCTGATAAGCGAACATCCTCCTCAGACCGGATGACAGCAATCCGGAAAAGGTATAGTTTTTTTGCTATATGGTATAGGTTTTCAACGCGGTTTCGCCTATTCCGATTTCATGACCTCGATCATCCAACGCCCGGTTTTGAGCGCACGTATTCTCTACAACGACGCAGGCGTCATCTTTCTGCGCGCCCCGGCGGGTGCTGGTAAGACAGTGCTGCTGAGCATGGTGGCAGAGCAGGCGGAACGAAATGTTTGCACGTCTCGGCAGCCGGGCGCGGTGGATGTGCAGGACGGCTGGCTGTTATGGGATATTCCCGTCTCTGCACGGACCGCGCGGTTGCCCGCTGCTATCCTTGAAACCGTCCGCACGCTTGTCATCGCCTGCCGTCCTGAACAGCGCATTAGCGGTCTGGCACGGCAGATACTGCATTTGGGGTCCGATACGATCAATGCGGACGATCTGACGTTGAGCGATTTGGAGCTGTCTGCTCTGACAGCTTCAACAGCCACTCGAATGCGTCAGGGATATGCGGGTTGGCCAGCTTTTCTGTGTATTGATGAGGGCGTGGATGAGCCGACGCGTGTCGACTATCTGCGAGAGGCTTTCCTCGGTCACCTTTCGCCATCGCAGACCATGATGCTTGCCATATGGCTCGAAGCGCCGGTCGCCGCCGCCAATGAACCTTGGGCCAGTCAGTTGCCGCCCTTCCTAACGCGTGAGCCGCAAAATCATACCGAACTTCTGCGGCTTCTATCCATTGCCGTTCAGGAACGCCTCACCGCCTTTAAAACCGGCAGCGCCGTGGTCGAACTGGCATCGGCACTGGAAGCATCAGGGCAGTCACTTCGCGCCATGGCTCTCTTGCTCGATCACGGATACGAGACCCATGCAGCGCAGATACTTGAGCGGGCCCAGGGACGGGAGCTGATCTATCGCACCAGTGTCAACGCGTTTCAGGACATTATCACGCGCTTTTCGCATGAGATGATTGCCACGAATGAGACGGTGCTGTTTGCCGTCTGCCGATCTCTTCTCAAGCAGGGCGAACTTCAACGCGTTCGCCATCTCGTCAGTAAACATCTCGGTTCGGATTATCTCGATCCGCTTAAAGTGCTGTCGCTCGGATCAAGATTTTCCTTCGCCGCCCGCACCTTCCGGCTCAATTTGATGATCAGCGAGGATTTGACCCCCAATGATACCGTGATCAACCGGCTTGGGGAATTCATGGCTGACTATCCGATGGGGGACCATGGCAAATGGGCGAGCTATTACAACGCGCTTCTCGAGTTCGAAATTCGTCGCCGCAATTTCCGTGAGGCGGAGGCCGCCGCTGCCCGCGCTCTCATCTATCTCCGAAAAATGGGTGGTCAGCCGCTTCTCGAGTTCTTCATCCACCTGCACCAGATCGTTTTGCGTCTGATGAGCGGCGATGTGCTGATGGCAAGGCGTGCAGCACAGGACGCCCGCAACCGGCTGGAACAAGTCAACCACGAGTCCGAAACGGAGTTCCGGATGTTGCGGCTTGCGGATGCATGCATTACCTACGAAGCAGGCCGATCTCACGATCTTCTGCAATTCGTTCAAAATGATTTCGAACAATTCGCCGCTTCCGAGGTCTGGCCGAGCCTCATGCAATTCGGCTTGCATTATGCCACGCAGGTCGTGATCGACCATTTCCCAACGACGATAAGGCCGGGGTTTCTGGATGGCCTCTGGATTCATCTGTCAGAAGGGCTGCAATTCCATGCGATGATGGAAATCCGCACGGCCATTGCCTATCAAAACACCAACCGTTGGGCTGAGGCTGCGGCGACGCTCACGTCGATCCGCATGCCGATGGGCAAAAACTGGGTGGAGAGCGCGCAGGATGAGCTTTCGCGCCTTACGCGCCGGGACGAGATTGCCTATGTCATGGCATGGCTGCGGGACGCGGTTCACCTCTGGACGCCGCGCCCGTATCTTTCCCGCCAGCTTGATGCCCTGATAGCCAATCCGAAAGTCACCAATCGCGAAAGGGTCGCGCTGCACATATGGCAAAGCTATACGGCCCATCAACGCCGCGATAATGCAGCGGCTCGCTCACATATTCTTCTGGCGCTGGAATCGGCCAAGCGTCTCGGCTGTCACGGCGTACTATCCGAAGAGCGGATATTCCTGTCTCCCATCCTGGAAAATCGCCGCATCTGCGCTTTCATCGAGACCTCATCCGATGTGCGTGCGGCGCTGGCGATCTTCGCATCCTCGATCAACTCGCCGCAGGCGCGTGCTTTGCACGGTGGGTTGTCTCAGCGAGAGGTTCAGATGCTACAATTCCTGGCTGGTGGCATGTCGAACAAACGCATCGCCCAAGCGCTCAATATCTCCGAAGTGACGGTCAAGTTCCACTTGGGAAACTTGTACAGAAAAATCGATTGCAAACGCCGCTCTGAAGCCATCATGGCCGGTATTGCGCTTGGCTGGCTGTAGGTCAGCTTTGAAGGGCGTGAAGTCCTAATGTCCCGCCACTTCGCTCCGCTGAAGTTTCGGCTTTCTGAGGAGGCAGGCTGCAAGAATTGCAGCAAGCGAGATCAGCGCACCACAGAGAAAGGCAGCTTTGGCCCCTCCTGTCGTGGCAGCAAGAGCATCGCCACCCGCAGAGGTGAGAGATGAAGCCCTCGACGTCAAAATCGCCACGAACAAAGCCGTGCCGGCCGCTCCTGCAACCTGTTGGGTGGTGCCAATCATGGCACTGCCATGGGCATAAAGGTGCTGCGGCAACGACCCAAGGCTGACGGTGAAAAGTGGCGTGAACATCAGCGCCAGCCCGATACTAAGAACGACGTGGGCGGCGAGCAGCATCCAGACGGATGTGTTTGTCTCGATAAACACCAGGCTCCACATCGACAGGCTGAACAGGAGCGCGCCCGGGATGACCAGTGGTGCGGGACCGACTTTGTCGAACACCCGACCGACGACCGGTGCGCACAGGCCCATGATCAATCCACCCGGCAGGAGAAGCAGTCCAGTCTGTAGCGTCGTCAGCCCCAATACGGTCTGCAGATAGATTGGCAAGAGGATAAACACGCCCAACATCGACATCATCATGATAGCCATGAGGACAGCCGCGATCGTAAAGGGTTTAGAGGTCAATGTCCTCAGATCGAGCAGTGCGCGGTCTCGTTTCTGTAGTGACAGCTGGCGCAAGACAAAGAACGCGATGACGGCGGCTCCGAGTAGAAGAGGCACCCAAGGGGAGACTGCGGATGGGTGAACAGCGGCCTCTCCCAGAGCATTCAGTCCATAAACGAAACTACCGAAGCCGATGGCTGAAAGGACAACAGAGAGGACATCGATGGGTGCATTTGTGGGTACGGTGACGTTCTCAATTCGTTTTGCTCCAAGCGCCAGCGCCGCCAGCGCAATGGGCAGCACGAGAAAGAACATCCAACGCCAGTCAAGGAAGGAGAGTATCAGTCCAGATAATGTCGGCCCGATTGCCGGGGCAACCGAGATGACGATCGAGATATTCCCCATCGTCTTGCCACGCGTTTCCGGCGGGACAAGATTCATGACGGTCGTCATCAGAAGCGGCATCATGATGGCCGTGCCGGAGGCCTGCACAATGCGACCGGCGACCAGCACTGGAAATCCGGGTGCCAGACCGCAGATCAGTGTACCTGCGCTGAACAACGACATCGCAAGGATGAAAACAGGCCGTGTGTTCAAACGCTGCAGCAGAAAACCGGTGACCGGGATCACGACGGCCATGGTCAGCATGAATGCCGTCGTCAGCCATTGCGCGGCACTGGCGGTAATTTTGAGATCGGCCATGAGATGCGGCAATGCCACGCCCATGATGGTTTCGTTGAGAATGACGACGAAAGCCGACACCAGCAACAGGGTGATGACAAGCCTGTTGCGCGCTGTGTGATCCTCGGAAATCTTGCCTTCTGCCTCGGGTACTGACGAGATCTCGCGTGTCATTTGATCGCCTCGAAATGGAGTGGCGATCACGATCTCGCCGTCCTGGTTTCAATGTTGCTTCATTATGACGTGCGAGACGCTATAGTTCCGACAACCGCGCCGAATTATTCGCAAATCTACCCGTTGTGATTTGTGCGCGGTTAGCAGGAAACTCATCTTCGCGGTAGCTTATGAGCAGACTGAACAGGTCGTTGCGTAGACATTTGCGGGGCGTGAGCATGGCCTCGATACGTCGGGTGATGATCGTCTGAACCTCAGACAGTGCCTCGACCGAACCACCCTCGATGATGACCACGACATTAACCGTGTCCAGATCGGTCGTTTCTTCCTGCGTGAAAACTTCATAGCTCTGGTTGGGCTCGGCAACGGCTATTCGGAAGCGAACAATGCGGGCTTCGGTGATGAGCTGTTGTATTGTCGTTTCCAGCTGCTGCACCGAATCCCGGGCTTTGTTGCGTTCTACCGAATAAGCCTGAACGATTGCGGCCCCGCCTATTCCGTTTCCGCCAAAGGTCGCGATCTCGCCAGGAATTCTAAGGACGCTCGAGAAATGCTGACGCATCTTCAGCGACCAAGGGGTCGGGTTGCGCACGAGGTCAAGATAGGCGTGGTGCTGGATCACGCTGAGGTCTTCAAGCTCGTAGAGGGTGAAATAGCTTTCACTGTTGGCTGAAGACACGTAACGGCACGCGGCGCGCATGCCGGGCACGGTCAGGCGCTCTGGCACATGCTCGAACGTGTGCCAGGCTTCGTATTCCTCAGCCAGCTTGGACGGATAATCGTTCCAGAGTGCTAGAATGGCAGCAGCCATCAGACATCTCCCATGCGTAAGATGACTTTAGAGGCGACATGGTCATGCGCAGCATCAAAGCCGGCGAGAGCGTCCGTCAACGGCAGGGTGTGCGAAATCAGGTGTCGCATCAAATCCTGATGACCATCGAGAAAGGCGATCACTGCGTCCCATTCGGTAGCCGGCGCTCGATAAGATCCGCGTATCTGCTGGTGCATGCGGACCAGTGAGGTCAGATCGATCTCTGCGGGTTTGGGGTGGATGCCGACGATGGTGAAAATACCGCGCTTCTTCAGAAATGGCAGCGTAGCCGCAACCAGCGTTGGCACGCCCGCCGCTTCGATGATTGCATCGAAAGGCTCGAATTTGGAGAGCGCAGTTTTCATATCGACGACGGCAGTATCGATCAGATGGTCGAAGCCAACAGCGGCAAGGCGCTTGAGGCGCGGCCCATCATCGCGTCCCATGACAACGACATTTGCACCTCTGGAGCGCGCCAGAATTGCGATACCTTGGCCTATAAAGCCCGGGCCGATGACCAGAATGTTCTGGCCTGCCTGAATCTCGGCTGTCGCGACAGCCTCTGCGCAGACCGTCATCGGTTCGGTCAAAGCAGCGACATCCATGTCGAGACTGTCGGGTAGGGCGTGACAGTTCTTGTAGGGAACGCAGACATAGGAGGTGAAGGCACCGCTTCGGCCAATGCCGACCCCTTTGCGTCGCGTGCAATTGTCTTCGTCTCCCGCCAGACAAGCGTTGCAGCTTCCGCATGTGGTGGAGGGCCTGGCGGTCACAGGGGTTCCGATTGCGTCAGCAGGAACGTCGGTGCCAGCTTGTTCTATCATGCCGGAAAACTCATGGCCGAGTGTGATGGGCATGACGCTTTCCATCGACTCGTAGCCCGGCGTCCACTGCGCGATATGCAGGTCGGTACCGCAAATGCCAGCGGAATGCACACGGATCAATACCTCGCCAGCGGCTACGTTGTCGGGCTGCGCAATCGTGTTGAACTGCACGCCGCTGCCGGGCCGGACCTTTTGCAATGCCAGCATATGGAAATCTCCGTTCTTAAGTTCTGCTGTCAGCCGCGCCAGCTCAGGAAGCGCTTCTCGACCTGTCCGATCGCAAAATTCACAATCAGACCCATGACTGAGAGGATCGCGACCCCAGCGAAAAGCTTTTCGAGATCGTAGAGCGAGCCTGCCTCAAGGATGTAAGAACCCACACCATATTGTGCCCCCAGCATTTCCGCCGCAACCAGAAGGATGATGGCGATCGAAATCGATACGCGCAGACCGGAAAGGATGGCCGGGAAAGCACCGGGCAGGACGATCTTGCGGATGATCGACCACCAGCTCAGCCCGAAACTCTGGCCCATTCTGATGAGCGTGCGATCAACATTGTCGACTGCGCCATAGGTTGCCACCACCGTCGGCGTGAAGGTTCCGAAGGCGATCAACGCGTATTTCGATGTTTCATCGATGCCGAACCAAATAACGAAGAGTGGCAGAAGCGCGATCTTCGGGATTGGAAACAGCGCCGCGACCAATGGCACCAGGCCTGCGCGAACGTAGCTGAACAGGCCGATCATCACACCCACCGATATGCCGACCGCAATGCCCAAGAAAGCGCCGACGAACAAACGCTGTAACGAGGGCAGCAGGTGTTTCCACAAAAGACCGGTCTGCCAGAGTTGTACGAAAGTATCGAGCACGGCGGAAGGCCGTGGCAAAGTGAGGTTGGAAATGAAGCCGCCACGTGTGCCAATTTCGGCAAGTGCGATCAAAATGATAAAGACGGCGATGCCCATGCCGCGCACCGGGATAGGTGCAAAGCCACCGCCGCGAAAGGTCACCGGACGCACCGGCACGGTCTTGCTGTCAGTGCTTTTGTTGCTGGCCGTTTCGGCAGCATTGGCATGCATGGTTACGTCAGACATTGACCAACTCCTTGTCGGCGGCCATGGCCTCATCGCGCATCAGGTCCCAAAGCTGTTTCTGTTTTTCTTCCAGCACGGGATCACCGAGATGACGGTCGGATAGAGGGATGTCGATATCGACGATTTCCCGGATCTGGCCCGGGCGGCGGGACAGCACCACGACACGGTGGCCCAGCCGGACCGCTTCGTTGAGGTTGTGAGTGACATAGACGGATGTAAACGGCTGCCTTGTCCACAGCGAAATCAGGTCATCCATTAAAAGCTCGCGTGTCTGGCTGTCGAGTGCCGAAAGCGGCTCGTCCATCAGCATCACGGCGGGACGAACTGCGAGCGCTCGACTGATTGCGACGCGTTGGCGCATGCCACCCGAAAGCTGTTTCGGAAGGGCCTTTCGGAAGTCCGACAGGCGGGTTCGGTCGAGAACATCCGTGACGATCTCGTCCATCTCTCGCCGACTGATGCCATGGTCTTCAAGCACAAGCCGGATGTTGCCTTCAACCGTACGCCACGGCAGAAGTGCAAAATGCTGAAAGACATAGGTAAGGGGATTGAGGGAGCCCGGCGGCGGGTTTCCGATCTGCAAAACCTCGCCTGAACTTGGGCGCTCCAGGCCGCCGAGAAAGCGGAGCAAGGTTGATTTGCCGCAACCGGACGGTCCGATCAGACAGATGATCTGCCCCTGCGGGATGTCGAGCGATATATCTTTCAGAACCTCTACGGCTCCGTAGGAATGGCTGATGTTCTTCAGCTTCAGGTCCATGGGTCCTCCATGCGAAGGCCGTGAGGCCTTCGCGAAAATAGCAGGCTGATCAAATCGTCTTGACGTAGGACGTGTCGAAGAGCTGTTCGTGGGTAATTGCGTCCTTGACCATGCCTTCGGCCTTGAACCAGTCTAGCTGTTCAACGCAGCTGCCAAGCGACAGCGCCAGATCGGTATTGATGCGCATCGCACCATCGACCAGGTTCTGCTTGGCGTCTTCGAACGGACTGTCGCTTTCGACGTACTTATGGACGATTTTCGCCAGAGCATCGCGCTCGGCGTCGTCAGCCTTGTTGTCCACGAACGCAGCATTGTAATCCGCAATTGCCCGCGAATAGGCTTTGACGAATGCTGTTGTCATCTCGCGTTCACTGGCTGCATTCTTGGTTGAGGTAAAGGCTGTCGTGACCTGATAATCCGGTGCGTAGTCGGAGACCAGACCGATCTGTTTGGCAGCGCCCTCGCGGATCATTTTCTTGGCCACATTCGGCTGGATCGCCCAGGCATCGATCTGACCTGTCGTCAGTGCACCAACGATGGCACCCAGCTTTTGCAGCGGACGCAACTGCATGTCGGACAGCTTGATGTTGTTGGCGACGGCAATCTTGTGGGCCATGAAATGGAAGGAGGAGCCTGCCGTGGTGATGCCGAAGCTTTTGCCGGAGAGCTTGGAGGGGTCTGTGAGGCCAGCGTCATAGGCCTTGTTCGATGCGAGGATGATTGCGCCCGTGACGCCCTTCTCCTCGGTCAGTGCGCCGCCGATAACTTTGATGGCATCTTTTTGGGCGAGGCTGATGAGACCACCGCTCATGGAGGTCACGCCGAAATCCGCATCCCCGGAAGCGATCGCTACGGCCATCGGCTGAGCGGCCTCGAAGAATTTCAGCTCGATATCAAGTCCGGCCTCCTTGTAGTAGCCGCGCTCAAAAGCGATGAAGCTTGGAGCATGGCTGGCAAGATGAAGGACCGCGAGATTACGTGTGGCGGCCCGTGCGGGCAAGCCGAAGGCTGCTGCGCTGCCGAGTGCGCCCATGCCGATAAGCGCCTGACGGCGGTTCAAAAATACATTCATTCCAATTCTCCTCCCAAGGATGACGTGTCTGACGCGTCTTATGCTTTCATTGCCACCGACTGAAAAGGAAGACAACGAACAATGATTATGTCTCCCATGCCTTTAAGGCATGTCGATGGAGTTTTGCAATCGGTCGAGTGGTGGCAGATCGGCCAATCGTCGCGTAAGAATCTCAACGAGTTTGCGCAAATTGGCGGAATGCGAGCGGCGACGGTTCCACAGAACAGATATCGAGAATTGCGGCGCGTTCTCGATGGGCCGAACAACGAGGTTGCTGCCGACTGGGCCGAGCGTCGTGACGTAGTCAACAAGCACGATGCCCATCGCCTCGTTCGCCAGCGCCAATGCGGTATCAGAAAACCGTGCGACAGCCCGCGTGTTGACCTTCAATTTTTCCCGGCTGAGAAAGTGATCAACGACGGTTTGGTGAGCGCCACCTGCGGCAAAGGCAATGAAATCCATATCAGCGAGATTAGCCGCACGAATGATGGATTTACTGGCAAGGTCGTGGCTCTTGTGAATAACGGCCACCAGATCGACCCGCCCGACATGTTCGACGGCAATCAACGGATGGTCGGGCGAGGCAATCGTCACCACCGCTTCACCACGTCCGGTAATCAGATATTCCTCGATTTGGTCGACTGGCAACACGTCGAAGAACAACTCGATCCCTGGCACTTCGACGGATAAGGTGCGCAAAGCCTGCGGTACGAGAGCACGCGCCACGCTTGCTGTCGAGCCGACCCGGAATACCGCCGTTTCGCCACGGGCTATGCGGCCGATCTGCGTTCCGACACCGGTCAATTGCCGGATCAGCGGATCGATCTCGGCATATATCTCCAGTGCTTCAGAGGTCGGTACAAGACCGTTGCGGTCGCGCGTGAAGAGCGGAATACCAAGCAGGTCCTCGATGCGACGGATCGTGCGGCTGAGCGCTGGCTGGGAAACGTTGAGAACCTTGGACGCACCCGTGATGGAGCGCGCCTGCATTACCGCGTAGAAAACTTCCATTTGCCGCAGGCTCAGCAACCCATCGCCAGAGCCTTGGGAGACCAGCTCTTTATCATCTTCATCATGGGGCATTAGCGGTCTTCCTAAGAAATGGCCGCAGTTCTTCGAGCACTTCGACAGCCGCGGTCTCGGGCAGCAGATGGCCGCCACCAATGCCCTTTCCTTCGATCTCGGTTGCCCAATCAGCCCATATGTCGAGTGGCTTGCGGCCTCCGCCATAGAGCCGGTCTTTTTCCCACAACACCAGAACCGGCACCTGGATTTTCCGGCCCGAAGTGCGGTCGGCAAGATCGTCAGCTTCGTCAACCGTTGCACCAGCACGGTAGTCCTCGCACATGGCGTGGCGAACGTCGGGATTGTCGAAGGCGAGCCTGTAGTCTTCCAGCGCCAGCGGATCGATCAATTCAATATTCTCTGCCATTTTCCCAAGCGTCAGGTCGATGAGGAAACGCGGATCTGCCGCCATCAGCGTTTCCGGCAGCGGTGCCGGTTGGGCCATCATGAACCAGTGCCAGGCACCCATGCCGAAAGCCTTGCTGGCACCTTCCCACATTTCCGGCGTCGGAACGACGGTGACAGAAACGAGTGCCGTGACGGCATTGGTGAAGTCCAACGCCATCCGATAGGCAACCCGGCCACCGCGATCGTGACCGATGACGACGAAGCGGCGATGTCCCAGCGCGAACATCATCTCATGCAGGTTTTTTGCCATGTGGCGTTTGGAGCCCATGCCTTGCGCGTTGCCAGTCGTGCGGCTGTCGCCATAGCCCGGCAGGTCTGGAATGACCACGGTATACGCGTCAGCCAGCGCGGGCGCGATCCGATGCCACGCTGTGCGGGTCTCGGGATAGCCGTGTAGCAAGAGGATTGCGGGGCCAGTTCCAGCAGTCAGGACAGCAAAATCAACGTCTGGAGTCTCGATACGTGTCTCTTTGAAACCGGGGAATAGGTCGTTTGCGCGTCTATGCATCGATTTTCGGTCCTGCTTGCGTGTTGATCGTCACTGCAGCGATGTCCCGCAATGCGTTGATCAGGCTGTCGACGCCCCTTTGTCGCGGACGAAGATGGCAGATATGGACGTAAGCGGAAACAGTGACACTGTTTTCGACAGGTATTGCCACGAGCCCATTTGCTTCGCAATCTATCGCCGAGAAGGCGTCGAGAATTGTGATGCCGATGCGCTCGGTCACGAAAGACAGGGCAGCCTCGACAAAGTGTACATAGACCGCCGTTGTCCGGGACACGCCCCAGCGTCGATAGGTTTCATCGATCAGAAGACCATGCGTCGTGGTAGTGCCGAAAGAGATGAGCGATTCGTTCGCAAGTGCCAGCGGCGTTACCGATTTGCGGCCAGCCAGAGCATGGTCATTTGGTACCACGCAGACGAGGCCAGCACTGGCTATTCGTGCCGTTTCGATAACGGGATCGTTGACTTCCGCTATCGTCGCGACGCAGGCACCCTGACCGAACAGCAGGTAATCGCGGACGTCCCGCTGCGATAGAGAGTCGCTATAATAGGTGCCAGCCGCTCCCTCCTGTTGCAGACGTTTCAGCGCTTTCGGGATCAGCCGCATGCCAAGGCTCGGCGTCGACCCGAAGCGAAAAGTCGAGGTATCCCCACGGGCAATCGAATAGATGGCCTCTGACAACATCTCGGATTGTTGATGGACGCGCTCGACTTCGGCAAGAATAAGCTCTGCTTCCTGCGTCGGCACAAGCCTGCCGGAAATGCGTGCAAACAATGCAATTCCAAGCTGATCTTCCAGCCGTTTGATGGCGGTAGACAGGCTTGGCTGCGACACGCCAAGGTGACGGGCCGCCGCCGTCAGCGAATTCGTGGCCATGATCGTGCGAAAAATCTCTATCTGCCGCTCTTTGAGCTTGGGATTATTCATCCGTGCGAGCGCCTCCATCCTATAAATTGAAGTTATGTCATCAGCCTAAATTTGTATTGGCGTCAATAGCCGGCGCTTCCTATCGTCGTTGCGAAACAGGGAGCGAGCGTCGTGATTGGTAGCGAAACACGTCTGGTGGCGATCATCGGATCACCTATATCCCAGGTGAAATCACCCGATAATTTCAACCGCTACTTTGCCGATGAGGGAGCGGATAGGGCCATGATCGCCATTGATCTCCTTCCCGATCGTGTGGCCGATTTCGTATCAACTGTGCGTGGCTGGCAGAATCTTGACGGCTTCGTCGTTACCATTCCGCACAAGGGGGCAGTCGCAGGCTTGGTCGATGAACTCAGCGCCACGGCGCAGTTCCTCGGCGTCGCAAATGTGGTGAGACGACATGCCGATGGTCGCCTTTCCGGGGACATGACCGACGGGGAGGGTTTTCTCAAGGCTTCCGAAACACATGGTTTTGAACCGGCAGGCAAAACCATATTGATGGTCGGGGCAGGGGCTGCGGGCAGCGCGATTGGTTATGCGCTTGCAACGGCCGGCGTTTCGCATCTTGCTATTTCCGATCGCCACGAAGATCGTGCCGCCAATCTGGCCGCTCGCTTCGCCACTGCGTTCCCAGCCGTCACGGTTTCTGGCGGAGCGATGCCCCAGCACGGCTTCGATCTCGTCGTCAACGCTTCATCTTCCGGCATGCATCCGGACGATCCTCTGCCGGTGCCGGACTCCATTCTATCAATGATGCCCTCGCACGGGCTGGTGGCAGATGTCGTGACCAGTCCAGACATTACGCCGTTACTGATGCTGGCAAGGCGGCGTGGCCTGAAAATCCAGACGGGTAAAGAAATGGCCAAAGCACAGCTTTTTGCGCTCGCTAAAGCGATGGGTCTGATCGAAGAGGGATCATCGGATGTTTAACGCGCGGGGTGGTCGATATGACGTCGTGGTCGTCGGAGGTGGGGCGGCTGGAATGAGTGCGGCGGTGGCTTCCGTCCGGATGGGTGCGAAAGTCGCGCTGATAGAGCGCTACGGTTTCCTTGGGGGCGCTGCGGCCAATTCGCTGGTGCTTGCCTATTGCGGGTTCTTCCTGAAGGGTCCTGAGCCTATTTTTGCAGTGGGCGGGATCGGTGCGGATCTGCTGGCCACGCTTGATGGGATCAGTCAGGACATCACCCCGATCAGATCGAGCAGTGGGAACTGGATCGTCATGCTAGACCCGGAGGCGGTCAAATTCGCCTTCGACCGGATGACAGATGTCTCTGGTTTGGATGTCCTGCTGCACAGTCGTGTCACCGCTGTCGCTACCGAACCGAACGGTATTTCCGCCATCACGTTGACCGATCATGCTGGCAGCTACGAGATCACAGCCGACGCATTTGTCGATGCCAGTGGTGATGCCGTATTGGCGTCGCTGGCGGGACTTGAGATGACGACCGACAGCATGGCAGGCGATCATGTCCAGCCTGCATCGATGCCGGTTCGCATTGGCGGGGTTGCGGCTGACGTGCCGTTTGACCGGGCGCGAATGGCACAGCTGATTGCGCAGCACAATGCCAGCTCCGATGCCCCGATCCACCGTCTGGACGGCGGTGTGATGCTGCGGCTGCCAACATCGAACGATTATTGGTGGATGACGATCGATCTTGAGACCGACGGTCTCAGCGGTGCCAGTTTAGGGGCGGCCGAGCGCCAAGCGCGGCTGGAAGCGTGGAGGAACCTGCAATTGCTGCGACAGATGTCGGGGTTTGAAAGTGCATTCATAGCAGCTACGGGACCGCAGATTGGTATTCGTGAAACACGTCGGCCACGCTCGCGTGAAGATTTGACGGGTACGGCGCTAAAAAACGGGGAGCGTCGCGACGATGGCATCGGTCGTGCCGCTTGGCCGATGGAGGTTCACGAAGCGCCTGGACGGGCGCGCTTCATTCATCTTGGCGGCGAGGGTTTTGCCGATATACCGATGGGGTCCGTTGAGGCTGCTGGCGCGGACAATCTTTTTCTCGCCGGCCGAGTTGCGGGCGCAGATGCCTCCGCCTACGGCTCCCTGCGGGTGATGGGTACAGCCTTCGTGACCGGTCATGCGGCTGGCACGGCAGCGGCCTTGCGGGCTCAATCGGCCTCCGCTTGGGCGTCCGATGTTAGGAAGCAGCTCGCTCTCCAAAATGCTTTGATCTGAGAGCCTCGAGAAGAAAGCGATATTGAGAACTTTTTAGTGTGACTGTAATCTCACAAAGTGTACTAACGCCGGTAAATTCGTTCGGCGTTAGCGTGCCTGAGTTTTTCCCGGTCGGCTGGTGCCAGAAATAGGATTGCGGCTTCGAATGTATCGACGAGCCTTTCAGCTCTTGAAAAAAGCAGATCGACCGGCAGGCTCGAGCCGAACACGACGCGGTCGGGGCCGAATGTGCGGATTGTGTCTTGAAGGATGGGGATTGTGTCTGCTTTTAACCAGTTCGGATGGCCAAGACCATAGCCCGAAAGTTTGACGAAGACATTGTCTGCTGATGCGAGGCGTTCCATGGCCGTGGACCAGTGGCGAAGCGCGGATGCCGAGCGATTGATCGGCATGCCGAAATGATTGAGAACGATCTGCGTCTGCGGAAAATCCTGCGCCAGTTCGAGCGCCATTTCCATCTGCGGCCAGTAAATTTGCAGATCGAATGACAAATGATGTCCCGCGAGGGAGGAAAAACCGCGTCTCCATTCCGGCTGCTCCATCATATCAGGTGCGGAGGCAACGCGCAGATGCGGGTTATCATGCCAGTTCAGTATCTGACGGATTCCCCTGAACGCAGGAAAGGCGATGTGATCGGTCAGAACTCGGTCGATGTCAGGGGCAGAAAGGTTTGCATAGCCGACAAAGACAGTGGCGAGGTTTTCGGTTTCGATGAGAGAGGAAAGCCAACGTGTCTCTCCCTCCGGATCGTCGGACCTCCAGCCATTTTGAACATGCACGGTCGAGCCTATGATCGAGCGCGGCATGTTGACTTCACCCGAAGCCCGCACCATGCCTTAGAATTGGGCTCCTATGGATGATGGCAGCGAGCGGCTGATCCCGCGCCAATATGTCAAGAATATCGACTGGGAGGCGCAGGGCCGCACTTTGATGCATGTTTACCCGGCGACGCATGGGCCGCATAACCCCATCGGCCACTCGGTCGGCATGGCCGGCGGCCAAAACAGTTTCAACATCTTCTCCCACAACTATGATCGGATGGAAGAGGGCATGGTGTTCGTACTGCACACGCAATGGCTTGAGCCGTTGTCGGCGGGCTGTAATGTCGGCGACATGTATGTCGTCACGAGGGACGGGTTCGAAAACCTTTCCCGCCACACCCAGCTTGAAACCCACTGCATCGCTGCCGAGGCCTGATATGACCGAACACACCCATTTTGATTTCGCCAAGCTCAGTGAGCGGGAACGCTACAAAATCCTTATAGGCACCGTCATCCCACGCCCTATTGCGCTGGTCACAACGGTCAGCAAGGACGGAACACCCAACGCTGGCCCGTTCAGCTTTACGACCCTCCAGGTCGGTCCGGCCCGCGAATCATTCTCGGAGAAGTCGTTGGCGTCTTCGTTCGCAGTGATGCTGTCAACGCGGCCAACCTTCATATCGACCAACAGCTCATGGATGCCGTCGGCCGCATGGGTGGACACACTTATACCCGCACCCGCGATCAGTTCGATATCAAGACGCTGACGCCGCAGGAATGGGAAAGCCGGACGGCGGCTGAGAAGGTGGCGGCCGAGTGACGAGCGGGAGGTAATTCTCTCGGTTGGTAGCGTGCAGCTGGAAAGAGCGCACGCAGCGATTTCCTGATCGAAGGTGAAGTCGCGATCACCTAAGCGGACACGCAACCGCTCCTGCTTTCAGGTTCCACTGGGTGCGGAGCCTTAATATTTCTTTTTTCGAACGACCTTGTTGCCACGCGGTCCGCTCATAACGGGCGTCCTGTCACGGTTTTCGGACACAAGGCTTCGCCAGCGTTCAAGGCGGTTGGGTGCCAAAGTGCCGCTTTTCACAGCCGCCTGAACGACGCAGCCGGGTTCGTGCACATGGGTACAATCACGAAATCGGCAGAGGGCTGCCAGCTCCTTTATGTCGGAAAAAAGCGTATCGATCCCGTCTGTGACATCGCTGACGAGGAGGGTTCTTATGCCTGGCGTATCGATAACCCAGCCGCCACCCGGAATAGCATGCAATGATCGCGCGGTCGTGGTGTGACGCCCTTGCGCGTCATGTTCGCGAATGGTCCCGGTTTTCTGCTGTGAATCGGTTTCAAGCCCCGTCAGGGTGTTTACCAGCGTTGACTTCCCGACACCGGAAGAGCCGACCAGAGCGATCGTTTGGCCTATGCCGCACCAGGATTTCAAGAGAGTGCTTGCATCGGCAGAACGCCCATTCAAGGCAACGACGGGCAGGTCACGCTGCAAGGCCTCTGCTTGCGCCTGAAATAGACCGACGTCGTCGGCAGTGTCAGCTTTCGTCAAAACAATCACCGGCTTGCTGCCTGCCTGATTTGCCATGATCAGGTAACGTTCTAAACGGTCGATATTAAAATCGGCATTGCACGATGTGACGATAAAAAGTGTGTCGATGTTGGCAGCAACAAGCTGCTGGGCACGACCCAGTTCCGGACGTCGCTGAAACACGGTCTTCCTGTCGAGCCGGCTGACGAGCATGTCGGACAGGGGATCGACAAGCACCCAATCTCCCACCGCGAAGTCAGCCACGTTGGCATGCGCTGGAAGCTCCAGCTTCACAGGCCCCGCGACGCTGATCGCCTCAATGCGCGCCCGGTGAACCGAGGCAATGCGTGTCGGTATGAGGTCTGCTTCGGTCGGCTTGATCTGATCGGCGAAAAAGTCAGACCAACCAAGCAATTCCAAGGCTGAGGGAAGATGTGAGTGTGTCAAATTTTACTTCGCATTCGTTGACAGAGTTCGCCCATTTTTTAACAGGCTTCCTGCCTAGTTGCGCTGATGATCTCGTTTAGGCAAAGATTTTGCATAAGCTGCAGCTTCGCCGGAGTAGGGGAACTGGTCTCCGATTAGACGGTCGCCATCGTAAACTTCGAAAGCAGGCCCGTCGATTTCGACGATCTTATAGCCATTCACATACTCAAACTTTGGTGTTTTCCAACCCATGAATATTCTCCAGTTTCGGTCCAATGTTTCCAAATTCTGAAGATGATGTCCGATCGTCACTCTCAGTAATCAATGCTTCTATCAGGTGTTCATAGAAAAGACGAATTGGCAGTGGCTTTGATCTCTTTCGAGAAGCAACTTTCTCCGGGCCGAGGTTTCTGATCTCGGCAAGGCGGTAACTTGAGAGATGACGGATTGATACGTTCCAATGAGACCCGCAGTTCCGTTCAGTGCAGCTGTCATTCGCTGACGTGACCATCAAGCAAATACACGGCATTATCTGCATCGGTAATCAATGTTGTTGCAAGGCCTGCAACGATGCAACCTTTCAAGATTTCATGCTTGTGATGCCCCCCGGACGCAATGATGCGCGTGGGAATTTTTCGATATTCCTCGATGGATGGCGAGATGACCTGCCGGTTGAGGGGATGATCGATCTCCACGCCGCTTTTGTCCAGATAACGGCCCAAAAGGTCGCCCACCGCGCCAGCGGCTCTAATGTCTCCGATATCTGTGTCGGGCGGCAGGCCGTAGCGAACCTGGAGTGATTCTGATGTCACGTCGCCGACACTGAGAATTGATATATCCACCGAGGTCGCCTCCTGCAGCAGGCTGTCAAAAACAGGTTGAGCCACGATCGTGTCGCGCGACTGAGGGCTATCGGCGTAGATCGGGGCTGCCAGATAGTGGCATTCTGCGCTCATCACTTTTGCAAAGCGCTGCACGATTTCGAATGTGTTGATTTCAGAGCCGCGGGTGAGACCACCCATCATAGACCGAACCTTCACACCGGGCACATTTGCCGGAGCCATATGGTGGACGGTTTCCCGTAGCGTCGCGCCCCAGCCTACGCCCAGTGAGTTTGGTTCGCTTGCTTGTATCAATCGCTCAAGATACATCGCAGCAGCGCGACCAATGACGGTCGCCGTCTGGCCCTTGTCGGACGGTGTTGGAACGATGACGACATCCGTCAGGGCGAAGCGCTGACGCAACTCGGCTTCCAGTTCCACGTTTTCCGTCAGCGGAGAATTAAAACTGATCCTCACCACCCCCTGATCCAGAGCGGCAGCCAGAAGCTCGTTCACCCTGCGGCGGGTCAACAACATGCGCTCGGCTATCTGCGCCTGCGTCAGCCCCTCCACGTGGTAGAGCCACGAAGCGCGCACCATGCTCTGCTGATGAGGCATATGTTCCCTCTCTCAAATGTCACAACAGCGTAACATTTGTAACCTAGAGGTAGTCGAAGTCGAGAGGCCGGTAAAGAGGTTTAGATTTGCCCGTCGCTCAACACGAAATCGACAGTGGAATTGAACGGAACCTGACGTGGTGCCTGCGGCACCGCGCTTGTCTCTGCGCGTCCGTATCGTCCTTTGTTCATACAGGAGTGATCCATGCTTTCTATCAATCGCCGCCACGCGCTGGGGCTCATGTCCGCTGCTGCTGGCAGCATCATCCTGCCGCGCATGTCGTTCAGCCAGGGCGCTCGCCCTTCGGTGACCATCGCCGTTCAGAAGATCACCAACAACAACACGCTGGATATCTGGAACGAGCAGTCGAATGTCGGCGAGCGCGTTTTCTTCCCGAACCTGTGGGAAGGTCTGATCAACCGCAACTGGATGGGCGATCAGGGTCCGGTGCCGGGTCTGGCGACCGAGTGGAAGCGCATTGATGACAAGACACTGGAGCTGAAACTGCGTCAGGGCGTGAAGTTCCACAATGGCGATGAGCTGACAGCAGAAGATGTGGCCTTTTCCTTCTCCAAGGAACGTCTGTTCGGCAATACCGAGCCGAAGGGTGGCAAGACGGTTTTCGAGGATGACAACAAGCCTGTGACCGCCAAGGAACTGCCCGCCATCGTTCCTGGTGTCGGCCGTCGTCTGTGGCCTGCGCTCGCCGGTGTCGAAGTTGTTGATAAATATACCGTTCGTTTCCACAACGCGACGCCTGATGTGACGCTTGAAGGCCGCCTCTATTCCTTCGGCAGCCAAATCACCAGCCGCCGCTCCTGGGACGAAGCCAAGACCTATATCGACTGGGCGCGCAAGCCGGTCACGACAGGTCCCTACATGGTGGCCGATTACAGACCAGATGTATCGCTGACGCTTGCGGCCTTCGATGAATATTGGGGTGGTCGTCCACCGCTTCAGCAGATCCGTTTCGTTGAAGTCCCGGAAGTCGCCTCGCGCGTCAACGGGCTGCTCTCAGGCGAATATGATTTCGCCTGCGATCTTCCGCCGGACCAGATTTCCGCCATTCAGGGCGCGCCAGGTCTCGAAGTGCAGAACTCCACCATCTGGAACCACCGCATCTCCACCTTCAACACCCAGAACCCAATCCTCAAAAGCCCGCTGGTGCGTCGCGCCATGACGCATTCGATTGATCGTCAGGCGATCGTTGACGCGCTCTGGGCGGGTCAGACCGTCGTTCCCGCCGGTTTGCAATTTGAATCTTTCAAGGCCACCAACATGTTTGTGGATGGCTGGACGACACCGGAGTTCAACCCGGAACTGGCTCAGAAACTGTTGAAGGAAGCCGGATACAAGGGCGATCCGATCCCTTACCGCTTGCTCAACAACTACTACACCAACCAGACTGCGACGGCGCAGATCATGGTCGAGATGTGGAAGCAGGTTGGCCTGAACGTCGAGATCCAGATGAAAGAGAACTGGGCGCAGATCCACGACCCCGAAGGCGTCAAGGGTGTTCGCGACTGGTCTGCCGGTAACTCGATCAACGATCCGATCACACCTATGGTCGTACAGTTCGGCCCCAACGGGGAAGCCCAGCAGAAAAAGGACTGGACCAACGAAGAGATGAACACGCTCTCCGTGGTCATGGAAACTTCCACTGATCGTGCTTTGCGCAAGAAGGCCATCACTCGCATGCTGGAAATCTGCGAGCGCGAAGACCCCGCCTATCAGGTTCTGCACCAGAACGCCGTCTTCACCGGCATGAAGTCCTCGCTGAAATGGAAGGCAGCACCTGCCTTTGCCATGGATTTCCGTACCGCCAACTGGAATTCCTGATCCTTTTACACTTCAGCGCCGGCCGTCTCTGTACGGCCGGCGTCTTTTATTTATGAAAATGGAGAGGAGCTCCCATGGCTTCCAATCTCGTGGAACTGCGCAGTCTCAAAGTCGCTTTCGATGGCATCCAGGTCCTGCATGGTATCGATCTTGATGTGGCCCCCGGCGAGGCAATCGGTCTCGTTGGAGAATCCGGTTGCGGCAAGTCTGTGACATGGCTGGCGGCGCTGGGGTTGCTTCCGGGCAAGGCGACCGTCATTGGTTCAGTCAAAATCGACGGCAAGGAAATTCTGGGCGCACCGCGTTCTGTGCTGGAAGGTGTGCGCGGCAAACGCATCGCCATGATCTTTCAGGACCCCTCAAGCTCGCTTAACCCGGTTCTCAAGGTTGGCAGGCAGATCACCGAGACGCTTGCCATTCACCGTGGCCTGATGGGCGATGCTGCGAAAAAAGAGACGCTGCGCCTTCTCGATATGGTCGGCATTCCCGATGCCCGCAATCGCTTCGATCTTTTCCCGCACGAGTTTTCCGGCGGGCAATGTCAGCGTCTGATGATCGCGATGGCCTTGGCCGGAGAGCCCGACCTACTGGTGGCCGATGAGCCGACCACGGCACTCGATGCGACCATCCAGGCGCAAATCCTCGATCTGCTGATCGCGCTTAGGGCTGAGACCGGCATGGCGACCATCTTCATCAGCCATGATCTGGGTGCGGTCAGCCAGGTCTGCGAACGCGCATGTGTCATGTATGCCGGTCGCATCGTGGAGCAGGGCCCGATTGCGACACTGTTTGAAAATCCCAGACATCCCTATACGCGCGGCCTGTTCGATGCCATTCCGCGGCTGGACGGCCCGCGTGCGCGACTGATACCCATTCCCGGCACTGTGCCGCATCCGCGTGATCTGCCGCATGGCTGTTCTTTCTCACCACGTTGTTCCAACGTGGCGCTGGATTGCCGTATCCGCCAGCCGGACCTGACCACGCTGGACGATCACCGTTTGCTCTCCTGCCACCACCCGGTTGGTACGCGGTCTCCCTCGGAAACCCGTGTTCTGGAGGCCGTGTCGTGACGTTGCCTCTTCTTCAGGCCAAAGACCTCGTCAGAACCTATGAGGTTCGCCAAGGCATGTTCGGCAAGGAAGCGTCTGTGCGCGCCGTTGACGGCATCGACCTGACCGTCATGCCGGGTGAAACGCTTGGCATCGTAGGCGAATCCGGCTCCGGCAAATCGACGCTAGGCCGCATGCTTCTCGGTATCGATCCGCCGCAATTGGGCGAGACGTTTTTCGAGGGCCAGCCGATGCCGAAGCCTGGCACGGCGGAATGGCGGGCGCTGCGCGCCAAGATGCAACTTGTCTATCAGGATCCGTTGGCGGCGCTCGACCGTCGGCTCACCATTGCCGAACAGATCGGCGAACCGCTCGCCATCCACGATCTCGTGCCCAAGGAGCATCGCCCAACCCGGGTGGCCGAACTGATGTCTGCGGTGGGCTTGAGGCCGGATCAGGCGGGCTGCTACCCGCATGAGCTATCCGGTGGGCAACGCCAGCGTGCCGTTATTGCCCGGGCTCTGGCCTCGCGGCCAAAGCTTCTGGTCTGCGACGAGCCGGTGTCGGCGCTCGACGTGTCTATCCAGGCGCAGGTGGTCAACATGCTGCGCGACCTGCAAGAGAAAAACCACATCGCCATGGTTTTCATCAGCCATGACTTGAAAGTTGTCAGGAACATCGCGGATCGTGTCGCCGTCATGTATCTGGGCCGCATCGTTGAAGAGGCGTCGTCCGACGTCATCTTCGCAACCCCGTTGCATCCCTACACCAAGGCGCTTGTCTCCAGTGTTCCGGTGCCGGGCAAGCTCCTTCAGGGCCGCACGATCTTGCAGGGAGAGCCGCCAAACCCCGCCAATCGTCCATCCGGCTGCGCCTTCCATCCGCGCTGTCCTGTTGCCGTCGATCTCTGCCGCACAAGCGTTCCGGCACTGCGGCCGGTATCGAGCGGCCGCACCGCTGCCTGCCATCTGGTGGCCGGCGCCGATCAGCCGGTTGCGGCGTAAGGAACATCCTATGCTGCGTTACGTCTCCGTTCGCTTTCTTCGCGCCTTCGTCACCATCATCGCGGTGATGACCTTTGCCTTCGTCGTTCTTCGCATGTCAGGAGATCCCGCCCAGATCATGCTCGGCCCCGATGTGCCGCAAGAGGCGGTCGATGCCTTCCGCAAGGCCTGGGGCCTCGATCAACCGCTTTGGGTGCAGTATTTCGCCTATATGAAGTCGATCCTGACAGGCGATTTCGGCGTCTCCATGCGCGACAAGGCATCTGCCATGCAGCTCGTCATCGAGCGCATTCCCGCAACACTGCAACTGACGATCCCCGCACTGTTCCTGAAGGTTCTGATCGGTATACCCGCAGGCGTCTATGCCGCTCTTCACCGCCAGAGCGCGGTTGATCGTGGCGTTATCCTGGCGGCCATCTTCGGCTTTACCATTCCCTCCTTCGTCATGGGCCTGTTGCTGGTGTTGATCTTCTCGATCACGCTCGGATTGTTGCCATCGGGCGGCCACGACACCTGGCAGCATGGTGTGCTCCCCACACTGACCATGAGCATTGGCGGCATCGGTATTCTCGCCCGCTTTTCCCGCAGCGCCATGATCGAGGTCATCGGCCAGCCCTATATCCGCGCCGCATCCGCCAAGGGCATGCGGTGGCAGGATGTCGTCTGGCGTCACGCGCTGCCAAACGCCGCGGTGCCGATCGTCACTATCGTCGGCTTCATGGTCGGTACGCTGATTGCCGGTGCAGTCGTTGTGGAATCCATCTTCTCCTGGCCAGGCATCGGTCGCCTTCTGGTGGTGTCGGTCACCAACCGGGACCTCGCCGTCGTGCAATGCATCCTGCTGTTGATTGCTGCCACCATGGTCGTGTCGAACCTGATCGTGGACCTGCTCTACGGTTGGTTGGACCCGCGCCTGCGCAGCCAGACAGCCCAATGAGGATTTGAGTGATGACCATCGCAGACACGAACCATCAGCCCGCGCCGGATACCTCCATCTTCACCCGTTTCATCCGACAGCTGCGCAAAATTCCATTCTCCGTCACCTTTGGCATTTGCTGGCTTGGGGCCATGATTCTGGTCGCCTTCTTCGCAGACATGATCCGTCCCTATGGCATAACCGCAATGGATTTGCGGGCTCGCCTGTCGCTGCCAGGTAACGCTGCGCATTTTCTCGGCACCGATGAGCTTGGCCGTGACGTGCTGTCGCGCCTCATCCAGTCGATACGGGTGTCTTTCACCATCGCCTTCGGGGCAACGATCATCTCAGCCGTTTTCGGCACGACGCTCGGTTTCTTGGCCGCCAAGTTCCGTGGCGTGGTCGAACAATTCGTTCTGATGCTGGCAGACTTCCAGGCCGCGCTTCCCTTCCTCGTCATGTCGCTGGCGGTGCTCGCCTTTTTCGGTTCGTCCATGCCGTTGTTGATCGGCCTGATGGGGTTTTACGGCTGGGAGCGCTACGCCCGTATCGCGCGGGGCCTAGCCATTTCGGCCAGTGCACAAGGTTATGCCTCGGCTGTCGTGCAACTGGGTGCCACACCGGCCCGCGTCTACCTGCGTCACATTCTGCCCAATGTCGCCGCAACGCTCATCGTCTCCATGACGCTCACCTTCCCAGAAATCATCCTGATGGAAAGCGGGCTTTCCTTCCTCGGCCTTGGCGTGCAGCCACCGGAAACCAGCCTCGGCAACATGGTCGGTTTCGGTCGCGAATATCTCACCCGCGCGCCCTGGATCATGTTGGCCCCGGCCTTCGTCATCATGATGACGACGCTCTCCATCTCGCTGGTTGGCGACTGGCTGCGCGACAAACTCGACCCCACTCTGCGGTAATTAAGGATACCTCCCATGACGAAAATCGTCGGCCATCGCGGCGCCCGAAATATCTGGCCTGAAAACTCGCTCACCGGTTTCCGCAACGTGCTAGCGCTGAATGTCGATGCCGTCGAGTTTGACGTGCACCTGACCGACGCTGGCGAACTGGTGGTCATCCACGATGCCACGCTTGATCGCACTACGGATAAGACCGGACCTGTGCGCGTGTTGAAACCGCAAGACCGCGCAACGGCGCATCTCGAAGGCTCCTTGGACATTGTGCCGACGCTCGCAGAGGTTCTCGCCGTTTTGGCGAAAGCGGATGGCAAACAGCTTCATGTCGAGATCAAATCCGATGAGGCAAAACAACCCTATTCCGGAATCACGGAAAAGGTGGTCGCAGAGATCGAGCGTTTCGATCTCGCTGAACGATGCCACCTCACATCGTTTGACATTTCGGTTCTGGAGGAATGCCACCGGGTTGCGCCACATATCGCGCGCTTGGTGTCGGTCAATGCCGAATGGGCGCAACAGCAGGGCGGCCTTGCGGCTTTTCTCAAAAGCGTCGAAGGCCTCGTCGATATCGTCGCCATCCATCACGAACTGATGGCGGCAGAATGGACACTCATCACGCAGACGCTACCGCTCCACCGGCTCGGCGTCTGGACGCTCAACGACGAGGCGTTGATCCGGCCGTGGCTGGAACGTGGAATAGGCCATCTCACATCCGACAGCCCCGACCTTGCGCTGCGTCTCATCCGCAATATTCAATCCCAAACGCAACCGGCCTGAAAGGGAACACGACCATGGGCAACATCATCGGCACCGGCTTTAACGCTGGCTCCACAGACGGCGAACTGGCAAGTCTCGAACAGGATTTGCGCGTCCTCGCTGACATCGGCGTCGACACCGTTGAGCTCGGTCTCACCAGTCTCGACCTCATCGCCGGTGGGCGCATCATCGAGGAGCGTGCCGAAAGGCTCGTCGCCATCACAAAGCAGTTCGGTTTCCGCTATACCGTTCACGGCCTCGTCTCGTCCAATTTCATGGACCCAGCAACGTGCCGCTACCAGATCGATGCCGCAAAAGCACTCGCCGTCGTCTGCGACCGTATCGGTGCTCGCATTCTGGTGCAGCACGGCGGATGCCTGCGCGCCGACCAATTGGCGGAACGCGCCGATGCCGATAGCCGCGAGCGCGAAGCCCTGTTTGAACTCGCGGAGTTCTGCAAACCCTATGGCGTGCGCATCGCGTTCGAAAACATCTTCACCACGGAGCTGGGGCAATACCGCCAGACCCCAACGCAGATCGCAGAAACCGTCAAGACCGTTGGTCATCCCAATCTCGTGGCGCTGATCGATTTCAGCCATGCCTATATCGAATCCACCTATCGCGGCTTGAATTTCCGTGAGGAACTGCGCGCCATGGCACCGGTTGCCGGACATCTGCATGTGCACGATAGCTTCGGCCGCCCACAGGCTTTCTATAAGCCTTATCATCTTCAAGAGAACACAGCGCTCGGCATCGGTGACCTGCACATGCCGCTCGGCTGGGGCGATATGGATTGGGAAGACATTTTTTCGGAGCTGACGTTCCTGCCCGAAACGGTCATGATGATGGAAATAGGTCGCCGTTATCACGCCGAACAACCTGCAAGCTTGAACCGCGCCAAAAACCTGATCGCCGAATATAATCGGAACAGGTCCTGAGTCTTTGCCGCTTCTAAGCGCTTATCTGTTGTTCGCGGCCCCGCCTGCCGGTCACGATGCGTTAAGCCCATAGGCGGCGCATCCATATAGCGATCCCACGCAAAATTTAGAATGACGGCCAATCATAGTCATGACGTCGTCATTCTTAGCGATACATGCGCGACGTTGGGCTGCCAGAACATCAGCTCGCCTATGATTAGAGCGATTGCACGGCGAGCTAGAATCGGTCGCAGATATGTTCGCCTTCCTCGCTTCCGAGAGCAAACCAACACCCATCAAAAATTGATGACGTATCGACTGCAGAGCTTGATCGCGCGCGCTGTTCCGGCACGAGCGACAACCCGATTGACACCTCGGTACTTTTAGTTATTCTGTTATAACAATCTAAATAACATAATAATGGAACAAGTGAAAACCGGGAGCTCTGCATGAAACTCAAGTTAGCATTTCTGATTGCCACGGCTATTGTCGCAACACCTTCGCTTCTGTTCGCTCAGGAAAAGGGCGGCGTGATCAATGTAGCGACGATAGGCGAGCCGCCTACACTGGACCCGATGGCTTCGACTGCGGATTTGGTCGGGATCGTGACGCAGCATATGTTCGAGACGCTCTACACGTTCGATAAGGACTGGAAGACGACGCCTCTGCTGGCTGAAAGCCTTCCGGAGATCAGCGCTGATGGTAAGACTTATACCATCAAGCTGCGCTCCGGCATCAAGTTTCATGACGGCTCGGACATGGCGTCTGATGATGTTGTGGCCTCACTGAACCGCTGGATCAAGGTCGCCTCGCGCGGCAAGCAGGCGGCTTCCTTTATCGACAAGATCGAAGCAACAGATTCATCCACGGTGACGATCTCACTGAAGCAGCCCTATGCTCCACTCGTTTCGCTGTTGGCCTTCAACAATTCTGCTGCGATTATTCTGCCAGCGGAAAAGCAGGATGAGCCGATGAAGGAGTTCGTCGGCACGGGTCCTTACATGCTGAAAGAACGCAAGGCCGACCAGTATATTCAGCTCGTGCGCTTCGATGGTTACACCCCACGGTCCGGCGAAAGCAACGGATATGGTGGCGCGCGCCACCAGTATCTGGATGAGATTCGCTTCGTGCCGGTGCCGGACGCCAATACGCGTGTAGAAGCGGCTGTCTCCGGACAGTATGACTATATCGACAGTCTCCCGGTCGAATCCTTCGACAAGATCAAGTCGTCCTCCGTCACAGAGCCAGTTGTCCTCAAGCCCTTCGGCTACCCTGTTTTCGTGTTCAACACGGCAGAAGGCATCGCCAAGGATGTCGCCATTCGTAAGGCCATTCGCCAAGCGCTCAGCATGGAAGACATGATGGCTGCGGCCTTCGGCAGTACGGATTTCTATGCGCTGGATGGCGATATCTATCCGAAGAATTTTGTTTGGAATACCAGTGCAGGTGTCGAGGGCAATTATAATCTTGCTGACCCCGAAGGCGCTGCCGCAGCCGCCAAGGCAGCGGGTTATGACGGCGAAAAGCCGATCCGTATTCTGACCAGCCGTCAGTATGAATTCCATTACAAGATGGCGCAGGTCGCAGCCGAATATCTGAAACTTGCCGGTTTCAAGGTGGACATGCAGGTCGTCGACTGGGCAACGCTCACACAGCGTCGCGCCGACAAGGGTCTTTGGGATATCTACATCACCCACAGTCCGTTCCTGCCGGAACCGGCATTGATCGGTTCGCTCGCGCCAACGTCGCCGGGCTGGTGGGATACGCCGCTGCGCAAGCAGACGGTAGAAGCCTTCTCGGCCGAATCCGACCCGGAAAAGCGCGTCGCGCTCTGGGCTGATGTTCAAAAGGCGATGTATGCGGAAATTCCTTACATGAAGATCGGTGACTTCAACGGTCTGACTGCCAAGGCCAAGAAGGTCGAAGGTGTCGATCCTGCGCCATGGCCGTATTTCTGGAATGCTTCGATCAAGAAGTAACGCTTTTTCGACCGGCCGGATGCCGCCTTGTCGCGGCTCCGGTTTCGAAATTGGTTCTGTCTTGGAGCATGAAGAGAGACATCTATGATCCGTTATATTCTCCAGCGCCTGTTCGGCATGATCGTCGTGATGTTTCTCGTCGTGACAATCGTATTCGTCATTGTGCGCGTAACGCCGGGTGACCCCGCAGCCGTCATGCTGGGACCGGATGCTTCCGCGCAGGACATTGCCGATCTGCGCATGCGGCTGGGGCTGGATCAGTCCCTTATTGTGCAATATCTGATCTATATCGGCCAGATGCTGAAGGGGGATCTCGGTCAGTCGATCTTCCTCAATATGCCGGTGACCTCGGCGCTGATGGCGCGTGCTGAGCCTACATTCTTTCTAACGCTCTTCTCACTTCTGATCGCCAGCGTCATTGCGCTGCCCATCGGTATCTATGCAGCATACCGCCGTGGCTCATTTATCGATCAGGCGGCAACGACCATAGCCATGCTGGCGGCCAGTATACCTAGCTTCTGGCTCGGCCTCATTCTCATGCAGTTTTTTGCGGTAAGGCTGAACCTGTTTCCGGTATCCGGTTATGGCGGGCCAGGTTCCAGCTTCATGGAGCGCATGTATCATCTGACGCTTCCCGCTTTTGCGCTCGGTATTGTCTCTTCAGCGCTTATCCTGCGCTTCACGCGCGCCTCCATGCTCGATGTCCTCGGCGACGACTATATTCGCACCGCCCGGGCCAAAGGCCTGATAGAGCGCCGCGTCATTCTCAAACATGCGTTGAAGAATGCGCTCATTCCGATCCTGACCGTTATAGGTCTGACCGCTGCCGTGCTGATTTCCGGTGCCGTCGTCACCGAAACCGTGTTTGGTCTGCCGGGCGTCGGCAGTCTTGTGGTGTCGGCGGTATTGCGCAGAGATTACCCCGTCATTCAGGGAGCCCTGCTGGTGATTGCCGCGCTCTATGTCCTCATCAATTTCGCAATCGATATGCTGTATTTGGCAATCGATCCGCGTGTGCGTTATTAAGGGGGCGCGACGGATGGTCGATATTTCAGCAACCACGCCAAAACCCGCCGCCAGCGAAGGCTCCAAGTTCCTGCGGCGGTTCCTGAAGCGCAAGACTGTGGCCTTTGGCCTCATCATATTGGTCGTCTTCGTTGTGCTGGCGGCGCTTGCGCCCTGGATCGCGCCTTACTCGCCATCGAAGCTTTCCATCGTCAACCGGCTGAAACCTCCAAGTGAAATCTTCTGGTTTGGCACAGACGAGTTCGGTCGCGATGTTTTCTCTCGCACGATCTATTCCGCGCGGTTGTCGTTGCTGATCGGTGCCTCTGTCGTCGTGCTGTCGGCGGTTATCGGTGTGACGCTCGGACTTCTGGCCGGTTTCTTCCAGAAGCTCGATACGCCAATTGCCCGTCTGATTGATGCGATGATGGCGTTTCCGGATATTCTTCTCGCCATCGCGCTTGTGGCAGCGCTAGGCCCATCGCTCACCACCGTCATCATCGCGCTGTCGATCGTCTATTCACCGCGTCTGGCCCGCATCGTGCGCGCTTCGACTTTGGTGATACGTGAACTGCCTTATGTGGAGGCCGCGCAGGCGCTTGGTATCTCCACCTTCCACATCATGACGCGGCATGTGCTGCGCAATCTGCTATCGCCGATCCTCGTGCAGGCCACATTCCTGTTTGCCAGCGCCATGCTGGCCGAGGCTGGTCTTTCCTTTCTCGGGCTCGGTGTAAGCCCGGAAATTCCAACCTGGGGAACCATGATCGCCAGCGGCCGCCAATATATCGGGCAGGCCGACTGGATGACCTATTTCCCCGGCTTTGCCATCATTCTTTCCGTGCTGTCGCTGCAAATGGTCGGCGATGGTTTGCGGGACATGCTCGATCCAAGACTGCGAAGGGATTTGTAATATGACCGGGGAAACCGCGAAACCGCTCCTCCTCACCAACGTCAAGCCGATGGCTTTTGGCGATAGTGCACAGACTGGCACAACCGATATTCTGGTCGGCGGTGACGGCAAGATTGCCGCCATCGGTCAGTCCATCGCTGCTCCCGCAGATGCCACGCGTATCGACGGCAAAGGCGCATGGATTTCCCCCGGCTGGGTGGATTTGCACGTCCACATCTGGCACGGCGGCACCGACATATCGATCCGTCCTTCGGAATGCGGTGCGGAACGCGGCGTGACGACGTTGGTCGATGCCGGATCTGCCGGTGAAGCCAATTTCCATGGCTTCCGCGAGTATATCATCGAGCCATCCAAGGAACGCATCAAAGCCTTCCTCAATCTTGGTTCCATCGGGCTTGTTGCCTGCAACCGTGTGGCGGAACTGCGTGACATCAGAGACATCGATCTCGATCGCATCATCGAATGTTATGCTGAAAACAGCGAACACATCGTTGGGCTGAAGGTGCGTGCGAGCCACGTTATCACCGGCTCATGGGGCGTGACGCCGGTCAAACTCGGCAAGAAGATCGCCAAAATCCTGAAGATACCGATGATGGTCCACGTCGGTGAACCGCCTGCGCTATATGACGAAGTGCTGGAAATCCTCGGCCCCGGCGATGTCGTCACGCACTGCTTCAACGGCAAGGCGGGGTCATCCATTTTGGAAGACGAAGACCTGTTCAACCTCGCTGAACGCTGCGCATCGGAAGGCGTGCGGCTGGATATCGGCCATGGCGGCGCGTCCTTTTCGTTCAAAGTTGCGGAAGCGGCGATTGCGCGCGGCTTGCTGCCACATTCCATCTCCACCGATCTCCACGGCCATTCCATGAACTTCCCGGTTTGGGATCTGGCGACGACCATGTCGAAGCTTTTGTCGGTCGGCATGCCTTTCGACAAGGTTGTCAACGCCGTCACACATGCACCTGCCGAAGTCATCAAGCTCGATATGGCAGACCGCCTGTCGGTGGGCGCGCGCGCCGATTTCACCATTTTCGATGTCGTCGACTCCGATCTCGAAGCGACGGATTCCAATGGCGACGTCTCGCAACTGAAGCAGCTGTTCGAGCCACGTTATGCTGTCATTGGCGCGGAGGCCACTGTTGCCAGTCGTTATATTCCGCGCGCGCGCAAACTGGTTCGCCACAGCCACGGTTATTCCTATCGCTGAGTGCTGCCAGACATGAACAACGAATTTCGCATGACACAGGAGTTTGCGTGACCCAGTCCCCGATCAAGTCAGAAGCAAAGGCGGAGACGCCCTACGACCGGCTTGCCGCGCTCGGTATGAAACTGCCGCCACCAGCGCCGCCCATTGCCAACTTCGTAACGCATGTCATCGAAGGCAACATGCTGTATCTCTCTGGCCAAGGCCCGCGTGAGGCAGATGGTTTCATGCACACCGGTAAAGTCGGAACGAATGTTTCGGCTGAAAAGGCCTATGCCGACGCGCGGTTGACGGGTGTCAACCTGCTGGCTGTCATGCACGACGCGCTGGGCGATTTATCCCGCGTGCGCCGTGTCGTGAAACTGCTCGGCATGGTCAATGCCGCGCCTGATTTTCTGGACCATCCGCAGGTCATCAACGGCTGTTCCGACCTTTTCAACGCCGTGTTCGGGGAGGCGGGGCAGCATGCCCGGTCCGCGGTCGGCTTTGGTTCCCTTCCGGGCAACATCACGGTCGAGATCGAAGCCATCGTGGCATTGCACGCTTAGAGGAGACGGTCAGTGGTTGCGCCAGCCCATCAGCTTTTCGATCCGCGCTGCCGACGCCTTGACGCGGTCGGCATAGCCGGACTTGTCGGCAAGGACTTTCTGTTCGGGAAGCACAATGGAAATCGTCGCCACGCAATCACCTCTGCTATCGACAATAGGCGAGGCGATGCAGGCCACGGAGTAATCGGACTCACCCGCTTGGATCGACAGCCGCTCTTCAAAAGCCTTGCGCGCCGCATCCGACAGCGTGGCCGCATCAATGGTCGCACGACCGGTCGGCGATATACGCGCGCCACGCTTGAACAATTCGATACGCTCGGCCTCCGGCATATGGCCGACAAGAAGACGACCGGACGCCGTCCAGTTGAGGGGGACGCGAGTGCCAACACGGGATGCGACCTGAAAATGGCTGGGGCCATCGGCCATGGCCAGAACGAGCATATGTTCCGCATCACGACCGCAGACCTGAACGGTCTCGCCAGCCTCGCGGCAAAGATCGTGCATTTCGTGAGTTGCAACACTCATGAAATCGAGCGAACGCGCGTAGGCCAGACCGTAATGATAAAGCCGCGCGCCAAGCCAGATCAGGCCATCGGCGTTGCGGGCCAGCATGTTCTTTTCCACGAGATCATCGATGATGACATAGACCGTGGAAAGCGGAGCTTTGACGGCCTTGGCAATAGCATAGGCACCGGCGGGCGCACCGGTCTCATAGAGATAATCGATCACCTGCAACGCACGGTCTATGCCGCTGACACGGGAGCGACGTGCCTTGCCGTCACCGTCGACCGCCGACGTCACCTCGGAAAGGTCCGATGATGTCTTCAAATCCAAAATCACGCTCCTGCGCCGCAAAGAACCTATTGCATTACTATGGCATAGGCGCGTGCAGGGCAACCGAAATCAAAGGCGGGATCACCTGCTTACAGACTGGAGAATGACAATGTCCGATGATATCCGCACGAAGCTTGGCCTACGCCCTGTGATCAACGTATCCGGCACGATGACAAGCCTCGGGGCTTCCATCGTGGTGCCGGAAGCGGTTGCCGCAATGGCGGCGATCCTGCCGCAATTCGTGGAAATCAACGATTTGCAGCGCAAGGCGAGCACAATAATTGCGCGTTTGACGGGTGGTGAAGCCGGGTTCGTCACCGCCTCTTGTTCGTCGAGCATCACCCTTGCAGTCGCAGGAACGATTACCGGTCCAGACCTTCTCGCCATTGAACGGCTGCCCGAAACATTCACGCCCAAGAACGAGGTTCTTGTGCAAATGGGACACGTGGTGAGCTATGGCGCGCCGGTGGACCAGTCCATTCGGCTCGCAGGTGGTAAGGTGGTGATGATCGGGCAGGCAACCTCGACACATCGCTATCACATGGAAAATGCGATTACCGATAGGACAGCCGCCGCGGTCTATGTCGTGTCTCATCATGTCGTGGATTACGGTCTCCTCAATCTCAAGGAATTTGTTGAGATCGCTCATGCAAAGGGCGTTCCGGTCATTGTCGATGCAGCATCGGAATATGACCTGAAGCTGTTTCTTGAACAGGGTGCCGATATTGTCCTGTACTCCGGCCACAAGTTTCTCGGCGGCCCGACCTCGGGTGTCGTCGCCGGCAAGAAAGACCTCGTGCGCAATGCCTTCCTGCAAAACATGGGTGTTGGCCGCGGCATGAAAGTCGGCAAGGAAAGCATCTATGGTGTCATGGCGGCTTTGGAAGCGTGGGAAAAGCGGGATCATGTTGGCATCCGCGAGCGCGAAACTGGTTATCTGAACCTGTGGGCGAAGACACTTGCCAACCGCCCCGGCGTCACCGCACTGATCGAGCCCGACCCAACGAACAACCCGCTTGATCGTATGCGCGTGATCATCTCGCCGGAAGAAGCGCATATCACCGCCTGGGATCTGGCAGCGGCCCTGCGCAAAGGCCCGCAGCCGATCATCGTGCGCGATCACGAAGTCGAGCATCACTATTTCTATCTCGACCCCTGCAATCTGCATCCTGGACAGGAAACCATCGTGGCGTCGCGGTTAGTGGAGGAACTCGACAACGCTCGTGCCTCTAACGAGATCATCGCGACACCATTCGAGGATCTGTCGCGCCATCGTTTCGATGGCGCGTTGCGCTGGCCCGATTGAGCATCTGATACAGCGGAAGATCGAAAAAAGGAACGACCATGACCAATCTTGCCCAGACGATGCCCAGTGCGCCTTTATCCATCGATCCGGTTCTATCGGTGGAAAAACTGCGCACGTCCTTCATGGTCGATGGCGTTTGGAAGCCGGTCGTTCGCGATATTTCCTTCACGGTTGCGCCGGGTGAGACAGTGGCCATTGTTGGCGAAAGCGGCTCTGGCAAGTCTGTCACGTCGCTGTCTATCATGCGTCTGTTGCAGCCTGATACCAGCCGCATCGAGGGCAAGGTCATGCTGGGTGGTCGCAATCTGCTGGCGTTGCCGGAACACGAGATGCGCAAGGTGCGCGGCAATGACGTCGCGATGATCTTTCAGGAGCCGATGACCAGCCTCAACCCGCTCTTCACCATTGGCGACCAGATTTCTGAAGCGCTGCTGTGCCACGCGCCGATGAGCAAGCGGGAAGCAAGGGCGGAAACGATCCGCATTCTTGAGAAGGTCCGCATTCCCTCAGCCGCTTCCCGCTTCGATGAATATCCGCACCGCTTTTCGGGGGGTATGCGCCAACGCGTCATGATCGCCATGGCGCTTTCCACAAAGCCGAAATTGCTGATCGCCGACGAGCCGACAACCGCGCTTGACGTGACCATCCAGGGCCAGATCCTCGACCTGATCAAGACGTTGCAGGAAGAGGAGGGGACATCGGTTCTCTTCATCACTCACGACATGGGGGTCGTAGCAGAGATCGCGGACCGGACTGTCGTCATGTATCAGGGTGAGCAGGTGGAAACCGGTGCGACCGCCGACATCTTCCACCGCGGCCAGCATCCTTACACACGCGCATTGCTCTCAGCCGTGCCGGTGCTTGGCTCAATGCAGGATTATCAACGACCGCGCCGTTTTCCCGTCGTCAACGTCGCAACAGGCGAATCCGATGTCCCTGTGGAGGTCAGTGATACGGTAGCCAAAGGCCGACCAGTGTTGGAGGTCAAGAATCTCACCAAGCACTTCGATATCCATTCCGGTCTGTTCGGTGCGGTCAGCGGGCGTGTTCATGCGGTGGAGAATGTTTCCTTCGATCTGCATGCAGGCGAAACGCTGTCGCTGGTTGGCGAATCCGGTTGCGGTAAGTCCACGACCGGACGTGCCATTATGCGGCTGATAGAGCCGGGAAGCGGCTCGGTACTGGTCGATGGTCGTGAGGTTTTGACGCTGGATAAACGGGAAATGCGTGAGATGCGCAAAACCGTGCAGATGATCTTTCAGGACCCGTTCGCCTCGCTCAACCCGCGTATGACGGTGGGTGCTGCCATCGCCGAACCCTTCCTCGAACACAAGATGGGCGACAAGAAACAAGCAAAAGACGTGGTTGCCGATATGCTGGCGAAAGTCGGGCTGACGCCTGACATGGCAAAACGCTACCCGCACGAATTCTCCGGCGGTCAGCGCCAGCGTGTCTGCATTGCCCGTGCACTGGCGCTCGAGCCGAAGGTGATTGTGGCGGATGAAAGCGTTTCGGCGCTGGATGTCTCGATCAAGGCGCAGGTCATCAATCTCATGCTGGATTTACAGCAAAGTCTTGATCTGGCTTTTCTCTTCATTTCCCACGATATGGCCGTCGTGGAGCGTGTCAGCCATCGGGTTGCAGTCATGTATCTTGGGGCGATTGTCGAAATCGGACCGCGTGCTGCAGTCTTCGGCAACCCTCAACATGCCTATACGAAACGCCTTATGTCTGCGGTGCCAGTACCAGATCCTGATAGACGCAGGATCAAAAGTGGGGCCGCGGCAGAAGAGCTGACAAGTCCAATACGGCCAGTCGATTACAAGGTCTCGGTACCACGGTTCAAGGAGGTTTCGCCCGGCCATCTCGTTTCCGAGGCGTGAGCCGAGAAGTCAAAAAAAACTGGTGATGGGACCCATTGCGCGTTTTCTCTGAGAAAGGAGACTGTAGGCCAAGGTACAGAGGCTATCGACCTACAGTCACACGCTGCTGACAAATTACAGAGAAATTTGCCCTTCGTCCTTCCCGTCCCAATAACGGATCGACTTCGCCTGGACACGGATCATCACGACACCGGGAGTGTCAATTCCGTCCGGAAAGTAGTGATCGAGATCCTTGGTCCAGTGATCTTCGAATGTCGGCTTGTCGGTGATGAGCGATGCCACCCCCTCGACGGCGACAAAAAGCGGGGATCCACCAAGCATACCGATTGCACCGGTATAGGTAAGGCTGACTTCACTGTCGGAACGAATGTCCGAAATCTTACGGGAGGTCTCGTAAGCGAAGAAGTAGCTGTCCCCGTCGTACTCGACGTCGCCATTGTTGCTCATAGGGCGAGAGGTGAGGTTGCCTGAGGGGGAGCGCGTGTTCAACATTGCGAAGTCCAGCTTCGCCATTTTCTTTGACAGATCGTGCAGGGTAAGTTCGGACATGTTTTGCTCCAGAGGCCTGTGCGAGAGGGTCTATACAAAACTGTCCGTTCAGGCATTCGTTCCGGTGTGAAGTTGAGATTGGGGAAAGCGGCACTGGCCTTGCAGCACAATCACCGCACCCACTGCATTCCATCGATTTGAATATCCTGACCCGTCAGAAAATTAGGCTCGGACGTTGCGAGGAACGTGACTACGCTCGCAACATCTTTTGGCGTGCCGACCCGTTTCATCGCAATGCCAGCTGCGAGCTGCGCTTCGCGTGCGTCGATCATGGCGTTCGAGCGCTCGGTCTTGATGACGCCGGGGCAGACGGCGTTGACGACGATCTCAGGCGCGAGTTCTTTTGCCAGCGCCTTCGTCATTCCCAGAATGCCTGCCTTGGCCGCGGTGTAGGAAAATTTGCTGACCGCACTGGTGACGCCGCCTGTGTGTGCGTTCATCGAAGACATATTGATGATGCGCCCGCCGCCGTTGCGGCGCATGACGGGAACTGTCGGCTGGATATAGTTGAAAGCGCCCTTGAGGTTGATGTCGATGGTGGCGTCGAACTCTTCCTCGGAGATATCCTCAATCCCTTTCGGCATCGGTCGACCGGCATTGTTGAAGAGAACGTCGATCCGCCCCCATGCTGCATCGACATCCGCCACGATCTTAGCGGCACGCTTGTGTTCACGCACATCGGCAACGAAGGTAAGTGCTTCGCGCGACAGGTCGCGGATTTCTGCGGCGGTGCGCGCCAGATCGTCCTCGATCAGATCGACAAGAACGGTATCGAACCCGTGTTTTGCGAGATCCAGCGCACAGGCGCGACCAATGCCTCGACCGCCGCCGGTAACGAGAGCCACTTTGCGGGTTACGTCAGACATCAGCATTCTCCTTGGCGTAGCGGGCGATGTCTGCGTGTGTGCCGAACCACACGTCGTCATGGCTCTGGATATGCCGGATCAGTTCTTCGAGGATGAAGATGCGCGAGCGGTAACCGGACACATGCGGATGCATGGTCAAAAGAAACAGGCCGCCCTCCTGATAGGCACGATCAAATTCGCGCTTGAAAATGTCGAGCACGGCAGGTGGCGGGGTGTAGGGTCGATGGGCGGTGAAGCGGTTCATGTTGAAATAGACCGCATCGTCTCTGATCCATTCCACCGGCAGCTCGACCATGCCGGTCGGTTGGCCATCTTCGACCAGCTCATAGGGATCATCGTCGGCCATCAGCGAGCTATCATAGAGCAGCCCGAGTTCGCGCTCGATCTCCAGCGTGACGGCGGAAAAATCCCAGGAAGGGGTGCGCATGCCCACGGCGCGCACGCCGGTGATCTTCTCGATCGTATCGGCGGCGCGCAGATGCAGTTCGCGCTCCTTTTCCGGCGGCACTTTCGTATTCACCTCGTGGATCCAGCCATGTAGGCCGATCTCGTGGCCTTCGGCGATCACTCGTTTCTGCTCATCGGGATAGAGAAGGGCGGCAACGGCTGGCACGAAAAATGTGGCGGGCACGTCGGCTTGCTTCAAAGTTTCTAAAATGCGCGGCACGCCCTTGCGATTGCCATATTGCCCCTGCGACAGTCGACCAATAGATTCACCGCCGTCACGCAATTCATTGGTCTCGTGGTCGCTATCGAAAGAGAGGGCAACCGCACAGCGTGCACCATTCTTCCAGACCTTAGGCTTCAAAGAACGGCCAGCCCGCACCTTCTCGACCCTGCCACGCCATGTGGCCTCATCCCATTCCCACGGTTCCATATAACGTTCTCCCTCGTATTTTATTCGGCAGCTTGCGGCAAAACCGGAACGGCAGCGAGCAATCGCTTCGTGTAGTCATGCTGCGGATTTGCGTAGATTGCGCTCGTTTCGCCCTCTTCAACGATCCGGCCCTGATACATGATGGCCACACGGTCGCAGAGGTGGCGAACCACGGACAGATCATGGCTGATGAACAGCAGCGACAGATCAAGCTCTGTCCGTAACCGGATCAAGAGGTTGATGATCTGCGCCTGTATCGAGACATCCAGCGATGCGACGGGTTCATCGCACACAATCACATCAGGCTGCATGGCGAGCGCACGGGCAATGGCGATGCGCTGCCGCTGGCCACCGGAGAACTGGTGCGGAAAACGGTTGGCAAATGTCGGGTCCAATCCCACCGCAGCCAGCCATTTTCTGACGTAATCGGGTGCCTCCGCGCGGCTGACCAAACGGTGCGCGAGCGGTCCTTCGGCGACGATATCGCCAATGCGCATGCGGCCATTGAGAGAGGCAAACGGGTCTTGAAAAATGGTCTGAATCCGCGTGGTGATCTTGGACGGGCTACGTCCGGCACTCATGACAGGCTGACCGTTGAGACGGATCGCGCCCGATGTCGGCACGGTGATACCGGCTGCCATGCGCCCAAGCGTCGATTTACCGGAGCCGGATTCGCCAACTAGCCCCACCACTTCGCCGCGATTGACGGTAATCGAGACACCATCAACTGCTTTGACGACGGCTACAGGCTGCGACAGGCCCGACCGGATGGCCAGCCCGTGCAGAAGTCCCACCGGCTTCTCAAAACGTTTTACCGCATTGTCGATGACGAGATAAGGGCTGCCAAGCGGCGGCAGATTGGCGGTCGCTGTTTTTCTTGGCGGTGGTTCCGCATCGGCAATACCGCTGCCGCGCAACAATAACTCGCCCGGTTTGGCGCGAGAGGGCAGCGCTTCAAGCAGGGCCTTGGTGTATTCGTGCTGCGGCTTTATCAAAACCCCCAGCGCCGGGCCGATCTCGACGATCTTGCCGGATTTCATCACCGCCACGCGGTCGGCAATGGAGGAGACAACTGCAAGGTCATGGCTGATCCAGATCAGCGCAGTGCCAAGGTCAGCGACCAGCTCCTTCATCTCGGCCAGAATTTCAGCCTGAATGGAGACATCGAGCGCGGTTGTCGGCTCATCGCAAATAATCAGCTTGGGCCGGTGTAGCAGCGCGATGGCAATTGCCACACGCTGGCGCATGCCGCCGGAAAACTGATGCGGGAAGAAATCAACCTTGCGTTCGGGATCGCTGATCCGCACCTGAGCCAAGGCCTTGATCGCCCGTTCACGTGCGTCCGAACTGCTGATGTTTTCGTGGGCTTCCAGTGCCAGCTTGATCTGCGTACCGATGCTCAGCACCGGGTTCAGCGTCATCATTGGGTCCTGAAAGACCATGGAAATCACTTTACCACGAATGGCGCGCAGTTCGTGGGCAGGCAGGCCGACCAGTTCACCGCCCTCCAGCTTGATCGAGCCCCCAACGATACGACCGGGCTCATCGATGAGACCGATGATGGAGAAACCGGTAATCGATTTGCCGGAACCGGATTCACCGACAAGCCCCAGCACTTCGCCAGGCGCGACGGAAAAGGAAATGCCATCGACGGCCTTCACTTCGCCTCGTCCATTTGGGAACCAGGTCTTCAGATTGGTGACGTCAAGAAGCGGTGTCGCAGATGTTGCGGTCGTTGTTGGGGTCATCTGCGAAGCCTCGGGTTGAGTTGGTCGCGGATCTGGTCACCGACAATGTTGAGCGAGACGATGAAGAGGATGAGCGCCACGCCGGGATAGATCGAAATCCAGTAGCGACCCGACAGCAGATATTGGAAGCCATTGGCGATCAGCATGCCCAGCGACGGCTCGGTTGGTGGCAGGCCGACACCGAGAAAGGACAATGTCGCCTCAAGCGAAATGGCGCTGGCTACCTGAACGGTCGCCACAACGATGAGCGGCGGCAGCGAGTTTGGTAGGATATGTTTCAGCACCACGCGCCAAGGCGACAATGGGATGGACAGCGCCGCCTCGACATAATCCTTCTGCCTTTCGGCAGCGGCTGCACCATGGGCGGTGCGGGCAAAATAAGCGTATTGGGCAAAGATCAGTGCGAGGATCAGCTGGTAACGACCTTGTCCCAGCACTGCCGCGATAACGAAGGCGAGCAGGATGGCGGGGAAAGAAAGCTGCAAGTCCACGATGCGCATGACGAGGCTTTCGAAACGCCCACCGATATAGGCCGAAGCGCAGCCGACCACGGCCCCGATGACGAAGGCAACGCCACCGGCGATGATGCCCATTTGCAGCGAAATGCGCAGACCATAGATGATGGCCGAGAGGAGATCGCGGCCCTGCGAATCCGTGCCCAGCCAGTGGGTGTAACCGCCCGTGCCGACATAACCCGGTGGACGGCGGGCATCGCGCAGCACCAGATGGGCAAGGTCGTACGGGTCCTGCGGCGTAACCAGCGGTGCGATCAGGGCGACCAGCACGATGATAAACACCATAACGGCAGCACCAAGAGCGACCTTGTTGCCGCGAAATTCCTCCAGAAACCGGTAGAACGGAGTATCGCGCATCAGGCACGTCCCTTTCTCAAGCGCGGGTCAAGCAGCGCATAAACGAGATCGACCACGAGATTGATGATGATGAACAGAAGGGCGACGAACATCAGATAAGCGACCATGACAGGCCGATCCAGCGAGGTGATGCTGTCGATGATGAGTTTGCCGAGCCCTGGCCACGAGAAGATCGTCTCGGTCACGACCGCAAATGCCAGCGTCGAGCCGAGTTCCAGTCCGAAGACTGTCACAAGCGGGATCGAGATCAGCCGCAGAACATGACGGCTCAGCACCGTGAATTCCGAAAGACCGGCGGCCCGGGCGAATTTCACCGTATCGCTCAGCATCAGTTCACGGGTTCCGGCCCGCGCAAGGCGGATCATCAGCGAGAACTTGAACAGCGCGAGATTCAACGCGGGCAATATCAGATGGGAAAGCCCATCGCCGGTCAGGAAACTGAAATCGACGCCGAACAGGCTGACTGTTTCCCCGCGCCCACCGGCGGGCATGCAACCGCATTGAACCGCAAAGACCATGATCAGCATCAGCCCGAACCAGAAGGTCGGCACGGAAAAGCCAAGTATGGATAGCGTCATGATGGCGCGAGAGACCGGGCTATGCGGACGGTATCCGGCATACATGCCGATGGGTATGCCGACGAGGCTGGCAAACAGCACCGCCGCCAGCGTCAGTTCCAATGTCGCGGGCAGGCGGGTCAGGATCAGTTCGCTGACCGGCATGTTATAGACAAAGGACCGTCCGAAATCGCCATGCAGAATGCGGCCGACAAAGGTGAAATATTGCTGCCATAGCGGTTGATCGAGACCATATTGCGCAATCACGGCGGCGCGGATGTCCTGCGTCGCATCGGGAGAAATCAGCACGTCGATCGGATTGCCGACGGCATAGACGCCGCAGAACACGAGCGCCGACATGGCGATGACCACGATGAGCGCCTGCCACAGTCTTTGCAGGATGAAACCAAACATGCGTTCCCAGTTCTCCCGTCTTGTGCGGGTTTGCCCGTCTTTTTACGATATCCGTGTGTTTGTCAGTGCCAGTCGGTTTCCAGAAGCGCGCGCGTTTCCTTCACGGCCACATCCCAGATATCAAGCATGTCCTCATCCGGTCGCTGGTAAAGCCCGTGATAATTGCCATCACCCAGTAATTCGCGTTTTCGTGCCGCTCCAACACGCGCCAGAGCTGCGTAATCGATCTGCGGTTTGGAGGTGTCCGGCTGGCGTTGGTCCGTCGTGCGCGTCCATGGAAAGTTTTCCATCCATGAGGCATGCGAGGCAGCTGGATCGATCTCCTGCACCCTGGCCAATGTCTTGGGTGCCCGCCACCAGTCATGGAATTTGACGGATGCATCCGGGTGTGTGTTCAGCCACTCAGAAATAACCGTGGTGGCTGGCACATTGCCGCCGTGGCCGTTGACGACAAGGATGCGGCGGAAGCCGGATCGGTACATGCTGTCGAGCAGGTCTCTGATCACGCCGATATAGGTGGACAGCGACAGGGTCAGCGTTCCGGGAAAGGTCGCAAAGGACGATGCCAGGCCATAGGGCATGACGGGAAACACCGGAATGCCCAGCGGCTCGGCGGCATCGACGGCGATCTTCTCGGCAAGGATCATATCGGTGGCGAGACTGAGATAAGCGTGCTGTTCGACGCTGCCGATGGGCAAAATGCAGCAATCGTTTTCCGCGACGCGCTCTTCAACCTGCATCCAATTCATGTCGGCTATCTTCAACTCGCTATCCTCATTCTCATTACCGATGCAAACGCGCAAAGAACGTCTACCATTTAGCGTTTCAGCACAATATTTGTGCTTTTTTGCCTATCTGCGCCTCATCAAACAAAGTTCTAAATGGAACTAAAAAAAGAAATTGACAGCCATTTAATCCCGCGTCAAGTTCCATACGGGACTAAAATGAATTGCAGCGAAGCGAGGGTTGATTGCGACAATCACGGGGACCAACACTGGATGCTCTGTTGCGGGAGGGCGGCAAAGTTGCTGCCGGAAGCCACGGCGTGGAGCACCTTGTCTCCGTCAAGCTTTGGCAAAATCCCTGCTGGCTGTCGTTTCGTTTCAACTTTCTGGCACTGCAATTCAACGAGCCGATTTATCGGCTGATCGAAAAGGAACACGGCATTCCGCGACCGGAATTCGTCGTTCTCTATTCGCTCGGCCTATCCGACGGGCTGACAGCCAGCGCCATTTGCAGTTCCTCTGGCTTTCCGAAAAATACGATCAGCCGGGCGATCCAGAAGCTCATCGACAAGAACATCATCCGCCGCGAAATCGACCAGACGGATTTGAGAAGTTTTGTCCTCACCATCACCGACGAAGGCAAACGCATCGTGGAACAGGCGATGCAGCCGATGGTCGAGCGCGAGAGGGCGATGGTCTCATCGCTGACGCCTGCCGAACAGCTGATGCTGTCGGAGCTGCTCGCCAAGGTCGTCGTGGATTCACCGAACTGGCCCCCTATGACAACGACAGAGGAGAACGAAGAATGATAATCTCGAAAACATTCCGAACAGCCGTGCTTGCAACGGCATTGCTCGGCGGCGTTTCAGGTGCCGCCCTTGCCGCGGATCTGACAATCGGCGTACGCGCCGGACCGCTGTCGATCGATCCTGACTTCACCGCCGCAGGCACCCACGCCGAGGCGATGAAGCACATCTATGACTCGCTGATCAAATCCGGCAACAACCTCGAACTCGAGCCTGGCCTTGCCACCAGCTGGACCGCGATTGACGACAGCACCTGGGAATTCAAGTTGCGCCCGGGTGTCAAATTCCATGACGGATCCGACTTCACCGCCGAAGACGTAAAATTCTCCATCGAGCGCATTCCGCGTGTTGCTGGCCCGAACCCGACCACGATCTATGTTCGCCGCGTGAAGGGTGTCGAGATTGTCGATCCGCTGACTATCCGCGTCAAGACCGACGGCCCGGCTCCGAACCTACCGAATGATTTCATCCGTCTGTTCGTCGTCTCCCACATCGCCGCCAAGGATTATTCCGACAGCGCCGAGAAGGCTTCCGAAGGCTTCAACTCAGGCAAGGCTGCCATTGGCACCGGCCCCTACAAATTCGTCTCCTGGACACCAAAGGAACAGCTCGTTCTGGAACGGTTCGATGGTTACTGGGGTGGCAAGGAGCCGTGGGACAAGGTTATCCGCAAGGAACTGCCGAATGATGCTGCCCGCGTCGCACAGCTCAAGGCCGGTCAGGTCGATCTCATTGCCCGTATTCCGGCCTCCGATGTGCCGACGCTGGAGCAGGATTCCAAGCTCACCATCGTTCGCCAGGACAGCGTGTACCTGTTCAATATCGCCTTCGACTTCCGTGATAAGTCACCGCAGATCAGTGCCAAGGACGGCTCGCCGCTGCCGAAGAACCCCTTCACCGACCCGAAAGTGCGTCAAGCCTTCGATCTGGCGATCGACCGGGAAACCATTACCGAGATCGCCATGGAAGGCATGGGCACGGTCCAGTCGCAGCTCGTGACGCCGAACATCTTCGGCTACAATCCGGATGTGAAGCCGACTAAGTCTGATGTAGACAAAGCAAAGGCTCTGCTGGCTGAAGCCGGTTATCCCGACGGTTTCAAGGTGACCTTCTCCTTCACCAATGACCGTCTTCCGGGCGATAAGGATGCCGGTACCACGATTGCGCAAATGTTGACCGCGATCGGTATTCAGGTCGAAGCCAATGCACAGCCCGGTGCCGTCTATTTCCCCGCCAACACGCGCGGCGATTATTCGCTGACCATGTCCGGTTGGGGCACGCTGACAGGTGAAGCCAACTATACGCTGTCATCGCTGGTTCACACCAATGAACCTGCCAAGAAGCTGGGTGCGTTCAACATCCGCGGCTACTCGAACCCTGAATTGGACAAGTTGATCGAGCAGGCTGGTGTCGAAATGGACGCTGGCAAGCGCGAGCAGTACCTAAAGGATGCAAACGCGATCGTGGCTTCTGACCGCCCCAACTTGTCGATTGCCTCGATCATTTCGGCCTGGGGCATGAAGAAGGCAATCACCATTGTGCCGCGTTCGGATGAGGACACGCTGGCGATGAACATTCGTCCTGCGAAATAAACGACGCGGACTCCATACAATCAGCCGGGCAAGATTTTGCCCGGCTGATTTAGTTGAAAAGAGGAAAAACGATGAGCAAGATCGCACTGGCAATTCACGGCGGTTGCGGCGTCATGGCAAAGCTTAGCTTGACCGAGGCGGAGTGGGAAGCCGCCCGCGTCGATCTTGGCCATGCCTTGAAAGCCGGGTGGGCCGTGCTTCAGGCCAATGGTTCGGCGCTTGATGCTGTGCAAGCGGCAGTCGTGGTGATGGAAGACAGCCCGCATTTCAATGCCGGTTACGGCGCAGCACTCAATGCCGCTGGCGAGCATGAACTCGATGCATCGATCATGGACGGTGCGACGCTGGAAGCCGGTGCCGTGACGTTGGTCAGACGCATCCGCAATCCCGTCAAAGCTGCGCGATGCGTCATGGAGAAAGGCGATGCCGTATTGATGGGCGGAAGCGCCGCCGATGATTTTGCAGCCGCAGAAGGTCTCGATATCGTCGAGCCGACCTATTTCACCACCGAAAAGCGCGTCAAAGCGCTGGCCGCGATGAAGGCCCATGCTGAAGCGGGCACCGCAGCGGCGGCCAGCGAATCCGAAAAACACGGCACCGTCGGCGCTGTTGCACTCGATGCGGCTGGGCATCTGGCGGCTGCGACCTCAACGGGCGGTTACAACAACAAGCCGGTCGGTCGCATTGGTGACACCCCGATTGTGGGTGCAGGCACCTATGCCCGAGATGGCCTTTGTGCGGTATCCGGAACCGGCAAGGGTGAGTTCTTCATCCGCTACGCGGTCGGCCATGAAGTTGCGAGCCGTATCGGATATCTGAACGAAACCGTGGAAGAGGCAGCCTCGAAAGTCATCCAGCACGATCTGAAACCCCACGGCATCGGTGCCGGGCTGGTTGCCGTTGGTGCTGACGGCTCGATTACCGCACCTTACAACACAGATGGCATGTTCCGTGGTTGGGTCACGACGGAGGGGAATTTCTATGTTGCCACCCATGATCAGGTGTTATCCGTAGCGTAAGTACGTGGTGGAGTATCAGACTGAGAGAGCGTCGCCGCAACCATTATTGTCGCCATAGCTCTGTTGACGGCGCAATCGGCGGCGGCGGGAATCGGTTCAATGTCGAAGATCAAGCTATCCGGATGAAGAGCGCGGCACCAATAATTGATACGGGTTCGACGTTGGCTTAGCTCAAAGTGCACGTGGAAAGTGCTGCCTCATAATTACAGTGTCCAGACGTCTAAGCGCGCCTCTCGTCGGCATTGCCTTAAACTAGCAGAGCCAATAAAGCTAAGAGATACATCGAAGACGAGCCCTGAGCACAACTTAAATAACTAGGATTCTTATCAATTATTAATTATGCAACCTAAAGTAACAAATAGTATTAAATCAAGTTACGAACCAAAAATTTTTTTTCATGTACATTTATATTGACATATAATTGAAAGCGATGCAGCTTAAAAGTGCTCTCTTGTAAACACTATAATATCTTCGGTAACGCTCTGCATCTTAGGGGATGGAGGCAGGTCGTTTTATTTAAGTTTTGGGAGGAAGTTTCGCTATAGCGGGGAACTTCTATGATTGATCAGAGCAGGCTCCGGGTTGCGACTGTGGGAGCTAATAGAGAGACTATAACAAGACTTCGCGACAACGTTTCACTTAGTGGAACGGCAATATTCGTTGATGAGATACGCGGACTCGAAAAACTCTCTGAATTCGTTATCAGAACGTTGCCGGACATTGTTGTGGTCGGCATAGGGGACCATCTATCTGAATTTGATGGGCACATCGTTGTCCGCGCCCTACGCAGTGCACGCAGCACCGCGTCGGTAATTTGTGTGGTAAACGACGATCTCGTTGAGACCGTGCCGGAAATCTATACAGCAGGCATACACAATATCCTGCTTGTGTCCGACATACCGACGGAGTTTTCTCGCGCAATCAGCATCATTGGCGGAGGTGGCAACTATATAAGCCGCCGCATATTTGGGCTAATTCGTGAGCCCAACATCCGCTCTTTCTACGCTGCCCTTAACAACACTTCCTTAGCATCAGTCGATACCGAATCCGGGCCGCTCAGTCGGCGTGAGGAAATGGTACTGAAGTTGTTTGCCTTTGGCTTCAGTACGAAAGAAATCGCGTCTGAGTTAAAGGTCAGTGGTAAGACCGTTGAGACATATAAAGCACGTGCTTCAGATAAACTGGATTTGAGATCACGTGTCGCAATAGTAAAATATGGCTATAGAAGCGGCTGGTTTTCAGTTCTATTGAACTAAATAATCAAGAAATATTTGGAATTTTTAGACTGCGCAAAATATCTGCGCGGTCTATCTCTGTTTTAATCGATTATGTGGTTAATATAATCTTAATATTTCGCTTTTTCCTGACTTGAACGGGATTTTTACCGACATAAGCTGACACACATGGGCCGAACACGAAAGTAGAGAGCCGTGCCTCGGACCCGTTATGTAAACCAAGCTATGACGGGAGCAACGTCCAAATGGCGCGTATCAGTATATTTGGCATCGGTTATGTGGGGGTAGTTTCGGCTGCATGTCTTGCCAGTGACGGGCATGACGTTGTTGCGGTGGATGTCGACCCTAACAAAGTCGACAAGGTCAACCGCGGCGAAACGCCAATCGTCGAGCCTGGCCTCGACATCATGATCAGAAAAACAGTGGAACTCGGGAAACTCCGGGCGTCGCAGGATATCGCAGAGGCTATCGCCGGGACAGACGTGTCATTCGTCTGCGTTGGCACCCCGAGCGATCCGGATGGCGGCGTGGGCTTGGCCTATGTCAAACAAGCCTGCATTCAGATCGGCAAGGAAATTGCCGCAAAGGGGCGCTACCATTCCGTCGTGATCCGCTCGACGATCGTTCCAGGAACGATGGAAACGGTCTGCATACCGCTTCTCGAACAAGCTTCCGGACTGGTTGCCGGCGTCGACTTCGGTGTCGGTTATTACCCGGAATTTCTGCGCGAAAGCACGGCAATCGAAGACAATTACAATCCTGGCCTGATCGTCTTTGGGGCACTGGATGAAACAACTCTAGATATCCTGAAGGAAGTCAACTCCGGGCTGCCATGCCAGCTCAGCATTGTCTCAATCGCAACGGCAGAGATGATCAAATATACCAGCAATTCCTGGCGCGCGACGAAGGTTACGTTTGCCAACGAAATCGGCAATATCGCCAAGTCCCTGGGTATTGATGGTCAGCAAGTCATGCGTGTCCTTTGCTCGGATGGTAAGGTAAGCATGTCGCCTTACTTCATGCGACCAGGCTTCGCCTTTGGCGGATCCTGCCTTCCAAAAGACGTGCGAGCATTGCGCCATCTCGCAGCTGCCAAGGCAACCAAGACGCCACTTCTGGATGCGGTGCTTGTCGCCAATGCGCGGCAGATCGAACGCGCTGAGACGATGGTCGAAAATACCGGTGGAAAATCGGTCGGTCTCGTCGGTATCAGCTTCAAGGCGGGAACGGACGACCTTCGGGAAAGTCCACTGGCAGATCTTGCCGCACGTCTCATTGCCAAGGGTTATGGCCTGAAGGTTTATGATCCGAGCGTTCGTGAGGCCTACGACAACCAAATGACGGGGTCGGGGCGCGGCAACAATACCATTCCCGATCTTCAGGACCGCCTCGTTGAAGGCATTGGCGAGTTGATCGACACATCGGACATCATCCTCATCGGCAATCGCTACGATGAGACGGTCGATCCGTTGAGCGAGGCCGTTACCGAAAAGTCCTGCGTCGATCTTGCTCGTCTGACGGCTGGCCTTCGTTCGAACGGTCGGTACGAAGGCATTTGCTGGTGAGGTCGTAACGATGATCAAACATGCGCTCTACTTGGCGACAGTTTGCCTTCTTTTGCTGTCCATTCCTTTCGAGGAACTCTCCAAACATATCGGTCTTGCGTTGACCATCGGTGTTATCGGCGCTTGGCGATATAGCTGGGGAGCTGTCAACTTCGTTAGAGCGCATGTCTTCGTTCACTTCGTGCATCCGCGTCGACGGGCGGTGGTGGAAGGGCTTTATAGACAACAGCATGTGCCCGCCCATGCTTTCTTTCTTGCCACCAGTTACAAAATCGAGCCAGAAATCTCGACCACCGTCTACCGGTCCATCTTTGCCGCTGCTGGGGCATCAAGAGGGGGAGCAACTGTCGTGGCTTCCGTGGTTGAAGGCGCCGATGAACGCTTGATCCGGAGCATCTTCGAACTAACCCCAAACATGCAGGGAAAAGTTCGCCTTATCATCGACCGCATTGCTGGAACTGGCAAAAGAGATGCTCTTGCAACGTCTCTGCGCATTATCGCCCGTCAATGCCCAAGTGACAGGGACGTCGTCATTTTCGTGGACGGAGACAGCTGTCCACCCGTCGATATTGTTGAGAAGTCGGCACCGTTCTTTTGCGATCACAAAGTCGGTGCTCTGACAACGGACGAACGGTGCGAGGTATCCAAACCAGGTCTGTTCCGCGATTGGTTCAACCTGCGTTTCACCCAGCGCCAGATGATGATGTCGTCAATGGGCCTTTCAAAACGCATCTTGACGCTGACGGGCAGAATGTCGGTTTTCCGGGCGACACTTGCTTGCAACAGCGATTTCATCCGCATGGTGGAACGCGACAGCATGGACCACTGGCGCCTGGGACGCGTGACGTTTCTGACCGGTGATGACAAGTCGACATGGTTCTGGCTGCTGAAAAACGGTTGGCGGATGCTTTATCTTCCAGATGTCAGCAGTCTGTCGATGGAAACACAGCCACACCCAGGCTTCGTCCATTCTGCTGTCGTTCTGATGGTGCGCTGGTTCGGCAACATGCTGCGCACCAACGGGCGAGCGCTTGCCCTTGGCCCTGGCCAGATCGGTGCATTCACATGGTGGTCGCTGCTAGACCAGCGCATATCGATGTGGACGACTTTGCTCGGTCCAGCAACGGTCTTGGTTTCTGCAGTCTTTTTTCATCCATTGATCCTGGCTGCCTATATCACCTGGGTGATGATCACGCGTTACGTCTATTGTCTGGTCATTATGAGTTTCCGGCCAAACTTCCCGATCAGCTATCCTTTCCTGCTATATTTCGGTCAACTGGTTGGCGCCGCGGTGAAGACCTTCGTGCTGTTCCGCCTCGATCGTCAGAAGTGGACGCGCCAGTCCGCCAGCAAAACGAAAGTACGACAGCCACTGTCGCTACACCTGAAATCCCTGACTTCAATCTATCTTCACGCAGTTGCCACGGGTTGGCTGCTGCTCACCGCAATCGCACTGAGTTGAACCCAAGCAACAAGGAACGCGCATGACCACGATCGAGTACACTGGCAAAGAGCGGTCTAAAGAAACGTTTTCGGAAACGGCTTCGGCTCTGCATTCCGGCAACGAGCACCCTTCCATCAACCTTCCTTTCAGCGTCGTCATCGATGGTCGAAGCTATGACGGCATTTCCGTATCCATGGCACAAGCCAAGGTCAGCGGACTTGCAGCCCCAGGCCTGACGCAAGCAACGCGTCTAGCGATGTTTCGGTTCGACTTCGGCGCATTTGTCTTTTCACTGCCCATCGCCGTCATTGTCGATACGGCAAATTCCGAAACAGGACAGCTAGCTTTGACGTTCTCGGAGCCCGCAGGCCCTCACATGCCCCAACTTCGGTATATCCTGAATGCTTGGTTGGCAGGAGATGTGGTCAACCTACATGATATGCTGCAAGCCAAGTCAAGGCTTCCGAAGACAGCGGGTGGCGCGAACACTCATATCACGTCCCGTCGATTGTTGAGCAAACTGCTCGGCATCGCGCTCACCACTGCGGCGTCGGTGCTTTTCGTTTTCGGTGCATCGGCCCTGGTGTCCAGTCGGGTTTATCAGCACAATGTGGAAGGCCCGGCTGTCGCCGTCTGGAACGGACCAATGCTGCGAGCCACGGTATCTGGTCAGCTCTCTTTCTTCGCCAACAATCCGACAAGCAATCAACCGCTTTACACGATCGAAAGCTCGTCTGGAGCATCGGTGACAGCGGTGATGCCATGCGATTGCAGCTTGAGAGAAAAATACGTCGATCAGGGCGCGACAGTTCTGGCAGGGGACCCCGTGGTGCAATTGAGTGGCGCTGACGAAACCCTGGTTGTCGAAGCTCGTTTCTCGTCTGCAGATCTCAATGCTCTGTCTGACGAAGCTGCAATTGCAATGACAATGGCTGATGGAACAGTCCTGCCGGCCCGTTTGGACAACGTGAAATCCAAAGGTGGAAAAGTCGATCCCGTCGCAATGATGGTCGTTACTCTGAAGCCTGAGGCGGCCATCCGGCCCTCCAACGCCAATAAGCCGGTGCGCATATCCATCGATACAACGCCCGCCTGGCTTGCCGGGATCAACGATGCGGGTGCCCGTCTGATCTTACCCCTCAGAAACTGGAAACCATGACCATGAAAACCTCCAAGATCTATCCCTTGATCCTTTGCGGTGGTTCTGGAACCCGGCTTTGGCCGATGTCACGCGAAGAACAGCCAAAACAGTTCCAATCGATTGAAGGCAAGGGCTCGATGTCCTTCTTTCAACAGACGGTGCAGCGCCACCGCGGTGGAATGTTCGCAACGCCGATCGTGTCGGTCGGCGAGCGCCATCTGGAGACGGCATCCCGCCAACTGGCCGAGATCCAGTGCAAGGCGCATATCATCACCGAGCCGATGGCACGCAACACCGGTCCCGCCGTGCTGGCCGCATCCATCTATGTGGCCGGTGCGGAGCCGGAGTCTGTCATTGTCGTTCTTCCTTCGGATCACGTCATTCAGGGCGATCTCAACGGCATTGTAAAGTCGATGCACAAGGCAGCGCTCGATGGCTTGATCGTCACATTTGGTATCCGCCCGACATTTGCCGAAACCGGTTACGGTTACATCATGGATGGCGGGGTTTTCGATAACTACCCAGGTCTTCACCGCGTGGAACGCTTTATCGAAAAGCCGGAACTGAGCATCGCCCATTCACTATTCGAGACGGGTTCGGCCTATTGGGCGTCCGGCATCAGCATGTTTCGGGCAGACAAGCTCGTCGGCGAATATCGTTTGCATGACCCGGCCACTTACGACGCCGTGCAGATATCCCTGAACGATGCTCAACCTCTGTCGGGAAACCGTGGCATCGCGCTTTCGGCCAAGGGTTTTCTAAAGGCTCTCAGCCTGCCGACGGAAAAGGCGATTTTCGAGCGGACAAAGGATATTGCGCTCGCGCCAGCCGACATCAAGTGGGACGATGTTGGGGCCTGGAACTCGCTGCATTCCATCGGTCGTAAATGTGAAAACGGCAACGTCATCTCCGGTGATGTCGTGATGCACGACACGCAGGATTCGCTGATAAGAGGCGGGGATCGGCTTATCGCTGTCGTCGGTATGACGGATGTGATTGTTGTGGATACCGATGACGCAGTTCTGGTTGCCTCGAAACATCGCTCGCAGGACGTCAAGAAAATCGTAGAAAAACTGGTCTTGTCCAAGCGGTCGGAAGTTAGCACCCACCGTAACCAGTTCATGGAATGGGGAACCTTCAAAGCCATTCACACGGCAAATGGTGTCACCATGAATCTGCTGACGATTGCGCCTGGGAAGCAGGCGCGGATTTTGGGCGGCTCTAATCGAAGCCATATTGTCACGGTTTTAAGTGGCACCGTTCACCTGAAGTCTGGCGCTATTGGTATGCCGGTTCACGCAGGCAGTGCGGAAATGTTCCTCAGTGCAGATTATGCGCTGGTGAGCAATTATTCCGATTTGCCTGCTGAACTCATCGAAATCACCTGCGAGATCAAACCGTCCATTCAGCAACTGCCGCTCCCCGCAATCTCGGTGGGTGCTTTGCAGCAGGCGATTGGAGTGGAAGACTATGTGTAAAATACTGATCGAAGCATTGGTTTTATCGGCCAGTTTGACGGTGGCTTTGCCACAACAATCTCTGGCGATAGATGCGGGGAGCGCCTTGCCGATATCTGCGGCTTCGCAACAACGACTCAGCACGGCCAAATTCGGCACGGTCATCCCCATTGCCACGGTCGGCGCAAGCCAAGGGCTATTTGCCGAACTTGAGAAGCATATCAATCCAGACACAACGGCAATCGTCATCGAAAGCGGTACGTTCAGCCTAACCGAGCTTGCCGCTGCCGCTGCCGGAAAAAAACTGGAGGGCATCTTGCAAAACCGAGGTGACGCTTTTCAGATCACGGCACCACTGGTGATCTGGAAAGGGGCGGAACTTCGCATTGGAAAAGGTGAGCAACTGCTCCTTGATGGAACGAAATCAGCCCTGATCATCAACGCCGGAACTCTGGTCGTCACCGACGCTTCGATAGACGCTAGCGCGTCCTCGCAGGCGGGCAATCGTTTCCGGCCCTTTATCCTCACCGTTGCGGAAGGCGGTGCGACGATCAAAAGCAGCCATATCAGCAATCTTGGTTTCGGGTCATTTGCGGAAGCCTCGGGCCTCTCTTTTCTAGGTCGTGGTTTTTCTCTGTCCACGCCCAATATCCAGATCACGGACAATACGATCTCTAATCTTGTCAGCCTCAGTTTTATCAAGGCGAACGGGAGTGTCATCAGAGACAACCGCCTTACGGACATGAGATCCTCAGGCATCGTCGTGCAATCGGCATCCAATGTCACTGTGCTGCATAACAGCATGGCCTCGTCAAAAAGCCATGGGATTAGAGTGACCAGCCGCAGCCAGCAGGTAAAACTGCAATACAACGACGTCACGTCTAGCCAAGGCCATGGCATTTTCGTGGATGATGGCTCCGTTCTTGTCAACGTCCGAGATAATCACGTCGAAAAAAGCGAACTTTCGGGCATCGTCATCAAGGGAAGTGGCTGCAGCACGGTATCCGATAATCTCACCGAGAGTAACAAACTCAGCGGCATCCGTGCCGAGGGAAATCTTGGTGTCGAGATTTCGAGAAATTCCATTCGCAAAAATCACGATGGCATTTCGCTTGAGGAGCAGGCCGGAGCAGTCACAGATATTCAAGATAATGTTTTTTCGCGCAACGCTATCGGCATTCGCTCAGACGGGCACGGTAATTTGCGGCTCTTGGCAAACAATTTTTCGGCTCAGTGGCCACGTCTTTTTGCGGGCGCAATGGCGGGTGCTACGGGTAGATATCTAGATGCCCATGACGCTCGACCAAACTCCGAATTCATCGTGCATGGCGAACAGAAGCCTGCTGTTGTCCAACTGGCAACTTTCTCCGCTTTCGGTCTTGCGGCCTGTAACAAAATGATAGGTGGCTGAGATGGTATTCTCTTCTGAAATTTTCCTATTCATGTATCTCCCTTGCTTCCTCATCGTCTATTATCTGACCCCGCCGCGATTTCGCTCGCTGACAATCTTGATCGGCTCTTACGTCTTTTACGCATGGTGGAGGGTCGATTTTCTTGGCCTATTGTTCGCCACCACGGTTTGGGTCTATTTTTTCGCGATTTTCATCGAGAAAAATCTTGGTCGCCCATTGGCGAAAACTCTGATGGTGGCGGGCGTCACGGGTTGCCTGCTTGTCCTTGGAATATTCAAGTATCTGAACTTCTTCATGGATAGCATCGCAGCGCTCGGTGGGACGACGCCTGAGGAGATGGGCATCCACTGGCGGCTCATTCTGCCGATTGGTATATCCTTTTATATATTTCAGTCTGTCAGCTACCTCATCGACGTCTACCGACGCGATACGCCCGCAACCCGTAATTTCATCGATCTTGCGGCTTTCAAGGCGCTGTTTCCGCAGCTTGTCGCGGGACCGATCCTGCGGTTTCGCGATCTTGCCGGTCAGTTCAAATATCGGGAGCACAGCCTTCAGAAATTTGCGGATGGAACGGCGCTTTTCACGATTGGTCTCGCAAAAAAGGTGCTGATCGCTGATAGCATCGCACCGCTTGCGAATGCTGTCTTCTCCAACCCTACACCAACCCTCGTGGAATCCTGGACCGGCGCGATCGCCTATATGCTCCAGCTGTATTTCGATTTTTCAGGATATAGCAACATGGCCTGCGGTCTGGGGCTGATGATCGGCTTTCAGTTCGTTAAAAATTTCGACATGCCCTATACAAGCCGCAGCATTACCGAATTCTGGCGGCGCTGGCACATCAGCCTTTCGACGTGGCTTCGCGACTACCTTTATATCTCGCTCGGCGGCAGCCGACTTGGGCCCTTGCGCACCTACATCAATCTCTTCCTCGTCATGTTGCTGGGCGGTCTGTGGCACGGCGCAAACTGGACATTCGTGATCTGGGGTGCGTGGCACGGTGGTTGGCTGGCAATTGAGAGAGCAACGGGTTGGGATAAGCAGGCCGGACGTCATTTGTCTTCGTTACCCCTGACCTTGTTGCTGGTTCTGATCGGCTGGGTCGTCTTCCGGGCAGAAAATCTTTCGATTGCGGCAAATATCTATAGCGGCATGCTCGGCTTCAACGGTTTGCCGCTCACCTCTGCGCTGTCTCTCGCCTTTACCCGCGAAGCGCTGCTGATGCTTCTTGTCGCGACCACTGTCGCAGCATTCGAGCCCTGGCTGCGCGATATGTTCCAGCCTGAGCAGGACGTTACCTTTGGCTCCGACGGAACAATGGTGATGCAGACTTCAATTGCTCTTCCGCTTACAATCCTTCTGCTGGGTGTCGTGGCGGTTCTGAAACTGGCCGACAGTGCCTATTCCCCCTTTCTTTATTTCCAGTTTTAGGAGCCAGACCATGGCGGCTATTCGTTCGTCTCTTGCAATCCAACTTCTGATACCTGCTGCGCTGTTTGGCTATGCGGCCTTCGCCAACTTTGGCATGCCGGAGCGCTTGCAGCCGATACATGGGCAGGACGATCTGTCGCTAACATCCGTTTTGAATGGTGGCGTGACGGTGCATCTGGAGAAGCTTTATCGGGATGGCCTGCCCCATCGGCAACTCGCGGTAGAGATAATTGGCGCAGCCCGATACTTTCTCTTGGGCGAGGGACGACGAGGCGTCGTCGCTGGAAAGGATGGTTATCTCTTTACGGATGAAGAGTTCCGCTTGCCTGCCGATATCGACGCCTACCTCATGGTCTCCGTGGAGCAGATTGAGACGATCTCAAAAACATTAGGTGCAAAAGGCGTCCAGCTTGCCATGGTTCCATTACCAGCCAAGAGTGATGTCTATTTCGATGAATTGGAACAGCCCGGAGCTTCGTCTTATAGCGAGAAACTCTATGGTAAATTTAGGGAAAAACTTGAGGCGCGGGGTATCGAAACAGTTGATACCCGCTCCGTGTTGATGTCTGCTCGTACGGATCGTCAGGTGTTTTTGAAGACCGACACACACTGGACACCCGCCGGTGCACACGCAGTCGCCGCTGCTGTTGCGGCGCAGGTGCTCGGAGAGAAACCCGGACATTACGAGATTTTGGAAGGCGTCGAGGAACGCGTAGAGGGTGATCTAGTCAAATACGTTACTGGCGGTGTTTTTGCACCGCTTGTTGGTCTCGGAAGTGAGCGCGTAACGCCCTATCATTTGGCGCAAAAATCTGGTGATCAGCCGGTAGATGATATCTTCGGCAATGCAACAAATATTCCCGTAGCACTCGTCGGCACGAGCTATAGCGCGAACGAACTTTGGTCCTTCGCATCCTTTCTCTCATTCCAAAGCGGCCTGGATGTTGCCAATGCTGCGCTGGTTGGCCAAGGGCCCGTGGCACCCATGCGCCAGTATCTTGACTCACTGGAGAACGCTGACGCTCTTCCGCAAACTGTGTTGTGGGAATTTCCGGTCCGGTATCTGACCGATACCAAGCTCTGGGCGGACGCGCCGGCAGCAAAGGAGGTCGACCATGCAAAGATTTGATACCCCACTCTTTCAGATTCGTGGCTTTGCAGTTCTCACATTTGCCGTGATTGTCGCAGCGGCGGCCGATGCCGATGCCCAACCGCGTCGGAAGGCCGGCTTTATCTCGGGTATCACCCGTACGGACCAGCTTCCTACACAGGAATTGCGTGATGCCCGTAAGCGCATGGTCAAAAACAAGCGAATCTCCTACCGGCAACTTCAGGTTCTGGCGGATCGCGGTGATAGTCTTGCAGCCTTGCTGGTTGCGAAACAGCTGTATCAAAAGCCTGAACTTGAGAAGGATTCCTTGCACTATTTCACCATGGCTGCCGCTGCCGGTCGTTCCGGAGCTATTAAGCCACTTGTTTCACTTGTGCGCAAAATACAGCCGGACCCGGCCAATCAGAAGCGTCTCGGTGCGGCAGAAACTGCCTTGCGGGCGCATGCAGCACGCGGTGATGAGGCCGCGTTCGAAGGGCTCATGTCCGCGTATCGGTCAGGTACGCCCTTCGAAAACAGCCCTGTTAAGTATGCTGAGTTCCGCGTCAGTGCTGCACACCGAGGAAACGCCACTGCGGCGCTGGAAGAAGCAATCAACCTTATGTCTACCAACGGCACCATCTCCAAACGCAGTGAAATCGAAGCATATCTAATGGTTGCCGAACGCTCTAGCGACCTGAAGACCCAGAGTGTGGCTGGTGCGCTTCGACGCAAGCTTACTTCCGCTGCGGCAATGGAAACTCCGAAGTCTGGAGACATGAATGAGTAGCATTTTGAACGTCCATACGCCGCTCATCATTTCTTTGATGTGCATGGCTTTGTCTTCGTCGCCCGTTATCGCCTCGGATTTCGGCTGCACCGGCCTGGAAGAAGACCCTCTCGTTGCATCCGTAGAAGGTAAGGACGGGTACTTTTTCCGCGTTCTCGCCGATATCAGAATGCAGCATCAACTGGGTGAACATACCGCTAAGCAACTTGCCGAAGTGGCCCGGGCGCTTGAGGCCAATGGCACCACGCTGATCTATGTTCCTATCCCCACCAAAAGTCTGACGATGCCACAGTATCTGCCAGACCGTACCTACGAACTGGGCTTCAATTACGATATCGCCAGGGTTGCCTATGATGAAACGCTCGCGAAATTGCGCCGTAATGGAGTCGTGACTGTTGATGTTCTCAAAGCGCTGCAAAACAACGACGCCAAGCACCCGCCGTTCTTGCAGGCAGATTTTCACTGGACAGCATGGGGCGCACAAGCGGCCGCAAGCGAAGTGGCCGCCACTATAAAGGCTTTGCCCGGCGCAGATGGCTTGCAGACCGCAACCTTTGAAACCAAGTCGGCCGGCCGCCAGCAGATCATTTCGACTATGCGGCGCTTTCTTCAAGCGTCTTGTGTGTCGTCCCTACCAGCAGCCGAAATGGAGGCTTTCGAAACGACTGAAGTCATTGCTTCAAGTGGCGCGCAGCTCGATATTTTCGGCAATACGGATGAGGGCGAACGGGTTGCGCTTGTCGGCACCAGCTTTTCCGATCTCGCTCCAGCCAATTTTGCAGGCTTCCTCTCTCAGCAACTGGGAACATCCGTCAACAATTATGCTGTGTCGGGTGGAAACCAGTTCGGGTCCATCACCGCTTACATCACCTCCGCAGATTTTGCAGAGAGGCGGCCACGCTTTCTGATCTGGGAAAACCCGATCTACAATAACCTCGGCAAATTCGGAGATGCGCCCTTGCGCGAGCTTGCCGCTGCTTCAGTCAAAGTTTGCGATAGCGGCGTACCGCCGGAATTTTCAACATCTGGCGAAAACGTACTCGATGTAGCGCTAAGGCCTGAAAGCCTTGAAGGTCCTTCCGTCATTCTGGCCTATGCCGGTAATGAGAACAGCCGTTCAGCAATGCTGCGTGTCGGGCTTGATGACGGCGACGTCATCGAAACGCAGATTTCACGTCCTGCTCGTGCGGCGTCAAGCGGGCGCTACTACTTCCCCTTCGATGCCAGATCCAAATCCGTCAAGAACGTTCAGATCACGTTCGACACCCTGTCTCCCGAAAGCGCCGGTGTGAGCATTTGCCACTCGGCCAGCACAAAGGACAACTGATATGAACCATAAAACGACGTTTTCCATAGCCGTCTTGGTCGCAGGTTTTGCAGTTACCCACGGGTTCGCACAGGATGCCGGACTATACGGCAAGGCGGCTGATCCAAAGGCCTCTTTCGTGCGTGTAGTGAGCTTGGACCAGCAATCGGCGACGATTGGTGGAAAACCGGTGCCACCGACGCAGGGCGTTTCGCCTTATGTGAATGTGAACGCTGGCTCTGTCGAGATTTCCTCTGGCGGACAAAGCACGGTGATGACGGTCGAGCCTGGTAAATATTACACGATGACAATGGGGCTGAAAGGTGAGCGCGTCTTTAGCGACGTGGTCAAGAACGATCCGGCCAAGGCGCAGCTTTATCTTTACAATTTGAGCGACCTGGTCAGTGTTGACCTAGTTGTACCCGCAGCGAAAGCTGTCGCACTCAAAGGCGTGGCAGCGGGTGAAAGCAAGGATGTGGCGTTGAAAGCGCCGTTGTCACTGGCCTTCGAGATACAGAAGGACGGTAGCGCTGTTGCAACGACCGAGACGATCGATCTCAAGCGCAAAACGGCCTACTCAATTGTCATTACAGGCGCAAACGGCCGCTACAGCGCCGTCGCACTCGAAAACAACCTTTTGCAGCGATAGGAGGCTTTTATGTCTTTTTCTCCCGGAAATTATGGCGCTATCGGACTCCTGCTCTCCTCTGCCATGTTGGCTTTTTCGGGCGTGAGTGCGTGGGCTGCACCTTCGGAGCCGCTGAAAATCGAATTCTTGCCGCCGGTCGTGGAGCCTGCAAATATCTGTGTTCAGCGCGCGCCCGACGATGATATTTCGAAACGCTGGACATCTTGGGACCAGAAGACGCTGCCGAACACCAAAGGCTGGATTATCCTGCGTGAGGCCCAACGCCTGCGCGATATGGATGCGACGCGTAATTTTCAGATTGTCGAAAGCATGATCGGGCGTCTGGGTGATCGGAGCGATCTTTCAGCCAATGATGTTATGGCGGAACGCATCTCGCTTTATCTGCGGGCTAGCAAAATCGCTGAACTTGAACAGTCTGGCCTCTTAAAAAAGCTTTTCGCACTTGGGAACGGCATGTCGGCGCGCGAAATGAAAATGGCGGCGGACCTCATCACGAGTGGCATCGTCAAGGATCAGGGCGGACAGGAGGCAGTCGAAAAATTACTCGTCCGGGCAGCATCGAACGGGCATGCCGATGCCTTGCTGACGCTGGCGAAGACACAACTGGATGGTAAGCCGACGCCTGACTGGGACATGGAGCCGTCCCTGGCCATCACCATGGCGCTGGGCTCGATGGTCGGAAAACTGGACGACAGAATTTGCGAGCGTATAGGCCGTATCGCGCGGGAATTCGAGAAGGGCGAGGTCGTTGCTGCGGATCGTCACATCGCCGAGGCATGGTTGAGGGTTGCCGCGGATCTGGGTGATGGAACTGCTGCCTGGAAAGTTGCCCGCTACCATATGGAAAGTACAGCTATCGAAAAAGATAATGACATTCTGCTGCGTTATCTCAAAATGGCTGCTGAGCACGGCATGATACCGGCCATGGTGGAACTGGCCAAGATTTACAATGCAGGGGCCATTGTTCAAAAAGACGAAGCGCTTGCCCGCCAATATTTCATCAAGGCGGCAGATGAAGGCAATCGCGCCAGCCTGACACATTTAGCCGCCCTTTATAGAGCTGATAGCGATGATCTACGCTCTGTTCAGGCCTATGAGGAAACGTTACGAAAGCTCTCGGAACTCCCTCAGCCTCCCGCATGGGCATTTTCCAGACTTGGAAATCTGACCCTTGAAAAGAACGGCCAGTGGGCGGGCGAGGCGGAGGCAACCGTCCTGTTTGAACAGGGGGCAAAGCTGCGCGATGTAACGTCCATGCAGAGCCTTGCCGAGTTGCGTCTGCGGCACGTTGATGAGCCTGGTCGGTTCAATGAGGCCACCAACCTGCTTCGTTCGGTGCTTGAAAATTTTGGTGTGACCGGCACCGTCAATGATCTAAAAGCCGCCTATCTTTGCCGCAGACCGGGTGGCCCTGATTTTCAGGAAGCTGCCAAGTGGCAACAGATGAACGATGAAGATGCCTCGGCGAACTGGCCACTTTGGCGCATCGTAAAGCTGGTGCGTCGTCCCAATGCGGTCGAAATCGCAGCCTTGCAGTCGGAGGCGCTTTATGGTCGAGCCGATGCACTGGCTGCCTATCTCTATTACCTCAAATCGACCCGCGCCGATGACGCTACCGTCAGGGAGTGGACAGCCAAAGTTGCAGCCAATGGTGATGCTGGCGTGGGCCACGCCAAGCTGCTGCTGGCCGCCGCAACAAACGATACAATGACACAGGAAGCGCTGAAATTGTATGTTTCGGCGGCAGAAACCGGATCGGTGGCCACTCAGGTTGCCTCTGCCAATGCCGTCATCGCTAACCTTCCCGAAAACGAGACGCTGCGAAAGCTGGCACTGAATTACCTGGAAAAAGCAAGCGCGCAAGGCAATGGCCGCGCCATGCGCGCCTTGGCATCATTGCGCGGCACAATTAATGTTTACACACAATATGCCAGCTTGATCTCGACCAATGGTGATGCGACCGCTTTGATGTTCGCGGCAGAAGCCGAGCGTTTTGTCGATGAACAGAAACGACTTCTGTCGATGGCATCATCCGTTATGGACTGCAACTTCGAAAATAGCTTTGCCTTAGCAAAGGCCTATGCTCCAATCGACCGCACAAAAGCTGAGAGCTGGTTGATGGTTGCGCAGGAACTGACTGAGCATCGCGGCTGGCGCTTCAGACTTCTCGGCGACTTTGCCTCAAGCGGACACGGCAAGGATATTCCCGAAAAAGCCCTTGCTCTTTATGAAGATGCAGTACGCTTTGGTGATGTAAAAGCCGAAATGGTTCTGTTGAACCACTACTCCGACCCTGCAAAGCAAAGTTACTCGAAGGACAAAGCCGCCAATGTCGTTTTATCCTCAGTGAAAAACGCAACGCCTGACCAGCTTTACGAGCGTGTTGCGCGCATAAAGAAAATGAACGCACCCGTGCGCACACTGGTGCTGTCTAAGCTCGATCTTCATACCATCTACAAATCTGCGGCAGATAGCGGCGATCCCGGTGGTATGAGAGAATATGCCAAGGCTATTGTGACGGAACCGAGGCCCGGAGAAGATGTCAAACAGGCGCAAATGTTGCTCGTAGCGGCAGCGAATTTCAATGATGTGCCAGCAATGCTGATATTGGCCCGAAATCACGCCTACGGAATTGGCGGGCCTGTGTCTCTCGATGACGCCCGTCTCTGGCTGCGCAAAGCATCAGACCTTGGAAGTGACGAAGCGGCAGAAATGCTTGCTGGCATGAATGCGAAGATCAATTGAGGAACAGTAATATGACCGGACTTGTCCTTAAATGTGTGGCGCTCGCCATAGGTCTAAGCCCCTGCTTAATCCAAACCAATGTATTTGCAACAGAAGATTGCCCGAGTGTAGCCAAGCCCGTTGTCAATATCGACTTGCCTTCGCGATACAAGGATGCTGACAAATCGCGGTCTGAGATCGACGATAAACTGAACGCCGAAGTCGAAACGTCACTCGCACCTATTGATGGCTTTATTCGTAATTTGGCAGATGACGCCAATAAAACATTGGACGAAAAGAAAGCCAGTGCAGCGGCGAAATGCATTTTTAGCAGCGTGGCGAGTTGGGCAAAGGCTGGTGCGTTGATGCAGGCCGAAACCATGAATGCTCACTTGGCACTCTCCTCGCGAATTGCAGGTATCTCGGCTGCTTATGCCAGAGCTTTAACTGTCGAAAAACCATCAGCCACAGATGAGAAGTCCATTCACGACTGGTTGGTCACACTTACAGAAAAACAGATCGTCTATTTTGATACAGAAGCCCCACCCATGGCATCACGTAACAATCACCGTGCATGGGCTGGTCTTGCAGCAGCGCAGGTGGGTGCAATAACAGGGCGGCAAAACCTTCTGGATTGGGGGGCGCAGACAAATCAGTTGCTCATATGCTCTGCAGGCCCTGACGGTAGTTTACCTGAGGAAATGAAACGCAAGGACAAGGCACTCCATTATCAACTCCACGCCGTTGCCCCGATCGTGATGACGGCACGTATTCTTTACCCTTCGAGGCCAGACAGCCTGGGTGTGTGTGACCGCAAGCTCGACAAGATCGTGGACTTCACGATTTCCGCCTTGGCGAATCCGGCAATTGTCGCGGATATTGCGGGCACAAAACAAAGCTTCCAAACCCGCAAAGAGAAGTTGAAGGCCTTCCAAATCGCCTGGCTTGAGCCGTATCTCTTTTTACAGAATGACGACGTGGCGCTGAGCCTCGCCAAGTCTTACCGGCCCCTCGCCAATTCCTTTCTGGGCGGAAATCTCACCAAATATTATGAAAATGCCGATTAGGACGTTTGCCTGTAACAAGAAAGTGCACTAACAGCTTTGACATCATCCAAAGCTTAAAGTCTCAATAAGCGCCCGAAGCGCCGGCGGCGATTGACGGCGACTTGGATGGTAGAGGTAGAAGCCCGGGAAAGTTGGGCACCATTCTTTCAGGACTTGAACAAGAGTACCGGCGGCGATTTCCTCGGCGACATCACATTCCATGATATATCCAAGACCCGCTCCTGCCCGTACGACGGCCGCAGGAATATCTCCGTCATTGGCGACCAGTGGGCCGTTCGTGTGAATCTTGATCTCCTTCCCATCCTTTTCGAACTCCCATGGCAAAAGCCCACCAGACGTCGTTAGTCGGTAACCTATGCATGCGTGACGCTGGAGATCATAGGGTGTCAATGGTGGCGGGTAGCGTTCGAAATAGCTTGGTGTACCAACCACGACCGTGCGCATGTCTGGCCCTAGCTTCACCGCAATCATATCCCTGTCCACGGATTCACCGAACCGAATTCCAGCGTCAAAGCCCGAAGCCACAATATCCGTCAGTCCGTCATCGATGTTGATCTCTACGTGCACCTCCGGATGAGCGAGCAAGAAGCTCGGTAGTTTTGGAAGGAGCACCATTCGTGCAGCATAGGCGAATGTTGTTATCCGCACTGTTCCGGAGGGGCTATCTCGCCACTCTGCCAATGCTTCTAGTCCGTCCTTGATCCCTTCCAAGGCTGGATTGAGCGATTGAAGTAACCGATCTCCTGCTTCTGTCGGGGAAACACTTCGGGTCGTTCGCGCCAGAAGTCGAACACCAAGTCTTTCCTCTAATCCGCGTATCGCATGACTGAGCGCCGATGGCGACATTCCTAGAATGGCTGCGGCACGCGTAAAGCTGCGTTCACGTGCGACCGCTGCAAACGTCAGAAGATCATTGAGTTCACCGCGTTCCATTGTTGCATTCTGCTCATAAGCTCATGCGTTTCGCAACGGCTAATCCTTTCGGCTCCGCACCGCTACATCATCTGGCAGCAAACATGAAGGAGACCTAAGATGGACCTCACCAGTTACCGAACACTTGGAAAATCCGGATTGATCGTCAGTCCGTTGGCACTTGGCACGATGACGTTTGGTGCCGGCCGGTGGGGTGCCAACGAGGAAACGTCGCGGGCACTTTTCGACGCTTATGTCGATGCAGGCGGCAATTTCATCGACACGGCCGATATCTATTCCGGTGGCGAAAGCGAGAAGATGCTGGGCCGCTTTCTTTCCAAGAGCGGTATTCGTGACCGACTGGTGATTGCCACCAAATCCGGTTTTCCGCGCGGGCAGGGGACCCCACTATGGGGCGGCAATGGTGCCAAGAATATCCGGCTTGGGATCGAAGGTTCGCTGAAACGTTTGCAGACCGATTATATCGACATGTACTGGATGCATGTCTGGGATCGTACGACGCCTGCCGAAGAGGTTCTACAAACGCTAGCCGATGCGGTACGCGCCGGGAAAATATTACATTACGGCTTTTCCAACACACCATCGTGGTACGTGGCGAAGGTCGCGACGCTGGCCGAAGCGCATGGATTGCCAAAGCCGATTGGCTTGCAATACGCATATTCCCTCATCGACCGCGGCGTCGAACTCGATCTTTTGCCGGCTGGGCAGGAATTCGGCCTTGGCATGATGCCGTGGAGCCCGCTTGCGGCTGGCCTGCTGACCGGTAAATACGGTCGGGACAAAATCGCTGATGCAGACCGTGCAACTGCCCTTCCGGATCGCGGTTCCGAGGTTCTAGAAACTGGTAGCGATGGACGATTGAACGGCGACAATCCGTTCGGTGGCATGTTGTTTACCGAACGAAATTTCGATGTTGTCGATGCATTGAAGGCAGTGGCGTCAGAAATCGGTCGATCGCCAGCGGAAGTTGCCTTGCGTTGGGTGGCAAACCGACCAGGCGTTTCCTCCGTGCTGATCGGCGCCAGCCGCGTTGAACAGCTCCACCAAAACATCGCGTCTCTTGATCTGACTATAAGTGATGATCAGCTTGCAAGCTTGGAAAAGGCCACAAGTTTGCCGTTGCTCAACCCGTACTTCATATTTCAGATGCCAACAGAAATGATTTTCGGCGGCCACCAAGTAAGGGAATGGCCGAGGCACGGTTAACTCTAGCGCGGAGTGAGTTTCATGCTGAGCGGCTGGTTTGGCCGCAATGTCACCTTCATAATTGGTGTCGGCGCTTTCGGCTCAAGTGCGGCAAGCCGAACCTTTTGAAGCACGACAGCTAGAATAACGACGGCTTCCATGACTGCGAAGGCATTTCCGATACACACACGGGGCCCGGCACCAAACGGCATGTAGGCGTAGCGATGTCGTGTCTTGGAAGCCTCCTGACAAAACCGATCCGGATCAAACACGTCTGGATCGGACCAAAGCGATGTGTGGCGATGAACAGCGTAGATCGGCACGATCAACACTGTACCTTCTGGAATGAGGTATTCACCAAGCTGGAAATCTTTCAAAGCCGTTCTGGTGATGATGGGAGCAGGCGGATAAAGGCGCATCGCTTCAGAAAACACCTGGCGCGTATAAACCAGTTTCGATACGTCGTCCGCGGTTACTGATCGACCCTCCGTCACCGTGTCGATCTCGGCTAGAACTTTCTTCTCCACCTCTGGATGCCGCGCAAGGAGGTCGAATGTCCAAGCAAGCCCAAGCGCTGTCGTCTCATGGCCTGCGGTGATGAAGGTCATGAGATTGTCGACAATCTCGGCATTGGTCATCGCCCGTCCAGTCTCAGGGTCTGATGCCGATAGAAGCATGTTCACGAGATCGTGGCGGTCGTTGGGATTTTCTCTCCTCTTTTCGATGACGCTGCCGAGGCTCGAGCGCAAGAATTCGACGGCTGCCTGCGCCTTGCGCCTTCCAGGGTAAGGAATCCATTCCGGTGCATGCAAAAGGCCCAGCGCGAAATTCCATCCAGTCGGCTCGAGGAAGTCGGAGATACCCTTTTCAACTTTTGCCACGTCGATACCGTGGCCGCCTGACATCATCGTTTCAACGATAATGTCGAAGGTCGTGCGCATCATCTCGTGGCTGATGTCGAGTGTGCCGTGGCCTTTCTCAAGCCACCTGTCGCGGGTGCGCTCAGCCGCCGTAATCATCGTGGGCTGTAATTCGAGAAGCTTGTCGTGCCGAAAGGCACCTGCGACCGACTGCCGCTGCCACTTCCAGTGCGCCCCGTCTGCCGTCAGCAGCCCCTCACCAAGCGCCGACCCAAGCGCGCGTCGGACCTGATCGCCTTTGCCCAACGCATCTGCATTCTTGACCAAGGCCTCGTGGATCAATGCCGGATCGGCCAAATAGACCTTCAACTCCCCGGCCGTCCTGGAGAAAACGAGCGGCTCGTGGAAGACAGATGGAGGCAGCGCATCAAGCGGGTTGCGCAGAATAGCCACCAGCGCGCCAAGCGTGGATTGTGACGTTAAAGGAAAGTCCGTCTTCAGTTTGCTATCGGTGTGAGACGCTGTGTCCATGACGTGGATCCTTGATTGCAAGCGGGCGATAAAGTACCCATCTAAGGTATTCGCCTTATTCTGAAATAAGGTAGTCACCTTAAAATTACAATGGGCGGGATATAAAATGGCGGCGGACGCTGAAAACGGAAAGACAAAGGGCGTCAGTACGCGTGAGCGGATTTTGGAAGCCACTCTAACACTGTTTAACGAAAGGAGCCCCGACCGGGTAACGACAGCCGAAATCGCACGCACGGTCGGCATCAACGAGGGTAATCTCTATTACCACTTCAAAACCAAGGAAGCGCTTCTACGAGCGCTGTTCGAAAAGCTGGCAAGAGATGCGACGGCCTTCATGGTGGATGCGGGTTCGAACACCATCACGGAACCCGGCATCTATTCGAATTTCATGCGACGCTGGTTTTCCGTCGTATGGGCACACCGGTATATCTTCCGGGATCTACCAGGCATAATTGCCATTGCACCGTCCCTCCGTGAGCCGACGCGTGAACTCAGCATGAGGATGCGGCTTGTGGTGGAAGGGACGCTTCTTCAGATGGCGGATGCGCGTCTGATCGTCGTTCCAGAAGACGAGGCCCCACAATTGCTGGCAAATGTCTGGATCGTTTCGACCTACTGGGCTGTCTACCTCAGTCTGCAGGAGGGAATTGACGATCTTGGACCAGAACATCTTGATTGGGGTCTGAACCAGGTGGCGAGTTTGTTCAGACCCTATTTGTCGGAGGTGGCTAAAACCGAGCTCAACTCTATGCTCGGTCGCTCCTTTACGCAGACGGAAGTGTCCTGACGCGCTGTGCCTTCAGCAACGAAGACGCCAGTATCTTTGACGCTCGCTGCTTTGTGAAAATCAAAACTTTACTCGTGCTGTCAACGTTGCGTTGAAGGGTTCGCCAATCTCGTTGCCGAGCGCCGTGCTACCGATAGATGACGTATAGTAGGTGCGATCGAAAATATTCTTGAGATTGAGTTGTAGGGTAATTGGGCGCTCAAGATCGAACGTATATGTCGCGAAAGCATCCACGACGGCGTACCCAGGCAGGTCATAGGAGTTATTGTTGATGCCGGCGCGATCGCCCACCGCGCGAATACCACCACCGATTTTCAGGCTGTTGCCTGATGGGCCGACTTCTCCCACATCATAAGCGAGATAAAGCGAGCCGGTGTGGCGAGCAACGTTGACAGGGCGTTTCCCGGCATTCTCACCCTCCAAAACCTCGGCGTCGGTGAAGGCATAAGTTGCGATGAAATCGACGTCATCCGTCAGAGACCCGGCGACATCCACCTCTAAGCCTTTTGCTCTTACCAAGCCTGCGGTTTTGACGACATTGCCAGCGTCGGTATAGGCCACGTTCTCCTTGTCGGATGTGTAGAGCGCAACATTCGCTGTCAGTCCGGAGGGGAGTTCGAATTTCGAACCGACTTCATAGGACACACCCTCTTCCGGTTCCAGATTGCCATAGAGGCTTGCAATGGAGGATTGTGGACGGAAGGTCTTGGCGGCATTAGCATATAGCGAAACGTCAGGCGTTAGCTTGTAAACAATACCCGCATTTGGAACGAGCGCATCGCCAAAGCTGTCGGTATTGTTTTTGAAAGGGCGACCTTTGCCGGCCAGCAAGTCGTAATATTGATAACGCAGTCCACCGACAACGATCCATTGATCGTTGAGGTGAATCGAATCTTGCACGTACAGGGAGGCAGTCGACAGTTTTTCTGTCTGGTCGCTGTCGTTGGTGGAAACAGTCGTGCACTCCGGCATGTTGCCGTAAACGGGATCGTAAATATTGAAGTTTGTCGACGCATTACACCGGATCATATTTGTGCGCAGCGTATCGCTGTAGTCGTAAGACGCTCCGATCAATAGATCGTGCTGCATTCCGCCGATCTCGACGTCGCCTGTCAAATCCGCGCGGACGGCATGATTGTAGATCGTCGAGTAGTCAGTCGCATCCGCCCTGCGCGTTACGTTGCCGTTGGTCGCGTTGTAAGCCGTAACACGCGCCTGATTGTCCGAGTAAACATTGCGGCTGTAGCTATAGTCGATGCCTAGCTTCCAGTTTTCCGACAATTCATGATCAAACTCGACTTGGAAAAGGTCTGAGTTCCCGTCAGTAATATTGTACGGCTCATCGAAGCGAATTTTCCTGTCAACATCGACCGGACGCCCTGTGGTGTCATCGAAGATAGTGCCACGATCGAAAGGCACGCTGTAATCCTCGTGCATGTAGGTCGCCGTAATTTCGGTATCTTCGCCGGTCCATTTTAGCGACGGAGAAATCAGCCAGTTCTTGGTCTCACCGAAGTTGCGCCAATAATCGACATCCTTGTACTCACCAATCAGGCGATAGGAGAAGTCTGTTCCTTCTATCGGACCGGTCAAATCCAATCCCGTTGTGCCACCGCCAAAACTGGAGAGACTGCCGTAAATTTCGCCGCCGAACGTATCCACCGGCTTCTTGGTGACCACATTGACCATACCGCCGGGGTCAAGAATACCGTAAAGCGTGGAAGAGGGCCCCTTGAGAACCTCAACCCGTTCCGTCACGGCATTGAACGAGCGCGGTAGCGCGGTTTTCAACCCATTTGTCAGGATGGAACCGTCGCGATTATCACCGAAGCCTCGGCGGATGACGGAATCTTGCGTGCCGCCCAGCGTATTCGTCTGGGTCACGCCGCTGACATTGCCCAGCGCTTCATCGAGATTGCTGGCATTCTGGTCTTTAAGAACCTGTTCGCTGACGACGTTGACTGCCTGTGGAATGTCGATAAGCGGAGTATCCGTACGTGTGGCGGTACTGGTCGATTTGGGCTGATAACCTTGCGTCGCGCCGGCACCATCTATCACGATAGGCGCGAGCACGGTGGACGTTTCCGATGGATTGGACTGAGCCGCATCAGACTGACGGGAGGTCTTCTTGACCTCGACGTTTTCCTGCGCGTTTACAGGCAGGGCGAACATCACACCGGTCAGCGCAATCATGGCTAAAGCCACCGGCCTGTCAAATCTGTCAAATTCCATCGTTATCTAGTCCCCATCAACACGCATGACATCACCCCAATACTGGCCTTCTGTATTTCATGAATGTAGTAGTCAACTTTGATTTTCTGTTCTGTGCTATTGGACGTTCCCATTTTCAAGCTCGAGAAGCGTTTTTGGACCGAAAAACCTGCTTTCACGGCACGGAAAGGTATCTGGCGACGAAAATTTGGATGCGTTAATTGTTGACTACTACATTCATAAAATACAAATGAACATGCGATTTAAAGGGAAGAAAACGGTTGGTTTGATGCGATCGGATGGCAGAGACAATGCGCTGGATGCCGAACAGGTAACGGCCGGCTATGGCCGCTCTAACGTGCTTGTCGATATCTCCATAGTCGTCCCAAAAGGGAAGTTCACCGTTCTCGCTGGTCCAAACGGTTCGGGAAAATCAACGTTGCTGGCCGTCCTCTCACGTATCCTCAAGCCATCCGGTGGAACGGTACTTGTTGACGGAAAGGATGTGCATCGCCTGCCAACCAAGGAGGTGGCACGCAAGCTTGCCGTGCTTGCGCAGGCCCCGATCGCGCCTGAAGGCCTCAGCGTCTATGATCTGGTGTCGCGTGGACGTTATCCGCATCGCGGCATTCTCAAATCCTGGGACGAAGGCGACGAAGAAGCCGTAAACGAGGCCCTACGCATTACCGGCATGAGCGACCTATCGGCTAGACTAGTGGATAGTCTGTCCGGCGGGCAGCGCCAACGTTGCTTCATAGCTCTTGCTCTTGCACAGGACACGGCAACGATCCTGTTCGATGAGCCGACGACGTTTCTCGATCTGCGCTATCAGGTTGAGGTGATGGAGCTTCTTTCAAGCCTCAGCCGCACGGCCAACCGAACCGTTGTCGCCGTTCTGCACGATCTGAACGCCGCCCTGCAATATGCGGATCGCATTGTTTTCCTCAAAGACGGTGCGATTCATCACGTGGTTGAAACCATCGATGAATGCTCCGCCGCCCATATCGAAAGCGTCTTTGATACCAAGGTCATCGCCGTGAGGCATCCGACGACCGGCAAACCGGTGTTCTTGCCTGATACTTTTTCCGGGACATCCCTGCAGTGACGCATGTTTGGAATACAGAAACGTCGCGAAAGGAGGTGGTCTGGCTTTGGCTTCCTGCTTGCCTCGCTCTGCTATCATTTCTTGGACTTGCGCATCTCAGCGTCGGTGCAAGACCCGTGTCACCTCAGTTCCTCATCGACGCTCTGACGGCCCGTGACCATACCAGTTTCGAGCAACAGATTCTTCTCAAGCTTCGTCTTCCGCGCCTGCTTGCCGCCATCCTGTGCGGCGCATCGCTCGGCATTGCCGGCAGATTGGTTCAATCGATCCTCCGTAATCCTCTTGCAGAGCCCCATATTCTGGGCCTCAATGCAGGAGCAAGCCTTGCCATAGTGGCAACGACCGCCTTGCCTGCGGGCTTGATGATGTTTCCAGTCAGTCGTCCGCTCATTGCCGCGGCTGGAAGCGGCGTTCTTTTTGCGCTCGTGCTGTTTCTATCATCGGCAGGACGCACCGGCCTGACGATGATCAAGGTCACATTCTGCGGTATCGCGCTGTCTGCCCTAGCGTCGGCCTGCGTCTCGGCCTTACTCATCCTCGATCAGGAAACGCTGGAGCAGATGCGTTTCTGGCTTGCGGGCGATCTTTCGGGCATTTCGCTGTCGGAACTTCAGACTGTATTGCCGGTCACAGGTGTCGCCGTCATCGCCACTGCAATGATCACATCGCGATTGGATATCATGTCTCTGGGAGACAAAACCGCGATGGGTCTTGGTGTGCCGGTTCGCCAAACGAGGATGATCGGGCTGGTAGCCACGGGGCTGTTTTGCGGTTCCGCCGTATCACTTTGCGGCCCAATCGGCTTTATCGGTCTCATCGTCGGCGGTGTTGCTCACCGTATGGTTGGTGGGCGGCACATGATTTCGATTCCACTGTCGGCAATGCTCGGCGCAAATCTCATGCTCGCTGCCGATATTGCCGCAAGAACCATTGCCGCCCCTCATGATTTGGCAACGGGAGTTCTGACCGCTTTCATCGGCGCTCCAGTCTTCATCGCAGCCGTTACACGGGTATTGCGATGAAAGCCAAAATGATCGGCGGCGGTTATCGCCTAATTCAGTTTTTTGACGTGAGTCTGAAGCTACATCCCAAACGGCTGGCCATGACAATGGCTTTTCTGGCGGTCGTGATCATTCTCGTGCTGGTGGCACTCGTCTCAGGAAGTGGGAGCGCTGGTATCGATGCCCTCGTAGCATTCATCACCGGCCCCGTGTCTTCGGGCGACTTATCTGTCATCGGAGACCTTCGGCTGCCGCGCATCATCATGGCGCTGAGTTGCGGAGCCATGCTCGGGCTTTCCGGCGCTGCGTTGCAATCCCTGACGCGAAACGGGCTAGCCGATCCGGGTCTTCTGGGTGTTCGCGAGGGAGCAGCGCTTGCAATCGTTACCGTCATCATCGCTTTTCCGCAAACCCCTCTGGTGCTGCGGCCGTTCATCGGCATGGCCGGAGGATTTGCTGTTGCTACCGCGGTAGCACTCCTGGCAGGATCGCTGTCTCGCCTGCGTTTCGTGCTGATCGGCATTGGATTTTCCTGGGCGTTGTCCTCGGCCATCACTCTGCTGCTGACGATTTCCGACATTGACCGCATTCAGGTTGCCTTGACGTGGATGGCGGGCAGCCTTGCCACCGTAACGCCGGACATGGTCCCAATTGCCGTTACGGGGTTATGCGTGGGTGCTTCCCTTTTATTCGCGACTGCGCTCTCCGCAGATGTCGCGATGCTGGGAGACAGCGCTACGATCGGGCTGGGCGTCCGAGCCAAAGCATTTGCGATTATAAGCCTTTTGTCGCCCGTTCTGATGACTGCAACCGTTGTTTCATGTGTCGGCAGTATCGGTTTCGTCGGGCTCATCGCTCCCCACGCGGCACGAATGACAATTGGCGGTGGCCAGACTGCGCTGCTCGCCGCAAGCATGCTGATCGGTGCAGCACTCGTCGTTCTGGCAGATACCATCGGACGGACCGCCTTCGCGCCGCTGCAAATCCCTGCGGGCATCGTGCTCGCGCTCGTGGGGGTCCCGATTTTACTTCTGCTCCTCTGGCACCGTCGCGATCAACTGTGAAAGGTTTCCCATGATAAGAATGCTTGTTTTTACGCTTCTCCTTCTCGTCGTTCCGGGTGTTGTGGCAGCACAGGATACGCGAACATTCCAGGATGATGCGGGACGCACTGTTGTCGTCCCCAACAGGCCGCTGCGCATCGCATCGCTCCACGATATCGACGTCACCATTCCGCTGATCGAACTTGGCATCATCCCGATTGCCAGCCATGGCAGGATCGGGATCGACGGCAAGCCTTACCTGCGCTCGAGTGCAATCCTGACCGGTGTCGATTTTAGAAACTCCGGCATGGTCTTTCTTGGCGCAGTCGATATCGACGTGGAAACGTTGGCCGAACAAAAGCCGGATGTCATCATAACCGCGACGGGACGGCCCACCCCCATCGCGACCCTGGAGAAAATAGCACCAACCATCGTCATCGATCCGACCAAGTTGGGAACAGCGCATGCCTATCGCCAACTGGCCAAACTGACCGCAACCGAAAACCGGCTCGCCATTCTCGATCAGCGATACCGGGCGGGAATTGAGGAACTCAAAACTGCTGTCAATACCAAAGCCGTATCTGTCTCGGTCATCCAGCCACTGAACGGAAAGATCAGTCTTTATCATACCTACCGCGCACTCGGTCAAGTGCTGAGAGATGCAGGCTTCAGGTTTCCCGAGATTATCGACAATATCCCAGATGGCGGACGCATAGAGGTTAGCGGTGAGCGCCTTCCAGATGTCGATGCAGACTTTATCTTCGATCCCTACCGCTCGGACACCGGTGGCACGTCAAAAGACGAAATCGATGCGATGGAGAAGGTCGTGCCTGATTTTTGTGGCTTCCTGAAAGCCTGTGTCGAGGGCCGCTACATCATGGTCTCCAGAGAAGAAGCCATTTCAAACAGTTATGCGGCCATGGCGCTTATGACGGCGGTCGTCAAATCCTCGATCTCACCACGCCCTGTTGCGAAATAAGCTTTCGACTTTAAAAACTGCACCGTGTCAGGCATTGTGCCCAAACTGACACTCACATGCACGACAATGGTCTCAATGGGCAATTCATTTCCGAAGAAACGTCACATAGATCGCTTCGGAGAGCGACTGAAGAAAAAGCGGGACGCACTCTCGCCCGGGCTTCTGGCCGTTGCAGAATACATAGACAAACATCGACATGCGGTGCTGGCGAAATCTGCGCTTGAGATAGGGCGCGAGATTGGGACATCGGACGCTACGGTCATCCGGGCAATCCAGGCTCTCGGTTTCCAGGGGCTGGTCGACCTCAAGGATACGCTGGAAAGCCATCTTGGAGAGACGGATTCACCGTCCGAGAAAATGGCAGCCACCACGAACGAACTTCAGGACGATACCAATTCCGCCATCGACTTCGTAATCGCCGACATGGGGTATGCCATGGAAGCACTATCGTCTGACGAAAACAGACGGGCGATGGCAAACGTTGTCAGTCTGTTGTCGACTGCCAAAAAGATCGGCGTCTTCGGCATCGGCGCATCGGGCATTATCGGAACCTATGCGTCGCGCAACTTCGTGAGAGCGGGCTATCCATCCTATGCACTAAACCAAACAGGCATCATGCTTGCGGAACAACTTCTCCAAATGGAGACTGGCGATGTCCTGCTTGTCCTTGCGCAGGGCCGCCCCCATCGCGAGGTTATGACGGCGATTACGGAAGCGGGACGCCTTTCGATCCCAATCGTTGCCATCGTGGGCAAGGAGGAAACCGCTCTCACTCAACATGCAATGGCCGCGATCGTTCTACCCCGCGCCAAGAATGAAAAGGTTGCCATGCACGGGGCTTCACTCGTGTGCGTAGAAGCTCTGACGCTCGGCCTTGCCGGCAAAAATAGAGATCGAACCCTATCCACCCTTGACCGTCTGGTCGAACTGCGCCAGCAGATCAGACCCAACAAGCGGTGAAGTCTTACCTTTGTTGGCTCAGATGACAGACGCCACATTCTTGAGCGCACTCTCTCGAATTCCAGATGGCTATGTGCGGGGCAAATTTGATGGTCGTTTGTGGGGCGCTACGATCAAACGGTCTGCAGATGGCAGACGCATCTGGCTGTTCGCAGAGGAGCTCGCCGGGACAGATATTGTCAGCTTTAATCTCTACAGGATAAAATCTGGTGCTGCGGTACTGAAGCCTTGCGAAATGTCCTGCGAGAAAGTCATCGAGTTCGTGTTGGGTTTCTCCGTCACTCCAGAACTCTGAACTGACCTGTCAGCGCACAAGGCGGTGGCCGCTGGCGGCTTCGTCAGTGACAATCAGCCCCTTAGCGCGGTTTCCGTTCGAGGATATTTTGAAGCGTCACCGGCTTGAGCGACTGGGCATCAACGCCCACGTCGAACTGGCGGGGAAGGAGCTTTAGCCGCCCGTGCGAGTGACCGTGCAGATTGATCGATTTTTTCCCCATCTGGTTCCACGTGCGAAACGCATAGTGGCACATGATCAGGCGATGACCGTCAAGCGTGAGTTCCGCGTAGTGTTGGACGCTCGCCCATCCCGTCGCAGTGGTGGTGCTTTCTGGATCGTTGTTTCCCACGATGAGATGCTTGTGGCCGTTTAATCTGGAGAGAAGTTCGTCACAGTCTCCAGCGCGCGCTAGTCGGAAATCCCCAAGATGCCAAACCTCATCCTGCGGGCCGACGGCCTCGTTTCAATTCGCGATCAGCGCCTCATCGTGATCTGTCATAACGGAAAAGGGCCGGCGATCAATTCGAAGAACGCGAGGGTCGCTAAAATGCGTATCGGACGTGAAGAAGATCATAGGCTCTAAATAGCGAGCGAACCTTCATTTCCAACATCAATTCGGTCTTTTTGCAGTGCGATTGACGATGTCCCCGCCGTTTTCGTTAGGTTTTTCTTATATTTCTTCGGAACGGATGTGGCACAGCCTCCGTTGGACCTTGCAGTTACATCAGTGTGAGGAGAAAACGTCATGAGCATTTTCAACAAGATCAGGGACGCCATATTTGGAGGATCTGCACATGCAGCACCTGCGTCGCCCTCAGCGGCAGAGCCTACCCCGGCACCATCGTCTGTCCCCGAACCAGCTGCCACAACCGCGCCGCCAGTGGGTGGAACCGGGCAGACCGTACCCGCGACAGCAGGCGCTTCGCCTTCGATGCCGCCGGCCCCCACGACATCCGGCTCTCAAACCGTTGACGTTGCGTCCCAGCTCGACGCCGCGGTCAAGCACAGTGGCCAGAAGCTGGACTGGAAGCACTCCATTACCGACCTTATGAAAGCTTTGGGCATGGATGCAAGCCTGTCCGAACGCAAAGAGCTTGCGCAGGAGCTAGGATACTCGGGCGAGCTCAATGGCTCGGCAGAAATGAACACCTGGCTGCACAAGGCACTCCTCAAGAAGCTTTCCGAAAACGGTGGCAAGGTGCCAGCAGAACTGCTCGATTGATCTGAGGACGTAACTTTCCTCAGAATTGCGAAATTTAGTTGGGTGGAATGACGTCGGCTTTGACGGCATTTCCACCCTTTTCTACGCGGCGTTCCCACAATATCAGGATGAGGCTTGAGGTAATGATGAGGAGCGCGCCTACAAAGACGTTCGCAGTCGGTATCTCCGCCCAGAAAATGTACCCGTAAAAGAATGCCCATATCAGCCCTGTATATTCCACAGGTGCCAAGGCAGAAGCCGGTGCGTAACGAAAACCTTCATAAAGCAGGTACTGACCAAGAGCTGCGATCAAGCCAAGGGCCGTCATCAGCGCCCATCCCGTCGCATCCGGTGTTTTCCATATCCACGGAAAAGACGCTGCGCATGCAAGTCCGAATAAAAGGCTCGTGGCGAACATCTGCGTAAGCGTTGTCTCGGTTCTACTCACAAGGCGAATGTAAATCGTACTCAATGCCCAGCAGAAACCGGCGGCAAGGCACATTGCTGCGGGTATCAAGTTGGGCGAGTGGGTCGGGTTCGCTGCGACGCAAACGCCGATGAACCCGGCGGCACAGGCGACCCAGCGACCTATTTTGACCTTTTCTCCCAGCATTGCTATCGAAAGGAATATGGCGATGATAGGCGCTGAAAAGTAAAGCGTTGTCAGCTCGGCAAGCCCCAGATCCCTGGCCGCGTTGTAGAAAAGCATCCAAGCCACAAGCATTAAAATCGCTCGCAAAACCACCGTTCCTCGGTATTTGCTTTTCAATATGGATGGGTGTTTCCTGTACCAGACGAGCGAACCAGCGATTAACACGATGACGAGGCTCCGGAAGAAAAGGATTTCCGGCACGCTGTAATCTGCGACCAACCATTTCACGATTGCATCCTGCAATGAAAAACAGGCGTAGCCTGCCGATGCAAGGGCAATGCCTCTCATCGGTCTCGTCTCATTTTGATTGGAAGTCATCAGGGCCTCGCGTCGATTCTCGAAGCATGGATAAGGCCAAGCTGATGTGAAGTCACCTTATCCTACAGGCTTTCTGTCATCTAAAAATATCCGGCACATACATTTCCGCCGGAACCGGAGCGCGATTGTAATCGGAGTTGCGGGCGCGTTCCGGAAGATGGATGGATGGTTTGGGAACATCCTCGTAGGGAATCTGCTGAAGCAGATGTGAGATGCAGTTCAACCGCGCTTTGCGCTTGTCGACGGCATCGACAACCCACCAAGGAGATTCCGGTTTGTGGGTCCGCTCCAGCATTTCCTCCTTGGCTTTTGTGTAGGATTCCCAGTGGACGCGGCTTTCCAGATCCATCGGCGACAGCTTCCACTGCTTTAACGGATCCTGAATGCGCATGTTGAAGCGAAATTCCTGTTCTTCATCGGTGATGGAGAACCAATATTTGATCAGAATGATGCCCGAGCGAACCAGCATGTTTTCAAACTGCGGAACCGATTGAAAGAAATCCTCCAGCTCATCTGCCGTACAAAAGCCCATGACCCGCTCAACGCCTGCGCGGTTATACCAACTCCGATCGAACAGGACGATCTCACCTGCGGTGGGGAGGTGTTGCACATAACGCTGGAAATACCATTGATGCCGCTCGCGCTCTGAAGGAGCGGGCAAGGCGACCACGCGGCAAACGCGTGGATTGAGCCGTTGGGTTACACGCTTGATGGCACCACCCTTGCCGGCAGAGTCTCGACCTTCGAAAATGACCACGACCTTGAGCTTTTGGTGCTGAACCCAATCCTGCAATCTGACGAGTTCGTGCTGAAGACGAAACAGTTCCTGGAAGTAGACTTTGCGGTCGAGAAGCCTGCCGGGGGCGGATTTCATGCTCTCAGCAGCTAGGTCATCCAGACGGTCCTCATCCATCTGTAGTTCCAGCTCTTCGTCAAAACTGTCGACGATCTCCGCTTTGATACGGTCAAGTTGGCTTGGGTCACTGATATTCATGCGCCGTCTCTCCTGAGATTGCGTTGTCCACATTGAACATGTTGTAATGCGAGACTTGTGTCAGCCGGATGACGCCTCCTGTCGATGGATACGTAACGTTCACAAACATGAGCCAATGCGTGTGTGGTAAGCTCTCCAGCACTCAAACCCGTTTCGTAGATAAAACGTCAAAAGTCTTGGAGATGGTTTGCACGGACCGCTCATAGTCGGCCAATGCGAGGCAGGCGATCAGCGCATCGACGATCGCAAGCTGGGCGATGCGGCTGGTCATTGCTTCGGCGCGGAACTGGGTCTCTCGCGCCAATGTGTTCAAAACAATGTCGCTAAAGGCAAGCAGTGGCGACTTGCCGAAATTGGTGATCGCGATTGTCGTCGCACCGGCTTCCTTGGCCAGTCGCGTTGCGGTCAAAGTTTCAACTGTGGCACCGGAATGTGAAATGGTGATCACTGCTGTGTCTTTATCAGCCAGTGCGGCGGTGATTGCCTGCACGTGGCTGTCGACGCTTGCACGGGACAGAATGCCAATGCGCAGCAAACGGTAATTGGTGTCTTCGGCAACCGTCGCCGCGCTGCCGATACCAAAAACCTCAACGCGCTTTGCTTTGCGTATGGCCTCGACGGCTTTTGCAAGGGCGCGGACATCAAGTGCTTTTTGCGTGTCACGCAACGCTTGCATGTCAGACTGGAACACTTTTTCGATGACCGATGCCGTGTCGTCCTCCAGCGTCAGGTCTTCGTGGATGAACTGAACGGGCTGCACCAATTCACGGGCCAGCGAGATTTTCACCTGCTGGAAGCCGCGCGCGCCGATCGTCTGACAAAAACCGATAACGCTGCCTTCGCTGGCTTCAGTGCGCTCCGCGACTTCCGTTACTGACATATGCACGACTTCTGCCGCATTCAGCGTGATGAAATCCGCGATACGACCGGCGGTGGGGGCCAGATCCTTGCGCACCGCGTGAATGCGGTCGACGACGCCTGCGAAGTCCTGGCTATTGATTGTCTTATCCGATGCCATGAGAATTCCCGTTACTCTGCTGCTTGACGCATGGGACGTCGCAACAATCCGTTATCCACTTGCCAGAACTGCATGCCGACGCGACTTGCACCAAGGCCATCCGTCTGCGGGTTATCACCAATCATGACCGCATCAGCAGGCGTCACGCCCAGTCGCTTACAGGCCATCTCGAACAATATCCTTTCCGGCTTGCCGATAACTGTGTATTCGCGCGGGCCTGCACACGCAAGGATAGCAGCCGCCAACGCCCCGGTTTCCGGAACGGGCTTTCCAGTGGGCCCGGGGTGACTGAGATCCGGGGCGGCTACGAACAACGCGGCACCATCACAAAGAGCCTCCGCAGCAGTCGCAATCTTGATGTAGGAAAAGTTGCGGTCGCGCGTAACGAGCACGATGTCGGGCCGTTCCTGATGCAGCCTAAGTCCCTTGCGTCGGGCATAATTGCGCAAGCCAGCACTGCCTAACAGCAAAACGGATGCGCCGGGATGTCTTTGCGCGATGCAGTCAATGGCCGTGGTGCCAGCGAGAATGATCCGGTCGCTGGCAAGTGGCAGGCCAAGGCTACGTAACATGCGAGACAGTTGGTCCGGCGTATGCTCGGCATTGTTGGAAACGACCATATAGTGGTCTTCCACTTGTTTCAGCAGCCACCGTGCATCCGGCAGAACCACTCGCCCGCTGATGAGCGTACCATCAAGATCGATCAGATAACCACCGGCATCAAAAGCAAATTCAGACACGTTAATCCCTCGTTTTCATGTCTGATGTGAATTGAGATAAGCTCAATGTCAACAGTAAATAAAAATGAGACTAATTCATAATAGTGTCATGCAAGAGGTTTAATCCTGCCGATCAGGACGGGCCAGAAGCCCTGACATCAGGAGCAAGCCATGAAGATCGCCATCATCACAGATATCCATCACGGACCTCAGTCGCATACCAAGGACGCAGCTTGGAACGGCCTGCCAGTGCTGCAGCAATTCATTGATCGCGCGACGGCAGACAATGTCGATCTGGTGCTGGATCTGGGCGATCATATCTCCGATACGACCCATGCCGATGATTACCGCGTGGCTTCCGAAGTGGCCGAAATCTTCAAGACATTCCCCGGAAAAAGGGTGCATGTGATCGGCAATCACGACGTCGAAAACTTGAGCATTGCTGACAACGAAGCTATTTTCGGACAATCGATGGCCAGCAGTGTGACCGATCTGGGCGATGTTCGCCTCATCGCATGGCAGCCAAACGTCAAAATCACCATGGGCACCGGTTTTAACAGGGCATCGGAGCATCTCGACTGGCTGGTAGAGGCTCTGAACGCCGACGAGCGTCCGGCCATCATTGCCACACATGTGCCGCTGTCGGGTCATTCCCAGATCGGCAACTATTACTTCCAGCGTAATGCGCAATATTCGACCTATCCCGACCATGACGTGGTGCGCGCCGCCGTGGAAGTGACCGGAAAGGCCGCGCTTTGGCTATCCGGCCATGTGCACTGGAACACCGTCACCAACGTCGGCAATATCCAGCACGTCACCATCCAGTCGCTGAGCGAACGGTTCACCACCATGCCGTTGACGGCCGCCGCCTATGCCGCCCTGGAAATCACGGGTGACCAGTTCACCATCGACGTTCATGGCAACGATCCGTTCTACGCTCGTTTGCCATTCCGCAAATCTGGTGATCGCCCGTGGGTCGCGCCAATGCAGCCATTTGAAGAGCGCGTTGTCGAGATGGAGCGCCAACGTGCTTGATTTTCTGGCGCGCCGGATACTTGGCGCACTCGCAACACTCTGCTTTGTCGTGACGGCGGTGTTCTTTGCGACGCGTCTTTCTGGCAACGCCATGGATTATCTGCTGCCCCCGGGTACGGATGCGCAGACCAAGGTCGCCATGGTTCAGCAGTTCGGCCTGGATCAACCGCTCTGGGTGCAGTTTTTCCGCTTCGTTGGCGGATTGCTGCACGGCGACATGGGGTTGAGCTTCTACGAGCGCCGCCCGGTGGTCGATATCTATGCCGAACGTCTGCCCAATACGCTGCAACTGTTTGCCTACGCGCTCTTCATCTCAGTCGTCGCTGGCGTGCCTCTTGGCATTGCCGCCGCGCTCAAACGCGGAAAGGCCATCGGTTCGGCAATCATGGGATTGGCCTTCATCGGTTATGCCACGCCGAATTTCGTGCTCGCCATCATCATGATCCTGGTGTTTTCGCTGAAACTGCACTGGTTGCCCAGTTCCGGCTCAATGACGGCACTGCATTTCCTGATGCCGGCGCTGGTGCTATCGGCGCTGATGCTGGCGGAGATCATCCGCTTTACCCGCAACGCCATGCTGGATGTGCTGGGCCAGGATTATATCCGCACTGCACGTGCCAAAGGCATGCCGAAATTTCTGGTGGTCGGCAAACATGCGCTGCGCAATGCCGCCATTCCGGTGGTTACCGTCATTGGCTTGCAAGTGGCTGGCATGGTCGGGCGCTGCGTCGTCGTAGAGGCTGTCTTTGCTACCAAGGGTATCGGCGATTTGGTGGTGTTTTCTGCCATCGGCCGCGATTATCCCGTGCTTCAGTTCGGCGTCATTTTGATTGCCACCCTTGTGGTCGTCACGTCAGTGCTGATCGACCTGCTCTATGCCCTTATCGATCCTCGTGTGAAGGTGACCGCATCATGAGCCACATCGCTCCCTCTTTGAAAGCCACTGGCCTGTCATCGCCTGTTGCCTCCATTGAACGCCGCCGTCCGCCCAAGGGGCTTGCGAAACTTTGGAGCAAGGCGCGCTGGACAACGCGGCTCTATCTTCTGGCATTCGCACTGGTGCTGCTGGCGGCCATTTTCGGCCCGATGTTGGTGCCCTTCGATCCAAACGCCCAGACACTTCTGGCACGCCTGCGCCCACCCATCAGTTTTGACAGAGCCATGGCCATCCATCCCCTCGGCACGGATCAACTGGGCCGCGATCTGTTGTCGCGCACGCTTCACGGCCTGCGTTTGACGATGCTCATCGCTCTCATCGGAAGCGTCATCAGTCTGCTCGTCGGCGTTGTCTGTGGTGTCATTGCCGGTTACGTCCGCGGCCGCACTGGCGCGCTGGTCATGGCTATTGTCGACATTCAGATGGCAGTCCCGTTTACGCTGGTTGCGCTTTTGGCTGTGGCCATTTTCGGTACAGCGCTGCCAATTCTGGTCTGCGTCATCGGCTTGTCCGGGTGGGAGGTCTATGCTCGGATTGTGCGGGCGCAGGTGTTGACAGTCTCCCGCCAGCCTTTCGTGGAGGCATCCAAAGCCGCTGGTGCCTCACATTTTCGCATCCTGTTTCACCACGTGCTGCCCAATGTCACGTCACCGATCATCGTGGTATGGACGATGACCTTTTCGTCACTGATCCTGCTGGAATCCTCGCTGTCTTTCCTGGGTCTTGGGGTCCAGCCGCCAACCGCAACGCTTGGCTCAATGGTAGGCCTTGGCCGCGATTATCTTGCCTCATCACCCTGGATCGCCGTGGTTCCGGCGCTCGTCATCATGTTTGTCTCGCTGTTGGTCCTGCTGATCGGGGACTGGCTGCGCGCCACGCTCGACGTGAAACTGAAATAGGCATTCCGGCCCGCTTGGCCGGCTCATTCACCGCTTCAATCCCATTCTGCCGGGCCGAGACATTCGCACGGACGGCAGAGCTTTATCCGCAAAAGGAAACGCGCCATGACATCGAAGTCGCTCCTTCTCGTTTTTTCCGCCGTGCTGCTGTCCACGTCTGCCATGTCGGCAGAACTGCGTGTCGCCACGCAGAACCTGCCGCCGTACCTCGATCCCGGCAAGGATTTTGGCAATAATGGCTCTCAGATCTACTACAACGCCTTCGATCCGCTGATCGAAAAGGATTATTCAAAGCCCGAAGCCAGTTTCAAACCTGGCATCGCCACCAAATGGCAGCGCGTATCGCCGACCGTGTTCGAGGTCACCATCCGCACGGACGTCAAGTTCCAGAACGGCGATCCGATGACGGTGGAAGACGTCGTGTTCACCTTCGAACGTATTCTTCAGGACATGACACCGGAGTTTGCCGGAATTCACAAGCAGTTCTTCGCCAACTTCACCAAGGTTGAAGCCATCGATAACCAGACGGTGCGGTTTACCACGCAAAAGCCTGAGCCTTTGTTTGAGACCCTGCTCAACACGTCGGAAGGCTCGATTGTCCCGAAGAATTACATCATGGGCCTGTCCGGTGATCCAAAGGCTATCGAAAAGTCCGACTTCGATGCCTTCGGCCTGAAGCCCATCGGCACCGGTCCTTACCAGATCACCAACTATCAGCCGGGCGAAACGTTGACCTACAAGCGGTTCGATGGCTTTTTCGGCGAAAAGGCGCCCTATGAGACCGTCTTGCTGCGCCGCATTCCCGAAATGGCGACCCGCACCACGGCGCTGGCCAATGGTGAAGTCGACCTCATCACCAACGTTCCACCGGACCAGCTGGATGGCATCTCGTCCAATCCGGCGCTGAAGGTTGAAGGTGCCGTAACGCCGCTGTTCCACGTCGTGATCTTCAACGCTCGCAATCCGAAGCTGGCCGACAAGCGCATCCGCCAGGCACTCAGCATGGCCATCGACCGCGATCTGCTCAACGAAGCGCTGTGGCAGGGCAAGGCAGTGGTGCCGAGCACACACACTTATCCGCAATATGGCGAGCTCTACATGCCGGAGCTGAAGACTTTCGAATACAATCCGGAAAAGGCAAAGCAACTGTTGAAGGAAGCCGGTTACGATGGCTCCCCAATCCGATACGACACCGACCCGGTGTATTATACCAACGGCCTTCTGGCAGCCCAGGCGATCAAGGAAATGTGGGCCGCCGTTGGTGTGCCGATGGACCTCAAGGTCGATCCAAAATGGACCGGTGCGGATGCCGACATGAACACCCGCAACTGGTCGAACCCGATGTATTTCGCTGACCCTGCTGGATCGTTCGGCACCATGTGGGCACCGAAAGGCGCTGGTACCGAGGCCTCTTGGGGCACATCCCCTGCCTATGACGCCATGTGGGAACGCTTCCGCTACTCGACCGACACAGCAGAGCGCAAGACGGCCTATGCCGAAATGATGGCCTATGTGAAAGAGGAGGCCCCCGTGCTGGTGCTCTATCGTCCTTACGAATCCTACGGCATGAGCAAGAAAATCGACTGGAAGCCGCTGCCGGGCCACATTCCCTATGTGCTGGATTTCCGCGCCGGCGCAATCAACGCTGCCACCAACTAATATCGTTCGGACCGCTTGCCAGCCTTGGTGGGCGGTCCCATTTCCAAAACTGGGGATCGATCCATGACCGTCACACCGCTGCTCGATGTTCAGAACCTGCGCATCCGTTTCGAGACCTCGAACGGCAAGGTCATCGCGGTCGAGGATTTGTCCTTTTCCGCTCAGACGGGCGAGTGCGTGGCAATCGTCGGCGAGTCCGGTTCGGGGAAGTCCGTGACGGCCATGTCGATCCTCGGTCTCACCACCTTCAATGGTGGCCATATCGATCACGGCGCACTGCATTTCCAGCGTCGCGACGGTAATGTGGCCGATCTGGCGAGCCTCTCGGAAACGGCGCTCGAACAGATCCGTGGTGACGAAATCGCCATGATTTTCCAAGAGCCGATGACCAGCCTTAATCCGGTTTTCACCATTGGCGAGCAGATAGCCGAAGTCGTGCGGCAGCACCGGAAAGTCAGTTCCGCCGAGGCGACGGCGCGCGCGCTTGAACTTCTGCGCCGTGTTCGCATTCCAGAAGCCGAAACCCGTTATGGCCAGTATCCGCATGAGCTCTCCGGCGGCATGCGACAGCGCGTCGTCATCGCCATGGCACTTGCCTGCTCGCCGCGTTTGCTCATCGCCGACGAGCCTACCACTGCGCTGGATGTGACCATTCAGGCGCAAATCCTTGATCTATTGCAGGAATTGGCCAAGCAGTCCGGCATGGCTCTCCTGTTCATTACTCATGACATGGGTGTCGTCGCCCAGATCGCCGACCGGGTGGTCGTCATGCGTCATGGTCGCAAGGTTGAGGAAAACAGAACTGAGAAGTTGTTTTCCGCACCTGCCGAGACCTATACGCGCCAATTGCTGAATGCCGTCCCGAAACTCGGTTCAATGGCGGCATTTTCCGGTCCGCGCCAGTTTGGAGATACGACGCCTGATGGTGCTGAGGCTCCAGCCAAGGTAAAGCCACTGCTTAAAGTCAACGATCTGGTGACCCGTTTTCCCGTTCGGAAAGGTGCGTTGCAACGGCATGTCGCCAATGTCCACGCGGTCGAAGGTGTCTCCTTCGAGTTGGGGCAGGGCGAGACGCTGGCACTTGTGGGTGAATCCGGTTGCGGCAAGTCCACGACGGGCAGGTCGATCTTGCGTCTCGTTGAACCTTCCTCCGGCAAAGTCGAGTTGGCGGGAGAAAATATTCTTGGCCTCACCGGCGATAAATTACGCGCGAGGCGACGCGACATGCAGATTGTGTTTCAGGATCCCTATGCCGCGCTGGACCCGCGCCTGACCGCTTTCGATCAAGTGGCCGAACCATTGGTGATCCACAAGGTCGATCACGGGTCTGGTCTTCGCGATCGCGTTGTTTCGTTGATGGAACGGGTCGGCCTGTCTGCGGATCATCTCGAACGTTATCCGCATGAGTTTTCCGGCGGGCAGCGGCAGCGCCTGTGCATTGCCCGCGCTTTGACGCTGTCTCCCAAGATCATTGTTGCAGACGAGCCTGTCTCGGCTCTCGACGTGTCCATTCAGGCGCAGGTCGTCAACCTGATGATAGAACTGCAACAGGAGCTCGGCCTCTCTTACCTTTTCATCAGTCACGATATGGCAGTGGTCGAACGGATTAGCCATCGCGTCGCAGTGATGTGCATGGGGCAGATTGTCGAGATCGGACCGCGCGCTGAAATCTTCAGCAATCCGCAACACGCCTATACGCGGGCGCTGTTATCGGCGGTACCGAATCCGGATCCTGGGAGGCGTCGGATGGCAAATATACCGCTGAACGTGTTGGCTTCACCCGTCCATGCGGTGGGGCATGTGCCGGAGGTGGCAATCTATCAACAAATTTCGGAGAGCCACCGCGTCTTAATCAATTAAACCAGCTGGAAGATAGGTGCCTTGAGGGCTATAGTATGGCTGATTGAGCACTCTAGAGAACTAGGCAAAAACTACTTCAACTGGTGTAGAAGTTTTTCGATATGCTCGGAATCTGGCAGAACAGGTGGGTGGTCAAGTTTTGCGCGCATGCGATATGCGGGACTGGTGGAATACCAGCTAATGAGCGCCGACGCGATTTCTACGGCCTTGACGTCAGTTTTGTCGACACCGTTTTCCTCGCACCATGCGGTATGAAACCGATCGATCTCTTCAAGATCATCTGACGATAACGGGGTCGGAGCGTCGTATATTGGATTCAAATCCATCTTACACCGTATCTGTGCAGTTCTCGGCATTGATCTGACAACAGTTTGGGCGCGGTTTTGTTCCAATGCCTGTGCAGGCGTAGCGCTTGCTTTCTTTCGGTGACGTTCATTCAGCCTAACAGTGAGGACGGCCTCTCTTTGGCGAAAACGAGTGCATTTCGCTTGGCACGCTTTCGTCATTCAATCCGCATGCCCGTATCGGCATCGAACAGGTGAATATGCTCCTGCGCAAAATCCAGGCCGATGGTTTGCCCGCCACTTATCGGAACGCGTCCGTTTACCACCACCACACATTCAGGTGTCGTTGCCGTGGTGACGTAGCTCGTGGAGCCAGTCGATTCCACTAGCGCCACCGGTACCTTCAGCGCACCATCATTGCTTTCAGCAATTGTCAGATGCTCGGGTCTCAAGCCCACCACAAGTTTGCGGTTGGCGGGAATGGCACGCTCCAGACTGACGGTCTGTGGCTGGCCAAGGTCGAGAATGAGGCTTTTACCATCTGGCCCCGCCGTTGCCGGAATGAAGTTCATGGCGGGCGAACCGATAAAGCCTGCAACGAACCGGTTCACGGGTCGGTCGTAGAGCTCGAGAGGCTGTCCCTGCTGCTCGATCACGCCCTGGCGCATGACAACAACATGGTCGGCCATCGTCATCGCTTCGATCTGGTCATGCGTGACATAGACCGATGTCGCGCCAAGCCTGTCATGAAGCGCTCTGATTTCCTTACGCATATGGACGCGCAAGGCGGCATCCAGGTTGGACAAGGGCTCGTCGAACAGGAAGGCTTTGGGGTTGCGGATAATGGCACGGCTCATCGCGACGCGTTGGCGCTGTCCGCCGGACAACTCCCGTGGATAGCGATGCAAGAGGTCTGACAGGCCGGTAATGGCCGCCACATCCTCTGCCGCTTTTCTGGCTTCTGCCTTTTTGGTCCCGCGAATGCGCAAGCTGTAGGTCAGATTTTCCTCGACCGTCATGTGCGGGTAGAGCGCGTAGGACTGAAACACCATGGCCAGGTCGCGCTTTCGCGGCGGCACGTTGTTCATGCGCTCGCCGGCGATCACAAGATCACCCGCCGAAATCGACTCCAGTCCGGCGAGCGAGCGCAGCAGCGTAGACTTGCCGCAGCCGGATGGCCCGACGAGCGCGACGAAGGCACCTTTGCGGATGGTGAGGTCGATGTCTTTCAGCGCGTGATAGGCACCGTAATATTTGTTGACGCCTGACAATTCGATTTGGTTGGTCACTTGAGAGCTCCCGATGTGAGGCCGGAAACGATGCGGCGCTGCAATAGGACGAAAATGGCAAGGATCGGGGTCACATACATGGTGGCATAGGCCATGATGTTGTTCCATTCGCTGGTATTTGGACCCATGAAGGAGTTGAGGCCGACGCTTGCGGGCTGCAACTCGACATTCTGGATCATCGATTTGGAATAGACGAACTCTCCGAATGCCTGCATGAAGATGAGGATGGCGCTGACGAGAATGCCATTGCGGGCAAGCGGCAGCACGATGTTGAAGAAAGCGCCGATGCGGGAATTGCCATCGACCAGCGCCGCCTCCTCAAGCTCCATCGGCACGGCCATGAAGGTGGCTCGAACCAGCACAACGAAGAAGGGCATGCTCTTTGCCGCAATCGCCAGAATGACGGCAAAGCGCGGATAGTCCAGCAAGCCGATCTGCGAAAAGCCGACGAAGATTGGCGTGATCATCAGGGATGCCGGAAGAACCTGTAGCATCAATATGAGGAACAGCCCGATGTCCACCCAGCCATTGCGGTAACGCGCCAGAACATAGGCGCAGCCGGTGCCGAGAACGGCGATCAGCGCCACAGAGCCGAAGGCGATCAGTGTCGAGTTCCAGAGATAGCGGCCCATGTACCGGCTTTCCCAGACATAGACGAACGTGTTCCACTGTGCTGTCGATGGCCAGAAGCTTGGCGGGCTGGCAAACATTTCGGAGCCGGTTTTAAGCGCCGTGATGTACATCCAGTAAAGAGGAAAGAGATAGATCGCTGCCATGAAGATGGCGATAGCGAGCATCATGCGATTTCGAGAGGTTTCAGTCATCCGCGCACCTCATGACGTGTCGAGCGCACATAGACGATTGCTGCAAACATCACGAACACGGTCATAATGACCGAGATCGTCGCGCCTTTGCCAAAGTCATATTGCCGGAAGGAAAGATCCCAGGCCCAATATTGTGCGACGTTGGATGAGTTGTTTGGCCCGCCATCGGTAATGGCGGCGAACAGGTCGAATTGTTGCAGGGTAAAGATCAAGCCGAGCGAAATGATCGCGCCTATCGTGGAGCGCATCATCGGCAAGGTGATCGTCCAGAACCGCTGCCAGGCATTGGCACCATCAAGCTCTGCCGCTTCATAAAGGTCGCCGGGAATGGACGATAATCCAACCGATAGCAGGATCATATTGAAGGAAGTGCCGAGCCATATATTGGCCAACACAACGGCCCAAAGGGAGAAATTCGGGTCGGAGCGCCAGAATATATTGCTGTCGATCAGGCCGCTTTCGCGCAGGAAGAAATTCAGCACGCCGAAATCACCTGACAGTATCCAGTTCCAGACAGCGCCGACCACCAGACCGGGCATAACCCAGGACACCAGAAACAGGCCGCGTAGCCAGGACGAGCCCGGAAAGTTTATCCAGAAAAACAGCGCAAGGCCAAAGCCGACAAGAAACTGCCCGGCTATGGAGCCGACGACGAATATGACGGTGTTGTAGAGAATTGGCAGGGTTTCAGGCTGCTTGAAGAGGTCGATGTAATTCTTGAAGCCCACGAATGGCCGGATGATGCTTCCCAGACTGAACATGTCCACTTCCTGAAAGCTCATCAGAATATTGTAGAGCAAGGGCAGACCGGCCAGGATGAACAGAAACGCAAAGGGCACGCCGACCAGACCGATGTCGAAGCCACGTCCATCCGTGATGCTGGAGATAATCCTTTTCATGGAAGCCTCATGTGCGCCGGTGGAGAACTGCCCGACACCGAAGTGCCAAGCAGTTCTCTCCGGGAGGAAAAGGTGGATGGCACACGTGCCATCGGTTTCTTGAAGCAAGTGCGAGAGCCTAGCCGTCGATCAGCTTGATCTTCTCGGCAGCCTGATCGAGCGCAGCCTTTGGCTCCATCTGGCCGGTCAATGCCGCTTGGATGGCATCCTGAATGGCCTTGGAAATCTTCGGCCATTCCGGCGATGGGCCGCGTGGCTTGGCGTATTTCAGCTGCTCCACGAAGGTCTTCAGCGCTGAATCCTTCAGCGCATTGCCGGTTGGCGGGATCGGCACGTCGGAACGGGCGGGGATCTGGCCGAAATCCTTGTACATTGTCACATCCTTGGAGGCGAAGAACTCAAGCGCCTTGAAGGCCTCTTCGGGATGTTTGGTATTGGAGAAAATCGCCCAGTTGTAATCGCCCATGGCGGAAGAACGTTCGGCCCCTTGTTGTGGCACCGGCAGCAACGCTGTTCCCCAGTTGAACTTGGCGTCCGTCAACATGCGGTCGATTTCCCAGGGGCCGGAAATGGCCATAGCGGCATTGCCCGCATTGAATGTTGCGGTCGCATCCCACTGGCTGCGCGTCAACGTATCAGGCGATGCCATCTTTCCATCCAGCAATTGCTTCCAGATTGTTAGCGCGCGGACAGCACCATCGCTGTTGATGGACTTGTATGTGGCTCCACCCATTTGTGCCCAGGGCAGGAACTGGAACGTGCCTTCTTCATTGGCCTTAGCCGAGAAGGTAATGCCGTAGACGTTCTTGGATGGATCCGTCAGCTTCTTTGCTGTTTCCAGTAACTCATCCCAGGTCTGCGGTGGCTTTTCCGGGTCCAGACCAGCAGCCTTGAACAGATCCTTGTTGTAATAGAGCGCAATCGTATTGGTGGCTTTCGGAACGCCGTAATATTTTCCGTCCCACGTAGCGGAGGCGAGGGGACCGGGGAAATAATTCTCTGGCTTGATAACCGTAGACTTGGCGATCATGTCCGTCAGGTCGACGAAGGCTTTTCTCGATGCGAACATGGCGTGATTGGGATTGTCGATGGTGATGATGTCAGGCGCGTTGCCGGTCGAATAGGCGCGCATGGCCTCGCTTACCACATCATCGAACTGTATCTGGCGATACTCGATCTGGATGCCGTTTTTCTGCGCGTTGAATTCCTTGATGAGATTGGGCGCAGGCTGAATGTCGCGGTCAAGCGACCATAGTGTCAGCTTGACGTCCTCTGCCTGCGCGTTCAGTCCAAACAATGAAACGCTGGTGACAAGCGCCGTTGCCACAGCAATCGTGTATTTGCGGATACCCATAGTCTCCTCCTTTGTGGTTATCCAGAATTCTCATGTATCGCGGCTGGACCTCCTCCACGCCGCTATGTCGCCTTCAAATTATACCGGATCGACGACGAAACTGCCGCCACGGGCTTGCTTCAAGTGGTCGAGGCCGTGGACCTGCCCGGTCATTTCCAACGCATCCCGGTAGACCGGATCATGCCAGCCTTCGATGTCGATCGAGCCGGACCAGCCCGCCAGACGCAACTCGGAAATAATGTCCGTCCAGTTGCTGTCACCAAAGCCAGGTGTGCGCATGAACACGAAGGGATGCTTGCCGAAAATGCCGTGTTCGCGAATAACGTCCCAGCGAATGGTCGCATCCTTGCCGTGAACGTGAAAGATTTTCGAAGCCCATTTGCGGATTTGTGGCAGAGGGTCGATCAGATAGACCATCTGGTGGCAGGGTTCCCATTCGAGACCGATGTTGTCGTCTGGTGTCTCGTTGAAGATGAGTTCCCAGGCGTCGGGATTGTGGGCAATGTTCCAGTCGCCCGTCGCCCAGTTGCCGTCCATTGCACAGTTCTCGAAGGCGATCTTCACGCCCTTGTCCGCCGCGCGTTTGGCAAGTTCGCTCCACACCTGCTTGTAACGCGGCAGGCTGTCAGTCAGCGGCTTGTTGCGGATGCGACCGGTGAAACCGGCAACGCAGGTTGCGCCGAAATGGTGCGCGTTGTCGATGCAATCCTTCCAGCCTTGCAAGGTCTGAAGGTCCATATCGGTTTCTTCCAGCGGATTGCCGAACATGCCGATGGTCGAGATCGTGATGTCGCGATCGCCGATGGAATCGCGGCAACGCTTGCCGAGATCAGCGATGTCCTGACCATTCGTCGTCTGCCAGAAAAACGGCTCGAAACTCTCAAATCCCATATCAGCGATCTGCGCGATACGCTCCGCAGCCTGTCCTTTGGTGGCGCTGACCATGGTGCCGATGCGAATGGATTGTCCTTGTAGATTGCTCACTGTCGTTGTCCTTATGCTGCAATTTCGACTGGTTGGCCCGACTTGGCGCTTTCAATCGCACCAAGGACCATCGCCAGGCTTTTGATGTTGTCATGACTGACCGTCTCGGGTTCGCGTCCCGTGCTGACAGCATCGAGGAAATCGGCAATGACGCTGGCGTGGCCATGGGTTTCCTCATCGTTATCAAGCGGCGGGACATCGACGGGTGTGAAACCGTGGAGAAGGCCGAGCTCGTTTCCTGCGACAGCGGCCTTGAAGGTCTCCTCACCATCCCACGTCAGCATGCCCTTCGAACCGACAATCCGCCATGCGCTTTCCCAGCTTGTGCGTTCACCCTCGGCACACCAGGAACCGCGATAGGTAAAGACGACATCGTCGGACAAGCGGAATATGGCATTGGCCGCCGCGCCGTGAGCGTACCACGAACCCGCCGGATTGGTTTCGACGCAATAGACCGATAGCGGTGACTTGCCCGAAACGAAACGTGCGGCATCGAAGGTATGAATGGCCATATCTAGAAGCAGGACATTGTCCATTTTCTCCCGAAAACCACCAAAGTGTGGGCCAAGAAAGAAATCGCAGTGGATGCCGGTCACTTGGCCGATAACGCTGCTCGCCACCAAACGGTGCATACGGCGCACGCCTGCAATGAACCGTCTGTTTTGAACAACGGCGTGAATGCGGCCCGCATCCTCGGCGGCACGGCGCAAATCTTCTGCTTCTTCCATAGACGTCGCCATCGGCTTCTCGCTCAGCACGTGGCAACCGTGCGCCAGACCGGTTTTGACAACGAAGTGGCGAGCAACAGGAATAACCACGTCAAAGAGAATATCCGGCTTGGTTTCCGTTAGAACGGTCGCAAGATCCGTGCCGATAACGGCGTTCCGAATATTGAACTCGGCAGCAAGCGCCTCGGCTGTCGCTCGGTCCAGATCGACTAGGCCAACGACCCTGACAGCCTCTTGCATTTGTGGTGTGGCCTGCAACGCTCGGAGCCAGCCTTTGGCCATAGCTCCGCATCCACACAAAACGGCATTGTATGTCACTGAAATCCTCCTCCTACGGCAACCGAAACTCCTCTTCCGGTTTTCCGTAAACGTTTACGATACTATGGACAGCAGCCCATTTTTGTCAATACTGTTTGCGAATTCGCTTTAAGAGCCGTGGAAAGGCACTTCATGAAAGGCATTCGCCAACTGGCAGAATATCTTGATATTTCTATTGGTACGGTTTCACGTGCCCTAAATGGAAAGACTGATGTCAATGAAGAAACCCGACGCCGTGTTCTCGAAGCGGCCGACAGATTGGGCTATGTTGCCAACCAATCGGGACGTTCCTTGCGCAAAGGCACGACTGGCGTCATCGGTTTCATGATGCAGACCGGCCCGGAAATCACCGGCCAGGGTGACACGTTCTTCATGAGTGTCTTTGACGGCGTGCAGACGGTGTTCGCGCGACATAAGCTCGATCTGGTGGCGCTGCTCTGTTCATCCGACGAGGACCCGGACGCTTATCTCCAGCGTGTCGTGGCACGCGGCTTTGCCGACGCCATCATTCTCTCTGCCACCCGTCTTCACGACGCAAGGTTTCAGCTGCTCGCCCGCCACGATATCCCTTTCATAACTTTGGGACGAAGCCAGACTGATGTCGGCCAACCCTGGATCGATCTGGATTTCGAGGGCATGGCGGAAGTCGCCATTGAGCGATTGGTGAAGAGCGGCCACCGGCACATTGGCCTGATCTGGCCACATGGCGATCTCAATCTCGGTCATCTGTTCGTCGAGCGTGCTCGTGACGTTCTTGGCAAGCACGGGCTGGCTCTCGCAGATAATCATATCTTCCGCGCCAAGCCGAGTGAAACGGGGGGCTATGGTGTTGCGCAGCAGATCATGGCTTGCGACGTCCGCCCAACCGCCGTCGTCCTCGTCAACGAGACGCTGGTGACCGGGCTTTATCGTGGCTTGGAGGAGGTTGGGCTGATACCCGGAAAGGACATCGCCATCATCGGCAGGCAGAGCTCGCAGGCGCAGTTCCTACAGCCAAGCCTCACCTGCTTCAGCTTGTCTCTGCGCGATCTTGGCATCAACCTTGCAGAAAGTCTGCTTTCGATCATGCCAGACTATCAGTCGCATTATCCCGACGCGATCAAACGCAAGATTTGGCCAATGGAACTGATTGAGGGGAAAAGTGGCTGAGTGAATGCGATATCCCGGAGGTAGTATTATGAAAACGCATGGCACCGTATGTGCCATGCGTTTCCATCGTTTTACTTACCTTGCTGTGCGCAGCTGCAGGCGCGATACGCCAGCTGCTACATTCAGGCCAAGGCCAGCCTCGGCACTTAGTGGCTGCAAACCGAAGTTCTTGTTGTTGCCTCCAACGAGTGCGTTGGCTCCAAGGCCGACGCCAACCGAAGCGCGGGCAGATGCACCGACATAGGTGCCTGCAAGGCTGCCCTGACCGATTGTTGTCGGTTCGGTGTTGACGACGATCCAGCTGAGATAGGACTTGCCGGTGACGCCGACGTCAAGGCCGAGCTTGCCGATTGTGCCGGTGTAGCGTTCCACCTTACCGGTGCGCTGCTTGAACTGGCAGTCAACCGCGCGGCTGGAGCCGACCAGAAGGCCGATGCCGCCTGCGACTTCGCACGACAGTGTGCCAAGGCGCTGCTTCGGCTGTGAGACCACCTTTTCAGCAGGCTTGCGGTTGTGATGCATGCTGGCAGCAGAAGCGGCAGAAGTCATGGCCATTGCGCCAGCAAGCGCGAGGATGAGTGTCTTTTTCATTTTGTGTCTCTTTTCATGTGAATAATTTTGCCGGATGTCTTTCGATCCTTTTTGAGGTCGAAGGCAGGCGGTATGGGTGGGGTCAGGCAAGTCTCGCGCACATCGATGTCGCTGAAGACGGGCCTTGATGAGACGTCGGCGGCAATCCCTATCGCCTTGTCCACGGCGGCGTTGCATGATGCTTTGCCGGTGAGTGTGACGATACCAAAGGATACCTCAACGTCGATCTGACAATCTTCTAGACCGTGTGCGTAGGCCAATAACGATTTGATCGCGGCACTGGTTGCACACTGGCCAGAAGATGGTGCTGATGGCGCTGAGACGACGGGAAAAAACATTGCGGGATTGCCTCCTATGATCCGACCTGCCAGCGGTGGCAGGCCGGATTGGTGGATTAACGCTTACTTCAGCGCGCCCTTGACGGCATCGACGCCCTTGCCAACGGTGCCCTGCACTTCGCCAGCGAGTTTTTCGCCCCGGCCCTCGGCTTCTAGCTTCTTGTTGCCCGTCAGCTTTCCGGCTGCCTGCTTGATCGTGCCCTTCAGTTCCTTGGCGGCACCTTCGATACGGTTCTTATCCATGATGTATCCTTCCTAAGACTGTGTTCTTAATCATCCGGCGTCGGTGGGAGCCAACGCCATGCCACAGGAGATACAGCCGCAAACCAAGCTTTTGCAGAGCGGGAAGTACTATTCGAATTGGTAGAAAATGACCTTTTTACCGAATTCTGTCTAATTTTAGATTATTTTTTAGTCTTGGCCTTGGCTTCCGTCACTCCGGTGAAGCCTCGCTCGCGCGCCCAGATCACTGCCGCAGCGCGCCGGTTAACGCCGATCTTGCCGTAAAGGGACGCGATGTGATTGCGGATGGTGTTCTTGGAAAGATGCAGCGTCTCTCCCATCTCAGCGTCACTTTGTCCGTTGCAGATAAGGCCCAAAATTTCCCGCTCTCGGTCGCTCAGTTCCATCAATTGCGCCGTGGGTGCCGCCGTTGACTGGTGTTTGAGTGTTGCCAGGCGATCGACGATGGAACGGCTGAACCACGACGTGTCGGCCATTACACTCTCGATGGCTTCTACCAATTGCGCTTCGCTACGCCTGCGTTCGGTCACATCCTGAAGCGCCCAGATGACGCATTGCTCGTCATTGATTTCAACCCGTTCGGCGGAAACAAGGCAATCGGCCATGCCGCCATCCTTCTGACGCATGCGCAGGGTTTCGTTGCGAACGAAAATATTGTCGCGCAGCTTTTCCTCCAGAGCGCGGCGTGCAGCCACATCTTCCCACAGGCGAAGATCGCTTGCCGTGCGGCCGGTAATCTCGGTCGCGCTGTAACCGGAGACTTGCAGAAACGCATCGTTGACTTCGGTAAAGACGAAGTCGTCCAACCTAGAAACGGCAGCAGGTGCTGGTGAAAGCTTGAAGGATTTGGAAAAGCGTTCCTCGCTCTGGCGCAGGGCATTTTGCGCTTTTCGCCGGGCATCGAGATCGGCGAAAGTGAAGAGCATACAAGGCTCTTCGACCACGGAGATCGGTTCGCCGGCCACGATGACCAGTCGGTCGCCGCCATCCGGTAGCGGCACCAGCGCTTCGCGATGGCGGATAACCCGGCCTTCCACCAGCTTGGTCAGTGCATCCTCGCCGGTGTCGCAGTTCGAAAACAGACCGATCGCCTCCACGGTCTTGCCAACCACGTCTTCCTTGGAAAACCCCGTCATCTCAAGGAAACCCTCATTGACGCGGATGAAACGGTGGTCATCCAAGCGGCAGATGAGGCCCGGCGCAGGGTTGGCATTGAACGAGCGCTCGAACCTCTCCTCGGCTTCAAAACGCGGCGTCTCGTCTCGCAGGATCAGTGCCAAAACGTCTGGCTTGTCGGTGCCGTCGGAAATGATCATGCTGCGTACGGTGTGCACCCAAACCAGATCGAGATCGTTTGCAGGCGAGATTTCCACCGTTACGTCGTCTATCGTCTCACCCGACAGCAAACGCTCAAGCGGGTACTGGCCTTCTTCCAGAAGATGGTTGTTGCGGTAGCGTAGCGTGAACCGTCGGCGGTACTCCTTGGCATCCGCCCCCAGCGCTTCGATGCGATCGACGCGGTGCATTCCGAGCGCTGATTCATTGGCCCAGGCGATATCACCAGTCGGCTCCAGAAAGATGATTCCGTCGCTCAAGCCCGCAATCAATTCCTGAAGACTGCCTCGGTTGATCCTGGGGGGCTTGGGAGCGTCGTTCATGTCACCTCAGAAAGGTTGTGATTGAAGATCTTACATCAATACAAGCTTAATCCCTTATAATCTAATGTTCGGAAAAACAACGGACAGAGAGAGTTTACCAATGCCGACACAATGCGATGGTTGCCGCGATGGCGCGGCGTTCAATGTGCCATTTTCAATGGCGTTTCAGCCCATTGTCGATATCACGACCGGCGCTGTGTTTGCACATGAGGCATTGGTGCGTGGGCCGAATGGCGAAGGAGCCGGTTCGGTTCTGGGGCAGGTGAGGGATGACAATCGCTACGCCTTTGATCAGCAATGTCGAGTCAAGGCGATTGAACTGGCTTCCAGCCTCTACGACCCGGCTGACAATGTGAAACTCTCGATCAACTTCATGCCGAACGCCGTCTATGAGCCACGGGCCTGCATTCGCCTGACACTCGCAACCGCCATGAAAACCGGATTTCCGCTGGATCGCATCATCTTCGAGTTCACGGAAAACGAAGTGCTCGATACCAAGCATGTGCTTCATATCTTGAGAACATACCGGGATATGGGGTTCAAGACCGCAATCGACGACTTTGGCGCGGGTCATTCGGGATTAGGCCTTCTCACCCATTTTCAGCCTGATATCGTCAAGCTCGACATGGACATGATCCGCGGCATTGATACCGATCCTGTTCGGCGCACGATCGTCAAACACACGTTGAATATGCTGGAGGATTTGTCAATTGTGCCGTTATGTGAAGGTGTTGAGACGGTTGATGAGCTCGCAGCTTTAAAAGACCTCGGCGTATCCCTCATTCAAGGCTATGTGCTGGCAAAGCCAAGCTTTGAAACTTTGACAGTCACTGTTGCGCCGACAACGCTTCTTCCCCAAGTCGCGTGAGTTGGCGTTCCGCTGCTCGTAGCGTGATAGCGTCGCTCACGGATACTGCGCACCCGTGGCTGCCACATAAATCGAGTAGAGCGACTTCGTCGCCGTGATGAACAGCCTGTTCTTACGTGGGCCGCCGAAGGTGAGATTCGCCACGGTCTGCGGTATCTTGATCTTGCCCAGCAACGTGCCCTCGGGTGAGAAGCAGTGCACGCCGTCCCCTGCACTTGTCCAGAGATTACCGGCGACATCCAGACGAAAACCGTCCGGCAGGCCATTGTCCAGAGCGCAGAATTCCCGCCCGCCCGTCAGACGCTTGTCATCGACAACATCGAAAACGCGGATATGGCGTGGACGGGTAATATCGTGACTGGATGAGGAATCGGCGATGTAAAGTTTGGTTTCATCGGGTGAGAAGGCAAGTCCGTTGGGTTGGCCGAAATCATCGACCATGATCTCGATTTCACCTGTCGAAGGATCAAGCCGGTAAACGTTGCGCGTTTGCTGTTCGGGTTCGGATTTGTATCCCTCATAATCGGAAAGGATGCCGTAGGTCGGATCGGTGAACCAGACGCTACCATCGGAACGGACGATGACATCATTGGGCGAATTCAGCCGCTTTCCGCGATAGCTATCCGCGAGCACGGTGATTGAACCATCCACCTCCGTGCGTGTCACGCGCCGTGTGCCATGTTCGCAGGAAACTAGCCTGCCCTGCCGGTCGCGCGTGTGGCCATTCGCGAAATTGGAGGGCTGGCGAAACACCGAAACGCCGTCTTCCGGCACCCAACGTAATATCCGCTGATTGGGAATATCGCTCCACAACAGGCAGTTGAGATCGGAAAACCACACGGGACCTTCGGCCCAGCGGCAGCCGGAATGCAGCTCTTCAAGCTCGGCATTGCCGACAATGAACTGGCGGAAACGTTCGTCGCGAATGTCGTAAAGCGATGATGTGTCTGTCGGCATGGGTCTATTCCGAAAATGAGGGTTCGCGTTCAGCGCAGCTTTTTGGGGCCGCTTGCCAGAAGAATGACGGAGATGATGATGAGGCCGGTAAGAATGAGGCGGATGCCCGCACCGAAACCGTAGGTGTTGAGCATAGAAACAACGAGGAACATGAAGAGCGATGCGCCCCAAATGCCGGGCACGTTGGAATCACCACCCGCAACAGCCGTTCCGCCGATAACAACCACTGCAATCGACATCAGCAGATATTCCGCGCCCATATTGAGAGCGGCACCACCGGAGAAGCTGGCCAGTAGATAACCGGCTATGGCGGCCAAGACGGCGCACAGCAAATAGGTGATGAACCGCGTGCCATCCACAGGGATGCCGGTCATTCTGGCTGCGAAAGTGCTCTGGCCGATGGCGGATATCCAACGTCCGTAAAAGCTGCGGTCGAGAAGAAGCCATGCGATTGCTGAGAGAAGGAGTGCGACCAGCGCGACGTTGGGAATGCCGAAGGTGCTGGAAATGGCGAAATCGGCCAGCATTTGCGGCGGTTTGACGCGCAGGCCACGGTTGGTCCAAATGGCTGTGGATTGCACGATGAAGCTCATCGATAAGGTTGCGATGATGGGCGGAATGCGCAGGAGCTTGATGAGCGCATAGTTGCCGATGCCGACCGCCACACCGATACCGATGGCGACCAGCAGGCCCGGTAGGATAAGATGATCCGACACATCCATGAATTTCAGCGCAATGGTGCCAGACAGCGTCATGGTGGCGGGGACGCACAGGTCGATATTGCCAGGCCCAAGCGTGATAACGAACATCTGGCCGATGCCAACGATGACGGAGAAGGCCGCGAATGTCAGTGCCGCATGCGAAAGGCCAAAGGAACTGGCACCACCGGTGAACAGGACAGTGATGATCCATACCGAAATGGTGGCGACAAATGACCATATCCACGGTTTCTTCGAAAATCTCTGCAAGGCACTCATTGGTTTTTCTCCCGCTTTTCGAGGCGGTTCAGGAGCAGGCGAAGGCCAAGCACGACGATCAAGATCGCGCCCTGCGCGCCAATTTGCCAATCCGGCGAAATGCGCATGAAGGATAGGAAGGAGCCGGCAAGCGTCAGCGTCAAAGCACCGATGACGGCACCGATCGGCGATACGCGACCGCCGACGAACTCTCCGCCGCCAAGAATGACGCCGGCAATCGACAGCAATGTGTAACGCAATGCGATATTGGCGTCGGCAGAGGTCGTCAGGCCGACCAGCGCAATACCTGCCAATACCGCGAAGAAACCGGCAAGAGCAAAGGTGGCGGCGCGAATGCCGATGACGGACCAGCCGGAACGCTCAACGGACCGGAAGTTACCGCCCACACCGCGCATCAGCACGCCAAAAGAAGAGCGCATGACGACGTAATGCGCGACCGCTGCAATCACGATGCTGGCGACGATGGCCATGGGAATGAAAGGAGGCTTGGCGATCATGATGGCGCGGATCCAGCCCGGAGCTTCACCGCCCGGTGATGGCAGCAGCAAAACCGCAAAGCCGCCCCAGACGAAGCTCATGCCAAGGGTGACGACGATGGACGGCAGCGCCCGGATGTGAATGATCGCCCCCATCGCGGCATAAACTGCAATCGCGGCCGCGAAAATGAGAATTCCGACCAGCGGCGAACTTTGCAGGAAGGTCGCGGTGACGCAGGCGCAGAAACTGACGAAGGTTCCCATGGACAGATCAAGATCGTTGACTGACATGATCAGCATCTGGGCAATGGTGGCGAGTGCAATGGGAACGGCCAGATTGAACAGCAGGTTGAGGCCCGTATAACCCATGGCGCGGGGCTGCATGTAGAAGACCGCAATCAACAGAACCGCAAGCGAAGCTGCCGGAATGATGAGGCGCAGGGTGTTTGACGATAGCTTCATGTGCGCGCGTCTCCGGAAAAAGATGCAGCAAGCACTGCCTGTTCGTTGATCTGATCGCCGGTGAGTTCGGCCTGGATGATACCATCGCGAAAAACATAGACGCGGTCGCACAGGCTGATTTCATCCATTTCGGTCGAGTACCAGATGAAGGTGCGGCCACTGGCGGCTTCGGTGCGCAGAATTTCGTAGACCTCCTGTTTGGTGCCGATATCGACGCCGCGCATCGGGTCATCCATCAGAACCGTCTTGGCGGTTGTTGCCAGCGCACGGGCAAACAGCACCTTCTGCTGGTTACCTCCGGAGAGAGACAGGATCTTGTTGCCGAGATCGGGCGTGCGGATTTCGATGCGCTTCTTCCAGCTGGCGCCGAGTTCGTCTTCTATGGCGCGATTGACTAGGCCGGCCGGTGAAAGATCGCGCAGCGACGCGATGCTGAGGTTTTTCAAGATGCTCCATAGCGGGAATGTGCCGTTGAGGCTTCGGTCTCCGGCAACGAAGGCGATATCCTTATGCCGGGTTGGAAACCAGGCGCTGTTTCGTGAGAGATAGAGGTCAAGCAGCGCTTCGGTCTGCCCGTGACCACCCAGGCCGGCAAGGCCGATGATCTCGCCGCGATAGGCTTCGAAGGGTAATCCTTTGCCTTTACGAGACGGCATGGAAAGAACTTTGGGCCCGGTCTTGCGCTCCACTGACCGCTTGCCACGCTGTTCTTTCACCACGCTGCCCATGGCTTCGACGAGAGTTTTGTTGGTGAATTCCGCTGCCGGACGGTTGGCCACCACCCTGCCGTCCTTCATCACCACCACGCGGGTGGCTGTGGACAGGATTTCACCGAGAATATGGGAAATCAGCAGCACCGCGCCACCTTTGCGCACAAAGCGGCGCACATAATCCATCAACTGCTCGGCAAGACCGGCATCCAAAGAGGATGTCGGCTCATCCAAGATCACGAGTTTCGGCTCTTCACCGACCCCGGCAAAATTGATGGCAATTTCCACCATCTGCCGTTCGGCGATAGACAGGTCTGAAATGGTTACGTCGCAATCGATGCCGTGGCCGGGAAATATCTCGTCCAGCTTGGCCGCGATCAAAGTCAACGCACGGGCGCGCCAATTGCTGCCCTTCATCTCGGTGTGCATGATGCGGACGTTTTCGTTGATTGTCAGATTGGGACACAGTGACAGCTCCTGAAAGACGCAACGTACGTCGCTGGCACGTGCTGCCGCAATGCCATAGGTGCTGGGCTTTCCGCCGTAGGAAACGGACCCTTCATGGGGTGTCAGGCCACCATTGATAACATTGACGATGGTGGATTTTCCCGCACCATTGTGTCCGACAAGGCCAAGGCATTCGCCGGAGCGGATAACGAGGTCGGCACCATCCAGAGCCTTGACGGCACCGAACACCACCTTCACGCCGCGCGCTGCGACAACTTCCTGTGTGGATATCACTTCGTTCATGAGCAGTTACGCCAGTTTTGCGGCCTTGCGCCACGGCTTCACATCCATCGCAGCGCCGTTAAACGGCACTGCGATGTCATGGTGTTGTGGAGGCTCGACGCTTACTTGGCGGCGGCGATGACGTTCTGTGCGTCTTCCAGACTGTATTCGACGTTTGCAACGCCACCCTTCTGAGTGTTCTTGAGGTTGTCCTCAAGATTGGCTTGATCGATGCGAAGGAAAGGGACCGTGAGGTCCTTCTTCACATCCTTGCCATCCAGAATCTGCTGTGCGACCCAGAAGGCGAGCGTGGAGACGCCGGGTGCGATGGAAACCGACATGGTCTCATACCCGCTGGCATCCTTCTGCTGCTTCCACCACTGCAACTCGTCTTCACGGTTGCCCATGACGATGGTTGGTGTCGGGCGCTTGGCTGCGGCAAATGCCTGTGCGGCACCATAACCATCACCACCCTGCGTGACGACGGCCGCCACTTCCGGCAAGCTTGGCAGAATGCCGGCGACAGCACGCTGAGCGACGTCCTGCGCCCAGTCACCATTCACCGAACCGACGATCTTGAACTGCGTGTTCTTGGCGACACCAGCGGCAATACCTGCGTGGATTTCGTCATCGACGGACACGCCGGCCAGACCTCGAATCTCAAGCAGATTGCCGCCCTTCGGCATCTTCTTGGCGAGGTAATCGATCTGGCTTTCGCCCATGGCCTTGAAATCGACCGCGATGCGCCATGCGCAAGGTTCGGTCACGGTGCCGTCGAAGGATACGACGGTAATGCCCGCGTCACACGCTTCTTTGATCGCGCCGTTCAGCGCAGTCGGTGAAGCGGCGTTGATGACGATTGCATCATAGCCTTGCAGAATAAGGTTCTGGATCTGAGCCGCCTGTTCGGTTGCCTGGTTTTCTGCCGTCGTGAACGGGTCGGCAGCGGCAACGGTGCCAGCCTTGACGGCGTCCTTGGTGATCTTGTCCCAGCTTGTCAGCATGGCCTGACGCCATGAATTGCCTGCGTAATTATTCGAAAGCGCAATTTTTTTGGCGGATGTATCCGCATGTGCAGTCATCGGTAACGTCGCACACGCGACCGCAACCGATGCCAGAAGCATCTTCCTGATAGCCATTGATTTTTCCTCCCTAGTGGCCCACCCGTCTCCGGGGAAAGGAACCTTTGCCGCGTCTCCTCGACGTTCAGCCCAGTTTCCCGTTGCACTGAGGCTCCTTTCCCCAGTACTAATTAAGCATGAACGGGAAAGTCGTTGCTGTATAGGCTATTCCGAGCAATCTGTTTGCGGGTTCCCGCAGAATTTATGCGGGTTTCCGCAGGACGTAGCCACTGCTACGGCGCAAGATACGCAAGGCTGACGCCGACACCGAATGTCAGTCTTATTGCAGACGCTTGGGAGGGCGTCCGCCAATGCTCGACACACCAAGATCCTCGCTTTTTCACCACTATTTGGGCATTTCGAGACTGCTAGCCGGTCAGCTGGAATTCAATTCCATCATTCAGGCTGTGGCCACCGAAATCACCCAGATTATCCCGCATGACCATCTGGATGTCTGCATCAAGCTCATCGATGGCAAATATCATATTGCCTATGAAAGCGGCATGGATAGCGCGTGGAGCCAGCAGCCGCCAGCACTACTGACCGGAAGCCCCATCCGCTCGCTTCTGGCAGGAGAGGTGGATTTCCTGTTGAGCGGCGATGCCTGCTCCGATCCGCGGTTCCATTTCGAAGGCTCCTTCTCCAGCCCCATCATCGAACTTGGCCTGCACAGCCGTCTGCATGTTCCCATGAAGGTCCATGGCGATATCATCGGCGCGCTCAGTTGCTCGTCGCTGGAAGCCGATGCCTACACCATGGAGGATGTGGCCAACGCGCGCGCCGTGGCTGATCTGCTGGCACCCTATTTCTTCGCCATCCGCGCCGCCGATCAGGCCAAGCGATCCGCCATCGTTGAGGCCGAGGCCCATGCCCGTGAAGAAGGGCTGCGCCTAGGTGCGCTGAAACTGACGCAGGCGCTGGAGGCAGAGCGCCAGCGCATCGGCATGGATCTGCATGACCAGACCCTTGCCGATCTGACCCGGCTGGCGCGGCGCATTGAGCGGATGACCCATATTTCCGATCTCTCCGGCGAAATGCTGGAGCCACTGGTGCGAAGCCTCCAGCATTCCATGCAGGACTTGCGGCAGATCATCGAGGAGGCAAAGCCCTCGATCCTTCAACTGTTCGGGGTCGTTCAGGCGATCGAGAACGATCTGGACCGCTCGGTGCGCGACAGCGGCCTTGCCATCGACTGGTCGGTGATCGATGAAACGGATGGCCGGGTGGAAGCGCTGGAGCTGACGGTGGCAACGTCGGTTTTCCGCATCGTGCAGGAAGCCGTCAACAATGCGATCCGCCACGGACAGCCGCAGAATATCACGGTCACGATACGCCATATCGACAGTCATCTGCGCATCGTCGTCAGTGATGACGGGAGCGGGTGCGGCAAGCACACCTCCATGCACGGCCATGGCATAGGAAATATGAAGACCCGTGCACGATTGATTTCCGCCCGCTTTGAAATGGGGCACAACCGAACCGGTCCTGGGACGTTTGTTAGCATCACTTTGGCCGATAGCACGCAGATATTCTAGGAGATGTGAGATGGAAGTTCTGATCGTGGAAGACGACGTTCTGCACCGCTCCTACCTGAATGAAGCGGTGCGCGCCGCACTTCCGGAATGCAATCATGTTATCGAGGCAGAAAACGGCAAGGTCGGCGAAAAGCTCGCACGCGAAAACCGCTCTGCCCACATCGTCATGGATTTGCAGATGGGAGAGCGCAATGGCATCGAGGCCGCTCGCACCATCTGGAAAGAACGCCCCGACACCCGCATTCTCTTCTGGTCGAATTATTCGGACGAAGCCTATGTGCGCGGTGTCTCCCGTATCGTGCCTGATGGTGCGGCTTACGGCTATGTTCTGAAATCCGCTTCCGACGACCGCCTGCGCCTTGCATTGCGTAGTATCTTCATCGAGGCGCAATGCGTCATCGACCGCGAAGTGCGCGGGATGCAGGAGAAAAGTCTGGGCCGGGTCAGAGGTATGAGCGATTCCGAATATGAAATCCTGATCGATGTTGCACTCGGCTTGACGGACAAAACAATTGCGCGCCGTCGAAATTTATCGCTCAGAAGCGTCCAGAACCGCCTTCAAAGCCTGTATGAGAAACTGAACGTCTACCAGGCTTTGAGGGATAGTGACTCTGATGGTCAGTATAATCTGCGCACGCGTGCGGTAACGGTCGCCTTTCTGCGGAAACTCCTCAATCACAGCGCTTTAGAGCGCGCTGAGCAGGAACTCGCCAACTGGACCGCCGGACGCTAAGTCGATCCCTGACGATGTACGCGTTGCCTCGTTTTCCATCATTTTGTAAGTTGCCGAAAAAAGTGGCTTGACCAAGCGGTATCAAAGCGCTTCATTGAACCAATTGTAAATTGGTACGAACCATTGGACCAGAGTTCAACACCTCCGCCTTTTGAAAACTCCAACTACGCTCTTGAGCGGCTGCGTGAACTGTTCAGTGTCACGACGCTTGCAGTAGATGGGAAATTGCCGACAGAACGCGCTCTTTCGGAACGCTTTGGCGTTGGCAGGCGGGAAATCCGGCGCGCATTGGAAGTTCTAGAGGCGGAAGGTTTGATCTGGCGCAAGCAGGGCGCGGGTACGTTTCTGGGGCAGAGGCCAGATAGCTGGAGCGATCACGCAGCCACTCTGGTGACGGGAACCAATTTCATGGAAATCATGGAAGTGCGTTTGCGATTGGAGCCGCAGCTTGCGCAATTGGCTGCGTTGCGCGCCAAAGACTCCGATATCGACCGCATGCGAGATTTGCGAGACAAGATTTACGAGCGTACCGATGCTGACTGGCGCGAGCTTTGGGATGGGTCTTTGCACCGGTTGATCGCCCAGTCTGCCGGCAACCAGCTTTTCTTGTCGCTTTTCGACGTCATCAACCGTGTCCGGCAGGACCCGGCCTGGCAATTGGTACGCGAACGGGCGCGCAGGCAACACAAGACAATTCAAGAATCACGAGACCAGCACACTGACATCATCGAAGCCATTGCTTCGCGAGACCCGGCGCGGGCGGGAGAGGCCATGCGCACCCATCTTCTGACGCTTCAGGAACGGTTGATACGCCAGACATCGATGGACCAAAGCGACCAGTCTGCACCCATTGAGGAAACCGCCAAGATCTAGCCTTGCCTACAACACGAAAAAAAGACCGGAAAACCGGCTTGTTTAAAAATCACCAGAGGAACGAACATCATGACACGATTGACGAAACTTTCCGGACTTCTTTTTATCAGCTCTTTGATGGCGACATCAGCTTTGTCCGCTGACTTGCGGATCGGCCTGATGGACGATGCCGACGTGCTTGACCCCGCACAGTCACGCACATTCGTGGGCCGCATCGTCTATACCAGTCTTTGCGACAAGCTGGTTGATCTCGACAATAATCTGTCGGTCATTCCGCAGCTTGCGACCAAGTGGGCATGGGGCGACAATGGCGGCACATTGACGATGGATCTGCGCGAAGGTGTGGTGTTCCACGATGGTACGCCGTTCAATGCGCAAGCGGTTGTCTACAATATCGACCGCAACATGACGCTGCCGGAATCCCGTCGCAAGAGTGAACTGGCATCTGTGGCCAAGGTTGAAGCGACCGGTGATTATCAGGTCAAGTTTACGCTGAAGAGCCCCGATGCCAGCCTGCTGGCCCAGCTTTCCGACCGTGCCGGGATGATGATTTCGCCGACCGCTGGCAAGGAGTTGGGCGCGAACTTCAGCAAGAAGCCGGTGTGCTCCGGTGCCTTCAAATTTGTCGAGCGTATCCAGCAGGACCGCATCGTTCTTGAGAAGTTTGCCGATTATTGGAACAAGGATAATATTTTCATCGACAAAGTCACGTTCCTGCCAATCCCTGATACGACCGTGCGCCTAGCCAACCTGCAATCGGGCGATCTCGATCTCGCAGAGCGCATTTCCGCGTCCGATGCGGCTACCGTCAAAGCGGATCCGAAGCTCAATTACGGCGAGATCGTTGGGCCTGGATACATGGCGATGTATGTAAACATCGGCAACGGCGCGAAGGCCGATAATCCTTTCGGCAAGGACAAGCGTCTGCGCCAGGCCTTCTCGCTGTCCATCGACCGGGAAGCGATCAATCAGGTGGTGTTCGAAGGCACCGCCATGGCTGGCAACCAGGCATGGCCTCCAACCAGCCCATGGTACAACAAGGATATTCCCGTTCCTGCTCGTGACGTGGAAAAGGCAAAGGCCCTGATGAAGGAAGCCGGTTTCGACAAGTACGAAATTGAACTTCAGCATGCCAACAACACCACACAGACGCAGGCGATGCAGGTTATCCAGTCCATGGCAGCCGAAGCCGGATTTGACGTGAAGCTGAAGGCTACCGAGTTCGCAACGCTGTTGTCCGAGCAGACAGCAGGCAACTACGTCCTTTCGCGCTCTGACTGGTCCGGTCGTTCCGACCCGGATGGTAACATCCACCAGTTCGTGACCTGTAAAGGTGGCATCAACGACACCAAATATTGCAACCCTGAAGTCGACAAGCTGCTGAACGAAGCCCGCGCGTCCACCGACAACGCCGTTCGCAAGGTCAAATATGATGCCGCGACGAAAATCCTGGATGAGGATTTGCCGCTGATCTACCTCGGTCATCAGGCTTATCTCTATGCCTATTCCAAGAAGATCACCGGTTTCACCCCCTCCGGTGACGGTATGATCCGCCTGACAGGCGTCAAAAAAGAGGACTAAACCTGTCCTGCGCACTTTGTGGGGCGCACCTCTACGCGTCCCGCAACCCTTACTCGAAGCATAGCCCGTATAAGGACCTGCTTTCATGCATATCTACATCGCCAAACGGCTGCTGGTCGCAATACCGACGCTGCTGATCATATCCGTTTTTGTCTTTTCGCTTCAAAAGCTCCTGCCGGGCGATCCCATTCTCGCCATGGCGGGGGAGGAACGGGATCCGGCCGTCATCGAACTGCTGCGTGAGAAATACAGGATGAACGATCCGGTCGTGTATCAGTATTTCTACTGGCTTGGTTCCGTGGTGCAGGGAGATTTCGGGGTATCGCTGCGCACCAATCAACCGGTTTTGGAACTGGTTGCCGAAAAGCTTCCGGTGACAATCCAACTGGCTTTGATGTCGATGTTTTTCGCCTTCGCGATCGGTGTGCCGATGGGCATTCTGGCGGCTGTGAAGCAAAACACGTGGATCGATTATCTTGCCAATATCGTCGCACTATCTGGGCTTTCCATCCCCAATTTCTGGCTGGGTATCATGCTCATCCTGCTGGTTTCCGTTCAACTCGGATGGCTTCCGGCCTCGGGTTACGAATCGATCTTTGTCGATCCCGTGCGCTCGCTGCAAACGATGATCATGCCATCCTTCGTACTGGGTACGGGACTCGCGGCAACCCTCATGCGGCATACGCGCTCATCCATGCTTTCGGTGATGAAGTCTGATTATATCCGCACCGCACGCGCCAAGGGACTGTCCACCCGCGAAGTTGTACTCAGCCATTCCTTCCGTAATGCGCTCCTACCGGTGATAACGCTCACCGCGCTGCTGTTCGGCGAACTGCTGGCCGGTGCCGTTCTGACCGAACAGATTTTCACCATTCCCGGCTTCGGCAAGCTGATTGTCGATGCGGTTTTCAATCGTGATTATGCGGTGGTGCAGGGTGTTGTGTTGTGCACGGCTGTCGGTTTCATCTTCATGAACCTGCTCGCAGATGTCGTGACCGTTCTTCTCAACCCGCGCATGAGGGCAGCCATATGAGTATGCCTGCACAGGCCGTTCCTGCCGAGAAGCCAAAGGCACGCCAAAGCCGCGCCTGGAAAAAGATGAAGCGTAATCGCAGCGCGATTGCTGGCCTCATCATCATCGCTTTCTTCACGCTGCTGGCGGTTGCCGCACCGCTCTTGCCGCTGGCCGATCCGCTCGCCACGAGCTGGGGTGCTATTCGCAAAGCCCCCTCGGCAGCTCATTGGTTGGGCACCGATGACATTGGTCGTGACGTTCTTTCCCGTATGATCTGGGGCGCACAGGCTTCTTTGATGGCCGGTGTCGTTTCCGTTGCCATTGCCGCATTGCTGGGTGTCCCTTTTGGACTCATCTCCGGCTATTTCGGTGGTTGGGTCGATCAGGTCATCTCGCGCGTCACCGAAGCGTTTCTCGCCATGCCGTTCCTCATCATGGCGATCGCCTTGGCCGCCTTTCTCGGGCCGAGCCTGACCAATGCGATGATTGCCATCGGCCTCTCTGCCATGCCGATCTTCGTGCGGCTCACCCGTTCCCAGGCGCTGTCCGTCAAGACGGAGGATTACATCGAAGGTGCCCGCTCCATCGGGCTTGGCCACGGCGATATCATGCTGCGTTACATCCTTCCCAATATCGTACCGCCGATCATCGTACAGGCCACGTTGACGGTCGCCACCGCCATCATCGCAGAGGCAAGCCTGTCCTTTCTCGGGCTTGGCCAGCAGGCTCCGGCTCCAAGCTGGGGTTCGATGTTGAACGTGGCCAAGAACTTCCTAACGCAGGCACCATGGATGGCGATGTGGCCCGGTGCTGCCATCTTTTCCGTCGTGATCGGTTTCAATCTGCTTGGCGACGGTCTGCGCGATGCGCTCGATCCACGCGAAAACTAAGAATTCCAAAGGATACTGCAATGACCACTTTCACAACCCGCCCTGAAATTCTTGGTACGTTCGGCGTCGTCACATCCACGCACTGGATTGCCTCGGCTGTCGGCATGAGCATTCTCGAAAAAGGCGGCAATGCTTTCGATGCCGCCGTCGCGACCGGTTTCGTGCTGCAGGTTCTGGAGCCGCATCTGAACGGTCCCGGTGGTGACATGCCCGCCATCATCTATTCGAAAAAGAAAGACAAGGTCGAAGTCATCTGCGCGCAGGGTACCGCACCGGCAGCGGCGACCATCGAACATTACACGGCAGAAGGTATCGATCTCATTCCGGGCGATGGCTTGCTGGCCACCGTCATTCCCGGTGCCTTTGACGGCTGGATGCTGATGCTGCGAGATTACGGCACCATGACCGTTCGCGATGTGCTGGAACCCTCCATCTACTATCTCGAAAACGGTCATCCGATGCTGCCGCGCGTGTCCGCGACCATCAAGGGGCTGGCGGATTTCTTCCAAAAGGAGTGGCCGACTTCCTATGAGACGTGGTTGCCGGGCGGTGCAGCACCGGAATCGCTTTCAAGCTTCAAGAACCCGGTTCTGGCTGAAACGTGGAAGCGCATCATTTCCGAAGCAGAGGCGAAACCCGGCCGTGAGGCTGGCATCGATGCCGCACGTGACGCGTTTTATCGCGGCTTCGTTGCCGAGGCGATCGGCGACTATCTCAAGACCGCAGAGGTCATGGATGCCAGCGGCAACCGTCACAAGGGCGTGCTGACGGCACAGGATATGGCCAATTGGCAAGCCACCATCGAAGAACCTACGACCTATGATTATCATGGCTGGACCATCGCCAAGACCGGGTCCTGGGGGCAGGGCCCTGTTCTGCTGCAATCGCTGGCTCTGCTCAAGGGCATCGATATCGGTTCGATGGACCCGGCGGGCGTGGATTTCGTCCACACCGTTGTGGAAGCCATGAAGCTTTCCTATGCCGACCGCGAAGTCTATTACGGCGATCCGGAATTCTCGCAAATCCCGATCCAGACCCTTCTCTCGGATGGATATAATGACGAACGCCGCAAGCTAATCACCGACAAGGCTTCGATGGACCTGCGCCCCGGCAGAATTCCCGGTTTCGATGCACAGCATGACCTTACCATTGGTATGCTCAATTCCATGGCAGGCATCGGTGCCGTCTATGAGCCGACCATGTCGCACCTTACCGAGAAGCGCGGCGATACCGTGCATATCGATGTCATCGACCGCGAAGGCAATATGGTATCGGTTACGCCATCCGGTGGCTGGTTGCAGTCTTCGCCCATCGTGCCGGGCCTTGGTTTCTGCCTCAATTCTCGTGCGCAGATGTTCTGGATGAAGCCGGGCCTGCCTACATCTCTGGCACCCGGAAAGCGCCCCCGCACGACGCTGACGCCCTCGCTTGGCCTGTTCGAGGGCAGGCCGACGCTTGCTTTCGGGACGCCCGGCGGTGATCAGCAGGACCAGTGGCAACTAGCTTTCTTCCTGCGCTATGCACATTTCGGCATGAATTTGCAGGAGGCAATCGATCTGCCGCTGTTCCATACGACGCACTTCCCCGGTTCGTTCTATCCACGCACTCGCCAGCCCGGCAATGTGATGATCGAGCGCAGCATTGGTGATGCTGCACTTTCCGCTCTCCGGGCGCGTGGACATGATATCTCCGAAGCCGACCCGTGGACAGTTGGTCGCCTGACCGCAGCGCGGCGAGATGCCGATGGTCTTCTGCGTGCCGCAGCAACCCCGCGCCTGATGCAGGCCTATGCGGTTGGAAGGTAGTTCCATGACCGAACCTGTCAAAACATCGTCAGATACCGTTCTCTCGGTAAAAAATCTTACCACGTCGTTTCTGGTGGATGGTGAATGGAAGAGCGTCGTTCGTGATCTGTCGTTCGATGTGAAGGCCGGTGAAACGGTGGCTATCGTCGGTGAAAGTGGATCGGGCAAAAGCGTTACCTCGCTCTCTATCATGCGCCTACTCGAAGCACGCTCCAGCCGCATCGAAGGTAAGGTTTTGCTGGGTGGGAGAGATATTCTGGGCATTTCCGAAAAGGAGATGCGGACCGTGCGCGGCAACGATATGGCGATGATTTTTCAGGAGCCGATGACATCGCTCAACCCTGTCTTCACCATTGGTCGGCAGATTTCCGAAGTCCTGACGCGTCACAAGGGCATGAATAAAGCGCAGGCACAGGTAGAGACTATTCGGCTTCTGGAGAAGGTTCGCATTCCGAACGCTGAGAGCCGCTTCGATGAATATCCGCACCAGTTTTCCGGGGGAATGCGCCAGCGTGTTATGATCGCCATGGCGCTGGCGTCCAGACCGAAGCTTTTGATAGCCGACGAGCCGACAACCGCGCTCGACGTCACAATCCAGGGCCAGATCCTCGACCTCATCAAGCAGTTGCAGGAAGAAGAGGGCATGGCCGTTCTTTTCATCACGCACGATATGGGTGTCGTTGCTGAAATCGCCGACCGCACCATCGTCATGTTCCGTGGCGACCAGGTCGAGACCGGTGAAACGGCCGATATTTTCCATCGCGGACAGCACCCCTATACCCGCGCCTTGCTTGCAGCCGTGCCGAAACTCGGCTCCATGGAAGGGCGCGAATGGCCGCTCCGGTTCCCGCGAGTGGATATGGCTAGTGGCGAGATTTCCGAGGCAAAAGAGGTGCCGAATACCGTCGAGGGGGGCAAGACGCCCGTTCTTTCAGTTAAGAATCTCGTGACACGTTTTGATATTGGTTCGGGCCTTTTTGGCCGAACGACCGGTGCCGTCCATGCCGTAGAGAATGTTTCCTTTGATCTGTTTCAGGGCGAAACCCTGTCTCTTGTCGGCGAATCCGGCTGTGGAAAATCCACCACTGGTCGCTCCATCGCCCGTCTGGTGGAGCCACGCAGTGGAAACGTGACCCTTGACGGTTTCGATGTTCTGAAGCTGGATCAAGTCGCGCTCCGCAACATGCGCCGCAGCGTGCAGATGATCTTTCAGGATCCTTTCTCCAGCCTCAATCCCCGCATGACTGTAGGTTACGCGGTGGCGGAACCGATGATCAAGCACAAGATTGCCACCTCATCGGAGGCAAAGCAGATGGCTGCCGATCTGCTGGAACGCGTGGGCCTCTCCGCCTCGATGATGGACCGCTATCCGCATGAATTTTCCGGCGGCCAGCGCCAGCGTATCGCTATTGCCCGCGCGTTGGCACTCAATCCCAAGGTCATCATAGCCGATGAAAGCGTGTCGGCTCTCGATGTGTCGATCAAGGCGCAGGTATGCAATCTGCTGCTCGATTTGCAGGAGCAGTTCAAGATCGCCTTCCTGTTTATCAGCCATGACATGGCTGTGGTGGAGCGGGTGAGTCACCGGGTGGCGGTCATGTATCTGGGGGAAATCGTGGAGATCGGTCCGAGGGCTTCGATCTTTGCAAACCCGCAGCATCCTTACACCAGAAAACTGATGGCAGCGGTGCCTGTACCCGATCCTGCGCGAAGAGGCTTCCGCCGTAACGCCCCAATCGATGAACTCCAGAGCCCCATTCGACTGACCGGGTATGTCCCGCCCCGACGGACCTATCAACTGGTATCGCCGGGACATGAAGTTTTGATCTGACAGTCTGGTGGTGGGGCACCCAATCACGATTTGCATCAAGATGCGTATTTGTTAGGCAATGACAGAAAATTGTTCAACAGTATGGACATTATTGTCCTACTTTAGTAGCGTCTTTGTCAGAAGCTAGGGTCTGTTGCGTCAAGTCTGAAGCGTTAAGTGCGGGGGCAATTGCATCCCTTGTTCGACCGTCGATCGACAGCGCGACACTTGCCTAGGCCAGACTGCGCAAGCGCCGACGGAGACGCACACATGATGAACGCAATTGACAAACCCACGCCGCTTCTTTCGGTCGAAGGGTTGAGTGTCGAGTTTGGCAGCAGTCGCGTCGTTGATGATCTTTCCTTCTCGGTCGCCGCAGGAAAAACCGTCGCTGTCGTGGGTGAGTCGGGGTCAGGGAAGTCGGTAACATCGCTTTCGACCATGCGCTTGGCCGATATGATGGGCGCAAAATTTCCCAGCGGCCGGATCATGTTCGGTGACAAGAATTTGCTTCAGGTCTCGCAAAAGGACATGCGTTCCATCCGTGGTAAAGACATTGCCATGATTTTTCAGGAGCCGATGACCTCGCTCAATCCTGTTTTCACCATCGGTGATCAGATTTGCGAGGTGCTCATCCTTCACGAGAAGATGGGCAAAGCGGCCGCCTCGGCAGAGGCGCGCAGGCTTCTCGATATGGTGCGCTTGCCAGATTCTGCCGCACTTCTGGATCGCTATCCGCACCAATTGTCGGGTGGAATGCGACAGCGCGTCATGATTGCCATGGCGCTGGCCTGCCGCCCGAAGCTCCTGATTGCAGACGAGCCGACCACGGCTCTCGACGTCACCATCCAGGCGCAAATCCTCAACATCATGCGTGACCTGCAAAAAGAACTTGGCATGGCCATGGTCTTCATCACGCATGACATGGGTGTCGTTGCCGAAATGGCCGATGACGTCGTCGTCATGTGGAAAGGCAAGAAGGTCGAGGAAGGCCCTGTCGGCCAGATATTTGCCAACCCGCAACACCCCTATACCCGCATGCTTCTCTCAGCCGTGCCACGTCTTGGCAGCATGACGGGCGAAGATTTCCCCAAGCGCACGCCGCTGACGGTGCTGGAAGATGGCAAGCCAAAAATAATTGGAGATGAGCGGGTTCAGGACACTGCAAAGTATGACCAAAAGCCGCTTCTGTCGGTCAAGGATTTGCTGGTTCGGTTCGATGTGAAGAAGAACCTGTTTGGCAAGGCGACCCACCGTCTTAGTGCCGTCCAGAATGTTAGTTTTGACATTCATCCGGGGGAGACATTGGCACTGGTTGGTGAATCCGGCTCCGGCAAATCGACCATCGGTCGCACGATCCAGCAGCTTCAAACGTCGATGGGCGGCGAGATCGCCTTTGCCGGGCGGACATACTCATCCATGTCGGCAGCGGAACGTTTTCGCATGCGACAGGAAGTCCAATACATTTTCCAAGACCCATTTGCCTCGCTCGATCCGCGCAAGACGATTGGTTTTTCGATTGCCGAGCCGATCAACACGCACGGCCTGATCTCCGGCAGCAAGGCCGTTCGTCGTCGGGTCGACGAACTCCTCGAACGCGTTGGCCTGAGCTCCGCCGTGGCCGAGCGCTACCCTCACGAGTTCTCGGGTGGCCAGCGCCAGCGCGTCTGCATCGCGCGTGCATTGGCATCTGATCCGAAGCTGATTATCGCCGACGAAGCGCTATCTGCGCTCGACGTGTCCATTCAAGCGCAGATCATCAACCTGTTTATGGATTTGCAGGCCGAGCGCGGTCTCGCCTACCTGTTCATCAGCCATGACATGGCTGTGGTTGAGAAGATCAGCCACCGCGTTGCCGTCCTCTATCTCGGCCAGATCATGGAGCTGGGCAGCCGCCGACAGGTCTTTGAGACACCGACGCATGATTACACGCGCCGGTTGCTGTCGGCAGTGCCGGTCGCTGATCCCGCAGCCGTCAGGCAAACGGCAATGATCGAGGGCGAAATTCCCAATCCAGTCCGTCGCGTTGGCGATGAACCAGCCATTCTCGTTCACGAGGAAATCAATCCAGGCCACTTCGTTGCAAGAAGCGCCTGAAAAACCGCGAAAAATCGCATCTATCTGAGAGGAACAGATCAATGACCAGAACAAACAGGGGGCTGACGGCCTTCGTGGCGCTTGCCCTGTCAAGCGTGGCTTTTGCTGCCGCACCGGCACTCGCAGCCGGAAAAATGACGATTTCCACGCCACAGGACCCGGGCAGCTGGGACCCCATCGATACGTTTCTGGTCCAGTGGGCTGCCGTTGCCACCAACATTTTCGATGGCCTGACCTATCGCGGCCCTGACCTGAAGCTCGTACCGGGTCTTGCTGAGTCTTGGGAAGAGCTGGACGAAGGCAAGCGCATTCGCTTCAAGCTTCGCCAGAACGTTAAGTTCCACAATGGCGAGCCATTCAACGCTGAAGCTGTCAAGTTCACCTTTGATCGTCTGCTTGGCGAACAGGGTGCGAAGGGTCCACAGCGTTCCAACTATACCGCCATCGAAAGTGTCGAGATCATCGATGAAAACACCGTGGACATGAAGCTGAAGGCTCCTGATCCCGTTCTTTTGACCAAGCTTGCCGGATACGGTGCCATGATCGTGCCGCCGAAATACATCCAGGAAAAGGGTGAAGACAACTTCAACACCAATCCGGTCGGGACAGGTGCGTTCAAATTCGTGTCCTATGCGCCGAAGGTGAACATCAAGCTCGAAGCCAACCCCGATTACTGGGGCGGCGCACCGAAGCTTTCTGAGCTCGATTATCGCTTTATCTCCGAACCGGCGACAGCCGTTGCCGAGCTTCAGGCTGGCCGTGTCGATCTCGTCATTCCGCCGACAATCCCTATTGGCATGCTGCCGGTCATTCAGGGCGATTCCAATCTGGAAATCGTGAGCGTTCCCGGCCCAACCGTCGACGCCCTGCGTTTCAACACGCGTGATGGCATTACTGCCGACCCGAAGGTTCGCAAGGCGATCATTATGGCAGTGGATCGTGCGACCATCGTCAAGTCGATCCTAGCAGGGCAGGGCGCTGAAATCGCAAGCTTCCAGGGCGCACTGTCCTTCGGTTACGACCCCGAACTAAAGCCGCTTCCTTACGATCCGGAAGGAGCAAAGAAGCTTTTAGCTGAAGCTGGCGTAAAGCCGGGTGCAACGGTTCAGATCGATATTCGCGGCAATGATGCGACGATGAACGAGGTTACGCAGGTTATTGCCAGCTATCTCCAGATGGTCGGCATTACCGCGACGATCAAGCCTTATGAAACCAACGTTCTGCTGAATGACATCATTCCGCAGGGCAAGACCGGTGCCATGTTCCAGCAGAAGTGGGGTGGCTGGACCTTCGATTACGATAACACCGCTTATTCCATGTACCACTCCGGTGAAAAGTGGAACCCTTACGAAAAGGACGCAGCACTCGACAAGTTGCTGGAATCCCAGCGCCCACTGACGGACCGCGCAGAGCGTGAGCGCATCCTTAAGGAAATCGGCAAAGCGACTGCCGAGAAGGCCCTTGAGCTGCCGCTTTACAATACCAACGCGATCTACGGCGTCAGCAAGAAGGTCAAAGGCTTCATCGCCCCACCGGATAACCGCCTGAAACTGACCGACGTCACCGTCGAGTAAGAATGAATGTTTGACGCCGCTCTCACTGGGCGGCGTCACCGTCCCCATTGCAAGGAAAAGAACGTGGCCGGTTTCCTCATCAAGCGATTGTTGCAGGCGTTATTCGTCGTCATCGCCATCACGCTGCTCGTCTCATTCGCCATTCGCCTGACCGGCGATCCCGCCGTTACTATGTTTCAGGGCGGTGGCAGCATGACGGAAGAAGATTTGATGCGCATTCGTGTCGCGCTGGGCACAGATCAGCCGTTCTTCGTGCAATACATGAACTTCTTAAAAGGCCTTGTCACGTTAGACCTTGGCAAGAGCTTCATCGGTGGCACGCCAGTCTCGCGCCTGATCGGTGATGCACTGCCAGCAACGCTAATGCTGGCCTTCATCTCCATGGTTGTCTCGATTGCGCTGTCGATCCCATTGGGCATCAAGGCGGCGACCTCGAAAGGGAAGGGTATCGATCAGGCCATCAGGATATTCTCGCTTCTCGGCCTGTCCTTTCCAAATTTCTGGCTTGCGCTCATGCTTGTCCTGCTGTTCTCGATCACGCTCGGCTGGCTACCGCCCAGCGGCAAGGGCGGCTTTGTCAGCTACATCATGCCTGCGGTGACGATGGGCGTTATTCTCACAGCCACGAATGTTCGCCTCGTTCGCACAGCAATGCTCGACACGCTGCAATCGCAATACATCATGGTTGCGCGCGCCAAAGGGCTTAGCGAAAGCAAGGTTCTGTACAAACACGCTTTGCGCAACTGCGCTATTCCGCTCATCACCTATTTCGGCCTGCAGTTCGGCGGGTTGCTGGGCGGCATCGTCGTCATTGAGCGGGTGTTCAACTGGCCTGGCATGGGGTCGTTGGCATTCGATGCCGTTGGCGCGCGCGATTATCCCGTGTTGCAGGCCGTCATTACCGTGCTGTCGCTGATGATCGTCGGCATCAATCTTCTGGTCGATATTGCCTATGGGCTGGTCGATCCCCGTATCCGCACGGAGTAAAAGACATGGCAACCAAAACCTTCCGCCTTTCGCGGTTCTACAGCCTTGAATTCGTGCTCGGTGCAACCTTGACCGTCGTCATCTGCGCGGCCGTGCTTCTGTCCGACGTGCTTTTCCCCGGCGGTGCGGAAAAGATTGATCTGATGGCAAGACTGGCAAAACCATTTGCCAGCGCGGCACACCCATTCGGCACTGATCCACTCGGCCGTGATGTTCTGGCGCGTGTCGTGGCAGGTGGCAAGATTTCGCTGCTGGTGGGCTTTACGTCCGTCATCGGTGCCGTCGTGTTTGGCGTTCTGATGGGCCTGATCGCAGGCTACTATCGCGGCTTCTGGGACATGGTCGTCATGCGCTTTGCTGATATTCAGCTTGCCATGCCCTTCATTCTGCTGGCAATCACCTTCATTGCCATTGTAGGCGGCAGCCTCACCAACACCATCATATTGCTGATCGTGTCGCAGTGGGTCCAATATGCGCGCCTCGTGCGCGGCTCGGTGCTCACACTGCGTGAGCGGGAATTCATCCTTTCGGCGCGCGCTATCGGCGTCAAAGACTGGCGCATCATTTTCCAGCACCTGCTGCCAAACCTCGTTGGGCCGGTCATCGTGCTGATGACGCTGAATGTGGCCAACAACATCCTGCTGGAAAGCAGCCTGACCTTCCTCGGCATGGGCGTCGATCCGACCATTCCAAGCTGGGGTGGCATGCTGGCGGATGGTCGCACCTATTTGCAGATTGCATGGTGGGTCAGCGTCTTCCCAGGCCTAGCGATTCTTTTCACGGTGCTTGGTCTCAATCTTTTGGGCGACTGGCTGCGCGATAGCCTCGATCCGACCGGCAGAACTTCGAGGTAAATGCGATGACAGAGATTTTCAGCCAGACATTCGAGCGCACTCTTGATGATTTGGTCGAACAAGCGGTTGCCGGGCAGTCCTTGGAAGCATGGACCTTCGATGACGTGAACAGCAGGCGTGATGCCGAGCGCCGCCTTGCAGAAAGAGGCGTCACGGCACGCATCCGCAGTGCCTACAAGCCGTTGCTCCACAGCTTGCTGGAAGATATCGATCTGGAAGGCGTCGAGAGCATTCAGATCGCATATCCGGTTCACCCCGACGCTCCCGCAAATCGGTTTCGGCTTGAAGCTTATCCGTTGGCCGCTTTGGTCGGAAAGATCAAAATCGACTTTGTGCCGCGTGAAGATGCTGCGTTTTTCTATGACGTTTCTCTGAAACGGGCAGCTGGTACCGAGACACTGAAGGTGCTCGCGCCAAATCGTGTCCATATCGATATTGTTGGAGAAACCAATGTTTCGCCAACCGGCTGGCTGCGCCACGGGGAGCTTAGTGAGCGGCTTGAAACGGACTACGAGCGCTTGTTCGAAAGCGCCATTAACGCAGTCGCAAGACACGATTGGGGAAATGAAGAGCCCTATTTCGATGAGCTCAATATTCGCGTCCTTTATCCTTCCGAGGATCTGTCGCTTGCCATTGGCGATGAGATGGTCAGTCTGCGGGAAGCCCTTCATGAGGATTTGTACTTCTCGCTTCTCGAATTCTTCCAGAAAAAATCCGGTCGTCCACTCGGTGATCGTGGCTTGAAACCCGGCCAGATCGTTCCAGAAGTCATCAAAAGTGATGCGGGAATTTCGGTGCGTATCGAAACCCGGCCATTGGGCAAGGCATTTCTGGATAGCGCGAACCAAGTAATCGAAACAGCCGCTGCCCCGCTATCGACAGATCAGATATCAAATCAGTTGACCGAAATAGGTGGCGACGAGTTCACTGCCCGCGCCAGATCAGGCAGGCAAGTGACGGCACGATATTTCAGCGGAAGCGACGCTGCCGTGATGATCAGTGGCGGACAACACCCGAATGAAACGACAGGCATCGTCGGTGCTCTCCGTGCGGCCCGTGAATTACAGACGAAGGCAGGTGCCCATTTCACCATTTCGCCGCTGGAAAACCCTGATGGTTACGCCATCCATCAAAGGCTTCGCGTCGATAATCCAAGACACATGCATCATGCCGCGCGCTATACCGCGTTGGGAGATGATCTCGAGTACCGGACATTTGAGAATTCGGGAGCGTATCTCAACGAAAAGGAAATCCGTTTTAAAGCGCAGGACTTAAGCGGTGCCACCCTGCACGTCAATCTGCACGGTTATCCCTCGCACGAATGGACCCGTCCGCTCTCGGGTTATGTGCCGCGTAATTTCGCGATGTGGACTTTGCCAAAAGGCTTCTTTCTCGTCGTGCGTCATCACGCTGATTGGACCGAACAGGCCGAGGCCTTGCTCGACAAGGTTACCCGCCATCTTGGTACGATCCCCGGTCTGCTGGAGTATAATGATCGCCAGATCGCGCTCTACGAAATCCACGCCGGCGAGACCGGGTTTCGCATCATCAACGGGTTTCCGTGTCTTTCATCGATTGATGATCGACACACGGTACCAATGACGTTGATAACCGAGTATCCCGACGAGACGATCTACGGAGACGATTTCATCGCCGGTCACACCGCGCAGATGCACACTGTGATGTCTGCTTATGAGGCATGGCAGGAAATTATGGTGTCTATGTCCCTGCCAGTAGGTGTCTAACGCCACGGGTTTCGGCTTGAATGCTTTTAATCGACCTTCGCCCATAGTCGACAATCAAGCCGCGGCAACCGGCTTGATTGTCCTCAATTTTGGATGACCAACTTTCCGCGCGATAGCCACGAGCTTCGTCGGCGTGGTTGGAGTCAACGACAGTTTTGCTGCCTCGTTCAACGACATCGCGACAAAGTCGGCACCTATCTCATCGGCGGCGATTTGCGCGTAGTTCTGGCCGTTCGCGGTGGGTATGAGTATTCCCACCCGTATGGAGGGATTGATGCGTTTGAGACGACGAACGATCTGGCGTGCATGGGATTTGGAGTTGCCATTGAGGAATGAGACGACAGCTGTGTTGACGCCGTCGATATTCAGTTTCAGCGAGGTCCTGACAGCCAGGTCGGCATAACTTGCAGACGTGACTGCGGCTCCCTGCACCTCGATGATTTGCGACAACATCAAGGATGCGGCGTCATCAATGGCTCCGCGACCGCCAAGGCATAAAACCGATTGGCCTTTACCATCGGGCAAATCTGTTTCGTCCGGCAGCGTCGGTGTTATCTCTGCGGTATCGTCCAGCTCTTCGTTTTCCTCCTCATCAGCGATGTCTGAAAGATTTTCGACCAACGTCATGGAACTTGAAGAAAACAATTCGATCTGCGAATCCGACATCACGCCGCGCTGCCGGTCCATCTCGCCGAGAAGAAGAGCAGGGAGCCCTACCTTGTCGTAATAATCGACGAGATATTCCTGCTTGAGATATTCCTCGGCATTGTCGGTAGCTTCATTCGGATCGCCAGCCAAAAGCCTCTGATAGAGTTTTTCATGGAGCTCGAGGACAGGCTCGTTCCCGAGGAGAACGTCAAGAAATCCGAACTGCGGAACGTAGCGACCAAGGACAACCAGGCAGACGGTCAACGGTGTCGATAGCATCAAACCAATCGGTCCCCAGAGCCAGGACCAGAAGATCGCCGAGACGATGATTGCCAGGGGGGACAATCCCGTGTGCGAGCCATAAAGCCAAGGCTCAATGACGTTGTTGCTTACCAGCTCCGTCGTCAAAAACAGAGCCGCGACCCAAGCAACGAGCGACCAGCCCGGGGCAATTGCCAGAGCCAGAAAAAGTGGAAGGATCATACCGATGACCGGGCCGATATATGGGACGAACCGGAGGACCAGCGTGAGAAGACCCCACAGAATCGCATTGGGTATTCCCAGAAGCCACAAGCCAATGGTGATAGGCAGGGCGTAGAGAGCATTGACGACCAATTGCATGAGCAGATATTTGCCCACTCTTTTTCCGGCATCTTGAAGTGCTGCGGTCGTTCGGTGCAGGTCGCTCAAGCCGACAAGCCGAATGAACCTGTCGCGCAGATCTTCACGCTCCAATAGTATGAAGATGACCAGCACAATGACGAGACCTGCCGTCGCGAACGGACTGATGAGGGGCAGGATAAGGTTGCCGAGGGTTTGCAGCGGATTGGTGCGGGAAATGATCTCGACCGGCATAGGCTCCCGAGCCGTGATTTCAGGCGCTGGTGCGTCCTGACTCTCGGTGGCTCTTGTCTGTATCTCAGCGCCGACCTTTTCCACCACCTTGCTGAGATGGTCGAGGATGCCATTACCAGAGCCTGCCTGAGCGAGCAGCTGGACCTTGCTGACGATATTGCGCTGATAGGTGGGAATGTTCTCGGCAAGGTTTGCAACTTGCGTGGCAACGATGAAGCTGAAAATGGCTATGGCACAAAAAGCCGATGTCACGGCGAGAATAACCGCCAAAACTTTTGGGATATACCGCTTTCGGAGGAACGACACGATTGGAGCAAGGGTGAAGGAAAGAAGAAGCGACAGCGCCAGCGGAACAAAGATTTCCTGGCCGACCCGCAAAAGAAAAGCCACGCCGATCAGGATGAGTACGGTTCGACCCGACAGTATGGTGCTCGATGCCGTGTCGGCGCTGGGATAAGTCACCCTCGGCTGCAACGGATTGATTGTCTTTAGACTTGCCATTCTTCTTCCCGCCATTTGACCATCAGGTTCACCATGTGGACAACGGCGACAAAGGGCACCAGCGGATGTGCAATAGCTTTGGCGAGCAGCCTTACTCAGTGAAGCGCATGCAGCTTGAGTGCTGCTGCGACGCGTGAACGCACGTGTTGATATCCAGTTCCTTATATACGCTTATAGGCGAGGTCGTTGATGCATATGGCGTGGTAGTTCAGGCACAGCCCGTGGTCATGAGTTGCGGATAAGCAACGCTAAATGGCAACATTCAACGACAGACGTGAATTTATGCTAAATTACTTAGACATCACGCTCGTCCGGTGACTTCTATAGGGAACGGCGGGGGCCGATTCTTCTGAAAGGTCTACCGAAATGCAAAAAGTCGTTAAATTGGCAGGCTTGCTGGCTCTTCTGGCATCATCCGCAACTGCCGCTGATATCATTCAGAATGAGCCTGTTGTCGTTGCCGATAAAAGCGGTTTTTACCTCGGCTCGGTCAGCAGCCTGACGTTCCCGGATAATACAAATTACACATTTGGCGGCACGTCTTACGACGCTGACTACGATTTTGGTTTTTACAGCGGATTGCGCGCCGGTTACAGCTTCGGATCATACGGTTTTGTTTCTCCGCGCCTCGAGCTTGAAATCGGTTACGGTACAGCAGATGCCGACGAAATCAGCGGTGGTGGCGTAAACTTCGGGTCGGACTCGTTCGGTGACGCGCGTACCATTCAGGGCTTCGTCAACGCCTACCTCGACATCCCCACAAACACCGCTTTTACGCCGTATTTTGGCGGTGGTATCGGTGCGATGAACCTCGAATTGCGTCGACAGGGTGTGTCTACGACTGGCGTGGCAATGGATGACGACGATACGAAATTTGCTTATCATCTTGATCTCGGCGTCGGTATCGATCTCAACACGATCTCGTTCTTCAGAGATAGCACGCTGTTCAGCAATACGACGTTCGATATCGGTTATCGCTACACGGCAGCAGATGACTTCGACTTCACTGCGCGTGATGGCTCAGTATCGAGCACTGATTTCAGCAGCCATGCCGTTGTTGCTGGTTTCAGACGCCAGTTCTAAGTTCAGCCCGATACCTGAAAAAGCCGCTCTCGTAGCGGCTTTTTTGTTTTTACTCTACCGAGCTCTCAATCCGTCCATGACCAGGCGAACAATCCTGTTTGCCCGCTCGCGCCAGTCCGGGCCATCGGGAATTGAGTAAATGCCGAACAGCGCGTTCAAAACGTCTGCCGCTTCTATGTCGCCTTTAATAGACCCGGCCTTGACTGCTTTGTCGAGAAGTTCACCGAACGCTGTATGCAGGATTCTTGATCCGTCGGCAAAAAGAGTGGAATTGGATGTGAAAAGCAGTTTCAAGCTGCTCGCCATGCCGCGCTTGGCGGCCATATACCCGACAAACCGGCTCATCCACTCCTCCAGCGCAACATCTGGCTCTTTCTCCGCGATCAGGTCCGTGGCAGCGGTGGCAATTAGTTCCAGTTCTCGACGGTAAACGACTTCGACCAGATGCTCCCGGGTTGGGAAATGCCGGTAAAGCGTGCCTATGCCCACACCGGTGCGCCGGGCGATGTCTTCGAGTGAGGCGGCTGCACCTTGCTCTGCGAATGCCAATGCTGCGACTTCAATCAGCCTGTCACGGTTTCGGCGTGCGTCGGCGCGCAGTTTGGGCTGGACACCCGATTGCTGTGGTCGCTCCTGCGGCACTTTAAATTCTCTCCACACGAAAAGGCTTGACGAATGATCGCAAGTCACTAGATTAAACGGAGGCTCCTCCGTTTAGTCGGAGAGCTCCTAAATCTTTAGTTCAGATGTGGGGTGGCTGTCATGCCAAATCATATCACATAGCTGATGAATGGCTGTGAAGTCGGAACCAACCGACCGTCTTGAGGTTTAGCGTTTAATTCAGATCGAAAGCAGGAGCCGTTATGACGCAATCGATCCTTCCTACTTTGCAAAACAGCCTCGGCAGCAAATCGTTCCCTCTCTCTCGGCAGGCCTTAACGGCACGGCTTGGCGAAGATAAGCCTGTGCCAAAAAAAGCCCTCTCAACCGACAGCGCAATCGACGTTCTCGATTTCGCTGTTCGAATGGTCGAGGCCGGCTATCAGATGGCGCTGTGTACCTTGGTCGAAATCCGCGGCGGTTCGTCCCGGCCGCTTGGAGCACACATGGCTGTCGCCGATGATGGTCGCTATTGCGGCTATGTGTCTGGAGGCTGCACGGAGGCGGCTATCGCGGCTGAAGCGTTAGAAGCATTTGCCAGTGGTCATGACCGTTTTGTGATGTTGGGGGAAGGGTCTCCTTTTTTTGATATCATCTTGCCCTGTGGGGGCGGCATCACGGTTGCAATCCATATGCTTCGCGACATCGAGCCGATCTGTTCCGTCGTTACGCGAATGAGGAATCGTCAGGAAGCCAGTCTTTCATACGCTTCAGGCAATGAGCAGCTCTCATTCGGTGCCAATGGCCCTCACACCGGATGGGACGGGGATGTCTTCGTGACGTGTTATCGCCCAGCCGTACGCGTTTTGCTGTCCGGGCGGACTTTGGAAGTCGAAGTCGCTGCGCAGGTTGCGGAGGCGGCGGGTTATGAGGTTATCCTTTACGATCAAGCCGGGGTTGGGGGTCTCGACCCATCCATGATCGATGCAGACACGGCCGTTGCACTACTTCAGCATGATATCGAACTGGAAATGCCGGTGCTGAACGCTGCACTCAACGCGAACCCGTTCTACATCGGTGCTCTGGGCAGCTCCCGCACGCACGAAAGACGCGTGGAGCGGTTGCGGGAGATTGGACATTCCAGTGACGTTATCGGGAGGATCAAAGCGCCAATCGGGCTGTTCGGACGGGCGCGCGATGCGCATTCTCTGGCGCTCTCGGTCATTGCGGATATTGCGGCCTGTCGGCAGTCCAGTCTGACGTCGACCTAAAAGATCGCAACGCGAAACGGTTCGATCAGGGCCGTTTGGCACTACAGCAAGCAGACATGTCCTCGCCGGAGGAACAACTGAATCCGCAGGCATATCATGGTCTGCGATCCACCATCACCAATGCGTTTAAGCCAAGGGAGATGTCCTATGCGTTTTACCATCAATGGAGAACAGATCGAGGTGGATGCGGATATCCGCACATCGCTGCTTGATCTTATGCGAAACTATCTGGGGTTTACCGGAACCAAGAAGGGGTGTGATCAGGGTGCCTGCGGTGCGTGTACCGTTCTGGTTGATGGTGAACGCATCAATTCCTGTCTGGCGCTCGCGGTTCAATATCAGGGCCGTAGCATCACCACGGTCGAAGGGCTTGCCGCCAACGGCAATCTTCATCCCTTGCAAAAAGCATTTATCGAACATGATGGTTTTCAATGTGGCTACTGCACGCCGGGGCAACTCTGTTCCGCCGTCGGGATGGCAAGCGAGATCGAACGCAACATCCCGAGTGCCGTGACCTGCGATCTGTCAGCGACCAGTGTTGCGGTTGACGTTACAGAAATCCGTGAACGCATGAGTGGCAATCTCTGTCGGTGCGGTGCCTATAACGGCATCGTCGAAGCGATTTCCGAGACACTGGCCCATCAAGCAGTCGCGCCGACCGAGGGAAGGGCACGGGCATGAACATATTTTCCTACCATCAGGCATCGGATGCCGCTTCCGCCATCACACTCAAGCAAGCTGGTCCTGCCGCCAAATATCTCGGCGGCGGCACCAATCTCGTCGATCTCATGCGTGAGACTGTCGAACATCCGGAAACACTTGTCGATATAACGCATCTACCCGGCACCATCGAGCAGCGCGCCGATGGCAGCCTGCTCATCGGTGCAGGTGTGAAAAACACCGCACTGGCATCCCATGATGCCGTGCGTGCTCATTTCCCGCTTCTGTCCCGAGCTATTCTGGCTGGGGCGAGTGCACAGATCCGCAATGTCGCGACCGTCGGTGGCAACATCCTGCAACGTACCCGCTGCCGGTATTTTTACGACAATGCGGCCCGCTGCAACAAACGCCAGCCACACGCTGGCTGTGATGCAATGGAAGGGTTCAATCGCTATCACGCAATTCTCGGCGCATCTGACGCCTGTGTCGCCACCCACCCTTCCGACATGTGCGTAGCCCTCGTTGCGCTGGATGCCGTTATTCATCTGCAAGGACCGGCAGGCACGCGCAGCATGCCGTTGCGCGATCTGCACCGTTTGCCTGGCGATCGGCCCGATGTGGAAACCGAACTACAACCAGATGAGCTGATTACGGCGGTCGAAATTCCATCGCTCGCCTTTGCGAAACAATCCACCTACCGGAAGGTCAGAGATCGTGCGAGCTACGCTTTCGCACTCATATCCGTTTCCGCGGCGATTGATATTGATGACGCCGGTGTGGTGCGAGACGTGAGGCTGGCGCTTGGTGGCGTTGCCCATAAACCTTGGCGCGCTCTGAAAGCCGAGGCGGCGTTGAAGGGCCAGAAGGCAAGTGCCGACAGTTTCCGGGCTGCTGCTGAGGCTGAACTGGCAGATGCCGTTGGACTGCGAGACAACGCGTTCAAAATCGAACTTGCGAAACGCACCATCGTTGCGGTTCTCGATGAGTTGAAGGGAGAAAACGCATGAGCGCCGAAACCCAAACAAAGCCAGAGGCTAGCAAACCGGGCCGCTGGCAGCCAGCCATTACGGCTGATCCGATGTTGCGCAAACATGGAGCGCTCGGGCAGCCCGTATCCCGCATCGACGGGCCGATGAAGGTTCAGGGAAAGACGCGGTTTGCAGCCGAGTTTCCGTATGAGAACATCAGCTATGCGGCTCTTGTCTTCAGCACCATCGCGCGCGGGCGCATTGTCGATCTCGATGTGAAGGCGGCGGAAGCGGCGTCTGGCGTCGTGCTCGTGATGACCTATCACAATGCGCCGCGCATGAAGGCACCCTCGCTGATGATGTCGTCTCCATCAGCCGCAGGTGCCAGCGATCTGCCCGTCATGCAGACCGATGAAATCCACTGGAACGGCCAGCCGGTCGCGGTCGTTCTGGCGGATACGCAGGAGCAGGCCGATTATGCGGCTTCGCTCGTCAAGGCAACATATGCTTCACTGCCGGCGGTCACATCGTTCGAGGAAGCGAAGAAAACGCCACGACAGCTGGAAACGCTGCTTGGCCAGCCGCCGATCCTTGAAATTGGCGATGCGGAAAAAGCGCTGGCTGATGCCGCAGTCAAGGTGGACGTCATTTACAGGACGCCGCGCCACAATCACAATGCCATCGAGCTGCATGCCGCCACCGTGGCATGGAACAATGACGAATTGCGCGTACACGATGCCAGCCAGCTGTTGGATCTGACAGCAGGCCAGCTCTGTGACATCTTCGGCCTTGAGACCGGCAAAGTCCATGTAACATCGCCCTATGTCGGAGGCGGTTTCGGCGGAAAATGTCTTTGGGACCATCAAATCCTCGCCTGCGCCGCATCCAAGCTCGCTGGGCGGCCAGTGCGTATCATGCTGTCGCGCGAAGGCGTGTTTCGCATTGTCGGTGGTCGCACAGTGACCGAACAGCGTGTGGCACTGGGGGCAAACCCCGACGGCACGCTCGATGCGTTGATCCATACCGGCACGGCAGCGATGACGCTGCACAACTCCTGCCCGGAGCAATTTACTTTTCCGGCCCGTCATCTCTACGCGGCAAAGACCTTCCGTTTGGCGCAGGATGTCGCCGACATGGATATGTTGGTGAACACCTTCATGCGAGCGCCGGGCGAATCCGTCGGCACATTCGCGCTTGAATGCGCACTGGATGAACTGGCCGATAAGCTGGTGATGGACCCCATAGAACTTCGCCGCCGCATCGAACCGGAAAAAGACCCGACGACAGGTAAGCCTTTCTCATCACGCTACCTGATCGAGGCCTATGAAAAAGGAGCCGAGCGCTTCGGCTGGTACCGTCGAAGCCAGACGCCGCGCCAGAGGCGAGAGGGCGAATGGCTGATTGGCATGGGCTGTGCAACCGCAACCTATCCCTACCATCGCTTCCCCGGTGGGGCGGCGAGAATCCGACTGACGGCAGAGGGCCATGTCACTGTTTCCACGGCTGTTCACGATATGGGAATGGGAACAGCCACCGCACAGGCTCAGCATATCGCTGTTCGTCTTGGCGTGCCTTTGGAACACGTCACCTTCGAATATGGCGACAGCAGCCTTCCGCGAGGTGTGATTGCCGGAGGCTCGACGCAGACCGCCTCGATTGGTGGCGCTGTAATTGCGGCAACGGAAGTCTTCGTGGAGGAACTGATCAAGCTTGCGGGTAACGATTCGCCACTGGCGGGGCTGTCGCTTGCCGAAGTCGAGCCGAGAGATGGTGGACTTGGACACATGGAAGATCATAGTCGTTTCGAAAGCTATCAATCCATCCTGCGCAGGGCAGGGCGCGATGAGTTGGTTTGCGAAGCTGAAGGCTCAGCACCTGCAGAGATGGAAGCCTTTTCGATGCATTCCTATGGCGCTCAGTTTTGCGAGGTTCGCGTGAGCGCTATCACGGGAGAAACAAGGGTGTCGCGCTTCCTTGGCTCCTTCGATGCCGGGCAGATACTGAATGCCAAGATGGCGACCAGTCAGTTTAAGGGTGGCATCATCATGGGCATTGGTCTTGCGCTCACAGAAGAAACCAACTTCGATGAACGGACCGGTCGTGTCGTCAACGCCTCACTGGCTGACTACCACGTCCCAGTGCAGATGGACGTTCCGCCGATTGACGTCATGTATACCAACAAGCCGGACCCGCAGGCACCGATGGGCGCGCGCGGCATCGGCGAAATCGGCATTACCGGCGTCGGCGCTGCCATTGCCAATGCCATCTACAACGCAACAGGCGTCCGTATCAGAGATTTGCCCATCACGCTGGACAAGGTGATGGCAGGGCTGGATTGACGTTGGGTAGCGGCGGTTCATCCGGCGCAGACCTCTATGGATGAGCGGGTGAAGTATCGACGTGGGAGGGATCATATCTCCGCCCACGTCGATGTTCGCAACGACGTTTTCTAGGTCAAGTGTGAATGCCTTGACTTTTTGTCAGTCCCCGGACTTGGGTTTTTCGTGATGACCACCGAAGGCAAAGCGCATCGCCGAGAGCATCTTGTCCGCATAAAGAGACTCGCCTTGTGAACTGAACCGCTGGAACAGCGCCGACGAAAGGACAGGTGTTGGCACACCCGTGTCGATTGCCGCCTTGAGCGTCCAGCGACCTTCGCCGGAATCGGAAACCCGACCACCAAACGCTGCCAGTTCGGGATCCTGTCTCAGGGCATCGGCCGTCAGGTCCAGAAGCCAGGAGCTGATGACGCTACCGTGTCGCCACACTTCCGAAACCGCAGCCATATCGATATCGAACTGGTAATATTGTGGCGTTTGCAGCGGGCTGGTTTCGGCATCCACATCCCGGGCCTTTTTGCCGGCATTGGCGGCCTTCAGAATATTCATGCCCTCCGCATAAGCGGCCATCATGCCGTATTCGATACCGTTATGGACCATTTTTACGAAGTGGCCTGCACCTGTTGGCCCGCAATGCAGATATCCAAGATGCGCAGTGCGCAATCCTTCACTCGATGCCTGTGCGTCTGGTGTATTGCCTGGGGCAAGGGTTGCGAAAATAGGATCGAGATGGCGTACGGCATTGTCGGGTCCGCCAATCATCAGGCAATAGCCGCGTTCAATACCCCAGACACCACCGCTGGTGCCGACATCCACGTAATCGATGCCTTTGGCGCGCAGCTGCTCGGCCTTATCGACGTCATCATGGTAATAGGAATTGCCACCATCGATAATGATGTCGCCGGTCGTCATGAGTGCTGCAATCTTGTCGACATTCGCACCCGTGATCGCCGCTGGCAGCATCAGCCAGGCGCAGGCTGGTTTTTGCAGCTTGGAAACGAAGTCCTCGACTGAACTCGCACCAACTGCTCCTTCGGCGACCAAGGCTGAAACGCTTGCTGGGTTGATATCGAAAACGACGCACTCGTGGCCGCCCTTCAACAGGCGCCGGACCATGTTTGCGCCCATCCTGCCCAGTCCCATCATTCCGATCTGCATGTGATTTTCCTTATGGTGAAGTCGATGATTTCTAGATGTTTGGTGTGTTCAGATGTGTGGCCTGTTGGGACAATTTGAGGATTATCCTTTTGGGCGCACTGCTCGTCAGAATAAATCACATATAACCGGCGGAGGTTCCAGCAGCGCTGAATGATACAGTGATCACGAGTTCAAATCTGTGGCTGCCATAAAGCAGTTGAGCCAAACCTCATGAGCAATTGCGGCATCTCCACGGCGCACGTGTCGGACTGTGCGCCGATTTGTCATCCGATAAACAAAGAACACGTGGGAGTGTTGGAACATTTAGTGGTGGGATGCCCTTTTTAACAGTGACGCCGCAACAGCGCGCATGTCGAGGAGTATCCCAATGCCGGATCAATCAACCGTTCCCACTCATAAATCCGTTCCGCCACCGCGTGATCCGCATTTGCGCGAGCTTGCCAATTGTATCAGGTTTTTGTCGATGGACGCCGTACAGCAAGCAAAAAGCGGCCACCCGGGCATGCCAATGGGCATGGCAGATATTGCGACAGTGCTGTTTTCCGAATTCATGACGTTCGATCCGCAGGAGCCCCATTGGTTCGACCGGGACCGCTTCATCATTTCCAACGGTCATGGCTCCATGTTGCTCTATAGCCTGCTGTATCTGACCGGATACGGAGACATGACGCTGGATGAGATCAAACGTTTTCGTCAAATCGACAGCCGAACAGCAGGCCACCCTGAATATCATCACGCGACCGGCATTGAGACCACGACCGGGCCGTTGGGGCAGGGGCTTGCGAACTCTGTAGGCTTCGCCTTTGCCGAGAGAATTATGAATGCCTCCTTCGGAGACGATCTCGTCGATCACTTCACTTATGTTTTTCTGGGTGACGGATGCTTGATGGAGGGTATCAGCCAAGAGGCGATATCGTTTGCTGGCCACCGCAAACTCGGGCGATTGATTGCATTCTTCGACAACAATTCGATTTCCATTGATGGTGCTACCAAGCTTGCGGAATCCGATGACCAAACCGCCCGTTTCCGAGCCTCCAATTGGCACGTAGTGGAAATTGATGGCCACGATACGGATGCCATAAGGGCAGCTATCATCGAAGCAAGAAATGTCACCGACAAGCCAACACTCATCTCCTGCCGGACCATCATTGGTTTCGGGTTCCCAACCAAGGCTGGTACACAGAAAGCCCATAGTGATGCGCCGGGAGAGGAAGAAATTGCGGGTGCCCGCCAGTTGTTGGACTGGCCCTCGCCACCATTCGAAATTCCGCAGCACTTGCTTGATGACTGGCGCAAGATTGGCGCGAAAGGTCGCACAAAGAGGCTTGAATGGTCAAAGCGGGTTGCTGAAACAAAGGGCGAAATCGGTGACGCCTTCAAACGGCGTCTGGAGGGGGAACTCCCTGCGGGATGGCGTGATGCTATAGCGGATGCGAAGACTGAACTTTTACAGAGCGAAAAGGACCTCGCATCTCGTCAAGCCAGCGGTGTCGTGCTCAATCACCTTTTTGATGCGGTTCCAGAGATGCTCGGCGGTTCCGCCGATCTGACGCCGTCCAATAACACCAAGGCAAAAAATCAGATCGAGATCGTGCCAGGAGAATTTTCCGGGTCCTACGTCCATTACGGTGTTCGCGAACACGGAATGGCGGCGATCATGAACGGTATCGCCCTCCATTGTGGTCTTATCCCCTACGGCGGAACATTTCTGACATTCTCGGATTATTGCCGTCCTTCTATTCGTCTGGCTGCCATGATGGAAATCCGCACCATTTTCGTGATGACTCATGATTCCATCGGTCTGGGTGAAGATGGGCCAACGCATCAGCCGATAGAACATCTGAGCGCCCTTCGCGCCATACCGCAACTTGCGGTCTATCGTCCGGGCGACTCGGTCGAGACAGCGGAGTGCTGGGAATCCATTCTCGACGCGCCGAGGCAAGCCGCGCTCATCGCCCTTTCTCGACAGCCATTGCCTTTGCTCAGACAAGACGCGGGACGTGACAATCTTTCGGCTAAGGGCGGATATGTCCTGCTGGATGCGGAGGGTGGTGAGCGCAAACTGACGATTTTCTCATCTGGATCGGAGCTGCAACTAGCCGTGAAGGCCCGGGATATTCTTCAGCAAGAGGGCGTGCCAACCGCCGTCGTGTCCATGCCGTGCAGGCTGTTGTTTGAAAGACAAGACGATGTTTACCAACGCTCCGTCATCGGCAAAACCCGCGCGCGCGTCGCCGTTGAAGCGGCCGTTCAGGATTCCTGGGATCGATATATCGGCCTCGATGGCAAGTTCATCGGCATGCATCGCTTCGGTGCGTCTGGAAAGATAGAAGACGTCTACAAGAAGTTTAACATCACGACCGAAGCGGTTGTTAATGCTGCACGAGATGTCCTCGAGCAGCTGGAAAACTGATTTCACTTCCGCCTCGCCCGTATCGATGGAAACATGGGCGAGGCGGCAGTCATAAGGGCGATGTGAGCTGATAGCGGTTGTTGACCTGGTTTCTCGGTCAGCACGAAGTTTCAGATTTACTTTCCGCGCACCGATCCGCGCCATATCAATTCCGGTGCCAGTTTGGAAAGGTGCTTCGCATCTGCCGGCTCCGCCGACTGGCTGAGCCACGCAACAGCCTCACGGGCGATGACCTGTACCGGCTGCGCAAATGTCGTCATGTCATAGGATTCCCAAGATGCTTGCTCGATGTCGTCGAAGCCGATGACGCAGAGTTCTGACGGGATATCGATCTTGAACTGGTGGCGGGCGGAATCCATGAAGCCGCAGGCCAGAAGATCGGTGGCGCAGAACACGGCATCCGGTCGCTTGGCGCGAGTCATGAAGCGTTGTGCCAGAACAGTGCCGCTCTGGTATGAGGTCGGGCCGAACCGTTCGACGCTGACCACAATGCCGTGTTCAAGACCGGCGGCCACAAAGCCTTCTTCACGCGCCATCAGACTTGGGGTCATCGCCTGCGAATTGGCAAATCCGAACTCGCGGCAACCGGCGCGTAGGAAAGCGGTAAAGGCGCGCCGCGCCGCTTCCCGGTCGTCAAGATTGATGCGCAACGGACCGGCCTGTTCATCGGCGCGGTTGATCAGCACAAGTCTTTGACCATTGCGCAGACAGAGGTCGGTGATCGACTTGTCCGGCATGCCCGAAAGAATGATCGAGGCATCGGCACGGTAGCGAATGGCTTGCCGCAGTGCCAGCTCGACGCTGTCATCCGAGCGGTCAGTATTGATCAGCATCGCAACCTTTGCATTGGCCTGCAACTGCTGGGTCAGAGCCTTGATCAACCCGGCGCGGTAGGGCGTATCGAGTTCAGACACGATTAAACAGACGATGACGCTTTCGTTGCGCATCAGCCCACGGGCGAGGTGGTTAACGTGATAACCAAGCGCCTCTGCCGCCTCTGTCACCTTGCGGCGAGTTTCTTCCGAAACACTGGCACCCGCGGTAAATGTTCGCGACACCGCTGAGCGTGAAACGCCTGCGCGGTCTGCGACATCCTTGGCACTGACAAAAATCTTACGCTCACCCATCACAACCTCGCTTGTGCATTCATTGCACATCATTGCAACTGTGTGCAACAGGGTGATGACAAGCTTATACCCCCAAAATTAGCGATATCGCAGATTATTGGTTGACATTGCAGCCATGATCATCAAGTCTTTGCACACGCTTGCAAAGCGTATGGCGTGGAGGCGTCATTCCAAAACGGGAGGAATAATCATGGGTGCAGCGCATCTTGCAGCGGCTGGCTTTGCGGCTGGTCTAGCCTTTAGTGCATCGACGGCTCTGGCGGCTGGCGATCTGAATCTCATCTGCTCGGCCGACGTGGTCATCTGCGAGCAGATGAAGGATATGTTCGAGAAGGACAACAGCATCAAGGTTAATATGGTCCGCCTGTCGTCCGGCGAGACCTATGCCAAGATCCGCGCCGAGGCTCGCAACCCCAAGACCGACGTCTGGTGGGCAGGAACGGGTGATCCGCATCTCCAGGCCGCATCGGAAAACCTGACGCTGGAATACAAGTCGCCCATGCTCGATCAGTTGCAGGACTGGGCAAGGAAGCAGGCGGAAAGCTCAGGCTACAGGACGGTCGGCGTTTACGCTGGTGCTCTTGGCTGGGGCTACAACACCGAAATTTTCAAGACCAAGGGATACAAGGAGCCCAAATGCTGGGCCGATCTTCTCGATCCTGCCTTCAAGGGCGAGATCCAGATCGCCAATCCGAATTCGTCGGGGACTGCTTATACGGCACTCGCTTCGCTGGCCCAGATCATGGGTGAGGACAAGGCGTTCGACTATCTCGGTAAGCTCAACGCCAATATTTCCCAATATACAAAGTCCGGTTCCGCACCGGTAAAGGCTGCGGCGCGCGGTGAAACGGCAATCGGCATCGTCTTCATGCATGATGCCGTTGCGCAGACAGCCGAAGGTTTCCCGGTCAAGTCGATCGCGCCTTGCGAAGGCACAGGCTACGAGATCGGCTCGATGTCGATCGTCAAGGGTGCGCGCAATCTGGAAAATGCCAAGATCTGGTATGACTGGGCGCTGAAGGCAGAGGTGCAGTCGCATATGAAGGACGCCAAGTCCTTCCAGCTGCCCTCGAACAAGAATGCCGAAATTCCCAAAGAGGCACCGAAGTTCGAGGATATCAAGTTGATCGATTACGACTTCAAGACCTATGGCGATCCTGAAAAGCGCAAAGAACTGCTGGGCCGCTGGGACACCGAGATCGGTGCCAAAGCCAACTAATTGCTGTTCACAATAGCATCACTGCGCGGCCCTGATCTGTGGCCGCGCATCTCCCGACATTGTGCTCAATTGACATCGAAGGATGCGCGACCGCTATGGACAATCGCAACCGAAGGCTGGACCTGACGCTTGCTGCTGGCATTGCAGCGTTCCTCATCCTGCCATGGTACCGGATCGAAGGCGGCTTTCTGTCATTCAAATGGATTGCTGCTTTCTTCAGCGACGCCGCCAATGGCCCCGGCCTGTTGCAGATTTTCAGCCATGGACGGTTATGGCTCGTGGTTGCGCTGTTGGCGCTGCTGGCCGCAATCGCTGCGCGGTTCATTGCCAATCCCATGCTACGCGGAAAAATCCTCGCCCTGGCAGGTGGTACAGGTGTGGTCTTTCTGGCGCTACAAGGCCTAGCAATCGGCTTTTCTGGATGGAACTGGACAATCACCGAAACCCTGTTCGGCACGCTTGCCAATGGTCAGCCGGCGATGGGCGCGGGGGCCATGCTGTCGGCCTTTCTCTTCGTGCTTATCTTTTCGTTCGGTCTTGCGGAACGCGGTGTCATGAAGGGCGATGCCTTCGTGGTTGCCACCATATCACTGCTGGTTTTTCTGGTGGCGATCTTCGTCTTTTATCCGATCGGCAGCATGTTCGTCGGTGGGTTTCAGGATTTCGACGGCTCGTTTAATGCAACGGGTTTCGCGCGCAACATTCAGGATCCGTCCATCTGGAGCTTGAGTTGCGTGATCGGAGGAGATCGCTGCGGTCTGGCCTGGCGCACCCTATGGCTAGCGATCATGACCGCGACGGGATCGACGTTGCTTGGTCTCGCATTTGCGCTTGTCGCCACCCGCACCCGCTTTCCGTTCAAGAAGGGCTTGCGTTTGCTGACCGTGTTGCCGATCATCACGCCGCCTTTTGTGATCGGTCTGGCGCTGACGCTGCTGTTCGGGCGCGCCGGAATGGTGACGATGGGGCTTTCAGACCTCTTCGGAATTGAACCCAGCCGCTGGCTCTACGGCCTGACCGGCATCTGGATTGCTCAGGTACTGTCGTTTACGCCGATCTCGTTTCTGGTGCTGATTGGCGTTGTCGAAGGCGTCAGCCCATCAATGGAGGAAGCATCGCAGACGCTGCGTGCGGATCGCTGGCGCACCTTCTGGCGCGTCTCGCTGCCGCTGATGAAGCCCGGATTGGCTAATGCCTTCCTGATCGGCTTCATCGAAAGCATGGCGGATTTCGGCAATCCGCTGGTGCTGGGCGGCAGCCATGGCGTGCTATCGACGGAGATATTCTTTGCCGTTGTTGGCTCGCAGAACGATCCATCGCGTGCCGCTGTGCTCGCCCTCATTCTTCTGTGCTTCACGCTCTCTGCCTTTCTGGCGCAACGCTTCTGGCTGGCTGGAAAGAATTTCGCCACCGTCACAGGTAAAGGGGATTCCGGATCGCATATCGCGCTGCCGAAATCACTGTCCATCTTTGTCCATGCACTGGTCATTCCATGGATGATCTTCACCGTAGTGGTTTACGGCATGATTGCCTTCGGCGGCTTCGTCAAAACCTGGGGTCTGGACAATTCGCTGACGCTGGACCACTACGCGCGTGCCTTTTCGTTCAGTATCCGCGATGGCGGCATTGCCTGGACGGGCGTTGCCTGGAACTCGTTCTGGACGACGATGGAGATCGCACTGATTTCCGCACCATTGACGGCCGCCGTAGGTCTGGCGACGGCCTATGTCATCGTGCGGCAGAAGTTTGCCGGACGAGGGCTGTTCGAATTCGCGCTGATGATGAGCTTTGCCATTCCCGGCACGGTCATCGGCATCAGCTACATCATGGCCTTCAACCTGCCACCGCTGGAAATGACCGGCACGGCGCTGATCCTCGTCGCCTGCTTCGTGTTCCGCAATATGCCGGTTGGTGTGCGTGGCGGCATCGCGGCCATGAGCCAGCTCGACAAGAGCCTGGATGAAGCGTCGATGACGCTGCGTGCCAACAGTTTCCGCACCATCCGCAAGGTCATTTTGCCGCTGCTGCGCCCCGCCATCACCGCTGCGCTTGTGTATTCATTCGTACGCGCCATCACCTCCATAAGCGCCGTGATCTTCCTCGTCAGCGCGCAATACAACATGGCGACATCCTATATCGTTGGCTTGGTAGAGAACGGCGAGTACGGCGTCGCCATTGCCTATTCATCCATGCTGATCGTGGTGATGATTACCGTGATCACCGGCTTCCAGTTGCTGGTCGGTGAACGCAGATTGCGCCGCGAAAACCGCGTCCACGGCATCGCCGCCACCGCGGCAAGCCCCATCTCAGCCCCGATTGCAACCGCTGCCACGCAGGAGAAAGCCACATGAACCACCGTCCCGGCTCGGTCGTCCTTGAAAATATCCGCAAGCAGTTCGGTGCCTTTACCGCCATCCACGATCTGTCGCTGACCATCGAACCCGGCACGCTCGTGACATTGCTGGGGCCATCCGGCTGCGGCAAGACCACCACACTGCGCATGCTGGCTGGCCTGGAACACCCAACCTCCGGTCGCATTTTGATCGGCGGCAAGGATGTTACCATGCTGCCCGCCAACGAGCGCGATGTCTCGATGGTTTTCCAGTCCTATGCGCTCTTTCCACATATGAGTTCGCTGGACAACGTGGCTTACGGGCTCGAATCCTCCGGTCTCAGCCGCAAAGAAGCGCGGCAGAAGGCGGAAAACGGCCTCGAACTCGTGGGTCTTGCTGGTATGGGACAACGGCTTCCGGCCGAGTTGTCCGGTGGTCAGCAACAGCGCGTCGCTGTTGCTCGCGCGCTGGTTTTAGAGCCGCAGGTGCTGCTGCTGGATGAGCCGCTGTCCAATCTCGATGCGCGTCTTCGCCGCCGCGTGCGCACCGAAATTCGCGAGTTGCAGCAGCGTTTGCAGTTCACCGCCGTTTATGTCACCCACGATCAGGACGAGGCTCTGGCCGTCTCGGATCGCATCATCGTCATGAAGGATGGGTACGTCGCCCAGGAAGGATCGCCACGCGATCTTTACGAAAGCCCGGCGTCGGCCTTCATCGCCGATTTCATGGGCGAGGCCAATGTCGTGCCTTGCACGGTTCTGGGCATCGAAGGTGATCAAGCCGTCATTCGCGTGCAGGATTTGGTGCACCGCGTGCCGAGCCGCGGCGTCAGGCCCGGCCCCGGACAACTGGCGGTGCGACCAAATTCCGTCACTCTCTCGCCAGCGACGAAAGCGGAGTTTCGCGGACGAATTACCAGCGCCGCCTATCTCGGTGACCACATCGAATATGAAGTCGAGACGGATGCAGGTGCGCTATTCATTGTCGATCCTTCGGTGGAGAGGCCGATCAATCCTGCAACGGAAGTCGCGATTGGCTTCAAAGAGCGCGGCATCGCCATCATTTCACAATAGTCCTTAGTTTTGAGAGATCCATTCATGCAATCCACACAACAGGATATCGAGGCCCGGCTGACGCTGGCACAGGAGATGGCGCTGGAAGCGGGTGCCAAGGCGCTCGATTATTTCAACAACCGCGATGCACTGGTGATCGAGACCAAGCGTGACCCGCAAGACGTGGTGTCGATTGCCGACCGCGAAGTCGAAAACCTCATTCGCGACCGTGTTGCGCAGGCGTTTCCCGAAGACGGATTTCTGGGTGAGGAATACGGTCTGATTGCCGGTACATCTTCGTTTACCTGGGTGGTCGATCCCATCGATGGCACCAGCCCCTTCGTCAACGGCATGCCAAACTGGTGTGTTTCGATTGCGGTAATCAGCGGTGGCGAACCCGTGGTCGGTGTTATCAATGCGCCGTGTCACAGCGAAATCTACAGCAGTGCTCTGGGCATGGGCGCGACGTTGAATGGTAAAGCGCTGACGCTCGACAGCACACGCACCATAAGCAATTCGGTCACCGGTATCGGTGCCAATAATTACGTGACGCCAGCTTTCGTTGCGAGCATGATCGAGGACCTGCTGTCTTCAGGCGGCAATTTCATCCGCAACGGCTCCGGCGCGCTGATGCTGGCCTATGTCGCCGCCGGTCGGCTCGTCGGGTATTACGAGCCTTACATGCACGCATGGGATTGCATGGCGGGTTTTTGTCTCGTTCGGGAGGCAGGCGGCTGGTTCCACCCATTCCCAACCGAGGGTGAGAAACTGACCAAGGGTGCCCCGGTCATTGCCGCAGCACCGGGTGCCATTGATGACCTTAGTCGTATCGCGGGGTTGACCGGCAAGGCTGAGGCGTGAAAGTTATTTTCGTCATTGCTCATGGAGACCATGATCGACTACGAAAGAGAAAATGCGGGATCGAGGAGGATTCCGGAGTTGGCAAGCCAGCCGGGCAGACAGCACCGGCGGCATCAAGGGAGGAACTACACGTATGAAACGCCTTTACGCATCCATTTTCGCGACCGCTGCTGCAGCGCTGATGTCATCCACCGCCTTCGCCGCCACGGAAATTCAATGGTGGCATGCCATGACCGGTGCCAACAACGAGGTGGTCGATAATCTGGCCAAGGAATTCAACGAGGGTCAGAAGGACTATAAGATCGTCCCGGTCTTCAAGGGCACCTATCCTGAAACGCTGAATGCCGGTATTGCCGCTTTCCGAGCCAAACAGCCTCCGGCCATCATTCAGGTATTCGATGCCGGTAGTGGCGTGATGATGGGAGCGGAAGGTGCCATCAAACCAGCCGCGGATGTGCTGAAGGCGGGTGGATACGAGTTCGACAAGTCGAAATATTTGGCCGGTATCGTTGCTTATTACTCCAAGCCCGACGGCACCATGCTGTCCTTCCCCTATAATTCGTCGTCACCGATCCTCTATTATAACAAGGATACGTTCCAGAAAGCCGGGCTCGATCCGGCAAACCCGCCAAAGACCTGGCCGGACGTTTTTGCAGCCGCTCGCAAGATCAAGAGCAGCGGTGCCTCCGCATGCGGCTTTACCTCGACATGGCTGACATGGATTCAGACGGAGAACTTTGCCGCCTGGAACAACGTCTCTTACGGCAGCCATGAGAACGGCCTCGGCAGCACGGATGTGAAGCTCGCCTTCAATGCGCCTTTGTTCGTTGAGCATTTTCAGACAATCGCCGATCTCGCCAAGGAAGGTGTGTTCCGGTATGGCGGGCGTACATCCGAAGCCAAGCAGCTGTTCATGTCTGGTGAATGCGGTATCCTGACCGAGTCTTCCGGCGGGCTTGGCGACATCGTCAAGACGGGCATGAATTACGGTATCGGCCAACTGCCCTATTACGAAGGTCACGGACCGCAGAACACCATTCCCGGCGGTGCCAGCCTGTGGGTGTTTGGTGGCAAGAGCGATGCCGAATATAAGGGTGTTGCGGAGTTCTTCAACTTCCTCTCGCAGACCAAGATTCAGGCTCGTCTGCACCAGGTCTCAGGCTACATGCCGGTGACGATCGCGGCTTACGATGAAACCAAGAAATCCGGCTTCTACGACAAGAATCCGGGTCGTGAAACGCCGCTGTTGCAGATGATGGGCAAGCCGCCGACGGAAAATTCCAAGGGTGTTCGCCTCGTCAACCTGCCGCAGGTCCGCGACATCATGAACGAGGAATTCGAGTCCATGCTGGCCGGCAAACAGGACGCGAAAGCCGCCCTCGACAAGGCGGTCGAACGCGGCAACGCAGCCATCCAGCAGGCAATCGGCAAATAACAAAGCTGAAATTCCTTCGCCCGCATCGTAACGATGCGGGCGAAACCGTCCGTCCGTTCAGGAGATCGCCGTGCAAAGCGTTATCTTTCCCAACAAAGTCCTACCGTATTTGCTGGTCGCTCCGCAGATCGTTCTCACAGTCGTGTTCTTTTTCTGGCCAGCCAGCCAGGCGCTCTACCAGTCAACGATGCGCGAAGATCCGTTCGGGCTTTCCAGCAATTTCGTTGGAATGGCGAACTTTTCGGCGGTCCTGTCAGACCCGAACTATCTGCATGCGCTGCGAGTGACAGTGGTTTTCAGTCTGTTCACAGCGCTCGTCTCCATGGGGCTGGCGCTTTTGTTGGCCACCGCCGCTGACCGGGTCGTGCGCGGCAAAGGTTTTTATCGCACGCTCATGATCATGCCCTATGCCGTGGCTCCGGCAGTTGCCGGCATGCTCTGGCTGTTCATGTTCAACCCGGCGATGGGCACATTCGCCTATCTGCTGCGCCGCAACGGTATCGATTGGGATCCGCTGTTGGATGGCAATCAGGCAATGTTGCTGGTGGTGGCTGCTGCTGCCTGGAAGCAGATCAGCTACAATTTCCTGTTCTTCGTTGCCGGTCTGCAGGCCATCCCGAAATCGTTGCTTGAGGCGGCCTCCATTGATGGTGCGCGTGGGAGCCGCCGTTTCTGGACCATCGTCTTTCCGCTTCTGGCGCCGACGACGTTCTTCCTGCTGGTCGTCAACACCGTCTACGCCTTCTTCGACACCTTCGGCATCATCCATTCTGTCACCGGCGGCGGTCCTGCCAAGGCCACGGAAACGTTGGTTTACAAGGTTTACAACGACGGTTTCGTCAACCTGAACCTCGGCTCGTCGGCGGCGCAATCCGTCATTCTGATGATCATCGTCATTGCGCTCACCGCGTTCCAGTTTCGGTTCGTGGAAAAGCGCGTGCATTACGGCTGAGGTGAGACCATGATCGAAAATCGCCCCGTCGCGAAGCTGGTCGCACATCTGATGCTGATCCTCGGCATCGTCGTCGTCGCCTTCCCGATCTACTACACCTTCATCGCGTCATCGATGACCTCCAACGACATCATCCGTCCACCCATGTCGCTGCTGCCCGGCGGGGATCTGGCGGAGAACTACGGTGAGGCCATGTCCACCGGTGTCGAGCGCGTCGTCGGCGTCAGCCTTGAGCGGCTGCTGTTCAACAGCTTCGTCGTTGCGCTGGCAATCGCCATCGGCAAAATCGTCATCTCGTTTCTCTCGGCATTTGCGATTGTCTTCTTCCGCTTTCCGTTCCGCATGGGCTTCTTCTGGATGATATTCATCACGCTGATGCTACCGGTCGAGGTACGCATCCTGCCGACATACAAGGTCATCGTCGATCTCGGCTTGATCGATACCTATGCCGGACTGACCCTGCCGTTGATGGCATCTGCCACCGCGACCTTCCTGTTCAGGCAGTTCTTTCTGACCATACCCGGGGAAATGGTTGAAGCCGCGCGTATCGACAATGCCGGGCCGTTCCGCTTCATGCGCGATATTCTTCTGCCGCTGTCGAAGACCAACATCGCAGCGCTCTTCGTGATCCTGTTTATCTATGGCTGGACCCAATATTTATGGCCGCTGCTGGTCACCAATGACGCCAAGATGAACACGATCATCATCGGTCTGAGGCGCATGGTGGATTTCACCGATGCCTCGACCCCTTGGAACTACGTGATGGTCACCGCGATCCTGGCTGTCATTCCCCCTATTATCGTCGTCGTGCTGATGCAGCGCTGGTTCGTCAAAGGCTTGGTGGAGACCGAAAAATAATGGCAAAAATTGTCCTGAAGGATGTCCGCAAGGTCTATGGCGGTTCTGTCGAGGCCATCAAGGGAGTATCAATGGATATTGCCGATGGCGAGTTGATCGTTCTGGTCGGCCCGTCGGGATGTGGGAAATCGACATTGTTGCGGATGATTGCCGGGCTTGAAAGCATTTCCGGCGGTGAGATTTCCATCGGAGACCGGGTCGTCAACGATCTGGAACCGGCCGAACGCGACATTGCCATGGTGTTCCAGAATTATGCGCTCTATCCGCATATGAGCGTGCGCCAAAATCTTTCCTACGGTTTGAAAAATCGTAACACGCCGAAAGAGGAGATCGACCGGCGCATCGACGAAGCCGCCAAGGCGCTTGAGATCGAACAGTTTCTGGACCGCAAACCCCGTCAACTATCGGGTGGACAGCGTCAGCGCGTGGCGATGGGCCGTGCCATCGTTCGTAAGCCTGCGGCCTTCCTGTTCGATGAGCCACTGTCCAACCTTGACGCCAAGCTGCGGGTGCAGATGCGCGTCGAAATCCGCCGACTTCAGCGGGCGCTTGCCACGACCAGCGTCTATGTCACCCACGACCAGATGGAAGCCATGACGCTGGCCGACCGGCTGGTGGTGCTGAATGCCGGGCGGATCGAACAGATCGGCAGCCCTATCGACCTGTATGAGCGCCCAGCCACGACTTTCGTCGCCACCTTCATCGGCTCGCCGTCGATGAACCTGTTGCCACATGTTACCGGGCAAGCGACCGGTGCCGGATGGTCGCTGGCCGATAGCACGTCACTTCCCGGCAATGCCCGCACGCTCGGCATTCGCCCGGAAGATATCACGGTGGCGGATCCAAGTGCTACAACAAGCGGATTTCGCGGAGAGGTGCGGGTGGATGCGGTTGAACTCGTCGGTGCGGAAAGTTATGTACATGGCGCGTTCTCCGACGGCTCCGTGATCGTTTTCCGCGTTCCCGGCCGTTCGCGTATCCAGATCGGCGAGACGCTGGCCATTTCTGCCGCCTCAAAAGATTTCCATCTTTTCGATGAAAACGGCCAGCGGCTGGATGCGTCGTAATTAAGTTTCTATCGATATGAACGAGTGACATTGAGACGATCATGCCAGACGGTAGCCAACCAATACCCTTGACGAAAACCTACAACGCCTTTCTGTTTGACATGGACGGCACATTGCTCAACTCCATCGCATTGGTGGAGCAGGTTTGGCGGAATTGGGCACATCTGCGTGGTGTCGATGCGGACGAGCTGTTGACGAAAATCCACGGTGTGCGGGCTATTGATGCGATCACGGCACTGAACCTGCCCGGCGTTGATGCCGCAAGAGATTCAACGATGTTGCTTGAGGAAGAAATGTCGACAACCGAAGGCATCTTCGCCATTTCCGGCGTTAGCGCCTTCCTGTCATCACTGCCCCCAGATCGTTGGGCAATCGTGACTTCGGCACCGCGAAAGCTGGCTCTACTGCGCCTTGAGGCTGTTGGAATTCCGTTGCCGAAAGTGCTCGTCACGGCCGAGGATGTCGTAAGCGGCAAGCCAGACCCAGAAGGTTATTGCCTTGGCGCTCAAAGGCTTGGGTTTGATCCTCGCGACTGCCTCGTGTTCGAGGATGCGCCCGCCGGAATTCTCGCTGGTGAACGCGCTGGCTCCGACGTTGTTGTCGTCACGGCGACGCATTCGGTTGATCATGTGACAGGGCATCGAACTGTCTTAAACTATGATGAGCTGGTCGCAGTTGCGACGACAGATGGCGTCGCATTGATGTCCGTCAGATAAGCAGATGCGGCCGGTGAAGCCGCCGGTTGAACTTCAATATTCGCACTATCGCGGTGGCGAAGCTTATCAAGCAGAAGATAGATGACCGGCGTGGTGTAGAGGGTCAATAACTGGCTGACCAACAGTCCACCAACGATCGCATATCCGAGCGGTTGGCGCAGTTCTGACCCAGATCCGTGTCCGATGGCAAGTGGCAAGCCTCCCAGGAGTGCTGCCATGGTCGTCATTAGAATCGGCCTGAACCGCATGTGCGCGGCTTTCAAGATAGCGTCCTCACTGCTGAGCCCTTCGTCCCGCTCGGCCTGGATCGCGAAATCGACCAGCATGATCCCGTTCTTTTTGACGATGCCGATCAGAAGAATGACGCCAATCATCGCCACGAGGCCAAAATCGAAACCCGCCACCTGCAAAGCCAACAGCGCACCAAGCCCCGCAGATGGTAACGTCGACAGGATCGTCAGCGGATGGATCAGGCTTTCGTAGAGCACACCAAGAATGATGTAGACCACCACAAGCGATGCCAGGATTAGAAGGGGAATGGTCCCCAAGGAATCCTTAAACGCCTTTGCGCTGCCTGAAAAACTCGTCTGGAGAGATGCAGGAGGGTGCATGTCCGCCACCGTCGTCTCAATTGCCTGCGTGGCTTGGCCCAGCGCAACGTTGGGGGCAAGATTGAAGGAGATCGTAACTGCCGGGGATTGGCCCTGATGAGAAATCGATACCGGTGCAGTGCCGTCTGTCCTCCACTTGGCAACGACAGAAAGTGGAACGAGCGTTCCATTGCTTGCGCGAACGGATAGTCGATCAAGCGTCGCGATATCGCGTTGCAGACTGGGGAGAATTTCGAGGACGACACGGAATGTGTCGGTCTGGGTTGAGAAGGAGGCCACCTGTCGTTGCCCGAACGCGTCATACAGGGTCTCATCGATCGTTGATGGAAGAACGCCGTAAAGCGTTGCGGCAGCTCGGTCGATTTTGATGGTGAGATTGGGAGCCTCTGCCTGCTGATCACTTCCGACATCACGCAGTTCGGAAAGCCCTTGAACCTTGCTTGTGACTTTGGCGGACCAGTCACTCAGTTCCGATATGTCGGCATCCTGAAGCGTAAACTGGTACTGCGTTTTCGCCGGACGCGCTCCGATATTGATATCCTGCGCCGACTGCATGAAGAGCTTGATGCCCTGCTGGGCCTTCAGAGCAGTACCGATCCGATCTATGACCGTTTTTGCGCTCGCGTCCCGATCTTCCAGCGGCTTGAGCGTTATATTGACGTGCCCCTCATTGAGGGCGTTTCCGCCATTGCCGCCGCCCACGTCCATGAACACGCTGTATACAGCTGGGTCTTTCATGATGATTTCACTGACCCGCTCCTGCAGTTTGGCCATTTCAGTGAAAGAGATGTCTGGAGATGCCTGCGACAGACCGGCGATGAAACCGGTATCTTGCTCTGGGAAGAAGCCTTTCGGAGCGATAATGAACAGGTAGGCGGTCGCAGCTATGGTCGCGAGAAAGACACCCAACGTCAAGAAACGATGTCTGATTACGGGCTTTAAACTGCGCATGTAAAGGGATGATAGATAATCGAAAAAAGCTTCACCGGCTTTGTAGAAACGTCCGCGTTGATCTTCCTTTATTGGTCGAATGAATTTCGACGCAAGCATCGGCGTGAGTGTCAGCGACACGATCGCTGAGATGATGATGGCAACCGTCAGCGTTACCGCAAACTCTCGGAACAGCCGACCGACGATGCCGCCCATCAGCAGGATAGGGATCAGGACGGCAATCAGAGAAAGGCTGATTGAAACAATCGTAAAGCCAATTTCCCTTGCGCCTATCAACGCCGCTTGGCGTGGCTCGACTCCATCCTCAATGTGACGCGAGATGTTTTCGAGCATGACGATTGCGTCATCAACGACAAACCCAACTGCAACGACGAGCGCCATGAGAGACAGATTATCGAGGCTGAAACCGAGAAGCCACATGGGTGCCAGCGAGCCGACGAGCGCGATCGGTAAGGTCAAAACCGGAATGATGGTCGCGCGAACATTTCGCAGGAACAGGAATATAACGACGACGACGAGGCCGATCGTCAACATCAGCGTAAACTGCACGTCATCGACCGATGCCCTGATCGTGGTTGTGCGGTCGGTCACCAATTCAAGTTTGACGGATTTGGGCAGCGATGCCTGTAGCGCTGGCAGCTGCTCCTTCACGGCATTTACAACGGCAATGACATTCGCGCCGGGTTGGCGGAAAACATCCAGCGCTATGCCGCGCTCGCCGTTTGTCCAATGGGCCATCTTGTTATCTTCGGCACCATCCGTTGCTTGACCTATATCGCGGATGCGGACAGGGCCGCCGTTGCGGTAAGCGATGACGGCGTCGTTCCACTCGGCACTACTGCCGATCTGGTCGTTGGTGTAGATCGGAAACGTCCGTGTCGGGTCATCAATGTTGCCCTTCGGCGCACTTAAGCTGAGATTGCCGATTGCCGCTCTGACGTCTTCCAAAGCCACATCGGCCTGAGCAAGACGACCCGGATCGACGGCAATCCTGATTGCGGGTTTCTGTTTGCCGCCAATATTGACGAAGGCCACCCCTGAAACCTGGCCAATCTTGGAGGCGACGTTACGCTCGATATACTCATCGAGTTGCGGCAGCGTCAGAATATCGGAACTGGCGGATAATTGCATGATCGGGGCATCGGCGGGGTTCGCTTTGCGCACAGTCGGCAATGAGGTCATGTCTTTGGGGAGTTGTCCCGCCGCCTCGCTGATAGCCGTCTGAACATCACTGGCTGCGGTTTGGATATCCTGATCCAACCCGAACTGGACGGTAATCGACGTTGTCCCAAGCGAACTGTTGGATGTCATCTCGGTAATGCCGCTGACGCGCGACAGAGCCTCCTCGATAGGCTGGGCAACGCTCGAGGCCATCGTCTCCGGCGACGCGCCGGGAAGGTTTGCGGCAATCTGGACCGTCGGGAAGTCGATCTGGGGAAGCGCGGAGACGGGCATGAAGGGATAACAGATGGCACCGACGAGGAAGATGCCTGCCATGATCAGGCTTGTTGCCACCGGGTGCACGATAAAAAAGTCGAAGAAACCGGAGGTCTTCGCTTCGCTTTGGGGATGGTTCTCGGTCATGGCGCGGCTTTCTCAGCAAGCTCGCCGGTCGGCAATCCGGTCCATGGTGTCACCGAAACTTTCATGCCGTCACCAATCCGCGATTGACCGTCCATGACGACCTGCTCGCCCTCTTGGATACCATCGGTTACCAGCGCCCGCGCCGCCGTCACGAACGCCGTTTTGACGGCACGTTTCTCAACCTTGTCGCCTGCACCGACGACGTAGGCGTAGAGGCCGTCCCGCCCTCGGGCGAGAGCCTTGTCCGGCACGACGACGCCCTGTCTCTGTTCGACAGTCAGAATGGTCGCGACAGGTAATCCAGGCCATAACGCGCCATCCGCATTGTCGAATGTCGCTCTGAGATGGATGGAGCCGTTCGCGGCATCAACGGCGTTATCCATTGTCGTGAGTTTGCCCTTCGCCAGGGTGCGAGTGCCATCGGTCGTGACGAGCGTCACTTGAGCGACACTGCGATTCAGTGCTTCGCGGATTTCGCCGAATGTGTCCCCCGGTGCGACGAAAGATACCGCGACCGGATCCATCTGCGTAATCGTGACGATCCCATCCGTCGAGCTTGCGCTGACGACACTCCCGACATCGACTTGCTTGAACCCGGTTCGTCCGGATATGGGCGCAATAACCGTGGCAAAGCCCAGCTGTGTCTCTGCGCTTTTGATCATCGCCTCATCATACTGAACCGCCGCAGCGTATTGCTCGCTTGCTGCGGTTTTCTGTTCGAGTGTGGACGCTGAAGCAACGCCCTTTTCCGCCAATGTCGCGTAACGCTGTGCATCAGTGCGTGCGCTCCTGAGTTGGGCCTCGTCCTGCGCTTTTTTAGCCTTGGATGAAGCTAAGGCCGATGAAAGTTCGCGGTCGTCGAGCTTGAGCAGGACACTGCCTTTCTCTACCATTTGCCCCTCCACGAAGTCGATCTCTGTGACTTGACCGTCGATCCTAGGGCGCACGGTCACGGTTTGCAGTGGAGAAACGGTGCCTATTCCATTGATGACACGATTGATGGTTTCGATCTGCGCCTTGTAGGCGGTAACAGGGATTGCCGGCGCGTCATCTGCGGCCGAAGCCCCGGTCTGGATTGCGAAAAAACTGCAAAAGGCAATGCTGCAAAACTGCGTCCCAGTGGAGGCAAGCCACTGAACCCAAGGTCTTCTCATGCCTGCCACTCCCCAAATTTAGCAGAATAACGCACGCCGAAGATTTTAGTTCAGAGGCTCTGTTTTTGCGCGGAGCCATCGGTGCTCATGACCGCTTTACGTCCTCCGGCTCCGATCGTCGCGTCCTTGTCAGATACATTTCGACGCCAGCCCGCGTCAGAAATGATGCCAGTCCAATGGCGATAGCGACGATCCTTATCCGAAGTTCATCGGATTCAACCTCAGCCTGCCGGACCTGCAACAAACTGCGTTCATGGACGGTAATGTCGCCGATGACGTCGCGAATACGATCCATCGTCGCCTCTGCCATATACTTGCTCTCCTGCGCACGCGCGGCATCGGCATCAGCGGTATCGTGGAGCGTGATGGATTGGCTTAATTCGCCCAGCTTTCTATCGATCAGCACACCGAGCTGCTTGACCCTGGTCACTTGGACCTTGTTGTCGGATATTCTGGTCAGCAGATCGGCTCGCAGCGTTTGTAGTCGGCCCAGTGCTTTTTCGTAGGGCGCGAGGTACTGCCGGTCACTGCTGACCAGATAGCCCCTTTGCCCGGTCTCTGCATCGTCAAGAGCGATGAGGATATCCTTCGTCGTATCGATTGCCTCGTAGGTATGAACGACCATATCCTGGTGGTTACTAAGAAGCGTGTGGGTCCATGTCGTCGCGAGAACCCCCGCTGCGATGACGATACCGACGGGTATCGAGCGCAACAGAGTAGGAATCGTCAGATAGTTCCGACGTAGAGATTCCCAGGACCATCCATTTTTTTGGTTCATCGAAGGTGCTGCCATTCCCGATCACTATATTCGGACCGAACCGAACCGAAGCCAAGGACAGGGTCAACATCGCACGGAATGGACGGTGCTGCCAAGCACAGTTGCGGCTGCTGCGCCGCACGGTGAAACCTCGCTCCTTCATGCGGGTGGCAGCGCAGTCCAGGTGTCAGTCATGTCGCCTTAATAGAATGTACGAGCCATAGAACTGCTGTAATATTGCTTCGCTCTGGGTCGGACGGAAAAAGGCGAAACCATCGAACGTCAGCGTAATGCCCTTCGGAAAGGCTGTCATTTGCTGACTGGATGAAGGCCCCCACACGAGCTCATGTAAGAGAAATCGGTCGTGCCGAGAGACCTTTGGTCCTTCTCGACTGCGCCATTGCCGCACTCGACGTCGATAGGGTGACGGCGGACGACCGATCCTCGTCCGAAGCCGTCGGCTGCTTATCGAACGGGGCCCTAACATATTGCCTACGTAACGGCGTGCGATACGGCTACCCAGCTTTATCACCGCGCCGCAGACAATCGGACGGCCTCCGTACGCGAGCGCATTGAAGGGTTTCTGTCTGTTGGTGAGAAGGCAGGGATCTAAAATCTTAATCAATGGGTTCGGCCTGGTGCAAACAGACCTGGACGCCACCTAACGATCGAACTGCTCACGGGCAATATCCAGCCAAGCGCCATCATAGCATCCGATAGTCTGATTGCCCTTGAAATCTCCAAGGTTGCGCGTGAATTAAGCGTAGAAACACCCGCTGCCCTGACTCTTCTTACATTTCACGATGCGGCCTGGTCTGCCGTAACGTCACCCCCGGTTAGAGTCATTCGACAGCCGGTAAATGAACCGGGGGAGGCCGCAGCGCATATGTTGATCGAGAGATTACATGGCGAAAAATGTCCTGCCCACCATGCCATTCTACCTACCCAGCTTATCGAGCGCGGTTCGATCGCAACGCTTGATCTATTGATTCAGGTTTTATCATTTTATCGCGAAAGATTTCGTCTGAGTCTGGTCCGAGCAGAAGTCCCACGATTTCCATATCATCCAAGCCAGAGATCAATCGGTTAGCGGGACACGCTCAACAGGAAGTGTTCAATGCCCGCCTGGGCGCATTGGGTATCCTGCGACGGCGTTCCGGAGCTTAGGCCTATGCCGCCTACAACCTCACCGTCGATGATTACGGGTAGACCGCCGCCCACCACCATGAGGCGTCCACCAATCGCCGAATTGATGCCAAATGCAGGGCTGCCAGGCTGGCTGGCGACGCCATAGCTTTCTGTGGTTCGTTTTGCGCCAGCTGCCGTGTAGGCTTTGTCCTGTGCAATAATCGTACTTGTTATCTTGCCGCCGTCCATCCTTTCAAATGAGATGAGTTGCCCAGATTCATCGGTGATGGCGATGCACATCGGAACGCCGATCTCCTGCGCTTTGGTGCGAGCGCCGTCTATCAGCACACGTGCATCATCAATGCTAAGTCGATTAATTGTCAGCATTTTCTGTCATTCCTGATTTAATGGGTTTGGCTTTGAAAAGCGTGGGATTGAGCAGTTTGCAAGCGCGAGGCTGGTATTTGCCAATAGATGAAAGCCGGTATCGAGAATGTTTCAAAGGACAGCTTACTCATTGATGATGAGGTGCATCCGGGCAAAAACAATCAGGCTCTCAATATGCGCTTTCGTCGCATTAAAGGCCGCGTCCGAATCTTTGCGCTGCAGGGCATCGATTATAACAAGATGTTCAGTCGAGTCCGGCTTCAGGCGGTCTTTTAGCTGGCCGATCTCGAACAGCCGTGTCGTGGCGCGCAAATTGCGTAAGACGCTGGCCATGACCTCGTTGCCGCAGTGGTCGATTATAAGATTGTGCAGGTGATCGTCGGAAAACCAGTGTGCATCGGTGTGATAGGCGGTAGCGTCCATCAGTTCGTCAATCTCGCGGCGGACTTCTATGAGCTTACGGCCGGGAATGCTGGGCATGGCCTGAACAGCCGCCTCGGGCTCGATCAGAAGACGCAGTTTAAGGCTCTGGATATATTCACCGATATCGACGTTTCTCACCACGTAGTTGCGCCCTTCGCCCTTGTGGACGAGGCCTTCGCCCTCAAGCCGCTGTAACGCTTCACGCAAGGGCGTGCGTGACACACCAAGCATTTCGGCAAGCTGTGCTTCGATGATCACATGTCCGCCACCGAGGCGGCGGTGTCGGATCATGTCCGAGACGGCGTTATAGGCGAGTGCCGCGAGCTTGTGGCCCGCTTCCTTGTGCGTCTTGCCAATGGCGGAATTAATGTCTGTTTGTGTCAAGGTGCATCGGTCTCCCCAGCTGTCTTAGCTCTATTCTCGGGCAATATCACCAGAAAGGCTTTTCTTGTTTTCAGCCATGGTCCATACCGAGCGACATTGTTAAACACAGCGGAGTCAACGGGATGGAACTTAACGTCTTGGCCGAAAGAAGCCTTGCCGATGAAACCTACCGGGCGCTGCTTGAGGAAATTCTTTCGGCACAACTGGCCGGCGGTGCGGTGGTGCAGGAACGGCGGCTTGCGGCTCGGCTGGGCGTTTCGCGTTCGCCTATGCGTGATGCACTGGGTCGTCTTGAGGGCCAAGGACTTCTCGTCCGTAACGCCAAAGGCGTTCTGACCGTGCGAATTGTCACTCTTGGAGATTATCTCAATAGCGTCGCCATGCGTATGCTCGTGGAGCCAAGCGCAGCGGCGCAGGCATGCAGAGGAATAGCGGTGGAGACCGTTGCTGAACTCTTTGCCATGCTTGAGGTGATTGAGGCGGATCCCGATCCTGACGCCGAGTTCGTATGGAAATTCGATGACGTCTTGCATCAGGGAATTGCTGACGCCAGCGGCAATCCCTTCATGGCGGACACGATTTTGCAGATGCGTCGCTACACCACGATTTTCGAGCGTCAGCGCAAGCTCGCTCAGCGCAAACCGGGTCTCGCCGACCATCGAGGCATCTTGCGCGCGCTCATGGACCGCGATGCGGATGCGGCCCGTACCGCGATGACGCTGCATCTTGATCGGGTGCGTCAAAACGTGCTTTCGACCTACTGATCCACGCCAGCAAATCTCATTCTTCAGACATTTCAATTTTTCGCGGCCTCTGCGGAAAGATGTTGCATGTGGCAAATGATTGTGTATGAAAATGGTATACCAAATGAATGCGAAGATCGCAAGCATCGTTGGTCAGGTCCGCAAGAAGATCGAAAAACCAGAGGGTTCCCATGTCATTCCGCACAATAACGATTGCATCCGTCTTGTTGATGTCCGTTGCAGCATCTGCGTTCGCGCAGGACTGCACGCCCAAGATTGCTGATTCCGAGCTGGTTAAGCCCGGGACGCTGACCATGTCGACCAACCCTACTTTGCCGCCATTGCAGTTTGTGGATTCCACCGGTGAACTGAAGGGCATGCGTGTTGAGCTTGGCACGGAAATCGCCAAGCGCCTTTGCCTCAAACCGGAATATGTCCGGATCGAATTTTCAGCGATGATTCCCGGCCTTCAGGCTGGCCGATGGGATATGATCAACACAGGCATCTTCTTCACCAAAGAACGAGCAGCCATCATGCAGATGATCCCTTACGAGGATCAGGCGATCAGCGTTTCAGTCGCAACCAGCAATTCCGTCGTCAAGGACAAGGACGGCCTTGATGGTCTGCGTATCGGCGTTGAACTAGGCGGTTTCGAAGAAACCAAGACCCGTGCCCTTGATGCCGAACTCAAGGCTGCCGGTAAAAAGGGCCTGGTTATTCAGACTTTCGATAATTTCGCACTTGCATTCCAGGCGCTTCGCGCTGGCCAAGTCGAAGGCGTCGTTTCAATTGATGGCGTAGCGAAGGAATACGATAGCCGTGGCGATTTCCGCCGCGCCGTCAGCGGACTCTATCCGGCACCTGTTGCCGTCGCGTTCAAGAGCGCGCCACTTGCGGACGCCGTTTCCGCAGTCCTCAAAGACATGAAGGCAGATGGTTCACTCGGCAAGCTTTTCGATAGTTATGGCCTGCCGATGATCGCTGGCGATTATTCGGTAAAGGGTCCCAATCGCTGATTTGAACGGTTCACCACTCTGACGGATGCCGGTTTCGGCCGGCATCACAATTACAATAAAGGTCCCACCATGTCGTTCTGGAACTGGTCAGGCTTCTTCGACTATCTCGTCAATCCGTTTATCCTTGGAGGTGTTGTCAACACGATATGGCTGACTTGCGTCTCCCTCGTGTTCGGCCTGCTACTCGGTTTTATCGTGGCGCTGATGCGCCGATCTAAGCTGAGGCTGATGAGATGCATGGGCTGGTTTTATATCTGGCTGTTCCGGGGTACGCCGCTGCTTGTGCAGTTGATTGTCATCTACACGGCACTACCGCAGCTCGGCATCAAGTTTTCTGTTGTCGAGGCGGCATTGATCGGCCTCGCACTGAATGAAGCGGCGTATCTGGCGGAGATCATCCGCTCCGGGATCGAGGCCGTGCCGGAAGGGCAAGCACGTGCTGCAAAGGCCCTTGGCATGACTGAGCGCCAGATTATGCGTTACATCGTCATGCCGCAGGCTTTCAAGGTCATCATTCCACCACTTGGCAACTCGGTGAATGGTCTGCTCAAGACGACCTCGGTGACGTCAGTCATTTCCATGGAAGAATTGTTGCGTCGCACTCAGGTGCTGATCCAGGAAAAGTTCATGGTGCTCGAACTCTTCGCGGTTGCTGCCATCTACTACCTTCTCCTGACGACGGTCTGGGACTTCGTACAACGGCGCATCGAAAGGCGCTTCGGTCAGTCCACGGCACCCATGCAGCATACTGAAAAACGCTGATACTCAATAAAGGACATATTGCATGCTAAAGACATTTCGTGGTGTCTTCACCGTGATGATCACTCCCATCGATGCAGACGGCAAGGTGAACTTGCCAGCGCTGGCAGCCTTTACCGATTGGCAGATTCGTGAAGGCGTGCACGGGCTCATCCCGCTTGGTTCGACAGGTGAATTCCTGTCGCTTTCCGAAAAGGATTGGGATGATGTTGCCCGCACGGTCATTGAAACCGCAGCCCGACGGGTTCCTGTGCTGATCGGAACCGGCGCAGAAGATACCCGCGAAGCCGTTCGCTTGAGCCTTAAAGCCGAAGCGATGGGAGCGGATGGCGTAATGGTCATCCCGCCTTTTTACTCCACGCCAACCGACGGTGAACTGGTAACCCATTACCGTTCCATAGCCGGTTCGATTTCCATTCCGATCATGGTCTATAACAATCCGGCAACTTCCAATGTGGATATGAAGCCGGAGCTTCTGGCGCGTATCGCCGAAATCGACGGCTGCGACTACGTCAAGGAATCGACGCTTGAAGTCACCCGCATTCGCGATATCGTTCGTCTGGCTGGAGACAACATGACGCCCTTCGGCGGCATTCTCGGTTTTGAGTCTTTCGTCATGGGGGCACAAGGATGGGTGGCCGTCGCATCCAACGTGGCACCAGCGGCGATGTCGCGCATCTTCACGCTCGCAGCAGATGAGAAGAAATACGACGAAGCGCGTGCGCTTTATCTCGAGTGGCTGCCGATCATCCAGGCGGTTGGCGGTCAGGCTTATGTTGCCGGTTCCAAGGCGCTGCTGAACCATATGGGATTTGCCGCTGGATCGCCGCTGCCGCCGCGTCTGCCGTTGCCGGTAGAGCAGGATGCCGCGATGAAGGAACTGGTCGAGCGTTTCGGCCTGCGCTTTCACCAGAACTGAACCGGAGAAAGAGATATGCCCGGATCGATCATGCAGGATGCCAGACTGACCGTCCATATTGACGGCGTTGCGCATTGCGTCGATCCGGGCTTGTCTGTGGCCGCCGCGCTCACGGGGCTGGGTCGCCCCGACTTTTCCACTGATGCCGCTGGAGCAAGGCGCGGCCTGTTTTGCGGTATGGGTGTCTGCCACGATTGCCTCGTGACAGTCGATAACCGCACCAGCCAGCGAGCCTGTATGACGCCCGTGCAGGACGGCATGCGTATCGATCGCCAGCAGGCACGTCCCGATATCGCCTCCAACGACCTTGCCGACCTCATGCCAGTCCCAGCAAACCTTGCCGAGTTGGAAATGGATCTGCTCGTTATTGGCGCGGGTCCCGGTGGTCTGGCTGCAGCAGTCGCAGCGGCAGAAGCAGGTGCTTCCGTAACGGTGGTGGACGAGCGTCACACATCCGGTGGCCAGTTCTTCAAGCAGCCCAACACGGCGTCCGCACGTCTGGCCCTGCAGGGTGACCGCCAGGCAGCAGATGGTGCCAAACTTATAGAAAGAGCGCGTTCGCTCGGCGTGACCATCCTTTCACGCGTGACCGTTTGGGGTGCCGCGCATGGTGAGGACCGCAAGCCGGTCATTTCCTGTCTAGGTGCCGACGGTGCTTTCTACTGCCGACCCGCTATGCTGGTAATCGCTACGGGTGCCTTCGAACGACCGTCCGCCATTGCGGGCTGGACGCTGCCGGGTGTCATGACTGCAGGTGCAGCACAAACTTTGCTGCGCAGCTATGGCACACTTCCCGGTCGACGCATTCTGGTTGCCGGGAACGGCCCCCTCAATTTTCAAGTTGCAAGCGAAATCGCCAAGGCGGGCGGTGACGTCGTCTGTCTGGCGGAGCAGGCAAGCGCGCCATGGAGTCGCCCGCTCGAAGCATTGACCGTTTTGCGCCATGATGCGGTGCTTGCCCTCAAAGGCATGAAGGAAATTTCTAGGCTGGAACGGGCTGGCGTCAGGCTCGCTTGGAACGCGCAAATCTTGGATATCAGCGGCAATGGCCGGGTAGAGACTGTTACGCTCTCTACCCCGGGGGGCGAGACGACCATTGCAGTCGATACCGTTCTGCTTGGTGGTAATTTTGCCTCGTCTAACGAGTTGTCGCGGTTGCTCGGTTGCACCCATAGTGTTTCGGAAATTGGCACGCTCAGGGCGGATTGCGCAGAGAATGGCGAGAGTTCGGTGCCTCACATCCATATCGTCGGCGAAGCTGTGCGTTTCGGTGGTGCCCACTTAGCAATGGCCGAAGGCAGGCTTACCGGTCTGGCGATTGCAGCCAAGCTTGGGCTGAAGTCCATGCCCGACACCACGACGCACAAAAAGCTTGCGCGTGCAAAGACCTTTCAGGCCGCACTTTGGCGGTTGTTTGCTCCTGCCACGACGCGGTTGGAGCCTTCAGATGCGGCTCTTGCCTGTCGTTGCGAAAGCGTGGCAATGGGCGCGCTCAGGAATGTCGCTCGCCAAGGTCCACCAGACATTGCAACGCTGAAACGTTTGACGCGCGCCGGTATGGGGCGCTGCCAGAGCCGCTATTGCGGCCGCACCCTGACGGCGCTGACCGGCCGACCGATGAGCGAGACCAATGGGCTTCTTGCTCCTCAGATACCACTCCGGCCAGTGCCACTCGCGGCGCTTGCGGTTGAGAAACCCGAGTGGGGAGGGCACAAAAGAGCACTTCTGCCCGAGCGTTCACCGCTGCCTCATTCCGAACCGTTACCGTTGAAAGAGGCGTCCACCGTAGTCATAGGTGCTGGGATTGCTGGACTTTCATGTGCATTGTTTCTGGCGAAGGCGGGCGAAGATGTCGTTGTGCTGGAGCGTGGTTTTCCCGGCGGACTGGCATCGGGCGGCAACGCCGGCAGCTTGCATGCACAACTGCTATCGTTCGATCATGGAGCCCGCGCAGAAGGTGGCGGTGGGCCAGCGGCGCGAACGCTTGCTTTACAGCGAGATTCCATCACGCTTTGGCAGACGCTGGAAAGGAAGCTTGGTCGCGATTTCGAGATGAAGATCACCGGTGGCCTTATGGTTGCGGAGACCGAAGCTCATATGCGCTTTCTTGAAGAAAAGACGCGGGTCGAACGAGAAAGCGGTATCGAATGCCATGTCATCGGCCGTGATGACCTTCAAAAGCTGGAGCCTGCTCTGTCGCATTTGATGATCGGCGCTTCCTATTGTCCGTTGGAAGGTAAGATCAATCCGCTTGTCGCGACGCGGCACATTCATAATGGCGCTGTGGCTACGGGTGCTAGCGTATTTGACCGCACCGAAGTGCTGTCGATCCGCCGTGACGGATCGGTGTTCGTAATCGAGACCTCGCGAGGCCCTTTGCGGGCGGGACGGATTGTCAATGCGGCAGGCGCTTTCGCCTCGCGTGTCGGCGCCATGCTCGGCCTGGATGTGCCAGTGTTCGGTGCACCGCTACAAATGGTGGTGACCGAAGCTGCAGCACCAGCAATCTCGCATCTCGTTGCCCATGCCGACCGTCACTTGACGCTGAAACAGGCCGCAAACGGCAATTTCCTGATCGGCGGCGGCTGGACGGCCGGTCTGGATCCCGTTCACAGTCATCCGCGCCCACTGTTTTCCAGTCTGGAAGGCAACCTTTGGGTTGCGCAACATGTTGTGCCGGGCCTGCGCAAACTGCACGTCATCCGTAGCTGGGCTGCGATGAACATCAACATCGATGGCGCGCCTATTCTGGGAGAGCATCCCGGTATGCCAGGCTTCTTCAACGCCGTCACATCCAATGGCTATACCCTCGGCCCTCTCATCGGCCAACTGACGGCTGACCTTGTGCTTGGTCGTGATCCCGGGCGGGATTTATCCGCCTTTTCCATCAACCGTTTTCAAGAGGGGCGATCATGATCGAGATCACCGGCATCACCAAATATTATGGCAATTTCCCCGTCCTCAAAAATTGCTCGACCCACGTTTCCAAGGGTGAAGTCGTGGTTGTTTGTGGACCGTCCGGCTCTGGAAAGTCCACGCTGATCAAATGCGTCAATGCGCTGGAGCCAATCCAGGAGGGATCGATCCGTGTCGATGGCATCGAGGTCAATGATCCGGCCACCGACCTGCCAGACCTGCGTTCGCGTGTCGGCATGGTATTTCAGAATTTCGAGCTTTTCGCGCATCTGACGATTGAAGCCAACATCATGATTGCGCAACGCATCGTTCTTCACCGCAGCGAAAGCATTGCCAAAAGACGTTCAATGGATCTTCTGGACAGGGTCGGAATGACAGGGCACGCCCATAAATATCCCGGTCAATTGTCCGGAGGACAGCAGCAACGCGTCGCGATTGCCCGGGCGCTTGCCATGAACCCGAAAGCTATGCTGTTCGACGAGCCAACCTCGGCGCTCGACCCTGAAATGATCTCGGAAGTGCTGGATGTGATGACCGCCCTTGCCCGTGAAGGCATGACGATGATGGTTGTCACCCATGAAATGGGTTTTGCCCGTCGCGTTGCGACCAGGATGATTTTCATCGACCAAGGCGAAATCGTTGAGGATCGACCGACGGAGGAATTCTTTGGCAATCGCCACAATCCTCGCACTGAAGCCTTCCTCAGCAAAATCCTTCATCATTGAGAGTTTGAGATGACCCAATTCGACCTCATCATCACGGGCGGTACGATCGCCACAGCGTCTGACGTCTTTAAAGCCGACATAGGCATCGTTGGCGGCAAAATCGTGCAGATCGGCGAAGACCTCATAGGTGACGCACAGTCAGGTGCTACCCAGATCGTCGACGCCTGCGGAAAATATGTTCTGCCGGGTGGCATAGACAGCCACGTCCACATCTCCCAACCCTCCGGTGACGGCATCGTCATGGCCGACGATTTCGAAAGCGGCACCCGTTCTGCACTCTTCGGCGGCAATACCACGATCATGCCATTTTGCCTGCAGGAGAAGGACAGGTCGATGCGCGAGGCGCTGAACGCCTATCACGAGCTTGCGGAAGGCAACTGCTACACCGATGTCAGCTTCCATCTTATCGTTTCCGATCCGACGGATTCTCTCCTCGGGCAGGAACTGCCGGCCCTGGCTGCGGACGGATATTCGTCTTTCAAGGTGTTCATGACGTATGAGGGTCTCCGGCTCAATGATGCCGAAATCCTGAAGACGCTCGATGTTGCCCGCTCCACCGGTGCCACTGTCATGGTTCACTGCGAAAACGAGGACGCGATCCGCTTTCTCATTGCCAGGCATGAAGCGGCAGGCGATGTTGCGCCGCGAGCTCATGCATCTACGCGACCGGTGGCGGTTGAACGCGAAGCGACGCACCGTGCTCTCACACTGGCCGAAATCGTCGATGTGCCCGTCGTCATCGTGCATGTCTCCAACGGCGAAGCGATGGAGGAAATAGCCCGCGCCCGGGCTCGCGGCATCAAGGTGGTCGGCGAAACCTGCCCACAATATCTGGTGCTGACGGCTGATGATCTTGATGGCATGGATTGGGAGGGCGCAAAATTCGTCTGCTCGCCACCACCCCGCGACACGGTTGCTCAGGAAGAATGCTGGAGAGGTGTCGAAACCGGTATTTTCGAGCTCTTCTCGTCAGATCACTGCCCGTTCCGTTATGACGACGAACGCGGCAAGCGCAGCCCAAAAGGGCTTGAAAGCTTCCGACACATTCCAAACGGCATCCCCGGTGTCGAAACACGTCTGCCAATCCTTTTTTCGGAAGGCGTCATGAAGGGTCGCATTGATTTGCCGCGCTTCGTAGCGCTGTCTGCCACTAATCATGCCAAGACCTACGGTCTCTACCCGGAAAAAGGCACGATCGCGATTGGCGGTGATGCCGACATCGCTATCTGGGACCCGACGGTCAATCGCACGATACGCCATGCCGATCTACACGATGGTGCCGATTATTCGCCCTATGAAGGCATCGAAATTACCGGCTGGCCAACCACAGTCATCCTCGGCGGCCGTGTGATGGTGAGTGACGGCCAACTTGTCGGAAAAAAAGGCGATGGCACCTACCGTTCAGCTCGCACCAAAGGCGCGAAATCGATTTAATCAATCTGGAGATCTGAATTCATGAAACTGAAAATCACCGCTGGCCCGTTCGTGTTCGACGCTGTGTTGGAAACGGAAAAAGCACCGCAAACCTGCAAGGCTTTCATCGAACGTTTGCCCTTCGAAGGTCAGATCGTCCACGTACGCTGGTCTGGTGAAGGCGTATGGATTCCTCTAGGCGACTATAATTTCGGTGTTGGTTACGAGAACCACACCAGTCATCCCGCACCCGGCCACATCATCCTGTACCCCGGCGGCATCAGCGAAACAGAAATCCTGCTCGCTTACGGCGGTGTCTATTTCTCCTCCAAAATGGGCCAGCTCGCAGGCAATCACTTCATTACAATCAGCTCCAACCTCGAAAATTTGTCCGTTCTGGGCAACAAGACGCTCTGGGAAGGTACGCAGCAAATCTGTTTCGAGCTGGCTTAGAAGGCGTTTCACTTTGAACTAACGCAAAGATCGAGAAGCCTAGGAAGGCTCATTTTTTGCTGCTCTGCAGCGCATGATAGTCAATTGAACAATATTGATTGCTGCAATCGGAGTGATGGATCGGGTAAGGCTTTGGACGACGCATGACAATCGCTCTTTCGAAGAGCACTGATTGCCAGTTTACGATGCAGCCGGTCACCCACGCCGCAGGAGCGTCCATCGCCTGATTACGGCCACGACCGATCCAACGCACCATGCGATCTCATGCTGAGTCCGCCCGCTCGTCGGCGCGAGACGTACCATTAGATCTCAAATTCCTTGGCAAAATTCGTTAGCTTCGGCATTCCGCTTTCCTTTCAATTCAAGTCAAAGTGACGGGGTGGTGCGATCGATCAAAGGAATGCCTACCCATTGTTCCAACTGCCGAATGCGACGGCTCAGTGCGGACTGGGTGATGTTTCTATCATGAGCAGCTTGGGTAAAGTTCATGAACCGCGCTAAACTCAGAAAGTCTTCGAGCCATTTTCAGCTCCATCGGCTTTCTCCAATCCGGCGCAATGTCATTGATCAATGAGAGCCGGTAAAAGAGTTATAGAGGGCAACATAACCAAAATGTGCAAAAATCGGCAAGGTTGTGAAAAGTGAAGGTTTAGGGTCCGCAAAAGCGGATCAAGTCAGTCGTCATATATTTATATGTTTCTGAGGATTGCGTGCTTATCGACAAGCAATTTTAATGAGCGGTTTCAAGTTTGTTATAAGTCTTCAGTCACGCAGCACTCTCCCCGATCGTCCCCGCGTTGTCAGCGGAGTGCGAGCTTGTCACTTTTTAACAGCGTCGAGTTTTACTCAACCAAACGCCTGGCTAGCAAGGGCCCAGGTCGTCGGATGCAAACCCTGCTGGCCGCCGCTATCGCGCATCCAAGACCCGCCAAGCGACATGGTGGTAACCGTATCGAAAACGGCTACACCGGATCGCGCGAGATATTGCGGAAATGCGCCGCTTTCCTCTCGCGTATCAAGCCGTAGGAACTGGCCCGCATGATCCACCACATGCGGATGCGTGACGGCGATGGCATCAGCCTCGTTGAAGGCGACGACCGGGCCGATCAATGCGCCGCGCCCGAAACGACGACAGAGAGAGAAAGCCGCGATGCGTTGCTCTCGCATCAGCACGACGCCTTTGGAAACCGGCAGCAATGACTTAAACAGCGTCTTGCGACTGGCACCGAAGGCTTTCTCATCAAGCGTTAGGATTGCATCGACATCGCCTGAAGCCAGCGCGCGCAGGTTAGTGCCGCCTGGAAGTCGAGGGGTAGCGATGGGCGTTGCCTCTCCCTGACACTGAAACACCGTCTTTTCGATCGTAAAACCCATGGACTGGTAAAGCCGTTTGGCGGCACGGGTGGCGTTCAGTCCGAACTGCCGTTTGCCGGCCTGCTGCATAACATGCAGCATCATCCAACTTCCGGCTCCTCTTGCCTGAAGCCGCGGCGGCGTGATGACCATACCGATCGTGGAAAAGCTTTGTCCGAAATCAAACCACATGGCCGATCCTGCAAGCCGCCCAATAGAATCGACAGCAACGACGCCGTTGCCGTTTTCGAGAAGCATCTGCCAGTCCTTGGGGCGGTGAGGCCAGCCAACGCCGACAGACAGAGCATGCAGCTTTTCAATATCGGCAACCGCGATATCCTCAAGCGTCAGTTCAAAAGCTTCAAGCTGTATGGTGTCGTGATGATCCACCGCGCCCCCTTGTACAGGCTCCGTGCGCCAGGAGCGTTCCTGCATGTTATAATTCCGTTTTCCAGAATTACGGCATCGTCACCAAATATTTCAGCCGAATTTGCCAGTCTTTCAGCAGTATCCACTAAAACAGGGAGGATTTCAGCGGCTTCCGGGTCGCAAAGGCTCTATTTTATCTGAAAAGAACATGAGGCTGGGATGACGGAATTCGACATACTTGAACGACTGGTGTCGTTTCCTTCAGTGGTGGTGCAGCCCAATGCGGATATCGTGCAGTGGATTGCCGACTACGCTCGAAGCCAAGGCGCACAGGTGACGATCGCCTTGGGGCCGGAAGGCGACCGCTATAACCTGTTCGCCACCATCGGCCCGCGGGACGTGCCGGGTGTCATTCTCTCCGGCCATATAGATGTCGTTCCGGCTGGCGAAACGGAATGGTCGAGCGACCCCTTCACCTTGCGCGCCGACGGTGACAGGCTTTATGGGCGCGGCACCAGCGACATGAAAGGCTTTCTGGCATGCGCGCTTGCCGCTCTTCCCGCCTATGCCCAAATGCCATTGAAGCGGCCCATACATCTGGCTTTTTCCTATGATGAGGAAGCCGGTTGCAAGGGTGTGCCGCACCTCATTAAGCTCATTCCCACGCTATGTGCTCTCCCAGATATGTGCATCGTTGGCGAGCCGAGTGGCCTGCGCGCCATTCGGGCCCATAAAGGGAAAGCCGCTGCACGGATCACCATCCGGGGACGATCCGGCCATTCGTCGCGGCCGGATCAGGGTTTGAACGCCATCCATGCCATGAGAGAAATCCTGGCCAGTGCCGTGAATGCAGCCAACGCACTGACCCATGGCCCATTCGACAGCGGTTTCGAACCGCCTTACTCATCGCTTCAGGTCGGCAAGATCAGTGGCGGACAGGCAGTCAACATCATTCCCGACCTTTGCGTCGTGGACATCGAGGCAAGGGCGATTTTAGGCGTTTCGCCCGTAAGGCTGCTGGAGCCACTGCGTGACGCAGCCGAGGCGCTGCACACGCATGGCTTCGAGACGACATTCGAGATGTTGAGCGAATATCCAGCGCTATCGCTGGCAGTCAATGCTCCGCTCACCGCCCTCATGCGTGACCTGACCGGTATCGAGCCGCTGGCTGCGGTGAGTTACGGCACGGAAGCCGGGCTGTATCAGGCGGCTGGTATCGACAGCATTATCTGCGGTCCCGGCGATATCGCACGCGCCCACAAGGCAAACGAGTTCATCACCCGTGACGAACTGTCCGGATGTTGCAGCATGCTTTTAAACCTTGGAGCGCGCTTGAGCGCTTGAGCCCGCAAATCGGTCAGATGTGCTGCGATCCACTGTCGCTTCAGTGCATCCTGCCGTGTGAAATACGCCAACTTCAAATGACCGAAGACGAGGGCTGGCGCATGACATTTCTGTTCAATTCCGACGCAGCGCGGGCGAAAATCTTTGCTGAGCTTTTTGCGCAAGAATTACCAGACGTGCCATTTGCGTCCGATGCGGCTTCTGTCGATCCTGAAAGCGTGCATTATTTCATCACATGGACGGCCCCCGCCGATTTTGCACGCTATACAAATCTTGAAATCCTGTTTTCCATCGGTGCCGGTATCGACCAGTTCGATACATCTGTCTTGCCCACCCACGTCAAACTGGTGCGCATGGTGGAAGACGGCATTATCAGAATGATGCAGGAATACGTGACGCTTGGCGTTCTTGCACTCCACCGTCGCTTGCCCGACTATCTGGCGCAACAGTCGAGAGCCGAGTGGAAAGCACAGCCCGTAAAGCAGGCGCATGAGCGGCGTGTCGGCGTGTTGGGCCTCGGTCATCTTGGCAAAGCGGCTCTGGAGCGACTGAAGCCTTTCGGTTTCCCCCTGTCCGGCTGGAGCCGCAGCGCCCACGCAATCGATGGTGTTACATGCCATCACGGGGCAGATCAGCTTGACGGCTTTCTAGCAACAACCGACATCCTCATTTGTCTGCTGCCGCTGACGCCGGAGACGCGCGGGTTTCTGAACGCCAACCTCTTTTCGAAACTGCCATCCGGCGCAGCACTGGTCCACGCTGGTCGTGGTCCGCAGCTCGATCAACTGGCGTTGATCGAAGCTCTCGGCAGCGGTCATTTGTCAGGTGCGGTGCTTGATGTGACCGACCCAGAGCCACTGCCATCAGACCATCCACTGTGGCAGCATCCCGGCGTCATCATCACCCCGCACATCGCCTCCGTGACCCAGCCGGAGACGGCAGCGATGGCCGTCATCGACAATATCCGCCGCCACACAAACGGCCTCGACCCAATCGGCCTGATCGACCGCAGCCGCGGCTATTGACCATTCCAGAAAGGACTTTCCATGTCGCTCATAACACGTATCGACGCCAACCCAAAGACCACGCCGAAAGAAGCGTTGCCTACACCTGAACGGCTCATCTCCGGTAATCCGTCCTTCAAAACCTGGGCTCTGGATGATTGCCGCGATGGCACTGTTCATACAGGCATTTGGGAAGCAACGCCCGGCGAAACGCATTCCATCAAAGGCACGACCTACGAGTTCTGCCACATCATTTCCGGCGTCATCGAGCTCGAAGAAAAAGACGGCGACACCGTTACCTATCGCGCCGGAGACAGCTTCATGATGAAGCCCGGCTTTGTCGGCATCTGGCGCACCATCGAGACGGTTCGCAAGATTTATGTGACCGTAACCGACCCGGCATAAGGGACGACTAGGCAATGACGCTCAGTTTCGATCCAGATACGATTTCGCTTCCGCATTATCATTTCATCGGTGGTGAAAGGGTGGATGCCGGCGAGGGCATTGCCATGCGACGCCCCTCGGACGGCGTTGCATTTGGGGACTGCCCTGTGGCCAGCGCCGATCTGGTGGATCAAGCGGTTCAGACGGCCAACGCTACGCTCAAAAGCAGCAACTGGGGTGGCGTGCGACCGCGCGACCGCACACGCGCCATGCATCGCTGGGCTGATCTCATCGAGCATGATGCCGAGTATTTGGCGAAGTTGGAGGCCGTGTCATCCACCCGACCCGTCGGGCATCTGGTGGCAGGCGATATCGCTGTGACCGCCGAACAAATCCGTTTCTTCGCTGAGTTTGCAGACAAGGAATGCAGCGATTTGGTGCCCACGTCAGACACCAGCCTCGGCATGATCATGACCGAGCCTTTCGGTGTCGTCGGTGCCATCACCCCGTGGAATTTTCCGCTGTCGATGGCAGGTTGGAAGATTGGCCCGGCACTTGCCGCGGGCAATGCCGTGGTGCTGAAGCCATCCGAGATGACGCCGTTTTCGACATTGCGGATTGCCGAGCTTTCGGTTGAGGCCGGTATTCCTGCCGGTCTCATCAACATCGTCTTGGGCGACGGCATGGTCACGGGCAATGCTATTACCGGCCACATGGATATTTCCAAGGTCAGCTTTACCGGCTCCACCGCTGCCGGCGCCGCCATCATGCAGAATGTCGCGCGCACCGGCGTCAAACCGATGACGTTGGAGCTTGGCGGCAAGAGCCCGCAAATGGTCTTTGCCGACGCCGATATCGACAGGTCGGCTAAAGCAATTGCTCAGAGCATTATCTCCAATGCCGGACAAGCCTGTGTGGCAGGCTCACGGCTGATCGTTGCCAAGGAGATTGCAGAGGAGCTGATTGATGCAATTACCATCATCATGCGCCGCGTCGAGACCGGTCCGACATGGGATGAGAAAACCCAGTACAGCCCGATCATTTCGCAAAAGCAGATCGAACGCATCGACGCGATCGTCCGTGCGGCTATCGGTGCAGGCGCGGAGTGCCTGACTGGCGGGCAGATTATGGATCGCGACGGTTACTTTTACGCCCCAACACTGCTTGGCAACGTCAGGCAGGATTCTCCTGCCGTGACCGAGGAAATCTTCGGTCCTGTGCTGACGCTGCAGACATTCGAAGATGAGGACGAGGCTCTCGCCTTGGCCGACCATCCCACCTACGGCCTAGCAGCAGGCGTTTTCACGCGTGATCTTTCGCGGGCCATTCGAGTGACCAGACGGTTGCAGGCGGGTACGATTTGGGTCAATCGTTATGGCCGCTCTCGCGACCATATTCTGCCGACCGGCGGCTACAAAAGCTCCGGCATCGGCAAGGATTTGGGGCGTGAGGCCTATATGGCGAACCGGAAGTCCAAAAGCGTTCTCATCGATCTCTAAGGCGGATAATGCACATGAAAAATCATTCCATCGCACTCATTCCCGGTGACGGCATCGGCACAGCCGTGACCGACGCCGCCTGGGCTGTTTTGCAGGCAGCCGCCAAGAAGAGCGGAACGTTCACGCTGACGGGAAAGACGCTTCCGTGGTCCTGTGCCTTCTTTAAGGAAACGGGCGCGATGATGCCAGCGGATGGAATAGAAACCCTGCGTGGTTTCGATGCCATACTATTGGGTGCCGTGGGTTGGCCAGCCGAGGTGCCGGATTCCGTTTCTCTGCACGGCCTGCTGCTGCCGATCCGTAAAGCCTTCGTGCAATATGCCAATATCCGCCCCCACCGTCTGCTGCCGGGTGTCGAGGGTCCCCTGAGGAAAGAAGACTTCGACATCCTTTGCATCCGTGAAAACACCGAAGGGGAATATTCCGGTGCCGGTGGCCGCGTCCATGTTGGCACACCGGATGAAGTGGCTGTCGAAACCTCGATCTTTACCCGCGCGGGCGTGGAGCGCATTCTGCGTTTCGGCTTCGAGCAGGCACGCTTCCGTCGTAAAAAACTGGCGTCTGTCACCAAGTCCAATGCCCAGAAATATTCTATGGTGTTCTGGGACGAGATGACCGCGAAAATCGCTGCCGAATATCCCGACGTGGAGGTGACGAACTATCATATCGACGCCATGGCGGCACGCATGGTGATGGCACCGGAATCGCTGGATGTCGTCGTCGCTTCCAATCTGTTCGGCGATATTCTGACAGATCTCGGTGCCGCCATTCAGGGCGGGCTTGGCTTTGCGGCATCGGCCAATATCAACCCGGATCGATCAGCCCCCTCGATGTTCGAGCCAGTGCATGGCTCGGCTCCCGACATTGCGCATCTCGGCATTGGCAATCCCATCGCCGCCATCTGGTCCGGTGCAATGATGCTCGATCATCTCGGAGAGAGCCAAGCCGCCGCCGATATTATCTCGGCAATCGAAGCCGCAACCGTCAAGGGCATCGGTACGGTACCCGGTAGAGACAAAACGGACACCATCACAGCCGCCGTGCTGGCAGCGCTGGTTTAAAACGGAGGATACGGCATGAGTTTTCTGAAAGATCAGGATTTGTTTCGGCAGCAGGGCCTCATCGGAGGTCAATGGCTGGATGCGGCATCCGGCAAAACGGTTGAGGTGATAGACCCCGCCACGCAAAAAGCGCTGGGTAGCGTACCGGACATGGGCGGCGATGAAACCCGTGCAGCCATCGATGCCGCCGCAAAAGCCTTTGCGCCATGGAAAGCCAGAACCCATGCCGACCGCGCAGCGCTTCTGGAAAAATGGTACGCGCTGATGATCGAGCAAGAGGACGATCTCGGGCTTCTCTTGACGATGGAACAGGGGAAACCTCTGACCGAAGGCAAAGGCGAAATCCGCTATGGCGCGTCCTTTGTCAAATGGTTTGCCGAGGAGGCCCGGCGCATCAACGGCCACACTATTCCCTCGCCCACCACAGACCGGCGCATTGTGGTGATGAAAGAAGCGGTTGGTGTTTGTGGCATCATTACGCCGTGGAATTTTCCCAATGCGATGATCACCCGCAAGGTCGCACCGGCCCTTGCCGCCGGATGCACTGTTGTCATCAAACCGTCCGAGTTCACCCCCTATTCAGCCCTGGCATTGGGTGTTCTAGCGCAACGGGCCGGTATTCCCGCAGGCGTCATCAACATCGTTACCGGCATGCCAACAGAGATCGGCAACGAGTTGCTGTCGAACGAAACTGTCCGCAAGATTTCCTTTACCGGCTCCACCCGTGTCGGATCGCTTCTGATGCGCGGTGCGGCTGACAGTATCAAGCGCCTGAGCCTTGAGCTTGGCGGCAACGCGCCCTTCATCGTGTTTGACGATGCTGATCTGGATCTCGCCGTTGAAGGTGCTATCGCGTCAAAATTCCGCAACGGCGGCCAGACTTGCGTCTGCTCCAATCGCATTCTGGTGCAGGGCAATGTTTATGATGCCTTCGCGACTAAGCTCTCGGCGCGGGTGTCTGCCATGAAGGTTGGCCGAGGTACGGAATCGAATATCGATATCGGCCCGATGATCAACGCCGCGGCCATCGACAAGATCAAACGGCACATCGAGGACGCACTTTCCAAGGGTGCGGAAATCCTTTCGACTCCACCCAAATTGCCAGAAGGCAATCAGTTCACCGCTCCTATCGTGCTGGGCGGTGCCACGACTGACATGCTGCTGGCGGGAGAAGAAACCTTTGGGCCTGTCGCACCGCTGTTCCGCTTCGAGACAGAAGAAGAGGCGCTCGCCATCGCCAACGGTACGCCGTTTGGCCTTGCTGCCTATTTCTACACGGAAAGCCTGAAGCGTTCGTGGCGCGTGGCGGAAGCACTGGAATTCGGGATGGTGGGGCTCAACACGGGTTCGGTTTCCATGGAAGTCGCCCCCTTCGGCGGCGTCAAGCAATCCGGCCTAGGCCGTGAGGGCGCGCAGTGCGGGATTGAGGAATATCTTGAAACCAAAGCGTTCCATATTGGTGGCCTGAACTGAAACGAAGAGGCCCACAACCTGCTCGTTGCGGGCCTTTCACTTTCACTGAAACTTGTCGAGCATCTTGTAGTAGAAGCCGACCACAGGGAGGAACCACGGTTTGCCGGAATAGCCAGGCACTGCGTTCCAATCCAATCCCTTCAGCGGGTTGCGGTCTGGCTTACCAAGCAGTTTGTCTGCGAGAAGCGTCCCCATATGAATGGACATCTGCGCGCCGTGGCCGGAATAGCCCATGGCGAAGTTCAGGCCTTCGACTTCGCCCGCGCGCGGGAAGCGGTCGCTGGTCATACCGACCAGTCCGCCCCAGCAATAGTCGATATCGACGCCACGAAGCTGCGGGAACATCTCCGCAAGGCCACTCCTGAGAATTTCACCGCTTTTCGCATCTGAACGCGCATCGGACGTCGCAGAAAATCGTGCTCTTCCACCGAAGATCAAACGGTTATCCGGTGATAGCCGGAAATAGTTGCCGATATTCATAGAGGTCACGCAAGTGCGGTTTCCCGGCATCACAGAGGCGACTTCGGCGTCGCTCAGCGGTCGTGTCGCCACGATGAAGCTGCCGACGGGGATAATGCGGCGCTTGAAATAATCGAATGGCCCCGCGGTATAGGCGTTGGTGGCAACGATGACGTTGCGCGCCTCGATAGTGCCGCGCGGTGTGGTCAGCCGATGGATGCCGCCCTGTTCGCTACGATCCGTGACGGGTGCCTTTTCGAAAATGGTCACGCCGTGGCGCACGCAGGCTTGCGCGATGCCATGCACGAAACATCCCATATGCATCATGCCACTTTTCTTCGAGAGCATCGCACCATGGAAATTATTCGAACCGATCTCATTTTTCAGATCGGCCTTCGAAAGAAGCTCGGTATCGGGGTCGATCTCTCGGTTGACAACCTCGAAATTCTTCGCAATCGCATCCATATGGGCGGGCTTCGACGCCAGTTTCAACTTGCCGGCCCGCCTGAAGCTGCAATCGATACCTTCTTCAGCGACAATTGCCTCGATGGTATCCACTGACGCGTCGTAGGCGCGATAGAGCGCGCTGGCACGCTCTATCCCCAAATGTTCCTTTGCAGAGACGAAGCTGTGGGCGATGCCGTTGTTGAGATGCCCGCCATTGCGGCCGGAGCCGCCAAAGCCAACATGCTGAGCCTCCAGCACTACCACTTTCGCGCCGCCCTTCGCCAGGCTGCGGGCAGCGGATAGACCTGTAAAGCCGCCGCCGATAATGGCGACATCGAATGTGCCTTCGACCTGTCCCGTTCCCGCAGGGGTAAAAATTGGAGCCGTGTCGTGCCAGTAGGATTTGAACTGCATCGTCCTCATTACCCTCTCTGAAATACGTTAAAGCCCAACGACGCCCGGCAACCCCGAGATATCCTTGATTTCGGTATAGCCGTAATAGGGATTGGCTGGTTCATGGCCTCTGTTAACCCAGACCTTGTTCTTGATGCCGAGATCATGCGCCGACATCAGATCGTAGCGGAACGATGAGGAGACGTGGAGAATGTCTTCCGGATTGCAGCCCAGCATGTCGAACATATATTCGAACGCCTGGAAACGCGGCTTGTAGGCATTGGCCTGCTGCGCGGTATAGACCTTGTGAAAGGGTGCGCCCAGCTTCTCCACATTGTGCATGATCTGGTCATTCATGGCGTTCGATAGTATGACCAGCGGAATTTCCTTGGCGACCTTTGCAAGCCCGGCAGGCACATCCGCATGCGGACCCCAGCTCGGCACCTGTTCGTAAACGAAGCGGCCGTCGTCGTCCTTGAAGGTCACACCATTCTTGCGGCAGGCGCGTTCCACAGCGTTATGGACAACCTCATTGTAAGGCTTCCAGTCTCCCATAATTTCGTCCAGCCGATAGGCGGCAAAGTTCTTGATGAACTGCGTCATCTGCTGTGCATCCAGTCGGTCGCCATAGAGCGTCTGTGCCGCCTCGGCCATCTGGAAGTTGGTCAGCGTGCCGTAGCAATCGAAGGTGATGTACTTGGGGCGAAACTGGGTCATGTCGTTTGTCCTCATGGATTGGCCATACGGCTACTCTGCTCATGGAGACCATCATAGGCGTCGGAACTCGGCTGCACGCACCGCAATCACCATGCAGCAAAGCAGATTGTTGCGTATAGACGGGCAGCTTTGGCAGAGAGTTGCGCTACGTATAGCGAAATGCACCGCTTAGCGGCCTGCATCTCTAGGTCCACAGCATAAGATGCGGCGCTTGCCGTTCCAGACAGCGCGAACTAATGAAACCTCCATCGAGGTCAGGACGATCTACTTTCTATGAGCGGCTATGAATAAGAAAAGCAAACTGCCGCGAGGGAAACGCCATGCTGGCGAGCCAGATCGATCTCGTTGAATTGACAGCCAACCATCTAGAGGGTGCATTGGCGCTCTCACAGCAGGCGCAATGGCCGCACCGGATCGAAGACTGGGCCATGGCTCTTGCGCTCAGCAAAGGCGTAGCCGCCGTTCATAAAAGTCGTGTTCTCGGAACAGCCATGACCACGCTTTATGGGGATGATGCTGCAACCATTAATATGGTCATCGTCGATGAAGCCATGCGTGGGCTTGGCATCGGCAAGCGTCTGATGGATTTTGCGTTAAATGCCGCCAGCGGTCGTGAATGCCGGCTGGTCGCCACGCAAGACGGGCTGCCGCTTTATCAAAAGCTCGGTTTCCGGGAAACGCATCGCATCGTTCAGCATCAGGGTCCTGTTTCCGCCATGCAGCCTAGCGAAGGGGTGGCGTGGACAGGTGCGAAAGACGCGGCAGAATGTGCTCGCCTTGACCGCGCGGCCTGTGGCATGGATCGGCGCGATCTTATCACGTATCTCGCCAGCAATGGCCGTCTCGCCGTCATTCATCGCGATGGCCGCGTTGCCGGCTTTGGCGCTATCCGTCGCTTCGGGCGCGGGGAAGTCGTAGGTCCAATCGTCGCAGAAAATACCGTGGATGCGAAAAACTTGCTGTCATTCCTTATGGCTGGCCGTGAGGGGCAATTCCTGCGCGTCGATACGAGCGAGCAAAGCGGCCTCGCATCATGGCTGACGGAGCTTGGCTTGTCCCATGTCGGAGGGGGTATCGCCATGATCCGCGATGGGAAACCCTACTCAAACACTACCGTTCAAACTTTTGCATTGGCCAGTCAGGCCCTTGGTTGATCCTGGAGATCGTTATGCTCAGCAATTCCCTCATCGAACTCGACCGCGCACATCTGGTCCATCCGGTTGCCTCCTACAGAGGCCACGAAAAGCTTGGCGTGCGGGTGCTGAAATCCGCAAAGGGTGCCACCGTCACCGACATGACCGGCCATCAAATGATCGATGGGTTCGCTGGCCTGTGGTGCGTCAATGCGGGCTACGGCCACGAAAGCATCGTTGAAGCCGCTGCCAAGCAGATGCGCGAGTTGCCCTACGCGACGGGCTATTTCAGCCTCGGCTCGGAACCTGCGATCCGTCTGGCATCGGAACTGGCAGATCGCGCGCCAGGCGATCTCAACCATATCTATTTCACGCTCGGTGGCTCCGATGCCGTAGATAGTACGGTGCGGTTCATCCGCTATTATTACCATTCTCTCGGCACGCCGCAGAAAGACCAGTTCATTTCACTCGAGCAGGGCTATCACGGTTCGAGCACGGTCGGTGCTGGCCTCACGGCACTTCCGATATTTCATGCAGGCTTCGGTCTGCCGTTCGACTGGCAGCACAAAATTCCGTCGCATTATGCCTATCGCAATCCCGTTGGCACCGACCCGCAAGCCATTATTGCTTCCTCCGTCTCGGCGTTGCGGACAAAGATCGAAGAAATTGGCGCGGAGCGTGTCGCAGCCTTTTATGTCGAACCGATCCAAGGCTCGGGCGGTGTTCTTGTCCCGCCCGATGGCTGGTTGAAGGCAATGCATGCGGTTTGCAAAGAATTTGATGTGCTGCTGGTCGCTGACGAAGTCATTACCGGCTTTGGTCGTACCGGTCCGCTCTTTGCGTGTTCAGAAGAAGATGTCGTTCCGGATTTCATGACCACGGCAAAAGGCTTGACCTCCGGTTACGTGCCGATGGGTGCTGTGTTCATGTCCGACAGGGTGTACAATGTCATTGCAGATGGTGCAGGCAGCGCCGCTATAGGACACGGTTATACCTATTCAGCCCATCCGGTCAGCGCCGCTGTGGGTCTGGAAGTGCTGAAACTGTATGAAAACGGACTTTTGGATAACGGCGTCAAGGCGGGTGCGCGATTAATGGCCGGGCTTGAGAGCCTTGCAGACCACCCGCTTGTCGGGGATGTCCGCGGTCGCGGAATGCTGGCGGCTATCGAACTGGTGACGGACAAACAAAAGAAAATCCCACTGCCCGCCGCTGCCGACCCATCTCGCCGCATTTTCGACCGCGCCTGGGACAACGGCCTCGTCATCCGCGCCTTCGGTAACGGCGTTCTGGGCTACGCGCCACCGCTCTGCTGCAAGGAAAGTGAGATCGACGCTATCATCGAGCGTACCCGGATGACGCTGGATCAGACGTTGGAAGACCCGGACGTTCGTTCAGTCATGGCTTGAAGGGCTGCGCTGGAAATACCGCTTTGATGCCATATTCGGAATATTGTGCCGCAGGGGTCTGGTCTTTCAGCTGATACCACGAGCGATTGTTGCGATTATAAGCGAAAGACTACGGAATACAGCGATATCGGATAAAAACTGACAGCATAGAATTCTGCAAAGCCCATCCAACACATCCGCGATCCGCATTGAAAAGGAGCACGACATGCCGAAGAGTTTAGCAGACTTCAAATATCTGAGCTTCGATGTGGTTGGAACGCTGATCGATTTTGAGAGCGGGCTTACAACGTGCTTGAAGCAGATCGGCGAAGAGCAAGGTGTTACGATCGATAGCGAGGCTGCGCTGACGCTGTACCGTAAGGCTCGTTATCTGCCTGATGTCGGACTGTTTCCGGATGATCTCGTTCGTGTCTACCTGGTCATTGCGCCGGACCTCAGATTGCCCTCTGAACGTGGTCTCGGTGAACGGCTTCGGGATTCCGCAAAAAGCTGGAAGGCTTTTCCCGATAGCACGCAGGCACTGGCTCAGCTCGCCAAACGCTACAAACTGATCGCGATGACGAACGCCCAGCGTTGGGCTTTCGAATGCTTTTCTGAAGAGCTTGGAAATCCGTTCTACCAGGGCGTCACCGCTGACGACACCGGCACCGAAAAGCCCGACCCTGCCTTTTTCGACTATGTATTCGAATTCGTTCAGTCCGAAGGTAACAGCAAAGACGATATTTTGCACGTTGCCCAAAGCCAGTATCACGACATCGGGATTTCCCGAAAGCTTGGCATGACGAACTGCTGGATTGAACGACGCCACGCTCAAAAAGGCTATGGCGGAACGATAGAGCCTGAAAACTTCACGAAGCCAGACTTCCACTTCACTTCCATGGCCGCACTTGCTGATGCCGCCGAAGAGAAAAGTGACGCCTGAACTGCCCTCAATGGGTAAAGGCGGCGTCATAAGCCGTTCGACCCGCATGAACTCAACAAAAAGGGGAATGAACATGACCGATAATTTCATGATGAACTGGACATCCGCCGACGATGCAATGGTCGAAAATGCCATTCGCCGCGGTGCGAGCCGTCGCGACCTTCTTAAGATGCTGATGGCAGGTGGCATTGCCATGTCCGCCGGCTCTGCCATTCTCGGACGCGCCGGTCAGGCGCTGGCCGCCACACCTGTGTCCGGCGGCTCCCTGAAAGCGGCCGGTTGGTCATCCTCCACCGCCGATACGCTTGACCCGGCCAAGGCATCGCTTTCCACCGATTATGTTCGCTGCTGCGCCTTCTATAATCGTCTGTCGACTATCGATGAGGCAGGCATGACGCAGATGGAGCTGGCTGAAAGCATCGATAGCAAGGACGCCAAGGTCTGGACGGTGAAGCTGCGCAAGGGCGTTACGTTCCATAACGGCAAATCGCTGACGTCTGCGGACGTTGTATATTCGCTTAAGCGTCATCTGGACCCCGCCGTGGGCTCCAAGGTTAACTCCATCGCTAAGCAGATGACCGGCTTTAAAGCCGTTGACGACCTGACGGTTGAGATCACGCTCGAAAACCCGAATGCCGACTTGCCGACCATTCTGGCGCTGCACCACTTCATGATCATTGCCGATGGTACAACGGACTTTGCCAAGGCAAACGGCACCGGCGCTTTCGTGTGCGAAATTTTCGAACCGGGTGTCCGCTCTGTTGCCACGAAGAACAAGAACTACTGGAAGTCTGAGGGGCCTTATCTCGACTCCTTCGAGTTCTTCGCGATTTCAGACGACACGGCTCGCGTCAACGCGCTTCTTGCAGGTGATATTCAACTTGCCGCCGCCGTCAACCCACGCGCCATCCGCTTGATGGAAGGTCAATCGAACGTCGTCATCTCCAAGACGACCTCCGGCAACTACACCAACCTCAACATGCGCCTCGACCTGGCACCGGGCAACAAGGCCGATTTTGTGCAGGGCATGAAATACCTCGTCAATCGCGAGCAGATTCAGAAGTCCGTGCTGCGTGGTCTTGCCGAAATCGGCAACGACCAGCCAGTTTCGCCCGCAAATATGTATCACAACAAGGATCTGAAGCCGAAAGCCTTTGATCCCGATAAGGCGAAGTTCCATTTCGAAAAGGCCGGCCTCATCGGCCAGTCGATCCCGATCGTCGCTTCAGAAGCCGCAGCATCATCGATCGACATGGCGATGGTGGTGCAGGCCGCAGGTGCGCAGCTTGGCATGAAGTTCGATGTTCAGCGCGTGCCGTCTGACGGCTACTGGTCGAATTACTGGCTGAAGGCACCGGTTCATTTCGGCAACATCAATCCACGCCCGACGCCGGATATTCTCTTCTCGCTCCTCTACGCGTCCAACGCGCCTTGGAACGAAAGCCAGTACAAGTCCGAGAAGTTCGACAAGATGTTGGTGGAGGCGCGTGGCCTGCTCGACATCGAAAAGCGCAAGACGATCTACAACGAGATGCAGGTGATGATCGCGGAAGAAGCTGGCACGATTGTCCCGGTTTATATCTCCAACGTAGACGGCATTTCCTCCAAGTTGAAAGGCCTCAAACCCAGCCCGCTTGGCGGCATGATGGGTTACGCCTTCGCGGAACACGTATGGCTTGAAGCCTGATCCCGGACATTTGCCCGTCGCAACACGCGGCGGGCAAATGTCCCGTTTCTCCCATGCATTGCTATCCCAAGCCTTTGACCGGACAATGCGGATGCTGGGAGCAGAGATCGTTTCCGAAAGAGAGGCCGCATGAACAAACATGTTTTTGCACTTGTGGTGAACCGGCTGTTTATCGCGATCATCACCATGCTGATCGTCTCCTTCACCGTGTTTTTCGCCACCGAGATGCTGCCCGGAGATGTGGCGCAGATATTGCTCGGGCAATCCGCCACACCGGAGGCGGTTGCGGGCCTTCGCACCGCAATGCATTTGGATGATCCGGCTATTCTACGGTTCCTGCGCTGGCTGGGTGGCCTCGCCGTGGGTGATCTCGGCAAGTCCTATGCGAACAACATGGCCATTGCCGATCTCATTGGCGGGCGTCTCGCCAATACATTAAAGCTGGCTGCCGTCACGGCGCTGTTTTCCATCCCCATCGCACTGACACTCGGTATTACGGCTGCCATCATGCGCGGCACCGTCTATGACCGCATCGTCACCACGGTCACGATTGCCGTGATTTCTGTGCCGGAATTCATGGTCGCAACCTCTGCCGTTTTGATTTTCGCGGTTTACCTGAAATGGCTGCCAGCGCTTGCTTTTGCCAATGAGGTCCACTCGTTTGGAGAGCTGCTGCGGGTTTTCGCCATGCCCGTCATCACCCTGAGCTTCGTCATATCAGCCCAGATGATCCGAATGACACGTGCTGCCGTGATCGAAACGCTCGATACACCCTATGTGGAAATGGCACTGTTAAAGGGCGCGTCGCGTTCCCGCATGGTGCTGCGGCATGCACTTCCCAATGCGCTCGGCCCAATCGTCAACTCGGTGGCCCTGTCTGTGTCCTACTTGCTCGGCGGTGTCATCATCGTTGAGACCATCTTCAACTATCCCGGCATCGCCAAATTGATGGTGGATGCCGTTTCGACCCGCGACTTGCCACTCATCCAGACATGCTCGATGATTTTCTGCCTCGGCTATCTCGTCCTGATTACCATCGCCGATATCATCGCCATCGTCGCAAATCCGAGGCTTCGTTGATCATGGCCCGTATCGCGCTTTCTCCCCGCAGCTTCGGTTATCGCTTCAATGCCATCGGCATTGCTGCACTGACGGTCATTTTCCTATGGGCGCTGATTGCCATCTTCGCGCCCCTGCTCATTCCCTATCCGGTCGGTGATATCGTCGACTTCGACTATTTCGGCCCCATGTCCGAAAAGTTCATCATGGGTACGGATTATCTGGGACGCGACATCTTCTCGCGGATCCTCATGGGCGCGCGGTATACGGTCGGCATCTCGCTCGCATCGGTCGCCATTGCCTGCTTTTCCGGCGTAACGCTTGGCATGTGTGCGGCGGTGGCGGGTGGCTGGTTTGATCAATGCCTGTCGCGCTTCCTCGATGCCTTGATTTCCATTCCCAGCAAGCTGTTCGGTCTGGTCATTGTCGCAGCGTTGGGACCGTCCATCCCGATTTTGATCATGACGATGGCCATCATTTATATGCCGGGGTCCTACCGATTTGCCCGAGCGCTTGCGGTCAATATCAACACCATGGATTTCGTGACCGTGGCGCGGGCACGTGGTGAAGGGGTCTTCTACATCATCCGTGCCGAAATCCTGCCGAACATATTGGGCCCGGTGCTGGCGGATTTCGGGCTGCGCTTCGTCTTCATCGTCCTTCTCCTCTCCGGCCTGTCCTTCCTGGGACTGGGTGTTCAGCCACCCAACGCAGACTGGGGCGCCCTGGTGCGAGAAAATATCGGCGGCCTGTCCTTTGGTGCACCGGCGGTGATGTTCCCGTCAGTCGCCATCGCCACCCTTACCATCAGCGTCAACATGCTGATCGACAACCTGCCGCAGAAAATTCGTGACCGGAGTGCGTGATGGCCAATCTCGTTGAAGTTCGTGACCTGAAGGTCGAGGCCAAAACCGATACCGGCCGCATCGTGGAGATCATTCGCGGCGTTAGTTTCGATATTGCCAATGGCGAAATCGTCGCCCTGATTGGTGAGAGCGGCTCCGGTAAGACCACGATTGCGCTGACGATGATGGGGCACACGCGTCCGGGCTGCAAAATCGTCGGTGGCTCTGTTCGGGTTGGCGCAACGGATATGGCTGTAGCATCACAAAAATCCTTGTCGAAGCTGCGCGGTACCGATGTTGCCTACGTCCCGCAAAGCGCTGCCGCCGCTTTCAATCCCGCACAACGCATCATGGATCAGGTCATCGAGGTCGTTCGCATTCACGGGCTGATGAGCGATGCGGAGGCCAAAACGAAAGCAGTCGAGCTGTTTCGTGCGCTGGCTCTGCCCAATGCCGAAACGATCGGCGAGCGTTATCCGCACCAGGTCTCTGGTGGCCAATTGCAGCGACTTTCGGCTGCCATGGCGTTGATCGGTAATCCGCGTCTTGTGATTTTCGATGAGCCAACGACTGCCCTTGACGTAACCACCCAGATCGAGGTGCTGCGCGCCTTCAAATCGGTTATGAAGGCCGGTAATCTGGCCGGCGTCTACGTCTCGCATGATCTGGCCGTCGTTGCACAGATTGCTGATCGCATCGTTGTGTTGAAAGGTGGGGAAGTCCAGGAAATCGGCGCGACCGAGCAGATTCTCAACCACCCGGAACACCCCTATACGCAAGAGCTGCTGGCGGCCTTCAAACCCCGAATTCATGCAAGCGCTGCCGACGCAGATGCCACGATTATTAAAAAGCCCCTGTTGGAGGCCCAAGGCATCATCGCGGGTTATGGTCCTATCCAACCAAACGGAATGCCATTGGCATTGGCCCTGAAATCGGTCGACATTTCGCTGGAAGAAGGTCGCAATCTCGGCATTATCGGCGAATCCGGCTGCGGAAAATCCACGCTTGCGCGCGCCATCGCAGGCATCCTGCCACCGGTGTCGGGCCATGTCATTTTTGACGGTCGCGAGCTGGCGCCAAATGCCCGGGATCGTCAGCGCGAAGAACTGCGAAAATTGCAGATTGTTTTCCAGTTTGCCGATACCGCTCTCAACCCGTCAAAGTCGATTTCAGATATTCTGGAACGTCCGCTTGCCTTTTACTATGGCATGGACCGAAGCGGACGCGAGGCGCGTGTGGACCAGTTACTCGACATGGTGCATCTGCCTCGTGCCATGAAGTTCCGGCGTCCTGGTGAATTATCCGGCGGACAAAAGCAGCGCATCAATCTGGCCCGTGCACTCGCTGCTAATCCAAAAATCATTCTCTGCGACGAGATTACATCGGCGCTCGACACAGTCGTGGCTGCTGCCATCATTGATCTACTGAAGGAGCTGCAGCGCGAGTTAAAGCTCTCCTACATCTTCATCAGCCATGACTTGTCGGTGGTGCAAGCGATTTGCGATGAGATTGCGGTCATGTATGCGGGCGAAAAGGTCGAGCAGATGCCTCCATCGGCTATCGGCAATGCTAACGCGCACCCCTATTCCAAGCTTCTATTTTCGTCCGTGCCCAAACTCGACACCGGCTGGCTGGACGGTTTGGAGCGAGACCCAGAATTGGTTCGGGCCTTTGCACAGCGCTAAACGCTTGCTTTGTTACATTGGGAACAGGCTCGTCAGCGGCATATGCGGTTTGACGATGGGCGATTTCAGCACGACGAAGCTGAAATATTTGTCGATGCCGATATCCATGTCGATCAGGCGCTCCATGATCGTCTGATACTCACCAATGCTGCCGGTAACGAATTTCAGAAGATAGTCGTAGCCGCCGGATACCAGGTGACACTCGATAACGGAATCCAGCTTTTCGACGGCGGCCAGAAAGCGCGCGAAATCGATTTGCCGGTGGTTCTTCAAGGTCACTTCGGTAAAGACCGTCAACGTCTGGCCGAGCTTGCCGATATTGATCTGCGCCGAGTAGCTGGTGATGAACCCTTCCGACTGCAATTTCTTGACGCGCATCAGGCACGGGCTCGGCGACAGGTTCACCAGGTCCGCCAGTTCGACGTTGGTAATGCGGCCGTTCTTTTGAAGTTCGTAGAGAATTTTTACATCGATCCGGTCAAGCTTCATAGCGCCAAAAATCCTGCTGCGTTCTCGTCACGCAGCATAATATGCGGCACAATTGACAGCGCAAGTAAAACTACCGGAATGCCAGTGGTTCCGCAGGTGCAACCGCAAATTTGGCAGATAGATGTGGCGGAGCGAGACGCTACAGAATAAAATTCTGTCCGGCTGGCGTCTTGCAGCAGGTGCGAAGAGGCGTTTGGAGTAGTATTGTTGCGTCTTCAGGAGAACGCAATGCCCGCACCGCTATACCGCATCGAGACCACATCACAATTGCCTAAAGAAGCCGATCTTGTCGTCATTGGCGGCGGGGTGGCGGGCGTGTTTTCCGCCTATTATTTGGCACAGCGCGGCTTGAAGGTGGCGCTGGTCGAAAAGGGATTGATCGGTGCCGAACAAAGCAGCCGCAATTGGGGCTGGTGCCGCCAGCAGAACCGGGATGCCCGAGAGTTGCCAATGTCGACGCACAGCTTGGCGCTTTGGGAGCGTTTCGGCCAGGAAACGGGCGAACAGACCGGCTTTCGGCGCTGCGGGTTGCTCTATCTGAGCAACAATGAGGCTGAGCTCGAGGGCTGGGCGCGTTGGCGTGATTTTGCCCGCACCGTCGGTGTAACCACCCATATGCTGAGTGCGAATGAAGCAAAAGAACGAGGCCGCGCCACCAACCGGGATTGGAAAGGCGGCGTATTTTCACCGACAGACGGCATAGCCGACCCATCAAGGGCCGCACCCGTAGTGGCGCGCGCGCTCATTCAACTGGGCGGAACCGTCCATCAGATGTGTGCCGCACGCGGTCTGGAGTTGCAAGCAGGCAAGGTTTCCGGTGTCGTGACCGAACACGGAACGATCGGTACGAAAACCGTGGTTCTGGCTGGCGGGGCATGGGCATCGTCATTCTGCCACCAGCTTGGCGTCCGCTTTCCGCAGGCCGCTATCCGCTCTTCTATTTTATCGGTCACGCCGGGTGCGCAACGTCTGCCTGATGCTTTGCACACGGCGGATGTTTCCATCACCAGCCGTGGCGATGGCGGTTATACACTGGCGATCAGCGGCAGGGCACGGGTCGATCCCACGCCCCAGCAGCTTCGCTTTTCCCGTGAGTTCGTGCCGATGTTTCTCAAGCGCCGCAAAAGCTTGGCCCTCGGTGGGCCGGAAGGCTGGAAGGCGGGCCATGAGACGCTGAAGAAATGGCATCTGGATGCAATCACTCCGATGGAAAAGAACCGTATTCTCGACCCTAAAACAGACCAAGTGCAAATAGACGAAACCTTTCGTCGCGCCCAGGATTTGCTGCCGGAATTGCGAAAGACAACGATTGCCAACAGCTGGGCCGGTTTCATCGATAGCACACCGGATGGCGTGCCGGCGATTGGCGAGGTCGAAACCGTTCCCGGTCTCATTTTGGCGGCCGGGTTCAGCGGCCACGGTTTCGGCATCGGACCGGGGGCAGGGCATCTGGTCGCCGATATCGTGACCGGGGCAACACCCATTGTCGACCCGGTTCCATACCAACCTGGACGGCTGAATACCTCTGTCTGGGGCAAGGTCGCAGAATTCTAAATTGCGCAGGTCAGGCAAGAATTCCTAACGGTGCGGCGCATAATAACTGGGGTCAATTCATGTAACTGAAATTCGCTTTGGAAGATGCCGATTGCCATCACGAAAATCGCCGACGATGGTCGCTGGTTCGAAGCGATGAATACCCCTTGGTTGAAACGGCAACAACTGTTCATTACCCAGTAGCTTCGCAGAAAGCCAAAGAACAGACATCCACATTTCCGTGCCTTGTAATCCGGCAGGATGACCCTCCGCAAAGGCAAATCCCCTTCCTTTTTGCCAGGTTTTACTGGTTCGTCTTATCGTTTCGCGGGCAATGTCTTTTACCTCGTCTTGCCTGTGATCGTTCTGCTTCAGACACAAAAGAAGTGGATGGATCGTATCGAGCAGGTTGCAGGCATTGTAGTCCTTTCCCTGAAACGTGCCATAGGCGTGATAATTGGCGATAACTGAATCGATTGTCGCCTGCGGATAGGGAACGGGCAAGCCGAATTGTGCGTAAGAGCCGCGGGTTGTCCGGTAAAAGCCATTGACGGGTTGCAGCAGACCCTGCGCGGCGGTCGGAGCGCCCCATAGGCCCGTGGTTTTATCGGCATTCATTGCCAGCCACCCGAAAAGAACGGCGAGATTGTTGCCGGAGCTAAAGTAGCGCCTGTTGAAATAATCCGCTGTGGCGAGGGCGTCTAGGGTGGCACCACAGTGCCATGCCCGGCTTCCCCAAGGCAGGGTTTTGAGAAGATGAATGAGCTCGTCAGCACTCATATCCTCAACGAAAGCAATAGGTTTTCTCGGGAAAGCACCGAAACATTCGAGCGCATATCCAACAGCCAAAATATTGTAGAGGACATCCGGGTCCTGTTCCGGCGTCAAAGAATGGCGTTGGTTGGTTGAGAAAAACAGTCCCGTTTCTGTATCCTGCATAGCCTGAAGCTCAGCCACGGTTTTTTCGGCATCAAAAGCGGTCTCTTGTTGCCCGAAAGCAGCGGCGATTTCGATGGCATCGCACATATGCCTGACGCTTTCGACGTCATTCCCGGATGCATCGGCTGAACGATAGATTCCGTCTTTTTCATAGAAGCGAATGACAGCCTGCCAATCACCCGCGATCTCTCCGCCGATTTCACGTAACAGGCGATCGGTTTCTGGCGGTTTGGAGGCCTGCGCTGCTTTCTCTCCACGATGTCTCAAAACGCGGGCGGGGACGCCACCTGCAATGACCATGGCCGGAATGTCCTTCGACACCACGGCACCTGCGGCAATAATCGCGCCGCGTCCTATTTTCACGCCGTCCAACACAACCGCATTGGCACCGATCCAGACGTCATCGCTGATCTCTATGCCAATCGAGGTCAGCGGCTGGCGGTAGATGGGGGTCTCAGTATCGTCGAAGCCATGGTTGAATCCGACAATACTGACATGTGATGCAATACGAACACCATTGCCGATCGTGACCTTTCCCGAAATGCAGGCATAGGGATTAATCGATACGTTTTCGCCCAGTTCAATGTCACCGCGCACGATGGCATGACCGGCAATCCACGACTGCGCGCCCATCGTCAGTCTGTCGGTATGCACCTCGGCTTTGGCGGCGATGTAAACTCCAGACCCGAAATGAGCATTGGCGGAGTGTTTCAAGCCTTGCAAACGTGCCTGATTGTCGGGAGTGTCGATATCCTCCTGTGTCCGTTCCCAGGTCACGATATTCAGCCGATCAGACCTTTGGGAAATCACCGGCGGTTCGTCCGTCATCTGCATCAACCTTCGCGATTTTCGTTGAGGGCGAAGGCTGGAACCCGCCGTCCATCGCGCCTGAATGTCTCTTCCAACTCTGGTACATCAGGAGTAAGGGGCAATGTGGCCAATGCCGATTCCGCTGCTTTGGTGGCGGGTTGCGCCACACAGGCTGTTACAAGAAGCGTCTCGCCTGTCGGGATGGTGCCTCGTAATTGCGGAACAAGGGTTCTGGGGTGAATGAGATTGGTGTTGGCGATTGCCTGATGGCAGAGCCCTGTCCGCCGGATGCCAGTCGATAGATCGAGAATGGCGCTTGTGTCGCTCTGTCCGTAGCAGACGGCACGGCCTTCTCCCTCTTCTGTTCGGTCCCGGTTGAAATCGGCTCGTTCTATGGCAAATCCACCTTCGGATGTGTGCAACGGACGCGGGGTGCGGATGCGGTGCAACCTGATGTGCCAAGGGTTTTGTGGCACGAGCCACGTCTCGATGTCGACATCCGCCCATGGCCTCCACCGCGAGAACAGGAAGTCCCTTGCAATCAACGCCTCTTCCATCGTCTCACGCGTGCGAAAGTGCACACCATCGTCCGAAAGTCCCAGCATTCCGTCGAAACTGGCCGCCGCAAAATGCCTGTCGTCTGCTTCGATGTTGAAGGCATAACGGGTTGAATAGACAAATTTCGAATATTTCTCCTGCGCGCCGCGCATCTTGTCGTGCTGCTGGCCGGAGGAGAGGATGACGACGTTGCCGGGCGTGTGGAACGCGACCATGCCCGGTTGTGGCAAGGGTATCGGTTCGTCAAATGTTTCAGGCTCTTCTTCTTGTGCTGTCCAGAATGGATGGTCGGCGGATAGTGCCAGTGGCAGAAAGAACTTCAGCGCCCAATAGGGCGAGCAGGGGGAATTATAGCTCTCGCTCATCAACAGGTTGGGGTAGCCGTAACCGATTGATAAAACGCCGTCGCGATCACAGATCGGCAGCCTGGCCCACCAACGGATGTGGCGCATATAGTAGCCTTTGACCTGAGACCATGGCAGCGCCTCAAGATCGGCAAAGGCAAGCCCGCCCCAGAAGCCACCCGCTGCGAAACGATAGGCCTGGCTGCGGCCAAAGGCGAGCGAAGCGCCATCCGGGCCGAACCAATGGCGGATATCGCTGGCGAAGCGTTTGGAGCGTAGAAGCAGCCGGGCTTTGCGCGCATCATCGCCCTTGGCCAGCACCGTATAGATCAGCCCGTAGAAATGCATGGCGAAGGGCACGTAATGATCGACCCGCCGCACCGGTCCATCGCGATACCAGCCATCGCCAATGTCGAAAGCCTCGAGCTCATCGAGATAGGCATGCGTTTTGGATGTGTCGAAGGCCACGCCCACCCGTTCTAGACCAAGATCGATCAGAACACGAAAAAACTTCCAGTTATTATCTACGAATTCCCGTTCCCGCGCTGCCAGCAGGTAGGCGGCGACAATCTCTTTGTCGGCCTCGTCCAATGGCTCCCAGATGTGCTGAGGCACCATGGCCAGTGCAAAACCGATGGCCGCCAGTTCTACAAGCCGCTGGTTGCGGTCGGCAACATCGCCCCAATATTCGGCATGATCAGGATTGGTACCATTCGCCAGACCGCGCCGGTACAGGTCCCAATGCGGGAAGTCATATCCGCCAGCTGCCAGTGGAACGATGCCCCAAAGCGGTCTTGCAAATCCCTCCAGTTCCGCTGCCGGATAATCGAAGATCGCACCCGTGGCGCTGAGCCGGACTCGCGCCCCGCCCTCGGAAAAATACGGAAGAAGCGGGTTGAACAAATCCATTACCGCTTTAGCAAGGTCGTCTCTCGTAAGCAGCGGATTGTTGAAAAGCGGGTTGGCCTTGGCGCTATCGTGATGCACGGCATGTCTTCCAAAAACAGATCATAAAAACGGCGGTCGCAAGAGACCTGCGACCGCCTGATGCTTACTTGATGGCTTTGACACCGTCGTCCATGTCCTTGATGCCGTCATCGATGGAGATGTTGTCTGTCATCAGCGCATCATGGACGCGGTTCAGCACGACCTCGATGCGAGCAGCATTCGGATTGACGGCCATTTCCAGATAGGCCTTACCGGCTTTCAGCGCATCCTTGCTGTTCTGGTCCTGCGGAAAGCCGGGAAGAGCGGCAATGGTCTGTGCAACCGTGTCCGATCTCAGCGCCGGGAAGGTCCCGGTCGAGGCGACGATGGCTGCCCCTTCTGGGCCGGTCACGAACTTGATAAAATCAAGCGCCGCTTCCTTATGCGCGGAGTTGGAATTGACCGACAGGCCGGAAATCTGCGCTGCCGTCGTGCCAGCCTCAACGCCATCGGGATGCGGGAACTTGACGATACCCCAATTGGCGCTCTTGGATTCGCCTGACTTTACCTTGGCGATCTGCGTGCCCATGAACCACGTTCCCATCGGCAACATGCCGATGGTGCCATTGAAGAACAGCGCGGAATAATGGGTGTTGGATGTTTTCAGCGATGCATAGGAGGGGATCGCACCGCTCTTTTGCAGTGCGAGCGCCCGCTCGTACCAGGGCTTCAGAAATTCGTATTTGCCATCGACCAGCGTCTGCTTGCCATCCTGAATGCCGGGAAGCTGCACGGTAGAGCGCCATGTGTGCAACAGCGCGCCGTAGGTGCGGTTCTGGCCCATGCCGCCCTTGAGCTTGGTGGCAATCTCATCGAACTGCGCCCACGTCATGTCGTTGGTGGGGTAGGGGACGCTCGCCTTGTCGAAGACGTCCTTGTTATAATAGACGATCCAGAAATCGGAACGGAATGGCAAGGCGTAGATCTTGCCGTCTACCGTCAGTTCCTCGATCAGCCCGCCATAGCTGGCGGGGTCGATCTTCTGATCCTTCATGTAGCTGCTGAGATCGGTGATGTTGCCCGCACGCACGAGGTTGGCGTAACCCGGCACATCCTTGATGGTGACGATGTCGATGTCTTTCGAGCCGCCGGTCAGTTGCGTCGAAATCATCTGCGTGTAGTCCTGCGAACCCAGATCGACAGGCTCGAAACTCACATTGGGGTGCTTGGCTTTGTAGGCATCCATCAGCGGCTTGAAATAGGCACCCTTGTCCAGATCCCACAGCGCCCATTTCAGGGTTACCGGCGCATCGCTTTGCGCAAACGCTGCCCCTCCCATACCTATGGCAAGACCAATGCCTGCGGTGGCCAAAGCGAATGCACGTCGTGTCGTGTTAAAATTCATAGTCGGTTTCCTCCCGGACTGTGTGTGGTTTGTTGATCTTATCGGTAGCGCGTCCCTTTGAGGTCAAAGGTCTCGATATGCCGTGCTGCAAAGCAGATGGCGAAGATGCCAAGCGAAAAATTGATGGTGGCGGGCATGAACACCGACACCGGATAGAACAGGATATGGGCCAGCCAGAGAGCGGCGACGAAAGCCAGTGCTGCCAGCATCGGCAGCGGTTTTACCAGCGCCAGCAATGCCGCTTGCCGAAACAAACTGACAACCGCCACATCACGTGTCACCGTCAGCACGATGGCGTAGGCGGATACAAGGCTGATAAACAGCGTCATCAACAGACTGATCGTCAGCGGCAGGCTGTAGATCAGCGCATCCGGTGCCGCTTTCGCATAGGTGATGACGGCATAGGTGCTGGCACCGATCAGCGTCGCGCAGGCCAGCATCACCACCGTGCCACGCACCGCATAACGCTGAAACGCCTCGACAAAATCGCGCAGCAGATAGCTATTTTCATCCGATACGATAGAGCGCGACACCCGCGCTATGGCGAATGTCGCCGCAGGGATGGTGACCAATGGCAGACTGGCAATCAGGAACAGAAGATTGAGCTTCACCAGCTCCCACCATTCCCGTTTCAGAATATCGAAGAACAGGGCAAGGCCGGTGGGACGCGGGGCATCCTTGTCGATCCCGGCTCCCTCCCTTGTCCACAGTCCTTCAAGCCATTGCATCATGCGCCTCCCAGCAGGTTAGTAGAGAATGGAACGTTCCGTTTCAGGGTCGAACAGCTGCGCGCCGGTCAGGTCGGCGATGAGCGTGATGTCGTCACCAATTTTGCCCTTGAAGCGCGGAGACACGCGCGCAATCAGCGCTTTGCCGCTTGTGACGAGGTTCAAGTGAACCTCCGATCCCATCGGCTCGGCCAGTTCCAGCGTTGCGCTGAACGGCACGGTATTGGCCACGTCGATATCGGCAGGCGCAAACTCGTGAAAATTCTCAGGTCGAATGCCGAGAATGACATCCTTGTTTTCGTAAGGGCGCAGCCGCTCGGCATCGATGCTGGCAGGCAAAGGCATCGGCGTGCCATCGAATACGGCGATGAAGCGCTCGCCGTCGCGCTTTAACGTCACCGGCAGCATGTTCATTTGCGGCGCGCCGATGAAGCCGGCAACGAACATATTGATGGGCCGGTCGTAAAGCTGTTGTGGCGTATCCACCTGCTGGATATGCCCGTCCTTCATGACAACGATACGGTCTGCCATCGTCATCGCTTCGATCTGGTCGTGCGTCACATAGATGAAGGTGGCATTCAGCCGCTTGTGCAGCTTGCTGATTTCCGCCCGCATCGTGCCGCGCAGCTTGGCATCGAGGTTGGACAGCGGCTCGTCGAGGAGGAAGACTTCGGGGTTGCGCACCATGGCGCGGCCCAGCGCCACACGCTGCCGCTGCCCGCCGGAAAGCGCTTTCGGCTTGCGGTTCAACAGGTGCGTGATGTCGAGAATATTGGCGGCTTCCTTCACTTTTTCATCGATGAACTCGCGCGGCGCCTTTCTCAGTTGCAGACCAAAAGCCATGTTCTTGTAAACAGTCATATGCGGGTATAGCGCATAGTTCTGAAACACCATGGCGATGTCGCGGTCCTTGGAGGGCACGTCATTCATCATGTCCTCGCCGATGCGAAGCTCGCCGCCGGAAATTTCCTCTAGCCCGGCAATCATCCGCAACGTGGTGGATTTACCGCAGCCGGACGGGCCGACCAAAATGATGAATTCCTTGTCGGCAATCTCCAGATCGATATCATGGACGACCTTGAGCGCACCAAAGGTCTTGTTGAGTTTTTTCAGCGAAATGCTTGCCATATCGTCCTCACGCGCTCACCAGTAGGAGGCCCAGTTGCGCGACAATCGCGTCAGTGCTTCCAGATAATAATAGTCACCCCAGGACACGCACTCATCGACGCCTTCGCCGCGGCAGGTGTTGTGCGGCGTTTTCTTCGAATACGTGCCGTGCAGAAGCTGACCATTGGAGACAGCAGGGTCCTTGACGGAATAGGAATCGACAAGGCTTTTCACCATGCGTCGGGCTAGGTCGCGATACTGCTCGGCTTTCTCAGGCTCTTCCAGATCGGCCATTTCCAATAGGCCGCAAGCAACGATGGCCGCTGCCGAACTGTCGCGCGGCTCGTTGTCTTTGTCCGTGAAGACGAGGTCCCAGTAGGGCACGAGATCGGGTGGCAGGCGCTGCAGATAGAAGGCCAGTAGCCGCTCGAACGCATCGCGATAGGCGGGCAGGCGCTCATAGCGATAGGAAAACGCCATTCCGGCAATGCCCCAGGCCTGGCCGCGTGCCCAATAGCTCTCGTCGCTATAACCCTGCTTCGTCACGCCACGCACCGGCGCGCCGGTCTCCGGGTCCATGTAGAAGGTGTGGTAGGTGGAATCGTCCGCTCGTACGGAATGGGCAAGCGTCGTGCGAGCGTGGGCCAGCGCAACATCGCGGTAGTCCTCGCGCCCCGTCTGTTCGGCTGCCCAATAAAGCAGTGGCAGGTTCAGCAGGCAATCAATGATGTAGCGATATTCATCCGGGTTGCCCTTGCGGCCCCATGCCTGAATGAACTGGCCTACGGGCTGAAACCGCTCCATCAATTGGTCGGCAGCCATGAGGGCAGCGCGTTTGCCGTCCTCATCTTCCACCAATTTCCACGCAGCGATGCAGGAGGGTGAATAGAGAAAGCCCATATCGTGATGGTCGGTCTCGATGCGGTTTTCGATCCGGTGCAGAAAGCTCTGCACCTGTATCTGCGCCGCGTGCTGAAATACCTTATCGCCTGTATGCTCGAAGGCCAGCCATATCTGCCCTGGCCAGAAACCGGCGGTCCACTGGTCGTTGGCAACGGCTGGATAAAAATTGCCGACGCTGGAATGGTTTTGCGCCTTGTAAGTAAAGTTGGGCAGGTTGCGCCGCACCTGTTCAACAGCCATGACGATGGCCGCATCGACTTCGGCAGAGGTGATCGGATTCGGTTGGATGTTACTAATATTCAGCATGATATCAACCCTTGATCCCTGAGGAAGCGACGCCTTCGACGAAGAAGCGTTGCAGCGCCAGGAAAACGATGAGAACCGGAATCAACGCCACCACGGACGCGGCCATAATCAGCCCGTACTCCGCAGAATATTGCGAAATAAACATGCGGAGCCCAATCTGGATGGTCTTCAGTTCGGTTTTCGTCAGATAGATCATCGGCCCGAGGAAATCGTTCCAGGTCGTGACGAAGGTGAAGATCGTCAGCGTCGAGAGCGCGGGCTTGGATAGCGGCAGCATGATCTTCGCCCATATCTGATACTCGTTCATGCCGTCGATGCGCGCGGCCTCGCACAGCTCGTTGGGTATCGACATATAGAACTGCCGCATAAGAAAAACGCCAAACGCGGTAAAGGCCTGCAGCAGGATCAGCGCCAGATGCGTGTTGTTGAGGCCGAATTCCCGCATCAGTAGGAATTGCGGCACCATATAGACTTGCCACGGCATGGCGATGGTGGCGATGTAGCCCAGAAACAGCGTGTTCTTGTAGGGAAAATGCAGCTTGGCAAAAGCATAGGCCGCAAAACTGGATGTCAGCAACTGCATGATCGTGACGATGATCGTCAACTTGGACGTGTTGTAGATGAAAAGCGCCAGCGGAATCTTCGTCCATATCTCCGTGTAGTTTTCCCAGCGCGGCTGTGCCGGGATCCATTCGATAGGAAAGGCGAAGACATCGCGGCTGAGCTTGAGTGATGCCGACAGCATCCATGCAAACGGCAGCAACATGACGATGGTGATCGCGATGACCGTGGCGTAGACGGCAATCGTTCCAACGGTGACTTTCCGGCCCATGATCCGCATCGCCTCAGTCCTCCCGTTGCCGTTTGAACTGGACGACGGTGACGGCCAGCACGAGGAAGAACAGAACGAGCGCAATCATGCTGGAATAGCCGAGGTCCCAGGAAATAAAGGCTTCATTGTAGATATGGTAGACTAGAACCAGCGTGGACGTGCCGGGCCCGCCCTGCGTGATCATGTAGACCTGATCGAAAACCTTGAACGACTGGATCGTCAGCATCACGGTGACGAAAAACGTCGTCGGTGCCAGTTGCGGCAGCGTGACGTGGATGAACTTCTGCCAGGCATTGGCGCCATCCAGCCCCGCCGCCTCGTAAAGCTCGGAGTTGATGCCCTGAAGTCCGGCGAGATAGATCACCATGTAGTAACCCATGCTCTTCCAGATGCCGAAGAGAATGACGGTGACCATGGCCCAATGCCGGTCCGCCGCCCAGCCGGGCATATCCGCCGGGTCCATGCCCAGCGTATAGAGCAGCATGTTGACCGGCCCCATTTCGGGGTTGAAAATCATGTTCCAGACGACAGCCACGGCCACAAGCGACGCGACATAGGGAAAGAACATCGCCGTGCGAAAGAAATCCCGCCCGAGTATTTTCTGATTGAGAAGGACGGCCAGTCCCAGCGCGCAGGCTAGCGTGGCAGGCACGGAAACGACGGTGTAGACGATCGTATTCCAGAAGGCCGAGATGAACGCCTTGTCTTCGAATAGCCGCCAGAAATTATCCAGCCCCGCAAAGCTCATGGCATTGGAGCCATCCCAATGCATGAAGGCCAACGCGAATGCGAAGAGAATGGGGCCGAGCGTGAAGATGGCAAAGCCGAGAAAATTCGGGGCAATGAAGGAATAGGCGATCAGCGCATTTTCGATCCGGCGTCGTCTCTTGGAAACGATCCGCACCTTCTTCTTGCGGTATGGGGCCGCCTGTGTGTCGGACGCGGTCACAATGGCCACGGCATTCCTCCCATTGTCGGCCGGCCGTCGTCATGATCGGCGCAGACCGGCTGCAACATCTCCTGCAATCAGATTTTCACCCGATGCCTCCAGCCGTTTTGATAACACAAAATCTGTATTGGTCAAACAACTTCACCTAAAGTCAGACAAATTATCTGGAGATTTGAAAAGACGTATGATAGGAGGCTTCGTATCGAAGATCGAACGCGCGGGAGGTTAAGGGCGTGTTTGCAAAACTGATACCGCTCCTGCCAGATAGGCTGGGTGATTTTGCAGCCGATGTCACGGTCGAGCGCATTCGTCGCTCCGCGTCGCAGGCCAGTCGCGCGGAGCTGATCGATGCCGCCACACGCGCGCTTGATGAACCGTGGTCCACCATTTTTGCCAGCGATTATCTGGAATACACAAAAAACGGCAACCGCTCGCGCTTCGAAGCGCTCTATTTCGCGCGCCGCCTGAAGCTGAACGCGCTGGTTCTGGGTGAATGTATGGAGGGCGAGGGGCGTTTCTTAGCCGAGATCATCGACGGCCTGTGGCTCATCTGCGAGGAAAGCGGCTGGCAGCTGCCAGCGCATAATTCCCATGTCCGTGGCGGTCCGCGTACTCCGCTGCCGGACCCACAAAAACCGATTATCGATCTCTTCGCAGCCGAGACGGCGGCCAACCTGGCGCTCGTCTCGGACCTGCTCGCCTCCCAACTGGACGCCATCCTTGTGGCACGGATTTCCAGCGAGATCGACCATCGCATCATAAAGCCCTACCTTTCGCGCCACTTCTGGTGGATGGGCAACGGCGATGAGCGGATGAACAACTGGACGGCGTGGATCACGCAGAACGTCCTTCTCTCGACATTCCTGCGCCCGACCGATCAGTCCACCCGTCGTGCCGTTGTCGAACAGGCCCTGAAAAGTCTCGACGCTTTCCAAAAAGACTATGCGGATGATGGAGCATGCGAAGAGGGCGCTCTTTACTATGGCCATGCGACGCTGTGCCAGTTCACAGGACTGGCAGTTCTGGAAGAAGCGGCGCCCGGCGTGACAGGCGCGCTTTTGCGCGAAAACAAGCTCCGCAACATGGCCGAATTCATCCGGCACATGCATGTGGCCGATAACCAGTTCTTCAATTTTGCAGACGCCCCGGCGCGGTTTGAAACCAGCGGCCTTCGTGAGTATCTCGTCGGCAAAACCATTGCATCGCCGTCGCTTCAGGCTTTCGCCGTAGATCGCTGGAAGCGCTCGTCCAAGCATCTGATGCAGGATGAATGGAACCTATGGTATCGTGTGCAAACGGTTCTGGCAGAAAAGGAACTAACCGAGGCTCGTTTTACGCCACCCGCCAAAGTCGATATGTTTTACCCCGGCATAGAACTCGCCATCGCCCGCGACGATATCTTCGATCTCGCCGTCAAGGGCGGCAACAATGGCGAAAGCCATAACCACAACGATGTCGGCAGCATCACGCTCTACAAGCAAGGACGCCCCTTCCTCATCGATGTCGGCGTGGAAACCTATACGGCCAAAACCTTCTCGCCGCAGCGGTACGGCATCTGGACGATGCAGTCGGCGTTCCACACTTTGCCGAGCTTCGGCGGTATGATGCAGAAGGATGGCGAGGGCTTTGCAGCCCGCGATTTCTGCGTCGATTTCACTGAAACGCATGCCGAAATCTCGCTGGAGCTCGGAGGTGCCTATCCGCCCGAGGCCGCTGTGCGAAGCTACACCAGGACCATTAGGCTCATCCGTGGTCAGCATGTTGAGATCATTGATGACTATGATGGCGAGCGCGATGCCGTTTTGTCTCTAATGACGGTCGAAAAACCTCGCATTGCTGGCAACACGCTGGTTCTGGGTGACCTCGGTTCCATCTATATCGAAGGTGCGGAGGTCCCCACCATCGAAATGATTGAGATCGATGATCCGCGCTTGCGCCAATCATGGCCTGACACCATCCACCGAACACTCATTCCGCTCAAGGGCAAGCGCCTTCGCCTCGTCATCCGCTAAGGGAGAATGCCGATGAAGCTCACACTCAAAGTCATCAACGTATCAGGCAAGGTGCTGTCGCAAGCCAGTTCCGACGACGAGGTCTTTCTGGTCTATCGCGATGAATACGCTGAAGGCGACAGGATTGTGGTCGAAGCGGCAGAGCCTGGCCATATCGAGCTCAGCCTTGATGCCGGCGTGCCGCCCGCGCGCGTCTTTATGGCTGGCACGGATTTCTTGCTGCCTGTTCCCTTCGGCCTAACGCGCAAGACTTATCCGCCGCAGGCATTTCTGGGAAATCTCCACCGCATCTCCGCCTGTCGCGCCCACCCGGATGAGGCTTTGACGCGCCGAAACCTGGCGTTCAATCCCTTCGATCACCACGACAATACGACGCTATTTCCCCATGCGAAAGCCAATGTGGAAACGCGCGGCGAGGCCGTCTTTGCAGCCCGCAACGCCATAGATGGTGAGAAGGCCAATACGGATCACGGCTTCTGGCCCTATACCAGCTGGGGCATCAATCAAGACCCGGCGGCAACGCTTACTCTGGCATTCGGGCGACACGTGCTCATTGATCAGGTCACGCTGTATCTGAGGGCAGATTTTCCCCACGATTCCTGGTGGGACGAGGCTAGCATGACGTTTTCAGATGGCTACGTGCTGACAATCCCGTTGGTCAAATCCGGCGCTGCTCAAGCCTTCGCCATGCCGCCGCGCACTGTGGAATGGGTACGGCTGCATGACCTGAAAAAAGCAAACGATCCATCGCCTTTTCCGGCGCTCACGCAATTAGAGGTCTGGGGTACGGATGTGTTTTAGTTCGCAGCGATGCCGCGCAGATCGCGCATCATCTCGCGGTAGCGGAGTTGACTGCCGCGCAGATGTTCCTGCATGGCAAGCTTTGCCGCCTGATCGTTGCGGTCTGAAATCGCAACGATAATCGCTTCATGCTCTCTGTGGATCAGCTGTCGATAGGTGGTCTGGTCAACCTCCTGCTGCTTGGGAACGAAGCGAGATTGCGGAATGGCCGCCTGCCCATGCAGTTCCAGAAATTGCGTGAACAGAGGATTGTTGGTCGCTGCCGCAATCGCAAAATGAAGTGCCAGATCCGCCTCGCGGATTGACTGATTGTTCTCAATACAGTCCAGCACCTTGGCATGGCAATCGAAGATCACCTCTTCCTGGGACGGCGACCTGCGAAGTGCGGCAAGCCCTGCAGCCTCGATTTCAAGTGGAGTACGAATTTCCAGTACTTCGAGATCCGACGACAATCTCGCCTTGTCGATCTTTACCGAAGAGCGATCTGTTTCTTTTCTAAGAACGAAAATGCCCGCACCCTGACGAACTTCCACCAATCCATCACAACGCAAAGCCGTCACCGCCTCCCGAACGACGGTGCGGCTAACGCCATGAGTTTCCGTCATCTTGATCTCGCTGGGCAAGCGGTCGCCGGGCCCATATTGGCCAGACGCAATAGCCTGTCGCAGGCTCACACTGACTTTGGTGACAAGAGACCCGGATGATTTGCTACGTTTTTGCTTTTCGGGCACGTCGGTCACCATAAATCGAAATCAGCCAAGTGTAGGCCTTGCAAATATGTATGATGAATTTCGATAATGCGCAATGATCATACCAATTCTTTTGCTTGACGCTTCACGCTCAGAAAAAACTTGACTGGAGGCATTCAACCGTCGACCAGGAAGCTGCTCGGAGTGGACGAGCGATCAAGGGAGCTGATTGGGAAGTTTATCAATTCACAAGTTGGGAATTTCGTCGCGCTTGCAAGCGCTTTTTAAACTCCGTCCGCAGCGGCGCGGACAACCGGAGCTTGATAGCCAGGATAGACGTCGAAGCTCGCCTCGTTCCACCCTGCCAGATCACGGAATGCCTTAGTGAACTGCAGGACTGCGTCACGTGTCGTGGTCACGTTATAGAGATTGCACATCGGTCGCTCCTATTTCCACATGCCGCGCATGCGTGCCCCGACATCGATGCGGATCTGCTGGGCACTGCGTTCAGATGCTGCGGCCGAGACCTTCGGCCAAGCCATCGGTTCGAAATATTGCAGCAATGTCGCGGGGATGAACCTGGACCGAGATGCATAAACGTGCCGGTCGCCCTGCGAGTTCTGACCATGTGTGAAAAATCGTTGCGGCGTGATCAGCGACAGGCTGTCCTTGGCCCGCGTCATGCCGACATAGAGCAGACGCCGTTCCTCCTCGATCTCCTGCGTCGTTCCTGTCCCCAGGTCCGACGGTATGCAGCCATCGACAACGTTGAGCATGAAGACGGAACGCCATTCCTGTCCCTTGGCCGAGTGGATGGTCGACAGGATCAGATAGTCTTCGTCGAGCAATGGTACGCCCGCCTGATCGCTGGTGGCATCCGGCGGGTCGAGCGTCAGCTCGGTCAGGAAACGTTCGCGCGAGGGATAGCCGCTGGCTATCTGCTCGAGCTGCAGGAGATCGGCCTTGCGAGTATCGGCGTCTTCATGGATGCGGTCGAGATGGGGTTCGTACCAGAGACGGGCCTGCGCGATATCCGACGGCCAGCCTTCCTGCGTTTTGCGAAGCCCTCCCAGCAATTGAACGAATGATGTCCAGTCTTCGCCTGTCTTCGGTGGTGGTGGAATTTCCGCGAGTGCTAGGAGCGGTTCGGGGTCGGAGGCGATGGTGTCGAGAATGGTGCCAGCTTTTTTGGGACCGATGCCCGGCAACATTTGGAGAAGACGGAAACCCGCAACCCGGTCACGCGGGTTCTGGGCGAAGCGCAGCACGGCCAGCATGTCCTTCACGTGGGCGCTGTCGAGAAACTTCAGGCCACCGAACTTGACGAAGGGGATATTGCGACGGGTGAGTTCGACTTCGAGCGTACCGCTGTGACTGGACGTCCGGAACAAGACCGCCTGTTGTTTCAGCGTCATGCCAGTCTCACGATTGGACAGAACTTGCTCGACAATGAAATTGGCCTGTTCGGTCTCGTCCTTGACGGTCACGAGTTTGGGTCGCTCGAGCGACTCCCGTTCGGTCCACAGGTTTTTGGTGAAACGCTCGCGCGCCAATTCGATCACGCCATTGGCTGCCGCCAGAATGGGCTGGGTCGAGCGGTAATTGCGATCGAGTGTGATGACATCGGCGGCAGGGCTGAAAGATGTTGGAAAGTCGAGAATGTTGCGAACGGTCGCTGCCCGGAACGAATAGATCGACTGGGCATCGTCGCCGACGACGGTCAGGCCACGCCCGCCGGGCTTGAGCGCCATCAGGACAGACGACTGGAGTTTGTTGGTATCTTGATACTCGTCGACCATGACATGGTCGAAGCGATTGCCGATATCGTCGGCGAGATCGGGATCGCTGACCATCTGCGCCCAGTAGAGCAGAAGGTCATCGTAATCGAGCACGTTCTGCGCCTGCTTGGCCTCGACATAAGCTCCGAACAATTCCTTAAATTGTTCTTCCCATGTGGCGACCCATGGATAATGCTGGCGCAGGATCTCGTTCAGCGGCGTCTCCGAGTTGACTGCGCGTGAATAGATCGCAAGACAGGTGCCCTTGGTCGGAAAGCGGCTTTCTGTTTTGGAAAATCCGAGTTCGTGCCGCACGAGGTTCATCAGATCAGCGCTGTCTTCCCGGTCGTGGATTGTGAAGTCCAGGTTGAGACCGATCTGCTCGGCATACATCCGCAGCAGTCTCGCACCGATACCGTGGAATGTACCGGACCAGACAAGGGCGTCTGTCAGGACACCGGCATTGGCACCCAGCACATTGCGGCAGATGCGCTCGACGCGGCGGGCCATTTCCGAGGCGGCTCTGCGCGAAAAGGTCATCAGGAGAATGCGGCGCGGGTCCGCACCATTGACGATGAGATGTGCCACCCGGTGTGCGAGCGTGTTCGTCTTGCCGGAGCCTGCACCAGCAATGATCAACAGAGGCCCTGCCGTGTTGCCCTCAGCCAGCCCAACGCCATGCTCGACGGCCTTGCGCTGCTGCTCGTTCAGTTTTTCCAGAGAGGCAACCGCCATGCCGTTATCCTTGATGTGCGCCTACTTTAAATTCGGTATAGACGAAGCTCCATATACCGCGATGGATGCGTCAAAAATGACCGCGAACAAAGTCAGAACCTATCAGGAGGGTTGGATATTGAAAAGTCTTTGATTAGCGTGACGTGATTGTCGTCGCGTCCACTCTTCGATGCTGTTAAGGTTCGGCATTGCGACGATCCGGTCCTCGCGCATGACCAGAGTCATTCTGTGGAGAACGAGATTGGGTTTGAAAGTCGGCGCAAGTGGTGGATTCGATACAAGCAAATTTCTCGCTGGAATCGCGCGCGGCGTTGCGGGCGCTCTTCTGTTCGCTCTGCCGATGTTTATGACGATGGAAATGTGGGAGCTTGGCTTCTACATGGATCGCACCCGACTGTTGCTGCTTCTTTTGATCAATTTGCCTCTGTTGATAGTCCTGTCTCGCCGCATAGGGTTTGAGCAGACTTCGGGTTGGGGGCAATCTGTCCGAGATGCTGTTATCGCCTATGCATTGGGTATGGTAGCGAGCACGTTGATCCTCTCTTCCATAGGCGTGTTGCGGACTGGTCAAACCTCACATGAGATTGTGGGCATGATTGCTCTGCTAGGGGTGCCGGCGAGCATTGGCGCCATGTTGGGCAGGAGCCAACTGGGCGGCGAATCTGACGATGAAGAAACTGAGGATGACGATGATCCAGTTCAAAATCGCGAGACAAGTTATGGCGGCGAGCTCTTTCTGATGGCGGTTGGTGCGCTGTTTTTAAATCTGAACGTGGCGCCCACCGAGGAGATGATCTTGCTTTCGTTTAAGATGACGCCTTGGCACGGCCTTGTCATCATCGCAGCGTCGCTAATCGTCATGCATGGATTCGTTTACGCGCTGTCATTTCATGGAAGCCACGATCTGGCGGAGGGTACGCCAAGTTGGCATGCTTTTGTGCGCTTTACCTTACCTGGCTACGTGATAGCAGGATCCATCAGCGCCTACTGTCTCTGGACGTTCCACCGCACTGACGACTTGGGTTCCACGCAGGTGCTCATGGCGATCGTCATCCTGAGTTTTCCCGGTGCGATCGGAGCGGCTGCCGCTCGACTTATCCTCTGAGGGTTTCATGACCAAAACAATCGGCGACAAACGTCTCGAGGCAAACCATCCGCACTGGGTCGAGTGGGTCACCGGACTGGTATCCGCAGTAATCGTACTCGTGGTGATTTTCTGGATCGCAAAAGACGCGTTTAAAGATCAGGATACATCACCTGACCTCACCGCAACCGTAGTCATCACTGAACAGCGCAGCAACGGGTTTCAGGTGTCTTTCGAAGTTTCGAATGTTGCAAGCGCAACCGCATCGCAGGTCGCTGTCAACGGCGAGATCCGTGATGGTTCCGATATCGTCGAGAGAGCCAGCACCGTAATGGACTATGTTCCTGGAAGATCAAAGGCGCGAGGCGGCCTGATTTTCAAAAATGATCCCAGAGGCAGGATCATTCTCTATGTTTCAGCCTTCAACGAGCCCTGAAGGTCGTTTTTCCAAAGGGTGGCCGCGGGCGTCGTATGCCATCACTACGGTTGTTGCTACCCGCATAAGCCACGTTACTTGGCGACGTGCGTACATATTCAGTTCTGATAGCGTTAAGAAGGGGGAACTTTGAAGAGTCTCGCATGTTCGGCGTGTGAATTCTTTGGAGGAATACCTAATGATACGTCGTGTTACCGGCGCTGCATCTCTTGTGGCGGCACTTTTTGCGTGCAGTACGTCCTATGCCCAGCAGGGCGATGGAACTGAAGTCCAAATCACCACAAACGTGTTCAAGCCCAACAAGGTCGCACCGACGAGCGAGCGGGTAGGACAATTGAAGGTGCCCGACGGCTTCTCTGTAAAGCCTTTCGCCCAGGGGCTTGGCAACAGCCGCATCCTCGCCGTGTCCGACAAGGGTTTCATTTATGTCAGCCGCCGGGAAGAAGGCGATGTGCTGCTGCTGAAGGACGAAGACGGTGATGGCAAGGCAGATCGGGCACCGATCCAGGTCGTGTCCCGCGCGCAGGCGCATGGATTGGCAATCAAGGATGACAAACTCTACCTTGTGACCGTCAAAGAAGTCTTCGTTGCCGACATCAAGGCCGATGGGACCCTTGGCGAACTTGAGATGATCATCGGCGATCTGCCGGATTCTGGCCAGCATCCAAACCGCGTTCTTTCATTCGGTCCTGACGGGATGCTGTACATCAGCGTCGGCTCCACTTGCAATTCATGCAACGAAAGCAATCCTGAAAACGCAACGATCATTCGCGCGACGCCGGACGGCAAGAGCCGGACGATTTTCGCATCCGGCCTGCGCAACACGATTGGTTACGACTGGCAGCCACAGACCGGTGAACTCTGGGGCCTGGACCACGGTATCGACCTGATGGGCGATGAGGTTCAGGCCGAGGAACTCAACAAGATCGAGCAGGGCAAGCAATATGGCTGGCCACATGTTTATGGCGCGGGTGACATCTATCCACAGTCCACGCCGGTTGGCGGGGTGACGAAGGAACAGTGGCGCGACCAGAGCCAGCCGATGGTGATCGGTTACACGGCCCATGCAGCGCCGATGCAGATGAAGTTCTATCGCGGAACTGCCTTTCCGGCAAAGTTTGCAGGAGATGCCTTCGCCACCATGCGCGGTTCCTGGAACCGCAACCCGGCCTCCGGATATGAAATCGTCCGCATTCACTTTGAGAACGGCCAGCCCAAAACAATCGAGCCATTTCTGACCGGCTTCCTGACGGATGGTGGAAAGACGCATTTTGCTCGCCCTGTCGGTCTTGCCGTCGCTAAAGACGGTTCGCTGCTCATGGCGGATGATGCCAATGGTGTCATTTATCGCATTGCCTATACGGGTGATGCGAAAAAGGCTGAGACGGCTGCCATGGCACCGTCAGATGTCATGGAGGCACAGGCAAAAAAAGGCGCAGATGTGCCGTTGGCTTTGAAGCGTTCCGAGACAGACACACAAGGCAAAATCACGGTCTCCACTGAGGCGTTCTCCAGCAATCAGGCGATCCCAACAAAATACAGCGAATATGCCGATGGCGTTTCGCCGGCGCTTAGCTGGAGTGCCGTGCCCAAGGCGGCGTCCTACGCCATCATCATGGAAGACCCGGACTCTTCGCCGCTCAAGCCCTTTGTCCACTGGTTGGCGTGGAACATCCCAGCGATGGTAACGACGCTTCCAGAGGGTTTGCAGGAGCAGCTTCGCCTGGTCGAGCCGGAGGGCATTTTGCAGGGTCGCAACACATCCGGAACACACGGCTATTTCGGACCGAAGCCACCTCCTGGCGATAAGCCGCACCACTATCATATCCAGATCGTCGCTCTCGATTCCATGATTGATCTTCCACCGACATCTGACCGTGACGCACTTCTGGCTGCCATGTCCGGTCACGTCATTGGCAAGGGTGAACTCGTCGGAACCTACCAGCAAAAGATCGAGCCACCCAAGCAATAACGAAATGTCACACCGCAGTTTCAAAGGAAATCTCATGCCCATCTCACGTTCCATTATTCGTACCGCGAGCCTAGCATTCCTGCTGCTTTCGTCTTCTGCAACCGTATGGGCCCAGCAGCCACCCTCAGCCCAACCGGCTCAACAAATGCAGCAGGCTGAGCAAGCAAAGCCTGATCCCCAAATGCAGGCTGTTCTTGATGCTCTGAAAGGGCTGGATGCCAAACCCTTCTCCGGCCTGACCGTGCCGCAGGCCCGCACGCAGGCAAGTGCCGCCGATGCCGCGCGCACGGTTCAGCGAGACAAGAAGATTTCTCCGATGCCAGAGGCGGGCGTTGCGACGACGGATATCGCCATTCCAAGTGCAGGCGGGGCGTTGCCCGCCCGCGTCTATATTCCCGAAGGCAAGGGGCCATTCCCTGTCGTGCTGTATTTCCACGGCGGCGGTTGGGTTGTGGCGGATATCAATACCTATGAAGCGACACCCAGGGCGCTTGCGCTTGGATCCAAAGCCATCGTTGTGTCTGCCGATTATCATCACGCACCGGAAAGCAAGTTCCCGGCTCAGCATGATGATGCCTGGGCTGCATATACGTGGACAGTTGAAAACATTCACACTTTGAATGGCGATGCCAAGCGGATTGCTGTTGCGGGTGAAAGCGCCGGGGCCAATCTGGCGGCGAACGTTGCTTTGATGGCGAAGGAGAAGAAGACAACGATGCCGGTGCACCAGTTGCTAGTCTATCCCATCGCTGGCAACGACATGAATACGCCATCCTATCAGGAAAATGCCGATGCCGCGCCGCTTGGCAAGGCCGATATGGAATGGTTCGTCTCAAATGTGTTTACGTCAAAGGATGAGACTAAAGATCCTCGCATCAATCTCGTTGGTCGCAACGACCTCAAGGGACTGCCATCTGCAACCGTCATCACTGCGCAGATCGACCCGCTACGCTCCGAAGGCCAGGCCTATGCTGAAAAGCTCAATGCAGCGGGCGTGATGGTCAATGCGCTCAATTATGAAGGCGTAACCCACGAATTTTTCGGAATGGCCAAGGTAGTGGACAAGGCAAAGGATGCTGTCGATGCTGCCAATGCCGACCTCACAAAAGCATTTTCCAAAACGAAGTGATTACCTCACAAAGGACCATGACTATGAAGTTTTCAAACCTATCATACCTGGTATTATCCGTCGCCATGCTTGCCCAGCCTGTTACGGCGCAACAACAGAAGCACAAGCCTGCCGGCGACGCCGCACCCATGATGGTTATGGATCGGCCGACCTTCGTCAGCGTCGTTTCAAGCTCCAACGACTTCGAGATCAAGTCCAGCGAATTGGCTTTGCAGAACGCGGAGTCTGCCGATCTCAAGGATGCGGCAAAGATGATCATCGCCGACCACCAGAAGGCGGGCGAGAAGCTGAAGGGAATACTGGACAAGAAGGGTGAGCCACTGCCGTCCCCAATCGTTCTTGCACCCAAGCAGCAGAAAATGATGGATCAATTGCAGACTGCCAAAGGCAAGGACTTCGACATGCTTTACCTCGACATGCAGGTGCAAGCGCATATGGAGGCGATTGCGCTGTTTCGGACCTATGCGGGGTCCGGTGACGATCAGACCGTCGTTGGCTTCGTGAAGGAAACGTTGCCCAGCCTTGAGACGCATCTGTCCCACGTAAAGATGGTAAGCATCGAGCACTAGGACGCATCGCCAAAGCGCCAATCATTTTGCCTTCGGCGGGCTAGCGATCCGCTTGAAGGCATTTTCTTGGAAACTAACCCGGCGGCAGTGGGTTAGGTCTTCAATCATCACATCAGGAGATATCAGCATGGCTGACGACAGCACCACCACAATCCGAGCAACATTTGACACACGCTCTGCCGCCGATATTGCGGTGGAGCACCTTGTCCAGCAGCACGGCATTTCGCGTCCGGACATCTTTATTCAGTCAGCCACCGCGGAGAACACATCAGGGTCAGTTGCATCTGGTGGCGATGTCTCGAAAAGTGGTGCGGTGCGCGGCGATGCTCCCCTCGAAGGGGAAATCGAAGTGTCCGCAGACATCCCGTCCGACAAGATTTCCGCGGTTCAGCGTAGTCTCGGCGAGGCTGGGGCACTTCGGGTATCGGGCGCTGCATAAGGCGGTTCCGCGTTGGTGAGAAGGGGTGGATGCCATGGCCGACAATCTCAGCAAGTACCGATCCAAACGCGATTTCAAAAAAACGCTTGAGCCAAGCGGAGAGGTCGAGATCAAGGCATCCAACCGTCGCCGCTTCGTCATCCAGAAGCATGACGCGACACGGCTGCATTATGATCTTCGTATTGAGCTCGATGGTGTTTTCAAATCCTGGGCTGTGACCAGAGGTCCTTCTCTCGATCCTGCTGACAAGCGGCTTGCCGTGGAGGTCGAAGACCACCCCCTAGACTATGGCGATTTCGAGGGAACGATACCGAAGGGTCAGTATGGCGGCGGCACAGTCATGCTGTGGGATCGCGGCTACTGGCAGCCCGAGGGGAGCAAGACCCCCGAGGAGGCACTGGCGAAGGGTGATTTCAAGTTTACTTTGGAAGGTGAACGACTGCATGGAAGCTTTGTTTTAGTGAGGATGCGCAACGACCGAGACGGCGGCAAGCGCACCAACTGGCTGCTGATCAAACACCGCGACGATTATGCGGTCGACGAGAACGGAGCAGCGGTACTGGATGACAATCTGACGTCCGTCGCTTCCGGTAGAACCATGGAGGCAATCGCCGCTGGCAAAGGGAAAAAGCCCAAGCCATTTATGACGCAAGGCGATACGGTTGAGGCAGACGCGGTGTGGAACAGCAATGAGGGACTTGCCGCCGAGGAGCGCAAGGCTGGCATGAAGACGTCGCTGAAGAAGAGGTCGGCTCGACCTAAGGCAGCCAAGCCCACCAACGCTGAAACTGCGATGCCGAGCTTTATCGCCCCTCAGCTCTGCGAGAGCTTGACGCGTCCACCCGCGGGCAAAGGCTGGATCCACGAGATCAAATTCGACGGCTACCGGGTGCAAATGCGCGTCGCTGGCGGTGAGGTGACGCTTAAGACCCGCAAAGGTCTGGATTGGACATCCAGATGGCCTGCGATTGCGGAGGCGGCGTCGGTACTCCCTGACTGCATCTTAGATGGTGAAATATGTGCGCTTGACGAGCGGGGTGCGCCTGATTTCGCCGCTCTACAGGCGGCGCTGTCAGAAGGGACGACGGACTACCTCGTATACTTTGCATTCGACCTGCTGTTTGCTGGTGACGAGGATTTGAGAGAGCTTCCCCTGACGGAGCGCAAATCCCGTTTGGAAACACTGATGTCCGATGCGGGCGAGGACGCACGCCTGCGTTTCGTCGAACACTTTGAGACGGGCGGCGACGCCGTGCTGAAGTCAGCATGCCGTCTATCGCTCGAGGGTATCGTCTCCAAGGAGGCAGATGCTTCTTATGCGTCCGGCCGGACGAAGACATGGGCGAAATCCAAATGTCGCGCTGGTCATGAAGTGGTCATCGGTGCCTATGCCAAGACCAATGGGAAATTTCGATCGCTGCTGGTTGGCGTCTTCAGCGGCAAGCACTTCGTCTATGTCGGGCGTGTCGGTACAGGGTATAGCGCGAAGACGGTCCAACAACTTCTGCCGAAGCTTCAAGAGATAGAAGCGGCCAAATCTCCATTCACAGGAATAGGGGCACCGAAGACGTCAGACGATATCGTCTGGCTCAAGCCCGAGCTAGTCGCCGAGATCGAATTCGCCGGATGGACCGCGGACGGCCAGGTTCGACAGGGCGCGTTCAAGGGGCTGCGCGAAGACAAGCCTGCTGCGGAGGTGGAAGCCGAAGAGCCCGCGACGCCATCGGATGTGGATGTCCCTGATCCCGAGACCGAAAAGCCACCACCCAAGCGTTCCCGGAGGGGCGCAAAGGAAGAGGTCATGGGCGTCATGATCTCAAGCCCCAACAAGGCGCTCTGGCCAGACGCGGATGACAAAAAGCCTGTCACCAAGGTTGACCTCGCCCAGTACCACGAGGCTGTCGGAGCGTGGATGATCGATCATATCAAAGGTCGGCCATGCTCGATCCTTCGTTGCCCTGATGGCATTGGTGGCGAACAGTTCTTCCAGCGCCATGCCATGCCAGGAACGTCGAACCTTCTGGAGCTCGTGACGGTCTTTGGCGACAAGAAGGCCTATCTACAGATAGATCGCGTTGAAGGACTTGCCGCCATTGCCCAGATCGGCGGGATCGAACTTCACCCCTGGAATTGCTTGCCGGATCAGCCCGAAGTGCCGGGCAGGTTGGTATTCGATCTCGATCCAGGCCCGAATGTTGAGTTTCCAGCAGTCGTCGACGCCGCGCGCGAGATACGCGACCGGCTAGAAGAACTGGGCCTTGTCAGTTTCTGCAAGACGACAGGTGGAAAGGGATTACACGTCGTGACGCCGCTTGTCGCGTCCAGGGGAAAGAAGCTGAGCTGGGACGAAGCTAAGGGGTTTGCGCATGACGTCTGTCAGGATATGGCGCGAGATAATCCGGACCTTTATCTTATAAAGATGGCAAAGAACCAGCGGGAAGGCCGAATATTCCTCGACTACCTGCGCAACGACCGTATGGCGACGGCCGTGGCACCGCTGTCTCCGAGAGCACGTACCGGAGCGACGGTGTCGATGCCTTTGACGTGGACGCAGGTGAGGGCTGACCTTGATCCAACGCGGTTTACCGTTAGAACAGTCCCAGGCCTATTGAAGAAGAGCACGGCCTGGCAGGATTACCATGAGGGCCACCGGTCGCTGGAGCAGGCGATCAAGCGACTGAACAAAGCCCGGAAGGCGTCTGCCTGACGGGCTTTATTTTGCGCGTGTTTCTGCTGCGACCGATTTCTTGAGCGCGTCCATGATGTTGATGACATTGCTTGGCTTGGAATGGGACGCAGGCGCCTTCGTTTTGGCACGGGTTGGCTTCTTCTGCTGTTTCTTCTTTTCCTTGATGATGTCGAGCAGACGGTCCTGCACAGGATCCACGACCATCTTCGCGTCCCATGGCTTCGTCTGCTTTTTGATGAGCTTTTGGATAAGTGGCATCATGTCGGCGTCGGGCTCTTCATCGGCGATACCATCGAAATAGCTGTCTTCGTCTCGCACCTCGTCACCATACCGCAGGGTCCACAAGACAATTCCTTTGCCGCGGGGCTCCAGCATGACGGCGCGTTCCCTGCGCGAGATCACCAGCCGCGAAATTCCGACCATGTCCTGCGACGCCATAGCGTCGCGGATCACGGAGAAGGCCTCCTGCGCGATTTTCTCATTCGGAGACAGATAGTATGGTGTATCGAGCCATATCCATTCGATGGTGTCTCGTTTCGTGAACGTTGAAATATCAATCGTCCGGGTGCTATCCAGTGCAACGTTTTCGAGCTCTTCGTCTTCAAGGATGACGTAGTCGTTTTCGCCACGTTCGTAACCCTTGACCTCGTTTTCTTCCTTCACGTCCTTGCCTGTAACGGAATCCACGTAGTGACTGACCACGCGATTGTTGGTGGCGCGGTTCAGCGTGTGAAACCGCACCTTCTCGCTTTCCGACGTCGCGGGCATCATCTGAACGGCGCAGTTGACGAGGGACAGCTTCAGGTAACCCTTCCAATAGGGGCGGACAGCCATGATGATCTCCTCTTAACCGGCGCGACGGGTCGGTGCGAGCGTCGCCTTTGCTTTGGTCGCTGCCTTTTTAGGTTTTGCAGTTTCTTCGCCAGCGTTGGCGTTGGCAGCGGTCCGTTTTGACTTGTTTTTCTTGGCGTCGAGGCCCGCGCTCTGACGCAGGGCCTGCAATAGATCGACGGACTTGGCGGCCGGTGCGGCTTTCTTCTTTGGAAGCGATCGCCCCTCAATCTTCGCCTTGACGAGTTCTGCTACAGCCTCCTCATACCGATCATCGAAGGTGCTGGCGTCGAAGCTGCCCTTCTTTTTTGCGATGATCAGTTCAGCAATCTCGAGCAATTCGGGATCGCTTTTGACATCCGGCTGATCCTCGAAGGCTTCCTGCGACGATCGAACCTCGTAGTCGAAGTTGAGAGTGGAAGCGATGAGGCCCTTGCCATGTGGGCGGATGAGGACGGTGCGGAGGCGGCGGAACAGAACGGTCCGTGCGATAGCCGCAACCTTGGCCTCCTTCATGCCGTCGCGAAGCAGAACATAGGCTTCCGTACCCATCTTGTCTGGCGTCAGATAATAGGGCTTGTCGAAATACACTGTGTCGATGTCAGAACAGGGAACGAAGGATTCGATCGTTAGCGTCTTGTCGCTATCGGGGACGGCGGCCGCGACTTCCTCCGGTTCAAGAACGATGTATTGTCCGTTCTCGGTCTCATAGCCTTTGACCTGGTCTTCCCGTTCGACGGGGTCTCCGGTTTCACCATCGATGAACTCGCGCTTGACCCGATTTCCGGTCGCTCTGTTGAGCGTGTTGAAAGCGATACGGTCCGACGCCGATGCTGCGGTGTAAAGCGCCACCGCGCATGACACTTCGCCGAACTTGATGAAACCTTTCCAGTTTGCTCTCGGGGAACTCATGATACGCGCACTCCTCACACAACCAACGCGATTCAACCGAATCAGTGAGCGAATCGTTCCTTGCTAAAACGAATCGTTTTTCAATGACTTAGGCGCACGTGGTCTCCCGTTTTGCGAGTCTGTCTTAGGTCGCTGATTCGAATGCATCTTTAGACAGCAGCGCGCGTTTTCCTTGGACAGCAACCAAAAGGGAGATCTGTGATGACCAAGCGCGAATTGATCGATACCGGCACTGACAAGCGTTACGTACGCCGCGATGAAGACGGAAAGTTCAAGGAGAGCGTCGATGTCTCTCGTTCGCTTTCAGCCGATGCGCGCCATGACGCAAAGAATGATACCAAATCAGGCGAGGGCGACAAAGGTGATCGCAAGCGCTGACATATGTCGGTGAAACTCGCCACCTTTAACGTAAACGGCATCAACGGTCGCCTCGACATCCTCCTTCGTTGGCTGGACGAGGCACGACCTGATGTCGTCTGTCTGCAAGAACTGAAGGCACCGTCCAATAAATTTCCGCGCAAAGAGCTGGAACGCGCAGGCTATGAAGCGATATGGCATGGCCAGAAATCGTGGAACGGTGTCGCGATCCTTGCACGCGGTCAGGAGCCGCTTGAGACGAGACGTGGGTTGCCCGGCGGCGAGCACGACGACCAAAGTCGTTACATAGAGGCTGTCATCGACGGAATGGTTGTCGGATGCCTCTACCTGCCAAACGGCAATCCGGTCCCAGGTCCGAAGTTCCAATACAAACTAGACTGGTTTCGGCGACTGCATTCCTACGCGGAAGAACTGTTCGAGCTCGGAGTACCTGTAGCCCTCGTTGGCGATTTTAACGTCATGCCGACCGATCTCGATGTCTACAAACCGGAGCGCTGGATAGACGACGCGCTGTTTCGGCCCGAGGTCAAAGCGGCTTATGCAAATCTGGTGGCTCAAGGTTGGACAGATGCGTTACGGCATCTCCATCCGAACGACCGGCTCTACACCTTCTGGGCATATTTTCGGAACGCATATGCGCGCGACGCTGGTCTACGGATCGACCACTTTTTGCTGAGCCCGGATCTCGTCGAAAAGCTCGTGAAGGCCGAGGTCGATAAGC
>NZ_NXEJ01000007.1 GCF_002915175.1 Agrobacterium rosae | reverse complement strand
TCGCAGCACTCAAGCTTGCAGCGGTAAGAATATGGATCGCTTCATATAATGAGTCCGCGTCCTAGTCAGAGAGCGATATGCCGATTTCGGTCCGACCTTAGCTCGCGAGAAGCTGATTGAGCAACACCAACTGGCGATCGGCAAGGAAACGCTGCGCCAGTGGATGACCGAGGCAGGCATCTATATCTCACGGAAAGAACGCAAGAAGCGTGTCTTTCAACCACGCGGCCGACGCGACTGCTTCGGTGAGCTGGTGCAAACCGATGGATCGCACCACTGGTGGTTCGAGAACCGAGGACCAAAATGCGCCCTTCTCGTCTACATCGATGACGCCACCGGCAAGCTGCTGCATCTGCGTTTTGCCGGATCTGAGAACACATTCGATTATCTGCATGCGACAAAAGCCTATTTGCACCAATGGGGTAAGCCGCTGGCATTTTACAGCGACAAGCACGGCGTGTTTCGCTCTACGCATGCTTCGCAGAAAGATCGTACGAGTGGGCTGACGCAGTTTGGACGCGCACTCTATGAACTGAACATCGACATCATCTGCGCCAATACCCCACAGGCCAAGGGCCGGGTTGAACGGGCCAATCAGACCCTGCAGGATCGGTTGGTCAAGGAGCTGCGGCTTCGCGGTATCGACACGATAGAGGCTGCCAATAATTATGCTCCAGAATTCATTGTCGATTTCAACGCCCGTTTCGGCAAGCCACCACGTAATCAGAAAGATATGCACCGTCCCCTCGCCGCCCATGAGAACCTCGACAGTGCCATGTGCCGCAAAGAGGTTCGCACACTGTCGCAATCCCTGACGTTGCGCTATGACAAGGTGATATTCATCCTAGATCCAACAGAACGGGCAACGTCACTGGCGGGACAGAAAGTCATCGTTTGCGATTATCCTGACGGCCGCCTGGAGATCATGCACGAGAGCTTTACGCTGCCCTACAGGACGTTTGACACGCTTCGCTCCGTCCACCGGTCGCCCGTGGTTGAGAACAAGCGACTGGATGACATGCTGTCACTCGTTGCTCAGATGCAGGAAGGCCGAGATCTACAGCGGAGCAAACGTGGTCCGCGCCGAACCGGACAAACCAACAGTATGTTCGAGATACCCGATGGTAGCCATAGCAACGGTTATCAAAAGCGCGGGCGCAAGCCTGGGAGGCGAACGGATTTCATGAACGATCCGGAGGTGATTGCGAGACGACAGAAAGCTCTCGCTCGAATTTTGGCCCAAACCGGACATTAAGTTGCTGCGACTGGAAACCCATTGGACACGCTCAACAACCTACAGGCTGGGCTAGGGATTAGGTTGTAGCAGGCTCTAGGAGGGTGAGCGAAGCATTATCGGCATCGATTTGAGCCAAGCCCCCATAAGGCAACGTGATCATTGGCTGTGTGTGCCCAAACTCCATACCAGACAAAACGGGCAAATGGATTAGGCCTTCCTCCGCCAAAACATCGATGAAGACCTGTTCAAGGCGAGATCGATAAGTGTCATTCCCGGCGGGGTCAGGCTGCGCGACGAGGATGCCCGAAAGGCGCTTCAAAATCCCTTGGGCGGCGAAATTGCGTAGCCAGTATCTTATGAAATCAGGAGATGGGGCATCTTCGGAAGTCTCGTAGAACAAGATGGCATCCGACCAATCTTCAGGCTGCGGCCACCAAGGGGTGGCCTTCAGCATTTCCAAGACCTCCGCGCACCCACCAATTAACCTGCCAGTCACAACACCTCTGCCCTGAAGGAGCTTCGGCCTAAAAGCTGCCCGTAAAGGCGCAGGCGTCAGTTGGGCTGAGACGTCAGCCCAGTCCGTTTTCTCGCACGTCCAACCCTCCAAGTTCGGCTGAATTTCTCCCAACGGCTCGGCTCGAAACAAAGCCTTACGGACTCCATCAGCCGTGTACCCATGAACTCCACCGTTTTCGGCAAAGCCAGACATAATGCTTGGCCCATAGAAAGAAGAAACACCCGCTGCCATGCATGCAAAATGCAGGGCAGTTGTGTCGGAGTAACCCAAGAGAATTTTGGGGTTATCTCTGATCACTGAGAGATCGAGATGCGGAATGAGCCTGATCGCGTCACTGCCTCCGATGGTCGCGAATACAGCATCTATTGAAGGGTCTGCGAATGCTTGCATGATATCAGCAGCTCTAGCAGCCGGATTTGATGATATCCAAGCCGCTGCTGCTAACGTGTGCGGCATCTCGATCACCTCGACACCAAATATCTGCTCTAACTGCTGCTTTCCAAACTCATATCTCGCCGGAAATACCGATGGCCCGCCCCACGATGGCGATATTGCAGCAACTCGGCTACCGCGCATCAGATGCTTGGGCTTTAAAAGTGATTTAGTTGGCAAGAGATTCCCCAATTTGAACGTCGCGCGTAAAAGATAAGCATTCAACACTTTCGCACCTCGGTCAAACGATGAGGACCAAGCACCTCCTCCAGCTACGCGTAGATTCTGGCCTCCAAGTATCGATACAAGGGTTAGCCTTCGGCATTAATCGGTCCATGCCATGCGTGAAACGAACGTCCGCTATTGGCGCAATGTAGTCGTGAGGAGTGAGGAAGCTAAAGCCGAAGGGGTGTTCCATCACCCGCCCCCTCCCTACCCCTGCAACCCGGGCCAGTCGGTCCGGTCGGGGGCTAATCCTTGGTGCCAGTGTCGCATTTCTAACGGGCCAGCGGCGTTGCATCTCTAATCAGCTTTGACACTGGATGTAGGCTGCGACAATGGAATACGCTCATCGAGAAAGACAGATGCGACCTCCTTCTACCATGACTGGATCGATGGCAACAAATCTCATTACTTCTTGTTCTTCCCCTGATCGTAATGCCACTTGATGGAGAAAAACATGCCCGTGCCCAAAACGAGAATCTTCAACGGAAAGAAGACAATCGGAAACCAATCTACCCAGTCTGACATTTTGAAAATTTCCAGCCATTACGTTGCGCTATCGATTGTGAAAAGCACTACATCGTAATTGCGGCATGCAACATCAGCTATGTTGACGCAGAGGGCATCATAAATGGACCGAGGACCACCACGAATGAGCCACTGTCGCCTTAGTCAAATGGTGTTTCTGCTCGCCTTAGGATCGTCGTCGCCCTCCTGTGCCCAGACAGCAAATTCCGAGAGCCGTCATATACAGGCAGCAATCATGCTTGATGGCACCGCTGACCCATTTTTGGGAGCGGCCATGTGTCGGATGAATGAAGAGTGTGATGTCATTTCCAATGCTGAGCCTCGTATCAAACTTTCCATCACACTCAATCAACAAGATGGCGAGCTTGGCACGATGGTTATTGAATGTTCTTCGGACTGCTCGTTTGTGTCAGGTCGATCGCGGGTGAGTTTGCAGAACCAACGGTCATTTGAAATTTTCGATGGTGCCGAACGCGGGGAAATCAAACTGGTGCTGAAGCCTCGGCGCAAGATCGGCGATGTTTTCCTGATCGTTCGATAGCTTGAACACAATAAAGCTGAGTATTCAGAAATTTCAATGATATCAAACCATTGTGGCCTTCCGCATTTCGTATAAGTTGTTCTGATCCCTTTTCTACAATGGCTCATTTCATCTCCATGCAGTTTCGCGAACGCCTTATCCTTTATGCACTCCTGACATCCTTGACCTCGCTCAGCATCGACGCCCTGTTGCCCGGCCTGCGCGCGATTGGAGCTGAGCTGGGTACGCCACCGCCGCTCTCCACCCAACACGTCATTTCGCTGTTCATTTTCGGAATGGCGTTTGGCGAGCTGTTGCTGGGGCCGATATCCGATGCGATTGGGCGGAAACGCGCGCTTCTGTTCGGGCTCGGCATCTATCTCTGTGGCACCGTCATCGCGATGCTGGCGAATTCGCTGGAGATGGTCATTGTCGGGCGATTTTTGCAGGGCATCGGTGTGTCCGGCCCGAAGATCGCAACGCGTGCCATGATCCGCGATCAGTTCGAAGGAAATGCCATGGCGCGGGTCATGTCCTTCATGTTCACCCTCTTCATTCTGGTGCCGATGATTGCGCCCGCGCTGGCGCAGGTACTGATTTCCTTTGCGGGATGGCGCAGCGTCTTCGTCGCCTATCTGGTGATTTCTCTCGCCCTTGGCCTTTGGCTGGCCATTCGGCATCCGGAAACATTGCCTGCTGCGCGGCGCATTCCATTTCGCCCGCGTCTGCTTGTGGCCAATGGCATCCGCATCCTTTCCAACCGTCGTGTCACGTTGCTGTTTGTGGCAAGCGGCCTCGTCTTCGGCGCGCAACTCCTGTATCTCAGCACAGCTGCCGACGTCTTCTATGATGCCTATGGCGTTGCAGAGACCCTGCCCTTTTATTTCGCCGGGCTTGCCATTTCCATGGCGCTGGCCTTCTTCATGAATGCGAGGCTCGTTCAGCGCTTCGGCATGGAGGCCATGGCGCGTGGGGCTTTCATCGGTCTGGCCAGCATAACATTTGTCATGATGATCGCCTCCATCGCTTACGGAAACCACCTGCCCTTTCCCGCTTTCCTCGTGATGCTCTTCATCACCTTTTTCACCATGGGCCTGCTGTTCGGCAATCTGAATGCCTTGGCCATGCAATCTCTCGGACAGATCGCCGGCTTCGGCGCATCCATCATCGCCTCGGGGTCGAGCCTTGTTTCGACGCTCTTCGCCATTGCTTTCGGTCGGCTTTATGATGGGACGGTCGTATATCTATCCGTCGGCTTTTTCGTTGCGGGTATCAGCGCGCTTGCGGTAGCGGAAGTGGCTTTGCGCAGCGACGCCTCGGCGGTGCAAGCGGCTGACTGCTGATGTCATTATGAGAGGCCGGAATGATCACGACACATGACGTCGTAGCGAGCTTGTTCTTAGCCGGTATGTATTCAGGAGCATTCCTGTTGAACCGCTTTTTGTTTCCCAACCGCTTCATATGGATTTTCCCAACCTGGAAATCGAGTTATATCGCCGCTGCCCTCATGTTCGTTACTCTATTCGTGCTCTTGCTTTTCGAATGAGCGACAACCCGCAAATAGCTCTTGGGAAATCGCGGCTGCGCTTCTAAAAGACTGTCTGAGTTCGTTTGAGAAGAAGTGTTGATGCCGCAGATTTATGTTGATGCCGATGCGTGTCCGGTGAAACCGGAGATTTTGAAGGTGGCTGAGAGGCATGGGCTGGAGGTGACGTTTGTTGCCAATTCCGGGCTGCGGCCTTCGCGCGATCCGATGGTAAAGAACGTTATCGTATCCAGCTCTTTCGACGCCGCCGACGACTGGATTGCGGAGCATGCGGGCGAAGACGATATCGTCATTACCGCCGACGTGCCATTGGCGGGGCGTTGCGTCGCCAATGGTGCGCAGGTCACCGGGCCGACTGGCCGGATTTTTGATAAAAGCAATATCGGCATGGCAACGGCGATGCGTGATCTTGGCGCGCATCTGCGGGAAACGGGTGAGAGCAAGGGCTACAACGCTGCCTTCTCGCCTCGTGACCGCTCCCAGTTTCTGGAAACGCTTGACCGCATGTGCCGTCGGGTCAAGAAATAGGCCGGTTTGGAGAACATCAATGAAAACACCGCAGCAGAAGGTCAGCAATTATTCGAGGCATCGGCCCTTTCTGATCGCTGTTGCGCTCAGCGCGCTGGTGTTGGTGGGGCTGCTGGTCGCCATACCGTCTCTGGCGGTCGAAGGCGCGGCGATCGCTTTCTTTTTGACCTATCTCGGGATTATCTGTTTTCACCTCCCTCGCCTCACCGCGGCGCATATGAAAGCGCATGCCGACAGTGACGATCTGCCGGCGATCGCAATCATCGCCATAACGTTTCTGGCGGTGGGCGTTTCCGTCGCATCGCTGTTCATTGCGCTCAATCACACGGCTGGCGAAACCGCGTGGTCTCTCACGCTCGCGTTTTTATCGGTCTTGCTCGGCTGGCTGACCATTCATACGATGACGGCGCTTCATTACGCTCATCTGTTCTGGCGGCCCTCTAGAGCTCATGAGAAGAAGCAACCGCGCGGTGGCATGGATTTTCCCGATACCGACGAGCCGGCGATTTACGAGTTTCTCTATTTTTCCGTCGTCATCGGCATGACGGCACAGACATCAGACGTCGCCGTCACCACGACGTCGATGCGCAAAGTCGTGCTTCTGCACTCCATCGTCTCGTTCTTCTTCAACACCGTTCTCGTCGCTGCGGCCGTCAACGCCGCTGTCTCGCTGGCGGGCTGAACGCGTCTTCATACAAGGAATAGCTCCATGAAAATCATCTCTCAAAACTCCGCCTTTGGCGGCATGCAGGGCGTCTTTGCGCATGATTCCAGCGTCACCAATTGCGAGATGACATTTGCCGTCTACGTGCCGCCAAAAGCGACAGAAGAGCCCTGCCCGGTTCTGTGGTATCTCTCTGGCCTGACCTGCACCCATGCCAATGTCATGGACAAGGGCGAATATCGCCGTATGGCGTCGGAGCTCGGCTTGATCGTGGTCTGCCCCGATACCAGCCCGCGCGGCAATGATGTCGCTGATGAACTGACCAATTGGCAGATGGGCAAGGGCGCTGGCTTCTACCTCGATGCAACACAAGAGCCTTGGTCCGAGCATTACCAGATGTACAGCTACATCACCGAGGAACTGCCGGCGTTGATTGCGGAACAGTTCCGGGTGGATATGAGCCGTCAGGGTATTTTCGGCCATTCCATGGGTGGCCACGGCGCCATGACGATTGCGCTGAAGAACCCGGATCGCTTCAAAAGCTGCTCGGCCTTCGCCCCTATCGTCGCGCCCTCCTCCGCCGACTGGTCTCAACCTGCGTTCGAAAAATATCTGGGTGAAGACAAGGCCGCGTGGCGCCAATACGACGCTTGCGCGCTGGTGGAAGACGGTGCGCGTTTCCCGGAATTTCTGATTGATCAGGGAAAGGCCGACAATTTCCTCGAAAAAGGCCTGCGTCCATGGCTCTTCGAGGACACGGTCAAGGAAACGGATATTGCGCTGACGCTGCGGATGCACGAGCGTTACGACCACTCCTATTATTTCATCTCGACCTTCATGGACGATCACCTGAAATGGCATGCGGAGCGGCTTGGCTGACGTCTGAGCTGGCCTAAAAACGACCGGAAGACAAAGCTGTTGCCAAGGCGGCAGGACGGTTCAGACGGAACTCTGTGATTACACGCTCTGAAATACCATAAGCGAGTTCCTCATCGATGGCAGCTTTGTCAATACCAACAATGGTAGCGGTGAATTTCGTCTCTGCCACCACCTCACCCGTTTGCACCGCCGCCGCACGCACGACCACGCGGGCCGACGCACGCTCACCGAACATGAATGTTCCCTTGCTGACGGAAAGCAGGCGAATGGTCAGGACGACGCGTGGGCGGTTTCTGTCACGGGTCGTGGAGGTGATCGCATTCGAAATGTGATAATGAACTGATTGCATCAGTTCGGCGGGAACGTCCGGCTTTGCTGCTACGAATGCGCCGCGCACGTCATACATCAACCGCTCGCTCTCGCTCATTTCAGGCTCCAGCCTGAATGACATGAGCGTGAGGGACGCCAGCAAGACGATGCCAAGGCGCTTCAGCGATCGGTGCACGATAGACGCCTCCCCTTACGTTAGGATGTGCGCCCATAATCCGCATTTACGGTTAGAAAATCGTTAAGGCGTCAGGCGTTATCCGCTCTTGGCAGCCGTCAGCACGTCTGTGGCCGCGCGCATTTCCACGAGCCTTTTGGCGCGTCGTATCTGCGCGTCCTCGTCCTCTCCCCACTGCTCGGCGGTCCAGTCCTCGTCCAGATGCGCCAGAGCCCAGACCTCCTCGAGAGAACGTTCGCCCTCTGCCAGTGCAAGCGCCAGAATAGCCGAGCCGGTGAGCGTCGTCATTGTGTGCAGAGCCGCAAGTTCAATCGCCGTATCGTATTTCCTCAGTGTTACGGCAAACGCGGCAATGGCTTCACGCGGCTGCTCCTGATGCATCACACCTTCGACAAGAACGAACCTCGCGCCCAGCGAATACGTCGCCCAGTCGATGATCGGATCCCAATGTTCGGATTGACGCGCCACGAACGCTTCAGGCTCCCCTGCCCGGTAACACAGAAGATCGGTGGACGAAAAACGAAGGATGTCCTCGAACACTGCCTGCGTATCTGCGGCAATGCCATCGATTGCCGTGTTGATATGGCGCGACACCGGCATCAGTGTTGGGTCGATGACCTCGGTCTGCGCATCCCACTCGTCGCGCAATAACTGTGCCAGCGTTCGCGTCGGCACGGTCAGTGGGCTCTTGGCAGGTGTGCGTAGGGGTTTGCCGTCAAGAAGGATGTTGAAGGAACCCTCCTCCGTCTCACCCACGGTCACATCCTTGTAGAAACGCTTCGGCAAAGGTTTCTGCATCTGGATTTGCGAACGGCGGATGGGGTCGGGATGGCTGAGACCTTCGGTCAGGTCATTCAACAGGTCACGCATGATATGTCCTTATCAGCCCGGAATGTGACCGGGAATTTCACTGGGATGCTCAACGATAGCGTCGGCGCCGGCTTTCCACAGGTCGTCGACGGACGCGTAGCCCCAGGCAACGCCGACAGCCTTCGCACCGGCAGCCTTCGCCATCTGCATATCGTAAATCGCATCGCCGATGACAATGGTATCGGCCGGGACGATGCCGGTCTGGCTGCAACATTCCGTCACCATGGCCGGATGCGGCTTGGAGGGGCAATCGTCGGCGGTGCGCGATACGATGAAATGTTGGCGGAATCCGTGTGTATCCATGATGAGATCAAGGCCGCGACGCGATTTGCCGGTGACTGCACCCATCAACAGGTTTTCGCGTTTTGCCAGTGCATCGATCATGGCAGTGATGCCGTCGAACAAAGGCTCCTGAAAACCAGCCTCGGAACGGGTATCGCCGAAAATCGCCTTATAGTGCGCGGTCATTGCCAGAGCTTCGTCGTCCACATGCGGTTTGCTCTGCATGCGGGCAATAGCGATGTCTAGCGTCAGGCCGATGATCGACTTGGTCAGCGACACATCCGGTCGGCCATGACCAAAATGGACAAAGGTGCGCGCCATCACCTCATGAATGAGGCCGACGCTGTCCACCAGCGTGCCGTCGCAGTCGAATAGGACAAGCTTCATTCGTCGTCTCTGTCGCCGTCTGCCACATCAAGGCCGAGCAGATTCCATGTCTGCACCATGTGTGGTGGCAAAGGCGCCGTCACGCGCAGGCGCCCGCCGGACGGGTGGGGAATGTCAATCTTGCGCGCATGCAGATGCAAGCGTTTCTGGACGCCGCCAGGGAAATCCCAGTTGCTGTCCTCGACGTAATACTTGGGGTCGCCGATAATCGGGTGGCCCATATGCAGAGCGTGGACGCGCAGCTGGTGCGTACGGCCCGTATAGGGTTCCATTTCCAGCCATGCCAAGTTCTGCGCGGCTGTATCGATGACGCGGTAATAGGACACGGCGTGGTCGGCACCCTCCTCACCATGCTTGGCAATGCGCATGCGGTCGCCATCCGGCGTCTGTTCCTTGACGAGCCATGTCGACAGCTTGTCCTGGTGCTTGCGCGGAACGCCCTTCACCAGCGACCAATAGGTCTTCTTGGTGTCGCGTTCGCGAAAGGCAGCCGTCAGCTTTTGCGCAGCGCCTCTAGTGCGGGCAACGACGAGAACGCCAGATGTATCGCGGTCGATACGGTGAACGAGGCGCGGCTTTTCACCCTTGGAGCTCGTCCATGCTTCCAGCAGACCATCGATATGGCGGTTTATGCCGGAGCCGCCCTGCACGGCAATGCCGGCGGGCTTGTTGAAAACGAAAACCTTGTCGTCTTCATGCAGCAGCATACGCTTCAACAGATCGACATCGTCGGAGTTCTTGAGGTCGGTCGAGCTGATCGGCCCGCCCTTGACCTTTGAATCGACATCGAGCGGCGGCACCCGGACCATCTGTCCAGCTTCGACGCGCGCATCGGTTTTCACCCGGCCGCCATCAACACGAACCTGCCCGGACCGCATGAGCTTTTGCAGCGGTCCGAAGCCAAGGCCCGGATAGTGAATCTTGAACCAGCGATCGAGACGCATCCCGCCCTCTTCGGCCTCGACCTTGATGTGCTCGATACCTGCCATGGCAATTCCAGTCTTTCTTTTCTCAACTCCGCATCATCAGCGTGCGGTATTTTCCGTTGCCTTTAGAACAAAGCGCGGCCCAAGGCCAGCCCGGCGAAGATCGCGGCGAAAGAAACGAGAAGACTTGCGCCGAGATAAAGCGCCGAAAGTCCTATTTCCCCGCGTTCGAACAGCACCACAGCGTCAAGTGTGAAAGACGACCATGTGGTGAAACCGCCAATGACCCCGGTCACGAGAAGGACCCGCATTTCCGAAGAGGCATCGAACCGACGCGCAATGACCTCTACCGTGAGGCCAATCAGAAAGGCACCGACAACGTTGACAGTCAACGTACCCCAGGGAAAATTGGGACCAGCCAACCGGACGCTCCACACACCCACAAGATACCGCGCAATTGAGCCGATTGCACCGCCTATGGCAACAAGCGCAATATTCAGCATGAGAGTCCTCCGGTTGATATGCTTTTCTCTACGACAAAGAGACGCGAAGCGGAATTCCAGAACGCCTGGGCTTTGGTAAAAATTGCATTTTTCAAATTGTTAAAACTTCACTCAAACGCAACCACTGGATTTAATTGGGAATACATTCGCCGGTGATAGCTTGGTTCAATTCAGGCATAGGAGGGTGATCGTATGGTGCAAGTTTTGACAGTTTCGGCGACCACCGCCGGTTATGTCTCAGATAGCATCAAATCCGTACAGCGCCCGTCCAGAAAAACAGAGGTCGAGCAAGCGGTGCGCGAGCTTGCGCGCAAGACCGGACGAAGTGAAGAAACTCAGATAAATGCAATGACGGCTGTGGTGGGACAGCCAGCACTCTCGCTTCATTTTCTGACTGCCGGAAAACATCAAAATCCGCAGGCCACTCTCGAAGAGGTCATAGAAGCCTATGAGGAAAACAAGACCGCATCTGAGTAGAGCGTTCAGTCTGGTGTCAGCCAGTGGGTAAAGGCTTCCAATCGATGTCAATCGGGAGCCACCTTATGAAAATCGCTTCGACACATATACTCGCCGCAACAGCTGCCTTGTTTATTGCGGTGCCCGCCTTTGCGGCAACGACAATCAAAGTCACCGAAAACGGCGAGGCTGGACAGCCGATGACGCTGATCATCGACAAACCAACCGTCAAAGCTGGCAGCGCGACATTCATCGTGCACAACGATGCCATGTCGGAAGAGCATGAGATGGTTCTCGTGAAACTGAAAACTGCTGACGAGACGATTCCAGTTGATGCGGCTAAGAACCGCGTCGATGAGAAGAAGCTCAAAAGCCTCGGCGAGGTTTCGGATTTGAAGCCCGGAAAGAACGGGACACTGAAAGCCAAGCTCACCCCAGGTAGCTATCTTCTGTTCTGCAACATCAAAGGCCATTACGCGGCTGGAATGCAGGCCAAACTCACGGTCACGAAATAAAACGGATTTCGATCAATGACTGCCGGATCATGTCATGATCCGGCAGTCTCTTTTTTTAGTTATGATTATGTGTCTGATCCCCGCCCTTGGCCGATCCGACCTCGATCACGACATCCACTTTGCCAGCCTTCTCAAAGGTCAGCGTAGCAGGAACCTTGTCGCCTTCGGCAAAGGGTTTCTTCACATTGAAGAACATGAAGTGCAGACCACCGGGCGTAAGCTCCACAGTCTTGCCAGCGGGAATGACGATACCCTCATTCAGCTTGCGCATTTTCATCACATCATTGACCATGGCCATTTCGTGAATTTCAGAACGACCGGCAAGCGGCGTTTCCACCGATATCAACCGATCATCGGACGAGCCGTCATTCTTGATCGTAACGAAACCACCACCGACGGGCTGTCCAGGCAGCATGGCCTTAGCAATAGCGCCCGAAAGCTCGAGATCGCCCGCTTTTACGACATCTGCGGCATGCTCACCCGCACCGTGATTGTGAGTGGAATGATCGTGTTCCTGCCCCTCGCCCGTTGCTTGTTTCGCAACGATCTTGATCGTCGGTGCCGGGTTCTTCAGCGAATGTGCGTCCTGCCCCTTAGCGGCAATCTCATCCCAGTTTGCCGTGCCCTTGTCTCCGCAAACTTGCGTGACCTTGAATGGTAAGTCGGTACCGGCATCCAAGCCTGAAATTTTGCCCTGCACGTTGAACGTATCGTAAAAGGCATCCGGCAGATCGCCGCCGGTCCAGCGAATTTCAATCGGCCCGCTTTTTACTTCCTTGCCGTGGTTCATATAGCTCTTCTTGTAATCATCCTTGATGATCTCGATGTCCCAACCGGCTTTCGGCTGTGGCTTTGCGGAAATGAAACCTTCCGGCAATTGTATGCGCACTTCAGTCGTAGCAAGGCCGCCATCGCAGCCATGCGGCACCTGAAGGGCAGCAACGATGGTGCTTTCCTGCTCGGCGGTCGGGTTGACGAAGCTGGTATGGGCAAAGGCCGGGACGGCGGAAACGGATGCCAGCACGGTGGCGCAGAGTGTGACGTTACGAATATTCATTTTTTGATCCTCTCGACTGGTGCTCTTCAAGCATCGCCAGTCGCGTTTTGCGGTCGTTATACGGTTGAGGGATCAAAGAATGATAGGCGGCGCACGGGCTTTGGCGGGCTGGTCATCGACGTGATGCGCGAGTGAGACGTAGCGCGCTGGCCGATTATCCAGCCAAGCAAAATGCGCCCTCATCCACGAGTTCATATCCGGTGTGGGCAGAAGAATCGATGAGGCGAGAAGGCAGGCTTCGCAAAAGAGCGATGGCATGCCCGAGTGGTCAGTGTTGCTCTTCCCGTGCGTCGCTGCTTCGAGACCCGCATGTCCCTCGCAAATCTCGGCAAAACTTCCATCCGGAAGGCGATAGGCTTCTTCGAAAGCCATGGAAGGTGCCCCGACCGCTACCATCGGCTTGTGAGCAAAACCAAGCGACAGCATCAGCGTGGCACAGAAGATGCGCAGAAGGCCTGTAGCTGATATGCTTTGCTTGCTCGTGGAAACTCTCATGACACGAAGCGATATCCCGGTTTTTGCTGTAAATCAAAGTGCAATTGCAGGCGAGCGGAACCGCTGCAATCAAAGCCACGTTCTTTCCTCAGTCAAAGACAGTGAGGAGACCATCCCATGCCTGCAAAATCCAAAGCACAACAGAAAGCTGCCGGTGCAGCGCTGGCCGCAAAACGTGGCGACATGCCGAAGTCGCGTTTACAAGGAGCTTCAAAAACCATGGCTAAGTCCATGACGGAAAGAGAACTTGAGGATATGGCATCGACCAAACACAAGAAACTGCCTGAAAAGAAAGACGGGTGATGGGCTTCACAAGCCCGCCATTTTGGAGAAGCCCTGCCAAATCGTCCAATGGCGCAAGCTGAACAAAAAACTGTTTGACTGCGTCATTTGGTCCTTGCCAAGAAACTGGCTAAGCAGATAATGAACTTCCATCCCGCTGGGAGACACCGCCTTACGGCGGGGCCGAAGGAGCAACCGCCCCGGAAACTCTCAGGCAAAAGGACCAGCGGACGAGGACGGAACTCTGGAGAGAAGCCACCCTGTATAAGGACGGCTCGCCGAAGGGATAACAATCTCAGGCGACAAGGACAGAGGGGGCTCTTGAACCCGACGCTTTAAATAGCGTCATGACATGAGCCCGCGCGACATCGCGTAACCCTGGAGGCGTCCTTGGCCGATACAGCCGAGTTACAAGTCACCCCACTTCATTCTTTGCACGTGTCCCTTGGCGCTCGCATGGTGCCCTTTGCAGGATATGACATGCCGGTGCAGTATCCTGCAGGCGTGATGAAGGAGCATTTGCACACCCGCACGTCTGCTGGCTTGTTCGACGTTTCCCATATGGGTCAGGTCCTCGTGAAGGCGAAGTCCGGCAAGGTCGAAGACGCCGCATTGGCTCTCGAAAAGCTGGTTCCCGTCGATATCCTCGGCCTGAAGGAAGGCCGTCAGCGCTACGGCTTCTTCACGGATGAGAATGGCGGCATTCTGGATGACCTGATGATCACCAACCGTGGCGATCACCTCTTCGTCGTCGTCAACGCTGCCTGCAAGGACGCCGATCTTGCGCATATGAAAGCGCATCTTTCCGATAGCTGCGATATCACGTTGCTCGAAGACCGCGCGCTCATCGCTCTTCAGGGACCACGCGCCGAGGCCGTTTTGGCGGAACTCTGGGCTGGCGTTTCGGCCATGAAATTCATGGATGTGCGTGAGATTCCGCTGCTCGACGTGCTCTGCATCGTCTCCCGTTCCGGCTATTCCGGCGAAGACGGTTTTGAAATTTCCGTTCCATCCGACAAGGCCGAGTTCATTGCGAAGGCGTTGCTGGAGCATCCCGATTGCGAAGCCATCGGTCTTGGTGCCCGCGATAGCCTCCGTCTCGAGGCGGGACTTTGCCTCTATGGCAACGACATCGACACCACGACTTCCCCCATCGAAGCCTCAATCGAGTGGGCGATCCAGAAAGCACGCCGCACCGGCGGTGATCGCGAAGGCGGTTTTCCGGGTGCGCAGCGCATTCTGGGTGAGTTTGCCAACGGAATCGCCCGCCGCCGTGTTGGCCTGAAGCCGGAAGGCAAAGCCCCGGTTCGCGGCCACGCCAAGCTTTTTGCCGATGCCGAAGGCAGCAAAGAGATCGGTGAAGTCACATCCGGCGGCTTTGGACCGACGGTCGAAGGCCCGGTCGCGATGGGTTATGTTCCGAAAGAATTCGCAACGCCCGGCACAGCCATTTTCGCGGAAGTCCGCGGCAAGTATCTGCCAATGGCTGTTGCCGCCCTGCCCTTTATCACTCCCACTTACAAACGCTAATTTCCGGAGAGACCAATGCTGAAATTTACTCAAGAACACGAGTGGCTGAAGATTGAAGGCGATGTTGCCACCGTTGGCATCACAACGCATGCTGCCGAGCAGCTGGGCGATCTGGTCTTTGTCGAGCTGCCGGAAGTTGGCGCGACCTTCTCCAAGGACGGCGATGCCGCAACCGTTGAAAGCGTAAAGGCTGCTTCCGACGTCTATTGTCCGCTGGATGGCGAGATCACCGAAATCAATCAGGCCATCGTGGATGACCCATCGCTGGTCAACTCCGACCCACAGGGTGCCGGCTGGTTCTTCAAGCTCAAGCTTTCCAACGCGTCTGACGCCGATGCGCTGCTGGATGAAGCAGCCTATAAGGAGCTTATTGCGTAATGACGACTCCCACAGAGTTCCATTTCACCGACTACCAGCCCTATGACTTTGCCAACCGGCGTCATATCGGCCCGTCGCCGTCGGAAATGACGGATATGTTGAAGGTGATCGGTTACAACAGCCTCGACGCTCTCATCGACGCGACCGTGCCATCCTCCATCCGCCAGAAGGCACCGCTTGCCTGGGGTGCTGCGCTGACGGAGCGCGAGGCGCTGGACCGTCTTCGCGAAACCGCTAACAAGAACAAGGTTCTGACATCGCTCATCGGTCAGGGCTATTACGGCACCATCACGCCGCCGGTCATCCAGCGCAACATTCTGGAAAACCCGGCCTGGTACACGGCCTATACGCCGTACCAGCCTGAAATATCGCAGGGTCGTCTGGAAGCGCTGCTAAACTTCCAGACCATGATTTCCGACCTGACCGGTCTTGACGTCGCAAATGCCTCGCTGCTGGATGAAGCAACGGCTGCCGCCGAAGCCATGGCCATGTGCCAGCGCGTGGCGAAGTCGAAGGCGACGGCCTTCTTCGTGGACGCCAATTGCCACCCGCAGACGATTGCGCTGATCGAAACCCGCGCAGCGCCGCTCGGCTGGAATGTCATCGTCGGCAATCCCTTCACAGATCTCGACCCCGTTGATGTCTTTGGTGCGCTGTTCCAATATCCCGGCACGCATGGCCATGTGAATGATTTCACCGGCCTGATTTCCCGTCTGCACCAGACTGGTGCGATTGCCGCTGTTGCAACAGACCTGCTGGCGCTGACGCTTCTGAAATCTCCCGGCGAAATGAGTGCGGATATCGCGATCGGCTCATCGCAGCGTTTCGGCGTTCCCGTTGGTTACGGCGGTCCACACGCGGCATTCATGGCCGTCAAGGACGCAATCAAGCGTTCAATGCCCGGCCGTCTCGTCGGCGTATCCGTCGATGCGCGCGGCAACCGTGCCTATCGCCTGTCGCTCCAGACGCGCGAGCAGCATATCCGCCGTGAAAAGGCGACGTCCAACATCTGCACCGCACAGGTGCTGCTGGCCGTTATGGCCTCCATGTATGGCGTATTCCACGGCCCGCAGGGCATCAAGGCCATTGCTCAGCAGACCCACCAGAAGGCCGTGCTGATGGCCAAGGGTCTGGAGAAGCTCGGCTTCGTCATCGAGCCCGAAACCTTCTTCGACACGATCACTGTCGATGTCGGCCACATGCAGGCGCTGATCCTGCGCGCAGCCGTCGCCGAAGGCGTCAACCTGCGCAAGGTCGGCTCCACCAAGATCGGCATGAGCCTTGACGAGCGCACGCGCCCGGCAACGCTAGAATCCGTCTGGCGTGCTTTCGGTGGCAACTTCTCGATTTCGGACTTTGAGCCGGACTATCGATTGCCCAAAAACCTATTGCGCACAACGCAATACATGACGCACCCGATATTCCACATGAACCGCGCCGAAAGCGAGATGACCCGTTACATCCGTCGTCTTTCGGACCGCGATCTGGCGCTCGACCGCTCCATGATCCCGCTTGGTTCCTGCACCATGAAGCTGAACGCGACAGCGGAAATGCTGCCGATCACATGGCCGGAATTTTCCGACATTCACCCCTTCGTGCCAGCCGATCAGGCGCTGGGCTACAAGGAGATGATCGATGATCTCTCCACCAAGCTTTGCCAGGTCACCGGCTACGACGCCTTCTCCATGCAGCCGAATTCCGGTGCGCAGGGCGAATATGCGGGCCTATTGACCATCCGCAACTATCACCTTGCACGCGGTGATGCCCATCGCGACGTCTGCCTCATTCCAACCTCTGCACACGGCACCAACCCTGCCTCCGCGCAGATGGTCGGCATGCGCGTGGTGCCAGTGAAGGTAAGAGAGAACGGCGATATCGATATCGAAGATTTCCGTGCAAAAGCAACACAATATGCGGAAAACCTCTCGTGCTGCATGATCACCTATCCGTCGACCCATGGCGTGTTTGAAGAGACCGTTCGCGAGATTTGTGACATCACCCACGAACACGGCGGTCAGGTCTATCTCGACGGTGCCAACATGAACGCCATGGTCGGTCTGTCCCGTCCGGGCGATATCGGCTCCGACGTGTCGCACCTTAACCTGCACAAGACCTTCTGCATTCCGCATGGCGGCGGCGGTCCGGGCATGGGTCCGATTGGCGTCAAGGCGCATCTTGCTCCTTACCTGCCCGGTCATCCGGCCAGCGACGGACGCACGGGTGCGGTTTCGGCGGCACCTTTCGGCTCGCCATCGATCCTGCCGATCTCCTGGAGCTACTGCCTGATGATGGGCGGTGAAGGACTGACGCAGGCAACCAAGGTTGCGATCCTCAACGCCAACTACATCGCCGCAAGGCTGAAGGGTGCCTACGACGTGCTCTACAAGTCCGAAGCCGGACGTGTGGCGCATGAGTGCATCATCGACACCCGCCCGCTCAACGAGAGCTGCGGTGTGACGGTGGACGATGTGGCAAAGCGTCTGATCGACTGCGGCTTCCACGCACCGACCATGAGCTGGCCAGTTGCCGGCACGCTGATGATCGAGCCGACAGAATCCGAGCCCAAGGCTGAACTCGACCGCTTCTGCGATGCCATGCTGGCCATCCGTCAGGAAGCCCGCGATATCGAGGAAGGTCGATCCGACAAGACCAACAACCCGCTGAAGAACGCGCCCCACACGGTGGAAGACCTCGTTGGAAACTGGGATCGTCCCTACTCCCGCGAACAGGCCTGTTACCCACCCGGCGCGTTCCGCGTGGACAAATATTGGTCGCCGGTCAACCGCGTCGACAACGTCTATGGCGACCGCAACCTCATCTGCACCTGCCCGCCGATGAGCGAGTATGCGGAAGCTGCGGAGTAAAGGTTGATAATACAAAAGGCCCGGGGCGATCCGGGCCTTTTTATTTGAACTCAAGTTGATGTCTTTAACGCGTCAACTGAATGTCGGCGGTAACAACCGTTGGCCCACCAGCACCATCCTTATCGGTTGTGCGCAAACGCAGACCATTGTTACCAACCTTCGTGATGGTCATTGCCGCTGCCTTGTCACCATTGATGACGCGCTTCCATGTAATAGCGAGGTTGATGGAGTTGCCGCTGCGGCTGCCAGCTAGTGCCGAAGGTATCCCGGATGGTCCAACGTAATTCCCGCGGTAGCGCGTACCGGACGCGTTCAAATCGGCGGATATGGCGCGACGGATAACGAGCAGTCCACGGCATGTCCCGTTCATACGCAATGAGGCACCTGACGTGGTTGAGTCGAAGGTGCAGTTGACGTTGATGGGCTTGGAGCCGATCTTAGTCGTAACGGTACCAGAACCCTTCCAGCTGCCTTTCAGCGAAGAAAGAAATTGGCTTTCATCAGCCATGGCCGGCGGTGCCATCAATGCTGTCGCGAGTGCTACGATAGAAATCATTTTGCATGTCATTCGCGTGTTCCTTGTGTGTGGAAACCGAACGTCCCGCCTCGCCAATTGTTCCTCTGCGCAGATTGTTATGAGCCAAAGCAACCTAAACCGGGTCGGCGCGTTTCTCGCCAGCTTCAACCACCGTCCCGGAGAGCTTTCCATGACAACGCTCACAGCGCCTATCGATGCCAGCGGTCACTCTCTCGGGAAATCCCCGGGGAGCGGCATATCTGACCGCTCGCTTTTTGCACTTGCCATTCTCAACTTCTTTCTTGCGGATGCACGGGACGGACTAGGCCCGTTTCTGGATGCATTCCTCGCCACCAATGGCTGGTCGGCCATGCAGCTCGGCGTCATCGCCACGGTCGGTGGTCTCGTTGGGTTGGCAGCGACGCCGCTTTGTGGAGCGTTGGTGGATGGCTCAACCTGGAAACGAACACTGATTGCCGTGCCTGTCGTGCTGGTTACGATCGGCGCGCTCATAACGTTGATGTTCACAAACGAAGCCGTTGTCTGGACAGGCCAGATCATGACGGCCGTCGTGGGTGCCGTTGTTGGACCCGCACTCGCAGGTCTGACACTTGGGCTCGTTGGTGAACGACTGTTCTCACATCAGATTTCGCGCAACGAGTTCTGGAACCACGGCGGCAACTTTGTCTCGCTGTTCGCGACTTATGTTGCGGTAACAGCTTTCGGCGTTTCCGGTGTTATCGGCCTGATGGTCGTTACTGCGCTTGGAGCTCTGGCGGCAATCGCCGCGATTGATCCGAAGCGGATCGACCACAAGGTGGCGCGTGGGCTTGACGAAGATAAAGGCGAGCCTGGCCCGTCCGGCGTGAAGGTTCTCTTCAAGGAAAAGGGCCTGATCTTCCTGTCCATCATCCTGCTGATTTTCCACTTCGGCAATGCCCCTATGGGCCGCCTGATTGCCCAGAACTTCGCGATAGAACTGAACACACCGTTCCGCACCACGGCGATCATCACCGGCGTTGCGCAATTTGCGATGATCTTCGTGGCCGCCGCGGCGCCCTGGCTCATTCGCCGGTTTGGGCTCTCAACGGTCTTTATAATCGCGCTTCTGGCATTGCCAATCCGCGGCCTTCTCGCCGCGTCGTTCGATCAGTTCTGGGTGATCTATCCTGTGCAGTTGCTGGATGGTATCGGCGCTGGTCTGCTCGGCATTGCCACGCCGGTCGCGGTCGAACGGATACTTAAGGGAACCGGCCGTTTCAACGTGGGCCTTGCCAGCGTCATGACCGTTCAAGGTATCGGTGCGTCTCTCAGCAACGGTGTGGCAGGCTGGTTGACAACGCAAGGCGGTTACGCGCTATCACATCTCGTCGGCGGCGGTATCGCAGCCATTGCGATCGTCCTGTTCATCCTCTTCCGTCACGACATCGCACCAAGACAGGAAACAGACGGAACCTGACAATACAAAAGGAGGCCGGTTGGCCCCCTTTTGTACATTCGAGGGTGAGTATCAGCCGACAAAGGCGCGTTCGATAACAAACTCCGCAGGCTTGTTGTTTGCACCTTCCGTCAATCCCGCCTTTTCAAGCAGAACCTTCGTATCTTTCAGCATCGCAGTCGATCCGCAGATCATGCCGCGATCCACTTCTGGATCAAGCGCCGGTACACCGAGATCTGCAAACATCTTGCCGTTTTCGATCAGGTCGGTAATGCGTCCGGTGAAGGCATAATCTTCACGGGTCACGGTGGCATAATGCTTCAGCTTGTCACCAACGACTTCACTCAGGAACTCGTGGTTCTTGATTTCCTCGACCAGATCGAAGCCATATTTCAGCTCTGCGATATCGCGGCAGGTGTGGGTGAGGATGACTTCCTCGAACTTCTCGTATGTTTCCGGATCGCGGATAAGGCTTGCGAAAGGCGCAACGCCGGTTCCGGTCGAAAACATGTAGAGTCGCTTGCTGGGGGTGAGCGCATCCAGCACCAGCGTGCCTGTCGGCTTCTTGCGCATCAACACCGTATCACCTGGCTTGATGGCCTGGAGATGCGACGTCAGCGGGCCATCGGGTACCTTGATGGAGAAGAACTCTAGCTCCTCATCCCATGCCGGGCTGGCGATGGAATAGGCACGGTAGACCGGCTTGTCGCCAACCATCAGGCCAATCATCGCGAACTCACCGGAACGGAAACGGAAGCCTGCAGGACGCGTCATGCGAAAGCGAAACAGATGGTCCGTATAGTGTTCGACAGACAGCACTGTTTCGGCATAGACGCCGTCAGGGATTTTCACCGCAAATTCTTCCGTCTTGGCTGGAGCGTTCATTCTCTATCCGTCCATTTCACATGGTGTGCGACATTTTCAGGTGGGGCAATATACCATTTGCCCCGACTTTTGAAGGTATCGGAATGTCATTGGTGCTATGCGCGTAGAAATATGTATCAAAAACTCATATTTCTAGACAAGGCCTCAATTGGCTGCACGGCGGCGCCAGCTATAGCCCGGCCCATCCGCAGCAGGTTTTGCGGTCGGCTGGTAATAGACATCGATGCCCGGCAAGCGGTTTTCAGACAGACGCCGGATTGCGGTTTCATTCGTCACCGCAAAGCTGGTGAACCCGGTGCGTAGCATCAACGGCACCTGGTCGATCAGCACATCACCCACTGCCCTTACCTCTCCCTGGTAGTTGAGGCGTGAGCGCAACAGCGACACATGGCTGAAACCACGCCCATCGCCGAATGCCGGAAAGCTGACCGCGACGAGCGCGATGCGGTCGATATAGGGTCGCAGTTTCTCAACGTCATCCGCCGGTGTAACGAGAACACCAAGACCGACATCGTTGCTTTCCTCGGCACGCGCAATGAAGGCATCGAGGCCGAGGATGGCCTGTTGGCCGTCCTGCGCCTTCACCTCTTCGGTCTCGATAACCCAAGGATCGTTTTCAACGAAACCGCTCTCATTCCAGATTTTCGTCATGATGCGGTTTCCTTATGCGGCTGCGGCTGCTGCCGGATAGAGCGCTTCCTTGAAAGGCTGCGCACCAACACGGCGATAGGCTTCAAGGAACGTCTCCTCCTTCGACAGGCGCAAACCGAGATAGGTATCGACGATGGTTTCCACCGCGTCGGTCACCTTCTCGGGCTCGAAACCGCGACCGATGATCTCGCCAATAGACGAGTTCTCGTCGCCCGAGCCACCCAGCGTGATCTGGTAGAGCTCAGCACCCTTCTTTTCCACACCCAGCAGACCGATATGGCCGACATGGTGGTGGCCGCAGGCATTGATGCAGCCGGAGATCTTGATCTTTAGCTCACCAATTTCCGCCTGACGTTCCGGCGCTCCAAAACGGGTAGAGATTTCCTGAGACAGTGGAATAGAGCGCGCATTGGCCAGCGCACAATAATCCAGCCCAGGACAGGCAATGATATCCGTGATCAGGCCAGCATTTGCCGTGGCGAGACCAGCGCCGAGCAACGCACGATAGACCGGCTCCAGATCAGCCAGGGCCACATGCGGCAGAATGATATTCTGCTCGTGACTGATACGGATTTCGTCCAGCGCGTATTCTTCTGCGATATCGGCAACGATATCCATCTGCTCGTCGGACGCGTCACCCGGAATGCCACCGATGGGCTTCAGCGACACCGTCACCATGCCATAGTCCGGGTTCTGGTGCGGCTGCACATTCTGGTCCACCCATCGGGCGAAATCCGGATCGGCCTTCTTCCAGCGTGCGAGGCTTTCCCAACCTTCGGGACGCGCCTTGAGATCGGGCGATGCAAAGTACGATGTGATGGCTGCGATATCGGCATCCGGCAGTTTCAGTTCGCCGTTTTTAAGCTGAGCGAATTCCGCTTCCACCTGACGCGCCAGCTCCTCGGCACCCGTCTCATGGACGAGGATCTTGATGCGTGCCTTGTACTTGTTATCGCGGCGACCGTGCAGATTATACACCCGCATGATGGCGGTTGTGTAGGACAGCAAATCTTCTTCTGGAAGAAAATCGTTGATCTTCTTGGCGATCATCGGTGTTCTGCCCTGCCCGCCTCCGACGTAAACGGCAAAGCCGATTTCACCCTTTTCGTTCTTTTTCAGATGCAGACCAATGTCGTGGACCTGAATGGCGGCGCGATCCTTGGCGGCACCCGTAACGGCGATCTTGAACTTGCGTGGCAGGAACGAAAATTCCGGGTGAACGGACGACCATTGCCGCAGAATTTCTGCATAGGGGCGCGGGTCAGCCACTTCATCTTCGGCTGCACCGGCGAAGTGATCTGCAGTGACGTTTCGAATGCAGTTGCCGGATGTCTGCAAGGCATGCATTTCTACGCTCGCCAGCTCGGCCAGAATATCGGGCGTGTCTGCAAGGCGCGGCCAGTTATACTGAATGTTTTGACGCGTGGTGAAATGTCCGTAACCGCGGTCATACTTGCGCGCGATATGCGCCAGCATCCGCATCTGCTTGGCGTTCAATGTGCCATAGGGGATTGCGACGCGCAGCATGTAGGCATGGAGCTGTAGATAGACGCCATTCATCAAACGTAACGGCTTGAAGGCATCTTCCGCCAACTCGCCGGAAAGGCGCCGTGCTACCTGATCGCGGAATTGCTCCACGCGGCCTTGAACGAAAGCATGGTCGAACTCGTCATAGCGGTACATGGTATTCCTCAGACTGCGATAAAGTCGGCGTCGGCTGGCTTGAAACCTGCGGCGTACTGAATGGTTGGCCCTGCGGCACGGATGCGCTCACGAAGGCGCGTCGGCCATAGACGGCCAGCCTCCTCGGTCACGTCCACGATGTTCACGTCAACCACCTTATTGGCGGAAAAATCGCGCTTGCCGATTTCTTCCAGCGAGGCCTCAGCCTCTGCATGACGGGCAACAAGCGCCGACTGGAGGTCTTCGGTCCACTCACCATTGGCGTCCAGCCAAACGGCGATGCCATCACCAAGGCGATTGGCTGTGAGAACCTTGTCAACCATTTGCATACTCCTGTTTCAGACCCTGATACGTATCCGCGAGGGACAAGGCTTCGGATCTTTCGAAATTCGCACCGGCAACCGCATCGCCAATAATGACCATGACCGGACCGGTCAGTTCATTGCGATGCTCCAGATCAGGTAAATCCTTCAATGTGCCATGCATGAGGCGGCGATAGGATCGGCTGGCGTTTTCAATAACGGCAACCGTAGTGTCCGCATTGAGACCAGCATTCATAAGGCGCGTCGCGACGGATGCTGCCACGGAGCGGCCCATGTAAACAGCGATGGTGGCACCAGACACGGCAAGCCTTGCCCAATCCGGCAGGATATCGCCGGCTAGATCATGGCCGGTGGTAAAGATGAGCGACGAGGCGACACCGCGCAACGTTAGCGGTAATTCGAAATCCGCAGCAGCCGCAAAGGCCGACGTAATGCCGGGGACGATTTCATAACCGATACCCGCTTCGCGCAATGCGGACATTTCCTCTGCTGCACGGCCATAGACCAGCGGGTCGCCGGATTTCAGGCGGACAACTCTTTTGCCGTCTTGTCCGAGCGACACTAGCAGCTTGTTGATGTCCTCCTGCGACTTGGAGTGACAGCCTTTGCGTTTGCCAACGGACAGTCGCTCTGCGTCACGACGGCCCATGTCAACGATTTCCTGTGGCACCAGCGCGTCGTAAACGATGACGTCGGCCTGCATCAAAACGCGTTGCGCACGCAAGGTCAGCAAGTCCTCGGCACCCGGGCCGGCACCCACCAGCCAGACATAGCCTTCACGGCTCTCCGGCGATTGAAGAAGTTTTGCAGCTGCAATGTGGGCAGCATCTATGTCATTCAGCGCGACGGAATCCGCCACGCTACCGGTAAAGAACCGACGCCAGAAATTACGGCGAAGCGCGCCTTTGGGCACTGCCTTCTCCGCCGCGTCACGGTATTCGACCGCAAGCCGCGCCAAACGACCAAGCGACGGCGCAAGCATCTGATCGATCCGCGCGCGGACCATTTGCCCCAAAACCGGTCCAGCACCTTCCGTGCAGATCGCGACCGCCAGAGGCGCGCGAGCAACGAGCCCCGGCGTGTAGAAATCGCAATAACCGGGCTGATCGACCGCGTTTGCTGGAATAGAGCGTGCGCGGGCGGCATCCACGATTTGCCGGTCGAGCGCTTCTTCACCGGTCGCAGCAAAGACGAGAACCATGCCGTCCACAAGTTCCGGTGAGAAGCCAAGCGGATGATGGGTCACTTTCCCCTGCGCAAGCAAGGCGGCGTAATCATCCTGCGGAGCATCAGCAAAAGCACAAATTTGCGCGCTGGTATTGAGAAGAAGCCGAACTTTCGCAAAAGCTTCATCGCCATTTCCAAAGACCGCCACAGACCGTCCTTCAACCTTGAAAAAGGCAGGAAATGTCGTCAGCCGATGATCGGCTTTATCTGCGGGGTCTTTAAGCATGCTCATACTATGTCCGATCCGTTGCCCGTGTTGAAGGTACAGAAATTCGCTTGCTATATTGCAGTAGATTTTTATTTCCCGACAAGGGTAGATTTGGAGGAAAAGAGACTGACGAAGCGAAATCGTCACACTGTTGTAATTCCACCTATTTTCTACCAATTCTCTATACTTTTATCGTGATTCTCGCCTTGGATGCGACTTGGCCGCCAGCCCCTTAACGACAGGAAAATACCTTGACTGAACTGACAATAGCATCTCGACTGCTCCACGTCATCGAGAACGATATACTGCCGCTCACCACGCGCGGCGTCTCACTCGGCAACAAGGTTTTTGGCGCAGCTATTTTGCGCAAGTCTGACCTCTCGCTGGTCATTGCCGAAACCAACAACGAGCTGGAAAATCCGCTTTGGCACGGCGAGGTTCATACGCTGAAAGGCTTCCATGAATTGGGCGAAAAACCTGATACGAAAGACCTGATCTTTTTATCGACCCATGAACCCTGCACGATGTGCATGTCGGCCATCACTTGGGCGGGTTTCGATAATTTCTATTCCTTTTTCAGCCATGAAGATTCCCGCGATGCCTTCGCCATTCCCCATGATCTGAAGATTCTGAAAGAGGTGTTCGGTCTGGAGCCGGGTGGTTATCGCCGCAGTAACGCGTTCTGGAACTCTTATTTCATTTCCGATCTGGTGGAAAACGAAGACGCGCCGTTAAAAACAGAGCTGAAAGAGCAGACGGCGCGCATCAAGGCAGCCTATGATGCCCTGTCGGTAAACTACCAGTCGTCCAAGGCTGAAAACAATATTCCACTGAACTGAAAACGCGCCAGAAAGACACATCACACATGGAAGCCTCGAAAGACATTTCCCGCCTCATCGAGATCATGGAGGCGCTGCGGCAGCCGGAGACGGGCTGCCCATGGGATATCGTGCAGACATTCGAGACCATCAAACCCTACACGGTCGAAGAAGCCTATGAAGTTGCCGACGCCATCGAGCGCAACGACATGGACGATCTTTGCGACGAGCTTGGAGATCTCCTGCTACAGGTGGTGTTCCATTCCCGTATCGCGCAGGAGATGGGCGAATTTTCATTTGGTGACGTCGTTCATGCCGTAACCTCCAAAATGATCCGCCGTCATCCCCATGTCTTTGCCAAATCGGATGCCGATACGCCTGAATCGGTGAAAATACAGTGGGACGTCATAAAGGCGCAGGAAAAACGCGACCGGGCACAACGCCGCGCTCAGCGTGGCACCGGTGAGGATACCAAGGTGGGTTTTCTGGGCTCCATCCAGCGCACACAACCGGCGCTGACCGAGGCATTGAAACTTCAGGAACAGGCCGCACGCGTCGGCTTTGACTGGTCAGCGCCAGAACCCATTCTCGATAAGATCGAGGAGGAAATCAGAGAGCTGCGCGAAGCACTTGAGGACGGAAAGCCGGAAAAGGTTTCCGACGAACTGGGCGATCTGATCTTTGCGCTTGTCAACATCGGCCGCCATGTGAAGGTCGACCCCGAAAATGCGCTGAGAGGCACCAACACGAAGTTCCGCCGTCGTTTTCGCCACATAGAAACGACACTGGCTGAAAATGGCGAGACGCTGGAAGCGGCAACGTTGGACCGCATGGAGCAACTATGGCAGGCGGCGAAGGATATCGAACGGCAGATAGTCGACTGACGGGCTCGTCAGATCATCAGCCAGCGTGACGCGCAGGGTTCAATAATGCCGGATTTCTTTCAAAGTCTTCCGCATTGTAAACCGTCAGTCGATCACGCCCCGTCGCTTTCGAAGCATAGAGCGCCGTATCGGCCATTTTCATGAGAGCATGCGGAGTGCATGTTTTATCCGTGCACACCGCAAGCCCCATGCTCAACGTCGCGGCAACTTTTTGATCGTCGATGGAGTGCTTTATGGAGCTCACGAGCTGGCGAACACTTTCGGCGAGTGTGGAAGCTTCCCCCTCGCCCGTTGCCGGCATAAACAGGATGAACTCTTCACCGCCAAAGCGCGCAAAGCTGTCATTGGGTCGAACGCGCGCAGATAGCTCCTGCGCCACCCGCGCCAGCACTTCATCACCTGCAAAATGGCCAAAGCCATCATTGATGCGTTTGAAATGATCAATGTCTATCATGACAATCGCATCGCCCTGACGCATCTGCTGCGGCAGACGGGTGGAGAACGACCGTCTGTTGAGAACGCCTGTCAGCACATCGAGATCGGCAAGCCGTTTCAACCCCTCCTCCGCGCGCTCCTTGACCAAGGCGAGAACAAAGACTGCGATTGCGAAGTGGCAAACAATGGAGACAAAAAACGCGTTTCGCGACGAGACCAACGCCACATCAGGGAAAAGAACACCAAGGACGACGAGCGCGCTCAGTAGCGCCGCAAAACCAATTGTTGCTGCGAGAGCTCGTCGAACCGGAAGCGGTTCTATAACACGATCGAAGAAAACGGTGCAGGCAGCAGCGAGAAGCAACAAGGCGGCCGTGGACTGCATGGCGGTGGTTCGAGCTGTCGTAAACTCGTAAAGACCAGTGACGAATAGCGTAACACAGACGATCACCGGAAAACACAATATCAACCATTCGCGGCGTCGGCTTGTCTGCGTGCTGATACGGCACATTCCGATCCAAAATATCGAGTACCCCACCAGACCGGCGAAGGTGCCTGCGAGTGCCAGGCTATGCTCATAATCGGTAAAAACCTTGCCGATACTGACAAGCGTTGACGCCGTTGCAACCAGGAAAAATCCAACTGCTAAAAAACCCAGTCCGACGCTCTCGCGCGATTGAGAGCGCACATAGAGAAAGCACAGTGCAGCCACGAAGAAAGATAGCTTGTGGAGCAGCAGGACTGTGGGCAGATCCAAGGGTTGAAACATTTTAGCAAGCTCGTATGAATTAGAGGACAATATCACACGGCTCTGATTACTAAACCCTAACAAAAAGGGGGCTATCGGTTGCATAAAAACGCATAACCGATATGCGCAATCCAATTTATCTAAATCAGAGAAAACATTTTCGCGATTGATGGAATGCTTTTTTTAAAAGTGCACGCAGCCGAGGTTGGGTTATTCTTCCCAGTCCTCGACTTCCGACTTCTGCACCTTGCCCAAACGACGCTCAAGTTCCAGCGCCTGCGCTTCTGACAGCCGCACGTCCAACGTTACGGAGCCGTCTTCATTGTCTTCGCGCCCGTCTACGATCGCATTGTTGTAAACCCACGACAGAAATTGCAGTTGCTCGACATTCAAGACGATTGTCGTCTCCATCAGAACGCCGGAAAGACGCCGTGATATCTCATCCATGAGGACGTCGACACCCTCGCCGGTAATGGCAGACACAGCACGCACATTCGCACGACCTTCAGCATTATGAAGGATAGCATCGTGCGCCTCCAGATCAAGCCTGTCGACCTTGTTCCAGACCTCGATCAGCCGCTCGTCCGCGACTTTCTCATCGATGCCGAGATCGTTGAGAATACGCATGACATCTGCGGACTGCGCGCTGTTATCAGGATCGGACATATCCCTGACGTGAAGGATGAGGTCGGCTTCCAGCACTTCTTCTAGCGTCGCGCGGAAAGCGGCAACCAGATGGGTCGGGAGGTCCGAGATGAAACCGACCGTATCGGAAAGGATGACAGTGCGGCCATGCGGCAGCTTCATGCGACGAAGCGTAGGATCGAGAGTGGCGAAAAGCATGTCTTCGGCCAGCACGCCTGCACCGGTAATGCGGTTGAACAGCGTCGATTTCCCTGCGTTTGTATAGCCAACAAGCGCAACAATCGGATGCGGTACTTTGCGACGTTTGGCGCGGTGAAGCTGGCGGGTTCTAACCACCTGTTCCAGCTCTTTTTCGAGCTTTACGATGCGGTCTTGCAGCAGGCGGCGGTCGGCCTCAATCTGTGTTTCACCGGGACCACCCATAAAGCCCGCACCACCGCGCTGGCGTTCAAGGTGGGTCCAGCTTCTGACCAAGCGGCCCTTCTGGTAATTCAGGTGGGCAAGATCGACCTGAAGCGTGCCTTCCTTGGTCGAAGCGCGACGGCCGAAAATTTCAAGGATAAGACCGGTGCGGTCGATGACCTTCGCGTTCCATTCTTTTTCGAGATTGCGCTGCTGAACCGGCGTCAACGGATGATCAATAATGACCAGACCGGAATTGGTTTCTTCCAGCAGGTGTTTGATTTCCTCAATCTTGCCACTGCCGAAAAGCGTGGCTGGGCGCGGCTGATTGACGGGAACGATCAGTCCCCCGGAAATATGCAGATCAATGGCGAGCGCCAGACCTTTGGCTTCCTCAAGCTTGGCTTCCATCGAACGGAGTGGCGTCGTAGCCGAGGCTTCTTTCGGGGGGCGACCCTGCTTCAGAACGGGGATGATGACCACTGCGCGCATGTCATCCCGGTGCTTTTCCTGTTCCGGGATAATGGATTCGTTCGATGTGTCGCGTGTAGAAATGTGCCCGCACCTTTCGAGTGTCAGTTGAAACCGCCAGAAAATCTCATGGCGCATAGACTGCAAAACAACGGTCCCGTCCTACGGTTCCGTTGTCTGCTACAGCATAGTGTGAATGATGGCTAAAAGACAGCCGTGCCGCCTTAAGCAGCGCCCTCTTCCGACTCGAACATCTGCATCGGCTGGCCAGGCATGATGGTCGAGATCGCGTGCTTATAGACGAGCTGGGAGTGACCATCGCGGCGAAGAAGAACGCAGAAATTGTCGAAGGATGTAACAACGCCAGTCAGCTTGACGCCGTTGATAAGGAAAATAGTCAGCGAAATCTTCTGCTTGCGAACTGTGTTCAGGAAAAGATCTTGCAGGTTTTGAGAACGTTCCGCCATGGCGCCGATTCTTTCTTTTTTGCCCGGATGGGAGACCGGGAAATAAACAATCAATAATAGGATCGGTTGAACGTAGTCCCCCTGTCAGCCGATCAGCAACTCTGGTATCAAATCACGATCTGTTCCGCAATGTCGAAAAACTTACCCGGATTTACTAAGGCGAGCTTTTTCTGTTTCATACCCAATGTTTTAGAAATATTGAATAGATACACGGAATAGCTGTTCCACATCCCGCACTGCATCCGCCGACGCAAACAGGATGACCCGGTCTTTCGCCTTGATTTTCGTGCCTCCATCAGGACGGATGACGGTCTTGTCGCGGTAGATCGCACCGATGCGTACACTGTCCGGCAGGTCGATATCACGCAAAGCCTGCCCGACAAGCGGCGACGTATCCAGCGCCTCGGCTTCGATGATTTCACCATTGCCTCTCTGCACTGCGTAGACCGAGCGAATGCGACCTTTCCTGACGTGCTGTAACACCCGCGAAATGGTGACGGCGCGTGGGTTGATATAGGCATCGAGACCAAGCGACTTGGCAACGTCATGAAAAGACGGACCGTTCAGCAATGCAAGGTTCGATTTGCAGCCCAGCTGTTTTGCCATGACGGCACCGAGAATGTTTGTCTGGTCGTTGTTGGTCAGGGTCACGATCAGATCTGCGTCCTGGATATCCGCCTGATGCAGGATTTTCTGGTCCAGCACCGAACCACAAAGCACGATTGTGGAATTGAGTTTTTCGGAGGCGGCAATGGCCCGCTCTCTATCGAACTCGATGATTTTCACCCTTGTCTTGGGCTGAAACTCCTCGATGGAGCGCGCTACGTACTGCCCGATATTACCACCACCTGCGATAACGATCCGGCTTGCTTCCTGCTCCTCGTGGCCGAAAAGACCAAGCGTTCGGCGAGCGTGGTGCTTCTGGCAGATAACGTAGGCAAGGTCGCCAGCGCGCAGTTGCTCGGAGGAATCGACGGCTTTTAGATGGCCGCCACGATAGACGCCAACGACGGTCGCGACGAGATCCGGAAAGAGTTGGCTCAGTTGTTGCAACGGCGTGTTGATGACCGGGCAATTTTCCATGCACTCGATGGCCAGCATGAAGACATTGTCATCGGCAAAACGAACCACATCCGTCGCGCCCGGAAACGCGATACGGCGCAGCACCATCTTGCCGACCTCGATTTCCGGGGAAATCGTGACGTCGATGGACATGTTCTCGCGGCTGAAAAGATCGCCATATTCAGGCTGCAGATAGGCCTGGTCGCGAATGCGGGCAACTTTGGTGGGAACGCTGAACAGCGCATGCGCCACTTCGCAGGCAACGATGTTGATCTCGTCGTAAAGCGTCACGGCGATGATCATGTCGGCCTCATCGGCACCCGCCTTGGCCAGCATGTCCGGATGCGCGCCATGCCCGACATATCCGCGCACATCCAAAGTCTCGGTGATCGCTGCAATCAGTGCGGCTGACGTATCGATGACGGAGACTTCATTGTCTTCGCGCGACAATTGCTCCGCAATGCCGTAACCCACCTGGCCTGCGCCGCAAATGATGACTTTCATACGCTCTCTCTACGGGCCAGACGGCAATTTTGGATTGTTATACGCCGAGCGACTTCAATTTGCGATGAAGAGCGGAACGCTCCATACCGACAAATTCCGCCGTGCGGGAAATATTGCCGCCGAAACGGTTGATCTGCGCCACGAGATAATCGCGCTCGAACATCTCACGCGCTTCGCGCAACGGCAGCGTCATGATGTGCTGGTCACCCTGCGCCGCGATCCTTGGCAGCATGTCGCCAATATCAGCAGGCAGCATATCGGCGGAAATCGGTGTTTCGCCGCTTTCCGGGCGAGCGAGAATCATCAGGCGTTCAATGTTGTTGCGAAGCTGGCGGATATTGCCCGGCCAGTCATGCGTCTGAAGCACCGCCATCGCGTCATCACCGATCTTGCGGGGCCGAATGCCAGCCTGTTCGGAAATTTGACGCATGAACATGTCGACAAGAAACGGAATATCCTCACGACGTTCAGACAGCGCTGGCACCTTGACTGGCACGACAGCCAGACGGTGGTAGAGGTCTTCGCGGAATAGTCCGTCTGCGATCAACCCTTCGAGATTGTGCGCGGTGGAGGAAATGATGCGGACATCCACCTTCACGCGCTTGCCACCGCCGACGCGTTCGAACTGCTGGTCCACCAGAACACGCAAAATCTTGTTCTGCGTTTCACGCGGCATTTCGCCGACTTCATCGAGATACAGCACACCGCGATGCGCCTCTTCCAGCGCGCCGACCTTGCGCGGCTGGCCGGGTAAGCCTTCGGTACCGAACAGTGCGATTTCCATGCGGTCCGGGGTGATCGTCGCAGCGTTGAGCGCGACAAACGGACCTGTCGCACGCGACGACTTCTTATGGATCATCCGCGCCACCAGTTCCTTGCCGGAACCGGATGGACCGAGAATCATGATGCGGCTGTTGGTTGGGGAAACACGATCGATCGTTTGGCGAAGCTGCGAAACCGCAAGCGATGCACCAATCAGTTCAACCGCATCCCCTGCCCGCTTTTTTAGCTCGAATACCTCACGCTTCAGCTTGGAGTTTTCCAGCGCGCGCTCGGCGATCAGGATGAGACGATCTGCCTTGAACGGTTTTTCGATGAAGTCGAATGCGCCGCGCTTGATCGCGTTGACGGCGGTTTCGATATTGCCGTGACCGGAAATCATCACCACCGGAAGATCGGGATGGCGGTTCTTGATTTCATCCAGCAATGCCAAGCCGTCAAGCTTGCTGCCCTGCATCCAGATGTCGAGAAATATCAGCCGAGGAACACGCTCGGAGATCGCGGCCAGCGCACTATCGCTGTCGAATGCCATACGGGTTTCGTGGCCTTCATCGGACAGAATACCTGCCACGATTTCGCGGATATCCGCCTCGTCATCTACGACCAGAATATCAGACGCCATATGCAACTTCCTTATCAATTTCGCTGGTCACCACTTCGACATGCGGCAACAGCACTCTGATCATGGCGCCATGGCCCTGATCGAAATCGGCGGGCGCATCATGCAACTCAAGATGACCACCGTGCTCTTCAATAATCTTCTTGACGATGGCCAGACCAAGGCCGGTGCCCTTTTCGCGCATCGTCATGTAAGGCTCTAAAATCCGGTGGCGGTTTTCCACCGGAAGGCCTCGTCCGTTGTCAATCACATCTGCGATGAAGCGGTTGTGTTCCGCATCAAAGGATGCCCTGACCAAAATCTTTCCAGTGCGCGGGCTATCGCCCGTCTCGACGGACTCAATGGCCTCGGTTGCATTCTTGATGAGGTTTCCGAAAGCCTGTCCCAGCATGCGCGCATCGAACATGCCTTCAAGCGGTTCGTCTCCGAACTCGGTCGTGAATTTGATGTGCGCTGCACCCATTTCGCGCAGAAACGCCGCGTCCTTCAAAATAACGCGCAAATCCGACATCTCTTTGGTCGGCTTCGGCATCCGGGCGAACGCGGAAAACTCGTCCACCATGCGGCCGATATCGCCGACCTGCCGAACGATGGTGTCGGTGCATTGGTCGAACACGGCGCGGTCAGCCTCATCGGTAATCTGCTTGCCGAAGCGGCGCTTGATACGCTCCGCAGAAAGCTGGATCGGCGTTAGCGGATTTTTGATTTCATGCGCAATGCGCCGCGCCACTTCCGACCAAGCTGTCGAGCGCTGAGCGATGACGAGATCCGTGATGTCGTCCAGGGTGATAACGTAGGATTCGTGGCCATCGCGGGCGTCTTCGCGGGTGACCTGAACGTTCAAGGTACGTTCCTTGCCGCGTCTTATGATGTTGATCTGGTTGCGGAAATCCATTCTCGCGGACGCAGTCGCTTCGGCAACGACCTGCTCAATTTCGGGTGCAACCTCGATCAGGGGCGATCCGAGTAATCTGTCGGAAGACACGGCCAGAAACTCTTCGGCGGAAGGGTTGGCGATGGTGATATTGCGATGCTCATCGACGCCGATAACGGCAGCTGTGACACCTGAAAGCACGGCCTCGATGAAGCGGCGCCGGTTATCGATGTCGTCCTTGGCTTCGATGATCTCATCCTGCTGGCTGCGGATTTCGGAAATCATTTTGTTGAAGGTCCGCGCAAGACGGCCGACGTCACCATCCACGGCGCGGACAGGCACAAGCACGTGCATATTGCCCATCGCCACACTGTCGGCCGCGCTGATGAGCAGCCGGATGGGCCGCACGATACGGTCAGCAATGGCGATAGCCGTCCAGATGGCGGCGAGCAGAACGATCAGCGCAAAGCCGAGGTAGAGAATTGCGAAGGCAATTTGCAGCGGCGCACGCCCCGCCTCCATGGCCTTATATTCCGCGCGGTTCTCTTCCATCTGCCGCATTGCCGACATCACCTTGGGGTCGACGGCGCGCACAGTATAAAGGAAAGTCCCGCCAATACCCTCAAGCTTGATGATGGCGCCCACAAGGTTGGTCACACCCGGCGGGATAAGCGTCGGCTGACCGGCCGCCGCTTTTTCCAGCGCGTCGTGCGGAATGGCGGGGAGCGGCCTTTCGGTCTGGATGTCGGCCTGCACGACCGCATCGCCATCTTCCTGCACCAGAAACGCGCCCAGAAAGCCGCGCCCTTTTGCCTGGCGCGTCATCAACTCCACAAAACCGGTGCGATCCAGATAAAAAAGCGCCCTGTTGCGGTCGAGGTCGGTCGCCATGGAAAGCGTTTGGCCCTGCAGATAGCCAGCGTTTTCGAGCATGTAGGCCTGGGCGATATTGCTAGACGAATCCACGATGGATTGTGTGCGAAGTGCAAACCAGCGGTCCAACCCGACATTCAGCGTGATACTGGCGAAGATAGCGACGAGAACCGCAGGCGTGATCGCTACAATGGAAAACAGGGCAACGATGCGAACGTGGAGGCGAGCGGCGGCCCGGCCACGGCGCCGCGCCTTCATCAACCGGCCGATTTCACGACCGATCAAATACATCAACCCCAGAACAAGCAGTGAATTGATGACCACGGACGCAATGACGACATTCGTCGTCGGTGCAATGGGGGTAAGCCCCAGCAGCACGAAGAGAGTCAGCGTGGCGCAGATGAGCGCGACACCCGCCAGCACAAGTCCAGGGAAAGCAAAGGACATACGCCTATCGGCAATCACAACATCGCCCGATGTACGGTCAGATACCCTATCGGCGACAGGTTTGCGCATAGTTCAATTTCCCATGCCACATCTCGTGGCACCACAACCTTGAAAAACAGAAATGCTGGGCGAACGAGACGACTCCAGTTTCCTCGTGTTTTTTAAGCAACACATTGTGGCGAAAATGCAACGGCACGCAGAGGCTGTCAACCTCGTTTCCAATATATCCCGTGACAAGATATGGCCCGGACCTGACGAGACTTCAGTTACTGCAAGCGTCTTCGTCAACGCGAGTGTGAGCGGATTTTTCTGGGTTTCAGCCTGTGAGCAGACTTGAACCAATAACGGGGATTATGGCGACTGATGAGCAGCTGCGAATCATCACAATCGTGCTATCTGAGATTCAAAGTTTGGCCACTGAGCGACCTTTGCCGATCAGGTCCGCCGACACATAATGAGCAGGCCCTTGTTCCGCGTACAGACAACAGATGTAGACGCACGCTTCGGACAGTCTTTCAACAACGACGGAAATGAGATCGGCCATGCATTCACCAATCACGGTAGAAGACGGCATTAGAGCAGCAGGCGTCGGCGCGTTTCAGAAACGCCTGTTCGTTATTTTCGGCCTCGTCTGGGCGGCAGATGCCATGCAGGTTCTGGCGATTGGCTTTAGCGCGCCCTCCATTGCTGTCAGCTTCGGCATCACCGTGCCTCAAGCCTTACAGACCGGCACGTTGTTTTTCCTGGGAATGTTGATTGGCGCCTTTGTTTTCGGACGACTGGCAGACCGAATTGGACGAAGACCCGTCTTGTTCATCGCCATCATTCTCGACGCGATTTTCGGCGTCGCTTCCGCTTTTGCGCCGGATCTGCAATGGCTGCTCGTCGCACGCTTCTTGACAGGTCTCGGCGTGGGCGGGACGCTACCAGTCGATTACGCCATGATGGCCGAGTTTCTGCCGTCGGACCGGCGCGGTCGGTGGCTGGTTCTGCTTGAGGGTTGCTGGGCAATAGGCACCGTTGCACTTGCCCTGTTGGCACTTGTTGCTGGAACACACGGGGGCGAGGCATGGAGAACGATTTTCTTCGTGACAGGCATTCCGGCTTTGATCGGCATTTTGCTGCGGTTCTATGTCCCTGAATCTCCTTTTTACCTTAACCAGCAGGGCCGCTCCGAAGAGGCGCGGCAGGTTTTGCAAAGGGTCGCAAAGGAAAACGGTCGCACTATCGACATTTCGCCGCTTGCACCTCAGACACCACAGCCCAAATCGGTTAGCGCGCTATTTTCCACGACACTGCGAAGACGCACGATTTTTCTGATGCTGGCCTGGGTGCTGATTTCGGTCTCCTACTACGGGGTGTTCGTCTATCTACCGATAAAGCTCGCTGCCGATGGCTTTGGTTTCGTCCGCGGTCAGGTTTTCCTGGTTATTCTCGCGATTGCGCAACTGCCGGGTTATGCGCTGGCCGCCTATGGCGTCGAGAAATGGGGCAGAAAGCCGACGTTGATCGGGTTTCTGTTGCTGAGCGCGGTAGGCACGCTGGCATACGGGCTTGGACAGACAGTCGAAATCGCGGTGGCAGCGACCTTGCTCCTGAGCTTCTCACTGCTTGGCACATGGGGTGCCATCTATGCCTTCACGCCCGAGCTCTACCCTACGACACTTCGTGCAAGCGGCATGGGCATGGCGGGAGCAGTTGCGCGATTCGGTGGGTTGTTGGCACCCTCCATCGTCGCTCCGCTGATGGCATCGAATTTCGGCCTGGCATTGGGAGTCATTTCAGGCCTCCTCGTTATTGCCGCCATAAGCGTCTGGTTGATCGACGCAGAATCGAAAAATCAGGCTCTTGAGTAGGGTTTTGGCCTGAAATCGACGACGATTTGCAGTCGCTGCTCACGTTTCGATATAATCGGTTACTTTAAATGACTTTCCATCTGGAGCGACTGCGTTCAATTAGTGTTCAACACATGTCGGGTTCACGTCCCGATTCCCCTTATGAAGAACTGAGCACATGAAAAACCCTATTGCGCTGGAGAACATCTCCAAAAACACAGTGTTTCGAAAAGGCGATGTCTTCGTTCTGTTCGGCGAATTGTTTGGACGCGGTTATGCGACCGGCCTTCTCGATCAAGCCCGGAAAGCAGGAATGCAGATCGTCGGTATCACCGTCGGTCGGCGTGATGAGAATAATGCCCTGCGCCCACTCACGAGCGAAGAGCTTGTTGAGGCGGAAACACGATTGGGCGGAACGATCATCAACGTTCCCCTGATGGCGGGATTCGATCTTGATGCACCCGAGGGTGGCCCAACACCAACCGATCTTCTCGCCGGGCTGACACTCGAGAGCTGGGAGCGTGAAAAGCTCGACTGGGATTACATCGAGCAATGCCAGGCGATAGCGACGAAGCGGTTTACCGATTCTGCGGCTCAGGTCATGTCCATTCTGGATGGCATGATCCCTGCCGGTCGCAATGTATTTTTCGCCCATACCATGGCTGGCGGCATTCCGAAGGCTAAGGTTTTTCTGGTCATCGCCAACAGAATCTACAAGGGAACGGGCACCCGTCACATGTCGTCGCAGTCGCTGATCGACAGCGATATGGGCAAGCTCATCCTGAAGAATTTTGATGAGGTTTCGGCCAATACCTTCCGTCATCTTATCGACGCAAGCGCGGCCATCCGCGAGCGTGTCGAGGCCTCCGGCGGTCAAGTTCGGTATACGGCTTACGGCTACCACGGTACAGGCATCCTGATCGACGGTGAATACCGCTGGCAGACCTACACCAACTACACCCAGGGTTATGCCAAGATGCGGCTCGAAGGCATCGCTGAAGAGGCTTGGGCTCAGGGCGTCAAGGCATCCGTGTATAACTGCCCGGAAATCCGGACCAATTCCTCCGACGTATTCACGGGCATCGAACTGCCGCTCATTCCGCTTCTGCTGGCGCTGAAGAAAGAAAATGGCGGCCAGTGGGCCGACCAACAGTGGCAGGCATGTGAAAAGCTTCTGGCCGACGGATTTACGTTGAATGACGTGATTGCCAAGATCAGCAGCCTGCAAGCCAGCGACGTCATGGTACCATTCTACGACTTCTCGGCATGGCCGAAGCCTAACAGCCAGACACAGGCTGACCTGACGATCGGGACATCCAATGAAATCACGGCAATGCACCGTGATGGCAAAGCGTTGATCAGCGATCTCCTGAGCTCATTCGTGGTCGAGGCAACGGGCGCGCTGATCTTCGGTGCATCCTCCCAGCCGCGCGGTCCGGTTCAGTGGCTCAACCACGATATCGTCGCGCGTTGCCTGAACGCTTTGCATGAAGACCAGACGCGTGCTGCGGACAACTCTGTCGCAAGACAGACTGCCGTGGCTTAAAGTCGCCAACTTTCTGAACGCGTCAATTATAAAAAAGCCACCCGCATTAACGGGTGGCTTTTTGCATGTTTTGAACTCTGCTGTGTCCTATGCGGTTCGTGAACTACGATAGACGGATACGCCAAGCTCGCGGATTTTCTTGCGCAGGGTATTTCGGTTCAGCCCCAAAAGATCTGCCGCTTTGATTTGGTTGCCCCGCGTTGCTGTCAGCGCTGCGAGAATCAGCGGATACTCCATTTCACGCAAGACGCGATCATATAGACCGGGCGGCGGCAGGTTTTCACCGAATCCTGAGAAATAATCCCGCATGTTTTCTTCAACGGCCTGCGAGATCGTCAGCGAGCCGTTGCGCACGGCTGTGCGGTCGATCGGGCTATCGGGAACATCCGACTGAAGTTCCTGGTCGATGATCTCGCGCGTGATGACTTCCTGTGGATAAAGCGCCATCAAACGGCGGATCAGGTTTTCCAGCTCACGCACATTGCCGGGCCAAGCATAGGCCTTCATCAATTCCAGCGCCTCGGTCTCGAAACGCTTGCCCTCAAGCCCCTCTTTTTCACCTGTCTGGATGAAATGGCGAACAAGGTCTGGAATGTCTTCCGCGCGGTCACGAAGCGGCGGCAGACGCAACGGAACGACGTTCAAACGGTAATACAAGTCTTCACGGAACAGACCCTGATTGATCGAGGTCTTCAAATCCTTGTTGGTCGCAGCGACGATACGAACATCGGTGCGAATTGGAGTGCGCCCGCCGACTGTGGTGTATTCCCCTTGTTGCAAAACGCGCAGGAGCCTGGTCTGGGCATCCATCGGCATATCGCCGATTTCGTCCAGAAACAGCGTGCCGCCCTCGGCCTGTTCGAACCGACCCGTCGAGCGGTTCTGGGCACCGGTGAAGGCGCCCTTCTCGTGGCCGAACAGTTCCGATTCGATCAGGTCACGCGGAATGGCGGCCATGTTGATTGCCACGAAAGGACCGTTGCGGCGCTTGCCGTAATCATGCAGCGCCCGCGCTACGAGTTCCTTACCCGTGCCGGATTCGCCTGTTATCATCAGCGTCAGATCGGTTTGCATCAGACGCGCCAGTACACGGTAGATTTCCTGCATGGCGGCAGAGCGACCGACCAGCGGCATGCCATCCTGCATGTCGTCGTCCAGCTTGGCCGGCTTGCGCTTTGGCTCGGACAGAGCGCGACCGATGATGGCGATCAGTTCTGTCAGGTCGAAAGGTTTGGGCAGATAGTCATAGGCACCCTTTTCGGATGCCTTGATCGCCGTCATGAAGGTGTTCTGCGCGCTCATCACCAAAACCGGGAGGTCAGGCCGAGCTTTCTTGATACGCGGCAAAAGGTCGAACGCATTTTCATCCGGCATCACCACGTCGGTCACGACGAGATCGCCCTCACCCGCAGACACCCAGCGCCAAAGCGTTGCTGCATTGGATGTAATGCGCACATCGTAACCCGCCCGGCTGAGGGCCTGGTTGAGCACGGTGCGGATGGCCGCGTCATCATCGGCCACGAGAATCGTTGCTGTCATCGTTTAGATCCTGTCGGGTTCGGCAAAATGCTGTCGTCGGCCGCAACCTCGGGCGAAACGGGCATCAATACGCGGAATGTCGTGCGATGGTTCTGGCTGTCGCACTCCACGATGCCGCCATGCGCACCGATGAGTTTGGCGACGAGAGCAAGACCGAGGCCAGAACCGTTGGTCTTGGTGGTAATAAAAGGGTCGAAAAGATGCGGCACAAGATCCGGCGGCACACCCGGACCATTGTCATGCACGCAGAACTCCAGCGGCAGTGAAATACGCTCACGCGTGCCCGCCACGGATAGACGAATGCCGGGGCGATAAGCCGTCGTCAGAATGACCTCGCCATCCTGCTGATTGCCCACGGCTTCTGCGGCATTCTTCACCAGATTGAGGAACACCTGCACCAGCTGATCGCGGTTGGCATAAACAGGCGGCAAGGACGGATCGTAGTTTTCGCTGATCTTGATATTGCGGGCAAAACCGGCTTTCGCCACCGCCTTCACATGGTCCAGCACCGAATGGATGTTGATCGGCATGCGGTCCACGGGGCGTTCGTCGGAGAATATCTCCATGCGGTCGACCAGCGAGACGATGCGGTCCGTCTCATCGCAGATCAAACGCGTCAAAGCCCGATCCTCATCCGGAACGGATGTTTCCAGCAACTGAGCGGCGCCGCGTATGCCAGAAAGCGGGTTCTTGATTTCATGCGCCAGCATCGACGCAAGGCCGGTTACAGAACGGGCCGCGGCACGATGGGTCAGTTGACGATCGATCTTGTCAGCCATGGAGCGTTCCTGAAACACCACCACAACCGAACCCGGTTCGCTCACCACAGGCGCGACATAGAGATCGACCAGCTTATCCTGACCCAATCGTGGCGATGAAAGATCGACCCGGTATTCGTTGACGGGTGCCCGGCGCTCTCGCACCTGATCGATCAGGGCCAGCAGGGGACTTCCGAAAGGAATGAATGTCGAAATGCGGTAGCGCGCCAGATGGGTAGCGCTGGCCCCGAAAAAGGCCTCCGCCTCCCAGTTCGCAAAAGCGATGAAGCCTTCGCTATCCACCAGGATAACAGGGTTCTGCACCGCATTGAGAACGGCCATGGCGAGCACATTGTTGCCGCCGGGAGGGGCGAATTTGTCACTCATGCGGCCTTCCTCGCGGCAGAGTTTTCCGCACCCTGTTGCAGGGCGGAGCGCAGCAGCGCTATCACCTGCCCGGTGTTCTTGGATGTCATGATGTCAACCTTGTCATCTGTCTTCATGTCAGGCGCAAATCGATCCAGATACCATCCGAGATGTTTGCGCGCGTGACGAAGCCCGGCTTCAATGCCGTAAAATTCCAGCATCAATTCGTAATGTTCGACTGCGATGTCGACGATATCTTCAGTCTTTGGCGGTGCGTGACAGGCCAGAACGGCTGGCAACCACGGCTGCCCTTGAGCCCCTCGCCCGACCATGACGGCATCAGCACCCGAGCGACGCAGGATTTCCGCAGCATCCGCAGATGTCTCGACATCGCCATTGGCAATCAGCGGCACGGAGATGACATCGCGCACAGCCTTGATCGCATCCCAGTTTGCACGTCCCTCGTAAAACTGCATGCGCGTGCGACCATGAATGGTGATGAGTTGCACACCGGCAGCTTCGGCACGGGCAGCGATTTCCGGCGCGTTGATGGAATCATCGTCCCAGCCCAACCGCATCTTCAGCGTGACTGGGACATCCACTGCTTTGACCGTCGCTTCGATGAGGCTCAACGCATGGTCGGGTTCGCGCATCAAGGCAGAGCCGGAGTAACCACCGGTCACCTTCTTGGCCGGACACCCCATATTGATATCGATGATACCAGCGCCATTATCCGCGGAAATCTTTGCCGCCTCTGCCATCCAGTGCGCTTCGCGCCCGGCAAGCTGAACCATATGCGGAACCATGCCCGCATTCTTCAGCCGCGCCCAGGATTCGCCCCGGTTGGCGACTAGCTCCCGGCTGGCCACCATTTCGGTGACGACAAGGCCCGCACCAAACCGCCAAGCGAGCTTCCTGAACGGAAGATCTGTAACGCCAGACATAGGTGCGAGCACCGCCCGGTTACGAATGGTAACGGGACCAATGTCAAAAGTGTCTGACAGCGCCGGAAGAGCCAAATGGTGATCTTTCATGCATTTCTTATTGTTGCATTATTTTTAGACAGCGTTTGCGCACTTGCCAAGCACTTTCACTGACATATTCGCTTGTTTTTTATGATTTCTTGTTTGTAACGGGCGGTAAGCCTGAATGGCGGCATCGTAACGTCGACAGACCCTTTGCCGCTGGCCATTCGTTTTCTAAAACGATAGAGCAACGCTGTAAACCTTTGAAGAGATGCACAAACGGCATAGGTTCAATGCAGGAACTGAATATGAAAATCGGTATCGTCATTGTTGCGGCAGGGCGCGGAGAACGCGCAGGCTCACCGGAAGAAGGCCCCAAACAATACCGTCCTATCGGTGGCAGGCCGGTGATCGAGCATACGCTTGGGAAATTCCTGGACTGGCGGAAGGACTCGCCCATCGTTGTTGTCATCCACGCTGATGATCACGCCCTTTTTCAGCCTATCCTTGCGCGTCTCAATGCAGAGGATCGGATCACCTCGGTTATCGGAGGCGCAACACGTCAACAATCCGTTCTGGCAGGGTTGGAAGCACTACAAAGCCGAGACATCACGCATGTGATGATCCACGATGGCGTGAGGCCGTTCATAAACGTCGACCTGTTGCAGCGTATCGCCGATGCCTTGTCGGCTGGCGCGAAAGCTGTTCTTCCCGCTATTGCCGTTACCGATACGCTGAAGCGCGGCAAGGAAGGTTTCGTCGGTGAAACGGTGTCGAGAAGCGATCTTTACGCGGCGCAGACGCCGCAGTCCTTCGATTACGCATCCATTTTGGAAGCTCATAGGGCAGCGGCATCCTCCGGTCGCACGGATTTCACCGATGACGCCGCGATTTCAGAATGGGCGGGCACTCCGATCATACTGGTGGACGGCCTTGTCGACAACGTAAAACTGACTTTGAAACGGGATATCACCATGGCTGATGAAAAGCTTTCCGCCAGTTTACCAGATGTACGAACCGGCAATGGTTACGACGTCCACCAATTGGTAGCAGGCGATGGCGTGACGCTTTGCGGCATCTTCATACCGCATGATCAAACGCTGCTGGGCCACTCGGACGCGGATGTCGCGCTGCACGCTTTGACGGATGCGCTACTGGCCACCTGCGGTGCCGGTGACATTGGCGATCATTTCCCGCCCTCCGATCCGCAATGGAAGGGTGCCGCGTCGCGCATCTTTCTCGAACATGCAGCCAAAGTGGTGCGTGGCAATGGTGGCACGATCATGAACGCGGACATTTCGCTGATTGCCGAGGCGCCGCGCGTGGGGCCGCATCGTCAGGCCATGCGCGAAAATCTCGCCGATATTCTCGACATATCGCTCGACCGCTGCTCGGTGAAGGCAACCACCAACGAAACCATCGGCTTCGTTGGGCGCCGTGAGGGCATTGCGGCTATCGCCACAGCAACCGTCGTCTACCAGCGGAGACCCGCATGAGCGTATTTCCAGCGGATATAGAGGCACTCGCACGGAAAATCGTGCGGGACTTCACTGACCGGGGACATATGCTTTCGACGGCAGAAAGCTGCACCGGCGGGCTGATCGCCGGCGCGCTGACGGAGATTTCAGGGTCGTCTACCGTAGTGGACCGTGGCTTCGTGACATATACCAATGATGCCAAGATGGACATGCTGGGCGTCACAAAAGCAACGCTGGATACCTTCGGCGCCGTTTCCAGAGAGACGGCGCTGCAAATGGCACACGGCGCGCTGTTCAGGTCACGGGCGAAGCTGTCCGTGGCGGTTACGGGAGTCGCTGGACCGGGCGGCGGCTCAGTCGCCAAGCCTGTCGGGCTTGTGCATCTTGCGGCGAAACGGCGCGACGGGCGCGTCCTTCACCATGAAATGCGGTATGGCGATATCGGACGCGATCAGGTTCGGCTGGCGACGGTCAAGACCGCGTTGGAGATGCTGATCGAACTGTCTCAATCCGTATAAATCTTGTCCGCACGCGCCTCAAAGGCCTCGGCAAACATGCGGAAGGCACGGTCGAACATGGAGCCCATAAGCGCGCCTAAAAGGCGGCTCTTGAACTCGTAATCGATGAAGAAATAGACCGAGCACCCACCGTCTTCGGTGGGTTCAAAACGCCAGCGATTGTCGAGATATTTGAACGGTCCGTCCAGATATTTCACATCAATGGCCGATTCCTCGGGTTTTAGCAGCACCTGAGTCGTGAAGGTTTCACGAATGGCCTTGTAGCCCACGGTCATATCCGCCACCAGCAAGGTCTTGGTCTCTCGTTCTTTTCTCGAACGAACGGTCAAGCCATCGCAAAGCGGCAGAAATTCGGGATACTTCTCCACATCGGCAACGAGATTATACATCCGTTCGGGAGAATGTTTGACGGGGCGGCGCGTTTCAAATTGTGGCATGAGGCGCAGTTAATGCGCAGAGCCAATAAGATCAAGAAGCTGACGCGCCTGCGCTCTGGATTTCACCTGAAATATTGGCACCTGCGGCCCGTAAAGTTCGAAATTACGCAGGAATACCGGCGCGTGCCGCTTCTCAAAATTCCAGATGTAGCTGAGGAATTCCATATTGGGCAATGGTTCACGGCAACCGCTTGCCATATAGGGTCGCACAGTACCATAATATCTGGCTACCCTCTTTGCGACACCCATCAGGCAGGTCAGGCGCGGCAGCCTCATCCATATGACGATATCCGTTCTCGGCAAGCGCAATTCGAATGTGGAAGGACCGGAGCCATCCAGCAGCCAACGGTCACGGCGTACGATATCTTCGAGGATACGATGCTGCTCTCCAACCTCGCGCTGAGTCCAGCCGGAAATCCACCTTACGTCTCTATCAATCGAGAAGTATTCCAGGTTCCTGTACGAGGCCAAAGCTTGAGATAGCGTTGTTTTGCCCCCGCCCGAAGAACCGACGACCATAATACGAGATGCTTTGGAGACCAGAGATGCGGCCTGCCCGATATCTTCGATGACATTCATCCTCTACACCCTTGCATAGCAGTTTGCAGAAATTGACTATTGCAACCAAGCGGGGCTCGGCGCTATTTAACTGCAATAGTGATTGCAGCCTTGGGATGCAACCGAACAGCCGAGTGATACGATGGACGACTTTGCCAACATCATCAACCTTCTGGAATCCGCAAAACAGCTTGCTTCGATGAACAGCATGCCCATGCTGGCCTATCTTATCGATGTCGCCAAGTGTGAGGCACGGGAGAACAAGCCGGTTCTGCGCAAGCGCAAGCGTGGCGAATCGACCGTAAAGCAGGAAGCCGAAGCCTGAGATAGTGGCTGACGGCTTGCCTTCCGGCATGAGATCATCAAGATAATGACTGGCCGCGACGCGGCCATCTTTCGTTTTTGGGGACAAGGAGGAGGATCGCATGCAAAACGTGTCTGTCGATCTGAGGTCCTATCGTGATGAGACCCCCAACGAACGTCACGCTTTTGTGCAGATCGTTCTTCCCGTTGCCGGACAGCTGGAAATCGATGTCTGCGGGCGTCAGGATAGATTATCCCCTTCCAGAGGCGTACTCGTTCAAAAGAACGCCTCCCATACGCAGAAAAGTGCCGGACTGAACCGCTCACTGGTGGTGGATTTGGACGAGCAAATGTTGAGCGGGCAAATCCTCGACAAATTCTGCTCTAAACCCTTTATCGATCTCAGCCCACGAACGACTAGGCTCACGCACTATATGAGCAGCCTGATGCAGTCGGGTGAAAAAGATGCGCACGCGTGCGAAGCATGGGTGCCAATCCTGATCGCGAGCCTTGCAGACGAAAATCCAGATGTCGTTTCCAGACTTTCCGTTATGAAAGCGCTCGTTGAGATTGAGCCTTTGATGCCATGGAGTCTGGAGCGTATGGCAGACCACGCCGATATCAGCGTCAGCCGTCTGCATGCCATTTTTCGTGAACGGTTCGATGAGACGCCACACAGCTGGCTCACCGATATCCGCATGAAGAGGATCTGCGCGCTTCTCGCCACCTCTCCGTTACCGATTGCAGAGATTGCCGATAAGGCCGGTTTTTCCGATCAGACCGCCCTCACCCGCGCCATGAGGAAAACAATGGGAACGACACCCGCCGCCTACCGCCGCGAATTCTCAGGTCGGCCGCAGTAGTTTATGTCAAGACAGCCCGCCGCCGCCGTGGCAGATAGCGCCGGGCAACGAATGGACATGACATGAATAAGACCGGACTGGGCGTATTTTACGGCATGCTGGCGGGCGCGCTCTGGGGCGGGATTTTTCTGGCTCCGAAGCTGATTCCCGACGGGTTTACGCCATTACAGCTTTCAACCGCGCGGTATTTGACCTACGGCGTCTTCGCGCTGATCCTGATCGGCCCGAAAATCCGTCGCGTCGCGTCGCGTTTCGGCAAGGCGGAATGGATCGCACTCGGCTGGCTGAGCCTCATCGGCAACATCGTCTATTACGTCCTGATCTCGACAGCAGTGCAGCTCAGCGGCGTCGCCTTCACCTCCATCATCATCGGCTTCCTGCCGGTGGCTGTCACCATCATCGGTAGCCGCGACCATGGCGCGGTGTCGCTCAAACGGCTGTGGCCATCGCTTCTCTTTGGAGCCATTGGCATTTTCGGTGTTTCCTGGCAGTCGCTGTCGCAAGGGCAAAACGGGTTCGATCTCACGCGCATCATCGGCCTCGCCTGCGCCCTCGGCGCGCTCGCTTCCTGGACAGCCTTTGCTGTCGGCAATGCCCGCTGGCTGACGCGCCTGCACGATGTCAGCGCCGACGAGTGGAACCTGATGACGGGTGTCGTGACCGGCGCTCTCGCCTTGCTCCTCGCCATCCCCGCCTTCGGCTTCAACACAGACATTCACACCAGTTCCGATTGGCTGCAATTCACCTCCGTCGCCATCGGCCTCGGCATCTCCGCCTCCATCCTCGGCAACGCCCTCTGGAACCGCATGAGCCGCCTTTTGCCGCTGACCATGGTCGGACAGATGATCCTGTTCGAAACGCTGTTTGCGTTGCTATACGGATTTGTGTGGGAGCAGCGTGGGCCGACGCTGATCGAGAGCGCGGCAATTGTGTCTGTTGTGGTGAGTGTGCTGTTGTGCATGCAGGCGCATCGGCCGGCTAAGGTGTATGGTTGATATGGCATTCGGCCCGTAAGCTGCCTGCAATTACCCTCTGCTGGGAGCCCTCGGCATACTCCCCCTCATGCTGAGGTGCTTTGGCCGCAGGCCAAAGCCTCGAAGCATTCAGGTCAGAACTCAGCGCTCATGCCCGCAACCCACGTCCTTCGAGGCCCCTTTGGGGCACCTCAGGACGAGGGTTGCTGCGTTGTGCCCAGGACCGATTCAATCGAAAGGCTGCTAGAATAAGCACCTTCGAGTGACTGTTGTCTCACTCAGCCGCAGCCAGCAACTTCCGCTCACGGTTGGCACGCAATCGCTCGAAGTCATCGCCCGCGTGGTGCGAAGAACGCGTCAGCGGGCTGGAGGAAACCATCAGGAAGCCCTTGGTATAGGCAATGGTCTCGTATGACTTAAACTCTTCCGGCGTCACATAGGCTTCGACCTTGTGGTGCTTGCGTGTTGGCTGGAGGTACTGGCCGATGGTCAGGAAGTCCACGTCTGCGGTGCGCAGGTCGTCCATAAGCTGAAGCACTTCATTGCGCTCTTCACCAAGGCCGACCATGATGCCTGACTTGGTGAACATGGTTGGGTCCAGTTCCTTCACGCGCTGCAAAAGGCGTACGGAATGGAAATAGCGCGCGCCGGGGCGAACTGTCAGATAGTTGCCAGGCACGGTTTCCATATTGTGGTTGAACACGTCGGGCTTGGCGGCCACGACGCGTTCCAGCGCACCGGGCTTCTTCAAAAAGTCAGGCGTCAGGATTTCGATGGTCGTGTTGGGCGACGATGCGCGGATGGCCCAGATCACCTTTTCGAAATGTTCAGCGCCACCATCGGCCAGATCATCACGGTCCACGGAGGTGATGACGACGTGAGACAGGCCCATCTGCTTGACGGCCTTGGCGACGTTTTCGGGCTCGAACATATCGAGAGCGTTCGGCTTGCCGGTCGAGACGTTGCAGAAGGCGCAGGCGCGGGTGCAGATTTCACCCATGATCATGAAGGTGGCGTGCTTCTTTTCCCAGCATTCGCCGATATTTGGACAGCCAGCCTCTTCACACACCGTGACCAGCTTGTGAGAGCGCACCAGTTCGCGCGTCTCGTGATAGCCCTTGGATGTCGGCGCCTTGACGCGGATCCACTCCGGCTTGCGCATGACTTCGGTATCGGGACGATGCGCCTTTTCCGGGTGGCGAATGCGCTTTTCGTCCAGTGCTGTCCTGTCGAGAATAGTGACCATTAGAAACCTGCTTCTACCGCTTTGAACGGTTTAACGCCTGACCAGCTTGGCGAGGAATAACAGAAGGCTTGCGCCCAAGAAAGATGTGACGAAATATCCGAGCCTGCTGTCCTGCACGAACACGTCGAATGTGCGCAGCACGGCTACCGCCACGACCGAGCCGACGACGCCCAGCACGACGTTCATGAAGATGCCGAAACGCATATCCATGAGCTTGCCCGCAAGCCAGCCGGCCAAACCGCCGATGATGATTGCCGCTATCCAGCCTACACTTTCCATCCGTCATCCCTTCCGTCAGGCGATCAGTCTTGCGATGAGCGTCACGATGATGGCACCAACCGTCGCGTGAATGATCTGCACCACCAGCGCATTGTCGATGCCCAGTGATATGCCGAGTGCGTTGAACAGATAACCGCCGACGAATGCGCCGATCACGCCGCTCAACAGGCACCCGATTAAGCCACCACCGCCAACGACGAGGCTTGCAAGAAAACCGGCAACGAGGCCGATCAGCAGAAAAACAACCAAGGCTTCCGTGGCAATCGACATGATTGGCTCTCCTTTAACTCACTCTCTTAGAGATAGGGAGTGACCAAGGCATTTATCAAGCGTTGAGCGCACGCCCATAGGCGTCCAGCACACTTTCCTTGATCGATTCCGACAGTGTCGGATGCGGGAAGATCGTGTGCATCAGCTCTTCTTCGGTCGTCTCCAGGTTCATGGCAACGACGAAGCCCTGAATGAGCTCGGTTACTTCCGCACCCACCATATGCGCGCCAATCAGCTCGCCGGTCTTCTTGTCGAAAATGGTCTTCACCATGCCCTGATCTTCACCCAGCGCCACGGCCTTGCCGTTGGCGGCAAAGGAGAACCGGCCGACGCGAATGTCGCGCCCCTGTTCCTTAGCCTTGGCTTCCGTCAAGCCGACAGAGGCAACCTGCGGATTGCAATAGGTGCAGCCCGGGATCTTGCTTTTGTCCGTCGCATGAACATTCGGCAGACCGGCGAGCTTCTCAACGCAGACGACAGCTTCATGCTCGGCCTTGTGGGCAAGCAATGGACCACCGGCAACATCACCGATGGCATAGATGCCCGGCACGTTGGTCTTGCCGTAACCATCGATGACGATGAAGCCGCGGTCGGTCTTTACGCCTGCAGCCTCAAGGCCGATATTCTCGATATTGGCCTGAACGCCAACGGCGGAGATCATGCGATCCGCAGTGATATTCTCGGACGAGCCGTCCTTCTTTTCGATGGTGGCGGTAACCGAGTTGGCACCCTTTTCAACCTTGGCAACCTTGGCTTCCAGATGGATCTTGATGCCCTGCTTTTCGAACTGCTTCCTGGCGAAGGCGGAGATTTCCGCGTCTTCGACCGGCATGACCTGGCTCATGATTTCGACCACCGTCACGTCAACGCCCATCGTACGATAGAAGCTGGCGAATTCGATGCCGATGGCGCCCGAACCCATGACCAGCAGCGACTTCGGCAGCTCTTCCGGCTTCATCGCCTCGAAATAGGTCCAGATCAGCTTGCCATCCGGCTCGATGCCCGGCAACGCGCGTGGCCGTGCACCGGTGGCGACGATAATGTGCTTGGCCGTGTAGGTACCCTCGCCCAGGGTGTTCTTCGGCACGGGGCCTTGCGGCTGCACGACCGGCTTGGTGGATTTGCCGACGACGATTTCGCCCGGCTTGGTGATCTTGGCTTCACCCCAGATGATGTCGACCTTGTTCTTCTTGAACAGGAAGCCAACGCCATTGTTCATGCGCGCGGCGATGCCACGCGAACGCGCGACGATGGCCTTGACGTCCGGCTTGATGGAGCCTTCCAGCGTCAGACCGTAATCCTTGGCGTGGGTTGCCGTGTGCATCACGTCAGCTGTTCGCAGAAGCGCCTTGGTCGGGATACAGCCCCAGTTCGAGCAGATGCCGGCGAGATGTTCGCGCTCGACGCAAGCGACCTTCAGCCCGAGCTGCGCAGCGCGAATCGCGGCAATATAGCCGCCCGGACCGGAGCCAATGACGATGACGTCGTAGGATTGAGCCATTCTATTTCCTGCCTTTATCTTTTTGACGGCGACTTCGTGCCGCTCCGTCAAACGATTATCTTCAAAGTCCAAGCATCATGCGCACCACAGGCTCCAGCCCGCGACCAATCGCACGTGTGTTTTCAGCATCCAGATGAACGCCATCGACCGGTGTCGTCACCGCCACGGAGGCGGCATCGAAAAAGCCGCAACTCTTGTCATCAGCCAGATCGCGATAAAGCGAGCCCATCATCTGCGACTGCTCGATGGCACCGGCATACATGGCCGCGAACGTCTCATTGCCCGTTTCGCAGATATGCGGTGCAGACACGATCAGAATTTCCGGTTGCTCGTCATCGAACGACCAGACATGGCTGCGCACCAGATTGATGAGCCGCTCCACACCCTTCACCGCACCAACAGCGTTGCCGCTACCGATACCGCGCTTCAGATCATTCGTGCCCAGCATGATGATGACGAGATCGAGCGGGGCATGACTGTGCAATAATGTTGGCAAGATACGCGCACCATTGCGGTCGCAATCCGCCAGATGATCGTCGTAAGCCGTGGTTCTGCCGTTCAGTCCCTCGGCAATGACATTGACATCCGTTCCGAGCGCTTTTTGCAAAACGCTCGGCCAGCGGTCTTCAAAGGCATGACGTCCGAGATCTTCGGCGTCGAAACCCCAGGTCAGACTGTCGCCATAGCAAAGAACGGTTTTCGTCATGTCAGCCTCCCGGATGGAGCGAGCCGAAAACCGTTATCCGGCTTTCGGCTCCGCGTTTTTTACACCAGCATGCCCATCGGGTTTTCAATGTAGCGCTTGAAGGCAGATGCGAGTTCTGCACCGAGCGCGCCATCGATGACGCGGTGGTCGAAGGCGAAGGTTGCGCTCATGACCGTACCCACTTCGATCTTGCCGCCACGAACCACCGGCTTCTCGACGCCAGCGCCGATCGACACGATGGATGCCTGCGGCAGGTTGACGATCGAGGTGAAAGACGAGACGCCGAACATGCCGAGGTTGGACACCGATGTGGTGCCGCCCTGGTATTCTTCCGGCTTCAGCTTCTTGTCACGCGCACGCTTTGCGAGATCCTTGACCTCGTTGGAGATCGCAGACAGCGTCTTCGTTTCGGCATTGCGCACGATTGGCGTGATCAGACCGTCCGGGATCGACACGGCAACGCCGACATCGGCATGTTTATGCAGAACACGGGCCGTCGACGTCCAGGAAGCATTCGCCATTGGAACGTCACGCAGTGCAAGCGCCATAGCCTTGATGATGAAGTCGTTGACGGAAAGCTTGAAGGCCGGAACCTCGCCCTTTTCCGTCTTCTTCACCGGTGCAGACGCATTGATCTCGGCGCGCAGCTTCAGCATCGCATCGAGTTCGCATTCCATCGAGACCGTGTAGGAAGGCACAGTCTGCGTCGATTCCGTCAAGCGAGACGCAATCGTCTTGCGCATGCCGTCATGCGGCAGAAGCTCGTAGGAGCCTTCCGCAAACAGCTTGAGGACGTTTTCGTCCGCAGGACCCTTGGCAGGGGCCGGAGCCGAAGCACCAGCGGACTGAGCAGCAGCCGGAGCGGCCTTGGCACCGCCAGAAGTGACGGCTTTCTCGACGTCAGTCTTGACGATACGGCCATGCGGGCCGGAGCCGGACACGGCGGAAAGATCAAGACCGGCTTCCTTTGCCAGACGACGAGCGAGTGGCGACGCGAAGATGCGCTCACCATCCTTAGAGACAGATGCAGGCGTAGAAGGTGCCGGACCCTGATCCGCAACCGGCTTTTCAGCCTTGGCAGGAGCAGCTTTCGTCTTTTCTTCCTTCGACGCGTCAGCCTTTACGGCGTCCTGCTTCGGAGCCTCAGCCTTTGCAGGTGCGGCATCGCCGCCCTTGGCAGCTTCGCCCACGTCTTCGCCTTCGGCAGCAAGGATCGCGATCACGGCATTGACCTTGACGGCCTCGGAACCAGCTGGAACGACCAGCTTGGCAACGATGCCCTCATCCACGGCTTCCACTTCCATGGTCGCCTTGTCGGTCTCGATCTCGGCAATCACATCGCCGGGACCAACCTTATCGCCTTCCTTGACGAGCCACTTGGTGAGATTTCCCTCTTCCATCGTTGGCGAAAGGGCAGGCATTGTGATGTTGATAGGCATGACTAGCCCTCCCCCCAAACGAGATTATATTGTTCCAACTCTTCAGGATGTTCCGCTAACCAACTGACCTGCGATGGCTCAATTTCGATATAACCCGCAACATCGCTAAGCCATTCGCTAACGGCACCGATAACGCCGATATTCTCACGCGGAACACCGACTACGACATCGCCTTCACCATCGTTGACAATAGCCCAGAAGATCACGCGCTCGAACTGAGGCGCATCTTTAGACCCTAAAACCCGGTACCAGTTTTCTGTCGCTGGGAGGATTTGTTTGATTTTACTCACACTCTCCTCCTTCACTTGTAGCAGACGGTTTTAACGGCCTGAATGACTTCGTCGACGTTCGGCAGAGCCAGTTTTTCGAGGTTCGCAGCATAAGGCATCGGTACGTCCTTGCCAGCAATCGTCAGGATCGGCGCATCGAGATAATCGAATGCGGCGCGCTGAACGCTGTTGGAAATGAAGTCACCGACCGATGACTGCGGGAAGCCTTCTTCTACGGTCACCAAACGACCCGTCTTCTTGACGGATTCGATCACCGTCGGCAGGTCCATCGGACGGATGGTGCGCAGGTCGATCAGTTCGACATCGATGCCGAGCTTTTCGAGTTCCGCAACAGCCTTGATGGCGTAGGTCATGCCGATACCGAAGGACACGATGGTGGCGTCCTTGCCCTTGCGGTGAATGCGTGCCTTGCCGATTGGCAGCACGAAATCGTCCAGCTTAGGAACTTCGAAGCTCTGGCCGTACAGAATTTCGTTTTCAAGGAAGATGATCGGGTTCGGATCGCGGATAGCAGCCTTGAGCAGACCCTTGGCGTCAGCAGCCGTGTACGGCATGATGACCTTGAGGCCCGGAATATGGCTGTACCATGCGGCGTAGCACTGCGAGTGCTGAGCAGCCACGCGGGCAGCGGCGCCCGACGGACCACGGAAAACCATTGGTGCACCCATCTGACCACCAGACATATAAAGCGTCTTGGCAGCAGAGTTGACGATCTGGTCGATGGCCTGCATGGCGAAGTTGAACGTCATGAATTCAACAATCGGGCGCAGACCCGTCATCGCCGCACCGACGCCGATACCGGCGAAGCCGTGTTCGGTGATTGGCGTATCGATAACGCGCTTGGCACCGAATTCCTGCAACAGGCCCTGGGTAATCTTGTAGGCACCCTGATATTCGGCAACTTCTTCGCCCATGACGAAGACGTTTTCGTCAGAGCGCATTTCTTCTGCCATCGCATCACGAAGCGCTTCGCGAACGGTCTGCGTGACGAACTCGGTGCCTTCTGGAATATCCGGGTCGGCAGCAACTTCGATCTTCGGTGCGGCTGGAACCTTTGCAGCTTCCTTGGCAGCGGAAGGCTCTTCGCTGGCTTCACGGGTCTTGCCGCCAGCGGCGTCCGATCCGGAATTGGCAGCGTCTGCCTTCGGCTCTTCTTTCTTCGGTGCGGAAGAAGCGGACAGATCGTCAGCGCTTTCACCGTCCTGAAGCAGCACGGCAATGGCAGTGTTGACCTTGACGCCTTCGGTGCCGGCTTCAATCAGCAGCTTGCCGATCGTGCCTTCGTCCACGGCTTCGACTTCCATCGTCGCCTTATCGGTTTCGATTTCGGCAATCGCGTCGCCAGCAACAACCTTGTCGCCCTCTTTCTTCAGCCACTTGGAAAGCGTGCCTTCCTCCATGGTTGGGGAAAGGGCGGGCATGAGAATTTCTATAGGCATGTTATCTCCCTTCCCAAATCAGAGCAGAATGTCGGTGTAGAGCTCGGATACATCCGGCTCCGGATCGTTCTGAGCAAACTCCGCGCTGTCGGCAACGACGTCACGGACATCCTTGTCGATTGCCTTGAGTTCATCCTCAGTGGCCCAACCCTGTTCAATGAGTCGTGCCTTCACCTGCTCGATTGGGTCATGTTCCGCGCGCATTTTCTGCACTTCGTCTTTGGAACGGTATTTCGCCGGGTCGGACATGGAGTGACCACGGTAGCGATAAGTCAGCATTTCCAGAATGATCGGGCCCTTGCCGGAACGGCAATGCTCGAGCGCTTCATCCGCAGCTGCCTTGACGGCGCGTACATCCATGCCATCCACCTGCATGCCGGGGATGCCGAAACCAGAACCGCGCAGCGAGTAGTTGGACTGCGCCGTGGCGCGAGCCGTGGACGTACCCATCGCATAATGGTTGTTTTCGACGATATAGATGATCGGCAATTTCCACAGAGCCGCCATATTGAAGCTCTCGTAGACCTGGCCCTGGTTGGCCGCACCATCACCGAAATAGGCGACGGAAACGCTGTCATTGCCGCGATACTTGTTGGCGAAGGCCAGACCGGTTCCCAAAGAAACCTGCGCACCGACGATGCCGTGTCCGCCGTAGAAATGCTTTTCCTTGGAGAACATGTGCATGGAGCCGCCCTTGCCCTTGGACAAGCCGCCGCTACGTCCGGTCAACTCGGCCATAACGCCGCGCGCGCTCATGCCAGCAGCCAACATATGGCCGTGGTCACGGTAAGCGGTGATGACCTGATCGCCTTCCTTCTGCGACATGTTCATGCCGACAACGACAGCTTCCTGCCCGATGTAGAGATGACAGAAACCGCCAATGAAGCCCATGCCGTAAAGCTGGCCGGCCTTTTCCTCGAATCGACGGATCAGCAACATCTCGCGATACGCGTGCAGCTCTTCGTCTTTACCAAAGTCCGGCGTGTTCTTGCCGGTGAATTCCTTGGCGGCTGTTTTTGCCGTGGTCTTGCGGCCGGATACGGTCGCGGTTTTTCGCGGTGCCATACATCCCTCCCTGAGTTGCCATTAGAATGCTTGGATCGGGGTGCACCATATGCAAGAAAATGCGAAGCAGCAATGCCATAAACGCATGGCTCATATTCGCCCTAAGTCGCTGTGAATAAATTAAAAAAGTCGATTAACTGAAATTAGGTTAATCAGAAATATGTATTCATGATGACGATTTCGTCCGCACGCGACATATTGAGCTGATAACGCGAGATTTCATCGATCATGTCGCGCTCGAGCGAGCCATCGCTCATCAATTCCACCTGCCGCTCCAGCGCGACACGTGTCTTGGTCAGCTTCGCAAGGTCAGCAGTTCGGGCAATGCGCTGGCGCTCCAGCCGCTCAGTTGCCTGAAGCCCGAAGTCACCGTGAATGGAATGATAGCCGAAATAGGACAGAAAGGCGACCGTGATGGCCGGAACGACCAGACGGCCAAAACGTCTTTTCTTGTGATGCTTGGTCCACATACTCTGAAACAGCCTTCAAACGCGTTACTGGCATCACCATAACCGCATTTGTTTAACCATCCGTTGACCTTAACGCTCAAGCGACCGCAACGCACAAAAAAAGGCCCGCATGACGCGGGCCTTTCAATTTTAACCTTAGAAGCTGTCGAGGCCGCTGCCCCATGGGCCGTGCGGCTTGTCCACGCCATCAGTGCGCTCAAAACCATGCGCACCGAAGAAATCACGCTGCGCCTGGATAAGGTTGGCGCTGCCACGCGCGCGACGATAGGCATCGAAGTAGCCGAGTGCGGAAGCCAGAGCTGGAACCGGCAGACCAGAGAGAACGGCATGTGACACGACATTGCGAAGCGGCGCGTCCGTATCCTTCACCATCTGCGAGAAAGCAGGCGTGACGATCAGGTTGGCAACATGCGGGTCCTTGGTAAAGGCCGATGTGATTTCATCCAGGAACTGCGAACGGATGATGCAGCCCGCGCGCCAGATACGGGCGATGGTTGGCATCGGCAGGTCCCAGCCGAATTCCTTGGAAGCAGCTGCCATCACGGCAAAGCCCTGCGCATAGGCACCGATCTTGGCAGCCAAAAGCGCATTTTCCAGATCAGCAATAAAGGCCTTTTTGTCGGCAGGTGCAGGCAGTGCCTTTGGCAGACCAAGAATGCTCTCTGCAGATTCGCGCTCAGTCTTTTGCGAAGACAAAATGCGCGCGGCAACAGCGGCTTCGATGGCCGTTGCGGCAACGCCCATATTCTGCGCTTCGATAACGGACCACTTGCCGGTGCCCTTCTGGCCAGCCTTGTCCAGAATGAGATCGACCATCGGCTTGCCGCTAATCGGGTCTGCGGCGCGCAGAACCTTTTCAGTGATTTCGATGAGGTAGGAATTCAGGCGACCCTTGTTCCATTCACCGAAGACGTCAGCGATTTCCGCAGCGCTCAGCTTCAGGCCATCACGCAGAATACCGTAGATTTCGGCGATCATCTGCATGTCGGCATATTCGATGCCGTTGTGGATGGTTTTGACGAAGTGGCCTGCGCCATCATTGCCCAGCCAAGCAACGCATGGGTCGTTGTCGTACTTCGCGGAGATGGAGGTCAGAACCTTCTCAACGCGCTTCCAGCTCTCTTCCGTGCCGCCAACCATGATGGACGGGCCGTGACGCGCGCCTTCTTCACCGCCGGAAACGCCCATGCCGATAAAGGTCAGGTCGGTATCCTTGAGCGTGTCGAAACGGCGGATCGTATCGCGGAAATTCGCATTGCCGGCATCGATCATGATGTCGCCGTTTTCGAGATGCGGCTTGAGGATTTCCATCTGCTGATCGACGGGATCGCCAGCCTTGATCATGATGATGATCGGGCGCGGCGGGCGGATGGCGGCAATGAATTCTTCGATGGTTTCGCAGGGAATGATCTGGCCCTGCAATTCGCCTGCATCGGCATAGAATTTCTTCGTGACTTCCGGGGTTCGGTTGAAAACAGCAATCTTGTTGCCTTTTTCTGCGATGTTGAGCGCGAGGTTGGACCCCATTACGCCAAGACCGATCAAACCGATTTCTGCCTGTTCCACGGATGTATCTCCAAATTGCTTTTAACGGCGATGTTGTGGCACTCTAATATGAAAACGGCAAGGCTAGCGCGAACTGAAACGATTATATTTTGATGACGCAAATCAACTTTGCGACTAGCGCATGAGACATGTCGCCGTTGGCGGCGCAGGCCACGGACAACAAGGAGGCCGTAATGACCACCATGACTTCTCGCATTGTTCACCTCTCGATCACACGTCCGTGGAAAGAGGTTTATGCCTATGCGGCCGATCCAGAACGAATGCCCGAATGGGCCGCAGGTCTCGCCAGTGGATTGACGCAAGACGGTGATGACTGGATCGCGTCCGGAGGCCTCGGTAATATCAGCGTCAGGTTCGCAGAGCGGAACGATTTCGGTGTTATCGACCACGTTGTCGTTCTGCCGGATGGGCTGGAAGTCTATAACGCCTTACGCGTCACACCCAATGGAGACGGCGCTGAGGTGGCATTCACACTGATGCGCCTTCCAGGCATGAGCGATGCGGACTTCGAGCGTGATGCAGCGGCGGTGCTGGCGGATTTGACGACGTTGAAAAAGATATTGGAGAACGGATAAAGCTGACCAAGCTATCTTGCTAACGATGCATTTCACATCGCGTGCGGGATGATGTGACAACCGCATTAGGCAAGTTGCCAATCTACCCCTTCATCTTCAAGGGCAAGCCCGCTGCAATGAAATACACCTCCCGCGCCACCGCCGCGATCTGCTGGTGCAACCGTCCCGTATGGTCTCTAAACTGCCGCGCCATGCGATTTTCAGGCACGATTCCAAGCCCGACCTCGTTGGAAACGAAAACGATCTTCGCCTGCGCATTCGCAGCATGCTCAACCAAAGGAGCAAAGGCGGATTCGACATCACGCCCCTCCTCCATCATCAGGTTCGTGACCCAAAGCGTGAGGCAATCGACAAGAATGATGTTGTCTGGTTGGTCCAGCCGCTGCAACACATCGGTGAGAGCCAGCGGCTCCTCATGTGTCGACCAAACATCCCCTCGCCGCTCGCGGTGATGAGAAATGCGGTCATTCATCTCATCGTCCCAAGCGCGAGCGGTCGCAATATAATGCGCAGCTCCCTCAGTCGATAGAACCAGATTTTCGGCAAAGGCCGACTTGCCGGATCTTGCGCCGCCTAGCACGAGTACGGCGCGTGGTGCGTCAGCCATGAGAATGACCATAGAATATTATGAGAGACGATCCGGCAGCCTTTCCGATTGATCTCGCAAGCCTTGAAGCCATCTGCATGAAAAGAGAACGATTCGTAGATATGGAGGCGTTCTCCCGGTCAATTATGCCATGCTATCGCGGTAGTGTATCGAAGTTCGGTTACCCGCCCACGGAACGCGGACATGTCGGTAAAGTCACCCGATATAAAAGCGCCGGATCGTCTTGATGAAAATAGGTCTATGGAGTGCTCTTGTCAAATTACCAAAAGCAAAAACCGCGATGCACCCAAGCGCATACGCGGCATTGAACGCCCTTCAGAACATAAAAGGCAAGGGCAACACCGGTACGCAAAACTTCAATCCGGCGTGCACAGGAATTCATAGAGGCAGAGTATTACCGGATGGTTAGCATCTACAATTAAAACGGCCGACAACCGATTTTTTCAGCCAATTGCCATGCATCCAAATCGCATCAATATTGGGCGGGGAGATTCGGAACAGACAGGACAGGGTGAGACAGCCATTATGACGATCATCGATTATGTAGCTCTCGTCGTTTTCGTCGTGCTTTGGACGTCCTATACCTACGTTACAACAGCAACGACGCCTTTCTCACGCACCAGCCTCAACCAGGCCATGGCGGACCGGCGCCGCAAGTGGATATACAATTCGCTGACACGTGATCTGAAAATGATCGACACCCAGATCATGGCCGGGCTGCAAAACGGAACAGCTTTCTTCGCCTCTACCTCCATCCTCGCCATAGGCGGCTGTTTTGCGCTTCTGGGCGCGACAGACCGGGTGGAATCGGTCTTTCGCGACATGCCGTTCGTGCAATATGGAGGCCGCACCGCATTCGAGATCAAGGTCATTGGCCTGACCTGCCTGTTCGGCTACGCCTTCTTCAAGTTCGGCTGGTCCTATCGCCTGTTCAACTATTGCACCATTCTCTTTGGTGGAATGCCGATGCTGCACGAGGCAAATGCCAACCGGGAAGCGGCAGAACATGCGGCGGAAACCGTCATTCGCATGAACATCATTGCCGCCAAAAATTTCAACGACGGCCTTCGAACCATCTTCCTGTCCATCGGTTATCTCGGCTGGTTCATCAGTCCTTACGTCTTCATGGCATCGACGGTCATCATTACGGTGGCACTGCTGCGACGGCAGTTCTTCTCCGAAGCGCGGCGCGCCATCATGGACGATTTCTGATTGCCATGAAATTGCCGCACTTCGCAGGCGAAGCGCTGGCACCAGACTGTAACCGTTGCAAAGGACGGATGAATGAGTGACGCCCCGGCAAACGCAACGGTAACACAGGGCAAAGGCCGTATCGGTGCGCTGGATACACTCCGTGGCATCGCGCTCATTGCCATGGCCAGCTATCATTTCACCTGGGATCTGGAGATGTTCGCCTATCTCGATCCGGGCACGGCAACGCAAGGGTGGTGGCGGCTCTATGCGCGAGGAATCGCCAGTTCATTCCTGTTTCTTGCCGGCTTCAGCCTGTATCTGGCGCACCGGCGTGGCGTGTACTGGCCATCGTTCGGCAAGCGTTTCGCGATGGTCGCGGGCGCTGCTCTTCTGATCTCAGTCGCAACCTTCTTTGCGGTGCCAGACGGCTGGATATTCTTTGGAATTCTGCACAATATCGCCGCCGCAAGCCTTATCGGGCTGCTCTTCCTGCGGCTTCCCTCCGTCATAACATTGCTATGCGCCGCAGCCGCTCTGCTGGCACCAATCTATCTAAGCTCGGATGCCTTCAACCCCATCTGGTTGTCATGGATCGGCCTGTCTACCGTACCGCCGCGCTCCAACGATTATGTACCGATCCTGCCGTTTCTCGCACCATTTCTTCTCGGGCTGGCAGTTTCGCAAATCGTGACGCCGCGCGGCTGGCTGGATCGCTTCAGAAAGCCGAGCGCGAAACGGAATATCCTTGCCCTGTTCGGCCGTCACAGCCTGCTGTTTTATATCATTCACCAGCCTGTGCTGATCTGCATCGTTTATCTTGCCTCACTCATCGTGCCGCCACCACCTATTGATCAGGTCGAAGCTTACAAGAAAAGCTGCGAAGCGAACTGCATGCAGCAGCAAAACGGGCTGGAGCTATGCCAGGTTTTCTGTGGATGCACGCTGGAAAAGCTCCAGTCCGAAAACTTGTTCGACCCGATGATTGCAAATGCGTTGCTGCCTGACCAGCAGACCAAGATCGGCGAGATCGCTTCGCAATGTTCAGCAGAGATTCAGAGGTGATTACGTGCCGACGCCGATTTCGGCGAGGCGCGTCAGACAGGCTTCTTCGACATTATCGAGCTCTAAAAGCGTTTCCTCTATGTCTTTGCGCTTCTGGCGCAGATCGGCACGCTTTTCGTCAACCTTTTTCATCATAAGTTCGAGTTGCCCCGATTCGCCGGGCGGCTCCTTGTAGACCTGGATGATCTCGCGAATTTCAGCGATAGTGAAGCCGATACGGCGGCCACGCAATATTTCCTGAATAAGCCGACGGTCAGCCGTACGGAAAAGCCTCGTACGGCCACGGCGCTCAGGATGGATCAGGCCTTCGTCCTCATAAAAACGAAGGGTACGGGTGGAAACCCCGAATTCGCGCGTCAATTCCGTAATGCTGTAATATTTATTCAAGGCTTCATCCGATTCTGGAGCATCGGACCGAAACAGACAGACGGTTTTCGGAATATCCGTTGCTCGAACAACAAGATAGAATGACGAAGCGGCTGACGCTTCACACCCAAATCTCCATGAAAAGCAATATGATTGACCTTAACGTAAAAGTCAATTTTCAAGCGATCAGATCGGAACGCCGAACCACCACGTCGCAAGGCCAAGAAACGAAAAGAAACCGACGATGTCGGTAACAGCAGTCACGAAGACAGCGGAGGAAACTGCGGGGTCCGCGCCGTATTTATCCAACAACAACGGAATGATGATGCCAGCGATGGCGGCTGCAAACATGTTGATCAGCATCGCCGTTGCAATGATCCCGCCCAGATTGACATCCTGAAACCACAGACCGGCTATGATGCCGATTGCGCAGCCGAACAGGGCACCGTTCAGCAGTCCAACGCCTGCTTCGCGTCTGATGATGCGGGCGGCGTTGTGAATATCGAGGTTTTTGGTCGCAAGCGCGCGCACCGACACGGTCATGGTCTGAGAGCCTGCGTTACCGCCCATCCCGGCAACAATCGGCATCAGAACAGCCAGTGCCACGATCTGCTCGATCGTCGCGTCAAACAGACCGATGACGGAGGCGGCCATGAATGCCGTGATCAGATTGACCGCCAGCCAAGGAACACGTGAGCGCGAGGTGACAGCAATCGAGTCGGACAGTTCTTCGTCGCCCACACCACCAAGACGCAGCAAATCCTCTTCCGCCTCTTCCTGCATGACGTCCACCACGTCATCGATGGTGAGAACACCGACCAGTCGGCCGTTATCATCCACCACGGCCGCCGACAGAAGGTCATATTGCTCGAAAAGCTGTGCTGCCTCTTCTTGGTCCATCTCGGCAGCGATGGGATGGTTCGTCTCGTGCATGATCGTTTCGATCTTCACCTGCCGCTTGGAGCGCAGCAGGCGGTCGAGATCCAGCGCGCCGACAAGCTTGAATGTCGGATCGATGACGAAGATTTGCGAGAAAGATTCCGGCAACTCCTCTTCTTCGCGCATGTAATCGATTGTTTGGCCGACCGTCCAGAATGGCGGCACGGCCACGAATTCCGTCTGCATACGGCGACCGGCGGAGCTTTCCGGATAGTCCAGGGCGCGCAGTAGTCGCACGCGCTCCGTAAACGGCATTTGCGCAAGAATGTCCTCGCGGTCTTCGCGGTCCATGTCTTCGAGAATGTAGACGGCATCGTCCGAATCCATCTCGCCGATACCGGCGGCGATCTGGTCGTTCGGCATCTGATCTACGATATCGAGGCGGATGGCTTCGTCCACCTCGGTCAACGCGGTCATGTCGAAGTCTGAACCCAACAGGCGCACCATCGCGTGGCGCTGTTCTGGAAGGATCGATTCGAGCAGGTCACCAAGTTCGGATTCGTGGAGCCGGGCTACGTTTTCCCGCAGGAACAGCACGTCGCGATCCGCGATGCTCGCACCCACCATCGCCAGAAAGTCGGAGCGGATCGAACCGTCCTCGGCATAGATGTCGGCCATCACTTCCGGTCTTTTGACATGCTCAGGTGCGCGATGATCATCGTCGGCTTGTGTCAACTTGCGCCCCTTTTTCCGGCTGAGTGCCCTGCTTCGCGAAAGCGCAGGAGAATGGCTTTTAAAAGCACAATGTCAACAACAGGATAGGATAAAAGAAGTTGCAAAAGAATTAGGATGGAACGAGCATCTGCGCTCCCGAAACGCCTCAATAGTCGATGATGAGTTGCGGCTTCTCAGGCGGTCCGAACCGGGGGCGAACGCCCAGCATCGCCCCTGCCCTCGCAATGATTTCACGTACGATCGGGGCTGCCGTAAAGGCCGCTTGTCGACCGCCTTTCTCTCCTGTCAGCGGCGCATCGATGATCGACAAAACCACATATTGCGGCTTGTCCATGGGAAAGCTTGCCAGAAATGCGTTGAAGTTCATGTCCTTGGCGTATCGCCCGTTGATGACCTTATCAGCAGTCCCGGTTTTTCCACCAACATTGAAACCAGCCACCTGCGCTGAGCGGCCCGAACCGTTCTGCCCATTCCAGTTGAAGAGGTAGCGCATATCTGCACTGGTCTTCGTTTGTATGACCTGCTTTGCAAACACTCTCGTTGCTTCAGGAGTGCGTGGAATAAACGTTGGTGAGATCAGATAGCCTCCGTTCATCAGCGCTGCCGCAGCCACCGCCGTCTGCAACGGGGTCGTCGCGACGCCGTGCCCGAAGGAGATGGTCACGGAGTTGATCTTGCGCCAGTTGCGGGGCTGCGTCGGTGTCGCTACTCCCGGCATTTCCGTATCCATTTTCGACAGCAGTCCGAGCTTCGTCAGGAATGCCTGATGGCCCTCAACGCCGACCTTATCAGCCACCGCCGCTGTACCGATATTGGAGGAATACTGGAACACCTCCGGAATGGTCAGCGGACGGTTCTGCCCGCGGAAATCCTTGATCGTGAAGCCGCCCATGCGAATGGGTTGCGATGCATCGACAACGGAATTGAGTGTTATCTTGCCCGCGTCCAGCCCCATGGCAAGCGTGAAACTCTTAAACGTCGAGCCCATCTCAAACGTCGCATTGCTCATACGGTTGAACCAGCCCTTCTCGTATTCCTTGTCGATTCTGCCATCCGGCAAGGTTCGGGATGGTTCATTGGGGTCGTAATCCGGAACGGATGCCATTGCCAGAATTTCACCGGTCGTGACATCCAAAACCACAGCACCGGCAGCTTCAGCCTGATAGTCGCGCATCGCCCGTGATATCGCATCACGCACAATGTTCTGCACCCGTAGATCAATGGAGAGACGCACCGGTTCTAGCGGCACATCAGCGGTCATTCCTGCGTCTCGAAGGGCGGTGAAACCCTGCTGGTCGAGATATCGCTCCATACCTGCAAGGCCCTGATTATCGACATTCACATGCCCCACGATGTGGGATGCCGTTGGCCCACCGGGGTAGAAGCGCCGCTTCTCAGGCCGAAAGCCGATACCGGGAATTCCGAGTTCTAGAATGGCTGCCTGCTGGCGTGGCGTGATCTGCCGTTTCAACCACTGGAAAGCGGAATCGGACCGTAGACGCCTGTGTGTGTCGGCCCAGTCGAGACCCGCTATGACGGTATTCAGCTTTTCCACAGCCTCATCCGCATCAACGATGCGTCGGGGCTCGGCGTAAAGCGACACCATATCCAGATCAGTCGCCAGAACTTCGCCATTTCGGTCTAGGATATCGGGTCGCGATGCCAAGACGGGGCGATTGTTGCCGATCGTCTGTGTCAACTCCGGTTCTTTCAACCCGTAGTGGATCAGCCTCGTAGCGACGGTGACGTACATCGCGATGAAAGCAATGATCATCATTCCAAGACGATGGCGCGACCGACGCCGGCGCAGGCCACAGGTGGCGATGACGTGCCCGCTTCTGGCAAGTGTTTTCTGTTGCAGGGAAAAATGCGCACGGCTTCGCAGCCGCACTGCAAATGACATCAGTGTCATTCCGAACGATCCAAGTCAGGACGGCAGAACTCGACTGTTCAGCCGTCGATTAATAAAAATATATGCAGTATTTGTTCGCGCTAAAACCAAGACGCGTGATGTATTTAAAGTTGCAAATAATCCGTAAACAAAAGATTAACCTCGTGCTTTGTGCAGCGGTGTTTGAACCGGCAAGGTTAATTTCAAAAGCGCGTTCAGGTTAACCAATGACCGTCAGTGGCCATTTTTATTGAAATAAATGATCAAGCATTCTCGTTGAATTGATCGACATCGCCCAGCCGTCATGCAGTTACGAGTTGACATATGATGGTTATCCGGGAATCTGGAACAAAATGCTGCAATAACAATCGCTCCGGATGGCACCGGAGCCGAGCGGCAAGATAAGAATTAGATCAGAAAGAGACCTTTCAATGGGCAAGATGGATTTCATCGGTAAGGCTTCCAGCGCGGCTGGTGGCTGGGGCGCACTCAAGAGCGTGGGCAAGCGCCTTCTAGAATCGGGCGCGCCCATTTCCGGTGCTCGAGCCCTGTTGAAGGCCAACCAGCCCGATGGTTTCGATTGTCCCGGTTGCGCCTGGGGTGACCCTGAGCATGGTTCATCTTTCGAGTTCTGCGAAAATGGCGTGAAGGCCGTTGCGTGGGAAGCGACCGAAGCACGCGTGCCACCGGATTTTTTCGCCAGCCATAAGGTTTCCGAGCTTCGCACATGGTCGGATTACAATCTGGAAAAACAGGGTCGCCTGACAGATCCGCTACGTTATGACAGTGCAACCGACAAGTACCTTCCCGTCAGCTGGGATGATGCCTTTGCCGAAATCGGCAAGGTTCTGAGAAGCCTCGATAGTCCTGACCGCGCAGAGTTCTACACATCTGGCCGCGCATCCAACGAAGCAGCGTTCCTCTATCAATTGATGGTCCGCCTTTACGGCACCAACAACTTCCCTGACTGTTCCAATATGTGCCATGAGGCGAGCGGCGTCGGCCTCAAAGCCTCCGTCGGAGTTGGCAAGGGAACGGTTCTGCTCGAGGATTTCGAAAAGGCGGATGCGATTTTCGTCATCGGCCAGAACCCGGGCACCAACCATCCGCGCATGCTGGGTGATTTGCGCCGTGCCGCCATTCGCGGCGCACGGATTGCCGTGTTCAATCCTATCCGCGAAAAGGGTCTGGAGCGCTTTACCGACCCGCAGGACAAGATCGAAATGATCACCGGCGGCAACACCAAGATTGCCACCAACTACTACCAGCCGCGCCAGGGCGGTGACATGGCCGCGGTTCGCGGTATGAGCAAGGCTGTTTTTGCCGCCGATGACGCAGCCCGCGCCGCTGGCAAGCCTGCCATTATCGACTACGATTTCCTCGCAGAACATGCCGTGGAATTCGACGCGTATCGCGCGGCTGTCGAGGCCACCAGTTGGGAAACCATTCTCGACCAGTCGGGCCTCAGCCGCGAACAGATCGAAGAAGCCGCCAGCATCTACATGGCATCGAATGCGGTGATCGCCACTTGGGCAATGGGCATCACCCAGCACAAGCATTCGGTCATTACGATCCGCGAGATCACAAACTTCATGCTGCTGCGCGGCAATATCGGCCGCCCCGGCGCGGGTCTCTGCCCGGTACGCGGTCACTCCAACGTGCAGGGTGACCGCACGGTTGGTATCGATGAAAAGGCACCACCTTCCCTGCTCGACGCGCTGGAAAAGGAACTCGGCGTGCCGATGCCCCGCAATCGCGGTCACAACACGGTGGAAGCCATCAGCGCCATGCTGGATGGCAAGGCGCAGGCCTTCATCGCGCTCGGCGGCAACTTTCTGCGCGCCACGCCGGACAGCCCGCTCATCATCAAGGCGTTCGAAAAGCAGAAGCTTACGGTCAACATCGCCACCAAACTGAACCACTCGCATCTCGTTCCGGGTGAAACATCCTTCATTCTACCATGCCTTGGCCGTACCGAAATCGACCGCAACTCGCAGGGCAAGCCACAAATCGTAACCGTGGAAGATTCCATGAGCATGGTGCACGGTTCGGGTGGCATCAATGAGCCTGCCTCGCCGGAACTGCGCTCGGAAATCGCCATCGTCGCCGGTATCGCTCACGCAACATTGGGCAACGAACGCGTTCAGTGGAACGAACTTGCTGATGATTACGATCTCATCCGCGATATGATCTCGCGCGTTCTGCCGGGCTTCCAGGATTTCAACGAGCGTGTGCGCGTCCCGCGTGGTTTCCACCTGCGCAACGCAGCGGCGGAACGTGAATGGAATACGCCTGCCAAGAAGGCCACCTTCTTCACCGGTGCGCTGCCGGAAAAGACGGAGCATCAGGAAGCGCTATCCAAACATGGCATCTTCGTTCTGCAGACCTTCCGCAGCCATGACCAATACAACACCACGATCTACGGCATGGATGATCGTTATCGCGGCGTCTACGGCGAGCGGCAGGTTATTTTCATGAACCCGAAGGACATGGAAGCGCTGGGTGCGCATGCCAAGCAGCGCGTGGACGTCATCGGTGAATATGGCGATGGCGTCGAGCGTATCGCCGAGAACTTCCGCCTCGTGCCTTACAACATTCCAGAGGGCAGCGTCGGCGGCTATTATCCGGAGCTGAACGTTCTGGTGCCGCTGCACAGCTATGGCGAAGGCAGCTTCACTCCGACGTCGAAATCGGTTCTGGTTTCGGTTCGCCTACGCACAGAGGCAGAGGCCGCTTGACGGATGAAGATCAATCCGCCGCGCGCTTTATGGCCGTGGTTGAACAGATCAGCCAAACGGCCCCGGTTGCGATCGACGCCACCGGGGCCGCGCTTGTTGCAGCGGTTCATCTGGGCATCGGTACCGATAGCCGCAGCCTTTCCAACAAGCTGGGCATTGCCCATGCGCTCGTTTTGCGGGAAATCAACGCGTTGTCGGGCCGTATGCTCACCATCGTCAAGCGCGATGCCCGCACTCAGCGGACATGGGTGGAACTGACGGATGAGGCATCGTCTGTTGCGCTCTCCGCTTCCAAAAGCCTGCTGAAACGCTCGCTCTCAGCGGAATAGAATTGGAACGTCCCATGGCAACTCGTTCTATCGTGTCCTACCCTCATCCGGCGCTTGGCTCCCATTGCGAACCTGTCACAGAGTTTGGACCTGAACTGGCGCAGCTTGCAAAGGATCTGCTGGAAACGATGCGCGCAGCCCCCGGCGTCGGGATTACCGCTGCGCATGTCGGCATTCTCCAACGTCTGTTCGTGCTGGAACTGAAACCGGGTGTTGTCATGACCTATGTCAATCCCGAGATTCTGGAAACGTCCAGTGAGACCATGCGGCATATGGAAGGCAGCGTTTCCATGCCGGGCTTTACCGAAGAGGTAGAGCGCCCATCCAAGGTGACGTTACGCTTTCAGGATGTCTCCGGTCAGTGGCATGAAGAGCAGGCAGAGGGCTTCCACGCCATCTGCATCCAGCATGAGATCGATCAGTTGGACGGCATGTTCTGGCTAAAACGCCTGTCGAAACTCAAGCGCGACCGCCTCATCCGCAAATGGGAAAAGGCGCAGCGCTGATTAGTCGACCGAGAGATTGAACGCAGCATCGCCGCGTAAGGTGTTGCTGACGGTGCAAATCTCTTCGGCCTGATGGGCAATAGCGTCTCTCGTCTCCGCATCGAAATCGCCGGTGATCTTCAAGCGCATATCGAAATGCGTTATCCGTGCTGGCTCGCCCTCGGACTTCTCGCCGGTAACACGTGCTTCCACGCTCTCAAAACGGTCCAGCACGCCTAAGCGGCTGGCGGCGATGCGGGCACTCAGCGCCAGGCACGCAGCGAGCGAGGAATAGAGCAGGTCCAGCGGGTTGAAGCCGGGCTCGGACGCAGCGGTGACGACGGCGAGCTGACCTCCGGTCGGCGTTGCGATCTGCGGATGGCCATTACGCCCTAATGTAGCGGTGGCGCCCGTGTCGCGCTTTTTCACCCTGATTTCGCTCACACCAATATTCCTGATTTCGAATTCTCAAAAATTACATTTTGCACAATGGAACCAAAATACGAGCTTGTGCTTTTACTCACGGAACGGTGATCGACCGTTACAGATTTATAATAGGAGCTGGGACACATGGTTACAGGTACACTCGTTAGCATTCTGATCACATTTCTGGTCATCGTACTCATTCTTTGGCTGATCAACCGTTTGCCGGTTGCTGGCAGCGCAAAGCAGATCGCTCAGGTTATCGTCATCATCATCGGTATTATTTCGCTGCTGAAATATCTCGCAGTCTTTTAATTAATCCGACATAATATCCAAAAGCCCGACCCGGTTTGAAATCGAGGTCGGGCTTTTTGTATGTGGATCAAGCTGGGAAATATCTGACATAGGCGAACTCATCGCCGCCGGGTGACCAGTTGGGCGAATTCATCGTTCCCTGCCCGCCGAACAATTCAAACAACGTTTCCACATTGCCACCATCCGTGTCCATCATGCGCACGCGCACATTCAGATCACGCGGATGATCGAAGACATCCGCGTCATAGGAAACGAAGACCACCTTGTCACCGCTAGGTGACGGATGCGGAAACCAGTCGCCATATGGGCTGTCCGTCACGCGCTCTACAGCCGAGCCGTCCACCCGCACACGCCATATCTGCATTACGCCCGTGCGGCTGGAATTGAAATAAATCCACTGCCCATCTGCCGAGTAATCCGGCCCGTCATTGCGCCCCTCACCATGGGTCAGCCGCGTTTCGGTCGCCGTCTCGACGTCCATCGAATAGATATCGAACACCTGATCACGAATGCCGCAATAGGCAAAACTTTTGCCATCGGGAGACCAGCCATGCCAGTAAGAAGGCAGATTATGCGTCATCAGCCTGGGCTCACCACCTTCTGATGGCAGAAGATAAATCGTGCTTTTCCCAAATTCCACCTTATCGGAAATGGCGTAGAGCGAACCATCCGGCGAGATGCCGTGGTCGTTGTTGCACTCGCTGGCAAAGCCGGTATCGACCTTCTCGATTGCTACATCACCAGTAAGTGACAGGCGGTACAACAGGCCTTCGCTGTTCAGCAAAAGATACGACCCATCCGGCGACCAGTTGGGCGCTTCGAACAGTTCCGGCGTTTGCCAGACAACCCGGTTCTCCCGGGTGCGAATGTTGAAGATTTCAACGGAACTGCGCATCGTACCTCCCACTGCATTTCAAATCCTGACAGGCTGAGAACCATATTTCATTTGCATCAGCCGAGACCGTGGCTATGATCCTATTGTCGTAGGCACCGTCCTGCAAATTTAAAAAACGGAAGACAGCAGCGTTGCGGCACCGCCCGTATTCTCTGATCTGGCTTTTCCCAAGATTGAGGTCTTGCGATGACGATCATCGCTGATCAAGCCATTCGTTTTGGCCGAGTGGCGCCGACGCTTCCCGTCAAGGACATCTAAAAAGCTCACGATTTTTATGCCAAGATACTCGGCTTTCAAAAGACGTTCGAGAACGGAAATCCTGTAGGTTTCATGATCTTGAAGAGGGATGAGGCCGAGTTGCATCTGACATTGCAGCCGGCTTACAAACCTCCGCCGTTCAATGTCGCGCACATGCTGGTGAGCAGCGTGGATGAACTCCACCGCCTTTGCATTGACTACGGATTACGGATAATCAAAAGGCTGGAAAACAAGGATTACGGCCTGCGCGCATTCGTTTTCGAAGACCCGGACGGAAACCGGATTGATGTAGGCCAGGTCATCTAGGCAAGCAGGCGGCGTGATCTGTTCCGCGCCGCCTTTCCTCTACCGATCCCTGAAGCGGTTGGTGATCGGATAGCGACGGTCGCGACCGAAGTTCTTCTTGGTGATTTTCACACCCGGCGCGGATTGGCGGCGTTTGTATTCGGCCAGATAGAGCAGATGCTCGATGCGATGTACGGTTGCGATATCGTGGCCGCGTGCGACGATCTCTTCCACTGACATTTCCAGCTCCACCAGGCATTCCAGAATATCGTCGAGCGCCGGATAAGGCGGCAACGAATCCTGGTCGGTCTGGTTGGGGCGCAGTTCTGCCGATGGCGCTTTGGAAATGATGTTGGCGGGAATGACCTCACCAGAAGGACCAAGTGCCGTCGGCGGCACGTGGCTGTTTCTCCAGGCGGAGATCGCATAGACCTGCATCTTGTAGAGATCTTTGATGGGGTTGAAGCCGCCATTCATGTCGCCGTAAAGCGTGGCGTAACCCACCGACATTTCCGATTTGTTGCCTGTTGTGACCACCATGGAGCCGAACTTGTTGGAGATGGCCATGAGGATGGTGCCGCGGGCACGGCTTTGCAGGTTTTCTTCCGTAATGCCCTCTTCGGTTCCTTCAAACATTTCAGCCAGTGACGACAGAAAGCCATCCACGGGCTCGGCAATCGGGACGATGTCGTAACGGCAACCCAGCGCCTTTGCGCAATCTGCCGCGTCTTTGAATGAGTCTTCCGACGTATAGCGATAGGGCAGCATGATGCAGCGTACCCGCTCCTCGCCCAGCGCATCGACAGCAATCGCCGCGCAAATGGCTGAGTCGATACCGCCGGAAAGGCCAAGAACCACGCTCTTGAAGCCATTCTTGTTTACATAGTCGCGGAAGCCCAACATGCAGGCGCGGTAATCCGCCTCTTCTCCTTCGGGGATTTGCGAGAACGGTCCTTCGCTGCAATGCCAGCCTTTTTCCGTGCGCTTCCAGTCCATCACCGCAAGGGTGCTCTCGAACTGGCTCATTTGGAAGGCAAGCGTCTTGTCTGCATTGAAGGCGAAGCTTGCGCCATCGAAGACGAGCTCATCCTGACCGCCGACCTGGTTGGCGAAAACCAGCGGCAGGCCGCTTTCGATGACCTGTCGCAACGCCACCTGATGGCGCACATCGACTTTGCCGCGATAATAGGGCGAGCCATTCGGCACCAGCAGAATTTCCGCACCGCTTTCGGCCAACGTTTCGCAGACACCCAGATCGTTCCAGATTTCTTCGCAGATCGGAATGCCGATGCGAACACCCCTGAAATTATAGGGCCCGGAAATCGAGCCTTCGGCAAAAACGCGCTTTTCATCGAACTCGCCGTAATTTGGCAAATCCACCTTGTCGCGTAGCGCCGTGATCTTGCCGCCATCCAGAAGTGCAACCGAATTGTGCCGCCCCGTTTCGCCCTGGCGCGGGAAACCGATGATGACTCCGGGACCGCCATCAGCGGTTTCGGCTGCCAGTTCCTCCACCGCTTTCAGGCAGGATTTCAGGAAGGAGGGCTTAAGGACCAGATCTTCCGGCGGATAACCGGAAATGAAAAGCTCCGTCAACAGCAACAGATCAGCGCCCTGCGCCGCCGCATCGGCACGCGCTTCGCGGGCCTTGGCAAGGTTGCCCGCGACATCGCCGACGGTGGGATTGAACTGCCCGACGGCAATTCGCAAAACATTGGGATTGGTGTGTACTTGGCTCATGACTCTCATTTACCGTGGCTGCGCACGCCGCGCAACGCAGGCCGTTAAACTCACTTCAAAAAATGGCGGCCTTGAAGCGACAGTTGCCTCACGCAATGGTTATTCGGCTACCTTGTGAATTCCGCACAGTTCATATCGCATTCACTCCGCTTATGTGACAGTTACGTGACATCCTCATGACACCCGATTCACGGGGCGTATTACAGACTGCCGGAGTTTAAGATATTGCGGAATTCGGTGCCCAAGATAACGGCCGCCGGAAGAACGAAACTCGTTCTTTCACGCCCTTCCAGATGGAACCTTACCAGATTTCTGGGCGATGTCCGTCCCCTACTCAACCTGACGCTCGCAGCACTTTTGCTGATTGTCTGCATCGAGTGGATCGCGCGCGGCTCACTGCATGATGTCGGCACATTCCTGACCTCTCCGACCCGCCCCGGCCTCACGACGCTGGTAGCCGTTGTGTTGGTTCTGCTGGCACTCGATGCTGTGCTCGGCAGGCATTACCAATCGATACTCATTGCCGCACCTCTCCTTCTGGTGCCGGCCTTTATGTCTCATCAGAAACAACTGTACCTTTCCGACCCGCTTTACCCCTCCGACCTTCTGTTCGGCCGCCAGATTTTTCAGCTTTTGCCGGCAATGCTAAAAGCCCAGCCGCTAACGGCTGTTGCGCTCGCTATCGGCCTTATCATGGCCGCTGCCGCGGCTGTTCTTTTGTGGCGTTTTTGCCGTGATCATGCACCCGTTATTGGCCCAAGGCAGCGCGTCTTGTGGCTGGCGCTGACAATTCCACCGCTCGTCGGCCTCGGCTCCTTGATGGACTATTCGCAAAATTCCTGGATCCGAGATCGACTAAACATCATTCCGATGATGTGGGACCAGAAGGAAAACTACCGCCAAAACGGTTTCCTGATGGCGCTTGCGTTCAACATTCCCATGGCGAAAGTTTCAGCCCCAGCAGGCTACAGCGAAAACACTATTTCCGACATCGTCTCGGATGGTTCGGCTTATGCCGTCAATTACAGCACCCTGCCTGATGTCATCATGATCATGAGCGAATCGCTGTGGGACCCGACCAGATTGCCCAATGTCTCGCTTTCCCGAGACCCCATGCCGACAATTCGAAGCAGGCAATCCGGCCACGTCTTCTCTCCCGAATTCGGTGGCATGACGGCCAATGTGGAATTCGAAGCGCTGACGGGTTTTTCCAACGCCTTTCTGCCCTATGGCAGCATCCCCTATCAGCAATATGTGCGCCAGCCCGTGCCATCACTTGCCACGTTCTTCCGCAACGAAGGCTACTCGGCCATTGCCATCCATCCGTTTCAGGAATGGTTCTGGAACCGCCGCGAAGTCTACAAATCCTTTGGTTTCGAAGAGTTTCGATCGGAAAAAACACTCCCCGCCATGGAAAAGCGCGGCATCTTCGCGTCGGATGAGGCTCTGACATCGGAAATCATGCAGACGGTGGACGCGGCGGAAAGCCCGTTGTTTCTGTTCAGCGTCACCCTTCAGGGACACGGGCCTTACGAACCGAACCGCTATGCAGCCAACACCGTTTCGGTCAACGGCTCCCTCTCGGAAGGCGCAACCGAGGCGCTCGCCACCTACACCCAGGGCGTATCGGAAGCGGATGAAAATTTTGCCCGCCTGATCGAATGGGCGAAGAACCGCGAGCGCGATACGGTGATTGTTCTCTTCGGCGATCATCTGCCGCCGCTTGGTCAGGTGTATGTGGAAAGTGGTCATATGGCCGATATGGTCGCGACACGCCGCGCGCCTTTGGACACCATGAAAAAAGAGCATGAAACGCCGCTGGTCGTGTGGTCTTCGAAGACCGGCCTGCACAACAGGATCGGCACGATCAGCCCATCTTTATTGCCTTACCATGTCCTGAAGACAGCCGGCTTCGATGATCCCTTCTACACCGGTATTCTCGGTAAGGTGCAGGCATCCTACTCCGTCATCGACCGGCACATGCTGATGGAAAAGGATGGATCAGCCGTGCCGGACTGGGCAACGGGCTCAGTGGCTGTACCCTCTGCCATCAACGAATATCGCCAGCTGCAATTCGATATGATGTTTGGCAAACAATTCGGCAAGGACCGTTTCTTTCCTGGATTTGCCTGGGTAAATCCGGCTCAACCATCTAGCTGATCGCGATGATCACAATACCGAATTCGTTTGAATTCGGTATTGGTGCCGGTTACTCGTCAAGAATATCGGACCGTCGTCCCCGGCGGCTCCGAGCCTTGGCTGGAGATCGAAAAATGCCCGCTATCCCCGATTATATCGCTTCTCATTTCAGAAGATCGTCCAAAGAGATTGGAGAGGTGGAGCGACGCATTCTCGACGTCGCGCATCAGCGGAAACTCATTTCGACAGATACGAACGCCGCCTTTTCAAAGAACTCCACATTCGGAGAGCGGCTTGCAGATGGCATAGCCCGCGTCGGCGGCTCCTGGGGCTTCATCATCAGCTTCTTGGTGTTCTTGGTCGTTTGGGCCATCATCAATACGGTGGTGATGACGACGCAGGCTTTCGACCCCTACCCCTTCGTCTTCCTCAATCTCATCCTGTCCATGCTGGCGGCCATTCAGGCACCCATCATCATGATGTCGCAGAACCGCCAGGGAACGCGCGACCGTTTTGAAGCGGCCAAGGATTACGAGGTTAATCTCAAGTCGGAACTCGAGGTTCTGTCCCTGCACGAAAAGATCGACGTGAAGGTGCTTGCAGAGCTGGTAGCGTTGCGGGAAGAGATCGCAAAGCTTCACACACGCCGGGAAAATGGCCCCGACGTACCGTGACTTGCACGCGCGCAACAGCTCTTTCGTAAATCGATATTCATTTTGCGCCTTTTTCTGCATTGGTTACGAATCCGTCAGATTCTTCCGCTACAGATTGACGCGGGCATTTGTTGCATTGCACTCTTGGTGCAGCGACGCGGGAATCACTTCCGTATCAGAATGGCATCACGCTTTTCCGAGCAGCGACGCCTCCGCGCTGGAACCATTCAGTCCGGAAATCGAATTTCTGTTCCGAGGTCTTTTTCATGAACCAATATGATCTTGTTGTTGTCGGTAGCGGTCCCGCTGGCAGACGTGCTGCCATCCAAGCCGCTAAACTGGATAAAACAGTCCTGGTCATTGAAAAAGGCAGTCGTGTCGGTGGCGTATCGGTTCACACCGGCACCATTCCGTCCAAGACCATGCGCGAAACAGCACTCAACCTTTCCGGTTGGCGCGAGCGTGGTTTTTATGGCCGCTCCTACCGTGTGAAGCAGGAAATCAGCGCGGAAGATCTGCGCCGCCGCCTGCTCATCACGCTTGATCATGAGGTCGAGGTGCTGGAGCACCAGTTCGCGCGCAACCGCGTGACCCATATTCGCGGCAAGGCAGCTTTCGTCACTTCCGACACAATGGAAATTGCCAAGGACGACGGCGAAGTCGTTCTCGTCAAGGGCAAGAGCATCCTGCTCGCAGTCGGCACCCGCCCCTTCCGCCCAGATTATATGCCGTTCGATGGCAAAACGGTCATCGATAGCGACGAGATTTTGGAACTGCAAAAACTGCCCCGCTCCATGGTCGTCATCGGCGCGGGCGTTATCGGCATCGAATATGCCACCATCTTCAGTGCGCTGGATACTGCCGTCACCATCATCGATCCGAAACCGACGATGCTGGATTTCATCGACAAGGAAATCGTCGAGGACTTCACCTATCAGCTGCGTGACCGCAACATGAAGCTGCTTCTCGGCCAAAAGGCCGACAAGGTCGAGCATACGCCGGAAGGCAAGGTCATGCTGACGCTGGATAGTGGACGGACGCTGACAACGGAGATGGTGCTGTTCGCCGCTGGCCGCATGGGTGCCACGGATACGCTCAACCTCGCCGCCGCAGGTCTGACGGCAGACAATCGCGGACGCCTTACCGTCAATCCGGAAACCTTCGAGACGTCAGTACCCGGCATCTTTGCGGCAGGCGACGTGATCGGCTTTCCAAGCCTTGCCTCCACCTCCATGGAACAGGGGCGGATTGCTGCGCGCGTAGCCGTCGGTGCTATCGGCATGGAGCCGCAGAAGTATTTTCCATACGGTATCTACGCCGTGCCCGAAATCTCCACCTGCGGCCTGACCGAAGAGGAAATGAAGGAGCGCGGTATTGCCTATGAATGCGGTATCGCCCGCTTCCGCGAAACCTCACGCGGCCATATCATGGGGCTCGATACCGGCCTGCTGAAGCTGATCTTCTCGCTGAAGACGCGCAGGCTTTTGGGCGTTCATATCGTCGGTGAAGGTGCGACGGAGCTCGTCCACATCGGTCAGGCCGTTCTCAACCTCAAAGGCACGGTCGAGTATTTCGTGGAAAATACCTTCAACTATCCGACACTTGCCGAAGCCTACAAGATTGCCGGCCTTGATGCATGGAACCGGATGGGCGACATCAACAACGAGATCGCTACCGAGTAGAACTCTCCAGCGCCCCTACCAGCGAATGTTGTAGCGGGCGCTGACCGAGGGGCGAAAGCGGTCCTGATAACCTTGGTCGAGATTACCTGATACGGTGAGATTTTCACCGAGCTTCTGTTCCAGACCAACTTTCGACGTGAAATCATCGAAGGTGTCACGGCTCGCACCTGTGAGGACGAACGCCGTTCCGGTGGCAGAGCGCGTCAGCCGCAGCGATTGCGAGACGTCGAGCCCGCTCCACTGCTGTGCGGTGCCATCATAGCGCACCGTCATGTTGCGATTCGATTCAAGATCGAACTCCGATGTCGCGATGCGTTTCTGAGACGTTGTCATCGTCCAGGCGCTTGAACCGGTCAGGGCATTCATCAGCACGGCAATATCACCTGCAACCTTCGCACCCGGCAGGTTGGAGGACAACAGCGTGACGTTGCCCCAGAATTTCACCGGCGTATCCACCAACGCACCGCCCTCAGATGCATTCATGCCCATTTCCAGACCGGCGCGAATGGGCGTATCGGTCGGCAGTTTCGCACCGATACGCGCGGAATAGGATTGGTCAGAATTTTTTGCAGGTGCCCAGATGAGGCCCTTTTCCTGCGCATTCGCCAGCCCGGATGACAAGCCGATAGCGACGGCGGCAATGAGGGGGCCGCGTTTCGTTCTTAAAAACATGTCTCTTCCTCAAGCTTTCATAAAGCGCACCGCCCTTGGGAGAGACGGTCCACCTTGTTTGGCTATCGACGATTGCTCCAGAGGATCAACCGCATTGAGTTTTTCGATGACGCAATCACGCCTGTGCTTCAACGCTTGCCTATCGCCAAAACATTCATTGTTTCAACATGCGCGTCGAAGATCATCGGGCGTACCGACCACGAAGGCGACGCCAGATGCAGAGCTGAAACTAGAGGCTATATGCCAGGCCGCGCATGTCGCGCAGCAGATTTACTCTATGCGATGCACAGCAAATCAATGACCCAAGAGTGCCAGATGAACGGTAGATGAACAAGAGCAAATGCAGCAAAAACACATTGTGCGCTGCAATGTGATCAAAACGTTACAGAGGTTAACAGACGCCACAAATGCAAAAGGCCGCAGCGAATGCCACGGCCTTTCGGAAATGTGTAGAGAAAAAAGCTTACTCTGCGTCGCCTTCAGCGGCCTTCTTCTTTGCAGGAGCCTTCTTCTTTGGAGCGGCTTCTTCGCCTTCCGCAGCGTCGGCCTTTGCAGCAGCCTTCTTCTTGGCAGGCTTCTTGTCAGCCTTTTCGCCTTCTTCGGCGTCGTCAGCCAAAAGCTCTTCCTTCGTAACAGTCTTGTCCGTTACAGAGATTTCTTCGAGCAGCTTGTCGATGACCTTCTCTTCGAAGATTGGAGCGCGCAGCGAAGCGGAAGCGCCTGGCGTGTTGCGGAAGAAATCAAGGATTTCCTTCTGCTGGCCTGGGAACTGCTGAAGCTGTGCGAAAAGTGCACGCTGCATTTCTTCTTCGGTGACTTCAACGCCAGCCTTCTCGCCGATTTCGGAAAGAACGAGGCCGAGACGAACGCGGCGTTCAGCAAGCTTGCGGTATTCTTCGCGAGCTTCTTCTTCTGTCGTGTCTTCGTCAGCGAAGGTCTTGCCGGACTGGGCAAGATCGGTGTTGATCTGGCGCCAGATGTTGTCGAATTCTGCGTCAACCAGACCAGCCGGCGTTTCGAACTGGTAAACTTCGTCCAGCTGATCGAGAATCTGACGCTTCACCTTCTGGCGAGTGACGTTCGTGTACTGGCTTTCGATCTGACCGCGAACGATTTCCTTCAGCTTTTCAGCCGATTCGAGACCAAGCTTCGTTGCCAGTTCGTCGTTGATTTCAACGTCCGCCGCGGAAGCAACTTCCTTGACGGTGATGTCGAACACGGCTTCCTTGCCAGCGAGGTTCGCCGCAGGATATTCAGTCGGGAACGTAACGGTGATGGCCTTCTCATCGCCAGCCTTGACGCCAATGAGCTGGTCTTCGAAGCCAGGAATGAAGCGGCCGGAGCCGATCACGAGTTCTGCATCTTCAGCAGCGCCGCCATCAAAGGCTTCGCCATCGACCTTGCCGAGGTAGTTCATGGTGACGCGGTCGCCTTCAGCGGCCTTGCCCTTCTTGGTTTCGTAGGTACGAGCGCTTTCGGCGATCTTGAGGATCTGCTCGTTGATTTCCTCTTCAGTCACTTCAACGACTTCACGGACAACCTTGATGCCTTCGTTGGACTTCAGCTCGATTGCCGGAATGACTTCATAGGCAAGCGTGAATTCCAGATCGCTTTCAGCGGCGAGGATCTTTTCAGCTTCGTCCTGATCTTCCGTCATCGAGATCGCTGGCTGCGTTGCGGACTTTTCGCCACGGCCGGAAATGATTTCGGAAGGCTTGTCACGAACCAGTTCGTTGACGAGGTCTGCCATGATGGACTTGCCGTACATCTTCTTGAGATGAGCAAGTGGCACCTTGCCTGGACGGAAACCGTTAATGCGAACCTTGTCCTTGGCATCGGCCAGGCGCTCGTCAAGGCGAGACTTCATATCGGCGGCCGGAATAACGACCTTGATTTCGCGCTTCAGCCCTTCAGCGAGCGTTTCGATAACCTGCATTTTAATACCTTCACATCATGGCGGCGGTGCTCAGACAGCCGTTGGTTCACTTTCGAGCACAGCGCCGGAATCTAAATTCACCGGCCGTGGCTATATAAACTGCATGCACAAGCATTTTGCCGAGCAAAAACTGCGCTTGAGCCAGAGAGGCGGCGAAGCAAAAGCATCACGCATACCTCTCGGCGATTCATGTGGTGCGGGTAGAGGGACTCGAACCCCCACAACTCTCGTCGCCAGAACCTAAATCTGGTGCGTCTACCAATTCCGCCATACCCGCGCTCTTGAATCCTGCATAAACAACATCTGGCACATGAGGCCTTCTGGAGCGCGCGTCTCTATATCACCCGTTTCCGAGAGCGCAAAGGAAAAATGACGGTTTTACGATGCTATTTCACGCTGTTTTGCCGGGCCGACGACCTATTTGACGTCATCAACACGCGTTTATCTATCCAAGACATCCTCCGATCGACGCCGGCGAATGCGCAATGACAGGAATCAGACCAAGCCGCTTACAACGCGATCAAGCGCCAAAATCTGATTGCATCTCAAAAAAACACCCCCATAAGAAGAAAACGCACATACGAAAGGCAATAAATGCCGCGCAATTATGCAATCCTTAACAAACTAAGCCCGAAATTAACGATTGCTATGCGATCAGCGCATAGGTGGCATACTTCATTGTCTGTTTTTGTTCCTGTTAAACCGATTATATTCGGCATCAGGAAATGAGTTGAGCGCTGACCCAAGCGGTGCCACAAACGAAAAGGACACGATCATGAATATCACTCGCTCGCTGAACAACTGGCGCAAGTATCGTCAGACAGTTACCGAACTTGGCCGCATGAGCGACCGCGAACTGACTGACCTGGGCATCGGCCGTAGCGACATCCGTCGCGTTGCACGCACTGCAGTTGGCGTCTAATATATAAACCACAGGCGGTCTTTTCCGCCTTGTTGGTATAATCTCAAAAAGGTCTCGAGCTTCGGCTCCGGGCCTTTTTCTTTGTTTTGCAGGTGATTTCCCAATCTTCACCTTGGTTCTTTCGCGATTTCTCGTTCAGCCTAAAAAATACCCAGCAACCGTCAAAAGATGCAAAATTAGCCGACGCATTGCACAAATGCATGGCAGTCGCCTAAAATCTGCACTCCACATCAGCACTCTGCATATGTATATACACATCAACAGCAGAGAGCGCAGGCAACTGGCCTCGGCAAACAAGTTCAGAAATCAAAGACAACAAAGATTGAGGAAACGACCATGAACCCTATCCGTATAGCAAAGAACTGGATCTCTTACCGCCGCACTCTGAACGAACTGGGCAGCCTGTCCAGCCAGACGCTCAGCGACATCGGCCTGACACGTTACGACATTCGCAACGTAGCTTCCCGTTCGTTCCGCTAATCGGCGTAAAACGTCACCCCGCTGACCGACCTCCCATGGACGCGGGTGACCGAGCGACAGGAAATAAAAACGGCGCCTTGTGCGCCGTTTTTGATTCTGGGGTGAGCACAACCTCATCGCCAGTTTCAGACACGATCGACCCCGATCAAGATGTCTGCTGGGATGATCCTAGGCTATAGGCATCATCCGCATTTCTCCATGATTTTCCCTAGCGCAACTAAACCACTTGATTCGCTTGACAAGAACACCTAAATATTAGAACATAAAGTGAACAAATGGAGTTGCAGCAATGCCAGCAGCAGATAAAACCATTGAGCAAGCCCTCACCCTCGTTGCCCAATCTCGCAGCCTGCGTGAAAGAGCGCTTGAGCGCCGCCGCGAATTGCAGAGACGAACGGAATATATGACCGCAAAGCCGGTTTATATTTTGAAGAAAAATGGCGGCAGGCAATTGTCACTACGTCTCGACAGCTAGCCCAGAGTAGCTAAAGTCGCATGGCGTTGAGATTGAACGCTCAGACCAACCAGTCGAATGTCACAAAAAATCCCGTGCCGGAGTTTTTCCGCACGGGATGTTTTGGAACAATATCTGGCATTGTTTCACTGTATTACTGCATGCGGGCAAGCGCTGACTGTGGGGACGCAGTCGCTGTTTCGGTGTTGCCGGGCAGGCGGTTGGTCTTTTTCAGAACCAGAACCGGCTTCTGTGCCTGCTCAGTTGGCATGGCAATGCTTGCTGTTTTGAATTCGCGGTCGACAGGAATCGACGTATTGATAGATGGCTGAACAATGGGATCGGCGAATGCCGCTGATGCGGAGATGCCAACCATGGCTGCGATGATGAGAACTGCCTTCATGTCATTCTCCCTTCGTTTGTATATTAGCAACATTGCTATTTATATTCGTCATTTGAAATTGTTCTTAAGGATTANTCATCATCGTTTGTATATTAGCAACATTGCTATTTATATTCGTCATTTGAAATTGTTCTTAAGGATTAGCTGACTACGAAATCAGGCTAATTCTTTCTCGTATCAAGTCTACTCTGGAGAGAGCGGCGAAATATCATCGCAACATACGTTCCTCTTAGCGGTATGATGAGAGGTTTGTATGTAGAGGCCGAGGTATTATTGGCCGCCTCTATCGTGCGTCTGCTATCGGAACTGTTTTGCGACTTCATGCCACTTCTCCTTCGCGAAATTAACGGAAGGTGAGCGCTTTTAGTTCCTTGACAGCCGGCCAAAGGTTAAGATTCGCCGCCGAAAATCGTTAACGGACCTTCACAAGCCCGTTACTCGATCCGCTGATGGCTGTGAAAGCCTTCAAATATCGAAGGTGCCGGTTGCGACACGTATGGCATGACCGCCTATACGAGCCCGGGCAATCTCTCTTTCCTTAACATCCATGTTGAGATGGATATGGGAAGGTCTGCCCATTTCGATGCCTTGCTCGATCAGGATTGGGTAATGCCCATCCGCCAGACTATCGAAATGATGGATAGCACCGGAAAAAGCCGCTGCGGCAGCACCGGTGGCCGGATCTTCCGATATGCCCATGCTGGGCGAAAACATCCTCGTATGAAACTTCGCTGCGTGATTGACGCCGCCTCGACAGTAAAGATAAGCCGAAACCAGACGGCCTTCCACCAAGGGTGCCAGCTTCAGCCATAATGTTGGGTCGAAATCCACCTCCTGCATTGCGGAGAGGTTTTGCACTGGTATCGCCAGAAAAGGAACGCCAGCCGTCCATATCGACGGGACGTGATTTTCGAAACCAAGCTGTGACTCTGCCAGGCCGATGGCATCGGCAATTTGTGCATGGTCGAGCGGCAGGCTCACGCGCGCGGATTTTCTGGGCAGATCGAATTCGGCAAAGCTTGCTTCGCCGGTGCGAATGCGAATGGCGCACCGCACCGGTCCAACCAACTCCTCCAGTACCGAGACCATGTCGGCCTCACCGTCTGTATGATTGCGCTCCGCGATCGCGATGGCAGCGCCGACCGTTGGGTGACCGGCAAAGGGCAATTCGGATGCGGGTGTGAAAATGCGCAATGACGCTACATAAGCGGGATTATCGGATTTTCTGACGAAGACTGTTTCCGACAGGTTCATTTCCCGAGCAATGGCCAGCATCGTCGCATCGTCGAGGCCATCTGCGCCAAACATCACGGCCAGCGGGTTGCCAGCCAGTTTTTGGCGCGTGAAAACATCGTAGATACTGTAACTTATCGCCACGCCTCACACCTTCCGCATCGATGTTGGTTTTTGCAAACTGCCCGACCTCACCGACCTCCGCAACCCCGATTCATCAGGTGCCGCCAAGAAGCTGTGGACTTTGCCGCAGCGAAGTCTCGGGGCGAGGCCTGACGATGCCTGCTCCTGTGAAAGAGCTTGTCCTGACCGGACTTCTTCATGTACCACAGACCGTCAACAGGGGTGACGGCATGTCGCGTTCAACTGATCATCTATGTTTCGTAGCCTCGACCACCGATGAAGCGCAAGCTGCGCGGGACACGCTCATCCAGCAATATGGGAATACCTCTTTTGAAGAGGCAGGCATCATCATCGTTCTGGGTGGTGACGGGTTCATGCTGCAAGTGCTGAATGAAACGATGAATTCCGGCAAGCGGATCTATGGCATGAACCGCGGTTCGGTCGGCTTTCTGATGAATGATTACCGGGTCGAGGGTCTAGCCGAGCGCGTGGCCAAGGCGACCGCAAATGAATTCCACCCTTTGCGCATGACGGCCATCGATGCCAATGGCGAGGAATTCACCGCCCTTGCCATGAACGAGGTCAGCCTGTTCCGTCAGTCGCATCAGGCTGCAAAGCTGAGAGTGGATGTGGATGGAAAGACGCGGCTGGAGGAACTGATATGCGATGGCATGATGGTGGCAACGCCCGCCGGTTCCACCGCTTACAACTTTTCCGCCCATGGCCCCATTCTGCCGCTCGAATCGCCTTTGCTGGCACTCACGCCTGTCAGCGCCTTTCGCCCTCGCCGCTGGCGTGGTGCGCTTCTGCCGAATAAGGTAACGGTCGATATCCACGTTCTTGAGAGTGAAAAACGCCCCGTTAACGCCGTGGCTGACCACATCGAGGTCAAATCGGTGCAGATGGTGCGGATTGCGCAATCCAAGGATAGAACCGCAAAAATCCTGTCGGACCCGGATCGGTCATGGTCGGACAGGGTGCTTGCCGAACAATTCTCGAATTGATGAAGACGATGATGATCAAAACGCTCCTCGCTACCACGTTTCTTGCAGCCAGCATCTGTTGCGCACAGGCGCAGACATCCGACATCGATACCCTGCCCGCCTCGGTGATTTTCGTTGCCAGCAGCGGAATGTGGGAGCAGACGGCCAAGGTGCCGGAAGGTGCGACAGCCCCGCAGACGAATAGCGGCGAGCCGACTCGCGGATATTACAAGGTCGTTGCCGTTCGTCAGGGTGATGGCACTGCAAAGATCTATCTTCAGCAGCTTGCCTATACCGCCAACGGCCCGAGCCTCGTGGAGACGGTGGAACTGGAAGAATTTACCCAGATGAAGGCCTATGTTACAGACATCAGGCCCGAAAGCTCATCTGGCGCATCCGATGTTCCGGGCCTTTTCATAACCGTCCATCTCAAAACTAACCCTACCCAGAAAGAAGCGGATGCCTGGACGGTTCTGATCGATGAGTTGGGTGATATGAAGATCGAAAAAGCCTCGAATTAAAGGCCCAAGTCTTCAGGACTATCAAGCACGGCACCAAAATGATGCTTCCAGAGGCGTGCACCCAGAGCGCCGGAACGGTCTAGGCTCGAGCCAACCGTCAACCATGGAACGAGTGTCGGCTGTAATCCGGCATCGAAGAACGAAAATCCGGCAGCCAGTACGCAGGTATCGGCCTGAATACCGCAAACCAACACCCGGTCGACGTTGAGCGACCGCAGATAGTCCACAGCCTCTTTCGGCGGTGCATAGCCGTGTTTGATGAAAATGCGATCTGCGGGAACGAGAGAATCGTCTGATGGTCCCGGCTTCCAGCCAAGCTGACGCTCGAACGGTGTGACGCTTTCATTGTGCCGCTCGACGCTGGCAACGCTCGGTAATTGTCTGGCAAGGGCCGTGATCTCAGTAACGAGTTTAGCGGGTGGGCTGAAACTCGGCTGGACGTCGACAATATAAAGCACCTGCTTCACGCTCACCTCCAAAACAAAAAGCCTCCCGCAAACCTAATGCGAGAGGCCAATCTTTTACCGACGTTTCCCGGGGGATCAGTCGATATCGGCAACCTCGACATCCGCACCACCGCTGATGCGGTGGGCAAGGGCTGCTTCCATGAATTCGTTCAGTTCGCCGTCCAGCACATTGCCTGGAGCCGTGCTTTCAACGCCGGTGCGCAAATCCTTGACCAACTGGTAAGGCTGCAACACGTAGGAACGGATCTGGTGACCCCAGCCGATATCAGATTTGGAGGCAGCCTGCGCATTCGCCGCAGCTTCCCGCTTCATCAACTCGGCCTCATAGAGACGCGAACGCAGCATTTCCCACGCCTTGGCACGGTTCTTGTGCTGGGAGCGCTCCTGCTGGCAGGCAACCGCGATGCCGCTTGGAATATGCGTGATACGCACAGCCGAGTCCGTGGTGTTGACGTGCTGTCCACCGGCACCCGAGGAGCGATAGGTATCGATGCGGCAATCGCTTTCGTTGATATCGATCTGGATCGAATCATCGACCACCGGATAAACCCAGATGGAGGAGAACGATGTATGACGACGCGCATTGCTGTCGTAAGGCGAGATACGCACGAGGCGGTGCACGCCTGATTCCGTCTTCATCCAGCCGAAGGCATTATGACCCTTAACCAGAATGGTCGCCGATTTGATGCCGGCTTCTTCGCCATCGTGAATTTCAAGGATTTCCACCTTGTAGCCCTGGCGCTCGGCCCAACGGGTGTACATGCGCAGCAGCATGTTAGCCCAGTCCTGGCTTTCGGTACCGCCGGCACCCGAATGCACTTCGACATAGGTATCATTGCTATCGGCTTCGCCTGAGAGCATCGCTTCCACTTGACGGCGGTTGGCTTCGTTTCTCAGCGCCTTCAAGGCATCTTCGGCTTCCTTGACGATGTCAGCATCGTCTTCGGACTCGCCCATTTCGATCAACTCGATGTTGTCATTGACCTGCTGCTCGAGCAGCTTCACGCCATTGATGGATTCATCAAGCTGCTGGCGCTCGCGCATCAGCTTCTGGGCCTCAGTGGCGTCATTCCAGAGGTTGGGATCCTCGGCCTTGTTGTTCAACCAGTCCAGTCGTCTTATCGCCTGGTCCCAGTCAAAGATGCCTCCTCAGCAGGCTTATGGCCTGCTTGATTTCGTCGACGACGTTCACGATCTCATTGCGCATTTCGCAGATACTTCGCTTTCATTGATAAACTAGGCTTGAAACTGGATGGCTGAATAAATGCGAGGGGCGCGGATGTAAAGACCGCGCCCCTCGTCCTGTCCGCAAATGCGTTTAATAGAGGCCGCCGCCGCCGCCGGTAATGGCCTGCTGGGCCTGCGGCGAAGCACGCAGAATATCTTCCTGAGACATCGCGCCATCCATGCCGATAACCGAGAAGCTGCTGGCCGGACCCGTACCGGGCTTAAAGGCTTCCATGATGGTGTCAGGCTCACCTTCGTTTGCAGCCATACCGGTCTTTCGGTTGACAGCCACGAACTGCATTCCATCAGGCACGATGAACTTGCTCTGCGGCAAATGCTTTGCAGCTTGGGCAATGAACTCGCCAAAGATCGGTGCCGCCAGCGATCCGCCGGTGCCACCACGTCCCAGCGGTGCCGGGCTGTCGAAACCGATGTAAAGACCTGCAACCAGATCTGGCGTATAGCCTACGAACCAGGCGTCCTTTTCATCGTTGGTCGTGCCAGTCTTGCCCGCAACCGGCAGATCGACCTTGATTTTGCCCGCAGCCGTGCCGCGCTGAACGACGCCCTGAAGCATGGATGTGGTCTGATAGGCGGTCATAGGATCGAGAACCTGTTCACGGTTATCGACAATCGTCGGCTCGTCCTGGTTCTGCCAGCTTGGCGCATTGCAGCTCTCGCAACCGCGCTCTTCATGGCGGAAGATCGTCTTGCCGTAACGGTCCTGAATGCGGTCGATCACCGTTGGATTGATCTGCTTGCCACCATTCGCGATAACCGAATAGGCAGAGACCATACGCATCACGGTGGTTTCACCGGAACCGAGCGACATGGCCAGAAGCGGTGGCATCTTGTCATAGATGCCGAAGCGCTCCGCATATTCAGCCACCAGGTTCATGCCCATGTCCTGCGCAAGCCGCACAGTCATGAGGTTACGGGATTTTTCGATGCCGAGACGAAGTGTGGATGGGCCAGCCACCTCCCCGCCGTAGTTCTGAGGGCGCCAGACCTGTCCGCCGGAAACGACTTCCAGTGGTGCATCCATGACCACGGAAGCAGGCGTATATCCATTGTCCAAGGCAGCGGCGTAAATGAACGGCTTGAACGAAGACCCCGGCTGACGCATGGCCTGCGTTGCACGGTTGAACTCCGACTGACCGTAGGAGAAGCCGCCGACCATGGCCAGAACACGGCCGGTATGCGGGTCCATGACCACCATGCCACCCTGCACCTTGGGAGGCTGACGAAGGCGATAATCATCACCCTTTGCAGACAAAGGCTCGACGTAAACAACGTCGCCAGCCTTCAAAACAGTGGCAGGCGACTTGGCCGTCGCGCGCTGGCCCTTGGCATCGCGGTAGGCCCATTTCATGTTTTCAGGCTTGATGCGACCACGGCTGCGCAGATCAGGATTTTCCGCATCGCCATCCGGGCGAAGTCCAATATCGACGCCATCAGCAGTCGCAGACAGAACAACGGCCATTTTCCACTCAGGGACGTCGCGGAGCGGTCTCAGCTTCAACAGCGCTGCAACCCAGTCTCCAGAGGTATCAACCTGATCGATGGCTCCATGAAAACCACGGCGCTCGTCATAATCCAGAAGACCGTCTTGAAGCGCCTTGCGGGCTTCCATCTGGATGTCTGGATCAAACGAGGTACGAACCGAAAGGCCGCCTTCCAGCAATGCCTTTTCGCCGTATTTCTCAACGATCTGGCGGCGCGCTTCCTCGGAGAAGTAATCCGATGCCGCAAGACGTGCGCCGCCGGTGCGGATATTCACGCCCAGCGGCTGGGTTTTGGCATCCGCAGCATCGGCTTGCGTGATGTAGCCATTCTCCGCCATGCGGTCGATAACCCAGTTACGGCGCTCGACAGCTGCCTTTTCACGACGCAGCGGATGATAGTTCGCCGGACCCTTTGGCAGAGCGGCGAGATAGGCTGTTTCGGCAATCGTCAGCTCGGTGACTGACTTATTGAAATAGGTCAGCGCAGCACTGGCGATACCGTAGGAATTTAAGCCGAAGAAAATCTCGTTCAGATAAAGTTCGAGGATCTTGTCCTTGCTGTAGGCCTGCTCGATGCGGAACGACAAAACGGCTTCCTTGGCCTTGCGCTCCATTGTCTGTTCGTTGGTCAAAAGGAAGTTCTTGGCAACCTGCTGGGTGATGGTCGAACCACCTTGTGTCGGGCCACCTGTCACGAATGCCACGGCCGCGCGGGCAAAGCCAGTCACGTCAATGCCGGGATGCTGATAGAAATTCTTGTCTTCGGCGGAAAGAAATGCCGCCTTCACGCGGTCAGGGACTGCCTGGATCGGCAGGAACAGGCGGCGCTGCTTGGCGTATTCCGCCATCAGCGCACCATTGCCAGCGTGAATGCGGGTCGTCACCGGCGGCTCGTAACTGCTCAGGACTGCATAATCGGGGAGATCCTTCGTGATCGTCACCAAATAGATGGCAACACCACCAGCCACCACAAGGAACAGCATGCTGGCCAAGCCGAAGAAATATCCAATAAGTCTGATCATATTAAGCTACCGATACTTCGAATCGCGAAGGGTTGCGCCCGCAGTTATGCGCACATTCTTGCATATAGCGTGCCGTTTTGCACACCGCTTCATCGATGACAAGCTGCCAATAGAGGCATTCTCCGATATGTTATCGCGAACCACCTCTTCTGCTCAATGAAAAGAAGCAGCCCTAACCATCGAATCTCGTCTCCGAATAACGTGGGGAATGTGAGTAAAATAGGGCTTCCGCACCATTTACTCGCAAGGCTGCACAAGAGTTGATTGCTTTTCAAGCGAAGGGCGCATGGATGTCACAGCTCGCGTCGGTTATGCGGAAGCGACATAGTTCCGTCAGCCACCATTAGCCAAAGCTTGCTCTCTGTAACGCGTCACGGCGGTGGCCAGTGTATCGGCAACTTTTGCGCGCCATGTTTCGTCCAGCAACAGTTTTTCATCGTCCGGATTGGACAGGAAACCGAGCTCCAGAAGAACGGACGGCACATCATGGGCGCGCAGCACCTGAAAGCCTGCGTAGCGATGGGGATTATTGATGAGGCCGACCTGCCCTTCGAAGGATTTCACGATGTTTTCTGCGAGCGTCACGGAAAAAGCCTGCGTCTCACGCCGGGTCAAATCGAGCAGAATGTCGGCCACCTCCGGCCTTTCGTGCTGCACGGCCACGCCCGCAATCTGGTCCGATAGGTTCTCGCGCTCGGCCAGAGCCTGTGCCATTCTGTCAGAGGCACGATCGGAAATCGTATAGACCGTCGCCCCGCGAATGCCCTTTTGTTTCAACGTGTCGGCATGAACTGAGATAAAGAGATTGGCATTTTGCTGACGGGCCAATGTCACGCGCTCCGAGAGCGCCAGAAACGTATCATCATCCCGGGTAAGGAATGCTTTGACGCCGGCAATCTTGTTGAGGCGGTCGGCCAGTTGCTTGGCAAAGGTCAGCGTGATGACCTTTTCGTCCGTCCCAGACACGGCACCCTTGGCACCGGCATCGATTCCGCCGTGGCCCGCATCCACCGCGATGACGAACTCGGACTGGCGGGAGGTTTTGGGCATAACATCCGTCGTCACGGAGGCAGTCGTTGCGGGTGCGAGAGCCTGCCAACTCTGATTCTTCAACAGATCGGCGAATTTCTGCTTCGTCGCCATTTCCGTATCCAGCACGAACCGGAAAGTCTTGCCGCCGTCATCTGACTTGCTTTCAGCAATCACCACCTGCGCGGGCTTCTTGGCTGTCAGCACGAGACGCGCACTCCCCTCACCCATGCTGCCGAAGCGGATATCGCTGAAAAGCCCGGTCGGGGCTAGATCGCTGGTCGGAAAGGAAAAGCCAACGGCTGGAAAATCCACGACGATGCGCGCAGGCGAATCCAGATAGTGGACCTCGAATTCCGGTTCCTGATTGAACTCCATGACGATGCGCGTGCGAGCCTCATCGCCGATAATACGTGCTTTGGTCGCGACGAGCGTGGGTGCCTGCTCATTGGCATGGCTCATCTCAAAGCCCGCCAGCACAGCCAGCAACGCCAAGGCGAAAATGCGGCTGATTCGTGCAATCGAAATCCAAATTTGTGACACGTTCATGCCGTCGATCGATGTTTTGATGGTCGCCAAGGTCGTTTCCGTATTTATCGTCTTTTAACAAAACAAGCTGCGCGTTTCAGCCAAATTCCGTCATTTCCACCCGTCAGAATGGCCTGATTTGCACTGCCGCGCAACAATCGCAGCCCTTGGTGAAGCAATTCTTAATTGCGAAATTCCACCAATGATATGGCATATTTAGCCACCCTATTGCTATTATGACGGATAAAACATACAACGTGAATGAGGGTTAAAAGTGTTGACGGGATAGATGCCCGCCGGCTGCCAATCGACAAAGACGCTGGCGCTGTAAATTCGGGCAATCATCTGCCGTCGCTGCATTTTTCTCCTGAAACTGGATCAATTCCGGCCGTGGCTGGAACAATACCCGGTGGCATGCCACCGCGCGCTCGAAGAGAGCATTTTCATCGGACCTTACGGGGTCTATTTATTAAAGTCGTTCTCGCTTGGCCAATGATGTCGTTGCAGCAGCTTTCAAATCAACCGGATACCAAGAGCAGGCATCATGCTTTGCCAGTTATCCGGATGCTGCCAGTTAACAGACGCCGGGCAAGAAACTTCATTTCCGGCACACCCTTGAAAATAGATGAAAGGCCTGTCCTCGCGGCGGGCCTGCTCTCGTATATGACAAGGCTGCGCCGAGGAGCACAGCTTACATGGCAGACAAAATGCTTATCGACGCGTCCCATGAAGAGGAGACGCGCGTTGTTGTAGTCCGTGGAAATCGAATTGAAGAATTCGATTTCGAGTCGGAACACAAGAAACAAATTCGCGGCAATATCTATCTTGCCAAAGTTACCCGTGTGGAGCCTTCCCTCCAGGCAGCTTTCGTGGATTACGGCGGCAATCGCCACGGTTTTCTCGCTTTCGCGGAAATCCACCCCGATTATTACCAGATTCCCCTGGCAGACCGGCAGGCCCTTCTAAGAGCCGAAGCTGAAGATCACCGTCGCAACGACGACTTCGAGTCCGCCAACGACGCGCCAAATGAGCCAACATCGTCAGCGGTCGATCTTTCGCAGGTTGATCAACCCGATATCGGTATCGTTGCGGCAACAGCAGCGGAAACGGCCGTTGAAGAAGCAGTAACCACTGACACTGCGTTAGAACCGGTCGAAACCGAAGTTGAGGCTGTCGAAGCCTTGGCTGAGGACGTTCCAGCCGAAGACGAAAAGCCCAAGAAGCGCGTTCGTCGTCCCCGCACGAAGAAAAAGACAGACGACGTTTCTGCCGATGCGGCCGCCTCTGACGAAAGCTCGGAAGACGATGGCAGCAAGGGCGGCGAAATGGCTGCCATGGTCGACACCGACACGATTTCGGAAGAAGTTGAAGGTCTTGGCCGTCGCGATAATGATGACGACGATGATGATGACGACCATCACGAAAAGGAAGTCATCGAATCCGTTGGTGCCGAAGATGCGATGGAAGAAGTTCCAGACCGCGTTTCGCGCAAGCCACGCAAGCAGTACCGCATTCAGGAAGTCATCAAGCGTCGCCAGATTCTTCTGGTTCAAGTTGCCAAGGAAGAACGTGGCAACAAGGGTGCCGCGCTGACGACCTATCTGTCGCTCGCCGGTCGTTACTCGGTTCTGATGCCGAACACGGCGCGTGGCGGCGGTATTTCCCGGAAGATCACCCAGCCGACGGACCGCAAGCGCCTAAAGGAAATCGCACGCGATCTGGAAGTGCCGCAGGGCATGGGCGTTATCCTTCGCACAGCCGGTGCCAACCGCACCCGCGTCGAAATCAAGCGCGACTTCGAATATCTGATGCGTTTGTGGGAGAACGTTCGCACACTCACGCTGAATTCCACGGCTCCTTGCCTCGTTTACGAAGAAGGTTCGCTGATCAAGCGTTCGATCCGTGACCTTTACAACAAGGACATCAGCGAAATCATCGTGTCCGGCGAAGAAGGCTATCGTGAAGCGAAAGACTTCATGAAGATGCTGATGCCGAGCCATGCAAAGGTGGTTCAGCCTTACCGCGATATTCACCCGATCTTCTCGCGTTCGGGCATCGAAGCGCAGCTCGACCGCATGTTGCAGCCACAGGTGACTTTGAAGTCCGGTGGTTACCTCATCATCAACCAGACGGAAGCGCTGGTTGCTATCGACGTGAACTCCGGTCGTTCGACCCGCGAACACTCCATCGAGGAAACCGCCGTTCAGACCAACCTGGAAGCCGCCGAAGAAGTGGCACGCCAGCTGCGTCTTCGCGACCTTGCCGGTCTCGTCGTCGTCGACTTCATCGACATGGAAGAGAAGCGCAACAACCGCTCCGTCGAGAAGAAGCTCAAGGATTGCCTGAAGAACGACCGCGCCCGCATCCAGGTCGGCCGTATCTCGCATTTCGGCCTTTTGGAAATGTCGCGTCAGCGTATCCGCGCATCGGTTCTGGAGTCGACCACCCAGGTCTGCTCGCATTGCGGCGGCACGGGCCATGTTCGCTCCGAATCCTCCATCGCGCTGCATGTTCTGCGCGGCGTCGAGGAATACTTGCTGCGCAACACCACGCATAACATTACCGTTCGTTGCACACCTGACACGGCGCTTTACCTGCTCAACCACAAGCGCGCGACGATTGTCGATTATGAAGCCCGCTTCGGCGTTGCCATCATCATCGCAGCTGATGAGAGCGTCGGTGCGCAGCACTTCGCGATCGATCGCGGCGAAGCTGTCGAGAATCCGGTCAAGATCGAAAGCCTCATCCAGATGCTTCCTGACTTCGAGGAAGAGGAAGATGACATCATCATCGAAGCCGATGAGGATGAAGATGAGGAAGAAGTCGTTGTAAAGGCTGAGAAGACCGAAGCCCGTCCTGCACAGGCCGATACCGGTGAAGATGGCAAACGCAAGCGCAAGCGTCGTCGTCGTCGTCGGGGCAAGAACGGCGGCCAGAACGGCGCCGAGGCAAACGGTGATGCGGAAGACGATACATCGTCTGACGATCAGGATGATGATGCAGAAGCAGATTCCGATGACGAGGCTTCCGCCTCGACACCGGAAACAGGCGACGGCACGACATCTGACGATGGCAAGCGTAAGCGCCGTCGCCGTGGCAAACGTGGCGGACGTCGCAATCGCGATGAGAACGGCAACATCATCGAAGAGGATGGCTCTGAGCCTGAAACATCCGAGGGTGTTGAAGATGGCGCTGCTGCCGCTGCGATAGAGGGTGTCGAAGAACCCGCTGTTGTCGAAGCAGTTGAAGCCGAAGCACCGACGCCGACCGTGGAAGAAACGGAAAAGCCGAAGAAGCCACGCCGGACCCGCAAGGCCAAGGAAACAGTGACGGAGGAACCCGTAGCACCTGCTGCTGCTGTTCCGACCCATCCTGCCGCTCCTGCCCCTGTTGAAACGGTAGAGCCTGTCGTGGTTGAGGTAACCGTCGCAGACGTTGCTGTCGAAGAAGCTGGCGAAGCTTCTGCCGACCTCGGAAACGACGCAGCTGAAACGACGAAGCCTGCCCGTGCCAACCGCGGTGACAAAGTGTCGTCCTCGGAGCCCGTCGTCACCTCCCCATCCGGTGAAGGTGCAGAAGGCGGCGATCAGTCCAAGCCCCGCAAGGGCGGCTGGTGGCAAAGACGCGGCTTCTTCTAAAAAGCTGCCATCCACGCTGATATGACCAATGATTGAGGCTCCGTTTTACGGGGCCTCTTTTGTTTTGTGGTGGTACAGAGGTGGAGGCGAAGGCTCTACGGAACAGCAGGCAATGATACGAAATACTGGCTTTGCAGCCATGAGAGCGCTTCACATTGTCCCGAGCATAACGCGGGAGCGAAGAATTGATCGACCATCGCTTCGCCCACAGAACGCTTGATCATGAGCTTTTGCGGTGAGTTTATAAGAAAGTTATACTCCCTGAATTCAGCATTCAGGCAAGCTGCGCTGATCTGTTGCGGGAAGGTCACGATTGCGATAGTTGGAAAAAATGACAACTATCTCGAAATCCGGTTTGATCCGCATCAAAGCTCTCGGCCTACATTGGCGAGGCCCCCGGGCTCTTGGCATTTGAGGTTCGCGATCATAACGGGCAGCTAAAAGGGGTTCGTCCGCTTGGCGGTAGCGTCGAGTTTGGCGAGTCCGCAAAAGATGCGGTAATCAGGGAGTTTAAAGAGGAAATCGAGACTGATGTTTCCATTCTCGCAGGGCCTATGGTGCTGGAGAATGTCTACGTCCACGAGGGCGAACGCCGCCACGAAATCCTTTTCATTTTTGATCTGGCATTTCCTGATGGAGCTTTTGAAGGTCAAGAACACATTCGATTTAAGGAAGATGATGGCACCTCGATGGTGGCATCTTGGTATGATCTGCGAGAGCTAGATACTGACGGAAAACCAGAGCTTTATCCACAAGGCCTTAAATCTCGACTCATCAGTCGACGATAGCGCTGGCGCTCTGCGACCATCTCCGTCTTGGCAGCAGTGTTCGAAAAAGCACAATCTACTTGGTCGAGGTGCGAGGGCACGAAGTCCTTGCGAACCACATTTTCCCTGCCTTTTCACAAACTGAAAAGCCGCATCGTTTCCGATACGGCTTTTGAATAAAAGACTTATAGGGACCGATCGCTCACTCGTCGCGATATACCTTTTCACGGCGCTCGTGGCGTTCCTGGGCTTCGATGGACAAGGTTGCAATGGGGCGGGCGTCCAGTCTTTTGATGCCGATCGGCTCGCCTGTCTCTTCACAGTAGCCGTATGTGCCTTCGTCGATCCGCTGGAGCGCTGCGTCGATTTTCGAGATCAACTTTCTCTGGCGGTCGCGAGCGCGAAGCTCGATGGCGCGGTCTGTCTCGGACGATGCTCTGTCGGCAAGATCCGGATGATTGGCGCTTTCTTCCGCGAGATGACCCAGCGTCTCGCGCGCTTCTCTCAGAATGTCGTTCCTCCAGCCGACCAGCTTTGCCCTGAAATAGGCCTTCTGGTTGGCATTCATGAACTCATCGCTTTCCGAGAGCACATAATTGCTAAGATCGATCTTCTCACTCACGCGATTCTCCTCGAAGAACATCTCATATGGCGCGGGTATACTCCAATGCCATACGCCCATTCAAGTCCGCAAAACAGTTTTTAGGCATTTTTAAATCTGTCACAAAATTCAGCTAAATGGTTATTTTTTATGCTTTATTCCCGAATCACGAATTATTTCTTCAATCACGTTATAAGAACTTGGTTATACAGGGCTCCACTTGCGGTGCCGCCGCCTGTTCCTGTAAAGCTTGCCAACGATGTTTACACCTGCATGGGATGCTCCGGAAATGCCAGTGCTCCAACCACCACCATTCCGGATCTATCTGATGCGACATGCGCGCGCGGCGTGGCCGGCTGGCGGTGAGCGGGACTTCGACAGGCACCTGGATGACGTGGGCTATGCGGAGGTCGAAGTTGTCGCCGCACATGCAGCGGACAAGGGCTATCTCCCAGATGTCGTCTTGAGCTCGACAGCAACGCGTTGCCGCGAAACGGCGCAGTCGGTGCGGCGGGCATTCAACGACGCATTCGACATCGCCTATGTCGATGAGATGTACAACGCTCAGCCGGAAACCTATCTCGCATTGATCGCTGCGCAAGCACCAAGCCGTTCCGTGATGCTGATCGGCCATAACCCGACGCTGGATGCGGTTGCTGAGGCATTTCTAGGACAGCGGAAAATGGAAAGCCTGTTGCCATCTGGCTTTCCCACGGCAGGCCTTGCGATACTTGACGCAAAGCTGGACGGTAATGGTAACGTCGCTGAATGGCAGATGCTCGAATTCCTCGGACCGTAAGGCCGAACGTCGCCCGATGAAAACTTTCCATGGCCCGCTTCTTTTTTAAGCAGACGTCAGACCTATATATTTTCATGAAGCGAAATATTTTGTGGAAACGTTCATTGTCGCCATCCCTTACGTCTGTCACCGATAGCGCATTGATTGCCATAGACAATCTCACAGATCGCGCCAGCGCCCTGACCAACCCGACTTTACGGCTGGGCGTCACTGGGCTTTCGCGCGCGGGCAAGACTGTCTTCATCTCTTCCTTGGTCCACAATCTGCTGAATGGTGGCCGTCTTCCCCTTTTCGAAGCGCTTCGCTCCGGCAGAGTATCCAACGTGCGGCTGGAGCCGCAGCCGGATGACGCGATTCCACGTTTTCAATACGAAGACCATATTCAGGCACTGGTGCGCGACCGCATCTGGCCGGATTCGACGCGTGCCATATCCGAATTGCGCATCACGCTGGATTACCAGAGCGCCAGTGGCTGGGGCCGATGGTTTTCCTCTGGTCGTCTCGCCATCGATATCGTTGATTACCCCGGCGAATGGCTGCTTGACCTCCCACTGCTGACGCAGGACTACAAGACCTTTAGCGATAACACGCTGTCACTTGCCACTCAGGGCGTGCGCGCCGAACTGGCGCGAGAATGGCTGGAAATCGCCACCTCGGTCGATATGGATGGCCCTGCCGACGAAATGACGGCGCGACGTCTGGCGGAAAGTTTCGCCACCTATCTTCGTGCCTGTAAATCCGATGAGCGCTCGCTGTCCACTTTGCCACCCGGTCGTTTCCTGATGCCGGGCGACTTGGAGGGATCACCTGCCCTCACCTTTTCGCCTCTTCCCGGCTTGAGCGATGTGAAGGCACCGAAGGGCTCGCTCAGAGCCATGATGGAGCGGCGTTACGAGGCCTATAAGTCCATCGTCGTGAAGCCGTTTTTTCGGGAGCACTTTGCGCGGCTCGACCGCCAGATCGTGCTGATCGACGCGCTGCAAGCCGTTAATCGCGGGCCGGAAGCGGTGCAGGATCTTGAACGGGCGCTGGGTGACGTTCTGGCATGCTTCCGACCGGGCAAGAACAGCCTGTTGTCGTCTCTGGTGCGCCGCCGCATCGACAAGGTGCTGGTCGCGGCAACGAAGGCGGACCATCTGCACCACGAAAGCCATGACCGCCTTGAAAACCTGACGAGACGCCTTGTGGATCGCGCCATCACCACCATCGGCATGAGTGGTGCGGGCATCGAAGTCATGGCTCTAGCCTCCGTGCGCGCTACCAAAGAGGCCAGCGTCCGTCAGGATGGCCACTCGCTTCCCGTCATCGTCGGAACACCGATTGCAGGCGAGAAGATCAATGGCGAAATCTTCGATGGCAATCGCACGACCGCCATTTTTCCCGGCGACCTGCCGGAAGACCCGGAACCCTTGTTTCGTGCACTGGATGCCGAAGGTGAAAAGGCCGACCTGCCAGATGTGAACGTTGTCCGTTTCCGTCCACCCAAGCTGGAAGAAACAAGCGGTGGCATCAAGCTATCCGTGCCGCACATACGGCTGGACCGCGCCATGCAGTTCCTGTTTGGAGACAAGCTCGCATGAAAGACGAGATCAACACGCCCAACCGACGCCCAGCGGCATTTACGCTGGAAAGCGAACCTGCGCCCACTCCGCAAACGGATATCAAGCGATCACCGCGCAGCTTCGACGCGGATATTTCGATGACGCCGGATGAGGAAGACCCGTTTCTGACCCCAGAAGAAATCGACAAGGCTGCCCTGCCCGTCGCGGCGCCGCGCAAGCGCCGTTTTTCCTTTGGCAAACTGGCGATGGGCGCTGTCGGCGTGCTGTTCTCGCTGGCCTTCGGGCTTTGGGCCGACCAGCTCATTCGCAATCTGTTTTCACGTTCGGACTGGCTGGGTTATACCGCCAGCGTCGCGCTTGCCATCGCCGTCTTTGCCGTTTTTGCGCTGGTGGCACGGGAAGCCATCGGCATCATGCGGCTGAACGCCGTTCAGTCCTTGAAATCAGACGCGGAAAAAGCGGCGCTGGAGAAAAAATCCTCTGCTGCGCGTGCCGTCATCGTGCGACTGAACGCCGTGCTATCGCACCGGGCCGAAACAGCAAAGGGTCGTGCCGCGCTGAAGGATACGGAAAACGATGTGATCGATGGTCGACACCTCATCGAGCTTGCGGAGCGTGAGCTGTTAAGCCCGCTAGACCGTCAGGCACGCGCGTTGATCATGAATTCCTCCAAGCGCGTCTCGGTCGTTACCGCCGTCAGCCCACGTGCCGTCGTCGATCTTGCCTATGTCCTGTTTGAGGTCACAAGGCTGGTGCGCACCATGGCAGAGCTTTATGGTGGTCGGCCCGGTACACTGGGAATGCTGCGGCTGCTGCGGGATGTCATTGCACATCTGGCTGTCACAGGGTCGATTGCGGTGGGTGATGGGCTCGCCCAACAGTTACTGGGCCACGGCATTGCGTCGCGGCTTTCGGCGCGGCTGGGTGAAGGGGTTATCAACGGCCTCATGACGGCGCGAATCGGCATCGCAGCCATGGATCTTTGCCGTCCGCTGCCCTTCAGAGCCTTGAAACGGCCCGGCATCAGCGACTTCGTCTCCGACCTCACACCTGATTTGACAAGCCGTAAAACTGATGAGAAGCCCTGAAACATAGGGCTTCTCTATGTCAAAAGGTTACGATCGACGAAGCTAATCTTGGCCAAATAAACCAAGCATTAACCATTCGCGACATAGATTGACCCTACACAAAGCGGCCATTTCGCCAGGGAAAGTATCATGTATTCGCGCTTCTTTTCGCTACTGGGCGGACTTGCCGCCGTTATGTCCGTCAGCGGCGGACTTGCAGTTTCCGACGTTCAGGCCGCCTCTCGCGATGACGTCTTTTTTGGCTCCGTTGCTGGCGTCTGGTCTGGTCCGGGCGAGATCGTCGCCGGAAAATACAAGGGCACGAAATTCACCTGCGACCTCACCGGCGAACCGCTGGGCGACAAGGAAACCGGCATCAAGCTGGGCGGTACGTGCCGCGTCGGCGTGTTCAAACAACCAATGTCTGCCGTCATTGCCAAGAAAGGCAACAGCTATGAGGGCAAGTTCCTCGATGGCTCCGAGGGCAAGGGACTGGATATCGTGTCCGGTCAGGTCAGCGGCGATAAGGTCGTCGTCGGCATCAACCGCGCCAAGCTGAACGGTGCCATGGTGGCCCGCGTCACCAACAACACTTCGATGAACATCACCATCTCCGTCAAGGTTGCGGACCAGATGGTTCCGGTCATCGGCCTGACGCTGGCGCGTAATGTCGACCAGATGGCGGTTGGATCGATCAAGCCATAAGGCTTCCTAAAAAATCATTCGTTTGAGAACGGGAGTGTCCACCACTCCCGTTTTTTGTTTGCGATACGGATGCCGGTCTTATCGGCCTCTTCCAGCCAGTCGGCAACCGGCCTACCATTGACCAACATCTGCGGTGCAATGTCAGCCAGTGGCATGAGTACGAAGGCACGCTCCGTCATGCGTGGGTGCGGAATTTCCACCCGCTCGGTCTGGATCGTCTCCTGACCGTAAGTCAGCACATCGATGTCGATGGTGCGCGGCCCCCAGCGCTCGCTGCGCACCCGCTTCATGCCGCGTTCGATGTCCAGACAGAGATCCAGCAGTTCTTCTGCCGAAAGCGGGGTTTCGACCATCGCGCAGCAATTGAAGAAATCGGCTTGATCCGTCTTTCCCCATGGCGGTGTGCTGTAAAGCTGAGAGACAGCCAACAGGCGACAGCTCTCGTGATTTGCAAAAGCATTGAGCGCCTGCGCCATTGAAGCGGGCGGATCGCCAATATTGCCACCCAAACCCAGCGCCGCAAGAGTCATGCCATCAGCCATGCTGTTCGACGCTCACCTGTGCGTAGTCGAGAATACCCGGTACGGGTGCCGATGGTTTGCGCACGGTGATCTTGACCCGCACGATTTGCGGATAACGTTTGCGCAGTGCGGTTGCGATGTCGTTCGCCAAGGCCTCGATCAGATAGCGACGCTGGCCGACGACGATCTTCTCGATCACCGCAAAGGCCACGCCATAATCAACGGTGTTTTCGATGTTGTCCGTTTCCAGCGCGTTTCCGGCTTCGACGTCCATTTCCGCATCTACGAAAAACCGCTGACCCAGCGCTTCCTCCTGCTCAAGCAGGCCATGACGGGCGAAAAACGAACAGTTCTTCAGCACTATCGTATACAGGCTCATGATCGCCCTTCCCCATTATTTTTCTTTTGTCTCAGAACGGCGTCGGCAATGGCCAAAGCATCTCTGGTCATTGCCACATTGTGTACACGAAAAACGATCGCTCCCGCTAGACGAAGTATTGCGGTGGTAGCGGCAGTTGCGACGTCGCGGTCTTCCGCCTCATCCTGCTGCGTCAGAGCACCGATAAAACGCTTGCGCGACGTTCCCGCCAGAATAGGCAGGCCGAAGCGGGAAAGCTCATCGAAACGCGACATCAACAGGATATTTTCATCCGTGTCCTTGGCAAAACCAAAGCCGGGATCGAGCATGATGGCATTGCGGGAAATACCGGCATGTTTCGCGATGTCCAGAGAGCGGTTGAGAAAGGCGAACTGGTCCTCAATGGCATCTGGCAGTTTCTGCCGCTCACGGCCGGTATGCATGATGCAAACCCCTGCCCCGGTTTCTGCCACCACGCCTGCCATCCCGGCATCTTTTTGCAAGCCGCAGACATCATTGACGATATGGGCACCCGCCTCCACTGCCAGCTTTGCCGTCGAGGCGCGGTAAGTATCGACGGATATCAAGGCGTCCGTCGCAGCAGACAGTCTCTCGATAATCGGCAGGACACGGTCCTGCTCTTCCTGCTCGCTCACGACAGCTGCACCCGGCCGGGTCGATTCGCCGCCGATATCGATGATGTGGGCACCGCCCTCTATGCAGGACAAGGCATGCGAGAAGGCCTGATCGGCAGCCAGATACCGCCCGCCGTCGGAAAACGAGTCCGGGGTTGCATTGACGATAGCCATAATAAGGCCATCCCCATCAAGTTTCAGGGAACGCCCATGCGCGACTTGCCACACATTGTCACTGGCTGTTATCACGTAACATCACGCCTTTTCCGGAATAACGGAGTGCCCGCCATTTATATCGTCTTCACTCCGCCTGCACCACAGACCTTAAAACCGGACGCGATTTTGGCAGAACATTGTGCGCATAGTGGAAGCATTGGCTCTATGGCGCAATCACCTTTCAAGTTCAACTGGAAGGCTGGCAAATGAAGCACCTCTCCCGCATGCTTTGCGCCGTGATAGCAAGTGCTACTTTGCTGTCAGCACCACTGGATGCAAGCGCCGAAACCGTGCTGAGCAAATCCTTCTCCTATTTCAAGGTCGGTGGACGCACGGCTGAAGATCTGGATCGCGAGCTTTCCCACCACGGGCCAATGACAAAATCCACTGGCGCGCGTCATCCGGGCGCCACCGAGATCAAGTTTGGTGGCGAATTGACCTATGTCGAACAGAATGGAAAATGCGGCGTGGGAACCGTCAAGGTGACGCTGAACACCAAAATTCTGTTACCCAGATGGACGAACCGGCGTCGGACCAGCGCAGAGCTTGGCCTGATCTGGGATACTTTGTCCGCCGATATCAAACGTCACGAGGAGCGGCATGCGGAAATCGCCCGCACCTATGCGCGCACTCTTGAAAAGCGGCTGCAATCCCTTCGCCCGCAGGCGGATTGTGAGCAGATGCAGGCGCTTGTCACCAAGACCACACAGCAGGTGATGGCCGCGCACGACAAGGACCAATTTCGTTTCGACGTCGTGGAATCGAAGAATTTCGATGCCCGTATGACCCGCTTGCTGAAATACCGCATTCAGCAGAACACATCGAACCGGTGATGTGCCACTACGAACGCCAAGTCGCGTAAGCTGGGGCGTTTCGTCGGATAATGATCATTGAGTTCTAGTCGTGGATGGAGTGCCGCGACTCGCGTATCATCGCACGTGAAATACCCGAGACCCATGCACTGTGCTTGAGTTCCCTTATCGGCTCTCCCCGGCGCATCTAGAACCGCAGGCGTTTCCTCCATCGCCTGCTGGTGATGTGCCCACCTCGCCTCGCTTGTTCCGCAAAACGGAAGGCGAGGCTTTTTGTGGCTGAGAAGAGCTGACGGGTGCCGATCAGCCCTGACGTTCCGGTACGTGTACGACCAGACCATCCAGCGCATCGGACATCTTGATCTGACAGGACAGCCGCGATGTGGGGCGAACATCGAAGGCGAAGTCCAGCATGTCCTCTTCCATCGGCTCGGGCGGGCCGACCCGCTCCGACCATGCGTCATCGACATAGACATGACAGGTGGCGCAGGCACAGGCACCACCGCATTCGGCGTCGATACCAGGGATGGAACTGCGGACGGCAACTTCCATGACTGTGGAGCCGTTGCTCACATCAAGATCATGCTGCGTGCCGTCGAAGGCAACGATGGTCAGTTTTGTCATGTCAGGCAATCCAGGAACGTGTTGAGAATGTTTCTAAACAAATAGAAAGACCGGCCCCACTTGGCAACCCGTGAATGCGGTTGCCAGGCGAAACCGGCCTGAAAAGATGTGTGCAGATAAGACTAGCGGCAGAGCTTCAGAATGAAATTCTCAGCTTCGATAACCGTCGTCGCCACCTTGGAAAGGGCTGCCACATCGCGACTGCCGTTTTCAATGGCTTCGGCTGCCGCCGCAACCTGAAAAGCGCCCACGGCATCTGCGGAACCCTTGAGACGGTGCGCGACGCCCTTCATCTCAATTTCGTTGACAGAGGCGAGGTCGTGCAGCAGGGTACGCGCATTGCGCGTGAAGAGCTGGAGGATCTCGATCTCCAGTTCCTTGTCACCCATGGTCTGGCGCGCCAGATGGGCGAAGTCTATGGGCTTGCTGCTCATCTGCGATGCACCGCCGAAATTGTCTGGGGCATCAAATGCTATACTCACCGCTGCCATTTTAAAAGTTTCCTCGGTTGGGTCATGTTTCTTGTTTTGAGGCACATATGTGCTGGTTCTAAGCAGATAGGCCTAGGATGAGATGAAAATGGGGCACGGGAACGGTGGAAATCTTCCGCTATGGTTAATTTATGGTAAGCTTATATGAAACAAGGCGTTCGGCCTGCTGTCAGAGTTTAAAAACTGTTAACAAACCGCCACTTGGCCAATGCTCTCTTGTGGCTTAATTGTTTAAAAGCCTCGAATGTGTCACTACGGTACTTCCGTCTCGCATGACCTCAGTCCGGTTACGTGAATTTCGGTGCGTAAATGTGTTTTGTCTGGGTGCCTGAAAACCGGCTCTCAGGGAATTGGTAAGAAACGAGGCACTATATACCGGCAAGGTATCGTGTCTTGAGGCATGATGGCGGATATCCCTGAGCAGGCGGCGATGGGATGCACGGCATGAGGCCGGGCGTATATGTAACGAGGCGTAACCGCATGGCGAACAATAAGATCAGCGACTCGATTGACGAGACTGCGTTCCAGGCACTTGAAGATGCCTTGCAACTCGGCGCGTACGAAACCCAGCCGGAGCCTCGCAAGAGGTCCTCTCCAAAGTCTGCGGAGGCCAGAGTGCCAGAAAAGCCAAGAGCGCCTGAAAGAGAAAAACAACGCGCCGCTGAACCGCCACAGCAACAACGACTTGCCGCTGCCGAGCAAGCACCGAGATCGCCATCTCTCGAAGCTGCCAATGACGGCTCCAAGCGCAGTCCCGCCATGATCCTGAAATCGCTGGATGCTGGCTCCGTGACCGGTGCACTGCGCAATGCGAGCATTGTTTCGGTTTTGTGGGCCATTGCCGGTGCCGGCCTCGCGCACGTTCTTTACGGAAACCTGCTCTGGAACGTCAGCTCCATTGCGGAGCTGTTTGCCGTCCCTGGCGTCATGGCGATCATTGTCGGCGTCATCGTTCCGATCATGCTGTTTTTCGCCTTCGCCCTTATGATGGCGCGCGCCCGCGATCTGCGTAATGCTGCCCGCTCCATGGCCGAAGTCGCCCTTCGCCTTGCAGAACCGGAAACCATCGCGTCCGAACGCATCATGTCCGTCGGTCAGGCCGTTCGCCGCGAAGTGTCGGCCATGAACGATGGCATCGAGCGCACCATTGCCCGCGCCACGGAACTCGAAACGCTCGTTCATTCCGAAGTCAACGCTCTCGAGCGCAGCTATGCCGATAATGAAACCCGCGTCCGCAGCCTCGTTGAAGAACTGAGCGCTGAGCGCGACGCCATCATCAATCACGCAGAGCGCATTCGCTCGTCCATCATGGGCGCGCAGGACCAGATCAAGGAAGAGCTCTCCATCGTCGGCGAAGAGCTTTCGATGCGTTTGGCAACCAGCGGCGAAGCCTTCGCCTCGTTGATCGACACACGGTCTGCCGCGCTGCTCGAAAAGTCGCGCGTATCATCGGAAGCCATGGGTAGCCTCATTGCCTCCAAGACCGACAATCTTCTCAAGGCACTGAATTCTTCCGGCGCTGCCATTTCGAACGAATTCGATCTGCGCCTGCACGATCTCAGCACAACGCTGGATGATCGCGGTCGCCTGCTTCTGGACCAGTTCGCCACACAGGCTTCCAATATCAGCACGGGCACGGAAAACCTCAACAAAACGCTTGAGGAGCGCACACGCCTTCTCAACGATACGCTATCCAAGCGCACACTCGAACTGGGTCAGAACATCGATCGCGGCCAGGCCATCATCGGCGGCTCGCTGGATAATGTTCTCGACAAGCTGACGACCACGCTCGAAGAAAAAGGCCTGTCCTTCCGCCAGAACCTGCAAAGCTCTGCCGATGACGCGATCATGGATCTCGATCTGCGTTCGGGTCTGTTCGAAGAAAAGCTTCAGACCACGGTTGGCCTCGTCAACTCCGCTTTCGACGAGCGCGTAGCTGAGTTCACCAGCGCCTTCGATCAACGCGCAGGCAGCCTCGACAGCAAGCTAATGGAAAGTCTTGCCCGCATCAACGAAACCGTTGCGGGTGGTACCGACAGCATCGATGGCACGCTGAATTCCGGTATCGAACGCCTCAGCACCGCCCTCACCGATCAGTCCTTTGCGCTGGCAACGGCACTTGGCACCAGCCAGGAAATGCTGGAAAGCACGCTCGAAAACCACACCCGTGATCTCAGCGACGCCATCGGCGCGCGTACGGCGGAAATTACCGGCGCATTCAGCACCACCCATCAGAATATCGACGCCGTCTTCCAGGAACGCAGCAACGCCCTGTTCAGCGCGCTCTCTGCCAGCCAGGAACGTTTCGACAGCGCGCTGGCCAGCCGCACGGAAAGCATCACCGGTTCCGTCTCTGGCTCCGCCGAACACCTTGCAGCGCTGCTCGATGAGCGCGCAGCCGCTATCAACAGCATTGTCGCCGATGTCGAGCGCCGCCTGACGGAAACACTCGACAGCCGTGCCGCCGCCATCACCGGCGCCGTTTCGGGCGTCGAAGAACGTCTGGCCGATACGCTGGATGTCCGCACAGCCGCGATCCACCACGCCGTTGCCGGTGTGGAAGACCGTATTGCCGACACGCTGGAAAGCAGAACAGCTGCTCTCGCCAATGTCGTATCGGGTGCCGAAACCCGCATTGCAGAAACCCTGGATAGCCGTACCTCGGCTCTCAGCGACGTCGTCTCCGGCGTGGAAGAACGCATCGCTGATGCCCTCGACAGCCGCACAATGGCGCTGGACATGGCGTTTTCGACGGCGGAAGAACGTCTTGCCGAAACCATCGACAGCCGTACTGGCGCGCTGACCAGTGCCGTTTCCGGTGTTGAAGAGCGGATCGCAGACACGCTCGATAGCCGCACCATGGCCATCGACATGGCATTCTCAAGCGCTGAAGACCGTCTGGTGGAAACGCTTGACTCCAGAGCCGCCGCACTCAACACGGTTGTGTCAGGCGTCGAAAGCCGTATCTCCGACACCATTCACAACGGCACGACGGCACTGACAAGTGTCGTCAGCGGCGTTGAAGACCGCATTGCCGAAACGCTCGATAGCCGCACTGCTGCCCTGAGCAGCGTTGTAGCAGGTGTCGAAGAGCGGATCGCGGACACGATGGACAGCCGTACGATGGCCATCGACATGGCCTTCTCCACTGCGGAAGAGCGTCTTGCTGAAACAATGGATAGCCGCACGAGCGCACTCAACAACGTCGTTTCCGGCGTCGAAGAGCGCCTTGCGGACACGCTCGACAGCCGCACCATGGCCATCGACATGGCATTTTCGGGTGCGGAAGAGCGCATCGCAGAAACTCTGGATTCGCGCACAGCAGCACTTTCCACGGTCGTTTCAGGTGTTGAACATCGTATCGCTGAAACCTTGGACAGCAGAACAGCAGCACTCAACAGCGTCGTTTCCGGCGTTGAAGAACGCCTTGCCGACACACTCGACAGCCGCACCATGGCCATCGACATGGCTTTCTCTGGTGCGGAAGAACGCATCGCAGAGACACTGGACTCCAGAACAGCTGCGCTCAACACCGTTGTGTCAGGCGTAGAAGAGCGCATCGCAGACACACTCGACAGCCGCACCTTGGCGATCGACATGGCTTTCTCTGGTGCGGAAGAACGCATCGCGGAGACATTGGACTCCAGAACAGCTGCGCTCAACACGGTTGTATCAGGCGTAGAAAACCGTATTTCAGAGACGCTTGACAGCAGAACTGCAGCGCTCAACAGCGTGGTTTCCTGTGTCGAAGAGCGCATCGCAGACACGCTCGACAGCCGCACCATGGCCATCGACATGGCCTTCTCCTCTGCCGAGGAGCGTCTTGCCGAAACCATGGACAGCCGCACGATTGCGCTCACCAGCGCAGTCTCAGGCGTTGAGGGACGCATTGCTGATACGCTGGACAGCCGTACCGTTGCCCTCGCCAACGCCGTTTCCGGCGTGGAAGAACGCATCGCGGACGCACTCGACAGCCGCACGATGGCCATCGACATGGCAATTTCTGGTGCTGAAGAACGCATGACCGAAACGCTGGACAGTCGTACGGCGGCTATCACCCAGTCAGTAACAGATGCTGAACAGCGTCTGGCATCCACAGCAGCGACCATCGATGAGGCGCTTTCTGTCGGTCATCTTCGTCTCGACACCATGCTCGGTGTTCAGGCCAATGCCATTACCAGAACAGTCGAGCGCAACGGCGACCTGATCGAACAGACTGTCGCCACTGCCGCGACCCGCATCGAAACCGCGATCGAAGGTGGCGCAGGCCGCTTCTCCGACACGATGGAGAGCGGTGTATCGCGCATGGAAAACAATCTCTTTTCCTCGCACGACCAGCTTCGCACGACGCTTGACCAGCACCATGGCGCACTGAGCGACACGCTTGGTGCTGCTCAGGAGCGTATGAGCGATCTCCTGTCCGAACAGGCAATGTCCATCGGCACCACGATCGCTTCGAGCGCCAGCATGCTGGAAATGTCTCTCGAAACACAGCAGGAAGCGCTTCAGCAGACCATCGATACCAGCGGTGCCAATCTGGAAGAGCGGCTTCGCAACAGCGCCAGTGACGTCGTCCTCAAGATGGGCGATGCAGCCCGTGAGATCGGCAGTGCCGCTGATGCCCTGTCCTCGCGTGTCGAGCAGTCTGTCAGCCAGGTGTCCACGCGTCTCGATGAGACAGGTGCGCGCCTTGAGAGCAATATCGGCGACTTGCAGACCCGAATCCAAACAGACCTCGGTAACGTCAACACATCCATTGAAGATGCCAGCCGCAAGATTTCCGAGACGTTGGACGGCAAGACGAAGATTTTCGTTCGTACCAGCGACGACGCAACGCAGCGTATCGCTGGCGTCTTCGACAGCGGCACAGCCCGCATCGATGAGCGCCTCGGCACGATGGATCGCGCGCTGAACATCGGCCTCGAAAACGTCAACCGCACAATCGAAGGCAAAGCGACGGGCCTCGCCGTTAGCTTGCGTGACGCCGTTGTCAATGCTGCGGAAACGATGGATGGCGAAGCCAACCGCTCGGCTGAGCGCCTGGCCAAAACCGGTTCGGAATTTGCCGATCAGGTCAAAGCGCGCAATGACGAATTTGCCAGCGCCATCGAGCAGCGCTCGAATGAAATCGTTGGCCGTATTTCGGATGCACAGGGACGTCTCTCCGGCCAGGCTGCAGCCGTCGCTCAAACTTTCTCGGAAGCGGGCAACGCCATCGTCAACAAGGTGGCCGAGGCCGAGGCTATCGTCCGTTCGCAGGTTGGCGCTATTTCCGAAACGCTCTCCGGCGTAGAAAGCTCACTCGATGCGCGTGGCGAGTCCATTCGCTCGACGCTCGATACCCGCACCCGCGAACTCAACTCGATGCTGGCAAGCCGTTCTGCCGAACTGTCCCGCCTCATCGAAGAAAAAGCCAAACCTATCGTCAACGAATACGCGACGATTGGTCAGAACGCCGCCGAAAAGATCGTCACCGCCGCACAGCAGAGCGCAAACCTGCTTGCCGAAAGCAACAGCGGCATGGCGCAGCTCGTGGAGCAGGCCATTGGCGATTATGCCAAGGCTGGCAATGACGCAGCCGACAGGCTTGTAGAAGTCACGCGCCAGAGCACGGCGAAGCTGTCGGAAACCCATTCCGGCATGGCGAATGTCGTGTCCGACGCGGTCGATAGCCTCAACGTCGCAGTTGTTCGTGCGTCTAAGGAACTGAGTGCGGCAGACCACTCGCTCAACAATGCAGCATCCAGCTTCTCCGAATCCGCATCCCGCGCAGCTGATATGGTTTCCAGCTCCAGCCGTTTGCTGGAAGGAAAGATCGATCGCCTGTCGAATATTTCCAGTCAGACACTTTCGCAGGTCGCCGGCATCGTCGGGCGCTTCGAGGAACATTCGACTGTCCTGTCCCAAGCCTCCGAATTGCTCAGCGCCGCACAGACCAGCCTCGTCGGCACGCTGGACGAACGCCAGGAAGCTTTGCGGACACTCTCCGTCGGCCTCTTGACACGCTCCGAAGAGATCGAAACCTCGATGCGGGGCGTCATGGGCGTGGTCGAGCAGACGTTGGCTGAGGCAGAACAGCGCTCCGCAAACGTCGCTGGCAACCTTCGCGAAAATCTCGGCTCTACCTTCGAGCAGATCGGCCAGTCGCTGGATGAAACCGAGCAGAGAGCACAGTTGGCAGCGCAGAATATGCGTGGCGCATTGCTATCCGCCGGTCAGGATGCCAGCAGGTCCATTGAAGGAACGATGGCAAACGCGCAGAAATACTCCGACGAGCTGGTCAACCGTCTTCGCGGCGGCGTCGCCTCCTCGCTTTCGGATGTCGACAAGCTGCTCGGAAGCGCTACGGACAAGTCCAGCGCGGCCGCTGCGGTGATGCGCGAAACATTGCGCGAAGCCGTCGAAGAAGCGGTCAGCCGCTTTGCCGGTGCCACGGATGAGATCCGTCGCTCTAGCTTCGATATCCGCAAGGAACTGGATTCGACCCGCGCAGAACTGAAGCGCGGTGCCTTCGACCTGCCGGAAGAGGCGAAGGAAAGTGCTGCCGCCATGCGCCGTGCGGTTTCCGAGCAGATCAAGGCATTGCAGGATATCTCTCAGCTCGTCGGTCGCTCCACGCAACAGCTGGAAATTTCTGAGCCAGCAGCCCGTGCCATTGCCGCTACCAAGCCTGCCCCCGTTCAGCCGCAGCAGCCGCCACGCGCCGAGATGCGCGAGCAGCCAGCGCAGGTATCAGCACCGGTTGTCGCGCCTGCGCCTGTCGCTGCCCGCCCAACCCCGCAGCCGCAGCCACCAACTCCGGTCGTCGCTTCTGCGCCTGTTATCCGCAACACGGTGCCGGTAGAAACCCGCGCCGTTCCGCCACAGGCCGGTTTTGCCGCACCTGCCCAGCGCCGCGAAGAAGGCGGCGGCTGGATCAGCGATCTCCTGCGGGGTGCCTCGCGTGACGGTCAGGATACGGCGGGCCAACCGGTACAGACACCGCGTGCAGCTCAAGAGCCACAGACCCGCGCCACCGATAACCGCAATCCACGTCATGTCGTGGAATCGCTGAACTCGCTGTCGGTGGATATCGCCCGCGCCATCGATCATGACGCTTCGGTGGAACTCTGGGGACGCTACCAGCGCGGCGAACGCGACGTGTTTACGCGCCGCCTCTACACGCTGAAGGGCCAGCAGACGTTTGACGAGATCAAGCGAAAGTACGAGCGCGAGACGGAATTCCGGACCGCTGTCGACCGCTACATCTCCGACTTCGAAAAGCTGCTTGCCGACGTCGCCAGAACGGATCGTGACCGCACCGTCACTCAGTCTTACCTCACCTCGGATACGGGCAAGGTCTATACCATGCTTGCCCATGCGGCAGGACGCTTCAGCTAAAAGCTGTCGCATTCGCTAAAAATCAGCCCTTCCGGTTTCACCGGGAGGGCTTTTTCTTTTATGGGGACGCCGCAGGCTTGAAGAAAACCGGCCCAGCTTTTATATGGGGGGTTGCGAGGACGACCTCGACCATTCAGGCTACAACAGACGGGACGGCCCGGCTTTTTTACGGGAGTACCCCATGCGCACCATCGCCGATCGTATTCGTCACGCGCTCAGCTTTGAAGTCATCGGTCTCATCCTCATCATCCCGCTGGGTGCCTTTGTTTTCGACATGCCAAGTGAAGACATTGGCGTCGTCGGCATCGTCAGCGCCACGGTAGCAACGGCCTGGAACTATCTTTACAATCTCGGCTTCGATCACGTCATGCAGCGTGTGAGACGCACGACACAGAAAACCACAGCCATACGTGTGTTACATGCCGTACTGTTCGAGTTGGGCCTTCTGATCGTCCTCATGCCCTTCATTGCCTGGTATCTCAATGTCAGCTTCACACATGCGCTGATCATGGACGTGTCGTTCGCACTCTTCTACGTGGTCTACGCTTTTGTTTTTAACTGGTGCTATGACAGGTTGTTTCCATTGCCGGAATGGAAGACGGAGGAAGCAGCGAAATAGCGAGCGTCCACAGCTTCTGAACTGCGGGGTCGGCAAAACCTCACCACGAATCAAAACGCCGTGCGTCTTTCAACGCACGGCGTTTATTTTTGTCTTTCAGCGCTTAGAGCGAACGCAGCGTCCAGGCGACGATCTCACGGGATGTCGATGCGAACGCGCTGTCCAGCGCCTTGACGAAATTCGCGCTGCCAGAGCCGCTAACGCGGGCGGTGGAGCGGAAGACTTCCTGAGCTTTCACGGTGCCATTCTTGTCGTTCAGCAACTTCACCGATATTTCGATGGTCGCAAGATTCTTGGCTGTATCGACTTCGAAGGCGCGGATGTCGGTCACGACCTGATAATCGATAGCCAGCCCCTGCCCCGGACGACCGACGCCGCCCAGCTTGCCGGTGTCTTCGAAGGCTTCGACTAGCTTGGACTGGACCATGCGTGGCAGGCGGTCGCTCCACTGCGAATTGCCGAGATACTGCACTTCGGAGCCGGATAGCCGCACCACGATGTTCTCGCTGTCCAGCGCCTTCAGAGCGGTTGGCTCAGCGATAAGCAACTGGCGTGAGCGGAACGATGGCGTCTGAGTCACTGTGCCTGATGATACGGACAGATCGAACGTATCGTTTTTGGCACTACCGCAACCGGCCAGCAGGCCAGCCATCAATGGCAGCATCATTACAATTTTGGTCGGAGCCGGGGCAAAACCCTGCCAGCGCATCAGCGAAACCTTCAATGTCCTACCCCCGTCAACGCCTTGTCCGGCCGTCATACTGTTTCACGTTCTCGCCGCCGAAGATCAGGCGCTGCGGATCGCGATCGAAATTTGTGATCGTGTTGTTCAGATTGTCGACTGTCTGGCGTGTCGTCCCAATCAGCGTCTGGAGATCTTTCAGACCTGAGCTGGAGAAGCGTGCCAGATTGTCGGCGATAGGACCAACGCGCATGTTGATATTGTCAGCGACGGCCTTGAAGGACGCCAATGTTTCACGCGCCTTTGAGAAAAGCGAATTCGCATCATCGGTTCCCAGCAGACCGTCAACTTTCGCAAGAATACCATCGACGCGGCTGGAAGCCGCATTCAGCTTGCGCGACATATCGGTGAAATCGGCGATTGCCTGGTCGATATCCGGGCGCCGTGTGCCGACATCATCCGCAATCTGACGGAAGGTCGAGATCGCCTGGCGAACATCGGACGTTGCCGCAGCCACGTCTTCGACGGCGTTGCTGACCTTGCCGGCATCAACCGACGCCAGCAACTGGTCCGCGCGCTTCACGACAGTCTGGACTTCCGAACTCGCCTGCTCAAAATTGCGCGACGTGCGCTGGACCGTTGCCACCACATCCTGGATACCACCCGAGGATTCGGCAACATCAGACGTCACCTTGTCGACATTGGTCAGGATTGAATCGATCTTTTCCGCATCCACGGACTTCACCAGTCCCTCGACTGCCGTCAGCGTGCCGTCCAGACGAACAGAAACGGATTGCACCGTTGTCGAAAGAGAGCTCAGGCTTTCCAGAAAGTTCTCGATACCGTCGGAATTGGATGCCAGAGCATCTGAGAATTTCTCGGCGTTGCGAACGGTCTGGGTCAACGGCCCACGCGCATCCTGCACGAAGCCCTGAAGCTCCCCAATGGCGCCATCGGCGCGTTTCAATATCTTGTCGGCCGTTGCCAGAAGGTTGGTAACGCTGGAAAGATCGGCTGTCAGTTCCGCAGGGACGCCGGTGTCGAACGCCTTTTGCAAAATGCGCTCTTCATTGTTGCGACCACCGGAAAGCTCGATATAGGCAGCACCCGTCAGGCCCTGAATTTCCAGCACCGCACGCGTCGACGGAAAGACGGGGGCGTCGGCCTGCACTTCGGTAAAGGCAATCGAATAGGCCGGGTCATCACGGTCGATCGAAAGACCGCGCACGGTGCCCACGGGAATGCCGTTGAAGCGGACCGGCGAGCCGACCGAAAGCCCGTTTGCGGAGCCTGGAATGCGGATCGTCAGCTGTGAGGTCGGTCCACCGCGCCCGAATTCGGCCATCCAGTAGACGAAACCGAAAGCGGCAGCGATCACGATCAGCGTGAAAATTCCCACAATGGTGTAGTTTGCCTTGGTTTCCATGACTTACCCGTCACTCCCCGGAATGTGTTGCGTGCCGTCTGGAAGGACGACGGCGCGTGCCCGCTTTCCGCGGAAATATGATTGAACCCAAGGATCGTCGCTTTCGAACATTTCCTCGAGCGTGCCTTCAACGGCAACTTTGTTGTTGCCCAGAACGGCGATACGGTCACAGACCGAAAACAGACTGTCGAGATCGTGAGTCACCATATAGACGGTCAGACCCAGCGAATCGCGTAGACGTGCGATCAGCATATCAAATTCTGCAGCACCGATGGGATCGAGACCCGATGTCGGCTCGTCCAGAAAAACAAGATCCGGATCGAGAGACAATGCGCGGGCCAAGGCTGCGCGCTTGATCATGCCACCGGATAGCTCGGACGGGTATTTGTCCGCCGCATCTGCTGCCAAGCCGACCATTTCGATCTTCAGAGCGGCGAGTTCATCCATCAACGACTGCGGAAGATCGAGATATTCGCGCATCGGCAGCTGAATGTTCTCTTTCACCGTCAGACCGGAAAACAGCGCACCCTGCTGGAACAGCACACCAAGGCGGGTGTCGAGCCCCATGCGCTCTTCGTCTGTCGCCTTGTCATAATCGGTTCCGAGAATCTTGATCGTGCCGCCCTGACGTGGGAGCAGACGCAAGATTGCGCGCATCAAAACGGATTTTCCAGCGCCGGAGGGACCGATGAAGCCGAGGATTTCGCCCCGGTAGACATCGAGATCGAGATTGTCGAGAACGACCTTGTCCCCGAACGACACGGTCGCGCCTTCCACCGAGAGGACGACCTCGCGATCCTTGTTTTTGCTTTTCGTTGTTTGCTGATCCTGCAACAGCCTCTCCTTAAAAATCGATGGCTGCATAGAAGATGGCGAAGACGCCATCGACCAGGATCACGACGAAAATGGATTTCACCACGGATGATGTGACGTGCTGACCGAGAGATTCGGCACTACCGCCCACCTTCATGCCCTCGACCGCCGCCACGATGCCGATGATCAGCGCCATGAAGGGTGCCTTGATCATGCCGGACGCAATGGTGGAAATTTCCACGGCAGAATGCAGGCGGGCGAGGAAGACCTCGAATGTGATGCCGGAATAGAGCAGCGAGACCACGGCAGCCCCGAACAGCGCCGCGAAGTTGGCGATGATGGTCAGAAGCGGCAACGCAATCGTCAGCGCCACCAAGCGCGGAAACACCAGCACACCAACAGGGTTGAGGCCGATGACCTTCAGCGCGTCGATTTCCTCACGCATTTTCATCGAGCCGATTTCGGCGGTGATCGCACTTCCAGAACGGCCAGCGATCATGATGGCGGTCAACAACACGCCGATTTCGCGCAATTGCAGAATGCCGACAAGGTCGACCACGAAGACCTCAGCACCGAAATACCGAAGCTGGAACGCGCCCTGCTGGGCAATGATTGCGCCGATCAGGAACGACATCAGCAAGATGATAGGGACGGCACGAACGCCCATATGGTCGATCTGGTTGACGATGGCAGCTGGCGAAACGCCGCGCCCTCGCCCCAGCTTCATCTGCGCGCCGCGCACGGCGGAGCCCAGAATATACATGCCTGCCAGAAAATCCGCGCCCGCCTGCACGACGTTCTTGCCGACAGGCGAAAAAATGCGTTCGCTCAGACTGTGTTTTGTCGTGTCTTTCGGTGGCAGAGGCGCTTCGTCCGGTAGAGAGGTTATGATCCCCTCGACCTGCTCATTGCCCTCGAATGTCACCTGCCCACCGGCTTTTTCAAGCCTGTGACGCATGCGCTGCAACAGCCACGCGCCTGTCGTATCGATGTTATCGACCCCAGACAGATCGACCATGATCGAACCGTTGGCACCGGATTTCTCGATTTTTTCAATGTCGCCGAGAACCGAGCTGACGTTGGCATTGCGCCATGAGCCCGTTAGAACGTAACGCGCAGAGCCGCCCTTCGCGTCGTTATCCGCCGATATCGCTGCCGGTTGCGCCGGTTGCCGTGCTTCAGGTTCTTGCATCTTGCTCCAAGCGAATGCAGCTTATTAAAGATTCCGTAACGATTCATATCGATTGACGGATCACCAAGCCACAGACATCCGGCGCGATTCCGTAGATTTATTGTCAGTTACCGTGTTTTACATCCAACTAAAGGGTAATTTCGATGGGCCGTTACCTCGAAGCCACAGCTGAAGTCTTCCCGGTTGCGGGCAGCTTCACCATTTCCCGCGGAAGCCGCACGGAAGTGGTGGTCGTCGCCTGCTCGATTACCGAAAATGGCGTCAGAGGTGTCGGTGAATGCGTGCCTTACACCCGTTACGGCGAATCAATCGACGGCGTTCTGGCAGACATACGGGCAGTTTCGGACGCTGCATCCCGTGGTCTCGATCGGTCGCAATTGCAGCACGTCATGAAGCCGGGTGCGGCCCGCAACGCGGTCGATTGCGCGTTGTGGGATTTGGAGACAAAGCTGTCAGGGACAAGCGTTGCATCCAAGGTTCTGACTGTCTTACCAAAACCCATCTTCACCGCCTATACGATTTCTCTGGGTGAGCCTACCGTCATGGCTGCCAAAGCTGCCGAGAACGCCATGCGTCCACTTCTGAAGATAAAGGCAGGCACGCAAGATGATGAGGCGCGCTTGCGCGCCGTTCGGGCTGCCGCACCACAGGCAACCATTATCGTTGATGCCAACGAAGGTTGGACGGAACAGAACATCGAGCATCATTTCGCCGTGGCGAAAGATCTGAACATCGCGCTCATCGAACAACCCCTGCCCGTCGGCAAAGATGGTATTCTGTCCCGTATCGAAAGACCGGTCGCCATCTGCGCCGATGAGAGTGTGCATCTGACAGCCGATCTTGCTGCACTACGCGACCGTTACGACGCCATCAACATCAAGCTGGACAAGACCGGTGGCCTGACCGAAGCACTCGTCATGAAAAGAGAGGCCGAGCGGCTGGGTTACACCATCATGGTGGGCTGCATGCTCGGCACCTCGCTTGGCATGGCACCTGCGCTGATGCTGGCGCAGGATACCGCCTATGCCGATCTCGACGGACCGCTATTGCTAGCACGGGACCGCGTTCCTAGCCTGCGGTATGAAGGATCGCTCGTTCATCCGCCAGAACCGGAACTATGGGGCTGAAAATCAGGCCGCCTGTCTGCTGAGCAATCCAGCGATATTCACCGGCTCGAGCGCACGCACCGCTGTCTCTGCCTGATCATCGGACTTCATCCATGTGATCAGTTCGAAAGTTCCGTCCGCGTTTTCGGCAACCGCCGTGCAGCTTTCCACCCAGTCACCCGTATTGATGTAGCGAATACCGTCCATATCCTCCATGACAGCATGGTGAATATGGCCACATATGACACCATCGACATTGTTTCGGCGGGCTTCATCGGCCACCACACGCTGGAATTCGCCAATGAAGTTGACGGCGTGCTTCACCTGCAGCTTTGCCCAGGCAGAAAACGACCAGTAGGGCAAACCGATGCGGCGGCGAACGGCAGCCAGCAGCACGTTGATGGCAATTGCCGCATCATAGGCCCAGTCACCGAGATAGGCGAGAAGGCGGGCGTTGCGAACCACGACGTCGAACTCGTCACCGTGGATGACAAGGTATTTCTTGCCATCCGCAGCCTCGTGGATCATCCGCTCCGCCACCTCGATACCGCCGAAGTGCGTGCCCGGAAACTCCCGCAGGAATTCATCGTGATTGCCGGGTATGTAGACGATGCGTGTACCCTTGCGGGCTTTGCGCAGCAGCTTCTGGACCACATCGTTACAGCCTTGCGGCCAGTACCAGTTGCGGCGCAGGCGCCAGCCGTCGATGATATCGCCGACGAGGATAATCGTATCGGCTTCATGGTAACGCAGGAAATCCAGAAGGAAATCCGTCTTGGCCGCTTTTGAGCCAAGATGCACGTCGGAAATGAAAAGTGTTCTGAACTGTCTGGCTTCGGTTTGCGCGGCCATGGAATTCTTCCCCCTTGTCTCGGCAACTTTCATCCCCTGCCAAACCAGACTCGTGTTTCAGCAAGATGACAGCGGGCCATTTCTGAGGGAAACTCTCGTTTTAAGCAGTATCGAAAGTACCGTTTTTGAGCTGCGCAGATAAAATAAACGGCTGTACGCACCTGCCGATTGTTGTATGCAAAGGCCTCCAATAAACTTGAAATAAACGGTGATAGAATGAGTTCTCAGGACACGGGCAAGACGCAAGACAAAAACGCCAATGCGGATCTGGAAGAACAGGCACTTTTCTACCACCGCTATCCGCGCCCCGGAAAACTGGAAATTCAGGCGTCCAAACCCCTTGGAAACCAGCGCGATCTGGCGCTGGCCTATTCCCCGGGAGTTGCGGCCCCCTGCCTTGCCATTCACGAAAACCCGGAAATGGCTGCCGAATATACTGCGCGTGCCAATCTCGTTGCCGTCATTTCCAACGGCACTGCCGTTCTTGGCCTCGGCAATATCGGCCCTCTCGCCTCCAAGCCGGTCATGGAAGGCAAAGCGGTTTTGTTCAAGAAGTTCGCTGGCATCGACGTTTTCGATATTGAAATCGATGCGCCTGGTATCAACGACATGGTCTCCACCATCTCGGCGCTGGAGCCGACCTTCGGCGGCATCAACCTTGAAGACATCAAGGCACCGGAATGTTTCGAAGTGGAGCGTCAACTTCGCGAGAAGATGAACATTCCCGTGTTCCACGACGACCAGCATGGCACCGCCATCATCGTCGCCGCTGCCGTCACCAACGCACTTGAGCTTGCCGGCAAGTCGCTGTCCAGCGTCAAGATCGTTGCATCAGGCGCAGGTGCTGCGGCCCTTGCCTGCCTCAACCTGCTCGTCGTTCTCGGTGCCAAGCGCGAAAACATCTGGGTCCACGATATCGAAGGTCTCGTTTATGACGGCCGCAACAGCCTGATGGACGAGTGGAAGGAAGTTTACGCGCAAAAGACAGACAAGCGCGCCCTGAGCGAAACCATCGATGGCGCAGACGTCTTCCTCGGCCTGTCCGCTGCCGGTGTACTGAAGCCTGAACTTCTGGCCCGCATGGCTGAAAAGCCGCTCATTCTGGCGCTCGCCAACCCCAATCCTGAAATCATGCCGGAACTGGCCCGTCAAGCCCGCCCGGACGCGATGATCTGCACGGGTCGCTCGGACTTCCCGAACCAGGTCAACAACGTGCTGTGCTTCCCCTATATTTTCAGGGGCGCGCTGGATTGTGGCGCGACTACCATCAATGAAGAAATGAAGATGGCCGCCGTTCACGCGATTGCCGAACTAGCGCGTGAGGAAGTCTCCGAAGTCGCGGCGAAGGCCTATAGCGAAGAAACGCCCGTCTTCGGCCCTAATTATCTCATCCCATCACCGTTCGATCCGCGCCTCATCCTGCGCATTGCGCCAGCCGTTGCGCGCGCAGCCGCCGCAAGCGGCGTAGCCGCCCGCCCGATTACCGATTTTGATGCCTACCTCGACCAGTTGAACCGCTTCGTCTGGCGCTCCGGCTTCATCATGAAGCCGATCTTCAACCTGGCAAAGACAGCGGAAAAGAAGCGCATCATTTTTGCCGAAGGCGAAGACGAACGCGTGCTGCGCGCAGCCCAGGTGCTGCTGGAAGAAGGCACCGGCGTTCCGATCCTCATCGGTCGTCCGCAGATCATCGAGACCCGCCTCAAGCGTTTCGGCCTTCGCATTCGCCCGAATGCAGACTTTGCCGTGGTCAATCCCGAGGATGATCCGCGCTACCGTGAATATGTCGATGACTACTTCGCGCTGGTTGGTCGCGCCGGTATCAACCCGGAAGCAGCCCGCACCATCGTTCGCACCAACAGCACCGTCATCGGCGCGTTGTCCGTCAAGCGCGGTGAAGCGGATGCGTTGATCTGCGGTCTCGAAGGCCGCTTCGACCGGCATCTGCGTGACGTCAACCAGATTATCGGCAAACGTGAAGGTGCCCACACATTCGGCGGCCTCAGCCTGCTGATTACCCAGCAAGGCGCGATCTTCCTGACCGACACTTTCGTCAATTACGAACCGACGGCGGAAGATCTGGCCGAACTTGCGATACTGGCCTCTAAGGAAATCAAGCGCTTCGGTATCACGCCGAAAATCGCGCTGGTCAGCCATTCGAATTTCGGTTCGCGCGATTCGGAAAGCGCTCGCAAGATGCGTCGTGCGCTTCAGATCGTGCGCGGTGCTGCACCGGAACTGGAAATCGATGGCGAAATGCAGGGTGGCTCTGCCCTGTCTGAAATCCTGCGCAAGCGCGCCATGCCCAACAGCGCCTTGTCGGGCGAAGCAAACCTTCTGGTCTTCCCGAACCTCGATTCGGCCAACATCACGCTCGGCGTCGTGCGCACCATGACCGAAGGCCTGCATGTCGGCCCGATCCTGCTCGGCTCGGCCCTGCCCGTCCACATCCTGTCACCAACGGTGACATCACGTGGTGTGGTGAACATGGCGGCCCTTGCAACGGTTCAGGCCTCACACCCTTCGGTGTAAGGCCGGGTTAACATAATTTTGAACTGGCTCTTGCCGCTTTGCGGCACGGGCTTATGTTATCCTGAACGCATAGACATGCTTCGCATCCCGCGGACGATGATCAACAGGATATGACCTGCATGATGGCAGGGCAGGAAACGGACGGACCATTGATCCCGCGCCGCCGCCGCTTGATCGGCACATTTATCACCCTCATGCTCGCAGCGCCCCTGTCGGCGCAGGCCAGTGTCGTCTGCGATGGGCTGCGCCAGCAACTCGCCCAGCCAACCCGCATCATCGGCAACACCGCCGAGGTGCGACGCTACGCCAATGCGCTGGCGCAACAGAATATTCTCATTCGGCGGATCAAGAACGATATGCGCGGCTACGGCTGCTCGTCTGGCAGCGTGATTGTCTATGGCAATCCCAATGCTCAGCTCTGCGGTGAAATCGGCGATGCGCTGGTTCAGGCCGAATCTGACCGTGACATGATTTCGGAAGATCGTGACCGCATGCTGGCCTCGCAGCGCGATGATAATGTGCAGGACAACCGCGAACGCATCATGGCCGCGCTGGATGCGCAAGGCTGCTTCGATGAGCAACCGCCATCATTCACCTCGACCGACCCATCGCAAGATCAGACTATGGGCGGGACAGCGGATCCCTTCGACAACCCTGACAATCAGGACTACCGCCCCTCGCCCGATATGCCCATGCAAGGTGGCCTCAGAACTCTTTGCGTGAGAACCTGCGACGGCGCGTTCTTCCCGATTTCCTCGAATGCCACGCCTTTGGATTTCCGCGCTCAGGCCGCTCAATGCGAGCGCATGTGTCCCGGCACCCAGACCGAACTGTTTTACCATTCGCTTGAGGGCCAGGAAAGTTCGGACATGGTATCCGCCAAAACCGGCCAACCCTACGCCTCCATGCCGACAGCCTTTGCCTATCGTAACAGCCCGAGCACCAGCCGCCCGCCATCCTGCAGCTGCAACATGGCCGCCTATCACGACGAGATGAAAAAGCAGGAAGATCAGGCAAAAGCACCGCAATCGACCCCGTCACAGGACATGTCGAGCATCACGACCATTACGTCACCGAAGAGTGACACGATGCCGAAACCTGCTGACATCAAGCCAGCAGAGCCGAAACCGGTGGAGAAGGCAGAGCCTGTTCCTGAGCGGGACTACGACCCCAACAACAGCAAGGTCCGCATCGTCGGCCCGCAGTTCCTGCCCGCAGAAACGAGCCGCATCGATCTGAAAAATCCGGCTTTGAAGGGCGCACAGCCGCAGCAGCAGTAGAGCATGTTCCGTAGAGGTGGGCAGCTTTTGCCGCACTACACAGCCTCTTTCTATTCGATCCACCCACCGTTCCTCATCCCTGTGCTTGTCACAGGGATCCAGCCGACGCGCGTCCGCGCGGCGAAAGACTCTCCTCAACCCAAGGACTTGGGTTGACTGGATTCCTGTGACAAGCACAGGAATGAGGAGCGTGAGGCATCCCCAATAAAAGACCTTGATGTCATGGCCTGTGACATCTGAAACACCGCAAAATATCTCACCGTGTACCCCAACGATCCCGAAACACGAGGTCTTCCAATGGCAGCCGCTGCCGCCAGCCTTTGACCGCCAGTTCCGGCTCGCCGTAGAGCATATCGACCTTGCCAACGCACAGCCATGCGACGATTTCGATGTGCTCGGGAATGGCGAGGATATCGCGGATATCGGCGTCGTGGAAAATGCTGACCCAGCCGACGCCGATGCCTTCCGCCCTCGCCGCCAGCCACAGGTTTTGTATGGCACAGACGGTGGAGTAAACATCCATGCGCGGATTGTGGGTGCGCCCCAGCACCACGTCGCCGCCACGCGTCGGGTCGCAGGTCACGCAGATCGATAGCGGTGCCTTGCGGATGCCTTCGAGTTTCAGGCTGCGGTAAAGAACCTGTTGGTCCTCCCCGAACATGTCTGCCGCCTCCGCATTGGCGCGGGAAAACGCTTCCCAGGTGCGCTGCCTCAAGGCCTTATCGGTTACGAGCGTGAAATTCCATGGCTGCATGAAGCCGACAGAGGGCGCCGCATGGGCAGCCCTCAGAAGCTTTTCCACCAGCGCGTCGGACAGTGGCTCGGCCAGAAACTGGTCCCGCACGTCGCGGCGGGTTTCGATGGCGCGGTAGACGGCGCTCTTATGGTCGTCAGAAAATTCATGCGCTGGCACAAGCCCGCGCTGTAGGTCATCAGGTCGCATCGTCAATCCCCAACAATGCCGAGGCCGGACACGTGTGCGCCCAGCATCTCGAAAAACCTTGCGCTGTCCATGCGGTCGGTCCATTGCATCAGGCCGGTCTTCTGACTTGGCTTCGCTCGCATGTTGCCGCCTTCCCGATCTCTCAGTGGCCTATGGCAACACGCGTCCACCTTACAGCGTTGGGCACGTCGCGGAATTTCACCGCGTTCCCGATTCTCCCGCCGCAAGGCAGGCACCTGATGCAGGCGTTATCGCGAGGCAAACGCGAAGAAGCAAGACAATCCCGTGTCATTTGCCAATTGATGCCGGAACCCTCCACCCCGTTACCGCATTCTCCCTGCACAATGGAGGACACCTTATGGACAATTACGCCGAACTTCGCCAACGCATCGGACAGGATCTCGATACGCTGAAGAAAACCGAGAACCCAAAATCCATTTTTGAAATCGCAGAAGATTATCTGCTCGGCGACCCGGCCCTGAAGCGACAGCTCGTAGAAGACATCATCAAGGAAGAGGCCGACAAGCGAAGCATTGAAATCCATTGATCCAGACCAGATATCTGACCAGACATAGTCAATGAAAAGATGCGGGTGATACCATCGCTGTGAATGCCACTGTCGCTATCGCGATCCTTATCGTACTCGTCATCGTCGCGGGTATGGCTTTGGCCACGCGGCATCGCGACAAAATCATCATCAAGATCGCATCGACTGCTCTTCCCAAGGACGATGACAAGACACCGCTTGATCGACACTGGGCAGACATTCATCGTGATCACGCGGAACCCAACGCCCTCTCCCTAATTCAGTCGAATGTCGGCGCTTTCGCAGCACGGGTGGGCTCAGCGCGAGCGGCTGGGCGTAGTCTCGACCTCATGTACTACATGTGGAATGCTGATCTGACCGGCCAGCTCGTCATGCGTGAGGTGATCGCCGCTGCCGATCGCGGCGTGCGGGTACGTCTGCTGCTGGATGATCTCGGCGTGTCCATTTCCGACCGCGCCTTCCACGCCATAGACAGCCACCCCAATATCGAACTGCGCCTGTTCAACCCTACCAAGGCGCGTGAGAACGTCTTCAGACGCGGCATAGAGATGGTGTTTCGGTTTCGCAGCGTAAACCGGCGGATGCACAACAAGGCTTGGATTGCGGATGGCCGGGTTCTGATCGTCGGCGGGCGCAACATCGGCGACGCCTATTTCGACGCTGCGGAACAGGCAAATTTCCGGGATTTCGATGTCATTGCCTACGGTCAATGTGTTGCAGAAGCCGAAGAGATTTTCGACGATTACTGGAACAGCGCCGTCGCCGTTCCCGTTAAGTCGTTGCTGTCTCGCAGGCCCAGCAAGCTTACAAAACTGCGCCGACGTATGGACATTCTGGCTTCCAGCGAGGCCGCACGGCCCTATCTTGAGCAGGTGGAAAGCCAGCATCACTCAGGCCAATTCCTGATGTCGGACAATCTCCACTGGGTGGAAAGCGCGCAGGTGGTGGCCGATCCACCGGAAAAGGCGGCAGGAAAGCGCAGGAGCGGTCATAACTTCCTGATGGAAACCCTGCTTCCCATCATGGAGGACGCAAAGCGACAGCTTAAGATCACCTCGCCCTACTTCATTCCTGGCCAGAAAGGCGTCGAGACGCTTTCGCGTCTTTCCGCGGAGGGTGTCTCCGTCAACGTCCTCACGAATTCCCTGGCCGCAACCGATGTGGCAGCTGTTCACGCCGGGTACTCGCGTTATCGAAGACCGTTGCTGGTCAATAATGTGAAGATTCATGAGTTGCGCTCGCTTGCTGACCAGCACAAATCCTTTTCGCTTAGAGGCTCAGGCCAAGCGAGCCTGCATACCAAGGCCTTCACAAGAGATGGGGAAATTGGTTTTATCGGCTCGCTGAACTTCGATCCACGCTCCATCTCGCTGAACACCGAAATGGGCGTCCTGTTTTCATCGCCCGGCCTCGTGACAGCAATGGACGAAATCTTTGCGGACGAAATCAGCCGACAGATGAGTTTCGAACTGACGCTGAATAAGCGGCGGCGTTTGGTATGGACAGGGTTGGTGAAAGGCGAACCACGCCACTATACACACGAACCCTTCGCCAGCTTTAGTCGCCGTGCATTGGTTATAGCGATGGGATTGCTGCCTCTGGAATCGCAGCTTTGATGTTTTTGCAGAAAAAGCGACTGCTAAACTGATCCAATCGGCTGCTCACGCATTTCAGAAAGAGTTGAAATGCAGGAGAAGCCCATGTTTATCGCCCCGCCAGAACCGACCGCGAGCCGCAAGATTGCGGAAATGTATCGCGGTGCCAGGGACACTTACGGATATCTCCCGAATATGTATCTTGCATTCGGCCACCGCCCCGAGGTGATGGAAAGCTGGAGCGCGCTCCTCGTCAGTCTACGCGGCAACATCGAGCCCCGCCGGTATGAGCTGGTAACGCTCGCCGCGGCGCGCGAACTTCGCTCATCCTACTGCATGCTGGCCCATGGGGCAGTGCTGGTGCGGGACGGCGTATCTGGCGACGAGCTGGAATCCATCGTTGAGGGTGCTGACGATGCGCCTTTGAACGAGCAGGAGCGCGCCATCATGATCTTCGCGACCAAAGTGGTGCGCGACGCGACCTCAATCACCCAGGCCGATATCGACGCCCTGAAAACCCACGCTCTGACCGATGCAGAAATCTTTGATATCGTGGCTGCGGCTGCCGCCCGTTGCTTCTTTTCCAAAACGCTGGACGCGCTCGGCACATCGCCCGACCAGACCTATGTGGAGAAGCTGGGTCCAGACCTTGCGCAAAAGCTGGCCATGGGTCGCCCTGTGGAACAGGAAGCCTGACGTCGAACGAGGATGATGAAGGCGGCGGCATCAAGAGAGTGCCACCGCCTCGCCTAGTTCAAGCGGCAGCTTTACTGGCGACCAATTTGGCCGCTTGAATCTGTACCAGCGTGTCCAGGTTCTGGTTGACGCGGCAATAAAACTCTTCGTCAATGAAGGGGCGCAACATGAAGTCATTTCCGCCAGCCTTCAGGAATCGAGCGGACAGAAGGCGGTTGGTCGAAGACGAGACACCGATGATACGCAGTTCGTGCGAACCGCGCATTGTGCGAATCCGGCGCGTCAATTCGAAGCCATCGATGTCGGGCATGTTATAGTCAGTGACGACAAGACCGATATCACGATTGTTCTTGAGAATATCGAGGGCCTTCGCGCCGTTGTCTGCGAGGCTGACGCGGAAATTGTAGCGCTTCAGACGGCTGGAAAGCAGTGCACGAGCGGTCGGGCTATCATCCACGATCAGCACGTGATGGCGGTGGTTGGTCAGGAAGCGGCAGACCGATTCCGTCAGCATATCCACCGCAAAGACGTTGTCCTTGAGAATATAGTCGACCACTTCCTTGGTGATCAGCTTCTCGCGCGTATCTTCATGGAACGTGCTGGTAAACACGATGGTGGGAATGGAGAGATCGACCAGATATTCCAGTGCTTCACCGTTTTCCGCACCGGGAAGATTGATGTTGGAGATCGCCAACGTCACCTCTTCCGAGGAACGCTCGTAGCATTCCTGCAATTCTTCGAAGTTGCGGCAGACTTCGACAGACAGTCCAAGCAACTCCTTGAGACGCGCGCCGATCATCTGGGTAAAGACGTTTGAGTCTTCGGCCAGCAATATTCTTATGTCGTGAAATGGCACGCCAGAATACTGCATGCCCGTAATTCCCAGAAAATTCATAGTGCCCCCAAATACCCATAAAGCTTTGAGAGCGACTATAACTCCTGATATTTTCAGAATAATTAATCGGGAAAACAGTGTATGAACTATGGTTACTTATTCGCAAACCACAGTCTTGCTCCGCAACGCGAAGCAAATCATACCGTCATCATCCGCAACGTATCGACGACCTTCGTAAAGTCATAGGGCTTGCGAAAAAACACGCTTCGTTCCGGCAAAACGTCTTCTGACGGGTTCTGGTGCCCAGACGTCAGCACGATACCAAGTGGTGTGTGGGCCCTGTAGGCCCAGTTTGCCAGTCCGACGCCATTCATGCTTCCGGGCATGTCGATGTCCGTGAATAGCACGTCGATATCTGGACGGCTGTCGAGAATTTCCATTGCCTCATCAGCACCGCAAGCCTCAACGGCGTCAAAGCCTGCATCTTCTACGAGATCGACCGCCATCATGCGTAACAGAGGGTCGTCTTCAACGACGAGGACCACTTGTTTTGCGTATGCGTTGCGTTGTCCCATTACTGGCTACCTGCTTTTACATCCAAGCGTCGTGTTTGTGAAAACTTTTGACCTTGGATTGAACAACGCCACGCAGCCATGCAAGTTCCTTTGCCGCATCTAGAATACGACCTTATCCACGCGATAAAATTGAACCGCGTGGGACACTATAAATCATTTGGGGCAGGAATAGTGTTCACACAGAACGGGTTAGGCCACCATCCACCCGCAGGTTTTGGCCGGTAATATAACCGGCACCTTCCGACGCCAGAAACGCGACGGTCGCTGCGATTTCCTCGCTTTTACCGTAACGTTGCATCGGCACCATGTCGCGCCGGGCATCGGTTGCGGGCAGGCTATCTATCCAGCCCGGCAGAACATTGTTCATGCGCACATTGTCTGGCGCATAGGTGTCGGAGAAGATTTTGGTGTAGGCGGCAAGGCCCGCCCGAAACACGGCCGACGTTGGAAACATCTCGCTGGGCTCGAACGCCCAAGCGGTCGAAATATTGATGATGGCACCGGACTTTTGCGACACCATCGTCGGCGTTATGATGCGTGTTGGGCGGATGACGTTCAGCAGATAGACATCGAGACCCGTGTGCCATTGTTCGTCGGTTATTTCTAAAATCTGCGCGCGCGGGCCGTGGCCGGCGCTGTTGATCAGCACGTCGATCCGGCCAAACTTTTCGAGCGTCAGATCGGCAAGCCTCTGGAGATCGTCAACGGACTGGTTCGAACCCGTAACACCGATGCCACCCAGCTCTGCGGCCAGCGCTTCCCCTTTGCCGGAGGATGACAGGATCGCGACCTTGTAGCCATCTGCGGCCAGACGTTTTGCCACAGCAGCGCCCATGCCGCTGCCACCTGCCGTTACCACCGCCACTTTTTCTGCCGACATTTTTGTGCTCCCATGATGCTTGAAGTTCGAGCCTAACCGGTTTTACCAGCAAGTTCGAACCAAAATCATTGATGGGAGATGACAGCTTTATTTCAACCAGCCGCCGATCCGACCGACCGCCTCGGCGATATCGGATACGGAACCGGCATAGGAAAACCGCAGCGCGCGGTGGCCTTCCAGCGGGTCGAAATCCAGCCCCGGTGTGGCCGCAACATCGATTTCCGCCAGCATTCGCTTGGCGAAATCCATGCTGTCATTCGAATAGCGGCTTGTGTCCACATAAGCATAGAACGCGCCGTCCATGGGTGATGCCAGCGGCAGACCCAGTTCCGGAAGACGGCTCATCAGAAAATCGCGGTTGGTGCGGTAGCTTTCCTTGTAGACATCGAGCTCGTCTTCCGCAGAAAAGGCAGCCTTGGCGGCGAGCTGCGAAAGCTCAGGCGCTGAAATATACATGCTCTGCGCAAGACATTCGACCGGCCGTATCAGCATCTCAGGCAGCACCATCCAGCCGATACGCCAACCCGTCATGCAATAATATTTCGAGAAGGAATTGATGACGACGACGTTTTCGCTGATTTCGGCAGCACTCGTTTCCTCGCCGACGAAAGTCAGGCCGTGATAAATCTCATCCGAAATAAACGCGATGTTGCGGCTGTCGCAATAATTCACCAGCCGCTTTAGCGCCTCGCGACCCGTCACCGTACCCGTCGGGTTGGCCGGGCTTGCCAGAAGCACGCCCTTCAACTTGCGGCCGGCTTTGGTTTCTGCACGTTCAAGGCTGGCAGGCGTGAGCGTATATCCGGTTTCCGCAGTGACCGGCACCTCCACCACGTGAAGACCGAGTGCCTTCAAAATATTGCGGTATGCCGGATATCCCGGACGTGCAATCGCCACGGCATCGCCGGGATCGAACAGAGCCAGAAATGCCAGATTGAAGGCCGCCGAAGACCCCGTCGTCACCGCAATACGGGCGGGATCGATAATGGCACCGTGGCGAAGGCGGTAACTGGAGGCAATGGCTTCCCGCAGATCGCGCAAGCCCAGCGCATCGGTGTAGCCGACACGTCCGTGTTTCAGCGCTTCGTTGGCCGCATCCAGAGCCGCCCTGGGCGCGGGGTGTGACGGCTGGCCAACAGCCATAGAGATCACCGGTCGTCCCGCTTGTCTCAGACGGTTTGCTTCTGCCAAAATATCCATCGCATGGAATGGCTCGACCGCGCTTCGCTTGGACAACGTTATCAAAAGCATGCTCTTTCTATCAAACTGTCGGAGATTTGCCGTATTATTGCGGTCTTCACAATGGCGAGATCGCAATGGGCAGATTTATTATGCGATATGGCAATCGCATTAAATTAGGGTAATTGCGTGGGACAACAGAATCACCACTCTGCAACAAAACGATGAGGACCGACATGGCACTTTCCCTTAAATCCACGGCTTTTGCCTGCCTGACGGCCCTATCCACGGTTTTCGTGTCCCTGCCCGCTCATGCACTGGATGACCAGCAGAAAAAAGAATTCGGTGCTTTCATCAAGGAATACCTGATCGAGAACCCGGAGATCATGCTGGAGGTTCAGGAAGCCCTGGAGCGCAAGCAATATGACACGCGCAATGCCAAAGCCGCCGAAGCGGTAGCGGACAACCAGAAAACCATCTTCCAGTCCAAATACGATCTGTCGCTGGGCAACCCAAATGGTGATGTGACACTGGTCGAGTTCTTCGACTACAATTGCGGTTATTGCAAACGCGCCATGAGCGACGTCGACGCCATCTTGAAAACAGATAAGAACGTCCGCTTCGTTTTGAAGGAATTCCCGATTCTCGGACCGGAATCACTGGAGGCCCACAAGGTTTCCAACGCTGTCAAACTCTTGGCACCTGAAAAATACCCTGAATTCCAGCGCACACTGCTGGGAAGCACGGGCCGCGCAAACGAGGCAAGCGCCATCGAGGTCGCGGAATCGCTGGGAATCAAGGAAGCCGATATCCGCAAATCCATGGCCGCGAACCCCAACGACGCCCAGGTCAAGGAAGCCTACCAGCTCGCCACCAACCTCGGCATCACCGGCACCCCTTCTTACGTTATCGGCAACGAAGCCATTTTCGGCGCAGTCGGCACGACGCCGCTGAAGGAGAAGATCGCCAACATGCGCACCTGCGGCAAGGCGACTTGCTCGTAATAACACGCCGTCATCTCATTCTTGGAAACGCCAGCCACGTCTTCGGAGATGGGAAATACACCAAAAAACATCGTCAAACCCCACAAGATTAAGGACAATCCCTGCTTTGAGCGCTTCGGGGCTTTTCCTTCGCGGTTGTGCGGTCTATAGGTGGCGCTGATTTTCTGGCGGAAGTTTCGAATGAGCAACACGATTTTTGTCCTCAACGGACCCAATCTCAACATGTTGGGAAAACGTGAGCCGGGCATTTATGGCGGCAAGACGCTGAAGGACATCGAGAACGACTGCATCAAGGCGGGCGAAGAACTTGGTTTTGTGGTCGAGTGCCATCAGTCCAATCATGAGGGCGCGCTAGTCGACCTCATGCATGAGGCTGGTGAACGCGCCATCGGCGTCATCATCAATCCTGGTGCCTACGGCCACACGTCGATCGCTCTTCATGATGCTATCAGAGCCATTTCAGTTCCGGTCGTGGAAGTGCATATTTCCAACATCCACGCCCGTGAGGAATTCCGCCATAAATCGATGATAGCGCCCGCGGCAAAGGGAATGGTCTGTGGCTTCGGACCATACGGCTACATCATGGCGCTCAACGCTTTGAAGAATATCACGGCATAAAAGAAACAATCAGAATAGGGTTTGTCATGTCTGAAAAGAAACACGGTATCGACAAGGAACTGATCCGCGACCTCGCGAACATTCTCAACGACACCGACCTTTCCGAGATCGAAGTCGAGCAGGACGATCTGCGTATTCGCGTTTCTCGTGCAGCACCTGCGCCGGTTTACGCAACGGCTCCCGCCCCACAATACGCCCCTGCTCCTGCAGCCGCCGCGGCCCCGGCTGTCGCACCCGGTACGGCAGCACCTGCGGCCCCTGCCCGCAACCCGGCCAACACCGTGACTTCGCCAATGGTCGGTACCGTCTACCTGTCGTCCGCTCCCGGCGCGCGTCCTTTCGTTGAAGTCGGCGCAACCGTCAAGGAAGGCCAGACGCTTCTGATCGTTGAAGCCATGAAAACCATGAACCAGATCCCGGCACCAAAATCCGGCAAGGTTACGGAAATCATCGTCAACGACTCGCAGCCCGTAGAGTATGGTGAAGCCCTCGTGGTCATCGAATAAGGGCGAATTACATGGTATCCAAAATCCTCATCGCCAATCGCGGCGAAATCGCCCTTCGCGTGCTGCGCGCCGCCAAGGAACTGGGCATCCCAACGGTTGCCGTGCATTCCACGGCGGACGCAGATGCCATGCACGTGCGCCTTGCCGACGAAAGCGTCTGCATCGGCCCGCCGCCTTCGCGTGACAGCTATCTCAACATCCACCAGATCGTTGCGGCCTGCGAAATCACCGGTGCGGATGCCGTTCACCCTGGCTACGGCTTCCTGTCTGAAAATGCCAAGTTCGCGGATATTCTCGACGCACACGGCATCACCTTCATCGGACCGACCGCAGATCACATCCGCATCATGGGTGACAAGATCACCGCCAAGCAGACCGCGCAGGAACTCGGCATTCCCGTCGTTCCCGGCTCGGATGGCGAAGTAAAGCCTGAAAACGCGCTGGAAATCGCCCGCAAGATCGGCTTCCCGGTTCTCATCAAGGCGACCGCTGGTGGCGGTGGACGTGGCATGAAGGTCGCGAAAGACGAGTCGGAAGTTGAAGAAGCCGTTTCCACGGCCCGTTCCGAAGCGCTCGCCGCTTTTGGTAACGACGCCGTCTACATGGAAAAATACCTCGGCAAGCCACGCCACATCGAAGTGCAGGTGTTTGGTGATGGTGAAGGCAAGGCCATCCATCTGGGTGAACGCGACTGCTCCTTGCAGCGCCGCCACCAGAAGGTTCTGGAAGAAGCCAACTCGCCAGCGCTGACCTTCGAGCAGCGCATGAAGATCGGCGAAATCTGCGCCGATGCCATGCGCAAGCTGAAATATCGCGGTGCCGGCACCATCGAGTTCCTTTACGAGAACGGCGAGTTCTATTTCATTGAAATGAACACCCGTCTTCAGGTGGAACATCCGGTCACGGAAGCCATCACCGGCATGGACCTCGTGCAGGAGCAGATTCGCGTTGCTTCCGGCCAGGGCCTTTCGGTTACGCAGGATGAGGTGAAGTTCAATGGCCACGCCATCGAATGCCGTATCAACGCCGAAGACCCGCGTACCTTCGTGCCGTCTCCAGGTACGCTGACCTACTTCCACACACCCGGCGGTCTTGGCGTTCGCGTCGATTCCGGTGCGTATCAGGGCTACAAGATCCCGCCTTATTACGACAGCATGATTGGCAAGTTGATCGTGCATGGTCGCAATCGCGACGAATGCATTCGCCGCCTTCGCCGCGCGCTCGACGAGTTCGTCGTGGACGGTATCAAGACCACCCTGCCGCTGTTTCAGGATCTTCTGCAAAACGAAGACATTCTGAAGGGCGACTACGACATCCACTGGCTGGAAAAATATCTGGCCGGCGACGCGAAGTAAGAGATGGGACGGCGCGGCAGAGATAGCGACATCGACGTCGATATTCTGCTGCGCGCCTACTCCATCGGCCTGTTTCCCATGGCCGATTCGGCCGATGATCCGGAGCTTTTCTGGGTCGAGCCCGAAATGCGGGGCATAATCCCGCTTGATGATTTTCACGTTTCCAAAAGTCTGGCCAAGGCCATCCGCAAACGCCAATTCGACATCCGCTTTGATACGGATTTCGATGGTGTCATGGCTGGATGCGCAGCAGAAGCACCGGATCGTCCCAGCACCTGGATCAATAAGACGATCCGAAAGCTCTATGTCGAACTCCACGAGATCGGCCACGCTCACAGTGTCGAAGCCTGGGAAGGCGACGAACTCGTCGGTGGTCTCTACGGCGTCTCGCTGGGCTCTGCCTTCTTTGGCGAAAGCATGTTTTCTCGACGCACCAACGCCTCGAAGATCTGCCTCGTCCATCTGGTCGAGCATCTGCGTGAAAAGGGCTTCACCCTGCTGGACACGCAATTTACCACCGAACATCTCAAGACATTCGGTGCAATCGATGTGCCGAAGGTTGAGTATGCGAAGATATTGGATGCGGCAATGCGCTCGGAACATCTGGATTTCGATGGGAATCAAAATCGATGACGGGCGATAGTTCGCAACTTGCCCTACGCAAAGCCCTGACCTAATTTTCAGGCGAATGTCTAAACAGGGTTGTCATGCCGCTACTCGCATTCATTTTCATGACTGTTTTTACGACCGTTGCAGCCATTGCTGCACCGTCGGCCCAAGATCAAGATGTTATTTCTTGGAAAAGGCAACTCGCCAGTGAACTAGTCCCAATAATAAACAAACCGGAATTAAAAGAGTTGGCGACCGGTGAGTTGCAGATGCTCTACGTTCGGTTTCGGATCGACGGGAAGGGCAAAGCGCAGTCGATTTCATTCACGGAAAATACCAAAGCAAGACCTGAATCAAAAGTCGCTGTTTATCACCTGATTGAAGAGACAAACTTTCCTGTCCCGCCCGCAGCTATCGCTGGTGAGTGGCTTATACTACCACTTTCCATCCAACCCAAAGTCGCCGGTGAAAATGGCAGCGATTAGAATATCAAGGTGATTAGGACTAGTTCGTCTTTGCCGCAGAAGACGGAGCAGGCACGTCCGATTCCTGCTTGCAGCCGGTTAGCCACACGTCGTAGATCGGGTGCTCGACGGCGTTTAGGCCGGGGCTATCGGCAAACATCCAGCCGGTGAAGATGCGCTTGATCTTACGGTCAAGCGTAATTTCATCGACTTCGATGAAGGCGTCGATCTTTTGCGCTTCGGTGTCATCGCGGGAATAGCAGACCTTCGGGGTCACCTGAAGCGCGCCGAATTGAACCGTCTCGTTCAGGTACACGTCAAAGGAGGTAATGCGGCCTGTGATCTTGTCGATGCCAGAAAAGACCGCTACGCGGTTCTCGATGCGGGCGGCAGAGGCGGAGGAGACGAAGCCGGTCATGGGCAAAAGCGCAACAAAAGCCACAGCCAGTGCACGCAAAGAAGTCTCTCGCGTGAATTTTCCCATATCGAACCGTCTCCAGAAAGATTTCCCGCGCCAACTCAGCGAGGGTTAAACGCCTACAGGCGGAATGTGGCGAAAACGGGTGGTGTGCCGGCACATAGAAAGGCCATGCACGCGCCACCCAAACGCAATCAGTTGCCGGGTGTCCAGGCGTCGTAGTCACCGGTCACGCGTGGGCGTTCACCGGGAACAGCGAGCGAGCCCTGCGGACGGTAAGCCTTGGAAGAACCGGTCATGTTTGGCAAATGCGGCTTTTCCCATTCGCGCGCCGCGTAGCTTTCCTGGCTTGGCGGAACGTCGGTGCGATAGTGCATCCAGCCATGCCAGCCAGGTGTGATCGCTGATGCGTCCGCGTAACCATTATAGGTGACCCAACGACGCGGCATGCCCCAGGATGTGGTGCCACCTTCATAATAGGTGTTACCCAACTCGTCCTGTCCAACCTTCTTTCCAAAACGCCATGTGTGAAAGCGCGTTCCGATCGTCTGGCCGTTCCACCAGGTGAAGATTTGCGTCAGGAGAGTCTTCATTATCCATTCCTCGGGGCTTGAATGCACTGCGGCGATTTGGATTGCGCAGCACAGCACAAGCTTATGCCGCTCCATGCGTCAATTGTCCAGTATTTCCCCTGCCACCAGCTGCTATTTCAGTGCCATGCTGAAACCGAAATGGCGCTTCTCGAAGCCGAGACGGTCGTAAAACCGGTGCGCATCGACCCGCATCATGTTCGATATCAACTGGATGTTTTTGACACCGCGTTTTTGAGCATCATCGATGCAATAACGGATCATGATCGCACCAATGCCGCGACCGCGCATATCGTTGCGGGTTTGCACCGCCTCTATCTTCATCGAGGTTGCGCCACGACCTACGAGCTTGGTGAGAATCACCGTTTGAAAAGTCCCGACGACCTCACCATCCAGCTCCGCGACATAGAGCGTCTCGTTGGATGATTGTTCGATGGCGCGAAATGCAGAGAGGTAATCCGGCAGTGCCGAAACGTCGGTCGTATCGCCGTGACCACCGAGCTCGTCCGCGGCGAACATTGCTGCGAGCGCAGGCAGATCACCCTCCCGGGCGCATCGAATAACCAGGTTTTCGAGTGTCGCGCTCATCGGGCCAACGTCTTTTCCATCGCGATACCCGGAAGACCTTCAACGCCTGCCATGCGCTCGACATGCCCAACCTCGGTAAAGCCCAGACCTTCGTAAAAAGCGACGGCGACAGTGTTTTTAGGCTCGACCTCAAGGCGCATGATATCAGCGTCGGGAAAGCACGTTTCGAGCTCAGCAAAAATATCGCGCCCAACGCCCTGTCGCTGAAAATGCGGGTCGATGTAAAGCTGGTGAAGCAAAGCCGTCTTCGGCATCTTGGCTGACATCGCCGCATAGCCCATGCCACCGATGCGTTTGCCATCGTCAGCCACCAGAAACTCGCCACCCTTTTTCTGGACGCGCTCTTTCATGGCCGAGGGAGAATGCCACTCGGTAATCAACTGACTGACCCGCTGCGCACCATAGATCGAATCATAGGTGGCATGCCAAGTCCGGGCCAACAACGCCCTCACCGGCTCGATATCACGCTCACTGGCGGTGCGAATGAAGAACACGATTCCCCCCTTAGTCTTGAAATAGAAAAGCCGGGAGCAATCCCGGCTTCGACGTCACCGATAGGAGCGCTTACTCCTCAAGACCAAGCTTCGCCTTGACCAGTTCCTGCACCGCCTGCGGGTTGGCCTTGCCACCCGTGGCTTTCATGACCTGACCGACGAACCAGCCGGCGAGTGTCGGCTTTGCCTTGACCTTATCGACCTGATCCGGGTTGGCAGCGATAATCTCGTCCACGGCCTTTTCGATGGCACCCGTATCCGTGACCTGCTTCATGCCGCGGCTTTCGACAATCTCAGCCGGGTTGCCGCCCTCGTTCCAGACGATTTCGAAAAGGTCCTTGGCGATTTTGCCCGAGATGGTGTTGGCCTTGATAAGGTCGATGATGCCGCCGAGCTGGTCAGCGGAAACGGGTGTCTCTTCGATACCCTTACTGGCTTTGTTCAGCGCGCCGAGCAAATCGTTGATGACCCAGTTGGCGGCAATCTTGCCATCGCGGCCGTTGGCGACCAGTTCGTAATAATCGGCAATCGCCTTTTCCGACACGAGGATCGATGCATCATAGACGGACAGGCCGAGTTCGCTGACGAATCGTGCCTTTTTGTCGTCAGGCAGTTCCGGCAAATCCTTGCTCATCCGTTCGATGAAGGCATCGTCGAATTCCAGAGGCAGCAGATCCGGGTCCGGGAAGTAGCGATAGTCATGCGCGTCTTCCTTGGAGCGCATGGACCGCGTCTCGCCCTTGCCGGGATCGAACAGGCGGGTTTCTTGATCGATGGTGCCACCATCTTCCAGAATGGCAATCTGGCGCCGGGCTTCGTATTCGATGGCCTGACCGATGAAGCGGATAGAGTTGACGTTCTTGATTTCGCAACGCGTGCCGAAAGCCTCGCCTGGCTTGCGCACGGAGACGTTGACGTCGGCGCGCATCGAACCTTCGTCCATGTTTCCGTCGCAGGTGCCGAGATAGCGCACGATGGAGCGAAGCTTGGTCATGTAAGCCTTGGCTTCGTCGGAAGAGCGCATGTCCGGCTTTGACACAATTTCCATCAGCGCCACACCGGAACGGTTCAGGTCGACATAGGACATGGTCGGGTGCTGGTCGTGCATCGACTTGCCGGCATCCTGTTCCAAATGCAGACGCTCGATGCCGATTTCGATATCCTCGAAATTGCCCTGACGGTCCGGCCCCAGCGAAATGACGATCTGGCCTTCACCAACAATCGGGTCCTTGAACTGCGAAATCTGGTAGCCCTGCGGCAGATCAGGGTAGAAGTAGTTCTTGCGGTCAAAGATGGAGCGCTTGTTGATCTGCGCCTTCAGGCCCAAACCGGTGCGCACGGCCTGTGCCACGCATTCCTCGTTGATCACGGGCAGCATGCCAGGCATGGCAGCATCCACCAGCGAAACGTTGGAGTTCGGGGCATTGCCGAAGGTGGTGGAAGCACCGGAAAACAGCTTGGAATTGGAGAGAACCTGGGCGTGAACCTCCATGCCGATGACGATTTCCCAATCGCCGGTCGCGCCGGGAATGAAGCGTTTCGGGTCTGGTGTGCGCACGTCTACAAGGGTCATATCAAGCTCTTAATATACGGAATTTCTGTCTATGGTGAGGTAGAACAATTGGCACCGTGGCGCAAGGCTTGTCGCGTCAAAGGCATGAAGACCAAAATTTTTGGCGAGCCTGAGAATGTTTTTTTACAATTCTGAATTTTAATGGAATCATGATTACACTTGCTCTGGCCTTCGCCACATATCTTGCCTTCAACCTTCTCGTTTTCCTCATCTACTGGTGGGATAAGGAGGCGGCCAGGAATGGCGAATGGCGTGTCAGCGAAAGTACGTTGCTTTGGCTGGCCTTTCTGGGCGGCAGCGCAGGTGCCGTGCTCGCGCAACGTTTGCTGCGCCACAAAACGCGAAAAGAGCCCTTCCGCAGTTATTTGCTCTTCATCATCGTCCTACACATCGGGATTGGTCTCTCCCTCATCATCATGCCGCAATGGCCACGAACGACGCTTACGTTCCTGGAAACAATGGCTCAAAAACCGAAGCCATAGCCACCTGTTTCCATCGTCACCAGCTGCTTTTGAAGACCCATGGATTGCACGTCGCGGTCCAGCTTTGCAGAATATTTCATGGAAAACCAACTGACGGCGTATCCATGTTTGCGAAAAAACGAGACCGCCTGATGGTTCTGGGCATGGCTTTCCAGCATACCGACCGGAAAACCGCGGTCCACGATCTGCCGCTCGATCTCGCTTAAAAGCGCAGTACCGACGCCTTGGCGCTTATAGACCCGATCGATCCAGAAATCCGTAATGGTCTCATCGAAATGTTCGCGCGCGGCCCAGCCAGCGATTGCGCCATCCACCTCAGCCACAGTGATGGCGAGCCTCGACGAATGCGTGAAATTCTCAAATGCGGCCCGCGCATTTTCGCGCAACTCTTCCGTCACCCCCAGAGCCGATGTCGCGTTTGCCCACGCCCGCAAACCGATGGCCGCCAGCACCGCTGCGTCTCCTTCTCTCGCCGGGCGAATACTGATCAAACAACGTCCCCACAACTACCGCAAATAAAGCACCGGAAGCGTGATTCGACCAGCACACCCTCATTTACAGCCTAGTGTTTACCACGCAATGGAATGAGACGTCTCAGCGCTTCAGACCGCAGATAGAGCCCACCCCATGCCAGCAGCCCGAGATAGACACCGAAGAACATGTGGGTGAACAGCGGACTTCCGACACGCAGATGGGTTGCGATTGCACCGCCCAGCAGCCCCGTCATCAAAATTGCGCCGAGCAAGGATGTACGGGGAATGGCATAAAGAAGCGCGATAGCGAGCGTCATGACGCCAAGGCCACGCGCCAGCGACGGGTCAACCGAATATCCAAGCGCAACCATCGTTTCCGTCACGGGCGCAATGGGCGCGAGTTTGATGGCACCGTCAAAAATCAGAAAAGCCACGATAAGACCGCTCATCACGGACCCTGTCAGCCTCTGCCAGCGCGGCAGAGGCATTGGAACAGCAACGTCAGGCATCAGGTGATTCCTCCCCTTTTCGCGTCAGAGCGTTGCAACGAGGGTAGCCAGTTGGTCAGCGGCCATTCCCCAACCTTCATGGAAGCCCATCGCCTCATGGGCCGTTTTGTCTTCTGCCGTCCAGTGCCGCGCAATCGCGGTATATTTCGTGCGGCCATCGCCCATATCTTCGAACAGAACGATGCCGGTCATGAACGGTTTTTCGGCAGGCACCCAAGCACTGGTATAAGCATCGGTGAAGACGAGTTTTTCATTGGCAACGACTTCCAGATAGACGCCACGATTTTCGACCACTTCGCCATTCGGCCCAGCCATGACGATGAGGCTTGCGCCACCGGAACGCAGATCCAGTTCGGCATGGGACACACCCCAGGGCTTGGGGCAGAACCATTGCTTCAACAGTTTGGGGTCGGTCCACGCTTCGTAGAGCTTTTCACGCGGAGCATCGAATTCGCGTATGAGAACCAGATCGTGGGCACCGTGATGATTGTTCATGGTCGTTTCCTTTCGCTTGGTTTGGTTCATCTCTATGATGATGCTGCAAGGACGTCTGAGCAGACAACCACACGACACACACTCAAAAATTATTTCGTATTTTCCAGCGCAAGCTTGTCCAGCTGCTGGCGGATATGCGCGGCTTCGGCCGGCGTATTGGCAAGGGCGATGGCCCGGTCGAAGGCTTCGCGGGCTTCAGCCGCCCTGCCCGCCTGCATCAATAGCCCACCACGAACGCCGTGATAGTAGAAATAGGCGTCCAGCTTTCCATCCAACGTCTGAAGCACGGCAAGCGCCGCCTCCGGTCCATCCATTTTCGAAACGGCGACAGCCCGGTTGAGCGTGACGACGGGTGATGGCTGGAGATGCTCCAGCGCCTGATACAACAGGTCGATGCCGAACCAGTCGGTATCCTTCGCCGTGGCTGCCCGCGCATGCAGAGCAGCAATGGCTGCCTGAAGCTGGTAAGGGCCGGGTTTGCGGTGGCGCATCGCCTTGTCCAGCAGCGCCAGCGCTTCATCGATGATCTGCCGGTCCCAGCCGTCGCGGTTCTGATCTTCCAGCAGAATGATGTCACCATCCGGTGAAAACCGGGTGTTGCGACGCGAATGCTGCAACAACATCAGGGTCAGAAGCCCCATGATCTCAGTTTCGGATGGAAATATGCGCAACAGAATGCGCGCAAGGCGGATCGCCTCTTCACACATCGTCATGCTGTCCGGGTTGGAGATAGCCGACGAATAGCCTTCGTTGAAAACGAGATAGAGCATGGCGCAGACCTTGTCCAAACGCTCCTGCCGCTCCCATGCGGTCGGGTTCTCGAAGGGTACACCGGCTTTGGCGACACGCCCTTTGGCGCGGGTAATGCGCTGCTCCATCGCGGCGTCCGTCACCAGAAACGCGCGGGCGATCTGCGTGACACTAAGGCCAGCGACGATGCGCAGTGCAAGCGCGATCTGCTGCGTTGCCGGCAAATCCGGATGGCAGCAGACAAACATCAGGCGCAGAATGTCATCGCGGTAATGGGAGTTGTCCAGCCGCTCTGCAATATCGGCTTCCGCATCGGAGAGATCGGATAGGACGTCCTCTTCCGGCAAAGGCACGGATTTCGAATGTTTGCGAATGGCATCCACGCCGCTGTTGCGCCCGACAAAGATCAACCATGCTGCAGGATCACGGGGCGGGCCTTTCTCGGGCCAAGTCCGCACCGCGCGTAGGCAGGCCTCTTGAAAGGCTTCTTCCGCTGTGTCCAGATCGCGGAAATAACGCAGCAATGCGCCCAGCGCCTGTGGTCGCGCGGCCGTCAACGCAAGGTCGATCCATGCGATATCTGTCATGTGGGCGCACCTGTGGGATGGAAGACGTAAAACGGCCGGATTTCGTAGGAGGTAGAGCCCGGATTGGCAGCGGACAGTTGCTTGGCGAAATCGACTGCCTCATCCAGATTTTCCACATCCACGGTGTAAAAACCCAATAGCACTTCCTTCGTTTCGGCAAAGGGGCCATCCAGCACCAACGGTTCCTGCTTGCCCTTGCGAACGGTCGTGGCTGTCGTGGTCGGCATCAGCCGCCCTGTGGGTCCCAGCTTGCCAGCCTTGGCCAGCGGTTCCTGCACCGCATAGAGCTTGCCCATGACAGCCTCCTCTTCTTCCTTTGACCAGGCGAAGACGGCTTCCTCATCGGCGTAACACAGAATCGCGTAATGCATCTCACTCTCCTTCTCCGTTCTAAGACGAAGACGTAACGCGCCTGCCGACAAGGTGCAGCAGTTTTTTTACAGGGTGCTGATGGCAGATACGGAGCAAAAATACAAAAAAGCCACCGACGCTACCGCCGATGGCTTCCATGTCATATCGTGAAATCAGACGATCAGGTCCGTTCGATGCGAATGACCTGCGGTTCGTTCACCAGGTATTTTTCGCTCTTTATGCCTTTGACGGCTTTGCGGATAGCGTCTTCCATCGTTGCGTGGGTAACGAGGATGATCGTCTGCGCACCGCCCTCGACGGGAACGCGAGAATGCTGGACGATGGATTCCAGCGAGATATTGTTTTCCGCCATGCGCGTTGCGATGCTGGCAAAAACGCCGGCCTTGTCCTTCACCGTCAGGCGAATGAAGTAACCGCCTTCGTGGCTCTTCATCTTGGCGCGACGGTATTCGGTCAGCGACTTTGCCGGACGGCCAAGCACCGGTACCTGCTGCACGCCCGGGCGGCTCTTAGCGATGTCTGCGATGTCACCCAGAACAGCGGACGCCGTGGCATTGCCACCTGCGCCGGGTCCAACCATCAGCAGTTCACCGAGAATGTCCGATTCGACAGCAACAGCGTTGGTCACGCCATCCACCTGCGCAATGACTGAATCCAGCGGTACCATGGTCGGGTGTACACGCTGTTCGATGCCTGATTCCGTTACCTGCGCAACGCCCAGCAGCTTGATGCGATAACCGAGATCAGCAGCCGCCTGAATATCCTCGATCGAGATATTGGAGATGCCTTCGAGATAGATGTCATCAGCTGCAATCTTGGAGCCAAAGGCAAGTGTGGTGAGGATTGCCAGTTTGTGAGCGGTATCATTGCCCTCGATATCGAAGGCTGGATCGGCTTCGGCGTAACCAAGCCGCTGCGCTTCCTTGAGGCACGCCTCGAAGGACAAGCCTTCCTTTTCCATCTTGGTCAGGATGTAATTGCAGGTGCCGTTCATGATGCCGTAGATGCGCGACACATGGTTGCCGGTCAGCGACTCACGCAGGGCCTTGATGATGGGAATGCCACCGGCGACAGCTGCTTCGAAGTTCAGCAGCGCGCCTCTCTCTTCCGCGAGAATGGCAAGCTCAACGCCGTGTTTGGCAAGCAACGCCTTGTTAGCTGTCACCACGTGGAGACCGCGTGACAGCGCGGCCCGCACGGCCTTTTCCGCGGTACCGGAGGCACCGCCGACCAGCTCTACAAAAACGTCAATTTCGGCTTTTGCCGCCATCTCTTCAGGCGTGTCAAACCAGGTAATACCCTTGAGATCAAGACCGCGATCACGCGAACGGTCGCGTGCGCTGACTGCAATAATCTCAATTGCGCGTCCGCAGGTAATTGCAAGTTCGTTGCTTCTCTGCTGGAGGATGCGCACGAGCGAAGAGCCGACAGTGCCGAGTCCCGCTATGCCGATTCTCAATGAATCTGCCATTGGTATATTCCTGATTTGCTGACGTGAAGAGGTGGCCGGAAACGGCCACCCGGTTGGATGCCCTTAACGATGGGCGTTGAGCGAAACGACGTTGTGCAACGTATCGTCCGCTGTCGACAGGAAGCGCTTCAAATTGCGCGCTGCCTGGCGAATTCGATGCTCGTTTTCAACAAGCGCAAGGCGAACGTAATCGTCGCCCATTTCGCCAAAGCCGACGCCGGGAGCGACGGCAATATCGGCCTTCTCCACGAGGAGTTTGGAAAACTCCAGAGAGCCGAGGTGGCGGAATTTTTCCGGAATTTTTGCCCATGCGAACATGGTGGCCGCTGGAGGTGGAACCTCGAAACCGGCCTTTCCGAACGTATCGACCATGACATCGCGGCGGCGACGATAGACGCTACGCACTTCAGCGATATCGGAACCATCACCGTTCAATGCGTGGGTGGCCGCAACCTGAATAGGCGTGAATGCGCCGTAATCCAGGTAGGATTTCACACGCGTCAGGGCCGAAATCAGCCGCTCGTTGCCGACTGCAAAGCCCATACGCCAGCCAGGCATCGAGAAGGTCTTGGACATGGAGGTGAATTCCACCGCAACGTCCATCGCACCCGGCACTTCCAGAACGGATGGCGGCGGGTTGGCGTCGTCGAAGTAGATTTCGGAATAGGCAAGGTCCGACAACACGATCAGATCATGCTTCTTGGCGAAAGCAATGATGTCGCGATAGAAATCCAGCGATGCGACGTGCGCCGTTGGGTTCGACGGGTAGTTGATGATCAGCGCAAGCGGCTTGGGAATGGAGTGGCGGACAGCGCGCTCGAGCGGGCCGAAGAAGGTTTCGTCCGGCTCGACATTCATCGAGCGGATAACGCCACCCGCCATCAGAAAGCCAAACGCATGGATCGGATAGGTCGGGTTCGGGCAAAGAATGACATCGCCAGGTGCCGTGATGGCCTGCGCCATATTGGCAAAGCCTTCCTTGGAGCCCAGCGTGGCGACAACCTGCGTATCGGGGTTCAGCTTCACGCCGAAACGGCGGGCGTAATAGCCCGCCTGCGCACGGCGAAGACCGGGAATGCCCTTGGAGGACGAGTAACGGTGTGTGCGTGGATCCTGAACCACTTCGCACAGCTTATCGACAATGGCCTTCGGTGTCGGAAGGTCGGGATTGCCCATGCCAAGGTCGATAATGTCGGCTCCGCCCGCTCGCGCGCTCGCTTTCAAACGGTTGACCTGTTCGAACACGTATTGCGGCAGACGCTTGACCTTGTGAAACTCTTCCATCTTTTCCTCGTGGAAATGAGCCAAATTAGCGGCTCACATAACATTCGTTTTTTGGTTTCAAATACAGCCGACACGAACACATCGGACCCGTATCATTTAAGTGTAACGCATGTGCTGAAAAACACGAATTGGTTTTCCGCAAGCGGTCGCAGCCAGCAAAATGAACGCGGCCTGCAAAACCTGCATAACGCGAGTTTTTTCAAAAATGCAAGGCAAGACGCCGCGTTTGGCAGCGCGCGCGACCAATCAGCCGCGCTCGCCATGCACAATTGTCGAACGGATGACCGAAAGCACACGATCAGGCTGGATATTGGTACAGACGAGCTGGCTTGGATGCCCATCCCATTTCCCAGGCGGAAAACCGACACCGTCCGGCTTCTGGATCGTCTGGCCATCGGCAATACCGCCGCACACGACGCGAATCGCACCGCTGCGGGTGTCGAAAAGTTCGGGGTTGGTCAGGTAGACGCAGGCGCAGCTGTCATGCACCACCATGCCGTCGCCGGTACGCTGATTGTAAAACTCGATGTAGAACTGCGACAAATCCGACAGAAGCTGGACGGGTGCCCCGCCCTCCTTCGCCATCTCGTCCATGAATTTCGATGTCATGACCGTGCGCGTCGTCACATCGAGGCCAACGACCGTCACGCGCCACGGCGCAGTGAAAACCAGGTCTGCGGCTTCAGGATCGCCATGAATATTGGCTTCTGCCGCGGGGCTGACATTGCCGTTGATATCGAAAGCGCCACCCATGATGATGACCTGCTTGACCAAAGTCGCAAAATCCGGGTCTTCACGCAGCGCCAAGGCGAGGTTCGTCATGCGGCCGACGGCGATCAGCGTCACCTCACCCGGGTTTGCTTTGACGGTATCGATAATGAAGTGATGCGCCGGGCGTGGATCCAGCGGCAGATCAATCGTATCGGGAACACCGATATTGCCGAGGCCGTCTTCGCCATGGATAAAAGTCGGCCAATGACCTTCCGGGCGGGATGGATCGAACGTGACGCCTGCACCTCTGGCCACCGGTGCCGTCATGCCCCATTGCTGCTTGAGGAACAACGCATTGCGGGTGGTAATATCGAGCGGAGCATTGCCGAAAACCGTCGTGACACCAACCAGATCGATATCCGGGTGGCGATGCAGAAACAGCAACGCCATTGCGTCGTCGATGCCGGGGTCCGTGTCGAAAATTACCTTATGCATGCCATGTCCTCAAATTCATCTAGAGCAGAATCGCCCACGAACGACGAAACAGCGAATGCACCATAAACGGACGCACAATCCGCGCAATGCCCTCGACGCAAGACACGAAAACCGTTGCAACAAGCATAATTCGGTGAGAGAAGCGGCGTCACCATCACCCTCCTGGAATGCTCCCCGTGCACGATGTCGCTCTTCAGCTTTTTCTCATCCTTTTTCTGGTGGCCATTTTCGCAGGCTTTGTGGATTCGATTGCCGGTGGTGGCGGGTTGATCGTCATCCCTGCCATGCTCATCCTGGGCGTTCCGCCGCTTGAGGTTTTGGGAACGAACAAATTGCAGGCGCAGTTCGGCTCGGCATCAGCCACCATCGCCTACGCGCGTCGAGGCCATGTGGACCTAAAAAAGCAATTCCCCATGGCAATGATGGCACTCTTAGGCGGTGTCTTCGGGGCCTTGACGGCGTCGTTCGTGCCGCCTGATGTTCTGCGAGCCATCATGCCGTTTTTGCTGATCGCGATAGCCCTTTATTTTGCCTTCAAACCCAACCTCAGCGATCTGGATAGTCACCAACGCGTAAGGCCCCTCGTATTCGGCCTGACCGTCGTTCCACTGGTGGGTTTCTACGATGGCATTTTCGGGCCAGGGGCCGGTTCGTTTTACATGCTGGCATTTGTCGGGTTGGCGGGCTTCGGTATGTTGAAGGCAACGGCTCACACCAAGCTTCTCAACCTCGGCTCGAACTTCGGCGGCTTCCTCGTCTTTACACTCAGCGGCGCAATCTTATGGAAGCTGGGACTGGTCATGGGTTTGGGGCAGTTTCTGGGCGCGCAGATGGGTTCGCGACTTGCCATGAACAACGGCGCAAAAATCATTCGGCCTCTGCTGGTGATCTCATGCCTAGCAATGGCGACGAAACTGCTTCTGGACGCCGGTGCCGTCTCTGCGGTGGGCTCATTCTTCGCAAGTCTTACGGGCGGCTAGGCCCTCAATTGCAGTTCAGGGCGACTTCATCAACGCTTTGGAGAACGATGACAGCGCCGACAATCTTATTGTTTCCACCACGCAATGGCGTCATGCGGCAACGGGTTGTGAAACTGCAGGAATCGCGACGTCCCTTGTGGATGTAGTCGACCTTATGACCGTGAAAGCATTTTTCGAACGCTGGCTGGGCCATGGTCCTGAAGCTTTCCTCCCCCACAAACTCCGAAACATGACAGCCAATCATGGATAGCGCGGTGCGGTTCAAATACTGCGCGTTTGCCTGATTGGCATACAGATAGCGATAATCCTTGGTGACGACGCCAATGCGATCCGGCAAACTATCCAGCACAGCCTCATTGAACAGAGGCTGGTTCGGCATCTCGAATACAGCGTTCTCATCAGTCGGCCGTAATGTCGGACGTTGGATGCGATCACCCTTGCCGCTCGAATTGGGGAAATAACGATCGATCAGCATCGACATGTCAGCACTACGGCGCGTAACGCTTGATTTATCTTCGGCCTCGTCGCGGATCAAACTGTTGAGGAACTGCAACTGCATATGCACTTCCTCGCGGGTTTCTGCCCTATATGACAGGATACCCGCGATCATCGGCTGAAGTTCTCGATCCAGCACACGCACAAGATCGTCATGACCACCGGCCACAGCCTGTTTCAACTGCGTGCATTTCAGCGAAAAGGCGTCGAAGAGCCCAATCAATGGAGCCTCCATTTCATCACACAGGTTTCCCATTCTGACACTGTCCAATCATTGTGCCGGACACGATCAGGAAAACCTCCTTCTTTCAAAAACCGTTGCCGAAGCAGGCTCAGATCATTTTAACTTTGGGTCCACGGGCTGCCGTATCGATGAGGCCAAAGAGACATCTATGATCCGAATATGAGCTACCCATGAAACTACATTGTTCTGAGATATGAACACTATCGTTGTCCATTTCGTCAATACACGAGATTTAACCTATCCGTGCGTAGGTCATTAACATTTGTTATATGATTATCACTCTGCCGTTACGCTATTAGACCCGAAGACGCGGTAAATGGCACCCATCAATACTGCAAATAACAAAGATGTAATCGTTTACAATAAGCGTGAATGTATGGCATTATTCATCGGTTTTTCTTTGGTGAATAAAGGTGATCTTGACTAGAGATCAGACTTGGCCAGATAAATACTGCGCTTCTAAACCCCGTCGCGACGTCGAAAAGATCGACATCGAACTCCCACCCTATCTCATTTCTGGCATGTCAAAAGACATGGTACGGTAGCGGACAAAGTGGTCGGTTGGAGACTGGAATACCCAGACTGCCTTATGCCACGGCCCGATGACGACGGTCGGCCAGTTCTTTTACGATTATAATTGCGCCAACGAGCTTATAGGACGGGGAGTAACAAGGCGACATTTCATAAGAGCGCACCACTGTGTGCCCATCAATGTCTTCCGCATAGGTGTATTTTGCGGCCTGCCCCTTAAAGCATGCGTCGAGCTTTTCGCGCAGCGCTTGCTGGAAATGATGTATGCCGATGAATTCGGCGATATGCCGCCCAACGAGATCGTTGGTTTTGGCCTCGTAGCACAGCGCATTGATGGCATTGGTGTAGTTGATCCGATAACCGGGTGAAACCACGAAGACGCGTTCATCCAGATCATCCAACCGATCTTCGTCAAGAATGACGTAAGGGCTCCATGTCGCAGCTTCGCCATCGGGCGTCACGCCATCATATGGCAGACCAGCACCGATGTACCTGTCCACCAACCGGCGCAAGAGTTCGGAATTGCGCTGAACGCAGCCGGTGTCCTCCGCCTCTTCATTAAGGAGATCGATCGCAAAGCGGAACTGCTCAAGAACCTCAGACGTGGTCTTGGTTTTTCTGCTCGTTATGCTTTCAAGCAAGGCATCTAGCTCACGATCAAGGATCGCAATTTTCGGGGCGTCGTTGCGATCCACGGCGCCTTTCAGCTCCGAATATCGTTGCCAGAACAAGTCAATCAAAGCTTTCAACTCGACTCTCCCCCGGATGATCGTGCGCCACTCGCACTTTCAAATACATTCCGGCCAAGCGGCACGAGACTCGTTATAGGGTATCACCGTAAAAAATGACGTAACGAGAAACAGCACCGCCATTACACAAGATAAATTAACACACGCAGGACGGCTTTAACAAATCCCAGAAATTGTGAAGAACATTATACATTCACAATCCTGAGATGTTATCGCTTTCAATGAATCAGAACGATCCTATTCTAGTCCTTGATATGACGTTTGATATGCCAACGGTCGTGATACCACAACCATTGTCCGGGATATTCTCGCACCCAACTCTCGACCTTGTCATTGAGCAGTTGTGCCGTCTTCTGCACATCGACAGAGCCTTTTTCGTTCAACGGTATCTCGACCTTGGGCTCGATTTCCAGCCGGTAACGATTATCCGGCAGACGGATGCAACGCGCCGGAAACACATCGCAGCCGAATTGCCGCACCAGCTTTGCCAGCAAGGGGTTGGTCAAAACGTCGTTGCCGAAGAATTGCGTCGGCAGGCCTTTTCTAAACTTCTGGTCAACCAGAACGCCAATACCGCCCCCTTTTTCCAATTGCCGCGCCAGAGCAAAGGACGAACCGGCGTGAGACGGAACGAGGTTGCCCATACGCTCCTTGCGGAAATCGAAAATGCGTTTCGCGACATAGGGATTGTTCGGCGGGCGAAACAGCACCGTCACATCCAGCCCGAACGCCGAGCCTGCAACCGGAAGCAGCTCGAAGTTACCCGAATGCGCAGTGAACACGATGAAGGGGCGCGGATTGTCTCTCAGTTCGAGAAACGTCTCTGTGCCAACGACTTCGACACGGCCCGGCTTGTCCTGTGCCGGATCGAAATCGAATAGGCGATCGAGGAAAACATATTCCGCAGCCAGGCGTCCCATATTGCCCCAGCTATCCAGCGCAATCTCCATACGCTCCGCTTCCGATTTCTCGGGAAAGGCGCGCTCGAGATTGTAGAGCATCAGCTTGTGGCGTGGCGTTTTAGGGCCGATCTTGCGGGCAAGCCTGTCCGCAAACCGGATGGCAGGATCGGCTGGCAAAAGCTTCAACAGGTTCAGAACACTAAACGCAATCGTCGCATTCAGCCACTGGCGAAAGTTTTCGAACGCCAGGACGATGCGCGTTATCAACATTTTCAAAAGGATCAATCCATCCGCAGGACGATTTTGCCGAAGACCTGACGGCTTTCCATCCGCTCCAGCGCCATCTCGATAGTATCGAAGGTTACTTCGGTATCGATGACCGGATGCACAAGGCCTCGCGCCATTTTCTGCATGGCATTTGCCATGTTTTCCATACGGCAACCGAAGGAACCGAGAAGCTTCAACTGCTGCTGGAACAGCATCATCAGGTTTATTTCCGCCGAAACGCCCGATGTAGAGCCGCAGGTGACGAGGCGTCCGCCACGCTTCAGGCAGAACATCGAACCCGCCCAGGTATCCTTGCCGACATGTTCAAAGACGACATCGACGCCCTTCTTCTTCGTCAGCTTGCGAACCACACCTTCGAAACGGTCGACGCGGTAATTGATGACGTGATCGGCACCCAATGCCTTGGCACGCTCGATCTTATCATCGGAACCGACGGTGGTGATGACCGTGCAGCCCATTTTCTTGGCAAGCTGAATGGCAGCAGAACCGATGCCCGAACCACCCGCATGGATAAGAATCGTTTCGCCGGGCTGAAGCTTCGCATTGTCGAACAGCATATGCTCGACGGTGCCGAAGGTTACAGGGGCAAGAGCAGCAGCCACCGCGTCGATACCCGGCGGTGCGAGAACGAGCTGGCGAGCGGGAATGTTGATCTTTTCCTGCGCAAAACCATCCAGATGGAAACCGTGAACACCGCCCACATTTTCGCACAGGTTATCGCGGCCAGCCACGCAGTGGTGGCAACGACCACAGGTACGCGCGCCGTAGATCGACACGAGCTGACCCGGCAGGACATTGGAGACACCAGGACCGATGGCTTCGACCACACCCGACGCTTCCGCGCCGATGGTCAGCGGCATCTTGCGCTTGGCAAATGCCATGCCGCGCCAGCCCCAGACATCGATGTGGTTCAGCGCGACGGCCTTGACCCGAAGTGTCACTTCACCGGGCGCTGGCGCTTCCGGTTCAGGCAATTCCACTCTCTCAAGCTTACGGTCATCTACGAGTTGCAAGGCGCGCATAATAGTAGTCCTTCGCCCGAAGGCGTTTATTTTGTTGTGATGGAAGAGAACCGATTAAGCCGGTTCCCGCGTCATGACAAGGCTTGCGTTCTGTCCGCCGAAGCCGAAGGAATTGGAAAGCACGGCGGTCACATCCGCATCGCGCTTCACATTCGGCACCACGTCCAGCGCAATCGTCGGATCGGGATTGGTGTAGTTGATAGTCGGCGGCACCGTACCGGTCAGCATGGTTTGCAGCGAAAACACCGCTTCCACCGCACCGGCTGCTGTCAGCGTATGACCGATCATCGACTTGTTGGATGAGACGGGAATGGATTTAAGCCCCTCACCGAACACGGCGAGCATGGAGCCATATTCCATCTTGTCATTTTCAGGCGTCGAAGTGCCGTGGGCATTGATATAGTTGATATCGCCTTCAGCCACGCCCGCATCGGCAAGGGCTGCGCGAATGGTCGCAATCGCAGGACCGCCGTCTGGCGACGAGCGGGTGCGATGGAAACTATCGGCCTTTTCGCCAGCACCCTTTATGATGCCCAGAATTTTTGCGCCACGGGCAACCGCAGCCTCAAGCGATTCCAGCACCAGGGTCGCTGCACCTTCGGCAATCACGAAGCCATCACGATCCTTGCTGAACGGCTTGGACGCCTTTTCCGGCGGTTCGTTCTGCGTGGAGAGTGCAGACAGCAGCGAGAAGCGGATGAGCGCTTCGGCACTAACGGAACCGTCAGTCGCAACCGTCAAGGCGCGGTCCGTGCGCCCCTGACGAATGGCTTCGACACCAAGCTGGATCGCCGTTGCACCTGACGCACAGGCTGTGGACAACGTAACCGGGAGGCCCCGCGTACCGAAACGGTCAGCGAGACGCTCCGAGATCGCGCCGAACAATGCAGCTTCCTGGAAGGCCGGATCTGGACGCTCGCGCAGAGCGGCCATGAAGCGGTCATAGGCATCGCCAGGTTTTGCCGCAGGCGGAGAACGGTCGCCCAGCTCAAAACGGGCGCTCCATTCCGGCTCGATCGGTGGTGCAGCCAAAAACAGCGGGCCGTTGAAATCGCCCGAAATGCCAGCCTGCGCCAAAGCCTCGATCGTGGTTTCGCGGGCAAATGCAAAAGACCGCTCGACGGAGTTTGGCTTTGGAATGTCGATGAAATCCACCGTGCCGCAAATCTTGGTGGAAAGATTGTCGGTAGGGAAACGGGTGATCTTGTGAATACCGGATTTGCCGGAGGTCAACGCCGCCCAATTGTCCTTGAGCCCTTGGCCGAGCGAGGTGAGAATGCCCATGCCGGTAACGGCAACGATGGGGCGACCGAGGTGATCCTTGAATGTGCTGGATGCCATGGTGTCTACTCCTCAAGCGTCATTGGAAAGCACGGCGACACCTTCGCCACGCACATGGCCAACCGTCGTCACAACCACCTGTGAGGCAGCTGACGTCATTGGCTTTTCAGCAGAACTGTCGAATGCCGGAACTTTCGCATTGCCATTCAGCGCAAGTGCCGCCAGCGCAAGGCCCAACGGAAACTGCGCCTCCAGCCCATGGCCGGTCACACCGCTGAAGCCGCGAAGGACGGCCTTCGGCAGCGCCTTTTGAAGCACATCCTTCTCACGAACGGTCACGGCGTCATATCCGCTAGCGCCAGAGAAAATGACCGTTTCAGCCGAATCATTGGCCGGGGCCAGAAGTCGCTCCAGTCTCTGCTCAAACTTGCCGTCTTGACGTGCGCCGCGATCACCCTCGATGGCGTCAATGCGGGCATAAATCTTTGCGCCACGCGCTTCAGCACGCTTGCGGGATTCCAGCACGAGGAATGCGCCGACAGAGCCGGTGACCATGCCACCGCCCTCACCGTCTGCGCGCGACCACAGCGGCTGCCACTCACCCTGCGCATGTGCGCCGATGGCTTCGAACAGCAGCGTCATATCAGGCCGCTCCGCGGCAAACGCACCACCCACGAGCGCATGGCTCGATTCGCCGGAGCGAATACGGTAAAATGCCGTCTCAACCGCGGAAATACCTGCCGCCTCTTCACCCATGAAGGTGCGCGACGAACCGGTCACCTTGTGGACGATTGAAATATTACCAGCCATGAGGTTGGAAAGCTGGGCAAGGAACAGTGTCGGGCGAAGCTCGGTCGTCAGCTTTTCGTTGAGCATGACTTCGCGGTCGTTACGCTTCAGCCCTTCGTCCACGATCAGCGTGTCGACATTGATGTCACGCTCGCCACCACCGGCAGCCACGATCATGTCCATGGTGCCGCAGGCTTCCGCGTCTTCCTTCAGACCGGCATCATCAAGTGCCAGACCCGCAGCGAATACACCAAGGCGCTGCCAGTTTTCCATCTGGCGCTGATCCTTGCGGCCAATCTGGTTCGACCAGTCAATGTCCGGCAGCGGATGGATCGGATAGGGCGCAAACTTTTCCGTCTCGACAATCGCGTCAGGCGCAGAGCTTGCCGACAGCAGCGCAATATGGGCGTCGATACCAACACCATGACAGGTCACGATACCAACCCCGGTAATCACCACATCATTGTCAGACTTCATAATCCGTCATCCTTCGTCGCTTGCCCATGATGAAGCAGGCCAGCTTTTTAAAGCGGTCCAATGACCGTATGTGCCATGCGGAATAATGCTCACGATGCGGCTTTGCAATGGCGAAGGCCCAAACAGCCTGCGGAATGCATGGATTTTCAGAGGTCCATGGGAAAAAACGGGGCTTTTCGCTCATGGTACGATGGTGGGTGTGGCTTACCCCCTCTGCCCTGCCGGACATCTCCCCCACAAGGAGGGAGATTGGCTGGGCGCTTAGCCCCCTCCACCCGCAACCTTAGAGATGCGCGAGAGGTCTCAACGAGTCGATCTCCCCACCTGTGGGGGAGATGTCCGGCAGGACAGAGGGGGGTAAGCCACACCCACCATCACGCACTCATGAATCTCGACGGCTTAAACCGACGTATCCGCAGCAATCGCCGCCATCAGTCCGACTTCTTCGGCCCGCTTCTTGACAATCGGTCCGAGCGGAATTTCCGAAAACGGCATGGTCCGCAGTTTCAACTGCGCATCGCACACCTTCTTGCCATCAGAGGTAATCTTCGCCTTGGTCACGGCAAAGCCAGAACCGTCATGCTCCAAAAATGCTTCGATATCGAGAACGGCATTCGGCTCGACGAATGTCCGCATCTTCGCCCCATCGACGGTCATGAGGAACGGCATGGCTGCAAAATTGGTCATCGCCAGAACCAGCATGCCGGACACCTGCGCCATTGTCTCGATCAGAAGAACACCGGGAACCAGCGGCATGCCGGGAAAATGCCCTTCGAAAACCGGGCTTTTATCCGGCACGACCGAGCGTGCCTTCAAAATGCGAGCGGATCTGTCGATGGACTCGATACGGTCCACCATCTGGAAATATTCTAGAAGCATGTTCCGTCCGTAAATGTTTGGTGCGCGCAATAGGATGGCGATGCCGACAAGGCCGGCTTCCCTCATTCCTGTGCTCGTCACAGGAATCCAGTCGTCGCGCGTCTGCGCGACGGAAGAGTTTTTTCAGCTCAAGGCCTCGGGCTGACTGGATTCCTGTGACAAGCACAGGAATGAAGGCAGCACAGCATGGCCGCCACTCGCTATCGAACAATCAGCCCTTAGCGGCCTTCAGCTCGTCAATCTTGGCGCAAAGGTTCTTGAGAACGAAATATTCCTCGGTCGAAACCTTGCCTTCGTTGACTTCCTGGGTCCACTGTTCCAGCGGAATCTTGATGCCGAATTCCTTGTCGATCGCGAAAACGATATCGAGGAAGTCGAGGCTGTCGATGCCCAGATCGTCGATCGTGTGGCTTTCCGGCGTAATGGTTTCGCGATCGATTTCGCTGGTATCAGCGATAATGTCTGCAACCTTGTCGAATGTAGCTGTCACGCCCATAATCCTTCGTGTGTCTTTAATGTATGAGGCACCACATAGGCAAGTTGGGCAAAAAAGCCAATGCTTTCGTGAAGGATCATTGAATTTTCAGCGCAAAGTGTTGCCTAAACAGCAACCAAATGCCGCCCGCGCCTCTTAGCCTTCGACATCGCCACATCACCGCAGGCGATCTGGACGTGCTGCCGACGTTACGGAAAATGACTGATCAGCGCATGTGGCTGGTGTAGTTGCCCAGCACGGATGGTGCCTTGGCCTGTACGGGTTGGAAAACCGAAACAGCAACGATCAAACAGATAAAGAGACACTTCATTTTACGCCCCCTGGCCTGCGACGTCTTCGGCGTCGCTTGGCTGAGACTATAGCGCTAAACTGCCTATATGGGCTTAAGGAACGCGGTAATCGCCTTGTTTCGGGAATGCGTAAAAATCAAACCCGATAACTCACACTTCTTTAAACAGCAGAATTACTGCGACGCCGCAGGTGTGGCAGTGGGCTTTTGCTGCTCGTAAAGCGCACGCAGTTCGGCAACCTGACGGTTGTATTCTTTTTCAGAAATCTGCCCCCTGCGGCGGGCGTTGCCCAGCCGTGTCATGGTTTCTTCCATGGTCACGGCCTCTTCTTTTTCCATCTGCGGCAAGGCAGCGGTCATGGGCTTGGCAAAGGTCGGATAGGTTCCTGTGTCACGCTTTTGAGAAACGGGAGATGCATCAACCGGCTGCGGTCCAACCACCTGCGCTTTCGGGCGCTGCATGTAAGCAGGCGCGACGATCGGCTCTGGAGACTTGCATGCGGCAAGCAGCGGTAAAAGCATGCCGCAAACCGCCACGACAGTTGCAGCTCTTACGCTTTGCATATGCTCGCCCATTTCAATGTCCCGTCCATAAGGTATTATCAAATATCATACGCCACATCTGCGGCGTTCGCCCTGCTGGAACTTGTATTCGTTTTCATGCAGGATGTGCAAACCAAAAATGCGCTGGAGAATAATGGATGGCAGGCAGGCAAGGCGAAGTGAAAGACGAGGAGGAGAAGCCTGATGGTTTCGATCCCAAATCAGCCGACGCCTACATTCTGCGTGATCCGCAAGCCTTCGCCATGAATGTCGCCAAGGCGCTGGAAAACCTCGGCAAAGCGGCATCCGAATGGATTGCCCCGCGAGAGCGAGGTGAAATTCCGCACAACAGCGCCAGCCCCATGAGCGACCTGTTTCAGACGCTGTCCGATGTCGCAGAGTACTGGATGGCGGAACCGAAGCGCTCCGTGGAGGCGCAGACCCATCTGCTGTCCAGCTATTTCGATATCTGGCAGAAATCGATGGCGCAATATTCCGGCGAGGCTGAAAAGACAGCGGAACAACCCGAAACGAGGCGCAAGGACAAGCGCTTTGCCGATGCCGACTGGCAGGAAAATCCGTTCTTCGATTTTCTGCAGAAAGTCTATTTCGCCACCGCTGGCTGGGCAGACCGCATGGTTACGGAAGCGGACGGGCTGGACGAAAAGACGCGCCAGAAAGCCCGGTTTTATATGCGCCAGGTCACAGAGGCCATTTCGCCCGCCAACTTCGCCTTCACCAACCCGCAGGTCTTTCGCGAGACCGTAGCAACCAGCGGTGCCAATCTGGTCAAGGGCATGGCGCAACTGGCCGAGGACATGGCGGCGGGCAACGGCAATATCAAACTGCGCCAGACGGATTATAGCTCATTCGTCATCGGCCAGAACATTGCCGTGACCCCCGGCAAGGTCATTGCCCGCAGCGACCTGTGCGAGATCATTCAATATGCGCCTTCTACGGAAAAGGTGTTGAAGAGGCCGCTTTTGATCATCCCGCCGTGGATCAACAAGTTCTACATTCTCGATCTCAATGCCCGCAAATCCTTCGTCAAATGGTGTGTCGATCAGGGCCACAGCGTTTTCATGATCTCATGGATCAACCCCGATGCGCGCCACGCCGAAAAAGGTTGGGAGAATTATACGCGAGAGGGAATCGATTTCGCACTCGATGCCATCGAACAGGCAACCGGCGAAGGCAATGTGAATGCCATCGGCTACTGCATCGGCGGTACGCTGCTGGCCTCCACGCTCGCTTTGCATGCGCAGGAGAAAAACCGCCGCATCCGTTCCGCCACGCTGCTTGCCGCACAGACAGATTTCACTCATGCGGGCGACCTGAAGGTTTTCATAGACGAACAGCAATTGGCGGCACTGGACAGGCATATGAAGGCGGTGGGGTATCTGGATGGCGCGGTCATGGCCAGCGTCTTCAACATGCTGCGTGCCTCCGATCTCATCTGGCCCTATGTGGTGGATAATTATTTGCGCGGCGCCCAACCGCCGCCTTTCGACCTGCTCTACTGGAACTCCGATTCGACGCGGGTTGCCGCCGCCAACCATTCGTTTTATCTGAGCAATTGTTATCTGGAGAACAATCTGTCCGAGGGACGCATGAAAGTCGCCGGAAAGGTCCTGAACCTGAAGGACATCGACATTCCCGTCTACGATCTCGCCACCCGCGAAGACCATATCGCGCCCGCAAAATCCGTCTTCACCGGGGCTTCCTGTTTCGGCGGCCCGGTGGAATTCGTGCTCAGCGCGTCCGGCCACATCGCAGGCGTCGTCAACCCGCCAGAGATGGAGAAATACAAGTATTGGACGGGCGCGTCGCCGGGTGGTGACTTTGAAAATTGGCAAAAAACAGCGACGGAGCATAAGGGCTCGTGGTGGCCGCACTGGCAGAAGTGGATCAAAGGCATCGACAAGCGCAAGGTCGCCGCCCGCATTCCCGGTGACGGCGCTCTGACACCGCTTTGCGACGCACCGGGAACCTACGTGCTTGAATAAGATCGCGGCGAACATGACACTGCGCCATGCAGTTTGATTCGCCCCTTATTCCCGCCACGCTGATTTCCCGATACAAGCGTTTCCTGTTCGATGCGACGTTGGAAGATGGCACTGAAATCACCGGCTCCTGCCCCAACACCGGCTCCATGCGTGGGTTGACCACGCCGGGTTCCCGCATCTGGCTTTCGCAACACGACACCCCTACCCGCAAATATCGCCACATGCTTGAAATGGTAGAGGCAGATGGGACCGTCGTCGGCATCAATACCGGGATGCCGAACAAGCTCGCGGAAGAAGCGATTCGCGCTGGCCGTGTTCCATCCTTAGCCGGCTACACGACTATCACACGAGAGCAGAAGTACGGTATCAATTCCCGAATCGATTTTCTGCTGTCTGCCCCCGGCAGGCCCAATGCCTACGTAGAGGTCAAGAACGTCCACTTCATGCGGCAAAAGGGTCTGGCGGAATTTCCAGATACCGCCACCAAGCGCGGCACCAAACATCTCGAAGAACTGGGCGATGCGGCCCAATCCGGCTACCGCGCGGTCATGCTCTACCTCATCCAACGGAGCGATTGTGACCGCTTTCGCATCTGCGCCGATCTCGATCCGGTGTATTTCGCAGCGTTTCAGCGCGCCATGACGCGTGGCGTGGAGGCATATGCGATAAAATGCAGTGTCTCATCACGGGAAATCGTCGCAAACGAGATGGTTGCAATAGACGACTGGCACCCTGCTGCTTTATGAACGAAAGCATAAAAGGACAGAAAGCGATACAATGGTTACTTACGTCGACGCGGCAACGGCACCCTCGAAAAATACGGGCGTCATTCGCCTCTATAATGCGCAGGACTTCAAGGGCATGCGCAAGGCCAGCCAGTTGACGGCGCGGTGCCTGGATGAGCTCGCCGACATCGTCAAGCCGGGCGTTACCACCAACACTATCGACCGCTTCGTCTTCGAATTCGGGATGGACAACAACGCCCTGCCCGCAACGCTCAATTATCGCGGCTATACCAAATCCGTCTGCACCTCCATCAACCATGTCGTCTGCCACGGCATTCCCGATGACAAGCCGTTGCGCGAAGGCGATATCGTCAACATCGACGTCACCTATCTCTTGGATGGCTGGTACGGTGATTCCAGCCGCATGTATCCGGTGGGGCAGATCAAGCGCGCCTCGGAGCGTCTGCTGGAAGTGACCTATGAATGCCTGATGCGCGGCATTGCCGCCGTCAGGCCCGGCGCCCGCACGGGTGCCATCGGTGCCGCCATTCAGGCCTATGCAGAAGCGGAGCGCTGCTCGGTCGTCACGGATTTCTGCGGCCACGGCGTCGGTCGGCTGTTTCATGATACGCCGAACATTCTCCATTATGGCAAGGTCACGGACGGGCCTGAAATTCGCGAAGGCATGATCTTCACCATCGAGCCGATGATCAATCTCGGCAAGGCGAATGTGAAGGTACTCTCGGATGGCTGGACAGCCGTGACACGTGACCGCTCGCTGTCGGCTCAGTACGAACATGCCGTGGGTGTGACTGCGACAGGGTGCGAAGTCTTCACCCTATCGCCCGGTGGCCTGCACCGCCCCGGCCTGCCACCGCTCTAAACGAGAGACGACACCCAATGGCCAAACGCCCCGCCGACCAGAAGACGATGTTCAGCACGAAAAACGGCGCTGACGACAAGATGGACGGCATGGCGGAAACCATGGACGAGCGCGGCTTCTTTGCCGAGCCGATGCAGGCCTCGAAAAAACTGAAGGCGCAGCCAACGCCGTCACCAGATGGTGATGTTGCGCACTATCACGGCCATCGCGAGCGGCTGCGCGCCAAATTTCGCGACAATGGCGACGCTGCTCTGGCAGATTACGAATTGCTGGAGCTCTTGATGTTCCGCCTCATTCCACGGCGCGATACCAAGCCCATCGCCAAGGCATTGATTACCCGGTTCGGTACATTGGGCGGCGTCTTGGGCGCGCCTGCTGGTCTGCTTCAGGAGGTCAAGGGTGTAGGCGAAGCGGTGGCGCTGGACCTCAAGCTCATCGCGTCGGTTTCCCAACGCATGCTGAAAAGCGAAATTCGCAACAAGCAGGTGCTCGGTTCCTGGTCATCGGTCATTGATTATTGCCATGCAGTCATGGCCCACGAAGCCCGAGAACAGTTCCGCATTCTGTTTCTGGACAAGCGCAATGTGTTGATTGCCGATGAAGTTCAGGGGCAAGGCACGGTGGACCACACGCCCGTCTATCCGCGTGAAGTGGTGCGCCGCGCGTTGGAGCTCTCATCCACCGCGATCATCCTCGTCCACAACCACCCAAGCGGCGACCCGACCCCTTCCCGCGCTGATATCGACATGACCAAGACGATCATCGATACCGCCAAGCCACTCGGCATCGCCGTGCATGATCACATCATCATCGGCAAGGATGGGCATGTCAGCTTCAAGGGTTTGAGACTGATCTGACGTATAAAGCCCTGTATTTTTACAATAAATACGCGCTTTACATGCCTTTTCCAGAAACGGCACAACCATAAATTTCCCCATTAACAAAAAATCAATATCTCTAAATTAGTCTTTTCGAAAATAATAAGTTTTCGGATCGGGGGGTGCCATGATGAATATGGCAGGTATAGTCCGCAATCGTTCCGGCTCGGCGGCAGTTGAGTTCGCCATCGTCGCGCCAGTCTTCATTCTCGTTCTTTTGACAATGATCGCCTACGGCATCTATCTTACTGCGGCCTATGCCGTGCAGCAGGTGGCCGCGGATGCAGCGCGCACGGCGGTGGCGGGTATCAACAAAACCGAGCGGGAAACCCTAGCGAAAAATTTCGTCGACAAAAGCGCTTTGAATTACGCCTTTCTGGACAAGAGACGCGTGAACGTCAGCGTCGGTAGCGACCCCGTGAATGTCAATCAGTTCACAGTCACCATTGAATATGACGCGACCGAACTGCCGATCTGGAGCCTCTACAGCTTCGCGCTTCCAGACAAGACCATTCGTCGTTTTTCGACAATCCGGATCGGGGGAATCTGACATGCGCAGAACCGTCTCAGTTCTAAAACGTCTCTACCGTAACCGCTCTGGCAACGTTGCCATTATGGCTGGCATCACCGCCCCACTGATGATGGGTGTATTGGCGCTAGGCGTCGATTACGGCTCGCTGACACTGCAAAAACGGCAATTGCAACAGACGGCTGATCTTGCTGCCATCTCGGCTGCCTCCGCCACGGATACGGACCGCGCCGTTTTTCAGTACTTCCAACTCAACAACAAGAACATCGGCGTCAAGACGGCATCCGGCATATTGACTGAGACCGGCACGACGCCATTCGATCCGCTGACGGCCTTTTCCAGCCGTGACGGATATGCGGAGATCATCAAAGGGCGTTATGTGCCTGATGCCAACGTGGCGATTGGCCAACGTTTTGTTGAAAATGCTACTCCGACGAATGCGGTAAAGGTCAACATCTTTGAAAAAGGCCGCATCTATTTCGCCGGAAGCTTCACGACAGCGCCAACCATTTCCGCAGTCGGAACAGCGGCTGCACAACGTATTGCCGCCTTCTCCGTCGGCTCACGTGTTGCGAGCCTCAACAGCGGACTTTTGAACAACCTGCTGAGTGGTCTGCTCGGAACGACGATTACGCTGAACCTTGTGGACTACCAGGCGCTCGTTGCTGCCGATGTCAATGCGCTTACGATCATCGACGCCTTGGCCACAGACCTCAACATCACAGCCGGCACTTATCGCGACGTCCTAAAAACCGAAATCACCTATGGCAAATTCATAACCGCACTCACCAAAGCCACAGGTACCAGACCAGTGGTTACGGCAGCGCTGAAGACATTGGAAAAGACACTCAACAAGACCACCGTCAAACTTCGGCTGGAACAGGTGCTGGCGCTCGAGCCTATTCTCGACAAGCAGATCGGCAACTCTGAGAACCTCAACGTCCAAGCCGGCGTGTTCGACCTCATCACCGCCGCAGCGACGGCGGCCAACGGCGGCAAGCAGGTTGCGGTGGATGCCGGTGTCACCGTTCCGGGACTTGCCTCCACAAAAATCACGCTTGCTATTGGCGAGCCACCCGTTGGCACGCCGTCGCTTGCAGTCGGATCGACCGGCACCATCGTCAGAACCTCACAGACGCGTCTTTCCATCGAAACAAAGGTCGATGGGCTGAAAGCGCTGCTCGGCCTTTCGGTCAACCTGCCGCTCTATGTCGAGGTCGCCAATGCGGAAGCGAAGTTGTCCGACATTCGCTGCAACGCCAATGGCACCGGCACCGTGGATGTGGAGGTCGTTCCCGGCATCGCCGAAATTTCCCTTGGCAATGTCGACACGACAGCTTTCAACAATTTCGGCAGGGATCCGCGGGTTACCAAGGCTGCAATCGTGGATGCGCTGGCGCTGAAAATCAATGGCATGGCCCATGTCGATGCTGCCAACATGACAAAAACGAAACTGACCTTCCAGCAAACCGACATCACGCAGGCAACGGTCAAAACCGTATCCACCAAGGATATCTCGACCTCCCTCATCAAGTCGCTGCTAAAAAATCTCGACGTCGATATCAACGTCCTCTTCATCACCATCGGCACGCCCACACTCGTTCAGGCTGCGCTGGCGGAAACCCTCTCCGTCGCAACCGCACCAATCGACGGTCTGCTTTACAACACGCTGATGCTGCTCGGCATCAAGGTCGGCGAAGCGGATGTGCGGGTCACGGATCTCCGCTGCATGAGTCCGGCACTGGTGCAGTAACGGGAAACAAATAAAAAAGCCGCCGGATCACTCCGGCGGCTTTTGTTTGTCTCTCAAATCCTATCAGCCGTTGACGACAGCCAAGCGCTTCTCGTCGCGGCCGCTCTTCATGCGCTCAGACAGCAGGAACGCCAGCTCCAGCGCCTGATCGGCGTTGAGGCGTGGGTCGCAGTGGGTGTGGTAACGGTCGGACAGCGAATCAGCGGTCACCGTGCGTGCACCACCGGTGCATTCGGTCACGTCCTTGCCGGTCATCTCGATGTGGATACCACCCGGATGTGTGCCTTCGGCGCGGTGAATCTGGAAGAAGCTTTCGACTTCCGACAGAATGCGCTCGAATGGACGCGTCTTGTAGTGATTGAGCGTGATGGTGTTGCCATGCATCGGATCGCACGACCAGACGACCTTGCGGCCTTCCTTCTGGACGGCCCGGATGAGCTTTGGCAGGCCTTCGGCAACCTTGTCGTGGCCGAAGCGGCAGATCAGCGTCAGACGGCCCGCTTCGTTGGACGGGTTCAGCGCGTCGATCAGCTCGATCAGATTGTCGGGCTGCAAGGATGGGCCGCACTTCAAACCGATCGGGTTCTTTATGCCGCGGAAATATTCCACATGCGCATGGTCCAGCTGGCGGGTACGGTCGCCGATCCACAGCATGTGGCCTGACGTTGCGTACCAATCTCCAGATGTCGAGTCGATACGGGTTAACGCCTCTTCGTAACCAAGTAACAAAGCTTCATGGCTGGTGAAGAAATCGGTCTCGCGCAGGCTCGGCTGGTTTTCAGCCGTGATACCGATGGCCTTCATGAAGTCCATGGTTTCGGAGATACGGTTAGCCAGCTTGCGGTAACGGTCAGCCTGTGGGCTGTCCTTTACGAAACCCAGCATCCACTGGTGCACGTTTTCGAGGTTGGCATAGCCACCCATGGCGAAGGCGCGCAGAAGGTTCAGCGTCGCAGCCGACTGACGGTAAGCGTCAAGCTGACGTTCCGGGTTCGGAACGCGCGAGGTTTCGTTGAATTCGATGCCGTTGATGATATCACCACGGTAGGATGGCAGACTGACACCATCCAGCGTTTCGATATTGGACGAACGCGGCTTGGCGAACTGACCGGCGATGCGGCCAACCTTGACGACAGGAAGCTGCGCGCCATAGGTCAGAACGACGGCCATTTGCAGAAACGCACGGAAGAAGTCGCGGATGTTATCTGCGCCATGTTCCAGAAAGCTTTCCGCGCAATCGCCACCCTGCAACAAAAACGCTTCACCATCTGCAACGCTGGCAAGCTGCTTTTTCAAGCGACGTGCTTCACCGGCAAACACCAGCGGTGGATAGGTTGCAAGCGTTGCCTCCGTTGCAGCAACTGCAGTCGCATTCGGGTATTCCGGAACCTGCTGGATTGGCTTGTGCCTCCAGCTGCTCGGTGTCCAATTCTGTGCCATTGTGTTCTCGCTTGTGACGCCGCTTTAGACCAGAGGCAGCAACTCTCCCTGTTAATCGCGCGCTTATAAACACTTTCACACCCGCTTGCAAAGGCGAAGTTCGCCAGCACCTGCCTCACCCGAAACGGCATCAGGGCGGGGAAATTCCTCCCAACCATTCACCCACCTCGAAAACCACAAGGCGGCGCGCTCCAGCCGTGTCGATGGCCAATCCTCAAGCGGACCTGCAAGCTTTGCGTTATTCTTTACCGCCTGCATATGCCGCACACGTTCTATTACAAACATCGTTTCCGGTAGCATAGTAGCCTCCCTGTTTTGATATCAGGGAGGTATGGCCAGATGCACGCACTTCATAGACGCACCACTGAAACGGGTATTTCAGTCTTGCACGGTGCACCGGCGGCTGCCTTTGCGTATAATGTCCGTCATCAGCGGGGATGATTGTCATGAAAGACGTGAATTGGGACGATCTCAAGCTCTTCCATATCGTGGCCTCGCAGGGTGGCCTGGCCGGTGCCGCAAGCTTGACCGGCATCAGCGCGCCGACAATCGGGCGCAGGATGCTGCTTCTCGAGCGATCGATGGGCCGGACGCTTTTTATACGGAGTCCACAAGGCTACCGGCTTGCGCCGGATGGTGTCACCTTGTTCGAGCGCGTGCAATCCATGCAGAAAACCGCTTTGGATATCAGCCAATGGCACGGCGACGCTTTTTCACTGCCCATCGTCTCCGTGGCGAGCAATATCTGGCTGATGGGTTTTGTGGCGGATAACGCCGCCGACTTGCGTGGACCGCAAGACGCGTTTCGTTTGTGTTGCAAACGCATCGGTGACGATGATGACCTAACATTTCGCCGCGGCATGGTGGCGATTTTCGACAAGGCACCCAAAAACGGAAATTTCGCCGTCCGCAAATCAGTGACGATGACGTATCATGCGTACCGCGCCACCTACCTTTCCGCCCGCGATAACATGCCTTGGATATCAATCGGGACTGAAGTGGCCGTCTCAGATGCGGAAAAATGGGTGTTCCGCAATCATGAGGCCATGATCCACACCTGGACCAATGCGCCCGAGTTGCTGCCGAAGCTCATTGCCAGCGGCGCTGGACTCGGCATCTTGCCGTCATTTCTGGGAGACGCGACGCCGGGTCTAGTCCGCGATGGCGAGGCAATAGAGGAACTGTCTCGTCCGCTGTGGCTCGCCGTCAACGACGATGACCGTCACGCCCCGGAAATGAGGCTTCTGATAGACCGCCTCGCTGCGCTGTTGAAGCGCAACGAGGCTCTTTTTGGTGGCACGTCAGACGTCCGGGAAGACCGAAGCGAAAGCTCGGTTATACCCTTTCACCGTTCTTGATCCGGTAGCTCGGCGTATACATCGTCACCAACTCTTCCGATGCCGTTGGATGCACGGCCATGGTGGCATCGAAGTCGTCCTTGGTGCAGCCGGCTTTCAGCGTAATGCCCAGAAGCTGCGCCATCTCGCCAGCATCATGCCCCAGAATATGCGCACCCACGACCTTGCGGTCTGCGGCATTGACGATGAGCTTCATGATCGTCTTTTCCGTACGACCGGAAAGCGTCGCCTTCATCGGGCGGAACTGCGCGCGGTAGACTTCGATCTCCTCGAACTTGGCAGCCGCCTCTTCCTCGGAAATACCGACCGTGCCGATTTCCGGTTGAGAGAACACCGCCGTCGCAATGAGATGGTGGTCCGGCTTTGTCGGGTTGTTCTTGAACTCGGTTTCGATGAAGCACATCGCTTCGTGGATGGCGACCGGCGTCAGCTGTACCCGGTCGGTGACGTCACCCAGTGCGAAGATGCCGGGAACATTGGTGCGCGAATAATCGTCCACGATGATTGCGCCCCGTTCATTGACGGCGACACCAGCGTTTTCAAGACCAAGCCCCTGGGTGTTCGGGTCACGTCCCAGTGCCAGCATCACCAGACCGACGTTGAGGGAATGGCCCTGCTTGGTGCGTGCAACGAAACCGTCGGCTCCGTCCTTGCTGACCTCCTGAATAACGTCTTCAAGAAGAATGCGGATACCCTTGGCCGCCATGGCCTCGTGCAGGCCTTCACGCATGTCTCTGTCGAAGCGCGACAGGATTTCCTTGCCGCGATAGATCAGTGTGGTTTCGACACCAAGACCGTGGAAAATATTGGCGAACTCCACCGCGATGTAACCGCCGCCTGCAATCAGTATCGACTTCGGCAGCTCATCCAGATGGAAAGCTTCATTGGACGAAATCGTCAGTTCATAGCCGGGCAAGGCGACATGCGGATTTGGTGTGCCGCCGACGGCAATCACGATGCGCTCTGCCGTAACCGTCTGGCCGGTTTTCGTCAGCTTGACGGTGTGAGCATCCACTAGTTCGGCGCGGCTATCGAAGATGTCGGCCTTGGCGTTTTCAAGACCCTTGCGATAGAGGCCTTCCAGACGCTCGATTTCCTTGTCCTTGGCGGCAATCAGCTTCTTCCAGTCGAATGTGCTTTTGCCGACCGTCCAGCCATAGCCCGCAGCGTCTTCGAAATGTTCGGGATATTGTGAGGCGTAGACAAACAGCTTCTTAGGCACGCAGCCTCTTATGACGCAGGTTCCGCCATAGCGGTATTCTTCTGCAATACCGACGCGTTTGCCGAGCGAAGCCGCCACACGGGCGCTACGAACGCCGCCGGAGCCGCCGCCGATAACGAAAAGGTCATAGTCATAAGTTGTCATGGATCAGCCTCTGATGGTGTCGCACCCATATAGGTGTTGCGCCGCATAAATGAAAAGCCCGGAGTTTAATCCGGGCTTTGAATAATTCTGAAGCTAGATCAAAAGATCAGGGCTTGGGCTTTGCAGCAGGTGCAGGTGCAGGCGCTGCGGATGCACCCGGTGCACCACCGACGTTGGAATTGTTGGCTGGAAGCGGCTGAAGATCAGCACCGGCAACCTTCTGAAGCTCGGCCATGCTGGACGTGTTGAGATCGCGGTTGATGCCAGCGGCCCAGATATCGGCAGCCTTCATCAGTTCGCGGGTCGCAATCGGGCCATCCTTCAGCAACTTCTTGCCTGCTTCGCTGCCGTAGAAAGCGGAGATCGCCTTCAACTCGTCCAGCGAGAAAGCGCGCGCATAGGTCAGGGCAGCTTCACGCTCCAGATCGGCGCGGCGTGGAGCAAGTTCCAGCGCCTTCGTATCGACGGTCGCGGTGATCGCGTCCTGAACGTTCGGCGAAGCCTGAATAAGTTCGGCCTTCAAACGTTCTGCGAGACCCGGCAGAATGTCATCGAAACGGTCAGTCACACCCAGCGTACCGATAGCCTGCTTTGCAGCAGCGATATGCTCTTCCGAGATTTCCTGTGCGCGAACGGCAGTGCCGAATACGATACCGGAAATGAGGATCGAAGCAGCGGCAGCTTTGCCTAGTCCCGCAAGTTTGATCATGAAATCTCTCGCTCCTGTTATATTTTCGCCTGCATTACGCGGGCGCCATCAGGCCCGGCGATAATGGCAAGCGATGCCAGATTAATGAAAAGTCCGTGCTCGACAACACCGGGTATGGTGTTCAGCTCGCGTGCCAGTGCTTCTGCATCAGGAATACGGCCAAAAGATGCGTCGAAAATGAGGTGTCCACCGTCCGTTTTGAAGGGACCGTCTTCCAGAGAACGCAGCTTCAAATCGCCCGAAAGGCCCAGCTTTGCTGCCAGTTTTTCGATTGCGATGCAGGTTGCGACCTGGCCGAAAATGTTGATCTCGATAGGCAGAGGGAACGCGCCAAGCGTTTCCACGACCTTGGTCTGATCCGCGATCACAATGACGCGAGACGAAGCAGCCGCGACTATTTTTTCGCGCAACAAAGCACCGCCGCCGCCTTTGATGAGACGCAGGCCGTGGTCGACCTCGTCTGCACCATCGATGGTCAAATCAAGTTCCGGCAACTCGTCCAGCGACTTCAGTGGAACGCCCAGCTCAACGCACAGACGTGCGGTGCGCTCTGACGTCGGAACGCCCTGAACTCTGAGACCAGCCGATACTTTTTCCGCGAGAAGCCTGACGAATTCCTCTGCTGTGGAACCCGTACCAATACCGAGACGCATTCCGTCTTCGACATAGGACAACGCCGCTTCTGCGGCCTTGATCTTCATTTGGCGGGCATCCATTCGGCTGCAAACTCCGGTGTGCTAACTCGATAAGCGCGTCGATCCGGCTTTCGGACCCCATGCTGGCGTGCTGTTTACACGGGTCGAATAGCAAACGGAAGCCCTTTCGAATAGCGACAAGCAACCGTCCAAAGGTTTCGTTGCAAAAGCCCGCGCCTTTGCTTAGCCTTGACGGACATAGTCAGTTCATCATGAGGCATTCCTTGACATCTCCCCTCGTCATATTCGATCTCGACGGCACACTGGTCGACACCGCCCCCGATCTCATCGACAGCCTGAATTACGCCATTGCCGCAGCCGATCTTGCACCGACGACCTATGCAGACCTCAAGCATCTGGTCGGTCATGGCGCGCGCGTAATGATCAAGCGGGCTTTCGCCTTGCGCAACAAGGAGCTTTCCGACGCCGATCTGGAGCCGCTGTACGAGCGCTTTCTCGCCCATTACCTCGAACAGATGCCTGGGCAGAGCATACCCTACCCCGGCATCATATCGGCGCTCGACAGATTGACCGCAGCCGGTTTCACACTGGCTGTCTGCACCAACAAGACAACGGTTCTGGCAATTCCACTGCTGGAGAAACTCGGCCTCAGCCACCATTTCGCAGCGGTTACCTGTGGCGATACGTTCGAGTGGCGCAAACCCGATGCCCGCCACATTACCGGCACAATCGAGAAGGCAGGCGGCGACATCGCCAAAAGCGTGATGGTCGGCGACAGCCTGAACGACATCGCTTCCGCCAAGAATGCCGACATTCCATCCGTTGGCGTCACGTTCGGTTATACGGATGTGCCCATGGCTGAGCTTGGACCTGATGTGGTGATCGACAGCTATGACAAGCTGGATGCCGCGCTGATCGATCGGTTGATAGCCAAGCGGGTGGCTGCGGGTTGACAGAGCGCAACCTCTATTTCGTCATCCTAGGGCTTGTCCATAGGATCTAACGAACCCCAACATTCAACGTGTTTAGATCCTAGGGACAAGCCCTAGGATGACGTTGAGTAAAACGCGAAATCTACAAACAAAAAAGCCGCCCCGAAAGGCGGCTTTTTCAATGGATGCTACAGGCAGATTAACGCGAGTAGAACTCGACCACGAGGTGTGGTTCCATGACGACGGCGTATGGCACGTCAGCAAGAGCAGGAACGCGAACAAATGTCGCGACCATCTTGTTGTGGTCAACTTCGACGTAGTCAGGAACGTCACGCTCTGCGAGAGCAACGGCTTCGAGAACGGTTACGAGCTGCTTGGACTTCTGACGAACTTCAACAACGTCGCCTGGCTTGCAGCGGTAAGAACCGATGTTGACGCGAACGCCGTTAACCGTGACGTGGCCATGGTTGACGAACTGGCGAGCAGCGAAAACGGTCGGAACGAACTTTGCGCGGTATACGATCGCGTCCAGACGGGACTCGAGCAGACCGATCAGGTTCTCGGAAGTGTCACCCTTGCGACGGTTTGCTTCGTCGTAGGTTGCGCGGAACTGCTTTTCACGGACTTCACCGTAATAGCCCTTGAGCTTCTGCTTGGCGCGCAGCTGCGTGCCGAAGTCGCTCATTTTGCCCTTGCGGCGCTGACCGTGCTGGCCTGGGCCGTATTCGCGGCGGTTTACTGGGGACTTAGGACGACCCCAGATATTTTCGCCCATGCGGCGGTCAATTTTATACTTAGACGATTCGCGCTTGCTCATCGTATTTCCTTTCAGAACGTTACACCGGTTTGTTGCCAAACCGGATCAAGGAAACACGCCCTCCTCTGAGATCCCGTTTTAGGACCTCTGACAGGTTTCTCACATTTGCGTACGGAGAAGCCACGGGACATGTCGGTGATGTCGATTGCCGAACGTCGTTCAAGAACCACAGGGCAACCAACTAAATACACCGAGCATTGCTGCCCGGTGTTGAGCGGCTTCTAGACACATCTCACAAATTTGTCAAACACGCCTATCTCATTTTTTATCGCTATCACCCTTGAAATGCAGTTGCGCCACATTATTTCCCGTCCGTGATCAGAACTCGGGCCCCTCTGGCGTATTACCGGACAATACGCGATGTCGAGTTTTTAAAGGTTGGGGCCACGTTTATTTCTGTCATGCGTTCCCCATCCGTAAAGCCAACCTCGTCCGGCCAAAGGTTGACTCATGGAATTCCTCTTTTCGGATTTTCTCGGCACGCCCACATGGATGTGGGCCGTCTTCATTTCCCTCGTACTGGGTCTTCTGGCCCTCGACTTGGGTGTTCTCCATAAAAACTCCAAGGAAATCGGCATTCGCGAAAGCATGCTGATGTCCACATTCTATATCGGTATCGGCTTGGCCTTCGGTGGCTGGATTTGGTACCAGTCCGGCCAGCAATCGGCGATGGAATACGTCACCGGCTTCGTGGTCGAAAAAAGCCTGGCGATGGACAACATCTTCATCATCGCCATGATCTTCTCCTATTTCGCCATTCCCCGCCAGTACCAGCACCGTGTGCTGCTCTGGGGTATTCTGGGCGTGATCATTCTGCGTGGCATCATGATCGCAGCAGGAGCAGCGATCGTCGAAAACTTCCACTGGGTACTTTATATCTTTGCAGCGTTTCTGGTCTTCACCGGCCTCAAGATGCTGTTTTCGTCGGACCATGATGAAAACGATATCGGCAACAACAAAATATTGAAGTTCCTGCGCCGTCACCTGCCAGTGACCAATGCGCTGCATGGCGAAAAATTCATCGTCAAGGAAGTCGACGAGAAAACTGGTAAACTGAAGACCTTCGTCACGCCGCTCTTCCTGGCGCTGATCATGGTGGAAATTGCCGACCTTATCTTCGCGGTCGATTCGATCCCGGCGATCTTTGCGATCACCACGGACCCGTTCATCGTCTACACGTCGAACATCTTCGCGATCCTTGGCCTGCGTGCGCTCTACTTTGCACTGGCTGCCCTGATCCACCGCTTTGCGTATCTGAAATATGCGCTGGCTGCGGTTCTGGTCTTCGTCGGCTCGAAAATCTTTCTGGCGGATATGCTGGGCATCGCGAAAATACCGCCTGCCGTCTCACTGGGTGTTACGGTTGCCATCTTGGTGACGGGTGTTGTGGGTTCGCTGGTTGCCACGCGTAAGGAACCGAAAGCGATAGAGTAAGGTCATATGTGGAGGCGGCGAAAGCCGCCTTCATGCATTACTCAGCCGCCAGCTTAGCAACATCATCAGCCGCATCCGCATCGCCGGGTGCGGTTTTGGCGTCCAGATCAGGAAACGCTACGATGCGCTTGCCGGAGAAATCTGCGTGGACGACCACGAGTTCTTTCTCCTCGAAGTAGCCAAGCAACATGCGCGCGCGACGGGCGGAATGCGTGCCATAAGCGCGAGCGATACGCGCGTCAGACGGGCAAGGTTCCTCTTTAAGCGCGGATTTGACCAGTAGAAGGAAAACACCCTGCAAATCGTCGGAGACGTTCTTTGAAAGCTCCAGTGCTTTCTGCCAGTCCTCGCTTGCCGCCACTTCCACATCCACGCCCGAGCGGGTGATCGCCACCTGACGCCGGAATTCAGAAAGCGCCATCGGCGTACCGGGAATGCGGCGCATGCGGGCGCGCACCAGAAACTCCTGATAGAGCACGGCATCGGTGCGATAGGCCGATTGCGGGTCATCCATGATTTCTGAAAGTACGGCCGAAATCTTCTCGGTCCGCTCTTCCGGTGACATATCCGGCTGGCTGCTGCGCTGCGGCTGTTGTTGCGGCTCCGGCCCACCGATAGCCGGCGTGGAGCGCGAAAGCTCCGCCAGAATATCCGTGGTTGGACGCGGTGCAGGCGGCGTGCGGCGCACGGGGCCACGGGTAAACTCTTCAGGGTCGGGCGTGAAGATCAGGTCTTCCACGTCCTGCGGCGAATCGGGCAGCGGCATCAGCTTCGGCGAAGACGAGCGTGCCGATGTTTCCACCGCACCGATGATAATCGGTAACGGGCGGCGAGACAGCGCCGGTCCAAGTGCCACGAAGTTGCCGCGCTGAAGATCGCGGAACATTTCCGCCTGACGGCGGTCCATGCCCAAGAGATCTGCCGCGCGCGCCATATCGATGTCGAGGAAAGTGCGGCCCATCAGAAAGTTGGATGCTTCAGCGGCGACGTTCTTGGCAAGCTTTGCCAGACGCTGCGTGGCGATGACGCCAGCCAGACCGCGCTTTCGGCCACGGCACATCAGGTTGGTCATGGCACCCAGCGACATCTTGCGGGCGTCTTCCGTCACCTCGCCCGCCACGGATGGCGCAAACATCTGCGCTTCGTCCACGACGACGAGAACCGGATACCAGAACTCTCTGTCAGCATCGAACAGGCCGTTGAGGAAAGCGGCGGCGGCGCGCATCTGCTGCTCCACATCGAGACCCTCAAGCGTCAGAACGCATGAGACCCGATGCTGCCTGATACGGTTGGCGATGCCCGCGAGTTCACCTTCGGTGCGCTCTCCATCGACAACCACGTGGCCGAATTTATCGGCCAGCGTAACGAAATCGCCTTCGGGATCGATGATGACCTGTTGGACCCACGGTGCGGATTGTTCCAGCAAGCGACGCAGCAGATGTGATTTACCAGAACCGGAATTGCCCTGCACCAGCAGACGCGTGGCAAGCAATTCCTCTATATCGAGCTTGGCCGCCTGCCCGCCCGATAGAGTTCCCATGTCGATACCGACCTGCAATGTCAAAGCTTCCCTGCACTGTGAATGGATATGGCCGATTCTCCGAGAAGACGGCGAACACGTCCTTTAGCAAAATTTTCGGTCATTTCCCTGCCTGATAAAGACAATGCACAGGGAATTGAACATTACGAACGCGCAGACCGGAAACCCGCAAAGGAAATGCGCCTGCCAAAGACGTTGAGCGCCAGACCTGCAACGACAAGGCTGCTGCCAATGACTTCAAACAGCGTTATTTCCTCATTGAAAGCGAAGTAAGCGCCCAAAAACCCGACGATCGGCACCAGCAGCGAAAAAGGTGCGACCGTTCCCGCCGGATAGCGGGACAGCAGATAGCTCCAGATGCCAGCGCCGACGATGGTTGCGCCGTAGGCCATGTAGATCACCACCATCACTGTCATCGGCGACGCAAGGGTAAGCCCGTCTGCGATGGCTTGAGGGTCTTCTAGCACCAACGACAGGATGACAAGCGGCAGCACCGGCACGAGGCTAGTCCAAGCGATGAAGGACACGGCATTGACGCGCCCGACCTTGCGATTGACTATATTGCCGATGGCCCAGCTGAACGCTGCGCCCACGCACATCAGAAGCGGCACCATAGCGGTAATGTTCAAGCGCTCAAGACCAATGACGGCCAGGCCGCCGAAGGCAACGGCGGCACCTGCAATATGAGATTTCAGCGGGATTTCACCCAGCAGCGTTACCGCCAGTGCCATGGTGAAAAACGCTTGCGACTGCATGACCAGCGACGCCAACCCGGCGGGCAACCCCCACTTGATGGCAGTGTACAAAAGCCCGAACTGCGCGCAGCCCATGACCATGCCGTAGACGATCATGTGTTTCCACGGCACCTTGGGACGCGGCAGAAAGAAGATCAGTGGAACAGCGGCAAAGAAGTACCGCAACGCCGTCAGAAACAAGGGCGGCATATCCATGACGCCAACCTTGATGACAACGAAATTGAAGCCCCACAAAAACACAGTAATGAGGGCGAGAAAGATGTGCGGCACTGCCATTTTGTTTTTATCCAATAGGATGCCACACAGGTTTGCGGCGGTCTTAACCGGCGGCGCGCTTCCAACCCATGGTCAACAGGCCAGCCCCGATCAACAGACTGCCGCCTGTACGGTTGACGATGCGCTGGACTTTTGGCTTGCGAATGGAATTGCGGGCCGCACTTGCCAGCAACCCATAAAGGGCCGCGTTGCAGGTGGCAAGCACAAGGAACGTCACTTCGAAGATCATCACCTGCGGCCAGAATGGCAGCGATGGCGTCAAAAACTGCGGCAGGAAGGCCACGAAGAAGATGATGCTCTTGGGGTTCAAGGCCGTGACGATATAGGTGTGCAGGAAGATTTTAAGCGGCCGTTCCTTGGCCGTAGCATTTTCTGGAGCTCCCTCGCCGCCCGCCGGCGCACGCCACAACTTGATACCGAGATAAATCAGATAGGCGGCACCAACCCATTTGAGCACCGTGAACAGAGCCGCCGATGTTGCCAGTAGCGCGCCCAGCCCCAGCATGGACGCCGTCATCGCGGTAAAATCGCCCAGCGCCACACCAGCAACCGTCGCCGAACTCGCCTTGCGGCCATGGCCGAGCGCATAGGAGATAACCAGCAGGATCGTCGGCCCGGGAATGGCGAGCATAACAGCGGATGCGGCCACGAAGGCCAGCCAGTTTTCAATCGGCATGATGATATCCCCTTGTGATGATAATGCGGAGCAAGCCACCAAGTCGAAAGCATGTCAATCGATGCGGTCAACCTTAGGCCGTCACTGCCCGGTGGGCGGATTGAGAACCACCGCCATCAGCACCTCATCGTAATAGGTTTGCCCGATTTTCAACGCCCGCCGTTCAAATCCATACTGCTCGAACCCCATCTTGATATAGAGTTTGTGGGCGGCAATATTCGATGCTCCGACGATGATGGTCACCTCTTCAACAAGCGGCTTGGCATAGTCCAGTGCGTGTTTGATGAGAGCAGCACCGATGCCCGAGCCGCGCGTCTCTGGTCGCACATACATGCCCCAGATCGCACCTTTATGTCTGGTCTTCGAGGCCGTCGAGATGCGAAGGCCCACGGCTCCCACCAAAGCATTCGTATCGGTGCGGCGAGCGCCAAAAACGTTTCCCTGGTCGAGGCGTTGAGCGAAATCATTGACCGACAACACGGCCTCATCTTCAAACGAAGCTCCGAAGGCTTCCGGATGAGCAACCAAGCCTTCCAGACGAAGGTCGCGATAGTCGTTAGCGTCTGAGGCAGACAATTTGTGTATGGAAATCTGCATAGATAATCTCAAAACTTCGGCTTCATCACTTGAAAGCCTCCCCGGCAGAATGACTGCCGAGGAGGCGATCCCCTCAAAAGCGTGGGACCCAGGGGGGTATCAACGGCTTTTCAGACCGATATTTGCTGACTGGAAGGCCGATGTCACGCAACATGTGATCCGACAGGTGCGAGACATGCACTCTTGCCTGCCGGTGTTTCCAGGCAACGACCAGCATGGCTTTGAATGTCGTCCATACACCGAAGTGCTGGAACAGATCATCAACTGCTTTCGAAACATCATTTACACGCAAAGATTGTTCATGAGACATAGGAAATCCGTCCTGGCGCGATCAAGCGACCAGGTCCTTTCGTGATGGAAAAGACGCGCAAAAGCGACGGACGCGCAGATATGCGACGACAGAGGCGTTTGCGACGAGTTAGTGTGTGAAATGCCTATAGGCAGAGAAAAGGCCGGATTGACAGACCTTTATCGGTAGGATGGTACAATAATTCCGGTAAGGACCGGTACCATCTTACGTGCTGCGCCAGAAAGGCGTGTATGCATAAATGTAGTCATTAGACGCCTCCTGATGTTTGAGTTGCGAGCTTGAGTTTTGTGCCACAGCTTTTTTCGCAAAACAAGAGGTTCAATCTCGAATTGCAACCGATATTCAAGAATAATGCAGAAATACAACACTCACGGTGCTGGAGCGGCGATTCTCAAACCGAAGCCTTGCATCAGGCGTCGCGTGTTGAAATCCGGCTGGCCGGATGTGAAAATCGCGATGTCGAAACCATCCGGGTGCTCCACACCCTCGACCAACTCGACCTTTCGCCGCGCCTGCCGGGCAATCGCCTCTGCCGGGTCCAGCCAATCCACCGGCCATGGCGCAAGGCGGCGGAAGACATTTGCCATGAAGGGATAGTGCGTACAGGCCAGCACGACGATATCCGTGCGCCGGCCCGCCTCCTCGATAAAGCAGGGCGAAATTTCCGCCAGAACGGCCTCATCGGAAATCGGCTCGCCTCTGATCCACGCTTCCGCCATGCGCGCAAGGTTCTCAGACCCCACAAGGCGCACATGGCATTGCGAGGCGAAGGACTGGATGAGATCACGCGTATAGGCACGCTTGACAGTGCCGGGCGTGGCCAGAACCGAGACGAGGCCGGAACGGGTGCGCTCCGCCGCCGGCTTGATGGCGGGAACGGTGCCCACAAACGTCATATCTGGAAACTCTGCCCGCAAAGCCGCACCTGCCAGCGTAAAGGCCGTATTGCAGGCAACAATGCAGATTTCTGGATTATGGGTCTCGATCAACCGTGCGAACAGCGAAAGAAGCCGCTCCGTCAGCGCGCTTTCTTCCCACCCGCCATAGGGAAAGCCAGCATCATCGGCGACGTAGATAAAGCTCCGCTCGGGCATCAGTACCCTCGCCTCACGCAGAACGGTCAAACCACCGATGCCGCTATCGAGAAGAAGCACCGGTTTGAGTGTGTCTACGGAATCACGCGTTATCGCCGTCATCTTCCTTCGTGCTCCCCTCGGCATAAGGACCATTACTGCCACGCGGCGTCTGCCGACCGTATTTGTCGAAGGTACCGAACACGCCGCGCAATACACTGATTTCCTGCGACGTCAGCGCTCGGCGCGACAGAACGGCTCGCAGGTTCTCGATCATGCGCTGCTTCTTGCCTTCTGGGCGGAAGTAGCCCCGCGCGTCCAACGCCTCTTCCAACTGGTCGAACAGCCCATAAAGCTGTTCCTTCGTTGCCTGTTGCTGCTCCAGAGGCTCAAACAAGGTTTCGCTCAAATCCTCGATGCTGGACTTCATCCACTCATAGGACATCAGCAGCACGGCTTGCGCAATATTGAGCGAGGCAAAGGCCGGGTTGACCGGAAAGGTTACGATCTCGTCAGCCAGCGCCACCTCTTCATTGGTCAGGCCCCAACGTTCGCGACCAAAGAGGATGCCGGTCTTTTCGCCGGATTTGAATTTTGTCCGCAGGGTTTCGGCTGCAACGACAGGCGCACGCACCGGCTTGAAACCGTAACGTTCTCGCGCCGTCGTCGCATAGGTAAATTGCAGATCGGCGGTCGCTTCTTCGATCGTGTCAAAAACCCGCGTGCGATCGATGACATGATCGGCCTTCGATGCGGCAGAGCGCGCCTTCTCGCTTGGCCAGCCATCCCGCGGGTTGACCAGCCGAAGCTCGGCCAGGCCGAAATTGGCCATGGCACGCGCCACCATGCCGATGTTTTCACCGAGTTGAGGTTCGACCAAAATGATCGCCGGGCCTTCCGCCAAAAGCTGAAGCTCGCTGTTCGTGCCTGCCATATTCGCCTTCCGATTTTTAGGCTTCACTGGCATAGATTTCAGGACAAATCAAAGGCACGCGCAGCGGATGACCGCATTATTCGCCCTTGATGATGTTTGCCATTTCCTGAAGCAGCGAATCCCTGCCCTCGTCACCCACACGGTGGATGTCGTTGATGACAGGCTTGCCGTCTTCTTCAACAACGTCGAAATTCACCTGATCGACCGTCGCCTTCATTTCGGCCTCATCCATGCAGGCCCAAAGTTTGAACTTCACGGTGACGTCAGTCACGCCGTCCTTAGGCGGTGCAGGTGCGATGGTAACGTCCTGCAACGGGCAGCCATCCTGCGAATTGGTGACCACATCATAGCCGAAGGGATCGCCCTTATCGCTGTTTTCAACATCAGAGGCCGGTTTCTTGGAAGCTTCCCGGTACTGCGTCACAAACTGCTTGCTGAATAACGTCGTCAGCAAATCCTCATCGAAAATGTACTTCCAGTCATCCGCCTCGCCCGACCAGTTCTTGACGGTGATATCCATCACCTTCTTGACCGGTTCTGTCGGGTCTGCCGCAAAGGCGTTGCAGGAAAAAAGAAGAGTAGCGGCGGTGGCGAGCAGAAATTTCCGCATGATGATGTCCCGAAGCAGAGCTGACCGATTGAAGCGATTCGCCAGACTTTAGTTCGCCGTTGGGTTTTGGCAATGCGCTTCCAGTTGTTTTAGAAAGACCAAAAAAGCATGTGCATGGCTTTGCGTTGCGCGCTCACGATGCTATAGCGCCACGGGATATTTTCTGCATATCGCGCCCTCCCGGCGCAATCGTTCTCGAAGGTGAGGAATTCATGACAAAGATCAAGGTAGCCAATCCGGTCGTCGATCTCGACGGCGACGAAATGACCCGTATCATCTGGCAGCTCATCAAGGACAAGCTGATCCTGCCATACCTCGATCTCGATATCGAATATTACGATCTTTCCGTTGAAAACCGCGATGCTACCAACGACCAGGTAACGGTCGATGCGGCTCACGCCATCAAGAAGCATGGCGTCGGTATCAAGTGCGCGACGATCACGCCAGACGAAGATCGCGTCAAGGAATTCAACCTCAAGCAGATGTGGAAGAGCCCGAACGGCACAATCCGCAACATTCTCGGCGGCGTTATTTTCCGCGAGCCAATCATCTGCAAGAACGTGCCGCGCCTCGTTCCAGGCTGGACAAAGCCCATCGTTGTCGGTCGTCACGCTTTCGGTGACCAGTACAAGGCAACCGATTTCAAGTTCCCAGGCAAGGGCAAGCTGACGATCAAGTTCGTTGGTGAAGACGGCCAGGTCATCGAGAAGGACGTGTTCGACGCGCCCGGCGCTGGCGTTGCCATGGCCATGTACAACCTTGATGAGTCGATCCGCGAATTCGCCCGCGCATCCATGAACTACGGCCTGATGCGCAAGTGGCCGGTTTACCTGTCCACCAAGAACACCATCCTCAAGGCTTACGACGGTCGCTTCAAGGACATCTTCGAAGAAATCTATCAGGCTGAATTCAAGGCGAAGTTCGACGAAGTCGGCATCACCTATGAGCACCGCCTGATCGACGACATGGTTGCCTCTGCGCTGAAGTGGTCCGGTGGTTACGTCTGGGCGTGCAAGAACTACGATGGCGACGTGCAGTCCGATACGGTTGCGCAGGGCTTCGGCTCGCTCGGTCTGATGACCTCGGTTCTTCTGTCGCCAGATGGCCGCACGGTTGAAGCCGAAGCTGCGCACGGCACGGTGACACGTCACTACCGCCAGCACCAGAAGGGTCAGGAAACCTCGACCAACTCCATCGCATCGATCTTCGCCTGGAGCCGTGGCCTCGCCCACCGCGCCAAGCTGGACGACAATGCGGAACTGGCACGCTTCGCCTCTACGCTGGAAACCGTCTGCGTCGACACCGTCGAAGCCGGTTACATGACCAAGGATCTGGCGCTGCTCATCGGCCCGGACCAGCCTTGGCTCTCCACAACGGCGTTCCTCGACAAGATCGATGAAAACCTCAAGAAGGCCATGGCTGCCTAATCTGCGACCTTCACAACTGACCACAGAAACCCGGCCTTCGTGCCGGGTTTTCTTTTGGCCTAATGGCCTCTGTCTTGATTACGTCGCAGACGCAATGCAATTTCGAAATCAGAAAATCAGAGGGAGAAGGCATCATGAGCGAACTGACATTCTACACCAACCCCATGTCGCGCGGACGCATCGTGCGCTGGATGCTGGAGGAAGTGGGCGCGACCTACGAAACGCACTATCTTGGCTACGACAGCGCTGGCATGAAGTCAGAATTCTACAAGGCTATTAACCCGATGGGCAAAGTACCGGCCATCAAACACGGTGATACAGTGGTGACGGAATGCGCAGCCATCTGCGCCTACCTTGCAGACGCATTCCCGCAGGCCAATCTCGCCCCGCCGATCACGGATCGCGGCACCTATTACCGCTGGTTTTTCTATGCCGCTGGACCGCTGGAAATGGCCGTGACCACCAAAGCCATGGGCTTTGAAATCGGCCCGGACAAACAGCGCATGGCAGGCTGCGGCGCGTATAGCGATGTCATGGACACGCTGGAACACGCACTCAACGCCAACCGTTATATTGCGGGAGACCAGTTTACGGCAGCTGACGTCTACATCGGCTCACAAATCAGCTTTGGTCTACGTTTCGGCTCAATCGAAAAACGCCAGCGTTTCGTGGATTATCTCGCCGATGTCCAAGATCGTCCAGCCTGCAAGCGCGCAACGCAGCTGGATGACGACGCTGTGAAGGCACAGCAGGCGGTGGTTTAAGTCACCACGATCGGAATGTGCAACACTTTGGTTATGACTGAAGTCGATACCTATCCAACGTCACCCTGGGGCTTGTCCCAACGACTGTCTGACGAGACGCTTCCTCTTCTCGTCGCCCCGGACTTGATCCGGGGTCCAGTAGACGCGCGTCTGCGCGGCTAAAAGAGGTCTTTCAGACCAAGGACTTGGTCTGACTGGATTCCGGCTCAAGGCCGGAATGACGGAGGGAGGTGTGATGCTGGCTCATCTCCATCGTCATTGCGGCACTTTGCATGACATGAAGTGCTTTCCCAGCACTCCCGTCAACTCAACCGGCCAACGCAGCTGCAACCGCCTCAATAGCCGCATCGGCCTTATCACCATCCGGGCCACCGGCCTGCGCCATGTCAGGGCGACCGCCGCCGCCCTTGCCGCCGAGAGCAGCGGATGCGGTGCGGACGAGATCGACGGCGCTGAAGCGAGCCGTCAGGTCTTCGGTTACGGCAGAGACGGCACTGGCCTTGCCATCGTCGGACACGGCGATCAGTAGGACCACGCCGGAACCGAGGCTGGTCTTGGCTTCGTCGGCAAGGCCCTTGAGGTCTTTCGCATCGATACCCGACATGGATCTGGCGAGGAACTTCACGCCGCCAATGTCTTTCACATCGCCAGCAGAGCCATCTGACGAACCGCCACCCATGGCGAGCTTGCGGCGGGCGTCTGCCAGTTCGCGTTCCAGCTTCTTGCGTTCATCCATCAGGCTTTCAACGCGGGTCAGGACCTCGGAGGGCTGAACCTTGAGCGAAGATGCCAGCGCCTTGACGCGTTCGTCCTGCTCGGCAAGGTAAGCAAGTGCGCCCGGACCGGTAACGGCTTCGATACGTCGCACGCCCGCGCTCACGGCGCTATCGCCGAGAACCCGCACGAGACCGATCTGACCAGTGGCCGCAACATGCGTGCCGCCGCAAAGCTCGACAGAGTAAGGCCGGTTGGCTTTGGCACCGTGAATGCCTGTGCCCATCGATACAACACGAACTTCATCACCGTATTTTTCGCCAAACAGCGCCATCGCACCTTCGGCAATGGCGTCATCGACGCTCATCAGGCGAGTGACGACAGGCGAGTTCTGGAGGATAATTTCGTTGGCCATGTCTTCGACAATCTTCAACTCCTCAGCCGACATGGGCTTGGGGTGAGAAACGTCGAAACGCAGGCGCTCTGGAGCCACCAGCGAACCCTTCTGCGCAACGTGTGTGCCGAGAACTTCACGCAGCGCTTCATGCAGCAGGTGCGTGGCTGAGTGATTGGCGCGCAGGCGCGAGCGTCTGTTGTGATCGACAGTGAGTTGCACTTCGTCGCCGACCTTGATGCCACCCTTGGAGACGGAGCCGATATGCGCAAACAGGCCCTCGCCCTTCTTGTGCGTATCAGTCACCGTAAAGGTGCCCTCGTCGGACGCGATGATACCGGTATCGCCCATCTGGCCACCGGATTCGCCGTAGAACGGTGTCTGGTTGACGACGAGCTGGACGGTTTCGCCGTCAGCAGCGCTCTCCACCGACTTGCCGTCCTTGACGATGGCCAGAACCATGCCTTCGGCGGTCTCGGTATCGTAGCCCAGAAACTCGGTTGCGCCGTGCTTTTCCTTGAGTTCGAACCAAACGGTTTCGGTTGCCTTGTCGCCGGAGCCGGTCCAATGCGAACGGGCCTCGGCCTTCTGGCGCTCCATCGCGTCGGTGAAGCCTGCAACATCCACGCCGATTTCGCGGGCGCGCAGCGCGTCCTGCGTCAGATCGAGCGGGAAGCCGTAGGTGTCGTGGAGCTTGAATGCCGTTTCGCCATCCAGCATATCGCCCTTGTGGAGCGTGGATGTCGCATCCGAAAGCAGCGTCAAACCACGGGCCAGCGTCTTGCGGAAACGGGTTTCTTCCAGCTTCAGCGTTTCGGAAATCAACGCTTCGGCACGCACGAGTTCCGGATAGGCACGACCCATCTGCTGAACGAGTGCCGGCAGCAGCTTCCAGATCAACGGCTCGCGTGAACCCAGCAATTCGGCATGGCGCATGGCACGGCGCATGATGCGGCGCAGAACGTAGCCGCGACCTTCATTGGACGGCAAAACGCCATCGGCAATGAGGAAGGCAGAAGAGCGCAGATGGTCGGCGATGATGCGATGGCTTGCGCGGTTCGCACCTTCCGCCGGAACGCCGGTGGCTTCGACGGATGCGGAAATCAGCGCGCGGAACAGGTCGGTGTCGTAATTGTCGTGCTTGCCCTGAAGCAGCGCGGAAATACGCTCCAGTCCCATGCCCGTATCGATGGAAGGGCGCGGCAGATCTACGCGCTGCTCCTTCGTCACCTGCTCATACTGCATGAAGACGAGGTTCCAGATTTCGATGAAGCGGTCACCATCTTCATCAGCAGAGCCCGGAGGTCCGCCCCATATGTGATCACCGTGGTCGTAAAAGATTTCCGAACAGGGGCCGCAAGGACCGGTATCGCCCATCGCCCAGAAATTGTCGCTGGTCGGAATGCGGATGATACGATCATCGGAGAAACCGGCGATCTTCTTCCACAGGTTAAAGGCTTCGTCGTCGGTGTGGTACACAGTCACCAGCAGCCGGTTCTTGTCGATACCGAACTCCTTGGTGATCAGGTTCCAGGCGTGGGTGATCGCCTCTTCCTTGAAGTAGTCACCGAAGGAGAAGTTACCAAGCATTTCGAAGAAGGTGTGGTGACGGGCGGTGTAGCCGACATTGTCGAGGTCGTTATGCTTGCCGCCGGCGCGGACGCATTTCTGCGAAGACGCAGCCGTGGAATAAGGACGGCTTTCGAGCCCGGTAAAAACGTTCTTGAACTGAACCATGCCAGCATTGGTGAACATCAGCGTCGGGTCGTTGCGTGGCACGAGCGGGCTGGATGGCACGATCTCGTGACCGTTCTTCTTGAAGTAGTCGAGGAAGGTCGACCGGATCTCGTTTACACCGCTCATAAGAAGTCCTTCATTTCCACGCGATCACGCGGCCATAGCATAAAAAACACTGGCTTTTATCGTCCGACACCCTGCCTGTCCAGCCAAAGAGGGCAGGGTTACAACACAAATAAAGGCCGCGCGATACAATCGCACGACCTTTGATCTTCAAACGCTCAAATATTGCCTGACTTTACGTTCGGCAAAGACAGATCATGCGTCGGGATCAACACCATCAGCGTCCGCTTCAGGTCCACCATTCTGGAGGAACTTTTCAGCAATCAGTCCGGCGTTCTGGCGCAGCGCCAGTTCGATCTCTTCCGCCACAGCCGGGTTTTCCTTGAGGAAGGTTTTCGCGTTTTCACGCCCCTGCCCCAGACGCTGGCTCTTGTAGGAGAACCACGCACCGGCCTTTTCGACCAGACCGGCCTTCACGCCCAGATCCACCAACTCGCCGGTTTTGGAAACGCCTTCGCCATACATGATGTCGAATTCGACCTGCTTGAAGGGAGGTGCCATCTTGTTCTTGACGACCTTGACGCGTGTCTGGTTACCGACGACTTCTTCGCGATCCTTGACCGCCCCGATACGGCGGATGTCGAGGCGAACAGAAGCGTAGAACTTCAGCGCGTTGCCGCCTGTCGTCACTTCCGGCGAACCGTAGGAGATGCCGATCTTCATACGGATCTGGTTGATGAAGATCACCATGGTCTTCGACTTGGAAATCGATGCCGTCAGCTTGCGCAGCGCCTGGCTCATCAAGCGAGCCTGAAGACCCGGAAGGCTGTCGCCCATCTCGCCTTCAATTTCCGCACGTGGCGTCAGGGCCGCGACGGAGTCGATGACGAGAACATCAACGGCACCGGAACGCACCAGCGTATCGGTGATTTCAAGCGCCTGTTCACCCGTGTCCGGCTGCGAAATCAGCAGGTTATGGAGATCCACGCCGAGCTTGCGGGCATAGACCGGATCGAGCGCATGTTCGGCATCCACGAAGGCGCAAATGCCGCCCTTTTTCTGCGCTTCCGCAATCGTCTGCAAAGCGAGCGTTGTCTTACCGGAGCTTTCAGGTCCATAAATTTCAATGATACGGCCCTTGGGCAGACCGCCAATACCAAGTGCGACATCGAGGCTGAGCGACCCCGTAGAAATGGTCTCGACCTCAACGATACTTTCATTGGAACCGAGCTTCATGATCGATCCCTTGCCGAACGAACGTTCGATCTGGGAAAGCGCCGCTTCCAGTGCCTTGCTTTTATCCACTGCTTTGTCCTCTACAAGACGCAAAGAATTTTGTGCCATCTGGAAACCACCTTTAGGTTATTGAAGCCGCACAGGCAATGAAGCTCTCTATGACCGTTTTGTACTTTATTTGTTCTCATGTCACAAGCCGGTATCATCACATTGAAAACAAATATGGATAAGTCCTTTGTTCTACTTTTGTTTTTCTTTCCAACTCGTGAGAAAAATGGCTGATACGATACCATTTCCAAGTCTTGAAATGTACGAATCGGAACGACTGTCACCGATCCGAAGAGGAAGTCTGCAGTGAAAAAAATACTCGTTCTGGGCGGCGCGCACATTGATCGGCGAGGCATGATCGAAACGGACACCGTTGCCGGTGCCAGCAATCCCGGCTCGTGGATGGAAGAGGCTGGCGGCGGTGGGTTCAATGCGGCACGCAACCTCTCTCGCCTGGGCTTTAAAGTGAGGATCATAGCACCGCGCGGTGGCGATTCCAATGGCGAGACGGTCGCCGCTGCCGCGCGCGAGGCGGGCGTGGAAGATACACCCTTTACGTTTCTGGATCGCAGCACACCCAGCTACACGGCGATTTTGGAGCGAGATGGAAATCTCGTCATCGCCATAGCCGATATGGACCTCTACAAGCTGTTCAGCCCGCGCCGCTTGCGAGTGCGCGCCGTTCGTGAAGCCATCATGGCGTGCGATATCATCGTCTGTGACGCAAACCTGCCCGAGGAGACGCTGAGCGCCATCGGCATCGCCGCGCGCGTCTGCGAGAAAACGCTGGCGGCCATAGCTATCTCCCCGGCCAAAGCCATCCGGCTGAAAGCTGCGCTGCCTGATATCCACATGCTGTTCATGAACGAGGCGGAAGCCCGTGCATTGACCGGTGCCGATGTGGAGGATGTGCGTGATTGGCCGGACCATTTGAGATCACTGGGTCTGCGCGGCGGCGTCATTACCAGTGGGGCGCGGCGCGTTGTTGCCTTTTCCGAAAGGGAGACAGCCATTCTGCACCCACCGCTGATCGAAGATGTGCGCGATGTAACGGGCGCGGGTGACGCGATGGCATCAGGCTATCTGGCTGCAATCGCAGACGGTCAATCGGTTTGCGAAGCATTACGGCGAGGTGCCGCAGTCGCGGCGCTCACCGTGCAATCCCCTTATGCCACATCGCCAGACCTTACCGCGCAGACCATGGAAACCATGCTGGCCCTTGTGCCAGCAGCTGAAATGTTGTGAAGAGATCGTTTGGATAAACCCGGATAAAACAATGACAAAACCCCAGTCTCCTCTCCTGTCCATCGCTTACTCGCAGGAAGTTGCCGCAGCTAAACAGCGCGGTGCGCCGATCGTCGCACTCGAATCCACCATCATCACGCACGGCATGCCCTACCCTGGAAATATCCAGATGGCGGAATCCGTGGAGCAGATCATCCGTGATCAGGGTGCCGTCCCGGCAACCATCGCCGTCATCCACGGCACATTGCATATCGGGCTAGAAAAGCATGAACTCGAAGCACTGGCGCAGACGACCGATGCAATGAAGGTCTCTCGTGCCGACATCGCTTTCGCCATTGCCGAGCGCCGCACGGGCGCGACAACAGTTGCCGCCACGATGATCGCCGCAGACCATGCCGGCATCAAGGTTTTCGCAACAGGCGGTATTGGCGGCGTGCACCGCGGCGCAGAGGAAACCTTTGATATCTCCGCCGATTTGACCGAGCTTGCCAGAACCGGCGTGATCGTTGTCTGCGCGGGCGCAAAAGCCATCCTCGATGTCCCAAAGACGCTTGAGGTTCTTGAAACGCAGGGCGTTCCCGTCGTCACCTTCGGCTCAACCGAGTTTCCCGCTTTCTGGTCACGCGCCTCTGGCCTGAAAAGCCCACTTTCGCTCAACAGCCCTGCCGCCATCGCAAACTTCCAGACCACCCGCGAACAGCTGGGCATCGAAGGCGGTATGCTGATTGCCAACCCTGTGCCGGAAGAAGACGAGATTTCCAGCGAAGAGATGGAAATCTACATCCAGCGCGCGCTATCTCATGCGGAAGAAGACGAAATCAGCGGCAAGTCCGTCACACCGTATCTGCTGTCCAAAATCTTCGAGATTACCGAAGGTCGCAGCCTTGAGACGAATATAGCGCTGGTGCGCAACAACGCTCGCCTCGCCGCAGAGATCGCAGTCGCACTCGGCTGAGATAGCAACGGCGACCGAGTACAGCACTGCTGACACTGCATCACAAACAAAAACCCGGAAGTCTTTCGACTTCCGGGTTTTTTATTACGTCGATTCAGGTCAGTTCTGCGCGACCGGTTTCACCAGCGAGGTGATACGACGGATGGTCACGCGGCGGTTTTCCTGAGATGGTGCGAGCGTCTGAACTTTCAGGAAGCGCTCACCATAACCCTGCGTCGTCAGGTTTTCCGGAGGAATGCCGTAAACATCGGTCATGACATTGGCGACGGATGCAGCGCGCTCGTCAGAGAGAACAAGGTTGCTCTCATCATTGCCCACGGCATCGGTATGACCTTCGATGAGGAAGGTTTCAGCAGGGTTGTTCTTCAGCACCTTGCTGATAGCGTCTGCCACTTTGCGCAGCGATTGTGCCTGGCTCATAGGGATTTCGGCGCTACCGGTTGCGAAGGTAATCGTGTCGAGGTCGATACGGCGGACCTTGTCACGAATACGGGCGGAGTAACGCACTTCATCCATCGTGTAGACACGCTCTACAGGCTCGACCGGCGGCTGTTCCAGGAAGCGATAATAATCGCGGTCTGGGTCGCTCGACGTGTCGATGATGTAGTCCTGAACCGGAATGCGCAGGCGCATCGGCGGCAGGTCTAGACCCGGGTCGCGATAGACATATTCACGATCCGGCTCATCGACGAGTTCCGGCGCGTAGAACAACACATATTCACGACCACGATTATCGATGCGCGAACGCTGGATGACATCGCCATAGCGGTTGCGAACAGTCACGACCTGCGTGCCATCGGGCCGCTCGACAGTCTCGCGGTAACGATCATCCGGCAGGCGTTCGTAATACGGCTTGGCACCATCACGAATGAAGCGGTCATCGTCATTTCCACGCACGACGACACGGTCGCCGAACTGGAGGAAGACCCGGTCGCCCATATCGCGGTCCCGTGGGCCGCCGCGCGGCATGTCACGGGGCTGCCATTCACGCACACCATCCGGGCGGTCGTATTCAGGACGACGGTTGATTCGCTCACCTTGAATATTGGTGATGGCCTGAATATTGATCTGTGGGGCGGGCTTGTCACCGCGCGCCGCGGACTGCGCTTCTGCATCCGATGTTGGCACCTTGTAGTCCCGAACGGCTTCACGCTCCTGGCGACGCTGATCGCGTGACTGCTGGTTGCCGGACCGTTCTGCTTCCTTGTCACTGTCAAGAACGGCAGCGCCCTTGTCGACCGGAAGAATGACCGTATCGGCGGATTTGGATGGGTCCTTGGCCACTGCACGGGCCTTGTCCAGCTCCTGCTTTGTGGTTGGCGGCGCTTCCTGCTGAGGTGTTACGACCTGCTGGGGCACGGGTTCGCCTGCTGGTGCCTGGCCGGTAGCTGAACCATTCTCAAGTTTAGGCTCAGTCGGCAAAGGCGGCTGCTCGCCGTTCTGCGCGCGTGGTGGGCGCGGCTGTTCGGAAGGCTGCTGGCCCGGCGCAGGGTTTGGCTGCTCTTTCGGCTCGGGTGCTTTACCTGGTGTCGGAGGCTCGGTCGGTACAGGTGCAGTCTTGGCATCCGGCTCTGGCGCTGCGGGCTTTTTGCCCGGAGTTGCAGGCTTTTCAGGCGCAGCTTCGCTAGCGGCTGGTGGTTTTGCCTGTGGATCGCGCGGACGCTCTCCCTCTACTGCTGGCTTCTGCTGTCCTTCGGCGGCTGCCGGCTGATCAGGCTTTGGACGACGCGGGCGCTCCTGCTGCTGCTCGGGCTGAGCGGCGTCTGGGGCTGCGGCGTCAGGCTTGGCATCGCGGCGTGGACGCTCAGGTTTCTGCTCGCCCTCTGCCGCTGGCTGCTGGTCGGGCTTGGGCCGACGTGGACGTTCTTGCTGCTGTTCGGGCGCAGCCTGCGCAGGTGCGGCATCTGGCTGCGATTCACGGCGTGGGCGCTGCTGCGGCTCCTTTTGCGGCTCGGCTGCACCTTCAGGCGCGGTTTCACGGCGAGGGCGTGGCTGTTCAGGCTCTGCCTTTGGCTCTGGCTGTCTCCTGGGTTCAGGAGCGGCCTCGGGTGCTGCCTCGCGACGTGGACGGGGTGCCTCTTCCTTTGGCTGCTCCGCCTTAGGCTGCTCTGGCTCAGTCTGTTTTTCCTGCTGGCGTTTCTTTGGCAGTTCTTCCGGAGGTGGCTCGGCCTGCGCCAGCAGCATCTCGGTATTGCTGGTATGTGTTACCGCTTGCTGCGTCGTGTATTGAGGCGCGCCTGCGCTTGCAACGGACGCTGCAAATGCAGGATCTACTGCAATCGCAAAAGACATCAGGGGGAAAACCACCCCGGTCAGCAGCTTGTTCTTCTTCAGCATTATAGTTCCTCACCTAGTGATCGTCTTTTATCGCTTGTATTGCAGCGTGCGAAACAGTCTGCACATGCAGGCGGTGAAAAACGCCTGAACCGCAACGTTGTTCCCATCATGACCAACCCGGTCTGTACCGGAAATGAACAGATCTAGGTCTTTTCGTGGAGCGATTGTGGCGTTTCTCGCAGTGCGAAACGATTAGGGTTGCATTTTAAAGACAAGGATAAGACTATCCGGCAAGCGCAGCCTCCCCCGCTCCCGGTCAAGCGGCCGCGCGAAACATTTACCGCCCAGAAAACATAAACAAGCTGTGCGGAAGACACGCCGAAAGAGAGGATCGAAATGCGTATTTCCACCCGTCTGCTCGCTGCTGCATCGATTGCCGCGATGTCACTTTTCTCCGGTGCCGCATTGGCGCAGGATAAACTGGTCATCGGCACGGAAGGCGCCTACCCACCCTTCAACGTTCTTGAAGCAAACGGCACCCTGACCGGCTTCGATATCGACATTGCCAAGGCACTGTGTGTAGAAATGAAGACAGAGTGCACCTTCGTCACCAACGACTGGGACGGCATCATCCCTGCCCTTCAGGCCAAGAAGTTCGATGCTATCGTCGCCTCCATGTCGATCACGCCGGAGCGCCTCGAGAAAGTCGATTTCTCCAAGAAGTACTACAACACGCCTCCGGCAATTGCCGTACCAAAGGACAGCCCGGTCAAATCTGTTGAAGACCTCAAGGGCAAGACCATTGGCGCGCAGGGCTCCACGACCCATGCCAACTACGCTGAAAAGCACCTCGCGGATTCGGAACTGAAGCTCTACCCAACAGCTGACGAATACAAGCTCGACATCACCAACGGACGCATCGATGGCGTTATCGACGATATCGTTGTGCTGTCGCAGTGGGTCAAGTCGGACGCAGGCGCTTGCTGCAAAATCCTGACGCCAATGCCGGTTGACGAAGAGATCAACGGTCAGGGCGCAGGCATTGCCGTTCGCAAGGGTGACACCGCTCTTGCCGACAAGTTCACGGCTGCAATCGCTGCGATCCGCGCAAGCGGCGAGTACAAGAAGATCAACGACAAGTACTTCGACTTCGACGTTTACGGCAAGTAAGCGATTGCTTGTTGAAATAATGTGGCGGGAGGCTTGCCCTTCCGCCATTTTTGTTTGAGAACAAGGTCATAAAACAATACGAGACAAGCGGCGAAGACCGCAGGGGAAATTGGCATGAGCGGAGCATTTTCCGCCATAGGTTCGTTCTGGACCTATCTCACTTATCTCTTCGATCCATTTTGCGGACCAGCTGGCATTTTCTCTCTTCTGGGCAACGGAACACTCGTTGCCTGTGGAGATGCTGGCTGGGGTGACGAAATCGCCTTCGGCGTCAAGATCACCATTTCCGTTGCGCTGGCGACCTTGCCGATTGGTCTCACCATCGGCTTCCTTATCGCTCTCGCTGCCCAGTCGGAGGAAAAATCCCTGCGGCTGGCTGCCGGTATCTACACCACCATTTTCCGCGGTCTGCCGGAATTGCTAACGCTGTTCATTGTCTATTACGGCATCCAGATGCTGCTGCAGTCGGTGGGAAGTTATGTGGGCATCACCGGCCCGATCGAGATCAACGCATTTGTGGCCGGCATGATTGCTCTGTCAGTCGTGTTTTCGTCCTATGCCTCGGAAGTGCTGCTTTCGGCGTTTCGCGCCATCCCCAAAGGACAATATGAAGCGGGTGATGCGCTGGGAATTCCACGCAGCCGAACCATGGTCCTCGTTATTATTCCGCAACTGGTGCGCATCGCCCTGCCGGGTATGACGAACCTTTGGATGATCCTGCTCAAGGATACGTCCTATGTCTCCATTATCGGCCTGTCGGATATTCTGCGCCAGACCGGCATCGCTGCACGTGTCAGCAAGGAAGCCTTCTTCTTTTACGGCATTGCCTGCCTGCTCTATCTTATCCTCGCGCTCATCTCATCCTTCGGTCTTGGCTTCATCGATCGCTGGTCGCGCCGATCGGAGGCAAAGCGATGAGCCACGCCGAGCAATTGATCCCGCCCCGCCCTGCTCCGCCACCGGTGACGAAACCCCTGTCGGTCTCAAAGATCGCGGGTTACACCGTCACTGGCCTATGGCTGCTGCTGGGCCTTGGCCTCGTATATTCCATGATCGTCGGCTGGGATCTGGACAAATTCACACGCTACGGACCGCGTTATATCGATGGCCTGATCACCACGATAACACTGGTCGGAACGTCCATCATTCTCGGCGCTGTTTTATCGCTACCACTCGCCTTTGCCCGTATGTCCACAAATCAGATTATCGGCGGGCTGGCTTATGCCTATGTCTACCTGTTTCGAAGCACGCCGTTGCTGGCACAGTTGTTCCTCATTTATTATGGCCTCGGTAGCTTCCGGCCAGAACTGCAAGAGGTTGGATTGTGGTGGTTCTTCCGGGAAGCCTGGTATTGTGGGCTTCTTTCGTTGACGCTCAACACCGCAGCCTATCAGGCTGAAATTCTGCGCGGCGCAATTCAGAGTGTTCCGAAGGGTCAGCATGAAGGCGCGGCCTCGCTTGGTATTTCCAAGGCAGTCACATTCTGGAAAGTCGTGCTTCCGCAAGCCATGATCGTGGCGCTACGCCCCTATGGCAACGAGATCATTCTGATGATCAAAGGATCGGCCGTCGTGTCCATCGTCACGGTTTTCGACCTGATGGGCCAGACCCGTTACGCCTTCTCGCGCACCTTCGACTATCAGTCCTATCTGTGGGCCGCGATTTTCTATCTTTCCATCGTGGAGATACTGCGTCACGTCTGGGCAGCGCTAGAAGCGCGGTTGACCCGCCACCTCAAGCGATAACAGCCTTTGGCAGCACTCCTCCGATAGGAATGCTAACATACTGAAAATATGACATATTTTTGACAGCTCGCCAAATTGTTAAGCTTCGGTTAACCATGTCATGTTCCCATGGTCTCGGGTCGTTTTGTGATGCCCGCGACCAACAACAAGGGAGCAGCCAGCATGAACCAGGACATGGAAATGATGCTTAAGGGCTATGGCATGACCACGGCCGAAATCTTGTACCGCATGCCGGACCACCCCGTTGTTCTTCAAACCTACCTCTGGCAGAACTACGATCTGGCACCGGATTTCCCTGAAATGCGCGGCTTCCTCAAATTCTGGCAGGAAAAGCTGGACGGGCCGCTGCACTCCGTTCGCTATGTCCACCGCAAGCTGATTTCGGCGCAGGAGTGGCGCTCGCTCAAGGGTGAGTTCATTCTGCACTGACAAAACAAGGATTGCACGTCACGGCGTTGCGGCTTAAGCAGGCTTCGAATTTTCATGAAAGCCCGGATGCCAGCTATGACGAACCAGAAGATCGATGAAGAAGCCCTAGCAGAAGCCTATAACCGTGCCTTGGCGCTGGAAAAGGCAGGCGACATCGACGCTGCCGTGAAGGCCTATGAAGAGGTTTTAGCCATCGACCCGGAAGATCATGGCGGCGCTGCCGTGCGCATCGCGTCCATGGGACGTGGCGATACGCCATCCAAGGCACCGGACGCCTATGTCGAAACCCTGTTCGACCAGCAGGCCGAAGCGTTTGAAGATATCTTGGTCGAGCAACTGGGTTATGCCGTGCCGATGATCGTTCGGCAGCGCCTGCAAGCACTGGAACTCGGACCCTTCAAACGCGTGCTGGATCTCGGCTGCGGCACTGGCCTGACGGGTGAGGCCTTGCGCGACATGGCGGACGATATCACCGGCATCGACATTTCCGAAAACATGGTCGAGATCGCCCATGAAAAAGAGCTTTACGAGACGCTCTACGTGGCGGAAGTCGAAGACTTTCTCGAAGACAATGACGACGAGCCCTTCGACCTGATCACCGCGACGGACGTCTTGCCCTATCTCGGCGCACTGGAGCCGATCTTCTTTGGTGCTGCGGAAAACATGGTCGCCGGCGGTCTGTTCATTTTCTCGTCGGAAACTCTACCGCAGGAGGTCTTGGCGGACCGCCCCTACATGGTCGGCCCACATCAGCGCTTCGCGCACTCGGAAACCTATGTGCGCGAGCGGCTAGCGGCGACCGGTTTCGAGATCATCGAAGTCACACATATCAATGTGCGCATGCAGGATGGACATCCGACGCCGGGCCATCTGGTAATTGCGAAGTTCAAGGGGTGAAAAAGACGCCGTCATGCCGGGCCTGCCTCGGCATGACGGTCGTTAAGAGTGCGCCAGACTTGAAGAGGCGCAAACGCCCTTACGAATCGTCGCCGGACTTCGCGTTGTCCAGCTGCATATAATCGAGCGGCAGTTCCGTCGTGTATTTGATCTGCTCCATGGCGAAGACAGACGATACGTCACGAATTTCGATCTTGGCGATCATGCGCTTGTAGAAGGCATCGTAAGCAGCGATATCCGGTACGACCACGCGCAAGAGATAATCCACATCACCGCTCATGCGATAGAACTCGACCACTTCCGGAAACTCGGAAACGACCTCGGAAAAACGCTTCAGCCACTCGATGGAATGCGACGCAGTGCGGATGGACACGAACACCGTGACCTTCGTGTTGACCTTGCCCGGATCGAGAAGAGCGACGCGACGACGGATGACACCGTCTTCTTCCATTTTCTGGATACGGCGCCAGCATGGGGTCGTGGACAAGCCGACCTTCTTGGCCAGGTCAGCAACGGCCAAAGTGGAATCTTCTTGCAGAATGCGCAGTATTTTACGGTCGAGACGGTCCAATCTTCTCTCCTCCGGAATTATTTTCCTTTGTTTACACGAAATAAAAGAGAAAAAAAGAAATTTGTTTCAGGATGTGAGTCTTTCCACATCTTGACGCAGCACAGGCAGCAGATTTTCCTCGAACCACGGGTTTTTCTTCAGCCACGCACTGTTGCGCCAGCTAGGGTGCGGCAAAGGCAGGACAGAAATGCCATGATTGGTGTAGCGATGGCTGCGCCAGTTCTGCACCGTCTCGGTCATCGTTTTCATGCGCCGTACACCCAGATGCCAGCTCTGCGCATACTGACCGATCGCCAAAACCAGCTCGATCTGCGGCATGACCTGCATAACGCTTTCGCGCCAACGCGGCGCGCATTCTGCACGTGGAGGCAAGTCGCTGCCCTTGGCATCATAGCCCGGGAAACAGAAGCCCATCGGCACGATGGCAAACTTGTCGGCATCATAAAACGTCTCGCGGTCGACGTTGAGCCAGTCGCGCAAACGGTTGCCCGATGCATCGTTGAAGGGCAAGCCACTCTCATGAACCCGCAGCCCGGGTGCCTGTCCCGCGATCAGGATTTTTGCCGCGCCGGAAATAACAGCGACCGGACGCGGCTCATGCGGCAGGCAATCCGCCTCACCCTTGCGCGGTGCATCACGACAGATGCGACATCGTGCAATGTCCCGCCGCAGAGTTTCAATCTTCTGTAGGTCTGCTTTTAGCAACATTGCGAGACCCTACCAGCCGAGAACATGGCGGACCAGACTGATCACACCCGCAAGTGGAACATCCATGTCTGCCGCCTTGTGCTCGCGCCGCCAGTCTCTCGGGTTTTCAAATGTGCCTGCCCATATCCCTGCCCGTCTGGCTTGAGCCAAAGCCTGCTCACTGGAAAACAGGAAATACTCCGTCGTCACGGCAAAACCACCTGAGACCATTTCGCCGGCGATGTCTTTGTCGCCGATGGAACAGCGCACCAACAGGCGCTTATACCGGTCCCGGTCGTTGCCGGAACATTCGACTGCGCCGGTTTGAAGCAGCATCTTCAAATAGTCTTTGGCTCGCGCCCCACATGGCCACTCTGCGCCATTGCTCATGCAGTTCTGGCTCATCTCCGGCGCATCTATCCCGATAAGGCGAAGCCGTTTGCCATCATAGGCAAGGGTATCGCCATCCACCGCGCTGAAGCGACCAGCAAACCGCTCTTGGTTCATACCATCGAGCTTTGCGGCAATCAGCGTACCCATCACCAGAATGAGAGCGGCGATGATGCCATCTTTCAGAAAATGGAAGGGCTTACGTGAGCTCTTTCTCATGTACAAATAAACCCTTTTCAGAAATGGCAAACAAATCCTTTAGCGGCAGCATCTTCTTAAGAATTTGCCATTAGGCTGCAAGTCTTTAGATCACCAGCGTTGTGTCAATGAGTAAAAGCGCTAGCACCACTGCCGACAAGAACATCGTTGACCGGTCACGGACGCGACGCAATAAGGCTGTCTTCGACACGGTCAAATTGACACGTGAGCGTTTGCAATACGGCCCTGTCGGCACGAATGTCTTCGAACGCGACATGCTGCAAATGCACATCGCAGAGACATTGCAGAGCGCAACGATCATGCCTCTGTTTATCGTTCTGGCAACGGGCGTTGGCATCTATATCAGCCGCGATCCGCAAATCCTGGGCTGGGCCGTGCTGGCTTTGACTGCGCATGCCTTGGCCCTGATTTTTGCGCGCAAGGCATCACGTCATGAGATAACCGCCTCCAACATCTCTACATGGCACAATATATTTCTCGCCACCCAGATCGTCATCGGCCTCGTCTGGGTCTTGTTTGCCCTTCAGAAAATAGAGCCGGGCGACGCATCGCTCATTACATTCTACAAGGGCGCGACTCTGCTAATTGCATTGTCGATTACGGCGACATCGAATTTCCTGCTGCGGCGCGCGACGTTGATGACGTTCCTGCCCGTGCTGGTCGCCCTCAGCGTGACGGCCGTCCTGTCACGAAATCCGATGGAAATCGGCCTCGCTTTGATGTTTTCAATGGCGATGCTGTTCTGCCACCATGTCACAAAGCGGCTTTATCTCTCCAGCATCAAGCTTCTGTCCTTCCAGTCGGAAAAAGACGACCTGATTGCCGAGCTTGAAGTGGCAAAATCCATGTCGGATGAGGCGCGGCGGCGCGCCGAGGAAGCCAACATGGCCAAATCGCGTTTTCTTGCGTCCATGTCCCATGAATTGCGCACACCGCTGAACGCAATCCTCGGCTTTTCCGAGGTTATGGCATCAGAGGTTCTGGGGCCACTCAACAATCCTCTTTATAAAGAGTATTCGGGCGATATTCACAGGTCCGGCCAGCATCTGCTCGACCTGATCAACGAAATCCTCGATCTTTCCCGCATTGAGGCCGGTCGTTATGACCTGCACGAGGAAGCCGTGGCGCTTCTGGAAATCGCCGATGATTGTGTGGGCATGATCCAGCTTCGCGCGCGTGGCAAGAACATCCGCATCTCGCAGCAATTCGAAACCACCCTGCCCCACGTCTGGGCGGATGAAAAAGCGATCCGTCAGGTCATTCTCAACCTTCTGTCGAACGCCGTGAAATTCACGCCTCAAGGTGGGGAAATCTTCATCAAGGCGGGCTGGACAGCAGGTGGTGGTCAATATGTGTCGATCAAGGATAACGGCCCCGGTATCCCCGAAGAGGAAATCCCGGTTGTTCTGTCGGCCTTCGGCCAGGGATCGATTGCCATCAAGAGTGCCGAACAGGGCACGGGCCTTGGGCTTCCCATCGTGCAAGCCATTCTCGCCAAGCACGATGGTCAGTTCGTGCTGAAATCCAGACTGCGGGAAGGCACGGAAGTCATCGCCATTTTGCCGGCAAAACGCGTGCTGCAAAGCATTCCCGCGGTGGAAGACGTGCAGGTGGTCCAGCCGCGCAAGCGATCCTTCGCTTAAATCATCACGAATGAGAAGAACAGCGTGCTGACCAGCGAGTAAAGCACGAAACCACCATTCGCAAGCAGCAGGCAGAATACGGCAAAGGAGCCGAGATCCTTGGCGTTACGCGCAGCCGAGGAGAACTCAGGTGAGACGCGGTCGACGATTTCCTCGATGGCCGTATTCAGAGATTCCACGGAAAACAGCAAAAGCATCAGCACTGCGAATATCAGATAATGCGTCACAGGTGCGCCGATCACGCCCAGCAGCACCAGCCCGGCACCAAATGCCAGCACCTCATGGCGAAAGGCCGCCTCTTTCCACAGACGCGAAAGTCCTTGCGCCGAATAACGCGCTGCGGCGAAGAGATGCCGAAACCCGGTCTCCTTGTGGAAAACGGGCTCAGGCGATGGCGTGGTGTGCGGGTTATCCATGGTGATCTCAGTGGTCTTTGCGAGTATCGACACCCGCTGCTGCAAAGGTCGCCATACCGGAATGGCAGGCCGCTGCGGATTTGACGATACCGGCCGCAAGTGCCGCACCCGTTCCCTCACCCAACCGCATACCCAGTGCCAGAAGCGGTGTCTTGCCAAGCTGTTCAACGGCGGCCAGATGCCCCGGCTCGCCGGATACGTGTCCGATGAGGCAATGGTCGAGCGCAGCCGGATTGGCAGCTTTCAAAAGCGCAGCCGCAGCCGTTGCCACGTAGCCGTCGATCAACACTGGAATTTTCTCAATGCGCGCGGCAAGAATGGCACCCGCCATCGCCGCGATTTCGCGACCACCGAGGCGGCGCATGATTTCCAGCGGATCGGACAGATGGTCCTTGTGGAACGCTACGGCAGCCTTCACGGCAGCAATCTTGCGGGCCATGACATCGCCTTCAGAACCCGTGCCGGGCCCCGTCCACTCTTCCGCCGTGCCGCCATACAGTGCGAGGTTGATTGCCGCGGCAATCGTGGTGTTGCCGATACCCATTTCACCGATGCAGAGAAGATCGGTGCCACCGGCAATCGCTTCCATGCCAAATGCCATGGTGGCGGCGCAATCGCGCTCGGACAGCGCCGGCTCCGTGGTGATGTCGCCGGTGGGGTAGTCCAGTGCCAGATCGAAAATCTTCAGGCCCAGATCATGCGTAACGCAGATCTGGTTGATGGCGGCACCGCCAGCGGCAAAGGTTTCCACCATCTGCTGCGTGACTGACGAAGGATAAGGCGTAACGCCATGGCGTGTGACGCCATGGTTTCCCGCAAAAATCGCCACCAATGGACGATTGACTGCAGGCGCACGACCAGACCAAGCGGCAAGCCACATGGCGATCTCTTCCAGACGCCCCAGCGAACCGGCCGGCTTGGTCAATTGCGCGTTGCGTTCTTTGGCAGCAACGAGCGCGAAGGTGTCCGGGCCTGGAAGGTCACGCAACAGCGTGCGAAAATCATCAAAAGGCAATCCGCTCATGCTCATGATATCGGTCTTTCTCATCACGCCGGACGCTTGTGTTTTCCGGCAAATCGGTCTTTGTTGCGCTTCTCATAATAGGGGATGCGCAGAGGAACAACCTCAAATGCAATAAGCGCCTTCTCAACTAAAGGAGAGACGATTGCGTGTCGGGGATTTTCTGACGGATATGATGCGCTCGCTGAGCTTTCTCAGCCGCATTCCCGTAAACGACATCTTCTTCGAAGACGACCAGCGCCCCTTGGGCCAGATGGTGCGCGCCTTTCCCGTCGCAGGCCTGCTGATCGCCCTTCCCTCGGCATGTCTCGCAGCCCTGTTTGCCAACATGCATGCAGACCCGCTGATGTCGGCTGCTATCGTGCTGGGCGTTGCGACCCTGATAACCGGCGCGCTACATGAAGATGGCCTCGCCGACACGGCAGACGGCTTTGGTGGCGGCAGAACCAAGGAACGTACGCTCGACATCATGAAGGACAGCCGGATCGGCACCTATGGTGCCATTGCACTCGTCCTGTCTTTTCTCATCAGGGCAACAGCCATTGCCGTCCTGTTTCGTGAGATATCGCCGTCCGGCGTAGCCGCTGCCCTGATTGCCACGGCGTGTTTCAGTCGCGGGCTGATGGTCTGGCACTGGCAGGCACTGCCACCGGCCAGAGAAGGCGGCGTAGCGGCATCTGCGGGACAGCCGGGTGAACGCGAACGCAAGGGCGCATTGACATACGGCTTCACCATCGCAGTTTTTCTCAGCCTGCCGTTCTTTTCCCCATATCTTCTTGTGGTGGCGCTCGCCGCATCATTTGCAGCGACCTATCTGTTCAACCGCCTATGCGCCCGCAAGATTGATGGCCATACCGGCGACACCATCGGCGCGACACAGCAAATCACAGAGATCGTGATGCTGGTAGGACTTGCTCTCATTGCGTGAAATGTCGATATAAAGTCATGGAAACACCCTGTATCGACGTGTGCTCGCTCGACCCTCAAAATGGCCTGTGTATCGGCTGCTATCGGACCATAGACGAGATCATGGCATGGTCACGCTATACGGATGCAGAGCGTCACAAAATCATGGGCGAACTTGCAGGCCGGTCGGACCGGCAGCATTTAGAAACCACTCAGGAGACGGCGAACGTATGAACCGGCTGATTTTCGTTTTTCTCGTGCTGGGCATCGGCCTTGTGCTGCTCATCATCAATAACGACAGCGGCCAGACATTCGGCATCGGCAATGAGCAATTCGCACGAGCGGTTTATCTCGTACCGATCGCAGCACTTTTATCAGTTGGCATATTGGCCGGCAATCGCGGTGGTCTGGGAACGGCTTTGCGTCAACTCGCCATCTGGCTCGTCATCATTCTCAGCCTCGTCGCCATCTATCTTTATCGTTATGATTTCCAGCGCGTTGGTGAAAGGGTTCTGGCGGGATTGATCCCCGGGCGCGCCGTCGTCGTGACGACCCGCAACGGCGAACAGGAAGTCATTCTCAACAAGTCCATGAGCGGCCATTTCGAGACAAATGCGCAGGTCAATGGCGGTACCGTGCACATGCTGGTCGATACCGGCGCAAGCTCGGTCGTGTTGGCAAGAGCGGATGCCGAAGCGGTCGGCATCAACGCGGACAATCTGTCCTACACGGTCACGGTCATGACCGCCAATGGCCGCACGTCGGCTGCACCTGTCCGTCTGTCGGAGATTGCCATTGGCCCGATCGTGCGTCGCAATGTGCAGGCACTGGTCGCGCAGGATGGTCAACTGGACCAGAGCCTGCTGGGCATGACGTTCCTCTCCACCCTCGGCTCGCTCCAAATGCAGACCGATGAGCTGAGACTACGCGACCAATAAAACCCCGATCAGATTTCGCTGAACTGTTTGGCGCGCGGACCCGAGAGAATGACTTCCCAGGCGGCCTTGTTGCTGAAATTCTGACGCGCCAGGAAGGTGTAGCCGGTGCGATCCCACGATTTGATCGAACTGGTCATATTGTCGAGGATATAATCGCCATCTGAAAGCCGCACCATCAAGACCGCATGGTTGTTGCCGCCACGATCGAGCACGACGGACATGGCCATTTTGCTGGCGGGGAAACCTGCATCCAGCAACGCCTTGGTCTTGGCCATGGCATAGTCTTCGCAGTCACCGCGCCCATCCTTGGGCAGGGTCCAGTAATTGCTGCGCCCATAGACGACGCTGTCTTCCGCTGGACGGATAGCAGCGTTGACCTGACGATTGACCTTGGTCACAAGCGCAAGCGCATCGCTGTCGCTCATTTTAACACCGGCTTTGGCGCTGCATAACCAGCCGTAGCGTTGACAGGCCGAGGAAAAGCCCTCTGGTGCCGCGATGGAGCGGGTTGCCTGGAGCTGGCCTGCGGAAACATTAGAGCAAAGCGTTGCCGCGCCCAGAAGAGCGAAAGCTACAACAGAAATCTTCATGATAATGCCAGTTCCTTCAAGGTAGCCTGGTGATCCAAGGGTACGGCTCTCTGTCGGCCGCCCGATTCACGCAATAACAAGTAGGCATTCACACTGAAGGTGACCCGACGTCACGCCGTACTCTAACTAAAAGCACCTTAAAAACATGCCTAAGCTCACCTCTTTGCATGATTAGCCTAAAATATCAAAAAAAAATTAATGTACCCCGTTGTGATGCGCGCCAAATCGGGGAAAATCCAGAACGCAATAAACATTCCAGACCGAAGTAAGGATCTCAAGCCGAACTACAAAATGATCGAAAATTAGAAAAAAAAACTCAATTTCAGATAATACTTTCGATAAATACCACCGAAAACCTAGCCCATTATAGCTAAAGTCAAGGTATTAGTACGAAATAATCACAGTATATCATCAGGTTGTGGATAATATTTCGTTAATATAGCCTCCAGAGTGCGGTCATAAACTGCCAATCAATGGAGGAATCCCATGAGCAGTAAGATAACAACTGTGTTCTCGTGTATTGCAATCTTGCTGTCCAGCACCACACTGGTAACGGCACAAACGCGTCCACAAAGATGCGACCGGGTTAGGCCCGGAACTCTGGAAGCGGCCCTTTGCAGGCCAACGGCAACCATTCCAACAATCGCTGACAATCAGGGCGACAACGACAGAAACAACGGAAGCCCTGTCAGCGGTAATCCAGGTAGCGGCAGCAACCCCGGCGGTGGAAATCCTGGCGGCGGTGGCAACCCGGGAGGTGGTGGTAACCACGGCGGTGGTGGCAATCATGGTGGCGGCGGTAACCACGGAGGTGGCGGCAATCACGGCGGTGGTGGCAATCACGGCGGTGGTGGCAATCACGGTGGCGGTGGCAACCACGGCGGTGGCGGCAATCACGGTGGCGGCGGCAATCACGGTGGTGGTGGTAATCACGGTGGTGGTGGTAATCACGGTGGTGGTGGTAATCACGGCGGCGGCGGAGACCACGGCGGCTGGGGCGGCGGCGGTAATGGCAACGGCGGCGGAAATGGCAACGGCGGAAGCCATAGCGGCGGCCATAATGGTGGCGGCCAAGGCGGCTGGGGTGGCGGTGGCCATGACGGCGGCAATGGTAACGGCAGCGGAAATGGCAACGGCGGTGGCAATGGTAACGGCGGAAGCCATAGCGGCGGCAATAACGGTGGCGGCCAAGGCGGCTGGGGTGGCGGTGGCCATGATGGCGGCAATGGTAACGGCAGCGGCGGAAGCCACGGCGGTGGCGAACATAGCGGCAACCAAGGTCATGACAGTGGAAACGGCAATGGCAGCGGTAATGGCAATGGTAGCGGCAACGGCAACGGTGGTGGCAATGGGAATGGTGGCGACCACGCCGGCTGGGGCGGCGGCGGCCATGGCAACGGCGGTGGTCATGGTGGCCACGGCGACGTTAATCCAGCCTAAATGCCTCGAAAACGAAAACTGGCAGCCTACGCTGCCAGTTTTCCAAAAGATCGAAAAGGCTGGATGATTTGACTATACTGATTTGGGCCGCCTTGAGCGGTCCATTTTATTGAAACTCGAATATCTGGCGGAACACGCCCGGCGCGATCAGTGACAATGGGTTGATTGCCAGACGCGGTGCATCGGTCTGGCCCGTAAGCTTGAACGTTATGCCCAGCAAGCCTCGATCTCGGCCATTGCCAAGGAAGATGCCGATAAACGGCAACTCACCGAAAAGGCGGTTCAAACCGTAGGCTGGCATGAACGTCCCCGTCATGTCCATATTGCCGTTCTGGTCCTTCACGATACCCTGGAATGTTGCACCGATCTGCTCGCCTCTGACAACACCATTTTCCAACGCCAACGTGCCGTTGACATAGACCACGCGCGCAAAACCACGCTGGAATTTTTCAGAGCTGACATCGATGTTTCTGCGGACGGCAGTATTGAGGCTTCGACCGTCCTGCCCCGTCGGTGTCGCCACGATATCCTGAAGCTTGGCTTCATTGAGTACGGCGAAATTGCGCAAATCGAGAGAACCGCTCCAATCGTTGCCATTGGCAGTCGTCAGCGCCAAATTCATCAGGCCGCCACGAACGCGCGAGTACAGATTGGTAAAGCGGGCGAAGGAGCCTGCGTCGCTGCTGGTGAGATTGATAGTACCGCCATCGCCGCGATTGATGGTTTGCGCCACCAGAGCCTGTCCCCGACTGGTGACGGCTTTCAGATCGATCGTCCGCAGCTTGCCATCGCGCAGATTGATGTCCGCATTGACGTTGCTCATCACCTCGTCATTGAAGCCGTAAATTTTGTCGAGCTGCGTCTTGATGGAGAACGAGCCAAAATCGCTGTTGCCGGATGGTGATGGTGACGACGCTCCACCGTTCTTCGCCGACGAACTGCGCAGCCGTGCAATAAGTGGCCTCAAGTCGGCAGACTTGCCGCTTGCGGTGACCGAATAGTTCTTTCGCGATGACGAGATGGCGACGGCAAAGTCATCCTGCGGTGACAGCTGGAAGCGCGTGAAATTTGCCGATGTCAGGCCAGACTTATCAAACGCAAGATCACCGGCAGCACCAAAACCATCGCCTTTCAGGGAGAAGTTGCTGACCGAGGTGCGTCCATCCACTGTCTCCATCACGAAAGAGGCGTTGGCAGGAATGCCTGCGCCCTTGGTCCAGCCGATACCGGGTAACACTATGGAAGCATCGGATAAATCCAGCTTGACGGTCTGGCGGCGCATGTCGCTGCTGTTGATCTCAAGCACGGTTGTGCCACCCAAAAGCTTGGTCAACTCCGGGGCCAGCTTTGCGATCTGGCCCGGCTCAAGCGTTGCCTTGAGCGCTAGCTGCCGGGCAACCGTGCTGGCCTTGCGGGTCGGCTGCACAAGGTCGAGGTCCATCGGGACATCGTCGACACGCGCCTTGCCTTTCAAGCGCAACGCATCGTTATCGATGGAAAGCGGACCGTTGATCGACTTGATTTCGCGGCCAGCAAACGGCCTCGTCAACGATACATCAGCGAGGTCCAGTCGCGCCGTCCAGACCGGTGGCGGTGGCTGCTGGCTGGCGAGCAGGCCAATCGTCAGTTTGGTATTTGCTTTGACCTGCCCGGTGAAATCGCCCGGTTTGAATTCGGTATCTTTCAGCGCGTTGATCGGCTGGAACGTCGCCAGTTCCGCCACCGCATCCGCTGCTCCTGCAACGTTGAGATCGAGATCCGCCATCAGCGGCTTTTGGTAGACCGACTTGATCGAGAATTTGCTGTTATCCAATGCAAGTGTGCGGCCCGATGGGAAGAACGAAGTCGCCTTGACGATATTGACGTCGATTTTTTCACCGACCAGCTCAAAATGCGCGGAAGCATCCCGCAAAGGCGGTATGTCGCCAGCGACGTTCAAGCGAGTGTTGTCCACATCGAACTTGATCTGCAATTCGCCAGCGGAAAGCTCCAGCGGGCAGCCGGGACCGCACATCCGTCCCTGTGGAATGAAAACCGCAATGGAGCCGTTTTTGACCGTGCCGCCGAACAGATTGGCGACGACCCAGGGACGTGCCTTGCGCGCCATCCAGAACGGCCACAATTGCTTGACCGCCGCCGCCTCCATCTTGGCGATCTGTCCACCAAAACTGATTTCCGGAGAGCCCTGCCCGAAGAAATGCACCTTGAGTGAACCAGCCATGTCGCCAAGGTCACTTTTCACGTAAAGTCCGGGAACATCGAGCTGGCGCGTGGTCTTGTCGAATGATCCGTCAGCTTGGAGATTGAAGGTGACCGGCGGCTCCCCCCCGCCTTCGGCGACTGCCGTTGCCTGCTCCATGCGAATACCGAGATCGAAGCCGGCTGGGCTATCCTTGATCTGTCCTCGGATCGGCAAAATGGTTTGCCCCAGCGTCAGCCGGGAATTTTCGATGGCAATGACGCTGTTATCGAAGTCGTACCGGGCATTGATCTGCCCGTTGGAGACGGGTTGCGCATCGCCACCAATATAGAGTTTGCCATCGCCGATGCCGAGCGACACCGAGAGCGCAGGCTTTGCCTCGCCCCCACCCCTGCTACCGATGATGTTGATGCCGGCTTTGACGTTGAGGCCCTGGTGCATGAGGCCTTCAGGATCGTGCTGTTCCACAAGCGGCCCGATATCGAATCCATCGAGCCTTCCATTGAAACGATCGATACTGCCATCGGCACCCTGCGCGGCAAGCGAAAGGGTCGCGACCTCTCCGTTGAAGGCGACATTGCCATCCAGCGTGTAGCCACCTGCGTCATCCGGCACCAGAGAAAGCTCACGAAGCGAAATCGTCCGCAACCGGCCGTCTTCTCTTGGCGGCAGGCGAATGGCGATATCCGACAGATCGATTTCCTGCGTCCCACTGCGTACGAATGCCTGCGCGAAGCCGTCCAACTGCGTGAAGGCAACATTCAAATAGGCGGGAATGTCATCGACGCGGAGTTTTGCCAGATTAACCCCCTGCCCCTTAGGCAGAAGCGCCGTATCCAGCTCCATACCGCTGGCTTCGAGGCTTCGAACCGAGACGCGGCCTGTTAACAGTGCCAGTGGGTCGAGCGCCATACCGATGGCACGAGCGCGGCTGAGATGCTGGCCGGTATCCTGCTCGATGATATCGACATTCTGCGCCACCAGCGCCAACTGAAAACCGGATGCAAACCGCACGGAGGTCGAACCGATCCGGGCCTCGTAGTGTGGGCCGAGTGCTTTTTCGAGCGCCTGTCTGGCCTGGCCAGAAAGCGCACCGTCAATGGAGCCCGTCTCGATGGAAAGAATAATGCCGCCGATGGAAATAAAGGCCAGAACCACCAAGGCCACGAACACTTTCAAAAGCGAACGCATCATGGAACGGGGCATCGGACAATGCACGATGATGGGATCTTCCGCCTGGGCAGAGGGCATCGCATGCAGCGGCGTAATATCGCGCTTGCTGAAGCTCACCTTTTCGCCACGAATTTCCGCCATCCGCCTGTGCTTCCTCCCGGAATTGCCACGGCCCTGAAAACCACCATCAGTGCCTATTCGGAGTGACGGTCTCAACCAATCACACCGTCTGACTCGCCACAAGACTGGACGAAGCTCTTATTCGGTATATATCGAATACTGGCCCATTTACTCAACAATTCGGCGAAAGAAAGGTCACCCCATGACAGATTTGAATGTTGGCGATAAGGCTCCGGATTTCACGCTGCCCCGAAACGGCGACGGCGATGTCACCCTTTCGGGCCTGAATGGCAAGGCCGTGGTGCTTTACTTCTATCCGAAGGACGACACATCCGGCTGCACCGCTCAGGCCATTGATTTCAGCGCGATGGGTGCGGAGTTTGAGGCAGCCAATGCCGTGGTGATTGGCATCTCGCCCGATTCGGTCAAAAGCCATGACAAGTTCGCCGCCAAACACGCCCTCACCGTCATGCTGGCATCCGATGAGGAACGGCAGGTTCTGGAGGCCTACGGTGTCTGGAAAGAAAAAAGCATGTATGGCAAAAAATATATGGGTGTAGAGCGCACCACGTATCTTGTTTCACCGGATGGCAAAATTGCGCAAATCTGGAACAAGGTTAAAGTTCCCGGCCACGCACAGCTCGTTCTCGACGCGATCAAAGCTCTCTAAGACGCATCCAGTCCGACAAAGTCAAAACTTCGTTAACCTTAACAAATTACTATCCAGCCGAACGAGATGTCGGCTGGAGGATGGATTTTGACGGAAGCGGGTAAAAGCCTGGCATTTGGCAAAAAACGCCAGCAGCACGTCCTCATTTTGGCGAGTGGCGAAAAGGTTCGCCACATCACCATTCGCCCATGGCTTGGTGTGACTGCCTTTTGCATGGCCGGATTGCTCAGCGTCGGCTATATCGGCTCCACGGCCTATCTTATTCTTCGCGACGATCTGGTTGGCGCGACCATTGCCCGGCAGTCTCGCATTCAGCGCGAATATGAAGACCGAATCGCCGCCCTTCGCGCGCAGGTGGACCGCGTTACCTCCAAACAATTACTGGATCAGCAGGTGGTGGAGCGCAAGGTCGAGAAGCTGCTGGCGCAGCAAAAAGACCTCACCTCCCGTCATGGCCGCATGAGCGACCTTCTGGAACGCGCCGAAAAATCGGGCGTGTCAGGCACTGTCGATGAGCCCCGTCCGGTCAACGCCTATTCACCGGACAAAAGAGCCAGCCTCTCAGGCGCGTCGAAAGCAATCGACAGCGTCCTGGCATCGCCCTCCACTGGGCTCAAGGGCAGCATCGGCTACACCTCAAAGAGCGAAAAACTGTCGGAGCGCAGCCTATTGAGGATGGTTGCCTCTCTCAGCAAAGTCGAAAACGAGCAGTTGCTCCGAATCGCTTCACTCACATCAGGCGCTGAAACAAAAGCCGACGCCATGGCTGACATCATTCGCAGGACCGGCATCAAGATTGACGACTCAGCCTCCCAAAACGTCGGGGGCCCCTTCGTGGAGCCGATGAAGGCCAGCGCTGCGACCTTCGAAGAGCAGCTCAGCAATCTCGACACTGCACTCAGTCGGCTCGAAACCGTGCGTGGAGCCGCTGTTTCACTTCCATTTGGTAATCCTGCCCCCGGTAGCGACGTTTCCAGCCGATTCGGAAACCGCATCGACCCGTTCCTCGGTCGTCTTGCCTTGCATGCCGGCATAGATTTCGTCGCCCAAACCGGCGCAGAGGTGCACACCACAGGCGCTGGAACCGTGACCAGCGCCGGTTTTTCAGGCGGTTACGGCAACATGGTCGAGGTCGACCATGGCAAAGGCATCACCACCCGTTACGGTCATCTGTCACAGATTCTCGTGAAGGAAGGCGACAAAGTCGCCCTGGGTGAGGTGATCGGCAAGGCCGGAAGCACAGGCCGCTCAACCGGTCCACACGTGCATTATGAGGTCCGCTTGAACGACAACCCGGTCGATCCGACTCGTTTCCTTGTTGCTGGAACCGAGCTGAAAACCTATCTTCAATAGAACAGCCGGCGTGACACCAACGTGGCTATTGTTGCCGATACAATCGCTGGCCTCACCGTAATCAGTGCGGCAACCTGTATTATTTTGGGATAAATCCCTGTTTCCTTGACTTTCTGGCTAATTCGGCCTATTTCGCCGCTACAGTCTGCGGCGTCGCCGTTATGACAGCTAAGTGTTCTTTTCGAACCAACACGGAAACAGTTTTTCCTTTGACAACATTCTCTGATCTTGGCCTGAGCCAAAAAGTTCTTTCTGCTATCGAAAGTGCCGGCTACACGACACCGACACCTATTCAAGAAGGTGCGATTCCGCCAGCGCTGGAACGACGCGATATCTGCGGCATCGCGCAAACGGGTACCGGCAAAACGGCATCCTTCGTGCTGCCGATGCTGACACTTCTGGAAAAAGGCCGTGCGCGCGCTAGAATGCCGCGAACCCTTATTCTTGAGCCGACGCGCGAACTCGCAGCACAGGTTGCCGAGAATTTCGAGAAATACGGCAAGAACCACAAGCTCAACGTTGCGCTTCTCATCGGTGGCGTGTCCTTCGATGAACAGGACCGTAAGCTGGAGCGCGGCGCAGACGTTCTGATCTGCACCCCCGGCCGCCTGCTGGACCATTGCGAACGCGGCAAGCTGTTGATGACCGGCGTCGAAATCCTTGTCATCGACGAAGCCGACCGCATGCTCGACATGGGTTTCATCCCGGATATCGAACGCATTGCGAAAATGATTCCCTTTACCCGTCAGACGCTGTTCTTCTCGGCCACCATGCCGACGGAAATTCAGAAGCTGGCTGACCGCTTCCTGCAGAACCCGGTTCGCATCGAAGTCGCCAAGCCATCCTCTACGGCAAAGACGGTGACGCAGCGTATCGTTGCCACGCACGACAAGGATTATGAGAAGCGCGCCATTCTTCGCGATCTCATCAATGCACAGACCGACCTGAAAAACGCGATCATCTTCTGCAATCGCAAGAAGGATGTCGCGGATCTGTTCCGCTCGCTTGAGCGTCATGGTTTTTCGGTTGGCGCTCTGCACGGTGACATGGACCAGAACTCGCGCACAAAGATGCTCGCGGGTTTCAAGGATAACCAGATTACCCTGCTCGTCGCGTCCGACGTTGCCGCGCGCGGTCTCGACATTCCCGATGTCAGCCACGTCTTCAACTTCGACGTTCCGATCCATGCGGAGGACTATGTCCACCGTATCGGTCGTACAGGTCGTGCGGGTCGTTCCGGCGCTGCGTTCACGCTCGTCAACCGCCGCGACACGAAATATCTCGACGCCATCGAAAAGCTGATCAACGAAAAGATCGAATGGCTGAGCGGTGATTTGACCGCACTGCCAGCACCGATGGAAAGCTTTGCTTCCGAGCGCCCGCGCCGTGGCAAGGAAAAAGAGCAACGCGGTCGCGGCCGTGACAGAAACCGTCGCGATGCTGCTCCCCAGGGAGATGTTCAGGCCGCAGCTCCGCAGCCTGTCATCGAAGAAAAAATCATTCAGCCAGCCGCCATCGTAGAAATCGCGGCCAATGGAGGCGACAAGTTGAAGGCAGAACGCAAGCAAGAAAGAGCACCTCGCAATTTCGAGCGGAACCACAACGCGACACCGCCTGCGAACGACGATAATCGTCGTCGCCACTACCGCGACTATGATGATGGTCCGACGCCAGTTGGTTTCGGTGACGACATTCCCGCGTTCATGTTGATCGTGGCAAGCGCTAAAGCCTGATCATGAAGCCTGGTATTAATACTCCAGGCGTAGGCTCCGGCCTTGTCATCGAGCGCGATGGCAAGGTGCTACTCTACAAGCGGGTCAAACCGCCGGAGGCAGGACATTGGAGCATCGTCGGCGGCAAGGTGGACCATATGGAACCTGCCGCTGCTGCTGCCAAACGTGAGGCCGAAGAGGAAACCGGTCTTACCATCGGCAACGTCCGTTTTCTTTGCCTCAGCGAACAGATCATACCCGCGGATGGGCAGCACTGGTTGTCGCTCATTTACGTGGCCGATGATATCAAAGGCGAACCAAGCCTGACCGAACCAGACAAATTGTCGGATATGGGCTGGTTCGACCTCGAAGCTCCTCCTCACCCCCTATCGCTTTTTGCCCAAGATGCTTTTCGGCACTTGCGCCAACATCGCTTGTGACGGCCTATATCGCTGAAAATACGCGAAAAATTATCGTGATGCGCGTTTTCAAGGCCATTTCCTCTTTTGCAAACCGTCTGGTGTCGATACACATCGCAGCATAGGAAGAGGAAAACCGCCGCACGATGCATTTATTTCGCCTGCTCACCATTGCCGCCAGTCTGGCCTTAGCCGGCACCGCAAGTGCTGCGACAATCGGCGTCGTCGCGCCGCAAAGCGGTGCCTACGAGATGCTGGGCTCTCAGGTTCGCCAGGGCGTCAAGATTGCAGCGGCGAAAGCGGGCCTCGACGTCATGGAGATTCACGAGAGCTGTGAAGAAGGAAGCGGCGGGGCGATTGCTGATGGGCTGATTGCGGCCAAGGTCAGCATCGTGGTCGGCTTTCTGTGCACTGAAACATTGAGCGACGCGCTACCGACACTAAAAGACGCGGCCATTCCGGCGATAACGCTTTCAAGCCGTGCCTCCGGCCTCATGGAGGATGCTCTGAAACGCGGCTGGCCGCTTTTCCGGCTTGCACCATCCGATACGGGCGAGCCGGATGCGGCGATTGAGACAATGCTGCGAGACTGGAAGGGCCATTCCTTCGGCCTCATCGACGACGGCACGATCTATAGCCGCGAACTGGTGGATCGCATCCGGGCCAAGTTGGAAGAATCCGGTCTCAAGCCAACGTTTACGGATACGTTGCGCCCGTCGCAGGAGCAACAGGTCGCGCTGGTGAGACGATTGAGCCGCACCGGCGTCACCCATGTCTTCATTGGTGCGGAACGCAATGATGTCGCCATCATCGCCCGGGATGCGGCGGCAGAAAAAACGCCTCTGACCATTTTGTCGGGTGACACGATGAGAGCGGCCAACACGCCCGTTGCCTTGCAGGCAGGCGTACTCGCCATTACCACCCCTGATTATGCCACCCTTCCTTCGGCAGTAGATGCGGTCAAAGACCTGCGCGCTGCCAAGATCGAGCCGGAAGGTTATGCCCTGCCCGCCTATGCCGTAACGCAGATTGCGGCGAAGCTTGTCGAACTGAGCCAATCAGAGGGCAAGCCAGCGCCAGCCGTACTGGTTGGCACCGCATTCGAAACCGCCATTGGCCAGATTACTTTTAACGACAGGCACGAGCTTCAAACCAATCCCTATCGCCTACAGCAGTGGAATGGTACCGCCTTCGTTCCTGTGGACCGTGCCGAACGCTAGGACCAATAGAAGGCTCGGCGATTGTTGATCCTGCGCGTCGGTGATAAAGGCGTGCAAAACCTTTGTTCTAGGAGCTTTTGCAGATGTCTCTTCCCGTGCGGATCGCCCCATCCATACTCGCCGCCAATTTTGCAAAACTTGGACAGGAAGTGGCCGATGTCACGGCCGCCGGTGCCGACTGGATCCACCTTGATGTCATGGACGGCCATTTTGTCCCCAACATCTCCTTCGGTCCTGATGTCATCAAGGCGCTTCGCCCGCACAGCCAGGCTTTCTTCGACTGCCACCTGATGATCGCACCTGCCGATCCCTATCTCGAAGCCTTTGCCAAGGCTGGATGCGACGGCATCACGGTTCACGCAGAAGCTGGCCCACATCTTCATCGCTCGCTGCAAACCATCCGCTCGCTCGGCAAGAAGGTCGGCGTCACGCTGAACCCGGCGACGCCGCTGTCGGTTCTGGAAAACGTGCTCGATGATGTCGATCTCATTCTTATCATGAGCGTGAACCCCGGCTTCGGTGGCCAAAAATTCATTCCTGCCATGCTGGACAAGATCCGCGCCGCCAAGTCTCTGATCGGTGATAGGCCGATCGAACTCGAAGTCGATGGCGGCATTACCATTGCAACAGCGGGAAGCGCGATTGCCGCCGGTGCTAACGTACTGGTTGCTGGTTCCGCGATCTTCAAGGGTGACGGTGTCGAAGACTATCGCACGATGGTCAGCGCCGTTCGCGCATCCGCAGAACAGGGCCGCGCGTAAAGCAGGTCATCAAGTGGCGGCCCTGCCCTCCGCCACTTACTCCCTCGGCCTTCGAATGCGTTGAGATTGCCGGAACACTTTGCTAAAGGAGCAGAAATATTCCTTCCTAGAGAAAGTCATTGCCATGATCCCTCGTTATTCCCGACCGGAAATGGTCGCAATCTGGTCGCCGGAAACCAAGTTCCGCATCTGGTTCGAAATCGAGGCGCATGCCTGTGACGCGCTGGCAGAGATCGGCGTTATTCCGAAGGAAGCCGCCAAGACCATCTGGGAAAAGGGTGGTGCTGCCCAGTTCGACGTCGCGCGTATCGATGAGATCGAAGCCGTTACCAAGCATGACGTCATCGCCTTCCTCACCCACTTGGCGGAATTCGTCGGTCCAGACAGCCGCTTCATTCACCAGGGCATGACCTCGTCCGACGTCCTCGACACGACGCTCAACATCCAACTCGTGCGTGCCGCCGATCTCCTGATCGCCGATATGGACCGCGTTCTCGCAGCGCTGAAGACCCGCGCCTTCGAGCACAAGGACACAGTCCGCATCGGCCGCAGCCACGGCATCCATGCCGAGCCGACGACGATGGGCCTGACCTTCGCGCGCTTCTATGCCGAGATGGACCGCAACCGCGCGCGTCTCGTGAATGCTCGCGCTGAAATCGCGACCGGTGCCATTTCCGGCGCGGTAGGCACGTTTGCCAATATCGATCCATCTGTCGAAGAACACGTCTGCAAGGCGCTTGGCCTGTCACCAGAGCCTGTCTCGACGCAGGTCATTCCCCGTGACCGCCACGCCATGTTCTTCGCGACGCTCGGCGTCATCGCGTCTTCCATTGAAAACGTCGCCATCGAAATCCGCCACATGCAGCGCACCGAAGTTCTGGAGGCCGAAGAGTTCTTCTCTCCGGGCCAGAAGGGCTCGTCGGCCATGCCGCACAAGCGCAACCCGGTGCTGACCGAAAACCTCACCGGTCTTGCGCGTCTGGTGCGCATGTCTGTCGTTCCGGCCATGGAAAACGTCGCCCTGTGGCACGAGCGCGATATCAGCCACTCCTCCGTGGAACGCGCCATCGGTCCCGACACGACCATTACGCTCGATTTCGCGCTGAACCGTCTGGCGGGCGTTGTCGAGAAGCTGGTGATCTATCCAGACAACATGCTCAAGAACATGAACAAGTTCCGCGGCCTCGTGCACTCGCAGCGCGTTCTTCTGGCTCTGACGCAGGCTGGTGTCTCGCGTGAGGATTCCTACCGTCTCGTCCAGCGCAACGCCATGCGTGTTTGGGAAGAAGGCAAAGACTTCCTTGAGGAGCTTCTGGCCGATGAAGAAGTCCGCGCTGCCTTGCCTGAAGAAAAAATCCGCGAGAAGTTCGATCTAGGCTATCACACCAAGCATGTGGACACGATTTTCACCCGCGTTTTCGGCAACGCTTGAGGTTAGGAGGGCAAGACCCTTTCCTACACTCCGTCATCCCGCACTTGATGCGGGATGACGGAGTTGGTGATATCTGTCATCTTCCTACCAGTTGACCTTGATTTCACTCACCACCACACCGAGATACGCCGCATGAAAGCATCTGAAGCAGATATCCTTATCGTTCCCGGCTACACCAATTCCGGACCTGAACACTGGCAAAGTCGCTGGCAGGAAAAACTGTCGACAGCTCGCCGTGTCGAACAGGCGGAGTGGTCGAAGCCAGTCAAAGATGATTGGGTGGCAAAGCTCGTTGAAGAGGTGAACGCCTGCACACGTCCAGTCGTGCTGGTGGCCCATTCGCTGGGTGTCCCGACGGTCATTCACGCCCTACCGCAGATCAAAGACAAGATCGCCGGTGCCATGCTGGTGTCTCCACCGGATGTTGCAAACCCCTCGATAAAGCCAAAGCATCTGATGACCTTTGGCCCGTATCCGCGAGACCCTCTGCCGTTCCCCACGATCACCATCGCCAGCCAGAATGATCCATTCGGCACTTATGAGCATGCTGGTGATATTGCCAATGCGTGGGGTTCTACATTGATCGATGCTGGCATGTCCGGCCACATCAACAAGGAGTCCGGTCACGGCCCTTGGCCAGAGGGCACCATGGTGTTTGCCCAGTTTCTCAGCAAGCTGAAAAGGCCCGAAGGCTTCCCTGATTAATTTCATTAGGAATATTGATTTTAATTAGAGGTTGGAATCATCCAGAGATCTCTTTTAATGAGCGCTTAAGTCTGTAACAGTAATGTGAGGATCACGCGCGCCCGTTTGTGCGCGATTTTAATCGATTAACATATGGCAGGATCACGTGAAGCAGGACCTGTTGCCGACGGATTTTCTTGACGCTCTGCCAGTTCCCGCCCTTCACATCAACAAGAGCGGTGAGATTTTCTATGTCTCACCAAACCTGATCTTCGCGACGCCTGATATACCTGTTCATCTTCTGGACTTCATCCATCCGGATGATCACAGCAGCGTTATGGCAGCTCTCGGAAGCTTGGAAGATGGGTCACCTGTAACGTTGGAGGCCCGGCTGAACGGCGCTGAAGCGGCAGATTGCCATGCTATATTGTCCTTCAGCAACATCGGCTCTGCTCCACACTCCACGGTGCTGGTGCAGTTCACTGATATAAGCGATCAGCGCGCGCGCGAAAAAGAAATCGCATTCCGCGAAAGCCGCTGGAACAACGCACTCGTCAACTCACTGTCTGGCGTCTGGGACCAGAATTTCGTAACCGGCGAAATGTACGGCTCCGATACATGGCGCGCCATGCGCGGTTTGACGCCTGACGAGCCGATCGAAACCGACTTCGACAAGTGGGTGGCGCTGCTTCATCCTGATGATCGCGAGCATACGCTGTATTGCATCGAACGACAGAATGCGGGTGATCCGGCCTACGTCTCCTTCCAGTACCGGGAACGTCACAAACTAGGCCACTGGGTCTGGATCGAATGTCGTGGCGCGTGCGTGGAGCGCGACGAGAATGGCAGGCCTGTTCGCATCGTCGGCACGGATATGGACGTGTCTGAACGCAAGGCCGCCGAACATCAGATGGAGCGCATTTCGCGTCACTTGAAAGTGGCGCTCGAAGCGTCCCAGGTCGGTGTGTTCGAAGTCGATTTCGAGGCTGGTGAAACCACCTGGGATGACCGCATGTACGAAATGTACAGGGTCGATAGAAGCATGCCGGTCAAAATCGGCGGCCTGTGGGAATCGCGCGTTCACCCGGATGATCTCGGCCGGGTCGGTGATAACGTCTCGGACAAGATCGCAAAGCTTCAGCCGTTTTCGGAAGACTATCGGATCATATTACCGGGTGGCGCGCTGCGCTATATCCGCGCTCGCTCCCTGCCCTTCATCGATATCGATGGCAGCAAGAAAATGATCGGCGTGAACTGGGACGTCACGGCGGACGTGCAATTGCGTCAGGAACTGGAGCGTGAGAAGGCGCTGGCCGAAGCACGCAACATCGATCTGGAAGCAGCGAGGGTCAGCATCGAACACAATGCGATGCATGATTATCTGACGGACTTACCGAATCGCCGTTGTCTGGACGACATGCTGGCCAAGCGCACCGCAAAGGGCAGCGAAAGCCAGATTGGCATCGCAATCCTGCATATCGATCTCGATCGCTTCAAGCAGATCAATGACACGTTGGGCCACCACACCGGCGACGAGATGCTGAAACATGTGGCCGACATGCTGCGGGCCAATCTGAAACCGGATGACTTTGCTGCACGCATTGGCGGGGATGAGTTCATATTTCTCTCGCCCTTCAACGGCAACACGAGCACCATCGCGGCGGTGGCCAATAAGCTGATCGAAGAGCTTCGCAAACCCGTTCTCCATGAAGGACATGAATGCCGATTTGGTGCCAGCATCGGCATTGCCTGCGGCATCGGACCGGATCTGGATTACAAGCAGGTTCTGCTGAATGCGGATATCGCGCTTTACAACGCCAAAAAGCGTGGCCGCAACCGATGCGAATTTTTCTCTTCCGACACGCAGGACTGGCTCATCAACACGAAACGTGTTTCCGATGAAATATTGACGGCGCTGGAGCGTGACGAGTTCGTTCCCTACTATCAACTGCAGTTCGATGCAAAGACACTGAACATTTAAGGTGCGGAAACGCTGGCACGATGGAACCACCCGGTCGAAGGTATTTTAACGCCAGACAAGTTTCTCGCAATTGCGGAGGACCTCGATGCTGTTGCGGCGATAGATGGCATCATTCTTGAAAAGGCACTAGCCGACTTCAGACGATGGCAGGCAGCAGGCATTCCCATACCCAAGGTGTCGGTCAATGTTTCGGCACGGCGTCTGCACGACCCGGGGCTGACAACAACACTGGACGGGCTTCACATCCAGCCTGGAACCTTGTCCTTCGAATTGCTCGAATCCATCTTCCTCGATGACAGCGACGAGATTGCCATTCGCAACATGCAGACGTTGCGTCAACTCGGCATCGACATCGAAATCGATGACTTCGGTACTGGCCACGCCTCGATCATTGGCCTCCTCAAAGTCAACCCGAGCACGTTGAAGGTGGATCGCGAGCTTGTGCGTCTGGCACCACAATCGACCGAGCAGCGCAAATTGCTCAGCTCCATTATCGATATCGGTCATTCCTTGGGCATCAAGGTGGTCGCGGAGGGAGTAGAGACAGCGGAGCACATCCGCATCTTGCAGGATATGGGCTGCGATTCGCTTCAGGGCTACGCTTTGTGTCGGCCGCTACCCGCGCACCAGATCCAAAGTTTCGTGGCCGCCGAAGCGTGGCGGTCTGCGCCGTCCAAAATTCAACGAGCGGCAGGATAAAAGCCGCCAATCTTCAGCTTCGTGAGAAAGCCGGAGTTTGGCGGCCAACAATCAAGCGACGGCTTTCATGGCAAAGTCGTTCTGGCCCTGGCGCATGGCCTGAGCTGCAGAATGCAGCAGCTCGCTCATGCGGCTTTGGATTTCGTCATTGGCCACAGCAACGCCAGCCGCTTCGAAATCCGCCTGCAATTTCGAAAATACGGCATCTTCCTCAGCCGCACTGATGGAACAGCCCGCCAGCTCATTCGCGTAGGTCGTTGCATCTTCTTTATTCATCAGCGCCGCAGCCCACAAACCAACGAGTTTGTTGCGCATGGCATGAAGACGAAATGTCACATATTCGTCGTTGAAGTAAATATTTTCGAGCGCTTTACCACGTTCTTTCAATGCAAACATAATTTCACCCCGGTTTTTATTAGATTATTATTTTCGTCCTCTTCGTAGGGACATGTCTGTTGTAAAATAAAACTGTTGAAAAAGCGTAATCATGCCTTAGGGCCTTCGCAGGAGTCACATGCAAGGTTAAGAATTGATGTGAACGTGACCCAGACTCATTGTGGAATTGCTTCTTTTCCGTTATGGGACCGCTTCAACTGACGAAACAAACGCCGCCCACCGGCACCAACCAAGAGATTTGTTAATATGAACCGTCGCCGCCGTATTTACGAAGGCAAGGCCAAGATCCTTTATGAAGGTCCAGAGCCAGGAACTCTCATCCAGTTCTTCAAGGACGACGCAACCGCCTTCAACAAGAAGAAACACGAAGTCATCGACGGCAAGGGTGTGCTGAACAACCGCATCTGCGAATACGTGTTCACCCACCTGAACAAGATCGGCATCCCCACACACTTCATCCGCCGCCTCAACATGCGCGAGCAGTTGATCAAGGAAGTGGAGATGATCCCGCTAGAGATCGTCGTACGCAACGTCGCCGCTGGCTCGCTGTCCAAGCGTCTTGGCATCGATGAAGGCGTCGTGCTGCCGCGCTCGATCATCGAATTCTATTATAAGTCGGACGCTCTCGAAGACCCGATGGTTTCCGAAGAGCACATCACGGCATTTGGCTGGGCGAACCCGGCTGAACTCGATGACATCATGGCGCTTGCCATTCGCGTCAACGACTTCCTCTCCGGCCTGTTCCTCGGCGTCGGCATCCAGCTTGTCGATTTCAAGATCGAATGCGGCCGCCTTTTCGAAGGCGATATGATGCGCATCGTTCTGGCCGACGAGATTTCCCCTGATAGCTGCCGCTTGTGGGACATCGAAACGCAGGAAAAGATGGACAAGGACCGTTTTCGCCGCGATATGGGTGGACTTGTGGAAGCCTATTCGGAAGTTGCGCGCCGTCTTGGCATTATCAACGAAAATGAACCAATCCGCGGCACCGGCCCGGTTCTGGTCAAGTGACATCAGGAGAGCATCAGGTGATCAAGGCACGGGTGACTGTTACGCTGAAGAACGGCGTTCTCGATCCGCAGGGTAAGGCAATCGAAGGCGCGCTCGGCAGCCTCGGTTTCGAAGGCGTCGGCCAGGTCCGTCAGGGCAAGGTCTTCGATCTGGAGCTGAACGCAACCGACCAGGCGAAAGCCGAAGCCGACCTGAAGGCGATGTGCGAAAAGCTCCTCGCCAACACCGTGATCGAAAACTACTCTATCGCTATCCTCTGACGCTCAGGAGCCGTTCCATGAAATCCGCAGTCGTCCAGCTTCCGGGCCTCAATCGCGACCGTGACATGATCGCGGCTTTGACACGGATTTCCGGCAAGGCTCCTGTCACCATCTGGCAGACCGAAACAGAGATTCCCGATGTCGATCTGATCGTCATTCCCGGCGGCTTTTCCTATGGCGATTACCTGCGTTGCGGTGCCATTGCCGCCCGCATGCCGGTCATGCAGGCCATCCGCGAGAAGGCTGAAAAAGGCGTCAAGGTTCTCGGCGTCTGCAACGGCTTTCAGATTCTGGTCGAAGCAGGCATGCTGCCGGGCGCTTTGATGCGCAATGCATCGCTCAAATTCGTCTGCCGCGAAGTAAAGCTTGAGGTCGTCAACAACGACACAGAATTCACCCGCGCCTACGACAAGGGCCAGATCATCCGCTCCCCTGTTGCCCACCACGATGGCAACTACTTCCTGGAGCAGGAAGAACTGAAGTCGATCGAAGACAAGGGACAGGTCGTGTTCCGTTATGCCGAAGGCACAAACCCGAATGGGTCGCTGAACGACATTGCAGGCATTATCAACACCAAAGGCAATGTTTTGGGGATGATGCCACACCCGGAAAACCTCATCGAAGCCGCCCACGGTGGTAATGATGGACGTGCGCTGTTTGCATCCGCGCTGGGCGTCATCGCAGCGTAAATATTAACAAAGCCGGGTTACACCGGCTTTGTTGTATTCCCTTTCATGGATTGAAGCGATGAACTGCCTGCCCCTTCGTAAAGCACTGAACATTGCAGGCCTTGGCCTCGTCGCGCTCTCGCTTGCCGCTTGCCAGTCCGAAAGAAAACCAGCCGCGTCATCCTCCGCATCACAGGCGGCCTTGCCAGTCATGGAACGCGTAGCGCTGGGTGCCAACGCCTGCTGGTTCAAGTCGGGCGACCCAGCCTTCAAGGCCTATCGCCTTGCCCCGGAACTGAATTCCTTCTCCGGTCGTCCCCGCATTCTGCTCGTGCCGCGCAACAGCCCGGAATCACGCCCGATGCTCGTCGTTCAGGCGGAAGGCAACCCGGCCAAGGTGGATGCTTTCGGCCCTGCCATGAACGAACCACATGCGGCACGCATCACCACGGACGTGAAGCGTTGGGTGAATGGCGGCAAGGGCTGCTGATCCAGGCAATCTCAGAACGAGCGCGGCAGTGAAAACAGCCGCGCCTTGGAAAACTCACGCATCGCATCCTGCCGCGTAATTCCAATGTCTTCCAACTCATCCGTGGTGAGATCACGCAGCGCCAGACGGCTGTCGCGCTTGCGCTGCCATTGGCCGAAAGCACCCAACAGCCGCTCGATGAGGTTACGCGGCGGCGCTTGAAACGGCGCAGGGCTCACCATCTCGCCATCACGGAAAACGCGCTCCCGCGTATAGCTATCTGGGTACATTGTATCGATTGTCGAGAGATATTGATCCAGCTTGCGCATATTGCACCCCCTTCGGGATTTCCATGAAACCATTCAATTGGTGCAATCAATACAATTGACATATAGACGAGTACAATGCATAAATTGTCACCATGACAAGTTGGCTTCCAAATTTATCGCAAGGCACCGGCCCCATTTACGTGCGGCTTGCCGACCACATTGAAACCGCCATCTCCGAAGGCACATTGCAGCCGGGCACCAAGCTGCCGCCGCAGAGAAACCTTGCTTTCGATCTGGGTGTGACAATCGGCACGATCAGTCGCGCCTATGCACTGATCCACGAGCGCGGGCTCGTCAGCGGCGAAGTCGGACGTGGCACCTATGTGAATGCAAGCAAGACACCCAGCCCCACCGTGAAACTGGAGCAGGCGGGGGTGCCACTGGGCGGTACGCGCGTCGCCTCCGATACTCCCAACCGATTTCGACTGAACACGACCGCTGCCCCAGACATCGGCCAGAACGCGCTGATCGACAGGCACATCTCAGAGATCGTCAAGGAGTGCTCGCTTCAGATCGTCGATTATGCACGCTCGCTTCCGCAAGATTGGGCGCAAGCCGGTGTTCGCTGGCTATCCCAAAGTGACTGGTCGCCATTGGTAGACAATATCGTGCCCACGCTGGGTGCCCATGCGGCCATCATGGGTGTTATCACCGCCATGACCTCGCCGGGAGATCGAATCGTTTTCGAACCCGTCACCTACTCCCAGATTGCCAGAGCCGCGATTCTGGCTGGACGCCGCGCGTCTCTGGTGGAGAGTGACGAACAGGGCATCGTCCCCGAAGACTTCGAGCGGGTCTGCGCGCAGCAGCATCCGAAGATGGTTTTTCTCATGCCAACCGGCCAGAACCCGACTTGCGCCGTGCTTCCCGAGGATCGTCGCCGCGCCATTGCTGATATCGCTCGCCGGTACAATGTCTGGATTATCGAGGATAACCTTTACGGAGCAATGGTCAGCGACCAGCCGCCAATGATTGCGCAATTCGCACCTGACCTCACCTTCGTCGTTGGCGGCCTGTCCAAATCCGTTTCGGCTGGCGTACGTGGCGGCTGGGTTGCCTGCCCCTCGAATTTCGCCTCGCGCATCCGCATTTCCCACGCCATGATGACCGGTGGTCTGCCTTTCCTTTTGGCGGAACTGTGCGCCCGCATGGTCAACAGCGGAGATGCGCATGATATTCGCAGAGACGTCACCGCAGAAATCAATGCCCGCGAGCAGATGGCCCGAAAAGCCTTTGCAAATTTTGAATTCAATTCGATGCGGGATATTCCTTTCCTGTGGCTGAAGCTGCCGGAGCCGTGGCTATCTGGCACCTTCCGCAGTGCGGCCATGAAGGAAGGTATCCTCATCGATGACGAAGATGAGTTCAAAGCCGGGCGCTCGGAAAAAGTCTTCCACCGCGTGCGCATCAGTTTTTCCGCGCCGAGAACCCGCGAAGAGCTTACCGAAGCTTTCGGCATTCTACGACAGCTGCTGGACAACGGCTCCGCCGGGTATGAAGGCGTGGCCTGATAGCAAAAACTGGGATTAAGGCTGACTTTGCAGGGGTCGCAGGACATTTTCCTGTCGCACGTTACCGTCTCTTGCGGTAAAGAACCGGAAACTCCCGTACCGGCTCGAACCTCGTGAGACCTATGACACTTCCAAATCATATCCAGATCACCCCGGAACTCATTGCATCCCATGGGCTCAAGCCCGATGAATACCAGCGCATCCTCGACCTTATCGGACGCGAACCGAGCTTTACCGAGCTTGGCATTTTCTCTGCCATGTGGAACGAGCATTGCTCCTACAAGTCTTCCAAGAAGTGGCTGAAGACCCTGCCGACGACAGGCCCGCGCGTCATTCAGGGCCCTGGCGAAAACGCAGGCGTGGTCGATATTGATGATGGCGATGTCGTCGTCTTCAAAATGGAAAGCCACAACCACCCATCCTACATCGAGCCCTATCAGGGTGCTGCCACCGGCGTCGGCGGAATCTTACGTGACGTTTTCACCATGGGCGCACGTCCTATCGCCGCCATGAATGCCCTTCGTTTCGGCGCGCCTGATCATCCGAAGACTCGCCACCTCGTGGCCGGCGTCGTGGCCGGTGTCGGCGGTTACGGCAATTCCTTCGGCGTTCCCACGGTTGGCGGCGAAGTCGAGTTCGACGCTCGCTATAACGGCAATATCCTCGTCAACGCATTTGCAGCCGGTCTTGCAAAATCCGACGCCATCTTCCTGTCGGAAGCCAAGGGCGTTGGCCTGCCGGTCGTCTATCTCGGCGCAAAGACGGGTCGTGATGGCGTTGGTGGTGCCACCATGGCCTCAGCCGAATTTGACGAATCCATTGAGGAAAAGCGCCCCACCGTTCAGGTCGGCGACCCCTTTACCGAAAAGTGCCTGCTGGAAGCCTGCCTTGAACTGATGAAGACGGGTGCGGTCATCGCCATTCAGGATATGGGTGCCGCCGGCCTCACCTGCTCTGCCGTCGAAATGGGAGCCAAGGGCGATCTCGGCATCGAACTGAACCTGGATCAGGTTCCGGTTCGCGAAGAGCGCATGACCGCTTACGAAATGATGCTGTCGGAAAGCCAGGAGCGCATGCTCATGGTTCTGGAGCCTTCCAAGGAAGAGGTCGCCAAGGCGATCTTCGTCAAATGGGGTCTGGATTTCGCCATCGTCGGCAAGACGACAGATGACCTGCGCTTCCGCGTTCTGCACAATGGCGAAGAAGTCGCCAACCTGCCGATCAAGGAACTGGGCGACGAAGCCCCGGAATATGACCGTCCGTGGACGCCTGCCAAGGTGTCTGCACCTTTGGCCGAAAGCGACGTGCCGGACGCCGATATTGCCGATGCTCTGCTGAAGCTGGTCGGTTCCGCCAACAACTCCTCGCGCCGCTGGGTTTACGAGCAGTATGACACGCTGATCCAGGGCAACTCCTTGCAGCTTCCCGGCGGTGACGCCGGTGTCGTCCGTGTCGAAGGCCACGACAAGAAGGCGCTTGCCTTCTCGTCCGACGTGACACCACGTTACGTCGAAGCCGACGCTTTCGAAGGCGGCAAGCAGGCCGTGGCCGAATGCTGGCGCAACATCACGGCCACAGGCGCTCTGCCGCTGGCCGCGACCGACAACCTCAATTTCGGCAACCCCGAAAAGCCTGAAATCATGAGCCAGCTCGTTCATGCCATCAAGGGCATCGGCGAAGCCTGCCTTGCTCTGGAATTCCCGATCGTTTCCGGCAACGTCTCGCTCTACAACGAGACCAACGGTCAGGCGATCCTGCCCACGCCAACCATCGGCGGCGTTGGCTTGATGGCCGATTGGGGCAAGATGACCCGTATTCGCTTTGCAGCTAGCGATGAGGTCATTCTTCTCGCAGGTGCACCTGATGGTCTCGGCTCCCACATCGCCCAGTCGGTCTACATGCGCGATGTCCACGGCCGCACCGATGGCCCTGCCCCGCATGTGGATCTGGCCCATGAAAAGAAGACCGGCGATTTCGTCCGCGCCATCATCACCGATGGTCTGACTAGTGCGGTCCACGATTGCTCGTCAGGCGGCTTGGCACTTGCCGTGGCCGAAATGGCGATGGCATCCGACATTGGCGCGACAGTGGATGCGGTCGAAGGCCACAATCCGGTGCTGACATTCTATGGCGAAGATCAGGGCCGTTATGTCCTGACGGTCAGCCAGGCGAACCTTGAAACCGTCAATGCACGTGCAGCAGCGGAAGGCGTTTCGCTGGTCGCCATCGGCAAGACCGGCGGCTCATCCGTAAAGCTGGGTACGGCTCGTGGCCTCGAGATTAATGAATTGCGCTCGGCCCATGAATCATGGTTCCCTCAGTTCATGGATGGCGAGTTTCTCGCCGCTGCAGAATAATCGAGGAGACACACCATGCCCATGAAGCCCGGCGACATTGAGGACATGATTAAGGCCGGAATTCCCGGAGCAAAAGTAACCATTCGTGATCTCGCCGGCGACGGCGATCACTATGCGGCAGAAGTCGTGGCAGAAGCCTTCAAGGGCAAAAGCCGCGTACAGCAGCACCAGATGGTCTATGATGCCCTGAAGGGCAATATGGGCGGCGTCCTGCATGCCCTTGCGCTTCAGACGTCAGCGCCGGAATAATCAAACGCCCGCATTCAAGATCAAAGGCCTGCGCGAAACCCTCGCGCGGGCCTTTTTACATTTCCGGCGGCTTCTCGGAGCGCAGATCGGCGAAGGATGCGGCAGGCAACGGCCCCGCTGTCAGCAGCGTGAAATCAAAACCGGATTTGCGGTCTGAACCCAGCACATATTGCCTGTGCATGCGCAGGAAGTTGCTCCGGTTTTTCTGGTAGCGCTCATCTGAAAGCGAATGCTTGAACCGGATCGGTACGATCTTCGGCTGACTGGCATCGCCATGTCCCGTCAGCTTTGCGGTGTGGCATTTGTAGAGATGGATAGGGTCGGTCAGGCACTGGATGTCGAACCAGTTCACATCCCCATGTCGCGCCATCACGCCAATGCTCTGGCGCAGCCGCGACGCGCTTGATAGCAGCGCGCATTGAAGGGCAGCGCCACCCAGCGTAACGAACGACACACTTCGACCATCGAATGCATCGGCCTTCAGCTCCAGCACCTTGCCAGCAACAGCCAGCGCCAGACTTGCGCCCATGCTGTGCGACACGAACAGAACCTCGTCTGACCCCTGCTCCAGCGCCACCAGCACGGCCCGCGCCTTATCCTCGATCCAGTCGCGCGCCATGCGCTCATCGCGGCCGACGGCCAGCGCAAAACGCCAGTCAGCGAAAAGATGCAGCGTGTGAAAACGCTCCGAAAACGGCATCACGCCCTTCGTAAAGAAGAGATATCCAAGCGGAAAAGTGAGAAGACAGAATAGTGCCGAGACACCGACCATCAGAGGCAGCGCCGCAATCAACGCCGCGACGGCAATCCCAAATGCAATCAGCAGAAACGGGAACAGAAAAAACAAGCCGAAACGCCATGCATGTCGAAAGTAAGCAAAGGCTCCTCCCTCGCTAATGATTCCCGCACCCGCTTTGAAACCCAGGCCGATCTGCTTCCAGACGGAAGCGGCCCGCAACTGCGAAATCAGCGTATTATGGTCATGGATGAAAATGGTGGATTGAGTCGTATGGCCATCATGCTTGCCTTCCACATCCATGCGGCTCCCCGCATTCGTCTGGCTGACGCCGCCCACCGTATAATCGATACCGAATGTCTTTCCGGATTGCGCGGCACTGCGCTCATAACGGCGCTGATGCGCAGCCGCATCCAAGGGATCAAAACCGGGAAAATAAAAAACGAGTCGCGACGAAACCTTCGCCATGATGAAGCAATCCTAAAACGGGCAACCACTAAAAGGATCGCTTGAAGTTGGGCCACGCACCTATATTATAAATGATGACATTTTATAGGCATGAGAGGCGCAGTTGTCGAAAATCGTTGACCAGTTGATCAGTGGCGTCGTGAAGGGCGCAATGTCCGAAATCCTCAAGAAGACCGGTGTGCGGCAAACGCGGCGCACCAAGCGTCGGACAAAAGCGGGTACATCAGTTGCAGGAGGTATTTTAGGCGGCATTCTCGAAGCCGCGCTTGGCAAGAAAACCACCCGCACTACCAAAGCTCGTCCGGCGAAGAAACAGGTCAGCAAACGCCGCACCGCTGCTGCAAGAAGTCGCCAGCGTTAAAGGCTTCAGCCGGCCAACAACGCTTGCGTTTTCACTTTAACAAAAGCATCGAATATGCTGGTAAAAAAGAAAAAACCCGCCGAAGCGGGTTTCTTTGGTGCGGTCGAGAAGACTCGAACTTCCACGGGTTGCCCCACAGCGACCTCAACGCTGCGCGTCTACCAATTCCGCCACGACCGCATCGTGGTAGAGCCGACTTGCGCCGACGAAGGTGCATGTACCAAAAGCACTTTGGGTGCACAAGAGCGTCATGACAGATTTTTGAAATTAAAAATCAGACACATCGCTCCTATATGCAAGAAGCCCGCAAATGCCGGGCTTGCGGCCCAGAAATCATTCTGCGAGAAGGCTGTGGAAAGGACTAAACTCATGCTCACACGCACCGATCTGCAGACAAAAATGCTTGCTCTTCCCAGTTCTCCTCCGGTGCGCTGGCGAATCTCGGACGAACTCGTGCCCTATGAGCAAGCGGTTGCCGAGATGGAGCGCGAAGTTGCCGCGATTTCTGCCGGTGAGGCCAATGAGCTTGTCTGGCTTCTGGAGCATCCTTCGCTTTATACCGCTGGCACCAGTGCGGACGTTGCCGATCTGATCGAGCCCGACCGTTTTCCCGTCTTCTCGACGGGTCGTGGCGGTGAGTATACGTATCACGGTCCCGGCCAGCGTGTTGTCTACGTAATGCTCGATCTCAAACGACGCAGCCAGGATGTGAGAGCCTATGTGGCGTCACTGGAGAATGTCATCATCAGCACGCTCGACAAAATGAATGTGCGTGGCGAGCGGCGGGAAGATCGCGTCGGCGTCTGGGTGCGGCGACCGGAGAGACCGCTGCTGCCTGACGGCACCGTCAGCGAGGACAAGATCGCAGCCCTCGGCATTCGTCTTCGCAAGTGGGTTAGCTTTCACGGCTTATCGATCAATGTCGATCCGGATCTAACGCATTTCACCGGCATCGTGCCGTGCGGCATCACACAATATGGCGTAACAAGTCTTGTGGATCTCGGATTGCCGGTTATGATCGAAGATGTTGATGTTCTGTTGCGCGAGGCCTTCGAAGAGGTATTCGGCCCGACGGAAAATGAAGTGGCCAAGGGCTAGAGCCTCCGGCAACCTTCTGCATCGACAGGCGTTTCCCAGACGCCGTAAACCGGATGCATATCCCTTGGTTTACTCGAAATCCTAAAACCAGAAAGATGGTGACATCACATGTTCACAACTTCAGCCTATGCCTGCGATGATGGTTCCTCGCCGTTGAAACTCGCCTCCATCAAGCGGCGTGATCCAGGCCCGCGCGATGTGGAAATAGAAATCGAATTCTGTGGCGTCTGCCACTCGGATATCCACACAGCCCGCGGCGAATGGGCCGGTTCGCTTTACCCATGCGTACCGGGTCACGAGATTGTCGGTCGCGTTGGCCGTATCGGCTCCGACGTTACGAAGTTCAAGACCGGCGACCGCGTCGGTGTGGGCTGCATCGTGGATAGCTGCCGCGATTGCGCAAGCTGTGCCGAAGGCCTCGAACAATATTGCGAAAACGGCATGACCGGCACCTACAACTCGCCGGACAAGGCCATGGGCGGCGACGCCCATACGCTTGGCGGTTATTCATCGCATGTGGTCGTAGACGACCGCTATGTGCTGAACATCCCCGAAGGTCTTGATGCCGCAGCGGCGGCACCACTGCTCTGCGCTGGTATCACCACCTATTCGCCACTGCGCCACTGGAATGCCGGTCCTGGCACACGTGTTGGCGTCGTAGGCCTTGGTGGCCTCGGCCATATGGCGGTCAAGATTGCCAGCGCGATGGGGGCCACGGTGGTCATGATCACGACATCTCCCGGCAAGGCAGATGATGCAAAGAGACTTGGCGCGCATGAAGTTATCGTTTCCAAGGACCCGGAACAGATGAAGAAGGGCGCTGCCAGCCTCGACCTCATTATCGATGCGGTTGCCGCAGACCACGATATCGACGCCTATCTCGCGCTTCTGAAGCGCGATGGTGCACTTGTACAGGTCGGCGCGCCTGAGAAGCCGTTGTCCGTTCACGCCTTCAGCCTCATTCCAGGCCGCAAGACCTTTGCCGGTTCCATGATCGGCGGCATTGCTGAAACTCAGGAGATGCTGGATTTCTGCGCCGAAAATGGCATCACTGCTGATATCGAGATGATCAATATCGATCAGATCAACGAAGCCTATGAGCGCATGATCAAGAGCGATGTGCGCTACCGCTTCGTTATCGATATGAATAGCCTGCCAAAACAGGCAGCGTGATCCGTCATCGGATCAATCGCTATACTGCAAAAACAAACCCGCCGAGTGATCGGCGGGTTTTGTGTTTTCAGGATAAAATATCTATTGAAACCAATTTAAGGACGGCGTTTTGTCGGCGTGGAGCTCGTATCGACACTTAGCCGAAGAGTGACCGCCTTCGCCGTCAGGACAGCAAACGATCATCGGTAAAGGTCGCTTCCGACACTTGGCCGCTTACCAGCGCAACAATTGCCAGTACGGCATGTTGGCGGTCCCATCCAGCACCTTCAGCCTTTTCAAGAAGGCCGTTGATCGATGGCTCCAAAGCAAATTGGCATTCGACCTGATAATCCATGGTGTCGACCGAAAGCGACGGAGAATTGATCAAAGCGCGCATTAAGCACTCCATTCTATCGCATGCTCCTGAGTTAAGGTCAGGACAAGCGTACTTCACACACTCGAAAAGCCAACCGTCGTGAAACGGCAAGCGTTGAATCGAATCCCCCAGCGGGATGCAAGGTCGGCTATATGAATGGTAGTGTCAAGTTCAGCCGACGCGGTGAAACAGTGGAAAACCCCATTCCTAACACGAATCTGGTCGAACTTCAAAACCTGACCGGGAAAGCATTTCATTTTACACTACTTCCAGCAGTCCCGACGCGGTTTTCGCCGCCAGATCAGCATTGCCATAACGAACAGAGAAAACAGGATAAACCATGCCAGCGGAAAGGCCATGAACAGCGCGGCGTAACCGCAACTTTCTTCCAGGCAGGAGCGCAATGGCCCGGCTTCCGCCATGATGGTCACCGTAAAAGCAGCGACAAGACCACTGCCCGCAACACCTGCGACCAGAATCAATATGTTGGTGACAGCTCTCATCCGCCTAGTTATGGCGTAGAATGAGACGACTTTGGGGACGCGACGAAAAACGTCCATATAAGGAGATATTACGGTGTGCGGCGGTTCGCATCGTACCGCGTCATAAAATCTCCGTCTGAGGCCACCGGATGAGCGCATCTCGACCGGCATCCGTCAAGCCATAGACGCCTTTTTCCAACCGCTCGAACCACCCATAGACGTTCGACAACAGTATCTTTCCGGCTTCAGGAACAGATGCCCTGACATCACGGACGCGTAACGGTCCCGCGACCAGAACTGCGGCGCAGCCCAACGCCTGCTGACGATAGGCCGTCATCACAGGCTTGCGTGTACTGCCGCCAAGCGCGGGATCACCGCGTCTTTTCTGGTGTTCGCGCACAAGTCTTGAGCGTCGCTTCGGGTTGGTCCGCGGCATGGGTGATATCGAGGCGACGATGATGCTAACGCCGCCACGGTCGGATATGCCGAGCATGCCTATGCCAAGCCGACGGCATAAATCTCGATAGCGTTTATCCGCTTCGCGTCCCCTGCCCTTGGCCGATATTTTCGCAGCGATCCACACCTCGTCCGCTATTGCAGCCCTGTCGACAGCCTGAAGAATGACCTCCAGATTGAAGGTCATTTTCAGCTCGCAGATCACGACGACTGGCGGTTCATCACCGTTGATGCCAACAAGGTCGCATCCGCTGACCTCTCCTTTGACCGAATATCCTGCGGTCTCCAGAAAAGCTTTTACGGGCAGATAGAGGGACGTTTCCATGCGGCTAACGATCGGAATCAGGAATCATTCGATGAGTATATAGCCGTAGACGAAGAGGTTGACACGCGCTGACATCACCCAGTCGTCGATATGTACGCCATCGTCATGATCGCACCTCGGCCAAGGCCCGCCTCAGCGGTTCGTCGGAAACCTGAATAAATCCCCGGAACGGAATGTCCATGTCCAGTACGAGATAAAAGGCGGACGCAAGCAGCCCTGCGGCGATGACAAAACTTGTGACGACGATGGCGTTTCTGGGTGCCCGGTAACCAAAGCTTCCGAAGATGAGAACCAACCACGCTACCAATATGCCAACCAGCGGCATTGGGATGACACCCTCGGATTGCTCGATGATCGTCCAGCGCTGCTCTACGATACGCTGAAACTGCCGCCGGATATCTGATGCTAGGTCCTGATGATACTGCTCTACCGGTTGAATAGTCATGAGGACATCGGACAGGCGATCCAAGGCTGCTCCTGCGGGGTCCGAGACACCTTTCAAACTATCGTCGGCCCGTGTCGGATGTTCGATTGCCTGCTGGATATAATCCGTCAGCGACTGCCGGGCCTCTCTTGCACCAATGCCGTAGCTCCGGAGCGAGTGATCGAGCAAAATCAGATTGGTGGCGTAGGAATGTGAATTTGCGTTCACCGTTTCGAACGTATTCTTCGATGAGTTGATCATCAGGCCGAAAACCAGCGATGTCATGACGACGAAGATATTGGCGACCAGGCGGATCACCGCGTTGGTTTCATCATCCTTGTGATGGGCAGACAGGCGTGGAGAAATTACCATGGCACCAAGCGATGCTGCCAAGAGGCACGCGAAGACTGCCAGAGCCAACCAGAATTCAGTCATCACCGATTCCAGGTTCCAAGGCGCAATCTCGATGTCCCAAGAACTGTGTAAAGATGCACATGTGGCATTCCTTCCAACACAAAATCTGATTTGCGTAAGCAGTCCCGTCTAGGTGACGTCGGTCACGGCAAAGAGGCCAACCTTTAGGAGCGAGCACCGACCAGATGCTTTATCTTCTCAGAGAACACATCCATTTGGAAAGGTTTCGTCAGAACATGCATGCCATGATCGAGATCACCGTGATTGAGAACGGCGCTCTCGGCATAACCCGTGATAAAAAGCACCGCCAGCTCTGGCCGTGAGACGCGGGCGGCTTCAGCCAGTTGACGGCCATTGATCCCGTTGGGCAAGCCTACGTCGGTCACGAGCAGATCGATCACACGATCGGAGTTGAGAATTTCCAAGGCGGATCGACCATCGTCAGCTTCCAGAACCGTATAACCAAGCTCTTGAAGCTGTTCAGCCGCGATCATCCGTACCAGTGGTTCATCATCAACGACCAGGATCGTTTCGCGTCCGCTCGATTGCGCTGATAGCGACTGCGGAGTGCCGTGGCTGTCCTCGACAGGAAGGTCGGTGCCGTGACGCGGCAGGTAGATAGCGATCGTGGTTCCCCTGCCGATCTCGGAGTCTATATGAACCGCACCATCGGATTGCCCGGCAAATCCATGCACCATCGACAGTCCAAGCCCCGTTCCCTGCCCTATGGGCTTCGTCGTGTAGAACGGGTCGAATGCTCGAGACATCACCTCGTGAGACATACCCGTGCCAGTGTCCCTTACGCACAGCGACACATACGGGCCAGCCTTGAGGCCTCGCTCTTTGGCCAGGCGTTCGTCCAGCCACAGGTTCTCGGTCTCGATGATGATCTTGCCGCCTTCCGGCATGGCATCGCGGGCATTGATGCACAGGTTGAGCAAGGCATTTTCAAGCTGCCCGGCATCAACGAAGGTTGTCCAAAGCCCATCCGCAGCGTCGGTCTCGACTTCTATGCTCGGCCCGATACTGCGATGGACAAGTTCAAGCATGCCATGAACGAGGCTGTTCAGATTGGTGGGTTTGGGATCAAGCGTCTGACGGCGCGAGAATGCGAGAAGTCTCTGTGTCAGCGCAGCGGCACGCTTGGTGGCGCCGCTTGCTCCAACGAGGTATCGATCCAGCTCGCCTACGCGTCCTTGAGACAGACGCGTCGACATCATCTCCAGACTTCCGCTGATACCCGCCAGTATGTTGTTGAAATCATGGGCCAGTCCACCAGTCAGTTGGCCGATTGCCTCGATCTTTTGCGCCTGCCGCAACTGCTCCTGTGCATCAGCAAGCTCTGCTTCGCGAGCCTTGTATTCGGAAAGATCCCGACCGACGGCGATGAAGTTTACGTTGTCTGCTTCAGGTGACACGGTCCAGTCGATGGGTGTCCAGACCCCGGTTTTGGTCAATATACGGTTCTCGAACCTCGTCGGCTGACCCGTTACTGCCATTTTCGAGAGTGCCGCCGTCGTGCGCGGCACATCGTCTGGATGAATGATGTCGGCATAGGGGTTGGTCAGAAGCTCGTGTTCAGTCCAGCCCAGAACGGCGGTCCAAGCAGGATTGACCGCCGACATTTCTCCAGCATAATTAGCGCGAGCCAACATGTCCTGCGAAAGACGCCACAGTTGATCGCGCTCGGCAAGCGCCGTTTTCTCATCGGTGATGTCACGAATGATGCAGTAGATCTTGCCGTTATCAGGGACACAAACCCACGAAAACCAACGATGTCCACCGTCTTTCGTCCGGTAACGGTTTTCGACCTCGACCACCGCCTCGCCACCGACAAGCGTATCGAGAGCCGCCTTGGCATCGGGAATGTCGTCAGGATGCAACAGGTCGGTATAGAGAAAGCCGCGCATCTCGTGCGCACTGTATCCAAGCGTCTTGCCCCAGGCAGGATTGGTAGCCAGGAAACGGCCGTCCAAGCTGACGACAGCGAGCATGTCGGGATTAATGTTCCAGCTCGTGCCCTGCTCGATAACCCGTTCCAGGACTTGACGCTCGAGGTCTTCGTTCAGTTCCTGAAGCTGCTTTGCGGCCTTCACGCGTTCGGATGTATCTCTAACAATGGCAAATACGCCAACTGTCACGCCTTCGTCGTCAACCACGGGTGAATAGTCGAGGTCCAGCCACATATCTTCTGGCACGCCATTTCTAAAAAGCGTGAATTCCTGATCTTTATAGGACAGCGTTACACCGGCCATAGCCGTGTTCATCACGTTGTCGTTGAACTCGAACGCCTCAGGCCAACCTTCACGGAGCTTGGCTCCCAACAATGCCGGATGGCGCTTACCCGCAACCACCCTATAGGCGTCGTTGTAGATCATCACACCGTCTTCGCCCCACAGTGTCGCTATCGCAACTGGAGACCGCAGCATCATCGCCACCGTCGTCCTGACCGTGGGACTCCAATGCTCGATCGGTCCCAGCGCAGTCGCAGACCAATCGAATCGACGGATGAGATCGGCCGTCTCGCCTGTATCTGGCAAATAGGACGGCCGATTAGAACCAGCATGCATTCAGAACTCCATACGAAAAAGCCACCCTTGAGCTTTTAACGGTGTTTTCCTTTTCCCTGCAACGGGTGTTTCTAATAAAGAGATGCGTGCTCTCGGATTTGCCCTACCGCGACATCACGGGGCCAACGCTGTGAAATGAGCAAATCGCTCAATCGAACAGGCCGAGCTTTCCGGCCGCTGCATTTGCCTCATCCATCGAAGCGTCGAGCGTTGCTTTCAGGATGCGCAGTTCCGCCGTTAGCCGGGGACTTAGCTGAAGCTTTTGCCAATCGACAAGTTTTTGCTGCCATTCAGCGATTTCGACAATGAGCTTGCGAGACGTCGTCGACGTTTCCGGGTTGACCAACTTGGCGGCACGCTCTGCGTTTTCAGAGAGTTCCACAAGTTCGACAGTGTGGACGATCCACTCAGGCAGCGCGAGGCGCAGCGTTGAGATTTCAGACACGATCGGCTCATCGGCGATATAATCGGTCATGGAATTCCTAATTTTTTGGGGGGTGACGTTTTCAATCATCAAGTAACGTCTTGCGTAGAGACAACAAGGCGCGACGGTGTTTGTTCCATATGCACCAGAATTGCCTGTCGCCTCGACGTTTCAGCAACGGTCGACCCGTCAAAACCAAGCCTTGCACCGAGGTAAGCTGTTTTCGCGCGGAACGTTTGATACTCTCAGGTGTTGATCATGAATTCCGGGAGAGTGTGATGCGCAAAGTGCTTGTGGTGGACGACGAAGCGTTAATCCGAATGACAGTCATAGACGCATTGGAGGATGCGGGTTTCACCGTTATCGAAGCCGGAACAGCCGATGAAGCGCTCGATATCATCGAGGAACAGGCAATCCATTTTCTATTTACCGATATTCAAATGCCCGGCACGAACTCAGGTGTCGATCTCGCTCACGAGGTAGCAACCCGTTTTCCAGATGCAGGGATCATCGTTGCTTCAGGCCGGGTCAGATCGGATGACATAGATCTACCGCCTTCAGCCGAATTCCTCTCGAAGCCCTATGATCTTGACCATATCGTCAAGCGCTTCAAAACTCTGACGACCAGCGACCCTACGACGACAACCGAGCGCCGCTGATACGCAAGGTAACCAAGAGACCTTCCTTGGACCAGTCGTGCTCTAGGGTTCCGCCCAGATTGCCTGCCAATGTTCTGTGAAGCAGCTTGCTGCCATATCCGCCGTCACCAGTGGGTTTTTCCACCTCTGGTCCGCCGCGCTCTGTCCACCGGATTTCGATAGTATCTCCTTTGATTGTACCTGAGACGTCGAGCACGCCTTCGGGTACGGACAAAGATCCGTATTTCATCGCGTTCGTTGCCAGCTCGTGGATGACCAGCGCCAGGCCTGTGGCCGCGTTTTCTCCAACGCCAAGGCGCGGTACGGCAACCCTGATCCGTCCCGCAAATGCTCCACCATGGTCATAAGGAGCCAGGAGCACGGTGAAAATGTCTCCAAGAAGCGCTGCATTGCCGTTTCCATGCGGCAGAGGTCTGACAAGGTCATGCGCACGTCCAAGCGCCGCCAGTCGACTGGTCAGCTGCTCGGTCATCTCCTCCAGAGAGCTCGATGAACGTGAGGTGATCTTGGTCAGTCCCGAGGCAATCGCCAGAAGGTTTTTGACGCGGTGGCTCATCTCGCCGGCCAAGAGCTCGTGGCTTTCCTCGGCATTTTTTCGTAAAGTGACATCGAGAAAGATGCCCGACATCTTACGATCTTTGATCCCCTCATCATTTCCCTGTCCGCGTGCTGATATCCAGCGAACATCCGCGCCAACCAGAATACGGAAGTCGATTTCATAGGGACCGACAACGGCTCTCGTCGCGGTGAAGGCCTCCCTCACCCGATCCCGGTCGGCAGGGTGAATTTTCTCCGACAGGCGCTCGAAGGTAAGCGGCTCACCTTTGCTAACGCTCCAAAGCTCGTAGCCATGGCCGTCCATTAAAAGTTCGTCGGTGTCTACCTGCCAGGACCAAAGCCCCACCCCAGCTGCCGCCAAGGCCCCGCGGAGTTCCTCGGACGACCATTTGGAATGATTGAAGCTGTGGTCCTTCGTCATGATCAGGCTCTCTCACGCGTTTTCACGGTCGGCTTGCTCGAAGCGATCAGCTCTCGTTCCCTTTTCGCCATTCTCTCCGTATGCGGGAGCGAAAATGGCCAAAAGCGACTTCGAGATGCTTAAAATGAAAAAGGCCGGACAAATGTCCGGCCTTTTCAAAAACTAGCTTCCAACAATGCCAGTACATCCGTGGTCAAAGTAGAAGCTGTTCAAATTAGGCAGCCTGGAGGTTGCAGGCCGACATCTTGCCGGACTTGTTGTCGCGCTCGAGGTCGTAGCCGATCTTCTGACCTTCCACGATTTCGCGCATTCCAGCGCGCTCGACAGCAGAAATGTGCACGAATGCATCTTCGCCGCCGTTGTCAGGCTGAATGAAGCCGAAGCCCTTAGTGGAATTAAACCATTTTACTGTGCCTGTGGTCATAATGAACCCTTTCAAAGCATAAGTGTGGGATCGCGAAGCGATAAGCTTCACGACGATGATAGCGATAGTTTTGAAATGAAAGTTCGTTCTGGCGCGGTGCCAATCGCGCGGTAACCAAAGTTCAGCAAGCAAAAGATCGATAAACCCTTAATAGAGGTCACTATCGCATGTGTCAACTTTTAGTTTTACCCGTGAGTAAACATATCGATCTCTGGTTCTCAGGGTCGGGGCAACCTTGTAGATCGCAGGCTCGCTCAAGCGACCGCGTACACATCATGTGTTTAGAAAAAAGCAGGTGTAACTTCAGGGGGTAAGCATATGACTTGTCGCACAACCAAAACAGTTTCACGCTTTGATCGTTGTCTGATCAAAGCGTCACAACATACTGATTATGAGAAAGAATGGTGGGTGATGTAGGGCTCGAACCTACGACCCGCTGATTAAGAGTCAGCTGCTCTACCAACTGAGCTAATCACCCGCCGCCCGCCGTCTGGCGGTGTGACTGGGCGTATAAAGAGGAACATTCTGATTGTCCAGCGTGGAAATGAAATTTCTTCGATTTTTACGTCGGAAAAATGACAGCCACGCTGGAAAAGCCTTGAGGCCCCGGCTTTTTACGACCGGATCATTTTTTACCCTATCAACGCCTGAAAGCCCTTGCGATGGCAATCAGTATACATGCGCCGATGAAGCCTGCGATAAGATATCCGATCCAGCCCGTGAGGACCACGCCGAATACCGCCAGAATCGCGTTGGCGACGATCGCACCCACGATTCCCAGAATGATGTTCATGAAAACACCCATATTGCTCTTCATGAACTGTTCGGCGAGCCAACCGGCTATGCCACCAATGATGATTGCGGCGATCCAGCCAATACCTGCAGATTCCATGATTTCCTCCTAGGTTGCTACACAATCATATTTGGCGATTCTAATGTTTTCTTCAAGGTGGTGTCGTGCGCTGACCACCTTGAAACCTTTTATTCGCGAGCTAACGTCGCGCAGCGATTCGGAAAGATCAGAAGGGCATTCACAATGACATCATCAATACGGCAGTACCGGCTCTTGCCGATCCTGTTTGCTTTTGTGGCCCTTTGGATAGCTCCGGCACAGATGGCTCTGGCACAGATGCCAGACCAGATCAGCGAAGATGCGGCCCTACCCGTTGCGCAGAGAGCAGAAGCCCGGCTTGTAAAAGATAAGGCCAGCTTGGCCGATATCACCCAACAGATCGACAACAAGGACAATGACGACACCAAGCTGGTCGATCTGAAAGGCAAAGCAGACGATCTCGCGGGCAACGCCGCCGCCACCGTTGGTCACCTTCGCACGAGACTTGACGAAATCAGCACTCGCATCACCTCGCTGGGGGAGCCACCCAAAGAAGGTCAGCCACCGGAAGCCAGTGTCGTCACCGACGAGCGCACGAAACTGAATGCGGAAAAGTCCCAGATCAACGCGGTGCTGGGTGATGCGGAAAACGTATCTGCCAACGCCGCCCGCCTTTCCAACACCATCACCAACCTTCGCCGACAGCTGTTTGCCGCCACGCTGTTCAAGCGCACGGAAATCTCGCTGCCGGTTCTGGCGGAGGCAGGCAAGGAATTCGGCGGCGAGATTGCCTCGCTCAGCAGTTCGATGACCGGTTGGGCGATATTCGTCTGGAATTACAAACGCGTGTCGATGTTCGGTGCCGTTACGCTTTCCGTCATGGCCGCGCTGCTGTTCATGGTCGGCGGGTACAAACTGCTGGGACACAGGATGGAACGGCGCGCCTTTTCGGGTGAGCCATCCTATTTGCGGCGTTTGTCGGTGGCGTTCTGGTCTACACTGGTCCAGTCCATGTCCGTCTTCCTGTTCATGTCGGCGTCGGCATTTCTTCTCGATAATTTCGGTGTTTTGCGACCGGACATCGCTCCGATCTTTTTCGTCGCGATGTATATCGTCGCCTTCGTTTATTTCGTGTCGCGACTGACATACGCGATCTTTTCGCCGACACAGCCGGAATGGCGTCTCCTCAACGTGTCCACGCGTGGTGCGCACATCATCTCGTCGGCCATGCTCGTCATGTCGCTTGTCAACGGTCTCGACTATCTCTTCAGCACCATCAGTGAAACTCTGAACTCTCCGTTGATCCTGACAGTCGCAAAAAGCTTCGTCGCATCCATCATCATCGGCATCATTCTGTTTGCTCTGTCATTCGTAAAGCCGCTGGCCAGCACGGATATCGACGGGGATGGACGTGATCAACGCATGCCGCGCTGGCTTTCTGCGCTGCTGCGTTTCGGTGGACTGTTGTTGATTGGCGCGTGCCTTACCGGTTATGTCGGTCTGGCTCGGTTTCTGGCCACCCAAATCGTCTCGACCGGCGCTGTCATAGCCACCATGTATATCGGCATTCTCTCGGGCCGCGCCATTTCCAAACAGGGTGTCTTTGCAGAAACACTGGTGGGCCGCTACCTCGGCAGACGTTTCGGGCTTGGCCCCGTGCCGTTGGACCAAGCCGGTCTGGCTGCAGGGCTTGGGATTTACTGCGCAGCACTGGCGTTCGGCGTGCCCCTCGTTCTGTTTTCCTGGGGCTTCCAGCCTGGCGACATCGAAAGCTGGGCCTATCGCCTGCTGACCGGCTTCTCGATCGGCAAGACATCCATATCGCTCATCAGCATCATCACCGGTATTTTCGTTTTCGTCGTCGGCTATGCCATTACACGCTGGTTCCAGAAATGGCTGGACAGAAACGTCATGGCACGCGGCCAGGTGGATGCCGGCGTGCGCAACTCTGTTGGAACCGGCATCGGCTATCTCGGCGTCGTCGTTGCGGCCATCTTCGGCATTTCGTCCGCCGGACTTGATCTTTCAAGCCTCGCGCTCGTTGCTTCCGCCTTGTCGGTGGGTATCGGTTTCGGCTTGCAGAACATCGTGTCGAACTTCGTCTCCGGCCTCATTCTTCTGGTCGAACGCCCCTTCAAGGTGGGCGACTGGGTGGTGACGGGTACTGTCGAAGGCACAGTCAAGCGGCTGTCCGTGCGCGCGACCGAGATCGAAACCTTCCGAGGCCAATCGATCATCGTTCCCAACTCGGAATTCATCAATTCCTCCGTCGGCAACTGGACCCACAGAAACCGCATCCAGCGGGCCGAAATTCCTGTCTCCGTTTCCTATGAGACGGATCCGCAGCGCGTGATGGATATTCTGCTGGAACTGGTGAAAAAGCAGACGCCGGTTCTGCGCAACCCTGAACCGCATGTAGAATTCCTGCGCTTCGGTGATTTCTCGCTGGATTTCGAGCTGCGTTTTCATCTGGCCGATCTATCGCACGGCCTCACGGTCAAAAACAGTTTGCGCATGGCCATTCTCACAAGGTTCCGTGAAGAGGGCATCGAAATTGCTACGCCGCAACGCAACGTCAACATCCATGTGGATGGTCAGGCCAACCCAAAGCTTTTGTCCGCCATCATGTCGGAAGAAGGTGAGAAGGCGATCGTGTCGAAAGCAACTTCGACGGCAAGAGAACCATCGGCAAATGAAGCCGCAGAAACGGATGGGCAAAGCCAAGACAAGCCAGCTGCGAAGTCCGCTGGAGGCAAGCGGAATTAGCACCGTCCCGCAATTGAAAAACGTCAAAAGGCTCGCCGTCGCGGCGAGCCTTTTGCATGTCGTAATCAGGCGTTTGAGCAACGGTGCGACATTGCATAGTCTGGCCCAAACTGGTTCGATAAAGCCCGCATAAAGCGGGCAAAAATGCCTTAAGGGGACTTGCATCATGAAGACACATGCGCGGGCGGTGGTGATCGGTGGCGGCGTCGTCGGTGTTTCGACGCTCTATCATCTGGCCAGGAAGGGCTGGAGCGATGCTGTTCTGATCGAGCGCAAGGAGTTGACATCCGGGTCCACCTGGCATGCCGCAGGCCTGCTGCCCCTGTTCAACATGAGCTATTCCGTTGGCCAGATCCACAAATATTCGGTGAAGTTCTACGAGGAGCTTCAGGAAGAAACCGGCATGAATGTCGGCTTCTCCAAGGTCTCCAATATTCGTCTCGCCCGCACCAAGGATCGCTGGGACGAATACATGTATTACGCCGGCATTGCCGAAACCATCGGCGTCAACGTCAAGATGCTGACACCGGAAGAGGTCAAAGAGGTCTGGCCGCTGTGCGAGACCGATGGTCTGCTCGGCGCGATCCAGCACCCTGACGATGGCTACATCCAGCCAGCAGACCTCACGCAGGCGCTTGCCAAGGGCGCGCGCGACCGTGGGGCTACCATCTATCGCAACACGTCAGTCACCGCGCTGGAGCAGCTTGATGATGGTCACTGGAAGGTGACGACGGATAAGGGCGAGATCATTGCCGAGCACGTCATTTCCTGTACCGGCAACTTCGCCCGCAAGACCGGTGAAATGGTGGGCATTAACATTCCCGTCATTCCGGTCGAGCACCAATATATCGTCACCGAACCGCACCCGGCCATTCTGGAACGTCGCAAACAGGGCCTGCCGGAGATGGGTGTTCTGCGCGAATCCGATAGCGCCTGGTATATGCGCGAAGAAGCAGGCGGCCTCATTCTTGGTCCCTACGAGGTCGGCGCACCCGTCTGTTATGTCGATGGTCCCTCGGACCAGAGCGAATACGAGCTGTTCCAGGAAGAGCTCGACCGGCTGATGCCGCATATCGAAGCGGCTATTGCCCGCGTTCCTGCCTTTGGCGAAGTCGGCATCAAGAAAGTTTATAACGGCGCCATCGCCTACACACCCGACGGTAACCCGATTATCGGCCCTGCCCCCGGCCTCAAGAATTTCTGGCTAAACGAAGGTCACTCTTTCGGCATCACCGCCGCTGGTGGCGCTGGCTGGCAGCTGGCGGAATGGATTGTCGATGGCGAACCGACGCTCGACCTGATGGGTGTCGATCCGCGCCGCTTCGGCCCCTACGCGACAGAAGGCTACCTCATCGCAAAGAACGAAGAAGCATATGCCAACGTTTTCACCATGCACTATCCGGATGAAGAACGCTCCGCCGCCCGCCCCCTTAAGACGACACCGATCTATGATCGCTTGAAGAAGCTCGGCGGTGTCTTCGGCTCCGTCTATGGCTGGGAGCGCGCCAATTGGTTCGTGCCGGAAGGTTACTCATTGAAGCCTGAGGAGCTCGGCGTCGGGGCTGACGTCATCACCAACCACAACCACGCGCCTGCTCTGGATGATGGCCGCATCGTCGAAAAATGGTCGTTCCGCCGTTCGAATTATTTCGAGCATGTCGGCAATGAGGTGAAACACGTCCACGAAAATGTCGGCGTGCTGGATATGTCGGCCTTCGCCAAGATGGAAGTCGCCGGCCCCGGCGCACGCACATGGCTGGACTCGATCCTCGCCAACGCCATTCCCAAGAAACGTGGACGCATCGCGCTGACGCACCTTCTGACAAAGGATGGCGGCGTGAAGGCGGAGTTCACGGTCTATGAATGGGCACCGGGCCGTTTCTACCTCGTCTCCGCCGGTGGTCTGGAAACCCATGACCATGACGTCTTGAGACGCCTTGCGCCGACCGATGGCTCCGTCGTGTTGCAGCCGATTACGCAGAAATACGGCGTACTGGCGCTGGCCGGCCCCAAGTCCCGTGAGGTGTTGAAAAAGCTGACCCGCACAAGCCTCGACAACAAGGATTTCCCGTGGCTGACCGCCAAGGAAATCTCGGTTGGCGTGGCAACGGCCCATGCACTGCGCGTCAACTTCGTCGGCGAGCTTGGCTGGGAACTGCATCACCCAATCGAAATGCAGACCTATATCTTCGACCGCCTGATGGAAGCCGGTGCCGAATTCGGCATCAAGCCTTTCGGCATTCGTGCGATGGTCTCCATGTCGCTGGAAAAATCCTACCGCAACATGGGCCGCGAACTCTCCGTCGAATATAACGCCTACACGTCAGGCCTCGACCGCTTCATCAAGCCGGAAAAACAGTTCATCGGCCGTGATGCCGTGGTGGCTGGCAAGGAACAGGGCCTGAAGTGGATTTTCTCGACACTCGTGGTGACAGGAAATACAACGGTCGATACGCGCGGCTCGGAAGCGATATACGACGCCACAGGCGAGGTCGTCGGTCGCGCCACCTCCGGCGGCTTCGGCTGGCGTATTGGCAAGTCGCTGGCACTTGCGATGCTATCGCCAGATCACTCAGCCATCGGCACGAAGCTCAAGATCAAGATTCTCGGCGATCTCTATGATGCGGAAGTCGTCGGCGAAAGCCCGTTCGACCCTGACAACGTGGTGCTGCGGGCTTAGGTCTGTTGCACCTCGCCTAAGTCCGTCATCCTCGGGCTTGACCCGAGGATCTGAAGAACCCCAACATTCAACGTGGATAGACCCTCGGGACAAGCCCGAGGGTGACGGCCTTATCGTTCCGTGCTCCCACTACCATCACCGAAAAAGTTTGGCCTCCACCCTCTCCCGTGGTAGTGCATCCGCAAAATTGCCTCCTGAAAAGGACCGGCTTTCAAACCACACAAACATGTCCGCCTGAATGCACTCCAGTGCTGCGTGGCGGTGCGAGTGCGCGATGCAAGACAAGACCTATTCTCCCATTCACGTCATCGGCGGTGGCCTGGCCGGTTCAGAGGCCGCTTGGCAGATTGCCCAGGCTGGCATTCCCGTTATTTTGCATGAGATGCGCGGCGTGCGCGGCACGGATGCGCATCAGGGCGATTCGCTGGCGGAACTCGTTTGTTCAAATTCCTTCCGATCCGACGACGCGACAGCCAATGCCGTTGGCGTCATCCATGCGGAAATGCGGCTTGCGGGTTCGCTGATCATGGCATGCGCCGACAAACACAAGGTGCCGGCCGGTAGCGCACTTGCCGTGGACCGCGATGGCTTTGCCGAAGCGGTGACGGCGGCACTCGAAGCGCATCCGCTGGTGACTGTAGTCCGAGAGGAAATTTCCGGCCTGCCGCCGAAGGAGTGGGACAACACAATCATCGCGACTGGACCGCTGACCTCACCCGCTCTTGCTGCATCCATTCAGGCCGAGACCGGCGAGGATGCGCTGGCCTTTTTCGACGCTATCGCTCCCATCGTCCACCGTGACAGCATCAATATGGATATCTGCTGGTACCAGTCGCGCTACGACAAGGTCGGCCCTAGCGGTAACGGCAAAGACTATATCAACTGCCCGCTCGATCAGGAGCAGTACAACGCCTTCATCGACGCACTTGTGGCCGGTGATACGGTGGGCTTCAAGGAATGGGAAGGCACGCCTTATTTTGATGGCTGCCTGCCTATCGAGATCATGGCGGAGCGCGGACGCGAAACGTTGCGCCATGGCCCGATGAAGCCCATGGGCCTGACCAATTCTCATAACCCAACCGTCAAGGCCTATGCCGTCGTCCAGCTTCGGCAGGACAATGCGCTTGGCACGCTCTACAATATGGTCGGGTTCCAGACGAAGCTGAAATACGGCACACAGGCGGATATTTTCCGCATGATTCCGGGATTGGAAAATGCCGAATTTGCGCGACTCGGTGGCCTGCATCGCAATACCTATATCGATTCGCCGCGCCTGCTGGATCCGTCTCTGAGACTGAAATCGCGCCCATCCGTACGGTTCGCCGGTCAGATCACCGGCTGCGAAGGCTATGTGGAGAGCGCATCGATCGGTCTTCTGACGGGGCGTTTCGCCAGTGCGGAGCGCAAGGGTGAGCAGGTCAACCTGCCTCCGGCCACGACCGCGCTGGGCGCACTGCTGAGCCACATCACAGGCGGCCACCTGTCAACCGACGAAGAACCGGGCAAGCGCTCCTTCCAGCCAATGAACGTCAATTTTGGATTGTTCCCCGATCTGGAACCCGGCTCCATCGTCAAGCCGGAAGGCGTCAAGCGCTTCCGCGGTAAAGACAAGACCATCATGAAACGCCAGTTGATGGCCGTGCGCGCGCTGACGGATTGCGCCGCCTGGCTTGGTGTTCCAGCGCCTGTCTTCGCTCAGGTGGAGGCAGATGGAGACGGCGTCGAATCGGGCGTTTCGGCTGCCTGACGAGTGGGCGCGGCTGGATCAATTTCGGCAGCTTCCAGATAGCTGCCGAGCAGCCATAGCGAGACTTCCGCGGCTTCTCCCACCGTTTTGAACCGGTAGGCACCGCTGTATTTTGGTGTGTCTATAAAGGTCACCACGAAGCCGTCACCGGTCTCCAGATGCTCCACCTGAATACGCTCCGGATCAAGCAGCATGCAGGCGTGGTGCTTGCCCATGTTGCGCATGAACCCGGCCTTGTTGTCATGCAAACGCACGAACACGGCATTTCCATCAATGGTCATGTGCAGACTACGAATTGCTTCTGTGGGAAAGGCCCGTGCGAAATCAAGGATCGCCTGCCCCGTATCGTGACGATCGTCCTCGTCGGGATCCCGCCTCATGCGCAACAGGTAATAGCCAAGCATGCCGACAGGAAAGAGAATGACGATCCAGATTGCGGGGTTCATAGACGTCGCTCCGTGCGGCTGTTCTTGATGGGACGTGACACTCTCATAAGTGCCGGTTCTTAACCACCAAGCCTTGCGCGAATATTGAGCCTGTCAAAACCGTCGCAGGAATGAGGATTTCCCGAGCAGCCACTGGCGGCGAAGCTGAGAGGGCTGGATATCCTGCTCAAACAGATCAGCCCCTGCCCGCCTCGCATCTCCAATCACACGACCGGCCAGAGACACCGGAATGAACGCCGGAAAAACGGCTCTCGGTATCTCTCCCTGCCGGGCTTTCTTCAAATGATCCAGCGCATGCACACAGAATATCTCGATGGCAACAGCGATCCGCGCCGTATCCTTACCTTCCAGAAAACTCTCCCGGTCCAGACCGGCCGCGGCGAGCATATCGAGTGGAATATAAACCTGCCCTCGCCGCCTGTGCAGCGGCATCAACAGCAGCATACCAGCCATGGCCTGCGCCACACCCGCATGGCCCGCGGCTGACGCACTGGTCACCGCATCTGCGGGAGACAGCACTATGCTGGCGAGTTGGATCAGCGCTGACGCCGTTTCCCCGGCATAGCCTTCCAAAGCATTGCGATCTTCAAAAACGTCATCGTAAAGGTCGAAAATCCGCGCCTCGATCATATCGATCAAGGTCTTGCGCGGAAGATTATGTGTGTCGATCGCGTTTAAAAGCGCTGCAGCAACGGGATTTGCCAGACTTTCGCCATGCGGCGTGCCTTCGAGGAGATCACGCCACCACTGCATCCGCACTTCACCGGGAAGCGGCTCGCGGACAAGATCACGAATTCGGGCGATTTCAGCATTGAACGCGTAAAGTGCCGCGAGTGCCGGGCGTTTGTCTTCCGGCGAAAGAAGGCATGCGAGATAGCGATCGCGATCCAGATCACGCAACATGGTCAGGCACGTATCCTTGTCCGCCATCTGTTCCGCCATGACTATTCGCTCTTTCAGCCTTCGACGGCAATCAGTGCTGCCGCAACGGCGCGGGATTCCGAAAGCATGATGTTGTAGGTCCGCACTGCCGCACCGGTGCTCATCGAATCGGCGGAAATACCGGCTTCCTTCAAAGCTGCTCTCAGCTCTTTTGGAATAACGCGCATGGAATCGCCAGTGCCGATCAACAGAAACTCAATGTCACCGGCTTGCTCGATAACCTTGGAGATGTCTTCGACGGCCAGCTTTGTTGCGTCGTCAACGCTCCAGCCGTGAATGCCGGAGGGCAGACAAAGAAGCGAACCGCGATGCGACATGTCGGCAAAACGAAACCCGTAATTGCCATAGGCATCGATGGGTGCCCGGCCGGGAAAATGGGCCGGGCGTATTTCTATACCACTTGCCATCAGACGGCGGGCTTGCCGCCGATAGCGTCACGCTTGGCATCGGCCTTATCGTCTTCGGCATCATTGCCACCTGGACGCAGCTTGAAGGCGATCAGCACCGGCGCTGCGATGTAGACCGACGAGAAGACGCCGATACCAACACCGAATAGCATGGCGAAGGTGAAGGAACGAATGACCTCTCCGCCGAACAGGTAGAGCGACAGCAGCGCCAGCATAACGGTCAGACCCGTCAGGATCGTACGCGACAGGGTCTGGTTCAGCGAAACGTCGATGATCATCGACAACGGCATCTTTTTGTAACGCCGTAGGTTTTCACGAATACGGTCATAGATGACGACGGTATCGTTCAACGAATAACCGATGATCGTCAGGATCGCCGCGATACTGGTGAGGTTGAACTCTATGCCCAGGAAGACGAACAGGCCGATGGTGAACACCACATCGTGGACCATCGAAATGATCGCACCCAGCGCGAACTGCCATTCGAAGCGAATCCAGATGTAGCCCATGATGGCAACCATGGCCAGAACGATACCAATCGTGGAGGTGAAGGTCAGATCACCGGAAACGGCGGGGCCGACCACTTCCACGCGGCGGAAATCGTACTTGTCCTCAAGCTCGCCACGCACCAGCGTAATGGCAGACTGTTCGGCATTCTCGCCGCCTTCCTGCGCCTGAATGCGGATCAACACGTCCTGTGGTGTTCCAAAGCCCTGCGCCTGGATTTCGCCGAGGTTGAGCTGGCTTAGACGGTCACGAATATCTGCAATATCGGCATCGCCCTGCTTTGCCTTCACTTCGATGACCGAGCCGCCCTGGAAATCGATGCCGAGGTTCAGACCCTTGGTGACGAAACCGCCGATACATCCCAGCATCACCACACCGGTGAAGATGAAAACGTAGCGACGATAACGCATGAAGGGGAAGTCTTTACCGTCGAATATGGCGGTGCGGATACCATTCGGAAGGTGCTTCGGACGGCTACGGCGAACCCATACGCCAAACAGCCAGGCTGTCAGCGTGTAAGCCGTGAAGACGGTGGTGACGATACCGACGGCAAGCGTTACGGCGAAGCCCTTGACCGGGCCGGTGCCCATATAGAACAGCACGCTGGCGACGATCAACGTCGTCAGGTTGGCGTCGATGATTGTTGCAAAGGCGCGTGTAAAGCCGTTCTCCAGCGATGAGATCAACGGTTTCCCGCTCCTCACCTCTTCACGGATACGCTCATAGATCAGAACGTTGGAATCCACGGCCATACCGATCGTCAGAACGATACCGGCAATACCCGGCAATGTCAGCGTCGACCCGATGATACTGAGCACAGCCAGCAGCATGACGATGTTGACGATCAGCGCGATGTTCGCCAGCAGGCCGAAGAAGCCGTAGAAAACGAACATGAAGATCACGACGCCAATGGCACCGATGGCGCTGGCCATCAGACCGGCATTGATCGAGTCGCTACCAAGGCTTGGACCGACTGTGCGTTCTTCGACCACGGTCAAAGTGGCAGGAAGCGCACCGGCACGCAGCAGGACCGCGAGGTCGTTTGCGCCCTGAACGGAGAAGTTACCGGAAATCTGGCCGGAACCACCAATGATCGGCTCGCGGATCACGGGTGCGGAAATAACCTGATTGTCGAGGATGATCGCAAATGGCTTGCCGACATTCTGCTGCGTTGCCTGGGCAAAACGCTGTGCGCCACGGCTATCGAAACGGAAAGTGACGACGGGTTCGTTGTTCTGCTGGTTAAAGCTTGCCTGCGAATCGACGAGGTTGTCGCCGGAAACGAGCGCACGGCGTTCCACCAGATAGGGAACCGGTGGATCGTCCTGCGAATACAGAACCTCGGACGTTGCAGGTGGGCGACCATTCAGCGCTTCCTGCACCGGCATGGACGTATCGACCATGCGGAAGGACAGCTTCGCGGTCTGGTTCAAAAGCGACTTCAGACGCTGCGGGTCCTGCAAGCCTGGAACCTGCACGATGATGCGGTCCGAACCCTGACGCTGGATCAAGGGCTCGGTGGTGCCGACTTCATCGACGCGGCGACGAACGACTTCGATGGACTGCGAGACGGCAGAAGACAGGCGATAGTTGATGCCGTCATCCGTCAGGTTGAGACGAAGCAGGCTGTCGCCCGCATCGCTCATGGTCACTTCCGTAATGGAGGTGCCAACCAGGGTACCGGATGAAACCGGCAGCGTCAGATCGCGAAGTGCTGTCTTTGCAGCCTCGTACTGAGCAGGATCGGTAATGCGGACCTGAACCTGCTGGCCATTGCCTGCAAGGCCCGAATATTTGATGTTGGCATCACGCAGCTGGGTGCGCACATCGCCGACGATCGTTTCAAGACGTTCCTTTACGATATCGGAACGCTCGATCTTGAGCATGATGTGGGAACCGCCCTGAAGGTCGAGACCTAGCGTTACCTTATTATCCTTGTACCAGTTCGGCATGCCTTCCAGCTGCTTGTCGGTAAACAGGTTTGGAGAAGCGATAACGACGCTTATAAGCACGGCAAGCCAGATAAAGGCTGTTTTCCAGCGGGAAAAATGAAGCATTTAGGTCTCGGTCAGGGTTGGGTGTCAGAACCCAGGCTGCGTTTGCCGCAACCTGCTTTTTATTATGGAAGCGGCTATTACTTAGCGGCTGCCGGGGCTTCGGTCTTCACCGGCTCACCCTTGACGCGCACTTCTGCAATATAGGTACGCGATGCACGAACCTTGACGCCATCGGCGATTTCGACTTCCAGCTCAGTGTCGTCGATGACCTTGGTCACCTTGCCAACGATGCCGCCGCCGAGAACGACCTGGTCACCACGGCGAATGGCCGTCAGCGTTTCCTGACGCTTCTTCAACTGTGCGCGCTGCGGACGGATCAGGAAGAAGTACCAGACCACCATCAACGGGGCGAACAGGAACAGCATCTCTAGGCCAGACCCGAATGCAGACGGTGTGCCCGTCGCGTCCTGGGCAAAAGCTTGGCTGATAAACATAAAAAACTCCTCAGATTTCGGGCGCAGTCTTAGCCACTGGCCGGCTTTCAAGCCGCCGGAATATAGTTGCGCTTCCTTAGAATGCAACAGACAGACGCCGTGCGCCGTACCGTTTCCACGCCTCATAACCTTTCAAGGCAACAAACACCATGCTAACCCGCAGAAAATCTAGTTTTATGCCGCATCACGCGCGCCACGGATTGTTTGCAGGAGACTTTATGATGTCGTCGGAAGAAACGAATACACTTCTGCTTACTGAAGTAAGACGCCTGGCCGATGCTCTGGAGCGACTGGCCGGCCCGCCGCCTGCCGTAAATGATTGGAATAGTGCGGATTGTTTCGTCTGGGTGCCCGCCAATGCCTGGCTTCAGCCTGTCGCCCGCCCCAACCGTATCGCGCTGCAGCTCATTCGCGGTGTCGATCATGTCCGCGACATTCTGCACGAAAACACTGCGCGTTTTGCCGAAGGCTTTGCGGCTAATAACGTGTTGTTGTGGGGTGCACGCGGCATGGGCAAATCATCGCTGGTCAAAGCCGTTCACGAAGACGTGCGGACTTCGAGTGGCATCTCGCTGAAGCTCGTGGAGGTCCACCGCGAAGATATCCACACACTCCCCGCCCTTATGGATATCATGAAGTCTTCGGATCATCGCATCATCGTCTTTTGCGACGACCTGTCCTTCGACCATGATGATACGGCCTACAAGTCACTCAAGGCTGCGCTGGATGGCGGCATAGAGGGACGTCCAGACAATGTGCTGTTCTACGCAACATCCAACCGTCGCCATCTATTGCCACGCCACATGATGGAGAACGAGCAGTCCACCGCCATCAATCCATCCGAAGCGGTCGAGGAAAAGGTCTCGCTGTCGGATCGTTTCGGTCTGTGGCTCGGCTTCCACAAATGCAGCCAGGAAGACTATCTGACGATGATTGATGGTTATGCCGACTATTTCGACCTTGGCCTTGCTCGTGAGACACTTCATCATGAGGCTTTAGCATGGGCTACAACCCGTGGTGGCCGGTCTGGCCGTGTGGCGTGGCAGTATATTCAGGATATCGCGGGAAAAATGCGTAAAACGATTACCCACTGAGCTCATCGGCAGATATTATTCTTTCGCGACGCAATAAAAACCCCAATTGGTTGAAAATATTCAGCTATAATGATCATTATCTTTTGTAAAAACAATTGGAATTTCCTGTTTGGTGGCGGAACAAACCGATAACCCGCTCGTTTCAGCCGCAGACGCGTAATAGCGTTGTGTAACAGGAGAGCGAAATGACTGATCAGACCGTGTATACAGCATCCCAAACAGGCATTCGTGCTCCTGTATTAAGGGAATCGACTACGAATATTTCTTGGGGCAGCATATTTGCCGGTGTCGCAATCGCGCTTGCCTTGCACCTCATCCTCAACCTTCTCGGCCTTGCAATCGGTGCCGGCGTTATAGACCCCGCACAGAACGATACGCCAACTGCGACATCGCTCTCCATTGGCTCCATCGTATGGATGATCGTCAGCGGCATTATCGCAGCCTTCATCGGCGCTTACGTTGCAAGCCGTCTCTCTGGCCGCGCCGCTCGTACCACTGGCGCACTGCATGGTTTGACATCTTGGGCCGTAACGACGCTAGTCGTATTTTATCTGCTGACCACATCCGTCGGCGCGCTTGTCGGCGGTGCTTTCTCCGGCGTAACAAGCGTGTTCTCTGGTGCAGGCTCGACCATCGCAACTGCCGCGACCACAGCTGCACCATCGCTCGCAACAGCTTCCGATCCTGTTTCGTCCATCGAACAGAGCATTCGTCAGGCAAGTGGCGGCAACGATCCGCAGGCTCTGCGTGATGCGGCAGTCAGCGCTGTTCGTGCTGCCTTGACGGGCGATCAGGCTCAGGCTGAAGATGCACGCAACCGTGCTGCCGACGCTCTGGCCCGCGCTCAGGGTATCCCTGTCGATCAGGCTCGCCAGCAGGTTACCAACTATGAAAACCAGTACAAGCAGGCCGTCGAGCAGGCCAAGGTCCGCGCTACTGAAGCCGCACAGGCGACAGCCACTGCTGTTTCCGCCGGCTCCTATGTGGCCTTTGGCGCATTGCTGCTTGGTGCTGTCGCAGCTCTCTTCGGTGGCAACATCGGTGCTGCTCACACCCAGAGACGCCGTGAAACCGTTATCGAATAATCGCTGACATCGTTCTAAAAGAAATGCCCGCGGATAACGCGGGCATTTTTGTTTGGGCAATTTGCAAGACGTTAGAACTTCGGAAACTCAAGCTTGCTTGCATCATACCCGAGTTCTTTCGCCTTTTTCACCATCACTGCCAACTTGCTCTTGGACGGCACGCTGCGTGCATAAATCCAGAGATTTTTCATGTCGGGATTTGCGCTGATGAACCAGCTGCGGTCTGGAGACTTGTACAGAACCCAATAATTGAAGGTGATCAGCAGTGGATAGCGGACCCTTAGCTTGGCCTTTGTCGTTTTCGAGTCGGTCAAAGTGCCGATACCCTCGATAGTCTTGAGCTTCCCTTGCGGAGAACCCTCGCGACACCCGTCCTGCACCAGAACTTGATTGGGTGCATTACCGGGTTTGTAGACCGTGAAACCTGCTACGCAGCCATCCGTCAGCCACATGGGCGTTCTGCCGATTTCCAGCCATTTGCCTTGATAATGCGAACGATCGGTTTGCGCCACGGCTGGCTCTGCCTTGGCTTCGCCAATGAGAGAAGCACTAAGGCAAGAGAATGCTACGGCGGCGGTAAGGGATTGAATGATACGGTTCATCGCGAGCTCCACGGGGGTCAGGATTCGAAGACAACGCCACACGCGTATCGCGGTTGCACCCGACATCATCAATCCACCGTGACCTGCCGGCTTACACACGCCCGTCTGGATATTCAGCTGGTCCCTTGATTTCCAGCATGTTGCCGAACGGGTCGTATATATAGAAGGAGTGCCCCATTCCGCGCGCGCCGCCATGCATCGCCTCACGATGAATGGTAACGCCGTGGCTTTCCAGATGCGCGCGCAACGCGTCATGCTCGAAAGGCCCTGTTGCGATGCAGATATGGTCGACATTTCGCCCGCCTGCTACAGGGGGTGCCGCCTTCTGCCCGCCGGGATGCGTTATGTCCCACAGCACAATGAGCGAAGCGCCGCACCACACTTGCTCCATGCCAAGCGCTGGATAGGTGTAGCCGGGGCGGCAGCCCATCACTTCATGATAAAAACGCAGCGCCTTGTCCATGTCATCAACCAACAGAACGACGTGATCAATCCCGACAAGGGAAAATGGTATGCTTGATGTCACTGATATCTCCTCCAAGATGTCAGACGTACAATCGCGTTATGGCGCGCGGGGTCAACTGCGAAACTCAATCGATAAACAACGACGCTCAGCTATCTGAACGCAATGCATCGAGCAATCGCGAACGAAGGGCATGACTCTCGCTGTCGGAATCGATGTCGATTTTTCTGAGATTAAGACGGCTGACCTCCCCCGCGATGAAGCCGTTGAACGCAAGCGCCCTTCTCACAAACTTCTCGATGAGGAACTGGCTGTCGCCGTCGCGGGATGAATATCCACTTTCCGATTTGATTCTGCGCTCGATGAGGTCATCGGATGCAACCAGCCAGACCGCCTGAACATCGCTCGACAGAAGCGGGGCGATCCTAGCGGGCAGCAAGGCCGAGCCTTCCACTACGAGACCGGCCTCATTTTCTATCAATGGCAAAACATGTGCACCCCACATCGAATCATAGTGGTGGAGTACCGATTGCATCAGAGCATCCACCTCAAGATCGCGATAATGCTCAACCACATGCGGCGGCGGCATGTCAGGCACATCCCGCCATGGACGTCCGGGGTGTCTGGCGAGACTATCGGTGGACAGGAAACGCCAATCCAGCTGCGTGGCGACGGTTTCGGCCAGTGTCGATTTGCCGGCGTGGGATGTGCCGCCAATCAAAACAATCCGCACGACCATAGCTCCCCACATTCAAACTGCGCATGATCCAGAAACGGAACAGCGACCAGCATCAATGTGCGAAGTACGATAAAAATGAGGATTTTTTTAGGAGAAGTGGTACGCCCTAGGGGAGTCGAACCCCTCTTTTCAGAATGAAAATCTGACGTCCTAACCGATAGACGAAGGGCGCGTACACTTGTGGTGTGGCGCTCTTATAGTCAGAGGTTTTCGATACCGCAAGCGGGAAAGTGCGCCTTTTGACAAAAAAATGACGGACTGTCTTACAGCCCTTGGAAAACAAGGATTATCCATTCAAAACAGAGGCTTATTTTTCCCGGCAACGCCGTTTCGTGCGCTTGGAACTCGTTAATTCCCGGTTGGTCGATCAATCGTCATGTCCGAGCAACGGCGTTTCATGACACCCAGACTGCTTGTTCGCAGCCTTGCGCGCCAGCAATTTGAGAGGTCGCGTTATAAAGGACGCGGGTACCGCTTATGGTAGTTCCCATCGATCAAAAATCAGCCTTAAATGCCGAATTCGACATCTTGGATTGAAATTGCGTGTTCAAATGACGAAGTAATGCCCTTCTCGCCATCGAATTGCTTTCTTTCGACGCAGATTTCTAATTAAGAATTATCGAGACTACGGAAGGTTGACCATGCGATCAGAGAAACGACAGATAATGCCGACACTTCGACGGTCTCTGATTGCGAAAATTTTTCTGGTTTCATTTTTAAGTGTCCACGTTCCGCTGATTGCTCTGATCATTCACCTGCTGAGCGGTTTCGACACCGGGCCTGTGCCTGTGTTTTCCTTGATATTGGGTGCAACGCTTATCGGCACCGCGATATGTCTATTCGCCATCTGGCGCTTCATCCGGCCGCTGCACCATCTGGCCGAAGCTCTGATGAAATATCCGCAGGATAAAAGCGTTCTGAAACTTCCCTCCAGCGGTGCCGATGAAATCGCCATCGTTACCGATGCGGCCAAATCCATGCTTTGGCAGGTGGAAGAGCTTACTAAGAAGCTCAAGCACCAAGCCACGACGGATTTTCTGACCGGCCTTGGCAATCGTCGCTGGCTGACGGAACAGTTGCCGGCGGCGCAATCTCAGGCCGAACGGGCGAATGAACCTCTGTCTCTCGTCCTGTTCGATCTGGACCGATTCAAGCAGATCAACGATGATTACGGTCACGATGTCGGCGACAATGTCTTGATGATCGTGGGCGAGATCGTGAAGGATTCCCTCAGACCCTATGATCTTGCATCGCGTATCGGTGGAGAGGAGTTCTGCATCCTGTTGCCGCGCACCTCTGGCGAAGATGCTATCAACATCGCCGAACGCCTGCGCGTCGCTTTCGAGGCCAGCTATCTCGATCCTCTACCGAAGGGCCGCATCACCTGCAGTTTCGGTGTGGTGCAAGCCGCGACCGATGAACGTTTGCAGCAATTGCTGCGCAGAGCAGATACCGCGCTCTACAGAGCCAAAGACGCGGGACGCAACACGGTGATCGGCGTATTTGCAGATAAAAGCATCTAGATCAGCCGGCGACATTCTCCCCAGTGGCGTTAGAAACCGTTTTAGAACTGCGTGATCCGCTTGCTTTTCACGCATTCTTGCCGCTATTAGCCAAAGCCATCGACAATTTTGACCAGATGGCAGACACCTCATGTCCCTTCCAGATAAAGCTTTTCCCGTTTCATGGGATCAATTTCACCGTGATGCCCGCGCCCTTGCATGGCGCTTGGCAGGCTTGGACCAGGAGTTCAGCGCCATTGTCTGCATCACTCGCGGCGGCCTTGTGCCAGCGGCGATCATTTCGCGCGAACTGAATATCCGCCTCATCGATACGGTCTGCATCGCCACGCGCCATGATTACGTCAACCAGGGCGACACGATGCTTCTCAAGGGCATTTCGCCCGAGCTGATGGAAAAAGATGGCGAAGGCATCCTCGTGATCGACGACCTGACGGACACCGGCAAGACTGCCATCGAAGTGCGTGAAATGTTGCCCAAGGCACATTTTGCCTGCGTCTATGCCAAGCCGAAGGGCGTACCGACAGTCGATACGTTCATTACAGAAGTCAGCCAGGATACGTGGATCTACTTCCCATGGGATCTGGGCTTCACCTATCAGGAGCCAATCGCGAAAGGCTCCCGCGGATAAACTCACAAATGACGGCTCTCGCAGCCGTCATTTTTTGTTTCGGCGGGCGACGACAATCGCCACTCCAACGGCAATCCGAATGTGGTGCGAAAACCCACCTCGCCCGCTGGCGTGACGCGCAAAGCCCGCGTTTCCGAAATGCGGGCAACCCAGCCCAGCGCGGTGAAACGGTCGAGCAACCCCGCGCCCAGCTTTCCAGCCAGATGCATCCGCCGTTCGCTCCAGTCCAGACAGGCCCGGCAAAGCGGCCGTTTCGAAACGTTGTCGGGTTTGAGGTCGACGCCGAAGTCACAGAAGAACTTTTGGCCTTCCTCCGTTACCAACGCGGCACCGTCGGACAAGGCGACGTAGGACTTCTCACACAGGGCGTCCGCAACGCTCACGGCAAGTTTGCCCGCCATATGGTCATAACAGGTTCGGGCCGTGCGTAGCGCCTCATCTTTCGGGCCGACGGGCCGGTAACGTTTAGGCCCTGCAGATGCGACGGCCATCAGCGCATCGATGGCCTGCGCCACTTCTTGCGATGCCAGACGGTAATAACGGTGCCGCCCCTGTTTTTCGAGCGTCACCAGTTGGGCGTCTGCCAGCAGGGACAGATGGCCGCTCGTGGTTTGCGCGGTTACACCGGCGTGGCGCGCCAATTCGCCCGCCGTCAGGGCTTGCCCGCCCATCAGTGCCGAGAGCATATTGGCGCGGGCTGCGTCGCCAAGGAGGCTGGCAACTTCGGCGATTGCAATACCGGAAGCAAAATTTGTCATGAAGCCAACATAACAGCGCGGTTTCGCTTTGTCAGTCACACACATTTCGGTCACGGCCGAAGCATCTTTGCCGCTTTTGCGGCTACCACCGCTCGTAGACACCTGCGAGCCCAAGGACAGAACATGCCCGCCGACAAAAACATGACAAAAGAATTCGCGCTTCTTCTTACCCTCGCCACACTGTGGGGTGCCGCCTACACCTTTATAAAACTGGGCGTGGCCACCATACCGCCAATCACCTTGATTGCGGCAAGAACGCTGCTTGCTGCAACCGTACTTCTCATCGTCCTGCGCATTCGTGGGCTACGCTTGCCACGCGATCCCGCCATATGGCGACGCTTTTTCATTCAGGCCGGTCTCAACACCGCCGTTCCCTTCACGCTGATTGCCTGGGCAGAAACCACCACTGATGCCGGGCTTGCTGTCATCCTCAACTCCACCACGCCGGTCTTTGCCTTTTTGCTGACGGCACTTCTCGTTCGTCATGAACCCGTCAATGGGCGAAAGATATTGGGGATTGCCGCAGGCTTCAGCGGCATCGTGTTGATCGTCGGTGTGCAGGCGTTCAATGGCGTGGGCAAGGAACTGCTGGCGCAGCTCGCCGTCGTTGCCGCCAGCGTGTGTTATGCCGGTGCCGTCATTTTCGGCAAAAACTTCAAAGGGCTTGACCCGATGATGCCGGCAGCGGGCTCGCTATTGTGCGGGGCGATCATGCTGGCACCGCTCAGCCTTGTGATCGACCGACCCTGGACGCTATCGCCATCGACGTCTTCGCTTTTTGCTCTCCTGGCGCTTTCTGTGTTTTCCACCGCTTTGGCATTCGTCATCTATTTCCGACTCATCCACACGCTTGGTTCGGTGGGCACCACGGCACAGGCCTATCTGCGCGTGCCGATCGGTGTCGGCATAGGCGTCATATTTCTCGGAGAAAGCCTGTCTTCGACGGTATGGGTTGGTCTCGTCCTCGTCGTCGGTGGCGTCTTTGCCATGACACTTCCGACGAAACAGCCAGCGGCGGCATGAGCGATAGGCACGTGACCACACCCCAGAGCTTGTGATTATCATGGGAAATCATGTTGTAGGAATGTGTAAAACTTGGGGTGTCGCCTTTTTGCCGCACCTCTAAAAACCGCGCAAAACCGGCCTTCCGTTACGTAAGGAAAATCCGGCACGAAATTTATCCCGCCACTCAAGTGCCTGATTTTTATAGCGGGTTTTTCTTTCCCCGTTTTCCACAGCCCGTGCACACAATATCTGGTAGTTAACAAACCCTTTCAAACTAGGCCTTGACGGAATCACCACATTTTCCCAAGGTGTATTCATGTTGCGGCGGCAACAGAATCGGGTGTCTCACCTCGGGTTCTTTTCAGTTTCAGTTCACGCGTTTGCCTGCGTTTCAACCATGAGGGGGTGGAGCGTAAAGGCCTGTTTGTGAACTGGATTTTCCGCCAAAAACATGATGCGGGATATATGGCGACAAAAGGCTGTTAATACTATATATAGTATTGAACAGTATCATTGCAGCCGAAATCACCACGAGATACAGGGGTAGCATCTGCGGATGACCATCCCACCTAGATCGGCGAAAACCGGCGGCGCGTACGAGGCGCGACGCGGGAGAGAATTTTTGCGCCCTGTTCACGGGTGCCACGAAACGAGGACCATAAAATGCGCATTGAACGTCGCTTTACCAAGCCCGGCCAGTCTCCTTATGCGGAGATAGAATTCCGCAAGGGTATCAGCGAGATCAAGAACCCGGATGGCTCCATCGTTTTCCGCCTGGCGGATATCGACGTTCCCGCGCAGTTCTCTCAGGTCGCGACCGACGTTCTGGCGCAGAAATATTTCCGCAAGGCCGGTGTGCCGAAAATCCTGAAGAAGGTTGAGGAAAACGACGTTCCTTCCTTCCTGTGGCGTTCGGTTGCCGATGAAAAGGCCATGAAGGACATTCCCGAAGACGAGCGTTACGGCTCTGAAATCGATGCCCGTCAGGTGTTCTCGCGTCTTGCCGGAACCTGGGCTTACTGGGGCTGGAAGGGCAAATATTTCTCCACAGAAGAAGACGCCCTCGCCTTCCGCGACGAGCTTGCCTATATGCTGGCCACCCAGCGCGTTGCGCCGAACTCTCCACAGTGGTTCAACACCGGCCTGCACTGGGCCTATGGCATCGATGGCCCCGGCCAGGGACACTTCTATGTCGACCCCTTCACAGGCAAGCTGACCAAGTCCAAGTCGTCCTACGAACACCCGCAGCCACATGCCTGCTTCATCCAGTCCGTCGAAGACGATCTGGTCAATGAAGGCGGCATCATGGACCTGTGGGTGCGTGAGGCACGCCTGTTCAAATACGGCTCCGGCACCGGCTCCAACTTCTCCTATCTGCGCGGCGAAGGCGAAAAGCTGTCGGGCGGCGGTCGCTCCTCCGGCCTCATGAGTTTCCTCAAGATCGGTGACCGCGCAGCCGGCGCCATCAAGTCCGGCGGCACCACCCGTCGTGCGGCCAAGATGGTCGTCGTCGATGCTGATCACCCCGATATCGAAGCTTACATCGACTGGAAGGTGAACGAAGAGCAGAAGGTTGCCGCTCTCGTTACCGGTTCCAAGATCGTTGCCAAGCACCTCAAGGCCATCATGAAGGCCTGCGTCAATTGTGAAGCCGATAACGGCGATTGCTTCGACCCTGCCAAGAACCCTGCTTTGAAGCGCGAAATCCGCGCTGCCAAGAAGGACATGGTGCCTGAAAACTACGTCAAGCGCGTCATCCAGTTCGCCCAGCAGGGCTACAAGGATATCGACTTCAAGACTTACGACACCGATTGGGATTCGGAAGCCTACCTCACGGTTTCGGGCCAGAACTCCAACAACTCCGTGTCTTTGAAGGATGACTTCCTGCGCGCCGTCGAGAATGATGGCGACTGGAACCTCACCGCCCGCAAGGACGGCAAGGTCATGAAGACGCTGAAAGCCCGCGATCTCTGGGAAAAGATTTCCCACGCCGCTTGGGCATCAGCTGACCCAGGCCTGCACTTCAACACCACCATGAACGACTGGCACACATCGCCAGCCGCTGGCCCTATCCGCGCATCCAACCCTTGCTCGGAATACATGTTCCTGGATGACACGGCCTGCAACCTTGCTTCGCTGAACTTGCTTCAGTTCAAGGACCCCAAGACCAAGACCATCGACATTGCCGATTACGAACACGCCGTTCGCCTGTGGACCGTCGTTCTCGAAGTCTCGGTCATGATGGCGCAGTTCCCATCCAAGGAAATTGCCGAACGCTCCTACGAATACCGCACGCTCGGCCTTGGCTATGCCAATATCGGCGGCTTCCTGATGTCGTCCGGCATTCCTTACGATAGCGATGAAGGCCGCGCGATTGCCGGTGCCTTGACCGCCATCATGACGGGCGTTTCCTACGCAACATCTGCCGAAATGGCTGGTGAGCTTGGCCCCTTCCCGGGCTTTGCACCGAACCGCGACAGCATGCTGCGCGTTATCAGAAACCACCGCCGCGCCGCCCAGGGCTTGGCCTATGGTTACGAGGGCCTGTCGGTCAACCCGGTTGCGCTCATCCATGCCGATTGCACGGACCCGGACCTGATCACCCACGCGGTTGCCGCATGGGACAAGGCTCTGGAACTCGGCGAAAAGCACGGCTACCGCAACGCCCAGACCACCGTTATCGCGCCGACAGGCACAATCGGCCTCGTCATGGATTGCGACACGACCGGCATCGAGCCTGACTTCGCGCTGGTAAAGTTCAAGAAGCTGGCCGGTGGCGGTTACTTCAAGATCATCAACCGCGCTGTACCGGAATCCCTCCGTTCGCTCGGTTACTCGGAAAGCCAGATCGCCGAAATCGAAGCTTACGCTGTCGGCCACGGCAACCTGAACCAGGCACCTGCCGTCAACGCTTCGACGCTACGCGCCAAGGGCTTCACTGATGAGAAAATCGAAGCTGTCAACGGCGCGCTGAAAGCCGCCTTCGACATCAAGTTCGTGTTCAATCAGTGGACACTCGGTGCCGACTTCCTCAAGGACACCCTGAAGGTTTCCGACGAGCAGCTTTCCGACATGAGCTTCAACCTGCTGGAGCACCTCGGTTTCTCCAGAAAGGACATCGAAGCGGCCAACGTGCATGTTTGCGGCGCGATGACGCTGGAAGGCGCACCGTTCCTCAAGGACGAGCATCTGCCTGTGTTCGATTGCGCCAACCCATGCGGCAAGATCGGCAAGCGTTACCTCTCGGTCGAAAGCCACATCCGCATGATGGCGGCAGCGCAGCCCTTCATCTCGGGTGCGATTTCCAAGACCATCAACATGCCAAATGACGCAACGGTCGAGGATTGCGGCGCAGCCTATATGCTGTCCTGGAAGCTGGCACTGAAGGCCAACGCCCTTTACCGCGATGGTTCCAAGCTGTCACAGCCGCTCAACGCTTCGCTGGTCGAAGACGATGAGGACGAAGATGCGCTGGAAGATCTGATCGCCCAGCCACAGGCGGCTCAGGCCGTGACGCTGACTGAAAAGATCATCGAACGTGTTGTGGAGCGCGTCGTTTCTCGCGAGCGTGAAAAGCTTCCGAATCGCCGTCAGGGTTATACCCAGAAGGCAGCTGTGGGTGGACACAAGGTTTACCTGCGCACCGGCGAATTCGGTGATGGTCGCATCGGTGAAATCTTCATCGACATGCACAAGGAAGGCGCTGCTTTCCGTGCGATGATGAACAACTTCGCCATCGCCATCTCGCTTGGCCTGCAATATGGCGTGCCGCTGGAAGAATATGTGGAGGCCTTTACCTTCACCAAGTTCGAACCAGCCGGCATGGTCATCGGCAACGATGCCATCAAGAACGCCACCTCGATCCTCGACTACGTCTTCCGCGAACTCGCCGTTTCCTACCTCGGCCGTCACGATCTGGCCCATGTGGATACGTCGGACTTCTCGCAGACGGCACTCGGCAAGGGCATCGAAGAAGGCAAGACCAACCTCGTTTCCACCGGCTGGACGCGCGGTTACAAGCCAACTCTGGTGTCCAACACAAGTAGCGAACGTGCCAACTCGTCCGAACCAAAGGGTTCGGCAACCGCCGCCCCTGCCCGCGCTTCCGGTAACGTAACATCGATCTCCGGCAATACGGTCCGCAAGCTGGAACCAGCCATCGCCGCCTCACCTTCAGAAGTCATCGCCTTCAAGCGTGACTATGAGGAACGCGCAAAGGAACTAGCAGAGGAAATCGCCGAAGAGAGCCTCGTCACCGAATCCGAACAGGCCGCAACCGCCCTCTTCTCCGACAAAGCCGCCGCAGACGCAGCATCGGCCAAGACGGAAGCCAAGAAGAAAGAAGCCGAACGCCGTGTACGCTCGATTGCGCAGGGTTATACCGGCAACATGTGCGGCGAGTGCCAGAACTTCACGATGGTTCGGAATGGTACTTGTGAGAAGTGCGACACTTGTGGTGCGACGAGTGGTTGCTCGTGAATTGCAGGGATAAGTAGTTGATCTACTTTTCATGCGGTTAAGTTGAGTTGAATATAGCCCCGCAGTGATTTGGTTCGCTGCGGGGTTTCGCTCTTGGAGGTAGAAATGCACTGCCCACATTGTACGATTAATTTTCATAACAATTGGGATCAGGGGTCGCTCTACAGGTAGCGTCAACCAACCGACTGGAGCTACCATACCGCCGATGCAAAGTTGGCCGGCGCTGGAATACCACCTTCAAAATAGACATTTTAAAAATACTGGATACCCGTAGTTTATTATGTTAGATTTTGATTGGGATGAGCAGAAAGCAACCGCCAATTTCCTAAAGCATGGCGTCAGTTTCGCCGATGCTTGCGTGGTGTTCGATGATCCCTTTGCGATCGACATAGAAGACAGGTCGATCAATTACGGTGAAGTGCGGCGGCGGATTATTGGTATCGGTCATAACCAATATCTGACTGTCATCTACACAGAGCGTGGGGATGTCATTCGCCTGATTTCCGCTCGAAAAGCAACGCGGTTGGAGCGACGGGAGTATAGTGATGTCAATGGATAAGATACAGAAATCCGACTGGGCCCGCGTGGACGCCATGAGCGACAAGGACGCGGAAGCGAACGCTTTGTCTGATCCGGATAATCAGCCAATGACACAAGAGCAGTTGCGCGCTGCTCCGCGTATGCCGCAGGTTAAAGCCATCCGCCGTGCACTTCGGTTGACTCAAGAAGAGTTCGCGGCTCGCTACCAAATTCCCCTTGGCACCCTTCGGGATTGGGAGCAAAGCCGAAGTGAACCGGATCAACCCGCCCGCGCCTATCTGAAAGTGATTGCCGTTGATCCCGCTCGCACTGCGGCGGCGTTAATTAAGGGAGCTGCCTGAGGAAGGCGGTTTCGGCCTGTCGACAACGTGTTTCTGAAAATGGAAGCAACATGCACTCTCGACATCAGAAGTCACCCCTCACCTGAAAAATCTATGACTGAGCGACGCTCAGATCATGATTTTCTACCTCTCCCACAGGGGGAGAGGTAAACCACAGCGGGCGATGCCCGGATGCCCCAATCACACCTTAGCCAGCGCCTGCTCCAAATCCGCAATAATATCCTTCACATCCTCGATGCCGATGGAGAGGCGCACGACATCCGGGCCGGCACCGGCGCCGGTCTGCTGCTCTGGCGTCAGTTGCGCGTGGGTGGTGGATGCTGGGTGGATGACGAGGGAGCGGGTGTCGCCGATATTGGCGACGTGGGAAAACAGTTGCAGGCCTTCGACCAGCGCCTTGCCCACCTCATGTCCACCCTTCACGCCGAAGGTGAAGACGGAGCCTGCGCCTTTGGGTGAGTAGCGCTGTTGCAGCGCGTGATTCTCGCTGTCTTCGAGACCGGCATAGTTGACCCAGCTGACTTTCGGATGGGCTTTCAGCCACTTGGCAACGGCAAGTGCGTTATCGGAATGGCGCTGGACACGCAGCGGCAGCGTTTCGATACCGGTGAGGATGAGGAAGGCGTTGAAGGGCGCAATGGACGGACCGAGGTCACGCAAGCCGAGAACCCGCGTCGCGATGGCAAAGGCGAAATTGCCGAATGTCTGGTGCAGCACGACGCCGGAATATTCGGGCCGCGGCTTTGACAATGCCGGAAATTTATCGCTGGCCGACCAATCGAAGGTTCCGCCATCGACAATGATGCCGCCCATGGAGTTGCCGTGACCGCCGAGGAATTTGGTCAAGGAGTGCACGACGATATCTGCACCATGCTCGATAGGCCGTATCAGATACGGGCTTGCCATGGTGTTATCGACAATCAAGGGAATGCCGTGCTTGTGGGCAACCTGCGCAATCGCTGCGATATCCACGAAGGTACCGCCCGGATTGGCGAGGCTTTCGATGAAGATCGCCTTCGTGCGATCATCGATCTGGCTTTCGAAGCTGGCTGTATCTGTCGCATCTGCCCAACGCACCTGCCAGCCAAAGTTCTGAAAGGAGTGGCCGAACTGATTGATGGAGCCGCCATAAAGCTGGCGGGCCGCGACGAAGTTATCGCCTGACTGCAACAGCGTGTGAAACACCAAAAGCTGCGCCGCATGGCCCGAAGCCACCGCCAAAGCCGCCGTTCCACCTTCGAGCGCAGCGACGCGCTCCTCCAGTACCGCCTGGGTGGGGTTCATGATGCGTGTATAGATGTTGCCGAATTCCTTCAGACCAAACAGCGCCGCGGCGTGATCGGAGTCACGAAATTCGTAGGCCGTTGTTTGATAGATGGGCGTTGCGCGCGCGCCGGTCGCTGGATCGGGCTCGGCACCGGCGTGAATTGCCAGGGTCGAAAAGCCCGGATTAGTCTCTGACATGTGTCCCTCCAATGTATTCTTACCTGCCTTGAGAGCAGAGGGATGATAGCGTCCTCAAGGCGAAAGGTAAGTGCAACTTGTGCTAACTATGATGCGATATTGAGACGCGGATACTCAATTGCCGGGCATCGATCCATAACCATTTCTATCCCATAAGCCTCAGCCTTTGCGGCTGCGTCATCATGGCGAACGGACAACTGTCCCCAGATAACCTTGGGCCGTGGCGACAAGAGAGTGACTTCGTCAACAATCGCAGGCAGATATTCCGCCGCTCGAAACACATCGACCATGTCGATCGGCTCGGGAATATCAGCCAGCTTGGCGTAGACTGGCCGCCCCAGAATTTCCTTACCCTCCTGCCCCGGATTGACGGGAAAAACCGAGTATCCCTTGGACAGTAGAAATTTCATGACGCCGTGGCTCGGCCTTGCAGGATTGGGCGAAGCACCCAGCAACGCGATGGTCTTAACCTCGCTCAGAATACGGCGAATGTGGTCGTCGTCATAGGCGTCGTGGTTCATGGTCGTTCTCCCTCATGGCGTCCGCTTCAGATATTGTCAGGCAATATCGTGACGGAGAAAAGTGTTTTCTAGAAGTCCCAAAACTTCACGGAATTTGACACAACTATAATGTTTGCGCTAACTACAACCACAATCCGCAATCGTACTTTATTTGTACCGCAAACGTTCACAGGCATTTTAGAAACTACTCATAGTTACATTAGAGAAATATGTTTCATATTGAAACTGTTTAATGCTGAACAATTGGCGAGTGAAAATGCGCAGGAAACCGGCCTGAGCGGCATTGAAACGATCAAATTTTTCCAGAGACATGGACTCTAATCGGTTTATTTCATCGCAAGCTGTGGATTGATCGTTAAAACGAGCATCAGCTTTCAACCTCTTGAAAACACGCCTTAATTGTATATGCGGCCTATTTTTAACAGGAAATGCCTCTGACGGGCCTCGCAAGACGCGTGAAATATATTCGCAGGGCCAGTCGCAACAGGCCTTCGAAAAGCATAAGCAATAGACAATCTGGACAAGTTGCGAGTCGCCCGTGCCGATTGAAGTATTGTTGCTCGTTTTGCTGGGTGCCGTTCTGCACGCCAGTTGGAATGCACTTGTTAAATCCGGGACGGATAAAGCGCTGGACGCAACCTTGGTTGCCGCTGGCGCTGCTGCCTGTTCCATTCCGTTCTTGCCATTCCTGCCGCTGCCCGGCACCGTGGCCCTGCCGTTCCTCATTGTTTCAGCCATATTGCAATTCGCTTATTTCCGGCTTGTTGCGGCGGCTTATACGGTCGGGGATATCGGCCTCGTCTACCCCATCATGCGCGGGGTCGCGCCTCTCATCGTCGCCGCCAGCAGTAATCTCTTCTTAGGCGAAGCTCTCAGCCCCGCCGCGATAGGCGGAATAGCCGTCATCTCCGCTGGTATTTTGACCCTTGCTTTTGAAGCCCGCCATGGCGGCAGACACGCGATCTTGCTCGCCCTCGCCAATGCCGTGGTCATCGCGGGTTATACCTTTGTGGATGGCGTCGGCGCACGGCTTTCAACCAGCGCCATTTCCTATACGCTGTGGATGTCACTTTTGCCGCCCCTCCTCTTATTTTCCTGGGCGCTTTATCAGAGGGGCTGGGCACCGGTGTCGACACATGTGCGCCGCCACTGGTGGCGTGGGCTTGCGGGCGGCGCTGGGTCTATCCTGTCCTACGGCCTGGCGCTGTGGGCCATGACGAAAGCGCCCGTTGCGGTGGTTGCGGCCTTGCGGGAAACATCCATCCTTTTCGCCATCATTATTTCGGTTCTCATCCTCAAGGAAAAGGCCAGTATCTGGCGCTATATTGCTGGTGCCATCATCGCTCTGGGCGTTCTGATCATGCGTCTTGGCTGATTTTGATGGTATTTTATTGTGGTATCATGAAACCACATAAATAAGTCATTGTTTTTAAATGTTAATTTTTGCAGGTGCTCTTTTTACACCCGTTGACGCAGTTTCATCGACCGCCTATAAGCGCGCCAGACAGAATTTCCCCGGAAATACGGTCATTCCGGCTGCGCGCATGCGCTCAGCCTTAAGCAACAAAAAACGCCTGCGTGCTCAGCTTGAGTGTGACGGGTCCTAGAGAAAGTTAAAAGAATGTCTACTTTCGTTCAGAAGCCTGCTGAGGTGGAGAAGAAGTGGATCATCATCGACGCCGAAGGCCTCGTTGTTGGTCGCCTCGCCACTGTTGTTGCAACCCGCCTGCGCGGCAAGCACAAGGCAACATACACACCGCACGTAGATGATGGCGACAACGTCATTATCATCAATGCGGAAAAGGTTGTCTTCACCGGCAAGAAATATTCCGACAAGAAGTACTACTGGCACACTGGTTACCCAGGTGGCATCAAGGAACGTACCGTTCGCCAGATCATCGAAGGCCGCTTCCCGGAGCGCGTTCTCGAAAAGGCAATCGAGCGTATGATTCCCCGTGGTCCTCTTGGTCGTCGCCAGATGAAGAACCTTCGCGTTTACGCTGGTTCGAACCACCCGCATGAAGCACAGCAGCCTGCCGTTCTTGAAGTGGCAACGCTGAACAGCAAGAACGTAAGGAGCGCCTGATAATGGCCGATCTTTCCTCCCTGAAAGACCTCGCCCCGGCATCGGAAGCTTCGGCTCCCGTGCACGTCCGCAAGGTTGACACACTCGGCCGCTCCTACGCGACCGGTAAGCGCAAGAACGCCGTTGCACGCGTATGGATCAAGGCCGGCTCCGGCAAGATCATCATCAACGGCCGCGACTTCTCTGCATATTTTGCACGTCCGGTTCTACAGATGATCCTGCAGCAGCCTTTGATCGCTGCAGCACGCGCTGGCCAGTTCGACATCATCGCAACTGTTGCCGGTGGTGGTCTCTCCGGTCAGGCCGGTGCAGTTCGTCACGGCGTCTCCAAGGCTCTCACCTACTTCGAACCAGCACTCCGCGGCGTTCTGAAGAAGGGTGGCTTCCTGACCCGCGACAGCCGTGTTGTTGAACGTAAGAAGTACGGTAAGGCCAAGGCTCGCCGTTCGTTCCAGTTCTCCAAGCGTTAATCGCTTACAGACGACAGAACTCGAAAAGGCGGAGCTTCGGCTCCGCCTTTTTTGTTGCTTGATAACAACAGCGTTGCTGCGGAGTCTTAGTTTCTTAGGGCGACCGTTCCGACCGATAAGAACGTCGTCATACTTTGTTACAGCTAAGCCATTATCGGTTGGCCGCGAGGCGCAGGTGGCCCGCTTACGACCCTGCCCATATCAACGCCATTGCCGGAGCAACGGTAGCAATGTATATGCTTTGCCTGCGCGCTACAGCTTCTGAGAGCAAGTTGAGAGATCGATTCAGAGGCGTGGCAAAATGATTCCGCGTATTCCCGTAAACACTTGATAATTCAGGACAAGGACATGACAGCAAAAATCTTCATCGACGGCGAACACGGCACGACAGGCTTGCAAATCCGCACCCGCCTTGCCGACCGCCGCGATATTGAACTGCTGTCCATTCCCGAGGCTGAGCGCCGTAATGCGGCCATGCGGGAAGATATGCTCAACAATGCGGACATCTCTATCCTGTGCCTGCCGGATAACGCCTCCAAGGAAGCCGTGACCATGGTCTCCGGCAACAACAAGGTTCGCATCATCGATACCTCCACGGCTTACCGGATCCATCAGGACTGGGCATACGGCTTTGCCGAAATGGACAAGGCGCAGGCCGAGAAGGTGCGTTCCGCCCGTTTCGTTGCCAATCCGGGATGCTACCCAACGGGAGCCATCGGCCTTATCCGCCCGCTGCGCGTCGCTGGCATTCTGCCGGATGGTTATCCGGTCAGCGTAAATGCCGTTTCCGGCTACACGGGCGGCGGCAAGCAGATGATTGCGCAGATGGAAGACCAGAGCCGCGATGACGCCATCAGCGCCAATAATTTCCTCTACGGCCTGACGCTGAAACACAAACATGTGCCGGAAATGAAAATCCACGGTCAACTCGACCGCTCGCCCCTGTTCTCGCCATCCGTCGGCCGTTTCCCGCAGGGCATGATCGTCCAGGTGCCGCTGTTCCTTGCAGACCTGAAAGAAGGCGCTACTGTCGAGACCATTCATGCCGCGCTGGTCGAGCATTACGCCGGGCAGAACATCGTGCAGGTCGTGTCGCTTGAAGACAGCAAGTCGCTCTCACGGATCGATGCCGAAGAACTGGCCAATCAGGACACGATGAAGCTTTTCGTGTTCGGAAATGGCGAACACGTCAACCTGGTCGCCCTGCTGGATAATCTCGGCAAAGGCGCGTCAGGTGCCGCAGTCCAGAACATGGAACTCATGCTTTCGGCATGACCGAAAATTTGGCAAAGACACCTATTCCAGCTGAACTCACAAGGCGGTGGAGCATCTCCTCCGCCTTTCTTATTGCCGATACGCCCACGAGTCTTGTCTACCGCGTCACCCTCGCCGACGCATCCAGCGCCATCGTCAAAGCCTTGAAACCAAAGGGCATGGGTGAGCTACCGGGCATGGCGTTTCTGGAGTGGTGCGAAGGATATGGAGTGGTTCGATTAATCGACCGCGTCGACCATATTTGCCTTTTGGAAGATGCGGGCAATATGACCCTACGTGAGTACCGGGTCCTCCACGGCGAAATGTCCAGCAATGCCATCATCGTTGATACGCTCAAAAAGCTTCACTCAGATCGCCCTCGTCCAGCAACTGAATTGACGCCTCTTCGAAAACATTTCGAGGCACTGTTCAAGCGGGCTTTGCGCGAGACGAACGATGAGTTATCGCCTGTGTTGCGTCACGCCGCCAGCATTGCCGAAGACTTGCTTTCGAACCAGATGAATGTTCGGCCTTTGCACGGCGATCTACACCACGACAATATCATTTTTAGTCACGATCGCGGCTGGCTGGCCATCGACCCGCAAGGCCTACTCGGTGATACTGCTTACGAGGTCGCAAATGTTTTCGGCAATCCGCTGGGTGCATTTGGCGAGATCATCAGCCCTGCCCGCATTGCGACACTGGTTTCGCTGTTTGCCGATGCTCTCGGCTGTGATGAGGAAAAAATACTGCGCTATGCGCTTGCACATGCCGGTGTGTCTATTTGCTGGTCGCTAGAAGACGGAGACACGGTCCTCAGCAACGAGAACGCCCGTGAGAGACTGGCTTTTTTCAACGTAGCAGCCAGCCTTCTTTAAAGACCGCTCGATCCCTAGATGGTGAAAAACTGCTGGGCGCTATCAAGGTCAATTCCCGAAAACCGCCCGCACCTTCTCCATCAGAGCCAGCGTGTCATCTCCCAACGATTTTGGTGAATCGCTCCAGGAGTACCCCATACACGCTGGTAAACGACGTTTTTCTTCGGCATCGGATTCGTAACGGGGCATGATGTGCGCATGCAGTGCAGGCTCGGAGTTTCCCCAAATCTCATAATTCACTCTCGCGCAATTCGTCACATAGAGTAACGCGTCGCCAGCCAAGGCCATATCGCTGAGAAATGTCGTTCGTTCCTGCGGGATGAGAGCATTGAGGCTCAAGACCACGGGATCAGCGAGCAAGAGGCAGTAACCGGGCAGAGGCTGGACGTCTCCTATGACGAGCCATCCGGACGCCATCCGCGAAATGACGAAGGGGTTCGTTCCGGCTCTCGCCATTGCCACTCGTTCTTCGATCAGATTCATGGTCGGACCTTCGCTGCCAAAAAACCGAGGGGCGGTCGCTTCAGATCATTCGAGATCAATCCTGAACAGCCGCAGGATACTCTCCAACGAAACCGCGCCAGTGCGCGATGGCGAAGGCTAGAACCAGCAGGGCCATGCCCTGGTGTGCCAGTGCGACGTGTATATCGACGTGCATAAGCAGCGTGGTTATGCCAAGCCCCGCCTGAATGCAGACCAGCACGAAGAACAACACGGAGCGGCGGGCGTGGGGGGTGTTGGGCAGGGTGCGGGTCAGGTGGACCATGTTCCATATCGTCGCGGCGAACAGTATATAGGCACCGAGGCGGTGTATGAACTGAACGGTCTTTGGATTTTCGAAAATGTTGATCCACCAGGGTTGCTGGAGGAAAAGGTCGCCTGGCACGAGGGAGCCATCCATCAATGGCCAGGTGTTGTAAGAAAGTCCGGCATTCAGGCCGGCTACCAGTGCGCCGAGGTAAATCTGAAATAGACAGAGGCAGGCCAGCAATGCGGCGAAGCCCCTGCCCCGCTGCTCGTTCGCGGCCTGCGGTGAGTGAAGCGACAGGCCGCGCAAAATCCACATGCATCCGGCAAAGATCAGGCAGGCAATGGTCAGATGGGTGGCCAGACGGTATTGCGAGACATCCGTGCGATTGACGAGGCCGGATGAGACCATCCACCAGCCGACGAAGCCCTGAAAGCCGCCGAGCGCGAGCAGGCCGACCAGCGGCAGCCTCAAACGCTTTTCAACGCGCCCCGTCAGCCAGAAATAGGCCAGTGGCAGCGCAAAAATCAGACCAATGGCGCGAGCCAACAGACGGTGCGCCCATTCCCACCAGAAGATGGTCTTGAACTCACCCAGCGACATGCCCTTGTTGATTTCCTGATATTGCGGAATGCGCTTGTAGAGCTGGAATTCCTCTTCCCATTCGGCAACGGAAAGCGGCGGAATGGCACCATGGATCGGCTTCCATTCGGTGATGGAAAGGCCAGATTCTGTTAGTCGGGTCGCGCCACCCACGAGCACGAGACAGAACAGCGTGAACAGCACGACGCGCAGCCAGATGCGCAAAAGGCGACGGTCTTTTTCCTGCTTTGCCAACGCCGCCACCCGGCGCTGCTCGACAGAGGTTTCAGCCGTAGCCACCGTGTTCGCCTGCATTCTTGACACTCCACAAGTCTTTGCGATGGTTTGCAACAACGCATCGTGCAAAACAAGCCCTCAGAGCCCTTCCCTCCAGCATAAAGCTTTGCGGCATTGGGTCGCGCCTGTATAATGTCTCGATCAATTCAGCAGACGGAAACCGGCATGCCCACGCGCCTCAAATCATTCATCGGCACCATCATCATCATCTGTCTGGTGGTGGTTTATGCGGTGGTTGCGACCAGCTTCGCATCGGCTGCCCTTGCCGCGCAGCCATGGTGGGTGCATCTGGTTTATTTCGTGGGCTCCGGCCTGCTATGGATTTTGCCAGCCATGCTCGTTATCAAATGGATGGCAGGCCCTAAACAGCAGAAATAGATGTCAGGCGGCGGTTCTATCGCCCGAATATGATTCGCTCATCATGACGACGTCGGCATAGCCGAGCGCACGAAGCTCCAGCAGAGTTTCAGTTGCCAGCGGGTTATCCCCATCCGGCAGCGACAAGACGATTTCGGCGTCGATATATTTCAACAATTTCGTCACGCCTTCGATGTCTGCCGAACCGAACTCCAGAAGAACCGTGTCATAGGTATCCGCGAGCGCATGCAGAACCATCGTGAGCCGTTCGATGATTCGCATGGTGTGCAGAGGCTGCGCCTTGCCCTGCGGCACGATGTGGGCGTTAGAAAGCCGATCGTGATGGATCGTTTCGCCAAAGGGTGTTTCGCCGAAGAGCAGATCCGAAACGCCTGCAAGCCCGGCCTCCTGCGCCATCAACTGCGTGGGATACCCGGAAGAGGTCATGTCGACCACCACCACCGACCTGCCGAGTTCAGCAATAGACCTTGCCAGCATGACACTTGCCGTCGATCCGTCGTCGCCACTGGGTGAAAGCAAAGCCACGGTCGGCTTTGCACCGCGCATGGAGAGAAAATCCGCGACGCCGTTTACAGAAAGGCTGAAGCGCTCTTCTGTTGCTTCATCGAAATCATCTGCGTAAGGAGCGTTTTTGTTCACATTTTTTCTCTGTTTCATTGGATAATGACAACACCAGTATTGATGATGACTTTACGTCGCTGAGGTAACGCAAGCGTTAAACTCTACGCCGGCCGATGCGAAAACGTATGAAAGCAACTTCGAAAATTCATTTGTTTACCGGGCATTAACCATGAAGGCCTGATAACCGATTGAAGAAATGTCTTTGGAGCATGATTGCGGATGACGTTCGCTGCCCCACGTTTGATATCCATACTCCTCGTTGCTCTTGCGACGTTGCTCGGAGGCTGTTCGGCTTACAAGCCCGCTCCCCGCACCTTCAACGAAGCAGCGCTTCAGCCCTACCGGCTCGATAGCGGAGACCGTCTGCGCGTCAATGTTTTCGATCAGACCGGCCTGACCAATACATACACGATCGATCAGGCTGGCTATGTCGCCTTCCCGCTCGTCGGGCAGGTGGCGGCGCGCGGCAAGACCGTTGCCCAGCTGGAATCAGGCATTGCACAGAAGCTGCGCCAGGGCTTCCTCAAAAATCCAGACGTGACGATCGAGATTGATCGCTACCGTCCCGTGTTCGTCATGGGTGAAGTCGGCAGACCCGGTCAATATTCCTATGTACCCGGCATGACGGCGCAAAATGCCATCGCTATTGCAGGCGGCTTCACGTCTCGGGCCAATCAGCGCGATGTGGACATCACGCGAAAGATCAATGCCAATGTGCTGACAGGCAGAGTCATCATATCGGCACCGGTCATTGCGGGTGACACGATCTATGTCCGTGAACGCTTCTTCTAAACCGCAACATCATCCATCGATCTGATATAGGCGGCTCACTTCAAAAGAATTCTACATAAAGTTTGCGGTCTGGAAGCATCGCGGTCCAATGGACACGGCTTTCAAACTGCTCATGGCTGCGGGTAAACAAGTATTGCGTATCCCGCCCCCTTAGTCTGTGAAATGTCCGACATCTGCAGATTGCGCAAAAAACGGCCATTGTGAGTTTTAGAAAAGACATATATACACGAAATGCTGGCATTAAAAGAGACGCTTTGCGTCTCTTGGCCTAAGCGTTTCTTAGTAAGTTTTTTGTATGCTCACCTGCATGAAGACCGCGGAAACACAGAATGAGTAAGGCCGGAGGCGACAGCACCCCTATCGATCTGGACGCTTTGCGCAAAAAGCTTTCCCGCGGCATCGAGGACAGCAACGCCAAGAAGCGTGAACCTGTCACGCTCAACCCTTTGGCACTTCAAGTCGCCAATCAGTTGCGCGCAACCAGCCACTCGCCCAACATCGTCATTGGCCAGTTACGACTTTTCGACTTCGTCATTTTGACCATCCTTGGCATCCTCATCAACGCCCTCGAAGTGCCGGATGCCTTTGGCTCCCGCGTGGCGCTGCTGGCAATCTGCTTCTGTAACAGCATCTTCTGCTCCATTCTGCTGCAAATCACGGATACCTATCAGCTCCCTACCCTTCGCCGCTCCATGGCGTCGATGCCTCGAATCCAGGCTTCGCTGCTGGCGTCTTTCGTGCTCACCGTTCTTCTCACCGCGGCATTGCTACCCGAAGACAGCTATTCGTGGCGGAACTTGGGGCTCTGGTATGGCGCGAGCGTCGTTTTCCTTCTGATTGAGCGGATTATCGTTGAACTGATGATGCGCCACTGGGGCCGCAACGGCGTGATGGAACGTCGCGCAGTGATCGTCGGCGGCGGCCAGGCAGCGAAGGATCTGATCCGTTCGCTCGAGCACGATGACAACGACATTCGTATCTGCGGTATTTTCGACGACCGTAAAAGCGCACGCTCTCCAGAGGTTGTTGCCGGCTATCCGAAACTGGGTACCTTCGCAGAACTAGTCGAATTCGCCCGCCTGACCAAGCTCGATATGTTGATCATCTCCATTCCCATGAGCGCCGAAGCGCGCATATTGGAGCTTATTCGCCAACTCTGGGTGCTTCCTGTCGATATTCGAATCGCCGCTCATGCCAATAAGCTGCGGTTCCGTCCCCGCTCCTATTCCCACATCGGTAGCGTGCCGATGCTGGATGTCATGGACAAGCCTTTGCGGGACTGGGACTCGGTCGCGAAGCGGGTCTTCGATGTTGTGTTCAGCGTAATATGCATCGCCCTGCTCTGGCCGATCATGTTGGGTGCCGGCATCGCTGTGAAGAGCACTTCCAAGGGACCGATTCTTTTCAAGCAGAAACGTCACGGCTTCAACAACGAAACGATCAATGTCTGGAAGTTTCGCTCGATGTACACGGAGTTGAGCGACCCGACCGCCAAGAAAGCCGTTACGAAAAACGATCCTCGCGTAACACCGGTTGGCAGGTTTCTGCGAAAGTCGTCTATCGATGAGTTGCCGCAACTGTTCAACGTGCTTGCGGGAGACCTCTCTTTAGTCGGTCCTCGCCCCCATGCCGTGCATGCCCAGACGGGAGATCTGAAATATACCGAGGTCGTCGAGCATTATTTTGCACGTCACAAGGTTAAACCCGGCGTGACCGGATGGGCCCAGATCAACGGATGGCGCGGCGAAATCGACCATGGCGACAAGATCAAAAACCGCACGGCCCATGACCTCTATTATATTGAGAACTGGTCTCTCTGGCTCGATCTGAAAATTTTGGTCCTGACCCCGATCCGCCTGCTGAAATCCGAGAATGCCTACTAGGGCGACACGGAACCTCTTGCGATTTCATGCGTTTGGCTGCTGCTAATTTCTAAACAGGGGAATTCCATGACGCAGTCAAACAATCTCTACCTCATCATCGGTGCACTCATCATCGCCGTCGCAGGCCTTGGTGCCTATGTCTGGCACGAAGAAAGCAAGCCCAAGGGCATCGAAATGAATATCGGCCCCAACGGCGTTTCCGTTCAGGAGAATTGATCAACTCAAGCTTCGCGCAGGTTGAGAAATCTAGACCGGTTTGTGTCAGTTTTTTAACATGACAAAAACCGGTCTCTTTATGAGAAGAGATCAACAGAGAATGCTCGCTTAACAAAGCGAATGTCGTGGCGCAGATGAAATGCGACATGCCTCAGAATCAGGAAATCGTCGGCGATGGTCTCGAGACTCGTTTCTCACGTACAGCTTCTGTCCACAGAGCTCGCGTTAAAAGCTATTGAGAAGCACCAAGCAGCGACACGAGAGCGCCCGGCCTGCGAGCCGCTCGATCTTTCACAAAGCCCGCATCCAACCCCGCCTGAACCAGATGCGCCACCCCTGGCTGAGAAACGACCGACGCTGTCGCTCGTTCAACCGACACCCGCTGCTGACGCTGAAGGCAACGGCGCAACTCTGGCGTTGATGAAGACATTGAAGGAATGGCTGGCAGAGTTATCCGCTGACCCAACCAGTTCGGCGCAGGGCAAAGCGATGTCGCAGGCCCTCACCCTTGGCACGCTGAAAGTCTTTGATCCGATTGGAGGTGTTGTGATTTCAGCATGGGACGTCTCCACAGCGCTACCTGCGAAAATCCTGAGCGGCAAAATCGAGGCCGTCGGCTGGAGCCAATTCCTGAAGCAGCACGTTAAACGTAAGGATGGCCTGTCCTATGCCAAGGACGCAGATGGCAGCTACGTGGATCTCATCACGGGCGAGAGCGCGTTCTTCGGAGCAGTGGCGAACAAATTCCACTACTTCACATGGCCGAAGCCAGATACGCAATTATAATAAAAAAATGGGAGACCCGCCGCTGTCCCACCAGCAGATGGCGGGTCTCAACCTTTTACCCCTCCAGTCAGGGCAACTGTATAGAAGCACGCCGAATGAAATACGGCAAGATCATGGCGATGATTTTGCGTAATAATTGTTCAAACTGCTTCAAAAACAGCCCAGGGTAGATCAAGCGACCTGTCATGTCGCGTCTGGCTTGCCGTCTTTAGTCAGCGTTGACTGCACAGTTTTTACGCCATTCAGCCTAGTGTCAGCATTCACCTCCATTTTCCTGTCAGACGAACAGGAAAATATGATGATGCGCAGTATTTTGTTTCGCGGTGTTTTGCCAATCGCCGCTGCCCCTTTGATCTTTCTGATCTATTTCGGCGTCCTCCAGCTCTCCGGAAACTTCCATGAGGTCATTGCCGGCCAGTTGTACCGCTCCAGTCAACTGACCGGAAAGCAGCTGGCGGACTATGTGCAGGCAAACGGCATCAAGACCATCATCAACCTGCGGGGCGAAAACGGAAAGTCTGCGTGGTATCGAAACGAGACTGCGACGGCCGAAAAACTCGGCGTACAGCATGTCGATTTCGGCATGTCGGCTTATAAGGAGCTTAATCTCGGGCGTGTGGCGCAACTCATCCAGATCATGCGTGACGCACCAAAACCCATTCTCCTCCACTGCAAGTCCGGCGCAGATCGCACAGGCCTTGCCGCAGCCATCTACGTCAATCGCGTCGCCGGGATGGACGAGGACACCGCCGAGCGTCAGCTCTCCATACGCTTCGGTCACCTTGGCATCCCCTATCTGTCATCAGCCTACGCGATGGACAGAACCTGGGAAGACATAGAGAGCGCCAAGACCATCGGCAGCATGGTGAGCCTACCGGCGCAGATCATCTGAACCTTGGTATCCGCACGAACACGCGGATCGACCGTGGAAGATCACATCCGAGTTCTTATTCAATAAAATTAGGAAGCAGAGGTATGGGGGATACCTCAGAAAAATGGTCGGAGCGGCGGGATTCGAACCCACGACCCCTTGACCCCCAGTCAAGTGCGCTACCGGGCTGCGCTACGCTCCGACACAGGTGATGCGTTTATATAGATGGCTCTTCATGCGCAAGCGGAAAATAACGGCTCGAAGAAAAAGGCCGGACGAATGAATTCCGGCCTCAATGTCACCGAACTAAGACATAGGTGGCATAGACCGCTATCAGCGCTGCTGCCATGACGGCCGCGATGAGGCCGAGGCGTTTTTCGATGAAGTGGCGGATCGGCTCACCATAGCGTTGTAGCAGTCCTGCGAGAATGAAAAAACGGGCCGCGCGCGTGACGATGGCAGACAGGATGAACAGGCCAAGGCTGATATTGGCGGCACCGGAGAGAATCGTTACGACCTTGATCGGCGGCAGGTGCGCGATACCGGACGTTATCAGCAGCAGTAGGATCGTGTTGTAGTCCACGGACGCCCTCATGTGCTCGAAGCTGTCGAGCTTGCCGTAGAACTCCAGTATTGGCCGCGCGACGCTCTCGAACGCGTAGTGGCCGAGATACCACCCTGCTATTCCCCCTAGAACCGACGCGATTGTTGCCACCAAGGCATAGAACATGGCGCGCTTGGGCTTTGCCAGGACCATGGGGATGAAAAGAACATCCGCGGGGACGACGAAAATCGAGCTTTCGACAAATGCGACAATGGCCAACCACCAGACGGCGGTTTTCTTGGCGGCAAGCGCCATCGTCCAGGCATATAATCCTTTGAGCATTCCGCACCCCTTCACCGGCTGATTTAACCGTACCGATGGCCTATGGCAAATATTGCGGGGCAATAATGAGGCACCGCTCCATTTGATTTTTGCACCGCAGCAACTCCACACAGCCGTCTTTCCAGCACATTCCGCAAATCATGGTGCATTGCAATAATAATTCAACTTATACTGGTTAATTTTCTTGATTTGATGTAGAATAAAGGCGGGACAAATGGAGGAGGAAATAGTTATGGACTATCTTGGCTTCGTTACTTCGCTCAACCCTTTTATCATCGGGCTTCTTTTTGCGGTGCTTCTGGCAGGTGCCTATAGCTCCTGGGTTTCGCACTGAAAAGCATGAGACCGACTAAAGGATGATGCTGTGGCCAGGCGCAATTGCCCTGATCGATTGTGTTTGCCATAGGCATGCCATTTCTTGAATGTTATCTATCCCGCATCGAAATAGCTTCGGGATAGAGCATGACGCAGAACTTCACTTTTACCGATACATCCGAGAGCCTCAGCACGGTCTTGCAGAGGCTCATCGGTAATTTGAGTGGCAAAACCATTACCCTGCGCGAGCTGATGGAAGCGATTGGCGAGCAAGGGCTTTTGTTGATGTGCGCCATCGCCTGTCTGCCTTTTCTCATTCCGGTGTCCATTCCCGGCGTCAGCACCATCTTTGGCGCAGCCATCGTCATGATCAGCCTGGCGATTACGCTCAATCGGCTTCCATGGCTGCCACGGCGCATTCTTGACAAACAAATGGAAACGGCCCGCCTTGTTCCGGCTCTGCAAAAGGGTGTGAGCATCGTCTCCAAGCTCGATCGCTATATGCGCCCTCGCCTGCCCGCCTTCACCACCGGTACGGTCATGGCACGCATCAACGGCCTTGCCATTATGACGGCTGGCGTTTTGCTGATGATGCCGCTTGGCTTCGTGCCTTTTTCCAACACCCTGCCGGGCGTGGCGATTCTGCTCTTCTCGGCCGGCATGATCCAGCGGGATGGAGCGACCGTCTTGGGCGGCTATCTTTTTCTGATTCTGACGACGATTTATTTTGCCGCATTGGCATATGGCGCATTCTGGGCAGGACAAGGGCTCAGCAACTCTCTCACGGGCGCATAGTGCCCCCACGGCGCGCTTCTCTGGCGCGCCGCTTCCTCGCCCACCAGATTGCCAAGCGCCTGCGCTTGCGCCTCACATACGGCAAATCCTGAGACAGGACTAGAAGACCAAGCGGCACCATCCAGAAACCGAGAATCGGCAAAAATCCGAGAACGCCGCCGATGATGAGCAAAACGCCGATGACGATGCGTCCGACTCGCGAACGCGGCATTGGCACGCTCCATTTACCCAGATGAAGACGCCCCGTTTGGGGATGAAGACCAAAAGTCATTTCAATACGCCTCTGATTGGAACTGCGATCACAATTTTTTTTGATGCCAACATGCCCGGAAAATGGGGGCTTCAGTGGATAAAACAAGAGGATTTCATTTTTTTTGAAAAAACCGCTTGGCAAAACGGAAAAGCATTTGTATTACCCCGCTCACACCGCGCCAAGCAGCGCACGTTCCCTGGTAGCTCAGCGGTAGAGCATTCGACTGTTAATCGACAGGTCGCCGGTTCGAATCCGGCCCGGGGAGCCATTTCTTCTGAAGAGTTGAAATGGTTATGTTGCAGGAAAGCCTGCAATATCATCGCTGCAAAATCACACAGCATATGTAAGAAACATAGCACTCTCGTTACGACAGGATTGTGTCATGTATATCGATTGGGCGCTAATACAGCGTGACTGGGATTGGGCTGGTCACATGCTTGAAGCCATCGTCATGGCTGCCATTGTGGCTCTGCTGGCGCGCCTCATCGTGAAATGGCGGGATGCGGTGGTGATTGGTCTGGCTTTCGCTGCTGGGCACTTCCACGGGCGCGAGAAGCGTGACTATGAGGTGTCAGTGCATATGCAGCCGCCTCACCTTGAAGCCTATTATTTCTGGAACTGGTCTTGGGATCAGGCCACCGATTTCTGGCCGACGGCGCTATTGTGCGTCGGCCTGCTTATCTGGTGGGTGAAAAAGCGATAACGGCGTCACGTTGATAACGCGACGCCGTTGTTATTTAACGCGATTGCGAGGAGCTCTTGTTTTTCGCAGCTCCACCGGAAACCGTCGTGGACGTGGCTGAGACTGGGTCGCTGGCTGGAAAACTGTCCTCCAAGCCTTCGTCCAAATCGCCATCTGCGCCTTTTTCCAAGGTTTCTGCGCGTTCGTTGCTCAATGATTCTGCCGCGGGCGACTCTGCGCCGTCATGTGGGTCAGACCCATCTTCTATCGCGGTGTTGAATTCATGCTCCGCTTCTGCCCAATGGCGATCGTGTTCGCCTTCCCGGCGTCCCTCGCTTTCCCATTTTTCGTAGGCTTTCTGGCGGATTTTAGCTTCGCGGTCGGGTGTCATGTTTCTTCTCCCATCAAGTTTGTCGGAGAGGAAACAACAGGCGCAATATTTTGTTCCTGCGGCGTAAAACAATCCTGCACGGAACTTCGCAACACCCCTCCTCGTTAGAAAGGACATAGAAGGAGTTGCGTTATGGATGACAAACACACGAAATCGCTGGATATCGACGACAAAGACGTCGCGGATTTTCACACTGAACGTGAGCTTAAGGGCGATGCGGAAGAGATCGATCCAGATGAAGCGATAAACCTGCGCGCACGCCGCCAGGCGGCGCGCCAGCACGAGGATGCCTTCATCGTTGCGACTGATCTGGAAGATGACGATCAGCGCGATGCTGCTCCCGGCACACGCGAGCAGCCTTAAATCATAGGCTGGAAGCTAGCGGCGAACCGACACGATCGATTTGCGGCTGAAGTTGGATACCTGAACGCGTCCAGACTGGTTGCCACCGAGTATCTGGGCGGTTCCCTTGTCCATGCTTTTCAAGATACCGGCATGGTAGCGCTTGCCGGTTCTGACGACCACGACATCCCCGGGTTTAGCGGCAGCCGTTGGAACGGCGTATCCGAAAGACGTCCAGGATTTGGCGATTGCTGAGGACTTGGGTGGCTCTCTTCCGGACTTGGTTGCGACGACACTAAGAAAATGTCCGCACCATGGTGTTTTGCGAGGATTGACCCCTAAAATTGCCTTCAGCGTTTTGTTGTTTTTTCCTTCATGGAGCCCGGAATATCGCTCCGCTTGATTGAGCATGCCAGCCGATGCAGATGCAGGTGCAGTGAAAGCCGCGCAAAGAGCAGCGGCCAGAACGTACGCAGTTACTTTCAAATTCTCGCCCTTTAGAAGCACGCGGACTTCGCCTCTGCCCCGTCAGAAGTCCGATATGCATATTCAAAGTGTAGCAGTGGAAGACGTTAGCTTGGCTACTCGTCGCTGCCGAGTTTTGGTCTATTCGCCTAATTCAGCGACAATTTGACCAGATATAGGCAAAAATTAGAACAAAAGTTACCAAAACCTTACAAAATTTTTCTACGAAACGCTGGCTTCGAGCAATTTTAGGGAAAAATCAATATCTGAAAACACGAAAGCCACCCGTGGTGAAGCGGGTGGCCTTAGTCATAGACGTGTGTCGATCAGGATGCGAGTTTTTGGGTCTCCACGAGGCAATGTGCATCACGGCTTGCTTCAACGAATGCGGTACGGGCGATCTCGCCACCAACGCTGCCCATCAGCGAAGCCCTGCATAGTCTCAAAGCCTGCTGATATACCTTGCCCTGTCGGCTAGGCCATTCGTGTTGCAAAAAATCGAAGGCCTCGTAAGCGCCATTGAAGGTTCTGGGGGCACCGTTTTCCAGAGAGATGACCACTGGGGTTTCCCATTTGACGTCGTTCAGCATCATTGATTGGACTTCCATACTCAATTAACCCGCCACTAACGTTGAACCCGGCATATGGTTCCGCTTAAAATGGTTTCAAGAGACAATAACTCTTCGACCGAATCTCACTCCTCCGAGCGGTCTTATTATAACCGACCGCGGGAACAAAGCTCTTCAACAATCATTCAATCTGAAGTGAACAGAGTGGGCGCATGACTGAACATAAAAATCCTGTAATTCTTTGGTTTCGCAAGGACTTACGCATTGCCGACAACCACGCGCTTGCAGCCGCTGCCGCGCATCGCGGAGCAGTGATTCCCGTCTACATCCGTGATGAGAAAAACAAAACGAGTGGCGCTTTGGGAGGCGCTCAAGAGTGGTGGCTGCATCACTCATTGACGGCTCTCTCCACCGCACTGAAGAAGGCTGGCAGCAGGCTGGTTTTGCTCAGTGGTGAGCCGGAAACAGTGCTGAAAAAGCTTCTTTCAGACACCGGTGCCGACACTATTTTCTGGAACAGGCGTTACGATCCAAAAGGGATTGAAACTGATAGCCGGATCAAGAAAAATTTCCGCGATGACGGTTTCGAGGTCGAGAGTTTTGCGGGACATCTGCTCCATGAACCATCCAAACTAAAGACGAAAACCGGCGGCCCCTACCGTGTGTACACGCCCTTCTGGCGAGCGATCGAGGCTGGAGAGGAACCAGACGAACCTTTATCCGCGCCGTCCAAGCTCGCCTCCCCCTCGAGCTGGCCAAAATCCGAAAAGCTTGATGAGTGGAACCTGCTGCCGAAGAAACCTGATTGGGCAAAGGATTTTTCAGATGTCTGGACACCCGGAGAAGACAGCGCCGCTGAAAAGCTCGAAAGCTTTGTTGACGCTTCGTTGAAGGGGTACGAGGAAGCCCGTGATTTCCCCGCAAAGCCTGCAACATCCATGCTGTCGCCGCATCTGGCCATGGGCGAAATATCGCCTGCCCAGGTCTGGCATGCCACGCGCGGGCTTTCGCATACTATTCCCTCCCATGATCTAAGCCGTTTTCGCAAGGAGATCGCCTGGCGGGAATTTTGCTACCATCTTCTTTTCCATTTTCCCGAACTAGATGAGAAGAACTGGAATGACAGCTTCGACGCCTTCGAATGGCAAACCGACACTGCGAAATTCCAAGCGTGGAAAAAGGGAATGACCGGCTATCCAATTGTTGACGCAGGCATGCGCCAGCTTTGGAAGCATGGTGTCATGCACAATCGCGTCCGCATGATCACAGCTTCCTTTCTCATCAAACACCTGCTGATCGACTGGCGCGAAGGCGAGAAATGGTTTCGCGATACGCTTGTCGACGCTGACCCAGCTTCCAATGCGGCCAATTGGCAATGGGTGGCCGGATCCGGTGCCGACGCTTCGCCATTCTTCCGTATTTTCAACCCCATACTTCAGGGAGAGAAATTCGATGCGGATGGTGAATATGTCAAAACCTTCGTTCCGGAACTATCCAAGCTGGATAAAAAGTTCATCCACAAACCGTTCGATGCTCCAAAAGACGTATTGAAGAAGGCAAATATTGAGCTTGGTAAAGACTACCCAAAGCCGGTTGTTGATCACGCTCAGGCCCGGCAATACGCTCTGAAGGCCTATTCCGCGATCAAGAAAAGCGGGTAAAACAGGGTATCGGCAAAATTTTGCTTCTCGCCCCCGTTCACTGGAAGAAATTTTCTTGTCACAACGGGCAGAGGCGAGGAGATAACGGCATCTATTCGCGGACTGAACGAGAAGGCCAATCATGACCATTCATACCTCTGTGCTTACGGCAATCGGCAACACTCCGCTCATCCGCCTCAACGCGGCATCAGAAGCGACGGGTTGCGAAATTCTCGGCAAGGCCGAGTTCATGAACCCCGGCCAGTCCGTTAAGGATAGAGCAGCGCTCTACATCATTCGTGATGCGGAACGTCGCGGACAATTGCGCCCCGGCGGCACCATTGTCGAAGGCACCGCGGGCAACACCGGCATCGGCCTTTCATTGGTTGCCAACGCACTGGGCTACAAGACGGTCATCGTCATTCCTGAAACGCAGAGCCAGGAGAAGAAGGATGCGCTGAAATTGCTCGGCGCGCAGCTGATCGAGGTTCCGGCCGCCCCCTACTCCAATCCCAACAACTATGTGAAGGTTTCCGGCCGATTGGCAAAGCAACTGGCGGCGAGCGACCCTAACGGCGCAGTCTGGGCAAACCAGTTCGACAATATCGCCAATCGCCAGGCTCATATCGAAACGACGGCACCGGAAATATGGGATCAGACGGATGGTAAAGTTGACGGCTTCGTCTGTGCTGTCGGGTCCGGCGGCACATTGGCTGGTGTGGCGGATGGTCTGCGTGACTTCAACCCCGATATCAAGATCGGCCTTGCCGACCCCGAAGGTGCCGCCCTGTTCGAGTTCTACAAGAACGGCGTGCTGAAATCCGAAGGCTCTTCCATCACCGAAGGTATCGGCCAGGGTCGTATTACGGCCAATCTGGAAGGTTTTGAGCCGGATTTCTCCTATCGAATCACGGATGCGGAAGCCCTGCCCGTTCTTTACGATCTGGTAACGACAGAGGGGCTTTGCCTGGGCGGTTCCAGCGGAATCAATGTTGCGGGTGCAATTCGGCTTGCCCATGACCTCGGTCCGGGGCATACAATCGTCACCATACTTTGTGACTACGGCAACCGTTACCAGTCGAAGCTTTTCAACCCTGATTTCCTGCGGTCCAAGGGGCTTCCCCTACCCGCATGGTTGTTGGAAAAGCGGGAGGTTTCGGTTCCGTACGAAACCGTCTGAGGTCGATGCCATATGCCTGTGAATGCCCTGTTTCGTGACGATTTCTATCTTTCCACGTGCGAAGCGGTGGTGACACAGGTTCATGAAGACGGCGGCATAGAGCTGGATCAGACCTGCTTTTATGCCACCTCCGGCGGTCAACCTGGCGATACGGGTTACCTCGAGAGAGCGGACGGCTCTAAGATCATGCTTGGGCCTACCAAGCATGGCGCAGACAAAAGCACCATCATCCATGTCCCCACCGAGGGACAACAGGCTCCTGACATCGGCGAGACGCTGACACTGCATGTCGATTGGCCGCGTCGCTACAAGCTGATGCGCATGCACACCGCCTGCCATTTGCTGTCCGTCGTCTGTCCATGGCCGATCACGGGAGCAGCCGTTGGCGAAGAGGAATCGCGCGTCGATTTCGACATGTCCGAGACCGTCGACAAAGAAGACGTGACGGCCAGGCTGATGGCCTTGGTCGAGGAAAACCATCCGGTCTTCCTGAAATGGATCACGGACGCGGAACTCGCCGCCAATCCTGACATCGTCAAATCCAAGAATGTCCGTCCGCCGCTTGGGCTCGGGCGTGTCAGTCTCGTCTGCATCGGCGAAAATTCCGCTGTTGACAGCCAGCCTTGCGGAGGCACTCATGTTGCCCAGACGCAGGAAGTGGGTGAAATCCACATCGCCAAGATCGAAAAGAAAGGCAAAGAGAATCGCCGTTTCCGAATTCGTTTCGGCAAACCCGACACATCCGCCTGATTTCTGGGAGAACTATTGTGAGCACGGATAAGAGCCGTTTCGTCGTTTCGGCGGACTGGGTTGAGCAGCAGCTTGGCACCCCACATTTTCGATTGGTCGATGCCTCTTGGTATTTGCCCGCGCATAAGCGAAACGGGAAAGAAGAATTCGAAGCTGGCCACATCCCCGGTGCAGTCTTCTTCGATCAGGACGTGATTGCCGACCACGCGACCGGCCTGCCCCACTCTCTGCCCTCGCCGCAGTTTTTTGCGGATGAAGTCGGCAAACTCGGGATTGGTGAGAGCGACACGATTGTCGTCTATGACGGTCCGGGCTTCTTTTCCGCGCCACGCGTTTGGTGGATGCTGCGCGTGATGGGCGCTGACAAGGTGTACGTTCTGGATGGCGGTCTGGATGGCTGGAAAGCCGCGGGCAAGCCGGTGGAAGCCGGTACGCAGCCTATCGAGCCTGCGACCTTCGAGCCGCATTTCGATGCCAAGCGTGTAACATCGTTTTCGCACATGCGGGCGCTGGTTGACGGCGGTGAAGATCAGATTGCCGATGCACGCGGTGCCGGTCGTTTCACCGGCGAGGAAGCAGAGCCACGCGCTGGCATGCGCTCTGGCCATATGCCAGGTGCGCGCAACCTGCCCGCCACCGCCTTTTCCGAGAACGGCCGCTTCAAGGACCTGCCGACGATCCGCAAGATGATATCGGATGCGGGCATCGACCTCACCCAGCCGGTCGTCACCAGCTGTGGCTCTGGCGTGACGGCTGCGGTTATCACGCTTGCGCTGGAATCGCTCGGCCACACAGACAATTCGCTTTATGATGGCTCATGGGCGGAATGGGGATCGAAGCCGGACACGGCCATCGTCACCGGCCCCGCCGAGCCCGGCCCAACTCCTATCCAAGGGCCAATCAAGGCCAATGTCACGCAACTGGAAATGACGTCCGCACCCAAGGTCAGCCTTGCGGTGCCGGTCAACATCCAGACCGCCATCATGCGCACGACTGACATTCCGCTGCATTTCTATCGCTACCTTTACTGGCGCGTTGGAAAGCGCTGGCACTGGCAAACCCGCATGCGCATGAACGATGCCGAACTGACAGCGCTTCTGCGTGACCCAAGAAGCTGTGTGACCGTTCTCTATATGAATGGATCGCCTGCCGGCTTTTTCGAACTGTTCAAGACCAGCGAAGAGGTGACGGATCTTTCCTATTTCGGCCTGATGGAAGAGGCGATCGGCGCTGGTGTGGGGAAATGGTTCCTGCTGCAGGCGCTTTACCAGGCATGGCAGGACAACCCGCAGCGGGTCACGGTCTCCACCAACACGCTGGACCATCCCCGCGCGCTTCAGCTCTATCAAATGATGGGCTTTTCGCCTGTCAGCACCTACGAGACGTGGGTCGAGCCTTTGACGGACAGTGAATTTCTGGAAATATCCAGACGGGGCTGAGCGCTCACCGCGCACTCCCCTCGTAAACAATTGCTTTGCCCATCGGGCAAAGCTTCACGGGCTGCTTAGATCAAGATAGCTACGCTCTCTTAAAGCTCTTGCCCCAAATTCACAGCCGTCGGAATTTCTTTCGCCGGCTCGCTTTCTTTCTCCGCACCGCCAGTCGCAAGATGAGCAGCGATGAGTTCACCGTGGAACTTGGCCATTTCGTAGCAATAGGTGATTTCGCGCTTTTCGGCTGACCAATAAACATCCGGGCGTCCACAGGTACGCGCCGTCAGCTTGACCTCACCTTTGAGATCATAGGCGCTGAAACTGCGGGCGATGAGGTCCAGTACCTTCGATTCTTTTACGATGGTCGCGTAGATATCCAGAAACGGATCGCGCGCTGGCTCATAGCTGGTGACGAACTTTGTGGTCCCCGCCTTGGCCGCATGCGGCTTCAGCGTTTCGTTCCAATAGGCAACGGTTTGTGGATAGGCGGTTTCGCACGCCTTCCATTCAGCCTTGGGCAGTCCCATCATATCGGCCAGATCACCGTAACCACCGGCGTCCTTGCCCACCATCAGGCAGGCCATCTGGCTGTCACGCGTCTTGTTGGGAACGAGTGCCGAATAAATCGGCGTATTATGGTCCGGCAGAGCCTGTGCGGAGCGAGCGAGATACCAGCTATCCGTGGCATTGACGATGGCCGTATCGAGCCATTCCTCATTCGCCTCCAGCATCATAGTGGCCGCCAGCTGATCGGCCGTATCTTTCCCAGCTCCCGTTTCCGGCAGGGAAAAATCGGAAATCAGCATCCGTGAAGCCTCATGGTAGAGGCTGAAAATCGCGTTACCGATGACGAAATTCACCGTCTGCTGCAACTGTTCGTCGGATAAATCATCGAGCGCAGGCGCTGTTTGCGCGTGGGCGGCAGGTATCGTGATAGAAAAAACGGTGACCAGGGTCGCGGTCATCAACCTGCGCAGCATTTACGTCAACTTTCCAAAATGAGGACGTTTGATTGATCGCTAAACTGAACGGCACAAGCAATGGGGTAGTTGCCTGCTGGCGCAAGAAACGGGTGGATACACGAATGTTTGAAAGGCATAGCGACAAACAAGCAACGCAAAGGAGCCGCTATGACCAGGATTGTATTTATCGCCATGGATGCCGCCGAGGCAGAAGCCTTTCGCAATGGTAATCCAGATGCCAACGGCCAGAAACCGGAGCACTCGATCGCGACAGGAACCTACCCCTGCCGTGTTTGCCTCGGTCAAATAGAAGACGGCGAAGCCATGCTTCTCTTGGCCTACCGCCCATTCCCGAAGCTGCAACCATTTGCCGAAACCGGTCCGATTTTTATTCATGCCAAGGCTTGCAGCCGTTACGAAGCAAAGGAAATTCTCCCGCCCATGCTCGAGAGCCCGGACTACATCGTTCGAGGCTATGGCTTCAATGACCGCATCGTTTACGGCACAGGTTCGGTGACGCCGACCGACCGGATATCCACATATGCGCAAGAGCTTCTTGCCAGGGAAGACATCGCCTATGTGCATGTTCGCTCGGCCCGCAACAATTGCTATCAATGCCGGATCGACCGTAGCTGAAATGGCAATTGCGCGTAATTTTATCGAAAATCATAAACGGCTTTCAAAGCTTCCGTGCAATTCTGGCACAGGGAAACAATTGGGGAGCGCCATATGACCGGTAATCTGAACATGCAAAACCGCGGCGCAGGCCGCAGCCAGACACGTATCTACGGTACAGTTCAGTATTTCAATCAGTCGGTGACAGGCCGCGTGGTCGATCTTTCGGCCACCGGCATGGCGCTGGAGCTGGACGGATCTTTCGCCGCTGCCAAAGGAAGCCGGGTGAAGGTGCAGAGTGACGACCTCGGCTTCATAGAGGGCACGGTTCAATGGCAGCACATGAACCGGCTCGGTCTGCAACTGAAGCTTTCGACAAACACGCTGGCACAGCTTTCCTCCTACTTTCGCTTTTTCCATGAGGACGTGAAACCGACACTGGCACGATGAAATGATTTTTTACCGGACGGTTTAAAATTCAGGGACAAGTCATAACCCTGTTATTTTGATGATGGACTCCTCGATAATTCGCTCTAGGCTGCGGTCTTTTCGTACAGCCTGAATTCATTCGAGGTGTTTCCATGTCTTCGCTTATCGGCCTTCATCCCATCACGCGCCGCTCCTTGCTGGGCGGCATCGCTGCCTCCTCCGCACTCGTCATGCTGCACCCGTTTGCAGCCCGTGCGCAGGGCAACCAGGCGCATCTGCGCATCATGGAAACGACGGATATTCACGTCCACGTCTTCCCGTATGATTATTACGCCGACAAGCCGAACGATACGCTGGGCCTGGCGCGCACCGCCTCCATCATCGACAGCATTCGTGCAGAAGCCGGAAATTCGATGCTGGTCGACAATGGCGACTTCCTTCAGGGCAACCCGCTGGGCGATTACATCGCTTACGAGCGCGGCATGAAGGCAGGTGACAAACACCCCGTTATCAACGCCATGAACGTGCTCGGCTACGATTGCGGCACGCTTGGAAACCACGAGTTCAATTACGGGCTCGATTTCATGTTCAACACGCTGGGCGGTGCCAGCTTCCCTTATGTCTGCGCGAACCTGACAAAGGGCCAGCTCGCCTCCGACCCGAAGCAGGACGACCTCTTCTTCAAGCCCTACGTCATCCTCGAAAAGCAGATCAAGGATGGCTCCGGTGAGACCAGCCCGGTTAAGGTCGGCATCATCGGCTTCGTGCCACCACAGATCATGATGTGGGATGCCAAAAACCTCGAAGGCAAGGCGCAGACACGCGATATCGTCGATGCCGCCAAGGCCTGGGTTCCTGTCATGAAGGAACAGGGTGCCGATATCATCATCGCCCTGTCGCACTCCGGCATTGAAGGCAAAGGCCAGAGCGACCGCATGGAAAATGCCTCGCTCTATCTGGCTGGCGTCAAAGACATCGATGCCGTTTTCACTGGTCACCAGCATCTCGTCTTCCCAGGCCCCAAAACTTGGGATGGCATCGAAGGTACCGATCCAGTCAAGGGCACGCTCATGGGCAAGCCTGCCGTCATGGCCGGCTTCTGGGGCTCACATATGGGCCTTATCGATCTGCTGCTGGAAAAAGACGGCAAGAACTGGAAGATCGTGGATTTCACCACCGAAGCGCGCCCGATCTACCACCGCGACGACAACCGCAAGATCGTTGCCGACGTGAAGGACAAGCCGGAGATCATCGCCGCAGTCAAGACGGATCACGAAGCAACGCTGGCCTATGTCCGCCGCCCCGTGGGCAAGACATCCGCGCCGCTCTATTCCTATTTTGCGCTGGTCGCAGATGATCCATCGGTTCAGATCGTCTCCAATGCCCAGACCTGGTACATCAAGGACATGCTGAAGGAAGGCCAATACAAGGACCTTCCTGTGCTCTCTGCTGCTGCCCCCTTCAAGTCTGGCGGACGTGGCGGTGCTGATTATTACACCGATGTCCCTGCCGGTGACATCGCTATTAAGAACGTTGCCGACCTCTACCTCTACCCCAACACCGTTCAGGCCGTGCTGATCACTGGTGCGCAGGTCAAAGACTGGCTGGAAATGTCGGCGGGCATGTTCAAGACGGTGGAAGCAGGTGCCAAGGACGCACCGCTGCTGAACAACGACTTCCCGTCCTACAACTACGATGTCATTGACGGCGTGACCTATCAGATCGACGTGTCGAAGCCACCGAAGTTCGACAAGGACGGCAAGTCGATTAATCCGGATAGTAACCGCATCGTCGGCTTGCAATTCGAAGGCAAGTCGATCGACCCCGAACAGAAATTCGTCGTGGCGACAAACAATTACCGCGCCAGCGGCGGTGGTAAGTTCCCCGGTATCGCGTCGGACAAGATCATCTTCGTTGCACCCGATACCAACCGCGACGTCATCGTGCGCTACATCATCAGCCAGGGCACCATCAATCCAGCCGCCGACGACAACTGGTCCTTTGCACCCGTTGCCAATACGACGGCGATTTTCGAAACCGGTCCAAAGGCACGTCAATATGCCAAGGACGTAAAGGGCGCGAAGATCGAGGAAGCCGGGGATGGCGCTGAGGGCTTTGCAAAGTTCCGCCTGATTCTCTGACAACAGAACAATCTGAGGCGCGCTTTACCAAGCGCGCCTCACGCTCTCGCAGATTTTACCGTGTCTATCGTATTATTTTAGACGTTGCCGATCTTTGTCGTAAATCCGCCGCGGGACGAGCGTGACATGCTCTCAATATTTTTTCTCGTTACGGAAAAACTTTTCTGCCACTCGTTACGTAATGAGTATTGAATAGCTGTTCATCCGTTCCGGCTTCGCAGGAGGTTTTCATGCCCGCCTATCATCCGCCACACATCCCATCGTCCGAAATCACTCCGCGCAGCATCTATCTTTCCAGGCGAAATTTTCTCGGCACTGCCGCAGGTCTGGCGGCGCTGGGCCTGACCGGGCAAGACGCGATGGCGGCCCCCCTCACCGCAAAGCCCGGTGCTTATAAACTCGATGAAAAGCTGACGCCGCTCGATGCCGTGACAAGCTATAATAATTTCTATGAGTTCGGCACAGGCAAGTCCGACCCCAAGGAAAATGCCGGAAACTTCAAGCCCACGCCATGGACCGTGAAGGTGGATGGTCTGGTCGGCAAGCCGCAGGAAATCAACATTGAAGACCTGTTGAAATACCCACTGGAAGAGCGCACCTACCGCATGCGCTGCGTGGAGGGCTGGTCCATGGCTATTCCCTGGATCGGCTTCCCGCTCTCTGCCCTGTTGGATAAGGTCGAGCCTCTGGGCAGTGCGAAATTCGTCTCATTCGAGACTGTCGTTCGCCCCGAAGAAATGCCCGGCCAAAGCGGACTGTTTCAGCCGTTGGACTGGCCCTATGTCGAGGGCCTGCGCCTGGATGAAGCCAGACACCCGCTGACCATTCTGGCCGTCGGCCTTTATGGTGAAACGCTGCCAAACCAGAACGGTGCCCCCATCCGTCTCGTCGTGCCGTGGAAATATGGCTTCAAGGGCATCAAATCCATCGTGCGTATTTCGTTGGTGGAGAAACAGCCAGAAACGACGTGGAAGAACTCCAATGCCCGCGAGTACGGTTTCTACTCCAACGTCAATCCGAAGGTCGACCATCCGCGCTGGAGCCAGGCCACGGAACAGCGCATCGGCGAAGGCGGTTTCTTCAGCACGCAGAGACGGCCGACGCTGATGTATAATGGTTATGACGAAGTCGCGAGCCTCTATACAGGCATGGATTTGAAGGCAAATTACTGATCATGGCGTTTGCGCTTTCGCTTCCCTCCCTGCCAAAGAAATATCAACCAGCGGCCATCTGGGCGCTGTACATCATCGGCCTGTCTCCCGGCGTCTGGTACTTTTATCTCGCAGCGACGGGAGGGCTTGGCTTCAATCCGGTCAAGGAGTTCGAACATCTCCTCGGCACTTGGGCGCTGCGCTTTCTCTGTCTTGGCTTGGTCGTGACGCCACTACGCGATCTCTTCAACGTCAATCTCATCGCCTACCGGCGCGCACTGGGATTGATCGCCTTTTATTATGTGCTGGCGCATCTGGCAGTCTATCTGGTGCTGGATCGCGGTATGGTGCTGAGCTCCATCCTCGGCGACATCTTGAAGCGACCCTACATCATGTTCGGCATGGCGGGCCTCGTCATGCTCATTCCGCTGGCAGTGACCTCGAACCGCTGGTCGATCCGCAAGCTTGGAAGCCGATGGAACATGCTGCACAAGCTTGCCTACCCCATTCTCATCGTCGCCGTTCTGCACTTCTTTCTGGCCCGCAAATCGCTGACACTGGAACCGGCCTTCTATATTTCGGTCACAGTCATTCTACTCGGTTATAGATTGATCCGTCCGGCGATCATGGCACGTAAGCGCGCCAACCGGGCTACGAAGACCGTTCGGGCCGTCTCACGACAATCGCCACAATAAGGGCAGCCAGCGCTATTCCCGCTAGATAACAGGATATATTCCAAGGCGAAAACACGCGCCCGAGCAACAATGCTCCGGCTGTCGTCGCTCTGAACTCATCCAGCACCGGAAAATGTACGAGCCTGATAAGCTCGACAATGACTGCAGTGGCGCAGGCCACACCAATCAACAGACGCATATTTCGAAACGGTGCAACACTGACGACCACCAGATAGACCATCGATCCCCAGAGAATCGATCCACCATATTTCACGATCAGAAACGGCAGGCCGACTGCATAGCCATACCGGCGCAACGCCAACCCGGCCACGACAACCGCCAAGGCACTCGCAGCGAGACCAAGACGACGAAAATAATCCGAGTGTGGATGGTCGATCATGATGTTGCTTTATTTCCAGTTGCTATAAGGATGCAATCTTCACGCGCAAAGAGGATGCCGGATTTGAGCACCGAGGCCGCCTACCCCGCCAGCCGCCTGTCCTCATTGGACGCGCTTTTATGCGATACCCAGCCTTGGGGCGAGTTGAAAGGCGCAAAGCGCTTCATCGTTGAATTTCTCTATTTCGGGATCAAGGAAGCACGGGCGTGCCTGTTTGCCGGCCTGTTTTTCATATCCATCTTTCTGGTGCCTCGCGATGGCCTGTTCGGCCTGCCGCGCTACGACGTTCTGCTGGTCATAGCGCTTGCCATTCAGTTCTTCATGATCTGGAGCAAACTGGAGACGCTGGATGAAGCGAAGGCCATCCTTCTGTTTCACATCGTCGGCTTTGCGCTTGAGGTCTTCAAGACATCCGGCAGCATCCAGTCATGGTCCTATCCGGACTTTGCCTATACCAAGGTCTTGGGCGTACCGCTGTTTTCCGGCTTCATGTACGCAGCTGTCGGCAGTTACATCATCCAGGCCTGGCGTCTACTGGATGTGCGCATCAAACATCACCCGAGCTACTGGATGGCGACGCTGATCGGCCTTGCGATCTACCTCAACTTCTTCACCCATCACTATATCGGCGATTACCGCTGGTACATCGCAGCCTGCGCCGTCGGCCTATACGCCCGCGCGACCGTCATCTATCGCCCCTATGATCGCGACCGAAAAATGCCGCTGCTGCTCTCCTTCATCCTGATCGGATTTTTCGTCTGGCTCGCGGAAAACATCTCCACCTTCTTCGGGATCTGGAAATACCCGAACCAACTGGGCGCATGGTCCGTGGTCCACATCGGCAAATGGAGCTCGTGGTCTCTCCTCGTCATCATGACCTTCACAATCGTCTCGCACCTGAAGCACATTAAAAGCCGGATTTCGGTGCCGGAGTGAAGATTCAGTTGGTCGGAGCGGGTTTTCCGATCGCGCAGACGCGCGATGACTGGATTCCTGGACAAGCACAGGAATGAGGGCGGCTGGAGGAGCGGCATCAAAGGCTAAGCAGGTAGTGAGAAATATCCTGCCAATCAGGATTACTAGACTCAATAAGATTGAGCTTCCATTGCCTTGGCCACTTCTTGATTGTCGTCTCTCTTGTTATCGCTGCGGTCAGAAGATCATATTCCTCGAACCACACAAGTGTCTTAACCCCATATCGCGATGTAAAACCCGGTGTGAGCTCATTCTGATGCTCATACAACCGACTTGCCAAATCGCGTGTCACTCCAGTGTAAAGTGTCCCGTTACGTTGTGACGCAAGAATGTAGACATAACCCTTCATACACAGATGATGCCGCAACAATAAAAATGTTGCAATCAATGCGTGTCAGATCAGATACTCCCGTTCTCCCTCATTCCTGTGCTTGTCACAGGAATCCAGTCAACGCGCGTCTGCGCGGTCGAGAAACTGCCTTCACTTCGAATGGCTAAGCCCGTACCAAAATCCCAACGACACATCACCCAAAACAAAAAAAGCCGGACGATTGCTCGTCCGGCTTTTTGCTTCATCCCCGAGAGGACGAATATTATGCAGCTTCAGCAGCAGCGTTTTCAGCAGCAACGCGAGCCTTGTCGGCTGCGCCCTTGGCGTCTACGTCGCGCTCTACGAACTCGACAACAGCCATGGCAGCGTTGTCGCCCTGACGGTAGCCAGCCTTCATGATGCGCAGGTAGCCGCCGTTACGGGTGGCGTAACGTTCAGCGATGGCATCGAACAGCTTGCGAACTGCGTCCTGATCCTTGATCTGAGACACGGCCTGACGACGAGCGTGCAGGTCGCCGCGCTTGCCGAGAGTGACCAGCTTTTCTACGATCGGGCGAATTTCTTTCGCCTTTGGCAGAGTTGTTACGATCTGCTCATGCGTGATGAGCGAAGCAGCCATGTTGGCAAACATTGCCTTGCGGTGGCTGGCGGTTCTATTGAGCTTGCGGCCTGAATTTCCGTGGCGCATTGCTATTCTCCTTTAATGCAGGTTCCCTATCCGGGCCTGCCGTTTCCTGGCACATGCAGGCGACCCAATTTCTGTCACGGGGCCTGCTGTTTGACGGGGAAAGGCAGTCTGTAACGGGTCTGCCTTCTTATCTGGGTTCTTGTTGATGCAGCCTGCCAGAGGAAAACCGCTGATGCGATTTTCCTCGAAGCGGCTTAGTACTGGTCTTCGTAACGCTTTGCGAGATCTTCGATGTTCTCTGGCGGCCATGCAGGCACTTCCATGCCGAGGTGCAGACCCATGGAAGCGAGAACTTCCTTGATTTCGTTCAGCGACTTGCGGCCAAAGTTCGGAGTACGAAGCATTTCGGCTTCTGTCTTCTGAATGAGGTCGCCGATGTAAACGATGTTGTCGTTCTTCAGGCAGTTTGCCGAACGAACAGACAGTTCCAACTCGTCGACCTTCTTGAGAAGCGCCGGGTTGAATGCCAGTTCGGTCACAGATTCTTCTTCTGCTTCCTTCTGCGGCTCGTCGAAGTTGACGAACACGCCAAGCTGGTCCTGAAGAATACGAGCGGCAAAGGCAACGGCGTCTTCGCCGGAAACCGAACCATTCGTATCGATCGTCATGATCAACTTGTCGTAGTCAAGAACCTGGCCTTCACGGGTGTTTTCCACCTTGTAGGACACTTTCTTGACCGGAGAGTAGAGGCTGTCCACCGGAATAAGACCGATTGGTGCGTCTTCTGCGCGGTTACGCTCTGCAGGCACGTAGCCCTTGCCGTTGTTGACAGTGAATTCCATGCGGATTTCAGCGCCTTCGTCCAGCGTGCAGATAACATGGTCGGGATTGAGGATCTCGATGTCGCCAACCGTCTGGATATCGCCAGCGGTAACGGAACCTGGACCCTGCTTGCGCACGACCATGCGCTTGGAATCGTCACCATCCATCTTGATGGCGATTTCCTTGATGTTCAGCACGATATCAGTCACGTCTTCCCGAACGCCGGGAATCGATGAGAACTCGTGCAAAACGCCATCGATTTGCACTGCTGTTACAGCAGCGCCACGCAGAGAAGACATCAGAACGCGACGAAGGGCGTTGCCGAGCGTCAGACCAAAGCCGCGCTCCAGCGGTTCAGCAACCAGCGTCACCTTGGTGCGGCTGGAAGACGTGAACTCGACCTTGTTTGGCTTGATCAGTTCCTGCCAATTCTTTTGAATCATCTTTAAACCTTCCGTTCGCCGCCACCATCCAATCGTGGCGGACCGAGCATCATCACCGAGAGGAACCAATGGTTCATCGGAGGGTTCCTAAGCGTAGGAAAACCGGTTACACCGGCAGGCCAACGCCACATACGCGAAAATTCCGCCAGACCGAAGGAAAGGCGGAATTCTCAAGATACGGTCGCGTCAGACGCGGCGCTTCTTGCGCGGACGGCAACCGTTGTGCGGGATCGGCGTAACGTCACGGATCGAGGTGATCATGAAACCGGCAGCCTGCAGAGCGCGAAGTGCAGATTCGCGACCGGAGCCCGGACCGCAAACTTCAACTTCCAGCGTCTTCATGCCGTGTTCCTGCGCCTTCTTGGCAGCATCTTCAGCAGCGATCTGAGCAGCAAACGGTGTCGACTTACGCGAACCCTTGAAGCCCTTGGCACCAGCAGACGACCAGGCAATAGCGTTGCCCTGTGCGTCGGTGATGGTGATCATCGTGTTGTTGAATGTCGAGTTAACGTGCGCAACGCCCGTCGTGATGTTCTTACGTTCGCGACGTTTAACGCGAGTGGCTTCCTTGGCCATGGTCTACCTTTCGTTGATCTCTGCACCGCCGTAACACCAGCGGCTACACCGGCGATAAGCTTCCAAGAAGCCTCTCGCCAAACTCAGAAAGGCTGGTGCGGCTTGCACCAGCCTCCCCTCTCCGGAGAACCGGAAAATTACTTCTTCTTACCTGCAATCGCCTTCGCTGGACCCTTGCGAGTACGAGCGTTGGTGTGCGTGCGCTGACCGCGCACGGGCAAGCCGCGACGGTGACGCAGACCACGGTAGCAACCGAGATCCATAAGACGCTTGATGTTCATCGAAGTTTCACGACGAAGATCACCCTCGACGCGATAATCGCGGTCGATTGCTTCGCGGATCTGAAGGACTTCTGCGTCCGTCAGCTGATGAACGCGCTTTTCAGCCGGAATACCGACCTTTGCTACGATTTCTTGCGCGAATTTCGTGCCAATCCCGTGAATATAGGTCAAGGCGATAACAACGCGCTTAGCCGTCGGGATGTTGACGCCAGCGATACGTGCCACGTCTATTCTCCTTGCGTTCCAGTTGCCATCCGGCAAGTGGTGCTTTCATTTGAGCAGCTCTTTTGCCGCCAGTTCAAAATTCGTGTTCGTCACAAGTCAAAACGACCGAACTCGGACTTTCCTTCCCTTGAGGAAAATCCGCGCCAGTCGCTTGGGATGTCGCGAGTTGGCGCGGTGTAACGGAATCGGTTCAAAAAAGCAACCTGCCCCGTCAAGATTCTTTATTAGCGTGCGACAGAGGCCTCGGCGCTGGGTGCTTTTTCCAACACAGCTTCGATCGCCTGGGTCACCTGGTCGACATGGGCCATGCCATCCAGCACCACCAACTCGCCCTGCTCTTCATAGTATTTCGACAGAGGAGCCGTCTTTTCGCGATATTCGGAAAGGCGCTTACGGAACGATTCGGGATTGTCATCCGAGCGAACCGCTCCACCAGCCGCAACCGTTTCGGCCACGCGATTTTCGATTCGGCGCACGAGCGCTTCTTCATCCACCTTCAGTTCGATGACGGCATCCAGCACGAGATTCTTCTCACGCAGATTTTCGCCAAGCACCTTAGCCTGCGGAACCGTGCGCGGGTATCCATCGAGAATGAACCCCTTCTCACAGTCAGGCTGCTCAATACGTTCGGATACGATCTGATTGACGATATCATCCGATACGAGACCACCAGCGTCCATCACCTCCTTGGCGCGCTTGCCGATCTCAGAGCCGTCATTGACAGCCGCACGAAGCATATCGCCGGTGGAGAGCTGGGGAATCCCATACTTGTCCGTCAAGCGCTTGGCCTGTGTTCCCTTGCCTGCTCCTGGCGGTCCCAAAAATATCAGTCTCATCGTCCCCTCTTTCCTCCACGCAGTTTCGATTTCTTGATCAGACCCTCATATTGCTGGGCGATCAGGTGACCCTGAATCTGTGCCACTGTGTCAAGAGTTACACTGACTACGATCAAAAGCGAAGTACCACCAAGGGCTAATGGGATACCCGTCCGTGCGATAAGCGTTTCAGGAAGAATACAGACGAAGACAAGATAAACAGCACCGATGAGTGTGATTCTGGTCAAGACGTAGTCAATATATTCCGCCGTGCGCTCGCCTGGACGAATGCCTGGAATGAAGCCGCCATGCTTCTTCAGATTGTCGGCAGTGTCTTTCGGATTGAACACGATTGCCGTGTAGAAGAAGGCAAAGAACGCAATCAGAAGACCATAGAACAACATGAACAGCGGTTGGCCGTGCTGAAGGGACGAAATAATGGTCGTCACCCATGGCGGCAGATTTGTGCTGTTGGTGAAGCCGGCTGCCGTCGCGGGCAAAAGCAGCAACGACGATGCGAAGATGGCAGGAATAACTCCAGCAGTATTCAGTTTCAGCGGCAGATGCGACGTATCGCCCTGGAACATTCTATTGCCGACCTGGCGCTTCGGATACTGGATCAGAAGCCTGCGCTGCGCACGTTCGACAAACACGATCAGCGCAATCACACCGATGCACACGACGAGAACAGTCAGCATCAAAGGCGTGGAAAGCGAGCCACTTTTACCCAAGTCCAGCGTCCGGGCAAGAGCCGTCGGTAGCCCAGCGGCGATGCCAGCGAAAATGATCAGCGAAATACCGTTGCCGATACCGCGCGACGTGATCTGTTCACCCAGCCACATCAGGAACATCGTGCCGCCGAGCAGCGTCAGCACTGTGGAGATACGGAAGAACAAGCCAGGATCTACGACCAGCCCTGCCCCGCTTTCGAGACCAACGGCAATGCCATAGGCCTGAAGCGTGCCGAGCAGCACAGTGCCGTAACGCGTATACTGATTGATGATCTTACGGCCCGCTTCACCTTCCTTTTTCAAGGCTTCGAGCGAAGGCACGACCGAGGTCATCAGCTGCACGATAATCGATGCGGAAATGTAAGGCATGATGCCGAGCGCGAAAATCGCCATGCGCTCTACAGCGCCGCCCGCAAACATGTTGAAGAGACCGAGAATACCGTTGGCCTGGCCTTTGAAGGCCTGGGCATAGGCTTCCGGATTCAGACCAGGAAGCGGAATATGTGTGCCAAGACGGTAGACGAGAAGTGCGGCAAGGGTAAACCAGAGGCGCTTTTTCAGATCTTCAGCTTTCGCGAAGGTCGAAAAATTCAGGTTTGAGGCCAGTTGTTCCGCTGCTGAAGCCATAAATTTCTCCGCATGACCCTTGTCCAGCGGCACGGAAACCGGCAATTCCGGAAAAGGTCTAAAAGATACTGGTTTAAAAACCGGGCTTCGGACGGATGACGGCTATCACGCCGAAATCATGCCTCACCCTGTTTTCGTTAGTCCGGTCAGCGCTCATTTGAGTGCCTAGGAACTGTGAGGCTCTCCCCGCTTCGCTTGCGCGCCGCTTGAGAGTTTCCGCATAATCCATTTAATCGATTAGGATTCAAAGGCTTACGCAACTATGAGTGCGAACGCCCGGAATGAACCACCCCGGGCGTTCGAAGTCTTATATTACTCTGCGGCTTCCGCTGCAACAACCAGAAGCTTGATAGAGCTACCAGCCTTCTCGATCTTTTCAACAGCAGACTTGGAAGCGCCGGCGACTTCGAAGGAAACCTTCGTGGTCAGCTCGCCATCAGCAAGAATGCGAACGCCGTCCTTGAGGCGACGAATAACGCCAGCTGCCTTGAGAGCAGCAGCATCGATCGTTGCGTTGGCGTCGAGCTTGCCTGCATCGATAGCAGTCTGAACGCGACCAACAGACACTTCAGCATACTCGGAAGCGAAGATGTTGGTGAAGCCACGCTTTGGCAGGCGACGGTAGATTGGCATCTGACCGCCTTCAAAGCCGTTGACTGCAACGCCCGAACGAGCCTTCTGACCCTTGACGCCGCGACCACCGGTCTTGCCCTTGCCAGAACCGATACCGCGACCTACGCGGATACGATCCTTGGTGGAACCTTCGTTGTCTTTAATTTCATTGAGTTTCATGATGACTTCCTCCGTCTCACTTCTCGTCTACGACGCGAACGAGATGCTGGACAGCACGGATCATGCCACGAACTGCTGGAGTATCTTCCAGAGTGCGCTGACGGTGCATCTTGTTGAGACCCAGGCCGATCAGCGTCTGGCGCTGAACTGCAGGGCGGCGAATTGGGCTGCCGATCTGTTCGACCGTAACAGTCGTCTTGGCTTCAGTAGTCTTCTTGGCCATGATACTGCTCCTTATTCTTCAGCAGCGTTGCCGGAAGCGGCGCGGCGGGACTGAAGGGTCGCATACTTAAGACCGCGCTGTGCAGCAACGTCCTTAGGATGAACCTGGTGCTTCAAAGCGTCGAACGTTGCACGAACCATGTTGTATGGGTTCGAGGAACCGGTCGACTTGGCAACAACGTCATGAACGCCGAGCGTTTCGAAAACAGCGCGCATTGGACCACCGGCGATGATACCGGTACCAGCCTTTGCAGAGCGCAGCAGAACCTTGCCAGCGCCGTGACGACCATTAACATCATGATGCAGCGTACGGCCATCGCGCAGTGGTACGAAGATCAGATCGCGCTTTGCGCTTTCGGTAGCCTTGCGGATAGCTTCTGGAACTTCGCGAGCCTTGCCGTGACCGAAGCCAACGCGGCCCTTCTGGTCACCAACGACGACGAGAGCAGCAAAACCGAAACGACGGCCGCCCTTAACAACTTTGGCGACGCGGTTGATAGCAACCAGCTTGTCGACGAATTCGCTATCGCGCTCTTCGCGGTTCTGGCGATCGTCGCGAGAACCTCTTTTTTCCTGTGCCATTGTCCTTTTCCTTTTTCTTTTGCGGGTGGAACGGCAAACAATAATGGACCACCGGCTTCATTGCTGAAGTCCTGATGATCCGGTGAAATCCGCCCGGAACGTTGCCCGGGCGGAAAAGTCTTAGAAGTTCAGACCGCCTTCGCGGGCTGCTTCAGCCACAGCCTTGATACGGCCGTGATAAATGAAGGCGCCGCGGTCGAATACGACATCCTTGATACCAGCCTTGCTGGCACGTTCAGCAACGAGCTTACCGATCGCGGCAGCTGCTGCAACGTCCGCACCCGTCTTCAAAGACGAGCGCAGATCTGCCTCGAGTGTGGAGGCAGACGCAAGCGTCTTACCGGCCACATCATCGATGATCTGAACATAGATGTTCTTCGACGAGCGATGAACCGACAGGCGCGGGCGACCGTTAGCAACCGCCTTGATCTGGCGGCGCACGCGGTTGGCGCGACGTGCAAGTGCTTCTTTCCTGCTAGCCATTTCGCTTGATCCTTACTTCTTCTTGCCTTCTTTGCGGATGATCCGTTCTTCAGCGTACTTGACGCCTTTGCCCTTGTAGGGCTCGGGACCACGGTATTCGCGGATTTCCGCGGCAACCTGACCGACCTGCTGCTTATTGATGCCGGAAACGATGATTTCAGTCGGCTTCGGAACAGCAATGGTGATGCCGACCGGAGGCTCGTAAACTACATCGTGAGAGAAACCGAGAGCCAATTGCAGGTTCTTGCCCTGCAAAGACGCACGATAACCGACGCCGTTGATTTCGAGCTTGCGCTCGTAGCCGTCCTTGACACCCTTGAAGATGTTCTCGACCATCGTGCGGGACATGCCCCACTTGGAACGAGCTTCCTTGGTGTTGTTGGCTGGCTGTACCGAAACAGCGTTATCTTCCAGCTTGACCTGAATTTCGTCGTTTGCAACGAAGAACAGTTCGCCCTTAGGACCCTTGGCAGTAATCTTCTGGCCGTCGACATTGGCCGTCACACCTGCAGGAACCTGAACGGGCTTTTTACCGATACGAGACATATTTCTATCCTGTCTGTCCGTTAAGGAGATCCCTGCTCAGTCTTAGAAGACCGAGCAAAGAACCTCGCCACCAACGTTCTGTTCACGAGCCTGGTGATCAGCCATCACACCCTTCGGAGTCGAAAGGATTGTGATGCCGAGACCATTCGCAACCTGCGGGATGGACTTCACCGAGACATAAACCCGGCGGCCCGGCTTGGAAACGCGACCGATTTCACGGATCACGGACGCGCCTTCGTAGTACTTCAGTTCGATCGTGAGTTCGGACTTGCCGTTCTCGAAATCGACCTTGGAATAACCGCGAATGTAGCCTTCAGCCTGAAGCACGTCGAGAACGCGTGCACGAAGGCTGGAAGCAGGTGTGTTTACCGAAGACTTGCGACGGGCTGCACCATTGCGGATGCGGGTGAGCATATCACCCAAAGGATCAGTCATTGTCATGTGCCCGTCTCCTTACCAGCTCGACTTGACAATACCCGGCACCTTGCCGGAATTGCCCAACTCACGAAGCGCAATACGCGACATTCCGAGTTTGCGGTAGAACGCGCGCGGACGGCCCGTTACTTCGCAGCGGTTGCGGACACGCGTCTTCGAGCCATCACGCGGCAGCGAAGCGAGCTTCAGAGTTGCCTGGAACCGCTCTTCGATCGGAAGGGACTGGTTCATAACGATTGCCTTAAGGGCGGCACGCTTGCCGGCCTGCGAGGCAACCGTCTTGCGGCGGCGCTTGTTCTTTTCAACTGCGCTTGTTTTCGCCATATCGTAGTTCCTTTTCTACGCTCGTCGTTACGGTTATTGACGGAACGGGAAGTTGAACTCTGTCAAAAGAGCCCGTGCTTCGTCGTCCGACGTCGCCGTCGTGCAAACGATGATGTCCATGCCCCACATCTGATCAACCTTATCGTAGTTGATTTCTGGGAACACAATGTGTTCCTTGATGCCCATGGCGAAGTTGCCACGGCCGTCAAAGCTCTTCGGGTTCAACCCGCGAAAGTCGCGAACGCGCGGAAGCGCGATGTTGATCAGACGGTCAAGGAATTCGTACATGCGCGCGCCACGAAGAGTAACCTTCGCACCGATTGGCATGTGTTCGCGAACCTTGAAGCCCGCGATGGAATTGCGAGCCTTGGTGATGACTGGCTTCTGACCGGCGATAGCAGCCAGATCGCCGGCGGCGACTGTCGGCTTCTTCGAATCGGCAGTGGCTTCGCCAACACCCATGTTGATGACGATCTTATCCAGCTTGGGGATCATCATTACGTTTGAGTAGGAGAACTTCTCCTGCATTGCGCCGCGAATACGGGAAACGTATTCAGCCTTGAGACGCGGCTCGTACTTGGACTCAGCCATCGATCACTTCTCCCGAACGCTTGGCAACACGGACTTTCTTGCCGTCTACAACCTGGAAACCAACGCGAGTTGGCTTACCATCTTTATCAGCGATGGCGAGGTTGGAGATGTGCAAGGAAGCTTCCTTGTTGATGATGCCGGCTTCCTGGCCCTGGGTCTGGCGCTGGTGACGTTTCACCATGTTTACGCCACTCACAAAAGCCCGGTCTTCTTTCGGCAAGACCTGTGTTACTTCGCCGGTACGGCCCTTGTCCTTACCGGTCAATACGACAACCTTGTCGCCTTTACGAATTTTCTGCATCGCTATCGCTCCTTACAGTACTTCTGGAGCCAGCGAGATGATCTTCATGTGGTTCTTAGCGCGAAGTTCGCGTGGAACCGGTCCGAAGATACGGGTGCCGATCGGCTCTTTCTTGTTGTCGATAAGAACAGCTGCGTTGTTATCGAAACGGATGACGCTGCCATCAGCGCGGCGGATGTCTTTAGCGGTACGCACAACAACCGCCTTCATCACGTCGCCCTTTTTAACGCGGCCGCGCGGAATTGCTTCCTTGATCGAAACGACAATAATGTCGCCAACGGAAGCATACTTACGCTTCGAGCCGCCCAGCACCTTGATGCACATGACACGACGTGCGCCGGAATTATCCGCCACGTCGAGGTTTGTTTGCATCTGAATCATGTCAGGTCGCCTTCTTGTTGTTACCGGACCGGTTGGGCAAAAACGGCCCCCTGTTCCAGCTTATGAAATGTCTCTGTTTTCGCGCGGAATAAACGTGACAGGGTGGTTTCCTAACGGACCTTCCGTGCGCATCAAAGCAAAAGAACGCCCGTGAACGAGCGTCCTTGCGCTGCTTCATACAGACTTTCGCGCATATAGCAAGGTGCTGCGCGAATTTCTGTCGAAATTAAGCCTGGGCGGCGATAACCGTCCAGCGCTTGTCCTTGGAGATAGGCGCGCATTCCTCGATGGAAACGGTATCGCCAACCTTGTATTGATTGTTTTCGTCGTGCGCCTTGTATTTTTTCGAGCGACGAACGGTCTTCTGAAGCAGCGGGTGAGCGAATCGACGCTCAACACGAACTACGACAGTCTTCTCGTTCTTGTCGGACACAACGACGCCCTGCAGAATGCGTTTAGGCATATTATTCTTCCTTTAGGCCTTGGCTTCTGCCGCCTTCTGGCGGGCAATGGTTTTCACGCGGGCGATGTCCTTGCGGACTTCGTCGATGCGCGAGGACTTTTCCAGCTGGCCGGTTGCCTTCTGAAAGCGCAGGTTGAACTGCTCTTTCTTCAGGTCGGCAAGCTTGTCCTTGAGCTGATCGGCGCTGAGGCCGCGAACGTCTTCGGCTTTCATGGTGCCTGCTCCTTACTCTGCGATGCGCTGAACGAAGCGCGTCTTAACCGAGAGCTTGGCAGCGCCGAGACGAAGCGCCTCGCGGGCGATCTCCTCGGAAACACCGTCGATCTCGAACATCATACGACCGGGCTTGACCTTGCATGCCCAGTATTCAACAGAACCCTTGCCCTTACCCATACGAACTTCGGTCGGCTTCGCCGTAACCGGAGTGTCTGGGAATACGCGGATCCACACACGACCAGCGCGCTTCATGTAACGCGTGATCGCGCGGCGGGCCGCCTCGATCTCGCGCGCGTTAACGCGGTTCGGTTCCTGCGACTTCAAGCCGAATTCACCGAATGCCAGGTCAAAGCCGCCCTTGGCCACACCTTTAATGCGACCCTTAAACTGCTTACGGTACTTAGTACGCTTTGGCTGCAACATTTTCTAACTTCTCCGAGCTTATCTTTCGCCAGCGTCAATCAAGCGTTTTCGCGGCGACGGTCGCCACGATCACCGCGCTGCTCACGGCTTGCAGGGCCCTGTGCATCGCCTTCTAGACCACGACGTTCAGAAGCCATCGGATCGTGCTCAAGGATTTCGCCCTTGAAGATCCAGACCTTGATGCCGCAAATACCGAACGCCGTTGTAGCTTCTGCTACACCGTAATCGATATCTGCACGCAGCGTGTGCAAAGGAACGCGACCTTCGCGGTACCATTCGGTACGAGCGATTTCAGCGCCGCCGAGACGACCACCGCAAGTGATCTTGATGCCTTCGGCACCCAGACGCAGAGCGGACTGAACAGCACGCTTCATAGCGCGGCGGAAAGCCACACGACGTTCGAGCTGCTGGGCAATCGACTGTGCAACGAGCGTTGCGTCGATTTCCGGCTTGCGCACTTCAACGATGTTGAGGTGCGTTTCAGAAGCAGTCATCTCGGAAATCTTCTTGCGAAGCTTTTCGATGTCTGCACCCTTCTTGCCGATGATCAGACCCGGACGAGCCGAGTGGATGGTCACGCGGCACTTCTTGTGCGGACGTTCGATGACGACTTTGGCGATGCCGGCCTGCTTCAATTCCTTGATCAGGTAAGCACGGATTTTCAGGTCTTCGTGCAGAAGCTTGCCGTATTCGGCAGTGTCTGCATACCAGCGGCTATCCCAAGTGCGGTTGATACCGAGGCGGAAGCCGATTGGATTGATTTTCTGACCCATTATGCGGCCTCCCCTTTTTCTTCCACTTCGCGAACGACGATCGTGAGGTGTGCGAAAGGCTTTTCGATGCGCGATGCACGACCACGGCCACGAGCGTGGAAACGCTTCATGGTGATGGACTTGCCAACATAGGCCTCGGCGACGACGAGAGCGTCGACGTCGAGGTCATGGTTGTTTTCTGCATTCGCGATTGCCGATTCCAGCGTCTTCTTGACGGTGGCAGCAATACGCTTGCGAGAAAATTCGAGCTCGGCGAGAGCGCGATCAACCTTTTTACCACGGATAAGAGCGGCAACTAGGTTAAGTTTCTGGGGGCTGACGCGAAGCGTACGGGCAATGGCCTGAGCCTCATTGTCCTTCAACCGGCGTTCGGTATTAGCCTTCGCCATGATTACTTCCTCTTTGCCTTCTTGTCCGCACCATGACCGTAATAGGTCCGGGTCGGAGAGAATTCACCGAACTTGTGACCGACCATGTCTTCGTTGACAGAGACGGGTACATGCTTGCTGCCGTTGTAGACGCCGAATGTCAGACCAACGAACTGAGGCAGGATCGTGGAGCGACGGCTCCAGATCTTGATCACTTCACTGCGTCCGCCTTCGCGTACCTTCTCAGCCTTAGTGAGAAGATAACCGTCAACAAACGGACCTTTCCATACTGAACGAGCCATTTGAGAGTTCCTCTCTTACTTCTTGCGCTGATGGCGCGAACGCATGATGAACTTGTCGGTCGACTTGTTGGAGCGAGTCCGCTTGCCCTTTGTGGGTTTACCCCACGGAGTCACCGGATGGCGACCACCAGACGTACGACCTTCACCACCACCATGAGGGTGATCGACAGGGTTCATCACGACACCGCGAACGTGAGGCTTCTTGCCGCGCCAGCGTGAACGACCGGCTTTGCCGTCGTTGATGTTGCCATGATCGGCATTCGAGACAGCGCCGATCGATGCGAGGCAAGAGCCATGCACCAGACGCTGCTCACCGGAGTTCAAGCGAAGGATCGCCATCCCTGCATCGCGACCAACGAGCTGAACATACGTACCGGCGGAGCGAGCGATTTGACCGCCCTTGCCTGGCTTCATCTCGACGTTGTGGATGATCGATCCGACTGGGATGTACTGAAGAGGCATTGTATTGCCTGGCTTCACGTCCACCTGCTTTTCGGAGGCGATCACCTTGTCACCGGCAGCGAGACGCTGTGGCGCGAGAATGTAAGCCTGTTGGCCGTCCGTGTATGTCACGAGCGCGATGAATGCGGTGCGGTTAGGGTCATATTCCAGACGCTCGACCGTACCTTCAACGTCGAACTTACGACGCTTGAAGTCTACCAGACGGTAGGTCCGCTTGTGACCGCCGCCCTGAAAACGAACGGTGATCCGGCCCTGATTGTTACGGCCACCCTTCGAGCTGAGGCCCTCTGTAAGAGCCTTTACCGGCTTGCCCTTGTAGAGCGAAGACCGGTCCACGATAACCAGCTGACGCTGGCTTGGCGTGGTCGGATTGAAACTTTTCAATGCCATTTTATTTGTTCCCTTTTGGGTCTTTGCCCGCTTGGGCCTAACCTTTTAGAGTCCGGTGGACACGTCTATGGATTGACCTTCGGCCAGCGTGATGATGGCTTTTTTGACATCCTTACGCTTACCAGCGAATCCACGGAAACGACGAGTCTTACCCTTGCGGATAAGCGTGTTCACTGCCGTGACCTTGACGCCGAAGAGCGCTTCGACTGCAGCCTTGATTTCAGGCTTCGAAGCGTCTTTGGCGACGTTGAATACGACCTGGTTCTGTTCAGAGACCAGCGTCGACTTTTCCGTGATCGAAGGAGATACGATCACATCGTAGTGGCGAAGATCCGTCATTTGAACCGCTCCTCGAGGGCTTCAACCGCAGCCTTGGACAGCACGAGCTTGCCGCGGCGCAGGATGTCGTAAACATTGATGCCCTGGATCGGCAGAACGTCCACGTTAGGGATGTTCTGAGCTGCGAGCTTGAAGTTGCCATCAAGTTCTGCGCCACCGATTACGAGAGCGTTGGTCAGGCCAAGCGTTGCGAAGTGGCCAAGCAGGCCCTTTGTCTTTGCATCGGTCGCAACGAGCTGATCGACGATGATCAGTTCTTCGGACTTCAGCTTAGCAGACAAAGCGTGACGCAGAGCGAGTGCACGAACCTTCTTAGGAAGTTCGTGAGCGTGGCTACGAACGACTGGGCCGTGGGCCTTGCCGCCGCCGCGGAACTGCGGTGCGCGAGCCGAGTGGTGACGAGCGCGGCCCGTACCCTTCTGCTTGTACATCTTTGCACCCGTACGGGAAACTTCCGAACGGTTCTTGGATTTGTGCGTTCCCTGCTGCTTCTTGGCGAGCTGGTAACGAACCATGCGGGCCAGGATATCCTGGCGTGGGTCGAGGCCGAAAATTTCGTCCGACAGGGATACCGTGCCGGCGTCTTTTCCCTCGAGGGTTTTGACGTTCAATTCCATGATGAGGCTCCCTTACTTCGCTGCCGACTTAACGGCGTCGCGGACGATGATCCAGGAACCCTTGGAACCGGGAACGGCGCCCTTCACGAGGATCAAACCGCGACCCTCATCGGTCAGAACCACTTCCAGATTCTGGGTGGTAACGCGTGTGTGGCCCATGTGACCAGCCATGCGCTTGCCCTTCCAGACCTTGCCCGGATCCTGGTTCGAACCAGTCGAACCATGGGCACGGTGCGAGACGGAGTTACCGTGCGATGCGCGACCACCACCGAAGTTGTGACGCTTCATCGAACCAGCAAAACCTTTACCGATCGTGGTGCCGGTAACGTCTACGAGCTGGCCTGTCTGAAAATGATCTGCGGTCAGTGTTGCACCGACGTCGATGAGATTTTCGGGGGAAACCCGGAACTCAACGAGCTTTGCTTTCGGCTCGACGCTGGCAGCGGCAAAGTGACCGCGGAGTGCCTTTGTCGTATTCTTGACCTTGGACTGGCCGGCACCGAGCTGAACTGCGGTGTAGCCATTCTTGTCTTCTGTGCGCTGGGAAACAACTTGCACGTTGTCCAAACGCAGTACCGTTACTGGGATATGCTCACCGGCGTCGTTATAGACCCGGGTCATACCCACTTTCTGTGCAATCACACCTGAACGCATTGGTTCAATCCTCTTGCGAGCCTTGAAGGGAAAACCCTCTGTGGCCTTTGTTAAGGAGTTCCCTTCGACATCTCACGACGTTTCCGGTCTCCGGATTGGAAGACGTTGGATTGCTCCACGTACCTTCCTTGTTATATCGGCCCTTACTTTCGCAAGGTCAGGCCGAGGTCTTAGAGCTTGATTTCCACGTCAACGCCTGCAGCCAGATCGAGCTTCATCAAAGCATCGACTGTCTGTGGAGTGGGGTTAACGATATCGAGAAGACGCTTGTGCGTCCGCATTTCGAACTGCTCACGGCTCTTCTTGTCAACGTGAGGAGAGCGGTTAACGGTAAACTTTTCGATGCGGGTAGGCAATGGAACCGGGCCGCGAACGCTGGCGCCGGTGCGCTTGGCGGTCGACACGATTTCACGGGTAGAGGCATCGAGGATCCGGTGATCAAACGCCTTGAGGCGGATACGGATATTCTGGCCGTTCATTCGTCTTGTCCTTGTTCTTTGTCTTTGGATTTCCGCACGCGGAAATACATGAACCTGTTGATCGTGGCGCCGCAGATTTTCAAAAATCAAGAGGAGCGCGAAAGGCACTCCAATCATTTCGTTAGTCTGTAAAGTTGAATCACCAGGCTCCGCTACGTGTTGCGAATCCAACTGGTGAGTGTGAGTGCGCGTTTACGCGCTTTCACAGAATTTTTCAAGCCTTAAAAATGCAACGTCACAACGCTTTTTATAAAACGTTCGATGGCGGTGCTTTTCACACCGCCATCGTCCACTATTCAACCGCCGGACCGAAGCCCGGCGCTATAGCCGCGATGCCAAGGCACCGCCTGCCCTATTACTCGACGATCGAAGCCACGATGCCGGCACCGACGGTACGGCCGCCTTCGCGGATCGCGAAGCGCAGCTTTTCTTCCATCGCGATCGGAACGATCAGTTCGACTTCAACAGTCACGTTGTCGCCTGGCATAACCATTTCCGTGCCTTCTGGAAGCGAAACGATACCGGTCACGTCAGTCGTACGGAAGTAGAACTGTGGACGGTAGTTCGTGAAGAACGGTGTATGACGACCGCCTTCTTCCTTCGTCAGGATGTAGGCTTCAGCCATGAACTTCTTGTGCGGCTTGACAGAGCCTGGCTTGCAAAGGATCTGACCACGCTCAACGCCATCGCGCTGTACGCCACGAACCAGTGCGCCGATGTTGTCGCCAGCCTGGCCCTGATCGAGCAGCTTGCGGAACATTTCAACGCCGGTAACCGTCGTCTTCGAAGTTGCCTTGATGCCGACGATTTCGACTTCTTCACCAACCTTGACGATACCGCGCTCAACGCGACCCGTCACAACCGTACCACGGCCNTTCGACTTCTTCACCAACCTTGACGATACCGCGCTCAACGCGACCCGTCACAACCGTACCACGGCCAGAGATCGAGAACACGTCTTCGATTGGCATCAGGAACGGCAGGTCGATTGGACGCTCTGGCGTTGGGATGTAGGCGTCGACCTGAGCCATCAGCTCGCGGATCGCGTCTTCGCCGATCTTCTTGTCAGAGTCTTCAAGAGCGGCAAGAGCCGAACCCTTGACGATTGGAATATCGTCGCCTGGGAAGTCGTAGGACGACAGAAGTTCGCGAACTTCC
>NZ_NXEJ01000006.1 GCF_002915175.1 Agrobacterium rosae | reverse complement strand
ATGCTCTCATTTTATCCGTCTTTAACTCGAACGGAATAACTGACTTTGAGTGATGATCTATCCAAACATTGTCAGGGCCGGTACCATCATCGGTACAAGGCCTCCGCGAGTCAAACCCCATCGCTGCTCCGATCTCCCGAACGGCCTCCTCTGCTGGTCGGTGCTCAGCAGAAGGATCAAAAGCCGGAGCGACGCGATCTTGAAGCTTTGAAATTGCTTTAATTAGCTGCGGCTTATCGAGCAGCAAGAACTGCCTCAGCCCTTCTTCTATTACGGTTTTTTCTTTTTCCAGTTCTAATTGTGACATCCTGCTCCGTCTTGGCAAAGGAATTCTTCCCCCAAGCTTTCGCCGCGCCTCATCAAACCAATCATGAGCGGAAGCAATGTCCCCGTTATGAAGATGCGCTATGCCCAGCCAAATGGAGTACCAACCCAATTGCCTTGGGTTAATTTGCGACAGAGGCGAGAAATCGACGTTAAACTCCTCGATTGCACCCTCAATGTCACCTTGCCACAGCTTCACAATAAATCGACTTTCACGCTTAGCAAAGTCATCTTCAATGTGAAATTCTTTTGATTGCTCCGCGATCTTTGCATCATCGAGTGCTTTGGGCCTCATATGTGCGCCGTAGTGATCTAGCCAATCTTCTTCTCGGTTGACAATCTGATCAACAATTTGATCCAATGTTTTGCCGTCGCAATCAGCTATTTGCTCATTCAACGCCTCAGAGAAATTTATCTGTTCTTGCAATATGCGAGGAAGACCAGCCTTGTTTCTCTCATTCCTAATCCAATTTTCTACTTTTTTATCTCTGATGAAATATATCCCAAAGTCATTTTTGCCGCGGTTTATCCTGCCAAACAACTGAGTTAATCTATTGTTGATTGTCGAGAAATACGAACGATCGAGCCTTAAAGACTCAAACAGGTACTTCTCTATCTGAGAAGTACCTACTGGGAGCCCCTCAACTGAAAGCACGTTACACTGCTCATCTGGCAAATCGATTCCGTCGTAGCGACCTACTAATACGAACGCACCAGAGCTCGCATTTCTAAAACGATCAAGAGCTTCACTAAAATCGACGTCCGGCCTATTAGTGCCTAGTGCAACGTGCACTTTAGCTGCAACTCGATCACTAGGAACTGAAATCAAGACTTTATGCCTCTGAATCAGAGAACGCAGATAATCATTGTCAGCAACGGTAGATTTCAGATCGCTTCCGAAAAGAAAAGTTCGCTCACCTTTACCTGAGTCAACTTCAGGCTCGATCAAGATAGGCGATCTTCCAAATGCTCTAACAATATCCGCCTTCGAACGCACCGTGGCGGACAAATATACTTTTGGAGCGGAGTTATCCTCTAATATTCTAGTAAATAACGACGGCACGAACGGAGGTGAAATTTCAATTTTATCTTTACTAATAGTAATACAACAAAAACCAATTTTTCCTTTCATATAATCAAAAGGTAAGTAGTAATCTGGATCATTGTTATCCATGTGCTTAACAAGCACGTCCTGAATTTTTTCTGCCGCATCAATCACTTCCGTTGGAGGGCACAAGATTACGGCCCCTGCAGAATGCTCCCCTAACGCCTGATCGAAGTTGCTTGCAATGTTAAGCTTTTCAAATCCTGGGCGGAGGCAACTCGCTAATGATGCAAATAATTCCGGACGCTTGCTCTTAGAAACAGCCAACGTAAATGCATCCCGCATCAAATGTTCGCCGACATGAGCATCATCGAAAACGATTGCACCCGGAGAACTCGCTCCCCTGAATTTAGATCGCGTGTTTATCGCGCTTTGATACGTGGTAATGCAAAAAGTCTTCCCTCTCGCGAAATTTTCATCAGAAAACTTTCCCGCGTAGTAAGTGGTCGCCTTAATCCCAGCTTTCGCGGCCTCCTTATACGTCTGTTTGATCAAATCAATCGTAGGGCACAGATAAAGCACATTCTGAACGCCCTGATTGATGTAGCTCTGAGCAATTAGAACACCAACTAAGGTTTTCCCTGCACCTGTATACATTGAGATGAGTGAGTGCCGGTCTTTAACTTTCCACCATTCGTCCAAAGCTGTAGCTTGGCTTTGCCACATTTCCTTCATGGTGCCTTTTGATGAAGGACGCTGAGCAAATATGTCTTTAGGATGCTTAGGCCTCTCTCCCGCTTCTGGTTTTTTGAGATTCTTGAAGCTAAACTTTTTTTCGTCGTCCATCTAAGACCATCCACTACTTACTGTTTCGATCCCTGATTCAACATGTAAAAATCAATCAGAGTTAGAAACCAACAGATATCAGTGCAATTATTTATTTCAACCGCTCGGGCGTGATTTTACCATCGTCCGTTTTATTTTTATATTCGCATACCCTAAATCGCTTGGATGTAAGACTATCGATCTCCGCCAGATCAAAATTAGGAACCAAACCCACCTCAACCCGTTCTTCCCCCGGACACCGTGTCCGATACTGAAAAGGGAAGAAACATTATGAAAAACAAGGTTTTCGCACTGGCTGCTGCTGCGGTTCTGACATCTTCTGTCGCGTTTGCGCAGACAGCGACCACTGCTCCTGCCGCGGCACCGGCTGCTGGTGCTGATGCGACGCTTACGGGTCCTGGGATTACCATGGGCACCAAGGCAAATGGCCCTTTGAAGTTCGTCAACGTGCAGAAGACCGACCTCACGGCTTCGCAGCTGGATGGTCTTGATATCTACAACGCAAAGAACGAGAACATCGGTGAGATCGAAGACGTCGTGATCGGCGATGGCAAGTCTGTTATCGGTCTGGTTGCCAGCGTCGGTGGCTTCCTCGGTATCGATAAGAGCTACGTGGTTCTCGACCCTGCCTCTGTTGCCATTAACAACGACAATGGAACGTGGAAGGCCTACGTCGACACAACCAAGGAAGCGCTCGAAGCTGCTCCGAAGTTGGACTACGATAAGCTGGATGACTAATTACGTCAGATAGGCGGTCATATTCCGCCAGTCTTCAAGCCCACCGACAGTTGGTTCAATCCAATCGTCGGTGGGCTTTTTGTTTGTGCGCTTGGATTGTCTGCTTCATCGCTGTGGCGATGAAGATTATTTGCCACATGGGAATTGTAGTGGCGTGGTTGGATCCTCGGCACGCAGCAGAGGATGACGTCGGTAGAGAGAGGGGCCCCTGCCCTTAGCCGCCGAACTTGCCGCTACGCGGAAAACCCTTCGGCACGGTGCGGCCTGCGGTAGCGCGGTCGGCCATCCATTCCAGCAGCTCGTCGCCTACCTTGGAGAAGGAGCGGCCGGCGCTGTCTTCCCATGTCAGGCCGGCTGCCAGCGCAAAGCACTTCACGTCCGAGATGCCGCCGTCCTTGTAGCGTTGCAGGCGCACGCCCTTGCCGCGTGACATTTCCGGCACTTGCGATAGCGGGAATGTCAGCATCTTGCGGTTTTCGCCAACGACGGCGACGTGATCGCCCGTCACAGGCACGACCAGCTTCATTTCATCTGGCATGGCGACGTTCATGATCTGCTTGCCCTTGCGGGTATTGGCCACCATTTCCGTTTCCGCAACCACGAAGCCGTTTCCGCCGGTGGAGACGAGCAGCAGTTTGCGCGATGGGTCATGGACGAAGGCGGTCAGAATGTCCTGATCGTTCTCCATATCCACCATGATGCGCACCGGCTCTCCATGGCCGCGCCCGCCCGGCAGCTTGTCCGCGCCCAGCGTGTAGGCCTTGCCGCCTGTCGTCACCAGCAGCAGCTTGTCCGTGGTCTGGGCTGGGAATGTCAGTTTCGGACCATCGCCTTCCTTGAAGGTCAGCGCCGATGTGTCGGTCATGTGGCCCTTTAGCGCCCTGATCCAGCCCTTCTGGGAGATGACGATCGTCACAGGTTCCTTCTCGATCATCGACTGCTGGATGGCATCCATATCGGCGGTCGGTGCCATGGCGAACAGGGTGCGACGTGCGCCGAGTTTCGTGACCTTGGCGTATTTCTTTTTGACCTCTTCGATTTCCCAGGCAACCGTCTTCCACTGCTTGTCCGGCGATGCCAGCAGCGACTCGATCTCGGCCTTTTCGCTGCTCAAGCCTTCGAATTCCGTGCGGATTTCGAATTCTTCCAGCTTGCGTAAAGAGCGCAGGCGCATGTTGAGAATGGCTTCGGCCTGGACATCGGTGAGGTTGAAGCGGGCAACCATCACCGGCTTCGGCTCATCTTCCTCGCGGATGATGGCAATGATCTCATCGATATTGAGATAGGCGATGAGGAAGCCGCCGAGAATTTCCAGGCGGCGATCGATGGCGGCCAGACGGAAGCGCGACCGGCGCAACAGCACGTCGCGGCGGTGGTCCAGCCACTCTTTCAGCACCTCGTTCAGCGCCATGACCTTGGGCACACGGCCCATGGACAGGACGTTCATGTTGAGCGGAATGCGGTTTTCCAGATCGGACAGGCGGAACAGCGATTCCATCAGCAGCGTGGCGTCGACGGTGCGGTTCTTCGGCACCAGCACCACGCGCACATCTTCTGCGGATTCGTCGCGCACGTCCTCCAGCAGCGGCAGGCGACGCGCCAGCAAAAGCTCGGCAATCTTTTCGATCAGCCGTGATTTCTGAACCTGATAGGGAATTTCGGTGATGACGATCTGGTAACCGCCGCGGCCGAGGTCCTCGATTTCCCACTTCGCCCGCACGCGGAAACCACCGCGCCCGGTCTTGTAGGCGTCCAGCATGCTATCACGGCTCTCGATGATGATGCCGCCCGTGGGCAGATCCGGGCCTTCGATGCCGCCCTTTTCCGGGTGTGCCGGATCGAACATCAGGTCCTCGACGCTCGCCTCCGGGTTCTTGATCAGCCGAAGTGCCGCATCGCACAGCTCATGCGCGTTGTGCGGCGGAATGGAGGTTGCCATGCCCACGGCAATGCCGGACGAGCCGTTGGCGAGAAGGTTGGGGAACGCGCCGGGCATGACGACCGGCTCTTCGTCTTCCTCGTTATAGGTCGGGCGGAAATCGACCGCGTCCTGCTCGATACCCTCAAGCAGCAGCGCCGCGACATCGGTCATGCGCGCTTCGGTGTAACGATAGGCGGCAGCGCCATCGCCATCGATGTTGCCGAAGTTCCCCTGCCCGTCCACGATTGGGTAACGCTGGGAGAAATCCTGCGCCAGACGCACCAGCGCATCATAGACCGACTGGTCGCCATGCGGGTGGAACTTACCGATGACGTCACCGACGATACGGGCGCACTTCTTGAACGCGGAATTGGGGCGAATGCCCATCTCGCTCATGGCGTGGATGATGCGGCGATGGACCGGCTTCAGGCCATCACGAACATCCGGCAGCGCACGGTGCATGATGGTCGATAGCGCATAGGCCAGATAGCGCTCTTCGAGCGCCGCCTTCAAATCGATCGGTACAATATTGTCGTCGTCTCCGCCGGACGGAGGAACAATGTTTTTTGCCATGGCGCTTGACTAGCGGAAACGTCGATTCCCGGCAAGGAATCAACGCTTTTCCTCTGTGGATGAAGCCGGTGATACGTATATTTTTCGTTAATCTTGTTTTTATGCCGCAATTCGGCCATTCGTTGCAAAGTACGAATGCAGTAGACCAAGGCTATGCCTCGGATATAAATGCGTGATTCCAGATTATCGGTCGACCGTTTTCCATACATTATGAGGGAAGAGATAGGATGAAACTTCAAACCACCCGGCATTTTCTGTTTGCCAGCGCCGCAGCCGTCGCCTTCGCGTCACCGGCTTTCGCCCTTGATGGTGCTGATGTGCTCAAGAAGATCAATGCCGCCTATCACATTCAGGGCGCAGAAATCGCTGCGAAGTCGATCGCCGTCAATGGCTCCAACGTGACCCTCAGTGGTGTTACCTTCACGGCGAGTGCGGCCAAGGAACAGACGTTCCCGCTCGGCAACGTCACGCTTGAGGGCGTGGAAGAAGACAATGGTGGCTACACCATCGAAAAGATGAGCTTCGATAATGTGAAATACGCACAGGAGAACGTCGCTGTCGATGTCTCCGATATCTACATGTCCGGCGTCGTCGTGCCCGCAGACGCAACGACGGGCAAAGTCGACTCGATGCTGCTCTATGATGAGGCCCACAGCGGCCCGGTTTCCGTCAAGATCGATGGCAAGCAGGCCTTCGCGCTTGAGGAAACAACCACCACGCTGACCAAGAGCGAAGATGACAGCACGATCAGCTTCGACCTGAACGCCACCGGCTTCAAAGCCGACCTCAGCGATGTGACCGATCCGAAGAGCAAGGAAGCCATCGACAAGCTGAAGGTCAAGACGCTGAGCGGCGAGATGACCATGAGCGGCTCATGGGAAATCGCACCGGGCACGATGACCATCGATGAATATGCCATTGACCTGAAGGATGTCGGCCGCCTCAACATGGCCTTCAGCTTCTCCGGTTACACGCTGAACTTCATTCAGTCGATGCAGGAAGCCGTCAAGGCGCAGGCCGCCAATCCCAACAAGGAACAGGCAGACCAGGCAGCAGGCCTTGCCATGCTCGGCCTCATGCAGCAACTGAGCTTCGTCAGCGCCGAAGTCAGCTTCCAGGACGCCAGCATCACCAAGCGCGCCATCGATTACGCCGCTGGCGAACAGGGCATGACCGGCGAGCAGCTGTCTCAAACCATCAAGGGCATGGTTCCTTTGATGATGGCGCAGCTGAATGTTCCGGAACTGCAGAATGCAGTCTCTGCTGCCGTGAACGCCTATATCGACGACCCGAAGAACTTCACGATCTCAGCCGAACCAGCAAAGCCCGTGCCGTTCCCGATGATCATGGGTGCAGCCATGGGTGCGCCGAACACCATTCCCCAGGTTCTGGGTGTGACGGTTAAGGCGAACGAATAGTCGTCCAACATCATGATAAAGCCCCGGCGCAGCGATGCTCCGGGGCTTTTTTTGTTTTCAGGCATCCGGTTTTTTACGGAAGAACACGAAGGCGATGGAGATGCCGGTGGCTACGCCCACCAGAACGTCCAGCAATCTGACGAAACCGGCGCTCTGCGGCCCCAGCAAAAGTACGAGCATGGCGGAGGCACCGGCCTGTATTGCCACCATGGGTGCCTTGTTGAGGGATGCGGCGATGATCATGGCAATGAAGATCGCTACGGCCATTCGCACCTCTCCCATTTCGTAGGGAAACATCAAAGCGACTTCACCGACGATCAGGCCCGTCGTCACGCCAATGAGCAGATTGATGCCCTGCGTGAAATGGTTGGGAATGTTGGGCGCAAGGCATATGAGCGCGGTGATTGCAGCAAAGATCGGCTGCGGATGGCCCAGCAGATGGCGGGCAACCCAAAAAGAAAAGGCGGCAGCCAAAGCCGCCGCCAAGACATGGGTGAAGGCTGCACGGGCGCGGTCAAGCAGCCCTTGCAGCATCAGGATCAATCCTTCTTCGGCGTCGGCACGACGCGCAGAGCCAGTTCGCGAAGCTGCGTTGGCGAAGCCGGTGCCGGTGCGTTCATCAGAAGGTCCTGTGCCTGCTGGTTCATTGGGAACAGCGTGATTTCGCGCAGGTTCTTCGTGCCGGTCAGCAACATCACGACGCGGTCCACGCCGGCTGCCATGCCGCCATGCGGAGGCGCGCCGTACTGGAAGGCGCGGTAGAGGCCGCCGAAGCGGTCTTCCACGTCCTGCTGGCTCAGACCAACCTTTTCGAACGCCTTGACCATCAGTTCAGGCGACTGGTTACGAATGGAACCGGAGGCGATTTCATAGCCGTTGCAGACCATGTCGTACTGGTACGCCTTGATGGTCAGCGGATCCTGATTTTCCAGCGCATCCATTCCGCCCTGCGGCATGGAGAACGGGTTGTGGGCGAAGTCGATCTTCTTTTCTTCTTCGTTATATTCGAAGAACGGGAAGTCAACGATCCAGCACAGCTCGAAACGATCGCGGTCGACGAGGTTCAGTTCTTCGCCTGCGCGTGTGCGGGCTTCGCCTGCAAACTTGTAGAACTTGGCAGGATCACCGGCCACGAAGAAGGACGCATCGCCTGCCTCCAGACCAAGCTGAACGCGCAGCGCTTCGGTGCGCTCTTCGCCAATGTTCTTGGCAAGCGGACCGGAACCGACGACCTTGCCATCCTCTTCCTTCCAGAAGATATAACCGAGGCCGGGCTGACCCTGTCCCTGCGCCCATGCGTTCATGCGGTCGCAGAATGCGCGTGAGCCACCGGTCTTGGCCGGGATTGCCCAGACTTCGACCTTCGGGTTGGACGCGATCATGTTCGCGAAGACCTTGAAGCCGGAACCGGCGAAATGATCTGTCACGGCCTGCATCTCGATCGGGTTGCGCAAGTCCGGCTTGTCGGAACCATAGGTGCGGATCGAATCGTCATAGGCGATGCGGCGGAAGTTCTGGGTCACAGGCTTGCCTTCGGCAAACTGCTCGAACACACCGCGAATGACGGGTTCCATGGTTTCCCAGACGTCTTCCTGCGTCACGAAGCTCATTTCGAGGTCGAGCTGGTAGAATTCGCCGGGCAGACGGTCTGCGCGCGGGTCTTCATCGCGGAAGCATGGTGCGATCTGGAAGTAACGGTCGAAACCGGCCACCATCAGAAGCTGCTTGTACTGCTGCGGTGCCTGCGGCAGCGCGAAGAACTTGCCTTCGTGGATACGGCTTGGCACGAGAAAGTCGCGCGCGCCTTCTGGCGAGGATGCCGTCAGGATGGGCGTGGAATATTCGGCAAAACCGATATCGCCCATGCGGCGACGCATGTCGGAAATGATCTGCGTACGCTTGACGATGTTCTTGTGCAGCGTGTCGCGGCGAAGGTCGAGGAAACGGTACTTCAGGCGCACGTCTTCGGGATAATCCGGCTCGCCGAAGACCGGCAGCGGCAGTTCCTTGGAAGCGGCCAGCACTTCGATTTCCTGGGCGTAAAGCTCGATTTCGCCGGTTGCCATGGTCTTGTTGACCGTGTCTTCCGAACGGGCCTTGACGAGACCATCGATGCGGATGACCCATTCGCCACGCACGACTTCAGCGGACTTGAACGCCGGGCTATCCGGGTCTGCCACAACTTGCGTGATGCCGTAATGGTCTCGAAGGTCGATGAAGAGAACGCCGCCATGATCTCGCACACGGTGAACCCAGCCAGAAAGGCGAACGGTTTCGCCGACATGCGACTTGCGGAGAGCGGCACAGGTGTGGCTGCGGTAACGATGCATTTTATGATCCTGAAGATGCAGCGGCAAATGGTCTGCCGCTCTTTCGAAAATTGGCCGGAAAAGCGCATGACTGACCCGATTTGTCAAGGTAAAGCGCATATTTCCCGCCTCTCTTTGCACCCCCGTTACCGAGAGCGCAATCACCTTTCTGGATGACAAGGCGGGCGAATTTCGAGTTTGAGGCCACATAAGGTGCGGGAAAGACCATACAAAGAACCAAGAAACGCCTTGCTCATATTGACATGCGCCGACCAAAGGGAAAGTAAGACGGATCGATTTCCGTGACTGGCTGAATGACGCAATGATTGAGACGACAACAGCACTCGCCGATGCCTGCAAGGAACTGGCGAAATCCGATTTCATTACTATTGATACGGAATTTCTTCGCGAGACGACTTTCTGGCCGGAACTCTGTCTCGTGCAGATGGCAAGTCCGACGCTGGAAGTGCTGGTCGATCCGCTGGCGAAGAATATCGATCTGACGCCGCTGTTCGAACTGATGGCGGATGCAAGCGTCATCAAGGTGTTCCATGCAGCGCGCCAGGACATCGAAATCATCCATCATCTCGGCGGCCTTATTCCGCACCCTATCTTCGATACGCAGGTCGCTGCCATGGTATGCGGCTTCGGCGACTCGATTTCCTACGATCAGCTCGTACAGAAAATCAAGAACGTCCAGATCGACAAGTCCTCACGCTTTACCGACTGGAGCCGACGCCCGCTGACGGAAAAGCAGCTGGATTATGCGCTGGCCGACGTGACGCATCTGCGCGACGTCTATCTGGCGCTGAAAGCGCAGCTGGAACGTGAAGGCCGCTCATCATGGCTGAAGGAAGAGATGGACATTCTCGAATCGGTCGACACCTATGATATGCACCCTGATGATGCCTGGTTGCGGTTGAAATCGCGCCTTCGCAAGCCGACCGAACTCGCCATTCTAAAATTCATCGCCGCATGGCGTGAGCGTGAGGCACGGTCGCGCAACGTACCGCGGTCGCGTGTTCTGAAGGACGACGCGATTTTCGAGATTGCCCAACAGCAGCCGAAGGATACCGAAGCCCTGTCGCGACTGCGCACCATCCCCAAGGGCTGGGAGCGCTCGGGCTCCGGCACCGCCATCATCGAGACCGTCAATGCGGCGCTGGCACTGCCCAAAGGCGAGATGCCGACCGCACCGCGCCAGAGCCATTCACCGGAAGGTTCGGGTGCTGCCGTCGAACTTCTGAAGGTTCTTTTGAAACTGACGGCGGACAAGCATGGCGTGGCTGCGAAGGTCATCGCCAACAGTGAAGATCTCGACCGTATCGCCTCAGATGGCGAGAGCGCTGCAGTCCCTGCCCTTTCCGGCTGGCGGCGGGATCTTTTCGGAGAGCCCGCATTGAAGCTGATCCGCGGCGAAGTCGCTTTGCGTTTCGCGGGCAAGAAAGTGGAAGCGCTGGAACTTCCGCAGGTCGAAGTTCAAGACTAACGGCTTCAAGCCATAACCACTGGATGCGTCTGTTCACACCGATGCAAGTCGGTCACATCTGGCATCCATCGGTCTTACATTACCGAAACATCACTGTTTGGGCGGTCGTTTCCACAATATGGTCGCAACCGGCGGGAATCAGATGTCTGTCTCTAATCATGGATGGCAGCGTCGGCCCGACCCGTTTGCAAAAAGAGCCCGGATGAGAAAAATTCTCGCAATGCTGGATTACGTTATGCTGTTTCTGGCGGTTGCCGGCAGCGGTGTGGCCTATGCATTTCTGGAATATGGCGGCGGGGCGCTGATTGGCGCAACCTACGCCCTTTTCGCCTGCGCACCCATCCTTGCCTTTGAGCGCGGTTACATCCTGCCGGGGCTTTCACGTCGCATCAGCATGTTGCCGACACCCGCCTATATCGTCGTTGGACTGGTCATTTACGCCATCCTCGTTTTCTGTGGCTTCGGCTTTGGCGGAACGATTTTGTGGGCGACAGGCGTTTTGCCCATGGGTTGGCGCAGAGCCGTCCACGCCGAAATGCAGACGCTTGTCTTCACGCTGGGCGTCTGTGCCGTCATCGTCTTCATCATGCGGGTACGCGAATTGCTGGGCCGCGATATCTTCATCGATCTCATCATCGGCCGTTATCGCCGCCCGGTCAGCGAAGAGCGTGTCTTTCTGTTCATCGATCTCGTGGGGTCGACATCCTTTGCCGAAACCAATGGTGATTTGAGAGCGCAGGAATATCTGGGCGAGCTGTTCTCCACCTATGCCGCTCCCGTCAGACGTCATGGCGGCGTGATCGATGACTACATTGGCGACGCCGCCATCATCACCTGGCCATACCATGTGGCGATCCGCCGGGCCGCCTGTATCAATTGCGTGTTCGATATTCTCGCCACCATCGAAACCAGCCGGGACGCATGGCTTTCCCGTTTCGGCACCGTGCCGAAGCTGCGTTTCGCCATTCATGGTGGGCCGGTCATCACGGCCGAAATCGGCGTGGATCATCACAAGATCACCTATTTCGGCGATACGGTGAACACCACAGCGCGCCTTGAGTCACTCAGCAAGATGCTGGGTTATCCAGTTCTCATCTCGTCCGATCTCGCCCACCAACTGCTGCTGCCGAAGGGCGTGCGAAGCGAGTATCTGGGCGAACACGCCGTCAAGGGACGCGGACAGACGCTTGGCGTCTGCGCACTCAGCAAGCATCCCATCGCGGCCTGATGGCGTCTACTCTATAAGCGTCATCAAATCTTCAAAGCGGCATTATCTCTCTGTCATAAAGCATGCCTATCGGTGCCTGCATCTATACGCAAACCGACAGGTACCTTCATGAAAAAGACCCTCCTCGCCTCCGCCGCAATCCTCGTCATCGGCACCGTTTCTGCCTTCGCCGCGGAGAAGGAGTTTCCAGCAAAGCTCGTGTCTCAGGCCGTGCTTCCCGCGAACACGATCATCAAGGCACCGGACGATGCGCCGGAATACCTCAAGACGTCTGCCAAGTTCACCACGCCTGACCGCAAGCGCGCTGAAGGTCTGGGCACCGTGCCCGGTAAGGATGGCGTGCGCACGACCGGACTTTCCATGCCTTTCGACGGCCAGGCCATGCAGGGCTTTTCCGGCATCAAGACAATGGAAGACCGCACGTTCTGGAGCCTCTCCGACAATGGTTTCGGCTCTAAGTCCAATTCCAGCGATTCGATGCTGATGCTGCACCACATCTCGTTCGATTGGGATGCCGGCAAGGTCAACGCTCTGGAAACCGTATTCCTGTCCGACCCGGACAAGAAGGCACCCTTCCCCATCGTCATGGAAGGTTCTGACAAGCGTTATCTCACTGGTGCCGACTTTGACGTCGAATCCATCCAGCCGGTGGCCGATGGTTTCTGGGTCGGCGAAGAATTTGGCCCCTACATTCTGAAATTCACCCGTCACGGCAAGCTGACGGATGTTGTTTCCACCAAGGCTGGCGACATCGACGTAAAGTCTCCCGACCATCCAACACTTAGCCTGCCCGGCAACCCGACGCAGAAGATGCCAGCCTTCAACCTGAAGCGCTCCGGCGGCTATGAAGGCCTGGCGATGTCCAAGGATGGCTCCAAGCTTTACGGCCTTCTGGAAGGTCCGCTCTATAATGCCGAAGGTCAGGTTGAAAAGACCGAAGATGGCGCCACAGGCTTGCGCATCATCGAACTTGATGTCGCCTCCAAGGCATGGACCGGCCGCACCTGGCTTTATCCGCTGGCAGAAGGTGGCGAAGCCATCGGTGATTTCAATATGCTGGACGAGACGACCGCTCTCGTTATCGAACGCGACAACGGTGCTGGCATGGCCGACAAGGCGTGCGCTGATCCGAAAAAGCCGGAAGCGAACTGCTTTGCCGTGCCTGCCAAATTGAAGCGTATCTACAAGATCGAGATGAACGATGCCAATGTCGGCAAGGCTGCCCGCAAGATCGGCTATATCGACCTGATGAAGATTGCTGACCCAGACAATAAGGCACATCAGGGCAGCGCAAATGGCACCTACACGATGCCGTTCGTCACCATCGAAAATGTCGACCGCGTCGATGCCACACACATCATCGTCGGCAACGACAACAACCTGCCCTTCTCGGCAGGCCGCGCGCTGGATAAGGCCGATGACAACGAGTTCGTTCTGCTTGAAGTGAAAGACCTGCTGGACGCGAAGTAAGTCGCATCATGGGTGGAGCCTGCAACGAATGTTGTGGGCTCCATCCCAAATTCCCTCATTCCTGTGCTTGTCACATGAATCCAGGCACCCGATGTCTATCGGGTTGTAAAAGCCTTTTCAGCCCAAAGACTTGGGCTGGCTAGATTTCTGTGACACGCACAGGAGTGAGTAGCAAAAAGTCTGCTAACCTCACTCAAATACGAATGCCAGCTTTTTGCCCGTCAGCTTCGAAAGCTGCTGAAGCCGTCCTTCCAGACGTTCGCCGGCGAAATCGCAATATTCATGCGGCACGACGAATTCCAGGTCGATATCGTCGCGCTCCGAGCGGCGGAATTTGAGGTGGTCGACCACCCCAGGCATTGACGCCGAGAACAGATAGACCACACGCAACAGGCCACCCAGCAGCTTCGCCAGAACTTGCATTCTCTCACCGGCAATGGCCGTCAGATGCTCCGTCGTGCCGTTGTCGTTCAAGCCTTCAAAGCGATAATAATTGGCCAGTGCGATATAGGCCCGGCCCGGATGCGTGATGGCGATGAACGACGAGTGGGCGATGATGTTCAGCGCCTGCAATCCACGATAGTCGGGATGCGCGCGCCAGCTGATATCCGCCAACAGGCAGGCAGCTTGCCGATACCGTGCCTCGTCAGGCGTCTCATCGATACCGAAGATCGGCACCGTTCTGCCGCTCCAGTCCGCAAGTTCGCGTGCATGTTCGGGCGAACGGGCGCGCAGAATGGCCAGTTCGTCGGCAACGACAAGCAGAGGATCGGCATTCTGCTCGGCTTCTGGCAACAGCGAATAGAGATAGCCTTCGCGAACGCCTTGCGCCGAAAACGCGATCTTGGCTGGCTTCATCGTCTCCAGCACTTCGCGCATCGCGACGGCACCGAATGGCAACAGCGTGCGGCGGTTCTTTGAGACCGCCTGCCATGCCGGGTCCTTGCTATCCTTGGAGGCAATAACCTCATCCAGAAAACTCAGCATATCCGCCAGTGGCAATTCGTAACCCTGCATCATGTGCAGGGGGTAGCCGGTGATTTCCATATGCAGCTTGGCAATGTTACGCCATGTGCCACCGACCGCATAGAATGTGCGCCCCTCACCCTTGGCGAGCAGCTTTGCAGTCTTCACCTGCTTCTTGGTGAAGCTGGTGGCCTTCTCGATCGAGCCGCCGGAATATTCCGATAACCGCAATCCACCCAGCGGAAGGGTAATACCTTCACCACATGTCTTGCCTTTGATGTCGATGAGTTCAAGCGAGCCACCGCCCAGGTCACCGGCAATACCGTCGGCATCATGGAAACCGCTGATCACGCCATAGGCGGAATAGAGCGCTTCCTTTTCGCCGGAGAGAACCTCGATCTCGCAGCCGAGAATGGCTTCCGCATCACGGATGAAGTCCGGGCCGTTGGAGGCTTCACGGGCCGCAGCCGTTGCCAGCACGTAAAGTTGCTGCGCCTGCGCCTGTTCGGACAGAGCATGGAAACGGCGCAGCGCGGCTAGTGCGCGCGTCACGCCTTCCTCATCCATGCGACCCGTCAGGGCAAGGCCCTTGCCGAGGCCACACAGGACCTTTTCATTGAACAGCACCGCTGGGGCGCGCGAGAGACCTTCATACACAACGAGACGAACGGAGTTCGAACCAATATCTATGACGGAAACGGGGGCGAGACCGGTGAGCCGCCCCTGTGCTTCTGATCGTGTCATTCAGCCTGTTTCTTGCGGGCTGAGCTCAGCCCGGCTATCAATTTGGGCGCACTGGATTTCAAGGCTTCACCACGTCCCGAAAGGCTAGGATTGGTCATGAAATAGTGCTGCGCGTTGAACGGTTCCTCGCCTTTGCGCACCTCGATGCGCCTCGACGTTCCGTCCGGCAGTATCTCGTAGCTCTGCTGGTTGTCAATGAGATTGCCCAGCATGATCTGTGAAAGAACCTGCTCGTGCACCGTTGGATTGACCAGCGGCACCATTGTTTCCACGCGTCGATCGAGATTTCGCGGCATCATATCGGCCGAGCCGATATAGACCAAAGCCTTGTCGGATGGCAGGCCATAACCATTGCCGAAGCAGAAAATACGGCTGTGTTCGAGGAACCGTCCGACAATGGATTTGACGCGAATATTGTCCGATAGGCCCGGCACCTGCGGCCGCAGGCAGCAGATACCACGGATGACCAGATCGATCTCGACACCGGCTTCGCTGGCGCGATAGAGCGAATCGATGATTTCAGGATCGACCAGCGAATTCATCTTCATCCAGATCGCCGCGGGCACGCCATTTTTGGCGTGTTCGGTTTCATCATGAATGTGCTTGAGGATACGCGAGCGCATCGTATAGGGCGAAACCGCCAGTTTCATCCCCTCTTCCGGCTCACCATAACCGGTGATGAAGTTGAAGATGTTGGCCATATCATGCGCAATCTTCGGATTGCAGGTGAAGAAGGACAGGTCCGTATAAACCTTTGCCGTCACCGGGTGATAGTTGCCCGTGCCAAGGTGGCAATAGGTCCGGAGCTTGCCGTCTTCACGGCGCACGACCATCGACATTTTCGAGTGTGTCTTCAGTTCGATGAAACCGAATACGACCTGTACGCCAGCGCGCTCGAGATCTCGTGCCCAGCGAATGTTCGCCTCTTCATCGAAGCGCGCTTTCAGCTCCACAAGCGCCGTCACCGACTTGCCGGCATCAGCAGCGTCGATCAGCGCGCGCACGATGGGGCTGTCGTTGGAGGTGCGGTAAAGCGTCTGCTTGATGGCCAGAACGTTCGGGTCTCTGGCCGCTTGCAGCAGGAACTGAACGACCACGTCGAAGCTCTCATAGGGATGGTGAACCACCATGTCCTTTTCGCGGATGGCTGCGAGGCAATCGCCCGCATGCTCGCGCACGCGCTCCGGGAAACGGGCATTGTAGGGTTCGAACTTCAGGTCTTCACGCGGCGCTTTGACGAGTTCCGATATCGTGTTCAAGGCCAGTAGGCCGGGCAGAACAGCAACGCGGTTGTCCGGCACGCCCAGCTCATGCACCACGAACTGGCGCAGCGACGGCGGCATTTCGCTGTCTGTCTCGATACGAATGACCGAGCCGCGACGGCGGCGCTTCAAGGCGCTTTCGAAGTAACGGACCAGGTCTTCGGCCTCTTCTTCAAGCTCGATATCGCTGTCTCTGATAATGCGGAATGTTCCGAAGCCGCGCACGGTATAACCGGGATAGAGCCGGTGGATGAACAGGCCGACGACATCTTCGAGCGTGATGTAACGGATCGCGGTCTTGTCATCCGGCAGACGCACGAAACGGTCCAGCGCTGGCGGCAGGCGAAGCAGCGCCGTCATCGGCTCACGACCGTTGACGCTATCCAGCTGCAAGCCCATGGAGAAGCCGAGATTGGGAATGAACGGGAACGGATGCGCCGGATCGATCGAAAGTGGCGTCAAGACCGGGAAGATCAGCTCCTCGAATTCGTTTTCCAGCCAGACACGATCCTGATCGGAAAGTGATGCGGGACGAACGATGTAGATGTCTTCCTTGGCGAGATATTGCTGGAGAACGGCAAGCGAGGCCTGTTGCTCCATCTGAAGGTTGTCGATTTCCTTTAGGATATCTTCGAGCTGCTCGGCGGGCGTCTTACCATCAGGCGTCTTGACGGTCACGTTCTGGCGGACCTGTCCTTCCAGACCGGCAACGCGAACCATGAAGAACTCATCGAGGTTGGCAGCGGAAATCGAAAGGAACCGCAGGCGCTCCAGCAGGGGATGAGCCGTGTTGAGCGTCTCTTCCAGAACCCGTCGGTTGAACTGCAGCCAGGAGAATTCACGGTTTATGAAACGCGAGGGGCTGTTCCATAGGTCTTGAACCTCGGCTGCCGTTTGCGTGCCTTCGTCCACACCGTCCTGCACTACCGAATCCATCGAATACTCCGCCCTCTAATAGATCCAGACCGATGGCTGCAACACAAGGTAGCGCGCGCAGCTTCTGGTCTTGTTGAGACATCGGCGATTTAAAAACCGCATCCAATGCCGTTATGGCCGTATAACAGTTTGACGACGGAACTGTGACAGTCAATCCTCATCGATATCGCCGCCCAACTCCGTCAGCACTTCCGCTGCCATAGCCCTGCTGATGCGCGCTCCGCGCGACAGGCCGAGACGATCCAGCCGTTCAACTATTGTCTGCGCGGCATTGAGCGACCGCTCCATCCGCGCCACGATATAGCTGACAAGCTTGTCATCCATATAAAGCTGGCGGTCGGCAAACAGTTTCATCAACACCTGACCGAGCAAATCCTCGTCCGGCTCTCCGATCTCCACCACTGTCGCAGCCTTCAGGCGCGAGCGCAGATCGGGCAGTGTCACCGGCCATGCAGCGGGCCATTCACGCGTGGTGATCAAGAGCGAGGTGCCGTTTTCACGCACGCTGTTGATGACATGAAACAATTCCGTATCGTCGAAGCCGTCTCTATCCGCGTCCTCGAACAGCACGGGGCCGCTTTCGGCGGCGCGTGCGGCATCCCCGCCTGCCTGCGGCTTTATCTCCACGGCTCCACTGGTGTTTTTCCAGATGCTGGCGAGGTGGGATTTACCAGACCCTTGAGGGCCAACCAGAATGACGACAGGCGAAGGCCAGCGCGGCCACTCATCCACGATGCTGACGGCGGCGTGCAGCGGTGCGGCGACGAGCAAATCTTCGCGGCCCGTTGCCGTCTGATGGGAAAAAGCAAGCGGTAGCTGCTCGGCTCTCGGCCTGCCAGCACCGGGTTTATGGTTTTCAGTCATCTTTCAGCTCTGGGAATCAATCTTTTTCGGCGGTAACGCCTCTATCGCTGCACCCTCGCCATCCCATGGTAGCGTAGCGGCGCGACCGTGGTAGAGATCGCTCTCGAGATAACGAGACAGTGCAAAGCGCACCAGCACACCAACAGCCGCTGCCGCAGGTACCGCGACCAGCAGGCCAACGAAGCCGAACAAAACGCCGAACGCAAACAGTGCGAACATCAGCCATACCGGGTGCAGGCCGACACTGCTACCGACAAGTTTCGGCTGCAAAATATTGCCTTCGATGAACTGGCCAGAGAAAAACACCGCCAGGACGAGAATGACGTTGACGTAGTCAGGCAAGAACTGAACCAGCGCGACACCAACAGCCAGCACGAGACCGATCATGGAGCCGACATAGGGAATGAAGCTGATTGCGCCTGCGAAAAAGCCGATCAGCAGCCCGAAATTCAACCCGACCAGCGAAAGGCCCACGGCATAGTAGACACCGAGGATTAGGCAAAGCGAGCCCTGGCCACGAATGAAGCCTGCGATGGTGCTATCCATATCACGCGCAATCTGGCGCACGGTTGCCACGTGGTCACGCGGTATCCAGCTGTCGACCTTTTCGATCATGCGATCCCAGTCCAGCAACAGGTAAAATGCGACAACAGGTGTCACCACCAGAAGCGAAATCACGTCAACCAGCGACTTGCCGGAATTCCAGATTTGCGTCAGCAGCGTGCCGATGAAGCCAGCACCTTCGGTCAGCAGTTTGGAGAAGTTTTCCTTCACCGTATCGATCTGCGCGCTGACCCAGCCTGGCAGCAGATTGGTATCGGCACCGGCGATGAGTTGCTGCAGCGACGAGATATATTGCGGAATGCGGGTGATGAACTCCGATGCCTGCGCGACGATCAACGGAATGATGATGATCAACGACAACGCAAACAGCAGCACGAAGGACACGAGGATCATCACGCTCGCCATCATCCGGCTCAGACCCCGACGCTCCAGCCAATCCGCGATAGGATCGAGGAAATAGGCGAGCGCCATGCCGGCCACGAAGGGCAGCAGAATGGAGCTGAAGACCATCAGGAACACGACGAAAAACACGAGAGCGCCCAGCCAGAAAAAGATCTGGCGTCTCAGGTTGAGGCCTCTGATATGTGGTTGCATCGTCTGCTCCTTTGAGCGCCTGTGCTCGTAACGCCGTGGTTAGGAGATAGGATGCGTGGACCGGACTGGTCAAGTGTGGCACCGTTGCCAAATTCGTCACGGCTGACCTTTCCCATAACAATACGGCTAAAACAGCCAAAAGGCGTGAAAAACATGCCTTTTGCCGCACTCATACTTGCATCGTCACCCGTCTCATGCGAATGGCGACGCCAAACGGAACCAGTGGAGACGAGAGCCATGAGCCAGTCGGGCAAGAACGGTCTTACCTACAGCGATGCAGGCGTGGATATCGACGCCGGAAACCTGATGGTCGAGAAAATCAAGCCAGCCGTGCGCTCCACCCGCCGCCCCGGCGCGGATGGTGAAATCGGTGGCTTCGGCGGCCTGTTCGATCTGAAAGCCGCAGGCTTCACCGACCCGGTTCTGGTCGCCGCCAATGATGGCGTCGGCACCAAGCTCAAGATCGCCATCGACGCGAACTACCATGACACCGTCGGTATCGACCTCGTCGCCATGTGCGTCAACGATCTCGTCGTGCAGGGTGCCGAACCGCTGTTCTTCCTCGACTACTTCGCAACCGGCAAGCTGGACCCGGATCAGGGCGCTGCCATCGTCACCGGTATTGCCGCCGGTTGTCGCGAATCCGGCTGTGCTTTGATCGGCGGCGAGACCGCCGAAATGCCGGGCATGTATTCGGATGGCGATTACGATCTCGCAGGCTTTGCAGTCGGCGCTGCCGAACGCGGCCAGCTTCTGCCAGCGGGCGACATTGCCGAAGGCGACGTCATTCTCGGCCTTTCATCCTCCGGCGTTCACTCCAACGGCTTCTCGCTGGTGCGCAAGATCGTCTCTCTCTCCGGTCTCGACTGGGATGCCCCGGCCCCCTTTGCCAAGGGCAAGAAGTTGGGGGAAGCGCTGCTGACCCCAACACGTATCTATGTAAAGCCGCTTCTGAAGGCGATCCGCGAGACCCGCGCTTTGAAGGCACTGGCGCACATCACCGGCGGCGGCTTCCCGGAAAACATTCCGCGCGTTCTGCCAAAGCATCTGGCCGCTGAAATCGATCTCGACGCCATAAAGGTTCCCGCCGTCTTCTCATGGCTTGCCAAGACCGGCGGCGTTGCCCCCAACGAAATGCTGCGTACCTTCAACTGCGGCGTTGGCATGATCGTGGTCGTGTCCCCAGAGAACGCTCAGACGGTCACCGACGCTTTGACGGCCGAGGGCGAAACCGTTTTTGCACTGGGTCGCATGGTCGCACGTGCGGAAGACGCACATGGCACGATCTATAAGGGTACGCTCGGCCTATGAGCACCGCCCCTGCCCGCAAGCGCGTCGTCGTTTTCATCTCCGGCAGCGGCTCCAACATGATGGCGCTGGCGCAAGCGTGCCAGGCCCCGGATTTTCCGGCCGAAATCGCCTGTGTCATTTCAGACAAGGCGACAGCGGGCGGTCTTGCGAAAGCGCAGAGCCTCGGCATTCCCACCCTCGTTTTCGAGCGCAAGACCTATTCCAGCAAAGCCGAGCACGAGGCCTCCATCCTCGCCGCCTTGAGCGAAATCGCACCCGATATCATCTGCCTTGCCGGTTACATGCGCCTGATCTCCGGCGATTTCATCGCGCCCTATGCTGGCCGCATCATCAACATCCACCCGTCCATCCTGCCGCTCTTTCCCGGCCTCCACACCCATGAACGCGCCATCGAAAGCGGCATGAAGATCACCGGCTGCACGGTCCATTTCGTTACCGAGGGCATGGACGAAGGCCCGGTCATCGGCCAGGCGGCAGTGCCGGTTTTGGTCAGCGATAACGCAGACACCCTCGCGGCCCGTGTTCTGACCGTGGAACACCAGCTTTATCCTAGGGCGCTCAAGCTTCTGGCCGAGGGCAAGGTAAGGATGGAGGGAGGCAAGGCCGTGCGCGGCGAAGATGCCTGTGACATTGGGCAGCAGCTGATTTCTGCGTAAAACCTCAGACTTGGCCAACCGCTTGACCAAGCCCCCTTTGACTTGATACCTTCAGCCTGAAGTGGAGTTCTCGAGCCATGACGCTCACGGTAAAAGTCGGCGAAGCAAAAACACATCTTTCCGAGCTTCTGGCGAAAGTAGAAGCCGGCGAGGACGTGGTTATCGCTCGTGGTAACGAGCCCGTCGCCCGACTGATAAAGGCCAATGATCGCCAAGAGCGTCGACGAATGCTGGATGCATTGCGGACAGAAAGAGCGCAGCGATCAATCGTCAGCGCCGACGACATTCAGGCTTGGAAAAGCGAAGGCAGGCGTTAATGCCATTCGTTGTCGATGCATCCATTGTTGCCGCATGGTTCTTGCCGGATGAGACAAATGACGCCGCAGACAAAGCGCTGGATATGCTCGAAACCGAAGACGCTATCGCTCCCGACCTTCTGTCCCACGAACTCCGAAATATCCTGCTCTCGGCAGAGAAGCGAAAACGTATAGATCAGGATGCGATCTTCTCGATCCTATTGCGCTTCACCAACCTGCCTCTAACCCTCGTCAGCGGCGGCGATCATATCACCATCATGCGGCTGGCAAAAAAGCATTCGCTGTCCGCTTACGACGCAGCCTATCTGGCACTCGCCGTCTCACACGCCATACCACTTGCCACAGGCGACAAAAAACTCGCCGCTGCCGCAGCCGCTGAGAACGTGGCATTTGCCTGAGTTGCCACTATTCCATGAACTACCAATCTTTGGTACATTCTTGTCCAGCGCAGGAGTAGGCAATGGGAAAGAACACATCCGTCAACCTCAACGATCACTTCGACACGTTTATCGAACAACAGATCGAACAGGGTCGCTACACCTCTGCCAGTGAGGTCGTTCGCGCCGGTCTTCGACTTCTTGAAGAGCGGGAAGCGGAACTGAGCAACCTGCGTGCTGCCTTGGTCGAGGGAGAAAATTCCGGTTCTGCCGCTTCATTTGATTTCGATGCATTTATTCAGCGCAAGAAAAACGCCGGATGAGGGCATATCGTCTGACGCCGAAGGCGCAAATCGATCTCGAACTTATCTGGGACTATACGGAAAAAAGTTGGGGTGTGTCGCAAGCCGAAGTCTATGTTCAATCGATACGAAAGACGCTGGAAGGTTTGGCAGACGGCTCGGTCATCTCCCAGTCTGCCGAGCATATTCGTAAAAAATATCGCAAATCATTGATCGGCTCACACATCATTTTCTTCAAAGAGAACAATGATGCTGTTGAGGTTGTTCGTATATTACATCATCGAATGGACACGAGCCGCCTCTAAATGCTTTCTTACAACTGCGCCCGATTGAGCATCGCCCATTGCAGCAAAATGATCGTCTTCGCGTCGGTGATTTCACCCGTCGAGATCATGCCGAATGCCTGGTCGAGCGGAATGGACAGAACCTCGATGTCCTCGCCTTCCATTGCCAGTCCACCGCCGAGACCGGCTTTTTCGTCTAGATCGACGCGTGCGTAAAACAGTCCGACTTTCTCCGTCAGCGTGCCGGGGCTGGCGTAGGTCTGGAAAAGATATCGAACCTCGTTCACCGCATAACCGGTTTCCTCCATAGCCTCGCGGCGGATGGCTTCGTCGGGCTGGTCGTCATCGATCAAGCCTGCCGGCACTTCCAGCATAAAACTTGGATCGCCATTCACGAAGGCGGCGGGGCGGAACTGGCGGACGAGAACCACCGCATTCTTTTTCGGGTCGAAAAGAAGAATGGCAGCAGCACTGCCGTGGTCGTGCACTTCGCGATCAATACGGATCACACGTCCGTCCGGCATTTTTTGGTCGAAGACCAGTGTCTGTAGGTGAACGAAACGCTTCCAGACGGTTTCTTTCGAGACCAGCTTCACCCGATCCTCGTCGGAAATATGCGCCATTGTGCCATCAATCGATTGGGTCATTAAAATTCCTGCAACTCTCTCAGGCCTTGTTCAGCCAGACCTTATTGTCGTGAAAAGCAGCCCCGCCATAGGGCGCGACGGCATCGCCGCCGGTCAGAATGTTGATGCCCTCACCATCCATATGCGCCTTGTTGGGCCACAGCCCTTCGGCAATCAGCACACCCGCTTTCGCCCCGTCAACGATCTTGGCGTGAATGCGCAGTTCTCCCCGCGCATTGCCAATCCGCACGATATCGCCATCGACAATATCAAGACGTAGCGCATCGGCAGGACAGATCATCACCTCCGGGCGTCCCTCTTTCTGAACGGACGTTTTCGTCTCCGCAAAGGTCGAGTTCAGGAAGTTGCGGGCGGGTGATGTCGCCAGACGGAACGGATGCTCGGCATCGGCCACTTCGATGACATCCACCTGATCCGGGAACTTCGGTAGCTCCGCCACCAGACCCATGACCGGCACATTCTTCGGCGGTTTGTTGGGGGATGGACCGCTCTGCCAATCCGGGCTGAAGCGGAATTTTCCGTCCGCATAACCGAAGCCCTCGAGATAATGCGCGACCTCAAACGGCGGCTGCGCGTCGATCCATTTCTCCTCGGCAAGGCTATCGAAATCACCCCATCCGCCCGGATTCAGAATGAGATCGATATGCTCACGCTCCGTCATACCGAAGCCCGGCATATCAGAGACGCCGAGGCGCTTGGCGAGTTCCTCGATGACGAAGAGATTGGTACGAACGGTCTCAGGCGGCTCCACCAGTTTGGGGCCGAGCAGAATGTGGTTCTGGCCACCGGCGCGGTAGATATCATCATGTTCGAGGAACATGGTGGCGGGCAGCACGATGTCGGCCAGTTCCGCCGTCTCCGTCATGAACTGCTCATGCACGGCAACGAACAGATCGTCCCGCAGGAAGCCCTGCTTTACCAGCCGTTGCTCCGGGCAGACATTGACTGGGTTGGTGTTCTGAATCAGCAGCGCCGTTACCGGCCCGCCATAACGCAAAGCCTCGGCATCGCCGGTCAGAACGCGACCGATCTGCGATTGGTCGAGCTGGCGCACATTTGGGTCGGCATAGGCGGTGCCCATCAGTTCCGCCTTGTTGAGCCGGAAGATGTCGCCATTGTTGTGAAACGCGCCGCCGCCTTCATATTGCCAGGAGCCCAGCACGGTGGCGATGGAAAGCGCCGCATGCATGGCAACTGCGCCGTTGCGCTGGCGGGCGAAACCGTAACCCAGACGGAAAAAGCTCTTTTGCGTGGTGCCGACTAGCTTTGCGAAAGCCTCGATTTCTTCGACCGAAAGCCCGGTAATGTCTGCGGCCCATTGTGGGGTCTTGGATGCGAGATGCGCTTCCAGCCCGGCGGGATCATCCGCGAATTTCGCCATATAGGCCCGGTCGGCATAACCGTCGCGGAAGGCGATGTGCATCACGGCGCAGGCAAGAGCCGCATCCGTGCCGGGACGCACGATCAGCTTCATATCCGCCTGTTTCATGGTCGGATTGTCGTAGATATCCACGACCACGATCTTGGCACCACGTTCCTTCCGGGCTCTGATGGCATGGGTCATGACATTGACCTGCGTGGCCACCGCATTGGTGCCCCAGATGACAACGACGTCAGCCTTTGCCATCTCGCGCGGGTCAGGCCCGCGAAGAGCACCGGTGCCCATCACATAACCGGTCCAGGCCATGTTGGTGCAGATGGAGCCGAAAAAGCCGGAATATTTCTTGGCGTGGCGAAGCCGCTCTATGCTGTCGCGCTGCACCTGCCCCATGGTTCCGGCATAGAAATACGGCCAGATGGCTTCCGCACCATGCTTTGCTTCCGCCTTGACGAAAGCGTCGGCAATCTCATCGAGAGCGTTCTCCCAATTGATCTCCTGCCAGTCGCCCGCCCCTTTTGCGCCCTTACGGCGCTTTGGGGTCAGCAATCGGCCAGGATGGTAGATCCGCTCGGAGTAGCGCGCGACCTTGGCGCAGATGACGCCAGCCGTGTAGGTGTTGGCATTGGCACCCCGCACACGGCCGATTCGGCCATCGGCGGTGATGTCCACCTCCAGCGCGCAGGCGCTTGGACAGTCGTGCGGACAGACGGTGTGGCCGATGCTGACAGCATCAGTCACGGCTTTGGCGGAAATCGGGGTCGCATCATTCATGACTTTTGTATATTGCAAAGGCAATGCGGCCAAAAGGGCCAAGTGACGACCATCAAGAATATTCATAAAAGGCATCGGCGCGCATGAACTATCGGCACATCTATCACGCAGGCAATTTTGCCGATGTTCTCAAACATGCGGTCATGGCGCGGCTCGTGCGTTATCTGCAAAACAAGGACAAGGCGTTCCGCGTTCTCGATACACATGCAGGTATCGGCCTTTACGACCTGTCCTCCGTGGAAGCCCAGAAAACCGGCGAATGGCAGACCGGCATCGGCAAGTTGCTGGACGCGGACCTGCCGCCAGCGGTGGCGGAGCTGCTGGAGCCCTATCTAACAGCGGTCAGAGAACTCAACCCTGATGGCGGCATCCAGTTTTATCCGGGCTCGCCAAAGCTGGCGCGCATGCTGTTTCGCCCGCAGGACCGTCTGTCCGCCATGGAACTGCACCCGGATGACTTTCGTGCGCTGTCCCGCCTTTTCGAAGGTGATTATCAGGCGCGCGTAACCGAACTCGACGGCTGGTTGTCGCTCGGCGCGCATTTGCCGCCCAAGGAAAAGCGCGGCCTCGTGCTGGTCGATCCGCCGTTCGAAAAAGACAACGAATATGAGCGGCTGGCCGAAGGCTTCCATAAAGCCTATCGCCGCTTTTCGACCGGCACCTATTGCCTGTGGTACCCGCTGAAAAAAAGCGCTCCAATCAAGGACTTCCACGAACTTCTTCAGTCATACGAGATTCCGAAGATGTTGTGCGCCGAGCTTTCCGTGCGCAGCGACCGGGTGGAAGGCCTCAGCGGTTCCGGCTTGATCATCGTCAACCCGCCCTTCACGCTGAAGGAGGAGTTGCACACGATTTTGCCGGTGCTGAGAGCCACGATGGCGCAGGACCGGTACGCCTCACACCGCGCATTCTGGCTGCGCGGCGAGTAGCTGCGTTACTTCAGTTCCGCCTGCCGCTCTTCCCGCTCCGCCACGGCCAGTTGTGACCTCTCGAAAAAGAGGATGATGAACAGGCCGATGATGAACGGAATGATCAGGTAAAACAGGCGGAACACCAGAAGTGCTGCGATAACGTCTGCCGGGTTCATGTCCGGCAGGCCGGTGACGAAGACAAGCTCCAGCACACCGAGACCGCCGGGGGCGTGCGATATCAGCGCCGCGGAAAACGATATCAGGAAGATTCCGAGAATGACCATGAAGCCCGGATTTCCGGCTTCCGGCAGGGCGAAGTAGATGATGCCAGCCGCACCCAACAGCTCGATTGGGCCGATCACCAGCTGCTGTATGACGAGGTGCGGTGCCGGGTAGAACAGCGTGAACGAGCCTATTCTCAAAGGACGAAGTTTGAACAGGCTGCCGAGCAAATAAAGGCCAGCGATTCCCAGCAGAATAACGCCCGTTGTCGCAGAGGCCTCAACGGGCAGAACACCGACGAATCGCTCGGTTATCTCAGGCTCGTACACCAGAATGAAGCCGACGAGCATGATGGTACCGATGGCGAAGGTGAACGAACACAGAGCCACCAGCACGCCGATTTCCGAAACGCTGAGACCTTTGGACGTATAGGCACGGTAGCGCACGACGGCACCTGAGAATACCGATGCACCAACATTGTGCGACAGGGCGTAGGTGGTAAATGACGTCAGCGTGATGAAAACCCAGCCAACTTTACGCTTGAGATGTTGCAGGGCAATCCGGTCATATCCTGCCAGTGCGGCATAGGCCACGAGGGTGCAAAGTCCGGACATCAGCCAGTGGTGGGGATTGATGGCGGCGAGACTGCCCCAAACGTCGTCCAAGGACAGGTGTTTCAGTTCCTTGTACAGCAGCCAGACGGAAAAACCGATGGTTGCCACGCCCACGACGGGCCAGATGTATTTTTTCAATTTCATACGGACATGCCTGAACTGTCTCCCCCATCCGCACAGCGTGGCTTTTTGCCGGATTCGCTGAGCTTATTCGTTATACAAGCTCCGTTTCAACTAAGACTATCACCCATGGTTCATTTTTCGGTCGCCTGTTTGCCACAGTGGCGGGATGGTATAAAACCCGATACCGATCAAGACTTCGTCATCGCGGCCATGGAAAGATAATTGACCCAATGAAACAATATGCCGGTTTTATTGCATTGGGTGCACTTTCACTGGCTGCGGCAGGGTGGTTTATGTTTGCTGATCAAAAGCAAGAGACACCACGAAAGCCGATCACCATTTCGGCAACTGCGCCTTCACCTATGCAAACGCCGCAGCCGCCCGTTGGTTCAGGCTTTGATTTTTACGTGCTGTCACTGTCGTGGTCGCCGGCGTTCTGCGCCAGCGATGCCGGTCAGAACAGCCGCCAGCAATGCGGCAGCAATCGGAAATACGGGTTCATCGTCCACGGCCTGTGGCCGCAGAATGAAAGTGGCTATCCCGAATTCTGCGGGAAGGACAAACAGGAGCGTGTCCCTGATAGCCTTGGCCGCAGCATGTTCGACATCATGCCGTCCATGGGCCTCATCGGCCACCAATGGCGCAAGCACGGATCGTGCAGCGGTTTGTCGCAAAAGGATTATTTCGATACGATTCGCGCCGCCTATCAGCGCGTCAATCTGCCCAAAGACCTATCATCCGGCACCAGCAGCAAGACGCTCTCCGCAGATGCCGTCGAAACTGCCTTCATTGCTGACAATCCGGGCATGACGAAACAAGGTCTTGCAATCAGCTGTGACGGGCCAAGGCTGGAAGAAGTCCGCATCTGCATGAACAAAGACCTCGGCTTCCGCAGTTGCCCGGAGGTAGACCGAAAAGGCTGCCGTTCAAACACCACTGAAATCATACCCATCCGCTAAACCCCTAGAGGTAGAATATCCATGGAATTGCTTTACTCGCCCGCCTCCCCCTATTCCGCGAAAGTCCGCATGGCCGCGCGTTATCTCGACATCGACCTGACCAGCGTCAGTGTCGATACCAACGCCCAGCCAGCAACGTTGATGGATAACAATCCTCTAGGCAAAATCCCCGTGCTCATTCTGGATGAAGGCGGCTCGGTCTATGACAGCGTCGCCATCATGCATTATCTGGACCGTCTGTCGGGCGGCAAGCTTTACCCGAAAAAGGGCGAGAAGCGCACGGAGGCCGAAATTCTGGAGGCGCTGTGTGACGGCATCATGGATTGCCTTCTGGCCATCGTCTATGAGCGCCGCTCCCGCCCCGAGGACAAAGTCCACCAGCCATGGATCGAAAAACAATGGGGCAAGGTGGTCAAGGGTCTGGATTACCTGAATGCTAACCTGCCAAAAACAGGAAAGAAGCTGCACGGCGGTCACTTCGCGCTTGCGGCGATGATCGGTTATCTCGATTTGCGTTTTGCAGGGGAATGGGCTGATGGCCGCAAGACGCTGGCGGAATGGCCGCACGCATTCGGCAAACGCTTCAAGGATTATGCCGAGATGAGAGCACCAGCCTGAGACAGAAAAAACGGGGTGGTTTTAACCATCCCGCCACATTTGCTTTTTGCGACCGTAAAAACAAAAATGAAAAAAGCCGGGGCGAACCCCGGCTTTCAACAGTTAATCCGTTTAAGGATTAGAACTTTACGCCGATACCAGCCTTAACGCTGTGATCGTCGAAGCCGCGAGATACGGTTCCAGAGTCAAGCGTGAAGTCCTTGTTCTGGTAGTCGCTGTAGCGGTATTCAACGCGAGCTGTGATGTTGTTGGTTACCATGGCTTCGACACCGGCACCAACTGTGTAGCCGAGAGCTGTAGCCTTGTCGCTGGAGGTTGGGTCACTGACCTTGTTGTCAGAGATCGCCAAACCGCCTGTACCGTAGAGCAGGAATGGGTTCATGTCGTAACCAACGCGGGCACGGATCGAACCGTTCACGCCCTGCTTGCCTTCGAGGCCGACGCCATTGTTGCTTCCAGCGGAACCTTTTTCATCACCGTAATTAACGTCGGCTTCACCACCGTATACGATCTGGCCGCTCTGCCAGTTGTAACCGCCGTAGAGACCACCACCAAAGCCGTCGGCGTCACGATCGCCGCCATTGCCGGTGAAACGGCCCCAGTCATAGTTACCGGTGGCACCGAGGTAAGCGCCAGACCAGTTGCTGATCGGTGCTGGCTGCTCGTAAGCGACAGGTGCCTGCGGCACTTCGTTCACAGCGTCGGCTGCCTTTGCTGCCGAAAACGCTGCAGCTGCCATTGTGGTCGCCATAAGTGTTGCAACGATAGTACGCATGCTATTCTCCTTTTCATACCCGCGGGGTGCTCAAACACTTGTTCCCAAACGCGGTGTAAAACAGTTTGTTCCCTTGCCCGACTGATGATCAAAATGATGGGTGATTGAGGAGATCAAAAAGCCAAAATGTGAATTGATTGGGGCAGCGACGTGACGGAAATGGGACGTTGCTAAAATGACACAAAAATCTATTAAGGATAATGAGCCGTTAACTTGAGAAGAGCGGCTTTTTACATGTATTTAAATTAAATTACTTCGCATGCATCGGGCGGGGATAATTCTGTATAATCAACCCTCACGCTGTGCAAAACTCGCCCTTTGGACTTATATCCTTGGTTATATGAGACATCAGCAGGGCGTAGATCAGCTTTGAACGAGATTATACCGAAAACCGTACTGATTACCGGGGCTGCGCGTCGCATGGGTCGCGCAATAGCGCAGTATCTTGCTGCAGAAGGCTTCGCGATTGGCCTGCATGCGCGCTCTTCGCTCGATGAAGCGGAGGATTTCGCTAAGACAATACGGCAAAAAGGTGGAAAAGCGGCCGTTGTGCAGGCAGACCTCGAAAATGCGGAATCAACGGAAAAACTGATGGAAAGCGCAAATTCGGCGCTCGGCCCCATCGGTGTCCTCGTTAATAACGCATCCGTGTTCCGTCATGACAGTGCCGATGAGTTCGATTCGTCGGCATTCGATGCACATTTTGCCGTCCACGTCCGCGCGCCCTCCATTCTGGGAGCAGCCCTGGTGCGGCAATTGCCGAAGGATGCGTCGGGCCTCATCGTCAATATCATCGATCAGCGCGTTCTGGCGCTCACGCCCCGTTTCTATTCCTACACGCTGTCGAAATCCGCCATGTGGACGGCCACGAAAACTATGGCGCAGAGCTTTGCGCCGCGCGTTCGCGTCAACGCCATCGGCCCCGGCCCGTCATTTAAAAGTGAAAGACAGGAGCCTGAGCACTTTCAGGCGCAGATCGACGCCCTTATATTAAAGCGTGGGCCGCAACCGGACGAGTTCGGTCGGACCATTCGCTTTTTGTATGACACGCCGTCGATGACCGGCCAAATGATCGCACTGGATGGTGGCCAGCACCTTGGCTGGGAAACCCCAGATGTGGCGGAGATACCTGAATGAACGGAAAGAAGCTGCCCGATGGCGGTGTTCTCTTCGATGACAACGACGATGATGAAGACGATGTGTCCTCCTCCACTCTCGAGGTAGCAGGGGAATACTCGGCTGCATCCATGGACTGGAATGCGGGCTGGAAAAACGAATCCGGCCTCAAGGGCATGGATCTCATCGGCGAGTTCGTCAAACACCTGCCCAATAGCCCCGGCGTCTACCGCATGTTCAATGATGCTGGCGATGTGATGTATGTTGGCAAGGCGCGCTCATTGAAGAAGCGTGTCGGCAACTATGCCCAAGGCCGTTTCCATTCCAACCGCATCGGCCAGATGGTGCGGCTGACGACGCATATGGAATTCGTGACGACGCGCACGGAAATCGAAGCGCTGTTGCTGGAAGCCAACCTCATCAAGCGTCTGCGTCCTCGCTACAATGTTCTGCTGCGCGACGACAAGTCCTTCCCCTATATTCTGATCACATCCGACAACCGCGCGCCCGCCATCTTCAAGCATCGCGGCGCACGCGCACGCAAGGGCGATTATTTCGGGCCTTTCGCCTCCGCTGGTGCCGTTGGCCGCACGATCAATTCGCTGCAACGCGCCTTCCTCATCCGCACCTGTACCGACAGCGTGTTCGAAAGCCGCACCCGCCCCTGTCTTCTTCACCAGATCAAGCGCTGTTCCGCCCCTTGCACCCACGAGGTCAGCGATGAGGGTTACGCCGAATTGGTGCAAGAGGCGAAGGACTTCCTCTCCGGCAAAAGCCAGAGCGTGAAAGCCACGATTGCCTCGCAGATGAACGAAGCGTCTGAAGACCTCGATTTTGAACGGGCGGCCATTTACCGAGACCGGCTGGCGGCACTTTCCCATGTGCAGAGCCATCAGGGTATCAATCCCGCCGGCATCGATGAGGCGGATGTCTTCGCCATTCACCACGAAGGCGGCGTGTCCTGCATTCAGGTGTTCTTCTTCCGCACCGGGCAGAACTGGGGCAACCGTGCCTACTTCCCGAAGGCTGATCCCTCGCTTCCCGGCTCCGAGATTTTGAACGCCTTTCTGGCGCAGTTTTACGATGACAAACCTGTGCCAAAGCAAATCCTGTTGTCCGAGACGGTAGAGGAGCAGGAACTGCTGGCCGCAGCTCTTGGCGAGAAGGCCAACCATAAGGTCACGATTTCCGTGCCACAACGCGGTGAGAAGAAGGATGTGGTGGCTCACGTTCTGGGCAACGCGCGTGAGGCACATGGCCGTAAGTTGGCGGAAACATCCTCGCAGGCCCGGCTTCTGAAGGGCTTTGCCGAAACCTTCGCCCTGCCCTATGTGCCACGCCGTGTCGAGATCTACGATAACTCGCACATGATGGGCACCAATGCCGTGGGCGGCATGGTGGTGGCGGGGCCGGATGGCTTTACCAAAGCCCACTACCGCAAGTTCAACATCAAATCGACCGACATCACACCCGGCGACGACTTCGGCATGATGCGTGAGGTGATGACAAGACGCTTCTCCCGTCTGCTGAAGGAAGAGGGAAGACCGGACCGCACGCAGGCTGTGTCGCCGGAAGACGCCGCTGACATGCCCTTCCCCGCATGGCCGGATGTCATCCTCATCGATGGTGGCCAGGGCCAAATGACGGCAGTGCGCACCATTCTGGACGAGCTCGGCATTCGCGATTGTGTCACCGCCATCGGGGTGGCGAAAGGCGTGGACCGTGATGCGGGGCGTGAGCGCTTCTTTACCGATACGCGCAGCGATTTCTCGCTGCCGCCGCGCGACCCTGTGCTGTATTTCATCCAGCGCATGCGCGATGAAGCCCACCGTTTTGCTATCGGCTCCCATCGCGCCCGCCGTAAGAAGGAAATGATTAAGAACCCGCTGGATGAGATCAGCGGCATCGGCCCCGGTCGCAAACGCGCGCTGTTACAGCATTTCGGCACGGCAAAGGCTGTGTCGCGCGCGGCCTTGAGCGACCTTATGGCCGTCGGCGGCATTTCCGAGACGGTGGCGCGGATGGTTTACAATCACTTCCACGAGAGCGGCAAAGACTGATGCCCGCGCTTTCGGGCCGCACCCGCAAAAAAACATAATAGGGTGTTGACGCTTGCCTCTTAGGGCTGCATCAACGCTGTATACAGACTGACAGGTTTCCCCATGGCTTCGCGCGCATACAACATCCCGAATCTTTTGACCTATGGCCGCATTCTCGCGGTTCCGGTCATTGTTTTGTGTTTCTTTATCGAAGGAAAGCTCGAAAGTTCGGATTTCGCGCGCTGGACGGCGCTGTGGCTGTTCATCATCGCCTCGCTGACGGATTTTCTCGATGGCTATCTCGCGCGCATCTGGAACCAGACATCGAATATCGGGCGCATGCTGGACCCTATCGCGGACAAGCTGCTGATCGCCTCCATTCTGCTGCTGCTGGCGGCAGACGGCACCATTGCCGGCTGGTCGCTCTGGGCCGCCATCACCATTCTCTGCCGTGAAATTCTGGTATCCGGCCTGCGCGAATATCTCGCGGCGCTGAAGGTTTCCGTGCCGGTGACGCAGATCGCCAAATGGAAAACCACCATCCAGATGGTCGCCATCGCCTTCCTGCTGGCAGGTCCGGCAGGAGATCAGGTCCTACCCTACACCACCGAAATCGGCATCACCCTGCTGTGGATTGCAGCGGCGCTGACGATCTATACCGGCTACGACTACTTCAAGGCTGGCCTCAAGCACATCGTGGACTCGGAATAATGGTCCATATCGTCTATTTCGCCTGGGTGCGGGAGCGGATCGGAAAATCCGAAGAGGATATCGACCTGCCCGCCGACGTCACGACCGCGCGGGAGTTGACCACCTATCTCACCACGCTGGGTGAGGAATACGAAGCGGCCTTCGAATTCCCCGATGTGATCCGCGTTGCGGTCAATCAGGAACATATCGACAACGACGAAAGCATCGTCGGCGCAAGAGAAATCGGCATCTTTCCGCCCATGACGGGTGGTTGAAGAACGAGGGAGTAGGTGGTACCGACTGCACCAACTCTCGGGCAATCGAGCAAAAAAGCACCCCGTCCGAATTGGCCAGAATATGATGACCATCGAGCCGACCATCCGCGTACAGGCAGAAGATTTCGACGCCGCTGCCGAGGCGAAATTGCTGACGCAGGCGGACAAGACCATTGGTGCCGTCGTGACCTTCACCGGCCTTTGCCGTGACGATGGCGGCGCACTTTCCGCGCTGGAACTGGAGCATTATCCGGGCATGGCAGAGGCGGAAATGCTGCGCATCGGCAAACTCGCCATCGAGCGCTTCCAGCTTCTCGGCCTCACCGCCATCCACCGCTATGGCAAAATCGCAACCGGAGACAACATCGTCCTCGTGATCGCCGCATCTCGCCACCGGCAAGCGGCCTTCGACGGCGCGAATTTCGTGATGGATTATCTCAAGACCTCTGCACCCTTCTGGAAGAAGGAGCATGGCAAGGACGGAAAATCCGGAGAATGGATTGCTGCCAAGGATGCAGATGATACGGCGAAAGACAAATGGCGCTAGGGCTCATCCCGCTCGCGTCTCATGACGATCAGCCATAGAACCAGCATCGTCAGCACCTCTGCATCTCGCCACGCGACCGGGCCGTAAGCGGCCCAGAATGTTTCGGCAAAGCCGATGGCCGCTGCTCCAGCCGCGCATTTGAGCGGGCTGGTATAGCCGCCCGCCGCAGATATCAGCACCACTTTCAAGCCGAAGACCAGCCCAGCGCCAAAATCCATATTGCCATAATAGAAGGTGGCGAGCACACCGCAGATCGACGCGAACAATGCCGCCGCGCAATAGGACACCAGAAACACCCGCCCCGGATTGACGCCAAGCAGCGACGCGGCAAATGCGTCCTCCCCGACGGCTTTCCAGTATCTCCCGGCATTGGTTTTTTGCAGGACGAGATATCCACCCGCAACCAGCGCCAGAAACGCCGCGGAATTGATGAGCTGCATCGGCGTGGTCGTGACGGCGAAGTCCGCGCTGCGCCAGACGTAAATGGTATCGCTCAAAATGGGCGGCAGCCAGAGCGAGCGCGTGCCTGCAGCCAACCGTGCGCTTTCCATCAGCGCAATCAGTGCGCCGATGGACGCGACTGTAACCGCATTGGGCGATGCACTGGCCAGCGGACGCATGACGCCTCGACCGATGAAGAGCCCGGCCCAGAGCCCGCCAAAAACGCCCGCCGCTGCACCAAGCGCCAAAGTGGCAGGCAAGATGAGCCAGAGCTGGTTCCAGCCAAAATCCGCAAACAGCAGACAAGTGAGACCGGCAAAAGCGAAGATCGCACCGTAGGTGACATCCGCCCGCTTGGTGATGGCAAAGGCGATGGCATAACCAAAGGCCAAAGCCGCATAAAGCGAAGCCACCGGAACCGCGTTCAAAAGCTGTTGCAGAAAATATGCCATTCCCAACCCTCACCCGCATTTATTATAACTGGTAAAACACGTTTTAACAGTTATAATTGCAGCATGACGTTTAGCTGGACACCACATCGTTTCGTCGGAGGAGCTTTGGCGCTTGATGTCGCCAACAGCGTTATTCTGCGCTTTGACCACGAGAAATCAGCGGATCGCTTTGCGGTGCCGGAACAACTGAACAGTTTTTGCGAGGCGGCAACCCGGCTGTCGGCAGAACGGGACATCTTCCCTGCCCTTGCCCCGCCATCTGCTGTAAGCCTAGGGCATCTGATCAATTTGCGCGAAGCGACGGACCGGTATTTCCGCCAGTTGATCGAAACCGGCCAGGACGACGATAATTTCCTAGCCGACCTGCTCAGCGCCTCTGCCACGGCCCTCAAAAACGCGCCTGCCAAACACAGCCTTGAAGCAGCAACTGCCCGCTCCGTGCTGAGCCTCATGGCCGGGCCGGATCGCGCACGTCTGCGGATTTGCGGTCATTGCGGCTGGCTATTCATAGACCGCAGCAAGAACCGCAGCCGCATCTGGTGCGACATGGCCGTCTGCGGCAATCGCCAAAAGGCGGCCAAGCATTATCGGCGCAAACAGGAGACGGCATCTTGAAGACAGTTGCTGCCCTTGCCATCGCCGCTCTCTCGCTGTGCGCCTGCCAACGGGAGGAGCAACGAGAAATCGTCAGCGTTTCCGGCCGTATGTTCGTTTTCAATTACCGCGTGGCAACCGCGACATACCTCGTCACCCTTCAACCGACATCGCCGATCAGGGATGGAAGCACCATAAAAGCCAGCTTCGAAAATCCGCGTGGTGGTGAGGCTTTCGTCATCAATGAGCCTCTGTTTCCCAAAAGCCCGAAAATCGTGCTGCAAAGCCCGCCAGTGGAATGCGTAAAAGAAGGCCGTGCCTATAAGGTGACGATCCGTCTGAAAGCGCCGGACGGGCATGTGATACAGACGATAGAGACGAGCATTACATCGGACACAGACCAGTCGCTGCTGCCCGCGAAACCGTTGGTGGTGGGGCCGCTTTATACGCCCAACCCGGAGGTGTTTAAGGCGGATGGGAGTATGGATATGGGGGCGGTTGCGGGGTGTCCTGCTGGCTGAAAAAGCTGGTCTTGTGCCGTGTTGCTTACCCCCCCCTCTGGCCTGCCGGCCATCTCCCCCACAAGGAGGGAGATCAGCTGGGCGCGAACACCCACTTCAATCTCGACATCAGCGATGGCCGAATGGCTGCCACGAGTCGATCTCCCCACCTGTGGGGGAGATGGCCGGCAGGCCAGAGGGGGGTAAGCCACACGGCAAAACACCAGCATACCAAGCACAAAAAAACGGAGCCTCACGGCCCCGTTTTCCAAATCATTTCATCACCTTAAAGCAGCCGTCTCACAAACCGATTCCGCCGCTTCAACACCTGAATCAGCCGACGATTTCGGTTTCTGCGAACCAGTAAGCGATTTCCTGAGCTGCTGTCTCAGGAGCATCCGAACCGTGAACCGAGTTCTCGCCGATGGACAGCGCGAAGCTCTTGCGGATTGTGCCTTCGTCAGCGTTTGCTGGGTTTGTTGCGCCCATGATTTCGCGGTTCTTGAGGATTGCGTTTTCGCCTTCCAGAACCTGAACGATGGTTGGGCCTGAAGTCATGCCGTCAACCAGTTCGCCGAAGAAAGGACGTTCCTTGTGAACGGCGTAGAAGCCTTCGGCTTCGCGCTTGCTCATCCAGACGCGCTTGGATGCGATGATGCGCAGGCCGTTGTCTTCAAATACCTTGGTGATAGCGCCAGTCAGGTTACGCTTGGTTGCGTCCGGCTTGATCATCGAAAATGTGCGTTCAATCGCCATGTGTCCGTATCCTTGTCCTTGAAAGAAAGTGGGCGGTGTTTAACCGCCCGTAGGCCTGAAAACAAGGGGGATGCCCGGATTTGCCCACAGGGGCGGCACATTTCATGCCGCTGTCACACTGCGCCCCCGCGCGCCGTGCAGATCGAGGCAGCGCTCGAACCAGTCGCTCACCGGGTCTTTCTGCCCGAACAAGCCAACACCGGCGGTGACCCGCGCCCATTGCAGTGCACCGAAAACGATGTAATCGGCAAACAACGGGCTATCCCCGCCGATGAAGGGCTGGAAAGACAACATGCGGCGGATCGGCTCCAGCTTTGCCGGAAAGGCAGCAATCTCTTCCTCCCGGTTCGCCGCGATCTCCTCGATGGATTTACCGAAGAAGGCTTTTCGGCTTTCCCGGAAATACGTCTTGTCCGTCTCGTCCAGCATGTCGTGAATATCGAGAACCGCAATTTTGACGATGGCCGGATGAAGCTGGGTCTGCGACCAGCTTTCAACGAAACGGGCCAGTGATTTTCCGCCCTCCCCGTTGAACAGCGAGGGCGCGTCAGGATAGGCGTCATCCAGATAAAGCGCGATGTCGAAGCTGTCCTTGATCAACTGGTCGCCATCACGAAGGATCGGCACCAGTTTAGAGAAGCCGTTTTCCACACCAGGAATCGCCGTGAACGCCAGCGGACGCTCCTCGAAATCCAGCCCCTTATGCGCCAACGAAAGAACCGTCTTCCAGCAATGGGGAGAAAAGGGGCGAGCGTGGTCACTGCCGCAGAGCGAATAGAGGGTTCTGGATGTCATAGCCGGTCCTTCCCTTATGCGAAATTGCGTCCCCATAAAATCAGCGGGTCTGCCAATAATCAAATCATTAAGACTGATGGAAGGCATCACACCCGTACATGATGACACCACTTATAATTGGCCTAGGTCATTTATGGTATTTTAAAGTCTCTCGACCAAAACATGGACATAAGGTCAATATTGCCGTGCCGAGCCAGCAGGTAATGTGTGTGGAGATGGGGTGGCATGACAATACCAGCCAGTAACAAAAGCCGGGACACATCCAGAAGCAGCCTCATCGTCACCAAGGTCACGCAGTTCATCACCAAGATGAACCTTGCGCCGCTGCCCCGCAATTACGAGCTGTTCTTTGAAGTTCTTGCCGGGCACAACGCCGCCATGGGCCATGATATTCTGGCACTCGGCAACGCACCACAGCAGCATGATATCGACATGATCGGTCAGAAGCACAATCTGCCGAGCTTCTCGCGCATGGCCGCGGCCCATGCGACGTCGCAAGCAGCCAGCGCAATCGAGCAGATATCGGCACGGCTTTCCGCTGCTCTGGAGCGCTCCGAAGCCTTGCTCGCCTCCATATCCGATCGCGCCCCATCCGATACGACCCAGGAATATCTGGCAGAACTGCTACTGGATATTCAGCACGAACAGGCAAGCCTCCACAACTTCGTGCGTCAGGGCCTGGAAAAAATCCGCGAACAGGAAAGCAACAGTCATAAGCTTCAGGCTGCATCCCTGAAAGACACTCTGACCGCACTGCCCAACCGCGCCGCGTTTTTGGCAAAGCTCGCCGAAGTTTGCCAAGCCGAGGGCGATACCTCTGTCTGCCTGGTGCTGGTCAATATCGACCGCTTCCGCGAGATCAACGAGAAATATGGCACCATTGCTGGCAACAAGGCGTTGCGGCGCTTGGCGGCCCTGTTCCGCAAGTCGATCAAGAAGGATGACTTTGCTGCGCGTATCGGCGGCAACGACTTCGCATTCCTGTTCTCAGGCGTCTCGCAAAGCACGGCACAGAGCATTGCAGAGCGGCTGCGTCACACCGTTGAGAACCTGCGCTTCGCCACGAAAGAGGGCGATGGCGAGCATCTGACCGTTTCGATGGGCGTTGCTGCATCCGAGGGTACGGCAAGTGCTGCGGAGTTTTACGGCCATGCGGAGCTTGCGCTTCTGGCGGCCCGCAGCGGCGCACGCAATTGCGTCATTCCCTATTCCAGAGAAGTGGCGCAACGCTCGCGCAACAGCTACCTGATGCAGATCGGCGCATAAACCGTTGAAACTGTGGCTTTCGCGCTCTTGCGTTCAGACATGAGTTCGGCCAAAACGGCGCCATGATTACCATTTCAGACGTTTCCGCCCGTATTGCCGGGCGCTTGCTCCTTGATCACGCCAGTGTCTCGCTTCCCGCGGGCACGAAGGCTGGCCTCGTTGGCCGTAACGGCGCGGGCAAATCCACCCTTTTCCGCATCATAACCGGCGACCTGGGTGCCGAGACCGGCGAGGTCTTCATTCCCAAGAACGCCCGCATGGGACAGGTGGCGCAGGAAGCACCGGCAACCGAGGAAAACCTGATCGACATCGTGCTGGCCGCCGATAAAGAGCGCGCCGCTTTGATGCTCGAATCCGAGACGGCAACCGATCCGGGCCGCATTGCTGATATCCAGATGCGTCTGGTCGATATCGACGCCCATTCCGCAGAAGCCCGCGCCTCCAGCATTCTCGCCGGTCTCGGCTTCGATCAGGACGCCCAGCTTCGCCCCGCCTCATCCTTCTCCGGCGGATGGCGCATGCGCGTCGCCCTGGCCTCCGTTCTGTTTGCGGAGCCGGACCTTCTGCTGCTGGACGAACCGACCAACTATCTCGATCTTGAAGGCACCTTGTGGCTGGAAGATTACATCCGCCGCTATCCCTACACCGTCATCATCATCAGCCATGATCGCGATTTGCTCAACAACGCCGTCAACGCCATCGTGCATCTGGACCAGAAGAAGCTGACCTTCTATCGCGGCGGCTACGACCAGTTCGAGCGCCAGAAGGCCGAAGCCGACGAGTTGCAGACCAAGGCCAAGGTCAAGAACGATGCGGCGCGCAAGCACTTGCAGAGCTTCATTGATCGCTTCAAGGCCAAGGCTTCCAAGGCCAAGCAGGCGCAGAGCCGCGTCAAGGCGCTGGAACGCATGGGCACGGTGTCTTCGGTCATCGAGGATCACGTCCAGCCGATCACCTTCCCGGAACCGGAAAAGCAGCCCGCCTCCCCCATCGTCGCCATCAATGGCGGTGCGGTCGGTTACGAGCCAGGCAAGCCGATTCTCAAGGGCCTCAATCTGCGCATCGACAATGATGATCGCATTGCGCTGCTAGGCTCCAACGGTAACGGTAAGTCCACCTTCGCCAAGTTCATCTCTGGACGTCTGGCACCTGACAGCGGCGATCTGCGGCTGGCACCATCGCTGAAAATCGGCTTCTTCGCCCAGCATCAGTTGGACGATCTCGTGCCTGAGGATAACCCGGTCGAGCATGTGCGCAAGCTTATGCCACAGGCACCGGAAGCCAAGGTCCGCGCTCGCGTCGCGCAGATGGGTCTGGCAACGGAAAAGATGGCGACGCCCGCCAAGGATTTGTCGGGTGGTGAAAAGGCACGCCTGCTGATGGGTCTGGCTGCATTCCACGCGCCAAACTTGTTGATCCTCGACGAACCGACCAACCACCTGGATATCGATAGCCGTCGCGCGCTGATTGAGGCGTTGAACGATTATAACGGTGCCGTCATCCTCATCTCGCATGATCGCCACCTTATCGAAGCCACCGTCGACCGCCTCTGGCTCGTCAACAACGGCACGGTGACGACATTCGAAGGCGACATGGATGAATATCGCGACCTGATTGTCTCTTCGGGTAAAAAAAAAGACGAAAAAATTGAAGTCGTAGTCGACGGCGCTTCAAAAGCGGACCAGCGCAAGGCGAATGCAGAAAAGCGCGCCTCGCTGGCTCCGCTTCGCAAAAAGATCAACGAAGTCGAATCCTTGACGGCAAAGCTTGAGAAACTGATTCAGGCGCTGGACAAGGAACTCGGCGACCCCACCCTTTACGAAAAGGCACCGGCCAAAGCGGCCCTGAAGGTCAAGGAACGTGGCGAAGCCGCTGCCAAGCTGGCAGATGCGGAAGAGCATTGGCTGATGCTTTCCAGTGAGTATGAAGAGGCGATGGCGGGTTAGTCTGTCGCCTCTCTATCGAAGCCTCGTTTTCGTAGCGCCTTGGTAACCAGCCATTAACCATAATCGTAGAAATTCTCGGCAGTTTCATTCCTGCATATTCCGAGAATCACCATGGTTTTCCGCCACCTCTCTGCCGCTGCACTCATTGCGGCTTGCCTTACCGGCTGCGCCGGAAAACCACAGCCTGACGGCTCCCTGAAAACCGCATTTGCTGCGACCATGCCTGCTGCCCCATCGGTCAGCGGTGATGCCGTCGCGCTTTCGCCGACGGCGTGGATGCATCCTCGCAATCCCAAGGGTCTTGCCGGGCGCGACATCTACGTCTCGTCGGTCAAGGACATCGCCTTGGCCAACAAGGAAGTCGTGCTCAGCTTCGATGACGGCCCGGTTCCGGGCAAGACCGAGAGCATTCTAGCAACGCTGGATGAATTCGGCGTCAAGGCGACATTCCTAATGGTTGGCCAGATGGCGCAGTCGCATCCGGAAATCGCCAGAAAAGTCGTTGCTGACGGCCACAGCATCGGCAGCCACACCTTCAGCCATCCCAATCTCAGAGCCATGTCGTTCGATCGCGCTCTGGCCGAAGTCTCCAAGGGATCGAAAGCCGTTGCCACGGCGACAGACACCGACGCTTCTTTCTTCCGCTTCCCTTACCTTGCCGATAACGGCCGCCTGCGCAGCATGATTTCGGATCGCGGCATGGTCATCATGGATGTGCAGATCGATTCGAAAGACTATTTCAAGGATTCGCCAGCCGTCGTCGCCTCACGCACCATCGCCGCCCTTCGCCATCGCGGCAGCGGCATCATCCTGATGCACGATATCCACAGACGCACCGCCGCCATGTTGCCCGCCTTGCTGACGCAGTTGCGCGCGGAAGGCTACAAGGTGGTGCATCTGATTTACAAGAAACCGGCCCATAAGCCGCTGCTTGTTGCCTCGCTGGATTGAAAAGCGGGAAGCCGCGACGTTGGCACGGTAGACGACATAAGCCAAGGATCACTGCTCTCCTCATTCCTGTGCTCGTCACAGGAATCTAGCCAGCCCAAGTCTTTGGGCTGAAAAGAGTCTCCCGCCGCGCAGACGCGCGTCGACTGGATTCCTGTGACAAGCACAGGAATGAGGGAGTAAATTATAATCCCACAACATTTCAAATCCGCAGCGTCACCTACTGTAACCGCCACCCTTGCCCACTCCGATGTTTCTGATAGAACTCGATAAAGTAATATTATTCGAGTGAAACATTCAGACGGGTTTTCTTTCATGTCAGCTACCAAGCTCGCCATCGTCGGCGTCGGCAAAATCGTTCGCGATCAACACCTTCCAGCCATTGCCGCTAATCCGGATTTCGATCTGATTGCCACCGCCAGCCGCCATGGCACTGTGGACGGCGTAGCATCTTACGGCACCATCGAAGCGCTACTCGAAGCCGTGCCTGATGTGCAGGCCGTGTCGCTTTGCATGCCGCCGCAGTACCGTTACACCGCAGCTTACGCTGCGCTGAATGCAGGCAAGCATGTCTTTCTGGAAAAACCACCGGGTGCGACGCTTTCCGAAGTGCAGGATCTGGTGCGTCTGGCCGATTCCAAGGGTCTTTCGCTGTTTGCCAGCTGGCATTCGCGTTATGCGCCAGCGGTCGAAGCCGCCAGGAGCTTCCTCGCTTCCACCAAGATCAACAGCGTTCACGTCATCTGGAAGGAAGACGTGCGCCACTGGCATCCGAACCAGGAGTGGATCTGGCAGGCGGGTGGCCTCGGCGTGTTCGATCCGGGCATCAATGCCCTATCGATCATAACCCACATTCTGCCGCGCGCCCTTTTCATCACCAAGGCCACGTTGGAATTCCCTGAGAACCGCGATGCGCCTATCGCCGCAGACATCCTCTTCTCGGATGTGACGCAAATGCCTGTGCACGCCGAATTCGACTGGCTCCAGACGGGCAAGCAGAGCTGGGATATCGTGGCAGAAACTGAAGCGGGCCAGATGATTCTCTCCGAAGGCGGCGCAAAGCTCTCCATCGCTGGCGAGCAGAAACTGTCCGAACCAGAGCGTGAGTACCCTGCCCTCTACGAACGCTTCGCCGAAATCATCAAGGCCAAAACCTCGGATGTCGATCTGGCCCCACTGATGCATGTGGCCGACGCATTCCTGCTCGGCCGTCACAAGTTCGTGGATTCATTCTTCGACTGATCGGTCAGATGGCGCGGCTGACGAAACGGTCGCGCCCATCCTTCTTGGCCTGATACAGCGCTTCATCCACACTTTGCAGCAGCGAAACGCAATCCTGCCCCGCCTGCGGTGCAATCGCGCCGCCGATGCTGAGCGGCGCATTGATAGAACGACCATCGATGTGGAAGGGCTGGCGGAATGCCTCCAGCAATCGCTCCGCCAGCTTTGAAAGAACATGCGAACCGGCAGGCCGCGGAACGAAAACCGCAAACTCATCCCCACCCATGCGCACGGCAATGTCTTCAGAACGGATGACATCACGAATACGGCAGGCTGCTTCGTGCAGAACGCGGTCACCAACGCCATGGCCCAGCGTATCATTGATCGCTTTGAAACCATCCATATCCAGATACAGCGCGCCGAACGTCTCGTTGGACTGCAAGGCGGCATACATCTGCGAATCCACCAAGGCGCTCAGTGCCTTGCGGTTATAGAAACCTGTCAGCGGGTCGGTCATGGCCGCATCGCGCAAGGCGCGCTCGGCAAGGCTCATGGTAAAATTGGCATGTTGCAAGCGCAGCAGTGCCGCTGCCAGAACCGCAAAGCGCTTGAGGCTTTCCACTTCTGCTGGTTTCAACTCGCGCGGAGACGTGTCGAGAATGCAGAAGGCTCCAACCGTCAGCCCCGGCTCGAGCTCAATGGGCGCACCGGCATAAAAACGGAATTTCGGCCCGCCTTCGACATAGGGAAAGCCGCGCAATTCCGGGTGCGCACTCAAATCCGGCACGACAAGGACGTCGTTGGACAAAACGACCCGGGTGCAGATGGAAATATCGCGAGAGCATTCGCTGACCTGAATGCCAGCCTGATGCGCAATCCGCAACCAGTCCTCATCCACGATATGGATGGCGGCACGCGCCATGTCGAACACGCCTTTCGCCAGCTCAGAAAGCGCAGCCAGTTCCGGTGTCGGGCCGGACCCAAGAGACAGGATGGACCGGACAGCGACGAGACGCTCTGTTTCGTTGACCGGCCACGGGGCGGATTGACCCATTTCATTCTCCTCAACTGTCGCGCAACGCTCCGTTCGTTGAGTGTTGCATACAGCATTTTTATTAACGCACTACATTAGAAGACCAAACTGAGAAGCCGCGCAGAGTTCAATCTCGTTTCGTTGCCTGTTTCTAAAACCGACTGATTCGTAGGTTTTTATATGATACGCCCCACGCTTCCGTCTTCCCACCGGCGACTTCCCGCCTCAAAAAGCCGTGATATTCAGAGAAAGTGAGCGGAAAGAGTCGGTTATGGCGGTTTTTTCAGCCGAATCTCTGCGTTTTTTACCTTGTTAACGTCTGCGGCGGGGCGTATTCCCACAGGGCTTGGTGAAAGCCAAACGCCCGTACCAATCCGTTGGAGGAGTGGGGTTGCGAGGGAAACTCGGATCTTGACGGGACATATCGCCGCCTGAAAGCCAGCTTACGTGGCTTGCCAAGGCCCGCCGATATATCCCTTTGCGGAAAGTTATCATGGACAGCATGCTTCTCAGCCTGGCCCATTTCCTGTCACAGCAGCCTCCTGGCGGCTCAAGATCATGTGCCATCTGTCAGACAGAAATCCTTTGCGCTCCACGTGGGCGAACATGCGTTTCGTCTGACTGCAAAACTTAAACAGTCAGGAATTCTTGATGGTTGATCAACCAAAACCCCTATCCGCACTTTCGAAAATATGGCTGGCACTTCTCGGCCTCGTTATCATCGCTGCGGGTATCTTCTTCGCCTATTTCGGCGGCAAGCTCGCCATGCTGGGCGGCAGCCTCTATTTCATCATTTCCGGCGTCGCCCTTATTCTCGGCGGCCTGCTCATCGCCCTGCGCAAACCGTTTGGAGCGAGCGTTTTCGCCCTCGTTTTCATCGGCACATTGGCATGGGCCATCTGGGATGTCGGGTTTGAATACTGGCCGTTGATTTCCCGCCTGCTGGCCTTGACGGTTGGTGCGACAGTCGTTGCGCTTTCCGTTCCCTTGCTGCGGCGCTCTGCTGGAAAAACACCGGCCTATGCAGGCTCGTTCATTCTGGCGCTCGTGCTTGGTGCCGCATCGGCCGCCGGTATGGCTGGCATGTTCGTGCCACACCCAACCGTTGTTGCCAGCGGCGACGCTCCGGCCTTGACACCCGTCACCGCCGAAACCGAGCAGAAGAACTGGGAACACTACGGCAATACACCGGGTGGCAGCCGCTTCGTGGCGCTCGATGAGATCAACCGCGACAACATCGACAAGCTCGAAGTCGCGTGGACCTACCACACCGGCGATACGCCCATCAGCCCCGGCGGCGGCGGTGCCGAAGACCAGCAGACGCCATTGCAGGTGGGCGACCGCGTCTTCCTGTGCACACCGCATAACAACGTGATTGCGCTGGATGCCGATACCGGCAAGGAAATCTGGAAGAACGAGATCAACGCCAAGTCATCCGTCTGGATGCGTTGCCGCGGCCTCGCCTATTTCGATGCCACGCGCCCGGTCGATCAGCCAAGCGTTCCCGGCTCCACGCCTGTGACGGCAGCAACCGTTACCGAAGGCGCTCTTTGCCAGCGCCGCATTTTGATGAACACCATCACGGCCGAGCTGATCGCTCTGGACGCCGACACTGGCGCATTCTGCCCGGATTTCGGTACCAATGGCCGCGTTGATCTGAAAATCGGCCTCGGCGATGCGCCGGACCCAAGCTATGTGCTGACCTCGGCACCAACACTTGCCGGCACCACCGTCGTCGTTGGCGGCCGTATCGCCGACAACGTACAGACAGACATGCCGGGCGGCGTCATGCGCGGCTTCGATGTCATCACCGGCCAGCTGCGCTGGGCGTTCGATCCCGGCAACCCTGACATCACCCTGCTGCCACCTCCGGGCCAGACCTACACGCGCTCAACGCCGAACGTCTGGGCCGCGATGTCTTATGATCCGCAGTCCAACACCGTGTTCATGCCGGTTGGCAGCCCATCGGTCGATCTCTATGGCGTAACCCGCACACAGCTCGATCACAAATATGGCGCTTCCATGCTGGCGCTGGATGCCTCCACCGGTCGCGAAAAGTGGGTCTACCAGACCGTGCATAACGACCTCTGGGACTTCGACGTGCCCATGCAGCCGTCGTTCATCGACTTCCCGAAGGCCGATGGCACAACGGTTCCCGGCCTTGTATTCGGCACCAAGGCAGGCCAGCTTTACGTGCTGGACCGCGCCACGGGTCAACCGCTAACTGAGGTTGCCGACGTTCCGGTCAAACCGGGCAATATCCCGAACGAGCCCTATGCACCAACGCAGAAGCTTTCCGTCGGCATGCCGCAGATCGGTGCTCAGACGTTGACCGAAAGCGACATGTGGGGTGCAACTCCGTTCGATCAGCTTTTGTGCCGCGTGGCCTTCAAGGGCATGCGTTATGACGGCGTCTACACCGTTCCCGGCACCGATCTGGCGCTCAACTTCCCCGGCTCGCTCGGCGGCATGAACTGGGGCGGCATCTCCACCGACCCGACGACCAACACCATCTTCGTCAACGACATGCGTCTCGGTCTGTGGATCCAGATGCAGGAAGCAAAGCCGACAACCGCCGTCAACAGCGGTTCGGAAGCGACCAATACGGTGATGGGCGTCGTGCCGATGAAGGGCACACCTTATGCGGTCAACAAGAACCGGTTCCTATCGGCACTTGGCATCCCGTGTCAGGAACCGCCCTTCGGCACCATGACCGCCATCGACATGAAGACGCAGAAGATCAAATGGCAGGTGCCGGTCGGCACTGTCGAAGACACCGGCCCGCTGGGTATCAAGATGGGTCTACCCATCCCCATCGGCATGCCAACCCTCGGCGGCACGCTCGCCACCCAGGGCGGTCTCGTCTTCATCGCCGGCACACAGGACTACTATCTGCGCGCCTTCAACACGGCGACCGGCAAGGAAGTCTGGAAAGCTCGCCTCCCCGTCGGCAGCCAGGGCGGCCCAATGAGCTACAAGTCACCCAAGACCGGCAAGCAATATGTCGTCATCTCCGCAGGCGGAGCCCGCCAGTCCCCGGATCGTGGCGATTACGTCATTGCCTATGCGCTGCCTGGGCAAAAGTAAGACTGCAAGGCATTGAGAAACGGAAATGGCCGGGGATGACCCGGCCATTTTTATAATCTTCAAGATGCAGAAACCCTTATGTAAAGCTCTGGCCCTCAAGCCTTCTTCTGCCAGCGCCCTTCCGGCGATTGCTGCCAGTAGGTCAGCGTATGACCCTCGCCTTTCAGCTTTTTCCACTGGGCGCGCGCGCCCTCGAGCTGCGCGGCGTCATAACCGTCGAACATGAAAACGATGCGCTCGTAGCTGTCGATTGGGGGTGGCTCTGCGCCGTCTACGATGAAGCGGACGTTGGCGGCGTTGAGGTTTTCGCCAGATGCGGTCAGCAGGACGGGCTGTTCAGCGGCTTTTTCGGAGAGCTCGGTGCCATGCGGCATGAAGCTGTCGTCGCGGAATGTCCACAGATGCACATCGAGCGAATCGCGACGCTCCTCCATCGAGGTCTGGACTGCGACTTTCCAGCCGCGCTCCAATGACTTTTCAAGAAGCGGTGGCAAAGCGTCTTCCAGCTTCGATTCGGTCAGATGGTAAAACAGTATCTCCGTCATCGTCGTGCCAGTAGCGCTTTGCCCACCAATGATCAATCCTCGTAGTGGGCGCGAACGAGTTCATTCAGCAGGCGCACGCCATAACCCGAACCCCAAGACTGGTTGATCTCCGTCAGCGGCGAACCCATGGCCGTTCCGGCAATATCCAGATGCGCCCAAGGCGTGTCGCCCACGAAGCGCTTGAGGAACTGCGCGGCCGTCACCGAACCGGCAAGACGGCCAGAGCTGTTTTTCATATCGGCGAATTTCGAGTCGATGATCTTGTCGTAATCCTTGCCCAGCGGCATGCGCCACAGTTTTTCCTGTGTAGTATTGCCCGCGCTCGTCAAACGTTCGGCCAGTTCGTCGTCGTTGGAAAACAGGCCAGCCTGAAGATTGCCGAGTGCCACGGTAATCGCCCCGGTCAGCGTCGCCAGATTGATCACGAACTTCGGCTTGAAACGATCATTGGTGTACCAAAGCGCATCGGCCAGCACGAGGCGGCCTTCGGCATCGGTGTTGATGATTTCGATGGTCTGGCCGGACATGGAGGTGACGATGTCGCCCGGGCGCTGCGCATTACCATCCGGCATGTTCTCGACAAGACCGATGACGCCGATGACGTTTGCCTTGGCTTTGCGCGCCGCCAGCGTGTGCATCAGGCCGGTCACGGCGGCCGCGCCGCCCATATCGCCCTTCATGTCTTCCATGCCGGCACCGGGCTTCAGCGAAATACCGCCGGTATCGAACACGACGCCCTTGCCGACGAAAGCAATCGGCTCATCTTTCTTGGAGCCGCCCTTCCAGTGCATGATGGCCAGACGAGGTGGCCGAACCGAGCCTTGCGCGACGCCCAGAAGCGCACCCATGCCCAGCTTCTTCATTTCCTTTTCGCCAAGGATTTCAACCTCGACGCCGAGTTTCTTCAACTCCTCGGCCTTTTCGGCAAACTCGACCGGACCCAGCACATTCGGCGGCAGGTTGACGAGATCGCGCGCCAGAATAACGCCCTCCGCTTCGGCCTCAGCAGTGACGAACGCGTCCTTTGCCTCGGCGTGAGCCGCTGTCACGATGATGACTTCGACATTTTTCGGTGTCTTGTCGTCATCGGACTTCTTCTTCGTCTTATAGGTATCGAAGCTATAGGCGCGAAGCAGAAGGCCAAGGGCAAAATCCGCAGCAGCCTTGCCATCGACGTCGATACCCAGCGCGTCGAGATAGATAACGACCTTTTCGGCCTTCTTGAAATTGGCAGCAGCCGTTCCGCCTGCGCGCAGCCAGTCATGGGCGGTCAGCTTGGCAACTTTCCCCAGACCGATAACCGTGATTCGATCCGCGTCCGAGCCCTGCGGGGCAAGCACATCGAGAACGCTCATCGATTTGGCGGCAAAGCCGGAAACCTTGGCGGCCTTCGCCAATATGCCCGCCGGATCGACATGCGCCTGGCCAGCGGGAGCATTTTCGCCGGAAGCCTGCAGCAAAATTGCGCTGGCATTTTCGAGCGTGGCGGAGTTGGCAAAGGATATATCGAATTTGGCGGACATGTTCTCGCTCATCACTTTATTTCGGGATGCGCGGGATCATCACGTTTTCCAGGCCCGGCGCAACCCTGCAATCTCTTCCCGGCATGGCAATTTTATGAATCACGCATGCGGAGATTAGAAAAGGCGTGACCAACAAAAAGACACAGGGTTAAGAAAAATTGCCGCGCAAGACAGATTTGTGAGTGTCCCGGAGTCGCCATTCGCGATTGTTGCAGCTAGATAGAAAAAGTTCCCGCGGGGGGAACAAAATGGAAATACCTTATCAGGGACCGAATGACGCTTCTTGAACGATACATATTGCGACGCACGACGCAGATGTTTCTGGTCGCGCTTTTACCCGTTCTGGCCATTATCTGGACGATTCAGGTTCTGCAGAGAATCAATCTCGTTACCGATACCGGTCAGTCCATGGGTTCGTTCGTGACGCTGGCGACCATGCTGTTGCCGACGCTGATTCCCGTTGTCCTACCCTTCGCCCTCGTCATTGCCATCACGCAGACGCTGACGGCGATGAATACCGATTCGGAGCTGGCGATCATCGATGCGTCCGGCGCACCGCGGACGATCATCTTCAAGCCGATTCTGATTCTTGGAACCGTGCTGAGCCTTGTCTCCTTCGGAATCACAAATTTCGCCGAACCACCGGCACGCACGGCCGCACGGCAGATGGTTGCAGCGGCTTACGCCGACCTCCTGTCGTCGGTCATCGAAGAAAAAACATTCCGCACCATTCAGGATGGCCTTTACGTCCAGATCGGCGAGCGTCAGGGGCGTATCCTGCGCGGTCTGTTCGTCGCGGACCGGCGTGATCCAAACTATGATCTCATCTATTATGCCAAGGAAGGCATGATCGATGAGGGCGGCACGTCGCTGACCATGCGCGATGGCGAAGTGCAGCAGAAGACGCCGGACGGCAAGGTTTCTGTGGTCAAGTTCCTGTCCTATGCCTTCGATCTGTCCACGATGTCAGAGAAGGGCGACAGCGAACCCTCGATTTCATCCAGCGATGCGAGCCTGTCATTCCTGCTCTCGCCGGATGAAACAGTTGAGAGCTACCGCAAAGCACCGGGCGGCTTTCAATCTGAGCTGCACCGTCGTCTGGTGGACTGGATGTTTCCCTTCGTTTTCGCGCTGATTTCGCTTGTGGTCGCGGGAGATGCCCGCTCCCACCGTGAGGCACGGCTGCATCCGATGGTGGCGGCACTTCTCACCGCATTCATGCTGCGCTGGCTCGGCTTCTATTTCACCAATCAGGTCAAGCAGAGTGCAGCCTTCATACCGCTTGTGTATGCGGTTCCAGTGGTCAGCGGCGGTATTGCGACGTTCCTGCTCCTGACCGGCCAAAAGCTGCGGATGCCGAGCGCTTTCGGCAATGCGTTGCTGAGAATCCAGAAGCGCTTTTCTCCACCCAAGGCATCCGGTTCCGGAGGGCAAAGCGCATGATGTTCGGCACGCTTTCCCGCTACTTCCTCCGCCGTTATCTCATGACGACCGTCTGGTTCCTGCTTGGCGTATCCGCGATCATTTTTCTGGCCGACTTCAGCGAAACGGCGCGACGCATGTCCGGCCTGCCAGGTTACTCGGTGCCGGCTGCGCTCGGCCTGACCGCTCTGCGCCTGCCGCTCATTCTTCAGCAGACGATTCCTTTCGTCGCTCTCTTCGTCGGCATGACGACGTTGATTTCGCTCAACCGCCGTTATGAGCTAGTGGTTACCCGCGCTGCCGGTATTTCCGCGTGGCAGTTCATTCTGCCCTTCGTTGGCGGTGCCATTCTTATGGGTATTCTCTCCATCACGGTGCTGAACCCCATCGCAGCCTGGGGCGAAAGCAAATCGCTGGCGGTCGAATCGGGATGGCGCAATGAGGGCGGGGCTTCACGCCAGCAGCAGGTGCTTCCATGGCTTCGCCAGAGCAGCGGCGGACAGGACACGATCATCGGTGCCAAGAGCTTCGAGGACAACGGCACCCTGCTCAAGGATGTGGTGCTCATACACCTCGACAAGGACGGCAATATCCTCCTGCGTCAGGACGCACAGTCGGCTAAGTTGGAAGATGGTTACTGGCTTCTTAACAACGTTGCAGAGATCCGCCCCGGCCATGTGCCAACCCGGGAAGCCTCGGCACGAATCAGTACCAATCTGAGACAGGAATTCGTTCAGGAGCGTTTGACGCAGCCTGAAACCGTTGCTTTCTTTGAGCTTTCTCACAAAATCGAGGTAGCCCAGTCTTTCGGAATCTCTTCGAAAGCTCTGGAGACACAGTACCACTTCCTGTTGTCCATGCCCTTTCTTCTCGTGGCCATGACGTTCATTGCCGCGACTGTTTCATTAAAGTTCAGCCGTTTTGCACAGTCTCGCTCCGTGATTCTGGGTGGAATCGTTTCCGGCTTCGTGCTTTATGTAGTAACCGTGCTCGTAAGGGCATTCGGGAGTAGCGGCGTTGTCCCTCCCTTCGTTGCGGTCTGGGTTCCAGTTGTCGTGGCGTTGGCGTTGGGTGCAACCATTCTGCTTCATCAGGAGGACGGCTAGTGGCGGTATTTGACCGCGGGAATATCAGACGGCTTACGACAGCCCTTCTGACTGGTGCTGCTGTGTGCGCATATGTTGCAACCGCTTCCAGCGTTTTCGCTGAAGACGGCGTCATCGTAGGCGACCCTCAGGACCAATCGAAACTCCTGCTTACAGCGAACGAACTTACCTATAATAAAGATGCCGAACGCGTCATCGCGACCGGTGGCGTGCGCCTGCACTATTCCGGCTACCGCATGGTTTCCCAGCGCGTCGAATATAACCAGTCCACTGGGCGCGTTCTTGCGCGCGGCAACATCGAACTGATCGAACCGGGCGGCAACCGCATCTATGCGGACGAACTCGACGTTACCGACGATTTTGGCCAGGGCTTCATAAACGCGCTTCGTGTCGAGACGACGGACAATACCCGCATTGCCGGTGAAAGCGCCGAACGTCTTTCGCAGGACGTGATGGTTCTGAACAACGGCGTTTACACGGCATGTCTTCCTTGCGCCGAACGGCCAGAAAAAGCGCCTCTGTGGCAGGTCAAGGCAGAACGCGTCATTCAGGACGGCAAGACCCATACGGTGCGGCTTGAGAAGGCTCGCTTCGAGCTTTTTGGCAAGTCGATCGCCTATCTGCCGTTCATCACGGTTCCAGACAACACGGTCAAACGGAAGTCCGGCTTCCTGTTTCCGCGCATGAGCGTGACCGACAATCTCGGTTTCGGTATTGGCGTTCCCTATTTCCAGGTGCTGTCCGATACCGCTGACGTCACTGTCACGCCGACCTATTACTCGTCACAGGGTCTGCTGCTCGAGGGTGAGTTGCGCCAGCGTTTCGAAATGGGAACGCATACGATGCGCGCGGCTGGTATCAATCAGATGAACCCGCAGGATTTCGACGTCAATACCAGCGATTCGCAGAACGACACACGCGCCATGATCGCCTCCAAAGGCGAGTTCAAGATCAATCCACGCTGGTCGTTCGGCTGGGACGCCATGGTGCAGACCGACAACAACTTCTCGCGCACCTATGGTCTGAAGGACTACAAGTCAGACGTTCAGACCAACAAGCTTTATCTGACAGGCCTTGGCGACCGTAATTCCTTCGATTTGAACGCCTATTACTTCAACGTTCAGGACAATGACGAGAGCGAAACGCAGGAGCGCAAGCAGGCGATCGTTCACCCTGCTCTCGATTACCGCTATTTCTTGCCAGATCCGGTATATGGCGGCGAACTGTCGCTGACGACCAATTTCACCAGCCTGACGCGTCGTGAGCAGGATGCCTATAACCTCGGTCCATCCGTGCGCTATAATGGCCTCGAAGGAAACTACACGCGCCTTTCGACAGAGGCGGAATGGAAGCGGACCTTTACATTCGATAGCGGTCTGTTGCTGACGCCGCTTTTGGCAGCCCGTGGCGATGCATTGTGGAATGACATGTCCGCAAACTCGTTCGGCACATATGCCTATGATAGCTCGATCAATAATGACGCAAATCTGCGTGGCATGGCGACGTTCGGTCTTGAAGCCCGTTATCCGGTGCTTTTCAAGGCACTTAACAGCAGCCATGTGATCGAGCCTATCGCCCAGATTTTCGTTCGTCCGAACGAAAGCAATTCTGGCCAGTTTCCAAACGAAGATGCCCAGGCATTCGTGTTCGATGCGACCAATCTGTTCGAGCGCGACAAGTTTTCGGGCTTCGACCGCATCGAAGGCGGCACACGCGCCAATCTCGGCTTCCGCTACAATGGCACATTCGACAATGGTTACGGCATTCGCGCCATTGCCGGTCAGTCGTTCCATCTCGCTGGCGAAAACTCGTTTGCGTCCAACGATCTGGTCAATGTCGGTGCAGATTCCGGTCTGGAAACGGACCGTTCCGATTACGTTGCAATGGCAGCCATCGACGCGCCGATCGGCCTGTCGCTGTCCTCCAGCCTCCGGTTCGACAAGGATACGTTCGAAGTCAATCGCTCGGAAACGGCGGTCGCCTATACCGACAACCGGGTATCTGGCAAAGTCAGCTACACCCAGGTCGACGCTCAGCCGGAATACGGCTACGACCGTAAACGTGACATCATTCAGGCATCTGGCAAGCTGCGCCTCGATGATAACTGGGCTCTGTTCGGCGCGATCAATTATGACGTGAACAACAAGTTCTCCAGCGAGCGGCGTATCGGCTTTCTCTATCAGGATGAATGCACCATCTTCACCGTCAGCTATTCGGATGTGGGCAACATCAATACGGTCAACGAGGCCGCGAATGATTGGTCGGTCAATGCGCGTCTGGCGTTCAGAACGCTGGGTGACATCACCGTGGGTTCGGCTGGCACGGACTGGGATGATGCCGAGATCGGCTGGAAGCCCAATAACTTCTGATTTCAAACCGCGGCGAAGTGAAAACTTCGCCGCTTTTTTTGAAACAGCGTGATCGGCGGTATCGCTGGCACGCCACTGTTTTGCCGCAACATATCTTCAATGTCTGGGAACGCCAGCGATTGTCGTTTGACTGATTTCAGTGATATATACGGTCGCGTTCAGGCTAAAACTGTAGCAAAATTCAACTTTATTGGTTGACGGGCGGTCATATCCGCTTCATCCGATACTGTGAGATGTTTAAAAGAGCAAAGTCGGCACCATCGGGAACCGACGTGTCGACAGGGAGAGAACAGCATGAATTTCGGAAAGACGGCGTTGCGCAATGCTGCATTCGCCCTTGCGATTTTCGCAGTTCCTATGTCCGTCACGCTGCCAGCCAACCAGGCTTTTGCGGCAACTGCGGTCAAGGTTGTGGTCAACAAGACGCCGATCACGACTGACGATATCGCAAGACGCATGGCTTTTCTCAAGCTGCAGCGCCAGTCCGGAAATCTTGCCGAAAAGGCTCGTGAGCAGCTGATCGATGAGGCGTTGAAGCGTGAAGAGATCGCACGCGTCAAAATGTCCGTCAGCACCGCAGATGTCGATGCGTCCTTTGCGCGTTTCGCGTCCACCAACAAGATGACAACCGATCAGTTGACCAAGGTCCTTGCCCAGGCCGGTGTCGGCGCTGAGCATTTCAAATCCTTCATCGCAATCCAGATGAGCTGGCCCCGTCTGGTCAACGCTCGCTATGGCGGCCGCAACAAAATGTCGACGCAGGATTTCGTGACGCGTTTGAAAGAGCGCGGCAATAAACCTGTGACGAACGAATATTTCCTGCAGCAGGTCATTTTCGTTATTCCAGAAGCCAAGCGCAATTCCATTACGGGCAAGCGAAAGTCGGAAGCAGAAGCCTCGCGCAAACGCTATCCCGGTTGCGAACAGGCAAAGACCTTTGCCGCAACGATGCTGGATGTATCGATCAAGGATCTTGGCCGCATGCTCGAGCCGGAATTGCCGCCGGATTGGAAGCCTCTGGTGGAAAAGACGCCTGAAGGTGGCACCACCGGCACGCGCGTGACGGAAAAAGGCGTTGAATATCTGGCCATCTGCAAAAAGCAGCAGGTGTCTGACGACTACGCCGCCGAGGTCGTTTTCCGTTCAGAGGATCTGATGAAGGCTGAAAAGGGTGAAAATCCCAACGAGAAGAAATATCTCGAAGAGCTGCGCAAGAAGGCCCAGATTACCAGCACCTGACGTGAAAGTGCCTTTCGTGACCCTGCAACAATTGCCTCTCGCTCTGACACAGGGCGATCCTGCCGGGATCGGTCCCGATATCACTGTTGTCGCCTGGGCAAAACGTAAAGAACTCGGCCTCCCGCCGTTTATCTTCATCGGTGATCCTGACGTCATCGCCAGCAGAGCCAACCTTCTTGGCATCCATACGGATGTGGTCGTCTGTGAGCCTGAGCAGGCGGCATCCATTTTCCCGGATGCCTTGCCCGTGTTTCCCATTGCCGTCGGCTTTGACGTACAGGTCGGTCAACCGCATGTCGGTACGGCCCTCTCCACCATCAAGGCGATCGAGACAGCGGTTTCGCTGACCGTTGAAAAACGCACCTCGGCAGTCGTCACCAACCCCATCGCGAAGTCGGTGTTGTATGAGGCGGGCTTCGGTTTTCCCGGCCATACGGAGTTTCTTGCGGAACTTGCCAACAAGCTGACCGGTCAGGTCGTTACACCCGTCATGATGATTGCCGGGCCAAAGCTGCGCGTCGTACCCGTAACCATCCATATCCCGGTCAAAGACGTCCCAGCCGCACTCACGGAAGAGCTGATCATCGAAACCTGCCGCATTATTGCCGCTGATCTTAGAGACAAGTTCGGTATTGAAGCCCCTCGCCTTGCCGTTGCGGGCCTCAACCCGCATGCGGGTGAAGATGGTGCTATCGGTACCGAGGATCGCGACATCATCCATCCCGCAACAATCCAGCTGCGCAAGGATGGCATCGACGCCTTCGGCCCCCTGCCCGCAGACACGATGTTCCACGAGGCCGCCCGCAGACGTTATGACGTGGCGGTGTGCATGTATCACGATCAGGCGCTCATTCCCGCCAAGGCACTCGGCTTCGACGATTCTGTCAATGTCACGCTCGGCCTGCCCTTCATTCGCACATCGCCCGACCACGGCACGGCATTCGGCATTGCAGGACAGGGCATTGCCAACGAATCCAGCCTCGTCGCCGCCTTGAAGATGGCGGCAGAGATCGCAGCCCGCCGGGTGACAGCGTAATGGCAGCCATCGATGGTCTTCCGCCGCTGCGCGATGTCATTCAGCGCCACGGGCTCGATGCGAAGAAATCGCTCGGCCAGAACTTCCTGCTCGATCTCAATCTGACGCAGAAGATTGCCCGAACCGCTGGCCCGCTCGACGGCGTGACTGTATTCGAGGTTGGTCCCGGCCCCGGAGGCCTCACCCGCGCTATTCTATCGCTTGGTGCGAAGAAAGTGATCGCCGTGGAGCGCGACAGCCGTTGCCTGCCCGCTCTTGCCGAAATCTCAGATCATTATCCTGGCCGGCTTGAGGTTATCGAAGGCGATGCGCTCAAAGTCGATTTCGAGACTCTTGCGCCGAAAGGCGAGCCCGTCCGCGTCATCGCCAACCTTCCCTACAATGTCGGAACGCAGCTGCTGATCAACTGGCTGCTGCCAAAGCAATGGCCGCCCTTCTGGCTGTCGCTGACGCTGATGTTTCAGAAGGAAGTCGGACAGCGGATCGTGGCCGAAGAAGGCGACAATCATTATGGCCGCCTCGGCGTCCTCACCGGCTGGCGCACAGTGCCAGAAATGGCCTTCGACGTGCCGCCGCAAGCCTTCAGCCCACCACCCAAGGTAACATCAACAGTCGTGCACTTGCTGCCCAGAGACAAACCGTTTCCGTGCGATGTGACCAACCTCGAAAAAGTCACCGAAGCCGCCTTCGGTCAGCGCCGCAAGATGCTGCGCCAAAGCGTAAAATCCATTGGTGGTGAAGCGTTATTGGAAAAGGCCGGGATCGACCCCACGAGACGCGCCGAGACCTTGTCGGTGGAAGAGTTCGTGAGACTGGCGAATATGCTTGGTCAGATCGGAAACTAGACCCAGTTTTCCACCCGCAGCCCCGGCATGCGTACAAATTCCCGCATGTTATTGGTCACGACGATAAGACCTTCGCTGCGCGCGTGACCGCCAATCTGCATGTCGTGCACGCCGCATGGCGTTCCGGCACGTGCCAACTCTGCTCTGATCTGTCCGTAATGTACAGCTGCCTTATCGACGAATTGGAGCACCTCAAGCCTCGACACGAAGTTCTCTATTGCAACCAGATTTTCATTTCGACGGGCTGATTTCTCGGCACCATAACAGAGTTCACCCAATGTGATGCTCGATATGCACAATTGCTCCGCAATAGCATTGAACTTGTCCTTAAGCTCGGGCGGATATGTTTTCATGACGTAAATGCAGATGTTGGTATCGAGCATATATGTCAGCATCAAAAGGACTCGCGCTCTTCTGCCGAAGGCTGCTCGCGGTCGGTCAGAAAATCGTCGCTCGCTCCTGGTCCAGATGCGAATAAATCATCCCACCGCTTACCATGGGGTACGATGACGCGTGTGCGGCCAATTTTGAGGATGTCCACCTGATGTACGTTTTCCGGAAAAGCGACTGCCTTTGGCAGCCGTACTGCCTGGCTTCGATTGCTGAGAAAAACCGTCGATGTGGCCATAGCAGAGCTCCGTATATCCAACTTGGATATACATACGCTTTCGTCTGCTCAAATTCAAGCGATTGACGTGAACCGGGCTACCGCACAGGCAATGCCGGCACTTCTTCCAACAACTCACGCACAAAATCGAACATGCCGTGGCGGCGGTCGCGGCGGACGCGTTCGGCTTTGACGATGGCTTCTATCGCTTCGAATGCGGCCTGCAAATCGTCATTGAGGATGACGTAGTCGTAGTCGCGCCAATGCTCGATTTCGGACCGGGAATTGGCGAGGCGGGTCTGGATGACCTCTTCGGTGTCTTCCGCGCGGCGGTGCAGCCGTGATTGCAGCTCGGTCATCGTAGGCGGCAGAATGAAGATCGAAACCACGTCCGCCTTCATCTTGTCCTGAAGCTGCTCGGCCCCCTGCCAGTCGATGTCGAACAGCATATCCTTGCCTTCGGCCATTGCGGTTTCGACCGGTTCGCGCGGCGTGCCGTAATAGTTGCCATGAACCTCGGCCCATTCCAGCAACTCTTCACCTTCGCGCATCCGCTCGAAATCGCGCTTGGAAATGAAGTGGTAATGAATACCGTCAATTTCGCTCTGACGTCGCGCCCGGGTCGTGACGGAGACAGACAGGCTGATATTCTTGTCCTTCTCCAAAAGATTGCGGGCAATGGTGGATTTGCCGGCCCCCGATGGAGAGGAAATAACCAGCATCAGGCCCCTACGGGCGATATGGACGGGAGGAATGCTGGCGGACGCCATGGGGTCTACTCCAGATTTTGGACCTGTTCGCGGAATTGATCGATCACGACTTTCAATTCGATACCAGCAGCGGTTACAGCACTGGCATTGGATTTGGAACAGATTGTATTCGACTCCCGGTTAAATTCCTGTGCAAGAAAGTCCAACTTGCGCCCAACGGGCACGCTGCTGTTCAAAAGCTCTCTTGCGGCAGCCACATGCCCAATTAAACGGTCAATTTCCTCGCGAAGATCCGCCTTGGTGACGAGTAGAACGGCCTCCATATGCAGACGGTCGCTATCCAGCCCATTGCCGTCGCCGATCAGGGCGATCTGGGTCGCAAGCCGCGCTTTGATCTGTTCGGGTTGACGAGAAGGGTCGGCCTCGATGATCCCAGTCAGTTGTTCTATTTTATCGATGTGGCCGGAAAGAATGCCGAACAACGCCTCGCCTTCCCGCTCCCGCATGGTCTTCAGCGCCGCAATCGCCCCAGTGAAACCATCGATGATATCTCGATTGCGCGCTTCCTGCGCGTCTGCACCCTCTTCTGGCTCGCGAAACTCCACCAGTCCGCGCACGGAAAGCAGCGTATCGAAGCTGAGTGGCGCGTCGCTGACGGCATCGCCCAGATCGCGCTTGAGCGCCAGCACGGCATCCAGCGCATCGCGGTTGACCACCGCCTCCATCTTCGCTTCGGATGCGGATGTGTTGAGTGCGATCTGAATATTGCCCCGCGAAAGGCTCTTCGATGCAATGTCGCGCAACGCAACTTCCAGCGCTTCCATGCCCGGTGGCAGACGCAGGCGAAGATCGAGCCCCTTGCCGTTGACGGAACGGAGTTCCCACGCCCAGCGATAACGCCCGCACGAACCTTCGGTCCGTGCGAAGCCTGTCATGGATTGCAATGCCATTGAATATATCCCCAAATGAAAAGCTGCCGCCCAATCGGGGCAGCAGCGGTCGCTCAATCAAATCAATTACTGCGAGGCCGTTCCGCCTGCGATCCGTCAGGCTGGCCATCCACCACGGTCTCCGGCACGCCGCCATTGGCGGTGCGTTCGGCCTCTATCTTGCGCCAGCGGCGAACATTGGTGTTGTGCTCATCCAGCGTCTTGGCAAAGGTATGACCACCGGTTCCATCCGCGACGAAGTAGAGGTCGTCGGTGCGCCAGGGATTGGCCGTCGCTTCAAGCGCTGCCCGGCCTGGATTGGCGATGGGGTGCGGCGGCAGGCCACGGATGATGTAGGTGTTGTAGGGCGTCTCTTTTTGCAGATCGGACTGGTAGATCGGTCTGTCCGCAGGTTTGCCTTCACCGCCGAACAATCCATAGATGATGGTCGGGTCGGACTGCAGGCGCATGTTCTTTTTCATGCGATTGTAGAAGACGGATGCCACATGCCCTCGCTCGTCATCCTTGCCGGTTTCCTTCTCGACGATGGAAGCAAGCGTGACGAATTCCTCGACGGTCTTGATCGGCAGATCCGGGTCGCGACGTTCCCATGTCGCCTGAACCAGCCGCGTCTGGGCGGCGCGCATCTGGTTGACGATTTCCTCGCGCTTCGTTCCACGCGTGAAAGGATAGGTATCAGGCCGCAAGGAGCCTTCCGGCGGCAGCTGTGCTGGCAGGTCACCCTCAAGCGTCGTTTCGGCCGCAAGGCGCATGAACATCTGCTTTACGGTCAGACCTTCCGGCATGGACACGCTGTAGAGAATAGACTTGCCGGATTCCAGCAGCGCCAGAATGTCCTTCATGGATGTACGAGCTTTGACTTCATATTCGCCGGGCTTCGGTGTCTGGCTCGGCGACATGTAACGGTCTGCCATCAGGCGGAAGATGCGGCCATTGGAGATCGCGCCTTCGCGCTCCAGATTATTGGCGATTTCGACAAGACCGGCACCATTGCGAACCGTGATCGTCTTATTGAGCTCAAGCGGACCCGGCTCATGAAACGAATTGATCATGTAGTAAAAGGCGGCAATACCGACCACGCAGACGGCAACCACCAGCGTCATGAGGAAATTGAGAAAGATCACCACCTGACTATGTGCCTTGCGGGAGCGTTTGGGCGGGGCCGGTACACGCTCTGGTCTCAGTGCCTCTGTCGGTGATTTCGGAATGATCGGGCCGCCCTTGCTCTCGCTAGAGCCTTCACGTCCATAAGGGGCCTGATTGTCATCTCTCGTATCGCTCACCGGCGGTCCTTTTCAGTTCGGCATTACAGCGGCTTATGTGAGCAGGCAATGCGGCAAAAACAGGTTCGGCAGGCTAATCTGCACTCGGTACATGAGGAAACATCAATGCACATCCCTTACAGGGACGAGCGCGTTTCCAAACTTTCAAGCCACCTCAACAGGCAGCATTACAAGCATCCCGGTTGTTACACCGGGAAACAGGATGGTTTTCTGCGATTCCTGACGAAACGGCAAGAGCCGATCGACCTCAAGCTTCGTAACGACGAAGAACCAGCGACGCGTTGGTGCCGCCAAAACCGAAGGAATTGGACAGCGCGACATTGACGGTCCGCTTGCGCGCCTTGTGCGGCACCAGATCGATCTCCGTCTCGACATCGGGATTATCGAGATTGAGCGTCGGTGGCACGATGTTGTCGCGAATGGCGAGAACAGCGAAAATTGCCTCGATGGCACCGGCTGCACCCAACAGGTGGCCCGTTGCCGACTTGGTGGACGACATGGAAATCTTCGAAGCCGCATCGCCAACCAGACGCTCGACAGCGCCAAGCTCGATGGTGTCGGCCATGGTCGATGTGCCGTGGGCGTTGATGTAGTCGATATCGGCAGGCGTCAGACCAGCGCGCTTCAGCGCCATGGACATGCAGCGGTAAGCGCCTTCACCATCTTCTGATGGTGCCGTGATGTGGAACGCGTCACCGGACAGACCGTAGCCGACGACTTCAGCATAAATCTTTGCGCCGCGGGCCTTTGCGTGTTCCAGCTCTTCCAGAACAACAATGCCGGCACCCTCGCCCATGACGAAACCGTCGCGGTCACGGTCATAGGGGCGCGAAGCCTTTCGCGGGTCGTCATTGTGCTGGGTGGACAGCGCCTTGCAGGCGGCGAAACCGGCAAGCGAGATGCGGCAGACGGGCGATTCCGCACCACCTGCCACCATGACATCGGCATCACCCCACATGATCAGACGAGCGGCATCACCAATGGCATGTGCGCCGGTGGAGCAGGCCGTGACGACGGAATGGTTGGGTCCGCGCAGCTTGTGGCGAATTGAAACCTGGCCGGAAATGAGGTTGATCAGACGACCGGGAATGAAGAACGGAGAAATGCGGCGTGGGCCTTTGTCGCGCAGCGTGTAGCCAGCCTCGACAATACCTTCCAGACCACCAATACCAGAGCCGATCAGGACACCTGTCATGATCTGGTCTTCGTCGGTGCCGGTCATCGGGTGCCAGCCGGCATCATTGAGAGCCATCTCGGCTGCGGCCATGCCGTAAACGATGAAGGGGTCGACCTTGCGCTGTTCTTTCGGCTCCATCCAGTCGTCGGCATTGAACGTTCCATTGGAACCGTCACCGACGGGAATGCGGCATGCAATTTTTGCAGGAAGATCTTCGACCTCGAACTCGGTTACGAGACGAGCACCGTTCTGGCCAGCCAAAAGCCGTTCCCAGGTAATTTCCGTTCCGCATCCAAGAGGAGATACCATGCCGGTACCGGTGATAACGACACGTCTCATCGCCAATGCTCCGCCCTTACCCTATCATCGCTATATTTGTTGCAGCACTCGCGCGATGCCAAGTGACACAGAATAAAATATTGGCCCGGACTGGCCGGGCCATATCGGGAAGGCAGATGCCTTCCCTTGGCTTTTCAAGCGATTAAGCCTGAGCCTTTTCGATGAACTTGACAGCGTCGCCCACAGTCAGGATCGAGTCAGCTGCGTCGTCTGGAATTTCAACGCCGAATTCTTCTTCGAACGCCACAACCAGTTCAACAGTGTCGAGCGAGTCAGCGCCCAGATCGTCGATGAAGCTTGCGCCCTCGACGACTTTTTCGGCGTCGACGCCAAGATGATCAACTACAATTTTCTTTACGCGTTCTGCGATATCGCTCATGTCGGTTTCCTCGACCTTTACTTTGAAAGGAATGCCCTCTTCAGACACCCTGCCCTGTTAAAATCCCCAAGTACCTTTTGCAGGTACCGTGGGCAAACCCGTTCAACCCGGTTCAAGCTAAACATCGCGCTAAGAAATCGCAACGGTCGCCTTTGGTTCCGGGACGACTGTTCACAGTCTTCGCCCGCTTAACACGGTTTGTTGCGGGAAAAAAGCCTTAAAATAGTGCTAAGCATCTTGCTCTACAGGCAATTTTCCAACATCGCGCGTCAGCGGGACGATTCTTAAATCATCGCCATGCCGCCATTAACGTGCAACGTCTGACCAGTCATATAGCTTGCTTCGTTGGACGCAAGATAAAGAACAGCGGATGCGATTTCTGCACCGGTGCCCATGCGCTTCATGGGAATGGCACCCATGATAGCTTCTTTCTGCTTGTCGTTCAGCTTTCCGGTCATCGCACTTTCAATGAAACCCGGTGCAACGCAGTTGACGGTGACGTTGCGCGTGGCGATTTCCTGCGCCAGCGACTTCGACAGGCCGATCATGCCAGCCTTCGATGCGCAATAATTCGCCTGACCGGGGTTACCGGTCACGCCGACGATGGAGGTGATGTTGATGATGCGGCCAAACCGGCGGCGCATCATCGGATGCGTCAGTTCGCGCGTCAGGCGGAACATCGAGGTCAAGTTGACTTCGAGAACATTGTCCCAGTCCTCATCGCTCATGCGCACGAACAGGCCGTCCTTGGTGATGCCGGCATTGTTGACGAGAATGTCGACGCCACCAAGCTCGGCTTCGGCCTTTTCGCCCAGCGCCTTGACTTCAGCGCGGTCGGCAAGGTTGGCCGGGAAAATCTTGACGCGATCACCAAGCTCGGACGCAAGCGCCTCCAGCTTTTCGACGCGGGTGCCGTGAAGGCCGACGGTTGCGCCCTGCGCATGCAGCGTGCGGGCGATTTCTTCGCCGATGCCACCGGTTGCACCTGTAATGAGAGCCTTGCGGCCGGTCAGATCAAACATGATGTTTATCCTTTGTCTATCTTTAGAACTCAGCCGAGAAGTGTTGCGAGTGCAGCATCGATATCGGCAGGCGTGCCGACGGCAACACCACTCACCGTCTTGTCGATGCGGCGAGCGAGGCCGGTCAGCACTTTGCCTGAGCCGATTTCGTAGAGTGTCGTAACATCATTTGCCGCAAACCACTCCACGGTTTCGCGCCAGCGCACCTGTCCCGTTACCTGTTCGACCAACAGTCTGGCAATCTCTTCGGCATCCGACACCGGTGCTGCACGCACGTTGGCGATGACAGGCACGATTGGGCTTTTCTTGGCTACATCAGCCAGCGCGGCGCGCATGGCGTCAGCAGCAGGTGCCATCAGCGCGGAATGGAAGGGCGCTGATACCGGCAACATGATGGCGCGCTTTGCGCCCTTTTCGGATGCCAGTGCCGCAGCTTTCTCCACCGGAGCTTTCGAGCCGGAAATGACCAACTGTCCGCCGCCATTGTCATTGGCGATCTGGCAAACGCCACCGACAGCCGCTTCCGTGCAGATGGCTTCGACATCGCCATGCTCAAGACCGATGATGGCGGCCATTGTGCCCTCACCCACCGGCACTGCTGCCTGCATGGCATTGCCACGAATGCGCAGCAGGCGGGCGGTATCTGATAGTGAGAATGTTCCGGCAGCGCAAAGCGCCGAATATTCGCCAAGCGAGTGGCCAGCAACATAGGAAACCTTTTCCGCAAGCTTCAGCCCGCGAGCTTCCAGCACGCGCATGACGGCGATGGAGACGGCCATCAGCGCTGGCTGCGCGTTTGCCGTCAGCGTCAGTGTTTCCTCCGGGCCGTTCCACATGATGTCGGAAAGCTTCTGGCCAAGCGCCTCATCGACCTCTTCAAAGACAGCGCGTGCCTCTGCGAAGTTCTCGGCAAGCTCCTTGCCCATACCGACAGCCTGGCTGCCCTGACCCGGAAATGTGAATGCAATAGCCATGGGATCCATCCCTTCTCTTATTTTCTTGGGGACTTCCATTCACATTCCGGCCAGCGGAGTCAAGGCTTTGCGGGGGGTGCCAAGCGTCTGTCCACCTCTCACACCCCGTAATTGACGCTTCACCGCGTAAACAGCCCGATCACTTCGCTGATGCACAGAACGATGAACAGCAGCGCGGAAATGCCCAACAGACCGTTAGACAGCCAACCGCTGCGCCATTCCTTCGGCACGCGTGAGGAGTTGAGCAGCCAGATCAACGTCAGCGCCAGGAACGGCATGAAGAAGGCTCCGAGCGCACCATAGATAATGACGAGCAGGAAAGGCCGTCCGAGGAACAAAAGCACCATGGGCGGGATCGTCAGCCAGAACAGGTAGAAGCGGAAGGCAGGCGTCTTTTCCAGGCCTTCACGGGAGCCAGTCTCGCCTTTGATGCCACGTACGAAATCCGCAAACAGCATGGACACGCCCTGCCATACGCCTAGCACCGATGAGATGGCCGTTGCGAAGAAGCCGATCAGGAACAGCGTGGACATGGTGCTGCCGAATCGTTCCTCCAGCACCCGGTCGAGATCGAGAAGACCACGGTCGCCGGTCGAAAGCGCGATCTGTGACGCGTAGAGCAGTTCGGCACCGATGATCAGCATGGCAACGACGAACATGCCGGTGACGATATAGGCAACACGGTTATCCAGCCGCATCACGCCCATCCAGGCCGGTGTGCGCCAGCCCTTGGCATTCACCCAATAACCATAGGACGCCATGGTGATGGTGCCGCCAACACCGCCGATGAGGCCGAGTGTATAAATGGCCGATCCCTCTGGTACGGACGGAATAAGGCCCGTTACGGCTTCCCCCACATTCGGCGAGACCATGATGGCGATGCCGATCACGATGACGAACATGATTCCGATGAAAATCTTCATGACGGTTTCGAACGCGTCATATCGGTTGAAGGCCACGAAAGCAGCACAGGAAAGGCCGGTCAGCACAGCCCATATCCACAGCGGCACGGAGGGGAAGAAGACGGCGAGCGGCAGCGCCGTGGCGCTCATGGCCGTGGCACCATACACGAAACCCCAGACCATGATGTAGATGCCGAAATACCAGCTGGTCCACTTGCCCAGAGACCGCCAGCCCTCCAGCATGGTGGAGCCTGTGGCCAGATGGTAGCGCGCGGAACCCTCTGCCAAAGCAATCTTCACGATGCAGCCGAGGACAGCAGCCCACAAAAGCGCATAACCGAATCGAGAACCGGCGATCAGCGTGGCAACGAGGTCGCCCGCGCCCACACCGGTGGCGGCAGCGACGATGCCGGGACCGATGAGTTTCCATCGTCCGGTTGCCGGTGGTATCGCCTTGTCGTCACCTGTTGTCGGCTGTGCAATTGCTGCACTGTCTGTCATTCACGGTCCTCCGCGCTGGTTTATGATCGAACCCAAATGCACACAGCAGAAAATGGTTGCGCGCAAAAAGGGAAATGCATCCCCGTTTTTGCAATAGTCAAACCTGAATTGCTACCCTTGAGAGATAAATCGCTTGATAATGGCCATAAGCATTGAATTTTCTGGAATGTTTTTTCTTGCGCTTGGCCAAATCAGAGATAGTCTCCAGCGCACCTTCCAAGCCATCAGCCAATCATCAGGACATTTCCATGAAACATAACACCCTGGGACGTACGGGCATTTCCGTGTCGGAAATCTGCCTCGGCACCATGACGTGGGGCACGCAGAACACCGAGGCCGAAGCGCACGAACAGATGGATTATGCCGTCGAGAACGGCGTCAATTTCTTCGACACCGCCGAGCTTTATCCCACCACGCCGGTTTCGCCTGAAACGCAGGGCCGCACCGAAGAATATATCGGCACATGGTTCCAGAAGACCGGCAAGCGCAAGGATATCGTGCTGGCCACCAAGGTCGCAGGCTCCGGTCGTGACTACATCAGAGGTGGCCGCGATATCGATGCCGCCTCGATTCGCGAGGCCGTCGATACCAGCCTTGCACGCCTGAAGACCGATTATATCGATCTCTACCAGATCCATTGGCCCAACCGCGGTACCTACCATTTCCGTGGCGTATGGGGTTTCGACGCTTCGACGCAGAACACCGAAAAGACGCTGTCCGAAATCACCGAAAAGCTGGAAACGCTGGGCGAACTGGTCAAGGCCGGCAAAATCCGCGCCATCGGCCTTTCCAATGAAAGCGCCTGGGGCACGCAGAAATACGTCGACATCGCCGAAGCCAAAGGCCTGCCGCGCGTCGCCTCCATTCAGAACGAATATAACCTTCTGTACCGGTCGTTCGATCTGGACCTAGCCGAAGTCTCCCACCACGAACAGGTCGGCCTGCTGGCCTACTCACCACTGGCAGGCGGCATTCTGACCGGCAAATACCAGAATGGCGGTCGCCCGGACGGTTCACGCGGTTCGATCAACAAGGATATCGGCGGACGCTTGCAGCCATTGCAGGAAGCCCCGGTCAAGGCCTATCTCGAACTGGCTTACGAACACGACCTGGACCCATCCCAACTCGCCATCGCCTTCACCCTGTCCCGCCCCTTCATGGCATCCTCCATCATCGGAGCGACGACCATGGAACAGCTGAAGACGGATATTGCGGCAGCCGATATCAAGCTTTCGGACGAGGTCCTGAAAAGCATTGCCGACATTCACCGGCAGTACCCGATGCCGATCTGACGCGGCACAAACCATGCTTTTTCGGGCAGCGCGCTTGCATTCGGCCCAAAAATCCGTATAAGCGCGCTGTTCACAACACCCGGTCCAATTGGCTGGTGGCTGAACGGAGGGCTGGTTTCGGTGACGAAACAGCAGGACCATAAGGTTTCCGGCCTCCCGTGTCTCCGCTCTCGACCGTCTCGAACAACGCTTTTCTTGCCCTTGGCTTTTGCCAAACAGGAGCAGTCGTTGAGGCTTAGCGCCGTTGCCGGGTGATGAATGAAACGCAAGAAAGGCAAAGCTTAAATGGCTCTTTACGAACACATCTTCCTTGCCCGGCAGGATATCACTGCCCAGCAGGTCGACGCACTTGTCGAGCAGTACAAGGGCGTTATCGAATCGTACGGCGGTAAGGTCGGACGCGTCGAAAACTGGGGCCTCAAGTCCCTGACATACCGCATCAAGAAGAACCGCAAGGCTCACTACGCTCTCATGGACATCGATGCTCCGGCACCGGCGATCCACGAAATCGAGCGCCAGATGCGCATCAACGAAGACGTTCTTCGCTACATGACCATCTCCGTGGAAGCCCACGAAGAAGGCCCATCTGCAATGATGCAGAAGCGCGACCGTGACGACCGTCCTCGCCGCGATGGCGACCGTCCTGACCGTGGCCCACGTGAAGGTGGCTTCGATCGTGGTCCTCGTCCACCTCGCGAAGGTGGCTTCGGCGACCGTGAAGACCGTCCGCGCCGTCCGCGCGAAGACCGTGCATAAGGAGCATATATAATGGCTGACGCATCTTCTTCCCAGGCACGCCGCCCGTTCCACCGCCGTCGCAAGACGTGCCCTTTCTCCGGCGCAAACGCTCCGAAGATCGACTACAAGGACGTACGTCTTCTGCAGCGCTACATTTCTGAGCGTGGCAAGATCGTTCCTTCCCGTATCACAGCTGTTTCCCAGAAGAAGCAGCGCGAACTCGCTCAGGCGATCAAGCGCGCTCGTTTCCTCGGCCTGCTGCCATACGTTCTGACCTAATATAATCTGCGAGGCTGCGCGTTTGCGCGGCCTCGTTTTCTCCATGACGACATCCTTCCGCGTTGGGCGTGGATCGATCTTGAAATGAAAACCCATGTTGGGGACGCGGTTCTAACGGACCATCCTCTAACTGCTACAAAGTTCAGCAGGACAGCGACTTGCCAAAATTGAACCAGACAGTGCTGATTCCCGGCATTCTTGCCGGCATATGCGCAGCGTTTCTAACGCTCGGCGCAACCGCACAGTCGTCGATGTCTTTCCTGCTTTATGCTGCCTCCGCCATGCCGGTTCTCGTTGCCGGGCTGGGCTGGGGCAATGTGTCTGCCATCATCGCCATTCTCTCAGCTGGTTTCCTCGGTGCCCTCGCCGTATCTCCCGTCTTCGCCGTGACGATCGCGATATTTACGCTGATCCCGGCTGGCTGGCTGTCTCACCTTGCCAATCTGGCGCGTCCTGCATCCGAGTTGGGTGGCCCTGACGATCTGATGGCATGGTATCCGCTTTCGGGTATCGTCCTGCATCTCTGCGCGCTCATCACCGTCTCCGTCATCGTCCTCGGCACGATGATCGGTTATGGCCCCGACCTCGTGTCGCAACTGGTCGATGTGATGATGGCGTCGGTGCAGACGCGCGAAGCAGCCTTCACGCCGGATGCGACGGCGCTTGCGCAGACGAAAACACTTTTGGTGCTGATGCTGCCGATGGTTCAGGGCGGTCTCTGGGTCATCATGCTGTTTGCAGCCTATTATTTCGCCAGCCGTGCGGTTCGCTCCTTCGGCAAGGGTCTGCGCCCGCGTGAAGATATCGCAGCCGCACTGCGCATGCACCGCAACGCGATCTTCATCTTCCTCGGCGGCATTGTCCTCACCTTCCTCGGAGGCACCGTGGCGATGGTCGGCGCGGTCGTCTGCGGCACCTTCGGCGCAGGCTTCATCATGGCGGGCTATGCCTCCCTGCATCATCGTTCCAAGGGCAAGGACTGGCGCTGGCCGGTTCTGGTCCTGGCTTACATATCGGCGGTCTTCGTCTTTCCGCTGCTTCTCATTCTTGTGCTTGGTTTGAGCGACGTGCGCAGCACGATCTCCCTCACGCCACCACGGAACCCTGACAATAACGAAACCAAACCTTAGAAAGGATCAAGAAGATGGAAGTCATTCTTCTCGAACGCATCGCAAAGCTTGGCCAGATGGGCGAAACCGTAAAGGTTCGCGATGGCTACGCACGTAACTTCCTGCTGCCACACGGCAAGGCACTTCGCGCCAACGCTGCCAACAAGACCCGTTTCGAATCCGAGCGCGCAACGCTCGAAGCTCGTAACCTTGAGCGCAAGTCCGAAGCACAGACCGTTGCCGACGCATTGGCTGGCAAGAGCTTCATCGTTGTCCGTTCTGCTGGCGAAACTGGCCAGATGTACGGCTCTGTTGCTGCTCGTGACGTTGTTGAAATCCTCGGCGCTGAAGGCTTCAACATCGGCCGCAACCAGGTCGAACTCAACACACCGATCAAGACAATCGGTCTGCACAACGTAACGCTTCACCTGCACGCCGAAGTCGAGCTTCAGGTTGAACTGAACGTTGCCCGTTCGGCTGAAGAAGCAGAGCGTCAGGCCAAGGGCGAAAGCCTCACATCCGCCGACGCCATCTACGGCGTTGACGAAGACGCTCTTCGTCCAGAAGACTTCTTTGATCCAGACGCAGAATTCAACGGCGAAGGCGACGACGAATAATCGTCTCTGGCCTGTTGAACTGAATACTGAAACCCCGGATGGCGACATTCGGGGTTTTTGGGTTTTATGGGGTTGGTGGGGCGTCGCGGGTGGGGCTTACCCCCCTCTGTCCTGCCGGACATCTCCCCCACAAGGAGGGAGATTGGCTGGGCGCACTGACGCAGCCTCTGTCTCGACGTCTGAGATGGCCGCAAGCGTGCCGCGATTCGATCTCCCCACCTGTGGGGGAGATGTCCGGCAGGACAGAGGGAGGTAAACCCCACCCGCTACGTCAAAAAATTTCTACGACAAAACTAATTCCACTTTGGTCACGCTTCGCCGTTCACGCGGTGCCCTGCACCCGTGGCTTGCTTTACCCTCGACCCCAAGAACACACGCAAATGCGGATATGTCTTTGGTTTGGTGTTTGTCGTTGGCTCCGCATTTGCGTGGCCCCGGTCGTCTTGCTCAAGCCGGATCATAAAAGACCCGGCCTGAGATTTATAAGCAGTTTCCGGTGAAACTTCGCCGCCTCGATTTTCCGAAGCCGTGAATGGTCCTCGGATCGAGGTGGTCGGTCCACCAATTCTAGTGTCCGGCTGCACGTCTACAACCAACCACCAACCTCCGCCTCCCGCCAAATGTTTCGCGACACATTCCGGCTGCGGACGTGGGGAGATCGTAGGCATGGGAAGGATGAGCGTGGAGAAAACTTTTTTTATTTTTTAGCCGTTTCAGCGCCTGCCGGAGCGACGGCCTTATCCACCCGCACCACCACGGACATGCCGGGCGAAAGCTCGGCAGCCAGCGGCTGGTCCGGATCGATGGAGATGCGCACGCCGAGACGCTGCGCGATTTTCACGAAGTTGCCAGTGGCGTTATCCGGTTTGATGACCGCGAATTCGGAGCCGGCGGCGGGGGCGAAGCGTTCTACTTTGCCCGTCAGCTTCCGGCGATGCAGGGCATCGACGGAAATCGAAACCACCTGCCCTGCTTCCATTCCGCCGAGCTGCGTTTCCTTGAAGTTGGCAACGACCCAGACGTCATGCGGCACGACCGCCATCAGCTGCGTTCCAGCCGCCACATACTGTCCTATGCGAACGCCGACTTCGCCGAGCTTGCCATCCCTAGGCGCGTGAATCTCCGTGTTTTGCAGATCGATCTTGGCCAGTTCCACGGCTGCTTCTGCATTGGCGACTGCGGCCTGCAAGGAACCACGGTTGATGATGATGGTCTGGAGATCCTGACGGGCCACCTCAAGCGCTGCTTTCGATTGCGAAAGACCGGCACGGGCCTTGTCGAGATTGGCCTGTGCTTCTTCCTGCACACTGGAGGTTCCGGCACCACTGCGCAGAAGACTATCCTGACGGTCGGCTGCAAGCTGGGCCTGCTTGAGGGAGGCCTGTGCGCCATCGACGGCCGCTTCGCCAGAGGCGATATTCGCCTTGGCGGCGATTTCCTGCTGGCGGGAATTGTCGAAGGCCGCCTTCTGACTATCCAACGATGCCTCGGCTTGCGCCAATTTCTGGCGGAAGATGCGGTCATCCACCTTGGCCAGAATGTCGCCCTGCTTTACCTCCTGATAATCCTTGACCGGCGCATCGACGATGTAACCGCTGACCTGCGGGCTCATGGTCGTGACATAGCCGCGCACATAGGCGTTGTCGGTCATTTCGACTGAGCTGGAAAAGGGTGGCAACCGCCATGCGTAAAGCACCAGCGCCACACCGGCGACGCCGCCCAGGAGAACGATGAGAGTAAGAGGCGTGAATAATTTCTTCAGCATTTTTATATCTCGGACAATCAGGATTGAGGTGCGGCCACGGTCTCGTCTTCGCTTTTCAGCAGAGACTTGAGACGTAACCATGCAAGATGAAGCAAAAGCATGACAAGAGCAGCAGCGGCGCAGACTGAAATCAGCAAAAACGTATCGTTATAAGCCAGAATATAAGCCTCGCGCGTAACCTGCGCGCCCAGCAGCGATAGACCCTCTGCCTTCAGAAGTGCGGCATCGGTGATGACATGGCTGTAGCCAGCGGACAGCTGGCTGACGCGTTGCGCCACCTGCGGGTTCTGCAAGAGGATGCTTTCCACCAGAATATTCGAGTGGAATTTTTCCCGCAGCGTCACGAAGGAACCGAGAAGGCCGGTCGTTAGCAGGGAACCTGTGATCTGCGTGAAAATGAAGATGGTGATGAAGTTGACGAGGTAAGGCGGGCCTTTTGCCAAGGCTGCGCCAAATCCTTTCGCCATGACAGGCGGCAGGAACATGGCCGCGCCGAAAGCAATCATCGCCTGGCTCAGATACATCTGTTCCGGCCGCACGAGATTGGTCAGGCCGCTATCCATGAAGGCACCGAGCGCGATTAGCGCCAGTGCGATGACATGGGCGGTATCCACATATTTCGTCAGCATCAACAACGCGCACAAGGCACCGCCGAGCAGCGTCGCAACGATGATGAGCGCATAGAGCCCGGTCGTCTGCTCGTTCAAGATGCCCAGTTGCTGATACAGGCTGACCGCCGTGGAAGACTGTTCAGACGAGACGGCGCGGTAGATCAGCAGGATCGCAATCAGGTGCAGGTTGGTGCGCGAGAATATCCAGCGCAAGTCCAGCATCGGATTTTTACGAGGAAGTTCGATCGCGGTCATCAATGCCAGCAGGCCGATGGAGGTTGCCAGCAAGACGCCGAGCCACCACGTTTCGAACCACCAGTAGAAGCGGCCGAGCGTGAGGAATACGGCGAGACAGCCGAGGCCGCCTGCAAACAGCAGGTAGCTCAAGATGTCCATGCGCTCGATGACCTTGGCACGCGGTGGTGGCGTCAGCGGCAGCAGATAAATGATGGGCAGCACGGCCAGCGAAAGCCCGACCTCCATGGTGTACAGCGCCTGCCAGCCATCGATATCCAGCAATTCAGGGGAGATGATGCGTGCCAGCGGTGCCGACAGCAGCGTCCCCGTCAGCGCGATGCTGAGGCCCAGCGTCAGCTTGCGCTGTACCGGAAAAGCTTCGAGAATATAGAGAAAGCCTAGCGATGACAGCGGTGCTGCCGCCATGCCGCTGACGAAACGTACGACAATGGCTGAATGCAGATCCGTCACGAAGAGATTGAGACAGGATGCCAGCACGAAACAGATGATGCTGATTTCCGCAAAGGGACGCAGCCCATATTGCTGGCGCACCTTGAACAGTGCGATGGAGAAGGTGGCATAAGGTGCCATATAGGCCGCAGACAACCACGCGACCTCGGCAATCGTTGCCGAAAACTCGCCCTGTAACTGGTAGATATTGGCCATGACGATGTTCATGCCCATGCCCTGCGTTACGAAAAACGACAGGCCAGCGAAAATATAAAGAAGCTTTGCAGGAAAGGATTTCTCTGGTGGGGGGGCAGGTGCAACAGGTGTTTCCGGCACCGCTTCGGGTGCCGCATCTGGCGTATCCAGGGTGGTTGAAACGGCGTTGCTCACGACTGCACCTTTTCGCCAGCGAGATTTTGAAGGTTGGCAGACAGGCGGCGGACCACATCCAGTGCAGCACTGATATCATCCGTCAAAATATCGGCTGCGATGGCGGCCCGCATGGATTTTGCCTGCATATGCACATCCTCAAATGTCGTTACGCCATCTGGCGTCATGTGTACGCGCTTGGCCCGGCGGTCGATCTCGTCAGAACGCCGCTCGATGAGGTTTTGTTTCTCCATCGCATCAAGCACGCGAACCAAAGTTGGTGTTTCGATTTCCAGCTCCTCGGCCAGCTCCTTCTGGGTCAACGGCCCGCGACGCGACAGGGCAAAAAGCGCCCGGGCGCGGGCAAGCGTCAGCCCCTGCTCCGCCACTCTGGCATCAAAGAAGGACCTAAGCTTTCGGTTGAAAGCCGCCATCTCATCGAAAAGCTGCTCTTTTTCTGTCGCACGAGACAAATACTTAGACCTTATAATTAGCACGCTATCTATTTCATCCCTATTTATTTTCGCGATTGGGAATATGCAAGAGGCTTTGTTGAAATAGCTGCCATGCCGTAAACTCATAACGGACCGAAACCGATTCGTTTTTCGTGGTCATCACGCCCACGTTTCAGCCTGTGGATTACTGTTAACAACACACTTTATGAGGCCGCCTGCCACTGTAAGGTAAGCCTGTCTGCCACTGTTGCCGCATTGTCCTTGACTGCCGCTGCCGCTCGCTTCAAACCGGCAGGCTTGCAAGAAACGAAGGCTTCGAACCAGCCTCAAGGGAGATCACAGAAAACCATGAACGACGCTGTGAGAAAGATCACCCCCGCCCCGGCTGCTGAACCGCTGTACCGCGAAGCGCCGAACAACATCGAAGCGGAACAGGCACTGCTGGGTGCCATTCTCGTCAATAACGATGCCTATTACCGTGTCTCCGACTTCCTGAAGCCCGTACATTTGTACGAGCCGCTTCACCGCAAGATTTTCGAAGTTGCCGGCGATATTATCCGCATGGGCAAGACCGCCAACCCGGTGACGATCAAGACCTTCCTGCCCGCCGATGGCAAGATCGGTGACCTGACGGTTGCGCAATATCTGGCGCGTCTTGCCTCCGATGCTGTGTCGATCATCAATGCGGAAGACTATGGCCGCGCCATCTATGACCTTGCGCTGCGCCGTGCGCTGATCCAGATCGGTGAAGACGTCGTCAACATTGCCTATGATGCGCCGCTGGACATGCCGCCGCAGACGCAGATCGAAGACACCGAGCGCCGCCTGTTCGAGTTGGCGGAAACCGGTCGTTACGATGGCGGCTTCCAGTCCTTCAACGATGCGGTATCGCTGGCCATCGACATGGCCGGAGCAGCGTTTGAGCGTGACGGCAATCTCTCCGGCATCTCCACTGGCATCCACTCCCTGGATGGCCGCATGGGTGGCTTGCAGCGTTCCGACTTGATCGTGCTTGCGGGACGTCCCGGCATGGGCAAGACCTCGCTTGCCACCAACATCGCCTATAACATCGCGGCATCCTACGAGCAGGAAGTGCAGCCCGACGGCTCCTATAAAGCCAAGAACGGCGGCGTCGTCGGCTTCTACTCGCTCGAAATGTCCTCCGAACAGCTGGCCACGCGTATCATTTCCGAACAGACCGAAGTGTCGTCCTCGAAAATCCGCCGTGGTGAAATCACCGAGGCCGATTTCGAAAAGCTGGTTGCTTGCAGCCAGATGATGCAGAAAGTGCCGCTTTATATCGACCAGACCGGTGGTATTTCCATCGCCCAGCTTTCCGCACGCGCCCGTCGCCTCAAGCGCCAGCGTGGCCTCGATTGCCTTGTGGTGGACTATATTCAGCTGATGACAGGTTCCGGCAAAGGCGGCGAAAACCGCGTGCAGGAAATCACCCAGATCACCACAGGCCTGAAGGCGCTGGGTAAGGAACTCAACGTTCCCATCATCGCGCTCTCCCAGCTCTCCCGTCAGGTGGAAAGCCGCGAAGACAAGCGCCCGCAGCTTTCCGACCTTCGTGAATCGGGCTCTATCGAGCAGGACGCCGACGTGGTGCTGTTCGTGTTCCGTGAGGAATATTACGTCAAGAACATGGAGCCACGCGATATTTCCGACCCGAAATATGCCGAGTGGGAAGCGCTGTTCGACAAGGTAAAGGGTACCGCCGACGTCATCATCGCCAAGCAGCGTCACGGACCGACGGGTACGGTGAAGCTGGCGTTCCAGGCCGAGTTCACGCGCTTTGCGGACCTGGCCGATCCATCGTTTACGCAATACGAAGAGCATTGATTTCTATATTCCGCCTCGCGTTTCCAAGACGTGGGGCGGTGCCTTTTCAGGGGTTTGGCGGTACCTGTTCACAATTCGATTCCGCCCGACGTCTGGCTGCGAAACATTGTGCATAGACAAAGTTTACCCGACTCCGTCATGACCACCTTGAACAAAAGTGATAGATCGTAGCTATCTTTCTCAGCGGTGCAGGATCATGACAGACGAGTTTGACGACAGCTTTTCCGAGGCAGACGCATTCGATACCGCGCCGCTTCGCGTGACGGTGGACCTTGGCGCGCTCGCCGATAACTGGCGTGATATGGCTAGGCGCTCGGGCAAGGCGCGAGCATCGGCTGTGGTGAAGGCGGATGCCTACGGCATGGGGATCGAGGATTGCGGCGCGACGCTTTATCATGCGGGTGCGCGGGACTTTTTTGTCGCCACTGTCGCAGAGGGTGCGACGCTGCGCCCGCATGCGCCGGAAGCGCGTATCTTCGTGCTCTCCGGCATCTGGCCGGGACAGGAGAGCCACGTTTTCGGCAATGATCTCGTGCCTGTTATCGCGTCCGAAGAACAGCTTTCTTTCTGGATGGGAACGTTGGCCGAGCGCGGAGACCATCCGTTTGCGCTTCACATCGACACGGGTTTCAACCGGCTGGGCCTGCCGCTGGAGGACGCGCTGTTTCTGGCTGATGATACGACACGGCCCGCCAGCTTCGATCCTGTCCTCGTGCTCTCCCACCTCGCCTGCGCCGACACGCCATCATCCCCCATGAACAAGGCACAGCTTGAATCATTCCGGCAGGTTAGCGCCGCCTTCGAAGGCATCGAATCAAGCCTTTCGGCCTCAGCCGGAATTTTCCTCGGCGCAGACTACCACTTCGATCTCACCCGCCCCGGCATCGCGCTTTATGGCGCAGAAGCGGTGAACGATATGGCCAACCCGATGCGCCCGGTCGCAAAGGCCGAAGCGCGGATCATCCAGATCCGTGATGCCGGGGAAGGCCAGACGGTGAGCTATGGCGGCACCTTCATTCTCAAGCGCGCCAGCCGATTGGCGATTGCATCCGTTGGTTACGCCGATGGCTATCATCGCTCGCTCTCTGGCTCCGGCATTCCGCTGCGCGAAATGGGCTATGGCGGCGCTTACGGCTTCATCAATGGCTACGAGGTGCCGGTTGCTGGCCGTGTGACGATGGATCTGACGATTTTCGACGTCACGGACGTGCCGCCAAATGCCATCCGCGCCGGCGATTACATCGAACTTTTCGGCCCCAACGTGCCGGTGGATGAGGTGGCGCGGGCGGCTGGAACCATCGGTTACGAAATGTTGACCGGCCTTGGATTGCGCTACGAGCGACAATATCTGATCGAAGACGCGTGAAGCTTTTCTTGCCTCTTGGAAAGCGCCGAAGACCTGTGCTATACGAGAACAAAAGGAGATCGAAATGACCGAAATCCATCTCAGCGAGCAGGATCGCAAGTTTATTGATGAGCAGGTGAAAGCCGGCGCATTCGAAGATGCGGATGCTGTGGTTCACGCAAGCTTGCAGTTACTTGGAAGTGAACAAGAAGAACTCAAGCGAATGATTGCGGAAGCGGACGCGCAGTTTGAGCGTGGGGAATACCTCACACTCACGACAGCAGACAATTGGGCTGATTCTATTATAAAAAGAGGAATGAGCCAATTAGACCGAAGCAGCTAATTTACTCACCTCTCGCTGATCAAGACCTTCTTGAGATGTTTCTTTGGATCGCGGCTGACGACACGATGACGGCCTCAGCATTCATCCGAGATTTAACAAGAAAAATAGAATGGATCGCGGCCAGTGGTTTCCCTGGTCTACCGCGCGATGAGCTTTCCCAAGGATTGAAAGCGCTGCCTTACAGACAACGCTGCATATATTTTCGTATCGAGGCCGATACCGTACGCATTTTGCGTGTCATGCATGGCCGCAGACACCTGTCTCCTAAAGACTTCAAACAAGAAGAAAACTGACATTTATGGCCAAAGCCAAGACACAATTCATCTGCCAGAACTGCGGCACTGTTCACACCCGCTGGGCGGGTAAATGCGAGGGCTGTGGTGAGTGGAACACCATCGTCGAGGAAGACCCGATGGGTGGCATCGGCTCTGGTCCGGGCAGGACGCCCAAGAAGGGGCGGCCCGTTACGCTCACCTCGCTGTCCGGTGAAATCGAGGAAGCGCCGCGTATCCCAACCGGCATGAGCGAACTGGACCGGGCAACCGGCGGTGGGTTCGTGCGCGGGTCTGCGGTGCTGATCGGTGGTGACCCCGGCATAGGTAAATCCACGCTGCTGATGCAGGCGGCGGCAGCATTGTCTCGGCGCGGGCATCGCATCGTCTATGTCTCGGGCGAAGAGGCGGTGGCGCAGGTGCGGCTGCGCGCCCAGCGTCTGGGTGCAGCCGATACCGATGTGTTGCTGGCAGCCGAAACCAATGTCGAGGACATTCTGGCGACGATTTCCGAGGGCAAGCGGCCGGATCTGATCATCATCGACTCCATCCAGACACTGTGGAGCGATACGGCTGATTCTGCCCCCGGAACCGTGACACAGGTTCGTACCGGCGTTCAGGCCATGATCCGTTTTGCCAAGCAGACGGGTGCCACCATGGTTCTCGTCGGGCACGTGACCAAGGATGGGCAGATTGCCGGTCCGCGCGTGGTGGAACATATGGTGGATGCCGTACTGTATTTCGAAGGCGATCGCGGCCATCACTACCGTATCCTGCGCACCGTCAAGAACCGCTTCGGACCCACGGATGAAATCGGTGTGTTCGAAATGTCGGACAAGGGGCTGCGTGAAGTCTCCAATCCGTCCGAACTCTTTCTCGGCGAGCGCAACGAGAAATCCCCTGGTGCCGCCGTTTTTGCGGGCATGGAGGGAACGCGCCCGGTGCTGGTGGAAGTGCAGGCTCTGGTCGCGCCGACATCGCTCGGCACCCCGCGCCGCGCCGTGGTCGGTTGGGATTCGTCGCGGTTGGCGATGATTCTTGCCGTGCTGGAGGCCCATTGCGGCGTGAAGCTGGGCAGCCACGATGTTTACCTCAATGTCGCAGGTGGATACCGCATTTCCGAACCGGCGGCTGACATGGCAATTGCCTCTGCACTGGTTTCATCGCTTGCCGGTCTTGCCCTGCCCGCCGATTGCGTCTATTTCGGCGAGGTCAGCCTGTCGGGCGCGGTCAGGCCGGTGTCGCATACGGGGCAACGGTTGAAAGAGGCTGAAAAACTCGGCTTTTCCACCGCATTTTTGCCTTCGGCCTCTGCTGAGCTGCCGAAGGGTGCCAAAGGGCGCTGGACTGAGATCGAAAGCCTGCCGGACCTCGTCTCGCGAATTGCGGGATCAGGCAACCGGTTCAGACAGGTTGAGGAAGACTAAGATTGATCCTTTCGCTGGCTAAACGGCTAGTGTAAGAGGAACGAAAGTTGGCACAGTGGCGCTTCCATTCAGTGTCGCGACCTCCGGAGTTGGTAAATGCCCATTACGATTTTCGACGGCATCGTTATCGCCGTTGTCCTGTTCTCCGCTGTTCTCGCCATGGTGCGAGGGTTCTCGCGTGAAATCCTGTCCATCGCCAGCTGGGGCGGCTCGGTCGCAGCCGCTTATTATCTCTATCCCATGCTGTTGCCCTATGCGCGCAACTACACGGATGACGACAAGATCGCGATTGCCGGTTCTGCCGGTGTCATCTTCCTCGTCGCGCTCATCATCATTTCGTTCATAACGTCGCGCATTGCCGATTTTATCATCGACAGCCGCATCGGCGCTCTGGATCGCACCCTTGGCTTCCTGTTCGGTGCAGCACGCGGCATTCTTCTGCTGGTCGTTGCCGTCGCCTTCTGGAACTGGCTGGTCGATGTCAGAACGCAGCCGACATGGGTGACACAGGCGAAATCCAAACCTTTCCTGGATGGCCTTGTGGCCAAGCTGGAAGCGGCCTTGCCGGATAATATCGAACCGCAAATCCGGGCTCGCATTCTTGGCAAACCGGCAGAAGGCACCCCGGAACAGACACCGGCGGACGATGCTCCGGCAACAAACCCACCGACTACGACGAATTGACAACAGGCGCGTCTTGCAATGCATGCAAGGCGCGCTATTTGTGCTAGACATTCACTTCAAGCAGCAGACAGACCACACTGGTAGACAACACTTACCAGCGCGGTTTTTGTTTTTGGTACTTCAGCAAAGGCAAGCCAGATGAACGAGCCGCTTTCGCATTCCACCTTCAACGACATTCTCGATGGCGATACCTTGCATGAAGAATGCGGCGTCTTCGGCGTTCTCGGACACCCGGATGCGGCGGCACTGACGGCGCTCGGTCTGCACGCCCTGCAACATCGCGGACAAGAAGCGGCGGGCATGGTGTCGTTCGATGGCAAGCGTTTCTATCAGGAACGCCATATGGGCCTCGTTGGTGATCATTATACAAACCCGGTTACCCTTGCCCGCCTGCCCGGCTCCATCACCATCGGCCATACACGCTACTCCACGACAGGCGAAGTTGCGTTGCGCAACGTGCAGCCACTGTTTGCGGAACTTGAAGAAGGCGGCATCGCCATTGCCCATAACGGCAACTTCACCAATGGCCTGACGCTTCGTCGCCAGATCATCGCCACCGGTGCCATCTGTCAGTCTACGTCAGACACAGAAGTGGTCCTTCACCTCATCGCCCGCTCCCGCCATTCCTCCACAGCTGATCGCTTCATCGATGCCATCCGCCAGATGGAAGGCGGTTATTCGATGCTGGCCATGACCCGCACGAAGCTGATTGCCGCCCGCGATCCCACGGGCATCCGCCCGCTGGTCATGGGTGATCTGGATGGCAAGCCGATCTTCTGCTCGGAAACCTGTGCGCTCGACATTATCGGCGCGAAGTTCGTCCGTGATGTTGAAAATGGCGAAGTCATCATCTGCGAAATACAGCCGGATGGTTCTGTTACCATCGATGCGCGCAAGCCGGTCAAGCCGCAGCCGGAACGTCTCTGCCTGTTCGAATATGTCTATTTCGCCCGTCCCGATTCCGTCGTGGGTGGCCGCAACGTTTACACCACCCGCAAGAACATGGGCAGCATCCTTGCCAAGGAAGCGCCGCTCGAGGCTGACGTCGTGGTGCCGGTGCCGGATGGCGGAACGCCTGCGGCGCTCGGCTTTGCGCAGGAAAGTGGCATTCCTTTCGAATACGGCATCATCCGCAACCATTATGTCGGTCGTACCTTCATCGAGCCGACGCAATCGATCCGTGCGCTGGGCGTGAAGCTGAAGCACTCCGCCAACCGGGCGATGATAGAAGGCAAGCGCGTCGTTCTGGTGGATGATTCCATCGTGCGCGGCACGACATCGGTCAAGATCGTGCAGATGATCCGTGAGGCCGGTGCCAAGGAAGTTCATATCCGCGTTGCCAGCCCGATGATTTTCCACCCGGATTTCTACGGCATCGATACGCCTGATGCCGACAAGCTGCTGGCCAACCAGTATGCAGATGTCGAGGACATGGCGAAATTCATCGGCGTGGATTCGCTGGCGTTCCTGTCCATCAACGGGCTTTACCAAGCCGTTGGCGGTGTAGACCGCAACAATGCGCGCCCGCAATTCACCGACCACTATTTCACCGGTGAATACCCGACCCGCCTGCTCGACAAGAACGGCGAATCGATGGGCAACAAGATTTCCATGCTGGCCAGCAACGGCTGACGGTTTACTTCCTTCATTCCTGTTCCCCGGATCAAGCCCGGGGATGTCACAGGAATCCAGCCACGGCGCGTCTGCGCCGTGAAAGGGGCTTTAGCGCGCAAGGACTTGCGCGCACTGGATCCCTATGACAAGCACAGGGATGAGGAGCCATCGGCAACCGTTTGGAGAAGAGGCCGGATCACAAGGTTCGGCGGGGGATTTTAAAGCATGACGACAGACCTTAAAGGCCGCATCGCGCTCGTTACCGGCGCTTCCCGTGGCATCGGCTATTTCACGGCGCTGGAACTGGCAAAAGCAGGCGCGCATGTCATTGCCTGCGCCCGCACGGTTGGCGGTCTTGAAGACCTGGATGATGCGATCAAGGCTGCGGGTGGCACGGCGACGCTGGTGCCTTTTGATCTGGCAGACATGAATGCCATCGATGCGCTCGGTGCTTCCATCAACGCGCGCTGGGGCAAGCTGGATATTCTCGTCGCCAATGCCGGCGTTCTCGGCGTCATCTCCCCTGTCGGCCACATCGAGGCCAAGGTGTTCGAAAAGGTGATGACCATCAATGTCACCGCCACGTGGCGGTTGATCCGCTCTGTGGAACCGCTGCTGTTGAAATCCGATGCTGGCCGCGCCCTTATCCTGTCATCCGGCGCGCCACATTCCTGTCGCCCGTTCTGGGGCGCTTACTCCACCTCCAAGGCCGCCGTCGAAGCGCTTGCCCGCACATGGGCAGCGGAGACGGAAACGACCGCGTTGCGCGTCAACAGCATCAATCCGGGTGCCACCCGCACGGCCATGCGTGCGCAGGCCATGCCCGGTGAAGACCCAGATACCCTGCCACACCCATCCGAGATCGCTGCTGCTCTCCTGCCGCTGGCTTCGGCAGAGGTGACAGAGACCGGCAAGATTTATGTTGTCAGGGACCGTAAATTCGTGAGCTACCGCGCGCCGGAGTGAAGGCACAGATTGGTGCGACGCCCAAGCACCAATCGCTCTTGACCAAATCCGCTTGCCGTTTCATAAGGCAAGCCATGAAAACGATGATCTCCTGCTGTTGCTGAGTTAAATTTTGCTGGTCTCACACCCGGCCAGATCGTTTTCGTCTCCCGAAAGGTCAAAAGCAGACAAACGTTCCGGCTGGGGAAACTGATTGCCCTTGAGGAAGAGCCATGTCCTTGCGCCTGAAACTCCACAACACACTGACCCGCGAAAAGGCTGAGTTTCAGCCGATCGATGCCGATAATGTGCGCATCTATGTCTGCGGGCCGACGGTGTATGATTTCGCCCATATCGGCAATGCGCGGCCCGTCATCGTCTTCGACGTTCTCTATCGCCTGCTGCGCCATGTCTATGGCGATGCGCACGTTACCTATGCGCGCAACATCACCGACGTCGATGACAAGATCAATGCGCGGGCGCTGCGCGATTATCCGAACCTGCCGCTGAACGACGCCATCCACGCGGTGACGGAAAAGACGGCGCAGCAGTTCCATGACGACGTCGCCATGCTCGGCTGCCTTGAGCCAACCGTCGAGCCCCGCGCCACCGACAATATTCCTCAGATGATCGAGATCATCGAAAAGCTGATCGCACGCGGCCACGCCTATGTCGCCAGCGGCGAAGTGCTGTTCGATACGAAATCCATGAGCGATTACGGCCAGCTTTCCAAGCGTCCGCTGGATGAGCAGCAAGCTGGCGCGCGTGTCGCAGTCGAGGTCCACAAGAAAAGCCCTGGTGATTTCGTGTTGTGGAAGCTGTCTGGCCACAACGAGCCGGGCTGGGAGAGCCCGTGGGGTCGCGGTCGTCCGGGCTGGCATATCGAATGCTCCGCCATGGCGGGGCGTTACGTCGGCGAGGTCTTCGATATCCACGGCGGCGGGCTGGACCTGATCTTCCCCCACCACGAAAACGAAATCGCCCAATCCCGTTGCGCCCACGGCACGCATGTCATGGCCAATGTCTGGATGCACAACGGCTTCGTGCAGGTCGAAGGCCGCAAGATGTCGAAATCCGACGGCAACTTCATCACCATTTACGAGCTGCTGCATACGGAAAAATTCGGCGGCCGCCAATGGCCGGGCGAAGTTCTGCGTCTGGCGATGCTGATGACGCATTACCGGGAGCCGATTGATTTTTCGGTGAAGCGGTTGGAGGAAGCGGAACGCCTGCTGGCCAAGTGGCCTGCCGCCGATGTTGGTGATGCCGAGCCGGATCAAGCCGTGCTGGATGCCTTGGCGGACGACCTTAACACGGTGGCTGCGGTGCAGGCTCTGCATGCGCTTGCCCAAGCCGCCAATGCCGACCCGGAAAAGCTGACGGCCTTTGCAGCGAGTGCGGCGCTGCTGGGTGTTCTGCCGAAAAAGGCAGAGGTGGATGGGGCCATTGCCGACGCCATCGACTCGCTTGTCGCCATGCGGCTGGAGATGCTGAAGGCTAAGAATTTTGCGGAGGCGGATCGGATTAGGGACGAGCTTTCTGCGAAGGGCATTCAGTTGAAGGACGGTAAAGATAAGGTGAGTGGTGAGCGGGTGACGACTTGGGAGATTAGGCGTTAGGGTTTGGGCTGTCGTTCCACGAGGGATCGGAGGGTGTGGCTTACCCCCCTCTGCCCTGCCGGGCATCTCCCCCACAAGGAGGGAGATCAGCTGGGCGCTCTGACACCACTTCACTCTCGACGCCAGAGATGGCCGAGAGGTCGCCGCGAGTCGATCTCCCCACCTGTGGGGGAGATGTCCGGCAGGACAGAGGGGGGTGAGCCACACCCTCCAGCCTACAATGAAGCTGACGCAACCATTGCTATAATCGGCTTGCGATTTTTTGCTCATTGAACCAATCTTCGGCTGAAAACCAAAGCCGCGAGCCAACTATGCCCCACGCTGACGTAAAACCGCAGCATCGCGCATACGCGCGGCAAATGCGAAAGGCGATGACGGACGCAGAGCTTAAACTCTGGAATGCTATTCGTGGGCACCGTTTGGAAGGGATGAGTTTCCGGCGGCAAATGCCAGTTGCAGGATATATCGTTGATTTCGCCTGCTCAGATCATCGCCTCATTATCGAAATAGATGGCTCCCAACATACGCAGGATGCGGCCATTATGTACGATGATGAAAGAACCGCGCGACTTCAAAAAGATGGCTGGACCGTCATCCGTTTTTGGAACCACGACATTCTGAGCGACATCGACAATGTCTGTCTCCACATCGTCAGAACAATCGGGGAGCACCGACCATGACGATCCACACCGGCGGATGCCAATGCGGTGCGATCCGTTTTCGCGTCGAGGGCGATCTCAACGACAGTTCCATCTGCCATTGCCGCATGTGCCAGAAGGCGTTCGGGGCTTATTATGCGCCGCTGGTTTCCGTGCGTGGTGCCGACTTCACCTGGACGCGCGGCGAGCCGAAGCGGTTTCGGTCTTCCAGTGTGGTGAGCCGTGGGTTTTGCGGCGATTGCGGTACGCCGCTGACCTATGAGGCGCCTGACGGTATGGCGGTTGCGGCAGGGGCGTTCGATGATCCCCAGGCGTTTCCGCCATCTATCCAGTGGGGTGTCGAGCGCAAGATCGAGTTTGTGGATGGCCTCCACACCCTGCCAGCCGTGCCGACGGAAGATGATTTGACGTCGGTGGACTATCTGGCTGATCTGACATCCTATCAGCACCCAGACCACGATACGCAGGCATGGCCACAGGAGAAAGACAGATGAGTGATGCGGGTTATTCCGGCGGTTGCCAGTGCGGCGCGGTGCGGTTTCATGCGGGCAAGATTGGCCGTCCTTCCATCTGCCATTGCCGCATGTGCCAGAAACAGTTCGGCAATTTCTTCGGGGCGTTGGTCACGGCGGATCAGGCGCATCTGACATGGACGCGCGGGCAGCCGAGCCTTTTCCGCTCGTCTGCGAAAATCCATCGCGGCTTTTGCAACAAATGCGGCACGCCGCTGACCTATCATCACCCCGGCGGCGTGGAGATCGCCATTGGTGCCTTCGACCATCCGCAGGAGATCGAGCCGCAGGTGCAAGTCAACGCCCATATGCAGATGCCGTGGATCAAGACGCTGTTCGACAAGCCACATGCGCAGCAAAGTCTGGATGAGAGCACGATGGTGTCTTACCAGCACCCGGACCATGATACCGAGGTTTGGCCGCCAGAAGACAGTGTGAATTAAGGAATACAGAATGAGTGACACCTTGCGCAGCTTCTATCCAGAGATCGAGCCCTTCGAGACCGGCATGCTGGATGTGGGCGATGGCCATGTGATCTACTGGGAGCGCGTCGGCACGAAGGGCGGCAAGCCCGCCGTTTTTCTGCATGGTGGCCCCGGCGGCGGCGTCAACCCGACGCACCGGCGCGTGTTCGATCCTGCCCTTTACGACGTGATCCTGTTCGACCAGCGCGGCTGTGGGCGCTCCACGCCACATGCATCTCTGGAAGCCAACACCACCTGGCATCTGGTGGCGGATATGGAGAGGCTGCGGGAAAAATTCGGTTTCGAGACATGGCAGGTGTTTGGCGGTTCATGGGGTTCGACGCTGGCGCTTGCGTATGCGCAAACCCACCCGCAGCGCGTGAGCGAACTGGTTTTGCGCGGCATCTACACGCTGACGAAACCGGAGCTGGACTGGTACTACCAGTTTGGCGTCTCCGAAATGTACCCGGACCGTTGGGAAACCTTCATCGCGCCCATTCCCGAGGCCGAGCGCCATGAGACGATGGTGGCCTATAACCGATATCTGACCGGCACCGACGAGACGAAAAAGCTGGAATGCGCCAAGGCATGGAGCCAGTGGGAAGGTGCAACGATCGCACTCGTGACCGATCAAAGCCGTGTGGATGATTTTGGCGAAGAGCAATATGCCATCGCCTTTGCGCGCATCGAAACCCATTATTTCGTCAATGCGGGCTGGTTCGAAGACGGCCAGTTGCTGCGCGATGCGTATAAACTCAGGGATATCCCCGGCGTCATCGTCCACGGTCGCTACGACATGCCCTGCCCGCTGAAATATGCCTGGCAGCTTTCCAAGGCGTGGCCGAAGGCTGATCTACACATCGTGGAAGCCGCAGGCCATGCCCTCAGCGAACCCGGTATTCTCGATCAGCTTATTCGCGCCACGGATCGGTTCGCGGGTAAGTAACGTCAATCTTTACAACGTCGTAGCTGCGCCGCCTGACATTCTGATTCAGGCGACGTATCCATTTTTTCAGCAGATGAAGCTTTTTTCATCAGATCCTTCACGCAAATGAATTGGTATATCACGTGAAAGAGGAATAGGCCGGTGCTTTCCTATTCAATTGGCGGCTCCCATGGCAATGAACCAGACAATTCCCGCACCACAATCGGGCGATAGCGCCCGTGGGTTTGCATATGCCTTCATTGCCTACATTCTGTGGGGCTTTCTGCCGTTTTACATGAAGGCGGTGGCGCATGTTTCGCCGCTGGAAGTCATCGCGCACCGCGTCATCTGGTCCGTGCCGATTGCAGCCGCCGTGCTGATCGTGCTGGGGCGCACGGCCGAAATCAAAAAGGCGCTGACCACGCCGCGTATGCTGGTCATGGCCTGCCTGACGGCAACCATCATCAGCATCAATTGGGGCGTTTATATCTGGGCCATCGGCTCCGGACGCGCACTGGATGCGGCGCTGGGTTACTTCATCAACCCGCTGTTCAGCATTTTCCTTGGCGCTGTGCTTTTGAAGGAAAGATTGAGCCGTGTGCAGATGGTCGCAATCGCGCTGTCGGCATCCGCCGTCGCCTTGCTGACATGGCACGCGGGCAGCCTGCCCTGGGTTTCCGTGGCGCTGACCGTATCCTGGGGTTTTTACGCCTTCTTCCGCAAAACACTCCCGATCGGACCGACGCAGGGCTTCCTGCTGGAGGTGCTGCTGCTGACCCCTCCGGCCATTGCCTTCATCGTCTATCTCATGAGCACCGGTCAGGCGCATTTCATGGCGGGAACGCCGGCAGATACGTGGTTGCTGATTGCCAGCGGTATCGTCACCGCAACACCGCTGATCTTCTATGGCAATGGCGCGAAACTGCTGAAGCTCTCCACCATCGGCATCATGCAGTACATCGCCCCGTCGATGATCTTCATCATCGCCATTTTTGTCTTCCATGAGCCGTTCGACACGGTTCGCCTCATCGCCTTCATCATGATCTGGTCGGCACTGGTGATCTACACAGTGCCGGGGCTGATCCGTGGGAAGGTTGCAAAGTAAGCGTCAGATCTCAAAGCTGAGAGATGACCGACTGATCGCCTTCAGGGTTTTGCTGCGCCTTGGCGCGTTCTATGATGGCGGGAACGATGTTTTGCGTCTCGTCGATTACCAACGGGTTCAGCAGATGGGCGCGGTGGATGAAGCCCTGATCGCGCATATGGCGGATCAGTTCCAGCATCGGGTCCCAGAAGCCGTTGATATTGGCGAAGACCATGGGCTTGGCGTGGCGGCCAAGCTGCGCCCAGGTCATGATCTCGACGATCTCTTCCAGCGTGCCGATGCCGCCGGGCAAGGTGACGAAGGCATCGGAGCGCTCGAACATCATGTGCTTGCGCTCATGCATGTCCTTGGTGATGATCAATTCGTTCAATTGTCCGAGAGAATGGCGTGTGGCCTCCATATCGACCAGAAATTCCGGTATGATGCCGGTGACTTCGCCGCCGCTGGACAGGACGCCGCTTGCGACGGCACCCATGATGCCTTTCGTGCCGCCGCCATAGACGAGGCGAATGCCGTTTTCGGCGATGGATTTTCCGAGAAGGCGTCCCGCTTCCATATAGGCCGGATCACGCCCGGGCTGGGAACCGCAATAAACGCAGATGGATCGAATCGGTGTATTTTCTTCAGTCATGGCACGAGGGAACTATGGGGCAGCCGATCCGTCAAGAAAATTTGGGGACTGACAGCCCGGAAACACAGCTTTTGCAGGGGGTGCCGCTTGTGCGCGCACGACTTAGACGCTAGCTATCGCAACGTAAAGACAAGAACGTTACCCGGAGATAGACAATGAACAATAAAAGGGCCGGACTGCTGGCGCTTATCGTGCTGGGCGTCGCGACGCTGCTCATGGTCTTCTTCGTTCTTCCACGCATGTCCAGTGACGACAAGCCGATTGGTGATGTAATCAATCAGGCTGGCAACGACGTCAAGAACAGTGTGGAAATGGGTGGCGAAAAGGCGGGCGATCTCTTGTCTGACGCCGCCAAGGACACGGAAAACGTGGCCGAAAAAGTCGGCCGGCTGGCGGAATCGGCAAACCAGTCCATCAAGGATATGACCGGTCGCTTCGCGGACAACAAGGTGCCTTCCAATGAAGAGTTCGCCGCTGCCCGAAAGAAGGTCGAGGACTCGCTGAAGGAACTCGACAACGTCGCCATTCCCGAATCTCTGGATGAGACCACCTCGCGACTGATTACGACGGCGCGCACTGCGGCTGAAAGAACAATTGCCTTCCTGCGTGGCCTGCCTGCGGATGCATCCGCTGCTGCAGCTCAGGTCCGTCGTCTCGGTGGCGTCTTCGCTGGCACCGATGATGGTGCACCGGTTCCGGAAAAGCCTGCGACCGCGCCAACACCTGCGGCTCCCGCCCCTGCCCCGGCCTCGACCCCCGCAGACGCGGCAAAGGTGCCAACCTTCGATGTCCTTCGTGTCGAGCCGAATGGCTCCGCCGTCATCGCTGGCAAGGCCGTGCCCGGCTCCAAGCTCGAAATCGTCAACAATGGTCAGGTGATTGCCCAGACGAAGGTCGAAGGAAGCGGTGATTTCGTTGCCGTCCTCGACAACCCGCTCAAGCCCGGTGACCACGAAATTATTCTTCGCTCTACCGGCACGGATGGCAACGCGGTGCAGTCTCAGGAGACCGCCACGGTTTCCGTACCTGCGCAGAAAAACGGCGAGCTGCTTGCCATGGTAACCACACCCGGCAAGGCAAGCCGCCTGATGAGCGTACCGGAAGGCGCGCCCGCTACAGACACTGCGCAGGCCACGCCTCCAGCGACAGCGGTGCCTGCACAGCCACAAACGACACCTGCCACGCCGGCGCAAAACGGCACGACGACGGTGTCGCCAAGCCAAACGCCTGCGGCCACGCCATCTGAAACGCCGACCATTCGTGTTCTGGCTGTGGAATTCGAAGGGTCCAAAATCTTCGTTGCGGGCTCTGCGCCTGCCGGTGCAGCCGTTCGGGTTCTCGTGGATGACAAGCAGATCGGCAACGGCAAGGCAGAAGCGTCCGGCAGTTTCGTGATCGAAGGCGATGTCGATCTCTCGGTCGGCAATCACATCGTGACCGCCGAAGCACTGGATGCGGCTGGCAACGTTACCGTTCGCGTGCGTGTGCCATTTGCGCGTCCCGAGACAGATCAGGCAACCGTTGCCATGCAACAGACACCGGCTCAGCCATCTGCCCCTGCAAATGGCACCGCTGCACAAACGCCTGATGTGGTCAGCGACCGCTCGGCCTTCGAAGCATTGCGCATCGATGTGACCAAAGCATTCTCCATTCTTTCGGGGCTCTACAAGGACGGCAACACGCCTGCTCTGGAAGAGGTTGCCGCTGCAAAATCTGCGACCGCAATTGCCCTGCGCTCTTTGTCCGAGTTCCGCACTGCCGCAACTGCGGATGCGGCGTTTACGACTTTCGCCGGTGACATTGCTGCCAAGGCGCGTGCGCTGTTTACCATCATCGATGGATTGCCAAACAATGTTGCGGCGGTTGGCAAGCAGATTGCCGGATTGGCGGATCGCTTCGCAGAACTGAATGCGCCAGCACCTGCTTCTGCCGATGCCTCTTCCGCTCAGGCCCAGGCCCAGGCACCAACGACGGGTCCGAAGACATTCGAACAGGCACCGCTTGCCCATAGCGATAGCGCCGTGATCATCCGTCGTGGCGATACGCTGTGGCAGATTTCGCGCCGCGTTTATGGCCAGGGCGTGCGTTACACGACGATCTATCTTGCCAATCGGGACCAAATCAAAAACCCCGACCTCATCGAGCCGGGCCAGATTTTCGGTGTTCCCGAGAGTGCCTTGCCGAATGCGGAAGAACTGCACCGCAAGCGCATGATGGGTCGCTGATCTCAGCGCTGCCAGGCATTGCAATCGTGTGATGTCACCATTATTTAACGTCAAGACGGCGGCCCGGATCAGCGGGCCGCCGTCTTGCTGTCTGCACTCTGGCAGACACCGGAGCATGTTATGACCGACCAGAAAAAGACGATTTCAGCGGATGCGGGAAATCCGCTGCAGACCATCATCAACCTGTGGCCGTACATGTGGCCGCAAGGCAGGCCTGACCTGAAGATGCGCGTGGTCTGGGCAACCTTCTTCCTCATCCTCGCCAAGTTCGTGCTGATCTCTGTTCCCTACTTCTTCAAATGGGCAACGGATGCGCTGAATGGCAAGCTGGATATGGCGGGTCTCTTGCCCGTTTTCCTGCTGGGTGCCGTGGTGCTGGTCATTGCCTATAATCTGACGCGCCTCATCCAGATCGGCTTGAACCAGTTGCGCGACGCGCTGTTTGCCAGCGTCGGCCAGCACGCGGTTCGCCAACTTGCCTACAAGACCTTCGTGCATATGCACCGGCTGTCGCTGCGCTTCCATCTGGAGCGCAAGACAGGCGGCCTTTCGCGCGTCATCGAGCGCGGCACGAAGGGCATCGAAACCATCGTCCGCTTCACCATTCTCAACACCGCGCCGACGTTTATCGAGTTTCTGCTGACCGCCGTCATCTTCTGGCTGTCCTACGGCTTCTGGTATGTGGCGGTCACGGTCATCACCGTATGGGCCTATATCTGGTTTACGGTCAGGGCCAGCAACTGGCGCATCGGCATTCGCCGCTCCATGAACGACAGCGACACCGACGCCAACACCAAGGCGATCGATTCTCTCTTGAACTTCGAAACCGTCAAATATTTCGGCAACGAACAGATGGAGGCCAATCGTTTCGATGCCTCCATGGCGAAATACGAGAAGTCAGCCACCGCCATCTGGACGTCGCTCGGCTGGCTCAACTTCGGCCAGGGCGTGATTTTTGGCATCGGCTCGACTGTGATGATGGTCATGTCGGCGATGGCTGTGCAACGCGGCGAACAGAGCATCGGTGATTTCGTTTTCATCAATGCGCTTTTGTTGCAGCTTTCGGTACCGCTGAACTTCATCGGCTTCGTCTACCGCGAAATCCGCCAGGGCCTGACGGATATCGAAGAGATGTTCGACCTGCTGGAAGTCCAGGCGGAAGTGGTGGATGCGCCGGATGCGAAAGAATTACAGATCGGCACCGGTGCGCTCTGTTTTCGCGATGTGCGCTTTGCCTATGACCCGGAGCGGCCTATTCTCAAGGGCATTTCCTTCGATGTTCCCGCAGGCAAGACGGTGGCCATCGTTGGGCCGTCGGGGGCCGGAAAGTCCACGCTGTCGCGTCTTCTCTACCGCTTTTACGATATCCAGGATGGCTCGATCACCATCGATGGCCAGGATATTCGTGGCGTGACGCAAAAGAGCCTGCGCTCGGTCATCGGCATGGTTCCACAGGATACGGTGCTGTTCAACGATACGCTGGCTTACAATATCCGTTATGGACGGCCGGATGCGACGGAAGCGGACGTCTTTGCGGCGGCAAATGCGGCACAGATCAGCGGTTTCATCAGCAAGTTGCCGCATGGCTACCAGACCATGGTGGGTGAGCGCGGCTTGAAGCTTTCCGGTGGAGAGAAACAGCGCGTCGCCATTGCCCGCACGATTTTGAAGGCACCGCCCATTCTCATTCTCGATGAGGCGACCTCGGCGCTGGATACGCATACGGAACAGGAAATCCAAAGCGCATTGGATGTGGTGTCGAAAAACCGCACCACACTCGTCATCGCCCACCGCCTGTCGACCGTTATCGGTGCGGATGAGATCATCGTTTTGAAAGACGGCATGATTGCCGAGCGTGGCACACATGTCTCCCTCATCGCGTCCGGCGGACTCTACGCCTCCATGTGGAGCCGTCAGCGCGAAGCCATTCAGGCCGAGGAACGGCTGCGCGAAGTGCGTGAGAAAGACGATCTGGGTGTCGTAGACCGTGGAGAACCAGCGCATTGAGCGGTATAACCCGTTGCGCGCAAGCGGAACACATTGCCCGTGACACGGTTTGCCTGTAGTCACCTATGCGTGTTTTATCGCGTTAGAACATGTATATCGGCGTCAAACAATTATATATGCAGCGATAACCAATTCGGAGAAGAAAGATCAATGAACCTGTTCGACACCATTCGTAACACCATCGTGCCGATCCATAAGGAAGGTTATGTTTTCGTCGCCGCCTTCTTCATCGCATCGCTGGTGCTTGGCTGGATAGCCGAACCGCTTTTCTGGGTCGGCCTCGTTCTCACCCTCTGGTGCGCCTATTTCTTCCGCGATCCTGAGCGTGTAACGCCGCAGGATGACGACCTCATCATCAGCCCTGCCGATGGCAAGGTCTCTGCCGTGATGACCGTCGTTCCACCGCTGGAGCTGGAACTCGGCAAAGAACCGATGGTTCGCATCTCCGTTTTCATGAACGTCTTCAACTGCCACGTAAACCGCGCACCGGTGCGCGGTCGCATCATCAACGTTGCCTATCGCCCTGGCCTGTTCCTCAATGCCGAAGTCGACAAGGCTTCGGAAGACAATGAGCGCAACGGCCTCGTCATCGAGACCGCACATGGCAAGGTCGGCGTCGTGCAGATCGCCGGTATGGTTGCCCGCCGCATCGTCTGCTGGGTCAAGCCGAACGAGCCTGTGGATGCCGGTGAGCGCTTCGGCCTCATCCGTTTCGGCTCGCGCCTCGACATCTTCCTGCCGGAAGGTTTCCAGCCACGCGTGTCCGTTGGCCAGACCGCCATTGCCGGTGAAACCGTTCTGGCGGAATTCGGCTCGGCCAAGGGCCCGCTCGTCAGCCGTCGCGGCTGATAGAACGACAGGGAGGCAAGCGCCATGGAAACGCCGACGTCTGAACCAAGCATCAACGGCAAGCCAGAGATTGACACGGATGGTGGACGCGGGCCGCGTTTGCGGGAAATCCCGCTGCGTCTCGTCATTCCCAATCTCGTTACAGTTCTTGCCATTTGCGCAGGTCTGAGCGGTGTTCGGCTGGCCTTTGAGGGCCGGTTCGAACTGGCGGTGGCCATGGTTCTGCTGGCTGCGTTTCTCGACGGTGTCGATGGCCGCTTGGCGCGCATGATGAAGGCAACGTCCAAGTTCGGCGCGCAGATGGATTCGCTGGCCGATATCGTCAATTTCGGCGTCGCCCCTGCCCTCGTCGTTTATGCCTATCTGCTGGATCAGGCTCGGTCTCTCGGTTGGATTGCCGCCCTCATCTACGTTATCGCGGCGGGCCTTCGCCTGGCGCGGTTCAACGTCATGATCGAGCGTGAAGTCAAAGCACCCTGGCAGAACGAATTCTTCGTCGGCGTACCTGCCCCCATGGGCGCGATGCTGGTGCTTCTGCCCGTCTATCTTGGCTTCATCGGCGTCGAGGCCGGCAAGACATTTGCCTACATCTCCGCTGCTTACACTGTATTGATCGCTTACTTCCTCATCAGCCGTTTGCCGGTCTGGTCCGGCAAATCCGAAAGCCGCATTCGCCGCGATCTGGTGCTGCCCGCTATCCTCATCGTCGTGCTGTACGTCGCGCTATTGATGAGCTTCACATGGGAAGTGCTGGTTCTGACGGTTCTCGCCTATCTGATCTTCCTGCCGTTCAGCGCTCGCCTCTGGCACAAACGCTTTGGTACACTGACGATTGAGGATGTTCATGATGACCACGGCGGCGGTATGGACCGAGGCCTTTAGTTCGCTCGGACAACCGCCAGCTTCATTGCGGCAGTATAATGTCTGTGGGTGAACACGAAATGTCGCAGTCTGCAATTTTCAATTGATTAAAATTGCCTCGAATTCGTCACGATTTCCTTCGAGAGAGGTTATCAGCAACGCAGTCAGATCGACGCGTTCAAGGGGAACTTCGGAGACTGACATGAGCGAGACGAAAAACACCGAATCGGCGGCAAAGCCTGATCTTAACAGCCACTACAGACCACTCGGTCTCAAGGCGGTAGCAGCCGCTGCGATGATGCTGACACGCAAGCCGAAAGAGTCAAAGGCGGCCTGATCTTTAGCGGTATTCGCTCATAAGCTGACCAGAACTGGCACCCTTCGAGGTGCCATTTTTATTGGCCGGTTCACACAGCCGTAAACTCGATATGCGCTATTTCATCGTAAAAATTGGGCTCTTCACGAAAAAGTAAAACAGACTAAATACATATTAAATTTTACAAATCGCGACGCCTTTTCGGATGATTGTTTCTTCACTGTTTGCTGCAACTGAGCTTTTCAGCTTAACGAAAACAATGACTCCGCAATTCGTTTTCAGAAGTTGAGACCAGGTCATGCAGGATAAAATTCTTCTCATCGAAGATTCCGTTGCTCTATCCATCTTGCTCAAAAACAAACTTACAGACGATACGGCAGCTGAGATTTTTCACTGCGAGAGCCTGAAGGAGGCCTCCGGCCTGCTGACGCAGCACAATTTTACCCTGGCATTGACCGGGCTGACAGTTGCCGATGCGCCGAACGGTGAAATCCTAAATCTGCTGGAAAAGCACAAGGTCCCCACCATCGTCTTCACAGCGACAGTGGATGAAAAAGCGCGGCAGCATTATGCCGAGAAGAAAATCATCGACTACATCGTCAAGGACGGACGCCGTACGGTGGATACAGTGGTCAAAACCGTGGAGCGGATTTTGACCAACCGTCAATTTTCCATTCTCATCGTCGATGATGCCAAGGCTGCGAGATCAAGTCTCGTGGAAATTTTGACGCGGCAGAATTTCAGCGTGCGCGAAGCCCATTCGGGCGCACAGGCGCTGGACATACTATCCGGCGATTCCTCAATCCAACTGGTGATTACCGACTACTACATGCCTGACATGGACGGTTATGAGCTGACGCGGCTCATTCGTGCAAAACGTTCCTCCGAGGATATTCGGATCATTGGCGTTTCTTCTTCCACAGACAGGATGCTGTCCGCACACTTTCTCAAGGCTGGCGCATCGGACTTCATTTACAGGCCCTTCGTACCCGAGGAGTTGCAATGTCGCATCGACAACAATGTCGAAACCCTGAAGCAACTGATGCGGCTGCGTGAACTTGCGGAAAAGGACCACCTGACCGGTCTGCCCAACCGGCGCTCATTCTTCGAGCAAGCGGATGTCCTTCTCAACGCATTGAAAAACAGTGACGGGACGATCAGTAGCGGCGCCGTCGCTATTCTGGATATCGATCACTTCAAGCAGATCAACGATACATTTGGCCATAATGCCGGTGATAAGGCGCTCAAGAAACTGTCACAGCTGCTCTCCAGCTTCTGCGAGCCGCAAGACCATATCGTCGCCCGTATTGGCGGCGAGGAATTTGCGATCTTCCTCAAAGGACTGGACGGCGAGAAAGCGCATGCTTTTTGTGAGCGCTTGCGTATGGAAGTCGAGAGCAACGGCAAAGCTTTGAGCGGTACGGATATTGCGCTCACGATCTCCGTGGGCGTGGTGGAGGTTGAAACGGGCGGCTCCATCGACCACCAACTGACGGCAGCCGACCAGTTGCTTTACGTTGCAAAAGCCAATGGGCGAAACCAGGTCTATTCCGACGTCACCATTCGCAGCGAAATGCGCGAAATCGACCGGCGATAACGGGTTTCTCGCTCAGAACAACGACATTTGCGCATCGTCTCTGGGCGCTTGTTTTGGTGCGGGAGCCAGCACTTCCGCCACCGGCTCAAGCAAATCGGCACCTGTATTGGCGACCTTGTTGACCTTGTCAGACACCGGGATCATCTCGAAGAAGTCCTCGTCGGCTGCTTTCATCAGATCAAGGATTTCGCGCGGCTCTTGCGTTTTGCAATCCAGCCACCGGCTGAAGTCCTCGGGTGAGATCACCACCGGCATGCGGTCGTGAATGCGCGCGATGGAGCGATTTGCGGATGTGGTGAGGATTGCGCCGGTATCTACCTCCGAACCATCGGCAGAGGACCATGTCTCCATCAATCCGGCGAAGGCAATGATGCCGCCTTTTTTGGGCTTGATGTAAAAAGCCTGCGGCTTTCCACCTTCATCCTTGGCGGGTCTGCGCCATTCGTAAAATCCCGTAGCGGGAATGAGAACGCGCCGGTGGCGCATGGCGGCGCGAAATGACGCCTTGCCGATGGCCGTTTCGGACCGGGCATTGATCAGCAGCGGAAATTCCTTGGGGTCTTTCACCCAGCCGGGCATGAAGCCCCATCGCACCAGCATGGCCTGCCGGTTGGGCAGATTGCTGCCCGGTTCAGGCTGCGTGCCTTCGAGCACGATGAGAATGGGCTGGGTCGGCGCAATGTTGAACCGCGCCGGAAAATCCTCCAGCCCGATCAGATCCAGATAGTCCGCCACCTCTTCCGGCGAAGCATTCAAGACAAACCGCCCGCACATGACTTAACCTCTCGGTCCAAAAAGAATGAGCGATGCACCCGCCAGACAAACAACGCCGCCCGCCACATCCCAACGATCCGGCACATGTCCTTCCACACTCCACAGCCAGATCAATGAGGCAACAATATAGATGCCGCCATAAGCCGCATAGGCCCTGCCCGCCGCCTCTGTCGGTACCAGCGTCAGCAACCACGCAAAAGCTGCGAGCAAAACCATCCCCGGCAAAATCCACGCGCCGGATTTTTCCATGCGCAGCCACGCCCAGAATGCAAAACATCCGGCGATCTCGGCAAGCGCTGCGGCTGCGTAGATGAGGTAGAGTTTCATTCCGTTTTCCAGCCAAACGACAGTGTGGAATTTTCGATTCCTTTGGCGCATCATATCGGAAGCAATCCGATATTGAATGCCGCGTCTTGAAGACCATCACTTATTGGAACTGGTACCATGACCCTTACGCTCTACCTTCATCCGCTCTCATCCTTTTGTCACAAGGCTCTTGTTGCGCTTTACGAAAACGAGACGCCTTTTGAAGCAGTTACGGTCAATTTTGGTGATTCCGAATCAAGAGAGGCGCTGTTTTCGCGCTGGGCCATTGGTAAAATTCCCGTGCTGCATGATAGCGCCACCGGCATGGATATTCCGGAAACCAGCATCATGATCGAATATGTGCAGCAGCACTATCCGGGTGCGGCGCAGCTGTTGCCCGTGGATGCGGAGCAGGCGTTGCAGACGCGGCTGTGGGACCGCTTTTTCGACCTTTACGTCCATATGCCGATGCAGAGGATCGTCGGGGAGCGGCTGCGTCCGGCCGATTGCCTTGATCCGCACGGCGTTACGGAAGCCTTTGCGATGCTGGACAAGGCCTATGCCGTGCTTGAAAAACACATGACCGGAAGGCTGTGGGCGGGCGCTGATCATTTCTCCATGGCGGATTGCGCGGCATCGCCTGCTCTGTTTTACGCGTCGATCCTTCATCCGTTCAAAGATGACATGCCGAACACCAAGGCTTATTTCGAGCGACTGATGGAGCGCCCTTCGGTCAGGCGCACGATTGCCGAGGCGCGGCCCTATTTTCAGTATTTTCCCTACAACGATAAGATGCCGCCACGTTTCCTGCAAGGTTGAGCGCATAATGGCATGCATAACCTTATAAGGACACTGCATGCCCCTGCCCCAACCTGCCTCTTCCGCAATCGTCCGACGTGGTGATCGTGTGCTGCTCGTGCGGCGCATCAACCCGCCATCACAGGATATGTTCGCCTTTCCCGGCGGTCGCGGCGAGCCCGGAGAAACACCTGAAGTGACGGCGCTGCGTGAACTGGAGGAGGAAACCGGCATCATTGCCCGTCATCCACAGCTTTTCGCGACCTATGATCTGCCAAGCCATGACGCCGACGGACATTTGACGAGCCATTTCTTCCTTTCGGTCTACACTGTGGAAGCGGATGCTGAAGCCGCTGTGCTGGCGGCAGATGATGCTGCGGATGCGGGCTGGTACACGCTGGAGGAAATCCGCAGTCTGCCCGCGCCTGACAGCGTTGTGGAATGCGCTGAACGTTTGCTGGGCCAGTTGCAATGCTGAGCAGAATCGCGGCTAGTTGTGCACACGTTGTCGAAACGACATGTCGGGTAATGCGTAAACTGATGAAACCACGGATTTTGCTCTCACTGCTTCTGGGTCTCGGCATTGCCTTGCCGATGACATCTCAGGTTGGTGCGCAGCCGTCGGTAAAATCCGTTGCACCACCGCCGGCCAACAAGCCTGCCCCTTACGATAACCAGATGGCGCGGCTGTCTGAAATACTGGGTGCGGTGCAATATCTGCGCACGATTTGCCCGGCCTCCGGTTCGGAAGAATGGCGCAAGGCGATGAACGATCTGCTGGTGGCGGATACCGCCAGCGAACCGGAGCGCAAACAACGCATGACGGCCGCTTTCAACCGCGGATACCGCACATTTGCAGCGGTCCACACCACCTGCACGTCGGCTGCAATTGCGGCGGAAGAGAAATACCGTATCGAAGGGGCAACACTGGCGCAAGAAATCGCGTCTAGGTTTGGAAATTAGAGGTTTATTAACCTCTTTTGGCCGCAGGCCGTGCCGTTTTGATAAAAGACTGTTAGAGTTGTTAACAGGGTGGTAACGAGTTGCCTGCCTGTCGAGGATGAAAGATGCAAACAAGCCGTAACGAAATCCACGATATGATCGTGCATGAAAAAATGCAGGTCGCTCTGGAACATCAGAACGAAGCATGGGCCGATGGTATGGCCGATGGCATCGAGCCGGAGATCATCGCAGACGCCGCTATTGCTCTGGCCATGCGCGAAACCGTCCGTATGCATGGTGAAGCAGGCGCTGAAGCCATGCTCGAATCGCTGCGTCAGCGGATGCTCGAGGGCGAATTCTCCCCTCACCGTATTATTCAGTAAGCCGGAGTTCAGTCATGTCTTGCTTTAGCAAGGGGCTTTTGCGCTCTTCTGCCGCGCTTTCCTTGATGTTGTCGCTGGCCGTTGCCAGCGTGCCCCATGGTGCCTTTGCGCTTTCCGAGCTTCGCCCGGCACCGGACGCGGCAAGTGAGAGCGAAAAGCCCGCCGACAAGCAGCAGCCCGTTGAACCGGAAGCAGTGGAAGGCGATTCGGACGGCATTCCCCTGCCGGATCCTCTGGTGAACCGCTCATCCGGACAGCAGGCCGACGCGCCGCAGATTTCCGCACAGATCGAACATGATATCAGCAAGGCACCGGAACCCGTGCGTCGCCTGCGCCAGCTCATCATCGATGCCGCTTCCACCGGCGACATCGAAAAGCTGCGTCCGCTCGTCAATACCGGCCCCAGCCAGGCCCGCGTGGATGGCGACAACGGCAATGACCCGATTGCCGCTCTGAAAAGCTTTTCCGGTGATCCAGACGGGTTGGAAGTGCTCGCCATCATCATCGACCTCCTCTCCACAGGTTATGCACGGGTCGATGCTGGCACCCCAGATGAAATGTATGTCTTCCCCTATTTCGCTGGAAAGTCGCTGACGACGCTGACACCGCCGGAAAAGGTGGAGTTGCTGCGCATCATCACGGCAGGCGATTTGGCCGACATGCAGGAATATGGCAATTACAGCTTTTACCGCATCGGCATCTCGCCTGATGGCCAGTGGAAGTTCTTTAGCGCCGGTGACTGAAGTCACAACGCTTGCCGTTGGTGGTTAAAGACCTTAACTGTTCGGGGTAAACCAACCCGAATGGTAAAGCACATGTCCTCCGCATTCCTAGTAGACCGCGCATTCATTCATGTCTCCGGCACCGGAGCCACGGATTTCCTGCAAAATCTGATCACGCCCGATCTCGACTCACTACCTGAAAGCGAAGCACGCGTCGGCGCGCTGCTGACGCCGCAGGGCAAGATCATGTTCGAATTTGTGATCTGGCGGAATGGTGAAGGTTACGTTCTGGAAACGGGCGCGGACCAGCAGGACGCGCTGCTGCGTCGCCTGACCATGTACAAGCTGCGCGCGCCGGTGGATTTGAAGGCGGACGAAGCCAAGGGCGCAAGCGTATTCTGGGACGAAGCCGCACCCGAAGGTGCCATCAAGGATAGCCGTTTTGCCAAAGCTGGCGTCGAACTCTACCGGCTGCCCGGTTCTGCCGCCTCTGGCGAAGCCTCCCCCTATGATGCCCTGCGCGCCGCAAACGGCATCGTCGTCGCCGGTATCGATTACGCGCTGAGCGACGCCTTTCCGCATGATGTGCTGATGGACGTGAATGACGGCGTGTCGTTCAAAAAAGGCTGCTTTGTCGGTCAGGAAGTCGTCTCGCGCATGAAACATCGCGGCACGGCGCGACGCCGCGTGGTCATCGTGACCTCCGAAGCTGAACTCCCCGCTACCGGCACGGAAATCGTCGCGGGCAGCAAGCCTATTGGTACACTCGGCTCTGTCAGCGGAAAGCAGGGTCTGGCGATCATTCGCACGGATCGCGCCGCAGATGCCATGGCATCTGGCACGGATATCACCACCGGCGGCATCGCCGTGACCGTTGCCCTGCCCGCATGGAGCGGCCTCACCTTTCCCGCTGTCGATCCGTCAGCCACTTCGGAAGACTGAGCGTGGCGACGTCTAAGACACCCCGCGCATGGCAGCGCATGCTTTCCGGCAGGCGGCTGGACCTGCTGGACCCCTCACCGCTCGACGTGGAGCTGGCGGATATCGCCCATGGTCTTGCCCGTGTGGCGCGCTGGAACGGCCAGACGCGCGGCGACCATGCCTTTTCGGTTGCGCAACACAGCCTGATCGTCGAGACGGTCTTTTGCCGGATGAACGCCGCTGCCACGCCTGACGATATGCTGATGGCGCTGCTGCATGATGCGCCCGAATATGTCATCGGCGACATGATCTCCCCGTTCAAATCCGTGGTGGGTGGTGGCTACAAGAGCGTGGAGAAGCGGCTGGAAGCCGCCGTGCACCTGCGCTTTGCCCTGCCGCCGCATGCCAGCCGCGATCTCAAAGACCGCATCAAGAAGGCGGACACTGTGGCCGCCTATTTCGAAGCGACCGAACTTGCCGGGTTTTCCATGGCTGAAGCGCAGAAGTTTTTCGGCCTGCCGCGCGGTATTACCAAGGACATGATCGAGATAGACCCCGTGCCAGCCCTTGAAGCCCAAAGCCGCTTCATCGACCGCTTCGAGGCCATTGATGTGCTGCGAAAGGGCAAGGCATGAGCCAGATCGTTGTTTGCCCTCTTTCGCGTATCGCGGAAATGGCCGTGCGCCATAAGTCGCGGGAAATGGTGACGTTGATTGCCAAGGAGCAGGCCTTTCATCGCCCTGCTGTGATTTCCGCAGACCGGCATCTGACGCTGCAAATGAACGACATAACCTTCAAAGGCACCGACAAGCTGATTGCGCCTGACGATCTGCACGTTCAGCAACTGATCGATTTCGCCCATGGCTGGGATCAATCGGCCCCGCTGCTGATCCATTGCTGGATGGGCGTTTCCCGCTCCCCGGCTGCGGCCATTATCGTCGCTCTTGCGGTTCAGCCTGAGCAGGACGATGCGGCCCTTGCCGCACGGCTTCGCACCGTTTCCCCCTATGCCACACCCAATGCCCGCATCATTGAAATCGGCGACCGGTTGCTGGGTCGTGGCGGTGCGCTGATTGCCGCGATCAAGACGATTGGGCGCGGTGCGGATACGGATGGCAACGTGCCCTTCGTGTTGCCGGTTCTGGCGTAACCGCGAAAAAAAGCGGAACTCTGCCCGACATCATTCGTTACGAAATCAACTGAAATTGAACAAGGGCAGTTTTATGGACCAGCAGGCAACCGATATCATCGTCGCATCCCAGGCGGCACTTCGCCAGGCAAGCGCCTTGATGGTTCAATATTCCTTCTCGATCGTCGGCGCTCTTATACTGCTCATCATCGGCTGGGTTGCAGCGATGTTGTTACAGCGCTGGTCCTATGAAGGACTTTCCCGCATTCGTGGTTTCGATGAAACGCTGGCGCGTTTCTTCTCAGGCATTGTTCGCTATGTCGTCCTCATCCTCGTGCTCGTCATGGTGCTCGGACAGTTCGGCGTTCAGACCGCATCCATCCTCGCCGCACTGGGTGCCGCAGGCTTGGCCGTCGGTCTCGCACTTCAGGGAACGCTTCAGAACATCGCCGCTGGCATCATGCTGCTCGTCCTTCGCCCTTTCCGCGTCGGCGAATATATCGAAACCAGCGCTGTTACCGGCACCGTCGTTGAAATCGGCCTCTTCGCCACAGAGCTGAAGACCAGCGATGGCCTCTACCGCCTTGCGCCCAACTCCACGCTCTGGAACGTACCGATCACCAACTACAGCCGCTTCCCCTCCCGCCGCCACGAACTCAGCGTCACCGTCCCAAAGGGCGAAAGCACCGCCGACGCCCAGAACATGCTGATGACCATCGCCCGCTCCGACAGCCGCGTGCTGCTGGACCCCGCGCCCACCACTTTCATCGATTCCGTCAGCAATGACGGCGCGACGGTAAAATTGCGCTACTGGGCGCGCAGCGAAAACTGGTTCGCGACCACCCGCGACGTGACCAAGGCGCTGAAGGCGGCGTTTGATGAGCGGGATGTGCAGGTCAGTGCCGAGGGGGCTTAAGCGCAGCTTATTGAAGTAGATGGCGCGCGGCAGATGGTATAAAGTCCAACCATGGAAAAAGCCGTCGCCATAGAAAAGCTCAAGCAACGCGCCGATGCGATGAAACGCATGGGCGCAACGACGCTTTATATGTTCGGTTCGACAGCACGGGATGAGGCTTCTGCATCAAGCGATCTGGACCTCTTCATCGATCATGATCCCGCAAAGCGCTTCTCCCTCTTCGAGCTGGTCGGCATCAAGCAATTTCTGGAAGAAGAGCTATCGGTAACCGTGGATGTCACCACGCGCACCAGCCTTCACCCGATGCTGAAAGGCGACATCGAACAATCCGCAATCCGGATATTCTGATGGCGGAACGCATGGTCGATGTGGTTCTTGTCGAGATGCTGGATGCAATCAATGGCATCGAGACTCATACGACCGGAAAGACCATAGAGGATTTCGAACGCGAGTGGCTGTTGAAGCTTGCCATCCAGCGCGCCTTGGAAATCATTTCAGAGGCCTCGCGGCATATTCCTAATGATTTATTCGCCATCGCGCCCGATGTTCCCTGGAAACAGATTCGCGGTGTCGGAAATGTCCTTCGCCACGAATATCACAAGGTCGCCGACGATGTCGTCTGGGCGGTTGTGACCGAACACATCGCACCGCTCAAAAATGCTGTTCAAAGCATTCTGGATAGCTTGGAAGAAACGCGCGCCTAATACGCTTACTGCCCCATCGTGGACCGGTGCGCCCAGCCTGTCATGCGTCTCTCAACCCAAGCCATCAGTGCGTACATGACGATGCCCTCTACGGCCAGCATCAGCAGACCGGCGAAGACGAGCGGTACGTTGAACTGGCTTTGCGCCGAGCTCATCATGTTGCCGAGGCCGTAGTTGGAGGCGACGGTTTCGGAGACGACGGAGCCGACGAAGGCGAGTGTGATGGCGATTTTGAGGGAGCCGAAGAAATAGGGCATGGAGCGGGGAATGCCGACTTTCAGCATGATGTCCATTTTCTTGGCACCCAGCGCCCGCAAAACGTCTTCGGTTTCCGGTTCAATGGTGGCAAGGCCGGTCGCGACATTGACGACGATGGGGAAAAAGGAAATCAGAAACGCCGTCAGCACCGCAGGCACGGTACCGATGCCGAACCAGATGACGAGAATGGGTACCAGCGCGACTTTGGGAATGGCGTTGAAACCGATCATCAGCGGGTAAAGCCCCGCATAAATGGTTTTCGACCAGCCGATAAACAGGCCGATTCCCAGCCCCGCAACCACAGCCAGCGCGAAGCCGAGCGTCGTCGTGTAAAGCGTTTGCAGCGAGTTTTTCCAGATCGGCGACCAGTATTGGATGATGGCCTGGCCGACACGCACCGGCGACGGCAAAACGGTCTGCGGCATCTTCAGTGCGTAGACCAGCAGTTCCCACGCAAGAAAAAGCGCAAGCGTATAGAGCCAGGGCGCAGCCTTGACCCAGTTCACGCGGGCAACCAGTGGCAGGCGGGGCTCCTTGGTAACGGGGTTTTCGACAACCGCGCTCATGCCGCCACCCTCGCCTTGGCGATTTCGCCGTGCAATTGCTGAACCATTTCGTTGAAGCTCTTTTCATACATCAGATCGAGTTGGCGCGGGCGGGCGAAAGGCACCTTGTGTTCCGCCAGCACCCGGCCCGGTCTTGCGCTCATCACGAAAATCTTGTCGGCCAGAAATGTCGCCTCGCGCAGATCATGCGTGACGAGAATAATGGTGACGCGCTTGGCGGCGTGCAGATCGCGGATGACGCACCACAATTCTTCGCGGGTGAAGGCATCCAGTGCGCCGAAGGGCTCGTCCAACATCAGCAAGTCTGGTTCATGGATCAAGGCGCGACACAGATTGGCGCGCTGCTGCATGCCGCCGGACAGCTGCCATGGAAATTTGGAGCCGAAGCCTTTCAGCCCGACGATTTCCAGTAGACGCTCCGCTTTGGCGACATATTCAGCCTTGTTCGCGCGCAGCCGGTGGCGATGTTTTTCAACGATTTCCAGCGGCAGCAGAATGTTTTCCAGCGTCGTGCGCCATGGCAACATCGTGGGGTTCTGAAACGCCATGCCGACGATGGACACCGGCTCTGTCACCTGCTTATTGGCCACGATGACATTGCCTTTTTGCGGAATATGCAGGCCGGTGACGAGCTTCATCAAGGTCGATTTACCGCAACCGGATGGCCCGACGACGGCCGCGAACTGCCCTTTCTTGACCTTGAGATCCAGACCTGAAACGGCAAGCGTACCCGATGCCCCGCCATAGCGCATATCGACGCCATCGATTTCAACCAGATGAGGCATGCTTGTTCCTGTTCGTAATAGAATCTCTTGCAGCATGAGGGGAACGTGGCGCTAATAGTTCACTCAGCGTCATCCTCGGCCTTGTGCCGAGGATCTAACGAACCCCAACATTGAACGTGGTTAGATCCTAGGGACAAGCCCTAGGATGACGAAGGGAAGGTGTAAGCGCGTCCCAATCAAGGTAGCAGACGCTCATCCTTGGGCGGCAGGTAGCTGGCGTCGAAAACCTGCTCGGCCTTCACATTGCCCTTAAGGCCGACGGAGACTTTCAGCGTTTCCATGGAAGCTGCCAGACGCGCCGGGTCGACGCCGCCCATGCCATTCTCCACCACGTAAGGTGTCTTGATGTTCATGGCATTGGCCATGGTCAGGCGCTGCAATTCGATGTCGCTGTTCAGCGTTTCGTTGCGCTTCAAAACCGCGGCCACGCCCTCTTCCGGGTTCTTGACCGACTCGGCGAAGCCCTTTGCCAGCGCTTTCAGGAAACCCTTTACTGCTTCAGGATTTTTCTCTGCAAAATCAGTGTTTACCAGCACGGCATTGCCATAGAGATTCAAGCCGTGTTCGGCCATCAGAATGGTGGCGATATCGTCATCCGCGATGCCCTGAGCCTTCAGGTTCAAGATAACGGAGAAGGCAAAGCCGAAGACGGCGTCCACGTCACCTTTAGCCAGCATCGGCTCGCGAACCGGAAACCCGATGGACTGGATATCGATCTTGCTGTCATCGATCTTGGCGACCTGCTTGAAGGCCTTCCACTGCGCAAAGGCACCATCCGGCGGCGGTGCGCCCAGCTTCTTGCCTTCCAGTGATTTCGGATCACCCGTGATGCCCAGCGACTTGCGGCCCACGACTGCAAATGTCGGGCGCTCATAGACCATATAGACGGCCTTCACCTTCTGGGTCGGGTCTTCGTCCAGGAACTTCATGACGGAATTGATGTCGCCGAAACCCATCTGGTACGCGCCGGTCGCGACGCGCGGGATGGCCTCGACCGAGCCGTTGCCGCTATCGATGGTCACATCCAGGCCTTCGGCCTTGAAGTAACCCTTGTCCAGCGCCAGCAGGAAACCTGCGGATGGACCTTCGAACTTCCAATCGAGTGTGAATTTTATGGGTGTTTCCGCGAAGGCTGGTATTGGGGCAGTTGCAACAGTTGCAAACATACCGATAGCGGCCAAAGCCGCTGTTTTTGAAAACAGCCTTCGCGTCAACATTCTGATTTTTTCCCTCTGGAGATTTTTATCTCGTTGGGACCATACAAACCAATTTAAATTGGGATAGCAAGCAAAAATCGCACATATTTTGCTCAAAATTTATATCGCATAAAATATAATCAATAAGCTTCACGCTTATGTGCAGAAAGCATATTTCGCAGGCAATCGGGAAGACTGTCACGTGATTGTTCACAAAATGAACACATCGTTCTCTTGGCGTGGGATTGCCAAAAAACTTTGCTCGAAGAACATACCGCCATGAATGAAGACACGGAGACACCGCTCATGACATCGGCCCTTGGCATCCACCACATCACCATGATTACCCGCAAGGTGCAGGCCAATGTGGATTTCTACGTCGGCTTTCTGGGCTTGAGACTGGTAAAGCGCACCGCCGGCTTCGAAGACGCGATGCAACTTCATCTGCTGTATGGAGATCATGCCGCCTCCCCCGGCTCTCTTCTGACCTTTCTGGTTTGGGAAGATGGGGCGCAAGGCCGGGTGGGTTATGGCCAGACGCTGGAAGTGTCGCTTGCCATCGATCCCGCCAGCATCGGTTTCTGGCTGACGCGAGGGCTGTCTGCCGGCATTCGCACGGAAGGCCCGATGGAAGAGTTCGGCGAGCCGGTCATTCGCCTGAAAGACCCAGATGGTATCATCCTGAAACTCGTCGGCACCCATGCTTTTCCAGAAGCGACCCCGCATGAAGCGCCCGGCATTCCGCTGGAACATGCCATTCGCCGTATTCGCGGCGCAACCATGCTGAGCGAAGTGCCGGAGGAAACCGAAAACTTCCTGGCCAAGCATTTCGGCTATATCAGCGTCAGCCAGCACGGCTCCATCCGCCGCACTGTTTCAGCCTCGGGCGATATCATCGATGTCAGGGATGCCACCGGCTTCTGGTCCAGCGCCCCCGGTACCGGCACGGTGGATCATATCGCCTTTCGCGCGGCAGATATGGACGACCTGAACGAAACGCTCCAGGGGCTGAAATCGCTCAACTCCTCGCCCACCAATGCGCATGATCGCAAATATTTCCACTCGCTTTATGTGCGCGAGCCGGGCGACGTGCTGATCGAGATGGCGACGGATGGACCCGGCATGACGGTGGACGAACCGTTCGAGACAATGGGGGAGCAACTGTTCATCCCGCCGCTTTTCATGCGCGATGAAGAGGACGTGCGCGTCGCGCTGCCTCAGTTTTCGCTGCCGGGTGAGGAGCGCGTCATCTACCGCGACCTGCCCTTCGTGCACCGCTTCTACACACCAAAAGAGCCGGATGGCAGCACCATTATCTTGCTGCATGGCTCCGGCGGCAGTGAAACCAGCCTCATGGCGCTCGCCCACACGGCCAATCCACATGCAACGCTGCTGGGTGTGCGTGGACGTAGCACAGAAGAAGGCATTGCCCGCTGGTTCCGCCGTTTTGCCGATTCGACTTTCGATCAGAAGGATATTGTCTCGGAAGCAGAAGCCTTCGCTGTCTTCATGGAGCGGGCGATGCAGGCCTATGGTATCGATAAAAGCAAGCTCAGCTTCATCGGCCATTCCAACGGCGCAAATTTCCTCGCCGCTTTCTTTGCGCTCCATCCGCAATTTGCAGCGGATGCGCTGCTTTTACGGCCCATGCCGGTGCTGGACCATTGGCCGGAGACCGATCTTTCGGCCACGCGATTGACGCTGGCGGCTGGCGAAACGGACCGTTACCGCGACAAAGTCGAAGCACTGAAACAGCATCTCATCGGTGCTGGCGCGGAGGCCGAAGTGGCGCTTGTTCCGCATGGCCACGAGTTGGGACTTGATGATGTCGAGCTTGCCAAACGATGGGCAAACGCGTTGCCCACAACCGGACTTGCATAAACGGCTAGAAAAGGCTTAAAAAACAGGACCATATTCGGGGTTTTTATGACACTGTTCCTGTTTCTGCTCATCATCGGCTACGTCGTCGCTTTCTTTTACACGTTGAATGCGAGCATCAAAAACTCCAGACGGCTTTTGCTTGTCGAGACGGAGTTGACGAAGCTCAAAGCGCAGATCGCTGCGGGCGGGGTGGTAGCCCTCCCCACGCAGGACGCAACGGCAGCCGAAGAGCAGACGCCCGTCGACGCAGCATTCCAGGCTGATTCCGCCCCGGAAGCATCCGAAGAAGATCAGGCAATCGCCGCACGGGCTGCGGCAGATGAGCCCGTAGCGGAGGAAGCGTCGGAAACCTTTACGTTGCCTGCCACGCCTGCTCGCCCGAAAGAAAGCTTCGAAAGCAGGCTCGGTGCCCGCTGGGCGGTTTGGGCTGGTGGCTTGGCGCTGGCGCTGGGCGGCATTTTCCTCGTCAAATATTCCATCGAAAGCGGTCTTCTGAGCCCCGCCGTGCGGCTTTCCATGGCGGCCATCTTCGGTCTTCTGCTGGCAGCCGCCGGTGAGGCGATCCGCCGCAAGGTTGTGCCGGGCATTGCCAGCGCCTATTCCAATGCCATGATTCCCGGCGTGCTGACGGCAGCGGGCGCGCTGACTTTGTTCGGTGTCACCTACGCGGCATACGGCATTTACGACTATATCGGGCCGACGACGGCATTCGTCATACTGGCGCTTGTCGGCTTCGCCACCATTGCCCTGTCACTTCTGCACGGACAGGCGCTGGCCGGGCTCGGCCTTCTCGGCTCCATGGTCACGCCGGCGCTGATTTCCACCGAAAGCCCCAATATCTGGGCGCTGTTCGGCTTCCTTACCGTCTCATGGCTTGCCACGGCAGGGGCAGCGCGACGCCAGCGTTGGCATGTCGTTCCCGCTCTCGCCAATGCCGGGCTGGGCCTGTGGGCGATCGGCTACATGGTGTTTGCGCCCATTATCGAGGCCGAACCTGTTGTCGCCAGCCTGATGGCCATGATTGCCGGCTCGATCTGGATCTGGCCCGGAAAATACCCCGGCCAACCGCGTGACATGGCAATTTATACGCCGCGTTCGGACAGCTATTTGCCTGTCGTTGCGGAATTGCTCGGCCGTCCACCGGCCAGCCTTGGTGTGACCCTGTCTCTGGCAGTGGTGCTCCCGGCGCTGGCTTTCTCGGTCATTGAAACTGCCATCACGATGCATCCGGCCTTTGCGATGGCCGTTCTCATTATCGGTCTGGCGGCGCTGGGCGCGGGCCGCAACTATGCCATCTGGCCCGCCATCTTCGCGTCGCTGGCGGCACTTGGCTGCGCTAATCTCCTGGCCGGCTTCGGCATCAATTATCTTCCGGTGCTGGGTGATGCCACGACTGCGCTTTCCACAGCTGACGCGGTTGCCGTGCAGGGACCGGTCACGCGGATATTGGGCATTGTGTTCCTGCTGTTTTCCTGGCAGGCCGTCCGGAGCAAGACGTCAAACGACCCGTCCTTTGGAACCCTGTGGGCCGTTATTGGCTCGGTTGTCCCGCTCGGTCTCGGCATCATCAGTTTCGTGCAATATGGCAACCTGACGCGCGACTGGCTGCATGCCGCCTATGGCCTGTCGGTTGGCCTCGTTCTGCTGGGTAGCGCCTACTGGTTGGACCGCAAACGGGATGACGCTTTCGTCACGCCTGTCAACGCCATGGTGCTTGGCTCGTTCCTGGCCTTCACCTTCGTCGTCCATACGCTGACAGAAGGGCTTGCAACGACCATTCTCATTCCGGTTATCGGCTTTGCCTATGTGCTTGCCACGCGCCAGCGCTCCTGGGCGGCGCTGCCATGGGTCATGGCGCTGGCCTGCCTTTTCGTTCTCGGCCGCATCGCCTGGGAGCCCACCATCGTCGGCCCGCAAAACCTCGGCACGACGCCTGTGTTCAACGCGCTGTTGCCCGGTTACGGCATTCCGGCGCTGCTCGCCATCGTATCCGCATGGCTGTTGCGCGACTGGCCGGGCGTGCGGGCAAAGAACTTCCTGCAAGCCATTGCCAGCCTCATGGGCCTGCTGGCCATCGCCATCCTCGTGCGCCATGCCATGAATGGCGGCGTTCTCAACGACTCGGTGCCGACGCTGGGCGAACAGTCCATCTACACGCTGCTGACCATCGGAATGTCCGGCGTGTTGATGACGCTGGATTTGAAAAGCCCAAGCCCTATCTTCCGTTATGGCTCCATGCTGGCGGGCGTCATTGCCATGTTCAACGTGCTGGTCGCGCATTTCTTCGCGCTCAACCCTTACTTTACCGGCGAAGGCACCGGGCCGTGGCCGTTCCTCAACCTGCTGCTGATCGGCTATCTGCTCCCGGCCATCGCCTATGCCGGGCTGGCCTGGTATGCGCGCGGCAAACGCCCCGTAGCCTATGTTACGCTGCTGGCTCTCTCCGGCGCAGCACTTGGTTTCGCATGGGCAACGCTGTCGGTGCGCCGCTTCTGGCAGGGCGAGAATATCGCGGACTGGAAGGGCTTCCTTCAGGGCGAAACCTACAGCTATTCCGTCGTCTGGCTGGTTATCGGCGTGCTGCTGCTCGTTCTCGGCTCCCGCTTTAATGCCAAGAGCCTGCGGCTGGCCTCGGCGGCTCTGGTTCTGCTGGCCGTCGCCAAGGCTTTCCTCATTGATATGAGCAATCTGGAAGGGGTGCTGCGCGCTTTGTCCTTCATCGGTCTTGGCGTCGTGCTGATCGGCATCGGCCTGTTCTACCAGAAGATACTGACCGCCCAGCCCAAGCCAGAGGAAGCGCAGGGGTGATTGCGCCTGCTTTGCCCGCGTCTTAAAAGCAACCGTCGAGACGGGGGAATCACATGCAGGCACAAGCCTTTGCGCCTTACGAACAGCTTGCCGAAACGCTGATACCGCATGCGGCGGAAGGCGACGACGGCTCGCATGATCTGGCGCATATCCACCGCGTGTTCCGCAATGCCCTGCGCATTCACGCGCAGGAAGGCGGCAATGGCACAGTCCTGGCGGCCAGCGTTTTGCTGCATGACTGCGTGGCCGTGGAAAAGAACTCGCCGCTGCGCGCGCAAGCCTCACGATTGGCAGCGGAAAAAGCCTCCGGTATTCTGCGTGAACTCGGCTGGGATGACGCGGATATCCAGGCCGTCGCCCACGCCATTCTGACCCACAGTTTTTCGGCCAATATCACCCCGCAAACGCTGGAGGCGAAAATCCTTCAGGATGCGGACCGGCTGGATGCCATCGGCATGGTGGGTGCGGCGCGCTGTTTCTACATCGCCGGGCGTATGGGCTCGGCCCTTTACGATCCCGCCGATCCGCTGGCAAAAAACCGCCCGCTTGACGACCGGCGTTTTGCCATCGACCATTTCGAAAACAAGCTGTTCAAGCTGGCAGACGGTTTCCAGACCGAAACCGGACGGCAGATCGCCAAGGAACGGCATGAGCGGCTGAAACAGGTGCTCGACCTGTTTCTGGACGAGATATGAGGCCCATGATGCGCATTACCGAACTCAACATCTACCCGCTGAAAAGCGCGCGCGGCATTTCGCTGACAGAAAGCCCTATCAGCGCCGAGGGCCTGCCGGGCGACCGCCGCGCCATGCTGGTCGATCCATCCGGCCAATTCATCACCCAGCGCGAACTGCCGCAAATCGCCACGATCAACGTCAGGGCTGAGCAGAACGGTTTTCATCTCTCGGTCGATGGCAAAGGCCAGGTCAACGCTGAACCCTCCAATGCCCGCATCCATGCGACCGTGTGGAAATCCGTGGTGGATGCCGCCGTTGCGACCGATGAGGTCAATAGCACCCTATCCGGCTGGCTTGGGCGGGATGTAAAGCTGGCCTTCTTCGATGCGCAGTCACGCCGAAGCGCCAGCGTCGAATGGACCGGCAACGACACGCCGGTTACCTTCGCGGATGGCTACCAGATCCTCGTCACCACCACGGCATCTCTTGCCGCACTCAACGAGAACATGGCCGCTAATGGCGAAGACCATGTCGGCATGGAACGCTTCCGCCCCAATATCGTGCTGGAAACCGATGAGCCCTGGGCAGAAGACCGCTGGGCGGCGCTCGAGATCAACGGCATCCGCTTCGACCTCGTCAAACCCTGCGCCCGCTGTATCATGACCACGCAGGATCAAACCACCGGCTCCCGCGACGTACCCTCCCCCATGAAAGCCATGGGCCGCCTACGCATGTCCGCCGACCGCCGCGTCCCCGGCCCGCTCTTCGGCTGGAACGTGACGCCGCGCGGGGAAGGATCGATTGCTGTGGGGGATATGGCGAGGGTTGTGGAGGAGCGCGTGGAGGGGTGGGCATTTAAGCGGCGGTGAGAGCGTTTATGTTCGTAAGCGATTATAGGGAATGTCAGAGTGTGGGGCTTACCCCCCTCTGTCCTGCCGGACATCTCCCCCACAAGGAGGGAGATTGGCTAGACGCTTGCTCCTCGATCTCCGCCGCCGTCAAGATGGGCGAGAGGTCTCAACGAGTTGATCTCCCCACCTGTGGGGGAGATGTCCGGCAGGACAGAGGGGGGTAAGCCGCATACTCAACCGTAAACTCTGCCGCGACCCCACCCATCAAACCCGCTTATATCCCCGTCAAGAAAAGTCGTTGGCGAAACACTTCGGCAAAAGGTAATATTCGTTTCCTGTCTGGAGAGAAATCCCGTGTCCCAAATCGCCACCCCGTCTACAAGCCGTATGCCATGGCTGATCATTGTTGCTGGCTCGCTGATTGCCGTTCTGACCTTCGGGCCGCGTTCGGCCATGGGTTTCTTTCAGTTGCCCATGCTGGCGGATACGGGTTGGGACCGCTCCACCTTCGGTTTTGCCATGGCGTTGCAGAACCTGTTCTGGGGTCTTGGCCAGCCATTTTTCGGGGCGCTGGCGGATAAATACGGAACGGGCCGCGTGCTGGTGCTGTCTGGCCTGATCTATGCGGCTGGACTTGTCTGCATGTCGGTTGGCACATCGCCGCTGTGGCTGGATCTGGGTGGCGGCGTTCTTGTCGGGCTTGGCATCGCAGCGGGTTCGTTCAGCGTCATTCTCTCTGCCTTTGCCCGGCATGTGACGCCGGAGCAGCGCTCCATGGCGTTTGGCATCGGCACCGCTGCGGGTTCTGCTGGCATGTTCGTCTTTGCGCCGATCAGCCAGGGTCTAATCTCCACCTATGGATGGTCTGACAGTCTTGTCTGGCTGGCGGCGATGATGTTGATCGTGCCGTTGCTGGCATGGCCGTTGCGGGGCAATTCGTCATCCGGCACGCAGTCCAAGGCGCAGTTTCAGCAGACGGCGGCACAGGCTTTGAAGGAAGCGCTGGGCCATAAAAGCTATCTGCTGCTGGCCACCGGCTTTCTCGTCTGCGGCTTTCAGGTTGCCTTCATCACCGCACATTTCCCCGCCTATCTCGGCGATATCGGCATCGAACCACGTTATGCCGTCATCGCCATGGCTTTGATCGGCTTCTTCAACATTGCAGGCTCGCTGGCCGCGGGCTTCATCGCCCAGCGTTATTCCAAGCCCTACCTCCTCGCCTATATCTATATCGGCCGCTCGATTGCGGTCACCGCGTTTCTGTTGCTGCCGCAATCACCCACATCGGTCATCATTTTTGCGGCCGTGATGGGCATTCTGTGGCTTTCCACCGTGCCGCCGACAAACGGCCTCGTCGCCATCATGTTCGGCACGCGCCACCTCGGCATGCTGGGCGGCGTCGTGTTTCTGTCGCACCAGATCGGCTCGTTCCTCGGCGTTTGGCTGGGCGGCTTTCTCTATGACAAGCTCGGTTCTTACGATGTCGTATGGTGGCTGGGTGTCGTGATGGGCCTGTTTGCCGCCGTCGTGCATTGGCCGATCGAGGAACGCCCGGTGTTTAGGCCGGCAATGGCCTGAAGCTTTCATTCAGCCAGCCTTGTCCAGCGCCTTCAGGGCCGCCTGCACGAAACCATCACGGGTGGAGTTTTCGTTGAGGCCACGCGGCTCGTAGACATGCCGGTTGAGAAAATGCGCCGTCAGGCGGAAGGCCGCCGCGAGGCTTTCGCTATCGGCGGCCTTGGAGTGTTCCGCACTCAAAAACGGCGGCAATGCCAGCATCCGGTCGGCATAGGGCGCGCCTGCAGTGCGGCACACCGCCCTGCCCGTTTTCGGCGATACATAGACGAGATCGCTGCGCAGTCCGGTTGCCGCACATTCCTTCAGGTCCAGCCCGAAACCCAAATCATCAAGCACTGCCAGCTCGAAACGAACGAATAGCTCACCGGCATCGGCAGGGTCAGACAGATTGTCGAGAATAACGTCCAGCGCCTCGAACAAATGGGGATGCGGATCACGCTCCGGCAACAGGCGCAGCAATGCGGCCATGGCCTGCACGCCGTAAACGGCAGTTGCCGTTTCCATGAGCTGCGCAGCACGCAATTGCACCGGCTCTATGCGGTATTCACCCAGGTGATCGTCCAGGCGCGCCCGCCACGTGACATCAACCCGGTTGCCGGGCTGAAGCACCGGCTGCATGCTGCGCGAGCGCCCGGAGCGGACAAGGCCGAGATAGCGTCCACGCGTTCGCGTCATCAGCTCGGCAATAACGCTTGTTTCGCCGTGACGCTTTACGCCCAGAATAATTGCATCGTCCTGCCACTGCATGGAATGTTTCGCTCAATATGCCGATTCAAACCATACTGTATCAGCTACGGTGCAAGAGCGCTCGGTTTCGTTACGCCATGATCTTCGTGACGAACGCCCTCAACTCCATCTCGCCGAAAGGCTTATCCAAAAGATGGCACTCCGCAAAATCAGGCGGGAAACCGCTGGTATCTCCGTACCCGCTGACGAAGCCGAAGGGAATCGAATACTCCCTCAAATGACGCGCAAGCTCATAGCTCGTCCCATCCGAAAGGCTGACATCGAGAAGCACGCAATCCGGCTTCTCCCGCAGCAGGGATTCCTTGGCTTGTAGCAATGTGGTCGCGATATCGATGGTTTCTACGCCCATGGACTGAAGAGACGTCTCCACATCCATTGCAACCAGATACTCGTCCTCCACGATGAGAACCCGTTGAGGCAACATATTTTATCTTTCTCTGGCTACGGACACCGTAGCATCAAAAAAATCCGTGAACATTCACAGAACCAATTCCTATCACATCGCAGATCGGCCTGACTGCGTCATTTAAAAAAGACATATCAAAAAGGAACGGGATTACATCAGAAATATCTAAATAAATGGCCTGGCATTGCGAGAATCTGGATCCCAGCCTGCTGTTTGGGCCAGACCTGTGTCATCCAGCACGATGCAGCCCTTGTCCGTCCAGCGAATCAATTCCCGATCCGCGAGCTTGCGCAACGTCTTGTTGGTGTGAACGATGGACAGTCCGAGCGTATCGGCAACATGCTGCTGCGTCACGGGAATGGGGCCGTTCTTTTCCAGAAGCCCTACCCTGATCGCCTTGTTGTAAAGAAACGCCAGAAGATAGGCCGCCCGCTCCAACGCCGTGCGCCGGCCAATGCTGAGCAAGTGATTGTCGAGCATGCGTTCTTCGCTCGCGGCAATCCAGGTGATGTCATAGGCAAGCGAGGGATGATCGCCGAAAAGGCTGTTCAGCCGCCCGCGCTCGAAGACGCACAGCGTGATCGGAGACAGAGCCTCGACGGAGTGCTGCATCTCCCCCATCACCGTTCCCTGCAAGCCGACGAGATCGCCCGGCATCAGATAATTGAGGATCTGGCGGCGGCCATCTTCCAGCGTTTTGTAGCGAAAACCCCAGCCTTGCAGAATCGTATAAAGATGCGCGCTGTGAGAACCCTCCATCAGCACGATGGCACCCGGCTCCACCGAAAGTTCACCGGTTTTGAAGCGCGATACGAAATCCAGCTCCGGGGGCGTGAAGTCACGGAAATATTTGAGACCACGCAAAGGACACTGTTCGCAAGGCGTGGTCGACATTCCGTTCGGCTTCTTGGGCGACATGAGGATCCATAAACAACGAAATCGATAAGGTTATCAGAGCATTCACCCGGAAACCGAACCGGCTCCGCCGTGGACAGTCAGTTCCGCGGAAACTCCAGACCCATTTCACGGAAACGTTCCGGGTCATCGCCCCAATTCTCGCGCACCTTCACAAACAGGATGAGGTGTACGGTCTGCTCGAGAATGGCAGACAGTTCCTTGCGCGAAGATGACGAGATGGCCTTGATGGCATCGCCGTTCTTGCCAAGAGCGATCTTCTTCTGGCTTTCGCGCTCGACATAGATGACCTGCTCGATGCGAACAGAGCCGTCCTTGCGCTCTTCCCACGTTTCCGTTTCCACGTGCGAAGCGTAAGGAAGCTCCTGATGCAGACGTAGAAACAGCTTTTCACGGGTAATTTCGGCAGCGAGCTGGCGCATGGGAAGATCGGAAATCTGGTCTTCCGGGTAATACCACGGGCCCTGCGGCAGTTCATCCGACAGATAGTTCATCAGATCGTCGCAACCCGAACCATTGGTCGCAGAAATCATGAAGGTGCGGTCGAAATTGACGATCTCGTTTGCAGCAGACGCCAGCTTCAGCAGATCCTCGCGCTGGACCTGATCGATCTTGTTGAGGCAGAGAATTTTCGTCTGCTTCACGTCCTTCAGGCCTTCGAGGATGGTCTGTGCATCGCCCTTCAGACCGCGCTCGCTATCGATCAGCAGCAGAATGATGTCGGCGTCCTTGGCACCACCCCATGCGGATGTGACCATGGCGCGGTCCAGACGACGGCGCGGCTTGAAGATACCGGGCGTGTCCATGAAAACGATCTGGGCATTGTTGTGGATGGCGATGCCGCGCATGACGGCGCGAGTCGTCTGCACCTTGTGGCTGACGATGGAAACCTTGGCGCCGACGAGATGGTTGACCAGCGTCGACTTGCCCGCATTGGTGGGGCCGATCAGCGCAACGAAGCCAGAATGGGTCGGCCGGGTTTCAACGGTTTCTTCTGACGGCGTGGCGTCGATTTCATGTTCAGTCATGGGGTATCCAATCAATTTGCGGCAGATGATTTCTGCCAAACGCCTTCGCGTTCCAATAATTTCGTCGCTGCAACCTGCTCGGCGGCGCGCTTGGAGCGATCAACGCCCGTTTCCGGCTTAACGCCGGGTACCTCCACCGTCACCGTGAAGCTTGGATCGTGGTCCGGTCCGGTGCGGTCGTCAATCCTGTAATGCGGGGTCGTTGCGAATTTCGCATGCGCCCATTCCTGCAATTCGGTCTTGGCATCACGCCGCCCGGCATCCACGCGGGTGGCGCGCTTGTTCCAGTATTTCAAAATAAAGGCGCGTCCAGCCTCCAGACCGCCATCGATGTAAATGGCCGCAATCAGGCTTTCGACCACATCGGCGCGCACGTTCAACATCGCCTTGCCGGTCAGTTTCTTGACGTCGGCACCGGTGCGGATGAACAGGTGCAGGCCCATCTCGTCGGCAATGGCGGCGCAGGATTCGGCACTGACCAGTTGGTTCAGCCGCACGGAAAGCTCGCCTTCGGTGGCGTTGCGGAACGTCGTGAACAACAGTTCGGCCACGCACAGGCCCAGCACACGGTCGCCCAGAAACTCCAGACGCTCGTAATTTCCGGTCTTTCCGGCACTGGCGCTTGCATGGGTCAAGGCCCGGTCGAGCCGGGCCTTTTCCTTGAATTCATATCCGATAAGGGCTTCCAGACGGCCGATTTCATCCGCCGAAAGCGACTTGACCTTGCTCATTTAACAACCTTGAACAGGCGGTCCCAACGCATATTGGCGGGCCAATCCCAGACGCGGCTGAATGGCGTGTCGTTGCCGAGCGAGAAGAAGATGACGCTTGCGCGGCCAATCAGGTTTTCGGCAGGCACGAAACCGACGTCGAAACGGCTATCCAGCGAGTTGTCGCGGTTGTCGCCCATCATGAAATAGTGACCTTCGGGGACCAGGAATTCCCGGGTATTGTCGCCACGCGAGTCCGGAGACTGGTCGAGCGTGTCGAAGGTGACGCCATTATCGAATGTTTCGCGGAAAACCGGAACGTTGGAACCGGGATCAGCGCGGTAGTCGGACGTGAAGGCACCATCCGGCTGCTTGGGAACAGGCTGACCGTTAACGAAAAGCACGCCGTTGGTCACCTGAATGCGGTCACCCGGCAGACCGACAAGGCGCTTGATGTAATCGACATCGGGATTTGGCGGCAGGCGGAAGACGACGACATCGCCGCGCTTCGGTTCGCTGAACTGCAGAATGCGTCCGGAGAATAGGTTCGGCGAAAACGGCAGCGAATATTTCGAATAGCCGTAGGAGAACTTGTTGACGAACAGGTAGTCACCGACCAGCAGCGTCGGCATCATGGAGCCGGACGGGATGGTGAAAGGCTGGAAAAGGACGGTGCGGATGACCATTGCCAGCAGCAACGCCTGCACGATGACCTTGACGTTTTCCCAGAGGGCGCTTTGCTTCTTTTCAGCTTTTTCGGACACTTAAGACCTGCCTGCTCGTTCTTCATTTTCGACGGACTTCTCTAGAACCTTTCAAAGGCAAAGGGAAGCGGTTCCATCATGTGCAATGGGGCTAAAACCGATACAACGGCGCAATTCGACGTTATTTAGCGGTTGGAAGCGCCTCGATGATCACAAACGCCTGCGCGTAAGGAAATTCATCGGTGATGGTAAGGTGGATAACCGCCTCATGTCCGGCGGGCAAAAGTTTAGCGAGACGCTCCGCTGCGCCATTGGTCAGCCGCATTGTCGGCTTGCCGCTGGGCAGGTTCACGACACCCATGTCTTTCCAGAAAACGCCCTGCGCCAGCCCTGTCCCCAAAGCCTTGGAACAGGCCTCCTTGGCAGCGAAACGCTTGGCGTAAGACGCCGCGCGGTTCTTGCGGCCATCGGACTTCTTCTGCTCGACGTCGGTAAAGCAGCGATGGGTGAACCGATCGCCGAAGCGTGAAATGGAGGTTTCGATCCGTCTGATATCGATGAGGTCGCTGCCCATGCCTATGATCATTCGGTAACACCCAAAGCGGATTTACGGTCGGCTATCTGCTGCGCCAGCATCTGATGCTTTTGCGCCCTGAACCCGCGAATGACGGCGTAAACGCTGAAATAGGCGACGATGGCAGAGAGCGCGCCGGGAATGATGGCACCTATGGTCATCGGCTCCAGCACCGGGGCCCAGAGATGCAGGAAGTTCATGTGGCTGAACATGGCGGCAAAATCGACCTGTGAGGACGCGCTATCGCTGTTGCGCCCGAGGATGACATGACCGAGTTCCCATGTCGCCGCCCAGATGAGCGGGAATGTCAGTGGATTTGCGAATGTCGTGCCGAGGGCTGCGGCGACCAGATTGGCGCGCAGGATAAAGGCGAGAGCCATGGCGATGATGATGTGAACGCCCAGAAACGGCGTCCATGCGACTGCCACACCCACCGCAACACCCGCCGCCACGGAGTAAGGAGATGCCGACAGCCGCACGAGCCTCAGCTTCAGATAACGAAGCGAACGGCGAAAGCCCATGCTCGGCCACAGAACGGCGCGCAGTCTTTCAAGGTGTCCAACGGGTTTACGGCGACGAAACGGCATACGGGGAACTTATTGCATCGTTTCGATTACGCCAAGGGCGAAACCACAGCTGAAACTCAAAGAGCGCATTTGGCGTATATCGCACGCCGTCTCATATGCGCTCAATCACATCCCATACCGGCATGGCCGGTATGCGTTTTTGCATTACTTGCGGAACATGCCACGATCGACTTCACGCTGGCGGAATTCCAGGTCGATGCGCGATACGGAATCGCTCAAGTAATCGAATTCACGTTCCTGAGTGGTCTTGCCACGAACGGCACGGGCGATCTTGCGGAGCGGTCCAAACATCTTCGTTTCCTTTTCAGATACATCGGCCACTTCATCGGTCTATACCGGCTGGCCGCTTGCTTGCTCTTGATTTCTGAAGCTGAAAATAGTCCCGTTTGGTGCCTTTGACTACAGACAGGACAAGGCCGCTGCCATGCGCTGAACGCATAACGGCGGCCTTGATGGTCGTTTTCTGAGCAAATATGCCTTAATCGAAGGCACGTTTGACCGTGGACACGCAGTCCAGGTCCTTCATCTGCGATAAAAGCTGGTTGAGCTGTCGCAAATCCCACACTTCGATGTCGAGGGCCAATTCGGAAAAGTCGGTGCCGATGCGCACCATGTTCAGTCCACGAATATTCACGTCCAGCGTTGCGATGGACTGCGCGACCGACGCCAGCGTGCCGGGTTCGTTGAGGGCATTGATCATGACGCGGGCCATAAACCGTGACTTGTTGGCCTCATCGAGATCCCAGCGCACATCGATCCAGCGTTCCGGCTCGTCATCGAAGCGCTGTAGCGCCGGCGACTGGATCGGATAGATGGTGATGCCCTTGCCTTTTTCCATGATGCCGACGATGCGGTCGCCCGGAACAGCGCCGGCTGCGCCGAAATGCACCTCGACATTGTCGGATAGACCACGGATAGGCAGCGGGTCAGGACCATCGATCACCTCGGCAGCACCGTCATCTTCTAGAACCGAGCGCGATTTGCCCGGTATCTTGAAAATCATGCCGGATGCGCTGCGCATGTTGAACCAGCCATCATCCCCGGTCATCTTCACGGTGACGCGCTCATCCTGATAATCGGGATAAACGGCACGCAGCACGTCAAGCGACGACACTTCACCGCGACCAACCGCTGCTATGGCGTCTTCGACATCCTTCTGCGCCAGGCGGTGAAGCACGGGCTTCAGCCCTTCGCGAGAGAACGGCTTGCCGGCACGCTCGAAGGTGCGCTCCAGAATACGGTAGCCGAGACCGGCATATTGTTTGCGAATGGCCATGCGGGTGGCACGGCGAATGGCGGAACGCGCCTTGCCGGTAACGACCACCTCTTCCCATGCGGCAGGCGGAACCTGCACACCGGAGCGGATGATCTCGACTTCGTCACCATTGTTCAACCGCGTCACCAGCGGCATGATCCGCCCATTGATCTTGGCACCGACGGTGGTGTCGCCGATATTGGTGTGAACGGCATAGGCGAAATCGATCGGCGTCGCGCCACGCGGCAACGCGATGAGCTTGCCTTTGGGCGTGAAGCAGAAGACCTGATCCTGGAAGAGTTCGAGCTTGGTGTGCTCCAGAAACTCCTCCGGGCTATCGCCATCCGCCAAAGCCTCGATGGTGTGGCGCAGCCAGGAATAGGCGTTGGATTCCGGCGACAGCACATCGCCATCGCGGATTTCGCCATCCTTGTAGAGCGAATGGGCAGCAATACCGTATTCGGCAATTTCGTGCATGCGCTTGGTGCGGATTTGCAGCTCGATACGCTGACGCGACGGGCCGACGATGGTGGTGTGAATGGAGCGATAGTCGTTCTGCTTCGGCGTCGAGATATAGTCCTTGAACCGACCCGGCACCACGCGCCAGCGGGTGTGCACGATGCCGAGCGCCCGATAGCAGGCGGGAAGATCCGGCACGAGAATGCGGAAGCCATAGACATCGGAAAGCTGTTCGAAAGACAGCGACTTCGACTGCATCTTGCGGAACACAGAATGCGGTTTCTTCTGCCGTCCTTTGACGTAAGCACCCTCGACCCCATTGGCGACAAGCAGTTCGCGCAATTCGTCTTCAATCTTCTTGACGAGGCCCTGGTTCTGTTCTTCCAGTGCTTGCAGACGCTTGGTGACCGTCTCGAATGCTTCCGGGTTTAGATAGCGGAACGAGAGGTCTTCCAGCTCGTCGCGCATGTCCTGCATGCCCATGCGGCCCGCAAGCGGCGCATAGATTTCCATGGTTTCTTCGGAAATCCGGCTGCGCTTGTCCTCCGGCATATGCTCCATGGTGCGCATATTGTGAAGGCGGTCGGCCAGCTTCACCAGGAGAACGCGCACGTCATCGGAAATCGCCAGCAAGAGCTTGCGCAGGTTTTCGGCCTGTTTGGCCTTTTTCGTAACAAGATCGAGCTTCTTGAGCTTTGTCAGCCCTTCCACGAGTCGACCGATATCTTCGCCGAACAGCTCATCGATCTCAGCGCGCGTGGCGCTGGTGTCTTCGATCGTGTCATGCAGCAGGGCAACCGCAATCGTCGATTCGTCGAGATGCATTTCGGTGAGGATGGCCGCGACTTCCAGCGGATGCGATATGTAGGGGTCGCCGTTGGCGCGCTTCTGCTGACCATGCTTCTGCATGGCATAGACATAGGCCTTGTTCAGCAAGGCCTCGTTGGCTTCAGGCTTGTATTTTTGAACCCGCTCAACGAGTTCGTACTGTCGCATCATGTATGGGATGCCCCGAAAAAGAAAGCGCGCCAATCGTTAGATCGGCGCACACTGCTGCATAATCTGGGTCCAGATTATGACGATAAAGCTTTACAGAGCGTAACCGGTAGTACCCTGCCCGGCCGCGCGTCGATAAAATCAATAATCGTCGTTCTTTTCCGGCGGCACAAGGCCTTCGATGCCGGCAAGAAGATCTTCTTCCGTCATCTGGTCGAAATTGACGGTCTCAGGCGCATCGTCGTCTTCCGCGTCGCTGGAACCGGCAGCCGCGATCGATACTGGATCGGGCTCTGGCTCGTCCACTTCAACATGCTTCTGCAGCGAGTGGATCAGGTCTTCCTTCAGGTCGTCAGGCGACAGCGTTTCGTCGGCGATTTCGCGCAGAGCAACGACAGGGTTCTTGTCGTTGTCGCGATCGATCGTGATCTGCGACCCCTGCGAAATCTGGCGCGCACGATGGCTGGCAAGAAGAACCAGTTCGAAACGGTTGTCTACTTTATCAATGCAATCTTCTACGGTGACACGGGCCATTGCCTGTCCTTTGCGGTCTTAATGTCGCGGATTACCCGTCCCGATACAGGTATTGACGAAAGATTTCAAGTTTTTCCTGACCTGCCCGTTTCCCAAGCACGCCTGCCCCCTAAAATCGTCAATTCGATTAAACTTTACACATAATTTTCCCAAGGGGCTGGACTGGCGAACCATGACGCTTATATGAATGCTTAATAATGTACCGTATGACGCGCTTATATTCGCTAACCGATACTGTTTAAATTATTGGCGGCCCGTTCGCCCAGGGAGGATTTTGTTTCCATGTTCGATCCACGCGAGAAAATTGCGCTCTTTATCGATGGTGCCAATCTTTATGCCGCCTCGAAAAGCCTCGGCTTCGATATCGACTACCGAAAGCTTCTGAAGGCCTTTCAGAAGCGTGGCTATCTGCTGCGCGCCTATTATTACACTGCCCTTATCGAAGATCAGGAATACTCATCGATTCGCCCGCTGATCGATTGGTTGGACTATAATGGTTACAAGGTTGTGACAAAGCCCGCCAAGGAATTCACCGACGCCATGGGTCGCCGCAAGATCAAGGGCAACATGGACATCGAGCTTGCTGTCGATGCCATGGAGCAGTCCGAGACGGTGGACCACCTTGTGCTGTTTTCGGGCGATGGCGATTTCACCACTCTGGTGGACGCGCTTCAGCGCCGAGGCCGCAAGGTTTCCGTCATCTCCACCATGTCGACTCAGCCACCGATGATTGCCGATGACCTGCGTCGTCAGGCCGATCACTTCATCGACCTGTTGTCGCTCAAGGCAGAAATCGGCCGCGACCCGAGCGAGCGTGCTCACCGTGTGGTCGAAAATACCGAGACCGTCGAGTAAACGTTTACATCGTGGCAATGATTGAAGCACGGGCACCTTTACGGTGCCCGTGCTTTTTTTGGTCTTGGCGTTCTGGCGGACCAAATTTAGCAGTTCATTAAGTATAAAAGTGTTCAGTAGACCCCTATTCGGCGCGGTGGGGATCGCGCCTTGCGAATTCAGGGGTTTACGGAATGACGGGACAAAAGAGCGGACATTATCTGAACGAGAGGCTTGATTTCATTGGCCTTGGTGCCGAGCAGAGGCGCGATCTAGCCGCGTTGAAGCCCGTCATAACCGCTTCCCTCGATGGCTCGCTGGACGCGTTCTACAAAAAAGCGAGAGCCGTCCCCGATACGGCGAAGTTCTTCGCGAATGAGGCCCACATCCAACATGCCAAAACCATGCAGGTCAAACATTGGTCCCGCATCGCTTCTGCGGCATTTGACAGCGAATACACCACGGCAGTCACCGCCATCGGGCGCACCCATGCGCGCCTTGGGCTTGAGCCGCGCTGGTACATTGGCGGCTACGCCCTTGTTCTCGAAGGCATTATCAAGGCCGTGGTCGAATCGCAGCTCAAAGGGTTCATGGTCGAGAAAAAGGGCAAAAAGGTCGCCAAGGACATCACCGTCGCGGTCAAGGCGGCTATGCTGGATATGGACTACTCGATTTCCGTCTATCTCGAAGCCCTTGCAGAAGAGCGCGCCAAATCAGAGCTTGAACAGGAGCGCATGAAGCAGGAACAGGAACACGTTCTGTCCTTGCTGAATACGGCGCTGAACCGCATGGCGCAGGGCGACATGACATCGCGTCTCGACGGCGACCTCGCCTCTGAATTCGATGGTTTGAAAAACAATTTCAACATGGCGCTCGGCAAACTTTCCGATGCCTTTTCCGAAATCATTGAGGAATCTCAAAAGATCTCGGACAACACCCGCGAACTGACTGCCTCGACCGACGACATGGCGCGCCGCACCGAACAGCAGGCAGCATCTCTCGAACAGACCGCGGCATCGCTGGAGCAAATCACCACCATTTCCAGACAGTCCGCTCAGCGCACGGAACAGGCGCGGGATATCGTCAAAAGCTCCGCCGAAGAGGCCGCGCGTTCCCGCCATATCGTGACGGAAACCGTGGAAGCGATGAGCGCCATCGAGCAGTCTTCACAAAAGATTGCCCAGATCGTCAGCGTTATCGATGAAATTGCCTTCCAGACGAACCTGCTGGCACTCAATGCCGGTGTCGAAGCTGCGCGTGCGGGGGAAGCAGGCAAAGGCTTTGCGGTTGTCGCTCAGGAAGTTCGCGAACTGGCGCAGCGTTCCGCCAATGCCGCCAAGGAAATCCGTGTTCTCATCGACAAATCGTCTCAGGATGTGACAACCGGTGTGTCGCTGGTCAGCCGCACGGGCGAAGCGTTGAACTCGATCGGTGAAAAGGTCGATCACATCCAAGACCATATTGGTGCCATTACCCAGGCTGTGCAGGAACAGGCCGTGGGCATCCGCGAAATCAACTCGGCCATCAGCAGCATGGACCAATTGACGCAGCAGAATGCCGCCATGGTGGAAGAAACCAACGCGGCCACCCATGGCTTGAGTGACGTCAGCAACAATCTCGCGGCTTTGGTCAGCCGTTTCAACGTGCAAAAGTCCATGCGCCATCAGCCTGCGATGTACCGCGCAGCCTGATGGTAAAACCGAAAGCGTCGAAGCAGTTTCGATAGGCTGCCAGACGCTTTCCGGGGCACCGATGCCACACTTCCACGACGACACGGTTTCGGCACTGGCGAAACTGAAGCGTTCACTGTTTTTTTCTTTTGGTAATGGTGCAAATTATTGTATCAAATGAATTAAATGATCGGCTGCTTCGAGCCGATGCGGCATCGACAGCTCCAGACCCAAAAGGCCCATGGAAGGTATTGTTTCTAAAGAACAGCGTCGGTTAGCCGCACTCGAGAGCTACAATATCCTCGATACGCCGCGCGAGCAGGATTTTGACGACATTGCCCAGCTTGCATCCACGATTTGCGGCACGCCTATTGCTGTCGTCAATTTGATTGGTGATGGCAGGCAGTTTTTCAAAGCCGAAGTGGGTTTGGGCGTCCGCGAAACGCCTCTGGACAGTTCATTCTGCGCAAGAGCTATTCTGGAGCAGGATTTCATGGTCGTCCCGGACGCCACGAAAGACCCGCGCTTCGACCATAATCCGCTTGTTACCGGCCAGCCGCATATTCGTTTTTATGCGGGCGCCCTTTTGAAATCCGACGATGGTCTGCCCATCGGAACCGTCTGCGCGCTCGGCTACGAAGCGAAAGAGCTGACGGAGGTTCAGAAGACATCCCTTCAAGCGCTTGCCCGTCAGGTCATGTCACAGCTGGAGTTGCGACGAACCTTGCACGCAATGTCCTATGATCTCATGCTCGAGCGTCGCCTCTCGGCAAAACGGCAGGTCCGCGCAAGCAAGGTCGGGGCCAAAGCGGAAGCGTTGCGCGTCAAGGATGAGCGGTCAAAAGCCGCGCATGATGCAGGCCGCATCGGCATTTTCGAGGTCGATATCGAAACCGACGAGATGATCGTGTCGGATGAATTCTGCCGGATTTTCGGCGTGCCGGAACAGCCGCACTATAAGGCGTCCGTGTTCCAGAACCTCATCGTCGATGGTGACAGAAAAACGGCATCTGAAACGTCCAGCCGAGGCACGGCCAGCGCGCCTTTGAGCGTCGAATACCGGGTGCGGCGTGGCAACGACCAGCGTGTACGTTGGGTGGCGCGGCGCGCGCAGTTCATTGAAGATGAACGCGGCAAACCGGTGAAAATGATCGGTGTTGTCATCGACATCACCGATTCCAAGCGCAAAGACGCACGAATTGCCGCCCTGCTGACGCTCGGAGACAGACTGCGCGTGGGCAAGACCGTGCAGGACATCTCCCGGATAACCTCGGAAATTCTGGCCGAGGGTCTCGGGGTCAACCGCTCAGGATATGCAACGATAAACAGCGCGACGGATAGTTTGTTTGTCGAGTTCAACTGGCTCGCATCCGGCGCAACATCCATTGCCGGTCACCATGCGCTGAACCTTTTTCAGGCAACGACCAAGCGCCTGGAAATTGGCGATACGCTGGCCGTCCCCAACATCAATGCCGCCAGCTGGCTCGACAGCGATGCGGAGGCCTATGCGGCGATCGGCGTGCGTTCCTTCGTCCAGGTTCCCATCATCGATAGGGGCGCACTGGTCGGCGTGCTGTTCGCACATGATTCGAAACCGCGTTTCTGGAGCAAGCTGGAACTCGATTTTGCCTGGGGCGTCGCCGATCGTGCCTATGCGGCCATCGCCAGGCTGAACGCGGAATCCGAACAACGCATCCTCAATCAGGAACTCAGCCACCGGCTCAAGAACACACTGTCCATCGTGCAGGCCATTGCCGCGCAGACACTGAAAAACGTGACCGAAAGAGATGCGGTTGCGGCATTCAACGGCCGACTTCAGGCGCTGAGCTCAGCCCATGACGTTCTGCTTCAGCAATCATGGTCGACTGCGCGGCTGCGTGAAGTCATCGGCAGGGTCATGCATCTTCACGCGGGGGACGGCAAGGTTATCATGTCCGGCCCGGAGGTTCCGCTTGGTCCGAAAGCCGGCCTGTCTCTATCTCTGCTGCTGCATGAGCTTGGCACCAATGCCATCAAATACGGTGCGCTCTCGTCAGATACCGGCGTTGTCGACATCAGCTGGCACGTGTCAGACGATTCGGAAAAACCGATTTTGACGTTGAAATGGGAAGAAAAGGGTGGCCCGCCCGCCGCAGAGCCAAAGCGCAGAGGCTTCGGTTCGCGCCTTATCCGCATGGGAATTGCCGGAACCGGTGACGTGGAAAAGAACTTCACGGAAAGCGGCTTGATCGCGACGTTCCGTGCGCCGCTGTCACTCGTCATGGAGCTGGGTGAATAGCCACCCAGCGATTCCGCTTCTTCAGACTTTCCGTGATCAGCTAGCGCTGCCTTTGAGAAGACGCGATTTCTGGCGGTTCCAGTCGCGTTCCTTCTCCGTCTCACGCTTGTCGTGGAGCTTCTTACCCTTGGCGATGGCAAGCTCAAGCTTCGCCCGACCTTTTTCGTTGAAGTAAATCTTCAACGGAACGAGCGTCATGCCCTCACGATTGATGCCGATCCGCATGCGATGGATTTCACGCTTGGACAGAAGCAGCTTGCGGCGACGGCGTGGCTCATGGTTGAAACGGTTGGCCTGCAGATATTCAGGCAGGTGCGAATTGATCAGCCATATCTCGCCATTCTCGTCAGACGCATAGGATTCGGCGATATTCGCCTTGCCTTCGCGCAGGGCTTTAACCTCAGTGCCAGTCAAAGCGATGCCAGCCTCGTATGTATCGAGGATTTCATAGTTGAAGCGGGCCTTGCGGTTTTCCGCAACGACCTTGTTCACGACGCGCTGACTGCCTTTGGGGGCCATTTTTCAATCCGTTTCATTCTCCCGCAAACTATCTGCGGCTTGGCCTCTATGTAGTGACAAGAGTGCCAAAAGTGAAGATGCGCCGTTGCCAGCGCATCTTGGTCTCTCTCAGTTGATCAAACCGGCATGCTTCAAAGCCGCATCGATGGCGGCTTCCGTTGCCGGTTCCAGCGTGTCCATCAGCGGCGAGCGCACCTTGCGGCTGACATTGCGGGTGCGCGACAGCGCATATTTCGTGCCGCAGACGCCAGGCTCCAGGAAAATCGCTCTGTGCAACGGCATCAGACGGTCCTGAAATTCCAGCGCCAGCGCGTAATTGCCGGCCAGCATTGCCGCCTGGAAATCCGCACAAAGGCGTGGCGCGACATTGGCCGTAACGGAAATGCAGCCGACGCCGCCATGTGCGTTAAAGCCAAGTGCCGTGCCATCTTCACCCGAAAGCTGAATGAAGTCCTTGCCGCAGGTGATGCGCTGCTCGGACACACGATCCAGCTTGCCGGTCGCGTCCTTCACACCGACGATGTTCTTATGCGCCTTGACCAGCGCACCCATGGTTTCCGGCATCATATCGATGACGGAACGCGGCGGGATGTTGTAGATGACGATCGGCAGCGTCACGGCTTCGGCAATGGCCGAAAAATGCGCGAACAAGCCCTTTTGGGTCGGCTTGTTGTAGTAGGGCGTGACGACCAGCAGCGCATCCGCGCCCACTTCCTGCGCATGCAGGCCAAGCTCTATCGCTTCTCTGGTGTTATTGGAGCCAGCGCCGGCAATGACCGGAACCCGTTTGCCCGCCGTTTCCACGCACAGTTCAACGACCCGTTTATGCTCGTCATGAGACAGGGTCGGAGATTCCCCTGTTGTTCCGACGGGCACGAGGCCACTGCTGCCTTCAGCAATCTGCCACTCCACATGGGCGGCAAACGCTGTTTCGTCCACAGCACCTTGCGCGGTGAACGGCGTAATGAGGGCGGGAATGGATCCCTTGAACATGCAAAACTCCTTGCGGTGAGCCAGTCCATGCTTCAGCCGCATTCCATGATTAAAACGATGTCACATTAGAGTGGGGCCACGCCACCGACAAGCTGTTTACAGCGCCTTTTTGAACCGGAAATGCAAATATTTGCAGCGTTCAAGGCAAAGCCGGAGTGACATCCGGCAAGGGCTGCCAAAGCCGTCGTGCAGAGTTTCGCCTGACTGAAAATTGATCGAATGCGAGGCTTTGGTTTAAGGTTTCGTTAATGCTGAAAGTTACTAATGGAAGGTATGTTATCTGCCGTGAGGCTTGAACGAAAACTTGGAACGGCGCTGACAGTCCTTCCGAAGTCGCGGGTAAAAGCATGAAGAAAACAGCTTTGGGCTTGGTGGCAGCGGGTCTGGCCGCAACTGTTTGGAGTGCATGGGCGGGTCCGTCTTCGGACAACCTTATGCCCCTGCCCTTCGTCAAGCCGAACGCGCCGACATCCGCGGCCTTTCCGCTTGCCAATCAAGAGGTGACCGGTTCCATCATTCGCCCGAACACGCCGCTCGACGTTTCCGATTTGAAAGCCGGCCTCGACGCGCTGTCCAGCCGGGATGCGCTGCGCGCCATTTCCATTCGCAACAGCTTGCCCACCACGAACCTCGACCGTCATATTCTCACCTGGGCAATCGCCATTTCCGGCCAGCGCGACGTGGCCTCCAGTGAAATTGCGACCGCACAACGCGAGTTGACGGGGTGGCCGGGAACTACCACTTTCCGCGCCAATGCTGAGCGCGCCCTGCTACGGGAAAACCCGCCGGCTGCGCAAATCTTCGCCTATTTCGCTAACGCAACGCCAGAAACCCCGGAGGGTACGATTGCCCTGGCGCAGGCCATGAACGGCTCGGGCAATGCCGCGCAGGCACAAAAGCTGATCCAGCAATTGTGGGTCAGCGAAGGCATGGACACGGGTCTGGAAGATCGAGTCATCGGCCAGTTCTCCGGCTTTCTCTCTGCCGCCGATCACAAGGCGCGGATGGATTTTCTGATGTATCGCAGCCGCGTCAGCCAGGCGAAACGCTTTGCTGATCTGGGCAAGGCGCTACCGCTCTATGATGCCTGGGCTGCCGTTTTGCAAAGAACGAAAAATGCGTCCACTGCATTGAATGCGGTCAGCGGCCCGATGCGCAACGATCCGGCCTATCTTTTTGCGCGCATTGAGAACCTGCGCCATCAGCAGAAATATGAGGATGCGGCCAAGCTTCTGGCGCAGGCACCAACGGATCAGGCTAAACTCGTCAACCCAGGCGAATGGTGGAACGAGCGCCGGATCGTGGCACGTGGTCTGGCAGACCTTGGTGATTTCAGCCAAGCATATCTCATCACGGCCAATCATTCGGCGACATCGCCAGTCGATATTGCCGATGCGGAATTCCATGCGGGCTGGTATGCGTTGCGCGCCTTGCAAGACCCGGCCGCTGCCGCCAAACATTTCAACAGGCTTCTGGAAACATCGAACCGCCCGCTTTCCGCTTCCCGCGCCTATTACTGGTTGGGACGTGCGGCCGAAGCCGGTGGCCCGGGCGATGCGCATGACTATTTCACAAAAGCCGCCGCCCATCCCGGCACATTTTACGGTCAGCTTGCCGCAGCGCGAATCGGCACCACGACGATCAATGTCACCTACCCCTCCCCGACGGACAGTGACCGGCAGCATTTTGCGGACCGCGAAGCCGTGCGCGCCATTGAGCGGCTGGAAGCTGCCGGCTATAGTTGGCGCGCCGATGGGCTTTACCGGGCCTTGGCCGAACAGATCGACAGCCCCGGTGAACTCGCGATCCTCGCGACGCGCGCGGAAAAGAACAACAATCATCAGGTTTCCCTGCAGATCGGCAAAACCGCTTTCGGACGCGGCATCGATGCGGCGGCGCTTGCCTACCCGATCGGCGTCATACCCGGCACGGCCAACATTTCCGGCTCCGGCATGGCATTGGCCTATGCGATTGCACGACAGGAAAGCGCCTTCAACCCAGCCGCAGTCTCCCCCGCAAACGCCCGCGGCCTGTTGCAACTTCTGCCCGGCACGGCAAAGGGCGTCGCCAGCCGTCACGGCATGGATTTCACCCAGGCCAAGTTGACGACCGATGCCGGTTATAACGCCACCCTCGGCGCACATTATCTCGGCGAGCAAATCGACAGCTTCGGTGGCTCCTACATCCTCACCTTTGTGGCCTACAATGCAGGACCAAAACGCGTCCCCGAATGGATCGGCCGATACGGCGACCCCCGCGGCAAACCCATCGATGACGTGGTAGACTGGATCGAACGCATCCCCTTCCCCGAAACCCGCAACTATGTTCAGCGGGTGATGGAGAACTACCAGATCTACAAGACACGCCTTGGTCAGAAGGCCGATATTGTATCGGATTTGCGCGATGGCCGTTCGGGGTGAGTTAAACGTAGATTGCAGGAAGTACAAAAGCGCCGTCTTAACGGCGCTTTTTCTTTACCCAATGTAACATGCAAAGACCGGCCGCCACGCAGCGACCCAAATACAAAAAGCCCGGCTCAAAAGCCGGGCTTTCCTAACCAACCGAAGTCAGATCAGATTAGAACGTACGCTGAAGACGAACGAAACCAGTGACCTGGTCGTTATTGTTGTCTTCGTCGTAGTAGTTTGCAGTGATCTTGGTAGCAAGACCGTCAGTGATCTTGTAGTCGACGGTCAGACCAGCCGTCCAAGCATCGTTGGAGCTGAAGTCGGCGTTTGGCGAAATGCCTGCACCATAGATCGCGCCGTCAAGACCGCGAGGACCTACGTTGCCAAGGTACTCAGCAGCAGGCGTGATCGTCAGCTTGTCTGTTGCCTTGATTGCGTATTCAGCAGCAACGGCCCATTCGGACACTGCGTAGTAAGATGTCGCACCGGAAGCCCAGACGCCGGAAAGACCGAGTGTGCCAGGACCGATGTCAGCAAACAGGATACCACGGATGGCACCATCTTCGAGGTCTGTATCATAGCTACCGACGATCGTTGCGCTTACTGCGCCGAACTTCGCAGCAACAACACCAGTGATACCAACGTTGTTGTCACGTGTAGAAAGCGTGCCTTCAAGTTCGTCAACAGACAGAGTGGCCGAGAAAGAGCCAGCGTCGTATGTGTAACGAATAGAGTTGAACAGCGTATTGGTGGACAGGATGTCCGTTTCGCCGTTCAGGTCGTTATCCCATTCGCTGTAAACCTTACCAACGGTCAGACCGCCGAGAGAGATGAAGGCCTGGTCAACAAATACGGAAGAGGAAGCAGCCGAACCGTTTTCAGCGTTGCCACGGAAGCCGATGAAGCCGCGCAGAGCGCCGAGTTCTGTGTCTGTCTTTGTATCAACTTCGAACTGAGCGCGTGTGAAGGAGTTCCAATCGGAAGTGCCAGACTCGTCACGACCAAAATCGGTCTGGAAACGAACGTAACCGCCGAACTTCAAGCAAGTTTCAGTGCCAGGAATGTAGAAGAAGCCTGTGCCGAAAGCGTCGCAAACGCGAACGTATTCAAGTGGCTCAGGCTCTGCAGCGACGATAGCGTCGGCAGCCTGTGCGCCAGATACTGCTGCGAGAGCGGCAGCGGAGCCGATCAAAAGGCTCTTAATGTTCATGATGACCTCCAAGTCAAGTGATGGGAAACAGCGGGTGGGAGTTTGCTGCTCTTGAAATTGATTAAAGCCAGAACAGGCGAGTCGTGCAATCTTGAACACACAGATTTGGCATCAATGACAAACCGTTGCCGCCGCGCTGTTGCAACTTCGCCACAAATCGGCCCCGAGTCGGTCTAAGTGTTAATGGCGTCTTAATTCTCGATCACTCAATGGCGATGATGTTTTCACATGAACAAGCATCAAAGAAACGAAAAAACCCGGCTCGAAAGCCGGGTTTTCCATCACTAACAAAAGTTAGATCAGATTAGAACGTGCGCTGAAGACGAACGAAGCCGTTAACCTGGTCGTCGCGGTTGTCTTCGTCGTAGTAGTTAACTGCAACCTTAGCGGAGAGGCCCTGTGTGATTTTGTAATCAACAGTTACGCCAGCCTGCCATGCATCGCGGTTCGAGAAGTCATCGCCACGACGAGCTGTGCCTGTTGGAACGAACGCGGTACCAGCAGCATTGAGGCCACCGAGAACGATCGTATCAGCAACGTTGCCGAAGTACTGACCGCCTGGAGTGATTGTCAGCTTGTCAGTTGCCTTGATTGCGTATTCAGCAGCAACAGCCCATTCAGAGTTTGAGTAGTAAGCGTTACCGCCGGATGCCCAAACGCCAGCCAGACCAAGCGTGCCAGGACCGATGTCAGCAGTACCGATCAGGCGAACTGCGCCTTCTTCCTGGTCAACGTCATAGCCGCCGATCAGCTGAAGTGTTGCGCCGCCGAGCTTGGCACCAACGCCAGCAGAGATACCGACGTTGTTGTCAGCTTCTGTGGAGAATACGCCGAACGTACCAGCAGGAACCGTTACAGTACCAACCTGGCGAGCGAGCTGCGAGTTCAGGCCTTCAAGTTCGTCAACCGAAACGCCAGCCCAGAAAGAGCCTGCATCGTAGGTATAACGAATCGAGTTGAACAGAGTGTTCGTGGACAGAACGTCAGATTCGCCAGAGAGACCATCGTCCCACCAGTTGTAGAACTTACCAACCTTCAGGCCGCCGAGTTCGATGAACGCCTGGTCAACGAATACGGAAGAAGAAGCAGCAGAACCGTTGTCAGCATTGCCACGGAAGCCGATGAAGCCACGCAGAGCGCCGAGTTCGGTGTCTGTCTTTGTGTCAACTTCGAACTGAGCGCGTGTGAACGAGTCCCAGTCAGACGTGCCAGAAAGGTCACGACCGAAGTTAGTCTGGAAACGAACGTAACCGCCGAACTTCAGGCAGGTTTCGGTGCCAGGAATGTAGAAGAAGCCTGTGCCGAAAGCGTCGCAAACGCGAACGTATTCAAGTGGCTCTGGCTCAGCAGCGACGATAGCGTCGGCAGCCTGTGCGCCAGATACTGCTGCGAGAGCTGCAGCGGAGCCGATCAAAAGGCTCTTAATGTTCATGTTGACCTCCAGTCAAGTTTCAAAAGGGTCTGGGTTCTTAAGCTGAAGGACAGCATTCCCTGCCCCATTCCCGTGTTCTTGAAAACGGACGATCCACCGCCGCGCTTCCGTTGTTGAAAATACGTATGCTGGCCGCTCTTGCAATCGACAATGCCTGATATGACAGCTTTATCCGTCTGCTTCATTTCACTATGTTGCCAAAAACACACATTCGGTTCAGCGAACTGGGTCAAAAGTTTACAAAACATTAAAAAATCCCTTTTGAATCCGCCACTTAAAACAGAATAGATGAAACTGCCGACGCAGCCACGTGTTCAGCCAACGGCCGAAACCCCGCATTCTCTGGCCTTTGGTTTATGTCTGAGTGCACGTTCCGCCACTACTGCTGATCTCGATTTGGGCAACAACAGTCATGCGGCGCATCCATTCGCTAGAGAATCGTCGTCTCTCGATTCGTCATCATTCGAATCGAAGTCCTCACCTTTCTCTCCAATGAAGCCTTCCATCCGTGGAAAACATTCAAATGAGAGGTCTTTTTCGTCTCTTTATAGAAAAGGCCTTGCATTCGATTTTTTTACACAATAATCAGGCGGCACCGGAGAGGTGGCCGAGTGGTCGAAGGCGCTCCCCTGCTAAGGGAGTATACGTCAAAAGCGTATCGTGGGTTCGAATCCCATCCTCTCCGCCATCTAGACAATTTTCCACCCCCCCCCAAAAAATCATTATCGCTGCACTGCGGAACATTCGTTCGCCTACTGCGTTACCACCTCGGAAACAGCAAGAGGTGATTTCAGATGGCTCAGACCAAATTGAATGTTGTCGAAGATACAGTTGAGAATCAGATTGCGGAGCTGCGTTCGCAGATTTCGTCATTGTCCAAATCCGTTTCGGCACGTGCCGGTACGCTTTCGAACGATGCTTCGGAATTCGTAGACGAAGCCAGTGGCCGTCTTCAGCGTGCAGCACAGACTGCCGCACAGACGGTAAAGGTTCAGGGCCACAATGTGGTCGAAGCCGTCAAGGAAAACCCCGGCACAGCAACATCCGTGCTGACAGTCGTCGGAGCGCTTGGCTTTGCACTGGGCTATTTCGTTGCGACAGCGGCGAACGAGCAGAAGAGCAGCAGCATTTATCGCTGGCGCTAAATTTTTATTACCATTCAGATGGGGCAAGGAGATGCGTTCTCCTTGCCCCATTTGTTGTTCGACAGGGAGATGGACTATGAACTTTACCCATGAAATCGAGACTGCTCTTGCGGCGTATTCGCAGGAGATGAATCTCGGGCGCGATGAGGCGATCCAGCGGATTCTGAGGGAGTGGCTTGTACGCGAAGGCTTTTTGTTTTCCGGCGAGGAAGGCATTCACCCTGCAAAGCTGAATGCCAGCAATGATGACTGAGACGAATCAGTAGCTGGAAGCCTTGTTGCTCGTGCCACCCTTATATCGCGCGCATAGTGACTTCAGTGCGCTTGAGAACTCCGTGACATCGGCACCAACGGCCACGAATGTCGCGCCGAGTTCGAGATAGCGCTTATTGAAGGTCTCATTAAAGGTCAAAATGCCAGCGGCCTTACCTGAAGCCACGATCTTGCGAATCGCCGCCTCTATCGTGTCTTGGACCTCTTTTTCGTCGATGCGCCCGAGATATCCCATATCTGCCGCAAGATCGGCCGGGCCGATGAAAACGCCATCGATGCCATCCACCTTCAGAATATTGTCGAGATCAGCAATCGCGGCGCGGGTTTCCGCCTGCACCAGAAGGCAGACGCCGTCAGACGCGGTTTGCGAATAATTCTCGATCGTATCGAAACCGGATGCGCGGGCAACGGCTGCACCCATGCCGCGAATACCGCGCGGAGGATAATGCATGGCGGCGACCAGCGCCTTTGCCTGATCTGCCGAATCGACCATCGGCACCAGCAGGGTGCGCGCGCCGGCATCCAGCATCTGCTTGATGATCCAGCTTTCGCCTGTGGGCACACGCACGACAGGCTCTGCGGAGGATGTCGAGAGGGCGCGCAATTGGTCGATGATGCTGCGCAGATCGTTCGGCCCGTGTTCACCGTCGATCACCAGCCAGTCGAAACCGGCGGTTCCGGCAATTTCGGCGGTAATCGCCTCACCCATGTCCAGCCACAGGCCGATTTGCGGCTTGCCGTGCTGGATGGCGGTCTTGAAGCGGTTTTCAGATGCGGGCATCGGGCAGTCCTTTACGCGAGCAACAGTTTCAGGTCGGCGGAATGATCTTCGAGGACCGCACGGTTGGGCTCCTTGCCCGTATCCAGCAGCTTCTTTCCACTGACATAGGCCTTTGCATCGTTGATAGCATCCACCGCGATGAAGCGGCCTTGACGGAAATACCAGACAGAGTAGCTGCCTTCCCGCTGGCCGGGCCTTAACAGGGTTTCGTCGTAACCCATGTTGAAACCGGCGATTTGCAGCTTCACATCATACTGATCAGACCAGAACCACGGCTTGGGATGATAAGGCTGCTCATCGCCGGCAAGGATAAGGGCTGCGGCCTCGGCCTGGTCCACCGCGTTCTGCACCGATTCCAGCCGGACGTTTGCGCCGTTCATGGGCAACAGCGCGCAATCGCCTATGGCGTGGATGTCTGGATCGGACGTGCGGGTGAACGCGTCGACCAGAATGCCATTGCCGATATCCAGACCTGATTCGCGCGCCAACCGGTCATTCGGCAAAACGCCGATGCCGACAATGACGACGTCCACGTCAAGCACCGTACCATCGGAAAGCTCGGCGGCGCTGACCTGCCCATCCGTACCGATGAGCCGCGTAAGGCCGGTTTTTTCGCGAATGGAAACGCCGCGTGCGCGGTGAATATCGCGCATGATGCTGGCGGTTTCGCTCGATGCCACGCGCTGCAATATCCGCTCGGCCATTTCGATCAGCGTGACGTCTAGGCCAAGCTGCCGGGCAACGGCCGCCGCTTCCAGCCCGATGTAACCACCGCCGATGACCAGCAAACGGCGTCCGGGCTGCATTTCCGCCATCAACCGGTCGGCGTCTCTTTTGTCACGTACGGTCAAGACACCGTCGAGATCTCCGCCGACACCTGCGGGCAGTTCACGCGGGGCCGCACCCGTTGCCAGCGCCAGCTTGTCGTAGGACAGCGTGCTGCCATCCTGCATGCGCACGGTCTTGGCTGTCCGGTCTATCTCTTCCACCCAGGTGGAAAGCCGCAGTTCGACATTGTTTTCCGCAAACCACTCCGGACCACGAAATTCCAAGCGGTCGAAACTCATCTCGCCCATCAGGTATTTTTTGGAAAGCGGCGGCCTCTGGTAGGGCGCAACATCTTCAGAACCGATGATGGTGATGGGCCGCTCGTCTTTCAGCGCGCGCAATTTCGCGGCAAGAGCAAAGGCGGCCTGGCCCGCGCCAACGATGACGAGTGTGCCTGCCATTCTGCTGCTCCATCATTCCATAAGATGGCAAAGGCGTAATGCTAAGTACGCCACGCGTCAACCATCTTGGGCGGCATGCAGGCCCGCTGAGGTGACGACAAATCAGTTTTACGCAACCTTCTGTCTATAAACACGTTTCACCTCGCGAGTTCGGTTTGACGGCACAAAACGCTGTGGCAAAACAGGCCAGAAATGGTCAGATTTTATCGTTTCCATTCAGCGTTTGGCAATGAAGCGGGCGTATGATTCTATTCTGAACAGAAGGCAATCGGGAGGTTGTCATGGCACTCAACGTAAATATCAATGCAAACGATGCCGTTCCACATGATGAGATGTACGAGAAGTACTCGCTCGATCGTCCCGGCAAGATCACATTCATCGGCCATCACCTCAGCGCCAAGAACACAATGCGCTGCCTGATCAGAAAAATCTCGCTCTACGGTGCCGATATAGAAGTGAGTCCGCATCTGGAAATGCCGACCAACTTCTATCTCGAAGTCCTGGGGATTCGTGACGAAATAGGCTGCACCCTGATCCGCCGGGAAGAGGAACAGGCGACGGTCGGTTTCAACATGCTGATTGATGCCGAGTTTCTGCATCACATCCGGCGCTTGAGCTTCGAAACGGCGGTATAATCAAACGCCCGGATATCTTTGCTGCGGCAAAGAAACCCTTTCACAACGGAAGCATTTGTTGCAGCCCGCCTTGCGCGGGCCAATTTTGATTATATTGTGAGGCGGTTCTTCCAACGGATTCCGGAACCCTCTGAAATGTCCGCATTTTCGCGTTTTACGTCGCTCGCCGCTTCGCTTCCTTCCTCAGTGCCGTTCGTCGGCCCAGAGGCTATCGAGCGCAACCGCAAGCTCACCGTCAAAGCGCGAATCGGTGCGAATGAGAGCGGGTTCGGCCCGGCACCTTCTGTCATTGAGGCAATGAAGCAGGCGGCGTCCGAGACATGGATGTATGCCGATCCTGAAAACTTCGAGTTGCGGGAAGCGCTTGCCATTCATCACGGCATTTCGCGCGATAATATTGCCATCGGCAACGGCGTGGACGGCCTTCTGGGCGAGATCGTGCGGCTGGTGGTGGAGCCAGGCACGCCGGTCGTAACCTCCTTCGGCGGTTACCCCACCTTCAATTATCATGTGAACGGTTTTGGCGGACGGCTGGTGACGACGCCCTATCTGGACGATCATGAAAATCTGGACGGCTTGCTGGACATCGTCAAAAAGGAAAACGCACCGCTGGTGTACTTCGCCAACCCTGACAATCCGATGGGAAGCTGGTGGGAGGCAAGCGAGGTTCTGACATTCGCAAAAGCCCTGCCGGACAGCTGCCTTCTGGTGCTGGACGAAGCCTATTGCGAAACCGCGCCGGAAAGTGCTGTCCCCAGCGTCCGCGCCATGATTGGCATGCCGAACGTGCTGCGCATGCGCACCTTCTCCAAGGCCTACGGGCTGGCCGGCGCGCGCGTGGGCTATGCCATCGGCACACTCGGCAATGCGCAAGCCTTCGACAAGATCCGCAATCACTTCGGAATGCCCCGCGTTTCGGTTGCTGCCGCGCTGGCAGCGCTGAAGGATCAGGTCTACCTGCGCGACGTCGTCAAACGCATCGCCAACGCCCGCGAACGCATCTCCACCATCGCCCGCCAGAATGGCCTATCGCCCCTGCCCTCTGCGACGAACTTCGTCACGATCGATTGCCACAAGGACAGCGCCTACGCCAAATCCATCGTTGATGGGCTGATGGACCACGGCGTCTTCATTCGTATGCCTGGCGTCGAGCCTCTGAACCGCTGCATTCGTGTCAGCGCAGCACCCGACAGCAAGCTGGATCTGTTTGCAGAGGCGTTGCCGAAGGTGTTGAAAGCGCTGGAGTAATGGTGCTCCGCTCACGCTTGAAACTCACATCATATCCAACGGCGGAAAAGAACTTTCGCGCGGCCAAGAATGGCGGTTGCAGCTTGCGGCGAAAGCATGCTAAAAGGGAACAAACCAGAAACGAAACCGGCCGTCGACGCGGAGATACGCATTTGAACCGCGAGGTATTTCATGTCTGAGCGTTTTTCTTTCTACGAGTTCTTCGCTGGCGGTGGAATGGTGCGGGCGGGGTTGGGTGCTGACTGGCGCTGCGATTTCGCCAATGACTTCGATGGAAAAAAAGGCCTGACCTATCAGGACAATTGGGGTACCGGCGGCGAACTGTGCGTGGGTGATGTTCGCTCGGTCAAGTCCTCCAGCCTTGCCGGAATTGCGGACCTCGCATGGGGCTCGTTTCCCTGCCAGGACTTGTCGCTGGCTGGCGGCGGTGCCGGTCTGCGCGGCGAGCGCTCCGGGACGTTTTACCCTTTCTGGGATATTATGAATGGCCTGATCAGCGAAGGCAGAGGGCCGAAACTGATTGCGCTCGAAAATGTTTGTGGAACGCTGACCTCCCACAAGGGAGACGATTTCAAAGTTATCTGCGAAACCTTTTCAAAGGCAGGCTACCGTCATGGTGCCGTCGTGATCGATGCGAAAGCCTTTCTGCCGCAATCCAGACCCCGGCTTTTCGTTATCGGTGTCCGCAATGATGTTACCATTGCCGAGACGCTCGTGGCACCGGGTCCGACGCAGACGTTCCATACACGCGGGCTGCAAAATGCCTATCAGCGCTTAGACGCGAAGGCCCGCAAGAACTGGGTGTGGTGGAACCTGCCATTGCCCGCTATCCGCACCACGACATTCTCCGACATCATTGAAGAGAGCCCGACGGATGTGGAGTGGAACACGTCCAAGCAGACGGAAAAGCTGCTGGCCTCCATGTCCCTGGTCAACATCGCCAAGGTCGAGGCCGCAAAGCGCGCTGACCGTCGCATGGTTGGTGGCGTTTATAAACGCACCAGACCAGAAGCAAATGGTCGCGTCGTGAGAGCAGAAGTTCGGTTTGACGATATTTCAGGCTGCCTCAGAACGCCCAATGGTGGATCGTCCAGACAGACGATCCTCGTTGTCGATGGAGATATGGTCCGCTCACGCCTCATCTCCGCGCGCGAGACGGCGCGATTGATGGGGCTGAGCGAAAGCTACCGCCTTCCGCGACGCTATAATGAGGCCTATCATCTGACAGGCGATGGTGTGGCGGTCCCGGTCGTGCGCTATCTCGCCCACCACATTTTCGAGCCGATCATCAGCGGACAGCGTGATTCGATACCGACATCCCTGTCGGACGCGGGCAGGATCGCCTGATTTGGCCGTCGATTTCAATTATCGCAAAGCTGCCGTCAGAGCGCTGACAAACCGGATCGGCGTCTATGTGCTCGCTGATCTGGACAATGTGCCGATCTATGTCGGTCAATCGAAAGACGGCATCAGAGCGCGTGTTTCCAGACACTTAACATCTGCGCGTTCGGACATCATCGCCAATCGCCAGATTGATGTCTGGGAAATCGCTTATGTCTGGGCCTATCCCGTTGAAGACAAGAGCGAAATCAACGACCTCGAAGCAATCCTGTTTCATCATTTCGACCCGGTGTCCCAGTTGATGAATGGCACATTGCCGCGCAGCCCTGCCGCGCTTCCCGATCTGCCCGCCCCCGCGCAAGTCGTTCAGGTGATGAGCGATGACGAGATCAACGACCGCAAACAGCCTGAACAAAGGCTCCCGCGCCAGGCAAATCACTATGCGGAAATTGTCGATCATTTTCTGACGGTCAAAAACTCCAGCCAGATTGCCCGCGCCATGAACGCGCATTTCGAGCGGTTGAAACGCTATCACGCGCTGTTGCTTGGCAAGGCAGAAACCGACCCGGCAGACAAGGACGACGGCTAGAGCGTTCACCAGCGTCGGACCCTGGAGATGGGCAAACAAAAAAACCGTGCCAGCCTTGTTTCTGCCGGTCACGGTTTGATGTTTTTCAGCGTGGATCTGAGCTGTCCCTTTGCGGGAGTATTCTTTTTGTGGCCGGCCGGGACTGGAGGAACCAGCCGGAGAGAATGGCGGTCTTTTGACCGCTCTGTCTTTTTGTGTGGCGTCGGTTGGTCCGATGCTCGATTGTTAATGCGTGGTCATCCAGTCGCGGGCGGCACGCAGTGCCTTCGCGAGGTCTGCCTTGTTCATGTTGCGGGCCAGATCGGCACGCAGCGACGCTGCCCGGTCCGAACCCTTGATGGCGGCGATGTTGAGCCACTTGTGGGCAGCAATGAGGTCCACCGGGCAGCCACGGCCTGTCGCGTAGATCAGACCGAGGTTGCAGAAGACGTCCGCACGGCTTTGGCCACCGGCAACTGCCATTTCGATATCGCGAACTTCAAAGCGTGCCATTTTTCTTTATCCTGTTTGCCCGTTAGCGTTTTGTCTGCGCTCCTCTTCGGGAGCTTTCCGGTTCAGGCCTTACCGTCTTCTGCGGCTTGTTCTGACCTTTTCCGTCGGCAGGTTTTCCCTGCTCTTTCGATGTCCCCACTATGCCAAACGGGCTTCAACGGGCGCTTAAAATCCATGATTAATAGGGGACAAACAAAGTCCAAACGATTGGTAAAGTTGGGTTTTTGTTAAATATGACAGGCCCCGGAAATTAAGGACTTTGCAGACAATTTTACGAAAACTTTACGGTTGGATTTCAACCCTTTCGTAACCACGTCTCGACTTGGGATTTTTCGACCCCGATTTTTTCGAGCCCCCGACCCCGGAAAAAACAGCGAAATTCCCGTCCGGCATATTTCCTTTTACGTTCACGTCAATTATAAATCCTGGCATTCGCATGAGGAGTTGCGAGCACTGAGACCTGATTTGACACAGGTTTCCGCCAAGCTGGATTGGGAGGTCCATATGAAGAGAATCATGATTGCAGCCGCAGCCGCGTTTTTGATCGGCAGCAGCGCCTTCGCCGCGGAAGCGATCGAGGGCAACTGGAAGACGGCCAGCGGCGAAACCGCCGTCATCGCCCCTTGCGGCTCCGCCTTTTGCGTCACGCTTAAAACCGGCAAGCACGCTGGAAAGCAGATCGGCAAGATGAGCGGAAACGGCAACAGCTATTCCGGTGAAATCACCGACCCCGCCAATGACAAGACCTACAGCGGCACCGGCACCGTTTCGGGCAGCTCGCTCAGCATGAAGGGCTGTGTGCTGAAGGTGCTGTGCAAATCCCAGACGTGGTCGCGTCTGTAATCAGCACGGCATGGACTGAGCGCGTGTTTACAGGCGGGTTGAACCCCGCCTGTATTTGTTTGACGCCTCATTCAGCATTACTTTTGGTTGCAATATATGCGTTAAATCGAATTTTATCCGTCATATCGCTGTAATAAACCCTCTTTAGTTGCCTTGTCTGGAATTATTCCAAACTGCGAGCCGACGGAGAGCGCTATGACAAAGATCGACACGAGCAAATTGAGCTGGGACGAGTGGGATGAACTGCAGAACACGCCCCCTGCCGTGACGGATTTCGACCGTGTGGTCGAATCTGCGATTTCGCGTCGCGGTTTTCTTGGTGGCGTTCTGGCCTTTGGTTCTGCAGCTGCCGCTTTGGGCACGCTCGGCAATCTGGCATCGTCGACATCCGCGCAGGCACAGGAAGCAGCCTCGCGCTTCCCATTCAAGCCTATCGCTGCCACCACTGACAACACCATCCATGTGCCTGAGGGTTACAGCTGGAAGCCAGTCGCCAAGTGGGGCCAGCCGCTGTTTCCCAACGTGCCGGATATCGATCCGGTGAAGGGTGTCAGCCTTGAGAACTCGGACAAGGTTTTCGGCGAAAACACCGATGGCATGGAGCTTTTCGTTGTCGGCAGCCATCAACTGATTGCCGTCAACCATGAATATGTGAACAACGAGACCAACCTACCCCACCGCGAAAAAGGCATGCCTGCCAATCTGGACGAGGTCAAAATCCTCCAGCACATGCAGGGCGTGACCGTTATGGAAGTGGCGGAAGGCAATGATGGCTGGCAGATCGTCGTCGGCAGCCCGTTCAACCGCCGTATTCACCACAACACGCCAATGAAGCTTTCCGGCCCCGCTGCTGGCTCCGAACTGGTCAAGACCAAGGCCGACGCAAACGGCATCGACTGTCTTGGCACCTTCAACAATTGCGGCGCGGGCCGCACGCCGTGGGGCACCTACCTGACCTGCGAAGAAAACTTCAACGGCTATTTCGGCTCCACCGATGCTGCTTTCAAAATGCCTGACGATTACAAGCGCTACGGCATCGCTGCCGAAACCCGTTACGGCTATGAGTTGTTCGATGAGCGCTTCGACGTTTCCAAACACCCCAACGAGCCGCGCCGCGCCGGTTACGTTGTAGAAATCGATCCGTCCAACGCATCGTCCACACCCATCAAGCGCACAGCCCTTGGCCGCATCAAGCATGAGAATGCCGCTGTCGTCATCGCGCGTGATGGTCGCGTGGTCGTTTATATGGGCGATGATGAACGTGGAGAGTTTCTCTACAAGTACATCTCCAACGGCATTTATGTGCCGGGTGGCGATACATCCAAGCTGCTGGACGAAGGCACGCTTTACGTCGCCAAGTTCACCGATGACGGCAATGGCGAGTGGGTGGCGCTGACGCCAGAATCGACAGGCATGAAGATGGACGAGATTTGCGTCTTCACCCGCCAGGCCGCCTCAAAGGTAGGTGCCACCACCATGGATCGCCCGGAATGGGTGGCCATCAACCCCGTCGCCATCGAAGCCTATTGCGCGCTGACCAACAACACCAATCGCGGCGTCACGAAAGACGGCAAGCTGCGCGCCAATGGCGGCGGCGATGCCATGGCTCTCAACGCCGCAAACCCGCGCGAAAAGAACGAATACGGTCAGATCGTGCGCTGGTATCCTGAGAATGACGACCATGCCGACGCCAAGTTCAAGTGGGACCTGTTCTGCATGGCCGGCAATCCTGATGTTCACAAGGATGCCTATGCCGGCTCCTCCAACATCAATTCCGGCAACATGTTCAACTCGCCCGATGGCATGATGTTCGATTCGACTGGCCTCTTGTGGATTCAGACAGACGGCGAAGACAGCAATGACGGCCAGTATGCCAGACAAGGCAACAATCAGATGCTGGCAGGCGACCCCGTTACCGGTCGTATCGAGCGTTTTCTGACGGCACCGAAAGGCTCGGAAGTCACCGGCCAGACATGGTCTGCCGACAAACGCACCCACTTCGTCGGCATCCAGCACCCCGACGCCCCCTTCCCGGATGGCGAAGGCAAGCTGCCGCGCTCGGCCCTCATTGCCGTCAAGCGTGATGACAACGCCATGATCGGCTGATTGCCGCACTAAACATAAAAAAGGCACCGCTTTTGCGGTGCCTTTTTTGATTTTGCTTCAAGCGTCTTAAAGACCTCTTAGAGCCACTGCGTACCATCCGCCGACTGGCAGCCATAAGGTGGCAAAACATTGCCGAAGGTCTGGTGCAGCTTATCGCAACCCCATTTGTTGATCGGGCCTGGCATGCGGCTGTTCAGCTCGATACCGACTTCGTTGTACGGGCTATCCGTATTCGTCACGTAGCTGTACCAGCGGAAGCCGACCATCAGCACGACGGCAATCAGCACAGTTGTAAGCACCTGGATAATTTTCACTTTATGTCCTTAAGCGTCATATGCGTCTTTAAACCCGCGCCCTCGGCAATTAAACGAAACAGAGGTGATCTTGCGCAGGTGGAAACAGCTCCTAAAGGTGAAAACCCAATTCATCAACATCCTCATGGAGTTGAAAGCGCCTGCGGTATCTGCCACTCTCGAATCGGGAGACTTTTTTATGAATTGGAGGAAATTTCCATGCGTTTATTTTTACCTTGCATCATCGTGGCAAGCTGCATCATGAGTGCGCCCGTCATGGCTATTGAGTTGCCCGCGTCCCCACCGGCAGACCGGCCCTTGAACGAGTTCGTTACATCCGTCGAAAAAGACGGATCGATCAACTTCCGCCTCTTCGCGCCCTCTGCCAAGGCCGTCTCCGTGGTTCTCGGCACCAATGCGCCAGTGGAGATGAAGCGCGCTGATAACGGCGTCTGGAGCGCCAAGAGCGATGTGCTGAAGCCCAATCTCTATGAATATTATTTCAACATAGACGGCTTCCGCAGCATCGATACCGGCACCAATTATCCCAAGCCGCAGCGGCAGGTGAACACCAGCCTCATTCTCGTGCCCGGCAGCATTCTCGATGTGCGCGATGTGCCGCATGGCGAGCTTCGTCTTGTCACCATCCCATCGAAAGCCTTGAAATCCCAGCGCGCGACCTATGTCTACACGCCGCCGGGCTATAGCGATTCCTCTGAAGCGCTGCCCGTCATGTATCTCTACCACGGCTTTGGCGACACGGTTGCCTCGTGGGTTGCCCAGGGCCGCGCACCTGAGATCCTCGACAATCTCCTGGCTGAGAAGAAAATCGAGCCGATGATCGTGGTCATTCCCGATACGGAAGCCGATATTCCCGACGCCATCGCTGAAAACTTCCCCGGTGCCGAGCGCCGCAAGAACTTCTACCCCATCAATGCCGATGCCATCGACCGCGAGCTGGTGGAAGACCTTATCCCCTACATGAAGCAGCACTATAAGGTGCGTGACGACGCAGACGGCCGCGCCGTGGTCGGTCTCTCGCAAGGCGGCTACCAGTCCCTCGTTTCCGGTCTCACCCACCTCGGAACCTTCGGCTGGGTCGCCACCTTCAGCGGCGTGACTACCACCACTGTCCCCAACAAGGCCGTCGATGCCGCGCTGAACGCGCCCGAGACAATCAACAAGGCGCTGCGCAACCTCACCGTCACCGTCGGCACCAAGGATGTGGTCACCGGCAAGGACATAGCTGGTCTTAAAGCCACGCTGGACGAAAAGAAGATCGCCCACGATTACCAGGAATACAAAGACCTCGGCCATGAGATGGACGTCTGGCGGCCTTCTTTTGAGGCGTTTCTGACGAAGGTGTTCAAGAAGTAAAGTTCAACTGCACCCGCCGCCTTGTTCTTGAAAGGATGAGGCGGCGGTATTCTATCCAAAGACCGAAGCGTTATTCGGTCATGGGCGTTGCTATCACTGCAACCTCAGCTGCTCAGGAACGTATCACGGGCCTGTATATTTCACCGTCACGCCGCGCTGCCGAAAATAGGCCTGCATCAGCTTCCGGCCAGAACGGTTGTTCTGCACCAGCTTGGCCGGGTCGAAGACGGCCTCTTTCAAACCTTCCCGCGCCAGAGCTGCTTTGAGAGTGGCGATGTGCACGTCGATGTCGGCATTATCCGCCTGGAGCGATTCATAAATTCGGCTGGTCGCATCTGCTACGCTAGGTTCGCTCACGGTTACACTCCTGTTGTTATTTGGCTGGCGCTTACCACACTTTTCGCCTTGTCCTCAATTTTGATGCGAATGTCCACGTCAATAGGCAACACGGATTACGGGGTTGCGTTCGACATTGGGCCCTTGTCGCTGCCTAGCGTTTGACGCGAAACGCCATTCCGAGCGATCGTGGTGCGGTCTCCACAAATCCAAATTTCTCATAAAGCTTGTTGGCAGGAACGTCAGCGATTAGGCTGACATATGCGGTCGTAGGCAGCTCGTTCGAGACATAGGTCATGATCGCATCCATGATGGATTTTCCGAGCCCACGTCCCTGATGCTCGGGATGAACAGCAATATCCACGACTTGAAAAAAGCAGCCACCGTCGCCGATCAATCGGCCCATCCCAACGGCCAATCCATCGCGCATAACCATGACGGAATAGATCGTTCCAGACAGCCCTGCTCTTGCGGCATCCGCGGAAAACGCACTCAGACCCGCGATCGCGCGAAGGTGCAGGTACTCCTCGACCGAGGGCAGTCTTGATATGGTGGCGTATTCGGCTTGCTTCATTTGTATCCCCGCCTTTTCTGACTTGCAGACCTTAGAGACTGTCTCCGTAAGTTCAAAGATCGCTTCTGGCCGACAACGATCATGAAAGTGAGACGGAGATGGAATACCCTCTTCAAAAATGAGGTGTCCGATGCTGATTATTTTCGGTGGCTTGCCTGGTTCTGGAAAAAGCACCATTGCCCAAGCTTTAGCGCTCAGATTGCAGGCGACTTACCTGCGGCTGGACACCATAGAGCAGGCCATACGTTCTTCTGCTTGTTTGGCAGCGGGAGCTGAGGTCGGGCCTGCGGGATATGTTGTTCTTTACAAAATGGCCGCCGACAATCTTCACTTGGGTCGCACCGTTATCGCCGACTCCGTCAACTCTATTGAAATCACGCGTGCTGCCTTTCGGGCTACGGCAACTGAGGCGAATCGGAAGTTCATCGAAATCGAAGTCACCTGCTCTGATAAAATCGTTCATCGGCATCGGGCCGAAAGCCGAATTTCGACCATTGAGGGCCTGATCCCACCGACGTGGGAACAGATAGAAGCACGCACATTCGAAGCATGGGCTCCCGACCTTCGTATCGATACGTCGCTGCTTTCCGTGGACGAGAGCGTGCCGGAAATCACGAACCGTCTGAAACAGGTCGACACTGAGCAAATCTAGCCGCCGACTTGTTCATCCTTCCCCATTAACCACCCTGAACCCCACATGAACCCAGCCCTCAGCGTCGGTTCAGTCCCACTGTGGCAATGTCGTGTTCAACATGAGGGAAAACCATGACACGGAGGGGAATGGATATGACAATATTGGTTCGGCGCTTTACGATCATCGTTCTGTTGATGGCAATTTTCGCGATGTCTTTCGCAGCTTTGGTGGTTAACCCCAATCGCAGCTTTCAGCGCGTCAACGTCGGCGCATCCATTGCCTGCCAGCACAGCCTCTCCAACCATTGCTCCATGACGTTGTAAACAGGGCAGGTTTGGCCGAGACGGATGTTTTTCACGTCTTTTTCAAACGCACATATTTCTGTCGCTTGCCTGTCGAAATTGGCTCTCTATAATGGGCCATGACAATAGCAAAGCACACAATCTCGCACCTCGCCTTCATCACGCCCGAGCCATTTGCGCCGCAGACCTTTACCGATCCGGTAGCGGCGGTGGATGCGTTGACGGCGCTTTATGAGCGCAACACGAATTTCCTCATCAAATCCTTCACCGATCTGGCGCAGGGCGCGCCGATCGAGGGCCGTTACCGCGCCTGTTATCCGCAGGTCAGCATCGAGACATCCAGCTTCGGCCATGTCGATTCGCGCCTGTCTTACGGTCACGTGACCTCGCCCGGCGTCTACACGACGACCGTCACCCGCCCGCAGCTTTTCCGGCATTATCTGAAAGAGCAGCTTGGCCTTCTGATCAAGAATCACAGCGTTCATGTCACGGTTGCCGAATCGGCCACGCCCATTCCGCTGCACTTTGCATTTGGCGAAGGTGCCTTCGTGGAAGCCTCCGCTGCATCCTCGCTTGCCGATGTGCCGTTGCGCGATCTATTCGACACGCCTGACCTCAACAACACCGATGACCTGATTGCCAATGGCGAATATGATCAGGTGCCGGGAGAGCCTGCACCGCTTGCACCCTTTACCGCCCAGCGCATCGATTATTCGCTGGCGCGTCTCAGCCACTACACTGCCACCAGCGCCAATCATTTCCAGAACTTCGTGCTGTTCACCAACTACCAGTTCTACATCGATGAGTTCGCCACATGGGCGCGAAAGATGATGGCGGATGGTGGTGAAGGCTACACGGAATTCGTGGAGCCCGGCAACATCGTCACGCTGGCCGGGTCCGACAGGCCGATCACGGACATGACCCTGGGGCGCGTGCCGCAGATGCCCGCTTACCACCTGAAGAAAAAGGGCCATGCGGGCATTACGCTGGTCAATATCGGCGTCGGGCCTTCCAACGCCAAGACCATCACAGACCACATTGCCGTGCTGCGCCCGCATGCCTGGCTGATGGTCGGCCATTGCGCCGGTCTTCGCAACAGCCAGCGTCTTGGTGATTACGTGTTGGCCCACGCCTATGTGCGTGAAGATCACGTGCTGGATGACGACCTGCCGGTCTGGGTGCCCATCCCGGCTCTGGCTGAGGTGCAGCTGGCGCTCGAAAGTGCAGTGGCGGAAGTCACTGGCTATGAAGGCTTCGAGCTCAAGCGCATCATGCGCACCGGCACCGTCGCCACCATCGATAACCGCAACTGGGAGCTTCGCGATCAGGCAGGCCCGGTCAAACGCCTGTCGCAATCGCGCGCCATCGCGCTCGACATGGAATCGGCCACCATCGCCGCCAACGGCTTCCGCTTCCGCGTGCCCTACGGCACCCTGCTCTGCGTGTCCGACAAGCCGCTACACGGCGAGTTGAAACTGCCCGGTATGGCAACGGAATTCTACAAAACGCAAGTGTCCCAGCATCTGCAAATCGGCATTCGCGCTGTGCAAAAGCTGGCGGCCATGCAGACGGAGACGCTGCATTCACGCAAGCTGCGCAGTTTTTACGAAACGGCGTTTCAGTAGGATTTGCGGCAGGTATCGCCTTGGTGTATGATTTAGGGAATTGATACACCAAGGACGGTTGCCATGCGCACGAATATCGAAATTGACGACGCATTGATTGCCGAAGCAATGGAGTTGAGCGGCTTGCCAACGAAAAAGGCGGTTGTTGAACTCGCTCTAAGAGAGCTCATCGAATATCACAGCCGAAGAAAAGCCTTGGATGAGCTGACAGGCATGGGGTGGGATGGCGACCTTGATGAGATGCGGAGTGGCGGCGACTTAAAAAGCCATAATCAACACGCTGCAGAATGATCGTTGTTGATAGCTCAGTCTGGATTTCGATCTTAAGTGGAACAACAACTGCACAAACGGAAAAGTTTCGTGCGATTCCACGCTTGAGAGATATCCTGTTAGGCGATGTCGTGTTGCTTGAAATACTTCAAGGCGCGCAAAGCCACCAGCATGCTGCAAATATGCAAGCACGAATGACTAAATTTCAGGTCGTTTCTATGCTGTCGCCTGAGTTAGGCATCAAAGCAGCGACGCATTATCGTCGGCTACGTCAACTCGGAATCACTATCAGAAGAACCACCGATCTCATCATCGGCACCTACTGCATAGAACACGATCACGCCCTGTTGCATTCCGACCGGGATTTCACACCTATGGCAGAACATCTGGGCCTACGCATCGCCTGACGACTTCCGCACCCGCACGAACAGCGCAAGCGCCGTGCCGATCAGCGACGATAGTATCACCAGCAGATGCACGTTGACGGCTGCCTGCCCCAGCGACGACAGCGCAGCTTTATCCGTCGATGCCCCGAAACCGATGGCCCCGGCTGTGATGCCCGCCGGGTAGCTTCCGACGCCGCCGGGGGCGTGAACCGGAAGCACGGAGGATAGCTCACCGCCCAGCGCACCGCCAAATCCTGCGGGCAGGTCTATCTTGCCCATCAGCACCAAAACCCAGGCCAGAACCGCGATCTTGACGAACCAGTTAATGATGGTTGCACCCCATGCGCGCGTGAAGGCGCGGCCATCCACGGGAAGGCCCGCATGCATTTCGTGGATGATGCCCTGCGCTTTCTTCGGCGCGATGCGCCGAGCCAAGTCGAAAAAACGGTGTCTGACAACAAAGGCAATGACGGGCAGAGCCAAAAATATGGCCCACAGAACCCAAACCGTCAGCGAGTGCTTTTCCAACGCAAGCCCAACGCCTGCCGCCGCCAGAAGCGCGTGCAGATCGAAAAGCCGCATGACAAGCAGAGCAGATGTTCCCCGCGCCAGTCGGACGTCGAATTCCTGTCGCATCAGCAGCGGAAAGCTGGTTTCACCTGAGCGGAACGGCAGCATGATGTTGAGCAGATTGTGGATTTGAACAAGGCGGAACAGGCGCGCGAACTGGGCTTGCGTTTCCTTTGGGAAATAATCGTAGATACGCCATGTTCTCAGGACGTAGGTGGACAAGAGAAGCGCGAGCGCGACACAGATGGCTCCGAGCCCGGCCTTCTGCCACAGCGCAAAAATCGTTCCCCAGCCCCACATCCAGCTGATGAACGCGGCATAGACGGCAACCACGAAGGCCGTGACAATGGTCATAGAGTGCCGTGCGAACCGGGAAGGCTTCAATTCAAATTCCAATCACATCCCATTGCGGTTTCATCTCCGCATATCGTTCGCACTATTCTCTTTACTCGGCTTTGCAAACAAGAGCTTCCAGCGAAACTTTGTGGTCTTTGTTGAAAATGCGGGAAAACGTCGCTAGGACAAGGCGCGAAATCCAGCTTCACAGACAAACGGAAACATTGCCGTGCCAACATCTGCCGCCATTTTAACAGACGTTCTTGCGGCAGACGCATTGGAGCTTTCACTGGTCGTACCTATTTTCAACGAGCAGGAAAGCGTCGGGCCGCTGATCACACGCATCATCGAAGCCATGGCGAACTACCAGTCTGCCTGGGAACTCATTCTGGTGGATGACGGCAGCACCGATGCGACGATCGTCAACGCTCGCGCGTTTCTGCAACAACCCAACTTCGATCTCAAGATCGTCGCCTTGCAGCGCAATTTCGGCCAGACGGCCGCCATGCAGGCCGGCATCGATGCCGCCAAGGGTCGCCTGATCGCCACGCTCGACGGTGATCTTCAGAACGATCCTAAAGACATTCCCATGCTGGTTTCGGAACTGGAGCGGCGCGAACTCGATCTTCTGGTCGGCTGGCGCAAGAACCGTCAGGACGGACTTTTTCTCCGCAAGATTCCGTCCTGGATTGCCAACCGGCTGATCGGAAAGATCACCGGCGTTCGCCTGCATGATTATGGATGCAGCCTGAAAATCTACCGCTCGTCGATCATCAAGCAGGTCAAGCTGACGGGTGAGATGCACCGCTTCATCCCGGCCTGGGTGGCAAGCGTCGTGCCCAGCACCCGCATCGGCGAAATGCCGGTCACCCATCATGCCCGTCAGTTCGGTGCCTCGAAATACGGAATTTCCCGTACTTTCCGGGTCATTCTCGACCTTCTGTCGGTGATGTTCTTCATGCGCTACAAGGCGCGGCCCGGCCACTTCTTCGGCTCTCTGGGGCTTGGGCTGGGTGCACTGGCAGGTGTCATCATGACCTACCTGTTCATCGACAAGTTCATTCTCGGCAATGATATCGGCACGAGACCCATGCTCATGGTCGGCGTCGTTCTGCTGCTATCCTCCGTGCAACTCATCACCACGGGCATTCTGGCGGAGATGATTGCGCGGCTTTATTATCGGGATGATTTGACGCCGAATTACATCGTGCGCGAAACCTTTGAGCAGCAGAAATAACCCGTCACTTCGTTTCCACAGACGCTTCCACGCGGATCGGGAAATTCACTGAATTGGCTATAAAGCATTTCTCATGAGCTTCTTCGTGCAGTTCAAGTGCTGTCTGCGGGTCACCCTTGGAGATGGTGACGATGGGCTTCAGCACGACTTCGGTGAAGTGCCCTGCCCCGTCCTTCGCAAGCACCATCGTGCCTTCCGCCGCGTCCACATAATCGGTCACGACGACGCCTGAGACGGCGCAGAAGTGCAGATACCATAGTTTGTGACAGGCGGAGACGGAGGCAAGCAGCAACTCTTCCGGGTTCCACCGGGCCGCATCACCACGAAAAGCGGGGTCGGAGGAGCCTGCGATGTCGGGTTTTCCGTCTGCCGAAATCACATGCGAGCGGTCATATTCGCGGTAACCCGATGTGCCGGTGCCTTTGTTACCGGTCCATGTGATCTGGACCTTGTAGTGATGCTCATGCTCTGCCACGTCTTTTACGTCCTTACTGTTTGCGCCAAGTGGTCCAGCCCCTTGCGCAGCGTCTCGATGATCTGATCGACTTCCGACCGGCTGATCGTGAATGCGGGCGACGCTAGCATCCGGTCGCCCGTGGCGCGCATGACAAGGCCGTTTTCAAGGCAATGATTGCGAACCAGGGTGCCGATATCATCAGGCTTGTCGAATCGTCTGCGCGTTGCCTTTTCCGCCGTTAGTTGCAGCCCGCCGATGAGGCCCACACTCACCGCCTCGCCCACCGTCTCATGGTCCAGCAGACTTTCCCAGCCCTGGCGGAAATAGGGGCCGATATCGTCGCGCACACGCTCTACCAACCCATCATCTTCGATGATGCGCAGGTTTTCCAGCGCCGCCGCCGCGCAGACGGGATGGCCGGAATAGGTGAAACCGTGGTTGAAATCGCCGACCTTGGTCAGCATCACCTCGGCCACACGGTCCGAGACCAGCACACCACCGATGGGCAGGTAACCTGATGACAGTCCCTTTGCCACCGGTGCCAGATCCGGCTCATAGCCGAAACGCTGGTAACCGAACCATGATCCCAGCCGCCCGAAGCCGCATATGACTTCGTCCGACACCAGCAGAATGTTGCGTGCTTTGCAGATACGGGCAATTTCCGGCCAGTAGGTTTCCGGCGGCACGATGACCCCGCCTGCCCCCTGAATGGGTTCGGCCACGAAGGCGGCGACGTTGTCCTCGCCGAGTTCATCGATCTTGGCGTCCAGCTCGCGCGCTACCTTCAGGCCGAATTCGGCTGGTGTCAGATCGCCGCCCTCGGCATACCAATAGGGCTGACCGATGTGGGAGACACCTTCGATGGGTAGGTTGCCCTGCTCGTGCATCCACGTCATGCCGCCCAGCGAGGCACCCGCGACGGTGGAGCCGTGGTAACCGTTCCGGCGCGCAATGACCTGTGTCTTGGTCGGGTGGCCCAGCGCCTTCCAATAAACGCGCGTCATGCGAAACCACGTATCCGTGGCCTCGGAACCGGAGTTGGTGAAGAAAACATGGTTCATATTCGGCCCGGTATGGGACACGATCTTCTGCGCCAACAGTGTTGCAGGTGGCGTGGTGGTACCGAAAAAAGCGTTGTAATAGGGGAGCTCATTCATCTGCCGGGAAACGGCATCGGTGATTTCTTTTCGACCATAACCGATGTTGACGCACCACAGGCCGGCGAAAGCATCGAGATATTTTTTGCCGGTGCTGTCGTAAATAAACACGCCTTCGGCGCGCTCGATGATGCGGGTGCCGGATGCGTTCAGCTTGCCCATGTCGGAAAAGGGATGCAGGTGATGGGCGGCGTCGATGGCGGCGAGGTTCGATATCGTCCCGGCATTATCGTTCATCGCGTCATGCACTCCCATTGGCCTTGATGGGATCAGCATGGCGGGCGCGGCAGCATTTTGCAAGGCCGCCGCGACATCGCACACATGTCTTTGACGACAGGCACCTAGCCAACAATATCAGAGGCTTGAGAAATCTTTCGGTACGATGACCTTCAGTTCGCCCGCGTGAATTTTAAGCGCGACATCACGCTTCATCGGCAACAATTCGCCATCCATCACGCATTTCACGTCACCGTGCCGCTTTGGAAAATGCAGGTCGACATTCGTCACCGCCATGGCTGTCACCGCCGCATTTTCCTTCAGCTTGCCGCGCAGAATATCGATGGCAAGCCCCATGACGCCTGATGGCGTCAAAGCGTCGGCGATATAAAGGCCGAGCTTTCCCTGCGTGATATCGTCGGCGACCAGAAGCGGGCTTTGTCCGAATTCGTTGTTGGAGGCGGAAATGGCACAGGCGCGACGATGCTGGGTTTTTCCATCTACGGTAAATTCCATATCGAATTTCGGCGGATTGAAGACAACGCCAATGGCAGCACGAATATTCGCGCGGATTTTGCCCAGCCGCGACGCATATTCCATCTTATCCCGGTAACGCACCATGCGCGCATGAAGACCTGCGGAAAACTGGTGCACGAAGGGGCGACCGTTGGCGCTGGCGATGTCCACATTCTGTACATGGCCTTCGGCCAGCGTATCGACCGCCTGCCATATGTCGAGTGGTAGTTTCAGCGACCGGGCGAACAGGTTCATGGTACCAGCGGGAACCACGCCCAGCGCGATACCGTGCTTCCAGGCGATCCCTGCGGCTGCCGAGATCGTGCCATCGCCACCGCCTGCAATCAGGCCATCCAGCCCCTTGTCATCGGCGGTTCGCTCCATCTCGGTCACGATATCCTTGCCGGAAACCAGACGGCATTCGATTTCGTGACCTGCATTTTCGAAAACAGTCTGCGCATGTTTGCAATAGGCATCCATGTCTGTGGTTTTGAAGGTACCGCCATCGCGGTTAAAGATCGCCACCAGCTTCATATGCTTATCGAGCCCCCGTTACACGCAAAGCGCGACCCTAAATGAAATAGAGAGGTTTCCGTTCCGTACACCTTTGCGTGAGTCGAGCATTTTACAGAATCAGATACTACCGCGACGCACAAATCCATGATATCAGTCAAGATAAGGTCATTTTGGTGACCACATACCTCCAGTCAGGGCAAGGCCGAGACCTCGGTCTTGTCCTTTTTTTCTTCGTTCCCTTCGCAGAAATCATGACCCACACACATCTCTCGGAAAACCGCCCTGATGCGGACGTCGACACCGTTGCGCCATTGCCTGCAACAGCACTCACCCCTCTCTCCATCGCCCTCATCGAACTTGCGCTTGCCGCCGGTGGTTTTGGCATAGGCACGGGTGAATTCGCTATTATGGGCCTGCTGCCGGAAGTTGCGACGACCTATGGTGTCACTGTACCGCAAGCTGGCTACGTCATTGCGGCTTATGCGCTGGGTGTCGTCATCGGTGCACCCATCATTGCTGTGCTGGCAGCGCGCATGACCCGGCGTGTGCTTCTGCTGGCGCTGATGGGTGTCTTTGCGGCGGGCAATATTCTCAGCGCCATTGCGCCTGACTTTGCCACCTTCACGGCACTGCGCTTCATCACCGGTCTGCCGCATGGTGCCTATTTCGGTGTAGCCGCATTGGTGGCCGCTTCCATGGCCCCCATCCATAAACGCGCCCGCGCCGTTGGCCGCGTCATGTTGGGCCTCACCATCGCCACGCTGCTCGGCACGCCGCTTGCCACCTTCTTCGGCCAGATGTTCTCCTGGCGCGCCGCCTTCATGATGGTCGGTGGCATCGCACTTTTGACGGTTGCGCTGCTGTGGTTCTTCCAGCCACGAGACAAGGTGCAGGAAGGTGCCAGCATCTGGCGCGAACTCGGCGCTTTCAGGCGCGTACAGGTCTGGCTGACATTGGCGGTCGCATCCGTCGGTTTCGGCGGCATGTTTGCCGTGTTCAGCTATATCGCCAAAACCACCACCGATGTCGCCATGATGCCGGTTGCCACGGTGCCCATGGTTCTGGCCCTGTTCGGCATCGGCATGAATGTCGGTAACGTTGTCGGCTCACGCATGGCAGATTACTCGCTCAACGGCACGATTGGCGGCATGCTGGCTTTGAATGTGGTGCTGATGGCGCTCTTCGGCCTTACTGCGCACAATCCCTACATGCTGTGCATCTGCGTCTTCTTGATCGGCTGCGGCTTTGCCGCCTGCCCTGCCGTGCAAACACGCCTGATGGATGTCGCCGCCGACGCCCAGACGCTGGCCGCCGCCTCCAACCACTCCGCCTTCAACATCGCCAACGCACTCGGCGCATGGCTTGGCGGCGTCGTCATCGCCATGGGTTATGGCTACGCATCGACGGGATATATCGGTGCTGTCCTGTCGTTGGGCGGGCTCGCTGTCTTCTGTGTCGCGGTGGCGCTGGAACGGCGCGAGAAGGCCTTCGCTCGATAAGCATCGACTGGTGGCATCGGCCACCTCCCTCATTCCTGTGCCTGTCACAGGAATCCAGTCGCCGCGCGTCTGCGCGGCGGAGAGAAGTCTTTTCAGCCCAAGGACTTGGGCTGACTGGATTCCTGTGACAAGCACAGGAATGAGGGCGCAAAATATGCACGCCATTCACCACACATCTACCTTGCCAAAATTTCATATTTGGCCCGCTTGACTTGGCCTTTTTTCAGGCGCAACAGATATCTCATGCGCAGGTCAAAACCATCGATCTGGCGCAGATATCCACGGAGCATCATTAGATGTCTAGCGACAGTAGTAGTCGATTGCCTTTGCCGAGACCGGCGAGACGCGCACTGATCTGACACCTGTCGGCTCACCGCGTTCCGTCGAAATCGGCGGATCGACTCGAAGGTGAGCAATCATGAACTTTCACAACCTCTCCCAAAGAGCCAGCAAAGCTGCACGTCTTTTTAGCAGCAGCATCGGCCCCACCACCATTGCAGAACGCGTCGATCAGTTGAACGCTCTCGACGTGCCCGAAGCCGTCGACGCTCTGCTGAAAATGTCCCAGCCAAAGGCCGTGGCAGTTCTGGACCGCCCGGAACTGCACCATGCTGCAGACATCATTGCCCATATTCCGCTGGAACAGGCAGCCCGTTTCGTCAACCTGATGTCGGATGACCGCGTTGCGGACGTCATGGCCGACATGGACGACGAGCCACGCGCCAAGCTGTTTTCCAGGCTGGACCGCGCAACGGCAACCGCCATACGCCACCTGATGACCTATCCGCCCCGCACCGCCGGCTCGATGATGACGACGGAATTCGTCAGCGTGCCGGACCGCTGGACGGTGGAGCAGACGCTTGCCCATATTCGCATCGTCGAGCGGTCGCGCGAAACGGTCTATGCAATCTATGTGCTGGCTGAAGATGGCACATTGGCCAAGGTCGTTACCCTGCGCCGTCTGGTCACGGGTGAGCCATCGGCTTCCATCCTCACCGTCGCATCCAAGGAAGGTATCACCTATGCCGATCCGCTGATGTCACAGGAGGATGTTGCCCGCCTCATCCGCAAGCATGACCTTCTGGCCATGCCTGTGGTGAATGAGCACGCCCACATTCTCGGCATCGTCACTGTCGATGACGTTATCGACACCATGATTGCCGATACGACGGAGGATGCGCACAAGTTCGGTGGTATGGAAGCGCTCGGCAAGCCCTATATGTCGATGGGTTTTCTCGACATGATCCGCAAACGTGCCGGCTGGCTGTCTGCCCTGTTCCTCGGCGAAATGTTGACGGCCAGCGCCATGCAGCATTTCGAGGGCGAGCTGGAAAAGGCCGTGGTGCTGACGCTGTTCATTCCGCTCATCATGTCATCGGGCGGCAACTCCGGTTCGCAGGCAACGTCGCTCATCATCCGGGCCTTGGCACTGGGCGAATTGAAACTGTCCGACTGGTGGAAGGTGCTGCTGCGTGAACTGCCCACGGGCCTGACACTAGGCGCAATCCTCGGTGCCATCGGCTTTCTGCGTCTGACCGTATGGCAACAGGCTGGCTTCTACGATTATGGCGATCACTGGCTACTGGTCGGCTTCACCGTCTTCTGCGCCCTCATCGGCATCGTCACCTTCGGCTCGATCTGCGGCTCCATGCTGCCGTTCATCCTGCAACGCATGCGCCTCGACCCCGCCAGCGCTTCGGCACCCTTCGTGGCAACGCTGGTGGATGTCTCCGGTCTGGTAATCTATTTCTCGGTGGCGCTGGCCATATTGAGCGGGACTTTGCTTTAAGTGGGATCACGACGAAAACCGGCCGCATCCCCTTGTGGCCGGTTATTTTCAAAACCCGACCTCTTGTTTCGCCTTTCCAAAAGCTTGTAACCTTCGCTTGCGACTATGATTCAAACAAAGGACGGGCTTTTGCAGATTTCCAACCTCCGACAACATCCAGCATTTGCCGACACGATAGCGGATCGCGGCTGGCACGCATGGTGGACGGAAAGCGGCGTCCCGCTCGAAGACTACCGTGCCCACCTCGACCCGATGCTTGAAACAGACGGCATTCCCGCAGCACTCGTCGCCCACGACGACGACCGCTATATCGCCTCGGTCCTCATCATCGAAAACGATCTGGATGAGCGCCCAGACTACACCCCATGGATAGCAGCCCTGTGGGTGGAGCCCGATTTCCGACGACAGGGCATCGCCGCGCAACTGATCGCCAGCAGCAGGGAGTACGCAGCCCAACGCGGCCACGAGACCTGCTACCTCTGCGCAACGGCCGATAAGCGTGCCTATTATCTAAAGCAGGGTTTTGCGCTTCTGGAAGAAGATGTGGCAGGCTTGGATGTGTTTAGTATTTCGAGCGGTTGAGGGCCACGCCGCTAATCAACGGCATGACCAGATAAACGATATTCAGAAGCGTTGCCTTACGCCGCGCTGATCGTACCCGTGCCCAGCAGCGCCAGCAACACCACGCCGATGACGATGCGGTACCAGACAAACGGCATGTAGCTTTTGGTCGAGACCAACTTCAGGAAGACGACGATTACGGCGTATCCCACGATGAAGGATATCAGCGTTGCCAGTGCGGTGGGTCCCCAGCCGACCGGATTGACCTGGCCGATGCTTTTGTAGAGCTGATAGAAACCGGAGCCAAACACTGCGGGAACGGCCAGCAAGAAGGAATAGCGCGCAGCTGCCTCGCGCGTATAGCCCAGCAGCAGGCCTGCCGTGATGGTGCCGCCGGAGCGGGAAACGCCGGGGATGAGCGCCATGGCCTGTGCGAAACCGAACAGGATGCCGTCGCGCCAGATGAGCTTGTTGAGCGGGTACTTCTTTTTGCCGATCTTATCCGCATAACCGAGGATGATACCGAAGACGATCAACATGACAGCGGTGATGTAGAGATTGCGCAGCGAGGTTTCGATGGCATCCTTGAACAGCAGGCCAAGCAGCACAATCGGCACAGAGCCTATGATGATGAGCCAGCCCATGCGTGCATCTGCGGCATCGTAGCTGCCGCCGAGGCGCAGGTTCTGGCGAAGCCAGGCCATGGCAATCCGCATGATATCTGACCAGAAATAGACCAGCACCGCCAGTTCGGTGCCGATCTGAATAATGGCGGTGAAGGCGGCACCCGGGTCTTCACCCGTCCCTAAGAACTCTCCCGCGATCCGTAAATGCGCGCTGGAGGAAATTGGCAAAAATTCCGTAAGACCTTGAATAAAACCGAGAATCGCGGCCTCGATCCAACCAATACCCATGCTTGTCGTCCCTGACTGAGAATCACTGCCGCGACGCTATGAAGCAATCCGGGCAGTTCCATGTTGCAATGCGGAATTTTTCTTTACGTGAAGAGTTTTGTAAATCCGTAAGCCCACAGACAGATGCGCGCAATAGGTCTTGTTATTAGGCAGCAGCCAGCGGCTCGATAATCTCGTCGGGAGACATCACACGCTTTTCGCCATCCTTGCAGATTACGTGCGCGTCACCCCATGCTTTCAAAGCGGCGATGACCGGCTGCATGGTGAGGCCAAGCGGCGTCAGGGCATAATCCACGCGTGGCGGCACCACGGCAAACACCTTGCGGGAAATCAGCCCGGCCTCTTCCAACTCGCGCAACTGCTTGGTCAGCATGCGTTGGGTAACGCTTGGAATGTGGCGGCGCAGCCCGTTGAAGCGCAGCGTTCCCTCATTCATCAGGTGGTAGAGGATCACGCCCTTCCATTTTCCATCCAGAAAACTCAGCGTGGATTCCACCGGACAGCCGGGAAAGTTACCAGTCAGTTTGGCACGGGGTCGGGACATCACAGTATCCTTTTTGTACGTATATACAGAATATGTGCATTCTTGCAGCTTGCGTTCATATCTATCAAATAGAGGTCAACGCAACAAGCCAAGGAGAAAACGCCATGCGTGCTATCGGTTATAAAAGTGCAAAACCCGTCACGGAAGCAGATGCGCTTGTTGACATCGATGTTCCCGTGCCGGAAGCCAGAGGGCATGATCTTCTGGTCGAGGTGAAGGCCGTATCGGTCAATCCTGTTGATACCAAGGTGCGCCGCAACCAGCCGCCGGAAAACGGACAGACCCGCGTTCTGGGCTTCGATGCGGCGGGTATCGTCAAAGCGGTGGGCGAAGGTGTCACGCTGTTCAAGCCGGGCGACGAGGTGTTTTACGCGGGTGCCATTAACCGCCCCGGCTCCAACAGTGAGTTCCATCTGGTCGATGAGCGCATTGTCGGCACCAAGCCGAAAAGCCTCAGCTTCGAGGAAGCCGCCGCCTTGCCCCTGACGGCAATCACCGCTTATGAAACCCTGTTCGACCGATTGAAGCTGAAAGACCCCGTTCCCGGCGCGGCCAATGCTATCCTCATCATCGGCGGCGCGGGCGGCGTCGGCTCTATCGCTATCCAGCTCGTGCGACAGCTCACCGACATCACCGTCATCGCCACGGCCTCAAGGCCTGAAACCAAGGAATGGGCAAAGGCACTCGGCGCGCATCACGTCATCGATCACAGCCAGCCACTGGCCCCGCAGGTGGAAGCCCTTGGCCTCGGCGCACCCGGCTTCGTCTTTTCCACCACGCAAAGCGACATTCACGCCGCCGACAGCATCGCGCTTATCGCGCCTCAGGGACGGTTTGCGCTGATCGATGATCCCGCAAACGGCTTCGACGCCATGCCGTTCAAGCGCAAAGCCATCTCCATTCACTGGGAAATGATGTTCGCCCGCCCGGTCTTCGAAACGGCTGATATTCTCGAGCAGCACAAATTGCTGAACCACGTTTCTGAATTGGTGGATGCTGGCAAGATCAAGACAACGCTGACGGAGGTCTTCGGCGCCATAAACGCCGCCAATCTCATCAAGGCGCATGCGCTGATCGAGAGTGGGACTGCGCGGGGGAAGATTGTTTTGTCGGGGTTTTAGTGGCGGGGACCTCATGAGCGGCTGAGACTGCCGCTCACCCCCCTCTGCCCTGCCGGGCATCTCCCCCTCAGGTGGGGAGATCGACTCGCAGACAGCGCTCGGCCATCTTGAACGTTGCGAACGCGGGTGCGTGATGACGGTGCGGATGAACCAGCGAGCCAAAGCCCAGCCAATCTCCCCACCTGAGGGGGAGATGTCCGGCAGGACAGAGGGGGGTGAAGCCCCACCCGCAAACTTATCGCTCAATCCTCGTCCGGATCCTCCGGGCAAGGCCACGATGTCGGTGTCGTCAGCCCTTGCGGCAACTTCGTCTTGGGATCGCCACAGGCAATATCGATCTGCTTTTGCTCAAGTCCGGTTGCCGTGGAAAGGTCCAATCCTTCGATGCGCGCCAGAAGCAGGAACGCGTTTTCAAAATCGATAGGCCCGGAGAATTTTGCCCCTTCGAAGCGGGAGCGCGACAGGTTGGCCATGGTGAATTTCGCGCCCGTCAGCGTTGCGCCCTCGAAATCGGCCCTGCCGAGTTCCGCCTTGGTAAAATCAGTGCCGACGAGTTTGGCATTCTGGAAACTGGCGCGCTGCATTTCCGCATTGTTGAACTTGGCGTTTTCCGCATCCGCATCGCTGAAATCACCGCGATAGGCTTCCACCTTGATGAAATTTCCGCCCTGCAACTGCGATGAAGCGAGCGAGGTGCGAATGAGTTTTGCTTTTTCCAGGTTGGCCTTCTTGAAAGACGAGCCGCGAAGATCGGTGAAGGTAAAATCCGTTCCCCGCAAATCCGCACCGTCAAGCACGCTGCCGCCCAGCATCAACAGCCGCTTGTTGCACGCACTCCAGTCAATCCCGGCACCGGCATCCGAGCGGCAGCTGGCAGCCTGGCTGTGGTTCGCCGGAATGATCAAAGCCGCAAACACCGTCAGAACCGCGCGCCAAACAAGCCTCGGACTGTGGTTAGAAAAAACTTTGCCTGCTGCCGTCTTCATCATCTGCTCCCACACCCGACCTTGCCAGCGTATCCGTTTACACCTGTCGGGCTACGCCCATACACGTATGACATTCGCGGGAATCCTGCAAATACCAAACCGGAAAGCACGGGTTACGGTCAAGGTCACCAACGATATTTTTCTAAAAAATGGGAGGCATCAAACGCTCTGATCATTGCCCGATACCAAGGCCCAGCGTTCGTGGTCGCACCACTCGCCGTTGATCTGAAGATAGTGCGGGGAGTAACCCTCTTTTGAGAACCCGGCACGACGCACAAGGTTGATCGAGGCCACATTGCCGGGCTGAATATTGGCCTCAATTCTATGAAGGCCGAACTCGTTGAAGGCGTGATTTTTCACCTGTTCCAGGGCGTTAGCCATCAGTCCGCGATGGGCGAAAGCGACGTTTCCGTAATATCCGAGATAAGCGCTGCGAAACGCTCCCCAAACAATCTGCGTGAGATTGAAGACACCAACCATGCCGTTGCTCTCAACATCGCGCGCGATGAAAGACGCATTCGGCCCGGTTAGCAACTGCCCGAACCACGCATCGAAGCCACTCATATCCGTAAATGGTTGCGCCCACGGCGCGTGGTAGTCGCGACTGCGCACATTCGCTGCCACGATTTCCCGCGCATCCGAGCGCTTGACGGGTTGGATCAAAACTCTGGTCATGGCTGATAACGCCGTCCTGTTTCAGTGCGCGCGCAGGTCCAGATGCATCGCCACGCGACGGGCGGGGTCGAGACCATCGGCTATCTGCTTGTCCAGCCTTTCTTGCAGGAAAGGTGGTGTCTCCCACTTTTCCAGAATACGAAATCCCATCTTCGCATAGAATGGCGCGTTGAAGGGCGCAAAACGATCCGTCGTCAGGACAGCATATTTGTGTCCCGCGTCCCGAGCCTTGCCAAGCATCGCTGCCATCAGCGCGCGACCAGTGCCTTGTCCCTGCGCGGGGCGCTCGACATCGATCTCGACGATATAGAGATAGCTCCCCACCGCCTGCCCGGCGGCAAAACCCGCGACGTGGCCGGTCGCATCCGCCTCCGCAACAAACAGGAGGTCCTGCTCATAACTGCGCTGGAGAATGAATTCCGGCGAGGCGTAAGGCTGCGATGTCACACCACAGGCTTCCGCCCAGACAACGAAGGCATCGAGTTCGATCTCTGTCAGCCGCGCAAATTCATCAACCCGCGCGGCACGTATCATCACCATGGAATTTCCCTTGCGGAAACGGCATCACATATTGGCGTAAACCGGTCCCTCACCGCCCTGTGGCGGCACCCAGTTGATGTTCTGGTTCGGGTCCTTGATGTCGCAGGTTTTGCAGTGGACGCAGTTTTGCGCATTGATGACGTAAACCTCTTCGCCGTCCTTTTCCACCCACTCATACACACCGGCCGGACAGTAGCGTGTCGAAGGACCGGCATACACATCGTGTTCGGAGCGCTTTTGCAAATCCATATCCTTGACCTGCAGGTGTACCGGCTGATCTTCCTCATGGTTGGTAGAGGAGATGAAGACGGAAGACAGGCGGTCGAAGGTGAGCACACCGTCGGGCTTCGGATAGGCAATCGGCTTGTGAAACTTGGCGGGCTCCAGGCTTTCCGCATCCGTCTTGCCGTGTTTCAGCGTGCCGAAAATGGAGAAGCCGAGAAGCTGGTTGGTCCACATATCCAGGCCGCCCAGACCGACGCCGATGGCGGTGCCGAGCTTCGACCATAGTGGCTTGACGTTGCGCACGCGCTTGAGATCCTTGCCGATGTCGCTGTCGCGCCATTCGTTTTCGATCTCGATCACTTCATCATTGGCGCGACCGGCTGCCAAAGCATCGGCAATCCTGTCCGCCGCCATCAGGCCGGAAAGCACCGCATTGTGGCTACCCTTGATGCGTGGCACGTTGACGAAACCGGCGGAACAGCCGATTAGCGCGCCGCCTGGGAAGGTCAGCTTCGGCACGGACTGATATCCGCCTTCGGTAATGGCACGCGCACCATAGGACAGGCGTTTGCCGCCCTCAAAGGTGTCGCGAATGGCCGGATGCGTCTTGTAACGCTGAAACTCTTCGAACGGATAGAGATAAGGGTTCTTGTAGTTCAAATGCACCACGAAGCCGACAGCAACGAGGTTGTCTTCGAGATGGTAGAGGAACGACCCGCCCCCGGTTTTCATACCCAGCGGCCAGCCGAAGGAGTGCTGCACGAGGCCGGGCCGGTGCTTTTCCGGCTTGACCTGCCAGAGTTCCTTGATGCCGATGCCATATTTCTGGACATCGCTGTCCTTGGACAGATCGAATTTTTGGATGAGCTGTTTCGCCAGCGATCCACGCACACCTTCGCCGATCAGCACATATTTGCCATGCAGTTCCATGCCACGCGTGAAGGCTGGTCCCGGCTCGCCGTTTCGCTCAACGCCCATATCGCCGGTCGCGACGCCGATGACGGCACCTTCGTCGTTATAAAGCACTTCGGTTGCCGCAAAGCCGGGATAGATTTCAACGCCAAGCGCTTCGGCTTTTTCCGCCAACCACCGACAGACCAGCCCGAGAGAGACGATATAATTGCCGTGGTTGCTCATCAGTGGCGGCATCAGGAAATTCGGAAGACGGATCGACCCAGCCGGTCCGAGCAGCAGGAACTGGTCGTCCTTCACTTCGGTCTTGAAGGGATGCCCCTCCTCTTCACGCCAGCCTGGCAGCAGGCGGTCGATGCCGATAGGATCGACAACGGCACCGGACAGAATATGCGCGCCGACTTCGGCACCCTTTTCCAAAACCACGACGGAAAAATCCGGATTGACCTGTTTCAGCCGTATCGCCGCAGACAGACCCGCAGGTCCAGCGCCGACGATGACAACGTCGAATTCCATCGCTTCGCGTTCCGGCAGTTCCATCGCTTCCGTCATGTCCATCCCTCTCAGCTCACCGGTCCCGTCCGGCGTTGTTTTTCTAACGCGCCCGCAGCCGCAGGGTTCATTACCCCCACCACGCCAGCCAATTCCTTCTTCGCAAAGCACAAACTCATTGTCGAGGTGGAAGTGCGGCAAATCCTGTTCAGAGCCTATTACATTCTCGGGTTTAACGGTAATATCTTACTCTTACGTTCACGTAAGTTAAAGAGATTTATGGGGAGGTCAAGACTGTAGGCGAGATCGAGTAGCTTACGCCCAACTCTGTGCGGAAGACGATATCGAAATAAACCTGCCAAGACCTTCAAAACCGGCCGGACCACCCCTATAACCGCATGCAGCATCTTTCAGGAGAATACATCATGGATCTCGGCATTTCCGGCAAACGCGCCCTCGTTCTGGCTTCCTCTCGCGGCCTTGGCCTTGGCATTGCGACAGCGCTTGCGAAAGAGGGCGCCCATGTGCTGCTCGTCGGGCGCACCAGCGAGAAGCTAGCCGCCAACGTGGATGCCATCGATGCGCTGGGCAAGGGCAAGGCGGATTGGGTGCAGGGCGACCTGTCGCAGGAGAATTTCGTGGCGTCCATGGTCGAGGCCGTCAACGAGAAGCTCGGCGGCATCGATATTCTCGTCAACAACACCGGTGGCCCCACGCCCGGCACGGCGCAGGACATTACCATCGACAAGCTTGAGACCTTCTTTCAGTCCATGGTGCTGCGCGTCATCACGCTCACCGGTGCCCTCCTGCCGCAGATGAAGGAACAAGGCTGGGGCCGTATTCTCACCGTCGCCTCCTCCGGCGTGTTCGAGCCCATTCCCAATCTGGCGCTGTCCAATACCCTGCGCGGCGCGCTGGTGGGCTGGAACAAGACTCTGGCGACGGAAGTGGCAGGCTCCGGCGTCACCGCCAACCTGTTGCTGCCCGGACGCATCCATACAGACCGCATCGATGAACTGGATGGTGCCAACGCCAAGCGTCTTGGCAAAAGCCCTGAAGAGGTGCGCGAAGCATCGCTCAAGACCATTCCCGCCGGACGGTTGGGCAAGGTCGAGGAATTTGCGGCAGCCGGAGCATTTCTGTGCTCCGAGCCAGCCAGCTACATCACCGGCACGATGCTGCGGGTGGATGGCGGCGCATCAAAGTCCATTTGAGACAACGACACTGCTCGAGCTTCGGCTCGAGCAGCTTGCCTTTACTTTGTGCCAATACGTTATCGTCTGCGTACAACCTCGCCACACAACGTCCACACAAGCTTAGATGGCTACCTCTCATGTATATAGAGCCCGCAATAACGGTGGCTCTAATATTGATCAGAGGGACTCCATGCATACTATCGTTCTAGCGAGATACAGCGAGCCACTTGAATGGATCGCTGATATTCCGGCAGATTTTAAAGTCATTATTTATAACAAGGGCGAAGAGATCACGTCACCGGAAGTGCTTGCCCGCGCGGATGAAATCGTTGCACGGCCCAATATCGGCCGCGAGTCCGAAACCTATAGTCACCATATGATGACCCGCGCGACGGATGATCGGTATTTCACCGTGTTCTCGCAGGGTGACCCGATGACACATAGCCCTGATTTTATCGATCTTTTGAAAAACTGGCGCAAATGGGACGATGTCCAGGCGTTGTCATGGCAGTGGCTTACGGCCAGAAACATTCCTCCGGCGGCCAGCCTGGCCCGTTATGAGGAATACTTCCCGCTTCATCTTCGCGTCCGCCCTGAACCGTTTTCCCTCATGGACTGGGTTGCGCTGGAATTTGTCGATGCCGGTGCATGGAACATGGGCCTCGTGTTCAAGACGCTTGAAGGCATGTCACCCAATACCGGAAACATCGCCGCCCACGCCTTGCGCAAATGGAAGCTGGACGCGCTTGCCGATCAGGCAGAAAAACACAGCGTCGGCGTTTTCTCCTATGGCGCGATCTTTGCCGTCCGCAACGAGGGCGTAGCCAAACTTCCAGCTGAGTCGAAGGAACTGATTTACGAATTCTCCGTCGGGGCAGCGGCCGCAAACGGCTATATTCTAGAGCGCATGTGGCTCCATATTTTTGGAACAGGGTTCTATCGTCGCGTACCATTCATGGACGAACATGCCAGTGCACTCAACCTGCCGGGTGTGAGTGAAGCAGCCAGGGCCGATATCACCAACCTCGTCCTCAGCCTTGTCGATCATGGAATGTCCATGAACGATGTCAGCACCTTTGTGCAGGAGACGATGCGCGAACAGTTAAGTGTCTTGAAGTCTACAGGGAATGAAACTGTCAGCTGACGCATGGGTGGCTGACGAAAACGTAAATAGATATTCACTATAATTGTTACACGACGCAAATGCTGAGGCATTTTAATAAAATGCAACAACGCAAATGCACTCAATTTTGGGGGGATCAGGCTTAGGAACTGGCGATTATCAATTTTTCGGCGCTTGCTCCATGTTAGAAGTCCTGTTCCCCCCAACAACAACACCAACCACCACTGGTACATCGTCCAGCTCCCAATCGTCTGGTTCCACGGCAAGCAGCGGCTCGTCTTCTGCGCCAGCCAGCCAGAGCTCCGGCGCAAGCCAGCCAGCCACCAGCACACCTGCACCCGTCGAAGACGATGATCAGGATGTCGATGACGGCACCTATTCGCCTGCCCCAACGCAGCAGACACAGCCCGAACAAGGCGAACCGACGACCAGCGAAAGCCCGTCACCGTCCACGCCGACAGTAGCGCCTGCGCCACAGGAGCAACAGAGCGAAAGCGAAACCTCCGCACCTGCACCATCCGCAGAAGCGCCGCAGGAGCCTGTCGCTCCGACACCGTCCGAAAATACGTCACAGGCTCCTGCGAACGATACGCAGCCAGCCCAGGGCGAACCGGCAACCAACGAAGGCTCGTCATCAACTGCACCGGCGGCAGAAGCACCGCAGGGATCGGATGCCGAGCCTGCTGGCTCAGAAGAACAGCCCGCATCTTCGGCACCTTCCAATAATACAGCTGACGCACCTGCTACCGACACGCAGCCGCCAGCAGACGAGACGCCTGCGGCATCCGAACAAAGCCAAGCACCAGCGTCGCCCGCGCAAGAACAACCCGCCGCATCAGAACCGGACACTGCAACTTCCTCGCCAGCGACAGGATCGGGAACGGCTTCTCCCACACAGGTTCAGGGCAACGGCAGTACGGCAGCACAGCCAACACCTGCCATCGCGCCCGCCTCATCCAACGGTGCCGCGCCAACCACTGTGCGACCCTCTGCGTCAGAGCCGTCCCGTCAGGCCAGCAATGTCATCAAATTCGCGCCGATTGAAACCAGATCATCGTCAAGCCGTGACTCCACCGAGAACGACGACACCATCGAGGCTGCTCGCAATTTTGCGATTGAGGTTCAGAAGGATCGTAACCTGCGCGGCCTGCTTGCTTCCATCATCAACAGTGATGAAACAAGTAAGTTCAGCCTCCTGACACAGGACGAGGACGGCGCAGAAGAGCAGCCTAGTCTCGTTGAGAAATACTACGCCGACGCTTGATCCAATCAGCTCAAGCGCATGGCTATTCAAACCTCTTCGGGGTAAGCTCTGGAGAGGTTTTCTCTTGTCGAGGCTCATCATGCAGATACTTCGGGTTTCGCTGACCGTTCTCGGCGCACTGCTTGCGCTCATCGGCCTCGTCTGGATTGGGCAGGGCAGCGGATATTTCCCCTACCCCGCCTCCAGTTTCATGATCAACCAGAGCCCGTGGATGTTGCGTGGCGCGCTGGTAGCCATCGTCGGGCTGGCGTTGATTTTCGCCGCCCGGCGCTTTGTTCGCTAGACCTATTTCACCAGCTTCGGCAGGTCGGCAATCAACGCGTCACGTGTGGCAAAGCTGATCGGCTCATCGCTTTTCCAGTCCTGGATGTTGAGCTTGGCGAAAACCACCTGCCGGTCGCCCTTCTGCGCCCAACCCACGAACCAGCCTAGCCAGCTGTCGCCGTCATATTTGCCCGCCTTGGTTCGCATGCGGCCAGAGCCCGTTTTGCCCTGAACCTGCCAGCCATCGGCAGCGGGAAACTTCGGAATAATTGCCATCGTCTTGTCATAGGCCACAGTGGAAACCGGCAACTTGCGGCTCAAGAAGCGGCGCAGAAAATCCACCTGCTGGTCACCGGAAATTTTCAGCGATGACATGAGCCAGGATTCCGTCAGCCCGTCCGTTTGGCCCTTCACACCGCGCACATCAGCATTGCCGTAATCGAAACGGCGAACGTAATCGGCAAACGTCTCTTTCCCGAGACGCCTGGTGATTTCCTGCGAATACCAGACGATGCTATCCCTTTCCCAAATGGTCGGGTCGGTGGCCTGCTGCTCGCGCTTCGGCCTCTTCCATTCCGGCTTGTAGTCCCAGCGCGGCGTCGTCTCGTTCGTCAGAATTCCCGCGTCATAGCCCATGATGGCCAAGGGCAGCTTGAAACTGGATTGCGGTGCGAACGCCTTGTCGCATTCGCCGTTTCGATGCAGTGCCTCACCGCTTTTTGCGTCGAGAATGACTGTGCATTGTACAGTCTCCGCAGCATGAGCGCCGAAAGAACCAAAACAACTCATTGTAAACACTGAACAAAGTACGAAACCTATGCGCCGTTTGATCGTCATCAACACTCTCCCTTTGGCTGTGGCGTCGTCTTTGTATTCCGACCTGTTGCGTGCCGACAAATGATGATATCTGCCTTCAGGCATGAATTATAGTTGGTCTTGTCATGGTACGCCCACATCTTCCTCTTAACGCTTTACGTGCCTTTGAGGCCGCCGCGCGGCATCTCAGCTTCACGCGTGCGGCCATAGAACTGTGCGTCACGCAAACCGCCATCAGCCACCAGGTCAAGCTTCTGGAGCAGACGCTGGGCGTGGAACTGTTCCGGCGTCTGCCGCGCGGATTGATGATTACCGAGGACGGGCTTGCCCTTCTGCCGACGCTGCGCGACTCGTTCGACCGCATGGCCGATATGTTGCAACGCTTCGAGGACGGGCATCTGCGCGATGTGCTCACTCTCGGTGCCGTTGGCACATTCGCGATCGGCTGGTTGTTGCCGCGGCTTGGCGCATTTCAGGCGCGTTACCCGTTCATCGATATCAGGCTTTCCACCAATAACAATCGCGTCGATATCGCCGCCGAAGGGCTGGATTACGCCATTCGCTTCGGCAATGGCGCATGGCACGATACGGAAGCGGAAGAGCTGTTCGAAGCGCCACATTCGGCGCTCTGCATTCCCGCCATCGCACGCCAGCTGAGCTCACCGCAGGATATCGCCGCCCAGCCGCTTTTGCGTTCCTACCGCGTCGATGAATGGCCGGAATGGTTCGAGGCCGCCGGTGTCTCGCCCCCGAAAATCCGTGGCATCGTTTTCGACTCATCCGTCTTGATGATTGAGGCCGCTTTGCAGGGTGCCGGTATTGCGCTTGCCCCGCCGCTGATGTTCAGCCGACAACTCTCTTCCGGCCTGCTTGAGCAGCCTTTCCCGGTGTATGTCTCAAAAGGATGCTATTGGCTCACGCGGCTGAAATCGCGGGCGGTTACGCCTGCCATGGCAACGTTTTCCAAATGGCTGCAGGAAGAGGCGCAGCAAAGCCGGGCCGCACAAATGGCAAAAAACTGAGCCTCCCCGCTTGCCATAGGCCAGCCGTCATGCAATGACGCGCCCTCCTCAAAAATCACCGATGCCATGGGCATCCGGACTGACGGGCTTGAGCACGCCTCGGCCTATTTCGACCTGTCTAAAAACCAAGGAATCATTGCAATGACACGGACACTCGGCCTCGATTTCGGCACGACCAACACGGTCATGGCACTCTCCGACAGCAACAACACCAGCCATTCCATGCGCTTTACCAGCAGCGCCGGGACCACGGACAGCATGCGCACCGCGCTGTCCTTCATGAAATCCGGCACATTCGGTGCCGCTGCGCTTCAAGTCGAGGCGGGCCATGCGGCCATTCGCCAGTTCATCGACAATCCCGGCGATTGCCGCTTTCTGCAATCCATCAAGACCTTTGCCGCCTCGTCGCTGTTTCAGGGCACGCTGGTCTATGCCAAGCGCCAGAGCTTCGAAGACCTGATGGAAGTGTTCCTGCGCAAGCTGAAGACCTATGCGGGCGATGAATGGCCGCAGGACGTTTCCACCGTCATCGCCGGTCGTCCGGTTCGCTTTGCAGGTGGCAACCCGGATGAAGCCTTGGCGATTGCGCGTTACAACGACGCGCTGACCCGCGCCGGTTTTCCGGAAATCCACTATGTCTACGAGCCCGTTGCTGCCGCCTATTATTTTGCGCAGAGCCTCAATAAGGACGCCAATGTTCTGGTCGCCGACTTTGGCGGCGGCACCACCGACTATTCGCTCATCCGTTTCGAATCCCATGCCGGCAAGCTTTCCGCGACCCCCATCGGTCACTCGGGCGTCGGCGTTGCAGGAGACCACTTCGACTTTCGCATGATCGACAATCTGGTGTCGCCGGAAATCGGCAAGGGCAGCAAGTTCAAGAGCTTCGACAAAATCCTGGATGTGCCAAGCGGTTATTACGTCAATTTTGGGCGCTGGAACCAACTGTCGATCTTCAAGACCACCAAGGAGTTTGCCGATCTGAAATCGCTGGTGCGGTCTGCATTGGAGCCGGAAAAGCTGGAAATGTTCATCGACCTTGTCGAGCATGATGAGGGCTACCCGCTCTACCAGGCCATTTCGGCCACCAAGATGGCGCTGTCTTCAAATGAAGAAGCGGAGTTCAACTTTTCGCCGCTGGGCAAGGCTGGCCGTAAGGTCGTCAAGCGTTCCGACTTTGATCAATGGATCAGCGACGATCTGGCTAAGATCGAAGGTGCGCTGGATGAAGTTCTGGAAAAGACCCAGACCGCCCCTGAAGCGATCGACAAGGTGTTCCTCACCGGCGGCACCTCTTTCGTGCCTGCCGTGCGCCAGCTTTTCACCCGGCGTTTCGATGCGGACAAAATCGAGAGCGGCGGCGAATTGCTCTCCATCGCCCATGGTCTGGCCATGATCGGCGAAAGCGGCGATATTGCGCGCTGGACAGCGTAATTACGGGGTTTCGTGGGGCCAGCACATAGGGTAGTTCTAGTCCCATGATTTCGGCCCAAGACCTTTCCTCGGCAGAACTGGCGGCGCTTTTGCATTTCCATGCGGATGCGGGCGTAGACTGGTTGCTGGAAGACACGTCCATCGACCGCTTCGCCGAGTTTTCCGCAAGCCGCCAGAGCCGTCCCGCTCAAAGAGATGCTCAGCAGCCGCAACAGGCAGAGCCCGCATCCCGCGCTCCCGCCCAGACCGAGACAGGCCGACGCACGGATGCGCCTTCGCGTGCCGCACCCGCTGCGCCGCCGATCCAGACCAACGTCGCCATGCCGGATGAGCAGGCCATCGCAGCCGCACGTTTTGCGGCGGAAAGCGCCCGCTCCCTTTCCGAACTTAAGTCCGCGCTGGAAAGCTTCAACGGCTGCAATCTCAAAAACAGCGCTCGCAATACCATCTTCGCGGAAGGCGACCCCTCCTCCGGCATCATGGTCATCGGTCCTATGCCGGATGCGGATGACGACCGCGAAGGCCAACCCTTCCTCGGCAAAACCGGCCTGCTGCTAGACCGGATGCTGGCGGCCATCGGCTTAAACCGCACCAATCTGCTGCTGACCAATGTCGTGCCGTGGCGCCCGCCGGGTAACCGCTCACCTTCCGGGCCGGAGATGGAAATCTGCCGCCCCTTTATCGAGCGACAGGTTGCGCTGGCAGAGCCCAAAGCACTGTTGCTTTTAGGCAACTTTACCGCCCGATTTTTCTTTGGCGGTACCGGCACCATCCATACACTGCGCGGACAGTGGCGTGATGTCGCATCCGGACACGGAACCGTACCCGCCATTGCCACATTGCACCCGCAGGAGCTTTTGAACGCTCCAGCCAGTAAACCATTGGCATGGCAGGATTTATTAGCATTTCAGGCCCACATTCGCCAAATGTGAATGCTTCCTTTTTGATCAATGTGAATCATTTATGAAAATAGCCATGCAAATGGCGCATAACAGCGGCGCATTTACCCTGATTGCCGAATCCATACCGCACTGCAATAAGTCATCTCGTCTTGGGAGGAAACGGTTTAAGGAACCAAGGCAATGACCACTCGCTTCCGTCCGGTTCACTCCGGCTTTGAAACACTCCGGCTCGCAGGCCTTGGCCCGCGCTCCAGTGATGGCTACCACCGCTTCGGTGGAACCAACGAACAGCTGACCGCTCGCGCGTCTACTCAGCAGGTTCGCACAACACGCCCTTCGGCAGTCTTCGCGGATTTTCGTGAGCGCTGATAAGATGGCCTTCCGCCTCCGGCATTGAAGGCATCATAGCCCGACGCTTTGCAGCGCCTTTCCGATGGAGAGGCGCTTTTGCGTTTTGGTTTCTACTTTCTCTTTTTCGGCATATTGATTCCACCGAGCTTCGGCAGCGGTGACCGTCGTGTATTTTTACGGTTATTTCTCTTGGCGCCTGGTTTTTCTACCTACGCTACTCTTGCCGTCCTTGATTTCGCAATTACTGATCTGTATTCAAAACTTCGGCAGATCGGCCCGAAGCACATTTTAGTACGCGGTAACTTCATGACAACGGATATGGACTGCTGCGAAGTCGGCCCGATAAAAATAAAGCGCCATAATTTTCTCTGGAGAGGTATCATCCTAGCGGATTGCCTTCGCGCATCGGTATCGAGACATTTTTTCTCTGATCACCTCTTACGCTATACTGCCTCTATCAAGATGAATATTCCCCATGACATCGAGGGAAAAGATGTCATTCTTGTCGCCTGCGACGAGGTCTATTTCTGGGACTATGCGATCTCTTTCTTGAGGTCATTATCGATGATTGAAGGGACATTTCATGTCCATCTTCACCTTATCAAGCCGAGCCCAGATGTTCTCGCTCAGATCGAAGACCTCCGCTCAAGCCTTGAAAATCTCGCCATAAGCTTCAGCGTTGATACGCTCATGGGGCTAGACCTGCCAAAGAAGGTCAATATCTATTACAATTGCTCTCGCTTCATCGTCGCAGATCAGTTGCTGGATCTGAAAGTCGGGCGCCTCCTCATTCTCGACATCGATACGATCGCGAGAACGTCTCCGTGGGAAAAACTCGCCAAACTGAAAACGGAGGGCGCGTTCGTTTTCAGGCCGCATGCCCGCAAATCCTGGCACAAAATCCTCGCCAATGCGGTTTATTACGAGAACTCGGAAGACGTCCCTCTGTTTTCGAGACGCTTCGCGTCATCGCTCCTCTCGGTTCTCGCACGCAATCCGCATTACCACATCGATCAGATAATACCGCACTACCTCCTCAAGATCGGAGCAAGGCGTTTCAAAGCTGTCTTTGGTTCCATCCCTGGCGATCTGATGAGTCTGGGCTACGATCCAGCTTCCAGCCTTTGGACGGCGAAAGGGAGCGACAAGCACGGATCGAAATTCCAGTTGGAGAAGAGCAAGATCGACAACGCCTGATCTTGCTCTGGCTCAGATCGATTTCAGTGCTTCGGCAAACGCTTCGTCCACATAAGCGAACTTGATGGCCTGCCATTTGCAGTATTCATCGAGGAAATCGCGTGAAAACCACATGCCGCTGCGCAAGCTGTCATCGTGCCAGCCCATTGTGCCCTGTTCGGCAGCCTTGTTGAGAAGGCGCTGCAAATGTGTGCGCGACATCATGAATTCTGAAGCCATGGCGCGCGCATCGACAAAGCCGATGTCTATGCGGTCGCTCTGCTTTTCGGCATCTTTTATGCGGCTGATGAAATCGTCCATCACAAGTGCACCGGCTTCCGTCCAAAGAAAAAGCCCGACGCGCTCCGGCGGCTCGACCCAGTTTCTGTCTTGAAGACATTGTCGTGCGGCGCGCGGCTGTGCGAGCACCAGGAGCTCGGGACGCGCCATCATCTGCGCTGCCCGCGTTCCACCATCAAGCCCATCGAGTGCGCTGAGGTTGGCGACATACCACATAAAAATCGATTGCTGGCTGACAGCGGTCGCTCTGTATCGCCGCGGGCGCACGGAAACGGGAGGAACCCTTTCGATGTAGCGATAGATTTCGAGCTGATCGAGATAGTTCTGAACCGTGTTGCGGCTGGCAACACCATTTTGCGTTACCAGATCACGCACCTGCGCAACCGTAAAGCCAGTGGCACCCAACTCGAGATTGAGAGCCATCCCGGCCTGCGTCATCAGCCACTTCTGGTGCGCAGAAAGCAGCCGCGCAATGCGCGGATTGTCGTGATAGGCACCGCGAAGAGTGAGCGCGAGCGCTCTTATCGCTCCCAGCAAATGGGGATGCGCAACAAGATCGGCATGTGAATACGTCATAGCCATTCCTGCGACAATGACGGAAAGAAATTCGCAGATCGGCAGCGCGTTGCCACCATGCTACTTGCCCATTGTATCGCGTATCCGTCTGTTAAAGACAGCCGAACACAACAGGACCTTACGCGTTTTACCCCAAACACGATATGCCACCCAGATTTTACCCTTACCACCGCATTATTGAATAACACGTTCGGGCGAAAATTGAATAAAACTTTGATAAAAATACAGCTTTTCTACATCCATCATTGCGAGTGATGAAATAGAGGGCAAATACTGCCTCACCCTTGCGGTGTGGACGCTTTTCTTGCTGCTTTACGGGCAAGCCCCAGCTGATGCTCTCGAAAAATGATGAATATGCCGGCAGAAATGACGATCCCAGTTCCGATCAACATGGTCATCGTCGGGATGTCGCCAAAAAGCACATAGGAAACCGTGATCCCGAACAGGATCGAGCTATACTCGAACGGCGCAATCGTTGAGACTTCCGCGTGGCGATAGCTTTCGGTGAGAAAAATCTGGGCTATGCCGCCGGCGATACCGCAGGACATCAACAGAATGGTCTGCTTCATATCCAGCCACTCCCAGTCGAATGGCAGGCTAAGAGCGGATAGCAGGCTGCCGGTCAGCGAAAAATACAAAACGATGGTGGCGGTCTTTTCCGTTACCACCAACTGACGCACCTGCACCATGGCCAGCCCACCCAGCACAGCACCCAACAGCACCGCGAGCGCACCAATCCCCTCGCCTGCCGCAAAGCCGCCCGCTTGCAACAATGTCAGCTTGGGCCAAAGAATGACGACAACGCCCGTCATGCCGACGAGAACCGCCGACCAGCGATAGACGCGGACCGTTTCGCCCAGCAGTACGGCGGCGAAGACGACCGCCATCAGCGGAGACGCATAACCGATGGCAATGAATTCCGGCAGCGGCAGCAGGCTCAATCCGTAGAAACCGCAGATCATCGAAACAATGCCGAGAAAACCGCGTTTGAAATGACCCGCCAGGTTCTTGGTGTAAAAGGCACTGGAAAGACTGCGCAACCATGCAAGATAGATGACGATGGGAACGATGGCGAAGGTGGAGCGAAAAAAAGTGATCTCACCTGCCGGCACATCCGGACCGGCCGCCTTGATGCATGTCTGCATGACCAGAAAAAATGCAACGGATATCAGCTTGAAGCTTATGCCCCTGATGGGGTTATAGGCGGCGGCACTCATGAGAACTGGCATTCATAGGTTCAGGGCATGAACCGGTTGCATTTCACAGGCGGCAGCACCAGCCTGCACGTGCCGTGTTGGATAACAGATTATCATCGTGAGTCGGAAACAAACTCATCCATATCGTGTCGATCATTATTTTTTTGCCCGAAACTATGCGCAAATGCCACGCTTTGGAAAACAAGCGGCAAAATCCTTGAAAAACTGCCGCAAACAAATGCATTTGCCGCTTTAGTAAGCTCCAGCACTTAACTGCATGACTACTTATCGTATCTTGATCGAAATGAAATGTTAATCACGATATATTCTACTTCTGGCACTTAAAATCTTGGTTTTGCAATCCAGCGAACGGCAAGACTGGTGGTTCACCTCTCTATTGAGAATTGATGGTCATTCATGAATCCGGTTTCGAAGGCAGCTGCGAAAAATACATCTCTATCCGCCACACCGCGCAGTATGCGGGTGGTGACGGACGGCATGTCGACGGATCTCAAGCAGTTCAGCACCGATAACACCCACATCGTCAAACAAATCCGGCTGTTGGCAATCAACGCCTTGATCGAAGCGGCAAGAGCCGGTGAGGCTGGCAAGGGCTTTTCCGTCGTCGCCAACGAAGTACAGCGCCTTGCGCAGATCGCTTCGGATATCTCGTCGACATTTCAAGATACCGTTCTCAGCCGTATCGGTCTCAGCCGCGATATGGCGGAAGCACTCGTCGAGGAAATGGAGGGCGTTCGCCTGACGGATACGGCACAAACGCTGGTCCAGCTGATCGTCCGCAATCTGTTCGAGCGCACGGCCGATGTTCGCTGGTGGGCAACAGATACGTCGCTGTGGCAGGCCCTGCAAAGCCGCGACAAGGCGGATGCCGCATTCGCGTCGGAGCGTCTGGGTGCCATCAACCGTTTCTACACGGTCTATATCGATCTGGTCATGACCGACCTTCGGGGTGCCGTGATCGCATCCGCCAACCCTCGATACCAGCGCGACCTGCAAGGCCGCAACCTGACACTGGAGCCGTGGGTCATCGCAGCCTCGCAATGCCGCAGTGGTGATGAGTACATCGTTGATCAGGTCAAAAGCAGCCCACTGCATGACAATCGCGACGTTCTGGTTTACGCCACAGGAATCAGAGAAGGCGGCAGGAACGATGGTGCCTTGCTGGGAACGCTGGGCGTCTACTTCGACTGGCAGGAGCAAGGCCGCGCCATTGTCGAGAAAGAGGCCAATCTGCCCCCACAGGTCGCCGAACGAACGGTCGTGATGTTGCTGGATGGCGACATGCGGGTGATCGCCAGCAGCAATCCGGCTTTGCGCTTCACCCGGTTTAATCTCCAGAAGAATGCGGGCGCTGTGCGCGGCAGCTATTATGATAGCAACGGCGCGATCGTAGCTTTTGCGAAAACCATTGGATACGAAGATTACGACGGCCTGGGCTGGTATGGCGTGGTCGTTCAGCAAACCGAAAATGAAGATACCATTCGCGCCAGTCTTGGCTTCAAAACCTGAACGCGTAGCGATCCTCATAACAGAATTGCTAACCAATTGAACGTTTTACTGTAATATAATTTCGCAACGGCAATAACTTTAGTAATCGTTCAACATTTAATGAAATAATGTGGCAATGCGAGACACGTTCATTGATCCTAACGAAATCAACCGTCTGGCAAGAAAGCGAACAGGACATAATGTTCTGTGAATCTCACATGAACGTGACCCTAATTCAATTTTAGCTTCAGGTGGCATGTGGCATGAAACCTGAGATGTGGCAGACAAGGTTCATTCAGGAATAGTCATGCGAACAGACACGGGCCAGATCGTTCACCTGGCGGATTATCGCCCTACCGATTTCGTTCTCGAACGAGTTGACCTCACTTTCGAACTCGATCCGCAAAATACCAAGGTCGAAGCGCGACTGATTTTCCATCGTCGTGAAGGCGTCGATGCGTCGGCCCCGCTGGTGCTTGACGGCGACGAGTTGACGCTTTCAGGCCTGTTGCTGGACCAGATCGACGTGCCCGCGGCGCAGTACGATGCGACGCCGGACAGTCTCACCATCCGCGACCTACCGGAAGAAGCGCCGTTCGAAATCTGTGTGACGAACTACATCAACCCGGAAACCAATACGCAGTTGATGGGTCTGTATCGCACCAACGGTGTCTACTGCACCCAGTGCGAGGCCGAAGGCTTTCGTCGCATCACCTATTTCCCTGACAGACCTGATGTTCTGGCACCCTATACCATCACCATCGTCGCGGCCAAGGAGGGCAACACCTTCCTGCTGTCCAACGGCAACTTCCTCGGTGGCGGCAATTATGATGAAGGTCGTCACTTCGCGGCGTGGTTCGATCCGCATCCCAAGCCAAGCTATCTCTTCGCGCTGGTGGCCGGTGACCTCGGCCTTATCGAAGACACATTCACCACCATGTCCGGTCGTGACGTCGCGCTGAAAATCTATGTCGAGCACGGCAAGGAGCCGCGCGCTGCCTACGCCATGGATGCGCTGAAACGCTCCATGAAATGGGATGAAGAGCGCTTCGGTCGCGAATACGATCTGGATATTTTCATGATCGTCGCCGTGTCCGATTTCAACATGGGCGCGATGGAGAACAAGGGTCTCAACGTCTTCAACGACAAATATGTTCTGGCCGACCCTGAGACCGCAACCGATGCCGATTACGCCAATATCGAACGCATCATCGCACACGAATATTTCCACAACTGGACCGGCAACCGCATCACCTGCCGTGACTGGTTTCAGCTTTGCCTGAAAGAAGGCCTGACCGTCTATCGCGATCAGGAATTTTCGTCCGACATGCGCTCGCGCCCGGTCAAGCGTATTGCCGATGTGCGTCACCTGAAATCCGAGCAGTTCCCCGAAGATGGCGGCCCGCTGGCGCATCCGCCACGCCCCGATAAATATCGCGAAATCAACAACTTCTACACGACGACCGTGTATGAGAAGGGTGCCGAGATCACCGGCATGATCGCCACCATTCTCGGCGAAGACGATTTCCGCAAAGGCATGGACCTTTACTTCGAGCGCCATGACGGAGACGCCGCCACTGTCGAAGATTTCGTCAAGTGCTTCGAAGAGGCAAGCGGCCGCGATCTCAGCCAATTCTTCCGCTGGTATATTCAGGCCGGCACACCGCTGGTCAGCGCCTCGACAAGCTACGACGCCGCATCCTCTACGTTCACGCTGTCGCTTGAACAGACCGTTCCGGCCACACCGGGCCAGAGCAACAAGCAGGCCTTGCACATTCCGCTGTCCACCGCGCTTATTCTCGATAACGGCCAGATTGCCGAGCCTTCGAAAGTGGAGGGCGGCGAGTACAAGGATGGCGTTCTGCATCTGACAGAACGCAGCCAGACGTTCACTTTCAGCGGAATTTCGTCGCGTCCGGTGCTGTCGCTCAATCGCAGCTTTTCGGCACCGATCAACCTGCATCTCGAGCAATCTGCCGACGACATGGTCCAGATCGCTCGCCATGACACGGACATGTTCTCCCGCTGGCAGGCACTGACGACCTTGGCCATGCCGAACCTCGTCAAAGCGACGAACGCCGTTCGCAATGGCTCTACCGTGGAGTTCGATGCGGCCTTCATCAACACGCTCATCGAAATCATCGGTGACGACGCGCTGGAGCCGGCTTTCCGCGCCCAAGTGCTTGCTCTGCCGAGCGAGTCCGATATTGCCCGCGAAATCGGTAGCGGTAACGACCCGGATGCTATCCACACGGCGCGCAACGCTGCCATGGCAGCCATCGCCAAGGCTGGCGTGGAGACATTGACGTCGCTGTTTGACACCTTCGAAGACAAGGGAACCTATTCGCCGGATGCGACGAGCGCCGGTCGACGCTCCCTGCGCAACATCGCCATGAGCTATCTCTCCTTCGCGGAAGAAACGCCAAAACGCGCTGCGGATACCTTCGCGGCGGCAAGCAATATGACCGATCTCGCTCACGCGCTCAGCATTTTGACGCAGCGTTTCCCGGACTCTTCGGAGGCTGCACAGGCGCTGGCGACATTCGAAGCCCGTTTTGCAGACAATGCGCTGGTGCTGGACAAGTGGCTGTCCATTCAGGCCGCAATTCCCGGCGAAGGTGCGCTTGGCCGCATCAAGTCGCTCACCGGCTCGAAGCATTTCGTCGGCACCAATCCGAATCGTGTTCGTTCGCTCATCGGCACCTTCGCCTTCGGAAATCCAACCGGCTTCAACCGTGCGGATGGTGAAGCGTACCGCTTCCTCGCCGAGCAGATCGTTACCATCGACAAACGCAATCCGCAGTTGGCCGCGCGCATCCTCACATCCATGCGCTCATGGCGCTCTCTGGAGCCCGTGAGGGCCGATCATGCCCGCGCTGCGCTGATGACAATCGAACGCTCGCCTGCCCTCTCGACAGACGTTCGTGACATCGTCGAGCGCGTGCTAAAGGCTTGACGTTACGTTAGTTTGGCGGTTTTCAGGAGGGCCGCCAAATCTGTCCCAAAAAAATACGGAGTCGGTTCAAGGGGTTAAAATTCTTTTAACCATCAGCTCTGGACAAGCCGAATCAGCTTTGATTCACTGGTGTCAGATTCGGGCTTATGCTTCGAATTAACCGAGGGACAATCAAGGCGGGACAATGACGAACGTGCGGCGGGCTACCGCGGGCGATGAGCGCCCGTTTGCCAAAATATGTGATATTGCTGCATGGAGTGAGAGGTTTTCGGGAAATCTTGTGGCGTTGACCACAGGCCCGAAAGACGGTCTCAAATTGCCTCATCTGGAATCGCTGCTCAAGCGGCTGATCCCCGTGCTCATTCTCGCTTTTCTCATCGTGGTTGCCGCCTCGCGTATGCTGGGGATCATGGCCGAATCAGGTCGCATGGAGGAATCTGCGCGGCAGACTACCGCTCTCGCAGCTCTGGCGGCAAAAGCGGCTCTCACCGGCAACGAAGCCATGTTTATGATACAGGACCGGACGGCCGTGGAAACCCGGCTCAACGCCGCCTTCCCCGCGGGCAGCTTCGATAAGGAAACATTGCTGCTGGTCGCTGGTGCCGATGGTCGAATTTTCGGTGGCATCGGACGCGAGGCTTCGATTTATCCCGGCACGTCTCTGACCAACCTTCTGCCTGAGATCGCCATTATCCGCCGCTTTCCCGATGCGCCCGGCACCATCGAAACCGATATCGAAGGTACCCCGCATTATGCCACGATGCTGCCGCTCGGCACCGATGGTGGCATGATCATCGCAGCACGGTCGCTGGAGCCGATCCGTTCGTTCTGGCGCAGCGAAGTTGCCATGAACGTCACGCTGTTCACCGGTATTTCCGCGATCCTGCTCGTCATTCTCTATGCCTATTACATGCAGGTAAAACGCGCCCGCACCGCTGACGAAATTTTCGTGGAGTCCAATCTGCGCGTCGAAACGGCACTGTCTCGCGGTCGCTGCGGCCTCTGGGATTTCGACCTCTCCACCCGCCGCATGTTCTGGTCTACCTCGCTTTACGAAATTCTCGGCCTTCCTCCCAAGACCGAACCGCTATCGTTCAGCGACGCGGCCCGCATGATGCATTCCGAAGAGGGCAATCTCTACGAACTGGCCCGCTCCGTCGGCTGCGGCGACCTTCGCCAGATCGACCAGATCTTCCGCATGCGCCACGCCCACGGCCATTATGTCTGGCTGCGCGCCCGCGCTCAGGTCATCCGCACCTCCAACGGTCCGCGCGTCATCGGCATCGCCATGGACGTGACCGAGCAGCACCGCCTGGCCCAGCGTTATGCCGAGGCGGACCAGCGTCTGGCAGACGCCATCGAAAGTACATCGGAAGCCTTCGTGCTGTGGGACAAGAACGACCGATTGGTTATGTGCAACGCCCACTTCCAGCAGGCCTACGGCCTGCCGGACAGCGTGCTGGTGGCTGGTACCGAACGGTCCGTCGTCAACGCCGCCGCCTGCCGCCCCGTTGTCGAGCGTCGCGTGGCCGACCCGGATCAATCTGGCCTGTCGCGCACCACGGAAGTCCAGCTTGCCGATGCCCGCTGGCTGCAGATCAATGACCGCCGCACCCGCGATGGAGGCCTCGTGTCCGTCGGCACCAACATCACTCTCCTCAAGCGCCACGAAGAGCGCCTGCGCGATTCCGAAAAGCGCCTGATGGCAACGATTGGCGACCTCTCCGCGTCGCGCCACAAGCTGGAGCGACAGAAGACCGAACTGTCAGATGCCAATGCCAATTATCAGGCGGAAAAGGAGCGTGCCGAGGCTGCCAACACGGCGAAATCCGAATTCCTCGCCAATATGAGCCACGAGCTACGCACACCGCTCAACGCCATTCTCGGCTTCTCCGAAATCCTGCTGGCCGAAATGTTTGGTCCGGTCGGCTCACCGAAATACAGCGAATATGCCCGCGATATCCACGATAGCGGCAAGCATCTACTCAACGTCATCAACGATATTCTCGACATGTCGAAGATCGAGGCCGGCCACATGCGAATCAACCGCGAAAAGGTCGATCTGGTGCCGCTGGTCGAGGAAACGCTTCGCCTGACCGCGATCCAGGCCGCCCAGAAGAATATCGCCATTCAGCAGCGTGTGTGCAGAGATATGCACATGACCGGCGACCGGCGCGCGATGAAGCAGATTATGCTCAACCTTTTGTCCAACGCGGTCAAATTCACCGGCAATGGCGGGCGCGTGGAGCTTCGCACACATGTTCACGAAAAGGGTCTGATGCTGACCATCGCAGATACCGGTATCGGCATTCCCTCTGCCGCCATCGATAAGATCGGCCAGCCCTTCGAACAGGTTCAAAGCCAATATGCCAAGAGCCAGGGCGGCTCCGGACTGGGACTTGCCATCTCCCGCTCTCTGGTCAAACTCCATGGCGGCACGATGAAAATCCGCTCCTGCGTGGGCAAGGGTACCGTCGTTACCCTCTTCATTCCCCACGACGAAGCCGCCAAATACGCAGCTTAATGATGCTTTCAAACATGCCGCCGCTCCTCTTTTCCAGAGAGCGGCGGCATTGCTTTTTTAAGAACCGCGACGAAGCGTGATGCGTGTCAATTCGGACGGGATACCCAGTCTCAAAGCGAAACCGGGCCACAGCGCCGTTCCATTGTTCACGTAAAGCTGCATGCCGCCCACCTGGTAGAAGCCTGAGACGAAGCCTTTGTTGGCGCGCGCAACGAGACGATCTAACCCCAGAACCATGCCGCCGTGGGTATGCCCCGATAGCTGAACAGCCACGCCCAACTGAGCATTCCGTGCCGCTTCCATGGGCTGATGGTCGAGCAGAATGATGGGGGCACCTTCACGCGCGCCCTTTATCGCTTCTGCCACATCGGGAGGCGGAAAGCCGGTTCTGGATGATGACAGATCCGTCACTCCAGCAATGACGAGGCTTTCGCCATTGCGCTCGATGACGGCATGGTTGTTGGCCAGCGTCATCATGTTCAGGCCGCGATAATACGCCATCCACTCTTCATAGCCGAAGAAATACTCATGATTTCCCGGAATGGTGTAGACGCCATCACGTGCCTTGAGATCAGCGAGCGGTGCGATGTCCTGTTTACGGCTTTCGATATTGCCATCGATCAGGTCGCCCGTGATGACGATGAGATCGGCATTCAGCGCATTCGTTCGTGCAACGACCTCCTTTGCCCACCCACTGTCGAACAGGCGACTGATGTGGAGGTCAGTCAACTGCACCATCTGATAGCCTTCAAAGGCGGCTGGCAGGCCCGGAATGGTTATCTCGATATCCTTCAACGGCGGAACGCGGATCGCCTGGCTGACGCCGAACGCAGCAAGCCCGAACGCAGCTAAGCCCATGGCATAACGAACGCCAACCGGAACAGCCGGAAAATGCCCCTTGAACGGCGTGATGATAATCGACACGACATCCAGTGCGATCTGAAACATCGCCAGCAACAGGATCGTTCCCATCAGTACATTGATGGCAATGATCAGCGGCCGCGGGAACTCGGGCGAAAACACGGAGCCTGAAGAGAGACGATTAATCAGGTGATATTGCGACGCGACGAGAAGGATAAGACCCAGAGCAATCTTTACAGACCACACCCATGGCAGCGGCTGGATAAATCGCGCAACGACAACCAGCCAGGGAATGCCAAATATAAGATGAAACATAATATGCCCTTGTGTTTGATCCTGTTTACGGACGCGGCACGCAAACGGATCAATCCATGCCGGTAATGGATTGATCCGCGCTGTTACGCCGAAACCTGAAACACAGATGGTGTTTGGAGCTCGATGCTCAAGGCAGCTAGCTGCTCTTCCTGACATCGTAGCAGACAAAAGCGATTTTGTTGCCATCGGGATCACGCACATAGGCCGCATAAAACCCTTCGCCGTAATCGGGACGCAGCCCCGGCGCGCCCTCGTCCGATCCACCATTCGCCATTGCGAGGCCATGCAGCCTGTCAATCGTTTCGGAACCAGCGATCAGAAACGCCGTCATCGTCCCATTTCCAACGCCAGCCTTGCCACCATCGAAGGGATAACCCGTGGCAAACCGCGGCGCATTCACATCCGTCTTGTCGCCCCAGAATGCAACCTGCTCATCCTTGTAGCACTGCTTCAAGCCCATCTCGGTAAACACCGGATCATAAAACCGCACGGCGCGATCCAGATCCGTCGTGCCAACCATGGTGTATCCAATCATCTGCCTGTCTCCGTAGTGCCTAAAGCTTGGCTTCGTTTCATTTCAATGGCGCGTTCGATGCCTGGGGCGGCGTGGTCATGAAACCATGAAACCAGTTTGCGGATATCATCGGCCGCTGGTGGTTCCTTTTCTCCAGCACCGATTGTCTCCGCGGCAGCCTGCGCCATTGCAACCAGAATACGAGCCGTCTCTGGAACATAGGCCAGATCGACATCATTTTCGTGTCGGCTGCGGATAATCTTGTAGCGAAGATTTTCCGATGCAGTCCAGGCGCTTGCCAGAAAATCCTGAACGCTGACGGCTTGTCCGTTTACGTCTATGTCAGCATCCCGGTCGCTTTCCGTATATCCCGCCGCCTCGATCCTCTCACACGTATCGATTGCTGCATTGAGCATATCCCTGACCAGATTCCAGTCGGTTTTCATGTATCACCTCACTATTCCGCTGCCATCCTTGACCACGATAGAAAACGCCTTCCGCACAGTTTTCGACAGCCGTTTCACCTCACCCTCGAGCGTCCCAATATCAGGGCAATCACCCGCACGGCAGACGAGATCGATCAGTCCGGCGGGTGCCTCCTTGGGTGAGAAATCGCCCTCGATGCACAGACGGATGATCTGGGACAGTTCCGTGAAAAGGTTCAGTGCCGCCATGCAGTCGTCATAGGTCTGCGGCTCGATTGCCCCTGCTGCTACGCGTTTCCACACATCAGCCGTGCTTTCACCCGTCACATGTGGTGGCAGACCTTTTGCGGGCGGAATCAGTGTCAGATATTGCGCAATGAACTCCAGATCGACCAGACCGCCGGGGATGAGCTTGAAATCCCAGCCATTGGCAGGCGGCTTTTCCTCGCCGATCAGCTTGCGCATCTCCGCCACGTCACCTGCGATCTTCGCCACATCCCGCTTCTGCGAGAGGACAGATGCAATGATGCGTTCGGCATCCTCAATCAGCGAGGCATCGCCGCAGATCAGCCGCGCGCGGGATAGCGCCAGATGCTCCCATGTCCAGGCTTCCTCCCGCTGATATTTCTCGAACGTCGAAATACGCGTCGCCACCGGCCCCTTGTTGCCGGAAGGGCGCAGCCGCATGTCCACCTCGTAGAGCACGCCTTCGGCAGTCGGCGCTGATAGAGCCGAGATCAGCCTTTGCGTAATACGGCTAAAATATCTGACAGCATCCAGCGGCTTTGCCCCATCGGATTCGGACGCCGCATCGTCGTAATCATAGAGCAGAATCAGATCGACATCGGACCCCGCCGTCAGTTCGAACGAGCCAAGCTTCCCCATGCCGACGACGGCCACTCGACCGCCAGGATATCTGCCATGTGCAGCTTCCATTTCAGCCATCACCGCCTTTACCGCAGCCTCGATCACCAGATCGGCAAGATACGTAAAGGCCCGTCCCGCCACCTCTCCGCGGATCGCGCCAGTCAACAGCCGCACCCCAATCAGGAAACGCTGTTCCGCAGCAAAGATGCGCAGCCTGTCGAGAATGTCTTCATAGTGCCGCGCCGGCGCCAGAAACCCCTGCATACGCTGGCCGAGATAGTCGCGCGTTGGAACGTCCGTCATCAAAGCCGGGTCCAGCATGCCGTCGAACACATGCGGGCGCGCGGCAATAATTTCCGCCAAGCGCGGCGCGGATGACATGATCGTCACCAGCAGTGATAGCAGCGCCGGATTATTTCCAAGCAAGGAAAAAAGCTGAATTCCGGCAGGTAGGCCGGAGAGAAAATTGTCGAACCGCAACAAAGCTTCATCGGCCCGCTTGCTTTTGCCGAAGGCCTGCAACAGTTCCGGTGTCAGTTCCGTCAAACGCTCCCGCGCCTCGACGGATTGCGTGGCGCGGTAACGCCCGTTGTGCCAGGTGCGAATGACGCCCGACATGGATTCCGGCCGTTCGAAACCCAGCCTCGCCAGCGTCTTCAACGTATCAGGGTCATCCCTCTGTCCGGTAAAAACCAGATTGCCGCTTTCCCCTGACAGCTTGGTTTCCTGCTCGAAAAGCGCCGAATATTTGCGCTCCACCAGCCGCAGCACGCCTTCCAGCTTTTCAGAAAAGCTTTTGGTATCGGCAAAGCCCAGCATGAAGGCGATGCGCCTTAACTCTGTTTCCGTATCCGGCAGAATATGGGTCTGCTCGTCACGCACCATCTGAATGCGGTGCTCCACTTCGCGTAGAAACCAGTAGGCATCCGTCAGCTTGTCGCGTGTCCCGGCGTCGATCCACTTCGCCTCCGTCAACGCCGCCAGCGCCTCCTGCGTGGAGCGCACCCGCAGCGGAGCCATCCGCCCGCCAGCAATCAGTTGCTGCGTCTGCGCGAAGAACTCGATCTCGCGAATACCGCCCCGACCGAGCTTGACGTTATGCCCCTTCACCGCAATCGCACCATGGCCCTTATGCGCGTGAATTTGCCGCTTGATGGAGTGGATATCGGCAATAGCCGCATAATCCAGATATTTGCGAAACACGAACGGCGTCAGCTCCCGCATGAAGCCTTCGCCCGCCTTGATATCCCCCGCCACCGGCCGCGCCTTGATATAGGCCGCCCGCTCCCAGTTCTGACCCCGGCCCTCATAATAGGTCAGCGCCGCCTCCACGGGTATGGCAAGTGGTGTCGATCCGGGGTCCGGGCGCAGCCGCAGGTCGGTTCGAAACACATACCCATCGGCGGTGCGCTCCTGCATGATCCGGATCAGCCGTCGCATCATGCGCCCGAAAATCTCCAGTGCATCCAGCGGGTCAGGTATGATGCAGGAGGATGGCTCGAAGAACACCACGGCATCGATATCGGACGAATAATTCAGTTCCTGCGCGCCCAGCTTGCCCATACCAAGCACGATCAAGCCGGAACCCTCGCTCGGCACCTCGGGATTTTTCAGCGTCAGTTTTCCGCTCTGATGGTTGGCCAGAAGCAGATGGTCGATGGCTGCTGCCAGACTGGCATCGGCCATATCGCTCAGCCAATGCGTCGTGTCGCGCGCCACGAAAATGCGCGCCAGATCGGCCATGGCGGAGATGAAGGAGAGCCTTCGCTTGGCAATGCGCAGCCGCGTCATCACCTCAGCTTCCGTCGGGGCAACGCCGTCACCATCCGGCCGCCAGCAATGACGCGCATCTTCGACCAAACGCGCCAGCGTTGCATCCAGCGGACCTGATATCGCCAGCGTCAGCAGACCCTCATCGGCCACCGCCGCATCACGTAAATAGGGAGAGAGCGACAACGCCTGCGCCACGAAATCCTTGAGCGGCCTGTCACTCGCCAGAAGCGCGGCCACATCAGGTTCGCCTTTGCCAATATCCTTCAGAGTGGAAAGAACGGATTTCAGCTCCGTTTGCGTATAGGCGCGAATAACACCCGGCTGCACGTCTTCCAGCCGTCTTTCGACGGTTGCCGCTTGTCTCAATGTCTCTCTCCCTACCCCAGGCTCCCCTCATTCCTGTGCCTGTCACAGGAATCCAGCGACCGAGCGTCTGCTCGGTCAAAAGGCTCTCCTCAGCCCAAAGACTTGGGCTGACTGGATCCCTGTGACGAGCACAGGGATGAGGGAAAAACAGAGAGGACCTTAAGGTGTAGTCACAGGAAAAACCATCGAAACAGTCAGGCCAGGTGCCGCGGCATTCTCAGGATCGGTATCAGAAAGCCGCAGCGAACCGCCATGCAGCTCCATCACCGCCTCGACAAGAGAAAGCCCCAGACCCGTTCCGGGCTTGGAACGGCTTTCGTCCAGCCGCACGAAACGCTTGATCACCTCGTCGCGTTTGTTGGCTGGCACACCGGGACCATTGTCGGCCACCGACAGAACGATGCCGTCCTCCTGCCGCACCAGCCGCACGGCAAGCCCCTTCTTGCCCTCATGCCCACTGGCGTATTTGATGGCGTTGTCGATGAGATTGGTCAACGCCTGGCCGATCAGTTCGCGGTTACCCTGCACGATCAGCCCCGGCGTAATATCCGCCGTCAGCGTCAAGCCTTCCTCATCGGCGACAGGCTCGTAAAGCTCGGCGCTATCTTCGGCAATTGCGGATACATCCACATCGCTCATTTCGGCGGCGATGGAGCCCGCCTCAACGCGGGAAATCATTAAAAGCGCGTTGAACGTGCGGATCAGTTGATCGGATTCCGCAATGATGCCCTCCAGTGCTGAACGACGCTTGTCGTCATCCCGGTCTTCCAGCGCCTCAGTCGCCTTGTTACGCAGCCGCGTCAGCGGCGTCTTGAGGTCATGCGCGATGTTGTCAGAAACCTGCCGCAGACCCTCGTTCAGCTTCTCGATACGCCCCAGCATGGCGTTGAGCGAACCCGAGAGACGGTCAAATTCATCGCCGGAACGGCCCTGCGGCAAGCGCTGCGAAAGATCGCCCGCCATAATTTTCTTTGTCGCATCGGACATGCGGTTGAGACGCTTCAGCGCATTGCGACCGATTGCAAACCAGATGAGAACAGCGCCACCACCCATAATGGCGAGCGCCACCATCAGGGCATTGCGCACCAGCAGCCGGAACTTCGTCGGCTCGCCCAGATCGCGACCGACCAGAATACGCAGGCCATTATCGAGGCGGAAAATATTGGCGGTGGCGAGATGTTTCACCGCATCGCCGCTTTCGGAATAGCGCTCGTAACCAAACGGAAACTCGGTCCAGCCCTCATTGTCGAACACACCGGGCTGCACGGAAGCGACGTTGCCAGCCAATATTTCGCCATTCGGCCCGGCGATCACATAAAGGCTCGCCCCTGGCTGCCGCGCGCGGCGTTCCATCATTCGCAACAGCGGGTTGATGCCGCCGCGATTATAGACGCGCTGGACGTCATTGACTTCCTGTTGCACGGCGTCACGCGTCTGCTGGTTCAGCAGTCCCTCGGACAGCGCGGTCACATAGAAAACGAGGAAAGCAGCACAAAGCGCGAAAAGCAGGATGTAAAGCGCCGAAAGGCGCACCGCCGTCGAGCTGAACAGAAGACGAAGACGTGCCATGAGGCGGCTTTACCCCTCATCCTTCATCATATAGCCCGCACCGCGAATGGTTTTCAGCAACGGCTTGTCGAAATCCTTCTCGATTTTCGAGCGAAGGCGCGACACATGCACGTCGATGACGTTGGTCTGCGGATCGAAGTGGTAATCCCAGACATTTTCCAGAAGCATGGTGCGCGTCACCACCTGGCCCGCGTTCTTCATCAAATATTCCAGCAGGCGAAATTCGCGCGGCTGCAGTAGAATTTCCTTACCGGCGCGGCGCACGTCATGGGAAAGGCGATCGAGTTCCAGATCGCCGACACGGTAGACCATGTCCTGCTCCGGCTTGCCCTTGCGACGACCCAACACCTCAATGCGCGCCAGCAGCTCGCTGAAAGCATAGGGTTTCGGCAGATAATCGTCGCCACCGGCCCGCAAGCCTGTCACGCGGTCATCCACCTGCCCCAGAGCGGAGAGAATCAGCACCGGCGTCTCGATACCGCGACGGCGCAACTCGCTGATAACGGAAAGCCCATCACGGCGCGGCAGCATGCGGTCGATGACCATCACGTCATAGGCATTCTCAACGCCCATAAACAGGCCGCTCTCGCCATCGCTGGCGTGATCGGCCACAATGCCCGCTTCCCGGAACGCCTTGGTCATATAGGCCGCAGCTTCCAGATCGTCTTCGATAACAAGAATCTTCATGTGCGGGACAATAGCGTTGTCAACATCAACCGCACAACCGGAAACAGATGCGGGAGATGATTCCTGTGTCTTGTTTTCCATGTGGTTTCTCCGAAGATGTCGCGGCGTGACCTTCAATGAGGAGTGGCGGGAGAGGCAATTGCCCCTCCCGCCACAGTGTCATGATCAACCCTGGTCGATATCCAGCGCGATGAAGCGGCTGCCATCTTCCGTCTGGATCTGGAACAGAGCCTTGGAACGACCGTCCTTCTTGGCCTGCGAGAGAATCTTCTCGACATCAGCAGCGGACGCGACCTGCTGGTTGTTGACCGATGTGATCTTTTCGCCGGTCTTCAGACCACGGGCTGCGGCATCGGAGTCTGGATCGACGTCGGTGATCGCAAGGCCCGCGCCATCGTCAGAAGGCGCAACCGTCAGACCAAGGCTGGACAGCGCTTTTTCGCTGGAAGGCTGGCTACCCTTGTCATCATTCTGGCTGGCCGTTGCCTTGGAGGCATCATCGCTGGCAAGATCGCCCAAGGTCACCGTTACCGGGTGCGCCTTACCACCGCGCCACAGCGAAAGCTCGACTTTGGTATTCGGAGCCATGGCACCGATGCGGCGTGAGAGATCGCGGGCGTCCTTGACCGTATCGCCATTCAGCGCGGTGATGATGTCACCCTGCTTGATGCCAGCCTTGTCACCGGGCGAACCGGCCTGCGGAGCAACCACCAGCGCGCCACTTGCCTCGGCAAGACCAAGCGACTCAGCGATATCCTTGCTCACAGGCTGAATCTGTACACCGAGCCAGCCACGCTCGACCTTACCATCCTTGATCAAATCCTGAACGACATCCTTGGCTACGGATGCGGGAATGGCGAAAGCAATACCCACATTACCGCCGGATGGAGAGAAGATCGCGGTGTTGATGCCGACGACTTCGCCGTTGAGGTTGAAGGCCGGACCACCGGAATTACCCCGGTTCACGGCAGCGTCAATCTGGAGGTAATCGTCATAAGGACCGGAGCCGATGTCGCGACCACGAGCGGAGACGATACCCGACGTTACAGTGCCACCAAGGCCGAATGGGTTACCGACAGCCACGACCCAGTCACCAACGCGGATTTTGCTGTCATCGGCAAACTGAACATAGGTAAACTTGCGGTTCACGTCCACTTTCAGCACGGCCAGATCAGTGCGAGTATCGCGACCAATCAGCTTGGCATCGAGTTCCGTGCCGTCGTTCATAACAACCGTATAGGCGGAACCATCATCCACAACGTGGTTGTTGGTTACGATATAGCCGTCCTCGGAGATGAAGAAGCCAGAGCCCTGCGCGGTTGGACGCAGCGGGCCTTTACCGTCGCGGTGGGCCTTCGGACCACGGTCGGCGCGCTTGTCGCCTTCACCGGCACCCGGTCCGCCAAATTCTTTGAAGAAGCGCTTTAGCGGGTGATCATCGGGAAGCTGGTCGAGACCACGACCGCCAAAATTGAATGAATAGCCGCTGTTATCATCGGAAGCCGGCTGCACATTGGATTGTACGCGCACAGAGACGACGGCAGGGGAAACCGCGTCTACAACGTTGGCAAAGCTCGGCACCTGCGGCGCGGTCACTTCAACGGGTGCTGCGAAAGAATGAGCGATTGGCCCAGCGACGCCTGTCGTCAGCATCAAAGTCGCCAGACCGCCAACAGCGGAAGACTTGAGGATGGTCTTCAACGAGGGACGTCCGTTTTGCAAATTAGACATGGAACTTACCTTCTTTCTTCATTCAGACTGGAGCCCCGGTGGATCGGGGAAGCGGTGGATGATGAAGATATAGGTGCCCGCACCTTACAGCGAAGTGTCTGGCGCGTGAAAAATCCGTAATGTTGGGGGATTTGCGGAAGAGAGGGTTATGGATGGATTATAAATCGTTGAAATATATTGCGTTTTATCTTTAACCTAACCGCCGCAATATAGGGCAGTGCTTGTGGCCTACCCCCCTCTGTCCTGCCGGACATCTCCCCCTCAAGGGGGGAGATCGACTCGCGGCGATGTCTCGGTCATCTTGAATGCTGCGGATAGGGTGGAGAGCCCGCGCCCAGCTAATCTCCCCCCTTGAGGGGGAGATGTCCGGCAGGACGGAGGGGGGGAGCCACGGTTGCCAGCTTGCATTGTATGTCGCAAGCCACCCCACTCACCCCTACCCCAACAAATCCCGAATCCGCGCCTCTTCATCCACCGTCAGCTTCTGTCCCTCGGACACCGCCACCCGACGCCGCGCAAAAACAAAAATCGCCGTCGCGCCAATCACAATCAGCGCAATCGGCGCGCCCCACAACGCAATGGTACGCGCACTAAACCGCGGCTTCAGCAAAACAAATTCGCCATAGCGCGACACGACATAATCGACCACCGCGTCGTCGCTATCTCCCTGCGTCAACCGCTCGCGCACCAGCACCCGCAAATCCCGCGCCAGCTCTGCATTGCTGTCATCGATGGACTGATTCTGGCACACCATGCAACGCAACTGCACGGTCAGCGCTCGTGCGCGGGCTTCGAGCGCTGGGTCGGAGAGAACTTCGTCGGGGTTGAAGGCGAATGCGGGGAGTGATGTAAATAGGAGGGTGATGAGAACGGCAACCGTAGAGAAAACCTCCCTCATTCCTGTGCTCGTCACAGGAATCCAGCCACGGCGCGTCTGCGCCGTGAATGACTCTTTCGCGCCCAAAGACTTGGGCGCACTGGATTCCTGTGACAAGCACAGGAATGAGGGAAGATGGAGCCCCATCATTCCGCAGGCTCCAGCACTGGTGCCGCCTTCGCTTTCCGCCTCGGCGCACCCACGCGCAACCGGCGGTCAGACAGTGAAACCAGCCCACCAATCATCATGAACACCGTGCCACCCCAGATGCACAGAATGAACGGCTTCCACCAGATGCGGACCACCATGCCGCCATCGGCCATCGGGTCGCCCAGCGATACGTAAAGCTGCGAAAGCCCGAATGTCATGATGCCAGCTTCCGTCGTCGGCATACGCCGCGCCGTGTATAGCCGCTTCGATGACCACACATCAGCCACCTCGACCCCGCCTTTACGCGCAGTGAAATGGCCGCGATCCTCGGTATAGTTCGGCCCGACATGATGACGGATACCATCGAAGGTCAGGCTATAGCCGCCCGCATCCACCGCCATGCCCTGCTTCATCTCGACCACAGTTTCCGTCTCGAAGGTGGTCACGATAACGATGCCCAGCACGGTCACGCCAAGCCCCATATGCGCCAACGTCGTTCCGAAAGTGGAGCGTGGCAGACCCTTGAGACGTCGTAGCGCGATGCCAAAGGCGAGCTTGCCGAAATTGGCGCGATACCACAGATCGGCCAGCGCGCCGAAGATCAGCCAGAATCCTGCGATCATGCCCAACACGGCCATGACAGGCCCGCCATGCTCGATATACCACAGCGTCAAACCAGCAACGCAGGCCAGAGCCGCCGCCACATACAGCCGTTGAAACGCACCCAGCAAATCGCCGCGCTTCCATGCCATCATAGGCCCGAATGGCGTCACGATCAGAATGGGAATCATCAACAGCCCGAAGGTCAGGTTGAAGAAGGGCTCACCGACGGAAATCTTCTCGCCGGTCAACGTTTCCAGAACCAGCGGGTACAGCGTACCGATCAGCACAGTCGCGGTGGAAACCGTCAGGATCAGGTTGTTCAGAACCAGTGCACCCTCGCGCGAAACCGGCGCGAACAGGCCACCGGCCTTCAGCATCGGCGCACGCCATGCAAACAACGAAAACGCGCCACCGATGAAGATCATCAGAATGCACAGAATGAAAATGCCACGGCTCGGGTCGGTCGCGAAGGCATGCACCGAGGTCAGCACACCGGAGCGCACAAGGAAGGTGCCGAGCAGCGATAGCGAAAAGGTCATGATCGCCAGCAGCACGGTCCAGATTTTCAGCGCCTCGCGCTTTTCCATCACCAGCGCCGAATGCAAAAGCGCGGTTCCAGCCAGCCACGGCATGAAAGAGGCGTTCTCCACCGGGTCCCAGAACCACCAGCCGCCCCAGCCGAGTTCGTAATAGGCCCAGTAGGAGCCCATCGAAATGCCCGCCGTCAGAAAGGTCCAGGCAGCCAAGGTCCATGGCCGCACCCAGCGCGCCCATGCGGCATCGATGCGCCCTTCCATCAGGGCGGCAACGGCAAAGGAGAAACAGACGGAGAAGCCGACATAACCGAGGTAGAGCAGCGGCGGATGGATCGCGAGGCCGAAATCCTGAAGCACCGGGTTGAGATCCTGCCCTTCGGCGGGAACCGGCGAAAGCCGCGCAAAGGGATTGGACGTCAACAGAATGAACAGCAGAAACGCCGTCGTCACCCAGGCCTGCACGGCCAGCACATTGGCGCGGAGCGTATCGGGCAGATTGCGGCCATAGACGGCAACCATCGCACTGAACAGCACGAGGATCAGCAGCCACAGCAGCATCGATCCCTCATGGTTGCCCCACACGCCGGTCAGCTTATAGAGCATCGGCATCAGAGAATGGGAATTCTCATAGACGTTCTTCAGCGAGAAATCCGAGACCGCATAGGCGTGCGTCAGCGATGCAAAGGCAATGCCCACCAGCAGAAACAGCAGAACGGAGCCGATGGGCGCAATGTCCATCAATGCCTTGTCATTGCGGCGCGCCCCGAACGCCGGCAGCGTGGACACGACGAGCGCCACACCCAGCGCCAACACCAGAGCATAATGGCCGATTTCGGTAATCATTGCGTCGCTCCGGTCTTTGTCACACCGTCTGGTGCCTGCTGCCACAGGCCCTTGTCCTTCAGCCGGTCTGCGACTTCCTTGGGCATGTAGTTTTCATCATGCTTGGCCAGAACGCTGTCAGCCACAAAGGCATGCGTCGCGGCATCGAAGGTCCCTTCAGTCACCACGCCCTGCCCCTCGCGAAAAAGGTCCGGCAAAATCCCGGTATAGCTGACCGGCACCGTTGCGCCGCCATCGGTCACTGCAAAGCTCACCGTGCGCCCCTCGCCACGCTTGACCGAACCTTCGGCCACCAGCCCACCAAGGCGGATGCGCGTTCCGGGCGCAACGCTGGTCTTTTCCAGATCGCCAGGCATGTAGAAATAGGCAATCGACTGCCCAAAGGCGAACATCACCAGAAATGCTGCAATCATGATGAAGCTGACACCGCCGCCGATGATCGCCAGTCTTTTCTGCTTGCGGGTCATTGCGTCACTCCCTGCGCAGAAACGCCCAACTGTTGCGCCAGCGCCATCAACTGCTTGCCCTGTTCACCGTCTGGCGGAAAGGCTTTTAGCCCGTCGGCCAGAGCCTGACGCGCCTTCTCGTCATTCTTTAACATGGCGTAGGATCGCACCAGCCGCATCCAACCCTCGAAATTGTCGGGGTTTTCCTTCAGCCGCGCGTCCAGACTTTCCACCATTCCCGCCACCATCGCCTGCCGGTCTTCGGCCGACATGTTGCTGGCTGCAGCCACGTCCTCGGCGCTTGGCCCGCCGGGCGCTTGCGGCTTCGGGGCAGCGGCAATGTCTGCCCCGCCGGTATTTTGCAGATGCGCCTGCAACAGCGGTATCCACGGCGCGCCCTCGGGCGAATCCTTCAGCAGCGCGGCAAAGGCATTGCGCGCCTCATCCGTTTTGCCCGCCTGCTCCAGCGAAAGCGCCAGATAAAAGCGCACACGCGGGTTGCCGGGGCTCATCTTTTCCGCATCTTCCAATGCGGAGCGCGCATCATCAATAACGACACCATCATTGGTGGCAATCAACGTTTCGGCAAGGCCGGTCAGACGCTCAGGGTTTTCACCCTGAAGACGGATGGCGTTGCGATAGGCCATCTCCGCATCGCCTAAACGCATGGTCTTGAAATAGATCGGGGCCAGCACATCCCATCCGGCGCCATCGTCAGGGTTCTGCGCCAGATGCCGTTCGGCCTTGGCAATCATCAGGTCCATGTCATTGCCGGGCTTTTCAAGACGTGCCTGTAGCGGCATGTCCGGCATACCAGGACTGCCCATGAACAAGTAAAGACAGAGCCCCGTCAGCGGCAACAGCACAGTCACGATGCTGGCCAACGCATTGTGCTTCCGTGGCGAGATCGCTGCAACCTCGCCCGTTTTGCCGGAGGCCGCGGCCAACAGCCGCCGCCCGATTTCGGCGCGGGCATATTCAGCTTCCGTCTCGCCAATCAGCCCGCTCTCACGCTCGCGCTGTAATTCGGCCAGTTGGTCGCGATAGACAGCCACCTCGCCTTCACGGGCGGTGTCGGCTACGCCGCTGCTGCGCATCAGCGGATAGGTCAGAACGATGGCCACGGCCGCCGTCAACAGGGCGATAAAAATCCAGAACATGCCGTTTCAATTACTCGAATGCGCGCCGCTTTGAAATAAGCCGCAGCAGGATGACGTGAATTTGAGGCACTATGCCGCGTAACGCCGTGGAACCGATCCCCTTCGATCGATTTCCACCACGCCTCTCGTTCTAACGATCAGCCTTGCCTGCCTTGACGCGCGTCAAGCAACCGTCAGATCAGCGGCGTCCAGGTGCCATCGGTGTTGCGACAGGCGGCACCGCGCACCTTCGCCTGCTTGCCGTCTACCGTCAGATTATGGGTGTATTGGCGGCAATTCTGGTTGCCGACCTGGTATGGCGCATTGGCGATGACTTCGCCACGCGTGTCGCCGTCACCCCACACGACAGCTTGGCCACCAGGCGCGGTTTCCAGCGCACGATATTCCGCTTCCAGCGCCTTGTTGAAATCGCTACGGCCCATCTGCAAGCCGCTTCTGCCGACGATGCCGCCCTGAAGGCTGGAAATATAGGGCGTTGCCGACGCTCCACCGCGACCCATCAAACCGCCACCGGAACCACGGGTGTTGGATGTGGTGCAGGAGCTGAGCGCCGAAAGGCAGATCAGCGAAACCACGGCAGGGCGCATAAAGTTGGATTTCATCCCGGCAGATCCGGCTTTGCCCATCACGTAAACCAAGAATACACTCCTTATCCACGCGCCATCCTGGCGCGGTCATGCGTCACGAAATGTCTTGCCAGTTTTTAGCCGTCATGCAAGCTCTTTCGAAAGTCCGGGAAGAAGCAATTCGGCTTTCAGCCCGCCCAGCGGGCTGCGGGACATGGCAAAGGTACCGTGGTATTCGGAAACCACCTCGCTGACGATGGAAAGGCCAAGCCCCGTCCCGGGTCGGCTTTCGTCCAAACGCCTGCCGCGCTTCATCGCTTCAGTGATCTGCTCGGGCTCTAGCCCCGGCCCGTCATCTTCAACCAGCAACGTGACCCATGATCTGCGTGTCACGTCGGGATCAGACGACGGGTGCGTCCCCGGCATCACCGTGATTACCACCTTGGTTTCAGCAAAGCGTGCCGCATTTTCCAAGAGGTTGCCGACCGCTTCTTCCAGATCCTGCTGCTCCATCGCCAGAATTGTTCCCGGCTGCTGCATGTCCAACTCGAATGTCTTTTCCGGGTTCAGCCGGCGCATCACGCGCACCAGCCGCTCCAGCGCCGGTTCAGCTTCCACCCGTGCCAGAATCGAGCCGCGTTGCGCGGCAATCCGTGCGCGGGAAAGATAGGATTGCACCTGTGCCTGCATCGCATCCACCTGGCCGCGCACCAGATCGCCATGGTGGCTGTCCAGCGTACGCGCCTCGTTCAGCAAAACGGCAATCGGTGTTTTCAGCGAATGCGCCAGATTGCCCACCTGCATGCGCGCCCGCTCCACAAGACGCCGGTTGCTTTCGATCAGCGCATTCACTTCGGTTGCCAAAGGCTGAATTTCACTTGGGAATTCGCCCTCCAACCGCTCCGCATCGCCAGCGCGGATCTTGCCCAACGCGACACGCGCCCTGTCCAGCGGTCGCAAGCTGTAGAGAATCGCAAGGCCGTTCACCACAAGACTGCCGACACCGAAAACGGCAAGCGCCAGATAGAGGCTATTGGAGAAGTCACTGACATCGTCTTCCACGACATTCAGGTTGCCGGTCACGCGAAAGCGCGCCGCCCGCCCTTCTCCATCCAGCACCACCTCCGTTTCAGCAACCTGCACACGGTTTTTCGCCTCGTCCGTCACCACGTAATAGCGCTCGTAGCGATTGTCGAACGGCACATCCAGAATGCTGGGAACAGGCAGCGTCGAAACGCCGAGCGATGAGGAAACGAGCGGTGCCGTCTGAAAATTGCCCAATGGCTCCACCACCCAGTACCAGCCGGTCTCGGGCTGCGAAAACCGCAGATCGCCAAGCTGTGGGCTACCAGCCAGCGTATTTTCGTTGGAAACGGTAATGGAGTTGATGACGTTATAAAGCTGCGCGCGCAGTAAATCGGTAAAACTGCGCTCCACGCCCTGTCGGTAGAGCGTGGAAATCACCACCGCGATCACCACCAGCGCCAGGGCAGACCATGCCGAGGCCAGCAGCAGAACGCGGGCGGTGAGTGAATTACTTCGCATCTGCGGGTGCTTGCATCCGGTAGCCGAGACCGCGGATGGTCTCGATCAGATCGACGCCCAGCTTCTTGCGCAGACGGCCAACGAAAACCTCGATGGTGTTGGAATCGCGGTCGAAATCCTGATCGTACATATGCTCGACCAGCTCTGTTCGCGATACCACCTCACCCATATGGTGCATAAGGTAGGACAAAAGACGGAACTCGTGAGAGGTCAGTTTCAGCGTCGTGCCGTTGACGGTCGCCTTGGAGGACTTCGTGTCCAGCCGCACCGGACCGCAGACGATTTCGGACGACGCATGGCCCGCAGCACGGCGGATCAGCGCGCGCACACGCGCCAGAATTTCCTCCACATGGAAAGGCTTCGTCACATAGTCATCGGCACCAGCATCGATACCCGCCACCTTGTCGCTCCAACGGTCGCGCGCGGTCAGAATGAGAACCGGCATGGACTTGCCGCTGGCACGCCATTTCTCGACAACGGTAATGCCATCCATCTGCGGCAGGCCGATATCCAGCACAATGGCGTCATAGGGCTCGGTATCGCCGAGATAATGCCCCTCTTCGCCGTCAAAGGCCTGATCGACGACATAACCCGCTTCTTTCAGCGCGTCGGTCAGCTGTCGATTGAGGTTGGTATCGTCCTCGACCACAAGAATGCGCATCGTCCGTCCCTTTTCATTCCACCCGTCACTTCTGCAGTGCGACGGTCATTCAAATCATGTCTAGCGCATCGGCGCGAAAATCGGAATCGATTTTCGTAAAGCACGATGTGTCACCCAAGAACCATAGAGTGCCTCTTCGCGTCACAGACGCGCGGCACCCTATGGCAGATTCTGGGGGATTGCGACGGTCTACATTGGTACGCGCATCGTCACCTTGCGGGGGCGCTCGCCATTGCCCTGAACGAGCACGGTCACGACACAATTCTGGCCGTCATTGGATGGATAGACCGAAAGAAGCTGCCCGCCGGTCTCGCGCACCACGCGGGAAACGGCAGAGCTGCAGTCGCTTGCAACCTGCTGCACCCGACCCTGCACCTGCACACCCTGCCCATCGACCTGCGGCGCAGGAAAGCCGGAGAGACCGGCTGCAAGCGTCGCGATGATGAGGGGTGATGCCATTGCAAAAAACTTCCAAAGAAAAATCGGATGCACGTCGAAACGAATTCTTGGCCGAATATGTATCGCAAAGCGTCTGAATGGCAAATGAATGTGGGGTAGGGTGTATGTGAACGCCCGTTGAACGGCAGCGTGCGCGGCTCACCCCCCTCTGCCTGCCGGCATCTCCCCCACAGGTGGGGAGATTAGCTGGGCGCACCCTCACCAGCTCATCCGCACCGTCAAAGATGGCCAAAAGCTAACCACGAGTCGATCTCCCCACCTGTGGGGGAGATGTCCGGCAGGACAGAGGGGGGTAAGCCACACCCACTGCCGCCCAACCCACAATCCCCTACCTAATCGCACTCGTCGCAGCCAACCGCCCATACAACGCAATCAACCCACCCACGCCGCCGGCCACCGTCACCAACCCCTCGGCAAGCTCGCCTTCGAATCCCGTCGGCAGGTTCAACCCCACCACATGCAGCAGCGGTGCCAACACTGCAATCAGCGCGCCCCAAACGGTTTTCGACTGATACCAGGCTTTCATATTGTCCATGTTCTACCCTTTCTCGGTTGACGTCATTGTGAAGTTTACACGCTCAAAACGGCGCTGGCCGCGATGCCCAGTGGCACCGCCCGGCCCAATTGGCGCACCCGAATCGCAAGCGTTGTCTGCGGTGAACCAAAATCCGCCACCTCGTCGCTCGCGGCATAAAGGCAAGCTGCCTCGCTCACCTCGATTGCTCGCTGCACCACCCCGTCTGAGACAATCTCGACACGGTAGCGCTCGGCCACCTCATCCAGCGGAATATCGGCAGCGTCCCAGCCATCGGCCTCCACGCGCCCGCGCCGCACCCATGTCAGGCGCACGCCATCCGCCCTTCGCACCCCGCGCAGATGCACCGGTGCCAGCGGCGTTTCCGCCCGCATTCCGCCCGCAAAGGCAAACGGCCCAACGCTTGAAATTTGCGCACCCGCCGCCTCGATGATCCAGTTCAGTTGCAGCCCGCGCTCGTCGCCGCGCAGGCCCATCGACACCACGCCCGCATCCAGAACCACCACCTCGGAACCGGCGATGGCACCCGCCGCCATCGCATCCTCGGTGCCCGCAAGCCCCCGAAGCAGCCGCGTCAGCCGCCAGCGTTTGGCCGCTACCTCTTCAGCCTTGGCAAAAGCGACAATCTCCCAGGCACCACCAGCGCAACGAATTGCAATGCGGTTTGCCCCATTCAGCACCGCAAGGTCGCTGGCAGAAGCCAGATCGCCGTAAGGCAACGTGATCTCGATTGCGCCAGATGCATTGAACCTTCCGGCAAATCCCATCGGTAAAGCGCTCGCGAGTGCCCCGATCTTCGCTGGCTGGTCCAGCAGCGCCCGCGCCTCATAACCCTCGGTTCCGGCAGAAGCGGACAACGCCATGCGCCGCCAGGGCTTGGCAAAGGCCGCAATCCGGGCAAAGCCCTGTGCCTCGCCCGCCTCATAGCGCGGCAAATCCATCAGCACGATATCCGGATCGAACCCGCTGGATGCACTGCCACCACCTGTACGTGGCGTTTCCGCCTCGCCGGAAAGGGCAATGGCCGATGGCGCGAATTCCCGCGCCTCGATGCGCCTCACGTCACCATCTTCGATCCGGCTCACCAGAAACCGCCCGCTCGGCCCGCCCTCCAGCTCCACACAGTCACCGGGGTCAAGCGCGATCTCGTTCGGCGCAATCGAAAAGCGCACCGTGCGGCGCGCCAGCCGGTTGTCACGCAACAGCGCCTCCACCGCGTTCTGCGCGGTCTCCTGCGCCAGCACCGCGCCCAGATCATACCGAAGCACCCGGTTGCCGGCATTATCGACGCGGCGCGAGCGCACGCTGGCCTGCTCGTAATCCAGCGCTGGATTATACGCGGTCAGCACCGCCTCCGCCGCAAAATCGCTCTCGTGCCCACGCGCCTCAGACCAAAGTGACGAGTCCTCGATATCCGCAAAAGCAGACACCACCTTCGTCTTCGTCGCCGCACGTCCGCGTGAGATAAACCGAAGCGTCGCCCCGTCCTCAATCACATCCACCTGGAACGCTTCCAGCAAAGGCTCCAACAGGCTGCGCGCTGCCGTCACATCGCCCTGCGCATAACCAGCCACATCACCGGTGACAGCGGACACATCGAAATCCGCAAAGCCATGCTCATTTAGAACCGCCGCAATCAGATCGGCCAGTGTCGTCGCCCCCAGCCTGCCGTTCAGCCAGTGACCGGTGCGCCAGTTGGCACCATCGCTCCACGTCGCCGCATCCTGCGGAAAGGCCGGGTAAGGTCGTGCATCCCATGTCCAGACGAAAACCCTGGCTGGATCGACCATACCCTGAAGCGCCAAACCACCCGCCCAATGATCGTGATGCGCCTCCAGAAACCGCCTCTGCTGACTGTCGGAGCGCATGCGGCTGGAAAAATGCGGATATGCGCTTTCGGATGATTTCGGGTCGATGAAGGTGTTCGGCCGGTTCGCGCCCTTGTTGATCGCGGGGCAGCCCAGCTCGGTCAACCAGAACGGTTTCATGCCCGGCACCCACGCGCTTGGCGTCGCACGTTCCACGCCAGCCACCCGGTCATAATGCCGGTTCTGCCACCAGCCTGCCAAATCCTTGTTGCGATAAACCCAGTGCTTGCCCCTCAACCCGTCGGAAATCGCACTTCGCTTGCGGCCCGCGCGGTCAGCATCGCTGGCATAATACCAGTCGAAACCCTCACCGCCCTCTATGCTGCGGCCAAACCCCGCCGCATCGTCGGCACCTCCAAAACCATCCGGATTACCGTCAAGCACATCCTCGTCGCGCCAGTCGGACAACGGCATGTAATTGTCGATGCCGACAGCATCGATATGCGGGCTCGCCCACAACGCATCAAGATTGAAGAACACGTCACCGGAACCATCCGCCGGGTGATACCCAAAATATTCGCTCCAGTCGGCGGCATAGGTCAGCTTCGTCGCAGCGCCCACAACGGCGCGCACGTCACCCGCCAGCCGTACCAGCTCTTCCACGAAGGGAAAGGCATTCGCCTGATCCCGCACCCGCGTCAGCCCGCGCAGCTCGGAGCCGATCAGAAACGCGTCCACCCCGCCCGCCTGCTTCGCCAGCGCCGCATAATGCAGCACCATGCGGCGGTACCCGTCGGCACGATTGCAGAAAGTCGAAATTTGCGCCCGCCCCGCCACCGTGCGGTCAGCACTTCCGCTCTGCCCCGCAGCCGGGTGGCAGGTAATGTTGCCTCGCCAGCCATAGGCATCCTGTTCCACCTTGCCATAAGGGTCGGGCAGAGCATTGCCCGCTGGCACATCCATCATCACAAACGGATAGAGGCACGCCTTCAAGCCCCGCGCCTTCAAATCGGCAATGGCCTGCAAAACGCTTGCATCATCAGGCGTACCGCCATAGGCCGGGCCGCCATCGCGCTGGCTCACCAGCCACGCCTGCCCGCGCCCCATGCCCGCGACAGACCAAGACGCACTTTCACGGTCGCGATAGGCCACCTCCACGCCGGGCAGAATGCGGCATTCACCGGCGCGCATGTCGGTGCCGAACCACGTCACAACCAGCGCCACGCTTTCCAGATTGGGGCACAGCGCCTGCAATTCGTCGATGGAAGCCTGCCAGTCGGTCGCCGCCGCCAGCGTATTCCGGTTCATCACCCGGCTTTCACCGGCGCCCGTCCGTTCGGACACCGCAACCGTCGCATAACCATGCTCCGTCGCGCCGGGTATCACCGTCACCGCGCGGATCTGCCCCTCCAGCTTGCCGATGGGCCTCACCACCTCGAACTGTAAAAGCGGAATACGATTGCCGAAACCATCCAGCGGCAACCGCTCGAACACGACGTAGGACAGGCCACGATAGGCCGGCGCATTGCCCGCCCCTTGCCGCGCCTCGATCAGCGGATCGGGAAGCTGCGTCTCACTACCGGGGTAGAACCGCATTTCGATGCCGGTCAGGTCCAGCTCCTGCCCATCCGCCCACACCCGCCGCACCATGGCCACCTCGCCTTCGCAAAGACCAACGGCGAGATTGGCGAAATATTGAAACGTCTCGACGGTCGTGCTGCTGCTACTCGAGCTCTTGCCGCCCTGCCGCTCCCGCGTCACGCTCTCTTCAAAGCGCGTCGCCCAGATCAGTGTGCCACCAATCCGCACCGTGCCATAGGCACGCGCAATCGCCGCCCCCTCCTCGGCACCGGGAATGCGCGCCGTCGAAAGCCGCGCACCGCTCACCGTTTTCGAAGAGGAAAACAGCGCGCTATCAACCGCACTCCCCGCCAACGCCCCCGCCGCCCTGCCAATGATCGCACCGACCGGTCCGAAAATGCTGCCAAGTGCAGCGCCCGCCGCCTGTAAAACAAGGGTTGCCATATCTTATCTCTCTTATGCGGATCAATGAAGAAGGTGCGTCTTTCCGCCTTCTCCCCGCTGGGGAGAAGGTCGCGGCAGCTGGATGAGGGGGCAAGGGTCGATGGGTACGGCAACGTTACCCCCTCATCCGGCCTTTCAGGCCACCTTCTCCCCGGCGGGGAGAAGAAACCCGGTCTCACCCCTCTGGAAACCGAAACACCCCCGCAATGCGCCTGCGCCAAGACGGCACCAGCGCCGAGCGCAGCACAGACGCCGCCTCATAGGCATGAATGAAGTAGTCGGCATCGGCCAGAATGCCCACATGCTTGGCCGCGAATTCCGGACGCCAGCGAAACAGCAGCATGTCGCCCGGCAGCGCTTGCGCCATGCTGGCAACCGGCGTGAAATGCCGCACCGCCGCCGCCATCAACCGGTCCTCACCGCCACGCTCCGCCCAGTCGCGCGCATAGGGCGGAGGCAGTTCGGGCTCCTGCCCGTAAAGCTCGCGCCAGATGCCGCGCACCAGCCCCAGACAATCGCAACCCACGCCCTTCATGCAGGCCTGATGCCGGTAAGGCGTACCGATCCACTCCTCGGCAACCGCCAGAACCCGTCCACCAATATCGCTCATGAAAACAGCGCCCCGCCATCATGCTGCGTCCGGCTGGTCACATAGGAATAGGCGAAATCCGCGCCCGGCATATGCGGAAAGCCTCTGAAATTTAGGTGGTTGGCAAATTTCGCCTTACAGACGCCAAAGCTCTTGTCGCACCCCGCCTTCACGGTGAAAGCATCGCCCGCCTGTGGCGCCACCTCCAGCGGCAGCCAGAAACTCAAACTCGCCACCCCGTCGCGCAGCGCATGGTCATCCAGATCGAAACCGCGGCCCGCATTCGCACCGCTTGAAAACATCAGTTTGCCCTGCCTGAAAAACCCTTCGGCAAAAGCGCCCAACCCAGAGACCACCATCCGCCCGGTGCCATCCACGGAAACTACCGCGCCGTTGGCCCGAAACGCTGCAATATCAGCCCCGCATCTGGCATCACCCAACGCCGCATCACACCGCCGTCCATAGACCCGGCCCTGCGGCTGGCTCAGCCTGTGGGCAAAGCTGCGCAGCTCCGCCGTAAAGGCACCACCCGCCCGCGTCACCTCGCCAATCTCGCGCACCTTCAGCAACACATGCTGCTCCGGCACCTGCCAGTTGACGAGGTAAAGCTCCACCTTCGCGCCATCATAACGCCCCGCCGCAAGGTCCGCCTCACTCACCGCCTCGCTGGAAAACCCACCCGCCACCTCACCGCTGCTGGCCGCCAGTCCCGTCTCGCTGTCGTTTTCGCTAGCCTGAAATCCGCTCGCGGCCAGATAGGTCACACCGCCAAATGTCAGCGCCTCGTCATGCTCAGTAAAACCAAGCACCGCACCATCGCGAAGGCTCACCTTCCAGCAATGACACGTCGTCGTCGCCTCGCCACCAAGATGCGCGGCAAAATCCTCTGGCACTGTCTTCACGGCAAAATCTCCACCAGCGGAATGGAAGGAATACGCCCGGCCTCGAAAGCACTCAGGCTCACATCGATGCGGTCGATATCGAACCGCACAGGTACGTCGAACTCGAACCCCGCCCTCACAGCCGCCCCGACAGCAGGAACATGCCCCGCCGCAAAAGTCACGATCCCGGTCGCATGGTCCGTGCTGAAACCCGTCGTCGCCACGCCATTCACCGAAACGACCACCGACCCGTCCACCGGCTTTGCAATGGCTCTCGTCCACCCGCCCCCCGCATCGGCATAGGTCTTTTGCAACGAAAACGCCGCCGTCACCCCATCCCCGGTGCCAATCCGCTGATCCATCGCGCTCGGCACCGTCAGCGGCGGGCAAGACCGAAAATCCACCGGATCACGAAACCGAAACCCATAAAGCTGCCCGCCCCGCGCCTCAAAAAACTCCAGCACCGCGTAAAGGTCGCTCACAGACCGAACCCCCGACCCTGCATCATAAGCCCGCCGAGAATTCCTCCACCGCTGGTTCCGGTTCTCCCGCCCATTGGACAAATTGACAATATCCGTCCGCCGCACCGGCCCCCCACTGGTGCCCAACGCCAACCGCAACGGAAACCGCACCTCATGAAATGCTGCCATGGTTTTGATTTTCCTGGATTTAAGTGAAATTTTTGCGGATAGCATCCCGCTTGCATTCTTCCGCCATCAAGCGGCAGCGGGTGTGGCTCACCCCCCTCTGTCCTGCCGGACATCTCCCCCACAAGGAGGGAGATCAGCTGGGCGCGAACACCACCTCAATCTCGACATCAGAAATGGCCGAGTGGCCGCCACGAGTCGATCTCCCCACCTGTGGGGGAGATGTCCGGCAGGACAGAGGGGGCAGCCACAAACTCAACGCCAACCACGAAAACACGTCAACGCCAACCTAAAGCCCCCGCTGCCCCCGCCCCACACTCCGCGCCAGCATCGCCGAAATCTGCCCCTCGCTGCGCCGAAAACTCGCCGCATCACTCGCCGTCACATTGAACACGATCTGCGTGCCGCCACCTCCCCCGGCAGACGCCACGCCCAGCGACCCATCCGCCCCACGCTTCAACGGCAAAATCGCCTCGCTACCCGCTTCACCCATCAACCCCATATCGCTGCCCATGGGAAAAAACGTCGGGCTCGAGACCACCCCACCCTCGGCAAACGGCGTCACCCGCCCCGGCACGCCGCCATTGGCAAATGCAAACAGTGATCCCGCCCCTGACGTGAGGCTGCTAACCGCCGAAGACAGCATGTTCTCCAGCGGCTTCAACCCGGCAGACAGGGCAATATTGGAAAGCCGCGTCCCCAGCCCTTGCAACACACCATCCAACCCCTTCCCACCCGTGGTCGCGGCCTGCAAGGCAGACGTCAAAGCCGACCCAAACCGCTGCGACCGCCGCTCCAGATCCTCCATCACATCAGCCAAAGCCTGCGCCTCATCACGCTGGCCAGCAAAATTCGTCTCATCCGCCATCGGCCTTGCCTTTCTGATTCAAATTGGGAAGCTAGGGGATTGGAAAAACGCATCAATTGCTAAATCATTTGAAAAACCCAAGAAGTTAGGTTATTTAGGAAATGGTCACGGTTCTTCGCCAGCATGGAATGCGTTTCGTCATCTACACCGCGGATCACGAACCGCCTCACGCCCATGTCTACGGCGAAGGCGAAAGCCGCATCGATATCATCAACCTCAGCGTCATCACACAGGGAGGCATGTCAGACCGGGATGTGCGACGAGCGGTGGATGTGATCGAAGAACACCGGCAACTCTTTCTCGATACCTGGAGGAAATATCATGGTTGAGATCAGCGATCAGGAGCTTGCCCAGGCAAAAAAGCGCTGGGCGCATGAACGTGAAGAGCGCCCTGTCCCGAACGCGGTTCGCTTCGACGCACCATCAGAACGCGTCATCGTGGATTTCACCAATGGTGCATCCTTCATGTTCCCCGCTCGCGCGGTCGAAGGGCTGGAAGTGGCGACAGCAGCGCAACTCGCCGAAGTCGAATTGCTCGGCGAAACCGGTCTCCACTGGGAAAGCCTCGACGTGGATTATACCGTCACCGGCCTGATGAGCGGCATCTTCGGCAGCAAGACCTTTATGGAGGCGCAAAGCCGTGGCGGGAAAAGCAGATCCCCCGCCAAAGCCGCCGCTAGCCGCGCCAATGGCGCAAAAGGCGGCCGCCCGAAGAAAACGGCAAAAACCTGATCACCCATCAGGAAAAGCCCGCATCAACCCCTCCAGCCCACCCCGATCCAGCCCATCACGCCTGGGTCGCATCCCACCCGTCATGGCAAAAAACTCCACGGGCGTCAGTGCCCAGAAAACGTTTGGAGAAAGCCGCAGCAGGCTCAGGCCCGCATGGATCACCTGCCCCCAGGGAAAGGGCTTGGCACCATGATCAGGGTTTGAACCCGCTGCGGCACTCAAGGGGAAGCCGTGGCCTGCCCCTCTGTGCCGGTTCCGGCAAAGGTCGCGGTCAGGAGGTCTCCCACGATCGTTGCATAACCGGCAATTCCACCCTCGATGCTCATCGCACCCACATCGTCATCGGAAAACACGTTGCCAGCACCGCGAAGCCCCGCGCCGATGACGCGGATCATGTCGGCGGCCTTCATCCGTCCGCTGGCGAAGCGGCTCGCCAAGCCCGTCAGGTCATCGGCGGCAAAGGCGGTTTCCAGTTCCGCCAGCGCACCCAGCGTCAGGCACAGAATGCGCCGCTCACCATCCAGCACCGCCTCCACCTCGCCGCGCCTGCGGTTGGCCCGCCCGAAATTCCCCGCCCCCATCACAGCGCTCCGAAGCTGATGGCACCGGCCGATTCCAGCGCAGTCTCGAACTGCACCTCGCCATCATGCCGCCCGGAATATTCCAGCGCGGTGATCTGAAACGGCCCCGCCACCGTGCCAAAATCCGGTATCACGATCTGCCAGTGGGGAATGGCCCCCGCAAAGAACTGCCCACGCACCAGCGCGTCGCTCTGCTGGTCCTTGAAAATGCCCGATGCCGTCAACCCCGCCCGCTGAACACCCGCCCCCGCCAGCAATTCCCGCCAGCGCCCAGCACTTTCCGCATCCGTCACATCAACGCTCTCCGCATTGAACGCCAACCGCTTCGTGCGAAGCCCGGCAACGGTCACGAACGCTCCGCCATTATCGATCTTCAGCAGCAGGTCTTTCCCCTTCTGCGCCACCATGGTGTATCCTTTCGAATTGATAAAATTGGAAGGAAGCAGGTGCGGCTGGGTATCTCTCCCCCTGTGGGAGAGAAAGCGATTTCAACATCTTTAGCTTGCTTAAGTGTTAGAAATCGCAAGTGAGGGGTTTGCCGCACCCTCAGCGGACCCCTCACCTGAAAAATCTATGACTTAGCAAGCTAAGATCATGATTTTCCTTCCTCTCCCACAGGGGGAGAGGTACCCGGAGCCTACTCCGTCACCGCCCGAAACCGTATCTCCGTCAAAAACTGCTTCGTCTTCGCCTGCCGCACAGATCGGCTGTTGCGATAAAACAAGCTCACCAGCGCAATCCCCCCGCCCAGCACCAGCGGCGCGTCGTCGAGTAGCGTCAAAACGCGCACGGCAATGTCCTGCGCCAGCTTTCGCCCACCCTCTTCGCTCCACACCTCGATGGTCAGGAAATGCTCTTCGCCCCGTTCTGAAGCGGTCGAATAATCCCGGCTGTCGATCTCCCCAAACGCCACGCAAGGCAGAACGGGCCTTGGCAGCAGCCGGTCGATAATGCCGCGCGCACCCACCATCCCCACCAGCACCGCGTCTCCGGCAAGCCTGATGTGCACGGCCTGCAACAGCGCATTGGCCGCCCTCATCGGCTTTCCTCCTCGCAGCGGCAGACGATGAAGCGGCCTGTCTCGTCGGGGTCGATCACGGATTTAACCGCAAACACCCGCGCCCCTTTGCGAAACCGCATGCCCGCTTCGATATCGCTGCGAAAACCCGCCCATATGCGGTGGGTCACAGCCACGCCATCGGCGGATGCCCGCTCATAAGCCCCTTGCGAAACCGGCTCGATGGCCGCCCACAGCGAGCGCAACAACCGCCAGCCAGCCGTCACACCGCCCTGCCCGTCAGGCAACTCTTCCGGTGCCTCAAGCTCCAGCCGCGCCGTCAACTGGCCGGGGTCGAGAAACGTCAAGTTCATCGCTCACAACCCCACCCGACGAAACGGCGCAATCAGCCGATCGTATCCCGCTGGCACACCAGCAGGCTGGTCGGCAGGCGAAACCGCTCCGCGAAACGCAAACATATGCGCGATATGCACCAGCATCGCCCGTTTCAGCGTATCCGGCACATCCGCACCGCTTTCGCCAAAACCAGCCGTAAAATCGATCTCGATACTGTTCAGCGGTTGTCCCGGCGCAGGCGGCTGGCGCAGCCACAGCCGCGCCGGTCGCGCCTGCCCATCCAACAGCTTGTCCGTTTCAGTAATATCGGTCGGGTCACCCGCATCATCGAAAACCAGAATCGTTTCGATGACTTGCACCGGTCCCTTCGCAATCTGAATCACGCCATTTAGCGGCCAGTCGTCGAGATACAGCCGAAAGCTCTGCCGCATCAGGCACAAGCCGGTCTGGCGTTCCAGATATTCGCGCGCGGTGGTGATCAGCGATGCCAGAAGCGCGTCTTCATCCGCGCCATCCAGCCGCAAATGCGCCTTCACATCGGCAAGCGTCAACGCCTCCGCCTGGGGCGGAGTTAGTGTGGCATAGGTCATGGTATCTCCGGGGAAATTGGGTGTTGCAGCAGCAACTATTGTCGGTCATCGCCCGTGGCTCATCCCCCTCTGTCCTGCCGGACATCTCCCCCTCAGGTGGGGAGACCGACCCGTTGAGGCCTCTCGCCCATCTTGAAGGCTGCGGATAGAGTGGGGATCATGCGTCTAGCCGATCTCCCTCCTTGTGGGGGAGATGTCCGGCAGGACAGAGTGGGGTAAGCCACAGGCGATGACGCTTCTGTTCGTCTTTCGTCATGCCAGAAACCTCCGGCATGACGACGTCAAGATGAAAAACCGAGTTCTCAACTCGCCGCAAACTTCACCAGCTTCACCGCCTCGAAATTCTGCACCCCACCCCCAACACGCTTGGTCGTGTAAAACAGCACATAAGGCTTGGCCGAATACGGATCACGCAGAATGCGAATACCGGTGCGATCCACCACCAGATACCCCGCGCGGAAATCACCAAACGCAATCGACGTGCTACCCGCCGCCACGTCAGGCATATCCTCGGCCTCCGCCACCGGAAAGCCCATCAGCAGCGCCGCCTGTCCAGCAGAGGCTGGCGGTTGCCACAGATAGTTTCCCGTGGTGTCCTTCACGCGCCGCAATGTAGACTGCGTCTTGCGGTTCATCAGGAAGCTGCCGTTCTGGCGGTGTCCGGCTTTCAGCGAATAGGCCGTGTCGATCAGCACATCCAGCGGGCCGGAGGATGCAAATGCACCCGCAGCACCCGTCGCCACATAACCGATCTTGCCCCACTCCCAGGCCGAATTCGCCACCGTGTCATAGGCCAGCAGCCCCTTCGGCTTGTTCACACCATCGCCGGAAATGAAAGCCGCACCCTCCTGCTCGGCAAAGGCGACATCCACTTCGGACGCAATCCACGCCTCGATGTCGACAGCGGAATCATCCAGCAGCCCCTGCGTCGCCGCCGGCATGGCGTAAAGCTCCATGGTCGGGAAGGTCAGCTCGGAAAGCTGCGGCGTGTTTGTCTGCGGGCGTGCCGCCGTCTCGGAAACCCAGCCGGTGGCCATGCCGCTCGGTGCAAACGGCTTTTTCAGCACCGCACCGGAAACCTGCCGCACGGTGGAAAGCGCACGCATCGGAGACACCACCGACATGCGCTTGCCGATATCGCTGTCGGTCTCTTGCGGCAGCAGATACCCGCCATCTGCCCCCGCGCTGCCGGAAAACGCCTTGGCCTCCAGATCGCGCAGCGCGCCCTCGTCACCCCGGCGAATATACGCCTCGAACGCCGCCTTATGCTCCTCGGTTTCCGCATTGGCCGCACCCTTGCGCCCCAGCGCAGGTCGGGCCCTCTTCAGCGAAAGCTCGTCCATCACCTTTTTGTTGTCGTCCAGCGCCTTGTCGATGCGATCAAGCTTTTCGCGGGTCAGCACATCCGCGCCCATCTTGCGCTCAATATCGCCCAGCCGCTCGTCGTTGGTCTCGCGAAACGCCTCGAACGCCTCCATAAAATCATCAAACGCCGCCGTCATCGTATCCGGCACGGCCTTGATCTGCGGTGCAACTGTCTGTTCCGTCATGTGGTTTTCCTCTGTTGATTGTTTGAATTTGAAAGACGATGCCCGCCTCCCCACCGTCACCCCGGACCTGATCCGGGGCCCAGCAGCATCGCGTCTGCGATGCAAAAGACTCTTCTTCGTCGCAGACCCACTCCTCTTCCCTCATCCCTGTGCTTGTCACAGGGATCCAGCCGACGTGCGTCTGCGCGGCGAAAAGACTCCCTTCAGCCCAAGGACTTGGGCTGGCTAGATTCCTGTGACGAGCACAGGAATGAGGGCGAAACGGCGGGCCTCCAAAGCCCCCTCACCGCCGAAAAGTATCCCCCGCCAAACTCTTCGCCATTCGGCGCATAGCCCGCACCAGCTCCGTCTCCCGGTCGCGAAAGAACCGGGCCTGTTTGACGTTGGAAACGCGCGCAGATGGCAGCATCGGAAAGGTGACGACGGAAATTTCCCAGAGGTCGGCCTCCAGAATACGGCGGATACCGCCGCGCGAAGCCTTGCCCGCCCGCACGGTCTGGAAGCCGATGGAAAGCCCGTCCAGCGCACCCGTCTTCATCAGCGAATGCACCTCTTTCGCCCGCGCCACATCCGGTGCCAGCACCCCCTCGACGAACAGCCCGCGCTCATCCTCGCGAATGGTGCGCCAAGCACCGATGGGCTGGGCCGGGTCGTGCTGGTACAGCATGCGAATACCGGCGGCGCCGCGCTCCTCGATGGACCGCTTGAATGCCCCCGGCTCGATCACATCGCGCCCCAGATCCACCTCCCCGAACACGCTGGCATATCCAGAAAACGTGCCGTCAAAGGCAATGCCGCGCAGCTCCAGATTGGCAAATTTGCGCGTGGCGGGCCGCGGCCCGCGATAAGCGTGCATGAAATTCTCCTGCGATTTTGAGGAAGTTGTCGCTGAGGGATCAACTCAAGGCTTGGGCCGCGCCGCATACCGTTCGGCCACACGCACCATCACGCCCAGCCCCCACCACGCGCAAAGGCTGGCGGCAGCGGAGCCGGTCAGCATGATCTCCTGGCTCGAAAGCCCGGCGGATATACCCAACCGCTGGGCGATCCAAAGCCCCACGGGCCCGCCGAAGATCACGCCGCAGGCAAGCCCGGTCAAAAACCGGCTGGCCGCCTCGCGGTGCGTCTGTGGCAGCATATAGATCAGCGAAACCCCGGCCCCCGCCACGGCTCCGGTAAAACGAGCAGCCCAAATGCTGCCCTCATTGGCAAATTCAGACATGAGTAACCATTCCGGGTTAGAGTTGGATAAGTTGTACAGCGGATGTCGTGCACCCGCGGCATTCGTTTTCGTGCTTTTCTTGAGTCGCTGGAATCGGTTGAAGGAAACCCTTCACAGATGGATTCCGGTCGTTGAGAAAGTCGTTCAACGGTGGAACGTCGCAGCTGTACGGAATGCCGAGAGAGGCGAAGGCATTCGATTGCCTTGTGCTCGTGGCTCACCCCCCTCTGTCCTGCCGGACATCTCCCCCACAAGGAGGGAGATCGGCTAGGCGCACCGACATCACTTTCACCTCGACGTAAGAGATGGCCGGGAGCTAACCACGAGTCGATCTCCCCACCTGAGGGGGAGATGTCCGGCAGGACAGAGGGGGGTAAACCCCACCCACCACCACCCAATATGAAGCAACGCCCCCATCAATACCCCACCGCCTCCCGCTTCTCCTCATCACTCAAGAATCCCGCCGCCCCCACCCGAGCCCACAACGCATCGCGCTCTCCAGACAAACCCGCAATCCGGTCCATATCCGGCTCCAGCCGCAACGTCCCTTCGAACAACGGCGAAAGCCAAGCCGATAAACTCGCCGCCGTCCGGTTGATCAGCGGCAAAACCGTCAGCCGATAAAACGCCCGGTTGGCCTCCTGGTAATTCGCATAGGTGTTGTCGCCGGGAATGCCCAGCAGCATCGGTGGCACGCCGAGTGCCAGCGCAATGTCCCGCGCCGCGCCATTCTTCGCCTCCATGAAGTCCATATCCTTGGGCGAAAGCCCCATGCTTTTCCAGTCCAGCCCACCTTCCAGAAGCAGCGGACGCCCAGCATTCACTGCCCCGGCATAGCCTTCCTCCAGCTCCCGCTTCAACCGCTCGTATTGATCGGTGGAAAGATTGCCGCCCTCCTTGGGCTGATAGACCAGCGCGCCGGAGGGACGGGCGGAATTGTCCAGCAGCCGCTTGTTCCAGATACTGGCGGCATTGTGCAGATCCAGAGCCGCACCCGCCGCCGCCAGCGGTGAAAATCCGTTATGGTCGTCCAGCGGGTTGAACAGCTTCAGATGCAGCAGCCCCAGCCTATCCCGATCCGCCGCGATGCGCCGGGCCGCCCGGCCCTCGGCGCGGTAATCGAACGCCGCAGGCCAGCCATCCGCCCCCTCGATGATGCTGACGCGGTCAGGCCGCAACAGATGCAGTTCCCGCAACCGCTCGCCCACCATCAAAGGCTCGATATAGCCATTGCCGGAGAGCAGCAGATGCCCATAAAGCGCCTCGAAAAAATCCGGCCCGCTCATCTGCCCATTAGGACGCGCCAGCAGCCGCAACAGCGCATGCTCGCCAATCTCGTCGTCACCCTCATACAGCAGCCAGCTAACGGAAGCCGCAGCCTCCGCCACCATCCGCGCCGCCCGGTGCGCCACCGGGTTGCGCATGAAGCCTTCCCGAGACAGAGCGCCATAACCGCGGCCAGACCAATGCGCCCGCCCGGCTTCCCCGGAAAGCAACAAAAACCCGCCCGCTGCTTTCTCTTCGCGCACAGGCTCACGCCCCACCGGGCGGTGCCACGGCAGATGACCAAAAAATCGCATGGATATTTCCTTTGAAAGAAAACAAAAAAGCCACCCTTGCAGGTGGCTAAGATGGTGGGTCCGAAAGCTGACTTATTTTATCGGCTCTTTCACCGCCCTATCACTATCAAAATCCGCCGCCACCCGTGTGTCCCGCAGCGGCTTCACGGTGTTCGTCGAAAGCTCATAGGCCGGGTCAGCCTTATAGGCCGCGAGCGCCGCCTCATTCTCGAATTCACCGTAGACGATGAAGTCCACCGAATTGCCCCATTGGTCCTTCTTCACGTTCTCGCCAATTTCCAGCTTCTGCGCGTGGGAAATGGCGGTCAGGCCGGAAAGGCCCTTGCGCACGGCATCACGGTTGGCCTCGGCTACGGTGAAGAAAACGATGTGGCGGATCATGAAAGCACCTGTCATGCAAAAATCTTGGGTGAAAACCGCCTATCACCCCACTGCTGGCTGTTCAATCCGGCTGGCCATCAAGGCGGTGTGAAAGCTGCGGCCATAGCCCGCCAGAAGGGCGGCACGATCGTTGCCGTTGATGATGGCGCGCGCACCCTCCCAGTCGGCACGCGACGCATTGAAATATTGCGAGAGCCGCCTGCCGGTAAAGCTGCCGCGCAACATTCCCTCCACCAGAATGGCGGCGGAAACCTGCGGCTCCATCGCCCGCTCGGGTCGCGCCACAAGGTCGATGCCTGTTACCGCAGACATCGCCTCGTAATTGCGCCTGTGCGTCAGTTGTACCAGGCCACGCCCCAGCCAGCTTTTGCCCTCGGCATCGCGCCGCCAATAGGGCGTGCGCACCTGCCCCAGCCGCCCCGCCGCATAGGCACGGTCCAGAATGCAGATCGCGGCCTCATCACTCGCCGCCAGCGTTTCGCGCACCGGCTGCATTGTTGCCGCCGTTTCGTGAAAGGCGGTTGCCAGCATATAGGCCAGATGCCTGATGTCGCCGCCGGGCGCTCTTTCCTCGAATTCATCAAGCACCAATTCGGTGCCCTGCACCTGCTGCGCACTCATTCGACCCGAAAAAGGAGCCGTGCGAATCGTCGCAAAAAAACGTTGCCTGTTGAACATCGTCATCCCTCTGTGAATAACCTTCTATAAAACCCCAGATTTTAATATGCGACTTTCTGCACCTAAATCGATTTAGAAAAATCCTAATCGATTTTATTTCATGCGAACCGTTTTAAGGGTAAAAATTACCTTGAATTGCGGAACCTCTGGCCCCCTACTCTGTTTCACACCGCGCAACGCACTGCGCCAACCGAAGGAGGAATGCCATGACCGCGACGATCCCTCAGACCACCTACGACCGTCTCGAAAACGAATGGCGTCAGATGCGCGAAGTCAGCGCGCAGACGAAACCTTCGCAGACCCCAAAGAAGTAACGGATCGAGGGCTGAGACTGCCCTCCCAGTAGAAATGCGAACCCCCCCGTGTAACGCCGTTATCGGTCCTCGCGGGCGTTTTGCATTTTAGTCGGAACTCCGCACTTGCTACGGAGGACGCCCGGCATGACGAGAGTTGGATTTCCTACCGCGTCAAAAGGAACTTCAAATCCGATAGCGATTTCAGCTTGGATGAATTTCGCCTCAGCGAGGGCATTTCCCTGTCATGTCCTCACCGGCTAACACCCAACAGCTTCTTTCCGCACGGGAATATCTACGACTAGGAGACCTGGTATTTCCAACGGCAGTTGTTTCACAACTTGCCCAGCTGCATTTAAGACTGCGGTCGGCCCCCATGAAACACGCCCATCGCGCTCCCCGGTAACATCCGCAGAGATGAGCCACAGGCCGGTCTCTCTACATCTATCCCCTCGCCCATAGTTATGCGCGTCTTTGAAGAATTCGGCTTTGTCTCGCCGCATCATATTGTTGGCGGGGCAGACAATAAGTTCAGCACCAAGATCGGCCACACAGCGAGCGGAAGCCGAAAAATTGGTGTCGTAACAGATGTTTATTCCAAATTTCAGGCCATCCACCTCAAAGATAGGCGCGTCTTCACCGGCTGTGAAAGCGTGTTCACCTGGCAGAAGATACTGTTTGCGATAGCAGCCAATGACAGTCGAATTCTCCATCACCAAAGCGCTGTTGAAGAGCCTACCCTTCGATATCTCGATAAAGCCCATCACAATCATTGGCCCGGACATAGGGAAGCGCTCAAACAGCTTGTTGAACTCACGTGATTTCACGTCTAAGGCCACGCGCCGCGCGGATGTATCGTCGGTAAAGTATCCTTGCAAATACCCTTCCGGGAAACAAAGCAGCCTCGCCCCAGCGTTACCCGCCTCGTCGAAGAGTTTGGTTGCACAGGCAAGCGCGCCTTCGATGTCCTCTCGGAACTCTATCGTTTGCGCAGCGGCGATCCGAACGATTGTCATTCAGGCTTTCCATTTTTACCGTTAGGTTAGGCATTCTCAGGTCTAAATGCGTGAGTCGCAACCCAACCGGAGACCCACCCCTCACATCCCCCGCACCCGCGGCTCTGCCATCGTCTCCATCGCCAGCGCCGTCAGCGCCCACACCAGCGCATCCAGCCGGTCCGGGGACTTGCCGGAAGACAACCCATCCAGGCCAAAGTCCGTCATCTGGTCCTCAAGCTTCTCAAACCGTCCGGCATGCCGCACCCGGCCCTGCTCGTAGAGTGCGGCAACCGGTTCGGCGCGGGTAAACTTGCCCCGGCTGGCCCGCACCATGGTAATGGGCAGGTTGGCGTCGATGCTTTTCAGCATGGCGCTCACCATCTCGCCGCCCTGGTTGACTTCCGCCACCACCCGGTCGGCCTCGAAGCGATGGTGCGCGGCAACCACGGCGCGGGCCCAGCCCGCCGGTGTCGCGCCCTCGGCGGAACAATCCGCCAGAACCCAGAACCGCCCATCGATGCCGATGCCCGCCACCACGATGCCGCAGCAAGAGCCCTCGCCGCTGCCCGCCGGCGGGTCCACCGCTACGACGATCCGCGCCAGAACATCCGGCCTGTCATCGAAGATCGCTTCGATATCCGCCCGCTTCCACAGCGCATCATCGCGCTGCGCAATCAGCTCGCCATCCAGTTCCTGCCGCCCCAGCCGCGTGCCGCCATACCGCTTCATCATCGCATCGATAAAGCCGGGAGACAGGTTCGCCGCATTGTCGTGCGTGCGCATCCGCACAACACGACTGCTGGGGTCAGCCATCAACGTTTTTAAAAGCGGTATCGGCCTCGGCGTCGTGGTAATCAGCTGCTGCGGCCGGTCGCCAAGGCGAAGGCCGAATTGCAGCATGTCCCAGGTTTCCTGAGCATAGCGCCACTTCGCCAGCTCGTCGGACCAGGCAAAATGAAACTGTGGCCCGCGCAGGCTTTCAGGGTCTTCGGAGGAGAAGATTTGCGCCATCGCCCCGTTCGGCCAAACCAGCCTGCGGCGCGATGCCTCGAAATCCGGCCTTTTGCGTTTGGCGATCCGGCAGATGCCGGATACGCCATCGATCATCACCTCACGCGCATCCCCCAGCGTTTCCGCCACCAGCGCGATGCGCAGATCGGAATGGTCGCCGGTGGAAGCGATGAGATGCACCCATTCGGCCCCGGCACGGGTCTTGCCCGAACCGCGACCGCCGATCAGCAGCCAGTTGCGCCAGTCGCCTTCCGGCTGCTGTTGCACGTGGTTGCCAATCATCCGCCAATCGTTTTTGAGCCGAAACACGTGGTTTCGTTGATGTCTTTCCGCCAGCAGAGCTTCCATACGGTAACGCATTTCCTCTCTGCGGCATGTGGGATCACCACTGATATGATCGGTCAGAACGGCCCGCCCCGCATCATTCCAGCCCGTCAGCCGGTTGCCCTTCCGGCGAAAGACCGGCAGCAACAAGCCTTGCTCGCAATTTTTGCTCGACGAGCTCATCCATCCGCCTCTGGAAGAAGGCGACGGCCTCTTCGTAATCTTGCGTTTCCGCTTCGCTTTCGGCGGCAACCTCACGGTCACGCGCCAGTTGCCGTTGCAGCGTATCGATCTTTTCCAAAGTCCGCACGATCAACGACATGGCATCGGTCGCAGCCTTAACATCTGCCCGCGCACCCTTACCCGCCACCTCATCGGCATCCCCCTCCAGCGCCGCCCCCGCCCCTTCGCGCAATTGGCGAAAGAACCGAAACTGCTCCCGCATCTCAGCGGTCATCTCATTCATCAACCGCCACAACTCGTCGCTCGCCTTGTCCGGCAGCGCGGATTTCAACTCCAGCACCGCAGGATTATCGGCATAAACATGCGTTTGCGGCCACTTGCGGTAAAGCGAGAGGTCTGTCGCGATTGTCGATGTCATGGTTTGCCTGTTGGTGAGAACGTCAAACGTCAGAGCAAGCTCGCCCCCCTCTGCCCTGCCGGGCATCTCCCCCACAGGTGGGGAGATCGGCAGGAGGCAAACTCTCGCCCATCTCCAACCTCGCGAAGAGAGCGAGGGGTCAGCGCCCAGCCAATCTCCCTCCTTGTGGGGGAGATGTCCGGCAGGACAGAGGGGGGTAAAGCCACACCCAAAGGTCCAGCAGCAAAACCGCTACCAACCCCACCCACACTTCTCCGACTATACCCAAACACTACCAAACAACCGTAACGCCGTCAAGGATTAAATTCCTATTTATTTCAAAATTTATTCCGCACCCTTCCTTCCACGCACCTCGCCACCATACTACAGTGCGTCTCCGAACAATCGCGAAGGAAGCAAAATCTTGAGATGGATCAGGCGTTTGGTCATGCCGCTTTCCAGCACCGGCATCGTCGTCGGCACGGTGCTGCTCTGTGCCTCGCTCACGCCATCGCTGCTTCCCCGCACCTTCGTCATGCAGGGTGTTTTGTGCGGATTTTCCTTTGCCATTGGGTATCTCATCGGCGTATTCCTGAAAGATATCGCCATTTATCTCGGCCTGCCGCAGCCTTCGCGGCATGACAAACGCGGCGTTCTCTTCGTCGTCTCGCTGGCGGCCATCGTCGCCGCGGTCGGGTTTCTCTGGCAGGCGGCCACATGGCAGAACTCCATTCGCGCATTGATGGAACTGGAGCCGCTGGATAGCGCCCACCGCGTCAAAACCGGCACCATCGCCATCGGCGTCTCGGCGCTCCTCATCGGTTTCGGACGCCTGTTTCAGATCGTGCGGCGGCTGTTTGCCCTGCGCAGCCGCCGCTTTTTGCCGCGCCCGCTGGCCAATGTCGTCGGCATCGCCGCCGCCGCCGTCATCGCCGTTCTGCTGCTCAACGGGCTGGTGGTCGATGTCGGCCTGCGCTTCATGGATAGCTCGCTGAAACAGGTGGATAGTCTCATCGAGCCCGATGTGCCGCGCCCGTCCGACCCCATGAAAACCGGCAGCGAAGCCTCGCTCATGTCGTGGGAATCGCTCGGTCGCCGTGGCCGCGAATTCATCGCCACAGGCCCGCACAGCGCAGAGATTTCCGCCTTCACCAACCGCCCGGCCATGGAACCCATCCGCGTTTACGCCGGGCTAAATGCCGGTGCCACACCGGCAGAGCGCGCCAAACTCGCGCTGGAAGAACTCAAGCGCACCGGCGGTTTCGAGCGTGAAACGCTTGTCGTCATCGCCCCAACCGGCACAGGCTGGATCGATCCGGAAGCCATTGATACGCTTGAATATTTGCACAATGGCGATGTCGCCACCGTCGCCGTGCAATATTCCTATCTCTCCAGCTGGATCGCGCTTCTGACCGAGCCGGATTACGGCGTGGAAACCGCCCGCGCGCTGTTCGAAGCCATCTACGGCTACTGGACGACGCTGCCCAAGGACACCCGCCCCAAGCTCTACCTGCACGGCCTCAGCCTCGGCGCGCTGAACAGCCAGAAATCGTCGGATCTCTACGATGTCCTCGCAGACCCCTTCCAGGGCGCGCTGTGGAGCGGCCCACCCTTCTCCAGCCCCACATGGCGCATGGCCACCTCAGGCCGCACCTCCGGCTCGCCCTATTGGCTGCCGAAATTCCGCGATTCCTCGGTCATCCGCTTCGCAGACCAGTACACCAACGCCCATATGCCGGATAAGCCGTGGGGGCCGATGCGCATCGTCTATCTGCAATATGCCAGCGATCCCATCACCTTCTTCGAAACCGCCGCCCTCTACCGCCGCCCGGAATGGATGAAGCAACCCCGCGGCCGCGACGTGTCCACCTCCTTCCGCTGGTTCCCCGTCGTCACCGAACTGCAACTGCTCCTAGACGTCGCCGCCGCCACAACAGCCCCCATGGGCTACGGCCACGTCTACGCGCCCGAACACTATATCGACGCCTGGCTGGAAGTGACCCAACCGCAGGGATGGACACCCGCCGAAATCCAGCGGCTGAAGATGTTTTTCAAGGCGAAACGGGGCAGTATCGACCCGGTGTAATGGCCATATCCAAAATGTCGGTCGAAGCCTTGCCGAGATAGGGGAGCGGATGATGATTTCAAGTCGGCATTAGGTTCTTTGATTTGTGCTCTAAGGTAGCTTCCGCTTCGCACCCAATGCGATCATACACAACCTAAAGCTTCAGTATATGATCGCCACCGCATTGATATTATTGTGTAATCGCAATAGGAGAAACACTATGAAGTTCTGTAGCTCTCCCTTGTGCGCAACGTTTTTCTTGCTTTGCTTTTCGAATGCTTGCTTCGGTGGGGAACCCGCATACGGGGCGAAGATACAAAGCTCGGTTGTTGAGGGACAAGCCCTTATCTCAGTGGCCCAAAGAACTCAGGGAGTTTTCGTTCTCGGTTTCGAAGCTGAGGACATGTATTTCCTCAAGACTCTTTCGAGTTCCATAAGCGATAACGCGTTAATTGAGTTCAAACGCGGCGAAGGCGCGCTGGTCGGCGCTAAGCTCGCTCAACTATTATCGTTACATCAAGGTGACGTCTTCACGCTTATTAACCCGACTGGTCAGAGCACATTTATGGGACAGACTCCGCTCGTCATCCGTTATCGTATACTTGGGGTCGTGGACAACAGTTTCTTGACCATGGCGAATGACACCATCTACATCACTCGGACAGAGGCAGAAAAATTCTTGATGCCAACGAGATGAACAAACCGCATCCGAAAGGCTCTAAGTCAATCAGGCGGAAATCTCTCCCCTGCGCAGCCGAGACAATTGTCCTTTCTCCCGATGAAATCGGAAAAATTGATCTCAGTTGTTTTTGCCTTTTGGATAAATAGCTCGAGCGAGCCCAACTCGTTCCTCACCGCGAAATCCGCGTCGACAATATCACCGAAGACAACGTCCGCTCCACCCCATCCAGCGCCCCGATGCCATCGATCAACCGGTCCAGATCGGCAATCGAAGGTGCCGCCAGAATGGCGATCAGGTCGAAGCTGCCGCTGACGGAGTGCAGCGTCGTTACCTCCTTTATTGCCGCAAGCGCAGCCGTCACGCCCGCCAGCGCCTTGGGCGCAATCGTAATCAGCACATGCGCCCGCACCAGCCCGGAAAGATAGGCGTCCGACAGCTTGATGCCGTAACCTGCGATCACACCGTCCGCCTCCAGCCGCTCGATGCGCGCCTGCACTGTGGTGCGGGAAAGGCCGAGCTTGCGCGCCAGTTCTGCCACCGGCATGCGGGCATTGTCCGCCAGCAACGAGAGCAACGCCCGGTCCTTTTCACTCATAGGCATTATGCAAAATCCTTTGGGCAATATGCTCAATTCTAATAACTATTTCGCACATTGTGAAGCTACGAATCGTCTTCCAAATGCGGCATTCTGTTACCTCAACAAAAATCTTGAGGGGACAGCATGAAACACATCGTCATCATCGGCGCAGGCAATATCGGCTCTGCCATCGCATGGATGCTCGCCGTCACAGGCGATTACCGCGTTACCGTCGCGGACCGGTCCGCAGACCAGCTCGCCAATGTTCCCGGCCATGAGCGGGTCGATACGGAGATCGTCGACATCACCGATCGCCTCGGCCTGCAGGCGCTGTTGAAAGACAAATTCGCCGTCCTCTCGGCTGCCCCGTTCCACCTCACTGCTGGCATTGCCGAAGCTGCGGTTGCCGTCGGCACACATTATCTCGACCTTACCGAAGACGTCGAATCCACCCGCAAAGTCAAGAAGCTGGCTGAAACATCAGAGAGTGCGCTCATCCCGCAATGTGGCCTTGCGCCCGGCTTCATCTCCATCGTCGCTGCCGATCTCGCCTCGCGTTTCGATAAGCTGGATAGCGTGCGCATGCGCGTCGGTGCCCTGCCGCAATACCCCTCCAACGCCTTGAATTATAACCTCACCTGGAGCACGGACGGTCTTATCAACGAATATATCGAGCCCTGCGAGGCCATCGTCGAGGGTCGCCTTACCGCCGTACCTGCGCTGGAAGAACGCGAGGAATTCTCGCTCGACGGCATGACCTACGAGGCCTTCAACACGTCAGGCGGCCTCGGCACGCTGGCCGCCACGCTGGAGGGCAAGGTGCGCACCATGAATTACCGCACCATCCGCTATCCCGGCCACGTCGCCATCATGAAAGCGCTGCTCAACGACCTCAATCTGCGCAACCGCCGTGATGTGTTGAAAGACCTGTTCGAAAACGCTCTGCCCGCCACCATGCAGGATGTCGTCATCGTCTTCGTCACCGTTTGCGGCACCAAAAACGGCCGTTTCATGCAGGAAACCTACGCCCACAAAGTCTATGCTGGCCCCGTTTCCGGCCGCATGATGAGCGCCATCCAGATCACCACCGCCGCCGGGATTACCACGGTTCTGGATTTGCTGAATCAGGGCAAACTGCCGCAGAAAGGTTTTGTGAAACAGGAGGATATCGGGTTGGCGGATTTCCTGGCCAACCGTTTTGGGCAGTATTATGCGCCGCGGGAGGGGTTGGCTAAGGTGGGGTAATTCACATTGTAGGCAGCGGGTATGGCTCACCCCCCTCTGCCTTGCCAGGCATCTCCCCCACAGGTGGGGAGATCGAATCGTGGCTACCCCTCAGCCCCTCTCGAGCTTTAAAGATAGAGCGATGGTCCCGAGCCCAGCCAATCTCCCTCCTTGTGGGGGAGATGTCCGGCAGGACAGAGGGGGGTGAGCCACATCCACAACCCTCACTCCTAATCCTCACGTCCCACAAAACGTCCGAAACACCCGCTCGTGCCCCATCGGCGCCTGCATATAAACCGCGAACTCCGGCACCTCCTCAAACGGCCGCGCCGTTGCCCGAACCATCGCATGAAACGGCTCCAGATCGCCATCCTCCACCGCCGCCGCAATCACTTCCTCGATACGGTGGTTGCGCGGAATAACCGCCGGGTTCACCGCCCGCATCGCCTGCGCCCGGTCGCTTTCCGTCGCGCTCTCGCGCCATGTCCGCTGACGCCAGCGGGCCAGCCATTCGTCCGCACCCGCAAGATCGGTAAACATCCCGCGAAACGCCTCGGGGCTACCATCAGCCGCATCGCAAAGCCTGCGAAATGTCAGTGTAAAATCCACCTCGTTTCGCTGCATCAATGCCAACAGATCCTGGACCAACTGCTCGTCAGCATCGTCTTGCGTCGTCAGGCCAAGCTTCTGCCGCATGCCAGAAAGCCAGCGCTTGGGGAAGTCGCTGGCAAACTCGGCGAGCACGCCATTGGCGAGCTCCACCGCCTTGTCGGCATCCTCATCCAGCAGCGGCAACAGGCACTCCGCCAACCGCGCGATGTTCCACTGGGCGATGCCGGGCTGGCTGTTATAGGCATAGCGCCCCTGCGCATCGATGGAGGAAAACACCTTGTTAGGATTATATTCATCCATAAAGGCACACGGCCCGAAATCGATTGTCTCACCAGAGATGGCCACGTTGTCGGTGTTCATCACACCATGGATGAAACCCACCATCAGCCAACGACAAACTAGTTCGCGCTGCCGCTCCGCAATGGCTTGCAGTAACGCAAAATAGGGCTTCTCGGCCTGTTTGACCTCAAGATAATGCCGGTTGATCACATAATCCGCCAGCACCTTGATGGCCGCATGGTCCTCACGCGCCGCGAAATACTGGAACGTCCCAACCCGGATATGGCTCGCCGCCACCCGCGTCACCACGCCTCCGGGCAGACCGGTTTCCCGCTGCACCCGCTCGCCCGTCGCCACTGCCGCCAGCGCGCGCGTTGCGGGAATGCCGAGCGCATGCATGGCCTCGGAAACGATATATTCCCGCAGCACCGGCCCAAGCGCCGCCCGCCCATCACCCCGGCGTGAGAAGCGCGTGGGGCCAGAACCCTTCAGCTGAATATCCCGCCGTTTGCCATTGATATCAATCACTTCACCCAGCAAAATCGCCCGCCCATCGCCCAGCTTCGGAACGAAGTTGCCGAACTGATGCCCCGCATAAGCCATCGCCAAAGGTTCCGCCCCCGGCGGCACGACATTGCCAGAAAAGATCGCCGCCAGACGCGCATCATCCACATCAGCAAGGTCGAGCCCAAGCTCCGCAGCCAGCGGGCGGTTGAACGCAATCAACAACGGTGCCGCCACCGGTGTCGGCAGAGCCGCAGCCGTAAAATGTTCCGGCAGGCGCGCATAGGTATTGTCAAAATGGATCACGGGTTTCTCCCTGTTTCCCCTTATATGGGCGGGTTTACCGCGATATTCCAGCCATAGGGGCTGAAGCCTTTGTTTCCCGCCAATCCCTTCAATTTGACGATAGGTAGCGCTGCCTCTAATACAACTCGATGGCGTCCGATTTTATTCAATTTTTTGTAGATTAAACATAAAATACAACCTGATCCACAAACGATACCATGCTACTCGATATTTTTGTTTTACAACAATTTTTAGGTAAACCTTAATAACGCTTTCCGTGCGAAATATCTTACTAAATTATTTATAATTGAAATTATCTGCCAATCGTAGCACCCTCGTGAAACCTGCCGAATAAGGCGGGAGGGTGATTCGGCTTGGGGACTTTCCAAATGATGATGTCCGTTTTTAGGAGAACAATCGCTGCCTGTGCGGTTCTGCCACTGTTGCAAACAGCCATTTTTGCGGCGGAACGTGCTGAAAAGACTACGGAAACACACGTGCTTCATTATACCTCGGCTGAAGGCTCGCGGCTCATTGCTATATCGAGGCTGCAAGCCCTTCAGCAACCGAAGGCCCTGAATTTTCGGCCTGTTGGCCTTGCCCGTTACGGCTATAGGCCTATGGAGGGCTCGTCGCAGGATTTGACGGTGGGTTTTCCGGTTACGGGTGCCGCTCAACAGCAAATGGCGGGGCTGACCTGCTTCACGTGTCGAATGCCAGAGCGTGCGGTTTCCGCCACCCGGTCCCCTATTGAGAGGGACCCTAAGTCGCTTAACTTCCAAGGTCTTCTGGTGGATGTCAAAACCCAGTTCGCCTCCCTGGGTAAAGGCGCATTCTAGACATATGTGACGCGCCAGGCCGCAGACATCTCGGCTTACTTTGAAGCGGTTGAACTTTAACCTGCCACTTTCGTTGCTATCCTGTCACCGCAATAGAGACGAAAGGATAGTGGAATGAACGATACCGCCTTGCCCGTAGAGATCGAAAGCGCCATTCGCACCATACAAACCGATCTTCCGGTCAATGCCACGTTCCACATCTGGCTGAAGGCAAAAAAGGAAGACGAGCCGGGTTCGGTGTCCTTTTCCAACCACAACGGCAAGTTTGGTGAGGTCTCCACCACCAATCTCGATGAGTATAATTTCCGCATTTATCAGGTCTTCGGCGGCGGTCGCGTCGAGCTGAGCTATGATACCGTCACCACTGCCGTTTCAGTCATGTACTGGTTCATTGCATCGGACGTATTGGAAACCGGTATTACCGTGGTCCACACGAAGCCGGATAATGCCGCCCCCGATCTGCCTGATAGTTACCACTTCCGCCCGCCCTTCGGCTGGATGAACGACCCCAATGGCTTTGGCCGTTTCGAAGGGCGTCCGCATCTTTTTTACCAGCATTACTCCCATGGTCTGCGCTGGAACACCATGCATTGGGGCCATGCGGTGTCTTCGGATTACCTGCGCTGGCGCCATCTGCCGATTTTCCTTTTCCCCTCCGAAGATCTGACGACACGGCCGGACAAGCGCGGCGGTGCCTATTCCGGCTCTACTATTCCGCTGGTGGAAGGAACTGGCATCCGTGTGTTCTTCACCGAACAGGTGCAAGACCGTGTGCCGGAACAGCAGATCCAGCTGACCGCGACCTCGTCCGATCTCATCATGGCCGGCCAGGCGGATGTCATTCTCGGCCACCGCCCGGATGGCCAAGGCCTGACGCCGGATTTCCGTGACCCTTACGTGGTGCGCGGCCCTGATGGCCTATGGAAAATGCTGCTGGGCAGCCAGAGCGATGGTGGCGGCGTCATTCTGCTTTATGAGACGCAGGATCCGACAGCCGCCTCCGGCTGGACCTATGTCGGTAAGCTGTGGGTGGAAACGCGCTACAAGACCACGGCCATTGAATGCCCCTGCCTGCTGCCTCTCGATGGCCCTGCCAATGCCCGCTCCACACGCTGGGTGCTGACCTATGGCCTCATGCACTCGGAAGATGCCGCCACCGGCCGCAAAAACCTGACCATGGCGGATGTCGGCTGGTTCGATGGCAAGACCTTCGTCAAGGAATTCGGGCAGGAGCTGGATTTCGGCACGGATAATTACGCGTTTCAGGCCTTTCTGGATGGTGACACCATCGTCGGCATCGGCTGGTTGGCCAATTGGGCGGATGCGACGCCGGAAATCGACTTCCCCACCGCCATGACCCTGCCGCGCCGCATGCACTTCTCCCACGGCGCGCTGCTGACACCGCCCATCGGTGCCGCAGAAAGCCTGCGCCACCGTATTCTGGACCGCACGCGGCTGGCGGCGGGAGAGCGGGTGGACCTCCAGACGGGTGCTGTCGAACTCCTGTTCGAACTCACCAAACCCGGCCTCCCCTTCGAACTGGAACTCGACCATCCCGGCGTCAAACTCGGCGTCGTCTGCGATGAAACGGGCCTGTGGATTCGCCACGAAGATGGTCGTGAAGGCCCCTCGCCGCGCTATATTTCTGAAGGCGCACGCCCCTTCCGGCTGCGCATTTTCCTCGATTACGGTTCCATCGAAGTGTTCGCGGACCATGGCCGTTATGTCGGCACGAAGCGTATCGAAAGCTTCGAGCCCGTGCGCGCTGCCCACCTGAAAAGCATCGACGGAGCCATCGCACATGCCACGATCTGGGCGCTAAAACAGTAAGCGCTCAGGAACATTCCTGACCCCACACCGTTCTCTGGGTAACAGAAAATATCCAGAGGAGAGCTTCGTGACCAAGATTCAGGAAACCGATCCCATTCTATTTCCGTCTGAAGCCAACGAGAACAAGGGCGAGAAAACCCGCGCCGGTCGCGGTATCATATTCGTCATTGCAGGCGTCGGCATCATGGCCTTCGTCGTCTACTTGGCAATGGTGGTGGTGATGACAACACAGTCGGCATAACGGCAAAAATCTGCTCAATTCCCCCCAACCCGATAGGAAAACCACCATGGACCCGCGCAAGCCCCTCACAGAAAACGAAGATGCCCTCGATCAGGAAATCCTCGACGTCGAGGTCGATGACCTTCCGGAAGACGGCGAACTCTCCCAGCAGATCGAACAGGAACTGCGGGAAGAAGAAGCCGAAACCGACGACGACCCCTACCAGGAAAGCGACGATGCTTTGCCTGACGATGTCGAAGAAAAGGTGTTGGACCGCAATCCGTCCCGCGAAGGCGGGAAGTTTGACGAGGTTTGAAACAACCAGCGCCTCTCAATCTTTGCGGGGCGCTAATTTCGTTGACCCGCAAAGTTCCTTCTTTGCCTCAATCATCATTTCCATGCGCCGATTGCCCTCACTCATGGATAGAAATTGTCCGCATGATCGGGTAACGCGTATCTCTCTAAGCTCGATTTCATAGTCGGTGGGCGCTGGAGCAAGCTTTGCTTCGTGAGGCGTTTCTAAATCTTCTTCCATAGACAGCCGTCTCTCACGTTGGGTCGATCATGCTTACGACCCTCGCGACTATGTCTTGCATTGTCGCATCGTCTAACGTCTCGATATATCTCGCTTTTTTCTGCGCAATCCGCCCCACGATATCCAGGCTTCGGACCTGATTGCACAGTGCGACACCAGTCGTCTTGTGACCCGAAATATTGACTGCCAATCCTGCTCTACGCGTAAACATACCGCCCGTCGTTATGGGGATGACCAGACACAGCCCAACGGCGTTGATCTCTTTCGGCGTTATGACGACACAGCGATGCTCATCCTTCATCTCGTTGCCGACAACCGGATTGAGATCGATGAGAAATACGTCACCTCGTTTCGGCACATTGCTGCGCACCATCACAGTGCCTCTTTACCAACACGCGGAGCGGCGTCCCAAGCCGATGCATCGGCATTCAGCGCCGCCATTTCCTCGGCACCCTCCAGCAACTCCGCGAGCGAATATCGTTTCTTTTGCGTATTGACCGGGCTGGCTACGAGGTTGCCGTTATCGATCTCCAGCGTCATCTCGGAGCCGATTTCGGTTCCCATAAGTTTCAGTAAAGCAGGTGGTATGGTCATCACCGCAGCGCCGCCCTGCCTTCTGATTTTAGTCGTTACCGTCATCGCCTTGCTCCAAATTACCGTTCTGCGTCATCCGGGGTTTGACTCGAAAATCCTGTCGGATCGCGATAAGCATTCAACACGTCGCGCGTGCTACATATGTAGCACATGTCCTATTTTTTGCAATCTCACCCCAGACGTTCAGGGCTGTACCCCACCTCCCGCATCGCCTCCCCAGCCGTCGCGGCATCGCCAGTCACCGTCACACGGTGCATAGACAGTTCGATACCGATTTCCGCGCCGGGGAGCGCTTCTGTCAGGGCGCCCCGTATCGTTTTCTCGCAGTGTCCGCAGGTCATGTCGGGTACGGTAAAGGTGGTGGTTGTCATGTCGATTTCCTTTGTATTCCAATTACTTCTGCGCAACTGAAGCATCGATGCCTGCCAGATCGTCCAGAATGGGGCAGTCTGGCCGATGGTCACCGCCGCAGCAGTGGGCGAGATGGGACAGCGTTTTGACCATGGCTTTCATCTCGGCGATCTTGCGCTCCAGATCGTTGATGTGGGCGAGTGCTATGTCTTTAACGGCGGAGCTTTCGCGGGTTTTGTCCTGCCAGAGTTTCAGCAGGGTCTCCGTCTCTTCCAGCGAAAAACCCAGCGTGCGGGACCGCTTTATGAAGCGCAGATTGTGCACGTCCTGCTCGCCATAGGTTCGGTAATTGTTACCCGTGCGGGCTGCCGGCGTGATCAGGCCGATCTGCTCGTAATAGCGGATCATCTTGGCTGATACGCCTGAAACCTCCGATGCCTGACCGATGTTCATGGCGATACCTTCGTTGTTTTCAATCTCAAAGCATTGCCCAGCACGAAGACGGAGGACAGCGCCATGGCTCCCGCCCCGACCATGGGTGATAGCATGATGCCGAAGGCCGGATAGAGCGCGCCTGCCGCCACGGGAATGAGCGCGACATTGTACCCAAAGGCCCAGAAAAGGTTCTGGCGGATATTGCGCATGGTGGCGCGGCTCATGTCGATGGCGTGGACCACGCCCATCAAATCACCCCCCACCAGCACCACATCGGCACTTTCAATGGCGACATCCGTGCCGGTGCCGATCGCGATGCCGATATCGGCTTCAGCCAGCGCCGGTGCATCATTGATACCATCACCCACGAAAGCCAGCGTCTTGCCGCCCCGCCGCAGATCATGGATCGCCTGCACCTTGCCCTCCGGCAACACCTCGGCGACGACCTTTTCGATGCCCACCTGACGGGCGATGGCCTTGGCCGTGAGAGCGTTATCCCCCGTCACCATCGCCACCTCTATGCCCATCGATTTCAGGGCTTTGATTGCATCGATGCTGGATGGTTTCAGAGGGTCCGCCACCGCAATCACCGCCGCCAATTGGCCGTCGATGGCTGCATAAAGCGGCGTCTTGCCTCCATCGCCCAGCTTTTGTGCGGTGTCAGCGAAAGGTGCGACCGAGAGGCCGAGTTTGGACATGAAGCGGTCTGCGCCGACGTGCACTCTATGGCCATCGATGGTGGCGGATATGCCGTAGCCTGTGACGCTTTGGAAGTTGGTGATGGTGGAGGCAAAGACCCCAGCGCCGACAGGCCGCTCAGAGATGGATAGCGAGTCCGCATCTTGCGTTCTTCTCCCCGAGGGGGAGAAGGTCGCGGCAGCGGGATGAGGGGGCAAGCTCTCCGCATCTCTCAACCCTGGCCCCCTCATCCGGCCCTCCGGGCCACCTTCTCCCCCACGGGGAGAAGAAACAGGCGGCACCCGCTGAGTTTCAATCGGCACCGTATCAACCTCAGTGCGAACGTCCAGGTTAGCCCCTCCCCCCTGTGGGGAGGGGTTGGGGAGGGGTTCTTCCACCCTCGCCGCCCGCACAATTGCCTCCGCAATCGGATGCTCCGACCTGCTCTCTACCGCTGCCACCAGCCTCAAAACCTCATGGCGCTGGAACCCATCCGCCACCACCAGATCGGTCAACTCCGGCCTGCCCTTCGTCACCGTTCCGGTCTTGTCCACGACTACGACCCCAGCAGACCGCAGCGCCTGCAAAGCTTCACCCTTGCGAAACAGCACGCCCAGTTCCGCAGCCCGCCCCGTGCCGACCATGATTGATGTCGGCGTGGCTAGCCCCATGGCGCAGGGGCAAGCGATGATGAGGACGGCCACGGCATTGATCAGCGCATAGGTGTAGGCTGGCTGCGGCCCAAAGATCGCCCACACCACGAAAGTCAACACCGCAACGCCAATGACGACAGGCACGAACAGCGCCGTCACCCGGTCCACCAGAAGCTGGATCGGCAGTTTTGCGCCCTGCGCCTGCTCCACCAGCGCGATGATCTGCGCCAGCATCGTATCGGCACCGACCTTCGTGGCGCGGAATTTCAGCGTGCCATTGCCATTGATCGTGCCGCCGGTGACATGCGTTCCCACAGTCTTTTCCACCGGCACCGGCTCGCCCGAAATCATCGATTCATCTATATAGGACGCACCCTCAACCACCTCGCCATCCACGGCCAGGCGCTCGCCGGGGCGAATGATGATGATGTCGCCCACCACCAACTCTTCCGGTGCGATATCCAACGTCTGACCGCCCCGCTCCACACGAGCCGTCTTCGCCTGAAGGCTCGCCAGTTTGCGGATGGCATCACCCGTCTTGCCGCTGGCGCGGGCCTCCAGCAGCCGCCCAAGCAGGATCAGCGTGACGATGACGGTGGCCGCCTCGTAATAGACATGCCGGGCATTGTCCGGCAGCAGGCCGGGCGAGAATGTCGTCACCAGCGAATAGAGATAGGCCGCACTCACCCCCAGCGCCACAAGCGAATTCATCTCCGGCGCGCCATGCGCAAGGGCCGGAAAACCGCTCTTCAGAAAGCGCCATCCAGGCCCGAAAATCACCACCGTCGCCAGCGCGAAATAGACATAATACAGCGTCTGCGTCTCGATAACGCCCATCAGCCAACGGTGCATGGGCGCATAAAGATGCCCGCCCATTTCCAGCACGAACAACGGCGCGGTGAAGATGGCCGCCAGAACGACATCCCGCTTCAGCGACGCTTCGTCACCGGCATGATGCATATGCTCATGCCCTGCATGAGTGCGGCCAACAGCATCCAGAGCCTTCAATGCAAACCCGGCAAGCCGAGCCGTTTCCACCAGCACCTCGCGCTGACGCGCACCGCCCATGCTTTCAATGGTGACAGCCCCGCTCTGCGCATCCACCTCCGCGCTTACAGTGGTCGGGCCAGCTTCCAGCACGACCTTCAACCGCGCCGCATCATCCGCACCCTTCAAGCCATGCGCCGAAAGCGTTATCGTTTCAGGCGCAACCTCGTAACCAATCTTCTTCACCGCCGCGGCCAGCGTCTTTGCCGAAAACCCTGCCGTTGGCTCAACCGTCAGCTTCTTCGTAGCAAAATTAACCGAACTCGCGGCCACCCCCGGCACCTTCCCCGCCGCCACCTCCACACGCCGCACGCAGGACGCGCAGGTCATGCCCTCCACGGACACGGAAATCGGCTCTGCCGGGATGATGGTCTTGACTGTCTCGTTCATGGGATTTCCCCTTTCGAGACCTCATGTAATGCTTCCCATCATGGGAAGGTCAAGAGTTAATTATAATGGAGTCAATAGGCGATTCTAGCTATTTCGATTTCAGGAAGCGGCAAGTAAAACAACATCAATAACAACGTAACGCAGCGCCAACTCAACCTCTGATATGTTCGATTTGATGTCTAGTTTTCAATCAGGATTTGGATATGTCTCTACCATCTGGAATTCGTCCTTCTCCCGGCCAAGTCCTGATGTGTGATTTCGGCCCAGATCCCGACAACGTTACACCTCCGGGCTTGATGGTCGGCCCACTGGCCGTGAGACCTGAGATTTACAAGGAACGACAGGTCATCGTGATCAATTCCTCGAATGGTTTGACGACCGTTGTACCGTTATCGACGGTGGCGCCGCGCTCCCCTTTAAAAATTCATTTTAAAATCACGGCCGGATCGTATGATTTCTTAAGCCATGCAGAAGATAGCTGGGTCAAAGCCGACCTGATCTCAACCGTCAGCAATCAAAGGCTTGACCGCCCCTATCTCGCTGGCAAGCGACAAACCGTCAGCATTTCGAAAAGCGATTTTCGCGAAGTTAGAAAAACGGTGTTACATGCACTGGCTATGAGCCAACTAGCATCTCTGCTTGACGCTTTACCCTGACAAAGGGCCCAGAACACGCGTTGACATGGGCGTGCATAACACCTATTTTCATCATGTCTGCGGTATCCATTCCGCAAGTTAGATCGTCTGCCCCTGCAAGCCCGCTTGTGGGGGCAAGCCGTTTTTAGGCCACTGTGAAATCCCCACGCAGGTTACGGGCCAGCCTTCACCGATGCACTGAAAACCGTGGAATATCCCGTAAGAACTCATCGCGCACCACCTGCCCCATTGGCTTGTCCGAGGGCTTGTCGGACACACGGAAGCGGACGAAGACGATGTGCTGGCCTTCGCGTTCGGCCCAGCCGACGAACCAGCCGAAGGGGCGGTTGGGGTCTGGTTTACCGTCGTCGCCCTTGAGGTTGCCGGTGCCTGTCGTGCCGTGGGCGCTCCAGGCTTCGGCACCGTCATAGACGGGAATGATGGCCTTGGTCTTGTTCTGCGCATCGCGGGAAAACGGCAGGTTGTTGGCCAGCAGGCGGCGCATGAAGCCGATCTGTTCCACCGGCGAAATTTCCAGCGAAGTCCCGACCCAGGCATCCGTCAGCCCGTTATTGTCCCCTGCACTTCCGGCCACATCGGCATTGCCGAAGCCGAGACGCTTAACATAGGCGGCGAATTTTTCCTGTCCCAGACGGCTGGTGATTTCGCGGGAATACCAGCGAATGCTCTCCTTCTGCCACGTCGTGGGGTCCACCTTCTTGCGCTCTTCTGGCTTCGCCTCCATGCCCTTCTGCCAGTCCCATGCGGGGTTGAATTCATCCAGCAAAATGCCGGAATCAAAGCCGATCAACGCCAACGGTACTTTGAAGGTAGAGCCGGGCGACACGCGCCGGTCACAGGTGCCCTGCTGGGTAATGACCGCGCCGGTTTCCACCGACGTCACGAAGGTGCATTCATATGGCTGAGTGGCGGCATGAGCCCAGACGGGCGACAGGCTGAAAGCGGCTAGGCACAGAGCTTTAAGAACGGCGCAGCGGGGCAGCATGCATTTTCCTTGATTGTCCGGTCGTCATCATAGCCGGCAACGGGCGTGTAATAAAAGTAATTGACTGTGATTACTGGCAGGATGGGGCAGGAATAGGACAAGCCCATATTCTTCCCTCATTCCTGTCCTTGTGACAGGAATCCAGTCGTCGCGCGTCTGCGCGGCGGCAAGACTCTTTTCAGCCCAATGACTTAGGCTGGCTGGATTCCTGTGACGAGCACAGGAATGAGGGTGGAGTGGATGCACGATGATCTCACCGCTGCTGCGCCTCCGGCTGCTCCCCTACCGTCAAAGGCCAGTCCACGACGTAATTCTCAAAATCATCCACCTCCACATTCAGCTCGTTCACCGTCCGGCCACGCCCGGAAATGCCGGCAATGTGCACCGTCTCAGGATCACCTGAGACGAGGTGGTGCCACCAGTAGAGATCCTCACCATCGCGCACCAGTGCATAGGCGCAGGTGGGCGGCAGCCAGCCGATTTCGTTGACGAGCTTGAGGTTGAGCTGGATGCAATCAGGCACCGTATCGAACCGGTTGGGATAATCTGAGCACTGACAGCTCTCCCCATCCAGCAACTGGCAGGCGACGGAGGTGAACACCACGTCTCCGGTGTCCCAATCCTCCAGCTTGTTGAGACAGCACAGGCCGCAACCATCGCACAGGCTTTCCCATTCGGTGTTACTCATTTGCGCCAGCGATTTCGTTTTCCAGAATGGCGCGTCACTCATCGTTAACATTTCCGTTTCATTTTGGGGCGGCGGGCTGCAACGTGGCTTAACCCATTTGGTCATATCGCAATCCGTCAGATTATAAGATAATTCTTAAATCCGGCGGAGTAATGGTGAGGGAATGACCCGCGCAAGGTTGCTGCGTCAAGCATCCATTCGACATATCGAACAGGAATTCGTTTTACGTGCAGGAAGATAAGAACAAGAAACAGGCGCGCCGTAAACGCCATATTCTGCTGCGCATCGATTCATGGATCGATTCCGGCCTGTGGACATCTGCATCCCGCTTTTTCGACTTCTGGGAAGACGTTACCGTCGCATCCCGCAAGCTGCATGTGCGCGGCTGGAAGAAATTTCTCATCAACATCACCGACGATGCGCTGACGGTGGGCACCGCCGGAACCGTGCTGATGCTGGCACTGGCCCTGCCCGCCTTCGAGGAAACCAAGAAGGACTGGCGTTATCGCGGTGATTTTGCTGTCACATTTCTGGATCGCTACGGCAATACTATCGGCCATCGCGGCATCATTCACGAAGATTCCGTGCCGATCGACCAGATGCCGGATCATTTCATCAAGGCTGTCTTGGCCACCGAAGATCGACGCTTCTTCGAGCATTTCGGCATCGATTTCATCGGCCTTGCCCGCGCCATGAGCGAAAACGCCCGTGCCGGCGGCGTCGTGCAGGGTGGCTCCACGCTGACGCAGCAGCTGGCGAAAAACCTGTTTTTGACCAATGAACGTTCGCTGGAACGTAAGATCAAGGAAGCCTTCTTGGCGCTGTGGCTGGAAGCCAACATGTCCAAGAAGGAAATCCTCAGCCTTTATCTCGACCGCGCCTATATGGGCGGCGGCACTTTTGGCGCGGCTGCGGCAGCACAATTCTATTTTGGCAAGAACCTGACGGATGTGACGCTGGCGGAATCCGCAATTCTGGCTGGTCTGTTCAAGGCACCGGCGAAATATGCGCCGCACGTCAACCTACCCGCTGCCCGCGCGCGCGCCAACACGGTGCTATCAAACCTCGTGCAGGGCGGGTTGATGACCGAAGGTCAGGTCGTCGGTGCCCGCCGCAACCCGGCCACCGTCATCGACCGCGAAGACGTGAAGGCACCGGATTACTTCCTCGACTGGGCCTTTGACGAGGTGCAGAAGCTGGCCAAGGAAGGCAAGATCAAGGACCATACGGTCGTCGTTCGCACCACCATCGATGCCGGCCTGCAACAGGCTGCAGAACAGGCCATGGAAGGCAGTCTTCGCGAGTTTGGCGAGGGCTACCGCGTCAAGCAGGGCGCAATGGTGACCATCGAAAATGGCGGCGGCATTCGCGCCATGGTCGGCGGGCGCGATTATGGCGAAAGCCAGTTCAACCGCGCAACGGCGGCGCTGCGCCAGCCGGGCTCGTCCTTCAAGGTCTACACCTATTCCGCCGCCATGGAGAAGGGTTACAAGCCGGAAACGCTGATATCAGATGCGCCCGTGACATGGCGCGGCTGGTCGCCGCAGAACTACGGCCGCTCATATGCGGGCAAGGTGACGTTGCAGACCGCTCTTGCCAAATCCTACAACACCGTGCCGGTGCGCTTGGCGAAGGATGTGCTGGGCACGCAGATCATCGTGGATACGGCCAAAGCCATGGGCGTGGCCACACCGCTGCGGTCTGACAAGACCATTCCGCTCGGCACATCCGAAGTGACCGTGCTGGATCAGGCCACGGGTTACGCCGTGTTCCCGGCAGATGGCATGCAATCGCGCCGCCACGGCATCGAGCAGGTGCTGGATTACGAAGGCAAGGTTCTCTACGATTTCGACCGTGACGAACCGCCAGCCCAGCGCGTGCTCTCCGAAGAAGCCAATTCCAAGATGAACCGCATGCTTGTGACCATTCCCGTGGAGGGAACGGCACGGCGCGGCGCATTGGACAATGGCATCGTCTCCGGCGGCAAGACCGGCACCTCGCAATCCTACCGCGATGCCTGGTATGTGGGCTTTACCGGCAATTACACGACCGCCGTCTGGTTCGGAAACGACGACTTCACCTCGATGAACAACATGACCGGCGGTGCCCTGCCCGCCATGACGTTCAAGCGGCTGATGGACTACGCCCACCAAGGCATGGAACTGCGCCCCATTCCCGGCATCCAGAACCCGCTGCCCAAAGGCTCGCGCCCGCAACCAGCCCCCGGCGCAGTCGTGGCAGACGCCAACGCCCTGCCAGCCCTCACCCGCCCCCGCTCCCTTTCCGCCGAGGCGACACGCGTCATCCGCTCCATCGGCAAAAAGCTGAAGGAAGCGTCAGCGCCATCTTTGACGGTGCAGAAGGTGGCGGAAGTGGGGAGTGATGGGGTGAAGCGGTAAACGAAGAGTGGGTGGACGCGGAGAAATCCGCGTCTCAATCCAAACTCTTCAAACTCATGGGTTTGTCGCCGCCCGGCGGCAGGCCGAAGAGGCTTCGGACCCAGTTGAGGAACGCGCCGTAAGGTCGCCCCAGCGTCAGCATCATCACGGTAGCGCCGAGGATGCCGAAGAGCAGGCCTTGCCCGGACGCGCCGGTAACGGCGATGATGGCGGCGTAGATCGGCACCTGGAAACTAACCAAAGCGAGGCTGTCCCAGAGGATTTGCGAGACGCGACCGGGCTTTGCGAAACGCATCAGCCAGTCACGCCAGAGGCCATAAGGCCGCCCCACCGGCACCATAAGGGCTGCGCCCAGAAGTCTGGCGTGTAGCACCTGTTCCCATGTCATGCCGGCGATGAAGCGTTCATTGATGATGCCGGTTGTGGTGAAGAACACGATCAGCGCCGTCGTATCGGCAAGGAATGCGCGGCGGCGGGAATGGGGCTTTACGGTTTCATGCATATCTTAGTCTGTTCGAAAAAGCGTTGAACCGCAACCGCTTATGGTCGGGTCGGCTCATGCGAACAGACAGGTGTGCTTACAAAATCCGGCGCTCGCCCAGCTTGAACCAGGCCTTGGCGATCTTGCCGTTTTCGATCTCGTAAATGCAGACCACATCCACCTCGCCGCGTCCTTCAGGAAAGGTTCGGGTGACTGTTTCATGGTCGATGACGACATTGCCGACGGTGATGCGGGTCAGCAACGTTCCGTGGAGATCGGGCTCTCTGAAGCGCTCTATGTGGCGCTCGCGGATCTCGTCTACACCCTTGGCCAACAGGGTAGATGGGAACGCGTAATATTCGCAATCCTGAGCCCACCACGGCATGAAGGCGTCGATATCCTTGGCATTATAGGCCGCAAGCTGCTCGCGGACGGGCTGTTCTATGTCGCTCATCACATGTCATTTTCAGGTTGGAGTGGTGATCAGATGAAGGAATGCCCGGCTTTGACCAGAAGATCGCGGGAGGTTTCCAGACCGTCGGTTTTGACCAGCAGGTGGTCGCCATCGAAAGTGGACACCACGAAAATGCCGATGCCATTGGCTGAAAGCGGTTGGATGACAGACAGCACGATGCCGGTTTCATCGAAGGCGAACGGCCCTTGAAGCTTGATGCAGGACCAGCCGCCATCCACCTGCACGTCGTGTGGAATTCGCTCTCGCAGGCAGACGATGGAGAGTTCGTCATCCGTGCGGCTGATGCTGACAAAGCCTTGCCCATCCGCCCAGCCGGGAATGGGATCGGACGGGCCCAACCGGGCCACGCCGTAATTCCCATCCAGAGCCCGAAGCTTCACGCGTGGTGCCATGGAAAATCCCGCCTTTCGTAATATAGTGCCATCTGCTTCACGCCGCTAACGACGCGTTGGAACAAGCTCTGCGATGCGCCATCGAGAATCAGATGTCGAACACGAACCGCGTTCTTGCTACCCCGCCGAGGCAGCCTTGAAAACTGCCAATTGCGCCGCAAAGGCCCGCTGATAGGCCTGGCGTGCCTCACCGCGTTCAACATAGGCGGCGAGGTTGGGGTACTCCCTTAGAAAGCCCCCAGCCTTTGCGCGCATAAGCACCGTCACCATCAACAGATCACCCGCGCTGAACGCACCATCCAGCCACTCGGCATCGCCAAGGCGGGCGGAAAGCTCTCCCAGACGTTGGTGAATGCGCGCATCGACCAGCGGCAGACGCTCCTGCGCCCAGCTGCGCTCACCTTCCACAATTTTGGCAACCACGCGCTCCATGAGCGGTGGCTCGACGGTGTTGATCGCGGCAAACATCCAGTTGATGGCGCGCGCCCGCGCATGCGCCTCCGTCGGCAGCAGACCCGGATGTGTTTCGGCAATATGCAGAACGATGGCCCCGGATTCGAACAGCGCAAGATCGCCCTCCTCGAAGGTCGGGATTTGCCCGAAGGGATGCAGCGCCAGATGATCCGGCTCTTTCATCGCCTGAAACGACAAAAGCCGCACCTCATAAGGCCGCCCCACCTCCTCCAGCGCCCAACGCACCCGCATATCCCGCGCCAACCCCTTGCCACGATCCGGCGAGCGTTCAAAAGCAGTGATCGTTATCGTCATGGCCGTTCTCCCTGGATGATATGGATGGAAGACGAATGGTGGAGCAGGTCGCCGACAGGGCTTATTCAACTTTTTCGTAGGCTCGAGCGACGTCATTGGTGAGCGCCTTTGAAATGCCACAGAATGACAGAAAAACTCAATCACTTAGGTGCGAAAATCATGCTCGGGTTTTAGAAGACGGCGGTCATGACGCTCCGATCGATGCGTGCCTTGCCTTCGCATACCATGCCGACGGAGCGAGAATCTAGCGACAGCAAAGTCGAGTGGCATGAACATAACCGACCACGATTTTCCAGCACTTTTCGGCCTTATCGCTGGCTGTCTCCATCAGGATATGGACCTCGAATACGATACTGTACCTGAAGCCCTTGCAGGTTATGCGCGCTTCACCAAACCTGATGAAAAGCAGATGCTGCTTGCTGAGATAAACCATTTTCTGGAGCGCTATCACAACGATCTGGAAGGCGAGTTTTCCAGACGCTTCTGGTTCGACTTCACACCTGATACGATCGGCCAAACGGCTTCACAGTTTTTCGCTATGCTCCGCGAAATTCTCGCTGATCCTGAGTGCTATGTCCGGTACCTGCCGCGCCCTTGAGGTTGCCCTCACAACTGCACAGCAATTGCCGCCGTATCGATGACCGACCACACTTCCTCAATCTTTCCACCCTCGAACCGATAAAAGACGTTTTCGCTGAAGGTGACGGTTTTGCCGTTGATGGGGAGGTTGAAGAAGGTGCCTTTTGGTGTGCAATGGAAGTGCAATCGGCTGGCGATGACGGGGGGTTGGCAGACGAGGAGCTCGATGTTGAAGCTCAAATCCGGGATTTCGCGGAAGTCGTTCTCCAGCATGTCGCGGTAGCCAGACAGGCCCAATTCGCGCCCGTTATGAACCGCGTTCTCGGCGACGAAATTTCCGAGATTTTGCCAGTCCTGCGCATTGAGGCAGGCAATATAGGCGCGATAGGTGGCGGCGAGATCAGTGTCGGTCATGGTCCGGTAACGGCGTGGACGGGAATGCAGTTCCGCGCGCCAAGGATTTCGAGGCTCTGGCTGGCATCGCGCTGCCTATGCACATCATGGCAGCGTGCAACCAAATCCCCGCCAAACCGTTGATTTATCACGCGCGGCTCCATGTGGCCGATGCAACGCGATTGCCCTATTCGTCTTGAGTTTCGGAGCCTTCTCCATGAATGAAATCTCGTCTCGCAGAGAAGCCTCTGCATATCCCTTTCAATTGCTGTTCGTGCCGTTTCCATTTGTCTGCTTTTCGCTGGCGCTGGGAACGGATATCGCCTTTTGGCAGACCGGCAATCTGATGTGGCAGAATTTTTCCGCCTGGCTTTTGTTTGCCGGGCTGGTCATCGGCGGTCTGGGCTTGCTGGCCGGGCTGATCGATCTGCTGCGGGCGCGCACGCGGCCTATGCGGCCTTCGTTTTTCGCCATTCTTCTGTTCATCGTCATGCTGCTTCTGGCCTTCGTCAACAGCCTCGTTCACGCCGGTGATGGCTGGACGGCCGTCGTGCCTTACGGGCTTCTTCTATCTGCTGTCACCTTCGTCGTGTCGCTGATGGCGGTTGCCGCTTCTACCCGCAAATATGCAAGACTGGCTTGGAGAGTATGATGGTCACGCCGCGCTTTATCCGTACTGCTATCCTTCTGGGCAGCGTCGCCGTCATTTTGCCCGCCTGCAGCGATCAGAACGGCAATTTCGATCTTTCACAGCAAATCGGTGCCGATCCGGTTCTGCCCGATCCATCGCCCAGCCTCATTCCAGACCTGAAGGTGGCCGAGGTCATCGGTTGGAAAGATGGTGAAACGCCAACCGTGCCTCAAGGGCTGAAGATTACCGCTTATCAGAAAGACCTCGTCAATCCGCGCACCGTGCACACGCTGCCGAATGGTGATGTGCTTGTCGTCCAGTCCCGCGGCCCGAAAGGTGAGCCGCCATCACGCCCAAAGGACATTATTCGCGGCTGGATTATGGCCATCGCCCATGGTGAGACAGGCCCGCAGAAGCCCAGCAACATCATCACCTTGCTGCGCGATACGAACCGCGATGGCACGGTGGATGAGCGGCACGAGTTGCTGACCAACCTCGACTCACCCTTCGGCGTCGCCTTTGCCGACAACACACTTTATGTCGCGACCGCCTCCAATATTCTCGCCTACCCCTATCAGTTGGGTCAGAACGAGATTACCGCAGAGCCGAAAATCCTGACGCCGCTTCCTGGCGGTCCGATCAACCACCACTGGACGAAGGATCTAGCGCTCAGCCCCAATGGCAAGATGCTTTACGTTTCCGTCGGCTCCAACTCCAACATCGTGGAAAACGGCATAGAGGCCGAGAAGAACCGCGCGGCAATCTTGCAGGTGGACCGCCAGACTGGTGCCTTCAAACTGTTCGCTTCCGGCCTGCGCAATCCTAATGGCCTTGCCTTCAACCCTGAGAGCAAGGAACTCTGGGCCGTCATCAACGAGCGTGACGAACTGGGCCCGAACCTCGTGCCCGACTATATGACCTCGGTGAAAGAAAACGCCTTTTACGGCTGGCCGTGGAGCTATTACGGGAACCATGTGGACGCCCGCGTCCACCCACAGCGCCCGGATATGGTCGAAAAGGCCATCAAGCCGGATTATGCGCTTTCCAGCCACGTTGCAGCCCTCGGCCTCACCTTTTCGCTAAACTCCGCTTTGCCTGCACCCTATGCAAACGGAGCGTTCATCGGTGAACATGGCAGCTGGAACCGCAATGCGTTCAACGGTTATCGCGTAACCTATGTGCCGTTCGAAAACGGCAAACCAGCGGGCAAGACGCAGGATGTCGTCACCGGCTTCATTCAAGGCGACAAGGCCCGTGGCCGCCCCGTCGGCGTCGGCATAGACGGCACCGGCGCGCTGCTGGTGGCGGATGATGCAGGAAATACGGTGTGGCGTGTTGCGGCAGCGGATGGCAAAGTAACACCTTCCCCTATTGCGACGGATGATATTTCCGCCGGTGGCGTTGCCCCAACGGCAACTGCCCCGGCAGAGCCGGTTGCGCCATCGGCTCCGGCGATTGCGCCCGCCCCTGCACCTGCAAACTGACAGTCGAGTTTTCAGAACGCCGTCACCCCTCCGGTGGCGGCGTTTTTACGTTCATTGGTCGGGGTAAGTGGCTGAACGTCTCAGCCTTTCAGAAATTCGATGATGGCCTTGTTCACCACGTCTGGTGCCTCCTGCGGCAGCCAATGGCCAGCCCCCGGAACGATCTGGGTTTTCTGGAGAGCCGGCGCGAGCGAGGGCATGGCATCGATCATTTCTTTCATGCCGGGAATGGCAAGGCCGGTATCCCGCTCCCCTACCATGAACAGCGCGGGAACGGTAACCTTCAAGCCAGACAGAGCATGCTGGAGCTGCCAGTTCCGATCCAGATTTTTGTAATAGTTGAGACCGCCCGTAAAGCCGGACGTGGTGAAGGCGCTGACAAGCACCTCCCAGTCGCTCTCCGTCAGCCATGACACGGGACGATCCGGCAGATCGGCGAGCAAACCACGCTTGCGAGACACCATGCCGAACGGGTTGGGGGTGTCATCTCCCGGTAGGCGTGGGCCCGCCTCGCCGCTGGCGGCGTAATAGATTTTGCGCAGCGTCGTTTCAGGGTCCCTGTCGAGTTCAGCAAGCGCTTCATCCCGCTGGAAATAAAGCGCATAAAGCAGGGCGTCATCCGTGGCGGGGAAGATGGCACTGGGCGCAACGGGTGGCTGGCCCATCAAGGGCACGCCCATGGCAACGACCTTGTGAAAGCGATCCGGGCGAAGAAGGGCGGACTGCCAAGCAATTGTCGCACCCCAATCATTGCCAATGATGGTGGCCTTCTCCTCACCCAGCGCATCGACCAGAGCCACCATATCCGCCACCAGGTCGAAGACGGTGTACTGCGCCCAATCCTGCGGTGCTTCCGTCTGGCCATAGCCGCGCATATCAGGTGCCACGGCATGAAACCCGGCCTCTGCCAAAGCGCTGATCTGGTGACGCCACGCATGCGAGGTTTCCGGAAACCCATGGCAAAGCACCACCAACGGCCCCTCGCCCGCTTCCAGAATGTTCATGTTCAGGGTTTTCGTCTTGATCATCCGCTGTCTCATATCGACCTCCTCGAAAGGCATGCTTCAGGAAAGCGCCATTTCCAAATGCGACGCTTGGCGTTCATTGCGTATCAAGATATGTTACAGAATAAGCAGGATCAAGATACTGTAACAAATATTGTTACGATTTATGGAGATGTCAGCATTGAGTAGGGATGGCCGACTGGCGCGCATGGTGCACGTCCTCGTTCACATGGGGCTTCTGGGCGGGCGGGAAACATCTGAGCGCATTGCGCAGATGTTGAACACCAATGCCGTCGTGGTGCGGCGAACCATGGGCGAGTTGCGTCGATACGGCATCGTCGTCTCTGAAGGTGGTCGCGGCGGCGGCTGGTCTCTTGCAAAACCTCTTGAAGAGCTGACAATCCTCGATGTTCAACGGGCGCTTCAGGGCGAGACCATTCTCGAGGCCCCGCTTTCCAGCGACCACCCATCCTGCCCGGTGGAAAAAGCGACGAATGCGCGGCTGGTGGAAGCATTTCAAGGGGCTGAGCTGGTGCTGGCAAAGGCGTTTCAGAATGCCCGACTTTCGGACATCGCCCGCACTGCCCTTGACGCTAAGCCGGATTGATTCAGACCACCCAGCATTAACGGGCGGCAGAGGTGTTTCGCGTTATCGCCTCCAGAACCAGTGCCTTCAACGCCTCCGCATCGATCTCCTCACCCTCGTGAATATCGATGGCGCGGCGGGTGTTACCGTCAAGGCTGGCATTGAACAGGTGGGCGGGATCGCTCAGCGACGCACCGTGGGCGAAGGTCATCTTGACGACGGCCTTATAGGTTTCGCCGGTGCAGATAATGCCATGATGCGACCAGACCGGTACGCCGCGCCACTTCCATTCCTCGGTGACATCAGGGTCGGCATGTGTGATGATGCCGCGCAGCCGGGCGAGCATAGACCCACGCCAGTCATCCAATTCGACTATCCGTTTATCGATCAGACGGGACGCGTTCTGTTGCGAAGCAACATCGTCATCGAAGGCCATGTGGGCGTCCTCTGCGAACCGGTTTTAGACTGTTCCAGGCGCCAAATTAGCACATCCTCAGCAACAAGCGTGGAGATTTATGGAAAGCCCGCTTCGGCATCGTTCTGCCCATTTCCCCCAAACGAAATCAGTGCTAACCCTCACCTGTTCCAAAACGGGAAAACAGCGTGTTTCGAGTTCCATTTCTTGTTGCAATTTCGCTCATCATCGCCTTTGGCGGCGGAATATTATCCACACTTGCGGCCCTTGAAGCGACCGATGGTTTCGGCTCGATCAAGATCGGCGCATGGGATGCTTTTCCCGAAGCCCAGACGATAGAGGCCGATCCCTATGCGAAATCGCACCGGGCGGATGCGGGCAAGCTGCTCTATGGAACGGCCGAAGGCTTAAGCTTTACCGCCGCTGCCGACAGCAGCGGGCAGCGTCTGACCGGCGTATGCCGTTACAGATTGACCGGCACCCTTCCCCCTTCCCGCTTCTGGACGCTTTATGCCGCCGACCAGCAGGGCAACCTACTGGATGATGGCTCGGGTCGTCCCATTGCGCTGAATTCCCGCACGCTGCTGCATGGTCAGGGTGGCGGCATGGATGTTTCCGTTGCTGCGACCGCCCAGACCTATAATTGGCTGGCTGTGCCGCAAGGGGGCAATTTCAAGCTTGTGTTGACTCTTCTGGACACGCCGGTGGCAGGGAGTACGGGGCTGATCGACATCAAGATGCCGGACATCCAGAAAACAGGGTGCGGCAATGTTTAAGGTCATCTTTGCCATCTTCGTCGGCCTGGTGGGTGCCGCCGTGCTGCATCTGATCATCCTGCTGTCGACACCGCATTTTTCCAACCGCGATGCCTATACGCGCGCGGTGGCAGAGGGCGCTGCCAATGCCTTCCATCTGCTGGATGACAGCCGCGAAAAAACCGAGCTTGGCAGCGGCGATCCCTTCATGCGGGTGGCAGTCTGCACTTTCGATGTGAGTGAGAAACCGGCGCGGCTGGCGGCCTTCGGGGTTGTCCCCTTCTGGTCGGTGTCGATTTTCGACAGCGCGTCCAATGAAATCTTCAGCATGAACGATCGCACGTCGGCGGGCGGAGAGCTGGATATTCTGGTGGCCAATCAGGTTCAGCTTGCGGCCATTCGTAAGGCGCAGCCGACAGAACTGTCGAAATCCATTCTGGTGGAAGCGGGGCAGAACAAGGGTTACGCCGTATTGCGAACCATGGTGCCGCAGCCAAGCTTCGTGGAAGAGGCAACGAGATTTCTGAGCGAGGCAAAGTGCGACCAGACGCCCTGGTCTTGAACCACAGCCTTTTCAGCGAATTCAGGAACCGACAGCGGCGTCAGCAGTGATGACTGATGTCTTGCGCTTGCGGGGCTTTTTCTGCGCTTCCATCTGGATGTCAACGACGGGCCGCTCGTAACGGACACCGGTGAAAAATAGAAGTTGCGCCGGACCGCTTGCAGGCACCTGCGCATTTGTCGGTCTGCTGAGGCGGCGGGATGCCGCATAAAACGAAATAACTTCCGTCATAGTCTTCTCCTCTCAGGGGGCATGACGCTTGGTTGTTGAATAAAGCGCGCGGATGCGTTGGACACGCGCGGGAATGCCATCACCACAACATTGTGCATTTCCAGTCCACAGACTGGCATGGGAGACGAGAGGCCGCTGCAAGCACATCGCTTGCTGCAGTATAAGCTAAATTTCAAATTCGAAATCTAGCACCGAATCTGCAGGCTGCCTATGCCATTACAAACATGTATAGGTTAATCATTCGTTAATACTAATGTTCTCACATCGACACATATACCATTAAAATTTACTGCATTGCAGAAACACGTCATAAAGCCTGACGTCACACTTCTGTGAACGTAAAAACGTCACAAAATGGAAAGCCGTTGTATTTTATAACCAAATTGCCAAATGCAGGAAATTGCTGGTTAATTTTTTGTCGGGACGCATTTGACGAGCCTCGTTTGCGTGAGGTCTAAGGCAGATAGCCGCCATGATGGCGGTCAGGGGCTCGTCTTTCCATGTCATCGGCAAGGCGGGCGAGTCCCGGCTAGCCTCCGGCAACGCTCGACGCGTTTCAGCGTCTCCCCCTCTCCCCAACCCAATTGAGTGTCTTAAAAATTTGCTGTGCATAGCGGCAAAAAACCGCTTTGCGTTGGTGCTGGTTAACAGGGCGTCAACACGTTTGTTATAACTTGAACGGATCGTTTTGTTTTGCGTCACATTGGGTATTGCGTTGACCGACCGGTTTCGAGAACTAGAAAGGCCAAGCGCCGATAGGAAGAAAGACGTTGTGCTTATGGCCACCGTATCGAGTTTCGAAGGGCTGTCTCATCCGTCCAAATCCGAGCTTCGTCAATTCGCGGAGCTGTTCATGCCACTGTTTTCCGCCTCTACCGCAGAAGCGAAGAGGGAAGCGGTTGCGGCATTGTCGCAAAACCCCAACATACCCTCAGCGGTCGCTTTTTTCATTGCAAGCCAGCCCATCGGGTTGTCCGCGCCGTTCCTCGTCTCGTCCAAATGCCTTGATGACGATACGCTGATTGCCATTGCCCGCACGCAAGGCGGGGCGCATGCGCGCACCATCGTTCGCCGAGAAGATCTTTCACCCACCGTCATCGATGCGCTGGTCGGGCTGCGTCATGCGCGCCAGGCTCCAAAACGTGAAAACCAGACCGCGACAGCCGACATCGCACAGTCCATGGAACGGACGATTGCCGAACGCGAAGAGGATTTGCGCCGTCAGCTGCGCACCATGGCACGGCAACTGCAACGCCCGGTCAGCGACACCCTGGGCGTGCGCCGCCTGACGGATGTGCAGGAAGCGCTTCTCGTGCGCTTTGCACGCGAGCGCAATGCCCGGCAGTTTTCGATGGCGCTTTCGGATTCTCTTTCCGCAACCCACTGGCTCTCGGAGCGGGTGATGCTGGATATCTCCGGCCAGCAGCTGGCAACCACCATGACCGGCCTTGGCATGGACTTCGCCGATGCCGCCTTCGTGCTGGAATGCTTCTACCCGCATCTGAAAGTGCAGGATGGCGAGATGACGCTGGCCGAAACCATACTGGAAAATCTTGACCCGGCGCAATGCGAAGAGCGCATTGAAAGCTGGCGTCGTGCCGATCGCTACACCGCCGATCCTGCCCGCGCCGACAGCACACCCAGCGAGCAACCTGCTCCCGTTCAGAAGCTCGTCGTCAGACGGTAAAACCGTAAAAGTTGTATGTGTGATGAAAGCGCTGTCGGCGAACCGTCAGCGCTTTTTGCATACTATCAACTCAACTGAGCGTGGAATATGCACCAGCGCATTGTCTCGTTTTAAGCGAGAATAATCAATTATTTCGACAAACTTACGTTACGGAAGTTATTCTCGTCGGCAAGTAATCATATCTTTAGATTAAGTGTCGAAGGATCGCCCCGCAAACTCCATTCTTGAATGGAATCAGTAGACCAAGCGGAGGAGCGCAGCCTACTTAAGGCTGTGTCGCAGTGACTGCTTGCTGCCCCGATGAAGGGGATGGCTACGCGCGATGTTTCAATCTGCATTCGAGTGCCACTCATGCGCGCTCTTCAGTCACCGTCTCGAGGAATCCATGTCATTTCTGACGAATACGAAAATAAAGACCAAAGTCATTTCGGTTATTGCATTGATGAGCGCAGCGTCGGTGGCCGGACTGGCCTATGTCAGCGTGCAGTATAAGAACACGGACGGCCAATATGGCGACTTCATCAGCAAGACCGCCTACGCAGCGGTGCTGAATGCCCGCACGAGCGGAAATTTGAACGGCTTGGGCATGCAGGCGCTTCGTGCGTCGCTGGCCGATCCATCAAGCCCCGCCTTCGCGGATGCTCTCAAGACCTTCACGTCGAATTTGAAGCAGGCCGACGAACGCCAGACGCAGATCATTCAGTTGGTTCCTGAGCGAACTGCGGGCGCGCGCGACATTCTTGAGGGTTTCACCGAAATTGAAACGGGCATCAACAAAACAGTCGCCCTTGCCCAGGCCGGACAGCAGGCGCAGGCCCAGCAGACAGCCATGGATGTGGTGACCAAGGTCATTGAACTCTCACCGAAAATCAGCGCCGGTACGGAGCAGCTGATCAAGTCGATGAACGAAGGCAACGATCAGCTGACTGTCAACACCAACGAAACCATTCTCACCGGCCTGATCGGCATCATCCTCATCTCCGCTCTCCTGGTTGGTCTTGGTCTTTATATCTCGATCCAGGGCATTACAGCGCCGATCGCCCGCCTTCGCGAGCGGATGGCTTCACTGGCCGCAGGGGAAACGAAGGCCGAAATCGACGGAATGGACCGCAAGGATGAAGTGGGCCAGATGGCCGCTGCCGTGCAGGCCTTCCGTGAAAACGCCATCGCGCGCATTCGCCTGGAGCAAGAGACGGAAGCCAACCGCTCGTCTTCCGAGAAGGACCGCATCGCGCATGAGGCGCAAAAGACAAAAGAGGCAGCAGAAGTGCAGTTCGCCGTGGACAATCTCGCCTCAGCACTTTCCAAGCTTGCAGACGGCGACACGACGCATCGCCTGCAACAGCCTTTCGCGCAAACCCTCGATGGTGTCCGCGGCGACTTCAACCGCACGGCAGAACAGCTGCAATCGACGCTGAACCGCGTGGCACAGAATGCACGTGGCATCGATTCCGGTGCCAACGAAATCAAGTCCGCCGCCGACGATCTGGCCAAGCGCACCGAGCAGCAGGCAGCAGCTGTGGAGGAAACGGCCGCAGCGCTCGAGCAGATCACCACCACCGTCAAGGACGCGACACGACGTGCGCAGGACGCTGGCCAGCTGGTCAGCCGTGCGAAGCTTGGTGCCGAGAAATCCGGCGAGGTCGTGCGCAAAGCCGTCTCCGCCATGCAGCAGATCGAAAAATCCTCCGGCGAGATTTCCAACATTATCGGCGTCATCGACGAGATTGCGTTCCAGACCAATCTTCTGGCTCTGAACGCGGGTGTCGAAGCGGCACGCGCTGGTGAAGCGGGCAAGGGCTTTGCAGTCGTTGCCCAGGAAGTGCGAGAACTGGCCCAGCGTTCCGCCAACGCCGCCAAGGACATCAAGGCGTTGATCACCACCTCCAACACGCAGGTTCAGCAGGGCGTGCAGCTGGTTGGCGAAACGGGCGTTGCGCTGGAAACCATCGTGACCGAGGTGCAGGAAATCAACCGCCATGTCGCGGCGATTGCGGAATCGGCGCAAGAACAGTCATCCGGTCTTCAGCAGATCAACACGGCTGTGAACCAGATGGACCAGGACACGCAGAAGAACGCCGCGATGGTGGAAGAAAGCACCGCTGCAAGCCATGGTCTGGCGCAGGAAGTTCGCTCCCTCAACCAGATTCTGGCGCAGTTCAAGCTTTCGGAAAACGGTTATGCCGCAACCTCTGCCAACCCACGGGTCGCTGCATCCCATGATCGGCCATCGGCATCCCCTGCCCGGGCGCTGGGCCGTAAGATCAGCGCTGCCTTCTCCGGCAATGCCGCTCTCGACACATCCAAGAGCAACTGGGAAGAATTTTGATGGACCACAACCCAGTCAAACGGGCCGATGACGCGCTTGAAATCATCGCCTTCATGCTGAACGATCAACAGTTTGCCGTTCGTACCACCTCCATTCGAGAAATTCGCGGATGGGCTCCCGTTACGCCTCTGCCGCACACGCCTCCGGAAGTCGTGGGTGTGATGAATCTGCGCGGCACGGTCATCCCGATCATCGATCTGGCCTGCAAGCTGGGAATGCCCGCAGCCGAAGCAAACGAACGCAGCGCCATCGTCGTGACCAGCGTCAAGGGCAAGACAATCGGCATGATGGTGGACCGTGTTTCGGATATTCTGACCGTGCCAGCGTCGGAGCTGCAGCCAGTGCCAGCCACCGCCGGCCTTGCCACCACGGGCTATGCGGAGGGCATTTTCGCGCGCGATAAGGTCATGATCTGCTTCCTCGATCTCAACGCAATCTTTGCCGCCCCAGAAGCCGACAGCTGGGAGACGCCGAACGCGGCTTGACGTGTTGGATATGGGTTGGGGGTTTTTTGGTCGAAGTGTGGGGCGGTGGGTGTGGCTTCACCCCCCTCTGCCCTGCCGGGCATCTCCCCCTCAAGGGGGGAGATCGGCAAGACGGCCCACTGACGCTTCACTCGCAACGTTCAAGAAGGGCGATAGCGAGCAACTGGTCGATCTCCCCCCTTGAGGGGGAGATGTCCGGCAGGACAGAGGGGGGTGAGGCCGCACCCACCGGCGCCTCACGCCAAAACAACCGTAAACAACCCCTCCACCGTCTCCGTCTCCAGCTCCACCACCCACAAATCACTGTCGAAGCGGCGTTCCTTCTCCAGCAACGCCTCGACTGCAGGCCCTTCGGCATTCGTCAGGCGTAGCTCGAAACGACGTTCGGCCCTCTCCTCTTCATCATCGGAAAAGCTCTGAGGCGCTGGGCCATAGAGGTTTTCCAGACCGGTGCGAAGGCGTTGACGGATGAAAATCGCTCCTGCCGCATCCGCGCCTTTGCGCTCGATGGCGGCGAAATCGCCTGCGGAAAACACGCGACGGACAAGGGCGGAAACGAAAATCTCGGATTTAAGACGCATATCCGATTAGCTATCACAAAGCGCCGATGGATTTCAGCTTTTTCAGCACGGCCTCGTTCGGCTCGCCGGTTTCCGGCAGGCGGTAGTGCTTCTCGAAGTTGCGGATGGCGGTGCGGGTCTGTTCGCCCGGCACGCCGTCCACCTTCACGGAGGCATAGGCGATGTTGACGAGACCCTGCTGGATCTTGGCGACGAGATCCTTTCCGGCAGGCTTGGCCGATGGGCCTGATGTTAGCGACACCGGCTGCGCCTTGGGCGGATTGCTCTCGGCGTTGCGAATAGCAGCCGCTACGGGATCGATCGCCACGCCACCGGAATTGGCAGCAGCTGGGCGGTCCTTCGGCAGGGCTTTGGGAATGGCCGCAACTGTGGTGGCGCTGTCTATTTTCAGGGCCGAAAGAATGCGGCTGGTGGGCTCGCCGGTCTGTTCCATGCCGACGGTTTCTTCGAAGAACAGCACGGCCGCCGTGGTGCGGGGGCCGGGCATGCCATCCGCCACACCTTCGTAAAGGCCACGGCGGGCAAGCTCCCGCTGGATTTCGGCAACAATTTCGGATGGTTGATGCGGCGTCGCCTGCGCTATCGCACTCGCCACCGGATCGGCCGGCGGCGTGGCAGCCAAAGGCGGCGCAGCGGGTTGCGGCGTATCGGTCTGGCGTTCGATGCGGAACGTCGTGACGTTGCCGTGCTCTCCCAACCCCGAGGCCAGACGATATCCGGGAATCCCGTTGGGGTTTTCCTCATCACGCGTGCGCAGGAAAGGCGATGGGTGGTGGCCGGGCTGATACCACAGTGCATTGGCCGCAACGAAGCCGAACACCACCAGAAAGGCGGTGCAGCCGCCGACGAGTTTTGGATGACGCAGAAGCTGGTTTCCGATGGCGAGAGCGGCCACGGAAACGAACCCCGGCTCCTTGCGAACCGGTGTTTTCCTAGGCGATTTTCGCTTTGGCGCGGCCATCCGCAACATCCTCCTTCATCGTGTCAGTCACAGGTGTCTGTGGCTTGAGGCGCGGTGGAAATTCCACCGGTTCTCTTGCATCGTCCCAATCTCCGCCGGTCTTCTGGCCGGAGCCATCCGCTGGCAGCAGGATCGTTACCATCGTGCCTTCACCGGGGCGGCTGGTAATGGTCACGGTGCCGCCATGCAATTCGACCAGCCCCTTGACCAAAGCAAGGCCAAGGCCCGTGCCTTCGTAGCGGCGGGTATATTCGTTCTGGACCTGCATGAAAGGCTGGCCGAGAAGCGCGATCTTGTCAGCAGCGATACCAATGCCGGTATCGCTGACCGTCAGCTTCAACATGTCGCCTTCCAGCGAGGCGTCCATGGAGACCACACCACCCGATTCGGTAAACTTGATGGCATTGCCAGCCAGATTGATCAGAACCTGCTGGATGGCGCGTTGATCTGCAACGACCTCACCCATGTCGCGCTGGATGCGGCTGGTCAGGGTCAAGCCCTTCTGCTTGGCCTGAAGACCCAACATGCCTTCGCAGGTGTTGATGGCATCCGAGATGCGAAATGGCTCCATCAGCAATTCATAATGGCCCGCTTCCAGCTTGCTCATATCCAGCATGGTGTTGACCACCGACAGGAGATGCGCGCCAGACTGGCGGATGAGCGAGACATATTCGCGCTGGCGGTCATTTTCCAACTTGCCGAAATACTCGCCTGCCAGAATATCGGAGAAACCGAGAACGGCATTCAGCGGCGTGCGCAACTCGTGGCTGACGGCGGCAAGAAAGCGCGACTTGGCATCATTGGCCGATTCGGCTTCCGCGACCTTGCGGGCAACTTCCTTGCGCAGGATTTCCTTTTCGGTGATATCGCGCAATTGCCCGATAGCCCCGACAAGCCTGCCGAAACGATCACGCTCGGCTGTGATATCCATACGGCCATAAATGAACTGGGTCTGGCGGGCAGCAGCGGCATTTTCAAAACGCAGATCGGCAATGGCATTGTCTTCGCCCTGCCGTAGCGCATCGAAAGCCTGCATCAGGCCGATACGATCCGAGACATGCACCAGCTCCGCGAAGAAATGGCCCGCGCAGTTCTGGAAACGCGCTGGAAATTGCTTGAGATCGCGACCGGACACGCTTCTGACGACGCCGTGCTCATCGAAGACCACCAGCAGACCCGGCACCTGCGTTGCCAGCACCATATTCTCTGTCACCAGCGTGGTACGGGCTTCCGGCTTGACCGGTTTGCGCAGGGCCAGCAGCGAAGCGGCGGCGGCAAGGAACACGGCAAAGACAGCCGCAACGCCCAGAGGCAGCGCGACGGAGACCGGAAAAATCAGGCAGAAAACCGCTGGAACGACGAAAAATGCAGCAAGGCCGAATGCGACGAGACGACGCAAAGCCTGAACCGTTGCGGTTCGCACGCTTTCGTCTTCTTCCATGCGCGACAGCCACATGCCCGTGGCATGATCGATCAACGCAACCGCTTTTTCCGTAATATTACGCAATACCTGAACACCGAATTCCATATGGGCCGGACAGCCCTTAACCATGCCCGACAATAGAGGCCCCCGGCTTAAGGAAAGGCTAAAAGCGGTTGCGCCTACAGCCGCTAAAACCCTTGAGAGTCTCATTTCGGAGCATTTGCGCCAGACTTTGCATTTCATGGTTAATGACGGGTAAGCAAAGGATTTTGTTATATTTTTCTCATTGCGTTAATCTTTGTGGCAGGCCGGACCGTCGCTATCCCCTGCATTTGTTGGGGACCGCCGCAATTATGCTTAACATCAACGGCTAAAACTCTAACGAAAAGCGATTGTCGGTCCAGCGACGGAACAAATAGCTACAATTTGAATTAAATTCTGCCGGTTTCTGCAAATGGCTGTTTGTCTGTTGGGGATAGGGTGATGCCAAGCCCGGACAACAGGGCAAACACGGATGACCCGAAAAGGGCGACGGTTGAACAGGGTAGTTTCGCAATGTGGTTTTTGATCAAGTCATCGATCTTCTTTTCGCTGGTTCTGGTGGCGCTGTCCTACTTCGGTAGTTCCAGCGACAGCAATTCGCAGACCTCACAGATGAACGTCGCCGGCGCTGTCTCAGCTGCCAGCGAGGCCTACCGTTATGTCAGCGCCATCTGCGTGGAAAAACCCGACGTCTGCGTCAAGGGCGCGGAAACATTTCATGCCCTGGGTGAACGAGCCCGCGAAGGCGCGAAGGTCGCCTATCAACTGATCGACGCGCAATTGGCTGGCAGCGAACAGCCTGCAAAGCTTGCAGATGCCGCAGCACCCGCCGTGACCGTACCAGCAGCCACCGTGGATGTTGCGCAGGAGAGCGACGACATCAAGACCGGCACCATCAAGTCCCAGCCCTACGTTCCTCTGCCACAGCGCCGCCCGGCACTCTGAGCCGAACACCCCGCCCATTTCATTGAGGCAACCTGCCTCTATCCCGCCCCTTGCGGCTCACCCGGTGAGCCGCCTGACTGCCCGACTTGCAAACCCTGCACGAATTCCCTTCGTCGCAGGGCTTTTTTTCGTCGGTATGACGGTTCAAATCAGGGACGGTTTGACCTATATGCAAGTCTAAAGCGACGGTAGTTCTCCCCTCCCTCATTCCTGTGACAAGCACAGGAATGAGGGAGGCGTTGATGCGGTTCGAACAACGGATACGGACAAATGGCTTCTCTCGACAAGATCATGGACGACTTTGCCTTTCTCGATGACTGGGAGGATCGCTATCGCTACGTGATCGAGCTCGGCAAAGAGCTGCCGGATTTGGCCGATGAGAAGAAGACGGCCGAGAATAAGGTGCAGGGCTGCGCAAGCCAGGTATGGGTCGTTAGCTATAGCGATGGCGCGAGCGACCCGGTGCTGACCTTCGAGGGTGATTCCGACGCCCACATCGTGCGCGGCCTCGTCGCCATCGTGCTCGCCGTCTACTCCGGCAAGAAGGCCTCCGAAATCGCCAGCTTGGACGCCATCGAAGTCTTCGGCAAGATCGGCCTCGTTGAACACCTGTCCTCCCAACGCGCCAACGGCCTCCGCTCCATGGTCAACCGCATCCGCGCCGAGGCACAGTTGCTGGCCGCTTGATCTGTCGTGGGCGACAGCGCTGACTACACCACCGGCCGATACCCCTCTGCGCCCCAATGGTGGCTGTCGCGTTTGCGGGTGGGTGGTGGCGGTGGGGCGTAGTGTCTGGAGAGGGCGAGTAGCGCGGTGCGCAGCATGAGTTTGGCTGAGCGGACCGGCCATTGTCGTTCGCGTTCCACCAGTTCCAGTCCCTTTTCGAAGCAGCAGACATCGATGGCAACGCCTGCCAGTTCCGGGCCCATGGCGTCGGCGGCCTTTGAAAACCGCATGCGGGCGGCCATGGCGGTGTCGCTCAAGTCTTGCGCGCCGTTGCCCTGCCCCTTCGTGCGCTTCGCTAGACGCGGCTCCCAGGATGCGGTGATGCGCGGGCTGAGGTGGCCTCGGTGGAAATCGCGGGCCAGCCTCTCGCCCGCTTCGAGCGTATCGGCACCGAAGAAGCTTTGGCCATCGCGATCCTTCAGTCGTGACAGTGCCAGCAGGGGCGAGGACAATTCATTGCGACGTGCGGTGTGACGGGCACCATCCATGTCGACAGAGACGGTTTCGCACAGGCGGTGCTGCTCCTGAAAAATCTCGTCGCGATCCTTGACCATGGCCCGCTTGATGAAAGCATTGGCGGTGTCCTCAACGTAAAGTGCATTCCCTTCCCTGCGCAGCAATCCGGCAGAAAGCGTCTGATCCAGAACATGCTTTTCGACCTGCCGCGATGCGGTCGTACCCTGGACGGTGATTTCGATGTCAACGCCACTCTCTTTCATCTGCGCGGGTCCGTGCCCGATGAAACGCAGCAGACGTACCATTCCCCGTTCTTTGCCGTCACTCATTGCGCACCTGCCTGAAGCGTTTCGCGAATGGGGTGGGCCGCTTGCTCCACAGCGGTTACGAAGGCATCGAAGCCCTCATCGTCCCTGCGATCTTCCACCCGTTGGCAGGTGATGCTGACAGTCGAGGGGTCTCGTCCGAAGCAAACGGCGACCTCCCTAATCGGCAGGGACAGTGAGACATGGCTGACATAGAGGGCGATCTGGCGAATATGAGACATGGCGTGACGCCGGTCTCGCCGAACCATGTCACGATCCACGATGTCTGCGAACAGAGTGCAGGTTATCTCGCGCACGCGCTGACAGGCCAGCCGATGCGCCTCGGGGACGGGAGAGGCTGGGCCGGCGCGATAGGTTGGGTAAAGATTGCCGATGGTGGATGCTGGGCTGGACGGTTCAAGGTTCAAGGACATGATGTAACTCCTCATAAAATAGGAATTAATTCATACACCCTGACGATATCAACCACAATCGCTGAAAAACGTTCAATCAACAAGCGGTTGAAAACTTAAGCGGTATTTTTGCATGGGAGCGACAAGGATTATTTTCTTAATCACAAAAGTAGACGATTCCAAAAAAAAGCCGGCCACATGGACCGGCTTTCGAGATTTGCGGATAAGGTGGAATCAGCGAGCAGACTTGCGACGCTGTCCGAGGCCCATTTCCTTTGCAAGGCGCGAACGCGCTTCTGCATAGGCCGGGGCAACCATTGGATAGTCCACAGGCAGGTCCCACTTTTCGCGGTACTCTTCCGGTGTAATGCTGTGATGCGTCGTAAGGTGACGCTTGAGCGACTTGAAAGACCCGCCGCATTCCAGGCAGATGATCTGGTCATCCTGAACGGATTTGCGAACAGACACCGCAGGCTTCTGCTTTTCGACATTCACGGCGGCCACGACAGGCGTAGATGTGCCGCTAAGTGCTGTATGAACGTCAGAAATGAGGCCTGGAAGTTCCGTAACCGGAACGACGTGGTGGCTAACATAGGCAGCAACGATATCCGCCGTCAGTTCGACAAGCAGATCCTGAGCGCCGCCGTATGTAGTTTCAGTCATGTATGTTTCTCCTGTCCATGTCTTCCCTGGCATCGGTCCAGCCCGTCTGCCAGTGAAATGAAGTTAACCCCGAACCCACTGATTTGCGCTTGCTGAAAGACCAACCCGCACTTCTGATCAATACAGAAAGGGCCGAGAATTCTTGCGACAACTGCGTTAAACGGAAAAGATGCCCAGATATTCTACAAAGAGATAGATTAGCCATTAGTAAAATGGTTAACCGGACTATCAGTGACGCACGACGCAAATCAACATCAGTTACTTTACCTGATGTGGATAGCACCAAACCAAAAAAAGTCCAATTATTATTTTGCAATATTTCAAAGCAAAAAGCAGCTATTCTATCTACAAGAAATCACAGGTAACAAAATATGGATGTATGTCCCTATCGCATCGAAGTTAACGCGCTAACAACATATCAATTCAACTTACGGTCTGCTTCAAACTCATCGATTACAGTTGCTCCAGATAGGCGATATCCCATCTGATAAGCAGCTTTGGCAAGCAAATGCGCTGATACTGGGGCAGTCAAAACAACAAAACAAAAGGCTGCGAGAGAACGCGCCAAAATAGAAATATCCAGCGAATTGATACCCACCGCAACAAGAAGAAGTCCTGAACCAACAGTTCCCGCCTTCGAAGCGGCATGGAGGCGAGTATAGAGGTCGGGAAACCGGTTTATTCCAATGGCTGCGGCCAGCGAAAAGAGTGCGCCTAAAAGTAACAGAAATGTGACAAAAACCGCGACAGACCAGCTCATTTTCGGCCCTTCCTGCTTGTGGTTCTACCTGACTTTGCGCGCTTGGATTTGGCGGTCGCGACCGGTCCATCGGCACGGTCCAGCGTCCCTTTCCGGCGCGGCCCATGCTCCGCATTTCGCGACAGAATGAACCGCGCGAATGCAACTGTTGCAAGAAACCCGACGAGGCAGAGTGCCAGGGCAATATCGACGTAGAGGTCGAATTCGGTGCTGATAGCGATGACGGCGATAAAGCCGGTGGCGATGCCGACCAGCATGTCCAGCGCGACAACCCTATCTGGCAATGTCGGGCCGACGATGACGCGGTAAACCGTCATCAGGAATGCGATGGAGAGAATGACGGTGGCAATGGTGGTTGCCACGGAGACCAGCGATTCCGGTGTCATTTGCGAAACGCCTCCATGATCTTTTTCTCGAAACCGTCCGCAATCGACCGCTTCGTCGCTTCCACGTCGCTACAATCCAGCGCATGGACATAAAGTGTCGCGCGATCGTCGGAGACATCGACGGAGAGTGTGCCGGGCGTCAGCGTGATGAGATTGGCAAGCAGGGTGATCTCGAAGTCGCTGGTCACTCTCAGCGGATAGGCGAATATTCCGGGCTTGAGCACAAGCCTGGGCCTGATGGCAAGCATGGCGACCGTCCAAGCCGACAGAGCCAGCTCCTTCAGGAACAGCAGGGCGAGCGAGGCAATGGCAGGCACGCGCAGCCAATGGGTTTCAGCGGCCTTCAACTGATGGCGGACGAGACCGAGACACAGGATGGCGACCAGCGTGCCCAACAGCGTGTTGGCGATGGTCAGGCCGCCGGAGACGGCAAGCCAGATGACGACGAACAGCAATCCAAGCACATAACGGCTCATCGGGCGGCTCCATTCGGAAAGACGGAGCGGATATAGGCCGATGGATCGGCAAGGCCATCTGCTGCCTGTTGGCTGAGCCGCATCACGCCTTCGGGAAACAGACCGAAACCGATGACGAGAAACGTCAAAGCGGCGAGAGGTACAAAAGACGGCGGTTGGGTTGGGACCGTTATCTCCCTCATGCCCGCGGGTGATGGACGCCAGAAGCACAGCAGGAACATACGGGCGAAAGCGATGGTGCACAGGAACCCGGAAACGAGAATTGCCGTCGCCAGCCACCAGGCCCCGATATCGATTGCGGATTTGGTCAGCATGGCCTTGGGCCAGAAGCCGGAAAAGGGCGGAAGGCCGGAGCCTGCGAAAAACAGGGCAAGCGCCATTGCCGAAAACCAGTGTGCCTTGGCGTAGAGGCCGCTCAGCTCCGACAGCGTCCAAGCGCCGCCCAGCCGGGCGGCGTGACCGATGGTGAGGTACAGCGCCGTCATGACCACAACGGAATTCAGCGCGTAAAAGACGACGCCAGCCACGGCAGAGGGAGAACCGATGGCCACGCCTGCGAGCATGGTTCCGATGCCGGAGATGACGACATAACCCAGCATGCGCCTGATATCGTTCTGGGCCAGCGCACCCATGGCACCGAGGATCATGGTAAGGGCCGCGACGATGGCGATGGCAAGGCTCAACTCGTCCCGCTGCACCGGAAACAGCATGATCATGACGCGCAGCAGCGCATAGATGCCGACCTTCGTCAGCAGCCCGCCAAACAGCGCCGATACGACGATTTTGGGCGTGTGATAGGATGCGGGCAGCCAGAAATTGACGGGAAAAGCTGCGGCCTTCATGGCGAAAGCCAGCGTGAAAAGAGCGGCCAGCGTCATCAACGGCGCACCTTCACCGGCTGCGGTGACCTTCAAGACGATATCGGCCATGTTGAGTGTGCCAAAGAGGGCGTAGAGATAGCCGACGGCAATGAGAAACAGGGTAGTGCCGATGAGATTGAGCACGGCATATTTCAGCGCACCGTCGATCTGCTCCTTCGTCGAGCCCAGCACGATGAGGCCGAAGGATGAGACCAGCAGCACCTCGAACCAGACATAGAGATTGAAGATATCGCCGGTCAGAAACGCGCCGCTGACGCCCGCCATGAGCAACATCAGGAACGGATAGAAGCCGTAACGCCGACCGCTGTCATCCACATCAGCACTGGCATGCACTGCGCAGGCAAGGGCGGCGATGGCACCGGCAAGAGCAAGGGCCGCACCGGCCATGTCTGCGGTGAATGCGATGCCGAAGGGTGGAAGCCAGCGGCCCATGACCATGGTGACGGGGCCGTGCGTTGCGACTTTCCACAACAATGCCGCATCGATGACGACAAGCAGGAATAGGCCGAAGATGGCAATGCCAGCGTGAAGGCGGGTTGAGTGACGCACCATCATGAGGATTGCGCCGATGCTGATGCAGAGCGCAACGGGAGCCACGATCAACCAGTCGGCAAGCGGGGTCGGCTGCATGACGAGTGCGGCGGTCATATCGATGGGGGCGGAGCCGGAAACGGCCATGTGTTATGTCCGTTTCTCAGTAGCCGAGTGGTGGAAGCGGTTCGCTTCGCGGTTCTGCGGCGCGCATCTCGTTGCTATCGTCGGTTTTCAACGCCTGAAACGACCGCCAGACCAGCACCGCGAGAAAGCAGAAAAAGCAGAAGGAAATGACGATGGCCGTGAGGATGAGCGCCTGTGGCAACGGGTTTGCCGCATGTGACGCCAGCACATCCTCACCGGTGCCGATGATAGGCGGCACGCCGCGCGTCAGTCTTCCCGCCGTGAAAAGCAGCAAATTGACGGCATTGCCGAGAATGGCGATGCCGAGCAGCATCCGCACCGTGTGGCGCGACAGCATGAGATAGACAGCCGCGAAAAAGAATATGCCGACAAGGACAGAGAAAACGGCTTCCATCAGTCGTGCTCCCTTTCTTCCAGCGCCAGCGCAATGGCCGTAAAGCCACCGACCACGACGAGATAGACGCCGATATCGAAGGAGATGACGGTGGCCAGCGGCACCTCTACACCGGCAAAGCTTGGATAGATCCAAAGCCCGGTCATGAATGGCACGCCGACAAAGACAGATGCGATGCCGGACAGCGTGGCGAGCAACAGGCCAAAGCCCGCGATGGACAGCGGGTGGAAGACGATGGCGCGGCGCACGGTTTCAACCCCGAATGCGATGCCGTGAATCGCCAGCGCCGACACCGCAATCAGCCCGCCAATGAAGCCGCCACCGGGTTCGTTATGGCCGCGCAGCAGCACGAAGATGGAAAACAGTAGCATGAGGCTGGTCATGACAGGCGCAATGGTGCGGAAAATCAGCGTATTCATGCCCTACCCTCCTCTTTGCCTGCATTGGCCGCGGGCTTTGAACGGATGCGGATCAGCGCCAGAATGGCAAGGCCGGTGATCATGACCACGGCGATTTCGCCCAGCGTGTCGGTGCCGCGAAAGTCCACGATGATGACATTCACCACATTGTTTCCGTGGGCGATGAGCTTGGAATAGGCGCTGAAGAATTCGGTGAGGCTAGCGTCGAATGGACGTTCGGTGGATTTCAGCAGCATCAGCGCGAAACCCGTGCCGCACGCAGCAGCAATGGTGCCATCCACCAGTTTCTGGCGGAATTCACGATGATCGGATGGCGAGAGGCGCAGCCGCGTCATGACCAGCGTGAGAATGACGACGGAGAGCGTTTCCACCATGAACTGGGTAAACGACAGATCCGGTGCGCCGAACAGCAGAAACAGCACGGCGACGGCGAAACCCTGAATGCCGAGCGCGACGATTGCCGTCAGGCGGCTCGTCGCCATCAGCACGGCGATGAGACCGATGATGGCAATGGCGATGAAGGTGAGTTCGTGCAGTTGGATATCCGCCGGCCAGGCGGGCATGGCAGGCAGTTCATCATAGACCGACAACGACACTAGCAGCACAAGTGCGATGATGGCAAACGTGATGGCGACGTAGGATTTCAGCCGGCCGGTCTGGATGGTGCGGGTGGTATAAAAAGAGAGTTTGACCAGCGCGGACATGACGCCATCGAACGCCTTGTCCGGCCCCGGACCGGCAGCATCCAGCGCATGGTTCATCAGCCTGCGGGCGAACGATAATTTGGTATAGACCATTACCCCCAGCGCCACGGTGAAGAGCGACAGCGCCAGCGGAACGCCGATATGCGGGACCAATGACATGTCGACGATGCGTGTTTCACCTGCGATGGCAGTGGCCATGGGCGTGGAGACATAGTCGTGGAAAACCCCGGAAAACAACGCGGCCAGAAGACCGGCGAATGCCAGCACGGCAGGGCCGAGCCAGAGCAGAACCGGGCCTTCGTGGGCCTGTTTCGGCGTTCTGGTCAGTTTTCCAACGAAGGGTTTCAGCGCAACAGCAAATGCGACGGCCAGCATCAGGGCATTACCTATTATGGCGATGCCGGTGAAGAGAATGGCACGCGGATTGGGGTGCGCCAGCGCGTAATAGATTTCTTCCTTGGCGAGAAAGCCGAGCAAAGGCGGCAGGCCCGCCATGGAAAAGGCCGCTGCCATGGCCGCAATGAAGGTTATGGGCATGGCCTTGCGCAAGCCGCCAAGCTTCGTCACATCCCGCGTTCCCGCTTCATGGTCGATGATCCCCGCGACCATGAACAGCGCACCCTTGAACAGCGAATGGGCGACCAGATAAAGCACCGCCGCTTCGATGGCGTGTTCCGAGCCGAAGCCGGTGAGCATGACCAGAAGGCCGAGCGATGAGACGGTGGTATAGGCCAGCATCAGCTTGAGATCGGTCTGGCGGATGGCGAGACACGCGCCCGTCAGCATCGTCAGCCCGCCGAAAAAAGGCAGCAGAATTTCCCACGCCGCCGTTTCGCCCATGATGGGGTTGAGCCGCATCAGCAGGTAGACGCCCGCTTTTACCATGGTGGCGGAGTGTAAGTATGCCGATACCGGCGTCGGCGCTTCCATGGCGTTGGGCAGCCAGAAATGGAACGGAAACTGCGCCGATTTGGTGAAAGCGGCCCCCAGGACCAGCAGCAGCGTGGCGAAATAAAACGGGCTCTGGCGCAGCACATCGCCACCGTGAACCAGCAATGAAAGCTGGGTGGTGCCGCTGATGTTCCAGATGAAGATGAGGCCCGCCAGAAGCGCCAGCCCGCCACCGCCGGTCACCACCAGCGCCTGCAAGGCCGCACGTCTTGCGGCTTCCCGCTTATGATCGAAGCCGATCAGCAGGAACGACGTGATCGATGTCAGTTCCCAATAGACGAACAGCATCATCAGGCTATCCGACACCACCACGCCAAGCATCGCACCCATGAAGAGAAGCAGAAACGCCATGAAACAGCCCTGCTGCGGATGACCTTTCATGTAGGCACCCGCATAAAGCACGACCAGCGTGCCGATGCCGGTGATCAAAAGCGCGAAGATGAGCGACAGACCATCGATGAACCAGGAGAAGCTGAGATTGAAGCTGGGCACCCAGACATAGCCGCCGGTGACGACTTCCCCAGCAGCGATTTCCGGGATGAACCGCAAGAAGTGGACGAAGGCCAAGGCAGGCGCAAGTGCCAGCAGCCAGACGCCACGGTGGCCGAGCCTGCCGATAGCGACGGGTGCGCACAATGCCATGACGAAGGGCAGAAACAGCACGGCGAATGTCAGCAGCGCGACATTTGCGATCATCTCGTCTCCCCCACCCCTGCTGCCGTTTGCGGCTGCGTTTTATATTTTGGCCAGATGCGAAGATAACAGCGCCTTGATGCCAAGTTAAACCCGCATCCTCTTTTAACCGGGCGGTTGGTGCACTATCTTGGGGACAAACGAAAGGATCTCCGCATGAGCGATCTCAAATCACCCAAAATCACCAAGTCCGATGCGCAGTGGCGCGAGGAACTGACGGCGGACCAGTACCGCATTCTCCGTGAGCACGGTACTGAACGACCGTTTACCGGCCCCTATTGGAACAGCACGGAAAAAGGCCTGTATCGCTGCGCCGCCTGCGACGAGCCGCTGTTCATTTCGGATACGAAATTCGATGCCGGCTGCGGCTGGCCGAGCTATTTCGAACCGGTGAAGCCAGATGCGGTCACCGAACATCGCGATACCGCGTTCGGCATGGTGCGGACCGAAATACGCTGCACCAATTGCGGCGGCCACCTCGGCCACGTCTTCCCCGACGGCCCACCGCCAACCGGCCTGCGCTACTGCATCAACGGCCATTCCATGGTCTTTGAACCGCAGGACTGAGTTGGTTTTTGATATTGAAAAAGCCACGTTACCGGAAGGCGACGTGGCTTTTTGATGTCTCAAACCTCCCCTGATGCAAATGAGAACCCCTCGTCCTGCCAGCCGGTGATGCCGCCGATCATGATTTTGACCGGCCGCCCAAGACGCGCAAGGTTAAGCGCGGCACGGTCGGCTCCGTTGCAGTGCGGGCCAGCGCAATAGACCACGAACAGGGTATCCACCGGCCATTGCGCCATGCGCTCTGCCGTCATATCCGCATGGCGCAGGTGAATGGCACCGGGAATGTGCTTGCGGGCGAAGATGTCCGGCGAGCCGACGACGTGCAGGAGAACGAAATCCTGTTCTCCGCTTTTCATGGATGCAGCCACATCCGCACAATCGGTTTCAACCGAAAGCCGCTGGGCAAAATGCTCGATCGCGACCTGCGATGATGCGGCGGGAATATCGGTTACGTAGCTCATGGGTCTCTCCTGTGTTGGACTGAAAAGACTTTACGCCCGACACGAAAACACTAGCAGATGGCATGATTGCCATATATCGTAAACATCATGCCAAACCGTTCGCTCTCGCCATCCAAACCCAACCGCCTCGTCGTTGCCCTTGCCTATGACAGGCTGTGCACATTCGAATTCGGTGTTGCCGTCGAAGTCTTCGGCCTGCCGCGCCCGGAAATGGGTGAGGACTGGTATCGCTTTGCCGTGGCGGCGGTGGATGAGGGTGAAATGCGGGCGATGGGCGGCATGCGCTTCGTTACCGATGGCGGGCTGGATCTGATCGAGCAGGCGGGAACCATCATCGTGCCGGGCTGGCGCGGCATCGACGAGCCGGTGCCGGAGGCCTTATGTGTGGCTTTGCGCAAGGCGCATGATAAGGGCGCGCGGCTTCTGTCACTGTGTTCCGGCGTTTTCGTGCTGGCCGCGGCAGGGCTTCTGGACGGCAGACAGGCCACCACGCATTGGCGCTATACTGATGCGCTCAAGGCGCGGTTCAGCGACATCGAAGTGCTGCCGGGTGTGCTCTATGTGGATGGTGGCAATGTGCTGACCGCTGCGGGAAGTGCGGCGGGCATCGACCTTTGCCTGCACCTGATCCGTCGCGATTTCGGCGCAAAGGCTGCCAATTCCGTGGCACGGCGGCTGGTGGTGGTGCCGCACCGGGATGGCGGGCAGGCTCAATTCATCGATAAGGCGGTTCCCGAAACCCATGAGAAGGCGCGGCTTGGCCCCTTGCTGGATGCCATGCAGGCGAAGCTGACGGAGGATTACACCGTCGCACGGCTGGCCAGCATGGCGGGCATGAGCAACCGTACATTTCTGCGCCGGTTCGAGGCCGCGACCGGCACGACGCCTGCCAAATGGTTGCTGTTGCAACGCCTGTCAAAGGCCAAGGACCTGCTGGAAACATCCCGTCTCGGCATTGAGGCCATTGCGGAAACGAGCGGGCTTGGCAGCGCCGCCAATCTGCGCCACCACTTCCGCCAGCAGTTTTCCACTACACCTGCGGCCTACCGCGACCGCTTTGGACGGCGGGCCGCCTAAGCGACCGGAAGTTTCAGTTCCATGCAGGTGAGGTCCAGCCAGCGGTCGAACTTGGTGCCGACCTCCGAGAAGCGGCCAGCAACGCGAAAACCAAGGGTTTCGTGAAGACGGATGGAGGCGGTGTTTTCCGATTCGATGGCACCGATCAACACATGCACATCGTGTGTTTTGGCGTGATCGATCAATGCTTGCATCAACAATTTGCCGAGGCCAGCACCGCGCGCGTTCTTGTGCACATAGATGGAATGTTCGCGGGTGTGGCGGTAGCCATCGAAGGCACGCCAATCGCCGTAGGAGGCGTAACCGGCAACGGCTCCGTCCTTTATGGCGACGATGACCGGAAAGCCGCGGTCTTTGCGGATCTTGAACCACTCCTTGCGGTTTTCCAGATCGACCAGAATCTCGTTCCAGATTGCGGTCGTGTTCAAAACCGCATCGTTATAGATCTCCATGATGCCTGGAAGATCATCAACGGTGGCGTCGCGTAGTTCTGTGGTCATGCTGTATATCCGCTGCAAATCAATGTCCGGCGACCATAATGCATGTCGCGAAACTGTGCAGCGATTTTACGCGGTCACCGGTGTCATGCTGAAACTGGTCATGACGGCGGTGTAATGCACAGCGGCGGCAACCACGACGAAGCCGTGCCAGATGGCATTTTGAAACCGCAAACGTTCCCACACATGGAAGATGACGCCCATGGAATAAATGATGCCGCCGATGACGATGAGCCACAGGCTCAGGGGCGGCAGGTGGTAAGACAGGCGATCCGCCACCATCACGCCGCTCCAACCCATGCTGAGATAAAGCAGGATCGTCAAGCGATCGAACCGACCGGGAAAGAAGCATTTCAGCAGGATGCCTGAGATCGCGGCCACCCATATTCCGGCCAGCGTTACGGCGATGAAGGGATCTTCGATACCGCGCTGGAGAATGGGCGTATAGGTCGCGGCAATAAGAATGAAGATACCGGAATGATCCAGCCTGCGCAGATACCATTTGACGTTGGAATGCGGCCAGATGTTATAGGTAAAGGAAATGGACAGGCAAGCGACGAGCCCGAACGCATAGATCCACACAGCCGCAATGGCGCTGATACTTCCCCACAGGGTGACGTAGAAGATGAGCGCCGTCGCGCCGATCAGCGCAAAAACGATACCCACCCCATGCACGATGCCATCGGCGACGATTTCTGGAAGATCATAGCGGCGTCCAAAGCGCCAAAGCTCACTCATAGTCTGTTCCCGCGTATTGGTTTAGAGATCATGCAGGCAATATGAGACGGGAACAAGACCATCGGCACGAAAGCCGATCACTTTGCATTCACGCCTGTCGTAAAAGTAAAGCGTGTTTGCCGTGTGGAGTCATTGTCAACAAATAGCACACGCTGCATCGCCAAATGGCTATCTTTTCTGAACGATGAAGTCGGTTCATAGTTCCCGCAATTTACGTGAACAGGAGTGCGTGGCATGAATGAAAACAAGCAATTTGCGCTGACCCGCCCGGCCTATGTCGGCCAAGCCCATCTCGTGGTGCGGGATTTGCCACTGGTATCCGAATTCTATCAGAACATCATCGGGCTTTCGATCATCGAAAAATCCCCCAGCGGCGAAGTGCTGGGTGTGAACGGCCAACCGCTCCTGACGCTGACGACATCGCAGAACGCGACACGCGCGCCAAGCGGCGCTGCTGGGCTTTTTCACACCGCCTTCCTGATGCCGAGCCGCAGCGATCTGGCCTTGTGGCTGACGCATGTGGCTCACAACAATGTGGGACTTCAGGGCGCTTCGGACCATCTCGTCAGCGAAGCCATCTATCTGGCTGACCCGGAAGGCAACGGCATCGAGGTCTATCGTGACCGGTCGCCAGAAGAATGGACGTACCAGCCGGACGGCACCGTCGCGATGTCGACGCTGCGCCTCAATCTTCAGGAGCTTTATGACAGCGCCCCAAAGGCGACCTTCGCAAAGGCTGCGGATGGTACCGCCATCGGGCATATCCATTTGCAGGTTGGCGACATTCCACAGGCGGATGCCTTTTATCAGGACGTGCTGGGTCTCAAGATCATGGCGCGCTACCCCGGTGCCAGCTTCTTCGGCTCCGGCGCTTATCACCACCATGTCGCGGCCAATATATGGAACAGCCGTGGTGCTGTGGCTCGTTCAGACAACATGACGGGACTTTCCGGTTACTCGTTGAAATTCAACGAAAAAGCGGAGTTCGACAAGGCTCTGGCGGCACTGGACAAGATGGAAATTGCCACCGAACGGCAGAGCGACGGGATTGTGGTGAAGGACCCCTGGGGGATTGGTCTGAAGCTTTCGGCCTGATGACCGGTCGGGCAGACATCTTCCGTCTGCCCATTTAATGATTCAGCCCCCGGAACCGCACTATCAGTCACGCGTTATACGGCCTGATGGGGGACTGCTTGATGAATGATCAGACGATTACCAACCGCAAACACGCGGCAAACATAGCGGCAGGCGATATCGTCATGCGCGGCGCGCTCGGCTCTGCGCAGGATGACGAACGTAGCCAGCAGCCGCTGGGCCGCGAAGCGCTGGATGTGGCGGTGGCATGGTCCATCGTCGGCATCTTTTTCATCATATTGATGGGTGTCATCCACTCACTGTCGATCATTCTGATCCCGGTCGTCATGGCCATCGTCGTAGGCATGATCCTCGGTGTTGCGGCGAGCAAGTTGAACTCCTACGGCATTCCCGGATTTGCGGTGGCGCTCATTCTCTCATCCGCTGTCGCCTTCGTGCTCTTCCTCGTCATCAACTCGCTGATCGACCCGCTGTCCACTTTGGCATCGGAAGGCCCAGGCATTATCGAAAAGGCCATCGACCGCTTTGTGCCCTATCTGCAAAGCCTGCGTTGGCTGAATTTCTCCGCTGCGACCTTCAGCCTAAGCTCGATCTCGCTCGAGTCCATCATCTCGCGTAGCGGCGACATCATTTCCGTCGTCGGATCCAACCTGACGCCAGCCATCGTTCAGGGCCTGATCTTCTTTGCGGCACTGCTTTTGTTCCTCTACAGCCGCATCCGCTTGCGCAAAGCCATGATCATGGCGTTCCCGCAGAGACATCAGCGCCTGCGTACCATCCGCACCATCGCCTCCATCGAGCATGTTCTCAGCTCCTACTTCGCCACAGCATCGCTGATGTATGCCGGGTTGGGCGTGACCATGGTCATCATCGCCTATGCAGGCGGCCTCGCCATGCCATTCCTGTGGGGATTGTTTGCATTCCTCTCCAGCTTCGTGCCATTCCTTGGCATTACCGCCATGACGCTGGCGCTGGCGATTGCAGGTATTCTGACCCATGACAGCCTTCTCTTCGCCTTCCTCCCCGCCATCGTTTTCTTCACCATTCACCTGCTGATGGAAAATCTGGCCTTCCCGGCGGTGGTTGGCAAAAACATGGAAATCAATCCCTTCCTCGTCTTCGTCGCCATTATTTTCTGGACATGGATGTGGGGCGCTCCTGGCGCAATGCTGGCCCTGCCCCTCTCGCTGATCGGCATGACCATAGCTCGAGAGCTCTTCCCCTCGCGCCGCGTCGTACCGAATTTGCCGTCTTAGTTCGATGGTGCGTTGAAAGCAGGGTCGTCCAGGCGGGTGAAGATCACGCCGCGGGCCTTGAGGGCGAGAAGACCGCGAACGACGCCTTCGCCGGCTTCGTGGGTGGGCTGGTTGATGTGGGCGATGACGACATCGCCATCCTTGGCTGACGCGATGTGCTTTGCCGTCATGCCCGCGCCCAGCAGCGACCCGCCATCCCCGTTGATGGAGTAGCCGGCGACCCGTTCTCCGAATTGATTGATGGTGGCCATGGAGGAGTTGGTGTATTTGGCCGTGGCACCACGAAACCATTGCGGTTGATGGCCGGTGGCAGCGGCGATGGCGAGCCTGCCGCCTTCCACTTCCTGCTCCACCGCCGCAGTCGAGCCTGCCGCGGCGATGCCGTAGATGGCGACGGGCTTGTCGACGGCCGGAATATGGTTTTCGCCGTGATTTTCCAGCTCGAACAGGTCGGGATGGGACATCAGCACGGCCAGTGCCTGCGGGTTATGCTTGAGCCAGCGGGCCGTGACGAAGATGGTGGCCGGAATTTTCTCGCTGACGAGCGTGTCGAGAATGCGGAAATCCGTCTTGCCCATGCAGGCATCCAGCGTTATGGCGACACGTGGTGCATGCGCCTTGCCCGGCTGCATATGCAGTGTCGGCTCGACAAGGCCCGAACCCGCAAATGCGGGAGACGCCATTACAGCCAGCAGGGAGACAACCGTCAGGGACTTACGCATTTCAAGGGCTTTCAATCTTCGATGCCAAGGCAATTCCGCCCGCAAAGTGCCGGAATTATGGCGTGGCGGCTGGCAGGCCATCGAGTTCCGAAAGCTTGGCCAAGGCTTCTTCCACGCGCGCGCAATCGCTGACGCTGAGTGGCATGACCGGCAAGGGTGGCTGGCGGTGCGTGAGCGACAGCAGGTTTGCCGCCGCATAGACCACTCGGAAGCTGCCGAATTCCCTGAACAGCGCCCAGAGCGGTTCGAAATGCTCTTCGATTCGCTGCACTTCCGCCGTATCGCCCGCTTTCGCGGCATTCAACAGACGCAGGCTCGGCACCGGCAGCAGCCCGCCTATCACGCTGTACCAGCTATCCGCACCTTGCAGCAGAGCCTCCGAGCAACCCCAATCGCCGCTGTAACCAATGGAAAAATCATCGCCCAGACGCGGGCGCAAACGCTCCAGTTCCGCTTTGAACGCCATCTCTGATGGCAGAGGCATTTTGACGGCTCGGATGTGGGGAATATAGGCCAGCCGCACCAGCAACTCGTCGCCAAAGGAAAAATGCGTGGTGGACGGATTGTTGTAGATGCAGAGCGGCAGACTGGTTGCGCCGGCAACAGCTGCGAAATGGTGATAGGCCTCTTCCTGCGTCAGCGGTGCGTAGGAAACGGGCGCCAGCAGCAGCGCGTCGGCCCCGGCGGCTTCCGCATCCTTTGCCAGCGTCACGGCGTCGTTGGTGCGCAACGTGCCGACGCCCACGATAAGCGGACGAGCACCGTTCAAGCACTGCGCTGCGGCCTCGACCGCACGACGGCGCTGTTCTCGTGAGAAATAGACATAGCTTCCGGTGCTGCCCAACAGCCCGACCGAATCCACCTGTGCCGCGCTCAAACGCTCGATCAGCCGTGACAGTGTCTCGACATCGACCACCCCGTCCTCATCCGCTGGTGTCAGCGGAAAAGCCGAAAGCCCGTGAAAACTCACACCCATGCAACCTGCCCCTGAAAAACCCTCTGGGACAAGGCTTAATCAGCAAATCAGCATGCGGCAATATCAATATAAAATCAGTTAGATATCGTTGCGGATTGGCAACGCCAAGGCGACGAGCGCAAGGGGATCAGCGAGACGCACGGTTGCGATCTGGTTTCTTCTCCCCGCCGGGGAGAAGGTGGCCCGAAGGGTCGGATGAGGGGGCGAGCGTCAATGGATTCGGAGAGCTTGCCCCCTCATCCCGCTGCCGCGACCTTCTCCCCCACGGGTAGAAGGCACCAAGACGCACCCGTTCATTCCCTGATTAGAAAAGAGAGGCCACGCTCTCAATCATACATGTAGTGCTTTGCCCATTGGGCTTCCGGCACTTTGTCTCCGACCTTGTAGTCGAAGTTGCGGATGCCCAGTGTCGATGGCGCAATCTGGCATTTGTAACGCAGGCGGTACCACTCCCCGCCACTGCGGAACACAGCACCGGACGCATTGATGCTGTCTGGGGCAACGTCAGGGTCGCCGAAGGCATAGGCAATGACCTTGTCCGGCTTCATTCCTTTTTGTTCCTTCGCGATACGCTCCATGGCCTCGATGTCACATCGCTGCTCCAGGCGCTCCTCCGGGGCAAGCGCGTTGAGCTGGCGAAGGATACTGGCATCTATGGCCAGCGCAGGCATGGCTGCTGACAGGCAAGAGAGGGCTGCGAGAAAGGCAACGGGCATAAGCTTGTACATAGGATCCTGTCGGGCTTTTCGTTCTTCTTGTTTTGATTCGCGTGGCAAATGCGTTGCTGTGCAAGCATCTGCACGGATGTGTCAGATTTGCGATCTAGTGTGAAATTGTGATCGAAAGCGGACCAAATTGTGCTCGAGCCTTCTTTTGCGCGTGGCGATTTGCAGCTTGAACGACCACCGGTCGCACTCTACATCTTTTGCAAACGCAGACCGATTTCCATGAAAGCGAGATACCTTGTCCATTTTCAAGAACCTGCCCGCAGCACCCGTTGCCGAAAAAAAGCCGATCAGCGATACGCATCACGGCATCACCCGCACGGATGATTATGCGTGGTTCCGGGCGGATAACTGGCAGGCGATGTTCAAGGACCCGACCCTGCTGGACCCGGCCATCCGCACGCATCTGGAAGCCGAGAACGCCTATATGGAAGCGGCTATGGCCGATACCAAGCCGTTGCAGGAAAAGCTGTTCGAGGAGATGAAGGGCCGCATCAAGCAGGATGATTCCTCGGTGCCGGTCAATGACGGCCCTTACGCCTACGGCACCCTGTTCGTGACGGGTGGCGAGCAGCCGCATTACTTCCGCACGCCGCGCGGTGGCGGCGAGAAACACGTTTTGTTGAACGGCGACAAGGAAGCCGAAGGCAAGGACTATTTCCGCCTCGCGGGCCTCGACCAGACCAGCGATCACAGTCGCGGCATCTGGGGTTATGACGACAAGGGTTCGGAATATTACACGCTGCGCATTCGCGAGCTGGAGAGCGGCGAGGACCTGGCCGATGTGATCGAGAACACCGCCGGTGGTGGTGCTTGGGCACCGGATGGCAAGAGCTTTTTCTATTCGCTCCAGGATGAAAACCACCGTCCGTCGAAAGTCTTCCACCACATCATCGGCGAGCCGCAGTCTTCCGACCGCCTGGTTTATGAGGAAAAAGACCCCGGCTTCTTCATGGGCGTCGGCGCGTCCGTGCTGGACGATTTCATCTTCATCGACATTCACGACCATGAAACCAGCGAATACCGCCTTCTGTCCACCAAGGACCTGACCGCCGAACCGCAGATCGTGGCGGAACGTGAAGAAGGCATCGAATATTCGCTGTGTGAGGGCGGCGATGTTTTCTACATTCTGACCAACGATGGCGACGCCAAGGATTTCCGCATCTGCCAGACGCCGGTGACGGCACCGGGCAAGGAGAACTGGACCGAGGTTGTGCCGCACGAACCGGGCCGCCTCATTCTGGATATCGACGCCTATGCGCGCCACCTCATCTGGCTGGAGCGTCGCGACGGCCTGCCGCGCATCGTCATCCGCGACCGCGTGAGCGGCGAAGAGCATAGCGTTGCCTTTGACGAAGAGGCCTATTCGCTGGGACTGCATGGTGCGGCGGAATACGATACCAACGTCATCCGCTTTAGCTATTCGTCCATGACCACGCCGAGCCAGTTGTTCGATTACGATATGGTGACGCGTGAGCGCACGTTGCTGAAAACGCAGGAAGTGCCATCTGGCCACAACCCTGACGACTACGTGACGCGCCGCATTATGGCGACATCGCATGATGGCGCGCTGGTGCCGGTGTCCCTGCTCTATCGCAAGGATACGCCACTGGATGGTTCGGGCCCCTGCCTGCTCTATGGTTACGGCGCTTACGGCATTTCCATTCCCGCATCCTTCAGCACCAACAATCTGTCGCTGGCCGACCGCGGCTTCGTCTATGCCGTGGCCCATATTCGCGGCGGCAAGGACAAGGGTTTCGAATGGTACGAAACCGGCAAGATGGAGCACAAGCAGAACACGTTCAAAGACTTCATCGCCGCTGCCGACCATCTGGTGAAGGACGGCTTCACCTCCTACAGCGGCATCATTGCCGAGGGCGGTTCTGCCGGTGGCATGCTGATGGGTGCGGTTGCCAATATGGCACCGGAGAAATTCGCCGGCATCATCGCCGCCGTTCCTTTCGTGGACGTGCTGACGACCATGCTAGACGACACCCTGCCGCTGACGCCGCCGGAATGGCCGGAATGGGGCAACCCGCTGGAGTCGGAAGAGGAATATCAGTGGATCTCCGCCTATTCGCCTTACGATAATGTCGGTGCGAAACCCTACCCGCCGCTTCTGGCCATTTCCGGCCTGACCGACCCGCGCGTGACCTATTGGGAGCCGACCAAGTGGGTAGCGAAGTTGCGGGAACACACGACGGGTGAAGCACCGATCCTGCTGAAGACCAATATGGCGGCTGGCCATGGCGGCAAGTCCGGGCGCTTCCAGAGGTTGGAAGAGATTGCGTTTGAGTATGCGTTTGCGTTGAAGGTGGCGGGTAAGGCTGCGGTTTAAGGGCTCGTGCGCCACCCCCGCTCCCTCATTCCTGTGCTTGTCACAGGAATGAGGGGAGTGTGGTGGTCGAATGCGAGGTTCCATTAACGCTCGAACCCAAACGGATAGTCATGCTCGGGCTTGTCCCTGATATCTGCCACGTTGCATCCGCAGAAGCTTGATTAGATCCTCGGGACAAGCCCGAGGATGACGAATTCTCCGCATTTGGGAGAAAAATACTTCGTTAAATGATTTATTTGAGATTTTTTTCCGCAAAAATCCGAATTCAGAGTTATTTGAATATATATTTCACATTAATTGAATTTTAATTTTTTATTCAGTCAAGTGACGCATATCGTCAGTAAAAAATGACACTTCGCGAAGTATTGTAAATCATCCGAAATGGTTCCGGAGAATCTTGCATGGCTGCAATGCGCCATTTCGCGTTGCAATATCATCTTCTCGCCGTATTATAAAAACCGTTGACATATTTATGCGCTTTTTCGCCGCTGTGACTGCGGCTTTCTTCGTCGCTGTCTAGCGGCATTCCTTTGACGACGTCTTGTTCGTCTTTCCGCGCGTGTCATTCAACATGGGGCTTTCGCGAGCTAAGCTGGCGGAATTGATGCCCCATGGCTTTAGCTCTGCGTTCTGGCAGCGGTATCGTTTCGATGTTGCGCCGGCGCTTTTGGCAGGCCGGGCTTTGCAGTGCCCCGGTATGCCTCACATAAACACTGCATTAGACTTGGGGGTCTTACAATGAAGAAACTCCTCGCCTCGACCATTCTTGTCACGGGCTTCACACTTGCCGCCGCTGCTGGCGCAAGCTCCGCCAACGCCGCTGAGACCTGCGGCAATATCTCCATCGCTGAAATGAACTGGGCCTCTGCCGGTGTCGCGGCTTACGTCGACAAGTTCATCATGGAAAACGGCTATGATTGCACGATCGATATCGTGACCGGCGACACCACACCGACATTCACCTCCATGAATGAAAAAGGCCAACCCGATATGGCACCCGAAATGTGGGTGAACACGCTGGGCGCGCCTTACGAGGAAGCCGTCAAGAAAGGCAACCTCATTCAGGAGGTCAAAATCCTGAACGATGGCGGCGTTGAGGGATGGTGGATACCGAAATATCTTGCCGACGCGCATCCTGATATCAAGACCGTAGAAGATGCGCTCAAGCATCCCGAACTGTTCCCCGCACCGGAAGATGCCAGCAAGGGTGCCGTCTTCGGTTGCCCTCCCGGCTGGGGTTGCCAGCCAACCACCGCCAATCTCTTCAAGGCCCGCAAAGCCGCCGACAAGGGCTTTACGCTGGTTGACACCGGCTCCGGTGCTGGCCTCGATGGCTCCATCTCCAACGCCTATGAGAAAAAGCAGGGCTGGCTCGGCTACTATTGGGCACCAACCGCCATTCTCGGCAAATACGATATGGTCAAGCTGGACGACGGCGTTGAACTGGACCGCGAAGCTTACGACACTTGCATCGTCAAAGCCGACTGCGCCGACCCCAAGCCCAATGCCTATCCGGTGGCAGACGTGTTCACGGTCGTGACCAAGGAGTTTGCCGAAAAGGCCGGTCCTTCCATCGAATACGTCAAGAAGCGCCAGTGGGGCAACGACACCGTTGCCGAAGTTCTGGCTTGGATGGACAAAAACCAGGGCACCAATGAAGACGGTGCGGCGTACTTCCTGGAAAACCATGAGGACATTTGGACGAAGTGGGTCTCGCCTGACGTGGCTGAGAAGATTAAAGCTTCGATCTGATGTGAGTGTGGTGGGGCTGCGGTTTTATCGCAGCCTCGGCACTTGTGGCTTACCCCCCTCTGCCCTGCCGGGCATCTCCCCCACAGGTGGGGAGATCGACTCGTGGTTAGCTCTCGGCCATCTCTAATGTTGAGAGTGAAGCGGGGTTTGTGCGCCCAGCCGATCTCCCTCCTTGTGGGGGAGATGTCCGGCAGGACAGAGGGGGGGGGTGAGCCACACCCACAGATCCCTCCATCAAAACTAAGGGAAAAAAACAATAATGGCCCTCTGTAATCTCCTGCCGGATATGCTGTGCAAGTTTCCGGCCATCGGTAACAGCACCATGCGCGTGGCACGCAAGACCATCGATGACGGGTTTCGTGATATCGTTCGCAGTTACGGCGATATCATCGATACCGTGGTGCATCCGCTACAAGTGTTTCTCAACGCATCCGAACGCTTCTTCATCCAGACCCCGTGGATCATCATCTTTCTCGGTCTGCTGGCGCTGGTGCATCTGGCCGGTCGCAGCTTCCGCATCACGTTCGGCACCGCAGTTTCGCTATGTCTGATTGGTGCCGTCGGTCTGTGGCGCGATGCGATGACGACGTTGTCGATCGTGGCGATCGCGACGCTGATCGCCGTCATCATCGGTCTGCCGCTGGGCATTCTCATGGCGCGTTCGGAACGCTTGCAGCGCTTCATCAACCCCACGCTCGACGTCATGCAGACGATGCCGAGCTTCGTCTACCTCATCCCCGTCGTTGTCATTTTCGGCATCGGCAAGGTGCCGGGTTTGATTGCGGTCGTCATCTACGCCATTCCGCCGATGATCCGCCTGACCAATCTGGGCATCCGCATGGTGGATCGGGAAACGCTGGAGGCGGCAGACGCTTTCGGCTCTTCCAACACCCAGAAGCTGCTAAACGTGCAATTGCCGCTGGCCATGCCCACCATCATGACCGGCATCAACCAGACCATCATGATGTCGCTGGCGATGGTCGTCGTCGCCTCGATGGTCGGCGTTGGCGGACTGGGCAAGAACGTGCTTCAGGCCATCAACAACCAGTTCTTCACAATCGGCTTTCTGAACGGCTTTGCACTGGTGGCTATCGCCATCATGTTCGACCGTGCCAGCCAGGCTTTCGGCAAGCGTTTGCAGAAATATCGCGAGGTGCAACATGGCTAAGGACATTGAAATCCGGAATCTTTACAAGATCTTCGGCAAGCACCCTGAAAAACACCTTTCGGCCGTTAAAAACGGGTTGAGCAAGACCGAACTGAACGACAAGCACAATCACGTTCTCGGTCTCAACAACATCAACATCACCATGCCCGGCGGCAAGATCACCGTGGTGATGGGGCTGTCCGGCTCCGGCAAATCCACGCTGATACGCCACATCAACCGGCTGATAGAACCGAGTGCGGGCGAAGTGCTCTATGACGGGCAGGACATCTGCTCGATGAACGGTTCCAGCTTGCGCGACTTCCGTCGCCACAAGACCGCGATGGTGTTCCAGAAATTCGGCCTGCTGCCGCACCGCACCGTTCTGGAAAACAGCGTTTACGGTCTGGATATTCAAGGCGTATCGCGAAAGGACAGCATCGAGAAGGGTCGCCACTGGCTGGCGCGCGTCGGTCTGGACGGATATGAAGACAACTATCCCAACCAGCTATCCGGCGGCATGCAGCAACGTGTGGGCCTTGCCCGGGCGCTGACCAACGATGCCGACATTCTGTTGATGGACGAGGCTTATTCGGCGCTCGACCCTCTCATTCGCGTGGACATGCAGACCATGCTGCTCGACCTGCAACAGGAGTTGCAGAAGACCGTCGTCTTCATCACCCATGATCTGGACGAGGCACTGCGGCTTGGCGACCATATCGCAATCCTGAAAGACGGCGAGATGGTGCAGCAGGGTGATGGCCAAAGCATCATTCAGCATCCGGCCAATGAATATGTCAGCGACTTCGTACGCGACGTGAACCGTGGCCGTGTGTTGCAGGCAACCACCGTCATGGAGCCGGTCATGAGTGCGCCGGAAAGTATGTCAGTGCTGGAAACGGCCACCCTGGAAACCATCGCCCGCGACATGACGGATGCCAACGAGACCACCGCCCATGTGGTGGACGAGGATGGCAAGGCCGTGGGCAGCATCGGTATCGAATCGCTGGTCGCGGCAATGGTGACGCCAGCCGTTCATGATGCGGAGGAACCGCAAGCACCGGCACCTGACGCGGCAGAGCCGGAAAAAAAGATCGCCTGATTCTACGCTTGCCCTTCGCGACTTGATGTTGCGGAGGGCGCTTCACGTCAGAGAATCGGCATTTCCTCGCGTTTTTGCGTTTTTGCAAGCCCCTAAAATGCAAAAACGAAGCAGCACTTCCCATGCTGTCAAGCGAAGAACGCGCATCAAACACGATGACGCAAGCTTCGCGCAAGCTTCGGCCGTTAATACTTCATTAACGGGTCAGAGAAAGGGCTTGCTATGAATATCGATAATAATATCGGAGGCTCTGCGCAGCACAGCAGATCTCAGCATATCGAAAAGCGGCAGACGGAAACCGTGACCCCTGAGCAGCAGGAAACCATGCTGAGCGGCGGCAAGATTTCTTTTGTCAACGCTCTGCAATCCACATCGCTCGCCAATGTCCTGTGGACCGTCAGCAACGACGCTGCCGACGAAAGCTCGTCGACGCAAAGCATTGCTGGAGCCTCCACGCAGCTGGAAGCCGCCTGGCTTCGACAGGCCTATACAGAACACTGACATCAGCCGATTCCGAACGTCTGAAGATGCGCCTACCAAACATATTTATGATTGATAACTGATTAATTTTCAGAAAAAAGCCGCGCCATGGCGGCTCTATATTTCAAAACAATCCTCTCTTCACATCATGCTCAAGCTGGGTTCGCGGCGTCGATTTCGACCGTGATGTGTGAAAGCTCATGGATTGCAGCCAGCTTGCGCCGATAAAAGGCCGGAGCCTGCGGTGACGGAGACTGTATCGCGACAATCGCAGCGTGATGCCCCGGCCCTACCTGCCAGACGTGAAGATCAGTGATCCATTCCTCTTCCGTCTCGACTGCACGGCGGATCTTGCCAGACAGAACATCACCCTGCGGAACAGCATCAACAAGCACGGCACCGGTAGAGCGCAGCAGACCCCAAGACCAGCGCGCAATGACGATGCCGCCGACGATGCCCATGGCCGGATCGAGGAACGTCCAGCCGTTCCATTTCCCCAACAGCAGAGCGACGATGGCGAGAACGGATGTCAGCGCATCGGCCACGACGTGCAGATAGGCAGAGCGCAGATTGTTGTCCTTGCCGCCATGGCTTCCATGATGGGCGTGCTCACCATGGTGCGCGTGCTCACCAGAGTGCGCGTGGTCGCCGTGGTGGGCGTGGCTGCCATGGGAGTGCCCGTGGTCATGTCCGTGGTGGTGGTCGTCTTTCAACAACCAAGCGCTGATTATGTTGACGACCAGGCCGATCATCGCCACCGCAATAGCCTGATTGAAATCGATCTGCACCGGAGAAAAGAAGCGCAACGTGCTTTCCCAGGCAATCATGATGGCCGCCACACCCAGCACGACAGCACTGGCAAAACCGGCCAGATCACCAAATTTTCCAGTGCCGAAGGTAAAGCGCGCGTTCTTGGCCTGTTTGCGGGCGTAGAGATAGGCCAGCGCCGAAATCAGCATCGCACCGGCATGGGTAGCCATATGCCAGCCATCGGCTGTCAGTGCCATGGAGCCAAACCAGCTTCCGGCTGCAATTTCCGCCACCATCATCGCCGCCGTCAGCGCAATCACCGTCCAGACACGGCGTTCATTGCGCTCATGATCCTGCCCCAGAAAAACGTGGCTGTGGGTGCCGTGGGCGTGGTTATGCTCTGTCGTCGCTGTCATGGCGCACCTTTACCGAATGTACGTTTTCAAAACCTGCGCCAGCTCTTCCGTGGCGCGGGCACGCTCTTCATCATTTTCCGCATGCAGCACATGCTCATGCAGATGATCCTGCATCACCTCACCCGTCAGCCCGGAAAGCGCGCCGCGCACGGAAGCCAGCAATTGCAGCACCTCCCCACAAGGCTTGCCACCCTCAAACGCCCGCTCCACCGCTTCCATCTGCCCTTTGAGGCGGCGGATCCGCGCCAGAAGCTTGTCCTTGTTCTCGATGGTGTGTGACATGGTTTTCTCTCAATATAGTATAGGGGGGTAGGGTATAGTGCTGCACAACGCTCCGCAAGCCCCTTCTCCACATGCTTGCCACCAAAGGGCCTATGACCTATATCTCTAGAAACTAGAGCTATGAGGCGTGACCATGTATTCCATCGGTGATCTATCCCGAAACACCGGCGTCAAGGTGCCGACCATTCGCTATTACGAGCAGATGGGCCTTCTGCGGGCGGCAGAACGCTCCGAGGGTAACCAGCGGCGCTATGAGAAATCCGACCTGGAGCGCCTCGCCTTCGTGCGCCACGCCCGCGATCTCGGCCTCAACATCGACGCCATCCGTGAACTGATCGCGCTCAGCCAGCACCGCGAAATGCCCTGCACCGACGCCGACCGCATCGCCGCAGACCACCTGACAACCGTCCGCGAGAAGATCGCCAAGCTGAAAAAGCTGGAGCACGAGCTAGAGCGTATCGTCTCCCATTGTGACGGGCATTCGATTGAGGATTGTTATGTTATTCGGGCATTATCGAACCATGATCTGTGTGAGCATGAGCATTGAAGCGGGTCTCGCAAGACAGAGAATTTCAGCTGGCGCTGGTGGGGGCGGCTTACCCCCTCTGTCCTGCCGGACATCTCCCCCTCAAGGAGGGAGATTGGCTAGACGCCTGCTCCCCACGCTCTCCGCAGCCTTCAAGATGTGCGAGAGGTCGCCACGATTCGATCTCCCCACCTGAGGGGGAGATGTCCGGCAGGACAGAGGGGGGTAAGCCGCACCCACCAGCGCCAGATGTGAGAAGACGCAAGCATATGGTTGCTACAACACCCGACAACTGGCCGAGGGCTTATAAGCTCGTTTCCAAACCCACTTGACACAATCCCAATTCCAGCGCATCTACTCTCCCATGATCAACGCACGCGCACCCATTTCCTGCACGTATTTTTGGGCCTTCCTTTAAGGGCGGCTCGACAGATCATTTTGTCGACAAGCCGCCGTCAGGCGGCTTTGTTGTTTTCAAACGTCCTGACGGCTAAACCAGAACCCGAAGGACGAAATAATGACCGAAGACAGCCTTCTGACCCTGCCGAGACCGCCCGTCGTGACCATTCGTGGTGCACGCAAGGCCGATCTGCCTGAGCTTAACGAGATGATTATGCTGCTGGCCGCCCACCATGGCGATGCGGCGGCGATTACGGCTGAGAAGCTGGAGCGCGATCTGTTCGGCCAGGTGCCGTGGATTACGGCGCTGGTGGCCGAGGCCGATGGCGAGTTGATCGGTTACGCCATTCTCGTGCCGCTCTACCGTGCGCAGGAAGGCCGTCGCGGCATGGAACTGCACCATTTGTTCGTACGTGATGGTCACCGTGGCCATGGCACCGGCCAGCACCTTGTGGGCCGCGCGCGGGACGTTGCCAAGCGTTGTGGCTGTGATTTCCTTTCCGTGGGTGCAGCCACCGGCAACTTCGCCGCGCACAAGTTCTACGAAAACATGGATTTCATACCACGCCCCGTTACCGGCATGCGCTTCATGCAGGCGTTAGCTTAACGCGGTAGACACAACGGAACCGACCGTGCAGTTTCGAGCGTTTCGCATGGTCTTGTTTCGGTTTCGTGTTTCGATGGATGGATTTCAGGAGAAGAGAATGCCTCGTATTGCGCTGGCCCTGACCGAGGATTTTGCCGATTGGGAACCCGCATTGTTGATTGCGGCGGCACGTGGATATCTGGGCGTCGATATCGTAACGGCCTCACCCGACGGCGCACCGGTTACGTCGATGGGTGGCCTCAATGTCACGCCTGATATGGCCTATGACGAACTGGACCCGGAGACGATTCATGCGCTGGTCATTCCCGGCGGACTGATCTGGGAAAAGGGTGCGGCACCGGATTTTACCGATCTGGTGCACCGCTTTCGCACCCAGCACCGCGTGGTCGGCGGCATTTGTGCGGCGGCAAGCGCGCTGGCGGGAACCGGCGTGCTGAACCATGTGGCCCATACCGGCAATTCTGTGGATTCACATAGCAGATATGAGAGCTATCAAGGCGCGGAACACTACCGCGACCAGCCACAGGCGGTGAGCCACGAAGGCATCGTCACCGCCCCCGGCAGCGCACCGGTAACATTCGCCGCCGAAGTGCTGAAAGCGCTCGACCTCTGGGGGCCGGAAGCGGAAGCCGAGATTGCAGTGTTTTCGGCGGAACATCGGTGACGCGAAGCCACTTACCTGTGAGCGATCACCCCTGACATCAGCGACCTATGGGCGCTGACACCCGCTAGGTTTCCATCCGCGACAGCCAGCGCTACGGACGTCATGGCGCGCGCAGCATCGCCGCAGGCAAACACGCCGGATATGTTGGTTTCCTTCATCACATCTGTCTTGATGATGGAGCCGAGAGGTCCGGGCTCCAGAGCGAGGCCGAGTTGGTCCGGGATGGCAGTGGCGATCTCAATCGACGCGAGGGCGAAAAGCCCGGCAAAGGAGAGCGTCCGGCCATTGGCGAGCTGCACATCGGCATGACCTTTGAGTGCTTGCACGGCGCTGCGCTCCAGCGTGACACCACGGGCGGCAAGCGCTGCGAGCTGATCGGCGCTGGGTTCGAAGGCATCATTGAGAAGAAGCGTCGTTGGTCCCCAATCGGGAAGCATCAGGGCATGATGCATGGATAATTCCGATCCGGCAATCACGCCGATCTGTCCCTGATTCAGTTCATAGCCATGGCAATAGGGGCAGTGGAACACGCTTTTTCCCCAGCGTTCCGCCAAACCTTCGATGTTAGGCAGAATGTCCTTCACGCCGACGGCCAGGATTAGTGTTTTCGAGAGAGTTCGCGTCTCTGCGACCATCACCTCGAACAAGGCTGCTGCCTTGTCACCCTCCTGCGATATCCGCCGAGCCGTATCCGCGCAGCCAGACAGCCACTGCACAGTTGGATATTGCGTCACCTGCGAGCGCGCCGTTGCTGCAATGACGGCTGGATCGACACCATCCTGCGTGATGAAGCCGTGGGAATGTGTGGCGAACCGATTGCGCCTCAGGCCTTCATCGATGACGAGCACGCTTCTGCGGGCGCGGCCGAGTTGTAGCGCCGCCGATAGCCCCGCATAGCTGCCTCCGATGATGGTGACGTCGTAGATCGTGTCGTTCATGACTGGCTCCTTTTCTCGCAACAACATAAGTGTCGTGACTGTCCAGAGTCAATAGTCACGACACTTCATTTGTATCGTGACGCAATCGTGCTATAGATCGGCGCGATTTGCAGAAGGAATTCGAGGATGAGGCAGGACAGTCGGCTTTCGCGCATGCTGCATGTTTTGATCCACATGGATAAGCACGATGGAGCGATGACATCGGAGATGATCGCGCAGATGCTGGATGCAAATCCCGTCGTTATCCGCCGCACGATGGCGGGCCTGCGCGATGAGGGTTTTGTGCTGTCGGAAAAAGGCCATGGCGGCGGCTGGCGGCTGGCTCGTCCTCTCGATCAGCTGACGCTTTTCGATATTTATTGCGCCGTTGGCGAACCATCCATCTTCGCCGTTGGACCTGCCTATGACATGCCGGGATGCCAGATCGAACAGGCGGTCAACGCGACACTGAAGGGCGTGTTCGATGAGGCCGAGCAACTGTTGCTTAGACGGTTTTCACAGGTCACGCTGGCCGATGTGGCGAAGGGGCTTGCAGGATAGCGTTGATATCCGCCTTAGCCCCGATCAAGCACGCGGCAGGAGCGCACCGGACCTTCGGGAAGCACATTCGTCATCGCCCGCCTGAGATCGCGGCTGTTGATGTGCAGGCTTCGGTCGGAGGGTAGAGCCAACCGCGAAATCTTGGCTGTGGCCGCGCTCAAGAATGCTTGCTGGTTTTCCGCGAAAAATCTGAGGCAGGCCTCCCTGCCCGGCTCTTGCGACAGAAGCGACTTGAAGGCCAGCCGGTGCATGGCGCAGAGCGCGCCATGACCGGGGACCGAAAAACGCAGGGCTTGAAGCTCATCACTCCACTCCACCGCGTTTTCCCTAGATTGCGTCACGTTACTTGGCTGTCTCGAAGCGCTTGAGGAACAGGCCGCTGAGAGAGCCGAGGATCAGCCAGAACACGAAGCTGGTAACGGTGGCGAGAACTACGAACCGGCGCTCCAGCGGCAGAGGTGCCAGCGCATGTTCGCCTTCCGGCGGCAGCGGGGCACCGACGACATGCGGCGCAACGATAAGCACCAGCGCAAGAATGATCGCCCATGGCTCACCCCGTTTGAAGGCCAGCAGCGCAATGCCGCCCGCCGTTGCGGCCACCGTCGCGATCCACCACGTTTGACGTGCACCGAGAGCCGCCGCCGGGCTGCCCGGTAGCTCCGGTGGCAGGCCGATCATGGGTGCCAGCATGACGGCGGCGAAACCGGCAAGCCCCCAGAACAGACCTTCGCGCCAGCCAGCTTCGGAGCCGCGCAGGGAAATCAGTGCCGTCAGGACCAGCGCGTAACCGATGGCGGTCAGCACATTGGCGGCGATGGTGTAGGCGTTGCGCTCGAAACCATCGGCTGGTGTCCAGGCTTCGGCATCATGATGATGGTCGGCCGGTGCTGCCGCATCATGGGTGTGGGCGGGAGCAGCCTCGCCGCCTGCATTTTCAAAAGTTTCAGCCTGAAGGATGAGTGGCGTGGTGCCGACGGCCTGCATGGCGCTGACGGCGAGACCGGCAATCAGCCCCACCAGAACGGCGGTGAAAACGATATTACGGAAAAATGGCATCTCTGTTTCCCTCAATGGCAAGGGAAGGCATTGGCATGGCGCGTATCATGGGCGGCGTTGTGCACCGCTTCGATATGCGAGAAGCCAACGAAACCGACGATGAACAGGCCCAGTGCGGCGGCGGTCAACGACTGCGCAATCTTCGATGTTTTGGTTGATACGGCTGATGTGGCCGTATTCTGCTGGATAGACATGGTGATCCCTTCCTGTGCGGGTGGGCGCATTGCTGATCAATAGCCACACGACCGCATTCAACATTCACCACGGGGAAAAGAGACACATGGTTTTAAAGGTCGGAGAACCGACCTGCCAACCGTGCTGTTCCGGACACCCCGCCGGTATTGACGACACTCATGTGATGGCAGGTCTCCTGGCTCGCGGGTCGTAACCTTGAAAACACCTTCCCGAACTTTGCAGTCAGTGGCTTTTCGTTTTCAGGCTATCCGCTCACAGTTGCGGGGGCAGCCACGAATTGAAGCGTCAGCTTCTATCGTGTTCCCTTTTCACTTTCCGGGCAAACCCGGAAAGACCATCACACAACCGTTATCCGGCGGAAGCGCATCCGAGTCAATGGCTGATCACGGAGAGGGCAATGCCTTGAGGTAGGCCGCAATCGCGTTGCGGTCTTCGGCGGGAAGGTGCGCCATGTTTTGCTGCACCTTGACCATGGAGCCACCGGCGCTATCGAAATCCGGTGTAAAGCCGGTCTCGAGATAATTGGCGATATCAGCCTGCGACCACGAACCGATGGGTTGAGACTCAGGCCGGATATCGGGAATGCGGCCCTCGCCTTCCGGGTTCGGTCCACCGGCTAGCCATTGGCCTTTCAGGAAACCGCCCAGTGCGTCGCGCGGGGTGTGGCATTCGCCGCAGTGGCCAAGGCCTTCCACCAGATATTGCCCGCGAAGGACTGCCGCATCGGCATTGGCAAGCTGCACGCGCGGCTGGCCCTTGTCGAAGTACAGGAATTTCCATCCACCCAAGGCGAGGCGGATGTTGAAGGGGAACGGCAGATCGTGGCCCGGCGCATCATTGGTGCTGGCGGGCAGCGTTTTCAGATAGGCGAAGAGATCATTGACATCCTGCGGCGTCATTCGCGCATAGGAATTGTACGGGAAAGATGGGTAGAGGTGCTCACCGTCCTTGCCCACGCCGCGCGTCATCGCATCGCCGAATTGCGCCACTGTCCACGCGCCGATGCCGTGCTGCGGATCGGGAGAAATGTTGGGCATGTGGAAGGTGCCGAATGGGCTTGGCAGCGCCTGCCCGCCTGACAGCCTCTTCAGCGCGTCGCCCGTGGCATCCGGCGCGGCATGGCAGCTTGCGCAGCCGCCTGCCCAGAACAGGGTTTCGCCATTGGCGAGATTGGGCTCGCCCAGATTGGCCCAATGGCTTGGCGGCTGGCGCTGTGGCGCAGTCACCCACATGAAAATGCCGAACCCGACAGCACCGGCAACAACAGCACCACCCGCCAGCTTTGCCCAGATGGAAGCCATCGTCTTCTCCATTTGATCGATCTATCGAGAAAAAGGTCCGCCATTTGACCGGCGGACCATCACATTTGTCATGTTACTTCTTGACGCGATAAGCCTGATGGCAGCTGCTGCAATCCGCGCCCAGTGTCTTCAAGGCAGCACCGACGCTGGCCTGATCCGTCGGCAGTTGCGCCAAAACCGTGTCGGCATCTGTACCGAGCTTTTCGGACTTCGCCTTGAAGTCTGCAAAGTTCTGCCAGATGGCCGGAGACGCAGCGCCGCCTTCAGAACCGGCGGGGAACTGGTCAGGGAAAGCCTTGGCGTTGGCGCTGATGGTGGTGACGGCGGTCTTGACGGCAGCGGCGTCGTACGGCTTTTCACCCTTGGCGATGGCACCGAGCGCACCCATGGCACCGCCGATACCCTTCATCAAGCCTTCGCGCTTTTCGACCTCGCCGGCTGCGGAAACCGCACCGGCGCAAAGACAGCCTATCATTATGGAAGCGGCAATGGTTCTAAGCTTCATCGTTTCTCTCTCCTGAAACCGGCGCGCCGGAGGGGTGTCTATTCTGGTGTTCTCGCATGTCATCGTCGCAAAACAGCGTCCCACCCGCCCGACATGCAGGAACGAACATGAAAGAAGATGCCCGTTTCACATGGCAAAAAGAAGTCACATTCCGGTGATTTCTAAGGCGAAATCAGGCATATAAAGTCGCCTTTGGTAGTCTGCTTTTATCGCCGCGCCGCCGCTGGCTGCTGCAGGTCTGCCGACGCTGAGAGAAGCAATAAGCGGCTCTCTTCCCGGCCAAAACCACGAATTTCGATGCGATCTTCAAACATATCGGCAATGGCAAAAGTGTTTTCGTCCAATGTGTCGACCATGCCTTTGACGTTCACGAAATGCGTCTGACCCAGCAGCCCGTAATTACCGACGTGATTGTGGCCGCAAAACCAGGCCTTGGCGCTGTGGTGAGTGCCGAGCAAAGCCAAGGTTTGCGGCGCGTCCCACATATTATGTGCATTATCAGGATAAAGCGGATAGTGGCAGAAAATGATGGCGCTCTCGCCCGCCGCATCTGCTGCATCCAGAGTTTCGGCAAGCCATTTTACCTGCGCGTCGCTGAAAGAGCCGTTCCAGTCTTGAGCATTGATGGCAGCCGCTTCTTTCAAAGCGTTCAGCCTTTGCTCGGCCAGCTCCCGACGCGGGTCGCCGTGAGGTGGGGCAAACAGGCTGACATCGCTGCCGTCAAGCACTAAGAAACGGAAGCGCCCAATCGCAAAATCATACCATGGCGACGGCATGCCGAGACGCACATGGACGTCTGCTAAGCGCTCTGGTGCAACAGCGAAATCGTGATTTCCCGGCAGCATGATGCTGCGATGCCTGAGCTTCTCGTAGCATTTGAGGATGGTGTCGAAGTTTTCCCAACCATGGTCGATGACATCACCCAGCGTGACGACGAAAGCCAGATTTTCAGCATTGAACGTAGCGATCGCCGCATCCAGCTTTTGCGGGCTATGCGCATAATAACGTTTCATTTCCGGGCGCGGCGCGACATCGGCATATTGCGGATCGGCGATGATGCCGAAGGAGAAAAGCGGTGCGGTTTTTTCTGTCATGATGCCCCCGCATAGGACGGGGCGATGACAGCCATGTGACAAAACGCTTCGTTGTCATTTCTGGCCTTGAGCCGGGGCGTCAAGGGCAAAACGAAAACACCCGGCGCTGAGGCCGGGTGCTACTGATAAACGAGTCTCATCTCTCTCTTTCGTCATCCTTGGGCTTGTCCCAAGGATCTGACCACGTTGAAGGTTGTGGTTCGTTAGATCCTCGGGACAAGCCCGAGGATGACGTTGGAGCGCGACGAGCAAACGTCAAATCGCTCAAACCTTACTTGGCAGCAGCTTCGTAGCGCTCCAGAACGTAATCCCAGTTGATGAGATTATCGACGAAAGCTTCGAGGTACTTTGGACGCAGGTTGCGGTAGTCGATGTAGTAGGAGTGTTCCCATACGTCGACGCCGAGGATTGGCTCTGCGCCGTGAACCAGCGGGTTTTCACCGTTTGGTGTCTTTGAGATTTCGAGCTTGCCATCTTTCACGGAAACCCATGCCCAGCCGGAGCCGAACTGTGTGGTGCCAGCGGCGATGAAATCGGCCTTGAACTTGTCGTAGCCGCCCAGATCAGACGCGAATGCCTGCTCCAGCTTGCCCGGCAGCTTGTTGCCGCCGCCGTCCTTCTTCAGCCACTTCCAGAAGTGGACGTGGTTGTAATGCTGAGCCGCGTTGTTGAACAGGCCAGCATTGGTACCGAAGGACTTCTTGACGACTTCTTCCAGGGAAAGGTCCGCAAGACCAGCTTCGGCAGCAAGCTTGTTGCCGTTGTCGACATAGGCTTTGTGGTGCTTGTCGTGGTGAAACTCGAGCGTTTCGCGCGACATGTAAGGTGCCAGCGCATCGTAATCGTAAGGCAGTGCGGGAAGTTCGAAGGCCATGGTGTTTACTCCTTGTTGCAGCGGCAGGGCCGCTCCTTGAAACCTGTGCCCGGACCATAAGAGCGGACGTGATGAGAGGCAACCTGCTAAATGTTAAAATGTTCCAGCAAAAGAGAAAATTCTTCCCGCCGCCCTTGGAAAAACACTTTTCGTGCCAAGGCTGGCGTACCGATTCCAGAAAATCCGTTCGCTTTTCTGAGGGAACCTATAGGAAGGATATTACCGTGAAACGACAGTTTCTCACCGCCTGCATCGCAAGCCTTTTCGCCCTGCCAGCCGCCGCATCTTCAGACGATGCGTGGAAGGCGTTTTCGGCGGAGGTTCAAGCGCGGTGTCTTGGCGCGGTGGAGGGCAATATCGAGAAGCCGAAGATCGTCGTCGACCCCTTCGGCAGCCAGAGCTACGGCCTTGCCATCATCACCGGCAAAGCCAAGGGAACCGCGACCGAGATCAGCCATGTCTGCGTTTTCGACAAGACGACCAAAACCGTCGAAATCAGCGGAGAGTTGCCGCAGGACGCAGTGAAAATCGACATCCCCGGTTCTGCGGCGCGGTGAGCCCTATATTTCTGGCTTAAAACGTGGGGTCGTGTCCGCCTCGCCCAGCGGGCGCTGCATCAGCACGATATCCAGCCATCGCCCGTGCTTCCAGCCAACGGATTTCAGGGTGCCTGTCATTTCAAAACCGGCTGCGCGGTGGACGCCGACGGAGGCAACGTTGTCCGAGTCGCCGACAACGGCAACCATCTGCCGAAAGCCACGCGCGGTCGCGTCTTCGATCAGGGCCAGCAGCAGCGCCTTGCCGATGCCGAGGCCCTTACGCTCAGGATCGACATAGATGGAATCCTCGACAGTCGCGCCATAGGCCGGGCGGGCGCGGTGGGCTCCGGCATAGGCATAGCCCGCAACCGCGCCCTCGACTTCCGCCACTATATAAGGAAAGCCGCCCGCAACCAAAGCGCGCCTGCGCTCCACCATTGTATCGACGGATGGCGGCTCGATTTCGAAACTGGCCGTGCCGTGCAGCACCGCATGGCGGTAAATCTCGGTAATGGCAGCGATATCGCCCTCTTCGCACGGGCGAATGGTAACAGTTGGTTTTGGCTGGGAATGCATTTCAATGTCCTGGAAAATTCTCTGCGCACAGTTTGCACCAGACGGAAACCAAAATAAAGATTATCCATCTTATGCAAACCATAAGGGATTCTTTGGTGATAGATTTCGATCTCAAGCAGCTGCGCAGCTTCATTGATGTGGCCGATCTCGGCAGTTTTTCCGCCGCGGCGCAAAAGGCGGGCGTAACCCAGCCCGCGATCAGCCTGCATATTCGTCTGCTGGAGAAACAGTTGGGCACCCGGCTGGTGGAGCGCGTGGGGCGGCGGGCACAGCCGACCCCGGCAGGACGCGATCTGCTGGTCTATGCACGGCGGATTGCGGAGGATGTCGCACAAGCCATGGAGGCGGTGGCCCCGCACCGCAGCGGCGCTGCCGGTCGGTTGCGGATCGGCACCGGTGCGACGGCGCTAATCTATTTTCTGCCTGCCATTCTGGGCCAAATCCGCCACGCCATGCCCCATATCGAGATCAAGGTTCAGACCGGCAACACGCCGGACATTCTGCGGCATCTGGAAGACAATATGATCGACGCGGCCATCGTGACTCTGCCCGCTACCGGGCGCAGCATCGAACTGCGCGATATCCACTGTGAAGAGCTGGTTGCGATCTTTCCGCCAGATGCCACACTGCCAGCAGGAGAGATCACCGCGGAGTGTCTCTCTGCTCAGCCGCTGTTGCTTTATGAAGGCGGCAATACGAGACGGCTGGTGGATGAGTGGTTGAAGGCGGGCGGCAAGCGGATACAGCCGGTGATGGAACTGGGCAGCGTCGAAGCCTTGAAGAAGCTTTCACAAGCGGGGCTGGGCGTGGCTATCGTCCCAGCCATGGCTATACGGGATGAGGCGACATCTTCGCCGCTGACGATCCGCTCTCTATCTCCCAAGCTTGAACGCAAGCTGGCACTTGGCCTCCGGCGCGACAAACATATGACCGCGCCCTTGCGGGCGCTTTCAGCCATTCTCACCCACCGGTCAACAGTTTGATGGCAATCAGCCACATGGTGAGCGCGATGACGCCTTCAAGTATGCGCCAGCTTTGAGGATTGGCGAAGATCGGGCGCAGCCAGCGCGCGCCGTAACCAAGGGAGAAGAAGAACAGGAAGGATGAGGTGACGGCACCAGCCCAAAACGCTTTTTCCGACCCCGGAAACTGTGTGGAGATGGTGCCGAGCAGAACCACCGTATCCAAATAGACATGCGGGTTGAGCCATGTCAGCACGAGACAAGTGGCGAGTGTCGAGCCGAGAGAGGTCACGGTACCGGATGCGGCAACGAGAACATTCGAAGCACCAAGCGCCGATTGCAGGCTTTTTGCGCCATACCAGAACAGAAAGGCTGCACCGGCATAGCGCATGGCCGGTTCCAGTGCGGGAAGGACGGCGGCGATCTGGCGAAAGGCAGTAATGCCAACGGTAATCAAGATCGCATCCGACACGGCGCAGGCCAGCACAACAGCAAACACATGTTCGCCCCGCAGCCCCTGTCGCAGCACGAAGGCGTTCTGCGCGCCGATGGCGACGATCAGCGTCAGCCCCATCGTCAAGCCCGTCATATAGGTCGAAAAATCCATAGCCCTGCCCTTGTTTCAAGCTTGGCATAGGTGTGCCATTCACGTTAATCCAGTTAAGGTTTCTTAGGTGGATTAAGGCAGGCTAATTTCATGCTCGATTATGCAGCGCTTCGTGCAGTGTCCATGGTGGTGCAGACTGGCAGCTTTGAAAAGGCGGCGCTCGCCTTGCATGTGACGCCGTCTGCAATTTCCCAGCGGGTCAAACAGCTGGAAGAACGGCTTGGCACCGTGCTCATTCTGCGCGGCAACCCCTGTACCGCGACCGAAAAAGGCGAATGGGTGTGCCGCCACATGGAGCATGTGGGCATGCTGGAAAACGAGCTGTTCGGGCAACTGCCAGCGCTTCTGGCGCCGAACCAACCGGGCGAGAAAGTGACGCTGCATATAGCGACCAACGCCGATAGCCTCGGCACATGGTTTCTGAAGGCCATATCCGGCTTTTCGACTGGCTCGAACTATCTGATGAACATCGCCGTGGACGATCAGGACCACACGGCGGACTGGCTGCAACGTGGCCGGGTTCTGGCCGCCGTCACCAGCCTGGAAAAACCGGTGCCGGGTTGCCGCGTCACGCCACTCGGTTCCCTCCGATACCACGCCACGGCCAGCCCCGATTTCATGGCCCGCTATTTCGGCGGCGGCGTGACCGAAGCGCGGCTTTCGCAGGCACCGGCGCTGACCTTCAACCAGAAAGACCGGCTGCAACATCAATGGGTGTCGAAGGTCTTCGGCGCACCGGTGGTCCACCCCACCCACTGGCTTCCCTCCACGCAGAGCTTTGTCGATGCTGCCCTGCTGGGCATGGGCTGGGGCATGAACCCTGAAATGCTGGTTCGGGATCATCTGGCATCGCGTGATCTGGTGGAACTGGTGGCGGAGACGCCGCTGGATATTCCGCTGTACTGGCAGGTGAATAGACTGGCTGCGGAGAGGTTGAAGCCGTTGACGCAGGCGGTGGTGGATGTGGCGCGGGGGGTGTTGGTGCAGGGTTGAGGTTGGAGCGAGGGGCGGAACCCCTCACCTAGAAAATCTACGACTTAGCTTTCAGCTAAGATCGTGATTTTCTGTCCTCTCCCACAGGGGGAGAGGTAACCTGCGGCGGCGCGGCATTTTATCTCTCCCCTTGTGGGAGAGAAAGCGATTTCAACATCTTGAGCGAAGCTCAAGTGTTAGAAATCGCAAGTGAGGGGTTCCGCCGCAAACTCGACCCCACGACTTGCCCGCCTCACTCCGCCTCAGCACCCAAGCTCGCCGCCCATTCCATATACAAATCCAGCGCCTTGCGCGCCACCGGACCGGCCTGCAATTCCCGGTCATCCAGCTTGGTTACCGGCGAGACCTTGGAATAGTTGCCGGAGCAGAAAATCTCATCCGCCTCGCGGAAATCCTGCACGGAAAGCGTTGCTTCGCGCACGTCGAAACCGGCTTGGCGCAAAAGGCCCATGACGCGGGAGCGGGTGATACCGGCGAGGAAGGTGCGGTTGGGGACCGGCGTGAAGACGACGCCGTCCTTGACCATGAAGACGTTGGCCGAGGATGTTTCGGCGACGTTGCCGTTCATATCCAGCATCAGTGCGCCGTTGAACCCGCGCGAACGGGCTTCCAGAATGGCGCGGCCGCTATTGGGGTAAAGGCTGCCGGCCTTGGCATCCGTCATGGCCGTTTCCGGCGACGGGCGACGCAGGGGGGAGACGGTGAGTGTAACCGGCGCGCCCGCATCCATCGGCGCTTCGAACAGGCACAGCGCAAAGCGGGTGGATGCGGCATCCGGTGCCACGACGCTGCCGGGCATGCCGTGTTCGGCCCAATACATTGGCTTGATGTAGATGGCCACGTTGCCGTCAAATTTCTTGACACCTTCCAGCGCAAGCTGCTCGATCTCATCAGGCGTCATGGTCGGCTTCATGCCCATATTGATAGCGGAGCGGTTGACGCGCTGGCAGTGCAAATCCAGATCCGGTGCCAGACCGTTAAATGAACGTGCGCCATCGAACACCGTCGAGGCCAGCCACATGGCATGCGAGGTCGGCCCGATCAGCGGCGGGTTGCCGGGAAGCCATTGACCATCGACATAGGTCCAGGTGGGGGAACGGGGTGCTGTATCGACGGACATGGCATTCTCCTTGTGCAATGGCGGGAATGAATGCCTCTGCACCTTTTGCGTCAAGACCAAATTCGACCGATCTGCGAAATTGATGGAAAGTTACGGAAAAGCGGCCCCGGCGATGGATATTGTTGCGCAACGACAAAACCAGCATCGATTGATCCATAACGTTTTTTGATGGATAGGCTCTGGCCCGCATCGTTCTGCCATGCGATGTTTCGGTCCTTTAAGGGAGTGCATCATGGCCTGGTCCGCGCAGCAATATCTGAAATTCGAAAATGAGCGCACGCGCCCCGCCAGCGACCTGTTGGCGCAAGTGCCGCTGGAACGGTTGACGGCAGGATACGATCTGGGCTGTGGCCCTGCCAATTCCACCGAACTTCTGGCCGAGCGCTATGGCGTCAACGTCATAACCGGCGTGGATAGCGACGCCGATATGCTGGAAAAGGCGCGGCTGAGATTGCCGAATACGGAGTTCCAAAAGGCCGATCTCGCCACATGGAAGCCCAAACAAAAGGCCGATCTGTTCTATGCCAATGCCGTTTTCCAGTGGCTGCCCAACCATCTCGACATTCTCGTGTCACTGATGGATCACCTCAAGCCCGGCGGCGTTCTGGCCGTGCAGATGCCGGACAATCTGGGTGAGCCGACACATTTGGCGATGGAAGAAACCGGCGCTGCCGGGCCGTGGAAGGCAGCATTCGAGGGCAACAGGCTGCGCCGCAAACCCCTACCCTCTCCATCCACCTATTTCGAACGACTGTCCGCAAAATCCGCGCGCGTCGATATCTGGCACACGATCTATAATCACCCCATGCGCAACGCGGAAGCGATCGTGGAATGGGTCAAAGGCACCGGCCTTCGCCCCTATCTGGAGGCGGCGGGCGAAGAAAACCGCGCCGCCTTCCTGGCGGATTACCTGAAACGCATCGACGCCGCATACCCGCCTGCGGCAGACAGGCAGCGATTGCTGCGCTTCCCGCGCCTGTTCATCGTGGCGGTCAAGAAGTAAGCGCGTAGTTCACCTCCCACGTCATCCTCGGGCTTGTCCCGAGGATCCAATCACGTCGAAAAATACTCGACGTAGCAGATGCTCGGGACAGGCCCGAGCATGACGGAAGAAAGGTTGGCGGGCTGGTTCAGGTGCCACAAAAGCTGGCAAATCAATCATGGACCGAGTAAACCCGCAGACGGTGTCCATCGGGATCGGTGGCGAGGAAGGTGTAACCGAAATCCATTGCGGTCGGTTCTTGCAGGATGGTCAGCCCTTTCGCCTTCCAGTCGCGGTGCCACGCATCCACGTCGCCGTCCTGTTCCACCTGAAAGACGATTTCCGCACCGCCGCCGGTAACGGTAACCGCCGGTTCTGCCGTGTGGTGTGACCAGAGGCCGAATTTCAAACCGCTTTGCAGAATGAACAGCGCAAAGGTTTCGGACGCCTCGACCGGGGCAATGCCGAACAGGTCTCGATAGAATTCCGTGCTTTTTACCGGGTTATCGACGAACAGGATTGTAAAGTTGGGGTGGGTCATCGCTTTGTCTCCTTTTTGATGATGGAGTGAGCCTAGACCCTGCTGCTGTCAGTTTTTGTCAGCAGTCATTTTCTGCCGTTCACGCCACTCTTTGAGAAGCGACTGGCGGCTGCGCGTGTATCTCATGCCCAGCGGCTGGAAAGACAGGATACGGTCGGCACGGAAGCTTCGGAAATCCTGTCGCAATTCGCACCACGCCACGACCACTCGGACCTGATCGAAAAATGCCAGCGCGAAGGGCCAGATAATGCGCTGTGAGCCGCGCCCGGCTTCATCGCCATATTCGATTTGTGCCTTCGACTGGTTGCGGAGAGCGGTGCGCACCACGCCAAGATCGATATGGGCGACATCCAGCACCTTGCCGGGGCCAATCAGCAGCGTGGAGTTTTCCAGCTCTTCCCCCAACTCATGCGGGATAACGGCGGATATTTTCGCCAGCGCTGCCAGTGCCGCATCCGCCATTGGCCCATCCGCCCTGCCCGCCACCCAGCGCGAACCCAGCACCAGCGCCTCGATTTCCGCTTCGGTAAACATCAGCGGCGGCAGCAGATAGCCGGGGCGCAAGACATAACCGACGCCCGCCTCACCCTCTATATTCGCGCCTTGTGACTGAAGGGTTGCGATGTCGCGATAGAGCGTGCGCAGGCTGATACCCGTTGCCCGTGCCAGTTCAGCGCCGCTCACCGGTCTGCGGTGCGTGCGCAAAATATGCAATAGATCGAGCAGGCGTTGAGAGCGGGACAAAAACTTCTCCTCATGGACGGCTTTACTTGGCCGTTGCTCGGTTACCGATAATATCGATAGATTGATATAATAGATTCATCGGATGTTAGTTATCTCACGAAACGAGTTCTCAATCCTGCTCGTCTATGCTTCTCGACATATTAACGCGAGAGGGTAGACCGTGCGAAATTTCTGGCACGATAAAGCAGGTAACTTCGGTATTCTTACAGCGCTGATGGTCGTGCCTATTTTCGGTACCGCCGGTGTTGCGCTTGATATCAGCCAGGCCATGGCCGTAAAGGCCGATCTTCAGCAGCAAGCAGATGCGGCCGTGCTGTCAGCGGTGGCAAAGATGTCGGCGCAGGTGGAAGCAGCTCGAAAAATGTCCAGCGACGGCGCGATCGAACTGCCACCGGGTGAGACGCTCGACTTCTTCAATAAAGACGCCGTTGGCCGCGACGATTTCAATGTCGATACCGTCAAGCTGTCGGTCGAAAAGGTCGGCAACGTGGTGCAGGCCGCCGTGACCTTTCAGGCAACGGTAAACACATCGCTGACGCGGATACTCGGCAAGGATTTCGTGACCGTATCCGGCAAGGCCACCGCGAAATACGAAACGGAAATGTTCAGCGATTTCTATCTGCTGCTCGACAACACCCCATCCATGGGCGTTGGCGCCACACCCAACGACGTCGCCAAGCTTGTGGCCAACACCAGCGACAAATGTGCGTTTGCCTGCCACATCGTCAAGGATGGTGTGGCCGATCAGAACAGCTACTATTTCAAGGCGAAAAAGCTGGGCGTAACAACGCGCATCAACGTCGTGGCCACGGCCACCGCAAGCTTGATGGACACTGCCGTCGCCACCAGAAAGAACGTCAACCAATATCGAATGGCGGTCTACACTTTCGGTGAAAAGGCAGAAGATACCAAACTCTTGGAAGTCGCCCCGCTTAGCGCCGATCTTGCCACTACCAAAAAGAAGGCAAGTGCCATCGACCTCATGTCCATTCCGTATCAGGGCTACAACAATGACCAGATGACGGATTTCGACCGGGCGATGACACAGATCAGCGACAAGATCGGCAACCCCGGCAATGGCGCAAGTTCTGCCACACCCGACAAGGTCGTGTTCTTCGTGTCTGATGGTGTCGGCGATAGCTACAAGCCATCCGGTTGCACCAAGAAGGTCACCGGCGGTCGCTGTCAGGAACCGATCGACACCAAGCTCTGCACGGCATTAAAAACCAAGGGCTACCGTATTGCGGTGCTCTACACCACCTATCTGCCATTGCCGACGAATGCCTGGTACAACACATGGATCAGCCCGTTCCAGTCGCAGATCGGCACCAAGATGCAGGAATGCGCTTCCCCCGGCCTCTACTTCGAAGTCAGCCCTACGGAAGGCATCACCGACGCGATGGCCGCCCTGTTCAAGCGGGTTATCACCTCACCGCGCCTGACGAGCTAACAAAAATCTGGCGGGGTGGATCAATCGATCCGCTCTGCCAGAAAATCGATGAACGCCCGGATGCGGGCGGCAAGATGTTCGTGCCCGGCATAGACGGCATGAACAACCTCCACATCGCCGCCATTGTAGTTTTCCAAAACAGGAACCAGCGTTCCCGCCTCGATATCCGGCCAGACGTGAAACGCACCGATGCGGCCAATGCCGACGCCTAGAAGGCAGAGTTGCCGTTTGATGGAGCCGCTGGAGACCTGAATATTGCCGGTCACGGCCTTTGTGTAGACCACATCGGAGCCGGGATCGCGGAATGGCCATTCATCCAGGCTGCGGCGGAAATTGAAGCCGATACAATTGTGGTGGTCCAGATCGTCAGGCGATTTCGGTAGCCCGTGTTTTTCCAGATAGTCCGGCGACGCGACGATGACCCGGCTGCTGGAAAACAGGCGTCGTGCCATCAGCGACGAATCCCGCATGGGGCCGACACGGATGGCGATATCCGTTCGTTCGCCAATCAGGTCGATCACGCCATCCGTCAGCGTCAGGTCGAGCCGCACCTTCGGGTGCTTCTGCGTGAACTCACCCACAAGCGGCAAAATGCAGCGCTCGCCAAAGCCGACGGATGAGTTGACCCGCAAAAGGCCTCTCGCCTCTTCACGCCCTCCCGCCACAAGCTCTTCGGTCTCCTCTATGTCTTTCAGGATGCGGCGGGCGCGTCGCAGATAGATATCGCCCTCTGGCGTCAGTTCCAGCGTCCGCGTGGAGCGAACCAGCAGGCGTGTTCCCAAGCGCTCCTCCACCCGGGACACCAGCTTGCTGACGGCAGACGGCGACATTTTCAGCCGCCTGCCAGCCGCCGAAAAGCTCTTCAGCTCCGCAGCCAGTGCAAAGACTTCCATTTCGCCGGCGCGATTATCCATGGACCACCTGTGATTTTATTTCACAGATGATTATCGATTAATCCGGATTATCAAACAAGTCATTCGCACCGATATCTGATGCCAACACATCGTTCAGCTCCATCGCCCACCCCCCGGGCAGAAAAGGCACGACCATGCCATTGGCTCTCTTTGCTTTGACGATTGCGGCCTACGCAATCGGCACCACGGAATTCGTCATCGTCGGGCTGTTGCCCACCGTTGCGAATGATCTCCATATAACACTGCCGCTGGCAGGCCTCATCGTTTCTGTCTATGCGCTCGGCGTCACCTTCGGCGCACCCGTTATCACGGCCCTGACGGGCGGCATCAACCGCAAACCACTTCTGCTCGGCCTCATGGCGCTTTTCATCATCGGCAACACGGCCGCAGCGCTGAGCCCAAGCTATGAAATGCTGCTGGTGGCACGTGTCATCTCGGCCTTTGCGCATGGCGTCTTCTTTTCCGTCGGCGCAACCATCGCCGCCGATCTGGTACCCGAAAACCGCCGTGCCTCCGCCATTGCCATGATGTTCATGGGGCTGACGGTTGCCATCGTCACCGGCGTGCCGCTGGGAACGCTGATCGGTCAGACCTTTGGCTGGCGCGCCACATTCTGGGCCGTTGCGGCACTCGGCGTCATCGCATTGCTCGGTATTGCAGCCCTGTTGCCTGGCAACCTCAAAAAAGCACCTGCTGCCAGCATCATGGATCAGGTTCGGGTTCTGGGGTCAGGACGCCTTTTGATCGTCTTCGGCATGACGGCGCTGGGTTACGGCGGCACTTTCGTGACCTTCACCTTCCTGGCCTCCATTCTGCAGGACATCACAGGCTTTGCAGAAAGCACCGTCAGCCTCGTTCTGGTGCTTTATGGTCTGGCCATTGCCGCCGGCAATCTGGGTGGCGGTCGCATCGCCGACCGTGACCCCGTCAAGGCGCTGACATGGCTCTTCGCCTTTCAGGCCTTGGTGCTGGCTGTCTTCACCTTTACCGCACCCTCTGCGCCCGCTGCTCTGGTCACGCTGGTCGCTCTCGGCTTTCTGTCCTTTGCCAGTGTGCCTGGCTTGCAGCTTTATGTGGTGCAACTGGCAAAGCGTTTCCGCCCCGGTGCGGTGGATGTCGCATCCGCCCTCAACATCGCCGCCTTCAATCTCGGCATCGCCGTTGGTGCCTGGATCGGCGGCATAGTTGTCGCCTCGCCGCTCGGCCTTGGCGCAACGCCGTGGGTGGGTGCCATTCTGGTCGCAGGCGCGCTGGGCCTGACGATTCTGAGCGGCTCGCTCGACCGCCGTCAGACGAATCTCGCCCACGCGGCTTGAACCAAACAGCTACCGACACACTTATCCCTATACCATTCCCGCCTCGCATCCTTGCGGGGCCAACTCCCACAATGGAGAATACCATGCACACAGTGAACGCCAATGGCGCAAATATTCCGGCTCTCGGCTTCGGTACATTTCGCATGCCAGACGCAGATGTCCACCGCATTTTACCGCAAGCGCTGAAGCTCGGCTTCCGCCATGTCGATACGGCGCAGATCTACAAAAACGAGGCGTCTGTCGGCGAAGTCATCGCCAATTCCGGGATTGCCCGTGGCGATATCTTCCTCACCACAAAGGTCTGGGTGGACCAGTACAAGCACGCTGATTTCATTAAATCCGTGGATGAGAGCCTGACCAAGCTGAAGACCGACTATGTCGATCTTCTTTTGCTGCACTGGCCAAAGAGCGATGTGCCGCTATCCGAGCGCATCGGCGCGCTGAACGAAGTTCATAAGGCCGGAAAGGTCCGCAATATCGGCATTTCCAACTTCAACGTCGCCTTGATGGAAGAGGCCGTAAAACTTTCCGACGCACCCATTGCCAACAACCAGATCGAATACCACCCCTATCTCGACCAGACCAAGGTCATCGAAGCCGCCCGCAAGAACGGCATTTCGATCACCGCCTATTACCTGATGGCAGATGGCAAGGTGCCAGGTGATGCGGTGTTGAAGGACATCGGCGCAAAACACGGCAAGACCGCCGCGCAGGTCGCACTGCGCTGGGCCGTACAGCAGCCCGATGTTATCGCGCTTTCCAAGACGGCAACGGAAAGCCGGTTGAAGGAAAACTACGATATCTTCGATTTCGAGCTATCCAATGATGAGATGCAGGCGATTTTTGCGCTGGCGAAGGCAGATGGCCGAATCGTCAACCCGGGTCATCTTGCACCGGATTGGGATAAGTAGTTTTGCGCTAGTCGATGGCTTAACTGCAATGACGACTGAACACTCTCCGTCATTCCAGCCTTGAGCCGGAATCTCGCGACCTGACGTCTGTCAGGTCAAAAAGTCTCCCAACCCAAGGACTTGGGTTGGCTGGACCCCGGCCAAAGGCCGGGGTGATGGTGGCCTGAAGGGGTGACCTATCCGCCGCCCTCCCACTCTTTCAAGAATGCAACCCATTCACCATCGCGAACACCTGATCGAAATTGCCGTTCTGCGCGGCAAAACGGAGCGGCTTGCAACGTTCCACGACCACTTCGGTTGCATCCGGCTGGTTGGTCAGGATGTCCATAACCTCAGAGATATAGGCCTCAAGCGGCATGGCGCGTTCGTCGGTGGCCTGGTGGTCGCCCTGCAATGTGGTCTGCACATAGGGCGGGATGATTTCGATGACGTCGACAGACGTATCCTTGAGCTGTTCGCGGATGGCCATGGAATATCCGTGGATGGCGGATTTCGTGGCGCTGTAGGTGGGTGTGGCCACCATGGGAACGAAGGCGAGGCCGGATGAGACGGTCAGCACCGCGGCTTTTGGTTTCGTCAGAAAATGCGGCAGTAGCGCTGCTGTGAGACGGATGGGGGCCAGAAGATTGGTGGTGATGGTTTCTTCGGCGATCTCCAGATAATCAGGTGCTGCCTTGATATCCTCGTTCTTCATGATGCCGGCATTGTTGATGACGGCGTTGAGGTCTGGATGGTCGGCGATGAGCTTATCGGCAAAGGTACGAATGCCCTCGGCATCCGTCGCGTCCATGGTGGCCCATGCCATGCCTGGATTTGCCGCCGTAACGTCCTTCAAGACCGCCTCGCGGCGACCGGAAATGATGACCTTGTTGCCAAGTGCGTGGAACGCTTCTGCCAGCGCCCGGCCAATGCCGGTGCCGCCGCCGGTGATGAGGATTGTGTTGCCTGTGACGTTCATGGGAATGCCCTTCCTTGTTGTCTGGATAAAATCTAGGTAGATTGCTCTCCAAAGGGTAGTAGGCACCCAAAATATTTATACGCACCCAAAGGAGAGTGTCTGCATGAAAAGGCATCTGGCCGATGAGGTCATTGAAGAAAAGCGCAAGTCGCCGCCACCGGAAGAGACCGATCCGGTCATCGAGGCGCTGGTGCGCGACATTATCGCCAAGGTCGCCGACAAGTGGACGATGCTGATTCTGGAGGTTCTGGAAGAAAACGGCACGCTGCGTTTCACGCAGATCGGCCACCACGTCAGCGGCATCAGCCAGAAAATGCTGACGAAAACCCTGCGGCAGATGGAGTGCGATGGGTTGGTGAAACGCGTCATCCACCCCGTCATTCCGCCGCATGTGGACTACAGTCTCACACCGCTTGGAAAAAGCCTCGGCAGCGCCTTCTGCGGCGTTTGGATATGGGCCGAAACCCACCATGCGGATATAGAAAAGGCGCGGAAACTGTTCAGCGAACACCCTCCGCGCCCGGCAGTCTAGTCACATATTACGCGAACTGGCTGAGGCCTGGAACGGATGCGATGACCTGATCCACTGTCTCGTCGCCTGCGTGCTGGCGAGCGATGGCGATGGTTTCCTTGGCCAGCGCTGAAATTTCGCTCATGCCGAGGCCCTGGCTCATCAGCTGCTGACCCAGACCCATGATGCCGCCACCACCGATGGCGCTCATCAGGCCACCGAGCAAACCGCCGCCGCCCTGGCCTTCGCCGTTGAAGCGGGCAACCAGATCAGGTCCGCCGGGAATGGATTCGATCATCTTCGCAACCGGGGCATCATCCGCCTCGCGCTGCAGGAAACCCAGCATCATGCCCAAAGCTTTCTCGGCCTTGTCATGTTCAATACCAACCTTGTCGGCAACCTGGGTGACGATATCGCTCATAATTTTTTCCTCCGAACAAATAAGTGACGTTAACGTCAACGTAAAACAACTGAAGTTTGGATACAAGGTGGGAAATGACGCCGCGGCCAAGTTTGCACCTCAAGCTTTGACAGCTTTATCAAACAGTTGTTGAGCCTTCCAACAGTTCCTATAAGTATATTGCAAAGATTGGATAAAGGGCAGCCACTGCCCGCTATACCGGAGGAATCGCCAGATGCTGCAGGACGGAAAGCTCTACATCGGCACGAGCCGCAACGCCGACGACAGCCTGAACAAGGGCGAATATCTCGATCTCAAATTCGGAAACCGCCATGGCCTCATTACCGGCGCGACCGGTACGGGCAAGACCGTATCCCTCCAGGTGCTGGCCGAAGGCTTTGCGAAGGCGGGCGTGCCGGTGTTCTGCGCCGACGTGAAGGGCGACTTGTCCGGCATTGCGGCCAAGGGCGAGGCCAAGGACTGGGTCACAAAGCGCGCCGAGCAGATCGGCTTTACCGACCTCACCTTCGAGCAGTTTCCGGTCATTTTCTGGGATCTTTACGGCGAAAAAGGCCACCGCGTTCGCGCCACCATTGCCGAGATGGGGCCTTTGCTGCTGGCCCGCCTCATGGATGCATCGGAAGCGCAGGAGGGCGTGCTCAACATCGCCTTCAAGATTGCCGATCAGAACGGCTTGCCGCTGCTGGATTTGAAGGATTTGCAGGCGCTGCTCAACTATATGGGTGAACATGCCTCTGAACTTTCCAACCAATATGGCCTGATTTCCAAGTCATCAGTGGGCTCGCTTCAGCGTGGGCTGCTGGTGCTGGAACAGCAGGGTGCGGAACATTTCTTCGGAGAACCGGCGCTAAAAATCTCCGATATCATGCGCACCACCAGCGATGGCCGCGGCACGATTTCGGTTCTGGCGGCTGACAAGCTGATGATGAACCCGCGCCTTTACGGCACCTTCCTGCTGTGGATGCTGTCGGAACTGTTCGAGGAACTGCCGGAAGTGGGCGATCCGACCAAGCCGAAGCTGGTCTTCTTCTTCGACGAAGCGCACCTTCTGTTCAACGATGCGCCGAGAGTGCTGACGGAGCGCGTGGAACAGGTTGTCCGCCTCATCCGCTCCAAGGGTGTCGGCGTTTATTTCGTGACACAGAACCCGCTCGACGTGCCGGAAACCGTGCTGGCCCAGCTGGGCAACCGGGTGCAACACGCGTTGCGCGCCTATACGCCGCGTGAACAGAAGGCGGTCAAAACCGCTGCCGATACATTCCGCCAGAACCCCGCCTTCAGCACGGCAGACGCCATCACCACACTCGGCACCGGCGAAGCGCTGGTTTCGACACTGGGCGACAAGGGCGCACCTTCTATCGTGGAACGGACGCTGGTTCGCCCACCATCCGGCCGCGTCGGCCCTGTCAGCGACGATGAACGCAAAAGCATTATGGCTTCAAGCCCGGTCGCGGGCGTCTACGACGTCGACCTGGACCGCGAATCGGCCTTCGAACTGCTGGCGGCCCGTGCGCAGAAAGCTGCCGATGCGGAAGCAGCCAAACGTGCGGCCGAAGAACAGGAAAATCAGCCCGCCGACAGCGCCGCAAGCCGCTGGAAACTGCCGGGCTTTGGCGATGAAGAGCCGACACAGGCTTCCACCACCGGGACGAAACGTAAGGCTGGCGGCTATCAGCGCGAAACGGTGATCGAGGCGGCGATGAAGAGTGCCGCCCGGACCGTGGCGAGTTCGGTTGGGCGGGCACTGGTGCGGGGTATTTTGGGAAGCTTGCGGCGGTAAAAAAGGCACCGTTTCAAGAAAAAGACTTCAGTGCTTACCCTCACCCTCATTCCTGTGCTCGTCACAGGAATGAGGGAAGAGGTCACTTCTCCCGATAGAAAATCATGCCGCCGTGGTACAGCACATCGTCCACGAACTTCCCATCCGCGGTAAAACCAGTATCGTCCCAATAGTCGATATGATCGCCGTTGACCTCATAGCGCCCCCGATAGGCGCTTTTTCGGTTGCCACGCGCTTCGTCATATCGTCCATTCGGCAGCAGTTCTTGGCGGATTTGGCCATCGCCCGTCACCCACATGCCGAGATAGGGGTGAGTTTGGTTTTGGGATGTCGGGTTTGTCATCTGTACCTCCCTGGTGGTGTTGGCCGCGGGTGAAATGCCATCAATGGCGGCGGTTGCCAGTGCGATGGCAACCGAGGTCGAGACCATGTTCATCGGTTGCTCCCCTCACGCAGCGGTCGGGCGAACGACGATTTCGTTGACATTGACATCCTCTGGCTGCTCGATGGCGTAGCGCACGGCGCGGCCAATGGCGGCGGGTTTCAGCGCGATGGCGCGATAGCCCTTCATCAGCTCCGCAGCAGCGGGGTCGGTGATTGTTCCGGCCAGCTCGCTTTCCACCACGCCTGGGTGAATGCAAGTCACGCGGATATCCTTGTTTTCCTGACGCAGCCCATCGGAAATGGCACGCACCGCGAATTTCGTGGCGCAATAGACCGCTGCCGTTGGCGATACCGCCAGCGCACCGATGGAGGCGATGTTGATGATCTGGCCGGATTTGCGGCTGGTCATTTCCGGCAACACGGCAGCAACACCGTAAAGCACACCCTTGATGTTGACGTCGATCATGCGGTCCCATTCATCGACTTTCAGCGATGACATCAGCGACAGCGGCATGATGCCGGCATTGTTGACGATGACGTCGATGGGACCGAACGCCTTGCGTCCCGCTTCCGCAAAGGCTGCGACGCTATCCCTGTCCGTCACGTCTAGGGGGTGGGCAACGACCTCTGCGCCTAGCTGGCGAAGCTCATTCGCCAACGTTTCCAGACGGTCCACACGACGTGCGCCGATGACGAGTTTTGCGCCGGCAGTGGCCAGTTCGCGGGCGATGCCCTCGCCGATACCGCTCGATGCACCTGTAATGAGAACGACTTTGTTCAATGTCATGATTTATCTCCTTGTTTCCCAGCCCGCCTGTTGGAGCGGTGCTGTTGCGAACAAGATAGTTCAGTGGCATTGTCGTGATAACTGCCTCAATGCTAACGTCAATGGATAGAAAATCTAACCAATGCATATCGATCTCAATGCTCTCTCGATTTTCTGCATGGTCGCCGACGAGCGTAATTTCCGCGCTGCCGCTGACCGGCTGGGCGTTACCCGTTCCGCTGTCAGCCAGACCATCCGCAAGCTGGAAGAGGTAATGGGAATAGCGCTGGTGCAGCGCACGACGCGCAGTGTCAGCCTGACGGAAGCGGGGCAACACCTTTATGCTCAGGTGTCTCCATCCATCGCCAATCTCACGCAGGCAGCGCTTACCACCTCATCACTTGGCGGGGCCGTGCGCGGGCAATTGCGACTGGCTGTGTCGTCGATTGCCGAACGATTTCTCTCCGGCCCGCTGCTTGCCAGCTTTGCCGAGGCCTATCCGGATGTTCAGTTGGATATCATCGTGACCGATGAGGAATTCGATATCGTGGCTGAGCAATATGATGCGGGCGTGCGGCTGGGCGAGTTGATTGCGCAAGACATGATCGCCGTCCCCGTATCGATCGAGCAACGCCAGCTTCCGGTCTGTTCGCCCACCTATAGGGATCGCCACGGCGTGCCATCCCACCCCGCAGACCTTATTGGCCACAGCTGCATTGGCTGGCGTCCGCGCCCCGGCGTTGCGCCATACCGCTGGGAATTTGCAGAAAATGACCGTGAATATGCCGTGACGGTGCAGCCGGAATTTACCACCAACGACATGCAGCTCATGATCAAGCTCGCCTGCGCTGGCGCCGGCATTACCTTCGGAATGGAAGAAACGTTTCGCCCGTACATCGAGCGCGGGCAATTGGTGCCGATGCTGGAAGACTATTGCCACAGCTTCGCAGGCTTCTACCTCTACTACCCCAGCCGCCGCAATCTGGCACCCAAGCTTCGCGCCTTCATCGACCATGTGCGGCTGCCGAGGGGTGGGTGATCCCCACCCCTCCACTTCATTTCCGTGGTGAAACCAGCGAGAAATAAGCCCCGTGCGGGTCCTGGCAGTTGACGATCCAGGAACCGCCGGGAACTTCCATCGGGCCGTTGACAACCTTGCCGCCGCCGGTGCTGACGCGGGTAACGGCGTCGTCCAGACCATCGACATTGAAATAATAGGCCCAGTGGCAAACGGGTACCTGTGGCGGGCATTTCATGATGCCGCCAATGGCTTTGCCATTATAGGCGAATATGCGGTACGGACCCATGTCACCCATGTCCATATCGTGGTCCTTGGTCCAGCTGAAGACATCGCCGTAAAACGCCATGGCGCTGTCCACGTCATCGGTGAAAAGCTCGTTCCAGCCGACATGGCCGTTGAGTGTGTGGGTATCTTCCGGAAAGCCGCTGCTACTATCCATCGGCAGGGGCTTCATGATGCACAACACCGCACCGTAAGGGTCTGTCACGACACCAAAGCGGCCGACTCCAGGGATGTCCTGCGGCGGGCGCATGATTTTTCCGCCTTTTTCCTCGAACAGCTTGGCCGAGGCGTCCACATCATCCACCGCCACATAGCGTGTCCAGTTCGGCGGAATGCCCTCGCCTTTATGCTGATCCGTCAGCTCCATCATGCCGCCGACCCCCACACCATTGGCCTCGAATATTTTATAACCCATCTCCGGCGAACCGAAGTCCTTCAACTCCCAGCCAACGACGTGGCTGTAAAAGCGGCCTGCCGCATCCTTGTCGGGCGTCATCAGTTCGGCCCAGATGAATTTCCCATGTGTATCTGACATTGCTTTACTCCCATTATTGCTTGCGACGGAATTCCGAGGACATGAACTGCTTGAAGCTTCCGTCCGGTTGCAACACGCTGCCGGAGAAAGTGCGGCTATTATCATCGTGCAATGTAAGAACATCATGATAGGTAACGATTTCGCCGCTGCCATCGAACTTCGGACCCTGCGCCTCCAGCACCAGCGTCTTGCCGTCCGGCTCCAGCCAGCCTTTGTAGACCCACAGCGTCGTCATCATGGAGCCGATCCATGAACCGACATAATGGCCCTTTGCAGGGTCGAAACCGAGCGTGATGATCGCCGCCATCGGCGTCCCGTCCGGCATCTTTCCCCTGCCATCGCTGACAATCCACAGACCGCCGACGGATTTGATGCTTTCGGTGAAACGCTGCTCGGCATCGTCAGGATCGTATCCTTCATAACCGGAGCTTGAAATCATCACCCATTCGCCGACAAGGCGCTCGAGAAATGCGTGTTCTTTTTGCGGCTTTGCGCTTTCCATCTCTGGCTTCCTCCTCGTGGCGTTAATGGCAGCAGCTGGCGGGTTTCGGGGCATTCTCATATTGATCGTGGCGGCGCACCCAGTTCATGGTGCCCTCCTCGTTGCGGCCCTTCGGCACCAGATCGAGCAGCATCAGCGTCGTCAGCGTCTGTTCTGCACCACGGGCATAGGTGGAATAGGTGTGGTAAATCTGGCCATCCTCGCCTTTCGCAAAAACGCTGGTGCCGTGCAGATCCTTCAGATCGCCCATGGCGGGCATATCTGTGTAATTGTAATGGATGGTGCCGGACGCGACGTCTTCATCGCGAAACGAGGCCTGATAATCATAGTTGAAATCACTGCCATCAGCGGAAACCCAGGGGAATTTCCAGCCCATGCGCGCCTTGTATGCCTCGATCTTGTCCAGCGGCGCGCGGGATGCCGCAACGAAGGCGGCATCGCCTGCTTTCAAATGTGCCATTGCGCCATCGACATGGTCGGCGAAGAAGGAGCAACCGACGCAGCCTTCTTCCCAATCCGGTGCCAGCATGAAGTGGTAGACGATGAGCTGGCTGCGATTGCCGAACAACTCGCCCAGCGATTTGGGGCCGGACGGCGTGCCGAAGATATACTCTTTCGTCACCGGTTCCCAAGGCAGAGCGCGGCGCGCTTCGTTCAGCCTGTCACGGGCGCGGGTCAGTTCCTTTTCCTTTACCAGAAGCGCCTTGCGGGCCTCCAGCCACTCCTCTCTGGAAACGACAGCATGCGGCATGATCCGATCCTCCTCGATCTATCATCTGCAAGAATAATGCTCGTCACGTGGCTTTGGCTTGATTGGCGTGTAAAATGCTGCCGGGCGACGAAAACAAATGTGCTTGACTATTTACGTTGATATCAACATATTGCCCCTATGTCAAACGCAGCGGTGATTCCCTTTTCAACCACGCTTCTGGTACGCGATACGTGCCTCTGCCTGCACGCGCAGCGCGCCGCACGCGCCTTGGCCCGCCGTTTCGACATGGCGTTGAAGCCGGTGGGGCTGACGAATGGGCAATTTTCCCTGCTGATGTCCCTCAACCGACCCGAGCCACCGCCGATGGGGCCAGTGGCGAACCTGTTGGCCATGGACCGCACGACGCTGACGGCGGCGTTGAAACCATTGCAAAAGCGCGGCCTGCTCTCCATAGAACCCGACCCGAAAGACAAGCGCGGCAAGCGGCTGAAATTGACGGCAGAAGGTATGGCCGTGCTCGCTTCCGCCGTTCCCATCTGGACCCGGACGCATGGCGAGGTTGAGGCCCAAATCGAAAGCGGCGATGCGGACCGGCTGCGGCGGGATCTTGTGGATTTGGGGTAGGCACCCTCCCCACCAGCCAACCAATCACCCACCACCCTCATTCCTGTGCTTGTCACAGGAATCTAGTCAGCCCAAGTCCTTGGGCTGGGAGGACTCTCTCCGCCGCGCAGACGCGCGTCGGCTGGATTCCTGTGACAAGCACAGGAATGAGGGAGGTGGTGGGTGGTCCTACCCCCTTAACAACCCGGCAATGCGCGGGTCGCCCGCAAAATCTTCCACCGCAAAACCAATACGCCGCATGGGAAATTCGCACAGCGCCTGTATGCCGGTCTTCGCCAGCCGAATGCGCCAGCTGACCCGCTCTACCGGCTGTTTTTTGGCAAAGGCCAACGGCGTCAGAAGCGCGATGTTCAGACCGCCATCGGGATCGCGGACGGACTGGTAGAGGATCGCTTCGATATCCGCCGCCCGCGCCGTCTCTGCCAGCGTCTGACAGGGATCATAATCGGTTGGATGCGTCCAGATGGCCTTGTCATCCGAAAGGCGTGGCTTGGTCAGATCGAGTGCGGAGGATGTGCCGATCTCGGCGGAGAAGGCGGTGTACTCCGCCGCATTGGCGGGCAGCGGCGTGGCGGGGGATTCCGCGTAGAACAGCAGGCGGTAAAACGCCATTTCGGCCAGCGCCGTTTCAACGTTTGCGGCGGCATAATAAACGCCCTTGGTCCATCCTGCCCGGCGAAAGCGTGAGCCGTGCGGATAGGCTGAATCATAGCGAAACGGTGTCGCCAGCAGATAATCCAGGTCAGCGCATTCCGGCGGGAACCGCCGCTTGCTGCCTTCCAGAATATCCTCCAGCAGCGATTGCTCATTCACAGTATCGACGAGCTTCATGGTGGAAACCTGATGTTGCGCTTCCACAAGCCGCCACCAAGGACCTGATATGTCACGCTTTTCAGATTGGAGCGCGTCTGGCGTCCAGATAGGCAAGGACATCGAGCAATCCAGTTATCGTTGTGAGTTTTTCGGCAGGCACATCAGCCAGCGCATCGTTGTGATTGCGCAGCCATGCGCGCGCCACCGCTTCATCGCCGCCGACGATAGCATCGAGCGAGCGAAAGACGCGGATCAACAAAACGGAAAGTTCGAAGGCTTTGCTGCCGGGCTCGAGAATGAAATCGAGCTTTTTCATGCGCGAAACAGTGGGTGCCGAAACCCCGAGAATATCGGCGATGCGCGCCGCATTCAGGCCGAGACGCTCTGCGGCTGAGACAACCGCCTTGGTAACGACCCTGCCCTGTTCAGCGGAATCAGCGACGGGTTTGATCTGGATATTCATGTGCATATCCTTTCCATAGAAAGAATGTAGCTGATTTATTTCTGAAAGCAAGAAGGGCTGGCAATGTGCCAGCCCTTGCTGTGTCGAAAATCATGGGGGACGAGATTACTCGACAGAAACAGGAACCTCAGTGGAGGTGCGCAGTGCGTGGGAGTAAGGGCAAACGATATGCGCCTTCTTGACCAGGTCTTCAGCTGTTGCCTTGTCGAGGCCGGGGATGTTGACCTTCAGCGATACGTCGATGCCGAAACCGCCGCCATCTTCACGCGGGCCAACGCCAACGCTTGCTGTCACAGTCGTGTCTTCAGGGATTTTTACCTTTTCCTTGCCAGCGACGTTCTTCAACGCGCCGAGGAAGCAGGCAGAGTAGCCAGCTGCAAACAGCTGCTCAGGGTTGGTGCCCGTTGCGCCATCGCCGCCCAGTTCCTTTGGAACGGTCAGCTTGACGTCGAGAACACCGTCTGCGGACTTGGCGTTGCCTGCACGGCCGCCGGTTGCGCTTGCCTGGGTGGTGTAGAGAATAGCCATGTCATTCACTTCCTTCGGTTGATGTTGAGTTTCATATAGCTCACAATTGAATTGTGCGCAATATAATTTTGCACATTGAGATATTTTTCGATCTCTGACATAACAATTTGGAAGATTGCGTTGCCTTTTGCATGTGGCAGGAACCGAGTGACGGGATAAATTGTTCCCTCTCCAGCCGCATATTTGGAGCCCACACAATGGATGACGGAACGATGGAAGGCCTTTTGAGGCTCGACCTGCAAATATGTTTTGCGCTCTACGGCGCAGCGCATGCCTTTAACCGCGCCTATAAACCTCTGCTCGACCCACTGGGCCTGACCTATCCACAATATCTCGTTTTGATGGCGCTATGGGAAAAGGAAACGGCAACCGTGAAAGTGTTGGGCGAAATGCTCGGCCTCGACTCCGGCACCCTTTCCCCGCTTCTGAAACGGTTGGAACAGGCGGGCATGATTACCCGCAAACGCGGCACGGTGGATGAGCGTCAAGTGCTGATCGCGCTGACACCGGAAGGTGCCGACATGAAGAAAAAAGCCGCCAACGTCATGCGCTCGATTGGCGAGGCGACGGGGTGCAGTCTGGAGGAGCTTGGACAGTTGCGGGATCGGCTAAATGCCCTGAGGGAGAATTTGGTGAAAGAGTGAGGGGTGCCTATGCTCAAGAGACACTTCCTGATGACAGTGGTATTGCTGGCGATATCTCTAAGGATGCGAGGCAAAGGCATGGCGGCATCAAATCAAGAGGTCGATGTGAAGGCTCTGGCAGCGCTGCGGCCACGAATGCCGGTGGCGGCGGTCGAGAAAGCCATGGGACCGAAATGGCGCGCGCCTGCCCCGCATAAGGGTGGCGTAGTCGATGTTCTACAAAACACCGTTGGCGTCGTTGTTCGTATTGATCGCAATGGACTGATCGGAAAAATTGACTTCGACTCGCGCTTCAGGGAAACCATCGCAGGCATTCCGATGGGGATGGACCTCGCCGATCTTCGCAAGGCTGTGCCAGAATTGCAGATTGGCGAGGAAAGCAAGGCGCGTAAGCAAACTCGCTTGGGGACGATGCATTTAGCAGAGGGGTTGCTGACTACGCGCATAAGCTATGACGCTGTTTCAGAGATCACCATCTCCAATCCCGAAGCCAAATATGCTGAGCCAAGCGCACCACCATATCGTGATGCAAATACTGTTCCGGGTGCGCCGTTCTCAGATCCGAACCTCAAGCTTGCTGTGATGTCGGCACTTTTAAGGTTCAAAATGCTTGATATCGGAACGCCAGAACAACTTGCCACCCATGTTCTTGGACGACCTGTAGATTTGGAGCAGGATGGTTACGAATTGATTCCGCAAGCACTGAATTATCTTGTTCGATACCCTCTAAGCGAGGAACAGCTTGCGGCGGTCGATTGGGTACAATTTGACGGAGGCGAGGAAATCTATCCGTATGCATGGTATTTTTGGGGTGGAGAAGAAGGTGCCTTCGACATCCACGATACATCAGATATTCATCACTGCGTTAATCTGAGAGGCATTTCGGTGATTTCAATGATCGATCGTTTCGACCTTCGTACACTGGTTCCACTGCAAAAACTCGAGTGGATAAGCATCAATGTTCCTTCCGACAATCTGAGCGCATTGCTCGATATGCCATCACTAAAAAAAGTGGGTCACTTCAAGACGAAAAATGCAACAAACGAGATTCTCGATACGCTGGAGGAGCGTGGCGTGCAGGTGAATTGACCAGACATCGCTACGAATAATGTGTGCGTGATGACTTAAAATGTTCTCGTCTTTTTGGACAATGAGGCATCACCCGATCCCAAGCACTCAGCTCTTCGACGCATGATCAAATCCTCGGCACAAGGCCGAGGATTACGGATACAGCTTGTTTTTACTGCCAAACCACAACCCGCGCCTTGTTCGGCACGCGGTCGTAGAGGTCGATGATGTCCTGGTTCATCAGGCGGACGCAGCCGGAAGACACGGCCTTGCCGATGGAGTTCCATTCTGGCGAACCGTGCAGGCGGTAAAGCGTGTCCTTGCCGTTCTGGAAGATGTAGAGCGCGCGGGCACCGAGTGGGTTTTTCAGGCCTGGTGGCATGCCGCCATTCTTGGAGGAGAACTTGACCAGTTCCGGCTGGCGGGCAACCATTTCGTCTGGTGGTGTCCACTTCGGCCACTTCTGACGCCACTGGATCACGCCCTCGCCCGACCATGCGAAGCCTTCACGGCCGATGCCGACGCCGTAACGCATGGCGGAACCGCCCTGCTCCACCACGTAGAGGAAACGCGAGCGCGTATCGACAACGATGGTGCCTGCTGGCTCGCCGGTCGGATCAACGACGCGCTGGCGATAATAGCGGCGATCGATTTTCTGGTAGGGAATGGCGGGGATGACGTAGCCGCCATCCTCGACGGTGCCATACATGACGGCAAGCTCTGCATCGGAAATGCCGCCAGCGAACATCGAGCGGAAATCGCCCGCAAAGTTACTGGCCAGGCTGCCCGGTTCAACGCTGTTGAAGGGTCTGACGCCTGATGAGGCGCAGCCCGCCAGAAGCGATGCAGAGGAAAGGCCAAGAAGGGAAAGGAAGGTACGTCTGGAAAAGTCTGTGTCGGTGCTCATCATAAGGCCGTTTTTCTCACATCGAAGCGACTGGGGCGGATGTTACGCGGGTTTGCAGAACCATCCATCAATCTCGCTGTACGTCGTTTGTTCCACGACAGATCACGTATTGGTATAGTGGTTAATACATACCTAAAGGCCAGTTGCGCGTCTGCAACATAGGCCCATTCGCCAAGCATTCTTTTCGCGCGTGATCAAATAACCACAATCGGCGCGCCCTGCGGCACTCGGTCGTAGAGATCGACCACATCCTGATTGAGCATGCGCACGCAGCCGGATGATGTCGCCTTGCCCACCGACTGCCAGTCCGGCGTGCCGTGAACGCGGTAAAGCGTGTCCTTGCCGTCCTTGAAAATATAAAGCGCCCGGGCACCGAGCGGATTGTTGAGACCGGGGATCATGCCACCATTGGCAGCCGATATCGACGCCAGTTCCGGTTGTCGCTGCACCATCTCGTCCGGCGGCGTCCAGCGCGGCCACTTCGCCTTCCATTGTATCTTGCCGCGACCGGCCCATGCATAACCATCTCGCCCGAGACCGACGCCGTAACGCACGGCTTTTCCACCCGGTTGAACGAGATAGAGGAAATGCTGCTTCGTATCGACCACGATCGTGCCTGGCGCTTCGGCGGTCTGGTAGTCTACGTCCTGGCGCAGAAAGCGCGGATCGACACGGGAATAGGGAATGGCGGGCAGCGTATGACCTTCATCGCTGATCTGGTCGTACATGGCGCGGTGCAGTGGGTTGGATACCGGCAGGCCGTAGCCAACGGTCCGGTTGCTGTAAGCGGGCGACAGGCCAGACCCTGTCGGCTGGGCCGTCGATGGCGGGCCGTAAAGCTGCTGGAACTGCGAGCGGAAAAGATCAGGCGGACGACTGTTGATCGAACCCGGGGTTGGCGGAAGTGGCGGGCGCGGAATGGAGCCGACATTGTTGTAATTGAAGACAGGTGCCGTTTCCTGCACGAACACGTCAGGATTCATGCGGCTCGTATCCGTCACGAAAAGGCAACCGCCCAAAATCGGCATGAGGGAAAGCACCGCAAAGGACAAAAGGCGACGGCAGTGTTTCAAGGATAGAACTGTCATTGAACCGCTTCACAGGGAGTGATCGTTGCGGCAACAATGACCTACCCGGCTGGCGCGAAGCTGGAGGAATGGTCAGTTCTGGATGCTATCAGGCAAACTGGTTGAAGAAACGAATGCTTTCGACCACCGCGCCCGGCACCACACCATTATGATTGCCTGGCAACAGCATGTTGTCGATCCGCATTCCCGCCGATTGAACCCGCTCCATCAAAAGTTTGTGGTCGGCATCAAAGGGACGCTCTTCCGTGCCGCGCAACAATAATGTCGGGCATTTCAGGCTCGGCCCGAAGCAGACCGACGAACGCATGACGAATTCCTGCGGATTGCTGTCATCAAAGCAGACCTCATCCGTATAGCGATTGAAGTAACGCCATGAATTGACCCCGGCGGAAATCGGTACGGCTGCACGGAATTTTCGCGTCATGGACGCCAGCAATGACAAAGTCCCGCCGTTGGAATGACCGGCCAGGAAGACGCGATCCGGGTCTATTCCAGGCAGGCCTTCGAGATAGGACGCCGCGGCCAGGGCATCCGAAGTCTCGTCGTAGAACCCTGAATAATTGCCCTTCTGGCCGTTTTCGCCGCGGAAAGACGGCAGCAGAACGACGAAGCCCGCTTCCCAATAGGGCTTCATCAAAGCCCAGTGGCCATCGCCCGTGGCGTTACCACCATGCAGAAATAGCACGGCGGGCTTCAGTTTCTTAGACGGCGTATAGTTGGAGAGCCATGCCACCAGTTCGATGGATCCGTTCGGTCCGCCGGAATATGTCACCCGCGTTCCGTCCACAGGCGTGCCGAGCGGCGCGGATTTTTCCGGCGCGGAAATCTTGCGCAGCAGATGGGTGCGAAACCGCCTGCGCGCAGCGGCGTAATCAAGCTCCTCAAGCGGAAGGCTGCTTGGCATGCTCAAGCTGGCGCTTGTCCGCGTGGGGACGAGTGCCAAAGCGGAAAGCCCGGCGGCCGCCACCATCAAGTGGCGGCGCGTGAGGCCATTGCGAAAAACTGTTTGCGAGGAGGAATCATCTTGCATATGCGATCACCAAGAACAACGTTGCGCACATTTCAATTTCACCATTGACCCATTCGATTGTCCACTCACTGTTTCGAGAAAACTGGCGACAATTTATCCAGCCTTCTCATCGATCATCGCCATAAGTGTGACCAACCGATCCGCTTCAGACGGTAATTTATCAGCCCTTAGTCTCGCAATACGGGGAAACCGCATGGCCACCCCGGATTTGTGGCGATTGGAGCGATTGATGCCCTCGAATGCCACCTCCAGCACGAAGCCGAAATCCGGCGTGGCGCGCACGGCACGGACAGGCCCGAAGCGCTCGACCGTATTGTCGCGCACGAACTTGTCCAGCACTTCCAATTCCGCATCGGTAAAGCCGAAATAGGCTTTTCCGACTGGCACCAGTTGCTCGCCATCCTCATTTTCCGACCAGACGCCGAAGGTGAAATCCGAATAATAGCTGGACCGTTTGCCGTGCCCGCGCTGCGCATACATCATCACGGCATCGATGTTGAAGGGATCACGCTTCCACTTGAACCAAGGACCTTTGGCACGCCCTGCCTGGTAGATGCTGTCCTTGCGCTTGATCATCACGCCTTCGATGACGGGATCTGGCGGTGCTTTTCGCAAGGTTTCCAGCTCATCCCAGCTGGCAAACGGCACCAGCGGCGACAGATCGAACCGGTCATGCGGGGCGTTGTCGATGAGATGCTCAAGCTTTTCGCGTCGCTTCAGAAAGGTCTGTGCACGAATGTCTTCTTCGCTCTCGAACAACAGGTCATAAGCGCGGATGAAGGCCGGATATTCCTCGAGCATACGGCCTGTCACTGTCTTGCGGTTCAGGCGCTGCTGGAGATCGGAAAAGGTACGGGTCGCAATGTTGGAGCGGGCCGTGCCGCCAATTAGCAATTCACCATCCATGACGCCTTCGAAATTGATGCGTTCCAGCACATCCGGAAACGCGCCCGAGATATCGTCGCCGGAGCGGGAATAGAGCTTACGGGTCTCGCCGGAGCGGGACAGCTGCACACGGATACCATCCCACTTCCATTCGGCAACGAAATCCTGCGGATCGAGATTTTGCAGATCATTGTCGCCGACAGGCGTGGATAGCATGACGGAGTGGAAAATGGCGGGCGTGGCCAGAACGGGGCGCTCTTCCTTGCCTTCCAGCCATGCGAAAAGCGGCTCATAAGGCGGTGTCAGGCCATGCCACAGCGTTTCGATTTCCGTGATGTCCCTGCCCCCGAAATCCGCCAGCGCCTGACGCGCAAGCCGCGCAGACACACCGATGCGCAAGCCACCGGTGACGAGCTTGAGGAATGCGAACCGCGACGACGTCTCCAGCCTGTCCAGAAGATCGCGCACGGCGGAACGGACCTCTGTTCGGCCCAGCGAGTTCATCAGCCCAACGACTTCGCCAAGGCCGGGATCATCCGCCTGCGCCACGTCGGCATTCTGGCTCGTATCCCAAACCAGCGCGATGGTTTCTGCGAGATCGCCGACATAGTCGTAGGAATACCGAAACAGCACCTCGTCCATGCGTTCCATGACCAGCTCGCGCAGCATGGCAGGCTTGACGCTTTTGAGGTCCAGCGTGCCAGCAATAGCGGCAAGACCGTAGCCCCGGTCGGGGTCGGGCGTGTCGCGGAAGTAATCCGTCAGCAGCTTGAGTTTACCGTTGCGGGATGGGGTCAGGACGAGGCGGTCTAGGAGGGTTGCGAAGGATTTCATGGGAGAGCCTCGTGGAGAAAGACCCCCTCTGGCCTGCCGGCCATCTCCCCCACAAGGGGGGAGAAACCGTGCCGAGAAAACTGAATTTCAACTCGCTGTAGAGGGCGCAGCCGGGTTAAGCCCCTCCCCCTTGTGGGGAGGGGTTGGGGAGGGGTCTTGCCGTGGGAAACGAATGCCACCATCAATCCCCCTCATCCTCATAGCCCACCAAATGCAGCGGCCGGGCCGGAATGCCCTGCAATTCGCACCAGCGCACGAGTGCCTCCTCGCGCCCATGGGTCACCCACACCTGAGACGGTGCGACTTCTTTTATGGTTTCCAGCAATTCGGGCCAGTCGCAATGGTCAGAGATGACGAGCGGCAATTCCACCCCACCCTGCTTGGCGCGCTGCCGCACCATCATCCAACCGGATGCAAACGAGATCAGCGGTTCATTGAAACGGCGGGCCCATTTTTCCTGAAAGGCCGATGGCGGGCCGACGACGATGGCACCCTTGAATTGGGCGGGATTGCTCTTTTCCAGCGTGGCCGGACGCAGATCGCCAAGGTCGATGCCTTGCGAGATATAATAGTCGCACAGTTTCGCCAGCGCCCCGTGAATATAGACCGGATCGGAATATCCATTGTCACGCAGCAAACGCAGCACCCGCTGCGCTTTGCCAAGCGAATAGGCACCGACCAGATGGGTACGCTCCGGGAACTGTTTTATCGAGGTCAGAAGCTTGGCGATCTCTCGGGCCGGCTTTGGGTGATGAAACACTGGCAATCCGAAGGTGGCTTCGGTGATGAAGACATCACATGGCACCGGCTCGAATGGCGCACAGGTCGGGTCTATGCCGCGTTTGTAATCGCCCGATGCGACGATGCGCGTGCCGTCATGTTCGATGGAAATCTGCGCCGAACCCAGAACGTGACCGGCGGGATGAAAGCCGACGGTCACACCATTGACCTCGACTGTTTCGCCGAAGCCGATTGCCTGTTCGCTGCCGGTGAAATCCTCACCGTAGCGGATGCGCATGATATCCAGGGTCTGGCGGGTGGCCAGCACCTTTTCATGGCCCGCGCGGGCGTGGTCGGAGTGGCCGTGGGTGATCAGCGCCCGTGGCACGGGGCGCACAGGGTCCACATAGAAATCACCGACAGGGCAATAGAGCCCTTTCGGCGTGGGATTGAGTAATTTCTCTGGCTTCATATGCGCTATCATTTACGGCGTTGAACGAAGAAACGCGCGCCGCAGCAACACGTTCCGCACACCACAATGTTTTCAGCGCTTGTCCTTACTCCACCGCGGCGACGGGCTTTTCCGTGACCGTTGCGGGAAGCCGGACATTTTTCAATGCCAGTGCGGCCACCAGACCAATAGCCGCTGTTGCAGCCGCCGCATAAAACAGCGGGGTGAAAGCGCCAGCGTATAGGTTGGCAACGGCTGTTTGTGAAGCTGCCGGCAACTCCGCCAGCATTTTCGGCGTCAGTTCCTCGATCTTGCCGACGCCTGGAATATCCACCGCGAGGCCCTTGAGGCTGGACGCTACTATCGCGCCATAAACGGAAATCGCAATCGCGGCTCCACCCATGCGGGTCAGCGTTACCGCGCCGCTGGCTGCACCGATATCGGATTTCGGTGCCGAGTTCTGTACGCCGATAATAGGGGCCTGCTGACCCAGACCGACACCCAGCCCCTGAACGAACATGATGGCACCAATGATGTAGAGCGGCGTTCCGGCATGCATTTGTGAAAACAGCAGCATGGCAACCACACCAATGCTCAGGCTCGCCACGGAAAAGGGTTTGTAGTTGCCGGTTTTCGAGATCATGCGCCCTGCCGACAGCGACCCCATGACGATCCCGCCGGTGATGGCGATGAAGAAAAGCCCGGCAGACGATGGCGAAAGGCCGGTCGTCGTTTGCAGAAACAGAGCATAATAATTGACCATACCGATGCCAAGCCCGCCGCTGACCAGCGAGATAATCATGAACAGCGGGAATGTGCTGTCCTTGAACAACCGCAAGGGTACGACCGGTTCGAGCGCGCGGCGTTCCACCTGCACCCACAAATATGCGGTGATGGCGGCAAAGGCGACGATGCACAGGCTTTTCCACGCGAAGATGGAGCCAAAGAGTTGCGAGCTGTCAGCCCAAAGGACGACGCTGGAAATTGTCAGCGCCAGCAACAACGCGCCGAGATAATCGATCTTCGGCTGACGCTCCGGACGACGATAAGGCAACATGAACGCAAGGCCGGTGAGGACCACGATGCCGATGGGCAGGTTGATCAGGAATATCGAGCGCCATCCGAACACATCGCTCATCGTACCGCCAAGGAGCGGACCGACGCTGCCCGATGCCATGATGACGAGGCTGGAATAGCTCTGGTACCGCGCCCTCTCCCGCGCTTCGAACAGATCGGCATTGACGGAGAAGATCGACACCATGATACCGCCGCCGCCAAAGCCTTGCAGCACGCGCGCTGCAATCAGCGAATCCATCGACCACGCCAATCCGCAGGCCAGCGACCCGAGAGTGAAAATGACGATGGCGGCCATCATCACATATTTGCGGCCGAACAGATCACCCAGCTTGCCATAAACCGGCATGACGGCGCTGGTGGCGAGGAGATAGGCGGAGCCGATCCAGCCAAAGCGTTCCAGCGCGCCGAACTCACCGACGATCGTCGGCAGCGCCGTCGATACGATCTGGTTGTCGAGCGTGGCCATGAACATCGCCAGCATCAGAAAGGAAAACACGACAAGCCTGCGGCGGCGATCTGGAACCAGCGGCACCACGGGCGTAACGGACATATTCATAGGAGATCTCACACTTGATGAGAAATTTATGTGCCTTTCGCACATATGTGTCAATGACATATTTTTATGTCTGTGGTAGCGTCACATGAAATATCGGGGGAATTGCAGGAATGAATGCGCCGACATCGTTTTCGGAAGATGCTGACACAGTCGACCGCGACGAGGTCCTAAACATCAGCCACACCATGACGCGCATGCGGCTGATGATCGGGCGTCGCGTGATTGGCCGTATGGCGATTGCCAAGCTGGCACCCGGGCTGGAGCTATCGCATATCGATGTGCTGGATATCGTCAACCGCGCGGGCGGCGTTGCAACCGTCGGAGCAATTGCCGAAGCCATGCGTCTCGACCCGTCTCGCGGAAGCCGCGTGGTGGCGGAAATGGTCGGTCGCGAACTTCTTAAAAGAGAGGCGTCCCAGGAGGACGGGCGACGGAGCGTTATCAATATCACGCCGCTGGGCCACAGCATTCTGGAAGAGATGCGCAGCGCCAAAATCAGCATCATTCGCGAGGTGGTCAGCGATTGGCCAAGCGAGGACATCGCGGAATTTGCGAGATTGTTCGACAGGTTCATCGGGCGTTTCGAAAAGCGCCTTGCGCCGGATGCCGTTGCTTTTCAGACTGCGGCAAAAGCAGATACGGGCCGCTAGAGCGACCTGCTTAATCAGATACCGGCACCGAAGGATTGCTCGAAGACGCGGACGGTGTTGCGACCATTCTTCTTGGCTTCGTACATGGCCGCATCGGCTTTTGCCAACAGCGCTTCCGGCGTTTCACCATCGCTGGGGTAAAAGGCCGTGCCTGACGAGCAGGTTACCCTGACAGAACCATTTTCCAGCGCAATCGGCTCGGCTGTGCGCTCACGAATGCTTTCCAGTCGCCGCAATATCCCCGGCTCATCGTGTCTGGGATTGCTGAATATGATGGCGAATTCGTCTCCGCCCAGCCGGACGGCAATGTCGGAGGCGCGAATGCAACTGCTGATGCGCTCCGCCAGACTGCGCAGAACCTCATCGCCAACGGCATGTCCGTGGACGTCATTGATCTGCTTGAAGTTATCGAGATCGATATAGGTGATCGCCACCAGCCTGTCTTCGCGCTTTGCCTCGTGAATGGCGCGTCGGAACTGTGTCCAGAACAGGTTTCTGTTGGAAAGCCCCGTCAGCGGATCGTGATGCGCCATGAAGTGCACCCGTTCCTCGGCGCGGCGGCGGTCAATCGCAATACCGGCGATATTGGTCGCCATATCGATGATTTCTTTTTCGATCTCCGTGGGCTCCCGCACAGTCCCGGAATAGAGGCCGAATGTACCGAGCAGCGCGCCGCCCTGCCCCATGATGGGTGTGGACCAGCAAGAGCGAAGGCCATGCCGCATGGCGACCTCGACGAAGTCCTTCCACAATGGGTCCTGAAACGTATCGCTCACATAAACGGCTTCGCGCCGCCATGCTGCCGTGCCGCAGGAGCCGACCGCTGGGCCGATTTCTACACCTTCGATCAGCGATGTGTAGCTTTCCGGAAGAGATGGCGCAGCGCCATTGCGCAGCCGGTTTTGCTCCACCAGCAAAATCGAGCCGTTGATATTGTCCAAGAGGTTTTCCACCGTATTGACGATGGCTTCCAGTATCGTTGGCAAGGGTTGCCCATGGACGATCATTTCCAGAAGCGCCGCGTGGCTGCGGCGCAGGGATTCCTGCCATTTGGCGGCGGTTATATCGCGGGAAACCCCGGCAAGACCGATAATCTCGCCCTCGTCATTACGGATCGGGATGCGGGTTCCCGAATACCAACGAACGTGGCCATCCCTGGAGATACGCTCCTCGGCCTCGTACAATCCCTCGCCTGTCGCCATGATGCGTCGGTCCATCTCATCGATCCGGCGCGCGACATCTGGCGGGGCCATGTCGAAAATCGTCAGTTGACGGCCTTTAATGAAACTGACCTCGTGGCCCAGGCATGCAAGTGCAGCCGCGTTCATGTAGCTGTAGCGGCCGTCGAGATCTTTGAAAAAAACCATCTCCGGTATGTTGTCGAGAAGATAAGACAGTCTGGAGTCGGAAAGGCCGGTCTTGAGCAGATCCATTGCCAATGCTTGTGTGCTCAACGAACGAGCGCCATTTTCTTCACGCATCGTGCCACGCCCCCTACCAACGCTACTCTCCCCATTTGTCCATTGCTCTGAACAGCCGGAAACCATATTTCACGGACAGAGATCAGCGACTACGAACATAGAGCAAAATTACTTATGCCCGATTAAAATAAGCCGTAACACTGTCAATATCTGCAAATAGATTTACGGCTGAACAATATGGGTACAATATATCCGCAATTAACTCTATTCTACTTAAAATGCAATCGAAAGATGCATTTGGTTGTCAGAAAAAATCGCGGGGCCTTTCGATATTCCGGCTTCCGTTTTGCAAATGTCAGCAATAGTTTACCTCCACAAATCGAAGGGAATTGCTGATGTTGACGATCTATGGAGTTTATCGCTCTAGAGCCACGCGCACGTTGTGGCTGGCCGGAGAACTCGGGCTTGAGTTCACGCATGTGCCCGTCATCCAGGCCAGACGGTTAAGCGATCCTCTGGCACCGGATGCCCCCATCAACACCCTGAGCCCGTCCTATCTGGCGATCAACCCCATGGGCACCATTCCCTGCATCGGTGACGATGGCATGGTCCTTTACGAGTCGATGGCGATCAACCTGTATCTTGCGCGCAAGCATGGCACCGCGCTGGCCCCGGCGGATATCGTCGAAGACGCGCAGATGATGCAGTGGTCTTTCTTCGCAGCCACCGAAATAGAGACCAACGCTCTGAAGATTTCGTCCACTGCCGCCGAAGGACTGGCGGACAGCGACGCCGGGCAGGCGGTGATCGAAGTGGCGGCGCGCATGTTACGCCGACCGTTCAAGGTTCTCGAGCAGCACCTTGCAGGCAAAGACTATCTGGTCGGCAACCGGTTCAGCGTCGCAGACATCAACGCCGCCGAAGTCGTGCGCTACGCGCAGGCGCACGCACCGCTGTTCGATGGCAACCCATCGGTCAAGGCGTGGCTGGAACGCTGCCAGTCTCGCCCCGCGTTCAAGGCCATGTGGGACGCCCGCAACAACGAAGCGGCGTGAACCCGCCTATAGCCGGGTGGTCACTTTGATGTCGCCGACATGGATGCCGTTCCAGTTTTTCATGGAGCGGTTTGCCATGCTCAACAGCGTCTGCTGCTCGGGGCTATCCTTTTCGAAATAACGCGCCAGCAGCGCGGCAATCATGGCTTCCGCTGCGCGCGTCGTGCCATCCTCGCACTTGACGGCCATGGCGATACCCTGCTGCGGCAGGGCGGCGACGAACACGCCCTCGGCACCGGTCTTGGCGAAAATCTGACCGGGTGCGATCTCCATCAGCCGCGTGCAGGTACGACCCGTTCCAGCCACGTAAAAGGGTTGCGCCATGCAGGCATCGATCAGGCGGCGTGAGGCCTTTGCCCGTTCTTGTTCCAGCCCCTGCCCCGTCGCCATTTTGGCAAAGCCATGCGCCAGACCTTTCAGTGGAATGGCATAGGTGGGAATGGAGCAACCATCGACACCGCAATTATCATGGCCGATGGCAGCGCCCGTCAGGCTTTCCATCGTGGCACGTATTTCGGCCTGGAGAGGATGGTCGTAACCGACATAACCGTTCGTTTCCATGCCCGTATGGACGCAGGTGCAGACGAAGCCGGAATGCTTGCCTGAGCAATTGTTGTGAAGTGCCGATGGCTTTTCCAATGTGCGGGCCTGGTGGATGATGGTCTTCTGATCGGAAGACCAATGCGCGCCGCACTCCAGCGTCTCCACGTCTTTACCAGCCTTCGCCAGCATACTTGCCGCTAGCTGCACGTGGGCATCTTCACCCGAATGAGATGCGCAGGCGAATGCCAACTCTTTTGCCCCGAAACCATAGGCATCCGCCGCGCCGCTCTCTACTAGAGGAAGCGCCTGCATCGCCTTGCAGGCCGAGCGCGGAAACACGCCACCTTCGATATCACCCGCCGAGAACACGACCTCGCCTGCGCCATCCATGACGACGGCCATGCCGCGATGACGACTTTCAACGAGATTTCCTCTGAAGACTTCGACGGTAACGGGGTTGTGCATGGGTATGGCCTCAAAAAATGCGAATTTGGGATCGTTGTTTAAAGGAATTGTCGTCACGATGCACGAGGTTGCCGCATTGAAATTTGCCAAACGTTTTTTAGTTGCCGTCTTCGTCATCTACCTGTTGCCGGCGCTGGCGTCGGCAGGGCTGTGGGCCATGAAGGAGCACCCCACCGGCTATCGCAATGCCCGCTGGTCTTCGGCGGGTATTCTGCCTGAAGCACAGGCCGATAAGCCTGCGGCGATCTACGTCTATTCCGCCATGACCGGTGGCTTCAAAGGCTCGATTGCCAGCCACGCCTGGATCGTGGTGAAAAAAGATGGGGCTTCCACCTACGAGCGCTACGACAAGGTGGGCTGGGGCAACCCCATCCGCCGCAATGCCTATGCGCCTGATGCCTATTGGTACTCCAACATGCCGCGCCGCGTCGTTGAACTGCACGGGGAGGAAGCCGAACGGCTGATCCCGAAAATCGAGCAGGCCATCGCCGATTACCCCTATGGAAAGCCAGGCGGCTATCACATCTATCCGGGTCCCAACTCCAACACCTTCGTGGCGCATGTGCTGCGCCAAGTGCCGGAACTGGGTGTGGTGCTGCCGCCCGATGCTGTCGGTCGCGATTATCTGCCCAACGGGGAATTTATCCACGTCGCGGACGACTGGAAGGATGTGAGCGTTTCGCTCGGTGGTTTCCTCGGCGTCTCCGCAGGTGCCAGAAGTGGTTTCGAGATCAATTTCCTCGGTCTTGTCGCCGGGATCGACATCGTGAACCACGGCATCAAAATACCGGGGCTCGGCTATTTTGGCACGGCATCAACGCTGGGCGTATGATCGTCTGGCGTGCGGTGCGCGCGCTTGGCACGAATACCCTGCGCGATGAAGACCCGTGACAGGCCGTGGTAAAGCGGTTCCGCCGAAATCATGCGTGATGTCAGATATCCCAACATGGACGCCGCCATGATGGGGATAACCGCCTCATGATTGCCGGTCATTTCCAAAATGATAACGAAGGCCGTCATCGGGGCCTGGACGACCCCGGCGAAATATCCGGCCATGCCGAGAATGGCACCAAGCCCGATGCTGGTACCGAGAATGGACGACACCGTGCTACCGAAACCGGCACCGACCGACAGTGAGGGCGCGAAAATGCCGCCGGGAATGCCCGACATCATCGCAAGAAACGTCGATGCCAGCTTTTCGAGGAAAAAGAAGGTCGGCGCGCCCTGCCCTTCGATCGCGGAGCGCGCCTGCTCATACCCCGTGCCGAACGTCGCACCACCCGTTGCCACACCAATGATGGCGGAGGCCAGACCGCAAGCGGCGGCAACGATCAGCATCCGCTTCAACGGCACGCTGTGGCTCCAGCGACGAATGCGCTGCGAGGCTTTCAACGCGCCCGCACTGAACAGCGCACCGAACACACCGCCGCCAATGCCGCAAACCAGCACCAGACCCCAATCCGCCGCCGTCTGCGCCACGACTGTGCTCGTGCCGAAATAGGTGTAGGTTCCGACAAGACCCAGCGACGCAAGGCCCGACAGGATGACGGCGGTCAGCACCAGACCGTTGGAACGCGCCTCATAGGTCCGGCTCATTTCCTCGATGGCAAAGACGATACCGGCGAGAGGCGTGTTGAAGGCTGCGGCGATGCCTGCGGCGGAACCGGCGAGGATCAGCCCCCGCGCCTGCGCCATGCCGCCGATGCGTGCCGCCTGAAGCATGATCGACGCGCCCACTTGCACGGTTGGCCCCTCACGCCCGATGGATGCGCCTGACAAGAGGCCGGCAATGGTCAGCACGATTTTGCCTACGGCCAGTTTCAGAGACAGCAGTCGTGACCGTTCCTCGTCATCATGAAAGTGCCGTGCCGCGATTGCCTGCGGAATGCCGCTACCGCCGGAATTGGGAAACACCGTGATGGCCAGCCACGCACAGAGTGCGAAGCCGAGCGGGGTGATGATCAATGGCAGAAGAAATGCCCACTCTCCCGACGAGGTGACGGAAAAGAACAGATGCTGCGCCCAATCCGCCATCTTCGCAAAAGCGACGCTGATGACACCGACGGCCAGAGCGCCGGTCCAGAAGACAGCACGAGGCTTCCACACACGCCACGAACCCCACATGACGCGGGAGCGGCGAAACATCTTCATTTTCTTGTATTTGGAAGGCATGGCAACTTTTCTGTCGTCCGGGAGAAGCCCTCTTATCGACCTGCCATGCTACGATTGCAACCTCGTCTTTGACAATTGCCACGGAATGGAGCAGGATCGCGCATCGCAATTGCAATGCGGAACATTATCCATGAGCCGACCCTTAAAAACTGCCACGTTGCCTTCCCTGCGCGTTGAGCCGGAACTTCGCGACAAGGCGGAAAGCGTTTTAAACGAAGGCGAGACGCTTTCCGCATTCATGGAAGCGGCGGTTCGCAAACAGGTGGAAATTCGGAAATCGCAAGCAGAGTTCATCGCGCGCGGGCTTGCTTCGTTGGAAGAATCACAACGGACAGGAATTTATTATTCAGCAGATGAAGTTCATGCGGAGTTGCGGGCAATGCTTGCAGCTAAAAAGGCAGAGCTTGGCCGTTGAGTTTCAATCTTCGATACACGATCTCCGCCAGAGACGACATCACGCGGCTCTATCAATTTCTTCTGGAAAAAGATTTCCCCACAGCGGAAAAAGCCCTCGATAAAATCATCAGCACCATAGAAAACCTCAAGGAATTTCCTTTCGCGACACGGAAAACCATTGGCGACAACGGGCGGCGTCGAGAGCTTTTGATACCCTTTGGTTCATCAGGCTATATTGCCCTTATCGAAATCGAGGACGCAGAAACCGTCTCCATCCTTGCCATTCGTCACCAGCGCGAAGACGATTACCACTGATCCTCAGCGATCGCTCACCTCCGCACGCGGATTAACCCATGGCTCCTGATTGGAGCGCGGCAGCGGCTGTCTGCCCAGAATATGGTCCGATGCCTTCTCCCCTGTCATGATCGAGGGGCCGTTGAGGTTGCCGTAGGTGACATGCGGGAAGATCGAGCTGTCGGCGACGCGCAGGCCATCCACGCCGACGACCCTGCATTCCGGGTCGACCACGGACATCGGGTCGTTGCGGTCTCCCATCTTGCAGGTGCCGCAGGGATGATAGGCGCTTTCCAGATGTTCTCTCAGAAATGCGTCGATGTCTTCATCCGACTGGACACCCTCGCCCGGCTGTATTTCGGGTCCGCGATAGTCATCGAATGCCTTCTGGCTGAAGATATCCCGCGTCAGGCGCACGCAGTGGCGGAATTTTTCCCAGTCTTCGGCGTGGCTCATATAGTTGAAACGGATGACCGGATCGTCTTTCGGATCGGACGAGCGAAGCGTGACATTGCCGCGTGATTTCGACAGGTTGAAGCCGACATGAACCTGAAAACCATGGCTTTTCGCGGCCGCCTTGCCATCATAGGAAATGGCGACGGGCAGGAAGTGGAACTGGATATCCGGCTGTTTCAGGCCCGGCTCGGAGCGCAGGAAGGCGCAGGCCTCGAACTGGTTCGATGCACCAAGACCGCCCTTTGTCACCAGCCACTGCGCACCCGCCACGCCCTGCCAGAACCACGGCAGCCATGAATAGAGCGAAACGGGCTTGGTGGAGACCTGCTGGAAATAGAATTCCATATGGTCCTGAAGATTGGCACCGACGCCGGGGCGATCCGCTATGACCTCTATGCCCATGTCGCGCAAGTGCTGGGCAGGGCCGATACCGGAGAGCATCAGCAGCTTGGGCGAATTGAAGGACGAGGCCGAAATGATCACCTCACGGTTGGCGCGGATGGTTTCCACCCCGCCCCGACGCTCGATCTCGACACCCGTGGCGCGGCCGCTCTCGATGATGATCTTGCGCGCGAAACCATGCACTAGCGCGACGTTTTTCCGTTTCAGTGCTGGGCGCAGATAGGCATTGGCGGCGGACCAGCGGCGACCGTTGTGGATGGTCTGCTCCATCAGGCCGAAACCTTCCTGCTTGGAGCCATTATAGTCGTCCGTCAGTTCAAACCCCGCCTGTGCACCGGCCTTGACGAAGGCATGAAAGAGCGGGTTTGTGACCGGACCGCGCTGCACGTGCATCGGCCCATCCGTGCCGCGCCAGCCCTCCTCGCCGCCATGGCTGGTTTCCATTCGCTTGTAATAGGGCAGCACATCCGCATAGGACCAGCCATGCGCACCAAGCTCTTCCCAACGGTTGAAATCTTCCGCATGGCCGCGAACATAGACGAGACCGTTGATGGAAGACGATCCGCCAATGACCTTGCCACGCGGAGCGGTGATGCGGCGATTGTTGAGGTTCGGCTCGGGCTCGGAGTGATAGCCCCAATTGTAGCGCTTCATGCTCATCGGCCATGCAAGGGCGGCTGGCATCTGGATGAAGGGGCCGAAATCGGAACCACCGGCTTCAATGACGATGACGGAATATTTGCCGTCCTCCGACAGGCGATAGGCCATGGCAGAGCCTGCGGAACCCGAACCGACGATGACGAAATCTGCGTTTTGCATTGTGGTTGCTCTTTGCTGTGGCCACCTCGTCCTTCGAGGCCCGTTTCACGGGCACCTCAGGATGAGGTGGAGAGAGGTTGTGCATTTATTTCGTTGAAGAACGTGCGTGCTAGGGTGCCTGAGGGCGAAACGCCTGCTCTCATCCTTGTCCTAAGGTGCCCATAAAATGAGCCTCGAAGGATGGGGTGGAGAGACGTTGCATTGTGTCGTTGAAAACGTGTGTTGCTGTGGAGTGCTGAATGCCGAAACGCGTGCTCTCATCCTCATCCTGAGGTGCCCGTGAAACGGGCCTCGAAGGACGAGGATGAGCCTCTGATCTCGATCAATACGGCGCATCCACCTTCCCCGTTGCCACATACACCGTCTTCAACTCGCTATAATGACTAAGCGCCGCCGCTGAATTCTCCCGCCCGAACCCTGATTGTTTCGACCCACCAAACGGCATCTCGACCGGGCAGAGATTATACGTGTTGATCCACAACGTCCCCGCCTCTAGCTGGTCCACCACGCGGTGCGCGCGGTTGATGTCTGCTGTGAAGACGCCGCCTGCGAGGCCGAATTCGGTGGCGTTGGCGCGGGCGATGACGTCGTCTTCGTCATCGAAATCCAGCACGCACATGACTGGCCCGAAGATTTCCTCGCGGGCGATGGTCATGGTGTCGGTTACGTCGGCAAACACCGTCGGCTGCACGTAAGCACCCTCACCCGGCACATTGTTGGGAATACCACCGCCGGTGATGAGCGTGGCACCCTCGGCCTTGCCCTTTTCGATATAAGCCAGCACCTTTTCCTGTTGAGCCTTAGAAACAAGCGGTCCGATCTGGGTCGCTTCGTCCATGGGCTCGCCGATGATCATTGCATCGGTGCGGCTTTTGAGGTTGTCGAGGAAGCGCTGTTTTGCACCGCGTTGGACGAAAACGCGGGTGCCGTTGGAGCAGACCTGGCCGGACGAGTAGAAGTTGCCCAGCATGGCACCACCAACTGCGCTTTCGATGTCAGCATCATCGAACACGATCAGCGGCGACTTGCCGCCGAGTTCCATGGTCACATGCTTCAAATGCCCGGCAGCAGCCGCGGCCACCTTACGACCCGTTGGCACGGAGCCTGTGAGCGAAACCTTTGCGACATCTGGATGGTTGACCAGCAGCGGCCCAGTGTCCCGGTCGCCCTGGATGACATTGAACAGGCCCTTCGGCAAACCAGCTTCCACCAGAATTTCCGCAATCTTCAACGCACCAAGCGGTGTATTTTCCGATGGTTTGAAAACCATGGCGTTGCCAGCGACCAGCGCCGGTGCGGCCTTCCAGCAGGCGATCTGTTGCGGGTAATTCCACGCGCCGATGCCGACGCAGACGCCAAGCGGCACACGCTTGGTATAGGCAAAATCACCGCCGAGCGGGATGTAATCGCCGTTCAACGCTGAAGGCGCGATGCCGCCGAAGAATTCAAAGGCATCCGCGCCGGAGGTCGAATCCGCGACGATGGTTTCCTGAATGGGCTTGCCCGTATCCAGCGTTTCAAGCTCCGACAAAACGCGATTGCGCTCGCGGATGATATCGGCTGCACGGCGAAGGATGCGACCGCGCGCGGTGGGGCTCATGGTCGCCCATTCCTTCTGTGCCTTTTTAGCGGAAGCAATGGCGCGTTCCACGATGGCAGGCGTGGCCGCATGCAGTCTTGCGATGACTTCGCCTGTGGCCGGGTAAATGCTTTCAAATACAGTGCCCTCAGCATCTTCGACGTAATCTCCATCGATGAAATGCGAGGCTTTCGGCTGAGCTTTCAATGTCATTATGTGGTCCTTACAAAAGGCGGATGGACGGCTTGGCGTCCGCAAAAGGTTTGAGCTGTGTGTCGAAATAATTCTCCACCAGCGCTGGCGCTGCGGAGATACCGAGTGGTGCGGCCTGAAGACTGTGCCTGATATAGAGCCCGTCGATCAGGGCCGCCGCCCCTTCCGCAATGCGGGCTGCATCATCCGGCGGGCACAGACGATTGAGGCTATCCACGATATTGGAACGCAAGCGTCTGTTATAGATGACCAGCAGGCGGCGCATGTCTTCGGATCTTTGGGATTCCACATAAAATGCAAGCCATGCGGCAACCGTTTCATTGGTGAACTGGTCGCTGTGGAAGGAAACCCGCACGATGGCGCTCAGCCGTGCCCGAGGCCCTGATGCCTGGCTTAGTGCCGCAATCGCGTCGCCACGAAGGGCGCGCAGCAGGCTGCGGATCGTTTCCAGCAGAAGCTGTTGCTTGCTGCCGAAATAATGATGCGCAAGCGCCGCCGACACCCCAGCCTCACGGGCAATATCCGACATGGTTACGTTCAGGGAGCCCTGCTGACCGATGGTGCGAAGTGCGGCATCCATCAGCGCTTTCTTGCGCACTGGCTCCATTCCGAGTTTGGGCATTGGCACTCTCCTTTGGAGGGCAATTTATTATTGATTGACTGATCAATCAATAATAAATGCGACACGCGAACGTGTTCTTTGCGCCATCTCCAAAGTGGTTGGAAACCTTGCCCGTTGCCGCAAATGTGTTAGGTTATGGTCACTGGCAGATGAGAGGCCGCACGCATGACCCATGACATTCGCTTGATGAACGAAAGTTACCGGCGCGATGCGCGTGGTAGCGGAGCGGTTTTTGCTGCACTTCCCCGTTTTGTAAAACGAACATTCACCTGGAACATAAAAGGGAGGTCGGCGTTTCTTCGGGCGCACTTCACATTTGTGCTAATATAATAATCACGCAAGTTCGCTCACGATTGGCCAGTGACGAACATTTAAAACGGCCATGACGGTTCGCTCTGACATCTTTGTAGAACGGAACGATCAAACAGGGAGAAGCATGATGCCTATGGTGACTGTATCTATTTCCCCGGAACAGGCTGCGAAGATGCGCGAAGCAGTCGACTGCGGAGACTACGCATCTGGAAGCGAAGTCGTTCGTGCAGCACTTCGGCTTTGGGTTGAGACTGCTGGTCGAAACGAGGCTTCAAAGCGAGGCAACTCATCCACGCCAGTCGGCGAACATCTGAACGTTGCAGAGCTTTATGCAGCCCACGCCCTGAAACGCCGGCACGGCTAAAACACTGAAGTTGTTTCGCTAAAGCTGTTTTAGCGGGTTGAAGCACTGTCATAAAAAATTCAAAAAAACTTCATCAACGAGAAAGTTTTTGTTGAGAACTTTCGGCCATTCTCCTGCGCAAAAGCGCCCGCCAAAACCATAAAACTGGGCGAGTCGGTGGAGAAGATCATATGTCGACGGCGATCGACCCGGACGTCATCAGGCGTTTTGCTAGCGGGCAAATGGCTTCCATGGCAAAACTTGTCCTTGAAACAGCGTTTCAGCCCATTGTCGAAGCGTCGACCGGCACTGTATTCGGCTATGAGTCGCTCATGCGCGGTTTCGACCGCATCGGCTTTTCCAGCCCCCTCGATCTTCTGGACCAGATTGCCGAAGATGGGCAGCTTCTAACCGTGGAACAGATGCTGGCCGGACGCGCGCTGGCGAAGTTTTCCACCTTGCCGGAGTTCTCCTCCGCGACGCTGTTTCTCAATCTCGATGTTCGCTTGATACCGCATGGCGATGCCATTCTAGACAAGCTTCTGGAGCATCTCGCCAAGGCGTCCATTCCGCCGTCCTCTATCTGCTTTGAACTTTCGGAACGTTTCGACAATACCAGCGTGCCGGAATTCAGTGCGCTGATCGGGCGCATGCGCAAGGAAGGTTTCAAACTGGCAATCGATGACTTCGGTGTCGGCCATGGCGAAATGAAGCTTCTGTGCGATTTTCCGGTCGATTATCTGAAGATCGACCGATACTTTATTTCCGGTGTGGACCGTAATCCGCGCAAGCGCCATCTGGTAAAAAATATCGTCAACATCGCGCATGTGTTGGGTGTGCGGGTGATTGCCGAGGGCATCGAAACCGAAGCGGAATTTTTGGCCTGCCGCGAACATGGCGTGGATCTGGTGCAGGGCTGGTTCATTTCCCGCCCCACAACCTTCGTCAGCGAATTGCAGAGCGCTTTTCCGCATCTCCAGCATCTGGGTGAAACGCGCCGCAGCAGCCAGACGCTGGACGAAATCCTTATCCGCCGGCAGATCGAGCGCCTGCCGACTGTTTTTGAAAACGACACAATCGACAGCGTTTTCGAGCTGTTTCGTCGCAACCCGGCACAGGCCTTCTTTCCGGTTCTCAACGCCAATGGAGAGCCGCGCGGCGTCATCAATGAGCATCACCTGAAAGAATATATCTACCAGCCGTTCGGGCGGGATCTTCTCAAAAACAAGGTCTATGAGCGGACGATTTCGCATTTCGTCGATGGTGCACCCATCGTCGGGCTGGATGCGGATGCTGATCAGTTGATGAATGTCTTTGCCAATACAGGCGGCAGCGCCTGCGTAATTCTGACCGAAAACATGCGCTATATCGGCGTCGTGTCCGCCGCATCGCTGATCAAGGTCATCAATGAAAAGCAGTTGAAGCTGGCGCAGGAACAAAACCCACTGACGGCCCTGCCCGGTAACCGCGCTATCAGCGGCTTCATCGAAGACAGTTGCGGCGACAGCGACGACAACCGTTTCTTCTGCTATTGCGATTTTGACAATTTCAAACCCTTCAACGATAAATACGGCTTCCATGTTGGCGACCATGCCATCACGCTGTTTTCGGCCTTGATGAAGCGCTATTTCTTTTCTGGCGACTGTTTCCTTGGCCATATCGGCGGCGATGATTTCTTCATCGGCGTTCGCGACTGGACGCAGGACGAAGTCACGGAAATTCTCGAGCGCCTGCTGAGCGATTTTCACGACGACGTGGTGCAGCTTTATTCGGACGAGGACCGCGCAGCGGGGCAGATCAAGGGCCACGACCGGTTTGGTAACGAGCGCGACTTTGCGCTGCTGCGCTGCTCCATCGGCGTGCTTCAACTGTCCAAGGGCTTGATCATTGGCGACCCGGAGCGCATCGGCGGCGAGATTGCTACGATCAAGAATGCTGCCAAGGAAAACGACTTTGGCCTTGTCATGCGCACCTACGGCGAGACTATTTGAGCTCAGCGACAATGCGCCTTCTTTTAAGTGCCGCAGAGGTGACCTAAGTTCAGGGCAATGATAACCCGACGGAGGCCCTTGATGACTTTGCCCGAAACGATGAAATTTGTTGACCTGCCAAACTTCGGCGCACCCGACGTCATGACCTTCGCAACGGGGCCTTTGCCGGCCCCCAAGGCCGGAGAGATTCTCGTGAAGGTGCAGGCGGCGGGCATCAACCGGCCGGACGTTGCGCAACGGCAGGGCACATATCCAGCGCCCAAGGATGCAAGTCCTGTGCTGGGACTGGAGATTGCCGGAGAAGTCGTGGCACTGGGCGAAGGGGTCAGCGAGTTCAGGTTAGGCGATCAGGTCTGCGCGCTGGCAAATGGTGGTGGCTATGCGGAGTATTGCGTGGTGCCTGCGGGCCAGGCCCTGCCCTTTCCGAAAGGATATGACGCGGTGAAAGCTGCCGCATTGCCAGAAACCTTCTTCACCGTCTGGGCCAATCTGTTCCAGATGGCAGGGCTGACGGAAGGCGAAACCGTGCTAATCCACGGCGGCAGCAGCGGCATCGGCACAACGGCCATTCAGCTTGCCAAGGCTTTCGGCGCTGATGTCTACACTACGGCGGGCTCTAAGGAAAAATGCGAGGCCTGCGAAAAGCTTGGTGCGAGACGGGCGATCAACTACCGCGAAGAGGACTTCGCCGAAGTCATTAAGTCGGAGACCGATGGTAAGGGCGTCGATGTCATCCTCGACATGATCGGCGCGTCATATTTCCAGAAGAACCTCGCCTCACTTGCCAAGGACGGATGTCTATCGATCATCGCATTCCTGGGCGGCAATATGGCAGAAAAGGTCGATCTCCGCCCCATCATGGTCAAACGCCTGACAGTCACCGGCTCCACCATGCGCCCGCGCACCGCAGACGAAAAACGCGCCATCCGCGATGAGCTGGTAACGCAGGTCTGGCCGCTGCTGGAAGCTGGCGAAATTGCGCCGGTCATCCACGATATCATCGACTTCGACCATGTGGCAGACGGCCACCGGTTGATGGAGTCTAGCAGCCATATCGGGAAGATTGTGATGCGGGTTTCGTGACGCTTTCCGTTGTTAACATTGACAACACCTTCGCGGGTTGTTAGAAATAACAACATGAAGGCGACGCTGATTGAAAAAACTCGGAGGGTCGTTAATGACACGACCTTTTTTGAGGTCGCGTTGTGGCATCTGCCAGACGCCGTACCGGGCAGCACACATCCATTCAAATATCGGTTGGCGCTTGTGGTGAATGGCGACTGTATTCTTCGTTACGACAATGAGCGTGGCAAAGGAGATCATCGCCATATTGGTGACCATGAAGAGGCGATTGAATTTACAACGCTTGAGGCACTTTTCGATGCTTTTCAAACCGACATGGAAAGGGCACTGAAATGACGAGTTTGACGATACGATTAAGCACCATTAACGATATGAAGGCCCGTTTTGCGGCCGCCGGAGAGCTTGCCCTTTCAGGCAAGGCGGTAGAAGCAACGCCCTCCATCGAGTTTTCGAGCTATGACGATCTGCACCGCATTCTTGCGCCGTTGCGCCTGAGTATTGTCCGAACCCTCGTTGGCCAAGGCCCCCTCGCCATCCGTGAAGTAGCACGACGTGTGGGGCGCGACGTGCAGGCCGTGCACCGTGATGTAACGACGCTGATCAATGCGGGCATTATCGACAAGCACCAAAATGGCATCGCGTTTCCGTACGACAACATTCACTTCGAGTTCGACATGAAAGCAGAAAAGGCGGCATGATTTTCCCAAGCCCTTGCAATCTCGCCGAATCGTATTACCTTCTTCTCATGTTCAACGTAGTGAAAGGAAGGTGATCCAATGTCTAATGAGATTTCGGTCTTCGTAGCAGGCAATGGAAAGGATTTGATTTTGACGAGGCAGCCCTCGGCTTAATCCGCCTTCCAGCGGGACGTTGCTAAACGTTTCCAGGTCTGACACTAGACCAAACTCATGGAAGGGCCGCCACAAGCGGCCCTTTTCCTATTCCGGGCTTTACTTGCGGAAGACTTTCCAGCGCGTTGGGCGAAAGCGGACTTCGTTGCCGACGGCGACGGTAGCGTCGAGTGGCACTTCGATTTCCAGATGGTAAGGTGCGTGGCCGTTGTTGGCGATATCGATCTCGGCAATCCGCGTTCCCGCAAGACGGCGGCAGATGGTGACCTTGCCGTAGAGCGCATCGCGGTCATCGGTGAGGACCACGTCTTCCGGGCGGAAGAACAGATCGCCGTCGCCCTCGCAGGCATCACGGATGCCGATGTTTTCTCCCTGAAACAGCATGTGCCCATCGCGGATGGTGACCGGCAGGTTGGACGATTCTCCGATGAAGGAGAACACGAAGGGCGAGTTGGGGGTATCGTAGACATCGTCGGCAGTGCCGACCTGTTCGATCTTGCCCTGGCTCATGACGACCACGCGGTCGGCCAGTTCCAGCGCCTCTTCCTGGTCATGGGTCACGAAAACAGTGGTGTGGCCGGTGCGGTCGTGGAACTCGCGCAGCCAGCGGCGCAGTTCCTTGCGAACTTTTGCATCCAGAGCACCGAAAGGTTCGTCCAGTAGCAGAACTTTGGGTTCGATGGCAACGGCACGGGCAAGCGCCACACGCTGACGCTGACCGCCGGAGAGCTGGTTGGGATAGCGGTTTTCGAGACCGGACAGATGGACCATATCTAAGAGATCGGAGACGCGCTTGCGGATATCGCCTCTCGACGGACGGTTCGATGATGGGCGCACCTTCAAGCCGAAACCGATATTATCGGCCACCGTCATATGGCGAAACAGAGCGTAGTGCTGGAAGACGAAGCCGACATTGCGCTCCTGCACGGAGCGATGGGAGGCATCTTCATCACCAAAGAATATCTGTCCCTGAGTGGGCTGTTCCAGTCCGGCGATGAGACGCAAAAGCGTTGTCTTGCCGGAGCCGGAGGGGCCGAGCAGTGCGATCAATTCCCCGGAGCGGATATCGAGAGAGACATTGTTCAATGCGGGAAAGCGGTCGAACTGCTTGGTAATGTTGGAAACTTTGACGTCCATGGACATGCCCTTCAATGCTTGCCGGCGGCGTTGCCCGCGCCAAAGCGTATTTCAAGAATGGTTTTGAGAACAAGCGTGACCAGCGCCAGGCCAGCCAGCAATGTCGCCACGGCAAAGGCCGCACCGATATTGTACTCGTTATAGAGGATCTCTACATGCAGCGGCATGGTGTTGGTTTCGCCGCGGATATGGCCCGAAACCACCGAGACGGCACCGAACTCGCCCATGGCACGGGCGTTGCACAGCAGCACGCCATAGAGCAGACCCCATTTGATGTTCGGCAGGGTGACGAACCAGAAGGTCTGCCAGCCGGATGCGCCGAGCGAAATAGCCGCCTCTTCATCACCCGTGCCCTGATCCTGCATCAGCGGGATCAACTCACGCGCGACGAAGGGAAACGTCACGAAGATGGTGGCGAGCACGATACCTGGCACGGCGAAGAGGATTTCGATGCCATAGCTTTTGAGGAAAGGCCCCAGCACGCTGTGGGACGAAAACAGGATGACGTAGACGAGGCCCGAGATGACCGGCGAGATGGAGAAAGGCAGGTCGATCAGCGTGATCAGAAACGCCTTGCCCTTGAACTCAAATTTCGCGATGGCCCAGGCGGCGGCAACGCCGAAGACGACGTTGAGCGGCACCGAGATGGCGGCGACGAGAAGCGTCAAACGGATAGCCGAAAGCGCGTCGGGCTCGATGATCGATTCCCAGAAATATTCGCCGCCCTTGCGGAAGGCCTCCACGAAGACGGCGACCAGCGGAAGAACGAGAAACAGCGCCAGAAACAGGAAGGCAAGGCCGATCAACACCAGCTTTGCGGGCAGGCCTTCGCTGGCCGGATCACGGAAGGGTCTGGATGAGATGGTGCGCGCGTTATCAGGCATAACCGTACCTCTTGCGGCTCCACGCCTGAATGAGATTGATGACGAACAGCATGGAGAAGGAAATGATCAGCATGATGGTGGCGATGCCGGTGGCGGCGGGGTAGTTGAACTCTTCCAACCGGATGACGATGAGAAGTGGTGCGATTTCAGAGACATAGGGAATATTCCCGGCAATGAAGATGACCGAACCGTATTCCCCTACCCCACGCGCGAAGGCCAGCGCAAAGCCCGTGAGAATGGCGGGCGTGAGGCCCGGCAGCAGAATGCGGGTGATGGTCTGGAAACGGTTTGCACCCAGCGTTGCGGCCACCTCTTCCACCTGACGATCAATCTCTTCCATGACCGGCTGCACCGTACGCACGACGAAAGGCAGGCCGATGAAGATGAGAGCGATGACGATGCCGGTCGGTGTGAAGGCGATCTTGATGCCGAAGGGCTCGAACATCTGCCCGACCCAGCCACGGTTGGAATAGAGCGCGGTCAGCGCAATACCGGCAACGGCTGTGGGCAGCGCGAACGGCAAGTCCACGATGGCATCAACGAAACGACGACCGGGAAAACGATAGCGCACCAGCACCCAGGCGATGAGGACGCCGAAGACGGCGTTGACGAGCGCTGCCAGAAATGCGGTGGTGAACGAGATACGCAACGCGTTGAGCGTTCTGCTATCGGTGGCAATCGCGAAGAATTCTCCGGGGCCGAGCCTTGCCGTAGACCAGACGAGGCCGGCGAGCGGAATGAGGATGATCAGAAACAGGTAGGTGATGGTGTAACCGAGCGTCAGACCGAAGCCCGGCAGGACACTGGATTGACGCCACTTCCACTTGGTTGGCGATGGGGTATTGCTCATCAAGGCTCCGGGTAAAACGGGGGCCATCGTCAGCCGCCCTCTTATGCGCCATCGACCGGCCCCAAGGCCGGTCGATCGTGTCTCCGATCCGAACAGGTCGCGATGGCGCGGCCTGTTTGGTGTTTTACATCATCCGCTTACTTGGCGGGCTTGTAAATCTGGTCGAAAATGCCGCCATCCCCGAAATGTTCCGGCTGTGCTTTCGCCCAGCCACCGAACTGCGGATCGTCGATAGTGACGAGCTTGATATCCGGCAGCTGCTTCAGCAAATCCTTGGAGACGACAGAAGGATTGGACGGACGGTAGAAGTGCTTGGCTGCAATGTTCTGACCTTCGTCAGAATAGAGATATTGCAGGTAGGCTTCGGCAGCCTTGCGTGTGCCCTTCTCATCGACGTTCTTGTCAACGACGGCGACCGGTGGTTCAGCGAGGATGGAGATTGGCGGAACGACGATCTCGAACTCGTCCTTGCCGAATTCCTCACCGGCCAGGTAGGCCTCGTTTTCCCAGGCCAACAACACGTCACCGATCTGGCGCTGTGCAAATGTCACGGTCGAACCGCGGGCACCCGTATCAAGCACCGGAGCGCGCTTGTAGAGTTCGCCTACGTAAGCCTTGATCTTGGCCTGATCACCCTTGTATTCCTCGTTAGCCCAAGCCCAGGCTGCGAGGTAATTCCAGCGCGCGCCGCCCGATGTTTTCGGGTTTGGCGTGACGATCTGGATATCGCCCTTTACCAGATCACCCCAATTGTGGATGCCCTTCGGGTTGCCCTTGCGAACGAGGAACACGATTGTGGAAGTGTAAGGCGATGAATTGTGCGGAAGGCGCGTGCGCCAGTCGGCGTTGATCTTGCCGCTGTTCTTGACGATGGCGTCGATATCGCTCTGAAGTGCCAGTGTTACCACATCGGCTTCAAGACCGTCGATCACCGAGCGGGCCTGCTTACCGGAACCGCCATGCGACTGCTGGATGGTGACGTCTTCGCCGGTGTCGGCTTTCCATTTTTTCGCGAAGGCTTCGTTGAAGTCCTTATAGAGTTCGCGGGTCGGATCGTAAGAGACGTTCAACAGCTTGGTATCTGCCGAGGCCGTTCCGACAGCACCCAGAGTGACAGACAAGCCGAGCGCGACAGCGCTGAGGCTGGATAGTAATTTGGACATCGTAACCCTCCTAGATGCTCTGCGCCTCACACTACTTGTAAAGCCCGGCCGGTCAATCAGGTGCGATCCAATCGCAAAAGTGTTTCCATTGGGGTTGCTTGAACGGCAACAAACACGCCGCCAGTCTAACAAAACACGCAACAGGACGCACGAAAAACGGGCGGTGAACGCAAAATCAGTTCGCATTTTTACCATATTTCCGCCGCGAATACGGAAAAAATTTAGCTGATGGGAATGTTTTTCTGAGCGACTGGCACCATTCGGATCGTTCACCGGCACCGCCCGGCAGTAGAAATCTACAAAAATTAGCGAATATATCGCAAATTGATCTTGCTTTTTAGCGGCAAAACGATTTTATGCAGCGGCTGAGATGCGCCAATACTGCATCTGTGGGTGTCTTTTGCGCATATTGTGCGCACACGAGAGATATTTGCTCTTTGACGATCCACACAAGCATAGCCATTCCTGTCAAAAGACGCCGAATTCAGCGATATTCCGAGCAGTAGAGTTCGGAACCCTTGGAATGACCCTCAATACCGCCTCGCATATCCTTTCCGCCCATGATGTCACATCGTTAGACAACACGCTTGCTGATCTTGATCTCGCAGGTCGTTTGGCTTTAATTGCTGGCCTGGGTGGACGAGCGGTCTTTACAACGAGCCTTGGTATCGAGGATCAGGTCATTACGGCGGCCATCGGCACACATCGTTTGCCAGTCGATGTTGCCACCCTGGAGACCGGACGGCTGTTTACAGAGACCGTCAACCTCATCAGCGAAACTGAAGAGCGCTACGATATAGCCATCAAGCGTTTTTACCCGGCACAGGATGATATCGACGCCTATGCCGCGAAATTCGGCCTCAACGGTTTTTACGATAGCGTCGAAGCCCGGCACGCTTGCTGCCATGTGCGTAAGCTGGTGCCTTTGGCGAAAGCGCTTGAGGGCGCAAGCTTCTGGGTTACCGGCCTTCGCCGGGGCCAGTCGGGTAACAGGGCGACAACGCCCTTTGCCGAATATGATGCCGAGCGCAATCTGATCAAGATCAATCCGCTTGCGGACTGGGATATCGAAGTGATCAACGCGCATGTCATAGCGGAAAACATTCCCGTCAATCCTCTCCACGCCCGTGGATATCCATCCATCGGTTGCGAGCCGTGTACCCGTGCCATCAAGGCCGGCGAAACAGAACGCGCCGGTCGATGGTGGTGGGAGAATGACGAGAAGCGCGAATGCGGTCTTCACGTGGCCGAGGCCCCTCAAGCCTCATCCATCTCAGCCGCCTCACAACAATCCTAGACTTTTATCAGATTGCCGGAGTTTACAATGTCCAATGCAGTTCCGGAGACGGAAGGCAGCAATGTCAGCACACCAAAGCAGCCGCTCGATCCCCACCTGAAGGCCCTCGAGAACGAAGCCATCCACATTTTCCGCGAAGTTGCGGCGGAATTCGACAATCCAGTGATGCTCTATTCCATCGGCAAGGATTCGTCCGTGCTGCTGCACTTGGCGCGCAAAGCGTTCTTCCCGGGTCGCATCCCCTTCCCGCTGCTTCACGTCAATACGGGCTGGAAGTTCAAGGAAATGATCGAGTTCCGCGACAACATCGTCAAGGAATACGATCTCGACCTCATCTCCTACACCAACCCACGTGGCGCGAGCGAAAACGTGACGCCGTTCACACATGGTTCGGCGCTCTATACCGACATCATGAAGACGGAAGCGCTGCGTCAGGCACTGGATGCCGGCAAGTTCGACGCTGCCTTTGGCGGTGCGCGCCGCGACGAGGAAGCCAGCCGCGCCAAGGAGCGTATCTATTCCTTCCGCACGCCTGATCATAAATGGGATCCGCGCAACCAGCGCCCGGAACTGTGGAACATCTATAACGGCATGGTTCGTCAGGGCGAAAGCGTGCGCGCCTTCCCGCTGTCCAACTGGACCGAGGTCGATATCTGGCGCTACATTCAAGCCGAAAATATTCCGCTCGTGCCGCTCTATTACGCCGCTGAGCGCCCTTATGTCGAACGCGACGGGATGATGATCCTAGCTGAAGACGAGCGGCTGGAATTGCTGCCCGGCGAAGAAATCCAGCACGGCATGATCCGTTTCCGCACGCTGGGCTGCTTCCCGCTGACGGGTGCGATCAACTCCGAGGCGACGACGCTGGATGAGGTGATTTCCGAGCTTGAGATCGCCACCGTTTCGGAACGTCAGGGCCGTGCGATCGACCGCGACCAGTCCGGCTCCATGGAAAAGAAAAAGCGCGAGGGCTATTTCTGATGACCCAGAACACCACAGCTCAATCCGCCACCATCCTGCCGTTTGTGGAGCCTGCAAAAGCCGTGAGAGATACGCGACCCTTGCGTCTGATTACCTGCGGCAGTGTCGATGACGGTAAGTCCACTCTGATCGGCCGCCTGCTTTGGGACACCAAGGCGGTGAAGGAAGATCAGGCCGCCACGCTGCACCGCGACAGCGGTAAGCAGAACGATCTCGGCCTGCCCGATTTTGCGTTGCTGCTGGACGGTTTGCAGGCTGAGCGCGAACAGGGCATCACCATCGATGTCGCCTATCGCTATTTCGCCACCGACAAGCGCGCCTTCATCGTTGCCGACACACCCGGCCATGAGCAGTATACCCGCAACATGGCCACCGGCGCATCGACCGCCGATCTGGCCGTACTGCTGGTCGATGCCCGCACCGGCATCCTCGAACAGACCCGCCGCCACGCAACGATTGCCGCGCTAATGGGCATTCGTCAGTTCGTGCTGGCCGTCAACAAGATCGACCTGACCAACTACGACAAGGCCGGTTTCGAGCTGATTGCCCACGACTTCCGCGAATTTGCGCTGTCGCTCGGCATCAAGCAGATCACCGCCATTCCCATGTCGGCGTTGAAAGGCGAGAACGTCGTTCTCTCCGGAAAGCCCTCCATGCCGTGGTATGAAGGGCCGACGCTTGCGGAAACGCTGGAGCTGGCCACAGCGCGGTCCACGCAGACCGGTGGCTTCCGTCTGCCCGTACAGCGCGTATCACGCCCCGGCGAAAGCTTCCGCGGTTATCAGGGCACGGTTGCCGGTGGCGCTGTGAAACCCGGCGACTCCGTTGTCATTCTGCCATCCGGCATGGTGGCCAACGTCAAGCAGATCGTCACCTTCGATCTGGTACGCAACGCAGCGGTCTCCGGCGATGCCATCACGCTGGTTCTCGACCGTCAGGTAGATGTGTCGCGTGGCGATATGATCGTATCCATCGAAGCGCAACCGCAGACCGGTCATGCCTTCGATGCGCAGATCGTGGCGCTTCAGCCCGGCGGCATCGAGCCCGGCAAGCGCTACTGGCTGAAAAGCGGCAGCCGCCGCCAGCGCGTTACGGTTCAGCCAGTGACGCATCTCGACCTGAAGAACGGTCAGTGGGCAGCCCATACCGACACGCTCGCCATGAACGCCATCGGCAAGGTTCGCCTTGCCTTTGACGAAACCGCCATCTTCGACCCTTACGAACAGAACCGTTCCACCGGCTCCTTCATCCTGATCGACCCCGATACCAACAACACCGTCGCGGGTGGCATGATCATCGGCAAACGCGCCGACACGGGCAAGATTTCCCAGGGCGAACGCGTCATCATCTCGCTTCCAGCCGATCTGGCCGAAGCGCTGCTGGCCGGCGAGCAGCTTTCCAGCCGACGAGACGAGATCGAAGTCCGTCGCACCAGTGCTGCAACGGCCTCCAGATTGCTGGACGAACTGGATTAAAACGCTGGCTCCGTAAATATGAAAGGCACCGGTCAACACCGGTGCCTTTCTGCGTTTTGAGATGTTCGCCGTCGCTGCGCATTCCGATCTCATCGATGACCGCTGCCACGCAAGCCCCACTACAGTTCAGTCAGGTACTTCCGTCACTAGTATATTCACTGTCCAAATCCGTTTGCGCGCCAACGCCGCTCACGGAATTCACAGTAAAACTCGGAACGGGCTATATGGACGCTTCAATCTCTCTTCAATTGACTGACCGGCTTGATGCTCTCGCCTCAAAAATCGAAGACGTTGGCTCGAGGCTGGATGCCTTGATACAAAACAACGAAATGAATGGCGAAATTCAAATCGAAGTGGTCAAGCTGCTGCAGCATATGCAGAATGCCCAACTGGATTTGGACAGCAAAGTAGACGAGTTGTCCAACGCCGTCACGACGACGGCAGACGGTGGTCTTCGCAGTGACCTGTCGAAAATTGGTCTCGCCATCGTGCATGACAGCAGGCAAAAGACGATTGATATCGCTTCCCTAAAGCAAACCGCGAACATGACCCTGCGCGAACAGACAAGCGGGGTTTTTCCAATCCGCACCGTCTTCCTCATCCAGTCCATACCCATGTGGGATGCGCTTTCTGACGTCTATGACGCCATGGTAGCGGATGACAGGTTTGACCCGATCATCATCTCCATCCATGTTGGAATTCTGGGGCGCGGGGTTTTCGAGGGTGAGGACAAGGTCAGCAGTGCTTTTTCGGAGAAGGGAATTCCCCATCTTCGCTTCAATATGGACGATTCCTATGCGGCACTGGATATTCTCAAAGCGTTGAAGCCAGCCGTCATATTCCGCCAGCAGCAGTGGGATATGGGTGTGCAGCCTGCATTTCGGACGCAGGAACTGACCTTCAGTCGCCTTTGCTATGTTCCCTATGCGCTCAGTCTCGCAGCCTCGCTGGGCGATGCTGTCGTGACCGACGTTTCAGCGCTCGGCTTCGACCAGCCCTTTCACCGCGCGGCTTGGCGGATTTTTTGCGAAACGCCCAAAATACAAGAGTATTTCCGTTCGTTCGAACATTCAGATCCGAAGAAATTCATCACCAGCGGCTTTCCGAAATTTGACCGCTTGCTGGGTGATATCGACGCGCCATCCTGGCCGATTTCCCATCAGGATCGCCAGAACTTCAAGGTCGTATGGGCACCACACTACTCCCTTGGTAAAGGAGGAGGCCTGGGTTTTGGCGTATTCGACCGTATCTGGGAGCAGATGCTGTCCTGGGCCAGACAAAGCCCGGATATCGATTTTGTCTTAAAACCTCATCCGGCTCTTTTCGGCAGCGTCCTCAACCCCGAGGCACGGACGATGTTTCGCAACGCCTGGAATAATATGCCGAACTGCACGTTTTCAGAGGAGCAGTATGGCCCGCTTTTTGCCGCATCGGACCTGATGATATCGGATGGGCTATCCTTCCTCGCGGAATACCCGCTTTTCAATAAGCCCTTGGTCTTTTTTGACTCACAGAACCACGTGGAATTCAACGACTTGGGAAAATTGGCAGAAGCCGCCTCCAGACGCGTTACCACGTTCGATCAGCTTCAGCATGCCGTTCTCGAATACAAGAATGGCAAGGCGTGGGGGTTTGAAGCCGAGCGAAAAGCGCTGTTCGACAGCATCATCCCTCATCGCGGACAAGCCTCTGCCGTCATTCTCGACACGATCGCCGAAGGCATCAGGGACGGTTTAAACTAGGCGTCAAAACTCTCGACACGATACGACAAACATAATCAAGCGGAGCCATAAATGAAGACTGTTGGTGTTATCTTGGGTGGCGGCGTTGGCGCGCGCTTTGGCGCAGCCACCCCCAAACAGTTCTTGAAGTTGGCAGGTCGTATGATCATCGAGCATACGATCGACGTCTTTGAAAAAAGCCCGCATATCGACGAGATTATCGTGGTCACACGCTTGGACTATGTCGACCAATGCTGGCATCTGGTCAATCTGAATGGCTGGTCGAAGGTCACGAAAGTCATTGTCGGCGGTCAGGAGCGGATGGACTCGACATACTCCGCAATCAAATCTCTAAGCGATTTTGACGATGGCACGAAAGTCGTGCTGCACGACGCTGTCCGACCTTTTGTTACCGAGGAAATTCTGGACCGGTGCGTTACGGCACTGGACGTATTTCCGGCTGTCGACGTGGTGATTCCCTCTTCAGACACAATCGTTTCAGTCCACGACAACGGCTGCATCTCCAGTATCCCGCCAAGAAGCACGATGCGCCGAGGGCAGACGCCTCAAGCCTTCACGCTTGGCGTCCTGAAGCAGGCATATGAAAAAGCAATCGCCGGCGGACTGAAAGATTTTACGTGCGATTGTGGTGTCGTGCGTGGAATGCTCCCTCACCTTCCCGTCGCCACGGTTCATGGTGCAGATACCAACATTAAGGTCACCACCCCGACAGATCTTTTTCTCGCTGAAAAACTCATGCAATCCCGCACCAGCGCCTTGACGAATGAGGCTGATCTCAGATCACTGGCCGGAAAGAGAATTGTTCTGTTTGGCGGCAGCAGTGGCATCGGGAAGTCGATTCGGGAGATGGCGCTCGTCAACGGTGCCGAAGCGATTGTCGCCAGCCGCTCGTCCAACAGTGTCGATGTCGCAGATTTCAATTCCGTCAATGGTTTCCTTGCGAAAGTCGCGTCCGATCGCCCCATCGACGCTATCGTCAATACCGCTGGTATATTGATCAAGCGTCCGCTCTCGCAGATGACCCATCAGCAAATCAACGAGATGGTTGCGATCAACTATTACGGTGCCATCAACGTCGCCTATGCCGCTCGCGACCATCTGATGAGATCACGCGGAGCCCTCATCAATTTCACATCAAGCTCTTACACGCGAGGTCGCGCGTATTACGCAATCTATTCGTCCACAAAGTCTGCGATTGTGAACCTGACTCAGGCGCTTGCCGAGGAATGGCACAATGACGGCATCCGCGTTCATTGCATCAATCCAGAACGCACGAAGACGCCAATGCGAACCGCAAATTTTGGGATTGAAGACCCTCTGACACTTCTCGACCCGGAGGAAGTAGCTCGCACCACCTTAACGGCAATCTCCGCCAATTCGACGGGATTGATCATCGATGTTCGCAGACCACCAACTCCGGGTGGTTTGAACTAAAATACCTCGTGATAGGCCTGAACGTAAGAGAACTAACAAAAAGCGCCGGTCTAAGACCAGCGCTTTTTCGGTTATATTCTCACGTCAAGTTCATGATCAGAAGAAGAACATCCAGATCAGAACCACGACGACCAGAGGCACACCCATTGCCCACAAAACCATAGCTTTTAGCATATTTTTCTCCTTTTCACCTTGTTGACCTAACGCATGCTCGTGGGCAAAGGTTCCTTGAGGAAAATATTGTTCGCCTGCCATTGCGGGCCACGACGGCAGCCCGTTCTCCCGACAATGATCTACGCGGAGGCGACGGCCTTGGAGCGGCGGGTGGTTTGGCGCTCGACCAATTCGAAACCCAAATCCAAAGTCCGCTCACCTATGCTTCCGCCCTGCCCTAAGGTGATGACGATATCTGCAGCGGTATAGCCTATATCGAAGCGCGGGACGCGAATGGTGGTCAGCGGCGGCTCGGTCGTAGCAGCATATTCCAAATCATTGAAGCCGCAGATTCCGAATTCTTCCGGCACACGAATACCCAAGCGCTGACACTCGAAAATGACACCGAGAGCCAAGTCGTCGCTGTGGCAAATCACGGCATCCACGTCAGGCCTTTCCTCGAGGAAGCGACGGATCAAACGAGAGCCGAGGTGAATACTGGGTGGAGCATCCTGCCAGATGATCAGGCTCTCATCGAACAAGCCCGCCTGCTGCATGACCTCACAATAGCCCGCCTGCCGTAATCGAACTCTAATGTCGTTGCCGCAGCCAAGCATGGCAATTCGACGATACCCCTGGGACAGCATATGTCGGGTGGCGACCATGGCGGCCTGTTTATGGTTGATGCCGAGAGCAACGCCGTTGATTTTCAGTGAAATATCTATGGTCTGGACAACCGGGCAACCGGCCTCGTTGACGATGGCGTCCAGATTTTCAAGTCGATCCGTACCCGCAACGATGACACCCGCCGGGCTATGTGCTGCGAAAGATCGCAACTGCCTAACCTCCTCCTCGGCGTCATAATGGGTATTGGCATATTGAATTCGGTAATCGGTGCCCCTTATCCGCGCTTCTATGCCGTTCAGAATCGCGCTGATGGCGGGATGGGACAGGGATGGCAACAGAACGCCGATGAATGTGCTGGTCCCACTGGCCAAGGCTCTGGCGTTGAAATCAGGAACGTACCCCATTTTGTCCACGACGCTGAGAATATGCCCCCGCAGGGCCTCCGAAACCTTGTCCGGCTCACGCAACGCGCGCGAAACCGTAATCGCGCTGACACCTATCTCCTTTGCAACATCCTGCAATGTGACTTTTACGTTCGCTTTTCGTCTACGAGAGTGCGGCATCCATTTACCTTATCTGTCAGGCGAAGCTGAAGAATAAACTGAAACGTTACAGCTGGACGTTTTTCATAAGCAAGACGAAGAAAAGCATAATATCAATTTTACTAATACACCATATTCCATCCGCGACACGGCCCCGGACTTTCACGTTAAAAGCGACGGAATTTGCTTCTAGCCCAAAAATAGTCGCGCAAGTTGTGACCCATGATAGCGGAACACATTGTGACGATGTGCACAATCCTGCTTTCGGAGAACGGAGTTACTTTAACGGGCAATAGATCCAGAAGCCCTGCAACACTGGTGTTGCAAATGGTCGGAGTGAGAGGATTCGAACCTCCGACCCCGTCGTCCCGAACGACGTGCGCTACCAGACTGCGCTACACTCCGTGACCAACAGCGCCGGTATAAAACGGCACATTTTCTTCGACAAGCGGGCTTACAAAATTTTATGCCCCCGTTCACAGCGGCTCGATGTTGGTTTGCGACACCGCAATCGTTACAAAAAAGCAATTGTGGCAAAAAATATTCATTGTGACGTCTGCCGCCACTGCCGTTTGCCCATAAATCTGCTAGGGGAACATCATCTCCCGCGAAAACACCGGAAACGGCACAACAAGGATATCTCGACATGCGATTTCGCAGTGTAACATTGGCAGGGCTGGCGATTGCCCTTTCCGCTTGCACCACCACAACCCCTTCGCTTGCTCCTAAAAGCGCCGTGGAAACCCGCTGGGTTGGTCAGTCGGCTGGCGTGTTCTTTGCCAAATATGGCCCACCGTTGAGCGATGTCGATTCCGGCAACACGACGACCTACAACTGGCGCGGCGGTTACAAGACCACCACTATCCCTGCGAAGTTTGACGAGGCCAAGGACGGCAAGCGCGGTCGCCAGACGTCGTCTGCCCGCAAGGTCTATCTCTCCTGCACCGTGCAGTTGGTTGTTGGCAGCGACTATACGATCCGCTCCATCCGCACCGTGTCGGACCGCCCCGGCGTGAACGGACCGAGCTATTGCGCCGAGTTTCTTGGCGGCGAATAAGTCCTGATATCCTCACTTCCCAAAAAGCCCGTCGGATTTTTCCGGCGGGCTTTTTACTGAGCAGAGCTCACTCGGCATCGCTTTTCGCAGCAATGCATAGCTCAATCCCGGCTTGCACGGCTGTTATGCAAATGGCGCATAACGCGCAATCTAAACGATTTAAAGCCACTAGCGCGCATCTTGATCCAGCCTATGTCTGGAACGCGGGCCCCGCCCTATGGTGCGGAAAACTAAGGCAAAATGTCGCAGTCGGTGTTTTTTCTGAGGCGGAATTTTGGCGGATCGACTTAGTGCTGTAGTCACCCCAAATTCTCACGCTGCCTCGTTAGTCATATTTTGACGGCGTTGTCTTACAGGTTGGTTTGCGTTATTGCGCCGCACAAATTTAAAACCATCATCAGTTTAGGAAAAGACGTGATTAAAAACGATAAGGGCAATGGCCTGACCGACGGATTTTCGCACGACAACTTTACCATGAACCGTCGCCAGGTGCTGGGCACGGCGTTTGCCGGTCTCGCCGCTGCGGCCTTGCCGGGCGCGCCTGCATTGGCGCAATCTGCCGATAAACAGGTCGATGTGCTGCTGATTGGTGGCGGTATCATGAGTGCCACGCTTGGCGTCTGGCTGCATGAGCTGGAGCCGACATGGTCCATCGAGATGCTCGAGCGTCTGGATGCCGTGGCACTGGAAAGCTCCAACGGCTGGAACAATGCCGGTACCGGCCACTCCGCCCTTGCGGAATTGAACTACACACCGGAAACCGCCAATGGCGGTATCGACATTTCCAAGGCCGTTGAAATCAACGAAGCGTTCCAGATTTCGCGCCAGTTTTGGGCATGGCAGGTGCGCAACGGCGTTCTAAAGAACCCGCGCTCCTTCATCAACCACACGCCGCATATGAGCTTTGTCTGGGGCGATGAGAACATCTCCTATCTGGAAAAGCGCTACGAGGCGCTGAAGGCGAGCCCGCTTTTTGCCGGCATGCAATATTCCAGCGACCCGGAGCAGATCAAGAAATGGGTTCCGCTGATGATGGAGGGCCGCGACCCTGGCCAGAAAATCGGCGCGACATGGTCTCCGCTCGGCACCGACATGGAGTTCGGTGAAATCACCCGCCAGTTCGTTGCGCATTTGAAGACGCAACAGAACTTCAACCTTCAGGTTTCCAGCGAAGTCACCGCCATCGAGCGTAACACCGATGGCACATGGCGCGTGACCTACAGCAACCTCAAAGACGATTCCGAGCGCACCGTCGATGCGAAATTCGTCTTCGTGGGCGCTGGCGGCGGTGCCATCCACCTGCTGCAGATGTCCGGCATTCCCGAAGGTGACGATTATGCGGGCTTCCCGGTAGGCGGCTCCTTCCTCGTCAACGAAAACCCCGATGTCACCATGCTGCATCTGGCCAAGGCTTACGGCAAGGCATCCGTCGGTTCGCCACCCATGTCCGTCCCGCATCTGGACACGCGCGTCATCGGCGGCAAGCGTGTGGTGCTGTTTGGACCCTTTGCGACCTTCTCCACCAAGTTCCTCAAGGAAGGCTCCTATTTCGACCTGCTGACATCGACCACTTTGAGCAACGCATGGCCGATGATGAGCGTCGGCATAGATGAATATCCGCTGGTGGAATATCTGGCTGGTCAGCTGATGCTGTCCGACGACGACCGTTTTGCAGCACTTCAGGAATATTTCCCCGGTGCCAAGCAGAGCGAATGGCGTCTGTGGCAGGCAGGACAGCGCGTACAGATCATCAAGCGCGACAAGGACAAGGGCGGCGTGCTGAAGCTCGGCACCGAAATCGTCAGCGCCAAGGACGGCAGCATCGCCGCTCTGCTCGGCGCATCCCCAGGCGCGTCCACGGCAGCACCGATCATGCTCAACGTGCTCGAGAAGGTCTTCAAGGACAAGGTCGCCAGCCCGGAATGGCAAGCCAAGATTCGCGAAATCGTTCCGAGCTATGGCACGAAGTTGAATGCTGACCCGGAAAAGGTCATGCAGGAATGGGCTTACACAAGCGAACATCTGCAACTGCCAACGCCGCCGCAGATCGATATGGCAGCGATCAACGCAGCGTCGGGCGCAACAACCAGCGAACCCGCCGTGAAGCGCCCGGACATGGCGCTATAATAATCGATTTTGACAGGCATCATCGCCTGTCAAAAATATTCGAATACAAAGGCACGTCTTCGGGCGTGCCTTTCTTATGTATAAATCAATTAAACGAAGTGCTCGGTTTTACACAGCGAAAACGTTGGCTTTGAGAATGGCTTCGAATTCCGAAGCGCTACGGACACGCTTGATTAAATCCGTGAAAGCCTGACCCAAATACGCGCTGTCCAGTAGATCAGCGTGAATATCATAGCCGTTTGATAAGAGAAACGCGTATCCTGAAACGAAGCCTGTTCGTTTATTGCCCTGCTCAAACGCATGAGCGCTTGCAACTGAAAGCATAAGATTTACTGACAGAGAAACGGCATCTGAATTTCCGTCGTAATAGAAGCTGTTTTGAGGGCGCACGATAGCGCCATCAAGCTTCTCGGGAAACAGGAGCGCATGATTTTCGTCAGTTAACGCGACTTGCTGTCTATTGAACTTGATGATTGCTTCAGCGGGCAACCAATTGGGCTCACTTAGCAAGTTCGGCCAAAGTCTTAGGGAAACGCTTGATTGCCAACTGGCCTAACGCTTCGTAATCCACCGGCCCCTTTTGCGGGCGTGGCTCGTAGCTGGGCTTATCTACCGGCTTAGGAGCGGCTGATTTTGTAGTCATAATCGAAACTCCCCGCGATGGATTGGGTTTAACATGCGTTTAACCTAATCATTTCGCCGACAAAAATCAACAAAAGGTTGATTTGGCTCTCGCGGTTTGCCGCAGGATGGACCTGTTTCGACAATGGCTGGGGCGCCAGGATTCGAACCTGGGAATGCCGGTACCAAAAACCGGTGCCTTACCGCTTGGCGACGCCCCAACAGGGCAGATTGGCGAAACGCCACTGCCTGAACGGCGCCTGATTAGCAAAGCGAGACGGCAGCGGCAATGATTAAGTTGCTGGATCGGCAATATTTATTGTGTGTCCAGCCAATGCTTCATGTTAGGTCAGAAAACAGCCGAATTTTCAGGCCTTTTCCGGTGAAGGTGTTCATGAGCAAATATAGTGCCCGTCCCCCTGCCATACCCACGACATTGCTGGATGATGCCGTGGTGCGGATCATTCGTTGGGATTTCGAGCCGGGTGCCGATACCGGCCACCACACGCATGGGCTGGGCTATGTCGTGGTGCCGATGACGGATTGTCATTTCCTGATCGAAGACGAGACTGGCAGCCGTCGGGTGGATTCGGCGCGGGGCATACCTTACCGTCGTGAGGCCGGTGTTTCGCACAATGTCATCAATGCCGGCGACGAGCCAATGTCTTTCATTGAGATCGAATACAAGTAAGGGACATTGACCGAGCCTATGGCAGACCCGGAATTCAACCGTGATTTCGACCCCGCCTATGGCACCGCCGTGCCTGTGGCGGATGGCGTGCAGCGCCTGACGGTCAACAATCCATCCGCTTTCACCTTTCACGGCACCAACAGCTATATTGTCGGCGACACATCCGTCGCCGTCATAGATCCCGGTCCAGACGACGAAGCGCATTTTCAGGCATTGACGGCAGCGCTCGCCGGGCGGGAGGTGACGCACATCTTCGTCAGCCACACGCATCGTGACCACTCACCGCTGGCTGAACGGTTGAAGCTGGCAACCGGTGCGATGACCGTTGCCGAAGGGCCGCATCGCGCCGCACGACCTTTGCATGAAGGTGAGCGTAACCCCTTCGCGGAAAGCTCCGATACGGAGTTCGTGCCTGATATCGCACTGGGTGATGGAAAAAGCGTTTCCGGCGACGGATGGACGCTAACCGCCCTGCACACGCCCGGCCACACTGCAAACCATTCAGCCTTTGCGCTCGATAATACCGGCATCGTGTTTTCCGCCGACCATGTGATGGCCTGGGCGACGACAATCGTTGCGCCGCCGGATGGTTCGATGAGCGATTACATGGGCTCGCTTGCAAAACTTCTGCGCCGTGAAGACCGATTGTTTCTGCCCGGCCATGGCGGACCGGTGAACGACCCGACCGCCTTCATGCGCGGGCTTCGCGCCCACCGGCGCATGCGGGAAAAAGCGGTGCTGGCCCGCATCAAGGCCGGAGACCGAACCATAGCTGATATGGTGAAAGTCATCTACCGCAGTACCGACCCGCGTCTGCACGGAGCCGCCGCTCTATCCGTTCTCGCCCATATCGAAGACCTGATCGAGAAAGGCGAAGTGCAGACTGATGGCCCGCCATTCCTTGGTGGAATATACCACCCTGTCTAAAGGCAAACTTTATGACCGCAGCCTATAGCTATCGCGAAGATCCATCCGTTCCAAACTTTCCCGATGACAAGCCGCTCATCGTTTTTGATGGTGAATGCGGCTTTTGCTCTCGCGATATCGACTTCGTCTTGCGTCATGACACGAAAAAATTGTTTCGCTTCACGCCTGCCCAATCTGAACTAGGCACAGCGTTGATGCGACATTACGGCTATAGAACGGATAATTACGAAACCAGTCTCCTGATCGAACACGGCATCGCCTACCCTCGCTCCGATGGCGTGTTGCGCGTGCTCAAACTTCTGGGCGGCACCATCAGCATTGCGGCGATGTTGCGGGGCGTGCCGCATCGTCTTCGAGACCATGTCTACGATCTTGTTGCGCGCAACCGCATGATGATTGCGGGACGGCGTCAGGCCTGCCGGATGCCGACTGCCGAGGAACGCGAACGCTTCATTTGATGGTCATCAATTGTCGTTGAGACCCTGCATTTCAGCATCCAGCGCATCGAGATAGGCTTCTGCGATTTCGGCTCCCATACCCAGGTCATTCGGGCCGAAGCGAGAGGCGACGCGGACGTCGACCAAGGTGGTCTCCGTGTCTTCGCGCAGGCGGATGATGACGTCGAAACGCAGGCCCCAGATCAACGTGCGCGTCTCGCCCTGCAGCATCACCACGCCGCTGCCATCGAAGAAGGTCGGTGCGGGGGCGTCCGCTGGTCGTGCCAGTGGCACGGGCACATTGGTGGGAAGCTCCTCGATCGGCGTGTCCGTTGCGCCTTCGGTCTGGTCCTGACGCGGCATGCCGGGCTGCACGTCCGGCAGCGAGCCTATCAGGCCTTGCGTGTGGGCGATGCGGATGCGCTGTGCCTTGGCGACCTTGCGAGCAGCGGTATAAACACGGTCGATCGCGCCTTCGTAGCGATGGCCGGCAAGGCTTGGATAGGCCGCAGCCTGCACATCGCGGTCTGCTTTGGAAACGATAGCCGGGCGCGGCAGCCATTGCTGATTGGCGGTGGGAATGGACAGCCAGTTTGGTGCATCGACGATATCGGTGGAAACGTCATAGAGCTGCGGTTTTTGCCAATATAGAAACGTGCCGAATGCAATCGTTCCAAGCGGTATGGCGCAGAGCAGCAGCGCGGAAAGCGACCATAGCCCGCCTTTTGCGCCCACCGACCATAGCCGCTGCAAGCCGATGATGGCCAGCAGAAGGGCAACCGTTGCAATGGCTGCGGAGATCAGCGTCAGCGAAACGAAATCGGGCGTCGTCAACGGACCGAAACGGTGCAACGGCGCTGCGATGAGGAAGAGTGCCAGCGCAGCAAAGCCGAGATATCGGGAAAGATAGGCCGCATGGGACACGGGCCGAACGAAACGCACAGTCATGAAGCGGCACCCGGATGCTGTAGTTTTTGCAACGAAGACATTCCGCAGATAGGGTCAGGACTCGCGGGAATCGCTCATCTACCGTGTCATAATGGGTTTCGACGTCGAATGGAATCTGTTCGCGCGAAATAGGCTGCGCAGCACTTGCAACCTTTGACGCATGACGGGCTTTTCCATGCGGCGAAACCAGCGTAATCAGCAGGCAGCAAGATCAGCGTGAGCTGGCACTACAGGGAGTTAACATCATGCGTGTTTCCATCGTTCTTGGCGCAGTTGCGACAATGCTGGCGCTTTCATCCTGCCAGACATTGAGCCCGGAGGAACGACGAGCGCGTGATGAGACCACCTGCCGTGGTTATGGCTTCCGCCCCAACACCGACCAGATGGCCGGATGCCTGCTGGATTTGGACCTGGATCGCCGGGCCGATGCCCGTGCATGGCAGGCGCAATCCAGCCGCGACATGTTCTATCGCCCGGTCGTGGTGGAACGCCGCATCATCGTACAGAACCGCTAGAGCTTCACACCTTCGCCGGAATGGCCCTCAGTGGTACGACCTTCGAGGCGGTATCGGTTTCCCGTTTTTCCGCCATGGCGAGCGTGGCCTGCGCCGCAGACAGCCGCGCAATCGGCACGCGGAACGGCGAGCAGGAAACGTAATCCAGACCCGCATCCTCGCAGAAATGGATGGAGGCCGGGTCGCCGCCATGTTCGCCGCAGATGCCGAGCTTGAGTTCCGGGCGCGTCTGACGGCCACGATCGGCCGCTATGCGGATCAACTCGCCTACGCCGTCGAAATCGAGCGAGATGAACGGGTCGCGCTCGATGATGCCCTTGCGCTGATAGGTTTCGATGAAGCGGGCGGCATCATCACGCGATATGCCGAATGTCGTCTGCGTCAGGTCGTTGGTGCCGAAGGAGAAGAATTCTGCGGCCTCGGCAATGACATGGGCGCGAAGTGCCGCGCGCGGCAGCTCGATCATCGTGCCCGTCAGATATTCTAGCGTCATACCGGTTTCCTGCGCCACGGCTGCTGCCACCCGGTCGATGACGGCGCGGACATAATCCAGCTCCGAGCGCAGGCCGACCAACGGCACCATGATCTCAGGCACCACGGGTGCGCCTGTTTGGCGTGCGGCTTCGACAGCGGCTTCGAAAATCGCACGGGCCTGCATTTCAGCGATTTCAGGATAGGAAATTGCCAGACGGCAACCGCGGTGGCCAAGCATCGGGTTGAACTCATGCAGTGCATCCAGCCGCTGGCGAAACAGCGTTTGCGACATGCCCATGGCCGCCGCCACCTCTACGATCTCGCCATCCGTCTTCGGCAGGAATTCGTGCAAGGGCGGGTCCAGTAGACGGATCGTCACCGGCAGGCCGTGCATGATGGAAAACAGTTCGGTGAAATCCTGCCGCTGCATCGGTAACAGTTGATCGAGCGCGACGCGCCTGCCCGCTTCATGTTCAGCAAGGATCATCTCGCGCATCACCTGAATGCGGTCACCCTCGAAAAACATGTGTTCGGTACGGCACAGCCCAATGCCTTCCGCACCAAAGGCACGGGCGGCACGCGCATCCGCCGGCGTATCGGCGTTGGTTCGCACCTTCATGCGCCGTGTACTATCGGCCCATTCCATGAGCTTACCGAAATCGCCGGACAAAGCGGGCTGGGTCATCGGTATCTCGCCCCTCATCACGCGCCCGGATGAGCCGTCGATGGTGATGACATCGCCCCTCTTCAACACGCAGCCAACGCCGATCAGCACGTTGTTGCGCACATCCACCCGCATGGAGCCAGCGCCGGAAACGCAGGGGATGCCCATGCCGCGCGCCACGACGGCCGCGTGGCTGGTCATGCCGCCGCGGGTGGTCAGAATGCCCTCGGCGGCGTGCATGCCGTGAATGTCTTCCGGGCTCGTCTCCATGCGCACGAGGATGACGGGGCGGCCTTCGGCGGCAGCTGAAACGGCTTCTTCGGAGGTGAAGACGATCTCACCGGATGCCGCCCCCGGTGAGGCCGGGAGGCCGGAACCAATGATGGGGCGCTCTATGGATGGATCAATGGTGGGGTGCAGCAACTGGTCGAGCGAGGAAGGCTCGATACGGCAGATCGCCTCATCGGTGGTGATCAGCCCCTCCTCCACCAGATCGACAGCGATCTTCATCGCCGCCTTGGTGGTGCGTTTGCCGGAGCGGGTCTGCAACATCCACAACTTGCCGCGCTCGATGGTGAATTCCATATCCTGCATGTCGCGATAATGGCTTTCCAGCCGTCCGCAAATGCTGATGAATTCTGCGAATGCCTCCGGCATCAGCTTTTCCATGGACGGCTTGTCTGAGCCGGAGGTAATGCGCGCCTCTTCGGTGATGGATTGCGGCGTGCGAATGCCCGCCACGACATCCTCACCCTGGGCGTTGACGAGGAACTCGCCGTAAAGCTCTTTTTCGCCCGTGGATGGATTGCGGGTAAAGGCAACGCCGGTGGCCGAGGACGAGCCGAGATTTCCAAACACCATGGCCTGAACATTGACCGCCGTGCCCCAATCGCCGGGAATATTGTGCAGATGGCGGTAGGTGACGGCACGGGTGTTCATCCAGCTGGCAAAGACGGCACCGATGGCACCCCACAACTGCACCTGCATATCCTGCGGAAAGGGATCGCCAAGTTCGTCTTCGATCAGGCTTTTGTAGAGCGAGACGATATGCTGCCACTCAGGCGCGGAAAGCTCCGTATCATATTCGTGGCCGAGACGACCTTTCTCGTCTTCGAGAATCTCCTCGAAGATTTCGTGATCCAGCCCCATGACCACATCGGCATACATCTGGATGAAACGGCGGTAGCTATCCCATGCGAAACGGGCATCGCCGGAATTATCGGCCAGCGCCTGCACCGTCTCGTCATTGAGACCGAGGTTGAGAACCGTGTCCATCATGCCAGGCATCGAGGCGCGCGCGCCGGAGCGGATTGACAAGAGAAGGGGTTGAGAGCCGGAGCCGAAGGTACGACCGGTGATGGCTTCCATGCCGGAAATGCCGCTGGTGACCTGTAATTTCAACTCTTCGGGCAGGCAGCGACCACCTTGATGATAACGCGCACAGGCTTCGCTGATAATGGTCAGGCCGGGGGGAACGGGCAGGCCGAGGCTCGCCATTTCGGCAAGGTTTGCACCCTTGCCGCCCAATATGGCGATATCGCTCGCGCGGCCCTCGGCAGCACCGTCGCCGAAGGTATAAACCCACTTTTTCATTCTACGCTCTCCACCCAGAAGCGTTATTATTTTTCAACCCTTTACAGCATTGTCACAGTGTTGGAAACGGCCTCTGTTCCACGATGCCACCGCAGTGCAGCATAAATGCGGCGCAAGCCGCTCCAGCGGCAACAAAAAACCGCCCGCGACAGGCGCGGACGGCGTGACACCCAACAATTTACTCAGATGCTTCTGCTCAGAATTCTTCCCAGTCGGACTTGACGGCGGCATTGCCGCTGAAGGCGGATGCAACCTTGCGCCCCAGTGCGCGGGCTGGTGACTGAACCGGACGCTCGACTGGTGTTGCTGCACGAACCGGTGCTTCATAACCGCCACCCAGCTTGAACTGGCCAAGCAGATGGTTCAGCGATGCTGCTTCACGCGCCAGACCATGGCTGGCCGCCGTCTGCTCTTCCACCATCGCTGCGTTCTTCTGCGTGTCCTGGTCCATCTGGTTCACGGCGGTATTGATCTGCTGCAAGCCGGAGGACTGTTCCTGTGCCGCATCCACGATCGCCACCACGTGACGGTTGATTTCCTGCACTTCGGTGACGATGGTTTCCAAAGCACGGCCGGTTTCACCGACCAGCTGTACGCCCTGCTGAACCTGGTCGTTCGACGTCGTGATCAACGCCTTGATTTCCTTCGCAGCCTTTGCAGAACGCTGCGCCAGTTCACGCACTTCCTGTGCTACCACCGCAAAGCCCTTGCCTGCTTCACCGGCACGGGCCGCTTCCACACCGGCGTTGAGCGCCAGCAGGTTGGTCTGGAAGGCGATCTCATCGATGACACTGATGATGTTGGAAATCTCCGACGAGGACTTCTCGATCTGCTCCATAGCAACAACGGCCTTGCGAACGACATCGCCGGACTGCTCAGCACCAGTGCGTGCCTTGGCCACGAGTTGACCGGCTTCCTGGGCACGCTTGGTCGAATCCTTTACCGTGGTGGTGATTTCTTCCAGCGCCGCTGCGGTCTCTTCCACCGACGCGGCCTGCTGTTCCGTGCGCTTGGCCAGATCGTCGGCAGCCGAGCGGATTTCATTGGCACCGGCATCGATACCACGGGCATTTTCGGCAACGCGGCTCAGCGCCGACTGCAGTTTTTCGGCAGAACCGTTGAAGTTCTCGCGGACCTTGTCCAGATGTGCGGCAAAAGGCTGGCTGATGCGGAACGACACATCGCCATCCGACAAGCGAGACAGGGCATCTGCGAGATTATCGACGGCAAAGCTGGTGTCGGCTGCTTCTCTGGCCTTCTGCTCTTCACGCGCCATCCGCTCTTTTTCGGACAGGCTGCGATTGGCTTCCGTTTCCTGTTCAAGACGCAGACGCTCAATGGCATTGTTGCGGAAAACAACCACGTTCTGCGCCATTCTGCCGATTTCGTCTTTGCGCTCAGCGCCTGGAATTTCCAGATCGATATTGCCGGATGCCAGTGATGACATCGAGCCGGTCATGACCTGAATGGGCCTGATGACACCGCGCAGGACGATGAAGACACAGGTGGCCGCGCAAACAAGGGCAATCACGCCAAGAATAAGCAAAGTGTGCAAGATGAAAGACTTGAGCTCTTCGCCAGCCGTCATGCCGTCATGGGCCGCGTCTAGCTGAATCGCGATGAGTTTGGAAACGGCTTCGCCCAATGGATCAATGATCGCGTAGAGCTTGCCATCTGCAAATTTGCCGATCTCCTCGATATCGCCGCCCCTGAGAAGCGTCACAATGCCTTCGATTTTCTCGTCAGCCGATTGGCGCATGCGTTGAAAATCATCCGCAAGGCGTTTCTCATCGTCTTCCATATAAGTGCCGCTGTAGGCGGCCCATGACTTGTCAATATTCTGCTTGGCGTCACTGATGTTCTGAATGCCCTGATCGATACTCAGAGAACCACCGCTGACCTTATGGACAGTATCGACAATCTTCACTGCATAATCATCGGAGATGGATTTGAGCTGGGCCATGGGCATGACCCGGTCCGCGACGATGCTGCGCAGAAGCCTTGCTTCTTCATTCAAAGCGTAAATCGAGAATACGGACGTAACCGCAAGTATTGCTACAAGGAAAAATATGCACGACAGAAGTTTGGAGCGAATAGACATGGAAATCCTCTTGAGCGACGCACCACCATAAAATCGCAGGCTATTCGGAACGACACACAAGGTAGTTTCCAGAACACGCACTAAAAGAATGCTATTGAACAATTAATTAGATATGAAACACAACTATTCTGCTGAAAAATTGATCAAATTGCTCGCATCTTGACCATAACAGCTCATCTGCAAGAAAAAACACCAACTGAGGGATGAGCAATATTCATCTGATGATGTGATGAGGCCAACTTGGAAGAGAGAATATAAGGCAATATATCATTAGGATAGATAAATAATTATACTTCACGTTACGGAAGTTTGAGCTGCTTTGGGAGTCTTTTTTATAAAAAGCCGAGGTTGACGGGTCAGACGGCTTCAATCAACCGTTCAGCCATCTGCAAATCGACTGAAACGAGCTGCGAAACGCCCTGTTCGGCCATGGTGACGCCGAACAAGCGGTCCATGCGCGCCATAGTGATGGGGTTGTGGGTAATGATGACAAAGCGCGTATCCGTGGTTGCCGCCATTTCGTCCATCAGATTGCAGTAACGCTCCACATTATGGTCATCCAGCGGCGCGTCCACCTCATCCAGCACACAGATGGGTGCGGGGTTGGTGAGGAAGACTGCGAAGATCAGCGCCATCGCCGTCAGCGCCTGCTCGCCGCCCGACAGCAGCGTCATGGTCTGCGGTTTCTTGCCCGGCGGGCGGGCGAGGATTTCGAGGCCCGCTTCCAGCGGATCATCGGATTCGATCAATTGCAGCTCCGCCGTACCACCACCGAAGAGGTGGGTGAACAGCCGCTGGAATTGCGTGTTGACGATATCGAAGGCGGCGACCAGACGCTCGCGTCCTTCGCGGTTGAGATTATGGATGCCAGCGCGCAGCTTGCGCACCGCATCGATAATATCGTCGCGTTCCTTGATCAGCGCTGCCAGCTTTTCGGAAAGCTCCGCCTGCTCCTCATCGGCGCGCAGGTTGACCGCGCCCAAGCGTTCGCGCTCTATCTTCAACCGGTCCAGATCACGTTCGACATCGCGGGTCTCGGGCATCGGCGCATCAGGACCAAGACCCGTCAAACGGAAGGCCAGATGCGGCTCGACGTTTAAGGCTTCGCGGATACGATGTTCGCCTTCCCCACGTTTTTCCCGGGCGGAGACGAGGCGTTCTTCGGCGCGACCGCGTTTTTCGCGGGCTTCTGCCAGCCCCGACAAAGCGATGGTCGCTGTGCGGTCCGCTTCGCGTTGAAGGTTTTCCGCTTCAACCAGCTGGTCGGCAGCCTGTCGCCGTGCTTCCTCGGTCTTTTGTAGTTGCGTCAAAAGATTGCGACGCTTTTCATCGAACTCTTCTGGCGCGATATCGAGCTCCGCAAGCTCATCGCGGGCCTCGTCTTCGCGTTCGCGCAAGGTGGCGATGTGGCCGCTGGCGCTGGCGGCGCGGCCCTGCCATGTGGCACGCTCCTGCGCGATGGCATTGATGCGGCGCTGGCGGGCTTCCGCCTCACGGTTCAGGCCCTCATGCTTGGCACGGGCTTCGGCCACAAGGCTGCGATCGGTTGCGACCTCAAGCTGGCTTTCGCGCAGGCGCAGATCGAGATCGGAGAGATCGGCCGCGTCTTCCAACTCGATGCGGGCATTTTCTTCCTGAACGGCAATGTCTTCGATCTGGCCGCTAATCTGGTTGATCGCTTCGGAAACGATATCGCGGCGGCGCAGAAGATCACCGGAGGCGCGTTCGGCCATGGATAGTTCATCGCGGGCTTCGACAAGCTGGCGCGACGCGATGCGGCTACGGTCCCGCGCGTCGGCAAGTTGACTTTCAACAAGGCGAATCTCGTCGGCGCTGGCGGCAAGCTGCTCTTCAGCCTCTTCCAAGGCGTAACGGGCCTCTTCAATCTCGCCTTCCAGTTCAGCAAGGCGGTTTTTCTGGGCAAGCCGAAGCGCCGCGTTCCCGGGAGCATCGGCACTGGTGATGTGGCCATCCCAGCGGAACAGCGCACCGTCTTTGGTAACGAGGCGCTGACCGGGCTTCAACGTGGGCATCAGCCGCTTGGCTTCTTCGGCGCTGGGGACAATGCCGGTCTGACGCAGCGTGCGTTTCAACGCGTCCGGTCCCGCGACATGCGCAAGCAGGGTCGCAACGCCGTGCGGTAGTACCGGGTCTGCGGCACCTTCGCCGTTGGCGGTCCAGTAGGCCGGAGCGGCAGGGTCGAGCGGGCTTTCGAGATCATCGCCCAAGGCGGCGCCGAGAGCTGCTTCAAAGCCGCGATCAACCCGTAATTCTTCGGCCACCGGCGTGAACGAACCGGAGACGGCACCGGCGGCGAGCATTTTGGAGATGGTGCGCGCTTCGGTTTCCAGCGCGTTGAGACGATTGCGCGCCGTATCCACAGGTCCACGCGCCAGCGCTTCTGCGGAACGCGCATTGGCTACCGCCGATTCGGCTTCCTCCACGACAATCAAAGCGTCTTCGACTGCGATTTCGGCGGCCTCCACGCTTTCGCGTTTTTCCGAAGGGTCGGGCAGGCCAGAGAGTTTTTCATCGATATTTTCAATTTCGGCAGCAGCATCCGATGCCTGACGGTCAAGCCGTGCTTTCCGGTCGGCCAGATCGCGGATGGTGCGTTCCAGCTGCGTGCGGTTGGCGGAGGCTTCGGCGCGTTCTGCGGTCAAGCTTGCGAAAACCCGCTCGCTCTCGGCCAGCTTGGCGGCAGCTTCCTCGAAAGCTTCGCGGGTTTCCTCGGAATAGCGGCCCGAGTCGGCCAAGATTTCGAGGATTTCGGCTTCTTCGGCATCCAGACGCGCAAGAATCTCAGAGTTGTCGGAAACCATTCGCTCTTCGCGCTCGATATCCTCGCCCAGTTGCGCCAGACGACGGGCAAGCTCGTCACGGCGGCGCAGGATGCGGTTGGTTTCCTCATCCAGTTGCGTGCGAGCGATTTGCAGGCGTTGCAGAGCGGCAGCGACCTTGGCCTCGTTTTCACGCAGTTCCGGCAGTTTGAAGCTGGCAAGGCCTTGCGCCTTGGCCGCTTCCATCTGTGCCTGCGCCTTTTCCGCGACCACGTTGGTTGCCTGATTGAGCGCGCTTTCCGCCTCACCTTCGGCCTGCTTGGCCTCCACCCAGCGGATGTGCAGCAAGGTCGCCTCGCGGGCGCGGATGTCCGCCGACAGCATCTTGAAACGGTTGGCCTGACGCGCCTGCCGTTTCAGGCTTTCGATCTGGCTTTCCAGCTGCGCCGTGACATCTTCTAGCCGCTCCAGATTGGTCTCGGCGGCGCGCAGGCGTAGTTCCGCCTCATGGCGGCGCGAATGCAGACCGGAAATACCCGCCGCCTCTTCCAGCAACTGTCGGCGTGCCTGCGGCTTGGCGTTGATCAGTTCGCCAATGCGCCCCTGCCCCACCATGGACGGCGAGCGCGCACCGGTGGAAGCGTCGGCGAACAAAAGCTGCACATCCTTGGCACGGGCTTCCTTGCCATTGATGCGATAGACCGAGCCGTTCTCTCGCTCGATGCGGCGCGTGACCTGAATTTCATCTGCATCATTGAAGGCGGCGGGCGCGGTGCGGTCGGAATTGTCGAGGTAGAGGCCGACTTCGGCGGTGTTGCGGGCGGGGCGATTGCCTGAGCCTGAAAAAATGACGTCATCCATGCCGGATGCGCGCATGTTCTTATAGGAGTTTTCGCCCATCACCCAGCGAAGCGCCTCGACAAGGTTGGACTTGCCGCAGCCATTGGGACCGACGACGCCGGTCAGGCCGGGCTCAATGATGAATTCCGAAGGCTCAACGAAGGATTTGAAGCCGAGCAGGCGAAGCTTGTTGAACTTCATGCTGCTACCCTGCGATCATAAAAAACGGGCGCACGGAAATATCCGTCGCCCGCTTTTGTCCGGTAACGTCTCTTAGAGCAGGCTGTCGACAAGAGCCGACATGTTTTCAACAGACATGTCTCCAGCGTAGCGCTTTCCGTTGATGATGAAGGTCGGGGTCGAGTTGACGCCGAATTCCGTCGCACCGCGTTGCATCGTTGCGTTCACATCATCCAGAAGCTTCTGGTTCGTCAAGCAGGCCTCGAATGTCTCCTGTGAAAAACCGGCCATTTTCGACATTTGCAGCAGGGCAGCGCGTGCATCCTGCGCCGTGGCCCAGCTTTGCTGCTGTTTGAACAGCATGGAAACGAACGGGTAGTACTGCTGTTCAGGTGCGCAACGGGCCAGCATGAAGGCAGCGGCAGCGCGCGGATCGAACGGGAACTCGCGGATGACGAAATAGACCTTGCCCGTATCGATGTACTTCTTTTTGATCTCATCGAACGTCTTATTGTGGAAATTCGCGCAGTGCGGGCATGTCATGGACATGTATTCGACAATCTTCACCGGTGCATTCACGTCTCCAAGACCGCGGTCTGGAAGCGGGCCGGGTTTCATGACGGCGGCCATATCGACATTACCGGAAGATTCCGGCAACTCCTGCGCAAGGGCGACACCCGGCGTCAATGCAAATGGCAAGGCGGCGGCAACGGCTGCAAGGGCGACACCACCAAGAAGATTGCGGCGGGTGATATTGAATTCGGGAAAATGCATCAAGCACCTGTTTGTGAAAGACTGAAATTGTCTACAATTGCGATATAGCGACCACCTGTTCAGAACAAGCGGCCATTTCTTTTCTTCTTGTCAAAGAATTGTGACCAGTCAAGGACAGTGTGCGTCTTTAGGCTGCGTCAAATCGTGCCGCGACGAACACGCTTTTGCAAAACGGCGGTGCCGAGGCGCTCCACGGCCTTGCGCAAAGCCTCGCTTTCAATGCCGTCCATCATGCCTTCCAGGCGCTTGGCGGCCTCGCCACGCAAGGGCTGCGGCTTGGGACGGCGATTAAGCGTTTGCGATACCGGTTTCTGGACGATCCTGATTTGCCGCACCGCAGGAAAGCCGAAAAAGCCGTTGATGCGGGCAATCAACTCACCTTGCGCATGGGTCAGAAACAGCGCGCGCGCACCTTCACAGGCAATGGTCAGGACGCCTGCCTGATATCCGCCACGGTCCGGCCCCTCGTCACGGCGCGGCCATGTTATCTTTTCCGGGCGTGTGCAATCGGCAAAGTCGCTTCCTGCAATTTCGTCCCACGAACCGAGCAGAGACGTGCTGATTCCAGCGCGTTTCGCCAGAACGGGGTCGATGATGCCGTTTGCGATTTCGGCAATCTGGATAACGCCTTTGCGGGGCTTTTTCATTCTCACCTCGTCAACTCGCGGCTTGATCGGCGCAAGCGGATGAACCAAGTATAGGCGCAATACGAGGGCCACAGCAAACCATGCTTCATAAAATCGAACACCCGCCTTACGCGGATATGCTGCTGGCGTGGTATGACCGGCACCACCGCGACCTGCCGTGGCGCACCTCGCCGCCGATGACGGCCAGGGGCTTGCGGGCCAATCCCTATCACGTCTGGCTGTCCGAGGTGATGCTGCAACAGACCACCGTTCAAGCGGTAAAGCCTTATTTCGCCAAGTTTCTGGCGCTATGGCCAAAGGTCGAGGATCTGGCCGCCGCCCCGAGCGACGACGTTATGTCGGCTTGGGCGGGGCTTGGCTATTACGCTCGCGCCCGCAACCTGAAGAAATGCGCCGAAGCCGTTGCGAATGAGCATGGCGGCGTGTTTCCAGACACCGAAGAAGGTTTGAAAAAGCTCCCCGGCATTGGCGATTATACGGCGGCAGCTGTTGCGGCCATTGCGTTCAACCGGCAGGCAGCCGTGCTGGATGGTAATGTCGAGCGAGTGATTTCCCGCCTGTTTTGCATCGACGCTCCCCTGCCCGGTTCCAAAGGTGTGATGCGGGCGAAGGTGGCGGAGATCACGCCGGCTGATCGTCCAGGTGATTTTGCGCAGGCGATGATGGACCTCGGGGCGACAATCTGCACGCCGAAGCGCCCGGCTTGCGCAATCTGTCCTTACAACAGCCACTGTCTGGCGCTTGCACAGGGTGAGCCGGAGCGCTTTCCGGTGAAGGCTGCCAAGAAGGAGAAGCCGGTGCGCGTCGGTGCGGCCTTCGTTGCGCTGAATGACAAAGGCGAGATTCTGCTGCGCCGCCGTATCGAAACCGGGCTTCTCGGAGGCATGACTGAGGTGCCGACCACGGCATGGACCGCCCGAATCGATGGCGGCACCGGTACAGAGCATGCGCCCTTCGACGCGGAATGGGAGCCTGCGGGGACAATCGTTCACGTCTTTACCCATTTCGAGCTTAGGCTTTCCATTTTCCGGGCTAAAGTTTCGAGACGCGTGCAACCCGGTCCCAATGACGAATGGTGGGAGCCCGTCACAAATCTTGAAGCTCAGGCTTTGCCAACCGTGATGAAAAAAGCCATCTCTCAGGCTATTCCTCTCGCATTTGATAAAAGCAGGAAAAATTGATGACCAAGATCAATCACATCGTTTTCGACATCGGCAAGGTTCTGATCCATTACGACCCTGATATTCCCTACAGTCGCCTGATCCCTGACGCTGACGAGCGGGCATGGTTCTTCGAAAACGTCTGCACCCATGAATGGAATCTGGAGCAGGATCGTGGACGGACTTGGGATGAGGCCGAATCGCTGCTTTTGCAGGACCATCCCGATCACGAAAAAACGATCCGCGCCTTTCGCCTGCACTGGCACGAAATGGTATCGCATTCCTATGACGATTCGGTCGCCATCCTCAAAGGCCTGATCGATGGCGGCTATGATGTGACCATGCTGACCAACTTCGCCTCAGACACGTTCCGCGAAGCGCAGAAGATGTATCCCTTCCTCACCCTTTCGCGCGGCGTGACCGTTTCGGGTGATGTCGGCCTGATCAAGCCGGATGTCGCGATTTATGAATTGCATGCGCAGACGTTTGATCTCGATCCCGCCAGCAGCATTTTCATTGACGATTCGCTGCCGAATGTGGAAGGCGCGAAAGCTGCCGGATGGCAGGCCGTGCATTTTACCGGTGCTGAGAAATTGAGAGCCGATTTGGCCACATATGGCATCGACGTATAAGATGAGAATGGCTGGTGCAGGCGAAAATGGCGGTCTTCTACCTGCACCAGTCTGGTCGCAAGCGACCAGATTTGTAAATCTCATATCCGGGAAAGTTGCCGCCTTTGTTATTTGCGAATCATGTTTTGCCGAAAATCAATTCTGATTTCCGGCCAGACCCATTGGCGGCTTGCTGTGGCTCCCTTGGACACACAGCTACAGAGCCATACTTGCTCCAGGCTTGCCATGCAATTGATATATTTAAGAAAATTCTGCTATGATTAATAACGAATACACAGACGCCCGACGTTCAGGGAACGCCGGGCGTCTGTTACTCTTCATCCGGGACTGAAGGTACTAAAACCGGATGAAGTATGTGGGGCGGCAAGACCGCCTTTCGTTGGCAAGGGCAAAGCGGTGGATCGCTTTATCCAGCCTTTGCCATTTCATTACGGATCAGTGTTCTCAGATCATCGATCGGCTTCAAAGCCTCACCATCCTCATAGTGCCAGAACGTCCAGCCGTTGCAGGCATCCAGTCCTTGCACTTTCGCGCCAAGGCGGTGAATGGAACCGGCGGTACCGGCAGAAGCAATCGTGCCATCGGCACGGATGATGGCGCTGTAACGACGTTTCGCATCCGTCAGAACCTGACCAGGGCGAACCAGACCGCTTTCGAGAAGCACGTTGAAGGCAACGCGCGGCTCGGCCTTCTTTCCGGTCATGACGGTAAGTTCCGCCTTGCCAAGAGGCTCGACGGCGGCGATGCGGGCAGAGGCGGCATCGATATAGTCTTGCTCACGCTCGATGCCGACGAAGTGACGACCGAGACGCTTGGCAACCGCACCTGTCGTGCCGGAGCCGAAGAAAGGGTCGAGCACGACATCGCCTGGCTTGGTGGACGCCATGATGATGCGGGCAAGCAATGCTTCCGGCTTCTGGGTCGGGTGGACCTTCTTGCCGTCATCGCCCTTCAGGCGCTCTCCGCCGCTGCAGATCGGGAACAGCCAGTCGGAACGCATCTGCACGTCGTCGTTGGAGGCTTTCAGCGCTTCATAATTGAAGGTGTAGCTTTTCGCCTTCGCATCGCGGCTGGCCCAGATCATGGTCTCATGTGCGTTCTGGAACCGGCGACCCTTGAAGTTCGGCATCGGGTTGGTCTTGCGCCAGACGATGTCGTTGAGAATCCAGAAATTCATGTCCTGAAGAATGGAGCCGACGCGGTAGATATTGTGATAGGAGCCGATGACCCAGATGGTGCCATTGGGCTTCAGTACCCGGCGGCAGGCCAGAAGCCAGGCGCGGGTGAAGGCATCGTAAGCTTCGAAGGATGCGAACTGGTCCCAATCATTATCGACAGCATCGACCAACGACTGGTCCGGGCGATGAAGCGTGCCACCAAGCTGGAGATTATACGGTGGATCGGCAAAAATTGCATCGATGGACTGGCTGGGCAGAGCCTCGAGAGCGGCAACGCAATCGCCCTTTATGATACTGTCTTTCCAGGCATCGCTTTCACCTGCAAGATCAAAACCGGCGTGCCGAAAATCGGCCAGCGGAAACACTGATGCCATAGGTACTCGCTCCATACGCTTACTCGACTGAACTGACGCTATGGTTACCGAAGATGGTTATCAAAGGCTGAACGCGTGGCAGAAAAATCAAAAAAAACAGTCGGTGGAACAAGATGCCTATGATTATCGTTGTGATTTCGGAATTTTGCGCGCCATCTAGCAGATGGAGCCAAGGGTATGGGTTGCAGGGGTAAATACTAGATGCGCGTTTCACTGATTATCGTTTCCACGCTTTTCGCGACGACTGCTTTTTCACAGGAAGCGAAACCACCGGTTATCAAACCGCAGATCAACGTCAAGACGGATGCCGTCCTCGTTCAGGGTGGACCTTCGCTGGGCAACAGCGACAAGGTGCGTTGGGATTTCTACAAGGCCGACAGCACCGGCGGACGGAGCGACGAGAATGTCAGCGGCGCTTACGACGCGACATTCGAAGAGAAAATACCAGTGGGCAAATATGTGGCGGTGGCTGCCCTCGGCAATATCAGCCGCGAGGTAGCCGTCGATGTGAAGGACGGTGCGGTTGCGGAGGTGAAGGTCGATTTCAATGCCGCGCAACTGACCATCGTTCCCAAGCGCAGCCAAGACAGTAAGGAAGCCGAGCCGCTCGCACGGGTCGAGGTCAAACAGGGTGCCGGCTTCAGCGACAGCATTTATGGATCAAAGCAAATCTTCGTGCCGGCCGGAGAATTGACACTGGAGGGCCGGATTGGCCCTGCCCGTGCGCAAGAAAAGATCACCGTCAAGGCAGGTGAGACCATCAGCCACGACATCATCATTCCGAGCGGTGTCGTGGTGACCAACGCGGTCTACAAAGAAGGTGGCCGCGCGGTGGAAACAGACAATATCCGCTTCGAAACCCTTTCCCCTGACGAAACGCTGGATGGCACGCGTGAAACCCTGACCGGCACCTACGGTGTGGGCAAGATGATGCAGATGCCCGCGGGCAACTTCATCATGCGTGCGCGGCTGGGACAGGTCAGCGTCGACACACCCTTTACCGTGACCCCCGGACAGCGCACGAACCTGACCGTCAATCTGGACGCTGGCGTTCTGGCTGTTTCCGCGCCGGATGCGCAGCGCATCGACATTCTCGAAACGACCAGGGACATTCAGGGAACCCAGAAGGAAATTTCAGGGCGCTACGACACCAAGCATCAGGAAACCCTGCGCCCAGGCAATTACGCGGTGAAAGTCACCTATGACGATAAATCCAAGCGTGAGCCCAAGGAAGTCAACGCAACGGTAACCGCTGCTGAACGCACCGAACTGAACATCACCGAATAACCTTGGAAGCAATCTGCGGCGCGATTTTTACGCCGCAGAAATTGGATTGCGAGACGCGGTCGCAGAGGCTTGTCCATTCGCAGCCCGAACATGCTTTTCTCAGATGCCCCTGCTGAAAACCGGACCGAAGCTTTTCGATGAAGGCTTCATCCGGCCCGATGCGGTCGCCAATTTTAGGCGTTTCGCCAAGCCACTCCGCCACGACTTCCAAGGCTTTTGCGTCCCGTCCATTCACACTGTCCTTGAAGCAGTGGGCGGCATCATCGCCCAGCAGGGGTGCGCAGATGTCGTCCGGTCCGGACACGATTTCGATCTCTTCTCCGCCATTCAGCCGCTCGGCCACACGGTCGTAATTGACCGTGAAGCCGGGCGTATAACCTTTGCCGACATAGGTCAGCATGCAGAGCAAATGATGTGCCCTGAGACGAACCGTCATTTGGACGCTTCTGCACGCAGCGCGACGACTTTGAGAACGGCAGCGGCAAGAGCCGATTTCATAACGGCGCCCAAAATGAAAGGCGCAACGCCCGCGATCCAGGCTTTTTCAGCACCCAACAGACCCGCAAGCCATGCCCAACCGAGGGCGAGACCCAACGCATTTGCGGAGAGATGCAGCAGGAAACCGCCAATCGGACGATGACCGTTGATCCCCTTCTCCGTCATGAAGCCAACAAGCGCCACCATGATGGGGAAGGAAACAAGGTAACCGGCAGTCGGCCCGACAAAGGGTGCAAGACCGGATGAACCGCCAGCGAGAACCGGCATGCCAAGCATGGCTTCACCCAACCATGCAAGCACTGTCAACGTCCCGAGCCTCCAGCCATAGAGAGCGCCGATTATCGTAACAGCGAACGTCTGCATGGTAATCGGCACCGGGATCATTGGGACTGAGAGTTTCGATGCGAGCGCCAAGACCAACGTTCCAGCAACGACGAATAGGGACTGCTGGACAAAAGATTTTGATGAGAGATCGAGAAAACCGGAGGGAGCGTTACGAATCTGAGCTGTCATAGTGTCTTCCTTTTCAAATTATAGATAATTCCTCAAAGACAGCATGATTGATAACGAAAAACTCATCGGAAGCCAGAGACGGGTGTAAGAATTCATTCAGGGATAATCACGCCATGTGGATAGAATCCGCATAAACCTTACAAAATCAGCAGTATAGCGCCATTTAAAATTATCTATAATTTAGCCGACGATAACGAAGGCGTCGCGGGTCAAGCCAGTCGAGGTACGGATTGCCGTGCGGCCAATCCACTGCACATGCCCATCCAGAATACGCACAGCCTCCTCCGCGCGGTCGCCGCGCAGGGCATCAATGATGGCGCGGTGGTCGGTGTCCGTGCGCCGTTCCCATCCTGCCCGCCACGCCGAAAACAGAAAACGCGCACTTGCTGCATGAAGTCCGTCGATCGCTTCCATCAATCGCGGCATGGCGCAGGGCGCGGTGATAAGCCGGTGAAAGCGACGGTTGGCTTCCTCCCACTGGCGCACATCCATAGCCCTGTCACCCGCCAGCGTTGCCGCCTCCGCTTCGTCCAGAATGGCTGGCGTCATGTTGGGAATGGCGTGGCGCAGCGCCAGCACTTCCAGTGCCGCCCGCATCTCGGCCACTTCCTGGACATCGGGCAGGCCGAAATCGGCCACCCGCACGCCGCGGCGCGGAATACTGACGGCAAGCCCCTGCGCTTCCAGACGACGAAACGCCTCGCGGACCGGAACATGCGAGGCACCAAACTCCTCGGCGACATGGTCCTGCCGCAGCCGCTCGCCGGGGGCGAGTTCCCCACGCACGATACGGTCTGCCAGGGTCCGGCTGATTTTTGCGGCAATGGTATCTTCGGGTTTGGTTTTCGGAGTTTTGGCCATGGCATGACATAAAGCGCGGCACGAAACTTGTCGAGCAAGGCTCGTCTGCGATGGCATCGGTTGAGCTTATGGTCCACATGGTCTAAAAGCGCCCAAATATTTCGGTATCAACCGTTTCCTCCATACCCAATCGCTAAGGAGAGCCCATGAGCGGCTTTGATCTCATCATTTTCGACTGCGACGGCGTTCTCGTCGATTCCGAAATCATTGCCGCCCAGGTTGAAGCACGCCTGCTGACGGATGCCGGCTACCCGATCTCGACCGAGGAAATGGGCGAGCGCTTCTCCGGCATGACGTGGAAGAACATTCTTCTCGAAGTCGAGCGCGAAGCGAGCATTCCCCTATCCGCATCGCTGCTGGAAAAGTCCGAGAAACTTCTGGATGCGCGGCTCGAGCGTGACGTGAAGGTGATCGAAGGCGTCAAGACCGCACTGTCGCGCCTGACCCTGCCACGCTGCATCTGCTCCAATTCCTCCAGCGCCCGTCTGGAGATGATGCTGACCAAGGTTGGCCTGAAGCCCTACTTCGAAGGCCATATCTATTCCGCCAAGGATCTGGGTGCTGACCGCGTCAAGCCGAAGCCGGATATCTTCCTGCATGGCGCAAAACAGTTCAACGTCCCGCCGGACCGCGTTGTGGTGATTGAAGATTCCGTTCACGGCATCAAAGGCGCACGCGCCGCAGGCATGCGCGTCATCGGCTTCACCGGTGCATCCCACACCTACCCCAGCCACGCGGATCGCCTGACGGATGCCGGCGCCGAAACGGTGATCGCTCGCATGCAGGACTTGCCCGCGACGATCGAAGCGCTGTCGGAATGGGCCGGGGTGGCTTGAGTTGCCATGCAGATATTTTCCTGATTTGAGTAACGACATTGATATTTTAATAAATGTAGTTACATTAATTCATGAAGATTATCTGGGACGAGCCAAAGCGACTCGCCAATATCGACAAGCATGGTTTTGACTTTGCCGATATCGGCGAGTTTGATTGGGGAAATGCCCTCGTTGAAGAAAGCCTGGTCAGTGAGCGAAGCCAGCGGCGCTTCAAGGCGGTAGGATATTTCCGCGATGGAACCGCCGCCGTCATCTTTGCGACGCTCGGGGCGGAAGCGATCTCCATCGTAAGCTTCCGGCAGGCCAGCGACAGGGAAAGAAGGAGGCTACCTTGGCCAAGACCTTAAAAGCAAAGACCTTCCAAGCCGGACGTGGATATAGCGAAGCCGATTGGGACGCCGTAGACTTTCCCGAAATCCCCGAAGCTGAGCTAGAGCGTGCGCGACCTGCTGCAGAGGTTTTACCCGCAGAATTTTTCAAAGCCATGGACGAACAGCGCGTGTCCCGCGGACGCCCTACCCTGGAAAACCCGAAGAGACAAATCACGTTGCGTCTGGATGAGGACGTGATTGCCAGGTTTCGTCAAAGCGGAAAAGGCTGGCAGGGCCGCATGAACGAAGCCCTGCGCAAAGCCGCAGGGCTTTAGAGCCAAGCAAACACTGCTTGGCTAACCTACCCGCGCCGCCCCTTCTTCGTGCCAGCACCGCCCTCATCAAACGAGATGAAAACATTGGTTTGGCGCGATGCGCCGCCGGGTCCGTTCGGAATGGCGACGTTGGGGTTGTTGAAGATGAATTGCGTGCCTGCATCGCCTGCTGGAAGATCGACAGGGAAATTCGTGACCTGCGAGAAGATTTCGCCGTTGCCGTCCTTCACCGTTACGCGGATGGGAAGGTTGATGCGGCCGGGCTTGGAGAGCGGGCCGGGAACAAGACGGCCCTGCGCCAGCACATTCACGGTCAAAGTGTCGTTGCTCATGCTGCAGGAGCGCGTCGTATCGGAAAGTGATGCCTGATAGACCAGCTTCGTCGGATCGCTCCCACCACCGGCGTAAACGCGGTGTACGGCGTTGGAGTCGAGAATGGTGATACCCGGGCAATTCGCCTGAACAACCGGTGACACAGCCTCAGCGGTCGGTGCATTCACCGCCATCGAGTCCGATGGATTGGAAGAGTTGCAACCGCTGATCACAGCCAGAAGCGATATGGCGGCGGACAAACGCAAAATATTCCCTGTCACTCTGTTCAACCCTTCAAAAACTACACCGATGCAGGACCGTAGAACCCGTTTATTGGCCTTTCATGCCCGTCGGCGATGGTCTATAGCAGCGGCGCTGGAAAAAATCGATTGGTTGCGTTCGGATTTGCTCTAAATTTGCAAAATCCTTCACAACGCTGCCAAACAAGGGCTTCCAGCGCAGACGCCGCCGACGATAAGGGACTATCTCGTGGAATATGTATCGACCAGGGGCAGCGCCCCATCTCTTGGTTTTTCCGACGCGCTTCTGGCGGGTCTGGCGCGTGACGGTGGACTTTACGTTCCCCGCAAATGGCCGACCATGTCGAAAAAGGAAATTCGCGCGCTTCGCGGAAAAACCTATCAGGAAGTCGCTTTCGAGGTTCTCTACCGCTTTACCGGCGGCGAGATTCCGGCCGATGCGTTCCGCGCGATGATTGATGACGCCTACGCCACGTTCCGCCACCCGGCAGTCGTTCCCTTGGTGCAGACTGGTCCCAATTCGTTCATTCTGGAGCTTTTCCACGGCACGACGCTCGCCTTCAAGGACGTTGCGATGCAGCTTATCGCCCGCCTGATGGACTACACGCTGACAGAGCGCAACGAACGCGCCACCATCGTCGGCGCGACATCGGGTGATACCGGCGGCGCTGCCATCGATGCCTTTGCGGGCCGCGAACGCACCGATATTTTCATTCTGTTTCCGCATGGCAAGGTTTCGCCAGTGCAGCAGCGCCAGATGACCAGTTCGACAGCGTCCAACGTTCACGCGATTGCCGTTCATGGCAATTTCGATGACTGCCAGACCCTCGTCAAAGAGATGTTCAACGACGGTAAATTCCGCGACAGCGTTAAGCTGTCGGGCGTGAACTCCATCAACTGGGCGCGCATCATGGCGCAGGTCGTTTATTACTTTACGGCAGCGCTTTCGCTGGGCGGTCCCGACCGCAAGGTGTCCTTCACTGTCCCGACAGGCAATTTCGGCGACATTTTTGCAGGTTACGTTGCCAAGCAGATGGGCCTGCCCATCGACAAGCTGGTGATTGCCACCAATGACAACGACATTCTGGCGCGAACCCTGAAGACCGGTCGTTACGAAATGCGCGGCGTCCACGCCACAACGTCGCCGTCCATGGATATTCAGATTTCATCCAACTTCGAGCGGCTTCTGTTTGAAGCCTATGATCGCGATGCCGGGGCCGTCAAACGCTCCATGGATGGCCTGAAACAATCTGGCGCTTTCGATATTTCCGACAAGGCGATGAAGTTCATCAAGCGCGATTTCCGCGCGGGCCGCGCCACGGAAAAACAGGTTGCTGCGACCATTCGCGATACTTTGGCCGAGAGTGGCTACCTGCTCGACCCGCACACGGCCTCTGCTGTTTTCGTAGCGAAAAAGCACGAAAAATCAAACACTCCGATGGTCACTTTGTCCACTGCGCATCCGGCGAAATTTCCTGCTGCTGTAAAATCCGCTTGCGAAATCGATCCAGCGCTTCCAGTATGGCTTGCTGATCTGATGAACCGGGAGGAGCGTTTCGATATCCTGAATGCTGAGCTGGACGCCGTAGAAACATTCATCGGCAAACATGCTCGCGCCAAGGGTGAGTGACGCGGAAAGACTTGATATGAGTGTGAATGTAACCCGGCTTTCCTCCGGGTTGACGGTTGTTACCGAAAGAATGCCTCACCTTGAAAGCGTTGCTCTCGGGGTCTGGATCAAATCCGGTTCCCGCAACGAGACCGATGACGAGCATGGCATCGCGCATCTTCTCGAACATATGGCGTTCAAGGGCACGGCCCGTCGCACCGCCCGGCAAATTGCCGAGCAAATCGAGAATGTCGGCGGCGAAGTCAATGCCGCTACATCGACCGAGACCACCTCCTACTACGCCCGCGTCCTGAAAGACCATGTGCCGCTGGCTGTCGATATCCTCGCCGATATCCTGACGGAGTCAGCCTTTGACGAGGCGGAACTGGAGCGTGAGAAAAACGTAATCCTGCAAGAAATCGGCGCTGCGACCGATACGCCCGATGACGTTCTCTTCGATAATTTCTCCGGTGTCGCCTATCGCGATCAGACCATCGGTCGCCCTATTCTGGGTACGCCCGATACGGTTCAGTCTTTCTCGACAGGTCAAATTCGTCATTATCTGGCACGCAACTACACCACCGACCGCATGTTCGTGGTGGCCGCAGGTGCCGTGGATCACGAGAGCTTCGTCAAGCAGGTCGAGCAGCGTTTCGCCGGTCTGCCGCAGCTTCCGGTCGCGACCCCCGTCATGGAAAAAGCGATCTATACCGGCGGTGAAATCCGTGAAACGCGTGATCTGATGGATGCGCAGGTCCTGCTGGGTTTCGAAGGCAAAGCCTATCACGCCCGTGATTTCTACTGCTCGCAGATTCTCGCCAATATCTTGGGCGGCGGAATGTCTTCGCGGCTGTTTCAGGAAGTCCGTGAGTTTCGCGGCCTCTGCTATTCGGTCTATGCCTTCCATTGGGGTTTTTCCGATACCGGCATTTTCGGCATTCATGCCGCGACCGGCAGCAACGACCTAGCGGAACTCGTTCCTGTCATCCTCGATGAGCTTCGCAAATCGTCGCAGACCATCCATCAGGAAGAAATCGACCGCGCCCGGGCGCAAATCCGCGCTCAGCTTTTGATGGGTCAGGAAAGCCCTGCGGCGCGCGCCGGGCAGATCGCCCGCCAGATGATGCTCTATGGCCGCCCTATTCCCAATGACGAGATGATGCAGCGTCTGGGCGATATCACTACAGAACGTCTGACCGATCTTGCAGGCCGCTTGTTTTTCGATACAGTTCCAACATTGTCCGCCATCGGCCCGCTGGAAAACCTGCTGCCGCTTTCGGACATTACGGCGGAGCTTTCGGCAACGCCATCCACCAAAATACAGGCTAACGGCTGACGGCAAGGGCATATGTCCGCGGCAAGTGGGGATGAGGTCTGACCTTACATGCTGCGTTTTCTTTCCCGCAACAGCGATACACCGGAACTTCGTAACGCTGAGTATCTGCTGAGATTGCCGCGCTATTCCGACTACAGGCAGTGGTACAAGCTGCGGTCGGAAAGCAGGCAATTCCTCCAGCCATGGGAGCCGACGTGGCGCGCGGACGAGTTGACCGAGAGTTCGTTTCGCGTGCGCGTGACCCGCAACGGCCAGGAATTTTCCTCGGGCATGGCGATATCGCTGCTGCTCTTTACCCAGGATGGAACGCTGCTGGGCGGCATCACCATCGGTTATATCAGGCGCGGTGCCGCGCAAAGCTGCATGATTGGATACTGGATTGGTGAGGCTTACGCGGCCCAAGGCCATATGTCTGCCGCATTAAAGCTGGTAATACCCTACATCTTCGACGGACTTCAGTTGCACCGTATTGAGGCAGCCTGTATTCCAGAAAACTTCAAAAGCATACGGCTGCTTGAAAATGCCGGATTTCAGCGGGAAGGTCTCTTGCGGGAATATCTGAAAATAAACGGCAATTGGCGGGACCACGTCATGTTCTCCCTCATTTCCGATAAGCAAAATCCCGCCGGGACGCAGTAGGATAGATGAAATATATTAGCCTTGCGTCGCGCCTCGTTGGACGTCTTGTGGCCGCAGCGCGCTTTACGCCTCTGCTGTTTTTATTCGTGCTGTTTACCGCACAAGCGCATGCGTTTGAGCCGGTCAAGATTTCCCGCGACGATACGGCGTTGGATTTGACCGCAACAACAGATATCTACGCCAATCAGGGCGAGGCTTTTCAGGTTTCCACCGCACCCGGTCCCGATGGTATTCGTCGTCGTATCGAGGTGCGTGCCTCCTCTCCCGCGCATCAGGGCGATTGGGCGGTGTTTGCACTCGCCAATGTGTCTGAAGAACAGTTGGAGCGCGTGATCGTCGCACCGCATTTTCGGCTGGTAAACTCGAAAATTTTCTGGCCGGATCTCGGCTCCCAGCGCATCATCGCCATCACCCCCAGTGAAGGTTTTGCGCTGGACCGGCAACCCAGCGCCGACGCGGACGTGTTTCGCATCACGCTCAACCCCGGCGCGGTGATCACCTTCGTGGCGGAACTGTCGACGCCGCAATTGCCGCAAATTTATCTGTGGGAACCAGAGGCCTACAAGGACACGATCAACGCCTTCACGCTGTATCGCGGCATTGTTCTGGGTATTGCCGGCCTGTTGGCGGTCCTTTTGACCATTCTCTTCGTCGTCAAAGGCACGTCCGTCCTACCCGCTTCGGCGGCGCTGTCCTGGGCGGTTCTGGCCTATATCTGCGTCGACTTCGGATTTTTGGAAAAGCTGATCACCGTTACCTCCAGCGACGAGCGAATATGGCGCGCGGGTGCCGAAGTGGCGCTCGCTTCCAGTTTCGTGGTCTTCCTGTTCACCTATCTCAATTTGAACCGGTGGCATGCGCATCTGGGTTACGCGACATTCGCATGGATCATCGGCCTTGGCGCATTGTTCGGCGTAGCGATCTATGATCCGTCCATCGCATCCGGTATCGCTCGCCTGTCCTTCGCGTTGACGGCAACGGCTGGCATCGTGCTGATCATCTATCTCGGTTTCAACCGCTATGACCGCGCCATTTTGCTCGTGCCGTCTTGGGCGCTGATCATCGTCTGGCTGTTTGGAAGCTGGCTGACGGTCACCGGACAACTGGACAACGACATCGTCCAGCCTGCCCTTGGTGGCGGGCTGGTGCTGATCGTCCTGCTGATCGGCTTTACCGTTATTCAGCACGCCTTTGCGGGTAGCGCCTACCAGCAGGGACTGTTTTCCGATCTGGAGCGGCAATCGCTGGCTCTGACCGGCAGCGGAGATACGGTATGGGACTGGGACGTCACGCGCGACCGCATCGTCACGACGCCCGATGTTTCGGTCAAGCTTGGGCTTCATCCCGGCACTATGCATGGCGCGGCAAGAAACTGGATACCGCGCCTGCATCCTGACGACCGCGACCGCTTCAAGGCGACACTGGACGTTCTGCTGGACCACCGCAAGGGACGTCTGAACCACGAATTCCGCATTCGCGCCGAAGACGGGCATTTCCACTGGCTGCAAATTCGTGCACGGCCCGTGCTGGGCTCGAACGGTGAAATCATTCGCTGCGTCGGCACGATCACCGATATTACCGAACAGAAAAACTCCATCGAGCGGCTGTTGCAGGATGCGTTGAGCGACAATCTAACCGGCCTGCCGAACCGCCAGGTCTTCCTCGACCGCCTGCAATCCGTCCTCAACCTCGCACCCGAGGGTGAGACGGTTCGCCCGACTGTGATGGCGATCGATATCGACCGCTACAAGCTGGTCAATGACACGCTGGGCATTGCCGCCGGTGACAATATTCTGATCGCGCTCACACGACGCTTGCGTCGTCTTCTGAAACCGCAAGACACCTTGGCGCGGCTTTCGGGTGACGAATTCGGTTTGATATTGGTTTCGGAGCGAGACCCGCAGCGCGTGGCGGATTTTGCCGATGCCGTGAACAAAGCCATCATGGTGCCGATCAACTTCGCCAATCGCGAAATCATTCTGACGGCCTCCATCGGCCTCGTCTCGTGGATCGATCAACAGGAAAATGCTGCGGGTCTGCTCAGCGATGCCGAGCTTGCCATGTACCGCGCCAAACGCGCTGGTGGCAACCGTGTCGAGCCGTTCCGCCCGGCCTTCCGCACATCGGGCACCGACCGCCTGCAAATGGAAAGCGATTTGCGCCGCGCTATCGAGCGCAAGGAGCTATCGCTTGCTTACCAGCCCATCATCAAGCTGGATAATGGCGATCTCGCTGGCTTTGAAGCGCTGATGCGGTGGGAACATCCCAAGCGCGGCACCATTCCGCCAAGCGAATTTATTCCAGTGGCGGAGGCCTCCGGGCTGATCGAGCCTTTGGGAATGTTCGCTCTGGAACGGGCAGCGACTGACCTAATGGACTGGCAACATGCCATCGACAAGCTGCCGATTTTCATCTCGGTCAATATTTCCAGCGCACAGCTGCTGAATAACGAGCTTTATACGGATGTGCGCAGCATGTTGCAGCGAACCCGCTGCAATCCGAAACAATTGAAGCTGGAACTGACCGAGTCTGTCGTCATGGAAAATCCGGAACAGGCGCGGCTTGTTCTCGCCAAGCTCAAGGAAACCGGCCTGAGCCTTGCGCTGGATGATTTCGGAACGGGCTATTCCTCGCTCGCCTATCTGACACGCTTCCCGTTCGACACGATCAAGCTGGACAAGGCGCTGGTCGCCAACACCAGCGACAAGCGCAATGTGCTTCTACGCTCCATCATTGCCATGGCGCGTGCCTTGGAGATGCAGGTGGTTGCTGAAGGTATCGAAACGCCGGAAGATGCAGCAGAGCTTGCCCGCATGAATTGTCATTACGGGCAAAGCTTCCTGTTCGGTACGCCGGACACACCCGATGCAGCCCTAAGACTGCTTCGGGAGCGTTTTCAGGTGGTCAAAAGGGCCTGATCCTGATGCGCCTGCTGCTGAAACCCCTGTTGCCAATCGGTCTGCTGGTTCGCTGGAATTTTGTCGTGCAATAGCTTGTGCATGAATTCCAGCTTTTCCACCACTGCGGGGGCCAGCACGAAGGGATAGAGATCCGCCTCACCCATGCTGCGCTGCATGGAGTTGAGAGCGACCGTCAGAGGGATCCACGCATCGACCAATTGCTGCGCGCTTCTTGCGCTGTAAGGCTCGAAGGCAACATCCGTTTCCAGCTCCTGATGACCTTCAGGCTCGATGGCGATGCCGAATGCGTGTGCGGTTTCCAGCGTATCGACTATGTGCAGGTAATGCGCAAAGCACTCTGCAAAGTCTTCCCACGGATGGACGGAGGCATAGGAGCTGATGAATGTTTCCTGCCAGCCAAGACGTGGTCCCTGCTCGTAATTACGCTTCAGCGCTTCGCCATAATCCTCGCGCTCGTCTCCGAACACGGCGCGGCACGCTTCCAGCCGGTCCGCATCGCGCACCAGCTTGTTCCAGATGAAGTGACCGACCTCATGGCGGAAATGGCCGAGCATGGTGCGGTAGGGCTCATTCATGTTGCTCTTGATCTGCTCGCGCGTCGCATCGTCAGACTCGGCGGCACGGATGGCGATCAGGCCTTCATCATGGCCGGTCATGGCCGGAATGATCGAGCCATCCGGCGCCACTTCATCCACCAGAAAGTCGAAAACGAGACCGCCCTGCGGGTCGACGTCGCGATTGGGATGCGGCAGCTTCAAGCGAAGCATGGAATAAAAAAGGTGTCGCTGGGCCTGGCTCAGCCTGCGCCATTGTTCGACACCTTCTTCGGTCGAAGCATCTGGCACCAGCCTGTTGTGGCTGCAAGCCGGACAAAAATTGCTGTTGCTTTCTGCTGGCACGGACCAGTTGCAGATGTCGTTGACTTCGTTGGCACAAAACCGGACCTGACGCTCCGGATGCGCCACGAGCGACCAGTTTGGATCACCGGCAGGCTCGATCGCTTCCATGGAAAGCGTCTGAGGCACAAAGACCAGACGGTGACCGCATTTGACACATGAGCGATTGTCAAAATGGACGGGCTGACCGCAAGCAGCGCATGAAAATAGGCGCATGTATCGCTCCTGGAAACGAACCGCAAAATCGGCTCTGAGCTAAGAGGAAATGTGAGATGACAGATAAAAAAACGCATGTGTTTCAAGAACACATGCGCTTCTATTGAACTGTTGTCAGCGCGGTCGCTGAGCTACAGGCAGATTAGGCCCGGTCGACCGCACCCTTGACGGCATCCTTGGCTTTACCAGTCGTGGTCTGGATCTTGCCCTTGGTTTCCTGCGCTGCACCTTTGGCGCGCAGGCTGTCATTGTCGGTTGCCTTGCCTACGCTCTGCTTGACCTTGCCTGCAATTTCGTTGGCCTTGCCAGCGACTTTATCGGATGTGCTACCCATGATATTTCTCCCTAGTTTTTTAACCAGACGTGGCGCTGGCGACCGAGGTAAAAACGTCAGGATCAAATTTTAGTTCCGCTAAAATTTACGTCTCTCAAGCATGACCCGCCTGCGCCGACAACATTCGCGGGTCCACACCCATCAAACCAAGGGCGCGCTCGTATTTGTTGTCGAGGAAGCGATCAAAGATCAGCTCTTCGGATGCGGGGCAGTTGAGCCAGCCATTGTTGACCATCTCGTTTTCAAGCTGTCCCGGCCCCCAGCCAGCATACCCCAGCAGCATGGTTGCCTTGTCCGGCCCCCGCCCGCCGGAAATGGCGCGCACGATATCGAGCGTCGACGTTAGGGAAATATCGTCGCTGACGGGGATGCTGGATTCGCTGCTGTAATCATCCGAATGCAGCACGAAACCCCGGCCGGACTCCACAGGCCCGCCGCATTGAATGGGAAATTCGCGGGTGCGGTCAGGCAGCATGATGGCGTCGTTCTGATCCATCATCTTCAGATGCAGCAGCACATCGGTAAAGGTGATCTGCTGGGCGCGGTTGATGATGAAGCCGATGGCACCCGCATCTGAATGGGCGCAAATATAGACCACCGAGCGCTCGAACGAACCACCCTCCAGTCCCGGCATGGCGATGAGAAAATGGCCATCCAGAAAGCCACGCTCTTTTTTGTCCATCAGGGTCGAAAAGGTCACTGGCGCCTCCGGTCTGCTATATTCTCGTGGAAAGAGGTACGGCATAAGGGTTGGTCATAGACGAAGGATGCGACATAGAGGCCGATCAATCAACCGAAAATGATGAAGGGGTGAAAATCGTAACTGGCCCCCTGATAGATGTTAGGCTAGACCGAAGACATGAACGCTACGCTCTTTCTTTTCTTACGCGCATCTCTGCCACTGTTTGCTCTTACGCTCGCACTGGCATCTCCCCCCAAACTCGCACAGGCCGATGTAACGAAGTGGGAAGCGAGTGAAGGCGGGCGCATGCGCGTCGTCAGCAAGCCGGCCGACGCCACTGGCCGCATCGACGCAGTTCTGCAGATCGAGCTCAAGCCCGGCTGGATAACCTACTGGCGCGAGCCGGGAGAAGCTGGAATTCCGCCAAAGATCAAGCTTGACCCCTCCAGTGGCGCAACCCTGACCTCGCTGGCGTTTCCGGTGCCTAAGCTCATCAAGAACGACGAGATCAGCGACATCGGTTATGACACGCCCGTCAGCCTGCCCTTCACATTGCAGTCTCAGCCCGGCTCCGATGAAGACAGGGCGCGGCTGACGGCTTTTATCGGCGTCTGCCTTAATATCTGCATTCCATTCGAAGCCAATTTCGACATCCGCAAGGATCACGGAAAAGCGGCCACACAAGAAGAGACGCAGGCCGTAGAAACCGCAAATATGGCTTTGCCGGAACCGGCCAACGACGATTTTCGGGTGCAGAGTTTCCACATCACGCCCGACAAGACCCTACTGGGTGTTGAATTGCGACTACCGGAGGATGCGCCGAAGGAGACCGAAATCTTCGTTGCCGGCCCTTCCGGCTACGCCTATTTCGAGCCGCAGAACATGGTGCGCGACAAGCGCAAGCTGTCTTTCTACATGAACATAAAAGGACTTCCGAAGTCCTATAATCCCAAGGGTCAGCGCTGGACCATTCTGGTGAAATCCGGTGAGAAGGTGATGGAAGCTCCGCTTGATTTTCCGCAGTGAGGGACGATGAAATTCGCTGGCGACATTGCGAAATCATCCTCTATAGTCGCGCCGGATCATTGCCACAGGAGCGACATCATGACCATCAAGATCGGCGACAAACTTCCATCTGCGACCTTCAAGGAAAAGACGGCTGACGGCCCGGTTGAAACAACGACAGACGCTCTTTTCAACGGCAAGAAGGTCGTTGTTTTCGCCGTCCCAGGCGCGTTCACACCCACCTGCTCGCTGAACCACCTTCCCGGCTATCTCGAAAACCGCGATACCATTCTTGCGCGCGGCGTCGACGACATCGCTGTTATCGCCGTCAATGACTGGCACGTCATGGGCGCATGGGCGCAATCCTCAGGCGGCCAAGGCAAAATCCACTTCCTGGCAGACTGGGATGCATCCTTCACCAAGGCGCTCGGCCTCGATGCCGACCTCTCCGCTGGTAGCCTCGGCGTTCGCTCCAAGCGCTACTCCATGCTGGTGGAAGACGGCGTGGTCAAATCGCTGAACGTTGAAGAAAATCCCGGTCAGGCAACGGTTTCGTCCGCTGCGACGATGATCGAGCAGCTTTAATTTGCTTTTGATGTAATCCTGGGCGTAGAGCCCAGGATTTCCTGCCACTCGCTCTTCGTGACGCGCCACGCATGCCGTTGAGCAGCATAACACCCATCAGCTAATCCCCATTCAAGCGCCATTCTTCCGCCGCAATTGTTATACTATTACCGTAATTGTATAACATTATTGTGAGCATCCAAATGCTGCATGCCTTTTCTTTTCGCCGCCTCCTGCAACAATCCATATCCACACGCCTCATCATCGCGCTCATCATTCTCGCTCCGCTTTGGCTCGGCATCCACTGGGCCGTGGTGTTGTCATGAGCAATCCTGCGGTGCTGACGATCAATAATCTGACGGTGGCTTACGACCGCCACCCGGCGGTGCACCACATCTCGGGCAGTTTTGCCAAGGGAAGCCTGACGGCGGTTGCTGGCCCGAATGGCGCCGGTAAATCGACGCTGCTGAAGGCGATCATCGGCGATATTAGAGCCTCCCAAGGCTCCGTCGATCACGCGCTCAAGCGCGCCGAATTCGGTTACCTTCCGCAAGCAACAGACATCAACCGGCGTTTCCCGATTTCTGTTTTGGAAACGGTGTTACTCGGCACATGGAAAACCGCAGGCGCATTTGGCAGCGTCACCCAAAAAGATGAAAAGCGGGCGGAAGAGGCGCTAGCAACGGTTGGCCTTTCGGGCTTTGAAAAAAGGTCGATAGGCGCGCTGTCTGCCGGGCAGTTCCAGCGTGTTCTGTTCGCCCGCCTGTTGATGCAGGATGCCAGCGTCATTCTGCTGGATGAGCCCTTTACCGCAATCGATGCGCGCACGACCCGCGACCTTCTGGATATCGTTACACATTGGCATGGCGAGGGCCGCACCGTCATTGCCGTGTTGCATGACTTTGAACAGGTGCGCACGCATTTTCCCGAGACGCTGCTGATCGCGCGTGAACTCATTGCATGGGGACCGACACATCAGGTCATGTCGCCCGTCAATCTGTTACGCGCCCGTATCATGGCCGAAAGGTGGGATGATGCCAGCGACGTCTGCGAGCCCGCAGCATGACGGCCTATGATATTTTCCTTGCGCCGTTTCAGGACTACGGCTTCATGCGGCGTGCGCTGATCGCCTGCTTCTGCCTTGCAGCCGGTGCCAGCCCGATCGGCGTTTTCCTGATGTTGCGGCGCATGAGCCTGATGGGAGATGCGCTCAGCCATGCCATTTTGCCGGGCGCGGCCATCGGTTATCTCATCGCCGGTTCCCTATCTCTGACCGCCATGGGTATTGGCGGACTGGTTGCCGGGCTCTCGGTGGCGCTTCTCTCGGGTATCGTCAGCCGCATCACGCCGTTGCAGGAGGATGCGAGCTTTGCAAGTTTCTATCTGGCGTCACTGGCGCTCGGGGTTCTGATCGTTTCCCTGCATGGATCGAACGTCGATCTTCTGCATGTACTTTTCGGCACGATCCTCGCCATCGACGCGCCAGCTCTCTACCAGATCGGTGCCATCACCTCGCTGACACTCGTCGTCCTCGCCATCATCTATCGCCCGTTGGTGACCGAATGCTTCGATCCCGGCTTTTTGAGAGCCGTGGGCGGTCGAGGTCCCGTCTATCACGTCATCTTTCTGGTGCTTGTCGTCATCAATCTGGTGGCAAGCTTTCAGGCGCTCGGCACGCTGATGGCGGTGGGGTTGATGATGCTACCGGCGGCCATTGCGCAATTATGGACGCGCAATCTTCCCTCCATGCTGGTGGTTGCCGCTGTGAGCGCCGCCATCTCCGGCTATGTCGGCCTTGTCATCTCGTACCATTTCGAACTGGCTTCGGGGCCAACCATCATCATGGCTGCAACCTGCCTCTACGGGCTGTCCATCGTGGCGGCACCCGCAGGTCTCGCAGGCCGCTATTTCACCCGCCCGCATTTAAAGGGCTAAATCTGGAGACGTGCCAATGTTATCCCGCACTTTACTTTTCTCTGCTGCCATTTCCGCACTTATCGCCCTTTCGGCTCCCGTATCCGCCGCAGAACTGAAGGCCGTCGCGTCCTTTACCGTGCTTGCCGATGTGGTCAAGCAGGTAGGCGGCAAGCATGTGACCGTGACCAGCCTCGTGAAGCCGGATGGCGATCCGCATGAATTCGAGCCATCGCCCGCCGATGCGAAAAACCTGAAGGCGGCAGACGTCGTTTTCGTCAGCGGGCTCGGCCTAGAAGGATGGATGGACCGGCTGATTTCTGCCTCCGGTTACAAGGGAACACCCGTGACGGTTTCCGATGGTATCAAGACGCGAGAGATGGACGAAGACGGCAAGACCGTGACCGATCCGCATGTGTGGAACAGCCCGGTCAATGTTAAAATCTGGGTCAAGAACATCGAAACGGCGCTTTCCGCCGCGGACCCGACGGACAAGGAAGATTTCAAGGCAAATGCCGAGGCCTATCTCAAGACACTGGATGGTCTCGATGCCTTCGCGCATGCGAAATTCGATGCCATTCCGGAAGATCGCCGCAAGGTGCTGACGAGCCATGACGCATTTGGCTATTTCGGGCGGGAATATAAGGTAACATTCCTGTCGCCACTGGGCGTGTCCACCGAGACAGAAGCGTCTGCCGGAGATGTCGGCAAGCTGATCGAGCAGATCAAGGCCGAGCATGTGAAGACGTATTTCTTCGAGAACTCGAATGATCCGCGTTTGGTAAAGCAGGTTGCCAAAGCCACCGGCGCAGAGCCTGGCGGCGAATTGTATGTCGAAGCGCTTTCCAAGGCCAAGGGCCCTGCTTCGACCTATGAGAAGATGTTCCGCTACAATGTCGAGCAGATAGCGGCTGCCATCAGCAAATCAAGCTGATGGATGCAACGACTGCGGCGGCTTACCGCCGCAGTCGTAAATTAGACTGACATATCAAAGACCAGAAGGCCCGCCGCGCCGCCATCGGTCAGTCCGATCAGGCGTTCACCAACATCGACATGCTGCGGGTGGGCGAGATATTCGTCCCGTGCTTCCAGGCTCTCCAGCGTGACGATAAAGCCATCCAGAAAATTGCCGTTCAGACCCTCGGATGAAACATTCTGTCCGCATTTTACGTCGATGATGCCGGGGATGACATCTTTCAGCGCCGTAATGGCCTCATAGATCGCCTGTTTTTCCGCCGTCGCGGTCGCGGATTTGAAGCGCACGAAAACGCAATGTAAGATCATGGGTGTCCCTCTTCTGCTTTATGTTTTTGATGAAGATAGGCCGGGAAGCGCAATCCGCAAACCCCAGTAAAGCACCTGTCTGTTACCGCCGTTTGAACGGCTCCATGCCTTTGCGGGCAAGCTCGTCGGCGCGTTCATTTTCCGGGTGGCCCGCATGGCCCTTAACCCAGTGCAGCGTCACCTTGTGGCGCTCGCGCGCCAGCTCCAGCGCCTGCCACAGCTCGACATTCTTGACGGGCTTGTTGTCTGCGGTCTTCCAGCCTTTTTTCTTCCAGCCGAAAATCCACTTGGTAATCCCGTCCTTCACATAGGCGCTGTCGGTGTAGAGATCGACTTCGCAGGGGGATTTCAGCGCGTTGAGCGACGAGATAGCGGCCATGAGTTCCATGCGATTGTTGGTCGTTTCCGCCTCACCGCCGCACAGTTCCTTCTCGGTTTCGCCATAGCGAAGAACAGCGCCCCAGCCGCCCGGCCCGGGATTGCCGGAACAGGCACCATCGGTATAAATCTCGACGTGCTTCATCGCCCCACCAGCCCGTATTCGGTAAAGTGGCCGATGGCGCGGTGGAAGCGCAGCTTGCGCAGATATTCCAGCGGATCTTTCTTTACGACGAGCGCGCCTTCCGGCGTCGTCAGCCAGTCATAGAGACGCGTGAGGAAGAAGCGTAGCGCCGAGCCCCGCGCCAGAAGCGGCAACGCATCAAGCTCCGCATCGCTCATCGGCCGCACTGACTGGTAGCCTTCCAGAAGCGCTTTGCCCTTGGTGACATTATAGGAGCCATCTTTTTCGAAGCACCACGCGTTGAGGCAGATGGACACGTCATAGGCCAGCAAATCATTGCAGGCGAAGTAGAAGTCGATCAGGCCCGATAGCTCATCCCCCAGGAAAAAGACGTTGTCCTGAAACAAATCGGCGTGGATGACGCCTGCGGGCAAATCCTTCGGCCAGTTGGCGGCGAGAAAATCGATATCGGCGCGGATTTCCTGTTGCAAACCAGCCTCGACTTCATCGGCGCGGGCTTCGGATTTATCCCAGAGAACCTTCCAGCCCTCGACTGACAAGGCATTGGGACGTTTCAGTTCGAACCCTTCCCCGGCCAGATGCATGGCGGCAAGAGCCTTGCCCACTTCCCGGCAGTGTTTGGCTTCCGGCTTGCGCAACCACATGCCTTCCAGAAACGAAATCAGGGCGGCAGGCCGCTGCGACAGTTCGCCCAGCAATTCACCGTCGTGACGGGGAAGCGGCAACGGGCAGGACAGACCTTTTGCGAACAAATGCTGCTTCAAACCTAAGAAAAACGGCAGGTCCGACTTTTCCACGCGCTTTTCATAGAGCGTGAGTATCAGCGGCTCCTTGGTCGTGTGCAGCAGGAAATTAGTGTTTTCCACGCCCTCGGCAATGCCCTTATAGGACGTCAGCTCGCCAACGTCATATTGCCCGAGAAAATGCTTCAGATCGTCTTCGCTGATATCCGTATAAACTGCCAATGTCTGATCTCTTGAAGAATGCGGGGGTATTTGTAATCAAAAGCCGGAGGCTGGCTTTGGTGGCAGAGCGTCACTTGCGGTGCCATTGACGAAGGCCATGTCCTGCGTTGTCAGTTCGATCTCACGCAGTTCGCGATTCACCAGAAAATGCTCGGTCTCTTCGACCGTGATGGCCAGATCCAGCGTGGTATCGAAACGAGCCTTGAAGGCCTGAATGATCTCGTCGACGATAACTTCCGGCGCGGACGCGCCCGCAGAAAGACCCACCGTCTGCACATCGCCAATCTGGTCCCAGTCGATTTCAGCGGCGCGCTGGACCAGAACCGAACGTTTGGCACCAGCCCGCAAGGCGACTTCGACAAGGCGCTTTGAATTGGAAGAGTTCGGCGCGCCGACGACGATGAACAGGTCACAGCCGGGTGCTGCCTGCTTGACCGCATCCTGACGGTTGGTGGTGGCATAGCAGATGCTGTCTGCCGCCGGGGCCTGCATGGCTGGAAAGCGTTCCTGAAGCTTGGCGATGACGCCTGCAGTATCGTCCACCGAGAGCGTCGTTTGCGTCACGAAACCCAGATTTTGCGTATCGACGGGCTGATAAAGCGCCGCATCTTCCACCGTCTCCACCAGCGATACCGCACCTTCGGGCAATTGACCCATGGTGCCGATGACTTCCGGGTGGCCGGCATGACCGATGAGGACGACGTGACGACCGAGACGTTGGTGGCGCATGGCCTGTTTATGGACCTTCGATACCAGCGGGCATGTTGCGTCGAGATAAAACAGGTTTCTGGCCTGCGCATCCTCAGGCACGGATTTCGGCACGCCGTGCGCTGAAAAAACCACTGGCTGCTGGCGATGTTCTGCTGGAATTTCGTTCAATTCCTCAACGAAAATCGCACCCTTGGCTTCTAGCCCTTCGACCACATAGCGGTTATGGACGATCTCATGGCGAACATAGACGGGTGCGCCATAGGCTTTCAAAGCCAGCACGACGATCTGGATGGCACGGTCGACACCGGCGCAGAAACCGCGCGGGCCGCAGAGCCTGATCGTCAGAGGCGGTTTGGAAACGGCAATATTCATTCCTTCTCCTTCAGCCTCCCGGTGCTTCATTCTCTGGAATTTCTTACGCCCCGGACATAGGCAAAACCTGCAACGATGACAAGGGCGAGCGCCAATCCGTACCATGTTATCGCATATTGAAGGTGATTATTCGGCAGATCGATCAACGTCACCCCGCCCTTTGGCCAGCCGCCGGGATTGGGTGCGTCATTGGCATCCACGAAGAAGGGCAGCACATTGGTAGGCGCGATCCCGGCACTATCGGTCATCGCGGTCAGGTCTTTCCAGTAATAGATATTCTTCGCGCGGTCATTGTCTGGCAACAGGCTGGACGGCTTGGCCGCCAGACGAGCCCGCGCTAACCCTTCGATAGAAACGACACCCGAGACTTCGCCCGCCGTCCGTTTTGTCTGCTCTTTCATATCGTAAGGCACGAAACCGCGATTGACGAAAATAGTGCGGCCATCGTCAAGGCGCAGCGGTGTATAGATGTAATATCCGCTTTGGCCCTGAAACGTCGCGAAAAAATGCTGTTCTTTTGTGTGGTCAAATGTCCCCGACAGCGCAACGGTGCGATACTCGATATCGCCGCCCGATGCCGCCAATCTTTCGATATCCGAAAGCGGTACGGGTGCGGCATGAATGCGCTGCTCGATATCCGCCATCAGCGCCTCTTTCCAATACAGGCGTTTTACCTGCCATGTGCCGAGCGCCAGCAGAAGAACGAGAACCAGAAGCACGAAAGGGGCGGCAAACCAAAGGCTTCGCTGGCTGGATGTGGTGGTCTTGGTGTCAGTCACGATCAAGGCTGCCTTCGCGTGCATTGTTGCGATATTGCAAGGCGATCATGATGCCCTTCATCTTCTTCAGCAAAATCAGAGAGATGATGATCGCAGCGGGTATCCAGATCAACGCATGCACCCAGACAGGCGGTGCAAAACGGGCATCGAGCCACAGCGCCATGCCGATGATGAGAAAACCGACAATCAGCATGACGAAAACCGCAGGCCCCTCCCCCGCATCGGCAAAGGCATAGTCCAGACCGCAGGCGCTGCATCGCGGTTTCAGCTTCAGGAAACCATCGAAAAGCCGACCGTGCCCGCATCGCGGACAACAGCCACGCAGACCCACTTTCACGGGATCGACAGGTGGATAAAGCGTTTCATCATCTTGCATCGTCGTCTCGTTTTCACTCTGCTGCGGGACCTCAGAAAAGCAAAGGGCGGCACGCGCCGCCCTTTTCAAAACCAATGCATCAGTCTCAACCCGCCAAAGGTGCGCCCCAGCCGCCCCATACGTAGATAGCGAAGAACAGGAACAGCCAAACGACGTCAACGAAGTGCCAGTACCAGGCGGCGGCCTCGAAACCGAAGTGATTCTTGGGCGTGAAGTCACCCTTCATGGCGCGCAACAGGCAGATCAGCAGGAACACCGTTCCGACGAAAACATGGAAGCCGTGGAAGCCGGTCGACATGAAGAAGGTCGCACCATAGATGGAATTCTTGAAGTCGAACGGCGCGTGCATGTACTCATAGACCTGCACGAAAGAGAAGAATGCACCGAGTGCGACCGTCAATGCCAGTCCGGAAATCAGGCCCTTGCGATCATTGTGCAGCAGCGCGTGGTGCGCCCACGTTACGCAGGTGCCAGACAACAGCAGGATGACCGTGTTGTAGAGCGGCAGATGCCAGGGATCGAGAACTTCGATGCCCTTTGGTGGCCATTGTCCGCCGGTAAATGCGAGGCGCGACGCCTGAATGGCCTCGTGTGGATAAAGGCTGGCATCGAAATAGGCCCAGAACCATGCAACGAAGAACATGACTTCTGACGCGATGAACATGATCATGCCATAGCGCAGATGCAGCGCGACGACGCGGGTGTGGTGACCCTCATGCCCTTCCTTCACCGTATCTGCCCACCAGGCGTACATCACGTACAGGATGATGGCGAGACCGACATAGAACAGCCAGGGGTTAGCCCATTCCAGACCGAACAGCTTGAACGAACCGCCATTCAGGTAGCGGATGTAACAGATGCCGCCGAAGGCAAGGAAGAACGCACCGACCGAGGCCAGAAGCGGCCACGGGCTGGGGTCTATGATATGGTAGTCATGTTTCTTCTGATGTGTGTCTGCCATGTGAACGATCCCCGCAGGCTCTTCCCTAGTCATTCAATAAAGCGGCACTCGTTAAAGGCCACTCATGCAGCGCGACCGGAACCGGCCGCACCTCCCTCTCTCATAGTTTCGTTTCGTCACGTTCAGTCTTTACCGGCAAGGACGCAACCGGTTTTTCCGTCTTCGACGGATAAAATGTGTAGGACAGTGTCAGTGTATGAATGTTCTTCGTTTCCCGAGCCTTGACGATCTCTGGATCGATGAAGAAAACGACCGGCATTTCAAGCGTTTGACCCGGCTGCAAGGTTGTTTCCGTGAAGCAGAAACATTGCACCTTGTTGAAATAGGCACCCGCTTCCATCGGCGTCACGTTGAAGACCGCACTTCCGGAGGTCGCCACAGGAGAACGGTTTGTCGCCCGGAACATGACCTGAACCGTTTCGCCGATTTTCGGCTCCACGGATTTGTTAACCGGCTGGAAATCCCAGTTCAAACCGTTGGAAGTGTTGGAATCGAACGTCACCTTCATCGTCTTGTCGAGAATGACATCCGAATATTGCTCGACGCGCTGGGTCGTGCCGTTATAGCCGGTGACTTGGCAGAACAGGCGATACAGCGGGACTGACGCATAGGCCATGCCGACCATGCCGCAGACAAAAACCAGGCACAGCACAAGAATCGAACTGTTGCTCGTTTTCTTCGTGGATGTTGCTGTTGCTGTCATATCCCTCCCCCTCTTGTCGCCCGGTGCTTAGAAGCCGCCGATTTTTATGATGGTGATGATGTAGAAAAGAACCACCAGCGCCGCCAACACGACGCCAAGAGCGATGTTTCGACCTCGGCGAGAGCGCTTCTGCGCATCGTTCAGCTTGATCGTTTCCATCACGCAGCCCCTTTGATCAATGTCAGAAACGACGGCGCGACATTATCGGCCAGAAGGCCGGAGAAGATCGCAAAGAGATAGAAAACGGAATAGGCAAACATCTTTTTCGCCTGCACCATCCGCTCATCTCCGTCGGGCATAAGACGGACCGAGATGGAACAGTAGATAAAAATGATGCTGAGAACGGCTGCAAAGATACCGTAACCACCACCTGCAAGGCCGGTAAAGTACGGTGCCACTGCAACGAAAGCCGTCAGGACGGCGTAGGCGATCATCTGGTTCTTGGTGGAGCGTTCACCGGCAACATTCGGCATCATGGGAATGCCGACCGAGCCGTAATCGCGCATCTTGAAGAGCGCGAGAGCCCAGAAATGGGCAGGAGTCCAAAGAAAGATGATGAGGAACAGGATGGTGCTGTCAAGCGACACACCACCGGTAACGCAGGCCCAGCCGAGCATGGGTGGAAACGCACCAGCGGCACCGCCGATGACGATATTTTGCGGCGTCGAACGCTTCAGCCACATCGTGTAAACGACGGCGTAGAAGAAAATCGTAAATGCCAGCAGGCCAGCGGCAAACCAGTTGACGGCCAAACCAAGAATGGCAACCGAAAACACGGAAAGTATCAGACCAAAAGCAAGCGCTTCACCGGGCTGAATGCGTCCCGAAGGTATTGGCCGCTTGGCGGTCCGTGTCATGACCGCGTCGATATCGGCGTCATACCACATATTCAGTGCGCCGGAGGCACCCGCACCCACTGCGATGCAGAGGATGGAAACCAGTGCCAAAAACGGGTTGATGCTACCGGGAGCCAGAACGAGGCCCGCAAAACCGGTAAACACCACCAGCGACATAACGCGGGGTTTCAGCAGTTCGAAATAATCGCGCGCACTCGCCTCTGATAGCGTGAAGCTATCCATGTCCAGCGTGTCGCGATTGTCGATAACAGTCATTTTTCCTGCTTTCATAGGAAACGCCGCGCATATATGCGGCGCTCCTTTACGTCTTTTGTCTGAGCGTGAAACTGACATCTATCATGTTCAGTCGAGATAGACGCTCTGACAAAATGCCTCAGCGGATCCGGGGAAGCTGTTCCCACTGGTGATATGGCGGCGGCGAAGACAGCTGCCACTCCAGCGTTGTCGCACCTTCACCCCATGGATTGTCGCCAGCCACACGCTTCTTTGCGAAAGCTTCCCATACGCCGCCGAGGAAGATGAGGACGGCAACGGCCGAGATATACGAACCGATGGAGGAAACATAGTTCCAGCCAGCAAAGGCATCGGGATAGTCGATATAGCGGCGCGGCATACCGGCAAGTCCGAGGAAGTGCTGCGGGAAGAAGATCAGGTTGACGCCGACGAACATGACCCAGAAGTGCAGATTGCCGATCTTCTGGCTGTACATGTAACCGGTGATCTTCGGGAACCAGTAGTACCAGCCAGCAAAGATGGCAAACACCGCACCCAGCGACAGCACGTAATGGAAGTGTGCGACGACATAATAGGTGTCATGCAGCGAGCGGTCGAGACCGGCATTGGCCAGCTGTACGCCCGTCACACCACCAACGGTGAAGAGGAAGATGAAGCCGATCGCCCAGATCATCGGCGTCGTGAAGGTCAGCGAGCCGCCCCACATTGTTGCGATCCAGGAGAAAATCTTGATGCCCGTCGGAACCGCGATGACCATGGTTGCGAAAACGAAGTAACGCTGCGCTTCCAGTGACAGACCGACCGTATACATGTGGTGCGCCCACACGATGAAGCCGACGGCACCGATGGCGACCATGGCATAGGCCATTCCGAGATAACCGAAGATCGGCTTTTTCGAGAAGGTCGAGATGATGTGGCTGATGATGCCGAAGCCGGGCAGGATCAGAATGTAAACTTCCGGGTGACCGAAGAACCAGAACAGGTGCTGATACAGGATCGGGTCACCGCCGCCTTCAGGCGCGAAGAAGGACGTACCGAAGTTGCGGTCTGTCAGAAGCATGGTGATGCCGCCTGCCAGAACTGGCAGAGACAAGAGCAGCAGAAACGCCGTGACCAGCACCGACCAGGCAAACAGCGGCATCTTGTGCAGGGTCATGCCCGGCGCGCGCATGTTCAAGATCGTGGTGATGAAGTTGATGGCACCGAGAATGGAAGACGCACCGGCGATGTGAAGCGCAAAGATCGCCAGATCCACCGCAGGCCCAGGCATGCCGCTGGTAGAGAGCGGCGGATACATCGTCCAACCGCCACCGACACCATAGGCACCAGCCGGTCCTTCAACGAAGAGCGACAGAAGCAGCAGGATAAAAGCCGGTACGATCAGCCAGAAGGAGATGTTGTTGAGGCGTGGGAACGCCATGTCAGGCGCGCCGATCATGATCGGCACCATCCAGTTGGCGAAGCCGCCGATCATGGCTGGCATGACCATGAAGAAGATCATGATCAGCGCATGCGCAGTGGTGAACACATTGTACATGTGCTTGCCGCCATCGATAGCGGCATCGCCCTCAAAACCATAGACCATGGCTGCGAGGCCGTGAAAAATCTGAATGCCGGGCTCCTGAAGCTCCATACGCATGACGACCGAAAGGCCGCCGCCGATGATGCCTGCAATGATCGCGAAGATCAGATAGAGCGTACCGATATCTTTATGGTTGGTTGAAAAGAGCCAGCGCTGAGCGAAGCTCGGTGTATGCGCATGGTGCGCGTGATCATCATGGTGCGCTTCGCGCTCGACAGAGTGATGATCGTCGTGTGTGGAATGTCCAGCCATTGTCCTCACTCCTTACGTTATTTGGTTTCGTTTTCGGCGACCTGAACAGTGCTAGACGCACCATCCACCGAGGCCATGAGCGCCCGGTTCGCACCGCTCAAATCTGAGGCAGCAGCGGCGAACCAGGTTTTATATTGCTCTTCGGAAACCACCCGTATGGCGATTGGCATATAGGCGTGATCCTTGCCGCAAAGCTCGGAACACTGACCGTAATAAAGGCCTTCCTTTTCAGGCTTGAACCATGTTTCGTTCAAACGACCGGGAACGGCATCGATCTTGACGCCGAAAGCGGGCATCGCGAAAGCATGAATGACATCCGTCGGTGCTGACGTAACCAGCAGACGCACGGTTTTACCAACAGGAACGACCATTTCGTTATCGACGGCCAGAAGGCGTGGATAAACAGCCTTGTCATTCTTGCCAGCGGCTGCGCGGTCGACGTCCTTCAGAAGGTAGCTGTCGAAAGCAAGTGGCTCTGCGCCTTGCGCGGCCGTGTACTCATAATTCCACTGCCACTGCGTCGCCGTTGCCTTCAGCGTCAAATCCGGATTTTCCGGCTGCGTCAGCTGCGCGTTGAGCAGATTGAACGATGGAAATGCCAAAAACATCAGGATCAGAACCGGAGCGAGCGTCCAGACGATTTCGATGGCCGTGTTATGGCTGGTCTTGGATGCGACTGGGTTTTTCGATGCGCGGAACTTGACCGCCACGATAATCAACAATGCGAGCACGAACAGCGTGACCGGGACGATAAACCAAAGCGTATATTGTTCGAACCAGCGAATTTCATGCATGATGGGCGTTGCCGCCTCCTGCAATCCCATCTGCCATTCCCTCGGCTGGTCGGCGCGAGCGCCGACAGCCGTGAGCAGACAGATTATGCCCACCAAGCTTGCGTAAATTCTGTTAGTCACGGTACCTCTCCCTCACGCGTTTGATCATGATCAATCTCAAACGCAGAATCCATGCTTATACTTATGACTCAAATCATAGTTTGCCTTTCGCCGCAATATCGCCTTGGTTGGCATTGGTCCGATTTTTAAGGCTATCCCGCCTCCCGGTCGGCACGTATCATAGCCTCAGAAGCTGCATTGGTGCAGCGCCGCATGCTGCAAAGTCCTATTTTGGCCGCACTCGCTTGGAATTGAGGTGGCTGGCTCTTTCATTTCCCGGTCGGGACGTCAAAATAGCCGCACTGATTCGAATCCTGAGGTATCCATGCGTCTGTCTCCGATTGCGCGCGCTTTTTTTATCGCCGCCGGTCTTTCCATTATCGTTCCCGCTGCGGGTTTTGCGCAGCAGCAGCCGGTGCCGGGTCAGCCGCAGCAGCCGGGGACGCCGAAATCGACGCATGGCGCGTGGTCGGTCATCTGTGACAAACCTGCAGGCGCTTCCGAAGAGCAGTGCGCTCTGATGCAGAACGTGATTGCGGACGACCGTCCGGAAGTCGGTCTTTCCGTGGTCATCTTGAAAACTGCGGACCGCAAATCCCGGATTCTTCGTATTCTCGCTCCGCTCGGCGTTTTGCTGAAGGACGGAATGGAGCTCTACATCGACAATAACAATATCGGTCGCGCCTATTTCACACGCTGCTTCTCCGAAGGCTGCTACGTGGAAGTGGATATCGATGACGAATTGTTGAAGGTTCTGCGCGCCGGCAAAAACGCGGTGTTCGCGCTGCGTGAATCCGTTGATCAGGACCGCGTCGGCATTCCAATCGAACTGCGCGGCTTTGCCGAAGGCTACGACACGCTTCCCTGATCAATCTTGCGCCGTAGGGCTCCAGCACTTAAATGCGCTGTTAACAGCCACGACTGGAGCCCGCGATGACCCAAGACCTTTTGACCCTTTTCGATTGCGATGAAGGACAGCTGCGCGCCCAGATCGCCGATGCGCTTTCGAGTGCTGACGATGGCGAATTGTTCGTTGAACACGCGCAGGCGGAATCACTGACGTTCGACAATGGCCGCCTCAAGGGCGGTAGCTTCAATACGGATCAGGGCTTCGGCCTGCGCGCCGTGGCAGGCGAGACGGTGGGTTATGCTCATGCGGGCGAGCTCTCTCTGGCTGCTCTGAAGCGCGCATCCGATGCCGTCGGCGCTGTTACCAAAGGCTATTCCGGCTCCTATGCGGCTGCCCCGCAACGCACCAACAAGAAGCTTTATGGCGACGAAAACCCGATTGGTGCACCGACCTTCGAGGAGAAGGTCAAGCTTCTGACCGAGATCGATGCTTATTTGCGCGACAAGGACCCGAAGGTCCGCCAGGTAACGGCAAGTGTCGCCGCAAGCTGGCAGATCGTAGATATTCTGCGCGCCGATGGTCATCGCGTCAGCGACATCCGTCCGATGACCCGTATCAATATTTCGGTGATTGCCGGTGAAGGCGACCGCCAGGAAAGCGGTTCCTACGGTATTGGCGGACGCGTCGGCTTTGGCGACTTCATTACCACCGAAAACTGGCAGCGCGGTGCAGATGAGGCGTTGCGGCAGGCGCTGGTGAACCTCACGGCCATTGATGCCCCCGCTGGCACCATGGATGTGGTGCTGGGTGCCGGTTGGCCGGGCGTGATGCTGCATGAAGCCGTTGGCCACGGACTGGAAGGCGATTTCAACCGCAAGAAAACCTCTGCTTTTGCTGGCCTTTTGGGCGAAATGGTCGCCGCTCCCGGCGTAACCGTGGTGGATGACGGCACCATCGACAACCGCCGTGGCTCATTGACGATAGACGATGAAGGCACGCCTTCCGCCTATAATGTGCTGATCGAAGACGGAAAGCTGGTCGGTTACATGCAGGACCGGCAGAATGCCCGCCTGATGGGCATGAAAGCCACCGGCAACGGACGCCGGCAAGGCTATTCACACGTGCCGATGCCACGCATGACCAACACCTATATGCTGGGTGGCGACAAGACGCCGGAAGAAATCATCGCGTCGGTCAAGAAGGGCATTTACGCAGTCTCCTTCGGCGGCGGTCAGGTAGATATAACCTCGGGTAAATTCGTCTTCGGCTGCACGGAAGCCTATCTCATCGAGAACGGCAAGATCGGCGCGCCGGTCAAGGGTGCCATGCTGATCGGCAATGGTCCGGATGCGATGAAACGCGTGACGATGATCGGCAACGACATGAAGCTCGATACCGGCATCGGCAATTGCGGCAAGGCAGGTCAGTGGGTTCCCGTCGGCGTCGGCCAGCCGCATTTGCGTATGGATCAGATTACCGTGGGCGGAACGAAGGCCTGACACAGTCAGAGTGATTCAACGTCTTTGAGACAAAGTGTTTGTCATCTCTGACAGTTGCTGGGACTATCCGGTTTAGCACGATCCACTTTAACCTAAGGACATCATGACCTTTATAGCGAACGCCCTCGTTCCCGAACTTGCCGTCAGCGATTGGCCGAAGAGCCGCATGTTTTATTGCGATCTGATCGGCTTTCATGTGGTCTATGAGCGACCGGAGGAAGGGTTTACCTATCTGGCGCTGGGGGATGCCCAGTTGATGATCGATCAGGTTGGAGCGGGGCGGACATTCGAGCAGGAAAATGCGCCGGTGAATTATCCCTATGGACGCGGCATGAACCTGCAACTGGCTGTTCCGTCACTGGAGCCCATTCTCGACAGGCTGACACGGGCAGGTGTGGAGTTGTTTCTGCCCGTGGAAGAAAAATGGTATCGCAAGGGCGAAACCGAAGTCGGCAACCGACAATTCATCGTCGCTGATCCCGATGGCTACCTGATCCGACCCTTCGAAAGCCTTGGCGAACGCCAGTTCCGGTTCGGCTAAACAGAAATGGCTCAACTTCTGCGCAGACCAAAAGCGGTCATTTTCGACATGGACGGAGTTCTGATCGAAAGCGAAAAACACTACCGGGATTCGTTTCTGGCCGCCTCGGATGAGGGCGGACACGGCATGGCGGTGGAAGTGTATCAACGGGTCTGCGGCAGCCCGTGGGACGTCATCACCGCAACCATACGCTCGGAATATGGTGATGATTTTCCGATGGAGGCATTCAGAGAGGCGTGGCTTCGACATTTGGCGATCCAGATGGCCGATGGCGTGGCGCTGAAAGCCGGCGTTATCGAAATTCTCGATCTGCTGGATAAACTCGAAATACCCCGCGCCATCGCCACCTCTTCCGGCCACGAATCCGTCAACCGCCATTTGGGGGCTTTCGATCTCACGCGGCGCTTCGATCATATTCTGGCGCGTGGAGACTATGCCGAACCGAAACCGTCTCCCCTTCCCTACCTGACTGCCGCCAAACGTCTGAGGTTTGCGCCGGAGGATTGTCTGTCGCTGGAAGACTCCTATCACGGCGTCCAGTCCGCATGGAGTGCTGGTACGCAGACCGTGATGGTGCCGGATGTCGCGCCTGCGACGGATGCGATGCGAGAGAAATGCGTGACGATCTGCGACAGTCTTTTCGACGTCGCAACGCTTCTAAAACTCGCATAAATTCTGTTTTAAACTAGACGCCCGGCTCAAAACGCCATTTGCGCTTGATCGACGCTTCAAGGTCGAGGCCGCTATTGTGGGCAAGCAACAGCACATGCCCCAACAAATCGGCCGTTTCGTCTGAAAGATCCTGTCGCATTTCCTCTTGCGTTTTGCCTTTGCTGCGCCCGCGACCGCTCAACCTGTTCCAAGCCTGCGTAACCTCTCCCACTTCTTCCTGAAGCTTGAGCACGTACCAGTCCGGGTCTCGCTCGATACCGTTTTCGTTCGCGTATTTTTGTGAGGCATGTTCAAATTGCAGCATGAGTTGAGAAAGCATTCGTTCCTCCTTTGTTCATGCGCAATTCACCATGATTCCCCGGTCGTGTCGATAGGACCCATGCGGCAATTTTACATGCCGCATGGCTGCGCTCAAGGATACATCCGCACCTTCGACCACTCACCTTCGGGCGTTTCACGACGAAATTCGACGCGGTCGTGCAGACGGAACTTGCCGTCCTGCCAGAACTCTATGGTCAGAGGCTGGATGCGGAAACCAGACCAATGCGGTGGGCGAGGAATGTCGCCGATCGCGTATTTCGCGGTGTAGGTGGCGACAGCTTTTTCCAGCGCAAACCGGCTTTCAAGAGGACGCGACTGCTTCGAGGCCCAGGCACCGATGCGGCTTCCGCGTGGACGCGACGCGTAATATTCATCCGCTTCCTGATCACTGACGACTTCGACGGAACCTCGGATTCGCACCTGCCGGCGCAGGCTTTTCCAATGAAAGCACATGGCACCTTTTTGCTGGCCAAGCAGTTCAATGCCCTTGCGGCTTTCGAAATTCGTGTAGAAAACAAAGCCTCGCTCATCGGCGTGTTTCAGCAGGACCATGCGGACGCTGGGCATGCCGTCTTCGTCCACCGAGGCGAGCGCCACGGCGTTTGGATCGTTGATTTCAGAGGCCGTCGCATCACGCAACCAATCCGCAAAAAGTGCGAAAGGTTCATTTTCCTCTGTAAAGTCACTGGATGTTAACCCACTTTCCGACATATTGAATTAAATGCTCCTGAGCTGATTTGCGTACCAGAGATGTGTTCTGGTCTAGAGATGGTGATCGTCATAGCAAAGTCGAACAGTCGAACAAAGAGCTTCTTGTCGTCAGTCGTGGATGTTTCCGCCACTGCATGCATGCTCGTCATGTTGACAGGTTGCGTCAGTCTCGACCTGTTTGGCGGAGAGAAGGTCGACAAGTCGCTGTCCACTGCCTCCGTTCCCAACCAGCAGACCACACAGACACTTTCAGATGATGCGACGATCCGCAATGCCGTTACGTCTGCCGATCTCGCCAAAATTTCAGACTCGCCCCTGCCTTGGGCCAATGCAGCGACAGGCAGCGCAGGCGTCGTGACCGCGATACGCGAAGACAGAAACACCGGCTTCGTATGCCGCGACTTCGATACCACACGCCATTCCTTCGAAGGCGTTGCCAGCTACAGCGGTCAAGCTTGTCTCTCCGAGACCGGCGAATGGTTGATGACCCGCTTCAGCCAGAAATAAAGCATTTACCCTGTCTACCATTACAGTTGTCGCGACATGCATTGCAACGCCTGCTGTAAAGGTCTGATTAGCAACTTCTTGCGACAGTCAAATCCGATTTCAAACGAACGATGCAACGCAAAGACTGCATGCACGTTCAAGACGGGTGGTTTTCGTGTTGCAGGCTTTTCATGACGAAAGAATACGGCCTGAACCGACTGGGATGATTGGAGGTTCGGATGCGTGATCCTTACTCTATTCTCGGCGTTCAAAGAGATGCCGGATCAGATGAAATAAAAGCAGCCTGGCGCTCACAGGCGAAAGCCGTGCATCCCGATCAAAACCAGACCGACCCGGACGCGACCGCGCGTTTTGCCGAGATTGGCCAGGCCTATGACCTGCTGAAGGATCCGCAAAAGCGCGGACTTTATGATCAGGCTCGGCGCGTGGCGGAAACCAAAAAACGCGACCAGACCATCATGCAACAGCGTGCCGCTGCCAGAGAAGCCGCGCAACGCGCCAAGGCTGCCGAAAAGCTGATGGAAGAGCTCGCCAAGGCGCAAACACGCGCCAGCAAAGCCGAACCACACCCCGAGAGTGCCAAGCCGGAATCGGCAGAAGATATGCTGGAGCGTATCTTCGGTGCGGACGCGAAGGCCAAAGTAGGCGCGGCCAAGCCCGATGCTGCTACCGACAATCCCAACATGTCCGCAGAGGAACATGCGACAGCACAGAGTGAGAAGATGGAAGCGCGTGCAGCGCAGGCCAGCAGCTTCTTCAGCGCCCTTTTGCGCCGCATACGGGGCACGACTGTTGTTCCAGACAAGGCTCCCGATATCACCGCCGAAGCCATCGTCACCGTTTCCGATCTTATCGAGCAGAAATGGGTGACGATCGGCATGCCGGAAGAGCGGGAAGTTCGCTTCCAACTGGAGCCTGGAATGACCGACGGCCATGTGGTTCGGTTGAAGGGTCAGGGGTTGAAACTACCCGAATCCGCCCGTGGCGATCTCGTGGTCACGCTTCTGGCGTCGCGAGACGATACATTCTCCATTCGCAATTTCGATATCCATACCACTTTCCCGATTTCATTGGCGGATGCTGTGCTGGGTTGCGAAGCCACTGTCCAGTCCCCGCATGGCGAACTGAAAGTCACGGTACCCGCATGGTCGGGTTCTGATCGTGCCGTCCGCGTCGATGGCAAGGGATTGAAGGACGGATCTGGCGGATACGGCGATTTTGTCGTGGAACTGCGCATCATTCTGCTGGATACGCCGGATGCGAAGGTGATGGATCTCATGCGCCATATGCGTGAAGGGCTCTATCTTTAACGCTGCGCCAAAATTTTCAAGCGGCTTTTCGGTTCCGTCACAGCGAAAGCCGTGAACAACGCACCCATTGTTACGTTCCCTAACATGAGATGATGCAACCCTGCTTGAACAGGCGTTCTGCCTATGCCATAGGCAAGTTCGATTTAAGGATAGGGAGCAAACAATGGCTCAGACATCTGGCCTCATGGCTGGCAAGCGTGGCCTCATTATGGGCATCGCAAACAATCGCTCCATCGCCTGGGGCATTGCAAAGGCTTGTGCCGATGCCGGTGCCGAGCTTGCTTTCACCTGGCAGGGTGACGCTCTCAAGAAGCGCGTGGAACCGTTGGCTCAGGAACTGGGCGCGTTTATGGCTGGACACTGCGATGTGACAGACCTTGGAACGATCGATGGTGTTTTTGCAAACATCGAGGCGCATTGGGGCAAGATCGACTTCGTCGTTCACGCCATCGCCTTCTCCGACAAGGACGAGTTGACCGGCCGTTACCTCGACACCAGCCGTGAGAATTTCAACCGCACCATGGATATTTCCGTGTACTCGCTGGCCGCCGTTGCAAAACGCGCCGAGCCGGTGATGAACGATGGCGGCGCAATTCTGACGCTGACCTATTATGGCGCTGAAAAAGTCATGCCGAACTATAACGTCATGGGTGTCGCAAAGGCAGCGCTTGAAGCCAGCGTGCGCTATCTGGCCGTAGATCTCGGCAATCGTGGTATTCGCGTCAATGCTGTTTCGGCAGGCCCTATCAAGACGCTCGCTGCGTCCGGCATTGGTGATTTCCGCTATATTCTCAAGTGGAACGAATATAACGCGCCGCTGAAGCGCACCGTTTCCATCGAGGAAGTCGGCAAGTCCGCACTGTACCTTCTCTCCGATCTGTCGACAGGCGTCACGGGTGAAGTGCACCATGTCGATTCCGGTTATCATGTGATCGGAATGAAGTCGGTAGACGCTCCCGACATCTCCGTTGTAAAAGACTGAAATACCGATATCTCGCGCAAACGTGTAGGGCAGTTTTGCGCGAGATATGCCAATCACAGACGACATGCCCTATCTCAGGTGCATCGTTGAAAGAATAAGACAGGGGTTGCGCATTGCTGGTCTATGTTATCCGTCACGGACAGACAGACTGGAATGCAATCCGCAGACTGCAAGGTCAAAAGGATATTCCCCTCAATGACTTCGGCCGTTCGCAAGCGACCGAAAACGGCAAGACACTATCCCGCATTCTTGGGTCCACCGCCAACGATTTCGACTATGTTGCCAGTCCACTGGGCCGCACCCGCGAGACAATGGAACTGCTACGCGGGGCTATGGGACTGGAGCCCACAGCTTACCGCACGGATGAACGCCTTGTGGAGATTTCCTTCGGTGACTGGGAGGGACAAACGCTTCCCGAACTGAAGATTACCGAACCCGAAAAAGTAAAAGCCCGCAAGGCGACGAAATGGGATTTCATTCCGCCGGGGCAGGATGCCGAAAGCTATGAAATTCTTTCATGGCGTATCGGAGCATGGCTGGCTTCGGTTGATCGTCCGACCGTCTGCGTCTGCCATGGCGGCGTCATCCGGTCGATGTTCCGTCTGATATCCGGTGTGGACAAGGATGTAGCTGCGGAAATTGCCATTCCGCAGGATCGTATATTGAGAGTAGAAACGGAAAAAGGCACCGTTGAGTGGATCGACCCCTCAGCGTGATCGCTACTGGATGACCTCGAGATCATCCACGACACGCTTGCCATCCACTTCGGTGTAGAACACTACGACCTTGACCCCGGCCTGCAGGCCATCGAAGTTGAATTCTTCCGGCACCTTGTAATTCTTGCCATCGGCCAGCGTTATCGACAGCCCTTTTACGTCAACCTTGCTGATTGTCGACTCGACATCCACGCTTTGCGCAAATGCATTAAAGGGAGCAAACAGACCGGCTGTGGCCAAAAGTGCGGCAATCATCAAACGCATCGCTATGGCTTTCTTAAGGGTGCTGAAGAACTTCATATGCGACAAGATTTGCCTCCCGAATGTGGCGGAATTCGCCCGCAACCATGACATTTTCGATCCAATTGATGAATGGATTTTAACTTTTAATCAAGCCTTTAGAGAAGCTTTCTCTTCAGGTACGTGCAATCCGCGCATTTATTAAATTAGTATAATTTAACATAAAGACTATATTCTGCGATTTAGAATATATTGTATTTTAAGCTGTATAGCAGAGAAAAATGCGATATTGCCGAAGGATAATTTGAGTGAGTTTTTGGGCTAATATTGGGGAACGCCTTAACGAAATCGTGAAACGAAGGATCGTTGCCGCCCTGCTGGCGATGGCGATGGCCGGTATCATGCTCGGTGCATTCAACCTTATCGATCACCGAAGTGCCGTATCTCTTCGTGAAGACCTCGAAACGCACGCCAAATATGCGCTTGATGTTTTACACGACAGCCTCGTCATGCGCTTGAGCAACGACGTCTCGACGTTGACCTCCCTCGGCCACTACGCGACTTTTACGTCAGAGGGTGCACAGACGGAACTGGACAAGATTGCCGATTACCAGTTGCAGCAATCCCATCATTTCATAGCCATTGGATTTGCGCGCGGTTTCCAGCTGGACAAACTTTATACGTCGCAATCCGCACCTGATTTTCCCGCAGAGCAAATCAGCGCGATGCTGAGCGAACGATTGGCGAAACTCGCTGCCCTTCCCGCCAATGAACGTCTGCCTGAGACGCAAATTTTCGAGCCTGCGGCAGGCGGAACCATTTTGGTCATCGTGACAATGCCGCCCGAAACGGCCACCAATGCGGAAAAGGACGAACTGGTTCTGGCCGTGGTCGACAGGCGAAAGCTTCTGCACACAATCGGCTATGATACGCTTGCGCCGCTCGATGGTAAGTCCGGCGATATCAGGTTCGAAATCCGCGACACGGTGACCAATGAGATCGTGGGCCAGGTTTTGGAGCCGCTGCACGAAAACCCCTTGGTCAAGTCCGTGGATTTGCCCGGTTCACGTTGGGAAATCCGGGCGACACCCGCGTCTGGATGGGATGCGGTGAAGCCCTATTACAGGTCTTTGCGCACGACGCTCGCCATCGCGGCAATTTCCATGCTCCTGCCCATCATCGTGGCGGCGCTGCTACTATCGGAGCGCAATCGCAATATCAAAACCCTTCGTGTTCGCGAGACGAAACTTCTCGAACTCTCCCAACGCTTCAAACTGGCGATGGACTCCTCCAGTATCGGCATCTGGGAAATCGAAAACGACACGTCTCGCTGTTATTTGGATGAGCGGGCTGCCAGCCTGCACGGCTACCCGATGTTGGAGCGGCGACCGCTGCTGACTGAGTGGCTCACGGCATTGGTAATTGAGGATCGCTCAAAAGCGGCAAGGTTTTTCTTCAACTGTTCTTCCGGTCAGCAGACCTCCTCGGAGGTCTACAGGGTTGCCTTGCCGGGTGGAACCGTACGCTACCTGCGTTCTGCCGGTTCCAGCTACATCAAGCCGGATGGATCGCATCAGACCACCGGCATTTTGTGGGACGTCACATCCGACATGATCATGGCGCAAAAGCTGCGCGAGGCGAAAGACAATAGCGACATCAAGAACGCGGAACTCGAACTTGCCCTGCATGAGCTTTCAAGCCGTGAACATGAGTTGGAAGAGCTTTCCGGACGCCTGAAACTCGCATTGGAATCCTACAATTGCGGCATATGGGAAGCGGCACATGACTATTCCAGCGCGGTCTGGAATGAGCGCATGTGCGAGCTCTACGGGCTACCACGCGAGCCGGAGCGGCATGTTACACGGGATGATTACCTGAACTGTCTCCATCCCGACGAAAGACCCATTGCCCTTATAAACAGGCTTAGAGACGCCGACGACCCCGATCGCGTTTCGACACAGCGTGTCGTCTTGGCCGATGGCAGCATTCGGTATGTAAAAGCGGTCGGTCGTCTTCACGAAAACCGCGATGGAACCAGAAAGATCGTCGGCATCGCTTTCGATGTTACCGCCGACGTTCTGCTTTCGGAACAGCTCAGCTCCGCCAAGGATGAGGCCGAAGCAAGAAACACAGAGCTGGAACAGGCAAAAACCCGTATCGAGCACAACGCGCTTCACGATCCGCTCACCGGCCTTGCAAACCGCCGCAAGCTCGATCAGGAGCTGGACGCTCTGTCATCGCCATCATCAGGGGAACGCAAGCGTTTTGCCATTCTCCATCTCGATCTGGATCGTTTCAAGCAGATCAACGACACGTTGGGACACGCGGCCGGTGACGCGGTTCTGATCCATGCGGCACAAATATTGACCCGAAACGTGCGCGAGGGAGATGTCGTCGCGCGTATCGGCGGTGACGAGTTCGTAATCCTGATCCGCCAGCTGAACGACAAGGACAACATCAAGTCGATCGCGGCTAAAATCATCTCGGATTTCAGCTATCCCTTCGATTTCGATGGCTTTACCTGTCGCTGCGGCGTCTCCATCGGCATCGCATTCGCAGATGTCGGCTCCGCCGATGCTCGCCGGACGCTCATCAACGCGGATCTCGCGCTTTACCGCGCCAAGGCGACGGGCCGGAACCGCTTCGAGTTCTTCACGCAGAACCTTCAGGCCGAAATCGTCAACCACAAACGAACGGCAGACGAAATTCTGGCCGGACTTGAGAGGGGTGAATTCGAAGCCTGGTATCAGCCGCAGTTCTGCGCCAACACACTCGCATTGACCGGCGTGGAAGCACTGGTCCGGTGGCGTCATCCCGTCAGGGGCATTCTTACCCCGGACAAGTTCCTGAAAATTGCTGAGGAAATCAATGTTGTATCGATGATAGACCAGATCGTTCTGCAACATGCACTGCAAGACAAGGAAATCTGGCGCATGAAGGGCATTGATGTGCCGCGCATTTCCGTGAACGTTTCAGTCCGCCGCCTGCACGACGATCACCTGATAGACAGTCTCAAGCAGTTGGCCATCAAGCCAGGCGAAATCACCTTCGAACTGGTAGAGGCGATTTTCCTCGATGAGAACGAAGATATCGCGACCAGCAACATCGAACGCATCAAGGCTCTGGGCATCGACATCGAAATCGATGACTTCGGCACCGGCCACACATCAATCATCAGCCTTTTGCGCCTGAAGCCAAAGCGGCTGAAGATCGACCGCCAACTGGTCATGCCCATCCTCACCTCACCGCAGGAACGCTCGCTTGTTCGCTCCATTGTGGATATCGCGCGATCGTTGGGTGTCGAGACCATCGCCGAAGGCGTCGAAACGCATGATCACGCCGCTCTCCTGCGACAGATAGGTTGCGACATGCTTCAGGGTTACGCTTTTTCCAGACCGCTCCCCCCAGAGGAATTTTCCGATTTCGCCGGTGGTGAGAGATGGCTGAAAGTCTCGTGACGATCACGACGCGTGATCCAGCCCAACGATATTTTTAGAAAACACGCAAAGGTAGGAACGGAATTGGCAAAAGAAAGGCTTTTGCCTTCCGTGCCTTTTGCACTATGAAAAACCCGCCTCTTTTTAGAAATGCGTTCCGCAAGCGGAATGCCGCTCGCTCGGTCTGATCACATGTCGCATAATACCTTCGGTTATCTTTTTCGTGTTTCCACCTGGGGCGAAAGCCATGGTCCAGCGCTCGGCTGCGTCATCGACGGCTGCCCTCCCGGCATCCGCTTCACGCTTGCAGAAGTGCAGCAGTGGATGGATAAGCGCAAGCCCGGCCAGAGCCGTTTTGTGACCCAGCGCCGCGAAGATGACATCGTGAAAGTCCTCTCCGGCGTGATGATGGACGGCGACGGTGAGACGATGATCACCACGGGCACACCGGTGTCGATGATGATCGAAAACACCGATCAGCGCTCCAAGGACTACGGCGAAATTGCCAAAAGCTTCCGCCCCGGCCATGCCGACTTTACCTATGATCTGAAATACGGCATTCGCGATTATCGCGGCGGCGGTCGTTCTTCGGCGCGTGAGACGGCAGCGCGTGTTGCCGCCGGTGCGCTCGCCCGCAAAGTGGTTCCGAGCCTCGATGTTCGCGGTGCGCTGGTGCAGATCGGCAAACACAAGATCAACCGCGCTAACTGGGACTGGAACCAGGTGGATCAGAACCCGTTTTTCTGCCCTGATGCCGCAATGGTTCCTGTTTGGGAGGAGTATCTGGACGGCATCCGCAAGGCCGGATCTTCCATCGGCGCTGTCGTTGAAGTCGTAGCAGAAGGCGTACCTGCCGGTATCGGCGCACCCATCTATGCCAAGCTTGATCAGGACATTGCCTCTAACCTCATGTCCATCAACGCCGTCAAGGGCGTGGAAATCGGCGAAGGTTTTGCTGCGGCTGAACTGACCGGCGAGGAAAATGCCGACGAAATGCGGATGGGCAATGACGGCAAGCCGATTTTCCTCTCCAATCATTCCGGCGGCATTCTGGGCGGTATTGCAACGGGCCAGCCTATCGTCGCGCGTTTTGCGATCAAGCCAACGTCATCCATTCTGACGGAACGGCAATCCATCGATACCGATGGCAACAATGTCGATGTCCGCACGAAGGGCCGACACGACCCCTGCGTGGGAATTCGCGCCGTGCCGATTGGCGAAGCGATGGTGGCCTGCACGGTTGCCGACCATTATCTGAGAGACCGTGGCCAGACCGGTCGCCTGAAATAGGAACACAAACCACCATGACATATGATCAGAAGCGTGTCGTTGAAGCTATCAGGGCCTTCGAGGCCGGTGAGATCGTTGTTGTCATGGATGATGACGACCGCGAAAACGAAGGCGATTTGATCGTTGCCGCGGTGCACTGCACGCCGGAAAAAATGGCCTTTATCGTGCGCCACACCTCCGGCATCGTCTGCGCGCCCATGCCACGGGAAGAGGCAAAACGCCTCAATCTCAACGCCATGGTCGCGGAAAACGATAGCGCCCACACCACCGCCTTTACCGTTTCCGTAGACTTCAAACACGGCACGACCACAGGCATTTCCGCCAGCGACCGCAATGTGACGGTTCGCAACCTCGCCAACCCAAACGCAGGCGCTGCGGATTTCACCCGACCCGGCCATATCTTTCCGCTGGTATCCCGCGAAGGCGGCGTGTTGATGCGCTCCGGCCATACGGAAGCGGCAGTCGATCTCTGCAAGCTGGCAGGCCTGCCGCTCATCGGCGTTATCAGCGAACTGGTGAATGATGACGGCACCGTCATGCGCGGCCCGCAGGTTTCGGCCTTTGCGGAGACCCATGGCATGAAGCAGGTGTCGGTGGCTGATCTCATCGCCTATCGTCAGCGCAAGGAAACGCTGGTCGAAAAGGAAAGCGAGTTTACGCTCGAAACGCCGTTCGGCCCCGCAAAGGCGCAGACCTATTCCCTGCCCTGGGACCCGATGGAGCATATGGCCGTCATCTTCGGCGATATCCGTGATGGCGTCGACATTCCCGTGCGCCTGCACCCGGAAAACGTGGCCGACGACATCTTCGGCAAGAAGCAGCCCGTGCAGCATTACATGGAAAAAATCGCAGCCGAAGGCCGTGGCGTCATCATCTACCTGCGCGAAGGCTCGGTTGGCGTTGGACAGGTGGCCGGACGCAGAAAATCCCGCGACCCGGAAGAAGCGCACGCCCAAGCCCGAACACGTGACGACGAATGGCTGGAAATCGGTCTCGGCGCACAGATTCTCAAGGAACTCGGCATCACCTCGATCAAGCTGCTGAGTTCCCGCGAGCGCCACTATGTCGGGCTCGAGGGTTTTGGAATTCAGATTAGCTCGACGGATATCGGGTGAATTCAGAGTATCTCCCTGACCCCTCATTCCTGTCCTTGTGACAGGAATCCAGCCAGCCCAAGTCTTTGGGTGAAAGAAGTCTTCCCGCCGCGCAGACGCGCGGCGACTGGATTCCTGTGACGAGCACAGGAATGAGGATGCGGAATGGCATCGCCCTCTCACCCCAGCCAGCCATCCAAATACCGTACAGTCTCAACACCGGTAAACTTCGCCAGCCGGTTCAGCTCAGCATCCAGCTTTGCCAGACGGCCCGAAGAGGCACGCACACCCTTTTCGAGCCAGAGGCGCCTCACATCCAGCGTTCCACCTTTACGCTCCGCCTTCATATCAATGCGACCAACCAACCTGTCCCCTTCCAGAAGCGGGAAGACGTAATAGCCGTATTGCCGCTTCGGCTCGGGCACAAAGACTTCGATGCGGTAGAAAAAGCCGAACAGCCGTTCGGTGCGAGCGCGGTTGCGCAGCAGGGGATCGAACGGGCTGAGCACGCGGATGCGGTTGGGCGGCTCGATCTCCGATTCGGCCTCGCCCACAAACCCTTCGAAGGCATAGGAGACACGCTCCTTGGCACCATCCGAAGAAGCCAGCGAGACTTCGCAGAGCTCATCGCGATGATCAGTTACCCATTGCTTGGCTTCCTGCGGCGTTACGATGTCGAAGAAGGCGGAGATTTCGCCTGACGTTGCAAAGCCCAGCCGCGTCAGTGCTTCACGGCAGGCCCAGTCGACGAACTCGTCGTGGTGAACCTCTTTATCATGATGTTCAGCCGGAATGACCCGCTCTGCGAGGTCATAGACCTTCTGAAAGTTCATCCGGCCAGCCACCGCCAGTTTGCCGGTGTGCCAGAGATATTCCAGCGCGGTCTTTGATGGATGCCAGTTCCACCAGCCACCGGACTGATGGCCCTCTGCCTTCATATCGCGTGACATGACGGGGCCGTTTTCGGCAATGCGACGATAGGTCTCCTCGAAGGCCGCATCGAACCCCTCTCCCTGCCACTTGCGCCAGCGTTCCAGAATAACGGGCTCCCGGCGGCGGAAACGGTGTTTCCAATAGGGGTAGAAGGTCGCTGGCAAAATCGAGGCATCATGCGTCCAGTGCTCGAACAGCGCCCGGTCCTTCTCCAGCAGGTCTGTGAGATGCTGCCGTTTGTAGGTCTGGTTTCGCGAGAAAATGATCTGGTGGTGCGCCCGCTCAACCGTGGCGATGCTATCCAACTGTACGAAACCGATATCCGTTATCAGTTTCAACAAATCGGCCTTGCCCATGGCACGGCTGGGCGATGCGGACAGCCCCTGTCGCGCCAGGAAGATACGTCGTGCTGCTTCGTTCGAAATCAGAATCGCCATGGTAAAAGCCTATGGTTGCGAGACTGAAAAATCAATGTTCTTTTTTTGTTCCTTGTTTCGTTTGCCCTCTCCTACGTTTATAGGAACAGCGACAGCATTTGGGGACTGGTAGTGGATATTCGTTTTAACGATGCGGGGGTGGCGTTTGAGGGCAGAGCGGCGGTCGAGCCTCTTACGCTGACGCTTAACCAACGACGCATCGGCATTATCGGCCTCAATGGTTCCGGCAAAACCACCTTCGCGCGGATGATCAATGGCCTGACGAAACCGACGAGTGGCCATGTCAGCGTCAACGGGCTGGATACGGTCAAGGACGCGTCGGAGGTTTTGAAGGATGTCGGTTTTATTTTCCAGAACCCGCAAAACCAGATCATCCTGCCTATCATCCGCGACGACATCGCCTTTGGCCTGAAGAACAAGGGGCTGAACAAGGCCGACATCGAAGCGGCGGTGGACGCCACCTTGCAGCGCTTCGATATCCAGCATCTGGCAAAACGCCGCGCGCATGAGCTTTCCGGCGGCGAATTGCAGCTATCGGCCTTGGCAGCGCTGACCATAACCAATCCGAAAATCCTCATCATGGACGAGCCGACGAACCAGCTGGACCTGAAAAACCGTGCGCTGGTGGAGCGAACCATGGCGGGGCTGGAGCAGGATTTGATCGTCATCACCCACGATCTTCCGCTGCTGGAAAGTTTCGACCGCGTGCTTCTGTTCCATCAGAACCGGCTTCACGCCGACGCATCCCCTGCCGAGGCCATCCGGCTTTACCGAGAGCTGGCACTGACATGAAAAGCCTGCACGTCGAAGGAAGTGGTTGGCTTTACCAGCTATCGCCGCGCATCAAACTGGCGAGCCTCGCCCTGTTCAGCATTGGCCTGTTCCTTACGCGCGATCCGTTCATCCTCTTCGCAGCCGTTTTGGTGGCAGGGTTGGTGCTGTGGCAGACGCATCTGGGTGTTCGGGAAATCGTTGCGCGGCTGCGGCCTGTTCTGCTGACCATTGCCATCATTGCAGCTTTCAGTTTTTTGCTGATTTCGGCAGTGGATGCGGCGATTGCTCTTTTGCGTTTGACGGCCCTAACGCTTCTGGCGACGGCGATCACGGCCAGCGTCAGCATTTCCCAGTTCATGGACGAAATCGCTTTTGCGCTGCGTCCGCTGGAAAAACTGGGGCTTGCCAAGGCCGCCGATGTCGGCTTGGCGGTTGGGCTTGTCGTGCGTTTCGTGCCTGAAGTCATCAACCGCTACGAGACTTTGCGCGATGCGCACCGCGCCCGGGGAATGAAGACCAGACTGCATACGATCCTCGTGCCGCTGATCATTATGACGTTGAAGGATGCCGATGCCATTGCAGACGCCATTGACGCGCGCGGTTTCAGAGGCCAAACCTCGTCCTCAGATTTATAGATGGAGCCTATTGAGAATGAAGACCCGTGACCTCGTTCTGATTTCACTATTTTCAGCCATCATCATCGCGCTTGGCCTGTTGCCGCCCATCCCGCTTGGCTTCATTCCCGTGCCCATTACCGCGCAGTCGCTTGGCGTCATGCTGGCCGGTGTGGTGCTGGGGGCAAAGCGTGGCACGCTGGCGGTTCTTCTCACAATCCTCATCGCCGCCATCGGCCTGCCGGTGCTATCAGGCGGCCGCGGTGGGCTTTCGATCTTCTATACGCCGACCACAGGCTTCCTGATAGGCTGGATCGCCGCAGTCTTCACCACCGGCTATCTGTCCGAACGTTTGGTCAATCGGGATCAGTCGGCCCTCGTGCAGGGTGTCAGCTTCTTTCTGGCCAGCGTTGCCGGTGGGGTAATCGTGCTGTATGCCTTCGGCATCACCTATCTCGGCTTTGCAGCTGGCATCGGTTTTCAGAAGGCCTTTGTCGGCTCCATGGCCTTCATTCCGGGCGATATCCTCAAGGCGGTTCTCTCAGCATTCGCCGGCCGCGCCGTGATGGCCGGATATCCGCTGCTGCCGCAACGCGCATAACGCTGCCCCTTTTCAGGAGTCACCGCCATGGCCACACGGCTTTACGAGCACCCGATATTCCTGGAACACATAACGCCTGCGGGTCATCCGGAGCGGCCCGACCGGCTGCGGTCGCTAAACATCGCACTAGAGCATCCCAATTTCGAGCGGCTGGAGCGCAAGCAAGCGCCGCAGGCGAACGAGGATGCCGTGTTGCTGGCGCACCCGGAGAGCCATCTGATCTCGATCATGCGGCAGATCCCGGAAGAGGATGGCGAGATCAACCGCATCGAGGCTGATACCTATGCCTCGCCCAAAAGTCTGCAGGCGACGCTGACCGGTATCGGCGCTGCCATGGCGGCAGTGGATGATGTGTTTAGCGGTGCTGCCGACAATGTCTTCGTAGCCAGCCGCCCGCCAGGCCACCATGCGGAAACAGAAAAGGCCATGGGCTTTTGTCTGTTCAACAATGCCGCCATCGCGGCCCGCCATGCGCAGAAGGTGCATGGGGCGGAACGCGTTGCGATCGTTGATTGGGACGTCCACCATGGCAACGGCACGCAGGACATTTTCTGGAACGATACCTCGGTCCTGTTCTGCTCCACACACCAGATGCCCCTTTACCCGTGGAGCGGCGATAAAAAAGAAACCGGCATCAAGAATAACGTCGTGAACGCGCCGCTTTCGCCCAACACCGGCAGCGATCATTTTCGCGAGGCGTTCAAATCCCGCGTCCTGCCGGCACTTGCCGATTTCTCGCCCGATCTCATTATCATCTCGGCGGGTTTCGATGCGCATCACCGCGACCCCTTGGCGCAGATCAATCTGGTGGGCGATGATTTCGATTGGGCAACGGGGCGAATTCTTGAGATGGCCGACAAATTTGCCGCCAACCGGGTCGTCAGCCTGCTTGAAGGTGGTTATGATCTGGAAGGGCTGGCGGAATCGGCAGCTATGCATATTTTGAGAATGATGAAGGGTTGAACATGACGGAAAATGCCAACACAGCCGATGTCAGCGGTTATTCTTTCGAAAAGGCTGTCGCCGAGCTGGAAAGCATTGTCGCCCGTCTGGAACGCGGCGATGTGGCGCTGGACGAATCCATCGCCATTTACGAGCGCGGCGAAGCCCTGAAGAAACATTGTGAAACCCTGCTGACGGCCGCTGAAAAGCGCATCGAGAAAATTCGTCTGGATCGCGCGGGCAAGCCGGTTGGCGTGGAGCCGTTGGACGGAGAATAGGTGTAACTCCCTTTGAACGATCGCCGGTCTCACCCTTTACCGTCGTCATCCTCGGGCTTGTCCCGAGGATCTAATCACGTTTGACGTTGGGGTTCGTTAGACCCTCGGGACAAGCCCGAGGGTGACGGAAAATCTAATACAGAATCCACCCATCTCTCCTTGGGCAACAGAGAACACAGCGTTTACAAGAGAACCCTCACCAGCCTCCCAAATCGTGCTAATCTACCTGCCAGTCACGCAGGAGATTTGCCATGTCGTTTTTTCCCGGAAATGACCCCGCCGCAGGCGATGCCTTTGCCTGCGATGCCATCGAGAACCTGATCATTCCGCGCTCCAGCGATATTGGTGGGTTTGCGGTCAGACGAGCATTGCCGACGCGCGACAGGCGACTGGTCGGGCCGTTCATTTTTTTCGACCGCATGGGCCCTGCCATTCTCAAAGCCGGGGAAGCGCTGGATGTGAAGCCGCATCCGCATATCGGACTCTCCACTGTGACTTATCTTTTCGATGGTGAAATCAAGCATCGTGACAGTCTCGGCACCGAACTCACCATCCGCCCGGGCGACATAAACCTGATGACGGCGGGGCGCGGCATTGTTCATTCGGAACGGACGCCGGAAAACCTGCGGGGTCATCCGCTGTCCATGTCCGGGCTGCAAACATGGCTTGCCCTGCCCGACAACAAGGAAGAAATCGCGCCGGATTTTTCACACACCGGGCGGGACGCCATGCCTGTCAACGATGTGAAAGGTGCATCGGGCCGTGTCGTCATTGGCTCGTTTGCGGGGTTATCTTCGCCGGTCAAGACGTTCACGGATACGCTTTATGTCGACCTGACGCTGGGCGCGGGCGTCAAATTCCCCTTTGCGGCAGATCATGAGGAACGGGCGATCTATATTCTCTCTGGGTGCCTGGAAGTGGCGGGAGATGTTTTTGCCGCCGATCAACTGATCGTGTTTCGCGCTGGGGACGATATTACGCTGAAGGGCGGCATCGCCGGTTGCCACATCATGATTTTTGGCGGCGCGGCGCTGAATTCCAAGCGTTATATCTGGTGGAATTTCGTGTCGTCATCAAAAGAACGTATAGAAAAAGCCAAGGAAGAGTGGAGAACTGGACGCTTCGACATTGTACCGGGGGATGAAGAGGAGTTTGTCCCTTTGCCGCAGGGTTGAAATTCGTTAAAACGATTTTAGTCTTGTCGAAGGCCAGAGTGCACACCATCTGGAAGCGGCAGATCGAACACCAAAATACGAAGGCCGAACGATTGACCGGAATGCCAGAGACACCATTGCTTGACCGGGTGAAATTCCCATCCGATCTCAAGTCCATCGAGGATCGCGACCTGCCACAACTGGCCAGGGAACTGCGCGATGAGATGATCGACGCCGTGTCCACGACCGGTGGGCATCTGGGTGCGGGCCTTGGTGTGGTGGAACTGACCATTGCTATCCATAAGGTGTTCAACACGCCGGAAGACCGGTTGATTTTCGATGTCGGCCATCAGTGCTATCCGCACAAGATTCTGACGGGTCGTCGTGATCGTATCCGTACGCTGCGGCAGGAAGGCGGCCTTTCCGGCTTCACCCGTCGCGCGGAAAGCGAATATGACGATTTCGGCGCTGGCCACTCCTCCACCTCCATTTCCGCCGGTCTCGGCATGGCCGTGGCGGCCGAGCTTGACGGCAGCAACCGCAAGGTTATTTCCGTCATTGGTGATGGCTCGATGTCCGCTGGCATGGCGTTCGAGGCGCTGAACAATGCCGGTGCGCTGGATGCCCGGCTCATCGTCATTCTCAATGATAACGACATGTCGATTGCGCCGCCAACCGGTGCCATGAGCGCTTATCTGGCGCGTCTGGCGTCTGGCCGCACCTATATGGGCTTCCGTGATTTCGGCAAGAAGTTGACGGCCTATCTGGGCAAGACCATCGACCGCGCCATCACCCGTGCCGTGACCCATGCGCGTGGCTATGTCACCGGTGGCACGTTGTTCGAAGAGCTGGGCTTCTACCACATCGGCCCTATCGACGGTCACTCCTTCGAGCATCTGTTGCCGGTGCTGCGCAATGTGCGCGACAACCAGAAGGGCCCAGTGCTGATCCATGTCGTGACGCAGAAGGGCAAGGGCTACGCGCCCGCCGAAGCCGCTGCTGACAAGTATCACGGCGTCAACAAATTCGATGTCATCACCGGCGCGCAGGCGAAAGCCAAGCCCAATGCACCGAGCTACACGAGCGTCTTTGCGGAAGCGCTGATCCAGGAAGCCACGCTTGACGACAAGATCGTTGGCGTCAGCGCAGCCATGCCGAACGGCACGGGTCTGGATAAGCTCGCCGAATTGTTCCCCACACGCAGCTTCGATGTCGGCATTGCCGAACAGCATGCGGTGACCTTTGCCGCTGGCCTTGCTGCGGATGGCTACAAGCCGTTCTGTGCGCTCTATTCCACTTTCCTGCAACGCGGCTATGACCAGCTGGTGCATGATGTGGCCATTCAGAGCCTGCCGGTGCGCTTTCCGATAGACCGCGCCGGTTTCGTCGGCGCTGATGGCCCTACTCACTCCGGCTCTTTCGACACGACGTTCCTCGCCACCCTGCCCGGCATGGTAGTGATGGCCGCTTCGGACGAGGCGGAACTGAAACATATGGTGCGCACGGCGGCTGCCTATGATGAAGGTCCGATTTCCTTCCGCTATCCACGCGGCGAAGGGGTCGGCATCGAGATGCCGGTGCGCGGCGAAATTCTGGAGATCGGCAAGGGCCGAATCGTCAAGGAAGGCACAAAAATCGCGCTGCTTTCCTTCGGTACGCGCCTTGCGGAATGCTTGGCTGCGGCCGAAGATCTGGATGCGGCGGGCCTTTCCACCACGGTTGCAGACGCACGCTTTGCCAAGCCGCTCGACCTTGATCTTATTCGCCAACTGGCCAGCCATCACGAAGTGCTTATCACCATCGAAGAAGGCTCGGCAGGTGGCTTCGGTGCGCATGTGCTGCATTTTATGGCCAGTGCCGGTCTGCTCGACACGGGCCTGAAAGTCCGCACCTTGACGCTTCCCGACCAGTGGGTCGAGCAGGCCAAGCCGGAAATCATGTATGCCAATGCAGGCCTTGACCGGGCGGGCATCGTATCCACCGTATTCAACGCACTGGGCCAGAAACAGGCGGGCGTCGGTTACGCCGTTTAGCCGTTCTGCCTGCGCGCATGGACAAGATTTAACTTGGATTTCCTTTTCCGCCCTCTACAAACAAGCGTTTTGTAGAGTGGAAAAATTGATGAAAAGAAGAACTGTTATTCTTGGAGGAGGCGTTATTATCGCCGCATCCGCAGCGGGCATATCGCTGTGGCCTCGCCAGCATAAAGCCATTGCCGCCCGTCAGTTCGACTGGAAGGGAACCGATTTTCTCCACGGTGGAACCAAGGCGGTCGACATCGCGAAACTACCGTCGCCGGTGTTTCGAAGCAGTCCGAATTGCATCGTCACCGCAGCCCAGACAGTTGGCCCTTGCCACGTCAATAACGTGCCGCTGCGGGAAGATGTTTCCGAAGGCAAGTCTGGTCTTCCCATGCGCATGGCGGTCAGAATTGTCCATAGCGCCGATTGTCGGCCAATAGAGAATGCAGACGTGGAAATCTGGCATACCGATCACCGCGGAATCTATTCCGGTCGTGAGGCGGCCGACATGTGCACCGCGAACGACGCCGAAGCCCTCAGCGGCCTTGCCTTTCGCGGGCGGCAACTGACCAAGGCGGATGGTCAGGCAACGTTTCTCACCGCTTATCCAGGCTGGTATCGCGGTCGCGCACCTCACATTCATTGCCGCATCTTGGTCGATGGTAAGGAACTGCTCGTCAGCCAGCTTTATTTTGACGATACGCTGAGCGATATCGTCTATGGCCAGCATCCGGATTATATCGGCAGACCACGGCGCGACACCGCCAATGGTGACGATAACATCATCCCAGCCGATGCGACGGACCATATTTTCGATTTCGAGAAACTCGAAAGCGGCGTCCTGTCCGCGACGATCACAATCGGGCTTTCATCTTAAGCTACAAAAGAAAACCCGCCGGATCGCTCCGGCGGGTTGTGAATGTCAGACTGTGGCCGATCTCAGAACTCTTCCCAATCCTGAGCCACCGGCTTCGCGGCGACAGCCTCGGTCCTCGGTGAGAAGGCTTTCGCCAGGCTCTGGCCAAGCGCACGCGCTGGCGACGAGACTGGACGCGCGGTAGGCTGCGCGATCTTTGCCGCTGGACGAGCGGGCGCAGAATAGTTCGGCTTTGGTGCTGGTACGGAGGCCGACCGTGGTACGCTGTGCTGTGCCGGCTTGAACGCCGTCGAAGAGCGTGCACCGCCACCAAGATTGAACTGACCGATCAGTTCGTTCAGGCTTTCTGCTTCCCGTGCCAAAGCGTGGCTGGCGGCGGTCTGTTCTTCCACCATGGCAGCGTTCTGCTGCGTGCCCTGGTCCATCGTGTTGACGGCCGTGTTGATCTCTTGCAAGCCGGTTGCCTGTTCGCGGGCGGCGGTAACGATCGTCGCGACGTGCGAGTTGATTTCCTCGACTTCGGCAATGATTGCCTGCAAAGCCTTGCCGGTTTCGCCCACCAGGTTCACGCCGTTTTCGACCTGCGCGCTGGATGCGCCGATTAGAGCCTTGATTTCCTTGGCGGCATTGGCAGACCGCTGTGCGAGTTCACGCACTTCCTGTGCGACAACCGCAAAGCCCTTGCCCGCTTCACCGGCACGTGCCGCTTCAACGCCGGCATTGAGCGCCAGAAGGTTGGTCTGGAACGCGATGTCATCGATAACGCCGATGATATTGGTAATCTCACCGGAAGACTTTTCGATTTCCTGCATGGCCGCAACAGCCTTGCGAACGACGACGCCGGAGTTTTCTGCACCGGTGCGAGCACGCTGAACCAGAGCGCTTGCCTCTTCTGCGCCCTTTGCACTGTCACGAACAGTCGTCGTGACTTGCTCCAGGGCAGCAGCCGTCTCTTCGATGGACGCTGCCTGCTGTTCGGTGCGGCGGGAAAGGTCGTCTGCGGAAGACAGCATTTCAGACGCGCCGGCGTTGATGGCAGAAGCATTTTCGCCAACGTTGCGAAGCGCTTCCTGAAGCTTGTCCAGCGAGTTGTTGAAGTTGATGCGCAGCGGCTCCATGGATTCTGCAAATGGGGTTTCGATGCGGTAGACCAGATTGCCATCGGCGAGAGACTGCAAACCTTTCGCCAGTTCTTCGCTGGCAAAAGTCTGTTCCGCGTCGGCGCGTGCCTTCTCCGTTTCATTGCGGCGGCGGTCTGCCTCTGTCGATGAACGCAAACGGTCGCTTTCGTCTGCCAGGCGGGACTTTTCGATACCGGCTTCCTTGAAGACCAGAACGGCCTTTGCCATCTTGCCGACTTCATCGCCGCGGTCGAGTGCGGGAACCTCGACGGTCGTATCACCACCAGCAAGGCGGCTCATCGCATCCGTCATGCCGACAATCGGAGAAACGATGGCGCGAGACAGCGCCCAGATCAGCAGCACGGCAACAACGCCAGCGGCGGCACCGCCAACCAAGAGGGCGAGTTCAAGATTGCTATGAGCGGCGGACTGCGCAGCAACCTGGTTTGCAGAAGCGGTCGACAGCTGTTCCTTGATTTTGGCAGCAGCAGCGCGGAAGCCATCCAACTGACCCTTGGCCTGATTGCGTCCAATCTCGATGACCTCTGAAATCGGTGCCTCGGTGTTCTTGCGAGCTGCCATCTGTGGCTGCGCCAACTGCGTGTAGAACACCGTCGCGGTTGCCTGCATGTCGTCGATGGACTTCAGGATTTCCGACTGACCGACGGCCAGGCCGCGAGCCTCATCGAGTTTTTTCAACATCAGATCGCGCTGGGTAAACACATCATTATATGTGCTGTCGCTGCGAAACAGCAGGAAGCCGCGTTGATTGACCGCCTGCTCCAGCATCGCAGCCTTCGCATCATCAACTGCCGACATGATCCTGGCGGTGTTTGTCTGCTGTTCCGACAAGCCCTTGGCTTCAATCGTTTGCAGAAAGACGACCGCCGATGCCACGAGGCAGACAGCCATCAATGCTACGAAAGTGGCAACCAGCTTGAGGTTAATAGGGAGATTCTTCAAAGACATCGAGGGCTCTTTCGACACGCTTCAGGTGCGACTGCATAGGAAAGCAGTCTGCGACATCACACATTATGATCCGGGGGCCGCCATCATGGCAGAAGGGGTGAGATCAACTCAACTGTGCCGCAGAATGCAATAAAGCCGTTTATTTTCGCTTAAGTTTCCCAACACCTATTATGTATGCTGCATATTCATTTGGCGCGAGCGCCTTATGCTGTCGGCTCAAACGCATAAAATGCTTGCGCTAAGGGCGTTTGGCAGTCATTGAAACGGCCATGTCTAATTCATCTGAAAATCACCGGCTGGACCAGCTTCTGGTATCGCGCGGCCTGTTCGCCAGCCGCTCTCGTGCACGTGATGCCGTCGCGCGCGGCACCGTACGCGTCAACGGCAAGGTCGTCACCAAGCCCAGCCTGACATTTCCCGGAAATGTCGTCTTCGAGATCAGCGATCCCGCGCAGGATTACGTATCGCGCGCGGCCTTGAAACTGGTCGCCGCACTCGACCATTTCCAGCTGGACCCGCGCAATCGCGAATGTCTTGATGTCGGCGCGTCCACGGGCGGCTTTACCGAAGTGTTGCTCAAGCGCGGCGCGTCTCACGTCACCTCGATCGATGTCGGTCACGGCCAGATCCACCCACGCATAGAAAACGACAGGCGCGTCACCAGCATCGAGGGTTTCAACGCCCGCTTCCTGACCAGCGACGATATCGACAACAGGCAGATCAGCTTTATCGTATCGGATGTGTCGTTTATCTCGCTCAAGCTGGCACTGGCACCTGCGCTGGAACTGGCCGAGGCTGGAGCGTTCGCCGTCTTGCTGGTGAAGCCGCAATTCGAAGCCGGGCGCGACGCGATCAGCAAAGCCGGGCTTCTAAAAGAGCCAGAGACCGCACCGGCCGTTGCCGCAGAACTTGAACGCTGGCTGGTGGAAGACATGGGCTGGGTCAGCCTCGGCCTCATTCCCTCGCCGATTGCGGGTGGTGACGGCAACGAGGAATTCCTTCTCGGAGGCAAAAAGCCATGACAGCCCAGACCGTGAAGATACAAAGCCTTGGTGCCCAGGGAGACGGCATCGCCCACTGTCCCGACGGCACTGTCTATGTGCCCTTCGCACTGCCCGGAGAGACCGTGACCATCGCACGCGTCAAGGACGTGGGCACGATCATGTCGATTACCGAGGCGGCTCCGGAACGGCAAGAGCCTGCGTGCCGCCACTTCGGCCCTGATGGCAAGAACGGGACCTGCGGCGGCTGCTCGTTGCAGCATATGGCCGATGAACCCTATCATGTCTTCAAGCGTAGTCTTGTCGTTGCAGCCTTGAAATCCAAGGGGCTGGATGCCGAGGTTGACGGGTTGGTGCACTGTCGCCCCGGAGACAGACGCCGCGTTGTCTTTTCTGCGCGCAAAACAGAAAAAGGCCTGCTTTTGGGTTTCAGCCAGGCAGGCAGCCATCACATCGTCGCCATCGAGGAATGTCCCATCGCATCGGACGGCATCGTCTCGCGTTTGGACGCCATCCGTGCCATCGGCCTGCCGCTCGTATCGAATGCCGAGCCGTTCCGTATCACCGTCATGGAAACGCGGACCGGGCTCGATATTTCCTTCGAAGGCATCAAAGCGCCAACCGACAAGCAGCGTAGAACGGCGACGGAAATCACGCTGGCCACGCGCGCCATTGCGCGTGTTTCGATTGCCGGTGAAATTCTGATCGAGCCGCAAAAGCCGCTGATCGATTTCGACGGCGTGATGATTTCGCCACCATCCGGCGGTTTCGCGCAGGCCACCAAACCGGCGGAAGATGCCATGGCCGAACTGGTGCTGACGCATGTGGGTAAATCCAAGCGCATTGCCGACTTGTTCTGCGGGTCCGGCACATTTGCCCTGCGGCTGGCACGTCTTGGTAAGGTGCATGCGGTGGAAGCCGAAGACAAGGCGCTCAAAGCGCTCGATCTTGCGGCCCGCAACACGCAAGGTTTGAAGCCGGTCACCATTGAAAAACGCGACCTCTTCCGCCATGCGCTGACCGCCAAAGAACTGAAGAACTACGACGCCGTCGTCTTCGATCCGCCGCGTGCGGGTGCCGAAGCTCAGTGCAAGGAACTGGCGAAAAGCAGCGTCAAGAAGATCGTTGCCGTCAGCTGCAACCCGTTGTCTCTGGCGCGTGACCTCGCCATTCTGGTCGAGGGCGGCTATCGCATCACCAAGGTTACGCCGATCGACCAGTTTTTATGGTCGCCACATGTGGAAGCGGTTGCGACGCTGGAGAAGTAAGCTATTTCTCCCTCATTCCTGTGATTGTCACAGGAATCCAGCCAACCCAAGTCGTTGGGCTGAAAAGACTCTTCCCGCCGCGCAGACGCGCGGCGACTGGATTCCTGTCACAAGGACAGGAATGAGGGAACTCGCTATCCTCACCAGGCCGTATCGATATTACCATTACCAGTCACGCCATCACAACGGCAGCGACCGCCAACGCGGCCCTGCTGCACCGGGCAGACGTAGGGGCGTGAGCGATTGGCGCTATCGGGTGGCGTTACCACGCAGACGAAGCGCGGACGACGGCGGTCGGAGTTGTTGTTTCGATTGGATTGACCGGCCTGACTGTTGTAATTCTGAACTTGGATAACGTCGCTCTGCGCTGGCTGCGACATCAGCGGCGGCTGGAAACTTGCCGCCTCCGCCACGCTGGAGATGGGCATGAAGGCGAGCATTGCGAAGACGATATTGCGCATGGTGGCGGCTTTCTCACGAGATGAACGATATTCGACAAGGAATATCCGCCATCTGTTCCGGTTCCGTAAAGGTTGCCAGTTTTCACCAGCCACGCTTAACGACGCATGAACGCCTCGAAGGCTGCTCTGGCCTCCGCACTTTGCAATTGAGCGGCAAAATGAACGATTTCAGCGTCGATACGCTCGCGCACTTCCGCGCCGTCACCGCGCAAGAGATCACGGGCGATCTTCAGTGCCTGTGGTGGTTTCGATGCCAGGGATGCAGCGATCTTCAAGGTTTCCGTTTCGACATCAGCCTCGGAAACGACCTTCCAGATCAAACCGGCCTGAAGCGCCTGTTCTGCCGAAAACCCCTCTCCCGCCGCCAGCAGCGCAAAGGCCCGCTGATGACCCATGATGCGCGGCACGAGCAGGCTGGACGCCGCTTCCGGTACCAATGCCAGATCCACGAAGGGTGTCTTGAACAGGCTGCGGCTGGAGGCGACCGTCAGATCGCAATGTAGGTTCAGCGTCGTGCCGATGCCGATGGCCAAACCATCGACGCCGGAAACGATCGGTTTGCCGACGCCGACCAGCGCGTGCAGAAAATCTCCCGCTGCCAGTCGTCCCTTGCCGCCGGACATGGCAAAGGCCATGAAATCGGCCATGTCGTTGCCAGCCGAAAAGCAGCCGTTGGAACCGAGGAAAGCGATGGCGCGGATATCATCATCCGCATCTGCCGCCTGCAAGGCGTCGATCATGCTACGATACATCGCATCCGTGATGGCGTTCTTCTTATCCGGGCGGTTGAAGCGAATGACCTGCACACCGGGTGCGGCTTGCGGACGTTCCAAGAGAATATGATCGGCAGACATGGGAACTCCTTAACCCAGCACGGCACGGGCCGCTTCAAGGCTCGCGGCACCAGCAATCACACGATCCTTCAGGGCGGATGTTTCCGCAAGAAGGTTTTCGGCGGTGAAACGGCAGAGCGCAATTCGGTTTGCCCCCTGCCCGTCGTCAACCGATGCCAGCGCACCCTTGGCGAGATAGGCACCTGTTAGCGCCAGTCCGAACAACCGCTGGTACGGCGTGGCACCGGCGAGCGCTGCTGATGTCTCGCCCTTTGCCAGGGCATCCAGCAGCCATTCGGTTGCCTCTTCGAGATCGGTGATGCTCTGGTCTAGATAACGCGCGGTTTCGCCAAGCTCCGGTGTGTTCGACGCTCTCACTGCCTCGGCCTGCTCTTTTAGCTCGGCAATGAAGCCGCGCACCTGGGTGCCCTCGGAGAGCGGCAGCTTGCGGGTGACGAGATCGATGGCCTGAATGCCGTTGGTGCCTTCGTAGATCGGCGCAATGCGGGCATCACGCAGGTAGCGGGCCGCTCCGGTTTCCTCGATGAAGCCCATGCCGCCATGCACCTGAATGCCGAGCGAGGCCACATCCACACCGGCATCCGTGGAGAAGGACTTCGCAATCGGCGTCAAAAGGGCCGCGCGCTCCTGCCAGAATTTCCGCTCCGTCGCATCCGTCTTGGCGTGGCTCATATCGATGGCGTGAGCGCAGGAGAACGAGATGGCGCGCGAGCCTTGCGTCAGCGCCTTCATTGTCAACAGTGTTCTGGCGATATCGGGGTGTTCGATAATCGGGCTCATGCCCGTGGCTTTGGTGCCGGGTGCCTTGCCCTGGGTGCGTTCCTTGGCATAGACGATGGCCTTTTGCGTCGCCGCTTCACAGATCGCAACACCCTGCATGCCAACGGCCAGACGCGCATTGTTCATCATGGTGAACATGCAGGCCAAGCCCTTGTTTTCCTCACCGACGATCCAGCCGATCGCACCTTTTTCGGAGCCGTAGCGGCCATCGCCGAAGATCATGGTGCAGGTGGGAGAGCCGTGAATGCCGAGCTTATGCTCCAGCGAGTGGCAGAAGAGATCGTTGCGTTCGCCCGGACTACCCGCTTCATCCGGCAGGAATTTCGGCACCAGAAACAGCGAGATGCCGCGTGTTCCAGCCGGTGCATCCGGCAGGCGGGCCAGCACTAAGTGGATGATATTGTCAGCTGCGTCGTGTTCGCCCCAGGTGATGTAAATCTTCTGGCCGAAAATCCGGTAGCTCCCATCACCGGCGCGTTCCGCCCGGCTCTTCAGAGCTGCCAAATCCGAACCAGCCTGCGGTTCGGTCAGGTTCATCGTGCCGGTCCAGACGCCGGATACCAACTTTTCTAGGTAGGTTGCCTTGAGGTCGTCGCTGCCGTGTTTGGCAACGGCTTCCACCGCGCCCATGGTGAGGGTGGGGCAAAGCGCAAAGGCCATGGAGCCGGAGTTCCACATCTCTAGTGCTGCCACGTTCAGCAGATGCGGCAGCGCCTGCCCGCCGAATTCTTCCGGCGCAGTCAGGCCGTTCCAGCCGCCTTCCGCCCAACGGTGATAAAGATCTGCCCAGCCATCCGGGGTGCGCACGGCACCATCCACCAGCTTGGAACCTTGCTTGTCGCCAATCTCGGCGAGCGGCGCGACCTCATCCGTGGCGAAACGACCGGCTTCATGCAGAATGGCATCGACAGTGTCTTCATCGAGATCGCCGAACGCGCCTTGATCGAGCGCGGCCTTCAGACCTGCCACATGTTTCAGCGTAAAAGCGATATCGTCTACCGGTGCGATATACATCCTGCCTCCTCCCGAAGCGTCAGCTTGCAATGCGATAGCCTTCGGGGCTAATTGATTTTTACGTAAACGTCAATTTGAAAAATCCGGTTGGCGGATCAGTTGATTGTAATCAAACTGTCACAAAACTCTGATCAGCATGACGTCGTCGCAAAAGCGGGACGTAGCACCGCTGCCCGCCGCGAATGCCGCTCAGGAACACGCCATGGACATCCCTCACCCTGCCATTCCCGGTCTCGTCTGGGCTTACCGCTTCCAGTCGGGCAATGGAAACTGCACCCGGCTACCGCCGGATGTCGAGCTGACTGAATTACAGGCAGACGACGGGTTTTTCTGGCTGCATCTCAATATTGCCGATACCCGTGTTGTCGGATTCTTGGAGACGATGCCAGGCCTTGACGAGAGCGTGAAGGCAAGTTTGACGACCCACGAAACGCACCCATCCATCGTTGTCGATGAAGGTGCGATTTACGGGACGCTGGTGGATTTCCAGCGGGAATTCGACCAGGAAACCCGCGATATCGGCTGGCTGCATTTCGCGCTCAGTGAGCGCTACATAATCACCACGCGCCTGCAACCCTTGCGCTCCATCGACCGTCTTCGTGCCAACATCGACAAGAACCCGAAGCGCTATTCAACGCCCTCCCACGTGTTTGAAGGACTGGTCGCAGAGTTTCAGCGCACTCTGATCACGCTGGTCATGGAAACGACCGAAGAGCTGAACGCCATCGAAGATATCGTCTATGACAGCACGCCGCGTGATGAGCGTCGCCGGCTGGCCCCGGTCCGGCGCACAGTGGTGCGTTTGCACCGGCATTTGCGCACGGTTTTGACACTCATGCGCAGGGCATCGGCTGCCGACGAGGAGGATATGCCCGCAGGCTTCGAAGATGTCGCTGCACGACTGACAGGCAGACTCGAGGCGGTCGATCACGACGTCTATGCGCTACAGGACCGTGCAAGGCTGCTACATGAGGAAGTGGACTCTAAACTCTCATCGGAGACGAACCGCCACCTCTACATATTGTCGCTGATGACGGCTTTTCTGTTGCCGCCAACGCTGGTCACGGGCTTTTTCGGGATGAATACCGGAGCCCTTCCTTTTACCGAAGGCACGAGCGGTACAATCTACGCTGCCAGCTTCATCGTCGCATCGATCCTTTTTGCCTGGGTCGTGTTGCGCCGCGCCGGTATTCTCTAGACGCAAAAACGCCGCCCGGATGGAGCCGGACGGCGTTTTTTACTTCAACGTGTCAATCGATCAGCCGTAAGGCGAATAGCAGGTCTGGCGTGGGCCGTTATAAGGCTGGAACGTGTTGCTATAGGCATCGTAAGAGCGATAACGACCGAAGCACCAGTTGACGTGGCTCTGGCTCAAGCCAGCACGCGGTGCGGCTCGGTAGACAGGACGCGGACGGTATTCAGGCACAGGGCGATAGACTTCACGTGGCTGCGATAGGGCACCCCCGATGATGGCACCGGCACCGAAAGCGGCCAGCGGGAACCAGTAACCATTGTGATGGCGATAACCGGGACGGTAGTCGCGGTAGCCACGATGGCCGCGATAATAGCCGCCGCCGTAGTCGCGTCTGTAACCGCGGTCGCGCCAGTACTGAACGTTCACGACGCCGTTATCGGCCTTCTCGATTGCTGGCGGCGCAACGGAGATCGGCATTGCCTGTGTTGGTACGACAGATCCTGCGGCAATCAACGCCGAGAACCCGGCAGCCCAAAGGGTTTTCACATAATTTTGCATCTGATTTCCTCCATCCACGACCGGGTACTCTACCGGCGCATTGTGAATAACGATTGTTCTTGTCTTGGCATTCCAGCCCACAAGATGCGGGCTCATTTATATGTAACTCAGATTATAAATGGCTAGCTGAACCCAGCATTAACAGTGTGTTCACAGTCACTTGATGGCTTCTTAATAAATACAATAGGAAAAGCCCGACGTCCGCCGGGCTCTTCTAAAATCATTGATTAGTTGGTAACGCACTGTCTGCGTGGACCATTGTTTGGCTGATATGTGTTGTCAGAAGCGCGGTACGAACGGTAACGGCTTGCACAGGCCTGCTGATGGCTGTTGCCGTAGGCTGGACGACCCTGCGACATGGCACCGCCGATGATGGCACCGGTTGCGAAAGCTGCGAGCGGGAACCACATGCCATTGTGCTGGCGATAGCCGGGGCGACGGTCACGATAGCCGCGGTGGCCATTGTAATAGCCCTGGCGGTAAGATGGGCGGCGGTAATCGCGGTCGCGGTTACGGAAATCCCGATTGCGGAAATTGCGGTCGCGGTAGATGCGACGTCCGTCATACTGCACCTGCACGACATTGTCTGTCGTTGTGGTGGTCGACTGGACGGGCTTTGGCATTGGAAGTGGGACCTGGAATGCCTGAGACGGCGTAAAGCTCGTCAGAAGCATGATAAAAGCTGTCGCAACACTGGTCTTGCGCAAATTCAGCATGAGTTTCCTCCGTTTTATGACATTACGCGTTGAGACCGCGCATCGATGACCAACTAACGGGAAAATTCGATTTTGGTTCCATTGTGCAAAATGAAACCAAGTATAATCAGGCCTCTACTTGTACATCCGTCAAAGGACGTGAGCAGCAGGCGAGGATATAGCCTTCCTCGATATCTTCATCGAGAATACCGCCATTGTGGTTCATCTCGACTTCACCGGACAATTTCAGAACTCGGCAGGTTCCGCATATGCCGGATTCGCAGGCAGCCCCGATGCGAACGCCAGCGGCACGCGCCGTCATCAGAATAGTCTGGCCGGGCTGACATGGCACATCTTTGCCGGACAAGGTAAAGCCGATCTTCGCCAGCACTTCGCCTTCATCGGGCAAATCGCTTTCGCCGACGGCAACAGGCATGGCCGGGGAGAAGCTTTCCTGATGGTAACGCGCCATGTCGAAGTCCGAGGCATCCAGCATGGAGCGGATCGCCGCCATGAACGGCTCCGGCCCGCAGCAGAACACAGTGCGATCCATGAAATCATGTGACAGCAGCGCGATCTTGGCCTTGTCCACCATGCCCTTCAGTCCCGACCAGAGATCGGTGCGCCCGCAGCTCTCAACGATGAAACCGAGTGACAGGTTGGGCATGAAGCGTGCGAGATATTCCAGCTCGTGCCGGAACACGATGTCTGATGGAGAGCGCGAGCAGTTGATGAAGGAAATATCGCTTTGCGGCGCGCGGTCGCTCATATCGCGCACCATCGACATCATCGGCGTAACGCCAGAGCCTGCCGAGATGAACAGATATTTCTCGCCCGGATGGCGTACATAGGAGAAGTCGCCCAGCGGCCCGAGAGCACGGATGCGCATGCCCGGCTTGAGGTTGTTGAACATCCAGCGCGTGCCCACACTGGTAGCCTGAGCCTTGACAGTGACGGCGAGCGCATAGGGGCGCGATGGGCTGGATGACAGCGTATAGGTGCGAAACAGCGGCTCCGGCCCCACCGGCAGTTCCAGCGTCACGAATTGGCCGGGCAGATAACGGAACCAGTTCGGGCCTTCGGAGCGAAACAGGAATGTCATCACGTCAGGCGTTTCGGGCGTCACCGAAATGCATTCCAGCATGTGAAGCTTGTCGCTCCACGGCTTCATCTCATCGATATGCTTGTATGTCGTCTTCATGTTCATCGCGGTCATGCGACAGCCGAAAGTTTTTGCTTGTCGCCCGAAAGACGGTCGATCATGAAATCGGCATACCAGTTTACGAACTGCATGACGCCGCCCTCATCTTCCATCGAATAGGGGCCGGGCTCATAAGCAGGCGAGCGAATGCCGAAGGCGTTTTCCTCGACGATGCGGCGGTCCTGATCGTTGGTCTCGTTCCAGACATGCGTCAGGTCTTCAAGATCGTAATCCACGCCTTCCACGGCATCCTTATGCACCAGCCACTTGGTCGTGACCTGCGTTTCCTGTGGCCCCAGCGGCAGCACGCGGAAGGAAATCAGGTGGTCGCCAAGGAAGTGGTTCCAGGTCGTGGGGTAATGGAACAGAAGCAGTGCACCGATATGATCGATGGTCACATCGTCAGACAGCGGGCGGCGAACCGCGCGCTTGCCGGACATGGTGTAGCTTTCGGCCTCGCCGATCAGCGGCATGCGCGCCACACGGAACTGGCCTTGGGGATCGATCTTGAAGCGGCTGGGCAGCCCGGCGGCTTCGCAGCGCGCCCAGTGGCCGCCGATCTCCGGGTCGCTCGCGCCGCCATCGGTGCCCGTCACACTCGGATTTTCCGGATAGGTGCGGCAGAGTTCCGGGTGGTTGGCGGCGCAATGGTAGCACTCGCGGTTGTTTTCCCACACCAGCTTCCAGTTGCCTTTTTCGATGATGGTGCTTTCATGGGCGACCTTGGCCTCCCAGATGCGGTGCGGTGCCATGTAGGCTTCGATTTCCGCGCGCACCGGCGCAAAATCCAGCGGCTGTTCTGCCAGACAGATGAAGACGTAACCGGCGACGGTCTCGCAGGCGATCGGCTTCAGACCGAAGTTTTCCTTGTTAAAATCATCCCCCATATGGCGCGCAAACAAAAGCTTGCCATCCAGATCATAGGTCCACTGGTGGTATGGACAGACGAGGCGAGCGGATTGACCCTTCTGGCTGGTGCAGACGCGTGATCCACGGTGGCGACAGGAATTGTGGAAGGCGCGAATGGTGCCATCCTTGCCGCGCACGATGACAACCGAGTAATCGCCAATCTGGACCGTGAGATAGGTGCCGGTCTTTGGCACTTCGCAATCATGCGCCACGAACAACCAATCGCGATACCAGATGTTTTCCATATCCAGCTGGAAATAGTCCTGATCCACGTAGAAAGGCTGGTCCAGCGTGAAGCCTTCACGACGGTTTTTCAGTTGGCGCAATACGGTTTCACGCAAATCCATGGCCATGTCCTCGAAAAGTCGCGGTGCGCCTTTGAAGGCGTCTCCCCGCGTTTAGCTGGAATTATCTAACCATTCACGCCGATCTTCAGCACCACATACAGCGACATCGGCTTCCGCATTGGCGACAATTTGCGACATGCCGCATAAAAGCAATAGTTTCTAATTTTGTTTCGAAAACAGCGGCTTATTCTTCTCTTTCCGGGAGAAGCAGTCGCAATATGACACAAACGCCAGTGCAGCCAATCCTTAACATCCGCCACTGCACGACAAGGGAATCTTAACCCCCTTCCGGTAAAAATCTGTGGATCGGCAACAGGAGCTCACCCGATGCAGAAGGGAACGCCAATCCGCTACTTCGATGCGAATGCACGTATGGCGGCACCCCCACGCTCGAAAACGGCCCATTCGGATTTTCTGCGCACCGGTAAAATCGCCCGTTATGAGGAGAAGTGGGTTCCGCGCGAACCGCGCTATCTCACACATGACCAAGTCGCCGAAATGACCGGCCGCAAGCTCCAGACCGCCGGTGAGATGACCCATTCACGGCTCAACTCCTTTCACCGTTCCATTTACTTTCCACAGATGGTGTTTCATCGCACAATCGAAGCAAGCCCGCATTTGGGCTATTGCCACGTCACGGCATCACGCACCAGTTTCGACTTGCGAAAGCAGGTCATGTGGTCGTTTTATTTCGCCAACTTCTTTTCGGAATTGTGCGGCGACGAACAGTTCTTCGAAAATATCGACCCGCGCCATTCCCGCATGTATTTCGCGGTCGCGATGGATATGAACGGTGACAAAACCGTGCAGATCGACAAGACCATCCACCGCGATGGCCTGCTGTTTCGCACACACGATCCGAAGATCGCACTCAAGAACGTGTTGATGCTTGGCACCCGCTCCAACGAAATGCGCAAGTTGATCCGCACGCTCTGAGTCCGGAGCTAACGGCTTTCCAAGCAAGCTGAAAAGCTCTAAAGCAGTCGCGCAAAACTGTGCGGCGCTTGTCAGCGGCGCGCCTCATAAGGTGCAGCATTCATGGCGCGTCATATTCACATTGACCAGGACCGGGAAACGGCTCTCCGCGAGGCTGTCGATGTCCTGTCGTCCGGCCATCCCGTCGCTATTCCCACCGAAACGGTCTACGGCCTTGCTGCCGATGCGACGAACCCCGCTGCCATTGCCCGCATATACGAAACCAAGGGCCGCCCGCAGTTCAACCCGCTGATCTGCCATATGGCGAGCATCGCGATGGCAGAAGACTACGCGATCTTCGATCCCATCTCGCGCAAATTGGCAGAAGCTTTCTGGCCCGGGCCACTCACCCTTATTCTACCGTTGAAACCCGGAAGCACGATCCATGCGCTGGCGACAGCCGGTCTGGATACAGTCGGCATCCGTATTCCCAAGGGTTTTGCCAGCGACCTGATCGCCGCCTTCGGCAAACCACTCGCCGCCCCCAGCGCCAACAGCTCCGGCAAGATCAGCTCCACCAGCGCGGCCCACGTGGAAGCGGATTTGGGTGAGAAGGTCAGCCTTATCCTGGATGGCGGGGCAGCAACGGTCGGCGTGGAATCCACCATCGTCAAGGTTGAAGAGAACGGCACCGTGCGCCTGTTACGCCCCGGTGGTCTTGTTGCCGAAGATATCGAACAGGTCATCGGCCTCAAGCTCATCCGCTCGGAAAAGGCATCTGCCGCCATCGAGGCCCCCGGCATGCTGGCCTCGCATTATGCGCCCGGTGCATCCGTGCGGTTGAATGCGGTATCCGTCGAAAAGGGTGAGGCGCTGATCCGCTTCGGTGGCGAGCGCGTCGCTGGGGAAGAGAACGCCGCAATCGTTCTTAATCTCAGCGCCACCAGCGATCTTGCGGAAGCCGCCACCAATCTTTTCGATCACCTCAAGACCGCCGATTCCAGCGGTGCTGGTAGCATCGCCATCATGCCCATCCCGGCAACAGGGCTGGGTGAAGCCATCAACGATCGGCTGGCGCGTGCCGCTGCCCCCCGCCCCTGACTGACCACGAGGACCTCATGACGACGATTGCTCTGCCCGATGATCTGATCCAGCGTTTCGTCACCATCGTCGGTGAAAAGAACGCCGTGCGCGATCAGGCCGATCTTGCTCCGCATCTGGTGGAAAATCGCGGGCTTTATAAAGGTGCCTCGCCGCTTCTGTTGAAACCGGCATCGACGGAAGAGGTCGCAGCCATCATGACCCTCGCCAGCGAAACCGGTACAGCCATCGTGCCGCAGACCGGTAACACCGGCCTTGTGGGCGGGCAGACGCCCCGCAGCGATGCCAGCGATGTCATTCTCTCTCTGGAACGGATGAGCAGCGTGCGCGATATCGATCCCGTCGCCAATGTCATCGTCGTGGATGGCGGCTGCATTCTCGATACCGTCCATCAAGCGGCGGATAAGGTAGAGCGCATGTTTCCGCTGTCGCTGGGATCGCAAGGCTCCTGCCGCATCGGTGGAAACCTTGCCACCAATGCGGGCGGCACCGCCGTTCTGGCCTATGGCAATATGCGGCAATTGTGCCTGGGCCTTGAGGTGGTTTTGCCCACCGGCGAAATCTGGAACGGTCTTCGTCGGCTGAAGAAAGACAATACGGGTTATGATCTGCGTGATCTGTTCATTGGTTCCGAAGGGACGCTCGGCATTATCACCGGTGCGGTGCTGAAACTTTTTCCAAAGCCCAGAGGTAATCAGGTCGCTTTTGCCGGTCTGAACTCGCCCGCAGACGCCTTGACCCTGTTCGACCGCGCCTCGACGCTCTGCGGCGCGGCCCTCACCGGCTTCGAACTGATGCCGCGTATTGGTATAGAGTTCACCGCAAAACACATTCCCGGCGTTCGCGACCCCTTGGAAACGCCGCATCCCTGGTATGCGCTGATCGACATCTCGACTTCCGATACGGCAGAGACAGCGCAAACCATGATCGAAACCCTGCTGGAGCAGGGCTTTGAGGCTGGTGTCGTGCAGGATGCGGTCATCGCCTCCTCCGAGGCACAGCGTCAGGCCTTGTGGCACATGCGCGAAAGCATGTCGGATGCGCAAAAGCCGGAGGGCGGCTCCATCAAGCATGATGTATCCGTGCCGATTTCAAAAATACCGGAATTCATGGCGGAAGCAGAGGCCGGTGTCCTGCAAGCCATGCCCGGTGCGCGCATCTGCGCCTTCGGTCATCTGGGCGATGGCAATATCCATTACAACATCTCCCAGCCAGTTGGTGCGGATAAGGCGGAGTTCATCGCCCGCTGGCGCGAGATCAACCACATCGTCCATGGCATCGTGCTGTCGCATGGCGGCTCGATTTCTGCCGAGCACGGTATTGGACAGTTAAAGCGTGACGAGCTGGCCGCCATCCGCCCCGGTATCGAAATGGAACTGATGCGCCGAATCAAGACAGCGTTTGACCCGGCGGGTGTCATGAACCCCGGCAAAGTGGTTCGCATCTAGCGCGGATTTCATCGCCTCAGTCCTGAGATAGAGCGTCGGGCAACATTTGCGGGCACCCTATGGCGTTGCCTTTTTTTGGGCTGCGCACACCTCATCCCCACCCATTTTTGGCTTTCGCATCTTTGGCAATTGTCCAGAGCGACTTGCCCTGCGCAAGCTGTCTTCAAGGCGATAAGCGCGGGGACAGCCAGCGCGTTTTCTCCGAATTCATATCATCCGGAAATGTCATGTTGGCACAAACGCCTGCGCAATGGCGCACGTGCCAATTCAGGAATTCGAAACCCTATCGGTCTGCGTTTTGCTAACCATTTGGGAATGCAAAGTTTTCTTAACCTCGATTTTTAAGCTGTCACGAAGATGCGGCCGCTATCTTCTCCCTATCAGAGGACGAAAAGTCCCGGACGAGACCATGAAACGGCTCTCAGGTAAAACAAGGATAGCATGATATGACCAACACTGTTCTGAAGCCCGAATGGGCAGGCGCGACACTCCGGCTAGACCCTACGCGGTTTCCGCAGCAGATCACCTACGGCAAGGACAAAGGTTCAGCCGATGTGGCTATCACGCTCGACGAGCGCGGCGCGGTTCTCCGCAAGGTTCTCCATTCCAGCGGTCTTCCGCTGTCCTTTGCCCTTCCGGCACGCGCCTTCAAGGGCGTTGCTGCCCGCGCCATCGACCATGGTGACGGACAGGTTACCGTGACGCTCGAACTTCACCACGACGACCCGGACCTCTGCATTCCGCTGCTGGTGGCGCACGACCTGTGCGACATCGCTGCCGATTGGCGCAGCTGGTCGGAAAAGTATCGCATTCCCATGCTGATGGTGGAAGCCGATGGCATCGCCCGCCCGCTGGAAGATCATCTCGGCCATATCAGCACCAAGGCTACCCGCCCGCGCCGCCGCCACTCTTACTTCGCAGACCGCCGCCCACGCTTCCTCGTGCGCCGCAGCACCGGTTCGCTGGGCCTGACCATGCGTATTCAGGGCAAGGAAATCATCGCCCGCAGCTGATCCACCATCCTGTGGATAAACGGTAAACCCGGCGCGTTATCAAACGCAGCCGGGTTTTTCGTATCAACCGAAGACCAACGGCAAAAGCAGACCTGCAAAAATCAGGAGGCCGACGCGATTGTTGGATTTGAACAGAGCGAGGCACTGTTCCACATTGTTGATATCCAGCACCTTCACCTGCCGGAACAGCAAAAACGCCGCGATGACCAGTCCGAGGTAGCCACTCCAGTTAACGCCTGCCGTCAGGAAGGCCACAAAGATGGAGGCGAGCGCTGTGCCATAAAGACCAATCAGCCAGCCATGTGTCTTATCTCCGAACAGCAGCGCGGTGGAGCCTATGCCGACGGCCGTGTCATCTTCCCTATCCTGATGGGCGTAGATCGTATCATAACCGATCGTCCAGGCGATTGCGCCGACGTAAAGCAGCACCGGTGAGACAGACAGCGACCCGAATTGACCCGCCCAGCCCATCAATGCCCCCCATGAAAAGGCGAGACCCAGAAAAAACTGCGGCCAGTTGGTGAAGCGCTTGGCGAAGGGATAGATTGCCACGAAGATCAGGGATGACAGGCCGACGACAATCGCAAAACCGTTGAAGCACAACAACACCGCAAGTCCGACGAGCGCCTGAATGACGATGAAGATTTTCGCCTGTTTGCGGCTGACGCGTCCCGACGGCAGCGGACGCGAGCGGGTGCGCGCCACCGCCATATCGATCTTGTGATCGACCAGATCATTATAGGTGCAGCCCGCGCCGCGCATGGCGACTGAACCGGCAAAAAACAGGAAAAGATGGAAGAGCAGAAGGCCCCAAGAGAATGTGCCGAGATGCTGCGCCGCATTGGCCGCCATCGCCGCTGACCAAAAGCACGGCCACATCAACAATTCCCAGCCTATGGGACGGTCCCAACGGGCCAATTGCGCATAGGGCCACAGGGTCCTCGGTAATATCCGATAGACCCAATTGTTGGATGGCGCGTCGGAAACGCGGCCGGAAAGATCACCTTGGTCAACCATGCCAGCGTTCTACGCTCGGCATTTACGAAGCGTCAAGCAAAACACCGCACATGCGGCACGCTCCACCTGTCAAAACAGAACTTTTTCCAGCGGCGATCGAGTCTTTTCAAATTCCAGCAATCGCGCTTCGTTTTTTGCGATGTAGTCGCGATTATCCGGCACCACGCCCCCTCGTTTGGTCAGCTGTATCTGGAAAATATAGAAGTTTTCGTGCGTAAACGCCATTTCAGAGCCAGCCAGATAAAACTCCCACATGCGGAAGAAGCGCTCATCGTAGATCGCGATGGCCTCTGCCTTGTTGGCGACGAAACGCTCCCGCCATTTGCGCAGCGTGTGAGCGTAATGCATCGGCAGAATTTCGATGTCGCGCACCAAAAGTCCCGATTTTTCCACCGCAGGCAGAACCTCCGCCAGCGAGGGAATGTATCCGCCGGGGAAAATATATTTTTCGATAAAGGGATTGGTCGCCAGCGCCGGATAGGGCTGGCCGATGGAGTGCATCACCATCACGCCATTATCGTCCAGCAACTCCGCCGCCTTGGTGAAATATTCGCGGTAATGCGTCGGCCCGACATGTTCGAACATGCCGACCGAAACGATGCGGTCGAAAGGTTGCGCGGCAGACAGATAGCGATAATCCTGTAATTCGAAACGCAGCTTATCCGCCAGACCGCGTTTCTGCGCCCGGTCGCGCGAAACCCGCAATTGCTCCTCGCTGAGCGTAATGCCGGTGACGTCCACATCAGAGCTTTCAGCCAGATACATGGCCATGCCGCCCCAGCCGGAACCGATTTCCAGCACACGCTGCCCCGGTTGCGGCATCAGCTTTGCGGCAATGTGCCGCTTCTTGGCGACCTGCGCTTCATAGAGACTGATGCCCGGCGGGTTGAAATAGGCGCAGGAATATTGCCAGTCTTCGTCCAGAAACAGGTCGAACAGCTTGGCGCTGAGATCATAGTGGTGAGCGACATTGTCCTTGTTGTGATTGACCGGCAGATGCATCTTGATGCGCGCTGCAATAATCCGCGCCATGCCACGCCAGATCATGCCGATTGTCAGCGCTTCGCTCAGCGTGTTGCTTTTGATCAATGCCAGAAAGTCATAGATGTCGCCTTCAACGACAGCCATGCGCCCTTCCATGAACATTTCCGCCAGCTTCAGCGCCGGATCGGCGGCGATTTCATCCATCGCCGCATCATCGGTAAAGTTGAGGGCAACCCGTTTTCCGGTACCATCGCCGTAAACGTGCAGCCCACTTGGGCCGGTAACGACCAGATTGCCGGTCTTGACTATTTTTCCAAGTAAAGCATGCAAAGACGAGGCCATTTCATCCCCTAATAAGCTAAGTCTCACTTATCAATTTGGAATTAAGCTATCCCTTTCATACAAAGTTTCAAGCCACTCTATTTTCAAAAATATTGAATGATTTCAGATTGGTTCTTTGGGTTTTAATAGAGGGGAAGCGACGGTGGGTGGGCTTACCCCCCTCTGTCCTGCCGGACATCTCCCCCCACAGGTGGGGAGATCGACTCGTGGAAACCGCTCGGCCATCTTGAAGGCTGCGGATAGGGTGATGAGCAGGAGCCCAGCCGATCTCCCTCCTTGTGGGGGAGATGCCCGGCAGGGCAGAGGGGGGTAAGCCACACCCACTACCGTCTAAATCTGCGTCCTGCACACCGTGAAAGAAGGCGTTTCACCCCTCACCGCTTCTTCATCGCCTCAGCCAAAGCCGCCGCCAATGCACCGCCGGGTGGCGCCGTCTCAGCGCGCGGCTGCGGCTTTGCACTAGCATGCCGCATGGCATTGGCGTTGCCCTTTTCGCGCATGGGCTGGGGCGCAGCCTCGCCGCCATCCTTGCGCATGGTGAGGCCAATGCGTTTGCGTTTCACGTCCACTTCCACCACACGCACTTTCACCACATCGCCAGCCTTCACCACCTCATGCGGGTCCTTGATGAAGCGATCTGCAAGCTGCGACACGTGGACGAGGCCATCCTGGTGCACGCCGATATCCACGAAGGCACCGAAGGCGGCGACGTTCGTAACCGTGCCTTCCAGCAGCATGCCGGGTTTCAGGTCGGTGATTTCGTCCACGCCATCTGCAAAGGTTGCTGTCTTGAAGCTCGGGCGCGGGTCGCGGCCCGGCTTTTCCAGTTCGGCAATGATATCCTTGACGGTCGGAAGACCGAACTGCTCATCGATGAACTGTTTCGGGTCGAGCGATTTCAACGCGGCACTATCGCCCATGACAGAGCGCAGATCGCGACCGCAGGCGGCGACGATCTTCTTGGCCACGCCGTAAGCTTCCGGGTGTACGGAAGACGAATCCAGTGGCTCCTTGCCATTGGTAATGCGCAAAAAGCCCGCGCATTGCTCGAATGTGCGCTGTCCCAGGCGTGGCACTTTCAACAGTTCCTTGCGGCTGGCAAACGGTCCCGTCTGGTCACGATGCAGAACGATGGCGTCGGCAATCGATGCGCCGAGGCCGGAAACGCGTGACAGAAGCGGAGCGGATGCCGTGTTAAGATCGACGCCGACAGCATTCACCGCATCTTCCACGACAGCATCCAGCGAGCGCGAAAGCTTGCCCTGATCGACATCGTGCTGGTACTGGCCGACGCCGATGGACTTCGGCTCGATCTTCACCAGCTCCGCCAGCGGGTCCTGCAGGCGGCGGGCGATGGAAACCGCGCCACGCAATGTTACGTCGAGATTGGGAAATTCCGCAGCGGCACTGGCCGAGGCGGAATAGATCGACGCGCCCGCTTCTGATACGATGACCTTGGTGGGCTTTGCGCCACTCAGTTGCCCCAGCATGTCTGCCACCAGCCGTTCCGTTTCGCGGCTGCCGGTGCCGTTGCCGATGGAAATCAGCTCGACATTGTGTTTCTTGATGAGGCTCGCAAGCTCTGCCTGCGTGCCGCGAATGTCATTCTTTGGCGGGAATGGATAGACGGTCGTCGTTTCCAGCAGCTTGCCGGTGCCATCGATGATGGCGACCTTGACGCCGGTGCGGATGCCGGGATCGAGACCCATGGTGGCGCGCGAACCGGCAGGTGCTGCCAGCAGCAGATCCTTGAGGTTACGGGCAAAGACGTGGATTGCCTCTTCTTCAGAACGCTCGCGCAATTCGCGCATCAGATCAAGCGATAGCGACATGGAAAGCTTTACGCGCCACGTCCAGCCCGCGACCTCCATCAGCCACGCATCCGCAGGGCCAGCGCTGCGGATATCGAATGCGCTGGCGATGGTGCGCTGCGCCGGTTTGACCGGCGACGGATCATCCGCATCGACATCGATGGTCAGCGTCAGAACTTCCTCGTTCCAGCCGCGCAGCATGGCCAAGGCGCGGTGGCCCGGCACCGTCGCCCATTTTTCGGAATGGTCGAAATAGTCGGAGAATTTTTCGCCTGTCGCCTGCTTTCCTTCCACCACCTTGGCGCGGAAGGTGGCGTTGCGGCGCATGTAATCACGCAGACGGCCCAGCAGATCGGCATTCTCAGTCATGGTTTCGGCTACGATGTCACGAGCGCCCTCAAGCGCTGCCTTCACGTCTGCCACTTCGCCCTGAACATAGGCCTGCGCCAAAGTGGCCGGATCAGCGCCGCGATTGTCCCAGATCGCTTGCGCCAGCGGTCCAAGACCGCGCTCACGGGCAATTTCGGCGCGGGTTCGGCGCTTGGGTTTATAGGGCAGGTAAAGGTCTTCGAGTTCCGCCTTCGTCGTGGCCGAGACGATCTTGCGCAACAGCTCATCGGTCATCTTGCCCTGACCGTTGATGGATTCAGTGATCGAAGCCCGGCGGGCATTCAGTTCGCGCAGATAGGACAACCGCTCAGCCAGCGTGCGAAGCTGCGTATCGTCAAGACCGCCGGTCACTTCCTTACGGTAGCGGGAAATGAAGGGAACGGTTGCGCCTTCATCCAGCAGCGCAATCGCCGCAGTCACCTGTTCGGCACGGGCGTTGATTTCGGAAGCGATAAGGGGAGCGAGGCGGGCATTATCTGCGGACATATGGTTCTCTGGACTGTTTTGAAATTTGCCCGAACATAGATACTGATTATGGCATGACAACAAGAAGGTTCCGCGATTCCACAGAAAAGCATGCGCCGCGCTTGACCTTTCAGCCCTTGGCCCTTAACGCCCCAACAACACGATAAAACACGAGATGACAGGGGTGTTGACCATGAAAGTTCTGTTGATCGGTTCCGGCGGACGCGAACATGCACTGGCGTGGAAAATCGCCCAGTCCCCCCGCCTCACTCAGCTTTTTGCCGCCCCCGGCAATCCCGGCATTGCCGAACACGCGACGCTTGTAACGCTTGATGTTGAAGACCACGCCGCTGTCATTGCCTTTACCAAGGAAAACGACATCGACTTCGTCATCGTCGGTCCGGAGGCACCGCTGGTTGCTGGTCTCGCGGATGATCTGCGCGCCGTTGGCATCGCCACCTTCGGCCCATCAAAGGCCGCAGCGCAGCTGGAAGGCTCCAAAGGATTCACCAAGGATCTCTGCGCCCGTTACGATATTCCGACCGGTGCTTACAAGCGCTTCAAAGCTGCCAAGCCAGCCAAAGAATATGTGCGCCAACAGGGCGCGCCTATCGTCATCAAGGCGGATGGGCTGGCAGCGGGCAAAGGCGTCACGGTTGCCATAACCGAGGCCGAGGCGGTGTCTGCCATAGATGATTGTTTTGATGGTGCTTTCGGCTCTGCAGGCGCGGAAGTCGTCGTGGAAGCTTTTCTGGATGGCGAGGAAGCCAGTTTCTTCTGCCTTTCCGATGGCAAGACGGCCCTGGCGCTCGCCACCGCGCAGGACCATAAGCGCGTTGGCGATGGCGACACCGGCCCAAATACCGGCGGCATGGGTGCTTACTCTCCCGCCCCGGTCATGACGCCTGAGATGGTCGAGCGGACCATGAAGGAAATCATCGAGCCGACGATTTCAGGCATGGCGAAGGACGGAAATCCCTTCTCCGGCGTGTTTTTCGCAGGCTTGATGATCACGCAAAAAGGCCCGGAACTGATCGAATATAATGTGCGCTTCGGTGACCCCGAATGCCAGGTGCTGATGATGCGCCTGAAAAGCGACCTGCTGCCCATTCTCCATGCCACAGCCACCGGTACGTTGGATCAGGTCACGGCCGAGTGGCGCGATGATGCCGCGCTAACCGTCGTTCTGGCCTCCAAGGGTTATCCCGCCTCCTACGACAAGAACACGCCGATCGCGCACATTCCCGAAGCCCGTGAAGACGCCAAGGTGTTTCATGCCGGCACCGCGCTGAAGGACGGCCAATTGGTCGCCACCGGCGGGCGCGTGCTGAACGTGACGGCTTTTGCCAAGACCGTTACCGAAGCGCAGAGCCGCGCCTATGCCCTCGCCAAAGAGGTGAAATGGGACAATGGTTTTAGCCGCAGTGACATTGGCTGGCAGGCGGTGGCCCGCGAAAAACAAGATCGATAGTACCGGATTTCGTTCAATATTTACCAAAATTCCTGACCGGTTGGAAAGGAAGTTCCGGTAAAACTCCACCTGTATTCAAGCGACGAAACGGGTGTTTTCATGAGCAGGACTTTGCTGACAATAGCGATTGTGCTCGCAAGCGGTTCTGCTATGGCGTCGTCCATCGAAGTCATTAAGGGAAACCGCACCGGCAACGACAGCGTCGTATCCGTTTTATGCGAAGCGTGTCCTCCGTTCAAAGCAAAGCTGAAAACCGCGAATGTTGCCCCTTCTCTCACACCGGGCACGCAAGATATTTCCATTCGTGATGTGAACGGCAAGAAACAGATTGTGCGCACGGAAGCGTGGCTCGGCGGTTCGCCTGTCACCTATGTCAGCAACAATCCGGCCTGGCTGCCCGCTGAGGACACCTCAACGGCAGGTACAGAAAACACACCGACGATCGATAGGCTGGTGAAGACGTCAGCAATTGAGAATGTCGTTGAAAAAGACATTGCGCCGCCGTTGACTGCGAATATGTCCGCCCCGCTGGTGCTTGACGGGGTAATGTTGCGACAATCCCAGTAAAGCTTACAGCCGTCTTCTCGAGTTACTCTTCGTTCTCGCAAGCAACCGAAGGCGGAGAAAACCAGCGCTGCAAGATATAAATCCTACAATAATTCTTGCAGATCACTTTCATTGGCTGAAACTTAAATATTTATTCAAATTTTTAAAGCTATGACTTTATTAGGTCGTGCGATGAGTGCACATGTATCGCGCATCATGCGCTCCTTCTGAAAATGCATTTCAATCGCCCGTCGCCGTTCAGCTGCGGAGCAGTACCTCTGTGAGCACTCATGAAGAACTTGCCGATTTCCCGCCAACTGATCCTGCTGGTGGTTGCGCTGATGGCAGCCTTTACGCTGGCCACCTACGTCCAGATCAAATCGTCTGTCGATGCGATCTATCAGGAACGTTACAACATGCTGCGCACACAGGTGCAGTCGTCCATTGCCATTTTCCAGTCCTTCTACGACAAGGAAAAGGCTGGCACGCTGACCCACGAACAGGCCATGGCCCAAGCGTTCGAAACGGTTTCGGCCATGCGTTACGTACCGGATGGCTATATTTTCGGCTATGATTACGACGTGACGGTGGTGTTCCATCCGGAAGCCAAGCGCGTAGGACAAAGCCTGAAGGGCAAGACCGATAGCAAGGGCTTCGCCTACCGCGACGAACTGGTGCGGCTTGCCCGCGCAGGCGGCGGTGAAGCTACCTTCTACGGTCCAAAGCCGGGCTTTGAGGGCGACACTTTCCTTAAGAGTTCCTACACGATGGCATTCGAGCCATGGAAGGTGGCTGTCGTGACGGGGGTCTATATCGATGACCTTCAGGCGCAGGTGCGTTCCACCATCGTCAAGGCGCTGTCCATCGGGCTGTTCGTTTTCGTTCTGGGCCTCATCGCCGCCTATCTCGTCATTCGCGGAATTTCCAAGCCGCTCAATGATATTCACAAGGCGCTGGGCGAAGTCGCCAATGAAAACATCGACCTGACCGTTCCCCATACGGGCATGAAAAACGAAATCGGCATGATGGCCAACGCGACGAAGGCTCTGCAGGAAAAAGTCCGGGAGCGCCATGCGATGCAGCGCCATCAGGACGAGCAGCAGGAACAGATGAACTCGGAACGCCAGGCCAACCTGGACACCCAGCGCGGCGAAGCCGAACTTCAGGCACGCGTGGTGGCCACCATTGGCGAAGCCTTGGAAAAACTGGCACAGGGCGATCTGACCGTTCGCTGCCGCGACCTTGGCACACGCTATGCCGATCTGCGCGACAACTTCAACGAAGCGCTGGCGCATCTCGATGCCGCCATGGCGCGGGTGAATTCCAAGGGTATCGACATCGGCGGTTCCAAGGATGAAATCCGCAAGGCATCCAGCGAGCTTTCGCAGCGCACCGAACGTCAGGCTGCCAATCTGGAAGAGACGTCTGCCGCCCTTGACGAATTGACCGTTGCCGTGCGCCAAACCGCAGACGGCGCGCATGAAGCAGCAAAGCGCGTGGGTGCCGTCAGCACCGAAGCCACCCGCAGCGACCGCGTGGTGGAAGAAGCCATTGGCGCAATGACCGGCATCGAACAGTCTTCCGCCGAGATTTCCAAGATCATCGGCGTGATCGATGAAATTGCCTTCCAGACCAACCTTCTGGCGCTGAATGCCGGTGTCGAGGCCGCACGTGCCGGTGAATCCGGCAAGGGCTTTGCCGTGGTTGCCCAGGAAGTGCGCGAACTGGCCCAGCGCTCCGCGGCTGCCGCCAAGGAAATCAAGGACCAGATCGCCCGCTCCTCCACCCAGGTGCAGAACGGCGTTCGCCTTGTTGGCGAGGCCGGCGAAGCGCTCAAGCGCATCTCCGACCAGATCAAATCGGCCAACGAAATCGTCGGCAAGATCGCGCATTCGGCATCCGAACAGGACACGACCCTGCGCTCCATCTCGTCTTCGGTGAACCAACTGGATCTGGCAACGCAGCACAATGCCGCCATGGCCGAAGAAACCACGGCATCGGCAGAATCGCTCTCCGTGGATACCGAAGAACTGCTCAACCTCATCCGCACCTTCCGCGTCTCCGGCTCCCAGAACGGCAGCCTGCACGGCATGGCACAGGAAATGCGCCGCGCGAGCTGAACCGCGCAGACATCATGCAACACACGAAAACGCCGGGGAGAAATCTCCGGCGTTTTTTTTATAAATTAGCTGAGACGGCTGGCGAGATCATCGATCTGGTGATCGGGATAGACCGCGATACCGGCCTGTTGAAGCAATGCTGCGGTGACGCCGTTTCCCGCATGTTTGCGACCTGAAAAGGAGCCATCATAGATCGCAACCGACCCGCAGGAGGGGCTGCCGTCGATCAGCAGGGCATAGGCGCAATCATTGGCTTTTGCGAACGCCAGCGCCTTTTGAGCTCCGGCTATAAATTGCGTCGTGACATCACCACCGGTGACTTCCAAAACGCGAGCGCGCCCTTCCAGCACATCGAGACCAGAAGCACCCTTCTCTATTTCCGCAGGTGGACGCGGAACAGCCATCCCACCCGCCATCTCCGGACAGATCGTCACCAACCTGCCCTCGGCTTTCCAGCGCTCGATGGCAGGATGAGCAAGCGGCTTGCCTTTACCATCATAGCGGACGGCATGGCCGAGCAGGCAGGCGCTAATGAGGATTTTTGCGGGCTGGTCGTTGAATGTTTTCATGCGTGGCTAGCCCCCCTCTGCCCTGCCGGGCATCTCCCCCACAGGTGGGGAGATTAGCTGGGCGCAAGCTCGCTGGTTCATCCGCACCGTCATCACAGATCGTCTCCACAACGCTCAAGATGGTCGAGTGCTATCTGCGAGTCGATCTCCCCACCTGTGGGGGAGATGCCCGGCAGGGCAGAGGGGGGTGAGCGACGCACTCTACGCCCCCTGTCAACCTCATCCACTGATCTTCGAAAAATCCGCAACCGTTCCCGTCGCTTCGCGAATGGCCTTGAGCAGGGCCAGACGGTTGGCGCGGATGGCGTTGTCTTCATCATTGACGAGGACGTCTTCGAAGAACTTATCGACCGGTGCGCGCAGCGTCGAAAGCGCCTGCATGGCGGAGCGGAAGTCCTCCGTCTCGACGGCCTTGGCGGCATCGGCGGATGCGGTCTTGATGGCAGCGTAGAGCGCCTTTTCCGCGTCGAGCTTCAGCAACTCTTCCGAAACGCTGTCAGCCACCACAGTTCCCTTCTTTTCTTCCGCAGCCAGAAGCTGGGTGGCCCGCTTGGTGCCGGCCAGAAGGTTGATGCCATCCTGATCCGTCACGAAAGCCGTCAGCGCTTCGACGCGACGGGCGACCATGAGTAGATCGTCGGTCTCGGGCGTGAGGACAGCTTCGATGAGATCGTAGCGAGCGCCGAGATCGCGGAGGTAGACTTTGAGGCGATCATGGAAGAAAGAGAGGAGGTCTGAAGCGCGACTTTCCTCCCATGCCTGGATTGGTAGTTTGTTGATCTCATCAAACCCGTACATCTTATAGTTTGCGTCATCACTATTCTCATTACCTGCCAACTGGCCTAACCAGCCGCCGATATATTGCTTCTCAATTATCCGGCTTAAAACATCAAATTGCCGAGCATCAGCCTTCAGAAATTGAGCAAGCAAGTGCCGCCCCGAGAATATAAATATGTCCGCTAGGCCCAACCGAACATTCCGCTCCAAAATCATCCGGACCACACCCAGCGCCGCACGACGCAGCGCAAACGGGTCTTTCGAACCCGTCGGCTTTTCATCGATGGCCCAGAAGCCGACGAGGGTGTCGAGCTTGTCGGCGAGCGCTACGGTCAAACCAACCTTATCTTCCGGCAGACGGTCGGAGGGGCCATTGGGCTTCCAATGATCTTCTATCGCGGCGGCGACTGATGATGGTTCACCCTGAAGCGCCGCGTATTTGCGGCCCATCAGGCCCTGCAGTTCCGGGAATTCACCAACGGCTTCTGTGCGCAGGTCGGCTTTGGCAAGAACCACGGCGCGGTCTACGAGATCAGCATCGGCACCGATGACCGGTGCAAGCTGCTTGGCCAGTTCACGGATGCGCGCCACGCGCTCACCCTGTGTGCCGAGCTTCGCGTGGAACGTGACGTTCAGCGCATCCAGCTTGGCCATGCGCTGGTCCAGCGGCTTGGTCAGGTCCAAGTCAAACTTTGCGGCGGAATCTTTTAGCGTTTCAAGGTCCGGCAGGTCGCCCTGGTCGCGGGTCCAGAAATGTTTGGCATCCGACAGGCGGGCGCGCACGACCTTGCCGTTGCCGTGCATGATTTCCTTGCCGCCATCTTTCGCCTCGATGTTGGAGACCAGAATGAAGCGGTTGGAGAGGCCTTCGGTCGCACCCTGTGGACGGGTGACGAAACACTTCTGGTTGGTCTTGATGGTGAGGCGGATGATTTCGGCGGGGATTTCGAGGTAATCTTCCTCGAATGTGCCAATCAGCACCTGCGGCCATTCCACCAGGCCGGAGACCTCTTCCAGCAGACCCTCATCCTCCACCAGGTCCAGACCGTTGGCGAATGCCAAATCCTTGGCGTCGTGCAGAATGATGTCCTTGCGGCGCTCGGCATCCAGAATGACCTTGGCTTTTTCCAGATTGGCGGAATAATCCTCGAACCGGCGAACGGTGATGGCTTCAGGCGCATGGAAGCGGTGGCCATAGGTGATGTTGGATGCAACGATGCCGTCGATCTCGAAAGGAATGATCTTCGTCTCGTCATGTTCAGGGCCGAACAGGCAGACGATGGATTGCAGCGGACGCACCCAGCGCAGGCTTTCAGACCCCTTGCCCTCGATGCCGCCATAGCTTGAACCCTTCGGCATGGAGGCCGAGCCGGAGCGCATGGATTTCGGCCACGGGAAACCCCTGATAATGCCGGGCATCACATCCGCAATGATATCTTCCGCCGGGCGGCCCGGCTTGTTGATGATGGCGATATAGAAATCACCCTTCTTCGGATCGCTGACGACCTGCGCTTCCGAGACCGACGACAGACCGGCACCGCGCAAAAAGCCCTCAATGGCCTTCTCATTGGAGTCGGTCCGCGGACCCTTCTTTTCCTCACGCACATCGGCAGAGCGCGCATTGAGGCCGCGAATATCCAGCGTCAGGCGGCGCGGCGTCCAATATTCGCGCGCACCCTCATAGGTCAGGCCTGCTTCCACCAGCGCATCGGTAACAAGCTTCTTCAGATCACCCGCCGCCTTGCGCTGCATGCGGGCGGGGATTTCCTCGGAGCGAAGTTCGAGCAGAAGATCAGGCATATCTATTTTCCGGTCTGATGGATTTTCGGTTGGCCTCTGCTAGCAAAATTTGAGGCGGGTGCACAATTGTTAATATCGGGTGGAGGTTCTGCTGTTGGCGTTTGCGGGTGTGGCTTATACACGTTGTCTTCGTAGCTGCCACGCCCACCGCCCTCATGCTGAGGTGCTTTGGCCGAAGGACAAAGCCTCGAAGCATCCGCCGCGCACTCTGCCCTAAGCCCGCTACCCTCGTCCTTCGAGGCCCCTGCGGGGCACCTCTCCTTCGACAAGCTCAGGATGATGGATGAGGGTAGCTACCGTCGTATGCGTGCGTGCAAGGCAACCTCCCCCGCACAGAAGCCTTGACCCGCAGCCCCTACCCATGGCACCTGTCCGCATCCGAAGTAAGTAAGTACTTACTGACAACAATCGATGGCCGTGATGACTGCAATGACCGACGTTCCAGACCATATGAACCCGAAGCGTTCCTTTCAGGCGCTGATCCTGACGCTGCACAATTACTGGGCCGACAAGGGCTGCGCGGTGTTGCAGCCTTATGACATGGAAGTGGGCGCAGGGACGTTTCACCCGGCAACAACGCTGCGGGCGCTGGGGCCGAAGCCATGGAAGGCCGCCTATGTGCAGCCATCGCGCCGTCCATCCGATGGGCGCTACGGTGAAAACCCCAATCGCATGCAGCATTATTACCAGTATCAGGTCATTCTGAAGCCAAACCCGTCCAATTTGCAGGAACTCTATCTGGGTTCGCTGAAGGCAATCGGTCTCGACCCGTTGCTGCATGACGTGCGCTTTGTGGAAGATGACTGGGAAAGCCCCACGCTGGGTGCCTGGGGTCTGGGTTGGGAATGCTGGTGCGATGGCATGGAAGTGTCGCAGTTCACTTATTTCCAGCAGGTTTGCGGCATTGAATGCTCTCCCGTTGCGGGTGAGTTGACCTATGGTCTGGAGCGTCTGGCCATGTATGTTCAGGGCGTCGATAATGTCTACGACCTGAACTATAACGGCCGCGAAGGCGACGAGAAGATTTCCTATGGCGATGTGTTTTTGCAGGCCGAACAGGAATATTCCCGCCACAACTTCGAATATGCCGACACCGCCATGCTGCACCGCCACTTCATCGATGCGGAAAAGGAATGCCAGGCGCTGCTGGCGGCGGGAGCGCCGGGCGAAAATGCCAACCAGATGCTGCACAAATGCGTGTTTCCGGCCTATGACCAGTGCATCAAGGCATCCCACGTCTTCAACCTTCTGGATGCACGCGGCGTGATTTCCGTGACCGAGCGGCAGAGCTATATCCTGCGCGTTCGCACATTGTCCAAGGCCTGTGGCGAAGCGTTTTTGATGACGGATGCGGGCGGCGCGAACTGGAACAAGGCTGCCTGACGACTTATTTTGACAGGCGATGACATGGCTGGCTGGAACGACTATCGTCCGGCTGGAACGCAGGTTTTCTGAGGGGGAATGGGACATGTTTATCGCACTGGCAATCATCGCGGCAATCGCGGTTTATGTCGTCTTCATCTATAACGGCCTCGTTTCGGCGCGACAGATGACGGAGGAAGCGTGGTCCGGTATCGACGTGCAGCTGAAGCGCCGCGCCGATCTCATTCCCAACCTCATCGAGACCGTGAAGGGCTATGCCGCCCACGAGAAAACCACGTTTGAGGAAGTGGTGGCCATGCGCAACCGCGCTCAAGCCGTGCCCGCCGGTGATGTCGAGGGGCGTGCGCAAGCCGAAGGACTGTTGAGCCAGGCGCTGGGCAAGCTGTTTGCGCTGGCGGAAGCCTACCCGGACCTCAAGGCCAATCAAGGCTTTCTGGAATTACAAAAATCGCTGGACACCATCGAAGGCGAAATTCAGATGTCTCGCCGCTATTATAATGGTTCGGCGCGGGATCTGAACGTCAAGGTGGAGAGCTTCCCCTCCAACCTCGTCGCGCGCAATTTCGGCTTTATCAAAGCCCCGTTTTTCGAGATCACCAACGAGGCGGACCGCGCCGTTCCTTCCGTGAAATTCTGATACTAAAAACCGGCATCTGGCTGGTTGAGAAAACGATAACGCCATGATCGAACTGACCATCACCCCGCCAAACCATCCGCTTTCCGGCAAGGTGGAGCCGCCCGGCTCCAAATCCATCACCAACCGCGTGTTGCTGCTGGCCGGTCTTGCCAAGGGCCGCAGCCTTCTCACCGGCGCGCTGAAAAGCGATGATACACTCTATATGGCAGACGCTTTGCGCGCCATGGGCGTGACGGTGACCGAGCCGGATGCGACAAGCTTCGTGGTGGAAAGCAGCGGCGTATTGACCGCGCCCGACAAGCCGCTTTTCCTCGGAAATGCCGGCACGGCCACACGGTTTCTGACGGCGGCGGTTGCATCCGTGGAGGGCACCATTGTGGTTGATGGTGACGAGCATATGCGCAAACGGCCGATCCAGCCGCTGGTCGAGGCGCTGAACGCGCTGGGCATCGAAGCGGAGGCGGCAACCGGCTGCCCACCGGTGACGGTGACGGGCAACGGTCAGGGCTTCACCAAAGGCAGCGTCACCATCGATGCCAATCTTTCCAGCCAATATGTCTCGGCTCTTCTTATGGCGGCACCGTGCGGCGCACAGCCGCTGGACATTATTCTGGCGGGTGAGGATATCGGTGCCAAGGGTTACATCGACCTGACCGTGTCTGCCATGGAAGCCTTCGGCGGGACGGTGGAGCGGGTCAGCAACGCCATCTGGCGCGTGCACCCGACAGGCTACAAGGCCACCGATTTCCACATCGAGCCGGATGCATCCGCCGCCACCTATCTCTGGGGTGCTGAACTGCTGACGGGCGGCCAGATCGATATCGGCACGCCATCCGACAAGTTCACCCAGCCGGATGCCAAGGCCTATGCCGTCATGGCGCAGTTTCCGAACCTGCCCGCCGAAATCGATGGCAGCCAGATGCAGGATGCCATTCCGACGATTGCCGTGCTGGCCGCTTACAACACAACGCCGGTACGCTTCGTCGGCATCGCCAATCTGCGGGTGAAAGAATGCGACCGTATCAGGGCGCTGTCGCTCGGCCTCAACGCAATCCGCGAAGGGCTGGCCGAGGAAGACGGCGACGACCTCATCGTGCATGCCGATCCCGACCTTGCGGGGCAAACGGTATCTGCCTCCATCGACACGTTCCACGACCACCGCATTGCCATGAGCTTTGCGCTGGCTGGTCTGAAGACCAGCGGCATCGCCATTCAGAACCCTGCTTGCGTGGGCAAGACCTATCCGGGTTACTGGAAGGCGCTCGGTTCACTGGGTGTGGATTACAGCGAAACCGGACAGGACTGATTTTAGGGAGCGCGCCGACCGTGAAGACCATTGCTGCCAGATGTCTCGCACTTTTCGTCTTCATGCTCGCGGCCCTTCCCGCTGCAGCTGAGGAGTTCATCAGCTCCTATCATTCGGTGGTGGATGTCGCCAAAAGCGGTGAGCTGACGGTGACGGAAACGATCACGGCTCGCTCCGAAGGCAACCGGATCAAGCGCGGCATTTTCCGTGATTTCCCGCTCTATGCGCTGGACAAGAACGGCCGCCGCACCAAAGTCGGCTTCAAGGTTCTATCGGTGGAGCGAGATGGCGCACCAGAAGACTGGCGAACCGAAAGCATCGATGGCGGCATTCGCATCTATACCGGCAATGCCGACCGGTTTTTGCAGACCGGCGATCATGTTTTCCAGATTACCTACACCACCGACAGGCAGATCCGCTATTTCGACATCTATGACGAGTTGACCTGGAACGTGACCGGCAATGGCTGGCAGTTTCCCATGCGCGACATCTCCGCCACCGTTTCCCTGCCTGAAAACGTGACGCCGACCGATACCGCTGTCTTTACCGGAAAGCTTGGCGCGACCGGCAAGGACGCACGCGTGATGACCGAGGGCAACGAGGTGTTCTTCGCTTCGACGCGCCCCTTCTATCAGGGCGAAGGCATGACGATTGCAGTGAAACTGCCGAAGGGTGCAATCGACGCGCCATCGGCTGCGCAGGCGCGGAGTTGGTGGTTGCAGGACCATTTGGGTTCGGTGCTGGGTGTTTCCGGCTTCATGCTCATCCTGCTTTATTATTACCGGGCTTGGTCAGCTGTTGGCCGCGATCCTGCCAAAGGCATTATCGTGCCGCGTTGGGACGCGCCGGAAGGATTGTCGCCTGCGCTCGTCAACTACGTCGATAATCACGGTTTTTCCGATAATGGCTGGACGGCGTTTTCCGCCGCCGCCCTCAACCTTGCGGTCAAAGGTTACGTGGTGCTGGAGGATTTGAAGAATTCGCTCATCATTCGTCGCACCGAAAAGCCGATCGAGGGCAAGTTGCAGGCGGGTGAGGCAACGCTGATCAATACGGTCGATGAACCGGGCATGGCATTCGAGATCAAAAAGGAAAACGGCTCACGGGTCGTATCGCTCGGCAATGCTTTTCGCAAAGCGATCGAGTCGGAGCATAGTGGCAAATATTACCATGGCAATGTTGGCTTCATCATCTTAGGCATTTTCCTGTCCATCTTCATCGTCTTAGCAGTTTTGTTGTTCGGCAATTTCGAGCCTGAAGCCCTTGTTGCGATGTTCGTTATCGGCATCATGACCTTTGTCGGAACGATTTTTGCACTCCTATTCGGGAAATCGTTGACGCGTGGTGGATCTCTGCTCAAGCGCATAGGTATGATCGTCGTTCTTGCGCTGGTGGGATCGATGCTGATCTCCGGTATTGGCGGAGCGATCACCATCGTCTCGCTGGAAACGCTCGAAGCACTGCACTTGCCCGCCATCATGTCCGTGGCCGGTATCATCACCGCTAACATCGTGTTTGTTATGCTGATGGGCGCGCCGACCCCGTTGGGGCGCAAACTGATGGACGGAATCGAAGGACTGCGGCTTTACCTGACGGTTGCCGAACAGGACCGGATGAACATGCAGGGCGCGCCGCAAATGTCGCCGCAGCATTTCGAAACCCTGCTGCCCTACGCGGTGGCGCTGGGCGTCGAGAAACCCTGGAGCGAGACGTTCGAGACGTGGCTGGCGAATGCCCAAGCGGGAGAATATTCGCCTGGATGGTACAGCGGTAACTACAGCAATTTCGGAACCCGCATTGGCGGCTTCTCCTCCACCATGGCATCGACCATTGCTTCAACGATACCGGCACCGGTCAGCTCGTCTTCGTCGAGTTTTTCCGGTGGCGGTGGTTCGTCTGGGTCTGGTGGCGGTGGTGGTGGAGGCGGTGGCTGGTGAGCCAACTGCTTGAGGCCTGATCAGACCTCGTCTTCCTTCTTGACGCGGTATTCGCCAGTCTTCGGATCTTTGATCAGCGTGCCGGTGGCACCGGTCTCACGCTCTTTTTCCTGCCGTTTGGTTTTCTCGGACAGTTTTTTCGCATCGCCAACGAAGCGTTTGTAAAGAATGATCGCCCCGAACATGAGCAGGGCGAGCGTTATCAATTGGGCCATCTATCGTTTGTCCATCAAAATCCGTAACGCGCCCACAATGCCTTTTCTTCCGCCACTTCCGCAAGCCCCGAAGCGGTGGATGCAGCGATTGACTGGGCATGCAGATCGACGCCGGGCAATTTCTTACCGAAGAAATTGCGCGCGCCGCTGACAAGCTGAAGCTTGACCTTATCGCCGTAACGACGGCGCAGCACATCGCGCATATCGCCAAGACCATCGATGAGCCCCAGATCGAGGCCGCGCATACCGGTCCAGAACAGGCCCGAGAAGAGCGCCGGATCGTCCTTCAGCTTTGAACCACGGCGCAGCTTGACCATGTCGATGAAAACATTGTGGATTTCAAGCTGAAGCGACTTCAGATATTCGATATCGCCTTCCTTCTCCGGCTGGAAAGGATCAAGAATCGCCTTGTTCTGACCTGCCGTATAGACACGCCTTTCAACACCGATCTTCTTCAGCATTTCCGGGAAGCCGAAACCGCCGGAAACGACGCCGATAGAGCCGACGATGGAGGTAGGATCGGCAATGATCTCGTCCCCCGCCAGCGCAATCATGTAACCGCCGGATGCCGCCACATCTTCCACGAAGATCAGGACTTTCTTGTTCTTTTCTTCGGCCAGCTGGCGGATACGGTTATAGATCATCCGCGACTGGACCGGCGAACCACCGGGTGAGTTGAGGGTAATAGCGACGACCGGCGCGTCCTTCATGCCGAAAGCTTTGTCCAGCAGCGGCGCATAGGATGCCAGATTGAGTGCCGGACGAAACTGACTGCCGCCTGCCATAATGGCCCCATGCATACGGACCACGGGAATGATCAGCTCCGTCTTACGAAACCGCTTCGGCACCAGTCGCTTCAAAATTCCAGCCATCTTATCCTCATCGTCATTCCTATGTGAACCGATGTGGGTATGGCTGGGGTAAAGACAATGGTGGGGGTGGTGATAATTTGGTGAGGGGTGAGTGGGTGTGTGCTTTAACGACCTGATGCCACTGGCCCGCAACCCTCGTCCTTCGAGGCTCCGGCTTCGCCTCCGCACCTCAGGATGAGGGTTGCTGCGTTGAGCCCAGCACAGAAGGGCGCATCGGAAGGATGGGTTGCTATCGGTTGAGCCCAGCACAGACAGACACCTCCTCTTCGGCAGGCTCAGGATGGGTGAGGGTTGCTGGGTCGAGCCCGTGGCTCTGGATAGTTGAGGGTTGCTACCGTTGAGCCTGTTGCTCCGCAGCGGTAGCGGCCCTCACCCTGAGGTGCCCCGCAGGGGCCTCGAAGGGCGGGGGCTGCGGACTATTTTACTCCAAAAGGCAAAACACCCGCAGTTTTCAGCATTGAACTGGTTGCGCAAGCACAGCAAATTCCCGCCATGGAAGTAACCATCTATATCGTTCGTTGCTGCGATGGATCATATTATACCGGACTGACGAAGCAGTCCGTGGAAGCCCGCGTGTGGGAACACAACGCCGGTATCTACGATGGATACACCTCCAAACGCCGCCCGGTGGAACTTGTGTTTACAGAGACCTATGACCGCATTGTCGATGCAATCGAGCGGGAGCGCCAAATCAAAGGCTGGTCCCGGCGCAAGAAGGAAGCTTTGATTGCGATGGCCTATGACACGCTGCCGGAGCTTTCGCGAAGGGGACCAGCGGTCGCTAAGCAACCAGCTTAAACTAGGGGCCGCCCTCGATGGTTCGAGGCTCCGCCCTTCGGGCCGCGCGCCTCACCATAGGGCGGAGAGACGTTGCGGCATCCGTCGCTTCCGACCACCCGCAACCCTCGTCCTTCGAGGCTACGGCTTTGCCTCCGCACCTCAGGATGAGGGCTGCTACCGTCGAGCCCTTAACTCTTGGTCTACACTGCGGAGGCGACTCCGCACCTGAGCTAAGTTACTCATGATGGGGGTTGCTGCGCCGAGACTAATTCCGATTCCGTCCATACCCTACCCGTCCATTGCTCAAATCATCCACCACCGACAAAAACGCGTGGCTGTCGTTTTCGTGCATTGTCAGCGGCGCGCGGAAAGTGAGGCGTGCTCGGGAGCACTTGATGGCGGTGACGAGCATTCGTACCGCGTCCTCGCCTGCCCTTGGGTGGATGAGGGTAATCTCCAGGCCGCCGAAGCGGCGACCGCAGGCGGTGATGATGTCGGCTATGGATTGGGGGCGGGCGATGAGGGAGAGTTGGCCGCCGGGCACCATGATGGCGGCGGCGGTTCTCAGCCAGTTTTCGAACAGATCGTCCGTCATGGCATGGGCTGCGGCTTTCAACGCATCCGGGGCTTTACGATCGCCTGCGTCATTATAAGGCGGGTTCATGATGACGTGGTGGAAATGGTTGTCGAGCAGCCCCGCTTCCCTGCGGGCATTGGCGCGCAGGGTGACATCTGCCTGTTGGACGCGGATACGATTTTTAAAAATGGCATTGGCCGGAAGTTGCAGGCTTCGCTGCGCGAAATCGACCATTTCCGACGAAAACTCAAACAAGGTGATGTCAGCCTTTTCCAGACGTGAGGCCACCGCCATGCCTGCGGCCCCGGCTCCAGCCCCAAGGTCAGCCACGCGACACGCGGTATCATCAGCTACGAGAGAGGCCAACAGCATTGCATCCATACCAGCCCTGTGGCCCCTGCCCTTTGGCTGTAAAATCTGGAAGCGTCCGCGATGAAACGCATCGACTGTTTCGGAAACGGTGGCTGCCATGGGTTTTCAAGCCTTGTCGTCGCGCAGCTCGTCTGCAAGCCCGGCATCGGTCAGAATGCGGCGCGCCTCGTCGCCGCGCTCTTCCTCCACCAGAAAACGACGGGGAAGAAGCCCGAGCGAACCTTCGAGAATGCTCATGCCTTGATCGGCGATGAGGCAGTGGATGCCGGCGTCTTTCATCAGGCTCTGCGAGAAGGACAGAAGAACGGCATCGTTTGTACGGATCAGTTCACGCATAGGTCAGTTTCCACCCCAAATCCCATCTTTTTGAACGGTGTGAGGCAATTCGCCCCTTGCCGCTTCCATCGACGCTTTCTATTGTCGGCCCCAATAGTGAACAGGAGTCCGGACCGTTGGGCGTCGTCATACCGCTTGAAGAAAGCAAAAACAAACTCGCATCCGTCAAGCCGCTTGTCGACCTGACCCTTCCTGACATGGAAAGGGTTAACCAGCTTATTCTTTCCAAGGCCGGTTCAGATGTCCAGATGATACCCGAAGTGGCCAACCACCTGATCTCATCGGGTGGAAAACGCCTGCGACCCATGCTGACCCTCGCATCCGCCGCCATGTTCGATTATAGGGGCGACCACCACATCAAGCTGGCGACCAGCGTCGAGTTCATGCACACCGCCACCCTGCTGCATGACGATGTGGTGGATGAGAGTGATCTGCGCCGCGGCAAATCCACGGCTCGCACCATCTGGGGCAATCAGGCCAGCGTTCTGGTTGGTGACTTTCTTCTCGGCCAGGCCTTCCGGATGATGGTGGAAGTCGGCTCGCTGGATGCGCTGGATGTGCTGTCCACAGCTGCCTCCGTTATTGCCGAGGGCGAAGTTCTTCAGCTTTCCGTTGCCAAGAACATGGAAACGACCGAAGACGATTACCTTCAGGTCATTCGCGCCAAGACGGCAGCGCTGTTTGCCGCCGCCGCCGAAGTGGGCCCCATCGTTGCCAAAACCGACAAGGCCACCCGCAGCGCGCTGAAATCCTATGGCATGAATCTCGGCCTTGCCTTCCAACTGGTGGATGACGTGCTGGATTATGGCGGCAAGTCTGCCGATCTGGGCAAGAACACCGGTGACGATTTCCGCGAAGGCAAAATCACGCTTCCCGTTATCCTGTCCTATCGTCGCGGCACGGTGGAAGAGCGCGCTTTCTGGAAGCGAGCGATTGAAAACGGCGAGAGCACGGATGAAAATCTGGAGACGGCACTCGGCCTCATCAGGAAGTATAATGGCCTTGCGGATACCATTACCCGCGCCAACCATTATGGTACCATTGCCCGTGATGCGCTGGCGCCTCTGCCGCAAAGCCCGTGGAAAAACGCGCTGATGGAAGTGATCGACTTCTGTATCGACCGGGTGAACTGAAGGCCTTCAGGCATCGCGAAACCATTCAGGCATTTCGCGATGCCAACATCTCACAAATCGAATATCAGGCGCAGAATTTCTTGCGGGCTTGCTTCAAAAAAGCCATTCTGTCGTGACGTGGTGCGTCATCGCCTGAATCGTTTCGGTTCGGGCAGGACAATCCAGTTCAAGCATTACAGCGTCAAGGTGCATCCGCTTGCGCCGAACTGTAAGGCGGCAGCGGAAATTTCGGTGCATATGCACAAAAGCAAAGGTTCCTTTATGCGGCGCAAACCAGCATTTCGTCTTCTCTGTGGCGCGGCTTTCATCGCCGCACTCTCCATAAGCGCTGGCCCTACCGCCGCCTTTGCCGAGACGAAACCTGCCGAAAAGGCTCAGGAAACGGTGACTTTCGACCCCGCAAAGGTCAACACTTTCTCCGGCGCGTTTCTGGCAGCCCGCACAGCCGATGTGGATCAGGATTTCGCTACCGCCATCACGCTCTACCAAAAAGCCTTGGAATTCGACACGGCCAATGTGGAAATTCGTCAGCGCCTGATGATCGCACAGTTGCTGAGTGGCGATTTCGAAGCCGGTGCGAAGATTGCTGATTCGCTGAAGGACGATTCGTCCGTAGAGCGCGTGACCACCATCATTCGTGCTCTGGCGGCCATCAAGCACAAGGAATTTTCCGCTGCGGAAAAAATCCTGAAATATACCGGCCCCAACGATCTGGACCGCATGGTCAACACGCTGTTGACCGCATGGGCGCGCGCCGGTGCTGGCAAAGGCAAGGAAGCCCTGGCTCTCGTCAATGGCATGAAGGGACCGGGCTGGATCTCGATCTTCCAGAAATATCATGCCGGTGCCATAGCGCTGGTTACGGGTAACACCGAAGCTGCCCGCAAAAACCTGAACGATGCCGTCGCGGACCGCGAAGGCGGTGCGACTGCGACCGATACTTACATGCGCGCCGTGATGGCATTGGCCCGGCTGGAGGCCAAAGCTGGCAACAAGCAGAAGGCGCTGGACACCATTGCCGTTGGCGATACATTCGCGCCGAACTATGCGCCGCTGAAGGCTTTGCGCCAGAGCATCGAAAAGGGTGAAAAGCCCGATCAGCAGGTCGAGACCGCTGAAGAAGGTGCGGCTTCCGTGATGTTCTCCATTGCCGGTGCATTGAACCGCGAAGGTGCGGAAGAAATCGTCACGCTTTACCTTCAGACATCGCGTGCACTCGACCCGAAAAGCGCCGACACGCTGATCCTGCTCGGTGGTCTTGCCGAAGCGCAGAAGCAGCCGGACCGCGCCATTGCGTTCTACCGCGAAGTGCCTGCGGATTCGCCGATGCACCGTATCTCCGAATTGCAGCTTGGCCTGACGCTGGCGCAGACGGACAAGGTGGAAGAGGCGCGCAAGCACCTCAAATCATTGCTCGACTCCGATCCAACCGACATTCGCTCCTATCTTGCCTATGGCTCGGTCTTGTCCGATGCCAAGGACTACGCGGCCATGGCTGCGAACTATGACAAGGCCGTCGAGGTCATCGGTGCCGTGCCGAAGAAGACCGACTGGACCATCTTTTTTCAGCGTGCCATCGCCTATGAGCGCCTGAAGCAGTGGGACAAGGCGGAACCCAACTTCAAACGGGCGTTGGAACTCAACCCTGAGCAGCCCCAGGTTCTGAACTATCTGGGTTATTCCTGGGTGGACAAGAATATGAACCTCGATGAGGGGATCGACATGATCCGCCGCGCCGTCGAGCTTCGTCCGAATGATGGCTACATCGTCGATTCGCTTGGCTGGGCGCATTTCCGCCTCGGCGCTTTCGATGAATCGGTGACGGAACTGGAACGGGCTATCGAGTTGCGCGCTGGCGATCCGACCATCAACGACCATCTGGGTGACGCCTATTGGCGCGTGGGTCGCAAGATCGAAGCGGTCTATCAGTGGAACCGCGCTCTGATCGGCGATAGCGACGATGTCGACAAGGCGAAGGTGAAGGAAAAGATCGCCAACGGCCTACCGCCGCTGGAAAAAGACGCGCAGAACACAGCCAAGAAGGATCAGGCCACACCACAGCCGCCCGTGGCACCTGCCCCTACCCCGGACAAGAAATCCTAAGGCGCTATGCTCTCGCATAAGCCTATAGGAGCGGTCGAAACGATAGAGGCCGCTCCTGCCAAAATCAATCTCGCGCTACATGTGACAGGTCAGCGGGCAGATGGGTATCATCTGCTCGAAATGCTGGTGACGTTTACTGAAGTGGGCGACGTCGTTCACATTGAAGACGCGCTGGAAGACCGTTTTTCCATCTCCGGACCGTTCTCCCAAACTCTCATGCAAAGCGATGCCGGAGACAATCTGGTGCTCAAGGCACGGGATTTGCTGCGTCAGGCATCCGGGCTCGAATTTCGGCCGGTTGCCATTCATCTTGAGAAAAATCTGCCCGTTTCATCGGGAATCGGTGGTGGATCGGCGGATGCGGCAGCGACTTTGCGTGTTCTGTGTCGCCACTGGAACATCGCATTAGCACCCGGAAAACTCGCTGAGATCGCCCTTAAACTGGGGGCCGATGTGCCAATGTGCCTTGCCAGTCAGCCGCTGATTGCACGCGGCATTGGTGAAGACATCGAAATGCTCCATGACATGCCGGTGTTGAACCTCGTTCTCGTCAATCCGCTAAAAGGTGTCTCGACACCGGAGATTTTCAAGCGCCTGACGAGCAAGAACAATCATACGCTGGGAGAACGTGGCGATGAACCATGGATGGCCTTTATCGGCAAAAGCCGCAATGATCTCGAGCCGCCAGCGCGGGCGGTTTTGACCGAAATCGGCGAGGCATCTGACCTGCTGTCACAGGCCGGTGCTGAACTGGTGCGCATGTCCGGTTCCGGCGCGACCTGTTTCGGGATTTTTTCGACTGTGCAGGGCGCTGAAACTGCGGCTAACACGCTTCGCCAACAGCGCCCCGGCTGGTATGTTCAATCAACGAAAACCATAGATGGGCTGCCAAGATGACTGTTGAAAGAGCGTTTATTCCCGTCGGCATCGCGGTCCTGACCGTCTCCGACACCCGCACGTTGGCCGACGACAAATCCGGCGATACACTTGTCGCCCGCATTGCCGAGGCTGGTCATCTTTTGGTGGACCGCGCCATCGTGGCGGATGATAAGGCAGCTATCGCGGCGCAGGTGCGCAGTTGGACGCTGTCCGACGAGATCGATGTGGTCATCACCACGGGCGGCACGGGTTTTACCGGGCGGGACGTGACACCGGAGGCGCTGGAGCCGATGTTTGAGAAGCGCATGGATGGCTTTTCCGCCGTTTTCCACCGCATTTCCTATGACAAGATCAACACATCCACCATCCAATCGCGCGCAACTGCGGGGCTTGCCAATTCCACTTTCATCTTCGTACTGCCCGGCTCTCCCGGTGCCTGCAAGGATGCATGGGACGGAATCTTGAAGGCGCAACTGGATTACCGCCACATGCCCTGCAATTTCGTGGAGATCATGCCGCGTCTGGACGAGCACCTGAAGCGCGGCAAGGCGCAAGGGTAACTAGCGCGCCGCGCGCAGCACCCAAGAAGGTATAAGCTCCGCGCTCAGGCGACGGGTTTTCTGCGATTTGGGGAAATGATCGAGCGGCATGCCGGACTTTGCTATTGACAGCGCTTCCTGCTTGGCTAACAGCAGGCCATATTCCAGCGGCGGTCTGCGCCGTATGAAACGCGACAGAAACGATGGGCGGTAGTGGCGCGAGGGAGCAAAGCGTGCCGGCATCCTGCTCAGCGCCGTATATTCGCTGATGTCAGCGATCCAGCCGTTTTGCGGGCGGCTGCCCGGCTCCATCATCAATATCCACTCGCCGCGTGCCGAGCCGATGATATCCCTGATGTCCCATTCCGTATGAAACCGGCAGCCAGCGGCTTCAGCCACACGCTCAGAGCCGTCGCTGGAGGCGTGGTCCAACACGATGACGTCACTGATCAGCCCTTCCACGGCACCCGAAACGAGCGTGGAAAGGGTATGAGCAAGCTCCGGCTCCTGATCCCGGCATTCCATGATGACTGTCAGCATATGTCTATCAGCTTGTGATCCCTATGATCGATAAAATAGCAAAGCCTGCGCCGGCACAACATTTCATCGATAAAATTCCTACCGCAATGCAAAAGAAATAGCTATGGCGCGTTTCGGCATTTTGTTCTTGTAATGTTCTCATTCGTGGTTTAAGAATCGATGCATCCACCAAGCCGGTTCATGCCGGTCAGGAGCATCCAGATGAGACAACATGTGCTTTCCGGGCAGGCTGCTTTTCAGCCGGGCCATACGCCAGATATTGCCAATGCGCTGGCCGATGCATCGGGCCTGCGGATTGAGATCGACCGGCGTCGTGGACGTGGCGCGGGCATCAATCCCGGTGGACGTTTCGAGACCTTGCAGCACGAGCCTGTCGACGATGGTTGGCAAATCATTGAGGAACTGCCGGAGTTTCGTACCGAAGTGCAGGTGGAAAAACCCCGCACCATCATTACCCGTAACGATTCACCCGACATTCCCTTCGACCGCTCTATAAACCCCTATCGCGGTTGTGAGCATGGCTGCATCTATTGTTTCGCGAGGCCGAGCCATAGCTACATGGGTCTGTCTGCTGGTCTGGATTTCGAGGCAAAGCTATTTGCCAAGCCGGATGCCGCAAAGCTTCTGGAACGGGAACTGGGCAAGCCGGGGTATAAGGCGCGGGTGATTGCCATCGGCACCAATACCGATCCATACCAGCCCATCGAGCGGGAATGGCGCATCATGCGGCAAATCCTCGAAGTACTGGCAAAAGCCGAGCATCCCGTCGCCATCGTCACCAAATCCGGACTGATCACCCGCGATATCGACATTCTTGCTCCCATGGCCGCCAAGGGGCTTGTGAAGGTCGGTATTTCGGTGACGACACTGGATCGCAAGCTCGCTCGCAGCATGGAGCCGCGCGCATCGACGCCGACCAAGCGGTTGGAAGCGATCAAGACACTGACGGAGGCTGGTATTCCGGTGGCCGTGATGATGGCACCGGTCATTCCGGCCCTTAACGACCACGAGATCGAGCGGGTATTGGAGGCTGGAAAGGCAGCCGGTGCGACAGAAGCGTCCTATGTGCTGCTTCGCCTACCACTGGAGGTCAGTCCGCTGTTTCGTGAATGGTTGTTGCGCAGCTATCCGCATCGTTATCAGCATGTCATGTCGCTGGTGCGCTCCATGCGCGATGGCAAGGATTATGACGCCGAATTCGGCAAGCGGATGAAAGGGGCCGGACCCTATGCCTGGCAGATTGGCCGCCGGTTCGAGATGGCGACCAAAAGGCTTGGCCTGATCCGCCGCGGCATCCACCTTCGCGACGATCTCTTCATCGCTCCAGGAGGTGCAGGCGTGCAGCTTTCACTGCTGTGACAATCTCAACCAGTTCGTCTTCGATCTGAACAGTCAAGACTGACTGGAATACAAAAAGGCATCAGGCCTTGAGGGCTGATGTTTCAAGAATATCCGTAGCGTCTATGCCCTGCGCTACGGATTATGCCCCCGGCAATCTGCCGCCTCGCATGCGTTTTGCTCTTTTGCCCCAATTGAAGAGCCAGAGGTCATGAGACCTCGTGCAACAGCCTCCGCCCCGTGGCTGTTGCGAACGCCCTGCGACCGGGGGCTTGCGGGAGATCGGTTGCCTGTGCGAGTTTCCGCCGCATGAAGCAACGCACAGCATCCGATTCTCCTGCACTTTTTGACATGACCGATACCGGCCCGGATTTCAGCTTGGAACGTGAGGCCAGGAAACGCGGTCAGTGGCCGGTGGCTGGCACGGATGAAGCAGGACGTGGGCCATTGGCCGGTCCTGTGGTTGCCGCTGCTGTCATTCTCGATCCTGAGAATATTCCTGATGGACTGAATGATTCGAAAAAGCTTTCCAAAGCCCGAAGAGAGGTTCTGTTCGAGAAAATCCTGGAAACATCCATTGTGTCTGTCGCCTCATCCGGTCCCGTCCTGATCGACCGCATGAACATATTGCGGGCCAGCCTGGATGCCATGCGGCGGGCCGTGCTTGGACTTCATATAGCGCCTGCCATTGTGCTGGCCGATGGGCGCGATATTCCTCCGGGTCTTTCCTGTGATGCGAAGGCCGTTATCAAGGGCGACGGTCGCTCCGTCTCCATTGCCGCCGCCTCCATCATCGCCAAGGTCACCAGAGACCGGATGATGGAGAGGGCTGGATTGATTCACCCGGCCTACGGTTTCGAAGCGCATGTGGGATATGGCACACCGACGCATCTGCGTGCCATCGAGGCCAATGGCCCCTGCCCGCTGCACCGCATGAGCTTCAGGCCCATGCGGACAGAGTGACGGCAAGGCATAACCTTAGCTGGCGCGTCGCATCTCGTAGCTACCGTTATCCCGCCCTTGCGATCCCTGTGCGACGAGCTGGAATTTTTGCAACAAGGTGCGCAGCTTATCGCTTTCGCTGGCAAGCGCCGATGTTGCAGATGTCGTTTCTTCGACCATCGCAGCATTCTGCTGGGTCGTCTGGTCCATCTGGTTGACGGCGGTGTTCAGCTCCGCAAGGCCTGTTGCCTGCTCCTGAGCGGACGTCGCAATGGCTCCCATGTGCTCGTTCATCACAGTGACATGGCTTTCGATGGTTTTCAGCGCTTCGCCCGTCTGCTGCACGAGCTTGACACCGTTTTCAACTTCCACCGATGACTTGCTGATGAGCTCCTTGATCTCCTTGGCGGCCTTTGCCGAACGCTGGGCGAGCTCGCGCACCTCTTGTGCCACGACCGCAAAGCCTTTACCCGCCTCCCCCGCACGCGCTGCCTCGACACCCGCGTTCAGAGCCAGGAGATTGGTCTGAAACGCGATCTCGTCGATCACCACGATGATGTTGGAAATCTGCCTGGATGACTGCTCGATCCGCTGCATGGCGTCCACTGCGGTGGCAACCACGTCTCCCGATAGTTTGGCGGCGCGATTGGCTTCCGTTGCGGCCCCTCTTGCCTCATGGACACGCTTGGTGGAGCTGGCAACGTTCACCGTTATCTCATCGAGCGCAGCGGCCGTTTCCTCAAGCGTTGCGGCCTGCTGCTCCGTGCGCTTTGAAAGGTCCACCGAGCCGTGGGCGATCTCACGGGTTCCATCATTCATGGTATCGATGGAGTGCGAGATTTCAGACAGCGTGGCACCCAGTTGCTTCAGCGAACGGTTAAAGTCGTGTCGCAGAGTTTCGAAATCCGGAGCGAAGACGTCATTGATCTGAAAAGCGAGATCGCCAGACGCCAGACGCTTCAAGCCATCCGCCAGTCCAGACGTTGCAGCCCTCAATCGTTCATCAGCATCGGCTTCGGCCTTCTGCTGTGCAGCCAGTCGCTCGACCTCAGCTCGCGTGCGATCAGTCTCGGCCTGCGCCTCGAGACGCTTGTTTTCGATAGCAGCGAGACGGAATATTTCCACGGCTTCGGCCATAGCACCGATTTCATCTTTTCGACCGCGTGCGGGAATGACGATATCCGAGTCACCGTCCGACAGGCGTCGCATGACATTCGTCATCCGCACTAGAGGTCTTGCAAGATGGAAATTTCCGAAGAGCGCAGCGGCCGCACCGATGGCGAGGGCGGCGGCAAGGGAAATATAGTTGAGTTCGGCAGCGGTCTCTGCGATGTCAGTGGTGGACGCCCCCTCATTCCGAACGTCGTTCTCCATATCGTCAACTGCACTTCGAAGAACGGTCTTGGCGTCGTTAAAAGCCGTCAGTGCTTCGCCCACAAAGCTGGACCTTGCCTGGTCGATTTTGCCGCTTGTCAGCAATGTCTTCACATCGTTCCAGCGACCATCCGCCAGCCGCCACTTTTCGCTGAAATTCGAGAAGAGCCTGCGGTCTGCTTCGTCCACGATGTATTCCTGGTACTGACGGAAGTCAGCATCCAGGGCTGTTCGGGCATTTTGCATCTGCGTCTCAAATTGCGGCCAGCTATCTGGCGTCGCGCTCACGATGGAGGCCTGCGCATCACGTATATTGCTGACTTCCGCACTGACCTTACCCAGCAGAATGAAAGCCGGAACGCGATCACCGACGATGGTGTCTATGCCGCTTCTGATCTGGTTAAGCGAGGAAATAGAGAAACTTCCCTGCACGCCTGCGACGAGCAACATAATACCCGACAGACCGGCTAGAACAACACCTATGGATATCTTCATGAATGACCTCCCGATGCGGAATATTCCAACCGCTAAATGGTATTTTCGGATATAAATTGCTGCATGCATAATATGTATGGAGATTGAAAATGGCTTCCAAGCGCAAGACACTAAAGAATCTTGCCGGCGGACAATATATTTCAAACCATACTCTAATAAATATGATCTATTACTATATTTTAAAATTTATTAAATTTGTAAAGCTATATTACGCAATCATTAATACAACTAAAGAACGCATATTTATGAGCGAAACGGACAAATTTCCGCAGCGTCTGCACCATAGGTTTTCGAAAATACTTCGGCCTCTCGGATGTTATTATAGATCCAAAGAGAAAGTCTGAAGCCAGTCAAAACGGAGCGGGACCTATGAACCGAACTACCTCGCCGCGACTTGCCATCGTTGATCTGACTATCAAGTATTGCACGCAGCAAAGATAACGGTCAGAAAACGAAAACCCCCGCCGATTGCTCGGCAGGGGTTTTCAAAGGCTGGTCTTGCGGAACAGCTCGAAGCGTTCCGCTTCATACCATCAATTCAAACGCGTTTTGACTTCGCCAACGGCGGCGTTGAAAAGGTTCGCTTTCGTAGCGGCCGTAGCCTTTTCAGCAATTATCTTTTCTGATGCTGCGATAGCAAGATCAACGGCTGCGGAGCGAACGGCGCTGATGGCTTCGGCTTCGGCACGGCTGATCTTCTGTTCGGACAGCGCAGTGCGGCGTGCGACGAACTCTTCAGTCTTGACCTTGGCTTCCGCGGTCAAGGCAGCGGCTTCGCGTTCTGCGGATGCGATGATATTGGCAGCGTCCGCTTCGGCTTCCTTACGCTTGCGCTGATATTCGGCCAGCAGGTGCTGTGCCTCTTCACGCAGGCGCTTTGCTTCCGCCAACTCTTCCTTGATGTTGCCAGCGCGCTCATCGAGCGAGCCTGCCAACATGCCTGGAACCTTGAGGTAGGCAATCAGAATGAAGAAAAGGACGAGACCGACGAGTGCGAAAAATGTTGCATCGAACGCCATATCAAGCCTCCTTCACTGCGGATGCGGCGGCAACTGCTGCCTTGGCATCCGTTTCTGTGACCTTGGTGCCGATCAACTGATCGACAATCGCGGTTGCGGTTTCTTCGGCAACTGCGCCGACATCAGCAAAGGCCTGCTGCTTGATCGTAGCGATGCGGGCTTCGGCAGCGGTCAGCTTCTGAGCCAGGTCTGCTTCGATCGCTGCGCGATCGGCATCTGCCTTGACCTTCGCAGCATCACGGGCGGCGGCGGCGATGGAGCCGGCCTTGGCGCGAGCAGCGGCAAGTTCTTTTTCATATGTTTCGATAGCGGCATCCGCTTCGGCATTCAGCCGGGACGCTTCATCGAGATCCTGTGCGATACGGCCGTGACGGTCTTCAAGAATACCGCCGACACGCGGCACGATGACCTTCTTCATGAGCACGTAGAAAAGGCCGAACGTAATGGCCAGCCAAAGAAGCTGGGATGCGTAAGTGGACTGATCGAACGGCGGGAACACAGGGGAGCCGTGACCGGCATCATGTGCCACTCCGGTTTCCGTATGCGTTGCTTCCGGAGCGGTCTGACCGACAGCCGGAGTTCCGGTATTCGTTTCACTTGTCGCCGGTGCTGACTGGGCCAAAGCCTCGGTCACGAACATGCTCACCTCCAGGGGTAGTGCAAATGCGAAGGATCACGGCACGCTGCTGCGAGCCGTGATCCATACCTGATGCCGATATTAGACAGCGAACAGGAGAAGGAGAGCGACGAGCAGCGAGAAGATGCCCAAAGCTTCCGTAACGGCGAAGCCGAATACCAGACGGCCGAACTGGCTGTCAGCGGCAGACGGGTTGCGCAGTGCGCCCGACAAGAAATCGCCGAAGATACGGCCGAGAGCGAGGGACGTACCAGCCATGCCGAGGCATGCGAGACCTGCGCCGATGTACTTTGCTGCTTCCGCTTCCATGTTAAGCTCCTTAGAATGGTTGTTGCGGCTATGTTTGACACCCGGTATCGGGGTCAGCGACTTTACTTCTCAGTGACCGCCATGCACGGCGTCGTTCAGGTACATGCAAGTCAGTACCGCGAAGACGTATGCCTGCAGGAAGGCGACGAGAAATTCCAGGCCGGTCATTGCGACCGTCATGATGAGTGGCAGGATTGCGCCACCGATACCCAGAGCGCCCAAGGCACCCATGGAGGCGACGAAGCCCGAGAAAACCTTCAGCGTGATGTGACCTGCCAGCATGTTCGCAAAAAGACGAACGGAAAGGCTGATCGGACGCGACAGGAAGGAGATGATTTCAATCGACGACACAAGCGGCAACAGGACCTTTGGAACGCCTGCCGGAGCGAAAATGCCGAGGAAATGCAGACCATGCTTGTAGAAACCGTAAACAACGACCGTACCGATGACCAGGCACGACAGTGCAAATGTCACGATGATCTGGCTGGTGACCGTAAAGAAATACGGGAACATGCCGAGAAGGTTCGCCGTCAGAACGAACATGAACAGCGAAAACACGAAGGGAAAAAAGACCATGCCCTTCTTGCCAGCACCTTCACGCAGCATCGATGCGATGAATTCGTAGGACATTTCAGCAACGGACTGCATGCGGGTTGGGATCAGGCCGCGGTTCGACGTTGCGAAATACAGGAAGCCGGACGCTGCTGCGACCGTTGCGACCATGAAAAGAGACGCATTGGTGAACGAAAAATCGACGCCGCCGATCTCAATCGGGATGATCGGCGTAACCATGAACTGATGGGTCGGATCGTTTGCCAACGTATGCCCTCTTTACCTTTTGCCGCGAAAGGCGACACTTTAACGTCTTATATGGAAAGGAGCGACATCAGTCGCCCTGCTTTCCACTCTTGTCTTGTCCGAGCCCGCCTTCGAGAAGCGGCGGCTTTGCCACCACTCCGGCAGAACGCAGAACGTTCAGTACGCCGGCACAAAATCCGAGAAGAAGAAGTACGATCATCCCCCACGGCGACGTGCCCACAAAATAGTCCAGAAGATAGCCCAGCATGGCACCGACGATGATGGCGGAGATGAATTCTGAAGACAGCTTGATCGCAAGTGCATAACCTTTACGGCTCTCCTGCGCATTCTGCTCCGTTCGTCTCTCGGCCGCGTCATCCGTTTTGACCTTGGCCAATTGATCGGCAAGGTGTTTTCGGCGCTCTTCCAGACTATCGTTACGGTTGCCGGTCATTTTCAAATCCTGCCCTTTTGCTCCGTTCTGGTGGTGCCAGAACTCTTTGGAGTTGTAAACGGCAGGGCTTTGCGCATGTTCCAGCCCGCTCTGAAGTCGGGCGCAACATAGTTTTAGGGACTTCTCTAGTCAAGGCACAGAAGGCCGTTCACAATATACAAAATTACGTTATCAAAACAATGACTTGGCCGATATTTGCAATTTAGGGACATTGTTCGGCTGTGGAATCGGCGATTTTGATCGTCATATCCCGGTAAAAAGCCCGGGATATCAGCTCCATCCACCGCCATAGGTGCGGTAGAAGACGTGCAAACCGATTCTACCCACCATTTTCATGCTCTTGCCCCAGGCCGGGCGCACATACACGGCGTGATAGTGGGTAGCGGAGCCGACTTCGTTCAGCCAAATCTTGCCAGCCGATGTTGCCATGGCCACTTCTCTCGCCATCTTCCAGTGACGCTCGGAGTTGATGCGGTCCTTGATATTGTCGCATGCAAAGGAAAACTGGCAGCGATTGCGCCAATCCTTGTTCTGGTAAACCACGCCGCAGATGGTTTTAGGGTAGGACGGGTTGCGGACGCGGTTAAGAATGACCTGCGCGACCGCCGCCTGACCCTTGACCGATTCGCCACGCGCTTCGAAATAGATACCGGATGCGAGGCACTGCTGCTCGGCCGCGGAAAACACCTCTGCCGGCAGTGGCGTCGCGGCCCAGGCATGGTCATCGGCGGCAATCTGCGGAACGAAGCGTCCAGCGTTCGGCTTTTTCAAAATGGCATCGAAAGGCGACTCGCGGGCGAAGTCTGGCTCTGGCGGCGCATAGGCCGTTGCCAAAACATCGGCAGAGCGATTGGTGATCAGCTCGGCTACCATCGGCGAGACGCTTTTTTCCGTCTTGGTCTCATCCCTGCGGAAATAGAAGGATGCGAGCTCGATGTCCTTGCTCTTCTTCTGCCTGGTGAAAGCGGTACGGTCTTTGCGTTTCAACGGTTCGACATCCAGCATGCTGGTGCGCTGAAGAACCGAGCCAGCCGTGAAGGCTTTCGGGGGCTGCATGACTTCTGAAGAAACAACACGACCCTTTTTGGCAGCGCGATTGACGCGGTCGCTATCCGGCGATGTTTCCTTGCCATTCTTGCCCGTCACGAAGGCGACCTTTCGGCCATCGGGCGTGATCATCCCTGCCCCGCTGAGCGCCGGTGCCAAATCAGCATCGTTGAATGCCAGTGACGCGCTGTGAACCGAACCTGCGGGAGAGTTGGTCAAGACCATACGCCATTGCTCACCGCCGGCATCAAGCCCGGCCAGGAGCGACGCCAGATCGGCACGCGCGGCGAAGGATGGAAAGACAAGCCAGGCTGCAAGCCCGAAGACGACAGGCGATGTCCATTTCTCGAACGAGAAGAAGAACCCGCGACGCGATACTTTCTTTGAACGCAAAACCAGTACTCCGGACAACGCAACACACTGCTACACAGCCGAATAATCTCTCATTAACCTTGATGCTTGGTTAACGGTGAGCGCTTGCCCACCTTCACGTTAACGTGTTGGCCAATGAAAAAGCGCCACCCTTTTCCAAGGATGGCGCTGATGACGTAGAAATCGGGACTATGCGTGGTTCAGATCACAACATGCGAACCGAGCTCCACCACACGGTTGGCCGGAAGGCGGAAGTAATCCGATGGGTCTGCCGAGGTTTCCGCAAGGGCGATAAACAGGCGGTTTTGCCAGCCGGGCATGCCGGACTTGGGATCAGGAACCAACTTGCGTCTGCCGAGATAAAACGACGTGGACATGATATCGAACTTGTAGCCGGTGCGGCGCAGATATCCCAAGGCCTGCGTAACGTTCTGCGTTTCCATGAAACCGAAGTGAAGCTCCACAACCACGAAACGCTCACTGATCTTGGTGATCGTATAGCGCTTGTCCGGGTGGATACGCGGCGTGTCTTCGGTACGGATCGTCAGGATGACGTTCTTGTCGTGCAGAACGTGATTGTGCTTGAGATTGTGCAGCAGCGCCGCAGGTGCCGTCTCGGGATCGCCCGTGAGGAAGATCGCCGTGCCGGGAATGCGCACCGGCGCATGCGAGCTTTCTTTTTCGACCGATGCTACGAAGGCTTTCAACGGCACATCGGTACGGCGTGTCTTGGCGAACAGAATTTTCGACCCGCGCTGCCATGTCATCATGATGATGACAAAGGCCATGGCCAGCAGCACCGGTACGTAGCCGCCATCATGGATCTTCAACAGGTTGGCACCGAGGAAGATGAGTTCCAGAGAGATGAACGGGAAAATCACCAGCATCGCCAGAGATTTCGACCACTTCCAATGACTGCGGGCGAACTGGAAGAACAGCAGGCTGGTGACGACCATCGCGCCCGTGACCGAGATACCATAGGCCGTGGCCAGCGCGTCGGAACTTTTGAACGTCAGCACCAGCGCAACGACGCCGAACAACAGGACCGTGTTGACCGAAGGCAGATAGATTTGCCCTGTATTGGTCTCTGACGTGAAGAGGATTTCCATGCGCGGCAGGTAGCCGAGGTGGATGGCCTGACGGACGAGCGAGAAGGCACCGGTAATGACCGCCTGGCTGGCGATGATGGTGGCGGCGGTCGCGAGAATAACCGCTGGCAGCAGAGCCCATTGCGGGAACATCAAATAGAACGGGTTGGACATGGCGGTCGGGTCTTTAAGAACCAGCGCGCCCTGACCGAGATAATTGAGCGTCAGTGCCGGGAAGACCAGCACGAACCACGCCCACTGAATGGGTCTGCGACCGAAATGCCCCAGATCCGCATAGAGCGCTTCGGCACCGGTGATGGTCAGGAACACGGCACCGAGAACGACGATGCCGTAAAAGCCTTCGGCAAGCAGAAATTCGACGGCATGGTACGGATTGAAGGAGTAGAGAATGCTGTAATCATCCGAAATGTGCAGCAGGCCCACCATGCCCATGACCAAAAACCAGACAGCGGTGATCGGGCCGAAGAACTTGGCCACAACCTCGGTACCGTGAGATTGGATGGCAAAAAGGCCGACGAGGATGACGACAGAGATGGGAATGATGAAGGAATCCATCTGCGGAGTGACGAGCTTCAGCCCTTCCACCGCCGACAGCACGGAAAGGGCTGGCGTGATCATGGCATCACCCATGAAGAGAGCAGCGCCGATAAGGCCCAGCATGATCAGCACGCCGCGCTTGCTGCCCGCCGACTTCATCAGAAGCGCCAGAAGCGACAGTGTGCCGCCTTCGCCATCATTATCCGCCCGCAGCAGAAAACAGATGTATTTGATGGTGACGATAATGGTCAAAGACCAGATCATCAGCGATATGAGGCCGATGATCTCCGCTTCGGTCAATCCGTCGCCCGATATCGGCTTCAGAGCTTCGCGGAAGGCATAGAGCGGGCTGGTACCGATATCGCCGTAGACGACGCCGATAGAACCCAGCATGGCCGCAAACAACCCTTTCAGGCGGTGATCATCCGCCTCCGGCTTGCCGAGGTCTTCCTTATCCAAGGTATGAGACATGTTGATTCTGACCGGTTAGAGCCAGCCCTTCCATCGGAAAAAAATGAACGGAATAATAGCCGAGACAAGCATGACGATGACTGCCAGTGGATACCCATAGGACCACTGCAACTCCGGCATGACGTTAAAGTTCATTCCGTAAACAGATGCCACGAGCGTTGGCGGCAGAAAAACGACCGACGCGATGGAGAAAATCTTGATGATAGCGTTCTGCTCGACATTGATGATGCCGAGCGCCGCGTCCAGCAGAAATGTGAGATTGCCTGATATAAAGGAGGCATGCTCCGACAGGGACTGGATATCGCGGCCGATCGAGCGCCCCGTTTCCTTGGCTTCCTTGTCCTGCTGCACATTTGGTGTGGCTTGCAGAAAAGATTGCAGGCGGGCCAGTGACGCCAGACTATCGCGCACCTTCGATATCAGTCGGTGATAGGCAGAGATATCCGCAATCTTGTCTTCCAGATAGCGCGGTGCCTTGCGTTTACTGCGCGCCTGCTCTCCGAAAATGCCTGCGGCGACCGTATCGATGCCAACAACGGAATTCTCCAGAATTTCTGCGGTGCGATCCACGATGGTTTCTAGAAGCTTCAACAGAAGGGCGGCACCGCTGCGCATCTCATGCGGCACACGGGTAATGGCTGCCGTGAAAAGGTTGAATGATTTCGGTTCAGCGTAACGAATGGTCACAAGCCGTTTGCCGGCCAGAATGAAGGCGACGTCCGTGAGCCGAGGGTCTTTGGAGTTTGCATTCCAAACCAGCGAACCCGTCATGAAAACATTGCCATCTTCCACATAAAGACGGCTGGACGGCTCGATGTCCTTCAAATCTTCGCGGGTTGGCAGCTCGACACCCAGCGCCTTTTCAACGAAAATCTCTTCGGCTCGCTCCGGGTTGATGAGGTCGATCCAGACAATATCGTCCGAAATCTGCGGGACCGAACGGTCCGCCGACAGGCTGATTGCCTCGCAATTCGAGCGATAGGCTTTAATCAATCAGTTTCTCCGGTCAGCACACCGACAAATGCCGGTAGGCTGCTCTAACACATCATGTGTGGCTTCCGCAAACGTCCGGGATGGACGGCGGATCAAACGGCGCGGCCTATGCTCCCTATGCCCATAAGAATCAAGGAGTATTTTTTAACAGGCCTAGCCGACCGAGACGATGCGACGCAGGAAGCAGACCACACCACTTGCAGGACACCATTGCAGCAACATTCTAATTTTTTGATAAAAACCAATGTATTTCAGTATTTTAGCAGAATATCATAGATGACGCCGCAGACCGAAATCTCCCGCTATAAAAGAAAGTCGACATGGATTTCTACCTAAGCGCGGCCCTGTCAAGCCGTGCGAAAGACCGAGTGCTATGCGCATAGTGCATCAATAACGGCCTGTTATTCGAACACGATCCGTGGTGCGGTCCTGCGCGGACCGGCACCAACCTGCGTCCAGACTTTTTGAGCAATATCCCGATAAATCTGCGCCTGCGGTCCATCCGGCTCCGCCACGACAACCGGGGTTCCAGCATCCGACAACTCTCGAATGGAAATTGTCAGCGGCACCTCTCCGAGGAAAGGCACCTCTATGCGCTCCGCTTCCGCCTTTGCCCCGCCATGGCCGAAAATATCGTAACGCGCACCCGTATCCGGCGCGATGAAATAGCTCATATTTTCGACGATGCCGAGGATCGGCACTTCGACCTTGTTAAACATGGTGACGGCCTTGCGGGCGTCGATCAGCGCCATGTCCTGCGGGGTCGATACGATAACGGCCCCTGCCAGTGCCACCTGTTGGGCGATGGTCAACTGTGCATCTCCCGTGCCCGGCGGCATATCCAACACCAGCACGTCGAGTTCTCCCCACGCCACCTCGCGCAGCATCTGCATCAAGGCAGACTGCACCATCGGCCCGCGCCAGATCATCGCCGCCTCTTCATCCACAAGGAAGCCCATGGACATGACCTTGAGGCCATAATTTTCCATCGGCATGATGACGCGGCCCTCGCCCTGTTGCGGGCGACCGGAAATCTTCAGCAATCGGGGCAGCGATGGGCCATAAATATCCGCGTCCAGAATGCCGACGCGCAAGCCGAGCGATTGAAGCCCAAGCGCCAGATTGACGGACGTCGTGGATTTTCCCACGCCACCCTTACCGGACGCCACGGCGATAATCGCGCCAATACCTGGAACACCAGCCTTGGTGCGCGGCTGCGGTGCCGACTTTGCCGGTGCAGGTGCGGGTGCAGCTTTGGGCGGAGGAGCGGAGCCGGGCTTGCGATCTGCCGTAAGCGCAACCATGGCCGCTTTTACGCCGGAGACACTCAGCGCTGCCTTTTCGGCCGCAAGTCGCAAGGGCTCCATATCGTCGGCCTTATCAGCCGGAACGGTAATTGAGAAATAGGCTTTGGCATCCGCAATGAATATTTCCGACACCATGCCAAGCGCGATGATGCTTTTATCGCCGCCCGGATAGACAACGCTCTCCAATGCCTGCTCGATCTGCTTCTTATCGCCCTGTGTCATGCCGGTATCCATTGCGCCCGATGCGCCGGTCTTCAATAACCAACCGCGCCCGTTTCGCCAATGATAAAGCATAAATGGCTGACTTCGGTAACAACCACTTCTCAGCTTTCGCTGCCAGCCCCCAGCTTTTCGGGGTCGAATATTCGTCCGTCGAAGAAGGCATCTGGGCCTAGAATAAGGTCGGACCGCGATGCGCCCACGTGAACCGGCACCTGTAATGTTCCCTCAAGCTTCATATTGGCGGCGGGCACGGGTGCGAAGATCGGCTTCATCGCTTTGCGAAAGAGGTCCGGGCGAAAGGCCTGGCATGCCGCCTCGTAGGCCTTCGCGTCCTCGGCAAATTCCGGCGGGCAATCCTCCCACCGCAGCATCTGGCTGAAGAACCACAATGCCTGGCTCTGCCAAGGAAAATTCGCCGCCTTGCTGCTGGTGGAAAAGAAGCCGGGGCATTCCAGCATCCGGGCTGGTGAATGCGAAACATAGCCCGTGAGCGCGGGCAGGATGAAATCGCCATCTACGTCCAGATAATGCGGAGCAGCCAGAATGCCCGCAAGCTCTTCGATATTGGCGTGGCTGGAGCACCATTCACCAGCACGGTACAGCGCGCGCAGCAGCGCCTCCAATGTGGCCGGCTGGGCACTTGCCCAATCGCGTGAAAGCGCCAGAACTTTTTCCGGTGCATTCTGCCAGATGTGCGATTTCGTGGTGATGATACGCGCCGTTCCTCGCAGAACCGCTGCACTACCATAGGGTTCACCCACATAAAAACCGTCTATGTCACCTGCCTCCAGCATGTCCGGCATATCTGCCGGTGAGGCTGCAATCATGTTGACATCCCGATCCGTGTGCAGATGCGCACTGCCCAGCAGATACCGCAACTCGAACACCGAAACCGCCAGAAGATGCTCGACGGCAAACACCAACGGTTTCAGCTTCGCAAGTTGGCGTGATGCCGCCACGCGGGCAACAGCGCGGGCGACGGTGGCGGGATCGGGTATCTTCATTCCCTGTTCGGCGAGATCATCGTGCAGGATCTGCGAGACAGTGAGCGTTGCGCCTCCTGTCGCCAGAACGAATGGCGCAACGAGGTCAGCAGGCATATCCGGCAGGCCAAGAGCCGACGCGACAGGCAAGGAGGCTGGAAGATGAAGCCCGTGGAGATCGCCAGCGCCCCACGCGACCAACAGGTCGCCTGCGCTTGGCTTTTTCACGAGCTCCAGAGAAAGACCCTCGTCGGTGTCGAAACCTTTTTCGGCTGCGACAACGAGCACAGCGCAATCGATTGTCGGAGAAAACCCAGCCTTGAAGCTTTTCGAAGCCGCCAAACGAATCTCCTCTGCCACGAGCAATCCAAGAATTGCTTACGTTCATGCAGATAACAATGGAAAAATCGAAAATATTTCTACTTTATAATACCGACACGCAATGCTTTTGCTACTGCCTGGGTGCGGTTGACCGTGTTGAGTTTTTTGGTTGCGCGGTTCAGGTAATGATTGACGGTATGTTCCGAAAGCGTGAGAATTTCGGCGATTTCCGCGCTGGTCTTGCCGGCAGCAGTCCAGTTCAGACAGTCGATCTCGCGATCCGTCAGCGTTTCGGGGATTCGAGAATCAAGGCTGCGGACGTAAGCGAGACGGCTGAAAACATGAGCTGAAATATAAGCTATTTCAGCGACGCAGCGCGGTGCCAGATCAATGTTGTCGCCATGAAACGACACCGCACCTCTCTGACCGGAAGGATCTTGTACCGGAAACCACAACGCACTCGTCATGCCAAAACGACCAAAGAGATCCGAAATTTTCTTGGCGAAGACATCATCATGACCCCGCGTGGTGAATTCCAGATCGACCCGGAACGGAACGCTGGATTGCTTCAGCGTCCGAAGCACGTTGCTGCGCGAAAGCAAACCTTCATGATCATACTGGTGCAGTAACTCCGCTGGCCAATTGGTGATGACAGTATATTGTGACAACTCCAGCGCGATGTGGGACGGGAGGTTGATGACCATGAAGGCCTTCATCCCCCATGCTTCGGTTATTTTCTTCAGAAAGCGGAAGATATCGAACTGCGTCTTTAACTGCTCCACGTCCTGCGCGCATTCCGCACCGGGATGCGAAGAAGGGGAAAGTTCAGGGGTCAACATTGATTTTTGATTCTTTGCGAGATCGGCTTAAAAGAAGAGATTACATAGCACAAATTTGCTAGGGCATGAATATCAACACGCTACTTTTTTGCAAACAAAAGTTGATTGCAGTCACCAATCATACTTTGCAGCCCGAATATTGTTATTGTACAATCGGGCGCGGTTTCTATCTGCTCACTCGTGCGTTGGTGGCAGGCGCACCAATAAATCTGAAGAAATATTCTGCGCTGCTTCGCGGACGATCTCCGACCACGCCTCCAAACGTTCACGCGTGAGGCGATAAGCCGGGCCGGTTACAGAGATGGCAGCGTGAAAACGCTGGCCCGGCGCGGCAATGGGAACCGCTATGCACTGAATTCCGCTCTCATGTTCTTCCAGATCGAAGCCGAAACCACGCATGCGAAGAGTGTCGACTTCCTGTTTTAGCTTGGTTGCAGAAATGATCGTACTTGACGTATAGGGATGAAACGCGATGGCTTTAGAAATAGCAGAGAACTCGGATTCCGGGAGGAGCGATAGCGCTGCCTTGCCGATCCCCGTGCAATAGGCTGGCGAAACACGGCCGATTTGCGAATACATGCGCACCGCATGCTGGCCGTCGATCTTGTCGAGATAGATGATTTCCGCGCCCCGCAGCACACCCAGATGCACCGATTCCTGAGTCTTTTCATGCAAAATGCGCAAATGCGGTGCGGCGATGGAGCGTAGATCGTTGCCGCTCCATGCCTGCGATGCGAATGTCAAAAGTCGCGCACCCGCGACGTAGGTCTGATCGTCCTTTTGTTCCAGCAGGCCCTCTTCCAGCAGATGCACCAGTTGCCGGTGAAGCGTGCCTCTCGGCTGACCGGAGCGCTGGAGAATATCGGTGAAGCGAAGCGGTTGCGGCGACATGACGACCAGTTCCAGCAAAGCGATTGCCTTTCCCAGCGTACCGGTGGTGCTATCCGCTGTGTTTTCGATAAGATGGGACACCATGTTATCTCCATGTGCGACATTGCTGCGCTTGACATTTCAAAGAGGGAAAGGGCAATATTCCGTCAAATGAAACTTAGTTCCAAATAATGGAACTTGCAATCCGTGCTGGGAGGCGTGATGGCGGAAAATTCCGGGCAGTTTTCCGAATTCGCGGACCAGGGCGTCCTTATTACCGGCGGAGGTTCGGGCATCGGCGCATCGCTGGTCACGGCTTTTGCCGAGCAAGGCGCAAAAGTCGCCTTCATCGACATCAATGTGTCTGCCAGCCAGAGCCTTGTCGAAAATCTGTCCACGAGAACGCGCCATCCTGTGACATTCGTCGAAGCCGACCTTCGCGATCAATCGCAACTGGCACATGCCGTGAAGGTAGCGGCGGACGCGACTGACGGCATCAAAATTTTGGTGAACAACGCAGCCTGGGATGATCGACACGATATCGACACCGTAACCAGCGATTATTGGGATGCAAACCACGCGGTAAACCTAAAGCCGGTGTTTTTCGTGACACAGGCGGCGCTGCCCTATCTGCGCAAAGCCGAGGGCGCGTCGATCATCAATTTCTCGTCCATTTCCTATCTGCTGAACATGGGCGAATTGCCGGCCTATGCCTCTGCCAAAGCTGGCATCGTCGGCCTAACGAAAAGCCTCGCCGGACGGCTGGGCACGGAAAACATTCGCGTCAACGCTATTCTGCCGGGCATGATCGTGACCGAGCGGCAGAAGGAACTGTGGCTGACGGACGATTCGATTTCGCAGGGTGTTGCGCGCCAGTGCCTCAAGCGCGCATTGACGGCTGACGATCTCGTCGGTCCCTGTCTCTTTCTGGCCTCTTCGGCATCTGCCGCCATGACGGCCCAAACAATCATCATCGATGGAGGTCTTTTGTAATGTCCGATGCCGCATTTGTTGCCGTGGACTGGGGTACGACCAGTTTCCGGCTTTGGTTGATGAGCAAATCCGGCGACATACTGGGCGAACGACGCAGTTCCGAAGGCATGACAACCGCCATGCGGACGGGTTTTCCAGAGGTGCTGGCCTCCCATCTTGCCGCCCTTTCCGCACCATCAGGCCTTCCCGTCATCATCTGCGGTATGGCAGGAGCGCGGCAGGGCTGGGTCGAGGCCGGTTATGTGGATGTGCCCGCCGATCTCTCGGATGTGTTGAAGGGTGCGGTGCGCGTACCGGGCCAGGCTGACGATATTCGTATTCTTCCCGGGCTTGCCCAGCGCGCGGCAGAAACACCTGACGTAATGCGCGGCGAGGAAACCCAGCTTCTGGGTGCCTTGTCTGCCGATTACAGAACCGGCGATCAACTGGTCTGCATGCCCGGCACGCATTCCAAATGGGTCAGCGTCAGCAATCTGAAGGTCACGGGCTTTTCCACCTTCATGACCGGGGAACTGTTCGACGTCATTTCCAAACACTCCATCCTGTCGCATGCCGTTTCCGAGGCGGAAGCCTTTACCGGTGATCTGCCTGCCTTCCGCGCAGCCGTTGCGGACAGCTACGCCAACCCGCAAATGGCGACGAACCGGCTGTTTACGGTCCGGTCCGGGCAACTGCTGCACGGCCTTTCCGCGACAGACGCCAAGGCGAAGCTTTCCGGCACCATGATCGGTCTGGAGATCGCCGGAGCCCATTCCACTGCACCGAAAAGCGCAAAGGTGGTGCTCATCGCATCCGGCGCTTTGGGCGCGCTTTACAAGGCGGCCTTCGACGCCCTGTCCATCAATTTCGTAACCATCGATGCCGATGAAGCCGTTCGCCACGGGCTTGTCGCCGCTGCACATACCATCTGGCACTGAGGAGATTTTACAATGCGTATTCCCTTCCCCGAAATGAAATACCCGCTCGTCGCCATTCTGCGCGGCATCCGGCCAGAAGAAACAGAGGGCGTGGTGAGCGTGCTTCTGGAAAGCGGCCTGCGCGCCATTGAAATTCCGCTCAATTCGCCCGACGCTTTTCGCTCCATCGAAATCGCCGCAAAGCTTGCCCCGGCAGATGCGCTGATCGGTGCCGGCACCGTACTGACCGTCGAAGATGTCGCGAAGCTCGATGCGGCAGGCGGCAAGCTGATGGTCAGCCCGAATGTCGATGTCGAGGTCATCACGGCGGCGCGCGAAAAGGGCATGGTCACCATGCCGGGCGTCCTGACCCCGACCGAAGCTTTGTTGGCGTTGAAAGCCGGTGCCACCGGCCTGAAATTCTTCCCCGCCAGCGTTCTTGGCCCATCCGGCATCAACGCCATCCGCGCCATTCTGCCCAAGGATACGCTGGTTGCGGCTGTCGGCGGCGTTTCCGACAAGAATTTCAGCGATTACACCAGCATCGGCGTAACAGCCTTTGGTCTCGGCACCAGCCTCTACAAGCCCGGCATGACGGCGGCGGACGTTCGGGAACGCGCGTTGCTCACTATCAAAGCCTACGACATTGCGATCGGAGCATAAACCATGGCTGATATCCACGAATTTGCAGGCACGGTGCTGGACGCGACACAGATGCATCTGGGTGAAGGACCGAGTTTCGATCCGCTGAGCAACAAGCTTTGCTGGCTGAATATTCTCGGCAAGGAATTGCACGAACTCGATCCGGCGACCGGCGAGAAAACCGTCCACGCCCTGCCCTTCATGGCGAGCGTCGTGGCACGGATCGACGAGAAGCGGCAATTGCTGGCGTCCGAAGAAGGTCTGTTCATTCGTGACCGGGCAACGGGCGACCTCTTCCTCCATGTCGATTTCGAGCCTGGTAAACCTGGCAACCGCTCGAATGACGGGCGTGTGCACCAGAGCGGCTCGCTGTGGATCGGCACCATGGGCAAGAAGGCGGAAAACGGTGCAGGCGGCATCTATCACGTGGCCAAGGGCGTGGTGACGACGCTGTTCGAGAATATCAGCATTTCCAATGCCATCTGCTTTTCACCGGATGGCGCAACGGGATATTATGTCGACACAAAAGTGAACAAGCTCATGAGCGTGCCGCTGGACCCACAGACGGGCCTTCCAACCGGCTCGGCCAAAGTCCTGATCGATCAGGCAGGCAAAGAAGGTGGCATGGACGGCGCTGTCTGCGATGCTGAAGGCAACATCTGGAACGCGCGATGGGGCGTCGGTGCCGTGGACCGCTATTCACCGACCGGACAGCATCTCGACCGATATGAAGTGCCAGCGAAACAGACGACCTGCCCGGTGTTTTTCGGCGCTGCCGCCAATCGCCTTGCTGTTACCTCAGCCTGCGAAGGTCTGGACGACGAGACAGTGAAGGCCAATCCGCTTTACGGAACGACTGTCGATCTTGGTATCACGGTAAACGGCGTGCTGGATGGGGCTTATAGGGTTTGAGTGATTTCCATTTCAGCCACGTTTCTTCAGTCCACAGACGCCCGCGTTTCGTCATCCTCGGGCTTGTCCCGAGGATCTGATCACGTTGAATGTCGTGGTTCGTTAGATGCTCGGGACAAGCCCGAGCATGACGGCGGAGAGGTTAGAGGCCACTGGCAAACGTGTAATACGCGCCTCCTTACTATCCGAAATCGCGGCCAGAGGCTGACATGTCGCGATAGTTTTCCTGCAGATAGCGGTGTGTTGCCGCAGAATCCACCGGTCGACCATAGAAATAACCTTGGCCCATGGCGCAACCGAGGCTGCGCAATTTTTCCGCCTCGGTTTTATCCTCGATGCCCTCTGCGACAACCTCGAGATCAAGCCCGTCGCACATGGCGACAATGGCCTTGATGATATGTTCCGAAGGGCGGTCGGTGCTGATGCGTGAGACGAAGGCGCGGTCGATCTTGACCTTGTCGAATGAGAAATCACGCAAACGCCCCAGGCTCGATTGGCCGGTGCCGAAATCGTCCAGCGAAATACGGACACCCGCCTGCTGAAGCTCGGTGATGATGCGCTGCGCGGTATCGGCCGATGTCATGACCGCCGTTTCAGTGATCTCCAGTTCCACCCGACGGGGATCGAGGCCGACGCGCCGCAGGATCGACAGGATATTTTCCGCCGTACCGGGATCCATCAACTGTGCCGAGGACAGGTTGAAGGACAAGAACAGTTCTCGTGGCCAGGAAAGTGCCGCTTCCGCGGCCTTGCGCAAGAGCGTCTCGGATAAAGCATCGATGAAGCCGCGCTCTTCAGCTAGTGGCACGAAGACGGCGGGCGACACGAAACCCAGATCGGGATCGTTCCACCGCGCCAGTGCCTCAAACCCGATGACCGTCGCATCGTTGAGACGCACGATAGGCTGGAAATGGACGTCAACGGCGTCGTTGATGATAGCGTTTCTTAAAGCCTGCTCAAGCTGCGTCGCGCGTTTCATTTCCTGCGCGATCTCGCGCGAATAAACGGTGATCTGGCCACTGCCACGGCGCTTTGAACGATAAAGCGCGGTTTCCGCGCTCTTCAACAAATCCTCGAACTCTTCGCCCGCAAAAGGGTAGATTGCAAAGCCGAAGGACGAGGACAGACGAACGTTCCGGTCTCCCAAATCATAGGGCGCAGACAGCACGTCCTTGATCATATGTCCGACACGCTCTGCGCCTGAGCGCTCGAAGACCAGCGGCAAAACGAAGGCGAACTCATCGCCGTCATGACGGGTCACGACCGCACCATCCGGCACACAGGCCTTGAGGCGATGGGCGACCTGACAGAGTATCTCATCCCCCGCCTCGACGCCGAAAAGATCGTTGATCGGTTTGAAACCGTCAATATTCGCGACCCCAATGGTAAAAGGTGCCGGGTCGCTGGCGCGCTCTGCTGCCAGCATGCGGATTTTATCACGCAGCCGGTACCGGTTTCCCAGACCTGTCAGGGGATCGCTGTAGGCCATGGCCTGCAACTCGTGCTGGCTTACATGCGGCGCATTTGGCTCTAGCAATTTCATGCGCGCATCCTGAACAACAGATTGTGGGAAGTTTTGCTGAGAATGATGTGTGATTCTTAAAATAACACTATTGCTGAAGTCTGCGAAATAGCCATCGATTTTCACAGGATTCCGCCACTTTGCGTCAATCATCCTCGAATACGATGTTGGCTTTCCGGCAGATATCGCTTGAGCAATATCTCCACCATGTCAGGGCTGACAGGCTTCAGCAGCATGTCGTCCATGCCGGCGTCCAGACAGGCTTGCCGATCACCTTCGAAAGCCAGCGAGACGACGCCGATGACGGGCGTACGGGTGCGCTCCGCTCCCATTATATTGCGCAATCGGCGTGTTGCTTCGAAACCATCGAAGTCCGGTAGCGTCGTGTCCATCAACACAAAGGATGGTTTTTCCTGCTCGAAAAGCTGCAATGCCTGTTTGCCGGTGGCGGCAATTTTGTAGCTCAGCCCCAGACTTTCGAGGATTTGCGAAAAAACGATCTGGTTGATGTTGTTATCTTCCACGACAAGAACATCGAGTGTCGTTTTTTTCGTCGATGCCGGTGTGCTTCCGGTGCAGATTTCCAGACTGCCATCCGCCTGCGTCGATGATAGCGCTTGATGCTTGTTTCGAAAATGGCGCGTCATCTGGTTGATCAGAGAACTTTCCAACTGAAAATCATCGGCAGTCATGGCATCCAGGCCATAGGTTTGTGGCAGATCCAGACAGGCGATATCCAGTTGCACGTCGACGATCACAAGGTCGATCCGGACCTTGGCCGAGGTGGCAAACTCGATGAAAGCCTTCATTTCGTTTTGGCTTTTCGCGACCGCGCAATCGACACCAACGGCGACCATTTTTTTGCGCGCCACTTCTCCGAGATGATCATTGGGCGTGACGAGTAGAATGCTGCGACCCGTCAATATCTGCGAGGACTGATGATGCTCGTCCTCCAGATAAGACGACGGAGTGAAAGACATGTGCTCCAGCCCGCGAATGACACCCTTGCCATCGGCATCCGCCGTCGCAAATGTCGTCACGTCGTCCATCGTCGTTACGAGGAAATATCGACCAGGCTTACCCACGCGCTGCTTTCGCGTGATGACAAGAACTTCTTCGCCCGTCAGCCGCGTGACCCGCTCCGGCAGAATAGCAGGTGTGCCTGTTTCAAGAACGTGTTGATCCATGGCATCGATACGCGAGGCGAGCGGTTCTGCATGGATATCCGAAACCGTGCGACCCAGAATGAGATCGGCAGATGTTTCCAACAGGGCGCATCCTGCCTTGTTGACGGCAACGTAGTAGGTGTCACGATCCTTGACGAAAATTGAAAGCGGTAGCGTATCGAGAATTTCTTCGGTCAGTTGCACACGTTCGATATCTGAACGCCACTGATCTTCGCGCTTCTTCTGCTCGGAAATATCAGAGACGACGCAGATGCCCAGGCCGGACGGAAAGCGTCTCTTGACGAGGCGCAGCCATCTGCCGCCAGCGCGCTGCTCCACCGTTTCGGAGCGCTCTTTCCAATGGGAAGACAGTTGTTCGGCGACCCAATCGTCCCGCTCGACGCCACGCGGCAGCAAATCGCTGTCAGCTGTCTTTCGGCCATCGTACAACGAGGCCAAAAAATCGCGAAGCCGGGTGCCAACCGTGAGCTTGGTTTCACAAACGGGCAAATAGCTGAGAACACGACGATTGACGAAGACGATATGGTCGTCGCGATCATAGATGATCAATGCGCAGGAAATCGAATCGCAAACGGCGTCAAGCATGGCAGTGTAAATGTCTGCACAGACCGCCCCCTCACCCTTCATTGCAATTCCTCACACGCACGTCTCAAGGCAAAATGCACTCACAACAAGCCGGCCAATGGCCGCATGGAAATGGATAAACTATTGGACATGCGGGTTGGATTCTCAAAGCAGACGTTTGAGATCATGTAACGGCCCCAGCTTTCCGTCACACGTCCCCTGGCGGCAGCGAAGGGACATAGATGCTGCATTCATTTCCAGCTGATTGCACAGTAGAAGCTTTCCCTTAAGACGCGCTTAACGTTGTTTCCCAGAAATATTTAGCGGGACAACCAACACATCTGCCACAATCGGTGTGATTTTCCTTTCACAAGACGGAAGAATCCACGAAAATAGCACCATGTCCATCAAACAGCTCTCCGAGACCCTCATCAACCAGATTGCCGCAGGCGAGGTCATCGAGCGACCTTCCAGTGCTGCCAAGGAACTGATCGAAAACGCCATCGATGCCGGTGCGACGCGCATCGAGATCGCGACCGCCGGTGGCGGCAAAGGGCTTGTGCGTATTGCCGACAATGGCAGCGGCATGTCGCCCGGCGATCTGGAACTGGCAATCCGCAGACATTGCACATCGAAGATTTCCACAGCGCTGGACGATATCCGCACGCTGGGTTTTCGCGGTGAAGCTCTGCCCTCCATCGGCTCCGTAGCCAAGCTGACGATTACCAGCCGCCAGCAGGGTGCCGCCGAAGGTGCGATTATTTCGGTGAGCGGCGGCAAGCTTTCACCCGTGCGACCGGCTCCCTCCAATACCGGCACGATTGTAGAAGTGCGCGACCTGTTCTTTGCCACGCCTGCGCGTTTGAAGTTCCTGAAGACGGAAAAGGCCGAAGCGGCGGCGATCACCGAAATCGTCAAGCGCATGGCGATTGCGTTTCCGCATATCCGCTTCGTGCTCTCAGGCACGGACCGCTCGACGCTGGAGTTTCCAGCAACCGGTGATGACCACCTTGCGCGAATGGCGCAGATTCTCGGTGCGGATTTCAAGGATAATGCCATCGAGATCGATGCCGAGCGCGAAGACGTGACATTGACCGGCTTTGCCGGCCTGCCGACTTTCAATCGTGGCAACTCCGCGCATCAATATATGTTCGTGAACGGTCGCCCGGTACAGGACAAACTTCTGCTTTCGGCCATTCGCGGAGCTTATGCCGAGACCATACCGCATGGGCGTTACCCCATTGCAGTCCTGGCGTTGCGGCTTGACCCAGCGCTGGTGGACGTCAACGTGCACCCAGCCAAATCCGATGTGCGCTTTCGCGACCCCGGCCTTATTCGCGGGCTCATCGTCGGTGCCGTGCGTCAGGCCTTGGCCCGTGAGGGAGACCGCGCCGCAACCACCGGGGCTGCGCAGATGATGAATGCGTTTCGTCCGGGATACAGCCCATCGACCGTGCGGCCCTTTTCATCACAGGCATGGTCGCCTGCCACTTCACCTTCCCGACCGCTTTTGGTTTCAGGTGGTTTGTCTCTGCACGAAACGCCGCAGTCTCAGTTCACCGACATCGGCATGCCCACAGCGCGCGCGGATCACACCGACACTAACGCGACGGCGGTGACGGAATCCTCTCGCTATCCACTGGGCGCTGCGCGGGCGCAGGTTCACGCCAACTACATCGTCGCCCAGACGGAAGACGGTCTCGTGATCGTGGATCAGCACGCAGCGCATGAGCGCCTCGTATTCGAGGAGATTCGCAAAGCGCTGCATTCCAAGCGTCCCGCATCGCAAGTTTTGCTGATCCCCGAAATCATCGATTTGCCGGAAGAAGACTGCGACCGGCTGATGCAACATGCCAGCGACTTCGACAGCATGGGGCTGACCATCGAACGTTTCGGGCCGGGCGCCGTGGCGGTGCGTGAAACGCCTGCCATGTTGGGCGAGGTCAATGTACAGGGCCTGGTGCGGCAACTCGCCGATGAAATTGCCGAATGGGATACGGCGGGCAGCCTTGCCAGCAAGCTGGAATATGTCGCGGCCACGATGGCTTGCCATGGCTCAGTGCGGGCAGGCCGCCGCATGCGGCCGGAGGAAATGAACGCGCTGTTGCGGCAGATGGAAAACACGCCCGGCTCCGGCCAATGCAACCACGGACGCCCGACCTATATCGAACTCAAGCTTGCGGACATCGAAAAGCTCTTCGGCAGAAGCTGAGATATTTCCCCGCATGCCACGCTGGTATTCCGGCTGCGGCAACGTTAAAAAGACCCAGCGTCAGGAGACAGGACAAATGAACAGATTTGAAGGTGGCAGCAATCGCGAGGCCAAGATCGAATATCTCGATGGCGATATGCGCATCGTCCAGACCGGTTCCTATGTCATCTGCGCCATGACCGGCAAACATATTCCAATCGATGAGTTGCGTTATTGGAGCGTTGTCCGTCAGGAGCCCTATGCCGATGCAGCCGCGTCGTTCGAAGCGGAAAAACGTGCAGGAGCGCTGCCCAATCAGAAACGCAGTGCCTGACCTAAAAACACATTTCCCTAAAATATAATTGAAGTTGTGCGCGATCGAGCAGGAACGATCACACCCGGCGCTGGTTAGCTCGGAGTGTAATGCAAAAGCACGATTTTCAATGGGAGATGAACATGGCCGAGAAAACACTAGACGATCTTTTTTACGATACGCTGAAAGACATCTACTATGCCGAGCGTCAGGTGCTGAAGGCATTGCCGAAGATGGCCCGAGCCGCGACCGACCCAAAGCTGAAGGCAGCATTCGAAAAGCACAAGGAAGAAACCCAGGGGCACATCGAACGGCTCCAGGAAGTTTTTGAGCTTATCGGCAAGCGTGCTCAGGGCAAAACTTGCGAAGCCATTCAGGGCATCATCGCCGAAGGTGAAGAAATCATCGAAGACTACAAGGGCACCGCTGCTCTTGACGCTGGCCTGATCTCTTCAGCGCAGGCCGTCGAACACTACGAGATCACCCGTTATGGCACCTTGAAGGCCTGGGCTGAAAAGCTTGGACACACCAAAGTTGTACCGCTTCTCGAAGCGACGCTGAATGAAGAGTCCACAACCGACGAGGCGTTGACGGAGCTTGCCACTGCTTCGGTCAATGCAGCTGCTCAAAAGGCTGCTTAAGCTTTACAACGCAAGAAAAAAGCCGGGCATATCGCCCGGCTTTTTTTCGTTATGGTGTGGTCGTGTTGGTTGAACTGGGGTTTCTGTCCGTTCCCTCTGTCGGCGGTGTCGAGCCGGAAGGCGTATTGTTATCGAACGTATTGGCACCCTGCGCACCCGGATTTGGCGTGGTAGCCGGTGTTCCCGGACCCGGCGCTGGCTGCACTTCAGACGTTGCGGGAGCCGTCGATTCGCCCCATGTTTCCGCGACGATCCAAACTGCTCCCGCCAGCAGCAGACTTATCACCAAAATGATCAGAACCGGACTGCCCTTTAAACCCTGGCGGCTTTCACGCGGGGTGAATACTTTTTTCTCGACCTTGTCTTGCGCCATCGTTTTCTCCTCACAACAATCCAAAATTGGAATTCTTCATGAAGAGAAGCCCTGCAAGCCCCGATTGTTCCTCGGCAAGGTGATAATCGACAAATTACATCACGATGATTGTCTCTGGAGCTTCCGACGGCTGTAATTCTCGAAGGCGGCCTCAATGATCATCTGCGGCGCGGTCGGATCGTCGAACTTCATGTCGATTTCGATGACGAGCGTGCGTTCAAGCAATTGAGCTGCACCGCCATGATGTCCGGCAAGGCGCACAGCATCTTTGGCTGTCGTAACCGGCAAGAGATCAAATTTAGCGGCTTCTTCGGCCACGTTCTGAATGTCTTCATCACTGAAATGATGATGGTCCGGAAAGGATCGTTTCACCACAATCTCGCCGCCGAGCTGCTCGACAGTCCGATAAAACTTGTTCGGATCGGCAATACCCGCATAGGCCAGCACGCGTTTGCCCGCAAAATCCGGCTGCGGTCTGGGCTGGATGGATGAAACGAAGACAGGCTTGCCCGCGCGCGATGCGGTTCGCACAATGGCATCTGCCGCCTGCCCGTTGCCGACCTTCAGGATGGCTGAAAGCTGGCGCATCTGCTCGGACAGAGGTGCACGGACGGGTCCGCCCGGGACGAAATGACCGTTGCCGATGCCGCGCTGAGTGTCGATGACGACAAGCGCATAATCCAGCGTCAGCCGTGCACTTTGAAACCCGTCATCCATGATGATGAAATCGACGCCTTCAGCCACCAGCCTGCGCGCGCCATCGACGCGCTTTCGCGAAATGACCGTGGTTGCTTCTCGCGCCAGCAGCAACGGCTCATCGCCGACATCCACGGAACGATGGTGACCCACATCTACAAGCGTGGTGACATCCAGGGTTCCACCGTAACCACGGCTGAGAAAACCTGGCTTCAAACCTTTGTCGATTGCGGCTCTGGCGATAGCGATCGCGGTCGGGGTCTTGCCTGCGCCACCTACCGTGAAATTGCCGATGCAGATGACGGGAACCGGCACGGACGCACGCTTCGACGTCCTCATCTGCCGCCCGGCAACCTTGCCATACAGATAAGAAAAGGGCGACAGAGCCCATGCCTGCCAACCGGGCTGTTCCCACCAGAATGGCGGCGCTTCCGAAACCATCAGTCTCCAAACTCCCGCTTTGCCAATGTGGTAGCAGAAGCTATCTCGCAGAAAGGTAAGGATTTTGCAAAAAGGCGGTACGAAAGCACTGAAATTCAGCCCTACAGGGCTGGCCGCTGCGGCAACAGGCCTTCAAGGTCGGTGATATCGTCAAAACAATAATCCGAATCCGCACGCAGGCTCTCTCTCGAGCCCGTGCCGGTCAGCACGGCAATCCGCAGACCGGCATTCGCATTGGCCGCCATGTGCAAATCGTGGTTGTTATCTCCTACCACGGCAACACGGTGCGGTGGCATACCGATTGCCTTGCAGAAGCCCAGCACCATGCCCGGCTGTGGTTTTGTCCCGTGACCGCTGTCATAACCCGCAACGAAATCGAGATCGGTTTCGAAGCCGAAGCGTTTCGCAAGTTGCCAAATAGAGGCCTGATTGTCGCTGGACGCGATACCAAGCTTGTAGCCCCTGCCCTTGAGGCGCGCGAAAAAGGCTTTGAGATCGGTCACGGCAACCGATTTTCCAGCCGCCTCGGTGAACAACCGGTCGAGGCGTTGTGTGAGTTCAGCGAGGTCGCAAGCAGAACCCGCTGCCACCAGCCCTTCGGCAATCTGCACCGTATTGCCAGCAGCAAGCAGGCTATCTGGCTGGACGTGGCCAGTAACAGGGTCCATGCCGCAGGCGAGAAGAAGGCGATCCGCGAGTTCGGCATCGCCTTTCGAAGCAATCGCTGCAAGCTGCCGATTGACCGGACCCCAGCTTGCATCATAGCCGATGAGCGTCCCATCCTTGTCGAACAGGACAGCCGCAATGGCGGCGGGTGATTTTGCAGGGGCCTTGACGTCCACGATCAGCCGGCCGCACTGCGCGGTTGAAGCTTCGCCGTCACCGTCAAAGGATTGATATAGGGCTCAAGCGCCTTGACCGTTGCAGACAGCGCGCCGCGCATATCCTGAATGACCCTGCCACCGGCATCGATCATCTTGTATCGCTCATTGTCGTTGACCAACAGGTAATGCACGGCTTTGGCCAGCATTTCCACATCTCGGATAATGCGTCCGCCGCCCGACCGCAGCAGTTTCTGGTAAGCTTCGCGGAAGTTCTGGACATGCGCGCCAGACAATACGGCACAGCCCAGCATCGCCGGTTCCAGCGGGTTCTGACCACCTTCAGCCATCAACGAACGCCCAACAAAAGCCAGTTCGGTCAGCCGCAGGTAAAGGCCCATCTCGCCAATGCTGTCGCCAAGGAAAATATCCGTTTGCGGTGTGATGACATCGTTGCGGCTTCTGCGCGCCACGGTCAGGTTCATGCCCTTGAGCATGGCCTCGATATCATCCGCCCGCTCCGGGTGCCTCGGTACGATCAATGTCAGTTGCCCGTCGCGCGATTTGATAGCTGCGTGAACGGTAGCAGCAGCCTTCTCTTCACCATCGAATGTAGAGATCGCGGCCCATGTCTTGCGATTGCCGATCTGGCGACGATAGGTATCCAACAGGGCAGCGTCGCACGGCGGCGGATCGGTATCACCCTTGAGATTACCCGATACCACGACAGGCCATGAACCGAGATCACGGAAGCGCTCGGCATCGACGTCGGACTGCGCCACGACCAGAGCCAGCTTGCTGAACAGAGCCTCTGCAAATTCGGAGTGACGCTGCCAACGACCAAAAGAGCGATCGGACAGCCGCGCATTGACGCGTATCTGCGGAATATGGCGGCGCTCGAGCTCCATCATGGTGACGGGCCAAATCTCGGACTCGGCGGTAATTGCGGCGTCCGGCGTCCAGTAGCTCAGAAAGCGGTTGATGGAAATCTTGATATCGAGCGGCACATATTGGTGGATGACGTCATCACCCAAACGGGTTTTGCTCAGCTCTGCTGACGTGACTGTGCCAGTGGTCAAAAGAACGTGAATGTCGCGTTTGCGGATTTCACGGATGAGCGGAACGAGAGCCAGCGTTTCGCCCACGCTTGCGGCATGAAACCAGACCAGCGGGCCGCGCGGACGGTCTGCGCTGGCATGGCCGAAACGTTCCATCCGGCGGCGCTTGTCTTCCTTGCCCTTTGTAGAGCGATACATCAGATAGGGTCTGGCAAAGGGATAGGCGGCAACGCCAGCAATTCTGTAACCCGAAAGGGCGAAACGTGCGATCCGGCTATTCATGACATGCTGCCTTTGATCAATGCGCGCAATGTTTTCCCCTGTGATCGATATCAGAGCGTCAGGCCATAAAATGGAACCGTCCGCGTTGCCCTGTTTTTCATTTGAGCATCGAATGTCCCGAGAACAGCGCCACATTCCTCGGGTCGATGACGTAAAACCTACTTCTTATGAAAATGCGTCTTTTTTGTCTCAGAGCATAAAAGGCCAACGAAAAAATGATGCCGAGGCCGGAGAGGCTATGCGTGTCCCCGCAGACTCACACAACCTCTTGTCCATTCACGATAGTACAAAGGAAGTAGGAAACCAGCGATTATTTGCTCTGGGGGTCAAGCAAGCGGTGCATATGCACTATAAAATAACGCATATGGGCGTTATCCACAGTCTGCTGCGCCTTTGACTTCCACGCTGTCAGTGCCGTTGCATAGTCTGGAAAGATGCCGACGATATCGAGCGCCTTCAAATCGCGAAACTGTACGTCCTGAAGATTTTCCAGCTCGCCGCCGAATACCAGGTGCAGAAGCTGTTTTTCGTTGCCCGCTACGGTCATAGTCTTCTCTTCTTTCTCATCGTTCAAAGTCTTGTGATCAGATGGATCGGAAGTCTTTTGCAGACTATCGACGTTCTGATCTTCACCGAAAGGATCGGGATTTTATGCGAAAAATCCAGAATGTCTTTCGCAGTCCCGCTCCGTGAGGCCTTCATCTGCGGGATTTTCCGGTGAAAATCAACCTCTGGCCGGTGACTTCAACCGCTCCAACAGGTCTGGCAGCAAATGATTTGCTGCGGCGCACAATTCGGGGTGGCTGACCTCACGACGATTATACGTCAGTGGAGCTCCGGATAGGTCCAGAAGCTGTCCGCCGGCGCGCTCCAGAATGAGATCGGCCGCTGCCAAATCCCAGTCATGGGAATTGGCCTTGACCAGCGTTCCGTCGATGCGACCGTCTGATACCATAGCCAAGCGATAGGCGAGCGACGGCACATGCGGAATGCGGTGAACGCGTGATTTGAGATGCGCAGGAAGCTGCGCAATCACATCTTCGGGCGCTGCAAGCTTGATGTCTCCGGAACTGGCATCAGACACAGACAGTACCTGACCATTCTTCATGGCAGGTCCAGACAGAACTGCCGTAAATTCCTCGTTGAAGGCCGGGGCGACGAGAACAGCAGCGGTGGGCCTGCCATGGTGCACGACAGCGACGCTGACGCACCACGTGTCCTTGCCGCCGATGAATGCGCGGGTCCCGTCGATTGGATCCACAACGAACAGCGTGTCTCTGGATAGACGGTCCTCATCGTCGTCGGTTTCTTCCGAAAGCCAGCCATAACCGGGGCGTGCCTTGCGAAGGATCGTCTCCAGAGCTTCGTTCGCGGCGTAATCCGCAGCGCTGACAGGCGAATGGCCCTTTTTCCACCAGACCTCAGGGTCTTTGCGAAAAAATGTCATCGCAACGCGACCGGCCTCGCGGGCGGCATCCAGAATGAGCTCGAGATCGGAACTCCAGTCGGCTCCTGCAACATCAGTCATATTATCGTCGTTCATTGCGCTGTCTCCGGTGCATCAACATGCATCGGCCATTGCCCTCAAAGCAACCGATGAATGGTGCTATCAGCGTCCCGCTATGGTCATGCCTTCGATAGCGATCGTCGGTGCAGCGACGCCAAATTTGCGGTCGATGTCGTTTGCAGGGGTGACCCGCATGAACATATCCTTGAGATTGGACGCTATCGTCACCTCGGAGACAGGGAATGCTTTTTCACCATTCTCGATCCAGAAGCCGCTCGCCCCGCAGCTATATTCGCCCGTCAGGAGGTTGGCACCATGGCCGATGAGTTCGGTCACGTAAAAGCCGGTGCCGACCTGCGCGATCAAATCTTCCGGCGAGATATCGCCAGGCTCCAGCGCCAGATTGGTGGATGCCGGAGAAACTGATGTGCCGCCGCGCACGCCGCGACCATTTGTTTCCAGCCCGATTTCCCGCGCCGTGGAGGTGGAGAGGAACCAGTGTTTCAAAACACCGTCCTCGATCATGACAAGCTTTTCGCCACGCACGCCTTCTCCATCGAAAGGACGCGACGACGCGCCGCGCACGATCTGCGGATCGTCGGTGATGACAAGGCCTTTTTTCAGCACTTGCTGGCCCATCTTGTCGCGCAGGAAGCTGGTCTTGCGCGCAACCGAAGCACCATTGATGGCACCGGCAATGCCGCCGACAAAGCCACGGGCGATGCGCGGGTCGAACACTACAGTCACGTTGCTGCCGGTATCGACCTGGCGGGGATTGATGCGTTTGACTGCTTTCTCACCCGCGCGATGTCCAATGTCTTCAGGCTTGTCGAGATCGGCGAAATAGAGGCGGCTGTCATAATCGTAGTCGCGCTCCATCTTGGTGCCTTCACCGGCGATGACGCTGACGGAGCGGCCGAAGCGGCTGCCCATGTAGCTGCCGGAAAAGCCATGAGATGTAACGAGGACCATGCCGCCCATGCCGCTGGAAGCACCGGCACCTGATGAATTGCTAACGCCCGTAACCGCCAGCGCCGCTTCTTCCGCCGCAAGCGCCGCCTCGCGCAACTGGTCTGCGGAGACTTCGGTCGGGTCAAACAATTGCAAATCATCGTAAGACTTTGCCAGCCGGTTGCCGTCTGCAAGGCAGGCATAGGGGTCTTCCGGCGACACCTTGGCCATGGCCACCGCACGTTCCGCAAGTGTCTTCAGGTCGAAGCCGGGATTGGCCGAAACGCTGGCGACGCGCTTGCCGACGAATACGCGCAGCGAAAAATCGTCGCTCTCGGACGACTCCGTGCTTTCCACCTTGCCGAGCCGCACGCCGACGGATTGCGACCGCGACCGCACGATGACGGCATCCGCTTCATCGGCACCAGCGCGGCGGGCCATATCGACCAGTTCACTGGCACGCTCGAGAAGCTTGGAGGAATCGATATCTGAGGACATGGGTTAAGCCTTTCGTTGACCTTCATTTATTGCGGCGCACCTGCCGCATCAAGGCCAAAGCGGCATTTCACCGGTAATTGAGGGAAATGCCTATACGTCCACGCCGTGGCCGCGATGATAAAGCTCCACCTGCATCTCAATCTGGCGCTTGAGATCGTCCTTGCTGACCAGGGATTCGGCCAGCACCTCATGCGCCTTGCGAAAATCCAGCACCTTAAAACGGTTGACCGGCGGGCGCAGGAAAATATGCGGCGGGTGCATGCGCAGCTTCAACGAAATCACCGATTGCATCATCAACTGGCTGGCACCAAACAGGCTCTCGAAGCGGCTGGGCATCGTCGTGCCATCGCCTTCCGGCCCGCCGACGACATCGATCGCAATCACGATATCCGCCTTATCCAACAGGTGATCGTAAGGCACCGGATTGAAAATGCCGCCGTCGATCATGATGCGATCATTCATGCGGATGGGCATGAACAGTGCGGGAATGGCCGAGGACGCGGCAAGCGCCTGGCGCAGGTCGCCACTTTCGACGATGACCTCCGACTGCGCATAATAATCCGTTGCCGTTACCTTCAGCGGGATTTTCAGCCCTTCAAAGGTCTTTGGCATGGCCGATGGCAGCAAAGCATCGAGAACAAGCTCCAGATTGAACTGCCCCAGGCGAAAGCCGAACACGGCGTGGCGCATTGAGGCGGGCCCCAAGCTCCACAGCTTGTTGGCAACGCTGCCCTTTTTGCCCATGAGTTCCAGCGTGTATTCTCTGATGTCGCGGCCACTCATGCCAGCGGCCATGCCAGCACCGATAATGGAGCCGATGGACGAACCCGCAATGGCTGTGGGACGAATACCGAGCTCATCCAGCGCTTCAACGATATTGATATGGCAGATGCCGCGTGCACCACCGCCACCCAGGGCCAGCGCGAATGTCGGATCGCGAACTTCTTTTACGCGGGCTTCTCTGGCAGCTTCTTCGCGTTTACGCTTTTTGCCAGAGAGTTTCTTTTTCTTGTCAGCCACGGGTGCGGCCTCTCCTTCAAGTCATTTCGCTTCCCGCTCTATGACACAAAGACGACAGGAGAGTGACGCACGACTGCAACCTCGTGCATCACCGCCTGCAAAGACGTATCAAGGCTCGTAGCGGTAAAAATGCATGATGGAGTCACCAAAGGTGCGACTTTCCATCAGCTTGAACGCCGGATCGACCGTCACGAGGACATCGGCGCGTTCTTCGAGAATGGCCAGAGCCCCCGGCACCAGCCAACCACCCAAATGGGCCGCGACGAAAGCTTTTTCGCCCTGCCCCTGTGCATAGGGTGGGTCTGCAAACAAGACATCGAAGGGTTCGATATTGTTGACGCTGCCGAGCTTGGTGGCATCGCGGCGCAGAATGCGCGCACGACCGTGCAGACCGAGAGCATCGATGTTTTCCCACAAGAGGCCCCTGCCCTCGACGCCGTTTTCGACAAAGAGTGCAACCCGGCAACCACGCGACAGGGCTTCGAGCCCCACCGCGCCGGTTCCGGCAAACACATCGAGAATCCGCGTCCCATCCAGACTTTCCGGATAGGCATGGCTCAGGATGTTGAAGAGGCTTTCACGCGTACGATCGATAGTCGGCCTGATTGCATTCGATTTCGGAGCGGCCAGTGACCGGCCGCGAAACTCACCGCCTACGATCCGCATTACGCGTCATTCCCCTGTTTCCAGTCGGTTTGCTTCCAGTTGGCTTACCACCCGGGCCCTTGCCACCGGGACCGCTGCCGCCAGGCCCCTTGTTTCCGGGACCCTTGCCCGAAAACCCGCCTTCGGAACGCTCGCCGCGCGGCTTTCCGAACGCTGGCTTGCCTGCGAAACCACCCGGCTTACCACCAGAAGGTCTGCCTTCGCGCGGCTTATCGCCAAACGGCTTTACGCCACGGGGCTTGTCACCGAAAGGACGCTCACCGCGTGGACGATCTCCGTCCTCACGGGGCTTGCGGTCGCCATAGGGGCGCTCGCTACGTTCACCACTGCGAGCCGGACGGTCGCCAAATGATCTTTCTGGACGTGCGGGCCGGTCGCCTCGGTCTGGACGATCCCCGAAGGATCGTTCGCCACGGGGACGCTCTGCGCGATCGCCGCCTTCACGTGGCTTCCGGTCACCAAATGGGAGCTCACTGCGTTCGCCACCACGGGCGGGACGATCACCAAAGGATTTGCCGCCGCGGTCCGGGCGATCCCCGAACGACCGTTCGCCACGGGGGCGTTCTGCACGGTCGCCGCCTTCACGCGGCTTGCGGTCACCGAATGGGCGGTCGCTGCGTTCGCCGCCACGGGCTGGACGATCACCAAAGGATTTGCCGCCGCGGTCACCACGGTCGCCACCCTTGCCGCGTCCACGGCTTTCATCCTGCGCTGGCTTGTCCGCGCGGATCCACTCGCCATCGACATCCTTGTGTCTGACGATCGCGCGGCGGGCATCGGCTTCTGCTGATGGTTTGAAAACGCTTTCAGCTTCATCCCGGTAAGATTTGCGTTCCTTGCCGTCGCGAGTTGGCCTGGCACCCGGTGCCATCCACACATTGGCCGTGCGATTGCTGCCCATTGGTGGACGCTTGGGACCACGGTCTTCCTGACCCTCATCACGGCCCTTGGCGAAGGGTTTGCCTGGACGTTTGCCATCCGGCTTTCCTTGTACGCTATCGCGAGTATTATCTCGCTTTTCGGCGAAGTTGCCACCGCGCGGGTTCTGCTCCGCTGCGCTACGCTTGGTCCACTCGGACTTTACGGGACGCGGAGCCGGGGCTTCGTCTTCATCACCAACAGCATCATAGATCGGCGCATCGAAATTGGCGCCAGCCGCTTCAATGAGGCGTGGACCCAACTGGTCACGCAGCATACGGCCACGCACTTCCACGACCTGGCTTTCAGGCAGGTCGCCAAGCTGGAAAGGACCATAGGAAATACGGATAAGGCGGTTCACTTCAAGGCCGAGAGCGCCGAGGACGTTCTTGATTTCACGGTTCTTGCCTTCGCGGAGACCCATGGTGATCCAGACGTTGCGACCCTGCGTGCGGTCCAGCGTCGCCTCGATTGCGCCGTAGAGCACGCCATCGACGGCAATACCGTCCTTCAGCTTGTCGAGTGCGGCCTGATCGACCTCGCCGTGGGCGCGAACGCGGTAGCGACGCAGCCAGCCGGTGGTCGGCAGCTCGAGAACCCGCGACAGGCCGCCATCATTGGTCAGCAGCAGCAGGCCTTCGGTGTTGATATCCAGACGCCCGATAGACAGGACGCGGGGAAGCTCTTTCGGCAGGTTGTCAAAAACGGTTGGGCGCCCTTCCGGATCGGAATTGGTCGTCACCAGACCCGACGGCTTGTGGTAGAGCCAAAGGCGCGTGCGCTCGGCACCACGGATCGGTTCGCCATCAACCTCGATTTTGTCATCGAGGGTGGCGTTCACGACGGGGCTGTCAAGCTTCACGCCATTCAGCGAGACGCGACCTTCCATGATCATCCGCTCGACATCGCGGCGCGAGGCCACGCCTGCGCGGGCAATGATCTTGGAAATACGCTCGGGTTTTGCCGCTGCGGTTTCCGCGACGGCACTCTCCGTTTTTGCCACGAACGGCTTTTTCTCACGCGCAGCATCGGGCTTGCCGGAGGACTTCGGCTTGCTATCCCGGTCGAATGTCTTAGCCCCAGCGCGCTTCGGCTTGTCTTTGAATGTCATTTGTTGTTTGCCTGTTGTTTGGCGTGTCCTATCAGGTCACGCGGCACTGGTTAAGAGGAAATTGCACGAACAATGGCGGAAACGACGCATTTCATGGACTTGGCGCTTGCCGAAGCGCAAGCAGCGGGCTCCCGTGACGAGGTTCCCATCGGTGCAGTGCTGGTGCTGGATGGCCGCATCATTGCCCGTTCCGGCAACCGAACCCGCGAATTGAACGACGTGACCGCCCATGCCGAAATCGCCGTCATACGCATGGCATGCGAGGAACTGGGACAGGAACGCCTGTCAGGTGCCGACCTTTATGTGACGCTGGAGCCGTGCACCATGTGCGCCGCCGCCATCTCCTTTGCCCGCATCCGCCGCCTGTATTATGGTGCGAACGATCCCAAAGGTGGTGCGGTAGAAAGTGGTGTGCGGTTTTTCAATCAACCGACCTGTCACCATGCGCCGGAGGTTTATTCGGGGATAGCAGAGCGGGAGAGCAGCGAGGTTTTGCGGGAGTTTTTTCAGGGGAAGCGGAATGATAGCAGAGTGTAAGTAGGGTTGGAGCGGTTGCTACGCTCGCCCCACACTCAACGTCATCCTCGGGCTTGACCCGAGGATCTACCACTTTGGATGTTGGGGTTCGTTAGATCCTCGGGTCAAGCCCGAGGATGACGGAGGTTGAGTTTGCCGCGACCTTAAGACAACGACGTAGGCAAATTCATACCCGCCTCACGAACCAGAAAATCCCCTTACTGGAACGGGTTCCACCAGCTCTTGCCGGTGTTGGCCATGGCTGCATTCTTCTTGCGTTCTTTTTCTTTTTTCGCTTCCGGCTCGCCCAAGTCGGCCAACTGATCCTGTGGCAGGTTGCGGTATTCCACTGGCGGGTCGGTCAGGAATTTGCGCTGGTTGCTGTTCACGACGGTGCCGCCCTGCGCGTCGGCCTTGGCCTTGCGGAACGCTTCCCACTTCTGGCTTTCGGTCATCTGACCGTTGGTGCCGTTACCGGCGAGAAGTGGTGAGCGGTAATGCGGGTTGTCCTTGTTGGCGTCGGCTTCCTGGCGCAGACGCTCGCGCGCCTCTTCCGGCGTTTCCGGCCATTGCGGGTTGGTTTCGCGGTTGGCAAGGCTCTGCTGCGGCTGCGTCAGTTGATCTGCGCGTGCCTGTGCCGGCACGACGAGGCCGGGGCGCGGATTGTATTTCAGGTTACGCTTGTCCTGGTTGCCCGTAATCGACGTGGCGCTACCAAGATCGTCCACCAGCTGTTCAGCCGAGGTCTTTCCCGTGCCGTAGGTCGGGCTGGTGCATGCGCTCAGCGCAAGGCCAACAGTCACTGCGCCCGCAATCGTGCCATACATGCGAAAACTCTGCGTCATGCTCATGGAAACCCTTCCGCCCAAGCCGTCCAGACGACCGGCAGCCCGCATTGGTGCTAAAATCCGGCCATTTTCAGGCAGGTTTACCGGATGAACGCCCAAAGTGCAATTCATCCGGCACTTTTCTTAAATGGCTACACCCAATTCACGAAGTGCAGCGGCATCTCGCGCCGAGACATCAGGAAATGCAGCGTCCGAGCCGACATCGGTGGTGATGCGCCATGAACGGGCGCATTTGCGGCCTTCAGCAAGCTTCTGCTCGACGGAAACATTCTGCACTTCGCCCAGACGGAAGGCCTCTGCCGGGCCTTCACCCGATGACACCGAGATGTCCGAAGTGATGCAGATTTCCGCAAAATCCTGACCTTCGAGTGCGGCCAGAAGTTCGGGATCGGCAACATACACAACGGGAGCCGCTTCCAACGACGAGCCGATACGCTTTTCACGGCGCTCGACTTCCAGCGCGCCTGTTACCACCGTGCGCACCTTGCGGATTTTGTCCCACTTGGCTTCCAGCGCCTCGTTTTTCCATTCGGCTGGAATTTCGGGGAACTGCACGAGATGGACCGATTCCGCGTCGGAATAGCGCGAAAGCCACGCTTCTTCCGTCGTGAATGGCAGCATCGGGGCAAGCCACGTGACGAGGCAATCGAACAGCTTTGCGATGACCGATAGCGATGCGCGGCGCTTCAGCGACGACGGGGCGTCACAGTAGAGCGCATCCTTGCGGATATCGAAGTAGAAAGCCGACAGCTCGACATTGGCGAAGTCGATCAGCGCGCGGGTGATCTTCTTGAACTCGAAAGCGTCATAGCCTTCGCGCACGACCGTATCCAGTTCTGACAAGCGGTGCAGCACCAGCTTTTCCAGCTCCGGCAGATCGGCATAGGCAATCTCTTCGCCCTTGTCGTGCGCCAGCGTGCCCAGCATCCAGCGGATGGTGTTGCGCAGCTTGCGATAGGAATCGACATTGGTCTGGATGATGGCCTTGCCCAGACGCTGGTCTTCCCAATAATCCGTAGTCATGACCCACAGACGCAGGATATCTGCGCCGGATTCCTTCATCACATCCTGCGGAGCGACCACGTTGCCGAGAGACTTGGACTGCTTGCGACCCTGCTCATCCATGGTGAAACCATGGGTGACGACGGCGTTGTAAGGCGCACGGCCACGCGTCGCGCAGCTTTCCAGCAGCGACGAGTGGAACCAGCCGCGATGCTGGTCGGAGCCTTCCAGATAAACGTCGGCTGGCCATTTCAGGTCCGGGCGGTCTTCCAGCGTGAAGGTATGCGTGCAGCCCGAGTCGAACCAGACGTCGAGGATATCGCGCACCTGATGCCACTTGGTGTGATCGTGATCGTTGCCGAGGAAACGCTCCTTGGCACCCTCAGCAAACCATGCATCCGCACCTTCTGCCTCGAAGGCCTCCAGAATGCGGGCATTGACGGCTTCATCCAGCAACACTTCGCCATGCTCATCGGCGAACACGACGATTGGTACGCCCCATGCGCGCTGACGCGACAACACCCAATCCGGGCGGTTCTCGATCATGGCGCGCAGGCGGTTCTGGCCAGCGGCTGGCACGAAACGGGTCTCATCGATGGCCGACAGGGAGCGCGAGCGCAGCGTGGTGCCATCGCCCAGTTCCTTGTCCATATAAACGAACCATTGCGGCGTGTTGCGGAAGATGACCGGCTTCTTGGAGCGCCAGCTATGGGGATAGCTGTGCTTCAGACGACCACGGGCAAACAGGTTGCTGGCGTCTTTTAAAGCCTGTATGACGCGCTCATTGGCATCACCCTTCTTGCCGTTGTCGTCCATGACGCGGGCAGCACCGCCTTCGGCGGAGGGGCCGAAACCGGGAGCGTCCTCGGTGTAGAAGCCTGCGTCATCGACGGGGAACGGGATTTTCGACGGTATCTTGCGCCTTTCAAGTTCGCGAAGGTTTGAAGTCCATGCATCAAAGTCCTCGCGACCATGACTAGGGGCAGTGTGAACGAAGCCGGTACCCGTATCGTCGGTGACGTGATCGCCATCGAGAAGCGGGACGGGAAAGTCATAGCCAAGTTCCAGCAAAGGATGGGCGCAAATTAGAACTTCGAGTTCATCTCCATGGACGTCTTGGAGCTCATCCAGCTCGATTTTGGCTTTTGCTTCACACTGTTCCACCAAACCCTTGGCAAGAATCAGTTTCTCTCCTGGCTGTGGACCAAAGGCATTTTCAGCTGAGAGCACCTGATACATGGCATAGGCAACCCGTGATGAATAAGAGATTGCGCGATTACCGGGAATTGTCCAAGGTGTCGTTGTCCAAATAACGACAGACACACCAATAAACTTCTGAAGATCAAGCTTGACCTCACGACGGATCATCTCCGCCTGTTGATCTAGGCTGTCGACATCGCCGGGTTCTTTGTCATCACTAGGCACAGAACCTTGACGCTCCGCAATCGCATCAAGTTGCTTGTTATCTGCGAGTATCTGGGTCACCGGGAACTTCACCCAGATCATGTCGCTCTCGACATCCGCATACTCAACCTCAGCCTCGGCCAAAGCCGTGCGCTCCACAACCGACCACATGACCGGCTTCGAGCCGCGATAAAGCTGGCCGCTCTTGGCGATCTTCAGCAATTCGCCAGCGATGCGGGCTTCCGAGTGGAAGTTCATGGTCGTGTAGGGTTGTTCGAAATCGCCCTCGATGCCGAGACGCTTGAATTCGGCAGATTGCTTCTCGATCCAGCCAGCGGCGAACTCACGGCATTCCTGGCGGAATTCGTTGATCGGAACCTCGTCCTTGTTCTTGCCCTTGGCGCGGTAGGCTTCCTCGATCTTCCACTCGATGGGAAGGCCATGGCAATCCCAGCCGGGGACGTAGTTGGCATCGAAACCGCGCATCTGGAAAGAGCGGGTGATGACGTCTTTCAGGATCTTGTTCAGCGCGTGGCCGATGTGGATGTTTCCGTTGGCATAGGGAGGGCCATCATGCAGCACGAATTTTTCGCGGCCAGCGGCGGAAGCGCGCAGCTTTTTGTAAAGCCCCATCTGCTGCCAGCGGGCAACCGTCTCAGGCTCCTTCTGCGGCAGACCGGCGCGCATCGGAAAATCCGTCTGCGGCAGGTACAGCGTTTTGGAATAGTCGATGGTTTGTGCGGTGTCGTTCATGATCATACCGTTATGCGGCGCCCCGAATGAGAACAATCTCAGGGTCACGCCGTCTTGAGTGCAAGAGGGCTAAAGCGGAAGGCGCTCAAGGCAAGCGCCGAAATCCCGGACCTTTCGGCTGCTTACTGCGCGCGAAAGGCCGGGCCAATAATTCGGGATATGAACGTCAACCGAAATTGGTACATGGCGTTTGTTTATGTGTTTTTCCCGCGTTTGAAAAGGGAATAGATGCTGCGCAAGTGCTATCGGTTTCAAAAAGCAATCAACGCATCCAGTTCACCCAGCGGCTTGACGCCTGCAAGCAACGCCCTCGCCTCTTCCTCGTCGCGTTTGATTTGCGCAACCAGCGCTTCCAGCCCGTCGAATTTCAGCTCATCACGCAGATGGCCGAAAAAGGATACGGAGCACAGCTCACCATAAAGGTCGCCAGAAAAGTCGAAAACGAAGGTTTCCAGAAGGGCTGCGCCGTTATCTGTCACGGTCGGTCGATAGCCGAAGCTGGCAACGCCGTCATAAAGCCTGCCATCCATCCGGCGGAACCGCACCGCGTAAATACCGGGCTTCAGTTCGGTTTCCGGTGGCAGAGCCATGTTGGCAGTAGGATACCCCAATGTGCGACCAAGCTTCTGCCCGCCGATCACTTCTGCCTCGACGGTGTAGCGATAACCGAGCAGGCCAGCAGCGCCGACGACATCGCCTTGCGCCAGCAACTCTCGGATGCGACTGGACGACACGACCTCGGCACCTTCGTCACGGAAAGCATCCACCAGTGTCACATCGAAACCGTGGCGACGACCGGCTTCCATCAGGAAAGCCGGACCACCCTCACGGCCCTTGCCGAAATGGAAATCGAAGCCGGTGATGACGGCGCTGGCACCCAGCCAGTCAACCAAAATGGATTCGACGAAATCCTCTGCGGAACGCTGGGCGAAATCACGGTCGAACGGGTATTCGATGACGGATTGAAAGCCTTCGGCAGCCAGCAACCGCGCCTTGACCGGGCCGGGCGTCAGGCGGAACACCGGTGTTTCCGGGCGAAACACCGTTCTGGGATGCGGCTCGAATGTCAGGGCCAAAACCGGAATGTTACGAGCCCGCGCCAGTTCCAGCGCGCGGTCCAGCACAGCGCGGTGGCCGCGATGCACGCCGTCGAAATTGCCGATGGCGACAACGCCGCTCTTCAGACTGTCCGGCAGCGGTTCTTTCTGCTCATTGCGATGAAATACGGTCATGGGCAACCCTGCATTTAAGCCAGACGCGGCATCCACCAGCCGGGAGCGGCATTCTGGCTTTTCAGATAGGCATTCATCAATGCCTCGTCGGTTTCACCGTTCAGCGTGTATTCCGCCGCGTGAATACCGTCGCTGACGTAAAGAAGCTGAAGGCCCGCGGCTATCGCACCCTTCACATCCGTCGGCATACCGTCACCGATCGCCAGCACGCGATCCTTGGAAAACTCGCCACGGACCTCTTTTGCTGCCGCAAGACAGGCCTCATAGATCGGCGAATGCGGCTTGCCTGCGATACGCACTTCACCACCAAGTTGCTCGTAATAGGCGGCCATGGCACCGGCGCAGGGAATGATGCGCTCGCCTCGTTCCACCACCAGATCGGGATTGGCGCAGATCATCGGCACCAAACGGGCAATGAAACCCTTGAGCATGTCGGTGTAATCTTCCGGCGTTTCCGTCTCGTCATCGAAAAAGCCGGTGCAGACGACGGCCGTCGCTTCCGCTTCGGACGCAATCTCCACATCCAGACCTTCCAGCAGCGGCAAATCGCGCTCCGGGCCAAGGAGAAACACTTTTTTCGGCCCTTCGGCAATCAGTTCGCGCGTCACATCGCCGGATGTGATGATGCGGTCATAGGCACTATCAGGCACGCCGAAAGCCCGCAATTGCGCGATGACACCGGGTGCCGGGCGCGGTGAATTGGTGATGAGCACCACGGTCTTGCCTGCCTTGCGCGCCGCTTCCAGTGCAATCGCCGCATCCGGAAAAACAGATACACCATTGTGCAACACACCCCACACATCAGACAGAATAACGTCGAACTGAGCGGTGATGTCGCCAAGCGTGGCAATGCGATGGGCCATGTAAAAGATTCCAAACGTTCCATGAATTCACGCTGTGACATCGCAAAGCGGGATGGCGATGGCAAGCGAAAAAGCAGCGCTCCCGCCCGGTTATGTCAACCAGAGCCTCACGAAACCGGCTGCGACACACAATCCCAAAACCGGCAGCATGCCCAGTTTCAACCGGAAAAGCATGATGGCCGAGACGATGAACAGGCAAAGCGAAAACAGATCAAGCGTCTGCCAGACTGGCCACGACATATGGAGATTAACGGCGGGCAGAAGCGGAATGCGCTCGACTTCGCCGAACAGCACATGCAGGCCGAACCAGACGGACAGATTGAGAATGACCCCGACAACCGCTGCCGTAATCGCCGAAAGCGCTGCCGACAAAAGGCGGTTGTGACGCAGCTTTTCCATGTAGGGCGCACCTGCGAAAATAAACATGAAGCTCGGCACGAAGGTTGCCCATGCTGCAACGCTGGCACCCAAGATGCCTGCCGTCATAGGGTCGAACAATCCGGGGTGGCGGAAGGCGGCAAGGAACCCGATGTAGGAAAGGACCAGCACCAGCGGACCCGGCGTCGCCTCCGCTAGTGCCAGCCCATCCAGCATTTCGCCCGGCATCATCCAGCCATGTGTATCGACAGCCACCTGCGCGACATAGGCCAGCACCGCATAGGCCCCTCCGAATGTCACCACGGCCATTTTGGAAAAGAATATTTGTAGATCGACGAGCGTGCCGGGACCTGCACTTATCCATAGAAGCAGCAATGGCAATTGCCAGATCACGAAGCCGAAAAGCAGGCCTCGAACCAGTTTTTTCCATGAGGGTGCCGCTGTCGTCTCACCATTTGTTTCCAGTGGCGGCAATGCACGTCCTCTGGCCGTGGCAAAGCCGACGACCCCGGCTGCGAGAATGACCAGCGGAAAAGGGATGCCAAAGAAAAACAGGGCGATAAAGGCCGCAGCCGCGATGACGACCAGCGACCGGCTGGTCAAAGCGCGTCTCGCAACCCGCAGCAATGCCTCTAGCACGATGGCAAGAACACCCGCTTTCAGGCCCGACAGAAGGGCCGGCAACCAGCGCGTATCCTGATAAAGCGCATAGGCCGATGCCAGTGCGACGATGACCAGAAAACCCGGCAGAATGAACAGGGTTCCGGCGACGATGCCGCCCCGCCGGCCATGCAGCAGCCAGCCGGAATAGGTCGCAAGTTGTTGCGCCTCTGGGCCCGGTAGCAGCATGCAGTAGTTCAATGCATGGAGGAAACGCTCCTCCGATAGCCAGCCCTTCTCATCCACCAGCACGCGGTGCATCAGGCCAATCTGTCCGGCAGGTCCGCCGAAGCTCAGCAAGCCGATGCGACCGAACACGGCAGTCATCTCCAAAAAGGAAGGGCGTGGAGGTGAAATATCGTCGCGTAAAAATTCTGTCATACGGCGGTAGTAACCATTTTACATGAAATTTTTCCGACAGCCCGTCCTTGACTCAGTCCCATAGCCTGCTTATCTCCGTCTCGCTGGCACTCCACAACAGGGAGTGCTAACAATCATCACTCGGACCTTTTTGTGAGGTTCGTTCAGGTCATTTGATCGAGGGATTAGACTAATGACAAGCACAACATTCCGTCCGCTGCATGACCGCGTCGTTGTTCGTCGCGTTGAGTCTGAAGCAAAGACAAAGGGCGGCATCATCATTCCTGATACCGCCAAGGAAAAGCCACAGGAAGGCGAAATCGTCGCTGTTGGCACCGGCGCTCGCGACGATAGCGGCAAGCTCGTTCCTCTGGACGTCAAGGCTGGCGACCGCGTTCTGTTCGGCAAGTGGTCCGGCACCGAAGTCAAGCTCGACGGCGAAGACCTTCTGATCATGAAGGAATCCGACATCATGGGCGTTATCGGCTGATTTAGCCGGTTCTTCTCACCTTTCCATGACAACCAATGGGCAATGAGCCCGGGAGTTTGCTACAATGGCAGCTAAAGAAATTAAATTCGGCCGCACAGCGCGCGAAAAGATGCTCAAGGGCGTCGACGTTCTCGCAGACGCAGTGAAGGTAACGCTTGGTCCTAAGGGCCGTAACGTCATCATCGACAAGTCCTTCGGCGCACCGCGCATCACCAAGGACGGCGTTTCTGTCGCCAAGGAAATCGAACTTGAAGACAAGTTCGAAAACATGGGCGCACAGATGGTCCGCGAAGTTGCTTCGAAGACCAACGACATTGCTGGTGACGGCACGACGACTGCGACCGTTCTTGCACAGGCCATCGTTCGCGAAGGCAACAAGGCTGTTGCAGCCGGCATGAACCCAATGGATCTCAAGCGCGGTATCGACCTCGCTGTGTCCGAAGTCGTCAAGGACCTTCAGTCCAAGGCCAAGAAGATCTCCACTTCGGAAGAAGTTGCACAGGTCGGTACGATCTCTGCAAACGGCGACACGCAGGTCGGCAAGGACATTGCTGAAGCCATGCAGAAGGTTGGCAACGAAGGCGTTATCACCGTCGAAGAAGCCAAGACCGCTGAAACCGAACTTGAAGTCGTTGAAGGCATGCAGTTCGACCGCGGCTACCTGTCGCCTTACTTCGTCACCAACCCTGAAAAGATGGTTGCTGACCTGGAAGACGCTTATATTCTTCTCCACGAGAAGAAGCTTTCGAACCTTCAGGCCATGCTGCCTGTTCTCGAAGCTGTCGTTCAGACCGGCAAGCCACTCGTCATCATCGCTGAAGACGTCGAAGGCGAAGCTCTTGCAACGCTCGTCGTCAACAAGCTGCGTGGCGGTCTGAAGATTGCTGCTGTCAAGGCTCCTGGTTTCGGCGATCGCCGTAAGGCCATGCTCGAAGACATCGCGATCCTGACCGGCGGTACCGTTATCTCCGAAGATATCGGCATCAAGCTTGAAAACGTAACGCTCGACATGCTCGGCAAGGCGAAGAAAGTTTCGATCACCAAAGAAAACACAACGATCGTTGACGGTTCGGGCCAGAAGTCCGACATCGAAGGCCGCGTTGCGCAGATCAAGGCTCAGATCGAAGAAACATCTTCTGATTACGACCGCGAAAAGCTGCAGGAACGTCTTGCCAAGCTCGCTGGCGGCGTTGCCGTTATCCGCGTTGGCGGCTCCACGGAAATCGAAGTCAAGGAACGCAAGGACCGCATCGACGACGCTCTGAACGCGACGCGCGCTGCTGTCCAGGAAGGCATCGTCCCAGGCGGCGGTACTGCACTTCTGCGCTCTTCCACGAAGATCACCGTCAAGGGTGCAAACGACGACCAGGAAGCCGGCATCAACATCGTTCGCCGCGCTCTTCAGTCGCTGGTTCGCCAGATCGCTGAAAACGCAGGTGACGAAGCCTCCATCGTTGTTGGCAAGATCCTTGAGAAGAACGAAGAGAACTGGGGCTACAACGCTCAGACCTCTGAATATGGCGATATGATTGCCATGGGTATCGTTGACCCGGTCAAGGTTGTTCGTACAGCTCTGCAGAACGCAGCTTCGGTTGCTTCCCTGCTGATCACGACGGAAGCCATGATTGCAGAACTTCCTAAGAAGGAATCTGCAATGCCACAGATGCCTGGCGGCGGAATGGGTGGTATGGACTTCTAAGAAGTCTTACCCTCTGGAATACGAAAAGGCGGTCCTTGCGGGCCGCCTTTTTTGTTGTGGTTAAGTATGTTTCGAGTGGTTTTGGGATAGCAACATCGTATAGATAGAACTGAGATGTCGTATTCAACCATACGTCAAGGATTCTAGGTGTCGGACGCAGACGCACGAGTGGAATTTCCGCAGCATTCAACACTTCTCACGTTTGCGCGTATGATACTGCTATGCTTAGCGGTTTTGATATTTACACTCGGATCTATAGCTTATTTCCTCAGCAACTTGCCCTTATCGGTTCCTTTAAATACGAGCAGCCTCATCCGAGCTATGTTGCATCCCGGCATCTCCAGCCCACAGGCCCTAACTCTATTTAGTGGTCTTCTCTATGTCGGACGAATACTTGAACCACCGCCTAGCCCGCCTCAAATGCAAAGACCCATTTTTCCGTGGTGGCTGCTAAACCGACCCTTCAACGGTGTTGTGATTGGCGTTTTCATATTTAGCCTGCCCATACAGGTCATTATTGGATTATCTGGAATTGCCTATCTGCTGAGTTTTGGGCTTTTGCTCTACAATACGCCGAGATTACTAGCGAAAGGAGCTATAGGAATAGCAGCACTCTTGATGTTATGTTTTCTCGGAGGAGTGGGGCTTGCTGCGCTGCTTCCTGTTTCCTTCACTGTTGAAGAGTGCAGGAACGAAACGAACTTCTTACTTCGCTCGGGGGAAAAGCTGCCCTGCTCAGAGTTCATGTTTGTCGGCGACGCAAACGGCTTCATCATCAGGCATGACCAATCTTCCATTTTCTTGCCTCTGGCCGACCTGACATCCGAAGCGAGAGACGAGCTACGCGCCGTGCATAGATCGCTGCGTTCAGAGTTCAATCTTTTTGATTGATCGTAATTAAGATGCTTCGAATTAAGACCACTGTCTTCAAATAGTGAACAAATAGTCTCCGCTTGTTCATCTGTTCGAGAGCGACAATTTGGCGCATATGTCGGGCATAAATTCATGCCGTCCGGCACCATTTTCGGAGACCTCCATGTCCAGCAGCCAGAACGCACTTGTGCTAATCGCACGTATCCTTCTCTCCTTCATCTTCATCTTCTCCGGCTTCGGCAAACTGACTGATCCCGCTGGCACGGCTGGCATGATCACCGGCGCTGGCCTTCCTGCCGCGACCGCTCTTGCTTACCTCGCTGGCGCTTTCGAACTGGTCACCGGTCTTGCCATTCTCGTTGGTTTCCAGACGAAGATCGCCGCTTGGTCGCTGGCCGTATTCTGCGTGTTTACCGGCCTCGTTTTCCACAGCGGCACAGTTGCCGTTCCCGGCTGGCCTGACGCCGCTCTCGGCTGGATCAACACATTGAACGGCATCATGCTGATGAAGAACATCACGCTGGCTGGTGCCTACATCCTGCTTGCCGCTTTCGGTGCCGGTGCCTATTCGCTCGACGCACGCCGTGGCCTCAGCCTCGCCCGCGCATAAGCTGCTTTTCTATTCATAAAAAAGGTCGCTGGATTGCTCCGGCGGCCTTTTCTTCATCCTTTGTAGTCTTTCTCGTAAGCCGGTAGATGCTCGATATCTGATAACCAGTCCACGGCAAAACGCGTCCATATCTGCGCTTTGGGAACCAGCGCGTCGCGCTCATTGATGCTGCCCCAGCGGATACCCCATTCCTTGGCGTCATCACCTTCGCCGCTGGTAAACAAAGGCGAACCACATTCCGGGCAGAAATGCTGATTGCGCACACGACCATTGTCAGCCGTCTTGCGATAGACCTTCGGCTCGTTATCACCGATTTTGAGTGCTGAGCGCTGGACCAACAGCGTGACGCGGAAGGGCGAGCCGGTCAGCCGCTGGCAATCCGTGCAGTGGCAAATGCCGACGCGGCTCGAATCTGTCTCCGCCTCAAACGTGATATGGCCGCACTGACACTGGCCTGTGATATGCATGATGAACTCCTTCTCCAAGGAGCTCATCTTAGAGCAACCACTCGATAAACCAAAATTACAGGGCGGATTGCACGCGCGCTATGATGTCCTTAACCGCCGCATCGCCCTCATGTTCCGGCTTGCGCGCCCGCACGAAACAGGCTTCCGAGCGCAGAATGATGCCGTCGGTGAGAACTTTCAGATGATTTGCCGTCAGCGTCGAACCGGTGGACGTGATATCGACGATGATATCCGCCTGCCCTGCCGCCGGTGCGCCTTCGGTGGCACCCAGGCTTTCCACGATGCGGTAAAGCTGGATGCCGTGCTGGCGGGAGAAGAACTGCTGCGTTAGCCGCCAGTATTTGGTGGCGATGGCGAGGCGGCGGCCATGGCGGGCGCGGAATTCGGAGGCGACATCGCCCAGATCGGCCATGCTGTCGACATCCAGCCAAATCTCCGGCACGGCCACCACGACATCGGCGTGGCCGAAACCGAGACGTGCACAGAATTCGACGCGATTTTCGACATCGCTCAAATCTTCGCGCACCAAATCTTCGCCGGTCACGCCGAAATCCACCGTGCCGTTGCCGATTTCGCGGGCGATTTCGGAGGCCGAGAGATAGGCTATCTCGATATCGTCGCGACCTTCGACCCGACCGCGATAGGAGCGGTCATTGCCGATGGCGAGAACCTTAAGGCCTGCGCGTTCCAGAATGGCGGAGGCGTCTTCCTTCATGCGGCCCTTGGAGGGCAAAGCGATGGTAGTGGTCATGGCTTGGCCCTCACGGCTTCGATACGATCCAGCCATAGCGAGAAACCGACCGCCGGTATTTTGTCCTTCGCGCCGAGCAACGTCATCAGCCGGTCAAACCGCCCGCCGCCAGCCAGCACAGCCCCCTCACCTTCCACGCCGACTTCGAAAACGAGGCCTGTGTAATAATCCAGAGGACGCCCGAAGGCTGCTCCATAGCTGATAGCATCAAGATCAAGACCGCCATTAGCGAGTGCTGCGACGCGGGCATCGAAAGCTGACAGTGCGCCATCCAGTTTCAGCTTCGCCTTATCGGCAAAGTCGGACAAAGTCTGTGATGCCTGCGACAACGGCGCTTGCAGGGAGAGGAACTGCTTCAGCAGTTCAAAACTCTCATCCGGCAGGCGCGTGGCAGCCAGCGCCAGCTTTTCGCGCAGACGCCGGGCAATTTCCTGCGGCGCGCGGCTGGCATTGGTGGAGTAACCCGTGTCCTGCATGACGCTGTCGATATAATCGACCAGCACCTTTTCCTCGCCGGTGGCCAGCAGACCCGCGACCCGTGCATCGAGTCCGGTCATCGGCTTGGGACTGACGAGGCTTTGCAGCAGCGCATCCAATTGCTTTGTGTCGCCAAAGGCTTGCACCAGCCGCTTTTGCCAGCCGGATGGCAGGCCAAGTGCGGCGACAACAGCCTCGAACACCTGCTGGTCGCCCAGCGTGACGACGAGCCTGCGCCCCGGCAACAAACGCTTCAAAATAGCGGTGGCATCGCTGATGGCGCGGGCATCGGCTGCGGCGACATTCGTATCACCGAGATCCTCGATACCGGCCTGATAAAATTCGTTCGCGCCATCACGACGCTGGCGGAAGACTTCGCCGAGGTAGGAATAGCGCTTGGGCGTTCCGGTCGCAGTTTCGATATGACGAAGGCAGACGGGAATGGTGAATTCCGGGCGCAGGCACAGGCTCTCACCCGTCTCGCTCTCCGTCATGAAAATGCGGCGGCGCAGGTCTTCCCCGGCCATATCAAGGAAAGGTTCTGCCGGTTGAATGACAGGCGTATTCACCCGCGCCGTCTTGCGGGCCGCGAATTCATCCAGAAGCTCTGCGGAGAAGTCTGGCATATCGATCAGAGGCATTGACTATCTCCTGCTTGGAGTGCGGGATACCCCCCTCTGCCCTGCCGGGCATCTCCCCCACAAGGAGGGAGATCGGCTGGGCGTAAGCTCCTTGCCTCTTCCGCAGCGTTAAAGATAGCCGAGACGGTGATACGATTCGATCTCCCCACCTGTGGGGGAGATGCCCGGCAGGGCAGAGGGGGGCTGGCTGGGCTCATCGCTTCAGTTGCTCTCTGCTCGACGTCGATCCTCGGCCTGCGCTGCCAGAATTTCCCTCACCTTGGCAACGAGCTCCGCTTCCGGCACCGTTTCCTGCGCCACGCGGGCCTCACGCCACGCAGCGTTGTCCTCGATCTCGCCGGACAGGCGCTTGCCTTCGATCAGGTCCTTGATCTGCACAATCCCGGCCGCGCGCTCGTCACTGCCCTGAATGATGGCGATGGGTGCGTCCATGCGGTCGGCATATTTCAGCTGGTTGCCGAATTTCTTCCAGTTGCCCTGATACATTTCAGCGCGAATGCCTTCATTGCGCAGCGCCTGCGTGAAGCGCTGGTAGCGGCCCATGCTCTCCACATCGCCATCCATGACGGTGACGAGAACCGGCGCGAGCGGCTTTTTCTGACCGAGCTTTCCAAGGTTCTTGAGCGCCGTCATCAGGCGCGAAACGCCGATGGAAAAGCCCGTGGCCGGAACCGGCTGGCCCATGAAGCGCGACACCAGACCATCGTAACGACCACCGCCGCCGACAGAGCCGAAGACGACCTTTTCGCCCTTTTCATTTGTGACATCGAAGGTGAGTTCGGCTTCGTAGACCGGGCCGGTGTAATATTCGAGGCCACGTACGACGGATGGGTCGATCTTGATGCGCGTTGCGTCATAACCGGCACTCGAAACGAGTGCGCTGATCGTGTTCAATTCATCAACGCCCTCTTCGCCTTTAGACGTGCCTGCAACGAGCTGGGCAAGTTCATCAGCGCTCGCCGCATAATCCTTGATGCCGACAAAAAACAGAACTTTTTCAATCTGTTCCTCATCCAGTCCCACGCCCTTTGTAAAATCCCCCGATTCATCCTTCCGACCGGGGCCAAGCAGCAATTTCACGCCTTCCGGGCCAAATTTGTCGAGCTTGTCGATGGCGCGCAAAACATTCAGGCGGCGGGCGGCATTTTCTTCGCCACCAAGACGGATGGCTTCCATTACGCCATCCAGAACCTTGCGGTTATTCACGCGGATCACATAATCGCCGCGCTTAATGCCCAGCGCTTCCAGCGTATCCGCCATCATCATGCACATCTCGGCATCGGCCTGGACGCCGAACGCGCCGATGGTATCGGCATCGAACTGCATGAACTGGCGGAAGCGGCCGGGGCCTGGCTTTTCGTTGCGGAAGACGTAGCCAGCGCGGTAGGTGCGGAACGGCAACTGGATTTCGTTGAAGTTTTCTGCGACGTGGCGGGCGAGCGGGGCGGTGAGATCGTAGCGCAAGCTCATCCACTGGTCGTCATCGTCAGTCAGCGAAAACACGCCTTCATTGGGGCGGTCGCTATCGGGCAGGAATTTGCCCAGCGCATCTGTGTATTCGAACAGTGGCGTTTCGATGGGGTCGAAGCCGTAGAGTTCATAGACCCCACGAATTTTCTCGATCATCTCATTGGTGGCATGAATATCGGCGCTCGAGCGATCCACGAAGCCGCGCGGCAGGCGGGCTTTTAGTTTCTGAGGCTTTTTTGCTTTTTCGCTCATGATGCCAGTCCAATTATCTCTTGAAATCAAGCCGGTGTATTAGAGGATGAAGCCCTGTGCGGCAAGGCCGCCAGCGTGGGTTTTGCTGGCGCGGCTGACGAAACGATGCTATGTGGGATACACGCATCCCAATCGCATCAGGGAGACTTAAGCCATGAGCAAACAGACCGCCATCCGCCTGCCCGATGAAACCTTCGAGCGCCTAAAAGCTCTCTCCGAGCGCACGGGCCGCACATCCGCCTATTACATCCGCGAGGCCATTGAAAAGCACATCGAAGATATGGAGGATTTGTATCTGGCGGAAGAGGCGACGCGACGTCAACGCGAGAACAACGAACGCAACTACACTCTGGAAGAAGTGAAGCGCCGCCTTGGTCTGGACAATTGAGTTTCAGGAAAAACCTCTCAAGCAACTCGAAAAGCTTGGGAAAACTAACGCAACCCGCATCGTTTCATTTCTGACAGATCGCATTGCGATGGACGGCAATCCACGCCGAACCGGGCAGGCGCTGCAAGGTTCCGAACTCGGCAATTACTGGCGCTACCGCGTTGGTGATTACCGCATTCTCTGCGACATCCAGGATAACAAGCTGGTGGTTCTCGTCATCGAAATCGGCCATCGCAAAGAAGTCTATCGCTGAACCATGATCCTCGAAGCCATCAATTATGCCGCGACATATCGCAAGACACCGCCGGAATTTCGCCCCTACATCCGCTATTCCGTCAATCTCTGGGCGCGGGCGAACCGTTGTAGGCAGGCTTGGGCGGAGCATGAGGAGAACAGCCAGCGGTTCATTTTAACTGCGGCTGCGAAACTTCGGCAACGCCGCACCGCTGTCGTGCTCGGTTCCGGCCTTTTGCGAGATGTACCGTTGAAACAATTGGCAGCGGCCTTCGATACCGTTGTTTTGGTGGATCTCGTGCATCTTGCAAGTGTCCGCGCCGGGCTTTGGCGACACGCAAGAAGCACTGTGCTCTCCAGCCGCGATCTGTCCGGGTACGACCAGTTGCAAGCAGGCCAACCGCTGGAACCCCTAAACTTCCTGCGGCAGGTGCCTTATCTCGACTTCGTCATCTCCGCCAATCTGCTGTCGCAGATCGGAACCGGCGTGCGCAAACGGCTCGAGAAAGAACCGGCAAATGCGATGCCGGAGAATACATTGCCACGCCTCATCCATGCCCATATCGAAAGCCTCTCCGGCCTGCCCTGCAAGGCCTGCCTCGTGACAGACACGGCGTTCGAGGTGATCGATAAAAACGGCGCGCTACATCAAAAAGAGGATTTGTTGCACGGCTTGACGGTGCCCAAAATCGCGAGAGAGTGGGACTGGCCGGTCGTGCCCTTTGGCGAGGAAAGCCGGGATTATCAGATCATCCACAAAGTGATTGCCAGCGACCTCACCTGAGCGCCATTTTCCTGTCGCTTTTCAGCAGCTAAGTTGGTGCATGCGCTCTTTCGTTCACATGTTGATGTTTTTGACCTGCGTGCTGTACAGCGCGATGCCCGCACAGGCAGCGCTCAGCATGTCGATGCCAGTGAACGCCGTAAAAATGCATGTTTCAGAGATGGAGCATGGCGACCATGCCATGCCGATGGCTTCGTCTGACAATGCCGAAAAAGGCGATCCGTGCCCACATCGGGGCAGCATGACGCATGCGCCGTTCTGTGCGGCGTGCCTTGTTTTGATCCCCGATCTACGTTTTGCCGAAAAAGGACGCGCACCACACGCTTATCCTAAGCCCGACTTGCAGCGGGTTTTCATCGGTAATGTTCCGCCGCCGCCGCTGCCTCCTCCCCGTGCCTGACAGGCAAATTCAGACATTCACGAACAGATTCTGTCAGACACAGGAAGGATAATCCATGCCTATCAAAACCATGACCCTCACCGCAGCTCTTCTCACCGCTTTAATGATGCCAGCTTACGCGCAGGATGGCAGCCATGCGGGCCACGACATGTCCAAGGATGCTGCGGCCGAAAGCGCTTCTACCAAGGCCTTCATGGAAGCCAGCGAGAAGATGCATGGCGATATGTCAATGGAGTACACGGGCGATGCCGATGTGGATTTCGTGCGCGGCATGATCCCGCATCATCAGGGCGCAATCGATATGGCGAAGGTGGAATTGCAATATGGCAAGGACCCGGGCATCCGCAAACTCGCGCAAGAGGTCATCGCGGCGCAGGAAGCGGAAATTGCCATGATGAAAGATTGGCTGAAATCCAAGGGCCACTAACGAGAGACGGTGGAGAGGCGGCTTACGGCTGCCTCTCCACCGTGACCGTGTAGTTTGCGCCAAGGCCGCGGCGTGAAGAGCTGAGCACGAGGATGGGGCGGATCAGCCATTCCGTATCCGCCTTAGGCGTCAGCACCGCCGTGTTCTTGCCCGCCTCGCTGAAAAAGATCGCATCGTCATCCGGCTTGGCGAAGTCAAAAATCGCCATCACCACGAATTCGCTACGACTGGTGAGGGTGACCTTCAGCGTTTCCCCAGCTTTGACCTTGAGGCGGTAGACATCTCCCCGGCCCTGCCGTGTCCAGCCGTTCAGGACCAGCGGGCCGGATGCCGGCATCGCGGCTGACTTCAGGCTTTCACCATCGTCCAGCCATATGCCATCGACATTGCGGGGCTCCGCATGGGCGGGAGCGGCAACCGATACCGTCAGAAGAGACGCCAGAAGAATGTGTGAAAATCGGGTCACGGGCGTGAAAACTCCAGCCTTTGCGTGTCTATGCGCGAGCGGCAATGGCAACCTTCAATGTGGTCGTTGACCATGCCCATGGCCTGCATGAATGCGTAAACGGTGGTGGGGCCAACAAAGGTCCAGCCGCGTTTTTTCAGGTCTTTCGACAGGCGCGTGGAGGCGGGCGTGATAGGGTTTGCGCGCAGGGTTGCGTAATCGAATACGGGCGGGCGCTCTTCCGGCTTCGGCTCGAAACTCCAGAAATAGCGAGCAAGCGAACCAAACTCATCGCGCATTTCAATGGCCCGTCGGGCATTGTTAATGGTGGAAACGATCTTTCCGCGATGGCGGATAATACCCTTATCCGTGACGCAGCGCTCTATATCCGCCTCATCGAAATCTGCCACCTTGTCGAAATCGAAGCCGCAGAACGCAGCGCGAAACGCCTCGCGCTTTCGCAGTACCGTCAGCCAGGAGAGGCCGGATTGAAAGCCCTCGAGGCAAATCTTTTCGAACAGGCGCGTGTCATCCTTGACTGGACGGCCCCACTCCTCATCGTGATATAGCGCGTAGTTCGTCAGCCCCTGCTGCCAGGAACAGCGGATAACGCCGTCTTCACCCGTCGAAAGTCCGGTTTCAGTCATGGAGACAATGCCTTTTTCGTCGTCTGCCGGTGATTACCATTGATTCACTTTGTTTCAAAACCGTACGCTAACCTTATTAAAAGGTTTCGGCCAAATCGCGGCTTTTCATGAAGCGCCATTTACCATTCGCTGTCGCTGAGGTGCGAACGTGGTGATTATTTTCCGGTGTCATGTAGAGAGTCCACCCGATGTCGATGAAATCCGTTTTTCTGGCGCTGAGTATCCTCTCCGCCATGTCAATGCCAGCGCTTGCCAATGATCGCTACCGGGAGCGCCCGCCTGTGGTCGTCAGCCCCGATTTGACAGCCCCGTGGGTCATGCAGCTTGGCGGTGCGCAGGTTCGCCCGGTCGTTTACCCGCAGCGCCCCGTCCGTCCGTCGCTGTTTCAGCAGCCGCGTGCGCAGGCCGTGGCTGCAAGGCCGAATGCGCCACGTCTGCGGATCGACCCGCAATTCCTGCCGCAGATGGTACAGTACCAGGGCAAGGAAGCACCCGGCACCATCGTCATCGATACGCCCAACCGCTTTCTTTATCTCGTCATGGCGGATGGAAAAGCCCGGCGTTACGGCGTGGGCGTTGGCAAGCCGGGCTTCGAATGGGCCGGTACGCACAAGATCACCCGCAAAAACGAATGGCCAAGCTGGACGCCGCCGCAGGAAATGATCACCCGCGAAGCCGCCAAGGGTCATTACCTGCCAGCCTTCATGGAGGGTGGCCCGCAGAACCCCATGGGCGCGCGCGCCATGTATCTTGGCTCCACGCTTTACCGCATTCACGGCACCAACCAGCCGTGGACCATCGGCAGCAACAACTCGTCAGGCTGCATCCGCATGCGCAATGAAGATGTGACCGATCTTTACGAGCGCGTAAATGTCGGCACCCGCGTGATTGTGATCTGATAGCAACGCTCAAGTCATTCTTCGCGTCGAAGAGTTGTGAAATGAACTAAACGTGCTTGCCGGATGGCAGGAATGCGTTAAATTCCGCGCATAAACTTTGGCGGGGGACGTCAAGGGCCGGAAGCGCTTTCCAGCTGCAAGCCGGATATTAAAGAACGGGCGGGTCAAACCGCCCGTTTTTTATTTTAGTGCTTCAATCTTGTTCGGTCTATTGCCGCCATAGGCCCACTCCAGCAATTGCGCCGTGTGCAGAATGGGAATCTGGGTGCCGCTCGCGATCTGTGTCATGCAGCCTATATTGCCGGTGGCGATGATATCGGCCTTCGTCGCCTCGATATTCCTCACCTTCCGCGCTTTCAGTTCGTCCGATATTTCAGGCTGAAGAATATTGTAGGTTCCAGCCGAACCGCAACAGAGATGCCCCTCTGCTGGATCACGCACGGTGAAGCCTGCCGCTTTCAGCAGCAGTTTTGGTGCCGCCGTAATCTTCTGGCCATGCTGCATAGAGCAGGCGGAATGATATGCAACCGTCAGGCCGTTTCGCTCCAGCGGCGGCAGGTCGAGACCGACGAGATATTCGGTTATATCCTTGGCCAGCGCTGAGACCTTTTGCGCCTTGTCTGCATAGGCTGCATCCAGCCGCAGCATGTGGCCATAGTCCTTGATAGTGGTGCCGCAGCCCGATGCGGTGATGATGATGGCATCCAGGCCACCACGTTCGATCTCGCGCATCCACACATCGACATTGCGCCGCGCCGAGGCCAGCGCCTGCTCTTCCCGGCCCATATGATGCACCAGCGCGCCGCAACAGCCCTCTCCTTCCGGCAACACCACCTCGACGCCAAGGCGGGTCAAAAGCCGGATGGTCGCGTCGTTAATATCAGGGTCGAGCACCGGTTGGGCGCAGCCGGTGAGAATGGCGACCCGACCACGCTTTTCTACTTGCGGGGCTTGGGTGCCGGGATTTGCGAAAGCCGACGGTGCAGGAGTGGTTTTCGGGGCCAGATCGAGCATCGATGCCAAAGGTCTCAGCGCTTTGGTCTTGCGAAACAATCCTGTAAAGGGTTGGCCAAGGCGAGCGAGCTTGAGTGCCAGGCGAAACCGGTTCGGGTACGGCAGCACAGAGGCCAGAAGGCTGCGGATGAGGCGGTCCATGATGGGCCGCTGGTAGGTCTTTTCGATGTGGATACGGGCGTGATCGACCAGATGCATGTAGTCCACGCCGGAGGGACAGGTGGTTACGCAAGCAAGACAAGACAGACAGCGGTCGATATGCGTTACCACTTGGGCGTCCGCCGGGCGGTCGTTTTCCAGCATGTCCTTGATGAGATAGATGCGTCCGCGCGGGCTATCCAACTCGTTGCCCAGTGTCACATAAGTAGGACAGGTCGCCGTGCAAAAACCGCAATGCACACATTTGCGCAGGATTTTTTCGGATTCTGCGACGTTGGGATCGGCAAGTTGCTGGGGGGTAAAGGAGGTTTGCATTAGAGGAGGCCTCGTTGGACGTAGGTGCGGATGCGCCCCCCTCTGTCCTGCCGGACATCTCCCCCACAGGTGGGGAGATCGGCTGGGCGTACGAACATCGCTTCAATTTCGACGTCAGAGATGGGCGGGAGGTCACCGCAAATCGATCTCCCTCCTTGTGGGGGAGATGTCCGGCAGGACAGAGGGGGGTGAGCCGCGAATTCGACCATCATGATATTCCCATCTTCCCCGGATTAAAAATCCCCGCCGGATCAAGCTTTGCCTTGATGCGCTTAGAAAGTTCGTGCTCAGCAATCAGAAGTGGCTCGAAGCCTGCGAGGCCATAGCGAGACGCAGGCAACGCCCGTATCAAAGTCGAATGGCCACCACCCAAAGCTCTGATGTGGCGGCTTATCAAATCCGCCTCTGGATCGTGTTCCATCTGCATCCAGACCAACCCGCCCTGCCAGTCATAAAACGCATCGATACCGGCTTCCAGCCGCAGCGCCGCCACCAGCTTGTGGCCTTGCGAGGGTGCAACGGACACGCGCCAGAGCGGTTTGGCTGGATTGGCGGCGTAGGGCGTCACATCGCGGATCTCCCGCCATAGTGTCTTGCTGTCGTCCTCACCAAGAAACACCGAATGCCCGAGCCGAGATAGGATGGTCTGCAATTTCTGCGACCGCGCCTCGACCGAAGCACCAAGCCCCTCCAGCCGCAACACCGTTGCCGCGCCATCCGGCAGTGATCCGCTCAGGAAGCGTGACTTGACACTCTCCGGCAGATGCGCGGCACCTGAGACTTCGACACTGGTTGCCATAGCGGCGGCCATGGCATGGGTGGCGGCTTCGTCTTCGAGGCCGGATATGACGAGCGTGGTCTGCGCAGGCGGCACCGGCAGGACACGGAAGGTAACTTCCGTCAGGAAGCCGAGCGTTCCGTAAGAGCCCGCCAGCAGTTTTACCAGATCGAGCCCGGTGACATTCTTCATCACCCGCCCGCCTACCTTGATCGGCTCTCCCTGACCATTGACGAAGCGGATGCCGAGAAGGCTATCGCGCGCCGCACCCGCCACATAACGGCGCGGGCCGGACACATTGGCAGCAAAGATACCGCCGATGGTCGGCTCTCCTGCCGTGCCCATCACGGCGCGGTGGTCCATGGGCTCGAAGCACATCATCTGATTGGCAGATGACAATGCTGCTTCAACCTCCGCCACCGGCGTTCCGGCTTTGACGGTCATAACCATTTCGGCGGGATTATAGGCGACGATGCCGGTGATCGCTCGCGATGACAGCGACGCCTCGGCCCCGACGCGGTTGCCGAAGCCAGAGCGTGTGTTTCCGCCAAAGATCGCCAACGCCCGGCGGGCCTCCGCATGGTCGCGGATGATATCGGCAGCTTCGGTTTCACCAGTGGGCAGAAGCATGTCTCTCATGACCCAGGCCGCCCATCCAGCGGGAAGACTTTGGAAGGGTTCAATATCCAGCCCTCATCGAAGGCAGAGCGCACCGCCATTTGCTGCGCCAGATCGGCGTCAGAATATTGATGCCGCATCAGGTCGCGTTTTTCGATGCCGACGCCATGCTCTCCGGTGAGACAGCCGCCCGCATCGACGCAGAGACGCAGGATTTGATTGCCCGCCTCTTCTGCTTTTGCGGCTTCTTCCGGGTCGTTGGCGTTGAAAAGAATGAGCGGATGCATATTGCCATCGCCCGCGTGGAAGACATTGGCGACGCGAAGGCCGAGACTATCGACAATTTCGCCCGTCTTTTGCAGCACATAGGAAAGCTGGCTGAGCGGCACCGTGCCATCCATACAGATATAATCGGAGATGCGGCCCGTCGCACCGAAGGCGGATTTGCGGCCTTTCCAGATGGCGGCGGCTTCCATGGCAGATTGGCATTCGCGCACTTTCTTGACGCCGTGTTTGCGGGCGATGGCAACGATATCCGCCAGCATGGCGTCCATCTCGTCTTCCGATCCCTCAACTTCGACAATCAGCAGCGCGCCGACATCCAGCGGATACCCGGCCTTGGCGAAGGCCTCGCAGATTTCGATGGCCGGTTTATCCATGAATTCGATGGCCACGGGAATGATGCCCGAACCGATGATATCAGCCACGCAGGAACCCGCCTCCTCGGACGTTTCGAACCCAAACAAAACCGGCCGTGCGCCTTCCGGCTTTGCAATCAGCCGCACCGTCGCTTCCGTCACGATGCCGAGTTGGCCCTCTGAACCGCAGACGAGGCCGAGCAGATCGTAGCCGCTGGCATCCAGATGCTTGCCACCCAGTTCCAGCACCGTGCCATCCACCAGCACCATTTTCACGCCGAGCAGATTGTTGGTGGTTACGCCGTATTTCAGACAATGCGCGCCGCCGGAATTCATGCCGATATTGCCGCCGATGGTGCAGGCCAGTTGGGAACTGGGATCAGGCGCGTAAAAGAAACCCTGCGGGCCTGCGACATCGGAAATCGACAGATTGGTGACGCCCGCCTGCACGGTCGCGGTGCGGTTGAAGAAGTCCAGCTCGAGGATTTCCGACATTTTGGAGAGACCGATCACAACGGCATCTTCCTGCGGTATCGCTCCACCGGACAGCGACGTGCCTGCACCGCGCGGCACGATGGGAATGCCGTAGCGATGACAATACTTCATGACAGCAGCAACCTGCGCCGTCGTTTTCGGCAAGGCGACAGCCAGAGGCAGTCTTCGGTAGGAGACGAAGGCATCCGTTTCGAACGGAACGAGCTCTCGCGCTTCATGCACCAGACATTCCGGCGGTAGAAGATCGGCAAGATCAGCCACGATTCTATCTCGGCTGGCGAGAACGGATGCGCGCGGCTTTAGAAACTCTATGGTTTGCGACATGGTAGCTCCACAGGCCTCCCTCCTTGCGATGCGTGCCGTGATGTTACGGGTCTTTGGTGCCTCGACGCAAGCTCTGCTCGCGGAGCCGAAAGCGATACAGCCTGAAGCTCGTACAAAACAACATTTGAGAAATTTTATCTCGTTTTGATGGAACTTTTTCCGCAGCGTGTGCTTTTCAACAGGTTGCCTGGAAATTTTTATTACGATGGGACGCTATGATTACCACGAGCGAAACTGAACGCTATCCAAGGATAGCACTCATATCGACACATGGCTACGTAGCCGCACAGCCGCCATTGGGCGCTGCTGACACCGGAGGACAGGTCGTTTACGTGCTCGAACTAGCCCGTAAACTTGGCCAGCTAGGATATACTGTCGATCTCTATACCCGCCAATTTGAAGACCAGCCAGAAATCGACGAAGTCGATGAGCGTGTGCGGGTCGTTCGCATTCCCTGCGGTGGCAAGAATTTCATTCCGAAGGAATACCTCCACCGCCATATGATGGAATGGTGCGAAAATGCGCTTCGTTTCATCAAGAAAAACGATCTGAATTACACGTTTATCAACAGCCACTATTGGGATGCCGGAGTCGCCGGACAACGACTTTCCGAAGCGCTGAAAATCCCGCATCTGCACACGCCGCACTCCATAGGCATCTGGAAGAAACGCCAGATGGAAACCGACTATCCGGAAAAAGCCGATACGTTCGAGCTGGAGTTCAATTTCAAGGAACGCATCCAGCACGAACTAATTGTCTATCGCAGCTGCGACATGGTCATTGCGACCACGCCGGTGCAGCTGGATGTGCTGATTGAAGATTATGGCCTGAAGCGCAAACACATTCACATGATCCCGCCGGGCTATGACGACAACAGGTTTTTCCCTGTGTCCGAAGGCTCGCGGCAGATGCTGCGTCAGCGTTTCGGCTTTGAAGGCAAGACCGTTCTGGCCTTGGGGCGTCTCGCCACAAACAAAGGTTATGACCTGCTGATTGATGGTTTCTCTGTTCTGGCAGCGAGAGAGCCGGAGGCCCGTCTTCATCTGGCCGTCGGCGGCGAGAATATGGACGAGCAGGAAACGACGATCCTCAACCAACTCAAGGATAGAGTGAAGTCCCTCAACCTTGAGGATAAAGTCGTCTTTTCCGGTTACGTGGAAGATGAGGACTTGCCGGACATCTATCGCGCAGCCGACCTTTTCGTGCTGTCAAGTCGGTATGAACCCTTCGGCATGACAGCCATCGAAGCGATGGCTAGCGGTACGCCAACCGTGGTAACGATCCATGGCGGCTTGTTCCGCGCAATCAGCTACGGACGACATGCCTTGTTTGCCGATCCTTTCGACAAGGAAGACCTCGGCATCACCATGATGAAGCCGTTCAAGCACGACAGGCTCTATGGTCGTCTGTCACGCATGGGCGCGCACAAGGCCCGTAGCCTGTTCACCTGGACCGGCATCGCACAGCAGCTTCTTGCCTTGGTTGAAGGCCGTACCATGATGCCTGTCCTAGAAGAAGCCGATTGGGCTGAACCATGGAATGATGGCGATTGAAACAGGTCCGTATATTCTTCACAGACCTCGACGGGACCGTTGTTGGTAACAATGACGCAACGGCCCGTTTCAGGGATTTTTGGCAAGGTTTGCCGAAAGAAACGCGTCCGTTGCTGGTGTTCAACAGCGGTCGCCTTCTGGACGACCAGTTCGAACTGATGGAAGAGGTGCCACTCCCTTCCCCCGATTATGTCATCGGTGGGGTCGGCACCATGCTGTCCTGTCGCGACCAGCCATCATTGCGACAGGCTTACGCCACCTCTCTCGGGCAGGCATTTGATACGGATAAGATTGTATCTCTCCTCTCAACCGTATCAGGCGCGCGTGTTCAACCTGAACGGTATCAGCATCCGTTGAAGTCCAGTTGGTATCTGCATGATGCCAGCGACGCCGAGATTTCCGCTATCGAGCAACGCCTGGCGGACAATGATATCGATGCCCGCATCGTTTATTCCAGCAATCGTGATCTGGATATTCTCCCCCGCGCCGCCGACAAGGGTGCCGCAATCTCATGGTTGTGTAACCACCTAGACATTGGACTCGACGAGGTGGTGGTCGCCGGAGATACGGGCAATGACCGCGCCATGTTTGAACTGCCTGACGTGCGTGGCATCGTCGTTTCCAACGCCTTGCCGGAGTTGAAGGCCTTGGCGAAGGACAAAACCCGTGTCTTTTCTGCCTCAGAAGCAGAGGCAGATGGGGTCATGTCGGGCCTGAGATACTGGCTGTCTTTATAAAGACGCAAGTTTCGATCACATAAGATATGTGTTGAACATCAAATATGCTGAAGCTTTTGCTTCCGGCTCATTGACGTTGGTCAGTAACCGCCGGACAATCAAGCGAATCATTCCATATCCTGTACGGCAGTATGGCGTGACCTATCTGGTCATAACATTAGAATTATTGTATATAAAATGACTGTAACTTGAAGGACATGAACCCCATTGAACGTGCTCACCCGATTGGCAACTGACGTCTGCTTGATGCTGCGCCGCCCTCCGCGCCAGCAATACGCGGCGCTTTGCTATCGCAGGAAGAAGGGCGTGACGGAAGTTCTGTTGCTGACGAGCCGGGACACGGGTCGCTGGGTCATTCCCAAAGGCTGGCCGATGGACGGCAAGAAGGCCCATGCGGTTGCCGCACAGGAAGCTTTCGAGGAAGCCGGGGTTCGTGGCAACGTCGATAAAAATCATTTCGGTTTTTTCGACTACGACAAAAAACTCCGCAATGGCGTGAAGGTGATGTGCCGGGTGCAGGTGCATTTGCTCGAGGTTACAGATCTGGTCAAAAACTTTCCAGAGCGCGAAAGCCGTACCCTTGAATGGGTCACGCCTGTGGAAGCATCGCACCGTGTGAATGAGCCTGAGTTGAAGGAACTTTTCCTTTCCTTCGATCAACAAATGGCGCAAACACAACAGCGACCCGCTCAAAAAAACGTAAATTTATAAGCCCACTCCAAAGCCGCTAAAACGCCTGCACACGCGGCTAAAGCCGCAGATGAAAGCAGATTGATGGCGCGACCACCTCCCAACCGCATGAAGCCGACGCTGGACAAGGATCTTGATCGGGTTACGCGTGTAGAAGAGGCTACCTTTCACATCACCGACCGCTTGACGGCACCGGGCGTCGGCCTGCTTTTTCTGATCATGACAGCGCTTTTTGCCAGCGCATATGTCGTCGGTAAACCCGGCGCGATCATTATCGTGGCTGCGGCGATCATCGGTGCCTATATGGCGCTGAACATCGGTGCCAAGGACGTGGCCAACAATGTCGGGCCTGCCGTGGGTGCGAAAGCGCTGCCATTGACGGCTGCACTTTTGATGGCTGCGGTCTTCGAGGTATTGGGCGCGTTGATCACCGGCGGCAACGTGGTCGAAACCATCTCCCGCGGCATCATCAGCGTCGAAACCATTCCCAACACCGAAATCTTTACCTTGGCGATGCTGGCTGCATTGATAACGGCGGGCCTGCTGGTCAACCTCTCAAATTTCGTCAAGGCACCGATCTCGACCACCCATACGATCGTCGGCGGTGTCGCAGGTGCCGGTACGGCGGCCTATGGATTTAGCGCAGTCGACTGGTTCTCCCTGTCAAAGATTGCGCTGGCCTGGATGACGACCCCTTTCATCAGCGCCTTTTTCGCCATTGTGCTCCTTGCCTTCATCAAGGAATTCATCATCTACCGCGACGACAAGATTGAGGCGGCACGGCTTTGGGTTCCGGTTCTCATCGGCGTCATGAGCGGCATTTTCACCGCCTATCTCATCTGGGTCGGGCTACATAATGTCGTGCTGGTTTCGCTCGGAACGGCCAGCCTGCTGGGATTGGCGATTGGCCTTCTCAGCTGGCGTCTGTGCGTTCCGCTCATCCGCAAGCAATCCGAGGGGCTGGAAAATCGCAATCAGTCCTTGCGCAAGATGTTTCATTGGCCCCTCATTCTAGCCGCAGGACTGATGTCCTTTGCCCATGGTGCGAATGATGTCTCCAACGCGATTGGCCCGGTGGTGGCGATTGTGCGCGCCACTCAAGGTCAATTCGTTGGCGATACCGCCCGCGCACCGGAATGGGTCATGCTGATCGGTGCTTTCGGCCTGTCCTGCGGCATCCTGCTGTTCGGTCCGCGCCTCATCCGGCTGGTCGGTGAACAAATCACCAAACTCAACCCGGTGCGGGCCTTTTGCGTATCGGTGTCGACAGCGCTGACGGTGCTGGTCGCATCCCGGCTGGGATTACCGGTCAGCACCACGCATACGGCCATTGGTGCCATCTTCGGCGTTGGTTTCTTCCGCGAATGGTACACCCACCGGATGCGAACTCGTCAGGATACGGTGCGTGCAGATGTCACCGATAACAGCGACACAAGCGATGAGGATAATGAAAACTCCTCCGAGGTTCGCCGCCGATATCTGGTTCGCCGTTCACACTTCATGACAATCGTCGCCGCTTGGATCATTACCGTGCCCACAAGTGCGGTACTGGCGGCAGCGCTCTATGGAATCATGTATATTGTGTTTATCTAGGCTCGAGTGACGACGATCCAAACCGAAATCAAAGAGAAACATGCGCGCCAATTTTCGAATGCAACGGCTCTTCGTCAGCCAGCCGCTTAGCCAGAGCGAGGCTATCGAAGCCAATAGCGACCAGTTCAACTATCTCGCCAATGTATTGCGCCTGACGGATGGTGCCGAAATTCTCTTGTTCAATGGACGGGATGGCGAGTGGAAGACGACGCTCTCCTACCCCACCCGCAAGAAAATCCTGCTGACGGCCAGCGAACAAACGAGACCGCAACCGGAGACGCCAGACTTGCACTATCTGTTTGCGCCTCTCAAAACTGGCCGCATGGATTATCTGGTGCAAAAGGCGGTGGAAATGGGCGCAGGCGTGCTCCAGCCGGTCATGACGCAACATGTTCAAGGCAAGATCACCAATCTCGACAAACTACGTGCAAACGTCATCGAAGCAGCTGAACAATGCGGCATTCTGGCCGTGCCGCAGGTTCTGGAGCCGATAAAGCTGAAGGACCTGCTGGAAAGTTGGGACGCATCCCGTCGCATCATCTATTGTGATGAAGGCGATGAGGGGCAGAACCCTTTATCGATTCTGAGCCGCATCGAGGAGAAGCAACTCGCTCTGCTGGTTGGCCCTGAAGGTGGCTTTTCGGAAGAGGAGCGCCAATTGCTGCGCGACCACCCGTCTGTCACACCCATTCCACTTGGACCCCGTATTCTGCGCGCCGATACTGCGGCCGTCGCAGCGCTTGCAGTGATCCAGGCAACCGTGGGCGATTGGAAATAGAGGCCTACGAGGCACGGCGATGGAGCAAAACAATTGCCTTTGGCCATGCTTGAAAGAAATTCATTTGCGTAAGCCAGTGCCGCACCCTATCAGCGAATTCAACAAGCCTAAAAGCCAAACATCGACCATAAGGTAACTCCATGGCCCGCGACACGACCGACCAGACACCCATTTCCTCCGTACAGGATTTGACCGACTATCTGGCGGGCGGCTGCAAACCCGTTGAGAAATTCCGCATTGGCACCGAGCACGAGAAGTTCGCCTTCTTTCGCGAAGACAACACGCCAGTCCCTTATTTTGGCGATGCCAGCATTTCTGCTCTGCTGAAAGGCATGCAGGAGAAACTCGGCTGGGAACCGATCATCGATGAGGGCAACATCATCGGCCTCAGCGAACAGAGCGGCATGGGCGCCATCTCCATCGAGCCCGGCGGTCAGTTCGAACTTTCTGGCGCGCCGCTGGAAAATCTGCATGAGACCTGCAAGGAATCCAACCGGCATCTGGCGACCGTGCGTGAGGTTGCCGAGCCCATGGGCATTCGCTTCCTCGGCATAGGCGGCAGCCCGCTGTGGACCTATGAAGAAACACCGCAGATGCCGAAGTCGCGCTATGCGATCATGACCCGTTACATGCCAAAAGTCGGCACACAGGGGCTGGACATGATGTACCGGACCTGCACAATCCAGGTTAATCTCGACTTTTCCTCGGAAGACGACATGCGCCGCAAGATGCGCGTCTCGATGAAGCTGCAATCGCTGGCAACGGCGCTGTTTGCGTCTTCGCCCTTTACCGAGGGCAAGCCGAACGGACTTCTGTCCTGGCGTGGCGATATCTGGCGTGACACCGACAACCGCCGCTCCGGCGTGTTGCCGTTCACTTTCGAAGCTGATTTCGGTTTCAAGGATTATGTGGAGTGGGCACTGGACGCACCGATGTATTTCATCGTTCGTGACGATAAATATCGCGACTGTACCGACATCACCTTCCGCCAGTTCATGAACGGCGCACTGAAGGGCCAGATTGCCGAATGGGAGCCCAATCTCGGTGACTGGACGAACCATCTTTCCACTCTGTTTCCCGATGTTCGCATGAAGCGCTTTCTGGAAATGCGCGGCGCGGACGGCGGTCCGTGGCGCCGTATCTGCGCGTTGCCTGCGTTCTGGGTGGGTCTTCTCTATGACGACAGCGCATTGTCCGCTGCTGATGAATTGACCAAGGACTGGACCGTCGACGACGTCATCGCCATGCGCGACACCGTTCCGGCTCTCGGTCTCAAGGCCAAGGTCGCAGGCCATGATCTTCTCGACATCGCCCGCGAGACCGTCTCTATTTCCCGTGAAGGCCTACGCAATCGCAAGCGCCTGAACGATGACGGGCAGGATGAGAGTGTCTTCCTGACGACTTTGGATGAGGTTCTGGCAAAGAAGGCGACGTTGGCCGAGGACTTGCTGGCGCTTTATAATGGCCGTTGGGGCCAGTCGGTTCTGCCGGTTTTCGACGAATACCAATACTGAGGGCCGGATATAAAAAAGCCCGGTGCAGCTCGAGGGCAGACACCGGGCAAAGGCAGGGCTTATTGGCAAATCACCCTGCGGGGAAACTGATTGAAGGCTTGCGTTGAGTTACAACGCCTTCGCCGCAGCCATTCTGGCAATGCGCGCAAGCCGGGTCGTGGGGTCTTCCATGATCCCCGTGTCGAGCGCGCTCCTCAAATCACTGCGGGTCAGACCGATATCAGCGAGCTGATGGTCGTCCATCTCCACGAGGCGATTGGCGGCAACGCGATTGGCAATGCGGCGCAGAAACGTCACGAAACCTTTGCCCACGCCTGCTGCCGCCTGCTCGAAAGACGCGGCGCGTGGTGCGATCAAACCCAGTTCCATTTTCCGTTCTGCCGTGCGCATGACACAATCCCTTCATTTAGGCACGATGAGGCACTGCCTTCACACCCATGCGTGAAGGCCGCCGGTCTGGTCACCTTCGGATGACCAATTGGTTATTTGCTGCTTCTGGCGTCAAAATGTCGCAAGACCATTGATCAGTCCAACGAATGTTTCTAATGTGAGCCATCAATCATTCTTATGGATGGCCGCTCATGTCCGCACCTCTCGACATAGACCAGTTGCACACCTTCATCGCCATTGTTGATGCCGGAAGTTTCACGAAGGCAGCAGACCGCGTGTTCAAAACGCAGTCGGCTGTTTCCATGCAGATGCGGCGGCTGGAAGAGCGACTGGGAAAGCAGCTTTTCGCCAAGGATGGGCGTGGCAACAGGCTGACGGCTGAGGGCGAAAAGCTGATGCATTATGCGCGCCGCATCATCCGTCTCAACAACGAGGCCGTTGCCGCTTTCGATGACAACCGTCTAGAAGGCACGTTACGCATTGGCACGCCGGATGACTACGCGGACCGTTACATGCCCGAGATCATCGGGCGGTTTGCAAAGACGCATCCGAATGTTGAGCTTTACATCGTGTGCGAACCATCGGTCAGCCTTGCCGAAAAGATGGCACGCGGAGAGCTGGACATCGCGCTCGTTACCCACAATCCCCGTGCCCGCGCGTCAGATATCGTGCGCACCGAGCCACTTTGCTGGGTGGCCTCTGCCAACCATCCGCTGCGCGACGACGTGCCTGTGCCACTGGCCGTTGGACGTCGGGATTGCCAATGGCGACAACTGGCCGCTTCGGCGCTCGATGCCGATGGCCGCGATTATCAGGTTCTGTTCACAAGCTGGTCCTCAACCGTCATCGCCGCTGCCGTTCTCGCCGGCATGGCCGTTTCGGTCCTGCCGGAATCAACGCTCAGAACCGGCATGAAGGTGCTGACGGCGGCAGACGGCTTCCCGCCTCTTCCGCCAGTACAGATCGGTCTGATGAAACGCCCCGGCCTGTCGCCATCGCTCATCAACGCCATTACCGATCACATTACCGCCTGCCTCGACAACATCTCTCTGGCATCCCCGCCAGATGAGCTGGACGATGATATCAAGGCGTTTCCGAAATTGGCGCGCGTGCGCACGGGGCAGTTGGCACCGGGGTGGTGATGGGGTTTTTGATATAGTAGCTAGGGCAGTGGGTGTGGCTTACCCCCCTCTGTCCTGCCGGACATCTCCCCCACAGGTGGGGAGATCGACTCGTTGAAACCTCTCGCCCATTTCTAAGGCTGCGGATGGCGTGGAGCATGCGCCTTGCCAATCTCCCTCCTTGTGGGGGAGATGTCCGGCAGGACAGAGGGGGGTAAGCCACACGCGCTGCCCTGAACTATATCACCCCAAATTCTTCCGGAAGAACTCGACTGTCCGGCTCCACGCAAGATCTGCCGCGGCCTTGTCATAACGCGCACTCGACGTGTCATTGTTGAACGCGTGATTAACGCCATCATAGACGAAGATTTCAAATGTCTTGCCATTGGCTTCCAGCGCTTTGCGGTAAGCATCGATGCCAGCATTGATACGCTCATCCAGACCGCCATAGTGCAACATCAGCGGCGCTTTGATGGCGGGAACGTCCTCGGCCGGCGGCTGCGCGCCGTAATAGGCGACACCGGCATTCAACCCTTGCGACTTGGTGGCAAAACGATTGACGAGGCCACCGCCCCAGCAAAAGCCGACAGCGCCCACTTTGCCGTTGGAGCCATCGCGTTTCGTCAGCCAGAGACGGGTGGCTTCCGCATTGGCAACGGTGGCGTTCATGTCCAGACCGCTGAACATCTCGCGGGCTTTGTCTTCGTCAGACGGCGTACCGCCCTGTGGTGATAGAAAGTCGGGAGCGAGGGCAACGAAGCCTTCCAGTGCCATACGGCGGGCGACGTCGCGGATATGTGCGTTGAGACCACGGTTCTCGTGAATGACGATGACGGAGCCCAATGGCTTGGACACGTCCTTGGGGGTGACGAGATAGCCCTTCATCTCGCCATTTGAGCCGGGATAGGTGACATCCTCGGCCACGAGACGATCATCCGTTTCAGGGACGATGGCAGCTTGCGCGCCACTGGCCGCTAGCAGAGGAGCAATGGCCGCAGCCGCAGCACCGGAGCCTGCCAGCAACGTCAGCTTTTCCATGAACTTGCGGCGGTCGAGGCTTAAATGCGTATATTCATCATAGGCATCGATCATCGCCTGCGAAATCTTCGGGCCTTCAGTCATCGTATGCTCCCATCACACATAGCTGGAAAATCATACATAACCGAAAAGCATCACGATTGGTGCGACGACCGGAGATCGGCGAAACAACTTTTCGCGATTACTCGAACGCCAGCCAGACGACCATCCAGCCCCACATCAGCACGAGCGCTGCAAAACTGACGGCAAAGGCAGGGGCGCGGTAACGCAGCCTGTTGCTGGTCACATGCACATAGGAATGCGCGTAACGGCCGACCACGAATATCCAGGCGAGGATGATGGTGGCGATGTTGTCCGCATCGGTGATGTAAAGAAGCAGACACACCGCATGAAACAGCATGGGCATTTCGAACTGGTTGGCGATGTTCTTGTTGACCAGCAGGCTTTGCTGCGCCTCTTCGCCCTCATCGCGGAAGCGTTTGAACGCATCCTTGTTCGTGAAGGTAAACTTTTTACGGCGAATGAAAAGCAGGACATAGAGACCAAAGACCAGAAAGGCGTGGGCGATCATGGGCCAGAACATTGCGGTCGTCGGTGACATCTATTTGCATCCTTTTTAGCAAGACGCTCCCCGAACGGTTCGGTTCGGGGAGCGCGTCTTCATGATCATATTATCGCGTGGTTTAAAGATCAAACCGCGCCGGGATAGTTCGGGCTTTCGCGGGTGATCGTCACGTCATGGGCGTGGCTTTCGCGCAGGCCCGCACCAGAAATGCGAACGAAGGTGGCGCGCTCCTGGAATTCCGGGATGGTGCCACCACCGACGTAACCCATGGCAGCCTTGAGACCGCCAGCCAGTTGGTGGAGAACGCCGGATACCGGGCCCTTGTAAGGCACCTGACCTTCGATGCCTTCAGGAACCAGCTTCAGCGTGTCGCGCACCTCCGCCTGGAAGTAACGGTCTGCCGAGCCGCGTGCCATGGCACCGACGGAACCCATGCCGCGATAGGCCTTGAAGGAGCGGCCCTGATAGAGGAACACTTCGCCCGGGCTTTCATCCGTGCCAGCCAGCAGCGAGCCGATCATGACGGCGGATGCACCGGCAGCGATGGCCTTTGCGAAGTCGCCGGAGAACTTAATGCCACCGTCTGCAATAACAGGAATATCGGCGTCGCGGGCAGCCTCAACAGCCGACATGATGGCTGCGAGTTGCGGAACGCCAACGCCAGCCACGATACGTGTGGTGCAGATCGAACCTGGGCCGATACCGACCTTCACGGCGTCCGCACCGGCATCGATCAATGCCTTGGTGCCATCAGCCGTCGCGACGTTGCCAGCGATGATGCGAACCGAGTTCGACATCTTCTTCACCTGCGTCACGGCATCGAGAACGCGCTGCGAGTGACCATGGGCGGTATCCACCACCAGAAGATCGACACCGGCCGCAATCAGACGCTCTGCGCGTTCGATGGCATCTGCACCGACGCTGATGGCAGCAGCGGCACGAAGACGGCCTTGCGCATCTTTCGTGGCGTTGGGGTTGAGCTGCGACTTTTCGATGTCCTTGACGGTGATAAGGCCGACGCAATTGCCAGCGGCATCGACAACCACCAGCTTTTCGATGCGGTGCTTGTGCAGCAGACGGCGGGCTTCCTGCTGATCGACGCTGCTTTCCTTGACCGTCACGAGGTTTTCGCGGGTCATCAGTTCATAGATTTTCTGGGCAGGATCAGACGCGAAGCGCACGTCGCGGTTGGTGAGAATGCCCACCAGTCGTCCAGACTTATGACCGCCGGAGCCGCCATTTTCGACGACCGGGATACCGGAAATGCTGTAGGTCTTCATCAGCGCCTGCGCTTCGGCAAGCGTCGCATCCGGGCCGATCGTGACAGGGTTGACGACCATGCCGCTTTCGAATTTCTTGACCTGACGGACCTCTTCGGCCTGTTCGACCGGGGAAAGGTTGCGGTGGATGACGCCGATGCCACCGGCCTGCGCCATGGCAATGGCGAGACGACCTTCGGTCACGGTATCCATGGCAGACGACAGGATCGGCAGGTTGAGTTCGATATCGCGGGCAATGCGTGTTGCGATATTGGTCTGGCCCGGCATGACTTCGGAGTGCCCAGGCTGAAGCAGCACATCATCGAATGTCAGAGCGTCGAGACCGGTGGGAGTTTGTATAATACGTGCCATGGCCAAATTCCTGTATTGAAAATGCAAGCCGTCCCGGAAGGAAAAGTCCACCGGCGGCCCTGCAAAGGATTGCTTGGAAGTTGGCGAGGGCTGGTAACACGTTCATGACAGGAAGGGAATAGAAAAAACCCGGAAACACGTTCCGGGTCTTGTTGTTGCAGCTATGCAGCAGTGTCAAATGTCGAACTGGTACGACTTCGGCACGAAACGATAACCCTCACTCTGCTTCTCGGCATAACCAACTGCAGGGAACGGCATGTGATAACCGAGGAACGCGACGCGGTCGGTGGCGATCATGTCGAACACCTTCTTGCGGCTGGCAGCGGCTGCGGCCTTGTCCATGTCGAACTTCACTTCCCAGTCCGGGCGCTGAAGCGACAGCACGAAGTGGTTGGCAGTATCGGCCGTCAGAACCAGCTGCTTTCCTTCCGATTCGACGTGGAATGTCATATGGCCGGGGGAATGGCCGAATGCAGCAGCGCTGGTAATGCCTGATACGACGGTTGCGCCGTCTCCGATGAAGGTCGCTTTTTCGGCAAGCGGCTTCACATTGGCCAGCACGCCTTTCTGTCCGCCTTCCGCCGGTGTGCCGACGCGCTTGGCATCCGTCCAGAAATCATACTCAACCTGGCCCATGACGTAACGTGCCTTGGAAAATGCCGGCGTGCCCTTTTCCATCAAGCCGCCGATGTGGTCGCCGTGCATATGCGTGAGCACGACCACGGTTACGTCCTCTGGCTTGTAGCCAGCAGCGGCAAGGCCTTCGAGCAGACGACCGTTACCGGCTTCGCGCCCGCTTTCGCCAAAGCCCGTATCAAACAGGACGAGATCGGACCCGGTGTTGATCAACACGGGCGAGAAGCTGTTGACGAACTGGTCCTTCGGCAGGAAATTCTTGTCCAGCAATTCACCGACTGTCTCGGCGCTCTGGTTCAGGCCAAAGGTTTCATTCGGCTTGCCGGATGGTCGTGCGCCGTCCTTGACGACCAGAACCTCGAATTTTCCAAGTTTGAAGCGGTTTGTTTCTGGTGGCATGGCGTGATCGACCTTCATGGATGTTTGTGGCTGGGTTGACTGTGCAAACGCGGTGCTGCGCAGCACGAAGGGCGCGGCAATGGCCCCCATCCCCGCAGCAGCAAACAAACTGCGCCTATTCATCTTTAAAAAACTGCTCATGAAATCCTCCAGCATTATGTCTCTACACCCCAACGCACTATCATCGGTAAAGTGCCGAGAATGTGTAGAAAAAACCAATTTCACACAGACGTGATGGAAAGCGTAATGTTGCAGAATGTTTAGTTGGCAAACCGCGCGCAGGGGCGTAGGTAGGATTTAACGACTTTCTCAGGATGCGGCCTGCCGCAATCACCCCATGAACCGCATCATTCCGTTGATACTCGCCGTCGCCCTTTTTATGGAGCAGATGGATTCGACCGTCATCGCGACATCCCTGCCCGCGATTGCCGCCGACCTGAATGTCGGGCCGATCACGCTGAAGCTCGCACTGACCTCCTACATGGTGGCCTTGGCAATCTTCATTCCCATCAGCGGCTGGATGGCGGATAAGTTCGGCGCAAAGAAAATCTTCCGTATTGCTATCGCCATTTTCGTCATCGGCTCTATCTGCTGTGCTGTATCTTCGTCAGTGGTGGAATTCGTCGTCTCGCGCTTTCTGCAAGGCATGGGTGGAGCGATGATGACACCGGTCGGGAGACTTGTTCTGCTGCGCACGACGAAGCGCACCGAGCTCGTCTCTGCCATGGCACTCTTGACGATACCCGGTCTCGTCGGGCCACTGACCGGCCCGCCCATCGGTGGCTTCATCACCACCTATTTCTCATGGCACTGGATCTTCCTCATCAACGTGCCGATCGGCGTTATCGGCATATGGCTGGCAACGATCTTTCTGCCGGAGATCGAAACCACCAATCCGCCGCCGATGGATACTAAGGGTTTCATCCTGTCGGGCATCGCCGCATCCGGCGTCGTCTTTGGCGTTTCGGTGGTCAGCCTGCCCGCTCTGCCACCCATTGTCGGCATCGCAGCGACCATCATCGGCTTCATCTGCGGCTTCTGGTACTGGCACCATGCAAAACGACACCCGGCACCGATCCTCGACTTCAAAATTTTCCGCAATGCGACCTTCAGGGCAGCATCGATAAGCGGCACGATCTTCCGTGTGTCAACGGGTGCCATTCCATTCCTCATGCCGCTGATGCTGCAAATCGGCTTTGGGTTGAACCCGTTCCAATCCGGCATGATCACCTTTGCCGGCGCGATCGGCGCTATCACCACAAAGTTCATGGCGCGGCGGGTTTTTGCGGCAACCGGCTTTAGAAGCATATTGATCGGCGCTGGCATCGTCGGTGCCTGCACCACGGCGGCTAATGCGTTCTTCACGCCCGATACGCCTTATCCGCTGATTATGATCTTCTTGGTGACGGCAGGCTTTGCCCGCTCGTTCTTCTTCACCGGTACCAATGCGCTCGGCTATTCTGACATTGAAGACTCGCAAGCCAGCCAGGCGACGTCGATGGCATCAGTGCTACAGCAGATCAGCCTGGCGCTGGGTGTGGCATTTGCCGCCACCATCCTCGAAGTCAGCAGCTACGTGTCCGGGGCGCATTTGCAGCTGTCCGATTTCCACACGGCCTTTACGGTGGTGGCCGTGATTTCGCTTATCGCCATCCTGCCGCTGATTGCCATGGACCGCAGCGCAGGAGCAGCGGTTTCTGGCCACCGTGGCAAGGCATCACAACCAGCAGAATAGAACCGTTGCGCAGTCTTCCGCACAAAAGCTCTATTCCACGTCACTCACTCTATTCGTTGTCTTGAGCAACCGGTTCAACAGGCTTGCGGCCTTTGAAGTGCTTGGCCAGCAGGAACATTTCCACCGACTCTGAGCGCGAAGACGCTGGCTTAATGTGGATGACCTGCTTGAAGTTCTGTTTCAGCATATCCAGCAATGTTTTTTCCGTGCCGCCCTGGAAGGTCTTGGCCAGGAAGTGACCGCCTTCGGCCAGCACCTGCACGGCAAAATCCGCCGCCACTTCGCACAGATGCATGGTTCTGATGTGGTCGGTCTTCTGATGGCCGGTGGTCGGTGCCGCCATATCCGACAAAACCAGATCCGGCGTACCACCGACAGATTCAATCAGAAGGTCAGGTGCGCTCGGATCAAGGAAGTCGAGGTGCAGAATCTTGACGCCGGGAATCGGGTCGAGCTCGAGGAAGTCGATGGCGGCGACGCGGATATCATCTTCGGTCGAGTCTGTGACCTTGGCGGCAATCTGCGACCAGCTTCCGGGTGCGGCACCAAGGTCGATGATGCGGCGTGCATCCTTCAGAATCTGATGCTTATCGTTGATTTCCAGCAGCTTGAACGCCGCGCGGGCACGGTAGCCCTCCAGCTTTGCGCGCTGCACATAGGGGTCGTTGATGTGACGCTCGATCCAGCGGCGAGAAGACGGCTTCAACTTCGCCTTCTTCACCTTCTGGCCGATCTTGCGTCCGGTACGATTGGTACTAATGGGCGCCTTGGTCATATCAAACTTTCCATTCCGGTTTGCCTTGCATCTGTGCCCGGCGAATTCGTGTGCGACGCCATGCGCCATCATCTGCCATCATATCCGTCAAAAGCCCCTCGCGAAGCCCCCTGTCGGCAACCCGCATGCGCCGTGAAGGCCAACGCTTGCGAATGGCCTCGAGAATGGCGCAACCAGCCAGCACCAGATCGGCACGATCCGGCCCGATGCAGGCGTTCGCTGCACGGCCTGCAAAATCCCAGGCCAGCAATTTGTCCTGCATGGCCGTCACTTCGTCATCCGACAACCACAGACCGTCGACCTTGCGACGATCATACCGTGGCAGATCGAGATGCACGCCTGCAAGCGTGGTGACGGTTCCCGAGGTTCCGATCAGGTGGAAGTCCTCGTGCGCGACCTCACCGAGAGGTGGGCAATGGAACCCGTCCAGCAGTCCCTCGACCTCGCCGACCATAGCCGCAAAGACTTCGGGTGTTACGTCTCGTCCACCGTGCCGTTCGGACAGCGTCACGACACCAACCGGCAGCGACGTCCAATGCGTGATATGGTTGGCAAGCCGGTTGGACCGATTTTCGCCGACATGAATGACGGCGATCTCGGAAGAGCCGCCGCCAATATCAAACAGCACGACGGAACGCGCTTCGCGACCGACAAGCGATGCGCAGCCGGACACCGCCAGACGGGCTTCGGTCTCGCGGCTGATGATTTCCAGTTGAAGGCCCGTTTCGCGGGTAACGCGCTCCAGAAACTCCTCGCCGTTGACTGCCGCGCGGCAGGCTTCGGTTGCAATCAACCGCATGCGGCGAATGGAGCGTCCGGACAGTTTCGATGCGCAGACACGCAAGGCCTCGACCGCACGGTCCATGGCATCATCGGACAGGCGACCGGTGGATACCAGGCCTTCCCCCAGCCGCACGATACGCGAAAAAGCATCCACGACGCGGAATTGTCCGGGTCGTGTCGGCTGTGCGATCAGAAGGCGGCAATTGTTGGTGCCGAGATCGAGCGCGGCATACATGTCCGCGCTGCCATCAAACCCGGCGTCCCGATGAGAGCCCTGCGGACGGGAATGAACATGGCCGCGCTGATCTTCCGACAAAGCCGTATGAGCGGGCGAGGCAACGCCGTTTTGCCGTGCGGCCGGCTTGGGCGCATGCGTTGGCACCAACGGCCTGCCTTGCGGGCCGCGGTGATTACGCTTCCCGCCACGAGAACTACGCTTACCTTGAGATGGAGGGGTCTGCGATCCCTGCTCGACCTTTGCAGTGACAGCAGGTGTCGTCTGCCCCCCGCCCTGCCCGCGCGAACGCCTGCGGCGCTTGCGCTTTCGCGGCTCCGCATCTGGCTCGACATGGCCATTGGATAAGGAATCCGGTGGGGAATCGGCATTGCGTAGCTGTGACGGAGCAGCAACGTTTCGGGGCTTCCCGTTACGCCTGCTTTTGCCACGACGGGAACGCTTCGCGTCCCCTTTTTCCACCGCCGACGCCCCTGATTCCGACGGCGTTGTGCCGTTGCCGGGGTCTGTCACTGTTTTATCCATTCCGCCGCGCGAAAGCTGAAAGCAATGCTGCTGGCGTCCATAAGTTACGTTGCGCCCAGCATATCAGCGCCCATCATTTTAGCCAACCAGTTTTTGCAGGGCAAAAATGCGGGAGATATGAGCTGCCAACGATATCAATCGCAACAGGGGGTACGGCGGCGATAAGACTATCGATAAAGTGGAGAAATGGTACGGTTGGCTGGAATCGAACCAGCGACCTCAGGATCCACAAACCTGCGCTCTAACCAACTGAGCTACAACCGCACATCAAACGCCGCGTCGGCGTCACGGGGGCTCACATACGGGGAGTTTTTCCGTTTTGCAAGTCCTTCGGCAATTTTTGCGAAAAAAGCTTTGGAAAGCAAGAGGGTTTTCACGGTCGGCCAGCGGCTGGCAAAAAGTCTTTGGATTGAGGTGACTACCGAGACATTGTCGATTGCAAAAAGTGGCTGACCAACCCACATTTCAGGTGATGTGCACATCTTGTCCAGGCGTTTGGTAAATTAACTGTAATTGGCAATTCCCGCCGCAGATGATGGACCAATCCGCCCTGTGAAGTTATTTAAGATTCTGTTAACATCGAGCCGATGCAGGCTGTATGGTACCTCATGATGAGGTCTTGCGGTTGTTTGAGGTCAGGTCGTGCCCAGAATAGGTCCCCACATGCCCGCCGTTCAATATCCGTTTATAGACATTGCAGTACATGAGCGTGTTCGAGACCATTTCGGTCGCGGCGAAGCCATGGCGCTGTTCTCGATGGACCTTCAAAGCGCACTCTGGGCAAATGGCCGCGGTGCGGCTTTGTTCGGCACGCCGATGATCTATGATTTTCTGGAGCGCGGGCCGAAACAGCAGGATGTGACCTTCCGCCAGCTTTCTGCAACCGTCGCTCGGATGAAAACGACCGGCGACAGCGCGCAGTTTTCGATCCGCATTCACTCAGGCTTCAAAAGCGTTTCGGTTGTCGCAACAGCCGAAATCATCGAAGCCGAGCCGGGCCAGCCGGCCATTCTGTTTACCGCACCCATCGACCAGACAACCCCATCGCTGCAAGAGCGCGCACGCCGGATGATCGAGGGTTTCGACGATCCCGACATTCACATGGCGGTGCTGGATGCCGACAGCAAGATTTTGGTGGCGTCCCAGGGTTTCGCCGGTCTCGGCATCACTCCGGTCACGACACGCACACTGATTTCGATGGCATCCGGCCAGCCGGGCAAGCTAGTAAAACGACCTGTGCCTGCTGGCAAAGGCTATCTTCCCGCCGCAGCCGGACAACTATCACAAGATCCGGAACTGAACCTGCTTTTTGTCGTCGAAACCGTCATCGGCACGCTCGACCCATCCGCCGAGTTTACCCAGGCGAAGGCGGAACCTCAGCCAGAGGTTAGCCCGCCCGTTGCGGTCGCGAAAGACGATCATGTGGAAACGGCGCGTCACGAGTTCGCCCCCGTACTGGAGGCGATTGCCGATATAGAAGAGATTCCAGAACCGCCGGACGCGAGCGAAGATACCGACATCGTTGCTGAAACCGCCACCACGGCGGACGTTCAGCCTGAAGAGGACAATGAGCCGGTTTCAGCGGACAATCAGGACGAGATCGTCCTTGACGAACCACAGCCGCAGCAGGCCGAGATAGAACCCGAACTTCCATTGACCGAACAGCATTCAGCCATTGAGGTTGAGCAGGTTGAGCAGGTTGAGCAGGTTGAGCAGGCAATCATACCTGCCGGAGAAGACAAGCCCTTTGTTTTCGATCCGCATCGACGTGCCTCCCGTTTCGTTTGGAAGATCGATGCTGCTGGCCGCTTCAGCTCCATTTCGCATGAATTTGCCGAAGCGGTAGGGCCAAAGGCTGCCAATGTCGAAGGCATGAGCTTTACCGACCTTGCTGCCCTGTTCAGCCTAGACCCGGATGGCAAGATTACCGAACTTTTGAACAAGCGCGATACGTGGTCCGGCAAGACCATTCACTGGCCGGTGGAAGGTACGTCACTTACCGTTCCGATCGATCTTGCAGCCTTGCCGACATACACGCGTGCCCGTGAATTCGATGGTTTCCGTGGCTTCGGCATCGTGCGCATTGCCGATGCGGTGGAAGATCCAAACGCTGTTGGCCTTTCGCTGACCGGCGAAACGCAACCTTCTGCACCGTCACAATCCGAGACGGCAGAAGAAACACATGTCGATGAAGACACGCTGTTTTCGCTACCGGATCCAGACGAAGAGACAGACATCTCGTCATCCTCCATCCCGGACGCTGTGAACGAAAATGTCGCTGACGGTGATCGTCCAGAAGACGATACCCGCACCTATGTCCCACCCGAGAGCGAAGTGCCCGCTCTCAAAATCACGGAGACGCCAAGCAGGCGTCACTCCGATAAGGTTGTCCAGCTCGAAGAGCGTCGCAGCAAAAACAGGGACCAGCTGAGCGCGACCGAGCAAGCCGCTTTCGATGAGATTGCGCGCACCTTAAAGCCCGTTATCACGGATGAGGAGCATGTGGCGGATACGCTTGAGGCGGCTGATATCGCCCCGCCGCTGGATGATGTGCCCACCGAAGAAAATGTATCACCGTCTGAGGAAGCTGTTTCACTGGAAACTGCACCCGCTGTTTCGATAACGCAGGATGACGATGACTTCGCCGATTATACGCGCGGCGATGCGGCGGTCAGCTTCGTGGCTCCGCAAAATCCGGTTCGTATCGCTGATGCGGAGAGCTCCGTCGAAGCAGGTCCCGATGCACCTCTTCGTCCACACGCTGCCTTGAACGCAGAAACCGTGGACCAGATGCCGATTGCACTTCTGATCCACAATGGAGATCGGCTGATCCATGCCAACCCGGAATTCCTGCGGTTGACGGGTTATGCAACGGTGGACGAACTGGTCGAAGTGGGCGGTCTCGACGCACTGCTACAACGTGACGAGCTCGACGCGGTTTCGGAGCGGTCCGGCGGCATGGTTGCCGTCAGCGCCGACAACGACCTCATTCCCGTCAAAGCAAGGCTGCAATCGGTTCGTTGGGACGAGACCAGCGTACTGATGCTGTCCATCATCCCGACCGAGGAAAAAAGCACGAGCCATCTGGCCGCCAATGAAAATATGCATGTCGACCCGGTCGAGACCGAAACGGACAGGGAACTAACCGGCCTGAAAGGTCAGGTCGAGGAGCTGCACTCCATTCTTGAAACGGCAACGGATGGTGTCGTTCTGCTGGGCGAAGACGGGACCATTCGCTCATTGAACCGATCCGCCAGCGCGCTTTTCAACTATGACAATGACGAAATATCGTCAAAACCCTTTGTCACGCTGTTTGCCCATGAAAGCCAACGGGCGGTGCTGGATTATCTCTCCGGGCTTGCCAATAACGGCGTCGCCAGTGTTCTGAACGATGGCCGCGAAGTGATCGGCCGTGAAGCATCCGGCGGTTTCCTGCCGCTGTTCATGACCATTGGCAAGCTGAAGTCCTCGAATGGATATTGCGCCGTCATCCGCGACATCACGCAATGGAAGCGCACCGAAGAGGATTTGCGCAACGCCAAGCGCGCCGCCGAAACCGCAAATGCGCACAAGACGGATTTCCTGGCACGCGTCAGCCATGAAATTCGCACACCGCTCAATGCCATCATCGGCTTTGGCGACATCATGGCCACGGAACGTTTCGGACCGATCGGGCACTCGCGTTACATCGAATATTCCAACGACATCGTGCGCTCCGGTCGCCACGTTCTGGATATCGTCAATGATCTTCTGGATATCTCGAAGATCGAAGCAGGGCAGATGGACGTGGACTTCAAGGCGGTTGCCTTGAACGATACGATCGCGGAAGCCGTTTCCATCGTGCAGCCGCAGGCGAATAATCAGCGCGTCATCGTCCGTACGGCGTTGTCGCAATCCGTGCCGCAGATCGTTGCCGATCTGCGTTCGATCAAGCAGATTATGCTCAATATTCTCTCGAACGCCATCAAGTTCACCCCATCCGGTGGGCAGATCGTGGTGTCCACGGCCTATGAGGCCAACGGCAGTGTCGTGCTGCGCATTCGTGATACCGGCATCGGCATGAACCGTTCGGAGCTAGAACAGGCCATGAAGCCTTTCCGGCAGGTCTCCTCCTCCAGCAACCGGGTGCGTGGTGACGGTACCGGCTTGGGCCTGCCTTTGACCAAGGCGATGGTCGATGCCAACCGCGCCAATTTCTCCATCACGTCGGCTCCCAACGAAGGAACGCTGGTAGAAATCAGCTTTCCCTCGCAGCGCGTGCTTGCGAACTAAGCACTTCCGGGATTAGCAATATCTGAGAGCGTCAACCGCTCTCGGATATTTTACGTCTACGCATCGGGCCCACCGATGTCGGAAGGATAAGAGCATTGTCGCTGTCCCCACATTCGTCTGCCGGTTGGGTGATCCCAAGACTTAGACCTTCGGGACTGTCGCTTTGGACCGTCGTGCTCGCATTAGCAGTCGCCATGCCACTGATTGCCATCTTCTGCATCGCAGCCACGGGCGGAACGGATGGCTGGCGGCATCTGCTGGTCAACGTGCTGCCACGCGCAGGCGCGCAAACATTGATGCTCCTCGTCATGACCGGGTTGGTGACCGCATGTTTCGGCATTTTGACGGCATGGCTCGTCAGCACGTTTCAGTTTCCCCTGCGCCGCATCCTGTCTTTTGCGCTGGTGTTACCCCTCGCCATTCCATCTTACTTGGCGGCCTATGCCTTCGGCGAGTTTCTGGATTTCACCGGGCCGGTGCAAACGGCTGTTCGTACCCTGTTTGGCTACCACACGGTTCGGGATTACTGGTTTCCCGATATCCGCTCGCTTGGTGGTGCCGTGCTGGTCTTGAGTTCGGTTCTTTATCCCTATGTCTACTTGTCCGTCAGAGCGGCGTTTGGTCTTCAGGGCCGTTTTGCCGCGGAAGCGGCAAGGACGCTGGGCGCTGGCCCGGTGCGGATATTCCTGTCCGTGCAATTACCCATGGCAAGACCCGCAATCATCATCGGGCTCGCTTTGGTCATGATGGAAACATTGAACGATATTGGTGCGGTCGAATATCTCGGCGTTCGCACTCTGACTTTCGCCATCTACGAAACCTGGCTTAATCGCGGGAATCTTGCCGGAGCGACACAGATTGCATCGGTGCTGGTCATCATCGTGGCGGCTCTCATCTTCATCGAGCGCAAGGCGCGCAGCCGTCAACGTTTTGCCGCCGCCAAATCCACGGCCATGAGCCAGCGCTTCGGGCTGAAGCCGCTACCCGCTGGTCGCGGACTGGCAGCAACGGTTTTCTGCTTGCTCCCCGTCCTGTCCGGCTTCGCCATTCCGGTTCTCGTGCTCGGGGGCTACGCCGTCAAACGCCTTGGCGCGCTGGCAGATCCCAAGCTCGTCAAGGCACTCGCGCATAGTCTGGAAGTGTCCCTTTCGGCAGCACTGATAACGCTCGTCTGCGGCTTCATCTTCGCCTATGTCCAGCGCGTCAACGCGTCATCGACTGCGCGCTGCGCAAGCCGCATCGGCTCACTTGGTTACGGCATCCCCGGCACGGTGCTGGCCATCGGCGTATTGCTACCGCTGGCTGCTTTGGACAATGCACTGGATGGGTTTTTGCGGCGTCATCTCAACTACTCGACGGGGCTCCTGCTGTCTGGAACGGCATTCGCCATCATCTACGCCCACAGCGTACGGTTCATGACACTTGCAGAAGGCACCATCGACGCAGGCTTCCAGAAGCTTTCGCCGCATCTGGACATGGCGGCGCGAACGCTTGGGCGCAACCGCTTTCAGACGCTGATCACCGTGCTGTTGCCAAACATTCGCCCGGCAGCGATTACCGCGGCCTTGCTGGTCTTCATTGAATCGCTAAAAGAACTTCCCGCAACCATCATGCTGCGCCCGTTCAATTTCAACACGCTGGCAACGCTTGTCTACGAGGACGCGTCCCGTTCCAAAGTACAGGATGCCTCGATCCCTGCTTTGATCATCATCATGGCAGGGCTTATTCCGGTGCTGCTCGTGTCGCGGTCCCTGGACCATAGGGCAGACGACGGGCGGTAGCGGAACGTCAGCCTGAAGAAAGCTCTGGTCAATACTCTCGGGCGGGAAAGTAAATGTCGTTCAAACCAAAAAGCGCTTCCTTTCCATTGTGAAAACGAAAGCGGCTTGGAGGATGTGAATGGGTGTTGTGAAGTCTGAAGCGGAACCCGTTATCGATCGTAACGACGTTCATCCTTACAGCGCCCTGCCCGACCGCGCCATCTGGCGCAAGGCTGTAGCCGAAACACATGCCTTGCAACTCGACAGCCTCTATCGCAAGAAATTCGAGATTTCCGCAGACATGGCAATCTCGACAGCGGGTAGCTGCTTTGCGCAGCACATTGCCAAATCGCTGCAAAAGAACGGGTTCGCATTCAAGGATTTCGAACCTGCCCCATCGCTTTTCCCGGAAGCGCGGGCTCAAGAATACAATTATGGTGTATACTCCGCCCGCTATTGCAACATCTACAGCGCACGGCAGCTATTGCAGACATTCGACCGGGCATTCGGGACGTTTACGCCCTATGAACCGGCTTGGGGAAAACGCGGTGGTGTCGTTGATCCGTTCCGCCCGCTTCTCGAACCCGAACCATTTGGCAGCGTGGCTGAAATGGAACGCTCGCGCCAGTCACATCTGGCCGCTACACGAGCGCTTTTCGAAAATACGGAAGTGTTCGTTTTCACGCTGGGCCTGACAGAGGCATGGATTTCCAAACGAGACGGGGCCGTTTTCCCTCTCTGCCCGGGAACGGTGGGCGGGCAGTTCGATGAGGCCGAATACGCCTTCAAGAATTTCAATTATTTCGAAATCTTTGAAGACCTCGTTGCCTTCATCACCCGAATGCGAGAGCTTAATGGCGACGTGAAATTCGTGTTTACGGTATCACCCGTTCCTTTGACGGCGACGAAAAGCGACCATCACGTCCTTGCCGCCTCGCTCTATTCGAAATCCGTGCTGCGCGCCGTAGCCGGCCATATTGCGGATGAGGCCGACTTCGTCGATTATTTCCCATCCTATGAGATCATTGCAGCACCAAGCATGCGCGGCATCTTCTACGATCCAAATCTTCGAACTGTCACACCCGCAGGCGTGGATTATGTGATGTCCCATTTCTTCAAGGAGCACCGCGGGGGGCACCGCGCTCAACCTGCCACCGAGAGGAAGTCAGTTTCGATTGAAGATCACGAAGCCGTTTGCGAGGAAATGATGCAGGCGCAGGAACTCGGCTATGCTTGAAATCATCGGCGATTCTCACATCATCGCGCTGTCGGAAGCCATCAGGCAGGGCCCTGTTTCCAGCCGCCACGGAGAAATCCGCATTGCCCAGATGGGCCATGGCTACAATTTTCTGGAGCCTTTCTTCGCGGTGGAAAATGATGCGGTGTCTTTCACCCAGCCTCCGGCAAAGACGATATTCGAGACAATCAATCCGAACGGGCCCAGCCTCATTCATCGGGACGATCCCCGGCGCTTCGTCTTTATGTTCGGATTGTATCCGAGCTTCGGTTTCGACCAGAAGCACTGGACGACCCACACTGCGGCAATGTGGTCCCGCGATCGCCACTTCGTCTCGAAACGCGCTTTCGACGTCATTATCGATGAAACATTGAAACAGCCGATGGCGTTCTTTCACACGCTGCATGACATGAACGTCGGGTTTTCCGTTGCATCCTGCTGCCCTGTTCCCGCAAGCTATCAGAGACTCGCAAACAAGCTCAACTTTGCGGATGGCGAGATCGCCTTCATCTATAATCGCTTTCGCGACCGGGCGACGGAAAGGCTCGAAGCCATGGGTATCGCCTGCCATCATCCACCCGCAGAGGCCTATGACGAGCATGGTGCGATGCATGACCTCTTTGCCAAGCAGCCAGGCGACTACCATGCCAACTCCCAATATGGTCGCCTGATGCTGGAAAAGGTCCTGCGCGAGACAGATGCGCTGGCATGAGTTGAACCCTGCCTTCTTAGTTCAAGAAAAAAGGCAGCCTAGGCTGCCTTGAAAGTTTGTGCTTATAACGAGAGTAGGAATAAAACAACATCATGTCTTTGGGCCACCGGCCCGGTCACCCTCTCATTGAGTGCACCCACGTTGAGTTACATTTGTAACGGTGCCATTTAATAAACAGTTAAAACAGCACTAAACCATTTAGGGGCAAAAAATCCTAATCCAGGTCAGGGCGTCGCGGCGGCATGTTCATCACGCATCCGCTGAAGCTCCGTGCGTTTCGAGGCAATCGAAGCGCAGATGACGCCGACCGTTACCAGCGCAATCAGGATCGTGCAGATGGCGTTGATCTCAGGCGTCACGCCAAGGCGCACCTGCGAATAGATCTTGATTGGCAGCGTGGTCGCACCCGGTCCTGTGGTGAAGCTGGCAATCACCAGATCGTCCAGCGACAGGGAGAAAGCCAGCATCCATCCGGCAACGACAGCCGGCATGATGAGCGGCAGCGTGATGCGGAAAAACGTCTTGACCGGCGGGCAGCCGAGATCGAGTGCCGCTTCCTCCAGACTGCGGTCGAAGGTCAGCAGGCGTGACTGCACGACGATGGCGACGTAGCACATGGTGAAAGTGGTATGGGCGATGACAACGGTCCAGAAACTGCGGTCAACACCCACGGCCACGAACAGCAGCAACAGGGACAGGCCGGTGATCACCTCCGGCATGACCAAAGGTGCGTAAATCATTCCCGAAAACAGGATCCGGCCGGGAAAACGGGAGAACCTTGTGAGCGACAAAGCCGCAAGCGTGCCGAGAATGGTGCCGATGGTGGCGCTGAGAACGGCCACGCGCGCGGTGATCCATGCCGCATCCATCAAGCCCTGATTGGACCACATGGAGCTGTACCATTGCAGCGAAAAGCCGCCCCAGACCGTGACGAGCTTGGAAGCATTGAAGGAATAGATCACCAGAATGATGATGGGGATATAGAGAAAGGCAAAACAGAAGGTGAGGATGGTCGTATCGAACTTGCCGCGCTTCATCGCTATGCCACCTTCTTCTGCTGGTTCTGGAAGATGGCAATGGGCACCACCAGCAATAACAGCAACAGCACGGCAACGGCAGATGCTAAGGGCCAGTCGCGATTGCCGAAGAACTCCGTCCAGAGCGTCTTGCCGATCATCAGCGTTTCTGCCCCGCCCAGCAGATCGGGAATGACGAACTCTCCGGTGATCGGAATGAAACAGATCATGGAGCCTGCAATAACGCCCGGCAGCGACAATGGAAATGTAATTTTCCAGAAGGCTTTCCATGGCGGGCAACCGAGATCGTTGGCCGCTTCCAGCAGCGTACCATCCAGCTTTTCCAGCGCAGAATAGAGCGGTAGCACCATGAAGGGCAGATAGGAATAGACGATGCCGATGAAGACGGCAGTATCGGTGCGGAAGATGTTGACCTGTTCGTCCGGCCCCAAAAACCCGATGGTCTGGAACAGCAGGGTCAACAGTCCCTCCGGCTTCAGAATGCCGATCCATGCGTAGACGCGGATGAGAAATGACGTCCAGAACGGCAGGATGACCAGCATGACCAGCGTGGGGCGGATGGTGCCGGGCGCGCGGGCCATGGCAAGCGCCATGGGATAACCGATCAGCAGCAGCAGAAAGGTCGAGATGAAAGCGATGCGCAGCGACGACAGATAGGCTTCGATATAAAGCGGGTCTTCCGTCAGAAACAGATAGTTTTCGAAATCCAGCTGCGAAAAGAAATCACCGATCCTAGCAAAGCCTTCGAAGACCGGAGTATAGGGCGGCATGGCGATAGCGGTATCTGAAAAGGAGATTTTCAGAATGATGAGGAACGGCGCAGCGAAGAACAGCAGCAGCCAGAGATAGGGGAGAATAACCACCAGCCAGCGGGTGGGACTTTGCCGGTTTTCCGGAGACGAAATCGCCATTTAACCCTCCCTCAGCGTGTGAGAACCAGACCGGAATCGGCTTTCCAGCTGAGCCAGACCATATCCCCGAAGGTGATGGGTCGATCAACGAGGCGCGAGACATTGGCCTGCGCAGCACGGATGACCCGACCATCGTCCAGCTTGACGATGAAGACCGAGAAATCTCCGAGATAGCCGATATCCCAGACCTCGCCATGCGCGACATTGGGTGAAGTCTCAGCGGGTGCATCCAGTGAAATGCGGACCTTTTCCGGGCGAACGGCAAAGGCCACCCTGTCCCCGGATGCAGCGGCGCAGTCCTGCTCAACCGTGACCGCCAGACCATCGCAATCCAACTGCACGGCAGGGCCTGTCTTGGAGGTGACCGTCGCGTCGAAAATATTGATGTCGCCTATGAAATCCGCCACGTAGCGGCTGTTGGGTGCTTCGTAAATTTCAGCCGGGGTTGCCACCTGTGCGACAATACCCTTGTCCATCACGGCAATGCGGTCGGATACCGTCATCGCTTCCTCCTGATCATGCGTCACGATGAGGAAGGTGGTGCCGAGCGTTTGCTGGAGGTCCATCAGTTCGAACTGCGTTTCTTCGCGCAGCTTCTTGTCCAGCGCGCCAAGCGGCTCATCCAGCAGCAGCACCTTTGGCCGCTTTGCCAGCGAGCGCGCCAATGCCACACGCTGCCGCTGCCCGCCCGAGAGTTGGCTTGGCTTGCGCTTGGCAAACTCGGTGAGCTTCACCATACGTAACATTTCCTCGACGCGAACCTTGATATCGGCCTTGGGTAAGCCATCCTGCTCCAGCCCGAAGGCGATGTTCTTCTCCACCGACATATGCGGGAAAAGCGCGTAGGACTGGAACATCATGTTGGTTGGCCGCTTATAGGGCGGCACGCCGGAAATATCCTTGCCTTGCAACAGGATGCGACCTTCCGTCGGCTCCTCGAAACCCGCCAGCATGCGCATCAGGGTCGTCTTGCCGCAGCCGGATGGGCCGAGCAGCGAAAAGAATTCGCGCTCATAAATATCTAGCGTCAGATTATCCACGGCGACGAAATCGCCGAAGCGTTTGGTGATGTTTTCAAATCGGATGAAGGGGACTGCGGCGGGATCTTCCCATGGTGAGAATTTGCGTTTTACCGGACCAAGAGATTTCGCCATGAACTATCCCATTTGTTTTATGAAGAGGGCTGAACGAGAAAGGGGCAGGCGTTTCCACCTGCCCCTTATAACAATCCGGTCAGCTGCCGGTTTTTATCTGGGTCCAGACGCGATTGAGAACGCGCTGTTCTTTCGGTCCATAGGGCGAGATGGTGAAGAGCTTCTTCATCGTCTCCGCATCCGGGTAAACGCCGGGGTTCTTGGACACGGCCTCGTCCATCAGCGCCTGTGAGGCCAGGTTGCCGTTGGCATATTGCACGTAATCCGAAGCCTTGGCGGCCACATCTGGCTTCATCATGAAGTTGATGAAGGCGTGAGCAGCATCGACATTCTTGGCATCTTTCGGGATGGCAAAGGAATCCATCCAGATATAGGTGCCTTCCTTGGGAATGACGTAGTTCACTTCAACACCGTTCTTGGCTTCTTCGGCGCGGGTCTTGGCCTGAAGAATATCGCCGGACCAGCCGATGGTGATGCAGCTGTCGCCATTGGCGAGTTCATCGATATAGGCAGAGGAATTGAAGGTTTTGACCGAAGGACGGATCGCCTTATAGACATCTCCGCCCGCTTCCAGATCAGCCGTTTCCTTGCTGTCCGGATTCTTGCCAATGTAATTCATAGCTATGGCGAAGGTTTCATCCGATGCATCGAGAATATTGATGCCGCAAGACTTCAGCTTGGCCGCATTTTCCGGCTTGAAGAGAATATCCCAGCTGTCAACTTTAACATCATCGCCGAGTGCAGCCTTGATCTTGGCCACGTTGTAGCCGATGCCGGTAGTGCCCCACATATAGTTGACGGCATATTCATTGCCCGGATCGTACTGCGACAGGCGCTTGGTGATTTCCGGCCACATGTTCTTGAGGTTCGGCAGCTTGGACTTGTCCAGCTTCTGGTAAACGCCAGCCTTAATCTGACGCGCCAAAAACGGCGATGTCGGCGCGACAACGTCATAACCGGAGTTTCCGGCCAGCAGCTTGGTTTCCAGAACCTCATTGCCGTCATAAACGTCGTAGACGACCTTGATGCCGGTTTCCTTGGTGAATTCTTCCAGAAGAGCGGGATCGATATAGTCCGACCAGTTGTAAACGTGGACGACCTTTTCCTGCGCGAATGCCGTGCCAGCGGCCAGAACGGCGGCAGCAACGGCGAGGCTGAAACGAAGCGAACGATGTTTCATGATATCTCCTGTTTGAACGCGCAGCGGGAGAAGCGCGTGAACCCCTTGTTTTGCCAGAGACTAGAAAGGAAAAGTTGTGTCGGCAAGCGGGAAATGTGCAGCGCGGCAATTTCAAACAATTGTGTTTGAAAGCCACTACTGAAAATCGAAAACGCTAAGGCCCGTCACCATTTCATCCAGCCCCAGCGGACGCGTCAGCGGCGCCTCCGCCCGCGAAAGACAGCCCTGCCGCTCACACAGCCGACAGGACGGGCCGATGGCAATGCTGCCCGCCTTGATGCCGACGACATCGCCATAAACCGTCTCTTTCGCCAACGATGCATCGCAGGCCACCATGACAGCCGTGCGACGAATGCGTTCTCCGAACCCCGCCTGCGGTCCATCCAGAGAGCGGGCGATGGTGAGATACGCCCCGCCGTCCGGCATCTCCACCTGCTCGGCCAGCACCTGCCCCGGATGCGCAAAGGCGGCGTGGACATTGAGCTTTACACAGAGACCACCGAACCGCGCCTGCGGAAAGCCTTGCGCACCGGCCTTGCGGAAGCGGTTCCCGGCGCTGTCGATTTCCATCAGAAAAAATGGAATGCCTGATGCGCCGGGGCGCGCCAGCGTGACGATGCGGTTTGCCGCCTGCTCGAAGGACACGTTGAAGCGCCCGCGCAGGATATCGATATCGTAGCGCGCGCGCTGGGCGGCAGCCAGATATGCGCCATAGGGCATCATCAGCGCGTGGGCGGCGTAACGGGCAAGCTCGAAGCGGGCGATGCGCTTTGCCTCCTCGCCGGAGAGAGCCAGCGCTTGCAGCTCCGTGCCGATCTCGTCCGTCAGGGCCAGAAGACAGGCCTCCATCGCCATCTCCCGCAACTGGTCTTGCGGCGACAGGCGCTCGGAGAGAAACAGCCGCATGGAGTGGCGGTCATAACGGCGGCGCAGGTTGGGCATGGCGTGGACGGGCATGGAGCGCACGACGATGCCGTGGTTTTTCTGAAGCCAGCTTTTCAGCGCCTGCGCCAGATCATCACCCGGAGACAATGCGGCATGAAAACCTTCCGCTGCTACATCCAATTGCGCAAAATGCGCCGGACGCCGCTCGAAGATTTCCCTGACTTCGTCGATAGGTAGCCGCGTGGCCGATAGCGTGGTCTGGTGACCTTCCCGCGCCAGCAGATCGGAGAGATCGCTGAGGCGCTGCGCCTGCTCCTTATAGGCACGATAAAGCTTGGTGATGCCGCTGGCTGCATTGGGTGCAGCTTCCGCCACCTCGACCAGTTCCTGCCCCGATGGCACCTCGCCCGCCAGCAGCGGATCGGCGAAAACTTCGCGCAACTGGCTGGTAAGGCCGCCGCTTTCGCCCTGCAAGTCGTCCAGATCGACCTTATAGACGGAGCTGAGTTTCAACAGCAGTTGCACCGTCAGCGGACGCTGATTGCGCTCGATGAGATTGAGATAGGACGGCGAGATCGACAGCGCCTCGGCCATGGCCGTCTGCGTCAGACCCAACCCGTTGCGCACGCGCCGAACGCGCGGCCCTGCAAAAATCTTGGCCTCCACCAAAACCTCCTCTCTTTACAAAATCCACACAACGCAAGGCGCTTGCGGTTTTTACAATTTTTACAGTTTTACAACTCCATCCTGTCAAAGACGATACAGCATGACCTCTTTCAAGTCACTGATTTTCCTTTTTATCTGGCGCGAAAATTCTCGAAACTGTAAATTCAGTCACATCGGATCGCACATCTCAATGGAGTAAGGATGTGCGGATTATTTGACAAGGGAGAGAGATGACTGATTTTTACAAACTGGTTCCAAACGCGCCAAAGGGTCGTTTCGACGGTATCGAGCGCACCTATACGGCAACGGATGTGGAAAAACTGCGCGGCTCCGTAACCATCCAGCACTCGCTGGCGGAAATGGGTGCGAACCGGTTATGGAAGCTGATCAATGAAGAGAGCTACATCAATGCGCTTGGCGCGCTCTCCGGCAATCAGGCCATGCAGATGGTTCGTGCCGGCCTGAAGGCGATCTATCTCTCCGGCTGGCAGGTTGCGGCGGATGCGAACACGGCATCCGCCATGTATCCCGACCAGTCGCTTTACCCGGCCAATGCAGCACCTGAACTGGCAAAGCGCATCAACAAGAACTTGCAGCGCGCCGACCAGATCGAGACCGCCGAAGGCAAGGGTCTGTCCGTCGACACATGGTTTGCGCCCATCGTTGCCGATGCCGAGGCGGGTTTCGGCGGGCCGCTCAATGCGTTCGAAATCATGAAGGCTTTTATCGAGGCTGGGGCTGCGGGTGTTCATTATGAAGACCAGTTGGCGTCTGAAAAGAAATGCGGCCATCTGGGCGGCAAGGTTCTGATCCCGACAGCGGCGCACATCCGCAACTTGACGGCGGCGCGCCTTGCCGCAGACGTCATGGGAACGCCGACGCTGGTCATCGCCCGCACGGATGCCGAAGCCGCCAAGCTTCTGACCTCAGATATCGACGAGCGCGACCGGCCCTTCGTGGATTATGATGCAGGCCGTACGGTCGAGGGCTTTTATCAGGTCAAGAACGGTCTGGAACCCTGCATCGCCCGCGCCAACGCCTATGCGCCTTTTTGCGATCTCATCTGGTGCGAAACCTCCAAACCGGATCTAGAGCAGGCCAAGCGCTTTGCGGAAGGCGTGCACAAGGTGCATCCGGACAAGAAGCTGGCTTACAATTGCTCGCCGTCGTTCAACTGGAAGAAGCATCTCGACGATGCGACGATTGCCAAGTTCCAGCGCGAACTGGGTGCCATGGGCTACAAGTTCCAGTTCATCACCCTTGCCGGTTTCCACCAACTCAACTACGGCATGTTCGAACTGGCACGCGGCTACAAGGACCGGCAGATGGCAGCCTATTCGGAGCTTCAGGAAGCGGAATTTGCGGCTGAAATCAACGGCTACACCGCCACCAAGCACCAGCGCGAAGTCGGCACCGGCTATTTCGATGCGGTCTCCGTCGCGATTTCGGGCGGCACCTCATCCACTACGGCGATGAAGGAATCGACCGAACACGACCAGTTCCGCCCCGCTGCGGAATAAGTAAACCAGCCCATTGAACGGAGGAAAACCAATGGCTTCGATTTCGAGAGTTAAGGAACGCACAGAGGAGCAATCCTCATCCATGAGCCAGGATCAGCAAAGCGCGATCCGCATGCTGGCCAACGATCTGCACCGCCTCAATCAGGCGGTCATGAATGCGGTCGAAGCCGGTGTATCCGTCGAGCTCGTCCGCTCCGCCCGCCACCACGGTGGCGATGGAAATTGGGGTGATCTGCTGATCCCTGTCATCGTTGCACAGGGCAAGGCGGCGGCTTGAACCAATGTCTCAAGCCGGACGGTTGTGCCGTCCGGCTCACTTGATCGCAGACATGCCCTTACGCCATCCTTGGGCTTGTCCCAAGGATCCAATCACGTCGAATTAAATTGAGACGTTGCAGATACTCGGGACAAGCACGAGCATGACGAAGAAGAGCTTTCAAGGAAATCGAGCCCGTTCAGCTATGCCGTCAGCATTTGGTATGCCGATCAATTAAAACAGCAGCACCAGAAACGCAGCAATCGCACCAGCCGAAATCAGGCTCAAACGGAATGCATAAACAGCATTATCATTGGCGGTGCGAGCAATTGCGATGGCGCGGGCGGGTTTTTTGGACATCATCATGAGCGGCTTCCTGAACGAGAAACATAACCGATCGATGCCGGGTTCCGGCGTCCAGCGGGACATCATGTATCAACTTGCGTTGTGCTGGCATTCGATCAGCATGACTCCGCGTCTCTTAATAAGGCATTAAGATGTCGAGGCTTTACACATATTCACCGGCGGCGTGGCCGGATGCCCATGCCCACTGGAAATTATAGCCGCCCAGCCAGCCCGTGACATCCACGCATTCACCAATGAAATAAAGGCCCGACACGGTTTTCGCCTGCATGGATTTGGAGTCGAGATGGGTGGTATCGACACCGCCGAGCGTGACTTCAGCCGTGCGGTACCCTTCCGATCCGGAAGGTTTTATGGACCAATCCTGCACGGCAGCGGTCAGCGCAGACAACGTCTTGTCAGACATGTCGCCGAGAGTGCCGGTACCCCCTGCCCGCTCCACCACATGCTGCGCCAGTCGCTTCGGCAGGATTTCGCCCAGCACGGTCTGGGCAGACTGGCGACCGTTGGTCTTTTTTGCCGCTTTCAGATGGCCGACAATGTCCAGATCAGGCTCCATCTTGAGGCGAACCTCGTCCCCCTCGCGCCAATAGGACGAGATTTGCAGGATGGATGGGCCGCTCAAGCCTCTGTGGGTGAACAGCAACGCCTCGTTGAACGATGTCTTGCCGTGGGAAATTTCGGCGGGAACGGCGATGCCGGAGAGGGCCGAGAGCTTTTCCAGCTGCGTTGGCTCGAGTGTCAGCGGCACAAGGCCGGGACGTGTTTCGATAATGCCAAGGCCGAACTGTTCGGCGATACGATAGGCAAAGCCCGTCGCACCCATTTTGGGAATGGATTTTCCACCGGTCGCCAGAACCAGACTATCGGTCTCAATGATGCTAGATGAGGTCGCAACGCGGAAGCCACCGGTTGGAATTACTTCCACCGAGGAAATCTCCGTTTGCAGCCTCAGCTTCACACCCACCGCCTGCATTTCTGCCAGCAGCATACGGATGATATCCTTGGCGCTGTCATCACAAAAGAGTTGGCCGAGCGTCTTTTCGTGCCAGGGGATGCGATGCTTCTCTACAAGGGCGATGAAATCGCGCGGCGTGTAGCGGGCCAAAGCAGACTTGGCAAAATGCGGATTGCTGGAGAGATAGTTTTTCGGGGCCGCATGGACATTGGTGAAATTGCAGCGCCCACCGCCGGAAATGCGGATTTTCTCGCCCGGTGCCTTGGCGTGATCGAGGATAATGACGGAACGGCCGCGCTGACCGGCACGGATGGCACACATCATGCCAGCAGCCCCTGCGCCTAATATCAGCACGTTACATTTTTCCGTCATGGAGTTTCCCTAGTTTCAGTGTACTTCCTCTTTTAGAAGTCAGGTCCGTTGTCAATGGCGCTGCCCCTTTTGCCAAATGACAAAGTCTGGCTATGATAGCCCCAATCGAAACACACAGCCGGTGATTTATGCCTCCCAAGAAAACCATGCTCCGTCCAAAAAAACCGGCAAACATGGCAAAAAAAATACAAGTCGATGTCTCTCCGACACGTGGTTGCTCTTCCTGGCGTGAAGCCGCGCAGTGGCTCAAGGCCCGCGGTATCGAAGACATCGAGTGCATCACCCCCGATCTTGCGGGCGTGCCTCGCGGCAAGATGATGCCGACGTCCAAATTCACCGGCGATACATCGCTGGCGCTGCCTTCGGCCCTTTATCGTCACACGATTTCCGGCGAATACCCGGATGAAACCGCGAACTTCCGTTATGAGCCGCGCGATAGCGACCTGAAGCTGGTGCCCGATCTATCCACGCTCTGCGTCGTGCCATGGGAAAGCGACCCGACCGCGCAGGTTATCTGCGATGTGGTGGATCAGGAAGGTGCGTTCGTTCCTTACACGCCGCGCAACGTGCTGCGCAACGTGCTCGATCTTTACAAGGACAAGGGTTGGAAGCCGGTCGTAGCCCCGGAAATCGAGTTCTATCTCGTCGCCATGAATGATGACCCGGATTATCCGCTGCATCCACCAAAGGGTCGTTCGGGCCGCTCCATCGTCGGTGGGCAGAGCTACTCGATTGCCGGCATCAACGAATTCGATGAATTGATCGACGATATCTATCACTTCTCGGAAAAGCAGGGTCTGGAAATCGACACGCTGATCCATGAAGAGGGTCCGGCGCAGTTGGAAATCAACCTGCGCCACGGCGACCCCATCGAGCTTGCCGATCAGGTGTTCCTGTTCAAACGCACCATCCGCGAGGCGGCGCTGAAACACGGCATCTATGCCACCTTCATGGCCAAGCCCATGCAGGGCATGCCGGGTTCGGCCATGCATATTCACCAGTCCGTGGTGGATATCGAGACAGGCGACAATGTGTTTTCCAACAAGGATGGTAGCCCGTCGAAGGAATTCTTCGCGTTTGTCGGCGGCATGCAGCGTTATGTGCCGAATGCGCTGGTGATGCTGGCACCGTACGTGAATTCTTACCGCCGCCTGACGCCTGATATGGCCTGCCCGGTCAACAATGCCTGGGGTTACGACAACCGCACGACGGCTTTCCGCGTGCCGATATCAGGGCCTTCGGCACGACGTGTCGAAAACCGCCTGCCCAGTTCCGATGCCAACCCCTATCTGGCCATTGCGGCATCGCTGGCCTGCGGCTGGCTCGGCATCATGAACAATATCGAGCCGACGGAGCCGACCTATGAGACGGCAAACGAAGGCTCTATCGAGTTGCCACGTGGACTTCTAGAAGCCGTTTCTTTGCTGGAAAGCGAACCGGAACTCGAGCGTGTTTTCGGCCATGAATTCGTTGGCCTTTATGCCGGTTTGAAGCGCGGCGAATTCGAGACCTTCATGCAGGTGATCAGCCCGTGGGAGCGGGAGTTCCTGTTGTTGAACGTATGAGGGTTTGCACATGACATGGCAGAGCCCGATAGCGCCCGGCATTTCCTGGTATCAGGACAGTCTCGGCGCACGACCGCAATTTCCGGCGATGGATGGTTCGCGCACTGTGGACGTGGCCGTCATCGGCGGAGGGTTTACGGGCTTGCAGGCCGCCTATAATCTTGCCAGGGCTGGCGTTTCGGTCGTGCTTATCGAAGGCTATCGCGTCGGGGATGGCGCATCGGGGCGCAATGGCGGTCAGTTCGGCACCGGCCAACGCGCTTGGCCGGACGATCTTGAAAAAGAGATCGGTTTTGAGCGCTCCAAGGCGCTGTTCGACATTGCCGAACATGCCAAGCACTATGTGCTGGATTTTGCTCGCGAACATGACATCGACATGGAGTTTCTGCCCGGACAATTGAATGTCCTGCACAAGAAATCCTACGAAAAGGACTATCGCAAAAGCGTCGAGGCCATGACCAGCCGCTATGAATACAGCCATGTTTCCTTCATGGAAAAGGCTGAAACGGCGGAGCGGCTTGGGTCCGACCATTATCATTTCGGCGTTCGCGACACCGGCACCGGCCATATCCATCCTCTGAAGCTGATCGTCGGTCTGGCAAAAGCGGCCAAGGCTGCGGGCGCGCAGATTTTCGAGATGACGCCTGCCAAATCCATCACGCAGACCGGCGGCAAAACGCTGATCGAAACCTCTTCTGGCACCATCACTGCGGACCGCGTGCTGATTGCCACAAACGCTCATATCGGCAATCTGGAACCGGTGACGGCAGCGCATGTCATGCCGATCCGCTCCTTCATCGGTGCGACCGTGCCGCTGGATGACTTTCCAACTATCATTCCGGGAAAAGAAGCCATTGCCGACAGCCGTTTCGTGGTGCGTTACTTCCGCAAGACACCTGATAACCGGCTGCTGTTTGGCGGGCGCGAGGCCTATACGGCGGATTCACCGCGTGACATTTCCAAACATATCCGCAAGCAGATCGCAGAAATCTATCCGGCCCTCAACACGATCGAGATGACGCATGCCTGGGGCGGTTCAGTGGGCATAACGCTCAATCGCCAGCCCTTCGTGCGCGAGGTTATGCCGGGTGTGATGTCCATCGGCGGCTATTCCGGCCATGGCGTGATGCTATCCAATTATTGCGGCAAGCTATATGCGGATATGGTCGTTGCCAAGGACAAGGCGCTGGAACAGTTTTCGTCTCTGGACGTACCGTCTTTTCCTGGCGGCACAACACTGCGCGCGCCACTGCTTTTCCTTGCACTTTCGTGGTACGCATTAAGGGACAGGTTCTAACGAGGCGGAAATCGAATTTACTTGGTGAGGCATACTTAAGAAGAGTAAAAACAATGCCTTATAAGAGAAAATCATAATTATTTACAACACGTCTGGCATTTTTAAATCGATTAGATTATGGATGCCCTCAACACGGAAAGATCGAGAGAATCGGTATGAGCAGTCAAATCATTCCAGTAGAGCCCTTCGATTGCGTCGTCTTTGGCGGCACTGGCGATCTGGCCGAGCGCAAGCTTCTGCCAGCCCTTTACCACCGCCAGGTGGAAAACCAGCTGTCAGAACCAACACGCATCATTGGCGCTTCCCGTTCGGTCATGACCCATGAGGAATACCGTAAATTCGCACAGGATGCCCTCAAGGAGCATCTGAAGAAGGGCGAGTATGATGATGATCAGGTCGCAAAATTCTGCGCCCGCCTGTTCTACATTCCCGTCGATGCGAAGTCTGATGGCGGCTGGGACAAGCTGAAGAAGCTACTGGACGAAGGCAAGGACCGCATTCGCGCGTTTTATCTGGCCGTTGCTCCCGGCATTTTCGGCGACATCGCCTTCAAGATCCGTGATCACAAGCTGATCACCAAATCCACCCGCATCGTCGTGGAAAAGCCGATTGGCCGTGACCTGGCCTCTGCGCTGGAACTCAACGACACGCTGGGCAATGTCTTCAAGGAAGAGCAGATCTTCCGTATCGACCATTATCTCGGCAAGGAAACCGTGCAGAACCTGATGGTGCTGCGCTTTGCCAATGCGCTCTACGAGCCGTTGTGGAATTCTGCCCATATCGACCATGTGCAGATCACCGTCGCCGAATCCGTCGGTCTCGAAGGCCGCGCTGGATATTACGACAAGGCCGGTGCGCTGCGCGACATGGTGCAGAACCATATCCTTCAGCTATTATGCCTCGTTGCCATGGAACCCCCCTCCTCCATGGATGCGGAAGCCGTGCGTGACGAGAAGGTCAAGGTTCTGCGCTCGCTGAAGCTGATCGATGAATCCAATGTCGAGAAGCTGACGGTGCGTGGTCAGTACCGTGCCGGCGCGTCCGCTGGCGGTCCGGTCAAAGGCTATCTGGAAGAGCTGGAAGGCGGCGTTTCCAACACCGAGACCTTCGTTGCCATCAAGGCCGAAATCGCCAACTGGCGCTGGGCTGGCGTGCCGTTCTACATCCGCACCGGCAAGCGTCTTGCGACGCGCGTGTCAGAAATCGTCGTCACCTTCAAGCAAATCCCGCATTCGATCTTCGATGATGCGGCGGGCAAGGTCGAGGCCAACAAGCTGGTCATTCGCCTTCAGCCGGATGAAGGCGTCAAGCAGTCGCTTCTCATCAAGGACCCGGGTCCGGGTGGCATGCGCCTGCGTCAGGTATCGCTGGATATGAGCTTTGCTCAAGCCTTCAACGTGCGCAGCCCCGATGCCTATGAACGCCTGTTGATGGACACCATCCGCTCCAACCAGGCCCTGTTCATGCGCCGCGACGAAGTGGAAGCAGCATGGAAGTGGGTCGACCCCATTCTGAAAAGCTGGGAATCCGTCAGCCAGGGCGTTCAGGGTTACACGTCAGGCACATGGGGGCCGAGCGGCTCGATTGCACTGATCGAACGCGATGGCCGCACATGGCATGAAGCCGACTGAGGATATGCCGATGACCGCACAAGAGCATATTTTCGCGAATGGTCCGGAGCTGGCGCAGACGCTGGCAAAGGATGTCGCCGAGCGCCTGGAGCGTGGTATTTCCGAGCGTGGAACGGCAAGCATTGCCGTTTCCGGCGGCTCGACGCCGAAGCTTTTCTTTCAGGCGCTGTCCAAACATGAGTTGGACTGGAAGAACATCAGCGTGACGCTGGTGGACGAACGTTTCGTACCGCCGGAAAGTGACCGCTCCAACCACAAGTTGGTTGCGGACAACCTGCTGCAAAATGCGGCGGCCCATGCCTATTTCGTGCCGCTCTACCAGTTCTTCGCAACGCCTGATGACGCAGCGACACTAGCAACCGTCAAGACGGAAGCCATCTGCGATCCCTTCGACGTTGTCATTCTCGGCATGGGCACGGACGGTCATACCGCCTCGTTCTTCCCCGGCGGTGACAATCTCGAAGAGGCACTCGATCTGGATGAAGAGCGCGCAGTGCTGCCGATGGCTGCCGAGACGGCGGGCGAGGAACGTCTGACGTTCAATCTCTCCGCGCTTCACGATGCCCGTTTTCTGGTGCTGCACATTGAAGGTGCTGCCAAAAAGGAAACACTCGAAAAGGCGAAGTCCGATCTGGACGAGGAAGAGATGCCCATCCGGGCCGTTCTCAACCGGGCGGAATCGCCTGTGCATATCTACTGGGCACCGTAAGCCCAGCGCTTGAAACAGCAACATGATCACCGGCCGACGTTCCCAAGCGTCTGGCCGATGATCTACAGAAGGACAGGATGAACGCCCATGGCTGCCGACCCTCGTATTCAGGCTATCACGGCCCGTATCGTCGAGCGCTCGAAACCTTACCGCGAGATTTATCTCGAAAGGCTTCGGCTTCAGGTGTCCAAGGGCGTGCATCGCTCCGTTCTCTCCTGCGCCAATCTGGCGCACGGATTTGCGGTCTGTTCCCCCGCCGACAAGGACATCCTTGCCGGCGACCGGGTCGGAAATCTCGGCATCATTACCGCCTATAACGACATGCTTTCGGCCCATCAGCCCTTTGAGGTTTACCCGGCCATGATCCGCGATGCCGCCAAGGAAGCGGGCGGTATTGCGCAGGTGGCAGGTGCCGTTCCGGCCATGTGCGATGGCGTGACGCAGGGCCAGCCGGGCATGGAGCTATCGCTGTTTTCGCGTGATGCGATTGCAATGGCGGCGGGCATCGGCTTGTCGCACAACATGTTCGATGCAGCCGTGTTTCTTGGTGTCTGCGACAAGATCGTACCGGGTCTGGTGATTGCAGCGCTTTCCTTCGGCCATCTGCCATCCATCTTCATTCCGGCTGGACCGATGACATCGGGTCTACCAAATGACGAGAAGTCGCGCATTCGCCAGCTTTATGCCGAAGGCAAGGTCGGGCGCGCCGAATTGCTGGAAGCGGAATCCAAATCCTACCACGGCCCAGGCACCTGCACCTTCTACGGCACCGCCAACTCCAACCAGATGCTGATGGAAATCATGGGCTTTCACATGCCCGGTTCCTCCTTCATCAATCCCAATACGCCGCTGCGCGACGCGATGACCCGCGAAGCGACGAAGCGGGCGCTAGCCATTACCGCGCAGGGCAACGAATTTACGCCTGCGGGCGAGATGATCGATGAGCGTTCCGTCGTTAACGGCGTCGTGGGTCTGCATGCCACGGGCGGCTCCACCAACCACACGCTGCACCTCATCGCCATGGCGCGGGCAGCGGGCATCGTGCTGACATGGCAGGATATTTCCGACCTTTCGGACGTGGTTCCGCTTCTGGCGCGCGTTTACCCGAACGGTCTGGCGGATGTGAACCACTTCCACGCAGCCGGCGGCATGGGCTTCCTCATCAAGCAGCTTCTGAAACAGGGCTTCGTGCATGATGATGTGCGCACCGTATTCGGTCAGGGACTTGAGGCCTACACGATCGAGCCGACACTGGATGAAAACGGCGCGGTGGTCCGCACATCTGCGCCGGAAGTGAGCCATGACCCGAAGGTTCTGGCCAGCATCGAAACGCCCTTCCAGCCAACGGGCGGACTGAAGATGCTGACCGGCAATCTCGGCAAGGCCGTCATCAAGATTTCTGCCGTCAAGCCGGAGCGTCACGTTATCGAGGCCCCAGCCATCATCTTCCACGACCAGCAGAGCCTTCAGACCGCTTTCAAAGAGGGCAAGCTGAACCGGGACTTCGTGGCCGTCGTCCGTTTCCAGGGACCGAAGGCCAATGGCATGCCGGAACTGCACCAACTGACGCCACCGCTTGGCGTGTTGCAGGATCGCGGCTTCAAGGTGGCACTGGTTACGGACGGGCGCATGTCCGGCGCATCGGGCAAAGTGCCAGCCGCTATTCACATGACGCCGGAAGCGGTCGATTGCGGCCCGATTTCGCGCATCCGCGAAGGCGACATGATCCGCCTCGACGCCATCACCGGCACCATCGAGGTTCTGGTGTCATCCGCTGAGCTTGCGGCCCGAGAGCCTGCAACGGCAAATCTCTCCGATAATGAATGGGGCATGGGCCGTGAATTGTTTGCGCCCTTCCGCCGCAATGTCGGTCCGGCCGATCAGGGTGCAAGCGTCTTTCATTGACGAATGACAGACCAACAAAAAAGCCGCGTTTCGGGTGAAACGCGGCTTTTTTGTTTGTTTTACCTTACCAAGCTCGAATATCGAGCTTGCGGTCGCGGTGTGCAGGGTGTGTGCTGAACACGAAAATGCGGTCCATGTCTTTCTTGCTGAGAATATGCAGAAAGCGGACATGAATGGTGTTGTTGGCGTTGACCTTCATTAGCACGCAGCCAATCTTGGTGATGCGCGCATCGGGAATATCCAGATAGAATTGCTTCGGCAGATTGTATTGCGTCATCAGCGCAAGCACCGCTTCCGATTGCGAAATCTTGAGAACATCGCAACGGCGCGAGGCCATGTTCATCACGGCTTTTTCGGTATATTCGATGCGCGCAGCATTCATCGTATCTTCCATTTTGAACCGCCCCTCGCGGTCGTACATGAAAGATTCTTCCTTGCTGAGATAGCTGGGTTTACCGATGTCCGCCCGGGCGTTCAATGCCGTGATCCTCTTGTTATTTTTCAAGGATAAAGACTAGCTACAAGTCCTTAAGAATTTCTCACGCCGTTTCGATATGAAACACATGCGAAATCTGGAAGTCGGCAACCGCTGTCACCGGTCGATGGTACAAGCCGACTTCAGACAACCCATTGATCTGACATCATTTTAGTGCATGTGAAATCATTATGGCACAGCTGAACGGCTTCGTTTTATGGTTAAAAAGCCGTTCCTATACGCCTTTTAACGGCGATATGTCTGGCCTTCCGCGTCAAAGAGATGCAGCTTTTGGGACGGTGCGGAGAAGCGTAAAACCTGACCTTTTTTGGCCTGGGCAATACCGGGGATTTTGACGATGATCGGGTCCTGCCCAGCGGGCGCTTCCAGATAGAGCAAAGTGACTTCGCCCAGCGCCTCAACGATGGAAACCTTGCCTTCGAAAAGATAGTCGTCACCGGTGACAACAGCCAAATCTTCCGGGCGAACGCCGAAGGACGCAGCCTTGCCTTCTTCTCCAGGCTGGGTTGCGATATCCACGGAAAGCGTTTTGCCGCCCAAGAGTTCGATGGCCGTCTGGGCACCTGTTCCCTTCATCGTAGCGGCGATGATGTTCATCGCCGGTGAACCGATGAATTTGGCGACGAAAAGATTGCCGGGATTTTCGTAAAGTTCCAGCGGCGCACCCACCTGCTCCACGCGACCGGCGTTGAGCACAACGATACGGTCGGCCAGCGTCATGGCTTCCACCTGGTCGTGGGTCACGTAGATCATCGTCGTATCCGCCATCTGCTCGCCGAGCTTGGCGATCTCTATGCGGGTGGCGACGCGAAGGGCGGCATCAAGGTTCGACAAGGGCTCATCGAACAGGAAGACCTTGGGGTTGCGGCAGATGGCGCGACCGATGGCGACACGCTGGCGCTGACCGCCGGAGAGTGCTTTGGGCAGGCGATCCAGATATTGCGTCAGTTGCAGAATGTCGGCAGCGGCGCGCACGCGACGGTCGATCTCTTGGCGGTTTTCCTTGGCGATCTTCATACCGAAGGCCATGTTGTCGTAAACAGTCATATGCGGATAGAGCGCGTAGGACTGGAACACCATGGCGATGCCACGCCGTGAGGGCGGGATTTCGTTGACCAGTTGGCCATCGATATACATCTCACCGCCAGTGATCTCTTCCAGACCCGCAATCATGCGCAGCAGCGTGGATTTCCCGCAGCCGGAGGGACCGACGAAGACGATGAACTCACCTTGCTTGATATCCAGATCGATACCGTGAAGGACTTTGACCTGTCCGTAAGCCTTGCGGATATCCTTGAGAATGACGCCGGTCATGTGGTGTTCCTCCCTATATGTCAGGCGTAACGGGCGAAAAATGCGCCCCATGCCGGTAGCTGGACAGTGTTGCCGCTCAATTGCGCAAAGAAGCCATGGCCTTCGACAACCTGCCAATTGCCATCCGGCAATGTCGCCTCTGATGGTTCTGCCGACAGGTTGAACAGGCACAGCACGGTTTCATTGCCGAGTGTGCGCGTGTAGCTCGACACCGTGCCTTCGACCGGCTGGAATTCGATGCTGCCCTTGGCAAAGGCCGGGTGCTGTTTGCGGAAGGCAAGGAAGCGGCGATAGTGCTCAAGCACCGATGTCTCGTCGCGCTGCTGGGCGCTGACCGCGCGCTGCTTGTGTTCGGGCGGAATGGGAAGCCAACCCTTTTCGGCTGTCGAGAAGCCCGCCAGCGCATGGCCAGCATCCCAGACCATGGGCGTGCGGCAACCGTCACGGCCTTTGAATTCCGGCCAGAACTGAATGCCATAGGGGTCCTGCAAATCTTCAAAAGCGATATCGGCTTCCGTTAGGCCAAGCTCTTCACCTTCATAGATGCAGACAGATCCGCGCTGTGTCATCAAAAGGGCTGAGAGAACCTTGGCGAAAGCGTCTTTGTCTTCCACCACATCGCCCCAGCGGCTCACGTGGCGCACGACATCATGGTTGGAGAAAGCCCAGCAGGCCCATCCCTCGGGTGCGGCGCGGGCAAAATCCGCCTGCACATCGGCCACGCGCTGCGGGGTCAGCGCATCGGGTGCCAGAAATTCGAAGGCGTAGCACATCTGCATCTTGTCATCGCCGGAGGTATATTCGCCGACGATTTCGAGCCCGCGCTGGCTGTCGCCCACTTCGCCGACGGCGGCAATATCAGGGAACTCGTCCAGCACGGCGCGGAAGCGCTTCAGGAAGGCAATATTTTCCGGGCGGTTCTTGTCGTAGATGTGCTCCTGAAAATTATAGGGGTTCACGGCAGGCGCGGTGGACGCGTTGCGGCGCTCCGGTGCGAGCGCCGGGTTGTTGCGCAGTTCCTTGTCGTGGAAATAGAAGTTGATCGTATCCAGACGGAAACCATCGACGCCGCGTTCCAGCCAGAAGCGGGTGATGTTCAGCAACTCTTGCTGCACCTCTTCATTGTGCAGGTTGAGGTCCGGCTGCGAGGTGAGGAAGTTGTGCATGTAATATTGCATGCGCGTCGGGTCCCACTGCCAGCCGGAACCGCCGAAGATGGACAGCCAATTGTTGGGCGGCGTGCCATCCGGCTTGCCGTCGCTCCACACATACCAGTCCGCCTTGGGGTTTTGGCGGCTGGAGCGGCTTTGGACGAACCATGGATGCTGATCGGACGTGTGCGACAGAACGAGGTCGATCATGACGCGGATGCCAAGGCGGTGTGCTTCGGCAATCAGGCCATCGAAATCCGCCAGCGTGCCGAACATGGGATCAACATCGACGTAGTTGGAAACGTCATAGCCGAAATCCTTCATCGGTGACGTGAAGAAGGGCGAAATCCAGATCGCGTCTGCGCCGAGCTTGGCGATATGCTCCAGACGTGAGGTGATGCCCTTGAGATCGCCGATGCCATCGCCGTTGGAATCCTGATAGGAGCGCGGGTAGATCTGGTAGATCACGGCACCGCGCCACCAATCCTTATCGCGCACGAGAGCAGAAGACGTCATTGCAGTTTCCTGTGTGGTATGGGCATTCATTGTGGATCAGCCTCCCTTGACCGAGCCTGTCAGCAGGCCGCGCACAAGGTAACGTTGGAGAGCGAAGAAAACGCAGAGCGGCACGATGATGGTGACGAAGGCCGATGCGGTGAGGATTTCCCAGTTGCCGCCGCGCGAACCTAGCAGCGCGTTCAGTGCGCCCGTCAGCACCAGCTCGTCCTTCTGCGTGCCGAGGAACACCATGGCGACCAGAAGGTCGTTCCATGTCCAGAGGAACTGGAAGATCGAGAAGGATGCGAGTGCAGGGAAAGACAAGGGCAGGACGATCTTGACGAAGATTTCGAAATCGCTGGCACCATCGACGCGGGCGCTTTCAATAATTTCCTTCGGCAGACCGGCAATGTAGTTGCGCAGCAGATAGATGGCGAGCGGCAAGCCAAAGGCCGTATGCGCCAGCCAGATGCCCGCATAGGTCTTGGATGGCACGCCAAAGACGTTGCCGATCCAGTTATAGAGCTGCAACAGCGGAATGAGCGACATCTGCAACGGCACGACGATCAGACCGACGACCATGGCAATCATCAGCGAGCGACCGGTAAACTTCATCCATGACAGCGCGTAGGCCGCAAAGGCTGCGATCAGAATCGGGATCACGGTCGCGGGAATGGCAACCGTCAGCGAATTGACGAAGGACTGGCCGATGCCTTCCGACTTGAGGACGGTGCGGTAATTATCGAGCGTGAAGATGGGTGGAGTCGCGACAGCCAGATAGACACGCTTGGCACGCGAGCCTTCGAAGCTGGCATTCTTGCTGTATTGATAGGTGCCGTCTTCATTGATGACGAGGCTTTCGCCTTCACCCAGATCAGCCGGCTCACCTGCCGGAAAGGCTTCAGGGTCCTGCACTCGCACACCGAAGGCGGAAATCTTGCCACCGGCGCCGTTCTCGAAGACGTTGCCGGAGATGACGAAACGGTCGCCTTCCTGTTTCTGTGTCGCCGGATCAGCAAGGCGAAGGGCCTGTGTCTGGCTGGAGCTGGAAAATGCCGTCCACCAGCCGGAAACGACGAGCTGGTCCTTATCTCGCAGTGAACTGACGAGAATGCCGAGCGTCGGCAAGAGCCAGAGCAGGACGACGAAGAGAACGCTGATGTGGACGATAAGGCGTGGCAGGCCGATGCGGCGAAGACGTGTTGCTATGTTCATCTCAGCGACCCTCCATCTCACGGTTTGCCTGACGGATGTTCCAGATCATGATCGGCGTCACTGCCGCCATGATGACGAGCGCGATGACGGCGCTGCGTCCGCTATCCCCGCCGCCACGGAACATCCAGTCGAACATGAGGTTGGCCAGAACCATGGTGTTCCACTGACCGTTGGTCATGGTCAGCACGATATCGAAGACCTTGAGAACGAGGATGGTGATGGTCGTCCAGACCACGGCGATGGTGCCCCAAATCTGCGGCACGAGGATTTTCCAGAATATCTGCCAGCCATTAGCACCATCGATCACGGCGGCCTCGACGGTTTCTTCTGGAATGCCGCGCAGGGCGGCCGACAGAATGACCATGGCAAAGCCGGTCTGGATCCAGATGAGGATGACCATCAGGAAAAAGTTGTTCCAAAAGGGCATGGAAATCCACACTTCCGGGGTGCCGCCGAAATATTCGACGATGGCGTTCAATAGGCCAATCTGCACCTGCCCCTCACCGCGATATTCGTAGATGAACTTCCAGATGACCGATGCGCCGACGAAGGAAATGGCCATGGGCATGAAGACGATGGACTTGGCGATATTGCCCCACCAGATGCGGTCCGTCATGACGGCAATGACGAGACCGAAGAAGGTGCAGGCGGCGGGTACGACGGCGAGCCAGAGGATGTTGTTGAAAATGGACTGGCGGAAACCGGCGTCGAAAAATGCCCAACGATAATTGTTGAGGCCGACGAAATTGGCACCCGTGCGATCATAGAAGGACAAGATGAAGGTGGCGACGACGGGGTAGACGAGATAGACGACCAGCAACAGCAGCGCCGGTCCGACGAAAAGCCAGGGGCGGATGGCCGCACGCCGGTTCAGATTGCGTGATGCGTGGATCACGTCACCGTCTTTGACCGGGAAAATGAGCTGTAGCGCCTTGTCCGACAACCAATAATAGGCGGCGCAGGCGAAAACGCCGACGATCATCACGCCGAGCGCTGACACGATCTGGGTCATGATATTCCCTCCCCGTATTCCGTTCTTATACCCAGCCTGACAGCATGATCCTGTTATGGCAGAGACTTGTAGAGAAACGGCCCGGCAGTGACTGGCACTGCCGGGCGGAGTTTGTGATTATTTCAGGCCGTCCCAGGCCTTCTGGATATCGTCGCCAACCTGCTGCGCAGACTTGCCGCCGACAAAATCGACCATGCCGGTCCAGAATGCGCCGGCACCGATCTTGCCGGGCATCAGGTCCGAGCCATCGAAACCGAAGCTGGTGGCGGTTGTGAGGATTTCACCCTGACGCTTGGTCTGCTCGCTGGCATAGGTGTCGAGGTTGACGCCCTTGTATGGTGTCAGGAAGCCTGACTGCGCCATCCACACCTCATGCGCGATCGGCGTCTTAAGGAACTCGACCAGCGCGCGGGCGGCCTTTGAATCCTTGGTAATGGTGAAGAGCGTTCCGGCACCGAGAACCGGCTTGCCGAGTTCAGGCTTGGAGGCAAATGTCGGCATGTAGAAGAAATCGACATCCGTTCCGACCTTTGTTCCCTCAGGGAAGAAGGATGGAATGAACGAGGCCTGACGATGCAGGTAGCACTTCGGCGGAATGTCGAAGAGGCCCTTGGGGCTGTCACGGAAGTCGGTGGAGGCAACGGCGGCTGCGCCACCCGAGACATATTTGTCGTTCTTGGCGAATTTGCCGAATTCCTCGATGGCGGCAACGACGCGTGGGTCGTTGAACTTCACCTCGTTCGTCGTCCACTTCAGATAGACATCCAGCGGCTGGGTGCGCAGCATGAAGTCTTCGACCCAGTCCGTGCCGGGCCAACCCGTCGCACCGCCAGAACCGAGACCGATGCACCATGGCGTGCCGCCGTCCTTTACAATCTGGTCGCTGAGCTTGACGAGGTCTTCGACACTCTTGGGAACCTCGTAGCCTGCTTCTTCGAAGTTTTCAGGCACGTACCAGACCAGCGACTTCACGTCTGCCTTGAACGGGAAGGCGAAATAAGCCTTCTGGCCATCCTTGCCGGGGTACATGCCCAGATCGACCCAGGACTGGCCTGCGCCATAATTATCCTTCACCCACTTCGCAGTATCATCGCCAAGCGGTGTCAAAAGACCCTTGGCAGCGAGGTCGGCCAAAAGGCCGGGCTGCGGAAGAATGGCAACATTGGGAGGAGAACCGGCCTGCGTATCGATAACGATCTGCTGCTCGTAGTTTTCCGAAGAAGAATAGCGGACGTTCACGCCCGTCGCATCGGCAAAATAGGCCAGAACCGACTGGAACAGTGCCTCGTCTTCGCCGCGCCAGGGTCCGAAGATCGTCAGCGTTTCACCTTTTAGGCTGGCATTGGCGGTTTTGAAGTCTTCGTAGCTCTTCCAGTTGAATTTCGCGTCGTCACCCGGCTTGAACTTCAGGTCTGCCGCTAGGGCTGCACCTGACAAAAACGTGGCTATGGCCACGGTCGTCCAGAAAGTCTTTTTCATGTGATCCTACCTCCCATCACATTACAGGCTTTCGCCCTTGAAAATCCTCAAAGCGCTTTGGCTACCTATTCATCTCACTGACATGGAAGCCGAGTCAAGTGTCCGGTTGAACTTTAGCGCTTTGGTGAATACACCGCAGTGCAGCATGCAAACTATGCGTGAAGAAACTCAGCCTTTTCCAATTGTGGCGCAGGGCAAGTGTTGCTATCATCCAAAGCGGTTTGGGCGCTTGGAGGAGCAATGCGTCAAGCTGACGCTGGAACCATGGAGGGCTGCGAAACATGAACCTGAAACAACTGTCGCAGCACCTCGGCATTTCCCAGACCACAATCAGCCGCGCGCTCAACGGCTATCCGGAAGTCAACGCCGAGACCCGTCGCAAGATCATCGAGGCCGCGCAGAAGACCGGCTATCGGCCCAATGTCGCAGCCCAACGCCTCGCGACCGGCAAGATGGGCTCCATCGGCCTGGTCATGCCCACCGGCCCCGACTATCAATCCGATGTGCATTTCGGCGAGTTTCTCAGCGGCCTGGGAGAGGCCTCAGCCCGCAACGGCTTCCACCTTGTCATCATGCCGACAGATCCCGCCAATGAGGAAAATGCGCTGAAAGAGCTTGCAGTCAGCGGCAGCGTCGACGGCATCTACCTCGCCTATATGAAGAAGAACGACCCCCGCATCGAGATGATGAAGGGCCTTTCTATACCCTTCATGGTGCATGGCCGTTCCTGGGGCGTGGAGACGGATTATCCTTTCTTAGACGTCGACAATGAGACTGCGTTTCGCGATGCGACGTCGCTTCTGTTGCAGTTGGGCCATCGCAATATCGCCCTTCTGAACGGCCCGGAAGGTTATGATTTCACCTTTCGCCGTCACCGGGGGGTAGAGGCCGCCCTCACGGAACAGGGATATGCGCTGCGTCAGGACAATGTCAGCCACAGCATTATGAACGACGAAGCGGGATTCCTGAAAATGGAACAGTTGCTGTCGCGCGTCGATCGCCCGACGGCGATCATCTGTGCATCCACGGCACTGGCATTGGGTGCCGTCCGTTCGCTCAATCACCGAGGGCTGAAGCCGGGAAGAGATATCTCACTGATCGCCCATGACGATGTGTTGCCGTTGCTGAAGCCGGTCAACTTTTCCGTACCGTTGACGACGACCCGGTCGTCCCTGCGGGCAGCCGGCTTGAGAATTGCCGAGCGGCTGATCAACCAGATCAAGTCCGGCCAGCCCGACACCCAGCAGGAATTGTGGAAAGCAGAGCTTGTCGTGCGCGGATCGACAGGCCCCGTCCAAAGCTAAGCCGGTTAGAACTTCGGCGCAGTTTTTCCCAGGGCGCGATGGGCTGCGATGACCGTGTTTGCCATCAGCATCGCAATCGTCATGGGGCCGACGCCACCGGGAACAGGCGTGATGGCCGCGGCAACGGCGCTGGCCTCATCATAGGCGACATCACCGACCAGTCGGGACTTGCCCTCGCCTTTTTCCGGAGCCGGAATACGGTTGATGCCGACATCGATGACGGTCGCACCGGGCTTAACCCAATCGGCCTTGACCATCTGCGGACGACCAACGGCGGCAACGAGAATATCGGCAGTCTTGCAGACCCCAGCCAGATCTTTGGTCCGCGAATGCGCCATGGTGACTGTCGCGTTGGCATTCAAAAGCAATTGCCCCATGGGCTTGCCGAACAGGTTGGAACGGCCGATGACGACGGCGTTGAGGCCAGAAAGGTCATCACCATGAATGCTGCGCACCAGAAGCATGGAGCCCGCAGGTGTGCAGGAGATCAACCCTGTCTCGAGGTCACCGGTGGCAAGCTTTCCAGCGTTGAGAACGCTCAGGCCGTCCACATCTTTTTCCGGCAAAATGGACTGGATGACGACATCGGAATTGAGATGCCCAGGCAGCGGCAGTTGCACGAGAATGCCGTGAATGGACGCATCGGCATTCAATGTGGCGACCAGGGCTTCCAGTTCGGCCTGCGTCGTTTCTTCCGGCAGCGTATGCTGGACGGACTTGAAGCCGCACTCCTTGGCCGTTTTACTTTTGGAATTCACATAGGCGTGGCTGGCCGGGTCATTACCGACGATCACCACCGCAAGTCCGGGCTTCACACCTGTCTGCTGCTCAAGATCTTCTGCCGCTTTGCGAACAGTCTCGATTACAGATGCCGCTTTTGCCTTGCCGTCGATCACCACTGCCATATGCCTGCCTCCTGGAAACTAGATAGCTATCTAGCGCCGGAATGTCGCGCAGCATAGTGCATTTTGATTGAAAATCGGCGCGTCAGGCGCGATTGCGGTCGCGTTCTTCGCGGGCATGTTCCAGCAGGCGCGTTCGCAGCAAAGCGAGTTCCTGACGCAGTATCCGCAACTCCTCGGTTTCGGCCTGCGCATGGTCTGCCTGACCGGCCAGAGCCGCTGCCAACAGTGGTGGAAGCTTGAAAACCGGCACGTTCCTTTCCTGTGATGGACGGGCAATAGCGTTTTGCATCAGGACCTGCCGTACGCGTTCATCAAGCGGTATGTCGTTGGCGGCCTCGTCGTAAGCGACTTCGGTTTCGGGTTCATCTTCGACCACGATCGGGGACGCAATCTCAGCGATGACCGGCTCTGGCGTCGCTGAATCTTCCACGGACAGGTCATCGAAAATACCGGGCTCTATTTCAATCGTCTCTGGAGACGGCATCTGAGCGACTTGCGTGTCCAAGGCCGTTTCGGGCTCGATGACAGCAGGCAGTTCGGCAGCTTCGTTCGCTTCTTCCTTGCGGCGGAAGCTCAAGGCGAAAAGCGAAATCAGCAATCCGGCAGCGCCGCCTGCGATAGACATCGCATTTGCAGTAAAGCTGTCGTAATTGGCAACGCCCGGCTCAGCCGTCAACGCAAGAGCGGCGCTGACGCGCGGTGCGCTGGAGAATGTGCCTGCGGCGTCGCTTGAGATGATGTAATCCGTGCGTGCCTTTTCAAGGGCGGCTTCCAACCGCGCGAGGTCTGCGGGAGCATCGCCTAGGGCCTGCAACTGACTATCCAGTTCGGCGCGATTGGTAGCCCGCATTTCCAGTGCTTCTGTGACAGTGATCTGCTCCTGCTTCAAAGCTTCCAGCGCCCGGCGAAGGCTGGGCATGGCTGTCGCTCTTGCCGCATCCACGGTTGCCTGTGCAGCGATCGTGCGCGGATGTTTCGGTCCGTGATCGACGCTGACTTCGGCCAGTGCGAGTTTGGCGGCGGTATAGTTCTGGCGGATCGTCTCCAGCGGTGCAAACGCGGCCATAGCCGGCAGGTTTCCGTTGAGAACATCAGCCACCTTCATGGACGTGGCGGCCGAAATGCCATCAGCAAGCTCTGTGCTCTTGGCGCTGAGAGTTGCGGCGGTTGCTTCGTCTTCACGAATTTTCTGCTGCAAGCCTTGAATGCGGGAAACGGCGTCATTGCCATGCCGCATCTGGAAACCGGTCAACGCGGCCTCGGCGCTATCCAGCGCAACACGCGCCCGCTCGACAGCCTGAAGTTCCGGGTCGCGTTGCTCGGCACCGATGTTCTTGACGATGCGAGCGGCGAAATAATCCGCAATGCGCTGCGATGCTTCGGGGGTGGCCGCGGTGACGTCGATCTCGATCTCATTGCTCGAAGGTGCAGACGAGATGGACACCGCGTTTTTTAGTGCCGTTTCCGTTGCCCCGACCAGCACATCGGCGTTTTTTCCTCCACCTGCAAGCAGATCCAGAAAAACCGCGAGATGCCCCGGCGTCTGCATGCCTGTGAGGTCTTGAGGTTGAAGCTTCAGGTCGGAGACCATGAGGCCTAGCGCCATCGGCGACAGGAGACTTTCACCAAGCTGCGATGTCATTCGCTGCACGCCAGCGGCGGTGGCGTGAGGATTGGAGACTTTGACGCGGGCTTGAGACACGTAACCCTGCAGGCCGGGTTCCAAAAGCATCGTCGGCAGAAAAAAGCCCGATGCCGTCAGGGAAAGCACGAGGCCCGCCGAGAGCAGATATCGTCGCCACGACGCAGCAGCGAGCTTCTCGCGAAGCGCGTCCCGATTCGGCATCACAAATCTGTCGATCTCAAAAACCATCGCAAACCCATAGGGTTACATACGCCCAGACCGGAAAATCCGCTGGTGTAAATATAAACGAAGCCTAAAGCGACAAGGCAAACAAATGGTTAACGGCGACCAAAGCGTGGGGCCTGGACAGCCTGGCAGAAAGCCATCGTCCGCAAGTCCCGCGCAAGATTGTCGCCCTAAAACAGGATCAAGTTAAACACGGAGAATTGTCATGCAGCCGATTCAGCTGTTTGCGCTGGCATCCCGGCAGGCCGAATGGCTTTCTGTCCGTCAAGAAGTCGTCGCAGGTAACATTGCAAACGCCAGCACGCCGAAGTTCCGCGCAAAGGACGTCGTGCCGTTCGATTCTGAATTGCAGTCGGTCGGCATGCAGATGGCACGCACCAATGCCGCCCATATGGAGCTGGCAGTGGCAGGCGGCGGCAAGGTTGCCTTGGAAGACGCTGACCTGACCAACGAAATCGGCGTTCAGGAATCGGGCAACACAGTTTCTCTTTCGAAGGAAATGGCCAAGACGGGCGAAATCAAGGGGCAGTTCGAACTGAACGCGCAACTCGTTCGCTCTTTTCACAGCATGATGCTGACAGCGGTGGGCAAGTAAATGGATCCTTTAAAATCCTCGATGAAAATTGCAGGAAACGGAATGGAGGCGCAGGCTACGCGTCTGCGTATCGTTTCTGAAAACATTGCGAACTCGCGTACCACAGGCGACACGCCCGGTGCAGACCCCTATCGCCGCAAGACAATAACCTTTGCGAACGAGCTCGATCGCGCCAGCCAGACCAACCTTGTCGAGGTCAAGAAGCTGGGTGTCGATCGCTCCGACTTTACGCAGGAATACGATCCTGACAGCCCGGCCGCCGACGAAAAAGGCATGGTCAAGCTTCCCAATGTGAACATGCTGATCGAGATGGCCGACCTTCGCGAAGCAAACCGCGGTTATGACGCCAATTTGCAGGTCATCAAACAGACACGCGACATGGTCGCCTCCACAATCGACCTATTGAAAGCTTAAAGATGATTGATTCCATTAGCAGCTTGAAGTCGCTGACATCAGCCGCAACAGACGGACTGAAAGAGGTCACATCCGGCCTGGGTTCGCTTGCCGAAAACGCAGTTTCAACCGCAGCAACGGCCGCAACCGGCCCCAGCTTCGCAAGCGTAATGGGCGGCGTGGCGATGGATGCCGTTGAGTCCCTCAAGAAGGGTGAAGCCATGTCCTTCGCCGGTATTCAGGGCAAAGCCAATACGCGTGAAGTGGTGGATGCCGTCATGCAGGCGGACCAGACCCTCAAGACCGCCGTGGCTCTACGCGACAAGATCGTCTCGGCCTATCTCGACATCGTGAAAATGCAGATTTGACGCTTAAGGATATAAAAAATGAGAGCACTAGCCATTGCAGCGACGGGCATGGATGCCCAGCAGACAAACCTTGAGGTCATCGCGAACAACATCGCGAACATCAACACCACTGCGTTCAAGCGCGGCCGCGCCGAGTTTACCGACCTTTTGTACCAGACAGAGCGTGCACAGGGTGTGATGAACCGTGCGAACCAGTCCGTGGTTCCGGAAGGTGCCAATATCGGTCTGGGTGTACAGACATCTGCCGTCCGCAAGCTCCACATTCAGGGTGAAATTTCCCAGACCAGCAACGATCTCGATGTCGCGATCGTCGGCAAGGGCTGGTTGCAGGTTGATGGTCCCGATGGCACGACGCTTTATACGCGTGCTGGCGCTCTCAACAAGGATTCCAACGGTCGACTGGTGACGATCGACGGTTACGGTGTTCAGCCGAACATCACCATTCCGACAGACGCGACAGAAGTCACGATCAGCACGGATGGTATCGTATCGGCCCGTATCGGCACCGCCACCAACCTGACCGAACTCGGCCAGCTGAACCTTAGCAACTTCGCCAACGAAGCGGGCTTGAAGCCACTCGGCGACAACCTGTTCTCGCAGACAGAGGCTTCCGGAAACCCTGTTGAAGCAGCACCGCAGTCCACTGGCTTCGGCTATATCAAGCAGGGCTACCTCGAAAGCTCGAACGTCGATTCCGTCAAGGAGATCACCGACCTCATTTCCGCGCAGCGCGCCTATGAAATGAACTCGAAGGTCATCACCACCGCAGACGAAATGGCGACGATCGTCAGTCAGAACCTGAAGTAACGCAAAGGTAGGGTAACATGAAGTTCCGCCCGAAAATCGTGCCTGGCAGTCTCTGCAAGATGGCGCTGGCGCTCATAGTCAGCCTGGTGACGTACGCGCCGCAGGCTGCTTTCTCGCAGCAGAAACACGCCGTTGTTCCAACAAGCACGATTTTCCCCGGCGACGTCATCACCCGCGACCGTGTGACGGAAGTTCTGGTAACAAATCCCAATCTTTCACCGGGCTACGCAGACGCCACGCAAGCCGTCGTGGGCAAGGTTTCCAAGCGGACGCTGGTTGCCGGCCGCACCATCCAGGTCGGCGATCTTCGCGATCCTTTCGCGGTCCAGCGTGGAGCAACTATCAGGATCGTCTACAGCGTGGGCGGCATGAACCTTTCTGCATCCGGCACGGCCATTGAAGATGGCATGGCGGGTGAGGTTGTGCGCGTTCGCAACCGCGACACCGGCGTCACGATCAGCGGAACGGCCCTGCAAGACGGGACTGTGGAGGTTTTCCAGAAATGAGTTTTCGTCAGGGCCTGATAGCTGCCACGGTGATGATCGCCACGTTCTTAGTGACGGCACCCGCGGCCTATTCCCAGTTCAACGCACGGGTCAAAGACATAGCCTCCCTGCAGGCGGGTCGTGAAAACCAGCTGATCGGTTACGGTCTTGTCGTCGGCCTTCAAGGGTCCGGCGATAGCATGCGTTCTTCGCCCTTTACCGAACAGTCAATGCGGGCGATGTTGCAGAATCTCGGCATCTCCATGCAAGGCAACCAGTCCGGCTCGAAAAACGTCGCCGCCGTCATGGTCACAGCCAATCTGCCGCCATTTGCAAGTCCGGGCAGCCGGCTCGACGTCAATGTCAGCTCGCTGGGTGATGCGTCGTCTCTGCGCGGCGGCACGCTCATCATGACCTCCATGTCGGGTGCCGATGGCCAGATTTATGCGGTGGCGCAGGGTTCGGTCATTGTCTCCGGCTTTAATGCAGAAGGTCAGGCTGCGCAGTTGACACAGGGCGTGACCACGGCCGGACGCGTTCCAAGCGGCGCGATCATCGAACGTGAACTCCCCTCGCAGTTCAAGGATTCGGTCAATCTGGTCCTGCAACTGCGCAATCCCGATTTTTCGACATCCACGCGCATTGCCGACGCTATCAACGGCTATGCCCGCACCGCCTTTGGCGAGCCGATTGCCGAGGCCCGCGACAGTCAGGTCGTCTTCATCCAGAAGCCGCGCACCGCTGACCTTACCCGCCTGATGGCGAGCATTGAAAACCTCTCCGTCGAGACCGATACGCCAGCAAAGGTCGTCATCAACGAACGGACGGGGACAATCGTCATCGGTGCCGACGTCCGCATTTCGCAGGTTGCCGTCAGCTACGGCACGCTCACCGTGCAGGTCACCGAAACGCCACAGGTCATTCAGCCACAACCGTTCTCACGCGGCGAAACCGCCGTTCAGCCGCAGACCGACATTGCTGCGCAGCAGACCGGCGGCCCCGTTGCCATTCTCAACGGGCCAAACCTGCGCTCGCTGGTCGCAGGGCTGAACAATATCGGCGTCAAGCCGGACGGCATCATCGCCATCCTTCAAGGCATAAAGTCAGCCGGCGCGCTGCAAGCAGAACTGGTGTTGCAATGATGGTCAATATCTCTGAAATCCTAACGCCCCGCCGCACGCTGCTTGCCATCTTCGTTATGGTCGCGGCGCTTCCATCCGCACGCGCACAGGAGCAGGTGCGGGTGACATCCGGTGATACGAGCGGCCAGGAAATCCAGCAATATTGCACCAATGTCATCGATCAGGCGCGTGACCAGCGCTATGTCCTGCAAAAGCAGGACCTCGAAAAGCTGCAACAGGACGTCGACAACCGTATCGCCGTCATGGAAGCGCGCAAGGCAGAGTACGAAGACTGGTTGAAACGCCGCAACGACTTCATGCAGCAGGCCGAGGCAAATCTCGTCAATGTCTACAAAACGATGAAGGCGGATGCCGCTGCTCCGCAGCTGGCAGAGGTCAACCCTGCCCTTGCCGCTGCGATCATCATGAAGCTGCCGCCTCGCCAGTCGGGCCTGATCCTTGCCGAAATGGATGCCAAGAAGGCCGCCATCGTTGCATCGATCATGTCAAGCGCGACCGACAAAACAACATCAAGAGATCCGTCATGAACAAAGCGCTCATTCTTGTCCTTTTAGCCGCAAGTGTTCTGACTGGCTGCTCCAGCATCACACAGAACCAGACGCTGAAGGAAATCGGTAACGCGCCGGCCATGAGCCCGATCGGCAGCGGACTGCAATTTAGTCAGGCACCGCAACTGGCGTCGTACCCGAAGCAACCATTGCATGCCGCCAGCGGCTATTCTCTGTGGAGCGACAGCAAGGCGGCCCTGTTCAAGGATGCGCGTGCGCTGAACATCGGTGACATTCTGACGGTCAACATCCAGATCAACGACAAGGCAACGTTTGACAACGAGACCGACCGCACCAAGAAGAACAATCGCGACACGGGCTGGAAGGCGAACGCCGAAATTCTTGGCTGGAAGCCACAGGCCGATTCGTCCCTGAGCTTCGACAATACCAGCGAGTCCAACGGTAAGGGCTCCATCAGCCGTGCCGAAAAACTGACGCTGCTCGTTGCCGCTGTCGTGACCGGCATTCTGGAAAACGGCAACCTTTTGATCAGCGGATCACAGGAAGTGCGCGTCAACCACGAAGTCCGTATTCTCAACGTGGCTGGTATCGTGCGGCCGCAGGACGTCAACTCCCAGAATACGATTTCCTACGAGAAGATTGCCGAAGCTCGCATCTCCTACGGTGGCCGTGGTCGCATCACGGAAATTCAGCAGCCGCCGGTCGGCCAGCAGGTGGTGGATCTGTTCTCGCCGATCTGACATGAACCAAGCATACGGCCCGCCGCATTCCGCACGGGTTGATCTCGCAGACAGACGTAAGAAACGATCATGAGCCTCACGACAACCGAACCTGCTGCCCCAAAGAAGCCGTCGATCGTCGTAACCGCCGGTGCCATTGCGGTGCTCTCGTTGCTGGGGCTTGGTGGCGGATGGTTCGTGGGCAACACATTGCTCGTGCCTGCGGCTCCCGCCGCCGCGACGCCAGCGCCAGCCGCAGCGGAACATGCGCCAGCTGCCGCAGAGGGTGGCAAGGCCGCACCAGCGGCTGGCGGTGAGCATGGCGCAGCCGGTGCCGCCGCACCCAGCCTGATTGCGCTCGACCCGATCGTGACCAACCTCGGTTACCCCACGGATAAGTGGATACGGCTTGAACTTGCCTTGCAGTTTACGGGCCCGGGCGATACGTCGCTCGCCCAGGACTTGCATCAGGAAATGCTGACTTATCTCAGAACCGTTTCCTTGCAGCAGCTTCAGGGCCCACGCGGCTTTCAATATCTTAGGGATGACCTGAGAGAAATCGTTGACCTCAGATCAAAAGGGCGCGTATCCAAGGTTCTCTTCAGAACCTTTGTGATCGAATGATTCGAAAAATTATCCTTCTGCTTGTTCTCGCCCTCACTCCGGGGCTTGCATTCGCACAACAGTCGCCGGCTGATTTGCTGAATCTGCCGCTCGATGGTTCTGCGGCGGCGTGGATCATTCGCACCTTCGGGCTGCTAACCATCCTGTCGATCGCCCCCGGCATCCTCATCATGGTGACGAGCTTTCCGCGGTTCATCATTGCGTTTTCCATCTTGCGGTCCGGCATGGGTCTGGGAACCACCCCCTCCACCATGATCCTGACCAGCATGGCGATGTTCATGACCTTTTATGTCATGGCACCAACCTTCGAACGCTCCTGGCAGGACGGCATTCAGCCGCTTCTGCAAAGCCAGATCACCGAGGCGGTTGCGCTCGAGCGCGCCGCTGAACCGTTTCGCGGTTTCATGGTGAACAACACACGCCCGAAGGATCTTGCCCTGTTTGTCGATCTGGCAAACGAACGAGGTCAGCAAACGATGAACGGCACCGTGCCGCAATATCGGGTCCTCATCCCGGCCTTCATGCTGTCGGAAATCCGTCGCGGCTTCGAAATCGGCTTCCTCATCATCCTGCCATTTCTCGTGATCGACATGGTCGTGGCAACCATCACGATGGCAATGGGTATGATGATGCTGCCACCGACCTCGATCTCGCTGCCCTTCAAGATTCTCTTCTTCGTCCTGATCGATGGCTGGAATCTGCTCGTCGGCTCTCTGGTCAGATCGTTCTATTGAACGTTTCATTCTGACCGAAACAGATCATCCCAACTTGCCTGCTTAAATTCATATTGCGATAGGTCGGGGCTCGACCTATCGCTGACGGTCTGAGCTGCCCACGTTACGCAAACGAAAACCGCCCGAACTGGGACAGTTCGAGCGGTTTGGATGGTATCAAATCTTCAGTGGCCAGAGCTGGCCGCAGCGGTTGGTTTTGGCGGTGGCGGATCGGTGTTGACGACGATCTGCTGAGGTTTCTTGTTTGGATCCCTCGCTTCGATTTCTTCTTTGGAGATGAAATCCATCTGCTCGATGAGGACTTGTTTGACCAACGGCTTTTCAAGGCGGGCATTCAGGCCATCCTTGATTTTCGCCTTGAAGCCGTTCACATCGAATTTGTCGGCGGTCTTTACGTCCACCAGTTTGTCTCCCACCAGCAACGTGTAGAGCTCATCCGTCAGGAATGTCGGCACGGGGACATTCACTTCCTTCAGCGCATCTTCATCCACCTGAAGGCTGGCGCGAAGAATGAAGTAGCCCGAAACCTTACCATCGACCACCACGGGCAACGTCACGGTTTCGCTTTGAACGAAATGCGGTGGGTGGACGGCTTCGGCAGCAGGGTTTGCACCCTTGTTACCGAAGGTCACGGCGGCATAGACGCCGCCGAGTGTTACGACGAGAATCCAGATCCCTGTCGCTATAAGCTTGATCATTGCGCCCCGCTTGCGAACTGTTCCAGCGAGTAGGTGCCGTCATCTTCGGCGCGTCTGGCAGCAGTCTTCAAAAGATCGACCACGGCCCTGACGGCGTGAAGGTTGGCTTCGACGCGGCGGGTATTGATGGCCAGTTTGGCCTTGATATCAAGAATTTGACGTTTGTGAGCAGCGGCGATCTTCGCACCGTCAACGTCGCGCAGCAACATGCTGAGCTCATACAGGCAACGGCTCTTATGCGCGTTCGACAGTTTGAAATCGAATTCCGGATCTTTTCCAATCCGCTGGTTTTCGTTGTCGATCACCGTTTCGAGGCGGCCGAGAATGGCCTGCGTTCTATAGTCGTTGTTTACAATTTCCATAATCTTCAGCGCTCCGCCGCTTAAGTTTCAGTCTTGTTTGGTTCAGCTACAGAAAAAGTACGCCGCTGGAAGTCCGTCACCATGCTGACGGCGAGGCTCTTGTCGTCCTCGTTCATCTTGGTGGGCGCTTCAGCATTTCGCACCTTCTGCATGGCTTGATTGTAGGCCTGTTCGGCAATGCCGATGCCGCCGCGCTTGGAAACGGCATCTGCCATTTGTTCAGCCATCATGCTTTTCCAGAAATCACCGGCGGAACCCTTGCCGTAAACGTCTTCGCTTTCCTTCGGCATCATGTTCTGGAGCATGGTCGACAGAACACTGGCCTCGAACTTGCGATAGGTTTCAGGAATCTTCTCGTCGCTCTTCACATGGTGAATGTTGCCGACGCCCGCCTTCCCGGCGGCCGTGTCGATGCTGTTAATAGCCGATTCAAAGCCGGCATTGCTGGCAGTCAGCACCGACGCTTCGTGCGAGGCGCTCACCGAGCGCAGTTTTTCTCTAGCCGCCATGACCTGTGTCGGGTCGGCTGCATTCACAACATCAAGCACAAGATCGCTTGGAGGAGAAATGGCCACGTCGTCATCCTTTTCCGTTTTATCGGATGACGATACCGTCCTAACCTTGCTGGAGGCTGGAGTCTTTCAGGCTCATATGGAGATCGATCAGCTCGTAGACGCTGTTATCTTCGCGAACACGCAACTCGTCCGCGCGCGCTGCATCTCGTTTGTCCTCCAGACGTTCGCCCTTCTTCGTCTCTTTCATGACCTGCTGCTCCTGCGCCTTCTCGATCGACTCGAGGCGGACGTCGCGGGACATCAGTTTTCCATGGCGGGTGGCGTAATGCTTGAGCATCTGCTGGTGCATCGGGTCGAGCGACGTCAGATACCCGCTCAGAGCGTCGATCTTTTCTGCGATCTCGTTGCGTTCGCGAGTGGTGATCGCCAACTCGTTTTCAGCCATCTTCTTGAGATGCCCTTGAACCTTGGCCAGTCTGTTGAGCTTTTTGGATTTCGAATCATCCATTTCCGTTCCTCACATATTTGCAAAAACGCGGAAAAACCCGCTCGCGAACTGGTTCACCAGCGCCGCGATGCCGAAATAGAGCAACAACAGCCCCCCACCCAACGCGTAAGGGGTCGATATGAAGTAGACCGGTATTTGCGGGGCGAGCTTGTTAATGAGGCCGATCGCCACATTGAACAGAAAGCCATAGAGAATGAACGGGCTGGCGACGCGAAGAGCGATATTCATGGAGGCGACCAGCGTATCCGTCAGCGAGATCAGCATTCTTTGCACACTCATCGCACCGCCCAAGGGGATGGATGCGTATGAGTCCACGATGGCACGGAAGACGACATGGTGGAAATCGAGAATGAACAGGAGCAACAGAACGCCATAGGACAACATGCTTGAAAGCTGGTTTTCCGATGTGTCTTCGAGCGCGTCCTGGACTGGCGGACCTGTGAAGGAAATCGCGGTGCCGATGGCCGTCGCGGCAAACTGCATGCCCAGCACATAGAGATGGGCGATCATGCCGAAGGTGGCACCCACCAGCGATTCAAAGAAAATGAATTTGAGATAGGTGATCGTGTCGGTTTTCACCAAGGGATAGATCGTGTCCCATAATAACGGCAAAATGGCCATCGAGAGGGCCATGGCAAGCAACAAGCGTATCTGCATGGGAAGGCGCGCCGAAGAAAATCCCGGCATCACCATCAAGCAGGCACCAATCCGGCAAAACGCCAGAAAGAGTGCCATAACCGTTCCCTGCGGGTCTGAGATCATGAGATCGAGCCGAGTATCTTTATTTCCGTGCCCTTGGCCAATTCGACATGTGACAGCACCGGCAGCGTGCTGAAGAGGCGTTCCGTAATCATACGGACATAAGACCGGGTTTCAGGCAAAGTAACAAGTACGAATGGCAGACCGACATCCATGTATTCACGGATTACTTTGCTCGCTTCGTTGGAGAACTCTTCGACCTGGCGCGGATCGATATCGAATTCGATCACTTCGCCCTTCGGATCGCGCTTGAGGGCCTGCTGGAAGACGACATCCCACTTCGTTCCCAATCTCAATACGCGCAGAACACCGTTGTCCGAAAGATCGCCACAGATTTGCTGCGCCATGCGGATACGGACGTGTTCGACGATCTGCTCAGTTCTGCGAAGATGCGGCGCGAGCTCGGCTACGGCTTCCAGAATGAGGTGGAGGTTGCGGATGGAAACGCGCTCTGCCAGCAGCAGTTTCAGGATGGCCTGCAAGCCGGAGTAAGACATGTGCGACGAGCAGATTTCATCGGCCAGCTTCTTGTATTCCGGATCAAGCCTGTCGATGAGAACCTTGACGTCCTTGTAGGACAGCAGCATCGGTAGATTATTGCGGATGACTTCGCTGACGTGGGTCAACAAGGCCGAAATATTATCGATGGGGTGGAAGCCTTCGCGCTTGAGGTCTTCCACGAAGTTTTCCAGAACCGAAACGGCTGGCATGCCGAACGCTGGTTCCCGCACATCGTCGCCGGGAACGGACGGTCTGCGACCCTTGCCGGTGATGACGAGAACTTCGCCAACCCGCAGCGTGCTTGCCGCGACCGTCGTGCCGTGGATTCTGATCTGGTAGGACTTGTCGGGAATGGCGATATCGTCCGTGACCTTGATTTCCGGAACGACAAAACCGTACTGGGTGGCGAACTTCTTGCGCATCTTGCCCACCCGGAAACCAAGTTCCTGATGCGCGCCGAGCAGCCTTGGAGACACCTGCTTGCCGAGGGCAAGCTCGATCTCGGTCGTGCGCAGGGAGTTCTTGACGGTATCTTTTTCCGCTTCCTGGGCTTTGTCCGTCTGCTGTTGTTCGGCAGCGCGCTCTGCGTCCTTCACCTGCGCCAGCTGCCGTGGAATGAACCATGCGCCGAATGCCAGCAGCAGACCGAGGAACATGAATGGTACTAACGGCAAGCCCGGAACGAGCGAGAGAACGAACATCAGGCCCGCGGCCACAGACAGGGCTTTCGGATATCCGCTCAACTGATTGATGACGGCGGTGTCCGTGGAACCCTGCGTGCCGCCACGGGTAATGATAAGACCGGCTGCCAGCGAGACGATCAGAGCCGGTACCTGCGAAACGATACCGTCACCAACGGAGAGCTTTACGAACACGTCGGCAGCTTCGCCAATCGGCATGCCGTGGCGGAAGACGCCGATGATGATGCCGCCGCAAATGTTGATGGCCGTGATCATCAGTCCTGCGACCGCGTCACCACGAACGAACTTGGACGCACCGTCCATGGCACCGTAGAAAGCGCTTTCTTCCTCCAGCTCACGACGACGTAGCTGGGCTTCTTTCTCGTTGATGATACCGGCGGACAAGTCGGCGTCGATCGACATCTGCTTGCCGGGAATGGCATCGAGGGTGAAGCGGGCACCGACTTCCGCGATACGCGTCGCACCCTTGGTGATGACGATGAAGTTCACCACGATGAGGATGAGGAAGACGATCAGACCGATGACGAAGTCGCCCGACATCACCAGAGTCGAGAAGCCGGCGATCACGCCACCGGCGGCTTCATGGCCCTGATTGCCGTGAGACAGAATGACACGCGTCGTCGCAATGTTCAGCGCCAGACGGATCATGGTCGAAATCAGAAGGATGGTCGGGAAAGACGAGAAATCCAGTGGTCGCTGGATCCACAAGGACACCATCAGGATGAGGACGGAAAAGGCAATTGAAAATGCCAGGCCCATATCGATGAGGAAGACCGGGATCGGCAGGAAGAGGATACAGAGGATGGACACGATGCCCACAGCAAACCCGACGTCGCGGCCACCTGGTGCGGCCTTTGGAAGGGGCAATATGCTCGGAGGCGTCGCCATTCTAACTCCATCTCTTCATGAGAACTGCAGAAGCGTCCCGGCTATCCCGTCATGAAAAAGCCGTGCCGACCGATTGGACACAGATCGACGTCGCAGCATTATTGGATCAAGCTTGCGCGAGAGTGGACGAAATCGCATTGGCCGCGTTTCCGTCCGCCAGTGATTACTCGTCAATATTTAGGCTTTGGTTCAGACTATTTTTGTAATATAAAGGAAGCATTATTCGCGCGATGATGGCGTGCACGCTGGCCGATGACCAAGGCCAAACTTTGCAAGGCTATCTATGGCGATTTCCACCTATACAAGCTATCTCAGCGTCAACCGAGACCTAAAGTCCTCGTTGTCGTCGGTCGCAAACCAGTCAACGGTTGCGCGAGATACTGCGTATTACGAGGAAAATATTGGCAAGGTCACCACGGTCGATGAGTTTCTAGGCGACTATAAGCTCTATTCCTATGCCATGAAGGCCTATGGCCTGGAGGCTATGACCTACGGCAAAGCCTTCATGCGAAAGGTCCTGGAAAGCGATCTCAACGACAGTACCAGCTTCGCCAATTCGATGACGGATAAGCGATATCTGCAATTTGCCGAAGTTTTCAACTTCGCAGGCGATAAGAAGACTGCCCAGAACTCCGCGCAGGCTGGCAGCCTGACCGATGCTTACAAGGCCTCGTTTACGGCAGAAGAAACATCGCTCAAAACCGAATCAACCTATTTTGCCGCTCAGATCGGGAAAGTCACTGATCTCGATAGCCTGGTTAACAACTCGCGGCTTCGCACCTATATGCTCGACGCGGTTGGCCTCGATTCCGACTACGTCTCTAAAAGCTATCTGAAACAGGTTTTGACAAGCGATCTCGACGACCCGGACAGTGTTGCCAATCAGGCCAAGAACCCTGCGTGGAAGAAGCTCGCCGAAGCCTTCAATTTTAATACGGATGGCAGCGTTGACGGCAGTATACAGACCACAGACCAGACAGAAGATTTGAAGCTCGACTACATCTACAACAAGTCGACGTTTCCGTCTGATACTCTGGCCGATGCCAACAAACGCTACTGGGAAAAGAACATCGCGACGGTGACCACCGCGAAGGATTTGGTGGCTGATACCAGGATGTTGGATTACGTTAAAACAGCGTTTGATCTCAACCCGACGATTATGGCCAGCAGTGTTGCAAGCCTGATGTCCAGCGAGAATTTTGCGACGACCTACGGCAACACGAAGCTGCTGGATTATTTCAATTTCGAAACTGATGGCACTTTAGCTGACGGGAATACCGCGCAGACAACCACTCAGACCACCGATATAAACAAGCTCTACAAGACGGCCTTTGTGAAAGAGCAGTCAACGGCAGTTGACGATGCGGTTTCGAATTACGAAACGCGCGTTGCCGGATTCACGAGCCTGGATGACTTTTTTGTTTCCAACAAAAAAGACGACGACAAAAAGAATGACAGCGTCACAGAAGTTTGGGACGTAGCGCTGAGGGCGTTCGGGATCGATCCTGATGAGGTCAGCCAATCCGAACTCAAACGTGTTTTGACAAGCGATGTGACCGACAAGAAAAGCTACGTCAATTCTTTGAAGGACGACCGTTTCGTTGAGCTCAACAAGGCGTTCAACTTTACCACCGATGGCGGGTTGAAGGCACCGGTTCTCGCCCAATCGGAAAGCATGACCGACCGATATGCGTCGGACTACGAAAGCGCCAAAGTAAGAGGCCTGACCGGCAAGGCCAAAGAAGCCGCAATCGACAAAGCGGATAAGGAAACGGAGTATTACAAGGAGCAAATGAAAACCGTCACTTCGGTGAAGGATTTGCTCTCTGACAGCCGTTTGACGAACTACATTCTTGAAGCAAACGGCGTAGATCCAAAAACTATGGTGTCCGGCGAACTCAAGAAAATGTTCTCATCCGATTTATCGGATCCTAAGAGCTATGTGAATTCTCTCTCAGACAACAAGTTTGCCGAAATCGTAGCATCTTTCAATTTTAATGCCGAAGGCAACCTCACGTCTGACGCGGTGAGTGGTGGGCAGCAGCGTGGTGCCGTTCTGGAAACCACCAACCATTATATCCGGCAGACACTGGAAGAGGACCAGGGTGAATCCAACCAAGGCGTCCGGCTTGCTCTGTATTTCGAGCGAATGGCTCCGACAATTTCAAGTGCCTATGGCTTCTTGAGTGATGACGCACTGTTCCAATTCGTCAAGACCGCCTTCAGCTTGCCGGACTCGATCGGCAATATGGATGTGGAAAAACAAGCGAAACTCGTAACGTCCAATATCGACATATCGAAGCTTCAGGATCCTGATTATATTACCAAGGTCCTCAAGCGGTATACCTCACTGTACGATGTTCAAAACAGCACGACCTCATCGAGCCTGTCTATTTTAAATGGCAGCACGTCGATCAGCGCGGATACGCTTCTGGCGGTTGCCCAGTTGAAGGCAGGGTGACGAGCCTTTCAACCCAATTCTGACTGCGCAACGAAAAGGCCCGAAATCCAGGAAATTTTCGGGCCTTTTATATGTGCTATAAAATGATCTGGGTGACGCCTAATATTCGTCGTCTTCTGCGCGCCTTGCGACGCCCTCTTCATCCGCATTGCTCTCATCGTCAGCCACGGGAATGGCGTAGGAGCCTTTCAGCCAGCGCGAGAGGTCCAGAGAGCGGCAGCGATCCGAGCAGAAGGGATAATCCTCACGCGAGGACGGCCGTTTGCATTCCGGGCATGGCTGGGCCTTGCGCAGCGGAGTGACGGTAGATTTACTGGATTCATCTGTCATGGGATCAACCTTCCGGCCAAGCGGGCGCGACCTCAAAACCTTCTCCGGCCAGAAGCGATACCGTTTCATAGAGCGGAAGACCAACGACATTCGTGTAGGACCCGGTCAGCTTCTGCACGAAGCAGCCGGCAATGCCCTGAATACCGTAGGCACCCGCCTTTCCACGCCATTGCCCAGACGCGATGTAGCTGTCTATCTCCTGCTGGGAGAGGCGTTTGAAGCGCACTTTGGTCTCTACGACCTTCTGGCGCACCTTTCCGCTGGGAGTTACGAGGCAGATGCCCGTATAGACCCAGTGGCTGCGGCCCGATAGCAAATGCAAAGCAGCAGACGCATCCTCGATGTACTCAGCCTTGCCGACGATACGGCGGCCGACGGCCACGACGGTATCGGAGCCCAGCACATAGGCACCCTTCCACGCAAGCTCACCCTTCACTGCTTTGTAGGCAGCTTGGGCCTTCTGCGAGGAAAGACGACGGCACAGAGTACGGGGATGCTCCAGCCGTGCAGGCGTCTCGTCGATGTCCATCGGCATTAGCCGTGCGGGCTCGATGCCAACCTGATGCAACAGCTCAAGACGGCGTGGCGACCCGGAAGCCAGAATCAGCTTTTGTTTTGCGTCTGTCATGCTCTGCCAGTCGTCCGATCTGCCGGACGATTATTTGAAACGGTAAGTGATGCGACCCTTTGTCAGGTCATAAGGCGTCATTTCGACCAGCACCTTGTCACCTGCCAGAACGCGAATACGGTTCTTGCGCATGCGGCCAGCGGTGTGGGCGATGATTTCGTGTTCGTTTTCCAGCTTCACGCGAAAGGTCGCGTTCGGCAAAAGTTCGGTAACAACGCCCGGAAACTCAAGGACTTCTTCTTTTGTCATATAGTGTTTTTCTTCCTGTTGATAATGCCAGCCAGAACAGGCCGGGAAAATTGCGCGGAAACTACACAATCGCCGCACATTTGTGAACCTAAATTGTCAATCGTTTTAAAGTGTCTCGGAAAACGGTTTGGCACGCTGTGGCAGACGCTCCGAAATCAGCTTTGTCAGGTGCTCTCGCACCTCTCGGTAGGCTTCCAGAATCTGGTCCCGGGTGCCGGTTGCGACAGTCGGGTCCATGGTCGGCCAGTAAACCACATCGAGAGAATTGGATCTCGTCAGTTCAAGCGCTTTGTGGTGTGCCTCGGGTGTCAAGGTAATGATAAGATCAAAGAAATCGTCCTCGATCTCGTCCATGGTGCGCGGCTTGTGTTTGCTTAGCGCCAACCCGGCCTCATCCAGCACGGCATCCACGAAAGGGTCGCGCTCACCTGCGCGCACGCCCGCCGATTGAATGTAGATGCCCGGAGCGACCAGCTGCTTGGCGATGACTTCTGCCATGGGAGAGCGAATGGCGTTCATTCCGCACATGAACAATATGGCGCGCGGCACCTTTTGTTTCAAGTCGACACCCGCAGGATCCTGCATGCCTACCCCCGCCAATACAGCACACAGACAAGTGTGAACAGCCGCCGTGCCGTGTCGAAGTCCACCTTGATCTTACCGGACAACCGGTCCATCAGCGTCTGCGAGCCATCATTGTGGATACCGCGTCGGCCCATGTCGATCGCTTCGATCTGGCTCGGTGTCGAAGAGCGTATCGCCTCATAATAGCTCTCGCAAATCATGAAGTAGTCTTTGATAATCCGCCTGAACGGCGTCAGCGACAGGATGTGGGTCGCGACTGCCTGCTCGTCTTCGGTCTTGATCGAAAATACCAGCTTGGTATCGACCAGAGAGATATTGAGCTTATAGGGGCCGCCCGCGTGACCGATCGGCTCGAAACTGTTTTCCTCGATCAGATCGAAGATGGCGACGGCACGTTCATGCTCCACGTCAGGCGTGGACCGGCCGATGCTCTCGTCCAGAACCACATCGCAGAGCCTGAAAGTGCTTGGGTCCATCTCCCTACCCTTCCAGATTGAGACGGATGGCGACTGAGCGCGCATGCGCGTCCAGCCCCTCGGAATGGGCGAGCGTAATGGCGGCGGGCGCAAGCTTGCGCAACTGTTCCGGCCCCAGTCGCAGGATCGACGTGCGCTTGACGAAATCCAGCACCGACAGGCCGGACGAGAAACGTGCAGAGCGCGCCGTCGGCAGAACGTGGTTGGAGCCGCCGACATAATCACCGATGACTTCCGGAGTATGGCGGCCAACGAAAATGGCCCCCGCATTACGAATGCCTGCCATCAAGGCGTCAGGGTCATCCACTGCCAGTTCCAAATGCTCGGCGGCAATACGGTTGGCGAGAGGAACGGATGCGGCAAGGTCCTCGACCAGAATGATCGCTCCGAAATCCCGCCAGCTGGCCGTCGCCGTCTTTGAGCGCGACAGCAGCTTCAACTGGCGCTCGACCGCCTGCTCCACCGCTCTGCCCAACTCGGCATCGTCGGTGATCAGAATGGACTGCGCACCTTCGTCATGTTCAGCCTGCGCCAGAAGGTCTGCAGCCAGCCATTCGGGATTGTTGTTCTTGTCGGCAATGACAAGCACTTCCGATGGCCCGGCAATCATATCGATGCCGACAGTCCCGAAGACATGCCGCTTGGCCGCCGCCACATAGGCATTACCGGGACCAACGATCTTGGCGACCGGTGCAATGGTCTGCGTGCCATAGGCCAGCGCCGCTACGGCCTGCGCACCACCGATGCGGTAGATTTCCTCGACACCGGCGATGCGCGCTGCTGCCAGCACTGCCGGGTTGATCGTACCGCCATTGGCAGGCACAACCATCACGACACGCTCCACACCTGCCACTTTGGCTGGAACAGCATTCATCAGCACTGAACTAGGATAGCTTGCCGTACCGCCGGGCACGTAAAGCCCGACCGCCTCGATCGCCGTCCAGCGCGAGCCGAGGCCAACGCCGATATCGTCTTCATAGATATCGTCTTTCGGCATCTGCCGTGCGTGATGTTTTTCGATGCGCGCTGCGGCAAACTTCAAGGCATCCAGAACGCTGGGATCGACCTGCGCAATCGCCGCGTCGATTTCCTGTGCCGTGACGCGCATGGAGGTCTTGGTGAAATCGAGGCCATCGAATTTGAGTGAATAATGGGCCAGCGCCTCATCGCCGCGCTTGCGGACATCATCGATGATGTCACGCACCACGACATTGACGTCTTCGGATACTTCTCTCTTCGTCGTCAGGAACGCTGCGAAAGCCTGTTCAAAATCTTGAGAAGCCTGCTCCAGCCAGATTGCCACGTCACTTACCCTTTCAAGGCCCCGTCCACCGGAAGGGGCGAAAATGCTTGCTGCGCATATGCACTGCGCTTTGGGTATGTGGCATAAATTAAAACAGGCGGGCAAGGCAATTCCCTGTCCGCCAATGTTATAAGGTGAGTCTTGCTTACAAGGTCAGGCTTCCGGGTGATGCGGTTTCGACGCGGTTTCCCAACCACCGCTGACATCTGCCATTTGAGCTTCGATGCACTCGACATCAACCGCAATGGCACCGCCGCCGGAAAGCGTCAGCTCCACCGTACCCTCGGGGCCTTCGCCGTTTTGCGTAAAGCGTACCGCCAGTAAAGACAGAACCTGCTCTTTGTTATCGCGATCAAACCCATGGGAACGCGCGTTTCCAACACGTTTTAACGCAAAGACGGTGCGGCATCGCTCAAGCGATTCGCCCTTCTTTGCACCTTTTTCCCAAACGAAACGGTTTGCAGACAGCAGGAATTGACCATGCTTGGAATCGAAAGAAACGTCTTTCAGCTTGAAAACGCTGTCCTGCATATGCGTTGAAATGACGGAGAGGTCTTCGCTATCCAGCGCCATCAATTTAAGGCCACTCATCGTGTCTATGTCCTCTTTGTGCGGACAGAGCCGCTTATTTCCAATCGTGACTTGGAGATAGGCAGTCGAAGCCCGCTCTACAACCAGCGGGCTTCGATGAGCAATGAGTATTAGTCGCTGACGCGCTCGACCTGCGCACCGCAACGGTTGAGCTTTTCTTCCAGACGCTCGAAGCCACGGTCGAGGTGATAGACACGCGAAACCACCGTTTCGCCCTCCGCCACAAGACCTGCAATGACGAGGGAAACGGAGGCGCGCAAATCGGTCGCCATCACCGGCGCACCCTTCAGGCGCGACACACCTTCGATGCGGGCCATTTGGCCCGAAAGCGAAATCTTTGCACCCAGACGCGCCAGTTCCTGGACGTGCATGAAGCGGTTTTCAAAGATCGTCTCGGTGATGTGCGAAACGCCCTGCGCCCGCGTCATTAGTGCCATGAACTGCGCCTGGAGGTCAGTCGGGAAGCCGGGGAACGGCTCGGTGACGACATCAACGGGGTGAATGCCGTTGCCGTTGCGCACGACGCGCAGGCCCGTTTCCGTTTCGGTGATGGTCGCACCGGCAAGCTTCAGCGTATCAAGCGCGTTGTCGAGCAGCGAAGCCCGTGTACCTTCCAGCAGAACATCGCCACCCGTCATGGCAACTGCCATGGCGTAGGTGCCGGTTTCGATGCGGTCTGGAAGGACGCGGTGGCGTGCGCCGGACAATGATGTAACGCCCTCAATGGTAATCGTGGAGGTACCGGCACCTTCGATCTTCGCGCCCATGACGCTCAGGCACTGGGCAAGGTCAACGACCTCAGGCTCACGCGCCGCATTGTGAATGACCGTTGTGCCGCGTGCCAGCGATGCTGCCATCAGCATCACATGAGTGGCGCCAACCGAAACTTTCGGGAATGTGTAGGTCGCGCCGATCAGGCCGCCAGATGGAGCCGTTGCATTGATGTAACCGCTATCGATTTCCATGGTGGCACCGAGTGCCTCCAGACCCTCGATGAAGAGATCGACCGGACGCGTACCGATGGCGCAACCGCCCGGCAAGGAGACACGCGCCTGGCCGTTACGGGCCAGAAGCGGACCGATGACCCAGAAGCTGGCGCGCATCTTCGACACCAGTTCGTAAGGTGCCGTGGTATCGACGATGGTGCGGCACGTAAAATGCACGGTACGGGAATAGCTCTCGCCCTGGCTTTCACGACGACCATTGACGGAAATATCGACGCCGTGATTACCGAGGATACGGATAAGTTGCTCGACGTCTGCGAGGTGCGGCACGTTTTCAAGCGTCAGAGTGTCGCTCGTCAGCAGTGAAGCGATCATCAGCGGCAAGGCCGCGTTTTTAGCGCCCGAAATCGGGATGATGCCGTTGAGTTCGTTCCCGCCGGTAATTCTGATGCGATCCATACGTCCCTACGGGCTTTGCGCCCGCCTTTCCTGAGTGCTTGCGACAGACTGTCCAAACGGACTGTGCGTCGATGATATCCGGTCTGAAAATGTCCGAAAGAGCGGCTCCGCCGCATAATCCAATGAGATCATGCAGTAGATGAAACTCGGCTCCATTTCAATTTCCGCTGAATGTTTCTTGTCAGCACGATTCGTCCGTTTTTGCGGCAGGCAAACCAATTGTTTCGTCTGCTTCCCCGGCACGTCGCGCACGCGCCTGCTGTTTGCGTCGGGCAAGGTTTTCGCGCAGCTTCTTGGCCGCTCGCGCCTTACGCTCCGCTTCAGCCCTTTTCGCCCTGTCGCCCGGCCCGTTTTGCCCGAAGGAAGCCGCCAGCTTATCCTCTAAAAGATCGTCATCATCGTTCATGGGCGTATCTCTAGCCGAATTCCGGCCTTTTCAACAGCCCCCGCTGGTTTTTACACCGTGGAATGACGAAGTCGCACATTGCGGCTTGCGCTCGTCATAAACCTATGGCAATAGGCCCCAACTTGATGTGAAGCGGATGCTTCGACATTAGATGCTGCGGTAGCTCAGTGGTAGAGCACTCCCTTGGTAAGGGAGAGGTCGAGAGTTCAATCCTCTTTCGCAGCACCATTGAAAACGTTGAACTTTCAGCGCTATTCCCTCCCCTCTCCCCAGCATCACAAACAGGAACAAACCGGCAATCCCCAACAAAATACGGGGAAAATCCGGGAACCGCGTTCACTGCACGTTCTACGGCCACCAAGCTCCGAGAAGCTGCGGTTTGGCTAAATGAGAACAGAATTCAGTGCGGCAGTAAAATTATCCCAGCGCTTAAAGAGCGGTTTGGGCTTTGTAATATCGACGCAATAGAGGCTGCAAAGCGCGCTCGCACGATCCATAACGGCAAGGTGCTGTGATGGGGAAAGCATCTGACCTCCAATATAAAGGCTCGGAAAAAGCGCGAAGCGGCGGCACGCGTTAACTACGAGAATGCCAAACCACATCAAGTGGCAGCTCTCGATGCAGAGCGTGACAGGCTCTTGGTTAACGCAATGAAGCGATTATCTGCGGCGTTACCTTCTTTCTGGAGCCGTTAATGACGAGACCGAGAATGCGCAGACATCCGACAATGAACATGACCCAGCCTAGCGCATCCTCTGATGGCATGATTTCATTAAAGCCCATGAACGCCGGCTGATTGAATGTCTGCGAGGGCAGAAGAAGAACCCACCCGAACAACCCCATATGCAGGGCCATGAACCATTCCATCATGCGCGGGCCGAAGCGGTGCTGAATACGCACCCACATTCCCGGCCCCTGATAGCCCTGTTGCATCACCTGGTCTCCTGCCGACTCAAACGCGTCTTGACGCCGTCATAAAAACCAGCGCAGCGACCCGTCCTACTATCGACGGCGTCGGCAGAGATCTCCCACCGAAGCTGTGTATTGGGAGGCTTCTCTGCTCCATACTTCGGCACCACGCGCCCCATCTTCTGACGGCACTCTTCGGGCAGATCCGGCAGGTTCACGTCGGCCGCAGCCTTGCCCCGTGTGTTAGCGGCCGCAATCAGGCGCGCCTCTTTGCCGGCACAGCCAGAGACGATCAGCATCGCTCCACCGGTAATCGCCATCATCAATATTCTGATTGTCATCTTTGATCGCCTGTTCGAGTTGAGCTTCGAGCTTCTGTTGCGTCAGCGCATCGACCGTGGCGCGCTTCCGATATTCTTCGAGAGCCTGGGCGGCGGCATTGCGCTGTCGCTCAAGCTCGGTGACCTTCGCTTCAGCGGCTGTCTTTTCTGAAAGCAGCACATAACCACTCAGCAGAGCGTCATCGTGCGCGGCCAGCCAGATCCGGAAACCAACAAAAGCGATAAGGAGAAGAATGCAGGCGGAGATCACCCGCCCGAGCGTCGTTGTGAGGAGGAAGCTCATAGGACGCTCACGCAAAGCTCGGCTTCACCGATGCGCTGCGCGTCCCCCATCTCACGTCGATTGACCAGGCCTCGCACGATCTGCCCGCCGGCGCGGTTGAATGCCGTCTGGGCTTCGCATGCAGCCCGCCACTGGCCGGCCTCGATGCGGGCCTTCGCCGTAGATTTGCACCAGGCACCCACACCGAAATTGTAAGATCCAGAGATCATCGAGGCGCGAACGCTGACGGGGGCTTTCGAAAGGTTCGGAGAGCACTGCACGATGACTTGGTAGAAGTCATCATGAACGCGGCGGAGCAGCATACCCTTGCACTCCGCCCTCGTTTTCGTCATTCCAGGGCCAATGCCCTTGCCCGTGCCAACGACCAGGCCGTGCGCGAATTGCAGGAAGCCGCCTGAAATCCGCTCCGGTTAAGCAAGGCGCTTACGGGAACATCGCATAGGCGGACAGCCTTTTGTAAGACCCCGACATCGATCAAGCCCGTGGGAATTCCGTACCGCCGTATAAATTCCACATGCCAGTCGATAGGTGCTTTCTCCGTGTGGACGACGACCAACGCCATGTTGATTCGAAGAAAGTCAGCAACTGAACGGCAGACCTCATGCGGTGATATTGATCCCGATGACCTTCCCAGCCAGGTGTCTGTCAGCCGCCTCGACAGATCGGCGAACGAGACATTCGGTTTCAACGGTTGGTCCAGGTGGACAGAAACGAACGGTTTCGCGGAGCAGACATCCGGGTTCCAGATCAGGCCATGAATTAAACAATGAAAGGCGCTTACGCGTAGGACGACAACCTTTGGTGTGTCGTGACAAAACCGTTCCTTTCTGTCAAGTCGTGACGCAGACATGTGGAATGGAAGGCTTCATCGGCGATATGGCAAGGATCGGTTATGCGCGCGTTTCGACGGTTGATCAGCATCTGGATTTGCAGCTAAACGCGCTACGGTCGCGGGGTGTGACCGAATTTTCGAGGACAACGGTGTCTCGGGAGGGCAACTGCAACGTGACGGTCTATCGTCCATGTTGAAAGCTCTCCGGCGCGGCGATGTCCTTGTTGTATGGCGACTCGACCGTCTGGGACGGTCTATCATCCACCTGATTTCAACGGTCGAAACTCTCAAACGCCGCGGGATTGGGTTCATATCGCTGACGGAGAGCATCGATACGGCATCGGCGGGCGGCCAGTTGATATTCCACATTTTCGCGGCCATCGCACAGTTCGAGAAGTCCTTGATCCGTGAACGGACAATGGCAGGTCTAGCGGCGGCAAAAGCCAGAGGTAAACTGCCTGGGCGCAAACCGTCACTTAGTCCTGGTGAATGCGAGAAAATCCGTGCATCCCTGAGCAGCGGCGCGTCGGTGCGCGATGTAGCTGAAGCTTACAAGGTCCACCCTCGAACCGTCCTAAGAGGGGTTTCGCGGCTGGCTTAAATGCAAAATGCAAATGGCCTTGTCTCCGTACGGTCTGAACTGCACTGGATTTGCCGAAAACCCCGGCTCTTGAGAATTAGCGTCTATGACAAGCAAAACGACGAACCAACTCTCTCCTGCAGTCCGTGCCCGCGCGATTCGAATGGTGACGGAGCATGAAGCCGAACAACCTTCGACGACGGACAATCAGCTTGGCTGGGTGGAAACCTAACTTGCACGTTTGGCTGGCGGACTTGCGCTACGCCCAGTTCATCTTGTGGGGGTGCTACGCGATTCCTAAGGTCGCCAGCCACAGTCGTCGATAACCATTGCAACTGTATCTACCAATAGCTGATCAGGACCAATAATCGTTTCCTCAACACCAACCAGTTCATCGTCGTCTCGCCACCATTGCCGCATTTCATTCTCACCAAATTCGGCGGCATTGGGTTTTGTCATGTGCCTGTTGAGTGTTTCTTGGAACGAGATTTTGTAGCGATAGCAGCGTGTAACGCCTCGATGGCCGGAAATCATCCGTCTCAGCATCTCGCCGTAAATATCCTCGCGCAAGATACCTTCGACGACCACATGGAGCCCGCGATCAAGAGCGAATCGCGCGGAAATCTCTATATAGTCGGCTGCCAGCGATGGTTTCGTGTCGAGGACGTGCAGGACATTCCGTCGGAGCAAATCTTGTCCGACAATTGCGACACCACGGGGAAGACTATTTCTAATCGCCAGCGCAAGCGCAGATTTCCCGGTTCCCGAGTTCCCTCGAATGAGGATGAGCCGGGTCTGGGTATCGCCAAACGATTCCAAACTCCTGTTCTCCATTGGTCACTCACTCCGTTGGTGCCTGATGCCTTTGACAACCCCGTGACGTCAAAATAGCGGCGAAAGCTGATCCACCAGATTGTTGCAAAATTCAGTCGCATAAGTATGCTTTTTACTACTGAATTTTGCGACAATTTTTCGTCGTTATGGATCAGATGCCACAGGGTTAAAATAATTGGTTCGTAAAGCCAGAACCTTGGCAGAAGGAATGAGTGAAGTGTTCGTCGATCTGGGGGCGACGTCGGAACTCTCTCGTGCTTATCGCCTGGATCAGAGGATATAGAGATGCGTTTTTACAGGGGACTAACGGTCGATAGCGCGGCTGCGATCGGGGTAATGCAGGATATACGCATGGAGGGCCTTGCCTCGAATACGTCAAAAGGAAGATTCCTGCGATGGCGTCCGGACCCGGGACTTCTGAACAAGGACGATCTCACTTTGAACGACACGCGGGGCGAGCGCTTCAGGTTCGACCCGGTATTGGCATGCGGCACATTGGAAGGAGCGCTTCATTACGCCTGCAAATTCAATTCACAGTCCGACACAAGAAATCCAATCATCGTCGAGTTCGACGCAGAGAAGTCGGACGTCCTCATTGACGGCGTTGATTATGCCTACGACCTTTTCCAGGCAAACCAGGATTTCAAGGGACTTCCGGCTGCCGTCGCTGACATCTACGGTGAAAAGGGGTTGTTGTACGCGCGACGCGCATGGGCCAGTCAGGACCCAAAATGCAAGATCGCGCTGGCCGACCTGATGGTCGCGGACCCGGAGGTCGTCGAGTTCCACTACTGCAACAGAAACCTAATCAAGGCTTCGGACAAGTTGATGTTCCACAACGCCTTCGCGTTGATGCGGCCCATTCCCGCTTCCGCGATCATGAATGTCTACTCGCCCTGCGGGCCCTATCGTCCTGGGAAGCCCCACGTGGTCCTTAACGACGTACTCGGACGCTGAATACTCTCGCCGCCCTCTTGCCGTTCTCGCAGAGTGGCCACATATTACACGAAAGTGGCCACCGAGGCCGAAATCGGAGTAAACACAATGAACAGGCGTCTCGTAAGACAGCTTTCGGAAATCGGCGACGGTGACGAGACGGACGTTCTCAAGGAACTGGAGCAGGCACTGACCGTCGCGGCCGGTGGATCGTTGACCGTAAAAGCGGCACGCGACACCTTCACCAAAGTCTTGGGTCGGGTTCGCGGCGGCGACATGCAGGTCATCGGAAAGAAGACCGAGGACATGGCGGTCGTCATCTCCCTCAAGGACCTAGCGGCACTGATCACGTCTTCGGGCAGGAACATGTCCTTCGGCTCCGCGCTCGACGAGGTTGGCTTTGCTCCTCTCGGACGTCGGGTCAAGGTGAAGGCGGGCAACGACCAGCCGCGACTGAGGCGGCCTGAAAAGGCGCGCGTCCAGCTTCCCGCATCGCGTATGTGACTACACATGTATCTCCTTTCCACGCAAACGCTCATGGACCTTCTGTGCGGGGTGCCTGAAGTCAAGGAATTCGCGGACGGCGTTCCGAGGGGCGGAGTTTACCTAAGTGTCGTCTCCTTGGGGGTCGTTGACGGGGCGATCCGCGAGACGGGCGTCACCGAAGGTCGCGACCAGCTCGACCGCCTCTTCCGCCGTGTTCTGTCGATGGCGAGAACCCATTCCACGGTCGAGGTGTTCGGCGAACCCGCTGCGTCTATCTGGGCGAAACTGTCCGCGCTGGACCTCCAGGTCGACGACGACGGTATGCGGCATCTTTCGGACTTGGAGAGGATGGTCGTGGCCACGGCCATCGAGAGGAAGCTCGTACTCGTCGAACAAGCACAGCCCTACCATTCCGAGCTTCCCGAATTGAAGATAGTCGATCCGTATGCCGTCTGAGCGCGTGAAGAAGCGGGCGGATGACGTGGGAATATTTTCAACCTGATTGTTTTTTCCGTCTCGGAGCTATCAATGAAAGACTTATTCGTTGTCACCCATGCTCAATCTGTCCACCATATCGAGAAAAAGGTGGGAGGCTGGTTCGATACCGGGTTGACCGAAAAGGGCCAGCAGGACGCATTGTTCGTCGCTGCGGCTCTGTTAAGCGCCATCGGCGACAAAGAGGTTGAGATTTATTCCTCCGACCTCAAACGAGCCTCGCAAACTGCCGATATCATCGCAAACCTCTTCGAAAGACCCGTCACGACGACGAAATCACTACGGGAGATCAGCTACGGCGTGGCGGAAGGCAGACCGCAGGAATGGCTTGATGCCCGCTATGAACCTGCACCGGATGATGACCGGTTGGATCATCATGGAAACATTGAGGGAGCGGAGTCTCGGCGTGATGTCGCAAACCGCGTTTATCCGTTCCTGGACGCGATTTCACAGCGTGGCTGTCGAACTCAGATCATCGTCACTCACGGCTTTACCCTAAGCCTGGTGGTGGCAGCCTGGATGAGGATACCTATCGCGGCCTGCAGTTTTATTTACTTCGCTGCGCCCAGTTGCAGTGTCACCCACCTTAGGCAAGACGACTTCTTCCGGAATCGGGCGATGATCCGGCTGGCCGACGTTTCCCACCTCGCTCAATGAGAGAGGCAGTCATCGAATATCCAGTTCTATCAGTTATACGGCAGATTTTTTTGCTTCGACCATCACGAGTACGTTGAAGCCTTCCCGGACATGAAACGCGTCTTCAGCTAGCAGGGCATTGCCGTGCGCGCCCATGAACCACTTCGCGGTGTCGCGATCGTAGAACTCCGCAATGGCAGCTTCGACCTTTGCTTTTGCCTCGGTCAGAACCTCCAGCTTTTCCATCCTTCTTGTGTTGATCTGCACGAGCTTGCGCTTGGCAGGCTTTCCTGCATCGGACACGAATACCGAGAGCCTGCTACCGTGATAATATTTAATCCGGACCCGGAGCCGCTTCGGACGGGCTTTATCGAAGTCATCGTTGATCGACTGGATGCGGGCTTCGATCTCGTCAGCCGTGAGATGGGATTCCGGCATGACGTCGCTGACGGGTATGAGATCGTCGGCAAAATGCTCCTGCGCCACTTCGGCTGCGTGATGGGCATAAGCAAGATGCGTCACGGGCAGATCGGCCAGCCATTTGCGGCGTTGGGCGATGGCCATGGATTTGGCTGCAAGTTCACCGAACTTCGACACGGTAAAGTTCTCGCGCTTCTGACCGTCATTGGTCATCAGTGTCGCCTGCCACGCGTCGCCCTCGCGGCTCTCGATCCGGCGCACGCCAGAAATACCGCTCTGGTTGTTCTTGCGCAGGAGAACGGCCTGCTCGTGATTGGTGGCGGGAGGTATGGCTTCGATGATCGCATCGCGATAGGCGCGTGCGGCTTTATACGCAGCGTCATTCGACCCATAGATGCTGTCCTTGAAGAGCCGCACAATCTTGTGACCGCGCCGTCTAAGGTTCACCCACCAACCCGCGCCGCGACGTTCGTTGGCCTCCTCGCGCGAGAGTCCATAACCTTCGGCATCGTGTTTTGTCCCGGGGCTGTGAGCCTTCCTACGTTTCTTTGTTACACCACTGTCCGTATTCACTAGCGCCATGAATGTGACCTCACCCGTCTTTCCCTCAGATTAGGCGGCAGATTAAGGCGAGTTTGGGATGCCAAGTGAATATTATAGGCCTTCGGTTGCAAATAAGGTCGCAATTCCATCCTTTTGCCACAATGATTGATTGCATTCCGTGCAGATTTTGACAGCTGATTGATATTTTATCCAATCCGATCACCGGGGTTCCCCATGACCGACCAGCCATCGTCGTCCGAGTTCATCCAGGCTAGCCGTGTTCTCAAGGTCAAGTCGCCGCTCGGCGAGGATCAGTTACTGCCGGAGCGGATGGTCATCAACGAAGGCGTGTCGCAACTCTTCGAGATACAGCTGAATGTCCGCGCCAAGAAGGAATCGGTGAAGCCGGAGGAGCTGATCGGCCGTCTGATCGATGTCTCGGTGGAGGTGCAACAGGGTGACGGTGAGGATGGCAGCGGTGTCCGTCGTCCCTTCAACGGTCTCGTGACCGACCTGCACGAGGGACCGCCGATTACTCGCGGTCTACGCTCCTACGCCATGACCATCCGCCCGCAGATGTGGTTGTTGTCGCGTCGTTCAGACTGCCGAATCTGGATGGACAAGACCTCGGTCGACATCGTTGAGACGCTATTTTCCGAACACGGCATTCCAGCCCCTGATACGTCTGGTGTCATGTCGCCGCCGCCTGCGCAGGGCTATAGCGTCCAATATAACGAAGACGATTTATCGTATCTTCTCAGACGCTTAGAGGAAGATGGGTTGTTCTACTGGTTTAGCCACGAGGACGGCTCTCACAAGCTGCATGTGGCCGATACCGCCAATGGATGGCTTGGACCATCGCCTTCCGCTCAGGGTGAAGGCAAAGTGAGATTGGCACAGGGTTCGTCGGATCGCAACCACATCAATGACTGGGCTCGCCGCTTTTCCTATGTGCCCGGCCAGCGCGCCGGTGCAGACTGGAATTTCGAAACACCCGGCATGGTGCCAGGCAATATGACGCCATCACTTGTGCAGATGCCGGATGCGACAAAGCGCGAGCTGTACGAGTACCCCGCCCGCATCAAGACGGTGGAAGAAGCAGAGCGTGCCCAGAAGCTGCGCTCCCAATCGTCAGAGGCAGACCATGATCGCGTCTTCGGCGCATCGACGTCCCGTATTCTCGAAGCCGGTCGTCGCTTTACGCCCTATGAGGTGGCTCATCCCGAGCACGAATACGAAGAGCATGTGATCATCAAAGCGAGCCACACCATCGTGGATCGCTCCTATGAGACCAACAGCAACGAGCCCGAATACCGCAACACTTTCGAAGCCATCCCCGCCCGCGTACCGCTGACCCCGCACCGGACGACCAAGCGCCCGAAAATCGAGGGCACGCAGGTCGCCATCGTCGCGGGTCCCGAGGGCGAGGAAATCCACCCCGATCAATATGGCCGCATCAAGCTGTGGTTCCCATGGGACCGCAAGGCGAAGAAGGACGGAACCGATACGTGCTGGGTGCGGGTCAGTCAGGCATGGGGTGGCGGAACATGGGGTGCGCAGGTCATTCCACGCATTGGCATGGAAGTGATGGTGGCCTTTGTGGATGGCGATCCAGATCGTCCGCTGGTGACGGGTGTCGTGAACAATCCAAAAAATTCGGTGCCCTACGACCTTCCCGCAAACAAGACCCGCATGGTCCTGCGATCCAATACCCATAAGGGCGACGGCTTCAACGAAATCACCTTCGAGGATGAAGCAGGCAAGGAAAACCAGTTCTTCCATGCCCAGAAGGATCAGACCACCCGCGTTCTCAACGACCGCACCAAGCGCATTGACCGCCATGAGGTGGCCTCCGTTGGAGGTAACCGTGCCGTTGAAGTGTCCGGCAACCAGAAGCATGAGATCGGTGGATCGGTGAACACCGTTGTTGGCGGCACTGGACCGATGGCGATGATGGCTATGGCGGGTGTTCAGGCACTATCGGGTCACACCGCCGGACTGCTGTCACAGGCTGCCCAAATCGCGGGCGGCGGCGGGCCTGGTGTGGCAGCCTTCGCAACCACGCTGGCGTCTTCGGCACTCGGCTTCCTCGGCGCTGGCGGCATGTCGTCACGCGAGGGTGTCGTCTCTGGTCCAAGCCCCCGCGCAGATGCGGGTACGGCGCTTGCGGGCTCAGGTACGGGTGTCGGCACCGATGCTTCCGGTCTCTTCCCGCTCCCCGGCATCATGAACACCATTGTCAGCACCTTCAAGTCGGACAGCGTGGGTGTCGCGCATGCTGAACAGATCGGAGTCAGCAAGATCACGAATGTCGGTCAGACTTCGCTGGAAAGCGTCGGCAAGTTCAAGAAGATCGCGGTCGGTGAGGAGTTCGTCATCGAGTGCGGCGATTCCAAGTTCATCATGAAGTCCAACGGCGAAGTCATCATCCTCGGCAAGACGTTCAATTTCGTGGCNTTCCAAGTTCATCATGAAGTCCAACGGCGAAGTCATCATCCTCGGCAAGACGTTCAATTTCGTGGCGACGGATCATTTCCAGCTTCGCGGCAAGCCGATCGATTTGAATTGATAAGGGGGGCTGGCCCGTGGAGCTTGATAATCGACTTCCGTTTCCCGCCATGGCCTTTCGTCAGTTCGACACCGAGGGCGAACTGGATTGTGTCGTCTCCGTCCGCGCGACATTCATGCATGTTCAGGACGGTATTCTCGAGATCGCCGAGGAGCAGGAAAGCTTCCAGTGGGAGGACGCCTACGAGGGCGATCCACATCAAACCGTCCTTCTTCGCCAGAGCGATCTCAGCCCCGACAAACCTGGAACTGACGTCACGTTTCTCGGGAATGCCTGGTCTCCCTCGGGAGAGCCTGAGCAGTCCTGGCGAGCATCGTTGAAGCTGGGACTGGTGTTCAAGGAGATCGATGTTTCTGGGCCACGCTTCTGGGAACCTGTGATCAAGGAGAAGTGGGCCGGGTTTTCCGCAAAGGAGCCAAAACGCGTTATCGCAGACTGGACGCTGACGAAACCCGAACCAGCAAGGAGCGTAAGTGTCTGCTGGCGCAACGCCTATGGCGGAGCGATCCCCGGCACTGGTGATACCGAAACGGAGACGCCTTTTGACGTTGAACGCAGGAACCCGCTCGGGTGCGGCATCGTCAACGTCGATATGCCATCCGACACCCGCCCTGTACCCGCGCCTCAGATCACCGTACCCGATGAGCCGCTGGACTGGCGGCAAACGCCAGAGCCTCAAGGGCTGGGTCTCATGTCGCCGTGGTGGCGTTCGCGGCAGCAACATGCGGGAACCTACGACGACGACTGGGTGGAAAAACGTCACCCTCTCTTGCCGCGCGATTTCGATCGTCGCTTCTGGCAATCCGCACATCCCGACTTGATAGCAGCTCCGTATCTTCGGGGTGATGAAGCATATGAGCTCTCAAACCTGCATCCGCACCACTCGGTCGCCCGAGGCAAGCTGCCCGGTCTCACGCTCGGGGTTCACTGCGTTCGCGAGGATCGAGACGACTGGCACGTACTCGAACTCGATGGTGTCCAGTTCGACTGGCGCGACGATGGGCGGGTCCTGCTGACCTGGCGAGCGAGGTTTCCTTTACCAGACGCAGGTGAGACGACCCTCACTTTGACGCGTGTCCGGTTAAAGCCGCCGGAAGTCGAGACTGCCACGGTCAATGAGGGAGAGATGGCATGAGCATCCCTCGTGACTATGCTGGCGAGCCACAATATCCCGAGCCTTGGACAACGAATACACCACGTGAGGGCTTGCGCGACATCGACGAGGCCCGGATTGTATCTCTGGCACCGGATGTATGCTTGACCCCCGTCGGTTCCTCAGTGGTGCCCATTCCGTACCCGGTCGTAGATTTCTGCGGTCATGACAAGAACTACACACCGTCGGTCCGCTTCACGCGCAAGAAAGCCATGGTGATGCGCTCCTGCACGACGCACGTGCATGGCGACGCGCCGGGTATCAGAAAGGGCCGAAAGTCCGGCACAGTAGAGAACGTCTGTGAGCCTATCGGTCACGCCGATCAGGTCCGAGCCGAAGGTTCGCACGTCATTCGTCACCTCGACCGTTTTTACATGAACAACAGGAACACCGAAGGCGAAGCGGTTTTCGTCCGCAGCACCCAGACCTACGATCCTCCGAAGGACGATGATCCGGTTCCGGGGTCACTCGTTGCAAAGCCAGTGCAACTCGCGCTCGACTCCAGCAGTCCGGAAGCTCAAGAAATTTTGCGTGAAGCTTTGCGGAAAGCGTCGCCGAAGCCTCCATCCATTCCAACTGGGGTACCGACGCCGACAAAAAGCGGCTCAGTTATTATGCGCCGCCTTGGAATGTTCGGAAAAGTCCTTGGGAAAGTCGCAGGCCCCCTTTCGATCATCACGAGCGGCGGCACACCCGATCTCGATAACGCCATCATAGCAAACAAGCGGGCCAAAGAAATCCTTGAAGGCATAGTGCCAATGGGGCCGACTGAGACTGCACTCTACGACCAAACTAAGGAAAGAATCGCTTCGTATTATCGGGATTATTATGAATTTCCTTTTTCCGCAGTAGATGAAGAGTATCTGGACAAAGAGAAGGAATATCTCGAGGCGTCGATCAAAATCGAGAGAAATAGAAAGCTAGCGAAGGCACTGGAAAACGGTGTGCGTGTCTATACCGACGAGAAAGACGATTGGCCCTGCGTCGTCGGCGAATACAAATTTGTGAACATGATATGCCCTGGCGAGGCTCACCATATTATACCAGACATGGTATACCGTGTCGGGAATGCGCCAGAATACGCGGCGGACAAAGATTCGACCGAAAACCGAATTCCACGATCGCCTACATATAATAAAGGCCAAGCTATTTGCCTGACGAAGGCGATGCATCGCACCGACGAGGATGCGGTTCATAAATCCCTAAATCCGGCGTTGGCGAGATTAGGCTTAAACTATAATCCCACCGGCACTGCTCCACTCGGAAAAATCAGAGATGAGGCGCACAAGGCGCTGGACAGAGTTAGAGACCTCCCGGAAAAATGTCGTAAAATGGCAAAAGATGCTGCTGATATTCAGGTCGGCGCGAACGACTTGCAGCCGGGTCGTACCACAATGATGCCTCCTAAACTGCCGGGCGGACGGGATGTCATAGACGTTCTCAAGGCTGGAAAATATTGAAGCGAGGAAACCATGAAATCCTATGATCCACTTAGAATGGACAAAGCCCTGGCGCTGAATTCCGATACGTTCTGTATCGTGTTCAGCGGGAAGGACAACGAGGATATGTATTCGTACATCCTGACGTATGAGGGAAAGTTGGAGCAACCTTGGAGCCGCTCGGATGTACCACGCAAGATCGATGGTTTGACTGGCGGATTGGGTGAAGACGGCAGGCCCGTCATTCATGCATTGAGCGATGAAGGCGATCTTTACACGCTACATATGGGAAGAGATTCGACCTATACGAAGATCAAAGGAGCGGGTGTTTACTCAGAGGACGCGACCGACCTCGGATACGTAAACGCGATTGCGCAGATTGATAGCGCGTTGTTCGTCATGGGATACCACTCGCAGCTTTACAGGCTGGCTGATGAGAACATCGAATGGTTTCAACGGGAGAAGCTTCCTGAAACTCCAGCGACATACGACTACCTGATATTCGGGCGCCTGACTGGCCTCTCGGAAGACGACATCTACATGAGTGTCACTTACTCTCCAACAAGTACGAACAGACCTTTGACCGAGGAGGAAGAAAACCGGAGGAGGAAGCTTTTCGAAGAGGGGCGAAATGAAGAGGCAATAGCCATCCGCGAAGCAGCGGAGGGTCCATCCCGTGTCTACGAGGGCCGACTTTATCATTGGAACGGCGACGAATGGCGTATCGTTGCTGCGCCACGCGGTGGGAAATACTACCCCGAGCCAGCGACGCTGTCGGATATTTTCATTGAAAACAAGGACAGGGTCTGGGCCGTTGGCGACAACGGGGTCATCCTTATGGGCAATGCGGAATATGGCTTTGAAGATGTATCGTTCAAAGGCAACAGCGAGAGTTTGAGATCGATCACAAAGTTCAGGGACAAAATGGTCATCGCATCGGATTACGCTTTGCACTGGTTTGATGGACATATGCTGTCACCACTCAAACCCAATCTCGACCCAGCCATCAACAACAATGTGCCAAACCCCGTGAAGGTACAGGCGGTGGACAACATTCTCTTCTATTTCGACTCAAAACACGGTGTTCAAACATTCGACGGACGCGAATGGACTGAGATACAAATCCCCCCTGAATTGCTGGAACGGGAATTTAAGGGCATTAGAAAATGACCGCGGAGAGATACCTTCGTTTTCGACGGTAGGCACTCCCGGTATTCCCGGCTCTGTAGCGAATGCAACGATCCTGATTTTTAAACTCTGGTCGAACGACACATGAACGACGACGAAGATTTCGAAGAACTGTACGGGAAATGGGAGCCGAAACTTTATCATGCCGCAATGTCGGACATCGACCGTCACTTCGCGGTTTTAGTCGGCGGACCGCGGTGGGATGACCCGTACACGATCATTCTCACTCGAGACACTGTGGAGCAAACCTTCTCAAGATCGGATGTCCGCAGGGAATTGCGCGATATCAGAGCGTTACGGTCGACTGAAGCCGACGCCCCGCCGTCTTACGTCACGATCAGTCTTCAGGGTGACATCTATTTGGTCGGACCAGAAGGCTCTAAACACACAGTAATTCCCGGAACCCTTGCCGCATCAGAAGACGCGCCGGAAATAGATTTCAATTCGATATTGCCTTACGGAGAGCAATGGCTAGTAGCTGGAAGCGACGGGTTCCTTAAAGTCGGAAGAGACGATGTCTGGAATGATGTGGTGCCTGAACTGGAAGTGCGACATCCCTACTCGGAGAGCGAATGGTCCATTCTCGGCGCGAACGACGCGGGTGTTGTTTACCTGATCGCAACCCAAAGGCCCAGCCCTCGGTCGTTCAATCTCTATCCGGGCCATCCTCTCTACCGCGAAGACATGTCTGGGGACGAACGTTTTGAACTACAAAAGAAGCTACAGGCCGAGCAGTCTTCCTACCCCGTCTTGAACTTCCTGTTTACAGGTGTGCCTGGCAAATGGAAACGCCATGAACTGCCGCAACGTATTGCGCAATCTCTGCCAGCCTATGCCTGGTTGTCGGGCCTTACCTCCGACGGCAATGGTAACGACTACATTGTCGGCTCCGACGGTTTGGTGATGCTCGGCACGCCTGAGAGCGGCTTTGTAGAAGTTTCGTCACTGCCAGACCGTGAGAAAAACTATTCTGACGCAGCGCATTTCAACAGTGAGCTTGTCCTCACGGCCGATTCCGAGTTGTTCCGCTTCGACGGACACTTGGCAAAGACCTTCACTCCGAAGGTGAAGCTCAAGCTTGCCAGTAATCGAGTTCAGCCATCCTCGATTTTTGCCAGAGAGAACAGGCTGCATGTTTTCGACTATGGCAACCGTATTTTCAGTTTCGTTGACGGCGAATGGAAAGAGTACGTCATCCCCGGAGAGTTGACGGCGCGTCCATTCAAATGCGATCTTAAATGATTGACGGCTGTACGAGGTTGGTTTGGAGGTGCGCCTAGAGTGCCGACCTCGTTCACTGTTTCGCGCACAGCGTTGAATATAAGGCCACCTGAAAGTTTGGCTTGGCGGAACCTGATAGTCTTGCCGAGCATGGATGTCATCAGTGATGACTTGATGAAAGAAATCGCCTTCCGGAGCGCGGATTATTCTGCGCTGAAAACCGAGCTGCGAAACACCATGATGGAGAGCGATCTCGATCCGAGTGCTTCGTACGCTCTGTGGAACCAGGCATTGCATAGGATCGATGCCAGGCTTGGGCGGCGGGTTCGTATCGAATTCGAGCAATGGGGCATCCGATTTCCATGCGACTCCGATACCGTTTTAGGTGAGCTCGACGCTTGGGAACGAACTTGGCCCGATCTCGCGAACAGCCTCCGCTCGCATCCATCCACCACTCCGTGGGGCGACAATCTCGCTTTGGACTATCGTGCGGCGTTGCGAAACGACGTCTTTGGCCAAAAACTAGACAAGCGTCTCGCGTCTCCGCTAAGCAAATGGGACGAGGAATGCTTCGGTCGATACGCGACTGCGGACCTGTCATCTAAAGCCGAGTTTTTCACGACGCTCAGCGTCGGTGCCGAGAGGCTTCGACTTTGCCGTTTTTGGAAACACGCGTCCGCGAGCCTCTCTCCCGATCAGAAGCGGCTTGTTTGGCGATTGGGATCGGATGTGTGGAACCGGATGCACCACCCCATGACCGAAGCGGACCTGAAAACGATGAGGGACGAATATCAAGACGAACAGAGTTTCCAGAATGCCTGCTCTGCACTTGAATGCTACAGTCCCAGAACCCCTCGACTTCCCAGCCCGGACATAATGCTGTCCTACCTATAAGAATTGTCGATGGCCGTTCCGGCGTGTCAGATGTCCTCGATGTCTTCGGGTTTAAATGGGCCCTCGTTGTCGAGCAGGTTCTCGAGAGAACGGCCACTGCGCACGATCGACACGCTAAAGCTATCGTCACCGTCCATGATGTATACTGCGTCGCCGCTCGCGCCGCCTCCAACAGTGAAACCAGGTCCGCGCTCGCTTCTTCGATCGTCCAATTACCCGCCATCCACCTCGACCTCCGATTTTTGACTCGTAACTTTTGAAGCCATGGATTTTAACGAATACCGGTCACAACCGGCTAGGCTCTCGTGATTCGTTTCCCCGAGGTCCACCATGGCTGACCTAGTTTATTTAATGGGTACTAATATACTTAGCAACGCCGGCCTGCAGCGTCCACCACCGGGCCTGCGGACCTGGATGCAAACCGTCGGGGCGAAATCACTGGCACTCTCGTACCCCGCTATAACAGAGTTGAGACGAGGTGCCCATCTCGCGCAGAGACACGATCCACAGAAAGCGGCGAGACTTCATGCCTGGATAGAGGACATTCTATCGGTCGATTTTCGGTTCGCAGACTTCACGCCAACGGCCGCGTCATTATATGCGGAGATGACGACAATCGGACCGCTCAGGCATTTCTACAAACAGCCTCCGGAGCAAAAGAAAGACAAGCTGGGACACGATCTGCATTTCGCAGCACTTTCCATCGCGCACCAGATGCCCATCGCGACGATGAACATCAGAGATTTCATGTCGATCAGCGGGTACTTTCCCCTTCCGGGGCTTTACCAGCCGATTGAGAATGTCTGGTACGTCAATTGCCCGTCGTCGTTGGCGCCAACACCGCCCAAAAGAAATCGGACTGACACCGATTCAGGCGGTCGCGATTTTAGATTTCTGAAATAGTCCGTGGTTTTGGATAGTCTATCTGAGGTCTCAACGGCAGGTCGCCGTCAACGCCATAGGTTGGAAGATGACGGAATGGTTTGAGACAGCGATACTGTTGGCTTCCATACACTGTATTCCCTTTCGCACGCCGACGAAAAACCAGTTTACTTAGAATATTATTCAATTCTAAATTGGGGTCCGATTCCGTATGGGAGGAAATCTGCCTTGGCCCTAACCGCATTCATTTCGTACTCGCATGCCGACGAGCGGTATCTCGATAGGCTCCACAAGCATATGTCTCTATTACAGCACGATGGCGACATCGAAACCTGGACTGACCACCGGATCGTTCCCGGCGCGAAACTGAATGATTCCGTGATGACCGCGCTTGAGACAAGCGATCTTTTTATCGCTCTCGTCAGCCCGGACTATCTGGCATCCAACTATTGTTACGAAAAAGAGTTTCAAGAAGCATTACGGCGGGCGGAGGTCGGTGAACTTCACATAGTTCCTGTTATCCTGGAGCCGTGTGACTGGCTAGGTACGTGCTCGGCATCAAGATCACGCCGACCCCTTCGGCGGAGGCGATCGCCGGCGTGCTGCGCATGGCCATGGTCGACAAGACCGATCTGTCGCGGATGGTCGGCGCGGAGACCGACTGGTCGGCCTGCGTCAAACCCGATCTCGCGTCGATGGACAACGGTGCCGCGCAGGTCTCCGACCACTTTATCACGGGCGCTCAGTCGATCGGAGTAACGATTGTGCGCTAGCCCGCGGGCGATCCAGCGCGTCGTCCTTTTATCGAGAGGCTGTTCGGTATTATCGGTCCGCTGATCACACAATTCCTCGACGGACGGACCTTCGCGTCCGTTCACGAGAAGGGCGACTACGACGCCGAGGCCCACGTGAGCGTCTTCATGGACGAGTTCGCGCGGATCATCATCTTCGCGGTCTGCGACATCTACCGGAGTGGCAGCCGACCATCTTGTGAACCACAAGAAACTCTTCCGGCTCTATCGGGAAGAGAAGCTGACGGTACGCAAGCGTGGCGGGCGTAAGCGGGCGATAGGCACCCGAGCGCCGATGTTGATCCCGACGGCTGCCAATGATCGCTGGTCGCTGGACTTCGTGTCAGATCAGCTCACCGATGGCCGCAGGTTCCGGGTGCTTACGATCGTCGATGATTGCACAAGAGAATGCCTGGCTCTCGTCGCCGATACACCAAGCCTTGGCGCTTAGGCTGCGGAGGCCTTGCGAGCTGCTGATACTTCCATCGCCACGGCTATAGCGGCATTTCCAGACCGCGACGCTATTGTTACGTCACTTTGCGAGGCCGCAGATTGGCTGGAGAAAGCCGTCTCCGGCGCGTCAGCACAGTTTATTTCATTGCATGGTCACCGGATAACTAGAAAGCGCCAGGAGGTCGATGCCGCAATTTTGAACGCGGCAGAGATCTTTGAACGAGCGTTTGAACAGCCGTCGACCATTTCATCAGGCGCGACGTCTACGCTGACTGTCGAGCTGGGCGAGGGTGGGACCCGGGTCGATGTCGAGACCACGCTCGCTCTGCCTCAGGAAGTTGCTTATCGAAAGCTTCAATGGACGGCTACGAGACGAGTTCCTGAATGAGACCCTCTTCTCGCCACTGACCCATGCTCGATCTTCGCTTTCAGCCTGGCGAGGAGATTACAACGAACATCGACCACACTCTGGGCTCGGCTGGATGACACCT
>NZ_NXEJ01000005.1 GCF_002915175.1 Agrobacterium rosae | reverse complement strand
CGATAAGCGGCCTTTCGTCGTTCCGGGGTGATGCATAAACGGAAACACGGTTTACGCAGTCGGTATTTTGCCAAGGTAAAATACCGGGAAAAGACGACATTTTGCCCCAAGCAAAAGTCGAGTAGAGGCGACAAATCCAAGGGGATTTGCGCCGGTAGAGGCGCAAACTCTGCGAGTTTGCTCTGTCGGTATTTGCAATGCAAATACCTGGTAACGCGGGGTGGAGCAGCCCGGTAGCTCGTCAGGCTCATAACCTGAAGGCCGCAGGTTCAAATCCTGCCCCCGCAACCAAAAATCAAAAATTCCTCCCCAGCAAGATACAGAAGACCAACCTCCTCACCAAACGCGTCCAGGAACTGTCTGCCGCGCGTATAAGGGTCGAGCTCGACGGAAGAAGGCCGCGCCACCACTTCGGTCTGGGCAGCGGAGAGGAAACCCTGCTCCAGAGAGCAACCTACAAGGATGACGGTTGAAAGTCGGGCGTCTTGCCGAGCACAACCGTCTGGATCAGGGCGCGAACCAAACGCTGCGACGCTTGCTCTTCGACACTGTCGTGGAGCGGGCCTGCCATGCCCCACAAGTCACCGTCAAAGTGAGGGATTGCTTGCTGACAAAGCAGCTGAATATTGGTCTTTTCGAACGCAGTACACGCCATCTCCGGATAACCAATGAGGGGCGTGTAATCGTCGAGCGCGTCTGGTCAGCACTTGCCGTGCTCGATGAAGCGACGGAGATCGCCCGCACCGGCTCAGACGATCTCAGCGGTTCCATACGCATCACAGCGCCCTTGCCATTCGGTAGCCGTTATGTCGCTGCTGCCACTGCTGCATTTCGCAAGCGTCACCCTAAAGTTGGGTTTGAACTTCAGCTGACCGATAGGGTCGTTGATATCTATGCGGGAGAGGTCGATGTTGCTATCCGTGCCGCTCACCTGAATGATTCACAACTGATTGTGAGAAGGCTCGCGGACAACAGGCGCGTTTTGGTAGCCGCGCCGGAGTATTATAAACAAAATGCGTGGCCACATGAACCGACGGACTTGTTAAACCACACCTGCCTGATCTTCTCCTATTCTGGTTTGCCGAAAAACGAGCTGGCATTTGCGTTTAGGCGCGACTACCAGCGAGATTTCCGTTCCAAGTGATTTGATGACTGATAGCGGTGACACATTGCGAGTGTGGTGTGTCGCCGGGCTGGGCATTTCTCTTCGTGAAAAGCGGGACGTTGCCGGTGACCTGCGGGCGGGTCGGCTGATCCAGATACTCAAAAACTGGGAGAAAAAAGTAAGCTACATCAGCTTCGTGCGGCCAAAGCGCCATCCGGTGCCAAAACGCATTAAAGTTTTCGGTGACTTCCTTGCCCAGCAACGGCGTAACCCGCCTTGGGAAAGTTAAGGTTGCAGACAATCTGGCCGTAAGTGTACATGGCAACACCTGCTTGTGAGAGCCAAGCGCTGGCTTTTCGTTCCTCCGGCCGGTGATGAGAAAGACGCCGATCTCGCCGCCCTCTTCTGCTTCTGCCACTCGATTGATGGGCTACCGGAATTAGGAAAAATTCTCGAGCGACCGTTGCACCGCAAAATGCAGAGCATGCGCGATGCATAGCGATGACGTCTGGTCCCGTCTCATTCCTCTAGGTTGGGTTTGACGAAATAGGATGGAGTAATGCGCAACTCAACATTCCGCGCTCTAAGCGTAAGGAGTTCATCCTAACACGCCCGTTGCATCGCTCAAAGGCGCATCGCAGGGGCGACGCGTTTCCGCGCTTACAACGTTGAAGCCCGTTCATGTGAACTGGATTTTAGTCGACAGAAAGTCATTATATTTGCTTGCACTGCGGGGTCAAATAAGGTGCAGCGGCTTGAGCACATCTCTTATGGCAAGCCTAATAACGGTCTAGAGAGATCGAGGTACCCGCTTCTGCTGATCAATGGAAAGGCGTTATTGTGTTGATGGCACTCTCGACAGACCGCATAAGCCTGACGACACTTCGGCTATTTGTTGCCATCGCTGAAGAGGCCGCACTCAACCGTGCGGCTGAGCGCGAGGCAATAGCACCCTCGGCGGCCAGCAAACGTCTGGCTGACTTGGAAGCTGATCTGCACGTCATATTGTTTGAACGGAACCCGCGTGGGATGCGGCCGACGATCGCGGGTGAAAGCCTGCTGCGGCATGCGCGTCGCATCTTATCTGCAGCCGGTGCATTGACAGCCGAGATGGCGGAGTTCCGCGTAGGGATCCGAGGCCATGTCAGAGTGCTTGCGAACCTTTCGGCGATAGTTGCTTATCTGCCCGAAGAGCTGGAGCAATTCTTTCTCAACCACCCCGAACTTCGGATAGAGTTGGAGGAACGCCCTACTGACAAAGTCATTCAAGGGGTTGTAGAGGGGTGGGCTGAACTTGGCATCTGTTCCGGGGACGCCGATCTTAGAGAACTAAAGTCTTTAGCCTATAGATGCGACCGGCTTGTAATGGCCATGCGCAAAGACCATCCGCTCGCTTCAGGGGCGGGAATATCCTTCGTCGACACACTACCCTACGACCAGATCGGGCTTCACGCCGACAGTTCCATATTCATTCGTTCTCGTATTGCGGCTCGAGAGGCTGGCTTACCGTTGCGAAGACGGATTCACGTTCCAGGGTTTGATGCTGTCTGCCGCACAGTCCAAGCAAACCTCGGGATCGCTCTCATCCCTGAACCTGTCTTCAACATACTTGGCCCTCCTATGGGCCTGCATAGCGAACAGCTCAAAGACGCTTGGGCCTTCCGAGAAATCGTCTTGGTACACCATCCTGACTGTGCGTTGTCCCGCGCTGCAGAAGCGCTAAAAAATTTCTTGATTCCCCGGTAGCATTCTCGATCCGCGAACGCACCCCCGTGCCTTACGCATGGAAATCAGCATTACCTCCTCTTAGATTGCTCATTCTCAGGGGAGGAGAAAACATTGCCCGGACCACTTGAAGGTATCCGAGTTCTCGAAATCGGGACACTCATCGCTGCGCCATTTGCAGGCCGCCTGTTTGCCGAATTCGGTGCGGAGGTCATCAAGATCGAAGCGCCTGGCGCAGGAGATCCGCTCCGTAAATGGCGAAAGCTGCACAAGGGCACATCACTCTGGTGGTATTTACAGGCGCGCAACAAGAAGTCGGTTGCGCTTGACCTGAAATCACCCGAAGGGGCGCAGGCGGCCCGCGATCTTGCCGCTTCTGCCGATGTGGTAATTGAGAACCTTCGCCCCGGCGGCTTGGAAAAGCTGGGTCTTGGATGGGACGTGCTTCACAGCCTTAATCCGAATCTGGTGATGGTGCGCATATCTGGCTACGGTCAGACCGGTCCGTATTGCGACCGTCCAGGTTTTGGTGCGATCGGCGAGGCAATGGGTGGTATTCGCTATACCACAGGCGACCCTTCGACACCGCCTGCCCGTGTGGGTGTGAGTTTAGGCGATACGCTTGCCTCGCTTCATGGAGTGATGGGAGCGCTGATGGCGCTGCTTCACATTCGCTCGGGAAAGGGTAGCGGGCAAGTCGTCGACGTGTCGTTGGTCGAAAGCGTATTCAACGTGATGGAAAGCCTTATCCCTGAATACTCCATGTTTGGTCTTGTCAGAGAAAGAACGGGCGGGGCGCTGCCTGGCATCAGTCCTTCGAACACCTATCCGACGGCCGATGGTGCTTTTGTTGTTATCGCAGGCAATAGCGATCCGATATACAAACGTCTGATGCAGTCGATCGGTCGACCCGATCTGGCAGAGGATCCAAATCTTGCCTCGAATGACGGGCGCGTGGCACGGAATGCTGAACTCGACGCCGCCATTACCCATTGGACCACCGGTCGGTCAATCAATGACGTGCTTACCGTTCTGGAAGGGGCGGAGGTACCTGCAGGACGCATCTATTCCGCAGCCGACATCGTGGCAGATCCGCACTATCAGGCGCGTGACATGCTGCTTTCGGTCGATCTGCCGGACGGTACTCCCGTTACTTTTCCTGGCATTGTGCCCAAGCTATCGAAAACTCCCGGCGAAATGCGCTGGACAGGTCCGAAACTCGGCCAGCACGGGCGCGAGTTGCTGGAGGCGCTCGGTTATGACGACGCGCGGATCGTCGCAACTTTGGGAGGACGTGAATGACCGATGTGTATCTTCAGGAGGTCTGCCCCCGCGACGGACTTCAGATCGAATCCGTTATTCTGCCGACAGACGATAAGGTGCGTCTGATCGACTCGCTCTCGCAGACGGGTTTCTCGCGTATCGAGGTGTCGAGCTTCGTATCACCAAAGGCGGTTCCTGCACTCGCCGATGCTGCCGAGGTCTTTGCCCGCATCACACGTGTCCCATCGGTGACATATGTAGCACTGGTTCCGAACCGCAAGGGCGCGGAACGGGCTATTGAGGCGGAGGCGGATGAGTTGAACATGGTCGCCTCGGTTAGCCGCACCCACAATCTTGCCAACATGCGAATGACGACCGAGGAGAGTTTTTTAGGCTTCTCGCAGATTGCGAGGCTGACGCTGGATGCGAAGCGGCTGCTGAACGGCACCATCGCTACCGCTTTTGGTTGCCCGTTCGAGGGGGCTCAGTCTGAGGTGGAGGTTCTCGAACTTGTGGGCCGCTACCGTGAGCTCGGCTGCACCGGTATCACGCTTGCCGACACGACGGGTATGGCGAACCCACGTCAAGTCACCCGGCTCGTAGGCGCGGCGCTTAGTCTCGTCGGGCCCGAGGCACTGACCCTGCATTTCCACAACACACGGGGTCTTGGCCTTGCGAACGTGGTCGCGGCCTTCCAAGCAGGCGCGCGGCGCTTCGATGCGGCGCTTGGCGGCCTTGGTGGTTGTCCATTCGCGCCCGGTGCCTCGGGCAACATTGCGACGGAGGATACCGCTGCCATGTTCGAAGAGATGGGTGTGCCGACGGGTCTCGATTTACGGACGCTCCTGTCACTGTCGCACGGGCTTCCCACGCTGGTTGGACATGACGTGCCGGGACAAGTCGTGAAAGCGGGCCTTGTGGGCGATCTGCACCCTGCGCCTATCTGAGGAGGGCAGGGCAAGCGCGGGTTGGGACCCTGCGCAAGTTGAAAGAAAAGGACCGCCGATGGCGTCCGGGTAATGCCCTTGGGAGGGGATCATGTTTGAAACATTCATAATCGCGAACGCGCTTTTCGCAATCTTGCTGATCGTTGCCATGGTCATATGGCTCAACGTGCATCCGTTGATCGCCCTGATCGTCGGGCCGATGTATCTGGGTTTGACTTCGGGTCTGGGCTTTCAAGAGACGATCAAGGCGATCACCGGCGGCTTCGGCGAGTTGATGGGGGAAATTGGGCTTCTCATCGGTTTTGGCGTGATGATCGGTGCCTTCATGCATCAAATGGGTGCGTTCCAGAAGGTCGTTCAGGCCCTGACCGCGCGTTTTTCCGACCGCAAGATGCCCTACGCCTTCATGACCGTGCTGACCGGAATCTTCCCGTCGATCTATACCGACGTACTCTTGCTGATGGCCGTGCCGCTTGCAAAGTCCGTCTCGCGCACCATGGGTAGGAACGGTGTGCCGATGATGGCCTCCTCGGTTGCCGTCGGCATTTACATGGCGCTGACGCTGGTGGTTCCAGGGGTGGCCGCTTTGGCGCTGTCGGCGGTGCTGAAAGTCGATTTGGGCACGATGCTGCTGACCGGACTGGCCGTAGCGCTGCCCACCGGTTTCGTGACCATGATCATCTACCGACTGATCCTGTCACGCGGTCTATGGAAGCCCGAACTGGACGAGCAGCAGGACGATACGCCAGACAGCACTGTGCTTTCGGTGGACGCACCCGCCCCTCATAATGTCCCGCTTCGCCTCTCGTTGCTGCCGGTGCTGATCCCGGTGTTGATGATCTCCATCGGTGCCATTGACCGTGCAACCAGTCTCGACAGCCCGGTCCTTTCGGCGATGGGCAATTCGACCTTCGCGCTGTTTGTGGGTATGATCATCGCCATCCTGGTCGCGCGCTTTTGCCTGCCCCGTAAGGATCGGCAAGAGGCCTTCAACAAGGCGTTCCACGAAAGCGGCCAGATCCTGCTGTTGACGGGTGTTGCGGGATCGCTGTCGGCGGTTGTAACACTGACGGACCTGGGCAACATACTGTCCGGCTATTTCTCTCACGATGCCACTGCCCCGCTGTTGCTGGTATGGGCTGTTGCAGCGATCCTCCACGTTGCGATTGGCTCGGTTTCAGCGTCAGCCATTACGGCCGCTGCCCTTCTGGCACCCATCGCGCAGACGCTTGCGATCTCTCCAGTCTACATTGCGCTTGCGGCGGGATCAGGTGCGCTGTTCCTCGTGCATGTCACCAGCAACAGCTTTTGGCTCATGTCTACACTGATGGGGCTGACCGTCCGTGGAACACTTAAGACGCTGACACTAGCAGTCAGCATCGCTTCGCTGGTGTCGCTGCCTATCATCCTCGGGCTGTCCGCTCTGATTTAGAAAGACATGCAAGGTTTGAGCTTCCAACAGATAATGATCGCGAAGCGGGGCGGAATAAGGCTGATGGGATGTTCATTGGTGCGATAGGGTGATGTGGATTGCACGGTTGGTTCGAATTGATCAACGGCCGTCATAATGGCAGAGGGGCGGGCGGGGACGACCTTTTTCTGTTGCTGACTGTCCCTCGAACCAACCTGCACCCATTGCGATGAAGCTGATTTCAAAGCCCATCCAGGCATTCGGAGCTTTTTCGCCAAGGATTCCTTCTGAAACCTTGGTGAAATTCCAACTTGGAAAACCGAGGCTGTCGCAGGTCGCTTCCCCGGCAGCGTCGGACCGGATCAGGGCGTCGAAGTGTTTGACGAGAAGCTCGTGGCTCCTCCTGATGTCGTGTATCTGCGGAATGTTCGCGCAATCGCCGCGGGTTATCATTATGCCTGGCGGAGTTCGGAGCGGATCCGATGAGAAGAACGATAGATCGCCGGAGGTCAGACCAGCGCTCAAAAAGCGCAGGTACTCCTGATTTGCCTTGTCTGGAGCCCATCCCCTTGAGATTTCTACGGCTTCAAAGAGCGAAGGGCCGTCAAGATAGCAGCCAGGTGAGCCATCTTTTATGTAGGCATCCACCGCAGAGGTGTTTTGTGATACCTCTGGATCGTCAACCGCTATCGCACTTTTGACCCTTGGTGGTTGGATTTCGCACTTATCTCTTGGGAGCACCATCCAGTCACCAGTCTTGATCGTGCCGCTGTCTGCGTTTGCCTCCGCTGTAAGTTTCGCGATTAGGGCTGGGTCAATCTTGGCGTTTATCGCGGCCGACAGCGTGGAGGGGCCGAGCGCGCAGCCTTGGTCGAGCAGAAATTCCTTGATTGATCCATCATCAGCATAACTTGGTACGATGGATGCGATCCAGATGCATGCTGAAGCGGATAACACCCCGAAATTGAAACGACTCATTTAAGCTCCCATAGATGGTGTAATATCGTTTGTTTTTGATCAATCCGTCTTATTTTATCGCCTCCTGGATCTGGCCAACCACTTCGTTCGGCCTGCTCACCGTCTCGCGTGCTCTTCAACGGCATCCAATGCGACGGTCTCATCCAATTTTCTTATGCCGTGTCCGTGTCACGACTTTCTCGCAATGTCAGCAGCCATATCGCTGCTTTGCAAAACGGCTCGCCACCCAGCGTGGTGATGTCACGGTTCATGTGTTGCGAAGCCTGGCGATAGCCGCTCTCCAGCAGCCGGCTCGATATAATAGGAGCCAATGCTTGTACCGTTACTCGAGATCGCTGGCCCGCATGCAGCATACCACTGAGCAAGTCTTCCGCCTCGTCGAGAACGTCACGCTTTGCAGATGTTGCGATCGCCGCCACTGTGTGATCGCTCTCGTCTACCTCCAGATCAGGCACGATAAAACGATCTGCCGAGATGGACCACGGTTCACAGACGACGGCGTCGCCATCCAGACGCAAGGTGCCGGTCACCTGTCTTACTGGCCCCCATTTTCCCTCGAATGCCACGGCAAGGATACCGGGCGCACCGGGTGCGGCAGCATCGAACGGGCGTTCGAACCATATCTTGCCGCCATCATTTGCAAGATGAGCGCCAGCCTCCCAAAGCTGACGTCCGGGTGCCCAGGACTGTCCGGTGACCTCATCGATATCAAAGACGTGTAGCGTATCGAAGCGCCGATACGGGCGCAGCAGCGAGATTTGCCGGTTACTCAATTCAGCCGCCACCCTTTCCACGCTCGTCGCCGCCAACGGTTGGGGGAAGGTGAACAGCGCATCACGCGGCATAAGCTGGCTCCGGCCACCCGAGCCGCGCCCAAGCGTCAACATTCCGTCAGCGCGGCGACGTGCGACACTCGTCAGGATTTGCCCTCGCCCCAAACCACCCACGGGCATGCCAATCGACATTTGCCGCGTGGGAAGCGAGGTTACAAATCCGCGAGCATCCTGCGTGGGCAGAGGTGAGAACGGCTTTTCCATCAGCATTGTCGCGCCGGTATCGCTATCCGCAAGCAAGACGGATGCACGTATGTCAGCCCCTTGCTGACGCAGTCGCGCTCCCAGAGACACCAGACGCGTTTTGCCCATTGGCGTCTCGAATGGTTCTCCCAGACCCAACGCCGACGCGCTATCTGTTGCTCGCGTACGTGCAAAAAGTCCTGCAGCAAGCTGTAAAACAAAGCGTTCGCCGTGTCGGGCGCTACGATTGTCATAGTCCGAAATTTGCTCTTCCAGCGCTTCCAGAACCAGCAAAAGTTGGATTGCGTTCGCTTGCTGCGCGCTCCGGCGGGCAGCTTCAATTGTCTGCGCATGCGCTTCGGGACCGGCAGCGACGCCCGCCTCGAGCAGCCTTTCTATAACCGCATCACAGGCAATGCGCAGCGGCATGAGATCAATGCTCGCCCCGTTTTCTGAAGCACCTCCGATAATGGTTTGGGAGCCGCGTTCCGCTGTCTGAAATGCTTTGACAGCCATGCCAACATGCGCACAGTGCGTGCCAAGTTCACAGTCACAACGCGTATAGGAAAGATCGCCCGGAACCAGAAAACGCACGGTGGCCATCGGGAGATAAGCTGTCGGGGTCTTTCCATATTCAAGGCGCACGGTATGACGCGACCGCAGAAGCTGGGATAGCTCTGCCTTTGCAGACGCAGACAGACTATCGGCAACCTGCTCGGCATCAAACGAGGCCGGGTTCCAATCGGGCTCCGATGCATCGCCTCCATTCTCTGCCGCATGACGCGCGCGATAGGTGACGGCCAACATGACACGGTGCCTGCACATGCCGGAGGACGGACAACTGCAAGCGGCGTCCGCCAAGGCTTGTCCCGAACACAGACGCGTCGACGTACCATCGGCAAACCGCGCAATAATCGCATCGTTCGCTTCCTGCAGCTCGGGAAGCGCACCCGTTTCCAACTCGCGCAAGGCACGCTTTACAAGCCCTGCGTTGGAAAGCTGGATCAATCCCTGGTCTGTTAAGGCAACGAGGTCCGGTCTTAACATGGCTAGCGCCCGATCTTTTCGGCAAGCCAGCCCGCAAGCTCGCCCGGCGTCATCGCCCCGACTTCCGCGCCTGCCGCAACCAGCTTCTGCGCCATATTGCCATCATAAACGGGTGTAGCGGCAGTATCCAGGGCAGCAAGTCCAAGAACGAGCGTACGTTGGGCAACGAGTGCGGCAACCCGTTCCACAAGCATGGCCGGGCTGGCACCTTCGAAGAAATCAGAGATAAGAACGACGATCGCCCGGTCGGGATGTTCGATAAGGCCCGCCGCATAGGACACTGCACCTTGAATATCGGTCCCGCCACCAAGCTGTACTTTCATGAGCAACTCACAGGGGTCGTCCACATCCTTGGTCAAATCGACGACATTCGTGTCGAAGGCGACGAGATGTGTCCGAACGCCGGGGAGCCCCCAGAGGCAAGCTGCCGTCACCGCTGAGTGAATGACCGAGTCCAGCATCGATCCGCTCTGATCGACAAGGAGGATGATCTGCCACGTCTTCATGTGCCGACGATTGCGGGCGAAGAAATGCAGTTTCTCGACCGTCATCTTGCCTGTTTCGGGGTCGTAATGTTTGAGATTGTCTTTCAGCACTCGACGAAAATCGAGATCGCTGGCGATCCGAAACCGGCTGTGTCGCCTGCGGTCCATGACGCCGGAGAAGGCTAGAGACATATCCCGCGCCAGTTTTTCCATCAATTGCCGCACGACGTCCTGCACCAGTTTTCGTGCAAGCAGCAGGATATCCGGGGACATGAGATGCTTTGTGCGCAGAACTGCTTTCAGCAGCGTTTCATTGGGCACTGCGCGTTGCAGAACCTCCGGGTTGGTGACCACGTCATCAATGGCGTAGCGCTCTATGGCATCGCGCTCCAGTCGCTCGATCGTTTCCTTAGGAAACAGCCGTTGGATATCATTTATCCATTCCGGTGTGGTCAGGACCGATCCCTCGCGCCCACCCCGGCGCGCGATATTGCGGGAGCCACCATCCTCATCACGGCCATAAAGCCATTCAAGGGCGGCATCCATGGCCGCCGCCTCGCTGGACAGCCCGCACCCGGCAGCGGCACAGGCACCCTGTGCCGCTTCTCCGAGAACCAGACGCCAACGTGTCAGGGCATCGAGAGCTGCTACGCTCATTTTGCCGCCGTGGCGGCAAGCAGGCTCAATCCGCGAAGCATTTCACTGGCGGTTACCGGATCAAGCTCGCCAAAGGTACGCGTATCGCTTCCCGGCTGACTGTAGGGTCGATAAAGCGTAATGTGCTGCAGTTTCTGAAACTTTTCCTCCCAATCGCCACCGCCGGTGAAGATGCCGGGATCAAAGCCGAACATGGCAGTATTGACCTTGCCATCGGTAAAGCGCACCGGCCGCTCCAGCCAGGAGATACAGCCCCCGTCCTCAACCGAACCGAGGTCCCAGCCGCGTGGCGACATACCGCGCAGTCGTGCCGCCTCCACCTCGATATCGGCGAACCGGGTGATCGTGGACGCCTGCTTCTCGTCTTGTGTCAGCTCGTAAGTCTCTCGCCCAAGCTGAGGGAAAGGCTGCGAAATCTCGTAGTCTCCAAACAGAGCGCCCCAGGCATCGAGCCCGCCCTTTGGCAGATGCAATGGATGAACTAGTCCAATCAAGCCGGTCGCACCGGCGGAGAGATCGAGCGTGATCGGCTCGTCCTCTGCGTCAGTAAAAGCAAGATCGTCGCCGACCCGGAAGAGCGTTGTGGGCGCAGTTTGGGGGTCAGTATCGTCATAGACGCCCCAGACGAGACGCTGGGAGAGGTGGCGGATCAATGGATGGCTTGCGAAAAAGAGCCAAAACACTTCGGGCGAAACCCGGCGGGATGTCGACAACATGTTTTCAAGGCGCGTGATCTGAAGGCTTGAGACAGCTCGCGCATCCTTCTTCACCGCAGCCCAGGTCTTCACCGATGCCGCTGATAGCGTCGCATCGTCGGCCTTATTCGGTTTGGGCAAATCCTTCAGACGCTTGCCTGTCTCATCCTTCACCCATGGTTTCAGGAATTCATCGAAACCCACGCGGAAGCGGCGCGGCCCGAAATCGAGATCGAGACCGCCGCGCTCATCGAGATCAAGATCAGGGGCGAGACGATCGGCAAGCTCTTCCGGCGTCAGGTCACGCGCCTCGGCGATTGCGGCGATCTTTTCGCGCGCCTTTTCCTGGAGTCCTTTGAACTTCAGCTTCTCTGCGATACCATTGAGGTTCATCAGCGCCACATCCGTACCGATATCGGCAAGAACATCGAGACCGGTGACAGCGCGTTGATGGGCGGATTCGCCGGGCCACTTACGCACAAGCCGCGTCAGTTGGCGGGCGCATTCATCATCTCCAAGCCAGCCCAAGCCGCGTAAAGCCCACCCTTCCTTGTTGGGAGCACCTTCGGCAAGCCAGGCACCGAAAAGATCCCAGGAAAAGCGCGCGAGGCTCTCTGGCGTCGTGACCTCCTTTACCGCATCAAGACCGGCATAGATGGCCTCGGGCGTCGAGAATGATAGCATTTCCGCGATCGCGGCCAGTGCCTCGTCCGGCAGGGCACCGCCATCTTTCAGCACCGGACGGGTCAACGCACCGGGGTTGAACCAGGCTGGCAGCTTGGCGATACGGGCAGGGAATCTGGCATAGGGATCACGATCCAGAACCTCCCAGATCGCCTTCATCACATCGGGCGATTGCGGCTCGTACAATTTGGCGATCTCAAGAATTTCGTCCCGCGCATCGGCGCGATCTGTTACCATCCAGCGAAGTGTGTGTTCCGCAGCATCGCGCGAGGGGCCGGGCTTGCTTGTGGCTTCGGGAAGGAGTCTCGTTATGGCGGTACGCCTGTAAAGACGTAGCCACTGCATGGCCGGAATTCGTGCCTTCTTCAGCTTCAAGAGCGCGCGCGCGGCGAGGGGTGCAATGCCCGCGAAATCGACGTCCTTGACATGTTGTAGCATGCCGATCGGGTCGCTCTCCAAGTTCCGGATCAGACCGGGTAACGCTCGTTCGCCAAAGCGATCGATCATACGTGGGCAAATATCGCCCATGTAGTAGGACGGCAGAACTTTAGGCTGGCCCCATAAGGTCAACGATAAAGAATCAAATTGCTTCTCGATGCCTCCTATCAGCTTGTCCCAATCATAATATCCAGCCCTGTAATAGTCCTGAAACTCTGACACTCTCCTCGAGACGAATGCCAACACGTCTTCCAAGTCATCGCCCTTCTGTGGAACCGCCATCGAGCGTGGCACTTTTTTCCAATCGGAAACGTCTTTGCTCTCGAATTCCCTGATGGCGTCGATCAGTTCCTCGGTTGTCGAGACTATGCGAGCGTGCCGTATGCGCCAATGGTACTCCTCCGGCGGCGGCCCTTCGCGCAGGTAGCGGAAGGGGGTCTCCAACGGCGAGAGCTCGATAACGGTATCGTCAACGGCCTTCTTTTTCTTGCGCCATGGCGGATCACGCAACACGACAGGCAGAGCTTCGGTCGGTGCACGCGCAACATCATGGACATCGAGCAGCTTCTGCAGCTGGGTTTTCCACCTTGGTTCCGTGGCCCAGCTTTCCAGTGTCTCTTTCTGATACTGCTTGACGAAATCCATGGCACGGGCGCGAATAACAGGCTCGTTGCTGCCAGCTGACAGCGTTGCCAGATATTGACCAAACATGAAGGCGGGGTCTTCTTCTGACGCCTGATCGACCGCGGGACGTATCCACTTTTCGTGAATGAACGGCAAAAGCTTGGCCAACGCGCCACTTTCACCCGTCGCAAGGATGACGCGTGCGATCTCTGTTCGCTGACCTTCATAACCATAATGGAGCAGCCATTCGAGCGTCGGCAGTGCGGACTCCTGGTAGTGCCGCGCCGTCTTTATGGCGGTTGCGAGAATGTCGTCGAGCGTCAGGTCGTAATACATGAAGAAAATGAAATAGGAACGCTTCGTGCGCCAGCGTGCCGCAGCAGACGGCTGGGCATCCAGCACGAGCGGCACCATGGCAAGTATAGCACCAACGTCCTCCCCCGCATCCTGAGCTGCGGACAGGACAGCGAGCGGCGTCAACTCATGCGCCACATCCCGGTCATCACCCAGCATAAATGCGAAGGCTGCCTTCCTGCGCCAATCGGTTTCCGTTTGGGAGGCTTCGGTCAGCATCGTAATGATTGCCTCGTAATCCTGATCGGACGCGGCAGTGATGTAATCGCGAAGAGCAAGTTCGCGCGGCGAACTCAATGATGAGGCTTCATAGCCACGTCGATTGCTGGGATCGATCCCGACAAGCGGCAGCATCGCTTCCACCACGAAAGGCATGCCGCGCTTTGCGGATAGAAACTCGAAAAAGTAGTCCAGGCATACAAGACTGGCAGACGTCTTTTTCTGGCTTTCACCCAAATAGACGGTGAGATATTTGCTCGCCTGCTCGATCTTTTCTGCCCATTCGCGAACTTCCGCGGCGGTGGACACCCCTAGGGACTCTCCTGCTTCACCGGCTTCTTGAATCTTTGCGTCCAGCCAGTTCCACGCTTCGAGCCGTTCGTCTTGGGCGTTGTCCTTGATGAGGGCAACGTAACTGCGCAGCTTTGCCCAGACTTTTACCGGATCTGCAACAGCAAACCGTCGAGAACGTGTTGGGAGAGCCGAGCCTATCAGCCGGCTCAGAATTTCCTCACGATCAGTATCGACCACAGGTTTTGCAACGGGCGGCGGCGACGCAGCTTCGCTTGCGGCTTCAGCGGGCAATGGCGTCGCGGGTGTTTTGTCTTTGGACGTCTCTGGGGAAGTGTCGGCAGGTGCCGAAGGCGTGGGCGCGTCACTGTCTGCAACGCGCGAATAACCCTTGCCGGTCTTTTCTTTTACCAGCTTCTTCTTTTCCTTTTCGGCGTCTTCCGCAGTCGAAAAGTCCTTGTCCTTGGACTGGCCCTGCGTGCCGATACGGCCATAGCGGATTTTAAGTGAAACACCTGAGACGAAGACTTCCCAGAACTTTGACGATGTGCCTTCAACGAGTTCGTAGCGTTCCATTTTTACCTTCCTCACATCAAATCAATCCGGCTTCGGCAAGACGCCGAGCCACAGTCGCCTCGAGCGCTATCGCGCTCGCCTGATCTGCCATCGGCGTCGATTGACGCATCCACGCCATGGCCTGAACTTCCGCCTGCGCCTCGTTGCCGCCATGGGACCGCACAATGGCACCAGCCAATCTTTCGCGCTCACGCGGTGGGAAGAATGAAAAGGCTCGTCTGAGTGACGGCAATGCGCGCAAAAATGCCTCGTCGGTCCAGCCTTCAACCATCGCGGTAACGGAGCCGATGACCGACACACTCTTCGAAATGTCCTCGCGCGCCAACGCAAACAGGCCAGACAGGAAATCACCCAGCCTGTCAGGTCCGCTGAAACGCTGCATGCGTCCGCAGACATCGTCAGGGAATGTTTTCCCGCATGCGATCAGCGTTCCAAAAGCAGCACCCGAGAGCGCTGCTGGTGTCTCAGGGTTCGAGACACAACGTTCCAAGCCAGCGATGAAGGAGGAAATGTCCATGTTGGGCGTCGGGCAATCCCGCATCATGTCCCTGCAAGCAAGCAGCGCACGGATGGACCTGATACCTTCATCCTCGTTGCGAATGACTTCCATGATCCACATTACCCGGGCAAACACCGCTTCGCAGAGCCGCCCCAAAGCCTTATGCGCAGCCTCTCCGAACACCTCTCCAAAGCGGTAAAGCCTGACAACCTCCAGCCCTGCCGCGCCGATAGCGCGGATATCGTGAGACGATGCGAGACCTGCAGCGATCCGCTCCGTCAATTCGTTCTCAAGCGCCAACAGGCCAGCAAACAACGCATCGGCGAGGCAGGCGGAAAGGCTTTCAAGATCGTCTCCCGCGTGCTCGGCACGATCCGAAAGAACCGCTGCTGCAGCCATGGGCACTGTGCCACCCCAACGCGAGGCCTCGATCTGCGCGCCATCTGCATCGCGATGAATGACCAGCCGGAACGTCTCCTTCGGCGCAACGGTGCCGAGGGCAGTCGGCTCACCGCCACGGTCTATGCCAGGGATGCCAAGGATACAGAGCGCGTGCAGCAAATGCGCCCGCTCCCGATCGAGAGGCACGTTCCAATCCAGCACCAAGTTGCGTGGTCGCGGCTCCGGCATCAGTCCGAGTTCATCGAGCCTCACGCGGATATCGCCCATCAAAGGCGGTTGGCGGGTGCCGGGTGCCAGCTTGCCGCAACGCTCTCCCGTCAAGGCGCGAAGCATGGCAACGAGGGCGGGGTGTGTTCCAGATCGCAAGGCACCTTCCCGGGTCCAGGCGGCAGGCAAATCAAGCGCGTCCTTGACCAAAGTTGCCAATGCTGCGTCCAGGAGATCTGCGCGCAACACGGACCGGTGCCCACGCGCCATCGAGAGCACTTTGGCATGGGCGTGCCACGCAACGCGATCTGCCGTGGAAACGACCTGTCCGGCAGCGCGCAGAGATGCAGCAATCGCATTCTGCGCATTGTCAGCCGCCTGATCCAGCCCATATGCAAAAACATCTTCGTAATAGGCTGGCGATGGCATGCCGGATGCGTAACCGGCGAACCGGTCAAGCCTTCGATATTCATAGGGCACCACGTAGCTTCCTGCTCGTTCTCCCTCATCGAGCGGTGGGATCGCCGGTATGTCTCCATCCGCTTGTCGCGCCAGCATCCGTATGGCCTGTGCATGCCAGCCACCGCAGATGAGAACAACCTTTCTGTCTTTCGCCTCCCTCAAGGCCCAAGCCGCATGCGCGGCCATGTAGCGTTCACGAGCAAGCTCCTGCGGATCTTCCGCCCCATCCGGGCGCAGCAGATCGAAATAATATGCGAGGCGTTCCCCAAGCTCCTCCGGCGGAGATTGTTCGGCAATCGCGTCCCAGAATGCATCGCGCCCATCTTCACCGAGCGCATTTGCCGCAGCCCGCTCGACTGCGGCTGCCCTCTTTCCATGCTGATCGGCATAGCGGTTGGTTCGATCCCCGAAATCCGGGTGCCAGGCGGGCAGATCACAAAAGAGCGGTCTGGCACCTGTGGACCACGCCGCTTGCAAAGCCTGCCACTCCGGCGAATAGCTGCAGAAGGGGGAGTAAGAGGCGTGCACGCGACGCGGTGTTGAGTGAAAACTGAATATGGCCAGCGGCAGTTGATGAGCGAGCCTCAAATCGTCGATATGGGGATTGAAATCTGTCGGGCCTTCGATCAGCACGAATGCAGGCCTATGATCCTCGATGGTGCGACGAACAAGTTGCGCGCAGGCAGGTGAATGATGCCGCACACCGATGACGATGAGGCGATCATTAGAACTGCATTGCTCGTCGGGATCAGGATGTGAGGAGATGCCGGGCTGCATAAAACGCCTTCCACGCCTCGCCTGATCGCTTGGATGCCTTCTGCTCAAGATAGCGGCGCAACCGCGTCAGATCCTCCGCATTGTCCTTTGCCGCCGTGCCCGCAAGGCATTCGACAATATCCTCGGGACGGCCAGCGTCACCGCGAAGGTAATGGCCACGAATACCAATAGCATGGGCGACGCTGACCGCCTCAGCTGTACTCATGACCGAGCTTAACCGCTCCATGCCCCCTTCGACCGAAAGACCTTCGCGCAACTCTCTGAAGCAGGTCACCAGCACCTCCAGAGTATCGTCATCGGGTGGTGCAGGAACGCCCGACCGCGCAAGCAATTTTCCCGCCTCCCGCTTGACCAGCGCAAGTTCCTCATCCGCATCACGAATGGGGAAAACGGTTTCGAAGTTGAAACGCCGCTTCAAGGCGGCAGACATTTCGTTGACACCACGGTCGCGAGTATTGGCGGTGGCGATGATGTTGAAGCCTTCCTTGGCAAAAACCATACCGTCGTCGCCCGACAGTTCCGGCACGGCCATCACGCGGTCTGAAAGAACGGACAACAGGCTATCCTGAACCTCGAGCGGGCAGCGCGTAATTTCTTCGAAACGGACAACCTTGCCATCCGACATGCCTCGGTGAAGCGGCGCAGGTACAAGCGCCCGCCGCGTCGGCCCCTCGCTCACTAGAAGAGCATAATTCCAACCGTAACGTATCTGATCCTCGCTCAAAGATGCGCCGCCCTGAATGGTTAGTGTCGAATCCCCGCTGATTGCCGCAGCAAGCAGTTCCGACAGCAAACTCTTGGCCGTTCCCGGTTCGCCAATGAGCAACAGCGCGCGCGACGTTGCGAGGGTCACCATGGCGCGCTCGATGAGGGAAGGCGATGCGACGAGTTTGGCAGTTGCACCGTTGCCGCCGAGGATAAAGGTTTTGACGCTTTTCAAAGACAGCGCCCAACCGGGCGGCTTGGGGCCACGGTCATCGCTGCGCAATGCCGCAAGTTCGTCCGAAAATGAGATTTCAACCGGCGGTCGCTGCACAACACTCAAGGCTACATTTTCATTCATCTGTCATCACCTGGCAGTGTAGATTCGTTGAAGCGCCGTAGTCGGGAACGAGAACTCGCACTCATTCGTTGCAGAAATAAGGCAGGAATTGTAGACTTTGTGTCGTTGAGAATTCGAAAGGCTTATTTTGTTCACAGACTGCACAAATTATGACTTCGTTGCAGTTTTACTGCCCCGAAAAACATCACCAATCATTCGGCCGCATGGAAAGCAAAGCCCGGTCAATCTCAGGATACTGGAGTCGGTTTGTGGCGCGACGTCGACCCCGGTACCGGCTCACTGCTTGGCCTCGTTGCGGATGGCGAAGTCTTACCGGGCCAAACCTACCAGCTTGAAACCTCCGAAACCGAATACGAAGCCTATAGGGAAGCGATGGGCGCGTTTCTCGTCTTGACGTTTACCGGTCAACCGGTCGGCGTGTTGGCGCAAATCACCAGTGCCTCCTTCATGCAGAAGCGCGGTGGACGTATCGAGTTCTCGGTCGAGACACCGGTAATGGTAAGCGATACGTTCATCGACGGGCGGGTAGCTTTCGATGTGATTGCCAAGCCTGACATGCAAGCGAGCAAAGTCGAGGTTTAAACGCTTAAGAAGCTGGTCAAGGAGGCGATCCAGGCGGAACAAAGGCCAACGGGTTCGAAGAGGAGCGCTTCGCCTCCCTTGAAGAGCCAGAGGCTGTGACCAGTTGGGCTTTGATGCATCTATGCGACGCTGGCGGATTGATCGTTGAAGGCGTTCGAAAGCGGGATATTGCGGACCCCGCGTCTGTGGTGGCGCTCGGTCATGTGTTCGCCCGCATGGGGGAAACGCTGCTTTATCGCGGAAAGCCGGTGGCGAGAGCTGGCAAGATAGATCCGATGACGGCGCGCGGTGTGCACGACTATCTGCTGATCGATGCGGATGGCCATATGTTGCTACGCGGAGTTTACCGGAAAACGATCCCAGGTATCGATCCCTCAGGCCTTCGCTTTCTCAACTCAGCCTTTGCTTATGATGGTCAGCGGGTTTACGGCCTGTCCGCAGATGCTTTTGCCGCATGCGACGAAATCAATTATCATCGGGCCATAATCGACGGAAGATACGCAATTACCATGGGTGACGACCGATTTACCTTTTATAATAAAACCCTCACGCGTTCAGCACGCCAATCAGCAATTGATGTTTCTAGCTTCGATGCTGACGCTCGATCTCCAGATCAGAAGGAATTCTGATGCCGTATCCACAGGCCATTCGCTTTTTACGTTTCTCGCAATTTCCCATCAGGCAAACTCATCTGATACCGTCTGTCATGGCGGCTTGTGCGGCAGGTGTCTGGTGGCGAATTGCTGCAGCGAGGCCAGCAGTTGGGCAACCACCGCCCGCGTTATCGCGATGCCGTGGTGCCAAACAGGAGTTGACGAAATTGCTGAAATCGCATTGTCCTTTGCTACCTGCAGCAAGGGCACGGGCAAGCGTTTGTGCGATCAACTCGTGAACTGAAATGCCCATAGAAGCCGCGATGGGTGAGCCCGGCAGCCTTCATCACTTCCGCTACGCTCACGGCGTCGAACCCCTTGTCCCCCGCGCCCGTTGCGGGTGAGTGCCTAAAAACTATCCCGATACGCGCAGCGCAGTTCGCAAATTAGGCAGCGGCGGGTTGTCATATTGGGAATATCCTATGCAACAGCTGACCATGACAGGTTGGCACGATCTTTGCTTATCTACTCTTGAGTTGGCCGCTAGGGTTCCGGTGCATTGTGCATGACTGGTCCGAGAGCAGCCACTGGGCGGGGGAGAAATCCCGTTCGGATGCACGGCGGGACAAAAGCCCGGGAGACCTCGTTAGCCAAGGAATTGGCGGCGCTGGTTCGTGCCGATTCCTTTTTTGAAGAAAAGCAAAAAGGGGAATACCAATGCAGACTTTCACCAAAATGCTCTCCATCGCCACTTTCACTGTCTTGCTGGCTCTTCCGGCGGGACTGGCGAACGCTGCGCCGAAGAAGGACTTCAAAGTTGCCTGGTCGATTTATGTTGGATGGATGCCATGGGGCTATGCTGCCGACCATGGCATCGTCAAGAAATGGTCCGACAAATACGGCATTAATATCGAGGTGACGCAGTTCAACGATTACGTGGAATCGATGAACCAGTACACCGCCGGTGCCTATGACGCGGTGACCCTCACCAATATGGATGGCCTTTCCATTCCCGCCGCCGGTGGCGTCGACACCACCGCCGTGATCGTCGGCGATTTCTCAAACGGCAATGACGCAGTCATTCTGAAAGACAAGACCGAGCTTGCCGATATCAAGGGCCAGAACGTCAATCTGGTGGAATTTTCCGTTTCGCATTATCTGCTTGCCCGCGCGCTAGAGAGCATTGGTGCCTCGGAGCGTGACGTGAAGGTGGTCAACACGTCCGATGCCGACATGGTCGCGGCCTACCAGACGGCGGATGTCTCTTCTGTCGTCACATGGAATCCGCTTGTCTCGTCCATTCTCGAAAACGGTTCGGCAAAATCCGTGTTCGACAGTTCGAAAATCCCTGGGGAGATCATCGATCTGATGGTCGCCAATACGGATGTGCTGAAGGATAACCCGGATTTCGGCAAAGCGCTGTCTGGCATCTGGTACGACACGATGAAGATCGTGACGGCCGATAGCGCTGAAGGAAAGGCCGCCCGCGAGGAGATGGGCAAGGCGTCCGGCACGGATCTGAAGGGCTTCGAGGCTCAAATGGCCGCGACGAAGCTCTTCGATAATCCGGCGGACGCGGTCAGCTTCACGACATCGCCTGAGCTGCCCAAGACGATGGATCGTGTGCGCCAGTTCCTGTTCGACAAGGGCCTGCTTGGCAACGGCGCAACCTCGGTGGATGTAATCGGGATCTCGTTTCCGGATGGTTCGGTTCACGGCGACAAAGCCAATGTCAAGTTCCGCTTTGTGGCTGATTACATGGATGCCGCTGCAAAAGGGTCACTCTGAGCCATTCGTCGGGCCGCTCTGGTCGGCGGCCCTCCCAACCGGATAATTCTGGAGTTCCCAATGCGCTGGATCAATTCGCAGCCGTCGAACGGCGCGCGCCTTGCCCTTGGCATCATCCCGTTTGCCGCGATGCTGGTGGCCTACGCCATCGGTTCGGCGGCAAGGCTGGCTGAAAATCCAACCGACAAGCTTCTGCCGGGGCTTGTCAGTTTCGCAGATGCCATCAACCGCATGGCCGTCATTCCCGATGGTCGCACGGGCGACATCGTCCTATGGACGGATACGATGGCCAGCCTGGTTCGCCTCCTGTCCGGGCTGGGAATAGCCACGGCCCTTGCGCTGACGGTCGGCATGCTGATCGGAATGCTGCCCTATGCCCGGTCGCTGCTGGCACCCTTTGTCGGCGCAATATCGATGGTGCCGCCACTGGCCTTGCTGCCTATCCTGTTCATCATGTTGGGGCTTGGTGAAATCTCGAAAATCGCCCTCATCGTCATCGGTGTCATGCCGGTCATGATCCGCGATCTGGCTCTGAGGGCCATCGAGTTGCCACGCGAGCAGATCATAAAGGCCGAGACGCTGGGCGGAAACTCGCTGCAGATCGCCTTGCGCATTGTCCTGCCGCAAATCCTGCCGCGTCTCATCACCTGCCTGCGCCTGCAGATCGGTCCTGCCTGGCTGTTTCTCATCGCTGCCGAAGCGATATCGTCGGATTCAGGTCTTGGTTATCGCATTTTTCTCGTGCGCCGATATCTCGCCATGGATGTGATCTTTCCCTATGTCGTCTGGATCACCCTGATTGCCATCCTCATGGACTTTTTGCTGGAGCGCGTGCGTCTCGCCGTCTTTCCGTGGTCCGCGCCGGAGATCAAGCCATGAGCGCGATCCGTATTGACCGTGTCTGGAAGGAATATGGCGACCAGATCGTTCTGGAAGACATATCGCTGGACATCGAGGCCCGTGCCTTCGTCGCTCTTGTCGGTCCTTCGGGCTGCGGCAAGTCCACTTTCCTGCGTATGCTTCTTGGCCAGGAGAGACCGACCCAGGGCTCCATCCTGCTGGATGGCCAGCCGCTGTCGCCGGAGCCCGGGCCGGACCGGGGCATCGTCTTCCAGCGCTATTCGGTCTTTCCGCATTTGACCGTTCTCGGAAACGTGCTGATCGGCAAGGAACTGGCATCGTCCCGCTTTATCGGGAAGCTCATTGGGACGGCGCGCCGGGCCGCGATTGATGAAGCGCGGGCAATGATTGCCGATGTTGGTCTTGCCGGGACGGAACACAAATATCCTGCCCAGCTTTCCGGCGGAATGCAGCAACGGCTGGCGCTGGCGCAGGCGCTGCTGATGCGCCCGAAGGTTTTGCTGCTCGATGAACCTTTCGGCGCTCTCGATCCCGGCATTCGTGCGGAAATCCACCAACTCATGAAACGGCTGTGGAATGAAACGCAAATGACGGTGGTCATGGTGACGCATGACATGCGCGAGGCTTTCACGCTGGCAACGCGCGTCATTGCGTTTGAGCGCCCCCGCGACAGACCGGAAGAAAAGTTGCGTTACGGTGCCCGAATTACACGCGACCTGCCGATCTGGCCACCGCGCCGCGCCGGTGGCACGGCCTGAGACTTTAACGCCCAGCCGGGACGACCCGGCATCCGGGCAGATTGAATCGGGACGACCCGAACCAAAACGCCATGGAGAACCCCATGCATATAAGACGCTCTTCCGAAGAAATTGCCGCCAACCGCGCCCGCTATGACGAACACCAGAAAAAAGGGCTGGAATTCGCGCCGAAGGCTCTGCCGGGTTTCAGTCCTCTGCCTGAACCTGATATCGCGGAAACAAACATCATTCACCGCGAAGTCATTCCCGGTGGCTGGTACTGGTCCACGAATGTGCGCCGAGGGGAATTACTTCGCGTCAGCCTCCAGCAAGGGCATTCCGCCATTTCCGTCGTCGCCTGGTCGAGTTCGGATTTTTCCGAGCGCATGAACCTGCCCGATACGGCCAAAATGCAATGGACGACCGGGCTTTCCAAAGGGCGTGTCATTTTCTCCGATATGGGCCGGGTGATGTTTTCGATCATCGAGGACTCGTCCGGTGCGCATGATTGCCTTGTCGGAGGCTCCAATGCGGCCACCAATGCGCGTTATGACGGCATTCAACTGCGCGATACGCGTGACAATTTCGTCAAGCTTGCCATGAAGATCGGTCTAGACAGACGCGACATACCCGCAGCCTTCACGCTGTTTGCGCCTGTGCGCGTTGATGCCGAAGGTCGCTTTTTCTGGAACCAGGCCCTGCTCAATGGCAACGATTTCATAGAGCTGAGAGCGGAAATGGACATGGTTGTCGGCTTCTCCAACTGCCCGCATCCACTCGATCCGAGACCGGGCTATGAGCCAAAACCGGTTACGATCACCCGCATCGCCGCACAGCCTGTCGCCGTAGACGATCTCTGCCGCACGGCCACCGCAGAGGCGGTTCGCGGCTTTGAAAACAACGCGTTGGCAAATCTTTGAGCCGAGAGAAACAATCATGACAGACTTTATTCTGACCAACCCCTCCCGCACGCCTCAGACCGTCACGCAGGACCACCATGTTGCGGCCGAAAAGCCCTTTTCGACAGTGGTGCGCAAGGGCCAGACGGTGCGTATCGAGGACAGCTACGGCCAGCAGGCCATCGATACATTGTTCTATAACGCACAGGATTATTCGGAGCGCTATTCCAGCCAGGACACGGTGCGTGAGCAGAACGCCGCCTACATCTCTGTCGGCACCAAGATCATGTCGAATGACGGCCGGGTGATGTTGAAAATGACTGCCGACAGTTGCGGCCGCCACGATACGTCGGCCGGGGCGTGCTCATGCGAAAGCAACACCGTGCGCTTTGGTCACGGCACCAGATATCTCCATGCCTGCCGCGATAATTTCGTTGCCGAAGTCGCGAGATACGGCATGGGCAAGCGCGATATCCCGCCCAACATCAACTTCTTCATGAACGTTCCGATTTCGCCCAATGGCGGCATGACCATCGTCGACGGCATTTCCGCACCGGGAGACTATGTCGAGCTGGAGGCAGAAATGGACGTTCTGATGGTGATCTCCAATTGCCCGCAGATCAACAATCCCTGCAATGGTTTCGACCCCACGCCGATCCGAATTCTTGTCTGGAATGGGGAGGCGTGACGGCATGTTCAAAAAAGTTCTCATCGCCAACCGTGGCGAGATTGCCGTCCGTGTCATCAAGACGCTCCGGGCAATGGGCATTGCCTCCGTCGCCGTTTACTCTGACGCCGACCGATTTGCCAAGGCAGCCCTGCTCGCGGACGAGGCCGTTCGTCTTGGTCCCGCACTCGCCAGCGAAAGCTATCTGAATGTTGAGGCGGTGATTGCTGCCTGCAAGGCGACCGGTGCCGAAGCTGTCCACCCCGGCTATGGATTTCTGTCTGAAAACATTGGTTTTGCAGAGCGACTGAAGGCAGAGGGCATCGTTTTCATTGGACCGACACCGGAAAACATCGCTGATTTCGGCCTTAAGCACACGGCGCGGGAACTTGCTCGCAAAAGCGGTGTCCCCCTTTTGCCGGGCTCGAATCTGCTGGCATCGCTGGAGGAAGCGTTGAACGCAGCCGAGACGGTTGGCTATCCTGTCATGTTGAAATCGACGGCAGGTGGCGGTGGCATTGGCATGCAGCTCTGCCCGGATGGCCCGGCCTTGACGACTGCCTTTGAAAGCGTACAGCGGACGGCAAAGGCAAGCTTTGGCGATGCCCGTGTCTATCTGGAACGTTTCGTTGCCAAAGCCCGGCATGTGGAAGTCCAGATTTTCGGCGACGGACAGGGCCGCGTGATTGCGCTCGGAGAGCGGGACTGCTCATTACAACGACGAAACCAGAAGGTGATCGAGGAGACGCCCGCTCCCAATCTTCCCGATGCCGTGCGCAATCGGCTTCACGCCGCGGCGGTCGCCCTTGGTCGACAGGTGAAATACCAGTCGGCTGGAACGGTGGAATTCATCTATGACCCTGCTCGCGAAGAGTTCTACTTTCTGGAGGTCAATACCCGTTTGCAGGTGGAGCATCCGGTAACGGAAGCCGTGTTCGGCATCGATCTCGTCGAATGGATGATCCGCCAGGCGGCCGGCGAGGATGTTCTGACCGGCAAGGAAATGTTGGCCCCGAAGGGTGCGGCCATCGAGGCGCGGATTTATGCGGAAATGCCCCATGCCGATTTCCGGCCCAGCGCAGGGCTTCTGACGGAGGTGGTTTTCCCCGATGCGGTGCGTGTGGATGGCTGGATAGAGACTGGCACGGAGATCACGCCCTTTTACGATCCGATGCTGGCCAAGGTCATCGTGTCAGGCGAAACCCGTGACGATGCCATCGCCAATCTTCATGCCGCCCTTGTGGAAACGTCCATCTCCGGTATCGAAACCAACCTCGAATATCTCAAGGCAATCGCAGCGTCGGCCCTCTTCGGTAGCGGCGATGTGGCAACCACGGCCCTGAAGGACTTCGTCTTTGTCCCCGATGTCGTTGAAGTCGTCTCTCCCGGCGCGCAATCAAGTCTGCAGGAACTGCCGGGCCGTCTCGGCTTATGGCATGTGGGTGTTCCACCCAGCGGCCCGATGGACGAGCGTTCCTTCCGCCATGCCAACCGCCTTGTCGGCAATCACGACCACACGGTCGCGCTGGAACTGACCGTTTCCGGCCCGGTTCTGAAATTCTCGTCGGAGGTCACTATCGCGCTGGCCGGTGCGGATATGCCGATGAAGCTGGATGGTGAGCCGGTTTCTCACAATGCGGCCTTTACCGTCCGCGCTGGCCAGACACTTGCCATTGGACAGATCAAGGGTGCAGGCCAGCGGGCCTATCTCGCCGTGTCGGGAGGCTTTGCCGCACCTGTGGTGCTGGGATCGCGTGCCACATTCGGTCTGGGTCAGTTCGGCGGCAATGCTACCGGAACGCTGCGGGCTGGCCATGTCCTGCGTCTCGCCAAAGCGCCACAGACGGTTGTCCAACCGGCAACGCAGCCTGCAACGCTTGCCCGCGAATGGTCGGTGGGCGTGCTGTATGGTCCCCATGGCGCACCGGATTTCTTTCTCGACACCGATATCGAGACGTTGTTTTCTGCCGAATACGAGGTCCATTTCAACTCCGCCCGCACCGGCGTCCGTCTGGTCGGCCCGGCACCGAAATGGGCGCGCACGGATGGGGGAGAGGCAGGGTTGCATCCCTCCAATCTTCACGACAATGCCTATGCCATAGGCTCGATCGACTTTACCGGCGATATGCCCATCATTCTGGGTCCTGATGGGCCGTCGCTGGGCGGCTTCGTTTGCCCTGCAGTCATTGCAGCCGATGAGCAATGGAAGATGGGGCAGTTCAAACCGGGTGACAAAATCCACTTTCACGCCGTCGCGCGAACGCACGATCCGGTGGCGGGCCCTGTCGTGCACGGCATAGGTGAAACGGCAGGCTCTCCGATCCTCGGTGCGCACAGAGATCGCGACGTGCCGGTGGTCTATCGTCGCCAGGGTGATGATAATCTGCTGGTGGAATATGGCTCGATGCAGCTGGATGTTGGGTTGCGCCTTCGTGCGCATCTGTTGATGGAGGCGGTGAAAGAAGCAAAGCTTCCGGGCGTGATCGATCTGACGCCGGGCATTCGCTCGTTACAGATTCACTATGACGGATCCAACCTTGGCCGAACACGGCTTCTCGGGCTGCTTTCGGAGATCGAGGATACGATGCCTTCGGTGCAATCGGTGAAAGTTCCGAGCCGCACTGTCTGGCTGCCGCTCTCCTGGAATGACCCCGCCGCCGAACTTGCCATGCGCAAGTATCAGGAACTGGTTCGTCCCAATGCGCCTTGGTGCCCGTCGAACATCGAGTTCATCCGCCGCATCAATGGCCTTGCTGACGAGCAGGCGGTGAAACAGACCATTTTCGATGCGTCCTATCTCGTGATGGGGCTGGGAGACGTTTATCTCGGTGCGCCCGTCGCCACGCCTCTGGATCCGCGCCACCGGCTTGTCACCACGAAATACAATCCCGCACGCACCTGGACACCGGAAAATGCCGTCGGCATCGGCGGTGCCTATATGTGCATCTATGGCATGGAGGGGCCGGGCGGATATCAGCTTTTCGGTCGCACAATCCAGATGTGGAACACATGGCGACAGACACCCGTGTTCGGTAAGGACAAGCCGTGGCTGCTGGATTTCTTCGACCAGATACGCTTCTTCCCCGTCAGCCACGAAGAGTTGACGGAGGCCCGGGAAGTGTTCCCGCATGGCGGCTATCCGATCCGCATCGAGGAAGGCGAATTTTGCTATGCTGCCTATGAGGCAAATCTTGCGCGCAACGCCGCGGGCATCGGTGCTTTCAAAAATGGACAGCAGGCCGCGTTCGAAGCGGAGCGCAGCCGGTGGAAAGAACAGGGCCTGGATACTTTCGTGACAGATGAAAACGGCAGCGTCGGTCTCGCCGGTGATATCCCGCAAGGGTGCTTCGGCGTGGAGAGTGCCGTTCCCGGTAATGTCTGGAAAATACTGGTTGATGTCGGTCAGAAGGTTGATGCGGGTGAGACGCTCGCCATCATCGAATCCATGAAGATGGAAATATCCGTCACCGCCCATGCATCGGGCCGGGTCCGAGAGCTGCGTGCCGGGCCGGGTCGCACGATCAAAGCCGGCGATGTGCTGGTTATTCTGGAGGATGCTTGATGTTTCCCGCTTTTCTTGATCTCTCCTCGCTGAAGGCGCTCTATGCCAATGGGACTTCGCCGCTCGATCTTGTCGAGGAAGTTCTTAACCGCATTGCGGCTTCCGACGATCCCGCGATCTTTATATCGAAGACATCGGCCGATGATCTCAGGCATGCGGCCCGTGCTCTCATGGCGAAGGCACCGGAGCCGAACAGCCTTCCGCTTTGGGGCATACCCTTCGCGGTTAAGGACAATATTGATGTCGCAGGCCTGCCGACGACGGCTGCCTGCCCGGCCTTTGCCTACCAGCCGGAAAACGACGCGACCGTCGTCGCACGCTTGAAGGCGGCAGGGGGTCTCGTCATCGGCAAAACCAATCTCGACCAGTTCGCGACAGGGCTGAACGGTACCCGTTCCCCTTACGGCGCGCCACGATCCGTGTTCGACAAAGCCTATGTTTCGGGTGGTTCCTCTTCCGGTTCGTCCGTCGCGGTCGCTTCGGGGTTGGCAAGTTTTGCGCTGGGTACGGATACGGCCGGTTCCGGGCGTGTGCCGGCAGCCTTCAACAATATCGTCGGCATCAAACCGACGCCTGGGCTGGTGCCGAATGTCGGCGTGGTTCCCGCGTGCCGCTCGGTCGATGTGGTCACGGTCTTCGCCGGCACGGTCGGTGATGGTGTGGCGATCCGCGCGGTTATGGACGGTTACGATCCGGCCGACCCTTTCTCGAAAGTGGCAAAACCAGTCGGCCTGCCGTCGTCTGTCCTCAAGGTCGGCGTTCTCACTCAAGGGGAGAGGGAGTTTTACGGCAACAGCGCCTATGAAGCGCTTTATGACGCGGCCATCGAACGTGCAAAAGCACTGGGTGCCGAAATCGTGCCATTCGACTACGCGCCCTTCCGGGAAGCCGCCGAGCTGCTCTATAACGGCCCGTGGGTCGCCGAACGGCTGGCGTCGGTCAAGGACTTCTTTGTGTCCAACGCGACGGATTTCGATCCCGCCGTGCGCAGCATTATTTCTGGAGCTACGCAATATAGCGCAGTCGATGCCTTCGAGGGGCTCTACAGGCTGGAAGCGCTTCGCCAGAAGACATTGGCGGAGTCGGAAAAACCCGACGTGCTGATGCTGCCGACATCACCCACGACCTACACCGTCGATGCCATGCTGGAGCAGCCGATCGTCAGGAACGGGCATTTTGGCCGCTACACCAACTTCGCAAATCTGTTCGGTTATGCGGCAATTGCCATCCCGGCCGGGTTCGATCCCGACGGACACCTTCCGGCCGGTGTCACGCTCTTTGGCCCGGCCTTTTCCGATGATGCCCTTGCCCCTTTTGCGGACGCGATGCACAGAGCGCTTGCTCCCGGAATGGGGCGGGACACATCCGCGACCCTTCCGGATGCCTCGCGCGTTATGGAAGTGGACGACGGCTTGGTCCCGATCGTCGTCGTTGGCGCACATCTTTCAGGCATGCCGCTCAACCATGAACTGACCCGCCCCGGCGGTCGGCTGGTCAAGGCCTGCCGGACGGCAGCGAATTACCGACTGTTCGTGCTTCCCAATACGACGCCACCAAAACCCGGCCTCATCCGCGCTCCCGGCTTTGCCGGCCCAGGCCTTTCTGTCGAGGTTTGGAAGGTGACACCGGAAGCATTCGGCCACTTCGTCCAGAATATCCCCGCCCCACTTGGCATCGGCAAGGTTACGCTGGATGACGGCAGTCAGGTCTCCGGTTTCCTCTGCGAGCCCTATGCCACCGAAGGTGCCCGTGAGGTCACGCACCATGGTGGGTGGCGGGCCTATATCCAGTCAATCAAGCCATGAGGTTATCCGCATGAAAACATTCATTGGACGTTTGCTGATCTCTTGCAGAAGGATCCTGGTGGAGTTGTTGACTGCGCGAGCGAGGATGTATCGCTCCCGGCATCGATAGTCACTTGCTGCCAATTGCTGCGCCAACGGACGGGCGGTATTCGGGAGGCCATCACGAGTTACGTCATTTTTGCATGGCTGCGCTGCAATGACGTCTGTTTATTGTGCGCTGAGAAAGAGTATGTTTGTTTCATCGAAGTGATGCACCTCCTCCCGCAAAGCTTCGATTTCAGACGCCCCACTCCTCCTCCCAAGGGACGTCTGTCGGAACAGCGGCACTCCTCCTCCCAGCCGTTGTTCGGTTCTTTTCGAAAAGCCTGCCGCACCTCCTCCCGCGGCAGGCTTTTTCGTTTTGAAGAACCAAAATCTTGTAGAGCCCTGTTTTGACGTCCAGCCTTTGGTCAGGATGGCTCATGTTGTGGTCAGGCCTTGAAAACTTCTTCACCACCAATCCAAGTGCCTTTGATTTCATAGTCACTGTCTAGAATGACGAAATCCGCGTCATGGCCGGGTGTCAACTTTCCCTTGTGATCTGCGACCCCTACCGCTTCCGCCGGATAAAGGCTTGCCATGCGCACGGCTTCTCCGAAATCAACGCCCAGCTTCCGATGAACGAAAAGCACTGAAGAGAGCATGTCGATATCGGCACCGGCAAGTGTACCGTCTGCGAGTGTCAATCGTCCGTCCTTGCGATAGATTTGGCGGCCGTTCAGCGTCAGGCCAGTTAAGTCCGTGCCGATCGTCGACATGGCGTCTGTGACGATAAAGATTCGTCCTGGTCCGCGCTTGGCGCGCAATGCAGCGCCCAGTGATGCAGGGTGGACGTGATAACCATCGGTAATGATGCCCGCCGAAAAATTCCCCATGTCCAGGGCTGCGCCAACCAATCCCGGTGTGCGGTTTTCCAGTGGGCTCATGGCGTTAAACAGGTGGGTTATCGTGCGAGCGCCCGCCTTTGCGTAGGCCATTGCCGTTTCATAAGACGCATTGGTATGTCCGAGACTGACGATGAAGCCGCCATCCGCTAGCGCTCTCACTTGGTCTTCAGTGGTATTTTCCGGCGCAACCGTAATCATCAGTGCATTGAAGCTATGACCGATAGCCAAGAGGTTTTGGAGATCGATATCTTCCATGGGGCGGATAAGGCCCGGATGGTGGGTACCCTTGCGCGCGACAGAAAGATGCGGCCCTTCCAGATGCAGGCCAAGAAAACCGGGGACACCCGCGTCTTTGGCTTCCAAACCGGCTTTAATCGCCGCTGCCGTAATCTCCCGTGTATCGGTTATCAATGTCGGCAGAAGGGACGTCGTGCCGAATTTTGCGTGGGCCGCACAAATCTGTCGAATGCCCTCGACAGATTGATCGTCGTTCAGCATTACGCCGCCGCCGCCATTGACCTGAAGGTCGATAAAGCCCGGAACGATGATTGCACCATCGGTATCGATCTGCTCCAGGCCGGATGGAATATCCGTCACTGCCACGACACTCACGATCTTGCCGCCATCGATCAGCAGGGCGCTCTCGTCATGCCAGGCAAAACCATCGAAAATGCGGGCATTGGTCAGTGCTCTCATCATGATCAGCGGGTCTCCGTGACTTTCTTGAGGGCCGCCGGGGCGTCTGGATTGAAGCCGCGCGATCGTGACCAAGCTTCAACGAAGCCATAAAATGGAACGATGAGAGCGAGTGAATCGGTGAGGGGATGACCCGTTTCCACAAAGGGCAAACGGCGCGCACGGGCAGCGCCATCAGCCGTGATAAAGGCAAGTGCTCCTTTTTCGGCAAGGCCATCTGCCGTAGCACGGACGGATGTGAGGGCAGCGTCACGCGCCGCAAAGGTCACAACGGGGAAACGGCGATCTACCAGTGCCACCGGGCCGTGAAGAACCTCGGCACTGGAATAGGCCTCGGCGTGCATTTCCGATGTTTCCTTGAATTTCAATGCTGCTTCGCTGGCAATGGCAAGGGACGGGCCGCGTCCCAGCATGTAAAGGGAGTCCGCCTCACCAAGTTCATCGGCCAGCTCATGCCAATCCAGCGTCACGGCTTGCTGGAGTTTTTCCGGCAATTGCTGAATGGAGCGGTGCAGTTCGGTATCCACCGTCCACTCGGAAAGAATAGCCAAACCGGCGAGAACGGAGTTGAAGAAGGACTTGGTGGCTGCCACTGCAAGTTCTGGCCCGGCATTGATATCCACAGCATGAGCGGAGGCATCCGATAGCGGTGATGGCTGCGTGTTGGTCAGCGATATCGTGAGCGCACCCGATGCGGCTGCCGACTGGGCGAGGGCGACAATGTCGGGGCTCTTGCCGGATTGCGAAATCGAGATTGCCGCAGCCTGATCGAGTTTCAGCGACTTCCCGTAGATCGAGGCAAGAGATGGTCCGATGGAGGCCACAGCACGACCAGCCTGCTGCTCGATGGCATATTTCAGGAAGTGAGCCGCATGATCGGACGAACCGCGCGCGATGGTAATGAGAAAGGCCGGATCGCGCTCCCGCAGCGCTTTGCCCGCAGCTTGCAAAGCGTCATGCGAGTTGCTGAGCAGGCAGCTTGCGGCATCGGGGATCTCGTTGATTTCCTGGCGCATATGCGTTGACATGGCATTCTCTTTTCTTGTCGGTTCAATCGGCATATCAGCCATCTGTCAGTGTCATTTCGGCAACGAAATCATAGGCATCGCCGCGATAAAGCGAGCGCGTCAGTTCCACCACGCGGCCGGAATCGAGATAAGATATCCGCTCGATGGCAAGGCCCGCTGACCCTTCGGGAACGGCCAGAAGGGCTGCGTCCTCACGGGTCACGTTACAGGCAGAGATGCGCTGCACGGCGCGCACCGGCTTGTATCCGGTGCGGTGTAGTTCCGCATAAAGTGACGCGTCCACCGCTTTGGGGTCCGGCAGGATATCGCTGGCAAGGCTTGCGCGTTCGATAGCGAGCGGCAACTCGTTGGCGATGCGCAGGCGCTCCAGCCGTGCCACCATCATGTCGACCTTCAGGCCAAGCATCATCATCTCGTCCGATGAAGGATGGAAAAGCCCGCGGGCCAGCCACTCGGAGCGGGTGACATAACCGCGCCGGGCCATGTCTTCGGTAAACGAGGTCAGCCGTGACAATGGTTGTTGTAGACGCGAAACGGGCTTCATTACGAACGTGCCGGAACCATGCTTTCGGTTCAAAAGACCGTCCTTGACCAGATCGTCCACCGCTTTGCGAACCGTGACCCGGCTAACATTGGCAAATTCGGCAAGATCACGTTCGGGCGGTAGCGCTTGGCCGTGGGCGAGCTTACCTGATAATATCGCGTCTTCCAGCGATTGCCGCAGCTTCATATACAGCGGACCCGATCCGCTGGATTGCAGATCGTCTGGCGACAGGAACTGCGACAGCGTTTCCATCATACCGCAGTTTCCGTGACATTCGCGTAGGTCGCTTTCGCCAGCGCGATCGCTCCCGACAGGGCATCCTGCGCAGGTGGAACGAAGCGCTCCCGGTGACGGGCGGAGAGATAGGGTGCGTAAAGGCCAGACAGCCCGCCCAGTAGACACAGCCTGCCGCCGCCGGTGATCTGCGACATGCGGTCGAGTGCCAGATCGATGAAGCCTGCGGACTGGCGAAGAATCGCCAGCGCCGCCTCGTCGCCTGTTGCGGCAAATTCAAAAACGCGCGGTGCGTAGCGGCCATAATCGCCGGGCTTTGCTGCCTGGGAAAAAGCGACCATCTTGCGCGGATCGTGGTCGAAGTCATCGAGAAACGCGCGCGTCATGGCCGTTTGCGCAGCAATGCCGTCATGGCCAAGCAGGCATTGCTGCAATGCCATCTGGCCCAGCCGCGCGCCACCGCCCAGATCGCCCAGATGATAGCCCCAGCCGCCGAGATAGCGGATGTCGGCACCGGTGCGAGCGATATAGATGGTTCCCGTACCCAGAATGGCAACGGTTCCGTTGCCCTCGCCGAGCGCGCCCTGAAGCGCAATCAGACCATCGGATTCGATCACCGATTGACGAAACGGCAGACGCGGCATCACATAGGCAACGGTGTTTTCGACGTAATTTCCCGCAAGACCAAGATAGGCATGGGCGCTTTCGACCAGACTGGCATCAAGACCCGCGTCGATAAATGAAGCTCTTGCTGCTTCCGTCATATTCTCAATGGCCGTATCTGGCGCGGTCATGATGTTGGACGCGCCACTTTTACCACGGCCGATAATCCGGCCGTTTGCATCTGCGACTGCCGCCCGGCAACTGGTGCCGCCGCCGTCGATTCCCACGAGATATCGCTGCATGAACTGTCTCCTGAAAAGAAGATACCAAAAAAATACCAATATCCAAGAGTAAAAATCAATTTTCAATAAATATAAAAATATTCAACTAAATCAACTATTTGTGTTTGAGATGGCGTTTTTTTTCTCTTGAATTCGCATCTACTGTCAAAAGGTGCTGGACAATTGGTATTTTTTTGGCATTAAATTCGCGTGCAGGGAGTTTTGGAATGAGCGCTAGTGGGACTGAAGGTTTGCACGAAAAGGCGAAAGGCCTCGACACGATGGTGCCGGGGGAGATTCTGTCGCTTTTGAGTTCGGGCCAACAGCAAGCCGCGCAGTCCGTGGATGCCACACATGACGCCATCGCCGCAGCCTCAACGCTTGCGGCTGATGCCATCGCTGCGGGCCGCAAGCTTGTCTATGCCGGGGCCGGAAGCTCTGGGCTCATGGCCATGGCAGATGCGCTGGAGCTTCCTGGAACCTACGGCATTGCACGCGAGCAGATCGCTATTCTGTTTGCCGGCGGTGCCAGCAACGTGTCCGACATGCCCGGCGCGCCCGAAGACGACGCCGATCAGGCGCGAAAGGACGCGGAGGCCGTGATCGGTGCCGGTGATTGCGTGCTGGCGATTTCCGCCAGTGGATCGACACCACATGCGCTGGCAGTCGCCGCAGTGGCGCGTGAAAGAGGCGCAAAAGTCGTAGCTGTTGCCAACAACGCCAATGCCACGCTGTTCGACATATCTGACGTCGCTATTCTGTTGCTTACGCCGCCGGAATTCGTGTCCGGCTCGACCAGGATGGGGGCGGGAACGGCACAGAAGATAGCGCTTAATATGTTTTCAACGCTGATGGCCATCCGTCTCGGCCATGTGCATGATGGCTATATGGTCAATCTGCGGGCGGACAATAAAAAGCTCATCGAACGCGCCGCAAGGATCGTGTCGGGTGTGACAGGTGTAGATATCAACGAAGCTGGACGATTGGTGGAAAAGGCGTCCGGTTCCGTAAAAATTGCAATTCTGTTGGCAGCGGGTGCGAAGACTAAAGATTCGGCTGAAACCATGCTTGCGGAAAGCGGCCATAATGTCCGGCGCGCGCTTCAACTGATCAGCGGATAAGACAGGTAAAAATCACAGTTGATGAGCGCCGTGGCGGCGTTACACCAAGAGGGAGAACATAATGACCCGCACTATCACTAAGGTTTTGCTGCTGGGCGCAAGCCTTTTCAGCTACGCAGGCCTCGCATCTGCGCAAGACGTGACGCTGACCATCGAAAGCTGGCGTAATGACGATCTGTCGATCTGGAAGGACAAGCTTATTCCGGCGTTCGAAGCCAAGAACCCGGGCATCAAGCTGTCGTTCCAGCCAATGGCACCGACTGAATACAATGCTGCGCTGAATGCCAAGCTGGAATCCGGTTCTGCCGGCGACCTCATCACCTGCCGCCCATTCGATGCCTCGCTTGAGCTCTTCAAGAAGGGCTATCTTGGCGATCTGACCAAAAACGCTGGCATGGAGAACTTCTCCGACGTAGCCAAAACCGCATGGTCGACGGATGATGGTGCCCAGACGTTCTGCGTGCCAATGGCATCGGTCATTCACGGCTTCATCTACAACAAGGACGCTTTCGACGCACTGAAGATCGAAGTTCCCAAGACGCAAGCCGAATTCTTTGCCGCGCTCGACAAGATCAAGGCTGACGGCACCTATGTTCCAATGGCGATGGGTACCAAGGATTTATGGGAAGCCGCAACAATGGGCTACCAGAACATTGGCCCCAACTACTGGAAGGGCGAAGAAGGGCGTCTCGCACTGATTACGGGCGAGCAAAAGCTGACCGATGCCGACTGGGTCAAGCCCTATGAAGTGCTGGCCAAATGGAAGGATTATCTTGGCGACGGCTTCGAAGCCCAGACCTATCCCGACAGCCAGAACCTCTTTACGCTGGGTCGCGCAGCCATCTACCCCGCAGGTTCCTGGGAAATCTCCGGCTTCAACACACAGGCACAGTTCAAGATGGGTGCGTTCCCGCCGCCGGTCGAAAAGGACGGTGATACCTGCTACATCTCCGACCATACCGACATCGGCATGGGCGTAAACGCCAAGTCCAAGCATCCGGCTGAAGCTGCAAAGTTCCTGTCGTGGGTTGCTTCTGCGGAATTTGCCGATCTCTATGCAAATGCGTTGCCTGGCTTCTTCAGCCTGAACAAGACGGCTGTGAAGATGGCCGATCCACTCGCTCAGGAATTCGTGTCCTGGCGTGAAAAGTGCAAGCCGACGATCCGCTCCACCTACCAGATCCTGTCGCGTGGCACGCCCAACCTCGAAAACGAGACGTGGGTGGAATCCGCTAATGTGATCAACGGTACGGATACGCCAGCTGTTGCCGCTGAAAAGCTGCAAAAGGGCCTGGACGGCTGGTACAAGCCTGCCAAGTAAAGCTTGAGATGCATGGCGGTTAAGCAACCGCCATGCATCTGCCTATTGGCTTAAGCTCTGCTCTCTACAGCCAGATAAACGGCTTCGCGGGTTTGTGCCGACGTTACGTGCACCCCCATTTTTCCAAGACAGTTCGGACTGGTCCCATGAGCGCCGATATCACTTCAAACGATCAACGACCGATCCGGCGGCCCGTGCGCTGGCATATTCTCGTGTTCATGCTGCCAGCATTTCTGGTTTACACCGCAGTCATGATCGTTCCGCTCGGCAGTACACTGTGGCTTTCCTTCTTCAACCAGGTGGATGGGCAGAAAGTCTTTGTCGGCCTTCAAAATTTCAGAGCCCTGTTCGGTGAAGATCGCTGGGCCGTGAGTTTTTGGAACGCGCTTTTCAACAATATGATCTTCTTCGTGATCCATATGCTGGTGCAAAATCCTATCGGCGTGGCCCTTGCGGCATTGTTGTCGCTCCCCAAGCTCAGATTCTCAGCTTTCTACCGCACGGCCATCTTTTTGCCGACCCTATTGTCCTTCGTCATCGTCGGCTTCATCTGGAAGCTCATTCTGTCCCCGCTTTGGGGTGTCGCACCAACGCTGCTTGATCTCGTCTATTTGAAATCCCTGTTTGCGCCGTGGCTGGGCAGACCTGGCTCGGCGCTGATCGCGGTGTCGCTGATTTCGGTCTGGCAATATGTCGGCATTCCGATGATGCTGATATATGCCGCTCTTTTGAACATTCCAGACGAAGTGATCGAAGCAGCCGAAATGGATGGTATTACCGGCTGGAGCCAGTTCTGGAAGATCAAGCTGCCGCTGATCCTGCCCTCCATCGGTATCATCTCCATCCTCACATTCGTCGGCAATTTCAACGCCTTCGATCTGATCTATACCGTGCAAGGGGCGCTGGCCGGGCCAGATGGATCGACCGATATTCTGGGAACATTGCTCTATCGCACTTTCTTCGGCTTCCAGCTTCAACTCGGGGACCGGTCCATGGGCGCGACTATCGCGACAGTGATGTTCCTCATCATCCTTGCCGGGGTCAGCTTTTACCTATTTGCCATTCAGCGCCGCATGCGCCGCTATCAATTCTGAGGAGGGAGATAAGACATGTCCAAAGCTCGTTCCTCCTTCGCCCGCACCGCGTCTGCCCATGCCGTATTGATTGCGTATACGGCCATCGCGCTGTTTCCGGTGGTGCTGACGATCATCAACTCGTTCAAGTCGCGAAATGCCATCTTCCGCAATCCGATGCAGCCGCCGATGCCGTCGACCTTCGACCTGGTGGGATACACCACTGTGCTAGGGCAAGGCGATTTCGTGCATTACATGCAGAATTCGCTGATCGTCACTGTCGTTTCGATTGCGCTGGTATTGCTGTTTGGAGCTATGGCGGCGTTTGCGCTGTCTGAATACCGATTCAGGGGCAATACGCTGCTCGGTCTCTATATGGCGCTCGGGATCATGATTCCCATTCGCCTGGGAACTATCGGCATTTTGCAGGGGATGGTCGCGACTGGACTGGTCAATACACGCACCGCCCTCATTCTGGTCTATACGGCGCAGGGCCTGCCGCTTGCCATCTTTATCCTGTCGGAGTTCATGCGCACCGTGTCCGACGATCTCAAAAACGCCGGGCGCATTGACGGGCTGTCGGAATACAAGATTTTCTTCCGGCTGGTGCTGCCGCTCATCCGTCCATCCATGGCAACGGTTGCGGTCTTCACCATGATCCCGATCTGGAACGATCTCTGGTTCCCGCTGATCCTGGCACCGAGTGAGGCGACGAAGACAATCACGCTGGGCACACAAATCTTCATCGGCCAGTTCGTGACCAATTGGAATGCGGTTCTCGCAGCCCTTTCGCTGGCGATTGCCCCGGTTCTCGTTCTCTACACAATCTTCTCGCGGCAATTGATCCGTGGCATCACGGCAGGAGCAGTGAAATGAGCGAACGACCTCTGAAAGTTCTGGTTGCCGGTCTCGGCAATATGGGTATGAGCCACGCGCTGGCCTATGCCGCCAATCCGGGTTTCGACATCGTCGGTCTCGTCAATCGCTCGACGCCTGCTTTGCCAGAACAACTCGGCGGTTACCAGATCCTGCCGTCTTTCGATGATGCCTTGGCGGGACTGAAACCAGACTTGTGCTCGATCAACACCTATTCCGACAGCCATGCCGGGTTCGCGATCAAGGCCATGGAAGCGGGCTGCCATGTGTTCGTGGAAAAACCGCTGGCGACCACGGTGGCGGATGCGGAGCGCGTCATCGCCTGCGCCCGCGCCAATGGTCGCAAGCTGGTGGTCGGCTATATTCTGCGCCATCATCCCTCGTGGATCAAACTGATCTCGCTCGCCCGCGAACTCGGCGGACCTTACGTGTTTCGCATGAACCTCAACCAGCAGTCCTCCGGCAAAACGTGGGCTAAGCATAAGGCACTGATGCAGACCACGCCGCCGATCGTTGATTGCGGCGTCCATTATGTCGATGTCATGTGTCAGATCACCGATGCAAAGCCGGTGTCGGTTCGGGGCATGGGCCTACGTCTATCTGACGAAATTTCGCCTGATATGTACAATTACGGCCACCTTCAGGTGACTTTCGATGATGGCTCACTTGGCTGGTACGAGGCAGGCTGGGGTCCGATGATTTCGGAAACCGCGTTTTTCGTGAAAGACGTGATGTCGCCAAAAGGATCTGTGTCCATTGTGATGGATCCGAATGCGAAATCCGACGATATCGACACCCACACCAAAACCTCGACCATCCGCCTGCATAAGGCGAAAACCGGGCCGGATGGACAGTTTACAGAGCCTGACCAGCTTCTCCAGATGGAGGGTGAGCCGGGCCATCAGGAACTGTGCGACCGCGAACAGGCTTATGTTCTCAGAGCCATCCGCGAGGATATCGATCTCAACCGACATATGACCGACGCCGTACAATCGCTGCGCATCTGCCTTGCGGCGGATGAAAGCGCGCGAACCGGCCGTATGGTCGACCTCTGAATCTGGAGAAAATCCGTGGGTAATCTGACACTCAAATCCGTCGCCAAATCCTTTGGCACTGTCGAGGTGCTGAAGGGCATAGACCTCGAGGTCAAGGACGGTGAGTTCGTGATCTTCGTCGGCCCTTCTGGTTGCGGCAAGTCCACGCTGTTGCGCACCATTGCAGGGCTGGAAGATATCAGTTCAGGCGAGATCGTCATCGACGGTCGTGAAGTTTCGGCAGTGCCGCCTGCCAAACGCGGCATAGCGATGGTGTTCCAGTCCTATGCGCTCTATCCGCATCTGACAGTGAAGGACAATATGGGGCTTGGCCTCAAGCAGGCCGGAACGCCGAAAGACGAGATAGAAACACGGGTTGCCAAGGCATCTTCCTTACTTTCGCTTGAGCCCTATCTTGAGCGGCGTCCGGCAGAACTGTCAGGCGGCCAGCGTCAGCGTGTTGCCATCGGTCGCGCCATTGTCCGCGAGCCGACGCTGTTCCTCTTTGACGAGCCGTTGTCCAACCTCGATGCGGCACTTCGCGTACAGACCCGTCTGGAAATTGCTCGCCTGCATCGGCGTCTGAAAGCGACGATGATCTATGTGACGCATGACCAGGTCGAGGCGATGACGCTGGCCGACAAGATCGTGGTGCTCAATGCCGGTCGCATCGAGCAGGTCGGCTCGCCGATGGAGCTTTACAATCGCCCCGCCAATCTGTTCGTCGCCGGTTTCATCGGCTCGCCGCAGATGAATTTTATCGATGCTGAGCGTCTCGGTGAAAGTGGTTACAGGACACTCGGCATTCGCCCTGAGCATTTGGCGCTCTCACGCGACACCGGCACATGGTCTGGGAAGGTCGTGCATGTCGAACATCTGGGGGCTGACACCATCGTGTATCTCGAAAGCGACATCATCGGCCTGCTGACAGTGCGCCTGTTCGGCGAACATGCCTACGCGCCCGACGATGTCGTCTCTGCCTCTCCGACCGGTGGTGCGACCCATCGTTTTGGTGCAGATGGCAACGTCATCCGATAGGCAAGCCGTTGAATTATTGAGGCGGCCCATGGCTGATATTCTGCTGGAAGTATGTGTCGATGACGTCCAAGGCCTGCACGCCGCAATCGAAGGCGGCGCGGACAGGATCGAGCTTTGCAGCGCGCTCGCAGTGGGCGGATTGACGCCATCTGCGGGGTTGATGAGCGTCGCCGGACAGTCTCCCATTCCTTGCTATGCGATGATCCGTCCGCGTATCGGTGATTTTGTCTACACCGCAGACGAACTTGCCGTGCTGGAAAACGACATCAGTTTTGCCGCGTCATGCGGCCTGCGCGGTGTGGTATTCGGCGCGAACCTGCCTGATGGTCGACTGGACCGCGATGCCTTGACGAGACTGTCAAACGCCATGGGTTCAATGCCACGCACCTTGCACCGCGCCTTCGATCTCGTGCCTGACATGGCCGAGGCCATCGAAATTGCTATTGCCTGCGGCTTCGAGCGCATTCTGACATCGGGGCGCGCCGTCTCCGCTCTAGATGGGCTAACTGACCTGAAATCTGCAATCGAGAGTGCTTCAGGGCGGATATCCATCATGCCCGGCTCAGGTGTTACTCTCGAAACAATCGGTGCGCTGCTTGCGGAGCTGGATTTGACGGAAGTGCATTCTTCTTGCTCGTCTAGCGTGGATGTTGATAACCCGGTTGTCACAGCTTTTGGCTTTTCAGCACCTCGTGTCAAACAGACCAATGTTGAGATTGTGCGCTCTTTGAAGGCACGACTGAAGACCTCACAATAAACCTGTTGCTGTTTGCCTGGCTGAGTGAGCCGACCGTTTTCTGGGGGACCTGATTGGCATTCGAGGCTATTGATAAAACAAAACACCGAGAACACGCCTTTTCAAGGTGGAACGGAGGATGCCATGTCGTTGAGCCTTTTCGATCTCAAGGGAAAACGCGCCCTGATTACGGGTTCGTCGCAGGGAATAGGGCTGGCCCTCGCGAAGGGACTTCAAGATGCGGGTGCCAAAATTGTCCTCAACGGGCGTGATGAAACCAAGCTCAAGACGGCAGCGGAAGGGTTCGAGGCACCAGTCGATATTCTGGCCTTCGACGCTACGGATCACCAGGCGGCACGCGAGGCCATCGATCGTTTTGAAGCTGACACGGGTGCTATCGATATTCTCGTGAACAATGCCGGCATGCAGTTTCGTACTGCACTGGAAGATTTTCCAGCCGACGCATTCGAACGCCTGTTGCGCACCAACGTCTCAAGCGTCTTCAACGTTGGCCAAGCCGTTGCTCGTCACATGATAGCGCGCGGCAAGGGAAAGATTATCAACATCGCCAGTGTCCAGACCGCACTCGCTCGGCCCGGCATCGCGCCTTATACGGCCACTAAAGGTGCTGTTGGCAACCTGACCAAGGGCATGGCAACCGATTGGGCAAAATACGGTCTTCAGTGCAACGCCATCGCGCCAGGTTACTTCGATACACCGCTTAACGCGGCTCTGGTCAGCGACGAGACCTTCTCCGCCTGGCTGGAAAAACGCACTCCGGCCGCGCGCTGGGGTAAAGTCGAGGAACTTGTCGGCGCTTGTATCTTCCTAGCATCCGATGCTTCGTCATTCGTGAACGGTCACACGCTTTATGTCGATGGCGGCATTACTGCATCTCTTTGAGATAAAGTGGCAGGGTGCTTACAATGCGCCATTCCGTTCATCCGTAACCATTCTGTATTCGCATCAACATAGTCTAAAGAGTCGCGATATTTGTCATTATGGGGCTGGTATAGTGTCTTTAATGCATGAAGTTCATTATTCTATGCCACGAGGTAAAGCGCCGTGACAGTTTCTTTCATCTCTCCCGATGATATCCGTTCAGATTTTTCTATGGCCATGTCAGCGATGTACCGGGACGAAGTTCCGGCTTATGCCACGTTGATGTCTCTGGTCGCCAAGGTGAACAGTGCGACGCTCGCGGCGGATCAGCATCTCAAGGAGCGGTTGGAAGCAACGGATACGTTGGAGCGGATTTCGGAAGAGCGCCATGGTGCAATCCGGCTCGGCAGCCCGGAAGAGCTTTCCATGATGCGTCGCGTTTTCGCTGTCATGGGCATGTATCCGGTCGGCTATTATGACCTTTCCACAGCTGGTGTTCCCGTTCATTCCACGGCCTTCCGCCCAGTTGGAGAAAAGAGCCTCAACCGCAATCCTTTCCGCGTTTTCACCTCGCTACTTCGGCTTGATCTGATTGCGGACGAAGCGTTGCGCACGGAAGCTGCGACGGTTCTTGCCTCCCGCAAGATTTTCACGGATGTGGCGGTCGCGCTTGTCGAAAAGGCAGAACAGGAAGGCGGTCTCGATGCCGCAGATACGTCGCGTTTCATTCAGGAAGTGCTGGAAACCTTCCGTTGGCACGACAAAGCCATCGTCGATGTTAAGATGTACACGCGGCTGCATGATGCGCACAGGCTGATCGCCGATGTGGTGTCCTTCAAGGGACCGCATATCAACCATCTGACACCGCGCACCCTAGACATCGACAGGGTGCAGGCCTTGATGCCCGATGAGGGGATTGCGCCCAAGGCCGTAGTCGAAGGTCCGCCGACACGCAAATGTCCGATCCTTCTGCGCCAGACTTCGTTCAAGGCGCTGGAAGAAGCCGTATCCTTCATCGGGGCAGACGGCACATGGCAGGAAGGCTCGCACACGGCCCGTTTCGGCGAAATCGAGCAGCGTGGTGTAGCGCTGACGCCAAAGGGGCGGGCGCTTTATGATGCTTTGCTCAACGAGACGCGGACCCGAGTACGCCCTGCCGCAGATGGCTCGAATTCCGATGCCTATGAAGCCGCATTGGCCGATGTCTTCACGGCCTTCCCGGATGACTGGAATTCCATCCGCAAAGCCGGACTTGGCTATTTTAGCTATTCACTGACAGAGAAAGGCAATGTGGCAAAAGTGTCGGCGCTTGGTCTCGAGGACGCGATCGAGCAAGCTTATGTTCGCTTCGATCCCATCGTCTACGAAGACTTCCTGCCCGTCAGCGCTGCGGGCATCTTCCAGTCGAATCTTGGAGACGAGGTCGCGCAGGAATTCGTCGCAAGTCCCAATCAGGTCATGTTCGAGCGAGACCTCGGGGCAGGGGTACTGGACGAATTCCAGCATTATGCAGGCATCGAACGTGCTTCGCTTGAAGCATGCCTCACGGTCGTCCACAGCGCTGCTGCTGCGGAGTGACAGGTGCTGAGATGACGGAACCCCGGCATATCGAAGCGCTGAAGCGCATTCTCGGCGATAAGGGCCTGCTGACGGCGGTCGCTGACATGATCGCATATGAGACGGGTGCTCGTTACGATCAGGGAAAGGCAGCTTTCGTTGCGCGTCCGGCCTGTACGGCGGACGTCTCGGCGGTTGTTGCCTATTGCGTGAAGAATGGCATCGCGCTGGTGCCCCAGTCCGGCAATACGGGTCTCGTCTCGGGATCTACGCCTGACGGTTCCGGGCAGCAGGGTATTCTCAGTCTCGACCGGTTGACTGCACCCTATGAGCTTGATCGTATCAATCGCACCGTCAAGGCCGGTGCCGGGTTGAGACTATCGGACCTCAACGCGAAACTGGAAGAAAGCGGCCTGTTTTTTCCCATCGACCTCGGGGCCGATCCACGTCTTGGCGGCATGATTGCCACCAACACCGGCGGTTCACGCTTTCTGCGCTACGGTGATGTTCGTCGCAACACGCTCGGTCTGACCGTCGTATTGGGAGATGAAGCGGGCACGGTGCTGGACCTGTCTTCGGGCCTGCGCAAGAACAATACCGGTATCGACTGGAAACAGGTATTCATCGGCACATCAGGTGCTTTCGGCATCGTGACGGAATGCGTGCTCAATCTGGAGCCAGCGCCCCGGCAGACTGCGACCGCGCTGCTCGTTCCCGCCTCGCTGGATCAAGTCCCGGGACTTCTGATCGCGATGGAAGAGGCGCTTGGTAGCTATCTCTCCGCCTTCGAAGGCATGTCGTGCAATGCTGTGCGTGCGGCCCTGGACCATGTTCCATCGCTGCGCAATCCGTTCCAGAACGGTGCCGTTCCGGATTTCGTCATCCTTGCAGAGATCTCCCGTTCCAACGCACCACGCGAGGGTGAGCAGCCTCTGGATGCCGTACTCGAAGAGGTTCTGGGCGCGATCTGGGAGCGGGACGATGCGCCGCTTGCCGATGCTTTCGTCGGGCCGCCGCATGAAATATGGGCGCTTCGTCATGCTCTGTCGGAAGGCGTGAAGCATCTGGGACGGCTGATCGCTTTCGATCTATCCTTTCGGCGCGGCGATATCATGCGCTTTATGGACCGGATGAAACTGGAAATGCCGGAGGCTTTTCCTGATATCACGATTTGCGACTTCGGCCATATTGGCGATGGCGGTGTGCATTTCAATCTCGTGGTCGCGAAAGACGATCCGAGACTTGCCGATCCAGGCTTCGAACATGCTCTAAGAGAGTGGGTGTTCGAGGTCGCCGTGGAGGATTTCGGCGGAAGTTTCAGCGCCGAACATGCGCTTGGCCGCAAGAACCAGAGTTTTTACGAGAAATTCACGCCGCAAGACGTTCGCCGGTTGGCGGCGGGCTTGAAGGCTATGACATCGCCCACCTCGCTGGGCACCGTAACCTTCTAGCGTTACGTTCAACCAACATTTTTCAAATAGGGAACGAGTATGATGACGAAGATCGATGTGAAACAGGAAACAACGAAAATCCTCGATAAGCTTGGCGTGGCACGCAACGCCTGGAACGATGGCGACATGGTGTCTTTCAGCCCGGTCAGCGGCGAAGAGATCGCTCGGCTGAAGACGGTGTCTGCTGGCGACGTTGCTGTCATGGTTGAGAAGGCAGATGCCGCGTTCAAGACTTGGCGTCTGGTACCAGCGCCAAAGCGCGGCGAACTGGTCCGCCTGCTGGGTGAAGAACTGCGTGCTGCAAAGGATGACCTTGGTCGTCTCGTCTCGATCGAAGCTGGCAAGATCACGTCCGAAGGCCTTGGCGAAGTGCAGGAAATGATCGACATCTGCGATTTCGCGGTCGGCCTTTCTCGTCAGCTTTACGGCCTGACCATTGCGACTGAACGCCCCGGCCACCGCATGATGGAAACCTGGCATCCGCTGGGTGTCATCGGTATTATCTCGGCCTTCAACTTCCCCGTCGCCGTCTGGGCATGGAATGCCGCACTGGCCATCGTCTGCGGCAACTCCGTTGTCTGGAAGCCATCGGAAAAGACGCCGCTGACAGCGCTTGCCGTTCAAGGCATTTTCGAGCGTGCTTTGGCCCGTTTCGGTGATGCGCCGGAAGGTTTGAGCCAGGTCATCATCGGTGATCGCACCGTTGGTGAAGCGCTGGTCGATCATCCCAAGGTGCCGCTCGTTTCGGCAACCGGTTCCACCCGCATGGGCCGCGATGTTGGCCCACGCCTGGCCAAGCGTTTCGCCCGCGCCATTCTGGAACTGGGTGGCAACAATGCCGGTATCGTCTGCCCCTCTGCCGATCTCGATATGGCTCTGCGCGCCATTGCCTTTGGTGCCATGGGAACAGCCGGTCAGCGCTGCACCACGCTGCGCCGCCTCTTCGTGCATGACAGCGTTTACGACCAGCTCGTTCCGCGTCTGAAGAAGGCCTATGCGTCCGTTTCCATCGGCAATCCGCTAGAAACCTCAGCCCTCGTCGGTCCATTGGTCGACAAGGCGGCTTTCGATGGGATGCAGAAGGCGCTGGAAGAGGCAAAGGCCCATGGCGGCATCGTCGCCGGTGGCGAGCGCGTGACAGATGCTGGCAAGGATACGGCCTATTATGTGAAGCCAGCGCTGGTCGAAATGCCGAAACACGCTGGTCCGGTTCTGGAAGAAACCTTCGCGCCGATCCTCTACGTGATGAAATACAGCGATTTCGATCAGGCCGTCAGCGATCACAATGCTGTTGCCGCCGGTCTCTCGTCCTCCATCTTTACGCGTGATCTTCAGGAAGCTGAGCGCTTTCTGGCAGCTGATGGATCCGATTGCGGCATCGCCAATGTCAATATCGGCACATCGGGTGCGGAGATTGGTGGTGCGTTCGGTGGCGAGAAGGAAACCGGCGGCGGCCGCGAATCCGGTTCTGACGCATGGAAGGCTTATATGCGCCGCGCCACCAACACCGTGAACTACTCCAAGGCATTGCCACTCGCGCAGGGCGTTACGTTCGATATCGAGTAAACCGGAAAAGCGCGCCAACGAAAATAGAAGATGCGGGCTTCCGGCCCGCATCGCGGATCCTCGCTTTCGGTACATTTGAAAGCTGCAAGGGAGTGATCGCAAAGATGACGCCAAAGTCCAAGCGGATCGAGGCAAACGGCGATTTCACCGACTATCGTCTGGAACAGGCCTATGTTGCCGAGGCATTGTCGAATGCTGTCCGGCTCGCTGGAATGATATTCAGTCTGCCTTTCCTTGACTGCTACCGGTCGCCAAGGGTGTAAGGCAAAATTGTTCTCGTATCGTGGTCCACGCGCAGTTCTCGCATCAACGGCGGGACGGCTCTCTGCGGGCATTTGGGTCGCTCGCAGATCCGACAGGAAATCCCTATTGATGCAAAATTTGTTCTTGCCGAACGATCGAGATCATCTGCATAGACGAAAGCATGCGCATAGGAGATTTCGCAACCGAAAGCGATGGCATAGCGCGGCTGAGGGCTGTGGTAACCGGCCCCGGATTTCGTGATTTGCGTGGCAAGACAGAGATATCGCACTCCATCCGGCGTCTCGGCAAGTTGGCGAATGATCCGGCCTTGCGTTTTAAATGCCTCATGAACATTCCATAAAGGACAGACTGCACCGAACCGCGCGAATTGCAGCTTTGTGGAACTATGCCGTTTCGTGATGTCGCCGGCGCGATCGATCCGCGCGAAGAAGACCGGCACCCCCTTATTCCCGGCTCGCTGTAGCGTGCTCAGCCTGTGGCAAACCTGGTCTACGCTGGCACCGAAGCGGGCTGCGAGCAGATCGATATCGTGGCGCAGGCGATTTGCGGTCGATAGGAACTCTCCATAGAACAATATCAATGCTCCTGCGAAATAGTTCTGGAGGCCGATCTTGCAGATTTCCACGGATTCGACCGTGCGGAAATTGGCATCTTGGGCGATGGACTGAATAAGATCGGGAATATGGAGTTGCGCGATCTGGAAGGCGATCTGGAAATCCCGTGTCGATGCCGGCGCATAGCGGTTGATGGAGAGAATGCCGGAGGATCGGTAGAACCGGCGTAGCGCATCGTTTTCCGCTTCGGAGCGCCTGACCTCTACCTGATGCTCAGATTTGAGAAAGCGGGACAGGGCCGAGTAATTGTCTCCGTCTCCCAGACCAAGTTCACTTGCCAGTTTCTCCTCCGCAATATCGAGCGCGTATATGTAATTATCGACAAAATGAAAGAAATCCCTGACTTCTTCATAAGGCGTTGTTTCGGCTAGAGAGGCAGAGCGTCCGAGGCTGTCGCTCAAACCGACGAGCTGCTCGTTGTTGCGCTTGTATCCCTGATGCGCCTGGATGAAGGCACGTGCCAGATTGGGTGCGCTTTGGGTGATGAGCTTCAGTTCCTGAAAACTGGGGCTGAGGTTTTCAAACAAAGGGTCCGTCAAGGCTTCTGTGATGGTAGATAGTAGCCTATCACCTTCGCCGGATGAAAGCTCACTCATATTGATCTGGAATTTTTCAGCCGGAGCAACAAGAACCGCTGCCGATACGGGCCGCTGATCGTTTTCGATCTGATTCAGGTAACTGGTGGAGATCCCGATCCGCTCGGCAAACTGTGCCTGGGTTGCCCTATTCGCATCCCTGAGTTCCCGGATTTTGCGCCCGATGAAAAGTTTGCCGATGGCCATGTTAGCAACTTCGCAAATTTTAATTTGCATTTTTATGGTTTACACAATCATGCACGATCAACTGTTTTGTGAACCTTCTTCGTCAGGTACACATGGTTCACCATCAAAGCGTTTGAAGTGGAAATGACATGCGGTCCGTTCTCGAGCAGCTTGAGTCGCGAAGAGCCGAAGCCAGGCTGGGCGGGGGGCAGAAACGCATCGATGCCCAGCACAGCAAGGGAAAGCTCACCGCAAGGGAACGCATCGAAATTCTCCTCGATGAGGGGTCGTTCGAAGAATACGACATGTATGTCACGCACCGTGCTGTTGATTTCAACATGGCGGAGCAAAAGATCGCTGGGGATGGTGTCGTTACTGGCTGGGGAACCATCAACGGTCGGCAGGTCTATATTTTCTCTCAGGATTTTACCGTCCTCGGCGGCTCCCTTTCGGAAACCCACGCCCAGAAAATCTGCAAGATCATGGACATGGCGTTGAGAAACGGCGCGCCCGTGATCGGCCTCAATGATTCCGGCGGGGCGCGCATCCAGGAGGGCGTCGCCTCGCTGGCCGGTTATGCCGATGTGTTCAAGCGCAACGTCGATGCCTCAGGCGTCATTCCGCAGATATCCGTCATCATGGGGCCGTGTGCGGGTGGTGCGGTCTATTCGCCTGCCATGACGGATTTCATTTTCATGGTTCGAGACAGCTCCTACATGTTCGTGACAGGCCCCGATGTGGTCAAGACCGTGACCAATGAAATCGTGACGGCAGAGGAGCTGGGGGGCGCGCGCACCCATACCGCAAAGTCGTCCGTCGCCGATGGTGCATTCGAAAACGATGTGGAAGCACTCGAACAGATCCGTCTGCTTTTCGATTTTCTGCCGCTGAACAACCTCGAGCAAGGTCCTGTCAGGCCATTTTTCGGTGAGACCACGGCTCTTGATCATCGGCTCGATACGCTGGTTCCGGACTCGTCCAGCAAGCCATATGATATGCGTGAACTTATTCTCGCACTCGCAGACGAGGGCGATTTCTTCGAGGTTCAGGCCGCATTTGCGCGCAACATCATCATCGGGTTCGTGCGCATCGAGGGTCGCTCGGTTGGCGTTGTGGCCAATCAGCCCATGGTTCTGGCAGGGTGCCTGGATATCGATTCATCCCGAAAGGCAGCCCGTTTCGTGCGGTTCTGCGATGCGTTCAATATTCCCATCCTCACATTGGTCGATGTTCCCGGCTTCCTGCCCGGCACATCGCAGGAATATGGCGGCGTCATCAAACACGGAGCCAAGCTGCTGTTTGCCTACAGTCAGGCAACGGTGCCGATGGTGACGCTGATCACCCGCAAAGCCTATGGTGGGGCCTATGATGTGATGGCTTCCAAGCATATCGGGGCCGATATCAACTACGCCTGGCCCACTGCCGAGATTGCCGTGATGGGTTCAAAAGGTGCCACGGAAATCCTCTACCGGTCGGAGCTTGGGGATGCGGACAAGCTCGCCGCGCGCACGCGGGAATATGAGGAGCGGTTTGCCAACCCCTTCATCGCCGCAGAACGCGGCTTCATCGACGAGGTGATCATGCCGCATTCCTCGCGTCGGCGTATTGCACGGGCCTTTGCATCCCTGCGCAAAAAGCAGGTCGATGTCCGGTGGCGCAAGCACGACACGATGCCATTGTAATCGCAATGAGACTCGGAAATTTCATGATGCGTCGGGGCTTTCAGCGACAATCCAACATGAACGGTCGGCACCAACTTCAGGCAGGCAAAATTGGCGGGACACGCAATGTTTAAGAAAATTCTTATTGCCAATCGCGGCGAGATCGCCTGCCGCCTCATTCGCACGGCCAAGGCCATGGGGATTGCCACGGTCGCGGTCTATTCCGATGCCGACGCCAATGCCCTGCATGTCACGCTGGCGGATGAGGCCGTGAATATTGGTCCTGCGCCGTCCAGCCAGTCCTACATCGTCATCGACAACATCCTCGATGCGATCCGCAAAACCGGCGCCGATGCGGTGCATCCGGGTTATGGGTTCCTGTCGGAAAATGCTGCATTTGCGCTTGCGTTGGAAAAGGAAGGCGTCACCTTCATAGGCCCGCCACCGGGCGCAATTTCCGCAATGGGCGACAAGATCACCTCCAAGAAGCTGGCCGCCGAAGCAGGCGTGTCGACCGTTCCCGGCCATATGGGGCTGATTGCCGATGCAGACGAGGCGGTCGAGATATCATCCGCCATCGGCTATCCCGTGATGATCAAGGCATCCGCCGGCGGCGGCGGCAAGGGCATGCGCATCGCGTGGAACGATGCGGAGGCACGCGAAGGTTTCCAGGCGTCAAAGAATGAAGCGAAGAACTCGTTTGGCGACGACCGCATCTTCATCGAAAAATTCGTTACCCAGCCGCGGCACATCGAAATCCAGGTGCTTGGCGACAAGCACGGCACCGTGCTTTATCTCGGCGAGCGCGAATGCTCCATCCAGCGGCGAAATCAGAAGGTCATCGAAGAGGCTCCGTCGCCATTCCTCGATGTACAGACCCGCAAGGCCATGGGTGAACAGGCAGTGGCTTTGTCGAAAGCGGTGGGATATTATTCTGCTGGCACGGTGGAATTCATCGTGGATGGCGCACGCAATTTCTATTTTCTGGAAATGAACACCCGCCTTCAGGTGGAGCATCCGGTGACGGAACTCGTCACCGGCATCGACCTGGTGGAACAAATGATCCGCGTTGCCGCTGGTGAAACGCTGTCTTTCGCTCAGGGCGATATCAAACTGAACGGCTGGGCTATCGAAAGCCGGCTTTATGCCGAAGACCCCTATCGCAATTTCCTGCCCTCCATCGGCAGGCTGTCGCGCTACCGACCGCCGGCCGAAGGGCAGGCAGCCGATGGCACGATCATCCGCAACGATACAGGCGTGTTCGAGGGTGGCGAGATCTCGATGTATTATGATCCGATGGTCGCCAAATTGTGCACCTGGGCACTGGAAAAACCGGGCGCACCAGCGCGCCTGGCTGCCATCGATGCCATGTCGGCAGCTCTCGATAATTTCGAGGTCGAGGGCATTGGTCATAACCTGCCTTTCCTGTCGGCTGTCATGCAGCATCCCCGATTCCGTTCGGGTGCCATCACGACGGCCTTCATCGCCGAGGAGTTCTCGGAGGGGTTCCACGGGGTCGAGGCGGATCCGGAATCGGCACGGAAGCTTGCGGCGGTGGCCGTGCTTGTTCATCAGGCGCTGCAGGATCGCGCAGTGCAGATTTCCGGCACCATCGGCAACCAGCGCCGGGTGATCGGCAAGGACTGGGTCGTCACCTTTGCCGATCAGGAACATCCACTCACCCTCAACGCCTCTGACGATGAACCTTCGGTCCAGTTCCCGGATGGAACCGCGTTTGGTGCCACTGGTGATTGGGTGCCTGGCCGTAGCCACGCGACATTCCATATCGATGGGATGGTGATGGGGGTGAAAACCGATCTTGCGGGTACCGGCATCCGCCTGCGCTGGCGCGGCATGGATGTGACCACCCACGTGCGAACACCCCGTGTTGCAGAACTTGCCCGGCTGATGCCGAAGAAGCTGCCGCCCGACACATCCAAAATGCTGCTCTGCCCCATGCCGGGCGTCATGACATCCGTCTCTGTCGTTGAAGGTGAAACCGTGGAGGCCGGCCAAGCGCTCGCCATCATCGAAGCGATGAAGATGGAGAATACGTTGCGCGCCGAGAAGCAAGGAAGGGTCAAGCGTGTGGTTGCGGTGAAAGGCCAAAGTCTGGCCGTGGACGAACTGATCATGGAGTTCGAGTGATGCCGGAAAGCAAGACCCTTGCGGACTGGCAGGCGTTGGCGGAGCGCGAACTGAAAGCAGCGTCGGACACCCTCATCTGGCACACGCCCGAAGGCATCGATATCAAGCCACTCTATACCGCAGAAGACATCGAGGACGTCCAACATCCCCAACGCATACGATTGGCGTGGAATACGCAATTACTCCCCGCAGACGATGACCATGAGAGTCCTGTCCACCTGTGTCTGACAATCCACTAAGTTTGCTATGACACCGACGGGATAGAGGGCTTCAAGAGTGCTGAGTTGATCGTCGGTGCCATGCCCCTAGGCGACGAAAAGCACATATTTTCGAAGATATTATAATATCCCGAATCGGATATGCCTGACACAATGTCCCGGTCTTTTAGGGGAAAACCTCGTCTTTTTCGTTACATGGCCTTGCAGCGTTTCAGCGATGCAACTTTAAGAGTTTCCCGAACTACATAGTGATCAAGCACGGACTCTCACGCTAGAGGGGGCGTGCAACCATTCGAAAGGTTCTAGACATGATGTCACTCCCGGCTATCGTTGGCATTTCCCTAGGGGTTGCGGGCGTCGTTGCGTTCAGCCGCAAGAAACAGCCGCAAAGCACGCTGAAGAAGATTGGCGTCTTCCTTCTGGCTTCCATCGGAATGCTCGTCGTGATGCTGGCGGTCAATTTTGCCATCTTCTACGCGGCTCAAACCTGAAACGACTGGGTGGGAGGCAAGGGACTAAGTCGCCTCTTTCGGACCTAGGCTGCTCGATGCGGCTTAGGTCCGACCTGCTAAACGAGCATGGGGCCACCCTGAAAAGCCAGCCCGGACGATACAAGCTTCGTTTGGTTGGTTAGCGACCCTCCCAAGTCGCTCGTCAAGGGCCGGATATCCTCTAAAAAACAAGACGCAAGCGTCAGCAAAATAAGCATAAGTTGCTACAAAGCGTCACTGATTTCTGCACTGATATCAGTGTAATCGGCATGCAAAATTCAATGACGGCTGTTCAGATCGCGCGTCTTTCGACTGTGGTGAAAGCGTTCAATATCAGCCCGCTTCGTCCGATGCCGGAAGTACGGCGTCCAATAGGCCCGGAAACCGCTCATCTATCTCTTTACGACGCAGTTCATTCAGGTGCGCTGGTCCATCCGTGCGGGTGAAAACCAGACCGCCCTCCCTTAAGACTTTAAAGTGGTGGGACATGCTGGACTTGGGCCGGCCACCATCCAGTGCGGAACATGTGGCCTGTCCCCCATTTGCCAACTGACGCACGACTTCGAGCCGTACAGGATCACTCAGTGCATAGAGCACCTGGGTGAGGTTCACGTCTTCGAGGGCGGGATGTGGAATGGCGCGCATGACCCAACATAGCATTAGAGAATGTTATTTGATAGTTCGATTGTAATCGAAATACCGAAGAATTATATGAATATTGCTAATTATCAGTTGGAGCTCTCATGTCATCCCTATTTACCTCTTTTACTATCAAAGACGTAACGTTGCGAAATCGTATAGTGGTGTCGCCTATGTGCCAGTATTCTGCCGAGGACGGCATTATAAATGATTGGCACCATGTCCATCTTGCCGGATTGACGCGCGGTGGTGCAGGCTTGGTGGTTGCCGAAGCGACGGCTGTATCACCGGAGGGTCGCATCACGCCCGGATGCGCAGGGATCTGGAGCGATGAGCAGATCGAGCCTTGGAAAAAATCTGTGGGCTTGATGAAGGCTGCAGGTGCGGTTCCTGGAATCCAGATCGGACACGCTGGCCGGAAAGCGAGCGCGAACCGTCCATGGGAGGGCGACGACCATATCGCCGCTTCTGATCCGCGCGGCTGGGAAACGTTGGCGCCATCAGCCGTTGCGTTCGGAAGAAACCTTGGCAAAGTGCCACAGGCCATGACGCTTGCTGATATCGAGCGGGTCAAGGCGGACTTCGTCTCCGCTGCTAAGCGGGCGCTGGCCGCCGGCTTTGAATGGCTTGAGCTTCACTTCGCTCATGGTTACCTTGGGCAAAGTTTCTTTTCGACGTGGTCTAACAAACGCACAGACACCTACGGCGGTGACTTTGACGGACGAGCCAGATTTCTACTTGAAACACTGGCTGCTGTTCGCGAAGTCTGGCCTGAGCACCTCCCCCTTGCCGCCCGCTTTGGCGTGACTGAATTCGACGGTTCTGATGATTTGGAAGAGGGGATCGAGATGGTTCGTCGCTTCAAGGCTGGCGGCCTCGACATTGTCGATGTCAGCATTGGTTTCTCTACGTCGACTGCCAATATTCCTTGGGGCCCTGCTTTCATGGCACCCATCGCCCAGCGGGTACGGCGCGAGGCTGGGCTTCCCGCAACGACGAGCTGGTTCATTAGCGAACCAAAGCAGGCTGATGCGCTGATCACAGACGATCTCGTGGATCTGGTGTCACTCGGGCGCCCGCTGCTTGCCAACAGCCATTGGCCTTACCAGGCAGCGTTTGAACTTGGTGTCGATAAACCATCCTGGACGCTACCCGCGCCATACGCTCACTGGCTAGAACATTACAGAACGGCCTAACTCTGGAAAAAAAGCTGCACCATACTGGCCGCTGCGGTTGACGAACCGCAGCGGCCACATCTGTGTTCTTTCTTGACCGTCCCATCGGCTACAAACGCTGCCCTGCTATCCATGGCGGCAGGCCATCTGTCACCCTCGATAACACCCTTGTCGGTAATTCGACGAGACGGCTCCTAACACAACTTCGGTGAGGGAAATCACAATAGGCAACCTGTCATTGTATGTCGAAAGCAACAACGCACGCCGGCGAGCGTTCATCTTGAATGCTCAGGCAGATATGCAATGGCCATTTCCAGCAGCAGCATCATTGGCGCACCGCCTTGAGTGTGGCCTTGTGGCAAGAAAATTGCAGGTGGAAGATGGTACAGATCAACTCTGGCTCTGGTTTAATAAGGGGAAACGTTCGAGCTCAGCGTGACTTATGGCGGAGAGGGTGGGATTTGAACCCACGATACCCTTGCAGGTATGCCGCATTTCGAGTGCGGTGCATTCGACCACTCTGCCACCTCTCCGCGGGCACGAAGCTTTGAGGAGCGTGCGGGCGTTCTCATAACCAGCAATTCTCGGGCATGCAAGGGTTAAATGTTTGATATGGTGGTGCTCATGGAAGTTTTCTATAATTTTATGAAGCGGCGTTGGTGCCGGCGTTAGCGGTGCGCTCGTAAAGCATAATCAAATCGGAACAAAATTTATCCTTCTGATGTTTGCCGTCCATGGACAACGAGGCGGGGATGGGTGTGACGGCGACGATTGAGGAAATGAAACAGCGGTTCTGGTCTGTCGAGCGTGGACTTTCACCGATCATTGGAACGGCTATCCATGATGGGCACGGCACGAGAGACGATGTGCTTCCGCTGATGGCGCTGCCAGATGATGAACGGCTGCGTGAAGAAGATCCTTTTACGGCAGACATGATTTCTGGCCTTGTCAATCAGATCGTTGTGCATCGTTCTCGCTTCGAAATCGATCTCAACCGCGACAAGTCTCAGGCGGTTTATCTGAGCCCTGAACAGGCTTGGGGGCTGGAGGTCTGGAGAGAAAAGCCGCAGGAAGAGGTGTTGCGCCGGTCATTTGCATTTCATGATGATTACTACGCCATGTTGCGCCAGATGCTGGGGGCTGTGGAAAAGCAGCATGGAACATTCATCGTTTTGGATGTGCACAGTTACAACCACCGACGCGACGGTATCGACGCCGCTCCAACCGCCCAAGAGAAGGCGCCAGATATCAATATCGGCACCTCTTCAATGGATAGAGACCGCTGGGCAGATGTGATCGACACCGTGATCGACCAATTCAGTCAGGCTCCCATCGGTGGTCGGCAACTGGATGTGCGGGAGAATATCGCCTTTCAAGGCAAAGGAGAGCAAACTCGGTTTATCCATGAGCATTTCCCCAAGAACGGTTGCGCCATAGCAATCGAGTTCAAAAAAATTTTTATGGATGAGTGGACGGGACAGCCACATAAGGATGTCATTCAAGATATCCGCGACGCGATAACAACGTTGGAGCCGGTGTTGGAGGAATTGCTGAGGGCTCGGAAATGACGATAGCTGCCGCCCATAGGCTTTCCGGAATATCTGATGTGCTGGCCCATGTTGTTGACTATTTGGCGGAAGAAAAGGCTATTCGTCAGGACATTGGGGTCGATGGACGCCTTCATATCGATCGCCCACTTCCGTTTCTGTGCCTGCATTTGACCAATAGCTCAAAAAATCTGGCGGCCAGAGATATCGCTTCGGCTCATGCTTCCTATTTGATCGCTTCCAACATTTCCGAGGCTGTGCCAATTTTGGCAGCCGTCGGGTCAGAAATGAAGAAACGGTTCGGCACTTTTATCGTGCTGGATGTCGGTGAGCTCGAACACGACATTCTTCTCGCAGATGACTCACCGTTCTTGCCGCATTATGAGGTTGCTGTCTCGGCGACCCCGGAGCCTGCGACGCAGGATGCCAAACGCGTTTTTATCAAAGCTATTTGCGATGCCGATATAAGGTTCCGCACCCCGCGTATCACACGCCCGGACGAGGCGAATGATTACGTTTCGAAATTGAAAGCGGCGGGGCTCGAATTTCCCTGTATCAGCGTGCGTTTTGCGCCAATTTATCGTCAACCGGAATCGGGTGCCGATTATCCCGGCCTTCGGGAAACGATGATCGCTGATCTGTTCGATGCGGGGCTTCGGGCGTTTTCGGCCTTCTCAAGTCAATCTGAAGCATTGAAAATTACGTCACATCGCGCTCTTGGTCGCAAAGCCTTTGTGGATGCCGTGCGCCGTGCGGATCGTTCGGTCGATGATATCGCTGCCTCGTTCGATTTTTTGCTGTCCGTGACGCCCATTAATGCGCGCAAGGCCTTTGCTGATTTTAGCGAAGGCAATTTCCAATATGCGCCGCATTTCCTTTATCGGCCACTCGGGGTCGATGTTGAAGAGCAGAAACGTAAGCTCTATTCTGTTGCATTTGATCACCTCGAGGACCCCGTTCTGTATCACCTCTACCGTGAGAAACAGCAGGAACTCGACCTGCAACTGACGATGCTGGCACATTTGCATAAGCGGCAGTTCACGGATTTCAGCCGTGCATTATATGGATCGGTAGAGCCATCCCTGCTGGCACTTGCAGAGGATGTTTTGGCCCGCTGCCCTCGTACGGACGATGCTTCCGAAATCGCTATGGTCGATTGTTACGAGGTGACGAAAAAAGCGCGGGAAATGGTGGATGCCTACCGCGACGAAAATCCCGAGTTCAAGGCACGGGTCGACATTCGCGATGACTTGCCGCCGGGATTGATGGTGACGGGCGAAAAGTTGCTGGTGTCCCGTCACACGGTGATGGAGCGGCGGCGTCTGGATGCGCTTTTGCACCACGAGATCGGCGTGCACCTGCTGACATATTTCAATGGCTCCGCTCAAGGTCTCAGGCTTTTTCGCACCGGCCTTTCCGGCTATGAAGGGGTACAGGAAGGTCTGGCTGTGCTAGCTGAACATCTTTCCGGCGGCATGACACGGGAAAGACTGCGTCTCATCGCAGCGCGCGTCGTTGGCTGCGCTGCCATGCTCGACGGCGCAAGTTTTGTCGAGACGTTTCGTATCATGACACAACAGCACGGGTTTGAAGCGGCCAATGCCTTCAATATGGTGCTGAGAATCTACCGGGGTGGGGGGCTTTCCAAGGATGCGATCTACCTGCGCGGCCTCAGCGAGATTCAAGAGCATTTGAGAAAGGGTGGAGCGCTTGATCCATTCTGGATGGGGAAAATTTCTGCGGCACATTTCCCTGTTATGCAGGAACTCGCGCTTCGTGGTCTTCTTCACCCGCCTGGCATACGTCCGGCGTTTCTTGCGCCTGCAAAGGCCAATGAGCGATTAGAAAAAATAAGATCAGGTTTATCGATAGCTGAAATGGCAACTTTATAAGGGAGGGACCTATGCGTATTGCATTTTTCGTCAATTCAATCGAGGGCGAGCAACCGACCTTTGCGACTGGGCTTTTGGCGATGGCTGCACTCAACCGTGGTCATGAGGTCGTGTACCTCACACCGGGTGATTTCACCTTGCGACCGGATGATAGTCTGGTGGTTCACGCTTTGGTTCTGCCACGCCAGAAATACAAGAAGATCGAAAATTTCTACGCGGTCTTGCAAGACAAAAAATTCGAACGTCAAACCATCGACGTTGAGGATATCGACGCGCTGATGTTGCGCAATGACCCATCGCTGGATCAAACATCGCGGCCTTGGGCTGTGCATTCCGGCATTCTGTTCGGTCGTCTTGCGGAACAGCGTGGGGTTGTCGTTTTGAACGATCCCGAAGGCTTGGCCCTGGCGCAAAACAAACTCTATTTTCAGGGTTTCCCGGAGATCGTACGGCCGACGACCTTGATCTCCCGTAATGTCGAGGAAATAAGGGCTTTTGCAGATTCGCATCCGAAGGGCGTTATCGTCAAACCTCTTCAGGGATCCGGCGGTAAGAATGTTTTCAAGATCGGTTCTAGTAAGGAAACAAACCTTAACCAGATATTCGAGGCCGTCAGCGTCGAGGGTTACCTCATTGCACAGGCCTATCTCCCAGCCGCAAAAGGCGGAGACATCAGGTTTTTCATGATGAATGGTATACCGCTGATGCGGGATGGCCACTATGCCGCGTTGCGTCGTGTTCCTGCGGAAGGAGACCTCCGCTCGAACATTCATGCCAGTGGAACGGCAGAAGCTGTGGAGGTTTCGGACGAGGTGCTGGCGCTTGCCGAAATGATGCGCCCGAAGCTCGTTGAAGATGGCATGTTTCTGGTTGGCCTGGACATCGTTGGAGACAAGATTTTGGAGGTCAACGTCTTTTCACCCGGTGGCCTGTCTCATATCCGCGATCTCACCAAAGTGGACTTCACCGAGACAGTCATTGAGGCCATCGAGAAGAAGGTCGCCATGCAACAGGCTTCTGCGGGGATTTTGAGCAATCGGTTGTTGGCGACTTTGTAAAGCTGAAAACGCTGTGGAACTCGCGCGTTCATGCGTCGCTCGTGGGGAAGAGGAGAACCGAATGAATGTTGCGATCATTCTTCTAGCGGCCGGCAAATCCAGTCGCACCAGTAAAGGCGGTTTTCATAAGCTTTTAGCAGAGTTTGATGGCATTCCCCTTTTACAGCAAATGGCAACGGTGGCCATGGAAAGCGACGCGTCGTCGGTTACCGTTGTCCTGGGTCACAGGCACGAAGAATTGCGAAACGTCCTGTCGGGCATTGACGTTGAGACGGTCGTCAACCCGGACTATGCTTTGGGTATGTCGAGTTCGCTTGCGGCAGGTCTTGCAACGACCAAGGTGCAGGACGCGGATGGCGTTATGATTATGTTGGCGGATATGCCTGGTATCACCAGCGAACATTTGAACGAAATGATCTTCACTTTCAAAAAATCTGGGGGTACTGCGATTACACGCGCTGTCGCAAATGGAAGCCCCGGCAATCCTGTCATCCTGCCCCGTTCATTGCGGGAAGCCGTCTCGCAGATAAAAGGAGATGTCGGTGCCCGTGACGTGATCAAGTCTTCCGGTTTGCCAATCATAAATGTCGAAATCGGGCATGCAGCGGAAATCGATGTGGATACGCCCGAAGCGATTGCCGCAGCGGGTGGCATGTCGCCGGGTGCATCACGTGGTCCGCTTTAGGTCGTTTGATCGCATCGTTTCGATGATTTCTGCCAGAATGGAAACCGCAATCTCGGCGGGACTTGCTGCTCTTATATTCAGCCCAACTGGTCCATGGATCACGGCTAGATCGGCTTCCTGAAAGCCCAGCTCTCGCAAGCGCTCCAGTCGAGCCTGATGGGATTTGTGACTGCCAAGTGCTCCCACGTAAAAGCATCCCGCTCGCAAGGCTTCCGCGATTGGAAAATCGTCTATTTTCGGATCATGCGTCAAAGCAACGAGGGCCGTATGGCGGTCCAGCGGCCTGACATCCAGGACATCTTGTGGCCAATCCGCTATGAGGTCGGTGCCGAGGAAACGCTCTGCTGTCGCAAATGCCGTGCGTGGATCGATGATGGTAACGTCAAAGCCGGTGAGTTTCGCCATCGGCACAAGTGCCTGACTGATATGGACCGCGCCGATGATGACGATCCGAGGCGTGGGGACATAGGCGTTGATGAAATAGGACACGTCTTCGATTGTGACGCTGCCTGATTTACCGGACTTGAGCGCTGTTCCAACGGCTTCAGCTAAAGCGCCATCGAATGCCATTGCGTCTGTGACGACGGTGTTTATGCCACTTTTGATATTCGTAACGACTGCCACGGGTATGCGGGCATTGCGATGGGCGTTTAGTTTTTCGAGGGCGGCAATATCCATTATTGCAGCCTTTCGACGTAGATACGGATGCGACCACCGCAGGACAGGCCAACAGACCATGCGGTTTCGTCTGCCACGCCGAATTCGAGCATTTGCGGGGTGCCGTCCATAATAACGTCAACAGCAGCTGAGATGACAGAACCTTCGACGCAGCCTCCTGAAACAGAGCCCTCGAAATGCCCCTCAGAGTCAATCACGAGATGGCTGCCAACGGGTCTAGGCGCTGATCCCCAGGTTTCGATGACCGTTGCAATCGCAACCTCGCGGCCGCTCTTCTTCCAGTCTTCGGCGCAAACCAAAGGGTCGTCTGTTTGATGGTGATTGAGTGTCTCTGACGGCATCTCTTATTCCTTCGCCATTCGACCGCGGCTTAGTCGGGCTTGTTCGCATTCTTCTCTGGGCCCAATTTTTTGCTGCCGAACAGATTGAAGCGATTACTATCGGTACGTTCCTGCCTGTATTTCAGCGTTACGTCATCGAATGTCATTTCCAACTCGCGTCCTGCAGCCAACATGGCATCTAAATCCCGAACGGGCGTGTTCGTTCCGATTAGGAGATAGACGAGGTCCGCGGCTTGCGCGCCCAGAACCTGACGTGACAAAGGTGAGCCAAAATTCAGCTTCAGTCTGAAGCTGCTCCAGATGCCCGGGTCTAGCCCGCGTATCTGAATGAAGAGCGACGGCTTATGGCCCGTCTCGGAATATTCAATGAGATAGGTGCATTCCCATTCGCCATTTTCTGTAACGGTAAAGACCGGCCTGCTGGACACCGATAGGTCAGCAATGCTCCGGCACTGGGATTCAGCGAAGCTGGGTGAGTTGCGAGGAGGTACCTTCCATTGCACGTGCTCTACCCTGGCAGGATGACGTGTTTTGTTATCAGCCGTGCCGGGTTGTGCCAAGCCGCTAACGAGATACAGGGAAATGATCAAAGGAATTAACATGCTATATGAAGGCCATCCGCGCGGATGCGGAGTGTACTCTGCTGGACGGGATGTACAAGACGGCACACAACCTTAAACAAGCAGAGAGCTTTCGAACGAACCGCTGCGAGAGCACGATGTGATCTGCAGTCATCAACTTTTCGTTCGGCACGGCACCTTTCACAACTGACTTCGTTACCTTGGTATCTCAAACCATCGAAGCGGAGCCAAGGTATGCAAGACGGCAGCCTACTGGAACTTTCCAGACGGAACTTACTTATCTCTTCGGCTGCGACAATCGCGGTCACAGGTGTCGCCGGCAGCGCGGCAGCGCAGTCTCCGGGGAGCCAGATGAGTCATACATCCAAAATTTCATTCACAGTCAACGGTGAAAACCTCCACCTTGAGGTGGATAACCGCACAACATTGCTGGACGCGTTGCGCGAGCATTTGCATCTGACAGGCACGAAAAAGGGCTGCGATCACGGCCAGTGCGGTGCCTGCACCGTTATGGTCGATGGGCGTCGCATCAACTCTTGTCTTTCTTTGGCCGTGATGCATGAGGGCGATGAGGTGACGACCATCGAGGGGCTGGGCCAGCCTGGCAACCTGCACCCGATGCAGACCGCCTTTGTCAAACATGATGGATTTCAGTGCGGCTACTGTACACCCGGGCAAATCTGTTCCTCCGTGGCCGTGCTTGAAGAGATCAAGGCGAACATCCCAAGCCACGTTACCAATGATCTCAATGCCCAGGCAGAGCTCACAGCGGCAGAAGTTCGCGAGCGCATGAGCGGCAATATCTGTCGATGCGGGGCTTACTCCAACATTCTCGATGCGATTTCGGAAGTTGGAGGGATCAGAGCATGAAAGCCTTTACCTACGAACGCCCTTCTTCAATTGAGGCCGCAGCCAGCGCAGCGGCGGCGAACGCACAGGCGAAGTTCATCGCAGGCGGTACCAATCTGCTGGATCTCATGAAGTTGGAGATCGAGACGCCAACGCACCTGATCGATGTCAACGGCTTGGGCTTGGACACGATTGAAGTCACCCCTGAAGGTGGGTTACGTATCGGTGCGATGGTCAGAAATACCGATCTTGCAGCAGACACGACCGTTCGTCGTGACTACGGCCTGCTCTCCAGAGCGCTTGTCGCAGGTGCGTCCGGGCAGCTTCGCAACAAGGCGACGACCGCTGGAAACCTGTTGCAACGCACGCGCTGTCCGTATTTCTATGACACCAACCAGCCGTGCAACAAGCGCCAGCCCGGAAGCGGCTGCTCGGCAATTGGCGGGTTCAGCAGGCAGCACGCTGTCGTGGGTGTCAGTGAGGCCTGTATAGCGACCCATCCCAGCGATATGGCAATCGCGATGCGTGCGCTCGACGCGACGGTAGAGACAGTGAAGGCGGACGCAACCCGTCGGTCTATCCCCATTGCCGATTTCTATCGCTTGCCTGGAGATACGCCCCATATCGAAACTTCTCTCGAACCCGGTGAGTTCATCACTGCTGTTTTGCTTCCGCCGCCAGTTGGTGGGAAACACATCTATCGTAAGGTGCGCGACCGTGCGTCCTACGCATTTGCGCTGATTTCGGTCGGTGCGATCGTGCAGCCGGATGGAACAGGTCGTGTCGCGGTTGGCGGCGTTGCGCACAAGCCGTGGCGGGTCGAAGCGGCAGAGGCCGAACTTCCAAACGGCGCGCGCGCGGCATCAAACGGTATTCTCGCAGATGCCCATCCTACGGAACAGAACCGGTTCAAGATCGCTCTCGTCGAGCGAACGATCGGTGCCGTTCTTTCAGAAGCAAGGGGTTGAGCCATGAAGTTCGATACACCAGCAACGACAAACCCCATTGATCGTCTCAAAGTCGTCGGTCAGCCGATCCATCGTATCGATGGTGAGCTGAAGACGACAGGTCGCGCAATGTATGCCTATGAGTGGCACGACCCGAATCATAAATATGCTTACGGTTACCCGGTCGGGGCCGCTATTTCCAAGGGAAAGATCAAGTCCATGGACGTGTCCGCAGCGAAAGCTGCGCCAGGCGTGCTTGCGGTGGTCACCGCGCTTGACGTGGGGAAACGCGAAAAAGGCGAATACAACACCGCCAATTTGTTTGGTGGAGATGAGATCGAGCACTATCACCAAGCTATCGCGCTTGTGGTCGCCCAGAGTTTCGAGCATGCCCGTGCCGCCGCATCTCTTATCAAGGTCGTTTACGCGGAAGAGAAGGGCGTGTTCGATCTGGAGACGCAAAAAGCATCAGCTGAAAAGCCGGATGAGTCCCAGAAGCCCGACAGCGCAGTGGGTGATTTCGATGGCGCTTTTCGTTCTGCTGACGTCACATTCGATCAGACTTACACAACGCCCGACCAGTCTCATGCGATGATGGAACCGCACGCCTCTATCGCTGCTTGGAATGGAGATGAACTGACCCTGTGGACTTCCAGTCAGATGATCGACTGGTGGCGGTCTGATCTGGCAACCACGCTAGGCGTGGAAAAAGACAAGATACACCTTATGTCACCCTTCATCGGTGGCGGATTTGGTGGGAAGCTGTTTCTCCGGGCTGATGCGGTCTTGGCCGCATTTGGTGCGAAGGAAGTTGGCCGCCCGGTCAAAGTGGCCTTGCCTCGTCCCTTGATGATCAACAACACCACGCACCGTCCCGCAACCATCCAGCGCATTCGGATTGGCGCTGGCAAAGACGGCAGGATTACTGCAATTGCGCATGAAAGCTGGTCGGGCAATCTTCCTGACGGAGCGCCGGAAACTGCGGTCAACCAGACGCGTCTTCTCTATGCCGGAGCAAACCGCATGACGGCGATGCGGCTGGCTACATTGAACCTGCCTGAAGGCAACGCGATGCGCGCTCCGGGCGAGGCACCCGGCTTGATGGCACTCGAGATTGCCATAGACGAGATGGCGGAAAAGGTCGGAATTGACCCAATCGAGTTCCGTATCATCAACGACACGCAAGTCGATCCGGAAAATCCCGAACGCCCCTTCTCGCATCGTGATCTCATCGGATGTCTCAAACGTGGTGCTGAGCGGTTCGGTTGGAACAACAGACCGAAGGTGGCGTCCAGACGCGAAGGCAACTGGCTGATCGGTATGGGCGTGGGCGCTGCCTTTCGTGACAATCTCGTGCTTCCCTCCGCCGCGCGGGTTAAGCTCGGCAAGGATGGCATCATTACGGTGCAGACCGATATGACCGATATCGGTACCGGCAGCTACACGATCATCGCGCAAACCGCTGCCGAAATGATGGGTGTCGCAGTGAATAGAGTAGCCGTAGAACTTGGCGACTCCCGTTTCCCTATCTCTGCCGGGTCAGGCGGGCAGTTCGGTGCAAACTCATCGACCTCGGGTGTTTATGCTGCCTGTGTCAAACTTCGCGAGGCCATCGCCCAAAAGGTCGGTTTTAATTCTGAAGATGCTGTTTTCGAAGATGGCATGGTCAAATCAGGCAATCGCACGGTCCCGCTTGCCGAGGCGGCGGGTGCGGATGGTTTGGTTGGCGAGGACAAAATGGAGTGGGGGGACCTCACGAAGACCCATCAGCAATCCACCTTCGGAGCCCATTTTGTGGAGGTGGGTGTCGACATCGCAACCGGTGAGACGAGAATCCGTCGCATGCTGGCGGTTTGCGCTGCGGGGAGAATACTCAACCCTATTACTGCGCGAAGCCAGGTTATTGGGGCAATGACGATGGGTGCCGGTGGCGCGTTGTCGGAAGAGCTCGCTGTGGACAAAAATCGCGGTTTCTTCGTCAACCACGATCTCGCAGGCTACGAAGTCCCCGTTCATGCTGACATTCCGCATCAGGACGTGATCTTTCTCGATGAAACAGACCCAATGTCATCGCCGATGAAAGCCAAGGGTGTCGGTGAACTCGGTTTGTGCGGCGTGTCTGCTGCTATCGCGAACGCGATCTATAATGCGTCGGGCGTCCGCGTGCGTCACTATCCGATAACGCTGGACAAGTTGATCGACGGATTGCCAGCCGTCGCTTGAGTCAAACATATCGAGCTGGCCTGTTTCTTCGATTGATGAGGAGGCAGGCCGCCACTCGATTTGACGATCAAAGCTGGCATTTGTCCGGCTGTTCTTACCGTTCCCTAACCATGTCTGGAACTGCCAGGGAACGATTTATGTATGATTCAATTATTATCGCGTAGAACGTTTTTAGACGAAAATAAACGAAATGGCTTGGGCATGACGCCCAACACTGTCCGGTCACGCCTCCCTGAAATGGGTTCCAAGCCGTCGGCATCGCTGCATTAAAAATGACCCCGACCCCAATTTGTGTACCGCGAACGTACGAGTATGTACGACGGCCCTGCCATGGATTTTACAATGCAGAACGAGATTGCACGCCTTGCAAGCCTTAGAAATTTGCGGTTGCTCGATACCCTTCCCAGTGAGAACTTCGACCGGATCACCCGACTTGCGGCCGACATTTTCGGACTTCCAATTGCCGCGGTGTCGCTGACTGACACGAACCGTCAATGGTTCAAGTCCAAAGTCGGCGTCGATCATAATGAAATTCCCCGTGATAAAGCGCCCTGTGCCAACGTCGCGGAAACAAAACAGCCCTTCGTCATCCGGGATTTTCAGCAGGACGACACTTACGCAGAAAGCACGCTGGGCAGCGCGGGTATTCGTTTTTATGCGGGCGCGCCTCTGGTGACGGTCGATGGCTTTGGGTTGGGTGCCTTGTGTGTACTCGGCACGGAACCGCGCGAGATCACGGAAAAAGAGATGGCGACATTATGCGACCTCGCTGCAATGGTCATGGACCAGGTGGAACTGACACACGCACTTGGACGCATCGAGCCCTCCAGCGGTCTTCCAAACCGGTTTCAGCTCATAAATGATTTGTCGGATTTAGCGCTCAGCGTGGATATGGGTGAACGCATCATAAGTCTGCTAGACCTTGCGCAGACCGAACAGTTTGAACGTCTTTCGCGCGTGCTCGGCCCATCTTATCTGGATAACGTGATCCATGCCGTATCCGGTCTTCTAAGGCAGCATGTCGGGCTTGCCACGGTGCCTTATCATGTCGGGCCAATGCAGTTTGCTTTCTTTGCACCTGAAAATGACGGAGTCGAGAGCTATATGGCTTCGCTGAAGGAGTTGCTTTGCCAAATAGACAGCAACGCCGAGACTCCAATCTCCATGACGTCGGCCATCGGAATTGTTTCTTACGACCCACAGATGACGCCGCCGGAAGATGTTTTGAGATCTCTGCAAAGTGCTGTTCAGGATGCGCGTGAAAGTGCAGCGAAGATCGAACTGTTTTCCCCGGCGATGGATTTGCGCCACCGACGCAATTTCAGAATTCTGCAGGATTTTCGTTCGGCGCTGGCTGCGCCAGACCAGTTGTCGCTGGTATTCCAGCCACGTATCGACGTGGCCACGGGTCATATTTGCAGCGCGGAAGCATTGTTGCGATGGGACCACCCGGTACTCGGCCCTATCTCGCCTGTCGAATTCATTCCCGTTGTAGAAGCTTCCGCTTTCGCTCGAGAATTGACCGACTGGGTCATGGATGAAGCCATGGCACACATCGCGTCATGGGCCAAAAAAGGACTACGCTTCAAGCTTTCGCTCAACCTCTCCGCCCTCAACCTTGAGGAGCATGACTTTTTCGACAGGCTGATGGCGAAGCTCGAACGCTTCGATGTAGAGGCTGACCAGATTGAGCTCGAACTGACCGAAACCGTGATGATGAAGGAAACTGAAGGTGCCTTCGATCTTCTCAACCAATTGAAGGCGGCGGGCGTGCAACTCGCCATCGATGATTTTGGAACCGGCTATAGCAGCCTTGCCTATTTGCAGAAACTGCCAGCCGATGTCGTCAAGATCGACCGCTCCTTCGTGGCTGACATGGAGAACGGGCATCGTGAAAGGGTGCTTGTCCGCTCGATGATCGATCTTTCTCACAGCCTTGGATACCGGGTTGTCGCGGAGGGTGTGGAAACGCAAGAGGCGGCAAACCTGCTGGAGCTTATGGGATGCGACGAAATTCAGGGTTATTGGTTATCGCGCCCTGCCAGAAGCGAAACGCTGTTCGATTGGTTGATTGAGCGTGAACGCCCCGCGGCCCTACTGGCTGGATAGATTCGCCCCTACGCAATGTGTTGTTTCGCGACGTCTCTTGGACCGGACCCTAAGAAAGGGTGATGACATGAAACATATTTTTGAGCGAATGGTGAGTGGTACGCATAGGCTCGACGACGAGCTCCTGATCATCCTTGATGCTCTGCCCATACCGCTTTCCTGGACCTCCTTAGCCGACGGCCACGTGCGGTTCGTCAATCGTGCCTTTACGAAAACGTTTGGATATCAAAACGGGCGCTTCGCCACGGTCGATCAATGGATCGACGAAACCTATATTGACGAGACCGAGCGCGAACAAGCGCGGCAGCGTTGGGAGTGTCTTTGGATTGCCGAAGGTGAGGGCATAACAGAGATAGAACCCTTCGAAGTGCGGGTCAGGCATGATGACGGAGACATGGTGCCTGTGCTTCACAGAGGTATCGTTCTGCACGACTTCGGCTTGGGCATTGCGACGTTCGAAGATTTATCATCTCAAAAACTGGCCGAAACCACGCTGCGACGGATAGCCTATGAAGATCCTTTGACCGGACTTGCCAACAGACGCGTTCTTCAGGAACGTTGGGATGCTGAGATGGCAAAAAGTGCCATGGACCGCTCGCGTACCATGGTCGCGCTTCTGATGATAGACCTCGACAACTTCAAGCCTATCAACGATTATTTTGGCCATGCTGCCGGTGACGAAATTCTCAAAAAGGTAGCAACCCGGCTTCGCCAATCCGTTCGTCATGATGATACGGTGGTGAGAATGGGCGGCGACGAGTTCGTTATCCTGCTGACCGACCTCGAAGACCAGGCTGTCGCGGAGAAAATATGCCAGCGAATTGCTGAGGCTTTTGCTACCCCGTTCACCATTCAAAATCAGACGATAAAGGTTGGAGCGACAGTTGGTGCCAGTCTTTACCCGCATCATGCGGGGGATCTTGAGGCGCTGTTGCACGCGGCAGATCAGGCGCTTTATCGCATGAAGCGCAGCGATAAAGAGAACTGGGCTTGGTTCGACCGTTCGTTAGAGGCTGCAAACGAACCGCAGCTTCTATCAGGCGCAGTGACAGCCTAGCTCCGCTGTCGTAGCCCCAGACGCTAATTCCATAAGTATTGGAACTGCGCTTTATCGTTTCCGAAACTGCTACTGAAGCCCTCTCACAGGATAGATGATACCTGAGTAGAGCGATGGATTTCCGGCAGGGTCACGGAAACACCGACCGACAGCCATGACAAATTCGAACTCGTTCAGCGCGTTTCTGACACGATATTCTGCGCTGTAGGGCAGGCCGTCTTGGACTGCTTTTGCGATAAGAGCAGTCAACAGGGGTTGGTCGCTAACATGCACTCTATCAATGTAGCTGCTGAGTGGCAGACCCCGGATTGTTTGCAAAGGATCGAGCCCGAACAGTGCCGCAATCGCGGTGTCACCGTATAGCCGATCATCGGCAAGCGACCACGTATAGATGCCTGCCTCCATGTCGATGTCGGCAGGGTTCTCCCCATGTGTCAATTTCATTCCCTCCTGCAGGCATTTTTTGAGGTTCCCGGAGGGCCCACCCATTTTTGCCGTTATTTCATTTGTATCACCAAAATTTTCTTAACCACATAGCAGTTTCCCTCGCATTTTCTGGTTCTCCCCATTCGCTCTCGATTACGTGTTGCATCGCAAGATTTATTCGATATTTAAGGAGTATCACCACGGACCCGGTGAGATTCCGGGTGGCTCTTCTGGCCGCCGATCCGCCAGACAACGCAATAACTGCATGCCTTTCAATGAAACGCTCTTAAGAGCGCATTCGCATGCCTTGCGGGACTTCAACATATGCAACTTACCTCTATTCGCCGGGATTGGATTGCCAATCCAACTCGAGAAATGCTTGCCGGAGCGGTCGCGACCTTCGCGCTGATACCGGAAGTCATCGCTTTTTCCTTCGTCGCCGGTGTCGATCCGCAGGTCGGCCTGTTTGCGTCTTTCGTCATTGGCATCGTGATCGCTTTCACTGGCGGTCGCCCCGCCATGATCTCGGCCGCCGCCGGCTCAGTGGCGCTGGTCGCAGCACCCTTGGTTCACGCACACGGGCTGGCTTACCTCTTTGCCGCCGGTTTGCTTGCGGGCGTGCTGCAAATTCTGTTCGGGCTGCTCCGTCTCGGTGTTCTGATGCGGTTTGTTTCAAAATCTGTCCGTACAGGCTTCGTCAACGCGCTGGCGATCCTTATTTTCGGGGCTCAACTTCCGCACATTATTGGCGGCGACGTCTTGGCTTACGGCATGCTCGCAGCAGGCCTTGCCATCATTTATCTCGTCCCCAGGCTGACGAGGACCATCCCTTCACCGCTGATCTGTATTCTCGTTCTCACGGCGGCATCCATGTCGTTGGAACTTCCCGTCATGACAATCGCAGATCTGGGGAAATTGCCTGACAGCCTTCCGATCTTCAGTTGGCCAGCAGTTCCACTGATTTTGGAAACTCTGAAAATCATTGCAGGGCCAGCACTCGCCATTGCTATGGTTGGCTTGCTCGAATCCATGATGACGGCGAGCGTCGTCGACGATCTGACGGGTACGCCCAGCTCGAAGAACCGCGAATGCACAGGCCTTGGCTTGGCCAACACAGCCGCAAGCCTGTTTGGCGGCATAGCCGGGTGCGGCATGATCGGTCAGACTGTTAGCAACGTTAAATATGGCGGGCGCGGCCGCCTTTCCACTCTATTCGCAGGCGCATTTCTGCTCGTGCTGATGGTCCTTTTGAAGCCTTGGGTTTCTCAAGTCCCCGTTGCGGCATTGGTTGCCATTATGGTCATGGTATCCATCGATACGTTCGATTGGTCATCTGTGAAAACGCTGGTCGTACACCCCAAAATGTCGAGTGTGGTGATGGTTGTAACCGTTCTCGTAACGGTGTTCAGTGCTAATCTCGCCTTGGGTGTAACAGTAGGCGTCCTTCTCTCCGGTGTGTTTTTCACCTTCAAGGTTGCCCGACTGTTGCAGGTCGATGCCGAGCGAAATGACGTCGCGCGCCGTTTGACGTATCGGGTATCAGGCCAAGTCTTCTTCGCGTCGGCGGACGTCTTCGTAGATGCGTTTGACATCGAAGAAGCCGATGGCATGTCAGTCCTGATCGACGTCTCGCAGGCCCATTTCTGGGACATCACCGCAGTGACCGCATTGGATAAAGTCGTGGATCGTTTCCACAAGCACGACATCCCCGTCACCGTTGTCGGCGCAAATGACGCCAGTGCGACGTTGATTGGTAGCCTCAACGGCGGGGTGAGCCTCAAAGACCTCTGAGTGGAGGTCGTCTGGATTATGATCGGATTTGGCGCGGCGGCTGTGGGACATTGCGTCCACGCAGCCTAACTCAAATCACCATGTTTGAAAGGCGAAGTGAGAGCCTGGTTGTGCCAGGCTCTCGTTCATCTTAACCGGCCTTCGCCAAAGCCTTGGCGGCAACGCGCGCGCGGATGGAATCGACATCTGCTTTGGGTGTCGCTGCAAACAGCGAGCGCGTGTAGGAATGCTGCGGGTTGGAGAAGACCTCCTCGCGCGTGCCATATTCCACCGCTTCGCCGAAATACATCACCATCACTTCGTCTGCGATATATTTCACCACCGACAGATCGTGGGAAATGAAGACGTAGGTGAGGCCGAATTCGTCCTGAAGGTCGGACAGCAGGTTCAACACCTGTGCCTGCACCGAAAGATCGAGCGCCGAGACAGGCTCGTCCAGCACCAGCAGTTTCGGGTTCAGCATCAGCGCACGGGCAATGGCGATACGCTGGCGCTGACCGCCGGAGAACATGTGCGGGTAGCGGTTATAGTGTTCCGGTCCCAGACCGACGCGCACCAGCATGTCATTGGCTTTTTCACGACGTTCGGCGGCCGATAGCTTGGTGTTGATCAGCAGAGGTTCGCCTAAGACGTCACCGATCTTCTGGCGTGGGTTGAGCGAGCCGTAGGGGTTCTGAAAAACGATCTGCACCTTCTGGCGCATTTCGGATGTTAGGTGACCGGGGCGCGTATCGACCTTCTGGCCGTCGATCAGAAGATCGCCGGATGTCGGTTCATCGATGAAAGTCAACATACGGGCGAGCGTAGACTTGCCGCAACCACTTTCGCCGACAATGGCCAGCGTCTTGCCGGTTTCGAGCGAAAAGGACACGCCCTTGACCGCATGAATGGTCTTGGCCTTCTTCATGAAGCCGCCCGGAAGATGATAATCACGCTTCATATTGCGGATTTCGAGCATGTTTTTGGTTTCGGTCATGCCGGTTCTCCCGCAGCTGCTGGCGTACCATCGAAGAATTGCGACACGGTGGTCAGGCGATCACCCGTCGCATTTTCAGGAAGGGCGGCCAGAAGCGCCTTGGTGTAGTTGCTCTTGGGGTTTTCGAACAGGGAGAGCACGTCTGCCTCCTCCATTTTTTTACCCTTGTATTGCACAATCACGCGGTCCGCCGTTTCAGCCACAACACCCATGTCGTGGGTGATCATGATGAGGCCCATGCCGGTTTCGGCCTGAAGCTTCATCAGGAGATCGAGGATCTGCTTCTGGATCGTCACGTCGAGCGCTGTTGTCGGCTCGTCGGCGATGAGAAGTTTCGGGTTGCAGGCAATCGCGATGGCGATCATCACGCGCTGGCACTGGCCACCGGACATTTGATGCGGGAAGTGCTTCAAGCGCTCTTCCGGGTCCGGCAGACCGACGAGGTTGAATAGCTCGATGGCGCGGGCGTGGCGCGTCTTCTTGTCCATGCCCATGTGGATACGCAGGACTTCCTCGAGCTGGAAGCCGACCGTGAAGCAAGGGTTGAGGCTTGCCACCGGTTCCTGGAAGATCATGGCGATATCCTTGCCGATCAGCTTGCGTCGCTCGGACGCGCTGAGCTGCTGGATATCCTTGCCCTGAAACAGCATACGGTCGGCGGTGATGCGGGCTGTCCAGGGCAGAAGACCCATGACTGCGAGCATCGAGACCGATTTGCCCGAGCCGGATTCTCCGACGATGGCCAGAACTTCACGCTGTTCGACCGAGACGGAAACGCCGTCTACGGCGCGAAACCAGCCGCTGGCCGTTTCGAATTCGACGGTGAGATTATCGATTTGCAGAAGTGCCATATCAGGACCTCTTCAGTTTCGGGTCGAGGGCATCGCGCAGACCGTCGCCCATCAGGTTGATGGCGAGAACAGTAATGAGGATGGCAAGACCGGGGAAAGTGACGACCCACCAGGCGCGCAGAATGAATTCACGCGCTTCGGCTAGCATGGTGCCCCATTCTGGTGCCGGTGGCTGTGCGCCCATGCCAAGAAAGCCGAGTGCTGCGGCATCGAGAATGGCATTGGAGAAGGACAAAGTCGCCTGAACGATGAGCGGAGCCGTGCAGTTGGGCAGGATCGTCTTAAACATTAGACGCATTGGTCCGGCACCGGCCAGACGCGAGGCGGTGACGTAATCTTTGCTCTTTTCGGCCATGACGGCGGCGCGGGTGAGACGCACGAAATGCGGCTGCAAGACCAGCGCAATCGCAATCATGCCGTTGGTCAGGCTGGGGCCGAGAATGGCAACCAGCACCAATGCCAGAAGCAGCGATGGGAAAGCGAGGATGATGTCCATGAGACGCATGATCATCGTGTCCAGCCAACCGCGGTAATAACCGGCGATGACGCCGATCAGAATGCCGGTCGTCAGCGAAAGCGTGGTCACGAAGACACCGATGAACAGCGAATATTGCGCGCCGTAAATCAGGCGGGACAGAATATCGCGGCCAACCGGGTCCGTTCCCAGCAGGTAAGAGGTGTTGCCACCTTCCATCCAGAAGGGTGGAAGCAGCACGACATCACGATATTGCTGGAACGGTGAATGCGGAGCGATGACAGGCGCGAAGACGGCGACGATCACCAGGGCGATAAAAACATAGAGCCCGATGACGGCACCCTTGTTTTCCGAAAAATAGAACCAGAATTCCTTCAGCATCTGCTTGCGCATGGCGGAGGAGGAAACCGGCTCGGCTGTTTTTGTAATGGCGGTATCGGCCATGAAACGATCCTCTTCTTTAATGCCGGATGCGCGGATTGATGAGGCCATATAGGAGATCAACGATGAGGTTGACGACCATGATGATGCCCGCAATCAGCAGGAGACCACCCTGAATGACAGGGTAATCGCGGCGGAAGACGGAATCGACCATCCACTTGCCGATGCCCGGCCAGGAGAAGATCGTTTCGGTGAGGATGGCACCGGCCAGCATGACGCCGACCTGAAGACCAATGGTGGTGATGACAGGGATCATGGCATTGCGCAGCGCATGGATGCCGATGACGCGGAAGGGGGCAAGACCCTTGGCGCGGGCGGTGCGGACGTAATCTTCCGAAAGCACTTCCAGCATGGCTGACCGCGTTTGGCGCGCAATGACGGCCAGCGGAATGGTGGCCAGCACGATCGACGGCAGGATGAGGTGGCTGAGCGCCGAAGAGAACGCGCCCTTTTGTCCAGACAGCAGCGAGTCGATCAGCATAAAGCCGGTGACAGGCGGGAAGTAGAACATCAGCGAGATCCGGCCAGATACCGGTGTCCATTGCAGGATGCCGGAAAACAAGATGATGAGCAGCAGTCCCCACCAGAAGATCGGCATGGAATAACCGACAAGTGCGACGCCCATTAGGCCCTGATCGAAAGCCGATCCGCGCTTGATGGCGGCGATGATGCCAGCTGGAATGCCGATGGCGATAGCGATGAGCATGGCGCAGAAGGACAGTTCCACGGTTGCGGGAAACAGCGCCTTGAACTGCGTGAGGATAGGCGTCTTGGACACGATGGACGTGCCGAAATCGCCCATGACGATGCCCTTGAGATAATCCAGATACTGGATGATCATGGGTCGGTCCATGCCGAGAGCCGCGCTGATTTGCGCATGCCGCTCCGGCGACATCACGCGCTCACCCGACAGGAGGGCGACCGGATCTCCCGGCAAAAGACGGATGAACAGGAACGCGATAATAGAAACCCCGATGAAGGTCGGGATGAGCACGGCGATGCGCCGCACGAGAAAGCCAATCATGAGAAACCTTCGATCTGTTCCTTGAGGAACCTATGCGCTGGTAGTAGCGACCTTTTCGGTCTGCTTCTTTGTTGTTTAGAGATGCTTCAGAACGCAAGTGCCGCGCGCCTTGAGACAAGACACGCGGCATTTTCAGATGCGTCGAATATTACTCGGCGATATCTACGTTTTCGAAGGTAAAGTCACCCAGCGGGCTCTGGACAAAACCAGTGACTTCCTTGCGCATCGGAACGACGGACAGGGAGTGGTCGATGGTGGCCCAAGGTGCCTGCTTCTTGAAGACGACCTGTGCTTCTTCGTAAAGCTTGGTGCGTTCTGCCTGATCGGTGGTGATCTTGGCCTTCTTCACGAGAGCGTCGAAGTCCTTGTCGCACCACTGAGCGCGGTTGTTGCCGCCAACGGCATCGCAACCGAGCAGCGTGTCGAGGAAGTTGTCCGGATCACCATTGTCACCGGTCCAGCCGAGGAACACGGCACCGTCACGGTCCTTTGCCTTCGAACGGTCCAGATATTCGGCCCATTCATAGGAAACGATCTCAACCTTTACGCCGATCTTGGCGAAATCATCCTGGATGACTTCTGCAGCGCGGCGGGCGTTGAGCATGTATGGACGCGAAACCGGCATCGCCCATACCTTCATCGATAGGTCCTTGACGCCTGCGTCTGTCAGCATCTTCTTGGCTGCTTCCAGATCGTAGGTGTCGTCTTCGACCTTGTCGTTGTAGGACCACATTGTCGGTGGCAGCGGGTTCTTGGCAGGTGTTGCCATGCCCTGGAACACGGCGTCAACGATGGCCTTCTTGTTGATGGCCTTGTTCAGCGCCTTGCGGACTTCCGGCTTGTCGAAAGGAGCCTGCGTGGTGTTGTAGGCGAGGTAGGCAACGTTGAGGCCTTCCTGCTCCAGAACCGTCAGGGTCGGGTCTTTCTTCATGGAAGAAACGTCGGCAGCGTTCGGGTAAGGCATCAGGTGGCATTCGCCAGCCTTCAGCTTCTGGAAGCGAACGGCGGCATCGGTGGTGATCGCGAAAACGAGATCATCGATCTTTGGCGCGCCGCCCCAATATTCCTTGTTGGCCTTGTAGCGGATGACGGCATCCTGCTGGTAACCAACGAAAGCGAATGGACCAGTGCCAACTGGCATCTGGTTCAACTGTGCCTGCTTGCCTTCAGCAGCCAGCTTGTCTGTGTATTCCTTCGAAATAATCGAAGCGAACGGCATGGCAAGGTTGGCGAGGAAAGGTGCTTCAGGACGGTTCAGAGTAAACTTGACCGTCATGTCGTCGACTTTTTCGACAGACTTGATCAGCTTGGGGAAGCCCATGCCTTCGGCATATTCCCAGGACGTGCCTGGTACATACTGGTGCCATGGGTTGTCGGTCTTGATCTGACGCTCGATGGACAGAACGACGTCATCTGCATTGAGTTCACGGGTTGGCGTGAAGAATTCTGTGGTCTGGAATTTTACGCCCTTGCGAAGCTTGAACGTGTAGACCGTGCCGTTTTCCGATACTTCCCAGCTCTCGGCAAGACCAGCAACTGGCTTGGTTGTGCCGGGTTCGAATTCCAGCAGGCGGCTGTAAACGGTGTGTGCCGAGGCATCGAAAGTGGTGCCGGCGGTGTAGAGACCGGGGTCGAAACCTTCCGGTGAACCTTCAGAGCAGTATACGAAGGTTTTTGCGCTTGCCGCAGGTGCAAAGCACGTCGCCGAAAGCAGCGCTGCGGCGATTAGGCCAAGTTTATATCTCATGATTGAGCTCCCAATTTTTGTCTCCGGCCCGCTTATTCTGCGACTACCGATGCAACGTGGTTATAAGAATCTTTGCACATACTCAAGCGGGCATCCAAAGCGAATTCAGTGGTTTTTGACCAAAAGTTCAACTTTCCGCGAGTTTGATGCTAATTTAGGCTTAGTGTTTAGAATCATTTGTCGTGCAGGACAGGAAATAACCACTGTCTTTTTGTCGGAAACCATTGTGATAAACGCAAAACGCCCCGAGCTTGTCGGGGCGTTCACAACGAATAGAGCGAATATTCAAGCTTTGGTGATCTTATCACCCACCACACGCCAGTTCACGAGGTTTTCGAGAACCACCTTGATATGCTCAGGCTTGCGGTTTTCGTAATCGACGTAATAGGCGTGTTCCCAGATATCGATGCCCAGATAGGCGGGGCGGCCAACAGCCACGGGGTTGTTGCCATCTTCATAGCCGAAGAGAGCGAGCTTGTTCTGGTCGTCACGCGTCAGCCAAACCCAGCCTGTGCCGAAGACTTCGTCAGACGTCGCGACCGCCTTTTCGATGAATTTGCCGTAGTCACCGAAGCTGGCGTTCAGTTCTTCCGCGACTTTGCCTTCCGGACGTTTCGGGCCGCCAGGCGTGAACTGCTCCCAGTAGACTACGTGGTTCCAAGCCTGGGCTGCGTTGTTGAAAATCTTCTTGTCGGCCGTTTTGCCAGCAGAAGCCTTGACGATCTCTTCCAACTCCATGTCGGCGTAAGGGGTGCCTTTGGCCAGCGTGTTCAGCTTGTCGAAATAGGCCTTATGGTGCTTGCCGTAGTGCAGGCCAACTGTTTTGGCGGAGATATGAGGGGCCAGCGCATCCTCTTTGAAGGGCAAAGCGGGTTGTTTGAAAGGAAGTGCTGCCTGGGCAATCGATGGCGCGGAAAGCGTCGCTGCCGCCGCCGTAGCGGCAGTGGCGGCCATGACGGCGCGTCTGGTCATTAACATGTCTCATTCTCCCGGTTGATGTCCAAGTCAGGCAAACCGGTTGGAGCGGGAAAAGTTTCTTTTCGACCTTGCTTATTAACGCTGTTCCCGGTTTTGTTATCGCAAACGCATCGTTCATGGTCGAGGAGGACCGCATGCAGTCGCAAGGAATATCCGTAACGGGTGAAGAGCGCGCGCTCGTTCTGGAGGAACTGGGAAAACTATCGCTGCGGCCGTTTCCGCTGGACGAACAGGTCGGCCCGCATGATGTGCGCATCGCCATCCGCACCGTCGGTATTTGTGGCAGCGACGTGCATTATTACACTCACGGTGCCATCGGCAATTTCGTGGTGCGCGAGCCGATGATTCTGGGCCATGAGGCTTCCGGTACCGTGACCGAGGTCGGCTCCGGCGTAACGAACCTGTCGGTGGGCGACCGTGTGTGCATGGAGCCGGGGATCCCGGACCCGATCAGCCGCGCAAGCCGCATCGGCCACTATAATCTCGATCCTGCCGTGCGTTTCTGGGCGACGCCTCCCATCCACGGCGTGCTGCGCGCATCTGTGGTGCATCCAGCCGCCTACACGTTCAAGCTGCCTGACAATGTGTCCTTTGCCGCGGGGGCGATGGTGGAGCCGCTGGCCGTTGGCGTGCAGGCGGCGACACAGGCCAAGGTCAAGCCGGGCGATAGCGCTGTCGTTATCGGCGCGGGCCCGATTGGTCTCGTCACGGTGCTGGCGGCGCTTGCCGCCGGTTGCGCGCGTGTTATCGTTTCGGATGTCGACCCGGTGAAGCTGGACATGGCACGGGGTCTTGGCCCTGTCGAAACCGTCAATGTGCGTGAGCAGAACCTCGCCGAGCAAGTGCTGAATTCCACAGCTGGCTGGGGAGCCGATGTGATTTTCGAATGCTCCGGTGCGGAAGCTGCGATTACCCACGTGTTCGAGCCGTTGCGGCCAGCGGGAACGGTGGTTTTCGTCGGTATGCCGACGAAGCTGGTGGCCTATGACGTGGTGGCGGCGCAAATCCGTGAGGCCCGCGTTGAGCACGTTTTCCGTTACGCGAACGTGTTTGGCCGCTGCGTCGATATGCTGGCATCCGGTGCCATCGATGTCGCGCCGCTGATCACCCGCACCTTCGATTTCGAAGACAGCATCAAGGCGTTCGATCTCGCAGCATCCGCCCCCGCTGGCGAAGTGAAGATGCAAATTCTTATGCCGCAGTGATGATTGAGGGTTGCACGAAATTTATCAGCGGTTAGCTTGTGCGCCGGTGGCGGGTGGAGGCTGTAACCGCTGAACTGTATCGATGCAGGAGGAGTAATTCATGAAGACGATCAAGGGGCCGGGACTTTTCCTCGGTCAGTTTGCGGGCGATGCTGCACCGTTCAATACGTGGGACGGCATTACCAAGTGGGCGGCGGAGAAGGGTTATCTCGGCGTGCAGGTTCCAACTTGGGCCGGACAGTTGATAGACCTGAAAAAAGCAGCCGAATCCAAGGATTATTGCGACGAGTTCGCCGGTGTCGCGCGCCAGAACGGCGTTGAGGTGACCGAGCTCTCCACCCATCTGCAAGGCCAGCTGGTGGCAGTGCATCCAGCCTATGACGAAGCCTTTGACGGTTTTGCCGCACCTGAAGTGCGTGGCAACCCGAAAGCACGTCAGGAATGGGCGGTGGAGCAGGTCAAGCTTGCGCTCAAGGCATCACGCAATCTGGGCATCAATGCCCATGCGACCTTCTCCGGCGCACTCGCATGGCCGTTCATCTATCCATGGCCGCAGCGCCCTGCCGGTCTGGTGGAAGCCGCGTTTGACGAGCTTGCCAAACGCTGGACGCCAATCCTCGATTATGCCGATGAGCAGGGCGTTGACGTCTGCTACGAAATTCACCCCGGCGAAGACCTGCATGACGGCGTAACCTTCGAGATGTTCCTGGAGCGCGTGAAGAACCATAGCCGTGCCAACATGCTCTACGACCCCTCGCATTACGTGCTGCAGTGCCTGGATTATCTCGACAATATCGACATCTACAAAGACCGCATCAAGATGTTCCACGTCAAGGATGCCGAGTTCAACCCGACGGGTCGCCAGGGCGTTTATGGCGGCTATCAGGGCTGGGTCGAGCGGGCTGGACGCTTCCGCTCGTTGGGCGACGGGCAGGTGGATTTCGGCGCGGTCTTCTCGAAAATGGCCGCCAATGATTTCGATGGCTGGGCCGTGGTTGAATGGGAATGCGCGCTGAAGCACCCGGAAGACGGTGCTGCCGAAGGCTCCGAATTCGTCAAGGCGCATATCATTCGCGTCACCGAAAAAGCCTTCGACGACTTCGCATCATCAGGCACGGACGATGCCGCCAACCGCCGCATGCTCGGCCTTTCATAAATCCGAGGAAACAAAATGACGATCGAAGGAAAGACAACCGATAAGGCCAATGCGCGCATTCGCCTCGGCATGGTGGGCGGTGGCTCCGGCGCGTTCATCGGCGGTGTGCACCGCATGGCGGCGCGGCTGGACAACCGGTTTGAGCTGGTGGCGGGGGCGCTGTCCTCGACACCGGAGAAGTCCCAGGCATCCGGTCTGGAACTGGGTCTGGACGAAGACCGCTGCTATGGCTCTTTCGAAGAGATGGCGGAAAAGGAAGCAGCACGACCGGATGGCATTCAGGCTGTTTCCATCGTCACGCCCAACCATGTGCACTACCCGGCGGCGAAAGCTTTTCTGGAACGCGGCATCCATGTCATCTGCGACAAGCCGCTGACCTCCAATCTGGAGGATGCCAAGAAGCTGAAAGCGGTTGCCGATAAGGCTGATGCCCTGTTCGTGCTGACGCATAATTACACTGGCTACCCCATGGCGCGCCATGCGCGCGAACTGGTGGAAACTGGCGAGTTGGGTGATATCCGCCTGGTGCAGATGGAATATCCGCAGGACTGGCTGGCGGAACCCGTCGAGCAGACCGGTGCCAAGCAGGCCGTGTGGCGCACCGACCCCGCCCAATCCGGCGCAGGTGGCTCTACCGGTGATATCGGCACGCATGCTTACAATCTCGGCTGCTTCATTTCCGGGCTCGAGGCCGAAGAGCTTGCGGCGGATGTGCATACGTTCGTAGAGGGACGTCGTCTTGACGATAACGCTCACGTCATGCTGCGCTTCAAGGCCAAGGATGGCAAAGCACCCGCCAAGGGTCTGCTTTGGTGCAGTCAGGTGGCTGTGGGCAATGAAAACGGCCTGAAGGTGCGCGTCTACGGCACCAAGGCTGGCATCGAGTGGACGCAGGCCGACCCGAACTATCTGTGGTTCACCAAGCTGGGCGAGCCCAAGCAACTGATCACCCGTGGTGGTGCAGGAGCCGGAGCGGCCGCGGCCCGCGTCAGCCGCATTCCATCTGGTCACCCTGAAGGTTACCTCGAAGCTTTCGCGACGATCTACACGGAAGCCGCTAATGCCATCGAGGCGCGGCGTGGTGGTACTGCGTTGGATAAGGCTGTGGCTTATCCCACCATCGATGATGGTGTGAAAGGCGTCGCTTTTGTCGAGGCATGCATCGCTTCGTCCAAGCAGAATGGCGGTTGGGTGAAGTTGTGATCTCGGCGTGACGGTGGTTGGGTCACAGTTACGGTTCGGGACGGAGGGTACGGCTTACCCCCCCTCTGCCCTGCCGGGCATCTCCCCCTCAAGGGGGGAGATTAGCAAGACGCCAGCTAGTCGCCTTATTCGCATCGCTTGATACTACCGGGGGCTCCCCCGCGATTCGATCTCCCCCCTTGAGTGGGAGATGCCCGGCAGGGCAGAGGGGGGTGAGCCACACACGCTGCCCTTACCTACTTAATGAAGCTCCCTAAATCACCGGATACAGCGACCAGAAGAACAACTCATGTTCCTGATCCCGGTCGTGCTGCTCGGAATCATCCTTGCTTTTGGGTTCCGAGTTAAAGCCGCTTTCGCGTTTCAGCTTTTCTTCCTGCGCCTTGCGACCGAGACCGAACAGGTCGAAGGAGAGCATATTAAAGCCAGCTACCATTTTGTCCCTCATTGTCACAATATTTAACGAGGTGTAAATATTCGCGCGTTGCCACGATTTCGTCAAGATTGCTGAGGGAATTAGTCTGTTACTGATGTGGGGACGTTTGAGAGATTCATTTCTGGAATCTGCTAATTTGCAGAGCTTCATTCCTTGGTAATAACACAGCAGTTTTAAAGCGGCGCGGCTGAGCGGTAGATTTCAGTGGCGATTTCGAGAGTCTTTTCGAGATCGTTTGCATGGCCGTTAGCATCCAGTGCCTGCGAAAATGCTGTGAGGTTTGCCAGCACCGCCTCTTCAGTTGCGCGTTGGCCAGTATGGTTGAGGCGAACGAGGCGTTCGGTGCCGGGGCCGACGCCTGCCGTTATATCAGCACCAGCAATATTTCGACGCGACAGAAATGTCTGTCGGTCTATGTCGGGCGGCAGAACGGCGGTGGTGACGAGGGCCGATGAAAGTGGGTTCGGCACCCATAGCTGTGCACCCAGCGCCAGAAGTCCGGCCCGCGTGGCCTGTCGCGCCAATTGATGCCGCTTTTGCACTTGCCCGATGCCCTCAGCTTCGACCCTGTCGAGCGCGGCTTGCAGCGCGAAGAATTCCAGCGGAGCGGGCGTGCCGGGCAGAGCGTGGCGGCCCAGATCGAGCCATTGTTCCTTCTGATCGAGCAGGGAGAGCATGGAGATGCGCGGCGCTTTGTCGTGTTGCAACAGGGTCCAGGCTTTTTTGCTGACTGATATAGCCGAGAGCCCAGCTGTTCCCGCCAACGCTTTCTGCGGTCCGATGACGGCAATATCGATGCCGAGACTGTCCACGTCCAGCGCATGGCCGCCGACGGAGGCGACGGTATCGACAATGGTGAGAATGCCACGTTCTCTGGCCAGTGCCGAGATCTCTTCCAGCGGGTTGAGAATGCCGCTTGCCGATTCCGCGTGAACGAGGGACAGGATGTGGATATCAGGGTGACGTTCAAGCCCGGCTTTGACGGCCTCCAGCGTAATAGGTTGCGCAGCCGGTGCAGTGAGATTGATGACATCGGCGCCACCCTTTGCCAGCCAGTTTCCAAACCACGTTCCATAGGGGCTGGTGACGATGTTGAGCGCTTTCAGGCCGGGATGCGCAAGACTGGTTGCCACGGCTTCCAGCGCCAGAACCGCCTCCGCCTGGATCAGCAGCACATCGTTTTTCGTGCCCATAAGTGCGCCCAGCCGATCTGCCAGAACGGCATAATTTTCTGCCGGAAAGGTGGGAATATCGAGCAGATGGCTCCAGTCACGGTTGGGCACGGTCGGGCTCCTCTTTGTTGCGCAGGGTCTGCGTTGCCGCGATCAGGCGTTGCGCGGTCTCAGATTGTGGGGCGGAAACGATGCGTTGCGTTTCACCATACTCGACGATGCTGCCCGCCTCCATGATGGCGACCCGGTGGCAAACGGCGCGGATGACGGCAATGTCGTGGGAGACGAACAGGCAGGCAAGGCCGGTTTGCCTTTGAATGGAAACGAGCAATTCAAGAATTTGTGCGCGTACGGAAACATCGAGCGCGGATACGGCTTCATCCATCACCAGAAGCGCTGGCTGCGTGCTGAGCGCACGCGCGATTGCCACGCGCTGGCGCTGGCCGCCGGAGAGTTCCAGCACGGGACGGCTGGCGAAATCGCCCGGCAGACCGACGCGCTCCAGCAAGCCTGCAATTTCGGCAGGGCGATCTTTCGGTGGCGTGATGTGGTGGATGCGCAGCGGCTCATCGATCACTGTTGCGACCGTGGAACGCGGGTTGAAGGCGGCATGGGTATCCTGAAACACCATCTGCATGTGCCGCCTTGCGTGGCGAAGCGGCTGGCCGGAGAGGGCGCGCCAGTTCTGGTCTTGAAAACGGATGCTACCTGCATCCGGTTCGGTCAACCGCATGACCAAGCGGGCCAGCGATGACTTGCCGCAGCCGGAAGGCCCGGCCAACCCCAGCGTTTCACCTTGGGCAAGGGAGAAGGACACGTCGCGCACGGCGTGGGTGATACGACCTTGCGTGGTGTACGTCTTGGATAATCCTTCAACCGAGAGAAGCTGTGTCATCACGACACGCTCTCTATCAGCCGGGGGGTGGAGAGATCTAGATGGGCGGCGATCAGGCGCTTCGTATAGGCGTTTGCCGGGTTCGAAAGGACGTAGGCGGCTTTGCCCGCTTCGACCAGCTTGCCGGATTTCAGAACCGCGATATCGTCTGCCAGCGATGAGGCCAGCGCTATGTCGTGCGTGATAAAAATCAGCGTCATGCCGTTTTCGCTCACCAACCTGTCGAGAAGCCTGGTTATGGCAGCCTGTGTGATGGTGTCGAGTGCGCTTGTCGCTTCATCGGCGATGAGGAGTTTAGGACGAGCAGAGATGGCGCAAGCGATGGCGACACGCTGGCGTTGGCCGCCGGAAAGCTGGTGCGGGTAGGCTTTCAGCAGGGAAGAAGGATGCGGCAACTGCACCTGCTCTAGGAGATCACGGGCATGGGCGAGCGCTTCCTTCCACGAGAGGCTAAGGTGGCGAACGGCACCTTCTGCGACCTGTTCGCCAAGGGTGAGAACCGGATTGAGGCTGGCACCGGGGTCCTGGAAGACATAGCCGATATCACGCCCGGCGCGGGGAAAGGCGGCATCGGTTTCCACCGCCGAACCTGGGTTCCAGATGACTCTGCCGGACGTTGCTACATTGGCTGGCAAGAGACCGGCCAACCGCCGCGCAAGGGTACTTTTGCCAGAGCCGCTTTCGCCGATAATGGCGAGGCGACGATGGCGCGAGAGCGACAGGGACACTGTTTCGAGCGCAAGGTGGGTTGCACCGGCATAGGTGACAGAGAGGTTTTCAATGCGGCAGAGCGGTGGTTGGCTCATCGCTTCACCTCTGCCGCCAATGCCTTGTTTATGCCTTCGCCCAGCAGGTAAACGCCAAGAACCGTGACCACCAACCCGATACCGGGAATGATCGAAAGAAAAGGGGAGGAGCGCAGCACGTTGCGTCCCTCCGATATCATCGAACCCCAGGTGACGACATTGGGGTCTCCAAGGCCGAGAAACGACAGGGCCGCTTCGGTGAGAATGGCACCCGCGACGATGATGGCGGCCAGGGCGATGATGGGAGCGAGCGCATTGGGCAGGATTTGACGAAAGGCTATTTCCAGCGGATGCATGCCGATGGCGCGGGCGGATGCGACGTAATCGCGCTCACGGATGGACAGAACCTGTGCCCGCGTCAGCCGCGCCGGATCAGCCCACGCACCCAGCGCAATGGCGAGAATGACGACCGGGATCGATGCGCCGATGGTGCTGACGAAGGCGAGCGCCAGCAGGAAGCTCGGCACGATCTGAAAGGCATCGGTGACGCGCATCAGGGCTTCATCGATGAGGCCGCCTGCAAATCCGGCAAGCGTACCCATGACAGCACCGATGACCAGAGCTGCTGCTGCCGCACTGATGCCGACGGCCAGCGAGACGCGCGCGCCGTGGAAAAGGCCAGCCAGCACATCCCGACCTAGGCTGTCCGTGCCAAAGGGTAGCGTCGGGTTTGTGAAGGGCGCGATGAGCGGTGCGCCGACAATCGTCAGCGGGTCTTTCGGAAAGAGGAAAGGTGCAGCGATGCCAGCTGCGGCGATGATGAGAAGAACGAGAAGGCCGATTAGGCCTTCCGGGCTGCGGGGGATTTGCCGGAGAATATGCATCAGCTTGCCTCCTGCGCACCGATGCGCGGATCGAGGAGGGCATAGAGCAGATCGACGGTGAGATTGACGAGGATGACGAAAACAGCGCTGGTCAGGATGATGCCCATCAACAACGGCGTGTCGCGTCCGCTCACCGCTTCCTGCGCCAGTCTGCCGAAACCGGGTACGGCAAAAACGCTTTCGATGACGACACTGCCGCCCAGCATGGCTGCTGACTGCAGACCTAGAACGGTAACGAGCGAAAGAGCCGCATTGCGCGCGACGTGCCGCAAGACGATGCGGGCATGTGACAGGCCTTTGGAGCGGGCGAAGGTGACGAAATCCAGCCGCCAGATATCGGCCATGGCGCTGCGCATGACGCGTAGAAACAGAGCCAGATAAATCAGACCGAGACTAGCAACGGGAAGCACGAGATGGCGCGCGATATCCACGGCGCGCGCAACCCCTTCCTTGCCGGATGCGATTGTCTCGATGCCGGAGGTCGGCAGCCAGCGCAATTTGACGGAGAAGGCGATGACCAGTACCAGCCCCAGCCAGAAACCGGGCATGGCGTAAAGCGCCAGGGACACGGTCGACAGCGCCCGGTCCTGCACGCTGCCTGGCTTGGCACCTGCGATGATGCCCAGTGCCGAGCCGAGCGCAAAGGAAAGGACGGTGGCGCTGCCCATCAACAACAGCGTGTTGGGAAGCCGCTCCACAATGAGCGACAGGACAGGGCGGTCGAAGGCGACGGACCAGCCCAGATCCAGCCGGGCGATGGAGGAGAGATAAAGCCACAGCCGTGCGAGCATGGACTGGTCCAGCCCGTATTGACCGCGCAATGTCTCCCGAAGAGCCGCATCGCCGCCGCCGATGGAGACGAGATAGGCATCGACGGCATCGCCAGACGCGTTTTCGAGCAGCAGGAACGTCAGCAGAAGCACGATGATCAGCACCGGGATGGCGCTGAACAATCTGCGGCGTAAAATGCGTGCTGCCCTTTTCAATATTTACCCCTGAACGGCGGTATCTGCCCAGTTGGAGACAGCCCAGCGCGGATTGGATGCCACGTTCTCAACGGTATCGCGCGCCACGGTGATGAAGCCCCATTCGGCGACGTTGATAAGCGGCAGGTCCTCAGTGACCTTCTTCTGGAACTCTTTGTAAAGCTCGGTGCGGGCCTTTTCATCGATAGTCTCGGCGGCCTTATCGATCAGCGCATCCAGCTCCTTGTTCTCATAGCCGCCCTGATTGGAGAAACCGACGCCGGCAGGTGTGCCTGACTTGACGAGGATGGTGGTCGAAATGGCAGGGTCACCCCGGAAGACAGGCGGTGCAACGGCGAGATCGAAGGCGTGATCCGTATAGACGGCCTTCTGATGCGCGGCGGAATCATTGTTGACGATCTCAGCCTTGATACCGATTTCCGCCAGCGCCTGACGCAGATAGGCCCCGAACTGCTTGGTCTCGTTGAAATAGGGTGCCGGCAGCAGCTTAAGCGAAAAGCGTGTGCCATCGGCATCGGGCTTGTAACCCGCCTCATCCAGGAGGGCATTGGCCTTGTCCACATCGAAGGGGTAGGTCTCGACGTCAGACGTGAAGAACTGCGGTGCGTTTTTGGGGACCGGACCGGTGGAGATGCTGGCGTAACCCAGGAAGACGGTGTCGACCACCAGCTTCTTGTCGATGGCGTGGGCGATGGCCTGGCGCACCTTTAGGTCGGCCAGTTCCTTGCGGCGATGGTTGATTTCCACCACCAGCTGATAGGTCAAAGCCTCATAGCCATCGGCGATGACCTTGAGGCCGGGTTCTTTGGCGATGCGGGCGAGATCAGACAGCGGAACGGCAGAGAAAGCGGCGAGCTGAATTTCTTCCGCCTCGAGTGCGGACGCAGCGCCTGCGCGATCCGGCAACACGCGGTAGATGATTTCATCCAGCTTCGGCGCGTCCTTGGCCCAATATTTATCGTAGCGCGTCAGGCGGTAATATTCGCCTAGCTTGTATTCCGCAAATACGAAGGGTCCGGTACCGACGGGTTTGGTATTGGCCGGATTGGTGGCGATATCCGTGCCTTCATAGAGATGTTTGGGAATGACACTGGTAACGACAGGCAAGGCATTGCGGATCAGCTGGAATGGTGTCGGCTTGGAAAAGCGCAAGATCGCGGTGTGGTCATCAGGCGTATCGACCGTTTCCAAATTGGCGAAAACGAGACGCCCCAGATTCTGGAGAGGCTTCCACACAGACAGTGCCGAGAAGGCGACGTCTGCGGAGGTGAATGGCTTGCCATCATGCCATGTCACGCCTTCGCGCAGCTTGAAGGTGGCACTCAGGCCATCATCAGACCCTTGCCAACTGGTGGCAAGGCGCGGCTCCAGCCCAACCTTGCCCTTGAAGGACGCTTCCGCCAAGGGCTCGATGATCTTGCTGGAAATGTAGAAAACGCCGTTGGATGCAACGATGGCGGGGTTGAGGTTCTTCGGCTCCGAATCCGCTGCCACCACGAGACGCCCGCCTGTACTCGCAGCCCATGCAACGTCGGCACGCACAAGCGTCGTCGACGCCGCCAAAAGGGCCGCTGTCTTGATGAGGGAACGTCGGGAAAACGGGGTGAGGGACATGGCAGACTCCGGAAAGAAACGGCTGTCGAGACGCCGCAAGGTGCACTGTAAAGCTTCGTGAAGCCCAGTGTCCACGAGAATTCAAAGACTGGACAGCAAAGATTTACGCATGCCTTGCATTCAGCCGGATCATTCTTGCAAGCCATTGATGATAAGAGGAAATCTTTACCCACTGGCTCGGTCAACCTACAGCCAACGTCTCTTATTGGGGCAAAGCATCGACTTCGTGTCGCTAAATATTAGTTATCTCTAAATATCACTCTTTTTTATTAAAGAAAAATCTTATATATTATTTTTTCCAGTGGGTTAGAGCGAGAGACAAAGTCCAACACAACCCACGAGAAGGAGGAGAGAGCCATGAGAAAAATAACATCTTCTTTATTCATCACCGCATGTCTGGTCTTGCCGTTTGATGCACAGGCATTGGACGTGAGTGTAGGCGGCGTGAGTGCCAGTGTCGGTGGCAATGATAGTGGTGGTGTGAGTGCCAGCGCCTCTGTGGGTGGAAGTGGCGGCGTCAACGCCGGTGCCGATGTCGGCGGACGAAGCGGCGGCGGTCTTGGTGCTGACGTCAACGCGTCTGTTGGCGGAAGCAATGGCATCAATGCCAATACCAGCGCCAGCGTTGGTGGGCGGAGTGGCGTCAATGCCGATGTCAACGCATCCGTGGGCGGACGAAGCGGCCTGAATGCCAATGCCACTGTCGGCGCTGCTGCCACATCCGGCGTCGGAGTGGGTGTTGGCGTGGGCATCGGCACACCGGGCGTTCCCGGTGGACCTATCAACCCCGGTACGCTCCCTCCAGGTGCCGTGCGCGAAGCCATCAACTCCTATAATAACATGTCACGGTCCGAGCAGATGCGACTGGCGAAACGTTGCGTCGATATTCTGGGAGGTGGATATGATGCGGCACTGACGCAACTGTGCCGAATAATCCGGACAGCGTCACGCTGATATCATCATTTACGATAAAAGGGGTGTTCGCACCCCTTTTTTATGACCGATCAACTGCCCTTGCGACCAAGAGACATGATCCGCTCGCGCAGGACTTTGGCCAGATTTCGCGTATTACGGTACATATGAACCTGGCCCGCGACCTGCCGAACATCGCGGTCGCTGTTTTGCGAAAGGCCGATGACGAGCGTGCCCATCTCAGACTTTTCGCTCCAGAAACCATCGAGATCGCGGTCTTCATCGGCACCACAGCTGTCCGTGCGCAGAATATTGGCATCATCAAGATGCCACTCCGTCAATCGTTGCATCAACAACCGGTCGATAGAGTGGCGGGAATGATCCTCGCTGGCTGCGAGCTTCCAGACATAGGCCTCACCCATGGTGATGAACACCACGGCCGACGCAACGGCCGCACCATTGAGGTTAAGCGTGTGGATGCGGACGGCGTCTATTTCAGCCAGATTGGTGATGGCCTCACGGGCAAAAGCCGCGCGATATCTATCGCTGACCAGAGCCGAGCGTTTGCGGCCTTTGGAACCGCTGGCCTCGAGCGCCAGAAACTCCTCTGTTCGCAACCTGATGTCCTGCGGCTGTCTTGCGACATCATAGGTCAGTGCACCAATGGCTTCCAGATTTTGCCACTGTGCCTTCAGTTCCTGCAAATGCGCCAGTGGCAAGGTGTTTTTGAGATAAAGGCCAGCATCGACCTTACTTTCCAGCATCATGCGGTGATGAGATTCGGAGGTTGCCAAAGGCAGGTTGCGGCTCAGCGCTATCGCCTTGATCATGCGCACGAATGCCCCGTCCAGCCGCAGCTGTGGTAGAACCAGGACTTCCGGCAGGCGCAATTCGGGTTGCGACAACGCATCGAGCAAATTGTCGATGGTCTCAGCTGCACCTTCCGCATCCACAAGAGGCGTGCCCAAAGGACCAAAGGGGTTGGCCCATGCGCGCAAGATGGACGGACCGACGGAAAAGCCAGGCTTTTCCACGGTAAACGGCATGAGAAAGCGCATGCGGCTGCGCGCACCGTTTTCGTCGCGCATCAGGGCAAACCGCACCGAGCGTTCGTCCACGCGCGGCATCGCCGGTGCCAGAAGCTTGCCGGTGAAAAAGATGTTCGGCTCCATGACCCGGTTGGACAGGAAATCGAGTTCTTCCTGAAGATCGTAGCCTAGCTGTGCCGGATATATACAGAACTCACGTCCGGAGCGACCGACACGCAGGCTGCTATCCGCAGCGGGGCGATCCGAAGCCGTTTTTGCCAGGAGCATCGCAAAACGGTCATCGCGCATATCTGGGTCGTTGGGATCGCTTGCCATTCCGCTCTTATAACCGTCTTTCTCGTGCGCTCGATGACAATGTAGTCGCCGGAAGCAGCATTTTTAATGGGGGCACGACTTTTTAGCGAGCACCGATCGTTACCATGTTCGCGGTTGATTGCCCCGCACTATTTCAATCATACATCGAAACGTTAACAATGTTGAGAGTATTGCCGTCACTAAATATGCGTGAGTTCTTAATGGCGATTGCTTGGGAATTGGCTCACGGCAAAAGGGGTGTCACTCTACGTTTCGGATACAGTCCAAGGACCAAAGCGCAACCTGCTATGATGATGGCAGCGCCAAGGAATTGTATGTGTGAAAGCGGTTCATCCAGTACCACTGCACCAACGATGACCGCGATTACAGTGACCACAAACTCCACACTGATTGTTTTGGTTGCGCCGATAAGAGAAACCAGCCGGAAATAGGTGACGTAGGTCAGGGCGCTCATGATGATGGCGAGGCCGAAGAGATAAGCGAAGTCTCCAAGGCTTGGTGTGCCGGGAATGGGCACCACCACCAGAAACGGCAGTGTTATGATGCCGCCCGCCAGAAATGAGCCGATTGTGATCTCCCACGATCCTGAACCTTTGAGGTGGCGGCTTGCATAGTTGCTGCCGAACGCTGCGCAAATGCAGCCGAGAAGGCAAGCGACGCAGCCGATGACGAATGCAGTGGTGACAGGCACCGCAGGAAAGCCGACAAGAATGATAATGCCGCTAAAGCCAAGGGCCATGCCGAGAAGGCTTTGCGGCGATATCTTTTCAAGCCCCCAAACCTGGCCAATCAGCATGGAGAACAGTGGAATACTGGCGACGAGGATGGCGGCCATGGCTGTGCCAATGACCGGCGTCGCATAGGACAGTCCGATGAGCTGCCCTGCGACGGTGGTGGCACCAACGGCCGCAAATGCGCGCCAGCCTGCGCTGAAATCCAGCTTTCGGCGCGAAACGCGCGCGACGATCAGAAGCGTGAAGCTTGCAATGAAGCACCGCAACGTGACTGCGCCCACCCAGCCGAATGCGGCAACGGCATGCAACACCAACAGGAACGATAATCCCCACGCAATGGCGAGAAAGAGATAGGCGGCCAATTCCGAGTGCTTCATGGCGTTATGTCTCAGCAATCGCAGAGGAAAGCCAACGGTTACGAGAGGTTACGCGTACCGTCAAATGAATTTTAGTGGTTGCTTTCCCTGTAGGGTCTGGCCGTTCCACACATTCCCGTGAGATATTTCGGGCGCGTGAGATGCTTCGGCCAGACAACGCAGGTGGCGTCGATCACTCTTCGATGGTGTATTCGCCAAGCTCGCAAAGGTTCTGCGTGTCGGTCGTCGTGTCTAGGTCGTTACTGCCCTGAAATTCGAAGCGCATATCGTATTTGCAGACATCACGGCCATCGGCGATGGTGATCTCGATGCTTTCGCCGGGGTTGAGGGTCTGGTTGCCGAAAACATCGCCTTCCCAGCTGCGCTGGCCAACGGGTGATGTGAAGAAGTGGGTCAGCACCGAGTTGGTGCCGTTCTTCAGCTCGAATGTCAGGTCTTCGGCGAGAACGGGTGTCGCGACGGTGAAGATGGCAATGGCAGCTATCAATGCAGATTTGAAATTTGTCATGAGGGTGTCCGCCCGGTTTGAGGTACAGACACGTCTTAGGAAGAAAATCGTGAGCGGTTAAGAGCGGATCGCTAGATGTACCCGACCATTTTTGGCCGCCGATTTCGATTATTAGCCAAACAAAAACGGCCCGCGGAGAAATTCCGCGAGCCGTTTCATTTATGGGTCTTTTGAAGCCGGACTCAGGCTTGTTCGAAAATTCCGTGGCAATGCTTGTACTTCTTGCCGGAGCCGCATGGGCAGGCTTCGTTACGGCCGATTTTGCCCCATGTGGCAGGATTGTTCGGATTACGCTGTTCCGGCGGGACGAAGGCAACCGATGTGTCCTGGTCGTGGCTGGCAAACTCATCTTCGCCGGTGATCGGGTCGAGATGATGGGCCGTCATTTCCGGCAATTCAGGCTGAGGCGGATCGCGTACCAGCTCCACCCGCATCAACTGCGCCGTGACTTCTTCACGCAGGTTGGATAGCAGCGCCTGGAATAGCTCGAAGGCTTCTGCCTTGTATTCCTGCAATGGATCACGCTGGGCATAACCACGGAAACCGACGACGGAGCGCAGGTGATCGAGGTTGACGATGTGTTCGCGCCACAGGTGGTCGATGGTCTGAAGGATGACCGAACGCTCGACATAGACCATCACGTCAGGCCCGAAACGCTCAGCCTTGTCGGCCATGGTCTTGTCGGCGGCATCCGTCACGCGTTGCATGATGTCGTCTTCGGCGATGCCTTCTTCCTTGGCCCATTCATCGACGGGAAGATCAAGGTTGAGGAAACGTTCGACCCCGGCCTTCAGGCCAGCAATGTCCCACTGTTCTGCATAGGCATTTTCGGGAACATGTTTGGTGACGAGAGCTTCGATGACCTCATTGCGCATGTCGGCTGCGGTTTCACTGATGTTTTCCGCTTCCATCAGTTCCAGGCGCTGGTCGAAGATAACCTTGCGCTGGTCGTTGAGAACGTCGTCATACTTCAGGAGGTTCTTACGGGTTTCGAAGTTGCGGGCTTCGACCTTTTTCTGGGCACGTTCCAGAGCCTTGTTGATCCAAGGATGGACGATGGCTTCGCCTTCCTTGAGACCCAGCTTCTGCAACATCGAATCCATACGGTCGGAGCCGAAGATGCGCATCAGGTCATCCTGAAGCGACAGGTAGAATTTCGAGCGGCCCGGGTCACCCTGACGGCCGGAACGACCGCGCAGCTGGTTGTCGATACGGCGGCTTTCGTGACGCTCGGTCGCGATGACGAAAAGACCACCGGCAGCCAGCGCCCGGTCCTTCAAGACCTTGATCTCTTCACGGATTTTTCGTTCCGTGGCATCACGCTCTTCGCCAGGCTCGACACCTTCAAGCTCACGCTCGAGACGCATATCGACGTTGCCGCCGAGCTGAATGTCGGTACCGCGACCAGCCATGTTGGTGGCGATGGTAACAGCGCCGGGCACACCGGCCTGCGATACGATATAGGCTTCCTGCTCGTGATAACGGGCGTTCAGAACCTGGAAGTTCTCAAAGCCGGTCTGGCGCAGCATGGTTGCCAGAAGTTCGGACTTTTCGATCGAGGTCGTGCCGACCAGAACCGGCTGGTCGCGCTCATGGGCGGCCTTGATCTGTTCGATGATCGCCTTGAACTTCTCTTCGCCGGTCCGGTAGACTTCATCGTCTTCATCGATACGCTGGATCGGCAGGTTCGTCGGAACCTCGATGACATCGAGACCATAGATGTTGTTGAATTCTTCCGCTTCGGTCGAGGCCGTACCGGTCATGCCGGCGAGCTTCTTGTACATGCGGAAATAATTCTGAAAGGTGACGGAAGACAGCGTCTGGTTTTCCGGCTGGATCTGAACCTTTTCCTTGGCTTCCAGCGCCTGATGCTGACCTTCGGAATAACGGCGACCGGGCATCATACGACCGGTGAATTCGTCGATGATGACGATTTCATCGTTGCGGACGATGTAGTCCTTGTCACGCTGGAACAGCTTGTGAGCCTTCAGCGCGTTGTTGATGTGGTGAACGATGGCGACGTTTTCGATGTCGTAGAGCGATTCGCCCTTGAGAAGGCCAGCGTCACGCAGCAGGTTTTCGAGTTTTTCGGTGCCATCTTCGGAGAAGTTGGCCGAACGCTGCTTCTCGTCGATCTCGTAATCTTCCGGCGACAACATCGGAATGAAGGCATCGATGGTGTTGTAGAGATCTGAACGGTCATCCAGCGGACCGGAGATGATGAGCGGGGTGCGCGCCTCATCCACCAAAATCGAGTCGACTTCGTCGACGATAGCGTAGTGGTGGCCACGCTGCACCATCTGCGGCTTGTCGTATTTCATGTTGTCGCGCAGATAATCGAAGCCTAGCTCGTTATTCGTCGCGTAGGTGATGTCGCAGGCGTAGGCTTCGCGGCGCTGGTCATCATCAAGACCGTGTACGATGACGCCGGTGGTAAGGCCGAGGAAATTGTAGAGGCGCGCCATGGTGGCTGCGTCGCGCTGGGCGAGATAATCGTTGACAGTAACGACGTGGACGCCCTTGCCCTCAAGGGCATTCAGGTAAACGGCGAGCGTCGCTACCAGCGTTTTACCTTCACCGGTCTTCATTTCCGAGATGTCGCCGGAGTGAAGAATCATCGCGCCGGTCAACTGAACGTCGAAGGGACGCATGCCCAGAACGCGGCGGGAGGCTTCACGCGCCACCGCGAAGGCAGGAACGAGAAGGCTGTCGAGCGATTTTCCCTCGGCGAGCTGCGCACGGAATTCAACCGTTTTTGCCGCCAGCGCCTCATCGGAGAGGGCTTTCATTTCCTCTTCGAGTGCGCTGATGGCACCGATATTGCTACGATAGGAGCGAACGCGGCGATCGTTTGCCGAGCCGAACAACTTGCGGGCGATTCCGCCGAGACTGACCATCTTAGTGGCCCTTTCTGAAATTCCGTTTTTTCCAGGGGCGTGGAGGTCTGGCACTGCAATAAAACACAAATGACAGACTAGACCCTGAAACGTATCTGGACGCGAGGTTACGCGACAGATAAGAGGGGGGGCAAATGATGTCAACGGTTCTGCCCGTTACAGAATGGCCACATTCCGGTGTTTGGAAGTTTTTTCAGCCGGAAAACCACGTCTGGAGCCGGCATTGTCTCCGAAAGGTTTAATATGTTGCGCTATAATAGAATTGCGGCTGCTGTGATCGTGGCCACCCTTGGTCTTCAGTTTCCCGCTTTCGCGCAGGAAGATGCCGTCGTCGCAAAGGTCGGCGATCTGGAAATCCGCCAGTCCGAACTCGATCTTGCCATGAGCAATCTCGATCCGCAGCTTGCACAGCTTCCTGACGAACAGAAGAAAGTCGCTGCTCTCTCAGGCGCCATCGACGTCAAGCTTCTGGTGAAGGACGCGACTGCCGAAGGTCTGGAAAAGACCGAAGACTTCAAGAAGCGTCTCGCTTTCATCACTGATCGCGAACTGCACAACGCATACTTCCGCAAGCATGTGGTTGATGCCGTGACCAATGAAGAGGTCAAGGCACGCTACGAGAAGGAAGTGGCCGCGCTTCCAAAGGAAGATGAAATCAAGGCTGCCCACATTCTGGTTGCGACCGAAGAGGAAGCCAAGGACGTGATCAAGCAGCTGGACGCTGGCAAGGATTTTGCAGCGCTGGCAAAAGAAAAGTCGACCGATTCCAACAAGGATGACGGCGGCGATCTCGGCTGGTTCGGCAAGGGCCGCATGGTTCCTGAATTCGAAGAGGCTGCTTTCGCTCTCGAAAAGGGTGCCTACACAAAGACCCCGGTCAAGTCGCAGTTCGGCTTCCATGTCATCAAGCTGGAAGACAAGCGCGTTGCACCGCCACCAGCCTATGATCAAGTCGAAGCACAGGTCCGTCAGCTCGTCATGCGCGACAAGTATGTTGCCCTGATCGAAAAGGCCAAGGCCGAGCAGAAGATCGACATTCCCGATGAGGCAATGCGCAAGGCTTACGACGAAGCCAGCAAGCAGCAGGCCGCCGAGCCACCTGCACAGCAGTAATTCTCCGCAATTTACGGGGCGGCGATGAGCCGCCCCGTTTTCATTTTATCTCGTCCCGAAAAATGCAGGTTCCCCGCCAATGTCCGCTGCCGTTTCACCGCTCGCTCCCAAATCCTATCCAGACATGCCAGCCCTTCGCGGTGTGCGAATGGCGACGGCCGCCGCCGGTATCAAATACAAGAACCGCACCGACGTTCTGTTGATGGTATTCGATGAGCCAGCCAGCGTTGCGGGCGTTTTCACGAAATCGAAATGCCCATCCGCCCCGGTCGATTTCTGCCGTGCCAATCTGGCGCAGGGCGTTGCGCGCGCCGTGGTCGTCAATTCCGGCAACGCCAATGCCTTTACCGGCGTCAAGGGCCGCGCCGCGACCGAGTTGACGGGAAAATCCGCAGCCGAGGCCGTGGGCTGTGCAGCAAACGAAGTGTTCCTCGCCTCCACCGGCGTCATCGGCGAACCGCTCGACGCCACCAAGTTTGCAGGCGTTCTCGGCCAGATGAACACGGACGCCAAGGGCGACTTCTGGCAGGAGGCCGCCAAGGCCATCATGACCACGGATACCTATCCGAAGGTCGCAACACGCACAGCCGAGATCGGCGGTGTCACCGTTACGATCAACGGTATCGCCAAGGGTGCCGGCATGATCGCGCCTGACATGGCGACGATGCTGTCCTTCGTCGTGACCGATGCGGATATTGCACCCGCTGCCTTGCAGGCATTGCTGGCCGCAGGCGTTGGCCCAACGTTCAATTCGGTGACTGTCGATAGCGATACCTCCACCTCCGATACGCTGATGCTGTTTGCAACGGGTGCGGCCCGTGCAGACGGACAGGCGCGAATCGAGACGGCTGAAGATGCCAAGCTCGGATCGTTCCGTGAGGCATTGAACGATCTGTTGAAAGACCTTGCGCTGCAGGTCGTTCGCGATGGCGAAGGCGCGCGCAAGATGGTCGAAATCACCGTGACTGGTGCCGAAAACGATGCGGCAGCCAAGAAGATCGCCCTGTCCATCGCCAACTCGCCGCTGGTCAAGACGGCGGTCGCAGGTGAGGACGCCAACTGGGGACGTGTGGTCATGGCCGTTGGTAAGTCCGGCGAAATGGCGGACCGCGATCGTCTGGCAATCTGGTTCGGCCATGTGCGCGTTGCCGTCAATGGCGAGCGTGACGCGGATTATTCCGAGGCTGAAGCCACTGCTGTCATGAAAAAACAGGACATCCCGGTCAAGGTCGATATCGGTCTGGGCAATGGCACGGCAACCGTGTGGACCTGCGACTTGACCAAGGAATATGTCGAAATCAACGGCGATTATCGGAGCTGACCGGTGGGGCCTAACGATATCCAGAACGCGTCCGTCAATCTTCCGCTCGTCCGGCGTCTCGAAGCCGTCAGCTTCCGCGCATGGCCAGCATCGTCCGTGATCTATGACGGCAGCTGGCAGATAAGGCTGACGGGGTCGCATCCGTCCAAGCGTATCAATTGCGTGGTACCGCTCGATCCATCTGATTACGGCAATTGCAGTCTTCGTCTGGAAAAGGCGCGCAAACGCTTCGAAGATTTCGGGCGTCCGCTGATCGTGCGTGAAACGACGCTGATGCCACCGCAACTGCGCGAGCACCTGCTGGCGGATGGCTGGAGCGTGTTCGAAGACGTAGACGTCATGACCGCAGACCTTGTCGATGCCGAGCTCCCGGAAACCATGGCGCATCTTCCAACCCACGATATCGGGCGCTTTGTCGAAGCCAGCCTTAAGATCAGCAGCGAAGACCCGGCTTTGCGGTCCCCCATTGCCGAGATTGTCAGCTCCATCAAGCCGACGCTTGGGCTGTTCATCAAGGAAGAGGTCGAAGGCGAACCGCTGGCGACCGTCATTTGCGTGCAGGATAACGACCTTGCCGGCATCTTGTCGCTGGATGTGGATCCGTCGATCCGGCGAAAAGGGACGGCAACGGAAATTCTGACGTCGGCGCTTCGCTGGTCGCGGATCAGCGGCGCGAAAACCGCGTGGCTTCAGGTGGTATCCACCAATCGGCCGGCCATTGGCCTTTATGAGAAATTCGGCTTTTCCACAGCCTATACCTATCGCTATTGGCGCAAGGACGCGGAGTGATGGCTGACGCTGGGCGAAACATCCTTCTCGTCGCGGCCTGCGCACTCATCGATAGCGATGGCAGAATTCTGCTGGCGCAACGGCCAGAAGGCAAATCGCTGGCCGGTTTGTGGGAGTTTCCGGGCGGTAAGGTCGAAAGCGGCGAAACGCCGGAGGAAACTCTGGTTCGGGAGCTAGAAGAAGAGCTTGGCATCAAGACCAAGATCGCCTGTCTCGCTCCGCTGACTTTTGCCAGCCACACCTATGAGACATTTCACCTTCTGATGCCGCTTTACGTCTGCCGTCGTTACGAAGGTATCCCGCGCGGGGCCGAGGGGCAGGCGATCAAATGGGTGAAGCCGCAGGCTTTGCGAGACTACCCCATGCCGCCGGCCGATGAGCCGCTGATCCCCTATCTTCAGGACCTGCTGTAAACAATACCGTGAATAAAGGCTTCCAAGGGCCTGCATCGTCTCAAAACGGGGCGCTATTAACCAATCGTTTATCACCCTCTGGCAAATTAAAAGACTGAACAATTGGTAAATGGCGCGTAGCGAGGCCTTGGTATGAACGAGGATTTTTGGAAGACAGTGGAGGGACGCCGGTCCTATTCTGAAAAATCGCGCAAAATTGGCGTTGTGAATGTCGCTCTGCTCTTTGGTATGGTGGCGATTGCGCTGTCGCTGATCGTCACCCCCATGCTGGCAGGCAAGACGCCTCCCGCCCGCTTCGCCCAGACGCCCGACAGTTTCGACATGATCAGCACCGGCTCGATCAATCGTGTCGAACCGGCCAAGAAATCCTACAGCATCCGCCGCAGTGTTACCCAGCCCATGCCGGGTTCGGTTTGTATCGTTGATGGTTATGCCAACGGTCGGGACTGCTGATTTTCGAAAGCTGACGTGCGGTCGTTGGCGCTACCTTCCCTCATTCCTGTGCTCGTCACAGGAATCCAGCCAGACCAAGTCTTTGGGCTGAAAAGAGTCATTCCGCCGCGCAGACGCGCGGCGACTGGATTCCTGTGACAAGCACAGGAATGAGGGCGAACATGCGGGGTCTCAACAATCCTTACCCGGGCATACCGCGAGAGCATTCGAGGACCACTAAATTATCGGCGAGCGGTCTCCCATATAAAAACGCCGCAGATACTATCTGCGGCGTTTTCGTTTCAATCAGTGCTGGACCGTTGCAGGCTCTTCCTGCGGCGTCTCCACCTCCGGCCGTTTCGTGCGCATCAATTTCAGAACGAAGACGAAGAATGCCGGGACGAAGAAGACCGCAAGGATCGTTGCTGAGATCATGCCGCCGAGAACGCCGGTACCGATGGCGTTCTGGCTGGCAGCACTTGGACCCGTGGCAATGGCCAGCGGCACCACGCCAAGCGTGAAGGCCAGCGAGGTCATGATGATCGGCCGGAAACGTACCTTTGCAGCCAGGACTGCGGATTCCAACAGGGTTTTTCCTTCCGCATAATAGTCCTTGGCAAACTCCACGATAAGGATCGCGTTTTTCGCTGAGAGACCGATGATCGCGATCAGGCCCACCTTGAAGTAGATGTCGTTGGGCATATCCCGAAGAAGGACCGCCAGCACGGAGCCGATGACACCAAGGGGTACGACCAGCATCACCGCAAGCGGGATGGACCAGCTTTCATAGAGACCTGCCAGCAGCAGGAACACGAAAAGAATGCTGAGGCTGAACAGGAACGGTGCCTGCGAGCCGGACTTGATCTCTTCCAGAGCCTGACCAGTCCACTCGTAGCCGATGCCGGCCGGAAGTTCTGAGGCGAGGCGTTCCATCTCGGTAATAGCCGCACCCGTCGAGTTTCCCGGCGCAGGCGCACCCGAAATACGGATGGTCGGATACCCATTGTAGCCGACGACCTGCGGAGAACCTTTCTGCCATTGCGCGATGGCAAATGAGCTGAGAGGCACCATGCCGCCGCTGGCATTACGTACGTTCAGCTTCAACAGATCCTCGACCTGAAGACGGTCACGGTCCTGCGCCTGAACGACGACGCGCTGCATGCGTCCGGCGTTCGGGAAGTCGTTAATGTAGGACGATCCGAGATTGGCGGTAATGGTGTTGTTGATATCGGCGAAGGTAACGCCGAACGTGTTGGCTTTCTCGCGGTCGATCACCAGCATGATCTGCGCGGCATCCGGCAGGCCTTCGATGCGCATTCCGGCCAGAACCGGGCTTTTGCCTGCTTTCTGCATCAACTCGCCAGCCGCAGCCGAAAGAGCGGCCTGGCCGATGCCATTGCGGTCTTGCAAGCGGAAGGAGAAGCCGCCGGATGTACCGAAGCCTTCGATGGGCGGTGGTGAAAGAGCAAATGTCGTCGCGTCTTTCAGGCCAAACAGCTTCATGTTGGCGCGGTTGGCGATGTCCTGCGCCGAATTATCGGCCCCACGTTCGCTCCAGTCCTTGAGCGTGATGAAGGCCAGCGCTGCATTGGCACCGTTGCCGGAGAAGCTGAAGCCCTGAATGGCAACGACATCCTTGACCGAAGGTTCGTCCTTGAAGATTTTTTCGATCTGCTCGATGGACGCCACGGTGCGGTTTGCACTGGCTTCCGGCGGGCCCTGAATGTCGACGATCAGGAAGCCCTGATCCTCATCCGGCACGAAGGCGCTGGGAAGGCTGACGAAGAGATAGCCGAGACCGGCGACCAGCGCGAGGTAGATGACCATCATTCGCCCCGCACGACGGGCACCGCCCGTTGCCGCCTTGGTGTAGCCGTTTGTCAGGCCATCGAACTTCCTGTTGAACCAGCCGCCCAAACCGCGCTTTTCCTGGTGGCCCTGCTTGATGGGCTTGAGGAACGTGGCGCAAAGAGCCGGTGTCAAAGACAATGCGAGGAAGGCGGAGAACAGAATGGACACGACCATCGTCAAGCTGAACTGACGATAGATGATGCCGGTCGATCCGGGGAAGAAGGCCATGGGTATGAACACGCAGGCCAGAACCAGCGTGATGCCGAGAATGGCGCCGGTGATCTGCTTCATGGCTTTTTGCGTTGCTGCCTTCGGCGACAAGCCTTCTTCGGCCATGATGCGCTCGACGTTCTCAACGACGACGATGGCATCATCCACCAGAATACCGATGGCGAGAACCATGGCGAACATGGTCAGAACGTTGATGGAAAACCCGGTGGCATACATAACCGCGCACGTGCCCAGCAGCGCCACCGGCACGACCAGCGTGGGAATGACCGTGTAGCGGAAATTCTGCAGGAACACGAACATCACGATGAAGACGAGAACGATGGCCTCGACCAGCGTGTGCAACACTTTTTCGATTGATGCCGAAACGAAGGGGCTGGTGTCATAGGGAACGGCATAGGCGACGCCGCTTGGGAAGAAGCGCGACAGTTCCTCCAGTTTTGCCGAGACCGCTTTCGAGGTCGCAACAGCGTTGCCGGTGGAGGAAAGCTGAATGCCGACGGCCGCACTGGCCTGTCCGTTCAGGCGGCTGGAGAAGTTGTAGGTCTCCGCGCCAAGCTCGATGCGGGCGACGTCTTTCAGTCGCACGCTGCTGCCATCCGGGTTGGCGCGCAGCACGATATTGCCGAATTCCGCAGGGTCGGTCAGTTGTCCCTTGACGAGGACGGTGGCAGTCAAATCCTGACTGACGGGGTTGGGTGCAGCACCGATCTGGCCCGCGGCAACCTGCGCATTTTGCGCGGTGATTGCGCTGTTGATATCACCAGCCGTGAGGTTGAGGCCAACCAGCTTGTCGGCATCGATCCACACGCGCATGGCACGTTGTGATGAGAACAGCTGGGCGCGACCGACACCTTCGATGCGGCGCAGTTCACCAAGGACGTTGCGGTTGAGATAGTCCCCCAGTGCCACCTCATCCATGGTGCCATCCGTCGAGGTCAGCGTGATGAACATGAGGAAGCCTGAGGCGGCTTCTTCCACCGTCACACCCTGTGCCGCAACGGCAGAAGGCAGACGTGCCTCGACACGGCGAATGGCGTTCTGCACATCGACCGAGGCCTGGTTGATATTGGTGCCAGCCTCGAATGTGGCGTTGATGGAGACCTGACCCGACGTATCGGAGGTGGACTCGAAATACATCAGCCCTTCGACGCCGTTCAACTCATCTTCGATGAGCCGGGTGACGCCCTGGTAGATATCCTGCGGCGAAGCGCCGGGATAGGTGGTGGAAATCGTCAGCTGCGGCGGCGCGACCTTGGGATATTGCGCAATCGGCAGAAACGGCAGGGCGATGATGCCCGCAATGGAAATAAACAGCGCAAAGACCCAGGCGAGGATCGGCCGTCTTATGAAGAGCTGTGCCATGAAAGGACCTTACTGCTTGGGTGCTTGCGCCGGTGTCTCGGCTGTTTTTTCCGGCTGCCATGGTTCCGGCTTTATCTTGCCACCGGGCTGGACCTTCTGGGCACCATCGACCACGACTTTGTCGCCGGCGGTCAAACCCTTTTCGACGACCCATTCGGTTTCAAGCGCCTGACCGAGTTCGATAGGGCGTGCCTCGGCTGTATCGCCGTTTACGACATAGACTAACGGTTTGCCGTCCGCATTGCGGATGATCGAACGTTGGGGAACGGTGACAGCGTTTTCACGAACCGCCTGCTCGATTCTGACCCGCACATACATGCCGGGTAGCAAATCGCGGCGGGCATTGGGGAACTCCGCCCGCAACGTGACCTGACCCGTGGTTGAATCCACGCTGGCGCTGGCAAACAGCAGACGACCGGCATCCGGATAGACGGAGCCATCATCGAAAACCAGTCGGACGCTGGCCTGGCCGGGAGCCGGGCTTGCCAGTTTCCCGTCATCGACAGCGCGTCTCAACGACATCATATCCTGCGCGGATTGGGTGAAGTCCGCGTAGCTGGGGTCGATCTGCTGGATCAAAGCGAGGTTCTGTGTGCCATCTGCCGTGACCAACGCGCCTTCGGTAACGAGCGCGCCGCCAATGATGCCGCTGATGGGGGCGCGGACTTCTGTGTAATCGAGGTTGATGCGCGCTTCATCCAACGCAGCCTGCTGAAGCGCAACATCGGCATCCGCCTGGGCGAGATTGACCGCTGCCGTATCGTAATCGATGCCTGTTGACACGTTGCGTTCACGCAGGTTTTTCTGGCGTTCCAGTTGCTGGCGCGCATTGCTTTGCGTTGCCTGGGCGCGCTGCAAGGAGGCCTCCGCGCTGGCGACGCGGACTTTGAACAGCCGTGGATCGATGCGGTAGAGGACATCGTCCTTCTGGACCAGCGTTCCCTGCTCGAACACGCGTTCCAACAATATGCCGGAAACGCGCGCACGAACCTCGGCAGTGCGTGTTGCGGCGATACGGCCTGGAAGCTCGTTGACCACAGGCACTGATTTTGCCGTCAGTTCCAGCACGCCGACCGCAGGCGGTGGCATCTGCATGCCTTCCTGCGCGTGAACAATCGTCGGTGCCGCCAGTACGAACGCGGCAGTCATCAAGGTTAGCAGTCGCGGCAGCGTGGTTCTGCTGTGCATCATATGTCCTCATCATATCACCCTCGGGTGATCGTCATGTTTCGTCGGGAAAGGTCGTGTAAATAGCGCGAATACCGTCGAGAATTGCCAGCCTTTCTGCTGGTTCCCATTGGTGGAAATTGAAATATTCTGTGCAGCAGAAGCCCGTCAGTGCCAGATAAGCGATCATGGCTGCTTTCGGTCGTTTGCCTTTTTCCATGGCAGCAAGATCCTTGCGGGTCCAGTCGCTCATGCGGTCGTGGATTTTCTCTTCGCTCGACATGGCCGCGCTGATGGCAAGGCAAACCGCTTTGTCGGTATCGTCAGGCACCTTTTCGGCCACCGCAATGCGACCAAACAATTCGGGGTGCGGCAGATGACTGCTGCCATTGATCGCGTCCTGCACGCGCTCTTCTTCTGCTGCAAGGCGTCTTTCGATCAGGGCTTCGAGCAAAGCGGACTTGGATTTGTGATCGTAGACGACACGTGATTTGCTGACGCCGGCTTCCTGCGCCACGGCGTCGATGGAAAAGCCGGTCGCGCCAGCACGCAGGACAACCCTTTCGGCGGCGTCGAGAATGTCATCCGTGCTGATTTTACGTGTTCTTGCCATAATGATTGGGTCCTGAAACTGGATTTTTAAATACGAACGTTCGTGTTTTAAAGCAAGTGTGAAACTATCACGATATTTTGTGTATTTAGATCAATGGCTTGTCGCTTCGATCAACGGTTTGCGAGCGTTATTCGTTTCCCGCATATTCGTCGTCGATGTGCGAATGACCTCTGAAATTTGAAGGAGTTGTTTGCCGATCGGTGTCGAACTGCGCCAGATCATGCCGATGGTTCTGACAGGGGCGGGGGCGTCGAAATGCGACACCGAGACATGGGCAGAGCGGGTTTCCATGGGAACCGCCATTTCCGGGATGAGCGTGACACCGATGCCGGCGCTGACCATCTGCACCAAGGTCGATAGTGAACTGCCTTCCATGACTTCTCTGGGCTGTGATGAGCCGACATTGCAAAAAGACAGAGCCTGATCACGGAAGCAATGGCCTTCTTCTAAGAGCAGCAACCGCATTTTGGGCAGTGCCGTGCGTTCAGGCACGGGTTTGCCGCCATCCTGATGCCGCCTGACCAGCACGAACTCCTCGTCGAAAAGCTTCGATTCGATGAGGGATGGTTCCGATATCGGGAGGGCCACGATGGCGAGGTCGAGATCGCCCTGTTTCAGTTCTTCGAGCAGTTTTGCGGTCTGCGTCTCACGGATCTGTATTTCGATACCGTCAAACGTTCTGTTCAGATCATTGATGATGGTGGGAAGCAGGTAAGGCGCTATGGTGGGAATGACGCCGATCCGAAGGCGCGACAAGAACGAGTTTTTCGACGCGCGCGCCAACTCCCCTAGTTCGTTCACATCGCGCAGGATTTCACGCACACGCAGGGCGAATGTCTCACCGAACGCGGTCAGTTTGACCTCTTTTGCGCCGCGTTCGAAGAGATCGTGTCCAACTTCCTGCTCCAGTTCCTTGATCTGCATGGAAAGCGCTGGCTGGGAAATGGCGCAAGCCTCAGCCGCAAGCCGAAAACGTTTGTGGCGCGCTAGCGCTTCGAAATAGCGGAGCTGCTTCAATGTCAGGTTCTTCATAAGCCAAGCTTATCGCATCAATCAGTAAATCCAACTTAAATTTATGGCAATGGGTCGTTAAAAGGTCTTGTGGCGAGGTTACATTTCACTTCGTGTCGTGGTTTGCCGCGATCAAGGTCAACTGAAATCCTGCAATTTTGACAGCAACAGCTTTTTTAACGTCCACTCAAAAGTGACATGGAGACTATCATGGATCAGAAAACCGATAGCGCGGGCAAATGTCCCGTGGCCCACGGCCAGACACCAAAAGCCGTTCGCTCGAACAGAGATTGGTGGCCCAACCAGCTGAACATCCAAATCCTGCATCACGGCTCGTCCCTTTCTGATCCTTTGGGCAAGGACTTCGATTATGCCGAAGCGTTCAAGGCGCTCGATCTGGACGCTGTGAAGGCCGATCTCCACGCCTTGATGACCGATTCTCAGGACTGGTGGCCCGCCGACTTCGGTCACTATGGTGGTCTCTTCATCCGCATGGCCTGGCATAGCGCGGGCACGTACCGCATTACCGATGGTCGCGGCGGTGCCGGTGCCGGTCAGCAGCGTTTCGCGCCACTCAACAGCTGGCCCGATAACGCCAACCTCGACAAGGCCCGTCGTCTTTTGTGGCCGATCAAGCAGAAATACGGCAACAGCATTTCCTGGGCCGATCTGATGATCCTGACCGGCAACGTCGCGCTGGAGTCCATGGGTTTCAAGACATTCGGCTTTGCCGGTGGTCGCGCAGACGTCTGGGAGCCGGAAGAGCTTTTCTGGGGTCCTGAAGGGACATGGCTGGGCGATGAGCGTTACAGTGGCGAACGCGAACTGGCGGAACCGCTGGGTGCGGTGCAGATGGGTCTGATCTACGTCAACCCGGAAGGTCCGAATGGCAATCCTGATCCTATCGCTTCCGCCCGCGATATTCGCTCGACATTTGCCCGTATGGCCATGGACGACGAAGAAACCGTGGCGCTAATTGCAGGCGGCCACACCTTCGGTAAGACGCATGGCGCAGGCGATCCATCCCTCATCGGCGCGGAGCCTGAGGGCGGTGAACTGGAAGCGCAGGGTCTTGGCTGGCATAACAAATTCGGCACCGGTATCGGCAAGGACACGACGACCGGTGGTCCGGAAGTCACCTGGACACAGACGCCGACGCAGTGGAGCAACTTCTTCTTCGAAAACCTCTTCGCTTTCGAATGGGAACTGACCACAAGCCCTGCCGGTGCCAAGCAATGGGTGGCCAAAAACGCCGACCCGTCGATCCCCGATGCCTATGACCCAACTACGAAGCATCTTCCAACCATGCTGACATCCGATCTGGCGCTGCGTTTCGACCCGGCCTACGAGAAGATTTCGCGTCGCTTCCTTGAAAACCCGGAGCAGTTTGCCGACGCGTTCGCACGTGCCTGGTTCAAGCTGACCCACCGCGATATGGGGCCGAAGGTTCGCTATCTCGGACCGGAAGTGCCAGCCGAAGATCTGATCTGGCAGGACGTCATTCCGCCTGTCGATCATCCTCTGGTCGATGACGCCGACATTGCCAACCTCAAGGCCAAGGTGCTGGCGACCGGTCTTAGCGTGCAAGAACTGGTGTCCACCGCCTGGGCATCGGCATCCTCGTTCCGTGGATCGGACAAGCGTGGTGGTGCCAACGGTGCCCGTATCCGTCTGGAGCCGCAGAAGAACTGGGAAGCCAACCAGCCACAGCAACTGGCGAAGGTTCTCAGCGTTCTCGAAGGCATCCAGAGTGACTTTAATGCTGGCCAAACCGGCGGCAAGAAGATTTCGCTGGCTGATCTGATCGTTCTGGCTGGTGCGGCTGGTGTGGAGAAGGCAGCGAAGGCTGGCGGTCACGACATCATCGTGCCGTTCACGCCTGGTCGCACGGATGCGTCTCAGGAGCAGACGGATGTTGCGTCCTTTGCCGCACTCGACCCACGTGCCGATGGCTTCCGCAACTTCGTCAACAAGGCTCGTCACCAGTTCATGAAGCCGGAAGAAGCGCTTGTGGACCGAGCCCAGCTTCTGACGCTGACTGGACCGGAAATGACGACACTCGTTGGTGGTTTGCGCGTTCTCAATGTCGGCAAACCGGACCACGGGGTCTTCACCACGCGTCCTGAAACGCTGACCAACGACTTCTTCGTCAACCTTCTCGATATCGACCTGCAATGGGCACCGGTTCATGGACAGGAAGGCGTCTATGAAGCACGTAGCCGCAAGACCAACGAAGCGAAGTGGACGGGAACGCGTGTGGACCTGATTTTCGGCTCGCATTCACAGCTTCGTGCTTTGGCAGAGGTTTACGCTTCGGCAGACGCAAAGCATAAGTTTGTGAAAGACTTCGTCGTCGCCTGGAACAAGGTTATGAATGCCGATCGGTTTGATCTGGCATGATCCGGCTTCCGATTCTGCCGTGAGACGTCGACACGGATTTGCCCATCGGATTTAACCGTAGATAGCACCGGGTGTGGCAATTGCCACGCCCGGTAAACATGTGTTTTGTTTTCCTAAACCATTTTTAGATTTTTTTACGATTTTGCTAACCACAATCTAAAACATTGGATAACCGTTAGTGTGCTTTGTAGTGTCAAAGCCTGTAGACGGCGCGACGTGGCGACGGCGACAGGCAAGGCACATCCAATAAAAAAATCTAAATACGCGTATTGTATAAAATACTGATATAAGATTTTAGACGAGCTCCGGGTTGACCAAAAAGTTCTATCGAGGGACAAGACGATGCGTATCGTGCGGTTAGTTCTTAGTGCCATTTTGGCGATCACTTTGTTTTCTTCTGCTCAAGCCGGCTCACTGCCTCAGCCGACGGGCAAAACTATTCTGACGATATCGGGCAATATAGCCAACACCAATGCCGATGGTGCCGCGAAATTTGATCGTGATATGCTGGAAGCGATTGGCATCGTGACGGTGGAAACGCATTCACCATGGTATGACGGGGTGACGCGCTTCGAAGGCGTTTCGCTGAAAAAACTGATGGATTTGGTTGGTGCAAAGGGTACCACGGTGACTGCGGTGGCGCTCAATGACTACGTCAGTACCCTTCCCATGGCAGATTTTGACAAGTTCAATGTCATACTGGCCATGAAGCGGGACGGGAGCTATATGGAAGTTCGCGAAAAAGGTCCGTTATTCGTGATCTATCCCTACGACACCGCCCCGGAACTTCAAACCCAGACCTATTATACCCGCTCCGCCTGGCAGGTTGCAAAGCTGATAGTCAAGTAAAGGTGCCAATTGCGTAAGGTATTGGCGGTCATCATATGCTGCTTCGTGTTGGCTACGGGCTACATTGCCTACGTCATCGCACAGCGACAAACCGCGTTGCAGAAATTTGCCAGATATAATGATTCCTGGGCGGTCAGTCAGACCGTCTCGGAATATCTGCGCCTCCAGAACAATCTCTATGGCTTCCTGCTGGATCCGGAGCACGTCACGCACGACGATCTGCGTTTGCGGATGGATTTGATGCTGGGCAGGCTGGAGCTTTTGAAGCAGGGAAATCTGGGAGCTTTCATTGGCGGCAGGCCGGAATGGCGCGATCTCGTCACGAATTTGACGACGGTTCTTACCGATCTCGACAAGCAGATCGACAACCTGCAACCCTCTGTCGTCAAACCCATTCTGGAATCGATGAGAGCGCTCGATGGTCCCTTGACGACGCTCGCATCATCATCCGTTGCCTATGATGTGGAAGTTGTCGACAATGCTCACTCGGAGGTTCGCCAGCTTCACACCATATTCTCCGCACTTGCGGGCGGTCTGATCATTTGCGGCATCGCGCTCATTTTGCTTCTCAACCGCCATAACAATCTTCTGGACCGTGCCCATAAGGACATGCGCGGTTTGACGGACGATCTGCGGGCTGCCACTTTGGAGCTGAAGGACAACAATGCCCGTCTTGAGCACGATGCTTATCATGACGCCCTGACCGAATTGCCCAACCGTGCACTGTTCCGTCGGGAGTTGAACGAGAGGCTTGCCTTGGCGGATGCAGGGACATCGATTATTCTTCTGCTGGATCTGGATGGCTTCAAGGATATCAATGACACGCTTGGCCATGATGTCGGCGATGCGCTGTTGCAGTCCGTTGCCACGCGCCTGTCTTCCATCCGCGAGGACGCGGATATGGTGTGCCGGCTGGGTGGCGACGAGTTTGCTTTCATCACCAGTGCACGTGACGAAGATGAAGCGCTTGCCTTTGCAGAATCGGTGATTTCACAGATAAGCCAACCCTATAATCTGGGTGAACTGGAAATCAAAATCGGGACTTGCGTGGGCATAGCCGTTTCCAGCGATGTCACGAATGCCGATGAGTTGTTCAAGCGCGCCGATCTTGCGCTTTACGAATCCAAGAGGCTGGGCCCAGGTCGCGTCAGCGTGTTCCAGGATCATATGCAGCAGCAGCTGACGGAGAAAAGGTCGTTTGAAGCGGACTTGCAAACAGCCGTTCAGAACAACGAGATGGAAGTCTATTACCAGCCGCAGATGCTGACGAAGACCCGAGAAATCTGCGGCTTCGAGGCTTTGTTGCGGTGGACGCACCCGGTGCGTGGCAGTGTGCCCCCATCGGCGTTCATTCCGGTGGCGGAACGGACCGGGCTGATCCATTCGCTGGGCAAATGGGCCATGGATACCGCTTGCCAGGAAGCCAAGACCTGGAAAGGCGATCTCAAAATTGCGATCAACCTCTCCCCCGTGCAGTTCCACAGCACCAGCCTCATTCAAAACGTAGTAGAGGCGCTCGACAAGAGCGGGCTGGACGCCAGCAGGCTCGAACTCGAAATCACCGAGTCCGTGCTGCTCAACAAGAGCGATCAGACACTCGACACGCTTGAAAAACTGAAAGATGTCGGCATAAAGATCGCCATGGACGATTTTGGAACCGGCTATTCGTCGCTTGGGAATTTGCGCGGCGTACCCTTCGACAAGATCAAGATCGACCAGTCGTTTCTGCGGGATGTGGCGACCGATACCGATGCGTTGGCCATTGTCGAATTCGTGGTCGGCATGGCCAAAAGTTTGAGAATGACGACGATCGCCGAAGGTATCGAAACGCAGGAGCAGTTCGATTGCATGTCGCGGTTGGGTTGTGACCAGATGCAGGGGTATCTGATCGGCCGACCCGGCCCTGCCGAAAAGCTCAATGTCTTCAGGCGTTCGAGCTGAGTGTTTCCATTCTCCCTGTGTGACGGGCGAGAGATGTAATTGCGTTTATGCGTGGCTTTGCCATGAGGGGAATTTGAAATGGAACGGCTTGACGTGCATGGGGTAAAGCTCGATTTGGCGCGGGAGGAGGTTTCTCCAATTATCTGGAATGCCCTTGCGGACGGAAGCTATGAGGCCAAGGAAGCCCGCAGCATTCTCAAAGCCATCAAGCCGGGCGACCGGGTTCTCGAGCTTGGCTCCGGCATCGGCATCATCACCTCCATCATTGCAGGTATCAAGGATGTCATGGTCTGGGCTTTCGAGGCGAACCCCGGAACGGCTGCACTGGCTGCACGGGTGATCAAGACCAATTGCGCCGATAATGTCGTATTTTCGCAAGGGTTGCTGACCGCGCATGCCCCGCATGTTCACCCGTTTTATGTGCGCAAAGATCTCTGGATGTCGTCCATGGATGAAAATCAGGGTCCATACGAGCACCGCATCGAAATCCCGTCGGAAAACATCGATGCGTTCATTGCCGAACATCGCATTAACGCGCTGGTGATGGATATCGAAGGTGCGGAGCACGATCTGTTGCAGAATGCGCAGCTTGCCGGTGTCGAACGTATTTTCGTGGAATTGCACGACCATCTCTACAATCTGGCAGGCATTCGCGATATCACCCAGGCGCTGGCGCTGAAGGGTTATTCCTACGATCCGCGTGGTTCCCGCGGACCGTGCGTCCTGTTTTCCAAGGACGATAGCAAACGGGAATATGATCCCGACGTGGACTGAGCGTCAGGCGTTTACGCCTTCATATTCCAGCGACGCAGAGATCAGTTCGCGCGCGTAAGAGTGTGTCGCGCCTTTACGCGCAATGGCATCACGCGGAAGTATTTCCGTGACTTCACCGCGCAGCATCACCGCAAACCGGTCGCACATGTGGTCAACGACGGCCAGATCATGCGTGACCATGATGTAGGTGAAGCCGCGCTCTTCTCTAAGGCGCTGGAGGAGGTTAAGGATTTCAGCTTGTACCGAAACATCCAGCGCTGAGGTCGGCTCATCCAGCAACAGCAGGGATGGTTCGAGGATTAAGGCGCGGGCAATGGCCACGCGCTGGCGCTGACCGCCGGAAAGCTGGTGGGGAAAACGGTCCAGGAACGAAACCGGCAGGCCAACGTCGGTGATGGCCTTGCGCATCCGCTCTTCCTTGTCGGTAAGCTTATGGATGGTCAGAGGTTCGTTCAGCACGGTTCTGACCGACTGGCGCGGATGCAGCGAACCATAGGGATCCTGAAACACCATCTGCAAGGTGCGGCAACGGTCGATCAGCGGTATGTCGCGTACGGATTTGCCGTCGATCAGGACGTCGCCTTTCCAGAAATCGGTCAGCAGGGAAACGCAGCGCAGCACGGTGGATTTGCCCGAGCCCGACTCACCGACAAGTCCGAAACATTCACCGGGCTGGACGGAAAAGGAGACGGATGGGAGGACTTTGACCGCTGCCGGCCCTTCGCCGAAGCTGATCGACAGGTCGCGAATTTCAACAGAAACTGACATCAGGCGTGTTCCTCAAGCCATTCCGGGCGACGGTCCAGCACCGCCAGCGGCGAGCGGGTGCCTCCAATGCGGGGCTGAGCGGCCAAAAGGCCGCGTGTGTAGGGGTGTTGTGCGGCATCCAGATTGCCTGCCGACAGGGTTTCAACCACCTGGCCCGCATACATGATGAGAACGCGGTCGCAGAAATTGCGCACCAGATTGAGGTCGTGGCTGATCATGATAAGGCCGATGCCGCGATCCCGAACGAGGCCATCGAGAATGTTGAGCACCTGCAACCGAACAGTGACGTCGAGCGCCGATGTCGGCTCGTCGGCGATGACGAGATCAGGGTCCGCCAGCAGCATCATGGCAATCATCACGCGCTGGCCCATGCCGCCGGAAATCTCATGTGGATATTGTGCGTAGACGCGCTCAGGATCGCGGATTTTGACCGCTTCCAGCATGACGAGCGCCTTGATCTTGGCTTCCGCTTTCGTGCATTTGAAATGCCGCAGATAGGTTTCCGCTACCTGATCACCGACGCGCCTGATAGGGTTGAGCGAAAATTTCGGGTCCTGAAGGATCATCGACATGCGTCTGCCGCGAACTTTCAGCATTTCCTTTTCCGACAGCGACAGAAGATCGAGTTCATCGAAACGAAGCGTATCGGCAGTGATCGTCGCACCCGGCAGTAGGCGCAGCAGTGCACGTCCCACGGTGGATTTGCCCGAGCCGCTCTCGCCGACGATACCCAGCCGTTCACGACCGAGGGTGAAGGACACGCCGCGTACTGCCTCTGTTTGCGAGCCGCCATAACGGATGCGGAGATTTTCGACGTCCAGTATTGTCCGTTCCATGGTCTATCTCCGGTTCATCTGCTTGGGATCGAGCGCATCGCGCAGACCATCACCCAGAAGATTGAAGGCAAGGCTGACGGTGAGGATCGATATGCCTGGGAAAGTAACCAGCCACCAATTGTCCAGCATGTAACGACGACCTGTCGCAATCATCGCGCCCCATTCCGGCAGCGGCGGTTGCGCGCCAAGGCCAAGGAAGCCGAGGCCCGCGGCGGTCAGGATGACGGTTGCCATGTTCAGCGTCAGGCGAATGAGCACCGATGGCAGGCACATGGGCATGATCGACTTGACGATGATGCGGATGGGTGATGCGCCCTGGAGACGGGCCGCTGCAATGTAGTCGGCATTGCGGAATGTCAGTGCTTCCGCGCGGGCAAGACGTGCGATCGGCGGCCATGAGGTTAGTGCGATGGCAATGATCGCGTTGTTGAGGCTAGGGCCGAGTGCTGCTACGAAGGCCAAAGACAGGATCAGGCTTGGGAACGACAGAAAGATATCGGTAATACGCATCATCACCGTATCGAATTTGCCGCCAAGATAACCAGATGCCGTGCCGATGATGAGGCCGATGGGGCCAACCACGATGGAGACGAGAAAGATGATGGTCAGCGTGATGCGCGCGCCGAAAACCAGGCGGCTGAAGATGTCGCGGCCCAGATCGTCGGTTCCGAACAGATGTCCGTCTCCGGGGGCTTTGAGGACGTTCGCAAGGTTTTGCACATAGGGGTCATGCGTGGCGATGAGGGGCGCAAAAACTGCGGCGAAAATCAGAATGGCAAGAACGATCAGGCCGAAGGTCGATGTCGGGCTGCGCAGGAGGAAAAGAACGATGTTCTTCATCGCGTTCACGGAGGCTGGTAGCCTTATTTTTTCTGCATGCGCGGTCATCAGCGTGTCCTCGGATCGAAGAAGCGGTAGAGAATGTCGGACAGGAGATTAAGTCCGATGAAAATGACGCCGACGATGAGAACGCAGGTCATGACGGCATTCATGTCGCCGGTGATCAGGTTGCTGGTCAGATACTGACCGAAGCCCGGCCATGCGAACACGGTTTCGATGAGCACAGCGCCTTCCAGCAGCGAACCATAGGCAAGGGCGACGATGGTGACGAGCTGGACGCGGATATTGGCAAAGGCGTGCCGCCAGATTGTCTGTTGGCTGGAAAGGCCTTTGACGCGCGCGGTCGTTACATATTCCTGACCTAACTGGTCCAGCATGAAGCTTCTTGTCATACGGGTGATGTAGGCCGATGACGAATAGCCCAGCAGCGAAGCTGGCAGGATCAGGTGGTTCACCGCGGACCAGAACACATCCATATCTCCGGCCAACAGGCTGTCGATCAGGAGGAAACCGGTGCGCTCGTCCACCAGCCCGATATAAAACTGGTCCATACGACCGCTGCCACCAACCAGATCGAGCTTCGCATAGAACACGATCAGCGCGATCATGCCTGTCCAGAAGATTGGCATGGAGTGGCCGAACAGGCTGACGACGCGCACGAGATGATCTGGCCAGCGGTCCTTGTTCACGGCCGCGAAAACACCCATGGGAATGCCCAGCCCCGCGCCGATGAGGATGGCAAACGTCGCAAGCTCCATCGTGGCAGGCATGACGTGGAGAATGTCTTGAATGACCGGCTGACCTGTACGGATGGACGTGCCGAAATTACCGGTGAAGACATCCCCTAGATAATAGAAGAACTGCTGCCATATCGGCCTGTCCAGTCCCAGTGAGCGGAATACCTGCTCATAGGTTTCGCGGGTCGCGTCCTCCCCAACGATGGCGCGCACCGGGTCTGCAGGCATCAGGCGTCCGATGAAGAAGGTGAGCAAAAGCAGGCCGAGCAGCGTGATGGCAATGGTGCCGATCTGCCCCGCCACGCCAGCAAGGCGCGGGCTTCGTAAGTGCATGTTTCCTCCCTGTGTCAGCCTCTGGAAGTGAACGCTTCATGTCTGACAACTTTTCAAAAATCTGTCACATGTTGTCGTATCTGTCAAGCGGATGAGCTGGAAGCTGTGATGCAAGTTGGTAAGATTATGAGAAGCACTGATGACCATTGCTCTTTCCCATAAAGAGCTGTGGCACGCGGTTTTGATGCTCTCCTTATGGGGCGCGCAATCGCTGCGGGACGATTCAGGTGGCTGTGTGAGAGCTAAAACTTTCTATTCCGCACTTGCAGTTCTGGATCGCAGGAGGACTTTGTAGCGTTCAAGACTTCCGCGCAGGTGGACGCGCATCTGTTCACGGGCAGCCTCTGCATCGCCTTCGATGATGGCGTCAACGATGCGTCCGTGTTCTTCTTGCAAATGCAAGTTATAATCCTTCGGGCGGGAGCCAGGCTCGGCACCCTGCAACTCGCCACGGGGGATGATACCGGACCGGATAAGGCGCAGGAATTCAGGAAAACGGCGGTTTTGAGTGGCTTCAGCGATTTTGAAGTGCAAATCGAAGTCCGCGTCGCGTGTGGATTTGCCTTCGGCAAGACACGCGCCAATCACCTTGTGAGCGTCGAGAATCGACTCGATCTGTGTCGCGGAGCGCCGCGATGCCGCAAGCCCTGCGGATTCGACTTCGAACACGGTTCTCAACTCCAGAAGTTCGATGACCGAGGATATCCGCTCAGTGGTCAGGTCCTTGAACGGCTCATCTTTCTCGTGCTGAATTTGAAGTGCAAATACACCAGCACCCTTACGGGCTTCCACCAGCCCATCTGCCCGCAAAATCGCAATGGCCTCCCGCACGACTGTGCGGCTGACGGAATATTCACGGGTCAGCGCACTCTCGCTCGGAAGCCGGTCGCCTGGGCGAAATACACCTCCGACCAGATCACGCCGCAGGGCGGTGCTGATCTTGGTGGCGAGTGAAGTTCCGCGCTCTGGCGTGTGTACGGCGTCCATATGTGCCCCATCTGGCTGTTACTTGTCTGGCATGTTAACAACTTGCTGCTGCAATGCAAGTTTTCATCGCGCCCCTCTTGCTGCACCGCACATCGAGGGCGGTTTGTCTATCCCAATTGGCACTGACACGGTATCAGGGTTTACAGCGGATGCGGGTGGAGACTACTTTTATCGAACGTTTTATAGAAACGGTCTTCGTTGCTTTCGCGGATTTTTAAAATGCCGCAACGAAGGTCTGCGCGGACGCTGTCGATCTCGACTTGATTATGCATCTTATCGTCACCTGCCCGGTGACGGTAACGTGAACTCGTTGCTTGAACACACGGAATTGAAATTTGTTCGGCGTTTTCAAACACACATCGCTTCAGTGGGTCATTTGCGCCATCGCGCTGATGAGCGGCGTCGTGAATTTACTCGCATTGACCTCGCCGCTTTTCATGTTGCAGATCTATGATCGGGTGTTGCCCAGCGGAAGTGTTCCAACCCTTGTCGGCCTTGCCGTTCTTGCCAGCGCAATGTTTTCGGTTCAGGCCGCGCTGGAAATCATCCGTGCCCGTGTTCTTCTGCGTATTGGCGAGCAATTCGACAACGAGCTTTCTGTCAGAATCCACAGCGCCGTGGTGCGCCTGCCTTTGGTAACGCGGATGGCGGGAGACGGTCTTCAGCCATTACGGGATCTGGATAACGTGCGTGGATTTTTGTCCGGGCAGGGGCCAAACGCTTTTTTCGATCTTCCCTGGATGCCGCTTTATCTGGGAATATGTTTCCTTTTCCATCCATGGATCGGGGTGACCGCGCTTTTCGGTGCGGTCGTGCTTATCGCATTGACGTTGCTTGCCAATGTGCTGTCGCACAAGCCGATACGCGACACCATCACCCATAATATGAAGCGCAATGGGCTGCTGGAAGCTACCAGACGAAATGCAGAAGTCGTTCAGTCCATGGGCATGGGCAAACGCCTCGCATCTCGCTGGAGTATTGCCAACAGGGAATATCTCGTCGCTAACCGTACCGCGGGAGACATTTCCAACGGGCTCGGCGGCATTTCGAAAACGCTGCGGGTGATGCTCCAATCGGCAATATTAGGTGTGGGTGCCTATCTCGTCATCGGTCAGGAAGTCAGCGGCGGGGTGATGATCGCAAGCTCTATCATGATGGGGCGCGCATTGGCACCGGTGGATATGGCCATTGCGAGCTGGAAACCGTTTTTGATGGCGCGGCAAAGCTGGAACCGTTTGCAGGATTTGCTGTCGAGGGTTCCCCTGGACCCTCCAGTGACAGCCCTGCCTGCGCCAGTGCGGCAACTTCATGTCGAAGGGCTGGCCATCGTGCCGCCCGGCGAGAAGAGGCCGACCGTCAGCGGGCTCAATTTTGCTGTGCAAGCCGGCAGCGCGCTTGGCGTCATTGGCCAGTCAGGATCCGGCAAGTCGACGCTGTGTCGTGCCTTGGTCAATGTCTGGATTGCTGCATCTGGAAACGTCAGGCTCGATGGTGCGAGTTTGCAGCAGTGGGACCGTGAGGCACTTGGTGGCCACATCGGCTATCTTCCGCAGGGTGTCGAACTTTTCGATGGCACGATCGCCGAAAACATTTCCCGCTTTGAAACGGAGGCCAACCCGCAAGCCATTGTCGCTGCCGCAAGGTCGGCTGGCGCACATGATCTGATCCTGCAATTTGAAAAGGGGTACGAGACCCCTATAGGCGAGGCAGGCTCGGCGCTTTCAGCCGGGCAAAGGCAACGTATAGGCTTGGCGCGTGCGCTTTATCGTGATCCGTTCATGGTTGTTCTGGACGAGCCGAACGCCAATCTGGACGCCGAGGGCGAAGCGGCGGTGGTCAATGCCATTGGGTATGTTCGCGCCCGAGGCGGTATCGCAATCGTCGTTGCGCACCGGCCCAGCGCCATTGGCGCAGCCGATCTGGTTCTGGTGATGGAGGGCGGGCGGCAGAAAGCGTTCGGACCGCGCGACGACATTCTCTCCAAGGTGCTGAAAGGGGGGGCAACAGCACCCTCTACAAAAGGGTTCTCGGGAACCGGCTATGGCGTGCGGCCGCTACGCGCCGGTGCGCAGCAAATCGTGCAGCCTGAACCGGCGGGGGTCGATGTTTTGGACAGGGACGAGGGCGATGATGCCAAGCGTTGACGGTTTCGATGTTTCGAGGTCCATCCGGCACCATTTGGTAGCGGGGCTTGTGGTCGGCGTCGTGCTGCTGGGTGGTGCAGGAGCCTGGGCATCCGTCGCAACACTCTCGGGAGCGGTGGTCGCTTCGGGACATTTCGTGGTCGATTCCTACGTCAAGAAAGTACAGCATCCCACCGGCGGCGTGGTGGGAGAAATCCTCGTCCACGAGGGCGATGTGGTGAAAGCCGGGGACATTCTCATGCGGTTGGACTCCACGCAGACCCGTGCCAATCTTGCAATCGTGACCAAACGGCTGGATGAGCTGACGGCGCGGCAGGCGCGTCTGGAGGCCGAGCGGGACGACCTTGCGGAGATCGTCTTTCCAACGAGCCTTCTGGCGCGTGCACAAAATGTCGACGTAGCATCCGCCATTCACAGCGAGACGCGGCTGTTCGCGTTCCGCAAACAATCTCGTGACGGCAAGAAGGCTCAACTGGCAGAGCGCGTCGTGCAATTCCGGCATGAAATCGAGGGGTTGAAAGCGCAAGAGACGGCCTATGCGGACGGCATGACTGTTTTAAACAACGAGATCGCATCTTTGAACGCGCTGAGGCAACAGGGCGTCGTGTCCGATCAACGTCTCAACAGCTTGAAGACGCAAGCGGCGACCTTCGGTGGAGAGTGGGGCGAAAAGATAGCCTATCAGGCACAGGCGGCGGGCAAGATTTCCGAAACGAGATTGCAGATACTCCAGATCGATCAGGATCAGAAGGCCGAGGTCGGCAGCGAGTTGGCAGACGTTCAGGCGCAGATCGGTGAATATGTCGAGCGCAAGATTTCCGCCGAAGACAGTCTCAAGCGCATCGATATCACCGCGCCGCAATCTGGCACCGTCCATCAACTCACCGTTCATACCGTCGGCGGGGTTATCAGTCCGGCCGAGACCATTATGTCCATCGTACCCGAGAGCGACGAATTGACACTCGAGGTACAGATAGCGCCAAAGGACATTGACCAGATCAGCCTTGGCCATGAGGCGATGTTGCGCATGTCCGCCTTCAACCAGCGAACGACACCGCAACTCAAGGCGCATGTGACCCGTATTGCCGCCGATCTGAACACGAACGAGCGAACTGGAACATCTTCTTATGTCGTGCGCCTCACGGTTGCGGAACTGGAGTTGACAAAGCTGAAGGGCCTGAGACTTGTTTCCGGCATGCCAGCGGAGGCGATGATCAAAACCGAAGACCGGACAGCGTTGTCCTATCTGCTGAAACCACTCTCGGATCAAATCACGCGAGCATTCCGTGAGGAGTGATGTCAGCTTGGCGTCAGACTGGAAAATGATGCCGAATATTGCTCCGTTTTTTGCTTACGTTAGGGCTGAAAGCTTACGTAACGTGAGTAAACGTTATGCATGTGGTGTAGTGCATTTTCACTCTAAGTGTGTTGATTATATTGAATAATTACCCTGTTTAACGAATTCTTTTAACCCGGTTTAAATTCTTTTGCTTCAGAACATGAAACTCGCAGCCGCTTCATGATGAAGTGCATTCAGTTTCTGGCAGCACGATGCTGGACGCTCACGATTTTGTGACGTCATATAATGTGTTTTGCCGGTTTCATTGAAACACTCACTGAGGCCCCATGTCTTTTCTGCAAAATGCAAAAATTCGCACCAAGGTGCTTTCTCTCATCGTTCCAGTTGCACTCATCGGTTTAGTGGGTGTTGGCCTTGTGTCCAACAACTACAAAAACGCTGACACCAGCTATTCGGATTTTATCTCGAACAACGCTATTGGATCGACGGAGTTGTTCCGCGCCAATACAGCGTTGGTGTCGCTGGGTTACGACACCACGTTGGGACTGATGCTGCGTGAACAATCGGCCAATACCTCAAAAGTGGAAGAGGGTTATAAGTCCGATGTCGCGACCACGATCCGCCGCCTTGAAAGTGCAAAGAAGCTCCTGCCGGAGATGGCTGGTGAGATCGACACATTCATTTCGCGAACAAACGCGATCTCCACATTGACGGACCAGGTCTGGCAGGTCGCGAAGACGGGTGATTTTCGGACAGCCCGCAAAATTCTCGTAGAGGTTGGACCGCAAATTGACCAATGGCGCAGCGATATCCGCGTGATCAGCGAACGCAATCTTGCTGTCGTTACGGAAAAGTCGGATGCATTGAGCGATCAGACCAACTCCACAATCCTCACGACGCTTGTCGCTCTGGGCCTGCTGTTTTTGGCTGCAATCGTCCTTGCGCTGTTCGTGTCTGCTCGTGGAATCACCGGTCCGATCGATCGCTTGCGTAGCCGTATGGTGTCTCTTGCCAATGGACAGACTCAAGAAGAGGTTGCCGGGCTCAATCGTCGTGACGAGGTTGGTCAGATGGCTGAAGCGGTGGCCGTTTTCCGCGACAACGCTCTCGAGCGCATCCGTCTTGAGGCCGAAGCTGAAGCAAACCGCAGCCTGTCCGAAAAAGAGCGGATGGCGCGTGAAGAGCAGAAAGCCAGAGAAGCAGCCGACACCAGCTTTGCCGTCGATAATCTCGCCGATGCCCTGTCACGCCTGTCGGATGGCGATCTCTCGTTCCGCATCAGCCAGCCCTTTGCCGCACATCTGGACAAGGTCCGCGAGAACTTCAACGGTTCTGCCGAGAAACTTCAGACGGCTCTGAGCCGTGTGGCTGAAAATGCTCGTGGTATCGATGCCGGTGCCAACGAAATCCGCTCCGCTGCCGACGATCTGGCCAAGCGCACGGAACAGCAGGCCGCGTCAGTTGAGGAGACTGCAGCAGCGCTGGAAGAAATCACCACCACGGTGAAGGACTCGACCAAACGTGCCCAGGAAGCCGGTCAGCTGGTGGCGAGAGCCCGCACTGGTGCTGAGCAGTCCGGCGATGTCGTTCGCAAGGCCGTTGTTGCTATGGAGCAGATCGAGAAGTCCTCGTCGGAGATTTCCAACATCATCAGTGTCATCGATGAGATCGCCTTCCAGACCAACCTGCTGGCGCTCAACGCCGGTGTGGAAGCGGCCCGTGCCGGTGAAGCAGGCAAGGGCTTTGCGGTGGTGGCACAGGAAGTGCGTGAACTGGCGCAGCGCTCTGCAAAGGCTGCCAAGGAAATCAAGGCGTTGATCACGACCTCGAACGACCAGGTTCAGCAGGGCGTACAGCTGGTTGGTGAAACCGGCCGCGCGCTGGAAACCATCGTCACCGAAGTGCAGGAAATCAACCGTCACGTGGTGGCTATCGTGGATGCGGCGCAGGAACAGTCCTCCGGCCTGCAGCAGATCAACACGGCTGTGAACCAGATGGACCAGGACACGCAGAAGAACGCAGCGATGGTGGAAGAGCAGACGGCGGCCAGCCATGGTCTGGCGCGTGAAGCAGCATCGCTGAACCATTTGCTTGGCCAGTTCAAGCTGGGTGGCGGTTACGAAGCACTGGTTCGCGCGGCAACGCCAGTCGAGCGTCCGGTTCAATCACCAGCCCGCGCACTGGGCCGCAAGATTGCATCTGCCTTCAATGGCAACGCCGCCGTCAAGTCTGACTGGGAAGAGTTCTGAGCCATTTGAATGTCCGACAGCCGGATGAATTGCTGACGGAGTAACCAAAACCGCCCGTGCTTGTCGCGGGCGGTTTTGCGTTTGGGAGCCGGATTATAATTAAAGCACGCCCCAGGCACGAAAGCGTCCACGCCCGGTCATTTCGCGCAGTTCCAGCTGGTTAGCGAGGCCTACAGCCCCTTGAGGCGTGGTGCCGAGTGCTTGGACGATCATGGACGTGGAAACGACTGGCCTCGCCAAAACGAGTTCGATCAGATCAGGCAGGCGAGAATTCGATCTTCGGCCAACAAGCCTGCGTTCCATGCGGGTCTTCGCGTTCAGCAACCTGTCGTGCTCTTTCAGGCCGAGGGTTGCCGCTTCGTGGATACTATCCAGAAAAGCAATGAGCCGTTCCGGCTGGCCGCTCGCGTTACGCCGCTCACGGGGAACGGCTTTCAAACCTGTGTTGAACGCGGACAGATGGGACAAAGTGAGACCCTCCTGTCGTAAGAGGGCGGCGGCGAATTGACGGCCAAGCCAAGGGCTGCGCTGCAACACCTCTAGTTTATACCAGGCGTCGAGTGCGATCACTGCACGCAATACGGCAGGAAGTCCGGCGCTGCTTTTCAGGACCGTTTGCCATTCGCCAAGCCGCTCGTCCTCATTCCAGTCCGGATCGCGGATGATGTTGTTTTCGGTCTTGGAGGTCGATCGGCTCTCGTCCTTGGTTATGGCTTCAAGAGTTGCTGTGCTTCGAGCCAACAGACGGTCGATGGTCGATAATTCATCGCTGAGCGCCATATCCGCATCGTCGTCTGTCAAGGCTTCATCGCGGGTTGGTAAGGGGCCGGGCTCCTTTGTTGCTGGCAGGGTTGTCGCTTCCTCGCCACGCAAGCGGGACAAGCCCGCTGGGCTCAACGCCCATTTCGGCTCATTGCTGGATATCTGACGGCGGGCGCGCAATATGCGGCTGGCAATCGCCATTTCGTGGGTGGGCGCACGAATATCCATATGGGCGTCGTGGAGAACCAGATCTTCGATGTGAACGAGTTCGCCATCGATCCATAGGGACGATGCGGCGTCAAGAAAATCCTGCCGCTCGAGAAAGCCTCGACCGAAGGATGAGCGGGAAATGCGCTCATCCAGCCGCGCCAACGCTTCTGTCGCGCGGGTGCATGGCAGGATCAATCTGTCCAAGTGCAGTCGATTAACATCGTAAAGCATGCAATTTGATAGAATGCGGGCGATATGAAAGCAATTTAGGAATTGGCTTTCATATCGTTTTACCCGCTTTTATCGCCAGCAGCGAAATCTTCGCTTCAAAGCCATCATTATGCCCAGCCGCTGGAGAGGACAAAGCGAGGGAGCCGTTCATTTGCGCAACGAGGTGCTTGACGATGGCAAGCCCGAGGCCTGATCCGGTTGCCTGTGTCGCGCCTCTGGTAAAACGTGTCGTCAGCTTGGGCAAAAGCGCAGGATCGATGACGACGCTTTCGTTGATGACACGAAGAGAGTTATCACCGTCAATATGCACATGGACAACACTGCCCACTGGGCTGTGAACCAGCGCGTTTTCGACCAGATTGCGCACGACGATGCCAAAGGCGTCGCTGTTGATCATGCCATATAGGCCGCCGTCCGATGGCAGATGCAAGCGAATGCGGCCTTCACCAGTCTCCGAACGTCCTATATCCTCCAGAACAAGCTCGACGATGGGCAGCAGGTCAATCTCCACATCGGATGCGCCAATACCTGCTTCTGCTCGGGACATTTGCAAAAGTTTTTCTGCCAGCTGAGCCAGATGCGACAGGGACCGCTCGATCTGGTCGACACGCGGAGCGTATTCAGCAGGAATGTCAGCCTGTAAACGTTGCGCCTGGGCAAGCGCCCCGGCGATGGGCGTTCGCAGTTCATGAGCGCTGTTCGACGCAAAGGCGCGTTCCGATTCCAGTGCCGCACGCAGTCGTTCGAGCAACAGATTGACCGATCTTGCAATCGGATGCAGCTCTCCGGGAAGATGGGTGGCGTCCACCGGAGCCATGTTACCACTGTCTTTGCGGCCGATTTCGTCACGCAATGTCTGGACAGGAGCCAGAGTTCGCCTGACGACAAGAATAACTGCGACGATGCTGGCAGGAATCAGTAATAGCAGCGGCAGGATCAAAGCGGTTCCGGCCTCGAAAATGGCTTCACGGCGATTGGCGAAGGCATCCGCCATCTGCAAATAAAGGCCCCCATCTTCGGTGACCACCGTAAAGATGCGCTGTGTCGCCGTATCGGCAAAACCGGGCGTCAACGGCACGTCGAACGGTTCGGAAGCACCGTCGCGTGAACGAAGCAACACTTCGCCTTCGCTGTCGCGCAGTTGATAGGTAAGGTATTCTTCGCCATCTGCTGGCTGGACCAGACGGCGCTCGGCTTCAGGGCTGCGTTCCTTCAGGTCGTCGGCGATCAGCGGTAACAGCCGTTCGGCGGTTTCCTGCACGCCGCTGTCGAAAATTTCCGCAAATTCATCCTGCATCACCATTATGCCGAGCGCCGATGCAATCAGCCACGACAGAGCAACGACACTCGTCAGTGCGATCACCATTCTACGGGTCATGCTGTCGCTACGTTTCATCTGTCTACCTGATCGTGTAACCAAGGCCACGCACCGTCTCCACCCTGTCAGAGCCGATTTTCTTGCGCAATCTGCTTACATAGACCTCGACGGTGTTGCTTTCGATTTCTGCGCCGAATTCATAGAGCGTCTCATGCAATTGCGCTTTGGAGACAACGGCTCCGGGGCGCTCTACGAGCTTTTCCAGAACCGCCCACTCTCTTGCGCTGAGTGTGAGGGCATTGCCATTGACGACGATGTTGCGTGCCACCTGATTGATCTCGATACCCGGCAGTTTCACAACCGGTTCGGAGCGCCCATCATAACGGCGCGAAACAGCTAGCATGCGCGCGGTCAATTCGCCGAGATTAAAGGGTTTGACCAGATAGTCATCCGCACCCGCATTCAGCCCTTCGATGCGGTCTGAAACCTGATCGTGAGCGGTCAGAATGATGACCGGTGTCGGATCATTGCGTTGTCGAAGGCCTCTGAGAATGGAAAGGCCTTCGCCATCGGGTAATCGAAGATCGAGCAGTATCAGGCCATAGCCAACGGTCTGTGTCGCCGCGGTGGAGTCCGCGACAGTCTTGAACCAGTCTACCGCATGTCCCGCGGCGGCTACGTGGTCGCGAAGCGCTTCCCCCAGAACATGATCGTCTTCCACAAGTAGAACGCGCAAGCATACCTCGCTTTCAGCCATATGCAGAACGGCTAAAGAGTGGGTATGCTTCGCAATTTGTCTCGTCAAGCGGTGGGTCTGCGTTTGCAGGCACTGAATACATCCAGCGATGAATCATACACAGAGGTTGATACGTTCATCATGCTTAGAATGCTGTGGAAGAAGTTGTCGTGGGAGCGCCCGCCTGCTTTGGCTTCTTTCGCAAGGCAATCCCCATCCAGCCCCATCGATTTGGCGAAGTCGGTGTCGAACCAGACGAGGAACGGTACGTGGGTCTGCTCTGCCGGTGCCAGAATGTAGGGAGCGCCGTGGAGATAAATCCCGTTCTCTCCCAGCGATTCGCCATGGTCGGACGCATAGATCATTCCCGTCGCCAACTTGTCCGAGCGAGTCTTCAGCTTGTCGATGATGCTGGCAAGGAAATGATCGGTGTAGAGAATGGTGTTGTCATAGGCGTTGGTGATTTCGGTATCCTTGCAATCGGGCAATTCGGCAGTCTGGCAATCGGGCGTGAATTTTCTGAACTCGTCGGTGTACCGCAAATGGTAGGTGGGGCCATGGCTTCCGAGTTGGTGAAGAACGATGACGCTATCCTTCGTCACGCCGTCCAGCCAGCTATCCAGCCTGTCGAGAAAAATGTCGTCGCGGCACTCGCCGCTCGAGCAGAATTTGGGGTCCTGCGCTGCGGTCAGGTCGAAATAGGGAACGCGGTCTGCGACATTCTTGCTGCCGGTGTTGTTGTCCCACCAGCGCGCATCTACGCCCGCATGGACAAGGACATCGAGCAGATTTTCGTTGGAAAGCGCCTTGCTGTGGCTGTATTCCGAACGAGTGAATTTGGAGAACATGCAAGGGATGGAGATTGCCGTTGCCGTGCCGCAGCTGACCGTGCTTGGAAAATAGACGACGTTGCGCGCTTCCAGCTGAGGGTTGGTGTCGCGGCCATATCCGTTGAGCGAGAAGTTGGCCGCGCGCCCGGTTTCTCCGGCAACGATAACAGTGATGCGCGGCTTGGTGACGCCGCCAAGAGCGGGCATCACCTTGGCGTCCTGGCCAGTGGGTGAAACCGTGAGCTTTGCTTCCTGATCGGCCTGCGAGAAATAGCGCACGGTGGAGGAAATAGGCGTCAAAGGATTGAGGCTTTTGGCAATGTCCTTGTGCTGGCGAACTGCCGTTGTAAATGTCTTGGAATTTGCCGCAGCGACGGCGCACACAATGGCCAGACAGCCGATAATGCTGGCCATGTTCCACAGGAATTTGCTGAAGAACGGCCTGTGGTCGATCTTGATGATTGCCAACAAGATGATGGGAATGCCCGCAAAGAGCGCGAGGTGAAGGGCAAAGCCGGGTGTCATCAGGTTACCTGCTTCCGCCTGCGTCGTTTCGAAAGCGTTACGCACCATGTCACTATCGATCACCGCGCCGAACCGGTCCATGAACCAGGAGGATACGGCAGCAATGATGATCAACACGGCAAAGATGGGCTTGGTCAGATATTTGACGGAAAACAGAATGAACACAGCGGAGAACGCGGCACTCATTGCAATGTAAAGCCCAAAAATGGCAACGGGGTAGGCAGAGAGATAGGTATGTATCTTCGCCCAAAATGTGTGGTTGGCAAAAAACAACAGGTAGAGAGCCGTTACGATACTGAGCGTCACGCTGCCCATGACGGGCCGTGTGACCATGCTGCGTCCGCTTCTAGTTGTCTGAAATGATAGTGCCATAGTCTCGTGTTCCCGCTGCTCGTGCCATCGGATGTTTCGCAAGCAGGTGCTCACGCATATCCAAGATCAGGGGCAGGGGATGTGTCACCTAGCTGACATGAAACTGAACGGTCTCGCCAAAAACTGCTGGGAAGGCATGTGCCGGTAAAATAGGCATCATAAGGCTTGTTAAAATCTACCCTTTAAAAATGCGCGGTTTTTCTTTGACGGCATATCTGTACATTCAAACTTACGTGATCTTCCCGTGACATGTTCCGCATATCATTCGTGTTGTGCCGCTATGAATGGAATTCAGATGGCTCCTTTGGTCTTTTCGAGAACGCTGTTTTTGCTGCCGCTGCTGTTCCCATTGACGGCGTTCGCTATCGAAGACGTACCGCGCAAAGACCAGATCGCGTTGATGGCCGAGGTCAAAAAAGTCGACAGGGTTGGTGTAGCGCGAAAGACGAAAGAGGTTGATGCCCGCCCCGCATCGCCCGGTGAAATCGTCATCACTTACATTAAAGGACAAGGTGTGGAGACCCGCTCGAAACCCGCTGAGCAAGGTGACTGGGTCGTGCGCAATCGCTGTGAAGAAACCGGTAATGAGGAAATTCTGGTAAAAGCACGGAATTTTTCGGATCGCTACGGTGAGCCTCTCTCAGCAGCAGATGCCGCTGGCTACCGCGCCTTTAAGCCAAAGGGCAATAATATGAGCTACTTTATCGTCACGGACGAAATTGGCCCGTTCAACTTCAGAGCCCCGTGGGACGAGACGATGGTTGCGTTGCCGGGAGATGCGATCGTGCAGGTGCAGACAGATGAAAGCGATACCTATCGCGTGGCGGCGGCGGCATTCCAGTGCACGTACGAAATCGTAGATCCTGCAAAATTTGTCATTGATGCCTCGCTGCGGTAACTCACGGCAAGAATTCGAGTAAACGCCGTTCGTCAGCTCTCAACCCGGCGATCGGCTTGAGGTCGCTGCCCAAAATTTTCTGCAGTCGTTTGACGGATTTGTCCTCGGTAGCAAGCTCCAGCACTGCCGGATGTACATAACTTTTTCGGCAGATCGCGGGTGTGTTGGAAAGCTCTTCGGCTGCCGCCATGCACATGCCTTTTATGGTCGGGCGCTCCTCGCTTCCCAAAGCCCGTGCGGCGTGTCCGAAGGCCGCGAGCGTACCACCCCAAGTGCGAAACGTTTTTGCGGATATGCCTTCACCGGCACTTTGCGAAATATAAGCGTTGAGCGCGCTTGAATCGACCGGGTGGACAAGGCCATTCTCGTCCTGCCAGACAAACAGCTGTCTACCAGGCAGGTCGGCGATATTTTCTAGAATCCGTTGCAGGCGAGGGTGTTTCAGTTTGCGCTTTACGCGCTGCCCACCTTTCGCTGCGAAGCGCAGTTCTATCGTCTCACCGAAGGAGACGTGTTTTTTCAGAAGCGTGGTCGCGCCATAGGTGCCATTGGTTTCAAGGTAGGTCTTGTTTCCGACGCGCAGATAGGCTGCGTCCAGCAGCAGCACGAGTGCAGCAAGCGTCACATCTGCGCTGTGCACCTGTTTGGAAAGGTCTGAGGTTGCCCGCCGACGAATGGCCGGTAGAGCCTCACCGAATGTCTTCAGCTGGTAGAACTTATTCTCGCCTCGCAAGGCGTGCCAATCGGGATGATAGCGATATTGTTTGCGTCCGCGCGCGTCGTAACCCGTGGCCTGCAAATGACCGGATGGGTCGATGCAGATCCAGACCCGTTCATAGGCGGGCGGCACACCGAGGGATTTAAGGCGGGTGATCTCCAGCTTGTCGGAAAGAAGCGCGCCGTCCGGAAGCCGGTAAGCGAAACCCTTGCCGCGTTTTTCGCGGGAAATGCCCGGTTCCTGGTCGCTGACATAGGTCAGTCCGACTTTTCTCAAGATGCGAATTGGAAGCTGATTCATTGGGGTTTATTGCTCCTCACCATTGTGAGGATTAATGCGCCTAACCCTGCGTCTGTTCCCAGCTTGGGTGAGCAAGATGGGAGCGGCGCGAGACCGCTCCCATCAGATGCAGGTGATCAGGCGTCTGGCGCGAGCTTAAGGATTTGCGACTTTCCGCCGCCGCGCTCTTCGGTCACGGCATAGACGGCACCGTCGCTGCCGACCTTGACGTCGCGAATGCGGGCCTCAAGCGGCAATCGTCCCTCGGACACGACCTTGTCGTTTTCTACCTTCAGCACGACGATGCCCTGGCTGACCAGCCCGCCGATGATGAGAGAGCCTTTCCATTCCGGGATGGCATCGGAGTCGTAATAGACCATGCCCGATGGACCGATAACGGGATCCCAATAATAGACCGGCTGCTCCATGCCATCTTTTGCGGTCATACCATCGCCGACTGCGCCACCACTATATTCGATGCCATATGTGATAACGGGCCAGCCATAATTCAGGCCAGGCTTTGGGAGGTTCAGTTCATCGCCACCCTTGGGGCCGTGCTCGACTGTCCAGAGCCGTCCCTGACCATCAATGGCAGAAGACTGGACATTGCGATGGCCGTAGCTCCAGATTTCGGGAAGCGCATTCTGCTGGCCTGCAAAGGGGTTTCCTTCGAAAGATTTACCATCCTTGTCGATACGGAAAACCTTGCCAAGTCCGCTTGAGAGGTCCTGAGCCTGAACACGCGGCTCCTTGTCAGAACGCTCACCAACGGTCACATAGAGTTCGTTGTTCGGACCGAATGCCAAGCGCGAGCCGAAATGCTTGTCACCATCATAGGTCGGCATCTGGCGGAAGATGACCTTTGTGTCTTCGAGAACGGCTTTGCCGCCACTCTCCATGAGCTTGGCGGACGCGACAGATGTTCCGTTGCCGCCATCTCGTGGCTCGGAGAACGAGAAATAGATCATTTTGGAGCTATCGAAATCGGGCGCTAGCGCGATGTCGAGCAGTCCGCCCTGTCCCGCAGAGGCGACCTCCGGAACGCCTTCCAGCGCTGGACCTGCCTTGCCATCTGCAACGATATGCATGGCACCTTCCTTGGCGGCGACGAGCATGCGGCCATCGGGCAGAATCTCCATGGACCAGAGATGCGGCAGATCATCTGCAACGACTGTCTTTTGCAGCGAAGGCATTTTCTCCGGCTGGACCGCTCGTGTCTGACCCTCGAAGGCCGGTTTTTGGTCCGGCGCGTTTGCCTGTTTCGTTTCGGCTGGGACTGTCGACTGCGCGTTGGCCATAGGGGCGAGCGGGGCGATGAGGCACATCGAAAAAATGGTCGTCGTCAGCAGGTGGTGGGTGCGTGGCATAGGTCTCCCTTCCGTGGATTATTTGCAGGCGGGAAACATGTGGGGCCGTTTTTCGTTTCACCTAGCAGTTTCAACAAAACTTGATTCCGGCGTGTAAAATTACCCTCCTCTTATATTTCGGGGACGACAATTAGTGGGGAACGTTTCGTCGCTTTCAGCGTTTTTTGATGTCGCAAATCGCAGGAGGGTGCCATGCAAATCATAGACAACAAGGAAATCGAGACGACTGAGATAAAGCCGATCCTCAGCGTCGTGGAATTCTGCCGCCGTTACAGGCTCGATGATGTCGAAGAATCGCGTTTGCGCAAGCTGTTTGGGGATTTCGCATCTCGTCACGAGCTGCTGATGAACGCACAACGCAAGGCTAAGTTCCGCTGATCCCGTTCAGGTCGGTTTGTCACCCAACACCATAAAGACATCGTAACGCGTACTTTTACCGAGAAGCTGATGAGAGGGTTTGCGAATGCCGGGCATGGGTTCGGCACGCAATGGCCACTTCAGCACCACACGCTTCGTCGCGTGTGCCAGTGCCACGGTCATCAGCGCAACCTGATCCGGGTCAGACCCCACCAACTCCCTGAGAACCCGCATCTCTTTTTTCACCAGAGCCGTATTGTTACGTGGCGGGTGCATCGGGTCGATGATCACCACTTCCGGGGATAGTGTCGGGATCAGGACACGGGAATCGCCATGGAGCAACGTCATCCTCGATACGATCTCGCGGTAGATACCACCCTCTGCATCCGCCCGCGCAATCGCATCCGAGAGCAGCGTATGCATTCCCGGCGACCGCTCGATCAGGGTTACTTCAGCCCCGAGGGAGGCGAGTAGAAACGCATCGCGCCCCAACCCAGCCGTCGCATCGACAATCCTGGGTGTTTTGCCGTTTTTCAAGCCGGCAGCTTTCGGAAGTGCCTGACCGCGCCCTTCGCCGGAGCGCAACCGGTGGCCGACGGCACCGCCTACAAAATCAACGATAAAATCTTCATTGCGATCTTTATCCGTCATGGTCATCTCAAAAAGGGCAAGGCACGGTCAATGTCATATCGCGACCATCGGGGTGGCGAAAGCGCAGGTCTTGCGCATGCAGCAGCAAGCGGTCGGAGGCACCCAGCGCTTCACCGTGCGCATAAAATGCGTCACCCAGAATGGGATGGCCGATGGCCTTCATGTGGACGCGCAGCTGGTGCGTTCGCCCGGTAAGGGGATGCAGGCGAAGGCGTGTGGCGGGCAGCGGCAACCGCTCGATGACGTGCCAGTCCGTTTGTGCCGATTTGCCCCCTTCATGGTCCACGCGGTGGCGCGGCTTGTTGTCGGGATCGATCGCAAGCGGCAGGTCGATGTGTCCGCTCTCACCACTGACCTCACCCCAGACCACGGCGATATAGGTCTTCTCGGTCGTCCGGTTTTCGAACTGAGAGGCTATGGCCGCGTGTGCCTTGCGGTTCAGCGACATGAGCACGAGACCGGATGTGTCCTTGTCCAGCCGGTTGATCATCAACGCCTTCGGAAACTGCTTTTGCACCCGCGTCGCCAAGCTATCGGACAAGGCCGGATCACGGCCCGGAACGGACAGCAACCCGCTGGGCTTATCGAGAACCAGAAGGTCATCGTCCCGATAGACGATGGAAACATAGGGTTCCAGCGGCGGATTGTAGGCCGGGTTTTCAAGCTCTGATGTCATGCGGCCTCTTAGCATGAATTTGGATGATGGCGAGCAGATTGCTCATTCTTCTGGAAGAGGAACGGTAACGCGGCCGCTCGTCAGGTCCTTGACCATTTTCGCGACTGTTTCAGCGGATGAAACGGGTACTGACAACATCAAACGGGCACCATCTGCGGTGAATGTTTCGTTTTCGATTGTCAGGTCCGGTACCGCCATCAGCCTTGATTTGACCAGTGCCAGATCGGAAAAGCCGCAGAGGATTTCCGTCGAGAAGGTAGGAATGATCGGTGTCTTGTCGCCACTTCTCAGGCAGGTCGCGGCGGTTCCGCCATAGGCGCGCATTAGGCCGCCGCTGCCTAACAGTATGCCGCCGAACCAGCGAGTTACCACCACCGCCACACAATCCAGCGATTGCCCGTCTATGGCCTGAAGAATAGGTTTGCCTGCTGTACCCGAAGGCTCTCCGTCATCGCTGAAACGGTAGACCTGACCGACGCGCCATGCCCAGCAATTATGGTTGGCGGTTGCATCGGACTGCTGCTCTATAAAGCGTTTCGCCGCCTCCTCGTCTGCGATTGGGCTGGCAAACGCTATGAAGCGGCTTTTCTTAATGTCTTGCGAAAATGTTTCGGGACGATTGAGCGTAAACATACCCCGTCAATAGCGCATGTACCGGCGCGGGCAAATCGGTATAAGGCGGATGTAATCAAACCGCATTGGAAATTTGAGTGATGCACGGCAAGACAGTGGTGATCATTGGTGGTGGACCGGCGGGGCTGATGGCGGCAGACGTGCTGTCTGCGGCTGGTACTGTCGTTACGGTCTATGAGGCCATGCCGACGGTCGCGCGCAAATTTCTCATGGCCGGTAAATCCGGTCTCAACATCACCCACGCCGAAGACTACGGCGATTTCGTTAGCCGCTTCGGACCTGCGCAGGCCAAGCTCCAAGCGGCGCTGGATGATTTCACGCCGGCCATGCTGCGGGACTGGGCGCTGTCTCTAGGACAGGAGACGTTTACCGGAACTTCCGGCCGGGTTTTTCCTGTCGCCATGAAGGCATCGCCGCTTTTGCGTGCCTGGCTCTCGCGGCTGAATGCGCAAGGAGTTGAGATCAAGACTCGGCATCGCTGGGCAGGCTTTGATGGCAATGCGCTGCTCTTCCAGACGCCCTCCGGCGATGTGACCGTCCAGCAAGGCACTGTCCTCCTTGCAATCGGTGGTGCGAGCTGGCCGAAGTTGGGCTCCGATGCGGCCTGGGTGCCGTGGCTTCGGCAAAAAGGCGTTGCCATCAATGATTTCCAGCCCGCCAATTGCGGTTTCGATGTGGAATGGAGCGATCATTTCCGGGAGCGCTTTGCGGGTGCGCCCGTCAAGTCCGTCGTCACAACGTCTCAAGCCGGACGTTTCGAGGGTGAGTTCGTGATCACCCGGCATGGCATCGAAGGCAGCTTGGTCTATGCCCATTCGGCGGCTTTGCGCGATTCGTTCCAGCAAACTGACAGGCCCGCTCTGATCGTTGATCTCGCGCCCGGGCGAACGCAACAACGTCTTACCCATGACCTTGAGCGGCACCCTCGCAAAGATAGTCTTTCAAACAGATTGCGAAAGGCCGCCGGTCTTTCGCCGGTCAAGGTTGCTCTGTTGAGAGAATGCAGGCCGGACCTGCCTGCCATGTCTGCGGCAGAGATAGCGGCGCTGATAAAGGCTTTGCCCGTTAGCGTTACATCTCCGCGTCCGATTGCCGAGGCAATATCGAGTGCTGGGGGAATCGATCGGGAAGAGATCGACCAGCACTACATGCTCAAGTCCATGCCGGGAACATTCACGGCTGGCGAGATGCTGGACTGGGAAGCACCAACCGGTGGTTACTTGTTAACCGCTTGTTTTGCGACGGGAAAAGCCGCTGCCAGAGGCATTATCCATAGGCTTGATCATGACCGATAACTATATAGTGCAATAGACTATTGCGTCCGTTATAAAAAAACGCTTGATAAGTTTCTTCGAATAAAGTGGTAACATCGGCCAGTCTGTTTCCGTGGCTGATAGTGTTGGTGGATGAGAGCCTGTGCTCTCGCTGGTGATGTTTTATGACTGATATATCTGCATTTGGCCAATGGCCGATCGGCGGCGGTGAGGCTGGTAGTCTTGTGCGCGCATTTGACTGGTCAAAAACATCGCTCGGTCCTATCTCCGTGTGGCCCGCCAACCTTCGCCACAAGGTGAATTCCGTCGTCAATTCGCCCATCCCGCAGGTTTTGATGTGGGGCAAAGATCACGTCATGATCTATAATGACGGTTACATCGAGATCGCCGGAAACTATCATCCTAAAGCGCTTGGCGACACCGTGCCAGCGATCTGGCCCGAAATCTGGGATTGGAACAAGGCGGTCCTTGAAGCTGGTTTTCGTGGATCGGTGCAGTCCTACCGCGATCAAAAGATGGTGCTCAACCGGAACGGACAGCCTGAAGAGGTCATTTTCGATCTGTTCTACACGCCGATCCATAATGACGGTGGCACTGTTGATGGCGTGTTGTGCACGGTGCTGGAAAATACCGACAAGGTTAAAGCCGTTACGGATCTGGCCGAAAGCCGCGAAGAGCTAAGCCGCCTCACGTCCGCGCTACCAATTCTCGTCGGGTTTATCGATCGTGACCATGTCTATCGGTTCGCCAACCGTGGCTACCTCGACTGGTTCAACTATCGCCCGGAAGATGTGCTTGGGCGCAAGGCAGTGGATGTGGTGGGTGAGACCTTCTATCAGGCCCGGTTACCGTACATCGAACGCGCAATGGCGGGCGAAACCGTTATTCACGACACTGCGATCCTGTGCCCGGATGGTACGACCCGCGCCGCCGAAATCCGTCACGTTCCCCGGCATACGTCGAAAGGGGAGGTCGATGGTTGCTATGTCCTGATCATCGACATCGACGCACGCAAGCGCGTCGAGCTTGAGCTGACCGTCAGCAACAACCGTTTTCGGGCTGCGGTAAATGCGGTTCACGGCGTATTGTGGACCAATAGCCCTGACGGCAAGATGCTAGGCGTGCAGAGCGGATGGGCCGGGCTGACAGGCCAAACTATTGAAGAGTATCAGGATTATGGCTGGGCGAATGCCGTCCATCCCGAAGACCGGGAAGGCTCGATAGAAAGCTGGAACGAGGCGGTCGCGACCAAGTCCACCTATGTCTGGGAGCATCGTGTTCTTCGGCATGACGGCGTCTATCGCACCTTTGCCATTCGCGGCGTTCCCATCTTGAATGCCAGCGGCGAAATCATCGAATGGGTGGGTGTACACACCGACATCACCGACCAGCGTGCAGCGGAATCGGCACTTCAGGAACATTCCGCCAATCTGGAGCGTGAAATTCGCCATCGGCGGCGTGCCGAAGACCAGCTTCGTCAATTGAACGAGGGGCTCGAAGCCCGTGTCGCATCTGAGATTGCCGAGCGTCGACACGCGGAAAGAGCGCTGCAGCAGGCGCAGAAAATGGAAGCCATCGGTCAACTGACCGGCGGCGTTGCCCATGATTTCAACAATCTGTTGCAGGTCGTTGCGGGCAATCTTCAGCTTTTGGCAAAGGATGTCGTGGGCAATGAGCGTGCCGAACGGCGCGTGAGCAACGCTTTGGCGGGTGTCAGCCGCGGCGCGAAGCTTGCCAGTCAATTGCTTGCTTTCGGTCGTCGTCAGGCTCTGGAGCCGCGCGTCATCAATGTCGGCCGTTTCGTTGCCGGGATGGATGACCTGTTGCGCCGCTCCATCGGCGAGGCTGTCGAGGTCGAGGTCATTACGGCGGGCGGTCTGTGGAACACGTTCGCCGACCCTGCACAGGTGGAAAACGCGCTGTTGAACCTGGCGATCAATGCTCGCGATGCGATGGGTGGTTCGGGAAAGCTGACCATCGAAGTGGGCAATGCTTCACTCGATCAGGATTACGCACGGACACATGCCGAGGTCGAGGCCGGGCAATATGTGATGCTGGCGGTAACCGATACGGGTTCCGGCATGGCACCTGAGATCATCGACAAGGTGTTTGAGCCATTTTTCTCGACGAAACCGGAAGGCAAGGGAACCGGCCTTGGCCTTTCCATGGTCTATGGTTTTGTCAAGCAGTCTGGCGGTCACGTCAAGATTTACAGTGAGCTCGATCAGGGAACGACGGTCAAGGTTTATCTTCCCCGTTCGCTTTCCAATGAGGATCGTGAAATCGTGGTGCAGAGTGGGCCAATCGTCGGCGGCAGCGAAACGGTTCTCGTCGTGGAGGACGATGATGAGGTGAGAAGCATCGTCGTTGAAACATTGACGGATCTTGGTTATCGGGTCCTGACCGCGCGTGATGCGCAGGCTGGCTTGACCGTTGCCGAAAGCGGCGTTCCCATCGACGTCATCTTCACCGATGTCGTCATGCCGGGGCCGCTGAAGAGCAGCGAAATGGCGCGACGCGCCAAGGAGCGTCTGCCCGACCTCGCCATCCTGTTCACCTCCGGTTATACTGAAAACTCGATTGTTCATGGCGGCAAGCTCGATGCGGGTGTCGAGTTGCTTTCAAAGCCCTACACGCGTGAGGCTCTTGCCAGACGTCTGCGCCATGTCATCGCCAATCAGAGGCAACGGGCGCAGTCGAACAAGGACCGGGCATCTAATCAGGACGCTATCGCCAAACTGCGCACAAAGTCTGCAATGCGTGTGCTTCTGGTAGAAGACGATGAACTGATCCGGATGAATACCTCCGATATTCTTCTGGAGGGTGGCCACGTCGTCGTGGAAGCAGCAAACGCCACTCAAGCGATCGATCTCATCGAAAGAGAAGAAATCGACGTGCTGGTGACGGATGTTGGTTTGCCGGATATGAGTGGAGCGGATCTGGCGGTGCTGATCAAAGAGCGTAAGCCCTCGGTTGGCGTCGTATTCGCAACGGGCGATAACTTCCTGCCGGGCAACGCGCCAGCGGGTTCGGTGTTGTTGTGCAAACCTTATAATGAAAACGACGTCCGTTCAGCCATCGCTCAGGCCATGAGTGAGTGATATAAGGTCGGCTTAGTAACCGCGGCCCATGTCCACGGTTGCTGGCAGGTTTCCTGTCTTCCGCCATGCGCTGATGTTTCCGGCAACGATGGCGGCGGATGTCTGCCGGTTGGTCGGCGCGGAAATATGCGGCAATACCGTCACGCGCGGGTGTTTCCAGAACGGCGATTGCTCATCAAGCGGTTCCTGTTCGAAAACATCGAGGACGGCGTGAGATAGATGCCCGGCGTCCAGCGCCGCCAGCAAATCCTCCGATACGATGACTGCCCCGCGTGCGAAATTGATAATCGCGGCGTTGGGTTTCATGGTACCGAGACGATCCTTGTTCAGCAGCCCTTTCGTATCGGCAGTCAGCGGAACGAGGCAGACGAGAATATCGCTTTTGGTCAGCAAGGTCTGAAGACCGCTGTCACCGGACAGCGTTTCGATGCCTTCCAGTGTCTTGGGTGAACGGCTCCATCCGGTGGTGTTGAAACCCGCCTCACGTAATCTTGCAGCGGCGGCTGCTCCGAGAGCACCGAGGCCGAGGAGGCCAACGGTGATATCTTTCGGATGGCGATATTCCAGCTCCTTCCACAGCGCTTTCTGCTGGTGGTCCCGATAGGCTGGCATATCGCGGTGAAGATAATAGGTCCAAGCCAGCACGGCCTCAGCCATGACGCGGGTCAGCTCCGGGTCGGTCAGCCGCACGATGGGTGGTGCTGTTATGCCAAGTTCCGCCACGAGACGTTCCACGCCCGCCCACAGGCTGTGTATCCATTTCAGATTGCTCAGCTTGGCAATATCGGCCGGATCAGGGTTGGCGACGATGGCGATTTCCGCTTGCGCCTTCTGTTCGTCACTCATTACTTTGACTGAAATGATCGTTTCGCCGGGCAGGGCGGAAGACAGCATCTCGATCCACTCCGCTTCGTTGGCGTCGGTGGTGCGGGAAACGAAGGCGATGGGAGAGGGCATGAGGGACGTGTCCTGCGCTGATATTCGTGACGTCACATCAATGCGTAAAACTTCTCTCGGAAGCCAGCCATTATTGGTCGATAGCGGGCAAAAAAATGCCCGCTTGACGCGGGCATCTTGATTTCATTTTAGGCGGGTTCGGAAACCGGCTTTTTGGCATCGCCGTAATAGGCGGAGAACTGCTCGTGATAGTGTTCCGAGCCACCTGGACCGGCATAACGCTGCAACTCGGTCATGTCGGTCTTGTTCAGTACGATGCCGAGTGTCTTGTTGGCGATCTGCGGTTCGTGGCTCATGAGGTTTTGCACCATCTGGATCGGCGTCTTGCCCCATTCGGTGACAAACACGAAGCCATCCACCTGCGAGGCGAATGCCTTGGCATCGATAACAGGCACCACTGGCGCAAGGTCGACGATGATGTAATCGCAGGCTTCGCGCGCCGAATCCATGAACTTGCGCATGCCGGATGAGGCAAGCAACTCGCTGGAATGGGCAAACTGGTTGCTGGTGGAAACCGGCAGAATACCCATCTTGGTGCGGCTATCGACCTTGACGGCCTTGGTCCAGGGAACCTCGTCCAGCACGACTTCCACGAGACCAGCGGACTGGCGCGTCGTCAACATGCGGCTGAGGCCCGGATTGCGAATATCGGCGTCCACGACCAGCGTGCGCTTTCCAGTGGTGGCGATGAGGCCGGCAAGGTTGAGCGCGACCACGGACTTGCCCTCGTTGGGCAGGCAAGAGATGACGCCGATCACACGGCACTGGCGTTCTTGAATAACCACGTCGGCTGTGAGTTTGACGTTTCGCAAGGTCTCCGTGAAGCTGGAACGGGGGCTATCGACCGCCAGCCGCAGCATCTTCTGGAATGAGACCTGCCCATTATCCTCGATGTCGGTCTCCGGAATTTCCGGTGTTGCAGCACCCGTTTCGGATTTGGCTGTCTCCACGCCTTTCTCACCGATGAAAGGCAGATAACCAAGGAAACGCATACGCAAACTGTCTCGCACATCATTGCCAGTGTGGAAATAGCGGTCACGGAACTCCAGAACAGCAGCCACACCACCACCCAGCATCAAGCCGAGAATAATGGAAAGCGCCATCGTCATCGTCTTTTTCGGGCTGGAAGGCGATGTCGGCAATCCGGCTTCGGAAATGACGCGCGCCTTGGCAATCGGGAAGGATTGCTTCTGCGATGCTTCTTCGAAGCGGCCGAGATAGGATTCGTAGAGCGTCTTCAGCGCCGCTGCCTGCTGCTCAAGCTCGCGGAGCTTGACCATGGTCATGTTGGCTTCGGAGTTGCGCCCGGCGACGCGGTCAATATTCTCGCGAAGAGACTGTACGCGGGACTGGGTCACGTCGAATTCATTCTTGAACCCACCGGTGAGCTGCAAAAGCTCCTGATAAATCTGGCGAGCGAGATCGCTTTTTTCGCTCTCAAGCGCGATGGCTTGCGGGTGATCCTTGCCGAATTGCTGCACGACACCGCGTTCCCTGTCGGAAATGGCGATGTAGCGTTTGCGCAGATCCTGGATCACCGTGTTATCCGTATCCCGCGCCGAGACGATGGCGTTGTTGACGGCGTTATCGGGACCCTGGTCGGTGATGGATTTATACTGTGTGTAGCGGGCAGAAGCCGTCGCTGCATCTGCCTGTGCGGCAATCAGTTGACCGTTCAAATCCGAAAGCTGGCTCTCGGACATCAGCTCGCCGCGCGAGGATACGATGTTGTTGTCCGACTTGTATTTTTCGACTGCGAAGGACGCGGCCTGCGAACGCTGGTTAAGGTCAGTCAGTCGCTCTTGCAACCAAACGGAAGCACGTTCCGTCGCATCGAAATTCGCGTTCAACTGCTCCGTCAGGTAGGAATTCGCATAGGTCTTGGCGATCTGTGTCGCCAGTTGCCGGTCTATCGATCTTATGGAGATCGAAATGACTGAGCTTCGGCCGACGCGCTCGACTGTCAGTGCCTGCTGGATGACCGCCGCTGCTTTTTCACGGCGGCCGTTACGCATGGCTTCTTCGGAGGCCGGTGGGGAATTTGGCGTCAGAAGATCGACCACGCCTTTGACGGAAGACTTGATCAGATCAACGGGCGACATCGGTGGATTGATGATCGTTTCGTTTTGATCAAGGGCCGCCTTGTCGACCACGGTCAGCGCCATTTCCTTGGATTTCAGAACTTCGACGGCGCTTGCTATGCGGTTATCGACAACCTGCGCGGCTGGCACGGGTGTTTCATCTTCCGCGTAACGCGACAGGCTTTCATCCAGCAGCACCTGCGTCATCGCAGTGTAGACCGGCGTTGCCAGAACGAGGTAGAGCCCTGCCAGAACCATCGTCGCGATAACGCAGGCTGCGATGATGTTGGCACGGCGCACCACGGCGGCCCAGAGGCGGTCGAGGTCGATAAATGTGTCGGCGTCCTTGGACTGGTCCGGGAAATTCATGTTCGATCTAAAGGTCTTGTGGTGCATTGACCCACCTGTGTTTAAAAAAATGACGAGCGGGACGGCAGTTTTCCTGCCCTCCCGGCTCTCCTGTTTTTAGTTTCAAGCCGCTTTGACACGGCTTTCATGGTTCAAAACCAATTCTTTGATGGAGGCCAGAACCTGGGCTTCCATATCCGAGCGCATCAGCGAGAAGGCAACGTTTGCAGAGATAAAGCCTTGCTTGCTACCACAATCGAATGTGCGTCCAATAAATTTCTGGGCATGGAAGGGCTGCGTTTCTGCAAGACGTTTCATACCATCCGTCAATTGAATTTCATTGCCCGCGCCACGTTCCTGCTTTGCGAGAATATCGAATATCTCAGGCTGCAGAATATAGCGGCCATTCAGGTAATAATTAGACGGAGCTGCGGAAGGTTCCGGCTTCTCCACCATTTCCGTCACGCGGAAGCCGTGGCTGACCGTGCTGCCGACGCCGACGATGCCGTAGGATGAGGTTTCTTCAGCCGCGCATTCCTCTACGCCGAGGATGTTGCCGCCGACTTCGTCGTAAAGTTCCATGAGACCGGCGATGCAACCGCGCGCGCCGTAAGACACCATGTCCGGCAAAAGAAGCGCAAAAGGCTCTTTGCCGACGAGTTCGCGTGCGCACCATACGGCATGGCCAAGGCCTAGTGGAACCTGTTGGCGCGTATAGCTTACGGTGCCTGCGACCGGTAGCATCTTTTCAAGCTGAAGGACCTGCATCGTCTTACCGGATTTGGTCAGGGTGTTGACCAGTTCCGGCGCGCTGTCGAAATAGTCTTCGATGGCTGTCTTGTTGCGGCTGGTGACGAAAATGATGTGTTCGATACCGGCCTGCATGGCCTCATCGACGGCGTATTGAACGACGGGACGATCAACGATCGTCAGCATTTCCTTCGGCATTGCCTTGGTGGCGGGCAGGAACCGTGTTCCATTGCCTGCTACAGGGATGACGGCCTTTCTAACAGTCCTATTCAAATCCACGGCATTCTCCTTAATTGATTTTTGAGTATTGAGGTCGGGCAGATCAGGATGCTTGCCTGTTCACCCGTTTTGAAACTGACTTTGCGGTCATGGCATCTTTGAATTTTCTCAACCGGACCTCGATGGGCATGCGCAGGTGTCGAAAGGCGATGGGGTCGCGGAAAGCGATCTTGACGATGCCGGAAACGGAGCGGTTTTTGATGCTGGATATCAACATCAAAAAATGACTCGCCTCGACAAGGCTGCGGCTGCGTTGTTTCTGTGCGTCGCGTGCGGCAGGCGAAAGGGTATAATTGGCCATGAACTCGCGATCGGCATCAATCATTGCATCGACGTGGCGAAGCTCGAGCACACGGGAAATCGAGCCTTCATGAATATTGTACACGTAGCCGGGCGACGGCTCGATGGTGCAGCGGCCACCAACGGCCAGTGCGGACGCCAGAAGCAAATAGTCTTCCCCGATCCGCAAGGTGGGGTGGAAACGCAGCTTGTGATCGTTCAGGAAATCCCGCCGGAACATCGGTTTCATGTAACCGAAATTGAAGGTCGAGCGGAAAAGGACGTTCGAGGCGATGAAATCTTCGAGCGTCAGAACGCCGCGTTCCCGCAGAAAAGCGTCGGCAAACATCGTCTCCTTCGGGCGGCCATCCGTGTAGACCACATCGAGATTATCGACGGCGATGTCTGCGCTTGCCGCCTCGGCACGAGCGATCATCTGCGCCGTGCGGTTAGGAAGGATGACGTCATCGGAATCCAAAACGGCGACCCACCGTCCCTCTGCTGCATTAAGCCCGGCATTGCGAGCGCCGCCGGGGCCGAGGTTTTTTTCCAGTGCGATCAATCGCACGCGCGGGTCGTTCATGGCAAAAGCCTTGACGATCTCTCGGGTAGCATCGCTCGACTTATCGTCCACGACGATGACTTCCAGCGTCACCAGTGCCTGCGCCAAGGCGCTTTCAACGGCCGGGACAATCGTGTCTGCGGAATTATAGGCGGCGATGACGAATGTGACGTCCGGCTGTATCGAGGCTTCCATCATGTCGCCTCCACGGTGCCGTATTGGCGAATTTCCTTTACGCCGACCGCACCGCTGACGGAACCGCAATGCAGCGCGACGCGCAGCAATTGGCGCGTCCGACGAACCGGATCGAAAATGGCAAGCAGCGCCATTCCGGCGCAGGCAGCCGCTTTCGCAGCGGCAACAGCCACCTGTGCAACGCGACGAAGCCCGGGTTTTTTCTCCGCGAGCAAACGTCCATGCGTCTGGCCTGAACGGAAGCGGCGCTTTGCAAGCCATTTGAAACTGGCGCGCGTGTCAGGCACCGGCTCGGAGAGAACGGCTTTTTCCGCATAGGCGATGCGGCCACCGGCGGCATGCATGTGCGAAAAGAAGTGCGTGTCTTCGCCACCGCTTTGGCCCAGCGACAGCGCGAAGCGACGACCGGCGACGGACGGTGCCGACATGCGAAGCAGGGTGTTGCAGGTGTAGCCGGTGATGATCTCGCCATTGACCCAGACGGGAAGCGTGGAATGAAAATCGCCCTTGCGCATCCAGTCCGGGACATTCGATTTGTAGATCGCCGTCACAGGTCCCAGCACGGTTTCCGCACCGGTTGTCTGCGCGGTCTGCAACAGCTCTGACAACCATTCGCGTGGCGCGGTTTCGTCGTCATCGATGAAGGCCAGATAATCGGCTTGCGATGTCGAAAGGCAGGCGTTCCGGGCAATCGAGATATTCGATTTGGGGCAGTGGACGTAGGTGATCTCGAAAGGTGATGTCTCGCGCAGATTGTCGATGGATGCTTTTGCGCTCGGCTCGGCATCATTATCCGCCACGATGAGGCGCACGGTCGTGCCTTTGGGAATATCGAGTTCGAACAGGGACTTCAATGTCGCAACGATCGCCGGACGGCGGTAGGTGCAGATGCCGATATCGACGGTGACGGGTGCGGAGGGGAAGGAGGTTTCAGTCATGAAACTGCCTTTCTCGCCACAGGCGCTGGTGTACCGAGGGAGCCGAGCAGCTCAAGCCAGAAACCGGTGGACCACGCAAAATGCATGACCATCGCGGCGAAGGCTGCCAGCGGGCCGTAGGAATTCTTCTCGGCGACAGCCATCCAAAGCCCGTAACCTACACATGCGCCAACCCACAAGAGAAGCGGAATGAACGCTGCCCAATGGAAGAAGCCGAGAAGCGCAAACACGGCAACTGGCATAACCGCCAGCGGTATCATCTGGCGGATCTTGGGTAGCGAGCGGTGCTTCAAAAGGTTTTTGGCGCGCCCACGGCCATAGGCCATATATTGCTTGAACAAGGGCGTGACGTTGGAACGAGGGTAATAGGTCATGCGGGTTTTGTCGGTCATCCATATGCGGAAACCGGCCTTGCGCAGCCGGTAATCCAGTTCGGCATCCTCGTTGTGGCTGAAGCTTTCATCGTAGCCGCCAGCCGTGGTGAACGCGGATATGCGCATCAACGCGTGATGGCCGTGATCGATCCAATGACCTTTCGATCCTTCACGATGTTTGGAACCGCCATTGCCGAGTTTGGAGTTCTGGGCAATCGCGGTGGCTTTCTGGAACGTGCCGTGACCGACCGTATCCATGGCGACGACGACCGAGTCCGCGCCGGTCTTCACCGCATCTTCCAGCAGGCGGTGGCAATAATCATCCGGATAATCGCCGTGAGCGTCGATGCGGATCAGGTAATCATAGTCGGCACCAAACATTTCGACCGCTAGGTTGATGCCGGCGCTCTGGATGCGTTTGGGGTTTGCAAGCAGAATGACGCGCTGGTCCTGCATGGAAAAGCTGGCGACGATATCGCGCGTACCATCGGTGCTGCCGCCATCGGCGACGATGATGCGGTCCTGCGGGTGGTTGAGACTGCTCGAGAATTTCAGCAACAGATCATCAATCGTGCGGGCTTCGTTGAGGCACGGTATGACGATCAATGTTTTGACGTCTGGAATAGTTTGCAACTTCATGGCTTAGACCCCGGCGGTTGAGAGTGCCGCTTCCACGGCGCGGCCATTGTGCGGCGCTGCCAGGGAGGCGAGTTTGTGAACGAGTTGAACGCAGTCCTGCCGGTCGATAACCCATTGTTTCTGGTCGATCGCAGCAAGCCGGGCGAAGGCATCGAGATAGGACTGTTCGGTCAGATCAGCGAAGAGCTCCTCCAGAGTGCTGACATTCGCATGGGGCAAGACCTTGCCGATGTGCCTGCTCTCCAGAAAACGTGCCGTTTCCGTTCCCGCAACGGCAATGGGTAGGGTGCCGTAAAGGCATCCCTCATAGAGGCGGTTGGGCAGCAGCCAGCTTGAGTTCTGGCCTTCTTCGAAGAAGTCTATGGCCCAGGTGAACTGAACCTCGTTATAGATCGAAGCCAAATCCTCGGGGTTCTTGTACGCGCCGAGAAAGCTGACATGAGGGGCTTTGGCAACCAAGCCATCGAAATTATCGAACTCGGAATAGGCTGGGCGCCCACGCAGGATGATCTCCACCTTGCCATCCATCTTTGCTGCAAAATCGGTCAGAATTTGCAGAGATTTGGCGCAGCGCAATGCTCCGAACCAGCCAATTTTCCAAGGCTCGCCGGGCTTTGGCGCGCGCGGCTTTGCCGGAGCTTGCCCGACAGCATCCAGCATCAGCACTTTGTTTTCCTGTAGGAGCACCGGCAACTGTAAACCCGAACGGGGCGCGAAATACTGCGCCACGAAGGCAGGTGAACTGGTAATCAAAAGCTTTGCGTCTCTTGCAAAATACCGTTGGGCTGCGTTGACGAGTTTGCCGACCGGCCCTTCGTTGAGGAGTAGCCGGTGAATATCCAGGCATTCGTAAACCACTGGCACATCACGCCCGTAAATACCCGATGCACGGCGGGCCAGTGCCAGCATTTCAAGATTACGGGCAATGATGACATCCGGCTTGCGCACCTGCCGCAAAGCGCGCGGCAGCGACAGGCTGGACTTGCCGATGGACAGGATGCGCTGTGCAAATTTTCCATCCGCGGTTTCGCCAAGCACGATCGGTGCCGTGCCATCGACATCCGCCAGCTTGTTTTCGCCACGCGTAAAGCCTGCGAGGCTAACCGTTGCTCCACCCGTCTGCAACGTCATAACCCGCCGGCGAATGGCCGGGTCGGCGAGGTCATGAGCAAAATAGAGAACATGCGTCATCAAAAACAGTCCTGAAGCGAAGGGTCATCGGGCAGTCTAGAGGTCAAAGGTGTCAGTTCGACAGGCAGGCGACGGATTCCGGAAACTGGCACTTATCGCCAAGAGCCGTAAACGCCATACGATCGACGTTCATTACCGTCGGGCCGCTATAGGCGAACTTGCCCATCCAGCTTTTCAGCGTGTCCGTGCCCCACAGGCTGAAGAAAATTTTCTGGGGGTTCTGGGGAATTTTGGAAGGATCGGTAACTTCATGGACCATCTTTCCGTTCACGAAGTAACGCAGACGCTGCGGCTCCCAGACGAAGGCATAATCGTTGAAGGCCTTGTCGGCTCCGCCTGCCACGTCCACCAGCTTTTCATTGCCGCCCTTAGCCGAAATATACTGGTTAAGCTGAACCTGAGAGGTGTTCTTGCCAAGAACCTCCATATCGATTTCATCATGCGGCTTTTTATCGGTCGGGCCGATATAGGTGAAGAAAGCGGAATTCAGGCCCGATCCCGTTGCAGTCTTGATGCGTGCTTCGTAGGTGCCGTAGCGGAAACGACCCTTTGTCTGGATTTCGCCGCAAGAGTAATTGCGATCGCCAGCCTTGCCCTCTTGATAGCCAAGTTGCAGCTGTCCGTCTTCAAACTTGACCAGCTTTTTGGACCATGTGCAGTTCTGATGCGGACCGTTGTTCCAGCCGTCAGAGACGTACCAGAAAGAGCGATCCATGCTGTCGAAGTTCTCCACGAAAGACTTGCCATTGTCTTCCTGTGCCACTGCGGCAGATGTGCCAACGCTGAGAACCAAAAGAGCAGAAGCGATGATGCGTGAGTGAACGCTGCTGAGAAATGCGGTCATGGGGTTCACCTTTGTCGTTGTGGAACGGGAGTGTCTACAGACGACCGAAGAGGATCGGCCTTCACGGATGGTGTGTTTTGGGAAACCGCCTTCGGCTTCTTGCCCCGGCTACCAGTCAAGATGCCGTATAGAGACGGTAGCTTGGCGCGAACCTGCGCGTTGCTGATGATCAAGATCACAAAGGAAAGCAGGATGGCCCCGACGTAAAAAGCTGGGTAGAAATCCGGGCCACCTTTGTTCCAGATCATCCACATGATGACGAGGAGCGGGTAGTGGGCACAGAAAATCCAGAAGCTCAGACTTCCCGTATTTGCGAGACGTTTTCCGATACGGCTCTGGATCAGCAGGGAAGAAGATGCCCACAGACCCACCGCGCCAACGACCGCCAGAAGGTTTCGCACCAGATTGAGTTCGAATGTGAACTCCGGCCCGGTGAAATAAAGGCCCGTTGCCAAGAGCGCGGTCGCAGCAAAAAGCGCAACAGTGATTTTGATTGCATATGGGTCGAGCGTTTTCAGATCGATCTTATAAAGCGCAAGCGCGATGCCAAGCGTAAAGCTGAAGAGGATGGACTTTTTCTGGACGATGAGCAGCGTCAAATCCGGCCACGCAGTGAGAACCAGAAGCGCACCTAACGTCAGCAGGGGGGCCCGTCGGACCAGAAACGCGAGAATTGGCGACAGCAGGATGCAGACGAACAGATCGCGCAGGAAATAGAGGGGAACGTTGACGGGAAACTCTTCCAAGGCCGCACCATGGCTGATCATTTCACGCGGCGTCGCATTCCACAAATCCGGGAAATATCCATCGCCCAAGCCCACACGCTGCATGGCGAGAACGGTGATCAACAGCGCTCCATTCCAGAGGAAGAACGGCAGTAAAACGGTTTTTGCTTTTGATTTGACCGTTGCAGAGTAATCGAAGGCGCTCATTCCACGGCGAAACAGAAGGTAGCCGGAGATGGCACTCAGACACGGTACGCCGACGCGAAATAGGGCGTCGCCGAGAAATACCCGTATCCAGTCAAAGAAACCGTAGAGTCCCAAGAATGGGCTGGTTTCAGGATTGTGTGGCACATGCACGAAGACAATGCCGGAAATTAAAACGATACGCATCAAATTGATGCGGGAAGATAGGTTCTGATCAAAAGTCACATCAGTTCCCCTTTATTGGGCGGTGTCTCCCCTCACCGCGTTACAACTAAGAGCGAACATAAGCCCACCCATAGAGTCTGGTTTTTACTTTGGGGTAAAATGTGGCAACGCGGGAAAAACGTATATCGAATTGTAAGGGGTGAATCTCTGGATAGGTGCATGATCCCCAAAACGGGATTCAGTTAACTGTCTGTTTTGTATAAACTAACAAACCGAAAACACGAGAAATCGCGGACGGCTTCTCGTTGCAAACTAAGCCCGGATTATGTTGCGACGCACAAAATAAAATAGACCTCACGTAACGGGATCGTGAAGAGCGATTTCTAAAATGGGCGGATTGTGGCGAAAAAGGTTTGCGCCTCACGCTACGGCAGGTTTGGCCTTGCGGTTCTTTACCATGCCGAAAATCTTTCTCAGCAACTCCCGCTCCGTCAGCAAGATCAGCACGCCGTAGATTGCGCCACCGGCGATAGCGCCGACCAAAACCTGCATATAGGCATGAGGCAAGCTGGCCTCGAACACGTGCAATATGTAACGCACGGCAAGCGCCATGACGAAAGACGCGATCATCGGGCGGCTGCTAATATAGAGACCTTTCAGCAGTGGCATTTCGCTGGCCTTGAACACCGCCCAGGAATAAGCAAACAGCGTCACGCCGTTGACGATGCAGAGCCATACCATAGCGTCGATCAAGGTGCCGTAGGTTGCGGCAATCCACACAGCAAGCGTGGTGACGACGGCGCGAATGGTTGCCGACCAGAACAGGACACGGCCGTAGCCCGCGCCTTTCAGGTAGGGGATGAAAGTACTACACGGCGTCAGGATTGCCTTGGATAGAGCGAGAAGACCAAGAACCGGCCATGCATAGGCCCAATTCGGACCGAAGATCACCAGCATCGCCGGTTCTGCAATGGCCCACAGACCAAACATCATCGGGGCCAGCAGCACTGTCAGCACCTGTGTCGAGAACATCAGGGCATCTCGTCGGCGCTGCTTGTCATCCATCATGCGGCTAAAAGCGGGGAAAAGAACGCCCATGACGGCAGATAGAACAACCTGGTTGGGAATGCTGGCGAAACGGTTAGAAGCGGAATAGGCACCCGCGTCCGCAAGGCCTAAATGCCGAGCGATGACGACCATCGGCGACTGGAACGTCACGAAATTTGCGATTTCCGATCCCATCAGGCCGGAGCTGAAGCCGAGCAGGGGGACAAGCCGCCTGGGCTTCATCACGAACCGTGGCCGGTAATGCGAGACCGCGTAAAGACCGACCAGCCTGATCAGCGCTGCGGCAAAAAGCTGAATGATGAGAGCCCAGACGCCGTAACCGGCAAAGGCAAGTATGACGGCCACAATGGCGGCAGCGCTTTCCGAAGTCATACTCCAGATGGCGTCCTTGCTGAAATTCATCCGTCGTGCCAACAGCGAGTAGGCGACATCTCCCGCCAATTGGAGGGGAATGAGAAAGGCCATGATCCGCAGCAGGTAGGCGCTTTCGACGGCACCCAGCAGTTCTCCGAAAAATTCCGCGCCAAAATAGAGAATGGCCGCCATGGTGCAGGAAATGGCAAGGTTCGCCCAGAAGACGGTATGGATCGTGTCCATGTCCTCTTCCTTTTCCACGATCAGCGCAGAGGTGAGGCCAGCGCCCGCAATCATCGTCAGGAACTGCACGACGGTGAGCCCGACGGCGACGACGCCGAATTCTTCAGGTGTCAGCAATCGGGCGAGAATTGGCACCGTGACAAACTTAAGCCCGAATGTGCCTGTTTTTGACAATACGCTCCAACCGACATTCGTGGTAATCGTCTTGACGCTCGGAGCAGGGGGCATACGTGCATCCTATAATTCTGGAGGCCAGTGGGGGCTGGCGGGAGATTTGCCACTCATCGGGGCCGCTCTTTATCGGGCCCGACACTTCTTGATCAACACAAGGGGCGAAACAATGGCGAAATTTACAGTCGTTATTCCTTATTATCAAAAACAGCATGGCGTTTTAGGCCGTGCATTGACATCGGTTTTTGCGCAGACCGTTCAGGATTTCGATCTCGTCATCGTGGACGACGAATCGCCCTATCCTATTGAAAATGAAATCGCCGAACTGAGCGAAGACCAGAAAAACCGGATTAAAATCGTCAAGCAGAAGAATGGCGGGCCGGGCGGTGCGCGCAATACGGGGCTCGATAATGTCCCGGCGGAAACCTCCTATGTCGCCTTTCTCGATTCGGACGATATCTGGATTCCAGACCACCTGAAGAACGCGGCCTACAGCCTCGAAACGTTTGGCGGTGAGTGCTATTGGGCCTCCATGCAGGCGAGTGACGAGTTCTATTATCACTTCGCAATTTCCGAACTGGAGAATGACGAGGGTGCTACTCGCCTCTCCGAATCACCAAAGGTTATCGAGCTGCCGGATCTGGCCAGTGTCATGCTGCGCAACTGGAGTTTCCTGCATCTGTCTTGCATGGTCATCGGCAGGCCGTTGTTTGAAAAAGTCCGTTTCGACCCGATATTGCGGTTGGCCGCAGAAGACGTTCTGTTCTTTTGCGATTGCATCATGGCATCCAAGCGCAGTCTTTTGTGTGACGATGCCGGTGCCATGCGCGGCATGGGCGTTAATATCTTCCACAGCATCGACAATACGTCGCCAGAGTTTCTGCGCCAGCAGTTCAATACCTGGGTGGCGCTGGATACGTTGCAGGGCCGCTTTGCCAAGCGTCCCGCCGACGTAGCATCCATTGCATCCTACAAAAACACGGCGCGCAAGCAGGCACTATGGAGCCAAGCCGGCAAGTTGAAACAACGCAAAGCGCCGGAACTTGGCCTGTTGTTCAAATGGATGATGCGTGACCCGGCTATTTTGCGTGCAGCGCTCGAATTGGGAACCGGCAAATTTGCCCGCCCGAAATGAGCCCGCGACCAACAGTCTTTTTATTCAGGAGTAGTCCATGAAACCATATCACTGGGAATCGCATCACGGTAATTTCGGCGACGACCTCAATCTTTGGCTTTGGGATTTTCTGTTGCCGGGCCTGCGCGACGTTCACCCTGATGTCCTGCTGGTCGGTGTCGGCACCGTTCTCAACGATGTTCTTTTTCCGCCCACCCAGCGCAAGCTGATCATCGGCAGCGGCTATGGCTATGGAGCAGTCCCGGATATTTCCAACAAGGAGCTTTGGGACATCCGCTGCGTGCGTGGTGAGATGACGGCTGGCAAGCTCGGCCTGCCTGCAGAGATGGGCATAATCGACCCTGCCGTCATGGTCACCGACATGCCGGACTTCAAAAATCTGCCGAAGCTGCATAAGAAGACTTTCGTTCCGCATTGGGAATCGGCTGAATTCGGCATGTGGGAGACCGTCTGCGAGCCAGCTGGGCTAACCTATCTCGATCCACGCGGTGAAGCGAAGTCGGTTATAAAGCACATCGCGCAATCGGAGTTTATCGTCGCTGAATCGATGCATGGTGCCATTCTTGCCGATGCCTTCCGGGTGCCATGGGTGGCAGTCAGCACGTCTACTTCCATCAACAGCTTCAAGTGGAGCGATTGGGCGGGTAGCGTCGGCGTGAAGTACGAGCCGCGTTACATTCCGGTTTCGACCCGTGCGGAAGCGGCCAAGAAGGGCTCCAAATTCTGGGGCATGAGCTTTCCACCACCACCGCCAGCGGAAATTGTCGAACACACGACATCTCATCATGACGGTGAGTTGCTGGTTCGACCGCAGCAGGAACAACTCTCCTTGAAAAAACTGGCAAAGCAGGTGCTGGCGGCACCATCGACATTGGCTCTATGGCAGGCTAGCCGTGCCGAGCCGCGTCTGAGCCCCAATGGTCGTTTGGAAGAGCGCAAAGAGCGTTTCCAGGCTGTGCTGGAAACGATCAAGAAAGACTATTTCTAACGACAAACAAACGCCGCTCGGCTCAAGAGTTGAGCGGCGTTGCTCTCAGCAGATAGCGAATATCTGCGACCTGTTGCGGCTTTTTGCGAAAACGCGCCGTCTTATCGCGCCATAGACCCTGCGCAATGGCCGGAGTAGCCGCCACGCGGTTCAAGGTATGCGATAAAGCCCCACCAAGACCGCCCTTTGCCTTAGCATCTAGAAAATCGCGGAGCTCGAATTTCTCGCGAATGTGGCGCTCATGCTCTTGGAGAACGGCCTTCTCATGTGGTTTCAGAGAGTAATCCGCTAAAATTTTACGGTCGGCTTCGTAGAGTTGGCGCAAATCTTCCGTCCGGTGACGACCGCTGAGCGAGTCGCCTCTCACGATGGCACCATAACCGCAATTGCGGATGACCTTGTAGCGCGCGCCGCAGGCCAGTGCCCTCACATAAAGCTCGTAGTCTTCGCCCAATCTCAATGCTTCGTCATAGCGCAAGCCATGCGCCTGCAGAAACGACCGGCGGATGACGGGTTTCAGAAAGCCTGTTTCACCACGCTCGACACCGCGTTTGGAAATATTGCCTTCCACGAATTCGGCCAGTTTGAGGAAATGCGTCTCCGGTGCAAACCGGTCTGGCACCATCGATGATGCGCCAGCTACGGATTGCTGAATGAACGCGATATTATCGGCTACCAAATCCCAGTCGTCATCTTCCAGCATGGCGGCAAAGCGGCCTGCGAAAAAGAAATCGTCGGCATCGAGAATACTGACGAGCGGGGCAGACGAGATGGCAATAGCGTGATTGCGCGCGGCTGATGGGCCGCGATTGACGTCGAACCGCTCCACTTTCAGACGCCCGGTTTCATCGTCGCAGGATTGCGCTATGGTCGCTGTCGCGTCCGTTGATCCATCGTCAATGACGACCACTTCTGCAACTTCAGGCTCAGCAAGCGCTGATTTGATAGCTGTCGCGATCGTATCAGAAGCGTTTTTTGCGGCAATAATCACGCAAATGGATTGCGAATCTCCAGTCATGACAAATCCCTGCTTGTTGCGTCGCTATTGTTTCGACGCAGAAAATGTCAGGGATAAGGACGTGACAGGATTATTTCGCACCTGCGAGAAATCCGGGTGAAGCCCGATTGCAGTGCAAACTAGAAGTCGCTGAGCTTAGGGCTGTGCGGCGACACAACAGAAATGGTTTCCGTCACCGACTTCTCCGGTGTCGGAGCAACGTCTTTCTGGAAGCTAAGCGTAGCGCGCATCTGACGTTTTTCTTTTGCAACAAGAACAAGCACGCCTATAAAATATCCAACTTGTATAATGACAAGACAGATCAGCGTTTGAATAAAGCTTGTATAGAAAGAGCCATAGATAAAATATGTCGCGATGGCGAACACCAGCAAGGCACACATCATGCTGATGAAAACACGCGGGGCGTACATATCTTTCTCCTCCGCTAAGCATTGTCCCTCTGTAGAGAAATGCATCTTTATGGCTTTCTTTTGTTGGGTTTATATTACGAAACGAATACCGGTTCAACACAGTTATACTTTCCTTAGACCGGTCAGCGTGAAATTTCGGTAATTTTTAATGGTAAAATTTGCCCAAATTTTCGTTATTTGATCCATCCGCCCGCATTTCTCTCCTGTGACCTTATCGTAAGGTTAAGGAGATGTTCTCTCTCGCTTCTTCGCCAAGCTTCAGTTCAACGTAAAGGCGAAGGATTTGACGGTGATTCCTGCACAACCAACGGCTTTCTGCCGCTTCTGTAGACTTCGTTAACCATGCGCCCGCTAAAGATAGGTGGTTGATTCCCGAAGCAGTAAGGTGTGCGTGTGACAGAGCGTTCAGAAGTAATTGCGTTTCCCGCTAAAAACCGTGTCGCAGACATAAAGCGGTGTGTTCAGATGCTTGAGGAGCTTCACGGCGAAGAAGCGAACCGCTTCTGGCGCGACGAGTGCAGGGCGCTCGCCAAGCATCTCACCAATCTTGGCTATGATGATTCTTCTATGCGGCACGAAGTCATGGCGTTTCAAGGTGCCGTTCAGGCTGAGCTATGGGCTGCCTGCCAACAGGACGAACCCGCGCGGCGTGACGCGTACTAATATAAAGGCTGGTGTCAGGGTCGAGATGACCCGCCATCCACCATCCGTTATTTGTGGGTGAACCTTTTGTTCGGCGCGCCAACGGAATTGCGGACGATAAGATCCGGTGTCAGCAAGATCTCGGGGTGGTCCGGTTGCTGGCCTCCGAGAAGATCAAGAAGCAGTGCCATCGCGTGTTTGCCGATGGATGTTCTCGGTTGGCGAATGGTCGTCAAAGCAGGGGACATGAACACCGCCTGCGGAATATCGTCAAACCCGGTTACTGAGAAATCCCTGGGGATGTCATAGCCGCGTGCCGTCAGCCCGATCATGACACCGATTGCCGTCTGGTCGTTCACGCACATGAATGCCGTTGGCAGCGTATCACGCATGAACAGCTGTTCGATGGCCAACCGACCGCTTTCCAGCGTTCCATCACCTTCGATGATCATGGCAGGCGCAGGTGTGAGGCCAGCGGCGAGCATGCCTTCGTCATAGCCTTTTCTACGTCTGTTGTAAGCGAGACGAACACGGGAATCGCCGATGAAGGCGATGCGTTGATGCCCTTCGGCAATCAACATATCGACGATTTTGCGCGCACCCGCGGTGTCGTCCACTCCCACATAGGGAATGCCACCGTTATAAATCGGCTCAAAAACGCCAACACTTGGCGGTAACCGCGCCGTCATGGCCTGATGCCCGAAGGGCAAAATTCCGGTGAAAAGGATCAGCCCGGCGGCCTGGTTGGAATTGAGGAATTTCAGATATTCCAACCCGCGCTGCGCGTCATTCTGTGTATGGCCGATCAATATGCCATAGCCATGTGAGCGCGCCTCGTTTTCGAGGCCAACGAGAATATTGGAAAAATTGGGATCGCCAATATCAGGTGCGACGACGAGAATCATGTTGGAGCGACCAAGCCGAAGGCTGCGCGCCATGGCATTGGTTGTATAACCGGTAACGGCAATGGCCTGATTAACCTTCAGACGTGTTGAATTCGCCACCTTTTCGGGATTGTGGATTGCTCGCGAGACGGTCGCGATCGAAACCTCGGCAATTCGGGCAACGTCTTCTATTGTGGCAGCTGAAGGAATGGACAAGGAAGGCCTCGGATATGTGCGCGTCCGGACACTACACAGACCTGCTGACGCGTCAAATACGATCACGCAAATCTGTTAATTCAGCCGAATGTAAACCTTTACATAAATCGTGTAAAGGTTTACATCAACAGCAGGCGTAGGGAGACGTCTGGAGGAAATCATGGATACGGACATTGCTGACGACAGCGCCACAGTGCTGTCGGCGCGTCGGGTTTCTAAATCATTCAACGGCGTCCAAGTGCTGTTTAGCATTAATTTCGACCTGAAAGCTGGCGAGATTCATGCTTTGATGGGCGAGAACGGTGCCGGTAAATCGACGCTCGTCAAAGTTCTCTCAGGTTTCGAACAGCCGAGCTCGGGCGAAATCCTTCTGGATGGCAAGCCGGTGACGCTTCCACCGAACGGTGCCGCTGAAGCGCTCGGCATTGTCATCATCCATCAAGAATTCAATCTCGCAGAACATCTGACCGTGACCGAAAGCCTGTATCTAGGCCGGGAGATCACCCGTTTTGGTATGCTGGACCGCAAAGCGATGCGGTCCGAGACGCGGCGCGTTCTCGATGTTCTCGGCTGTCATGTCGATGAAAATGCCCTGATCGGGACGTTATCCATTGCTGAAAAGCAGATGGTCGAGATTGCCAAGGCCATCAGCCGGGATGCGCGCATCGTTTTCATGGACGAGCCAACCGCGGTTCTATCTCGTGAGGAAACGAATTATCTTTTCCAGCAAGTGCGCAAATTGCGCGATAAGGGCACCAGCTTCGTCTTCGTGTCGCACAAGCTGGATGAGGTCATGGAGTTGACCGACCGCGTCACCGTTTTGCGTGATGGTCACTGGGTCAAGACCGCACCAACCTCTCTGCTTGATGGCGAGGCTATCGCCCAGCTTATGGTGGGGCGAGAGCTTTCCAGCCTTTACCCCGCCAAGCGCGAACCCGATGTGGACGAAGCAACTGTTTTAAAGGTCAGCAACCTCTCGACCCGCTATGTGCAGGATGCGAGTTTTGAGCTTCGCAGAGGCGAAATCATCGGCTTTTCCGGTCTGATCGGCTCCGGTCGCACCGAACTTGCCGAAGCGATCGTCGGTCTGCGCGGCCGTTCGTCTGGCGAGGTCGAGGTCAATGGGACAGTGTTGCCGCCCCACGATCTGCATGCATCGATAGATGCCGGTCTTGCCTATATGACCAAGGACCGTAAATCCAAAGGCTTGCTTTTGAGTGCGGGCATGGGGTTGAACCTCACGCTGCAGTCGCTGGAGCGACATGGCAAGTTTGGCTATCTCAGTGCATCGAGTGAAGCGAGGTCGCTGGAACGAGCACGTCGCCGGTTCGACATTCGCGTGCGTGATGGCAGTGTGGTCGTCGGGCGTATGTCGGGTGGCAATCAACAGAAGCTGCTGCTTGCCAAGGTCATGGAAACCGAACCAAAAATCATCATCATCGATGAGCCGACGCGTGGCATCGATGTGGGGACGAAACAGCAGATTTATCATTTTATTTCGGCATTGGCGCGCGATGGGCATTCGGTCATCGTCGTCTCATCCGAAATGCAAGAAGTCATCGGGCTGTGCACCCGTGTGGCGGTGATGCGCGAAGGGCGCCTCGTCGGCATGCTGGAAGGCGACGAAATCAATGAGCGGGAAATCATGCGTTATGCGGCTGGACTAAAAACAAAAACGGCAGCGTAGCGTCGGTCAAACGACCGGTATGACAGGGCGGGAGGTCTGTTTTGGGTATGAGTGTGAGTGAAGACAGCAAAGAAAAGAAGGCCGGAAGGTCGCTGCGCGATATCGATCTGCGTGCCGTTGCGCCATTTGTCGCCCTGTTTCTGCTGCTGATCGTCGGGGCTATGGTCAATCCCAACTTCATCAGCATCAATAATCTGGCAAACGTTGCCACGCGAAGCGCGTTTATCGCTATCATCGCTGTCGGCGCGACCTTCGTCATTTCGGCAGGCGATCTCGATCTGTCCGTAGGCTCGATGGTTGCGTTTGTTGCAAGCCTGATGATCCTGCTGATGAATTCCGGTATGGTGGCCGATCCGTTGCTCATGCTGGTTCTTGCGGTGGTCTTCACGTTGGTTGCGGGTTCTCTCTGTGGGCTAGCAAATGGCTTGATCACCACCGTTGGCAAGATCGAACCGTTCATCGCCACGCTCGGTACGATGGGTGTGTACCGCGGACTGACGACATGGCTGTCTCAAGGCGGTGCGATTACGGTTCGGGAGCCGCAATTGCAGACCCTGTATCGCCCCGTCTATTTCGGGTCGTTCCTGGGCATGCCGATACCGATCCTTGTCATTCTGGGTGTGACATGTGTGGCGGCGTTTATTTTATACCGCACCCGTTATGGACGCCATGTCACCGCCGTCGGCTCCAACCGCGACGTTGCCAAATATTCGGGCGTCGCCGTCAACCGCGTTCGCACCATCGCCTTCGTTATTCAGGGTCTATGCGTTGCCATAGCTGTGTTGCTGTACGTGCCACGTCTCGGCTCTACATCCGCCACGACCGGCATGATGTGGGAATTGCAGGCTATCACAGCCGTTGTGGTGGGTGGCACAGCGCTGAAAGGCGGGGCAGGGCGTGTGTGGGGAACTATCTGCGGCGCGTTTATTCTGGAACTCGTCGGCAACATCATGCTGCTGTCGAACTTCATCAGTGAATATCTGATCGGCGCGATCCAGGGCGCGATCATCATCATTGCCATGCTGGTTCAGCGGTCGCTGATGCGCCGTTCATAAAGTTACCGGGTTAAGGGGTCGCCCGGGCAAGGACATCGAGACCTTTATTTGTGTGGGAGGAAAACACATGCGGAAAAGACTATTGGGAGTGACTGTCGCGCTTTTGGCGATAGCGGTTGGAGCGCAAGCACAAGACAAGAAGGTAACGATCGGCGTCTCAATTCCAGCGGCAGATCATGGCTGGACTTCCGGCGTCGTCTATCACGCCGAGCGCGTGGCAAAGCTGCTGATGAAAGAACACCCCGGCCTCAACGTTATCGTCAAGACATCGCCGGATGCGGCAACCCAGGCCAATGCGGTGCAGGATCTGGAAACACAGGGCATCGACGCCTTGGTCATTCTTCCATCCGACCCGGACCCTCTGGTCAATGCCATCAAGGAAGTGAAGGGCAACGGTAAATTCGTCGCTCTTGTCGACCGTGCGCCTAGCGTCAATGACGACAGCGTTCGCGATCTCTACGTTGCCGGTAACAACCCGGCGCTGGGTGAAGTCGCTGGCAAGTACATCGCCGACACGACGCCGGAAGCGCAGGTCGTCGTCATTCGCGGCCTGCCGATCCCTATCGATCAGCAGCGTCAGGATGGTTTCGATAAGGGCATTGCCGGTTCCAAGGTGAAGGTTCTCGACCGCCAGTTCGGCAACTGGAACCGCGATGATGCCTTCAAGGTGATGCAGGATTATCTGACCAAATATCCGAAGATCGATGTTGTCTGGTGCCAGGACGATGACATGGCCGTTGGCGTTCTTCAGGCCATCGAGCAGGCGAAGCGCACCGATATCAAATACGTAATCGGTGGTGCCGGCTCCAAGGACATGATCAAGAAGGTCATGGACGGCGACAAGATGATCCCGGTCGATGTGCTTTATCCGCCAGCGATGGTCGCAACCGCCATGCAACTGACAGCGGCGAACTTCTACGATCAGGTTCCTGTGCGCGGTACCTACATTCTGGATGCGACACTGGTGACCAAGGACAATGCGGAAGGTTTCTACTTCCCTGATTCACCGTTCTGATACGCAAAATCGTGATGAAGGCCCGCTTGAGAGAGCGGGCCTTTTTTTGTTTGGCATCAGGAAAAGCGGTTGGCCCTGAAGGGATCGACCGAAATTGCCGTCTCTGCGCCGCTCACCAATTCAGTGACGAGCCTTGCGGTTGCGGCCGATTGCGTCAGTCCCAGATGCCCGTGGCCGAAAGCGTAGATCACGGACTGACTCGCCCGCGATGGACCGATCACCGGCAGGCAATCCGGCATGGACGGACGAAAGCCCATCCACTGCGTGCCACCTTCGGTTTTCAGGCCTGGCAGGAATTGAGCCGCCTTTTTCAGCATGACCTCGGAGCGCCGGAAATTTGGCGGCAGATCAAGGCCTGCCAGTTCCACCGCACCGCCAACGCGAATGCCGGAGGACAATGGCGTCACGACGAAAGCGTGATCGTTGAAATAGAGCTGTCGCGTCAGGTCGAAGGAACCGACCTGCAGCGTCGTATTGTAACCGCGCTCGGTTTCCAGAGGCGTCGCGTCGCCCAGTGATGCCGCCAGCGTCTTGGACCAAGCACCACAGGCAATCACGACCTTATCGGCGGTGATTTTCTCGCCAGTTTTCAAGGAAACGATTGTGCTTTCGCCAACCGTCTCTACGCGTACCGCCTCACCTTTGCGCAAGCTCGCACCGCGCGCGATGACGAGATCGGCAATCGCCCGCGTGAACTCGTAGGGATCACCGACCTGCAGGCCACCGGGTGTGAACATTGCATGTTGGAAACGCGGCGCAAGACCCGGCTGCAAGCGTTCTATCTCGTCGCGACCGACGCGGGAGAAGGTGAAACCGGCGCGTTCCTTCTCGTCCCAGTCCCGGCGGGCAGCGTCAAAGCTTTCCCGCGTATCGTAAAGATCAAGCGTTCCGGTGTTGGTAATGTAATGCGCCAGCTCGGGCATGGCAGCGACGTGCTGGATTTCGCTGGCGGCAAGCCACATCATGTTTTTCTGGACTTCGAGACCATGCTGGAACTTGCGAGGCGAACTCGCCTGCCAGAAACGCCATAGCCAGGGGGCGATCTTCAAGGCGTATGACGGTGGCACACTCAGCGGACCTACAGGGTCGATCAACCACTTCGGCGCCTTCTTCATGATGCCGGGGGCGGGGATGGGAATGATTTCAGGGAAGGCAAGAATGCCGGCATTGCCAGAACTTGCTCCGCGCGCAATCTCACCACGCTCCAGAAGCGTAACCGTCTTGCCAGCATTTTGAAGATACAAGGCCGTCATCACGCCGATAATGCCGGTACCGATAACCAGCACTTCGCATTTTTCTGAAGGGTTCATCGAAAATATCCCAAGGTTTGATGCGCACCGATAGCATGTTTAAATACAAACTGTCGACAAGATTGACTGCTTAGGTCCAGCTTGATTTACTGCTCTATGTCGGCTGGTCTGACGATGGCGTAACTGATGCGAAGCACTTTCCCCTTCACCGGATAATACATCGGAATATCCAGCGTGGATCGCTGCACGGTCTTCAGATTCACTTTCATCTGTCCCTCCAGCCATTCCGTCAACAAGGGGACCTCGTTGTCATCGCCGGTCCAGACCATGAGGGCCGGATGCTCATCGGACACGGTAAAAGGTGGGTCGTAATCATCGTAGATATTGGTGGCGACAGGGACGTCTTGAAACAGGAACCGAAGGTTTCCGCCGGTCGGCCAATTTGGTGTGATGATAACGGAGGGTGAAAGTTTCTCGACCTCAACGACATGGCGGTAATAAGCCTGCCAGTTGTCATTCGAATTCGATGTCCGGCCAAGGGCCGCCATGAGCGGATGCGAGACGAGCAGGGCGACCGGCACCAGCACCATCGTGATGAGGGGAATTGGCAAAAAACGCGCGACGAAGCGTGCCGTGTCGGCAAGGTACCGTTCGAGGTAAAGAGCGGCAAGGATGGGAGCTGGAAGGAGCAGCGGCAGCAGCCATCTGTCCCGCAACTCCGTCATCGTCGCCATGACGATAACGAGTGCCATCAGCACCGTGATCGCGATGAAATAGTGGAGGAAAAAGCGGAACCAGACGCTCTGCGGCGTTTGCGGCCGTTTCTCTTCACGGTGGGCCGCCAGCCAGAGCAGGAGGGCAGGTACTGCGAAGATGATGAGGGAGCCGGTGACGAAGCGACCCAGCCCCCGCGCCACTTGCAGCAAACGGGTGTCGGGTGCGTCTTCGGCCATTCGTTGCAACGTCACTTCGGACGCAAAACGGAGATTGTCGATCAGCCAGAACAGGTGAGGCAGGAAAATGATGAAGCTGACAAGGATCGTCAGCAGGAAGCGTCGATCCAGTATCCTTTCGCGGCCCTGCGGGTGCAGCCACACAGCCAGCAGCAATGCCGGCAGAGCAAGGGCGAAATTGTACTTGGATAACATTCCCAAGCCTGTGACGACGCCGACCAGAAGGTAGCCAGTCAAAGTTGGACGCTGGATCAGCCTGATGCTGCAATAGAGCAATGCAGCAAAGGTCAGCATCAGCATCGCGGTATGGGTTAGATCGCGCTGCGCCTGCCAGAATACCTGTGGAATGACGAAAAGCGCCATCGTGGCCACAACGACAAAGCGTTTGTTTTCCAGCACAAGTTCAGCTGTCTTTATGAAGACCGCGAATGTCAGAAAGAGTATCAGGTTCTTGGCGAAAGCGATGGCCAACATCGAGGTGCCGAAAACGGCAAAAACTGCCTGCTGATACCAGTTGTAAAGGGGCGGTTGGGCATCATAACCGAGCGCCAGCCATTGAGCGAACAGCACCTGCTGCGCCTCGTCGATGCGCAAAGCGGGTGGTGCAAGTTCGCGCAGGACGATCTGCAAAAGAAAGTAGGCACCGAACAGCACGATCACTGCGTTCGGACTGTCGGCCAGACGCAGCGACAACCTTTTGAACGTTCCCATAGTCTTTCCGTGCAGCGATGACCCTGCCTGCTGTCGCGATATATCCATGCTCCATCCGTCCCGCTGCCAAGCGGCAGAATCGATTACTACCCACCTTATCGCGGTGACAAAACGGAACTATGTGGCCGAACCATGGAGTGGGGTCGGGCATTCACAACTATCTTCGTGGCGTGTCTATCGGGTACCGCAGGATGACGCCCCATCACGGGGCGTCAGGTCGTCACTGTCCAGAATTATACGCGGCGATTGCGGCCATGTTGACGATATCACTGTCTTTTGCGCCCATGGACGTGATCTGCACGGATTTATCCAAACCGACGAGAAGCGGACCGATAACTGTTGCGCCGCCCAGTTCCTGCAGCATCTTCGTCGAGATGGACGCCGAATGGATGGCAGGCATGACCAGCACATTGGCCGCACCCGAGAGACGGGTAAACGGATACTGGCTCTGCATCTTCTGGTGATTGAGAGCGACGTCTGCCGCCATTTCACCATCCACCTCAAAGTTCACATTGCGCTTGTCGAGAATGCGAACGGCTTCGCGAACCTTTTCCGACCGCTCACCCAGCGGATGTCCGAAGGTAGAATAGGCCAGCATGGCAACGCGCGGCTCGTAGCCGAAGCGACGAGCCAAACCGGCTGCCTCAACCGCAATATCGGCCAGATCTTCGGCTGAAGGCATGTCATGAACGGCGGTATCGGCAACAAAAACCGTGCGGTTACGGGAGACGACAAGCGACACGCCGATAACGCGATGGCCCGGCTTGGTGTTGATGCAGCGGCGCACATCTTCCAGCGCGGTGGAATAGTTTCGGGTCGTACCCGTAACCATCGCGTCGGCATCGCCCATCGCCACCATGCAGGCGGCAAAATGGTTGCGGTCGTTATGAACAAGGCGCTGCACGTCGCGCAGCAGGAAGCCCTGGCGTTGCAGGCGCGCATAGAGATAGTCGATGTAGATCTCTACACGCTCCGACAGGCGAGCATTGGTGATCTTGATGTTGGGGCGGTCCAGGTCGATGCCAGCGCGTTCCGCATTGGCCCGGATGATGTCATCACGACCAAGCAGGATTGCAGTGCCCAGACCCTGTGCCGTGTAGGAAATGGCGGCGCGCATGACCTGCTCTTCTTCGGCCTCTGCGAAAACAACACGCTTGGGCGAACGGCGAACACGCTCGTAAAGACGCTGCGTCGTTGATGCCATCGGGTCGCGACGGGCGGAAAGCTCGTGCGCATATGCTTCCAGATCGGGCAGTTCGCGGCGCGCAACACCCGTTTCCATGGCGGCCTTTGCGACAGCGACCGGGATGGCCGCAATCAAGCGCGGATCGAAGGGGACTGGAATGATGTATTGCGGCCCGAAGCGAGGACGTACGCCCTGATAGGCAGCGGCGACATCGTCAGGAACATCTTCGCGTGCGAGATCAGCCAGAGCCTTGGCGGCGGCAATTTTCATCGCATCGTTGATCTGGCTGGCGCGAACATCCAGTGCACCGCGGAAGATATAAGGGAAGCCGAGAACGTTGTTGACCTGATTTGGGTAGTCGGAGCGTCCGGTCGCCATGATGGCGTCGTCGCGAATGCGCGCCACCTCTTCTGGCGTAATTTCCGGATCAGGATTTGCCATGGCGAAAATAATCGGCTTCGGTGCCATGGAACGGATCATCTCTTCGCTGAACGCGCCCTTCTGGGAAAGACCGAAGACGACATCCGCGCCCTTCATCGCCTCGACCAGCGTGCGGTTGTCGGTCTTCACCGCGTGAGCCGATTTCCACTGGTTCATGCCCTCGGTGCGACCCTGATAGATGATGCCTTTTGTGTCGCACAGCGTGATGTTGGCAGGGTTGAAGCCCATGGCCTTGATGAGGTCCATGCAGGCGATGGCGGCAGCGCCGGCACCATTGCAAACCAGTTTCGTCGTTTTGAAGTCACGACCCGTCAGCGCGATGGCGTTGATAAGGCCAGCCGCCGCGATGATGGCGGTGCCATGCTGGTCATCATGGAAAACCGGGATATCCATGAGTTCGCGCAGGCGGCTTTCGATGATGAAACATTCCGGTGCCTTGATGTCTTCCAGATTGATGCCACCGAAGGACGGGCCGAGATAACGCACGCAGTTGATGAATTCGTCCGCATCTTCCGTATCGACTTCCAGATCGATGGAATCCACGTCGGCAAAGCGCTTGAAGAGAACCGACTTGCCTTCCATGACAGGCTTGGACGCGAGCGCGCCGAGATTGCCGAGACCCAAAATGGCGGTGCCATTGGAGATGACCGCGACCATGTTGCCACGGGTGGTGTAGTCATAGGCCGTATCCGGGTTTTCGGCGATTGCCTTGACGGGAACGGCGACGCCCGGAGAATAGGCCAGCGACAGGTCGCGCTGGGTCGCCATGGGCTTGGTTGGTGTGATCTCGAGTTTGCCGGGTCGTCCCTGGGAGTGGAAGTCCAATGCTTCCTGATCTGTAACCGATGTCTTGCCGGTTGCGGATTTCACTTTTTCTGGCATGGCCCACCCCTTCTCGTTTGTTATAAATTCGTGGTGGTAGTTATTGTATTTTCTGGAAGGCTGCCAAGCGTTGAGTGCCGTTCGGTGCAATAAATCCAAGGATACATAGGGGTCGCGAACACTTCAATCGATTAACCGAGCTCAAATTTCGGAACCCTCGGCCTGTATCACCGTTGGTCAACGGGCTCGCGGACACACAATCGATGGATTCGATGCAGCAATTGGTTGTGTTGACCTTGGCATTCATGCTCGCACATGGTTTGCTGGCGGCCTTTAAAGCGTGATGAGTTGGAATTTGAAAGGTGAATACGTGAACGCACAGACAAGAAAGATTATCCCTGTACTTTTGGCAGGCGGGGCGGGATCAAGATTGTGGCCTGTCTCACGCGATCAATTGCCGAAGCAGTTTCAGCCGCTGGTGGGAAGCCTTTCCACCTATCAGCAGACTTTGCAGCGTGTCAGCGATGAAACACTTTACGGCGAACCGCTGGTCATAACCAACGAGGATTTTCGCTTCTTCGCCCGCAGACAGGCAGAAGAAGTCGACGTGTCCGCGACCGTCGTTCTGGAACCTGCACGCCGTGACAGCGCCGCCGCCATGGCCGCTGCCGCAGTGCTTGCGGAGCGGCGTGAACCGGGCTCGCTGGTTCTTGCGTTGGCCGCCGACCACGTCGTACTCGACAACGACAAGTTCTCCGAGGCCGTTAAACTGGGCGCAAGCGCGGCAGAGCAGGGCAATATCGTCGTGTTCGGCTTGACGCCCACGGAACCCCGCACGTCCTACGGATATATCAACCCCGGCCAGCCGATTGATGGTAATGAAGACCTTTGTGTCGTGGAAGCCTTCGTGGAAAAACCCGACGAAGAGACCGCCGTATCCTATGTCGAGAAGGGCTATCTCTGGAATTCCGGCAACTTCCTTTTTCGCTCCGATGTCATGATTGCCGAGCTTAAAGCGCACGTGCCGGAAATACTCGAAGCCGTGACCCGTTCAGTCGACGAGCATGAGACCGACTTGGGATTTGTTCGTCTGCACAAAGAAAGCTTCGAGGCATCGCCGAAGAACTCGATCGATTATGCTGTCATCGAAAACACGAAGCGCATGGCTGTCGTGCGTGGGCACTTTCGCTGGTCCGATATCGGTAGCTGGGATGCAATCTGGGAGATTGCGGACAAGCAGGAGAACGGCAACGCCGTCGAAGGGCAGGGAATATTCATCGATTCCGAGGGATGCCTGATCCATTCAAACAGCATTTTGACGACGGTCGTGGGCGCGAAGGATCTGGTCGTCGTGGCGACGAAAGACGCGGTTCTCGTTACGCCAAAGGATCGGGTGCAGAGCGTCAAAGGCTTGGTCGAGGCTTTGAAGGAAAGCGACCATTCTCGCAAAACGGAAATCCATAAACGAGCCTATCGCCCTTGGGGTCATATCGAGCAGACAGACTCTGGACCACGCTACCGCGTCAGCCATATCAAGGTAGAGCCCGGCCATAGAATATCGCTTCAGCAGCATTATCATCGCTCGGAACACTGGATCGTTGTACGCGGCACGGCGACGGTGACGATTGAAGATGAAACGCGTTTGTTGACGGAAAACGAGTCGGTCTACATTCCCGTAGGCAAGCCTCACCGCCTTGCCAATGAAGGGCAGATACCACTGGAGCTTATCGAAATCCAGACGGGCTCCTATTTTGGAGAAGACGACATCATTCGCTTGCAGGACGACTACAAGCGGGCCTGACGTGAAGGAGTGGTCTGGGCGTAGTGTTGTCCAGACCACTCGCTTTGATCAGGCGACGAGTTTTCGCCACGCACTCTCGATCAGGAGACAAACAGGCGAAGTGAGGTGGTAATTCGGTATGCAGATGCCACGCCCTAACTGCGCCTCAATACGCTCTTAGCCCATCAGTCAGTTCTTCACTCGAAGGCTCACCTTCGCTGATTTGACCTTCAAATGGATCGATTTTCCAGAACGAACGTTAAAGCAGCGCCATTCATAATCCGAAAAGGGCAAAGGGCTGCCGCGGGTCAAGAATCTAACAGGAGAAAACAAAATGAAAAAAGCTTTTGCCGTAACTTTCGCAGCGATGACTCTCGGCCTCGGCGGCACTGCCAGTGCAATTGCCGCAGATCTGGCGAGATCTCCCGAAGTTTATCAGGATCAGGACGACCGCAACGGCGTCAAGATCGGTTACCTGACATGTGATGTTGGTGGTGGCGTAGGCTACGTGATCGGTTCCTCCAAGGAGCTTGAATGCACGTTCCAGTCCACAGTTGGCGCACGCCGCACCGATCACTACAGCGGTGCGATCCGCAAGATGGGCGTAGACCTCGGCTTCACGACACAGGGTCGCGTACTCTGGGCAGTGTTCGCTCCAACTGCCGGTTACCACAAGGGTTCGCTTGGTGGCCTCTATCAGGGCGCGACAGCTGAAGCCACGGTTGGCCTGGGCGTCGGCGCAAACGTGCTGGTTGGCGGTACTGCCGGTTCCATTCAGCTTCAGACAATCAGCGTAGGCGGTCAGGTCGGCCTCAACCTTGCTGCAACAGGTACATCTGTGACGCTGAACCCGATCAACGGCTGATCGTCACTGCGGTCAATCTGACGCATGTAATGACACGCCCTCTTCGTCGTATGACGGGGAGGGCGTTTTGCTTTTCGCGTGAGGTATAGGTGTGTACATGGCAATGAGGTTGAGAATTTTGGCGGCTATGTGCCTGATCATATCCGCTTCGCCATCAATGGCGGAAGGTGATGCTGCGCGCGGCGAGCGGGCTTTCAGCAAATGTTCAGCTTGTCATAGCATTGACCACCCTCGCACCCGCTTGGGTCCCCACCTAATGGGTGTCGTAGGAAGACCCGCCGGTACGGTGCCCGAATACAAATACTCGGCAGCGATGACAGACGCCGGTGCCGGAGGTCTGATCTGGACGGAAGAGAAACTGCACGCGTTTCTGTACAGTCCAAAGAAGACCGTGCCCGGCACCTCCATGCGCTTTTTCGGGCTTTGGAGCGATAGCGAGATCGATGATTTGATTGCCTATCTCAAAACGGTAGCCGCGCCGCAATAATCTATAGCGGGTTTTGATCCAGAATCTCTTCTGCGTCCTCAAGGTTCATTTTATAGACCTTATTGGCAATCTCGAAACTGTATCCGTTGCGCGCGAAGGAAGAGATTTCCTTTTGCATGCGCTTTTCATCAGGCTCGTCGCGACGAAACGGTCCAAAACGGCGCTTTCGCGCCATGATCACAGCGGAATAAAGATCGTCCTTATCAACAAGTGCCTGCTCGGTAATATCCTTGCTGACACCTTTTATGCTCAGCTTCTGGGCGATCGCACGTCGTGATTTGCCGCTGCGAATAGCAGACCGCGTGGCGCTTTCAGCGTAGGCTACATCGTCAAGCGCTTTGATATCATAAGCGAACTTGACGGCCGCGTTGGCCAAAGCCTCGATTTGTTCTGAGGTGATATCCTCAAACTTCTGTTTTGCCTTGCGTGTGATCGCGTCGAACAGCTGCCGCTCGGTCATCATCCGCCGTTCGAGCCGGTAAATCGTCGAGTTGCGGACCCATGTCAGCATTCTTTTTGTGGGAGCATTCGCCGCTTCCATTTGGTCAGTCAACGCAATCAGTCCTTGTCGCGAATTTCCACATCACCCTTTTATCGCCTATCTAAGGCGCAACACGACAAGTGTAAAATCCGAAGCTTATGTTCGCAAGGCGTAGACGTTGATAGGATTTTCGAGGCCTCTAAGCGCATGCGCACCGACGCTTTCGAAATGCTCAGGCCCGCCTGCCATGTTTACGAACTTCTCGGACATCAGAACGGGGCGCAAGACCTGCTTGGTCAAGGTTTCCAGTCGCGATGCTATGTTGACGGCGGGGCCGATGACGGTGAAGTCCAGCCGGCTTTTCGAGCCGATATTGCCGTACATGACGTCGCCGACATGGACGCCTATTCCATAACCGAGTGGATCATGCCCGCGTTCGATATTGGCCTCGTTCAAAGCCTTGAGATGGATTTGCGCTTCTGCGATGGCCGCTAGAAGATTGGTGCAGGCATCGGGATTGCTCAACGGAAAAATTGCCAGCAGGCCATCGCCCATGAATTTCAGTATTTCACCGCCGAATTTTTCAATCGGCTCCGACATGGCGTCAAAGTAGCCGTTCAACAGTTCGATCACATCGTCTCTGGGCCAAAGGTCCGAAATATGGGTGAAATCGCGCAGGTCGCAGATGAGAATGGCCGCACCAACTGTCATGCCGCTGCCGCGGCGTGTCGCTCCATCTAAAATAGCCTGGCTCGCATGTGGTCCTACATAGGTTTCCAGTAGGGTGCGGGCTATGCGGTTTTTGAGGCGAATTTCTGAAACCAGGGATATTGCGGGAATGAGGCTTCGAAGCATCTCGATCTCCGCCTCGGTAAATCCACCGGGTCGATCGCTGCAGAATGTGACGACGTGGCGTTTGCCGAAAGTGTGCTTCAGCGGCCAAGCGCAATATTCCGTCAGGCCTTCAGCACGAAGATCCGTATAGATAGCGTGCTCAGGGGAAGTTGGCGGCGGAACATCAAGCCGATAGCGCAGTTCGGCGGCTCCTGAATGTATTTCGTAGATTGGACTATTGCGATATTCTGCTGTGTTTTCCGTGCCATAGGCATAGGTCGCGAACTCGGCTTCGGGTTTGCCCTTCAACCACAGAATTCTGGCACCGCGCCATTGCGGGTGCTCGACCATGAAATTCAACGATGCTCTGGCAACGGAAACGCCCGCCTCAGTCAGCCGTTGGCAAAGCTCGATGAAAATATTGTCGATGAAACGCTCATCATGGGTCTCCAGCACCAGCCAATTCAATATCTCATAAGGCTGGGACGGCCACGCGCTTTGCGATGAATGATGATTGGACAGGTCAGCGTGATGTGCTTCTGTCATGAGGTTCCCACAGGTCAGAGATGATGCGCCCTGCATGTGGTGGATTGTGAAAGCTTTTTGAAGGGGTAAGCCGAAACGTTTATTGTTTCGCCCGTCCTATCAAGAAACCAGTTTTCTTGGGCGACGGGCGAAAAAAGTCCTCGTTATCGAGGACGCATGGGTCAGACGATGTTGGAAATCGGGATTTGCAGCGCCGCTGCCACACGCTGAATGTGCGACGGATTGCTGTCCGTGCCGTTTTCAAGCGCTTCAATTTCCTGCGTCGTCAATCCGCAGGTAATAGCCAGTTGCTCGATCGTATAACCCGAGCTGGTTCTGGCCGCTGCGATCTTCTGCGCAAATGGCGTATGTGTCTGATCACTCGAATGGGGATGAGAAACGGATATTGTCATAATAATCTCCCTGGAATGGACATTCAATAGAACCGGGGTCCATCAGGTTCACCGGCATTTCATGCGACAACGTCGCATAAGGAGAGTTCATGTTGCAACGCAGCAGGAAAATAGCCATCTTTATGGCACTAGCAATAGTTAAATTTTGTTAAGGATTGACGAAGGCTTTTTCGGCATGTGCATGGTGCAGAAATATTATTTTAATTCAGCTACTTATATAGATTAAACGATGCTAATGCGCATGTCGCGACGAAAGTCAGAGGGCGACATTCCCGCCACCTGACGGAATGCCTTGTTGAAAGCACTAACAGAACCGAAGCCGCTCTCCAGGGCAACATGTAGAATATTGTCATTGTTCTCGATCAGCATTGCCTGCGCGCGCGACAGCCGCAACAGCGTCAGATATTTTATCAGTGTCATGCCTGTCGACTTCCGAAACAGGTTCATGGCATATTTCGGATGCAGGCTGGCCGAGCGGGCGATATCTGTCGCATCGATATCTTCCAGAAAATTTGCGGCGATGAAATCGCACATGCGAACGACGCTCAGTGAATGGGAGCCTTCGGTGTCGCTGACTTGGCTGTCAGGAGGTACAGAGGCCACCACCGAATAAGGTTCCAGAAATATCCGTTCCACCCGTAGCAGCAATTCCTCGACGGCGTTTTCTGACTTCTGCGCATCACCGGAGTTGACGTATCGAAACCAGCGGGAAAAATTTTCCTCGTCCGAGGTATCAGTCACCGATGTCAGCATGGTTGCGCCGCCCATCAACATGCTCGACACCGAAGCTGGCAACCGCATCCGAAAGAAATGGACGAGTGGAAGATGAGCCCCGGCATAGAATGAATCATCGGATGACTGGTCCATCTGATGGGCCTGCCCACCCCAGAACAGGCACATTTGCCCCGCCTCCAATCTCAGCGCGTGGTCACCCATACGGTAATGTACATGGCCGGAAATGACGTAGTTTACCTCCACCTGCGCGTGCCAGTGCGGCATGGGCATGACAGCAGGGTGGGTGCGAAAAAACTGGAGTTTGGTCGGAGAGCCTTCGATGGTGCTGGCACCCGGGTGATACACCGCCTTTTCAAGCACCTTACTTTCCGCCAAATCCATGTTCCCTTTTTACGAGACAGATTTCCTTGTGTCGCTAGTCTGCCCGTGTCGTTGGAGGACGGCAATTGAAAAGGGAGGTTTTCAATGGGTTTTAAATTTATCGGTGCTTCGGTGTCGCTCGCGCTTCTGGCTGCAACACCTGCGGCCGCGCAATCCACCACCATTACAATCTGGAGCTGGAACGTTGCAGCATCCGCTTTGAAGTCGACGCTTGAAGGCTTCAACAAGAAATATCCTGATATCAAGGTTGACGTTCAGGACTTGGGTAACAGTCAGGTTTACGACAAGTCGCTTGCGGCTTGTGCAGCTGGTGGGGAGGGCCTGCCGGACATCGTAACCGTTGAAAACTTTGAGGCTGAGGTTTTCTGGAACCGGTTCCCCGATTGCTTCACGGATGTGACAAAGCTTGGCTACACTCCTGAAAAACAGGCGCTTTTCCCGGATTTCAAACGCACTGAGCTGGAAGTGGATGGCGTTGCCTATGCGGTGCCGTGGGATTCCGGTCCAGTCGCCATGTTCTACCGCCGTGATTTCTACCAAAAGGCTGGTGTCGATCCGGCGACTATAAAGACCTGGGATGATTTCATTGCGGCTGGCAAGAAGGTGATGGAAGCCAACCCCGGCACCGTCATGACGCAAGCGGATTTCAACGGCGATAGCGAGTGGTTTCGCATGATCGCCAATGAGCAGGGATGTGGTTACTTTTCGACCGATGGCCAGAGTATAACCATCAACCAGCCAGCATGCGTTGCTACGCTCGAAAAGCTAAAGCAGATGAAAGATGCAGGCATTATCACCGCCGCGATCTGGGATGAGAAAATCCAGTCCAACACCTCTGGAAAGGTCGCAACGCAAATGTATGGCGGCTGGTTTGAGGGCACGGTTCGCTCAGGCTCTCCCGATCTCGCCGGGAAATGGGGCGTATATACCATGCCCAGCCTGACGGCGGATGGTCCCCATGCAGCCAATCTGGGTGGCTCTTCCCTCGCCATAAGTTCCGCTTCGCAGCACAAGGAAGCGGCATGGAAGTTCATCGACTATGCTCTTTTGACCAATGAGGGGCAGGTCACCATGCTGAAATCTTTCGGCCTTGTTCCATCACTGCTGACGGCAGACAAGGAACCGTTCGTGAAAGAACCGCAAGCCTATTGGGGCGGGCAGGCAGTCTGGTCGGACATACTGGCCACTTTGCCGAAGATCGTGCCGAGCCGTGGCACGGCATTCCAGTCCGATGCGGAAGGCATATACCGCGTCACGCAGACTAAGTACCTTGCGGGTGGATTCCCGGATGCCAAGGTAGCGCTGGATGATGCCGCCAAGCAGATCGAAACTGCAACAGGGGTTCCGATAGCAGAATAGTCTCCCAAGCCGACCGTTGCCGGGCGCTCTCATCGAGGGCGTCCGGCCCCCATCCCCTTCTGGCTTTGTGAGGTCGATATGCCTTTGCGCACCAGGGTCGCATATGCGTTTCTTGCCCCGTATCTTTTGATCTTCGCGACCTTCTGGCTGTGGCCGATCATCAGTTCATTTCTTTTGTCGTTCCAGAACACCCGCATCAATCCTTGGCGTTTTGCGCCGTCCATGAACTGGGGGCGTCTTGTCGGTGACCCGGCGTTCTATAACGCGCTTCAGAACACACTCGTCATTCTGGTCGTGCAGGTGCCTGTCATGATCGCGCTCGCCACGGTTATGGCGGTGCTGTTGAACTCACCCCTTCTGAAGGCTCGTCCACTGTTTCGCTTCGCATTCTTTGCGCCCGTCGTTGTCGGGGAAGTTGCTTATGCGGCGGTGTTTCGTTTGATGTTCAGCACCGATTTCGGCATCGTCAACAAGCTCATTACCTCGGTGGGACTGCCGCCCGTCGCTTGGTTCGACAATTCCACGGCGGCCATGGCGCTCATCATCATTGCTGTAACGTGGCGCTGGGCAGGTTATAACGCCATCATTATTCTAGCAGGTCTCCAATCCATTCCCGGCGATGTCTATGAGGCGGCGAGGCTGGACAATGTCAGCAGACGCCAGCAGTTTTTTCATATTACGCTGCCGCTGCTAAAGCCCATCATCATGTTCTGTGTCGTTTTGTCGGTTATCGGCACCATGCAACTGTTCACAGAACCATTCCTCATCACCAACAGGGGTGGCCCCGGTGGTGCGACCGAGACGCTCGGCATCTTCCTTTATCGCCAAGGCTTTACGTCGCTGAATTTCGGCTACGCGTCGGCCATCGCTTACACAATTGCAGCGCTTGCCGTCGTCATTTCGCTGTTCAATCTTTGGATCGGGAGGGAAGCGAAATGAGATCAAGGTCCAAATCCGCCCTGTGGCAGAAAATTGCGCTCCATGCTGCTTTGACGCCACTTGCCATCATCTGGCTGTTTCCCATCTGGATGATGTTCGTTTTCTCGACCATGCCTGACAACGGCATTTTCAGCCCTGATATCGAGCTGTTGCCATCGACGCATTTTCTTGAAAACTTTCGCAACCTTCAGGCCGACACCGATTTCCTGCGGGCCTTGTTCATTTCCATCGGCGTGGCTGTCATCTATACGGTGCTCTCAGTCATGCTGACATCCATGGCTGGCTGGGCCTTGGCACGTTACCGCTTTGCCGGGCGCTCTGTGGTGGTGGCAATCATTCTGGGCACGATCACCTTGCCCTATGCCGTCGTCGTCATTCCACAATTCATCATGGTGGCGCGTGAGTTCAAGCTCGCCAATAGCTGGGTCGCGCTCATCGTGCCGCCGCTGTTCAACTCCCTCGGCGTCCTCTTCATGCGGCAATCCTTCTCCATGATGCCGACCGAGCTTTTCGATGCCGCGCGTGTGGAAGGTGTCAAGGAATGGCAAATCTTCCTGCGCATCGCTTTGCCGTTGGCAAGGCCAACCATGGCCGCATTGTCTATCATTCTCTTCCTTGCGTCCTGGAACAACTATCTCTGGCCGCTGCTGATCAATTCCAAACCCGGCATGATGACGGCTCCGGTCGCACTCGGCACCTTGATCGGCCTCACCAAAGTCTCATGGGGCGGCATCATGTCGGGAGCCATGCTTCTGACCGCCCCAATTCTCGTCATTTTCGTGCTGTTGCAGCGCCATTTCATCGCCGGCATTTCCGCCGGTGCCGTCAAGTAATCCGGGAGGAACCGCATGGCGGAATTATCGCTTAAAAATGTCGTCAAACGTTATGGTGCCTTAAAGGTCATCCACGGTGCAAATCTTGAAATTGCAGACGGGGAGTTCGTCGTTTTCGTCGGCCCCTCCGGCTGCGGCAAGTCCACCCTTCTTCGCATGATCGCCGGGCTGGAGGATATCTCCGGCGGCGATATCAGCATCGGCGGCAAGGTGGTCAACGACGCCGAACCGACGGATCGCGGCATCGCCATGGTGTTTCAGTCTTACGCGCTGTATCCGCACATGACGGTGGAGGAAAACCTTTCCTTCGGTCTGCGGATGAACGGCAATCCAAAGGCCGATACGCAGCAGCGTGTGCAGCGTGCAGCCGACATCCTTCAGATCAACGAGTTGATGCAGCGCCGACCCAAGCAACTTTCCGGCGGCCAGCGGCAACGTGTCGCCATCGGTCGGGCCATCGTGCGCCAGCCTCGCGTTTTCCTGTTTGATGAGCCGCTGTCCAACCTCGATGCAGAACTGCGTGTGCAGATGCGGGTCGAGATATCGAGACTGCACAAACAGCTGGGTACGACGATGATTTACGTCACCCATGACCAAACGGAAGCAATGACGCTTGCCGACAAGATCGTCGTGCTGCGAGCGGGTCACATCGAACAGGTCGGCGCTCCGCTCGATCTCTATGACGACCCCGCCAACCGCTTTGTTGCTGGTTTCGTCGGATCGCCCAAGATGAATTTCTTACCCGGCAACGTTGTTGGCCAGACAGCCGATGGTGCCATTGTGCGGCTGACAGACGATCCCGGCGTGCAACTCGTCCTTCCACTGACGTCAACCATCGCGGAAGGCAGCGAGGTTGCCCTGGGTATCCGTCCAGAACATTTTGGTGAGGCAGGCACTGGTGACGCCTATCTCGCCGTCGAGATCGATGTGGCTGAGCATCTGGGCAATACGAGTTACGTCTATGCGCGGATGGCGGGGGATACGCCGCTGATCATCGAACGCCCGGAGTCACGTCATTCCGTCGACCAGCAGCGCCTGACGGTTTCGATTTTCGCCAACAAGACCTTCCTTTTCGACAGCGCAGGTGCCCGCCTGCGCTGACATAGAATCTCAAGACAATCCAAAGAGGATCTACAATGACTGACGTTCAACCCATCCGTTGGGGCATCATCGGACCCGGAACAATCGCCCGCACTTTCGCTGATGGCGTTGCGCACTCCAAAACGGGAAAGCTCGTGACCATTGCCAGCCGCAACCCGGACAAGCCCGGTCTGGGTGATGGATTCCCGGGTGCACGCATCGTGCATGGTTATGAGGCGCTGCTGAGCGACCCGGAGGTGGATGCGGTCTATATTGCAACCCCGCATACCGGCCACGCGGAATGGGCCATCAAGGCAGTGCGGGCCGGCAAACACGTGCTGGTGGAAAAGCCCATCGCGCTGTCAGCCTATGATGCCGACGCGGTTTTCCACGAGGCGAAGAAGGCCGGGGTTTTTGCCGGTGAGGCCTATATGTACCGCCTGCATCCGCAGACCGCGAAAATCATCGAACTGGTAAAAGCCGGTGCAATCGGCCAGCTCCGCATCATTCGCACGAGTTTTGGGTTCAACACGGGTGGCTTCAAGCCGGAACATCGCCTGTTTGCCAATGATGCGGCCGGTGGCGGTATTCTCGATGTCGGTGGTTATCCGGTCTCCATGGCGCGCCTTATCGCTGGGGCGGTTTCTGGCGAGCCGTTTGTGGAACCGGAAAAGGTGTCCGGCGTCGCGCATCTCGGTCAGTCGGGAGTGGATGAATGGGCGTCTGCCGTTTTGAAATTTCCAAATGGGATCGTTGCGGAAGTCTCATGCTCCATTATGGCGCAACAGGACAACGTCCTTCGCATCATCGGCTCTGAGGGTCGCATCGAAGTAGAAGACTTCTGGTTTGCCTCTGGCCACAAGGGTGGCGTTGGCAAGATCGACATCATTAAGGGCAGTGACCAGCAAACCGTTGAGGTCCAAGAGGACGGCTGGCTTTATGCTTTTGAGGTCGATGCGGCTGGAGACGCCATTCGGGCGGGCAAATCCGAGTTTGCCTATCCCGGCATGAGTTGGGCCGATAGCCTCGGCAACCTGCGCGTCATGGATCAGTGGCGTCATTCTGTCGGTCTTGAATATGGCGTCGAAACGGCGGCTAAACGCGTGTTGAATATCACAGGCGAGAAGGTCGTTGCTGGAAACGCGGTGCCAAAGAGGTCCATCCCCGGCCTGTCCAAACCTGCTTCCGTCGTCGCCCTTGGGTTCGAGTTTTTCCCGAATTTCGCTTCTGCGTCGCTGACACTCGACACCTTCTACGAGGCAGGCGGCAATCTGTTCGACACGGCCTATGTCTATGGTGCTGGCAAGACGGAAAGCATTTTCGGGGATTGGCACACCAGCCGCAACGTGCCGCGTGAAGAGATCGTCGTTATCGGCAAGGGCGCACATTCGCCGCTTTGCTATCCGGACATGATTGCCAAACAGTTGGATCAATCGCTGGAACGGTTGAAAACCGATTATGTCGATGTTTATTTCATGCACCGCGATAACACCAATGTTCCGGTAGGAGAATTCGTGGATGCCATGGATGCGGAGGTAAAGCGCGGCCGTATTCGCGGCATTTTCGGTGGCTCCAACTGGACTCGCGAGCGCATGGATGAGGCTGCAACTTACGCGCAGAAAAACGGGAAAGCAGCGCCAGCGGCACTGTCCAATAACTTCTCGCTTGCTGAAATGCTGGACCCCATCTGGGCAGGCTGCGTTGCAGCCTCTGATGACGGTTGGAAAAAATGGCAGAAAGAGCGCCAGATCCCAAATTTTGCATGGTCGAGTCAGGGTCGCGGCTTCTTCACCGAAAGAGCAGGGCGCGATAAGCGCGATGATGAGGAAATCGTTCGCGTCTGGTACTCGGATCGCAACTTCGAACGGCGCGACAGAGCGATTCAGTTGGCACAAGAGCTGGGTCGCAACCCGATCCACATAGCGCTGGCCTATGTTATTGCACAGCCCTTCCCGGTTGTCCCGCTCATCGGGCCACGTACGACTGGGGAGTTGGAAGACAGTCTGTCTGCGCTTGATATCCAGTTGACGCCCGAGCAGGTACGCTGGCTGGAAGCCTAAGGGCCGCTTGAACCTTTCGCCGCCATCGAGATTTTGATGGCGGCGAAAGACACGTTCTTACCTGTGCATTTGCGCCAGCACGTCTTCCGCCTCATATATTGCGCAGACAATGTGATAAAACGTACTGGCAGGCGCGGGCTCATCGATCATCGGCGCATCGTCTGGCCACTTGTCGAACCACAGCCCGGCGACCGGCGTGTCGAGAAATGGCTGCAAAGCGCCGATGGCACGAACCGCGGATGTCAGATATCGATAACGATCTTCGCCGTGGGTCACGGACGCAAGCCGCACGGCTGCTTTGAGCCATTCCGTCTGCGGCCACAGGCGTGCCAGCGGATCGTGCACGGTAAAATCATCGTAGAGGCTCATGACCGCAACCTTGCGGCGCGGGCAGATGCCGTATTTTTCGCCGATCTCGAACAAGCGCTTTGCCTTGGCGATCGCGGTGTTGTCGTTGCGCAAAATTCCCCAACGCGCCAGCAGCCACGCCCATTCGAACTGGTGGCCGGGTTCCATGATGCGGCCTTTGTCGCCCGGCATCGGGTTCCAGTCATGGTCGAAGAATTCACGTAGTCCGCCGGACGTCGGGTCGATGAACTTCTGCATCGCCAGATGGGCGATCTGATCGGTCAATTCATACCACGATCCATCGGGATCAACCTTTTCCCAAGCCAGCATGGCCTCGAAAAAGTGCATGTGGGGATTGGAGCAAAGAGGTTCGCGTGGCGGGTTGGCTTCCTCGAAGCCTGCGACCGGATGTGCATAGTCGTCTTGAAGCGTCTTGAGAATCGAAAGCGCGCGATCACGCATCTCATTTCGGCGCTCTGGGAAAACCATGGCAGTCTGGGCTCCAGCGAAAAGCGCGAATGCCTGATTGTAGAAATCGAAAGTCGGGTCGATCAGTTTACCGGAGGAGTCGGCGAGATTTCCGTAGAGCCCGTTTTCCAAACGGTAGACCTTATCGAACCAGTTCAGTCCGTGAGTAACGGCCTTTTGCCAGTCACCCTGCCAGCCTCTTTGTCCGGCTGCTGCGTAACAATAGGCTTGGCGCGGCTGAACGCGGGAACGACGGTTGTCTCCCAGCATCGGTTTTGCATTCTGACCTATGCGTTCGTAGAAGCCGTTGTCCCGTTTGCTGGCACCGATTTCCCACCACATGGGTAAGGCGTCTTCGTCTAGCCAGCGGCGCAATCGCTTCACTTCGTCGGAAAGTTGGCTCGTTGTGCTCATTGGTTGATCTGCCATGTTCATCCCATTGTATGTCTGCTTTTACGTCCGGTTTGTCAAAACCGCATTCATTTCAATCCCTATGGCTAAGCAAAGTTCCAAGAAAATGGCTCTCTTGCACCGGCTGCGCTGGCTCTGCTGCCACGACAGCGGAAGGCATGGGCAAAATATGATATTGCTAAATCGTTATCCTCAAGTATTTCATGCCAATGGCCTTTTCAAATCTGATTCGTTGTGTTCGCGACCTTGCAAGCATCGGTAATGCTGCGGGTTTGACGACGGCAAGAACCACTGCTCTCGTCCTTTTGCCGGGCATTGCGATGGTGCTTTCCGGCTGCAACAATCCTGGAGGCATTAGGCCATCCGGTGCGCCTAAAATGCTGCCGCCGGAAGAGGCATTGATTTTTCCACCGCCTGGTGGGCCTGAAGTCATCAGCGTTATCAGCCGTACCTATTCCAATGCCATCGAACAGCAGGTGATTTTGCGGTCTGACGCCAGAACGCCGGGTCAGAACTACCTGAAGGTCGAACTTTACGGGCCACAGCGAGCCGAAGACACTGGCAAGGATGGGCTGTCCAGCAGCAGCCTGCGCGCATCGTCCATTTCTCGTGAAATCCGCTCGGCATTTCCGGGCGCGCATCTGGCAACATCCGCCGAATATTTGCAGAACGCCTATGGCGCGTTTTCCTATGCGTCCGGCAGAGGTGCTGGCGACGATACCTGTATTTACGGTTGGCAGCACATTCGCTCCCCAGAGGATATGCGGCAGGGCTTCAAGAATCTCGGCCGCATCAATGTGACGTTAAGGCTCTGCCAATCAGGGGTGACGGTGCGTGACCTCCTGACCGTCATGTATAATTACACCATCACCGGCAGCTATGATGCCGAAAGCTGGAATCCTTATGGCACGGCGCAGAAGCCACCCGAAGGCATGGGCCGTTCCGGCAACCCGATGTATCCGGTAACAGCAACCGATGTTCCCATGCAGCCGGGCACGCAAACACCTCCACCTGCACCCGCTAGGACCATACGTCCGGCGGTTCGCGCAGCAGTCGTCCAGCCGCCTCAGCCTTCGATACAGCCGCCGCCCGTTGTGGCACCGGTACAATCGCGTGTCGTCATACCGTCTCCTTCGGTCAATCCGCCCAGCGGCGCGCGCCCTGCCGACTTGCCGCGACCCTCGGCGGGCAGCGAGACGAAACGGATCGCCATCCCTTCACCCAGTTGCGTATCTTCGGCACAGGGTACGCAGGCATGCAATTAACCATTTTTGTATAGTTTTCAGCAATAAGTATCGTCACGTCGTTATTGCCGTGAGGCTTAGCGTGCGCGTGAGGAGGCATTATGCCTTCGGTGGATTTGAAAGCGAGGGTTTGCATGAGCAAAGCCATCTCCGTTATCGTTTGGGTGCTGGTCTCGGCCTGCGTTCTCGTCATCATAACGCTGCCCGTCAGTTTGCAGACCCATCTTATCGCAACGGCGATTTCGCTTGTTTTGCTTGCGACGATCAAATCCCTGAACGGGAAAGGCGCGTGGCGGTTGATTGCCCTTGGTTTCGGCACGGCCATCGTCCTGCGCTATGTCTATTGGCGCACCACCAGCACCTTGCCGCCCATCAACCAGCCGGAGAATTTCATTCCGGGTTTTCTGCTCTATCTCGCTGAAATGTACAGTGTTGTGATGCTGGCACTCAGTCTGGTCATCGTGTCGATGCCGTTGCCGTCGCGAAAGACGCGGCCCGGTTCTCCCGGCTATGTGCCGACGGTCGACATATTCGTGCCCACCTACAATGAAGACAGCACGTTGCTGGCCAACACCCTGTCGGCAGCAAAGAACATCGACTACCCCGCAGACAAGTTCACTGTTTGGCTGCTGGACGATGGCAGTACGGTTCAAAAACGCAATGCGACCAATGTTCCCGATGCGCAAGCTGCCGCAAAGCGGCATGAGGAATTGCAGAAACTCTGCGCTGATCTGGGCGTCAAATATCTGACCCGTGAACGCAACGTGCATGCCAAGGCTGGAAATCTCAACAACGGGCTTGAATATTCGACCGGTGAACTGATCACCGTCTTCGATGCCGACCATGCGCCGGCGCGCGATTTTCTTTTGGAAACGGTGGGCTATTTCGAGGAGGACGAAAAACTTTTCCTCGTCCAGACGCCGCACTTCTTTCTCAATCCAGATCCGATCGAGCGCAATCTGCGAACATTCGAGACGATGCCGAGCGAGAACGAGATGTTCTATGGCATCATTCAGCGCGGTCTCGACAAATGGAACGGCGCGTTTTTCTGTGGTTCAGCTGCCGTTCTGCGCCGTAGCGCGCTCAAGGAAACCGATGGTTTCAGCGGCGTTAGTATCACCGAGGATTGTGAAACGGCGCTTGCGCTGCATTCACGCGGCTGGAACAGCCTCTATGTCGACAAGCCGCTGATTGCCGGACTTCAACCTGCCACCTTCGCCAGCTTCATCGGCCAGCGCAGCCGCTGGGCGCAGGGTATGATGCAAATCCTGATCTTCCGCCAGCCACTGTTTCGTCGCGGGCTCTCGTTCACGCAACGCCTTTGCTACATGTCATCGACACTCTTCTGGCTGTTTCCTTTTCCGCGCACGATCTTTCTTTTCGCGCCATTGTTCTATCTGTTCTTCGATCTGCAGATTTTCGTCGCGTCGGGTGGAGAGTTTCTGGCTTACACCGCAGCCTACATGCTGGTGAACCTGATGATGCAGAACTTTCTCTATGGCAGTTTCCGATGGCCGTGGATTTCCGAACTTTACGAATATGTGCAGACCGTGCACCTTCTGCCAGCGGTCGTTTCGGTGATTTTCAATCCTTCCAAGCCTACCTTCAAGGTTACGGCAAAGGATGATTCCATCAGCGAAGCGCGCCTTTCCGAAATCAGCCGGCCATTTTTCGTGATCTTCGCCGTGCTGGTCGTCGCCATGATCTTCGCGATCTACCGTGTTTACGCAGAGCCCTACAAAGCTGATGTGACGCTTGTGGTGGGCGGCTGGAACCTGCTCAATATCATTTTCGCAGGCTGCGCGCTGGGCGTAGTGTCGGAGCGGGGGGAAAAGTCTGCGTCACGCCGTATCACTGTCAAGCGTCGTTGCGAGTTGCAGGTGGGCGATAATGACACTTGGATGCCTGCGACCGTGGAAAATGTTTCCGTGCACGGAATGCTCATCAATATCTTCGAGCCGGGCCTGGCACCGGTCGAAAAAGGAGCCCCCACCACCATCCGCATCAAGCCATATAGTGAGGGCGCGCCGACCACGATGAGCATCAATATCGTCCGCTCCGTCAAGCAGGACGGGTTCGTTCAGGTAGGTTGCACATTTGCACCGAAACAAGCGGTAGATCACCGGCTGATAGCGGATCTGATCTTTGCTAACTCTGAACAATGGAGCGAATTCCAACGCGTTCGCAGAAAAAATCCCGGCCTTATAAAAGGGACGGCGACGTTCCTTGCCATTGCCGTGTTCCAGACGCAGCGCGGGCTTTACTACTTCTTCAGATCGTTCAAACCGGAATCACCTCGGAAAACGAAACTGGAAACGGCGAAGTCATGAGAAAGGCGCTTCTTCTCACCGCATTTTTGGCGTCTGTTTCAACTGCGGCTTTCGCGCAGTCCACACCGTTTGATATGTCTCCGGAACGGCCAGCCGTAGCCCCGCAGCCTATACGCCCGCCACCTGTCGCGCCGCCGCCGCCACAGATTCAGCCGCCTGCGCGTGTTGCTCCCGTGTCCCCCGCCGCGCCCGGCGCATCAGCGCCGCTGAATGCGTCTCCGGCGGTTCCCACGCGCTTGGCAGCCGGCAGCCCGGACGATCGGCGTCGATATATCCTGCCGTTTTCCGATCTCAGCCTTTCTGGAGAAACGGACCAGCGGCAGTGGACGCTTCACCTGACGCAGGATCAGGCCAAATCGGCTGTATCGTTGAACATCGGATATCAAAACGCCATTGTCGTTGCGCCTGAAAGCTCCAATCTCGAAGTGTCGGTCAACAACGTGCCGCTTGAGCGTAAAAGCGTGTCGTCGCCAGATGCCGAAGGCAATGTGACGATGACGATACCGCCCGGCGCGCTTCAGGCCGGTGCGAATATCGTTTCCTTGGGCGTGCAACAACGCCACCGAACGGATTGCACCATCCAATCCACCTACGATCTCTGGACCGAAGTCAGCCCCGCCAGCACTTACATTTCATTCAATTCAGACGTGGGCAGCCGGTTCGATACGATTGACGACATCCAAGCGACGGGTGCTGATCCCGCCGGTTTGACGTCCATCGAGATCGTGGCTCCGGGTCTGGCGAACCCCGTCTCTGCGCCGCCGCTTCTCAGGTTGGCGCAGGCGATTGCTTTGCGAACGCAGATGCCAAACCAGAATGTTACATTCAGCACGACGCTTCCGACGGAGCGAAAGGCTGGCACGCTGGTCGTGATCGCTGGAACATCTCGTGAGATTGCTACCGCTACCCGGTCGGTTCCGCCTGAGGCACTGGCCGGCCCCTATGCAGGGTTCGAAAACAATGTCGTTCCCGGTGTTTCGGCGCTGATCGTCAGCGGCCCGACCCCGCAAGCGGTGCAGACTGCCATCGAATCTCTGTCCTCGTCGGTGGAGCGTCCCGTCGGGACATCGCGCGCGGCACTTTCCACCAAGGCATGGCATACTCCGGATGCTCCGCTGGTGATGTCCGACCGTCGTCTGCCTTTGTCTGCTCTTGGCGTCAGGAGCAGCGAATTTTCCGGCAGGCGGTTCCGCACAGAATTTACTATAGGCGCACCAGCCGATTTTTACGCTTCCGCATATGGTGAAGCGACGCTTCTTCTGGATGCAGCCTATTCCAACGAAATTCTGCCCGGCAGCCATATCGATGTCTATGTGAATGGCAACATCGCCTCGACTGTGCCCGTATCCAACCGGGGCGGTGGCATATTCCGCCATCTTCCCATCAATGTCACGATGCGGCATTTCGTACCGGGCGTGAACACAATTGCCATCGAGGCGGTGCTGGTAACAGAGGCAGACAATGCGTGTCTGCCTGGCGCGCCGGCCAACCAGACACCGCGTTTCGCGCTGTTCGATACCTCTGAACTGCATATCCCGAACTATGCCATGATCGGCCGCGCTCCTGATCTCGCCGCCATGAATGGCGTTGGCCAACCTTACCGTGAGGGCGGCCAGCCCGTTGCCGTCTGGCTGGAGCGTGTCGATGTGGATACCATGTCGGCAGCTGCCACGTTGCTGAGCCGATTGGCACTGGCGGGTGGGCATCCCGTTCCTGTCGAACTGGTCGCGACGCCAGCAGCGGTTGGTGACAGAAACGCGCTTTTCTTCGGCACACTCGCGCAGATGCCGCAAGGGCTGGTCACCCAGCTCGATCTCGCATCCGCCAGTCAGGTGGCGTGGAAAGAAAGCGAAAATGCCGTACAGCCTGCGCAGACCGATCAACTGTTCGATGACTGGCGTCAGCGGGTCGATGGCGGTGTCTGGCAGGGACAGGTGTCATCCTTCGAGGAATGGCTGAAGCGCAATTTCGATATCAGTTCCGATACCCTCCGGTTCCTTCCCGGGGCCGAGCAAGTCTACACGCCGCCGGGGAACGTCACTTTCATGCTGGCGCAGGGTATGAGCCCGGGCGGGGAAGGCGTGTGGACCATGGCCACAGCGCCCACATCTGAGGATTTGCGAACCGGAATGGCTGCCATTGTCGAGCAAAAGCGCTGGTCGGCTCTGGCCGGGCGTGTCGCCACCTATGATGCGACCTCTGACAAGGTAGAAACCATTGCCGCCGAACAACCCGCCTTCATCGTCACGCGCCCGTTCAGCTTCTCCAACTGGCGGCTGATTGCGGCGAACTGGCTGTCCACCAATACACTATCCTATTCGCTCGTTTTCATTGGTTTTCTAACGCTGCTGGGATGCGTCACCTTCCTTATGCTGCGTGGAATGGGGCGTGACAAATGAGACGTCTCTTCGATTTGTCACTCAAACTTCTGGTGATGCTGACAGCCATGCTTGTTCCGATCAGTGCAATGGCAGCCTCGATTACGCAAACCGACTGGAGCACCTACAAAACAGCGTTTCTGGACCCCACCGGTCGCATAATCGATACGGGAAACAACAATATCAGCCACAGTGAGGGCCAGGGCTACGGCATGTGGCTGGCCGTTCTCGCCGATAGTCCCGCAGATTTTGAGCTGATCTGGTCGTTCACCAGAACGGAGCTTCTGGTTCGCGATGATGGTCTGGCCGCGTGGAAGTGGGATCCGCAGGCAAATCCACATATTTCCGACATCAACAATGCGACGGATGGGGATATTCTGATCGCTTACGCTCTGGCGCTCGCTGCAAAGCAGTGGAGCAAGCCGGATTATGCCGACGCAGCAAGGTCTATTGCAAAGACCGTGATAGAAAAGGCTGTGGTGGTGCGGGCAGGGCGCACCCTTTTGCTACCTGGTACGGTGGGTTTTGGTGAAAAAGATCGCCCGGATGGCCCGGTCGTCAACCCATCCTATTTCATTTTCGAGGCGTTTCCCGTCTTGAACGAGCTTGCGCCATCGCCGCTTTGGGGTGCGTTGACGCGCGATGGGCTTGCCCAGATATCGTCCTACGCGTTCGGTCCCAAAAAACTTCCGGCAGACTGGGTTTCTGTCAAAACCAAACCACGCCCGGCGGACGGCTTCCCGCAGGAGTTTGGATATAATTCCGTCCGTATACCGCTCTACCTGGCGCGTGCTGGCGTCGGCGATGCGAAGTTTCTTGAGAGATTGCGCGCTGCTACCGTCATCGACGGCGGTAATATGGCGACGTTCGATCTGCGAACCGGCAGCACCCAGGATGTTCTCTCCGATGCCGGATATCGCATCATTCCTGCATTGACGGCGTGCATAATCGACAGAAAACCCATTCCGGATGACCTCCGTCGCTTCACGTCAACACTTTATTATCCATCTACGTTGCATCTCTTGGGTTTGTCATTCGCGACTCAGGCGCATCAGGAGTGCTTATGAACGGAAAATCGCTCTACATATCTGCCGCCATATTGGCTGTTGGTGGTGTTGCAGCGTTCCAATGGCGTGACGAGCTTTTGGGCAGGGTGTCAAATGTTCACACGACGGGCTCGATCAACCCCGGTGGGCTGGGCAACCGTGTGTCCTTCGATCAGTCTCCGGTCAGAATCAATCCGGTGCCATCAACTGCGGGAACTCGCGTCGCGCAGACCGAAACTCTAAGGGCAGAACCCCCGGTCACAGTTCCAGCTATCGATGGGTCACAGGAGCCGACTTTGGCGCGTATGCAACGTGCTGCGCCCGCATCGTCACAAGTCGCCCCGCCGGACGCGGCTCAACCTTCTCCGGTGGTGGACGAGAGCGCACTTCGTTATTTTGCAACGCAGGGGGATACCGCCCGGCTACAGGCTGAAATTGCGCGTTTGAAAGCGCTTTACCCCGGCTGGACACCGCCGGCTGACCCTCTGGCTGCGCCTGAGCTTCGTGATCCGCAACTGGACGCCATGTGGCAGCTTTATGCCAACGGTCGTTATGCTGAGGTCAGAAAAGCCATTGCCGACAGACAATCGACAGATGCGAACTGGCAGCCGCCCTCCAATCTTTTGGATATGGTCAATCTTGCCGAGGCGCGCCGACGGCTGGTCAATTCATCCGATCTGAAACAATACAACGCGGTGATCGAAACGGCATCGACCAATCCCGGCCTGTTGACCTGCAGCGAAGTGGATGTGCTGTGGCGTCTGGCAGACGCATTTGCTCGCACGGCCAAACCGGAGCGCGCTCGCGACGCCTACACCTACATCTTGACCAATTGTGACGGCGCTGGCGAGAGGCTTGCAACGGTGCAGAAGGCCTCTGCCGTTTTGCCAATCGCAATGATGGACGATCTTCTTTCGAAGGAAAGACCCGGAGCGGACGGACAGCTGGAATTCGAGCCCATACGGGACGATCTGGCCCGCCAGCTTGTTGCAAATGCGGGCGAAGATAAGAATGTCGCCGTTCCCCCAACCTACCTGATGCGGTTGGAGCGCCTTGCAGAAAGCAATAAACTGGCAAGTGATGCTCTGCTGCTCGGCTGGTACAATCTGCGTCGCGATAAGATGGAAGATGCTGAGAAATGGTTCCGCCAGGCCAGAGCAGCAGATGATTCCGCACCTGCGTCTCAGGGCCTTGCTCTTGCATTGATTGCCAGGGATGCCCCGCAAGAGGCAGAAGCCGTCATGTACAAATGGCGCGCTTCGTCCGATGACTCCCGCAAAACCTATCTGGCGTCGGCTGCCAATCTTCTGGCGCTTGATCCACCTGTCGCTCTGGAGCCAGAGGTTCTGAAGCGTATTGCAGAAGAGGCCGTATCGCAGAAAGACGCAGCGACGGCACAGGAATTCGGCTGGTACTCCAGAGCGTTTCAGCAGCCGCAATTGGCTTTGCAATGGTTCGGCACGGCTTTGGGCTGGAAAGCAGATGATGAGGCCTCGGCCTATGGGCTGGCATTGACCTATCAGGACTTGAACAATGTTGCGGAAGTGCGCAAGCTTCAGCAACAATGGGGTGCGCAGTCACAGCGCATTGTGAACATCGGCAGGCAGGAACCCCAGAGTGCGGAACGCGTAGCGCGGCAACCGCAGGCAAGCGCTGGATCGGCTCAGGCCGTTGCGGTTCGGCCAACCGACGTTGCTTACACACAGTATGCGAACACAGTTACTCCTAGGCAGGCTCGTATTGCTGGCCAGAGCCAACCATCGCGCAAGACCAGCAGATGCGCGCCAAGTTTCAATCCAGATAGTCTCCCACCTCAGCAGGCCCTACAAGAAGGCTGGTGCCTGATGGAGGCCAACAGGCCCGCCGAAGCGCTCAAGGCATTCGGGTCTGCGCTCAAAGGTGGTCAGGAGTCTGTCAGAAGCGATGCGGCCTATGGCCAAAGCCTCGCCTATCTTCGCATGGGGCTGACCGATAATGCGGCAATATCGGCGACGAAGGCTGGGATGGACAGAACCAAGGCGACTGAGCTCCAGATCGCGATTTTGACCGACCGCGCTTTGGCGGCCTACCAGAACAAACAATATGAAAAAGCGCTGATCCTGCTTGATCAAAGGGCGCGTTTCGCAACCGAGCGTAGCGATCTGATGGTCATCAGGGGTTATGCCTACCTCAATTTGAAACGCTATGGTGAGGCAGTTCAAGTGTTCGAAGGACCGGCTTCGACGGGACAAAGAGACGCCGTCAGAGGACTTGCGGCGGCGCGCGATGCGCGTCCGAGCAAGGGGCCGAGCGGCGGCTAAAAGCCTTCGCCCTTATTTTACGATAGATTTCATGGAATTCATTGAAAGTTCATGTGACGGGCTATATGTCGTTTTCAGATACTCTCCTCTGAAAGACGACGATGCTGACCAAAAAGGGAAAATACGGGCTTAAAGCGATGATCGATCTCGCTGGTCTGGCGCAGGGCGAAACGGCTTTCGTGAGCGAAATCGCATCTCGCAACAACATCCCCAAAAAATTCTTGGACGCCATTCTGCTGGAACTTCGTAACGAAGGGATGCTTCGCTCCAAGAAAGGCCCCGGTGGCGGATACGCTCTTTCAAAAGCTGCTTCCGACATTTACATCGGCCAGGTCATCCGCGCTCTGGATGGGCCGCTTGCCCCTATCCGTTGTGCCAGCCGCACTGCTTTCGAAGCCTGCGAAGACTGTTTGGATCCGCAGACCTGTCAGGTCCGTCGGTCGATGACCGACGTGAGAGACGCGATGGCTGCTGTTCTCGATAACATGACACTGGAACAATTCGCGTCCAACAATGCAGCTATGCCTGCGGAACGTATGGCATAAATATCTGCCCCATACAGTCATCAGGGGCAGGTTGCTTCAATTCGTCATACGCTGGTGAGATTGGCATAACGTCCGCCATGATAGACGAGCGGCGAGCCTTCGGCCCGTTCAACGGATAGGACACGGCCGATGATGATTGCATGGGTGTGGCGCTCGATGACGTCTTCGACCGCACAGTCGATTGCGGCTAGCGCACCTCTGAGCGCAGATGCGCCGCTTTCCAGTTCGAACCACTCCGCATCCGTATAGCGATCAACACCTTTCAAGCCGCCGACACCGGCAAAGCGCGAAGCGACGTCCTGCTGGGCTGCGGACAGAACATTGACGCAGAAGTGGTTGTAGCGCGCGATCACCGGCCAGGTGGACGACGACTTGTTGATATTGACGATCATGGTGGCTGGCTCCATGGAGAGCGCCGTTGCCGAGGTCACAGTCGCCCCCGTGCGATGCGAGCCCGTCCCTGCCGTGATGACGGAGACCCCGCCCGCCAAACCGCGCATGGCAGCCTTAAGCTCGTTGGAATCGAATGCCGCTCTCTCACGTTCGTCGTGAAGGTAAGTCACCGTTGCCGTCATCCTGTTCATCTCCAAAGCTTCGAGTCCCCAGCCACTGAACGATAGCAGCGAGCTTAGGAGGCTGGGAGCGAAAGGATTTCATTGTTTATGGATTTTGTAGAAATCTGTTGTGGTCTGCGACGGATTGACGCGCATGGCACCTTCAATCCGTCAGATTCCTGATCGTCCGCATGAATATCCTCGCGCCCGTTTCGATCAAAGCATCCGGGAAATCGTAATCGGGATTGTGAAGGTTGGGATGGTCGGTGCCCGCACCCAGAAAAAACATCGCAGATTTGGAAACAGCACCAAAACGTCCGAAGTCTTCGGAGGCGCGCATCGGCAAAGCCCGGCCATCGTGCAGCACTTGCTCTTCATCAAGAGCGGCCCGAAGTAGGGCAACGGCATCTGAGTCATTTTCGCAATGCTGAAAAATATCGTCGTAGAAAATCTCGATTATCAGCCCGTTCGCCGCCGCCGTCTGTGTAGCCAGAGTCTCAGCCGCGGCACAGAGTTCCGCCATGCGATCATCGGTCAGGGTCCGCAGTGTCGCCCATATTTCCGCATCGGCTGGTGCAATGCCGAAAGCCGCTTCACCCATCACGGCGTGGGTAATGGTCACCATCTTGAAATCCGGCTGCGGGGGAAGACCCTGTCCGAGGGAAGAGAGCGCGGGCATCAGCGTGGAGATTGCCTGCATCGGCGAAACACCGTGTTCCGGTGAAGAGGCGTGCGCTGTCTTGCCCGCAAGCCTTATCTTCATTCCACGCGATGCGCAGTTGATCGGGCCTTCAATCAGCGAAACATGACCAAGCGGCAGTCCCGGCAGATTATGCAGCGAAAAAGCGTAGTCAGTCTTTATGTCTTGAAAACAGTGATCCGCGATAACCGCCGCAGCGCCGGCCCCGGTTTCCTCTGCTGGCTGAAACATTAAAACAACCTTGCCTGTACGCGGGCGTTTTCTTGACAGCCCCCGCGCCAAGGCCAGCAATATGGTGGAATGGCCATCATGTCCGCACAGATGCCCCCGACCTTCGACAGTAGAGCGATAAGGGACGTCTGATTTTTCCACAATGGGCAGTGCGTCGAGTTCGGCGCGGATGAGAACGCTGGGGCCATCATTGCCGCTTTCAAATATCGCCGCCACCCCGTGACCACCGAGGTCGGTTAGCAGCCGGTCTGGCGGTGACGCATCCAGATAGGTGCAGATCCGACGCGCCGTCTCTTTCTCTTCCCCCGATATTTCGGGGAACCGATGCAGTTCGTGGCGGATGTCGATAAGTTCAACAAGGTCGCGGTTCGATAGAAACATGATAACCTGCCGGGATGGCTGTAAACGATACTGCGCCCGTTCTACAGCTTCGATCCGTCAATGCAAAACCTTCGGCGGTATCCAGTGTCTATTTTGCTCCGACTCCTGTCCTGTCACCATCACTGATCTGCTCAGCGTTGCAGCCGGTTCAACGGATAGTCTTATGCGGGCAAGAGCGGCTTTTGCTTTTTCGGCATACTGCATATTGGTCGTGTCGTCTGAGTGATAGTTTTGCAGCTTTTCAAAAACGGCAATTGCTTCTTTCCGTCGTCCGGCGGCGATGAGAGAGATGCCGCATTTATAGAGTGCTTCGTGGTGAAAGGGTGCGCGTCTGATCACATCCTGAAACGCTTTTACAGCCCCGGAGTAATCACGCTGCGCAAGTCTTGTCTCACCCAGCCTCAGCAAAGCCGGTAGCGGGTCTGCCACCATTCGGCTGACGGTAAGGTAAGACTGTTCCGCCTCCCGGAATTCACCTTTTTCGAACATTAGATTGGCCAATCCGAATTCTGCGCCATAATGGTTGGGGGCAGTTTCCAGAACCTGCCGAAACGCGATTTCGGCTTGGGCTTTGGCGCCCTGCTTGTAAAGTTTCAAAGCCTGCTGATAGACAAAGCCCATGCTGAATGGATGCAGTTTGCCTTGGAGGTTTTCTCCGGATCGGCTTTTGAACAGCGTGCAGGTCGTCGTTCTCTCCTCTGGGCCGAACATGTATTTATACGGCTCGTTGCCGCGCAGGAAATCGTAGGATTTGAACCCCATGTCGATTGCGCGTCGGATGCAGTATCCGTGTAGGATCAGCCCTGGAGACGGCGTCGCCCAACTTTCATCACGCCCGGTAATGTAAAATAGAATAGCAGCCTTTTGCCGGTCCACGATGTTGGCAAGCGCACCCAGTGGTCGATCTTCATACCAGAGAACCGGTAAATCCAAAGTCCCGTCCAAAAAGCAATCCATCAGCATTTCACGTGTTGCCGAGATGAGCTTTTCGGTTCGCTCCTTGCCTTTGGACGCTGCCCATTTGATACGCCAGAGATCGAATAGGATAGTCAGGTCGTGCTCGATGGTATCGCGTGTGGCAAAGGTGATGCTATAGCTGCTGTCGTTCTCGATCTTGCGCAAGAACCTTCGCAGTTTCTGGCGTGTCTGGCTGCTCATGCAGGTGTCCAGATAGTCGTCGAACGTTGGGGGAAGAGTAACCACCGGGCAGATGCAATTATCGATATTGTTCGGGCTTTTCGGCGTGCTGTCTCGAAACATGACCAACGGTCCTTGCAGCGCCCTTATCATTGCGTCGCGACGGGAAGGCGGGCCGCTGAAATAATCCAGCTTGAGATGGGTCCAGCGCTGTTCCTTGAGAAAAGCGCAAAATCCTGAAACGGCATTTGTTTCGTAATCCGGCAGCGTGATGAAGCCGGTGTAATCCGCCGCAAAATTTCCGGCCATGATAATCTCATCGAAAAATCGACCGGTTTTTTTGTCCTGCTGGGTGACGACTCGCAAGGGGAAGAATGCCACATAGGGAGACCCTTCCGGCTTTTCTCGTAAGGCCAGAATAAACCAGCGTCCGCGACGCCGCAGATAGGCCTTCAACCAGATCCACGAAAGAAAATGCTGTGCGTGGGGATCGGCCAAGTAGACCGCGTCCCATGTTTCCCGGATGCCATCGAAACCACCCCAGGTGTCAATCACGTCAATGCGCATGGTCCCCTCCCAATTACGATTTACCTGTTGTTTGGGAGGTTTCATTCTAGTCAGAAAAGTCCGGCGTCAAATATTCCTTTCGGATTAGTGCGGGCCATCAATTGGAGCTATCGACAGTGTGTTCACCCCCGATAAGCCACGAGCACTGCGCCGCATGCGATCAGTACCACCCCCAGCCAGTTCGGTAGCGACAGGCGCTCACCGAGAAACAGCACGGCAAATATGGCGACGAAAACGACACTCAATTTGTCGATAGGGGCGACGCGCGCGGCATCTCCCAGTTTCAGAGCGCGGAAATAACATATCCAGGATGCACCAGTGGCAAGACCTGAGAGCACCAGAAAAAGCCAGGTGCGCCCCGTTACAGCGGACGGATTTTGCCAGTTCCCAGTAACATAGACCATGAAACCGGCGGCAAAAAGAATGACGACGGTCCGGACGAAGGTCGCAAAATCCGAATTGACGTTCTCAATACCAATCTTGGCAAAGATTGCTGTCAGGGCCGCGAAGCCCGCCGAAAGCAGAGCCCAGAATTGCCAGGAAAGCATAAGGTTTTTCATGTCCAGGTCCAATGCGCGGATGGATAGCAGGTCGAAACCATTTATCCCGAATGTTTGCGGCTTGGAAAGCGTTTCAGCGGGTCTACAAACGTACAAGGCCTGCGCCGATAGCATCGGGCAGGCCTTGTAACCCAGTGTTATGCGTCCAGATTACTCCGCGGGCTGTGGCACCGGCGTGGTCTGGATATCGCCGATGCTGGTGATTTCCTCGCCACTCAGCACACGAGCAAGCTGCTCCTGATCGAGTTCGCCTTCCCAGCGCGCAACGACGATGGTCGCGACCGCATTGCCGACGAAATTGGTCAGAGCGCGGCATTCCGACATGAAGCGGTCGATGCCGAGGATCAGCGCCATGCCGGCGACTGGAACGGACGGAACCACCGACAGTGTTGCTGCAAGTGTAATGAAGCCCGCGCCAGTGATGCCTGCGGCACCCTTGGAGCTGAGCATCGCGACGAGAAGCAACAGGATCTGCTCACCCCAGGACAGTTCGATGCCGGTTGCCTGCGCAATAAAGAGGGCGGCCAGCGTCATGTAGATGTTGGTGCCATCGAGATTGAAAGAGTAACCAGTCGGAATGACCAGGCCGACGACGGAGCGTTTGCAGCCGGCTTTTTCCATCTTGCTCATCAGGCCCGGCAAGGCCGCTTCCGATGACGATGTGCCGAGAACGAGCAGAAGTTCTTCTTTGATATAGCGGATCAACGCGAAAATCGAGAAGCCGTTATAACGCGCAACTGCACCAAGAACGACGATCACGAAGAAGAGTGACGTAAAGTAGAACGTACCAATCAGCATCGCCAGGTTGGTAACGGACGAAATGCCGTATTTGCCGATGGTGAAAGCCATGGCGCCGAAAGCGCCGATCGGGGCGGCTTTCATGAGGATCGCGACCAGCTTGAAGATCGGATACATCAGCGCGTGCATGAAATCGACAACGGGCTTGCCGCGTTCGCCCACGATACCAAGCGAAATGCCGAACAGCACCGAGAAGAACAGGACCTGAAGAATATCGCCATCAGCGAAAGCGCCGACGATTGTTGTCGGGATGATGTTCATCAGGAAGCCGGTGATGGACTGTTCATGCGCCTTGGCTGCATAGGTCGCGACAGCCTTGCCATCCAATGTGGACGGATCGATGTTCATGCCAGCGCCTGGCTGGACCACATTGGCCACGATCATACCGATGATGAGCGCCAGCGTCGAAAACGTCAGGAAGTAGATCATTGCCTTGCCGGCAACGCGTCCAACCTTCTTCATGTCGTTCATTCCGGCAATGCCGGTCGCGACAGTCAGGAAGATCACAGGGGCGATGATCATTTTGACGAGACGGATAAAGCCATCGCCCAGCGGCTTCAGTTGTTCGCCGAGTGCGGGATAAAAGTGGCCGAGTGCGATGCCCGCGGCAATGGCTATGAGAACCTGAAAATAAAGGTGCCGGTAAAATGGCAGTTTTACGTGGCTGGATGCCACGGTCGTGCTATCAATCATGTTAGTTCCTCCTCGGTCACAACCCTGCCTCATGGCCTCCCGGGTCCGCCGTATTTGGTTCACGGTCAAGGACCGCCTGCCCATGACGCAGCAATTCCCGTGCCAAGAGAATTTTTCTGAAGCAACCGATTGAAAATTAATCATTTTAATTTTCTGACTTTGCGAGCGGGATGATTTTGTGTATGTTCCCGCTCACTGAATTCAGGGTTTTGTGCGGAAATCCACACAGAAAGGGCGTTCTTTTTATGCGCAGTCTCGATACATCTCGTGCTCGTTGGACAGCGTTCATAGCGATGTGGTTGATCATTGCGGTGGCTGCATTCGTCGCGGCCGAAAGGCTTGGGCGCGTTCAGGCCATGAAGACGCTGCTGGCCACTGCAACCACTGATGCGGAATTGAAATCGGCACTTCTTAATGTCGCCCTAGAACGTCCACGTGTTTTGCCGCTCGTGCTGGCCCGGGACCGGGATATCATCGAAGCTTTCCAAGATGGCGGTGAAGCCATCCCACGTCTGGACCGCAAGCTGGAGGGCCTGATAGAGGGCACGCAGGCGTCGGTCATCTATGTCGCGGACACCAATGGCGTCACCATCGCGTCAAGCAATTGGCAAACGCCGGAGAGTTTCGTCGGCTCCAACTATGCGTTCCGGGAGTACTTCAAGGCCGCAATGGACACCGGCATGGCCGAGCATTACGCGCTGGGCAATGTGAGCCGGAAGCCCGGTCTTTACATTTCGCGCAGGGTGGATGGTCCTGATGGTCGTCCGCTGGGGGTGGTTATAGCCAAGGTCGAATTCAATCGTCTCGAAGCGGATTGGAATATCGGTCGCCACCCGGTCTATATCGTTGATTCCAATGGCGTGGTTTTGATGACCAGCATTCCGGAATGGCGCTTCAACACCGTCGCGCAGATTGATGACGCGCGGCGAAAGACCATCTCCGAAAGCCTTCAGTTCGGCGACGAGAAGTTGTCGCCCATGCCGGTGGAGACGCTATCCAATCCCGGCCCGCAAGTCGCGATCGTCAAGATCGACGCGCCGTCGTCTCTGAGCGGAGAGTATTTGCGGCTGGAACTGCCGGTTCCGACCACGGCATGGTCGCTGCATTATTTGCAGCCGATAAAAGCCACCATGAACGCGGCTATCCGCGGAAATCGTGTCATTGCCGCCGCTAGTCTCATGCCGCTGATGGCCTTTTCGGCGATATGGCTACGCCGCAGACAAAAAGCAGCGCAGGCGCGGGCCGAAGCCGAGCGTGATCGCTCCGAGCTTGAGCGCCGTGTGCAGGAAAGAACGATCGATCTGACGATGGCGCGCGACCGTCTTCAGGCCGAAATCATCCGACACGAACAAACGACTGAAGAGTTGCAAAGCGTGCAGCACGAACTGGTCAAGGCCAACCGCCTGTCTATTCTCGGCCAGATTGCCGCAGGCGTCGCCCATGAAATCAACCAGCCGGTTGCGACCATCCGCGCCTTTGCAGACAACGCCCGCGTTTTTCTCAAGCGGGATCGCAAAAAGGATGCGGACGAAAATCTCGAAAGCATTGCTTCATTGACGGAACGCATCGGCGTCATCACCAGCGACCTCAAAATACTGGCACGCAAAGGCCGAACAGCGGCCGAGCCTGTCAGCCTTCGTCTCGTCATCGAAGGTGCGGTCGTGCTGCTGCGCAGCCGTTTTGCGGGGCGAATGGATGCCTTGGATATCACCCTGCCGGATGAGAGCGTCATGGTGTCCGGCAGTCGCATACGGCTGGAGCAGATCGTCATCAATCTTCTGCAAAACGCGCTTGAAGCGCTGGAAGACAAGCCAAATGGCCGGGTCGAGGTTCAAGTAAAGACTGCAAATGACGAGGTTGTTCTGACCATTACGGATAACGGACCGGGCATTGCAGCGGATATTCTTGAGCAATTATTCTCTCCCTTCAATACATCGAAGGAGGGCGGTCTAGGGCTTGGGCTGGTTATCTCGCGCGATATCGCTTCCGATTATGGCGGACGCGTTGATGTGGAAACCGGCGAAAATGGAACGTGTTTTTCTGTTTATTTGAAACGGGCATGAAATGACGATGAGCGGTACGGTTTATCTGGTCGATGACGATTCTCAACTGCGCAAGGCCATGCGCCAAACGCTGGAGTTGGAAGGCATAACGGTCATGCCGTTCCCACGGGCAGAGCAGGCTCTGGAGGCCCTCTCGATAGACTTCGACGGGGTCGTTATCACTGATGTGCGTATGCCCGGCATGGACGGCTTGCAATTTTTTAAGCGTCTGCGCCAGATCGACCCAGATCTGCCGGTCATCCTCATTACCGGCCACGGTGATGTCCCGATGGCGGTCGCGGCTCTTCAAAAAGGCGCTTATGACTTCATTTCAAAGCCGTTTCCGGCGGAGCGCATGGTCGAAAGCGCGCGCCGCGCTATCGAAAAGCGCCGGCTTGTCATGGAAAACCGGGCTTTGAAACGGGTGGCCCTGCAAGCGGAGGACGATCTCCCTCTCATTGGCCAGACACCCGCCATGGAGCGGCTACGCAATACTTTGCGCCATATTGCCGATACGGATGTTGACGTGCTGGTAGCCGGTGAAACCGGTAGCGGCAAAGAGGTGGTAGCGACGGCCCTTCATCGTTGGAGCAAACGCCGCGCGCAGGGAAATTTTGTGGCATTGAATTGCGGTGCATTGCCAGAGACTGTTATCGAAAGCGAGTTGTTCGGCCACGAGGCGGGTGCGTTTACCGGGGCGCAGAAAAAACGCATAGGACGCATCGAACATTCCAGCGCAGGCACCCTGTTTCTGGATGAAATCGAGAGCATGCCGCCCGCCGTCCAGGTCAGAATGCTGCGCGTTCTGGAAATGCGAAAGGTGTCACCTGTTGGCTCCAATGAGGAACGCGCCGTCGATATTCGTGTGGTCGCGGCGGCCAAGGTTGATCTCGGAGACCCTCTATTGCGTGGCGATTTTCGTGACGATCTTTATTACCGTCTCAATGTCGTGACGCTGTCCATTCCGCCTCTTCGCGAGCGGAAAGCGGATATCCCACTGCTCTTTTCGCACTTCATCAAAAAAGCGTCGACGCGTTTCGGCATGCCGGTGCCGGGCATCACGTCCCCCGTGTCGCGCTATCTTAATGACCATGACTGGCCGGGAAATGTCCGCGAACTTGGCCACTTTGCCGAGCGCGTTGTGCTGGGTCTGGAGGGTTCGGGAGCAGATAACCCATCCGCCGATGCCCGCGTAACGTCAGGGACACTTTCCGAGAGAATGGACCGGGAGGAGGCGCAGATCATCCGCGAAACGCTGGAGAAATTCGATGGCGATGTCTCCAGCACCATTGGCGCGCTGGGGATCGCCCGTAAGACGTTCTACGACAAGCTTCAACGACACAATATAAACCGGACGGAATATGTCCAGAAGGGATCATAGTTCCTCATTCCTGTCGGAAGGACAGGAATGAGGAAATTGTAATCTATCAGCCCGCGACGCAGAAATGGTTCTGCCCATCGTAACCCATGTAGGTTCCGGTGCGGGAATTAAAGCTGCCGTAACGCTGCGAGCAGTAATCATACCAGGCCGATGTCCAAGGCTCGATCGTGCGATAGGTCGGCCGAGGCTGATAGGCGCGGCGAGTATCGTAAACTGGCTGCGCGCGGTAAACCGGGCGCGGTGCCTGGCGATAGTAGTAGTTATCGTCGGGCTCGTTGTAGGTGTAGCGCGGCTGATACGTCTGATAGTGACGGACAGGCGGTTCGTCATAAACCCTCTCATCCGAGTAACGCGGCTGGGAAAGGGCGGAGCCGACGGCAACACCGGCGGCAAGGCCAAGCACGCCGCCGAGAAGGGCGTCATCCCTGTTATGGCGACCCCAGTCGTCGGCGGATGCGGAGTTTAGGGGAACGATGACAGCTGCAGAGACTGCAAGAGCCAGAAGAGTTTTTGCTGCAAACGAGGCCATTTTCGTTTTCCATCCAAAGGGCAGATGAGCTGCCAGTTGTTATTCAATGGTTAAGAATTAATGGCTTTCGGCTGAACCGGTGCTGAACGAATTGTGGCAGTGCCGAGGCGACGCCGCACTAGATATTCAACATCGCTGCCGGCGCGAAACCGTTCAGCATACCCAGATATGGCTTGTCGAGAGGGGCTGCATAGGCTCCTCGCTTGGCGGTTTTCAGTCCAAGTGCAATCAGCCCCTCGGCATGTTTGACCGCAGCCGTCACGCCATCGACGACAGGCACGCCGAACTCGGCAGAGAGTTGGGCAGCAAGGTCCGCCATGCCGGCGCAGCCCAGCACGATTGCCTCCGCCTTATCCTCGCGGATGGCCGCCGCAATCTCGAAGCGCAATCGCTCCAGTGCATTGGAGGTTGGGTCTTCGAGCGACAACACCGGGATATCGGCGGCGCGAACCTTGGCACGATTGCTCATACCGTAGCGGTGTACCAGATGCTCCACAGGCAGGCGTGACCGCTCCATCGTGGTGACGACGGTGAATCTCTGGGCGATGAATGAGGTCATGGCAACGGCGGCTTCGCAGATGCCGATGACCGGGATAGTCGCGAGCGCCCGTGCAGCATCCAGTCCCGTATCGTCAAAACAGGCGATGATAGCTGCTTCGGCACCGGCTTTTTCACCCTTGGCAATTTCCGCCAGCATGCCTGGAATGGCGAAGACCTCGTCGTAATAGCCCTCGATGGAAACAGGACCCATCAGGGAGGTGACGGCGACGATGTCCGTACCGTGGCCTGCGACGCTTTTGGCGGCGGCTGCGACGGTGGCCGTCATGGAGGCGGTGGTGTTGGGATTGACGATGAGAATGCGCATGATGTTTCGGTCAGGCCTTCAACTGGCGGCGGTTGAGATAAACGATAAGGCCAAGCGTTGCGGCAATCACCAGGAACGAAAAGAACGTGGTGACCGCACCCAGCGCATAGAGAACCGGTGTCGTGACATTGGTGGTCATGCCGTAGATTTCCAGCGGCAGGGTGTTGTAGGTACCTGACGTCATCAATGTGCGGGCAAACTCGTCATAGGAGAGGGTGAAACCGAACAGGCCGATGCCGATCAGGCTCGGCGCAATCATCGGCAACACCACTTCGCGAAAGGTCTGCCAGGATGTCGCCCCCAAATCGCGGGCAGCCTCTTCATAGGAAGGGGAGAAACGGTTGAAGACGGCGAGCATGATCAACACACCGAAAGGCAGCGTCCAGGTCAGATGCGCGCCGAAGGCGGAGCTGTACCATGACGGTTCTAGGCCAAGTTGCTGGAACAAAACGCCGATGCCCAGCGAAATGATGATCGATGGCACCACGAGACTGGCGACGGAAAGATAGAACAAGGGTGTCGCGCCGACGAATTTGCGGCGAAACGCAAGGCCCGCCAGAAGCGATACCAGCACGGTCGCAATCATCACCATCAATCCCAGGAAGAAGGAACGGCGGAAAGATCCGCCGAAGTCACCCACGGCCTGCTGCTGGAAAAGATTGGCGAACCAGTGAACGGACACACCGTTGAGCGGGAAGGTGAGGCCGCCATTCGGACCTTGAAAGGCCAGAATCAAGATGGCCGAAAGCGGTCCATAAAGAAAGAGCACGAACAGGGCGAAGAAGAAGGAGAGCACATAGAATTCGCGACCGCGTTTTTCCGAAAACATGTCAAAGCTCCTTTCTGATATCGACGATCCGCAGGATGCCCGCGACCATCAAGAGAACGAGTGCCAGCAGAATGACGGCATTGGCCGCCGCTGCCGGATATTGCAGCAGCGACATCTGGTTCTTCATCATCAACGCCACAGAGGCGCTCTGCCCGCCGGACATGACCTGAACGGTGGAGAAATCCGCCATGACCAGCGTCACCACGAATATCGTACCGATTGCAATTCCGGGCTTTGCCAGAGGGAGAATGACGTTCCAGAGAATTTGCCAGCTGGTTGCACCAGCATCGCGTGCCGCTTCGACCAAGGATTTATCGATACGCATCAGCGTATTGAAAATCGGGGTGACCATGAACAGCGTGTAGAGATGCACCATGGCCAGAACCACGGCAAAATCAGAGTAAAGCAACCATTCGATCGGGGCCGGAACGATGCCCATATTGACGAGCGCGCTGTTGACCAACCCGTTGCGACCCAGCACCGGTATCCACGAGATCATGCGGATGATGTTGGAGGTCAGGAACGGCACGGTGCAGATGAGAAACAGCACCATCTGCATGGTGGTGGTGCGAATGTGAAACGCCAGAAAATAGGCGACCCAGAAGCCGCAAAACAGTGTGATGGCCCAGACGATGGCCGCAAATTTCAACGTGTTGATATAGGTCTGCCATGTCACCCAGGATCCCAATGTTTCACCATAGTTAAAGGTGACGAAACCGGGATACATCTGGGCAAAATCATAATCCCAAAAACTGACGATGGCGATCATCAGAATGGGCAGGGCTAGAAAGAAGCCGAGGATCAAGGCAAGGGGTGCCGCCTGCAGATAGGCAACAAGCTTTGCTGGAAGCGCAAAGCTGCGGCTTTTCTTGTCCGTCTTATCGCTGACGCCGATCAGTCTGACTGTTACCACGGCCCGTCTCCTCGCTTTGGTGTAGGCGGATGCGCGGACAAAAATCCGCGCATCCCGTGTCATCCTGGTCTTATCAAGCAGCGATGAATTCGTTCCAGCGACGAACCATATAGCGGTCTTCGTCCATGACGGAGTTCCAGCATGCAACCTTGCCCATGCGTTCCTGGAAGGAACCGCCATCGCGAACGGCACCGGCTTTTTCCATGACCTTGCCATCGGGGGCGATGATGTCGCCCTGCGCGGCCTTGCCTTCGACCCAGTAACCCCATTCGTCGGCGGTCATGTGTTCCTTGGCCGTGTCCATGGCAGCGGAGTAGTAACCCTGACGGTTGAGGTACGCGCCGACCCAGCCGGATGTGTACCAGTTGATGTATTCATAGGCAGCATCCAGCTTGGCACCCGAAAGATGCTTGGCAAGGCCAAGACCGCCGCCCCATGAACGGTAACCTTCCTTCAGCGGCTGGTATTTGCAGGCAATACCCTTGGAGCGCACGGCCGCAACGGCGGGCGACCACATGGACTGAATGACGACTTCGCCAGACGCCATGAGGTTGACGCTTTCATCGAAGCTCTTCCAGAACGCACGGAACTGGCCGTCCTTCTTGGCCTTGATCAGGAAGTCGATCGTCTTGTCGATCTCTTCCTTGGTCATGTTGCCCTTGTCGGCATATTTGATGTTGCCCATGGCTTCCATGATCATGGCGGCGTCCATGATGCCGATCGATGGAATGTTGAGGATCGCCGCCTTGCCCTTGAACTTCGGGTCCATGATGTCGGCCCAGCTGGAAATGTCGCGGCCAACCAAGTCGGGTCGGATGCCCAGCGTGTCGGCATTGTAGATCGTCGGAACCATGGTGAAATAATCGGTTTCACCCTTGGCGAATTTCTTGTCGCCAGGCTTTTCTACGAAGCCGACGGTGTGCGGTGCCGTGCCCTGCGCGATGACGCTGTCTGGCGTCAGCTTGCCGTTTTTGAACAGCGGAACGATCTTGTCGTAATATTTCAGCTTCTTGATTTCCATCGGCTGGATGACGCCCGATGGATAGACTTTCTTGAGAATCCAGTATTCGATATCGGCGATATCGTAGGAGTTCGGCTGCGTCACGGCGCGCTGTGCTGCCGCATCCGAATCTGTTGCCGTCATTTCCAGCGTGATGCCGAGGTCCGCTTTGCACTTTTCAGCAATGGCGTTGAGGTTCGACACGCCGGTGCCGAACTGGCGCAGCGTAATAGGGTTCTGCGCCCAGATGGTTGGGAAGCCGGTGATGAGGCCGGAGCCGATGGCGGCACCGGTGGCTGCCGCACCCGCCTTGAGAAGGCCGCGACGCGACAGGCCCTTTTTGCTGTTGGAAGTATTTGTCATGACAGTTCTCCTCTGGTTGCTTTTTGCTTATTTTTCTATCCGGCCGAGCACGATGGCATCTGCCGCATTCCATGAAAGTGGTATCGCTTCACCCACCCTGATTGGTTTTTCGAAGAAGGCGACGTCGCTGAGGATGACGTTGAAATCCTCGATGCCCGCACCGGCCACGACGATCTTCACGCTCGCTCCGTGATATTCGACGTTGGAAACGATGCCGGTGAAACCATGTCCCGGTACGTCAGCCTCAGCCACACGAACGCGGTCCGTCCTGACGGCGATATCCACCAGTCCGTCCTGCATCGCCTCACCCGCTGCGATGAAAGAACCGCCGCCGGGCACATCCATCGTCACCAGTTCGCCGTTCTTTTCTCTCATGCGCCCGGAAATGACGTTGTGATTGCCCATGAAGCGGGCAACGAAGCCCGTTGCCGGACGCTCGAACACTTCGCGCGGCGTTGCCGCCTGTTCGATGCGCCCGTCATTCATGATGACGATGATGTCGGCCAGTGCCATCGCCTCTTCCTGACTGTGCGTCACATGAACGAAGGTTATGCCAAGCGAGGTCTGGAGCTTCTTCAGTTCCGCACGCATGCGAATTTTGAGAAACGGATCGAGCGCCGAAAGCGGCTCGTCCAGCAGCAGCGCTTCCGGGTCGGTAATCAGCGCACGGGCCAGCGCCACGCGTTGTTGCTGGCCGCCGGAAAGCTGGGCCGGGCGGCGGTTGGCATAGGGTTCCAGCTGCATCAATTGCAGCATTTCCATCGCCTTGGCGCGCCGCGCATCTTTGTCCACACCCTTCATCTTCAGGCTGAAGGCAACATTATCAATGAGGTCGAGATGTGGAAAAAGCGCATAGGACTGGAACATCATCGCCGTGCCGCGCTGGGCGGGCGGAAAGTCAGTGACCACGGTATTACCAAGCCGCACATCGCCGCTTGAAATCGTCTCATGGCCTGCGATCATACGCAGCGTCGAGGTCTTGCCGCAGCCAGACGGGCCCAGTAGGCAACAATAGCTGCCCGCCGGAATTTTTAGGCTGATGGCATGGACGGCGGTCGTGGTGCCGTAGACTTTCGAAACGGAAGCAATATCGATTTCGGCGGCTTTGCTCATGCATGTTCCCCTGCTGTCGAGGAATACTCTGCATAAGCCGTGCCAGTTTCTTGTAGCCGTTGCTAAGTCTATAGATCAAAAGGACTTTTTGTTTTCTGTTGAGATAGGTAGCTTATCGACTTCTGGCCTGTGATTAAAAAATATGCGATTGTTCGCGATAGTGCATAAGGATTGTATCCAATCTTTTGATCGAATGAAGACGTTTTCTATTTTCAGAATTCCCGGTTCGGAGTAGAAGAAAACGGACGACGGATAACAACATGACCATTGCCGATATCAATCCAGAGACAGACATTACGCAGGAAGATCGCGCGCAGGCCATTCGCGATACGCTTCGTGATGCAATCGTGGACAGACGCCTTGCGCCGGGCACGAAGCTTTCCGAGGCTGAGGTCGGTACCCTGTTCGATGTCAGCCGCACGGTTGTGCGCGCGGCCCTTCAGATGCTGGCCTTCGAAGGTCTGGTCAAAACGGAGCGTAATCGCGGTGCCTTCGTCTCCAACCCGACACCGGATGAGGCTCGGCAGGTTTTCTCATCCCGCAGGCTGATCGAGCCCGGCATTATCCACGCGGCGATCGAACGGCTGACGCCCTCTGCCATTGAAGACATGCGCCTTCATCTGACGGAAGAGACCCGCCACCAGCATGAACGAGGCCCAAGCGCCCGCCGTGCCGAAATCAAGGCATCGGGTGATTTTCATCTGATGCTGGCCTCTGTTGCCGGCAACGCCATTCTTGAAAAATTCATGGCCGAACTCGTCGCTCGCTCGTCTCTGGTGATTGCTCTTTACGGGCGCTCAGGCATTTCAAGTTGCGGTCACGGCGATCACGCCTCGATACTGGATGCCCTAGAGCAGGGTGACGCTGAAAAGGCCAAAAGCCTGATGCTGCATCACATCGACCACATTGAAGCCGATCTCGACTTGCGCAACACAGAGGGATTAGCGCTGAAGGATGCGTTGTCTTTGTAGGTATCAGCCGCATTGCACGGCTGATACGGGTAGAAACGCTTATGCTGCGTAGCGGCTGATCGCCAAATCCGCAGTTTCGATCTCAGGCGTATTGCCGCTGATAAGGTCGGATAAAACGCGCGCGGAACCACAGGCCATCGTCCAGCCCAGCGTGCCATGGCCGGTGTTGAGGTAAAGGTTGCTGTAGCGGGTAGCACCGATCACCGGTGTGCCATCGGGCGTCATCGGGCGCAGACCGCACCAGAATTTCGCCTGAGACTGATCGCCAGCGCCGCCGAACAAATCCTCAATGGAATGCGTCAGGGTCGCTTGGCGCTTCGCAGGCAAATCCTTGTTGAAACCGGAAATCTCGGCCATGCCACCTACACGAATGCGGTCGCCCAGACGGGTCATGGCGATCTTGTGCGCCTCGTCCATGACGGTCGAAACCGGCGCGCGCGCGGCATCAATGATAGGCACGGTTATCGAGTAACCCTTGACCGGATACACCGGCAGGTCGATGTTCAGATGCTTGAGAAGCTGTGGCGTATAGCTGCCCAAGGCACCAATGAAGACATCTGCCTCGATGGTCCCCTTTGTCGTCTCGATGGCCTTGACGCGATTGCCTTCGGTAATGGGGCGCATGATGCCTGTGTCATATAGGAATGTCACGCCAGCCTGTTCGGCAAGCTTCGCCAGTTCAGTGGTGAACATGAAGCAATCGCCGGTCTCGTCGCCCGGCAATCTCAGGCCACCGACGATCTTATCCTTCGAGGTAGCGAGACCCGGCTCCACGGCTGCGCAACCGTCGCGGTCCAGAATTTCATAGGCCACGCCGCCAGCTTTCAGCACGGCGACATCCTTGCCGATGCCATCGAACTGCTTTTGCGTGCGGAAAACTTCCAGTGTGCCTTGGGTGCGCTGATCGTACCGAATACCGGTTTCTTCACGCAGCGCCATCAGGCAGTCGCGGCTGTATTCCGCCACGCGCACCATACGGCTTTTGTTGACGGCGTAGCGCGCGGATGTGCAGTTGCGCAGCATCTGGCCAATCCAGCGCAAGGCGGCAGGGTCCAGTGTCGGGCGGATGATCAACGGCGAATGCTCCATGAACAGCCATTTCACGGCTTTCATCGGAATGCCTGGTGCAGCCCAGGGAGAAGAGTAGCCGGGTGAAACCTCGCCTGCATTGGCAAAGCTGGTTTCAAGTGCTGCTGCAGGTTGGCGGTCTATGACCGTAACCGAATGACCGGCCTTTGCCAGATACCACGCGGATGTGACACCGACGACACCGGCTCCGAGAATGACGATCTTCATGTTGCTCTCACTCGTCTGCGTTTATTGTGTCGCCCGCTTTCAAGCGCGCGTCTGGCTGAATATAGGTGCGGCGATAGCGATGGCCGAGACCCGTCAGAATTTCGTAGGCAATCGTACCTGCATCTTCGGCAATGTCTTCCAGAGATTGATCCGGTCCTATCAATTGAACGAGGCTGCCATGGGTTAAGGTTCCCTCCGGCAGTGCCGAAATATCCAGGCTGATGCTGTCCATGGAAACGCGCCCGGCAATGGGCAGTCGCACGCCGTTGAAATAGGCTGCGCCCCGACTGCTCAACGAACGCGGAAGGCCATCCGCATAGCCCGCGGCAATGGTGGCTAGGCGCGTTTCACCCGTCGTGCGTAAAGACCCGCCATAACCGACGAGCGTATCTGCAGGTACGGTCCGGGTTTGCACGACCGCCACATCCAGCCGCACCACTGGCTTCATAGGGTTGGGGCGCGCAGAGGAGGGCGCACCGCCATAAAGCGCGATGCCCGGCCGCATCACTGCGTTATGATAGTCCGCGCCCAGAAAGATGCCGCCTGAATTGGCAAAACAGACTGGCGCGTCCGGAAACATTGCCGACGCCTTGCGCAGGACGGCAAGTTGCGCACCGTTGGCAATGTGTTCAGGCTCATCCGCGCAGGCCAGATGGCTCATGACGAAGGTGATCGCAATGCCGTTCAGCAAGTGAGGCGAGGTCTTCAGCGTCGCAAGTTCGGACGATGCCATGCCCAGGCGCGACATGCCGGTATCGATCTGGATTGCTGCTGGCAGCGTCTTGCCCAGAATCGCGGCATGCGCCGACCATTGCGCCAGTTGCTCCAGCGAGTTGATAACGGGCGTGATGTTCATCGCCGCGCAGGATGTCTCGTTGCCGGGTTGAAGGCCGTTCAGCACGAAGATGTCCGCATCACCGGCAATGCGAAGACGCAGCGCGATGGCCTCATCGATATGTGCAACGAAGAAGTGACGGCAACCGGCATTGTAGAGAACGGGTGCGACCATATCCGCACCAAGACCATAGGCATTGGCCTTGACCACGGCGCTGGTCACGGAGTTCGGGGCCATGGCCCGCAGCATCAGGTAATTGTCGCGAAGTGCGCCAAGGTCTATTGTCAGATAACCGCTGGCACCACCACTCGCCTTCTGGCGATTGATCGTCATGTCCATCGTCGTTCCCTTATTATTTTCCAACAGACTATTGCAACGATCATCGAATTTTCGCAGTTTGAGGCGTGGATAATTCGAAGATTGGCGATCGAACGCAATTTTCGACGGCGAAACGGAATGATTTTATGTCAGCTTTGGACGCTACCGATCGTCACATCATTCGCGTGCTTCGGCTCAACGCCCGCATCAGCAATGCAAAGCTGGCAGCGGAGGTCGGTTTGTCGCCCTCGGCATGTCTGCGGCGGGTGGATATTTTGGAGCGAGAAGGGGTCATTCGCGGCTACACGGCGCTGACGGGAAGTGCAGCGGGCGGCGAGGTCATCTCAGTCATCGTGCAGATCACGCTCGATCGCCAGACTGAGGATTTTCTCAATCGCTTCGAACATGCTGTCAGACGTTATCCAGAAATTCGCGAGTGCTACCTGATGACCGGTGGCTCCGATTATTTCCTGCGAGTGGAAGTGGAAAGTGCAGGCGATTTTGAGCGCGTTCACAAGGACATACTCTCGAAACTACCCGGCGTTTCGCGCATTCATTCCAGCTTCGCCATCCGCAACGCACTGGCAAGCCCGAAGCCAAGGAACTGAGCGTCAGGCATTCCACCAGCGGTAAAAATGGTGCACAGGTCCGTGACCATGGCCGACATGCAGTTCTCTCCCCGCTGCCAGTGCACCCTGAAGAAACTCCTTCGCCAGCCCAATCGCATCAGCCAGAGAGTATCCAAGCGCCAGATTTGCGGTAATGGCCGATGCCAATGTGCAGCCGGTGCCGTGGTCATTGCGGGTGTCTATGCGCGGCATGGAAAACTCCTGCATTCCATCACTGTCCAGCAAAAGATCGACACTTTCCGACCCGCCGCCATGCCCACCCTTTATCAGAACAGCGCGAACGCCGGTTTTCAATATCGCTTCGGCCTGGCGGATCACTTCTGACCTGTTCGTCGCGATGGGTTGCCCACTCAGAAGCGCTGCCTCCGGCAGGTTTGGGGTGGCGAGCAGCGCCAGCGGCAGCAAAGCGCTGCGAAGAGTTTCTATGGCATCTTCCTGCAACAGGCGGTCGCCGGATGTTGCCACCATCACCGGGTCCATGACAATAGGATTGCCCACCTCACGCAGCTTTGCAGCGATCGTTTCGATGGTCTCGATGCGCGAAACCATGCCGATCTTGACCGCGCCGACATCAAGATCGGACAAAACCGCGTCCATCTGGGCGGCAATCATGTCGGTTGATATGTTTTCGACAGCGGTTACGCCTCTCGTGTTCTGAGCAGTGATGGCGGTGATGACGCTTGCGCCATAGACGCCGAGCGCCGAAAACGTCTTCAGATCGGCCTGTATGCCCGCGCCGCCGCCACTGTCGGACCCGGCAATCGTCAAGGCTATCGCCGTCATCCGCGTGCCTCCAGCGCGAGGTCCACTTTGCGGCGAAAGTCCACTGTCGCCGCCGCAATATCGACGGCGCGGAACAGAGCGGAAATCAGTGCGACACCATCCGCACCCGCATTGATAACGGGTTCGACCCTCTCCAGCGTGATGCCCGCAATAGCGCCGACGGACATCTCCGGACGAGAGTTGCGAAGATAGTTTCTCAGTTCGCGAAGACCCTCCAATCCCACTGGCGCGTCTGAATTGACCTTGGAGACAGTATCGAAAACACCGCCGATGCAGGCATAGTCTGCCGGTGCTTCAGCGACACGCTGGGCGTCAGTCATATTCTTGACGGTCATGCCGATGATTGCATCATGCCCCAACAGGCGTCTGGCCGTTTCGGCGTCCATATCGTCCGCACCCAGATGAACGCCATCTGCGCCGGACGCCAGCGCCACATCGACACGGTCGTTGATGACGAGGGGAACGCCGGTTGCCTTCAGTGCTTCCACCATCAGCCGCGCCTGCTCGATCATGTCTAGGGTAGAGGCTTGCTTGTCGCGATACTGGATGATGGTTGCGCCATGCCGTGCCGCAACGGCTGCCAGTTCCGGCAAGGGCGCGATATCGGCAAGCGAAGCATCCACCAAAGCGTTCAGTCTGTAATCAATTTTCATCGTGCTCGATCCTCGCAAGGGAAAGAATGTCATTGCCGTCGATAGCGTCCAACGCATCCAGAAAGGCCGCCTCGAATGTACCAGGACCGCGTGCCTGCGTTGCCGCAAGTTCTGCCGATACGCCGGTTACCGTCAGTGCTGCTGCTGCCGCGAGCAACGGGTCCGATTCCACCGCCATGAAAGCGGCTATCACTCCACCGGAAAGACATCCGGTGCCGGTGACCTTCGCCATCCATGGGTGGCCATTGGTGATCTTTGCGCTTCTGGCCCCATCGCGAAGCAAATCCTGCGGGCCGGTCTGGATGCGCAATGTGTTGCCGACATCGCCAATGACAGCCATTTCCGCCGCGTTTCCACGCACGATGGTTGGGTGGAGAGTGATGAGTTCATGGGCGAAATCCAGCCGGGAGGGCGAGTAATCGCAATGCACGGGGTCGACGATCCAGGGTTTACCTTTGTCGTTCGCCACGCCCACCGCCATGCGAATGACCTTGCGGCGTGCGGCATCCAGCGTGCCGAGGTTGATCGTCAGAGCGTCGACTTTGGAAACGAAGCTTTCGATTTCTTCTTCCGAAGATGTCATGGACGGAATTCCGCCAACGGCGGTTATGCCATCGGCAGTAAATTTCTGAACGACGGTGTTCATCAGGCAATGAACCCGCGGTCGCCGTTGCCGCACCCGCGCCAGAAGCTCTGCTGCGGTTTGTGCTGTGGGAAAACTCGACATGGGTCATTGAACTCCAGATATACAATCACGGAGACCCAGGTTCAGCGCGGAAAAGAAAAGCATGGCCAGCGGCGACTGTTCCGTTCCTACGCCGGCATGACCCGGATCAGGTTCAAGGGTCCGGCTCAGCGCCATCTCAGCATCGTGCGATGCTCCCCTCGGAATGTCTGGAAGGTGTCGTTTTTTAGTTGTGCTGTCAATAACATTCAGGAAGACGCAAGGCCGATAAACCGCGTCTTCCTGAAATGTGATCAGGTAATTTGGACGAGCACTTTTTCGCGCACCGACTTCAGCGCAGCATCCGCCAGCTTCAGCGCAACCAGGCCGTCCTGGGCGGAAGGCGAGGGGGCGACGTCGTTTTCGATGGCATCGATGAAGGCGGTGATTTCCGCCGCGTAAGCCGCCGTATATCGCGTCATGAAGAAGTCGTGCAGGGGTGGGCGGGTGTAACCGTCCTTGGTGGCGATTTCGATAGACACCGGGCGCTGATTTTCGGCAGCAACCGAGCCCAGCGAGCCGTGGACTTCGATGCGCTGGTCGTAGCCATAGGTAGCGCGGCGCGAGTTGGAGATAATCGCTTGACGCCCGCTGGCGGTGGTCAGGATGATGCTGGCACTGTCGTAATCGCCGAGTTCACCGATCTTCGGATCGACCAGAACGGAGCCCGTGGCGAAAACGCTGACGATCTCTTCGGCCAGCAAAAAACAGGCAATGTCGAAATCATGGATGGTCATGTCACGGAAGATGCCGCCGGATACCTTGATATACTCAGGTGGCGGCGCGCCCGGATCGCGGCTGGTGATGGTCACCATCTCGACCTTGCCGATCTGTCCGTCATCGATCGCCTTGCGAACGGCGCGGAAATGTGGATCGAACCGGCGGTTGAAGCCGAGCATGATCTTTGCGCCGGTTTCCTTGACCACGTCGATGCAGGCTTGCGCACGCGCGACATCGAGATCGATCGGCTTTTCGCAGAAGATTGCCCTACCCGCACGTGCAAAACGCTCGATCAGATCGGCGTGGGTGTTGGTGGGCGTGCAGATGATGACGGCATCGATGTCGGCGTTTTCAAGCACGGCATCTATGGTGCTGATTGCGCAGCCGGTTTCGTCTGCAATTGCCTGTGCGGCATCGGGAAACGCATCGACCACCGCAACCAGTTTGGCACGTTTGTCGGATGCAATCGCCTTGGCGTGTACTTTTCCGATGCGCCCAGCGCCCAGCAAAGCCAATCTCGTAACCATCGTTTCCTCCCGATATGGTTATCCCGATCCGTGGAACGTTGATGCGAACTGCGGACCATTTTGGAATATATGTTCCATCTTGCTAGAACGCCGATTCATGCCTGTCAAGTCGTGCGTGACGTCTGGAATGCGCTGGAGTGAGAAAGCGCTTACTCCGCGTCCTGCGCTGCAAGCTGAGGTTTTCGCCCTTCAAACAGGCGCGAGCGTGAGCCGTGAAGATGCTGGCGCATCAGTCGCCTTGCGAGATCGCAATCGCGATTGCGAATAGCCTCGAAAATCGCAGCATGTTCATCATAGACATGCTGAAGGCCCAAAATGGAATTTTTAAGTGAAAGACCGTGGAATTGCATTCCAACGGCAATATGGTCCTTCAACGCTTCCATGGCGGTCGAAAAATAGGTGTTGCCGGATGCGTTGGCGATGGCGAGGTGGAATTGGAAGTCGGCATCTTCCCGGTGGCGCTGCCGGTTCGTTGCCTCCTTGAGGGAGGCGAGAGCTCGGCCGATCAGCAGAAGTTCAGCATCGCCATAACGCTCCGCTGCGCAGGCGGCGGCCTCCGGCTCCACCGTCATGCGGAATTCATAACAGTTCTGGAGGTCGGCTATGTTCTCAAGAGGGCTGAAACCGAGCGCTTGTTTAACGCCAATGCTGCGAACAAAACTGCCCGCACCCTGGCGGGAGTAGACGAGGCCCTTGTCACGCAATTTCTTCAGTGCATCGCGCACGATGGGGCGAGAAACCTCAAACTCGGCGGCAAGATCATGCTCGGTCGGCAGACGCTCGTCGTTTTTGTAGGCACCGGATTTTATGGCATGCTGAAGCCGCTCGTAAACGACGTCGCTCAAACTCTTGCGATGAGAAACCTGTTCTATCGCCCCCATATTTACGCTTCCCCTCCTGTTATGGTCTCAGCCAGTCGGAGAAGTGTGTCTTCCGATCCAAAGCCGCCTGATTTGGTAATGTAGAAGGTGCCATTAAATTCGGCAACGGGTAGGCCCGGCAAAGCCTCGCCCGCAAAGCCGAGCACATGAAGTCTCTGATCATCGAAATAGGCTTCTGCCGTTGCCCCGCCGGATAGCAGAATCGTATCTCCGGCATGGGCATATTCTGCAATGCTGGCAGCCAATGCGCTTGCAACCTGCATGGGGCTGACTTCAGTTTCGGACGGCATGGCCTGTATGAGTGTGATGGATGCACCGCAATGCTTTTCTGATGCCAATGCGGCAATGCCATTTGGCGCAGGAACATGGAGAAGATCAGGACGGGCGGCTTTCAGCCTTTCGACCTGTGCAAGGGTAATGGGGTCGCGTGAACCGATTGCCATGAGGATTCGCCTGGTGGGGTAGGTAAGGGGGGGAGGATGGCTTTCACCAGCAACCGCCTTTGCCAGCGAAAGCGCGCCCACCATCAGTTCATTTTCCTCAATGGTATCAGCGGCGTCGCGCATGTCTTGGGGTGTCAACGTATCTGGAAACCGGCATCGGTGTGCCAGCGCTCCAAGGCGTTCTGCAATAGAGATGGGCGTGTCCACACCAAATCCGTCAATCAAGCCGTCTGAGACGATGCGGCCAAATTCCGGAATGCCGGGCAGAACGACGGCGCGTTCGAATGCCAGCTCAGTGAGTTCTGCCTCCAGATTGCCTTTCAGCCGAGAGTCCACCTTCTTGAACAGGCGGATACCCGGTTTCAGCGCGGCCTTGATGCAGACAATGCGATTGGCCGCCTCATCAGCCGGAATTTCCCGGCTGCGCGTCGTTAGGGTTATAACATCTGCATCGCTGTCGAGTGCTTCGGCGATGAAGCGATGATCGGCTACAACGGTGACTTTATGGCCACTGGCAGCGAAGGGTGCTGCGGTGTCTAGCGCGCCCGTCAAATCGTCTGCAACGATCAGAAGTCTGTTGAAATGCCTGTTCATTGCTGTGTTCATCCTCACGTGCAAGCGCGCCAGAATACGGTCGCGGCTGTTTGCGGCTATCTCTCCACCTGCGTCATCCTCGGGCTTGACCCGAGGATCTATTCCCGTTGCAAACATTGAAACGTTGGCAGATGCTCGGGACAGGCCCGAGCATGACGACGGTGGGTATCGCCCTAATAGGCCGCCTTATAAATCGACAACACGTCACCCACAGCCATGTCGCGGGGATTGTTGTTCATGAGGCGGCGGATGGCGTGCGCCTCTTCGGCCCAGCTTTGTAAATCACCCTCGTTTGCCTTGTGGGCCGACAGCTGCATTTCCACTCCGAGGCCTTTACAGAAACCGTAGGCCGCTTCCAAAACACCTTCCGGCTCGTTGGAAACAGCAAGGCCCAGCGCTTCCAGCACTTCGGCAGTCTTGTCCACATGCACAGGCACATTATAGGCCAGCACATGCGGGAAGATGATGGCGTTTGCCAGACCGTGAGGCAGCCCAAGCCGGGTGCCAAGCGGATAGGCGAGCGCATGACCCGCTGCCGTATTGACGGGGCCGAGACAAATGCCGCCGTAATAGGAGGCCAGCATCATGCCCGCACGCGCCTCGGTGTCCTTGCCGTTTTCAACGGCGCGGGCGAGGTACTTGCCAACGAGACGAATGCCCATGCGGGCATAACCATCGATCAGGTCATGCGCATTGATGTTGGTGAAGGCCTCCACGCAATGCGCCATGGCATCAATGCCAGTCGCTGCCGTTACCGCCGGTGGAACAGACCATGTCAGTTCCGGGTCGAGAATGGCGATATCGGCCAGAAGATGCTGGCTTTCGACTGCTTTCTTGGAGTGCGTGCTGCTGTCGGTAATCAGAGCGCGAATACCGGCTTCGGAACCCGTTCCCGCCGTGGTGGCGATCTGTGCCAGACGCGTGCGTCTGCCCGCAACCTTGTCGGGGCCAACGACATCGTCCAGAGACTGCCCGCCATCCCACAATGCAGCCACCAGTTTTGCGACGTCCAGAACAGAGCCGCCGCCAAGGCCGACGACGAGGTCTGGTTTCAGCGAACGCGCCACTTCGATGGCCGCATCCAGCGCCTTGTCATCCGGCTCCGGCGGAATGTCAGAGAAGACTTTGACATCGCCGGTAAGCTTCAGCCGATCGACGAAGCCGACCGTATGTTCGGTTGCGATGACCAGCACGCGCTGTGCGCCGTCTGCCCATTCTCCAAGCTTGCCGGAGGCACCTGCGCCGATTTCAAGGCGCCTGGGTTGATGCAGGGTAATTGGCCGTGCCATGGCATCCATGAGCCCGCTCCTTATTGGTTTTCAAGCGCGTCCATGCGCGCCCAGACGGTTTCTCGTTCCGCATCGGAAAGCTCGATGAGTGGAGGATGCACCCGCAGCCAGCCATTATCGCCACGACGCTTGGCGACCATGGCCTTGACGGTGGGAAGCTGCACATAGGCGTTGGTCAGCTCACGCCACGCAACGATGCGATCTTGCGCGGCCTTGACCACATCTTCCTTGCCAGCGACGTTCCAGTGGTCGAAGACGATGCGCAGATCGGACGCGACGAGGTTGGAGCTGGCAGTGATGCAGCCCGCACCACCCACTTGCAGTAGTGGCAACAGCACAGGGTCCGCACCGGCCAAGACGCCGAAGCCGGGGAATGCGGCAACCATGGCCTTCATGTTTTCCAGATCGCCGGAACTGTCCTTGATGCCGACGAAGACGCCGGGGAAATCATTGCGCAGTCGGGCGATGACATCGTGGGGAATGGCAACGCCGGACACTTGGGGGATGTGGTAGAGAATGACCTTCAGCCGGTTATCCTTCACACCTTCGACCACCTTGGCATAGGCGCGGTAAATACCCTCTGCGCTCACGCCCTTGTAGTAGAACGGCGGCAGCAGAACCACGGCTGGCACACCAGCTTCCACCGCATGGCGGGTCAGTTCAACGGTATCGGAGACAGCCGTCTGGGCCGTGCCGGGCAAAAGCTTCTGTGCGGGCACGCCGCCTGCAATTGCCTTTTCCAGAATGTCCATGCGCTGTTTCAGGCCGAAGGAATTGGCCTCGCCGGTGGTGCCGAGAAGCGCCACGCCATCGCAGCCTTCTTCGATCAACGCCTTGCAGTGGGCGGTGAACAGGCGGAAGTCCGGCGTGCCATCTGCGGCAATTGCGGTGGTTGCGGCGGAGTAGACGCCACTAATTTCAAAGGTCTCAGCCATTGTTCTTCTTCTTTCCTGCAATCAGCTTGCGGGCATAGGCAATGGCCGCATTCATGTTGACGTGGTTGGCCTTGCCTGTTCCGGCGATATCGAAGGCCGTGCCATGATCGACCGAGGTGCGGTCGATGGGCAGGCCGACGGAGACGTTGACGGCGGTGTCGAAGGCGACCAGCTTGATGGGGATATGCCCCTGATCGTGATACTGCGCGATGACCAGATCAAACCCGCCCTGATAGGCGCGGTGATAGACGGTATCGGCGGAAATAGGGCCGTACACATCGATGCCTTCAGCCCGCGCCTGCGCCACCGCTGGCGCGATGAATTCATCGTCTTCCGTGCCGAACAGACCGTTCTCGCCGCAATGCGGATTGATGCCCGCGACCGCGATCTTGGGCTTGTCATAGCCGATGCGCTTGAGGTGATCGTTTCCGGCGCGGATGGTCGCCAGAATACGCTCCGGCTTGGCGCGGCTGATGGCGTCCTTCAGGGAGACATGGGTGGAAACGTGGATGACCTTCAGTCGATCCGATGCCAGCAGCATGAAAGCGGATTTCGAGCCGGTCAGCGATGTCAGCATGCCGGTGTGGCCATCATAATGGTGGCCTGCCGAGTTCAGCGCTTCCTTGTTGATCGGTGCCGTCACGATGCAGCCAATCTTGCCAGCCGTTGCGGCTTTCACCGCGCTGTCGATGAAGCGGAAGGAGGCATCGCCGGACACGGCGCTGAGCTTGCCCCATTCGACCGGAGCACCTTCGATGTCGATGTTTTCGACAAGGCCGGTCAGGTCCAGATCAGAGCCAAGCGCCGTGCGGGCGGCCTCAAGCTGCTTGAGGTTGCCGAAGACGCGGGTATTGGCCCGGTCTTGCTCACTCATTTCAGCCAGTGCCTTGATGGTGATTTCGGGGCCGACGCCAGCCGGATCGCCCATGGTTATGCCAACGATATCGCTCATGCGTTTTCTCCGTCGATCCAGCCCTTGTCGAGGCGGACATATTTGATGGCGCGACGATGGTAGGTATAGGCGAGGTGCAGCGCACCGTCCTTGCCTTCCAGAAGCGCGGGATAGGACATTTCCTTGTTGCGGCCATCCACCGAATTGTTGGACAGGCATGTGCCGGGGCCATCTTCAACGATGCGCCGCTGCGGGAAGCTCTTGCCGTCATCCGTTGACACGCACAGCGTAACCGGTGCGCGTGGCACGCCCCAGATAGGCGTAATGCCGCCTTCCGCATTGGGGCGGTGGTCGTCTTCGCCCAATTCATCGTACAGCGACTCGCGACGTGCGTCTGACGTTGCGGCGGAGACCGGGTTGCACAGCAGCGCAACGCGACCATCTGCCAGACGGGTAGCGGCAATGGAGGAATTGTTGTTGGGCACATCGGTTGCGACAGGCGCAGACCAGCTGCGGCCGCCGTCATGGCTTTCCGTGCGATAGACGAAATCCGACTGGCGGCGGCGGAAGAAGGCGGCCATGTCCTGTCCGTCCAGCGGCACGATGGTCATGTGTACGCAGCCATAACTCTCCGGCACGTCAGCCACCGACCATGTCTTGCCCTCATCCGTGCTGACGGCGACGGCTGCGGTGTCATGCGTGCCGGTCCATTTCGCGCCGAGGCGGGGGTTGCACAGAAACAGTGGCAGCATCCACGCGCCGTCATCACGGCGCACGATGGTCGCGCGAATGAAGGTGCCGTTGGCAAGGCCGATGTCACGCGACGGGCCGGAGGTGATCTTGCCGTTTTCAAACGCAAGATCATGCGTCACCACACGGCTTTCATCCTGATTGCCGGAAGGCTGCGCCGTGTGGAAAAGCGCGATCTTTCCATCGGGCCTGACGAAAATCATCGGGTTCTGTTCAGAGCGCTCTTCATCATGGCTCGCCAAAGCGGCCTGCGACCAGGTGTCTGCACCATCGCCCAGGGTGGAAATGTGAATGGAAATGTCGGACTTGCCTTCCAGCGTGCCGCCAAACCAGGCGCAGGCCAGTGTGCCACCCGGCAGGAAGCTCAAAAATGCCGCGTGGTTCTGGATTTTCGGTGAAGGCAGGTAAGCCTCTTTGCGTCCTTCGCCTGCCGCAAAAAGATGCCCATCCATCTTTGCCGCAATCTCTTCAGGCGTCATGAATTTCCTCCCGTCACATCAGTTATTAACAGGGATAATCTGCCTACAAACAAATGTTGTCAAGTTGGAGTGATTTGTAATTTGCCGTAATCAATTTGTATTATCTATAAATAAATCAATAAAAACAATGTTAAATTGAAATTGTCGACGACGATTTTTATTTGTTCGAGATGTTAAGTTGACAAATTATGCCCTTTGATCCAAGTTTGTATCAGTTAATGTGAGGAGCATCGACGAGCGGTCGCACGCTTTCAATGGCGCGACGCTGTTTCATCAGGGAGGAAAGTTATGACAAGCAAAACATTGCTCATCGGCGCGCTCTTGGCCGCCTCGTCAATTACGCCCAGCTACGCGCAAAGTGCGGGTAAGGATGTGACGATTGTTCTGGACGAGGAAGTCGATCTGGTCGAGCCGTGCATGGCCACGCGCTCGAATATCGGCCGTATCGTTCTGCAGAATATTTCCGAGACGCTGACCGAGCTGGATGTCCGGAACAACAAGGGCCTTCAGCCCCGTCTGGCCGAAAAGTGGGAAGAAGCAAAGCCGGGCACCTGGCGTTTCCACCTGCGCAAGGGCGCGAAATTCTCTGACGGTTCCGCTTTCGATGCGGGCGATGTGAAATACTCCATCGAACGGGCGATGAGCAGCAAGCTTTCCTGCGAAACGCCGCGCTATTTCGGCGAAACCAAGATTTCCGCCAATGTGGTTGACGATAACACCATCGACATCACCGCAGATCCGGCCCAGCCGATCCTGCCGCTGCTGATGACGCTCGTCACCATCGTTCCTTCCGAAACGCCCATGGAATTCACCCGCAATCCCATCGGCACCGGCCCTTACAAGCTGACCGAATGGAAAGCTGGCCAGAACATCACGCTTGAACGCCGCAGCGATTATTGGGGCAAGGCACCCGATGTTGCAAAGGCGACCTATGTGTTCCGTGGCGATCCATCCGTTCGCGCAGCCATGGTCAAGGCGGGCGAGGCCGATCTGGCACCGAATATTTCCGAACTGGACGCGACAGACGCGAAGATCGATTTCAACTATCTGAATTCCGAAACCTTCTACATGCGCGTCGATACTTCCATCAAGCCGCTAGATGACGTGCGGGTTCGCAAGGCGCTCAACATGGCGCTGGATCGCGATGCCTTTATCGGTACGCTTCTGCCAAAGGGCGCGCTCAAGGCCGTTGCCATGGTGCCTCCAAGCACAATCGGCTGGAACCCCGATGTAAAGCCGCTGCCGTTTGATCTGGAAGGTGCCAAGAAGCTGCTGGCAGAAGCGAAGGCCGATGGCGTACCTGTCGATACGCCGATTACCATCGTTGGACGCACCAACAATTTCCCGAACGTCGTGGAAGTTCTGGAAGCCGCACAGCAGATGTTCGAGGCCGCCGGCTTCAAAATCAAGCTTCAGATGTATGAAGTGGCGGAGTTCGAAAAGCAGTATTCCAAACCTTACCCGGAAAATCGCGGTCCGCAGCTCGTTGCTGCCCAGCACGACAACTCCCGCGGCGATCCCGTCTTCTCGATGTATTTCAAGTACGATAGCAAGGGCCGTCAGTCCGGCATTGCCAATCCCGAAGTCGACAAGATGATTACGGATGCGACCGCCGCCACCGGCGACAAGCGTGTGGAAGACTGGAAGAAGCTCATCGCCTATCTTTATAATGATGAGGTTGCTGATGTTCTGATGTTCCACATGGTCGGCTTTGCCCGCGTCAACCCGCGCATCGCATTCACCCCCACCATCGCGACAAACTCGCAGCTGCAGCTTTCTGAAATCAGCTTCAAGTAATCCGTCGCTATCAGCCAATCGGAAAAGGCGGAATTCCTCTCCGCCTTTTCTCCATCACCGGAGAAAGTTCGATGGGAAAGAAGATTTTCAAGCGGATCGTAGCGAGCCTGTTCTCGCTCATCGCACTCATCGTCATCGTGTTCTTCCTCTCTCGTCTCACAGGCGACCCGGCGGCGCTGTTCCTGCCGGTCGATGCCTCCCAGGAGATGCTGGACAAGTTCCGTGAACTCAATGGTCTCAATGACCCGCTTATCGAACAGTTCGGACGCTACGTCTGGGACGTGCTGCATCTGGATTTCGGTGACAGCCTGCGCAAGGCCCGCCCCGCTATCGATGTGGTGCTGGAAGCCTTCACCTGGACGCTTCAACTGGCGCTGATCACCATCACGCTGGTGACAGTCGCTGCAATCGTCATCGGTTCCATCGCCGCCTTCCGTCCCGGTGGCGTGTTTGATCGCTTCGTATCGCTGATCTCGCTCATCGGTGCCTCCGCACCTGACTTCTGGATCGCAATCGTCGGTATCGTCGTCTTCTCGGTCACGCTCGGCTGGGTGCCGACATCTGGTACTGGCACCATCTGGCACTGGATTTTGCCGATTGCGGTTCTCTTCATCCGCCCCTTCGGCCTCATCCTGCAAATCGTGCGCGGTTCCATGCTGTCTGCCTTCGGCTCAGCCTATGTGAAGACCGCGCGGGCAAAGGGCGTCAACAACCGCACGATCATCTTTGTGCATACGCTTCGCAACGCCATGCTGCCTGTTATCACTGTCATTGGCGACCAGGCGGCGGCGATGCTGAACGGTGCCGTGGTGGTGGAGACCATTTTCGGTTTCCCCGGTGTCGGCAAGCTGATGATCGATTCCATTCTTCAGCGTGACTTCAACGTCATCCTCGCGGCGATCATGGTTACAGCGATTGCCATTTTCATCATGAACCTGCTGATCGATCTTGCCTATGCGGCACTCGATCCGCGCCTGCGGACTTGAGGTCATGACCATGTCTAGTACACTTCCCCATGTCCAGACCATTGACGCCAAGCCTCGCGGCCGTGTGTCCGTTATTCTTGGAATGCTGTGGCACGATAAGTTCGCCTGTTGCGCTGCGGTTTTCCTGATCATTGCGGTGTTCTGTGCTCTGTTCGGCCCGATGCTGATGGGCGATACGGCGGTTTCCATGAACCTGCGCGCCCGCAATCTCGCACCCTTTACCGTTGATAAGGGCTGGCTTTTCATACTGGGCGGCGATGCTCTTGGTCGCTCGCTGCTGGCGCGCATCATCGTGGCGGCACAAAATACCCTGATGATCGCCGCTGGAGCGGTGGTTTGTTCCGCCGTCATCGGCTCTCTGCTGGGCCTGATCGCCGGTTATGCCTCAGAACGCGTGTCCAATATCATCATGCGTCTGGCGGATGTCATCATGTCCTTCCCGTCGCTGCTTTTGGCGGTGATCGTGCTTTACATGCTGGCACCATCGGTCGGTAATATCATCATCGTTTTGGCCATTACCCGTATTCCAGTCTATCTGCGAACCACCCGCGCCGAGGTCATGGAAATTCGCCAGCGCATGTTCGTGCAGGCAGCGCAGGTCATGGGTGCCTCATCCATGCGCATCGTCTTCCGCCACATCCTGCCCATGGTGTTTCCAACGCTGGTGACGATTGCGACGCTCGATTTCGCCTTCGTCATGCTGGCTGAATCCTCGCTGTCCTTCCTCGGTATCGGCATTCAGCCGCCGGAAATCACCTGGGGTTTGATGGTGGCGCAGGGCAAGCAATATCTGACCAATGCCTGGTGGCTGGCCTTCTGGCCGGGGCTGGCGATCATTCTCACCACGCTCTCCTTGAACCTGTTGTCGAACTGGATGCGTGTCGCGCTTGATCCCGTCCAGCGCTGGAGACTGGAAATAGGAGGCAAAAAGAATGGCTGATCATCTGCTGGAAGTCCGCAATCTCTCCGTCCAATTTCACACGGCGGGCGGCATCGTCAATGCGGTAAAGAACATCAACTGGTATCTGGATCGTGGTGAAACGCTGGCCATTCTGGGCGAAAGTGGCTCGGGCAAGTCAGTCTCGGCATCCGCCATCATGAACATTCTGGATATGCCGCCGGGTGAAATCACCAATGGCGAAATCCTGTTCTCGGGGCAGGACCTGCTGAAAATGACCAGCGAGGAGCGCCGCGCCGTCAATGGCAAGCGCATCGCCATGATCTTTCAGGACCCGCTCAGCCATCTCAACCCGGTCTACACCGTCGGCTGGCAAATTATCGAGGTCATGACTATCCACGGCGTGACGGCGGATACGGCGCGCAAACGTGCGCTGGAACTCTTCGCCCGCGTCGGTCTTCCTTCGCCGGAAGCGGCGATGGACAAATACCCGCACCAGTTCTCCGGCGGCCAGCGCCAGCGCATCATGATTGCCATGGCGCTGGCCATGAAGCCCGATATCGTCATTGCGGATGAGCCCACCACTGCGCTCGACGTGACGGTGCAGGCGGAAGTGCTCAAACTCTTGGGCGAGCTGCAAAAAGAGACTGGCATGGGCCTGCTGCTGATCACCCACGATCTCGGCGTCGTGGCAGAGATCGCAGATCGTGTCGTCGTCATGAACTCCGGCGAGATCGTTGAATCCGGCACGCCGGACGAGGTCTATCACAACCCCAAACACCCTTACACGCTGAAGCTCATCTCGGCTGCCCCCGGAAAGGGCAAGATGCATGAGCCGGACGCCAAGGGCGAGCCGCTTCTGCATGTCGAAAATCTCGAAAAATCCTACGGTGCCTTCAAAGCGCTGAAGGGTGTGTCGTTCGATCTGATGGCCGGCGAAACGCTTGCTATCGTCGGTGAAAGTGGTTCCGGTAAATCGACGCTGGCCCGCGCACTGCTGCGGCTGGAACCGGCAGATTCCGGCAAGGCTTTGTGGAAGGGACGCGATCTTCTGGCCATGCCCCCGAAGGAGCTTTACGGTCTTCGTCGCCAGATGCAGATGGTGTTTCAGGACCCGACGCAATCGCTTAATCCACGCATGTCCGTCTATCAGCTGATTTCGGAAGCATGGGTCATTCACCCGGAAATTCTGCCGAAAGCGAAGTGGCGCGCGCGTGTCGATGAACTGCTCGCACAGGTCGGTCTGTCGCCAACCCACGCGGCCCGCTACCCGCATCAGTTTTCCGGAGGCCAACGCCAGCGTATTGCGATTGCCCGCGCCTTGGCGCTGGAGCCGCAACTGATCGTCTGCGATGAGGCGGTGTCAGCGCTCGATGTTTCCATTCAGGCGCAGGTCATCGCGCTTCTAGACAAGCTGCGCAAGGAACTCGGCATCGCCTTCATCTTCATCGCCCATGATCTACCCGTGGTGCGGGACTTTGCGGACCACGTCATGGTCATGCAGCATGGGGAAGTGGTGGAAATGGGGACCGTCAGGCAGATATTTGAAACGCCTGGAATGGATTACACCCGCAAGCTGCTGGCGGCGGGTCTTGATCCAGATCCGCGGGTGCAGGCGGCGCGCGCAAGCGCCTTGTAAGGATAAAAGATATCCCCGGTTAGACCGCCGGGTGCTACGTCTGCGGCATGCCCGGAATTCGGTTCACCTCGACCATCTGCCGAATCGTTCGATCAGCGACCTTTTCAGCGCGAGCCCTGGATACGTCCGCATCCTCTGGAAATGTGTAGGTCATATACGACAATGACGTTTCGAGGTCGTTGTTGTTATGGCCTAGAATGGCGGCAAAATAGCTGTTCTTGGTAACGCTGGATGGTGCGAAATTGCGGAAGGCGATTTCGGCGTAGAGATGACGCAGGCCATAGGGTTTTGGCGGCTCTTCCTTGGGCCAGATATCCTCGAATTTGCTGATCACCTCATCGCGTAGCGGCAGGCGGACCTCGGACGTAAAATCATCGACGCTGAGCCCCAGCCACAGCTTGCCATCGCTGCTGTCCCGCAGGCGGCGATAGGCATCAAGCACGGTTTTCGACTGTTCCAGCACCGGGATTTCGTAGGTGACGCCGAACTTCGTGCCTTCGCCCTGTTTGGTTTTAGCCTGTCCGTTGAACAACACGCTCCACTTGGAAACACCCTTGCCATAGGCGGCGGGCGTCAGTTCGGCCTGCGTGAAGATTTCATAGGGACGCCGGCCCGTCGTTCCCATCAGGCCGATGGCGATTGTCATGGGGTCGGAGGATTGCAGGTAGCGGCGACACCGTCTCATGACCTCGGCATAGTTGTCGAAGGTGATGAGCGAGCCATGCTTGTTGGCGATCTTCGCCATCTTGATCTTGCGCGCTTCGTCATAAAGCTGCGGCGTGCCCGCTGCGATGCGCAGCATGGGGTGGTCGTCACCGAAGGCCTCACGCAGCGCATTACGGTATTTGGTGATGTAGGAGATGACGGTGGCCTGCGCCTTGTCTCCCATGGACGCCATCTCTGCGTCCCACAACGCCTGCATTTCCGCCTTGGTGGTGAGGCCATTGGTTGCGGCGATGAAATCCGAAACGCGCAGAAGGAAGCGTGGCTTGCGCCCTGCCATGTTGTACTCTGCTCGCTCAAGCTTTTCCTGGATCGAACTCGCAACACCTCTCACAGGATATTCTGCGGTCTTGATATAAGTATCCAGCCGCTCACGTAGTTTTTTCATGTTACAGATGGCAAGTGGTGTCGTCTTGGGGCCAAACGCATCTTTGAGCGCATATCTATATTTTACAATATACAGTTCGAGCGTTTTTTCCGTCCGGCCATTTTCAAAATGAAAACGGACCTCTTCATTCCACAAAGCACCGATCTTCTTTGTGTCGAATGTGCCATCCGGCTTTTTAGTAGACTGTATTTTCTCGATAAAGTCCGCGATCCGCTCTACCAGAATAGGTGTCTTCGTTTTTCTTTTTTCGGCAACGGACATCGTCAGCTCCAGAGATATGATTCGCGGCTAAAAAACTATATTTTAGACCTAATAGAAACGTAGCAATTTATTCGCGTTTTCAGGAAAATGGTTCCGTAGGTGATTTTGCCGGCTGGGTGAACCAGTTTGCGCCTTCGCTGCTCATATAAATGTGGTCCTCCAGGCGAATGCCGAAACGGTCGGGGTAAACAAGCATGGGCTCGTTGGAAAAACACATGCCTTGCGCCAGCGGAAGAGAATTCCCGCGTACGATATAGGGCTCTTCGTGAATTTCCAAACCGAGGCCATGGCCAGCCCGATGCGGCAGACCCGGCAGCGCGTAATCCGGCCCCAGTCCATGCTTTATCAGAACGTTGCGGGCGGCATCGTCGAGACTGCTGCAGGGGGCACCGAGTTCTGCGGCATCAAAAACGGCTTGTTGTGCTTCGCGCTCGATCGCCCAGGCCTGCGCAAAATCCGCTGCCGGGTTTTCAAGGACATAGGTGCGTGTGATGTCGGAATGGTATCCATCGATGCGCGTTCCGGTATCTACCAGAATAACGTCACCATCCTGTAAGGTCTGGTCACCATCTGCCCCGTGCGGGAGCGAAGTGGCTTTGCCGAAGGACACTATGCAGAAATAGGAGCCGCCTTCACCGCCAAGCTCCAGATGCTGCTCGTCAATGTAACGAACCACTTCCGATGCGCGGATGCCAGGTTTCATCAAACGATGGGCTCGTTTATGCACCTCCAGAGTCAAATCCATGGCGTATTGGATAATGGCGATTTCAGACTGCGATTTTTGAATGCGCAAGCCGCTGACCAAAGGCCCACCGTCTATCAACCGGTCCTGCCCAAGCTCTCTTACGAGGCTGTGATAGATAAAAAGCGGTAGACCTTCATCCAGTGCGACCCGGCCCTGCCGACCAACCAGCGAGCCGACGAGTGTCGCGGGGTGCTGCTCTTCCTGCCAGATATGAATATCGCCATCGATGTGCGGCAGCGTATCGACGCGGCTCTTTTCGAAGCCGGGAACGATGTAATGCAAATCTGTCGGGGTGACGACAGCGCCCAACAGCCGTTCGCTCTGGTGCCATACCAAGCCGGTGAAGTAACGAAGGCTTTCGGTAGAGCCGAGCAGCAGAGCGGCAATATCCTGTTTAGCCATTTTAGCGCGGAGGCGTTCGAGCCTCTCGAACCGTTCTGCATTACCGATAGGTGCTGGCTTGGTGCCGAGGAACATGAGTGGGGCTTTCGTTGACATCATGGCAACGGATACAGAGTTGAAGCGGTGTATTCAATATGTCGACAAAGAATTTCGGTTACGGTTGCTGCTGCAACCGCTTTTTGAGGGAGGCGACGATTCTCTTTGTGAGCGCCTCATAATCCTCATCGAAGTGATGTCCGCCATCGATGCCGATGATTTCCGCGCCTTTGTCCTTCAGGTCTGGGCAGGCGGCGTCTTCATCGTCCGTGCCATACACGCACTGTACGATCTTCGGGTTGATTTTCTCAAGATCCTTAACCGGGTCTTGTGTGCCTGAACCGGAAACGCCCAGCCACCCGCCGACCGAGATTTCATAGGAAACCTCATGGGATAGAGACAGCAGGCTCATCTGTACGACACGGCTTTTATCTTTTTCCGGCAGCAAGTTGAAGGTAACAGGCAAAACGTCGGCACCGAATGAATAGCCGATCAGCATGACATTCTTGACCTTCCATTCCTTGCGGTAGGTGTCGATGATGCGCGAGAGATCGGCCGCAATATCGTCCGGTTTTTTCTCGGACCAGAAATACCGCAGAGAATCCACGCCGATGGTGGGCACACCATCCTGCTGGAGGAAGCTGCCGACATCCTTGTCCAGATCGCGCCAGCCACCGTCACCGGAATAGATGATCGCCATCGTATCCATGGTTGGTTTGGCTTCCAGGACAGTCAACGGCAGACCCAGGGGATTATCCGAATTTCCGGCCGCATCGATACGGTCTTGCAGTGTCTGCGCCAGGGCTGCCTGCGCATCGTCTGTCACGTCCTTGATGTCGATATCGGCGTGGGATTTCAAGAGGTCTTCGACGTGGGCGCGGCCCTTGGCATCCGCTTTAGGCGTGAACACGACGCTGACAGGTGCCGGCAGCGGACCATCGGTCAGGCCATAGATTGTCCGGTCATTATCCTTCTGCTTTGTGGCCGGTGTGCAAAGTATTTTCTCCAGTGGAATACCGGCAACAGGATCGACTGCGACGGCCTCGCCGATCGTTGCCGCTGGGCTCTGCGCAATCATGGCAAGGGCAAGCGTCGCACCGTCACCGATTCCAGCGATGATAGGCGGGCGATAATTGGAGACGCCGGCCTTGCGCTGTATTTCCTGCGCAAGCTCCTCGATGTCCGAGATCATGTAGATGCACTCATCATCATCTGCCTTGAGTGCTTCGATATATTTCGGGAAATCGATGCCGACGACGGCAGCACCTTTTTCGACCAGCGCTTCCGCTTCGGTTTGCTCTGCTTCACCCCAGCCGGTCGGGCCAGATATCAGGAAGATATTGGCGCTGACATCACCGTCCGGCAGCATGATGTGATCGGGAGGGATCATGCCTGTCTGATAGCCATTGGCGTCTTGTGCTGACACGTGAAATGGAATAGAGAGTGTCGCTGCTACCAACGCTGCTTTCAGATATTTCAGGCCTGTCATTTACCAATCACTCCTCTGACGCCGCCGCTGATGAGAACGGTCGCGTCCATTAGGGCCAAAGCGGCGCTCGTGCCGTTGGAAACCGCGACATAACGCGGCTCCCATTTCGGGTGGAACTTCGATTTGAACGCTCTCAATCCTTTGAAATTGTAGAAACGCTCACCGTGTTCGAATAATGTCCCGCCAATCCGATCCCAGACCGGAGCCGCCTCTCTTTTGGACATGCCAGAAAGCGGAGCCATGCCCAGGTTGAAATAGGAGTAACCCTGTTCGCGCATATATTCAATAATGCTGACAAACAGGAAATCCATCGCGCCGCGAGGTGCATCCGGGGAGAAGCGCATGAGATCGACGGTCACTTCTTTTTTCGTTTCCGTCATCAACAGGTTGGCGAAAGCGGTAACCTTGCCATCCTTGTGCAGCACCGCAACGGGTTGCGAGAGAATGTAGTCCTTCTCGAAAGAGCCGAGGGAGAAGGTCTTTTCACGGGTATTGTGGTGCTCGAGCCAGGAATCGGAGACGCGTTTGAGGTCATCATAGATATCCGCAACTTGCGGAGTGTCTATGACGGAAAATGTCAGCCCGTCCCGCGCGCCACGGCTGAGTGATTGGCGCAGATTGGCCAATTTTCCACCCTTCAGCTCGAAGCGGGTGAGGTCGACCATGGCGAGTTCGCCCAGCTTGAAGGCGCGCAGGCCTGCATCGGCGCAGTGGGTGAGAATAGCCGGTGATATCTGGTAAAACACCGCCCTTCCACCAGATGAGCGGGCTGTCTCCACGAATTGCCAGACCAGATCAGCGAAATCGTTTTCGTCCCCGACAGGGTCAGCCAGCGCAATCCAGGAGCGACCGCGAATACCGTACATGATGAAGGCTTTGCCGCTCTCGGACAGCATGACGTGTTTGTCACCCATGCGCACGAGATTGGCATCCGCCACATCCTGTTTCTCAACAATCGCTGTGGCTTTCTCTATATCATCAGGATGTATCTCTTCGGGGCGATACATGACTGGCCGCAAGAGGCTGAAGATCGCGACCGTCGATGAGGCGAGTACCAGTCCCAGCAAGGCGCGCAGACTGCGTGGTGCCTCTTCCGAGAATTCGAACTGCCACCAGAGCGTCTGGCTATAGTCGGTATCGCGGTAAACGAAGAACAGGATGGTCGCCGCACCCGCAACGATGACGGCCATGGCGGCGAGCCATGTCGGTCCCAGCGCCTGACGCAGAAGTGAAGCATGGCGGGTGAAGCTGCGAATGTTGAAGAATAGCGCAACGATGAAGATTCCAAGGAAGATCGCCTCGAAAACAGCGATAGCCTTGATCAGCGACAGGAAAAGACCGCCAGCCGCAGCAACCAGCGCCACCCACCACGCGCCATCGAGTCTCTGGCTCAAACCACGAGATGCGACCACGAGGACAAGGCCGAGAATACTGGACAGAAAGTGCGCTGCTTCGATGATCGGCAAGGGTACGAAGCCGGAGAGGAAATCGAGATTGCTATCCGGAGTTGGCGTCACGCTCGAAAAGATCAGCATGGTGCCGAGAATGAGCGCATAGGCCGAAAGCAGAGACGGTGCCAGCCGCCCGGCAAGATGGCCGATATCGGCCATGACGGGCTTGGAAGCAAACTGCTTCATCTCCGTTGCCAGCATCAGGATGATGGCGACCAGAAGCGGAAGCACATGGTAGATCATCCGGTAAAGGACGAGCCCGCCCAGCAACTGATCCAGGCTGATGGCGTTGCCGAGTCCTGCGACCATGACCGTTTCGAAAACGCCGAGACCGGCGGGCACATGGCTGAGAACGCCCAAGCCTACGGCTGTCGCGTAGATGGCAAAGAAGCTCGGCCAACCCACATTGGTTTCCGGCAAGAGCACGTAGAGAACGGAAGCAGAGGCGGCAATATCGAGGGCTGACACCAAAAACTGACGCGACGACGTGCGGCTGTCGGGCAAGCGCAGTTTCAGGCGTTTGATCTGGATGACCCGGCTGTTGCGGCCCAGATACATCAACGTCGCCATGATGCAGATGACCGCCAGCGCGCCGCCCCTCAACCACGTTGGATCGACACCAATAATGGTCGCGATGCGCGGGGCCACGATTAGCGTTGACAACGCGCTGACGGCAAGCAGTCCAAGACCGAAAGACAGTGTCACAAAGGCAATGATGCGGGCAATATCAGAGGGGGTAAGCCCCATGCGTGAATAGGCGCGGAACCGGATAGCGCCACCGCTCAGGGGGCCGAAACCGGCCGTATTACCAACAGCATAGGCAATGAATGCGGTGGCAATGACGGAAGGGGTGGGCAGCTTCTTGCCGATATATTCTATGGCGTTCAGATCATAACAGATCAAGGCAGCAAAGCTTAAGCCCGTGAACAGAATCGCGAGTGCCGCAGCCTTCCAGCTGGTGTCCGCAAGCGCATCGACAATGTCGTCATAACGGACTTCGGAGGTCAACTTGTAGATGGTGAAGGTCATCATCACGAAGACGACCGTCACCGTAATAGATGTGAGATGCGGCCTGTACCGCTCAAAAAAGCCTTCGAGACCGGCATCGGCCTCTTCGATCTGCGCTACGTCTGTCTTCTCTGTCATATGCTTTTCCACAGGATCAGATTGCGTCTGGCCAACCACAGCATTGTGACGCTAGTTCGTTGTGTTTTCACAAATACGAAGATTTGATTTTTATTTCATAAATTCTTCGAGAGAACAGCACAGCGAAACAGCCTGCAGTATTACTGCGACGGTTTGTGGTCCGCCGTCGAACTGAAAGCAACTGACCGCAGGCTGTGAATGGAGAATATTTTAACCTGGTCTAAGCGCCCCAGGTCGTTTCCAAAACTCTGACCCAGTTGCCGTGGCAAATCTTATCGAGGGCTGCCTGGTCGTAACCGGCGTCACGCAAGGCATCGACAAGCAATTGCAGGTCGGAGGCATCCTTCATCGCTGCCGGAATGGTCGTGCCGTCGAAATCCGATCCAAGTGCGACATGGTCGATCCCCATGCGCTCCACCATGTAATCGACATGGCGAACCAGTTCGGAAAGATTGGTGTCAGGATTTTTGACGCCGTCCTGCCGCACGAACAGCACACCGAAATTGATACCCGCCAGCCCACCGGTATCCCTGATAGCATACAGCTGACGATCGGTCAGGTTGCGACTGTGGTTGCACAGCGCATGCGCGTTGGAATGGGATGCGACAAGTGGGGCGTTGGAAATCTTGGCGATATCCCAAAAGCCTTGTTCGTTCATGTGAGAGAGATCCACCATGATCTTCAGTTCGTTACAGGTCTTTATCAGCCGTGTCCCAGCCTCTGTCAGGCCCGGTCCAATATCCGGTGTGGAGGGGAAGCGGAACGGAACGCCGTGCGCGAACATGTTCGGACGGCTCCACACCGGTCCCAATGTGCGAAGCCCTGCCTGGTGGAGAACATAGAGCGCATCCAAATCGGCATCGAAAGCTTCTACGCCTTCAATATGCAGAACGGAAGCAAATGCGCCGTTTGCCATCGCGTCACGAATGTCCGAAGCACTTCGGCAAACCTTGAGTTTGCTGTCGGATGCGGATTCAATACGAAACAGGAGGCTGGCCATTCCCAAAGTTGTGGCGAGAGCATCTGACTGGCTTGGCGGAATAAAATTGCGGTCAGCGTCAAAACCCTGCGGCGAGGGAACGAAAATCGCGCATAGACCGCCCGCGAGACCGCCTTTTTTTGCGCGGGGCAAATCGATATGCCCGACCGTGTCGCCTTCAATGAACAATGTTTCCGGTGCGGGATTGCCGGAAAGTTTCAGACGCAAAAGAACGTCGTTATGGCCATCGAATACTGGCACGGCATTGGGGCTGGTCATATGTTGGTCGCTTTCGGAAGGTCTGACAGAGGGCATTGCTGTAAGCGTCAGATAGGTGCAAACGCAACGTCTGAACAGGGTCCTTTGCATTGCTGGGACATTTTGAATGGAAAAATACATGCTGGATAATCAAGATTGGACCGCCGCGTCAGACATTGCGGAAAATTTCGTTTCCCAATGGAGCAACAATGAGCCGGGCGGTTCCATCATTGGCTTTGACCTGTCAGGTCTGCGGTTTGCCTGCTCGGGTGGTGTTGAAAGTCTGGCGACATACACGCCCTTTTCTCCCAAAAGCGTCGTGCGCTACGCATCCGTAACCAAGCATGTGTTTTGCGCCATGGTGTTGGAAAACACTCATCTAATTACGCTCGAGGACCCGCTTGGCAAGCACATCGAAGAACTGCAACCGCCGCTCCGCGATGTAACGGTTGGGCAGGCGCTGGATATGAGCGGCGGATTGCCTGACGTGCGCGAGTGCCTCTCGCTTCTTGGCCTTTCGGTCTATACAGAAACGACAGCCGGGCCGCTTCTGAACTATGTTTCGCGGCTGACACGGTTGAATTTTCCCGCAGGCAGTGAGGTATCCTATTCCAACACCGGCTACCGTCTGGTGGAGGCGGCGCTGGAGCGTAAGGGACTGCGGTTCGACGATTTTGTGCAGGAGAAAATTGCCTTGCCATTCGGCATCGTTCTCAAGGCACCGGATGTCTGGAACGACCCGGTAACGGGACTTGTGCCAGGATATTGGAAATCCGATCGCGGTTGGCAGCTTTCATCCGCTGGCCTTCACATTTCGGCGTCTGGCAGTCTTGCAGGGAGCGCCGAGGCACTTGTGCGCTGGTTGCAGGCACTATTGAATGGTGAGCAGGGTTTTGAAGGTGTGTTGAAAGCACTCTCGTCAGAACGTCCCTTGGCAGATGGAGGGATGAGCGAATACGGGCTTGGCCTGCGCTGGTCGCATCTCGGCGACCGCCGCTTCATTGGCCATGGCGGCTCACATCCCGGCTATAAGACGTATTTTTTGCTCGACCCGGAAAACGGTACGGGCTTTGTCGTTGTATCTAATCGCGAAGACACGAATGGTTTCAAGATCGCGCTGGAAAGCATGGCGGCATTGACGGGTCTGCCGCTGCCAGAACCGGCGAGCAACCTGCCCGATGGTCTCTATGTCACGGAAACAGGTCCATGGTGGCTGGAAATCAAGGGAAGTGCCTGCACGTTCATCGATGCGGACGACACGCTGTATGATGATGGCGATGGTTGGACATCCTCACGCTCGGCCTCATCACCCATGCGTCTTCGCGTAGAGGGCGACGCCTTGGTCGGGGAAGCGGGACATGCGCCGCGGCGCTTTATGCCTGCGGGCAAGCATGACGTTCCATCGACTCTTTCGGGTCTTTGGTCCTCAGAGGAGGGGGCTGAATTCGTGATCGAGGGTGGCATTCTCTCGATGGGCGTTGGCCCGACCCGCCAGTCGATGCCGCTGACAGCGTTGGGGAATGGTCGCTTCCTGTTTACGCTGAATGATGGGCCATGGACGAAACGCGTCTGTATCAACCTGCTGGACAGCGACCGCCTGGAACTGGTCTCTAGCCGCGCGCGTATGATGGAATATCGGCGCTCGACCTGAGGAGATCAAGCGCCGCCAAACGTTAAATCGCCGTGCGGTGGGCGTTTTCAAGGTAGAGCTCGCGCAGCCGCGTAACCAGCGGACCGGGTTTGCCATCGCCCACCGGCTTGCCGTCGATTTTCGTGACGGGCATGACGAAATTGCCCGCGCTCGTCAGCACGGCTTCCTTTGCTTCCAAAGCTTCCTGCAGAGTGAAGGGGCGCTCTTCCAGCGTCAATCCGGCCTCCACGACCAGTTGCAGGGCCGCCTGGCGTGTGCAGCCGGGCAGCGTTTTATTGCTGTTGCCACGTGTGACCAGCTTGTTGTCAGATGTGATGATATAGGCGGTGGAAGACGCGCCTTCCGTGACGAAGCCATCCTCGATCATCCATGCCTCATCGCAGCCTTCCGCCTTGGCAATACGCTTTGCCATGACCTGTGGCAGCAGGCAGACCGATTTGATATCGCGGCGTGCCCAGCGTTGATCCGGAACAGACTTGATTGAGAGGCCTGTTGCCTCCTGCGGACTGCCGACAAGCTTTTTCACTTGCGGAAACATCACGAGTGTCGGAGCGAGATCGTCTGCAAACAGGAAGTTGCGGTCTTCTGCACCACGTGTCAGCTGCAGATAGATCAGGCCTTCCGTCAGATTGTTGTCCTTGATCAGACGACGTTCGGCCTCGACAACCTGCTGGGTGGTAATCGGCAGCGTTATATCGATTTCACCGGCGCTGCGTTCCAGTCGCGCCATGTGCAGATCGCTGTCGATCAGCTTGCCGTCCAGAACAGATGTCACCTCATAGATGCCGTCTCCGAACAGGAAACCACGATCAAAAATGGAAAGTTTGGCTTCGGATTCCTGCAGAAATTCACCGTTGAGATAGACGATGCGGTCTGTAGCGCTAGGCATGATGGGTCCTTTTAGTCTCGAGAGAAAAGCAGCGCTTTCAACGCTTCGATGGAAATGGCGGGAATGGTTGATGGTTTGGCCTTGGCGGCATTAAAGCCGCGCGTAAGCGAGGCCATGCAAATCGAGTTCAAAATAGCTTCTTCCGTCGCTTCGATGGCGGCCTCGAAAAGCGAAGAGATGACGTCGTTGGAAAGCTCGGGATAGGCGTAAAGGCCCTTGCGGCGTTCCGGCGTACGGCGAACACTTTCTGCGGTTGAAAATGCGAGCGCATAATCACCGGAGCCGTTGCTGAGCGCTGCTCCCGTGCGCGCCAGTCCGCCGAAAGAGCGCGCAGCCAACCGCTTCAAATTGCGCGAAGACAGGGGCGCATCGGTGGCCAACACGATGACGATGGAGCCATCCTTATCCAGATGCGGCGGGGCGACATAGGGTTTTCCGCAGACGAGAAGATTGCCGCCATAATTGGATTGCACAAGAACGCCCAACGTGTAGTTTTCACCGGCAATAGACAGGACGCGGGAGCTGGTGCCAATGCCGCCCTTCAGGCCGAAAGCGACGGTCCCGGTGCCTGCTCCGACTCCACCCTCATCGACCCCACCTTCGCGGGCATTGTCCAATGCCAAAGCGATTTCGTCTATGGTCGGGCGACCGGCGCGAATATCGTTCAGACGGGAATCATTCGTCTCGCCCACCACCGCGTTCAGCGAAACAACCTTCTCATTGCCGGGTTGGGCAAGCGTGTAACGGATGATGGCCTCAATGGCACGGCCTGTTGCGAGTGTGTTGGTGAGGATGATTGGCGTTTCGACTTCACCCAGTTCCTCGATTTGTGTCGCGCCGACGAATTTGCCAAAGCCATTATAGACCGCAAGCGATGCCGGGACCTTGTCTTGAAACAGATTACCGCCATGGGGAATAATGGCGGTCGCCCCGGTGCGGATGGTGTCGCCTTCTATGACGGTCGAATTGCCGACACGCAGGCCTGAAACATCCGTGATGGCATTCAGCCTGCCTGTTTCGTAAACACCCGGAACAAAACCGATATCGCGCAGTCTCACTCGGGTTTCGTTAGGCATCAGCATTACTCGTTTGGCATTCGCCAGAGGTGAGAGAAGTGTCTCAGAGACTCATGTTCGGGTTAGCTTTAACGCGATTTGTGGCAAAACGGCAGCGCAAAACGCGGGCGTCCCCTCCTCAAACTTATCTCATCCATTGCGCGGTGGGTTACATCAATGTGGTATTCGTCGAAAGTGCCTCCATCGAGAGGATCAGAGGGATTGTGCGGCGTTGATGGAGGAAACGAAGCGGCGTGTACGCTCTTGCTGGGGAGAGCGGAAAATGGCGTCGGACGAGCCCGTTTCAACGACCTTGCCAGCTTCGAGAAACACCACGTTGTTGGCAATGCGGGAGGCTAGGCGCAGGTCGTGTGTTGCCATGACCATGGTCGTGCCTTCGCGGGCCAGTTGGCCCAGCACGTCGACCACTTCCTCCGACAGTTCCGGGTCGAGCGCTGATGTTGGTTCATCGCACAGCAGAACCTGCGGCGATGGCCCGAGAGCACGCGCAATGGCAACGCGTTGCTGTTGTCCACCCGAGAGATTAGCGGGCCAGGCATCGGCCTTGTGCGCCATGCCAACCTTGGTCAGAAGCTCCATGGCGCGGTCTCTTGCCTTTTCACGCGACCATTTCTGCACGATCAGCAGGCCTTCCATGACATTTTCAAGTGCTGTGCGATGCGGGAAAAGTTGGAAGTTCTGAAATACCATGCCGGTCTGCCGACGGATTTTCTGGATCGACTGCCAAGAAACCTTGCGACCTGCGGTAAAGGTAACCGCATCGTTGCCGATCTTTACTATTCCCTCAGTTGGTATCTCCAGAAGGTTGATGCAGCGAAGCAGGGTGCTTTTGCCGCCGCCGGATGGGCCGACCAAGGCGGTCACACTGCCTTCGGGAAAGGTCAGCGAAATGTCCTTGAGGATGACGGCTTCGCCGAAGCGTTTTTCGATATTGGAAAGCTCTATCATTGGCTGTTCTCCATCATGCCGCCATAACGGGCAAACCGCTTTTCCAGCCGCGATTGCAGGTTCGACAACACGGAGCTCAAAGCCAGATAGATGATCGCCGCCTCGATATAGAGAATGAGAGGTTCATAGGTGGTGGCCACGATGCGTTGCGCCGATTGGAAAAGCTCCGGCACCGTAATGGCAGCAGCAAGCGATGTATCTTTCACTAGCGATATAAAGGTGTTGGACAACGGTGGCACGGCCACCCGGCTGGCTTGTGGCAAAATCGTGCGCTGCATGGCCTGACGCCAGTTCATGCCGGTCGAAAATGCCGCTTCCCACTGGCCCTTATGAACAGATGAAATGGCTGCGCGGATGATTTCAGAGGTGTAGGCACCGACATTCAGCGTGAAGCCGATGAGGGCCGCTGGAAACGCATCCAGCAAAATACCAATGCTGGGAAGGCCGTAGAAGATCACGAAAAGCTGCACCAGCAGCGGTGTGCCACGGATGACCCAGACGTAAAACCGCGCCAGCAGCCGAAGCGGTGTCGGGCCGAAAAGACGCGCAACGGCTGTTACGAGGCCCAGCGTCAGACCGAACAGAAATGACAGCAATGTCAGCGGAATGGTGAATTTCACACCTGCCCAAAGCAGTGTGGGCAGAGAATCCATCATCAGTTGAAGCCAATGCGGCACGGCAAACCCCTCAAAACTGCGAAGTCCGGCGCTGAACGCCGGACTTTATGATCTTATCTCGACAATGGCCTATTTCCGCACAGGAGAATAGACGGGACGTTACCTTTACTTGGAGACGTCCTGGCCGAAATACTTGTCGGAAATCGTCTTGTATGTGCCGTCGGTCTTGATGTCGGCTAGTGCCTTGTTGATGGAGGCGACCAGCTCGCCGTCGCCCTTGCGCACGATGATGCCGGAATAGTCGGCGTCAGGCTTTTCAGCCACGATCTTCACTGGTGCGTTTGCCTGCTTCTTCTTGAAGTCGAGGAAAGACAGGCTGTCGTTGATGGTCGCGTCGGCACGACCGGTCAGAACAAGCTGGATCGACTGGTCGAAACCATCGGTGCCAACAAGCTCAGCACCGGCTTCCGTTGCCAGCTTGCCGAAGTTGCTTGTCAGCGACTGGGCTGACTTCTTACCCTTCAGGTCCGCGAAACCTTTGATTTCTTCATTTTTCGTGCTGACGATCAACACAGCCTTGGAGGCAATGTAGGGTTCGGAGAAGGCGTATTTCTGTTTGCGGGCCTCGGTGATGCCGACCTGGTTGATGACAGCGTCATAACGCTTGGAATCAAGCCCGGCAATCAGGCCATCCCACTTACCTTCGACGAACTCGGCCTTGACGCCGAGCTTCTTTGCCACGGCTTCACCGATTTCGACGTCGAAACCGACGAGCTTGTTGGCAGAATCATGGAAGGTGAATGGCGCGTAGGTGCCTTCGGTGCCGATCTTGATGACGCCTGCGGACTTGATCTGGTCAAGATTTTCGCCAGCAAATGTTGGAGCGAACATGGCAGCGTTCAGGGCTGCGGCGGTTGTGATTGTCTTGAGCCAGCTCATGGTATTCCTTTCAGGATTTTCTAATGATGTCTCATCCCATAAATCATGCGCGTTTAAACGGCAGAAAGCCGCAAAAAGATGCAGTTTAGGAGAATATTTTTCTCTTCTTCTGCGTGGCGTGTGGATTACCAAGGCATATGCTGGATTTCCGCCACTCAAACTCAGGTTCAGTGTCGTGGCTCAAGGGAGAATCACTTTAAATTTCAGCGCTATGGCCTCTGCCGTTGCAAGGCTGTCAAGGTCGATTTGAGGTTAATTTCTATTGCCCGAAAAGGTGCCCGTTAACCATTTGTTAACCACATTTGCGGTACCTCATTTGTCAATGATTTCTTTACCAAGATGACCAAAGTGCTAACAGACACCTCACGCTCAATCCGCATCAAAGGCCGCTCGTTTCTTGCGGTCGTGCTATCTCCTGAACAGCCCCTGGACCAATGGCTTGAGCGACTCGATGATCTGGCAGCGCGATCTGCGGGTTTCTTCCTGTCGCGGCCGGTCGTTCTGGATGTGGCGGAGCTGAAGCTCGACAAGGCAGGGCTTAAGGCGCTTCTGGCCGAACTTTTCTCGCGCAACGTGGCCATCATGGGCGTAGAGGGCGCTCGCCCGTCCATGATCGAGCCGGGCATGCCGCCAGCTTTGAAGGGTGGAAAGGCAGCGTCGGATGTCGATGTGGAACCGGTTTCGCTCGCCACTACCGAAGTGGCAGAGGAAGTTTCGAAGCCACCGGTTACGGAGATTCGCAGTGTGGTTGCGTCCCTGATGATCAGCGAGCCGGTGCGTTCCGGCCAGTCGATCATCTTTCCCGAGGGTGATGTCACGGTCGTGGGATCTGTGGCGTCGGGTGCCGAAGTCATCGCTGGTGGTTCGATCCACATCTACGGTGCGCTGCGCGGTCGCGCCATGGCGGGTTCGCTGGGCAACGCTTCGGCGCGGATATTCTGCAAGAAGCTGGAGGCCGAGTTGCTGGCCATCGATGGCGTCTACAAGGTGGCCGAAGATATCGACCCGAAGTTTCGCGGTCAGGCCGTCCAGCTGTGGCTGGAGAACGATACAATCAAGGCGGACAAACTCAATTAAGCCGCAAGCGGCAAACGAACAGGAGAGCAGGATGGGGAAGGTAGTCGTCGTTACTTCCGGCAAGGGAGGCGTTGGTAAAACCACGTCGACAGCCGCGCTCGGTGCAGCGCTGGCCCAAAACGGGGAAAAGGTCGTCGTCGTCGATTTTGACGTCGGTCTTCGCAATCTCGATCTGGTCATGGGTGCGGAACGCCGCGTCGTTTATGACCTCGTCAACGTCATCCAGGGCGATGCGAAGCTGCCGCAGGCGCTGATCCGCGACAAGCGTCTCGATACCCTGTTTCTGCTGCCTGCATCGCAGACGCGCGATAAGGACAATTTGACGCCTGAGGGTGTCGAGTGGGTCATCGGCGAACTGAAGAAGCATTTTGATTGGGTCATCTGCGATAGCCCGGCCGGTATTGAACGCGGCGCTACGCTCGCCATGCGCCATGCGGATGTTGCCGTCGTCGTTACTAACCCGGAAGTGTCCTCTGTTCGCGATTCCGATCGCATTATCGGCCTGCTGGATTCCAAAACGCTGAAGGCTGAGCGTGGCGAGCGGATGGAAAAGCACCTGTTGCTGACCCGTTACGATTCGGTTCGTGCCGAGCGTGGCGATATGCTGAAGGTCGAAGACGTTCTAGAAATCCTCTCCATTCCGTTGATCGGCATCATTCCTGAAAGCATGGATGTTTTGCGCGCATCGAACGTCGGTGCGCCCGTCACGCTGGCGGACGCCAAGTCTCCCCCAGCCATGGCTTATTTCGATGCGGCACGCCGCCTGCGCGGTGAAGACGTTCCAATGATGATTCCCGGCGAAAAGCGTGGCATCTTCGCCAAGTTCTTCGGGAGGGCCGCATGAGTATCTTCAACCTTTTCCGCAAACAAAAATCGGCGCCTCTTGCCCGTGAGCGGTTGCAGGTTCTGCTTGCGCATGAACGCAACGGTGTTGGCAACGAGCTCGTTGCTCTGTTGCGTGAGGAAATTCTCGCCGTGATCGCCAAGCACGTCCAGATCGATAGCGACAAAGTTCATGTCAAGATGGACAGCGACGAGCATGTCTCGCTGCTGGAGATCGATGTTGAGATTCCACTGGCCGCGAGCTTGCGCGCTGCTTGATCGTGATGAAACAAAAAGCCGCCCGGAATGATGTTCCGGGCGGCTTTTTTATTGGCTTCAGGCAGCTCTGCGGCGGCTGGGCAATTGCGGCAGGAACACCGTAAGCAAGCCGAGCAGCGGCATGTAGGAGCAGATGCGGTAGACGAACTCTATGCCTTCCCGGTCTGCGAAGACGCCGAGTACGGCTGCGCCAATGCCGCCGAAACCGAAGGCAAAGCCGAAGAACATGCCAGCGATCAGGCCGACACGTCCTGGCACCAATTCCTGCGCAAACACGACGATGGCAGAAAACGCCGATGAAAAGACAAAGCCGATCAAAACAACGAGAATGGCAGTCCACATCAGATTGGCGTAGGGCAGAAGCAGTGCAAAGGGGATGACGCCAAGGATCGAGAACCAGATCACGACGCGCGAGCCGAACTTGTCACCGATCGGACCACCGAAGAAAACGCCCGCAGCGGATGCGCCGAGGAAAAGGAATAGCAGCAGCTGCGCATCTTGAACCGAAAGGCCGAACTTCTCAATCGTGTAGAAGGTAAAGTAGCTGGACAGGCTGGCGAGATAGGCGTTCTTTGTCGCCGTCAGGATGAGCAGGACGACCAGCGTCATGAGCACCTTGTTTTTGGCCAAGGGCAAAGTACGGCTTACGGGCGGGCGGCCAGCATTGCTGCGGCGGTGACGGCTGTACCAGACGCTGACCCAAGACAGAACGGCAAAGCCGATCAGGGCAATCACGGAAAACCAGCTCAGGCTCTCTTGCCCCATAGGAAGCACGATGAAGGCGGCGAGAAGTGGGCCGATGGCCGTGCCAGTGTTGCCGCCCACCTGAAAGAAGGACTGTGCAAGCCCGTGGCGACCGCCCGAAGCGACGCGCGCCACGCGCGATGCTTCCGGGTGAAAAATCGCAGAGCCGATGCCAATCATGCAAGCGCCGATGACCAAAACCGCAAAACTATGGGCGTAGGCAAGTGTAAATAGCCCGGCGCAGGTGGAGAGCATCGCAACAGGCAGCGAAAACGGCATCGGCCATTTGTCTGTCGCTATACCAACCGCCGGCTGCAACAGTGAGGCCGTGACCTGAAAAGCGAAGGTCAGCAGGCCGATCTGCATGAAATCCAGCGCATAATTAGCCTTGAGAAGCGGGTAGAGCGATGTCAGCAACGACTGCATGATATCGTTGAGCATATGGCAGAAGCTGGCTGCGGCGATGATGGAAAACGTCGTTCTTTCGGCACTGAAGCTCGTGCTGGTCACACTCGCCATGGGTTTCTCTCCAGATAGTCGTCATGATTTTGCGCACTTCTACCCCCATTGTTTTCGGCCTGCTTTTGTGGTGTGGTCTAGTTTTTACGAGAGTGGGCCAAATGCTTAACGATCAGCCCCAAGGATTAAGCTTTCTGCGCAGTGACGAGCATGACGCCATGCTCAGTTTTATCGATGGCAATAACGAATCCGTGCTGGCACTGCGTCGCCTGTATCCTGAAGGCTTCAAGAGCCCGGTACACTTGCACCGAAAAACACAGTTGTGGTTCGCCCATAGCGGTGTCGTGATCGTCAGCACCGGCGACGGGCGCTGGATGATCCCCCCCGGCCATGGGCTCATCATTCCCGCCGGATTGCATCACTCCAGCGAAATGATCAGCGACGTGGAAATGCATTCCGTCTACGTGCACCGCGATGTCATCAAAACCGACAGGCCACGCGTCGTGGAGGTCACTGTTCTCGCTGGCAACCTGATCGAGGAACTGGTCCGCGATGATCTGAACCGCGTGAATCTTCGAAGGCGGGAACTGGTAATGGAGTTGTTGATGGATGAGATAAGCCGGCTCCCGGAGCAACCGCTGGGACTTCCGTTTCCGTCTCATCCAAACATAGCGGCTCTGTGTCGACATTTTCTGAGTGCGCCGGAAGCCAATGCCAGTATCGATGACTGGGCGCAAAAGCTGGGCATGAGCCGCCGTACCTTTACCCGTGTTTTTCGGGCCGAAACTGGTGTGAGTTTTGTGACATGGCGTCAACAGGCCTGCATCTTCGCCTCTTTGCCGCGTCTGGCGAGCGGGGAGGCTGTAACGAATGTTGCGCTGGATGCGGGTTACGAGAATGTGTCCGCCTTCACCACCATGTTCCGCCGCATGCTGGGCAGTTCACCCAGCGCATATTTGAAGTCATCGGGTATGAAACAGGGTCAAAGCTCTACCAGATTAGACTATCGTTAAGGTGCTTGTTCGAGAAGCCAATCCACCAGTTTCGCTGTGGCACCCTTTCTGACTGATGAGCCCATCAGCCAGTAGCCCCGGTCTTTTGCCTCAAGCTCGGGTCCGACGCTGACAAGCGCGCCGCTTTCCAGCAAATCATCGACCAGACCCGCCCAGCCGAGCGCTAACCCTTGATGCCCAATGGCAGACTGGACCACGAGCGAGTAGGTATTGAAGCTGATATCGCCGCGGCCATATTCGGGGCTTCTGTTGACGCCGAGACTTGCGAGATAGCTGGGCCAATCATGCCATGTCGACGCCCAGGAACTCTCCAGATGGATGAGCTTGAGCTTTGCGAAGTGTTCCGGGGTCGCCATTTCGGCTGCGCTTTCCAGAAAACCCGGTGCGCAAACGGGTCTGACCTTTTCCGGCAACAGCAACGTTGCGTTATTCCCTGCTTCTTCACGAGAGCCGAAGATCACCAGGACGTCATTTTCACCAGCGCTTTGGCGGAGTGGATTCTGTGTTGCGGCAATCTGGATGTTGATATCGGGATAGCGCGCGCGGAATTCCTGCATTCTAGGAAGAAGCCATAGTGAGGAAAAAGCATAGTCGGTGTGCAGCCGAACGGTCGGTCGTTCATTGGTTTTGAACTCTCCCGCCAATAAATCGATTTCGGCGACATGGCGGCTGACTGTGTCGTAGAGGCGTCTGCCTTCGGGCGTTAGTTCAACACCGCGGTGCTGGCGTTTCAGCACACGGATGCCCAGTTCCTCCTCAAGACGTCTGATCTGGTAACTGACGGCAGGCTGCGTCAGGCCGAGTTCTTGTGCTGCCGCGGTCAGGCTGCCGCGCTTGCCGATTTCCAGCAAAATTCGCATCCATCCCAGATTGATCGGTCGCTCAGCCATAAAAAATCCTTTTGCCAGATATCAAAAAATATCCGCTTCACGGCAGAGATCAATCCGTTGTTCACTAAATTACTCGATTAATCCGGAGAACAGCGATGAACAGGAATTCTCGTATAGCGCAGATCACCTCAGGCATTTTTCTGATCGCTGCTGCTTTTGCCAGCAATGCGCACGCAGCGGATGATGCCGCCTGCAAGACGATCCGGTTAAGCGATCCCGGTTGGACGGATATCACCGCCACCAACGGCGTCGCATCCGTTGTGCTGGGTGCGCTGGGCTACAAGCCAGACGTCAAGACGCTTTCGGTGCCCATCGGCTATCAATCCATGAAGAACGGCGAAATCGATGTGTTTCTCGGCAACTGGATGCCAGCTCAGAAATCTTTCGTTGATGATTTGAACGCCGCAAAGGCAATCGAGGTCGTCGGCCAAAATCTGGAAGGCGCCAAATTCACGCTCGCCGTGCCGTCCTACATGGCGGAAAAAGGCATCAAGGATTTTGCCGATCTGTCGAAGCATGCTGATGAGTTCGACAAGAAGATCTATGGCATCGAACCCGGCGCACCGGCCAACCAGAATATTCAGAAAATCATCGCGGATGAAAAATTCGGTCTGAAAGACTGGGAACTGGTCGAATCCGGCGAGCAGGCCATGCTGGCGCAGGTCGACCGTGCCGGTAAATCCAAGAAGGGCGTCGTGTTTCTCGCTTGGGCACCTCATCCGATGAACGAGAAATTTTCCATCGAATATCTCTCCGGCGGTGATGATTACTTCGGTCCGAATTTCGGTGGCGCGCAGGTCTACACACTGGCAAGAACCGGTTGGACGGCGCAGTGCCCGAACGCCGCCAGCTTGTTTAAAAACCTGAAATTCGATGTCGGTATGGAAAACAAGCTGATGGGCGAGATCCTCGGTGGACAGACGTCTACCGATGCGGGAACGGCTTGGCTGAAAGCCAATCCGAAAATCATCGATACATGGCTCTCCGGTGTGACGACGCTGGACGGCAAGCCCGGTGACGCTGCAGTCAAGGCTGCGGTCGGTCTGTGATTTCAGGATAATATTGCATGACGCGTCAGAATATTCTCATCCTCATGGTCGATCAGTTGAACGGAACGTTCTTTCCCGATGGACCAGCGGATTTTCTCCACGCGCCGCATTTGAAGGCCTTGGCGGAGCGCTCCGTGCGCTTCGCCAACAGCTACACGGCAAGTCCTCTCTGTGCTCCGGCGCGGGCATCCTTCATGTCGGGACAACTGCCGAGCCGCACACGCGTCTACGACAATGCTGCCGAATTTGTCTCGGATATCCCGACATATGCGCATCATCTGCGCTCGGTGGGTTACTATACCGGCCTGTCCGGAAAAATGCATTTTGTCGGACCGGACCAGTTGCATGGCTTCGAAGAGCGACTGACGACTGATATCTATCCCGCAGACTTTGGCTGGACACCTGACTATACCAAGCCCGGTGAGCGGATCGACTGGTGGTACCACAATCTCGGCTCCGTCACTGGCGCTGGTGTCGCCGAAATCACCAACCAGATGGAATATGACGATGAGGTCGCCTATCACGCGACCCGCAAGCTTTATGACCTTTCGCGCAAGCTCGATGACCGCCCCTGGTGTCTGACCGTCAGCTTCACGCATCCACACGATCCCTATGTTGCACGGCGCAAATTCTGGGATTTATACGAGGATTGCCCGGCGCTAGACCCTGAGGTCGAAGCGCTGCCTTTCGCTGATCAAGATGCACATTCCCAGCGACTGCTGGAAGCCTGTGATCACCGCTCTTTCGATATTACGCCAGAGCAAGTGCGTCGGGCACGGCAAGGCTATTTCGCCAACATTTCCTATGTCGATGAGAAAATCGGCGAAATCCTGGACGTGCTGAAAAGGACGAGAATGGATGAGGACACGATTGTCGTCTTTCTGTCCGACCACGGCGATATGCTGGGCGAGCGCGGGTTGTGGTTCAAGATGTGCTTCTTCGAGGGGTCGGCCCGCGTGCCATTGATGATCTCCGCCCCTCAATGGAGCGCTCGCCGCGTTGATTTACCGGTGTCCACTCTCGACGTGACGCCAACCCTGTGTGCGCTCGCCGGTCTGGATATCACATCTTTGAAACGTTGGACGGATGGCGAGGAGTTGTCCGGGCTTGCTGAGGGTGTTTCGGAGCATGGCCCAGTTGCAATGGAGTATGCCGCTGAAGGCTCGATCGCGCCTATGGTTGCCATACGCAACGGCAATTACAAACTATGCGTCTGTGAAGCAGACCCTCCCATGCTCTTCAATCTCGAAAACGATCCACAAGAGCGTCGCAACCTAGCAGGCGACCCTAATCACCTGAATATCATGGCATCGCTAATGAAGCAGGTAAGCACCCGTTGGGATCTGGCCACTTTCGACACATCCGTCCGCGAGAGCCAGGCACGCCGACAGGTTGTCTACAAGGCGCTTCGCAACGGTGCCTACTATCCTTGGGACCACCAGCCACTTCAAAAAGCCTCGGAACGCTATATGCGAAATCACATGGACCTAAACGTTCTTGAGGAAAACCAACGTTACCCCAGAGGCGAATAGTCTGGAAATATCAAAAGGCCGTTGCCCAAATTTATCGAATGCGGTATCGAAGCCTTGAGATGTCCACGTAGCTCAGTAGGATAGAGCACAGGATTCCTAGTTGTAAATTGGGGGCTGCGCAGCGAAAGGGTGCAGTCGATTTGCTCAAAGTCGGGGAACGCTTCGCTGAACTCTCAGCATGCCAATCCCGAGCCAAGCTTCGGAGAAATCCGTTGAAGGTGTAGAGACTGGATGGGCAACACCTAAAGGCCTTGGCCCATGGTGAAGGGACAGTCCAGACCACGAACGCCCTCGGGCGGCGGTTAAAGCCGAAGTGGTATGAATCCTGGGGTCGGAGGTTCGAATCCTCTCGTGGACACCATTTTTTTCAATAAAATCAATGAATTGCGGGTTTTTAGCCCCAATTTGCTACATTTTTCACGGGGCTTTGCTACAATTTGGAAGCGAAGAGCGTCTGCTGATGCGTGCAATTCCGCCACGACAACGTCACCAAGTATAAAATCAATTTGTTTTCAAAACAACTTAGCGACGGATCGCCTTTATAAGTTTAATTTTCAAAAAACGTGTATAGAAGCGTTGACAATTGCCGGTTTCTCGCGCATTTTAATACCTGATCCCGACATTGCAGTGAGTATTGAGGGCTGCGACGACATTTTATGTCGAATATATTTTAATTATGAATTTAGCTTCCGGGCGTTTCTGTCGTCCGTACATGCAGTATCTACTTTATCTTGAAAGGCAACTTATGCGTCTCGACGTAAAACATGTATTCAACCGCAACGGCATCTATCAGTTCAGGATCGTTGTGCCTTTGTCCCATCGAAGGAAATTCAAACGCCGCGAGTTCTGGCATTCATTAGGAACACGATCTGAAAATGAAGCCGCTGTGAAAGCCGCTTCTCTACTTACCCATTATCGCAACCTGTTCAGCGCCACGGAAATCTCCGATCTGGAACGACCGACTTTTGATGAGCTTACAAAAGTTTCTGATAGGCTAGGGGTCAAGTACCAGCCCGCGCTTGAGGTTGAACTGGCGTCGATACGTGATTCAGTGTCGATGATGGCAGGGCAACTCAAAATGCTGAGCATTATCCAAACTCCGGACCATGCTGAAATAGCTGCTCTTGGTGGTGTTGTTGACAAGCCAGCGATGACGATTTCTCAGGCTCTCCAGCGATACATCAATCTTAACAGCAAAAAGCTAGAAGACGGAAATTACAGAGAGTCGGAAAAGAAATATGCGGTGTACCGGGAGGCTGTGAACAACTTCATCAGTTTAATGGGTGATCTGGATGTTCTCGACATAACCGCGACGGTTGCCCGCGATTACAAGCTAAAGCTAGCGCCTCGTCTTGATGCGCCAACGAAAAAAGAAGGTTTGATCGCTCCAGCTACAGCCAACAAGAAATTCATGTGGTTGAAAGTTGTAGTCAAGGAGGCACTGCGCGAACTCGCCCCTGATCGCGCTCATATCAATCCATTTGATAATCTTGATTTTGAAGCGAAGGATGGAAAGCGCGTAGCTTTCACTGAAGCGGAAGCGAGACAGGTTCGGGCAAAAATACAAGGCAGCAAAGCCAATGAGGAATTGAAATGTATCGCGCTGGTAGGTGAACTGACAGGTGCCACATGTAAAGAGATTGGCTTCCTAACAAAGGACGACATTCATCTTGAAGCCCCGATCCCATACATTTCGATCCAGCCTAACGCGCTTCGGAGTAAGACAAAAGCGGAGTGCCGTGTAAGGGACATTCCACTTTTACCGGCTGCTGTGAAAGCCTTAAAGAAGTTCCCGAATGGCTTCCAACGCTATGACCACGCGACAGGACCGGAAGCGTTCTCCGCCATGGTGAACAAGCTCATTCGAAAAGTCACACCCGACAAAACATTCTATTGCTACCGCCACCTATTCGCGGACAGGCTCAGAAATTCCGGCTGCAACGACACACTCAAGAATAGCCTTATGGGGCATTCCAGTGCTGGCATGATGATGCGGTACGGCGCTGGATATGACCTGAAAAATAAGCTGGAGGCTCTTCAAAAAGCCTTTCCGGATGAGATCAACCAAACCTGAAACCTACGTATGACTTGACTGTGACGGCGTGAGCCAAATTTTTATTATGAAAACAAAGTCATATCCAAACATGGATATGCAAAATGAAGGAATTTACATTCGAAAATATCATCAAACATTCAGAGGTGCGAGATGAGTATTTTCACCAATATGATCGTTTGATTGGTGAACTAAAGACCAAAGGCTATTACGACGCAGCGATTATACATGCGCGCAATAAAAACCGAATTTATGCGGAAATCGCCTTGCTGCTTTGAAGGATTTTTACGTGACGAAATACACTTTCGAGAAGCTGGCAAACAGCGAGAAATTACGAACGGAATTCTTTGAGGGTATGGATTGGCTCATCCGCAGTGCCCGCGACAAAGGATTTACAGATGCAGCCCTTTCTCACGCCAAGGTGAAGAAGCGGCTTCAAGAAGAACTTGAACTTATCATCAACTAAGGGAGCGAAAATATGGACCGTGAAAGCGTAAAGAAGGTACTGACAGACTCGATCAAGAGCGATCTTCACATAACGGCGATCATCAAATTCGAAGCCGAAGCTATCGAAGGCGTTGCAACCCCGATTAATAATCCAGCCGCAAGTGCTGCACAGACGGTGATCGAATCCGTAGGTGAAGTGACAAGCCTTTATGAAAGAGCGTTAGAAATTGTTGCTGACGATCCTCAAGGGGCTGTTGACCTTTTCCGTGATGCCCAACCGCACCTAGAAAAGGCAGATGCGTTTCTTGGAAAAGCCAGAGAATTTCTTATCGACCCAATCTATCCAAAGAAGGGCGACCATCCATGACCGAGATCACAATGGTTTGGTATGAAGCCGTTATGTTGGCTGTTTTCACGTTCTGTGCAGGCTACATCCTGATACGGAGATCGCTATGATTACGATGTCCCTTCCGCTCTTCCTCATTGCAGGTCTCGTCATCTTTATTGTCGGCATGAAGTTTGCCAAGCGAGCGAACCGACAAGTGATAGCATTCGAAAACCAAATCCGAATGGATGCCGTTCGAGCATATGTATCCACGTTGACGGACCAATCTGACCAGATAAGCCGATTAGAGAAGATGGTGATGTGGCTTCCTGAGAAGGTAGTGGATCACATCGAGCACAAACATAAGATGAAAATCAAGGATCGTGAAGATGCCCTGATGTTCATGGCGATGGGCGCTCCCGTCAAAATCGAAGAATTATAAATACAGATGATCCGGTCAACAACGGTCAAACATCAAAAGGCTTCTGGTTCTCTCCTGTCCAGAAGCCTTTTTTGTTGCCGCCAACAAATACCCCTGTAATCTAAGGGTACTATGTGACCGTGCGGGAACAAGGATGAGCATATGAAATATGGCGTTTGGTTCAAAAACACTGATGGCGAAAAATTGGTTTTCGAATCTGAAAGCATGTACGAATGTCATCGGTACACGGTCATCGAAACAGAACGAAGCACCGACAAGGGTAAGCCTACTTACCGAATTGGACTGATTAACGAAGCCTCCTAACGGGGGCTTTTTGCTTTCCGCCATAAATACCCCTTTAAATGCAGGGTATTTTTAATGTGGCTCTATCATGGAAAGGAATTCATTTCCGCCGACATCAACGAACACTACGGCTTCGTCTATTTGATCACTGATACCGAAACTGGTCGAAAATACATCGGTCGCAAAATCTTCTGGTCAAAGCGCACCCTTCCCCCACTCAAAGGCAAAACCCGCAAGCGCAAAGTCATCACCGAAAGCGATTGGCAATCGTACCACGGCTCAAATACCGCCCTGAAGGAACTAGTCTCACTGCATGGCTCTGACAGGTTCAAGCGAGAAATCCTGCATCTATGCCGCTCTTCCAGTGAATGCGCCTATTGGGAGTCGAAGCTCCAGTTCCAGTACGATGTGCTTTTGGATGATACGTTTTTCAACGACATGATTATGTGCAGGATTTCGGGTCGTCATGTTAAAAATCTTGGAATGTATAAATACGCCTGTGAATTGATAGGGACAGGAGACCGCAATGATGAACGATCAAGCCTTTAAAGATTTTCGAGTCGCTCTGGAAGAAGCGAAATCCCTCACACAAGAGATGTTGAGGCTGACGAAGCGCGATTTGAAAACAGTCCGACGTATCGAACAAACTGTGAACGATCTACAGTCCAAAAAAGCTGTCGATTAATTAGTGCGGGATACAAGCTCCCGTCTGTGTTGACGGAATCACTGCACATTGCGACACTGCGCAGCAGCAAGCAGCACCACCTTCACTTTATTTTAAATGGAAAGGTGCGCGCCCATGGATCAACTCTCAGTTAAATTCCTGTTCTTCGAAGCCAGTGCATCTGGTCTCGTCTCAGTTGTCCTCATCTTTATTCTTGCAATCATGGCTATGGGTCTTGTCGTCTACAAAAAGTGATGCTTGATCGGTGTCGGGTAGAGTCGAAAGGCTGGGTTGCATGTTCAAGGATAATACGGTTTTTGTGGTTGGTGCTGGTGCAAGCGCTGAGTTTGGATTGCCGGTAGGTTGGGATTTGCTCCAGACGATCAAAACCAATTGCAATTTCGAAGGTAAGATGTGGCACCTCTTAAGAGAGGGTCCCGCAGCGATATTTAATCACTACCGGGACATCTTTGGGTGCAATACACCAGACGAAAACTGGGACTTTCAATTGAGGATGATTGCATCCGCTCAAATTCTCGCTGGGATTGAGAGTGCTGATAGTATCGATGAATACATCTTCCGATACACGCATGACCCAATCATTGCTGAAGTTGGAAAACTTCAGATTACCTATGCCATCTCACTCGCTGAGAAAAGCTCAACCATGGGGGATAGCTTTGAGCGTTTGCCGCAAAGTCTTGATGGAACTTGGATTTGGGCATTTACGAAAGCGCTTATCAATGGTGTCAGAGCGGATCAAGTAGACAGCATTGGGCAAAACATTACGATAATCTGCTTCAACTATGATCGATGCATCGAGCATTATCTTGAATACGCGCTCGTTCGCAGTTTCCATGATCTCACCCACGCTGAAGCACGAAAGATTGTCGCCAAGATCAACATCATACATCCGTATGGCTCACTCGGTGATTTAGAGCAGTTCCCTTTTGGGCAAACGTTCGATTTCGCGAGAATGACTGGAAACATCATTACGTGGTCAGAAAGCGTCCGCGATCCAAAAATGGTGGAAGATATGCAGACGGCTATCAAAAGCGCCGAACAAATTGTCTTCATGGGTTTTGCATTTGCCACGCAGAACTTGAAGTTGATGACACCGCTGCCCGACAAATCTGTTCTATCCGCCTACATGACGCGAAAGCCACCCGATGTTTATGCAACAGCCTTCGCTATCCCTAAGGAAGTCGAAAACTCTCTAAAATCGAAAATAATTGAAATGTACATGGGGCAACTGAATATCTCCGCTCACCAAGCCATACACTTTCAATATGGAGCGAAATGCAAAGAATTTTTTGATATCCATCGGCTCAATCTGGTGAAATGACCATGCCCCAGTGGAAGAATATAAACTGGTTGAAAGCGGCAACCGTTGCCACGCTCCTTTATACCGTGAGTGTCGTTTGTTGGATCGGTTTTGACCGCATTCTTAGATATCCAACCACAAGTTCCCTCAACGAAGTTGGTGATTTTATAGCTGGTTTCTTTGCGCCGTTAGCTTTCGTATGGTTGGTGTCGGCGGTGCTCACACAGCGTCAGGAACTGACTGATACACGTGATCAGTTTGCTGAAAATCAGAAGGTTGTCGATGCTCAATTGAAAACGATCAACGAGCAATCCGTATTGCTTCAACAGCAACATACGTTGGCGGAAGACACAGCAAGGAAGACCTATCGGTTGAGCCTTTTTGAGCAGAGATACCGGTTGTATTCAGATTTTGTTTCGTTGGGAAATCGATATAAAAATCGCCACTTCACCGATGCGTATTGGGAGATGACTGAGTTGAGCGCACGGGCACGGTTTGTATTTCCTGAAGAAATTCAGCTTTGGTTCGAAGCGATTGAGAACGCCATTGAAGCCCTCAGTAGGGATCGATCTGAAAGTATGTTTGAGGACAATAATGCAGCCGGTGTCCACTGGTGGGCGTTTAGAACAACCGAAGATCAGGAAAGATGCGAACAGCAAGAAGAGTGGATATGCGAACAGTTTACAATGGTTGCTCAACGATCTGAAAGATTTGAAAGCTCAATGCGGATAAGTGACAATTAAAATATTCTCAATTTTCCAGGGCGTAGACAAATGGTTGCAAAGAAACCTATCTCATTCCAGACCTATCGAACACTATATTATTATACTAGCAAGGATTTTGCGCTGCAAAGCCTTCGGGATAAAAGAATAAAGATCGCGAGATTTACTGAGCTAAACGATCCATTCGACTTCTTAGGGATTTCTACAAAGGATTCTGGAGGGCGATTGCAGCTTAAGCCTATCAAAGAAGAACTCGATCAGACAACGGGCATTATTTGCATGAGCACCAGTTGGCAAGAGCCACTTCTATGGGGTCATTACGCTGACAAACACAAAGGCATATGTTTGCAGTTCCGATGTGCGTATGAGGATTGGGAGGAAATCAAATACCGTGCTGAGCGCCCGACACTCAGAACATTTGGAAAGACCTCAGTCGCTGCCCTGAGCAAACACGACTTACGTCGGCTGAGCAAAATGAAATTTAATCAGTGGGCTTACGAGAAAGAGTTCAGAAAATTTGTACCCCTTTCGAATCCTGATTTCGTGACAGGATTCTACTTCCATGACTTCTCAAGTCGAATGAAATTAAAAAGGGTGATCTTAGGTTCTAAATGCGATGTACCGGTGGAGATGATACATCGACTTTGTCTCCATAACGGGGATCAAGTTGGACTAATAAAATCCAAACCCGCGAATTTCTCATTTAAAGTCCTAGAAGACGTGCAATTCGAGCATTGTCTGCCGCCTGACGAGGACTGACCACATTTCCCGCCCCCGCCCGGTGCCGCTCCAGATTTCCCGCCAAAATCGCCCAAAAGTATGACTTTTCACTATTGTTGAACAATCTACGTTCAATTTAGCCTGTTTGCAGCCCTCATAATGGTGGCGCGGCTGGCTTTCATTTTGCGCGCCAAACCAGAGATTGTTTCTCCATTCGCGAGCGCATGACGTATGTCTTCCTTCTGCTTGTCAGTGAGGCTCTTTGGTCTACCTAGCGTCTTCCCTTGCGCCTTTGCCCTGTCCAACCCGGCTTTCGTTCTCTCGATGAGAAGATCACGCTCGAATTGAGCGAAAGCACCAATGATATTCAGCATCATCTTGCCAACAGCCGTGGTCAGATCGAAGCCAGCTAGGGCAATGCAATGGACATCGACTTCCATTTCGGAAAGTTTCTGCAACGTGGCTTGGACATCGACCGCATCTCTGCCAAGTCGATCAAGCTTTGACACGATCAACCTGTCACCCTTCTCCAGCTTGTTGAGAAGCTTCTGGAAGCCGGGGCGTTGTGCGGCTGGTGTTGATCCTGAAAACGTCTCAGAGACGATCCTGTGCGGCTCTACGGTGAAGCCCTTCCCGATAATCTCATTGATCTGATTCTCGGTGGTCTGTTCGCTCGTAGATACACGGACGTATGCGAAAGTGCGGCTCATTGCTTGCCTCAGGTGTTCAAAATAGGTGTGCAAAACATAGATGTGTTCAAAAGGCGAGTCAATACGTTTTTGAACAGGTCAATTCGCAGTGGTCGAAATCGCTCGTTTTTGAACATGCAAGACGCCCGGAAGGTGAAAACGCTACAGCCCTTATTTTGCAGGGGTTCTTGTCGATTTCCTTAAAACTAAACGCATTTAGTGTGAATGGGACCCATCCCAATACCAGTTCATGAAAATAAGCAAAATTTGCCTTTGTAAATCATTGAAATATAATGGTTATTTCGACCGATTTTAAAACGA
>NZ_NXEJ01000004.1 GCF_002915175.1 Agrobacterium rosae | reverse complement strand
CCTTCCAAAGAGATTGAATCACACAACATCAACAAGATGAACCCCGTTTATGGGGACGCGGCCTAGGTCGAGAACAGAGTTGCGAATATCCTCGCTATGACGCCGATTACTTGGTTGGTGGCGTTTCTTAGAAACAAGTCCGGGTGTGCCGTAGGCCTCATACGCGTTCAACAGCCGGTGCATCTGACTTCGGCTGATGCCGAGCACGCTGGCAGCCTGGACGACACTCATGCGTCGATCATAAATCTTCTGGATGACTTCGAGGCGATGCAATTCTTTATGGGTGCTACATATAAAGATCGCATAATATACATTATGGAACATCTGGGCGGTTTAGAAACTGTTGCGTTTTGATTTAAAACCGCTTTTTCTGAAATTGTGGAAAACTTGGTATCGAGCGGTTTCTGGTGTTGCGTTTCCGAGCGCCGTACAGATTGTAGCACTCGCATATAATCGCGAGTCGTCACCATGCCCATCATTAATATGAGAGATGCATCACTCCCGCCAGCAGCACGCGGACTGGTCAGTATTAACGCGCTCGGTGTCCCGCGATTTTGGGCTGTCATCTGGAGCGACGTTCTAAATCCGGCAAGACGACAGTCGTCCGGGCTGTCCTTGCCGCTCTGGAGGCCATCCGCGACAGTCTTTCGGCTTCGCAGCGCGAAGGTGTCGAACACCTGCAGGTCGCTCTCGCGGGCCGCGCCGTTAGGCGGATCAGCGAGGCGACAGGTCGTCCGGCAAGCACCCTCTCAAGACTGGTTCACGAGATCGAAGATGCAGGCCGCCGTGTTCGGGCAGGAACCGTCATCTTCGACGAATCCTCAATGCTCGATACGCCCTCGATTTATAGGGTGCTCGCACAGTTGCCCATCGTGGTGAACCTGATCTTCATCGGCGATCCCGGACAACTTCCGCCCATCGGGCCCGGCCTGCCCTTCCACACCATGGTCAAGGCATCAGGCATCCCTTCCGTCACCCTGGACGTGGTCCATAGACAGGACGAAGCAACTGGCATTCCAGCCGTCGGATCAGCCGTGCGCATCGGAAAGGCACTAGACATCAGGCGCTTCGATCCCAATGTCGCGCTGACACCTGGCGTCTATATCTTCCCAGCGACGAACGAAGACGTGGCAGTGAAGACCATAGCCGCCTTTCGCGCCATGTGCGGGCGGGTACCGCCCAAGGGCAAAACGACTGACCTGCATGACTTGGACGTCCAGATACTCACGCAGGTGAAGAACGGCCCCGCAGGATCGAAGGAGCTGAACCGCGCCATCGAGACCGAATACATGGCCAGACAGGCGAACGTCGAGGACTGGGGGCTGAGTGTCGGGTCCAAGATCATGTGGCTGAAGAACGATTACTCAAAGGCCCCTGAGCTTGACACCGAAGGCAAGCCCGTAGTCGACAAGCTAACAGGTGATCCGATCTGCGCGGGGTTCATGAATGGTTCGCTGGGCGTCGTCATGAAGCCTCATCCAAAGGGTGCCTGGGTGCGGTTCGACGACGGCGCGGAAGACGTGATCACTACGGCCGACCTTGAGAAACTCACTCACGGCTGGGCGATCAGCGTACATAAGGCGCAAGGGTCGGCATTCAAGCGGGTCATCATCCCTGTCGTACGGTCGAAGCTTCTTGACCGCACCATGCTCTACACCGCGATCACTCGCGGCATAGAGACCGTCGTTCTCGTCGGCGACAGCGATCTCATCAACGAGATAATCGCGGCGGCTCCGGCGAGCTTGCAGCGAACCACAGCAATCCGGTTCGACGAGAACTAGCGACGGCTCAGGGGGTGAGTTCGTCCGCCATTCGCTCCCTGCGCATGAATGCCCAATCGATGAGCTCCGCCATGGACGGCCCCAGGGCTCTGCCCATCTCCGTCAGTGCATACTCCACCTTCGGCGGCACTTGGGGATAGACGGTACGTGTCACGATCCCGTCTTTCTCTAGCTCTTTGAGTTGCTGGATGAGCATCTTTTGGTTCACGCCTTCGCATCGCCGTTCGAGTTCCGAGAAACGAAGGGCTTCCTTGGCTCCGAACAGTTGGCAGATGATGACGATCTTCCATTTGCCTTCGAGGACCCGCAGGGCGTCCGTCGTCGCATCCGCCCACTTGCGCTGCTGCTTCGGGTCTCCACATCTCCACTCTCGTTCCTGCGCCATACTTACCTTTTAGTGGGTAACCCACTTATCTGTCGGTTCTTGTTGAAGTCGCAGTATCCATTATCTTGTTAGGCAGCACAACAGGAGCATAAACATGAAAATCGGCATCATCGGAATTGGCTACATCGGCGGCACTCTCGCCCGCAAGCTCGCATCGGCGGGTCACGACGTCAGAGTAGCGAACTCGAAGGGAGCCGACGCTGTCAGGCCGTTCGCCGACGAAATCGGAGCCACTGCGACGGACGCGAAGGGCGCGATATCCGGCGCGGACGCAGTCATCCTTTCCATTCCGCTTCTCGCCATCGAAAGCCTGCCAAAAGGCCTCTTCGCGGACCTGCCTGCCAGCGTCCCTGTCATCGATACCAGCAACTACTATCCGGGCCTACGCGACCCGCAGATCGCCGACCTTGACGCAGGCGAGGTCGAGAGCGTTTGGGTCTCCAGAAAGATCGGCCGCCCCATCATCAAGGCCTTTAACAACATCCTCGCGTACTCTCTGGCGGAACTAGGTCAGCCCGAAGGTACGCCCGGCCGCTTGGCCGTGGCGGTCGCGGGAGATGACGACGTCGCGAAGAAGATCGCCATGGGAATCGTGAACGAGGTAGGGTTCGATTCAGTCGACGGTGGATCGCTCGGCGAATCCTGGAGGCAGCAGCCGCTGACACCCGGATATTGCTGCGACTTCGACGCCCCCACCATGCGCAAAGCGCTCGATGCCGCAGTCGAGAGTGAAGCATCCACGAGATGGCCGGTGTTCAAGAGCAAGATGGCATTGCTAGGACCGGACGCCACCCACGAGGACCGAGTGGCAATGAACCGTTCGTTCGCACCACTTCAATAAGCAACAGCGTCTTCTATTCGATCTGCAACATGATGAGATCGTGTTGCAGATCGACGTCCGATGAAAAGCAACAAAACCAGCAAATTGAGGTGTGCAACACGCTTTCCGTCATCCAGTAGCTTACAATGCCTGCTCGGCAACCGATCTCATCCACTCACTCACCCAGCTTCAATGCCGAAACCGCACTCTTTGGAACTTTATTGGATTGGCATACTGCGGAACCTTTCTGGTTTAAAACACTCATAATCCAATAGAATCAATATCCTCTATCGAAAACCTCAACCAACCTATATCTCTCCCGATGCCTCTCGACGTCTGATTTCCAACTCTTCGCTATAGCGTCTTAGCGTGTGGCTTTCCGTTAGCAAACCTATCGGTCGGTTTTCGATTTTGTCGTTCACTACAGCGAGCGCTTCGCTCTGTGTAGCGTCGAACAACGCCGCGGCCTGGCGTGCGTTCATGGTCGGTAGAAGCACGTCGGTCTTATAGCGCAGATAGGTTTCGAGGCTGATTGTTTTGGAGTCGCGTTCCATGGGATCGGCGTAGATTTCTGGCACTAGGATCATGCCGGCGTAGCGGCCGTCGTCGTGGGTCATGATGACGCGTTGAGTTGAGCCGAGCGGGAATTTTTCCTTGAAGGTTGCGAGGCCGATGCTGACCGGTTCCTTTCGAATATCGGCACGCATCATTTTGCCGACGGTCAGATCGCGAATCCAGCCGATGTCATGGGCGCTGCGAATACTTTCACCGCGTAAGTGAAAACGCCATGTGGCGAAGGAATAACCGAAGGTCGTTCGCACAACCAGCGACGTTGTCATCACGGCTGCGAGAACCAGCACGGTGATCTGGAAGTCGCCCGTAAGCTCAAGAGCCAGAAATGTCATGGTCAAGGGACCGCCGATGATGGCTGCTGCGAAAGCGCTCATGCCGATCACGGCATAGACGATGGGCTGGGTATCGCCGTAGCCGATATAGGGCGCGCAGATCGCGAAGATTTTGCCCAGCAGCGATCCCATGAATAACGAAGCGAAAAACAGTCCACCGCGGAAGCTGGAGCCGATGGAGATCGCGCTGGCTGCGGCTTTGAGAATGAAAATGCCAGCCAGTCCGGCAATCGTCATATTGGCATCGAGGTTGAGATGCAGAGCGCCGTGGCCGCTGGACAGAACCTGTGGTGAAATCAGCGCCAGGACGCCGACTGCAATGCCGCCGATAGCAGGTCTCAACCAAATCGGGATTTTGCTTTTCCGCGCGGTTTCCTCGATGAAAGACACTGCCTGCATGAGAACGATGCCGACGCCTGCGCAAACGGCCCCGAGAAAGATTGCCGGCACATAATCCGGTGGCGTGACTTCGCTGGAGCCAAATATATCGATGCTGAGACCGTGCTGGGACAACAGTCCTGTGACGATGGTTGCGACCAGTGCGGAGACGATCAAAGGCGCGAGCGTGACGATCGTATAGGTGCCGATTATGAGTTCGATGGCGTAGAATGCACCAGTCAGCGGGGCGTTGAAGGCGGCGGCAATCGCGCCTGCGGCCCCACAGCCAACGAGGATACGCATATCCCCTCGCCTCAGTTTCAGCTTCACGCCCAGCTTGGATGCGACGCCGCTGGCCACCTGCGTATAGCCAGCTTCTAGGCCGACAGACGCGCCGAAACCGTTTGAGACGATGTTTTGCAGGCAGACGATGACGCTATCGGTCAAGGACAGACGTCCGCCATGCAGGGCATTTGCCTCGATGGGGTCGATCATCGGTTTTTTTCGCGTTTTGGAAAGGACGAAAATGATGATGCCGAGAACGACGCCACCCGCCAATGGCCCGAGCAGAACGATCCAGCCTGAGAGATCGCTGCTGCTCAAGCGTTCGACGCCGAAGATGAGAACATGCAGCGCGGTGGTTATGGCACCGATGAGGACGACGAAGAGACCAGCAGCAATACCGACGAAGAACGCCAGAATGACGAGCGCGATTTCACCGCGTCGGAAGATTGCGCGAAGGCGGCTGGAGCGCAGATTGTCGAAGAAGCTAGCCATACTGGGCGCACGGAACGGCTTAGTCGACATGATATCTCCTCCGGCAGTCCGCTTAAGCGTTCAGGTCAGAATGCCTCAGCTGACATATCGATTTCAAACCGCATCTGGTCGTAACCCGGCTCGACGTGGTCAGGCGTTTCTCCCATGACTATGTCATAATCCAGCGGCGTGTGCATGTGTGTGAGGATCGCCCGTTTGGGTGCGAATTTTTCGATCCAGCCCAGCGACTGTTCCATGGAAAGATGGCTGGGATGAAAGCGATATTGCAACGTATCGATGACAAGCACATTAAGTCCGCTCAAATTGGCGATGGCCTGTGCCGGAAAATCGCTGACATCGGTGCAGTAGGCCACATCGCCAATGCGAAAACCCAGGGAATGGGTGTCGCCATGCTGTTGCAGATGCGGCTTGAACGTGATGGTTCCACCTGCCCCATTGATTGCGATCTCGTCGTCCAGATCATCGATGAGATGCGGCTCGACGATGGGCGGATAATTGCTGCCGGGCGGGGTCTCAAGGCAATAGGGAAAGCCATCGCGAATGCGCTGCATCGTCGCTGGGTCGGCATAGACAGGAATGCGAACTCGGCTGGTAATGAAATATCCGCGCAGATCATCGATGCCATGCAGGTGGTCGGCATGGGCGTGGGTGTAAAGAACCGCATCGATATGCGTGACTTTCGCGGCAATCAGCTGCGCACGCAGATCCGGCCCGGTATCGATGACGACAGTCGTGACGCCGCCATCCGGGGCGAATTGCTCCACCATGAAGGCGGCACGGGTGCGCTGGTTTTTCGGATTATCAGGATTGCAGGCACCCCAGTCGCCGTTGATACGCGGCACGCCGGGCGATGAGCCGCAACCGAGTATCGTGAACCGACGCCGAAAGCCTGCCACAGCCTACACCTTCGTCATTTTCGAAAAGCAGCGAAACGCGTTTTCAGTGGTGATCTCTGCCATGCGCTCATGCGCAATGCCGTGAACCTCGGCAAGAACTTCCGCCGTGTTGACGACGTAAGATGGCTCGTTGCGTTTTCCGCGCCAGCGCTTTGGTGCCAGATAAGGTGCATCGGTTTCCACCAGCAGCCGATCCAGCGGAACGGTTGCTGCGATATCGCGGATATCCTGTGATTTCGGGAAGGTCAGAATGCCGGAGAACGACACGTAACCGCCAAGCTCCACACCGACTTTTGCAAGCTCAGGCCCAGCCGAAAAGCAATGCAGAATGAAGGGGAAGGCCCCCTTCCCGCTTTCTTCGCGCAGAATAGCAATCATGTCGTCATCGGCGCTGCGGCTGTGAATGACGAGCGGCAGCTGGGTGATACGCGCAGCCTCGATGTGACGTCGCAAGCCGGTTTTCTGGTCTTCGGGCTTTTGCGTGTCGTAGAAATAATCCAGACCCGCCTCGCCGATTGCCACAATCTTGTCATGGCTGTTGGCCAGCTGAACCAGATCGTCAGCCATAATATCGAGTTCTTCATCCGCATTGTTCGGGTGCGTACCGACTGAGCAGAAGACCGAGGGATACTTTTCCGCGATTTTCAGCAGTTCCGGCAAGCGCGCGACGCGGGTAGAGATCGTCACCATCTGGCGAACGCCGGAAGCGTGAGCGCGCGCGATGATATCGTCGCGCTCCGCATCGAAATCAGCAAAGTCCAGATGGCAATGGGTATCGATCAGCATTTCTCTTTAAGCCTCTGGCGCCACGTAACGCGGGAAGACCGGCTTCGGTGCTTCGAGCGGCGTGCCCGGCACCAGACGTCCCGCCTCACCGAGAGCGGCAAAATCGCGTTTGTCCGCAGATGGCACGACGAGATCGAGAAGCTTAGCGGACGAATCTGGAACGAAAGGCTGTAACAGAATGGCGATCTGGCGAACAACTTCCGCAGTTACATAGAGAACGGAGCCCATGCGTTCGGGATCGGTCTTCTTCAACGCCCAGGGCTCTTGGCTCGCAAAGTAGCGGTCTGTCTCAGACACGACAGCAATGATTGCGGCCAATGCCTTATGGATCATCTGCTTGCCCATTTCATCACGGCAAATCGATTGAAGAGCATCGGCTGAAGCGAGCATCGCCTTGTCTTCTTCGGTCAGCGCACCAGGCGTCGGGATTTGGCCATCACAATTCTTCACGATCATAGAAAGCGAGCGGCTGGCGAGATTACCAATGCCGTTCGCGAGATCGGCGTTAACGCGCGTCGCAATCAATGCGTCGTTACAATTGCCATCATGACCGAACGATATTTCGCGGCACAGGAAATAACGGACATAATCAACGCCGAACTTTTCAAGTATTTCAAACGGATCGACGACGTTGCCAAGAGACTTGGACATCTTCTCACCATTGTTCAGGACAAACCCATGCGCATAAACCCGCTTGGGCAGCGGCAAACCGGCGCTCATCAGGAAGGCGGGCCAGTAGACCGCGTGGAAACGGATGATGTCCTTGCCGATGATGTGAACGTCGGCGGGCCAGTACTTGGCACGCGGACCGTTCTTGTCTTCGATATAGCCGGTTGCGGTGATGTAGTTGGTCAGCGCATCGACCCAAACATACATGACGTGTTTGGGATCATTGGGAACCTTGATGCCCCAATCGAATGTGGTACGTGAAACCGAAAGATCCTTGAGGCCGGATTTGACGAAGGACATGATTTCATTGCGGCGCTCGGCGGGGCCGATGAAGTCAGGGTTGTCTTCGTAAAGCTTCAGCAGCTTGTCCTGATATTCGGACAGCTTGAAGAAATAGCTTTCTTCCTCGACCCATTCCACCGGCGTGCCCTGCGGCCCGTAACGAACGTCATCGGCACGGACTTCCGTTTCGTCCTCGGCGTAATAGGCCTCGTCACGCACGGAGTACCAGCCGGCATAGCTGTCCTTATAGATGTCGCCACTATCGGCCATCAGGTTCCAGATGTTGCGCGAGGTCTCGTGGTGACGCTCTTCCGTTGTGCGGATGAAATCGTCATTGGAGGCGTTGAGCAGCTTGCCCATTTCGCGGAACTGGTCGGAGTTGCGCTGAGCCAGCTCTTCCGGCGCAATGCCTTCTGCGCGTGCCGTCTGCTGCATTTTCTGGCCGTGTTCGTCCGTGCCCGTCAGAAAGAAGACGTCCTTACCATCCAGACGCTGAAAACGCGCCATGGCATCCGTCGCGATCAGCTCATAGGCATGGCCGATATGCGGCTTGCCGTTGGGATAAGAAATCGCTGTGGTGATGTAGAAAGGTGTCTTGTCTGTCATGACGCTCAATCGGTTTTTACGGTCTGTTTTTTGATAGACCGCTCTTAGCCTATTGTTCGCACAAGCGAAAGCAAAAGCCGTACAAAATCTACCACATCAAACCGAGCGCATGTCTTCCAGAATGGAAAGCACCATCTGCTTCTTGTCCAGATTATAGGCCTGCGCGATGGTAATGCGTTCCGACAGCGAAGACGACAGGCGCGCGTGACGCTCTGCGGCATTGATGTCACCGGCGATGGCAGCCGCCCTCGCCCGGTCCATCAATGTTTCCGTTGCGTGTTCCATGAAAAAGCCGAGGACGATATCGCCATCCTTTTGCGCCAGAACATCGGCCAGCTTGTGCATCTGCTTGCGCGCAGAGGGTCCGGTCGCGGCCATGACTTCACCGAAAACATCGACGATGTCAGAGCCACCATAGTTGAGCAGCTTCAACGCCTGCGAAACGCTACCCTTGGAAGCGTCCATAAGCGTATCTCGCTTGTCTGCAGACATCGTCAGTCCGAGATTTTGCAGCGCCTGGTCCATATCGTGATTCTGCAACGGCAGCAGACGTAGCGGCATGCAGCGCGAGCGGATGGTTGGCAACAGCTTGCCCGGCGCGTGTGACAGCACCAGAAACATCGCCCGTTTTGGCGGTTCTTCCAATATCTTCAAAATCGCATTGGCGGCGTTGCGGTTCAGGTCATCGGCTGGGTCGATGATAACGATGCGCCAGTTGCCGGTGCCAGAGGTCTGCGAAAAGAAATGCCCTGCCCTGCGCACCTCATCCACAGTGATCGCGGATTTCACCTTGCCGGTCTTTTCATCCACCGGGCGTGTCAGATGCAGCAGGTTATGCGATGCACCAGAGGAAATCTGGCGGCTGACCATTGAATCCTGATCGGGATCCGCAATCCGTTCAGGTGCCAGTGACGGCTCCGGGTGGGATAGAACATGGTTTGCAAAGCGGAAGGCCAGTGTTGCCTTGCCGATGCCTTCTGGCCCCTCGATGAGAATCGCGTGATGGCCTTTTCCGGAACGGTAGGATTGCGCCAGAAACTGCTCCGCCTCGTCATGGCCGAACAGCTTGGTGTTTTCCTGCGGCGGTATGGCGCCGTCCAGAACGCCCTGTACTTCGCTCATTGCGCGACTTCCGAAGTGCTGGACATTTTGGCCAGCAGAGGCTCGACAAAGGAGAGAACGTCTTCCGTCACCTTATCCTGCCGCTGATCCGCATTGACGATGCGGCAACGACGCGGCTCGTTGAGAGCAATGTCGAGATAGGCCTCGCGGCGCTTCTCATGGGTTTCCAGCTCTTCTTTTTCGAAACGGTCAGGTGCTGCGCCCTCGTCCGCTCTCTTTCGCGCGCGGGCAAGACCTGCCGCGGCTGAAATGTCGAAGATCAACGTCATTTCCGGCATGGTGCCATCAATGGCGATGCGCTGAAGCGTCTCGATGAATTCCGGTTCGAGATTGCCCGTGGTGCCCTGATAGACGCGGGACGAATCGAGAAAACGGTCGCACAGAACGACGGCACCTTTTTCCAAGGCCGGGCGAATGACTTCCTCGACATGATCGTTGCGCGCAGCAGCGAACAGCATCGCTTCCATCCGCACGCCGAAGGGTTCTGCCGCACCAGACAAAAGCACGTGCCGCACGGCTTCGGCACCCGGCGAACCGCCCGGCTCCCTCGTCACGACAACCTCCAGACCTCGTTCACGCAGCGTTTCTGCCAGAAGGCGAATCTGTGTGGATTTGCCAGCGCCCTCGCCGCCTTCGAAGCTGATGAACAATCCAGTTTTTTCGGGCCCAATATTTTCCGGCAAAATCTCTTCCTGACTTCAGCAGTTACGCCAGTTCGTGTTTAACCCATATTGGCGCGCTGCGAAACCTCAGGCGCTATAACCAGAAGAACAGAAGTTCCTTCAAAGCGCCCGCCGCATTTTGGGTCAACGTTCCTTTTTCCACGGCAGCCGTGGTGTAAAGCGGCACTTCGCGAAGAAGCTTTTCGCCTGAAAAAATCTTAAGCGTCGCGGCATTATATCCAGCTTCCAGCGGCGCATTCAGCGGCCAGTTATAGACGATACGACCAGACAGTCGGTCTGGATTACTGATGGGGATCAAGACGCTCACATGTTCACGAACGGCGAGATCGATGGCGGCCGTGGAGCCGCCATATACGCCGATATTGCCGACCGTTTCATCCTTCTGAAACAGATCGCGCTTCTGGAAAGCCGTCAGTCCCCACTCCACCACCCGCCGTGCTTCTTCCTGACGCGTTTTGTCGTCCGGCAGACCGGCCAGCGTGAGATAGATACGACGGCCATCGCGTTCCGCGGAAACGACGGAGGAAAAGCCGTGTCCTTCGGCAAAACCCAGCCCCAGCCCATCTATGCCGTTTCCAAGCAGCGAATTCTTGTTGCGTTGAAAAATACGGTTCCACTCGAAATCTGGTTTGCTGAACAGGCCGTAGCGCTCACCGAAAGTCTCATGGATGTGTTTTGCCAGTAGAACCATATCTCTGGCGGTTGTCTTGCTGACCTGATCCGGCAGACCTGTGGAGTTGGCAAAGGAACTGCTGGTCATGCCCAATGCAGAGGCACGTTCCGTCATGCGTTTGGCGAAGGCTGCGTCAGATCCCGCCATACCCTCAGCAACAACGAGGCAGCCGTCATTGGCATTCTGCACGATAATACCGGTCAGAAGATCATTGATACCGACAGAGGATTTGAGTGCCGCGAACATGGTTGAGGTGCGCGATGGCGCCCCACCTGTGCGCCAGGCATATTCAGAAACCGGATAGCTGGTCTCGGCATTCACTTGCCCCTTGGAAAGGGCATCCATCACCACCTCCACTGTCATCAGCTTGGCAAGCGAGGCGGGTGGAAATGGCGTGTTTTCGTTGATGGCCAGCAGCACCGTACCGGTTTCGGCATCGATCATATAGGCCTGTTGAGCCTTGACGGCGATGCTGGCGGATTGTGCAAAGGCACCACTTGCTGCCGCCGCGATGCAGGCAACAGCTACGAAAAGCGCACGAAGATGTCGATAAATTGGTTTGCGCATCAAAATGTCAGTCCGCCAGTCTGTAGCACTATGCCAATGCAACGTCTCCGAGTGCGCCACGACAGATTGTCGCTGGCACCATCAGAATCGCTGCGCAATTGCGGATATTATGCGAGAGGCAGACTGAAAGGGCAAAAATCAGCGCGTTTTACCCTGCTTGTTTTTCACAAAGCTCAGAATGGATTGTTCGGTCAGCTCACCACGCTTGACGAGAACTTTGTCGAACGCGCTGGCAGCTTTGGAAACCGGTGCTTCTTCCGAGTAAGCGGCGGCGAAACGGCCGGCTGGTGTCGGCGCGCGCAGGAAGTTGCCTTCTGGCCGCTCGGTAAGGAACGGGCCGATCTCAGGCAAGATCACAAACTGCTCACTGCCCTGCCCCATAACGGGAGCTGGACCGTTGACCAGCGGCATCGCCTGAAGCGCGTGGTTGGTCTTGGAGCCGACAAGCGCGGTTTGCGCAGAACCGCCATAGGCAGCGCTCTGCGGAATTGGAATGCTGGAACGGGAGGCCGATGCCACCATCACACCGCTGGCGATCTGCCCTTCAGGATTGATGCCAGGATTGCGCGAGCCTTTTGGCGAGTAAGATGCCATCAAATACGGCATGTCATGGCCATCGAGCGGTGCGCGCCCAACATATTGAACGCGAACATTGGCCGTACCGGTCGCCTTCATGTCCAGCAGGTCAGCGGTCTTGCTCGATACGTCGATCAAGCGACCTTCGTGGAACGGGCCACGGTCATTGACGCGAACGATGACGGAAGAACCGTTGTTGAGATTGGTAACGCGGGCATAGCTGGGAAGCGGAAATGTCGGGTGGGCTGCAGACAAATGTTCCTTGTCATAGGCCTCGCCATTTGCGGTCAACCGACCGTGGAACGCGGAACCGTACCAGGACGCAAGGCCAGACTTGTCGTAATTCTGCTCTTCCTTGGGGAAATAGCGGCGGCCCTTTACCGTATAGGCATTGCCGACGAGAAAACGCCCGCCGCCCTTGGGAATATTGGCACCATCTGCAACACGTGGACTTGCCTTCACGCCGTATTCGGACTCGGAAAAATATTCCTTGCTGCGTTTCGGCTTCGTCTCGGTTTTGGATGTCGTCGAACAGGACGCGGTCGCTGCGCAAAGAACGGCAATGCCGAGCCACTTCGCGCTCACACCGACTTTCGTAACCGTATTGTTCAAATTCATGCCCCGTGCTGCATCGGATCACATCAACTGCGACCCCTCTCAAGCTTCGATAGTCATGCCCGTGACATCGAAGCACCTAACAGCCGCTTAATCTTGCCCGCAACATGGCAAAATTACGAACGCTCTCCGCAGATTAGGTAAAATTGTAATCAACGTGGTTAGCGATGCGTTAACAAGGAGCCGCTGATTGTGCACTGAAATGCCTGCGTGAACGGATTGACGCGCTAGGGCAAACAGTTATAAAGCGTCGCGTAACATGGATGGGTGTCCGAGTGGTTTAAGGAACCGGTCTTGAAAACCGGCGTGCGTGAGAGCGTACCGTGGGTTCGAATCCCACCCCATCTGCCACAATCATATGATTATGCATGGCGATTCTTATTGAGCGCGTTCGGGAGCGAGCCGCAACCGCACTTCTTTGCAAAACTGGCTTGATTCTACCTTCCAACAGATGCAGACCGAATCGGTGTCCGCGCTAAAGGGAATGCCTCGTTGGGGGCAATCGTTCGCGATCCCGTCTGGATCGGCACTTCTCTGATCTGCCTATCAGCGTCAAGCTTTGGTCGAACTCATTCTTGAGGCCTCTCCGGGGCATCTTTCCGTCCACAATTGGCGCATCGGGATTGTTCAGGCTTGGTCACTTCCGATGTCAGAAAGCGCGGTCGTGACTGCTTGAGCCAACGCCTTGGTGTCCTTTTCTCCGTCAAGTCTAAGCACCGGAGCGGATTGTGCATCGAGCCAATGGTGATGCTGCTCCAGATTGCGCCCAGCGAACGAGGGTGAATCGTAGTGAGACGCCCAGTCCCTGAATGCCAAATGTCCCTCATACATGTCCCCGCCGGGCAGGATACGATCGCCATGTCGTAACGCCTCTCGCCTGTCGAGGCGCTGTAGCCGTACAGCCGTAGGCGTATATAGGAACGCGATAAGATCGACATTTTCGATCAGGGTATCTCCCCAACCGATAAAGGAACCTGAAAGAACCCAGCCTTTGCTTTGAGCCTGCTGTTCTTTGATCAGCCGAACCCTATCTTCCGGCGGGCGCTTGGTTGTGAACGGCGGATCGGTCGGCATCCAGTAGAAGTCGTCTACGTCAAGCAGCGGAACTGCGAATTGCTCGGACAGCATCGCGCCAAGCGTCGAAACACCCGAGCAAGATGCTCCGATCACGTATAGTCTCGGCGTATTGGTCATGTCGTCGTCACCATTAGAAAGCGGATCATATACTGCGCTGCCTTAGGCTCTGCAACGAGCGCTTGTGGCGTCCAGCTTAAATGCCTCTTCAAAGGATATAGGCCGACGTCTGCATCCTCGCGTCACCAAAATCATTTGAGACTTCTGCGCATGTATTTATAACGTGCGAAATCGACGATTCTCGAAAGGCATTTGATAATGTGGATTGAAGTTACAGCGGTCAGCAACAATCAGAAATTCGCCATCAACTTTGACCATGTGACGCAAATATCACCGCTTGTTCAGGGCACGCTTATTATGCGCGCTGGAAACGAACGCGTGCAGGTCATGGAGAGCTACGATTATATCATCGCGCGCCTTCACGCGGCTGCATCCAAGTAAGTCTTGCTTTCAGCCGTATGACCGGCTCATTTTGATCTTCAAAAACAAAAAAGCCGACCCGAGGGTCGGCTTTCGAATTCGTGATATGAGTGCGCCTTACTGGCAGACACGCATGCTTTCCATATGCCAACCGCCATCATAGGCGTTGCGGACCTGACGGTCTTCGAACCAGCAACGTGGCGGCGGTGGTGGTGGCGGCTCGACATAACGGGGACCGCTGTCTCTTGCCAGGGCACCGCCGATAATACCACCCAGAACACCGGCTGCGATTCCGCCAGCGATAACACGGCCATTATCATGGTCGCGATGTCTGCGTGGTGGGTCACGATATGGTGGTGGCGGAGGTCCGCGACGGTCGTAACGATATGGGCCATCGTAATACTGCGCAGAAGCGGTTTGCACGCTGGTCAGGACTGCACCACCGGCGATGACAGCTGCAAGCATTGTCAGAAGAATTTTTCTCATAGCGGGCTTCTCCATGTGAGCCGAACCATAACGGGGTAGCGTCTCAATATGCTCTCAAAATGGCACGACACTCATGAACAAGTTCTGAACGCAAAATTCACCATGGCGATATGTTCGTTAATTTGGATCGGCGTACCGTTAGCCGGAACAGTGACCTTTCGGGCTTTGCTCATGAAGGATATGTCGACAGTGCTTCCTCCTCGGGAGGAGCTCCCAAGTCCTGAAAGCCAATCAGGCGAAACTCTAGCCCCGCCTTTTGGTGGGGCCTTTTTTATGGCGCGCCGGTCTTTTAATGAAATATGTCAGGATTACTATTGTAATTATTTCAGACAGAGTACCGCTATCAGGCTGATTGCCCTATCTGTCGTGCAGCCTTGTGAATTATCAAAGCCATATCGCTCAAGGGCTCCGGCCCGATTTTTCCCCGAGCGAACAACCTGCCCCGCTACGTTTGCGGGGCTTTTTTGTTTGCAGCAATGATAACGGCGCTTATCCGACCTTGCTGGATATCACGACGTCGAGCGCTGGTCCTACGCGCTGGCCGTCATGGTGGTCTCGAAGGAGGTCATTAAACAACTCAATGACAGCTGCCGGCATATCTCTCGAAAAATCGTCAAAGAGTTCGGTCGCCCTATTCCAGGAGTAGATGGCAGCAAGCGCCAGAACCAGAAGCAACAACCATGGCCATAGCGGCTTTTTACCCGGCGGCCTGTCTTTGATATCATCGTCAACCGTCATCCTGCCGCCCTCAACCACACACTACTACTTTCGGCCATATCGAGGCTCGCCACCCGGTGCATAAGCGGCCTTTTGCAAAAACCGAAAAATGCTGCCGCACTGAGCGCATCGTATCATGTATTCGGCGGGATTTCCGGATGGACGCTCTGCACGGAAGCCCTGCGGCATTTCATCGATACGAAAATCGACGTCAGCATAGTGCTTCTCATCTTTCTCTGACGCCTCGGCAAAACCGCTATGGCCGCATTTTGCACATTCGAGTTTGCGGGAATATCGATCACGCGAAGCCATTGTCCATCCTTTGTTTCGCGACAGGTAGCAATCGGCAGGCAGCAGTTCAATACATAATGCCTTGTAGCGCCCTCTTCCTGCACTGAAATCGGCGGACACGGCCAGGCGGCGGTGAGAGTAATGGCTGTGCTGTTTTCGATCAAACACCGCATTTTATCCGCTTCAGATACCATTCATAAACCACTTGGTAACGCCATCGTTCTAAAGTTGGCGTCTGAAAAGTCTGGCGGGGCGTGTCGGACGGAACCTGTGGCATGCGATTAAAGAGTTCAACCGTGTTCAAAAAACTATCTGAGGCACTAGGGCGCACGGCAGGCGCTTCGTCTTTCGTGAAAGTTTTCATGTTTGCAATGGCTGTGGCGACGGCAACTGCCGCCACCACCCAAGTTGCAAATGCTGACCCGAAATTTGCGGGCATCGTTGTGGATGCCAAGACCGGCAAGGTTCTTTATAGTGAAGACCCTGATGGCTTGCGCTATCCAGCATCGCTGACCAAGATGATGACCCTGTATCTGACGTTCGAAGCGTTGAACTCAGGTCGCATTTCGCTCAATTCGGCGGTCCCCATTTCGGCAAACGCCGCCAAGGAGCCGCCATCAAAATTGGGTGTCCGCGCAGGCGGCAGTGTTACCGTGGAGCAGGCAATTCTGGCTCTCGTCACCCGTTCTGCCAACGACGTCGCAACCGCTCTTGGTGAAATGATCGGCGGCAATGAAGAGCGTTTCGGACGGATCATGACGGCGAAGGCCCGTGCATTGGGTATGACCCGCACGACCTACCGCAACGCAAATGGCCTGCCAAATACTGCGCAGATGACGACGGCCCGGGATCAGGCACGTTTGAGTGTCGCCCTGCGTCAGCATTTCCCGCAATATTACGGTTATTTCAACACCCGTACCTTCAATTTCGGCAAGCAGGTCATCGGCAACCACAATCGTCTGGTCGGCACTGTTCGTGGCGTTGACGGCATCAAGACCGGTTACACCCGTGCGGCCGGTAGTAATCTGGCGACATCGGCTCAGCTTGATGGACGCTCCATCGTTGCCGTTGTTCTTGGCGGTCGCTCCAGCGCTGCTCGTGATGCCACGATGCGCAAGCTGGTGGCGGAATATCTTCCAAAAGCTTCCCGTGGCGGCAACAGCAACCTGATTGCTTCGACGCCTTCCATGCAGATCGAAGAGCCGGTCGCGGTTGCAGCAACCGCACCAGCATTTGCTCCTCCTGCAGGTCTTCCAAATGCTGGCCCTGTGCCGCAGGCGCGCTATGCAGACGAAACACCTGTTTCCGCTTTTGCTCCAAGCCAGGCCAATGCAGCCGTTACGGCCATGGACGTTGCAACACGTGGCAAGCCTCCGGCTAATCTCACGCCACCTGTCGATATGCGGCCTGATCGCTCGATGGTGACCAATTCGACGAAGGTCGACAACATCGTCACTGCGTCGACCAGCCCTGCCCCGTCTGCGAACGGCAATGCAGGTTGGGTTATCCAGATCGGCGCGTCTCCAGACGAAGGCTCTGCGCGCAACCTGCTTCAGGCAGCGCAGGATAAGGGCGGCATCTCTCTACGGTCCGCCAAACCTTTCACGGTCGCCTTCAACAAGGACGGCGCCCAGATGTTCCGCGCTCGCTTCGGTGGCTTTGGCGGCCAGAATGAAGCGATCAATGCATGTAATGCTTTGAAAAAGAAAGGCATCAGCTGCTGGGCATCGCTCCAGTAAGCGGAAGACGGTTTCAGGGGCCGGTAGCATGAAAATACATATTACCGGTTCCACTCCTCGAATTGTATTGTGTAACGAGGCTTTCCAGATGGCGATCAACGAAAACTATTCGGACATTGCAGCAGGTAAAGGCAGACAGCAAAGTCTGTCCGTTCTGCATCCGATCCATGAAGCGGCGATGAGAATTGCCGATCTCGGCTTGAACAGATCGCGACACAAAACCCGCGATCTCGTCAATCTTCTCCTGTCCCACGGCGCTCGCGCCTGGCGCAGCAACCAACCGGAAGCGAAGATTCATCTCCACATCGCTTCGAAATCCGGTCGCGGTGCCATTCATTTGCGCCTGCGTTAAAACCTTCAGCGCCAACAAAAAAGCCCTGCGAAACATCGGTTTCGCAGGGCTTTTGTTTTGCAGACGATCACGGTTGAGGAAAGCGGCGGGACGTTGACTGGCCCGCCGCCACAGACTTATACGCCCTCGCCGTCACCTTCTGGTGCTGGACCGGCATCTGTCTCGATGCCGTCGACTTCAGCATCACCCAAAGCCTCGACGTCATCATCGCCTTCAGGTTCGTTGATACGCTCGACGGACACGACCTTTTCATCCTTCGCAGTAGAGAAGATGGTCACGCCCTTCGTTGCACGGCTGGCAAAACGAATGCCGCCGACGGGAACCCGGATCAACTGACCGCCATCGGAAACCAGCATGATCTGGTCTTTGTCATCGACCGGGAAGGCCGCAACCAGTTCACCGATTTCTGCCGTCTTGGACGTGTCGGTAGCGCGGATGCCCTTGCCACCACGGCCAGACGTGCGGAAGTCGTAGGACGAGGAGCGCTTGCCGAAGCCCTTTTCGGAAACAGTCAGAACGAACTGCTCTTGCGACTTGAGGAACTGGTAGCGTTCTTCGGTCAGGTGACCCTCTTCCGTTACTTCCTCGCCAACCAGTGCGATCTCTTCGGCGTCGATCTCACCCGTCAGGGCGCGACGTTCAGCAGCGGCACGCTTGAGATAAGCTGCACGCTCCCATGGCTCTGCATTCACGTGGCTGACGATGGTCATCGAGATGATGCGATCACCGGTGCCAAGATTGATACCGCGAACACCGACCGAGTTACGGCCAGCAAATACGCGCACATCATCCACCGGGAAGCGAATGCACTGGCCGAGTGCCGTGGTCAGCAGCACGTCATCGCCTGCCACTTCGCCAAGAGCGTCAGGACCTGTGCAGGTCTCGACGGAAAGAATCTCATCACCTTCTTCATCCAGCTTCATGGCGATCTTGCCGTTGCGGTTGACCTGAACGAAATCGGACAGCTTGTTACGGCGTACCGTTCCACGCGTGGTCGAGAACATAACGTCCAGCGTTTCCCACGTCGTCTCGTCTTCCGGCAAAGGCATGATGGTGGTGATGCGTTCGCCAGCTGCCAATGGCAGCATGTTGATCAATGCCTTGCCTTTGGACTGCGGCGTGCCGATGGGCAGGCGCCATACCTTTTCCTTGTAGACGATACCACGTGAGGAGAAGAACAGAACCGGCGTATGGGTATTGGCAACGAACAGACGGTTGACGAAATCCGCATCGCGGGTCGCCATGCCGGAACGGCCCTTGCCGCCGCGACGCTGTGCACGATAGGTCGTCAGCGGTACGCGCTTGATATAACCCAGATGCGAGACCGTCACGACCATGTCTTCACGGGAGATGAGATCCTCATCGTCCATGTCAGGACCGCCTTCGACGATCTGACTGCGGCGCGGTGTGCCGAACTCATCCCTGACAGCAGCCAGCTCATCCTTGACGATCTGCTGGATGCGAACACGCGAAGACAGAATATCGAGATATTCGCTGATTTCTGCGCCGATCTTGTTCAGCTCGTCGCTGATTTCATCACGGCCCAGAGCCGTCAGTCGAGCAAGACGCAGTTCGAGAATGGCGCGCGCCTGCTCTTCAGACAGGTTGTAGGTCTTGTCTTCATTGATGCGGTGGCGCGGATCGTCGATCAGAAGGATCAGGCTTTCCACATCGGAGGCCGGCCAGCGGCGCGTCATCAACTGTTCGCGCGCAGTTGCCGGGTCCGGCGCCTGGCGGATAACACGGATGACTTCATCGATATTGGCAACCGCAATTGCCAGACCGACCAATACATGCGCGCGATCGCGCGCCTTGCGCAGCAGGTACTTGGTACGGCGGCTGACCACGTCTTCGCGGAAGGAAACGAAAGCACGCAGCATATCCAGCAGCGTCATCTGCTCCGGCTTGCCACCATTCAGCGCCACCATGTTGCAGCCGAAAGACGTCTGCAAAGGTGTGTAGCGGTAAAGCTGGTTCAAAATGACTTCGGCATTGGCGTCGCGCTTCAACTCGACCACCACGCGGTAGCCCTGACGGTCGGACTCGTCACGAAGGTCGGAAATGCCTTCGACGCGCTTGTCCTTGACCAGTTCGGCCATCTTCTCGATCATCGACGACTTGTTCACCTGGAAGGGAACTTCGGTGATGATGATCTGCTCGCGGTCGCCACGCATCGGCTCGATCGTCGCGCGGCCGCGCATGATCACGGAGCCACGGCCGGTCTCGTAAGCCGAACGAATACCGGAACGACCGAGAATGAATGCGCCTGTCGGGAAGTCCGGGCCCGGAATGATTTCCATCATTTCCGGCAGCTCGATTTCCGGATTATCGATCAGCGCGATGGAGCCGTTGATGACTTCGGTCAGGTTGTGTGGCGGAATGTTGGTGGCCATACCGACGGCAATGCCGCCCGCGCCGTTGACCAGCAGGTTCGGGAACTTCGCCGGCATAACGACCGGCTCAGACAATGTGCCGTCATAGTTGTCACGGAAATCGACGGTTTCCTTGTCGAGATCATCCAGAAGCGAATGCGCGGCCTTTTCCAGGCGGCACTCGGTATAACGTTCAGCTGCTGGCGGATCACCATCGATGGAACCGAAGTTCCCCTGTCCGTCGATCAGCGGCAGTCGCAAGGACCAATCCTGCGCCATACGCGCCAGCGCATCGTAGATCGCCGAGTTGCCGTGCGGATGGTATTTACCCATCACGTCACCGGTCACACGGGCGCATTTCACGTATTTCTTGTTCCAGTCGATGCCAAGTTCGGACATGCCGTAGAGAATACGGCGATGAACGGGCTTCAGTCCGTCACGAACGTCGGGAAGTGCACGGCTGACGATAACGCTCATGGCGTAATCGAGATACGACCGCTGCATTTCCTCCATGATGGAAATCGGCTCAATGCCTGGCGGAAGCTTTCCGCCGCCTGGGGGGCTCTGGTCAGTCAAATCGGATCACATTCTATGTTAAGAATCGGATGGATTTTTATAGCGGAAACAGCACGAAAGCGCCAATTTCCAGCGCGGTTTTGAACAGTCTTTTGCGTCATTTGCAAGACGATGCACAGTTTTATCCCTAAGCGGGGTGAAAACGGTTTCAAACGGCTTCAGACTTACCTACCATAGCATGAAAATCGACCCGAGGCCGAAGCGATTGCTCTCGATTTCCGGGAATGATGATGGGGAAAGCATGGCGAGCACCGAACTTCTTCTCAACGCCCTGACCACGATGCTTGTCACGCTCGACCCGCCTGGTCTGGCACCGGTCTTTCTGGCGCTGACGGCAGGCATGACACGCGCCCAACGCGGCCAGGTCGCGCTTCGCGGCTCGATCATCGCTTTCGGCATCCTTGCCATGTTTGCGCTGTTCGGTTCGTCCATTCTGGAAGTGCTCGGCATCTCGCTCGGGGCCTTCCGCATCTCCGGCGGCCTGCTGCTGTTCTGGATATCGTTTGAAATGATTTTCGAGAAACGGCAGGAACGCAAGGAAAAGACGTCGGAAGTTGCGATTACGCTGGATCACATCCAGAACATCGCCGTCTTCCCCCTCGCACTCCCGCTGATTGCCGGACCGGGTGCTATTTCGGCGACCGTTCTGATTTCCGGCTCCATGCAAACCAGCTTTGAGAAAGTCCTGTTCATTCTCCTGCTGGCATTCAGCATGCTGCTGGTTTTTGTGGCACTGTTGGCCGCCGACCGGCTGGACCGCTTCCTCGGCAATACTGGTCGCGCAATTCTCACACGCCTGCTGGGCGTCCTACTGGCGGCGCTATCGGTTCAGTTCGTGGTGGACGGCGTGAAATCCGCGATGGCTTCCTGACAAAGACAAGACCGGATTTTCTGCTAAAACGCCAATTCCCGACGAGATTCGAGAGTGGTGAAAATGCGAAATCTGCTGCGCCTTATCGTGCCGGAAGCGATGCCGGTCAGTTATAAGGAACGCTTCCGCGCGGCGACCGGTGCATTGCTCGGCATCTTCATTACCGGCTACATCGGTCATCTGGCTGTTGGTAACAGTGCCGTGCTGCCTGCGCTGATTGCGCCAATGGGTGCATCCGCCGTTCTGCTGTTTGCCGTTCCATCAAGCCCGCTTGCGCAGCCATGGTCCATTCTGTGCGGCAACATTATTTCCGCCATCGTCGGGGTCACCGTTGCAATGCTGATTGCCGATCCATTCGTGGCAGCAGCGGTTGCGATCAGCGTCGCCATTGCGGCGATGATGGCACTGCGCTGCCTGCACCCGCCAAGCGGTGCTGTTGCGTTGACGGCTGTCCTTGGCGGGGCCGCCATCCACGATCTCGGCTACGGATTTGTCCTATGGCCGGTCGCGGGCAACTCCATGGCCCTTCTTGCTGTCGCCGTGATCTTCAACAACCTTTCGGGAAGGCGTTACCCGCACTCCATCCGGTCTCAACCTTCAAGCCATGCAACGAAAGACCCCGCTCCCATTCAACGCATCGGCTTCTCATCGTCCGATCTTGACGATGTTCTCAAAGAATACGACCAGGTTCTCGATATCGACCGTGACGACCTGGAAACGATTTTACGCCGCACTGAATTGCGCTCTTACAAACGGCGAGCAACCTATCTTGATTGCGCCAGCATCATGTCCCGTGACGTGGTCGCTGTCGCCCCGGACGATTCATTGAAGGCCGCGCACGCACTGATGCGTGATCATCATTTCAAGGCGTTGCCGGTTACGAACGACAACGCAGAAGTGGTTGGCATCGTTACCCAGACGGATTTTCTCGACAAAGCAAGCTGGACAAGCGGTCGCCCCGCAATCGGGTTTCTCCAGCGTATGCGCCTCATATTTTCCGGACGTAGCGCGCCGAACGATACGGTCAAAGACATCATCACGTCTCCGGTCAAAACCGTATCGCCGGAAACGCCCATAGAAGACGCCATCATCATATTGGCGGAACAAGGCCTGCATTACCTGCCGGTCGTCAGTGAAAACGCAAAACTCGCAGGCATCATTTCTCAGTCGGACGTGATGATCGCAATGTTGGCAGATAAGGCAGACAAATAGGCCTTTACCGTTTCGCCTTCAAAATCCGCTTCCATATCGTACCGCCGAGATAGCGGTTGAAAACGAGAAAATAAGCGACGATCAATGCAAAGACCAGAACCGCTGGCATGCCCTGCAGGCTGAAGCCGTCTTCCGTGCGCCCGCCGAAGACGAGCGCGACGAGATAACCAAATATCCAAAACGCGGTAAAGAAGTCCAATATGGCGGCCAGCACAATACGCCAGGTTGATGGCTGGCGCGCCGGTGTGATCGTTTCTGTCATGCCCTACCCCTGCCCATGTGTTTCTATAGATCAGAACGGAATGTCGTCGTCCATGTCGTTGGAGAAGTTGCCGCCGCCAGACTGGCCACCGCGCGCGGGCGCAGATCGAGCCGGCTTCTGATCGTAACCACCACCGCCACCAAAATCGCCGCCAGACGCGCCACCGAAATCATCTCCGCCACGGCCAGCACCGCCACCGCCGCCTTCACCGCGACCATCAAGCATGGTCAGCGTCGAGTTGAAGCCCTGCAGCACAATTTCAGTGGAATAACGGTCATTGCCGGTCTGGTCCTGCCATTTGCGGGTCTGAAGTGCGCCTTCGATATAGAGCTTGGCACCCTTTTTCACATACTGTTCGATGACCTTGCAAAGACCTTCATTAAAGACCACGACGGAGTGCCATTCGGTCTTTTCTTTCCGCTCACCGGAGGTGCGGTCGCGCCAGCTCTCAGAGGTCGCGATACGAAGATTTGCGATAGGGCGACCGTCTTGCGTGCGGCGGATTTCCGGATCCGCGCCGACGTTCCCGAGCAAAATTACCTTGTTTACGCTGCCAGCCATCTTCTCAATCCTGTCTACCGACCTTCATGGCCAGCATTTTATCTTTAAAATCCTGAGCACCATAGCCCATCGTTCAGCATGATGTGCACCAGATGGAACGACAATCCACAAGGAATGTTCTTTCAAAGCGCATACCCTTGCCTTTCGTTCCTATTTTGTTCTATTAAGGCTGTATTGATGAGTCAAGTCCAACGAAAACCGGATGTGAAAAGGTTAATTGATCTCGACACGCCGATCTGCGTCATTACATAAGAGCCTGCCCCTCCCACAGAGTATCCCGAGCCTTGTCATGAGTGAATTAAAGACGATTTCGATCCGCGGTGCCCGCGAGCATAATCTCAAGGGCATCGATCTGGACCTGCCACGCAACAAGCTGATCGTCATGACCGGGCTTTCTGGCTCCGGCAAATCCTCGCTTGCTTTCGATACGATCTATGCGGAAGGCCAGCGGCGATATGTCGAAAGTCTGTCCGCTTACGCACGGCAGTTTCTGGAAATGATGCAGAAACCGGATGTGGATCAGATCGAAGGTCTGTCCCCCGCCATTTCCATCGAGCAGAAGACGACGTCGCGCAATCCTCGCTCGACAGTCGGTACCGTGACGGAAATCTACGACTATATGCGTCTGCTGTTTGCACGCGTCGGTGTTCCCTATTCGCCAGCCACCGGGCTGCCCATCGAAAGCCAGACCGTCAGCCAGATGGTCGACCGTGTGCTGGCATTCGAGGAAGGAACACGCCTTTACATCCTCGCCCCCATGGTTCGCGGCCGTAAGGGCGAGTATAAAAAAGAGCTGGCCGAGCTAATGAAAAAAGGCTTTCAGCGCGTCAAGGTAGACGGCCAGTTCTACGAAATTGCCGACGTCCCTGCCCTCGACAAGAAATACAAGCACGATATCGATGTCGTCGTGGACCGCGCTGTCGTTCGTCCCGACATGGCGGCACGTCTGGCGGACAGTCTTGAGACCTGCCTGAAGCTCGCCGATGGTCTGGCAGTCGCCGAATTTGCCGACAAGCCTTTGCCGCCTGAAGAAACAGCTGCTGGCGGTTCAGCCAACAAGTCGCTCAACGAAACGCATGAGCGCGTGCTGTTTTCGGAAAAATTCGCCTGCCCTGTTTCCGGCTTTACGATTTCGGAGATCGAGCCGCGTCTGTTTTCTTTTAACAACCCATTCGGTGCCTGCCCGACATGTGATGGCCTTGGTTCGCAACAGAAGGTGGATGTGGCGCTTGTCGTGCCGGAGCCCGCGCGGACTCTGAAAGACGGTGCCGTAGCACCTTGGGCCAAGTCGTCTTCCCCTTATTATAATCAGACGCTGGAAGCGCTGGGCAAGGCCTTTGGCTTTAAGCTATACAGCCGATGGAACGATCTGACAGATGCGGCGAAGAAGGCGATCCTGCACGGAACTGACGACAAGATCGAGTTCGAATATCAGGATGGCGCGCGCTCCTACAAGACGGTGAAAAATTTCGAAGGCATCGTTCCCAACCTCGAGCGACGCTGGAAGGAAACAGACAGCGCATGGGCGCGCGAGGAAATCGAACGTTATATGTCGGCTGCACCCTGCCCGGCCTGCGCCGGTTATCGGCTCAAACCCGAAGCGCTGGCGGTGAAGATCAACACGCTGCATATCGGTCAGGTCACCGAGATGTCGATCAAGCTCGCCCGCGACTGGTTCGAAGTGCTGCCGGAAGCGCTGAACACAAAACAGAACGAGATCGCTGCCCGTATTCTGAAAGAAATCCGGGAACGTCTTCGCTTCCTCAACGATGTGGGTCTGGAATATCTCAGCCTGTCGCGCAATTCCGGGACACTGTCTGGTGGCGAAAGCCAGCGCATTCGTCTCGCATCGCAGATCGGCTCGGGCCTGACAGGCGTGCTTTACGTGCTGGACGAGCCATCCATCGGTCTGCACCAGCGCGACAATGCTCGCCTATTGGATACGCTGAAACATCTGCGTGACATCGGCAACACCGTCATCGTTGTCGAGCATGACGAGGACGCCATTCTCACCGCCGATTACGTGGTGGATATCGGCCCAGCCGCCGGTATTCATGGCGGAGAGGTGATTGCGGAAGGAACGCCGCAGCAGGTGATGGCCAATCCAAAATCGCTGACAGGTAAATATCTTTCCGGCGAACTGGGCGTTACAGTTCCATCAGAGCGTCGCAAGCCGAAAAAAGGCAAAGAGATCAAGGTCGTCGGTGCGCGCGGCAACAATTTGAAGAACGTTACCGCATCCGTGCCGCTTGGGGTTTTCACTGCCGTTACCGGTGTTTCTGGCGGAGGCAAATCGACGTTCCTAATCGAGACGCTCTACAAGTCCGCTGCGCGTCGCGTCATGGGCGCACGCGAAATTCCGGCGGATCACGATCGGATCGATGGCTTCGAGTTCATTGACAAGGTCATCGATATCGACCAGTCGCCTATCGGTCGTACACCGCGTTCGAACCCTGCGACTTACACCGGTGCGTTCACACCGATCCGAGATTGGTTCTCAGGCCTGCCCGAGGCGAAGGCGCGCGGTTATGCGCCGGGTCGCTTTTCCTTCAACGTCAAGGGCGGACGTTGCGAAGCCTGCCAAGGTGATGGTGTCATCAAGATCGAGATGCACTTTCTGCCGGATGTCTATGTCACCTGCGACGTCTGCCACGGCAAGCGTTACAATCGCGAAACGCTGGATGTGACGTTCAAGAGCAAGTCGATTGCCGACGTGCTTGATATGACCGTCGAAGAGGGCGTCGAGTTCTTCTCGGCGGTGCCTGCCGTGCGTGACAAATTGCAGTCGCTGTTCGATGTCGGCCTCGGCTATATCAAGGTCGGCCAGCAGGCCAACACCCTCTCGGGTGGTGAGGCGCAACGTGTGAAGCTGGCCAAGGAACTGTCCAAGCGCTCGACGGGACGCACGCTCTACATCCTCGATGAGCCAACGACCGGCCTGCATTTTCACGACGTCAAGAAGCTGCTGGAGATGCTGCACGAATTGGTCGATCAGGGCAATTCCGTCGTTGTCATCGAGCACAATCTGGAAGTCATCAAGACGGCGGATTGGGTGATCGACATCGGTCCCGAAGGTGGTACCGGGGGTGGCGAAGTCGTCGCGACCGGAACGCCGGAGCAGATCGTCAAGGAAAAGCGCTCCTATACCGGCCAATTCCTCAAGGAACTTCTGGAGCGGCGTTCCGACAAGAAGGTTCAGGCGGCAGAGTAATCGACATTCTGGCGTGCAATCGATGGGTGGATGGAGGAAAAGATGAGCAAGACAGGCACGATCAGAGCGGGTATCGGCGGTTGGACCTTCGAGCCATGGGAAGGCACGTTCTATCCTGACAAGCTGGTGAAAAGGCGTCAGCTGGAACATGCCAGCCACCATCTGAAAGCCATTGAGGTCAACGGCACCTATTACGGGAGCCAGAAGCCGGAAACCTTTGCCAAATGGGCGTCAGAGGTGCCGGATGGTTTCATTTTTTCTTTGAAGGCCAGCCGATATGTGACCAATCGAAAAGTGCTGGCCGAGGCCGGTGAATCGATGGCCAAGTTTCTGACCCAAGGGTTGACGGAGCTTGGAGATCATCTCGGTCCCATCCTCTGGCAGTTCGCGCCGACGAAAACGTTCGAACCGGACGATTTTTCGGCTTTCCTTGAGCTTTTGCCCGAAAAGCAGGATGGGTTGACGCTTCAGCACGTCGTTGAAGTCCGCAATCCAAGTTTTCAGGTGCCCGAGTTCATCGACTTGCTGGCGAAACACAGGGTCGCCGTGGTCTGCGCCGATCATCACGATTACCCCATGTTGCCGGATGTGACCGGGGATTTCGTCTATTCCCGCCTGCAAAAGGGCGAGGATGATATCCAGACCTGTTATCCAGAAAAGGACGTGAAGGCTTGGGGTGAGCGTCTCAAGACCTATGCCGCAGGTTCTGTCCCTGATGATCTTCCACTGATTGCGCCGGACCGAAAGGTCGAAAAAAAGGCGCGCGACGTGTTTGCCTTCTTCATTACCGGCGGCAAGGTCAATGCGCCGAATGGCGCGCAATTGTTGCAGACACTGGTTTAGCGTCTGCGCTCACACGGCAATATCTGAAGCCGCGTCAAAATTGATGGCCGCAAAGGCGGCCGCAATGACCTCCGGCCCAGCGCCTGGCTTCGTTGCGCCGCTGGATAAAATCTGGCGAAAACGCCTCGCGCCCGGCATTCCCTGAAACAAACCGACCATGTGGCGCGTGACGTGATTGACCCGTCCGCCATGGGCAACATACTCGTCAGCATAGGCCATCATATTATCACGCAACGCCAACCAGTCTGGCTCGCTCGCTGGCTCACCATAAATGCGGTGATCAACCTCGGCCAGTATCGACGTGTTGTGATAGGCGGCGCGACCGAGCATGACGCCGTCCATATGGTTTAGATGCTCCTGCGCCTGATCGAGATCGGTGATGCCGCCATTGATACCGATGAAGACATCCGGGTTTTCCCGCTTCATGCGGTAGACGAGGTCGTAATCCAGCGGCGGAACATCGCGGTTTTCCTTTGGCGAAAGGCCTTGCAGCCACGCCTTTCGCGCATGGATCCAGACCGCATCAGCGCCAGCTTCGACAACGCGAGCAATAAAATCGGGAAGAACGGTTTCGGGTTCCTGATCGTCCACGCCGATGCGGCATTTCACCGTAACAGGCACGGTCGCTACAGCCTTCATGGCCGCCACGCAGCGAGCGACCGTTTCCGGCTCACGCATCAGACAGGCACCGAAGGTTCCGGATTGCACCCGATCAGAGGGACAGCCCACATTCAGATTGATCTCGTCATATCCATAATCGGCCGCAATTTTCACCGCTTCCGAAAGCTTTGTCGGGTCGGAGCCACCAAGCTGGAGCGCCACCGGATGCTCGGCAGCGTGATAGCCCAAAAGCTTGTCACGCTGTCCGTGGATGATGGCATCCGCAACGATCATCTCCGTATAAAGCAAAGCATGGCTGGACAGCTGCCGGTGAAGAAAACGGCAGCGCGTATCAGTCCAGTCGATCATGGGGGCCACGGCAAATATTTTGCCACCGGTCGCAAGCGCTTTTTGGTACATGGATCGTAAAACCTCTTTCTGCGGGGCTTCTAGCGCAATGTGCGCGAGAAAGCCAGTTTTCCGCCATGGTCATTTAAAGCTGGAAATCCCGGCAGAATCGCGGGACAACCGTCTCCTGAAATTAGGAGTGCAAACATGTCCGCCACCGTTATTCCCGTTCCTCCGTCGGTTCTTTTGCCCGTTGAAGGCACGACCGAGACATTCCCGGTTCGCCGGGTTTATTGCGTGGGGCGGAACTACGCTGATCACGCAATAGAGATGGGACATGACCCATCGCGTGAACCTCCCTTCTTTTTCCAGAAGAATGCGGAAAATCTGCTCCCGGCGGGCCATGACTTTCCCTACCCTGCCTTGTCTTCCAATGTGCATTACGAAGTGGAATGCGTCGTTGCTTTGAAAAGCGGTGGATCGGATATTTCGGTTGAAGATGCATTGAACCATGTCTGGGGTTACGGCGTCGGCATCGATATGACGCGGCGCGATATGCAAGATACGCTGAAGAAAATGGGCCGTTCCTGGGAGGGTGCCAAGGCGTTCGAACACTCGGCGCCCGTCTCCGCACTCGTTCCTGCGGCTAAGATCGGTCACCCGGCGACGGGTAGCGTCTGGCTTGAGGTGAATGGCGAGCGCAAGCAAAGCGGTGACCTTGATCAGATGATCTGGAAGACAGCGGAGATCATCGCTGAACTTTCAAAGCTCTTCACCCTTGCCGCCGGTGATATCATCATGACGGGCACACCTGCGGGCGTAGGGCCGATTGTTGCCGGCGATCGGATCGATTGCGGCGTGGATGGCGTTGGCACACTTTCGGTCAAGGTCGTCTGAGAACAGGAGCGATAGGATGCCGCTTTATCGCCTCGGCGAACGCGTACCGCAGACCCCTGCCCCGGATCGCTACTGGGTGGCGCCCGATGCCAATGTCATCGGGTCTGTCACGCTGGAAGAGGATGTCGGCATCTGGTTCGGCGCGACGCTTCGCGGCGATAATGAGCCGATCACGGTTGGGCGCGGCAGCAATATTCAGGAAGGCGTGATGGTGCATGCCGATCCAGGTTTTCCGGCCAAGATCGGCGAAGGTTGCACGATCGGCCATCATGCCATCATCCATGGCTGCACCATTGGAGACAATTCACTGGTCGGCATGGGCGCGATCGTGTTGAATGGCGCGAAGATCGGCAAAAACTGCCTTATCGGTGCCAATGCTTTGGTGACGGAAGGCAAGGAATTTCCCGACAATTCGCTGATCGTTGGATCCCCGGCGCGCGCCATCCGCACATTGGATGACGCGGCGGTGGATGGCTTGAGAAAATCCGCCGAAAATTACGTGCGCAACTGGCAACGCTTTGCCAAGGGTTTACAGCCGCTTTAGGCGGCGCAGGCCTCGCACAGACCACGAATTTCTATCGTGGTCTTTTCTGCTTTGAATTTCTGGCTTTTTGCCCAGTGTCCCAGGCTGTGATCGACCTGGTGGTCGTGAAACTCCGTGACCTGACCACAGGCATTGCAGATAGCAAAGGCCACGCTTCCATGATGATGCGTGCAGCAATCAGTCTGCGTATGGGCGCAGGCAACGAAAGCATTGAGACTTTCCAGCCTGTGCACCAGACCGAATTCGATCAGTTTTTCCAGCGCCCGGTAGACTTGCAGCGGCGCCCGAAAGCCCGCGTCGCGCAGCTTGTCGAGAATGACGTAGGCACTGAGCGGTGCGTGCGATCGTGACAAAGCATCGTAAACGAGCGACTGGTTGCGGGTAAGACTTGGTGTGGTCATGAACGGCCTCCCTGCTCTGCCTTGCGCGATAATCCGGGCGCAGGCAAGAGACTTAATATAAAAAGCATAACGGCAGCGACGACGATGGATGGACCTGATGGCGTGTCGTATTGCAACGACCCCATCAACCCGCCGATGACAGCGACCGCGCCGATCAGCGACGCCAGTACCGCCATAACTTCCGGTGTGGACGAAAACCGGCGCGCCGTGGCGGCGGGAATGATCAGCAGCGACGTAATCAGCATGATGCCGACGATCTTCATGGCGATAGCAATGACAAGCGCCATCAACAGCATGAAAAGAAGCTTGGAGCGCTCCGGCCGCATGCCTTCCGCCTCGGCAAGTTCGGCATTGACGGTGGAGGCCAGCAGGGGCTTCCACAAATAGACGATCGCCAGGAGCACGACCACACCACCGCCCCATATCAACTGGATGTCGGATACCGAGACGGCCAGGATGTCACCGAACAGAAACGCCACGAGATCGATGCGCACCCAAGTCATGAAGGCGACGATGACGAGACCGAAGGCGAGCGCGGAGTGCGAGAGAATGCCCAGCAGCGCATCCGACGATAGAGCCTGACGCTTTTGCAGAAACAGCAAAATCAACGACACCACGGATGCAACGATGAAGACGCTGACAATCAGGTTGAGTTGAAATAGCAGGGATAGCGCCACGCCCAGCAGCGCCGAATGCGCCATTGTATCACCGAAATAAGCCATGCGGCGCCATACGACGAAGCAACCCAGCGGACCCGCCATCAGCGCCACGCCCACACCGGCAACCATGGCCCGCACAAAGAAATCGTCAAACATGCCGGGCTCCATGGCTATGGTGGTCATGATCATGATGATCGTTGCCGCAGCCGCAATCATCCGCATGATGATCATGCTCATCATGGTGGTGACCGTCTTCCGGATGACAATGGTCTGTCACCGATCCATCCGCATGCTGCACCCGACCATCCGGCAAATGCGTGTGATCGTGCTGGTGACTGTAGATGGCCAGCCCCTTTGCCGCGTTACCACCGAACAGGCGCATATATTCCGGGCTTTGGCTCACGGCTTGGGGCGTTCCCCGGCAGCAGATATGACCGTTCAGGCAGATCACCGTATCCGTCTCAGCCATGACGATGTGCAGATCGTGCGAAATCAGCAAAATACCGCAACCGGTGGAATTTCGGATATTTTTGATGAGGTCGTAGAGCGCAATCTCGCCAGAGAAATCCACACCCTGCACCGGCTCGTCCAGCACCAGCAGGTCCGGCTTGCGGGCAATGGCGCGGGCCAGCAATGCGCGCTGGAATTCACCGCCAGACAGATGCTGCACCTCCGCTTTCGCCAGATGGGCAATACCGGTGGCGTTCAAGGCAGCGTCTATTTCACGTGGCGGCAATTGCCCCGTCAGGGTCATCAGACGATAAACCGTCAGCGGCATCGTCCAGTCGACCGAAAGCTTCTGCGGCACATAGCCAACTCTCAGTCCGGAAATGCGTGAAACGCTGCCCTCGTCCGGCTTCAGAACACCGGTTGCCATTTTCGCGCTGGTGGATTTGCCAGACCCATTCGGCCCGATCAGCGTGACGATCTCGCCGCGCCGGACGGAAAACTCCACGCCGCGCACCAGCCAGCGGCCATTGCGCTGAACGCCGGCGTTGGAAAGGGAAACGAGATTGTCGTCACTCCGGGCCGGAGAATGAAGCATGTGTTTTTCCAATTGTCGCTGTTGCCTATGGCTATCGCATACGTTATAGCGTTACGCAACATATGTAATAACATAACAATTCCATACAAGTGGAGCATACCGCATGAAATCTATCGCCGCCATTCTTCTCGCATCCGCAGCCATGATCGCCTCTTCAAACGCCATGGCCGCACCCAACGTGGTGGTTTCGATCAAGCCCATCCATTCCCTGGTGGCTGCAATCATGGACGGCGTGGCTGAGCCGACATTGATCGTGGATGGCGGTGCTTCCCCGCATACCTACAGCCTGAAGCCTTCCAACGCCAAGGCGATAGAGGGTGCAGACGTGGTGTTCTGGGTCGGTGACGGCCTGGAGAAATTCCTCGAAAAGCCGCTCCAGTCTTTGGCAGGTAAGGCGACGGTGGTGGAACTGGATGACGCCAAGGGCATCGAAAAACTCAAGTTCCGCGAGGGTGGCCCGTTCGAGGCCCATGATCATGAAGAGCATGAAGGCCACGACCATGCGCATGAGGAAGGTCATGACCACAAGCATGAGGCGGAGCACAGCCATGATGACGGGCATGATCATGACGAAGGTGAATATGACATGCACCTGTGGTTAGACCCTGCCAATGCAAAAGCCATGGCTGTCGAAATTGGCAAGACGTTGATGACCGCAGATCCCGGCAATGCCAAGACCTACCAGGACAACACCAAGAAGCTTGTCGATAATATCGATGCGCTGGACAAGGAAATCGCTGCGACTGTCGAGCCCATCAAAGACAAGCCCTTTGTCGTTTTCCATGATGCCTATCAGTATTTCGAGCATCGTTACGGCGTGAAAACCGCGGGCTCGATAACGGTCAGCCCGGAAAACACACCCGGCGCGGATCGCATCAAGCAGATCCACGCCAAGGTGAAGGAGCTGAACGCGACCTGCGTGTTTGCAGAACCTCAGTTCGAACCGAAGCTCGTCAAAGTCGTGACTGAAGGCACAAATGCAAAGTCCGGCACGCTCGATCCGGAGGCCGGCACACTGAAGGCTGGGCCGGACCTGTATTTCCAGATGATGCGCGGTATCGCGACATCGTTGAAAGATTGCCTCTCGTAACACCGACAGCGAATAGGAAGGTGGCGCTTTGCCGCCTTTCATTTTACCCAGCAATGTAATAATATTACATAAGGAAGATTCCATGGCTGAAAAACTGCCTGTAACCGTCTTGTCGGGTTTTCTCGGCGCGGGAAAAACCACTCTTCTCAACCACATCCTGGCCAACCGCGACGGACTACGCGTTGCCGTTATCGTCAATGACATGAGCGAAGTGAACATCGATGCGGCACTCATCAGAGATGGTGACGCCAATCTTTCCCGCACGCAGGAACAGCTTGTGGAAATGACCAATGGCTGCATCTGCTGCACTCTGCGGGACGATCTCTTGAACGAAGTCCGGCAGTTGGCGCAGCAGAACAGGTTCGATTATCTGCTGATCGAATCCACCGGCATCGCAGAGCCCCTGCCCGTCGCCGCGACGTTCGATTTTCGGGACGAGGATGGGCAAAGCCTGTCTGACGTTGCCAAATTGGATACGATGGTGACCGTCGTCGATTGCGCCAATCTGCTGAAGGACTATGGTTCGGCGGACTTTCTGGCGGATCGCGGCGAGACAGCCGGTGATGGTGACAACCGCACTCTTATCGACTTGCTGGTGGAGCAGATCGAATTCGCCAATGTCGTGATCCTGAATAAGGTTTCCATCGCGACAGAGGCAGAGCGCGATGCTGCTCGAAAGATCATCGTCGGCTTGAACCCCGATGCGAAACTGATCGAAGCCGATTTCGCCAAGGTTGAACCCAAAAGTGTTCTTGGCACCGGTCTGTTCGATTTTGCCGAAGCGGAAACGCACCCCCTATGGTTCAAAGAGTTGCACGGGTTCAAACAGCACATTCCAGAAACCGAAGAATACGGCATTCGCTCTTTCGTCTACCGCGCAAAGCGCCCTTTCGATCCGGCTCGCTTCCACGCCTTTATCAACCGGGAATGGCCGGGCGTCATTCGCGCCAAGGGCTTCTTCTGGCTTGCTACTCGCCCAGACCATGTCGGAGAAATTAGTCAGGCCGGTGCGCAGGTCAAGACTGGCAAGATGGGGCTGTGGTGGTCATCCGTACCCAAACAGCATTGGCCGGAAGACCCGGGTTTCGAGCGGATGCTGGCACCCTATATGGATAATATCTGGGGAGATCGGCGGCAGGAAATCGTCTTTATCGGTGCCGACCCAATGAGAGAGGTAGAGCTTCGCGCGGCACTCGATGAGTGTCTGGTCAAGGCAAAGGTGTTTACGCCGACCGCTTGGTCTCATATGCAAGATCCGTTTCCAGACTGGAGTTGGAAAGCGGCATGAGGAAAGTATCGAATTTCCGCTGTACTGATGTCACGGATGACATCGCCTCAAATGAAAACTGCGGCCATGGACAAAGTCCACGACCGCAGATGACTTCGAGTTACGGCTTAACGAGCGCCGGACAGTCCGATGATGATGCCGTTGGCAACGTTGATCAGCAGGTACTGATTGTCGACGCGAACCCAACGCTGGCCGCGACCTGGCTCTCTCAGGCTATGGCGGCGATAATCACGGCGATCGATTACATGACGACGTTCCGCCGCAGATAGGCGCTGACCACGGTCCCAGCGATGCTTCTTGATGATCACCTTCTTGGTGGTGACGCTCCGCTCCATTGTTCTATTGCCCGGGCGATCATCGTGGCGGCTCTGCGCCTGCGCCATGGGGGCTGCAAGAACGGTGGCGGCGAGAAGGATGGAGAAGAACTTTTTCATCGGTGTTTCCTTTCGTGAAGTGATGGGCTGACCCTATCGTCACAACAATGAACGGAAACTGAATTCTGAAATTACAATTCTGTAATGGTTGTTAATGGTTAGCGCGATCACTTAAAGTTTATGAGGACTGGAAAATATGGAAAAAGGCCGCCCCGGATGCTCAGGGCGGCCCTTTCGTTTATGCCTTCAGTTCAGCGGATTTTGCCCAAAGATTGATATCCGCATCCTTGGCAAAGTGGTCGATCTCGGCCAGCTCTTCGGTGGTAAAATCGGGCTTCTCGAGTGCCTTGACGCAATCTTCGACCTGCTCTGGACGGCTGGCACCGATCAGCGCGGTGGTAATGTGGCCGCCACGCAGCACCCAAGCAATGGCTATCTGTGCCAGCGTCTGGCCACGTCGTTCCGCAATCGCGTTCAGTCCGCGAATGTTCTCGATGTTGCGCTCGTTGAGGAAGGCAGGGTTCAGCGACTTGCCCTGGCTGGCGCGGCTCGCATCCGGCACCCCGCCCAGATATTTCGTCGTCAGCATACCCTGCGCAAGTGGAGAGAACACGATGGAGCCGATGCCGAGCTCCTCCAGCGTATCGACCAGACCATCCTCTTCGATCCAGCGGTTGATCATCGAGTAGCTGGGCTGGTGAATAATGCAGGGCGTTCCAAGCTCTTTCAGAATAGCGGCCGCCTCACGCGTACGCTGCGAGTTATAGGAGGAAATACCGACATAAAGTGCTCTGCCTGACCGCACGATATGATCCAGCGCGCCGCAGGTTTCTTCCAATGGCGTGTCGGGGTCGAAACGATGCGAATAGAAGATATCCACATAATCCAGCCCCATGCGCTTCAGGCTCTGGTCGCAGGACGAAATCAGATATTTGCGGCTGCCCCACTCGCCGTAAGGGCCCGGCCACATGTTGTAACCGGCCTTGGAAGAGATGACCAACTCATCGCGATAACCAGCGAAATCGGTTTTCAGGATCTCACCAAAAGCGGTCTCGGCGCTGCCGGGAGGCGGGCCGTAATTGTTGGCGAGATCGAAATGGGTGATGCCGAGATCAAAGGCCTTTCGGCAAATATCCTGCTTGGTCTTGTGCGAAAAATCATTGCCGAAATTGTGCCACAGGCCCAACGAAATCGCCGGAAGCTTCAGCCCTGATGTGCCGCAATGATTGTATTTCATGGACGCGTAACGGTTTTCAGCCGGTTGCCAAGCCATGGATATTCCTCCCTAAACTGCTGTAAGCCTGCGAAAGAACTCCGCAGGTGTGATGTGGTGGTTCGAACTTAAAGAGATGCTGCCTCCGTATCAACCTTGCGATTGAGATGAAAACAGATCGAAAATCTTAAAAACAGGTCGTGACGTCTGCGCCTTATCGGTCGCTGCGAAAACGATGCGTCGTGTTTCTCCGGCAGCCAGATCGAACAGGTTGTCGGAATATCGCCCGGCCACATCGGCCTCGATCATCACGAACAGCGCAAGCCCGGTGGCGCTGATCTCTAGTTCGAACTCGCCGTCGCCCAGCGGTTTGACGCTGTAATCAAGACCGGACGGCTGAAGATCAATTGCCTTATAGATATCAGGGACGTGGTGTCCTTCGCCCGTCATACCGTTTGAGGCGATGAAGTTCCAGGAGAGCAAGGCACCCTCGGCCAACTGTTTCATATCGATTTCCGTCATGATGACGGCTGCATCCGGCCCGCAGGTGCCGCTTGCGGATTTCAGCGGCGTGCGCGTTCCATCGGTCGAAAGCGCGAAGATATTCATATCGATCTCCACCTCTTCCGCCGTGTCGTTGACGGTGGAAAATCGCACGGTGCTGCCGTCTTCGGATGGAATGGCGGACACCGTCACGGGCTGGAAGAAGCGCCGTGCGGCGTAGTGCAACGCTTTCCAGCTACCGCCGTAATCCAGGCTCGACCAGGAGGCCACCGGCCATGTGTCGTTCAGCTGCCAGTACAACGTGCCCATGCAATGGGGTTTGAGCGAGCGCCAATATTCCACTGCCGTTTTGATCGCCAGAGCCTGCTGCACCTGGCTGATATAGACGAAATTCTCGAAGTCCTTCGGAAAACGAAAATAGCGGAACATGGTCCCCGCAATCCGCTCATTGCCGCCCGCGTTCTTCTGGTGAAGCTCGATCACCGGCGATGAGATGTTCATGTCCTTTTCGTCCGCATAGGTGCGGATAACAGGCATGGACGTATAGGACTGGAAACCGAATTCCGAGCAGAAGCGTGGCTTCACGGCACGGTAATTGTCGAAAGACTTGTTCTCGTGCCAGACGGACCAGTAATGCATGTCGCCGGAACCATCGGCGTGCCAAGCATCGCCGTAATCCAGATAACCAGACGCCGGGCTGGATGGCCACCATAGGGCAGACGGCGCGGCCTTCTTGAGCGCCTTCTCGATGGTTCGGTTCAGCCGATCATAGGCGACCAGATATCGGTCGCGGTTATCGCGGGACTCTTCAAACCAGTTGAGCGCACCGACGAGTTCGTTGTCACCACACCACAGTGCGATCGACGGATGCGACGACAAACGCTTCACCTGATAATCGACTTCGTGCTCGACATTGTCGAGAAACTCGTCCGTACACGGATAGAGATTGCAGGCAAACATGAAGTCTTGCCACACCATCAGGCCCAGCCGGTCGCAGAGATCGTAGAACCAGTCCTGCTCGTAGAAGCCGCCGCCCCAGACGCGGATCATGTTCATATTGGCTTCGACGGCCGAGGACAGCAAATCCTCGGTCTTTTCCCGGCTGGTCAGAGACTGCAAGGCGTCGGCCGGAATCCAGTTCGCGCCACGGCAGAAGATTTCCCGCCCGTTGATGCGAAAGGCAAAGCGGCTTCCCGCTTCGTCCTTGTCCGTCAGCAGCTCCACAGTGCGAAAGCCAATCTGCCTCGTTGCGGTTTCATCCGGCAATTCAACGGTGAGTGTGTAGAGCGCCTGTTCACCACTGCCCGCTGGCCACCAGAGCTTGGGTTTTTCCACGAAGAAAACGTGTCGAATCACCGTCTCACCGGCGTGAACACCGCAATCAAGCCGCAGCCTTTCATCGCCAAGCGAAAGATGAACAGGCACGCTGGCAGGCTGCGCGGCATAGAGAGTGAGATCGACATGAAGCTCAACACCGCCATCGACATGATGTTGCGAGGTGCTGACATGTTCGATGCGCGCCGTATCGAGACGTCGAAGGGCAATGGTTCCATAGATGCCGAGCGGAGCGAGCGCGATATTCCAGTCCCACCCGAAATGGCACTGAGGTTTGCGCAGCATATTGCCATGTGGAATCGGAGAATTACCGGGGTGATAAGGAACGTAGAACGGCTGTGCTGCCTGTCGCTCCGCGCCAGCCGTGATGCTGGAATGAAAATGGATGCGAATGGTGTTTTCGCCGGGCCGCAGGGCTGCAGCGACATCCGGTCTATAACGACGAAAGCAGTTGTCGGCGGAAAGCACCGGAACATCATTTATGAAAACGACAGCAACAGTGTCGAGATAGTCGATATCCAAATACCAGTCGGCATCGGCATCATCCAGCTGAAAGCTACGCTCGATAACCCAGTCACGGTGACCAACCCACTGCACATCATTTTCGTTACGCCCGAAATAGGGATCGGGAATGACCTTCGCTTTATGCAAAGCCGTGTGCACATCACCCGGAATGTTGATACGGGCGTGATGGTCGCCTTCAGCGGAGGACAGTTTCCATTCGCCGGAAAGATCGATTGCAACGTCGTTTGCGTAAGAAGATGTCATGTCCATGCCCTGTCATTTCGTGATGCACCGTCGTGAGGAAACACTGAATCGGCATTCAAACACCCGTGCTCGCCTTTTCAAGGGCAAGGTTGAAAATGCCTGACTGCTATCTTTGGCATGTCTCCTCATCCTCCTCCGGCAACGTTACTGTAAAATTTGCGAGGCGTCACGAGTGATTGAGTTGGGGCGCGATGATTATCAAATAAGAATAAAAATATTGAAATAAATACAGCAACTTACATAGGTTTTCTTACGTGAAATCGGGCAACATCCACTCCTTTTGGACGATATTTTTCTCGGTATCACAAGGTCTTCAGACGCTTAAAGTCGCCCGATCATTCACGACCGGAGCGTCCGCGCTTTGCAAGGACAAAAAACCAATCTACCATAGTCTCCCGCAAGGTATGGCGAGTGGCGACATGAATGATGGCATAGAGACTGAACCCGGCGGGCAACCGCTACCGGGCAATGAGCGCCCAACGCTCAAGACAATCGCCTTGATGACAGGCCTTGGTATCACCACTGTTTCCCGGGCCTTGAAAGACGCGCCGGACATCGGCGCCGACACCAAGGAGCGGGTGCGCCAAGTCGCACAGCAGATCGGCTATCAGCCAAACCGCGCGGGCGTTCGTTTGCGCACCGGCAAGACCAACGTCATCGCACTGGTGCTGAGCGTGGATGAGGAGCTGATGGGCTTCACCACCCAGATGGTGTTCGGCATCACCGAAATTCTGTCCAGCACGCAGTACCATCTGGTCGTCACGCCCCATACCCACGCCAAAGACCCGATGATCCCGATCAGGTATATTCTCGATACCGGCTCTGCCGATGGCGTCATCATTTCGAAGATGCAGCCTGATGATCCGCGTGTGCGTTTCATGACGGAGCGCAACATGCCGTTTGCCACCCACGGGCGGACGGATATGGGCATCGTCCACCCCTATCATGATTTCGACAATGAGGCTTACGTCTATGAAGCCGTGAGGCGGCTTTCCCAATGCGGGCGAAAGCGCATTGCCGTCCTTCTGCCTCCGGAGCAATTTTCATATCACGATTACGCACGTCATGGGTTCGATAGAGGCCTGCGCGATTTTGGCCTCACAGAGTTTCCACTGACGAGCATCAGCAACGACACACCGCTCGATCAGATCAGGGACGAAAGCAGGGCACTGATGCTGAGTGACGATTGTCCTGATGGGTTGGTGTCCATTAGCGGCAGTTCCACCATCGCCTTCATCGCGGGCATAGAGGAAACCGGCAAAAAGATCGGCACGGATATCGACGTCGTCTCCAAGCAGTCCGCGGATTTTCTCAACTGGCTGCGTCCGGAAATTCACACAATGAATGAGGATATCAAGCTGGCTGGCCGCGAACTGGCGAGAGCATTGCTGGCCCGTATCGATGGAAAACCGGCGGAAGGCTTGCAGACCCTCAGTCAGCCGGTGTGGTCAAGCCGCGCACCGAAGTTCAACACATAAAAAAGGCCCGGAGCGATCCGGGCCTCTTGTTCAAATGTCGTTCGCGAAGCTTAGCCGCGCAGGATGGAGCGACCGGCATAAGCTGCCTGCGGACCCAGCATTTCCTCGATGCGGATCAGCTGGTTGTACTTGGCCAAACGGTCAGAGCGCGACAGCGAACCGGTCTTGATCTGTCCGCAATTGGTCGCAACCGCGAGATCGGCAATCGTGGAGTCTTCCGTTTCGCCGGAGCGGTGAGACATGACGGCGGTATAACCAGCCTTGTGCGCCGTTTCGACAGCATCAAGCGTTTCCGTCAGCGAGCCGATCTGGTTGACCTTCACGAGAATGGAGTTGGCAACGCCCATCTTGATACCATCACGAAGGCGGGCCGAGTTGGTCACGAACAGATCGTCACCAACCAGCTGAACCTTGGAGCCGATCTTGTCGGTCAGGTACTTCCAGCCATCCCAATCGTCTTCGGCCATGCCGTCTTCGATGGAGATGATCGGGTATTTGGCTGCCAGTTCAGCAAGGTAATCCGCCATGGCTTCAGGCTCGAGCGTGCGGCCCTCGCCTTCCATCTCGTATTTGCCGTTCTTGAAGAACTCGGTGGAGGCGCAATCGAGAGCCAGCGCAACGTCGTCGCCTGGTTTGTAACCTGCCTTTTCGACGGACTTCATGATGAAGTCGAGAGCCTCAGGCGCGCTCTTCAGGCCCGGCGCAAAGCCGCCCTCATCACCCACATTGGTGTTGAAGCCCTGTGCCGACAGTTCCTTTTTAAGAACGTGGAAGATTTCAGCGCCGATACGGACCGCGTCACGGATGTTTTCCGCGCCAACTGGCATGATCATGAATTCCTGGAAGTCGATCGGATTGTCGGCATGTGCGCCGCCATTGATGATGTTCATCATCGGCACAGGCAGCAGATGCGCGTTCGGGCCACCGACATAACGGTAAAGCGGCAGGCCAGTCGTTTCGGCAGCAGCCTTGGCAACAGCCAGGGAAACGCCGAGGATGGCGTTGGCACCGAGGCGGGACTTGTTTGGTGTGCCGTCAAGCTCGATCAGGGTCTGGTCGACATGAATCTGGCTTTCGGCATCGAAACCGCCCAGCGCGTCGAAGATTTCGGTGTTGACCGCTTCGACTGCCTTTTCAACGCCCTTACCGAGGTAGCGCTTGCCACCATCACGCAGTTCTACGGCTTCGTGCGCGCCTGTCGATGCGCCCGATGGAACTGCTGCACGACCGAAAGAGCCGTCTTCCAGGTAGACATCGACTTCGACAGTCGGATTGCCACGGCTGTCGAGAATTTCGCGTGCGATGATATCGGTAATGGCTGTCATGATCTCTCCCTTGGGACTGGAACAGGATTTTTCAGTTGCCTGTCTTAAAGTGCATACCGAAAACTGTGAAGCGCTTTTCGAATGATCGGCGCGATAAACAGGGCGACGGAATAGCGACTCGATGTGAAATTCTTCAGTCGCTGTAGACGACGCGCAAGAAATTACAATGACGGTGCCCGTTTCAGGCACCGCTTTTCAATAAAAGCCGATTGAGGCCAAAACCCGTCATGCAGATTTGGCGATATCGTCAAAGGCTAGCAGCTTTTCGAGCAATTTCGGCATGTCCTTCAGGTGAACCATGTTCGGCCCATCCGATGGCGCGTTGTCCGGGTCCTCATGTGTTTCCACGAAAAGACCCGCAATGCCGACGGCAACAGCAGCACGCGACAATGTTTCCACGAATTCGCGTTGACCACCCGTCGAACCGCCCTGCCCGCCCGGCTGCTGCACGGAGTGGGTAGCATCGAAAACAACCGGCGCGCCCAGAGATGCCATGATCGGTAGGGAGCGCATATCGGACACCAGCGTATTGTAACCGAAGGATGCACCGCGTTCGCACAGCAGCACATTCGGGTTGCCGCTATCGTTCAGCTTCGCCAGAACGTTCTTCATATCCCACGGCGCCAGAAACTGGCCTTTTTTGACGTTGATGACGCGACCGGTCTTGGCAGCTGCCACCAGCAGATCCGTCTGACGGCTGAGAAAGGCTGGAATCTGCAGAATATCCACGACGGGCGCAACGATGCCGCATTGTTCTTCCGTGTGAATATCCGACAGAACCGGAAAGCCGAACTGCGTCTTCAACTCGGCAAAAATTTCCAATGCCTTGTCGATACCGATGCCCCGCTGGCCGGAGAGAGACGTGCGGTTGGCCTTATCGTAAGAAGACTTGTAAACCAGCCCGATACCCAGCTTGCCACACAGCTCTGACAACGTTTCCGCAATCATGAATGCGTGGTCGCGGCTTTCCATCTGGCAAGGCCCGGCGATCAGCGAGAAGCGTTCTGTATTGGAAAAAGAAACCGCCTTGGAGCCCTGCCCCGCAACGACTTTCAGATTGTTCGTTACACTCATCGTCTTTCCTTGCAATAAAGCGGGCGATTCCGATGGTGCAGACCATCGAGATACTCCCTCATCTTTCGTTGGCCACGCATTTAGCAGCAAGGCGGGCCAGAGTCACGGTTTAGGTCCGCGCAAGACCATCTGATGATGCTGATTTCACGCATCAACAGATGCTTCAATGAATTTCACCGAATTTTAAGGGATTGCAGAACACATATGGAACATATAGTGTTCGTTCTGTATTTGTTTCGCGAATCTTAGCCTCTAATTCCAAGGGTGTTTCTTCATGCTCACGCGCAAACAGCAGGAATTGCTTCTGTTCATTCATGAAAGAATGAAAGAGTCCGGCGTGCCGCCATCTTTCGATGAAATGAAAGATGCACTCGATCTTGCTTCAAAATCAGGTATCCATCGGTTGATCACCGCACTCGAGGAGCGCGGTTTCATTCGCCGGCTACCGAATCGGGCGCGTGCTCTGGAGGTTATCAAGCTTCCCGAATCCTATTCGCCACAAGCCAAGCCTCAACGCGGGTTTTCACCCAGCGTAATAGAGGGTAGCCTGGGCAAATCCAAGGTGGCTGAACAGCCGTCCCGTCCCGTAGCGTCCAACGACAGCGCACCCAATTCCGTTAGCGTCCCAGTTATGGGCCGGATAGCTGCTGGTGTGCCGATTTCCGCAATTCAAAACAACACCCATGACGTTGTCGTTCCAATGGACATGTTGGGTTCTGGCGAGCACTACGCGTTGGAAGTCAAAGGCGATTCGATGATCGAAGCCGGTATTTTCGATGGTGATACGGTCATTATTCGCGATGGAAGCACTGCAAATCCGGGCGACATCATTGTGGCTCTGGTTGATGACGAGGAAGCAACGCTGAAGCGCTTCCGTCGCAAAGGCGCTTCCATTGCGCTGGAGGCTGCAAACCCTGCCTACGAGACGCGAATTTTCGGACCGGACAGAGTGAAAATTCAAGGCAAGCTGGTCGGTTTGATCCGCCGTTATCATTGATATACCGCGGGCATGCGTTGTCATGCCCGCTACTCAAATCATGTTTTGACAGTCATAATATTCCTGCCAGCCTGTCTGAAATATCCATTTAGAACCACGGAAAAAATCGCGGCAGTTAGGCTGCAAAAGCTATATTCATTAGCCGGGTCACGAAATCCGTGAATTTGGCGTATCCCGATCTCTTTGCATCTGAGAATCACGACGTCGCTGTGTGCCTCGCGCTCGTCTTATCGAAGATCGAACGAGTTGTGACCTATGTTGGCGTACCTAAATGCTGTTTTTGAGTGGGTCTGTCGCGGCCATCAAATAGTTTGATGAGCACTATCACTCCGGCGGTCTGTATCAGGTTTATTGCGTGCCGTATTGATGGGCGATAACGGGGAATATTGACGTGTATGATCTTTACATAGCCAACAAGAATTATTCTTCATGGTCCCTGCGGCCATGGGTTTTGATGCGAACCTTGAAGATTTCGTTCAACGAAAAACTCGTGCAGTTTGGCACGTCGAACCACGATTTCACGCGCTTCTCTCCGTCGGGAAAGGTGCCCTGCCTCGTAGAAAACGACCTGACCGTATGGGATAGCTTCGCCATCGCTGAATATCTGGCAGAGCGCCATGATGGTGTGTGGGCAAGTGATACCAAAGCGCGCGCATGGTCGCGCTCGGCGACTGCCGAGATGCATTCCGGTTTTCAAGTTCTGCGCAACGAACACCCCATGAGCGTCGGGTTGCGTATACGACCGTCGTCCATCAGCGAACCCCTGCAGAAAGACATATCCCGAATAGATGCGCTCTGGCAGGAAGGCTTGTCAGCCTTTGGCGGTCCGTTTCTGGCAGGGGAAAACTTCACCGCCATAGATGCGTTCTACTGCCCCGTTGCATTCCGGTTCCAGACCTACTCTACACCTCTGTCAGTGGAGGCCGAAGCTTACAAAAATCGTCTCCTTTCCCTTTCCACCATGCAGGAATGGCAGGCTGCTGCCTTGCTGGAAACGTGGCGAGATGCGGGTCACGAGGCTGAGGCGCGGGCGGTGGGAGAATGGACAGCGGACCTGCGCGCCAAGTAGTGGATGGAGACAACTGCCAAACGCTATGGGTCTAGCGCCAACATATTTTCGATATGCGCAGGCAACTCGGGATCGAAGTCCTCGCTGCGCCAATCATAACTGCGATGCATGGTCCATGATCGATCCTGACCCTGCATCGCAACCTTCGCCCGTAGAACGGGGTTACCTTTACGACCAAGCCAGACTTCCATTGAGCCGGTACGTCGTAATGTTTCCTGACTGATCAGGATCGCACCGGACCGACAGGCGGCGAATGGCACTCTGCGTGTCGTCACCACCAGATCGGCAACGTCGCATGCTGTTCCCGTCAGCGCAGTGTTGGAAATAACCGCGACAGTGACGCCCTTCTGCGACTTCGCCACACACCACATATCTTTGCGGCAGGTGAATATATCCGTGGCACCAGTTGCTGCTCGCATCTCCTCGGCAGCCCTCGACTTTTCGATATCGCTCAAACCCGCCGCACGGGTCTGAGCGCTGATCGCTTCCTCTGCATCGTCACCAGCAGGTGACGCGACACGCTCCAGCATTTTGGGTGCGACATGATGCGGTGGGAGCGGCACGGCCCTTTGCCATTGCTCGTAAACGAAGCCGGAGGCGCGTTGTTTGGTGGATGCAACTGTCTCTGCGGATGTCAGTGCGACCAACGAACCGTCCTCATAGATCAGCAGGTCCGGTTTATCGCGCCCCTGCTCGATCACGAGCATGGCAAAGCTGGCGGCTATGAAGGGCAAACCAATCAAGGCAAGCCGTGTGCGAAGCAGTGCCAGCAGCAGGAAACCCGTTGTTGAAATCGCTAGAAACCAGCCGTTTTGCCGTCCAATCGTCTCGTCACCGCCCCAACTCGACACTGTCCTGGCAACTTCGATGACCATCGCCATGCCATAGCCCATGATTTTCAGGAATGGAGCGTCAAGTCCGAACGGCATCAGCAGCATGCCGATCAGCGCAAACGGCATGACGATCAGAGACATGATCGGCATCGCGGCAAGATTTGCTGCCAGCCCATAGGTGGTGATGCGATGAAAATGCTCGATGGAATAGATTGCCGTCGATATGCCACCGATCAGTGACGTGATCACCACCCCGCCGATGATCGTCGCAGCCTTGCTGCCTATCGATAACCACCATGGTGGCCGGGAGATGACGAGACGCTCCCGCTCGCCGCGCCACCGGCTCCAGAACGCATACGCCGAGACGAGCGCGAGCGTTGCTGCAAACGACATTTGGAAGCTCGGCCCCATAACCTCGTGCGGCGACAGAACGATGATGACGATCGCCGAAAGTGCCACGTTGCGCAGGCTGATCGACGGCCTGTCCACCAGCACCGCAAACAGCATGATTGACATCATCAACCAGGCCCGCTCTGCGGACACCGCAAACCCCGAGATGAGATAATAGGCCAGTGTCATCAAAAGCGCTGCAAAGGCAGAGATTTTCTTGACCGGCCAGCGCTGGGAAAACCCGGGAAACAGGCTGAACACGGTTCGCATTCCGATAAAGAAAATGCCAGCGGCAAGCGCCATATTCAGCCCGGAAATCGCAACGATATGCGCCAGACCGGAAACCCGCAGAGCCTCCATCGTCTCATTGGAAATAGCACGTCTCTCATCGGTGATAATCGACGCGGCAAACGCACCCGCATCACCACCGATCAGGTCACGAATGCGTTGAGCGATATGGCTGCGAAGTTGGTAGAGCCATGTATCGGCATCCTGCATGAAGCTGCTGGCACCCGGATCATCTGGATTTGCGGGCAGTATTCTGGGTGCCCCATAGAAAAATCCCGTCGCACCAACACCATTGAAGAAGGACGCAAATGCAAAGTCGTTGAGGCCTGGCAGAGCTGGGCCGGAGGGCGGAGAAAGGCGGGCTTTTCCGCTGACTGTCTGGCCGATGAGGACTGCATCATGTCGACTTCGGGCCACCACGGAAATTCGCTCCGGCGGTCGCGAAAGCGTCGGTTCGGACGTCGATTTCAAGGCGACGACATATCGCCACGATCCCCGTGCGTCCAGTTCGCGACGCTCGACGGTTCCGGTAATCGTCGTGGTCACCGGTGTGTCCAGCATCACGGTCCCTGCCCTGCCCGTTTCCCAATCGGCAAGCAGCATGCCGAACAAAAACAAGGCGACCGCTTTCAAACCAGCAGACATGACGCCAGGGCGATAAAACAGCGCACAGGCCGCTATCGCAAAGCACACGGCCTCCCAGAGAATGAACTGTGTCGAAGGTGTCACCGACAAAGAAAACCAGAACGCGGCACCTGCCGCGATGAGAACGGGAACGAAAAGAAAGTCCTGGCGATGGGAAACCTCTTCCTCCAGACAGCGTCCGAGCCAGCCTCTCAGTCGTAATATCGGACGACGGGGAGAATGAGAGCCGCGTCCCTCAATCGTCAGTGATCGGTTTGACGTGTGCAGGGGCAACAGTAGCTCATCGAGTTCCGTCTGCGCAACGGTGCTCGTTTCCGCGAGGCGGAAATGCTGCTTTTCTTCGTGTGTATTCACGTACCGCCGCCCCCTGCCGCAGAGGGTTAGTTTGCAACCCTGAAAAGCAGATTGCAACCATTTGCGCGATTAAGGAAGCATTGACCTAGAATGAAACACTCTGCCGTGGAAATGCTTCATTTCGAGATATTGACGTGCCGCAATGCACAATTTGCCTTTTGGATAGCTTGGCTTTATCGCGCGGATCATATAGCTAAATCGCTGACGCTTAAACTGGCTGATGCGTCACCCCGCATCGCCTGCATATTTCGGAGGTATGGTATGACGGAAACTAGCGCGACAGTGACACTCGGCGATAAAAAGGTCGATCTTCCTGTCCGAGAAGGCACGATCGGACCGAAGGTTGTAGATATCGGTACGCTTTACAAGAACACCGGTACCTTCACTTACGACCCGGGCTTCACGTCCACTGCCTCTTGCGAATCCAAGATCACCTATATCGATGGCGACGAAGGTGTTCTTCTGCACCGCGGCTATCCCATCGAGCAGCTGGCAGAACAGGGCGACTTCCTCGAAACCTGCTATCTGCTGCTTTACGGCGAACTGCCGACGACGGCACAGAAGAAAGACTTCGACACCCGCGTAACGCGCCACACCATGGTGCATGAGCAGATGAGCCGCTTCTTCACCGGCTATCGCCGCGATGCCCACCCGATGGCCGTCATGTGTGGCACGGTTGGCGCTCTGTCAGCCTTCTATCACGACTCGACTGACATCACCGATCCGCATCAGCGCATGGTCGCCTCGCTGCGTATGATCGCGAAGATGCCGACGATTGCGGCAATGGCTTACAAATACCACATCGGCCAGCCCTTCGTTTACCCGAAGAACGATCTGGATTACGCCTCCAACTTCCTCAACATGTGCTTTGCCGTACCTTGCGAAGACTACAAGGTCGATCCGGTACTGGCCCGCGCCATGGACCGCATCTTCATCCTGCATGCCGACCATGAGCAGAACGCGTCGACATCGACCGTGCGTCTTGCCGGCTCTTCGGGTGCAAACCCGTTCGCATGTATCGCAGCGGGCATCGCATGCCTCTGGGGCCCTGCGCACGGCGGTGCCAACGAAGCCGCGCTCAACATGCTGAACGAAATCGGTTCGGTTGATCGTATTCCTGAATACATCGCTCGCGCCAAGGACAAGAACGATCCATTCCGCCTGATGGGCTTTGGCCACCGCGTTTACAAAAACTACGACCCGCGCGCCAAGATCATGCAGAAGACGATGTATGAAGTGCTGGAAGCCACCGGCAATGGTGACGACCCGATCATGCAGGTTGCGCTGGAACTCGAAAAGATCGCTCTTTCCGATCCATACTTCGTCGAAAAGAAACTCTACCCCAACGTCGACTTCTACTCCGGCATCACGCTGAAGGCTCTCGGCTTTCCGACGACCATGTTCACCGTTCTGTTTGCCCTGGCCCGCACCGTCGGCTGGATCGCCCAGTGGAACGAAATGATCGAAGACCCACAGCAGCGCATCGGCCGTCCACGCCAGTTGTATACGGGTGCCGCAAAGCGCGATTACACGCCGGTTTCCAAGCGTTAAGTTCAGCAGCATCGATAAGAATCATAAAGCCGGGCCAACGCCCGGCTTTTCTGTTGCTACAAAGCTCAAAAGCTTAATTCCACCACGCTTTCAATGCGCAGTCACGCCCAGAAACTGTTTCAACTCCGGCGTCTTGGGTGCCGAAAAAACCTCCTCCGGGGGGCCTATCTCATGAACCTTGCCTTCATGCATGAAGACGACCCGTGAGCAGACATCGCGGGCGAATTTCATTTCGTGGGTTACCATGACCAGCGTCATGCCTTCTGCGGCCAATTCCCGTACCACGGCCAGAACTTCCGAGACGAGTTCCGGGTCGAGGGCAGACGTGATTTCGTCACACAAAAGCGCGGTGGGCTGCATGGCCAGTGCCCGGGCAATGGCAACACGTTGCTGCTGGCCACCCGACAGTTCGTCGGGATAGGCATCGAATTTGTGGGCCAGACCGACACGCTCCAGCATCTTGCGTGCCAGTGCTTCTGCGTCCGTCCTCGGCGTTTTCTTCACAACGGTTTGCGATAGCATGACATTTTCGCCGACATTGAGATGCGGAAACAGATTAAACTGCTGAAAGATCATGCCGACCTTCAGCCGCAAGGCTTTCAGGTGAAGCTCGTCATCGATGAACTGAGCACCAGCCACAGAAATCGCGCCAGACGAGATAGTCTCGAGACCATTGATGCAGCGCAATAGCGTTGATTTTCCCGATCCGCTCTTGCCGATGATCGCGATGACCTCGCCCGGAGCGATATCCAAATTGATGCCTTTGAGAACCTCGTTGCTGCCGAAGCTTTTGCGGACTTCAGTGATTTCGATGAGCGACATTGAGCTTCCTTTCGAGGATCTGGCTGCTTTTCGACAATGGCCAGCACAGAGCGAAATAAATGAGGGCAACGAGGCCATAAACGGTGAAGGGCTGGAACGTGGCGTTGGTGACGATCGTGCCTGCTTTGGAAAGCTCCACGAAACCGATGATCGAGGTAACCGCCGTTCCCTTGATGACCTGAACCGCGAAGCCGACCGTGGGTGGAATGGCCACCCGCATGGCCTGCGGCAGAATGACATAGCGCATTTGCTGCAAGCGCCCCATGCCAAGGCTGGCGGATGCTTCCCACTGCCCCTTGGACACAGCCTCGACGCATCCGCGCCATATCTCGGTGAGGAATGCCGCAGCCCAAAGGATGAGCGTCAGTCCGGCAGCCAGCCAGGCCGGAACATCGATGCCGACCAATCCCAACCCGAAGAAAGCGATGAAAAGCTGCATGAGCAACGGCGTTCCCTGAAACAGCTCCACGTAATATTTGGAAAAGACCCGCAGGGATTTCTTTCTGGAAATGCGCATAAACAAAAGCAAGAGACCGACGGCTGCGCCGCCGAGGAAAGACACCAGCGAAAGAAGAACCGTCCAGCGGGCTGACAACAGTAGGTTTCGCAAAATATCCCAAGTGGTGAACTCGATCATCGGGCACTCCTTCTGGGAAAGATGAAGCCGCCAACAACCAGAAGCAGCTGCCGCAACAAAATGGCGAGCGCGAGATAAATGACCGTCGATACCATGTAGGCCTCGAAGGCGCGGAATGTGCGCGACTGGATGAAATTGGCGGCGAAGGTCAAATCTTCCGCGGCAATCTGCGACACGACAGAAGAGCCGAGCATGACGATGACGACCTGCGATGAGAGGGCGGGCCAGATGCGCTGGAGCGCTGGTACGAGCACGACGTGACGGAAGGTTTCGAACCGCGTCATGGCAAGGCTCGCTCCGGCCTCGAACTGACCTTTTGGAGTCGCCTGAATACCGGCGCGAATGATTTCGCAGCTATAGGCCCCGAGATTGACGACCATGGCGATATTGGCCGCCGTCAGTTCGTTCAATTGCAGGCCCAATGATGGCAGGCCGAAGAAGATGAAAAACAACTGGATGAGAAACGGCGTGTTGCGGATCATCTCCACGTAAACAGCAATCGGCGGACGCAGCCATGTCGGCCCCAAAGCCCGCACCCATGCGCAAAAAATGCCGAGCGAAATTCCCAGCACACCACCGATGGCAATCAGCTGCAGCGTGATGAGAACGCCCTTCACGATTGCCGGATAATATTCGAGAAGCCACCCAAACTCGAAGGTGTAGTTCACGTTGGTTCCTTTCGAAAAAATACAAGGAACCGCGCCCTGCTCGATGACAGGGCGCGACTTTTAAAAATTGATTCAGAGATCTTTAGGCAAATCGGTTTTCAGCCACTTCTGGGCAATCGCATTGAGGCTGCCGTCGGCTTTCGCAGCAGCAAGGATCGCATCGACTTTCTCACGCAAAGCGGGCTGGTCCTTGTTGAGGCCGATATAGCAAGGAGAGTTCTTGATGAGGAATTTCAGTTCCGGCCGCTTTGGCGGGTTCTTTTCCAAAATAGCAGCCGCAACGACGTTGCCGGTCGCAACCGTTTCCACCTGCCCAGACAGGAAGGCCGAGATGGTGCCGTTATTGTCTTCATAGCGCTTGATGGTGGCATCGGCTGGCGCGATCTTCGTCAGTTCCAAATCCTCCACAGCACCGCGTGTGACGCCGATCGTCTTGCCCGACAGGTCTTGGGCCTTCTCGATCTTTACGGCATCAGGTGCGAAAACGCCGTTGAAGAAGGGTGCATAAGCAACCGAGAAATCGATTACCTTCTCGCGGTCGGCATTCTTGCCGAGGCTGGAAATAACCAGATCGACTTTGTTGGTCTGGAGATAAGGAACTCGGTTCGCGCTGGTAACCGGTACAAGTTCGGTTTTCACGCCCAGCTTTTCAGCAATCAGGTTGGCGACATCGATGTCGTATCCACGAGGTGCCATGTCGATTCCGACGCTACCGAATGGCGGGAAATCCTGCGGAACCGCAACACGGATCGATCCGCGCGCAGAAATATCGCTCAAGGTATCCGCCGAGGAAGGAGCGGCGAAGCTCACACTGGCGGCGAGAGCTAAGGCAGCGAAAAATGTACGTCTGTTGAACATTATGAAATCTCCTAAATGGTTGCGTGAAGGGCAGGAAGGGAAAGTGAACTGCGAAGATTGGAGTATTGGTCGCGCTGGCGCGTCAGATCGAGGCCTGTTTCGACCTCGTCCAGATGCGTGGCTGCAAGGTCTGCCGCCTTGGAAAAGTCACCCGCATCCATCGCCTCGAACATGCGGCAATGTCCCTCGTGAGACTGGGCTGCGTGAAAATCCGATTGGTACAACATCGAAATAAGAATGGTGCGGGCGGTCAGGTCGCGCAGGAGGTCGGCAATGATTTCGTTTCCGGCAATTTCGGCAATACGAATGTGGAAATCGCCCATCAGGCATGTCAGCCGTTGCCGATCGCAAGCAGCCATCGCGTCCTTTTCTTCGCTCAAGTGATCGAGAAGAATTTGGCGACCCTCTGGGGGCAGCCTCGTCATGCTTCGCAACAGACCGCACTCGATGACGCGCCGCGCCTCGTAGACTTTAATCGCCTCCTCGGCCGACGGCTCTACGACGAACCAGCCGCGACGTGGACTGACCTTGACGACGCCACGGCTGCCAAGACGCATCAGCGCTTCGCGTATCTTGGTGCGCGACACACCATAAATTTCTGCGAGCTGACTTTCGCCCAACCGGGTTCCGGGGCGTATTCGAGCGGAAAGAATGCCGGAAACGATGGCCTTTTCTATCGCAGTTTGGTCGGTGTCGGGTGCATGTCTATCTTGCATACAAGATGGAAAAGCAAACGATGTGCCAATTGATCAGCACAAAAGATCGCAGGCCTAATCATCTCGACAGGTCGGCAGAACAGTGATTTTTGATTATTTTTTAAGCTGGGCCGATTTGGACACCGGTCAAATATTATGCGCCACGGCCAAAGGCACCAGTCTTGCTGCGATAGACAGACAGCAAAATCTCAGCACCAACCTCGCCCGGAGGACGCTCGGTGCGCAGACGCTCCTGCACCAGCGCAAAACCTTCCAGCATGGCCCGTCGCTGGAGCGTATTGGACGACAGTCGCTCCGCCCAACGCAGCATGGAACCTGCGCGAACCACTTCGTTGATATACTCCGGCACCACGGCATAATCTGCAATCAGGTTGGGCAGAGCCCCCGTCCAGGTCTTGATGCGCCTGCTCAGCATGGTGAAGATCCAGTCCGTTTTGTAGACTGAAACCACCGGCACATGGGCCAGCGCAAGCTCCAGAATAACGGTTCCAGACGCGGCAATGGCAGCATCTGCCTCAGCAAACGCCTGCCACTTGAAGGCTGCACCCGTATCGATCTGAGGGCGGACATGATCCGGCCAGGACGCCGCAAGCCCACGGATCAAGCTTTCCTGTCTGGGCACCGTTGGAAGAACAAATCGTGTAGGCCCATTTCGCTCGACGAATGCCTGCGCCGCGTCCCTGAACGGCTCCATCAACCGCGTGATTTCGGTCGACCTCGAGCCAGGCAGCAGAAGAATGGTTCTTGGCTCTCCCAAGCCAGGCAGAGGTCGCGCGGCACGCTTTGCACGGACCTCTAGTAGATCAGCATCAACGCTCAGCCGATGGCCGACGAATGTTGTCGGCGGGCCGCCAAGGCGTCGCATGGTCTCAGGCTCGAACGGCAGCAGTGCCAGCACGTGATCGACATAGGACAGCATCGCCGTTGCGCGGTATTCTTTCCACGCCCAGACGCTTGGGCAGACGTAATTGATAACCGGCAACTGCGGCAACGCTTTGCGTACACGCTTGGTAACGCGGTGCGTGAAATCCGGGCTGTCGATGATCAACAAAACATCCGGCTTTGCGGCAATAATCGCATTGGCCGTTTCCTTGATTCTCGCGATCATCTGCGGCAGTTTTTTCAAAACTTGCGTGAAGCCCATGATCGACAATTCGGAGTAATCGAACAGCGAAACGAGGCCTTCTGCGATCAGGCCATCCCCGCCGACGCCGACCAGTTCGACACGGCCCGGATATTGCTGCTTCAAGGCTCGCACCAGATCCGCCCCCAGCAGATCGCCTGAGACTTCCCCGGCGATCACCGCCAGTTTGAGAACGCTGTCGGTCACATCATCTCTCCCGCAAGGCCCACATCTATACCACAGACGAACAACCCGGCATCATCGGCAGCCCGCAACATGACCTCACGGTCCAGCACGAACGCCCTGCCCGCTTCGACCGCTATGCCGGCAAGCCCGGCCTTCGCAGCATTTTCAACGGTGGATGGACCAATGGTTGGTAAATCGGCGCGAATGTCTTGCTGCGGCTTGCACAGCTTGACCAGAACGCCTTTCCTGCGGCTGGAGATGCGCCCCTCTGCGCGTAAAAAGGCAACGCGCGCCAGCATGCCATCGGTCCCCTCGACGCCTTCCAGCGCCACGAGGCGCCCGCCGACGGAGACAGAGCCCTGCCCTACGTCCAGCGCGCCGAGTGCGAGTGCGGCCTTGGCGGCCTTGGCGATATCCCTGTGGTCATCGTCCCCTGGCGCGACTTTACCGAGCGCACCCGTCGTTGCCAGCAGAGCCGGCGCAATCTCATGCGCACCGATAACCCGTGCGCCCTGCGCTTCAATCAGCCTGATCACCATTTGCAGCACCGTATCATCACCACCGGACAACAGGGTGCGGATGATGGACGGCATTTTTGCGATCATTTTCAAGTTGGGGCGAATCTCTCGCCACTCAGGGCGCCGCGAAACGCCACCCGATAGCACGACGCGGTCGATACCCTGTGCAGACAGCAGTTTACCGAGCGCCGAAACATCGCCAACGCTGATCGAGACACTTTCGAACTTCGTCCAGTCAAGATCGGCTTCGTTTTTCAAACGGATGATGAAGGGCGTCTCACCTGACTGTTGCGCGGCCTCCGCCACATAGTAAGGAAGAAACCCACTACCAGCGATGATTGCCAGCCGCCCCGCACCCTGTGTCACAGCCTATTTTCCACGGTGGGGCGAGGAAATTGCCCTATCATTGGCAGCAGCAATAAAGTCGATGATTTCAAGCGCCTGCGGGCACTCCAGATATTCATCTCGGATGGCGGCGGCGTTCGTGCGAACATTGCCCTCACTCTCGAATATCTGCTTGTAAGCACGGCGAACCTTGTGAATTTCAGCACGCTCGATGCCTGCGCGCGTCATGCCGACGATGTTCAGACCGCTCAAAATACCGGGATTGCCATTCAGCATCCCATAGGGAACGACATCGTAGCTTACGGCGGACAGCCCGCCGATAAAGGCTTGGCGGCCAACACGCGTGAACTGATGTACGGCAGAGCCGCCACCCAGAATGGCCCGGTCCTCGATCGTCACGTGACCCGCCAGCATGACGTTGTTGGACAGGATGATATTATTGCCCAGACGGCAATCATGCGCCACATGCGCATAGGCAAGGAACAGATTGTTGTTGCCGACAACAGTGGTGCCGCCATGTTCGACGGTACCGGTGTTCATCGTCACACCTTCACGGATTGTGCAGTTTTCACCGATGACCAGCGTCGTGTCGACCGCGCTGTGGTGTGCACTCTGCGAATCGCCGCCAATCACGGCCGACGGCCAGATTTTCGTGCCCTTGCCGACTGTGGTCGAGCCCAGCACGACGACGTGGCTGATCAACTGAACATCATTATGCAGCGTAACTTTGGGGCCGACATGGCAGAACGGGCCGACGACGACGTTTTCACCGATGACCGCACCGTCTTCAATGAAAGACATCGGGTGAATTTTGGCCGAAGCCGCAATCTTGCTCATTGCTGATCCTCGGGGATCATCATTGCTCCGATATCGGCTTCGGCAACCAGAACACCGTCAACCTTGGCATCGCAGTGGAATTTCCAGACATTGCCGCGCTGGCGCTGCTTGACGACATAGATTTCCAGCCGATCGCCTGGTACGACAGGCTTGCGGAAACGCGCATTGTCGATCGTCATGAAATAAACGAGGTTGCCACCATCGCCCTGCTTGCGCGCACAGATGGCACCCGCCGTCTGCGCCATCGCTTCCACGATCAGAACGCCCGGCATGATGGGACGATCCGGGAAGTGACCCGTGAAATGTGGCTCGTTGACCGTCACGTTCTTGATGCCAGTTGCCGAGTTATCAGCGTCGATATCGATGATCTTGTCGATCAGCAAAAATGGATAACGATGCGGCAGCAGCTTCATCACCTCGAGGATGTCAGCCGCGCCAAGCGCCGTCTTTGTCTCTTCAGACATTCTTCTCTCCTGTCTTCTTGTCTCGCTCCTCAGCACGGGCCAGCAACTCGGCCATATCGCGCAGGAAATGTTTGAGTGGCCGCGCCGGCACGCCGCCATATTTCGCGCCCGCCGGCACGTCGGCGACAACGCCGCTCATTGCCGCAATCTGCACGCCGTCTCCAATGGTGATATGGCCGTTGATACCGCTGGCACCGCCAATCATCACACCATCGCCAATGCGAGTGCTGCCGGCAATGCCGACTTTGCTGACGATGCCGCAATGACGACCGATGCGCACGTTGTGACCAATCTGAACCTGATTGTCGATTTTCGTACCTTCACCAATCACCGTGTCGTCCATCGTGCCACGATCAACCGTGGTGTTGGCACCAATCTCGACATTATCCTGAATGATGACGCGACCGATCTGCACGATCTTGATCATACCGCGCGGCCCCGGAGCGTAACCAAAACCGTCCTGCCCGATGCGCGCACCGTTGTGAATGATCACGCCATTGCCGATCAAAGCCGAAAGAATGCTGGCACCGCCTGCGATCGTGCAATCACGCCCAATCTGAACGTCTGCCCCAATGACCGCACCTGGTCCAATCCGAGTACCTGCGCCGATATGGGTATTCGCGCCGATAACAGCGAATGGCTCCACCACAACCCCCGCCTCCAGCTTCGCGGATGGATCGACATGAGCGGCGGCGGAAATTTCGGTCTCCTGCCCGGCGATCGCCGATGGCTTCATCGCGGAAGGATGCAGCAACGCTCCCGCCTGCGCAAAAACCATATGGGGATTTTTGGAGATAAGAGCCGGAATATGATCAGGAATGAGCCCTTTGAGAGCCGTGTCACAAATGACGGCTGCAGCCTCACACGTCAGCAACTCATCCCGGTTTCGACGCGAAAGAATGTAGCAAAGCTGATCGGACTTCGCGCGGTAAACAGGCGCAATCGAACGCACCAGGCGATCACCCGCAGCCTCATCAGACAGTTCCGCCCCAAGACGGTCTGCGATGTCTCTCAATCGCATGCCATCATGGGGCGGAAAAAAAGCATTATATTCCATCAGCCGGATACTCCAGAACGTTCAAACTCGCAGTTCTGGACTGCCGATATCAGAAAGTGTTGGACATGCCAAACCGGAAATTCTGCACTTCGTCGTAGTCTTCCTTCATGAAAGGAACTGCATAGTCTACGCGCAGAGGACCAAACGGCGAAGCCCACATCAGACCGATACCAGCAGATGCACGGATCGAGCTATCGTCCTGCACGTTTTCACCAGCAGCAGTACGAACCTTATTGCCATAAAGCGTACCAGCATCAACGAAACCGGCAAGGCGCAGACCGAAGTCTTCAGGAACGCCAGGCATAGGAGCCGTCACTTCAGCAGAGGCTGCAAAGTACGTCGTACCACCGATGGCGTCATCACCGATGCGCGGGCCAATACCGTCATTCTCGAAGCCACGGATCACGCGGCCGCCGATTTTGAACTGATCGAAAACAAGCAGATTGTCGCCAGTCGGGGCAACATAACCAGCCTGACCCGTGATCGAACCGATAATGTCGTACTCGTCAGACAGCGTGTGGTAATAACGAGCCTTCGCATAAATCTTGTAATACTCGGAGTCACCACCAAGACCTGCAAATTCGTTTGTCAAAGCACCTTGCCAGCCTTCGCGTGGCATGTTGCGGTCGTCCAAGGAATTGTAGGCGAGCGTGTTGGAAATGATCGATTGCGTCCAATTGCCGCCATTGATCAAATCAACGTAAGGGCTAGCCAGGTTCACATAGTTACCCGCACCATCGACATCGTCGTAACCAGATTTTCCATCATACTTGATCTGCTTGTACGTGTACTTGAACGTCGTCGCCAGATTTTCCGTGATGGGTGCAGTTACGCGGAGCGCAAAGCCCTGCTCATCATAGTCATAGTAGTCTTCGTTCGAGCTCTGGCTCTTGAACAGATCGAAACCTGCGGCAAGGCGATAGCCAAGGAAGTAAGGCTCGGTGAACGAAAGGTTGTACGTACGCGCGTCGTCCTGGCCGGCACCAGCAGCAATACGAATGTACTGGCCGCGACCAAGGAAGTTCTTTTCTTCGATCGATGCTTCAAGAAGCGCACCATCGTTCTGGGAATAACCAGCACCGATACCGAACGAGCCGGTTGCCTGATCTTCAACGTCAACCACGATCACGACGCGGTCAGGAGCGCTGCCCTGCGATGTGCCGATGTTGACCTTGGAGAAGTAGCCGAGTGCTTCGAGACGACGCTTGGCAGCACTGACAACCGTCTGGTTGAAAGCATCGCCTTCGCTGATGTCGAATTCGCGACGGATAACATAATCACGCGTACGTGTGTTACCGCGGATTTCGATACGCTCGACATATGCACGCTCGCCCTGATCGACGATGTAGGTCACACCAATGGTGTTGCCAGCCATGTCACGGTCGCCACGCGGCGTCACGCGTGCAAAAGGATAACCTTCTGCGGAGACGCGCTTGGAAATGGCTTCGATGCTCTGCTGAACTTCTTTGGCGCTGTAACCAGCACCGGACTTGGTTTCGACCAGACCCTGCAGCTCAGAACCATCGACACCTGGAACGGTGGATTCGACAGCCACATTACCAAATGCATAACGCTGACCTTCGTCAACGTTGATCGTGATTGTGTATTCGTTGGTCGCTTCATCCAGAACCGCGTCCGAAGACGTTACCCGGAAGTCGGCATAGCCGCGGTTGTAATAGAACTGGCGCAGCGCTTCTTCGTCAGCGCGCAACTTGTCCTCATTGTAGACATCCTTACGCGTCAGGAACGACAGCATGTTGGATTTCTTGGTGTTGAGAACGGCAGCAAGACGGCCATCGCTATAAGCGTTGTTACCGACGAAATCGATGCGAGCGATCTTCGTGCGTTCACCTTCGTTGATGACGAAAGCAAGGTTGACGCGACCCTGACCGACATTCACGACCTGTGTCGTAACCTGAACGTCACTACGACCAATGGCAGCATAGGCGTCCTTGATGCGCGCAATATCGGCAGTCACGAGTGTCTGGTCGTAAGGACCGAGAGACTGCGTCTGAACGATACCCTGAAGCTTGTCGTCCTTGATCTTGCGGTTGCCGTTGAAAACGACCTGGTTGACAAGATTGTTCTCGCTCACCGTCACAACGAGCGTCTTACCAGAAACGCTCATGCTGACGTTGGAAAAATAACCCGTCGCATAAAGGCGCTTGACCGATTCATCGATGTCAGCGTTGGAAAAATTCTGACCGGGAGCGATCGTGATGTTGGACCGCACAGCGTCCGCGCCGGAGCGCTCAGCGCCACGCACGTCAACTCTGCTGATGACAGCCGCATTGGCAACTCCAGAAGAGACGAGCACTCCCAGAACTGCAACCGAAGAAACACCAGCAGACAGCGCAACCGCCGACACCGCGTTCAAAAACTTTGAACCAGCCTTCATTTTTAATTCTTACCTTTTCCCGTTGTCCCTCAGCGGGCGGAACCCGACTCCGGCCATCTGTCGTCGTTTTACCTGCTTTTCCTCTACAAGCAAGCCCGACCGTTAATTTCTGTTTACTTCGCAAGCTACCGTGGCTCAATCGCCACTTTGGCATCAAAACAAGGTAAACGCCCCGTTAAAAAATCAGCTCTAAAACCCCATTCAGCCAATCAAGCTGCTGATATCATTCCAAGTCGCAAAAACCATTAGACTGAAAATCATTACCATTCCAATACGGAAAGCAAACTCCTGAGCACCCGGTCCAAGCGGTCTGCCACGCACGGCCTCGATGGCGTAAAACACCAGATGGCCGCCGTCCAGAATCGGGACCGGCATCAGATTAAGCAGGCCAATCGAAACAGAAAGCAAGGCCGCAAGCTGAATGACAGCTGCAAAACCGAGAGATGCCATCTGACCTGATGCCTGAGCGACACGCACAGGACCGCCGAGTTGATCTGCATTCATGCGACCAGTGACGAGGTTGCCGATATAGGCAAACGTGCCGGTGACGACGTGGCCGGTCTCACGCACACCTTCAATCAGCGCCTCAGTGGGCGAATAGGTGACGTGACGGAAATTGCCGCGGGTCTGGTCGGTGACGATGCCGATAATGCCCAGCTCCATCTTGTTGCCGAACTGATCCTTCGTCTCGGTTCTGGTCGGCACCATGGGCAGAACGATATCCTGACCGTTTCTTTCCACAGTCACGGTGATGGGCGTGCCTGGACGAACAGCAACGTAGCGACGAACATCCTCGAACGTCTTGACGGCTTCACCATCGATGGCGACCAGCCTGTCACCCGCCAAAACACCGGCGGACTGCGCCACACTGTTTTCGCGCACTTCGGAAACGATCGGATCGGAAATCATGCGGCCGTAAATGGCAAAAAGCGCTGCAAAAATCAGGATTGCCAAAATGAAATTCGCGATAGGGCCAGCAGCGACGGTTGCCGCCCTTTTCCACAACTTTGCACCGGCAAGCGTCTGCGCGCGCTCTTCCAGCGTCAGGTTGACAAGGTTGTCAGTGTCCGGCTTGCTGGCGACATCCTCGTCGCCGAAGAATTTCACGTAACCGCCAAGAGGAACAGCCGAGATTTTCCAGCGGGTTCCGTGCTTGTCGGTAAAGCCGACCAACTCAGGGCCGAAACCGATGGAAAAAGCTGTGGACCGTATGCCGCACCAGCGGCCGACCAGATAATGCCCCATCTCGTGAACGAAGACGAGAAGAGAAAGCACGAGAATGAACGGCACCATATAACCGGTCAAAAATCCAACCGTCGCCGTCACCATATCCATATTTTCCAAGCCTTTCGCTCAACGCTATAATCAGAATCCAGGCAGAATTCCGCTACCTGATCCTGGTACATCACCGGTTATCGCCGCGTGAACGACAGCAATGAGGAATACGGTAAAGCAGGCAAAAACAAGACCGTCAACCCGGTCCATGAAGCCGCCATGCCCGGGGATGAGATGGCTGGAATCCTTCACCTTGAAGCGGCGCTTGATAAAGGATTCGAACAGGTCGCCAATCTGGCTGAAAACGGACAAAGCCAGCGCCAGCGCCAAGACGACGACCCCGATCCGTCCATGGTAGATTGCCGAGACCGCGCCGCCCGCCACGACACCTGAAACCGTACCACCGATGGCGCCGGACCATGTCTTGCCGGGCGAGATCGATGGCGCCAGTTTCGGCCCGCCAATGGCACGACCGACGAAATAAGCCAGAATATCCGTTGCCCAGACAATGGCGAAGACGAACACCATGGCAACAATGCCCGTTGGTTCCTCACCACGGATGGCCGCAAGCGAGATGCCGCTGAGCCCGGAATAGATCATACCGCCGACAAGCCACCAGTTTTTGCCGCGCAGGACTGGAAACAAAGCTGCGGTCAGCGTAAAGCCAGACAGCAACGGCAGATCAAGAGAGGGCTCCCCGAAAATCGTGTTGCCGCTGATCACCGCAATGGCAAACCAACCCCAGGCATAGCCAGTCGGGTTGGTATCGGACAGTTTGGTGATGGACGTCCACTCGTAATAGATCAGCAGCGACAGAACGCCGGCAAAAAGGCGGAACATCATTCCGCCATACCATGTGGCGGTCAGAATAACGGCAGCCAGCACGAGGGCGGATATGATCCGCAGCTTGAGTTCGCGGCTCATTACGCGCCCGCCAGGGCGACTTGATCCGGCAGACCGCCGAACCTGCGGTCGCGCGTCATATATTGATCGATTGCGGAAAAGAATGTCTTGCGGTCGAAGTCCGGCCAGTAATCGGGAATGAACAGAAACTCCGAATAGGCAGCCTGCCACAACAGAAAATTGGACAGACGCTCTTCGCCACTTGTGCGGATGATGAGATCCGGATCCGGAATTCCCGCCGTATCAAGACGTGCGGTAATGGCGTCTGGGGTAACCGCGGAAACGTCGATCTTGCCAAGGGCTACGTCCCTGGCAAGGGAGGCCGCAGCGCGCGCAATTTCGTCACGAGAGCCGTAGTTAAACGCAATGACCAAGGTCAGCGCCGTGTTGTCACGCGTCGTCTGTTCGGCTTCCGTCAGCAATGCGCTGATATCGTCGTTCAGGCCTTCGCGATCACCGATCACGCGAATGCGAACATTCTCTTTGTGTAGATCGGCAAGGTCCCGGCGAATGAAAGCCTTGAGAAGCCCCAGCAGATCGCTGACTTCGGTAACCGGCCTGCGCCAGTTTTCTGAGGAGAAGGCGAAGAGTGTGAGATATTTCAGCCCGCATTCGCCAGCCGCCCTCACCGTCTCGCGCACGGCCTCGACCCCGCGCCGGTGCCCCATGATACGGGGAAGACCGCGCTGCTTGGCCCAACGCCCGTTACCATCCATGATGATGGCAACATGCTCAGGCAGTGAGGAACGTGTAATGTCCGACATCTCGATCCAGTTTAAGCAACGCGGAAGATAAAATAATACACAGGGTTGGCGATAACGCCACCTACACCTGCATGATTTCTCTTTCCTTCTCGCCAAGCAAGCGATCAATGTCCGAAATCGTATCATCGGTCATTTTCTGAACCTTTTCAGACAGCGAACGGCTTTCGTCCTGACCGATGTCACCATCCTTTTCGGCTTTTTTCAGACCGTCCATACCATCGCGGCGAACGTGGCGGATCGCGACCTTAGCCTTTTCGGCATAATCATGCGCGACCTTGACGAGCGACTTGCGGCGCTCTTCATTGAGCTCCGGCAAGGGAATACGCAGGTTCTGGCCATCGACGATCGGGTTCAGGCCAAGGTTCGATTCGCGGATTGCACGGTCGACGGCGCCAACCATGGACTTGTCCCAGATGTTCACGCCCAGCATGCGGGCCTCGGGAACCGTGATATTGGCGACCTGCGACAATGGTACGCGCGAGCCATAGGCATCAACCGTCACGGGGTCGAGAATGTTTGCCGAAGCGCGCCCGGTGCGAAGCGATGCGATATCGCTTTTGAAGGCATTGATCGCGCCATCCATGCGACGCTTGATATCGTTGATGTCAGTACCACTCATATTCATACTCCGTCAGTTCTGGCCTTACCGGCCCAATTTCACACCGTGGAATCAGCGCCCGGCCATCATTTGTCGTGCACGATGGTCTTGCGACCGCCGCCCGTCAATATTGCTGCAAAACCGCCCTTCTCGTGAATGGAGAAGACGATGATGGGAATGTGGTTTTCACGGGCAAGCGCAACAGCGGCGATGTCCATGACCGCAAGTCCCTTGCCCAATACTTCCGAGTGAGTCAATTCGTCAAAGCGGGTCGCCGTCGGGTCTTTCTTCGGATCGGCAGAGTAGATGCCATCAACCTGCGTACCCTTGAAGATTGCCTCGGCACCCATTTCCGCTGCGCGAAGTGCTGCAGCAGAGTCAGTCGTGAAGAACGGGTTGCCGGTGCCGCCCGCAAAAATCACGACTCGGCCCTGCGCCATGTGGGACAGTGTGGCGCGCTGTGAGAAGCTTTCGCAAATTTCCGGCATGGCGATGGCCGAGAGAACGACGGTGTCGATGTCGAGCTTGCGCAGAGAGGTCGCAAGCGCCAGTGCGTTGATGACGGTCGCCAGCATGCCCATATGGTCGCCGGTGACGCGGTCTCCACCCTTGGAGGCCACAGCAACTCCGCGGAAGATGTTGCCGCCGCCAACCACGACGCCAACTTCGACACCCATGGCACGCGCCTCGGCGATATCGGAGGCAATACGATCTGCAACAGCGACGTCGATCCCGAAACCCTGATCGCCCATAAGGGCTTCGCCCGACGCCTTGAGAAGAACCCGTTTATAAAGCGGCTTGGAAGACATCATGACTCCTTAAAGCATGTCGCGCACGGTCAAATGTTTGTTTGCAATGACACATGCGAAAACCAGAGGAAGCTACACCGACCGGACAAATCCAAAAGACTGCCCTGCCCGCGCAGGATATATATAACCGGAACGCGGATACACGAAGGGCACCGCGTTGTCACGCGATGCCCCGTAGTTTTCCCAGGTTTGGGTAAAGAGATCAGCCCTTGGCGACCGCAGCAACTTCAGCAGCGAAGTCGGTTTCTTCTTTTTCGATGCCTTCACCAAGCAGCAGGCGAGCCATGCCGACGACTTCGATCTTGGCACCGGCTTCTTTTTCGGCTTCCTTGACAGCGTCGCCAACCGTGATGTCAGGGTTGATGACGAAGGCCTGCGACAGAAGAGCAACTTCTTCGAAGAACTTGCGCATACGACCGTCAACCATCTTTTCGATGATGGCTTCTGGCTTGCCGGATTCACGAGCCTGTTCGATGAAGACGTTACGCTCGCGCTCTGCAACGGCGGCGTCGACTTCTTCAGAACGGATGGCAAGTGGGTTGGTCGCAGCAATGTGCATGGCAATCTGACGGCCGATGGATGTCAGAACAGCCTTGTCGCCTTCGGACTGCAGTGCAACAAGAACGCCAAGCTTGCCAATGCCGTCGCCAGCAGCGTTGTGAACGTAGGTCGCAACAACGCCGTGCTTGACTTCGAGCAGAGCAGAGCGACGAAGCGTCATGTTTTCGCCGATCGTGGCGATTGCGTCCTTGATGGTGTCGGCAACAGTCTTGCCGGACGCTGGGTAGGTCGCAGCAGCAACCGCGTCAACAGAGCCGTCAGTCGTCAAAGCAACCGAAGCGACGCCACGAACGATGTCCTGGAAGGCGTCGTTACGGGCAACGAAGTCGGTTTCGGAGTTGATTTCAACGACAACAGCCTTGTGACCGGCAGAAGCAATACCAATGAGACCTTCAGCAGCTGTACGGCCGGACTTCTTGTCAGCCTTGGCAATACCCTTGGCGCGCAGCCAGTCGATTGCAGCTTCCATGTCGCCGCCGGTTTCAGACAGCGCCTTTTTGCAATCCATCATGCCTGCGCCAGACTTCTCGCGCAGTTCCTTTACCATTGCGGCTGTAATTTCGCTCATTGTGTGCCTCTTGCGGTTCGTCGGTCACGGCGCCATTGCGGCACGACCTAAATCGGATTTTGGGAACGAATGTACCCGGAACTGTGACAGCCTGATGAAAAGGCCATCACGAAACGTTTTAATTTCACGCGTTGCCGTGAAGGACTGCGTGATTGAAACGAACAAGGCCGCCGAACTTTTCTAGTCCAGAACGGCCTTGTCTCGTCTCATGGAGAAGGCGGCATATCCATGCCGCCTATAAGCTTTATTCGGCAGCTGTCTCGGCTGCTGCTTCTTCAAGTGCTGGCTCGATCGGAGCTTCTTCAGAAGCGCCGATGTCACGACCGGAAGAACCCTGCTGACGTGCGATACCGTCGATGGCTGCACGGGCAATCAGATCGCAATAGAGCGAGATTGCGCGCGACGCATCGTCGTTACCTGGGATCGGGAAGTCGATCTGGTCTGGATCGCAGTTCGAGTCGATGATAGCAACGACCGGAATGCCAAGACGCTTGGCTTCTTCGATCGCGATCTTTTCCTTGTTGGTGTCAACAATGAACATCAGGTCAGGAACGCCGCCCATATCGCGGATACCGCCGAGTGCCTTTTCAAGCTTCTCGCGTTCGCGCTCAAGGTTCAGGCGCTCTTTCTTGGAGTAGCCAGATGCGTCGGAGTTGAGGATTTCGTCGACCTTGCGCAGGCGCTGGATCGAGTTCGAAATCGTCTTCCAGTTGGTCATCATGCCGCCGAGCCAACGCGAGTTGACGTAGTACTGAGCGGAGCGCTTTGCGCTGTCTGCGATGATTTCCGAAGCCTGACGCTTCGTGCCGACGAACAGAACGCGACCGCCACGGGCAACCGTGTCAGACACGACCTGAAGGGCGCGCGACAGCAAAGGAACTGTCTGAGCCAAGTCGATGATGTGAATGTTGCTGCGGTCGCCGAAGATGTACGGCTTCATCTTTGGGTTCCAGCGATGTGTCTGGTGACCAAAGTGAACGCCAGCTTCCAGAAGCTGACGCATAGTGAAATCGGGCAATGCCATGCCTAGTTATCCTTTTCCGGTTGAACCCCCGCGAAGCAAACAGCACCATCAAGATGGCACCACCGGGCGGAACGAACCGGATTTCTCCCGGAACATCCCAAGCTTCGCGTGTGGAATGGTGTGCCGCATACAGGCAGATTCTTCGAAAAGCAAGCTTTTATGCACAAAATTACGAAAACAGATCGATGCGTTTCAGCGGATTGGCTTGTTATCGCAGTTTTCCGCCTGAAGAATATCCAGCTTGGCAAGCTTGCCCGTCAAAACGAAATCGCCGTAATCCATGGTCAGGTCACGGGTGATTCCATTTTCATAGAGCTTGAACGACATGCGGTAGATCGGCAGAGAGTCCGTGCCTGCCTTGTCGTTATAATAGGCAATCGTGACCGGCCAGAAGGGCGTTTTGGCGAAGTCACCGGCCATGCTGACATCGGGGTCCGCGTCGCCGTCTTTGGGCACCTGCTGCTTGCCAACCAGCGTAGAGGTGATCAGGCTCTCATCTCCATCGTCAGATCCATCGAACACCCGCGATTCGAAGATGCGCTTTCCAAGCTTGGCGTTTTCGATAACCTGGAACATATGTTCGGTTGGAAACTCGCCAGCGGCAAGATCGATCTTCCTGGCGTCCGGCTTGGTCAAATCGATTTTCATGGTGCCATTGGCGTCGGCAGCTGAGCCCGTGACTTCCTTGTCCAGCTTGTCATCGGTAAAGGACTTGGTCTCGAACTTGAATGTCTTCGACGCAGCATCTTCGAATGTCGTCGTCTGCTGGTCGGTCATACGCACCGCGTCGCCGGTATTGATCTGCGTGACGAAGCGGAAATCCGTCTTGTAGCCTTTGCAGGAAGACCCGGTGAACTCGTACACCATTCTGCCCGTCATGCCCTCGATGCCGGAACGGTCTGATGCGTCCTTCAACTCCAGGTCATACACGGCGCGGTGGGAAATCAGGTTCGGAATATTGGCAGGCACGGCACTTGCGACCTCAGGAGCCACGATAAAAGCACCGGAAGCAAAAGCAACTGCGAGGTTCCTAACAAACATTCAATATCTCCTGTTGGACTCACTGCTCATATTGTACAAGCAATCGCCCGGCTTTTGGACATCATGATCTGTCTGCCGGATTTTTGAAAGATTTACAACAAAAGCGGAGACGAAAATGTCGGATGCCATCGAAGCTCGCCTCAAGGACCTTGGCTACACCCTGCCTGTTGCCGCAGCACCCGCTGCAAACTACGTCCCATTCACTATCAGCGGTAATCTGCTCTATATTTCAGGCCAATTGCCGATGGAATCCGGCAAGGTTGCGGTCACGGGCCATGTGGGTCGCGATGTCGACGTACCAACCGCCCAACGCGCGGCTGAACTGTGCGCCATCAACATTCTCGCACAGATAAAGGCAGCCCTCAATGGCGATCTGTCCAAAGTACGTCGCGTTTTGAAGCTCAATGGCTTTGTTGCGTCCGTCCCTGAGTTCACCGAGCAGCACCTCGTCATCAACGGTGCCTCGAACCTCATCGCCAATGTATTTGGCGATGCTGGTAAACACGCGCGTGCAGCCGTCGGCATGGCCTCCCTGCCCTTCAATGCCGCAGTTGAAATCGACGCCATCTTGGAAATCGACGTATGACTTTGAAGCTCTCATGGTTGACGGAAACGCCAATCGCCCATCGCGGCTATCATGACCAGAACAAGCTGGTGTGGGAAAATACGCTGACCGCATTTTCCCGTGCCATCGAAGCCGGTTTCGCCATCGAATGCGACCTTCAACTGGCCTCCGATAGTGTACCCGTCGTCTTCCACGACGACGAGATGACGCGGTTGACAGGCATAAAGGGCGACGTGCGGGAACGCACATCCGGCGAACTCGGCCTTTTGTCTGTTGGCCAGACGAAGGACAAGGTACCGACGCTCAAGCAGCTTTTGAAACTCTGCGCTGGCAAGGTCCCGCTCGTTCTGGAACTGAAGGGTCGCGAAGCCGCCGGCATCGATGACGGGTTTGCAGAAACCGTTCTGGAAATGCTGGAAGGTTATGAGGGCCATGTTGCGCTCATGAGCTTCGATCATCACTTGCTGAAAGACCTGAAAGCCGCCGGCTCGCCCTGGCCTCTCGGCTTGACGGCGGAAGGTGCCAAACCGGAAAACTTCTTCAAGCATGACGAAGCCATGCAGATCGGCCTCGATTTTATCTCCTATGCCTGGGCACATTTGCCAAACAGCTTTATCGAGGCGCAAAAAAAACTTGGGCTTCCCATCATTACCTGGACGGTAAGGGATGAAAATGGTCGCGAGACATCCTATAAATATGCTGACCAGATAACGTTTGAGGGTTTTGACCCGAAAGAAAGCGTTCCAACCAGCGCATGAGCGAAGAATATTCCATTCGCGTAGAGCAGTCCTTTAGGGATATTGACCCGGAAAGCTGGAACAGGCTTTCCGGCACGTCGAAATCTACGCGAACGGAAGACTACAACCCCTTCATATCGCATGCATATCTGCTATCCATGGAGGAGTCAGGATCGGCGACCTCCAAGACTGGCTGGCGCGGTCATCATCTGCTTTTGGAGAAGGGCGATGGTACGCTGTCCGGCGCAATACCGGCCTATTTGAAGAGCCACAGTCGCGGCGAATATGTTTTCGATCAGGGTTGGGCAGATGCGCTGGAGCGGGCGGGTGGAAACTATTACCCCAAGCTGCAATGTTCCGTGCCTTTTACGCCCGCAACCGGGCCACGGCTGCTGACGAATGGCATCGACAGCGCTGCCTTCAAACAGGTTCTGGCGTCCGGATTGAGGCAGGTCACGGAACGTCTGGGCGTATCATCCGCGCATGTCACCTTCGCGCCGGAGGATGATGTCAGTGCGCTAGAGGATGAGGGGTTCCTGACCCGCACGGATCAGCAATTCCACTTCATCAACAATGGCTACCGCGACCACGCGGATTTTCTGGATGCGTTGTCATCGCGCAAACGTAAGAGCCTGAAAAAAGAGCGCCGTTCCGCGCTGGAAACCGGCATCGAAATCGACTGGCTGACCGGCAGCGATCTGACCGAAGACGTTTGGGATCAGTTCTACGCCTTCTATATGGATACCGGCAGCCGCAAATGGGGCCGTCCGTATCTCACCCGCGAATTCTATTCGCTGATCGGCCAGCGCATGGCTGACGATATTCTGCTGGTCATGGCCAAGCGTGAAGGCCGGTATATTGCCGGTGCCATCAACTTCATCGGCGGTGACGCTCTTTATGGCCGGCACTGGGGTTGCATCGAGGATCATCCCTTTCTGCATTTCGAGGTTTGTTACCACCAGGCCATCGACTTCGCGCTGTCCAAGGGACTGAAACGCGTCGAGGCCGGGGCACAGGGTGAGCATAAGCTGGCGCGCGGATACACGCCGGTGACCACCCAATCGGCCCACTTCATCACCCATCCAAGCCTGCGCAGAGCCATTGCCGACTATCTGGAGCGCGAAAAGAGCGAAGTGCAGGAGATCGGCGACTATCTCGATGAACACAGCCCGTTCCGTAAGGGCGACCGGCAGGAAACCGACGAATAGTCGAGCAGACACGAGGAACAATCCATGACCTACGACACCAACAATATCTTCGCCAACATCCTGCGCAACGAAATCCCTTGCGTGAAGGTCTACGAGGACGACGATACATTGGCCTTCATGGATGTAATGCCGCAAGCGCCCGGCCATGTACTGGTCATCCCAAAGACTGGCTCACGCAACATTCTGGATGCCGATCCCAAGATCTTGGCAAAAACGATCGCCGTGGTTCAGAGAATTGCCGTTGCAGCGAAAGAGGCGTTCGACGCCGACGGCGTTTACGTCGCGCAGTTCAACGAACCTGCCGCAGGCCAGACGGTGTTCCACCTGCATTTCCATATCGTCCCGCGCAAAGAAGGCGAGCAGATGAAGCCTCACAGCGGCGCCATGGCTGATGTGGCATTGTTGAAGGCGCAGGCTGAGAAGATTAAAGCGGTTCTTGCTTGATGTTGAGAGGGTTGTTGGCTTCTGAAGCGGACAGCCGTGACAGCAGTTTTCCAGCAAGCAGATAAGCGACCACGAACATGACGATACCGCCAAAAACATCGCTGAGGTGATGGCCACCATGCACGAGAATGGCCGGCACCATGGCGATGTTGACCAAGGCTACGAATGGAAAAATCCATTTGAACCTTGCCATGAACACGACGGCCATACACGCCATGACCGTATGGAATGATGGGAAGCCGATCAGGCCGAGTACGTTCGCGGGTGAGATGTAACTCGGTCCGTCGCGGCCGAGGCGCAGCAGTTCTTCGCCATATTGCGGCGTCACTCCCAAGTCGATCTTGGACAAGATGTCAGGCGAGATCGCATAGAGTGTCGACGGTCCAAATGTTGGAAAGAGCGTCCAAATCGCGATGCACCCCGATACACCGATGACGCCTGTCAAAAGAAAATGCCACAATGCCTTTGCCTTGCCGGAAAAGCCAAGAAGCAAAACAACGAACACAAGCTGCGGAAGCGAGCTGAAATACACCAAAAAGAGTGTCTTCGAAACGACAGGCCACTGCGATGCCAACGTCACAGCGTCAGGCCAGCTATAACCCAGCGCCGCATCAATTTGCACGAGCATGGAATCGAAGGGTAATGAGCGGATTGGCAGCAAAAGGTAATTGAAGACGGAAGCGACCAACGTAAAGATGATAAACAGACCCGAGGCACCCAGTGCGAGTGCGATGCGTTCCTCTCCCCGTAAGACCCGATAATATTGACCGCCAGCAATAAGTGCCAGGCCGACACAAGCTGGAAGCGCGTAGCCAAACCAATCCACCGCCACGCTCTTTACGAGCAGGAGCGCGATATCCAGCACCGCAATTCCAGCAATGAGGGAAGCAAAAAAACGTTCAGCCGGCAACCACCGCATGGGCATCTCCATTACGGTGAGTTTTAGAACCAAAGCCTGAAATTCGCGTAAATGCGGCTGTGGCCTTATCGTAAATCCAGAGCCACCAAGCCGAGCGTCAACAACAGCAATGGCACGACGACACCGACAAGAATGCGTTGCCCAGCCATCAGAAAGACCGCAAAACCAATCCCCGCAGCGCCAATACGCAGCCACAGCGGAGTGTGCTCCAGCGTTCCCGTGGGGAAAACGATCAGCTTTGCCGTCACCGCCATGACGAGAGCGGTCGCGACTGCCCTCACCCAGTTGAGTGTTTCCGAACCCTCTTTCAGCCGGTTGCCAGCGAGTACGCCCAGCCAGCGCCAGAGGTCCGTGGCGATCCAGCCTGCGATGGCGATGAAGAGATAAGGTGCCCACCACGCGTCGGTTATCATGGCTCACCCTCCGCCGTTGCAGGTTCGATTTTGCGGCGGAACCAGAAACGGTCGATGAGATAAGCCAGCGTTCCGCCGCCGATACCGGCGTAGAGAATATCGAATTCCGGCTCGATGACGGCGAATAACGGACCGCCAATCACTCCGATCACAAATGCGACCTTGACGACCGAATGTCGTGCAGACGCCCAGATGGACGACACGAAATAGACCGGCGTCAAAAAGAAGAGAACACCGGCGACGACTGGCGGAAAAGCGGCAACCACGCCGTAGCAGACAGCAACGATCAGCGCATTGATGAGTGTCAGCGTCATGCCGAAGCCTGCAAACCAGGCCACCCTCGCCTCACGCGGCACCTTGCTCAGGTTCTGTGTGGCAAAGACCCATGCGGTAATGGCGACAAAATGGGAGAGGAACAGCAACAGCCATGTCGGCGTCTTTGCGGTGCGCATTTCCGGCACGATGGACGCCACCATCGGCATCATGCGGATGGATGACAACGTCACCACCAGAAAGCAGGTCGCCAGCCCCGCGCCGCTGGTCATGGCACCAATCAGGATCATTTTCGCCGGTAGCGCCCAGATCGTCAGCGTCATGAAAACAGCTTCACCTCGAGTCACGCCCGATTCAAGTGCAAAGGCACTGAAACCCACGAATGATGTCATGAGGATGAGAGAGGGGAGCGAAAAAATCCCCTTCATTCCTCGGATAAACCAAAGATAAAGAGGTTCTGCTTCGCTTTCTAAGGGCATGTCTGCTTCCGGTATCGACATAGAAAATGCCGGGCGCAAACCCGGCACTTATCGTTAATTGAAAGTCATATCACTTCTTTTTAGGAACCTTGGGCACCGTGTTGGCCTTGCGACGCGGCTTGGCGTTCTCGTCCACCTTATCGGTTTCCGCTACGACGGTCTCTGCTTCTGCTTCCGGTTCCGCCTTTGTGGCTTTTGCCTTGCTCTTGGCTTTGCCAAGAGATTTGGCAGCCTTCAGCTCGGCTTCCGGCTTCGGCTTCACGGGTGCCGTTTCCGACAGAACATTCAGCTTCAGACCTTCAGACCCATCATCGTTCTTGCCCATGGCAACGCTGACGACACCACCCTTCTTGAGCTTCCCAAAGAGAATCTCGTTGGCAAGGGGCTTCTTTATGTATTCCTGAATGACGCGGCCGAGCGGACGCGCGCCCATTTTCTCGTCATAGCCCTTCTCTGCCAGCCAGGCGATGGCATCCTCATGCAGGTCGAAAGTGACATTGCGTTCGGAAAGCTGCGTTTCCAACTGCATGACGAACTTCTGAACCACCTTGTGGATAACGGCAGTCGGCAGCGGCGAGAACGGAATGATCGCATCCAGACGGTTGCGGAATTCCGGGGTGAACAAGCGGTTGAGTGCTTCTTCATCCTCACCAGTACGCTTGGAAGAACCGAACCCGATGGCGGATTTGGCCATTTCCGACGCGCCCGCATTCGTCGTCATGATGAGAATGACGTTGCGGAAGTCGATCTTCTTGCCGTTGTGGTCCGTCAGCGAACCGTGATCCATGACCTGCAACAGAATGTTGTAGATATCCGGATGCGCTTTCTCGATTTCGTCCAGCAACACGACGGAGTGCGGATGCTGATCCACGCCATCGGTCAAAAGTCCACCCTGGTCGAAGCCGACATAGCCGGGAGGTGCACCGAGCAGGCGCGATACGGTGTGCCGCTCCATATATTCCGACATATCGAAGCGCAGCATTTCCACGCCGAGAGAGGCGGCAAGCTGCTTGGCAACTTCCGTCTTGCCGACGCCGGTCGGGCCGGAGAAGACGTAGGAGCCAATCGGCTTGTTGGGCTCGCGCAGACCGGCACGGGCAAGCTTGATCGCGGTGGACAGCGCCTCGATGGCGATATCCTGACCGTAAACCACCGAGCGCAGTTCTTTTTCCAGATTGGCGAGAACCATCTCGTCATCCTTCGATACTGTCTTGGCCGGAATACGCGCCATCGTCGCGATAGTTACTTCGATCTCCTTTTCGGTGATCAGCTTGCGACGCTTGGATGGTGGCAGCAGCATCTGTGCCGCACCCGTCTCATCGATGACGTCGATTGCCTTATCTGGCAGCTTGCGGTCAGAGATGTAACGGGCCGAAAGCTCCACCGCAGCCTTGATGGCTTCGTTGGAATAACGCAGGTGGTGATAGCTCTCGAAATAGGGCTTCAGGCCCTTCATGATTTCGATAGCATCTTCGATAGACGGCTCGTTGACGTCGATCTTCTGGAAACGACGGACAAGCGCCCGATCCTTCTCGAAGAACTGGCGATATTCCTTGTAGGTGGTCGAGCCGATGCAACGGATCGCACCGGAGGAGAGAGCAGGCTTCAGCAGGTTGGACGCATCCATAGCACCACCAGACGTCGCCCCCGCACCGATGACGGTATGGATTTCATCGATGAACAGAACAGCACCGGGAAACTCTTCGAGTTCCTTGACGACCTGCTTCAAACGCTCTTCGAAGTCACCGCGGTACCGGGTACCGGCCAGCAATGTGCCCATATCCAGCGAGAAGATCGTATCGTTCTTCAACGCTTCCGGCACTTTACCTTCAACGATTCGTTTGGCCAAGCCTTCGGCAATCGCCGTTTTACCGACGCCTGGGTCACCGACGTAAAGCGGGTTGTTCTTGGAGCGACGGCACAGAATCTGAATGGTGCGGTTCACCTCGGCATGACGGCCGATCAGCGGATCGATCTTACCGCCACGCGCCTTGTCGTTGAGATTGACGCAATAGGCCTTCAGCGCATCCTGCTGTTTTTTGGGTCCAGCACTATCTTCTTCGGAACCGGTGTTACGGGCCGGCTTGGCTTCGTTTTCGTTTTCTTCCGCGCCACGCGGCGTGCGGGTCTGCGATGTCCCGGGACGTTTGCCGATGCCGTGGGAGATGTAGTTGACCGCGTCGTAGCGGGTCATTTCCTGTTCCTGAAGGAAATAGGCGGCGTGGCTCTCGCGCTCGGCAAAAATCGCGACGAGCACGTTGGCACCGGTGACCTCTTCGCGTCCCGACGATTGAACGTGGATGACGGCTCTCTGGATAACGCGTTGGAAACCGGAGGTTGGTTTTGAGTCCTCGTCGTAACCTGTGACGAGATTAGAGAGTTCACTGTCCACATAATCGACGACGGTCTTGCGGAGCGCGTCGATATCGACGTTGCAGGCACCCATAACGGCGGCAGCGTCTGCGTCGTCTATCAAGGCCAGCAACAGATGCTCAAGCGTCGCATATTCGTGATGACGCTCATTTGCGAAGGTCAATGCCTGATGCAGCGCCTTCTCTAGACTTGGGGAAAAAGTTGGCACGTTGCGATCCTCATTTCTTTTCCATGACGCACTGTAGCGGGTGCTGGTGCTGTCGGGCGAAATCCATGACCTGACTTACTTTTGTCTCTGCGACCTCATATGTGAATATGCCGCATTCACCGACGCCGTGCTGATGCACATGCAACATGATGCGGGTCGCTCCTTCCCTGTCCTTCTGGAAGAAACGCTCCAGAATGTGAATAACGAACTCCATGGGAGTATAATCGTCGTTCAGCAAAAGAACACGGTAAAGATTAGGCTTTTTCGTTTTTGGTTTTGTGCGGGTGATAACGGAAGTTCCGCGGTTTGTGCCGCCATCTTCCCCTTCGCTATCGCCTTGCATGTAGATCGACGTCGCGATCATCTTTCATCATTCTCCAGATCAAACTCGCACTAGTTTTTCGACGGCGAGCCAGAATTTCGCTAACCTTTATTTAGGTCGTTACAGAGTGATTTTAAGCCCCCCGCACCGCACTGCAATCACTAATACGTTCACTCGCAATGAAAGTGTGAAGAGAAGCGTGACCCAAAGGGATTTGCGCAAGCCCTCCTAACGCGCCAATCCTCGCCTCAGCGTGACCGCAACGGCATGTTCAAAGGTCGCAACCTCCATCTTGCTGCAAATCGAAGAAACCAGATAACTTATCGTAATACTGGAAAGACCTATTTTTTCTGCGATGACATCGAAACCATCACCGTCTACGGCAAGAAAAAGCACCTGCTTCTCAAGGCCGGAAAGAGGTTGTCTCGCTTCAGTTTTCGCACGACCGATGATCGCCAGGCGGACATGCAGGTGAAACACCAGCACGTTCAATTGCTCGAGCTCATCGATATCGACACACGCGCGATCTCCTAAAAAACCGATGAGGCGCGGCCAGGATGAAATACCGAGCGCAGGAAAGCTAATTCCCATCGTTATGCCGGTAGCACGAAACATCTCTGCGGTTTCTGCAGTAATTTCGCCTATGGCTTGCTTCTGTATTATATCCCATGGCATCGGCCCCAAAGTTCCTGGCAAATGCTGCGAAAGCTGGGCGACGAAATTCGTCAGGCGGTCTTCTATTTTATAGGAAACGGCTGCTGGAACATTCGATGGAAAAAGAAACGAGATAGGCTCCCCTTCGTCCAGACGCGATGTATCGAACACGCAGTAATACTGAAATCCAAACAACTGCTGGATTTCAGTCAGCATCAGGCCGACCTCTTCCACCGTGTTCGTTTTCTGCAGTCTGATGAGAAGGTCCTCGTGAATTTTAAGCCTCTGCATCAAAAGAAATGGCCATCCGTTAGGGACAGGATGGCCGGGCGAACGACCAAGTCAGCTTGGCGCTCCAGCGGAAAGAGTATTGTGACAGGCTATGCCTGTCAATTTTCACTATCCAGCATCTCGCGTACCGCCACGGCCAGTTGCTTCAGCGAAAACGGTTTTGGCAAAAAGCCGAACTTTGCATCGGCCGGAAGGTTCTTCGCGAAAGCGTCTTCGGCATAACCGGACACAAAAATGAACTTCATGTCGGGGTAGGTTTTGCGCAACTCGCGCAACAAGGAAGGCCCATCCATTTCCGGCATGACGACATCCGAAACGACGATGTCGACTTTACCCTCGAGCTCCTCCAGCACTTCCAGTGCTTCGGTGCCGGAACCAGCCTCGTGAACCGTATAACCACGCGTTTCCAGCATGCGCTTGCCGCCGCGTCGCACCGCCTCTTCATCTTCCACAAGAAGAACGACGGCTGAATTCCCCGTAAGGTCCTGCGGCTCTTCCTTGACCAAGGCCTTAGCCGCAGCATCCGCGGCAGCCTGAGCCGCTTCGCCTTCAAGTGGCGCTACCACTTCTATGATGTGGCGCGGCAGGAAGATACGGAACGCCGTTCCTCTTCCCACTTCCGAATCCGGGTAGATGTAACCGCCGGACTGCTTGACGATGCCGTAGACCATGGAAAGACCAAGACCCGTGCCCTTGCCGACTTCCTTCGTCGTAAAGAAGGGCTCGAAAATCTTGTCCATGATTTCGGGTGGAATACCCGTGCCGGTATCCGCAACCTCGATCATGACAAGGTCTTCGGCTGGAATATCCGAGCGTCCAAGCGCGACGACATCGTCCACGGACATATTGCGGGTGATGATCTTGATCTTGCCGCCTGTAGGCATCGCATCGCGCGCATTGACGCAAAGGTTGATCAGAACCTGCTCGAACTGCGAAAGGTCTGTTTTGACAGGCCAGAGATCGCGGCCGTAATCCACTTCCAATTTGACGTTGGTGCCCGATATCAACCGGTCGACCAGCATGCGCAGATCGCCAATGACGTCGGTCAGGTTCAGCACCGCCGGACGCATGGTCTGCTTGCGGGAGAACGCCAGAAGCTGCCGCACGAGAACGGCTGCACGGTTGGCATTGCGCTTGATTTCCATCAGATCGGCAAAGCTGGCATCGGCAGGTCGCGCCTGCAACAGAAGATGGTCGGATGAAAGCAGAATCGCCGTCAGCACGTTGTTGAAGTCATGCGCGATACCGCCCGCCAATGTGCCGACCGCATTCATTTTCTGCGTCTGCGCCATTTGCGTTTCGAGCGCTTTCTGCTCGGTCACTTCGATGGCATAGACGATGGCAACCTCTTCCGGCGCCTCATCGTCCTGATCGATGACCGCATGGACGTAGAAACGGAAATGCCGCGTCTCGTCGGTTGGGTGGCGCGAATCGAATGGCGCGATATCGCCCTGACGGTCCTTGGCCGCGTCGATGGCCTGCAACAGCTTCGGCTTGTCATTATCCAGCAGAACCGCATCGAGAACGACACCATTGTCGATATCGTCACGCCCGACAACGCCGGAGAAGAGCTTCAGGAACGGCGCGTTGGTGCGCAGAATGCGACCATCGCCATCCAGCGAGGCAATCGCCATCGGCGTATTGTTGAAGAAGCGCGTGAAGCGCATGGCAGATGCCGACTCGGCGTTTTCCTTGCCCTTGGAGCGCATAAGCACGATCGTGCGGCTTTCGCCCGGTGCACCGTCCCGTGTCGCGGTAACCTGATGCACCAGCCTAGCTGGCATGCTCTGACCGTTCACCCGGCGCATATCGAGATCGAGCATTTCGGTGCGGTTGGTGCCCGCATGCGGCTGGACTGACTCGATCAGCGCCATGCCCTCACCCGCCACGATATCCGAAACCGTCAACGAACCGGGAGAGAACTGCGCAAGATCTATCCCTAGCCATTGCGAGAGCGTGGCGTTGAGATAGACGATTTCGCCTCTCTTGCCCGCGGAGAAGAAGCCAGCAGGGGCGTGATCGAGATAGTCGATGGCGTTCTGCAACTCGCGGAAAAACCGTTCCTGATCTTCACGCTCCGTGGTGATGTCGGCGATCTGGAAAACATGAAGATCGTTGCCGCTGGCATCCTTCAGCAGCCTTGCCTTCAGGCGATACCAATGCGGACCGGACTGCGAAGTGGTTTCGCTCAATGGCTTCAGAAGACGAAACTCTTCGTAACCGTCCTTGCCCTCGCGAAGTGCGTTGATCAGCCTGTAGAGCGCCTCGGTCGATTCCCGATCGCGGGAGAGCAATGCTTCCAGGCTCTGAATTTCGGTTGCCTTCGTCGCACCCGTCATCTGGCAATAGGTCGCGTTGGCATAGACCAACCGACCCTTCGGATCGGTGATCAGCGTTCCATCCGGATGGGACGACAGAAACTGCCGCGCCATGCCATCGGATTGAGATTGTGGCATGACCTCGATGAAGCCGATGGCCGACGACACCAGAAAAAAGATGCCGAGCATGGCCAGAACGCCGAGAATGCCGAGGACGACCTCGTTTTCCAGCGAATCCTTGAAATAGACGAAAGCGACGGCTGCTGCGACGAGAACGAGTGCCAATAGCAAAATGCGCAGAAGGGTGCCGGATCTTGCCCGCCTGTCCACCAACGGGAAGTCATTGTCGCTGGCTTGGCTCACCTTGGTCATAGAGGCTCTAACCCTTGCAATTTTGCCGACCCATGGACATTCGAAGACAAATACTCCGAACGGAATCGCTTTTGTCTATCCCTTGTAGCAATTTGCCGAAATGTCAAAAAGCTCCGCCGCACCATAAACCTTTGCCAATACACAACGAATACGGCTGATTTCATGCGATATCGGTCTCTGCGTGGCCGCTTTGCCACGCCGAAAGACGCCCACCTGACCAACACGGCAGCATTTTCATGACGGGATGCTGATAAAAACTTGTGCTCAGCGCAAAAAAATCGTCTTTTCGCTTCAAACCGCTTGAAAAAATCAGGTACGGCAATCATTTGCCCTCCAAAAGACCAAAGGGACTGGCTCAATGATGGAAGAATTTATCGGCACTTATGGCAACAACCTGATTGTTGCTGTCGTCGGTGTCGGCGTGGCACTTCTGGCAATGGCCATCATCATGTGGCTCATTCGCAGACGCGGTGGTTCTTCTCCCTTCATTCGCGGCGGCAAGAACCGTCAACCCCGTTTGCAAGTGCTGGACGCCACGGCCGTCGATGCCCGCCGCAGGCTGGTTCTCGTGCGTCGCGATAATGTCGAACACCTCGTCATGATTGGCGGCCCAACCGACATCGTTATCGAAAGTGGAATCGGCGCCATTCCGATCATGAGAGACGTGCGCGATCCGCAGGACGACCTACTGCAGGCACCACCCCAGGAAAAATCCATCGCTTCGAACCGCCCAAGAGCTTTGACGTCTGCGAAAGACGAAGACATTCGTGCAACAGCACCCATCGCCACAGCTGCTCCAGCTCCGGCCGCAGCAACCGCACCGGTCGCTCAGCCTAGGCCAGAGCCAAAACCTGCGCCGAGCGTTGCGCCACCTCGGCCAATCGCCGCAGCTCCGCCAAAGCCTACCGCTCCTCCCATTGTTGCTGCACCACCAGCTCCTCCCGCTCCGCGCCCCGTTCAGCCGGCATCGCAGCCTGTGCCAGAGGCCGCGCCTGCTCCAAAGCCGGTCGCCAGAGAGCCCATTTCCCCACCTCTGACTGCCGCCGTCGTTCCTGCCGTGACAGCCGCCTCCCTACAACAAGAACCGGTCGCAAAACCAAGCACGCCCGAACCTGTCGTCGTTCAGCAGGCAGCACCGCCGCCCGTCGTTGTGACGCCGCCACCCGTAGCTGCGCCTGAACCTGTCATCGATCAACACAACGCGGTCGATTTCCTCGATGCAGCGCGGGAGCGCGTGTTGCCGACGTTCCGCACCGCCACCCCGCTGACCGCCACCGCTAATATCGCAAAACCGGAACCTCTGGCACCCGGCGAAAGCGGTGCGGTCTTTGGCGATCAGTTGACGAGCGATTTCGAAAGCTTCCTCGAAGCGGAAATCGCCAAGAACAATGCTGCGGAAGCACCTGATGTCAGCCTCGAGCCAAGACAGCAGCGGGAGTTTACAGAACCCGTTTCCCCACCAGCACCGGGTACATCGACCGACCAGGACGTCCAGAAGGAAATGGCGCGCATTTTCGGTGAGATGGCCGTCACCCGCGACAAATAATCCTCGCCGCTACGGCCTCATCTGGGAACTGCCTGACGGCCTGCCGATACCCTCGGCGGGCCGTCGGTTTTTGCAGTCCCTAAGCGTTGTAATTGCTTCGCGACTCTGATCAACGTCGCTGACGGGAACAAAGGGTGATCGAATGACCGCGTCGGCAACAAGCGCAACGGCATTAAAGGGCATGCTGATCATGGCGGGCTGCATGATCGTGCTGCCGGTTATGGATGCCATTGCCAAATACATGGCCGTCAGTCAGGGCATGTCGCCCGCGCAGGTGACGTTCTACCGCTTCTTCTTCCAGCTCGTCTGCACCCTGCCCCTGCTGCTGATCATGTCGCCTCGCGCACTTCTCTCCGCCAAGAGACCATGGCTCAATCTGCTCCGTGGCGTCTTGCATGCGGCGGCGAGCCTGGCCTTCTTTGCCGCGGTCAAATACATGCCGCTGGCGGACGTGTTTGCGATCTATTTCGTCGAACCCTTTTTGCTGACAATGATGTCGGCGCTGTTTCTGGGCGAGAAAGTCGGCTGGATGCGCTGGTCAGCAATTGCCGTGGGTTTCATCGGCGCGATGATCGTCATTCAACCGAGCTTCGAGGTCTTTGGATGGACGTCACTTTTGCCGGTCGCCTGCGCTTTTCTCTTCACGCTCTACCTCTTCCTCAATCGCGCGATGGGCGATGCGGACAGTCCGCTGGTCATGCAGACCATGGCGGGCATTGCCGGTACGGTGTTCATGGGCGTAGCGCTGTTGCTTGGTCATGGACTGGGCGATGTGAACTTCGAAATGTCGCTGCCCGGCTGGGGCCATGGCCTGGCGCTTCTGGTTCTGCTCGGCTCGATATCCGGTTACATGCACCTTCTCGTCGTAAAGGCCTTTCGTCTTGCGCCGGTGTCGCTGCTGGCGCCTTTTCAGTATTTCGAAATCATTTCCGCGACGGTTCTCGGTTACGTCCTGTTTTCAGACTTCCCAACCGCGTCGAAATGGCTCGGCATCGTCATCATCGTCGCGTCCGGCCTTTTCATTATCTGGCGCGAGCGCCGGGCTGCAAACAAGACGATCACCGAGGTCGCAGAAGTTTGACGAATATGGGCTCTTGCCCTTGTTCCAGCCGTTGAGGTCGGGCAAAAGTCTTCTCGACTTATATGCATACAATCATGGAGACGAAAATGGACGTTCGCGCCGCAGTCGCTGTTCAGGCAGGCAAGCCACTGGAAATCATGACGGTTCAGCTGGACGGTCCACGCTTTGGCGAAGTGCTGATCGAGGTCAAGGCGACCGGCATCTGCCACACAGACGATTTTACGTTGTCCGGCGCAGATCCAGAGGGCCTGTTTCCAGCCATCCTGGGCCATGAGGGCGCAGGGATCGTGGTTGATGTCGGTCCGGGTGTCACATCGCTGAAAAAGGGCGACCACGTCATTCCGCTTTACACGCCGGAGTGCCGTGAGTGCTATTCCTGCCTCAGCCGCAAAACCAACCTGTGCACCTCTATCCGCGCCACCCAGGGCCAAGGCCTGATGCCGGATGGCACTTCGCGCTTTTCCATCGGCAAAGACAAAATCTTCCACTACATGGGCTGCTCGACATTCGCCAATTTCACGGTCCTGCCGGAAATTGCACTGGCCAAAGTCAACCCGGATGCTCCATTCGACAAGATTTGCTATATCGGCTGCGGCGTGACGACGGGCATCGGTGCCGTCATCAATACGGCCAAGGTTGAAATTGGCTCAACGGCAATCGTCTTCGGTCTGGGCGGTATCGGCCTCAACGTATTGCAGGGCCTTCGCCTTGCCGGTGCCGACATGATTATCGGCGTCGATATCAACAATGACCGCAAGGCCTGGGGCGAAAAATTCGGCATGACGCACTTCGTCAATCCGAAGGAAGTCGGCGATGACATCGTGCCTTACCTCGTCAATCTGACCAAGCGTAACGGCGACACCATCGGCGGTGCGGACTACACATTCGATTGCACAGGCAACACCAAGGTCATGCGTCAGGCGCTGGAATCCTCACATCGTGGCTGGGGCAAGTCAGTCGTCATCGGCGTGGCCGGTGCCGGTCAGGAAATCTCCACCCGTCCGTTCCAACTCGTCACGGGACGCAACTGGATGGGCACCGCCTTCGGTGGCGCACGCGGCCGCACGGATGTTCCAAAGATCGTTGACTGGTACATGGATGGCAAAATCCAGATCGACCCAATGATCACCCACACCATGCCGCTTGAAGACATCAACAGAGGCTTTGAGATGATGCATTCCGGCGAGAGCATCCGGGGCGTGGTTGTTTATTGATTGATTGATCAATCAACGCTGTCCTTCGGCGGAAGCGCCGGAGGACATTGCTATCAGGACCAGACGACTTTACGCATGTCGCGCCCCTAACCTCCTCATTCCTGTGCTTGTCACAGGAATCCAGTCGTCGTGCGTCTGCACGGCGAAAAGACTCTTCTCAGCCCAAAGACTTGGGCTGGCTGGATTCCTGTGACAAGCACAGGAATGAGGGACGATAGGGCGGTGGCGGACTGACATGTGACGACAGTCTAGAAGCTAAACCAGCCGCTTCTCACCCGTAGCAAACTTCGCCTTCAGCAAGCACTCGTCGTATTCCGCATCCGCCGTCGAATCGAACACGATCCCGCCGCCAACATTGAAGGTCGCCCTGCCACCCTCGAACAAGGTTATCGTGCGGATCGCGACAGAAAAGCGCATGTCACCACCGGGTGAAATCATCCCAATTGCACCGCAATAGACATTGCGCGGACCGATCTCCAGATCGTGAAGGATCTCCATCGCCCGCATCTTCGGCGCACCCGTTACCGAACCGCAGGGGAAAAGTGCCGCGAAAACATCCTCTACCGTCATGTCGGGCAGAAGCTTCGCCCGCACATGGCTCACCATCTGGTGAACGGTGGGATAGGTCTCGATCTCGAAAAGTTTCGGGACATCCAACGTGCCGACTTCGCCAATGCGCGAAATGTCGTTGCGCAGCAGATCGACGATCATGCGGTTTTCGGCGAGCGTTTTTTCGTCCTTCAACATCCCGGCAACCAGCGCGGCGTCCTGTGCCGGTGAAGCGCCGCGCTTGATCGTTCCCTTCATAGGATGCGTTTCGATCCAGCCGTCCTGCACCGCGAAAAACAGCTCGGGTGATCGCGACAGGATGACGGGGCCGCCGAGGTTGACGAGGGCTCCATATTTCACCGGCTGCCGGTCGATCAGCGACCAGAAGGCCGTGAGCGGATCGCCGTTCCAGCGGGCGTGGACAGGCATGGTGAGATTGGCCTGATAACAATCACCCTGCCGCAAATGCTGGTGCAGCTTTGAAAACTGCTTTCGGTAGTCTTCAAGGGTCCATCCGGGTCTGATGTCGCTTAGAAAATCATCCGCACTGATGAGTGGACCGGGGCTCGCCTGCTTCACATCACCGGCTGGTGATGTGAACACGCCGAAGCACAGCAACGGCACATCGCGCTTGGCACCCGCCAGCGGTGCCAGCTTTTTCTCGAAGAGATAGCCCGCCTCATAGGACATGTAGCCAGCGAGGTATTTGCCTGCGGCTCGCGCAGCCTGCATTCGGGCGAGAGCGGGAAAAAACTCTTCCGCCTCATGCGCAACGATCATCTCTTCCGGATCGGTAAACAGCGTTACCGAGCCGGTCGTGTCATCGCGAAAAAGCACATAGGGTGCGGTCAGCAAATCCGTTCAATCCCTCAAAACGTCAGATGGGATCGATATCGCCTTTCGCCCACATTTCAATGGTCTCAGCGTAGAAATCCGCAAAGCGGCCTTCTTCGATGGATTTGCGGATGCCCTGCATCAGCTCCTGATAATAGGCAAGATTGTGCCAGGAGAGCAGCATGCCGCCCAGCGCCTCGTTGGAGCGGGCGAGATGATGTAGATAGGCGCGGGAGTAATCACGCGATGCCGGGCAGTTGGACTGCTCGTCCAGCGGGCGCATATCTTCCGCGTGGCGGGCGTTGCGAATATTCACGCGGCCGCGCCGGGTGAAGGCCAGACCGTGGCGACCGGAACGGGTCGGCATGACGCAGTCGAACATATCGATGCCGCGCGCCACGGATTTCAGAATATCATCCGGCGTGCCGACGCCCATCAGATAGCGCGGCTTTTCGGTCGGTAAAACCGGTAGGGTGATGTCGAGCATGCCGAGCATGACTTCCTGCGGCTCGCCCACGGCAAGACCGCCGACGGCGTAACCCTTGAGGTCGAGTTGCTTCAAACCTTCCGCCGAGCGAATGCGCAAGTCCGGCTGGTCTCCGCCCTGCACGATGCCGAACATGGCTTTGCCCGGTTGCTCGCCAAATTGAACGCGGCAACGCTCGGCCCAGCGTAGCGACATTTCCATGGCGCGCTCGATTTCCTTGCGCTCGGCAGGCAGTGCGATGCATTCGTCCAGCTGCATCTGGATGTCCGAATCGAGCATGCCCTGAATTTCGATAGAGCGTTCCGGTGACATATGGTGCAGCGAGCCATCCAAATGGCTTTTGAACGTCACACCCTTTTCGTCCAGTTTGCGTAGGCCAGACAGCGACATGACCTGAAACCCGCCGCTATCCGTCAGGATCGGGTGCGGCCATCGGATCAGCTCATGCAGACCGCCAAGACGTTGAACACGCTCCGGGCCGGGTCGCAGCATTAGGTGGTAGGTGTTGCCCAAAATGACATCGGCACCCAGTTCGCGCACCTGCTCCAGATACATGGCCTTGACGGTGCCAACCGTTCCGACCGGCATGAAGGCCGGTGTGCGGATTGTGCCGCGCGGCATGGCCACTTCGCCAAGGCGCGCGCCGCCGCTGGTTGCTTTGAGGGTGAAGGTGAAGTTCTCTTGCATCAAATTTTCCGGAAAAGGAGGCTGGAATCGCCATAGGAATAGAAACGGTAACCGGTCTTGATCGCGCGGCCATAAGCCTCGCGCATCGTTTCCAGCCCGCAGAACGCCGACACCAGCATGAACAGCGTCGATTTCGGCAGATGAAAATTCGTCATCAGAATATCGACTGCCTTGAAGCGATATCCCGGTGTTATGAAGATGCCGGTTGGACCGGACCAGGGCATGATCTGCCCATCATCGGTAGCCGCACTTTCGATCAACCGCAGCGAGGTAGTACCAACGCAGACGATACGCCCACCCCTCGCCTTGACCGCATTCAATTTGGCCGCCGTTTCCTCGGAGACGGTGCCGATTTCGAGGTGCATCTTGTGCTCCTCGGTATCATCGGCCTTAACGGGCAGAAACGTGCCAGCGCCGACATGCAGCGTCACGAAGTGCCGCTCGATACCCGCCGCGTCCAACGCTTCGAACAGAGCGGGCGTGAAATGCAGGCCTGCGGTGGGAGCCGCAACGGCACCTTTTTCGCGAGCGTAGATCGTCTGGTAGTCAGTCTGGTCCTGCGCGTCTTCCTGGCGCTTAGCCGCAATGTAGGGAGGAAGCGGAATATGGCCGACGGAGGCGATGGCCTCGTCCAGAACGGGGCCGGAGACGTCGAATAACAGGGTGATCTCACCCTCCTCGCCCTTCTCCTCGACCGTCGCCTCAAGGAAAGCAAGGCCGCAGGCATTGTCACGCTCGTAACCAAAGCGGATGCGGTCGCCCTGCTTGATGCGCTTGCCGGGCCGCGCGAAAGCCTTCCAGCGGCTGGCATCAGCGCGCATATGCAGCGTGGCAGACACCGCCGTCTCCGGCGCACCCTCCCGCAGACGCACACCTTCGAGCTGGGCGGGAATAACGCGGGTGTCGTTGAAGACAAGCGCATCGCCGGGCTTCAGAAAGCTCGGAAGATCGAAAACCTGATGGTCCGTCATGCTGCCTGCATTCGGATCGACCACGAGCAGACGCGCACTGTCGCGCGGGCTGGCCGGGCGAAGCGCGATGTTGTCGTCAGGAAGGTGGAAGTCGAACAGGTCTACACGCATGATGGGCTCTTAGAGTTTTCGCGACTGGTTCCCGTGCTACGCTTTCGTCTTCCCTCATTCCTGTGACGAGCACAGGAATGAGGGAGAAACGGCACCAGAATATCAAAACCCGCCCCGCAGTTGCCTGCGAGGCGGGCCAAATGTCTATATCCTACGCTCAGGCTGCAGAAGCAAGGCGGATGGAGACGATGGAATCGGGATCCTTTACAGGCTCGCCGCGCTTGATCTTGTCGATGGCTTCCATGCCTTCGATGACCTGGCCCCAAACCGTGTACTGCTTGTTCAGCCATGGGCTGTCGGTAAAGCAGATGAAGAACTGCGAGTTGGCAGAATTCGGGCTCTGCGAACGGGCCATGGAGCATGTGCCGCGAACGTGAGAAATGGCGGAGAATTCGGCCTGAAGGTCAGGCTTTTCAGAGCCGCCCATACCGGCACGTGCCGGGTTGAAGCTTTCAGAACCCTTCTTGCCGAACTTCACGTCGCCGGTCTGCGCCATGAAATCGGTGATGACGCGGTGGAAGACAACGCCGTCATAGGCCTGCTCGGACACCAGTTCCTTGATGCGCGCAACGTGGCCTGGGGCCACTTCCGGCAAAAGCTGGATGACGACCTTACCGGTCGTTGTTTCCATGATGAGGGTGTTTTCCGGATCCTTGATCTCGGCCATGGTATCTCTCCTTCTAGTGTGGCTTTCGCCCGGTTTTATTTCTTGCCGACGGTAACTTTGATCATGCGGTCAGGGTCGGTCACTTCGCCGTTTCCACCCTTACCACGCTTGATCTTGTCTACGAATTCCATGCCGGACACGACTTTGCCGACAACCGTATATTGTCCGTTGAGGGACGCGCCCTTGTCGAACATGATGAAGAATTGCGAGTTGGCGGAATTCGGGTCCTGCGAACGTGCCATGCCAACCGTGCCGCGCTCGAACGGAACCTTGGAGAACTCCGCTGGCAAATCCGGCATATCGGAACCGCCTGTACCCGCGCGCTGGGCGCTGAAGGACTTGGCCATATTGCCGTACTGCACGTCACCCGTCTGGGCCATGAAGCCCTGGATCACGCGGTGGAAAGCGACGTTGTCATAAGCGCCCTTTTCGGCCAGCGCCTTGATCTGCGCGACGTGCTTGGGGGCGACTTCCGGCATAAGCTGTATGACAACAGGACCGTCCTTCAATTGAATGGTCAGAAATTCGGCGGCAGACGCCAGGCTGCTGGCAGCAATCGCGCTGATGAACAAGACGCCAGCGAAGGCAGATCGAAGCAGTTTCATTGGATGGGCTCCAGATAAAGGGCTGAATTATCTCTTCAGCTTGCTGTTAAGGGCTTCAAGCACGGCTTGCGGCACAAACGCTTCCACATTGCCGCCCATGGAGGCGATCTGGCGAACCAATGTGGCGGTAATGGGCCGCGATGCCGTTCCGGCGGGAAGAAAAACGGTCTGGATGTCGGGTGCCATCTGCCTGTTCATGCCCGCCATCTGCATTTCGTAATCCAGATCCGTGCCATCCCGAAGGCCGCGAACCAGAAGGCTGGCACCGTGTTCACGGGCGGCGTCCACGACAAGATTACCAAAAGAAACGACCTTCAGACGGGACGCGGCATCCGGCACGACATCATTTAGGGAACGACGAATGAGGTCGGCACGCTCATCAAACGTAAACAATGGTGCTTTGCCCGGATGAATACCAATCGCGACGATCACTTCGGACGCGACGTTCAGTGATTGAATCAGAACGTCGAGATGTCCGTTGGTCATCGGATCAAAGGATCCGGGATAAAAGGCAATCGTCATATCGCTCTCGATATTTCCGCGCGGCGTGCAAATGAATGTGCCGCCTTTTGTCATGGAAGACCGGGCTTCGCAAGACCTTGGGGTAGCAAGCATCCTGTGACGCACCCGTTGGAGGTGCCTGAACAGCGTATGAATGCACCATTCAGGGTGGCTTCAAACCGCATCGCTATAACGGTCTCATCGAATGGCAACGGGCGTCAAACCCCAATCGGAGACGGAAATGCTGGTTTTCATGATGGTCCTGGCAATCGCGACATCCCTCGTCGTTGAATATGTCTTTATGGATTGACGTGAACTGCCGACTTTCTGAACGCCAGATGAACGAAGCATTCAAGCAAGCTTCACAGGCGCAATGCTAATCGATTTTTAACAATTTAGCGGAACTGGATTCAGTATCGCGCGTTCAAATCCCAGGTAAAGGAACAGACAGATGTTTATCAAAGAAAAACAGTCTACTTCGGCTAAGATCGGCGTGATCAGCACAGCTTGGACAATGTTGGTTATTGCGATGCTGGCAACGACGTTCAGCCTTTACGGACAAAAGACACAGCAGAACGGCCCTGACTATCCTCAGCTTACCGCCCGCAGTCAGTATATGAACTACTACTGATCCGTCGGGAGTGATATAGCTACCACCTCTGGAGTTATACTTCCATGCTTACATTCTTGACAGTGCTTATAGCCCTCATCAGCGTAATGTTTGTTGCATCAGTCATCTCGGTGGTGACGGAAACCCGCAAGGAAGGAGAGGACTTCAGAGAGATGATGGAACGCAACAAGGCGTTCTGATCGCGCCAAAAGTGTCCCATACCAACAGTTTTCGACCCCAAACAGCCGCCCATTCGTGAGGCGGCTTTTTTGATGTCACCGTCATCCGCATCGATAACACGGCACCTCAAACCCGCTTCCTCACGCCATCGTTTGCAAACAGGCGCTTTTCAACGGAATTTAGCCTTCAATTTCAAAGTGGATTGATTTAAGGAAGCCCCATAGACCCGGCTAATGGGCAAATATTGTGAGGTTTGCATAACGATGCTCGATTCCCTGAGAAATGCTTCTCGAACTTTGGCGGCAAAGATTCTTCTTCTCCTCCTCGTCCTTTCCTTTGGCGTGTGGGGCGTTTCCGCTTCTCTGGTGTCGACGAACTCGCATGCCGTGATGACGGTTGGCGACCAGACGGTGACGCCGAACGAGTTCCGTTTTGCCTATCAGCGCCAGCTGGCAGATGTTGGCCGCCAGTTCGGCACGCGTCTGACGACGGAGCAGGCGAAAGCATTCGGCATCGACCGCCAGGTGTTCAGTCAGCTTTCTGCGGGTGCCGCGTTGGATGAGCTCGCATCGAAGATGAACCTCGGCCTCTCCGAAGACCGTCTGGCAACGTTGATTGCTGAAGACCCCGCCTTCAAGTCGCCCAGTGGCCAGTTCGACCGCAACCTGTTCAGCCAGCGTCTGCGCGGCGCAGGTTTCAATGAAGATGATTACGTCAAGGAACGCAGCAAGGTCGCCGTGCGTGGCCAGATCGTCGATGCTGTTTCGGATGGCTTCAAGCCGCCGCAGGTCTTGGTCAATGCGCTGAAGCAGTATCGTGATGAGCAGCGCTCCATTGAATACGTCCTTCTGTCGAATGCCAATATCGATCCAGTCAAGGCACCGGGTGACGATGTGCTTGCCGCATGGTTCGAAAAGAACAAGGCGCAGTACCGCGCACCGGAATATCGCAAATTCACCTATGTGAAGCTCGAAGCAACCGACATTGCCGATCAGGGCGCGATTACCGATCAGCAGATTTCTGATTACTATGAGGCCCACAAGGATAGCTTCCGCACGGCCGGACGTCGCACCATCGAGCAGCTGACATTTGCCGATAAGGAAATGGCGGAAGCAGCGGCCGCACAGATTCGCGCCGGTACCACGACCTACGATCAGGTCGTGAAAGATCAGGGCAAGCAGCCCGCAGACGTAACGCTTGGCGAATTCACAAGAGACACCGTTCCTGATCCATCGATTGCCGATGCGGCTTTCGGCATCCAGAAGGATGGCGGCGTGTCTGCGGTTCTCGACGGTGCCTTCGGCCCGGTTATCCTGCGCGTGACCGGCATCAAGAACGAAAGCATGAAGACGCTGGATGAGGCGAAGGAAGAAATTCGCACCACACTTGCCACGACGAAAGCTGCTGAAGAACTGAACAACGTTCATGACCGTTACGAAGATTTGCGTGGCGGCGGCGCGTCCCTGACGGATGCGGCAACTCAGCTCAACCTCAAGCCAGTGACCGTAAACGCCATCGATTCCAACGGCGGCGACGAAAAGGGCAACCCGGTTGAAGGTCTCCCGACCCCTGCCCTGTTGGCCGAAGTCTTCAAGGCCGAACAGGGTGGCGATGCGCCTTCCGTCAACATCGGTCGCGATGGTTACGTCTGGTTCGATCTTCAGCAGATTACTCCGCCACGTGACCGTACGCTTGACGAGGTCAAGGAACAGGTCGTTGCCGACTGGACCGCAGAGCAGCAGCGCACGGCGTTGACCGCAAAGGCGGATGAGTTGAAGGCTCGCGCCGAAAAGGGCGAGGCTCTGGCCGCGATCGCCGGTGAAATGGGTCTTGGCGTTGAAACCAAGATGGGCCTTCGCCGCACCAGCGAAGATGCAGTTCTGGGTCAGCAGGCCGTGTCTGCCGTCTTCGCCGGCGCGCAGGGCCTCGTTGGCGCAGCACCGGATACGGAAGGTTCCAGCCGCATCCTGTTCAAGGTCACCGAAGTCAACACCACGACGCCAACGGATGCGCTCGACAACAGCGACCAGCAGATTACCGCCATGGCAAATGCTGCTGGCGACGATATGCTGGACCAGATGGTCAACCGCCTCCAGAACGATTACGGTGTGACCATCAATCAGGCTGCGGCCGATCAAGCCATGACCGCTGCTTACTAAGCCACTATCCGGGGGACATGAGGACATGGCTGAGCTGAAGCCGCTGATTGCCAAGGTTGCCAATGGCGAAAGCCTGAACCGGGACGAGTCTCGTCAGGCGTTCGACATTCTGATGTCGGGCGGCGCAACGCCATCGCAGATCGGTGGCTTCCTCATGGCCCTGCGCGTGCGCGGAGAAACCGTGGATGAAATCGTCGGCGCCGTGTCGTCCATGCGTTCGCGCATGCTTCCCGTCACCGCGCCTGCCGACGCCATGGATATCGTCGGAACCGGCGGCGATGGCCTTGGCACCTACAACATCTCCACGCTCGCTTCCATTATCGTGGCAGGCACCGGCGTACCTGTTGCCAAGCATGGCAACCGCGCCTTGAGTTCAAAATCAGGCACGGCGGATGCGCTTTCAGCACTCGGTGTGAAACTCGATATCGGACCGGAACTGATCAGTCGCTGCGTCAGCGAAGCCGGTCTCGGCTTCATGTTCGCCCAGCTTCACCATTCCGCCATGCGCCATGTTGGCCCCAGCCGGGTGGAGCTTGGCACACGCACCGTCTTCAACCTGCTCGGACCTCTCTCCAATCCGGCGGGCGCGAAGAAACAATTGCTCGGCGTCTTTTCGCCACGCTGGCTCGTGCCGCTGGCAGAAGTGCTGCGTGATCTCGGCTCCGAAAGCATCTGGGTCGTTCACGGTGACGGTCTGGATGAAATCACCACCACCGGCACCACACACGTGGCAGCACTTGAGAATGGCAAGATCAGAACCTTCGATCTAACGCCAAAGGATTTCGGCGTTGATGTCGCCAGCATCGAAGACCTCAAGGGCGGCGATGGCATTGCCAATGCGGCCGCTCTTCGCGGCGTTCTGGGCGGAGCCAAGAACCCTTATCGGGATATTTCCCTGTGCAACGCCGCTGCCGCTCTGGTGGTCGCAGGCAAGGCCGAAACATTGTCAGATGGCATGAAGATCGCAAGCGCCTCTCTGGAGGATGGCAAGGCCGCTGCGGCCCTCGACAGGCTGGTTGCGGTTTCGAACGAGGAGTAGGGGCAAGCCCATGAGCGACATTCTGAAAAAGATCGAGGCCTACAAGCGCGAAGAGATCGAGGCTGCGAAAGCCAAGGTATCCCTGGCCGATCTCAAAGCCATGGCTGCCGATCAGACCGCACCGCGCGGTTTTTACAATGCGCTGAAGCGCAAACAGGCGGATGGCACATTCGGCCTCATTGCGGAAATCAAGAAGGCCAGCCCATCCAAGGGTCTCATCCGCCCGGATTTCGATCCGCCCGCTCTGGCAAAAGCCTATGAAGCCGGTGGTGCCGCCTGCCTTTCGGTGCTGACCGATACGCCGAGTTTTCAAGGCGCGCCGGAATTTCTGACGGCTGCGCGTGACGCCTGCGCCCTGCCCGCGCTGCGCAAGGACTTCATGTTCGAAACCTATCAGGTCCATGAAGCTCGCGCCTGGGGTGCCGATTGCATTCTTCTCATCATGGCATCGCTTTCCGATGACGAAGCCAAGCGCCTGGAAGACGAAGCCTTCTCGCTGGGCATGGATGTTCTGGTGGAAGTGCATGACGAGGAAGAGACCGAACGGGCGCTGAAACTCGCCTCTCCGCTGCTCGGCATCAACAATCGCAACCTGCGCACCTTCGACGTCAGCCTGGAAACCAGCGAGCGGCTGGCCTCGATGGTTCCTGCCGACAAACTGCTGGTCGGCGAAAGTGGCATCTTCACCTTCGAAGACTGCACGCGCCTCCAGACATCAGGCATAACGACATTCCTCGTTGGTGAAAGCCTGATGCGCAAGGATGACGTCGCAGCTGCCACCCACACGCTGCTGACAGGCCGCAACGACATTCTGGCAGCCGAATGAGCGACGATCTGAGCCTCACCCATATCGGTGCGTCTGGCGAAGCGCATATGGTCGATGTCGGTGACAAGGCCGAAACCATACGCGTTGCGGTCGCCGAGGGTTTCGTGAAGATGAAGCCGGAAACGCTGTCGCTGATCCGCGATGGCAATGCCAAGAAAGGCGACGTGATCGGCACGGCGCGTCTGGCCGGCATCATGGCCGCCAAGCAGACATCCAACCTCATTCCGCTGTGCCACCCCTTGATGCTGACCAAAGTCTCGGTGGATATTTCCGAGGATGACGCCCTGCCCGGCCTGCGCGTTCAGGCCACGGTAAAGCTGTCCGGCAAGACGGGCGTCGAAATGGAAGCACTGACCGCAGTTTCCATCGCGTGCCTTACCATCTACGATATGGCGAAAGCCGCCGACAAAGGCATGGAGATCGGCTCCATCCGCCTTTTGGAAAAAACGGGCGGAAAATCCGGTCACTTCAAGGCCTGAACAGAAGAGTGAACGTGGCACTGCCGGATTTATTCAGGCGGCCACAGGAAGAGGAAACGCCATGAAACCCCTCTTGCCCGTTGCTGAAGCCCAGGCGCGATTGCTGGGTGCTGCAACACCTGTCACAGCCATTGAACTCGTAGCGCTGGCAGATGCAGATCAACGCGTTCTCGCCCGCGATCTGCACGCCCGGCTCACGCAGCCACCTTTCGATGCTTCTGCCATGGATGGATATGCGCTGAGAGCAGCAGATGCCCCGCAGATGGGCTCGACTTTGACCGTTATCGGCACGGCAGCAGCGGGTCATGCCTTTTCCGGTACAGTCGGTGAAGGTCACGCCGTGCGCATCTTTACCGGCGCGCCGTTGCCTGAAGGTGCCGACGCGGTTCTCATTCAGGAGGATGCCGAGCTTCTCGACGCTGGCAAGATCCGCACCACCTTCGACGTCACCGCAGGGAGACATATTCGGCCCCGTGGCCAGGATTTCCTGGAAGGCGAAGCGGTACTGAAGGCGGGAACGGAACTGGCTTTCACGGACATCACCGTCGCCGCTGCCATGAACCATGCGGAGCTTGCCGTCTATCGCAAGCCTGTCATCGCCATTCTGGCAACGGGTGACGAACTGGTGCCACCGGGCGGGGCCCCCAAAGCCGCGCAGATCATCGCCTCGAACACCTTCGGTGTTTCGGCCCTAGCCCGCAAAGCCGGTGCCGACATTCTCGACCTCGGCATCGTGCCAGACGACGCAACCCTCATTCGCGCCGCAATCGACAAAGCCGTGGCTGCCCGCGCCGACGTTCTCGTCACACTGGGCGGCGCCTCCGTTGGTGATCACGATCTTGTTCAGGCGGCATTGAAGGCACAAGGAATGGTGCTCGACTTCTGGCGCATCGCCATGCGCCCCGGCAAACCGCTGATCGTCGGCTCGATAGGGGAAATGCAGGTGCTGGGCCTGCCCGGCAACCCCGTCGCCAGCCTCGTATGCAGCCTGCTCTTTCTGGAACCCCTCATCCAAAAACTGAGCCACCGCCCAATCGCCCCCCGCGAAACAACCGCCAGAACCGCCACGACACTCAAAGCCAACGATATCAGGCAAGACTATCTCCGCGCTCGAATCATCGGCCACGAGAACGGTCAGCAAGTTGTCGAAGCCTTCACCAAACAGGATTCAGCGATGATGAAAATCATGGCGCAGTCAGATTGTCTGATCGTACGCGCGCCGTTTGCTCAGGAGTTGGAGGCTGGTGGGGAGTGTGTGGTGGTTAGGTTGCGGGCGTAGTTGGGAGAATTCCGATGAACACAATCAATGAAGCGATCCAAACCGACATAGATAACTCTGTCTTATGTTGGCTCGCCACAGCAGATTCGTCGGGCGTTCCAAACGTAAGTCCTAAGGAAATTTTTTCGAGTTATGGCGAGGATCGTATCATCGTCGCTGATATTGCCTCGGCCAATTCCGTCCGAAATATTCGCGCCGACCCCAATGTCTGCGTCAGCTTCATTGATATCTTCCGCCAACGTGGATTCAAGATTGTAGGAACGGCCGTTATCATTGAGAAGGACGATGCCAATTTTGCGATCGTTGGCGCACAGGTACTGCAAATGGCTGGCGACGATTATCCAATCCAGCGCATCATCTCGATTGAAATTACGAAAATTTCACGCATTTGGGCTCCAAGCTACAAGCTCTTTCCCGACAGATCAGAGGCAGACCGCATGCGAGGCGCATATGACGCCTATGCCGTTACGCCAAACGCCGTGGCGGAATGATGCCTTCAACATTATGGGGAAGGCCGTCGCAACTTTTCTATGCTGCCACGACGGCCCTTGGCACTAAGCTACCTTTTTAAAATCCATCTCGTTTCCATGCAAAAAGCATGTTTTGGTAAAGAGACCCAGATCGATATCATTGGGTAGACGAATGTCGTTGATGTCAGGAAGTCGCTTCGCATCCGGGTCGAAAGATCGGTCGATTTGAGAGACAAAGACCACGATTGCCCCAGTCCTTCTCGCAAATTCAGCAAGAGCCAAAACCTGCTCCGAAAGCGGTGGCTTGCTTCGGTCTTGGTCCAGGATTTGGAGGAAATCGATAACGATGACACTTCCTCTTTCCACGCCTGTAAGATGCTGGATGATGTAATCGGCACTGATTGCATTGGACGTCATGATCTGGAGCGTATCGGCAACCTCAGAATTGCCTTTACTGATCGTGCGGATGTGCTGCCAGGCCTGTTGTTCCGTAAACTCGAGCGTGAACAAAATAGCTCGTCTTTTATCCCGAAGTGCATCCACTAAAAGGCGCAAAGCAAATCTTGTCTTGCCCTGCCCGGGGCGACCAGCCACCAGCAGCATGTCGCCATCGTGCAACCGATCAAGTGCTTTCTCCGGCTCTTTCAGTGCCATGTAATGCGAGGACAGCAGGCTCCAGCTTGCAAAGCCTTCTTCCCGAGCTATCGCGTCCAATGTCGTGTGCAACGGCATTTTCTGATCGCGGGCCATAAGCTTTGCCCGACGTTTCAACTGAAATATGGGTGCAGATAGTGTCATCGATTGACCTCCTCTACGAGCCGTACGCGCAACCCCTCCTTATGCGTCGCTCGAACAGGTGGTTCGATGATAGTCAGGTCACCCCATACGGACAGTACTTCCCCGATAGGAGGGAGGAGGCGTGGGTCAAGCCTAAACCAATGCTAGCGCTCGTGGTGATTCGGTTCAAGCATGTGTGTGGGTCGGCAGCTCTTTCAGGGCTCGGAAACCACCCATTCCAACAAAGCGTTCTGGGCGTGGAGCAAGTAAGCCTTCGCCACTTGGCTCTGGCAAAGCATATGTTCCATGGCGTCGTCACTCACTTCCCTGCCTCGCTCCACGGGCGGACACGGAAGAAAAATGGCATCAGTTTTGAGCTGATCCAGAACGGCTGCGGTTATGCGGAACTGCTTCAATTGCTCTGGATCGCCATCGCGCACCCAGGAATCAGTAATAACGACATCCGCATTCATCAACTCCCGCATATCGGTGCTCGCGCGAAAACGCTCATTCAGCAGCCGCTTTTCGCGAACATGCCATTGTTGAGGATAGACCTGCACGACGTCGATGGGTAACGCGATGGATGCCTCGACCCAAGAGCGCAGAATATTGGCGTCGGGTGCCACGCACACCACTTTCAGGCCTTCGATATTACCGCGCTGACGTTTAATATAGCTCAGATCACCCAGCGTTTCACACGGATGATTGGATGTAGTACGGGCATTGATCACAGGTGCCTTTGAGCAAGCATCTAACTCTCTCAATGTTTCGAGAGATCGCGTGCGCAAGATGAGAATATCGAACCAGTTGTCGAGATAGCCGGCCAAATCGGCTGTCGTTTCACGCACGTCGAATTGGACGGGAGGTTGTACGCTCAATCCGCCCATGGCTTGAATACCAAGATCGAACGCAGTCGTGTTGCGCCAACCCGTATCAGCGGCAATGACCGCCAAACGTTTTCCCGCCAGGCATTGCGGCATGGTCCTCAACGACCAAGCCCGCGCTAATTCCTCGGCACGGGCTATGATTGCGTTCAACGTGTCTGCATCAAGCTGATGGAATTCCAGAAAACTCTTCTTTGTCATCGTTTTCCGGGATGCTCCTCAAACCAACCGGCTCCGCTCCAGCGCCGCTTCAATAAAACTCGCAAACAAAGGATGCGGGTCGAGCGGGCGGCTCTTAAGTTCGGGGTGGTATTGCACGCCGATGAACCATGGATGGTCAGTGTACTCAACTGTCTCAGGCAGAACGCCGTCCGGGGACATGCCGGAGAAGACGAGGCCGCAGTTTTCGAGGCGGTCTTTGTAGTCTACGTTGACTTCATAGCGGTGGCGGTGGCGCTCGGAGATATCCGTGGAGCCGTAGATTTCGGCGATCTTGGTGTCTTTCTTGAGCGATGCCTTGTAAGCACCCAGACGCATCGTGCCGCCGAGGTCGCCGGCCGCGTTGCGCTTCTCAAGCTCGTTGCCCTTGACCCACTCGGTCATCAGGCCAACGACAGGCTCCGGCGTGGTGCCGAATTCGGTAGAGGAGGCCTTTTCGATGCCAGCCAGATTGCGGGCCGCTTCCACGACTGCCATCTGCATGCCGAAGCAAATGCCGAAGTAAGGCACCTGACGCTCACGGGCATATTGGGCCGCGCGGATTTTGCCTTCAGAGCCACGCTCACCGAAACCGCCGGGAACGAGGATGGCATCGACCTTTTCGAGATACGGTGCTGGATCTTCCTTTTCGAAGACTTCCGACTCGATCCATTCCAGATTGACCTTGACGCGGTTGGCAAAGCCACCGTGATGCAGGGCTTCGATCAACGACTTATACGCGTCCTTGAGGCCGGTATATTTGCCGACGATCGCAATCGTCACTTCGCCTTCCGGCGTGTGGATGCGGTTGCAGACCTCTTCCCACTGCTCCAGGCGTGGCTTTGGCGCAGGCTCGATGCCGAAGGCGGCCAGCACTTCGTTGTCGAGGCCTTCCTTGTGGTAGGCAATCGGAACGTCATAGATGTTGGCCACGTCAAGCGCCTGAATGACAGCGGATGGACGCACGTTGCAAAACAGAGAAAGCTTGCGGCGTTCGGCCTCGGGAATTTCCCGGTCGGCACGCACCAGCAGAATATCCGGGTGAATACCCAGCGCCTGCAATTCCTTGACGGAGTGCTGCGTCGGCTTCGTCTTCAACTCGCCGGCTGCAGGAATGTAAGGCATCAGCGTCAGGTGAACGAAGATGGCCGTGCCGCGTGGCAGGTCGTTCTTGGCCTGACGGATCGCCTCCATGAACGGCATGGCTTCGATGTCGCCCACCGTGCCGCCGATTTCGCAGATGACGAAGTCGTATTCCTCATTGCCTTCGGTCACGAAATTCTTGATTTCGTTGGTGACGTGCGGAATGACCTGCACCGTCGCGCCGAGATAATCGCCGCGGCGTTCCTTGTCGATGATGTTCTTGTAGATACGACCCGTGGTGATGTTGTCGGTCTTGGTGGCCGAACGTCCTGTAAAGCGTTCGTAGTGACCAAGATCGAGATCCGTCTCCGCGCCGTCATCGGTCACGAACACTTCACCGTGCTGGGTGGGGCTCATCGTGCCGGGGTCGACATTGAGATAGGGGTCAAGTTTGCGAAGTCGCACCCGGTAACCACGGGATTGCAACAACGCTCCGAGTGCTGCAGCGGCAATGCCCTTACCAAGAGAGGAGACCACGCCGCCTGTTATGAATACATATCGCGCCATGGGATTCACCGGTTACCTTTAATTGAGTGATTCCGCCAGCCAAAATTTATGTCAGAGCGCATTCATCTGTTGATGACGCGACACGGCATGGCCGGAATGTGAACAAAAGAAAACCGGCAGGCTTTTGGCCTGCCGGAGTGTTATGCGTCAACCGGGTTTATTGGCCGGTCGGAACTGCGTTCGAATTGGCCGGGGCTGGTGTTGCCGGAGCCGGGGTCGCTGGTGGCGGCGTCGTTGTCGACGGGGCGGCAGCGCCGTTGGTCGATGATGGCACACCGTTCTGAGCCGGAGCAGCAGGCGTCGAAGACGATGGCCCAAGCGTATCGAGAATGCCGTTGCCCTGACCCTGTGTCGCCGGAATGCGATCCAGAATATCCGTTGGGCGCGCTTCGTAGCGTGTCAGAAGACCAAGGCCGAGAGACGTGACGAAGAACAGCGCCGCAAGGATGGCTGTTGCGCGCGTCAGCGCATTGGCAGTGCCGCGCGCGGACATGAAGCCGGAGCCGCCGCCGATACCAAGGCCACCGCCTTCGGAGCGCTGAACCAGAACCACACCGACGAGCGCCAGCACGATCATGAGATGAATAACAATCAGTACGTTCTGCATGACAATCCATTCCATGCCCCGTTTGGAGCACAATGAAGAAGTTTGCGGCTCTTTACATGAGGCGAAAGCGTATTCCAACCCCCTGCGAGACGAAAGACGACATCAAGCCGTCAATTGCTCATATGCCGCGTAGATGGAGAGAAAATCGGACGCTTTCAAGCTGGCACCACCAATCAGCGCGCCATCGACATTCTCGACGCCCATCAGTTCCAGCGCGTTGGTTGGCTTGACCGAGCCACCGTAGAGAATACGCATGCCCTGCCCTTCCGCACCGAAGCGCTTGACCAGTTCCTCACGCATGAAGGCGTGCGCTTCCTTAACATCCTGCGTGGTCGGCGTCAGGCCGGTGCCGATGGCCCACACTGGCTCATAGGCAATCACGGTGTTTTCTGCCACAGCCTCGTCCGGCAGAGAGCCGGAAAGCTGGCGCTTGAGAACATCCAGCGTCTGGCCGGCTTTGCGTTCATCCGCCGTCTCGCCAATGCAGATGATGGCGACCAGTTCCGCCGCATAGGCCGCAGTGGCCTTGGCGCGAACCAGATGGTCGGTTTCGGCATGGTCCGTGCGGCGCTCCGAGTGGCCGACGATGACATGGGTGCCGAAGCAATCGGCAATCATTTCAGCGGAAATATCACCCGTATGGGCACCCGACGGGTTCTGGTGGCAATCCTGCGCGCCGATCTTCAATGGGCTGTCATCGCACAGCGCCGTTGCCACATAAAGTAGCGTGGAAGGCGGGCAGATCAGTGCGTCCACCTTGTCCGAAAGTGGACCTTTGACACCCTCGGCCATCGCTTTGATCTGATCAAGCGAATCGCGTGTTCCGTTCATCTTCCAGTTTCCAGCGACGAGCGGGCGAACATCAGGGGTCATGGGCGATCTATTCCTCTTAACTTCAAAAGCGCTCACCAAAGTGCAAGCGCTTATGGCGGCCAGTTTCCATTATGTCTTAAAGGCTAGCGATTGTATTTGGTACAAAAAAGAATGCTTTTGGTTCATAACATTGGTTAAAATCGCAGCAATTCGCTTGTTTTCGTCGTTTTGACGCCATCCCTGCTCAATGCGTGACCAAAAAATTCAGCACCGCACGCCAGTCCGTCATGCGTACCGGGGTACCGTGGGTGCCGGATTGATAGAGCGTGAAGCGTGTCGGCTGGCCAGCTTTCAGCAATGTGCGGAAAATACCCGCCTGCTGCTGCGCCGAATAAACCTTGTCTTCGCTGCCATGCGTAAACCAGACGGGCTTTTTGGCTTTCGCAAAAACGCTTTTGGGAAAGTCCGGGTCAACCGCACCGCCAAGAATTGCCATGCCCTTGAGATTCGACACTGCCTGCGCATCGCGGCTGATACCATAGCAAATGAAACTGCCCATGGACGCACAGGCGAGAATGACGGGACGCCCGCCGGAATTGGCGTTTGCATCAGCAATTAATGCGGTAATATCCGCCACGCCCTTCTCATCGAAGCTACGCACGCTCGGCGCATAATAGGTGCCGCCATTGGCAACCGCCAAATTCTTCAGTCGATTGAAATTGCCGCCGAAGGTATAGTCATTCATGCCCAGCCTGCGATCGCCGCCGCGACCGTGAATGAAGATCACTGTGAAGGCCTGACCGGTTGCCGCACCAACGCGACCAACCTCCAGCGCCCTGCCCCCAACCGCGACTGTCTCCAGCTCTTGAAACTTCTTCGGCGCAAGGTCGACATATTGGCGCTTCACCCGTCGCTCCGGCGTATCGTCGCGCCCATTGATGTCACGCATTTCCTGATAATCGATAATTTCAGACGCGCCATTATCGCCTGTGGAAAGCACCGGCTGGTTGGAAAACAGCTCGTCCTTGAAGGGTTTCAGCGGCCCGCTGCTGCTTTGTGCAGAGGCTGGCACGATGGCAACAGACAGGCAAAAAAGAGTACAAAAGGTGAAGATAGCTGTGGACATGCCTTGAGGAACCATTTCATTTGAGCCAGAACACTTGCCATCCGGGCAAGCGCGGCGCAATCCTTGGACGACGCGAAAACCGATCATCCGTGCTTGAGTAGCAACATTGGGTTGCCGTTGTGGCAAATCATATGCCTGCTCGCATGGCCAAATTCTGACTGAACTGGGCACAATGGACGACAGCAACGATCTTTTTTCAAGCCAATCCGCTGCAAAGCAACAGGAGCCGGAGCCGCGTGAACCGGCGCTCACGCCTGTGGTGAAAGCTGTCGCCAGCGCGCCGAAGCCTGCGGTCGCAACCACCTCGTCCGAGCAGGAATATGGTGCTTCGTCCATCCGGGTGCTGGAAGGGCTGGAGCCCGTGCGCATGCGTCCCGGCATGTATATTGGCGGCACGGATGAAAAAGCGCTGCACCACCTGTTTGCCGAAGTCATCGACAACTCCATGGACGAGGCCGTCGCCGGCCACGCCAATTTCATCGAAGTCCACCTGGACACCGAAGGCTTTTTGACGGTCAGCGACAACGGTCGCGGTATTCCCGTGGAAAACCACCCGCAGGTTCCCGGCAAGTCCACGCTTGAAGTCATCATGACCAAGCTGCATGCGGGCGGCAAGTTCGATGGCAAAGCCTATGAAACGTCGGGCGGCCTTCACGGCGTCGGCGTATCCGTCGTCAATGCGCTGTCCGACCTACTCGAAGTGGAAGTGGCCCGAAACCGCAAGCTTTATCGCCAGCGTTTTTCACGCGGCATTCCCATGGGCGGTCTCGAAGAACTGGGCGATGTGCACAATCGTCGCGGTACGCGCGTTCGTTTCCATCCCGATCCGCAGATTTTTGGCGACCACGCAAAGTTCGACCCGGCCCGCATTTTTCGCATGGCGCGTTCCAAGGCCTATCTGTTCGGCGGCGTCGAGATACGCTGGAGCTGCGATCCCGGCATGGTGCCACCGGACGGTGACATTCCGGAAAAGGCTGTTTTCCACTTCCCCGGTGGCCTGAAGGATTATCTGGCGGCAACGCTGGGCAAGGACTTTACCGTTACTCGCGAAATCTTTTCTGGCAAGACGGAAAAGACCGGCGGTCACGGCGCCATGGAATGGGCCGTGACTTGGTATGGTGGCGATGCCCAGCTGCATTCCTACTGCAACACCATCCCCACGCCTGAAGGCGGCACCCACGAGGCTGGCCTGCGCATCGCGCTGACCAAGGGGCTTAAGAACTACGCCGAACTGACGCAGAACAAGCGCGCCCGCGAGATCACCACCGATGACGTGATGATCTCAGCCGTCGGCATGCTGTCCGTCTTCATTCGCGAGCCGGAATTCGTCGGGCAGACGAAGGACAAGCTGGCAACCGTCGAAGCCCAGCGCATCGTTGAAAACGCGCTACGTGACCCATTCGACCATTATCTCGCCGGCAACCCCAACGAAGCGGCAAAGCTTCTGGATTGGGTCATCGAGCGCTGCGAAGAGCGTCTTCGTCGCCGCAAGGAAAAAGAAGTCAACCGCAAGACCGCCGTTCGCAAGTTGCGCCTCCCCGGCAAGCTGGCGGATTGCTCGCAGAACACAGCCGAAGGTGCCGAGCTTTTCATCGTCGAGGGTGATTCGGCTGGCGGTTCGGCCAAGCAGGCGCGCAACCGCGCCAATCAGGCCATTCTGCCGTTGCGTGGTAAAATCCTCAACGTCGGCAGTGCCAGCCGCGAAAAGCTTTCCGCCAACCAGCAGATCGCCGATCTCATCCAGGCACTCGGTTGCGGCACCCGCACCAAGTACCGCGACGAGGATTTGCGTTACGAGCGCATCGTCATCATGACCGATGCCGACGTAGACGGCGCGCACATTGCCTCGCTGCTGATCACCTTCTTCTATCAGGAAATGCCCGAACTCATCCGCGGCAGCCATCTCTATCTGGCCGTGCCGCCGCTCTACGTCATTCGTCAGGGTGCCAAGACGGTCTACGCCCGCGATGACGTGCATCGTGCCGAGCTGATGGAAACGGTCTTCAAAGGCAAAAAGGTCGAAATCGGCCGCTTCAAAGGCCTTGGCGAAATGATGCCGGCGCAGTTGAAGGAAACCACCATGGACCCATCCAAGCGCACCCTTCTGCGCGTGGAAATCGATGACGTGGATTTCGAAGGCACCCGCGAAGCCGTGGACAACCTGATGGGCACCAAGCCCGAAGCCCGCTTCCGCTTCATTCAGGATCGTTCGGCATTCGCGGAAAATCTGGATATTTGAGATAGTGGTAACCTATACCCTGATCCGGATATTATGAAAGGGGTGCCTTAAGTTTGCGTCCCCAACAGTATGTATATTGCAATTCACCCACTTAAATCGTATATACAATATGGAAATTGAATTCGACCCTGCCAAAGATGAAATCAATATCGAAAAGCACGGGATGTCTCTTTCTCGAGCGGTCGATCTCGAAATTCTTGCCTTCGTTGAGGATGACCGTAACAGATACGGAGAGGTTCGATACCGGGCATGGGGCCTGATTGATGGCAAACCACATTGCCTGGCCTTTACGCACCGAGACGGACGACTACGCGCGATCAGTCTTCGTCGGGCGCACAAGAAGGAGTATGACAGTTATGTCAAACAAAACAGTCATTGATGCCGACAATCCGGAATGGACCGATGCCGATTTCGGGCGTGCAAAACCTGCGTCGCAACTGCCTGATGATATCGCGGCGTTTTTTCCCAAAACACGCGGCCAGCAAAAAGCACCGACGAAAATTCCCCTCTCCATTCGCTTGAGCCCGGAGGTGGTGGACCATTACAAGGCGACAGGCCCCGGCTGGCAGGCGCGCATTGACGACGTATTGAAAAAAGCTGCTGGTCTCTGATCAGCCCAGCTCGTTCTGTCTCGTATACCGACCAACGCACAGACGATATGCGCGATCCGCTTGGATTTTTTGCCATTCATGGCTGGAAATCGCCCGCCACCATGTTATTTAAGAACAAACGAAGCAGCGGCCTTGAACCGCGTGTGAAAGGAAATGGCCATGAGCGGCATTCACGAAATGATCGACGGCGAAGTGAAGAGCAACGATATCGTGCTTTTCATGAAAGGCACCCCGCAGTTCCCGCAGTGTGGTTTCTCCGGGCAGGTCGTACAGATCCTCGATTACCTCGGCCTGCAGTATAAGGGCATCAACGTGCTTGCCGACGCAGATCTGCGTCAGGGCATCAAGGATTACGCCAACTGGCCCACCATTCCGCAGCTTTACATCAAGGGTGAGTTTGTTGGCGGCTGTGACATCATAAAAGAGATGTTCCAGTCGGGCGAGCTTCAGGACCAACTTCAGGAACAGGGTATCAGCGTCCGCGGAGCGGCCTGATTCCGGCCGGGATAACCCGGCCCCCCTACTTTTAAAAACATGTCTAGGCGTTGCCCCAAGCAACGCCTTTGCCGTTCTTTTGGGACAACGTCTGTGACAAATCTTTCACAATCTGATCCGGCGCGCGCCATCTCCATGGGGCGCACGGAATTTATCGGTCTCGCAGCCGCGCTCATGGCGCTGAACGCACTCGCCATCGACATCATGCTTCCTGGCTTGCAGGAAATCGGCGCGTCGCTGGGTGTCGATAATGAAAACCATCGGCAATATGTCATCTCGGCCTATCTGCTGGGTTTTGGCATTTCGCAACTGTTCTACGGCCCGATTGCAGACCGCTTCGGTCGTCGCAAACCCATGCTGTTCGGCCTCGGCATCTATATTCTCTCCTCCATAGCGGTGATCTTCGTTCCGTCCTTCGCAGGCCTTCTCGTCCTGCGCTTCATTCAGGGCATCGGTTCGGCAGCAACACGCGTCATTACCATTTCCATCGTTCGTGATATTTACGGCGGACGACAGATGGCGGAAGTCATGTCGCTGATCATGATGGTGTTCATGGTCGTACCGGTCATCGCACCGGGTACAGGACAGATCGTGCTGTTTTTCGGTGATTGGCATCTGATCTTCGGCTTCATGGCTGCAATTGCCGCCATCGTTACCGTCTGGATGTATCTGCGTCTGCCGGAAACTCTGCACCCTGAAGACGTGCGTCCGCTTACCGTCGCATCTGTCCTGCAGGGCTTCAAAATCGTTCTCACGAACCGCGTGGCGCTTTGCTACACCATCGCCAGCACCGTCATCTTCGGCGCGCTGTTCGGCTTCATCAACTCGGCAGAACAGGTCTATAAGGGCATTTATGGACTTGGTGCCTGGTTCGCTGCTGCCTTTGCCGGTGTGGCCCTGTTCATGGCGCTGTCGTCCTTCCTCAATTCCCGCCTCGTCGGTCATTTTGGAATGAGAAAGCTGTCGCATGGCTCGTTGATCGGCTTCATCGTCATCACATTCGTGTGGCTGATGGCGCAGATTTTCGGACCCCAGCCCATGCCGTTCTTCCTGTTTATCGTGATGTTCGCCTTGGCGATGTTCCAGTTCGGCCTCATTGGCTCGAACTTCAACTCTCTGGCCATGGAACCGCTGGGTCATGTCGCCGGTACGGCCTCATCGGTCATCGGCTTCATGAGCACGATCGGCGGCTCTATGATCGGCGCGGCCATCGGCCAGGCTTTCGATGGCACGGCTCTGCCGATGGTGGGCGGCTTCTTCATCGTTTCCGTCGTGGGCCTCAGCTTCGTGCTGCTTGGCGAAAAAGGTATCCTGTTTCATCCACAGAACAAACCGACACATTGAAAATACCAAGAACGCAAAAGGCGCGGATGGAGACATCCGCGCCTTTTGCGTTTCAACAAGCTCCGCTTAGACCGTGAAAATCTTCTCGCGCAACAGTTCCCATGTCTCTTCATTGGGTGCCAGCAGAAGACCGCCGCTGGTGTGGTGCGGAAGATAGGGCGAACCATCGAAGCGGGCAGCGTAAGCACCCGCCTCCTGCGAGATCAGCGTGCCGGCCAGATGATCCCATGGCATCAGTTTGTTATACATCAGGAAGTGCATGTGGCCGCCGCAGAAGGTGCGGTATTCGTGGGCTGCACAGCGGTAGCTGGTGAACAGGCGCACATCGGCCAGATTGTTCAGCAAACGGCGGCGCACATCGCCCTCGAAATAGCCGGTATTGGCAATGCCGACCATTTGCGAAAGTTCGGGCGCAGGCACGACATTCATCTGGCTCTGCGATCCATCGGCGCTGCACATCCATGCGCCGGAGCCCTTTTCAGCGATGACCCAGTCATTGCCCATGGGATCATAGATGATGCCCGCGACCGTCTCACCCTTCGATACAACGCTTAGCATCACGCCAAAGAGCGGCAGACCGGCAGCGAAGTTGAAGGTCCCATCGATGGGATCGACAACGACGGCAAGATCTGCCTCGCCCAGCTTGGTCAGAAGCGATGGGTCGGCCGCAACGGCTTCTTCACCCACGAAAAGTGCATCCGGCATGAATTCGGCCACCCGGTCACGAATCAGACGCTCAGCAGCCTCATCGGCCTCTGTCACGAGATCGATGGCTTCCGTCTTTATGCGCACGTCACCCTCGCCCAGATTGCGAAACCTCGGCATGATTTCCACACCTGCCGCCTCCTGAAGGGCATTGGCAAGCGATGCGATGTCGAGTTCAACGGTCATGGGTGTTCCTTCCTAGTATCAAATCAAAGGCCGACGATTTCGCGGCGTATCATCTTCCAGCTGTCCTTATCTGGGGCGGACAGAATGCCGCCTGACAGATCGCCGGGGCGGTAGGGGGTGCCATCGAACTTGGAAGTGTATCCGCCCGCTTCCTGATGCGTCAGCACACCGGCCAGATGGTCCCACGGCATCAGCTTTTCATGGCCGATGAAGTGAATCTTGCCGCTGGAAACCAGCCAGTATTCATGCGCCGAGCAATTCAGCGAAAGCGCCATCTTGGTCTTGGTCATGTTGGCGGCGATCACCGGGCGGCGCTCTTCGAAACTGTGGCCCCAGGAAAAAACGCCAACCATCTGAGAGAGATCGACAGGCTTTGCCGCCGTCACTTTCGCTTCGCTGCCGTTCTTGCGTTTCAGCGTTGCGCCCGCACCTTTAACCGAAACAATCGTATCACCCATGACAGGGTCGTGGATGATGCCCGCGACCGTTTCCCCTTTTATGGTAACGGCGAGCAAAGTACCGAATGCGGGCAGACCGGATGCATAATTGAACGTGCCGTCGATCGGGTCGATCACGAAGGCAAGCGGCGCATCGACAAGTGCTGGAATAACCGAATGGTCGGCATCATAGGTTTCTTCGCCAACGATATGGGCTTTTGGAAAACGTTCCAGCAGAGCAGCGGTGATGCGCTTTTCCGCCAGAATATCCGCCTCGGTCACGAGATCGATAACGGAGGTTTTTTCGGAGATGTCGGAAGCGCTCAAATTACGGAAGCGCGGAATGATGTCGTTCACCCCGGCGTCTGCAACGGTCGAGACAAGGAATTCAAGATCGGAATCGGAAAGTGTCATGAAGCATTTCTTTTAAAAATGGGAAGAGCTTCCACGACCTAATCTCCTAGCATGACGGATCGGTGACAGTCAGGCCTGCAAAATCGAAAAGCTTGGTGTCGAGCAGATGAGAGGGGTTAACGTGCGCCATGGCGCGCAACATCACATCCTTGCGGCCCGGCATCCGTCGCTCGATATCGGCCAGCATGTCTTTCATGGCATTGCGCTGAAGACCGTCCTGCGAACCGCACAGGTCGCAGGGAATGATCGGAAACTCCATCGCAGTCGCAAACTTCGCCATGTCCTCTTCCGCGCAATAGGCCAGCGGACGCAGCACCATGACATCGCCTTCGTCATTCATCAGTTTCGCCGGCATGCCCGCAAGCCGCCCGCCATGAAACAGGTTCATAAAGAAGGTTTCGAGTATATCTTCGCGATGGTGACCCAGCAGCAGCGCATCGCAGCCCTCTTCACGGGCAATGCGGTAGAGATTACCGCGCCGCAGCCGCGAACAGAGCGAGCAATAGGTGCCACCCGCAGGCACCTTTTCCTTCACGATGGAATAGGTATCGCGATACTCGATACGATGCGGCATGCCGATCTTGGTCAGATAGTCCGGCAGGATATGCTTGGGGAAATTCGGCTGGCCCTGATCGAGATTGCAGGCGATGAGTTCGACCGGAAGAAGGCCGCGCCATTTCAAATCCAGCAGCAGCGCCAGCAGTCCATAGCTGTCCTTGCCGCCAGAAAGGCCGACCAGCCAACGCTTCTGGCCTTTCAGCATATCGAAATCATCAAAGGCCTGGCGCACATTGCGCAACAGCCGTTTGCGCAGCTTGTTGAACGAGACGGAGCGTGGTGCATTGGCGAACAGCGGATGCGCGCCACCCTGCTCTTCAGGCTCGACGCCTTCGGGCATGTCATCGATGTCTGCGGCAATGTTCATGGCAATCTCGCTTGGTCCTGAACGCGCGTCAGCGTTCCAGGTTCAGGGAATGCCCGCATATGCCGTGAAGATCAAGCCCCGAATACGGACCAGCCCATTTCGTTTGCCAGCATTTCCAGCGCAACAGAGCCCAGAGCCGAATTGCCGACTTCATTGAGGCCCGGCGACCAGACGGCGATGGACGCCTTTCCGGGTGCCACGACCAGAATGCCGCCACCCACGCCGCTCTTGCCCGGCAGACCGACATGATAGGCAAAATCGCCCGAGCCATCATAATGGCCGCAGGTCAGCATCAGCGCGTTGATGCGCCGTGCCCGTTTTTCCGAAACCACGGAGTGGCCAGTCACGGGGTTGCGGCCACGATTGGCCAGAAACAGCCCTGCCCGTGCCAGTTGCACGCAGTTCATGGACAGCGCGCACTGGTGAAAATAAACGCCCAGCGTATGATCGACCGGATGGTGCAGATTGCCAAAACTGCTCATGAAATTGGCCAGAGCGAAGTTTCTATAGCCGGTCGTCTGCTCGGATTTCGCAACCCTGTTGTCAATGGAAATCGTCTCGTCATCGGCCAGGTAGCGCACGAAGCGCAGCACCTCGCCAATCGCCTCACGCGGCTGGTGGCCCGCCAGAACCATATCGGTAACGACAATGGCACCGGCGTTGACGAAGGGGTTGCGTGGAATGCCCATCTCCCGCTCCAGCTGAACGATGGAGTTGAAAGCAGAACCGGAGGGTTCGCGCCCTACCCGCTTCCACACACTCTCTCCCGTCTTGCCCAGCGCAAGTGTCAGCATGAACACCTTGGAGATACTCTGTATCGAAAACTGCACCTTTGCGTCGCCAGCCACAAAGGTTTGACCGTCCACGGTGGTCACGGCAATGCCGAACTGCTTTGGATCGACCTTGGCAAGCTCGGGAATATAATCGGCCACCTTCGCGGCACCCAGTCGCGGCTGCATTTTTTCGGTGATGGAATTGATAACCGTCTGAATGTCCCGCATTGCCCCTGCCCTCATAAAGAAAAAGCGCCCGTGAAGGCGCTTTTGATGTTGTAATATATGCCTTAGATCGAAGACGCACGCGCCTTCGTCGTCGTGTCGAACGCCTTCATGACGTAGCTGTCGCGATCATAGACGTCGTCGAAATACTGCACGTGGCCGTCCTTGTCCGGCCATGCCGTGAAGTAGGACACGTAGACAGGAACCTTGCCCGATACCTGAACAGCGCGGTTCTGGCCTGCAGCAATCTGCTTGTTCACGTTGTCCATGGTCGTGCCGAGAACGGCAGCAGCCATGCGACGTGGATCGACCAGACGGATACAGCCGTGGCTCAGCGCACGCATATCGCGGTTGAAGAAGCTCTTCGCAGGCGTGTCATGCATGTAGATGGCATGTGCGTTCGGGAACAGGATTTTCAGGTCACCCAGCGCATTGTCGCTGCTCGGTGGCTGGCGCACGGAAACCGCATTGGTGGAGCCGTACCAGTTCACCTCGGAAGACGAGACCGAACGACCGTTGACCTGAACTTCGTAGCCCAGACGGTCCAGGTAAGACGGATCGCGGCGCAGCTTCGGCAGCATCTCGTTGATGATGATCGACTGCGGAACGCCCCAGTAAGGATTGAATTCAACCGTCTGGATTTCGTCCTGGAAGAAGTAGGTCTGGTTCGCCTTGGAACCGATGACCACCTTCATGCCGAAGTCCTCGACACCTTCATTATGATAATAAGCCATGAACGCAGGCTGGTTGATGAAGACGAACCGGTCGCCCAGATCGGCTGGCAACCAGCGAACCTGTTCCATGGCCACTTCCAGCTTGGCGATCTTGGCTTCGTTGCTGTCGCCGGTCATGGCGCGCACGGTTGCACGGCCAATAACACCGTCAGCCTTTAGGCCGTTTTCGCTCTGGAATGCCTTGACCAGATCAACGAGATCAGGCGTGTATTCCGGCGTCTGCTGGTAGCTGGAGAGCGTCGAGGCATGGCCAGTCTTCAAAGTGGCGGAAGAGCGATGCTCGATAGCCTTGACGACACTTGCCATATCGGCGTTGTTTTCACCGGGCTTGAGAACGAGATCGGCAGGCACGACGACCTTGTTGTCGGCGTCCTTGTCTTCATCCCGCAGCTTTGCCAGCTCGGCTTTCAGCGCCTGATATTCAACGTTGGATGGCTCACGGCTGCGCAGATAGGCAGCAACATCCGGGCTGAGGCTGGCAAGCTTCAGAACCGGCGTCAGATTGACCGTCTTGCACTTGAAATCATGATAGCCGGACAGCTTGTTCGGATCGACGCGACCGCGTGTCGTGTCCTGCACATAGGCCAGAACCTTGGCCGAAAGCGCCAGTTCAAACTGCATCATGGCAGGAGGAATGGACTGCTGTTCGGAAACGGATGCGTTCTGCACCTGAGCTGCCGGTTCTGCCGAAATGCTGGCTGTCACGTCCTGCGAAGGCGCGGAAATGCTGTAGTCGGTTGGGTTGAGACCGCTGTCACCGACCTTTTCAAAAAATGCGAGAACGGCGCTGGCGCGCTCATTCAGATCGCCATTCGAAACCCAGATCGGCTGTCCGCCTGCGTTGTAGTAGGATTCCAGCGCCTTGGCGATTTCGGGCGTTGCCGAGAGCTTAACGCCTGCAAGACCAGCGGAAAACTTCGACGTGTCGACAGCGCGCGCGCCATCGGCCTTGTACGTATAATATCGAGGGCCGGAAACACGCGGCAATGGCTCAGGATCGACATCGCGTGTGGATGCGCTGCCCTGCATAGTTGTCGTAACACCCGGCAGACCGCGATCCTGGCGCTCACGCTCGACCTTGCCTGGTCCACCACGCAGAAGGTCCATGAGGGTCACTGCACCGGCCGAGCCGGGCATCGCCGCCGAAACGGAAAGTCCGAGAGCCAGTATGAATGCTGCCGATGATTTTCCAGAAGTGATTTGCAATTTATTCCTCGCCGCATCCCGCGCCATCATTCATCGAGGCGCATATAAAGAGTATGTGTCTGTCTAGCTGATTGGTCTGCTTTTGGAAAGAAAACGCACGAAGTCCAATCAAGTGCCAGACATGAGTTTCCGTCACGAAAAAATCGCTTCGGCATGGTGCCCACGTTTGGCGAGAATAGTTAAATTTCTCTTTAATTTCCTAACATTGCGCAAACAAGTTTTCGACAGTGGTGCCAATGATGGCATAAAATCCACGCAATCGAACGACGTGACAGAAAAGCCACGCGCCCGGACTTTCGGGCCGGATGTCTGCGTTTGAAGTCCCCTGGGAAATATGGTGCCACACCGCAGGACAGGCTTTCCATGATTGCGCTATCGCTTTATATGTCTGCGCGCGCAAGGCTGGCGGAGAAGCTGTCTTGGCGCTGGACCGCACAGGAGAGGCAGGACTGATGACAGCCACACGCACCGAAACCGACACATTTGGCCCTATCGACGTTGCAAGCGACCGTTATTGGGGCGCTCAGGCACAGCGTTCACTCGGCAACTTCAAGATCGGCTGGGAAAAGCAGCCCGCCTCCGTGGTTCGTGCGCTCGGCATCGTCAAGCAGGCTGCTGCCCGCACCAACATGGCGCTAGGCGGACTGGACACACAGCTGGGCGAGACCATCATCAAGGCCGCGCAGGAAGTCATCGATGGCAAGCTCAACGATCACTTCCCGCTCGTCGTCTGGCAGACCGGTTCCGGCACGCAGTCGAACATGAACGCCAACGAAGTCATCTCCAACCGGGCGATTGAAATGCTTGGCGGCGAGATGGGCTCCAAGAAGCCGGTTCACCCCAACGACCACGTCAATATGAGCCAGTCGTCCAACGACACCTACCCGACGGCCATGCACATTGCCTGCGCTGAGCAGATCGTTCACCACCTGTTGCCAAGCCTCAAGCACCTGCATGCAGCACTCGACGCCAAGGCCAAGGGCTTTGCCCACATCATCAAGATCGGCCGCACCCATACGCAGGATGCAACACCGCTGACATTGGGTCAGGAATTTTCCGGTTATGCAGCTCAGGTTGCTTCCGCCATCAAGCGCATCGAACTGACATTGTCAGGCCTTTATGAGCTGGCGCAGGGCGGCACTGCTGTCGGCACAGGGCTCAACGCACCGGTCGGCTTTGCCGAACAGGTTGCGGATGAGATCGCCAAAATCACCGGACTGCCCTTCATCACTGCGCCTAACAAGTTCGAAGCTCTTGCAGCCCATGACGCCATGGTCTTCTCGCATGGTGCGATCAACGCGGCGGCAGCAGCGCTGTTCAAGATCGCCAACGATATCCGTTTCCTCGGCTCCGGCCCACGTGCTGGCCTTGGTGAACTCGCTTTGCCAGAAAACGAACCCGGCTCCTCCATCATGCCGGGCAAAGTCAATCCGACACAGTCGGAAGCCTTGACGCAGGTTTGCGCGCATATCTTCGGCAATCAGGCAGCAATCACCTTTGCGGGCTCGCAGGGTCACTTCGAACTCAACGTCTACAACCCGATGATGGCATATAACTTCCTGCAGTCCGTTCAGTTGCTGGGCGATGCAGCCGTGTCCTTCACCGACAATTGCGTCGTCGGTATCGAAGCCCGCGAAGACAACATCAAAAAGGGTGTCGAGAACTCATTGATGCTGGTGACGGCGCTGAACAGCAAACTCGGCTATGACGCCTGCGCCAAGATCGCCAAGACCGCTCACAAGAACGGCACGACACTTCGCGAAGAAGCCGTCGGCGGCGGATACCTGTCGAACGAAGAATTCGACCAGTATGTTCGCCCAGAGAACATGATCGGCCCCAAGTAACGTCGAAATCTGGAAACGGCTCTTACGGGCCGTTTCCAACCATCTTAGAATACTGGACACCTTTAAAAATATTCAAGAATTTTACATAGCTATAAGAAATTACCTCTATAAATTAGCCCGTAAAATGGTATGGGAAATGGCCCCTTCTGCTTTAGGCGATTCTAATTATAAAAATAAGCGTCCGCGGATGGATTGAGGTATTTGATGATACGACTTTCTCACAATCAATATTGATTTTCGTCACCGAAGCTTTCCAAAAGGAAATCTGAAAGACGAGTGGGATAGATACTAACTTTACTACCGGGAGTGACTTGATGAGTACGACATCAACGCCGAAGGCACCTGATATCGCAGCGCAGATTCTCTTTGCAATGCGTAATATGGGTGTTGTACCCATTCCAAGGAACTATAACCTCTTCTATGAGGCCTATATCGGATCAAACCCTGCTTTGACCCGTGACCTCGCTGCATTGGGCACACTTGCGACGCAGGAAGAACTGGACGAACTCGGCGCGCGTTATTTCGACCATACTCATAGTCAACTGCTCGAATCTGCGCGAGAAAAACTTCACTCCGAACTGAATGCGCTTCTGGTGGTCTTGCAACATGAGCAGACATGCCTCGAGAACTACAATCGTATTCTGGATGAAACCCGGGCCGGTATCGCGGATAAAAATCAATCCAGCACACATCTTCTGCGCACGGCCATTTCCATGCTGGTGGATGCCACCGGCAATAAGATGACGGAAAATGAAACCACATTCAAAAACGTGGATCGTCACGCCGCCGAAATGCAGCAGGTCCGGCTTGAGCTTGATGAATACAAGCGCATTGCCAACACGGATTCCCTGACGAGGCTCTCCAATCGGCGGGCGTTCGATGACAAGCTGGCTTCGATGTACGACACCAGCATCGGTCTTCATCTATCTGCGCTGGTGCTGCTGGATGTCGATAACTTCAAGCGCATCAACGATACCTTCGGTCATCCGGTGGGCGATAAAATCCTGGCGAGCGTCGCTTCGATCATCAAAGCCAATGTCCGCAAGGACGGTTTTATCGCCCGAAGCGGTGGCGAGGAATTTGCGATCATCCTCGATGGCAACAATCAGGAGGAAATCCATGCGGTCTGCGAGCGTATCCGCACGTCGCTGGAGAAGACGCCGTTCCGCAACTCCAAATCCGGTGTCGATTACGGACAGGTAACGATCTCCATCGGTTACGCGCTCGCCTCGCAGGCGCAAAACCCTGGTGAGCTATATGCACGCGCCGATACCGCCATGTATCACGCCAAGGAAACCGGTCGTAACCGCACCATTTTCTTCGAGGACGGCATGCAGAAGAATTATGCCAACAAGAGTTGGCTTATTTACAAGCAGTGAGCCGAGGTCTCGGCTCTACCGCTGCTCACCACATGGTCTTGGCTGCCCGTTCCGGCCATTCACGGTCATAGGTTTCCTTGTCGAAATCCGCCTTCGCGGCTTTCAGAAGCGTTCCGGCTGTCGGCAAGGCTGCGGGATCAACGAAGTTTTCCGCGTTCCACAATTCGGAACGGATGAGCGCACGCGCGCACTGAAAATAGACCTCATCGATCGTGATCACGGTAACTGTGCGTGGATGCTTTCCGTCCATCTCGAAACTGTCGAGCAGCGCAGGGTCGATGGACACGACGGCCTTTCCGTTGATCCGCATCGTCGTGTTGGAACCGGGAATGAGAAACATGAGCGCCACCCGCGGATCGCGCACGATGTTCAGCAGCGAGTCGATGCGGTTGTTGCCGCGCCAGTCCGGCAGCAGCACGGTCTTTGCATCCGCAACCCTGACAACTCCGCCTTTGTCACCGCGCGGTGAGCAGTCCATACCTTCCGGCCCGACCGTCGCCAGCGCCACAAATGGCGATGCTTCGATCATCTGTTTGTATTCAGCCGTCAGCGAAGATGTGACCTTTACGACAGATGCTTCGGACGACTCACCGTAAATCGTCTTCAAATCTTCCACAGAGCGAATAATCGTCATGATGAACTCCTTCTCCACAGTCCCGCTTGAACAGGACTGTCACGACAATGATGTGACAGCGCGCTAGCTATCCTCTCGCGCCTCTTCCCGCGCTTCGCGTTCGGCACGCTCACGCGCCGTGCGCGCTGCGACGATATCGGCAGGTTGCGCATTGCCGCGAATGAGAGAGCGTCCGGCATACACGCCACCCACCACCTCAAGCGCAAAACGCTCCTTGTCGACATCACGGAATTCCTCGATCAGGCGTTCTGCCAGATCAGTCTCCTCACCGATCGCGGTCAGCACTTTTTCGCTGAAATTGAGCGCAGATTCGTATGTCTCGCGGATCTGATAATCCACACCTGCCTTCAACAGATCGAGCGCATGGCCGCGATCATAGGCCCGCGCCAGAACAGGCACCAAAGGAAACTCGTGCTTGACGATCTCTGCAATGCGAATGGCCGCTTCCTTGTCGTCCACGCAGATCAGCACCGCACGGGCCGAGCCCGCACCTGCCGCATGCAGAATCTCGGCGCGGGAGCCATCACCGTAATAGACCTTGAAGCCGAAACCGGAGGCATCGCGCACGAAGTCGGCATCCTTGTCGACCAGCGAAAGCGTATAACCACGCGCCAGAAGCGGCTGGCTGACGATCTGGCCGAAGCGACCAAAGCCGATCATGAGGATGCTGCCGTCAACATCTTCGGGCAGATCGAGATCACCGGTTTCGGGCGCTTTCTTCGGCACGATACGATCATGGGCGATGACCATCAGCGGCGTCAGGATCATGGAAATGATAATGGTCGCCGTCAGCACGGCATTGGCTTCGGCATCGAGGATACCTGCAGCGACGGCTGCGGAATAGAGCACGAAGGCAAATTCACCGCCCTGCGCCATCAACACCGCCCGCTCGATGCTTTCGCGCTGGCATGTGCCCACCACACGCGCCACGCCATAGATCAGCAGTGCCTTGATGAGCATGTAGGCAACGACGCTCATCAGCACGAGTTGCCAGTTGGCCGCAATCACCGTCAGGTCGATCGCCATGCCGACGCCTAAGAAGAACAGGCCAAGCAGAATGCCACGGAAGGGCTCGATATCCGCTTCCAGCTGATGGCGGAAGGACGATTCGGACAGCAAAACACCGGCCAGAAATGCGCCCATGGCCATGGAAAGCCCGCTGACCTGCATCAGCAGTGCTGATCCGAGAACAACCAGCAGGGCCGCAGCCGTCATCACTTCGCGGGCGCCGGACGCGGCGAGCAGCCGGAAGAACGGGTTGAGCAGATACCGGCCGGCAAGGATCAGCGCGACGATGGCGGCAAGCGCAATCCCGATAGAGGTGAACCGCTCCGTCAAAGTCACGGTCTCGCCGCCCGCACCGAGGAACGTCACAAGCACCAGAAGCGGCACAATGGCCAGATCTTCGAACAGGAGGATTGCAATGATCCGCTGGCCCTTCAACGTCGACATGCTGTTGCGCTCCTGCAGCATCTGCATGACGATGGCGGTGGATGTCAGTACGAAGCCGGTGCCCGCGACGAAAGACGGGATCAGCGAAAATCCGAGCGCAAGGCCGATCATCGTCAACCCTGCCATGCAGGTCAGTACCTGCAGAGCACCAAGCCCGAAAATATCCTTGCGCATGGACCACAGCCGCGAAGGCTGCATTTCAAGGCCGATGATGAAGAGGAACATCACCACGCCGAGTTCGGCAATATGAATGATGGCTTGCGGATCCGAGAATGCTCCAAAACCGAAGGGGCCGATGACTAAGCCGGCGGCGAGATATCCCAGCACCGAGCCCAGCCCGATACGTTTGAAGATCGGGGCCGCGATGACGCCTGCCGCCAACAGGACGACAACTTGCGCCAGATCATTTGCATTTCCCTCGACCGCCAAGTGTCACCCCCGTAACGTCATGAAATATTGTCTTCTGCTACCGGATTTTACGGTCCCGGCTCAAGCCTTTTTCAGCCAGTTCCTGCTCATAGGCACTGAACAGAGTGTCACCCTTTTCCCCCAGCTCGAACAGATATCGCCATGTGAAAATTCCACTGTCATGACCATCATCGAAGGCGATGCGCACGGCGTAATTTCCTGTCGCGACAACGGAGCGGATCGTGACGTCCCGTTTGCCTGGAACGGTTATCTTCTGGCCCGGCCCATGACCTTGAACCTCGGCGGAGGGAGACAGCACCCGCAACGTCTCCGCCGGTAGATCGAACGACTGCTCATTGTCGAAGGTGACGACAAGATGTTTGCGATCTTTGGAGACCCGCAATTCGGTCGGCCAGGGCTCATTCATCTTTTCATTTCCAAACCGTGATATATCCCGCACACTTACGACCTTGTCTGCACTGCGGCAAGGCATTACATGGTAAGATAAGACAGCAGACACAGCGCAGATTGATTGGAGATTTCAGGTTGAACAGCTTTCTCGGAGCGCTCCAGCCAGCGACATCCTTGAACGAAAGCACGAGCCCGATGGTTGACCCCTTCGGACGCGCTGTTACCTACCTGCGCGTCTCCGTCACAGACCGCTGCGATTTCCGCTGCACCTACTGCATGTCCGAGCACATGACATTCCTGCCAAAGAAAGACCTTCTGACGCTGGAAGAGCTCAATCGGCTCTGTTCAGCCTTCATCAAAAAAGGCGTGCGCAAAATCCGGCTGACGGGCGGCGAGCCGCTGGTGCGCAAAAACATCATGCATCTGGTGCGCGACCTCGGTCGCCAGATCGATGCTGGCATGCTGGACGAGCTGACGCTGACCACCAACGGATCACAGCTGGCAGCTCACGCAGCTGAGCTATATGATTGCGGCGTGCGCCGCATCAACGTGTCTCTTGATACGCTCGACCCGGATAAATTCAAGCAGATCACCCGCTGGGGCGATTTCTCCAAGGTCATGAACGGCATCGATGCCGCATTGGCCGCTGGCCTCAAGATCAAGCTGAATGCCGTAGCACTCAAGGATTTCAACGAGCACGAAATCCCCCACCTCATGCGTTTCGCGCATGAACGCGGCATGGACCTCACCGTCATCGAAACCATGCCGATGGGCGAGATCGAGGAAGATCGTACGGATCGCTATCTGCCGCTTTCGCAGGTCCGCGCATCGCTGGAAGAACAGTTTACACTGAGCGATATCGGCTATCAGACCGGTGGCCCGGCGCGTTATGTCTCGGTGAAGGAAACCGGCGGCAGGCTCGGCTTCATCACGCCGATGACCCATAATTTCTGTGAAAGCTGCAACCGTGTTCGCCTCACCTGCACCGGCACACTCTACATGTGTCTGGGCCAGGACGACGCTGCGGATCTGCGCACGGCGCTGCGCGCATCCGACGACAATGCCCTGCTTTCGCAGGCCATAGATGATGCGATATTGCGCAAACCCAAGGGCCACGACTTCATCATCGACCGCACCCACAAACGCCCCGCCGTCGCCCGCCACATGAGTGTCACAGGCGGCTGATGTTTCCCAGCGTATGATGATCGAATAATTCGATTGAATTCAAATCCCCACCATGTCACCACCTTATATTAGAGGAGTGGGCGGAGTCGTCATACGTGCATTGCACGGGTAGCGGCACCGTTGCGGATCTGGGATTGGAATGATGGCATTGACGGACAATACACGCGGTGCGTTGCTTATGGCGCTCGCGATGGCCTCGTTTACGGTCAACGACGCCTTCACCAAATCCGTCACTCCCTATATCAACACCGGCCAGATCCTGTTCGTGCGCGGCCTTATGACCTGTGCTCTGGTCTATGTCATCGCCCGCCATATGGGCGCGCTCAGACCCATCAAGACATTGCTGCGGCCCATCATCGTGCTGCGCTGCCTTTGCGAAGTCTCGGCGTCCATTCTCTACCTCAACGCACTGGCATTGATGGGCTTTGCCAATATCTCGGCAATCATGCAGTCCTTACCACTGGCGGTTACGCTGGGTGCCGCGCTGTTCCTCAACGAGAAGGTCGGTTGGCGGCGGTGGACGGCTATCCTAGTGGGTTTCCTGGGTGTTTTGATCATTATCCGGCCCGGTCCGGATGGGTTTACCACCGCAGCGCTTCTGGTCGTCGGTTCCGTATTCGTCACCGCCGGGCGCGATCTCCTGACACGGCGCATGTACACGGATATCCCGTCGCTGACGGTGACCATGACCACCTCCTTCGTCAACACTTTGATCGGCGCGGCACTCATCATACCGTTCGGCGGCTGGCAACCGATGGATGGCTACGTCTGGTCACACCTGTTCGCAGCGGCCGTTCTGGTCGTCATCGGTTATCAGGCCGTGATCCTCTCCATGCGCAGCGGCGATATCGCCTTCGTCGCACCTTTCCGCTACACCAGCATGATCTGGGCATTTTCCATCGGCTATTTCGTGTTCGGCGAGAGCCTGAATTCATGGATACTGCTCGGTACGGCGATTATCATCGCGTCCGGCCTCTACACATTCTACCGTGAGAGCAGACGTCACCAGCCGCCGATTGCTAAGACCTCGACGAGAATACAATGAGCGCCGCCCTTTTCCTGAACAGATCGACGCCACCGCATGTCGCCACCCTCGTTCTTATCGCAGGCGTTGCAGCACTGTGCATGAACATTTTCCTGCCGTCGCTTGCCGCCATGGCGGTGTATTTCGAAACGGATTACGCGGTCATGCAGTTTGCCGTGTCCGGCTATCTGGCAACGACGGCGCTGTTACAGCTCGTCATCGGCCCGCTGTCCGATCTTTTCGGTCGTCGGCCCGTATTGTTGGCTGGCTTTGCCTTGATGGTCATCGCCACCCTCATCTGCGCATTGGCGCCCAACATCACCGTCTTCATGTTCGGGCGAATGTTGCAGGCGGTCGTTGCATCCGGTTTCGTGCTGGCACGCGCCATCGTCAGAGACATGGTGCCTGCAAACCAGGCCGCATCGATGATCGGTTACGTTACCATGGGCATGTCCGTCGTTCCCATGGTCGGTCCGACGATCGGTGGCTTTCTCAATGATTTCGCCGGCTGGCAGGCGAGCTTTGTGCTCGTCGCCTTTTGCGGTGCTGCCATGCTGATCCTCATCTTCTTCGATCTAGGGGAAACCAACCGCCAGAAATCCGCAAGTTTTTCGGCCCAGTTCCAAGCATGGCCGCAATTGCTGAGATCGACACGCTTCTGGGGCTACGCGCTGACCTCCACATTCTCATCCGGCCTTTTCTTCTCCTTTCTGGGCGGCGCTCCCTTTGTGGGAAGCGTGCTCTACGGACTGACACCGGCGACGCTCGGCATGCAATTTTTCTTCATGGCCAGCGGCTATATGTTCGGCAACTTCCTTTCCGGTCGTTACGCGCAACGCGTCGGCATTTCCAGAATGATGCTGGCCGGTAACGGCATTGCGGCATTGGGCATCATCGGTGCCATCGCCCTGCCCTATCTCGGACTGAGCAGCCATTACGAATTCTTCCTGCCACTGGCGCTCATCGGCATTGGAAACGGCGTGACATTGCCCAGCGCCAATGCGGGTATGGTCAACGTCCAGCCTCATCTGGCCGGTTCGGCATCTGGCCTGGGCGGTGCACTGACGATTGGTGGCGGGGCCGGTCTGGCGGTGCTTGCCTCCTCCCTCTTATCGAAGGAAGCGGGTACAACGCCACTGCTGCTGGTCATGTTGCTGAACGCAATCCTCGCGCTTGCCGCAAGCATATATACCGGCAGGCAGGAACGTCGCCATAACCAACAGCAAAGCGGGACGTGATGATCGTGTCTGACATTCCCGGCCTTATCCTGGCCGGTGGCCTTTCCCGACGTATGGGAACGAACAAGGCGCTGAGCCCACTCGGAGGCAAGCCGCTGATGTCTCACGTCATAGACCGTGTGACACCGCAGGTGACGACGCTGGCCCTAAACGCCTCCGAGAGCTGGGCTGACACCTTTGGCCTGCCGCTCGTGCCCGACACCAAAGCGGGTCATGCCGGTCCCCTTGCAGGCATTCTCGCTGGCATGCGCCATTTTGCAAACCAAGCGCCGCAAGCGACACATTTTTTGACAGTCCCGGCAGACAGCCCTTTCTTCCCATCGGATTTGGTAGCCCGCCTTATCGACCATGTCACCGGTGAAAACGCCATCGTCATCGCCGCATCGACTGGGCAGGTGCACCCAGTCTTCGGGCTATGGCCGATTGCAATTGCAGATGATCTGGAGACCTGGCTTGGGGATGACCGAAACCGCCGTATCCGCAGCTTTCTGGCGCGTCACCCGACGATCGGCGTTTCGTTTCCGCCCATCGAAAGCCTGACGACTTCCATCGATCCTTTCTTCAACATCAATACGCCCGACGAGCTTGCGACCGCGGAAACCTTCTTCAAGAGCATGAGTGCATGACCCAGAAAGTATTCGGTATTTCCGGCTGGAAAAACTCAGGCAAGACAGGGCTCGCCGTTCGCATCGTCACGGAACTGACGGCGCGTGGCTACCGCGTCTCGACCATCAAACACGCGCACCACGATTTCGATATCGACAAGGTGGGTGCCGATAGCTGGCGTCATAGAAATGCAGGCGCGCACGAAGTCACGATTGTTTCCGGCACACGCTTCGCCATCATGCACGAGCTGCGCGGCGCCCCTGAACCATCATTCGAAGATATCCTCGCCCGCATCGCGCCGTGCGATCTGGTGTTGATCGAGGGCTATAAATACGAGCCTGTGCCCAAGATCGAAGCGCGCAGGCTGGATGCGGCAAAGACCGAGCCGCTTGCGCCCAGCGATCCGCATATCATCGCCATCGCCGCCGATCATGCCGTTCCCGGCACCACGCTGCCGGTGTTCGATCTGGACGACACGGCCAGCATCGCCGATTTCATCGAAAAGACCGTGGGCCTGGTGAGACCTGCACAATAAAAAAGCCGGGCGTTAACCCGGCTTTTTCTTACCCCTTGAAACGCACTACCCTATTCAAGGAAAGAGGATGGGTTCACCGGTGTCGCGTCCTTACGGACTTCGAAGTGAACCTGCGGACGCTTTGCGCTGCCCGTCATGCCTGAAGTGGCAACCGTCTGGCCGCGCTGAACCTTCTGGCCGCGCTGAACATCCAGGCTTGCGGCATTGCCGTAAACCGTGACCCGACCGTCATCGTGACGGATAAGGACGGTGTTGCCGAGCTGCTTCAGACCGTTGCCGGAGTAGATGACCACGCCGTTTTCAGCAGCCTTGATCGGTGTTCCCTCTGGCACGGAGATGTTGATGCCATCATTGCGGCTGCCATCGACGTTTTCACCGAAGCCGGAGATCACAGCGCCGCGAACAGGCCAGCGATATTTGCCGATACCGGTGGATTCTGGTGCGATGGAAGCCATATCCGACTTCTTCTCGACGTCGCTGACGCTTGCTTCGGCAGATGGTGCCTTTGGCACTTCAGCCTTGGCAACAACTGGCGTCTCAACAGGCTTGGATGCAGCCGGTGCCTGATGCTGAACAGAAGCCGTCTTGATACCGTCGGTGCCAGCACCTGGAATTTTCAACGTCTGGCCAATGCGCACGCTTCCGTCGGTGATGCCGTTAGCGGACTTCAGGTCAGCAACTGAAACGCCGTTTGCACGGGCGATCTTCGCAAGGCTGTCGCCAGCCTGAACCTTGTAGCCACCGGTTGGCGGAAGCGGCTTGCCACCGGGAGGTGTCAGCTTACCGGCCTCTGCCGAAGCCTTGTCACGGGCAGCGTTCTGCGATGGCAGAACGGCAACGTTGTTTTCCTGACCGCGTGTCGGTGTCGGGCCGTTGTTGTTCTTGCTCAGGTCGATATTGTCGGATGCAGCGCGGGCGGCGTTGCGGGACTGACCGAACTTCGGAATGACGATCGAACGACCGGGGGCCGCAGCTGAGGCGCTGGAAAGACCATTGGCCTCAAGCAGAGCCTTCTCGGGAACGCCGTAACGCTTGGACAGTGTTGCAATCGTCTCGCCAGACTTCAGCGTGACAGACGACGCACCATCGGTGTGCCAGCCGGCAGCAGGCTGTTTGATGGAGCCGGTCGAAAGTGTATCGGCGCGGTTTGGATTGGTCGGACGAGCAGAAGCCATGGATGGCGCAGAACTGCCTGTCGCGGATGGGAATGGCTGCTGCATCGCCTCGCGGCGTGTTGCAGGTTCGCGGCTCGACGATGGCGACGGTGCAGAAAGTTCTGCACGCTGCACAGGTGCCGAAGACGATGCTGCACGGGCCGATGAAGGCTGCACGGAACCGTAACCGCCGCCGTTGTTTTGCGGGTAAGGCTGGTTCATCGCAGCGTTCTGGTTGGCATAGCCACCCTGCGGCGCTGCGTTACCATAACCACCACTGCTCACATCACCCTGCGGGACTGGAGACTGCCCGTAAGCGCCTCCTGCATTGCGTGCTGGAATGGATGCCGTTGTCATTTGGTCAGGCCCACTGGAAAAGAGCCCGCCAAATCGCGTCGCGTCGGAGCTACACCCCGTTGCGACGCTTGCCAGCAATGCCGCTGCGAACATCTTTGCGATTGATTTTCCGATTTTAGGCGAATTACTCATACGCATGACTCGATCTACACTGACGCCAACCACCGCATCGGGATCGATCCGGCTGAAACTACACTCTGCAAGGCCCCTCTCCCGTGACGGGAAAACCGTGCGTTGATGGAGATGATTAAAGCGCGTTAGTGTTACCACGCCGTTAAAACGTTAAGGCGTTCACGTCTTTTTTGACACTTCGATAACCATGACAAGGGCGAAAAAGCCCGCATTTCCGCGCATTTTTGCGGAAAAATCTTTTTCATTCAATATGTTGATAAAAATCAGAATTCGTTTCGCTAAACCGAACGAAATGTCATTTTGCTACAAATAGCGGGCAATGTGGGTTTCGATGGGCAGGTACGGCGTTTCGAAAAGCTCTTCCTGCTCAAACCGGCTGCCGGTCTTGGAAAACCGTGTCATCACGCAACGCCCGTCTTCCATCATGATCGGGGCAATCATCATTCCGCCGGATACGATCTGCTCGGTAAAGAAGCGTGGCATGGCCGTAAATGCAGCCGTGGAAACGATTCGGTCAAAGGTACCCTCGCCCATCAAACCGTTAGAGCCATCAGCCTGACGGATCACCACATTGCGGATGCCGAGATCGTCCATCCGGTTCTGCGCCAGCTCCACCAGCGTCTTATAGCGGTCGATGGAGACGACCCGCTCACAGCGGCGGCCCAGGATTGCCGTCATGAAACCGCTGCCGGTGCCGATTTCCAGAACGCGCTGGCCGGGCTTGACCTGAAGCCGGGCGACCGTCTTGACCACCATATCTGCGCTTTCCATGAAAGCACCGCAGTCAATCGGGATGGTGCGGCTGGAATAGGCTTCCGCAGCAAACTGTGCTGGCACGAATTGCGACCGCGGGCACTGCTCCACCGCTGTCAGAAGATCGATGTCGGAGATGCCTTCGGCTCTCAACCGCAGGACCAAGGCTGCAAACCCTTCTTTCTCCACCATTGCGGATTTCACTCGCCTGCTCCCAGTCCAAGCGCTTTCTCGACGCGAGCCTTGGCCGTGTAGTCGGTCAGATCAAGCTTCAGTGGCGTCACCGAGATACGGCCATCCTTGATGGCGTGGATATCGGTCCCTTCAAGGAAGTCGCCCAGCCGCTCGCCAAAGCGCAGCCAGTAATAGGGCAGACCGCGACCGTCCTGCCGCTGCTCGACATTCATGCCGAAATCAAGCTTGCCCTGGCCCGTGACGCTGACACCCTTCACATCGGCAGGCGCACAATTGGGGAAGTTCAGATTGAGGAATGTTTCCTTCGGCAGATCGACATCGATCAGCTTGCGAATAATATCTGGCGCATAGGTCTCGGCCACTTCCCACGGCACCACGCGTTCCGCATGGCCGGTATGGACATAGGCCTGGCTGAGCGCAAACGAGCGGACACCCTGCAACGTGCCTTCGATGGCACCCGCAATCGTGCCGGAATAGGTCACGTCATCGGCCATGTTGGCACCGGAGTTGACGCCCGACAGCACAAGGTCTGGTTTACCCGGCAGCACTTCACGAACGCCCATGATGACGCAATCGGTCGGCGTGCCGCGCAACGCGAAATGCTTGTCGGAAATCTTGCGCAGACGAAGCGGCTCGGACAGCGTCAGCGAATGCGCCAGTCCGCTCTGGTCCGTTTCGGGTGCCACGATCCAGACATCGTCGGAAATCGTGCGGGCGATGCGCTCCAGCACCGCCAGCCCCTCAGCGTGAATACCATCGTCGTTGGTCAGCAATATTCGCATGGTGCTCTCCCGCTTTAGTTCTTTAGATAACATCTCCCACTTCCGTCACCCCGGACTTGATCCGGGGTCCAGCCGTCGCGCGTCTGCGCGGCGAGAAGAGTCTTTTGCCTTGCAGACGCAATGCACTGGATCCCGCATCAAGTGCGGGATGACGGAACGTTAAGTGTTCAAACAGCCTTCTCGATCCGCGTCAGCCCACCCATGTAAGGCAGCAGCACGTCTGGAATCGTCACCGAACCATCCTCATTCAGGTAATTCTCAAGAACCGCGATGAGGCAGCGACCGACAGCCGTGCCGGAACCGTTGAGCGTATGAACGAACTTCGTGGCCTTCTCGCCCTTAGCCCGATAACGCGCATCCATGCGTCGTCCCTGGAAATCACCACAGACGGAGCAGGACGAGATTTCGCGGTAGGTATCCTGCCCCGGAAGCCACACTTCGAGATCGTAGGTCTTGCGTGCGCCAAAGCCCATGTCGCCGGTGCACAGCGTCATGGTGCGGAAATGCAGTCCGAGACGCTTCAGCACTTCCTCGGCGCAGGCGGTCATGCGCTCATGCTCTTCGACAGCGCTTTCCGCATCTGTGATCGACACGAGTTCACACTTCCAGAACTGATGCTGGCGCAACATGCCGCGCGTATCGCGACCGGCCGAACCGGCCTCCGAGCGGAAGGATGGCGTCAGGGCGGTAAAGCGCAGCGGCAGCTTTTCCTGCTCCAGAATTTCACCGGAAACGAGATTGGTCAGCGTGACCTCGGCAGTTGGTATAAGCCAGTAGCCATCTGTCGTCCTGAACAGGTCTTCCGCAAATTTCGGCAGTTGGCCTGTGCCATACATCGCTTCATCGCGCACCATCAGCGGCGACGACACTTCGGTATAACCATGTTCCGAGGTATGCAGGTCGATCATGAACTGACCAAGCGCACGCTCCAGCCGGGCGATCTGGCTCGTCAGCACCGTAAAACGCGAACCGGAGAGCTTGGCCGCACGGTCGAAATCCATGTAGCCCAGCGCTTCACCGATTTCGTAATGTTCCTTGGCAGCATGGTTCCAGCCTGGCTTTTGACCGACGACACGCGCGACGATGTTGTCGTGCTCGTCCTTGCCGACAGGCACATCATCAAATGGTATGTTGGGAATGCGCGACAGGGCATCAGTCAGTTCAGCCGAAACCTGACGATCCTCTTCCTCGAGGCGCGGCATGCTATCCTTGATGTCAGCGACTTCGGCCTTCAGCTTTTCCGCAAGCTCGGTGTTCTTCTGCGCCATGGCAGCACCGATTTCCTTGGAGGCCGCGTTACGGCGCGATTGCATCTCCTGCAATGTCTGGATAACGGAGCGGCGCTTCTCATCCAGCGCAATCAGCATGGCGGACTGTGGCTCGGCATTACGCCGTGCAAGGCCAGCGTCAAAAGCTTCGGGGTTTTCGCGTATCCATTTAATATCGTGCATCGTGGTTCCAGACCGTAATTTGCATCATGTTTTGAAAAACAAAACGCCGGGACATAGAGCCCGGCGTCTGAAGAATATCCTGACGGAAACCGTCAGTCGTCACTGGAATTTCCAAGCTCACGGCCTGCATTTTCCTCAGCGCGCTTCTTCTCCACGAGTCGAGCCAAATGTATGGAAATCTCGTAGAGAAGGATTGCGGGCAACGCAAGACCGATCTGGGACATCGGGTCCGGCGGCGTCAGCACAGCGGCGACGATAAAAGCAGCGACGATGGCGAATTTGCGCTTTTCCTTCAGCCATTGGCTCGTCAACAAGCCAACACGCGCCAGAAGCGTGGTGACCACGGGCAACTGGAAAACCAGACCGAAGGACAACACCAGCGTCATGATGAGGCTAAGATATTCCGACACCTTCGGCATCAGCGAAATCGCGACCTCGCCGTCTTCAGGCAATTGCTGCATGGCAAGGAAGAACCACATGACCATGGGCGTAAAGAAGAAGTAGACCAGCGCACCGCCCAGAAGAAACAGAAGCGGCGAAGCAATCAGAAACGGCAGGAAAGCAGCACGTTCATTCTTGTAAAGCCCCGGTGCCACGAACTTGTAGAGCTGCGAGGCGATAACGGGAAACGAGATTACCAAGGCACCGAACATGGCGACCTTGATCTGCGTGAAGAAGAATTCCTGCGGCGCGGTATAGATCAGCGATGACTTCGCAACATCCAAACCAGCCCAGATCACCGCCCATTTGTAGGGAATGACCAGCAAGTTGAAGAGATGCTTGGCCACAGCAAAGCAACCCAGAAACGCCACGAAGAACGCACCGATCGACCAGATCAGGCGGGTGCGCAACTCCATGAGGTGTACGATAAGCGGCTGCGGCTTATCATCGGAATCGGCGCTCATGCTTCACCCTTTTTGGCCTTGGCCAATTTTGTTGTCTTGGCAGGCGCTGCTGTCGCCGTCTTTTCCGTGGTGGTCTTGCTCACCATAGCCTTGGCCTTTTCAACCACGGGCTTTCCAGCCGCGACGGTAGCCTTCGCAGCCTTGACAGTTGCGGACTTCGCAGCAACCTCGGTCAGGACGGACGGCTCGCTGGAAGGCGGTGCTGCCGGTTTGGCGCTGGCAGATGCAGTTGCCTTGGCCGAAACCGTTTTCGGTGCACGCTTCGGTTTTGCAGCGACTGTCTCAGCCTCGATTTCCTGAACGGATTTTTCTGCCGCTGGTTTGCGGCTCCGCTTTGGTTTTTCCACCGCAGCCGTAGCAACGGCCGAGGACGCAGCTGCAACGACAGGCGCATCTGCAACAACTGGCGGCCCGTCCGGCAGCTTCATCTCAGGCTCGCTCAAACTAACCGCCGGAGCACCGACAGGCGCACTGGTGGCGGGTGAGCTTGTCGACGTCGCACCCTGAAGATCAGAGCGGATTTCATTGCCCAGTTCCCGCAGAGGGTTCATTGCATTGCGCAAGGAATTCGTCGGGTTGAGATTTCGAACGTCGGAAATCGTCTGGCGCACATCGTCCATGTCAGCCTCTTTCAAGGCCTCATCGAACTGCGAACGAAAATCACCCGCCATCTTGCGCAGACCGGCCATCGTCTTACCGAAAGCGCGGATCATAGGCGGCAAGTCCTTGGGACCGACGACCACGATCAGCACGATCGCAATCACCAGCAACTCGCTCCAGCCGATATCAAACATAACAATGCTCCTGACACGCGCGATAGTGCGGCCCGCTTAGGCCGCGCTTAGAGATCAATTACTTGATCTCGTCAGCCTTGTGGTCGACCGTCTTGGAATGCACAGTCGTGGGCTCTGGCGCGGTATCGTGATCTGCCGGGCGCGGCGTGCCGTCTTCGTCAGCCATGCCTTTTTTGAAGCTCTTGATGCCCTTTGCAACATCGCCCATCAGTTCCGGAATCTTGCCGCGACCGAAAAGGACCAGCACGATGACCAGAACGATCAGCCAATGCCACACACTAAAAGAACCCATAACGCAAACTCCCTGAATTTTGCTTTGAACCGATGTAAGACGTTTGTTCAGCTTTTTCAAACACCAAAATGTCTATTCAACAAACGAAGAGAACTATAAATCCACCAGAGTGCAGAATGCTGGCAACTCTTCGTGATCGTCTTGGCAAGGACGTGCAATCACCGTTCAGGCTCGTCTCCACTTGGAGCCAACAGCCCGAGTTCTTCCAAATCGAGTTGCGTGATCGGATCTTCATCTTCGGTCAGATCGTCGCTCATCAACGGAATGGGAATACCGAAATTGGACGGGATGCGGCCGGACAGCAGTCCTGCCCCCTTCAACTCGTCCAGCCCCGGCAGATCGCGCAGTTCCTCCAACCCGAAATGATCGAGAAAATCGATGGTCGTTCCCATCGTAACCGGTCGGCCCGGTGTGCGGCGGCGCCCACGAAACCGCACCCAACCGGCCTCCATCAGCACATCCAGCGTGCCGCGCGATGTCTGAACGCCGCGGATTTCCTCGATTTCCGCCCGGGTCACCGGCTGGTGATAAGCGATGATCGCTAGAACCTCCAGCGCCGCACGCGACAGCTTCTTGGGCTCCTTCTCGTCGGTGCGAATAACGAAAGAAAGATCGCCTGCGGTTCTGAACGCCCAGTTTCCGCCAACCTGTATCAGATTGACGCCGCGATCATCGTAGGAGGTTTTAAGGTTTGCCATCAGCGCTGGCACGTCGATGCCCTTGGGCAGACGCTCGGCCAAAAAGGATTCGGAGACTGGCTGCGCGGACGCAAAGACGAGTGCCTCGGCAATCCTCTGCGCCTCTTTCATCTGCCGCTCGGTGACCGTGGGTTCGTATCCCACCCCATCTGCCACAACAATATCGTCATCCGCTTCGGGTTCACTCGACATCATCAGTCCTTTCAGCGGAATGGAAACCCCTGCCCAAGCCCTTGCGCATGAAAAGCGGCTGGAACGCGCCGTCCTGACGGATTTCCAGCGATCCCTCACGCACCAGCTCCAGCGAGGCGGCAAAGGCGCTGGCCATAGCGGTCGCCCGCATCGCGGGGTCTGCCACATATTGCAACAGATAGCGATCCAGCGCCGTCCACTCGCCGATCTCGCCCAGCATCGACGTCAGCAACTCACGTGCATCCACGAGCGACCAGACCTGACGCTTCTCGATGGTCACCTGCGTAATCGCCTGCCTTTGGCGAAGAGAGGCATAGGCGCTGAGCAGATCGTAAAGGCTTGCCTCGAACGACGAGCGGCTTTTGTGCGGAATGTGTTCGGGCGCACCACGTGCGAAGATATCGCGGCCCAGATGGTGGCGGTTCACCAGCCGTTCGGCGGCATCGCGCATGGCCTCAAGCCGCTTCAGCCGGAAGGCCAGCGTCGCCGCCATTTCTTCGCCGCTTGGGCCGTCATCCTTGCTCTGCTGCGGAATGAGCAGCTTGGATTTCAAAAACGCCAGCCATGCCGCCATGACGAGGTAATCGGCAGCCAGCTCGATGCGCACCCGCCGCGCCTGATCCACGAAAACAAGATATTGCTCGGCCAAGGCCAGCACGGAAATGCGTGACAGATCGACTTTTTGGGTGCGGGCAAGATGCAGCAGCAGATCGAGCGGGCCTTCAAAGCCCGCCACGTCGATCATCAATGCCGCTTCGCCAGTGGCGCGTTCTGGTTTGATGTCTTCCCAGAGCTTTTCCATCGGCGCGCTGCCGCGCGATTTGTCTGCCGCCATTATTCGTCCACCGGGCAACCCATCATCAGGACGCCCGGCCCGGACGCCTATCAGGCAACCGTCAGCATGGCGTTGAACTCGTCTCTCAGCGCTGTTTCATCACCATCATCAACCACCGGAAAACCGGCTTCGACAGCAGCAGCACGTTCAAGAGCCCGACCGGAAAGAACGGGAACCTCTTTCACGACCTGTAGCATTTCACTCATCACACCATTGCAATGCAAGACTATATCGCAGCCACCCGCAACAATATTGGCAGCTCGCTCCCCAAGCGTTCCCTTCAGGGCATTCATGGAGCTATCATCGGAGATCAACAGACCGTCGAACCCGATCACGCCACGGATGATTTCATCGATGACCTTGGGAGACGTCGTGGCCGGGCGTTCGGCATCGATGGCGGTAAACACCAGATGCGCGCTCATCGCCATCAGTTCTTTGTTGAGTGCGCGGAATGGCACGAAGTCATGAGCCTCCAGCTCAGCCAGCGGCACGTCCACGACGGGCAACTCATGGTGCGAATCGACAAGGCCGCGCCCGTGGCCGGGAATGTGCTTCATCACAGGCAACATGCCGCCCACCTTCAACCCGTCCGCCGCCGCCTGCCCCATCGCAGAGACAAGCGCCGGATCAAAACCGTATGCCCGGTTGCCAATGACGTTGCTGGCACCTTCCACCGGCACATCCAGCACCGGTAGGCAGTCGACATTGATGCCCAGCTTCATCAGGTCGAACGCATGCAGACGCGACATCAGCCACGCGGCACGCAGGCCTTGTGCCTTGTCACGCAGGTAGATTTCACCCAGCGCCTGCGCATTGGGGTAGGATTGCAGCAAAGGCGGACGAATGCGCTGAACACGCCCACCCTCCTGATCGATCAGCACCGGCGCATCCGGCCTTCCGACGGAATCACGCATCGAAGCGACGAGGTCCGTGATTTGTTTGATGTCACCGATGTTGCGTCCGAACAGAATGAACCCCCAGGGACGCTCTGCCTTGTACAGAGCGATTTCATCTTCCGTCAGGGTAAGGCCGCTGCAGCCAAGGATCATAGCTTTGGATTCAGTCATGGATTTGTCCTGCATGAAACGCGATTGGGCAAAGAAAAAACGGGGAGCTCGTTGTCCCGAACTAGGACCTCTCCACCGTCATCCTCGGGCTTGACCCGAGGATCCAACGAACCACGACGTCCAATGTGGGCAGATCCTCGGGTCAAGCCCGAGGATGACGTCGCGGGTTGGGGGAAAGAAGCGGATGACTTGAGACCTGCCATCAATAAAGCCGGGACAGCGATACCATCCCGGCTTCTTATTTTTTTAAGTCTTAATCAACGCGCAACCAGGCAGCTACCACCGGCAGAGCGGAAGCGCTCGCAAAGTGCTGCGGCTTCGTTCTTGTCGCCTGCTGGAATGCGAACGCGGTAGAACGTACCCTTGCCTGCGATTTCAGCGGCCTTGATGTCCACGCCACGACCACCGATGACGGAGCCGAACTTGGCCGACAGGTTCTGGTAAGACTTCTGCGCTTCGGCCTGGCTTGGGAGCGAAGCAACCTGCACGTAATAGCCGCCCGTGGAAGAGGCGTTTGTCGCGGCAGTCGGAGCAGCAGCGGTTTCCTGTGCAGGCTGCGAAGCCGGTGCCGGGCGAACATTGCCCTGGTTGGTGACAGTCGCAACGACATTCGCTGGCTGTGCGGCCGGGCGAGATGCAGGCAGCGGTGCCGCCGTCTGGGCAGGTCTTGCTGCTGCCGCGGCAGGTGCTGGCGTCTGGGCAGGCTGCTCAGGAGCAACAGGCACACGCGAAGCAGCGATGACGGCAGGCGCACCTTCCGTGCGGCCAGCGGCCTGTGGGGCGGCAAGCTCATCGACCTTGTCAGCCTGCGGTGCAGATGCGGCAGGGGCAGGAACCTCCTGCGCCACCAGCGTGCCATCAGGCTTGACGATCATGGTGCGCACCTTGCGTGGCGACACATTGACCGGCGATCCAGCCTGATTTTCCGCAGACTGCGCTTTCTCTTGCGCCGACAACAGACGTGGGTCTTCCGTTTCACCAACCGGCGTCGAAGACGTCGCGTCCATCTCGTCGTTTTCGCCTTCCAGCGGCAACTGCTCAGGGATCAATGTGCGCTGAACGACATCGACAGGCTGCTCGCTGCTGGAAATCAGCGAAGGCTGCTTCGGATCGGCAGGTGCGCCACCGGCAACGCGGTCATAGACGGCCTTGTCCTGGTTGGGCACAACGCGACCACCCGGATTGTCCGGCACGACCTTCGTCGGTTCGCTATCTGCGGCAATGATAACTGGTGCGCCGTTCGAGCCCTGGCTGGAAGAGCCTCCGAACATCAGCGCGTAGGTGCCACCACCCACAAGCACGACGCCGAGAACGGCAGCCATGGGAACAAGCCAGCGACGCGCGCCACCCCGTTCTTCGTCGCTGTAACGCACAGCTTGCGAGATATCTGTCGTCGCAGCTCTGTCGCCCGATGGCCGTGTCTCGGCAGCTTCCTGCATGCTGCGGCGGAAATCCTGCTCGAGCGCACGCTCGAACTCATCGACCTCTTCCTGCGAAGGCTGAGGCTGACGTGCGGCGGCAGCATTTTTGTTGCGATCAAGTCCACCCGTCATGGCAGGCGTAAACAGCGATGCCAGTTCGGTATCGAGATCGAGATCTTCTTCCTGACGGCGCGGCGCTGGTTTCGGCTCGAACACGCCAACGGGCAGTTCCGGCACTTCCATCTCGGTAATGGTTTCCGGCTGATCTTCCGTCTCACCAATCTGCGATGGATCGAATGGCAGGCTCTCCAGCGTGGCTGGCGGCGCAACAACCACCGGTGCCACAGGGCGCGGCGCTTCCTGACGAACAACTGGAGGCGCAACGACTGGCTGAGGGCGCGGAACGACAGCGGCTACGGGAGCGAGCGTCGGTGTGACGACAGGCTTTGGCTGCACGGGTGCCGGAGCGGCTGGTGCCACTGCAACGGGAGCGACCGGCACATCGATATTGGCGATTTCCGACAAATCGAGATCGAAATCGATATCATCGAGAGCAAGTTCGAAGTCGTCGTCCTTGAACGTATCGAAGTCGCCAAAATCCGGTTCGGCCTTGGCAACGGGCTGTTGAAACGCTGGTTCTACGCGGGCCGCAACAGGCGGCACAATTGCCGCAACCGTAACGGCGGGTGCAGCGGAAACAACGGGCTCCATCCGCGCCACCGGTGTGGCAGCGCTGACGTCCCTGTTGCTGATTTCATATTTCGCAACGTCGTAGATCAACTCATCCATCGCAGACATCTTCTGTCCGACTGGAAGCGCTGGCTCGACATGGTTGGCAGGTGCCACCAATGGCTGCGTGAACAGCTCTGCGACAGGTGCCTGCGCGATAACGGGCTCCACCGGCTGCGGCACAACCGGGGTGGCGCGAGGCGCACCGAAATTGGCGAGCGGGAGACGCAAACTGGAGTAATCCAGAGAAGAGCGGCGCGCGATGGGCGGCGGCGACGGTACCGGCGGGGCCACCTCTTCAGCCACAGACATTTCCAGCTCGCTGGCAAGATCGATCGCCACCTCGCCGGATGTCTCTGCCATAAGCTCCCAATTCGGCTCCTGGGCCGCCTGTGGCGCAGGATGGTGCTGCACAGGCTCTCCGCTCACAGGCTGGTATGCAACCGGCTCGGACGCGGGCTCTTCGTATTGCTCGACATACTGTTCAACCACAGCGTGGCTGATGGGCTCGACATAGGCCGGAGCCTGATCGACAACTGGCCCCTGATGCGACTGACGATGTGCGACGTCGAAAAGAGCGGCAACCGAATCCGGGTCATCCCTGAAATCATCGCGCAAGTTCGACATTGCGGCGGCATCCGACGCGTGTTCGGCAACCAGATACTCTTCCGTCTCAGCAGGGGCATATTGCTCCACTGGAGCAAGTTCCGGCTCCTTGCGGGCAAAAACCGATTCGACACGCTGCATGAATTCGTTAGCCGGAACGGGAGAGCGAACATCGTTCGCCGCATCCAGCGCTACCGGCTCATAGCGGGGGGCGTCGTAGATCGCGAACTCGCGAAGCAATTCATCTTCGAGGTTGAATTCGGGTTCCCTGCGCTCCGCCGGGTGCTGCGCAGCCGGGGAAGCGACATGGGAAGGACGATCCTCTTGGCCAACCAGCCGTGCCAATTGTGCCAAAGGATCGTTGTCAGCGAATTCTTCTGTCCGGTCGTCCCGGTTATACGCGACATTTTTTTCGACCATTACGTGTTCCACCATCTACGCATCACAGCACTTGCCAGCGTATTGTGAGCAAATAATGGTGAGATGTTATCGCATTTCGTCAGGTGCGTCCGCTCCTAAAAGCGTCAATCCAGACTTGAGTACGTTTGCGACAGCATTCACCAGCCCTAACCTGGCAACGCTTAATTCTCGGTTTTTATCGTTAACAAAACGTAATTCTGGCTGATCTTTACCTTTATTCCAATGTCCATGGAAGGAACTGGCCAGATCATACAGGTAAAATGCAAGGCGATGAGGCTCATGATTGAGCGCGGTTGATTCGATCAGACGCGGGTACTCAGCCAGTTTAGCAATCAGCTGCAACTCATTGACATCATTTATCAAAGACGCGCCGGATACCAGCTCTTCCTTTGACACATTCAGGTCAGAAAATGCCTCGTTTGCCTGCCGGAAAACCGATTTGCAACGAGCATGCGCATATTGCACATAAAATACCGGATTGTCTTTCGATTGCTCCGTTACTTTGGCAAAATCGAAGTCCAGAGGCTCGGAATTCTTCCGATAGAGCATCATGAATCGCACCGGGTCGCGCCCGACTTCATCCACAACGTCCCGCAATGTGACGAAATCGCCGGAGCGTTTCGACATTTTGACCGGCTCGCCATCACGGAAAAGTTTGACGAGCTGGCACAAGAGAACCGTCAGTTTGGACTTTCCTTCGGACACAGCCCGCGCAACCGCCTCGAGACGTTTGACGTAACCGCCGTGGTCAGCACCCAGCACGTAGATCATCTCGCCGAAGCCGCGATCATACTTGTCCTTGAAGTAGGCAACATCGGCAGCGAAGTAAGTGTAGGAGCCGTCGGACTTGATCAGCGCCCGGTCCATGTCGTCACCGACTTCGGTGGAGCGGAACAGCGTCTGTTCGCGATCTTCCCAATCGTCAGGCAACTCGCCCTTCGGCGGCGGCAGGGTACCCTTGTAGACGTGGCCCTTGAAGGTCAGGTCGTTGATGGCAGACTGGATCGGACCACCATTACCGGCATGCAGGGTGCGTTCCGAATAGAACACGTCATGCTTGACGTTCAGCGCCGCCAGATCTTCGCGGATCATCACCATCATCGCGTCGATGGCCTTGTCCTTGACAATAGGCAGCCACTGCTCTTCCGGCATCGCCCGCAGCTTTTCACCGAATTCATCGGCCAGCGTCTGGCCAAGCGGCACCAGATAGTCACCCGGGTACAGACCCGGCGGAATGGCACCGACATCTTCGCCCAGCGCTTCGCGGTAACGCAGGAACACGGACCGCGCCAGGACATCGATCTGCGAACCCGCATCGTTGATGTAATATTCCTTGGTCACGCCGTAGCCGGCAAAGGCCAGCACGTTGGCCAGCGTATCGCCCACCACAGCACCCCGGCAATGGCCGACATGCATCGGTCCGGTCGGGTTTGCGGAGACATATTCGACGTTGATCTTCTTGCCCGTGCCCACGGTCGAGCGGCCATAATCCGCCCCTTGGGCGATCATGTTGGCCAGCAGGCGCTGCCAGTAAGCGACGGAAACACGGATGTTGATGAAGCCAGGGCCAGCGACGTTGACGCTGTCCACGTCCTCGTCCTGCTCCAGCGCCGGAACGATGAGTTCGGCCAACGCACGCGGATTGGTGCCCAGCGGCTTTGCCAGCACCATGGCCGCATTGGTCGCGACATCTCCGTGGCTTGGATCGCGCGGCGATTCCACAGTGATGCGGCCGAAATCGACAGTATCGCGATGGGCTTTGACGAGATCGATCGTCTCAAGCGCGTTTTTGATTCTGGTATCGAAATCGGCAAAAAGGTTCATCATCAATATACCTGCGCGAAAGGCTGTCATTTTGGTCCCGGCAATCCGGAAATCGGGTTCGCGGTTGCCGCTGCCTACCGTAAATCGGGTGTCTGGTCAAACAGCCGCTGGTGGGCTTTCAGTGCATAACTGTCCGTCATACCGGCCAGATAATCCCCGACATGCCGGGCTTTTGCCGCCACGCTCATGCCCGGAATGCTGTCCACCCAGTAGTGACTTTGCATTTCGGCGGGCGTTTCCATGTAGCGGTGGAAAAGATCCGTGACGATCTGCGTCGCCCCTGCCCTGATGCGCATGATATCGGCGTGGCGATAGATGTGGGCAAACAACAGTTTCTTGATCTGCTTGTCCGTTTCCGCCATGTCGGACGAGAACGTTGCGACAGTATAATCAGCCCCGCGAATATCCGCCGCAGATTTCGGCTTAAGCTTGCTCAGGTTCTGCTGCGCAACGCCAATGACATCCTCCACCATGCGGGTAATCTGCCGACGCATGATTTCATGGGCGAAACGGTCGTCTTCGAGATTGGGATATTTTGCCCGTACTTCCGCCATCAGACTGCTCAGAAACGGCACCTCCTCCAGCATGTCGAAGGTCAGATATCCGGCGCGTAGACCATCATCGATATCGTGGGTGTTGTAAGCGATATCATCGGCAATAGCCGCCACCTGCGCTTCGAGGCTGGCAAATGTGCCGATTTCCAGGTCCTGCAACTCGCAATATTCGAGAATCGGCAGCGCAACGGGACCATGACCGCCCTTGGCGTTTTCGCCGATCAGCGGGCCATTGTGCTTGACCAACCCCTCCAGCGTTTCCCATGTCAGGTTAATGCCGTCATATTCGGCGTAGCGACGCTCCAGCTTGGTCACGATCCGCAAGGATTGGGCGTTGTGGTCGAAGCCGCCATAGGGCTTCAGCATCGCGTCCAGCGCATCCTCGCCGGTATGCCCGAATGGTGTGTGGCCGAAATCGTGAACCAGCGCCACGCCTTCTGCCAGATCCTCGTCCAGCTTCAACGCGCGCGCCAAGGCCCGGGCGATCTGCGCAACCTCCACCGTGTGTGTCAGCCGGGTGCGATAATGGTCGCCGTCAGGGCTGATGAACACCTGCGTCTTGTGCTTCAGGCGGCGAAATGCGGTGGTGTGGACGATGCGGTCACGGTCACGTTGAAAATCGGAACGGGTCAGGCTGGAAGCTTCAGGAAACAATCGGCCACGCGTCGTCCAGGGATCGGTGGCATAGATCGCCCTCTCTCCGCTTCCGAAACCCAGTGCACGTTGATCGATTATCATGACTTATCCTGCTGTGCGGCCATTGACCTTTTCATCTACCCTTCATACCTATCCTGAAGGTTGCCGCAAAGCGTCATCGCGACACGACAACGCTATAGACCGTTAATTTGACTGGTTTATAATGGACTTCACACAAAACTTTGCTCTCCGGTTCTTGAACCCGGCAGGAGAAAACAAATGACCACCGACATCACGCTTTCCGAATCCGCCGCAAAACGAATCGCCCAGATCGTCGCCGCCGAAGATGGCAAACAGGCACTGCGCGTGTCCGTAGAGGGCGGCGGCTGCTCCGGCTTTTCCTACAAGTTCGATCTCGACAGCGACGCGACCGCTGACGACATCGTTATTTCCCGCGACAACGCCAAAGTGCTGATCGACAGCATGTCCGTCGTCTATATGGAAGGTTCGGAAATCGACTTCGTCGATAACCTGCTCGGCCAGTCGTTCCAGATCAAGAACCCCAACGCGGTCGCAAGCTGTGGCTGCGGCACCAGCTTCTCGATCTGATCCCGGCCCTTATTACGCCTGTTGAAACAATGAAAACGGGTGGCATTCGCCAGCACTTGGTTTAAAACGGACTCCATCAAACAATGGAATGTCCGATGAAGATTGCGACCTGGAACATCAACGGCGTCAAGGCGCGTATCGAAAACCTCTGCCAGTGGCTGAAGGATTCGAACCCTGATATCGCCTGCCTTCAGGAAATCAAATCCGTCGATGAAAACTTTCCCCGTCATGAGATCGAGGCGCTCGGCTACAATGTCGAAACCCACGGTCAAAAGGGCTTCAACGGCGTCGCACTTCTGTCCAAGATGAGACCGGACGAAGTCAATCGCGGCTTGCCGGGAGACGACGCTGACGAACAGGCGCGTTTCATCGAAGGCGTTTTCTCCGTTGCCGGCGGCGTCATCCGCGTCTGCTCGCTTTATCTGCCCAATGGCAACCCGCCGGATGACCCGGTCAAATATCCCTACAAGCTGGCATGGATGGAGCGCCTGCACCGCTTTGCGCAGGACCGCCTCCTTCTCGAAGAGCCCCTCATCCTGGCAGGCGATTACAACGTCATTCCCGAACCCTTCGATTGCTACGACCCAAGAGCATGGGAGGGCGACGCACTGTTCCTGCCTAAGACACGCGCAGCCTTCCGCAGGCTGGAAAACCTCGGCCTGACAGACGCAAGCCGCGCGACGACGGATGAGGCAGGACTGTATACGTTCTGGGATTATCAGGCCGGTGCCTGGCCGAAAAACAATGGCATCCGCATCGATCACCTGATGCTGTCATCAGAAGCCTCAGACAGGCTGCAATCGGTCTCCATCGAAAAGCACGTCCGCGCCTGGGAAAAGCCGTCCGACCACGTTCCGGTTTGCGGATATTTCGATTTTCAGCAAGCGTCTTGAAGATCAGATAGCGATTAAGCTAATCACTCTATCCTCGTCATGCTCGGGCTTGTCCCGAGCATCTAACCACGTTTGATCTTGGGGTTCGTTAGATCCTCGGGTCAAGCCCGAGGATGACGACTCAAATGAACGAACCGCCCAGTCATCGGCTCATGCCGATTGCAATCAGTCCGCGTCACCCGCAGAAATATTCTGCGCCAGCGATATCGCAACACGTCTGTCGTCCTCAGCAGCCACCGAGAAGGCCTGTTCCTGCATGTTCTGTATCCACTTGCAGTTGACGGCAGAACACTTGTCCAGCGCAGCCGTCATGAAAGCGAGGCCGCGTACAGTCTGGCCTTCCTGAAACAGCAGATTGCCGAAAATGGACATGGCACCAGCATGGCCGTGCTTGCGGGCCTGGTTCAGCCATTTCTTGGCCTGCTGAGCATCGGAACGACCGCCCTCGCCTGCCAAAATCATCTGGGCAAGTTCAAACTGTGCCTCGGCAACACCGAAGGTGGAGGCAACCTGAAAGTAGAGCTGGCGGGCCTGGGAGAGATCGGTCTTGACCGGGCTGCCCGGAATTCCATGGCGGTAATAATCTGCCAGAGACAGCAGGGCATTGACGAAAAAGCCCGTGTCTTCCGAGCCCGGCTCGACGCCCTGGCTGGCAATTTCGCTGTAGATCTTGAAAGCTTCGAAGTCGTTTTTCGCAACACCGTCGCCATAGGCATACATGTTGGCGAGCGCCCAGCGTGAGCCGGTGTGGCCCTTTTCAGCGGCATAACGATACGCTTCGACCGCATCGTCTTTCTTGCCGCTCTTGTAGGATTTGAAGCCGAATTTGAAGAGGTCGAACGGACCGGATTCCTTGGTGACGCCAGAATTGATATCGAAAGCTGCAGCAGGCATTGCCAGCGCTGCAAGCAATAGTCCGGCCCACAGTGGCCTCAAAACATTGGTGTCACATTTCAGCATTTAAACCGACTTCTCTCACTCTTCCCGGCGTATAGCGAATACTCACGCAATACTGCAAAGCCAATTCAAACGCGGCTGCGATTTTAAACCACACTGCGTCTTTCCAGCCGCACTTTTGACTGTGCTGCCAGCGATCATCTGCGGCGTTAAATCAGTCTCTGCATGAAAACAGATATAAGCGCCGTTTCCGGCAACATAACGGCGTTTCAAGGCCGTCAGGATGGCATCCAGCAAGACAGGAACATCTATTCCCGATTTTACTTGCTTAGACACTGAATCCACATCCGTTTTCACGTTAACCACTTCCGCAGAACCACTTTAGACGCCCGTATATTCTTCCACGCCCCGCGTTCTTGAAGACAGACAAGCAACTTGTTTGTGGCGGGAAATGGACAAATAAGTCCGCATTCTTACGCTACGTGAAGGTTGCAGAAATTTGTTGCCAAATCGTCACATTTTTTTAGGCAGACAACAAAAAACCCGGCCTTGTGAGGCCGGGTTAGATTTGGAGTGAATGAAGGTTAAAACTTTACTTTTAGAGAAGTTGAAACAGCAGCGACAATATCATTGCCAAAATCATATGAAACGCCATTTCCTAAAACGACGCCACCACTGGTAATTGGACGTGAGCTGCCACTCGTCAACAAACCGATCGCACCGGCGACGCGTAATTCAACGTTTTCGGTCAGGGCATGTTGCACACCAGCGCCCAGCGTCCATGTATCGGTCTGCGTCCCAAAGCCCTCAGACGTGCCTCGGTCCCAAGTCACTGTTACGGCACCACTCCACTGATCGTTGAACTTGTGACCGACGCCACCAGATACGGTCCATCCGTCACGATAGCCGAGATCAAGTGAAGTGCCTCGTCCACCTGCACTGCAAAGTCCCAATACAGCGTTATTGCAATAGAACGGTATCGTCGTGAACTGACTCCAGTCAGTCCATTTTACCGAACCTAGTGCCAACCAACCCGGCGCGATCCCGGTTTGAAACTTTAATTCCAGAGAATCCGGCATATCTTGCGAGCCATGAACGCCCACGACCGGTCCACCCAGCGCCGCGACTTGCGACAGATTGAGCGTTCCAGTGATGTCATCCAGCTTAACAGCACTGTTATAGACCAAGCTTGCACGAAGCGCATATTCTGGAATTTCGTAAGCTACACCAGCACGCCATCCCCATCCGTCACCTTCGAGGTCCAGCCTACCAACGCCTGTGCCGCCGCCGCCAGCTGGAGTTACCTGACGCTCTTTGAAGCCAGAGAGCTCCTGATAAAAGCCACCACCAATAAATCTCAACTGGCCTTTGCCTACATCAAACTTATAAGAGCAAGTCAGAGCATAGTTATCGCTGTCAACTTTGGTTTCGATATTTTCACCACGCCCGGCCCAAGTGTTGCCTGGCTTGGTGTGAGCTCCCCAAGGCTGCGAATAATCAGCCATACAATCAATTGCATCACCAAAGCCCGCTTTAAGCCCTATTCTGGGAACCCAATAATTCTCTGTATCGTCAGCAGTCGTCGAACCAGGAAATGCTCCGGTAACATTCTTCAACTTACGCTGAGGCGCAACAAACGTCGCCGTCGATTCAGCCGCAAATCGTGAACTGTCAAAAAGCAGGTCAATATTGTATCCGCCGCGTTCAAGACCACCCGCAAAAGCAGGCGTGATCGACGTGATACCGATAGCAAGGCCCAAAGCGCCGCTTATAAAATGATTTTGTGTTGCCATCTCTCTCCCCAATCAAGGCAATATCGTGTGCCGAAGGTGCAGTGCTTTGAAAAAAAAGACAATCTGCCGCACTGGTATCGATCCTTTTTGCAGTGCAAAAATAACTTACGTAAAATGCTGATCAGCCCTGCCCGACGGGAACATGTTGGGTCATTATTCTAATGAATTGTGATTAATACCCTTAAAGATGGAATGATATGCCAGCAAGCGGGCAAAGTGTGGCCTGAGCACCACATCCACAATTTTCACATGGAAATGCCACGATCTCGCCGCCTTGGGCGCGGTTGGGGCAAACGCGGGCAGATAGCGCGACAAATCTGCAGCCCCCGAATCTTCGGCACCGGGATACCGGCGTTTCTCGTTTACACGTTCAACGTGAAAAGGGCGCTCTTCTGTGGGAAAAGCGCCCTTTGCCAATCTCTGTATTGCCGTCTTTTAATCAGCCAGCTTCGTTGACGCGCTGAAGTGCCGTCCGCAGACTCTTGATTTCCACTTCCAGCTCGGCCTTGCGCTCACGGTCGGCAGCGACGACGGCGGGATCGGCATTGGCTACGAACTTCTCGTTCGACAGCTTCTTGTCGATGCGCTCCATTTCCGCATCCGCCTTGCCGATGGCCTTGTCGAGACGCGCCCGTTCGGCACCGACGTCGATCAGGTTGCCCAGTGGCACGCAAACCGTCGCCTCGCCCAGCACGACCTGCGCAGAGCCCTTCGGCGCGACATCCGCGGCGAGAATCTCATCTGCACGCGCCAGACGGCGGATCGCTGCGGAGTGACGATCAAGCCGCGATTCCGTCGTTGGGTTCGCACCAACGATCACCAGCGGTGCCGTCGCGCCCGGCGGAACGTTCATTTCCGCCCGGGTCGAACGAATGCCGGACACGAGATCAACCAACCAGTTGATTTCAGCCGCCGCTGCATCATCCCGGAACGTCGGAACAGGCCAATCCGTGTGGCACAGCAGGCCCTGACGCGCTTCGCCCTCGCCCGCCGTATGCTCCCACAATTCTTCCGTCATGAACGGCATGAACGGATGCAGCAGCTTATAGATTTCTTCCAGAACGAAGGCAGCGCAAGCCTGCGCTTCGGTCTTGGCAACCTCGTCATCGCCGCTGAAAACAGGCTTCAGCAATTCCAGATACCAATCGCAGAACTGGTTCCAGACGAAGCGGTAAAGCGCACTCGCCGCATCATTGAAACGATAATTCTCGATTGCCGTCGTCACCTCTTTTGCCGCATCGGCAAGTTCGGTCAAAATCCAGCGGTTGATAGTCTGTGTCGTCGCTTCCGGCAGGAAGTGCGGATCACGCTTCACGCCGTTCATTTCGGCAAAGCGTGTCGCATTCCACAGCTTGGTGCCGAAATTGCGATAACCGGCAATGCGGGCCGGATCGAGCTTCACGTCACGCCCCTGCGCCGCCATAATGGCCAGCGTAAAGCGCAGCGCATCCGCACCATACTCGTCGATCAGGTCAAGCGGATCGATGACGTTGCCCTTGGACTTCGACATCTTCTGGCCGTTCTTGTCGCGAACCAGCGCATGGATGTAGATCGTGTGGAATGGCTCGACAGGATTGCCGGCATCGTCCTTCATGAAATGCAGGCCCATCTGCATCATGCGCACGACCCAGAACGGAATGATGTCGAAACCCGTCACCAGAACATTGGTCGGATAATAGCGCGCCAGCTCCGGCGTCTTTTCCGGCCAGCCCAGCGTGGAGAACGGCCACAGCGCAGACGAGAACCACGTGTCCAACACGTCTTCGTCACGCGTCAGGATCTCACCCGGCTTGAAGTTCTCAAGCTTCTCCTCGACCCAGGCCTTCCACGGACCTTCATGGGCGATATAGTGCTGGATAGCGGCCTGAAGCGCTTCTTCCTCGGTCTTCTCAACAAAGACCTGACCATCCGGGCCGTACCATGCCGGAATCTGGTGACCCCACCAGAGCTGACGCGAAATGCACCAGGGCTGGATATTCTCCATCCACTGGAAGTAGGTGTTTTCCCAATTCTTCGGCACGAAGTTGGTGCGGCCCTCGCGCACAGATTCGATGGCGGGCTTGGCCAGCGTCTTGTTATCCACCCACCATTGCTCTGTCATGCGCGGCTCGATCGGCACGCCGCCACGGTCGCCATGCGGCACCATGTGCTTGTGCGGCTCGATCTTGTCGAGAAGTCCAGCCTCTTCGAAAATCTCTACGATGATCTTGCGCGCCGTGAAACGGTCCTGGCCTTCGAGGCGATCCCACGCACCGTGCAATGCAGATGGGTGATCGAGACCCTCGAGGAAGTCCTCGTTTTCCTTGATAGTAATGGTCGCATCGATATTGAGAATATTGATGGCGCGCAGCCCCGCACGCTTGCCGACCTCAAAGTCGTTGAAATCATGCGCAGGCGTGATCTTGACGGCACCGGTTCCGGCTTTCGGATCGGCGTAATCGTCGGCGACGATCGGAATCCTACGACCGACGATCGGCAGAATGACATGCTTGCCGATCAGCGCCTTATAGCGCCCATCGTCCGGGTTCACGGCAATGCCCGTGTCACCCAGCATGGTTTCCGGACGTGTCGTGGCAACGACGATATAATCGCGCGTCTCGTATTCAAGTGGTTGCCCGCGGTCATCCCACTCGCATGGATATTGATAGGTCACGCCCTTTTCGAGCGGATAGCGGAAGTGCCAGAGATTGCCCTTCACTTCCAACTGCTCGACTTCCATATCGGAAATCGCGGTCAGCAGCTTCGGGTCCCAGTTCACAAGGCGCATGTCCTTGTAGATCAGACCTTCCTTGTACAGCGAGACGAAGACTTCCAGAACGGCCTCGGACAAGCCCTCGTCCATGGTGAAGCGTTCACGCGACCAGTCGCAGGATGCGCCCAGACGCTTCAGCTGGTTGAAAATCAACCCGCCGGATTCTTCCTTCCACTGCCAGACCTTCTCGATGAACGCCTCACGGCCCATCTCGCGGCGGCCTGGAAGCTGGTTTTCCATCAGCTTGCGCTCGACCACCATCTGCGTGGCGATGCCCGCATGGTCCATGCCTGGCTGCCACAATACGTCCTTGCCGCGCATGCGCTCAAAACGGACCATGATGTCCTGAAGCGTGTTGTTGAGCGCGTGGCCCATGTGCAGAGAGCCGGTGACGTTCGGCGGCGGTATCACGATTGTGAACGTTTCCGCGCCCGGCTTTGCGTTCGCACCGGCGCGAAACGCGTTGGCCTCATCCCAGGCCTTGGCAATTTTGGGTTCTACGGATGCGGAATCGTAGGTCTTTTCGAGCATTTACTGGCCTGAATTCTAGAGTTCTGTGTAGATTTTTAATAAGGATGGGTGGTCGAGAGTCAACAGCTTCAGGATATTTCACCAACCAAGCTTAGCAAACAAAAAAGCCGCCCCTGCTATAGAGGCGGCTAATATTCCAATATCTCGACTTTTTAACGACGCGGGCCGCGTGCCACGCGTTCGATCTCTTCCCGCACCAATCGCTCGACCAGCGTTGGCAAGTTGTCTTCCAACCAGTCCTGCAACATCGGGCGCAGCATATCGTGCGCCATCTGCTCGACTGTCGGACGCTCGACGCCATCGAACATTTCGGCCAGTTCACCGAAAGACTGGGCAATCTGCGCGCCAGCGGCGGCGGAAATCAGGTTCAGCGAAAGGCTGTTGTCCTGCTGGGCAGGAGCTTCCTGCGTTGCCAATGCTGGCTGTTCCGCTACGATTTCCGGCTGAGCCTCAACAGGTGCAGATGCAGGCGCAGGCCCCGACTGTTCCGGCTCCACGGCACCACGAAGCTCAAGGCCTTCCCAGCCCGGCAATGGGCGTGTTTGCAACTCGGCAACAGGCTGTACGGGCGCTGGTGCCTGTTGTGGCTGGCGAACGGGTGCCGGCGGCGCAACATTCAACAGCGGGCGCAGATCGTTCGGGCGCTGTGGGCGCTCCTGCTGAAACGTTGCCTGCGGCGCGGACGGCGTTTCCACCAGTCGCTGAGCTGCCAAGCCCTGCGGGCCAAGCGCTGCATTGCGATCTGCGGCAGCGCGCACGCGCGCAGCAACATCGGCCAGAGACATCGTCTTTTCAGCCGCATCTGCTGCTGCCACGTCACCGCGCGGTGCTGCCTGCGGTTCATATTGCTGGCGCGCGCCATAAGCCTGGTTCGCGGCGGGTGGCACGTGAGCTGGCGGGCTGGCGAGTTCAGCCGCGAAAGACGACGTGGCTTCCTCCTCCTCGTCATAGACCGGAGGCAATGGTGCCGAAAACGCGTCCCCGGAAGCAGGTTCGTTGCTTTCGATAATTCGGCGAATAGACGCCAGAATTTCTTCCATGGATGGTTCGCGCGCGACGTTGGGCTGAGCCATTTTTATCCCCGATTTCCACGTTCAAGACGGAACGGAGCATACCCGCACTCCGAATCACCTTCACTGTAGGGCACCGGGGCTCAGAAATGAATCCTCGCAGGCCCAGTAAGCTGCTTGTTACACAGCTTTATTTCGCGTTTCGCAGGCAGAAAATAAAAATGCCGAACCTCGAAAGGCCCGGCATCTGGTCGTTCTACCAACGGTTTGCGATGATCAGAAAACGAATTCGCGAGCCTTTCCAAAGCCTGGAACCGGCTTGACCGAGGCATTGAAAAACGAGGTGGACGACGTACCCTTGCCATCGCGACGATAAACCGTCGCCTTGGCCGAGTTGCCGTAACCGACAACGGCAATAAGACGTCCGCCATCATGCAGTTGATCCAGCAGCGCAGACGGCACTTCCTCGACCGAACCATTGATGAAGATGACGTCGTAAGGCGCTTCCGCAGCATGACCCTTTGCAAGCTCACCACTGACCGTCGCAACATTGTCGTAGCCAAGCGCTGACAGCGTCGCGGTGGCGCTGGCGCTCAGTTCTTCATCGGACTCGAGTGAAACAACGGAGCCAGCCAGTTGCGAAAAAAGCGCGGAGACATAGCCTCTGCCGCCGCCGATTTCCAGCACGACGTCATCCTTGGTGATGGCGGCCAGTTGCAGCAATTTTGCCAGTGGCGAAGCCTTCATGATGTAACGCGGAGCCAGTCCGTCCTTGGCCGGACAGATCTGCAAATCCTCATCCGCATAGGCAATCTGCTTCACGCCAGCAGGAACGAACTCCTCGCGCGGCACTGCCAGAAACGCCTTCAATACAGAATGCGAGGTCACATCGGTCGTGCGCAACTGGCTGTCGACCATCTTGCCGCGTGCGGTTTCGAAATCCATCATGTCGTTTTCGCCTCAAATACAAGCTCGACGCAGCCTGAAATTCAGACCACTGTGGGTTACCGTCTTAATTGCCTGCGCCGCCGCTTTCAAGCACAAGCGCACGCACGGAACGCGAAAAAGGCAAGTTGTGGCTTTCGCCACCAAATTCACCACCCAACGGCACGAAAACTCCCCTCAAGCGGGAACTTTTTATCCGCCTAATCATTGATAACGGACTGGAAACGCTCAACAACATCTGGAGGCCAGCATGCTCGGCACAATTCTCGTCATCCTGCTTATTCTGTTCCTGATCGGCGCTCTGCCAAACTGGGGCTACCATAATTACGGATATGGTCTTTCGGGCGGCCTTGGCCTCGTTCTCGTTATCGTGCTGGTTTTGGTCCTTCTCGGCCGCATCTGACACGATTTGAAAAGCCGCATCGCTCTAGAAAAGAGCATGCGGCTTTTCCACGAAACTTCTTCCGCTTTTTCAAACCTACCCTATTGCGCGGAAAATGGATTCGTTCTAAATCCCCGCCATAGCTTGAGCAATCAGGCTCGTGAGGCCTCGTGGCGGAGTGGTGACGCAGAGGACTGCAAATCCTTGCACCCCGGTTCAATTCCGGGCGAGGCCTCCAAAACAACTCACCAAGATATCAAAGATTTGCATCAGTTTGTTAAAGTGGATCATTCCCTCCACCGCAAACTCGTTTTATGCCGTCGCATTCATTGCGGAACATCGTTCTTTCCCAGCAGTTTACCGGTCCAACGGACTTTGCATAATGATATGCAATCAAAGCGATATTTGGGAGAGCGCCATGAAATTGACCACCGCCATAGTCAGCGCAGGACTGGCACTCGGTCTTGCCGGATGCACGACAACGATATCACCCTCAAGCTACGAGCCTATCCCTGGCAGCATTACCTATAACGGGCAACCCCGTACAAAGCTGACCAAATCGCCCATCGGCAGCACGTTTACGCATAACTTCCGCCGCTTCGATGACCGGGTTATTGAGACCTATCAAATCCAACCCGATCGCTCTTTGAAGATCATCGATCGCCGGATCGTGCGCGACTGGTCGTTCCTGGGTCGTGACGACTGAGAAATTGCCGATTGAATAGCGCCCGATAAGCTTCTAAACGCTGTTTTCAGTATTGAAACTTGCGGGAAACATCATGCAGACGCTTTGGACAAAACCGGTTCTCGTCGCGCTGGAAGAGCCAGGCGTCTATGTGACCATAGATTCGACCCAGGCTGCCTCCTGGGCACTGATCGAGGACTGGCCGGAAGAGGACGGCGAGATGCTGGATCGTGCCCTTCTTATCTTTGCGGCAGTCGATGCCGGTAAAAAGAAGCCGGAAGATGCGCGGAAAGCCTTTATCGATGCCGCCATCGAGGCCGGGCTCGACATCAAGTCATAATGACGCAGATGCGTTTTTTCTTTTAAAATTCGGACCTCGTGCCGATAAGATGCGATGATCAAATAAGCCGAGGCATGACACTTAATGAAGAAGTTCGTTTTCATCCTTATTCTGGCCTGCCTCGTCCTGAGTATCGTCGGGCACTGGATTTTTGCACTCGTGGTCATGTAAGCAAAGTTGCCAGGCGAGAAACGCTTGGCAAATCTTTACAATTCATGCGCCTGTCACGGAACTTCGTTAAGTTTTGCACGTTCTTCTTCCACGAACGATGGAGGGTAAAGCGATGCGCGACGGTCTCAACAGTCTGCTTGAAGTCTCAATGCTTGGTTTTGTAATTGTTACTTGCCTGATGATGATCAATCCCATCATCTGACATCCGATCTATTTCAATTTTGAAAAACGTTAACTTAAAAGTAACGAGACAAAAATGCGGCCTTTGTGCCGCATTTTGTTTGTCGATTTGCCGACACGACATGAACGCAGAAACACGTTTTCATTCGCCGCCTTATTGAATTCGTCGCTCAGAGCGCTAACGTTATGGAATATCCCTTTGTGAGTGACCCGAATGCCTGAATCCTCCCACGCCTCCACCATCGTTTCCGCTGCCATGCTCGCCATCGGCGACGAGCTTTTATCGGGGCGCACCAAGGATAAGAACATCGGCCACCTCGCGGATGTGCTGACGATGTCGGGGATCGACCTCAAGGAAGTCAGGATGGTCGCGGATGAAGAAGCGGCAATCGTCGAAGCGCTGAATGCCTTGCGCGGGCGCTACGACTACGTCTTCACATCAGGCGGAATCGGTCCCACGCATGATGATATCACCGCCGACGCCGTCTCAGCCGCCTTTGCCGTGCCGTGCGAGCATGATGCCGAGGCCATGCGCCTGCTGGGCGATATGTACCGCGTTCGGGAGATGGAATTCACCGAGGCGCGCAAGCGCATGGCGCGCATGCCGCGTGGCGCAACGCACATTGTTAATCCGGTTTCGGTCGCGCCTGGCTTCATCGTGGAGAACGTCTACGTCATGGCAGGCGTGCCGCAGGTGTTCCAGGCCATGCTGGACAATGTTATTCCCTCCTTGCGCACCGGCTCCAAAATCCTGTCGCAGGCGGTGAGTTCGCCATTTGGCGAGGGTGACATCGGCACGCCGCTGACCAAGGTTCAAAAAGCCCATCCCGAAACCAGCATCGGCTCCTATCCCAAATATGATGGCCAGCGTTTCTCGACCGAGATCGTCGTCCGCGCCCGTGATGCTGGCGCACTCAGTGCAGCTGCTCAAGACGTTGCCGCCATGATAGAAACGATCACGCGCGAGAAAGCGGCCCGTTCGGCTTGAAGGCTTGAGAGCCTCAGTCGTTTAACCAGACGCACTTGATCGCAATCACAGTTTCGAGGTCCAGAAGGCGTCATCTGCAAACTTAAAGAGAAGCACTGCTCTCTGATCCCACCGGGCAATGCTCACCACGATGAGGAGTCTGATCATGGGTTACAAGACCATACTGGCAGTCATGGACACTGCGGAAAACGCGCGCAAGCTCGGAGATTTCACGGCCTCATTGGCCAATACGTTTTCATCGCATGTCATCGGCCTGCACATGGAATCCTTTGCGACCGTACCTCTTGTCGCGCCGATGGAAATGCCAGATCCCGCAACCGTCCAGGCGGTACAGGAAGTCGCCCACCAGGAAACGACCGACGTCGGTCTGATCTTCAACGAAAAAATGGCTGCCGAAAACATCTCAAATGAATGGCGCAGCTTCGTATCGTCGGTCGGATATTCTTCCAACACCGCCATTCAAAGCGCCCGCAGCGCCGACATCATCATCGCCCGCCAGACCACATCGTCGCCATTGTCCGATAGCAGCGCCGATATCGACAATTTCCTCTACGAAAGCGGCCGCCCCGTTCTTCTCGTGCCGCATGTGTTGGACCAGCCAAAGCCGATCAAACGGGTGCTTGTGGCATGGAACGGTTCACGTGAAGCCACCCGCGCCACATTCGATGCGCTACCCTTCCTGATCGCCGCGGAAAGTGTCGAGATATTCTCCGTTGGCGCTGCCGATGACGAAACGCAATCCGGCGCGCTGGCGGGATCAGAGATTGCGTCCACCCTCGCCAGGCACGGCATCAACGTCACCGTGACCTCGCAGGAAAAGGGCCACGGGGTGTCTGCCGAAAAAGCAATCGAGAAGCGCCTTTCCGACAACAGCATCGACCTGCTGGTCATGGGTGCCTATGGCCACTCCCGTTGGTGGGAAATGCTGTTTGGCGGCGTTACCCGCACCCTGCTGGACAAGATGACCGCACTGACATTGCTGTCGCGATAGCCGCGATTTTCAAAGGTCCAGATAAAAAACAAAACCCGCCGAGTGATCGGCGGGTTTTGTGTTGATACTATCATCTGTACTCTCAGCCGTTATCCTCGGACTTGACCCGAGGATCCCATCACGTCGATCAGGATGAGAGAGCAGCGGCGCTGCCCCAACAAATCCATCAATGCAAAATCTGGCTCAGGAACAGCTTCGTACGTTCATGCTGCGGGTTGTCGAAGAATTCGGCTGGCGAGTTCTGTTCTACGATCTGGCCCTGGTCCATGAAGATGACGCGGTTGGCGACCTGGCGAGCGAATCCCATTTCGTGGGTGACGCAGATCATGGTCATGCCGTCTTCGGCCAGACCAACCATCGTATCGAGAACTTCCTTGACCATTTCAGGGTCGAGCGCCGAGGTCGGCTCATCAAACAGCATGATCTTCGGCTTCATGCACAGCGAGCGGGCAATTGCCACACGCTGCTGCTGACCGCCGGAGAGCTGGCCCGGATATTTGTGAGCCTGCTCAGGGATCTTGACGCGCTTCAGATAATGCATCGCGATCTCTTCGGCTTCCTTCTTGGGTGTCTTGCGAACCCAGATTGGCGCCAGCGTGCAGTTTTCCAGAATGGTCAGATGCGGGAAGAGGTTGAAGTGCTGGAACACCATGCCAACTTCGCGACGTACTTCATCAATCTTCTTCAGGTCGTTGGTGAGCTCGATACCGTCAACCTGAATGCTGCCCGATTGGTGTTCTTCCAGACGGTTGATGCAGCGGATCATCGTGGACTTGCCCGATCCCGAAGGACCGGCCACAACGATGCGCTCGCCCTTCATGACCTTGAGGTTGATGTCACGCAGCACGTGAAAGTCACCATACCACTTGTTCATGCCGGTGATTTCAATCGCAACATCGGTTGCGGAGACGGCCAGTTTTTGTGCTTGGGTTTCTGCCATGATTTTCCCCTTATTTCTTATGTCCGGTGTCGAGGTGCCGTTCCATGAACAGCGAATAACGCGACATGCCGAAGCAGAATATCCAGAATATGAAGCCGGCGAAGATATAACCGGTCATAGGTGTGACGGGTGTCGACCAGTTCGCATCCGACTGGTTGAGATTGACGATACCGAGGAGATCGAACATGCCGATGATATAGACCAGCGAGGTATCCTTGAACAAGCCGATGAAGGTGTTGACGATACCAGGAATGACCAGCTTGAGAGCCTGCGGTAGAATGATCAGCCGTGTCTTCTGCCAGTAGTTCAGGCCCAGCGAATCCGCACCTTCATATTGCCCCTTCGGAATGGCCTGCAAGCCGCCGCGAATGACTTCCGCCATATAGGCCGAGGCAAACAGCGCGACACCGACCAATGCGCGCAGGAATTTGTCGAAGGTCCAGCCGTCGGGCAGGAACAGCGGCAGCATGATGCTGGCGAAGAACAGGATGGTGATCAGAGGAATGCCGCGGATGACCTCGATGAAGGTCACGCACAGCGTCTTGATGACCGGCATGTTCGAGCGACGGCCCAGCGCCAGCAGAATGCCGAACGGCAAGGATATCGTAATGCCGCAAAACGACAGGATCAGCGTCACCATCAATCCGCCCCACAGTGGCGTTTCGACATATGACAGACCGAAATGGCCGCCAAGCAGCAAGAAGAATGCCACCACAGGCAGGACGATGAACAGCAGAAGAACGTTCAGACCCTTGTAAGGTGCCTTTGGAAGGAGCAACGGGATCAGCAGCGCGGTAAAGGCTGCCAGTACAAGAAGCGGACGCCAGTATTCGGACGATGGATAGCGGCCGAACATGAATTGCGCGAACTTCGCATTGACGAAAGCCCAGCATGCGCCGGACTGTCCGTCCGGCAATGCGCCGCCCTGTGCCACGGTCAGGCAGGCCGTGCGGTCCGTACCCGTCCATGTCGCGTGGATGAACAGCCACTGCACAAGCGGCGGGATGATGTAGGCCAGGAACGCGATTGCCAGCACGGTGAAGACGATGTCTTTCGGTGTAGCGAACAGCTTGGTGCGCAGCCAGTGGGTGATGCCCACCTGGCTGGAAGGAGCGGGCTCCGGTTGGACCATATTGGCGCGAACATAAGAGATTTGATTGGTTGTCATTGCTTATCTCTCCACCAGCGCCATTTTCGCGTTGAACCAGTTCATGACCAGCGCGGTTGTCAGCGACAATGAAAGGTAGACCACGAGCCAGATGGCCACGACCTCGACGGCCTGCCCTGTCTGGTTGAGGATGGTACCGCCAACAGCCACGAGATCCGAGAAGCCGACGGCAACCGCCAGCGAGGAGTTCTTGGTCAGGTTGAGATACTGGCTCGTCAGCGGCGGGATGATGATGCGCATGGCCTGCGGCACGACGATGAGACGCGTGATGTTGTTGCCACGCATACCCAGCGCACTTGCAGCTTCCGTCTGCCCCTTCGCAACGGCCTTGATACCGCCACGAACGATTTCGGCGATGAAGGACGCTGTATAGAAGGACAGCGACAGATAGAGCGACAGAAACTCGGGCGCGATGACCGATCCACCGCTGAGGTTGAAGCGTCCGGCAACGGGATAATCGAAGGTCAGCGGTGCGCCCATAGCAAAAAACGCCAGAACCGGCAGACCGATGATGATCGCAGTGCCGACGATGCCGGTGCGAAACGGTTGACCCGTCTTCATCTGGCGGGCCTTGGCCCAGCGGTAGACGAAATAGGTGATGACGATGCCGACAAGGAACGCCACCGGAATGAGCCAGGAACCTTCGCCCCAGACCTGCTTCGGATAGAAGAAGCCACGATTGTTGAGAACCGTTCCGAGAGGCAGCTGAAGCGAGTCACGCGCCTGCGGCAAAATGGTGATGACGCCCTTGTACCAGAAGAAAATAACCAGCAGCGGCGGGATATTGCGGAAGATTTCGACATAGGCCTGAGCCAGCTTGGAAACCAGCCAATTGTTGGACAGTCGCGCGATACCGACGATGAAGCCAACGATGGACGCCGTGATGATGCCGAGAAACGCCACCTGAAGCGTGTTCAGGATACCAACGACCAATGCCCGACCGAAGGTGCTGTCATTGCTATAGGCGATCAACGACTGGCCGATATCGAAGCCAGCTCTGCCATTAAGGAAGCCGAAGCCGGACGAAATGTTGGCGCGCTGGAGATTGTGAACGGTGTTGGATGCAATCATCCAAACAAACAGCACCAAAAGAAGGACTGTAACGACTTGATAAAAAATCGACCGCGCTTTCGGGTCGTAAATAATGGACGTCGCGCTTTTTGCGCTCGACGGTTGCGATTGGAGCGCGTTGCCTGCCATCGGCACCCTTTCCCTCTATATGCTCTTTGCGAGCTTATTTATAATTCCGGGAGGCAGAGCTTTGGCCCTGCCTCCCGCAAAAGCAGTCTTTTAACGGCTATTAGCGAACTGGAGGAGCGTACTGAAGGCCGCCCTTGTTCCACAATGCGTTCAGGCCGCGCTCGATCTTGAGCGGCGAACCAGCGCCAACGTTGCGATCGAAGACTTCGCCGTAGTTACCGACGTTCTTGATGATGTTGTAAGCCCATTCATTGGTCAGACCGAGGTCTGTGCCGATCTTCGTGCCTTCTTCGGTGCCGAGAAGACGCTTGATGTCAGGGTTTGCAGCAGACTTCTGCTCATCGACGTTCTTCGAAGTGATACCGAGCTCTTCGGCGTTGATCATGGCGTAGTGAGCCCAGCTGACAACGTCGAACCACTGGTCGTCGCCCTGGCGAACGGCAGGTCCAAGCGGCTCCTTGGAGATGATTTCAGGCAGAACGATATTTTCGTCCGGTGTCTTCATCTTCAAACGGATGGCATAAAGGCCGGACTGGTCGGTGGTGTAAACGTCGCAACGGCCGCTATCGTAAGCGGAAGTCGCGTCGGATTCCTTTTCGAACACAACAGGGTTGTACTGAAGGTTGTTGGTCTTGAAGTAGTCGGCGAGGTTAAGCTCGGTGGTCGTGCCCTGCTGAACGCAGACGGCAGCGCCCGAAAGCTCCAGAGCCGACTTGACGTTGAGCGCCTTCTTCACGACGAAGCCCTGACCGTCATAGTAGTTGACGGTGCGGAAGTTGAAGCCGAGCGATGTGTCGCGGCTGACTGTCCATGTGGTGTTACGTGTGAGGACGTCGACTTCGCCAGACTGAAGCGCAGGGAAACGGTCCTTGGATGTGAGTGGGACGAACTTTGCCTTCTTTGCATCACCGAAAACGGCGGACGCGATAGCGCGGCAATAGTCAACGTCGATGCCCGACCATTCACCCTTGTCGTCCGGGTTCGAGAAGCCTGGAATACCAGAGCTTACACCGCAGGTTACAAAACCCTTGGACTTCACGTCAGCGAGCGTGGCGGCAGATGCAGCCGATGCAGCTCCGAGAATTGCTGCGCCAATGGCGGCCGACAGAATTGCCTTTTTCATTTTTTCCCAACCTTTGTTTCTTATTCGTCATCAGAAGAAAGCCGTATATCTTGTCGTATACGAGCAGCTCCCCGCCTCACCTCCCGGTGCGCTCATCTATCACAATCGCAATTGCCGTCACGGTCAAGTCTTGCCCTCAAGAATTGTGTCCAAAAAACGGAATTTTTCAAAAAACGTCCTTTTTATGGGCAATTGTCTAATAAATACGCTAAAAGAGATTAAAAACTGCTCAGGCTGTCAGGCAGATAGACTGAATTTGCGCGTATGGGTAACCCATTCGGGTATCGAAACACCTCACGCGTTGTCATTTGCAGGAAGCGATGCGACATCCTTGTGAAATCCTGGGCGATTCACCAGCCCAACACGTTGCGGATAACGAAGTCTTGACCGCAACAGGCTTTCAGGACCATTTTCCATCCATCGATCAGTGAGAGACATTTCAGCATGACATCCAAAGACGGGTTCCTCAACGCCGCCGGTGACAACACGCGCCTGGCCCATCTCGGCAATGACCCGACCGCCTATCACGGCTTCGTCAATCCACCCATTGCGCGTGGATCGACCGTGCTTTTCCCGGACGCGCAAACGCTTGTTTCAGAAGACCAGAAATACACCTACGGAACACACGGCACGCCCACGACCGATGCGCTGTGCGACATGATCAATGCCCTGGAGGGGTCGGCAGGTACCATTCTTCTGCCGTCCGGCCTTGCCGCCGTGACGGTGCCGTTTCTTGCCTACTTGTCGGCAGGTGACCACGCGCTGATCGTTGATTCGGTCTATTTCCCGACCCGCCGGTTCTGCAACAGAATGCTGAAACAATATGGCATCGAGGTTGAGTATTACGACCCAGCCATCGGCGCTGGCATCGAATCCCTCATTCGCCCCAACACCCGTCTGTTGCATCTGGAAGCTCCCGGCTCCAACACCTTCGAGATGCAGGATGTGGCGCTGATGTCGTCCATCGCCCACAAATATGACTGCGTCGTCACCATGGACAACACATGGTCCACGCCGCTCTACTTCAAGCCGCTGGATCACGGCGTCGATGTCTCCATTCACGCCGCGACGAAATATCCGGCAGGCCATTCCGATATTTTGATGGGCTTCGTTTCCGCCAATGAAAAGCACTGGAAGAAACTGAATGAAGCCAACCGTGATATCGGCCTCTGCGTAACCTCCGATGATGCCTATCAGGTGTTGCGCGGCATGCGCACCATGGGTGTGCGGCTGGAACATCACCGCAAGAGCGCGCTCGAAATCGCGCAGTGGCTGGAAAGCCGAGATGATGTTTTGCGGGTCCTGCACCCTGCCCTTCCCAGCTTCCCGAGCCACGATCTGTGGAAGCGAGATTTCAAAGGTTCCACCGGCGTCTTTTCCTTCGTGCTGAAGTCAGACGCAAACCGCTTCACGGAAACATCGCACGCCTTCCTCGACGCGCTGTCGATCTTCGGTCTCGGTTTTTCCTGGGGCGGCTACGAATCGCTGGCCGTTCTCGTGTCGCTCCGAGATCGCACCATCGCCAAAGGCCCGACGGAAGGCCCTGTCATCCGCCTGCAAATCGGCCTCGAAGACGTCGCCGACATCAAACGCGATCTGGAGACTGGGTTTGATGCGGCGGCTGGAGCCTAAACATCAATCCATCCTCTAGATTCGTCATCCTCGGGCTTGACCCGAGGATCTAACGAACCCCGACATTAAATGTGGGTAGATCCTCGGGACAAGCCCGGCGACAAGCATCAAAGTCCTTCGGCCCGATACCCATACAACCAGTCGAAATCCGCCAGAAACGCTTCTGGCGGCCTCATCAACAGCAGCACATCGCGCCCCAGCCGCAACGGACCACGGGCGTGATAGGCAAACTTGTTCAGCGCCGCCCGCTTGCGCGCCTTGTCGACGCGTGGACTGCGATACGCCTCAAACGAAGCCAGCGCATCGCCCAAAGAACGGTCGCGGGTAACGAAGGCCGCAAGCTCGAACGCATCCTCGATTGCCATCGCCGCTCCTTGTGCTGCAAACGGCATCATCGCATGCGCGGCATCGCCGATCAGAACCGTATCGCGGCCATTATGCCACCTGCCCTGCCCAGCCTGAAACAGCGGCCAGAATGTCGGCTTGGAGGCGTGCTGCAGCATGTCCGCAAAGGCAGGGTTCCACAGGCCGAACTGCTTTATCAGCAACGCATGCTGCTCACCCTGCGCCTGCGCCTTCCATGTGTCGCCGGGGTTCGCACCCGTCGCAATCGCCACGATATTGAAGCCGCCCGTCTCGGCCAACGGATAGGCCACCAGATGCGCCGATGGCCCCAGAAATGCCGTCACCGACTGAGGTGTCAGAAAATCCGGAATATCGCCCTGTGGAATAGTGAAACGCCAGGCGATATTGCCGGAAAATGTCGCCGTCGGGCTTCCCGGAACCGCATGACGAGCGCTCGACCAGACGCCATCCGCACCGACGATCAGGTCATGTTCCTGAAAGGTGATAGCGGTGATGGTGGCATGGTCGACTACGTCCAGCCGCTTGCCGAGATGCAGATGGCACAGCGGATTTTGCTGCACCGCAGCCAGAAGCGCGCCCTGCAGCGTTGCCCGGTGCAGCGCACCGTAAGGCGCACCCCAGCGCTGCCGCGCCACCGCCCGCATGGGCAGGGAAACAAGCCGCTTGAGCGATTTTCCAGAGGCAAGGTCAACCGTCTCCGGCTCCAGCCACTGCGCTTCGATCTGCGGCAGCACGTTCAGCGCATCAAGGATACGCGCGGCATTGGGTGAGATTTGCAGGCCTGCGCCGACCTCTTCCAGCTGTTCCGCCTGCTCGATGATATCGCTGCGGATACCATATCTGGAAAAAGACAGAGCGGCGGTGAGACCGGCAATGCCGGCACCGATAACAGCTACGGATTTCACGGGCATGGAGCGCCCCAGTCTGAAAGAGAGATTAGGCGGCTTTCACGTGGAAAACGCAGCCGGGAGGGTTGGTCTGCGTGGCCTTGATCGACGGATTGTAGCGATACAGCGTCGAGCAGTAGGAGCAAACCTTCTCGTTGTCGTCACCCATGTCGATAAAGATATGCGGGTGGTCGAACGGCACGGACGCGCCGGTGCACATGAATTCCTTGACGCCGATTTCGATCACGGCGTGTCCGCCATCGTTCTGGAAGTGGGAAATGGTATGCCCGGCCATAATCGTCTCCAAATGCAACTTCGTGGGTGAGCTCGCGCTCAGCTTTTGCGGATATGTAACCTCAAATGCTTTTGACCTCCACAGAAATCATCGCGCAATATGTTCAACGCTGCGATTTCCTGACATATGGTGCGCAAAAAAGGATGTCCTTGATGAATCTCAATGTCCCGCAGTTTTTGTCCTACTCCCGCGATGGTCTGCAACTGGCCTATTTCGATGAGGGTGACCCGTCTGGCTTTCCGGTTCTTCTGATCCACGGCTTCGCCTCCAGCGCCTCGGTCAACTGGGTTCATCCCGGCTGGGTAAAAACGTTGGGCGATGCGGGATATCGCGTTATCGCGCTGGACAATCGCGGCCACGGTGCAAGTGACAAGCCGCATGATGCCGACGCCTATTACCCCGCAACCATGGCCGCGGATGCCGTCGGCCTGCTGGACCATCTCGGAATATCCGAAGCGCATGTCATGGGGTACTCCATGGGCGCGCGTGTTTCCGCCTTCGTCGGCATGGCCCACCCGGAGCGCGTCCGCTCGCTGGTGTTCGGCGGCCTTGGCATTGGCATGGTGGATGGCGTCGGCGACTGGGACCCGATTGCGGACGCCCTTCGCGCACCGTCTCTGGATGTCGTCACCCATGAGCGTGGCCGCATGTTCCGCGCCTTTGCCGACCAGACGAAAAGCGACCGCATCGCGCTGGCCGCCTGTATCGAAACCTCCCGCGTTCTCGTGACCCGGCAAGAGGCAGCAAAGATCGACATCCCGACACTGATCGCCGTTGGCACCAAGGACGACATTGCCGGTTCCGGCGAAGAGCTGGCGCAGCTCATGCCACACGCCAAAGCCATCGACATTCCGGGCCGTGATCACATGCTTGCCGTGGGCGACCGCGTCTTTAAAGCAGCCGTGCTGGAATTCTACCGAGATATCGACGCGCAAGGCTGACCAGAGAACGGTTTTCCAAAAAGCCTTCAGAAAAACTGATGCTTTCGCGTCTTTAACCGCGTTGGTAAATCACCATTTCTAGGCGACACTTTTTTCTGTATAAATGAACGACACCAATCCAAGGGAGACCAGTCATGGTCGCACGCATAGAGGTACGTCAGCAGGATCAGCTATCCGTTGTCGATCCCATATGGGGCAGCCTGCTGAACGAAGCAGGCGCTGCGGCAGCGCAAGATCCGCTGCTATCGGCCTTCTTCTATTCCACGATTTTGAACCATCATTCGCTGGAAGCCTGCGTCGCCTATCGTATCTGCGAGCTGCTCGACCACCCGGATATGCAGGCCGTTCTGCTGCGCCAGACGTTTGAAGAAATGCTCAATGACTGGCCAGAATGGGGCTCCATTCTGCGCGTCGATATTCAGGCCGTTTACGACCGCGACCCGGCCTGCACGCGCTTCATGGAGCCTGTGCTGTATTTCAAAGGCTTCCAGGCCATCCAGACCCACCGTCTCGCCCACTGGCTGTGGCACAAGGGACGTCGCGATTTTGCGCTTTACCTGCAAAGCCGCGCATCGAGTGTTTTTCAGACGGATATCAACCCCGCAGCGCGCCTCGGTAAAGGTCTGTTCCTCGATCACGCGACGGGTCTCGTCGTCGGTGAAACCGCCGTTATCGGCGACAACGTCTCCATTCTGCACGGCGTCACACTCGGTGGCACCGGCAAGGAAGGCGCTGACCGCCACCCGAAAATCCGCAGCGGCGTGCTGATCGGTGCGGGCGCAAAAATTCTCGGCAATATCGAGATCGGCAGTTGCTCGCGCATTGCCGCCGGTTCCGTCGTTCTCAAGCCCGTACCGCCCAACGCGACCGTCGCCGGTGTGCCAGCGCGCGTGGTGGGAGACGGTGGCTGCAACGAGCCTTCGCGCATCATGGATCAGATCATCGGTGCAGATATCTGAGGCGCTGATTTGGTGAGGCGTCCGCCAGGATCATGCGGACGATTTGCCTCTTTGACTTTACTTTCGCCTTTAAGCCATGCCAAAAGCGGCGCAACGTGAACCGCACAGGAGAAGACTGGTGAAAGCCGAGGAAATCAAAAAGCTCGACGCCTATTTCAAGCGCACCTTCAACGAAACGCTGGCCGTCAAAGCCCGCCCCCGCAAGGATGATTCGGCAGAAGTCTATGCTGGCGAAGAATTTCTTGGCGTCGTTTACATCGATGACGAAGACGGCGACCGCTCCTACAATTTCTCCATGGCGATCCTCGACGTCGATCTATAATCACCTACCGGTGACACCATGATTTCGAAACCGCCCGCGACGAATGTCTGCGGGCGGTTTTGCATTCGGATAGGGTCTACAAATAGAACTGAAGGCAGGCATTGGCACACCCCTTTAAAAGTCGTATATTGCGGCTGGATACACATTTGAGGTTGTGATGCTTCTGGAACTTCTAAAAGAAAAACGTGAAGCAATCAGACAGATTGGCGATGACGCCGCCGCGACTGGTCTAAAGCTCGGCATCGAGCCATCGTGGATTGTCTACGAAAAGATTTACGCGGACTCTAAGTCCGGTGAAGAGAAGCTCGCGAAAGTGACGCATCAAAAACAACGTGCTGCGCGATAGCGAAGATGAAGCCGAGCTGTATTATTCTGGCGGGCCCAAACGGCTCTGGAAAATCCTCGATATATGAAAAGCTTCAGCCTCCCGGTCGGTTTATAAACGCTGATAATATAGCTTCGTCATTAAACCCAAGTCTTCCCGTGAATATCAAGCGGGTTCGGGCTGGAAGAGCTACCGTTTCGCTCATCGACCAAATGATATCGAGCAAAGACAGTTTCGTATTCGAAACGACGCTTAGTAGTAGCCACTCGATCGATACGATGCAGAAGGCGAAACGGGCTGGTTTCCACGTAGGTCTAATCTACGTCATACTTTATCGCGCAGAACAAAACATTGAACGGGTTCGTTTTCGGGTCAAGAATGGCGGTCACGATATTCCGACCGTCGACATCATCCGCAGATACAAGAAATCACTCGATAATCTTCCGAAAGCGGTCGCGTTAAGTGACGAGGGTGTCGTGATCGATAACTCTGAACGGGAACCGCTATTCCTCGCCGAATTCCGGCGCGACGGCCAAATCACACACAAGCACATTGCTACAGATGGCGAAACAGAACTTCACATGCGTCTGAACACGATCATCACCAACGCATGATGACGCCCAACAGCGTTCAAAACTGGTCATAAACGCCTTCATTTTTTTAGAATCGATCATCGGAACCAATTCTTTGCTGCTCCGTTATTTCCACGTCCCCCGATGAAGCGTGGGGTTAGACATAAACGGGACGCCCCCTGATCCCCGGTTTAATCCCACGCTTCCCCCTCTCCCAAAATGCTTTCAACAAAACCGCCACGTTGGCGAAGTTTTCCACAGAGAGTTCCGTGGTGACTGAATAAAAATGTCATTGAAATGCAAAAAAGTGGAAATAGGCGCTTGCGGAGAATCCGGTGCCTGACTATAAGGGCGCCACACACGGTATGCGCCCTTCGTCTATCGGTTAGGACGACAGATTTTCATTCTGTAAAGAGGGGTTCGACTCCCCTAGGGCGTACCACTCTCTCCAATATATCATAGCGATACGAGCATTGTTAAACCAGAGTGTAAGCACGTCTGCGCGCAACCGTTGTGATTGGGCGAGCGCGCTACGGCGCTATGGCAGCGTCCAGAACGCGAAGCTGGACTCTTTTTTGACCTTGCCACTGATCAGCCCCCAGCGTGCCTGCAACATGGATCTGGCGACCCCGCGCATTCATTAGCATCTGACCCAGAGGCGCATCCGCCGCCCGAAATGCGATGCCATCCAGCCGTGAACCATCCAGTGCTTCGAGGGTGATCTTGACATGGGAGGTGCCGACCACACGAACGTCGCGCAGGCGGTGGGCGGGCACGGCGAAGATGGGCTGCGAATGGCCGGAACCGTAGGGCCCTGCCTGCTCCATCTGTTCGACCAGCGCCAGAGTAGCACCCGATGCACCGATTGCGCCGTCGATCTTTAGCACGCTGTTTTCGACCAGTTGAAAAACAGTTTTCTGCGCTGCCTCTTCAAAGAAGGTTCGCAGGCGGCCGAGGTTGGCGCGCTCCACCGTCAAGCCAGCGGCCATGGCATGGCCTCCACCCTTGACCAATAGACCGGCGTCGACAGCATTGCGGACCATGCGACCCATATCGAAACCGTTGATGGAGCGGCCAGAGCCGGAGCCCTTGCCCTGCGAGTCAAACGCAATGGCGAAGGCCGGGCGACGGAAGCGGTCCTTAAGGCGCGAGGCAAGAAGTCCGACGATGCCGGGGTGCCAGTTCTCGCGCGCGGTGACGATGACGCCTGCACCCGTGCCATCACCATATTCGAACAGAGCCTCGGCCTCGGCTTCCGCCAGCATGACAGCTTCCATGGCCTGGCGCTCTCGGTTCAGCTCGTCCAGCTTCTCGGCGATGACCTCGGCCTGAGAAGCATCATCAAGCGTCAGCAGGCGACTACCGAGGGCCGCATCGCCAATACGCCCGCCGGCATTGATGCGCGGGCCGACCAGAAATCCGAAATGATAGGGTGTCACAGGGCCGCCAAGACCGGCCTTCTTGAACAGCGCGGCAAGCCCGACATTGTTCATATGGCGTGCGGCAATCAGACCCTTTACTACATAGGCGCGGTTCAGACCTTTCAGCGGCACGACATCGCAAACCGTCGCGAGTGCAACGATGTCGAGCAGGGACAAGAGGTCCAGCGTGTAGGCGCGACTGTCACGCCGGTCCTTCAGCACCCGCAGCGTGGCGACCAGCACGAGAAACACGACGCCTGCTGCGCAGAGATGCCCCTGCCCCGAGAGATCATCTTCCCGGTTCGGGTTGACCAGCGCCACCGCAGGCGGCAATTCGGTACCGACCTGGTGATGGTCGATGACGACAACATCGGTCTTCGCATCGCGAGCAGCGCCAAGCGATTCGTGGCTGGTGGAGCCGCAATCGACGGTGATGATGAGCGTCGCGCCATTGGCCGCTAGCTGCTGCATGGCGGCGGGGTTGGGGCCGTAGCCTTCGAAAATACGGTCGGGAATATAGATTTCGGGATCCAGCCCGAAATGATGCAGGAAACGATACATCAGCGCCGACGAAGAGGCACCATCGACATCATAGTCGCCGAAGATCGCCACCTTCTCATTGCGCTTTATGGCGTCAGCAATGCGCTCAGCTGCCTTCTCGCAATCGGTGAGCGTCAACGGGTCAGGCATCAGCGAGCGGATGGTGGGGTCGAGGAACGCAAGAGCATCATCGACACCGACGCCACGACCCGCAAGCACGCGGGCGACCAGTTCGGGGATGCCGTGGACCTGCGACATGGCCAGAGCGCGGTTCTGCCCGGCCTGATCCAGCCGCGACATCCACTTCTGCTCCGTTGCCGACCGATCGACACCGAGAAACGCTCTCGGCACGGTATCGACCGCTTCATTCATCGCCATGCGTCAGCTTACCCATCCAGCCGGTTGTTTCGTAACGGGCTAAAGGCCGAGCCCGGCTTTTTCAAGGTAAATTATGCACGGATACCCCGCTTACCAAAGCGGCATGAAGATGAAGGCGGCAAAACCACAGAAAGCGGCGGCGAAGAGACAGGGCACCAGCCAGTCGCGCTCCTGATCCCGCATCTCGAATTCAAGGCTGCGGAGATTATCGTTTGCACCCAACCGGCGTGGCTTTCGAGTGGTCTCCGGCCGGACGAAATGGTCGTCTTTGAACAGTATGGTCGCTTTCACGTCTGCGCCTCCCTTCGCTTGGTGAACTCACATCAGGATATCATCACATTCCCGGCTTTTGCAAAGCTTTCGATTGTCAAATAGCCCGGCGACACGATGGATAAGCTTCGCCGTTCACGCGGCGCGCTCACGCCCGTGTTATGTTCACTCGATCCGGAGAGCACACGCAAATGCGGTGATGTCTCTGGTATGTTTCGTTCTTTGGCTCCGCATCTGCGTGGCCTCTGGCATTTCGGTTCAGTCGTCGTCTCTCCACCGGTAGGCAGGCGTACCCGCCGGTGGAAAGTGAGGTTCAGTCGGGCCTTGAACGGTCCCGGCTTCGCCCCACATGGTCGTTCTACAAGCCCTGCCGCTGCGGTACCGAACCTTGAAGGGAATCGGGTAGCGACCGTCGGGTCTGTCGTCATGGTAGCCTTGGCCGCCACCCGCACGTTCCGGGTGAATGCCAACGCTTCCTGCGCCCTCGCCCGCACTGTCTCGCGATACAGTGCGGTTGGGACGCGGGTGAATTGTAGGCATGGGTTTTGGGGCGTGGAGAAAAAAGTTTTTAATTTTGTTACTGACGAAGTCGAGGGGCTGTGGGTGGGGTTTACCCCCCTCTGCCCTGCCGGGCATCTCCCCCACAGGTGGGGAGATCGAATCGTTGAAACCTCTCGCCCATCTTTAAGGCTGCGGATAAAGCGAGGAGCAAGCGTCTAGCCGATCTCCCTCCTTGTGGGGGAGATGTCCGGCAGGACAGAGGGGGGGTAAGCGCCACCCGCAAACACTAAATATCTGCGCCCGCTCGCCTCACAGAATCTGCTCCAGCAGAACCTCTGCAATTCCAGAGGGCTAGAATTTTAACTCCGCTTACCACCACTTCACAGGCGTAAACTTGCCCGCTGCCTGTTCAATCGCATAGGCCGTCTTGAACAACGTCTCTTCCTCGAATGGCTTGCCAATGAGCTGGAGGCCGAGTGGCAGGCCCTTGCCGTCGAGACCGGCTGGAACGGACATGGCGGGCAGGCCGGCCATGTTGACCGTGATGGTGAAGACGTCCTGGAGGTACATTTTGACTGGATCAGCTGCCAGTTCCTTGTCGCCGATTTCGAAGGCTGACGATGGGGTTATGGGAGCGAGAACCGCATCGACGCCGTCGTGGAAGACGGTCTCGAAGTCGCGCTTGATGAGCGTGCGGACCTTCTGGGCCTTGAGGTAATAGGCATCGTAATAACCGGCTGATAGCACATAAGTGCCGACCATGATGCGGCGTTTGACTTCCGAACCGAAACCGGCGGCGCGGCTTTTCTCGTACATATCGGCAATGTCCTTGCCGTCAACACGCAGGCCGTAGCGAACGCCATCGTAACGGGCAAGGTTGGACGAGGCTTCGGCAGGTGCGACGATGTAATAGGCTGGAAGCGCGTATTTCGTGTGCGGCAGCGAGATGTCGACAATTTCCGCACCGGCGTCCTTCAGCCATGCAATACCCTGCGCCCAGAGCTTTTCGATCTCTTCCGGCATGCCTTCGACGCGGTATTCCTTGGGAATACCGATCTTGAGACCCTTCAGCGACTGGCCGATGGCCTTCTCGTAATCCGGCACCGGCAGATCGACAGAGGTAGTGTCCTTGGCGTCGACGCTGGCCATGGATTTCAACAGAATGGCGGCATCGCGTACGTCGCGGGCAATCGGTCCGGCCTGATCCAGCGACGACGCATAAGCAGCGATACCCCAGCGCGAGACGCGGCCATAGGTTGGCTTGATGCCGACAGTGCCGGTGAAGGCTGCGGGCTGGCGAATGGAGCCGCCGGTATCGGTGGCAGTAGCACCAGCGCACAGATGCGCGGCGACGGCGGCAGCGGAACCACCGGAGGAGCCGCCGGGTACGAGCTTCTTTTCCGAACCATTGGCACGCCAAGGGTTGACGACCGGGCCGTAATAGGAGCTTTCATTGGACGAGCCCATGGCGAACTCATCCATGTTGAGCTTGCCGAGCATGACGGCACCGGCGTCCCACAGGTTCTGGGTGACGGTGGATTCGTATTTCGGTTTGAAGCCATCCAGCACGTGAGAGCAGGCCTGGGTGTGGACATCGCGAACCGCAAAGAGATCCTTGACGCCGAGTGGAATGCCTTCCAGAGCACCGGCATTGCCAGCGGCCAGCTTTTCGTCGGAAGCCTTGGCCATTTCGCGCGCCTTTTCAGGCGTAACGGCGACATAGGTGTTCAGCGCTTCGTTGGCGGCATTGACGGCGGAGAGATAGGCATCCGTCAGTTCAACGGCGGAAAAATCCTTGGCCTTCAGCTTGTCGCGGGCTTCGGCAATGGTCAGGCTTGTCAGGTCGGTCATATCGGCAACGGCTTTCAAAACTTTTAGATCGGGCAAGTGGAAACGGGCTGACGCAGCCTATTCAACCACTTTCGGAACGAGGAAGAAATTGCGGTCGGTGTTGGGCGCATTGGCCACGATATCTTCGGCCTTGCTGCCATCGCTGACGACGTCGGTGCGCTTCTTCATCGCAACCGGGGTCACTGACGTCATGGGCTCGACGCCATCGACATTCACTTCCGAAAGCTGCTCCACGAAACCAAGAATGCCATTCAACTCGCCAAGCATCTTCTCGGCTTCTTCTTCGCTGACGGCAATACGGGCTAGGCGCGCAACGCGCTTCACGGTGGCAAGATCGACGGACATGGTTCTACTCCAGTCAAGAATTTTCCTATTCGCTATAATGACCGCGCCCGCAGTTCGCAACCATCATTGGGCAACGAAACAATGCAGGAAATAATATTCGCTTTATGCGGGAACTTATAATCTTGACGCGAGTTTTCGCGCGGGGCGTAGCGCCTCATTTTATATAAACAAGTCATTTGCAGCAGGAGGCGGGTGGGGCCTCTTCTTTTTAAGCCTCAACGCTTCTCGATCATGCTGTTTAACGGGGGTTAAATATGAATTTCGACATATCCAAAGTGCGTCATTCGAAAGAAAAGACGTACGGTTTTCTCACGCTGCTTATCGGCACGCTGGTGTGGCTGGGGCTCGCGGCTGGCATCCTCTACATTGCGACAACGGAGAGCATCGGAATCCTCTTTGTTTTCCTGTTCTACATTCTCATCATCTGGTTTTTCTCTTACGTCGCACGCTCTTTGGTCCGCGCCTATATGATGGGCCACTACGTGCTGGTCAGCGAACAACAATTTCCCCACCTTCACAAGATGGTGGCTGAGGGCGCGCAGAAGCTGGGTTTGAAAGAAGCACCGCGGGCGTTCGTGTACAATTCCAGCGGCGTGATCAATGCAATGGCGCTGACGCTGGTTGGTCGCACCCGCTACATTTGGCTCACATCGGCCCTAATCGATTCCGACGATGAAGAGCAGGTAAGATTCGTGATCGGCCATGAACTGGGCCACCACGTTGCGGGCCATCTGGACGAGCCATGGAGCTTCCTGCGCCTGCCCGGCCTTATCGTTCCGTTTCTGGGCCAGGCCTATTCCCGCGCACGTGAACTGACCTGCGACCGTGTTGGCCTCGTGGTTTCCGGCAACCTGAAGTCTTCCCGCACCGCTCTTCAGATGTTGGCCTGCGGCAGTGCCAAGCTGAATGCACAGATGAACCCGAATGCTTTTGAAGAGCAGGACAAGATGGTGCCGTCCATTGCCGGCTTCTTCCTCAACATCTTCTCGCTCTACCCGCGCCACACACGGCGTGTGGCAGCGTTGAGCGAGTGGAAGAATGCGCTGAGCGGCATTCCTTCCGCGCCTTCCCGGACCGTGCAGACGGGACGTGTCGAACCTCAGATCGCTTGAGGACATGACAACTGAAAAAGCCCGACAGGTTATGCCTGTCGGGCTTTTTTCGTTAGAACGTCAGGGTCTGGCCAACGCCCGGCACATCGACTCGGCTCTGAGAACCATCCATACCGGTCTGGAATTTTTCCGGAGTCTGATCAATGATGCCAAACGTGCCGTAGTGGCAGGGTATGACGTTGCGGAACTTGAAGAAGCGCTGGCAGGCAAGAGCCGCCACCGCGCCGCCCATGGTGAAGCGATCGCCAATCGGGACAAGGCCGATATCGGGTTCGTGCAACTCGTTGATCAGGGCCATATCCGAGAAGATATCGGTATCGCCCATGTGATAGACGGTCGGGCCGTCTTCGAAATGCAGCATCAGGCCGTTGGCGCTGCCGAGGGAGTGCGACACACCGTCTTCGGTGATTTGCGCGGATGAGTGCAACGCGTTTGTCAGGGTGGCGGAGAAGCCATCGAAGGTCACCGTGCCGCCAGTACCCGCCATCTCGATTTTCTGGACACCCCGGAAGCTCAACCATGCGGCAAGGTCGGCGTTGGCCAGCACGGTCGCGCCGGTGTCTTTCGCCAGCTGAATGGCATCGCCAACGTGGTCACCGTGGCCGTGGGTCAGGAGAATATGCGTGATACCGTTTGCGGCATCCTTGCCATTTTGGTCGGCAAAGCTGGGATTTCCAGTGAAAAACGGGTCGATGAGGATTTTTGCTTTGCCGGTTTCAATGCGAAATGCGGAATGGCCGAGCCAGGTGAGTTTCATGAAGTTCTCCTTTGTATTGCCGGTAGAGTGTGACATAGGACGGGCCATATCATGGGACGGCCCACCTTTTTCGGATTGCGAAGATGACGACAGATAATGACGAATATGTGTATGACGAGGCGACCGGTGAATGGCGCCCTGCCTCCGAAATTGCAGCACAGACGGCCACAACCAACGAAGTGCGCGACGCCGCAGGCAACATTCTCGTCGATGGCGATTCCGTTTCTCTGATCAAGGATTTGAAGGTCAAGGGTGCCGGTACCACGTTGAAGCAGGGCACCGTCATCAAGTCTATCCGTCTGACGGATAATCCCGAAGAAATAGATTGCAGGCACGACGCGATCAAGGGTCTCGTGCTGCGCACCGAATTCGTGCGCAAACGCTGAGAACGACACCATGGCGACGCTGACAATCGAGGAACTTGCGGGCTTTTTACAGACTGGACAGGCCATTGCCGGGCTGGACCTTGGCACCAAGACAATCGGCCTTGCCATGTCGGACCTGTCGCGACGTTTCGCGACCCCTCGCCCGGTTCTAAAGCGCGTGAAATTCACCGCCGATGCGCAGGTGTTGCTCGATTTCGCGGCCAAGGAAAAAGTGGCCGCGTTCATCATCGGCCTTCCCACGAATATGGATGGCTCAGCGGGCCCGCGCGTTCAGGCAACGCGCGCCTTTGTGCGCGCGATGAGCGACAAAACCGACCTGCCCTTCGTCTACTGGGACGAGCGACTGTCCACCGTGGCTGCCGAACGCGCACTTCTGGAAATGGATGTGTCACGTGCAAAGCGGGCGCAGCGTATCGATTCGGCCGCTGCCAGCTTCATTCTTCAGGGTGCGCTGGACAGGCTGTCGGCTCTTGGCAGGGACGCTGCTGCTTTCGATGCCTGACGATTGCGCCACCAGGCGGCGATTGCCTTGCGCTTGCGAAAACCGATAATGCCAAAAACAATCAGGCTGTCGAACGCGATGGCACGCGCGACCAGCGGCGGTATGGTTTCTGGCGCGATACCCAGCACGTTGCCGTAAATCTTGAAGACAAGGTCGTGGCTTTCCCGGGTGAGCATGAAGAAGCCGAAGCTCATGTCGTAATAGGACAGGAAGTACCACGCACCGAGAAACGCGACGGGGCCTGCCCACAGAATCAGAAACCACTTCATGCCGTCTGCCCTCGCCAAAAGAAGGTATCCGGCACGGCGGCGATGACCGCCCAGCGCAAACAGGCCATCAGGCACAGGTTCACCGTTGGCGCATCGATGTCCAATGGCAGCATTGCAAAGAACGTCATCATGACGATCAAGGATATCCAGCGGGGCACGGCGGTTCCTTTTCATACGCCCACGGGCGCATGGTTAATAATTTATTAAGATAATGATCTTCGCCTCTTCAGTGGGCAAATAAAAGTTTCGTTTATGGTTAACGAACAATGAAGGGCTGTGGATAAACTCGCAGCCTCACCGTAACAACGCGCAGGCAGGCGTTAAGGTCCAATCTAAAGTTGCGGGACGGCTCTGGCCGCTATCAACCGTAGACGCCGCGAACGATCCGCTTTACGGCTGTGCCGATCTTGTCCCAATCCCGCGTGGTTTTCAGCGCGACCCCGGCAAACTGACCGTTTGTAGCACCACTGATGACCAGATGCTGGATGGCGGCGAAGAGGACGGCATTGACGGCAGCGGTATCGAGACCCTTTGGGGCTTCCAGAGAACCACGCATTTTATCCAGCCATTTGGACAGCGCCTTTGCCCGCGCATCCGCCAGTTGCTTGACCTGGGGCGTGTGTTCGGACACTTCCCAGGCAATGATCTTGCAGACCAGCGGATCGCTACGCAGCGCATCCAGATAGGATAGCGCCAGCCGCTCCATCAGGTCGCCATAGGTCAGCACAAACATGCCGCCGGTGTCTTCGGGAATACGATCCTTCACCCAGGAGCCAAGGTCCTCACCGATGGCGGCGATCAGCCCCTCGAGCCCGCCGAAATAGCGATAGATCAGCTGCTTGTCGCACCCTGCCCGCCGCGCCACGGCATTGATGCCGAAGCCCTGAAATCCCTCCTGCGCCAGCAAGGCTTTGGCAGCTAAGAAGATGGCCTTCTCGGTCGCGGCGCGGTCTTTGACGCGCTTTTCAGGAGCAGCCTCAACAGCAGTATCGTCCATTGCCAGCATGTTCCCGCAACTCTCCGCGTGGTGACTTTGTCAACGCAGTTAGCAAAGGGTTAATTCAAGGACAATGCGGGGAGTGGTGGCGAGGTGAAGGTTCTTGTGGATGAAGGGTAGCGCACTTCCAATACTCGTTCGCCGAAGCTATGGTTTCAACCTCTGAGGGAATGGAGTTGTCGACACGTGTCTCTTGTCCATAATGAACGTACGAAGCTTCTTGCGAATTCTCTTGACCGAGCTTCAACGGCTTGCGTCGTTGCTGGCCTTATCGGGCCAGCTGCAAGCATCGCCAATCACGTAAGCGGCTCTCCAGAATTATCGATAAGCACTGCCATTGGAACAGTGATTTGGCTTTCCGCAGCAGTTGCATTACATTTGTTGGCAAGACGCACCCTTGGAGGGCTAAGATGATGACTGGAATGGAAATCTTCTTCTACATTGCTTTGCCAGCGAGTATTGTAATCGCTGGCTGGATCGCCGTTCGCCTCAATGAACGCGACGATAAAAAGACGCGGCTTCATCCCGGCGAATAATAAATTTTAAGATCAAAATGCATTTGGAAGACCAGCCTGTTTCAGCGTCTCATTGGCGGTATGGCGAGACTTGGTGCCATGATCGATTGTGAAGTGCCGGTTGGTTAGCGGGCTGGAACCATATGTCGTGGTCGCCTTTTCTCGGCCTCACAAAATAACATCCGGCTTCCGTCAAAAGCATTTTCAGTTCACGGAGAACCCGGCCATGACAATCAGAAAGCCGGGTTAGGAATTTTTGCGAGATGTTCGGCCATGAAATGAATGGGAATTTCCGGCAAGTCGGAATCGACACCGTTCAGTTCAATCAGATCAGTGATTGCGGCCAGAGCCTTCTTTTCCAGAAGCTCTACGGTCTCAGCTCCAAGAGCCAAGCCATCTATATCGTGACTTGAGGCTACCCAAACGCCTGCGTCTTCATCCCACAAGGCACGCACGATAATAGAAACGGTCTTCATGCGAGATCGCTCCCTGAGTTGCCCAGAACTTTCCTCACCATATAAAAGAAAGTCTTTCAAATTCATATGGTGCTACCAGTAAAAATTGAAAGCTATTGTCCGCCTCAAGCCGCAGGCGGATACAACAGATCAATAATATACGTCGGATCAAACCGGCTATCCAGCATACCGTATGTATGGCGCCAGCCGCCGGCCAGGCGGGTTTCCAGGAAGGCGTCGGCGATGCGGCCGGCACCGATGCGGCAGAGTTCGGCGGCGGCGGCAGCGAGTGCGAATTGTTCGACCAGCAAGCGGGCGGCACCTTCGTCTCGTTCGCAGAGCGCAATTGCGGCGCGCAGGACTTCGGTGGTTTTTTTGCCGGACGGGCCGAGATCGCGTTCGAGCGTCTCAAAAACAAGATCGAACAGCTCCCTGCCGCGCTGGAGAACGCGCAGAACATCCAGCGCCATGACGTTGCCGGAACCTTCCCAGATGGCGTTGACCGGGGCTTCGCGGTAATGGCGGGCGATGGGGCGATCTTCGACGTAACCGTTGCCGCCGAGGCTTTCCATGGCTTCATAGATCAAGGCAGGCGCGATTTTGCAGCACCAGTATTTGACAATCGGCGTCATGACCCGTGCATAGGCGGCTTCGGCCGGATTGTTGCGAGCGCTGTCGAAAGCAGATGCCAGGCGGAAAGAGAGTGCAGTTGCAGCGGCCACATCCAGCGCCATATCACCAAGCACGCGCGTCATTACTGGTTGGCTGACCAGCGGCTTGCCGAAAACATTGCGGCCACGGGCGTAATGCACCGCCTCCGCCAGAGAAGCGCGCATCATGCCGGCGGAGGCCAGCGCGCAATCCAGCCGGGTCAATGTCACCATGTCGAGAATGGTGCGGATACCGGCACCGGGCTCGCCCAGCAAATAGCCGAAGGCATCGGTAAATTCGACTTCGGCAGAGGCATTGGAGCGATTGCCGAGCTTGTCCTTCAGGCGCTGGAAATGCAGGCCATTGGCCGATCCGTCTTCCAGAAAACGCGGCACGAGGAAACAGCCCATGCCGTCGCCCATTTGGGCCAGCATGACGAAGCCGTCGCTCATGGGAGCAGACAGGAACCATTTGTGGCCGGACAGGCGGTAGATGCCCTCGCCCACCCGCTCCGCAGTCGTACGGTTGGCGCGCACATCCGTGCCGCCCTGCTTTTCCGTCATGCCCATGCCGATGGTGACGGCCGTCTTCTGCATGGCGGGCTTTTGCGACGAATCATATTTTCGCGACAGGATTTTCGGTGCCCACTCCTTCTGCACACGCGGCGAGCCCATGAAGGCGGCAACAGAAGCGTGGGTCATGGTCAGCGGGCAGAGATGGCCTGCCTCGAGCTGCGCGGTGAGATAGAATTTCGTGGCGCGGGCCTTATGCTCGTTGCCGCGTGTCTCGGGCGTATTTTCCCAGGCACTGCTGTGCAGGCCGGATGCCATGGAACGGCGCATCAGCGCGTGCCAAGCCGGGTGAAACTCCACCTGATCCAGCCGCTCACCGCGTGGGCCGTGGGTGTGCAGCTTCGGCGCGCTGACATTGGCCATGCGGGCCAGTTCCTGCGCTTCCGCCGATGTCACATAGCGACCAATTTGGTCGAATTCATCACGCAACGGGCGCGAAAGACTGGAGGTCAAATCCACGATCAACGGGTCTGAGCGATAGGCATTGATGCCGGACCAGAGGTTAGGCTGGTTCAAATCGGCAAGCTGTTCTTCGGTCCGGTTCATATTCGTCATCGCGTGGCTATATCGGGATTCGCATTTTATTGCATGTATTCGGTGGCCCCGGCTTATCGCATGCTTGCCGACAAAGCCACCTGTCTTTATAGACCCGTGGACTAAGCCCGCAGCGCGGCGATAAGCTCTATTGCGACCCGGAGGACAGTTCCCATGGTCTATTTTCCCCACCGCCACCTTCTGGGCATAAAGGGGCTATCCCACGAGGATATCACCACTCTTCTCGACAAGGCCGATGAGGCGGTGCAGATCAGCCGCCAGCGCGAGAAGAAAACCTCGACCCTTCGCGGGCTGACGCAGATCAACCTTTTCTTTGAAGCCTCCACGCGCACGCAATCCTCGTTCGAACTGGCCGGAAAACGCCTCGGTGCCGATGTGATGAACATGTCGGTCGGCAATTCATCCGTCAAAAAAGGCGAGACGCTGATCGACACGGCCATGACGCTGAACGCCATGCGCCCCGATGTGCTGGTGGTTCGCCACTCCTCCGCAGGTGCCGCTGCCCTTCTGGCACAAAAGGTTGCCTGCTCGGTGGTCAATGCCGGGGATGGGCAGCACGAACACCCGACACAGGCGCTGCTGGACGCATTGACGATCCGCCGCACCATCGGCAGGCTTTCGGGCATTACCGTCGCAATCTGTGGCGACGTGCTGCATTCGCGCGTTGCCCGCTCCAACATCATTCTGTTGAACCAGATGGGTGCGCGGGTGCGCGTTGTCGCCCCGCCGACACTGCTGCCAGCGGGCATCGCGGATATGAGCGTGGAAGTGTACCACGACATGAAGGAGGGCCTGAAAGGTGCCGATGTTGTGATGATGCTGCGTTTGCAGCGTGAGCGCATGTCCGGTTCCTTCGTGCCTTCGGTGCGCGAATATTTCCATTATTATGGTCTCGATGCCGAAAAGCTGAAGGCTGCCAAAGAGAACGCGCTGGTCATGCACCCCGGACCGATGAACCGCGGCGTCGAAATCGCCTCCGAAGTGGCGGACGGTCCGCAGAGCGTGATCGAGAGCCAGGTGGAAATGGGCGTGGCTGTGCGTATGGCGGTTATGGAAACCCTTCTTCTTTCGCAAAACCAGGGAGAGCGCGTATGAGCACCGCAACCGTTCTCAAAAATGTCCGCATCATCGATCCATCCCGCAATCTGGATGAGGTCGGCACTGTTATCATCGATGCCGATGGTAAAATCCTGGCCGCTGGTAAGGATGCGCAGAATCAAGGCGCGCCTGAAGGTGCTGTCGTGCGCGATGCCAAGGGACTGGTCGCGACGCCCGGTCTGGTCGATGCTCGCGTTTTCGTCGGCGAACCCGGTGCCGAACACCGCGAAACCATTGAATCCGCATCACGCGCAGCAGCAGCCGGTGGCGTGACCAGCATGATCGTGATGCCGGATACCGATCCTGTCATCGATGACATTGCGCTGGTGGAATTCGTGAAGAAGACCGCGCGCGACAAGGCGCTGGTCAATGTCTACCCGGCAGCGGCGCTGACCAAAAGTCTGCGCGGCGAAGAGATGACTGAGTTCGGCATGCTGAAAGAAGCAGGCGCCGTCGCCTTCACCAATGGTCGCAAGGCGTTGTCAGATACAGCCGTGCTGCGCCGTGCGATGACCTATGCCCGAGAGCTGGGAGCCGTGATTTCGCTGGAAACCCGCGACCAGTATATCGGTCACGGCGATATGAACGAGGGGCTGTTTGCAAGCTGGCTTGGCCTATCTGGCATTCCCAAAGAAGCCGAAATCATTCCGCTGGAGCGCGACCTGCGCATCGCAGCGCTGACCCGCGCCAACTACCACGCCGCCAAGATTTCCGTGCGGGAATCAGCCGATGCTATCAAGGCCGCCAAGGACAGAGGCGTGAAAGCCACCTGCGGCATTTCCATCAACCATCTGACGCTGAACGAAAACGACATCGGTGAATACCGCACCTTCTTCAAGCTTTCCCCACCACTGCGCTCCGAAGACGACCGCATGGCCATGGTAGACGCGCTGAAGGACGGCACCATCGACATCATCGTCTCCTCGCATGATCCGCAGGATGTGGACACCAAGCGCCTGCCGTTTTCGGATGCAGCCAGCGGTGCCGTCGGTCTTGAGACCATGCTGTCGGCAGCGCTGCGTCTCTATCACAGCGACCACGTGCCGCTGATGCGCCTGATCGACGCCCTCTCCACCCGCCCCGCTCAAATCTTCGGGCTGGATGCGGGAACACTGAAACCGGGTGCCAAGGCCGATATCACGCTGATCGACCTCGACGAGCCATGGCTGGTTTCCGAGAAAAATCTGGTATCAAGGTCCAAGAACACGCCATTCGAAGACGCCCGCTTTACCGGCCGCACGGTTGCGACCTATGTTGCTGGCAAGCTGGTTCATTCCATACAATAAGAACGACACGAATAAGATCGAGGGGACATCGGAATGAACGCATTGACTGATTGGCAGACTGCGCCTGCGCTTCTCGCTCTGGCTGCCGTGATTGGCTATTTGCTTGGATCTATTCCGTTCGGGTTGCTCCTGACGCGGGCGGCTGGGCTGGGGGATGTTCGCAAGATTGGCTCTGGCAATATTGGTGCGACCAATGTTTTGCGCACGGGCAACAAGAAGCTGGCGGCCGCGACGTTGTTGCTGGATGCGTTGAAGGGCACTGCAGCGGTGCTGATTGCCAATGCGCTGTGGGGTTATGAGGCCTCACTGGTTGCTGGTTTCTTTGCGTTTCTTGGGCACCTGTTCCCTGTGTGGCTGGGCTTTAAGGGCGGCAAGGGCGTTGCTGTCTATATCGGCGTTTTGCTGGGCGTTGCACCCTTGATGATGCTGGCCTTTGCGGCGATCTGGATTGCGACGGCTTTCCTCACGAAATATTCCTCTCTTTCCGCACTGGTTGCAATGCTTGTCATTCCGGTTGCATTGTGGATATTAGGACCGGAGAAGACGGCTCTGCTGGTAACGCTGCTCAGCGTTATCTCCTGGTACATGCACCGGGAAAACATCAAGAGGTTGCTGGCGGGGACTGAAAGCAAGATCGGTAAAAAGGGCTGAGGCGAACCGTCTCGCCCTGATGGGGGTTGAGACATGCCGCACGATGGCGATACCAAACGCGGCATTGCGTTGACCGACAGGCAACGCGTTGCATGGTTGCGGCTGATCCGTAGCGATAATATCGGTCCCGTCACCTTTCGCGAACTCATCAACCATTTCGGCAGCGCCGAAAAAGCGCTGGACGCCCTGCCCGATCTTTCGCGTCGGGGCGGATCGGCACGCAGTCCGCGCATTGCCACGGTGTCAGAAGCGGAACGGGAGATCGATGCTGCGGAGAGATTTGGCGCGCGGTTCGTCGGTATTGGTGAGCCGGATTATCCGCCAGCGCTGCGCGAAATAGACGGCGCACCGCCGATTATTTCGATGAAGGGTTCGGGGCGCACGGCGATCCGGCCTTCTATCGGCATCGTCGGGTCGCGTAACTCCTCCATCAACGGGTCGAAGTTTGCGGCCATGCTGGCACGCCAATGCGGCCAGGCCGGATATAGCATTGCGTCTGGTCTTGCCCGCGGCATCGACGCCGCCGCCCATGCTGCGAGCCTTACCACCGGCACCGTGGCAATGCTGGCGGGCGGGCTCGATAAACCCTACCCTCCGGAAAACCTGAGGCTGCTGGATGAAATCTATGGCAATGACGGCACCAGCATCAGTGAAATGCCATTTGGCTGGGAGCCACGCGCGCGGGACTTTCCGCGTCGCAACCGGCTGATTGCGGGCGTTTCCATGGGTGTGCTGATCGTGGAAGCCGCGGACAGGTCCGGCTCGCTGATAACGGCACGGCTTGCAGGTGAATTCGGACGCCTCGTCTTTGCTGTTCCGGGCTCGCCGCTGGATGCGCGTTGCCATGGGACCAACCGGCTGATCAAGGATGGGGCAATGCTGGTGACGGAGGCTGCCGACATATTGGACGCGCTGCGGCCCCTGATGGAGCCGATGCTACCCATTCAGCATGTGGCGAGTGAAAGCTCCGAGGATATCGACATATCACCACCCGGTGACGATGACCGCAGCATCATTGCGTCGGCGCTTGGACCATCACCCGTGGAGACGGATGACATTATTCGCCATACGGGGTTGCCAGCATCCACCGTCTATCTGGTGTTGCTGGAACTGGACATTGCCGGTCGGCTAAATCGGCATTCCGCGGGTCGTGTTTCGCTTGTCATGGCTGACTGACAGCTCTCGCCGGCCTGACTGAATGTCGCCCGCCTCAATATAAGCCGTTTCTATGAGGTAACATAGCATGTCGGCACCCTCGCGTTCGCCGACTATGCGCAGTTCAGCCAGCATCTGCCTGATGTAAGCAAGATTTTCCGATGTCTGCTGCTGCCTGCTCTGGCTGCTGTTTTGTGCGCTCACGACCATATTGACCTCAATTGAACCAATGGAAAGCGACGTTAGGAAAAAGAGCGTCGCTCAACTGGAGCAACCATAACTTGTTTATCTTTAATTGCAAATGAGAATTAAATCCCCAAAAAGTTGCATCGTGTTGTAATGGCAGAAAAACGCCCCTTGCCTCTTGACCCAAGCGCATTACCTGTCCATGTCGAAATAAAGGTAGCGTTGTTGCGGCTCAAAAGCGGCAAGGCATGTTAACGGGCAAGTTCCGAAAGAAGAAAATATGAATGTCGTCGTCGTAGAATCTCCGGCAAAAGCCAAGACGATCAACAAGTATCTTGGCCCAGGCTATAAGGTGCTCGCATCGTTTGGCCACGTTCGCGATCTTCCCGCGAAAGATGGTTCGGTGCTTCCCGATCAGGATTTCGAAATGCTCTGGGAGGTCGATCCGGCTTCGCAAAAGCGCATGAAGGAAATCGCCGATGCCGTGAAGGCCTCCGACGGATTGTTTCTCGCGACCGACCCGGATCGCGAAGGGGAAGCCATTTCCTGGCACGTTCTGGACCTTCTGAAAAAGAAGAAGGTGCTGGGCGACAAGCCGGTGAAGCGCGTCGTTTTCAATGCCATTACCAAGAAGGCCGTGCTGGATGCGATGGCCGATCCGCGCGATATCGATATCCCGCTGGTAGATGCGTATCTCGCCCGCCGTGCACTGGACTATCTCGTCGGCTTCAATCTTTCTCCCGTTCTGTGGCGCAAGCTGCCAGGTGCGCGTTCGGCTGGCCGTGTTCAGTCGGTATCGCTGCGTCTGGTCTGCGACCGGGAATCGGAAATCGAGCGTTTCGTTTCGGAAGAATACTGGAACATTTCGGCACTGTTGAAGACGCCGCGTGGCGATGACTTCGAGGCGAAGCTGGTGTCTGCCGATGGCAAGCGCCTGCAGGCCAGATCGGTGAAAACAGGCGATGACGCCAACCGGCTAAAGACATTGCTGGAAGGTGCGACCTACACCGTGGATACGGTCGAGGCCAAGCCGGTCAAGCGCAACCCCGGCCCTCCGTTCACGACATCGACGTTGCAGCAGGCCGCCTCATCACGCATGGGCTTTTCCGCCTCGCGCACCATGCAGGTTGCGCAGCGTCTTTACGAAGGTATCGACATCGGCGGCGAGACTGTCGGTCTCATTACCTACATGCGTACCGATGGTGTGCAGATGGCACCGGAAGCCATCGATGCAGCCCGCAGCGCCATTGGCGAACAGTTCGGTGCACGTTATGTACCGGAAAAGGCGCGTATTTATTCCACCAAGGCCAAGAACGCCCAGGAAGCCCACGAAGCCATTCGCCCGACGGACTTCAGCCGCACGCCGGATCAGGTCAAGAAATACCTCGATGCCGACCAGTTGCGTCTTTACGAGCTGGTCTGGAAGCGCGGTATCGCCAGCCAGATGGCGTCTGCTGAGATTGAACGGACCACGGTCGAGATTCTGGCCGAAAACAAGGGCGAGAAGGCTGGCCTTCGTGCTGTCGGTTCGGTTATTCGCTTCGATGGCTTCATTGCCGCCTATACCGACCAGAAGGAAGATGGCGAGCAGAGCGACGATGGTGACGAAGATGGCCGTCTGCCGCAGATCAATGCCCGCGAAGCCCTCGCCAAGCAGAAGATCAATGCCAGCCAGCACTTCACCGAGCCGCCACCGCGTTATTCGGAAGCATCGCTCATCAAGAAGATGGAAGAGCTCGGCATCGGCCGCCCTTCCACCTATGCGGCAACGCTGAAAACGCTGAGCGACCGCGAATACATCATCGTCGACAAGCGCAAGCTTGTACCGCATTCACGTGGACGGCTGGTGACGGCGTTCCTCGAAAGCTTCTTCACCAAATACGTGGAGTACGACTTCACCGCCGATCTGGAAGAAAAGCTCGACCGGATCTCGGCAGGTGAACTGGACTGGAAGCAGGTTCTTCGCGACTTCTGGAAGGACTTCTTCGCTCAGATCGAAGACACCAAGGAACTGCGCGTTACCAACGTGCTGGACGCGCTGAACGAAGTGCTGGCACCGCTGGTGTTTCCGACCCGTGAAGATGGCTCCGATCCACGCATCTGCCAGGTGTGCGGCACGGGCAACCTTTCGCTGAAGCTCGGCAAATACGGCGCTTTCGTCGGCTGCTCCAACTACCCGGAATGCAATTTCACCCGCCAGCTAAACTCGGATGGCGCGGAAGCAGAAGCTGCGGCGTTGAACGAGCCGAAGGCGCTGGGTGCGGACCCGCATACGGGCGAAGAGCTGACATTGCGCTCCGGTCGTTTCGGACCTTACATTCAGCGTGGCGATGGCAAGGAAGCCAAGCGGTCGTCGCTGCCGAAGGGCTGGGCGCCTGACGACATCGATCACGAGAAGGCGTTGGCACTCATCAACCTGCCGCGCGACATCGGCAAGCACCCAGAAAGCGGCAAGATGATTTCGGCGGGACTTGGTCGTTATGGACCGTTCCTGCTGCATGATGGTGGTTACGCCAACCTTGAAAGCATCGAAGACGTATTCTCCATCGGCCTCAACCGCGCAGTGACAGTGATTGCCGAGAAGAAGGCATCGCCGGGCCGTGGACGTTCGTCCACTCCTGCTGCGTTGAAGGAACTGGGCGACCATCCGGATGGCGGCGCGATTACCGTGCGTGATGGCAAGTATGGCCCTTACGTCAATTGGGGTAAGGTCAATGCGACCATTCCCAAGGCGCAGGCACCTGACACGGTGACGCTGGACGAAGCGCTGGTGCTGATTGCCGAGCGCATTGCCAAGACCGGCACCGGCAGCAACGGCAAGCCCGTGAAGGCCAAAAAGGCCGCAGCGCCGAAGAAGGCCACCAAGGCTGCGAGCGCCGATGGCGAGACGAAGGCCAAGCCTAAGGCGGCAGCGAAACCAAAAGCGGCTGCAAAGCCCAAAACAGCGGCCAAACCAAAGGCAGCACCAAAAGCGAAGAAGGCAGAATCTTGAGCAAAGCACCGCGTAAGACATCCGGCTCGGCGGGCGATGGCTTCGGCCGCACCGGTCGCGGGAAAAAAGTTCTCGAATCTGCTGGTATCATCCACGGCGAGGTTCCGCCACGCGACGTGCTGCTAAAGTTCATCGCTGAGCATCCTGATCAGGCCTCCAAGCGCGAAATCGCCAAGGCCTTCGGGCTGAAGGGCGAAACGCGTATCGTTCTTAAGGCTCTGCTGAAAGAGCTCGAGACCGATGGCATGGTGCACAAGAGCCGCAAGTCATTGATGAAGCCAGGTGGGCTACCGCCTGTGACCGTGCTCGACATTACCACCCGCGACAAGGATGGCGGCCTGATCGGTCGTCCCGCCGAATGGCCGGAAGAGAACGGGGCGGCGCCTGCCGTCATCATTCGCCAGTCCTCTGCCGACCGCCAAAAGGGCAAGGCGCCGGTGGGCGGCATTGGCGACCGCGTGCTGGCAAAGATTTTCCCGTCCAAGGAGGCCGGTGGCCCCGCCTATACGGCGCGCATCATCAAGCTGATCGATAGACGTCAGGGCGGATCGCTGGGCGTGTTCAAGGAAACGCCGGGTGGCGGTGGCCGCCTGATGCCGATCGAGCGTCGCGGCGATGAAATGGTCATCGATCCCGATGGTGTCGGCGATGCCAAGGACGGCGATCTGGTAGAGGTGGAAACCTCTCGCAACAGCGGTCGTTATGGCCTGCCGCGCGCCAAGGTTCTCTCCGTCGTGGGCTCTGTCGCGTCTGAAAAAGCGATCTCGATGATCGCCATTCATGCCCACGGCATTCCGCATATCTTCCCATCAGACGTGCTGGCCGCTGCTGATGCCGCCAAGCCTGCGACGATGGCGCACCGTGAAGACTGGCGCAAACTGCCACTCATCACCATCGACCCAGCGGACGCCAAGGACCACGACGACGCTGTCTATGCCGAACTGGACCCATCGCCCGACAACCCGGATGGCGTGATCGTGACGGTCGCGATTGCCGATGTGTCCTACTACATCCGTTCCGGCTCACCGCTGGACCGTGAAGCGCTGAAGCGCGGAAACTCCGTCTACTTCCCGGACCGCGTCGTGCCGATGCTGCCGGAGCGTATTTCGAACGATCTCTGCTCGCTGAAGGAAGGCGTGGATCGCCCTGCTCTTGCCGTGCGGATGGTGTTTTCCAAGGAAGGCCGCAAGGCCAGCCACACCTTCCACCGTATCATGATGAAGAGTGCGGCGAAACTCTCGTACCAGCAGGCGCAGGCCGCGATTGACGGTAACGCTGATGACAAGACCGGCCCGATGCTGGAGCCTATCCTGCGTCCTCTGTGGCATGCCTATGAGGTGATGAAGATCGGTCGTGACCGTCGTCAGCCGCTTGAGCTGGATATGCCGGAACGCAAGATCATTCTGAAATCCGATGGCACGGTCGATCGGGTGCATGTTCCTGAACGTCTCGATGCGCACAAGCTGATCGAAGAAATGATGATTCAGGCCAATGTCTGCGCCGCTGAGACGCTGGAGCTGAAAAAGCAGCGTCTGGTCTACCGCGTGCATGATGCGCCGACGATTGCCAAGCAGGAAGTGCTGCGCGAGTTTCTCACCACCATCGGCTTTTCACTGGTCAAGGGCGGGCAGGTTCGCGCCAACTCCTTCAACGGTATTCTGGCGCGCGCAGTCGATACGCCGCATCAGATCATGGTCAACGAGATGGTGTTGCGCTCGCAGAGCCAGGCGATCTACAGCCCTGACAATATCGGGCATTTCGGCCTGAACCTGATGAAATACGCGCATTTCACCTCTCCGATCCGTCGTTACGCCGACCTTATCGTGCACCGTGCGCTGGTGGGTTCGCTGGGCTTGGGTGAAGGCGGCATCACGCCACAGGAAGAGGCGACGCTGGCCGATGTGGCTGCTGAAATCTCGACCTTCGAGCGGCGGGCCATGGCGGCTGAGCGCGATACGGTCAACCGGCTGATTGCTCATCATCTTTCCAAACGCGTGGGCGAGGAGTTCGAAGGTCGGGTCGGCGGTGTCACCAAGGCGGGACTATTTGTCGCGCTGCCACAGTTTGGTGCTGACGGCTTTGTTCCTATATCTACGCTGGGTACGGACTATTACATCTATGACGAGGCGCATCAGGCTCTGACGGGTGAAAAGACCGGACTTGGCTATCAGCTGGGCGATACGGTTCAGGTTCGCCTTGCTGAGGCCGTGCCGCTTGCCGGTGCCTTGCGGTTTGAAATGTTGAGCGATGGCAAGAAACTGCCGACAGCGACACGTTCCTTCCACAAGACGACGCGCCGCACCAGCGGCCCGACACCCGGCACGAGGCCACCACGCAGACGCAGATAACAGTCCAGAGGACAAGCGCATGACGACGACCGAGACGCAGACAGTGCAGTATGGTGGCAAACCGGAAGAGCGTCCGCTGGGTCGTTCGATCATGCGCGGCATGCTGAGCCGTTGCCCGGCTTGCGGCAACGGCCGTTTGTTTCGCGCTTGGCTGAAGCCTGTCGACAATTGCGCGTCCTGTGGCGAAGACATGCACCATCAGCGTTCCGACGATCTGCCGCCCTATATTTCGATCATGATTCTCGGCCACGTCGCGGTCGGCGGTTTCATGATGACAGATACGGTGTTTCTGGTGCCGATGTGGGTTCACTTCGCTATCTGGGTGCCAATCACAGTTCTCGTCGCGCTGCTGACGATCCAACCGATCAAGGGCGGCGTCATCGGCCTGCAATGGGCCTTGAAAATGCACGGCTTCAGCAATGAGCCGGAGAAAAAGCAGATCGACGGTTCGTCTCATTGATCCGGCGTGGCACCCGTGCGTTCCGAGCCATCGCCTGAGACCTCGCCCTACATGCGTCCCAAAGATGCAGCCTCCATCCTTCTTCTCGACAGGTCGAAGGACGGTATACGCGTGCTGGTTGGCAAACGCAGCAGCGCACATGTGTTCATGCCTGACGTGTTCGTGTTTCCCGGTGGACGACGGGATGCCCGTGACCACGCTTTGCCCTATAGTGGCGATCTGCACCCAGCCGTCCGTGACAGACTTATCCGCGCCGCTTCCCGGCCATTGACGGTCTCAGGCGCGCGCGCACTGGCGCTGGCGGCCATTCGTGAGCTGCATGAGGAAACCGGCCTGCGCTTCGGCAATGCCGCAGGTGAGCCGCAACCACCCGATCTGTCCCGCCTGCGCTTTGTCGCGCGCGCCATCACGCCGCCCGGCAGAATAAGACGTTACGATACGCGCTTCTTCTGCTGTTTTACCGATGAAGTTGGCGTGGATCCCGCCGCTATCAGCGATTCGGAAGAGCTGCTGGACCTGCAATGGCTTGACATTTATGACAATACCAGTCTGAACATGGCGCCGATTACGCGCATGGTTCTCGAAGATGTCACAAAGTTCATGATAGGTGATCATTCGTTACAATTCGAAAGCCCGGTGCGACAATATTTCGAGCGTCGCGGCATATTTATTCGTGGCTTTCTATAAAAGGTCTCCATGTCACATCCCAAATGCGACGCCGACGATATTCACTGGCCATCGCTTATTGCCGCCATATCCGCCATCAGCGCCGTCGGCATCGCCATCGGGCTGGGTCTACCGCTTCTGAGCATCATTCTCGAGAAGCGCGGCATCTCTTCCACGATGATCGGCCTCAACACTGCAATGGCCGGTGTCGCCGCGATGATGGCCGCCCCCATCACCAGCAGGCTGGCGCATGAATGCGGTGTGGCCCGCACCATGATGACCGCAGTTGTCGTCTCGGCCATCAGCGCCTTGGGTTTTTACTTTGCAGACGCGTTCTGGATGTGGTTCCCGCTGCGAATCGTCTTTCATGGCGCAACGACCATGCTGTTCATCCTGTCGGAATTCTGGATCAACGCCGCAGCGCCACCCAAACGGCGCGGCCTTGTGCTGGGAATGTATGCGACAGGCATGGCCGTTGGCTTTGCCGGTGGGCCATTGCTGTTCTCAGCGCTTGGCAGTGATGGCATAACGCCGTTTCTGGTTGGCTCTGCGATCATCTTGCTGGCTGCGATTCCCATCTATCTCGCGCGGCATGAAAGCCCGGATCTGGACGAAAAGCCGAACCACCATTTCGTGCGCTACATCTGGCTTGTGCCAATGGCGTCTGCTGCGGCCTTCGTCTACGGCTCTGTTCAGGCGGGAGGGCTCTCGCTGTTTCCGGTCTATGCGACTCGCGAAGGTTTCAGCGAATCGCAGGCCGCCCTGCTGCTGACCGTAATGGCCATCGGCAACATGGCATTCCAGATTCCCATCGGCATGCTCTCCGACCGTATCAAGGACAGACGCATACTTTTAGGGCTCATGGCGCTGACAGGCGTCATAGGCACGCTTGCGCTGCCTTTGCTGGTGGATAACTGGATGTTGCTGTCATCTATGCTGCTGCTGTGGGGTGGCTGCGTATCGGGCATGTATACGGTGGGCTTGACGCATCTGGGCTCTCGCCTGACCGGCTCGGACCTCGTTGCGGCCAATGCGGCTTTCATCTTCTGTTACGCCGTCGGCACCATCGCCGGCCCACAGACAGTCGGCATTTCCATGGATGTTCTCGGAACTGATGGTTTTGCATGGGCTTTGGCGATGTTTTTCGCGCTTTACGTGGTTCTTTCCATTGCCCGTTCGGTTTTCGGATCAAAACAGACTTGACTTTTCAGGCGCGATCCGTAGTTTCGCGCCAGATTTAGCCGGGGTCCAACAGGGCCGCGGACTCACTATTTGTTAAAGGCAGGACGACTATGGCGAAAGCTACAACAATCAAGATCAAGCTGCTGTCGACGGCCGACACCGGTACTTTCTACGTCACCACCAAGAACAGCCGTACGTTCACGGACAAGATGACAAAGACGAAGTACGATCCAGTCGTACGCAAGCACGTTGAATTCAAGGAAACGAAGATCAAGTAATTTCCTTCGCATAGCATGCAAAAAGACGCGCCCTTCGAGGCGCGTTTTTTTATGCCTGTGATTCTCGCAAAACCAACTCGATGACCATGACGAACGCAGCCTGCGGCCAGTGGCGCAAGCCGTCAGATATTCAAATGGTAAATTGGTGGAGAACAGGAAAGTGGGTCGACCGGGACAGCAATGACAGTACGAGGAACCGTTCACTGCGTCACCGGTCGACCAACCCCAAGACCCAGGAGATGCGGCGGACCTGAGCACCATGGGGTATTCAAACAGTTTGCTTTCCATGAAGGAAAGACGTCGTCCGAAGACCACCTCTTCTGCTTGATCACAACGACTGAAACGAGCCGCCAGTGCAGAAGTTATCTTGTTGATGAAGTGTTGCGCACGGCCCGAATAAAATCAACAAGTTATTAATCGAATGACCTTTTCATCTGTCGATATGGTTAAATATCCCGCGATGACACAAAGAAATTCATGAATTAGTGCATAAAGATACATAATAAAGCCCATCAATATTACTGGGAAAACCGTATACATTCAAAATGATGTTTAAAAAGATTCCCCACGCGTCGCAAAAATGCGAGCAAATATAGAGATCGTTCGCGCCTGGTGAGATTCAGAATGCAATTCTATTCTCTAAACCGAGAGGGATCGCAGCCGCATGGTGACGAAAATTCAGAAGTATCACTTAGCGATGTTACAAAAATAACATCGGCATCACGAATGCGATAGGTCAACACTATTATTGTGGATAACGATCAGCTCACGACATGAATTTGAGCTGAGAGCTAAGCCGCAGAGGCGACCACGCGGTTGCGGCCTGAGCTTTTCGCTTCGTACATGGCCCGGTCTGCCTGCCGCATCAACTGCTCGGGCGTTTCCACCGATCCGGTGTTGGTGGCTATGCCCAAGGACGCCGTCAGGTGAAGTTCCCGGCCGGAGCGAAGAACGAAAGGCTTGTCCTCGATGATCGAGCGCAAGCGCTCTGCAACGGCGGAGGCCATCTCGACCGACGTGTCAGGCATGACGACGACGAACTCTTCACCACCATATCGGCATGCGAGATCGGCACCGCGCACGGTCGATCGGAGCCGCGTCGCAAATTCGCGCAGCACCTCATCGCCCGCATCGTGGCCATAGGTATCGTTGACCTGCTTGAAGCGATCGATGTCGGTGATGCAGACGGACAATGACCGTTCGCGTGCGACAGCCCGGTTGAACAGAATTTTCAGGTGATTGTCGAGATAACGGCGATTGTTGAGGCCCGTCAGGGCATCGATGACGGCCAGCTCCATCGTCTGATCGAGATTTTCGCGCAGCCTGTTGTTGAACCGCTTGCGTTTGATCTGCGTCAGTGTGCGAGCCACCAGTTCATTCGGGTCGATCGGACGAACGATGTAATCGTTGACGCCAAGCTCCAGCGCACGCACGATCATCGCCTCGTCGCCCTGCTCCGTCACCAGCAGCAAGGGCAGGAAGCGTGTCCGCTCCAATGAGCGAAGCTGCGAACAAAGCCGCAGAGGGTCGAAATTATCGAAATTGGAATTGACGATGACCATCTCGTATTCGTTTTCGGCAGCCTCGAACAAAGCCGCGGCCGGATCCGTCAACGCGAATACTTCGGCAACCGGCTTCAGCGCCTTGATGATCCGTTCCTGCGAACTGGCACGGCCATCGATCAGCAGAACACGGCCCGGCTGCTCGATCTGAGCAGCCTCGGAGATCGGATCTGCCGCGCCAATGGATTTTGCCGTCTGCGCCCGCGTCCGCAATTCGTCGCTCATGGTCTTGAGGCGCACGAGGCTTTTGACACGGGAAATGAGCTGGAGATCGTTGACGGGCTTCGTCAGAAAATCATCGGCACCGGCCTTCAATCCACGGACGCGATCCGCGGCCTGATCGAGCGCCGTGACCATGACGACGGGAATATGTTCCGTCGCCGGATTAGCCTTCAGGCGCTCACAGACCTCGAAGCCATCCATGTCGGGCATCATGATATCCAGAAGGACGATATCGACCTGCTCGCTGTTGCAGATCGCCAATGCCTTGGTGCCATTGTCTGCGCACAGAACGTCGAAATATTCAGCCGACAACCGCGCCTCGAGCAGCTTCACATTCGTCGGAATATCATCAACGACCAGAATTCTCGCAGTCATTCGTCCAACCCTGCTTCACATATCGCCAAGATATGTTTTGATCGTTTCGATGAATTTCGGGACTGAAATGGGCTTGGAAACATAGGCTTCACATCCGCCCTGACGGATCCGCTCCTCGTCACCCTTCATGGCAAATGCCGTGACCGCGATGACGGGAATGACGTGAAGCTCGTCATCTTCCTTGAGCCATTTGGTGACTTCAAGGCCTGACACTTCCGGGAGTTGAATGTCCATGAGGATAAGATCGGGACGGTGTTTACGCGCCAGTTCCAGCGCTTCCATGCCATTACGCGTTTGAATGGTGGTATAGCCAGACGCCTCGATCAGGTCGCGAAAGAGCTTCATATTCAGCTCATTGTCTTCAACTATCATGACCTGCTTGGGCATGGACCAGTCCTCGTTTCGCTTTGAAACCTATTCATGGACATATAGGGTGTCCGGAGAACCGATTCCATTATCCCCCTAGAACGGTACGCTAGTGAGATTTGGTTGAGAAATAGGTAACTTCAGTAAACAAATGTCGCACGATACGAAAAACAACAGGGTCGCCTTGAAAGACAGCCACGAAACGGCGATCGCCATACTTGGCTGGTTGGCAAGCGAGCCGGATATGCTTGGGCGTTTTCTGGCCCTGACAGGTCTACAGCCCAACATGCTGCGACAGTCCGTCAACGATCCCGGCTTTCTCGCAGGCCTCACGGATTTCGTCATGAGCCACGAACCGGACCTGATGGCATTTTGCGCAGCGACCGGCACGAAACCCGAGGATGTCGAAGCCGCATGGCACCAATTGTCCGGGCCGGGGCTGAGTTCTGGCGAGTATTGAGCTCTCAGGATCGCTGGGAGCCCCGTTTCAATACCGTCTGAGCATAGGACTCCAGCACGGAGTTCATGCGGGTTTGATACCCTTTACCTGTGGCCTTGTAGGCCTCAACGACCGACTTCTTCACCCGCAACGTAATCTGTTGCGTTCCTTCGGGTTCGACATATGTCGCATTCTGCCAGAAGGTTTCGTCAAGTTCGGGAATATCGCTGTAGTCTATTTCATCGTCAGGCAATGCGGCGAGTTGCTCAAGGGTCAACTCTTTTTCGTACTTCTTCGTCATAGCGCCTCCTTTCTCGGCGATTGGCTGAACGGGCAGAAATCAATCTCGTCTTTCCTGCGCGATCGGTATGGATGACAGCCAACACCACAAGGCCGTCAATCTGACCGATCGAGTGGTATCGCGTCTCCGCATAGTCATTCCGATCATCGATCCAAGTTAGAACCGGTCCGTCAAATATTCGAACCGCAAGCGAGAAGCCTATGCCGTGCTTTTCCACATTGAGTGTGTTCTTTTCCTTGTCCCATTCAAACATGCGCAACCTTGGAACTACAATTGTAACTACTTTATCGAAAAATGCTATGGAAGATCTGTGTCGCAGGATGCCCTCTTGAGCACGCAAAAGCAAAGGATTAAGGTACTGAACGTTCCCTTTTTGTTTCTGAGCCATGGCCGCTTCACTTTCGACCTATGATCCCGGTTTCTGCCGAGACTGTCTGGCTGGCCAGCCGGAGGGGATGAGGCGTTGCCGTATGTGTGGCAGCCCTCGCCTTGTCTACCATGACGAACTCTATGACCTCCCCATTGCCCACATCGATTGCGATGCGTTTTATGCATCGGTGGAAAAGCGCGACGATCCGGAGCTTGCAGACAAGCCGCTGATCATCGGTGGTGGCAAGCGGGGTGTGGTTTCGACGGCATGTTACATCGCCCGTATTCATGGTGTTCGCTCTGCCATGCCGATGTTCAAGGCGCTGGAGGCCTGTCCGCAGGCTGTGGTCATCAAGCCGGACATGGAGAAATATGTGAAGGTTGGTCGCGAAATCCGCGCCATGATGCAGGATTTGACGCCGCTGGTTCAACCGATCTCCATCGATGAAGCGTTTCTCGATCTGTCCGGCACAGAGCGGCTGCACCATGATCCGCCTGCCCGCGTGCTTGCCAGCTTTGCCCGGCGGGTGGAAAAGGAAATCGGAATTACCGTGTCTGTGGGGCTTTCCTACTGCAAATTTCTGGCGAAGGTCGCCTCCGACCTGCAAAAGCCACGCGGGTTTTCCGTCATCGGCGAGAAGGAGGCGATGGCCTTTCTTGGCAACCGCCCTGTCACGACGATCTGGGGCGTGGGGAAAGCCTTTGCGGCGACGTTGGAAGCGGATGGCATCCGCATGATTTCACAGTTGCAGGAGATGCAGGAAAGCGACCTGATGCGCCGTTACGGCTCGATGGGACAGCGCCTGTTTCGGCTTTCGCGCGGCATAGACGACCGGGATGTCCACACCAATGATCCTGCCAAAAGCGTGTCTTCCGAGACGACCTTCTTCAACGATATGTCGCGCCATGACGACCTGGTGCCAATCCTGCGCTCGCTCTCTGAGAAGGTGGCGTGGCGACTGAAGAAGAACATGGTTGCGGGTCACACAGTCGTTTTGAAAATGAAAACGGCGGATTTTAAATCCCGCACCCGCAACAAGCGACTGGAAGACCCGACGCAGCTGGCCGACAGGATATTTCGCACTGGCCTCTCGCTGCTGGAAAAAGAAACGGATGGCACGAAATTCCGGTTGATTGGCATCGGCGTGACGGACCTTTGCAATCCCGATCTCGCCGATCCGCCAGACCTGGTCGATAAAAATGCGGGACGACGGGCCGCCGCAGAAGCGGCCATGGACAAGCTGCGCGACAAGTTCGGCAAGGGCACGGTCGAGACCGGCTACACCTTCGGTACGAAAAAATAAGCGTCGTACACGGCGTCGTGAACTTTATTTAAAAGTTTCCTTAAATCCCAACGGCTATTGTTGTGAGACTTGCCCTTAAGGCTCCCGTGCCCGCCGTTTTCGGTGGCATGTTTTGTATTGCGTTGGAGTGAACATGATGTTGCGTGCGTTTGTGGGAGCCTGCCTCCTCTCGACTTCCGTTCTGGTACAATCAGCCCTTGCCGGCGATGTGCGCAGCTTGCAGATCATCGTTTCAAAAAACGAGCAGACACTCAGCCTCTATGAGGACGGCGCTTTGATCTCGACCTCGCAAGTCTCGACCGGAAAATCGGGCCACGAGACGCCGAGCGGAATTTTCTCCATTCTGGACAAGAAGAAATATCACGAATCCAACATCTACTCCGCCGCTCCCATGCCGTTCATGCAGCGCCTCACATGGTCGGGCATAGCGCTTCATGAAGGACGAGTGCCGAACTATCCCGCCTCACATGGCTGTATCCGCTTGCCGACAAAATTTGCAAAATCGCTGTACGGCATGACGACGCGTGGAGTGCATGTCATTGTTTCCAATGCGGATGTCGCGCCACGCGCCATCAACCACCCTGCCCTTTTGCAGCCCAAAAACAAAGATCAGGAAGGGCTGATGTTGTCAGACGTCGAACTTCGTCCGGCCAATTTCGACGCGTCGCTGAAGCTGGTGGAAGTTGCCGTCAACCAGACGACAAGTGCGGTCAAGCCGGCGGCTGTGCGAGAAGCGGAAGGCTCTCCTTTGCGCATCCTCATCACCCGCCGCGGTGACCGCGAGAAGATCATGGATGCCCAGAATTTGCTGACGACGATCGGCTTCGACGCAGGCGTGCCGGATGGCTATGCCGGGCAGATGACAGTCAGCGCCATCAATGGCTTCAAGCGCTGGAAAGACCTCAAGACCACCGGCCCGCTTTTGACGGATGATTTCATCGATGCACTCTATGCGTCGGCTGGCGCTGAGGCGGCACCAAACGGACAGATCATGGTTCGGCAGGATTTCAAGCCGCTGTTCGAAGCGCCGATCCACATCAAGGACCCGCATGTCGCACTCGGCACCCATTTCTTCGAGGTGATAGACGTGGACCGGAAAAGCGGCAAGGCGCAGTGGAACGGGCTGACGCTGGAAAACCACCTGCCAGCGGGCGCGAAAAAGCGTCTTGGCATCGATGAAGAGAATGCGCCGGGCACGTCCGATCAGCTGCGTGCTGTTCTGGACCGCATCGATATACCGACACCTGTTCGACAGCAGCTGGAGGCATCGCTTTCAACGGGCAGCTCCATCACCGTATCCGATCTCAGCCACGGGCTGGAAACAGGACAGGGAACGGACTTCATCACCATCACCCGTGACTGACGGACCGAGACCCGACCAATTCAGAGTTTCTGGAACGAAGTTTGAAAAATGGCGTTGAACTGGCATCACATCCTGCGTGGGAGCCAGAAAATGAACATCAAATATGTAGCGGCGGCAATTCTGGGATTGGCCTGTGTCTCGGCAGCCGAGGCACCGCAAAATTATAGGGTCTATGCCGGGCCGGACGTAACAAGCGACCCAATTATCCTCGAGGTCTATGACCGGGCCCTGGCGAACTGCACCTATGAGGCCAGCACGCCAACACGTGGCACCGTTTACACCGCCTCTTACATCTACAACGCAGCGCTTAGAGCATGCCTCTCACGCCATGGCTTCAGCGACCGCGGCAGCAATGCCTATCCGACCAACAGCCTGTTCTAGAACTGGTTGTCTCGAACTAGATTAGCTCGACATCAATGACGCCTGCGGCGGAGCGGAAGGCTGCGCCGATTTCAGGCGAGATACGATATTTCCCTGGAAGTTCAACTTCGATCTCTCGCTGACCGTCATCCTTGATGACGACGAAATAAACAGCACCATCTCCCCGGTTGAGGTGAGGAACCAGTGTCTTCAGCGGGCTGGAATCGCGGATGAAGACGCGCAGCGCCTTTTGCATTTGGACGGATTTCTCCTCCAGCGACTGAGCCGTCTGAATGCGAAGGCCGATGCCCTCCGGCCGCTCTTCCGCCTGCACAGTGACAACAAGCGATTTGCCGACCTCCAGCAGATCACGATATTGAGCAAGGCCTTCGGAAAACAGTACGGCCTCATACTGGCCGGATGCGTCGGAGAAGGTGACGATACCCATCTTGTTGCCGGTTCTCGTCTTGCGTTCCTGCTTGCCGGTGACGGTGCCAGCCAAACGACCAGCGGTGGCACCCTGTTTCACGGCGGCGGTAAAATCGGCAATGTTCTGAACCCGCAGCTTATCAAGAACGGCGCGGTAGGTATCCAGCGGATGGGCGGTCAGATAGAAGCCCAGCACCTGATATTCTCGCAGCAGCTTTTCCGATGCGAGCCAAGGCTGGTAGGCAGGAAGCACGAGCTTCTCCGGGCCGCTTGCGCCACCTGAACCGAACATATCGTGCTGACCGCTGACCCGGCGGCTCTGCGCCAGTTGCGCATAACCGATGATACGGTCCAGCCCGCCGATCAGCTCCGCGCGGTCCTTGCCGAAGCAATCGAAGGCACCGGCATTGATGAGGCTTTCGAGAACGCGGCGGTTGATCTGTTTGGGGTCGATCCGCAGGCAGAAATCTTCGAGGCTGGCGAAAGGTGTTTCGCCGCGCGCTTCGACGATGTGATCAACCGCGCCTTCACCAACACCCTTCAGCGCCGCCAGCGAATAATAGATGCGGTTTTCGCCGGGCTCAAAACGACGGTGCGATGTCTGCACCGACGGCGCGACGATCTCGATTCCCATCCGGCCAGCATCCTGGCGGAAGTCGTTGACCTTTTCGGTGTTGGCCATATCCAACGTCATTGACGCCGCCAGGAATTCGACCGGGAAATGCGCCTTCATATAGGCGGTCTGGTACGACACGATGGCATAGGCGGCGGCGTGGGATTTGTTGAAGCCGTAATTCGCAAACTTCGCCAGCAGATCGAAAATGGTGTTGGACTGCGCTTTCGACACATCGTTGCGCATCGCGCCTTCCACGAAACGTTCGCGCTGCTGGTCCATTTCCTCCTTGATCTTCTTACCCATGGCGCGGCGCAGAAGATCGGCTTCGCCGAGCGAATAGCCAGACAGAACCTGGGCGATCTGCATCACCTGTTCCTGATAGACGATAACGCCCTGCGTTTCCTTCAGCAGGTGATCGATGGTCGCATGGATCGACTCGATCTCTTCTTCGCCGTGTTTACGGGCATTGTAGACCGGGATGTTTTCCATCGGTCCCGGACGATACAGCGCAACAAGCGCAATGATGTCCTCGATGCAGTCCGGGCGCATGCCGATCAGCGCCTTGCGCATGCCCGCACTTTCCACCTGGAACACGCCGATGGTTTCGCCGCGCGACAGCATCTCGTAGGTCTTCACATCCTCCAGCGGAATGGCCGCCAGATCGACAGCAACGCCGCGCCTTGCAACGAAATCCACCGCCACTTTCAAAACCGTCAGCGTTTTCAGTCCAAGAAAGTCGAACTTCACCAGCCCGGCACTTTCGACCCATTTCATGTTGAACTGCGTGACCGGCATGTCCGAGCGCGGGTCTCGGTACATCGGCACCAGCTTCGACAGCGGGCGGTCACCGATGACGATACCGGCGGCGTGGGTGGACGCGTGGCGATAGAGACCTTCGATCTTCTGGGCGATATCGAGAAGGCGCGCGACGACCGGCTCCTTGTCGGCTTCTTCCTGAAACCGCGGCTCTTCCTCGATGGCTTTGGACAGCGTCGTCGGGTTGGCCGGATTGTTCGGCACCAGCTTACAGATGCGGTCCACCTGCCCGTAGGGCATTTCCAGCACACGGCCGACGTCGCGAAGCGCCGCACGGGCCTGCAACGAACCGAAGGTGATGATCTGTGCCACCTGCTCACGGCCGTACTTCTTCTGCACGTAACGGATCACCTCTTCGCGGCGATCCTGACAGAAGTCGATATCGAAGTCGGGCATCGATACGCGTTCCGGATTGAGAAAGCGCTCGAACAGCAGCGAGAAGCGTAGCGGGTCGACGTCGGTAATCGTCAGCGCATAGGCGACGAGCGAGCCCGCACCTGAACCGCGGCCCGGGCCAACCGGAATATCCTGGTTCTTGGCCCATTTGATGAAGTCGGCAACGATGAGGAAGTAACCGGGAAACTTCATGCGCTCGATAACGCCGAGCTCGAAGGCCAGCCGGTCGCGATATTCCTGTTCAGTATAGCCCGGTGCCATTCCGAGCGCTGCCAGCCGTTGATCCAGACCCTCGACCGCTTGCCGGCGCAGTTCCTGCCCCTCGGCACGGTCGGCCTCATCGGGATCTTCACTGGCACCGGTGAAGCGCGGCAGGATAGGTCCGCGTTTTTTCAGGACGTAGGAGCAGCGCTGGGCAATCTCGATGGTGTTTTCCAACGCTTCTGGTAGGTCGGCAAACAGCGCCATCATCTCTTCTCGGCTTTTGAGATAGTGGTCGGGCGTCAAGCGAAAACGGCTATCATCGGAAACGATGGCGTTGTGAGCCACGGCCATCAAAGCATCATGAGCATCATAATCCGCGCGTGTCGGAAAGAACGCTTCATTGGTGGCGACAAGCGGAACATCATGTTCGTAGGCCAAAGTCACCATGCGACGCTCATGCACACGATCAAAATTGCCTTGACGCTGCAGCTCGATATAAAGCCGGTCGCCGAACAGTTCCTTCAGGGCAAGAAGCCGTCTGGTCGCCTGAGCCGTATGACCTTCTTTGAGAGGCATATCGATCGGACCACCCGATGCACCGCTGAGGACGATCAGGCCAGCATTGTCGCCCTCCTCCAGCCACGCCTTGGTGATGCAGACAGAGGGCCCGGTGGTTTCACCATCCAGATAGGCACGGCTGATCAGGTCGACCAGACGCTCGTAACCTTGCGCATTGGCAGCCAGCACCACGATTGCCGGCAGCTTTGCCAGATTGTTATGCCCCCGCTTGTCATCGGTGGCATCCTGCATGTCGATGGACATCTGGCAGCCGATGATGGGCTGCAAGCCTTCGTCTCGCGCCTTTTCGGAAAACTCCAGCGCGACGAACAGATTGTTGGTATCAGTAATTGCAATGGCGGGCTGACCGTCAGAAACGGCCTTCGCCATGATTTTCTTCAAGGGCAACGCGCCCTCGAGAAGAGAATAGGCCGAGTGCACACGCAGGTGGACGAAGCCGGGCGTCTTCAGGTCTATACCGGCGGTTCCGCCGCTTACTAAAATCTCGCCCATCAACCGTCATCCCGTCATTCTGAATCAGCGGGATTTTCGGATTTCCTGACGGCAATGTCCACTGCCCACAGGTAGCTTTACACGTCATTTCATTTATGAAACGACGCTGACTTATCACATAGAAGTGAGGATTACCGAAAAGCTGGTAACAAAAACAGCGATGGAAGCGAAGGCAGCAATGTCACGGATGATGTCGGTCATTTGTCTCTCCATACTCGTTATGTTCTAACTTTGTTCTCATTTCGTTTCGTTGTCAACTGCTTATTTCGGGGTCTCGCCTTGTCAACGCGTGCGGAGTCGCGGCGGTTCCGCATGCGATTCGCGGCAAGCCGTTGAGTCCAAATGACAAAACCCCGCACAGCAAATGCTGCACGGGGCTTGTTGAATCTTAGGGTATGGACTGTGAGGGCCTGTAAGCCCGCAGATCAGAACTCGACGATCTTGCCTTCGCTCAAGGTGACACGGCGGTCCATGCGGGCTGCGAGGTCGTGGTTATGGGTCGCGATCAAGGCTGCAAGCCCGGACTGACGTACCAGCGCTTCCAGCGCACCGAACACGTAGGATGCTGTCTCCGGGTCTAGGTTGCCCGTCGGCTCGTCGGCTAGCAGCAACAGCGGTGCATTAGCCACGGCGCGTGCGATAGCGACGCGTTGCTGCTCACCACCGGATAGCTCGGACGGACGGTGATCACCGCGGTGACCGATGCGCATATAGTCCAACAGGGCCGCTGCCCGCTCGCTTGCTTCCGCGTGGGGCAGACCGGCAATCAACTGCGGCATCATGATGTTTTCGAGCGCGGTGAACTCCGGCAGCAGATGGTGGAACTGGTAGACGAAGCCGATATCGCTTCCACGGATCGACGTGCGCTCCTCGTCAGACAGATTGCCGCAGGAACGACCGTTGATGAACACCTCGCCTGCGTCTGGATGCTCCAGCAGACCCGCCAGATGCAGCAGCGTGGATTTACCGGTGCCAGAGGGTGCGACGAGCGCGACAATTTCGCCGCTTCTCAATTCAAGATCGGCATTTTTCAGAATGGAAAGGCTGGTTTCGCCCTGACCGTAGGTCCGTTCCACGCCGGAAAGCCGCAACGCTGTTTTCTTTGCCATGGTGTGAAGCAGTCCTTATTCGTAACGCAGGGCTTGCACAGGATCGAGCTTGGAAGCCCGCCATGCCGGAAAGATCGTTGCCAGGAACGACAAGGTCAGCGCCATGGCGACGACGGTCAGCGTTTCGCTCAGCTGCATTTCTGCTGGAAGCTGGCTGAGGAAATAGAGCTGCGGATCGAACAGAACCGTGCCTGAAATCCATGAGAAGAACTGCCGGATCGATTCCACATTGAGACAGACGAGAACCCCAAGTCCGACGCCCGCAAAGGTGCCGACCATGCCGATGGCAGCACCCGTCATGAAGAAGATGCGCATGATGGAGCCGCCACTGGCACCCATGGTGCGCAGAATGGCGATATCGCTGCCCTTGTCCTTCACCAGCATGATGAGGCCGGAGATGATGTTGAGCGCGGCCACCAACACGATCAGCGTCAGGATCATGAACATGACGTTGCGCTCCACCTGCAAGGCGGAAAAGAAGGTCTGATTTCGCTGTCGCCAGTCGGTGATATAGATCTGCCGCTCGGCTGCCGCTTCTACCAGAGGCCTGATGCCATCGACATTGTCAGGGTGGGTGACGAACAGCTCGATGGACTGCACGATGCCTTCCTGATTGAAATAAAGCTGCGCTTCCGAAAGCGGCATGTAGATCATCGAGGCATCATATTCCGACATGCCGATCTCGAAGACACCTGAGATCGTATAGGATTTGACGCGTGGGTTGACACCCATCGGCGTCACGTCACCTTCCGGTGATATCAGGGTAATCTGGTCACCGGCTGTCACGCCCAGCTGGGATGCGAGGCGCGAACCGACAAGAACGCCCTGCCCCGACATGAAGCCGACGAGATCGCCGACCTTGATATTGCCGGAGACTTCCTTGATCTTCTCGATGTCTTCTGCACGAACGCCGCGCACCAAAGCACCGCTGCCCGCACCGCCGCGACCGGACGCAAGCGTCTGCCCCTCGACCAGTGGCAGCGCCATGGTAACGCCGGGAACGCCTGCAAATCTCTTCGCCAGAACGTCATAGTCCTTCAGCGGAGAATCGATCGGCTGAACTATCATGTGGCCGTTGATGCCGAGAATGCGGGAAATCAGCTCCGTGCGGAAACCGTTCATCACGGCCATCACGATGATCAGCGTCGCCACGCCGAGCATGATGCCGACGAAGGAGAAACCCGCGATGACGGAAATGAATGCTTCCTTACGGCGCGAACGCAGGTAGCGCCAAGCCACCATGCGTTCGAAGGCCGAAAATGGTCGGGCGGACCTACCCTTTACGGATGAGCCTGCACCGTTATCAGCCTCGGCTTTTGCCATGTCGTCTCCCTATCGGCTCTTCAGCCAAGCACTCTGTTCATTGCCGCTTCGATGGTCACGGTTTCGCGCGCGCCGGTCTTGCGGTTCTTGACCTCGACTTCACCGGCCGCAACGCTGCGTGGACCAACGATGATCTGCACCGGCACGCCAATGAGATCAGCCGTTGCAAATTTCTGGCCCGCACGGTCGTCCGTGTCGTCGTAAAGAACATCCTTGCCGGCGTTCGACAGCGAGTAATACAGCTTTTCGCAAGCCGCATCACAGGCAGCGTCACCAGCCTTCATATTGATGATGACGACGTCGAAAGGCGCAACCGAGTCCGGCCAGATGATTCCGTTCTCATCATGCGATGCTTCAATGATGGCGGGAACAAGGCGTGTGGGGCCAATGCCGTAGGAACCCATGTGGACAAGGTGTTCCTTGCCATCCGGTCCCTGAACCTTGGCACCCATCGGCTCGGAATATTTTGTGCCGAAATAGAAGATGTGACCGACTTCGATACCACGCGCAGACAGGCGCTCGCCCTCGGGGATCGCATCAAATGCCGCTTCATCGTGCATTTCTGATGTCGCAGCGTAATCCGTCGTCCACTCGTCGAAAATGCCCTGAAGACCGGCGACGTCATCAAAATTCGTATCGTCGGAAGGAATACCGCGATCCAGGAAGCTCTTGTGGCAGAACACTTCCGATTCACCGGTATCGGCCAGAATGATGAATTCATGGCTGTGATTGCCGCCGATAGGTCCGGTATCGGCGCGCATAGGAATGGCGCGCAGGCCCAGACGCGAGAAGGTGCGCAGGTAGGCGGTAAACATCTTGTTATAGGAGTGGATCGCGTCTTCCTTCGTCAGATCGAAGGAATAGGCATCCTTCATCAGGAATTCACGCGAGCGCATGGTGCCGAAACGAGGGCGGACCTCATCACGGAACTTGAGCTGAATATGATAGAGGTTCAAAGGCAAAGTCTTGTAGGACTTTACATAGGACCGGAAGATGTCGGTGATCATCTCCTCATTGGTCGGACCATAGAGCATCTGGCGGTCCTGACGGTCCTTGATGCGCAGCATTTCCTTGCCGTAGTCATCGTAACGACCGCTTTCCTGCCACAGCTCCGCCGTCTGAAGCGTCGGCATCAACAGCTCGATCGCGCCGGAACGATCCTGTTCTTCACGAACGATCTTGTTGACCTTATCCAACACGCGCTTACCCAGCGGCAACCAGGAATAAATGCCCTGGCTCTGCTGACGCACCATGCCTGCACGCAGCATGAGGCGATGCGAGACGATTTCCGCTTCCTTGGGATTTTCCTTGAGGATGGGCAAAAAGTAACGGCTAAGACGCATGGTGGTTTCCATTCTGTGGCGAAACACCGATTTTACACGGGAATCGCCGGAATAAAGGGACATTTGCGCCGTACATAGCGGTTTCCGCAGCAGAAAGAAACCCGCCCTCAAGCGCCTTGCCCTGTTGATGCCAACTCCGCACCGCGATTCTTTTAAGGCCGCAATTCCGGTGTCACGCAAGACCCGGCGGCACGCTCGATGTCAGGTACAATTGTGCTTCGTGGCCCTTCTGCGGCCAATTTGTGAGACGACTTTCGCCCCTGAACGGTTACAGGAGGAATATTATTGCCGCTAAACTGCGACATATCGCTTCAGGAGGAATTTTCTGCCGACTGTAACAAATATGCAAAAAATCTGATGACAACTGCCTATGTTTGAGCTAGTTTTGGCTTACAAAAGAGGCAGGAAGTTTAAATTCTTGTCATTTTCGCGGTCAGTCTTGGGAGGATGAGATCTTAGGCGCGTTTAGGCGCAGCCCCGGTAACGGTTACAGATCACGCGAAACTAAAGAACAAGGCTGAAAAGCCTTGTTTTTTTTTGCTTTCAGTTACCCGCGCCCAAGCCACCGAGCAGATTTTGGCTTAATCATGGCAGCCAATGTTGCAAGGGCGGCAGTGCCAACCGTACTGCTTCCCTCTATGGCGGGTCTCCGTGACAGTCGGATGACGAAATCAGTCGTAAATGGGTATGATGCGCGGCAGATCATCCATGGTGAAGCCAAAATACCACGTTGCCAGATACCATATGCCGCAGATGAGCAGAGAAATTAGCGTTGTCAGCAAGACCATTTTACCACCGCTGAAATGCGAAGGCGCACTGGCAACGGTTCCAAGCGCCACATTTCCATCCTCGGATTGCGTGCGCAGACCAATCGGCAAAACAATGAACAGCACCGTCCACCAGACGATGAAAAAGACGGCAAAAGCCGAAAGCCACGGCATAGAATAAACCTCCCGTTATAAACACCCGACTTCTTTTCTTCCTAGTTCCTGTGACAAGCACAGGAATGAGGAATAACAAACCGCTTAACACTTCTGCGCCAGATACTCTAACGGGATTTTACACGAAATCGCGGATGTGGCGCGCGCGTACCGTTACACCTGTTCAATCTCTATCAGCGTACCGAAGAAGTCCTTCGGGTGGAGAAAAATTACCGGCTTGCCGTGCGCGCCGGTTTTCGGCTCGCCGTTGCCCAGCACCCTCGCCCCCTGTTGTATCAGGTGGTCGCGCGCGAGGATGATATCGTCCACTTCGTAACAAATGTGGTGCATGCCGCCGGAAGGGTTCTTTTCCAGAAAGGCGGCAATTGGTGAGCCGTCACCAAGAGGTTCCAGCAGTTCCACCTTCGTGTTGGGTAACACGATGAAGACAACCGTAACGCCGTGCTCCGGCAGTTTCTGCGGCTGAGAGACGGCAGCACCCAAGGAATCGCGGTAGGTTGCGACTGCGGCTGCCAGATTTGGCACTGCAAGTGCCACGTGGTTGATACGACCGAGCATGCCTTCCTCCCAAAAACGACGGTCGAAGCGCCCTGCGCCTCGACCTGCATATTCGACGTTACACCTTCGTCACGAAGACAGTCACGATTGGTTTCTTGCCCCAGACCTGATTGGCCGTGGCGCGAACAGCGCGGCGGATGGATTCCCGCACGACGTTCAAGTCTTTGCGGCGCGCGCGTGGAATGCTTTCGACGGCGCTGAGCACGGCGTCATAAAGCGTGTCTTCCATGGCTTCGCCTTCGTCATCGAACTCCGGCAGACCGAACGGAACGACATCCGGATCGCCCTGGAAATCAAATCGGCTGTCCAGCAGGACATTGATCGAAACGTGGCCTGCGAAGGAAAGCTTGCGGCGATCGCCAATGCCCATTTCCTCGAAATCACCCACGAGGCGACCATCCTTGAAGACGCGGCCATGCGGTGCGTCGTCGATAACCTCGGCAGGACCGGGTGCGAGGCGCAGAATGTTACCGTTGCGAACCTTCGGAACCTGTCCAATGCCGGCCTGCTCGGCCAGCAACTTCTGTGCCACCAGATGTGCGGCTTCGCCATGCACGGGAACGAGAATTTGCGGCTTTACCCACTCGTACATCTGCAAAAGCTCATTGCGACGGGGGTGGCCCGACACGTGAACGAGTGCTTCATTATCGGTAATGATATTGATGCCCTGCTCAATCAGGCCGTTCTTGATGTCCTGAATGGCTTTTTCATTGCCGGGAATAGCACGGGACGAGAACACCACCGTATCGCCGGATGCGAGCGCGACATTGCGCATCTCATCCCGCGACAGTTTCGCCAACGCCGCCCGAGACTCGCCCTGCGAGCCCGTGAGAATGACGACGACCTTGTTGCGGGGAATATAGCCATATTCATCTTCGGCCAGAAACGGCTTGATGCCTTCCATGATACCGAGGTCTTGCGACACGTTGACCACGCGCTTCAGCGACGAGCCGAGCAGCAGAACCTCGCGGCCCGCACGTTCGGCAGCCTGTGCGATGGAGCGAATCCGCCCGACATTGGAGGAGAAGGTCGTGATGGCCACGCGTCCTTCGGCGTTTTCGATGATCTGGCGCAGACCTTCCGACACCTGCTCTTCGGATGGCGAAACACCATCGCGCAGCGCATTGGTGCTGTCGCACATCATCGCCAGCACGCCCTCTTCACCGACGGCGCGAAAACGGGCTTCATCGGTGAAAGGTCCGAGCGATGGCGCGTGGTCAATCTTCCAGTCACCCGTGTGCACGGCATTGCCAAGCGGGGTGCGAATGACGAGCGACATGGGTTCGGGAATCGAGTGGTTGACGCCAATGGCTTCGATCTCGAACGGGCCGACATTGATGCGGTCACCAGCCTTGAACGGGGTGATCGGGATATCGGCGCGCGTGCCTTCGTAATTGCGCTTGGCTTCCAGCATGCCCGCGGTAAAGCCGGACGCGTAGACCGGAACCTTCAGGCTTGGCCAGAGATCATTCAGCGCGCCGTAATGGTCCTCATGCGCGTGGGTGATGATGATGGCTTTGAGGTTGTTGCGTTGCTGTTCGATGAAGTTGATATCGGGCAGCACGAGGTCGATGCCCGGCAAGTCCAGCCCAGCAAAGGTCACGCCGCAATCGACCATGATCCACTCGCGTTTGGCCGCAGGGCCGTAACCGTAGAGCGCAAGGTTCATGCCGATTTCACCAACGCCGCCGAGCGGCAGGAATACGAATTCGTCTTTTGTCGTCATTCTGTGTTTTGTCCAATCATGGTCGCTGCCGCCGCGCAGTGAAGCGCGCCCGGGTGAAGCGATAAGCACCGGTTTTCATCTTGCGACCCGACACAGCCGATGCGGGGCTGAAAGGGCGTCCTGCATTTACCGAGCAGCAGACATGCTCCAGATTCGAGTGGCGAACGTCGGCGCGTTTAAGCACCGTACGGTTCAGCCGAAAAAGACGTCGCCAGCAGCGATGGAGCGCAAAGGCCCATCATCCTCTTCCAGCAGCAGGAAACCATTATCATCAATTCCGGCAAAACGCCCGCGAATAGACCGGTCGGGCAGATTGACGGAAATCGGCTCGCCTATACCGCAAGCGGCAGCACGCCACAGACGCACGATTTCGCTAACGCCCTGCCCGCGGTTCCATAGGCCAAGAACATAGGCGGCCTCGCGAAACAGATGGGCAAAAAGCTCATCCGGGCCACAGGACGCGCCGTGTTGCCCGAGACGTGTGACCGGATAAGCCGGATTATCGGGCATATGGGCGATGTTGATGCCGATGCCGATGACCAGCGCCGTGCGCCCATCGGCCAGCGTTTCGGCCTCCATGAGGATGCCGCAGGTCTTTTTGCGTCCGATCAAAATATCGTTCGGCCATTTGATTTCCAGCGGTGCGCCGCCGGGTGGCAAGACAGCACCGACTGCCCGATAAACCGCCAGCGCGAAGGCAAGCGGCAAAGCGCCGATGCTTTCCATCGGCGAAGGATCGATCAGGAGAAGAGAGGCGTAAAGATTGCCGGGTTCCGAAACCCAGGGCCTGCCGCGACGGCCACGACCGCCGGTCTGCTTACCAGCAGTGACCCAGAGATTGCCGGGATCACCTGCTCTGGCGCGGCTGAAGCATTCGACATTGGTGGATGATGTCTCCACCAATGCCTCGTGCCGGAAGTCGTCCAATGACCTCAGGCCCGTTTTCTGCAAAGTCTCGCTCAAAAGAACGTCTTAGCTGCGGCATCAACCGCGTTGCCGAGTGCACCACCGAAGGCGATGAAGGCGACGACAAAGAGACCGGACAAAGCGTAGACGATACGCAGTTCGCCGGACGCCTTTTCGAAACCGCAGTCCTTGGCGTCATCGAACCACATGACCTTGACGATGCGCAGGTAGTAGTAAGCACCGACGACCGAAGCAATCACACCGATGACAGCCAGCGGGTAGAGCTTGGCTTCAATGGCTGCGAGGAAAACGTAATATTTTCCGAAGAAGCCAGCCAGTGGCGGAATGCCGGCAAGCGAGAACATCATGGCCGTCAGGACCAGCGCCATGAACGGATTGCTGGACGCCAGACCCGAGAGATCGTCAACGCTTTCGACATTGCCGACTTCCTTGCGGCGCATTGCGAGAATGCAGGCGAAGGTGCCGAGCGTCATGCCCATGTAAACGGCCATGTAGATCAACACGCCCGAAACGCCAGCCTGTGTTCCCGCAGCCAGACCAACAAGGGCATACCCCATGTGGCTGATCGAGGAATAGGCCATCAGGCGCTTGATGTTCTTCTGGCCGATAGCGGCAAAGGCACCGAGCAGCATCGACGCAATCGAGATGAAGACCACGATCTGCTGCCAGTCGGCAAAGACCGGCTGGAACGCGTCGATGACGATACGAACGAAGATCGCCATCGCACCGACCTTGGGAGCAGCAGCAAGGAACGCCGTAACAGTCGTTGGCGCACCTTCATACACGTCGGGCGTCCACATGTGGAACGGCACGGCGGAAATCTTGAATGCGAGACCGGCGAGAACGAAGACCAGACCAAACACGAGACCGAGCGAACGGGTCTCGGACGCCAGCACGGTTGCGATTTCGTGGAAACCTGTGTTGCCGGTAAAACCGTACACCAGCGACATGCCGTAGAGCAGCATGCCCGAAGACAGAGCGCCGAGAACGAAATACTTCAAACCGGCTTCCGTGGAGCGCAGGCTTTCACGGTTGATGGCGCAGATAACGTAGAGCGCCAGCGACTGAAGCTCCAGCGCCATATAAAGCGAAATCAGGTTGTTGGCCGAGATCATCAGGAGAATGCCGAGGGTGGCTAGAACCAGCAACACCGGATACTCGAAACGACCGATCGGCTCGACGCGGCCGTGGCCGACCGACAGGATCATGGCGACGATGGAGCCGATCAGCGCCAGCACCTTCATGAAGTTGCCGAAGGCATCTGCGACGTAAACGCCGCCAAAGGCCTCGCCGGTCGCAGGTGCAAAGATGATCCAAAGACCGACGACGACCAGAAGAGCCACGGAAAGGCCCATGACCGTATTGGTCGACTTGTCCCCGGAGAAGACCCCAATCATGAGCAGCGCCAGAGCGCCGACCGCAAGGATCAGCTCGGGCGTCGCGATGCGCAGACTGGCAAAAAGAATTTCAGCGGTCATGTCCTACGGGTCCTGTCGTCAGTTCAGAGAAAGCGCAACATTCTGCGCTGCCTGCAATGCGGCCGTATAATTATTGATCAAAAGGTCCACCGATGCTGCCGTAGCATCGAAAACCGGTGCCGGGTAGACGCCGAAGAAAATCGTCAGCGCCACCAGCGGGTAGAGAATGATCTTTTCGCGGGTCGAAAGATCGAGCAGAGACTTCAGGCTTTCCTTTTCCAGCGCACCGAAAATGACGCGGCGATAGAGCCATAGCGCATAGGAGGCGGAAAGGATGACGCCCGTTGCCGCAAACAGCGCGACCCAGGTGTTGGCACGGAACACGCCGACGATCGTCAGGAATTCACCAACGAAGCCGGATGTGCCGGGCAGACCGACATTGGCCATGGTGAAGACCATGAAGGCGACGGCATATTTCGGCATGTTGTTGACGAGACCACCATAGGCGGAAATCTCGCGAGTATGCAGGCGGTCATAGACGACGCCGACGCAAAGGAAGAGCGCGCCGGAGACGATACCGTGGGACAGCATCTGGAAGATCGCGCCCTGCACGCCCTGAACATTGGCGGCGAAGATACCCATTGTCACGTAGCCCATGTGAGCGACGGACGAATAAGCAATCAGCTTCTTGATGTCGTCCTGCATCATCGCGACCAGCGAGGTGTAGATGATAGCGATAACGGAGAGCGTGAAGACGAAGGGCGCAAAGTAATCCGACGCAATCGGGAACATGGACAGCGAGAAACGGATGAAACCGTAACCGCCCAGCTTCAGCATCACGCCAGCCAGAATGACCGAACCAGCCGTCGGTGCCTGAACGTGTGCATCAGGCAACCATGTGTGGACAGGCCACATCGGCATCTTCACAGCGAAGGCTGCAAAGCAGGCAAGCCAAAGCCAGGTCTGCATGCCGGCCGGGAAGCCGTGCTTCAGCAGTTCCGTCATGTCAGTCGTGCCAGCCTGCCAATACATCGCCATGATGGCGAGCATCGTCAGAACGGAGCCGAGCAGCGTGTAGAGGAAGAACTTGTAGGAGGCATAAACGCGATCCTTGCCGCCCCAAACGCCGATGATGATGAACATCGGAATAAGTGTGGCTTCGAAGAAGACGTAGAAGAGAACGGTATCCAGCGCGACGAACACGCCGACCATGACGACTTCCAGGAGAAGGAAGGCAATCATGTATTCCTTGAGGCGCTTCTCGATGGAGTTCCAGCTGGCCAGTACGCAGAATGGCATCAGGAACGTCGTCAGGATGACGAACAGCATGGAGATGCCGTCGACGCCCAGATGATAGGCGGCGATCTTGCCGAACCAGGCGTGCTTTTCGACCATCTGGAAGCCCGGGTTCGAATTGTCGAAACCGATCCAGATGAACAGCGACAGCACGAAGGTAAAGACCGTCGTCAGCAGCGATACGTTGAGAATGTTGCGGCGTCCAAACGGGCCGTTCTCATTTGTCAGAAGCAAAAGCACCACGCCGACCAGCGGCAGAAAGGTGACCGTTGAAAGAATAGGCCAATCGGTCATCACAGGGCACTCCCGAGCATCATCCAGGTGACAAGCCCGGCAATACCGATCAGCATCGCAAAGGCATAATGATAGAGGTAACCGGATTGCAGACGAACGACGCGGTTGGTCACGTCAGCCACGCGCGCGGCAATACCGTTGGGTCCATAGTGGTCGATAACCGCCACGTCGCCCTTTTTCCACAGGAAGCGGCCAAGCGCCTTTGCCGAGCGGACGAAGAGGAAATCATAGAGTTCATCGAAGTACCACTTGTTGAGCAGGAACTGGTAGAGACCACGGTTGGTCTCGGCCAGACGCTTCGGTGTCTCAGGCGACTTGATGTAGAAGTACCAGGCGGTGACAAAACCGAGTGCCATGGCAACGAACGGGCTCCACTTGACCCACAATGGAACGTGGTGGAACTCTTCGAGGATTTCGTTGGACGGAAGCGTAAACAGTGCACCCTTCCAGAATTCCGCATATTCTTCACCGAAGAAATGGCCCTCGAACACGACGCCAGCCAGAACCGCACCAACGGTGAGAACAAACAGCGGGATCAGCATAACCATTGGCGATTCATGGACGTGGTGCATGACATCTGCGGAAGCGCGTGGCTTGCCGAAGAAGGTCATGAATGCCAGGCGCCAAGAATAGAAGCTGGTGAACAGGGCGGCAATAACCAGAAGCGTGAAGGCAAAACCGGCGACCGCATTGTGCGAGGCATAGGCGGATTCGATGATCACGTCCTTGGAGAAGAAGCCCGCAAAGCCAATCATCGTACCGGGAATACCAACGCCTGTGAGCGCCAGCGTACCGACCGTCATGGTCCAGAACGTGATGGGGATGTGCTTGCGCAGACCGCCCATGTGACGCATGTCCTGCTCACCATCCACGGCGTGAATGACGGAACCGGCGCAAAGGAACAACAGCGCCTTGAAGAAGGCGTGCGTGAAGAGGTGGAACACAGCGGCACCATAAGCGCCGACGCCGAGCGCCACGAACATGTAACCGAGCTGCGAACAGGTCGAGTAAGCGATGACGCGCTTGATATCGTTCTGCACCAGACCGACGGTCGCCGCAAAGAAGGCAGTGATCGCGCCGACGAGCGTCACGACAGTCAGGGCATCCGGTGACAGTTCAAAGATCGGAGACATGCGGGCAACGAGGAAGACGCCAGCCGTGACCATGGTCGCGGCGTGAATGAGCGCCGACACAGGTGTCGGGCCTTCCATCGCGTCCGGCAGCCATGTGTGCAGCAGGAACTGAGCCGACTTACCCATGGAACCCATGAACAGCAGCAGGCAGACACCGGTCAGCGCATGCGCCTTGTCCAGCTGCATGCCGAACAGGTTGATAACGACATCCGTAGACGCTGCGCCATCGGCAGGCAGATAGGTGCCGGCGGCCGCGAAGATGGTCTCGAAGCTGACCGAACCAAACAGCACGAACAGACCGGAGATGCCGAGAATGAAGCCGAAGTCACCAACGCGGTTGACGATGAAGGCCTTCATGGCGGCAGCAGAGGCGGATGGCTTCTTGTACCAGAAACCGATCAGCAGATAGGACGCCAGACCCACGCCTTCCCAGCCGAAGAACATCTGCAACAGGTTGTCGGATGTGACCAGCATCAGCATGGCGAAAGTGAAGAGCGACAGATAAGCGAAGAAGCGCGGACGATGCGGATCGTGATGCATGTACCCGATGGAGTACAGGTGAACCAGAGTGGACACGGTGTTGACGACCACGAACATGACAGCTGTCAGCGTGTCGATACGGAATGCCCATTCGACATCGATGCCGCCGGACTGGATCCAGCGCAGCACGGTGACCTTAATGACTTCGCCAGGTTCGTGGCTGAGAAGCGCGACGTTGATGAACACGACCCATGACAGGATCGCGACGATGATCATCAGGCCGGTGGTGACATATTCCGAGGCTTTGGCACCGATGGAGCGACCGAAAAGGCCAGCGATCAGGAAGCCGATCAGCGGAAGAAAGACGATAGCTTTGTAAATCATAGCCTTATCAGCCCTTCATCATATTGACGTCTTCCACGGCAATCGATCCGCGGTTGCGATAGAAGACAACGAGTATTGCAAGACCGATGGCCGCTTCCGCAGCGGCAACAGTCAGAATGAACAGCGCGAAGACCTGGCCCACGATATCGTTGAGGAACGACGAAAACGCCACCATGTTGAGATTGACCGCAAGCAAGATAAGCTCGATCGACATCAGAATGACGATGACGTTCTTACGGTTGAGAAAAATACCGAAGATGCCGATCGTCAAGAGGACCGCGCTGACCGTCAGGTAATGGGAAAGACCGATTTCCATAATATTATGTTCCTTGGATCCGTTCGCGCCTTAGATGCCCTGACCCGGCTTGACCTTGACCGTCGTAACAGCGGTCTTCGGATCGCGGGCAACCTGCTTGGAAATGTCCTGCCGCTTGATATCGGTGCGGTGACGCAGGGTCAGCACAATCGCGCCGATCATCGCCACCAGCAGCACCAGACCGGCGAGCTGGAAGAAGTAGATGTAATTCGTGTAGAGCACGTCACCGAGTGCGGCCGTATTGGCGCGCTCTGCCGGGTTCGGGATCGGCATGGTGATCGACTTTGCAGCCACCGGGTTCAGCACACTGCCACCGATGACGATGATGAGTTCGGCGGCCAGGATGATACCGATCAATGCACCGACCGGCGCATATTGCAGCACACCGGAGCGGAGCTCGGCGAAATCGACATCCAGCATCATCACGACGAAGAGGAACAACACCGCCACAGCGCCGACATAAACCACCAGCAGGATCATGGCGAGGAATTCTGCACCCGTCAGCAGGAAGAGCGCCGCCGCGTTGAAGAAGGTCAGAATGAGGAACAGCACCGAGTGAACGGGGTTCTTCGAAGCGATGACCATAAACGCAGACGCCACGGCGACGAAGGCGAAGATGTAAAAGAATACAGCGTGCAGACCCATGTTGGTGCCTTTTTGTCCTCACCGGACAAACGCGACCCTGAAGCCGCATGCCCGTTTCATTCCCGTCAGCGAAAACCGACAGGCAGTGACTGTTTTACCCACTCCGAAGCAGCGCTCCGAAGGAACCATGCTGCCTTAACGGTAAGGCGCATCCAGAGCAAGGTTGCGAGCGATTTCACGTTCCCAACGGTCGCCATTATCGAGAAGACGCTGCTTGTCGAAATACAGCTCCTCGCGGGTTTCCGTTGCGAATTCGAAGTTCGGACCCTCAACGATGGCATCAACGGGGCATGCTTCCTGGCAGAAGCCGCAATAAATGCACTTTACCATGTCGATATCGTAACGAACCGTGCGGCGCGTGCCATCGTTGCGGCGCGGGCCAGCTTCGATGGTGATGGCCTGGGCAGGACAGATCGCTTCGCACAGCTTGCAGGCGATGCAGCGTTCTTCACCGTTGGGGTAACGACGAAGCGCGTGCTCACCACGGAAGCGCGGGCTGACCGGACCCTTTTCGAAAGGGTAGTTCACTGTCGCCTTCTGTTTGAAGAAGTGACGCATCGTCAGGAAGAAGGCACCGACGAATTCCTTGAGGAACAACGAATTGACGGCTTGGGTAAGACTGGCCATCTCAACCTCCAAATCTACAAGCGAGGACTACGGACATCTTATGCCCCCGCCGTCAGCTTGAGTACGAATGCAACAATCACGACCATGGCGAGCGACAGCGGGAGGAAGACCTTCCAGCCGAGACGCATCAACTGGTCATAGCGGTAACGTGGAACGAATGCCTTCACTAGACCGAACATGAAGAAGACCATGCCACCCTTCAGGATGAACCAGATGATACCTGGAACCCAGTTCAGGAACCAGACATCCACGATAGGAAGCCAACCGCCCAAGAACAGGATGGTCGTCAGGCAGCACATCAGAACGATGGCAGCATATTCGCCCAACATGAACATCATGTACGGGGTGGAGCCATACTCCACCATGTGACCGGCCACAAGTTCCGATTCCGCTTCCGGCAGATCGAAGGGTGGACGGTTGGTTTCAGCCAGCGCCGAAATGAAGAAGACGATGAACATCGGGAACAGCGGCAACCAGTGCCAATCCAGGAACGATGCCGGCAGGCCAAGCGACGTGCCGATGCCGGAATGCTGCGCGTTGACAATGTCCGTCAGGTTCAGCGAACCGACGCAGAGCAGAACGGTGACAATGACGAGGCCGATGGAGACTTCGTAAGACACCATCTGCGCGGCGGAACGAAGGGCACCAAGGAATGGATACTTCGAGTTGGAAGCCCAGCCACCCATGATGATGCCGTAGACTTCAAGCGACGAGATCGCGAAGATGTAGAGAATTCCGACATTGATGTTGGCAATCACCCAGCCATCCGCAAATGGGATGACGGCGTAGGTTGCCAGAGCCAGCGTCACTGCAACCAGCGGAGCCAGCAGGAACACGGCCTTGTTGGCACCGGATGGGATGACCGGTTCTTTCAGAATGAACTTCAAAAGGTCTGCGAAGGACTGGAAGAGACCGAAAGGACCAACGACGTTGGGACCACGGCGCAGCTGAACGGCTGCCCAGATCTTACGGTCGGCAAGCAGAAGAAAGGCGATCGACACCAGCAACAAAACGAGAAGAAGCAGGGACTGGCCGACAATAATCAGCGCTGGCCAGACGTAGCTCCAGAAAAACGATTCCATAGTCCCCTACCCTTACTCTGCCGCAGCCTTGAAGTTGTTGCGGGCCAATGCGGAACATTCGGCCATCACGGCGGACGCTCTCGCAATCGGGTTCGTCAAATAAAAATCCTTAACCGGCGAGGCAAAGCCTGCCTTGTTGAGGGTGCCAGCCTTTGTCGCCAGCGCTTCGATGCCTGCCACGTCGGCTACGGCAATCTCGTCTGCATCGGCAAAGTGCGGATGCGCGATGTAGAGCTGAGCGCGCAGTGCAGAGAGCGAATCGAACGGCAGCTTGTGGCCGAGAACGTCTGACAGTGCGCGCAGGATCGCCCAGTCTTCGCGGGCTTCACCCGGTGCGAAACCAGCGCGGTTGCCCATCTGCACGCGGCCTTCGGTGTTGACCCAGATACCCGACTTTTCGGTATAGGCCGCACCCGGCAGGATGACATCGGCGGCCATTGCGCCAGCATCACCATGCGAACCGATATAGACGGTCAGTTTTGCAGTCTTTGCAGAGAGGTCGATTTCGTCTGCACCGAGCAGGAAGAGAACCTCCGACGATGCCGCGATGGAAGCCGCGTTGGCCGCCTTGTCTGCCGGAACGAAACCGATATCCAGACCACCAACGCGGGCAGCAGCCGTGTGCAGAACCGAGAAGCCGTTCCATTCAGCCGAAACGACGCCGACTGATACGGCGAGCTTTGCAGCCGCAGCCAGCACAGCAGCACCGTCTTCACGCGACAGAGCGCCCTGCCCGACGATGATCATCGGGTTCTTCGCAGCCTTCAGCTTTTCGATGAAGCTGTGCGAACCGGACGCCAGATCGGACAGCGTATCCGTGCCGGAGCCGAGATATTCATAGTCGTAACGCAGCTCGCTTGCTTCACCGATGACAGCGATCGGGAAGCCGCCACGGCGCCAGCGCTTGCGAATGCGTGCGTTAAGCACGGAGGCTTCGTAGCGTGGGTTGGAGCCGATGATCAGCAATGCGTCGGCATGTTCGATGCCTTCGATGGTAGCGTTGAACAGGTAGCTTGCGCGACCGAGCGATGGATCAAGCGCCGTGCCATCCTGACGGCAATCGACATTGGTCGAACCCAGCGATGCAAGCAGCGACTTGAGTGCGAACATTTCTTCGACGGAGGCCAGATCGCCAGCAATAGCGCCGATCTTCTCACCAGATGTGGAAGCAACAGCAGCCTTGATAGCACCGAAAGCTTCGCCCCAAGTTGCGGGCTGCAAGCGGCCGTCCTTGCGGACGTAAGGCTTGTCGAGACGCTGGGTCTTGAGGCCGTCCCAGATGAAGCGGCTCTTGTCGGAAATCCACTCTTCGTTGATGGCTTCGTTGACGCGCGGCATGACGCGCATGACTTCGCGGCCACGGGTATCGACGCGGATGGCAGAGCCGAGCGCATCCATCACGTCGATGGTTTCGGTCTTGCCGAGTTCCCATGGACGAGCGGTGAAGGCGAAAGGCTTGGAGGTCAGCGCGCCAACCGGGCAAAGATCAACGACGTTGCCCTGAAGCTCCGATGTCATCGCCTGCTCGAGGTAAGTCGTGATCTCGGCATCCTCGCCGCGACCGATCAGGCCGAGTTCGGAAATGCCGGCAACTTCGGTGGTGAAGCGAACGCAGCGCGTGCAGTGAATGCAGCGATTCATGACCGTCTTGACGAGCGGTCCGATATATTTGTCTTCCACGGCGCGCTTGTTTTCAGAATAGCGCGAGCCAGGAATACCGAAGGCCATCGCCTGATCCTGGAGGTCGCATTCGCCACCCTGGTCACAGATGGGACAATCAAGCGGGTGGTTGATGAGCAGGAATTCCATCACGCCTTCGCGGGCCTTCTTGACCATCGGCGTGTTGGTGAAAACTTCCGGCAATTCGCCATTCGGGCCGCCACGAATATCGCGAACGCCCATGGCGCAGGATGCGGCAGGCTTGGGCGGTCCGCCCTTCACCTCGATAAGACACATGCGGCAATTACCCGCGACCGACAAACGCTCGTGGAAACAAAAGCGCGGAACTTCGGCACCAGCCTCCTCGCACGCCTGCAACAGCGTGAAATGATCCGGAACCTCGATCTCTTTACCGTCAACCTTGAGCTTTGTCATGGTCCTACTTACGTCCTGTTGCCTGTTCGTCCCGCACAGTCTCGTACGGTCCGCAACAAATCCTGATGGCGTCCGGCCAAAGACTCGATACGGCCAAACGCTTCGACATGTATGGGACCGGTTACACCCGTTCCCCGCCGCTCGCAACACCCTTCCGGTGTTACTCCGCCAGTGTTACTCGGCAGCCTCAAGCACAGCGCCATCATCCATGGCTCTGTAGGTGTATTCGTCGATCCGCTTTTCGATTTCCGGACGGAAATTGCGGATCAGCGCCTGGACCGGCCATGCAGCGGCGTCACCCAGCGCACAGATGGTATGGCCTTCGATCTGCTTGGTCACTTCGAACAGCATATCGATTTCGCGCTTCTGCGCGTTGCCCTTGACCATGCGTTCCAGCACGCGCCACATCCAGCCCGTGCCTTCACGGCATGGCGTGCACTGGCCGCAGCTTTCATGCTTGAAGAAGGCCGCGATGCGGGCGATGGCCTTGATGACGTCGGTGGACTTGTCCATGACGATCATGCCGCCGGTCCCGAACGAAGACTTCACTTCGCGCATGCCATCGAAGTCCATGATGGCGTCCTTCATGTCCTCACCGCGAACGATGGGGCATGAAGCGCCGCCTGGAATGACGCCGAGCAGATTGTCCCAGCCGCCACGAATGCCACCGCAATGACGCTCGATCAATTCCTTGAACGACAGACCCAACGCGTCTTCGAATGTGCAAGGGCGCTCGACATGGCCAGAGACCATGAACAGCTTAGTGCCGACATTGTTCGGACGACCGATCGAGGAGAACCACGATGCACCACGACGAAGGATGGTCGGCGCGACGGCGATGGATTCAACGTTATTAACGGTCGTTGGGCAACCATAGAGGCCCATATTGGCTGGGAACGGAGGCTTGAGACGCGGCTGGCCCTTCTTGCCTTCGAGGCTTTCGAGAAGCGCCGTTTCCTCACCGCAGATGTAGGCACCTGCGCCATGGTGAACGTAGATATCGAAATCCCAGCCGTTCTTGTTGTTCTTGCCCAACAGACCGGCGTCGTAGCATTCGTCGATTGCCGCCTGCAGCGCTTCGCGTTCGCGCATATATTCGCCGCGAACGTAAATATAAGCGGTATGCGCGCTCATGGCGAAACCGGCGATCACGCAGCCTTCGATCAGCGTGTGCGGATCGTGGCGCAGAATCTCGCGGTCCTTGCAGGTACCAGGCTCTGATTCATCGGCATTGACGACGAGGTAATGCGGACGGCCATCGCTTTCCTTCGGCATGAAGGACCATTTGAGGCCTGTCGGGAAGCCAGCACCACCACGACCACGAAGGCCGGATGCCTTCATTTCGTTGATGATCCAGTCACGGCCCTTTTCGATGATCTGCTTTGTGCCATCCCAGTGGCCGCGCGCCAACACGCCCTTCAAAGACGTGTCTTTGAGGCCGTAGAGATTGGTAAAGATGCGATCCTGATCTTTTAACATGCTTGACCTCTTTACCGCGGCTTCTTGCCGAAGACCCTGATGTATTCGGCTTCGCCACCCTTGGCGAGCGCCTCGGCCTGACGTACCCAATCATCGCGATCGATACGACCCTTGAAATTCAGATAGCTATCGACCCACTCACGTTCTTCGGCAGACCAGCCGGCAACCTGCATGTAGGTGAAGATGCCGAGCTCATTGAGCGTAGCTTCGATTTTCGGGCCAACGCCGGAAATCAGCTTCAGATCGTCGGCCTTTGCGGGACGCTCGATCTTGGCCGGACGGTTCTTGTCCTCCAGCGATGGCTTTGGCGCGGTTTTCACCTCACCAGACCCTTCTTTCGCGGCATCCTTGGCGTTGTCTTCAGAGGCCTTTGGGTCGGTCACAGGTGTCTTCAACTTAGCATCCGACTCTGCTGCCGTCGTCTTCGGCTTTGCAGCTTCGGATGGCGCAGGTGCAGGTGTCGCGGCTGGAGCCGCCGTTGCAGGCGCTTCCGCTGGCTTGTCGAGATTGGAGCGATCCGGCTTCGTCTCTTCCGTCAACGTCGTCAGCGGACCGATCGGAGCCGACAAATGGCGGTCGATCTGCGGGCCCGGTTTGACGGTGTCGCCCTTGCCGGCCTCGAACGTGTCGATGATCTCTTCCAGACGCTCTGGCGTCAGGTCTTCATAGGCATCCTTGAAGATGATGACCATCGGCGCGTTGACGCAGGCACCCTGACATTCCACCTCTTCCCAGGACAGCGTACCGCTCTCATTGGGTGTCAGTGGATCATGGTGGATCTTGTGGCGACAGACATCCATCAGCGCTTCGGAACCACGCAACATGCAGGGCGTGGTACCACAGACCTGAATGTGTGCTCTGGTGCCGACTGGCTTGAGCTGGAACTGCGTATAGAAGGTCGCGACTTCGAGCACGCGGATATAGGCCATATCCAGCATGTCGGCGATCTTCTCAATACAGGCGCGGGTAACCCAGCCGTCCTGCTCCTGCGCGCGCATCAACAGCGGAATGACCGCGGACTGCTGACGCCCTTCAGGATACTTCTGGATCGTTTTTTCCGCCCATGCGGTATTGTCCGCGTTAAACGCGAAACCCGTGGGCTGGACCTGATCTTCGGCTAGTCGACGAACGGACATACTTCCTCACGCCCCATCAGTTTAACGACTCGCACCGCGATTTCGTCACCGTGACGAATTCGCAGGCATAGGCCGTTTTGTCTTTTTGCATGAACACAATGAATTTTCCGCCATTGGGAAGTGAGGACTTTATCTCGTATCCCTGTGACAGAAGTTGTTTGACAGATGATGAACCGCCGCCTGCCTGCGAAGACACGCCCTCTTCCGCCGTCTGGGCGAAAACGGGTGCCGTCGCGGCAACAAGAGCCGATATGGCCAGCGGCAAACGCATCAGCGGTCGACCTCCCCGAACACGATGTCCAGAGAGCCGAGAACGGCCGTTACGTCGGCAAGCTGATGGCCTTTGCAAAGGAAGTCCATGGCCGCCAGATGCGCGAAACCCGGAGCGCGGATCTTGCAGCGGTAAGGCTTGTTCGAACCATCGGCAACCACATAGACGCCAAACTCGCCCTTCGGCGCTTCGACGGCTGCGTACACTTCACCTGCGGGAACGTGATAACCTTCGGTGTAGAGCTTGAAGTGGTGAATCAAGGCTTCCATCGAACGCTTCATCTCGCCACGCTTGGGCGGAACGACCTTGCCATCGAGCGACGACACGGCACCGATGCGGTGCTTGCCCTGCAAAAGCTCGACGCACTGCTTCATGATCTTGATCGATTCGCGCATTTCCTGCATGCGGATCAGATAACGATCGTAGCAGTCACCGTTCTTGCCGACGGGAATGTCGAATTCAAGATCGGAATAGCACTCGTAAGGCTGCGCACGACGCAAATCCCAGGCTGCACCCGAACCGCGAACCATGACGCCGGTAAAGCCCCATGCGAACGCATCTTCGAGCGAGACGACGCCGATATCGACGTTACGCTGTTTGTAGATGCGGTTGTCGGTCAACAGTCCCTCGACATTGTCGAGGAAGGTGATGAACGGATCGCACCACTTGCCGATATCATCGACCAGCTCAGGCGGCAGGTCCTGGTGGACGCCACCTGGGCGGAAATAGGCAGCGTGCAGACGGGCACCCGAAGCGCGCTCGTAGAACACCATGAGCTTTTCACGCTCTTCGAAGCCCCAGACCGGCGGCGTCATCGCGCCCACGTCCATGGCTTGCGTCGTAACGTTCATGATGTGCGACAGGATGCGGCCGATTTCCGAGAAGAGAACGCGGATCAACTGACCGCGCATCGGGATTTCCAGACCGAGAAGCTTTTCCACAGCAAGCGAGAAAGCATGCTCCTGGTTCATCGGCGCAACGTAATCGAGGCGGTCGAAATACGGCAAAGCCTGAAGATAGGTTTTGGTCTCAATCAGCTTTTCAGTGCCGCGGTGCAGAAGTCCGATATGCGGATCGACGCGCTCCACGACTTCGCCGTCGAGTTCGAGGACAAGACGCAACACGCCGTGCGCGGATGGGTGTTCTGGGCCGAAGTTGATCGTAAAATTGCGAACGTTATGTTCTGTCATGGCTTTGCCTTTTCATCGCCCGGAAGAACATAGTCTGTTCCTTCCCAAGGGGAGAGAAAGTCGAAATTACGGAATTCCTGCTTCAGCTCGACCGGCTCGTAGAGAACGCGCTTCAGCACGTCATCATAGCGCACTTCCACAAAGCCCGTGACCGGGAAATCCTTGCGCAGCGGATGACCTTCGAAACCATAGTCGGTCAGAATGCGGCGCAGGTCGGAATGGCCTTCGAAAGGAATGCCATACATATCCCAGGCTTCGCGCTCGAACCATTCCGCGCCGATAAAAACAGATGTCGCAGATGGTACGGCTTCGTCTTCTGCCGCCTGAAGCTTGATGCGAACACGCAGGTTCTGGCGCGGCGACAACAGGTGATAGACGACATCGAAACGCTTTTCGCGGCTCGGCCAGTCGACACCACAGATGTCGATGATGTTGACGAAACCGCACTGCACATCATCACGCAAAAACGTCAGAAGCGCGATGATGTTGTCCGGTGTCGTGTTTAGCGTCAGTTCGCCATAGGCAATGACAGACGATTCCAGCAGGGAACCGCGTACTTCATTCACATAGGCCGAGAGATCGTTGAGAGCTTCGCTCATTTATAAGTCCTCTGCCCTTAACGCTCGATCGTACCGGTACGCCGGATCTTCTTCTGCAGCAGAAGCACGCCGTAAAGCAGTGCTTCCGCCGTGGGGGGACAGCCCGGCACGTAGATATCGACGGGAACCACACGGTCGCAACCGCGAACAACGGCGTAGGAATAGTGGTAGTAACCACCGCCATTGGCGCAGGAACCCATCGAGATGACGTAACGCGGCTCCGGCATCTGGTCATAGACCTTGCGAAGCGCAGGTGCCATCTTGTTGGTCAGGGTGCCGGCAACGATCATCACGTCCGACTGACGTGGTGAAGCGCGCGGCGCAACGCCGAAACGTTCCATATCGTAACGTGGACCGGAGGCCTGCATCAGACCTTCGACGGCGCAGCAGGCGAGACCGAACTGCATCCACATCAAAGAGCCGGTACGCGCCCAGGTAATCAGGTCATCGGTCGTCGTGACCAGAAAACCCTTATCCGCAAGTTCGTCGTTGATCTCGGTGAAGTAGGCGTCATCGCTGCCAACTGGCTTGCCGGTGGACGGATCGACGATGCCTTTTGGCTTCGGTGCGACCAGCGTCGTGTCGTTATGAACTACGCCCATTCCAGTGCCCCCTTCTTCCATTCGTAGATAAAGCCGATGGTGAGAACGCCGAGGAACACCATCATCGACCAGAAGCCGAACCAACCGATTTCACCGAAGGACACAGCCCACGGAAACAGAAACGCGACTTCGAGATCGAAGATGATGAAGAGAATCGACACCAGATAGAAGCGAATGTCGAACTTCATGCGCGCGTCATCGAACGCATTGAAGCCGCACTCGAAGGCGGACAGCTTTTCAGGGTCGGGGTTCTTGTAGGCAACGGCGAAAGGCGCAATCAACAGCGCCAGACCGATAACAAGCGCGATACCAATGAAGATTGCGATCGGAATGTAGGAACTGAGGAGTTCAGTCATTGTCTCTTCCTTACTCGACCGAGCGTCGAGCATACCCCTTTGGAAACGAGAATCCGCAGGGTCGAAAATTATGTTGCAACGCCGCAGTGGTTATCCCAGCCAAGCGCGCTCTGCAAGAGATTAAGTGTCATTTCGATCCAAACGTGACTTGGAGCAGCCGCTATTATATGCACACAACGTCGCAAACACCAGGATTCATCGCGCTAAGTCATTAAAAAACATAAGCAATCAGACTGTATCAGCCGCCACCAAATTGTCGCATATTTTTGCGCTTCAAAACGGCTTGAAGCCGACCAAAACGACTCAAAAAACATGACTCAAAGACGCAAGAAATCACCCGCCTGAAACGATGCCGAAGAGGTGCTTTGCGGGCATAGTTCATATGCAAAGCGCGACGACAAGTCGCGCAGAAAACACGGCATATGGACTTGTGAAAACTTGATTTTAAGGATTTTTACGCAACCAGTGCGATCTTAAAGGAGAACATTTGCTTCTGCTATGAGAAGAAAATGGCGCGAGTGACGGGGCTCGAACCCGCGACCTCCGGCGTGACAGGCCGGCACTCTAACCAACTGAGCTACACCCGCGCATTATATCGGATCATGCGATCCGTCGTTTTCGAGGAAGGAATGGCGCGAGTGACGGGGCTCGAACCCGCGACCTCCGGCGTGACAGGCCGGCACTCTAACCAACTGAGCTACACCCGCATATTCCTTAAAGACTGGCCGAAACCCGCCTCACGAACTCGCCTCGGCTGTTCGTTGAGCGGCTAACTAAGACGTTCGTGTTGGGGTGTCAAGCAGCTTTCACGACAAAAGAATAAGCTTGAGCATTTTGGTTTGACAAAGACGCGAAGAGGCCCGGTTTCCCGGTACTTTTCCCATTTCAGTTTTTTGACTCCAGGCCGAGGCACTTATCCACAGACACCGAAGATCATATGTGATCCGCTCTGCATCCGACACATTTCATTGGAAGATTCGCGACTAAAGCCTTCTCTATCGCTCTGAACTCTGAATGCCGCGCATGGGGAGTGCGCACCGGAAGTCCCTCCCCCAACTTGCCGTCTTGCAAAAGCACCACCGATACGGAATGGCTGTTTCCCTGGTTTCTGACAGACAAGAAGCCCTCGACGCGAAACCGAGTTCTCATAAAAATCGAAAAAAACAAAAAAACTTCACAAAAGCTCTTGCGGTTTTTTTCCGATACCAATACATCACGGCCACCGACGCGGCAGACACAATCTGCAAGACGCGGAGGGCGATTAGCTCAGTTGGTAGAGCGCCTCGTTTACACCGAGGATGTCGGCGGTTCGAGTCCGTCATCGCCCACCATTCATCTAGAAAATCTCAGATAGTACAAATCGGCTGCTTTAACATCAGTTCTTTGCGACTGAGTTTGCGTGCTGGTCACTCATGTCATCAGTGCCGACTCGGCCTCATTACAGGGTGCATGGGTGACCGTGCGTTTACCGGATGACGCATAGGTACCATGGCTGCATCCGCAGCGCCTCCCGTCACTTGTTCTGCTCAAGCGCTTAAGAAACGGCAACGCCGCTTGGACAAAGTAATGATCTCTTAACGATAGTTTTGACTTGTCGCGCCGTTGCGTTTTTTCGAGACAAAGTGGCGCGTTGAACCCATGAATTTACCCGTTAGATTCAATATTTCTAAATAAATTGTCTCCCATAATCATAGCGTCGGCTTCATGATGAAGTCGCGTTTTGATGGGATGAACCATGTTTGCGAACTCAATCGTAACGCTGGCGCTTATCGCGCTGCCAATCTACTTCTTTTTCCGCTGGGTACAGTACGACTCGGAGAGGCAGGACAAGTAGAAGTAGAACGTCCCCTGCCCCTCCCCACGCGTTAAACGTAGACGTCAACCATCCGCTGGATGGCCGTAGGTGGTGAATCCGCCACCTTGATAAATGTGGGCTGGATCTTTCGGATCCTCTTTGCCCGCTTGCGCAAGTAACTCGGCGCGCCACTTCGCCGAGCTATCCTGTGGCTTCCACCCCAGGAAGGCCGTATTGCCGTTATCCCACCAGCTTTCCTGATTGTCGGATGCCCCATAGACCACAGCGTGGCCCAGACGCGGCGCTTCGAACCCGCGCGCGCAGAGCAACACGAAATCCGCAGCGCTCAGCCACGTTGCCAGCATGCGTGTCGTCTTCGGCTCGTCAGTGAGCGAGCCGATTCTCACCGATAGAGTTTCCTGCCCGAACTTATCGAAATAAAAGCTCGCCAGATTTTCACCGAAGCACTTTGAAACGCCGTAAAGAGAATCAGGACGCACCGGCGAGGTGCTGTCGAGCTTCTCGTCGCGGCGATAAAAACCGATCGTGTGGTTGGAACTGGCGAATATGATCCGTGGCTGGCCGTTTTGACGCGCCGCCTCGTAGAGGTTGTAAACGCCCTCGATATTGCCCTTGAGGATAAGCTCGAAGGGTCTTTCAACCGAAATGCCACCAAGATGAATGATGCCATCGACACCGGCGACAGCGGCATCGACTTCTGCGCGGTTCGAAAGGTCGCATTTGATGAAGGTCTCGTGCGCGGCCAAGTCGGTCACGTCAACCATATCGGACAGCACGACCCTCTCTGCCATGTCCTTCAATAGCGGGCGAATGGCCTTGCCCACACCGCCAGCAGCGCCCGTCAGCAACAAAGTCTTCAGCATGTTTCCTCCACATCGCCACGCCAAACGCTGAAACGGCGCTCACTCGTAGTCATACATAAATTCATCTGTTATCGTATCTCTACGTCATCATGGCTGAGTTTTTCAAGGGTCTTTGTTCATAGCAAGCACGGGGCTGAGGGTTTGACTTTTGACATTAGTCCAAGCCTCCGGAGATTATTGCCGTCGAAAATTTCGGCTCGAATTCAGTTAACTTGTATTATAAGTTCTTGACGAAGATAATATCTCGAATATTATCGCCGCAACGAACAATCGGAGACACGAAATTCATGGCTATGGACCCACAGGAACTGAAGGTTGCACTTGGTGCGGGCCTTCTCTCTTTCCCCGTAACACCCTTCAGCAACGATGGCGAATTCAACGAAAAGCCCTATCTCGATCACGTCAGCTGGCTCTCCGGCTTCGATGCGAGCGTTCTGTTTGCCGCGGGCGGCACGGGTGAATTCTTCTCGCTTGCTCCTGAAGAAGTCGGCACAGTCGTCAAGGCTGCAAAGTCCGCCGCCGGTTCGGTTCCAATCGTTTCGGGCTGTGGTTACGGCACCAAGATCGCCATCCAGATTGCCCAGAGCGCCGAAAAGGCCGGTGCCGACGGCATTCTGCTTCTACCCCATTACCTGATGGATGCCTCGCAAGCTGGCCTCTATGCGCACATCAAGGCTGTGTGTGATTCCATCTCCATCGGCGTCATGGTCTACAATCGTGACAACTCGATTCTGACGGCTGAAACACTGCAAAAGCTTTGCGATAGCTGCCCGAATCTGGTCGGCTTCAAGGATGGCTCCGGCGATATCGGCCTAGTGCGCAAGATCACCGCAACAGTTGGCGAGCGATTGACCTACCTCGGCGGCATGCCGACAGCTGAACTGTTTGCCGATGCTTATCTTGGTGCTGGCGTGACGACCTATTCGTCTGCCGTGTTCAACTTCGTGCCAGCGCTTGCGCAGGAATTCTACAAGGCGCTGCGCGCGGGCGACCGAGCAACGACGGATCGCATTCTCATTGATTTCTTCTACCCGTTCATGGACATCCGTAACCGCCAGAAGGGCTACGCCGTTTCCGCCATCAAGGCTGGCGTCCGCCTGATGGGCTTCGATGCGGGTCCGGTTCGTGCGCCGCTGACAGACCTCACAGAAGAGGAAGTGGGCATGATGGAAGCGCTGATTGGACCTTACAAGCCATGAAGATAGAGGCGGTCCGCACTCATCTGCTCGATTACAAGCTGGCTCACGCCTTCGAAAGCGCGTCCATGCGCTTCGACAGGCGCATCCACTGCCTTGTGGAGATCATATGCGATGACGGCACCGTGGGCTGGGGCGAATGCCTCGGCCCGGCAAAGCCGAATGCAGCCGTTGTGGCAGCTTACACCCCTCACCTCATCGGCAAAGACCCGCTCGATATCGAGATCATCTGGCATCAGCTCTACAATCTGCTGCGTGACCAAGGCCAACGCGGCCTGACAATAACAGCGCTCAGCGGCATCGATATCGCGCTTTGGGATATCAAGGGCAAACGCTTCGGCACATCCGTGTCGCGCCTACTGGGTGGTCGTTTTCGTGAAAGCGTTCAGGCCTATGCCACCGGCTCGTTCCGCAAGGATGGTGTCGATGCGGTCTCGGATGTCGCAGCGGAAGTTGCGGGTTATGCAAAACAGGGTTTTCACGCGGTCAAGATCAAGATCGGCTTCGATGTGGTGGAAGACATTGCCGTCATCCGCGCCGCGCGCGAGGCGGTTGGCCCTGATGTCCGTATCATGATCGACGCCAATCACGGTTACGACGCGCTCGAGGCCATCGAGGTGGGCAAGGCGCTGGCACCGCTTGGTATCGACTGGTTCGAAGAGCCTGTCGTGCCCGAACAGCTGGATGCCTATCAGGCCGTTCGCGCCGGTCAACCCATTCCGGTGGCCGGTGGCGAAACATGGCACGGGCGTTACGGCATGCGTGCGCCACTGGAAAGTCGGGCTGTGGACATTCTTCAACCCGATCTTGCCGGCAGCGGCGGTTTTTCTGAAACCAAACGCATCACCGACCTCGCAACGCTCTACGGCGTTCGCGTCGTTCCGCATGTCTGGGGAACCGGTGTCGCTATCGCTGCTGCCCTGCAATTCATGGCCTACCTGCCGCCAGACCCAGCCCGCCGCAATCCGCGTCCGCCGATCCTAGAGTTCGACCGTACGGAAAACCCCTACCGCCAGGCCGTGCTGACCAGCCCGCTGGATCATGTCGATGGCGTGGTTCAGATACCGGATGGTCCGGGGCTGGGCATCGAGATCAACCGCGATGCGTTGGAGCAATATGCTTTGAAGGACGTGTGATTTCTCATTGAGAGAATAACGAAAAAGCCGGGCGTCAGGGATGACGCCCGGCTTTTTGTTTGTTGGGTGCTTCCTACTCCGTCACCCCGGACCTGATCCGGGGTCCAGTGCGATCAAGTCCTGATCGCAAAAAGACTCCTTCTCGCCGCAGACGCAGCGAACTGGATTCCGGCTCAAGGCCGGAATGACGGAGAAATAAGCCTTGCAGCTTATTAAGCTTAGTTCGTACCCTTCAGATCGACCGGGAAGAACAGCGTCTCACCAGAGGAATCATCCACGCCGTCATTGTCGGTCACGGCAAATGCCTTACCGGACTTGTCGAAGGCGAAACCTTCCAGCTTGTCTACGACGTAGCCGTTCTGTGCCTTGAGGTCGGGCAAGAAGTCGTGGACTTCGGTCTTTTTGACCAATGGCAGCTCGCCACCGATTTTGCCGGGCTTCAGGTCGGCAATCGCGACGCTGTAGAGCTTCTTGATCTTTGCCTTGTCGCCGATCAGGTTGTCTCGCTCGACGATGTAAACATTGTCGCCGTGGGCGGTGATTTCAGACAGACCGACCCAGCCATCCTTGGTCTTGTCCAGCGGATAGTGCACAGCGCCCCATTCCTTGGACTTCAGATTGTAGGACACGAGTTTGACCATGCCCTTTTCGTTCTTGCCCCATTCGCGCTGAACGGCCATCCACAGCGTGGCCTCATCACCCTTGCCGATCAGGGTGATGCCTTCGAAGCCGAAGCGGGTTTCGCCTTCCAGCAGGTCTTTCGGAAGAGCGATTTCGGTCTTGATTTCACCCTTGGCGGTGACGTTGTAAAGCGCATGTGGAACGAGCTTGTCGCTGTTGCCTTCGGACGCGACCCAGAAGCCGCCTTTACCATCAAGCGTGATGCCTTCCATATCCAGCTTCTGCGCTGGCTGGCCGTCGCGCTTGACGCGCAGGACGCTGGTAATGACGGCAGGCTTCTTTGTGGCGTCGATCGTGTAGATCGACGGCTGGTTGCCGTAGACGGAGTCGGAGATGGCATAGAGAATGCCATCCTTTTCCGCATCGCCAACGAGGCCGGAAAGAGCGCCCCAACCAATGGGTGCACCATCGACTGTGGCCGAGGTGAGTTGCGGATAAGCCGCCTGCCCTTCCGAACGCTCATAAATCATGACGTGCGAACGTGCTGCACCATCTTCCACCAGATCGGCTTCGTTGGCTGTGACCAGCAGGTTGCGCGATGGAATGGCGACAGCACCCTCAGGCGAGATACCTGATGGAAGGATCTGTGTCAGCTGCGGCTCGCCGCCCGTGTCCTTGTAAACGCCGACGACGGACGCACGCTCAGCCAGGACGAAGAAATACTTGTCGTTGCCGAATGTTGCGGCTTCCAGGCCTTCAGGCTCGATGCCTTTCGCCTTGGACCGCTTTTCCGGGTAGTGGCCGATGGCCGCAACCGCATGCTCGAAGGACGAGCCAGCTTCGTAAAGCAGCTTCCCAGTCTTGTCGAAAATCGTGAAGCCGCGCGAACCGCCCTGCCAGTCGCCCTCGTTGGCGATGACGATGCGGTCATTGTCCAGCCACTTCACGGCGTCGGGCTCGCGCTTGCGCGCGTCCTGCTTGTCGGTGAACTTCAGCTGACCATCGGTTTTGGTGTCGATGCCTGTCAAATCGACAGTACCGGCGGAAAAATGGCTCGTGACCTTGCCGCTTTTGCCATCAACGATCACGATATGGTTGTTTTCCTGAAGCGTCAGGGCAATCTCACCATTGGCATTGATGGAAACGAATTCCGGCTCTGGATCCTCAGGGGAGATTTCGGCAAGACCGGTAACGTCGATCTTCTTCAGCGTCGAGCAATCCGGCGCGCCATCCTTCAGTCCGATGGTGACGAGGAAGCCTGCGGGCATCTGTGGGAGTGCGCCGTCATTGACCTCTTCATCGCGCTCGTTTTCGATGGCAATGGCAACGAAGCTCTCATCCGGGGAAACGGCAACCGAGTCTGGCTGGCCACCGAGCTCGCAGCTTGCTTCGATCTTCTTGGTCGCGATATCCACCGTGACCAGTTTACCAGACGGCTTCACGAAGCTCTCAGACGTGTTGACGCCCGCCAGAACTTTTGCACCTGATACCGTAACCGAGGTCGGCTCGCCATCCATCATCAGCGCGCCAAGGGCCTTTGGAGCCTTTGCGTCCTTGATGTCAACGAAACCGATGCCGCCAAGCGGGCTGTCGGAATAGATCAGCGTATTGCCGTCTTCGCTGGCCGTAACGATTTCCGCAGACGTCGTCGTCTTCTCATCCTTGTCGGTAGGAAGGTTCAAAGCGACCGGAAACGAGGAGATGCGGTTGAAGACCTGCTCGGCGGCGACGGGAAATGCGGCGGAAGCGAAAAGCGCTGCGGTCAGCGCAGCACTCGAAAAACGAAATGTCATGGTGTCCCCTTCAGTGCACTGGAAAAATGCATGAGTGGGCTTTTGCGACATGGACGTGACAGGCCAATGACAATCAGAAGGTGATGATAAACAAAAAGCCCGGCTTGAAGCCGGGCTCTTCGCATTTCTTCGGCGTTCTTTCGCAAAACTGCGCAAACAGCCAAATTTTCCTCGTAGACCTCGAAACCGTTCGCCCGCCGCGGGCAAACAGCCTCTTGAAACTTAGGAGTTAACAGCTTCCTTCAGGCCCTTGCCTGCGGAGAACTTTGGTACGTTGCGAGCCGGAATATCGACTTCTGCACCCGTGGATGGGTTACGACCCTTCGAAGCTTCGCGACGGCTGACAGTAAAGCTGCCGAAGCCAGCGAGACGAATATCGCCACCGCTCTTCAGTTCGTTCTGTACAGTTTCGAAAACTGCGTCGACCGCAGATGCGGCATCAGCCTTCGTAAGACCAGCCTTTTCGGCAACTGCAGAAACGAGCTCATTCTTGTTCATGTTTCCACCCCTTTCAATGGTTTGAAACGACTCAAATTGGATCGGCGCAGAATACTTATCTATTCGCGCACCGCCACCCAAAAGCGCCGGAATGGCCTGAAAAACAAGGGGTCCAGAGTTCTTTTCACAAAAAAGGCTGGCATTTCTGCCAGCCTTTTGACGATTTTGTGCTAATTTAGCATCATGATCTGCGGTCGCAACTCAATGCGCGATTGTCTGACCGGCATCATCGACGCCTTCAACAGTTGCAATAACCGGCGTCTCGATGCTGCCATCCCACTCGATCGGCTCTGGCATACGCACCAGCGCATGACGCAGAACTTCACCCATACGCGCGACCGGGATGATTTCCATCTCGTTCTTCACGTTGTCAGGAATCTCGGCCAGGTCCTTGGCATTTTCTTCCGGGATCAGCACCGTCTTGATGTTGCCGCGTAGCGCTGCAAGCAGCTTTTCCTTCAGGCCGCCGATGGGCAGCACACGGCCGCGCAGCGTGATCTCGCCGGTCATTGCGACATCCTTGCGAACAGGAATGCCGGTCATGATCGAGACGATCGCCGTTGCCATACCGACGCCGGCAGACGGGCCATCCTTCGGTGTCGCACCTTCGGGAACGTGAACGTGAATGTCCGACTTGTCGAAACGAGGCGGTTCGATCCCGAAATCCACCGCGCGCGAGCGAACATAGGATGCCGCGGCCGAAATGGATTCCTTCATCACTTCCTTCAGGTTACCGGTCACGGTCATGCGACCCTTGCCCGGCATCATGACGCCTTCGATCGTCAGCAATTCGCCGCCAACTTCCGTCCACGCCAGACCGGTAACGACACCAACCTGATCTTCGCCTTCGGCTTCACCGTGACGGTATCTTGGAACACCAAGGTAATCGTTGATGTTTGCAGCCGTAACGGCAACAGACGTCGACTTGCCCTTGATGATCTCGGTCACTGCCTTGCGGGCGAGTTTCATCAACTCACGCTCAAAGCTGCGAACACCGGCTTCGCGGGTATATTGCTGGCTGATGGCCATCAGGGCATCGTCGCTCACGGAAAACTCTTCCGGACGCAATGCATGTTCCTTGATTGCCTTGGGCAGCAAGTGACGCTTGGCGATTTCGCGCTTTTCGTCTTCCGTGTAACCGGCAATTCGAATGACTTCCATACGGTCCATCAATGGGCCTGGAATGTTCAGCGTGTTGGCGGTGGTCACGAACATCACGTCCGACAGGTCATATTCCACTTCGAGATAGTGGTCCATGAATGTGGAGTTCTGTTCCGGATCCAACACCTCCAGCAAAGCAGACGACGGATCGCCACGGAAGTCCTGGCCCATCTTGTCGATTTCATCGAGCAGGAAGAGCGGATTGGCCTTCTTTGCCTTCTTCATCGACTGGACGATCTTGCCAGGCATGGAACCGATATAGGTCCGACGATGGCCGCGGATTTCCGCTTCATCGCGAACGCCACCCAGCGCCATACGCACATATTCGCGACCTGTTGCCTTGGCGATGGACTTCGCAAGCGAGGTCTTACCAACGCCTGGAGGGCCAACGAGGCACAGGATCGGACCGCGGATTTTTGAAGCACGGGCCTGCACGGCCAGATATTCGACAATGCGTTCCTTGACTTTATCGAGGCCGAAATGATCCAGCTCGAGAACCGCTTCGGCAGCGTTCAGGTCCGTCTTGATCTTGGACTTCTTGCCCCATGGCAGACCAACCAGCCAATCCAGATAGTTGCGCACGACGGTTGCTTCCGCAGACATCGGGCTCATCTGGCGCAGCTTCTTCATCTCCGCATCGGCCTTTTCCTTGGCCTCCTTGGAGAGCTTGGTCTTGGCAATGCGCTCTTCCAGCTCGGCCATCTCGTCACGGCCATCTTCGCCGTCGCCGAGTTCCTTCTGGATCGCCTTCATCTGTTCGTTCAGGTAGTACTCGCGCTGCGTCTTCTCCATCTGGCGCTTGACGCGCGAGCGGATACGCTTTTCGACCTGCAGAACGGAAATCTCGCCTTCCATGAAGCCGAGTGCCTTTTCGAGGCGCTGCTTCACGCTCACCGTTTCCAGCATTTCCTGCTTTTCGGTGATCTTGATGGACAGATGAGAGGCAACCGTATCGGCCAGCTTTGAGTAATCATCGATTTGTCCGGCAGCACCAACGACTTCCGGCGAAATCTTCTTGTTGAGCTTCACGTAGCTTTCGAACTCGGAAACTACAGAGCGAGACAGCGCCTCGTTCTCGACAGGATCTTCCTCCGGCTCGTCCAGCAATACCGCTGTCGCTTCGTAGAAGTCTTCGCGGTCGGTGTATTCTTCGATCTTGGCGCGGCCTTTGCCTTCGACCAGAACCTTGACCGTTCCATCAGGCAGCTTCAGAAGCTGCAACACGTTGGCGACGGTGCCGACCTTGTGAATGGCAGATGTGTCAGGATCATCATCGCTGGCGTTGATCTGGGTGACCAGCATGATCTGCCTGTCCGAGCCCATGACTTCTTCCAGCGCACGAATAGACTTTTCCCGCCCGACGAATAGCGGAACGATCATGTGCGGGAAAACGACAATGTCGCGCAGAGGGAGTACGGGATATGTACCGCCAGATGCAGCAGACGTAATGTTCGTCATATCATTTCCTTTCAATGGCCTCTCTTGGGAGAGACACTTGCCGGACTATCTTGTGGGAGTTTCCGGCATATTCTTTGTCGTGACTGAAAGTGGAGTTCGCCACCGTCATTTTCAAGTCACAACAGCAGATACCCTTCCGTCCTGGACGGGATAAAACTTCAAATACGCTACACGCAACAATACGCTTTATATTTTCCGTTTTCCGCCCGCCACACCGAATCGGAAAAAGCAGCCGACATTCAAAAAAACGTCATATCGCGCTGCAAATCACTTCTAAAACTTTATCAGGAAAGCGCAATCCGCTCCAAACGCAAAATCGGATCACGACGCCATAATGCAACCTTTCCCGTGCATAAAACGCAAAAAAGGCCCACTTGCGGTGGGCCTTTCCATTTCAACGACGTGCGTTTGAAGCTTATGCCGAAACGTTGGCTTTTTCTTCCTGACGATCCGCATAGATGTAGAGCGGACGTGCGGCACCACTGACGACTTCGTCGGAGATGACCACTTCGCGAACGCCATCCAGTGTTGGCAGTTCGAACATCGTGTCGAGCAGGATTTTCTCCATGATCGAACGCAGTCCACGAGCACCGGTCTTGCGGGTAATCGCACGACGCGCGATTTCGCGAAGAGCATCGCCCTGGAATGTCAGTTCGACATCTTCCATCTCGAACAGGCGCTGGTACTGCTTGATCAGAGCGTTCTTCGGCTCCGACAGAATCTGGATCAGCGCATCTTCATCCAGGTCTTCGAGCGTCGCCAGAACGGGCAGACGGCCGATGAATTCAGGTATGAGGCCGAACTTGACCAGATCTTCCGGCTCCAGTTCGCGCAGCACTTCGCCCACACGACGATCGTCTTCCGCCTTTACCGTTGCGCCAAAACCAATGGAGGTCTTTTCGCCACGCGCAGAAATGATCTTGTCGAGACCGGCAAACGCACCGCCGCAGATGAACAGGATGTTGGTCGTATCCACCTGCAGGAATTCCTGCTGCGGATGCTTGCGGCCACCCTGTGGAGGAACGGATGCAACCGTGCCTTCCATGATCTTCAGAAGCGCCTGCTGAACGCCCTCGCCCGACACGTCACGCGTGATGGACGGGTTGTCGGACTTGCGGGAAATCTTGTCCACTTCATCGATATAGACGATGCCGCGCTGAGCGCGTTCAACGTTGTAATCGGCAGACTGGAGAAGCTTGAGGATGATGTTTTCAACATCTTCACCCACGTAACCGGCTTCCGTCAGCGTCGTCGCGTCAGCCATGGTGAAGGGAACGTCGATGATACGGGCCAAGGTCTGGGCAAGATAGGTCTTGCCGCAGCCGGTCGGTCCAACCAGCATGATGTTCGACTTCGCCAATTCGATGTCGCCGTTCTTGGAAGAATTCGCAAGGCGCTTGTAATGGTTGTGAACAGCCACGGACAGGATTTTCTTCGCCTGCTTCTGGCCGATGACATATTCGTCGAGAATCTTGATGATGTCCTGCGGGGTGGGAACACCCTCGCGCGATTTCACCATCGAGGTCTTGTTCTCCTCGCGGATGATGTCCATGCACAATTCGACGCATTCATCGCAAATGAACACTGTCGGCCCGGCAATGAGTTTCCGGACTTCGTGCTGGCTCTTGCCGCAGAATGAACAATAGAGTGTATTCTTAGAGTCGCCGCCGTTGCTGCCGCTGACTTTGCTCATATCACTTTCCTTCCAGCACGCCGCTGGTCCGCCAGGCGGATCGCGGTCAACTTACCGTCTGCCAACACGCCCGCTTTCCATAAGCTTTCGTATCGGCTTCGTTCCCGGGGCACTAACCGCATCAGATTGTGAACCTGAAACGGCGGCAACGAATTCCCCTTCAGCCACCGAAGCGACTATCGCTCCGGTTTTATTCGTCATTCGCCCCGTCATCAACCCAAAACGGATTTTTCGAGGCGACTCAAAGCTACGTCATAAAAATTCAACACAGCCTTAATATCTACTATTAGCGCTTTATTTTGTGGTTTAAACCCCCGATTTTCACTTCGCGGGTTCAAACAACAGTCATAAACGAAACGCTTAGCTGGCGATTGCGCCTTCCATCTCCTGACGCGAGGTCAGGATTTTGTCGATGACGCCCCAGTTCTTGGCCTCGTCCGCGTCCATAAAGTGGTCACGGTCCAGCGTGTTTTCAACTTCATCAAGCGTACGGCCCGTGTGCTTCACGTAGACTTCATTGAGGCGACGCTTCATCTTGATGATATCGCGCGCATGGCGTTCGATATCGGAAGCCTGGCCCTGGAAGCCGCCGGACGGCTGGTGAACCATGATGCGCGCATTCGGCGTGCAGAAACGCATGCCCTTTTCGCCAGCGGCGAGAAGCAGCGAGCCCATGGACGCAGCCTGACCAACGCACAGCGTGGAAACGGCCGGACGAATGAACTGCATCGTATCGTAGATCGCCATGCCGGCGGTTACGACGCCACCTGGCGAGTTGATGTAGAGCGCGATTTCCTTCTTCGGATTTTCCGATTCCAGAAACAGCAGCTGCGCGCAAACCAGCGACGCCATATGATCTTCCACCGGACCGGTGAGGAAGATGATACGTTCCTTGAGAAGGCGTGAGTAAATGTCATAGGACCGTTCGCCGCGATTGGTCTGCTCCACAACCATCGGCACCAGAGCCATGGCGGTATCAACTGGATTTGTCATGTCCGTCCTTTGTCAACTCTTACCCGGAGGCATCAGCACCCGGAATCAATTCAATTCGTGTACTCACTACATAGAGTGTGATGACACCGTTCTTCAAGGCTCGACGGCGTATATCCTTAATGACGTCCCGGCAAATTTCCCATGCCGCCATACTAGGCCGCCCGAAATGACGCCATACGAATTGATACGGTCGCATCCGTCATCAACGGCGAAACGGCAATTTGGTCAACCAATTCTTAAATTCAATATAAATATACACGCTCAACCTTTCGTAGCGTGAAGTAGAAACGACTTCTTAGGGATTAAACATAGATACTGCCGCCCGACCGATCTGCATCTCGATGATGCTTCAGGTTTTGCAGGACATTCATCTTCACGCGGAAATCTGAGCGCCGAACGATGCGCGCATGTGTTTCCTCATTCACGCCGAGACAGACAGGGATAGTGCAGTGCTAGACGCTAAAACAGGCATGCTTATCTGGTCCATGCAAACATTGACCCTCGCCGCCGTTCTGGCGGTGCTGTGGCTGCATAATCCGTCGAAGAAATATCATCTGTGCTTCGCATCCGGTTTCGCACTTGTCGGCATCGGCGCCATTCTCGTATCTTTGCGCGGGCAGATACCCAACTTCCTTTCGATCCAGGTCGGGAATACGATTTCACTGGCCGCATTCGGCTTTTGGCTTGCTGGTCTTTTGAAACTCGAAGACCGCAAGATCGACGGCTGGATCGCCATTCCCGCGCTCATATGGGTGGCTTTCATGTTCGTGCCGCCGGTTCGTGACAGCATGGAAGCCCGGATCATCCTCTATCACATCTGTGCCGCCGTTGGTTATTTCATGCTGGCCGGCGTTCTGGTGATGTCGAGCGAATACATATCGAAAACACGCAAGGTGCTGATTGGCGCACTGATCGTCCAGGCTTTCATGGGCGCGATAACCGCGTCGCTGGTAATCCCCTACAATCTGGCAACCGGACAGGTGGTGCCGCTGACGGCACCTGTTGCTGTGGCGGGGTCCTTCGGCTTTATCGTGCTGCTGATGATCAGCGTCAAAATGTTCATGGAAGATACCGAACGCCGTCTGCAACACCTCGCCATGACGGATCATCTGACCGGGACCTTGAACCGCCGTGGCATGACCGACGCCTTCGAGATGTTGAAAACGAAGGCTGGCAGCAAATCCCGCCACATCGCTCTCATCCTGTTCGATATCGATCACTTCAAGAACATCAACGACAGGTATGGCCACCAGTGCGGCGATGAGGTGTTGGTTCGGTTCTGCGCAGAGGCAGGCGACATCGTTCATGGACAAGGCGTTTTGATCCGCATGGGCGGCGAGGAATTCGCCTGCCTGATCGAAACCGACGATCCATCGAAAGCTGCAATCCTGGCGGAAGCCATCCGCATCCGCTTCAGCCGTCTCGCACTGTTTGGAGACAACGAAAGCTTCTTCGCAACGGTCAGCGCCGGTGTTTTCTACCAACGAGCCCCTGATGCCGATCTCGACGCGATGCTGACCATGTCCGACCGCGCGCTGTACGGAGCCAAGAAGGAAGGCCGCAACCGTACCGTCGTGCGCGAAGGGTCTATGAACATCGTCATGCCCGCAGACGACCGCGACGAAGACCCATGCGATAACAACGCCGACCGCCAGGTTGCCGCCCTCACCCGCATTACCCATATCGCAAATCGATAAACCACGACTTGACCTCGACGCGCTTGCGATCCCATCATGGCATCTGCGCAAGCGTTGGAGGTTTCGTCATGTATGTCGGGTTTTTCACCACCCTTCTGTTATCAGCAACAGTGGTTGCAGGCTCTGTTCAGGCCCAGCAGGCATCGGACACGATAGCCCCGGAAAAGGCGACAGGCACGACCAACGCTGCCCGTGTGGAGACGAAAAACTACATGGTCGCCGCCGCCAATCCGCTGGCTGCCGAGGCAGGCCGGAAGGTGATAGCCGATGGCGGCAATGCCATCGATGCCATGGTGGCCGTGCAGACGGTGCTGGGGCTTGTAGAGCCTCAAAGCTCCGGCCTGGGTGGCGGTAGCTTCCTCGTCTATTACGATGCCGCCGCAAACAAGATTACCACATTCGATGGGCGCGAAACCGCGCCGATGGAAGCGACACCAAAACTGTTCCTTGATGAAAGCGGCCAGCCGTTGAAGTTTCTGGATGCGGTGATTGGCGGGCGCTCCGTCGGTACGCCTGGCACGGTGCGATTGCTTTCCGATGTGCACAAGAAATACGGCACGAAACCCTGGGCCGGACTTTTTAGCCCCGCTGAAAAGCTTGCGAAAGACGGCTTTCAAGTCTCACCCCGCCTTGCATCCCTGATTGCAGCGGACGGAGACCGACTGAAGAAATATGAAGGAGCGCGTGGGTATTTCTACGATGCTGACGGCGCACCGCTGAAGGCAGGTGCCGTGCTCAAAAACCCAGCCTATGCGCAAACGCTGAACACGATTGCGACCAAAGGAGCGGATGCCTTTTATACCGGGCCGATTGCCGAGGCGATTGTCAAAACGGTTCGGGAAGCGAGCGGTAATCCCGGCGTTCTGTCTCTGCCCGATCTGGCAAACTATCGCACGAAAGAGCGCGAGCCGGTCTGCGCGAAATACCGCGCGCTTGATATTTGCGGCATGGGACCACCCTCCTCCGGCGCTGTCGCCGTGGGTCAGATATTGGGCGTTGTTGAAAACTTCGACATCAAGGCGCTTGGGCCGGATAATGTCGAAAGCTGGCGGTTGATCGGAGATGCGCAGCGTCTGGCCTTTGCCGACCGCGAACGTTACCTGGCCGACCCGGATTTCATGCCTTTGCCCATCAAAGGTCTGCTGACAAAGGATTATCTCGCCACCCGCGCTTCGTTGCTGGATGGAGAAAAGGCACTTGCTCCCGATGCCGTCAAAGCAGGCGAGCCGACATGGGATCACGCCCTGCTGTTCGGCCGTGGCCCGGCGCTGGAAATGCCGTCCACCAGCCATTTTGTGATTGTCGACAAGCAGGGCAACGTTCTCTCCATGACGACGACCATCGAAGGCGGCTTCGGTTCGCGCCTGATGACCAACGGCTTTTTACTGAACAACGAACTGACGGATTTCTCCTTCAAGACCCATGACGGCAGCCTGCCGGTGGCCAACCGCGTGGAGCCCGGCAAGCGCCCTCGCTCCTCCATGGCACCGACAATCGTGATGAAGGATGGCAAGCCGCTGATGGCCATCGGCTCACCCGGCGGCAGCCAGATTATCGGTTATGTTGCGCAGGCTCTGATTGCCTATATCGACTGGGGCATGCCGGTCGAAAAAATTGTCGCGCAACCACACCTCATCAACCGTTTCGGCACCTATGACATCGAAGCCGGGACGGATGCGGAGAAGTTCGCAGAGCCATTGAAAGCAATGGGTTACGAGGTGAAGCCCGGCGAGATGAACTCCGGCCTGCACGCCATCGAAATCACCGCCAACGGCCTCGTCGGCAGCGCCGATCCGCGCCGTGAAGGTGTGGCCGTCGGCGAATAGAATCGCTTCCGTGAAGGGTAGGTTTGCGCTAGAGATCGGGCATGAAAAACGTGCCTGATTTCCTCCGCATCGACACCGACACTCGCTCGGTTTCACTCGACGCCCGCAATCCAGATTTCTACAGCGACCCCAACTCCGTCTACGCGGCGTTGCATGCGCACTGTCCCACATTTTACTGGGAGGAGCAGAAGCAATGGTTCTTCACCGGCTATGACCACGTGAACGCATTGCTGCGGGACCGCCGTTTCGGACGGCAAATCCTGCATGTCGCAACCCGCGAAGAACTTGGCCTGCCAGAGCCTCTCGAACACGTCCGTCATTTCGATGCGGCCGAGCGCCATTCGCTGCTGGAGATAGAGCCACCGGAACATACGCGGCTGCGGACGCTGGTAAACCGCGCCTTCGTCTCTCGCCATGTCGAGAAGATGAAGCCGGAAATCGAAGCGCTGGCCAACGGGCTGATCGATCGTTTCGAAAAAGACGGCAAGACGGAGCTATTGTCGTCGTTCGCTGATATCATTCCCGTGACGATGATTGCGCGGATGATCGGCATTCCCGAAGAAGTGGGCCCGCAACTGCTGAAATGGTCGCATGCCTATGTCGGCATGTACATGTTCAAGCGCACCCGCGACGATGAACTGGCAGCCGACATCGCCGCAAAGGAATTTGCCGATTACGTCCGCAGCGTGATTGCAGAGCGCCGCGCGGAACCGAAAGACGACCTGCTCAGCCACATGATCCATACGGAGCATAAGGGCCAGTACCTCACCGACGACGAATTGATTTCGACCACCATCGTTCTGCTGAATGCTGGCCACGAGGCCACCGTCCACCAGATCGGCAATTCCGTCCGCGTCATCCTCGAAAGCGGCAGCGACCCTGCTTTGCTGTTTCAGGACGAGAAATCAACCGAGAGAACGGTGGAAGAAACACTACGTATCGGCGCGCCCGTTCACATCTTCCAACGCTGGGCGCTGGAGGCGGTCGAGATCGACGGCATCACCTTCAAGCGCGGCGACAAAGTCAGCCTCATCCTCGCCGCCGCCAATCTCGACCCACAAAAATTCACCGACCCGCTTATCTTCAAGCCCTACCGCGCCGAGGCCCCCAACCTATCCTTCGGTGCCGGCATCCACTTCTGCATCGGCGCACCGCTGGCAAGGCTGGAACTCAACATCGTGTTGCCGCTGCTGTTCAAGCGCTTGCCGGGGCTACGCATAGCGGAACAGCCAAAGGTGAAAGACGTCTATCATTTCTATGGGCTGGAGCGGCTGGATTTGGTTTGGTGACACCTGTCGCGCTGACTATAGCCTCACCACATAATCCTTGCGCGTCGTCTCCACCACTTCCCATGTGCCTTTGAAACCCGGGCGGATGATGTGGCGGTCTCCGGATTTGAGGTGGATGGGCTGGCCGTTGTCTTCGGTCAGGATCGAGTGGCCTTCGAGGATGCTGAAATATTCCCACTCGTCATATTCGACGCGCCATTTGCCGGGGGTGGATTGCCAGATTCCAGCGTAGATGCCGCCGGTGGCTTCTTCGATGCTCCATGTGGTGAACTTCGGGTTGCCGGAAATCAGACGGTCGGGGGCTGGTGCGCCGTCTTCTGGCTGGATCGCGGCGAGGTCGCCATCTGGCTTGAAGTTGAGAATGTTCGTCATGAGCGACTTTCCTGATTTGATATTTTCATCCTGTGGTCTGCCGGATTACTCCAGTAGAAACGCCCGGAAATCATTGACGTTTGTCCCTGTCGGGCCCGGCACGAAGAGATCACCTGCGAGATCGAAGGCGGACCATGCGTCGTGGCCTGATAGAAGTGCGCGAGCATCGCCGCCCGCAGCGCGAATGCGGGTGATGCTATCGCCATCGCAAAACGCGCCTGCGTTATTTTCCGAACCGTCGATGCCGTCAGTATCTGCCGCAAGGGCGGTCACGCCCGTGATTCCCTGTAGATCGAGCGCGGCAGACAGCAAAAATTCGGCGTTGCGTCCACCCTTGCCATAACGACCGCTGCCGATCGTCACCGTGGTTTCTCCGCCGGAAAGCAGCAACAAAGGCTTGTCGAACGCGCCATTCACGGCAAACTCCCGGGCGAGCGCCGCATGCATACGGCCCACGTCCTTCGCCTCGCCTTCAATGGTATCGGACAGGATAAGAGGATGCACGCCCCGCTGCCGGGCAAGCTCTGCCGCTGCGTTGAGAGAGACGCGTGACGAAGCGATGACATGGACTTCGTTTGCAGCAAAAATCGCGTCCGTCGGTTTTGGCGCTGTCGCGTAGCTGATTCTTTCGATCATCCGTTCTGGCAGGTCGATTCGGTAGGCGCGGATGGTGTGCAAAGCTTCGTCGGCATCGCTTTCATCGGGCACGGTCGGACCCGATGCCACGAATGCCGGGTTGTCACCGGGGACATCTGACACAACTAGAGAAACGACGCGAGCGGGATAGGCCAGCGCGGCAAGTCTGCCACCCTTGATGCGAGAAAAATGCTTGCGCACCACATTCATCGCAGAGATCGGCGCGCCGGATGCTAGCAGCGCTTCATTGAGTGCGATCTCATCAGCCAGCGTGAAACCCTCGGGCGGTGCGGGCAAAAGAGCCGAGCCGCCACCGGAGATCAGTGCGATGACCAGATCATCCGCCGTCAGCCCTTGAACATGCGCCATCAGCGACTGCGCGGCATAAAGGCCGGCGTCGTCCGGGACGGGGTGTGCAGATTGGAGAACCTTGGTGCGGTGACATTCTGCGATCGGGCCGTGGCGCGCGACGACCAGTCCGTCGAACGGGTGCGGCCATGCGCGCTCGAACGCCTGCGCCATCTGGCTTGCCGCCTTGCCTGCACCGATAACGATGGTGCGGCCTTTTGGACGCTCCGGCAGGTGTCTTAGGATCGCCTCATAGGGATCAGCAGCCTTGACCGCTGAGAAAAACAACTCCTCCAGCAAAGCGCGCGGATTGGAAATCAAATCGGTCCTCCATCGGGCATCTAACGTGGCGTTTCGCCGACACAATGACGGGCGTCATCCGTCACTGCAAGGTCATCCCGTTGAACTTCGCACGGAGTTACGCGTTGGCCCTAGCAGCAAAGATTCGCAAAACCAGGGGGATGACATGTCCAACACAGAAAATCTCGGACCGGAATATCACGACGATAAAAACAAGGACCGCTTACGCGGTCGCAAGATCATATGGTCGCGCCGCAAATCCAGCCCCTGGACGTTTACGATGCTGATCATCGTGGTATTGATCGTGGCGGCAGGTGCCGTCGCTGTTACCTATCTCGTCAATTCACATCCGGGAAAACCGGAGGCAAACCCGACGATTGACACGCCAGCAGCGCGGTAATCGGCACACTCACACCAGCAGTTGAGCGCCGAATTGCGCTTCGTAAAGGCGGCTGTATGGCCCTTTTGAAGCCAGAAGCGCGTGATGATCGCCCGTTTCAACGATGCCGCTTTCATCCACCACAACGATGCGTGACGCGTCGCGGATAGTTGCCAGTCTGTGGGCGATGACCAACGTCGTGCGGCCCTGGGCGAGCTCCGCAAGCGATTGCTGGATGGCTCTTTCCGTTTCGGTATCGAGAGCGGATGTTGCCTCGTCCAGAATGAGAATCGGCGGGTTTTTCAGGAACATGCGCGCAATCGCCATGCGCTGTTTTTGACCGCCAGAGAGTTTCGCACCGCGTTCGCCGATAACAGTGTCCATGCCATCGGGCATATCCTGAATCACGCTGTCCAGCCGGGCTCTGCGTGCGGCTTCCCAGATATCCGTTTCATTCGCACCGAGACGCCCGTATTCGATGTTTTCGCGGATCGTTCCACCAAACAGAAACACGTCCTGCTGGACGATGCCGATCTGGCTGCGCAGTGACGCAAGCGTCATGTGCCTGATATCGATGCCATCGATGCTGATCGAGCCGCCCGTGACTTCATAAAAACGCGGTAGCAGCGAGCACAGCGTGGTCTTTCCCGCGCCGGACGGACCAACGAACGCAACCGTTTCGCCCGCCTTGATCGTCAAATCAATGTTGCTGAGAACCTGCTTTCCATCGCTATAGCCGAAGCTCACATCCTTGTACGCGATTTCGCCGCGCAAGGCCGGTGCAACGATAGCGTTGGGTGCATCGGCAATATCCGGATCGGTATCGATCAGTTCTGTAAACCGACGAAAACCGGCAATGCCCTTGGGATAGGTTTCGATGACGGAATTGATTTTTTCGACCGGGCGGAAGAACACATTGACCAGCAACAGAAAGCCGATGAACCCGCCACTCGTCAGATCACCAGTCAGGACGAACCATGCGCCGCAGATCATGATGATCATCTGCGTCAGACGCATGCTCATGTAACTCAGCGACGTGCTGGCCGCCATGATCTTGTAGGCGTTGAGTTTGGTCTGGCGGTAGTTCTGGTTATCCTGTTCGAACAGCGCGCGCTCGTGATCTTCATTTGCAAATGCCTGAACGACGCGCATGCCACCGACATTTTCCTCGATGCGCGCATTGAACGCGCCGACACGGCCGTAGAGCGCGCGGAAATTATTGGTCATGCGGGCACCGTAGCGGCTCGTCACCCACGCCGTTACAGGCACAATGGCGGCGGTGATCAGCGCCAGCGGCACATTGACCGACATCATCAGCAGGAAAGCGCCGAGAAAGGTCATGATGGCAATGAACAGGTCTTCAGGCCCGTGATGCGCCACCTCGCCTATTTCTTCGAGATCCTTGGTGAGTCGCCCCACCAGATGACCAGTTTTCTGATTGTCGAAGAACCGGAAGGACAGCTTCTGCAAATGATCGAACGCATGTCTGCGCATATCCGTTTCGATATTGATGCCCAGCATATGTCCCCAATAGGTGACAGTCGCCATTAACCCGGTGTTCAGCACGTAGATTACTAGAAGACCGATGGATGCCATCAGGATGAGCTGCCAGTCCCCCGCTGGCATCAACACATCCACGAAGACCTTGACCGCCATGGGAAAACCGAGTTCCAAAAGGCCCGAAAGCACGGCGCAGGAGAAATCGAGAATGAACAGACCCCTGTAAGGCCGGTAGTAGGAGAAGAAGCGGCGAAGCATGTTTTTGTCCATAACGGCGCGAAGCCGCCGTAAAGTTGTAAAATCAGCCTTCAACTCTCATATTTGTTTCCGCAGGCCAAGGCGCGTTGCGTTATTTTTAAGAAAATGCCCCGAATAAATGAGCGAACACTATAAAAACGAAATGGTGATGTAATATGTTGTAAACTGTCCACTAAATGATGACAGAATACGATCCATTCGGGGAATGCGAAAGAGACGCCGTTTTGACGAAAATCGACAATCATAGAAAAAGCGGAGAGCCGCGTTGGCTAAGCCCGGCCACCCACGCTCGTACTGCACTCGTACCGTCCATTTCAGCCGCCCGTTGGCTCCTGTTTCTGATTGTCGCTGCTGGCATCTATTTCTTCTATGGCTTTCTTGTGCCCGTCTTGGCGGCACTCGTCATCGGTTTTGCCAGCTGGCCAGTCTATCGTGAACTGCTTCGTCGCGTCGGCGGCAACACCACGGTGGGTGCGACAATCGCGTTGCTTCTCATCATCGCTTTCCTCATTGTTCCCATTTTCATCGCCGCCTCCTACACCGCCAGCGAAGTTCGCGAATGGTTCGGCTGGGCGGTGGAAGTCAACAAAACCGGCGCTCCCGTGCCCGAATGGATTGCTGCCCTGCCCGGCGTTGGCGCATGGATGAGCGAGCAGTGGGTTCGCTACATCGGCACACCCGGTGCCATCGGCGAAGTCATTCAACTCGTCAGTGGTGCCAATATCGGCAATATCTACCGCGCCATCGTGGCGGCCGGGAATGGTGCCTTCCACCTTATCCTAACGCTGCTTTTCATGCTGATTGCGCTGTTTTTCGTCTATCGCAACGGCGTGAGTTTCGCGCGCCAGATCGACCTGGTTGGAGAGCGCATTTTGCCCACGCGGTGGGAACGCATTTCCCGCGTCGTTCCGGCCACGATCAGCTCCACGGTCACAGGCATGACGCTGATCGCGATTGGCGAAGGCATCATTCTGGGCATCGCCTATTGGATCGCAGGCGTTCCCTCGCCCGTCACGCTGGGTGTTTTGACCGGTGTCATGGCGCTCATTCCCGGTGGTGCGCCGCTGTCCTTCACTTTGGTGTCCGTCTATCTCGTTGCCAGCGGTTCCGTAACCGCAGGTATCGCGCTGTTCGCTTGGGGCTCTATCGAGCTTTTCATCGTCGACAAAACCATCCGCCCGCGCCTTGTTGGCGGCCCCATCAAGCTGCCGTTCCTGCCGACCTTCTTCGGTCTGGTCGGCGGCGTGAAGACAATGGGGTTCCTCGGACTGTTTATCGGTCCGGTCCTGATGGCGTTGCTGGTTGCGGTGTGGCGGGAATGGGTGCGCGAAGTGGAGATATCGGCAATCGAAGCCGACATGGCCGAGACCACGGCGGAGATCGATGAACCTCCACCGCTGCGAAAGACCGCGATCTAATCGGCTTTAAAGCGTCAATTCCATGAACATGCTCAGGGGGTCAGGCTTGTACGGCGGGAAGGGTTCGATTTCTACGAAGCCCGCCTTACGGTAGAGCCCGATCGCTTCCGGTTGGCTGATTCCGGTTTCCAGACGGATGGCCGATAGTCCCAGCCCCTGCCCGCGCGCGATAACAGCCTGCATCATCAACTTACCGATGCTGAGCCCGCGCGCTTCCGGATCAACGAACATACGTTTGATTTCGGCCGTGCCGTCCCCCGCTTCCACAAGTGCGCAGCAGCCGACAATCGTGCCTTCATTTCGCGCCACGAAGAATGACGCATTCGGCTTCTCAAGCGCGTCGAGATCCACCATGTGGTTGCTTTCCGCCGGATAAAGCGAGGCCATGTAGGCGTTCGACATCTCCATAAGACGTTGGATTTCCGGCTGGCGCGGATGCTCGAGTTTGATTTCAACTGACATTGTATTTCCGTTAATTTTTCTGAATGCCCAACTGTTCGTCGCAATAAGACTGCAATTGCGTTAGATCACTCCGGTTTGTAGGATTCTCCGGCCAGAGGCAACAGAGCGAAAATGCGAACAGCGCTTGTTTTAATGACCATTCTCGGCTGCGACGACAGTGCGACCGATTGCCAGCACATCGCCACGCTTCAACAACGTTGGACGAGCATAGAACTGTGCGATGCCGAATCGGAAAAACAGCTCGGCAATTTTGCGAATGCGTCCTATCCGGTCATCGTCGCCGTTTGCCAGACGCCCGAAACGCCAAAGAACGAGACGGCGAAAGCCGATGCACAGACGCCGGATGTATCTGGCGTCGCGCCTGCTCTCGCACCGCAGGAAGAACAGACCCTGACACAACGCGCCATTGGCCGCGTTCGCAAGATTTTGCCGTCCACGGAAGGCGTCAAGGAAGTGCTTGGCAAGCCGGTGCGCATGGTGGAAGACAGCTATTCCTGGATCGCCCGGCGCTTCACAAAATAAGTTTATGCGGCTTCCTCGACCAGATCGATTGCCAGAGAACGCGCACGCTGCCGCTGCTGGGTAATCTGCAACTTCTCGACCATATGCAGAAGCTCACGCATCGTGGCGTCACCATCCACATGCGCAAACTTGGCCAGCAGTCCCGACGACAGGTCTGCGACGGGATTGGCATAAGGTGCGTCGGATGCGTTGCGCCACAACAGCGTCGCCTCCATGAAAATGTCGAGCACCGCACCGAACAGACCGGTTGAGTGATAGAGAGCTTTCAGCGCGTGGTGCCGCCCAGTGGCGAGAATGGAGCGGACTTGCCTCTCCTCCAGTCCCGACAGGTTGGAGATGGCCTGCGCAAAGAAATCCAGCTTGCCCGAGCAAAGCGTGTTCATCAGAAAAGCGGGTGTCAGCCCGCCGCCGGCACGCAAATGTTCGACCAGCATGGGTGTGGCTTCGCTCGTCGCGTCCCCGGCAATCAGTACCGTTGCGGTTTCGGAGGCATCACGAATGACGCCAAGTGCACGATGCGGTGTCATGGCGTAACAAACCAGATCGGATGCTGCCAAGGCCGCACCGATATGCCCGACGAGAGCGTAGCGAACATCGGCTGGCAGGTCATCGCGCCGCAGCAACAGGTCGCGAATCTCGGCTTCCTGTGCATGACGTTCGGCGATACGGCGCAACGTGAAAGGCGTTATGCAGGCGCTGCGGTTCTCCAGAAGAACGGAGAGTTCAAGAAGCTCACCAATCTCGGAAAGGGCAGCGCAAGCGCCAGCCTCCAGATAAGGACGGGCCGCAATCATCGCCCGCGTGATGGGGGTGCCGTTGCCCACGAGATCGACCAGATCCGTGTCTCGCAGCACCGGCGAATGGATGATGACGAGACAGGCGATTTCAGGCTGATCCTGAGCCAGAGAGAAAATGATATGCCGCGGTGCTTCGTCTGAATATGCCAGCGCTTCCGCCAGAGCGAGCCGCACCTTGGGTGAAGGATCATCCAGCAGATACGTCATCGCGTCATGCGCGCTGTCATACCGATCCAGAGGCAGCGAGGATTGCAAGTAGGCTTTGGCAAGCGTGGTGGCTGCCTTCGACCTGTCGGTCGACCCGGCTTTTTCAGACCAACGAAAAAATGCTTTTACGATCACCCTGCGCCCCACCAATAGACAATGCCGACTGTTTCAGCGGAATCGATTCGAACACGAATCTGGACCCTGCCAACTGAAGCGACACTAGGAGCAAAAGGTTTACGTTTGGTTCACCATATAAATTAACCGGTTGAAGATGGGTGTCGTCAGCGCCCACCCGGCCGGACAAGCTGGAAGACGTCCGCACCGCCGTCGCAATAGTCCATGTAACCCATGCGGGCGACGGGCCGTGCGCGACCCATGTCGATGCGGCCATTTTCGATCACCGCCTCGTTGATATGAATACCAACGACCTGCCCGAAAACCACCCAGGACTCGGATTCGGCACCGTTGACATCAATCGGTCGAATAATCTGCGTCACCTGGCACTCCAGAGCCGCGAAGGCTTCCGCGACATAGGGCGCATCCACAAGCTCGCACTGCTTGGCCGTCAAGCCAGCAATCTCGAATTCGTTCACGCCATACTCTACGGGAGCGGACGACGCGTTCATCTGCTCCACCAGGTTGCGGCTGACCAGATTTGCGGTGAAGACGCCGCTTTCCTCGACATTGCGCACACTGTGCTTATGGCCGCTGGACGAAAACATGATCAGTTTCGGCGTGTCTGAAACGGCGTTAAAGAACGAATAGGGCGCGAGGTTGAGCGAGCCGTCACCGCCCTTCGACCCTATCCAGCCAATCGGCCTGGGTGAAACAATGGCCTTGAACGGGTCGTGAGACAGGCCGTGACGATTGGTGTCGGTGCTATAAAACATCAGGCCTCACCGACCCACGTTACGACGTCTGCAAGTTCAGGACGCGGGCGCTCTATGGGCGGGAACGTTGTGGAACCGATGTGAATAAAGCCAGCGATTTTTTCGCCGGACTTCACACCCAGTTCCGGCCAGATGTCTTCATCGAAGGAGACCCACTCGGACAACCAGTTGGCGGCATATCCGTAGGCATTGGCAGCCATCAACATGTTGAGGCAAACAGCGCCGGCCGACATGATCTGTTCCCACTCCGGAATTTTGGCGTGAGGTGCTGCCGTGCTGACGACCGCTACAACAACAGGGGCGCGGGTGAAGCGGGTGCGCTCGACCTCCTGCTGGTCCGCACCAATATCCGGCGTCTTTTGGAGTGAGAGCTTCAACGCCGCCTCGCCCAACCGCTTGCGCTCCTCACCGCGATAAACGATGAAGCGCCAGGGAGCGAGCTTTCCATGGTCGGGTACACGGACTGTGAGACGTAGGATATCTTCAAGTTCGGCCTGATCAGGCCCCGGTTCTGCCAGTTGCAACGCCGGGGTGGAACGGCGAACCTTCAGGTAGTCGAGGAGCGTAATATTATCTTTCATCTCAGAACCGATCCATTCTCGTACATATGAAATTATGGGCCTTGAAATCGCCACCGCGTTGGGCTTGAAGTGGTGCCAGAAAAACAAGAAGTCAATCCGGTTGAGTAAAATGACATCCATCAAAATTGCGGCAGGCCTTTCCATGGCGCTCGTTTCGGCCGCGCTTCCGCATGGTGTCGCGTTTTCGCAAGACGCATTCAAGGATTTCAAACAACTGGGCGGCACGCCAAAGATGCCGAAGCTGAACGCGTTCACTGCTCCTTCCGCACCTGACACCGAGACAACCACGTCACGCGATATCGTCATGGAAGCAAAGTTGACCAATGACGGCCAGCCGATGATGGAGGGACTGGCCTGGCGCGTGTTCAGCCCTATGCCTGGCCCTGATGGAAAACTGCCCATGCTGGCCAGCTCCGATGGTGGCTCAGCCGAGTTTCATTTGTCTCCCGGCGACTATTTCGTCAATGTATCCTTCGGTCGCGCAGGCGTAACGAAAAAGCTCAACATCCCCACCAGCGGCAAGATCGAAAAGCAGGTCCTGATCCTCGACGCAGGCGGCTTCGTGTTGAATGCCGTGGCCGGGACCGACAAACGCATTTCGCCCAACCAGCTCAAATTTTCAGTCTATTCTTCCGACACGCAGGAAGATGGCGAGCGCCGTCTGGTCATGTCGGACGTCAAGCCCAACACCGTCATTCGCCTCAACGCAGGCACCTACCACGTCGTATCCGAATATGGCGGCATCAATGCCGTCGTGCGCGCGGATATTCAGGTGGAAGCGGGCAAACTGACGGAAGCGACGCTCCAGCACCACGCCGCTCAGGTCACGCTGAAACTCGTATCCGAACATGGCGGCGAAGCCATTGCCGATACCGCATGGTCGGTGCTCACAGGCTCCGGCGACATCGTCAACGAAAGCGTCAGCGCCTTCTCCACCATGGTCCTGGCCGACGGCGAATATACCGCCATCGCCCGCAACAAGGACAAAGTCTATCAACGCACGTTCAAAGTGGCCGCCGGTAGCGACTCAGACGTGGAAGTGCTGATGAAGGACCAAGCCCCGGAAGAGACGACCGGCGATTTTGAGTGATGCCGGTCACATCTATTCGAAATCTTCGTCCGGCTCCTGTGTAGGAGTCAGAGGTCGCATCCGGCCGTGTCTTATTGCAACAATCTCAATGACATCGGCTTTTCGCGTATAGTCCATCAAGTAGTCACCGAACACCCACGTCTTGTATCCGGGAACGGGAAGCTCTTCGCTTTCCTTGCCCATGTCTGGAAAGGTTTCCAGATTGCGCCGCGCATCGATAAAGGCGTTCGTAAAGCGCGTTGCAGCAGCGAGACTTCTGCTTTTTAGGTACTGAACTTCGTTTCGCAGATATGTCGCTGCCGAACGCGAAATAATGACGCGCATCAGGCAGCCTTTTCGGACGAAGCTCTTTTCAAATCAGCGATGACATCATCGACGTTCTCATGATCGCCATCATCGATTTCTTGCCGCCCCAGCCTGACAGCAAGAATGTCGGCACCTTCGTTCAACAGATACGTTTTAAGCGCTCGGACGATGATCCAGCTCCGAGACCGCTCGGTCGTTTCAGCTATGGCTTCAATTTCCGCCAAAACTTCCTGCGGAATGCGCAGGGTGATGGGATTGGAAAGAGCTTGCTTTGTCATTCAATCCTCCTGAAATCTGTATTTCATTGTAATACAAATCAAGCTTATGGACCATAAAAAAACACCCCCGGAACTTGGTTCCGAGGGTGACTGATTAGCATACCGATTTCGAGACCGTAGGTAGACGTTACGCAGCTTTCGCCTTGGCAGCCTTCGCCGCACGCTTGCGTTTCACATCCGGTGGTGTTGCCTCATCCATCAAGTTCGCAATCGCCTCATCAAGCGCATAGGATGTCTGGGCCTGAGACCCCAAGCGGCGGATGTTGACGGTGCGTTCTTCGGCTTCTTTCTTTCCGCAAACGATGATGACCGGGACCTTGGTGACCGAGTGTTCGCGGACCTTGTAGTTGATCTTCTCGTTGCGGAAATCGGTTTCGACCGACAGGCCCGCATCGCGCAGAGCTTCGGCGACTTCACGACCGTAATCGTCAGCATCAGAGGTAATCGTCGCGACGACGACCTGCTGAGGTGCGAACCACAGCGGCATGTGACCAGCGAAGTTCTCGATGAGAATGCCGAGGAAGCGCTCCATCGAGCCGCAGATGGCGCGGTGGATCATGACCGGCTGGCGCTTTTCGGAGGCCTGATCGATGTAGAAAGCACCGAAGCGTTCCGGCAGGTTGAAGTCTACCTGCGTGGTACCGCACTGCCATTCGCGGCCAATGGCGTCTTTCAGCGTGTATTCGAACTTCGGACCGTAGAACGCGCCTTCGCCCGGCAAAATGTCGGTCTTGATGCGGCCTTCGGACTTTTCTTCGATGGATTTCAGAACATCGGTCATGACGCTTTCAGCGCGATCCCAAACGTCGTCGGAACCGACGCGCTTTTCTGGGCGTGTGGACAGCTTGACGACAATTTCCTCGAAGCCGAAGTCCTTGTAGACCGACAGAATGAGGTCGTTGATGCGCAGGCATTCCGCCGCCATCTGTTCTTCGGTGCAGAACACGTGCGCGTCGTCCTGCGTGAAGCCGCGAACGCGCATCAGGCCGTGCAGCGCGCCGGATGCTTCGTAACGGTGAACGTTACCAAATTCCGCAAGGCGAACAGGCAGTTCTCGGTAAGACTTCAATCCGTGCTTGAAGATTTGAACATGGCCGGGGCAGTTCATAGGCTTAAGCGCGAAGACGCGGTTATCCGCTTCCTCGTCTTTCGGATGGGTGAAGGCGTAGGCCGATTTTACGGCGAACATGTTTTCCTGGTACCAGCCCCAGTGACCGGAGGTTTCCCACAGCGAAGCGTCCAGCACCTGCGGCGCGTTGACTTCCTGATAGGTGCCTTCGAGGTTGCGGCGCATATAGGCCGTCAAAGTCTGGAACATGCGCCAGCCCTTGCCGTGCCAGAACACGACGCCTGGACCTTCTTCCTGAAAATGGAACAGGTCCATTTCGCGGCCCAAACGACGGTGATCGCGCTTTTCGGCTTCGGCGAGAATGTGGAGATACTGATCCAGCTCTTCCTGTGTCGCCCATGCGGTACCGTAGATGCGTGTCAGCATCGGGTTGTTGCTATCGCCACGCCAATAGGCACCGGCCACCTTCATCAGCTTGAAAGCCGTGCCGATCTGTCCTGTGTTGGCCATGTGCGGGCCGCGGCAAAGGTCGAACCAGTCGCCCTGATAGTAAATCTTCAGGTCCTGACCTTCGGGAATGGCATCGATCAGTTCGATCTTGTAGTTCTCGCCCTTGGCAGCGAAGACTTCCTTGGCCTTTTCACGCGACCAGATTTCGCGTGTGAAAGGCTTAGAGCGACCGATGATCTCCTTCATCTTTTTTTCGATCTTCGGCAGATCTTCCGGTGTGAAGGGCTCGTTCTTTGCGAAGTCGTAATAAAAGCCGTTTTCGATGACGGGGCCGATCGTCACCTGTGTGCCGGGCCACAGTTCCTGCACGGCTTCGGCCATGACGTGAGCGGCGTCGTGGCGGATCAGTTCAAGCGCACGCTTGTCATCACGGGTGACGATCTCGATCTTGCCATCGATGATGGTGTCGGAAAGGTCGCGCACAGTGCCATCCAGCGCAATCGCGACGGCCTTCTTTGCAAGCGACTTGGAAATAGATTCGGCAACATCTCGCCCGGTCGTACCGGGGGCATACTGGCGAACGGAGCCATCGGGAAATGTAAGGGAAACGGCGTCAGACATTATAATTCTCCTGTCCAGTCCCGCCAACGAATGCGGGTGGTTTTCATGTATAGCGATAAGTAGGTGCTCACTTATTCAACGCGGCTTTTTAACCGCGTTCTACCGATGGGTAAAGTCAGTTTGCTTCTCGGGACTTCGACGCGCAAAAATACCGCCATGGCGTGTACCACTTCTGTTGCGATGCCAACCTCTCCGCCACAGGATCAAGCCCGCTGGTACCCCCCGGCCCGCACCGGGCGACGCGGAACAGGGTCAACCAACCCCCGGCCCAAAAGCCGTGCCGGGCAAAGGCCTCATAGCTATATTCGGAACAGGTCGGAATATGCCGGCAGGAATTGCCGATGAAGCCTGAAAATACCAACTGGTAGAGGCGAATGAAGCCCATGCCCAGCAAACGGCCCGGTGTCTTGCGAAACGGTCCTGACCAGTTTCGGGAACGTGCTGTTGTATGCTGGCAGTTCGGCTCGTTGCACACAGCTCAGGCCGGAACGCGCTGATCTGCCTCGATCTGGTCGAGACAGTCGCAGATCGCATCGAAGGTCAGCATGGTGGAAGCATGGCGGGCCTTGTAGTCCTTGACGGGCTTCAGAACACGCATGTCCTCGAAACGACCATCCGGGCCTTCACCGCCCGCCGTCAACATTGCCAGCATATCGGTTCGCGCTTTGCGGACTTCATCGCTGGTCGCGCCGACAACATGATGGGCCATGATGGATGAAGAGGCCTGCCCCAGAGCGCAGGCGCGCACCTCATGCGAAAAATCCGTTACCACTCCGTCGCGCAGCTTGATGTAAACCTTGACCTTCGAGCCGCAGAGCTTCGAATGTTTCTGCGCGCTGGCATCCGCATCCGGAATATCGACCGTCAGGGGAATGTTGCCAGCGAACTCCAGAATGCGGTTGTTGTAAATGTCATCCATGTGATCGTCCATTTGCGCAGGATTGATTTTTCAAACACTGCGTCATCAGTGGTAAGGCTTTTCTGCGTGCCGTCATCATTATATGTTATGAGACACCAGCGTCATCAAGGTGCGGCGATTTTAATCATCGCACATCGAAAAAGCGATGACAGACTTGCCAAATTGCCTGAAAACAACCAGATAGCAGGCGCGGCATCTTTACAAGTCATGCCGTAACCAAGTTCAGGTGCGGCGTTTCAACCGCATCGGGAGACCTAAGAGATGGATGCAATCGTGAAGAATTTCCCCGGTGCAGGCACACCCAACGGTGCAGCAGACCTGCGCCCTACGCAGGCTGAAGCCGAAGATGCCGTGCGCGTTTTGCTACGCTGGGCGGGAGATGATCCCAACCGCGAAGGCCTGCTCGACACGCCAAAGCGCGTTGCGAAATCATACCGTGAACTGTTCAGCGGTTACGATCTCGACGCAAGTGACGTGCTGGGAACGACATTCGAGGAAGTCGGCGGTTACGACGACATCATTCTAGTACGCGACATCCCGTTCCATTCGCATTGCGAACACCACATGGTTCCGATCGTCGGCAAGGCGCATGTCGCCTACCTGCCGGCGGGTCGCGTGCTGGGGCTTTCCAAGATCGCTCGCGTCGTTGAAATTTACGGCCGTCGCTTGCAAACGCAGGAAACAATGACGGCGCAGATTGCGAACGCGATCGAAACGACGCTGAAGCCACGGGGCGTGGCCGTGCTGATCGACGCCGAACATATGTGCATGTCCATGCGCGGTGTACGCAAGCAGGGTTCGACGACGCTGACCACCAGCTTCACCGGTACATTCAAAGCCGAAGCCGCGCAGCAGGCCCGGTTCATGACCATGGTCTATAGCCGCTGATCCCAGCGCCAGCCTTATAGGGCGACGGCGGAAAACCGCCTCGCTTCCAGTGCTCCAAGTTTACTCATGCATCTGAATGTCCGAAGCCATTCGAGCTTTCGGACATTGCTGCAATGGAGGTCTCCATGTCGTCTACATTTCCCCCCGCCCCTGCGGATAAGGAAACACTGGAATCAGCGGGTTCGTTCTCGCCCAAGTTCGATGCACATGGCCTCGTCACCGCCGTTGTCACAGACATTAAGGACGGCGAATTGCTGATGGTGGCGCACATGAATGCGCAAGCACTGTCCTTGACGCTCGAAACCGGCATTGCGCATTACTATAGTCGCTCTCGGAATAAGATTTGGAAGAAGGGCGAAACGTCCGGCAATCTCCAGACCGTAAAGGAAATCCGCACGGACTGCGACCAGGACGCCGTTTGGCTGAAAGTCTCGGTGGCTGGCCACGATGCGACCTGCCATACGGGCCGACGCTCATGCTTTTATCGCACAGTCACGCTGGAAAACGGCAAGGCCGTAACCACGATTACGGATGATGTCAGGCATTTCGATCCTGCAAAAACCTATGGTTCGCCCGAAAATCTCCTCACAAAAGACTGATCTTTTTCGTCCTGTCTCCTTTCGCTACGAAATCATAGGATTTGCGCGGTATACTGGCACCTCGTGCATCTGCTTGGGAGTGGGAATAGATGTTGGGTTGGGGACTAAATCGGGAAAATCCGGCGGCAACGGCGAGTTTGGAAAAGATCGAGCAGCAAACTCCTGCCCAGACACCTCGAATTCCTGCAAACCGCATTGCGCTGGCACTCGGTGGCGGCGCGGCACGCGGGTGGGCGCATATCGGCGTTTTGCGGGCGCTAGATGAGGCTGGCGTCAAAATAGGCATGATCGCCGGCACATCAATCGGGGCGCTGGTGGGTGGCTGCTATCTCGCGGGCAAGCTGGACGAACTCGAGGAATTCGCGCGATCTCTAACGATGCGCCGCATCGCGGGTCTACTGGACCTGACGATTGGTGGCGGTGGGTTGTTTGGTGGCATGCGGTTGACCAAGCGCATGCAGGAACACCTCGTCGGCCTCAATATCGAAGACCTCGAACATCCGTTCATCGCAGTCGCGACAGAGCTTAAAACCGGTCATGAAGTGTGGGTGCATCAGGGCGATCTGATCACGGCCCTTCGCGCGTCTTACGCATTACCCGGCATTTTCGAACCGGTGCGCTGCAATGGACGGACGTTGATCGACGGTGCGCTGGTCAACCCTGTTCCGGTTTCCGTCTGCCGTGCCTACGAGCAGGCGCTGGTGGTGGCGGTGAACCTCAACTACGATATTTTCGGTCGCTCCGCCGTCGTCAAACACAGCGCCGGTGCTTGCAGCCAGGAAACCACCGTGAAGACGCCAGCAGAGTCATCATCGCGCATTGGACTGCCGGGCGTCATGGTGCAGGCATTCAACATTATTCAGGATAGAATTTCACGCGCCAAGCTCGCGGGCGATCCGCCCGATCTAACGTTGCACCCGCGCATCAACCACATTGGTCTTTCGGAATTTCACCGCGCTGCCGAATCGATAGAGCGCGGATACGAAGAAACGCGCTCCCGAATTCCGGAACTGCAACGCATGCAGCAGGTGTTTCAAACCTGAGAGCCGTAAGCCTTATCCAGCGATATAAGCCTTGATATGTTCGGCTTCCGCCTCGATTTCGCTGATGCGCGCTTTAACGACGTCACCGATGGAGATGATGCCAACCAGACGACCGCCTGCCTCCACCGGCAGATGTCGGAAACGACCGCCTGTCATCAGTTCCATCAGATCATCGGTGCTCGATCCCTCGTGACATCGGGTGACGTTCTTCGTCATGACGTCGGAAACCTTGGTCTGCAGAGCAGCGGAGGCATGGGCTGCGATGGCCTTGACCATGTCGCGTTCTGTGAAGATGCCGAGAATGGCACCGGCGTCATCGGTAACGACGACAGCACCGATGCGGTGTTCATGCAGGGTGATCGCGGCGTCTCCGAGCGACAGGTCCGGCCTGACGGTTACGACCTCACGGCCTTTGAGGTCGAGAAGTTCTTTCACAAATATCGCCATGTTTCCTCCTGTCCGGCTGATCTTTGAACCGCGCGCAATGTCTCCTCCACGGCGCAGGCGGTTCACTTACAAGCCGATGGTGCGCCACGAGCCTATGGAAAGCAATAAATTTCCGTGGGCTAAAAAGCTTCAATCGATTGAGAGAGACCGTAGGTACCTAAGCGCGCGGGATGATCTTGCGATCAAACAGGCCGAAGAACAGGAAACCGAGCAGGAACCCGAAAATATGGGCATCCCAGGCAACCTCACCGCCGACATCCCCCATAAGCGGAATTCCGAAAGCGATGAGCAGATTGCCGAACAGCCACATCAAAGTGAAGATGAGGACCGTGCGATTGGAAAGCGACTGAAGAATACCTTGCCTCGGCAGCAGGTGCCCAATGGACGGATGGTATCCGCCGCCATGTGCTGGAAAGACGAAGCGGCACGCCGCGCCCATCAGCGCCGACACAACACCGGATGCGCCGATCAGCACCGTGGCGTCCCCCCAGTGAAGGAATGTATGTCCGAAGGCGGCAACAGCGGCAGAGACACACCAGAGCAAAGTGAAACGCAATGTGCCTATTCGGCGCAGAACGGGAGCGCCAAACGCCATCAGCCACAGCCCGTTGAAAAGGATGTGCTCTATGCCACCGTGTAAAAACGAATATGTGATCGGGGTCCACAGCCACTCTAGTCCCTGCTGCGACAAGGGCATGGCGTAGCGCAGGGGAATGAAGCCGAAGGTGAAGATGAACCAGCCATAACCATCGTCGGACAACACGTAGGTCGAAACGACATGTACCGCGATCAACAGGCCGATAACGGCCACGAGAGCGCCAGGCAGGTTAAAAACCGGTGTTTTCTGACGGACCTCCGGCGGCGCTGGATCATTCGCCTGTGGTGTCTCACCCTGGTTGTCCGTCATTGGCCGATCTTCCTTCCCGTCGCGTCCGTATGTTCTCGTGCGAGCAATATAGTAACGCTGCCGGAAAAAGAAGCGCCGACGATACGTCACGGCTGCAACCAATAAAGGCTGCGAGGGATTGTGATGACCGAGCGCGTGGCATGAAAATCGCAAGGACATCTTCAGCACCGCAAATGAACGCGGCATCTGTTTCGAATTGGAACAGGTGCCCTGCGGGACGGAGACTATGTCATGAAGACGAATGCAAGCCTGGAGATTTACTCCTATTGGAACGAAATTCGGGGCAATCGCCCTGCACCGCTGCGTGGCGAGATCGATCCCTCGCAAATTCGCCATGTGCTGCCCGACCTGTTCGTTCTGACCGACCTGGGTGATGACGCTCCCGTGTTTCGTTTGACGGGAACGCGCCTCTATAATCTCTTCTGTCGCGAACTGCGCGACACGCCGTTTTCCATGATGTGGCAGCCGGAGGCCGCTTACGAAGCATGCCGCATCGCCAACGGCGTGTTTCAACATGAGAGGCCGGTTATCTTCGATCTTTGGGCCGAAAGCGCCAGCGGCCATACCGCCCAGGAATTTGAAATGCTGCTTCTGCCGCTGGAGGCCGAAGCACACTTCCCCTCTCGCCTGCTCGGCGCGCTCGTCTCCGACCCACCACTGGCAGATTTCGGCCAGCCGTTCAAACCTCTGGAGCTGACACGAAGCCGACTGCTGGAGGTGCCAGCTTCCCATACATTCGTTGAACCCCCGGCGTTTGATAGCGCTATCAACCGCTCCGTCTTTTTATGAGAATGAATGCGAATATTCGCAGGTTATTGCGGAACGGTCTGTTAACTCGACACATATAAAGGAGAATGATCATCCCTCTTTATTGTGCCGCCCATGTTCTCATCTCGATCAACCACTGTCGCCTTTGCAGCACGTACTGCGGAACCGAACCCTGTAGAGGTTGTGTCGGTGGGCTTGTCAGGTCGGTTGATGGTTCCTTCACAGGAAGAGTATGATTGCACCGCGAATGAAATGACGGCTGAGACCGCGCGCATCACGTGCTTCGTTCGCCCCAGAAACGGCGATCGCATCATTGCCTATCTTCAGCACATCGGTCGCATCGAAGGCATCGTCAAAGCACTGACGGCGGATGGCTTCACCATTGCCATCATGGCGACCGAACGCAAACGCGAAAAGCTGGCCGCGCAACTGGCATGGGTCGCCAAGCGTCAGGCTCTTGGCCTTCCGGAAGACCGCCGTCATGACCGCCTGACACCGCGCAACCCAATTGCCGATCTTCTGCTCAGCGATGGTAATATCGCCCAATGCCGCATCATCGACCTTTCGCTGTCGGGTGCTGCTGTCGAGATCGATGTTCGTCCGGCACTTGGCACAAATGTGCGGCTTGGCAACATGGCCGGTCGCATCGTCCGTCACTTCATGGAAGGCGTGGCGATCGAATTCGACTCTGTTCAGTCACGCGACGCGTTGATCGAGTTTCTCTGACACTCAAAATTTTCGCTCGACATAACCGGCAGCGCATAGCGTGAGCCGGTTTTTTTGTGCCCTAAACTGGCCCAGACCGAGGTTCACGCACAGTCCCTTCCTGAAACAGCACGTAAAAACCCGCAAACAACCTGTGCCATTGTGGGAAAACGAAAATATTTTCGAGAAAAAGCAGAAAAAACAGCCTCGAAATGACACAAATGCTACAATCAAAGATAGAAATTCACATCCTTTGATTGATTTCGATGCCTGAAAATCACATATGCGGCTACTGAAGTATAGTCAAAGAATAGTTTAAACGTGCCAATACCCCTCAAACTGGCACAGTACCATTAACCAGATCGCTCCATAAAGTTCAATTTTACAAAGACTTAGAGAGATTTAAAATTGAAAATTCTAACCGAAACGATAAAATTCTAATCAAATTTTCTTCAAATACAGATCAAAACTAATTCAAATAAAGCGCTGTTTTTCCTAAATTTAACATCGAATTTGAGCGCCGTTATTTGCGGGCGGTCAAAATATCGCTGGCATTCTTCTCCTCACAACGGGGAGACAAGAAATGAAAAAAATCAGCCGTTTCGGATTTTTGATCGCAACATTGATCGCAGGTGCATTTGCGGGACAAGCAGAAGCATCGCCAGCCGCAGCAATGCGCATCATGGGCAAGGCCAACCCACCAATTGGTCATTATGAATTCTGCCAGACGTATCAGAGCGAGTGCCAGCCGACATCTGCCGACAGAGGCCCGCTGAGACTGACGGAAGAAAACTGGAAGATGATCCTGGACGTGAACTACACGGTCAACACCACGATCACGCCAATGACAGATATGGAAATTTACGGCGTTGAAGAACGCTGGGCTTACCCGACGACCGTCGGCGATTGCGAAGATTATGTTCTGCTAAAGCGCAAGATGCTGATGAACAAGGGCATCTCCCCGTCTGACCTGCTGATAACGGTCGTTCTTCAGCCAAATGGCTCTGGCCACGCAGTTCTCACGGTCCGCACCGACCGCGGCGACTTCATTCTCGACAACCTGCGCAACAAGGTCATGGACTGGTCCGAGACGGAATATACCTACCTCAAGCGCCAGGACAGCACCAACCCAGGCCGCTGGGTCAAAATTCAGGATGGCCGCGCTGTAAACGCTGTCGCCGGTATCAAGTGATAAGTGAGGTGGGCGATTAGCCCACGCTCGACGCATGCTTATGGCCGGTCTAGTCACCCCGTTGGACCAGACCGTGCCAGAGCCGGTTCCGTTGCCCCGGACCGGCTCTTTTTTTGCCTATAGCAAACCGAGTTCAGCCAGTTCGCGCCGCAGATCGGAGGGCAGATCGTCGGACATGCCTGCCCCGCCTAAATCACGCGGGGCTTCCTCGGTTTTTAGGTAGCGCCAACCTTGAAATGGCCGCTTGGGCGCTGGCGAGGTCTCGATGACCTCCGGCCCAAGCACCAGATCGCAACGGCTGATACCGTCTTCCCCTTTGAACGAGCGGACATCCAGAAGTGTCTGGCGTGCCTGTACCTGGCCCTTGATCACCCAATAGAGCGAGCCGCCATCCAGCAGTTCCTCTGCGCGTTTGGGAAACATGCGGGTGGTGTGGACGCTATGCGGTTCGAGGCCCGCTGCAATTGCCGTAAGGGCGCGTCGGGAGACCCACTCACGCAAATCCTCGATGGAATCAGCGCCAACACAAAGCTTGATAAGATTTAGAGACATGCGGCCTATCAAGGCCGTTTGGGCTCTTGCGTCAAGCATTGATAAGTTGTGATGTTCAGCATTCCACCACATTAACGGCAAGGCCACCGGTGGAGGTTTCCTTGTATTTCTCGCTCATGTCATTGCCGGTCTGGCGCATGGTTTCGATGCAGGCATCCAGCGGCACGAAATGCTCGCCATCCCCCTTCAGCGCCAGCGATGCGGCAGTAACCGCCTTGACCGCGCCGAGGGCATTGCGCTCGATACAGGGAACCTGAACCAGCCCGGCGATAGGGTCGCAGGTCATGCCGAGATGATGCTCAAGCGCGATTTCAGCCGCATTCTCGATCTGGGCAGGCGAGCCGCCCATGACCGCAGCAAGCCCCGCAGCAGCCATGGCAGCAGCGGACCCCACCTCCCCCTGACAGCCGACTTCGGCACCGGAAATCGAAGCATTGTGTTTGATGATGCCGCCAATGGCCGCCGCCGTCAGGAGGAAGTCCCTGATGTCATCCACTGTTGCGTCGTCATGAAAATGGCGGAAGTAGCGAACAGTCGCTGGCACCACGCCCGCAGCGCCATTGGTGGGGGCCGTCACGACGCGACCGCCGGAGGCATTTTCCTCATTCACCGCCATGGCGTAGACGCTCAGCCAGTCATTTGCCAGCAGCGGATTGAGCCGGTTGCTGCGCCATTCGGCATTGAGCTTGTCATGAATGGAGCGCGCACGGCGCTTGACCTTGAGACCACCGGGCATGATGCCCTCGCCTTTCAGACCGCGTTCGATACAGCCATTCATCGCGTCCCAAATCTGGTCCAGCCGCTCGTCCAGTTCCTGACGGGAAATGACAGTCTCTTCATTGGCGCGCTTCATCTGCGCAATGGTGCGACCAGAACGCTCCGCCATCTCAAGCATCTGCTTGGCGCTGGCAAAGGGATAGGGAACCTTAGGCCCGTTATCGACCGTCTTGCCGCGCTGACGCATCGCTTCCAGCTCGGTGTCCGTCACCACGAAACCACCGCCGACTGAATAATAGATGCGTTTGAGCAGCATCCGGCCCTGCTTGTCGTAAGCAGAAAACGTCATGCCATTAGCGTGGCCCGGCAACGGGTTCTTCTTGTCGAAGATCAGATCTTCAGCAGGGCGAAAAACATAGGAAGGATGACCCGCCGGCGAAACCAGGCCGGTTGTTTCAACATCGGCAACGATGCGGTCCATCGCATCCGGGTCAACCAGATCGGGACGCTCCCCATTCAAACCCAGCACCACCGCACGTCCAGAGCCGTGACCGATGCCGGTAAAGGCCAGAGAACCGTGCAGGCTGACCTTGATGGAAGAGACGACAGCACCGGATGGTCGTGGCCAGTCGTCCGACAGAATTGTTTCCAAAAAGCGGTTTGCAGCCGACATCGGTCCCATCGTATGTGAACTGGAGGGTCCAATACCGATTTTGAACACATCGAAAACCGAAAGAAACATATCTGCCTGCCCTATGTATAGACGTATTGGGTCAGTCTATCTGAACCATCGTAACGTGTCATATCAAAATGGGCATGAAATGCACTGAGCGCGACATACGGGTGCCGCAAACGAAAACAGCACGGTTTCTGGGAGAAACCGTGCTGCGATATCTGAAAATTTAAGAGAGATTTTTACGGGCTACCAAAAACGTAGGTCAATGCGAGAAAAGCGGCAAAACCTGCAAGTGCGCGAAATGTTACGGCCCAGCAGGATTTCTGTGCGGTTTCGTCCATGATTACTCCAGCGTGTTACTCTCGGGCCGTTCATGCGTCGGCCAGTGGGTGAACCATTTATTAAAAACTTGTGACAAAGGCAAATGCAAAAAACGGCTAAAGCAAGGCGTATTTGCCGATCTGCCATTCACTCACTGCATAGGTACAATAAAAAACAAGGGCTTAGATGTCCATTTCGAAACAAGGTTCGCTCCGCACCCGTCTCAATTTGGACCAAAGTGTAAACACAGTCTGAATTCGTTCATCATGAGGCGTCGAGATGTGTATAAACCCGCAGCTGAACGCGGTTTTGCATAGATTGCGCCCCGACCATATTGAACGCATTTTACATGTGGATTATCGGGCATCTTGCATATCGAGAGAACGTCAACTTCAGAAACGGTGACACATCATGCAGGCCACGGCTTCGACCTTTCCAGACCGCGACACCGTCGCATCGAAAATCACTACCATGACGGAAGACGATCAGGCCTGGTTGAGGCTGCTGTTGGAAAATGCGCTGCAGGACGCAAACCTTCTGGAAGGTCTGCATCTGTTTCTGGATCAGCAATCGCAGGCGCGGTTTCTGAACGCGTTGAAGCTTGAAAAATGTGGCGAGTGGTTCGGCAACAATGGCCCTGCCCGCATGCAGATACGTCTTCATGAAGTCTCAAAAAGCAGCCAGCATGCTGCCTTTGCCGCGTTTCGCGCCGGATTGACAAAGTCAGGCGGACTGGAAAAAGCCTACCCAAAATCACCGCTATAAGGGTGCGGCCCTAGTCCGGCACCCTATCCACCACGGCGATGATCGGCCCCATGGGGTGCCACCAGTCACGTCGCTTGGCCGCAGGTATGTCCACACTGGAAATGCTGCCATCGAGATAAAGGGCGTTCGGCGTGTGCAGCCGGTCGCGAAACAGCGTCGCGAAATCGTAGAAGCGGACGGCGTTTTCGGAGATTGCAAAGTGGACCTTACCGTCATCCGAGACGCCAACGCCATTGCGTGTGTTCAAACTATCGCTCTTCGGCAAAAATCTCGGATGGAGTTGGCCGTTGATGACGAGCATAGGCCCCGATTGCGTGGCGAAATCCGGCTTGATATTGCCGTTGAGGTAAGCGCTCGTCTCCAGCACACCGGCTTTCTGACCATCCATAAAGAACACGCCATTGGGCTGCATATGGAAATTGCCCCAACCTCCACCGGTGCTGATGGCGGACGTTTCGACGCCGTTTTCGATGTGAAGACCAACCGGTGACAGATCCCGGTGATACATGCCGCCATTCATGGCGAAGGTGACGAAACTATGCTGTCTCCACAGCGCAGAGGACAGCGCCTCGAACGAGCCGTAAGGTTTTCCAGCAACATGATCCCACTGGTACAGCCGAATATTGCTCTTCGCCGGATCGAAACTGCAAACCGTATAGCGACCACCCATATGATCGAGAGCCTGACAGAAATCTGGCAACTCGGCTGCACCCGCGCTCGTCGAGAATAAAAACGGCAGCAGGTATCGTATCAGCTTGCGCATCGTTCCCCATGTCTCATCTATCTGTTGTTGGGAACGTGTAAAGCGCTGGAGGGCGACGAGAATAAGGCCTCTAAAGGCCTAAGAATTCTTTTCAGGAAAACACATCTAAAAACATCGTGACCATAAAAAAGCCGACGAAAATATCGCCGGCTTTTTCGTGTAAATCTCAGTGGAAGCTTTTAGCGGCGCGCGGCGCGATCTACGCTTCGTCCAGCAGCCTGTGTGCCGTCCACAGTACCAGCTACATCCTTGCCGACGCCGCGGATCGTGTTACCGCAAGAGCTCAAGGAAACGAGGGCGATGAGAACAGCGGCAGTGGTTGCGAAGAAACGTGTGAACATATTGAAACTCCCCTTATGTCTGCGCGCGCAGCGCAAACGATGATCGAATTAGCGCGCAGAAAACGCAGCACATGCCAACCGGTTCCGCGCTAAGGTAAAAAATAATTCCGCTGACTACAGAACCTGCGCAACATCCCGGAAAGCATTGCGAATGCTGTCGGCAACCGCCTGAACGGGGCGTGTCGGCTTGTCCGCAAGAATGAGGCGAATATCGAAGCAGCCAAGCTCCGGCAAACCGTCCTTCTCACTCAGGATGACCATGTCATTTTGCACATAGGAGCGCGGCAGCGGAGCGATGGCAAGATCGGCCTCGATTGCGGCCTTCTGCGCCATAGTATGGCCGCTGAGATAAGCCACGCGGAAGCGGCGGTTTTGTTTTTCCAGCGAGTTGATGGCTTCGGAGCGCCAGATGCAGCCATCTTCCCAGATGGAGATCGGCAAAGGATCGCGCATATGCGCCGTGCCGCATTTCGCACCCGCCCAAACCAGCCTTTCGCGCATCAGGACTTCGCCCGTGTCTCGCAGCGGCAGAGACGCACAGTTGACGAGTGCCAGATCAAGCCGGCCCTCATCCATGCGCTTGTAGAGCTGCGAGCTGTTATCGATGGTCACATCGACCATGATGGCCGGAAAAACCTCTGCAAAACGCTTGAGGATACCGGGCAGCAAACCCCGCTCGCCGATATCTTCCGGTGCACCAAGCCGCACGACGCCAGAGAGTTCCGGCATGACGAACCGCGCGACAGCCTCGTTGGACAAGGCAATCATACGCCGCGCGTATGTCAGGAGCGTCTCGCCATGCGCCGTCAGCGTCACGGAGCGCGCATCACGCAGGAACAGCGTCGTCTTCAACTGCTCCTCCAGCTTTTTGATCTGCATCGAAACGGCCGATGGCGTTCGGAACACCACTTCGGCAGCCGTCGAAAAATTACCGGTCTCGGCAATTGCGACGAAGGTTCTGAGGATGTCGTTGTCCAACAGAGGCAATGGCTGGCGGAAAGAAACTGTCATGAGACATGCTTTCAATTTTTCTGATCAATAGATCGATATCATTTCGTTTGATTGATTGTCAACGATCTCGCATTGTTTCCCGACAGACAAAGAATGGCGTCTCGAAATCACGCTTTAAAACATCACCAATTGTGATGAGAGACATAAAATTCATTCGTTTGATTGATGCGCCGCAAGCGCGCATATCAATCTTGTCTGACACAGAACGTGGAGCATAAAGGAGTTTCAAAATGACCACGATAACCCAGCATAGCCGGAGCCCGTCATGGCTTAGGCTTCATTCCCGGCATTGGCTTTCCCTAGCTGTCGAACTTGGCGGTGGTGCACTCGCATCATGGCGTCGCAGACAATCGCTGCGCGCATTGGAAGCCCTACCGGCAGATACATTGAAGGATATTGGATGGCCATCGAGCGACAGCAAACGCATGCGTATTGCCGCCAAGTAAGAGCGGCGCAAACGATGAAATAGATGGCTCGCAAGATTGAATCTTGGCGAGCCATTTTTTTGCACTGCGGAACAAATACCCGGCCACCACATTTCCCACTGCCCCAATCAAGCACGAGGATATCTATGGCCCAGTTCGGTTCCAGCATTTTGCCCGGCGACTTCACCCGTCTCGGCGCGAATTTCGACGGTGATGGTGTCAATTTCGCAATTTTCAGCGCGCACGCGGAACGGATCGAACTGTGCCTGTTCGATGAGGACGGCAAAACCGAAATCGAACGCATAACCCTTCCGGAATTCACCAATGAAATCTGGCACGGCTACATTCCCGGACTGAAACCCGGCGCCCTCTATGGTTATCGCGTGCACGGCCCATACGACCCTGAAAAGGGTCATCGCTTCAATCCCAACAAGCTTCTGGTCGACCCCTATGCGCGCGAATTGGTTGGCGATATCCAGTGGGGTACGGAGCAGTTCGGCTACAAGCTGGACGCGGAAGACAAGGATCTCTCCTTCGATGAGAGCGACAGCGCCGCCAAGATGCCGAAGTGCCGGGTGATCGATCCCAAAGATTACGACTGGGGCAACGACAAAAAGCCTGATGTCTCATGGTCCAAGACGATTTTCTACGAAACCCACGTCAAGGGCTTCACCAAGCTGCACCCCGGCGTACCAGAGAATTTGCGTGGCACCTATGAAGGTCTCGGCGACAAGCAGATCGTCGATTATATCAAAAGCCTTGGCGTCACCTCCGTCGAGCTGTTGCCGATCCACTCCTTCCCGGATGATTCCCATCTGCTGGAAAAGGGCCTGAAAAACTTCTGGGGTTACAACTCGCTCGGCTTTTTCTCACCGGCATCACGCTACTATGGCCCCAAGGGCATGGCAGGCTTCCGCGATATGGTGCGGGCGTTCCATGATGGCGGTATCGAGGTCATTCTCGACGTGGTCTATAACCACACCGCAGAAGGCAACGAGTTGGGACCGACCCTGTCCTTCAAGGGTATCGACAATTTCTCCTACTACCGCACCATGCCGGACAAGCCGCGTTACTACATCAACGATACCGGCACGGGAAACACGGTCAATACGTCGCATCCGCGCGTGCTGCAGATGGTGACGGATTCGCTGCGGTACTGGGCCGAAGACATGCACATCGACGGCTTCCGTTTCGATCTCGGCACCATTCTTGGCCGCGAGCCGGAAGGTTTCGATCAGCGCAGTGGTTTCTTCGATGCCGTGGGTCAGGACCCTGTTCTCTCCAAACTGAAACTCGTCGGCGAGCCCTGGGACATCGGCCCCGGCGGTTATCAGGTCGGTGGTTTCCCCCCCGGCTGGGCGGAATGGAACGACAAGTACCGTGACACGGTGCGCGAATATTGGAAGGACGAGGACGGCACCGCTGGCGATTTTGCAGCCCGTGTTCTTGGCTCAGCCGATGTCTATGACCTGCGAGGCCGCAGGCCTTGGTCCAGCGTGAACTTCATCACCGCACATGATGGCTTTACCCTGAACGATCTCGTGTCCTACAACGAGAAGCACAATGACGCGAATGGCGAGGACAACAAGGACGGCCACGGCGATAACCGCAGCTTCAACTATGGCGTAGAGGGTCCGACCGATGATGAGAACATCACCGCCGTGCGTGATCGCCAGCGCCGGAACTTCCTGTCCACCCTGTTGCTGTCACATGGCACTCCCATGCTGCTGGCCGGCGATGAATTCGGCCGCAGCCAGATGGGCAACAATAACGGTTATTGCCAGGACAGCGAGTTGAGCTGGGTTCATTGGGAAAATCTGCCAGAAAGCGCCGAAACGCTTCGCGCCTTTACCTCGAAGCTGATCGATTTGCGCCAGTCCCACTCCTTGCTGAGACGTGACAGCTGGCGTGACGGCACCCATGCGACGTGGCTGAACCCCGGTGGTGGGGAGCAGACACAGGAGCAATGGGAGGATGCAGGCAGCACATCGCTTGGCCTACGCCTCACACAGGACCAGCAAGGCAATTCGCCAGCGGAAGCGGATGAATGGCAAGACGTGCTGATCCTGTTCAATCCACATGATGGCGCTGTCGAGTTCAAGTTGCCGGACGCAGACCATGGCTGGATGACGGAACTGACGACAGCCGACCCAGCTGCACCGAGCAACAATATTGCCAATGGCGAAATCTATACCGTTGAAGGCCGCAGCCTGGTACTTCTGCGCGCGGCATAACGCGCCTTCGTCAGACAAAACAAAAAAACGCCGGCAGAGATGCCGGCGTTTTGGTTTTTATGGATGGCCGAGTTGCCAACCGCCTGATCTGGAAAGGCGCTTTCTCGAAGCACTCTTCGCTTTGGCAGCGATCCCGGCACGCAGAGCAAAGAAGATGTCATCGAAATGATAGGGCTTGCTGAAGAACCGCGCATCTGCCGGTAGGTGCAGCGTATCCGGCGCATGTCCCCCGGAGGTGACAATGACCGAAATATGCTGCTGACATGTGTCCAGCATGTGGACCAGATCAATACCCGAGAGACCACCGGGCATATCGATGTCTGTCACGACGGCAGAAATGGTGTGCACCTTGCCGATGATGGCCACCGCCTCCAGCACGTTCGATGCTTCCAGAACGGTATAGCCCGCCTCTTCCAGAACATCCGTCAGGGTGAATCTAATGATCGGTTCGTCTTCGACGACCAGCACGGTCAGGCCAGCTTCATGCATACGCAATACTCCGCTTAAAGGCACCGGACAGGAACGCTCAGCCCTTTTCGAAGAGCACCGTTCCATCACGTCAACAGAACGCGCAATTCGGCAATATCGGTCAAAGGCTGCGCCTAAAAATTGAAAACAATATTAATAAAATGCAAAATATCAGTTTTATCTCATGGATGGCTCTGCCTCCGACTCGGCATGTTTGAGGAACGTCAAACCGGCCACTCGGATCATTTTTTTGACACCGCATCAGCGCCGTCGTATCTTGTGCCGAAAGCGTCGCAAATGAGATATACAGCGGACCATTTCCAAGCAAGGAATTGTGTTTCCGCAATGGAGCATGGTCGTCGTGAGCAAAACTCCTCCCAAAAAACGCACCGTCGTCTTTTTCATGGTCCCTCAATTCACCATGCTGCCGTTCACGGCTGCGGTGGAAACGCTCCGTATTGCCAACCGCATGCTGGGTTATGCAGCCTACGAGTGGCGCTTGGCATCTGCGGATGGCCAGAAGGTCGCCTCCTCCAGCGGCATAGCACTGGAAGCGAACACCTCATTGGCGGATGAACGCAAATCGGTCAGCGGTGAAAATCGCCCCAGCATGGTGCTGATCTGTTCCGGCATCGATATCGAGCAATACAGCAACAAATCCGTCAATGCGTGGCTGCGCGAAGCGAACAATCGCGGCATTGCTGTCGGCAGTCTCTGTACGGGCGCACATGTGCTGGCTCAGGCAGGATTGCTGAATGGCAAGCGCTGTGCGATCCACTGGGAAAATCTACCCGGCTTCTCAGAAGCCTTTCCGCAGGTCGAGGTCTATGCAGATCTTTACGAGGTGGACGGCAACATCTACACCTGTGCAGGTGGCACCGCCTCTCTGGACATGATGCTGAACCTCATCGGCCAGGACTTCGGCGAAAACCTCGTCAACCGTGTCTGCGAACAGCAGTTGACGGACCGGGTACGCAACCCGCATGACCGTCAGCGCCTTCCGCTACGCGCGCGCCTCGGCGTGCAGAACGACAAGGTTCTGTCGATCATCGAATTGATGGAAAGCAATCTTTCGGAACCGCTGTCATTGCTTGACATTGCAGACGACGCCGACCTGTCACGCCGACAGGTGGAGCGGCTGTTCCGGCAGGAGATGGGTAGGTCCCCTGCCCGCTACTATCTGGAAATCCGGCTGGATCGTGCACGACACCTACTGGTGCAATCTGCCATGCCGGTTGTGGAAGTGGCCGTTGCCTGCGGTTTCGTCTCCGCATCGCATTTTTCCAAGTGTTATCGCGAAATCTACAATCGCACGCCGCAGCAGGAGCGTGCGGAGCGCAAGCTGGTGATGAGCGCATCCCGCATGGCCGCTGTCGCCAGCCAAGGCAAGCCCGTCCATTAGGACTGAAACGGACGGACCGCAGCAGCCAGATCTTCGGCGGTCAGACCCGCACCCAGCCTATGGGCCGTTTCGCCATGAAGCCAGACGGCAGCAGCGGCGGCTTCGAAAGCCGGAACCTGCTGCGCCAGAAAACCGCCCGCTATTCCCGCCAGGACATCACCAGAACCGGCAGTGGCGAGATAGAATGGCGCATTGGTATTGACTGCCGCACGACCGTCCGGTGCCGCAATGACTGTATCTGCACCCTTGTAAACGATAACGGCATTGCTGAGAGCTGCTGCCGCCTGCGCTTTCTCGATCTTGCTGAGATTGTCGTCTGCGGCGACACCGGGAAACAGCCGACCGAACTCGCCTTCATGTGGCGTCAGAATGCGAGGCGCGTCATTGGCGAAAAGATCGAACAGCTGCTGCGGCTCCTGCCTGAACGCCGTGATGCCATCCGCATCCAACACCAGCGCCTTGTCTTTCACCAGTGAGACGAAGCGACGTGCTTTCTCCATATCGCCAAAGCCGGGGCCGAGAACATAGGTCGCATGCCGCTTGTCATCACGCCAAGCCTCGAGCTCCCCGTCGGTTTCGATTGCCGACACCATCACAGCCGTCAGCGTCACAGAAAGGACACCCAGTGCCTCGTGCGGAGCCGCGATCGTGACGATGCCAGCACCGGCGCGAAAACCCGCCATCGCCGTCATGCGGGCAGCGCCCGTGGCGTGGGACGTGCCGGAGAATACCGTCAGATGTCCCCGCTTGAACTTGTGTGTGTCCTCGTGCGGCTTGGGGAAAGCGTCCACCCAGAGCGCAGGATGATTCTCAACGATAGAGCCGCAATGCCCTTTTAGAATGCGCTTGGGTATGCCGATATCGAAGACATCGACCGAGCCACACAAGGTGCGCCCCGGCATCAGGACATGGCCGGGCTTGCGCGCCACAAAAGTCACGGTCTGCTCCGCCCGAAAAGCCCGCCCAAGCGCAATACCGCGCCGCCCGCAAAGGCCAGACGGCAAATCGATGGCGATAACTGGAATGGACGCAGCCTCTACCTTAACAATAATGGCATTCACGTCATCCGGAACATTACGAGAAAGCCCCGCGCCGAAAATCGCATCGATGACGACGTCACCAAACCGTGGCTCGTAGCGATCAAGTGCGTCGACTGGCAGATCCCAGGCTTCGAACGCCTGCCGGGCAGCGCCCTTCAGCTTTGCCGCATCCCCAAACAGATAAACGGCGAGATCGGCCCCACTTTGCCTCAAAGCACGCGCGGCCACGAACCCGTCGCCGCCATTGTTGCCGGTGCCGCACAGCACGACATAACGAATGGCTTGTGGGTAGTGCTTGAGCGCAGATGCGGCGACCGCCTGCCCCGCGCGCTCCATCAATGAGGCGATGGAAATGCCGCTGGCTTCCGCGCCAGCGTCGATGCGCGCCATGGCGGAGGGATCTGTCAAAGCATGTCTGGTGGAGAACATCATGGTGGCATATTCAGCGTAAAATTCCGCAAAATGCAATCGACGCAAAATTAGGCAAAATTGAATGCACAAAATAAAATCAAATGGCTAAAAAATAATCTCATCCACATTCGAGCTTGCGCTTTTCAACCATGATGGAAAATCGGCAAAATCATCAAAAAATCGCCATATCGCTGTTCCTGAACGGTATTTTCGTCCACGAAAACAGCGAAGGCGAACCAAATTTAGCTTCATATCTCCATTTTTCGAAGTTTTTTTATTCAAAGCGGCTTCCGATCTGGCACGATACGTGCATTCTTGTGGCAGAGCGGAAAGACCGCTTTAACGGAAGAAGCGGAGAGATATTTTCTCATGAAAAAGATCGAAGCGATCATTAAGCCTTTTAAGCTCGACGAAGTGAAGGAAGCCCTTCAGGAAGTCGGACTTCAGGGAATAACGGTTACGGAAGCTAAGGGCTTTGGTCGTCAAAAGGGCCATACGGAACTCTATCGCGGCGCAGAGTATGTCGTAGACTTTTTGCCGAAGGTAAAAGTCGAAGTCGTGCTTGCGGATGAAAATGCGGATGCCGTCATCGAGGCCATTCGCAACGCAGCGCAGACAGGCCGCATTGGCGACGGAAAGATTTTCGTCTCCAATATCGAAGAGGTCATTCGTATCCGCACGGGTGAGACAGGCGTAGACGCCATATAAAAAGACTGCACCCAGCAAGAAAAGCTGGGGCTTCACCTTGTTATCAAAACACTCAAGGAAAAGTTTTATGACGACCGCAAACGATATTCTCAAGCAGATCAAGGACAACGACGTCAAGTTCGTGGACCTGCGCTTTACCGACCCAAAGGGCAAGCTGCAGCACGTGACGATGGACATTGCCTGCGTGGACGAAGACATGTTCGCCGATGGCGTCATGTTCGACGGCTCCTCGATTGGCGGCTGGAAGGCCATCAACGAGTCCGACATGGTGCTGATGCCAGATACGGCAACGGTTCACATGGACCCGTTCTTCGCTCAGTCCACCATGGTCATTCTCTGTGACATTCTCGACCCGGTCTCCGGCGAAGCCTACAACCGCGACCCACGCGGCACGGCAAAGAAGGCCGAAGCCTATCTCAAGGCCTCCGGTATCGGCGATACGATTTTCGTTGGTCCTGAGCCTGAATTCTTCGTGTTCGACGACGTGAAGTACAAAGCCGACCCTTACAACACAGGTTTCAAGCTGGATTCGTCCGAGCTGCCGTCCAACGACGACACCGACTATGAAACCGGCAACCTCGGCCACCGTCCACGCGTCAAGGGCGGCTACTTCCCGGTTCCTCCAGTCGACAGCCTTCAGGACATGCGTTCTGAAATGCTGACCGTTCTCGGCGAAATGGGCGTTGTCGTTGAAAAGCATCACCATGAAGTCGCGGCCGCCCAGCACGAGCTGGGTGTGAAGTTCGACACGCTGGTGCGCAACGCCGACAAGATGCAGATCTACAAATATGTCGTGCATCAGGTCGCAAATGCTTACGGCAAGACGGCGACGTTTATGCCGAAGCCAATCTTTGGCGACAACGGTTCGGGCATGCACGTTCACCAGTCCATCTGGAAGGGCGGCAAGCCGACCTTCGCTGGTGACGAATATGCAGGCCTGTCCGAGAGCTGCCTGTACTACATCGGCGGCATCATCAAGCATGCCAAGGCCATCAACGCCTTCACCAACCCGACGACCAACTCCTACAAGCGTCTGGTGCCTGGCTACGAAGCACCGGTTCTGCTGGCCTACTCGGCCCGTAACCGTTCCGCTTCCTGCCGTATTCCTTTCGGCTCCAACCCGAAGGCAAAGCGCGTTGAAGTCCGCTTCCCTGATCCGGCCCAGAACCCGTATCTCGGCTTTGCCGCGATGCTGATGGCTGGTCTCGATGGCATCAAGAACAAGATCCATCCCGGCAAGCCAATGGACAAGGATCTCTACGATCTGCCACCGAAGGAACTGAAGAAGATTCCAACGGTCTGCGGTAGTTTGCGTGAAGCGCTCGACAGCCTTGACAAGGATCGCAAGTTCCTGACGGCTGGCGGCGTGTTCGATGACGACCAGATCGATGCCTTCATCGAGCTGAAGATGCAGGAAGTCATGCGTTTCGAAATGACCCCGCACCCAGTCGAATTCGACATGTACTACTCGGCTTGATCAAGAACTAGAAAAGGCGGCTTTCGGGCCGCCTTTTCTTTTGGGTATGAATCGACAAGGTCATTCAAGAAAATGTGGTCCAGACACCAAATATCTTGATATTTTTCATTCAGACCCCAAATTGTGTGGGGAAAGGATGTGCATGCCATGAAACAAAGAGACGCAAAATTTACGATTGGCGAGGTTGTTCGCCACAGGGTGTTTCCGTTCCGCGGTGTGGTATTCGACGTAGACCCGGAATATGCCAACACTGAAGAATGGTGGAACGCAATTCCTGCGGAAATTCGTCCGGATCGCGACCAGCCGTTTTATCACCTTCTGGCAGAAAACGACGACACCGAATATGTCGCCTACGTGTCCGAGCAGAACCTTGTCCACGACGAAAGCGATCAGCCGCTTCGCAACCCGAATATTTCCCGCATCTTCGACACCACTCCTAATGGTGAGCTGCGGGCCAAGTCAGCAATGACGCACTGATCGTCCGAACTGAAATCTGAGCAACAAAAAACCGGCCTGAAATTTCAGACCGGTTTTTTTGTCGAACTGATTAGTTCGCAGGCTTGGACTTGGCAGCGTCCTGAGCAGCTTCGAGCTTCTTGCGAGCCTCTTCAGCCTTCTTCTGCATGCCTTCCTGCAACGAACGCTGGCTTTCGGCAAGCTGCGACTGCGTGATTGGCTGGCCATCATAAGCACCGGTGAAGCCGGAGAGAGCAATCTTGATCGGGTTTGGTGCGCGGCGGAAGTTGATGGAGGTGAACACGATCTCCGTGCCCTTCTTCATGCTGGCAATCATCGCATCCGTCAAAGGCACTTCAGCTGTGCACTTGTCGGGCAGGCAGACTGCGTAATCCAGCTTCTGGCCCTTGCCACCATCGATCTGCATCATCACGCCAGGAGGCAGAAGACGCGCCGTTGGTACGGAAACCTGAAGCAGCTTACGGTTGACCTTGCCTTCAACGCTGATGAGGCCGACAGCCGTGATCATCTGGCCATTCTGGGCAAGAACGACGTTCTGCACGACGCAAACATCATTGTCTTCCTGCTTGCTGCATGTCTTGAACCAGCCGAGTGGTGGTGCGCCAGCACCTCCGGCAGCCGGAGCAGCCTGCTGGGCCTGCGACACGGCAGGTGCAGACACGGCACCCAGAGAAACAACAACAGCAGCCAGGGCTGCACGGGTGATTGTGTTTGCGGTTTGCATCATAACAGTTCCGTCTCCTAAATTTTTATGTGAAGCAGAACGGCACGAACTGCTTAACATCACCGGTATCCGTCTGCCCGTTCCACTGTCGTTTAAATGAGGCAAATGCGTGACCCGACTGTTTCGGCAACTCTGTTACATCCCGCTGGGTGCGATATCCAGCACTTCTTTAACTTTTTCTTGAAGGCCGACAAGTTTTCCGTCGTCCGATGCCTGCCATAGTCGTGTGTGATACATTCGCGCGGGAATCAATACAAGGCGAGCGGTTTTGCGTCAAAGCGACATACCGTGACAAGACAGCCAGAATGCGACAGGACAATTAACATGCGAAGCCTTTTGGCGTTCATCCCTGCTCTCCTCTTTTCAGGTCTGGCGCTGGCGGAACCTCTTCACGGGATTTCGATGCATGGGACACCTGCCCTGCCCGCAGATTACAAGAATTTCCCCTATGTGAACCCGGACGTGAAAAAAGGCGGGCGCGTTTCCTACGGCGTCGTCGGCACCTTCGATAGCCTTAATCCCTTTGTCTTGAAGGGCATGCGCACAACGGCGCGCGGCGTCTGGGATCCGGAATTCGGCAACCTTATGTATGAGCCTCTGATGCAGCGCTCTGGCGACGAGCCGTTCTCGCTGTATGGTCTGCTCGCTGAAACCGCCGAGTGGGACGACGACCGCACCTTCATCCAGTTCAACCTCAACCCCAAGGCAAAATGGCAGGACGGCCAGCCGGTCACGCCCGAAGATGTGATGTTCACCTTCAATCTTTTGAAGGACAAGGGCCGCCCGCCCTTCAACAGCCGCCTGAACGGCGTGGCGAAGATGGAGAAGATCGGCGAGCACGGCGTGCGCTTCACCTTTAACGAAAATGCCAACCGCGAAACGCCGCTGATTCTCGCCTCTTCGACGCCGATCCTGCCGAAACACGCTATTGACCCTGACACTTTCGAACAAAGCGGCCTTGGCAAAGTGGTCGGCTCCGGCCCCTACCGAATCAAATCTCTGCGACCGGGAGAACGGGTTATCTGGGAGCGGAACCCTGATTACTGGGGCAAGGATGTGCCATCCAAGGTCGGCTTCGATAATTACGACGAGATCAGCATTCTCTATTTCCTTCAGGTGACGACGATGTTCGAGGCCTTCAAGAAAGGCGATATCGACATTTATCCCGAAGGCGATGCCATCAACGGATCAGCCGACACGTCCCATTGGGGACAGGCCTATAATTTCCCGGCTGTGCATCGCGGCGACATTGCCCGCGATATTTTCGAACCGCGCCAGCCATCCGGCATGTTCGGCCTCGTGTTCAACACCCGCAAAGCCATCTTCGCGAATGAAAAGGTGCGCGAAGGTCTGTCTTACGCGCTCGATTTCGAATGGATGAACCGCAACATCATGGGTGGCTCATTCAAGCGCACGCAGAGCTACTACCAGAACTCGCCGCTGGGTGCCTTCGGCAATGCCGCCGATGCAAGAGAACTTGCCCTGCTTGGAGATGCGGCCAAGAAGCTGCCGCCGGAGCTGTTGGCTGGCACCTACGCCATGCCCGTTACCGATGGTTCCGGTGCTGACCGCACCGTGCTGAAGCTGGCTGTCGATACGCTCAAGCAAGGTGGCTATACGATCAAGAACGGCAAGATGTCTGATGCCAAAGGCCGCCAGCTTGCTTTTGAAATCATGACCCAGAACCCGGCGCAGGAGCGGATCGCACTTGCCTATCAACGCTCCCTACGGCTGATCGGCGTCGACATGGCCATTCGCTCGGTGGATGACGGGCAATATCAGGCGCGCTCGAACAGCTTCGAATATGACATGATCATCCGCTCGCTACCATCATCGCTCTCTCCGGGTGCCGAGCAGCTGAACCGCTGGGGCTCTGCGTCGCGTGATGCCAATGGCAGTTTCAACTATGCGGGCGTTGCCGACCCTGATGTGGACCGCATGCTGGACGCCCTTTTGCAGGCGCGTTCCACCGAAGATTTTCAAGCGGCGGTGCGAGGCTATGACCGTCTGCTGACGGCAGGCCACTATATCATTCCGCTGTATCACATCGGTGCGCAGTGGGTGGCGCGCTGGAAATATATCGCAAGACCGGAGATGACACCGATGGTCGGAAACCAGAAACAGACATGGTGGGATGCCCGCGCTCAGTAAGCTGGTTCTCTTTTGGTAACGCCTTGCGCATGGCCAACAACGCCCCTAGATGGGGCAGATATTCAAATTCTGAAAGGAAGCACCATGCAGCGCATTGTTATCGACGTCGTCTCGGACATGGTTTGCCCTTGGTGCTATCTTCGCAAGGCGCGGCTCGATCTGGCTTTGGCTGAAATTCAGGATGAGGTCAGCGTTGATGTGAATTGGCGTCCCTACCGCCTGAACCCGGACTATCCGCCTGAAGGCGTGGATCAGAAGGCTGAGCTTGAAAAGAAGCTGGGCGGCAAGGAAAAGGTTGAGCAGGCCCACGAGATGCTGACGCAGCTTGGCAAGGAAGTCGGCATAAATTTCGATTTCGACGCCATCAAGATCGGCCCCAATACGCTGGATGCCCACCGCCTGTCGCTCTGGGCACATGCCGAGGGACGCGAGTTTCAGGACAAGGTAACGACGGCGCTTTTCAAGGCAAATTTCGAAGAGGGTCGCAACATTGGTGACCACAATGTTCTGGCTGATATTGCAGAACAGGCCGGTATGAACCGAGAGGTCGTAACCAGACTGCTAGCTTCCGACGCCGACAAGGACACGATCGTGGCGGAAATAGACGCCGCACAGCAGATGGGCGTCGCAGGCGTTCCCTTCTTTATCCTCGACCAGAAATATGCCGTCAGCGGCGCGCAAAGCAAGGAAGTGCTTATTAATGCACTGCGGGATATTGCCAGATTGAAGCTGGAAGAGCATACGGCAATGAACTGATCGTCAGCGCCTCCCCGCTGTCGATTTCCGGCCCCTAAATATTTTCAGGTGTTTCCGTGTCCGATAGCACGTTGAAGGGCATTCTGCTCGCATTCGCAGCCTTTGCGGCCTACGCCTGGAGCGATGCGAGCGTGAAGCTCATCGAAGGGCAATTGTCGCCCATCCAGTCCGCATTTTTCGGCGCGCTCTTCGGGCTCTGCGCCCTGCCATTCATTCGCAAACGCAATGACGATTGGCGCGATATCGTCCGCACAACCAACCGCCCGCTCTGGCTGCTGCGATTCGCGACCTCCGGTCTCGGCGCTATCACCTCCGTCACGGCCTTCACCCATCTCTCAATGGCCGAAGCCTTCGCCCTCATCTTCCTGCTGCCCGCTTTCGTGACCATCATGTCGGTTCTGTTCCTGAAGGAACAGGTCGGCATCAAACGCTGGTCTGCCGTCATCATCGGCTTTGCCGGTGTGCTGGTAATCTTGAGACCCGGTTTCCGCGAACTTTCGACCGGCCATTTCGCTGCCATCGTCGCGGGTCTCTGCGGCGCGATTTCCATCGTCATCTTCCGCGCCATGGGGCCATCGGAAAAGAATATCTCGCTTTACGGGGCGGGCTTGCTGGGAACGCTGGTGATTTGCGGCGTGGCGATGACATCGTCGTTCACTCCGCCCAATGCTGAACAATGGATGTTTCTGGCCGGCTACGGCCTTCTCGGAGCTGTCGCCAACGTGCTGGTCATGTATGCGGCGAAATACGCACCCGCTGCCGTCATTGGGCCAACGCAATATAGCCAGATGCTGTGGGCCATTCTCTTCGGTTATCTGGTTTTCGGAGATGCCGTTGATGGCTGGATGCTGGTGGGTATTGCGCTCATTATCGGCTCAGGCCTCATTACACTCATTCGCGAACGCCAGAGACATGTCGCTCTTCCAACGTCGATTGCGGCGGCAGACCAGAATGTTGCCGTCGCAATGACACCTGAGAGTGATGAGGCGAAGACGGACTAATCAACCCGTCTTCAGCATACCGTCAATTGCAGACACGCACGCGATACATATCGCCGTAGCCATCCTGCCGCCATGCCAGATGGCAGCGGTGATAGACTGGCTGATAGACAACGGGTGGGCCGTAGACCGGTCCGTAGCCGTAGCCATAATAACCCGGCGATCCGTAGTAATTGTGAGATGCTCCGGCAATCAGCGCACCTCCGACAACTGCTCCGGCGATACCTGCGCCTAATCCGCGTCCGAAATTATTGCGTGCTTCTGCCTGGCTGGTGGTGGCAATTGTGGTACCCGCAATTGTCAAGGCAACCAGACCAGCGGTGACAAATCTATTCATCGTCCACATAGTCCTGCTCCTTAAGTTTGTGATGGCAGCAAAACAATGCCGCCGACACGGTGAGACTATGCTTTTAACGGCTACCGCCACATGTCCGTTTCATTAAATCTCGGTAAGGTGGACGCCCCGGAGATTACGACTTTGCAAGCTCCGCCAACTGCGTCATCACCATCGCAGCACCCGCCAGACGCTTCTCCGGCGTTGGCAGATCACGCGTCAGGAACACGCTATGATCTGGCCTGATCTTGGCCATGGAGCCCTGCTTGGCGATATAGCCGACCAGCGCTGCAGGGTTCGGGAACTCCTTGTTGCGGAACTGCACGACAACGCCCTTCGGACCGGCATCCAGCTTCTCGACATTGGCGGTGCGGCAGAGCGACTTGACGTAGACGATCTTGAGCAGGTGCTGCACTTCCTTCGGCAACGGCCCGAAACGGTCGATCATCTCGGCCCCGAAGCCGTCGATTTCGTTCAGATCGGTCAACTCACCCAAGCGGCGGTAAAGGCCCATGCGCAGGTGCAAATCTGGAACGTAATTTTCCGGGATCATCACCGATGTACCGACAGAAATCTGCGGCGACCAGCCGGTGTCGATGACATCATCTTCACCCTTCACTTCGGCTACGGCCTCTTCCAGCATCTGCTGGTAAAGCTCGAAACCGACTTCCTTGATGTGGCCGGACTGCTCTTCGCCCAGCAGATTGCCCGCACCGCGAATATCAAGATCGTGGCTAGCAAGCTGGAAGCCAGCGCCGAGTGTATCCAACGATTGCAGAACCTTCAGGCGGCGTTCCGCCATGGTCGTCAGCACCTTGTTGACCGGCAACGTGAACAGCGCAAAAGCACGAACCTTGGATCGTCCGACACGACCACGAAGCTGGTAGAGCTGTGCGAGGCCGAACATATCGGCACGGTGGACGATCAGCGTATTGGCTGTGGGAACATCAAGGCCAGATTCGACGATGGTGGTGGAGAGCAGCACATCATATTTGCCGTCATAGAAGGCGTTCATGATGTCTTCCAGCTCACCCGCCGCCATCTGGCCGTGAGCCACCGCCACCTTCAGTTCCGGCACATCCGATTGCAGGAAGGCATGGATATCAGCGAGATCAGCCAGACGCGGGCAGACATAGAAGCTCTGTCCGCCGCGATAATGCTCCCGCATCAGCGTTTCGCGGATGACCAGCGCATCGAACGGCGAAATGAAGGTGCGCACCGCCATACGGTCCACCGGCGCGGTGGTGATGAGGGACAGTTCCCGAACGCCCGTCATGGCGAGCTGCAAGGTGCGCGGAATAGGCGTGGCCGACAACGTCAGCACATGCACATCGCTCTTCAACTCTTTCAGACGCTCTTTATGCTTCACGCCAAAATGCTGCTCCTCATCGATGATGAGAAGACCGAGATTGGCGAAATTGATGCCAGCACCCAGCAGCGCGTGCGTGCCGACGACGATATCCGTTTTGCCTTCGGCGACTTCCTTCTTGGTCAGCGCCAGTTCTTTGGCACCCACAAGACGCGATGCCTGCTGAACACGAATGGGCAAGCCACGGAAACGTTCGGAGAAAGTGCGGAAATGCTGGCGCGCCAGCAGTGTCGTCGGCACGACGACGGCCACCTGAACACCGTTCATAGCCGCCAGGAACGCAGCGCGAAGCGCCACTTCCGTCTTACCGAAACCGACGTCACCGCAGATCAATCGGTCCATCGGGCGACCGGCACCCAGATCGTCGCGAACGGAATCGATAGCATTCTGCTGGTCTTCCGTTTCATCATAAGGGAAACGGGCTGCGAACTCATCATAGAGCCCATCGGGCGCAATCAGCGTCGGCGCATGGCGCACCATCCGAGCTGCTGCGATGCGGATGAGATCACCCGCCATATCCAGCAGGCGCTTCTTGAGCTTGGCCTTGCGCATCTGCCATGCGCCGCCACCCAGCTTGTCGAGATTGGCTTCCGCCGCATCCGAGCCGTAACGTGACAGAAGATCGATGTTTTCGACCGGCAGAAACAGCTTGGCCTCATCGGCATAATGAAGCTCGAGGCAATCACGCGGTGCCCCCGCCGCCTCGATGGTGCGAAGACCGACGAAGCGCCCGATACCATGTTCGGCATGGACGACAAGCGAGCCCTCGTCCAGACCGGCGACTTCCGAGATGAAATCCGCTCCGCGTTTGCGGCGCTTGGAGCGGCGCACCATGCGGTCGCCGAGAATGTCCTGCTCACCGATGACGGCAAGATTGCCGGTTTCGAAACCCGCTTCGAGGCTCAGAACCGCAGCCGCAGCTTCGCCCTTACCAAGCTTTTCAACCTCTTTGAACGACTGGATGGTCTTGATGTTCTCAAGCCCATGCTCGTTCAGCACCTGCAACATGCGGTCGAGCGAACCCTCCGACCAGCCGGTGATCAGAACCTTCCAGCCCTTGGAGCGCCGCTCCGCAATGTGCTTGACCGCAAGCGTGAAGACGTTGATGCGTTCTTCGCTCTCGTTTTCCGTCTGCGACTTCGCCCAGCGCGGACCGACATGGGCGTCCAGCGTCGCGACCGGCTTGTCCTTGGAATCCTGCTCGTTGAACGGTGTCAGCCGCACCGCGTTGACGGCATTCAGCGCCTCATCGAAGCTCTTGCCGCCAAGATAAATCTGGCTTGGCGGTACAGGCTTGTAGGGAGCGCCCTGCGTTGCGCCTTTCATCTGGCCGGAGGTTTGGCGCGCGTCGAAATAATCATGCACCAGCTTGGAGCGCTCGACAGCAGCCTCACGCGCTGTATGGTCGGTGACGATGCGGAAGCCCTTGAGATAATCGAAGGCCGTTTCCAGATGCTCGTAAAACAGCGGTAGCCAGTGCTCCATGCCGGCATAACGGCGGCCCTCGGAAACCGCTTGATACAGCGCATCGTCGCGCGTGGCAGCGCCGAACATCGACAGGTAGTTCTTGCGGAAGCGGCTGATCGTATCCGGCGTCAGCGTCACCTCGCTCATGGGGCTGAGGTCGAGCGACCGCGCCTGGCCGATGGTGCGTTGGCTGGCGGGATCGAAAGTACGGATGCTTTCCAGCGTATCGCCGAAGAAATCCAGTCGCACCGGCTCTTCCGTGCCGGGAACGAACACATCGAGAATGCCGCCGCGCAGGGCAAATTCACCCACTTCGCGCACCGTCGCCACGCGGTCGAAGCCGTTGCGCTCCAGCCGGGCGGCAATGTCTTCCATACGGATCTGGTTGCCGGGCTTGGCCGAAAAAGCGAGACTTTCGATGACATCGCGCGGTGCCATCTTCTGCAACATGGCATTGGCGGTGACGAGCACGATGGCCGGGTGCGGCTTCTTCTGGTGATGGATGAGGCCGGACAGGGTGGCAAGACGGCGGGCGGACACATGCGCGCTGGGCGACACGCGGTCGTAAGGCAGGCAATCCCATGCGGGCAAGCTCAAGACCGGAATATCAGGCGCAACGAAGCCGAGCATCTGCTCCAGATCGGCCACGCGCTGGCCATCGGACAGCACATAGGCAACAGGCGTGCCCTGTCGCGCCAGATCAGCCAGAAGAAACGCTTCCATGCCGGTCGGCACATTTCCAATGGTCAACGGCGTATCGGCCGATGCCACCAGCCTGACATCGAATCCGGCTATCATTTTGGGCTGTGTCCGTTCTGCGCAGTGACCAGATCGAAATCCGGGCGGTAGGAAATGATCGTGTGGAACAACGGCGTCTGGAATTTTTCAGGGATGGCCTGCGCGCCCGTCACCATCTGCACAAGGTCCTGATCTTCCTCATCCATGATGATTTCCAGCTCGTCCAGTTGCTCGTCGGAAAGATCCGCGATGTTCTCTTCCGCGAACTGGCCGAGAACGAGGTCCATTTCCCGGATACCGCGATGCCAGCACCGATAAAGAATCCGCCTGCGCCTCGGATCGAGGTCGGCACTCGTGCGCACCAGTCCTGTCATCGCATTCACCTGTTTGTTGACTTGGCCTTTCCTATAGAACAGGACAGGAACGGTTGGGAACCGATTTTTACGCAAATATCATCACAGACCGGAAAATCTGCCGGTGATAAACCGAGTTTATCGCTGTAACGCTCTTGCATTGCGCACGACCTTCCACGATTTTGCTCGCCATGCGCCCCGCCCTCCTCGATCCGCTGTTTGCTACCGTCGCCACGCTGACCGGCGTAGGGCCGAAGCTTGCCGATTTGCTGGCGAAACTTCTGGGCCGGGATAGCGTCGAGGAAAGCCGCGTTGTCGACCTTCTGTTTCACGCGCCCTACAACATCATCGACCGGCGCAACCGCCCCGGCATCGCGCATGCACCGCAGGGTGCCATCGTCACCATTCAGGGACGTGTGGACCGCCACCAGCCCGCACCGCCGGGCAATCGCTCCGCTCCGTATCGCGTCTTTCTACATGACGAGACCGGCGAACTGGCGCTGACCTTTTTCCGTGCCAGGGGCGACTGGTTGTCGAAAGCGCTGCCGGTGGACGAAGAGGTCATGGTCAGCGGCAAGATAGACTGGTTCAACGGTCGCGCCTCCATGGTCCACCCGGACTTCATGGTGAAGGTCTCGGAGGCCGAAAACCTGCCGCTGGTCGAGCCTGTCTACCCGTTGACGGCAGGGCTTTCGCCAAAGGTCCTAAGACGTGCCATTGATGGCGCGCTCACCAAGATGCCGGTCTTTCCCGAATGGATCGATGAAGCACTGGCTGCGCGTGAGAGCTTTCCGCATGTGGCTGATGCCTTTCGCGATCTGCACGATCCCCATGACGAAACCGATATCGACCCACAAGCCCCTGCCCGCCGTCGCCTCGCCTATGACGAGTTTCTCGCGGGTCAGCTTTCGCTGGCGCTGGTGCGGCAAAGGCTGCGCAAGGTCACCGGCCAACCCATCCGTGCCAAAGGCGATTTTGCCGCGAAGATTCTCGCCAACCTGCCGTTTTCGATGACGGCGAGCCAAAGCGCTGCGGTGAAAGATATTCTGACCGACATGGCGGGCGAAGACCGCATGTTGCGCTTGCTGCAAGGCGATGTCGGCGCGGGCAAGACGCTGGTGGCATTGATGGCGATGGCCACCGCCGTGGAGGCTGGCGGCCAGGCCGTGCTGATGGCACCGACCGAAATTCTCGCCCGCCAGCATTTCGCGACCATCTCGAAATTCGCTGCTACCGCCGGCATTTCCTGCGAGGTTCTGACGGGCCGCACCAAGGGCAAGGAGCGCCGGGAAATCGAGGAGCGCATTGCCTCGGGTGAAGCGCAGATCGTGATCGGCACCCACGCGCTGTTTCAGGATAGCGTCAATTACAAGAACCTCGTGCTGGCGGTGGTGGATGAGCAACATCGTTTCGGCGTGCACCAGCGACTGCGGCTGACCGCCAAGGGCATCTCGCCGCATATGCTGGTCATGACGGCAACGCCCATTCCCCGCACGCTGGTTTTGGCCGCCTTCGGGGATATGGATGTTTCCAAGCTCACCGAAAAGCCAGCTGGCCGTAAACCGATCACGACCGTGACCATTCCAACCGAGCGCATCGGCGATATCGTTGCACGGCTAAAAAGTGCGCTTTCCGAAGGCAAGAAAGCCTACTGGATTTGCCCGCTGGTGGAAGAATCGGAAGAATCCGACCTCATGTCGGCAGAGGAACGTCATGCCGTTCTGTCAAAGTCACTGGGCGCAGACATCGGCCTTATCCACGGTCGCATGAGCGGACCGGAAAAGGACGCGGCAATGCTGGCCTTCAAAACCGGCGAAACCCGCCTGCTGGTGGCAACGACCGTGGTCGAAGTGGGCGTGGACGTGCCGGATGCGACAATCATGGTTATCGAACATGCAGAGAATTTCGGCCTTGCCCAGTTGCACCAGTTGCGCGGTCGTGTGGGTCGTGGCGATGAGGCCTCCACCTGCATTCTGCTCTATAAGGGGCCGCTCAGCGAAAACGGCAAAGCACGCCTTTCCATTCTGCGTGATAGCGAAGACGGCTTTTTAATTGCCGAAGAGGATTTGAAGCTGCGCGGCGAAGGCGAACTTCTGGGCACTCGCCAATCCGGCACGCCCGGTTTCCGCATCGCCAGCCTCGAAGCCCACGCCGACCTCCTGGAAATCGCCCGCAAGGACGCCGCCTATACGATCGAGCGCGACCCAGAACTCTCAAGCGAGCGAGGCCGCAATCTGCGCACCCTGCTCTACCTCCATCGCCGTGACGAGGCGATCCGTTTCCTCCATGCAGGCTAACGATCATGAATGACATGCCCCTACCGCCCGCAGCCTTCTGCAAGGGCTACGCCCTCTGCTCACCAGACAACCTGCTGCTGCCGGAGACCTTTGCCAAAAGCGAAAAGAAGGCCATCGGCAAGAATTTTAAGAAACCGGGGCGCAAAAAAGCGTGGGCAGAAGCGCAGGAAAAAGGCTGGAGCGTGCGCTTCGTCTATATGCGCGTCTTCGTCCCAGTGTTCCACTCGACCTCGACTTCTGATGAGGTGTTTGACGACGACTGATCGTCAAACTGGCGCGATTGCCTTAGGCAACTCGAAATCCGGAGCAACGAGGCCGCCGGAGATCAATAGCTTTGCACCATCTTCCGGCGACATTTCGAGCATGATGATCTTGTCTTTCGGCACGAACAGCAGAAATCCTGCTGTCGGCACCGGCGTCGGCGGCAGAAACACCGCGACCATTTCCTGGCCGATTTCATTGAAGCGATAGGCAACTTCGCCCTTGGCGTCCGACGATACGAAAACCATGGCCCATGTTCCGGGCGATGGGAACTCGATCAATCCGACCTTTTTGAAAGAACTGGAATGCTCTTTCAGGACCGACTCAAAAAGCTGCTTTATGCTTTTGTAGATCGGGCGGACAAACGGCATGTGGTTCAGAATGGACTCGCCAAAACCCACGATCCATTTGCCGATGAGGTTGTTGCCGAGAAAACCGATCAGCGTAATGCCGATGACGGCCACCAGCAGGCCGAAACCGGGAATGGCGACATCGAAATATTGCTCTGGATCGTAACGCGCCGGAATATACGGCTTAACCCAGCTGTCCACCCACTGCAGAAATGTCCAGACCACCCACATGGTGATGGTGACAGGCGCAAGGATCAGAACCCCGGTGAGGAAGCTATTGCGCAAGCGCGTTGCGAAAGAAATTTTGACGGGAATTTCGGTCATGAATCCGCATAAATTCGAGAAACTTCAAGAGATGAAGACCTTCTTGAACGGACAGTGGCGAAACGCGTTCCGCCTTTCAAGCGAATAATCGATCCGGTGTGCACTGCGATAGATAATCCTGTTCGCAAGTGCGTTATCGTAACGTGTTCTCGGCTAGCCTATGGCGCGACAGGGCGGAGTTGTTTTCTAACTCGAAACAGCGCGCTACTGGCCAAGAGTGCAAAAAGATTGAAGCCAATTACGAAATAATCAACGGTTTGATCCCAAAAAACAAAACTTAACCGTTCGTCCAGTAGGCCGCGATAGGCGAAAGGTATTTCGAAACCACTGTTCCAGCCGAGCCCGAATCTGCCTAGAGACAGAAACGGTATTTGCGAAATGAACAAATACATCGCCCACCGGTATGCCTTGGCGCTTCCGAGCAGAAATCGGTAGCCAGTATATACAGGCAGAACCCAAGCAGTAAAAATACAGGCAGAAGGATGAAAATGCTACCGGGCTTCCCATCACTTATCGCCGCCATTGCTTGCGTCAATAAGTGATATATAGGCCCCAGAGGCCCTAACAGCAAACAGAGTGCCAGACCTCTGGTGATCCAGTTGTGATGAAACATATGGACCTCATCCCAATCAATCGGCCGGTTTTCGTGACCGTTCAGGAAAAACAGCCTAAGAGTGAATAGGCGTCGTCGTTATTCCACAGTCACTGACTTCGCCAAGTTGCGCGGCTGGTCCACATCCGTGCCCATGAAGACGGCGGTGTGATAGGCCAGCAACTGAATCGGCAACGAGAAGACCATCGGGGCGATGATTTCATCTACGTTGGGCAGAACGATGGTTGCCATGGTTTCCAGCTTCGAAGCGGCAGCCCCCTTCTCATCGGTGATGAAGATGATCTTGCCGCCGCGCGCTGCGACTTCCTGCATGTTGGACACGGTTTTTTCGAAGAAGCGGTCGTGGGGGGCGATAACGATAACAGGCATGTTCTCGTCGATCAGCGCGATAGGCCCGTGTTTCAACTCGCCTGCGGCGTAACCTTCTGCGTGGATATAGGAAATTTCCTTGAGCTTCAGCGCGCCTTCCAGCGCCAACGGATAGCTGGTGCCGCGACCGAGGTAGAGAACATCCTTGAAGCGGGAAAGATCGCGCGACAGGGTTTCGATCTGCGGCTGGATGGCGTTCAGGACTTCACTCATCACGCGTGGCATTTCGATCAGGTGGCGAACGAGGTCCGTTTCCTGCTCAACCGTCAGTGTGCCACGTGCCTTGCCTGCGGCGATGGCGAGCGACGCCAGAACGGCCAACTGGCAGGTAAAGGCCTTGGTCGAGGCCACGCCGATTTCAGGACCGGCGAGAATCGGGAACACAGCATCCGATTCGCGCGCCATGGTCGATTCGCGAACATTGACGACCGTGCCGATCTTGAGGCCGTTTTCCTGGCAATAGCGCAGCGATGCCAGCGTATCTGCCGTCTCGCCGGATTGCGAAATGAAGAGTGCTGCCTGCGTCGGCAAAAGCGGCATTTCACGGTAGCGGAATTCTGAGGCGACATCGATCTCGACGGGCAGGCGCGCATAACGCTCGAACCAGTATTTACCGATGAGGCCGGACAGATAGGCCGTGCCGCAGGCGGAAATGGCAAGGCCGGTCAGCTTGGAAAAATCGATGGCCGGATCGGCATCCTTCACGCGCTTTTCAGCGAAATCCACATAGTGGCTCAGCGCATGGGAAATGACTTCCGGCTGCTCGTAGATTTCTTTTTCCATGAAGTGGCGGTGGTTGCCCTTGTCCACCACATAGGCCGTCGCCTGCGAAATCTGGCGCAGACGCTGTACGGGATTGCCGAGGAAATCGATGATTTCAGCACCCTTGGCGGTGAGAATGGCGCAATCGCCATCCACCAGATAGGTGATTTCATTGGTGAAAGGCGACAGGGCAATCGCGTCCGAACCCAGGAACATTTCACCGCGTCCATAACCGATCGCGAGCGGTGGGCCGGAACGGGCGGAGAGAAGCGTGGCAGGGTCATCCTGGAACATCACACCCAGCGCATAGGCACCGGTGACGCGGTTCAGCATGGCCAGCATCGCAGCGCGGTGGTCCAGTCCTTCGCGGGTGAACTTGGCCAGAAGCTGGGCCACGACTTCCGTATCCGTCTGCGTGGTGAAGACAGCACCTTCCGCTATCAGTTCGTCGCGCAGTTCGGAGAAGTTCTCGATGATACCGTTGTGAACGACGGCGACGCCTTCCATGAAATGCGGATGCGCGTTGGTTTCATTCGGCACGCCATGGGTTGCCCAGCGGGTGTGGGCAATGCCGGTAAGGCCGGGAAGCGGCTCTTCGGACAGCTTTTTTTCGAGATTGAAAAGCTTGCCTTCCGCACGGCGGCGAGCAAGCGCGCCATCATGAATTGTCGCAACGCCAGCGGAGTCGTACCCCCGATATTCCAGACGCTTCAGCGCTTCCACAAGGCGCTCCGCAACCGGCTGCGTTCCAACAATGCCAACAATGCCGCACATACACTTCTCCAAACCATTTTAACTAGCGGAAGTCCTAGCGATTTCCGCGAAATCTGCAATTGCGGTTGCAGTCACTTTCAATGTCTATCCGTTACGATATCGAGGTCTTTTTCTTGGCGTCCTTGATGGCCTGCGCACGGGCGCGCAAAGCATTGGCGCGACCTTCCTTGATCTCCTGGCGTGCTCGACCGAAGGCCAGTGCATCCGCAGGCACATTTTCGGTAATCACACTGCCGGAAGCGACATAGGCGTCGTCACCGATATTGACCGGCGCGACCAGCGAGGAATTAGAGCCGATGAAAGCATTTTTACCGATGCGGGTTTCGTGTTTGTTGATGCCGTCATAATTGCAGGTAATCGTCCCTGCCCCGATATTGCTGCCAGCGCCAACGAAGGCATCGCCGATATAGGTCAGGTGATTGACCTTGGCACCCTCACCAATCTCGGCCTTCTTGACCTCGCAGAAATTACCAACCTTGGAATTGGCGGCAAGATTGGCACCGGGGCGCAACCGCGCATAGGGACCAACCGTCGCGCCGCCGCTGACATGCGCGCCTTCCAGATGCGAGAAGGCATGGATGACGGCACCCGATTCTATTGTTACGCCCGGCCCGATCACCACGTTGGGTTCGATCAAGGCATCCTGCCCGATCTGTGTATCCCAGGACAGAAACACGGTCTCCGGCGCAATCATCGAGACACCATCGATCATGAACTGATGGCGCGCGCGTTCCTGCCACAGCTTTTCGATGTAAGCGAGTTCGGCGCGGTTGTTGCAGCCGGTCAGTTCTGTCTCAGGCGCATCGATGGCGATGGCCTTGCCACCCAGCGAGCGGGCAATTTCCACCACGTCGGTTAGATAATATTCGCCCTTGGCATTATTGTTGCCGATGCGGGTCAGCAGATCGAGCGCGCGGCGACCATTGATCGCCATCAGGCCGCTGTTGCACCAAGTGACTTTACGCTCGTCTTCGGTCGCATCTTTTTCTTCTCTGATAGCAACGAGTTCGCCGTTTTCCACCAGCAGGCGACCATAGCCGGTCGGCTTGTCGGTGTGGAAACCGATGACGACGACATCTACATTCTCGCTCAGCGCCTGACGCGCCTGATCCAGCGTTTCGGATGTGAGCAGCGGCACGTCGCCATAGGCAATCAGAACATCGTCATAACCGCTTTCGATGGCCGCACGCGCTGCCAGAACGGCATTGCCAGTGCCCAGACGTTCCTTCTGGAGATAGGGTTCGACGCTGACGCCAGCACCGCGCGCCGCATCCGCCACCTTGTCCGCATCACGCCCCACCACGAGTGCAGCGGCGCTGACGCCAGCGCCTGCCACAGCCTGCATCACATGCGCAATCATCGCCCGGCCAGCGACCGGGTGCAGCACCTTCGACATGGATGACTTCATGCGTGTGCTTTCACCAGCGGCGAGAATGACGGCAAGGCAACTGCGTTCCATTAGTATCTCCGACTTGATCGTTCCTCTGCCGCCAATTGATGGGGCGGACTCATTTTCCCGCTATAAACGCTCAGGAATAAAGAAACCATGGAAATTGCGTGAACGTTGGAAACCTGCCGTGAGCGGGGCAGAGAAAAGCCGCGCCTGTTTCCGGGCGCGGCTTGGTAGATGAGACCCCACAGTCGTCATGCTCGGGCCTGTCCAGGGCATCTGCCACGTCGCATCCGCAGAAGCGTGATTAGATCCTCGGGACAAGCCCGAGGATGGCGATAGAGAGCACTGGTCTCCGTCCCCGGGCTCAAGGCCGGGATGACGGAAGTAAAACCAAGTTACTGCGGCAGCTTGTCATCTACGCCTGCGACGTAGAAGTTCAGGCCGAGAAGAACCTTGTCTTCAGCCTTTTCGCCAGCCTTCAGCCACTCGGAACCGTCCTGCTTCTTGATCGGGCCGGTGAAGGGGTGCAGTTCGCCGGACTTGATTTTGGCTTCGGTTTCCTCCGCCATCTTCTTCACGTCATCTGGCATATTGGTGTAAGGTGCCATGGTGAGAATGCCGTCTTTCAGGCCGTCCCAGATCGATTCGGACTTCCACGTGCCATCCAGAAGCGCCTGTGTGCGCTTGATGTAGTAGGCACCCCAGGTGTCGACGATCGCCGTCATCTGCGTGGTTGGGCCAGCCTTGATCATGTCGGATGCCTGACCGAAGGCTTTGATGCCACGCTCGGCAGCAACCTGCATCGGGGCTGTGGTGTCGGTGTGCTGGGTCAGAATGTCGACGCCCTGGTCGATCAACGCCTTGGCGGCATCGGCTTCCTTGCCCGGGTCAAACCAGGTGTTGGCCCAGACGACCTTGACCTTGAATTCAGGGTTCACGGACTGTGCGCCGAGAACGAAGGCGTCGATGCCCATAACGACTTCAGGGATCGGGAAGGACGCGATGTAACCGGCAACGCCCTTTTTCGACATCTTGGCCGCGATCTGGCCCTGAATGTAGCGGCCTTCATAGAAGCGCGAATTGTAGGTGGCGAGGTTTTCGGCGTTTTTGAAGCCGGTCGCGTGTTCGAACTTCACCTTCGGGAACTTCTGGGCAACCTTGACGGTGGCATCCATGAAGCCGAACGACGTCGTGTAGATCAGTTCGCAGCCGGAACGGGCCATACGCTCGATGGCGCGCTCGGCATCTGGTCCCTCGGGAACGCTTTCGAGGAACGGCGTTTCGATCTTGTCGCCGAAATGCTTCTGCAGTTCCTGACGGCCAATGTCATGCGCCTGCGTCCAGCCGCCATCGGTCTTGGTGCCGACATAGACGAAGCAGACCTTCTTGGCGTCTGCGGCTTGGGCGGCGGGAACCGCGCCGATGATTGCGGCGGCCGATGCGGCCAGTGCGATGATGAGTTTCTTCATTTTTACCCCTGCTTGGTTAGGCGTGAACCTGGTTTTTTTAACGGTCCGGCACGAACGGTTTGCCGAGCGATGCCGGTGTATTGATCAGCGTTGTGCGACGATTATGGGAGATGATGATGAGGACCACAATAGTCGCTATGTAAGGCATTGCTGAAAGAAGTTGGGACGGCACACCGATGCCGAGAGCCTGCGCATGCAGCTGGCCGATGGTGACGGCCCCGAAGAGATATCCACCCGCCAGAACCCGCCATGGCCGCCAGGATGCAAACACCACCAGCGCCAGCGCAATCCAGCCGCGCCCGGCAGACATGTTTTCCACCCATTGCGGCGTATAGACCAGCGAAAGCTGCGCCCCGGCCAAGCCCGCACAGGCACCACCGAACATCACGGCAAGATAGCGCGTGCGGATGACATTGATGCCCAGCGCATGGGCAGAGCCGTGATTATCGCCAATGGCGCGGATTTTCAGGCCCGTGCGGCTTTTGAACAGGAACCAGCCAATGCCGATGACGAGCGCAATCGACATGTAGAAAATCAGATCTTGCCGGAAAAGCGCAGGTCCGATGACCGGAATGTCTGACAGAACCGGAAAGACGATGGGCGGCAGCTTGACGCCGGGCAGGCCCACGAAGCTCTCCCCCAGCATGCCAGATACACCAAGGCCGAGAATGGTCAGCGCAAGCCCGGTCGCCACCTGATTGGTGACGAGCGTGAGCGTCAGAAAACCGAAGAGCAACGAGAAAACGGCTCCAGCCGCAATGCCAGCGACGATACCGATATAGGGCGAACCGGTGATATGGGCGGCAGCAAAGGCGCAGACCGCACCCATGATCATCATACCCTCGACACCGAGGTTCAGCACGCCCGCACGTTCTGTCACCAGCTCGCCCAGAGCGGCGATGACCAGCGGTGTTGCAGCCGTAATGACAGTCAGAAGGATCGCCTGAAACATATCCATCATGCGGCTCCTTCGCTGCTGTTGCCACGCCCGAAACGGATGCGGATTTTGTAGATGATCAGCGTATCGCAGGAGAGTACGAAGAACAGCATCAGCCCCTGGAAGACGCGCGTGACCTTATCGGACACACCGATGGAAAGCTGCGCCGCCTCGCCGCCCAGATAGGTCAGCGCCAGCACGAATCCGGATGCGATGATGCCGAGTGGATTCAAGCGGCCCAGAAAGGCAACGATGATAGCGGTGAAGCCATAACCGGGAGAAATGGATGGCTGCAAATGGCCGATGGAGCCGGAGACTTCCGAAATACCAGCAAGACCGGCCAGCGCGCCGGATAGCACCAGCGAAAACCACACCATGCCCCGTGAGGAAAACCCGGCAAAGCGCCCTGCCCGTGGCGACTGGCCTAACACCGTCACTTCAAACCCCTTGAGCATGAAACGCATCATGAACCATAGCGCAATGGCCGCGATGATGGCGAAGACGATGCCCCAATGGGCGCGACCGGATTCGAGAATTTCCGGCAGCACAGCGCTTTCGTTGAAGGCTGTCGTCTGCGGGAAGTTATAGCCCGCAGGATCACGCCAGATGCCCCGCGTCAGCCAGTCTAGGAAAAGCTGCGCGACATAGACCAGCATCAGACTGGTCAGAATTTCGTTGGTGTTGAAGCGCGTTTTGAGCAGCGCAGGAATACCCCCATACAGCGCGCCACCGGCAGCACCCATGATGAGCATCAGCGGCAGGATCATTGGTGATTGCCACTGCGGATAGAGCACCGGCAGAATGGAGCCGGTGATCGCGCCGATGGTGAACTGCCCTTCGGCACCGATATTCCAGTTGTTGGAGCGATAGCAGATCGACAGGCCGACCGCGATCAGGATCAGCGGTGCTGCCTTGATTGCCAGCTCATGCAGCGACCAGACTTCCAGCAGCGGATCGATGAAGAAGCTATAGAGCGCGCTGAACGGGTTTTTGCCCAGCAGCGCAAACATGATGGCACCGAAGACCAGCGTCAGGAACAGCGCCAGCAGAGGCGACAGAATGGCGAAGAGGTTGGAAACGCCGGTGCGTTTTTCGAGCTCAATGCGCATGGGCTGCAGCCTCCGCATGACCTGCGTGAACACCGCCCATCAAAAGTCCGATCCTTTCACGATTCATTTCACCAGCCGGATAGGACTGCGACAGACGGCCATCGGAGATGACAGCAATGCTGGAGGCAACTTCAAAGATTTCATCCAGATCCTGACTTATGACGATAACAGCCGAACCGGCTTTGGCGAGATCGACCAGCGCCTGGCGAATGCGGCTGGCGGCGCCAGCATCCACGCCCCATGTCGGCTGATTGACGACCAGCACGGAGGGCTGACGGTCCAGCTCCCGCCCGACGATGAATTTTTGCAGGTTTCCGCCAGAGAGTGAGCCCGCCAGCGGATCATCCCCGCTTTTGCGCACATCCATGGAGGCCGAAATGCGCTTGGCCGCATTTTTGATAGTGGAACTGCGGATGACCTTCAGGAAACCTCCGCTGAGGAAGGCTTTTCTGTCAGACCGACAGCGGGCCAGAAGCAGATTATCAGACAATGTCATGGTCGGCACGGCGGCGTGGCCGTGGCGCTCTTCCGGCACGAAACCAGCACCCAGCAGGCGGCGGCCATTAATGCCCATGCGACCGACAGGCTTGCCACGCAGGAAAATCGCTTCGTGATGAGCAACGGGATATTCGCCGGAGAGAGCATCGAACAGTTCCCCCTGCCCGTTACCGGCAACACCGGCAATGGCCAGAACCTCGCCAGCGCGGACCTTCATGGAGATGTCTTTGAGAGAAACGGCGAACGGTGTGCGGGCCGCAACGGACAGACCGGCAATCTCAACGCTCACATCACCAATGGTGCGATCATCATCGCGTTGAATGCCAGCGACATCCGAACCCACCATCATGCGAGCCAGCGATGACGGCGTTTCCTTGCGCGGATCGCAGGCGCCCGTTACTTCGCCATGGCGCAAAACCGTGGCGCGATCGCAGATACGCTGCACCTCTTCCAGCCGGTGGCTGATGTAAAGAACGGAACGTCCCTCGGCCTTGAGCTTGGCCAGCGTTTCGAACAGGCGATCCGCTTCCTGCGGCGTCAGCACGGAGGTCGGCTCGTCCAGAATGATAAGCTGCGGATTTTGCAGCAGCGCGCGCACGATCTCGATACGCTGGCGTTCACCCACCGAAAGGTCGGCCACATGGGCGTAAGGATCAAGCGGCAGGCCATAGGCCTTGGACAGCGCTTCGGCCTCGCGGGCGATCTCTTTCAGCGAAATGTTCGGGTCCAGTGAAAGCGCGATGTTTTCAGCAACCGTCAGCGCTTCGAACAGCGAGAAATGCTGGAAGACCATGCCGATGCCGAGCTTTCGCGCCTCGCCCGGAGAACCGATGCGAACAGGCTCGCCCTTCCAGAGAATCTCTCCAGCCGATGGTGCCAGTACGCCGAACAGCATCTTGACCAGAGTGGATTTTCCCGCGCCGTTCTCACCCAGCAGTGCATGAATTTCACCGGGCGCAATATCGAGATCGATCGCATTGCACGCGCCAAATGCTCCAAACAGCTTGGTCAGCTGGCGAACGGACAATAGAGGCAAGGCCTCAGACGTCACCAATCCCGTCACCTGTTCCCCTTTTCCAACCCGGAGCCGCACTTTCTACGAAGCGTTGAGCCAACGGACCGATAACCATGCACTAAAATTGGGCAGTGCCCGTAATTGATACTAGATACCCGTTTTACTGCTGCGCACAACTGTAAAACAGACCCGGCATGCAAGTTTTGAACGACTGTTTTTGCTATTCCGTGCGGGTGCCGAGTTTCGGCAACAATTGCATCAGCCCGCCAACGCAATAGAGATAGAGCCCGGTTATCGCGACACCCACCGCCACCCATGTCGGCGTGTCGAAATGCAGCAGCAGCGAATAGCCGCCCAGGAGGCACCATACGAGGAATATCGTCATATTGAGCGGACGCAGGCGCTTGACGCGCACCGGATGGAGAAAATTGATATTCAGGAAGGTGAGGAAGACCGAAATCGTCACGACCGTCATCGCCGTCGTCGCGCTGGCATCGATGACGAACAGAGTGAACACCACCATGTTCCAGACCACGGGAAAACCCGAAAAGAAGTGTTCATCGGTCTTCATGCCCATATCGGCGTAATAAATGGCGCTGGACACGACGATCATGCCTGCGGCCACGAACGACCATGGCTCGCCGATCATACCGCTTTGGTACAGCGCAAAAGCCGGTAGGAGAACGTAGGTCACATAATCAATGATGTTGTCGAGCGTATCGCCGGACCAGTTCGGCAAAACCTCTTTCACCCGCACCTTGCGGGCGATCGGTCCATCGATACCATCGACAGCAAGCGCTAGACCCAGCCACCAGAACATGTCGACGAAGCGATGCTCCGCCGCGGCCACGACGCCTAGAAATGCGAGGAATGAACCGGATGCGGTCAGGATGTGGACCGAAAAGGCCCGCATCTCTGCATAGGGCACGCGCTTGTATTTGAATATCTTCATAGTCAGCGCAGGCGCCTCGTTTTTTATCCGCTACGTCCAGTCCGGTATGCGGCCATTTATCGCTGTTTGCAACCATGCGCGAAAGCTTATCCTAATGCTAATATGGATTTTACTGCGTCCTCATGACGATTGCGGCACAGATGGGTTCTGGATTCGGCGCGCCGGAACTTCTATGTTTGGGACGCGTATAGGCGTTTAAGGTAAAAGCTGGATTGGACAGGACGATGAGAAACTTCGAGATTGCCATCGTGGGTGCAGGACTTGCCGGCCAGATTGCGGCTATCGCTCTTGCCCGCTCCGGCCGCAACGTTGCGCTGATAGCGCCTAAATCCGAGAGGTTGGATCATCGCACCACCGCCTTGATGGACCAGTCCATCCGTTTTCTGGATCGCCTCGGCCTCTGGTCGCAAATCGAGCCATCCGCGGCCAAGCTGTCCACCATGCAGATCATCGATGGTACGGATCGGTTGCTGCGCGCGCCAACGGTAGCCTTTCGGTCATCGGAAATCGGCCTCCCCGCCTTCGGGTGGAACATGGCCAACGACACGTTGCTGACGGTATTGGGCGAGGCCGTCGCGCAGGAAAATAACATCACCCTTATCGACGGCGTCGCTGACGCGATCGAGATCACAGAGCGCGAAGCGACCCTCACCCTTGAAGATGGCGAGCAGATTGCCGCAAGTTTTCTGGTCGGTGCTGATGGGAAAAAGTCCAAGGTGCGCGAAGCCGCCAACATCGGCGTGCGGTCGTGGTCCTATCCGCAGACCGCCGTGGTGCTGAACTTCGAGCATAGCCGCCCGCATGGCAATGTTTCCACGGAATTTCACACGCCGACCGGCCCGTTCACGCAGGTACCTCTTCCCGGCAACCGTTCCAGTCTGGTCTGGGTGGTAACACCGCAGCAGGCTGCCGAACTCACCACCCTTCTGTTGGAAGACCTCAGCCGCCGCGTCGAAGACCGCATGCAATCCATGCTCGGCACCGTCACCGTATCCGACGACGTGCAGACGTGGCCGCTTTCCAGCATGACCGCGCATCGTTACGGCAAGGGCCGCGTGGCGCTGGTGGGTGAATCCGGCCATGGCTTTCCGCCGATCGGCGCACAGGGCCTGAACCTCAGCCTGCGGGATATTATCGTGCTGACCGAACTTCTCGGTACCCTGACTGGCAAGACTATTCCCAGTGATGCGGGCTCGACGTTCGACCGCCGCCGCCGTGCCGATGTTGTCAGCCGGACACTCAGCGTCGATCTTTTGAACCGCTCGCTGCTATCAAGCCTCCTGCCCGTGCAGATGGCGCGGGCCGCGGGCCTGCATGTTCTCTCCAGCGTCGGGCCTTGGCGGGGTCTGGTCATGCGCGAAGGCATCGAGCCAGGTCGCGGCATCAAAGCCCTGCCCTCGATGATTTTCGGCAGCCTTAGACGCTCATGGAACGGATGAAGTAAAGCACCAATGAAACGGTGAAAACCGACAAGCCTGTAGTCACAAGAATCGTTGCCGACGCTCGTTCCTGCCAAACCCCATATTGCTGACCGATAACGAAGACATTCGTGGCCGTCGGCAGCGCGGCCAGCAGCACCGCGGTCGAAACCCATATCGGATCGAAAGAGCCGAAAGACGACAGGATGAAATAGGCCAAAAGCGGATGCAGGATCAGCTTGGCAGGAACGATATAGCTGATTTCAACCGGCACTCGTTTCAACGGACGCAAAGCCAGCGTCACCCCCATAGCAAACAGAGCGCAAGGCGCTGCCGATTGCGCCAGATAATCCACCAGTTGCTGCACAGGTTGCGGCGGCGGCCAGCCGATGATGGCAGCGAGAAAACCCGCGATGACGGATAAGATGAACGGGTGCGTGAGAACCTTCCGCGCCACATCTCCGGCGAGCTTCAGCGGCGGACGCTTGTCTCCACCGGCGACCGCCATCAACGCCGGGGCCGTCACGAAATGCATGGCGTTCTCAAGACATACGATCAGCGCCACCGGCACCGCAGCGCGCTCTCCAAAAGCCAGCAGTGCCAGCCCCGGCCCCATATAGCCGATATTGCCGTAACTCCCGGCAAAGCTCTGAATCGTTGTGTCTGCCAAACTGTTGCGGCGGATGACATAACCGATGACGAAGAGCAGCGTAAAAATGGAGTAGGTCGCCAGAAGGCTGAGGCCAACGAAATCCATGCGCGCCAGCTGATCGACGGGCGTCTTGGCAACCAGCTTGAAAAACAACGCCGGTAGGGCCGCATAAATGATGAAGGTGTTCAGCCAACCAAGTGCCTCGGCAGGCTGCTTGGTAATGCGCCCGGCGAGATAGCCGATCAAGATCAATCCGAAAAACGGAAACAGCAATCCGGCGATCTCAGCCATGGCTCCCCCTCGCCCAATATGATGCCGTCAGTACTTTAACCGATCTGCATAAGTATTGGAAAGCTTTCCTGAAACCAGATTGCAACATTGGTGATGAAGCCGGACATGAAAGCAACACCTGTCAGAATGAGAAGCACGCCCATCGCCTTTTCCACCATGCCGAGATGGCGGCGGAAACGGACGAGAAACCGCATGAAACTTCCCGAAAACGCCGCCGCGATCCAGAATGGAATGGCAAGCCCGGCGGAATAGACGGCAAGCAACATCGCCCCGTCCCCCACCGTATCTTTCGACGCCGCCACCCCCAGAATGGCACCGAGGACAGGACCTATGCACGGCGTCCAGCCAAAGGCAAAGGCAAGACCCATGATATAGGCACCTGACAGCGTAGCCGGTTTGCCGCCGCTCTGAAACCGTGCCTCCCGGGAAAATAGTCCGATGCGGAAGACGCCGAGGAAATTCAACCCCATCAGAATAATGATGAAGCCGCCGATCTTGGCGAGGATATCCAGGTTCTGGCGCAGCACCATGCCGATGCTGGACGCGCCCGCCCCCAGCGCCACGAAAACAGTCGCGAATCCCAGCGTAAAGAACAGCGCCGCAAACATCACCGCCCGTCGAACCTGGGGCTTTGCCTCATAGCGCTCATCCCGAAACTGCTCCACGGAAATACCTGCCATATAGCAGAGATAAGGCGGCACCAACGGCAGCACGCAGGGCGACAAAAACGAGAGCGCACCGGCCAGAAGCGCTGTAAAAAGGGATATATCTGCGATGGACAAGGGCGGACTCCGCTACATTTCAAACCGCATTTAACGCGGCCAACCCCTTACGACCAATCACCTTTTTGCGCTCGCGACAAAAAAACGCGGGAACGGGAAATATTCGCGTTTTTATGGGTTGACCGCAGACGTGCCTCTACCTATGTTCCGCGCACTTCCGAAGGGCGCTTCGCCGCCAACGAGGAACACGCAGCCCGGCTTTTAAAGCAACTGAACTTTAACGCAGCTTTTGTGTTTATGTGTCAGAGGGATACGCGGAACGATATGGTGAGAGAGGCTAGCTCAGCTGGTAGAGCAGCGCACTTTTAATGCGCGGGTCGTGGGTTCGAGTCCCACGCCTCTCACCACTTCCACCTTGCAGCATTCTCCACGCAAAACTGACGATGAAGACAGAGATGCCGAAGCCCGATTGCGACGATTCGCCTGCCTTAAGTTGAGTGTACGGCCTATTCACCCAGCAAATAACGCCTCCAGTTGAAACCAAACATGCTGATACCACATTGTTATGTGGTGATGAGCTCAGCCGATTAACGGCATTGGGCAATTTGGAGGAGGCACTTATGAACAACCGTACGATTACTATCGTGATTGCGGCCATCGTCGTGGTTATGGCGATTGCCTACTTTATGACGGGTACCCGCACCACGAGCACGACCGGAACGCCCGCGAGCCCGCCGCCAGCAACGACGACGCAGCCTGCTGCGCCAGCGCCAGCTACGCCAGCACCGGCCACACCTGCGCCAGCGACCCCGGCACCAGCTACTCCGGCTCCAGCAACGCCATAAGCGAAAGCCGCTGTCCAACGTTGACTACGGCTTAGGTATAAAACATCAACGCCCCACCATATCCATGGCGGGGCGTTGAGCGTTTTAGGACGTCAATTTCAGAGGCTTTTAGATGTTCTGCGGCAGCGCCAGTTCCAGTCGCGCGGCTCGCCCAGATCCATATGAACCGATTCGGTGTGGCAGTAGGTGCCAACGCCACCACGATCTGGAATAGAGCGCAGGTAATTGGCGAGCTCCCACTTGGAAACACCGCTCACCTGAATGTCGGCCGCATCGCAGGTATAGTGCTTGGAGCCTTGCGTTGTTGCCTTGGGCGGGCGGTATCCGGATGTCACAGTCGCAGGTCGCCCATAATGCGTTTCCACTTCCTTGATCCGCTTGATCAGTTCCGGCTTGAAGCAGCCGACATTGACCTGTTCCGTCTGCAGCAGCAACCCGTTGGGAGCAATGCGGCTGAGGCCGGAGAGCGAAGCGAGTTTCATCAGCCCTGCCGGTTTGTCGTCCTCATCGACATGGGTGTCGTCGAATTCATCCGTCATCGATTGTCGACCGTTAAGGGCGATACCCGCCGCCTGTGCGGAGGCCGAAACCGGCAAGGCTGCCATCTGGGTCAACCCCGGCGCACTGCCAGAGCCCCGTTTCTTCGCGGCACTGGCAAAGAATGCGGCGATCGGAACGCCAGTCGGGTCAGCCGGGATGGTACTCTTCGTGGGGAGAGCCTGCGTCGCCATCGCCTGCCTCGGTTCCGCTACCGCCGGAGAAACGCCTCTTGCGGAGTGCTGCTCATTGGCCTGCGCGGAAACGGGATTGGCCGCTGGTTGTGGCGCGGTGGCGGGTGCCGAATAAACGCTGTTCAGCGCCGGAACGATTTTTTGCGTTGGTGCGTAGGCCGGTATGCTGCCTGTGGAGGCACTGTCCGAAGGTGCGACGGCGACAGGCGCTGCAACAGGGGCGGAATTCGCATAGATGCTCAAGGAGCTGGCGGAAATGCCGGTTGGCTGGGTGGACAGACCGGAAATCTGCGGAGCTTGACCGTAAACCTGCTGCGTTCCCTGCGCTTGCGCTGCCGTGGCAGTGTGTTGAGATGCGGCGTTGGGCGTTCCGGAGACCATTGCGGGGTCAACGTAACCGCCACGTGGCGTCTGGGCATTAGGGCCAGCCTGTGCCGTTGCAACAGCGGCTGTCGCCGGCGTGGCAGTTGCCGCCGGCGCAAGCGTCGCTTTAGCATTCTTGTCTTCCGAAACCGCAGAAACACAGCCGGAGAGGGTCAGAAGGAAGACGGCAACCAGACAGCCTTTGGTCGGATATGCCGAATTGCCGTTGACGATTTTCAAGGCAAAGCCTCCGCAAAACGTTGCAACTTCACCAACCCTCTAGCACAGCACTGCCGAAACTGAACAGGCATTTCGTCCATCGACGAAACATGCCCAAGCAGAAACGCCAGCGCTGCGATGTCTGATGAGCCCTAAAATAGGGGAATCAACTTACCAGGAGCCGGTATTCTCCATGGATATCCATGGCTCGGCTGGTGCAAGGCTTGCGCCTTTCTGCAATATCTCGATGGAGATACCGTCCGGAGAACGCACAAATGCCATATGACCATCGCGCGGCGGGCGATTGATGGTCACGCCGCTCGCCTGAAGTTTGGCGCAGGTCTCATAGATATCGTCCACCTCATAGGCCAGATGTCCGAAGTTGCGACCGCCTGCGTAATCTTCGGAATCCCAATTATAGGTAAGCTCGAGGCATGGAGCCTTGTTTTCCCGCGCTGCAGTCACATCGTCAGGCGCGGCCAGAAAAACGAGCGTAAAACGCCCCTTGTCGTTCTCAATACGACGGACTTCCTCCAGACCAAATACTGTCCCATAAAAATTCAGGGATTTTTCGAGGTCTTTTACTCGAACCATCGTGTGAAGATATCGCATGTACTTCTCCTTAACGTTTTAAACTTGCCGTTACGGCAGGTAAGTCAGCCTTGAGCAAGCCCAGAGACATAAAAGCAGGTGGATAAATCGAAAACTAGGGCTTGCGCGAAACGGTTACCAAGATGTTAATCTATCTCTAGGGAATCAGTTGACCGTAGTGGTGCGTGCTTAGAGGGGCTGGGCGGAAATGACGGACAGAATGTCGTCGAAAAATGTGGCCGATTTCGAAGACCTTTCGGGCGATGCGGTCGACCTGATCGAGATCACCGGGGTTGTGAAGTGGTTCGACGTTGCCAAGGGCTTCGGCTTCATCGTGCCTGACAACGGCATGCAGGATGTCCTTCTACATGTTTCCTGCCTCCGACGCGACGGATATCAGACAATTCTCGAAGGCACGCGCATCGTTGCGCTGATCCAGCGACGAGATCGCGGTTACCAGACCTTCCGCGTGCTCTCCATGGACCAATCGACAGCAATTCACCCATCGCAGCTGCCGCCCGTACGAACCCATGTTCAGGTCACGCCGTCGAGCGGACTGGAACGCGCTATCGTAAAATGGTTCAACCGCACGAAAGGCTTTGGCTTTTTGACACGCGGTGAAGGGACGGAGGACATTTTCGTTCACATGGAGACGTTGCGCCGCTTCGGTCTGGCCGAGTTACGTCCAGGCCAAGTCGTTCTTGTGCGCTTCGGTGATGGTGACAAGGGTCTGATGGCTGCGGAAATCCACCCCGACAACCCCGCCCCGATCGGAATGGCCCACTGATGTTCGAAAATCTCCTATCGACCTGCAAAGTGAGCGCAATAGCTGCGCTCGCTTTTTTCGTTGCGACGGTTGCGCCGCTGTCTGCTGAGGAAACATTTACGTCGGAACAGCTGACGATCCAGACCTCAGACGGCAAAACACACAACTTCACTGTCGAGCTCGCAACAACGGACGCGCAGCGTCAACAGGGTTTGATGTATCGCAAGTCGATGGGAACGAACAACGGCATGTTGTTCGATTTCAAGACAGACCGTGAAGTGACGATGTGGATGAGAAATACGCTCATTCCGCTCGACATGCTGTTCATTTCCAAGGCTGGAAAGATCGAACATATCCACGCTGGTGCAGTTCCACACTCCGAATCAATTATCAGTTCGCGTGGAGCGGTGCGTTACGTTCTCGAGCTGAACGGCGGAGCAGCGAAAAATTTTGGAATAAAAACCGGTGATACAGTCAAGAGCGCTCAGCTTGGAAAAACCAGCCAGTAGCACTGCTCAGCCGGGCGTTTAACGCCCGGCAATAAGGTCACGTCAGTAGCAAGGCTCTACGTGGCTCAAAATACGACAATTCGAAATCGACGAAGCGAGATTGATAGCGATATCAATGGCTTCCACCGAGTCAGCCGTACCTTCAAGATAGATAACGTCGTTTTCTACAGAGGCCGAGATGCTCGACTTTTCAAGACCCGACTCGAATGCCAGAGCTGACGTGATCGCCTGGCATACACCGGCCATACGATCGCCAAAAAAGCTTTCTTGAATTCCAGACAGATTGAACATTTTCGCATCTCCTCGGTTGTTAGTGATACAACGCCTAAGTCGTATTTTCGTTCATCTCCGGTTCATTTATTTGTTCATCTTCCATTCATATTGAAAAAAGGGAACCCCTAGGCCGTTCACTTTTTTCGTGAACGGGAACTAATATGTGAATTTCGGGTTCGTGGAGAGGACTATGGGAAGGAGGAACCCCCATGCTAATTCACAGAACTGAGCCCTGCCACCATGCCGAATGGATCAAGCCAGTCGCGATCCATTTGCCACTTTGTGCGGCACTGGAAATCTACAGCCCGTTGATCGCTCTCGACCTGCTGATGTACCGCTGGCCAAACGATCACGGTCAAGAGTACGAAGAAGCGCGGCAAAACTGCCTGAATGCACTCTTGGGCAAATGTGACCTGGAAACCGCTCGCGAATCATTCATGACGGCTAGCAATCACGCCCACGTGCTGAACGTGCACTGAAGCCCAAAAATAACCCGGCTGTATCCAAAATAAGAAACGCCCTCGAAACATCTTTCGAGGGCGTTTTCGTATGGGTGGCGACCCCTGTTGGACTCGAACCAACGACAACCTGCTTAGAAGGCAGGTGCTCTATCCAGCTGAGCTAAGGGGCCATTGTCTGGATAAATCAGTGAGTCCAGGGCTGTGTGCGGCTGAACTTGAAATTGTCGGTGTAGGAAACAACCTTGCGGGTGGCCTCCTGTGGCTGGATCACGCGGTAGTCGATGCCTTTGCGCTTTGCATAGGCTTCAGCCTGCTCCTGCGTTTCGAACAACAGCTTGACCTGCTGCTTCATATCAGACGACGACGTGTAGCCCATGATCGGATCGATCTTGCGGGGGATTTCGGCGTCGAACTCCAGCACCCATTGGTTGGTCTTGGCCTTGCCGGACTGCATGGCCGTTTTTGCTGGGCGATAAATTTTTGCAGACATCTCAAACTGCTCCGGTCTTGCGATCAAGCGGCCTTCCGCTTTTTCTAGCCATCACACATCATAGATTTATAACAACGCGATAGCAAAACTCAATTGGACCGAACGCCTTATGAAGTCAAGCCGGTCAGGCCCTGCATATTACGGAAACCATAAAAGCCATAGGTACCGAAAAGCTTGGGCCCTGACTTGCGTGTCGCCCGCGAAGCATATTTTATCGGCTCGCAATTCAAAGGACGCCAGACATGAACGAAAACGTCATCAAATTCCGCAAGCCGGAGCCACCAAAGCAGCCGCGCAAACCAAACCCGCAACTGCGCAAGCTCGCAATCGTGGCCGGCATCATCGCGTTCTTCATCGCCGCTTGGGCCTATTTTCAATATCTGGCGTGAAGCCAGACTGAAAAAGGCAAAAGCCGGTAAGACCGGCTCAGACGTAGCAGTTTTTACTTTAGGGGAATTGTGGAAGTCACTGTAAACACAGAACTTCCGAAAGTGGTCGGAGTGGAGAGATTCGAACTCCCGACCCTCTGGTCCCAAACCAGATGCGCTACCAGACTGCGCTACACTCCGTCTTTCGATGGTGGGGAGATACACGGTTCACCCACGGCCTGCAACAGGTAAAATCATCTTTCTTTTGTTTTTTTTGCGAAGCGCCCGGTTGGGGCCCAAACTGCTCAAATCATTGCCTCAAGACAAGATTACGAAGTTTTCACTTCACCCCGCGCCAAAGCTATGCGAAGCCGGACGGGACAGACGGACACAATGCCGAAAACCTTAATGGCTTGCAAAAATTATGTTTTTGCCAAACTCCGCCACGGCATTGTCTTGATAGGTAAAGAGAATGAACTCCGCCGACGACAGCAACACGACATCCAAGCCAGCAGACAAGCCGGATCTGCGCGATATTCTGGTTTCCGCAAAAACCGGCAAAAAGAAATCGCGCCGTTTTCTTTATACGTCGGTGGTGGTGTTGGCGCTGGGTGGCGCGGGTGCATATTATTATATCGCTGGCGGCTCGCATGTTGCCTATACCTACACGACGCAGGACGCCAAGAAGGGTGACCTCTCCGTCATCGTTACGTCGACGGGCTCCGTTCAACCGACGGATCAGGTGGATATCTCGAGCGAGCTTTCCGGCACCGTCCGCAAGGTCAATGTGACCTATAACAGCCCGGTCAAGTCGGGGGATATTCTAGCGGAACTGGATACCAACAAGCTGGAAGCCGATGTGCAGAGCGCGCGCGCCAAACTCGCTTCCGCCAAAGCCAGCGTCCTGAAGGCGCAAGCCGACCTGGGTTCTGCCAAGTCGTCGCTGGACCGGCTGAAATCCCTCGTTCAAAGCCGCGTCTCCAGTCAGCAGGATCTGGAAGTGGCGCAGTTCACCTATGATGCCTCCGCCGCTACGCTTGAGGTGAATGGCGCGTCGGTTCTGTCGGCCGAAGCCGATCTTCGATTGGCGGAACTGAACCTGGGTAAGGCCAGGATCATATCGCCCATCGATGGCGTGGTTCTCACGCGCGATGTGGACCCAGGCGCGACCGTCGCGTCTTCGCTGAATGCACCCGTGCTGTTCACCATCGCGGGTGACCTGCGCCACATGGAGCTTCAGGTGGCCATTGATGAGGCCGATGTCGGTAAAGTCGAGACGGGGCAGACCGCAACCTTCAACGTGGATGCCTACCCGGAACGAAGCTTTCCGGCCGCAATAGAAACCGTGCGCTTTGCCTCTGAGACCGTTTCCAACGTCGTCACCTACAAGGGCATACTAACGGTGGATAATGCCGAGCTGCTGCTGCGCCCCGGCATGACGGCCACTGCAAACATCGTCGTGCAGCAGGTGAAAGACGCGATCCTCGTTCCCAATGCCGCCCTTCGTTACACCCCACCGCGCGAATCAGCATCACGTGGCGGCGGCTTGATGGGATTGTTCCGCCCTCCCCGCATGGGTCGTCAGCGCGGCGGCGGCGGATCTGGCGAAGACACCACGAAGCGAAGCGTCTGGGTGTTGCGAAACAACCAGCCTGTTTCCGTGCAGGTCGAAACCGGTGCGACCGATGGCCAGTTTACCGCCATCAAATCGGGGGATATTTCGCCCGACGATCAAATCATTACCGACGCCACCCAACGCAGCAGTTGAGGCGGAAAAGCACATGACAGGTCAACCACTCATCGAATTTCGAAACGTCGTCAAACAATATGGCGTCGGAGAAGCGACGATCCGGGCGCTGGATGGCGTCAGCCTGTCGATTCAAGAACGCGAATTCGTTGCGATCATGGGGCCATCCGGCTCCGGCAAATCAACGTCGATGAATATCATCGGTTGCCTGGATACGCCGACATCAGGTGAATATCTGTTCCAGGGCGTGCCGACGAGCGGCTTCGAGAGCGAGCAACTGACGCTTCTGCGCCGGCACATGCTGGGCTTCGTGTTTCAGGGCTTCAACCTGTTGCCGCGTACATCGGCTGTCGAGAATGTGGAATTGCCCTTGATCTATCGTGGCATGAAGGCGGCAGAGCGCCGTCCCCGCGCCATGGAGGCGCTGGCACAGGTTGGGCTGATGGGGAGGGAACATCACACCACACAGGAGCTGTCCGGCGGCCAGCAGCAGCGTGTGGCCATTGCGCGCGCCATCGTAACCCGCCCTGCCCTGCTTCTGGCAGATGAGCCAACGGGCAATCTCGACACCAAGACCAGTACCGAAATCATGGACCTCATCACCTCGCTCAATCGCGACAAGGGCATTACCGTCGTCATGGTCACCCATGAAGAGGATATCGCAGCCCATGCCAACCGGTTGCTGCGGTTCGTGGATGGCCATCTCGCATCCGACAGCGCAACGGAACGGCAGGAGGCGGCAGATGTTTCTTGAAACCGCCCGCCTCGCACTACGCGCCATCAGCCGCAACCTGTTGCGTTCATTCCTCACCGTGCTCGGCGTCGTCATCGGCGTTGCGGCTGTCATTGCCATGGTCACGATCGGCAACGGTACGACGGCGCAGGTGAAATCCGAACTCTCACGCCTTGGCACCAACATGCTGTTCGTGCGCCCCGGCCAGTTCGGGCCTGGCCGCGCCAGCACGGAGGCCAAGCGGTTCAACGACCATGATATACAGGCCATGCGCGACCAGCTTGGCGGCATCCGCGCCGTTGCCCCCGTCAACAGAAGCTCGGCGGCGACTGTCATCTATGGCGGCAAGAACCATTCCACCAGTGTGGTGGGCACCACCAACGACTACCTGGTCACGCAGGACTGGACGCTGTCACAGGGCCGCACATTTCTGCCCGCGGAAGATCGCGGCGGCCAGATCGGCTGCATCATCGGCGAAACCGTGCGTCAGGAGCTGTTCGGCGCGGCAAATCCCGTCGGCCAGACGATCCGCGTCAGCAATATTTCCTGCCCCGTTATCGCGGTTCTCGCCCGCAAGGGTCAGTCCGGTCTGGGGGATGATCAGGACGATACGATCATCATGCCGCTGAAAATCCACCAGCGGCGCATTGGCGGCACCACCACCATTTCCAGCATCATGGTGTCGGCGCAGGACGGTGTTTCGACGGCCAAGGTGCAGTCCGATATCGAAAACCTGCTGCGCGAACGTCGTCGCATAGCGCTGGGTCGCGATGATGATTTCACCGTCAACGATATGGCGCAGATCGCATCCGCCATGACCGGCACAACGACGCTGCTGACAGGCCTTCTGGGTGCCGTTGCAGCCGTCAGCCTGCTGGTGGGTGGTATCGGCATCATGAACATCATGCTGGTTTCGGTCACGGAGCGCACGCGCGAAATCGGCATTCGCCTTGCCATTGGAGCGCTGGAAAAGCAGGTGCTCACGCAGTTTCTGGTGGAGGCCGTGATGTTATCGGCCTTTGGCGGCGTGGCCGGTATTCTGACCGGTCTTGGTCTCGCCTACAGCGTCGTCACGTTCCTCGGCGTTCCCTTCGTCACCAGCCCTGCGATCATCGCGCTCGCCTTCGCGTTTTCGGCAGCGATCGGCGTCATCTTCGGATACTTCCCGGCACGAAGAGCTGCGAGTCTGAGCCCTATCGAGGCGTTAAGGCACGAATGACGCTGCCCGTTGTCATTGCGCCATCCCCTCTCCATATAAGGAAGGTATGAAAGAGGAGTTTTGAAGTGAGCGTCGCCTTTGTCAAAGAAGAGAGTGCCGAAACCGCAGCAGAAACACAGCTGCCGGATCGCCCCGTCTCGCAACATCCCAACCTCGTCACTGAAGCCGGGCTGAAGGCGCTGGCGGCGCAGGTTGATGAAGCCCGCAAGGCCTTCGATGAGGCAAATGCTATCGAAGATATCAACGAGCGCAGACGCCTGGCCGCACCGCACATGCGCGACCTTCGCTATTTCTCTGAACGCCTGCATACGGCCCAGCCAATGCCAGCACCTGAAAGCAATGATGTCGTCGCCTTTGGCAGCACTGTTACGTTCGACCGGGATGACGGGCGCGTGCAGACATTTCGTATCGTCGGAGAAGACGAGGCAGACCCGAAGGCGGGCTCGATGTCACACGTATCCCCCGTCGCGCGCGCCCTTTTGGGCAAGGCCGTTGGAGACCTCGTGCAAGTTGGCGATCAGGAGCTGGAAATCACCGCAATCGCCTGATTGCCGGGTTGCGGGGCTGGTCGACACGCTATATCTGATCGGTAAAACAAGCTTTTTCCGAACAATAAGGCCGGTCCTACCATGTCAGTGGATTTTCTCGTCACCCATTCCGGTGGCTTCCATGCCGATGAACTGCTGTCCAGCGTCATCCTCACCCGGCTTTTCCCGCAGGCGAAGATCGTCCGCAGCCGCGCCCCGGACTGGATCACGCCTAGCGCCGATCGCATCATTTACGATGTCGGCGGTGCCTATGATGCTGAAACGCACATCTTCGACCATCACCAGCGCGGCGCACCGCTTCGCGAAGATGGTCAGCCTTACAGCTCGTTCGGACTGATCTGGAAGCACTATGGCCATCAGTACCTTGCGGCCTCCGGCGTGCCGGAAGCGCATATCGAAGCGATCCATACGTCGTTCGACTCTGGCTTCGTGCTGCCCATCGACCTCATGGACAATGGCGCACTGAGCCCGGCGACGGCAGGTTTGCTTGCAGGGCTGACATTGCCCGCGCTTCTCGAAACATTGAAGCCCGTCTTCGATAATAACGATCCAGAGGCGGATGATCTGGCGTTTCATGCTGCGCTTGCCATTGCCCGCAGCTTCGTGGAAGCCAGCATCGATAAGAAGGCCGCAAAATTGCGCGCCGAATCACTGGTATTGGACGCCATCGAAAAAACCGGCGAAGGCCGCGTTCTGGAACTGCCACTCGGCATGCCCTTCCGCCCGGCAGTGGTCAAAGCAGGAGCGGACCACCTCCTCTTCGTCGTTCACCCGCGTGACAAGGACTGGTGCCTCACCGGCATCCGCCGCGCCGATGATGGCTTCGAGCTGCGCGCTGATTTGCCCGCCGCATGGGCCGGTTTGACGAACGGTGATTTGGAGACGGCGTCGGGCGTAGAAGGTGCAACCTTCTGTCATAACGGGCGATTTATTGCTGCGGCGAAGACGCGGGAAGCGGCGTTGGCCATGGCGGAGATTGCTGTGCGGGAAGCGGTTTAAATACGGCAGAAAGCCATTGAGTCGCTCAGCGCTCACTCCGTTCGTCATCCTCGGGCGTGTCCCGAGGATCCAACCACGTTGGATGTTGGGGCTCGTTAGATCCTCGGGTCAAGCCCGAGGATGACGAAGGGAAAGGTATTAGCCTTCCCTACGCTGCGTGCCTTAAGCCCCAACCGCCTCTTGGCGCTGCTTCGCAAGCACCGCCAAATCCGCAGGCTTCAATTCAACCGACTCACCACATCCGCAAGCAGATGTCTGGTTCGGGTTGGTAAACGTAAAGCCGGAACGCATTTTCGTGATTTCGAAATCCATCTGCGTGCCGAGCAAATAAAGCACGGCGGATGGCTCGATCCACACCTTGGCGTCCTGAAATTCGATCAGGTCATCCTTCGCGGACGGTTCGGTCACCATGTCGATGGTGTATTCCATACCCGCACAGCCACCTTTTTTGATGCCCACGCGAAGGCCCTTGGCCTCAGGCCCGGAATTCTCGACGATTGCTTTGACACGGGAGGCGGCAGCCTCGGTCATCGTCATTACTGCAAAGCCCATGGGCCCATTCTCCTTCAACAAACGGGTTTAAGGCCCGATGCTTTCATGGATTGAATCTAGTCTCATCACCAGCCGGTATCAAGGCTCAATACCAGCCGACAGCAACCTGCGCTTCTTCCGACATGCGATCCGGCGTCCATGGTGGATCGAACGTCATTTCGACGGTCACACCGGAAACGCCTTCGACGGCACCAACGGCGTTTTCCACCCAGCCCGGCATTTCACCGGCAACAGGGCAACCGGGGGCGGTCAGCGTCATCATAATCTTGACCATGCGGTCGTCTTCGACATCGATCTTGTAGATCAAACCGAGCTCGAAAATATCCGCCGGAATTTCCGGGTCGTAAACGGTCTTCAATGCCGCGATGACGTCATCGCTGATACGCGCCAGTTCGTCCGGCGCTATGGTCGAAGACGTCGCGACGACGGCGCTGACTTCGTTATTCGGTTCAGTTGTTTCAACAGTCATGGTCCTGATCCTTCAGGCAAAAAACTTGCGGGCATAATCCAGCGCTTCGGCCAGAGCGTCCACTTCCGCGCGCGTGTTGTAGAGGCCGAACGATGCACGGCATGTGGAGGTGACGCCGAAGCGTTTCAAGAGCGGCATGGCGCAATGAGTGCCAGCGCGCACCGCCACGCCACGCCTGTCGATGACCATCGAGACATCATGCGCGTGAATGCCCTCAAGCTCGAACGAGAAAATTCCGCCCTTGCCCGGCGCATTGCCGATGATGCGTAGCGAATTGATCTCGCGCAGACGCTCCGCCGCATAGGTCGCCAGATCCGCCTCATGCGCTGCAATCGCTGCACGGCCGATGCCGTCCATATAATCCAGCGCATAACCGAGACCGATGGCCTGCACGATGGGCGGTGTGCCAGCCTCGAAACGATGTGGCGGCTCGTTATAGGTTATTTCGTCCTCGGACACGTCGAGAATCATCTCGCCGCCGCCCTGAAACGGACGCATCTCTTTCAAGCGGTCGGCCTTGCCATAGAGCACGCCGATGCCTGACGGGCCGTAAAGCTTGTGGCCGGTCATAACATACCAGTCGCAATCGATATCGCGCACATCAACAGGCATATGAACCGCAGCTTGGCTGCCATCCACTAGCACCGGAATGCCGCGCTCATGCGCGATGCGGCAGATTTCCTTGACCGGAACGACGGTGCCGAGCGCATTCGACATATGCGTGATGGCAACCAGCTTGGTCTTTTCCGTCAGGCTCTTTTCGAAATCCTCGATGTGAAAAGCGCCCTCATCATCCACCGGCACCCAGACGAGCTTGGCACCCTGCCGTTCGCGAATAAAGTGCCATGGCACGATGTTGGAATGGTGTTCCATGATCGAAAGAACGATCTCATCGCCCTCACCGATTTTCGGCATGCCATAACCATAAGCCACCGTGTTGATGGCCTCTGTCGAGGATTTGGTGAAGACGATCTCGTCCACCGAACCGGCATTCAGGAAGCGACGCACCTTTTCGCGCGACGCCTCATAGGCATCGGTTGCGGCATTGGAGAGAAAATGCAGGCCACGATGCACATTGGCATATTCATTCGAATAGGCATTTGAGATTGCATCAATGACGACCTGCGGCTTTTGCGCGGACGCGCCGTTGTCCAGATAGACCAGCGGCTTGCCATAGACCTCGCGCGAAAGGATCGGAAAATCCTTCCGCACGGCTTCGACGTCATAAGGGGCGGCCACTCCGGCGCGTTCGTTATCAGGCATGGTGTTCCAGCCAGCTGGCGATGATATCTTCCAGCGCTTCTACCAGTTGTTCGTCTTCCAGCTCTTCGATGATCTCATCCACGAAAGCATTGACCAGCATGGCCCGCGCCTTCGCCCGTGGCACGCCACGCGCCATCAGGTAATAGAGATGGTTGTCGCTGATATCCGCAACGGTCGCACCATGGCCGCACTGAACGTCATCCGCGAAGATTTCAAGCTCGGGCTTGGCCGAAAACTCGCCATCGTCAGACATCAGAAGCGTGTTGCAGGCCATCTTGGCATCGGTCTTCTGAGCATCGGGCGCAACCCGGATCATGCCCTGGAAAATGCCCTTGGCGCGGTCGAACACCACGTTGCGGAACACTTCCGTCGAGGTCGTGTTCGGTACGTTATGGCCGAGAACCATGGTCACGTCGGTATGCGTTTCGCCACCCAGCAGGTTGACGCCACGGATGGAGAGATCGGAACCCTCACCGTTCACATCGACGCGCAATTCCTGACGCACCAGCTTGCCACCGGCATTGATGACGAACAGCCGCAGCTTGGCATCGGCACCCATGATGATGCGCAGCTGGCCAAGATGCGTATCGGCTGCACCCTGCTGCTGCAGAATAACGTAAGTCGCTTCCGCACCGTCCTGAACCTCGATCTCGCTGACCGAAGATACGAAGGCAGTCTCATCGGTCACCGACAGGTGACGTTCGATGATGGTTGACTTGGACCCCTTGCCGAAAGTAACAGGGAAACGGCTATGCACCTGCCCTGCCCCGTGGATGGCCTGAAGCTCAAGCGGATTGACGAAGACAGAATCATCGGGAACGACGACGGACAGACCATCACGCACGAAACTGCCGTTGATCCGGCCAATCGCGTCATCCTTGCTGGCAGCAACGAGGGCGGCGGCAGCGGTGCCATCGGTGAGGCTCTCCGCATAGCTTTCGATCTTGAAGCCTTCGATCTCGGAATCGACGGCCTTGCCGTGCATGACGTAAGCAATCGGCGCACCAGAAACGAGTGCCGAACGCTTCTCGATCACAGGTGCCGGCGCGTCTTCTGGCAAGCCGCGCAGCAATGTCTTCAGATCGGTATAGTGCCAGGCCTCGACGCGACGCGTTGGCAGGCCACCGGTCTTCAGATCATCGAACAGCACATCGCGTGCAGCAACGACGTTACCGTCGCCCGGCAACGCGCTGAACTTGGCGGTGAAAGCTTCAGCCAGCGCGAGTTCCGCTGGCGTCTGCCGGTTAGTTGTTTGCATATTCATAACATCACCTTTCCCAGCCGATCATGCTGCTTCACCGATGATGTCGGCGTAACCGTTGGATTCCAGATCGAGCGCCAGATTCTTGTCGCCGGAACGGATGATCTTGCCCTTGTAGAGAACGTGGACGCTATCTGGCACGATGTAATCCAGCAGGCGCTGGTAGTGGGTGATGACGATGGTGGCGCGGTCCGGGGACTTCAGCGCGTTGACGCCGTCGGCCACGATCTTCAGCGCGTCGATGTCGAGGCCAGAGTCGGTCTCGTCAAGCACGCAGAGCTTCGGCTCCAGCAGCGCCATCTGTAGAATTTCAGCACGCTTCTTTTCACCACCGGAAAAACCGACATTGAGCGGACGCTTCAGCATATCCATGTCGATCTTCAGATCGCCAGCGGCTTCCTTCACCTTTTTGATAAAGTCTGGCGTTGTCAGCTCAGCCTCGCCGCGCGCCTTGCGCTGCTCGTTCATCGCAACCTTCAGGAACTGCATGGTGGCAACGCCTGGAATTTCGACCGGGTATTGGAAGGCCAGGAAGATGCCCTTGGCCGCACGCTCGGCAGCGTCCAGTTCCAGAATGCTTTCGCCGTTATAGAGAATGTCACCGGAGGTAACTTCGTAGTCTTCACGGCCCGACAGAATGTAGGACAGCGTGGACTTGCCAGAGCCATTCGGCCCCATGATAGCCGCCACTTCACCAGCCGCAACCTTCAGGTTCAAGCCCTTGATGATCTCGGTTTCGGTATCGGCGATCTTTGCGTGCAGGTCGATAATTTCAAGCATTTTCAACGTCCCTTCAATCAACAATTGGCGATTTATTATCAAACCAAATGTGTTTCATTCTTTCCAAAAACTGCGGGTTAGCTATCGAGTAACCTGAAGCATCTCCAACCACCGCATCGATTCCGCACATTGGACACATTGCACTGAAGCACTTTTCGTCATGCGTCTCGTGAATCCACTCCAGAATCTTGGCAGAGGGATAAATTTCGAGACAATGAAAGCACCCAGCTAACGCGCTCCGTTGCAACTCTTCACGATTGCAAATGCTATGGCGTTGCGCAGCGACGATGTCCTGCGCATCACTCATCAACCCACAGAACCTTCCAGCGAAATCCCGATCAGCTTCTGCGCTTCAACAGCAAATTCCATCGGCAGCTGCTGGATCACGTCCTTCACAAAGCCATTGACAATCAGCGCGATGGCTGACTCCTCGGGAATGCCGCGTTGCAGGCAGTAAAACAGCTGGTCCTCGGAAATCTTCGACGTCGTTGCTTCGTGCTCGAACTGGCAGGACGAGTTCTTCGCTTCGATGTAGGGCACGGTATGTGCACCGCACTTGTCGCCAATCAGAAGGCTGTCGCACTGCGTAAAGTTACGTGTGTTGGTCGCCTTGCGGTGGGCCGAGACCTGGCCGCGATAGACGTTTTCCGAGAAACCGGCAGCGATGCCCTTGGCGATGATGCGGCTGGACGTGTTCTTGCCGAGGTGGATCATCTTGGTGCCAGAGTCGATCTGCTGATGACCGTTGGACACGGCAATCGAGTAGAACTCACCACGGCTGTCATCACCGCGCAGAATGCAGGATGGGTACTTCCACGTAATCGCAGAGCCGGTTTCAACCTGCGTCCACGAAATCTTCGAACGGTGGCCACGGCAATCGCCGCGCTTGGTCACGAAGTTGTAGATGCCGCCCTTTCCGTCTTTATCACCAGGATACCAGTTCTGGACGGTGGAATATTTGATCTCGGCATCGTCAAGAGCCACAAGCTCGACAACGGCGGCGTGAAGCTGGTTCTCGTCCCGCTGCGGCGCCGTGCAGCCTTCGAGATAGGACACGTAAGCGCCCTCTTCCGCGATGATCAGCGTGCGCTCGAACTGGCCGGTGTTCTTCTCGTTGATACGGAAATAGGTGGACAATTCCATTGGGCAACGAACACCCTTCGGCACGAACACGAAGGAACCATCGGTGAAAACCGCGGAGTTCAGCGTCGCATAATAATTGTCCGTCGTTGGAACGACAGAGCCGATGTATTTCTTGATGAGATCAGGGTATTCGCGAATGGCTTCCGAAATCGACATGAAAATCACGCCGGCCTTCATCAGCTCTTTCTTGAACGTGGTCACGACAGAGACCGAGTCGAACACGGCATCCACGGCCACGCGACGGTTTTCGACGCCAGCCAGGATTTCCTGTTCCAGAAGGGGAATGCCGAGCTTCTCGTAAACCTTCAGCAGCTCGGGATCGACATCCTCAAGCGATTTCGGGCCAGGCGTGCTCTTTGGTGCCGCGTAATAATAGAGATCGTTGAAATCGATCTTGGGATAATTGACGCGCGCCCAAGTGGGCTCTTCCATCGTAAGCCAACGCTGGTAAGCCTCAAGACGCCATTGCAGCATCCATTCCGGCTCTTCCTTCTTGGCGGAAATGAAACGGATGACCTCTTCGGACAGGCCCTTCGGTGCCTTGTCCACTTCGATCTCGGTTTCAAAACCGTATTTGTACTGGTCCACATCGATCTGGCGGACCTGATCGATCGTTTCCTGAACCGCTGCCATAGTCGTTCTCCAATCTCGCCGGATCCAAGGTCCGGTGGCTTGTCAACGTATCAAGACGGAAGACCCGCCTTCATTCGTGTCCAGCATAACTTTTATTGTTATGCCTTATTTAGTGTTCGGATGGCGCTTTTCACACTCTCCGGCAAGCGGAAATTTGACTTTCCGCAATTGTTTTTGGCCTCACGCCGCCTGCGCAGCCAGCTTTCGCCGCCCGGCAATTTTGGCAAACACCGCGATGGCCTTGTCGATATCGGCCTCAGTCGTTGCCGCGCCCAGCGAAATGCGCAAGGCACCCAGCTTGGGATCATGCCCCATGGCCGTCAGCACATGGCTCTCACCCACCTTGCCGGAAGAGCAGGCCGCACCCGCCGAAAGCGCGATGCCCTCAATATCGAATGCGATCTGCCCCGTTTCGGATTTCAGGCCCGGCAGGGTGAAAAATGTGGTGTTGCAAACACGCGCCGCATCGGCACCGTGGATGATAACATCAGGTGCCATAGCGCGCATCGCGTTTTCTAGCGTTGCGCGTAGGTCGCTCAGACGATGCGCTTCCACATCGAGATTTTTCAACGCTTCAACAGCAGCGGTTCCAAATCCGATGATGGCAGACGTATTCTCCGTGCCGGAACGGTGCCCCTTCTCCTGGCCACCACCATGGATCAAAGGCTTCGGCATCATCACCTCACCACGCGAGATCAATGCGCCCATGCCCTTGGGGCCGCCGATCTTGTGGGATGACACGATGAGGAAATCCGCACCGAGCGCTTCGATATCAACAGCAATACGACCAACCGCCTGAACGGCATCGACAACCAGCAGACCGCCAGCGGCATGAACCAGACGTGCAGCTTCTTTCACGGGCTGGATAATACCGGTCTCGTTATTGACCAGCATCAGCGCGACCATCGGAAGACCTGTAGTGGCATCATGCGATGCCAGCGCAGCCTCAAGCGCTGCGAGATCGAGCACACCGTCAGCCGTCACCGCGATTTCGCTCACATCGGCCTTGTCGAACCGCCCGCCTTCGCGAATAGCGGGATGTTCGATGGCAGAAACATAGAGATGACAGACAGAAAGTGCTGAGCGCCCCATCTTGAACGAGGGCGACAGAACCAGATTGGCCGCTTCCGTGGCACCACTGGTAAAGATGACATGTGACGCCTGCGCTCCGACCAGAGCGGCCACGTCACGGCGCGCCGCCTCCACAGCAGCACGAATGGCGCGACCTTCCTTGTGGACAGAAGACGGGTTGCCGGAGAGGTCCAAAGCCGAAACAAACGCATCCCGGACGGCGGGCAGCAAAGGTGCCGTCGCGTTCCAGTCCAGATATGTGCGCGTTGTCGTCGCCATGGGAAACTGTTCTGTCTAACCTTAGATTGATGCGCCAAAGCGCATTTTCCTTGAAATTTCCGTCGTGCTTGCCTTATGACACGTCCAACAGTGCAGACAGCACACGAAGTTTCGAATAATTCTAAACTGGGTTTTAGAAAAGCTGACCATCCGCGTCAAGTCTTCTTGCGCATGGAAAAGGTTTAGAAACACAAAAACACGACCGGAGTACATATGCCCGAAGTCATTTTCAACGGCCCTGCGGGTCGCCTCGAAGGCCGCTACCAGCCATCCAAGGAAAAAAGCGCGCCGATCGCGATCATCCTTCACCCGCATCCGCAGTTCGGCGGCACGATGAACAACCAGATCGTCTACCAGCTGTTCTATCTGTTCCAGAAGCGCGGCTTCACCACATTGCGCTTCAACTTCCGCTCTATCGGTCGTAGCCAGGGCGAGTTCGACCACGGCGCTGGCGAATTGTCGGATGCCGCCTCGGCACTCGACTGGGTCCAGAGCCTGCACCCGGATTCGAAGAGCTGTTGGGTCGCCGGTTACTCCTTCGGTTCGTGGATCGGCATGCAGCTTCTGATGCGCCGCCCGGAAATCGAAGGCTTCATGTCGATTGCGCCGCAGCCCAACACCTACGACTTCTCGTTCCTAGCACCATGCCCGTCTTCCGGCCTCATCATCAATGGTGATGCGGATAAGGTCGCACCGGAGAAGGATGTGAATGTTCTGGTCGAAAAGCTGAAGACTCAGAAGGGTATTTTGATCACCCACCGCACCTTGCCGGGCGCAAACCACTTCTTCAGTGGTCAGGTGGATACGCTGATGAGCGAATGCGAGGATTATCTGGATCGCCGTTTGAATGGTGAGTTGGTGCCGGAGCCAGCGGCGAAGCGGATTCGGTAACACAGCGTCTATCGGCGGCGGGTGGGGCTCACCCCCCTCTGCCCTGCCGGGCATCTCCCCCACAGGTGGGGAGATCGACTCGTTGATATCTACCGGCCACCTCGTAGGTTGAGGTTGGAACAATGTTGGCGCGCCCAGCCAATCTCCCTCCTTGTGGGGGAGATGCCCGGCAGGGCAGAGGGGGGTGAGCCACACCCGCCGTCCTATATTATGACAAAGCCCTCGCCAAAACCCCACCCGTCACCGGCTCCCCAACCCCCGTCGTGCCAGGATACGTCAGCGCCAACCCTCTCAACGACCGCACGGCGAGATACGCCCAGGCCTCCGCCTCCATCGCTCCACCATCGAAACCAGCCTCCTCCGCCGCGATCACCGCTGCACCCAGCTTCGCCGCCTGCTCAGAAAACTCGCGCATGATAACCGGGTTCAGCCGTCCCCCACCACAAACGACATAAGTCTTCGCCCCCTCCGGCAGATAGCTAGCCGACTTGAGAATGGCCGCACCCGTCAAATGCGCCAGCGTCCGCGCACCGTCCTCCAAGGACACCTCCCCCTTTGCGGGCGGCATAAAATCCGAGCGGTCCAGCGAGCGGCGAATATTGGCGGAGAAGAACGGGCTTTCCATATAACGCGACACCAGTGACGGAACGATCGCACCGCGTGCCGCCGTCGCACCGCCCCTATCATAAGCCTTGCCCGTATGCGCCTCGATCCATTGGTCGATCAGCATATTGCCGGGACCGCTATCAAAGGCCGCCAGTGTGCCGCTCTCACCGATATAGGTGAGGTTGGAAATACCGCCGATATTGACGAAGACGGCAGGCGTTTCGAACTGCGCGGGCAGATTGGCGGCAAGTGCTGCGTGATAAATCGGGATCAACGGTGCGCCCTGCCCGCCATGCACCATGTCGTTGGCGCGCATGTCATAGACCACATCAATGCCGATTTTCTCGGCCAGCAGCATACCATCGCCGATCTGCACCGTCAGGGCATCATCCGGGCGGTGAAGCACGGTTTGGCCGTGAAAGCCGATCACGTCGATGGCCTCGGCATTCAACCCGTGCCGATGCAGGAATGATTTGACCGCCGCCGCATGCGCTAGCGTCAGCTTACGCTCGGCGTCACCAAGATCATCGGGCCGTTCGTCACGCTGTCGGATGGACTTGGCCGTGACCAGCGCCTTTTGCCATGTGGCGCGCAGTTGCGGGTCATAGGGAAAATAGCCGCTCGGGCCGTGGCGGACGACGCTTTCGCCATCCGTGCGCAGAAGCGCGATGTCGATGCCATCCATGGACGTTCCGCTCATCAGCCCTATCGCCGTTTTGACCTCGCCCATGTCGTTCTCCCTGCCGGATGGAATCATCTCGTTCCCGATTGCCGATATTCATGGCGCAAACGGGTGCATTTATCAAAAAACAATGCTAATGGCGCGGCATTCACTGGCATTTCAGTGAGCAGAAGACCCAACCAGAAAGAAAAAGGTTATGTCCAGGTTCAAGTCCGATTTCCTCCGCACGCTCGATGAGCGCGGCTTCATTCACCAGATCTCCGACGAGGCAGGTCTCGATGAACTCTTCGCCAAGGAAACCGTGACTGCCTATATCGGCTTCGATCCGACCGCGCCCAGCCTTCACGCTGGCGGTCTGATCCAGATCATGATGTTGCACTGGATGCAGAAGACCGGCCACCAGCCGATCTCTCTGATGGGCGGCGGCACCGGCATGGTCGGCGATCCCTCGTTCAAGGACGACGCACGTCAGCTGATGACGATCGATACGATCGAAAGCAACATCGCCTCCATCAAGCGCGTGTTCGCCAATTACCTCAACTACGACGCAGCAACCGCGCCTGCCCTGATGATCAACAATGGCGACTGGCTGCGCGATATCAACTACCTCGAATTCCTGCGCGATGTCGGCCGTCACTTCTCGGTCAACCGCATGCTATCGTTTGAAAGCGTGAAGACACGACTGGATCGCGAGCAGTCGCTGTCCTTCCTCGAATTCAACTACATGATCCTTCAGGCCTATGATTTCGTGGAGCTGAACAAGCGCACAGGCTGCCGCCTGCAAATGGGCGGTTCCGACCAGTGGGGCAACATCATAAACGGCATCGACCTTGGTCACCGCATGGGCACGCCGCAGCTTTACGCGCTGACCTCGCCGCTTTTGACGACGTCTTCGGGTGCGAAGATGGGTAAGTCGATGAATGGTGCCGTGTGGCTAAACCCGGATATGCTGTCGGCTTACGATTTCTGGCAATACTGGCGCAATACGGAAGATGCCGATGTGTCCCGCTTCCTGAAGCTCTACACGACGCTGCCGATGGACGAGATCGCACGTCTCTCAGCACTGGGTGGTTCGGAGATCAACGAGGTCAAGAAAATCCTCGCGACCGAAATTACTGCCATGCTGCATGGTCGCGATAATGCAGAACAGGCAGCTGACACGGCGCGCAAGACATTCGAAGAAGGTGCATTGGCCGACAACCTGCCCTCCATCGACGTACCGAAGGCTGAGCTAGAGGCAGGCGTCGGCCTGCTGTCGCTGATCGTCCGAGCTGGCCTTGCCGCCTCCAACGGCGAAGCCCGTCGTCACGTTCAGGGCGGTGCGGTGAAGATCAATGATCAGAGCATGTCGGATGAGCGTCAGGTTATCGGTGCTGGTGAAGTGACGGCTGATGGCGTCATCAAGCTTTCGCTGGGCAAGAAGAAGCACATTCTCGTGCGGCCTGTTTGAAACTAAATCAGGGAGAACGCGCAAGCTTCTCCCTGATTATTTGCGGAGAATGCAACCTCTCCTCCGTCATGCTCGGGCTTGTCCCGAGCATCTAACGCACCCCAAGATCAAACGTGGTCAGATCCTCGGGTCAAGCCCGAGGATGACGGTAAACGAGGGCGAACGCCCATCAGTTTCTCAGCTTATAACCCGTCTTGAACATCCAGCTCACCACGCCGAGGCATACCGCCAAGAACAAGGTGACCATCGCCAGGCTGAGCAGAGGATTGACGTCCGAAATCTCGTAGAAACTCCACCGGAAGCCGCTGATGAGATACAGGACCGGATTGAAGTGGCTGACGGTCTGCCAGAATGGCGGCAGCATGTTGATGGAATAGAAGCTGCCACCGAGGAAGGTCAGCGGTGGAACGACCAGCATGGGAATGAGGTTGAGCTGTTCGAAATTCGAAGCCCATATGCCGATGATGAAGCCGAACAGACTGAAGCTGATTGCCGTCAGTATGAAAAACAGCAGCATCATGAACGGATGCGCAATCGAAATATCCACGAAGAAGGACGCGGTGATGAGGATGATCGTGCCGATCATCAACCCCTTCGTGGCGGCTGCCCCGACATAACCAATCACGATCTCGGTCATTGCCACGGGCGCTGACAGAAGTTCATAGATCGTACCGGTGAATTTCGGGAAATAGATTCCAAAGGCGCCGTTACTGATACATTGCGTCAACAAAGTCAGCATTATGAGGCCGGGCGTGATGAACGCGCCGTAGGAAATGCCATCCACTTCCTGAATGCGCGAGCCTATGGCGGTGCCGAACACGATAAAATAGAGCGATGTGGAAATGACCGGCGACACAACGCTTTGCAGAAGCGTGCGGCGCGTGCGGGCCATTTCGAACAGATAGATGGACTTGATTGCCTCGAAATTCATTTTTGACCTCCCACCAGCGCCACGAAAATGTCTTCGAGAGAACTCTGTCGTGTTGAAATATCCTTGAAGTGGATGCCGGCGGCAGAAAGCGCTGCCAGCACATCGGCAATACGACTTTGCTCGCCATTGCCCTCATATTCGTAGGTCAGGCAGGTACCGTCTTCGGAAAGGGAAAGCTGGTATTGGGAAAGACTGTCCGGCAAAACTTTCACCGGCTCCGTCAGTTCGAGCGAAAGCTGTTTGCGGCCAAGCTTCTGCATCAGGGCAGTCTTGTCTTCCACCAGCAAAAGCTCGCCGCCATTGATGACGCCGACTCGGTCGGCAATCTCTTCGGCCTCTTCGATATAGTGGGTGGTGAGAATGATGGTGACGCCGGTTGCGCGCAGGTCCTCAACCACCTTCCACATGTCGCGGCGCAAGGCGACATCGACGCCCGCCGTCGGCTCATCCAGAAACAGAATTTTCGGCTCGTGCGCCAGCGCCTTGGCAATCAGCACACGTCGCTTCATGCCGCCCGAGAGCTCCCGCAGCATGTTGTCCTTCTTGTCGAAGAGCGACAGCGATTTCAGGATACGCTCGACCAGCTGCGGGTTCTTCTTTTGCCCGTGCAACCCGCGTGAGAAAGAAACAGTATTCCACACGGTCTCAAACTGATCGGTGGTCAGTTCCTGCGGCACGAGGCCGATAAGCTCGCGTGTCTTGCGAAACTCACTGACGACATCATGCCCGCCGACGAGGACTTTACCGCCGCTGGGGTTGACCAGTCCACAGACAATGGAAATCAGCGTGGTCTTGCCCGCACCATTCGGTCCGAGAAGCGCCAGGATTTCGCCCTGCTTGATGTCGAGTGTAACGCCTTTGAGAGCCTGGAAGCCATTGGCATAGGCCTTGGTCAGGTTCTGAATGGAAACGATTGGCTTCATGGGGGAGTTCATACGAAATCTTTCAACACAATCCTGCTGGAGAGGATATAAGTTCAAGATTGCTTAAAAGCCATCCCCGCAGGAAGATCATTCTACATGCGGGACCGTTATGAGGTGACCAATCTCAGCTACAATGGCGATAGCCGGATTTGCGGGTGCGCAGATCGAAGTGGAAGTGGTTCCAGTGGTTTGGATCGCTGCCCGGCCCAAGCACGGTCGAGAAATACTTGCAGCTGTCGGTGCGGACCGCCTTCAGAAGACCCTTCTCGCGGAATGCGAAAAAGTTCTTGGAGCGCACGTCGATTTCCTTGCCGTTCTTCAGCGTGATGGTGCCGATATCGATGGCGTTGCCGCGCGCATGTTCCGACCACGGGTTGCTGGAGCGCGAATTCATCTTGCGGCAGGAATAACCACCCATCGGCGTGATGCGCTCGACGCCGGAGAGATAGCGGAAGCGCGACGATGGCACGAGTTCGAATTTCACCCATTTGGCAAAAGCCAGCGTCACCTGGCAATTCAGCTTCACCGCTGGGCGGATCGCGACACCGCTGGCAAGGCCTGAGAGTTCGATAGGGTAATCGATGCCGCAGGTCGGGCCATCGGCAATGCGCGCAACATCGCGGAACGCCACGCCAAGCCGGCGCAGTTCGGAACGGCAGGACACTTCCGACTGCGGCATCATGCCCGGCGGTGAGGACATGCGGCGTTCCTGCGTCGGATTGTCAGGCATCAGCATCGCCACGTCCTGAACCGGCTGACGCTGCCCTTCTCCCGGTGGCGGAATGAGACGCGATTGGCTGGCAGACTGTCGGCGCGGCGCAGGAGACATCGGCATCTGGCTGTCCATCTCGCCCTGCATGGTCTGGCTGGGCTGGGCTCCGGAGACTTCCATGTCCTGCTCTTCGGCAAGACCGCGAACCGGGGCAACGCCCAAGCCGTCATCCATATTGACGCCGCCCTCACCCTCGGCCATCTCGCTTGGCATCTGTGGTGATGCACCGCCCAGCCGCTGTTGTTGCGCATCCAGTGTCGAATATTGCTCGCCTGGCCCTGCCTGCAACAGCGGATCACGAGACGGCGTATGCTCCGGCATCGGTTGCGACAAAGGTGCATAATCATTCGCGGGCTGGTTTGAAGCGACGCCGGCAGGTGGTGCGCTATAATTCTGCTGATTGGATGAGCGTATGGAACTGACGCGCGTCGATCCATCGACTTCGGCGGGCGGCACCAGCCCCTCAGCCGAACAGGACGCGATAACCGTGGAAATCGTCAGCAACGTCACAAAACGACGCGGAAGGGAAACATACGCCATACCAGAACCCGTGCCTTCAGCGGCCGCAAAGCGCGGCAATCGAATCAAATCTTAAAGAAATTTGGTAAACGAACCCTTTTTGCGGGCGCAGAGAAACTCACGGGTAAGGGTTTGCCACGCAAACGCCTGTTACGGTTGACGTCGCCCGGCTTTCACAATCCATCAAAAGGATGAATGCAGTCCACGCTAACGAAGCGTTCATCATCCTTGCGTATCGTTATGAGACGCAGCTAACGATTACGGGGCTCATCATGGCCAAGCCAGGCTTCCGCTTTACCCATTACGATCTGAGAGAATTGCGCGCAGGCGCGATCATCGAAGTATCGTTGAATGCCGTCAACAATGTCCGGTTGATGACGTCGGGCAACTATCAGCGTTTTACGGAAATGCTGGACTTCAAATATCTGGGTGGCGTTGCCAAGAAGTCGCCAATCCGCGTAACAATCCCCGAGACATCGCACTGGCATCTCATCGTAGATTGTGAGGGGCATAACACCCTTGCAGAATCAGCCGTGAAAATGCTGCCACCGCGTGCCGTACCGCTCAATCGCGAGGTCTCACAAGCCAGCGCATAGTTATACGACGCGCTATTTACCGTTCCGTTCGCGGCGAAGCTTCGCCCACCAATCCAACCGTTTGCGGATATCCCGCTCGAAGCCGCGATCCGGCGGATCGTAAAACGTCGTGCGGCCCATTTTCTCCGGGAAATAATCCTGCCCTGAAAAGGCATCCGGCTCATCGTGGTCGTAACGATAGCCATCGCCATAGGCTTCGCTCTTCATCAGCTTCGTCGGCGCGTTGAGAATATGCTTGGGTGGCAGCAGCGAGCCATTTTCCTTGGCCGCCCGCATCGCCGCTTTGAACGCTGTGTAGACGGCGTTGGATTTGGGTGCGGTTGCCAGATAGACGCACGCCTGGGCCAAAGCCAACTCACCTTCGGGCGAGCCGAGATAATCATAGGCGTCCTTGGCAGCGTTACAGATGACCAGCGCCTGCGGGTCGGCAAGGCCGATGTCTTCCACCGCCATACGAACAAGTCGTCGCCCGAGGTAAAGCGGATCTTCGCCAGCATCCATCATACGCGCCAGGTAATACAGCGCGGCATCGGGATCGGAACCGCGCACGGATTTATGCAGTGCGGAGATGAGATTATAGTGGCCGTCCTGCGCCTTGTCATAAACAGGCGCGCGACGCTGCACGATATGCGTCAGGCCTTCCGTATCAAACACCTCGTCCTTGCGCACAGCACGCCAAACCTCTTCCGCCAGGGTCAGCACAGCGCGCCCATCACCATCGGCCATTCGGATCAGCGAGGCGCGTGCGTCATCAGTCAGTGGCAGCGGCTTTTCTTCGACGCTTTCGGCGCGCGTTAGAAGCTCGGCAAGGCTTTCCTCATCATGCGATTTGAAGGTCAGCACCCGCGCGCGCGACAAAAGAGCGGCGTTGAGCTCGAAGGACGGGTTTTCCGTCGTCGCGCCCACGAGGATGATGGTGCCGTCTTCCATGACCGGCAAGAAACTGTCCTGCTGGGCGCGGTTGAAGCGGTGGATTTCGTCCACGAATAGCAATGTCTGCCGCCCGTTCATGCGGCGGGTGCGCGCGCCTTCGAAAACCTTTTTGAGGTCGGCAACGCCGGAAAATATGGCGGATATCTGCTCGAAAGCCAGTCCCGCCTCGCCGGAAAGAAGACGGGCGACCGTGGTCTTCCCCGTGCCCGGCGGGCCCCAGAAAATCATCGAGCCCAGTGAGCCGCTTTCGATCATGCGGCGCAGAACGCCTTCTTCACCCGTCAGATGCGGCTGGCCCGTGACCTCGGAAAGCGTGGTTGGGCGCAGCCTGTCCGCCAAAGGCCGCCGGTTGGCGACCTCCGCTGGAATCTGTGGGGCGAAGAGATCGCCGCTCATCGCAGGAATTGCCGGATGCGTTGGCCATCACGAATGATCTCAAGACGCCAGAAGCCAGGATTGTCTTCCAGCGCTTTTTCGACATTCGCCGTGGATGTCATGTCCGTACCATTCAGGGAGACGATGATGTCCTTTGGCTGGAAACCAACACGGGCGGCTGGCGAATTGCGCTTCACATCCATGATAACAACACCCGAGGTGCTGGTCGGCATCCGCAACTCGTCGGCAAGCTTTGGCGAAAGATTGGCAACAGTCGCGCCAGCAAAGGGATTGCGTCCTTCCAGTAAGCGTTCATCACGCGGTGCTGTCTCAGGCGCGGTATCAAGCGCGATGGTGACGTTTTTCTCCTTGCCCTTGTCGATCAGGGTAATGGTTGCGGACTTGCCGATGCCAGCCGTGGTCAGGCGATAACCCAGCGCATCCGGGTGTTCCACCGGAATGCCATTGACCGCTGTCACCACCTGCCCCGGCTCGATGCCAGCCTTTTCAGCTGGGCCATCCTTGACCACACCGACGACCAGCGCACCGCGGGCACGCTTGAGGCCCAGTGCCTCGGCCACTTCTGACGTCACAGGATCGAAGGTTGCGCCAACGTAGGGACGCTGGAAGCTCGTTTCGCCCTTTTCGGCAGCAGCCAGGAACACCCGCACCAGATTGGCCGGAATGGCAAAGCCGATGCCGTTGGAGCCGCCACCGCGTGAGAAGATGGCGGTGTTGATGCCGATCAGTTCACCCGCCATGTTCATCAGCGCACCACCGGAGTTACCGGGGTTGATGGAAGCATCGGTCTGGATGAAAAAGCCGAAATCGCCCTGCGTGACCTGGTTGCGCGCCAGTGCCGAGACGATACCACTCGTGACCGTCTGTCCCACACCGAAGGGATTGCCGATGGCGAGAACGAGATCACCCACCTCGGTCGCATCGGAATTGCCGAGCGCCAGAACAGGGAACTCTTCCTTGGCGTCGATCTGCAGGACCGCGAGATCAAGACGGTCATCTTTCAGGAGAACCTTGGAGGCGAACTCGCGCCCATCCGCCAGCGCAACCTTGATATCGTCTGCACCATCGATGACGTGGTTGTTGGTCACCACCAGCCCGCTTGCGGTGGCGATAACGCCGGAACCAAGCGACGACTGCTTTTCCGTGCGGTTTGGCGATTGTTGCCCGAAAAACTGCTCGAAGAACGGATCGCCCGCAAAGGGCGACGCACGTTTTTGAACGAGCCGTTCGGCGTAAACGTTGACCACAGCCCCTGCCGTGCGCTTGACCAGCGGCGCGAAGGACAGCTGCATTTCCGCTGTGCTGGCAGGTACGGTCTTGTTGTCTTGCGCCTGCACGGGAACAGGCAGAGCAAGCATCGTCGCAAGAAAGCCGGTGGTTAAATAGTTCAACATGCTTGGCATGTGATTCCTCATCCTCATCAATATGATGGAGTTATAACGCTTGAGCCTATAAATCAAAGGGCGGCAAGATCATGACGGAACGTGCCTTAAACTGCGGGATGGAACAAGTTGCCCTGTTTCCTGCTTTAGACGGCTTATAAGACCGTTTATGGAAAAGAGATCCACATGCATTTCAAGAAACATATTCTTGCTGCTCTGATTGTTGTCACCTCATATTCCCATGGCTCACCCGTGGGTGCGGCCAGCTTCGATTGCACAAAGACAGATCTCGCCGCAGACGAAAAGACGATTTGCGAAAACCGTGCACTGAACGATCAGGACGTGCGCATGGCCACGACCTTCGACATCCTCACGCAATTGATGGCGATGGGTGCACGCGATGAGCTGAAGACCCAGCAGAGTGAATGGCTGAAACACCGCCAGACATGCGCCGCAGATGTCGCCTGCCTGACCACCGCCTATGATGAGCGCATGAAGAAGCTCAGCGAAGCCTTCCTCAACATCAACAGACCGCTCTAAACCGCTGAAATGATTCCGCCCATCAGCCCATGCAACTGGTCTCGATACCCGGTGCGGGCTGATGGCGCATCCTCGCGCGATGTCATCACCACAGACAGTCTCTTTGACGGCACAATGTAGAGCATCTGCCCGCCATAGCCCCAGGCGTAATACACCATCTCTCCCGCCATCTCCTTGATGAACCAGCAATAGCCATATCCATCGCCGTTGAAGACGGAGTTGGTTCGCCGCACCCAGGATTGGTCGATCCAGCTCTGAGAGACGATGCGCTCCCCATCCGGCGTAACGCCACCGCGACGATAAAGCTCGCCAAACGCCAGCAGCGACCGTGCCGTCATCGCCATCTGGTTTCCACCAAGATAAATGCCCTGCGGATCACGCTCCCATGAGTCGATGGAAAAGCCGTTGAGTGGGGAAAACCAGTCTCGCGCCAGAGCAAGTGTCGACTTGCCCGACGCCTTGGTCAAAATGGCAGACAGCAAATGAGTCGACCCAGTCGAATAGAGCATCCCGCCACCCGGATCTCCGGCAAAACCGGAACCGAGCGCCATCCGCACCCAGTTTCGACTGGAAACCCAGCGCCCGTAATTGGGACCGGACATACGCTCCAGACCGGATTGCATGGACAGCAGATTACCGATTGTCACGCGTTCGATACGCGGATCGGGCTTGGCTGGAAAGTCGGTCCGAAGCACGGATGATATCGGCTGATCGACACCCTCCAGTATCTTCCGGTCTATCGCTATACCCACCAAGGCGGAAACGATGGATTTCGATGCGGACTTGATATTGGTCGAGCCATTCAGCGAAGCACCATGATAAGCGCGGCTGGCGACTTCCTTGCCATCGATACTGACGATGACCGTCTTCAGGCTGTCCAGCGCATCGGCATTTTCGAGCAGTTTCGGCATGCCGTCGCGCGTCTGCGCGCGAACGACGGATGCGAGTGGGAGTGAGGCGATGAGGGCGAGTGCTGTGCGGCGTTTCATGCTGCCTTACTTAGTGCCTTTCGGAAGAGGCAGAAGGCCTCTCACTCGTTTGTGACTTCACCCACCGGTGACAAAGCGCACGTGAACAACGGTTTCGAATGCTTTGTTGAATCAGTTTGGCAGCGCGTTGAATCTGTTTCGAACGGCTATTCCTCGTAAATCATCTTCTTCGTCATGCCACCATCAAGCACCAGCACCTGCCCGGTCATGAAACCCGCGCTGGCGAGATAAACAACGGCACCCGCAATGTCCTTTGGGCGGCCCACTCGCCCTACCGGGTGTTGCTCGTGGTCTTCTTTGCGCAAATCCGTTTCATTGGTGATCCAGCCCGGCGCAATCGCATTCACCCGAATTTTTGGCCCGAGGCTAACCGCCAGCGCATGCGTCAGCGCAACCAGCCCGCCCTTTGATGCCGCATAGGCTTCCGTCTCCGGCTCCGACATGTATGCCCGGGTGGAGGCCATGTTGACGATGCTGGCACCCTCACCCATCAGCGGCACCGCGGACCGCGTCATTAGAAAAGCCCCGGTCAAATGGCTGTCGGTCACCTTGCGCCAATCGGCCAACGACAGCTCGTGGATCGGGCCGTTGTTCGGCCCAGCAATACCGGCATTGTTGACGAGAAGCTCAAGCCCATCCCAACCAAGCTGCGTGAACGCCTCCGCAACAGATGCCTCATCGCCAACATCGCAATGAATGTGCCGCGCTTTCGTCTTACTCTCTTTGATGTCGAAGGATGCCACCGTCCAGCCATCCTCCAGCAGAGTTTCGATAATCCCAGTCCCGATCAAACCGGCACCACCGGTCACGATTGCGCGTTTCATACTTCCGATCCTTATTTTCACTGTTCAGCCAACGTGCTGAAGAAGAACCAGTTCCGGGTCAAAAAATCGCAGTTGGCATCAACGTCGAAATTGCGCATGCTGAAAGCCATGCAATCCGCCGACAGAACAGCACCGCGATTGGTTTCGAACCGACTCACCCTTCGGCCTTTCGACATCACGGATTCGCCCGCGCTGGCCCGCATCACCAACGATCCGCTGGTCCTGCGCAATCTGCTTCGAACATCATCTCCCTTCACGGTGGACGACGCCCGAGCGAGGATACTGCGCTTTCGGAAAAACAATCTGCCCGTTTGGTCGATCGATAATGGCCAACTGATCGGCCTCATCGGCCTTGCTGGCGAATTCGGACTGTGGCTGGGGCGCAGTGCATGGGGTAAAGGTTACGGCGAAAAAGCCAGTCGTCTCGTCATCGACCATGCCTTTACGCAGATGGGAATGACGACGCTCCACGCCAACCCTATCAGCGATAACAAGGCATCGTGCCATCTGATGGAGAAGCTTGGTTTCACGGACGTTGGGCGTTCTCAATCATTCTGCAAGCAGCGCAACAAGATGGTTGCGCTGCGCCGTTATGAGTTAAAAAACATTGGGTGAAGAAGGTCTAACGACCCTTCCAACATCATCCTCGGGCTTGACTCGAGGATCCAACGAACCCCAACATCGAACGTGGTCAGATCCTCGGGTCAAGCCCGAGGATGACGTCCAATGGTAAGCCTACTCCGGCAAAATGCGAACCGCACCCTTATCCGCACTCGATGCAAAAGCCGCATAAGCCTTCAGCGCCGTCGTTACATTGCGCTTGCGCTGTTCGGCTGGCTTCCAGCCCAGCTGGTCCTGCTCTGCACGGCGTGCTGCGAGTTCCGCGTCTGGAACCTTGAGGTTGATCGTGCGGTTCGGGATGTCGATCTCGATGGCATCGCCCTGACGCACCAGGCCGATGGCACCGCCTTGGGCAGCTTCTGGAGAAGCATGGCCGATGGAGAGGCCTGAGGTGCCGCCGGAGAAGCGTCCGTCGGTGATGAGCGCGCAGGCTTTGCCGAGGCCCTTGGATTTCAGGTAGCTGGTTGGATACAGCATTTCCTGCATGCCAGGACCGCCCTTAGGGCCTTCATATCTGATAACAACGACATCGCCCGCCTTAACTTCGTTAGACAGAATGCCCTTCACGGCAGCGTCCTGGCTTTCGTAAACCACGGCAACGCCGTTGAATTTCAAGATGGATTCATCCACGCCCGCTGTCTTCACGATGCAGCCGTCCAGCGCGATGTTTCCGTAAAGCACGGCCAGACCACCATCCTTGGAGAACGGCTTTTCGACCGAGCGGATAACGCCGTTTTCACTGTCGATATCCAGCTCATCCCAGCGTGAGGACTGGCTGAAGGCCACCTGCGTCGGTACGCCGCCAGGGGCAGCCTTGAAGAACTGGCGCACGCTTTCGCTGTTGGTACGGGTGATGTCCCAACGGTTGATGGCATCGCCAAGGGTGGCTTCGTGAACGGTGTAGCAGTCCGTATTGAGAAGACCGCCGCGTTCCAGTTCGCCCAGAATACGCATTATGCCGCCTGCCCGGTGAACGTCTTCCATGTGCACGTCCTGCTTGGCAGGCGCGACCTTGGACAGGCACGGCACCCGGCGCGACATGCGGTCTATGTCTTCCATGGTGAAATCGACCTCGCCCTCATGGGCAGCGGCCAGAATGTGCAAAACGGTGTTGGTCGAACCACCCATGGCGATATCAAGCGCAATGGCGTTTTCGAAGGCGGCCTTGGTGGCAATCGAGCGCGGCAGCACGGTGTAGTCATCCTGCTCATAATGACGGCGCGCCAGATCGACAATCAGATGACCGGCCTCTACGAACAGGCGCTTGCGATCCGAATGGGTGGCGAGTGTCGAACCGTTGCCGGGCAGAGCCAAGCCAAGGGCTTCCGTCAAACAGTTCATGGAATTGGCCGTGAACATGCCGGAGCACGAACCGCAGGTCGGACACGCCGCACGCTCGATTGTGTCGACTTCTTCGTCGGTCATCTTGTCGTCGGCGGCAGCAACCATCGCATCCACGAGGTCAAGCGCAACCGTCTTGCCATGCAGAACCGCCTTGCCCGCTTCCATCGGTCCACCGGACACGAAAACGACGGGGATGTTGAGGCGCATGGCAGCATTCAGCATGCCCGGCGTGATCTTGTCGCAGTTGGAAATGCAGACCATGGCATCGGCGCAGTGTGCGTTGACCATGTACTCGACCGAGTCGGCAATGATTTCGCGTGATGGCAGCGAATAGAGCATGCCATCGTGGCCCATGGCGATGCCGTCATCGACGGCAATCGTGTTGAATTCCTTGGCGACACCGCCAGCAGCTTCGATTTCTCGCGCCACGAGCTGACCGAGATCCTTCAGGTGGACGTGGCCCGGTACGAACTGCGTGAACGAGTTGACGACAGCGATGATCGGTTTGCCAAAATCGCCGTCCTTCATACCGGTCGCGCGCCAAAGGCCACGCGCACCGGCCATGTTGCGGCCGTGGGTTGTCGTTCTGGAGCGATAAACTGGCATGTGCTTATTCCTCGATGTGTTCGATATGAAGGCGCGTTTGCGCAGTGCAGTCTGCTCACACCTTCGCTTTTGAGAACTTTCTACTCGAAAGCCGGTTGCCTGTCACTGTCACCTTGCGGCGAAACAGTACGGTTCGGTACGGTACGGCGTCCCGTTCTTTCGATGCGTCGGCTTACTCTGCCGCATCCCTCAGCATGGTTTCCTGGCTCGGTTCGAAATCTGCCAGGAAATTCTTGTGGTTCGGGCATTGGGACAAGCATTGATGGAACGAATCGATCAACCACTGTGCTGCGGGGCCAGCCGGCGTGTCGGATTTGCGCAGGGCATAAAGCGCATACTCCCCGCCCTCATAAGCATCCAATTTCAACGCTTTCAAAACGCCGTTGATAATATCGTTGCGAACCACGGATGCCGGAAGACCACCCCAACCCAGCCCGCCCTTGATGAGCTGATATTTGGTCGCGATGTCGCTGACGCGCCATTTTTTGTAGGATAAGACGTTGAAATCACGACCTTTGGTCAGGCCGGATGCGTCTGTCACAACAAGCTGCACCTCTTCGCGGACATCCGCGAGCGTCAAGGGCCGATCCAGCAAAGCAAGAGGATGGTCGGCGGCGGCCACAGGCACCATGAAGGAATGGCCAACCTTATCGATAACAAGGCCATCATCCTGGTGGAATATGGCGCCACCAATGCCGATGCCCGCCTTGCGGTTCAGCACCATATCCATGACCATGCCGAGTTCCCCAACATTCAGGTTAAGAGAAACGGTGGGAAAATGGACCCGGAAATCGCGCAGTACGGCAACCACCGCCTCGGCAGGTACCATGGTGCTGATGGCGAGATTGACCTCCGCCTCCAGCCCCTGCTTCAACCCTTTCGCCCGGGCGCGCATATCCTGAAGTCCGGCAACGATGCGCCGCGCATGTTCCAGCATGGCTGCACCATCCGCTGTCAGCTTGGGCTGGCGAACGCCGTTTCGCTCGAACAACGTCACTTCCAGCTGCGCTTCGAGGTTGGCAATCGTATAGCTGACAACCGATTGCGCCCGGTTCAAAGCCCTTGAGGCAGCAGAGAAACTGCCGGTTTCAGCAACGCTCAAAAACACCTGCAATTGGTCCAGCGTGGGATTAGCTTCCATGGTCCATCCACTTCATCGATAGGTCACTTCCAGATTATCACAGTTTTCTAGATGACAACATTGAATGATATAAGCGGCAACCATCGGGCCACTCTGCCCGCTTGAACGCCTAAAATTGAAACAAGGATATTTCAAATGTCGAAGATTCTCCTCCTTACATCGAGCCCACGCGCTGAAGAATCCCTGTCCAACAAATTCGCTGGCGATCTCGCTGCCAAGCTTCAGGCACAGACGAACGGCACGATCACGCATCTCGATCTCGGCCAGAACCCAATCCCGCATCTGGATCAGGTCACAACATCCGCCATCCGCAAGTCCGCCGATCAGCGCGACGCACAGGAAGCCGCAGCCGCAGACTATTCCGACAAGCGCGTTGCCGAATTGCTGGAAGCCGACACGATCGTCATCGGCACGGGCATGATCAACTTCAACATCTATTCGGGCCTGAAGTCCTGGATCGATAACATTGCTCGCGCAGGCCTGACCTTCAAATACACCGAATCCGGCCCGGTCGGCCTCGCAACTGGCAAGAAGGTCTACATCGTTCTGTCTTCGGCTGGCGTTTATTCCGAAGGCCCAGCAGCGGCCATGGACCACGCCATTCCATATCTCAAGACGGTTCTTGGCTTCATCGGCCTTACGGATATTGAAGTCATCCGTGTTGAAGGCCTCGCATTCGGTCCTGAAGCTGCCGAAAAGGCAATCGCATCGGCCACCGCCAAGGTTGAAGAACTGGCCAAGGCTGCCTGATCCCAACAAAAAAGCGGCGTGTCACCACGCCGCTTGTCAGAATTACCGTAACGGCTGCGATCAAATCGCGGCCGTTATTTTTTGTCGGTGAACAGCGAAGCGCCGCTCTGGTCGATGATCAGCTTGGCCTTGCGGACCGTGCATTCCACCGCATCATCAAGGCTGGTGAAAACATCCGCGCGCACAAATTCATGCGCAAGCGTTTCCTCGCCCACCTTTTTCTCGATGCGACCGGCCAGACGGTACTGGCTGCCCTCTTTCAGCGGCGTCGCGTAAATCACGCAATCCTTGTAGGGATGCGCTTCCGATGTTTCGGCCTTCTTCGGGGCATCATCCGATGCGGAGCCGAAGCCGGAAAAGAGTTTCGAGAAGAATGAGGCCATTGTTTTACCTTCCTGTTGTCTTGTCCGAAATCAGATGATCAGATTGGCGAGAATTTCGTTTTCGGTTATGTCCTCATAACCCAGGCCAGCCGCCTCGAAACGTTCGAACAGGCCGTTGAAATTCTCAGGTTCCGTCGTTTCGATACCAATAAGGATGGAGCCGAAGTTGCGTGCCGACTTCTTCAGATATTCGAAACGCGCAACATCATCATCGGGTCCCAAAAGATTGAGGAAATCGCGCAATGCGCCGGGGCGCTGCGGCAAGCGCAGAATAAAGTATTTCTTCACGCCCGCGTAACGCATGGCGCGCTCTTTTACATCCGGCAACCGGTCGAAGTCGAAATTGCCGCCGGAGACGACGCAAACGACACGCTTGCCCTCAAGCCTTTCACGACCCAGCTTTTCGAGCGCCGCAATCGATAGCGCACCGGCGGGTTCCAGCACCACGCCTTCGAGATTGAGCATATCGATGATGGTCACGCAGATAGCGTTTTCGGCGATCAGTTCGACCTGCTCCGGCGGAAAATGCTTCAGCGCCTCGAAGTTCAGATCGCCGATGCGCGCCACGGCGGCACCATCGACAAAATTATCGACCTTTGCCAGCGTGACAGCCCTGCCCTCTGCAAGGCTTGTCTTCAGGCTTGGCGCGCCAACGGGCTCGCAGAAAATGAAGTTGCTGCTCGCAACCTTGTCCGCAAAAAAGCCCGTCAAGCCAGCTGAAAGACCACCACCGCCAACCGGCATGACGAGCAAATCCGGCGCTTTGTCATCCGGCAACTGGTCTACGATCTCGGCGGCAACGGTCGCCTGTCCCTCGATGATGTCCTTATGGTCGAAGGGCGGCACCATATAGGCGTCGGTTTCTTCCACGTAAGCGCGCGCTGCGGCATAGCACTGGTCGAAAATATCGCCGATCAGCTTGATCTTGATGAACTCGCCGCCAAAGATACGGGTCTTGTCGATCTTCTGCTGCGGTGTCGTCACCGGCATGAAGACCACGCCGTGCACGCCGAAGTGGCGGCAGGCGAAGGCAAAGCCCTGCGCATGATTGCCAGCGGATGCGCAGACGAAAATCTTGTCCTTACCGGCTGTCGAGACCGCCTTGCGCAGAAAATTGAACGCGCCTCTAATCTTGTAGGAACGAACGGGCGTGAGGTCTTCACGCTTCAGCCAAATCTCGGCTCCATACCGACGGCTGAGATGTTCATTTAACTGCAACGGCGTTTCGGGAAACAATTCCCGAACTTCCCGCCGTGCGGCCTCTACAAGCAATTTATCCACGATTTTCAATCCATTGAATTTCAAGATGGCACCCGCTATGCCATAGGAAAAGGCCTGACACAAAGACTCTTTGCGCAACTTCGGTACGCTTCACTCGATCAAGGTTCCATTTATTGAACAGCAACCTTCTGCGCGCAGTCCTCTATATCGCCTCGGTCTTCGGGCTCTACATGGCAACGGCGATGTTCATACCCGCCATGGCCGATCTCTATTACGGCAACAATGACTGGGCAATCTTTGCCACATCCGGCTTCATGTGCGGCGGACTGGCGCTGGCCTGCGCGCTCGCCACACGCGCGCCCATGCCCACCTTTAACAAACGTTTCGGCTTTCTGCTGGTCAACGTTCTGTGGTTGGTGTTCTCGCTTATCGGTGCCGTTCCGCTCTATCTGTCCGAACTCAACCTGACCTTCGGACAGGCCATGTTCGAATCCGTTTCCGCTATCACCACCACCGGCTCCACCGCCATCTATGGTCTGGACAAGGCCCCGCAGGGCATCCTCATCTGGCGCTCGTTGCTGTGCTGGCTGGGCGGCATCGGTATCGTCGCGCTCGGCCTTTTCATCCTGCCGCTGCTGCGCGTCGGCGGCATGACGTTCTTTCGCATGGAATCCTCAGATACAGCCAACGACAGGCCTTTCGCGCGGCTAGCCAGCTTCACCAAGGCCTTCGTCGGCATCTATGTGGTGATGACACTGGCCTGCACCATCGCATTCGATTTCGCAGGCATGACGCATTTCGATGCGCTGAACCACGCCATGTCCACTGTGGCTACCGGCGGGTTCTCCACTCATGATGCGTCCTTCGCCTTTTTCGGCGACAATGTTGCGCTGCTGTGGATCGCTACTTTTTTTCTCATCCTCGGAAGCCTGCCCTTTTCCGTCATGATCCTGCTGGCGGTCCGCGGACGCATGGATATTATCCACGATCCGCAAATTAGGGTTTTCATCGGCTATCTCTGCGCCATCTCGCTGGCCGTCGGCATCTACCATCACCTGACCAATGACGTCCCGCTTTACATTGCGCTCAGCCATTCCTTCTTCAACATGACCTCGATCCTTTCCACCGGCGGCTTTGCCAGCGACGATTATACGCTGTGGGGGCCCTTCGTCGTGGTCGTCGCCTTCTTCGCCACCTTCATGGGCGGCTGTTCCGGCTCGACAGCCGGCGGCATCAAGGCCTACCGCTTCGTCATCGTCTATAATGTCGTGAAAACCGGTCTGAAAAAACTGCTCTACCCGGACGCAGTATATTCCGTACGTTATGGTGCCCAAGTCGTGGACGCCGAAACCATCCGCAACGTCTTCCTCTTCCTGAGCTGCTTCATCGCCCTGTGGATCGGCGGCAGCTTGATCATGAGCGCAATGGGCTACGACTTCCTGACCGCAACCTCCGCCGTCGCCACATCGCTCGCCAATGTCGGCCCCGGCGTCGGCCCAATCATCGGCCCCGCTGGCAACTTCTCCACCATCAGCGACCCGGCTCTTTACCTGCTGTCCTTGATGATGCTGCTTGGCCGTTTGGAGATATTGACGGTGCTGGTGCTGTTAATGCCGTTGTTTTGGAAGGGGTAAGAGGTCGCTTCCTAAGCGTATCGCCGTTGCTGAACCGCAAGATGGTATGGCTGGACAAGGCAATCAGCAGGAATTCCCCATTCTTTATGGAGCTTGTGAACCATTTCCACGGTGAGCGCGCGCTTTTTATTCAAAACTTCTGATGCGCGTGGTCTTGAGCCGAGAAGCATTGCCAGATCACCTTGGGTACGCCCGGTCATTTCCATATGAGCTTTGATAAGCTCTACGGGCTCTGGCGTGTCGATAGCGTGATGCTTATCCTCATAGGCTTCAATAAGAGTGGAGAGGATATCAAACCGGTCCGCTTCGGGCGTTCCGAAGTCTGGTGGGTTATCAAAATAAGGGGCGACCGTCGCGATAGCCCATGCGAGATCATCATCGTTTCTGATGGCCCGAATGTCATCCATTACACTGTCTCCGGGTTAATCTGATCATATTCCTTATGGCTGCCCACGAACTTGATCAGGATACGCTTGTAGGAATAAGCAACATGAACAATCAGACGATATTTATTGCCTGAAATATCGAAAATAATGCGATTATCCGAAACAAAGTCTACAGTCGAACCGAACATCGCCTTCACATCCGAAGGTCCGGTCCACTCAGCTCTGCTGACGATTGAATACTACGTTTTCAAAGGCGTTTCGGCTTGCGCGTGGCGCTCCCAGAACTGCTTTAACGTCGACTTGGCAATAATCTGCATAGGTCCCTTGATAGCATATTCCCAATACGGGAACAAGCACAATTCCCATATTGAGAACAATTGGACGAAAAAGGGAAATGTGCGCAAACCCATTGCCAGGCAGGGGTGGGTTCATTGGTGCGGACGGCGGGACTTGAACCCGCAAGACCAGAGGTCGGCAGATTTTAAGTCTGCTGCGTATACCGATTCCGCCACGTCCGCTTGCCGTTTTTATCTACACAGCGCAAGCGGCTGTGGTCAACGGGCAGGTGTGGTGCGAAGTCGAAATTACCCGCACCAGGATTGATTTCCCCTGCCCGCTGGCAGCGCCAGACCTTCGCGCACCAACTGGTCTGCGAAAGAGACGCCGGATCTCGATAGTGTCGAGGCACCTCCCATGGAGGCGACCTGGAAATTGCCGCCGTTCAGCATATCGCGCAGGCGAACCTTTGCGGCAAAGCCCTTCTGGCGCTCTTCCAGGCATCGGGCCTGATCCGTTTGCGGAACGGCGATACCGGCGAGTTTCATTTTCTCGCCTTTGAGCCAGAATGTGTTGCCATCGGCGACGCAATTGTTGAGACCGGATCGACCGCAGAAAGCGAACGTCCCGGGCTTTGCACCCAGCGATACGTTCTCCACCGGCGGGCGGGATGATGGCAGCGCATTGGTTGATGCCTGCGTAGACATCGTTGCTGCACCGTTGGGCATCGCGATGGCGCGGGGCGGCACGGGGGCACCACTTGCCGGAAGTGCTACGGTTTGTGTGGCGGATGGTTTCGGCCTTTCCGCGGCAACCTCCCGCAACCTTGGTTGCGGCGCGGCGGGCTTCGATACGGCGGCAACCGTGTCTTTCAATTTCGGCATCAGGCTGTCGCGATGCTCATAGACCTGTATGCCGCCGACGGCGACGCCGAACAGCAACAGCCACGACCACAGACCTGAACCGCCAGACTTGGCGGAGCTGCGACGACGACTTGAAGGTTTTCTCTTGCTCACGGGATAACTCCTTGTCCGGGCCGCATTATCGGCCCAAGGAGTTTCCGAAAGGTTGGCATTTGACATAAATGCCGCTTAAAAATTTGGGTTATCCCCAAACTTTATGATTGTCAGCGGACCTGGTCCAGCAGCCGCTTGCATTCCAGAAGGTCGAACAGGGCTTCCTGCAGAAGGGCACGGTCATCCTTGTTGATGCTGGATTTACCGAGGGATATCTCCGGCGTGTCGTCTGAACCATTCCCGCCAAAGCCGAAGAAACGACCGCTAGGCCGGGCCTTGGGGCGTCCGACGACTTCATCTTCCTCTGAAGCGGCAACGCGTGGCTCCGGTGTGTCCTTCTCACCGCTGGCGGCCATGATGGCTTCCATTGTCGCCATATCGCCTGAAGCGATGGCGGAGACGAAGCGGTTGCCATTGGTTTTGAGCAGCTTTTGCACGCCCTTGATCGTATAACCGTGATCATACAAAAGGTGACGAATACCCTTCAAAAGATCGACATCGTCAGGGCGATAATAGCGACGGCCACCGCCGCGCTTCATCGGTTTAATCTGCGGAAAGCGTGTTTCCCAGAAACGCAGAACGTGTTGCGGGAGGTCCAGATCATCCGCCACTTCGCTGATCGTTCGAAAGGCGTCGGGGCTCTTATCCAAAGTTCAACTCCCATTCAGACCAAAGGCAGAATCCAAAACACGCAACAAGGTATGATGCGAATCGCCTTTGTTTCAACAGCTTGGCGGTTGAAATTCAACTATCTTCACAGGAAGAAAGGAATCGCAGCGTGTAAAAATCACTTCAACTGCTCAAAAGAATGCGGCTCAGGAGCCGGCTTTCTGGCTTTTCTGTTTCGCCTTGCGCGCCGAATGGGCTTTGAGAATGCGCTGCTTCAAAACGTTGGATGCCTTGAAGGTCATGACGCGGCGGGGAGAAATAGGCACCTCTTCACCGGTCTTGGGATTGCGACCGATACGCTCATTCTTTTCACGGATCTGAAAGGTCGCGAAGGAGGAGAGCTTGACCACCTCTCCGCGAGTGATCGCGTTACAAATCTCGTCGATGACGGTTTCAACCAGTTCGGCGGATTCAGTCCGGGACAACCCCACTTTTCGAAACACAGACTCGGCTAGATCCGCACGTGTCACTGTTTTCCCGGCCATATTTCCCCGCACCGCTCTCTTTTATTCTGCTGAACCGGGCAGAGATTATTGCCCTTGCCTCAACCGGTCAAGCAAAGTTTCCAGAATCGTTTAGGGATTTCCATTAATAGTGGCAATGGCTTACCGGGCATCATAAAGCAAATTTTACCAGCGCAGCAGAACAGCACCCCATGCGAAACCGCCACCCATGGCTTCCAGCATCACCAGATCGCCCTTTTTGATGCGGCCATCAGCAGCGGCAACAGCCAGTGCAAGCGGAATGGAAGCGGCAGACGTGTTGCCATGCTGATCCACCGTGATCACAACCTTTTCGCTCGGAATGCCGAGTTTTTTCGCGGAACCATCGATAATACGACGGTTTGCCTGGTGCGGCACCAGCCAGTCCAGGTCGTCAGCGGTCGTACCGGTCGCCTCGAATGCAGCCTCGATAACGTCGGTAATCATGCCAACGGCGTGCTTGAAAACCTCACGGCCTTCCATGCGCAGATGACCGACGGTGCCTGTCGTTGATGGGCCACCGTCCACGTAAAGCTTATCCTTGTGCGAACCATCGGAACGCAGATTGGATGTCAGAATGCCGCGATCGGAGGTCTTGCCTTCGCCCTCGCCCGCCTCGAGAACAACAGCACCGGCACCGTCACCGAACAAAACGCAGGTCGTGCGATCGGTCCAGTCGAGAATGCGCGAGAATGTTTCCGCGCCAATGACCAGTACCCGCTTGGCCATGCCGCCACGAATGTAAAGGTCGGCGGTTGCCATGGCATAGACGAAGCCTGAACAGACAGCCTGAACGTCGAATGCGAAGCCGCCGGTGATGCCAAGACGGTTCTGGATATTCACCGCCGTTGCAGGAAAGGTATTATCAGGCGTTGATGTCGCCACGATGATGAGGTCGATTTCGTCAGGCTTGATACCAGCATTTTCAAGAGCCGCGCGCGCTGCCAACTCGCCAAGCGAAGAGGTCGTCTCCCCCTCACCCGCGATGTAGCGCTGCTTGATGCCGGTGCGCTGCACGATCCACTCATCGGTGGTCTCTACGATCGCTTCAATGTCCTGGTTCGTCATGACGCGCTTTGGCAGCGCTGCACCGTAACCCCGTATAATTGAGCGGATCATCTTCTATTCCTCATCAACCACGAGCGCTTCAGGTGCCGGAGGCGGAAGACGTCTTGCGTGGTAAGCTTTCAAATCATTTTCTATTTTGGCTGTTAGGCCATTATGCGCCATGTCATAGCCAACATCGACTGCGGACGCGAAGCCCATGGCATCCGTGCTGCCGTGGCTTTTGATGACGATGCCGTTCAGACCCAGAAACACGCCACCATTGACCTTGCGGGGGTCCATCTTCTCACGCAGCACATCGAATGCGCTTTTCGCGAGAATATAGCCGATTTTGGCAATAAAGCTGCGGGAAATCGCTTCACGCAGCAGCGTATTGATCTGCCGGGCTGTGCCTTCCGCCGTCTTCAACGCAATGTTGCCGGTAAAGCCTTCGGTCACCACGACATCAACCGTACCCTTGCCGATATCGTTGCCCTCAACGAAACCGCGGTAGTCGATGGTGCCAAGACCTGCTTCACGGATCAGACGACCGGCTTCGCGAACCTCTTCCTGTCCCTTCACCTCTTCGGTGCCGACGTTGAGAAGGCCAACCGTCGGGCGGTCGATATCGAACAACGCACGGGCCATGGCCCCGCCCATGATGGCGAAGTCGAGGAGTTGCTGGGAATCGGCACCGATCGTGGCACCCACATCGAGAACGATGCTTTCGCCCTTTGTCGTCGGCCAGATACCGGCAATGGCAGGCCGCTCGACACGTGCCATGGTGCGCAGGCAGAATTTTGCCATGGCCATCAGCGCGCCGGTGTTACCTGCGGAAACCGCAACATCCGCTTCGCCAACCTTTACGGCCTCAAGCGCGCGCCACATGCTGGAGATATAGCGGCCACGGCGCAGCGCCTGGCTTGGCTTCTCATCCATCGCAACGGATACTTCGCAGTCGAAAAATTGTGCCTTTTCCCGAAGTTTCGGAAATTGCGCCAGAATGGGCTCACATCTGGCCTTCTGCCCATAAAGCAGGAAAACCACATCGTTATGCCGCTCCAGCGCCTTGGCAGCGCCGGGTATGGCAACATCAGGGCCAAAATCTCCGCCCATGACGTCAATTGCAATTCTGATCACGCGTCCCTGATCCTTCTAACCGCCGTGCGGTGGAATTTTGCGCGAAAATACCGTTTCCGCGCTCTCTTACAACCGAATTATTGGTGCTAACCGGATTCAGTCTTTTTTCCAGTCCTTCAACGCCGCAAAAGGCGACGGCTTTTTTTCTTCCACAAGCTTCTCTTCGCCATACCCTGCAAAATCCACATCGGGCTTGCGCGGATAAGGTTCGATGGCAAGCGCTGCGAACTCCGCGACAACGACACCGACATCGATCGTATCACCACTGAACTGGTCGGGCATATCAGGACCATCCGGGTCCAGAACGATTTCGCCTTTTTCGTCCGGCATCATGCGCGCCAGTTTGGAACCCTCTGGTACGAAAATCTGATCAATCTTTTCATCGATAACACTCGAAACCGGCTCCAGTGTGACAACACAAGCCTGGGTCAGAGCAACACGCACATCACCGGTAATTTTCAATCCATCTCTTTTCCAGCGCGTCACCTGCAATTCGCTTTTCAGAGACTCCACGGACACGACATCCCACAGTTTTGCCAGCCCAATCAGTTCTTCCGGGCTGGCGGTGAGACCAATCCTGACGGGATTGGCGGAAATATGACCTACCTTCACAGGATAGGAAAAAGGTACGTCGTCGTTGGCCGGATGTTGCGAACTCATTGAAACCTCATAACTCGGGGACGGGCAACGTGACATTTCCTGTCGCGACAAGGTCTTCCGACTGCGCAGACAAGGCATGGGCGGCCGCCATCATCCAATTGGCAAGTCCGCGCATATCAGGCGCGGACGCTTCTGCCTGCGGGTATATATTGCGTGCAAGGGCTGCCGCAAGTGCCTGCGCATCCGAAGCGTCCAGCGCCGCAGCGTAGGATTCAAGCCGTCCATAGAACATGCCAGCGAATTTCTTCATCCGCTTGGGCACGCCCTGGTCACCAATGCCAAGCTCGCGCATGGAGTGATCGAGGTCCTGAAAAAACGCATCCACGATCTCCTGCGCAATCTCCTGCCCGCTGGTGGCGGAGGATTTGGTGCGCCGGAAGTAGAGAATCATGATGATTGCAAGCATCTCGAAACGGCCCATGACTGTATCTGGCACACCAAGGTGCAGATAGAAATCCGGGTGGCGCGCGGCAGTGGTCAGCGTATGATATTGCCTGTCAACAATGGGACGATTGTTGTTTTTCTTTTTGAAAAGACCGAACACCATCGAAATTCCCGAATATTGATCGGCGAAATGGCGTCTCGCCCGTCGCGCTTGTTGCATGATTGCGAAAGCTGGTTTACCGAAGCATCCAAGAATTGCAATGCCGTTGAGGTCACGTTCATCGTCTGGCTGAAACAGTCGTAGAGAAGCGTCGCAAGAGACGCAATTTTCGAAAACCTGTTGCATTGCTTGATGAAACGGGGAATTCCTGTCCCCGGATTGACATAATCGTGTGTACACAAGCGCTACAACACGCAATGCCGGAAGGTGCCATTCATGATCGCAGTCGGGGAAACGCAGGTGAGCAAGCAGAAATCAGGAAAGCAGACCACGTTTCTGAGCAAGACCGCCGTTGCGATCGTCATCGCATCCAGCCTCTTGTCGGCCTGCTCCAGCACCACCGATGTTTTCCACAATGGCTACGTTGCCGACGAACAGTCCCTCCAGTTGATCCCGGTCGGTTCCAGCCGCGAACAGGTTTTGCTGACCATGGGCACGCCTTCCACCACCGCGACATTCGGCAATGAGGTGTTCTATTACATCTCCCAGAAGCGCGTGCGCAGAGCGGCCTTCATGAAGCCGCAGCTGGTCGAGCAGAACATTCTGGCGATCTATTTCGACAAGAACGGCGTCGTTTCGCAAAAGGCAAACTACACGCTGCAAGACGGCAAGGTGTTCGACACTATTTCGCGCACCACACCGACAGGCGGCAAGGACCTTACCTTCCTGCAGCAGTTGCTGTCCGGCGGCACGGCGGGTGCCGGTATTGCCAAGAGCATTCTGGGCCAGAGCGGCAACAACGGCAGCGGCTTCTGATCCCAAGACGAGACAATGCAAAAAGCCCGCGAGATGGTCATCTCGCGGGCTTTTCTGTTTCAGGTTTTAATGGGCCAGAACAGCCAACAGCAGCAATGCCACGATATTGGTGATCTTGATCGCCGGATTGACCGCGGGACCAGCCGTATCCTTGTAGGGATCACCCACCGTATCACCGGTCACCGATGCCTTGTGTGCTTCTGAACCCTTGAGATGCGTGACGCCATCCTTGTCGATGAAGCCATCCTCGAAGCTCTTCTTGGCATTGTCCCATGCGCCACCACCAGATGTCATGGAGATGGCAACGAAGAGACCGTTGATGATGACGCCGAGCAGAGACGCACCGAGCGCGGCGAAGGCTGATGCCTTGGAGCCGGACATCAGCAATACCCCAAAGTACACGACGATGGGGGCCAGAACAGGCAGCAGCGAGGGAATGACCATTTCCCGAATGGCCGCTTTGGTCAAAATATCCACGGCCCTGCCGTAATCCGGCTTTTCCGTACCCTGCATGATGCCGGGCTTTTCGCGGAACTGACGACGCACCTCTTCCACGATGGACCCTGCGGCCTTGCCAACCGCCGTCATGGCGATGCCACCGAAGAGGTAGGGAATCATGCCGCCGAATAGCAATCCGGCAACCACGTAGGGGTTGGAGAGGCTGAAGGAGATTTCGCCGATACCCTTGAAGTAAGGATAGAGATCGCCATTGGCCGCGAAATAGGAGAGGTCGTTGGAATAGGCGGCAAACAACACCAGTGCGCCAAGGCCTGCCGAACCGATGGCATAACCCTTGGTTACGGCCTTGGTGGTGTTTCCGACAGCATCCAGCGCATCCGTTGCCTTGCGAACGTCTGGATCAAGACCCGCCATTTCCGCAATCCCGCCGGCATTATCGGTGACGGGGCCGAACGCATCTAGGGCAACGATCATGCCCGCAATACCGATCATGGCGGTGACCGCAATGCCAGTGCCGAACAGGCCCGCGAGCTGATAGGTCGAGATGATGCCACCAACGATGACGATGGCTGGAAGTGCCGTCGATTCCAGCGACACGGCAAGGCCCTGAATGACGTTGGTGCCGTGGCCAGTGACGGAAGCCTGCGCGATGGAATTGACCGGACGCTTGTTGGTGCCGGTGTAATATTCCGTAATCACGACGATAAAGGCAGTGACGACCAGGCCGACGATGCCACACAGAAACAGGTTGGTACCGGTGATATCCATACCAGCGACGGTGCCGATGGAGCCCCAGCCGATGGTGAGCGATGTTGCCGCCGCCAGACCGGCAATGGAAAGCACGCCGGTGGCGATCAGGCCCTTATAGAGCGCGCCCATGATCGAGTTGTTGGTACCAAGCTTGACGAAGAAGGTTCCGGCAATCGAGGTCAGGATGCACACGCCGCAAATTGCCAGCGGATAGAGCATGACGCTTTCAAGGATCGGCGCACCGGCAAAGAAGATTGCCGCGAGAACCATCGTTGCCACAACGGAGACGGCATAGGTTTCGAACAGGTCCGCTGCCATGCCTGCGCAATCGCCGACATTATCGCCGACATTGTCGGCAATGGTGGCGGGGTTGCGTGGGTCGTCTTCGGGAATACCCGCTTCCACCTTGCCGACGAGATCACCGCCGACATCGGCCCCCTTGGTGAAGATACCGCCGCCAAGACGGGCGAAGATCGAGATCAGCGAGGCACCGAAGCCGAGGGACACCAGCGCATCGATGACCGCGCGAGACCCGACCGGATGGCCAAGGCCTGCCGTCAGCACGAGGTAATAGATGGACACGCCCAAAAGCGCGAGACCCGCCACCAGCATGCCGGTAATGGCACCGGACTTGAAAGCGATGTCGAGACCCGCAGCCAGACTGTGGGATGCGGCCTGCGCCGTGCGCAGATTGGCCCGCACCGAGACATGCATGCCGACAAAACCGGCGGCACCGGACAAAACCGCGCCGATGATGAACCCGATAGCTGCTTCCGACGAGAGAAAGAACCAGACCGCGACTGCGACGATGATACCGACGATTGCGATGGTAAGATATTGACGGGCGAGATACGCCTGCGCGCCCTCCCTGATATAGCCTGCTATTTCCTGCATGCGTTCACTGCCTTGATCGGCATCGAGAACGCTTTTCGTTGCCCAGACCGCGTATATCACGGACAAGACACCGCATAAAATTACCAATGCAATGACGGTCATTCGCACTTACCTCCTGTGTGCCGGGTTCTCACTCCCTCCCCGGCGGGCGAAACCATGCGGGGCGCAGGGTGTAGAGCCCTGACGCCAAGGTGGACCATTTGTTCCCCTCCCAAGGAAAAATGGTCTGCGTGCGGAGATTGCGTTGGTGAAACCCGCCGCGTCAAGTCCGAAGATTCGCAACGAATGGCTTATCGCTCTGATTCAGACCGGTTTTTGAACGGCCTTCTGTTTCGACAAAAGGAAAGCGGAGGCAAAAAGCACGTGCCGACGAAGGCAACGGGTGCCAGCAAATCCTTTACGGATATCACCCGTTGCGGAAATCACGCCGCCTGCAAAAATCAAGGACATGGTTTGGTGAGAAGTCAGCAGGCGGTGCTGTAGCCAGCGATTTATCCGCACCGAGAAGCCGATAACCGGCCAGCCCGTCGACGGAGTGCAGCGGAACCCATAATGGCCTACGCCACGCCAAGCAGGAAGACATTGCGCTTTGCTTCGTTCCGTTGGTCTTCAAGTCCCGGAACAGAAACGGCGCTGATGTCTTCCTCGAATGTTTCTTAGCGCTTTGCCTCGCCGCGCACCTGCTTGGCAATGCGGTCCAACACTGCATTGACGAGCTTCGGCTCGTCATGTTCGAAAAACGCACGGGCGATTTCGACATATTCCGTCACGATAACGGCGACCGGAACGTCTTTCCGCTCCAGGATTTCGAAGGTGCCAGCACGCAGGATTGCCCGAACGGTGGTGTCCAGACGCGACAGCGGCCAGTCTTCCTGAAGGGCCGAGCGCACCAGCGGGTCGATCTTGGTCTGGTCACGCACGACGCCAGAAACGATGGAGCGGAACCAGGACGGATCAGCCTTCAGATAGGTCTCGCCATCCACTTCCTGGCCAAGGCGATGTGCCTCATATTCGGCGACGACTTCCATCACACCGGTGCCGCCGACATCCATCTGGTAAAGCGCCTGAACCGCAGCAAGGCGAGCAGCGCCGCGCTGGTTGACCGGCTTTGTAGACGGTGGGCGAGGCTCGGAGCCGTTCTCAGTATTGCTCATGCTCTCAGCCACCCAGTTTCTTTTTCAGTTCGATCATGGTCAGTGCCGCACGGGCCGCAAAACCGCCCTTGTCCTTATCGGAACGGCGAACACGCGCCCAGGCCTGATCTTCGTTCTCGACGGTCATGATACCATTGCCGATGGCCAGCGATTCGCTGACGGCAAGATCCATCAGTGCGCGCGAGGATTCGTTGGAAACGATATCGAAATGGTAGGTCTCGCCACGGATAACCATGCCGAGTGCAACGAAGCCATCATATTCAGTGCCTTCATCATCCGCACCATCCAGCGCCATGGCGATGGCAGGCGGAATTTCCAGCGCGCCCGGAACAGTGATGATGTCATAGGTCGCGCCAGCTTCATCAAGCGCAAACTTTGCGCCATCGAGAAGAGCATCAGCCATATCGTCATAAAATCGTGCTTCCACGATGAGAAGGTGAGGTTTGGACATGGGGATTTCCTGAAAATCTGCGCCGGATCATCCCGGCTTTTGGCGCGGTCAAACCATGGCTTGCGTGCTTTAGCAAGCATTTTTCACGCATGGCAGCTCCGATGTCCCGAACACTATCGTAAAATTTCGCAGTTTGATCGCAAGAAAAATATGTTTATTTTTGCGCGATAACCGCAGGAGCGTAGCTTGCACAGCATCCCCATCATCGAAACCCCTCGTCTTATTCTCAGATCACATCACGTCAATGATTTCGCCGACTATGCAACGCTATGGGCCGACCCAGGCGTCGTGCGCTACATAGGCGGGATACCTCAGACCCGCGAGCAAAGCTGGAGCAAATTGCTGCGATCCGCCGGACACTGGCACCATCTCGGATTTGGTTTCATGGCAATTGAAGACAAAGAGACTGGCCGGTTTATTGGGGAAGCCGGCTTTCATGAGGCACGTCGTGAGATCACCCCCTCCGTGGAAGGGACATTGGAAACCGGATGGGTGTTCTTTCCGGAGTTCCATGGCAAGGGCTACGCTTTTGAGGCCGTCAGCGCGCTCATCCAATGGGCGAAGGTCAATTTCCCGGACATGCGTATGACGTCCATCATCCACCCAGAAAACGGTCCTTCGCTGAAGCTGGCCGGCAAACTCGGCTTTGCCGAACTTGCTCGCACGGACTACAACGGCGACATCGTCATTCTTTCCCGGACGGAAACTCCGCCAGCCTAGCGGCATAGCGCGCCATGGTATCGACTTCGAAATTCACGAAATCGCCCGGCTGACGATCGCCCCAAGTGGTGACGGACAGCGTGTGGCGGATGAGCAGGACGTCGAAATCCGTGCCGTTGACGGCATTGACGGTCAGCGAGGTACCATCCAGCGCGATGGAACCCTTGGGTGCCACGAACTTCGCCAGATGCTCCGGCGCACGAAGGCGGATGCGAACCGCCTCGCCTTCGGATTCCACCGACAGGATTTCGGCCTTGTCATCCACGTGGCCGGACACGATATGGCCGCCGAGTTCGTCGCCAATTTTCAGCGCGCGCTCCAGATTGACGCGAGTATCCTTGGTCCAGCTTGCAATGGTGGTCAGGCGAAGCGCCTCTTCCCAGGCCTCGACCTCGAACCAGCGCTCGTTGCTGCCCTGTTCGGGAAGCTTCGTCACCGTCAGACATACGCCGCCATGGGAAATCGATGCGCCGATATCGATGGTCTTGGGATCATAGGTGGTCGCCACGCGCAACCGCACGCCTTCCGGCAAGGCCTCAAGCTCGGACACGGTTCCAACGTCGGTAACAATTCCGGTAAACATCAAAGCGGCCTTTCAAATTCAAAACAACGATCCGGCCCGTAAGCGGTCTCGCCGACAAATGTAAATTCCTGGGAGATATCGGCACGTGTGAGCGGGCTTTCAAGACCGCCTGCGCCGACAATCACCGGGCTTTCAAACAGCAGAATACGGTCAACGAGCCCAGCTTCAAGGAAGGATTTTGCGACGTGAGCGCCACCTTCGACCAGAAGTTCCGACATTCCACGGTTGGCGAGAATGGTAAGGAGGGATTGGAGGGTTGGGGTTTCGAGGACTTCGACGCCTGATGTTTCCAATTGTGTGCGTTTTTGGGTGTGGCTACCCCCCTCTGCCCTGCCGGGCATCTCCCCCACAGGTGGGGAGATCGACTCGCGGTTGGCTGATCGCCCCAATTTATCGTTTGATTTTGACGCAATGTGCTCAGACGCATTTTTAGCGTTTGACGCCGACAACGAGACGTCCGACAATGCCAGCGCCCAGCCAATCTCCCCACCTGTGGGGGAGATGCCCGGCAGGGCAGAGGGGGGTAGCTCCGGGCTCGACGCTATCCGCACCACCACAACACCCACATCCCCAGCCGTCCGCACCAGCTTCGACCCCATCGGCAATTCCAACCGCCGATCCAGCACAATCCTCACCGGCGAGCGATGCTCCAACCCAGCAATCCGCACCGTCAGTTCCGGATCATCCGCAATCGCCGTTCCAATCCCAACCAGAATAGCATCACACCGAGCCCGCAACTCATGCACTGCCCGTCGCGATTCCGGCCCGGTGATGGCCACCTGCCCTTCCCCAACCCGGCCAATCATCCCATCCGAGGAAACAGCAAGCTTCAAAATCACATGTGGACGGCTCCTCACCTTTCGCGTGAGATATCCCGCCAGCACACGTTCGCCCTCGGCACGCAGCAAGCCGGTCTCGACCGCAATCCCGGCATCGCGCAAAATCTGGTAGCCGCGCCCGGAAACCCGCTCGTCCGGGTCATCGACGGCGACCACAACACGCGCCACACCGAAATCCACCAGCGCGTTGGCGCAAGGCGGGGTTTTGCCGAAGTGGGAGCACGGTTCGAGGGTGACATAGGCGGTTGCGCCCCTCGCCGTCTCTCCGGCGAGGTCAAGCGCATTCCGCTCCGCGTGGGGCCGACCGCCGACAGAGGTTACGGCCTCTGCGATGATCTCACCATCTTTGACGAGAACACAGCCGACGGAGGGGTTGGTATCAGTGAGGCCTGTATGGCGGCGGGAAACCTCGATTGCCCGTGCCATGAACCGTTCATCATCGGCGCGGGTCGTCATGATTACTTCCCGGCTTCCGTATCGCGGGCGATCTTGGCGTTGATCTCGGCAATGACGTTTTCAAAATCTTCGGCGTGACTGAAATCACGATAGACAGAGGCGTAACGCACGAAGGCCACATCATCGAGGCTCTTCAGCGCTTCCAGCACCTGCAAGCCGATTTCTTCGGATGGAATTTCCGTCTCGCCCGAGCTTTCCAGACGACGTGCTATGCCTGAGACGGCACGCTCGATGCGATCTCGGTCCACCGGGCGTTTGCGCAGTGCGATCTCGAAAGACCGCACCAGCTTTTCGCGATCGAAGGGCAGCTTGCGGCCGCTTTTTTTGATGACCATCAGCTCGCGCAACTGCACGCGCTCATAGGTCGTGAAGCGACCGCCGCAATCCGGGCAGATGCGCCGCCGGCGGATGGAGGTGTTATCCTCCGCCGGACGCGAGTCCTTGACCTGCGTATCTTCCGAGCCGCAAAAAGGGCAGCGCATCTGCGATCCTTCCTTAGAGGTACGGGTACATCGGGAAACGGTCGGTCAGTGTGACGACCTTTTCACGAACAGTAGCCTCGACAGCGGCATTGCCTTCATCAGAATTGGCGGCCTTGAGGCCATCCAGCGTCTCGACAATGAGCTTGCCGATTTCGCGGAATTCCGCTTCCTTAAAGCCGCGTGTCGTGCCGGCAGGTGTGCCGAGACGGACGCCAGAGGTGACGAAAGGCTTTTCAGGATCGAACGGAATACCGTTCTTGTTGCACGTGATGTAGGCGCGACCGAGCGCTGCTTCCGCCCGCTTGCCGGTGGCGTTCTTCTTGCGAAGATCGACCAGCATCAGGTGGTTGTCGGTACCGCCAGAAACAACATCAAGACCGCCTTCAATCAGCGTTTCCGCCAATGCCTTGGCGTTCTTCACGATCTGTGCCGCATAATCCTTGAACTCAGGCTTCAATGCTTCACCAAAGGCAACCGCTTTGGCGGCGATGATGTGCATCAGTGGGCCGCCCTGCAAGCCAGGGAAAACAGCCGAATTGAACTTCTTTGCCAGATCTTCGTCGTTCGTTAGAATGACGCCGCCGCGTGGGCCGCGCAGCGACTTGTGGGTCGTTGTCGTGGCAACATGGCAATGCGGGAACGGCGATGGGTGCTGACCACCGGCCACAAGGCCAGCAATGTGGGCCATATCCACCATCAGGTACGCGCCGACCGAATCTGCAATTTCGCGGAAACGCTTCCAGTCCCATATGCGGGAATAGGCAGTGCCACCGGCGATGATGAGCTTCGGCTTGGTTTCCTTGGCCTTGCGCTCGACTTCGTCCATATCCAGCAGGTTATCGCCTTCGCGAACGCCGTAGGACACGACGTTGAACCATTTACCGGACATGTTGACCGGCGAACCATGCGTCAGGTGACCACCCGAATTCAGGTCGAGACCCATGAAGGTATCACCCGGCTGCAGCAGCGCGAGGAACACGGCCTGGTTCATCTGCGAACCCGAGTTCGGCTGAACATTGGCGAAGTTGACGCCGAACAGCTTCTTGGCACGCTCGATGGCCAGCTCTTCGGCAATATCCACGAACTGGCATCCGCCGTAATAGCGCTTGCCCGGATATCCCTCGGCATATTTGTTGGTCATGATCGAACCCTGCGCTTCAAGCACGGCGCGGGAAACGATGTTTTCCGAGGCGATCAGTTCGATCTCGTGGCGCTGACGACCGAGCTCCTTCTCGATCGCGCCAAAGATATCTGGATCGACGTCGGCGAGCGGACTGGAGAAGAAGGCATCTGTATTCGTCATGATGAAAGCTCCTGAAACAGTAATGCGATGGCGTCTTAACGCCCTGCCCTTTCAAGAGCAAGACAGCCTGCGAGATTTGCCCGTCAAACTGCGACTTAGGCAGAAAAATTCTATTTTTTGCTTTGCCATTCCGCAAAAAACAAAAGCCGCGCTTCGAGAAACGCGGCTTTTACAACATTTAGAGCGATGGATCAGTTACGTGGCAAAAGGTCGTCGTCCATCGAACCCGATGGCTGCTCCTGGGTATTGGTGGTGTTCAGCGCCAGTTCGGCGTTGCCGTCCTTGCTGTAGATGTCGTCGCGGAACTGTACGACGCCATCACGTGTCGACCAGGCCGTGATGTAGACGAAATACACCGGAATTTCCTGCGCCAGCTTGATCGGCGTGTTGACGCGGCTGGCGATGACGCGCTCGATTTCCTGTCGCGACCAGCCGGGCGTGTCACGCAGCATCCATGATGTCAGATCGCGAACGTTCTGCACGCGAACACAGCCGGACGATTCGAAACGCATCAGCTTGTTGAACAGGCCCTGCTGCGGCGTATCGTGCATGTATTCGTTGTTCGGATTGTGGAAGTTGATCTTGGTCGAAGACATGGCGTTGTTCTTGCCCGGGTCCTGACGGAACATCAGGTTCGGAGCCTTCGCCGCATTCCAGTCGATGGTTGTCGGCGACACTTCCTGACCCTTGCCATCGAGAAGGCGGATGTTGTTGCGCTCCAGATAGGTCGGATCCTTCTGCATCAAAGGAACGATGTCCTTTTCGATGATCGAGCGCGGCGCAGTCCAGTAAGGGTTGAGAATGATCTCGTAAATCTTGGAATTGATGATGTGGGTTGGGCGGCTATCGCGGCCCACAACGGCCGTGTTGCGCAGCACGACGCGGTTGTTCTCAACCGCCTCAATGGAGGCAGCTGGAATATTGACCATGACGTGGCGCGGACCGAGATCGCCAGACATCGTATTGACGCGAACGAGGTTCGTCTGAAGCTGCCCCAGGCGAATCTGCGCCGAAACATTCAGTGCCTTCAACGTGTACTCACCGATGACGCCGTCAGCCGGAAGGCCGTGACGCGCCTGAAAACGCTTCAAGGCACCATCGACATAGGAATCGAATGCGCTGGAAATACCGGCTTCACGCGGCAGATCGCCAGAGATCATCAGGCGCTGACGCAAGGCCTGAACGGACGGGTCGCTGACACCAATCTGAAGCTTCTGCTGGCTTCCAGGAACGGCGGGCCAACCACCGTTCGAAACGATCTGCTGATACTGCATCACCGCCTGCTGAACGAAAGCAGGTGATTCCGGGCTGAGAACCGGCGTGTTGGAGGCAACACCCGCCGCGGCCCGCGAAGAGTTTGCATCGAACTGATCGTCCCAGTTACCACGGCGCGACGATCCGATCAGATCGTTGAACGCATCCTGAGCGAATGCGGGCGCGGCGAGAGCCACAGCGCCGAGGGAAACGGCAGAGCGCAACATGGCGCGCCGTGAAACAACTTCAGGGACGATTTTCTTTGTCATTTTACCTACCAGCCAATTTATCAGGCATCTTAAACAATGCCTAAAACAACATCGTTAACAAACACGTATAAACGCGCCTGCCGGCAGGATTGACTCGATGCGAACTTTAGGATGACGCATGACGCGAACACAGGAGAAACCGCCGGCTCCTTCGCTTGTGGCGGTCCCATACCAATATGGCCAATTCGTGTCACCTGAAGGTGCCTCACGAAGCTGTGTCAGCGTGTGATTTTAAGGAAACGCCGCACAAAAATGCAACAAGCCGGATGCGCCCCGCATCCGGCTTTGCTTTGAGAATGATTTAGCCAGCGATTACAGGCGGTAAGCGATGCTGTCGTTCCAGAAACGGTCCAGACGCTGAAGCATCTTGTTCATTTCGGCGAACTCGCCGGTGCCGATGCCGCCGACTTTTTCGATAGAGCCGATGTGGCGCTCATAGAGGCCTGCAACGGTTTCTGCGATGTCCTGGCCTTTTTCGGTCAGGCTAATGCGAACCGAGCGGCGGTCGATGCGGGAACGCTGGTGGTTGATGAAGCCGAGGTCTACCAGCTTCTTGACGTTGTAGGACACGTTGGAGCCGAGGTAGTAGCCACGCGAGCGGAGTTCGCCGGCGGTCAGTTCGGAAGTGCCGATGTTGAAAAGCAGGAGCGCCTGAACTGCGTTGACATCATCGCGACCCTGACGGTCGAACTCGTCCTTGATGACATCGAGAAGGCGGCGGTGGAGACGCTCAACCAGGTGAAGCGATTCCATGTAGAGAGAGCGGATGGTTTCGTCCTGAGCGTCGGAAACGATGGCCTGTGGCTTTGCTTTGCTATTGATCATGACTGCCTCACTGTTTTTGTTTGGCGGTGTTTGTTTGTTTCCCGCCTTGAGACCAAATCTAAGCAATGCGCATAAAATTCTACTTAAAATGCACGATTAATGAAACGTTACTTGCATGTTCGGCTTTTGATGAAGCTTGTATCAAATCCAAAATCGGCCAAATCACCCCTATATATTTCAATGACTTACGTCAAAAAAACGAGAAAAATCGGGCCTCAATAGCTTTAATTTTATGGTAAATCAATTCTTGAGCGCTCGTCATTTTGGCGGGCATCCAGCCAAAAAGCGACCTGAAATAGTATATAAACAGTTGATACGATGCCGTGCATAACGGGTACGACGGTGTTGTGTCCGAAAATATCCGGCCACACCCGGTACATGGCAATCTGGGTACCCGCGCCGATGACCCACATCACCGCGCCCCAGGATACGCCAAGCCATAAGCCCAGCGCTGCGACAGGAAAAACAACGGCGAGACTGGTGCCTGCCACGCGCCATTGCATATTGAGCATATCAAAGCGCGCCTGCCCGTTCAGCGAATAGCCCGTCAGCATCGCCCAATATTGCAGGCTGAACCAGAAGCACGAAAGCGCGACCAACCTCAGAAAAATGAGGTAGAGAATTTCGCTGAGCGGCATTTTCGGATGTGGTAGAGAATCAGGTTCCATGGCGGCAAGATACTGACCTGTTGCAGAAGCGACCAGCGGATATTGCTCTGCGGCAAACGGCCTGTCAAAAATCCGCAACGATCTGCCGCATTCGCATGTGCGATACATTGTGTTATGGGCAGCACAATACACGACAAGGGCCGTTTTTAGACGTCGACATTTCCCTTTGTCCTCATTCCTGTGACAAGCACAGGAATGAGGAAGAGAATGCGTCGGCATCTAAAAACGGCCATGCCGCGCGTCATACGCACGGACATTACCGGCTACGGAAGGACTGATAATGAACGACAAGACACATCTCGTAGATCACATTACCGGCCACCGGCGTATGCGCAGAAACCGCAAGGCGGACTGGACGCGCCGGCTGGTGCGTGAAAACCTACTGACGGTGGATGATTTCATCTGGCCGGTGTTCATCGTGCCCGGCACGAATATTCTGGAGCCCATTCCATCCATGCCCGGCGTCAACCGCATGAGTGTGGACAAGGCGGTCGAAGCCGTGAAGGAAGCTGCCGATCTCGGCATTCCCGCTATCACCACCTTTCCCAACATCGACTTGAACATGCGTGACGAAACCGGCTCTCAGGTTCTCGAAGCCAACAATCTCATCAATCAGGCAACAGCAGCCTTCAAGAAAGCGGTGCCGAACATCGGTATCATCACCGATGTCGCTCTGGACCCTTTCACCAGCCACGGGCATGACGGCATTTTGCGCGGCGATGAGATCATCAATGACGAGACGGTGGATCAGGTCGTGAGAGCTGCGATCATGCAGGCGGATGCAGGCTCCGATATCATCTCACCATCCGAGATGATGGATGGGCGTATCGGCGCCATCCGTCGCGGACTGGATGCAAGCGGCCACCAGAATGTCGGCATCATGTCCTATGCGACGAAGTTCGCCTCCGGCTATTACGGCCCCTATCGCGACGCGATCTGCACCAGCGGCCTGCTGAAGGGCGACAAGAACAGCTATTACATCAGCCCTGCCAATGGCATGGAAGCCGTGCGCGATGCCGCCCTCGATGTGGAAGAAGGCGCAGATATGCTGATGGTCAAGCCCGGCCTGCCCTATCTCGATATCTGTTGGCGCTTGAAGGAGGCCTTCGGTCTGCCGACCTTCGCCTATCAGGTGTCTGGCGAATATACGCAGATCAAGGCCGCCGCCCTGAACGGCTGGATCGATGGCGAACGGGTGATGATGGAAACGCTGCTCTGCTTCAAACGTGCCGGTTGCGACGGCATTTTGACCTACTTCGCGATCGAGGCCGCCAAAAAACTTGCCAAGGGTTGAACAGGCAGATCATTGCATTGCACGGTTTCAACACCATATGATTTTGCGAACAGGAGAAACCGTCGATGAGCCTCGACCCGAACACGACATACGTCCCGACCGAAGACTGGCGCGCCTATAGCGGCGTGCTGAGCCGTCGCGTCTTTGCTTTCATCATCGACTACATGATTGTCCTGCTGCTGTGCATTCCAGCGGCGGTCATCATCTTCTTTCTCGGCGTCCTCACGCTGGGTCTCGGGTTCGTGCTGTTCCCGGCCATGTTCTTCATCGTGGCGATCCTCTATTTCGGCATGACACTGGGCAGTTCCGCACAGGCAACACCGGGCATGCGCGCCGCAGGCATTGCCATGGCGCGGACGAACGGACAGCGAATCGATTTCCTGCTGTCCACCGTGCACATCGCGTTGTTCTGGATCATCAACTCCATTCTGACGCCGTTTATTCTGCTGGCTGGCCTCTTCACGGAACGCTCGCGGCTGCTGCACGACTTCCTTTTGGGAACCGTTATCGTTAGAACAACCTAAAATTCTTAAAAGCCGCCTCTGGCGGCTTCAATTCGACGTGCGTCCCACATCAGCCAGTTGACGTTTCATGTCTTTTTGCCATTCTGGTAGAAAGGCTTGACTGGCGAAGGGAGCGATCAGGGTTCGATGAACACGCAGGCGACGCCTTCTCCGCAATTTTACCTGACAGCACCGGCCACCTGTCCCTACCTGCCCGGTCAGCTGGAGCGGAAGGTTTTCACACATCTTGTCGGCCCGCGTGCGACGGAAATGAACGATCTGCTCACCCAGGGCGGCTTTCGTCGTTCGCAGAACATCGCTTACCGTCCAGCCTGCGAGACATGCCGCGCCTGCGTTTCCGTCCGCATTCTGGCCGACCGTTTTACGCCAACGAAATCCATGCGCCGCGTCATGAGCATCAACAGCGATCTCGTGGCAACGGTTCATCAGTCCGAACCGTCCACCGAGCAGTTCTCTCTTTTCCGCCGTTATCTGGACCGGCGCCACCAGTCCGGCGGCATGTCGGATATGTCGGCGCTGGATTATGCCGTGATGGTGGAAGACACCCACGTCAGCACCCGCATCATCGAATATCGCAAGCGCGAACCGGGTGCCGGCATAGACGACAGCAAACGTGGCGAACTCATTGCCGTCGCGCTGACGGATACGATGAGCGACGGGCTGTCCATGGTCTACTCGTTCTTCAATCCGGAATATGAAAAACGGTCGCTTGGCACGTTCCTTATTCTCGATCACGTTGCCCGCACCCGCACGCTTGGCCTGCCGCATGTCTATCTCGGCTATTGGGTCAACGGTTCGGACAAGATGGGCTATAAGGTCAGATACCATCCGCAAGAGCACCTGACCCCGCGTGGTTGGGAACTCTACCAGCCAGAACCACCGGAGCCGGTGCAAGCTGACATGACATGATGACAAGCAGGAAAACGCGTGCCTAGATTTCTCACAACTATCCTCGCCACAGGCACTCTCATTGCTCTTTTGACACCGTCCGCGAATGCGCAAACCGGCAGCTGGACACCCAGCGAGCAGATCAAGACCTATACGATCAGCGGCAATACCGGCTTCAGCCTTTACCAGTCCATCGGCGAGCGTGGCCCGCAGGCGGGCGTGCAGGCCGTGGCCCACACCACGTTCAAGCTGACCTGGCGGCGCGATTATCGCCCGCAGCCGGATGGCGCATGCGTGCTGGCAACGGCGCGTCCGAACCTCACCATCATCTATACGTGGCCGAAAGCACCGGCAAAGCTGCCGCCGGATGTTGCCGCCAGCTGGCAACGCTTCATATCAGGCGTAGAAAAGCATGAGCGTGTTCACGGCCAGCATATTCTCGATATGGTGAAAAAGATCGAGGCTTACAGCGTCGGCCTGCGTGCTGAGGATGATCCGAAGTGCCAGAAGGTCCGCACCGTTCTGCAACAGCGTTTAGGCGAGCTTTCCAACGAACAGCGCCAGCGTGGCCGCGATTTCGACCGGGACGAGTTGTCGAATGGCGGTGCTGTCCATCAGCTCATTCTGGCGCTGGTGAACGGCCCTTGAGGCACACCGTTTATTCGGCCGCCTCACCTTTCAGCACCGGCTCCGCCAGAATAGCGATCTCCAACTCGTAGGAATAACCCTCAAGCATCGTGTAAGCCTGCTCGATGACTTCGATCTGTGTCTCCGCATTGCGAATGGCATCCGCGATAGACTGGCTGCGGGCTCGCAGCATGGAGCCCAGCACATCCGTCTCGGGCTTGCGGCCAAGACGATCCATATGCTTGCGCACACGGGCGCGGTGCCGTTCCAGTTCCAGAATATGAAAGCGGCTTTTCAGAATATCATCCGTCAGCTTGCGACGCATGGCCGCCACGGGATCGAAGCTGCCAGGCTCGCGCTCATCCAGAATGAATTCGTTGACCAGCGTTTCCAGCATCAGCAAACCCTTGAGATCCTTGGCATCGGCCAATTGCGGGTCGTAGCCAGTGTCGTCAAACACACGGCGGCGCACGGGGTCTTTCAGGAGATCATAGGCCAATTGCAGCTTGGCAAATTGCTCGGCATCGCCGCCGCTGTCAGGGTGGGCACTCTTGGCCACCTTGCGATAGGCGGACTTGATTGCCGCCTCGTCCGCATTGCGCTCCACACCCAGCAAAACATAAGGATCGATCACCGAAACACCTGTACCCGCATTCTCGAAAACAGCCCTGCCCGCAAATCAGAACAGTGGCCGCCACGGGATCATACGAAATTTTGCGCGCCCAAGGCACCCCTCTGTCGCGGTTTTGAACGCAAAACGACAATCACGCCTCACCATCTCCAACCGCAACTCGCCATCACCCGTAAATTTGTCCAGCACATGGCGAGCGCCAACCTGCGCATCACAAATATGTGGAGAACCCTCCATTTCCAGTTCACCAAACAATCTTCAAGGCCGGGTTATACGCTGGTTTCAAGGGGTTATAGCGTATTGCCGAAAAGCCGTGTACTTTAGAAAGCACTTCTGGAGGGAGGAGTCCAATGTCCGAAACGATTGCCCAAACCGTCTCAGATTACGTGCAGGGAATGACCTATGCCGATGCCAGCCTGTTGCGAGAGGTATTCGATCCGCGCGCATTTATCGTGGGTAACTACGAAGGCGCAACCGAATGGCTATCGCTCGAGGATTTCATCCACCAGATCCGCTCCGCCGATCAGGGCCTGCAGGAACAGCAACAGGAATTCGAAATCCTCGGAATAGACAAAACCGGCGACACCGCCTCCGTCAAACTCACCACCCGCTTCGCCGGTCTGGGTTTTTCCGAATATCTCACCCTGCTCGAACGCGACAACAACTGGATCATCGTCCACAAGCTCTATTACGTCCGGGCCTAAATCACAGCGCCCACCCAAAAATCACATAATTTTCGAGTCGCAGATGAAATTTCCACTTTACACCGGAAAAGAATCTGCTAATTCCACACGCACTGGATTGCCCTTGTAGCTCAGTTGGTAGAGCACCTGATTTGTAATCAGGGGGTCACGAGTTCGAACCTTGTCGGGGGCACCAGTTTTTCTTTTTCCCGATGATAATTTGGTTATTCTCGCCGAGCGGTAACATGCTTGCGCGAAATCTCACTTGTGCACATTCGGCATCTCACCCCAAATCCAGCGTCATCACCACCGGGCAATGGTCAGAGGCTTTCGGCCTGTCCCAACCTGTGCGCGGATAACGCTCTACCTCCTGCCCTGGCGGAAAGACGGTGCGGTAGGGTTGTCCGGCGCGGATGATTTCGGGGGCACTGTTGGCGTTGATCTCCGCCAGATGCGGTGAGAGCCAGATGTAGTCGAGCTGGCAGAGATGCTGCTCTTGCGGGCCGCGGGAGTGGTAGAGGGTCCAGCGGTCCATGTCGTCACGGCGCAGCATCGGGTTTACTGCGAAACCGTCCTTGCTGAGAATATCAAGCGCGCTGCGCTCTTCTTTGACCGGCGTAAAGCTGTAGCCGGTGCGGCGGTTGCCGGAGATGGTGACGCGTTCCTGATAGTCGTTCATGTCGCCGCAGATGGCGAAATTCATGGAGCGGGCTTTGTCTACTCCGAACCGGTTTTCGATGATGCGGCGGATGGCGCGGACCTCTGCTTCGCGCACGGGCATGGTGGAGAGCCGAGCATCGCCCGCCTCCCGCGCATTGGTCATGGATTTCAGATGCGTCACATAAAGCGTAAACGGTTTGCCTCCGATGCGCAGATCGAGTTCCAGGCAATCGCGTTTGAAAATCTTGTCGTCGATGCGGTTCGTCAGCGCCAGTTCTGGCGTGAACAGACCCAACTCGCGATAGGTCAGCGTGGCATGGCTTTTGATCTCGACAAGCTCGATCTTTTCGCCATCCAGCGTTTCCTCACGCATGATGACGGCGACATCGATGCCGCGGCTGTCATTGCCTTCCACCAGATATTTCTGGCGGTAGCCATTGCCCACCATGCGGTAGAGATAACCGTATTCGAAGGCCTGGAGAGCGGCCATGTTATCGACTTCCTGCAGGCAGAGGATGTCGGCATCCGCATCGGCAATGGCCAGCGCCGAAAGCTGGCGAGTGTCATCGGTGGATGCCAGCATGCGCGCGCTTTCCAGCGCCTGATAAGTCGCCTCGTCGCGCACATCGAAAAGCTGCATGGCCCGGTCGCGCCGCGTCTGGTTGCGAAAGCCGGTGTAATCGAAACGCGTCATCAGGTTTTCGATGTTGAACGTAGCAAGCCGCAGCGACATGAATCATTCCCGGTTTGGTCTCAGCTAAGACTATCCGTTTCTCCTGTCACGGCAAGCACTTACAGCCGCCAGGCCGAACGGATGGCGATGGGGAACAGCGAGCCGATGGCGGCGGGTTCGCGGGAATAGGCGCGCAGCGACTGCCCGTCCGGTAGCGTCAGCCGCAGGGCGTAGCGCTCGCCCTCGTAGAGAATGTTGGCGACGCGGCAGGCTATGCCTTCGCCGTCCTGTATTACATCCTGCGGGCGCACCAGAATATCGGCACTCGGTGACGACGAGCTTTCACCTGCCATCATTGGTCGTAACTGGCTCCAGTCCAGGGACCGTGGCGCATTCTCCGGCACCGGCAGAGAGAGTATCGCACCCTGCCCCACCAGCCCGCCCACAAGCCTGCCTTCGGGGCGGGCGTAGAGTTCAGCCGGGGCTGCCATCTGTAGCAGCTTGCCCTCGGACATGACGGCGACATCGGTGGCGAGTGCCATGGCTTCGGCCTGGTCATGGGTGACATAGACCATGGTTGCGCCTGATGTGGCGTGGAATTCGCGGAAGGTTTCTTCCATTTCCTGGCGCAGATGCCGGTCGAGATTGGCCAGCGGCTCGTCGAGGAGCACGACGTCGGGTTCGGTAACGAGGCAGCGGGCCAATGCCACGCGCTGCCTCTGCCCGCCGGAAAGTTCGGATGGGCGGCGGTCGGCATAGGCTTCCAACCGCACGGTGGCGAGTGCATCCGCCACCTTGCGCTTATAGGTCTCGCCGGAAATGCCACGCACCTTCAGCGGATATCCGGCATTATCGGCGACGGTCATGTGCGGCCACAGCGCGTAGGACTGGAACACCATCGCCATGTTGCGGCGTTCCGGCGGCACCATGCTGCCGGCATCGGCCAGCACACGTTCACCCAGCAGAATGGCACCGTCCGTCGGCTGTTCGAAACCGGCGATCATGCGCAGGACAGTGGTCTTGCCGCAGCCGGAAGGGCCGAGCAGCGCCAGAAAGCCGCCTTCGCGAATGGTCATAGACACGTCGTTGACGGCAGGTTTGCCGCCGCCAAAACTCTTGGACAGGCGGTTGAGGATCAGTTTCGCCAAGGCACAACTCCCTTCGGCAGCTTTCGGCCGAGCACTTCCAGAAGCAGCATGAGGACGATCACCATCGCCACCACCAGCACGGAGAGTGCCGAGGCAAGATCGAAACTGCCGCTGTCATCGAGATTATAGATCACCACGCCCAGCGTCTGCGTGCCTGCGGACCAGAGCAGCGCCGATACCGTCAGTTCGTTGCAGGCAATGAGGAACACGAGAATGACCGAGGCACCCGCCGCAGGCCCGACTAGCGGCAGGATGATATCGAACATCCGCCGCCAGAACCCCGCCCCGGCCAGCCGTGCCGCTTCCTCCAACGCCGGGTCGAACTGCGTGAAGGCTGAGACCATCGGCTTCAGGCTGACGGCGAAGAAGGAGGAGAAATAGGCGAGCAGAATGATCCACAGCGTGCCGTAAAGCGTCACCCCCAGCAGCGGAATGGGCGCGGCAAACAGCAGGACATAGGACACGGAAATGACCACACCCGGCAGTGCATAGGGAATATCCACCAGCGCCGATAGCAGGAACATGAAACGGCTTTTGCCCCGCACCAGAAAATAGGCCGTCAACACTGTCACTGCCAGGAGACAAAGCGATGTTGCCGTGGCGAGAAACAGCGAGTTGGCAAAGGCCGTGCGCGTCACCGCCTGCCGGAACAGGATTTCCTCATAGGCATGCAGCGTCGCGGTTTTGAGGGTCAGCGGCACACCATAGGCAGGCGCCAGCGAACTGACGACAAGTGCCGTCAACGGCGCCACCAGCATGAAAAAGATGCCGAGCCAGAGCGCCAACTCCGCCAACATCCGCCAGCCGCCAAGCTGGAAGGTCGCGGCCTTGCCGGACAGGCCGATGATGCGGTAATCGCGCCCCTTCATCGCCCGTTCCTGAATGGCAAGGCCGAGGACGGAAATGATAGCAATCATGCCCGAGAGCATGGCGATATCGCCAAAGGTGCTGGTGCCGAAGCTGGCAAAGCGACTGTAGATCAGCGTTGGCAAGGTGAAGATGGACGCGGGAATGCCGAGAATGGCGGGAATGCCGAAATTGCCCACGCCCGAGACGAAGGAGATAGCAGCACCCGCAATCAGGCCCGGCATGGCCAGCGGCAGAATAATGTCTTTCAGCACCTGCCAGGAGGACGCACCGGACAGCTTGGCCGCCTCGATGCCATCCTGCGGCAAGGCCAGCAGCCCGGCACGAAGCGAAAGGTAGACCAGCGGCGCATGCTGCACGCCCAGCAGCAGCGCAATGCCAGCAATGGAATACAGCGGCTGCGGCGAACCCAAAGGCGGCGCAAGGCCGATGGCCTTCAAGAGCGTGCTGGATGGCCCCGTCATGCCGATCCATGACAGTGCTGTCACCTGCGGCGGGATCATCATCGGCAGCATGAAGAGAAAGCTCAGTGCCGACTTGGCCCTGATATCGCACAGCGTCAGTGCCAGCGCGAAACCGGCTCCGATGGCGAGCGAAATGACCATGCCGAAAAAGGATGTGGAGAGCGTGTTCACCACCGCGTTCCACAGCGCCGGATCGCTCAGCAGCGGCCACATGTTACCTTTCAGTGAAGAAAGGATGCCGGTATAAGCCAGCCGCCCCAGCGGCAGCGCGCTCAGCATGAAAACGACTGAAACCACAAAGGGAAACAGCCAGCGCGGCTGACTGTTTCCTGTCTTCGAAATCGTGTGCATGAATGCGGATCAGCCCTTGGAGCCGAAGATATCCGAGAAGGTTTTCAGGTCCTTTTCTGAGTTCTTCAGCGCTTCCGGTGCGTTGATTGGCAGTACCTTGATCTTGTCGCGCGCCGGGAAGCCTTCCGGCAGGGCAACGTCGTTGCGGGCTGGAATGTAACCGAGCTTGACGAAGCCTTCCTGGCCCTTGGCGGACAGAACGTAATCCACGAACTTCTTGGCGGCGTCGGCATGCTTGGTGTTGGCCAGAATGCCGACCGGTTCGGTGACGGCCGAAACGCCCTCCTCAGGGAACACGAATTCAACCGGTGCGCCCTTGGCCTTCTCACGGATCGGCATGTAATCGACCACGACGCCATAGGCCTTTTCGCCCGAGGCAACCGACTTCAGCACGGCACCGTTGCCACCAGCGGCAATCGCGCCATTTTCCTTGAGCGCCTTGTAATAATCCCAGCCAAGGCTGCTGACGCCAGCCAGCGTCTGCGCGTGGATGAGGGCCGCACCAGAGGTCAGCGGGCTTGGCATGGTGACGAGGCCCTTGGCGTCCGGCTTTGCCAGATCCTTCCAACTCGTCGGCTTCATCGCGGCTTGGGTGTTATACATGATGCCCGTGGTGATGAGCTTGGTAGAGTAGTAATAGCCATCTGCATCATAGAAGGCCGCATCATAATGGGCCGCTTCCGGCGACTTGTAGGCCAGAAGCTGCTTGTTCTGCTTCATGCGCTCCAGCGTGACCGTATCGGCAATCAGCAGCACGTCGGCAACAGGGTTGCCCGCTTCGATCTCGGCCATCAGCTTTGCCATGATCTTCGGCGTTCCGTCACGCACCCACTGAATGTCGATGTTTGGGTTGGCAGCCTTGAAGCCATCGACGGTTGCCTGCGCATCCTCGTTCGGCTGGCTGGTGTAGAGAACCAGATCAGCCGCCTGGGCGTTGCCCAAGAGAATGCCGAGCGAAACGACGGCCGTGAAGGCGGAGAGAAGCGTTTTCATGAATGCGGTTCCAGTTGCGATCTGGCACCGCTAAAACACACATCCATAACATGTGTGTGACAGGCAGGATTTAAGCGCTCATCACAGGCTCACCGTACCCTCGATCAACACCGTTACCGCACCGCCAATCCAGATATCGTCGCCGATCTTGTCGACACTGACACGCCCTGCCCGGCCAAGAACCGTGCCCTGGCTTGCAACATAGCTGTGCGGCGCGATTCCCGCTCCAATCAGCCATTGCGCGATGCCTGCATTCAGGCTGCCGGTGACCGGATCTTCGTAACCATCCGCAAAGGCTCTCAACTCGAAATCCGCCTCGATAGCGTCTTCCACACTGCAAGGAGCCACCACGCCGACCTTGAAGCCGCCAAGAACCGGATAATTCGGCTTGATGTTCAAAACATCCTTCCGCGAACGGAGCAACAGCGAGACCCAGCCGGGACCGTTATCCGTCCAGTTTGCATCGATAACGGCATCCTTTGAAAGACCAAGACCCTCAATGACGTTTTCAAGTATATCGGCATCCACTGGACCGGATTTGCGCAAGGGTGGCGCGGCAAATGCTAGCTTGCCGTCTGAAACCCTGATACGGACAAGACCCGCCTCACATTCCTGCACCACCTCGGCCTTGTCGGTTTTGCCCTGACGGGATAGCCAGACATGGCATGTGCCAAGCGTTGGATGGCCAGCGAAAGGCAACTCTCCATGCGGCGTAAAAATCCGCACCCGGTAATCGGCATCCGGCGATGTCGGCTTCAAGAGAAAGGTCGTCTCGCTCAGATTCGTCCAGTTGGCAAAAGCCGCCATCTGCGCATCCGACAGGCCATCGGCATCGCAGACGACGGCGAGAGGATTGCCCTTGAGTGGTTCTGACGAGAAGACATCGACTTGCTGGAATGCATGGTGGCTGGTCATGAGCGAACCCTTTCGTGGGAATCTGGAGACACAAGTATTCGTCACCCTCGGGCTTGTCCCGAGGGTCTAACCACGTTTGATGTTGGGGTGCGTTAGATCCTCGGGACAAGCCCGAGGATGACGTAAAAAAGCTGCCGCTTAAACCAGCGGCATCGTCTCGTTGGATGTCGTTTCCGCACCGGCAATCAGGCGACCGAGGCGCTTGATGCCTTCATCGATCATCTGCTCATTGGCGCAGGAGAAGCTAATGCGCAGCGTGTTGGCGCCTGAACCATCGGCATAGAACGCCTTGCCGGGCACGAAAGCGACCCGCTCTGTGGACAAGGACTTGGCGAGAAGCTCTGCACCATCCATGCCTTCCGGTAGCGTGACCCAGACGAACATGCCGCCTTCCGGCTTCGTCCAGCTGGCAAATTTCGGCATGTATTTCTCGAGAGCCGCCAGCATCGCATCCCGACGCGCGCTGTAGGCAGCCTTGATCTTTGCGACCTGCTTGTCGAAACCGCGCGATGCGACATGCTCGATGGCCATCTGGTTGATGGTCGAGGAATGCAGGTCTGCTGCCTGCTTCATCAGCACCAGCTTGCGAATGACGGGCATGGCCGCAACCACGAAGCCGACGCGCAGGCCCGGTGCCAGCGTCTTGGAAAAGCTGCCGGAATAGATAGTGCGGGTCTTTTCAATGCCACCGCTGCGAGCGATATCGAGCGCCAGAATTGGCGTAACGGGTTCGCCGTCGAAACGCAGATTCTGATAGGCAGCATCTTCGAGAACGGCGATATCCAGCTCGTCGGCCAGTTCAAGCAACTTCTTGCGGCCCGCCAGATCGACGGTCTCGCCGGTCGGGTTGGAAAAGTCAGCCGAGAGATAAGCGAACTTCACCGAACCGCCAGCCTTGGTCGCGGCATCGCGATAGGTCTGCGGCGTGCGGTTACCACCAGGGTTCAGTTGATCATAGGTCGGCTCATAGGCATTGAAGGCCGAGAGAGCGCCGAGATAGGTCGGCCATGTCACCAGCGCCGTATCGTTGGGCGAAAGGAACAGCTTGCCGAGATAATCCAGCGCCTGCTGCGAACCGGACGTGATGAAGACGTTATCGACCGAGCATTCGATGCCGATCTTTTCCATGTCTTTCACGATCCACTCGCGCAGCGGCTTGTAGCCTTCGCTAACGGAATATTGCAGGGCGGAATTGACCTGCGGGCCAGAGAAAATATCCGCGTAAGCCTGCTTGAATTCCTGGTCTGGAAACAGCGCAGGATCAGGAATACCGCCCGCGAAGGAAATGATATCTGGTTGTTCCAGCAACTTCAGCAATTCGCGGATTTCGGACGCCTTCATGCGCGACGAGCGCGTGGCGAAAATCTGTTCCCAATCGAGCATGGGTTCGTTTCCTCTTGTTTCGTTTTCTTGCGCATATATGTACAGAAACACCGATAGGTCAGCAATGCTGACTTATCGATTTTTGGTACGGTTTTTCACCTTTTCTGCGCAACCTCCCGGAAGGTGCATACGCAATACATCCTCGGACAAGAGTCTACAATCGGCATCACGATGGATTGACGGCGGCAGAATTTCCGGCTCGATTGCAGGCCACTGATTTGACGCATGATGGAGGATACAATGCTCAAGAATATCGACCCGGCTCTCAACGCCGATGTGCTGCACGCGCTGCGCGCCATGGGCCACGCCGACACGCTTGTCATCACGGACACCAACTTCCCATCCGACAGCATCGCCCAGCACACGGTGGTCGGCCAGGTTCTGCGCATGGAAAACATCTCCGCCGCCCGCGCCATGAAAGCCATCCTCTCCGTCTTCCCGCTGGATACTCCCATTCAACCCTCAGTCGGCCGCATGGAAGTCATGGGCGCACCAGACCAGATAGAGCCGGTGCAGGCCGAAGTGCAGGCTGAAATCGACGCCGCCGAAGGCAAATCCGCCCCGATGTACGGCATCGAACGCTTTGCCTTTTATGAGCAGGCAAAGGATGCCTATTGCGTGATTACGACGGGCGAAACGCGGTTCTACGGGTGTTTTATTCTGACGAAGGGTGTGATTGCGCCGGGGACGTAAAGTTTTACACCACCTCATTCCTGTGCTTGTCACAGGAATCCAGTCGTCGAGCGTCTGCGCGGCGAAAGACTTTCCTCAGCCCAAAGACTTGGGCTGACTGGATTCCTGTGACAAGCACAGGAATGAGGGAGGTAGAGCTACCAGCACCACATCAAGCTTGGGTCGGATCGCGCTCAATCACGTCACCGCTCTGAAGTTGTTCCACCGAACTTCGCAATCGTTCAGCGTTAGCAACATGAGAGAGCAGATGAGACGTACCGTCAGCCGATTTGTCGACCGGCGTTCCTTGATGAAACCGAAGTTTCCAACTATTCCCCTCGCGGCTCCAGATCGAAGAGCGATTAGCCCACTCCACGACATCACCGTAAACCGCTTCACTCACATACGTCGCCTGAACGATGTCCGGTGACAGTTGTCGACCGTGAAAACTCAGGAGGGGAATAGTGGCTTTTATCGTCTGTCCTGGGCGAGCCTCGACAAGTATCTCAGCCCTTTTATAGGTTCGTCCCGATCGCCCGAACTCGAAAAAGTCTTTAGCAAGAACTTTGTCCATCAATGCAACGTCGAAACGTGTCTCGGCGATCCACAGGCTTTCTTCCAGTTGACGGATTTCATCCAAATCCGTTGCGGATAATAACGTGTCCTCTTCATGCACGATAGCGTCCTCCGTCATCAAGTCGCACAAGAAGACCAGCTTTCGACATTATCGACAAGAAAAAAGGATGCGAAAGTTGCCCTCCGCATCCCTAGCAATTTTATTTTCACCCTCGTCAATGTGACGAAGACATTAAGCAGTCTTAGTTGACAGCCTTATCAACCAGCTTGTTCTTGCCGATCCAAGGCATCATGCCGCGAAGCTTTGCGCCGACTTCTTCGATCTGGTGAACGTCGTTCATGCGGCGGATGCCCTTGAAGCGGGCGGCACCGGAGCGGTATTCCTGCATCCAGTCGGACGTGAACTTGCCGGTCTGGATGTCGTGCAGGACGCGCTTCATTTCAGCCTTTGTTTCAGCGGTGATGATGCGCGGGCCGGTGACGTATTCGCCCCATTCCGCCGTGTTGGAGATGGAGTAGTTCATGTTGGCGATGCCGCCTTCGTAGATCAGGTCTACGATGAGCTTTACTTCGTGCAGGCACTCGAAATAGGCCATTTCAGGCGCATAACCGCCTTCGACCAGCGTTTCGAAACCAGCGCGGATCAGCTCGACGAGACCGCCGCACAGAACGACCTGTTCGCCGAAGAGGTCGGTTTCGCACTCTTCGCGGAAGTTGGTTTCGATGATGCCCGAACGACCGCCACCAACGCCGCAGGCGTAGGAGAGCGCAACTTCAAGCGCATTGCCCGAAGCGTTCTGGTGAACGGCAACGAGGCAAGGCACGCCGCCACCCTTCTGGTATTCGCCGCGAACCGTGTGGCCAGGGCCCTTTGGTGCGATCATGATGACGTCGAGCGAAGCCTTCGGCTCGATAAGGCCGAAGTGAACGTTGAGACCGTGCGCGAAGGCAATCGCTGCACCATCACGAATGTTGTCGGCAATTTCTGCCTTGTAAATGTCGGCCTGAAGTTCGTCAGGCGTTGCCATCATCAAGAGGTCGCCCCACTTTGCAGCTTCGGCAACGGTCATGACCTTGAAGCCATCGGCTTCTGCCTTCTTGATCGTGCCAGAACCGGCCTTCAAAGCAATGACGACGTTCGTGGAACCGCTGTCCTTCAGGTTCAGCGCGTGGGCGCGGCCCTGCGAGCCATAACCGACGATGACGACATTCTTCGCCTTGATGAGATTGAGATCGGCATCACGATCGTAATAAACGCGCATTGGATAGTCCTTCCTGTGCTAAATCAAGTTGTTAGGGCCGAAAATTCAGGCGACCTTTCCGCCGATTTCCGAATGTACTTTTTCCGTGCCGTAGAGCGTCAGAAAGGCCGAAACAGCCTTGCGCGCCCGCGACGAGAAATCCTTGACCTGCTGCGCTTCACCGAGCAGCATGCGCACATGCAAGTCGGAAACGATCAGGCCATAAAAGCTGCGATAGGCGTCCTCGAGATCATCGAAGCGCAGGTAGCCGGAGCGACGTCCCGCCTCGATCAAGCCGCGAGAGCGCTTGTCGATCTGGCGACGTCCGCGCTCCAGAAGAAGATTGCCGAGCTTGGAGCCATCACGGGTCGCCTGCCCAATCGCCAGACGGTTCAGCGCCAGCGAGACATCGCCCGCCAGAACGTCCAGAAGATCATGGGCAAAAACTTCAAGATGATCGGTCAGTTGCGCCGCCGACACGCGGTCGCCTGCCTTTTCGAAGGTGCGGACCTTGCTCTGTTGAAAGGTGATCATCGCAGCCAACAGACCATCGCGGTCGCCGAACCACTTGTAGAGACTTTCCTTGGAACAGTTCGCGGCGCGCGCCAGGCCAGATGTGGTCAGCGCTTTTTCTCCGCCCTCGACCAGAAGACGCAAAGCCTGCTCCAGAACGGCGTTCTGACGCGGCGAAAATTCCTGCGCTGTGATCGGATCGGTCCCCACCTTGCCCACTCCATCTGACAAATATGTACCGTACGGTACGGTTCGAGTGTTGTTTAAGGGGAGCCGCGAGCGGGGTCAAGCAATTTTTAAAAGGAAATTACGAATTGACGCAGCGCAATATCAGCGCTGGCGAAAATGCCTGCGGTGTGGCCGTCATCCGTGGGCGGGCGGGCTCAGGCTTCGAAACGCTGACGCGCGTCCTTAACCGCATCGTGGTTCTCCAGCGCCCAGTTGATGACTTCAGACAATGGACGATAGAGCGAGCGCCCGAGCGGCGTCATGCTGTATTCCACGCTTGGCGGTTTCGTCGGAAAAACTTCCCGGTGAATATAACCATCTCGCTGAAGGTCGCGCAGGGTCTGTGTCAGCATGCGCTGGGAAATATCCGGCACCATGCGGCGAAGTTCGCCAAATCTATAGGGTCGTTCCGCAAGAGCTTGCAAAAGCAAGGTGGACCACTTGCCACCGATATGGTTGAGCAGGTCCCGCACCGGGCAGTTGGCAAAATCCAGATTGGCGAAATCAGGCATCGGGGCAGACGATGTCGGCTTTAATCTGGAAATCGTTGCGGTCATGGTGGTTCCCTTTTGGTAACGTAGAGCGGTAAAAATGCCTTCTTTACAGATAGCAGTCAATTCCTATTCTATCCCTACTCTCTTTTTGAGACCACTGAAAAAGGAATAACTCTATGAGCAAGATTCTCGTGACCGGCGCTTCCGGCAACCTCGGCCAGGCGATCATTCGCCACCTTTTGGAAACATACCATGTTCCCGCGTCCGATATCGTTGCGGCAAGCCGCGACACCTCCAAGCTCTCGGCACTCGGTTCAAAGGGCGTGGAAGTGCGCAAGGCCGATTTCGATGACGCAGCGTCGCTGGATGCGGCCTTTGCCGGGATCGACACGGTTCTCATCATCTCCACGGATGCGCTTGCCGTACCCGGCTTGCGTCTGACGCAGCACAAGGCAGCGGTTGCCGCAGCAAAGACCGCTGGTGTAAAGCACCTTGCCTATACATCCATGCCGAACCCGGACAAGTCGCTCGTCACCTTCGCTCCCGACCATCTGGGAACCGAAGAAGCGATCAAGGCAAGCGGCCTGCCCTACACCATCATCCGCAACGCCTGGTATAACGACAACTACCTGCATTCCATGGCGCACAATCTGCAAAGCGGACAATGGTTCACAGCCATGGGTGACGGCAAGGTTCCCAACATCTCCCGCGATGACTGCGCCCGTGCAGCCGCCGCAGCCCTCGCCAAGGGCAAGGCCGAGAACAAGACCTACACCGTCACCGGCCCAGAATCGCTCAATGCCGACGAAATCGGCGCGATCATCTCGCACGCAGCCGGCAAGCCACTGGCAGTCATCAAGGTATCGCCTGCCGATCTGCAAAAGGGCATCGAAGGTGCCGGCCTCCCCGGCTTCGTAGCCGAAATGCTGGCATCCGCCGATGCAAACATCGCTGCTGGCAATTTCGATCTCGTAACCAGCGATTATGAAACGTTGACGGGCGAGAAGCCGCAGACGTCTGAGGCGTTCTTCACGGCGCACAAAGCGGCGCTTCTTTCGGCTTGAGGTAGCTGCAAGGTCTTGGGGGAATACCACTCCCCCCTTTGAAGGCACACGCCACTGCCCCGCACACAACCTCATCCTCGGGCTTGACCCGAGGATCCAACGAACCACGACGTTGACCGTGGATAGACCCTCGGGACAAGCCCGAGGGTCACGGAGGTTGGGTGTAACGTCACGCCTCCCAGGGCAGCAGCGTTATACTCACGCCTCGTCCTTCAGCGTCTCTTTCTGCGTAATCAGCCGTGCGCTATGTTGACCGCTGAGATAAATCCACAGCCAGCTCCACGCCACGGCAAGGCGCGAGCGGGTGCCGATAAGGAAGTAGATGTGGGCGAGGCCCCATATCCACCATGCCAGAACACCCGTCAGCTTGATCTTGCCGAAATCGGCAACTGCGGCGCTTTTGCCGATGGTGGCGAGATTGCCCTGGTGACGGTAGTGGAAGGCCGGTTGTTCGGTCTTGCCTGCCAGACGCGCCGTGATGACCTCTGCGACATAGCCGCCCTGCTGCTTGGCAGCCGGCGCGACCCCCGGCACGGGTTTGCCGTCTTCCTGCTTCACCAGAGCCGTGTCGCCAATGACGAAGATGTTGGGGTCACCGGGTATATTGAGCTGCGGGCCGACTTCCGCGCGCCCTGCCCTGTCAGACGTCGTATCGAGCCATTTTGCAGCGGGCGATGCCTGAACGCCAGCAGCCCAGATGATGGTGCGGGCGGGCGTGAAGTCCTCACCGATCTTGACGCCGTCTTCCGTGCAGGCCGAAACCGGTGTTCCAAGCAGCACTTCGACGCCCAGCTTTTCCAGCGCAGTTTTGCTGTAGGCCGACAGTTTCTCGGTGAAAGCGGGCAAAACTCTTGGCCCCGCTTCGACCAGCAGAACCCGCGTCTTGCGAGTATCGACATTGCGAAATTCCGGCGGCAGCACCTTGTGGGCCAGTTCCGCAATCATTCCGGCCATCTCGACACCGGTCGGGCCGGCACCGATGACCACGAAGGTCAGATGCGCCTGCTTTTCCTCTTCCGTTGCCGCAAGCTCGGCGCGCTCGAAAGCCAGCAGCAGACGGCGGCGGATGGTCGTTGCGTCCTCAAGCGTTTTCAAACCGGGCGCATGTTTTTCCCACGCGTCATTGCCGAAATAGGCATGGCGTGCACCGGTGGCCAACACCAGCGTATCGAAGGGAACGGTCTCACCCGATGTCAGGATGACGTTGCGGTTCTGCCGGTCTATGCCGCCGACTTCCGATAAAAGCGTGGTGACTTCCTGCCGGTCGCGGTAAAGCCGCCGTATCGGCCAGGCGATTTCGGATGTCGCCAGCGCCGTGGTCGCCACTTGATAAAGCAGCGGCTGAAACAGGTGATGATTACGGCGGTCGATCAAGGTGATGCGAACCGGCGCGCCTTTAAGTCCATGAACGACCTGCAGTCCGCCGAAGCCTCCCCCAACGACGACAACGTGGTGCTGCTGCATAAAAATTTGCCCTTCTAAAATAAAAATATCCGCGCATTATCGTGCGCGGATACAATATAAAGGCAAAAATTGACGATAGTTATGAAATAGTCTGACCACAGGCGCGACAAAAACGCCGTACCGTCTCAGTCATTCCATATTCCATCGCATCCGCCGTCAGCCCGTGTCCGATGGAGACTTCCGCCAGATCCGGAATGCGCCGGACCAGTGCCGGCAGGTTGGCAACGGTCAGATCATGGCCGGCATTGACCTCTAGGTCGAGCGCCTTGGCGTAATCGGCGGTTACCCCAAGCTTTTCGATCCACATCGCAGCCTGCTCAGGATTGTCATAACAGCCGCCATAGGGGCCGGTGTAAAGCTCGATGCGAGCCGCCCGCGTTTCCGCCGCAAGTCGAACCGCCTCCTCATCCCCATCGCCATCAGCAAAAAGAGACACGCGCATGCCGCCAGCCATGAGACGCGCCACGGTCTCCTTCAGGAAGGTGGCATGCTTGCGAAAATCCCAGCCATGATCGGAAGTCGCCTGCGCGGGATCATCCGGCACCAGCGTCACCTGCTCCGGCTGCGTTTCCTCGCACAGCAGCAGAAAGTCTTCGGTCGGGTAACCCTCCATATTGAACTCGGCCTGCGGGAACTCGTCATCGATGAGGGCGCGCAACACCGGCAAGTCGGAAAAGCGGATATGGCGCTGATCCGGACGCGGATGCACGGTCAATCCGCTGGCTCCCGCGCGCAGCGCAATGCGGCCAAATTGCTCGACGTCAGGCCACGGCAGATCGCGGCGGTTACGCAACATGGCAATGGCATTGAGATTAACGGAGAGCTTGGTTGGCATGGGGGATCATCGCTTGTTTTCAACATTGGAAGGCTTTGTTTCCCCCACTCTAGCCTATCTCGCAAGCACCACTCGAAAAATAATGAAAAAGTTTTGGAACCAAAACCCGGCATTCGAATTCTACAACCCATTAGGGTTAGGGGACTCATTATGGCTAGTGATTATTTTTACGCGGAAACAAACTTGAAGCTAAACCCGAATTTCGATCTGGCTATCGATGGGGGAACTGACGACCTCTTGAAAGATGAACTCCCTGTGCGACGGTCCATACCCGGAAGAGCGCGCAATGAAGCCCGGTGGAGGGCCAAACCGATGCGCGATACGGAAGAACCGAAGACATCGCTGCATCAGGATGCCTCGACTGCAAAACGCAAAGGTTTTCTTCCAGATATCCCCCAACCATCTCATATGCCACCAGAGCCGGTCGGCATTGCCGACATGGCCAACATGTTTGGCGTAACGCACCGCACTCTGCACTTCTATGAAGAGAAAGAAATCATATCCTCACGTCGTGCCGGATTGATGCGCATATATTCGCATCAGGACGTGCGGCGCATGGCAGTGGTGAATTTCTGTCGCGAGATCGGCATACCCGTCGCGACCATTCAGGACATCATGCAGAAACTGGCCGACGCGCCGACGCAGGCTGAGGCGGACGCCATATTCCAGAACGTTCTGAACGCACGCAAAAGCGAACTGGCTGGAGAGATCTCCACCGTCCGCCGACAGATTCAGCAGATCAGTGACGTTCTCCTAACCGAGGATGTTGCCTCGGATGCAGACGATGATGTTATCGATGCATCACACGTCGAGTTGGACACGCAAGAGCGCAAATGCCTGGAGTTGATGGCAGAAGGCTATGCGCCTATTCGGCTTGCACGAACACTCGGCATTTCTGGCGACGAACTCCAGAAGCTGGAAGCCAGCGTGATGGAAAAAGTCAGCGCCAATAACCGCTTTCAGGCTGTGGCCAAGGCGTTCATGCTGGGCGTCATCAGCCCTGACCGGGAAGCCGCATCACAAGACTGAAGCCTTTTCGCGATAAGAAACAAAAACGCCCGGTGCAGATGAAAAACTGCACCGGGCGTTTTTATTTCAACGCACGATCGTCAGTGTTTCGGCCGCACGGGTAATCGCGGTATAGAGCCACCGCTCGCGCGAATCGCGAAATGCAAAGCTCTCATCAAACAAGACGACATTGTTCCACTGCGAACCTTGGGCCTTATGCACGGTCAGCGCATAACCGTAATCGAACTCGTCATAACGCTTGCGCGTCGTCCACGGTATCTCGGTTTCCGTCTCCTCGAACGCCGCCTTCAACAATTTTATCTTCGCCGCACCGCGATCCATATCGTCGTCTTCGGGGCGGATCATCAGGTTGATGCCCGGCTTGACGGTTTCGCGTGACGAACTCATCACCTGCCAAAGCGAGCCGTTCAGCAATCCCTTGGCGGGGTCGTTGCGCAGGCACACCAGCTTATCACCAGATTGCGGATAGTCGGCCACAAAACCCTTCAACTCGCGAAGGCGCTGATTGTAGCGGCGGCGGGTTCTGTTGGTACCGACCAGCACCTGGTCCGCGTCCAGCACAAGCCCCTGGGTCACTTCGTTTTTGGAAATCACCTGCGCGGCACCGTAATCTCCGCGCATGATTTCCTTGCCCTCCCGCACATCCATGGCCAGCTGGATGATCGGGTTGTCTTTGGCCTGACGGTGAATTTCCGACAGCAGAAAATCCGGCTCCTGATCCGTGAAAAAGCCACCACCGGATACGGGCGGCAGCTGCCCCGGATCGCCCAGAACGAGGATCGGCGTGCTGAAACTCATCAAGTCCCTGCCCAGCGCTTCATCCACCATCGAGCACTCGTCGATGATGATGAGTGCCGCCTTGGCAAGCGGGCTCTGCCGGTTGATGGAAAACATCGGCGCGATGGATGTCTTGCCGGTTTCTTCGTTTTCCACCGCCTCTTCGCCGCGCGGGCGATAGATCAGCGAATGAATCGTGCGAGCATTGGTGGCCCCACGCGAGCGCAGAACCTGGGCAGCCTTGCCGGTAAAGGCCGCAAACAGCACCTCGCCATCGACATTTTCGGCAAAATGCTTGGCAAGCGTCGTCTTGCCCGTGCCGGCATAGCCGAACAGTCGGAAAACCTGCGTACGGCCTTCCTTCAGCCATCGCGAAACAGCCTTCAGGGCTTCGTCCTGTTGCGGTGAAAATTGCATGCGTTCTCTTCGCAGGATTCGAGCGTAAAGTGCAACTGAAAAAGAACGAAAGAAGAATAAAGGCGCAAGCCGAAGAGACGTTAAGACATCCGCCAAAACTTGAAAAACCTCGTTGCAGCGAAGCTGAGGCGCACAAACCCGTAAGTTTTGATGGATCGACCTGACCGCTCACTGGTTTAAGATGCACACAGCATGAGAAACCGGAGCAATGACATGTTCGATGATATCCCAACCGTTACCCTGCCCTCTGGTGTCAGCATTCCCGCATTGGGGATAGGAACTTGGAACATGGGCGAGGAACGCGCCGCCGAAATCAGCGAGATTTCCAGTATCCGCAAATCCGTCGAGCTGGGGATGACGGTTGTCGATACTGCGGAAATGTACGCGGATGGAAAATCGGAAGAGGTCGTTGGCAGGGCGATCGTTGATATACGCGAACAAGTTTTCCTCGTCAGCAAGGTCTACCCGTTCAATGCCAGCGCGCAAGGCACAATCGATGCCTGCGAACGCAGCCTCAAGCGCCTTGGAACGGACCACCTCGACCTTTACCTGCTGCACTGGCGCGGCTCGCATCCGTTGGAAGACACCGTCGGCGCGTTTGAAAAGCTGAAAGCGGACGGAAAGATCACCGATTGGGGCGTCTCCAACTTCGACACAGACGACATGGAAGAGCTGTTCTCCTTCACCGAAGGCAAGAACTGCGCGGTCAATCAGGTGCTTTACAATCTGTCCAGACGCGGCCCTGAATATGATCTTCTGCCGTGGTGCCAGAATCACGGCGTGCCTTTGATGGCCTACTCACCGATCCAACAGGGTCAACTGCTCAAAAACCACGAACTCATCCGCATCGCCAAAGCCTATCAGGCAACGCCCGCGCAGATCGCACTCGCCTTTCTGCTGGATCGTGACGGCGTGATGGCCATACCGAAAAGTGCAAACCCGGAGCGCGTCACAGAAAATCGCGGCGCGACCGGTCTGGATATCAGCGACGATGACTGGGCCGCACTCGACGCAGAATTCCCACCGCCAACGCAGAAGGTACCGTTGGATATGCTGTAAGGATTTTAACGGCTTGCCGTGTTTTCTGGATTCAAAAGAACAACAACCTGAATCAGTTTGGAGCAGACTTACCGAGTTTGGTAAAACGGCTTCAAGACGCAATAGACCGGAAACGAGATCACTATCAAAATCAAACTGGCCTCATGGGTGGACGCCGCGTCCGCCCATCTATCCACACGCGAAGGGCTGCCGAAAAGACCAATACCTGTGAGCGCCGCACCACTGAAAACCATCGCAACGACCATGCCAAGAACCCACCACCGCAAGACAACCAGATTGCCGTAAGCGAGATAGAGTGTGAATGCCGATCCGGCAAACATCAAAAGATCAACGGTAACGAGGTAGCTACGGCAATAGAGCGCCCACGTCTGTTGCGATTTTCGTTTCAAAGCATTCCCCTCTATATGCGAAAATGCCCGCAGCAAGAACTGCGGGCATTGTTCTTTAGGCAGAACAGCGCAGTTACATTCCCTGCGGACCACGGTTCATCGCCGCGATACCGGTGCGGCAAATCTCGATCAGGCCCAGCGGCTTGATGATCGAGATGAACTGGTCGATCTTTGAAGACTTGCCGGTGATTTCGAAGATGAAATGCTCAACCGTCGCGTCAACCACCTTGGCCTGAAAGGCATCGGCGAGGCGCAAGGCTTCGGCGCGGTCTTCGCCCGAACCGGCGACCTTGATCAGTGCGACCTCACGTTCGATCGGACGCTCCTGCCCCATGTCGCGGGCGCGGACTGTCAAATCGACAACCGTGTGAACCGGCACGATGCGTTCCAACTGCGCCTTGATCTGTTCCAAAACGCCGGGCGTACCGCGCGTGACGATGGTGATGCGCGACAGGTGCGCCTCGTGTTCCGTTTCCGAAACGGTCAAGCTTTCGATGTTGTAACCGCGACCAGAAAACAGGCCGATGACGCGGGCGAGAACGCCCGGCTCATTGGCAACGAGGACCGATAGCGTGTGGTTTTCAACGGTTTCCGTTTCCTTCTGAATGAAGTAGGCCGAACCGGTAGGCTGTAGATGTGCGTTCATATCCGTATTCCCTTCCAGATCAGACGAGCTGACGGCCCTTGGCGTCGATTGCATTGGCAACGGCTTCGTCGGTTGCTTCATCCGGCAACAGCATCTCGTTATGCGCCTTGCCCGACGGGATCATCGGGAAGCAGTTGGCGAGATTGGCGACGCGGCAATCGAAGATAACGGGCTTGTCGACCGCAATCATCTCAGCAATTTTGTCGTCCAATTCCTTCGGGTTGTCGCAATACATGCCGACACCGCCATAGGCTTCCGCCAGCTTGACGAAATCAGGCATGGCTTCCGTGTAGGAGTTGGACAGGCGGTTGCCATGCAGCAACTGCTGCCACTGGCGTACCATGCCCATATATTGGTTGTTCAGGATGAAGATCTTGACCGGCAGGCTGTACTGAATGGCGCAGGACATTTCCTGAATGCACATCTGGATCGAGGCATCGCCAGCGATATCGATGACCAGCGCTTCCGGATGCGCAACCTGAACGCCGATAGCTGCTGGCAGACCGTAACCCATGGTGCCCAGACCGCCTGAGGTCATCCAGTGGTTCGGCTCTTCGAAGCCGAAGAACTGCGCGGCCCACATCTGGTGCTGACCGACTTCCGTGGTGATGTAGGTGTCGCGGCCCTTCGACGCCTCATACAGACGCTGAATAGCGTATTGCGGCATGATGACATCTTTGGAATTCTTGTAGGCGAAGGAATTGCGTGCGCGCCAGCGGGTGATATCCGCATTCCAATCTTCCGTCTGCGCCTTCGCAGGCTTGGCTGGCAAGGCCCGCCACAAACGAACCATATCTTCCAGAACACGCCCGACATCGCCAACGATGGGAACATCAACGCGAACGTTCTTGTTGATCGAGGACGGATCGATATCGATGTGGATTTTCTTGGAGTTCGGCGCGAACGCATTCAGACGCCCGGTGATACGGTCATCGAAACGCGCGCCGACACAGACCATGACGTCGCAATCATGCATCGCCATGTTGGCCTCATAGGAACCGTGCATGCCCAGCATGCCCAGCCATCTTTCGCCCGAGGCCGGATAGCAACCCAGACCCATCAACGTCGAGGTGATCGGGAAGCCGGTCAATTCAACCAGTTCACGCAGCAAACGCGTTGCTTCCGGGCCGGAATTGATGACGCCACCGCCCGTATAGAGGATTGGACGCTTGGCCTTGGACATCAGTTCGATGGCCGCATGAATAGCGTTCAGATCGCCCTGAACCTTCGGCTTATAGCTTTTCTGCTGGATGGCAGCCGATGGCGGCGTGTAGGTGCCGGTGGCGAACTGAATGTCCTTGGGAACATCAACGACAACTGGGCCAGGACGACCGGTCTGGGCAATGCGGAAAGCCTCATGGATGATGCCAGCCAACTCGTTGACGTCCTTCACCAGCCAGTTGTGCTTGGTGCAGGGACGCGTGATACCGACGGTATCGCACTCCTGAAACGCATCGGAGCCGATCAGCGATGTCGGAACCTGGCCGGAAATGCACACCAGCGGGATCGAGTCCATCAACGCATCCTGCAACGGCGTAACGGCATTGGTGGCACCGGGACCGGAGGTGACCAGCATGACGCCGACCTTGCCGGTGGAACGGGCATAACCTTCAGCGGCGTGGCCTGCACCCTGCTCGTGGCGCACCAGAATGTGCTGGATATCGTCCTGCTGGAAAATCTCGTCGTAAATCGGAAGAACCGCACCGCCGGGATAGCCGAAAATATGCTCGACGCCATTATCCTTCAGCGCGCGCAGAACGATTTCCGCGCCCGTCATGGTGTTGCTGTTGTCCGTAGTGTCCTTATCCGTCATTGCCTGTTCCATCCCGATTTGGCTTTGGATATCGTCGGGCCATTTGGCCCGTGTGAAGACATAAAAAAAGGCCCCTTGAGGAGCCTCGTTTAGCGCATGGGTGCTTTCGCCGGATGGTTACACCATCCTGCCCATGCGCCGTCCCACCACGATAAGTACGTTAAGATTTTTCATGGGCCGGAGTGTTAGACACAAAACCGATATCCGTCAACGCATTCTGCGGAAAAAAATCCACATTTATTCCATTTATTGCGAACGGACGGCATTTGACGAAATAAAAATACGCTCCGATTACACCAGTTGTTAAAAGCAATCTTATAGACTTCGCTGAATGACCGGGACCAACCCGCACAGGGCCGACTTCAAACAAGGCCGACAGACCTATGACAGGGGCGAGACGTGTTTAACGACGACCTTCGCAAATCGGCAAAAGCAGGCGAGCAGGACCGCCGCGACGAAGTGACGGCAGCAAACCGGCTGCTCGGCCACGTCATTTCCTGCAACGGCTCCCGTGCGACGATTTCCGCCACGACCGAACCCGGCAAGACTGACCTTGCCGAACTATGGTCGGTTGGTCGCCTGATCTCCATCGACCTTGGCGAAACCCGCGTCGCGGCCTTGAGTTACGCCATGAAAACCGGCCAGATCGAGTGGTCGGCCAGTCGCAGCAACACGCTGTTGATAGACGTCGAACTGCTGGGCGAGATTTATCGCGCGCCTGACGGTAGCGAGCGTTTTTCCACCGGCATTTCCCGCTACCCCTATCTGGGAGCCATTGCGCACCGCATTCGCTCGAGCGACCTGATGCGCATCTACGAAAATACAGGCGGCGGCACCTGTGTCGTCGGTCGCCTGACGCAGGATGACAGCATCGACGCGACGATCAGCATTCCGCAAATGCTATCCAAGCACTTCGCCGTTCTCGGCTCGACCGGCGTCGGCAAGTCGACCGCAGTCTCTCTGCTGCTGAACAAGGCAATCGAGAAGGACCCGAAGCTACGTGTGCTGATTCTCGATCCGCACAATGAATATGCCGCAGCCTTCCCGATGTCATCGGTGGTTATCGATACCGATACACTCGACCTGCCCTTCTGGCTGATGAAGCTGGAAGAGTTTACAGAGGTGCTCTACCGCGGACGCAAGGCCGTTTCCGAAGAGCTTGATATTCTGCGTGACCTGATACCGGAGGCGAAACGCGCCTTTCGCGGTTCGGACAACTCCGTCATGCGTCGCGCCTCGGAAAAGTCGTCCCTGACATCGGATACGCCTGTCCCTTACCGCATTGCCGACCTTCTGGCCCTGATCGATGAGCGCATTGGCCGGCTTGAGGGGCGTGATGAGAAACCAGTGCTGCGAAACCTCAAAATGCGCATCATGTCCGCCATCAATGATCCGCGTTATCACTTCATGTTCTCCAACAGCACGATCAGCGATACGATCATGGAAACGGTGGCGCATATCTTCCGTGTCCCCGGCGATGGAAAACCGATTTCAGTCTTCCAGCTCGCCGGCATTCCGTCGGAAGTGGTGAATTCCGTAGCCTCCGTTCTTTGCCGTATGGCGTTCGAACTGGCGCTGTGGAGCCAGGGTGCAATCCATACGCTGGTCGTCTGCGAAGAAGCGCACCGTTACGTTCCCGCCGATCCCGAACTCGGCTTTTTCCCGACGCGCCAGGCCATTGCCCGCATCGCCAAGGAAGGCCGCAAATACGGCGTATCACTCGGCATCATCACCCAGCGGCCGGGAGAACTGGACCAGACCATCCTGTCGCAATGCTCCACCGTGTTCGCCATGCGGCTATCCAACGAAAACGATCAGGAAATTATCCGGTCGGCCATTCCGAACTCATCCGTCTCCACCACCAGCTTCCTCTCCTCCATCGGCAATGGCGAAGCCATCGCCTTCGGTGAGGCCATCAACGTTCCCATGCGCATCCGCTTCGACCGCGTAGCCGACCATAACCTTCCCAAGGCCAATGGCGTCATGCCCCACATTGCCGAAGATACGCCGGATACGGTCGATCTTCGCTCCATCGTCAAACGCATGCGCGCCGTCACCGGCCCCGATATTTCCGGCTTCCGCCAGAGCTACGACGCCAAAATCGCCCAGGATGCGAATGATGAGGAATTCGATAGCTGGAAGCGCGAGTTCAACGAAGAAAGCAACAGCAGCGAACCTTACCGGCCGGAAATGCTGCCGAGGAGTTCGGTGTTTTCCGCAAAGGCGCAGATGTCCGCAAGTGTTGCACCAGTTCGCGAAAATGTTCCGGACTTAGCGCCGCGGTCTTTTATCGCCGAAGAGCCAAGATCATCCCTGCGAGATAGCCTGATGAAGAAGCCACTTGGTAGTCTTTACCGGAAAGATTGAGTTGGCTCGGGCCGTCCCTATACCTCCCTCATTCCTGTGCTTGTCACAGGAATCCAGCCAGCCCAAGTCCTTGGGCTGAAAGAGCCTCTACCGCCGCGCAGACGCGCGTCGATTGGATTCCTGTCACAAGGACAGGAATGAGGGAAGAGAGGTCGCTCAAGGCACCACCCTCTCCCAATCCTCCCCCATCTGATTGCGAAACCACGTCATTTGCCGCTTGGAATATTGACGCGTGGCCGCAGCGGCCTTCTCGATGACCTCGGACTCGCTCATGCCCCCCGCCAGCATCTCCGCAATCTGCGAAACGCCAATTGCCTTCATGGCTGTTGCATCCGGGGGAAGATCGAGCGCCAGAAGCGCCTGCACTTCCTCCACCGCGCCACTTTTCATCATGCCCGCAAAACGGCGGTTGATGCGGTCGTGCAGCACCGCACGCTCCGGCAGCACGACGATTTTTTGTGCCCGCGCCGGATCGATAATCATCGGGCCGCTGGCCTCCTGAAAGGTGCGGATGGATTTGCCGGTGGCTTCCAGCACTTCCAGTGCCCGCACGATGCGCTGGCCATCGGTGGCGCGAAGGCTGGACGCGATCTGCGGATCGCGGTTCGACAATTCTTCATGCAGCCCAGCCGGTCCGTCTTCGAGCAGCCGCGTTCTGTAGCTTCCGCGAATCTGCGACGGAATGGATGGCATATCCGAAAGGCCGCCCGTCAGCGCCTTGAAGTAGAGACCCGTGCCACCAACGATAACCGGGAAACGCCCCTCGCCGCGCAGTTTTTCCAGAAGCGTCGTTATCTCCCGCAGCCACTCCCCTGTGGAGTAAAGCGTCGAAGCAGGGACATGCCCATAAAGATGGTGCGGCACGTCCTCTATTTCTTCTGACGAAGGCCGCGCTGTCAAAACCCGCAGCGTGTCGTAAACCTGCATGCTATCGGCGTTGATAACGACACCATTTTTCTCCCGCGCCAGCCGAAGCGCAAGCGCGGACTTGCCGCTTGCCGTCGGGCCGGTTATCAGGATCGCATCAAATTCGTCAGCAAGGTTTTTCATCATGGCTCTGGTTGCCACGCTTATCGCCAATCCGTCAAATCCTGTTCTGAATTCCACGATCGCCGAAAGTGCCGCCAAGGCACTGGACGCTTCAGGCCTCTACTGGCTGGCAGATGGAGTTGCCTGCGATATGGTGCTGCGCGATGGTACCGATATTGCGGCGGCAGAACGTGTGCTGCGGATGGCTATCGTTGACCGACCCATCGATATCGCCATTCAGGACCAGGACAAGCGCCGCAAGAAAATCCTCATCGCTGACATGGATTCGACCATGATCGGCCAGGAATGCATCGATGAGCTGGCTGCCGAAGTCGGGCTAAAAGAGCAGGTCTCCACCATCACCGCCCGCGCCATGAATGGCGAAATCGCCTTCGAACCTGCCCTGCGAGAGCGCGTCGCACTGTTGAAAGGCCTGCCTATTTCCGTGGTGGACGAGGTCATTGAAAAGCGCATCACACTGACCCCAGGCGGTATGGAGCTGATCGCCACCATGAAAGCCAAGGGCCACTACACGGCGCTGGTTTCCGGTGGCTTCACAGTCTTTACCAGCCGAATCGCGGCAACCCTTGGCTTCGATGAAAATCGCGCCAATATTCTGGGCGAAAAAGACGGCCTTCTCGATGGCACCGTGGCTGAACCGATTCTGGGTAAACAGGCCAAAGTCGACGCGTTGAACGATATCGCTGCAAAACTTGGCATTACCCCTGAAGACGCGATTGCAGTCGGCGATGGTGCCAACGACCTCGGCATGCTGCATCTGGCCGGGTCAGGCGTTGCGATCCACGCCAAGCCTGCCGTAGCGGCGGAAGCGAAAATCCGCATCGACCACGGTGACTTGACGGCACTTCTTTATCTTCAGGGTTATCGCAAGGCTGATTTCGTTACCCCATGATCTTACGAGGAACACCAAGGCTGATCCTGCGGGAATGGCGAAAAACAGACCGCGACCTTTTCCGGGAGATCAACGCCGACCCGAAAGTGATGGAGTTTTTTCCCACCGCACGCAGTCACGCCGAATCCGATGCCGCACTGGAGCGCATCAACGACATGATCCGCGCTACTGGTTTTGGCTTCTACGCGCTGGAGCTGCGTGAAACTGCTGAACCGATAGGGTTCTGCGGCATAGCCCCCGCCAATCTCGAAGGCATATTCCCGCTCGGCACGATGGAAATCGGCTGGCGGCTGGCAACCCGTTTCTGGGGCCACGGCTATGTGACGGAAGCCGCAAAATCGATGTTAGCAATGGCATTCGATGAAAAGAAGAAGCCGGAGATCGTCTCCTTCGCAGTCCGCGATAACCAGCGCTCGGTCTCCGTTATGAAACGGATCGGCCTCATCCGCGATCCGTCCCGCGATTTCGACCATCCGCGTGTGCCGGAAAGCCACCCTCAATTGAAGCCGCATGTGACCTATGCGCTGACGTTAGAACGGTGGTTGGGAAAATGAGCGGCCTATGGTGCCCACCTCCGTCACCCCGGACTTGATCCGGGGTCCAGCAGACGCGCGTCTGCGCGGCGGAAGAGTCTACCAGCCCAAGGACTTGGGCTAACTGGATTCCGGCTCAAGGCCTGATTGACGGAAGATGGGTAGGGCTTTAAAAATAGTCAATGCAAACCGAACACCTGCAACAATTCCTCGCGCTGACGCACGAAGGCCGGTGAACTGCGGTCGCGCGGGCGTGGCAGGTCGATATCGATGATTCTCGGCTGTGCACCCTTTTCACGCGGAAGGATGAGGATGCGGTCGGCGAGATAGATCGCTTCTTCCAGATCATGGGTCACGAGAACGGTGGTCACATCCTCCTCACGCCAGATACGCGCCAGTTCCTGCTGCATGCTGATTTTCGTCATGGCATCGAGTGCGCCAAGCGGTTCATCGAGGAGCAGGATTTCAGGCTGTACGGCCAGTGCGCGGGCAATGCCGACGCGCTGCGCCATGCCGCCGGAAAGCTGCCGCGGATAGGCGGTTTCGAACTGCTGGAGACCGACGAGATTGATATAGCGCTGCGCTCTCGTTTTTGCCTCTGCTTTCGCAACACCCTGGGTTTCCAGCCCGAAGGACACGTTTTCAAGAACGGTTAGCCAAGGCAGCAAACGAGGCTCCTGGAAGATGACCGCCCGTTCCGATCCGACGCCATGTACGGCGTGTCCGTCGATCAGCACGTCGCCGCTATCGGCCTGTTCCAATCCTGCCAGAACGCGCAGCAGCGTTGTCTTGCCCGATCCGCTGGCACCGACGATAGCAAGGCTTTCGCCTGGCACGATCTTGAGATTGATGTCTTTCAGAACCTGAAGCGGCTTGCCGTTCAGGTGGTAGGACTTGGAGAGATGGCGGATCGCCACCTCTCCGCGAACGGCTTGCGTTTGCGTCATGCTGCGTCCTCAGTTGCTGGCCGTTTCAGGCGCGTAGAGAATGCTCTTGGCCGTGATCTGGCCTTCCTTGATCTTGCCTTCACGCGTCAGGATGTCGATCCAGAACTGCAAGTCACGATCCACGGCCTTGCCACCCGGGCGCACGCCGTAACCCCGGAAGTATTGCGCGATGTCAGGGTTTTCCCCACGCTCTTCGAGCGCCTTTGCGAAAATCTTCTTGGTTTCTTCCGGGTGCTCACGCGCGTAATCGAGAGCGCGCTGCGACTGCTCAACGAAGATTTTCGAGGCTTCAGGATGCTTTTTGGTAAAATCGCGGCGCAAAACGATGAAGCCACCAGCGATGTCACCAAGCACATCGGTATCGTCAAAGATCGGACGAATGCCGCCAGCGGCCTTGGCCTTGCCTTCAAACGTCGTCTGCCAGTAACCGAAAGCGGAAATGTCCACCTGCTTGGAGCGTAGGACCTGCTCGAGCTGCGGACCCGGCACGACGACGGGTTTTGCCGCATCCGTCGGCAGGTTCACCGAGTGCAGAGCTTCGCGGATGGTGTAGTCCAGATGTGCGCCAAGCGTATTGACCGCAATCGTCTTACCGGCGATGTCCTTGATACCCTTGATCGGGCTATCGTCCAGAACATAGAAAACCGACTGAACCTCATCATTGATACCGTTTGACGGGAAAGCGGCCACGAAATCATTGCCGCCGATGATGGAGTTCAACACGGCAGCAGTTGCGGCACTGCCGATTTCGACATCACCGGATGCCAGCGCAAACAGGGAAGCCGGACCACCTGTGGCATAGCCGACATTTTCCAAAGTGACACCGGTGCCTTTGAAATAGCCGAGCTCCTGAGCCAGTTCCTGGGCAGCAAGGCCGCCCTGGGTTGCGAGATAGCGGAATTTGACCTCTTCGGCGGCAGAGGCGGCGGTGGCGAAACCGAAAATCACGGCAGCCGAAAGCAGTAGCTTACGAGAATGAAAGCTCATGGATTTTTCCTTTGAGAAAGAGAATGTGTTTAGCTGATAGGCATCACTGAGACGGCTGCGACCAGCGACAAAGCTTGCGTTGCAGAAGAACCAGCACCGCATTGGCCGCCAGCCCCAAAAGCGCCAGAAGAAGAATGGCCGCAAACATCAGCGGGATCTGGAAATTGTACTGCGCATTCATGACCTGAAAGCCGATACCCTTGTTGGCACCGATCATTTCAGCAGCGATCAGAAGCAGCAGGGCAGTGGTCGCGGACAGTCGCAGGCCGACAAAAATCGCAGGGACGGAGGCAGGAAGAACGACGCGGCGAAAAATCGTCAGCGGACCGGCACCGTAGGTTCGCGCCATCTCGATCAGCTTGCCATCCACTTCCTTGACGCCACCAATGGTGGACAGAAGGATGGGAAACAGCGTTGCCCAGAAGATCACAAAAACCTTCGACGCCTCGCCAAGCCCCAGCAGCAGAATGAAAACCGGATACAGCGCAAGCGCCGATGTCTGCCGGAAAAACTGCAACAGCGGATCGAGCGCCCGCTCCACAGCCGCCACCTGCCCCATGAACAGACCCAGTGGAATGCCGATGATGACAGCCGCAGCGAAGGCGATACCTGCACGTTGCAGACTGATGCCGATATCATCGATCAAAGCACCGCTGGAAATGCCCTTCCAAAGCGCACCGATGATAGCATCAAGCGGAGGGAAAACCGCCGGGTTGATCCAGCCGAAGACGCTGGATATCTGCCATGCCGCCAGAAAGCTGATCACCAGGCCATAACGGGAGAGGAACGGGCCAATCACGCCACGCACGATCTGCCCCATCGCCGGCGCACGGTTTTCCGTCTGCCGGTATTCGGGTGATCTTGGGAGAATGGCTTTCGCATCTTCAAATGACATCGTCGCGTCTCACTCGGCTGCCTGAACGACCGAGCGTGCGGCAGTCCAGCGGTTGACGGGAAATGGCAGGCCCAGATTTTCGCGAAGCGTGGTGCCTTCATATTCGGTTCTGAACAGGCCGCGTCTCTGAAGCTCCGGGATGACGAGATCGACGAAATCATCGAGCGCCGTCGGAAGCCATGGCGGCAGAATGTTGAAGCCATCCGCGGCCTCGTTCTCGAACCATTCCTGCAACGTATCCACGATCGTCTCTGGCGTACCGACGATGGTGAAGTGACCACGCGCAGACGCAACCCACTGATACAGCTGACGGATGGTGAAATTGTTCTCGTCGGCGATCTTGCGAATGAGAGCCTGACGGCTCTTCATGCCTTCGGTCGGTGGTGCTATCGGAAGCGGCCCGTCGAGATCATATCCGGTCAGATCAAGCGTTCCGCCCGTCAAACCGTTGAGCAGGCCAACCCCATCTTCTTCCAGAATAAGCGATGTCAGTTGCTCGTATTTTTCCTGCGCTTCCGCAAGGGTGCGGCCAACGAAGGGCGAAACGCCGGGCATGACGAGAATGTGGTTGGGATCACGGCCAAAGCCCCGCGCCCGTGCCTTGATGTCGCGGTAAAACTCCTGAGCGGTATCGATGTGCTGATGCGCGGTGAAAATAACCTCGGCAGTCTGTGCCGCGAGCCCACGCCCATCATCCGATTGCCCCGCCTGCACGATGACGGGATGCCCCTGCGGGGAGCGCGACACGTTAAGCGGCCCACGAACCTGAAAATGCTCACCGCGATAATTCGCTTCATGCAGTTTGGAAGGCTCGTAAAAAACGCCGCTCTCCACGTCGCGCGTAAATGCATCATCCTCGAAACTGTCCCAGAGCGCTTTGACGACATCCACGTGCTCGGCTGCACGGCGATAGCGGTCGGCATGCGGCAGCTGAGTCTGCCGATTGAAATTCTGTGCCGTCGGATCACCCGTGGTGGTCACCACATTCCAGCCTGCCCGGCCACCGGAGATCAGATCGAGCGACGCGAATTTGCGAGCGGTCGTATAGGGCTCTTCATATGTCGTGGATGATGTGGCGATAAAGCCGAGGTTTTTGGTAAAAGGGGCAAGCGCCGAGAATAAGGTCGTTGGCTCAAAACCCGCCACACGGGCATTGCCACCCTCTCGCGCGCCGCCATAACCAATTGCCAGATTGTCAGCGAGAAAATAGGCATCGAAAAGGCCACGTTCGGCAGTCAGCGCCAATTGCTTGTGAAACTCGAGGCTGAGCGCGCCATCGGTGGGTTGATCCGGATGTCGCCACGCCGCGATGTGCTGTCCGCCACCCGGCAAAAAAGCCCCCAGCCTGATTTTTCGCGCCATGTGCTTCTCCCATATGGTCTTGCAAGCAATTGAAAGGAAACCGTTTTCCAGCGGATTGCCGAGACGCGCTCAGCAGAAACGGAGCCTGCTTGGTATGAGAGAATCCTACATTGTCTATTATTTTAGTATAGAAAATAGATTGCGTTCTAGCGCCGTCAGCGGAATGATATTTGCGCATTTCGCTGTAAACGGAAAATAATTGCAGGGAGGTGTAGTTTGGAGGTGAAGGTCCTTCCAGCGAAAATGATATTAGCGCGCACCTACAAGACAGCGCTCACCTGTAGCAGCAGCGATTTCAGTGTTTGAGCTGTACAGAAGGCGACCACGTATTCCGTCATGCTCGGGCTTGTCCCGAGTATCTAACGAACCCCGACAATCAACGTGGTTAAATCCTCGGGGCAAGCCCGAGGATGACGTAGAGGTCCTGATTGGGAAACGTCAAGCGTCGTCCCCCTCGCCCTTATCCAGCTTGCCCTGGTCCAACTCGCGAGCAGCCTTGTCGTTCAAAGCGGAGGTGAGGTTCTTTTCGGCCTTGGTTCGCCCGAAGGTCAGGCGGTTTTGCTCCGCCTGCTTTTCCTTCTCATCGCGGGCCTTCTGCTTGCGAAACTGACGCAGATTTACGACATCGCCGGTCATGGCCATCTCCCGTCTGCGCCAATGCGTTTGGCAATCACTTGTTCTTGCGGAAAGCGTCCAGAGAAACGACCGAACCGGCCTTCTTCTCTTCATCAGGCTTGTCGTCGGTCGAAGCGACCTTGTTTTCGGCAGGTGCTGGATATGCGGTGATTTCCGCTTCCACGACTTCCTCTTCTTCCGCCAGTGGAACATCGAATTCGAGCTCGAAGTTCACCGAAGGGTCGTAGAAGCCTCTGATAGCATTGAAAGGAACAACCAGCTTTTCAGGCGTGTCGGAAAATGACAGGCCGATTTCGAACTGCGTTTCCGTGACCTTCATGTCCCAGAACTGGTGCTGAATGACGATCGTCATCTGCTCTGCATATTTGGCCTTGAGGTGCTGCGAGATGCGCACGCCCGGAGCGCCGGTCAAAAAGGTGATGAAGAAGTGGTGGTCGCCGGGCAGCCGCGCGGTGGCTGCGACTTCGCTCAATACCTTGCGAATAACGCCGCGAAGGGCATCCTGTGCGAGAATGTCGTAACGGATATGATCCTGCCCCATGCGGTCCTGTCTTTCCTTATTCGAACGTCTTTTAACAAAGTATACGCAATGTCTTACATCGCAGCAACGGAAAAGCCCCACGTCGCCCGAGTCATTTCATCTTTATAGCCAATTCAGGCGAAATGGAGAAGGTGGAGGTTTCTGTTGCCAGGTACCTCCGAACCCCGCCTTACGGGGCTAACCGTAAGGACTTAAGTCGGAATTCCCACACCGCCATTAGGCAGCGAGAGCGTATTCCTTAGCGTTGTTGTCATTTGCAACTACACTTGTGACCCGATAACGGCGGTATCATGCCGAGCAAAAGTTCGATCTTTACACCCTTGTCGATCCTATTTCGCCCCCATCAAAAGCAGGCCCTTCCAAAGAAGCCGCCGGTTTTTGGTGGAGGCGCCGGGTACCGCCCCCGGGTCCAATAGGCTTATTACATCGACCGTTTATCGCCATAGCCGGATTTGCATCCGGCAAGGGTCATATAAGCGTTTAATGTCGCAGAGAAAAGGGGTGGGATGACAATTCCATGAAAGGTTGCGCGCAATTCTTGACGGAGCAACGCGGTTGGCACATTCTGCTTATCAAGCGGCACCTTAACAAGCGCCGTATAACGCGGAGAGGAGAGGACATGACGGACTATCTTGCAGACGTGAAAATATACGACGCTGACGCCGATGAGGCGGTGGTGAACAAAATCGTCAAGCATCTGGGCATCGCCCTGCGCAATCGCGATTCGTCGCTCGTGTCATCCTCAGACCCGGAAGAGCTTGAGCGGGTAAAGACGAACTGGATCGGCAAGAAGCTTGGCGTCACCGGTCCCGATGCCGACAAGGCCGTGGAAGAAACCGTCGCCGCGATGAAGGCGGATCGCACGAAATCACGCGTGACCTTCTATTATCTGGTGGCCAAACACCTCGATAAGCTCGAAACCCTCTGATTCCTGTGGGCGAGCCCACTCCCGACACTGGTTCCGCCGCCGCAAAAGCCTATAATAAGCGCTTACAAAGAATCGGCGGCGGACTGATATGAAGCAATATCTCGACCTTCTTGCGCATGTGATGGAAAACGGCACCAACCGTGGCGACCGCACCGGCACGGGGACACGCTCCGTTTTCGGCTACCAGATGCGTTTCGACCTGTCGGAAGGCTTTCCGGTTCTCACCACAAAGAAGCTCCACCTGCGTTCCATCATTCACGAGCTGTTGTGGTTCCTGAAGGGCGAGACGAACATTGCCTATCTCAAGGAGAACGGCGTCTCCATTTGGGACGAATGGGCGGATGAGAACGGTGATCTCGGCCCGGTCTACGGCGCGCAATGGCGCTCCTGGCCAGCCCCGGATGGCAACCATATCGACCAGATCGCACTGTTGATCGAAGGGTTGAAAACCAATCCGAACTCCCGCCGCCATATCGTATCTGCCTGGAACCCGGCGCTGGTGGATGACATGGCGTTGCCACCCTGCCATTGCCTGTTCCAGTTTTACGTCGCGGACGGCAAGCTGTCCTGCCAGCTCTACCAGCGTTCGGCCGATATCTTCCTCGGCGTACCCTTCAACATTGCGTCCTATGCGCTTCTGACGCTGATGGTGGCGCAGGTCACCGGCCTGAAGCCCGGCGACTTCGTCCACACACTGGGTGATGCCCATATCTATTCGAACCATTTCGAGCAGGCCGAGCTGCAAATGAAGCGCACACCAAAAGCGCTGCCGACCATGCGGCTCAACCCTGATGTCACCAGCATCTTCGATTTCAAGTTCGAGGACTTCACGCTGGAGAATTACGAGGCCGATGCCTCCATCAAGGCACCGATTGCCGTATGACGCAGCCGCGCATCACGCTCATCGCCGCAGTCTCCGAAAACGGCGTTATCGGTCGCGATCTCGACATGCCGTGGAAACTGTCGACGGATCTCAAGCGTTTCAAGGCGCTGACCATGGGCAAACCGATGATCATGGGGCGCAAGACATTTCTGTCGGTTGGCGAACGTCCCCTGCCTGGTCGCCCGCACATCATCATCAGCCGCAATCCGGATTATCATCCAGCGGGCGTGGATGTCGTTTCCTCTCTGGAAGATGCACTTTCGCTCGCCAAGGAAAAAGCACAAGCACTTGGTGTCGATGAGATTTTCGTGGCCGGTGGCGGCGAAATCTACCGGCAGGCCTTGCCCTTTGCCGATCAACTTTCCGTCACCCATGTCAAGGTTTCGCTGGAAGGTGATACTTTCTTTCCGGCCATCGACCCGGCTCTGTTTGAGAAAATTGATGAAACGCCCGCCCCCGCAGGGGATAAGGACAATTATCCGATGCGATTTGCGACTTACCGCAGGTATCACGCGGTTCAGTGAACTATTTACCGTGATTGGGTATTAAGTTACCGCCTCTGCGTTGAAACAGACAGCTCTCCTACTTATAACTGACCTATATTCCCGCCTGACATGCGAAAGCCTGTTTGAGAGGAAGCGGGAGAGTTTTTAGCATAAGAGGTATGGATGCCCTGGAGCAATCAGAATGGTGGCGGCGGTGGCGGCGGTGGCCCTTGGGGCGGCGGCGGCAACAACGGCGGCGGTGGGGGAAATAACCAAGGTGGACCTTGGGGCCAGGGACCGAACCGTCCACGTGGTGGTGGCGGCGGCGGCAATGGTGGCCCGCCCGATCTTGAAGAAATCATCCGTCGCAGTCAGGACCGTTTCAGAAACGTGCTTCCGGGCGGCGTCAATGGTGGCGTTATCGCCATTCTGGTTCTCGTCGTTCTGGCCTTTGTCGGCATTCAGTCAGTCTACACCGTGCAGCCGGATGAACGTGGCGTAGAGCTGCGCTTCGGCAAGCCGAAAGACGTCGTGTCAGGTCAGGGTCTTCACTTCCTGCTGTGGCCGATCGAAACCGTCGAGATCGTCAAGATCAGAGAACAGCAGCTGAACATCGGCGCGCGGCCAACCGGCTCGACCACGAATGCTGCGTCGACGGGTGTGATGCTGACGGGTGACCAGAACATCGTGAATGTTCAGTTCTCCGTTCTCTATTCCATCACAGACGCCAAGTCCTACCTGTTCAACGTGGAAGCGCCGAGCGAAACCCTGCAACAGGTTTCCGAAAGCGCGATGCGTGAAATCGTCGGACGTCGTCCAGCCCAGGATATTTTCCGCGACAACCGTCAGCAGATCGCTGCCGATGTGCGGACCATTATCCAGAACACCATGGATGGCTACGGCGCTGGCATTTCCGTCAATGCAGTCGCGATCGAAGACGCGGCACCGCCGCGTGAAGTTGCCGACGCCTTTGACGAGGTACAGCGTGCCGAGCAGGACGAAGACCGTTTCGTCCAGGAATCCAACCAGTACGCCAACCAGAAGCTTGGTGCGGCGCGTGGTCAGGCAGCGCAGATCGTCGAAGAGGCAAACGGTTACAAGAGCCGTGTCGTCAACGAGGCACAGGGTGAAGCCCAGCGCTTTATCTCGATCTACGATCAGTATAGCAGCGCGCCGGAAGTGACCCGTCAGCGCATGTTCATCGAAACGATGGAGCAGGTTCTCAAGGGATCCAACAAGATCATCATCGATGAAAAGCAGGGCGTGATGCCGTATTTGCCTCTCAATGAGCTGATGCGTAACAACCCCAATGCGGCACCGCGGGGAGGCAACTGATATGAGCAATCGTCTTACATCCGTCCTCATCGGCTTTGCCGTGCTTCTGTTCCTCGGTTACTTTTCGACCTTCGTCGTGAATGAACGCCAGCAGGCCGTTGTTCTGCGGTTCAACGAGATTCACTCGGTGAAAAGTGAACCCGGTATCTACTTCAAGTTGCCCTTCCCCTTCATGCAGGCGGACCGGGTGCAATATATCGAAAAGCGGGCTCTCCGGCTCGATTACGATAACATCCGTGCGCAGGTCTCAGGCGGCAAGTTCTACGAAGTCGATGCATTCCTCGTCTATCGCATTACCGATGCGCGCCGCTTCCTGATGAATGCGGGTGACCAGGAATCTGCTGAGCTTCGTCTGCGGACCCGTCTCGATGCCTCGTTGCGTCGTGTCTACGGTCTGCGTGGTTTCGAATCCGCACTGTCCGACGCACGCGCCTCGATGATGCAGGAAGTCCGTGACGATCTGCGTCCAGACGCGGAATCTCTCGGCCTCAGCATCGTTGACGTTCGCATTCGTCGCACCGATCTGACGCAGGAAGTGTCGCTCGACACGTTCAAGCGGATGCGTTCCGAAAGACTGGCAGAGGCGGAACTGATCCGCGCCCGTGGTAACGAAGAAGCACAGCGTCGTCGTGCTATCGCCGACCGTCAGGTTGTCGAGCTTGAATCCGACGCGAGCCGTCAGTCCGAAGTCCTTCGGGGTGAAGGCGACGCGGAACGCAACCGGATCTTCGGTGAAGCCTTCCAGCGTGATCCAAGCTTCTTCGAGTTCTACCGCTCGATGAGCGCCTATGCCAGCGCCCTGACCGGCACCGGCACGACGCTGGTTCTGTCTCCGGACTCGCCGTTCTTCCGTTATTTCAACGATATTAACGGCGCATCTCCGCGGTCAACACCGCCAGCAGCACCCGCTGCTCCGGCGAACTAAGGTCGATAATTTTGAACAAAAAGGGCCGGTGGAAACACCGGCCCTTTTGCTATTTTGCGCTAGCAAATCGAATGGATCGTGCCGCATATGAAAATCGATTTTTTAAAGTTACGGAGAGAGTGTTGAACATCAGCGAGATACCATTTGGCACCACGGACTGGTCGGAGGTCGAGCCGACGCGCCATGCGGGCGAAACCGGAAGCGCCACATGGCGCACACGCCATTTCGGCAATATCCGTGTCCGCATGGTGGAATATACGCCGGGATATCTTGCCGATCACTGGTGCACCAAAGGCCATATTCTGCTGTGTATGGAAGGCGAATTAAACACCGAATTGAAAGACGGTCGCAACTTCGTACTCAAAGCTGGCATGAGCTATCACGTGGCCGACAATGCCGAGCCGCACCGCTCTTCGACCGCATCGGGAGCCAGACTTTTCATCGTTGATTGAAGCAGTAAGCTCTTTGTGAAGCATCGCCACGCTTTAGTCGTGGATGAACAACGGGATTTGTGCCTCAATCACAAAAAGGTATTTCTACGCTTCATCATTCCGCCTTATGCTTGGCTATTAAACTTAAAGCCAAGTTTGCAAGATACGAGGACGCCGTATGCCCGTCACCACTCTTTCGCCTCTCCGCAGCAGCATCGCCGCCATGGCGGGACTTGCGATCATCGCAGGCGGGCTCGCTGTTCCGGTCGGCGCAAGAGCGCAGAGCAACGGCCCTGCATCGGTTGCCGATCTCGCCGCCCCCCTCATGGATGCGGTGGTGAATATCTCGACGTCGCAAAGCGTGAAGGCTGAAGGTAAAGGCCCTACCCCGCCTAAGATTCCCGAAGGCTCTCCCTTTCAGGAATTTTTCAAGGATTATTTCGACAATCAGAAACCCGACAATGGCGGCAAGGTCAGTTCGCTCGGCTCCGGTTTCGTCATCGATCCCGCTGGTTACGTCGTCACCAACAACCACGTCATCGAAGGCGCTGATGATATCGAAGTGATCTTCCCCAATGGCAACAAGCTGAAAGCAAAGCTTGTCGGCACCGACACCAAGACCGACCTTTCGGTTCTGAAGGTTGAGCCGAAAGCGCCGTTGAAAGCCGTCAAGTTCGGCGATTCCCGTGCCATGCGCATCGGTGACTGGGTCATGGCCGTGGGCAACCCGTTCGGTCTCGGCGGCTCGCTCAGCGTCGGCGTCGTTTCGGCGCGCGGCCGTAACATCAATGCCGGCCCCTACGACAACTTCATCCAGACCGATGCCGCCATCAACAAGGGCAATTCCGGGGGCCCTCTGTTCAACATGAAGGGCGAGGTCATCGGCATCAACACGGCCATCATCTCACCAAGCGGCGGCTCCATCGGCATCGGCTTTTCCGTACCGACGGAGCTTGCGCAGAACATCGTCCAGCAACTGATCGAATTCGGTGAGACACGGCGCGGCTGGTTGGGTGTTCGCGTTCAGCCCGTCACCGACGACATTGCCGCAAGCCTTGGCATGGATGCGGCCCGCGGCGCACTGATTTCAGGCGTCGTGAAAGGCGGTCCGGTCGAAAACGGACCGATCCAGCCGGGTGACGTGGTGCTGACCTTCGATGGCAAGGACATCCACGAAATGCGCGACCTGCCCCGCGTCGTCGCGGAAAGCCCCGTAGGCAAGGAAGTCGACGTCGTGGTTCTGCGCGATGGCAAAGAGCAGACCGTGAAGGTCAAGCTCGGCCAATTGCAGGATAGCGCCGAAGAACAGCAGCCCGGTGCCGGTAGTGACGATGCGATGCCGGAAGACGGCGAGATGGCTGATCCCAATGAAAACGGCAAGGACCAACCGGAACAGCAGCAACCATCGGAAGAGCGCGAAGCTCCCCAGACAGTTTTGGGCATGAACCTCGTCGCACTGACCGCTGAATTGCGCACGGAAAAAGGCATTGCAGAAAGCGTCGAAGGTGTCTTCGTGGCCAATGTCGAGCCGGGCTCGGTTGCCGAGCAGAAGGGTGTCAAGCCAGGCGATGTGATTGTCGAAGTCGGACAGGATTTCATGGAAGTTCCCGGCGACGTGCTGGTGCGCGTCAACGGCCTGAAATCCGCCGGCCGCAAGAACGCCCACATGATGGTCGCGGACGCTCAGGGCAACCTGCGCTTCGTCGCGGTTCCACTCGAATAGTTTCAGTTGTCGTTGCAAAATGAGGCGGGAAATTCCCGCCTCGCCTTTACCGGGAGATGTGCCGACGGCGGAACCTACCCGGGAGGGAGGGCGTTACTGAACGCTAGCAGAGTGAAGCAGATTCAAAATCATACGCTTAGGTACGAACCCTGAATCAAACTGACAGCACGTTGAATCAGTTTGGAAAGCCACAGAGTTGATCCGCAAGCACTCCACCACCCTCCACGGCCACCGCACCAGCATCTCTCTTGAAGATGCCTTCTGGGACGAGTTGCGCATCATCGCCGAAAAGCGAAAAATCAGCTTCGCAGCCTTGCTTGCCGAAATAGACGACAAGCGCCCGGAAGGCAGCAATCTCTCTTCATCGTTACGTGTTTATGTGCTCAATTGGCTGAAGAGCCAGTCATAGGACATTTGGCAACGACGCGACCATAAGCGTCTTTCCGGGTGGCGAGCATAATTTCTTTTTGAAACCTGACACGCCCCTGGCAAGACACGCGTACGAAGACGCTATCGATTTTATGCGCTCAAAGCTGGCCGGGAAATAACCCCGCAGCCCCGACCATCTTCAACCGTGACCGTCTTCAACCAATCAAGGTGACGGTGAACCAGATGGCGGAGAGGGCTGGCGGAAGAGATCGCCGGTTGGCGGGACGGTCAGCACCGGGTCGGGTTGCGGTTTGGGCTGTGCTTCCTGCTGACGCTTCAATCGTTCCTGAGATGCTTTTTCGGCCTCGAGTCGTTCTTGCGCCATTGCGCGCAAACGTTCTTCTTCCTGCTTGCGCGTCTGCTCCGCAGCCGCCGCACGTTCAAGTGCAGCCTGCCGTTCGGTTGCCTGGAAGCGGTAGAGTGCTACTTCGCGGCGCAGGCGTTGCTTTTCCATAATGCTGGCCTGCAATGCCTCGACGCGGCGGCGTTCGCGCTCGAAGGACCGCATGGAAAGATACGCCGTCAAACCCGAGACATCGGTTGTCAGCGCGGGCTTAGCCAACGGGCCTGTGTAGTTCAGCCGGATCGAGGGTTCAGCACCTGCCAGTTCTTCCGTACCGGGATTGAACAGCAGATCTATGCCGCCTGTCATCGTGTCTCCTGCGAGATCGAGATCAAGATCGCCATTGAAAGACAGCTGCGGTGTCGTGGCCGAGACGCTCTGCATACGCAGACTTCCATCGCCCAGTGTAAACGGCATTGCGACTTCACCCAGCGGGATTTCGCCCTTCCAGAGTTCAGCGTCGACCAGAGGGCGAACCTTCGCGGCATCGATCGGGCCTTGAATGTCGTTTGCCGCCTTGAGCCACGGCTGGAACGCAGCCTGGTTCAACCCGCGCAGAACCAGCCCGCTAGTGCGGATTTCACCTGAACCGCCTGCCGAAGACAGAAGCTCGCTCATGCTCTTGCCTGTCGCTTCCGCTGTCAGATCCAAAGCGAAACGGCCGCCTGCGACAGGTGTCTCGCCGCTCTTCCACATGACGGATTCAGGGTTGGCGGCGGAAACGGCAATCTTGGTGCGGAAGATGCCAGCACCCTCGCCCGTCGCCATGGACAGGCGACCGGAAACTTTGCCGCCCATCCAGTCGCCCGCCATATTATCAAGCGATAGCATCCCGTTTGCATGGTTGAACGCAAAGGACAGACCGGTGGCAGTACCAAAAGAACCCGTGTCGAAATTGGCGGCTTTGACGTTCACTGAAGCGTCGAGCTTAGGAAAGGCCGGGAGCGAAACCGGCTTAGCGCTGAGCGCGCCGGTTTCCGGGTCGATGACAGGCCCGTAAATCGTATCACCCAGCCAGGCAAGATCGATGTTATTCAGCGACAGATCGCCCGTCACCTTGTAGGGAGCGGCCTTCAGGACGGACATATTGCCGGAAAAAGCGTTTCCGCCCGCCTGCCCCGAAAGATTGGCGAAAGTGGCTTTGGCTTTGTCTACGGAAAGCTTGGCATTGGCCTTGGTCGACATGCCACCACCCAGTTGCGGCAGACCGACCGCGTTCATGATGAGATAAGGCTCGATATCGGCGCTTTCCAGCGCGACGTCCGCGTTACCTTCGGCGAAATTCGCGGCCTTCAGAGAGAAACTTCCATTCGCGGAAAAATGCGTGCGCTCCGTCGAGAACCGGAAATCGGTCTGCACCGGCGAGCCCAGCGAACCGTTGAGCTTCAGCGACAACAGCCCCTCGCCGTCTGCATCGAATGGCAATGGATCAAGTCCGGCCTGTCCGAAGAGAATGGCTGTCGACTGGTTCTTCAACACCGCTTCCAGCGTCAGCGCCGTATCATCATTGTCAGAGAGAACGTCGGGCAGCTTGGCCACGGCGGAAACACGGCTACCGTTGATGGTGCCGGATACGGCCGCGTTAGCCCCGCCCGCATTGCTATCGACCGAGAGGTCCACCGCGATATCGGAATTCGCGTACCAGGGCGCGCTTCTGACGAGACGATCCAGGGCCGGATGGGATGGCAACTTCTGGCGCAGCAAATCGAAAACCGGCTGCATGTCCGTCGCGTGAAGATTGACGGTGCCCTTGCCCGCAAACTCCTTGAGGGAGCCTTTCAACTGGCCTTTGGCGCGCACTTCCGCACCAGCAATGTCCCCTGCCGTCATCGTGTCTAGAGATAGCACGCCGCCTGCCATGGTGAAGGCGGTTTCCACGCGGTTGGCGGTCACACCCGCCATATTGAAACGGTCGGCCTTGAACTTTGCCGCAATGCGGTGGTCCATGATCGAGCTACCGACCTGATCGCCAAGCACGAGACCGCCGAGCGCCCGCAAGGCATCGATATCGATCTCGTCACCGGCAAGATCGATATCGATACTTGCACCCTTGTCGATTGACTGGCGCTCCAAACGCCCGTGGAGTGTCGCCTGCCCGATGGCAAGCTCCAGATTTTCGAACCGCTGCGCCTGCGTCGTCAACGACACCGTGGACGAAAAGCCGGCGGCGTTCAGTTGCCGGATCGCCGGATCGACCGTGCCGGAAAGCCAGTTGGCAAGACCGGATGGTTGATTGGACGCAACCAGCAGATCGCCATTGAACGCCGGACCACCGGTCAGCGTCAGAGAACCCTTTGCCTCGAGCTGTGTGCGACCGGGCAGCACGGCAACCGCATTTTCAACCTGCCAGCCTGCACCATTGGGTCGAACATCCAGTCGGATATCGCGGATTGTCGTGTCATCCGAGACAAGCGCTGGAAGCCGAATGCTGGCCTTGCCGGGAACCTGCGGCACCGGAATGCGGGCAATCAGGCTTGCAAAGGCCTCGATGCGCTGACGCACGGGAACCGTCGGCACGCGTGACGTCTTGCCCGTCTGTACGGGTGCTGGCGCAAAACGGTTGAAATCGATCTGCTGGCCATCGGCCGTCAACAGAAACTCAGGCGCGGTACCCGTGTCGAGCGTTGCTTCACCGGTGATGACGTAAGGGTTTTCAGTGCCGCCCAACTCCATACGATAGCTTGGCACGCGTACACGGCCATTGGTCAGCTCGAAGCTGCCGCGGGTGCGCGGCGCTGAAACCATCGGCTGGGCATTCTGCTGCTTCTGCTTGTCGTCCTGGCGAAAATTGAAAGTGAACGAGCCGCTATAGACCGGACGGCCTTCCGTTGCGGCGATGGCACCATCGAGATCGATCTCGACAGGATGCTCATCCGGCAACATGCGAAGGCGAAGTCCCATGCGCCCGGCGGCAGAATCCGGCTCGCTGCTGGAAAGAGAAAACGAACCGGCATGGCCATCGACTGCCGCCCGGCCATCCGCCCGCCATGGACCGGCGAGAGACTTTGCCGACATATCGGCCGTTAGCCCCGTAACGGTACGGTTGCGGCCGGATTGCTCGTCGATGAATTCGATCTGCCCGCCTTCGATGCTGACATTTTCCAGAACGACGGTTTTTGCAGGAATGACCGCACGGCTTCCGCGGGTCCAATCCAGCGTGCCGTCCTTCAAAAGCCTGATCTTGGCCTTCGGCTCTTCGATGCGCATGTCGAAGATGCGCGCTTCGCCCGACAGGAAAGGCGCAAGCTCCGCATCCATGGAGAAACGAGCAACCTGAATTTGCGGCGAACCATCGGCATCCATACCGGCGCGCACGTCATGCATGGTCACGGAAGGGAACGGCAGCAAACGCGCCTCGACACGCCCGTGGACGACGACCTTCTTGCCGATGATACGGCTCGCCTGATCTTCGAAGTTACGTCGAAAATCCGTCCAGTCGATGAAATAGGGTATAAGCAGCGCTGCAAACAGCGCTACGACCAACAGTCCGCCCAGAATAACCAATATGCGTCCGAGCACGACTTCGCGTCTCCCTTAACCGACGATGAAAACTATCTTTTTTCCCTGACAGAGCAAGCGCCATTTCAGGTTTCACGTCACATTCCTAAGCATTATCGACGCGAAAAAGCTTGCCCGGATTAAAGATGTTATCCGGATCAAGTGACCGCTTGATGGCAACCATCGTATCCAGCGCATTTCCGACCTCCTCTGCCAGAAAGCTCATCTTGCCCTGCCCTATGCCGTGTTCGCCGGTACATGTGCCATCCATGCTGATCGCGCGCCGGTTCAGCCGCGCCACGAAAGCTTCGGTGTTGGCAACACTTGCAGCATCCTTGCCATCGAACAGCACAAGAACGTGGAAGTTCCCGTCGCCCGCATGACCGACGATCGGCGCGAGCATGCTGTTATCGATGATATCCTGCTGCGTCTGCGTTACGCATTCCGCAAAGCGGGAAATCGGCACACAGACATCTGTCGACAGGACATCGAGATGTGGTGCCAGCGCCTTGGATGCCCAGTAAGCATCATGGCGGGCTTTCCACAGCTTGGCGCGCTCCTGCGCGTCGCTCGTCCAGCGAAATTCGCTGCCGCCGCATTCCTCCACGATGTCGGAAAACTGCTGAGATTGCAGCGCTGTCGTTTCTTCCGTACCGTGAAATTCCAGAAACAGCGTCGGCTTTTCTTCATAGGAAAGCCCCGAATAGGCATTGCAGGCGCGAATCTGCACCGCATCGAGAAGCTCTATCCGCGCAACTGGAATGCCCATCTGCACGGTCATAATAACCGCATCGCAGGCAGACTTGACCGTATCGAAGGTGCAGACACCTCCAGCAATCTTTTCGGGAATGCCTTGCAGGCGCAGTGTCACTGACGTGATAAGCCCAAGCGTGCCTTCCGCGCCGACGAAAAGCCGGGTCAGATCATAACCGGCAGAGGATTTGCGCGCGCGCCGACCGGTGCGGATCTCCTCGCCATTGGCCGTAACCACCGTCAAGGCCAGCACGTTGTCCTTCATCGTGCCATAGCGCACGGCATTGGTGCCGGAAGCGCGGGTGGAGGCCATGCCACCGATGGAGGCATTGGCACCGGGATCAATGGGGAAGAACAGGCCTGTATCACGCAGATAGGTGTTGAGCTGCTCTCGTGTCACGCCGGGCTCGACGGTGACGTCCAGATCTTCGGCATTGACGGCGATGATGCGGTTCATGCGGGTGAAATCGACCGAAATGCCGCCTCTGGGTGCGTTGACCTGCCCCTCAAGCGAGGAACCGACGCCAAAGGCAATCACGGGAACCTTGTGCTGTGCACAGGCTTTGACCACGGCTTTCACATCATCGGTGGTCTCGGCAAAGACCACGCCGTCTGGCAATTGCGTGGTCAGATATGTCGTCGTGTGGGCATGCTGCTCGCGAAAGGACTGGCCGGTTTGAAGCTTGTCGCCCAATTGTTGTTTCAGAACTTCGAGAACGGCGGCAATACCCGCCTCGTTTCTCGTTCCAGAGACGACATCCTTCAAAGCCATGATTTTCTCCAACACAATGCAAAACCGGACTCACCATTGAAGGTAAGCCCGGTTGGTATGTGACACGACCTTGTGTTTGTCCAGCACTGCCGTTTCGAGAATGGAGTGCTTAGGAGCACATCATTCTGCGGCCAGCAGCGGTTTGTCTTCCTCGATCGCCCTGCGGCGAATGGCCGTCTCCAGCTCGCGGTGCAGACGGATTTCCGCATCCGCCTGTGGCTTGGCAAAACGTGCCAGTAGAAGGTAGGACACCGGCGTGATGTAAAGCGTGACCAATGTCGCAAAACCCAGACCACCGACGATGACCCAGCCAAGCGCGATACGCGCTTCGGCACCGGCACCTTGCGCAAGAACCAAGGGAACACCGCCCAGAATGGTGGCGATCATGGTCATCATGACAGGGCGTAGACGAATGCTGCAAGCCTTGTCGATCGCCTCGCGAACCGTCGCCCCCTGGTCGCGCAGATGGTTGGCGAATTCCACGATCAGAATACCGTTCTTCGCCATGACGCCGACCAGAAGCACAAGGCCGATCTGGCTGTAAACATTGAGGCTGGAGCCGGTGAACAGCAAGGCGATGACCGCGCAGGCCAGTCCGAGCGGAACCGTCGACATGATGATGACGGAACTCAAAACGCTCTCGAACTGCGCCGCCAGCACAAGGAAGATGATGGCAATGGCAAAGCCGAAGGTCAGCAGCATGCCGCTGGAGTTTTCCTGCAATGTCGCCGCTTCACCCAGAGGCAAGAGACGCGCGCCTGCTGGCATGATGGAGCCCGCCAGTTCGTTGACCTTGGCAACGGCATCGCCCAGCGACACACCTTCCTTAAGGTTTGCGGTAAAGCCGACGGATGGTAGCTGCTGCTCGCGGTTGAGCTGCGGCGAAACGGCTGTTTCCTTCAGGGACGCGATCACCGACATCGGCACCATCCGCCCGTCTTTGGCTTTGAGGAAGATGTTTTCGAGATCGGTCGGATCGTTGATGGGGCGCGTGGACGACAGCAGTCGCACGGGGATCGCATCGCCATCCACGAAGACATCAACGATGGAACGACCTTCGAGCAGCGATTGCATGGCGTGCGAAAGTCCGGTGATATCAATGCCGAGATCGGAAGCCCGCTCGCGATCGATGGAGACGGACAATTGCGCCTGGTTCGGCTCATTGTCGAAACGTGGTGTGTCGAACAGGCCGCTTTCTTCCATCGCAAGAAGAAGCTTCTGAGTGGATTCGGTCAGCGCCTGATAGTTGGTGCCGATCATCGCCATGCTGAGACCGTTGCCCGCACCACGAATGCGCAGGCTGTTGGGCTGAGACGCTGAGGCGCGAAGGCCCGGCACAGTCTGCGCGGCGGCATTCACGTCCTGGGCAATCTGGTTCTGGGTCCGCTCGCGGTCCGCCCATGGAGCCAGGGTTAACACCACGAAGCCGGTATTGGCGGAACCGTTCATGCCAGTGATCGAATAAATATTGCGGATTTCACCATTGTCACGCAGCGGCTGCAGGTTTTCTTCGATGCGCTGTAGCTGATCGCGCGTGTATTCAAGGCTGACGCCCTGTGGGGCGGTAACGCGCAACACCACCGAAGAGCGGTCTTCGCGCGGCGTCAATTCGTTCTGCACCATGCCGAACGCAATCCAAGACACGCCCGCAAAAGCGAGTGCGACGATGACGACGATCAATGGATTGTTGAGGCAGGCAGACAGCGTGCTCTTATAGGTCGAAGCAAACAGTTTTCCGAACCAGGCCAGCGGCCCTGTCTGTTCCTGAACGCCGTTTTTCAGCATGCGCGATGCCAGCATCGGGCACAGCGTGAGCGCAACGATAGAGGAGAGGCCAACCGCAAAAGCCAGCACGAAGCCGAATTCACGAAACAGGCCACCCAATTGACCGGGCAGGAAAGACAGCGGAATGAACACGGCGGCGAGCGTTGCCGTCGTGGCGATGACCGCAAAGAAAACCTCCTGGGTGCCGAGAACGGCGGCCGCGCGTGGCCCCATGCCTTCGGCCCGGCGGCGCACAATGTTTTCCAACACGACGATCGCGTCGTCCACCACCAGACCCGTGGCTAGAACGATGGCGAGAAGCGTCAGAATATTGATCGAGAAACCGACCATGTAGATCGCGACAATCGTACCGATCAAGGCAACCGGCATGGTGATGGCCGGAATGAGCGTGGCGCGCCAGTCGCGGAAGAAAAGATACAGAACCACAACGACGATGAGAGCGGAAAGACCAAGCGCAAGCTGCACCTCGTGCAATGCGCCTTCGATGAACACCGCGTCATCGCTGGTAATGACGATGCGGGTGTTTTCCGGCAGGTTGGGTGCCATCGCTGCAACGGCGGCTTTTACCCCAGTCGAAATGTTCAGCGTGTTCGATTGCGCCTGACGAATGACACCGAGACCGACGCCCTGCACTCCGTTTGAGCGGAGCGAGGTGGTTTCATCATCCGCACCCAGCATGACGCTGGCCACATCCCGAAGGCGCACGCGGTCCTTGACGATGAGATTTTCGAATTCGGCAGGTGTCGTCAGGCTGGCGGTCGCACGGACCACGATATCCTGTGTCGAGCTTTTGAGAGAGCCCGCCGGAACGTCCAGTGCAGCGGTGCCCAGCGCATTGGAAACATCCGTCACGGTCAGCCCGCGGCTGGCAAGCGCGCCCTGATCGAGATCGATACGGAAAACCTTTTCCTGGTCGCCGGAAAGCTCCACGTCGGCGACGCCATCCACGGCGGCCAGACGGTCGATGATCTCGTCATCGACAAGCTTGGTCAGGTCTTCCATGCTGAGGCTGGAGGAGGTGACGGCCAGACGCATGATGGGCTGGCTATCGGAATCGGCCTTGATGATCTGCGGCTCGTCGGCATCATCAGGCATCTGGTTGGTGATGCGACCTATGGCATCGCGCACATCGTTGGAGGCGACGGCAATATCGACATTGTCGTTGAATTCCATCGTCACGCGGCTGGTGCCGAACTGCGATGCAGAGGAGATGGATTTCACACCACTGACGCGTGCCACAGCACCTTCGATGGTCTGCGTTACTTCCTGGTCGATGGTCTGCGGCGATGCGCCGTCATAGGTCGTGCGCACGGTGATGACGGGACGGTCCACGTCCGGCAACTCGCGCACATCGACGCCCACAAGAGCAGCAAGACCGGCAACCACCAGAAGCGTATTGATGACCGCAGCAAGAATGGGACGCCGGACGAAGAGCGCCGTAAAAGCGAGTTTGGAGTCATTTCCACCGGGAGGCGTCTGCGCTGTCATCGGCTGGCGACCTCCGGTGCTTTCTTCTGGCCAGCAGTGCGAACCGCCCCACCCTCACGCACACGCTGCAAGCCTTCTATGACAATGGGATCATCCTGGGCCAGTTCCGCTTTCACCAGCACGGAATCCGGGTTGCGCTGGACCACCTGAACACGCACCTTATGCGACTTGTCATCCTTGACGCGCCAGACATAAGAGCCTTCGGCATCCCACTGCACGGCCAGTGGATCGACAGACGGGAAGTTTTCACCGGTAAAGCCCATGGTCACGGCAAAGGACATGCCCGCGCGCAGGGTATCATTGGCGTTATCGAACACGGCGCGCACACGAATCGTACGGCTTGCCTCATCGACGCGGTTGTCTATGGCTTCGACCTGACCCTTGAACGTCTCGCCGGGACGCGAAATCGAGGTCGCCTCCACCGGCATGCCGACCTTGATGGCCGTGGTGAAACGCTCCGGTGCCCAGAAATTGACGAGGATTTTGGTGCGATCATCAATGCTGACGATGCTGGTCTGTGTCGTTGCGTTGTCACCGATGTTGATGGCGACAATACCGGCAATGCCATCGATGGGCGCAACGATATTGCGACGCTTGAAATTCAGCTCAGCCGTGCTGACCGCCAGCTTTGCAGCTTCTTCGGCAATCTGCGCATCCAGCACGTCCAGCCGTGCCACGGAACGCAGGTTGCGGTAGGAGGTCGATTTTTCGACCGCACTTCTCAAGGCGACCTGTGCTTTTTCACGCTCGATAAGCTGTTCGTCATCATCCAGCCGCGCCAGCACCTCGCCCTTTTTGACGCTCTGGCCGGAGGAAACGAGAATTTCGGAAATCAGGCCGGACGCCTGCGGCGTGACAACCACGGACTGGATGGCCTCGCCATTGCCGATAGCGTTCATGCGGTCATTGACCGTCCCTGTCTTGACCGGCGCAAGTGAGACCAGCGTGGCGCTGTTGCCTCTGCCACCACCCTGCCCGCGTGGCGCGCCGCCAGCAGGTGCCGAACCGGCAGACTGGGCAGCAGGTGTTTCAGCGCTGACAAGGCCCGCTTTGGCAAGCACGCTTCTGCCGTCCGTGGACGTGAACGCCCATAGACAGACACCAGCGCCCAACACAGCCAGACTGACACCAACCTGCTTCCAAACCCGCATACACTTCTCCGAATTGATACCCGTCACCGCTGCATTTCACGAATTGCGGCCGCTTCTAGATTGCACGGCACTATGTTTGCTGGCCATAAACAACGCAACGCACAAATCCGTTTCTTACATAATTGTAATTTGCGACGCTTTTCTAAAACAGAACCTGAACGCGCCGTTAATAACAATATAACCTGTACATTGGTTGCCAGGGCCAAGCAAAGTTCAACCCGGCTCATTCTCATATTGGAGGAGGTTAAAGATGAGTACCGTTTCGAAATCCCAGAATCCGGAAGCCGACCCGCGCGTCAAAGCCGTGTTCGATGATATCCGCACGACGCGAAAATCCGATTTCATCAACAATATGTGGCTCTATCTCGCCTTCGATCCCGACCTTCTGGAAAAGACCTGGGGCGAGGTCAAAGCGGTGATGGCCACGCCCTCGGCGCTCGATCCTGTCGTCAAAGAAATGCTCTACATCGCAGTATCCGTTACCAACGGCTGCTCCTATTGCGCCCATTCCCATACGGCCGCAGCAAAAGCAAAGGGTATGACGAAGGAACAGCACGCCGACCTGATGCGTGTCATCGCGCTTGCCGGCAAGACCAACCAGCTCGCGGTCGCGTTGCAACTTCCAGTCGATGCCGCATTCGATGCGGACGCAGCACCAAGGTGAAAATGCCTTGGAATAGGCGTTTTGCCGGTTGATACCGGAATAAAAGCAGAACACGGTTCTGGCCTTTCCGCCCCGAATCACTACATTGGGCCCCATGAGTAACAGTTTCGACGATATGCCGTTCTTCGATGAGGAACCTTCCGAGCCACGCCGCCAGCCTGCTGCACCTCCTGCTGCTGGTGGTTTGGGCATTGCCGCGCAGGCCATGGCAGCGCGTGATAAAGGGCGTGCTACGTCCGATTATCTGGCAGGCCTTAACCCGGAACAGCGTGAAGCCGTCGAAACTCTGGAAGGCCCTGTTCTGGTTCTGGCCGGTGCTGGCACCGGCAAGACGCGGGTGCTGACCACCCGCATCGCCCATATTCTCGCAACTGGCCGCGTCTATCCCAGCCAGATTCTCGCCGTGACCTTTACCAACAAGGCCGCACGCGAGATGAAGGAACGTATCGGCGTTCTCGTCGGTGGTGCCGTCGAGGGCATGCCATGGCTCGGCACCTTCCACTCCATTGGCGTCAAACTGCTGCGTCGCCACGCGGAGCTAATGGGCCTCAAATCCGATTTCACCATTCTCGACACCGATGATGTGGTTCGGCTTTTGAAGCAGCTCATTCAGGCCGAAGGTCTGGATGACAAGCGCTGGCCCGCAAAGCAGTTTGCCGGCATGATCGATGGCTGGAAGAACAAGGGGCTGACGCCGCCCGAAATTCCGGAAGGTGACAGCCGTGCCTTTGCCAATGGCAAGGGCCGCGAACTCTACGCCGCCTATCAGGCCCGGCTGAAGACGCTGAATGCCTGCGATTTCGGCGATCTGCTGCTGCACCCGATCACGATTTTCCGTAACCACCCGGACATTCTGAAAGAATATCATCAGAAGTTCCGCTACATTCTGGTGGACGAGTACCAGGACACCAACACCTGCCAGTACATGTGGCTTCGGCTTTTGGCGCAGCGCCCCAAGGGCCAGCCACAGAACGTCTGCTGCGTGGGTGACGACGACCAGTCCATCTATGGCTGGCGCGGTGCAGAGGTCGACAATATCCTTCGCTTCGACAAGGATTTTCCCGGCGCAAAGGTCATCAAGCTGGAGCGCAACTACCGCTCCACCGAGCATATTCTCGGCGCGGCCGGTCATCTGATTGCCCACAATGAAGGCCGTCTCGGCAAGACCCTGTTTACGGATCGCAGCGAACCGGATGACGAAAAAGTCGTCGTCCATGCAGCCTGGGATTCCGAAGAGGAAGCCCGTGCTGTCGGCGAAGAGATCGAACAGCTTCAGCGCACCAAGCATCCGCTGAACAACATGGCCATCCTCGTGCGCGCCTCGTTCCAGATGCGTGAGTTCGAAGACCGATTCGTCACGCTGGGCCTCAACTACCGCGTCATCGGCGGTCCGCGCTTCTATGAACGTCTCGAAATCCGCGATGCCCTCGCCTATTTCCGCCTCGTTTGCCAATCCGCCGACGATCTGGCGTTTGAGCGCATCATCAACACACCCAAGCGCGGCCTTGGCGACACGACCGTGCGCAACCTGCATGATTATGCCCGCGCCCGCGACATACCGATGCTCGCTGCCGCAGCCGACATCATCGAAACCGATGAGTTGAAACCCAAGGCGCGCAAGGCGCTGTTCGATGTCGTGCAGGATTTCCGCCGCTGGCAGACCCTGCTTGAGAACACCGAACACACGGTGCTGGCAGAGCAAATTCTGGATGAAAGCGGTTACACCGCCATGTGGCAGGCGGATAAGACCGCAGAAGGCCCCGGCAGGCTTGAAAACCTGAAAGAACTCATCCGCTCCATGGAAGCCTATGAGAGCATGCGCAGCTTTCTCGAGCATGTCGCGCTGGTCATGGACACCGAAAAGAACGCAGAGCTCGATGCTGTCTCGATCATGACGTTGCACTCCGCCAAGGGGCTGGAGTTTGAAACGGTCTTCCTGCCCGGCTGGGAAGAAGGCCTGTTTCCGCACCAGCGCTCGCTGGATGAAGGTGGCCGCTCCGGTCTGGAAGAAGAACGACGGCTGGCCTATGTCGGCATCACACGCGCCAAACGTCGTTGCCACATCTGGTTCGTTTCCAACCGCCGCATCCACGGGCTGTGGCAGGCAACGATCCCATCACGCTTTCTCGAAGAACTGCCGCCCAACCACGTCGAGGTTTCGGCTTCAGACAACAATTACGGTGGTTACGGCGGACGTGGTGGCTACGGCCAGTCGCGTTTCGACGCTGCAGACCCGTTCACCAACAATTACTCGACACCCGGCTGGAAACGCGCACAGGCCAACAAGTCAGACGCCACGCGTGACAATTGGGGCAGTCGCTCAGGCCATGCGGTGGAGCGGATCGGTTACGGCGAAAGCGGCCCGAAAAGCCGCACCATCGACGGTGAACTGGTGGCGAAATCGGTGGCCGACACTCCATCGAAGTTCTTCGTCGGCGACCGCGTCTTCCACATCAAATTCGGAAACGGCAATGTCGCCAGCATCGAGGGCAACAAGCTGACCATCGACTTCGACCGAGCAGGCCAGAAGCGCGTGCTGGACGGCTTTGTGGAACGGGTGTAGGCGGCGGCATTTCTACCACATGGAGTAGCAATTGCTGTGGGTCTACAAAACCGGATATTCACTTTAAAAAAGTTCCGTGCAATACATCCCCCAACAAACAACCAGCTTGGGTTCGGGGGAATCTGTGCATCTACTACCCAATTCGAGACGCAGACTTGATGTCTACCTCATAAACTTGGCTGGCGCTGAAAAACGGCGCAACGCTATGCTTTCAAAAATTTCGGCTCTTGGCTTGCCGGTTCAGCGGATAGAAGCCACAGACGGCAGAAAGCTGACCTTCCCCATCCCGGAATTTTGCGAGCTTTCCTACAAGCTCCTGCACGGAAGACGCACGTCTCCGCCGGAGGTTGGCTGTTATCTGAGCCATGTCGAGTGCGCCCGCACGTTTCTGCAAGGCGATTCCGATTTTGCGCTCATTCTCGAAGACGATGTCAGCTTCGAAGAAGACTTCGTCAAAACAATCGATGATGCCATATCTCATGCAACGGATTGGGATATTCTTCGGCTCTCAACCGTCAGCAATGGTCGGAAATTTCCGTTCAAGCGCATTACGGACGGTCGATCCCTCGCCATTACCATGACCCGGGAAAAAGGGTCAGGTGCCTACATCATCAACCGTCGGGCCGCCGAGTGGATCGCGTCACGGCTTGTGCCTATGCGACTGGCCTACGATATCGCATACGACCTCGAATATCTTGCTGGCCTGAGATCGGCCTTCGTCTATCCGCTCTGCGCCACACAAGACGCGGATTCCGAGAGCCAGATTCAACGAGGCCTTCGCGCTTTGCGTCTGCCGAAATGGAGATACGTCTCCGTGTTGCCGTACAGAACCTACCTTGAGGTGACACGCTTCTTGTTCAGGGGTTCTCGGTTGGCTTATTGCAAGATTGTAAGTTCCATTACGTCTCAAATGAAGCCACGAGCCCTACGCGTTGGTAGCGCTGAGGCTAACGGGGCCACTCTTCAAGCCGAGCCTTACGTCTCACCCGGTGTGAACCCGATCAAATAAATTGCGGCGACGATGATTGCCAGAATGAAAATGGATATGACGAAAAGGGTCATGCGGTTCAGAGGTTTGCGGGTCGTTTTTTTCATGACCAGATAACAGCCGACGCCGTTTTTGGTTCCGATAAAATGCCGTCACTGTCCAATCATTGGTCCACAGTTCAGCGAAATTCAATTTCGCTTCAAGGACATATCGGCTAAAGCTGAATCACCCTCTCAAGCTTTGGCCTGTCATGAACGAAAACACCCACACGCGCCTCAACCCACTTCATTTAGCCGCAGCCTTTGCCAGCGGCTGCCTTTTGACGCTGATGGTGCATTTCAACGGAATGCTCGCCCATTTCGGCAATGCGCTCTTCTCCTCATGGACGGCTCACGGCACCGGAACGGTGGCGGCTCTGATATACCTTGCCATTCTCTACCGGAAGCCGAAGGGGGAACAGCCGCGCAAACCCAAAGCGCCGCTTTGGGCCTATTTCGGCGGCGTCGTGGGTGCCGCCATCGTCATGCTGACATCAAGTGCGGTCAATTCGCCCCTCGCCCTCTCCGGCACCATCGCGCTTGGGCTTGGCGGTCAGGTCATTTTCAGCTTGCTGGCGGATCTCTGGGGTCTGTTCGGCATGCCGAAACGCCGTCCCGATGCGCGTGATCTTTGCGCCGTCGCGCTGATCCTCGGCGGCAGCGCCCTCATCATCCTCGTCGGGAGAGCCGCATGATCGTCTGGATTGCCATGGCTTTTACCGGCGGCGTATTCGTCGCGCTCAGCCGTCAGGTCAACGGTCGCCTCAGCCTGTCGAACTCCCCGCTGATTGCGTCCTTCTGGAACCACATCGTCGGCTTCATCGTGTTGACGGCGTTGGGCCTTATTATCGGCGGTCTGTTGCCAGCCGGCGCTGCGGAAGCGCCCTGGTACGCTTTCATCGGCGGACCGATCGGGGTGATTTTCATTGCTTCGGGAAGCTGGCTCGTTCCGCGTATCGGTGCGGTCAACACGGCACTTCTGGTCATCAGTGGTCAGATGGTGTCGGGGGTGATGCTCGATCTATTCAGCGATCAACCACCGAAAGCCTGGGCCAGCGCGCTGGGCGTGCTGCTCATCCTCGCGGGCATGGTGCTGACGCAGCGCAAGAAATAACGAGAGCGTTTCCTTGTTAAATGAGAACGCTTCAGCGTCAGGAATCCGTACCGCGACCCGTCATCATGCTGAACAGAGTTTTGCCGCTGCCCTTCGTTGCGCCTGAAGCCGTCATCGACGAACGTCCAGAAAGCTTCGGCACGACCACGATCCGCTTGACTTCACCGCGCTTGAACGCGGCCAGGAAGCGTGTGTAGTCCTTGAAGACAACGCAACCGTTGGACTCGCCACGTCGGGCCAGCATGTAGGTGTGGGCCAGAAGGCCGTTACGGCCATGCGGGTTGACGCCGCTTTCCGGTGTCAGACGAATAGCCTCGACGCCGTGAAACAGCGACTCACGCATCGTCAAGCGATAGCTTGAAGGCGGGGTAGCGCCGCGCATCTTCACATGCACGAAATCGGGATTGTCCCGCATCTTGCCGATGCCGGAATGCGCTTCCAGCTTTTCGCCGCTCGGCAGGTGAACGACACCTGCGGAAATATCGTAGATGGCAGTGCCATTGCCGCGATCCGGCCACGGTACGGCGTCCATCTTGGTTTCACGCATCGGGTTATCAGGCCGTGCGAAAGCCACCATGTTGGTCGCCGGTCTTTGTTGAACAGGCGCAGGTACGGGTGCTGAAGCAGGTGCCGCCGCCAGTTGCTTTTCCGCTACAGATGGTGCGGCTGGGCGTGGTGTTGGTTCTACGTCGACCGCTCTGGCGATTTCCGGGCGGAAACTCGGCAGCGGAACAGTCTCGGGCAGCAGATCGATTTCATCGTCGGTCGTTGTCTGAGGCTTGCCAAGAGCTACTTCGAATGCCGGATGCTCCTTGGCCTGCGTTTCCAGCATGGCCAGTTCAGGGTTTTCACTCGTCCGGCCCAGCGCCGAATCAACGATTGCCGATGGGCGAAGTGCTGCCAGTGCCTGAATGCTTGCCTGCGCATGCGCGTTTACAGCGACGGCTCCACCATAGCGGTCGGCAAAGGCCTTGGCACCGATGTGGTGTTCGGCAGCAAGGCGCACCGCTTTCTGACTACCGTGGCCATTTTCGGAAAGGCGGGAGAATTTGCGGATATGAACATTGCGCTCTCCCGCGTCGAGCGGCGCGCGCTCCAGACCCGAAACGAGCATCTTGTCGAAGCGCTGCACCCCGTGGGAGGCCTGCGCCATGCCATGCAGGGAGGCAAAGGCCGTAACCGCACAGACGCTGGCCAGCACGCCGCCGCCCAACATAGCGGACAACTTGCTCAAGCCGCCAGGCTTGCGTTTTTTGGTGAAAGCGCTGCCAAGGCGCGCATCGTTACAGGCCACGGGTAATGACGCCATGATACATTTTACTCAAACCGGTTACGCAAGACCGGACAACACCGGTCATCGAGTTCACATCGCGAAAGCCGGGCGCGTCTTGCGCTGGCGTCGCTGCTAACAGGTCTTGAGCATGCCGAATTATGGTAACCAAAGTCTTTACAAGTCCCCTGAAAACTCAGTTCTTTGAAGCTTGCATGCGTTTCTCTGGGTGTCGCTTACCAAGTTACCACACGTGATGGAGTGTCATGACGTGATCGACTCGATAAAGCGAATGCCGGAGATTTCCTATGGACGGTAACTGATTCTTCCCACCGATATCGCTCGGTTATATGCTGATTTGGCTATAATTGCGGCAACGTCGCGGCAGGCGTTAACGAAGCCCGTTTTTGCCGTTGCGTTTTGGCTTGATCCCGACCCGTTCGCTTGGCATCTTCAACGCCATCCAGGAGGAGAGAATATGAAGGCCTTGCTTTTGATCGATATCCAGAATGGGTTTTGCCCAGGCGGAAACCTCGCAGTGACGGATGGCGACACAATCGTGCCCATTGCCAATGCGCTGATAGACAATGGCGGATATGATCTCATCGTCGCTTCGCAGGATTGGCATCCCGCAAACCACGGCTCTTTCGCGTCCCAGCATCCGGGCAAGCAGCCTTTCGAAATGGGCGAGCTTTCCGGCAAGCCCCAGGTCATGTGGCCGGATCATTGCGTTCAAGACACAGCAGACGCTGAATTCCACCCGGATTTGAACGCGCAGGCGTTCGACTACGTCCAGCAGAAGGGGGAAAACCCGGCGGTGGACAGCTACTCCGCCTTCCGCGACAACGACCAGTTCGCCACGACAGGCCTTGCGGATTATCTGGAACGACAGGGTGTGACGGTGCTGGACCTGTGCGGATTGGCGACGGATTACTGCGTCAGTTTTTCCGCTCTCGACGCTGTCGACATGTTGCCTGGCGTTAAGGTGCGCTTCATCGAAGACGCCAGTCGCGGCATTGACGCGGAGGGCATCAAAACCGCAATTGCTGCGATGAGAGCCAAGGGTGTGACTGTGGTCAACAGCAGCGATATTTTGAACGCCTGAGCGTTTCCTTGTTAAATGGAAACGCTCTAGCCTGCCGCCCCGTCATCGACGGCGCGGCACATGCTTCTCCAGAACATCGATATCTGCGGCAGCGTCTTCCATACGGCGCAGCATCGCAGCATGCGCGTCCTGAAGGCCTTGATTATAATAGACGGGGCCAAGAATTTCACCAAGCTTGTCGACCAGCATTTCAGCCTGAAGCGCGCCTATGTCGAGGTCGAATTCCTCGGCAAGATGCGCACGGGTGGCTGAAACCATATCGGCTTTCTGCTGCTTCTCAAGAACCACATCTTTCATTCACATCTCCCTCAATGGCCTGACCGTACGGCAAGCTTCAATGAAATCAATCAACCTATTCTTTAAATTCGTTTGTATTGAAAAACATGGCGATGTAGGAGCGGCGACCATAGAATTTCATTCCGGCACAGGACCGGTTTACCCCATGACACATGTTACATTTAAGTCCGGCATGCGCTTTGGACTGCCCGTCGCCCTTGCCGTAGCACCTTTCGGCGCGCTCTTCGGTGCCATTGCCATCGATAATGGCTTGACGCTGTTTGAAGCCATCTTGATGAGCGGCTTCATTTATGCCGGGGCAAGCCAGCTGGTCGGCATCGAGCTGTTCAATCAAAACCTGCCGGCATGGCTCGTCGTCCTGTCGATCTTTGCCGTCAATTTTCGCCATATCCTTTATTCGGCGGCCATGGTGCGCGTGGTGCCGGAATGGTCATTCGCGAGAAAGGCATTCGGTTTCTTTTTTCTGGTGGATCCGCAATTCGCAGAATCCGTCCGCCAGAAAGAAATAAACGGAAGCGTGAGCTTTTCCTATTATATGGGCTATGCGCTCATCGTCTACGTCATGTGGATGATCTCGACAGTCCTGGGCGCATCGCTCGGTAACCTGATTGGTGATCCGAAGGCAGCCGGTTTCGATGTGCTGCTGCCCATCTACTTCATGGGCATGGTGCTCGGCTTCCGCACCCGCGCCAACTTCTACCCCGTCATGCTGGCCAGTGCAGTGGGCGCTATTGCAGCCTACCACTTCGTCGGCTCGCCATGGCATGTCAGCATCGGTGCGCTAACCGGCATTCTGATTGCCGTCATTCTTCCGCCAACAGCAACGCAAACAGTGGTCGATGAAGTGGAGACGGTGTGATGGAAGGCTTGTTTCAGGTTCAGACGCTGATCATCATCTTCGCAGGTGCCGCCGCGACATATCTCACCCGCGTTGGTGGTTATGTGCTGATGACGCGCATGAAGACCATCCCACCCCGTGCCGAAGCCGGTCTCAATGCCGTGCCGGTGGCGGTTCTGACAACACTCGTCGCACCCGCCTTTTTCGAAGGCGGATACGAGGTAAAGCTCGGCATTATCTTCGCATTGATCGTCGGCCTGCGCTTTCCCGGCCTGACGATGTTGATTGCAGGCTGGGTGCTTGTCGTGGCGATGCGTTACTTTTCTATCGCGTAAGCGGCTCGGTGGCGGCTGTCAGCCACTGTTGCACATCAGCGTCTGAAATGAGCGGCGTCAGCTTTTCCCGCACCGTGGCGTGGTATGCGTTCAGCCACTCCAGCTCCTCATCCGTCAGAAGCGAAACGACGACGAGACGCCGATCGACGGGGCACCATGTCAGCGTCTCGAAAGACAACATCGGCATATCGCCGCCGTCAACGGCTTCCGCCTCACGAACATAGACCAGGTTTTCGATGCGAATGCCGAATGCGCCGGGACGGTAATAGCCCGGTTCGTTCGACAGGATCATGCCGGGTAGAAGCTCCTGCTGCGACACGCGGGAAATCCGCTGCGGACCTTCATGCACGGAAAGGTAGGAGCCAACGCCATGGCCGGTGCCATGCGCATAATCCGCCCCGGCCTTCCAAAGCGCGATGCGTGCCAGCGGATCGAGGTCGCAACCGCGCGTGCCGATGGGAAAGCGCGCAACGCTGATGGCGATGAAACCCTTGAGAACCAGCGTGAAGAAACGCTTCTGCTCTTCCGGCACAGTGCCGATTGCGACCGTGCGCGTGATATCAGTCGTACCGTTGATATATTGCGCACCGGAATCAACCAGAAACATCTCGCCGTCATTCAATGGGCGGTCACTATCCGTCGTCACCCGGTAATGCATGATGGCCGCATTCTCGCCAGCGCCAGAAATCGTATCGAAGGAGATATCCTTGAGCGGGTTTTGCGCAGACTGCCCTACCCTTGCCCGAACCGCCTCCAGCGCCGTCACAGCCTTGATCTCGGTCAGGGTGCCGGGCTGCTGTTGATCCAGCCAGGCCAGAAACTCCACCATCGCCGCCCCGTCCTGCACATGAGCGGCGGCAGAACCAGCAAGTTCCGCAGCGTTCTTGCGGGCGCGTGGCAGCTTCACCGGATCAACCGCTTCCACGACCTCCCCGCCGGCTTCGGTAATGGACAACGTCAGCGCCACGGGTGTCACATCCACATCGGCAAGAATACGGCCCGAGGCACTGGAAATCGCATGCAGACGCGCTGAAATCTCGCCCGGCGGCAGAAGCGTTGCCAGTGGTGCAAGATAGGCTTTCATCTCCTCGCCAATCTTGCGTTCGTCCACGAACAGATCAGCGCTGCCATCGGCGTAGATGATGGCACGCGCCAGGGGATGCGGCGTGTGCGGCACGTCATTGCCGCGAATGTTGAATGTCCAGGCAATGGAAGACGGATCGGTCATCAACACCGCATTCGCCTTGCGCGCCGATACGATCTCGCCAATGGTGCCGACCTTCAAGTGCGCCGGAATGCCCGTCACGTTATCCGGCTGGATCGTGACCGGCTCCAACGGCTCGGCAGGCCGCCCTTCCCACAAGGGATCGAGCGGATTGGCGTCCAACAGAACGACCGAGCCGCCCTTTTCGGACAACGCCTTTTCAAACCGCTTCAGCTCCGCACCCGTATGCAGCCACGGGTCGATACCGAGGCGGAAGCCGTCGGGTGCATTATCGGAAAGCCATTTTGCCGGCGGTGCGCCCACCAGATCGCCACCGCGAAATACAGAGGGATCAACCTGCGTGGTCAGTTGCGTCGTATAGCGTCCATCGACAAACACGATCGCTTCAAAACGCGTTACCAGAACGACACCGGCAGAACCGGTAAAGCCGGTCAGCCACGCCAGTCGCTCGGCCGACTCAGGCACATATTCGCCCTGATACTCATCAGCCCGCGGCACCAGAAATCCATCGATGCCGAGCGCGTCGAAGGTTGCGCGCAGAGCCTCGACGCGCGCCTTGCCAAATTGCGGAGTGGATTTGTTTTCGAATGACTGGAACATGAACTGCTTTCCGAATGCCTGATTTCGGAGCAACCTTATCCCGTGATCATCGCCAAGGTCCAGACGAAAGGCGTGTCTTTACAACACTCAGTCCTTGCGCAGATGGATCGTCACCCAACCGTTGCGCCACAATGTGCGCACGTGGCTGAGATGCATGCCATTATAGGCGGAGAGCACCTTCCAGCGCTGCGATGCCAGAATGCCTGATAGAATGACGGTGCCACCGGGAGCCAGATGCGTCACCAGCTGCGGTGCCATCTTGATCAGCGGGCGGGCGAGAATATTGGCGATGATGAGGTCAAAAGGCCCATGCTTGCGGAACGAATCCGAATGGAAACCGGGCGCGGTTTCCAGCGACATGCCGGATACGATGCCGTTCAGCCGCGCGTTCTCCTTGGCAACCTTGATGGCGATGGGGTCGATATCCGTTGCCAGAACTGGCACCGGCCGCATCTTTGCCACTGCGATCGCAAGAACCCCGCTACCCGTGCCGAGATCCAGCGCATTGCGGATTGTCCGCGCCCGCAAAACCTGCTCGATCATCTCAAGGCAACCCGCCGTCGTGCCATGATGGCCGGTACCGAAGGCCTGCCCGGCTTCGATTTCAATGGCGAGATCGTTGATGCGCACCTTGTCACGGTCATGCGAACCGTGGACGAGGAAGCGCCCTGCCCGCACCGGCGTCAGACCCTCCAGCGATTTGGCGATCCAGTCGACATCAGGAATGATTTCGCGGTCGACGGTAAGATGCGGAAATGCCGATTTCAGCGCTTCGCTGACACGCTCACGAACGTCGTCTTCGTCATTTGCATAGAGATAAACGGAGGTTTCCCAGATGTCGCGCTTCTCATCCACCTCGGTATTTGCGATGGCGATGTCTTCTTCACCGAATACCTCCGACAGTAAATCCAGAACTTCGCCCGATTGAACTTCGGTGGTGGACACATAAAGGCGGATTTCGCTCACGGCTGAGACTTTCTATGCAGATGCTTCAACCGTCAGCCTTTGCCATAAAAGCGCGCATAGTCCAATGGATATGCGGTGAATTTGTTGATCCGAAATTAGCTCTTGGTCAGATTTTCCAGCTTTTGCACGGCAACATCGGGGTTCTCGCCGTAGGCGATCGTTCCCGAAAACCGGCCCTTTGCATCCAGAAGAATAACGGAGGCGGTGTGATCCATGGTGTAATCGCCGTGCGGATCCTTCTCATCCACCGGCACCTTCTTGGCGTAGATGCGGTAGCCCTTCAGCGTTTCGGCGATCTTGTCCGGCGCGCCGGTGATGCCGGTGATCCGCTTGGAGACGTTGGAAACATACTGGTTGAGGATTTCCGGCGTATCGCGCTCAGGATCGACAGAGACGAAATAGGCCTGCATCTTGGTCGCATCAGGATCGACCTTTTCCATCCAGCCATTCAGCTCGAACAGCGTGGTGGGGCAGACTTCCGGGCAATGGGTGAAGCCGAAGAACAGTGCGGTCGGCTTGCCCTGGAAAGCTTTTTCCGTAATCGGCTGGCCGTTCTGCGCAACAAGCTGGAAAGGCGTGCCATAGACCTCTTCCACCATCTGCTCACGGCTCTTGGTCAGCTCCATCGTCAGCCAAGCCATAACACCCAGCAACACGACGACAGCACCCCAAAGCGCAAGACGAATATTCTTCATGCCATTCCCCGATCAGCATTGAGCCAGCCTCTGGAACAGCTTCTAGCCCGAGGCGCATCATTTCGGCAATTCAAGAAAAGCTTTGCAGCAGCAACCGCGCTGATTTGTCTCAAACGGCAAGCACGAGCCGGAAGTCTAGAGGCACCAGGCAATACCGCCCTGCACGGCCGAGAGAAAGATATCCGTTCCGTGGCGCATCCATCCGTCGAATGTCAGAAGAACAACAAACAACGCGGCACCCGTTGCGAGGGCAGCGGCAAGCAATTTCATCGGACCCGTCAGTAAAACTCTCATGGCGCAAATATATCGCAAAACAGGAAGGGGCGAAACAGCGAAAATGGCGCGTTTCAAGGCTGTTTATGATGGCACGTTAGGGAAAGTTTAAATTGTTTTTGGGCATTATGATCGTCAGCGGTCGCTCACGCGCACGACATGATGTCATCCGGAAGTTTTCCGACGCCGCATATCTCCCAGAATCGAAACGGCCAGCCAGAGAGCCGTCAGGAAAAGTTCAAACCATGACAAACGCCATCAAGCAATCCGGCGCATATCTTGAAATCGTTTCCTTCCATCTCGGCGATCAGGAATTCTGCATAGACATCATGGCGATCCGCGAAATTCGCGGCTGGGCTCCGGTTACGCCGATGCCGCACACACCGCCTTATGTTCTCGGCCTCATCAACCTTCGCGGCGCGGTTATTCCCGTCATCGACATGGCATGCCGTCTGGGCATGAAGATGACCGAACCATCCGAGCGCTCCGCCATCATCGTCACCGACATCGGCGGCAAGCTGGTCGGCCTTCTGGTCGAACAGGTCTCCGACATGATGACCATCCGCTCCGAAGACCTCCAGCCAGCCCCGGAAATCATTCCCGAAGAGCAGCGCAATTTCTGCCGCGGCATCGTGGCGCTGGAAAAAAGCATGGTCTGCTTCCTCAACCTCGACACCGTTATCGCAGACGAGCTTTCGCGCGAAGCCGCTTGAGGCGAACTTAGACCACAGACGCAAACGGCGAGCCTCTGGCTCGCCGTTTTTGTTTTACGTGGGAGCAAAACGTGCGCGCCACTCTCGACGTCATCCTCGGGCTTGTCCCGAGGATCTAACGAATCCCGACGTCAAACGTGGTTAGATCCTCGGGACAAGCCCGAGAATGACGGCATAATGTTTGGCACCCTCAAGGCTTGCCGTTCTTCCACGTCACCGTCTGCCCATAAAGCGGCACCGTGGAAATCGCCATCTTGGCCGAACCATCGGTCAGTTCGCGCGTGTGCACGAGGTAGATCAGCGTATCATTCGCCTTATCGTAGATGCGGTTGACGACCATCTTCTTCCAGACCAGCGACATGCCCTGACGGAAGACTTCCTCGCCCTTCTTGTCCAGATCGATATCACCCACTTCCACAGGCCCTGTCTGGCTGCATGAAATGGCGTTGTTGGAAGGGTCTTCGAACCAGTTGCCGTTCTTCAACCGGTCAATCACACCACGGTCGAAATAGGTGACGTGGCAGGTCACACCTTTGACCTGCGGGTCGGCAATGGCTTCGACAACGATGTCGTTGCCGGTCCAGTCAACACCGACTTTGCCCACCACCTGAGCGAAAGCGGCAATCGGCAACAGGGCAAGGCCCGCAACAACAAGAGAACGTAACACTTTAGCCATAACCCAAACCCTCACATGAACTGCCATAGAGATAGGTCTGCGCAGGCGGACAACAAGGCGTGATGTCAGCGTTTTCTCATGGTGCAAGGCGCATAGCCGGTGGCGTGCAATCGCCCGGCCACCATGCCGATCTTTTCCGGTATGTGGTGGATGTGCTCGACGGCGAGCGCTTTGGCCACAGCAATCGAAGCCGCCGCACAGACCACCGCATCTTCGGCGGCATTGTGGTGCACGAAACGCAGTTGCAGATGGTGGGCGATGATATTGAGCTTGTGGGATGGCAAAGCCGGCCAGACGCGCTGCGACATCTTCACGCTGCACAGATAGGAAAGCTGCGGATAGCTCTGTCGATACTTGTCGAAACTCGCCCGCATGACACTGAAATCGAACGCCGCATTGTGCGCGATCATCGTTGCATCCCTGAAGTCATCAATGAACTCATCCATCACTTCAGGAAATTCCGGCGCGTCTTCCACATCTCGTGACTTGATGCCGTGGATCGCCACATTGAAGGGCGAAAACCGCATATCCCGAGGGCGGATCAACCGCTCTTCCACGCGCACGATCTGGCCGTTTTCGATCCACGCGAGACCGACAGAACAGGCACTGCCCCGCTCCTCATTGGCGGTTTCGAAATCGATGGCGATGGTCTTCAATGGCTGATTCTCGGTTGCTCTTCGCACGGCATAAAGCAAAGCGCGGCTAAAATGAACCGCTCACAGGAATCGGGTGGTCAAGCGCCACAGCCGGGATTACACAAAAGCCGGGACAGATATGGCGAGGGGACATCAAGCGTGGCCGTGCATAAACAGATGAATGCGACCGAATGGACACTGCTCGTCGCCCTGTCGATCCTGTGGGGTGGATCGTTCTTCTTCGTCGGCATCGCCGTCAAGGAACTGCCGCCCGTTACAATTGTGACGTTGCGCGTTTCGATCGCCGCACTGGCCCTGCTCACCGTCTGCCGCATCATGGGCTATCGCATGCCGAAAGCGCCAAATGCGCTGCGCGCCTTCTTCGGCATGGGCCTGCTCAACAACATCATTCCCTTCTGCCTCATCGTCTGGGGCCAAACCCATATCGCCAGCGGCGTCGCCTCCATTCTCAACGCCACTACGCCGCTCTTCACCGTTATCGTCGCGCATCTGCTGACGACAGATGAGAAACTGACCATCAACAAGCTCGCAGGCATCATCATCGGCTTTGCCGGGGTCGCCACCATGATAGGCCCGGCGGCACTGACTGGCGGAAGCTCCAGCCTCTGGGGTCAACTCGCCATTCTCGGCGCGGCCATTTCCTACGCCTTCGCCGGAATTTTCGGCCGCCGTTTCAAAACCATGGGCGTTCCGCCACTCGTCACCGCCACCGGCCAGATTTCCGCATCCACCATCATGCTCACCCCTCTCGCCCTCATTATCGACCAGCCATGGACGCTCGCCATGCCAAGCGGCGAAGTCTGGGCGGCACTGCTCGGCATCGCGCTTCTGTCCACCGCGCTCGCCTACCTCATCTTCTTCCGCATCCTCTCCTCAGCCGGTGCCACCAACCTTGCCCTCGTCACCTTCCTCATCCCCGTCAGCGCCATTCTGCTGGGCTCTCTGGTGCTGGGCGAACAGTTGGAAGCAAAACATTTCATCGGCATGGCGATGATTGCTGGTGGGTTGGTGGCGATTGACGGGCGGGTGTTTCGACGAAGGCTCGTTTAACCGGCCTCAACATGGTCGGAAAAGACTTCGCGAATGGTTCTGCGGGACCATTCGGAAAGGTGTGTCGTGTCGGGGCGTTGAGCCGCGAGCGTGATCAATGCCTTCCATAACGCCCATCCACGTGCGCGCTGCCACGTTTGCGGATTGAACGGAAGGAGATCGCGGAAGACACGTCTGCTGTCTTTATCCAACACGGTCCATGCGAGGATGAGATCGGTGGAAGGGTCGCCAACGGCTGAGCTGCCGAAATCGATGACTGCGGCAAGACGACCATTTTCCATCAGCAGATTGCCTTCGGCGATATCGCCGTGAACCCAGACCGGCGCACCCTGCCATTCACTGGCGATCGCTTTTGCCCAAATGTCGCGGGCCACATCCACATCGATTTCGTCAGACAAGGCGATAATCGCGGCTTCCGTCTCGTCGCTATAGACGCTCAACGAACCACCACGATGGAAGTTGTGATATCCCGCAGCGGGAGCATCGGAGACATCTATCGCTTGCAGCGCCGTAAGGAACCCTGCGACATCACCCGCAAGCAAATTGAGGTCCTTGTCGCGAAGCGTCAAAGCAAGGGGTTTGCCGTCCAGCCAGCGATAAATTGACCATTGCCATGGAAAGCCCTGCCCGGGTTGCCCTAGCGCAAGCGGTTCAGGAATTGGCGAAGGAAGATGCGCGGCAAGATAAGGTAACCAACGTTGCTCTTTTTCAACCTGCACAACATAGCGCGCTGCGCTCGGCAAGCGAACGGTCATCGTCTCGCCCAGTCGGAAGCTGCGATTATCCCAGCCACTATGTTCGACCCGTTTAACGGGCAAATGCGACCATTGTGGAAACTGCTCGGCAACCAGCGCGGCAACCGTCTCTGCTGAAACCTCTAAGCGATCATCCATGACATCAGTCCTCTTGGCCGCATGTCACTTACATCCAAAGCGCGAAACCAATATGACGAAGCTACCCGGCAATCAGCGCCAGCCACTCATCCTCATCCATAGTCTGCACGCCAAGCTCGCGCGCCTTGTCCAGCTTCGACCCCGCGCCCGGCCCCGCCACCACGTAGTCGGTCTTCTTGGACACGGAGCCAGCAACCTTGGCACCGAGGCTCTCGGCGCGGGCCTTTGCTTCATCGCGGGTGAATTTCTCCAGGGATCCGGTAAAGACCACAGTCTTGCCCGCCACGGGGCTCCCCTCCGTTGTCGGCTTTTCGGCTTCCTTCGGGCGCAGTTCTTTCATCAGCCGGTCGATGACGTCGAGATTGCGTGGTTCCTTGTAGAATTCCACGATAGCGCGGGCCACGACTTCGCCAATGCCGTCGATGCTGTTAAGTTCGGCCCACGCATCACCCGTCAGGTCGGCGGCGGCTTTCATGGCTTCTTCGAAATGCTCATAGGTGCCGTAGGTGCGCGCCAGAAGCTTTCCCGTTGTCTCTCCCACATGGCGAATGCCGAGCGCGAAGATCAGGCGGTGAAGATCGATCTCGCGGCGGGCATCTATCGCGTCGAACAGCTTTTTCACGCTGGTTTTGCCGAATCCATCGATGTTTTCCAGCTTGGTGAGATGCGACTGTTCCTGCCGCGCTTTCAGCGTGAAAATATCGGGTGCCGTCTTGATAGACAGCGCCGGGTCTTCGCTTTCGAAGAAGAAATCGATCTGCTTGGTGCCGAGCCCCTCGATATCGAAGGCATTGCGCGAGACGAAGTGCTTGAGGTGCTCTTTTGCCTGTGCAGAGCAGGCAAAGCCGCCCGTGCAACGGGTCACGGAATCGAGCTTTCCGGTTTTTTCGTTGCGCTCACGCACTGCATGACTGCCGCAAACCGGGCATTGCTTTGGAAAATCGTAAGGCTTCGAACCGGCATCACGCTTTTCGAGCAGCACATCCAGAACCTGCGGAATAACGTCCCCCGCCCGCTGCACGATAACGGTATCACCCACGCGAATATCATGCCCCTCGGGGCGAATTCGTTCGCCATTGTTGCCGATGCCTTCGATGTAATCGGCATTGTGCAGCGTCGCGTTGGTCACGACCACGCCGCCCACCGTGATCGGGGTCAGCCGCGCAACCGGCGTCAAGGCACCGGTGCGGCCAACCTGTATCTCGATCTTTTCAACAGTCGTGAAAGCCTGTTCCGCCGGGAACTTATGCGCGGTCGCCCAGCGCGGACTGCGGGAGCGGAAGCCGAGGCGCTCCTGCAAATCCAGACGGTCCACCTTATAGACGACACCGTCAATATCATAGTCGAGATCAGGTCGCGCGATGCCGATTTCCTGATAATGTTCAATCAGTTGCTGGCCGGACGTGAATCGCTTCATGAACGGGTTGACCGGAAAGCCCCATTCCCTGAACTTTTCCACGATGCCGAATTGCGTATCTGCAATACGCACCGCCTGACCGCCATTGGAAACCTCACCCAACGCATAGGCAAAGAAGCGCAGCTTGCGCTTGGCGGTTACATTTGCATCCAACTGCCGCAGCGAGCCGGAAGCAGTATTGCGTGGATTGACATAGGTCTGCTTGCCATCGGCTTCCATCTGCGTGTTCAGCGCCAGAAAATCGCTCTTGGCCATATAGACCTCGCCGCGCACCTCCACCACGTCAGGCGCGTCCTTTGGCAAGTCGTTGGGAATTTCCTTGATGGTTAGAATATTGGCGGTCACATTCTCGCCGGTGGTGCCATCGCCACGGGTTGCCGCCGTTTTCAGCTTGCCACCTTCATAACGGATCGACATCGAAAGACCGTCAATCTTCGGCTCAGCCGTAAAGGCAATCGAATTGTCCGGCATGTTGCCGAGGAAGCGATAGACGGACGCCACGAAATCGCGCACGTCATCATCGGAGAAAGCATTGTCCAGAGACAGCATGGGCCGGGCGTGGACGATGGGCGCGAATGTCGCCAGCGGTGCAAAGCCGACTTTCTTGGATGGGCTGTCGGCCCTGACAAGATCGGGAAACGCAGCCTCGATAGCATCGTTGCGGCGCTTCAACGCATCGTATTCGGCGTCCGAAACCTCCGGCGCGTCCTTGCCGTGATACAGCGCATCATGCCGCGCAAGCTCGGCAGCCAGAAAGGCCAGCTCGGCAGACGCCTCAAGCTCGGACAGTTTTTCCACCTGGGTTTGATCTTGGGACATTGGGCAGGCCTCGCGCATAAACAGAATTTGTTTTTAACGAAGGCGGGCCACTTTTCAACGTCCGGCATTGCGGTAATCTGAAAATCGGGAGTGAATCACACGGGGATCATACGCATGGACTTCATGACGCTTATCGCCTTCGCCGCCGCATTTTTTGTTTTCGCAGCAAGCCCCGGCCCCGATAATATGACCATCGTCGCCCGCACCATCACCCACGGCGCTGCATCCGGCCTCGCCTATGGCGCAGGCACCGTCGCGGGCATTCTGATTTTCCTGACGCTGGCCGCCTTCGGCCTGTCCATTCTTGCCGCCGAAATGGGAACATTGATGACCGTCCTGCGCTACGCAGGTGCCGCCTATCTGATCTGGATGGGCTTCAAATTATGGACGGCAGAACCCGTTGTGCCTGATCTTCAATCTGTCAAAGCGCGCGGCAGCTTGTTGTCAATCTTCGCGACCGGCATGGCGCTCAATCTCGGCAATCCCAAAATGCCACTGTTTTATGTCGCGCTGCTGCCGAACGTGGTTGGCGCATCGCTGACGGTTGATCATCTAGCCGTGTTGGCTGGCGTCATTCTCTGCGTGGAAGCCATCGTCATCGGTGCCCATGTGGCGTTGGCCGTGCGTGCTCGCAGCTTACTGCGCTCGCCTAAAATCGTGCGCCGGGTCAATCGCACAGCGGGTGGGGTCATGATCGGTTCAGGGGTGGCTGTCGCCGTCAGCCGCTAGTCCTTGGCCGCCAGCAGACGTGCCGCCGCTGCCCTCGCCTCATCGGTTACAGAGGCACCGGCCAGCATGCGGGCGATTTCTTCGGTGCGGTGTTCGGGCTGCATGGTGGTGACACGGGTGGCGATGCGCTCGGTGCCGTCGCCCGATGGCCCCTTGGAGATCAACAGATGCGTGGCGGCGCGGGCTGCGACCTGCGGGGCGTGGGTAACCGACAGAACCTGCACGGTTTTCGACAGACGTCTCAGCCGCTGGCCGATAGCATCTGCCACGGCCCCGCCGACGCCAGTGTCGATTTCATCGAAGACCAGCGTGGGTGCGGACCCACGATCCGCAAGCGCAACCTTCAGCGCCAGCAGGAAGCGCGAAAGCTCGCCGCCCGAGGCCACTTTCATGATTGGGCCGGGGCGCGTGCCGGGGTTGGTCTGAACATGGAATTCCACGACATCGATGCCGTCAGCCGTACCCAAAGCCGCATCGCTGCTGACTTCCACGGTGAAGCGCGCGCGCTCCAGCTTCAAGGCCGGAAGCTCGGCCATAACAGCCTCGGAAAGAGCCGAGGCCGCATTGTGGCGTTTTTCTGAGAGCGACTGCGCTGCTCTGTCGAAATCCGTTTTCACGACACCCAGATGCTTTTCCAGTTGCGCGAGTTTTTCCTCACCCGCGTCCAGATCGGCAAGATCGGCGACCATGCGTTCGGCCAAGGCAGGAAGTTCGGTGACGGGAACGGAATATTTGCGGGCAGCGGCGCGCAGACCAAACAAGCGCTCCTCAACGCGTTCCAACTCACGCGGATCGAACTCGGTGCGCCGCAGCGCCGCCTCGACTTCCATCTGCGCGTTGGACAGGTTGTCGAGTGCTGCATCCAGCAACTGCACAGTTTCTTCCAGCAGGCCCGGCGCCTCGTGGCTCTTGCGCTCAAGTCGGCGCATCATGGACGCGATGACGGGTACGGGCGAAGCATTGCCGTTCAGGAAGTCGCTTGCCTCAGCGATGTCACCGGCGATGCGCTCGGATTTCTGCATCACGGCGCGGCGCTCGGCCAACTCGTCCTCTTCGCCATCCATCGGAGCCAAAATCTCAAGCTCTTCGACGGAGGAGCGCAGATAATCCGCCTCACGCGCCGCCGCCTCCACCTTGGCGCGGTGAACCTTCAGGCCGCGTTCGGCATCTTTCCAGGTGCGGTAGAGCGACTGAACGGACACGACCTCGTCCGTCAAACCGGCAAAGGCATCCAGAAGGGTGCGGTGGGCATTGGTATCGACAAGGGCACGGTCGTCATGCTGGCCATGAATTTCGACCATATGCTGGCCAAGCTGGCGCATCAATTGAACGGAAACGGCCTGATCGTTGACATAGGCCTTGGTGCGGCCATCGGCGGATTGAACGCGACGGAAAATCAGATCGCCATCGTCATCCAAGCCATTGTCGCGCAGCAAAAGGCGCGCTGGGTGCTGCATATCGACTTCGAAGGTGGCCGTGACCTGCCCCTTGTCTTCGCCGTGGCGCACAAGGCCGCCATCGCCACGCCCACCAAGGGCCAGCGACAGACTATCGAGAAGAATGGATTTGCCCGCGCCCGTTTCGCCGGTCAGCACAGAAAGGCCGGCCTCGAACCCTAGGTCGAGCCGTTCGATCAGAACGATGTCGCGGATCGATAGCTGGACCAACATGTCTTATGCTCTGTTCTCAGGCACCCACGAGCTTCTTGCCAGCGCGGGAAATCCAGGATTCCTTATTTTCTCGTGGCTCAAGCCCCTGCCCCTTCAACAGCTTGTACGAATCACCGTACCACTGGCTGTCAGGATAGTTGTTGCCGAGAACCGCGGCCGCCGTTTGTGCCTCGTCCACCAGACCCATCGCGTAATAGGCCTCGGTCAGACGCGCCAAGGCCTCTTCGATCTGGTTGGTGTTCTGGTACTGCTCAACGACGATGCGGAAGCGCGATACGGCAGCAAGATATTCCTTGCGCTCGAGATAATAACGGCCAACCTGCATTTCACGGCCTGCGAGCTGGTCACGCGCGAAGCGGATTTTCGCCTGCGCATCCGGCACGTATTCCGAGGTCGGATAATCGGTAACGACCTTGTTCATCGCTTCGATCGTGCGCTGTGCAGCGCGCTGATCCTGCGTCACGTCGGCAATCTGCTTGGAATAGGCAAGGCCGATCATGTACTGAACGTAGGCGGCATCTTTCGCGCGTGGATATTGCTTGAGGAAGCGCGCACCGGACGCGATCGCTACTTCGTTCTTGTTCTGGCGCGTTGCAATGAAGGTGTTCATGACAAGAGCCTTCTGGCCCCATTCCGTAAACGGATATTGCTTGTCGATGGCGGAGAACTTGCGACCGGCTTCGGTCATGTTGCCGGCATTCATGTTGGCAAGGCCCTGCTTGTAAAGCACGTCCGGTGGGTCTGTCTCGACGCCAAGCTTGGTAATGTCGATGTCAGGGTCAGACTGGCAAGACGTTACCAGCGTTCCGGCGCCAATCAGCATCAGCGATACGAGTGCTCCCCGTACCGTTCCATTCATTGCACCAGACACTACACGCTTCATTCGTCAGTTCCCACTTCCTGCGTAAATACAGAACATCGGCTTTTACAAAGGCGTTTCTAGCCATAAAAGCGTCCGCAGGGCAACGCAATGATGACGCAATAACGCATTTTTATGGCGCGGCACCCTGTAGTCGATGATTATATTCGGCCCACATACGAAAAAGCCGCCCCAGTGGACGGCTCTTACTTCGATAAACTCTCGATCATGCAGACCAGGGAGCAAACTCAAGCTGCTGGACGGGCACGAATTCACGCGCGCGAACAACCGGGCTGCGCACGGCCGGTGCCTCGACGATTTCATAGGCAGAGGGGTCGCTCAACAGTGCCTTCAACGCATTGGCATTGACCTTGTGACCACCGCGATAGGAGCGGTAGCAACCGATGAACTGAGCGCCGGCAAGAGCCAGATCGCCAACGGCATCCAGCGTCTTGTGACGGACGAACTCATCCTTCGCGTAACGCAGGCCTTCCATGTTGATGACCGTGTTGTCGTCAGAAATAACGACAGAGTTTTCCAGCGAAGAACCCAACGCATAACCGGCAGCCCAAAGGCGCTCGACGTCACGCATGAAGCCGAATGTCCGGGCGCGCGAAAGCTCGTTCTTGAATGTTTCAGGCGTCAGATCACCCTTCCAAATCTGGCGACCGATCAGCGGCGTGTCGAAATCGATCTCGACTTCAAAGCGCGTACCGTCATAGGGGCGGAACTCGGCCCAAGATGCGGAAGCTTCGACACGAACGGGCTTCACAACGCGAATGTAACGGCGCTTCACGCCAAGATTTGTGATGCCGACTGATTCGATGGCTTCGATGAAAGGCATCGAGCTGCCGTCCATAATCGGAACTTCAGGACCATCGACCTCAACGATGAGGTTGTCGATTCCCATGGCGTAGATACCGGCCATGACGTGTTCGACAGTCGAGATGGACTGTGGCAGCGAACGACCGAGAACCGTGCAGAGATCCGTATTGCCGACATTGGCCGAAACGGCCTTCAGCTCGGTGGTGTTGCCATTCTCATGCTGACGGCTGAAAACGATACCTGTGCCCGCTTCCGCAGGCTGAAACGTCATGGATACCGGGTTGCCGGAGTGAACGCCAATGCCCTTGAGCTGAACGGAGTTGGCGATCGTTGTCTGGAAACCGAGCAGTCCGATGGTCATGCGAGTAAAGCCTTTTCATGTGGACCTGCCCGATATACCGGCGTGATCCAAATTTCAACCGAGGGGGAGAAACAGCGGCTGTCCCGCGTTACGTCCTCGTCTCATGGTCATACATACGCACAGTCCGGCGCTATCTCAAATCACTGTTGATTTCGTTTTGTAACAGACTCAAAGCTTTGAAAAAGCTAATTTAAAGGCTGCCGATGAAGGTCTTTTAAGACAGCAATACCCGGGCCTTTCGGACCCGGGTATCGCCTTGATCGAGAATCGGAAGATCAGTTGGACTGACGGCGCAGGAAGGCCGGAATTTCAAGCTGATCGTCTTCGTGCTGGCTGGCAGACGACGGTGTCTGACGGCCGTGATCGTCCAGATTGCCACGACGCGGTGCGTACATGCTGGCTTCCTGAGACAGCGGGCGACGCTGCTGCGGAGACATGCTTGGTGCATCCATCATGTCGGAAGGAACGGTTTCTTCCTCATCACGGCGACCGAGCGAATTGGTGATCCGCTTCAGAAGACCCATCGGGCCACGCTCTTCTGGCACGGCAGATGCCGGGTGGGCGCGGTGATCCATCTCGGCTTTGACGACCGGAGGGAAATCCTCGACCTTTGGCATGCGGACCGGCTCAGGCGCACGGGCGACCGGGGCTGGCTCATGGTAAACAGGCGCTGGTGCCTGCATGCGAGGAGCAGGTGCTGCCACCTGTTCCGGCGCATGGTAGACAGGCGCAGGCGCGGTGTGCACCGGTGCTGCGGGGCGAGCAGCAACCGGTGCTTCCGCTGGAGCAGCTGCGAACAACTTGCTCTGAGGACGGAATTCGGCTTCTGCCTGGGCCTGACGGAGACGCTGTTCAGCGGCCGCCAGTGCCAGTTCGCGTTCCATGTCGGCTTCGCGAATGGTCTGGGCAATAGGGTCTATGGTCGACTTTGGTGCCTGCATGACTGGGGCAGGCTGAACTGCGGCCGGAGCAGAAGCAACGGCCGCGGAAGGACGGATAAGTGGCTTTGCAGCCGCAGCCTGGCGCAGTTCTTCTGCGTTGCGTTCCATCTGGCCAGGAACGCGGTCGATGCCTGTGGCAACAACCGACACGCGGATGAGACCTTCCAGAGCTTCGTCGAATGTCGCGCCGAGGATGATGTTTGCGTCCGGATCGACTTCTTCGCGAATACGGGTCGCAGCTTCGTCGACTTCGAACAGGGTCATGTCGCGACCACCGGTGATGGAGATCAGGAGGCCCTGCGCACCCTTCATCGATGTTTCATCGAGCAGCGGGTTGGCAATAGCCGCTTCCGCAGCCTGCATCGCACGGCCCTGGCCGGAAGCCTCGCCGGTACCCATCATTGCACGGCCCATTTCGCGCATCACGGAGCGAACGTCGGCGAAGTCGAGGTTGATAAGACCTTCCTTCACCATCAGGTCGGTAATGCAGGCAACGCCCGAATAGAGAACCTGGTCGGCCATCGCAAATGCGTCAGCAAACGTGGTCTTGTCGTTGGCAATACGGAACAGGTTCTGGTTTGGAATGACGATCAGCGTATCGACGGACTTCTGCAGTTCCTCGATGCCCTGTTCGGCCAGACGCATGCGGCGACCGCCTTCGAAGTGGAAAGGCTTGGTCACGACGCCAACCGTCAGAATGCCCTTGTTGCGGGCAGCCTGTGCGACGACGGGCGCAGCACCGGTACCGGTACCGCCGCCCATGCCGGCAGTGACGAAGCACATATGCGTGCCGTTCAGGTGGTCGATGATTTCATCGATGCACTCTTCGGCAGCAGCGCGGCCAACTTCCGGCTGCGAACCGGCACCCAAACCTTCGGTGACGTTGACGCCGAGCTGGATAACCCGGTCGGCCTTCGTCATCGTCAGAGCCTGTGCATCGGTGTTGGCAACGACGAAGTCGACGCCCTGAAGACCTGCCGTGATCATGTTGTTGACAGCATTACCGCCGCCACCGCCAACGCCGAAAACGGTGATGCGTGGCTTCAGCTCGGTGATATCCGGCTTTTGCAGCTGTATCGTCATTTTAACATTCCTTCTTTCTCTGGCCGCATCGCCCTGCAGGCCAATTCATATCAACTTCACTCGGTCCCCTGCCCGATGGGCAGGCAAGGGATCAAAAACTTTCCTTCAGCCATTGCCCTACGCGGGCTATCCGGCCACTACCTGTTCCGAACGGCGAGAACATTCCGTTCTGCGCCGCATGGATTTCGATGTCCGCGATCTGCGGATAAATCATCAGCCCGCAGGCTGTGGAAAAGGCCGGGCCTTTGGCCGCGACCGGCAGGCCGGACACGCCCATGGGGCGGCCGATGCGAACGTTGCGGGCAAGAATGCGCCGCGCCGTTTCCGGCAGGCCGGTCAACTGACTGGCACCTCCGGTCAGAACCACGCGCTTACCGACAATCGGGGAAAAACCCGATTTCTGGATGCGGTCGCGGATCAGTTCCAATGTCTCTTCGATGCGGGCCCGAACGATGCGGCTGACGAGCGCGCGCGAAACCTGCGAAGGCTGGTCGCGGTCGTCTTCGCCAATCGGTGGCACGGCAATCATGTCGCGGTCGTCGGAGCCGTTGGCCAGCGCCGAACCGTGAACGACCTTCAAGCGCTCCGCATCTTCGATACGGGTCGAAAGACCGCGCGCCAGATCGGTGGTGACGTGGTGTCCGCCAAGGCCGATGGCGTCAGTGTGAACCAGACGTCCCTCAGCAAAAACCGAAATCGTCGTCGTACCGCCGCCCATGTCGATGGCCGCACAGCCAAGCTCGACTTCGTCATCCACCAAAGCTGCAAGGCCGCTGGCGTAAGGTGTCGCAACGATGCCCTCGACCGAAAGGTGAGCACGGTTGATGCAAAGCTCCAGGTTCTTCAGAGCAGTCCGCTCAGCTGTGACCACATGCATGTCCACGCCCAGCAGGTCGCCATACATCGAAAGCGGATCGCGAATACCGCGCTCGCCATCCAGCGAATAACCTGTCGGCAGCGAATGCAGAATGGCACGATCCTGACGCAGAGATTGCTGGCTGGCAGCAATCAGAACCTTGCGCAGATCGCCCGATTCGACTTCTTGCCCGCCCAGATCGATGCTGGCGGTATAGATGTCGCTGGCCAGACGGCCTGCGGAAACGTTGACGATCAGGCTATCGACAGTCAGACCGGCCATACGCTCTGCTGCATCGACTGCCAGACGAATGACGCCTTCCAGCGCATCCAGATCGGCAATGACGCCGGATTTTACGCCGCGCGAACGCTGGTGGCCAATGCCGATGACGTCGACCTTGTGTGTGCGACCCGGCAGCACTTCGGTTTCCTCACGCGGCGTGAGACGGCCGATCATGCAGACGACCTTGGTCGAACCGATATCGAGCACCGAAACCACATGGGTCCGCTTGGACGACAATGGCTTCAGGCGCGGCAGACCGAAATGGGAAGAACCGAATAAGCTCATGTGTTCTTCTCCGCTGTCTTGAGCGCTTTGGAGCGAGCTTCAACCGCTTTCTGACGACGCTCGGCAGCACCTTCAGTCAGTTGAACCGTTGTGCGGTCCGACAGGCGCAGATCAACGGCGGCCACATCACGCGACAGAACTTTTTCTTCCATATCCATCCGCGACAACAGCTGCAGCGCCTTCGGAACATTCTCTTCCGGCAGCTTTACGACAATGCCGTTATCCAGATGCAGGTCCCAGCGACGTCCGGCGATGCGAACATAAGCGCGCACACGGTTGCGGATTTCCGGCCAGTCGGCCAGCTCGTCAACGAAACCGGCAGCGCCTGTTTCGGCATCACGCCCGACGAATAGCGGCAGACCAGCATATTTGTTGTCACGCAGCGGCGCGATGACGCTGCCGCTTTTTTCGATCAGCGAAAGCTCCGTGCCGTGCTGCCAGATGCCGAAGGCCTGACGTTCTTTCAAACGCACTTCGATTGTCTTGGGGTAGATCTTGCGGACATCTACATCCTCGACCCAAGGCAGTTCCGTCAGCTTCTTGCGCGCAGCGTTCACATCGAGCGCGATCAGCGATGTCGCACCATCAAGCCCGAGAAGCTGAAACACATCGATTTCAGACGTCTGGATATTGCCGGAAACCTTGACGTCCTCGATCGCAAAACCCGCAGCGGATGTAGTTGCCTGGGCAACGACATCGGTATGCCCACCCAGCGACATGCCGTAGAGACCGATAGCCGAGAAAAATGCGAGAGTCGCAAGCGTGCCCGTATGAGCGGGAATATGGACGCGTCCTGTGGCGAGCGAAACGCCGAAGCGAAAGCCCTTGCGCAGCGGACGTGGCAAAACCATCCGCTCTTCGGCAGAACCCGAGGCGGACTGCCCGCGCTTTTTAGCCGCCGATTTTTTGCTGTTCATCGCAAACACGATGCGTCCTCCACCATCCACCGGACCAAATCACCAAAGGTGTGTCCGGCATGAGCTGCCATTTCGGGCACGAGGGAGGTTGGCGTCATACCCGGCTGGGTGTTGACCTCAAGCCAGATAAGTTCGCCTTCTTCTGAGAAACGGTCGTCGTAGCGGAAGTCCGAACGGCTTACGCCACGGCACCCGATCACCTGATGCGCCATAACCGCCAATGATTGAATTTTTTGGTAAATTTTTGGTGAAATTTCCGCGGGAATGACGTGTTTTGAGCCACCTTTGGCATATTTCGCATCGTAATCGTAAAAGGCGTGACCCATTGGCACGACTTCGGTCACGCCCAGAGCCTCGCCGTTCATCACGCCGCAGGTGAACTCGCGGCCATGAATATAGCGCTCGACCATGACTTCATCGCCATAGCGCCATTCGGAGGAGCCGATGATCTGCGGCGGGTGCGATTGATCTTCCTGAACCATCACAACGCCGAAGCTGGAGCCCTCACGCACAGGCTTCACGACATAGGGCGGCTTCATGGGGTGCTGGTTGCCGATATCGAAGCGGCTCATGACCTTTTCAGCAGCAACCGGCATGCCGGATGCGGCAGCAATTTTCTTGGCTTTCGATTTATCCATAGCCAGCGAAGAGGCCAGCACGCCGGAATGCGTGTAGGGAATTTCGAGATATTCTAGAATACCCTGAATGGTGCCGTCTTCGCCGAAGGGGCCGTGCAAGGCGTTGAAAACGACATCCGGTCGCAGCCGTGAAAGCGTAGCGGCAACATCACGGTCCACGTCTATCCGTGTAACCTGAAAGCCCTCGCCTTCCAGAGCCGATGCGCAAGCCTCTCCGGACGAGAGGCTAACTGGCCGCTCGGAAGAAAACCCACCCATAAGAACAGCTACGTGCTTGCCGCTCATAAAAACCTCTGACACAAAAATCACTCAGACGAGACCACCGGAGCAACGAACCACTCCACGATTCGCTCGCCAGCTTCGTTCCAAACACTTAAGCGGCATTAAGGTTAATGAAGTGTTTACTTTCGTTAACCGATGCCAAGCCCGATGTAATTTTTGTTAAAGAATCACACGAGGTCCGGATTCCTTCCTTGGAATCAGAGAGTTGTGCGCAATGCAAGATTCAGAGTTCGAAGATAATAAAATAAAACTGTTGCACGCCCGTGAGGCCTCACGCCGAAAAGCAAGATCGATTCGTTAACGCAATCGGCTTTTCCCCAGCCAATTTTGGGACAGAGGGAGGAGCTCTCCCTCCCAGCGAACAATTATAACGTCGCCTTCAAGGCCTAAGCCACGACGTTTTTGTGGCAGCAAGCAACCCTCCCTCATTTCTGTCCTTGTGACAGGAATCCAGTCGACGCGCGTCTGCGCGGCTAAGGACGTCTTTTCAGCTCAGGACTTGGGCTGGCTGGATTCCTGTGACAAGCACAGGAATGAGGTGTGGGGATGTGGCGACATTTAACCCAGTGTGCCGCGTGCTACACATCCTCGCTTCTCAACACCCGACCTTTTCAGCCACATATATTCGCTCTTTTTGTGAAATATTGCGTTTCAGGCGTTTCAAAAGACGGAAAATTGCGTTAACGCACCGCTATCTCTTCCAAGAGTGATAAGTGTTACTTAACAACGGAATCCAAACAATGACCGACGCGATATCTCCAATATCGCCGACCGCTGACAATCCGAACGATGTAAAGACAAATTCGCCTGCACGAGTTCTTACTGCCAGCGTGGTCGGCACGACCATCGAATTCTTCGATTTTTACGTTTATGCGACCGCAGCAGTGCTCGTGTTTCCGACGTTGTTCTTCCCAAACAATGACCCGATGACGGCGCTTCTGGCATCTTTCGCCACCTTCTCCATCGCCTTCTTCGCCCGCCCGCTGGGTGCCGTGGTCTTCGGCCATTACGGCGACCGCATTGGCCGCAAGACAACACTCGTCGCCGCCCTTTTGACCATGGGCGTGTCCACCGTCATCATCGGTCTGCTGCCGACCTATGAAACCGCGGGCGTTCTGGCTCCGCTGCTTCTGGCACTGTGCCGTTTCGGTCAGGGCTTCGGCCTTGGTGGCGAATGGGGCGGTGCGGTGCTTCTGGCAACGGAAAACGCCCCTCCCGGCAAGCGCAGCTGGTACGGCATGTTCCCGCAGCTTGGCGCACCACTCGGCCTGTTCCTGTCATCAGGCGTCTTCTGGATTCTGCTGCACTTCATGTCGCAGGAATCGCTGCTGAGCTGGGGTTGGCGCATTCCCTTCGTCGCCTCGATCATCCTGATCGCCGTCGGCCTCTGGGTTCGTCTCTCGATCACCGAAACGCCCGCCTTCCAGAAAGCCATCGACAAGGACGAACGCGTTGCTGTTCCCGTTGCCGAACTCTTCCGCAACCACAAGCGCAGCCTGGCGCTCGGCACATTCGTCGCACTGGCCACCTTCGTGCTGTTCTACATCGGCACCGCGTACCTGCTGTCCTACAACGTCAAGATTCTGAAAATCCCGTTCCTCGACGCCCTGGAAATCCAGATCGTCGGCTCGATTGTCTTCGGTCTCTTCATTCCGTTCGCAGGCAAGCTGGCAGAGCGTTTCGGTCGTCGCGAAATCCTGATCCTCACCACGGTGCTGATCGCAGCTTTCTCATTCCTGCTGCCAAGCCTGATGAGCGGTGGCGAAGGCTCGATCTTCGTATTCGCGGCTCTTTCCATGGCATTGATGGGCATGACCTATGGCCTGATCGGGACGGCCCTCGCTGCCCCCTTCCCGACCACGGTGCGCTACACCGGCTCGTCGATCACCTTCAACATGGCCGGCATTTTCGGTGCATCGCTCGCACCTTACATTGCCACATGGCTACAGGTGAACTACGGCATGACCTATGTCGGCTACTACCTCTGCGCAGCCGCCGTGATCACACTGGCCTGCATTCTGATGTCTGGCAAAGACAAAGTCTAAGCCTTGAATCAAACACAAAGAAAAACCCGCGAAGTCATTGGCTTCGCGGGTTTTTTTGTCTCGTTATTTCTTATCGCTGACGGTGCCGATATTTATCATACACTAGCCAGCACAGGCCGGAAGCAGACACCAGCCACGGAAAAACATACCAAAAGAATTCCTGAGAATTCATACTTTAAGTCCTCCAAGGACGTGTCTTGCTAACAGACAAAGTACACCTGCGAGAAAAAATATCCCCCTCATTCCTGTGCTTGTCACAGGAATCCAGTCGTCGCGCGTCTGCGCGGCAGAGGGAGTCTTTTCAGCCCAAAGACTTGGGCTGGCTGAATTCCTGTGACAAGCACAGGAATGAGGGAGACAATAAGCGTAGTCGCGCTGACCGCGCTGACGCAATCACGCTCCCATAAACGGCTCAACCTCACGGCCCGGCATAAACAGCCCTAACCGCTTAATCTCCCATTCCAAACGAATACCCGCATGTTCGAACACGCGCTTGCGCACGGCTTCACCCAGATATTCCAGATCGTAGCCCGTGGCGTGGCCGGTGTTGATCATGAAATTGCAATGCAGCGAGGACATCTGCGCGCCACCAATAACCATGCCGCGGCCCCCTGCCTCATCGATGAGGCTCCAGGCTGAATGTCCTTCGGGATTCTTGAACGTCGAGCCGCCGGTCTGTTCGCGGATCGGCTGGACCGTCTCTCGGTGAAGGCGAACCGCATCCATGTCTGCGCGGATTTTTGCGCGATCTTCCGGGTGGCCTTCGAAAAGAGCGCCCGTAAAGATCAGATCCTTTGACGCTTCCGAATGACGATAGCTGTAGCCCATATCCGCGTTGGACAGCACGTGGCTGTTGCCCTTGCGGTCGACAGCATAGACTTCCACCACGCGGTCGCGTGTTTCGCCGCCATTGGCACCGGCATTCATACGCAGCGCGCCACCGATGGAGCCGGGAATACCGTAATAGAAATGGAAACCGCCGATGCCGTTGTCCATGGCCATCGCAGAGATGTGCTTGTCCGGGCAGATCGCACCGGCCTTGATGCGGTTTTCGCCCGCCAGTTCCACCTGGCCGAAACCCTTGGCGGACAGACGCACGACGACACCGGGAATACCGCCGTCACGAACCAGCAGGTTCGAACCGACGCCGACGACCGTCAGCGGAACGTCTTCCGGCAGAATTTTGAGGAACGCGATGAGGTCGTCCGTATCATGGGGCTGGAACATCAGTTCCGCCAGACCGCCTGCTCTGAACCACGTTACGCGATCCATCGGCGAATCCGGCGTTAAACGTCCTCTGAGTTCCTTTACTCCGTCGCCGAGTCTCTCCAGCAACTTTACCCCATCCACCTGTCTCATGCAGACTTTCCTGAAATGCTATCCAATTCCGAGGGCAGCACCGCTGCCCATTGCGTAATATTACCTGCCCCCAAAAGAACCACGAAATCACCCGGTTTCGCGATCCCTGCGACAGTCTTGGCCAGATCGTCGCGGGAGGTGAGATAGCGAGCATCACGATGGCCGGCAGCCCGTGTGGCTGAAACAAGCGTCTCGGAGTTCACACCCTCGATTGCATCTTCGCCCGCCGCATAGACCGGAGCAAGAAGAATTGTGTCCGCATCGTTGAAACAATGCGCAAAATCTTCAAACAGGCTGGACAGACGCGAATAGCGGTGCGGCTGATGCACGGCAATGATGCGACCGCTGCAAGCCTCACGCGCCGCCTTCAGCACCGCTTTGATCTCGACCGGATGGTGGCCGTAATCATCAAAAACCTGCACACCGTTGGATTCGCCTGTCAGCGTAAACCGGCGCTTGACGCCACCGAAGGAGGCGAGCCCCTTCTTGATATCCTCGACCGAAATGCCGAGACGATTGGCAACAGCAATCGCCGCCGTGGCATTCGAGACATTGTGGCGGCCCGGCATCGGCAGAACGAGATCGGTAAAGGTGAAGATCTTGCCGGTGCGACGACGACGGATTTCCACGTCGAAAATCGACTTGGTCCCGTTGATGCGAACATTGGAAAAGCGGACGTCGGCCTGCGGGTTTTCACCGTAAGTGATGACCTTGCGGTCCTCGATCTTGCCCACCAGCGTCTGCACTTCGGGATGGTCGATGCACAGCACGCCGAAACCGTAAAACGGCACATTTTCCACGAACTGGCGGAAGGCTTCGCGCACGGCATCGAAATTGCCGTAGTGGTCCAGATGCTCCGGATCGATATTGGTGATGACGGCGACATCGGCGGGCAGCTTCAGGAACGTGCCGTCGGATTCGTCGGCCTCCACCACCATCCACTCGCCCTCACCCATGCGCGCATTGGTGCCGTAGGCGTTGATGATGCCGCCATTGATGACGGTCGGGTCGAGATTGCCCGCTTCCAGCAGCGTCGCGACCATGGAGGTCGTCGTGGTCTTGCCATGCGTACCGCCAATGGCAATCGCATTGCGGAAGCGCATCAACTCGGCCAGCATCTCGGCGCGGCGAACGATCGGCAGATGCTTTTCACGCGCCGCGATCAGTTCGGGGTTGTTCTTCTTGATGGCAGTGGAAACCACCACCACCTCAGCATCGCCAAGGTTTTCGGCAGCCTGTCCGACGAAGACCTCGATGCCCTTGTCACGCAGACGCTGCACATTGGCGCTGTCTGCCTGATCGGAGCCCTGAACGCGATGGCCGAGATTGTGCAACACCTCAGCAATGCCGCTCATGCCGATGCCGCCAATTCCGATGAAATGGACGAGACCTATGGCTTTCGGCATCTTCATGGATGCACTCCTTTATTGTTTGTTTTGAATTGCGCAACCGGCTGTCCCCGCGCGATGGCTTCGACCAGATCAGCGAGCGCGCCAGCGGCATTCGGCTTGCCGGTTGCTTTCGCCGCCGCCGCCGTGCTTGCCAATCGTTCGGGATCGTTCATCGCATCGCTGAGCAGCGAAGACAATTTCTGCGGTGTCAGGTCCGACTGCTTGATAACGCTTGCGCCACCGGCAGCCGAAAGGGCCGCGGCATTGGCCGCCTGGTCATGATCCAGCGCATGCGGATAAGGCACGAGCACAGACGGACGTCCGATAACCGAGAGTTCGGAAACCGTCGAAGCACCCGAACGGCTGATGACGAGATCGGAACCGGCGATGCGCTCCGCCATATCGCCAAAGAACGGCGAGACATCTGCGGCAACGCCGAGCTTTTTGTAGGAGGCTATGACGCTCTCCTTGTCTTCAGGGCGCGCCTGCTGCGTCACGGAAATGCGGCTGCGCTGCTCATTCGGCATAAGGCAGATGGCCGCAGGAACAGCAGCCGAGAAAAACTGCGCGCCCTGGCTTCCGCCGAAAACAACCAGTTGAAACGGCTCACCAGCATGCGACGGCGTATAGGCCACGTCGGCAGCCGTCAGCACGGCGGGACGCACTGGGTTGCCGGTCGTCACCGTCTTGGCGGCATATTCCCCCTGGCTCTCGGGCAGGAAACCACCCGCGATAGCCTTCACACGCTTCGCCAGCGCCTTGTTGGCGCGGCCCATCACGGCGTTCTGCTCATGGATGATCGATGGCACACCGAGGCCCGTGGAGGCCAGAAGCGGCGGCACGGTGGGGTAACCACCAAAACCAACCACAGCCACCGGCTTCAACTTGGTTACCAGACGGCGGGCAGCGCGAAGGCCGGTCCACAGTTTCAGCAAGGCTTTGGCAACGGCAATGGGGTTCTTGGAGCCGATGGTGGCAGATGGCACGACGTGAATTTCATCTGCCGGAAACTTGCCCGCGTAACGTTCGGCGCGGCTGTCGGTCACCAGATGCACAGAATAACCGCGCGCCTTCAACTCGTATGCCAGCGCCTCTGCCGGAAACACATGGCCGCCGGTTCCCCCAGCGGCTAGCAGAACAATACCTTTGCTCATATTTTTACTCCGCAGGAAGGCCTGCATTGACCCGGAAGAAACTGCGCTCCTGCGCACGTTTTTCAGGGCGATGGCGGGTCAACGCCAGCAGAAAACCGGCCGTCACACAAATCGCCATCATGGAAGAACCGCCGTAGGAAATCAGCGGCAGCGTCATACCCTTGGCGGGCATCAGTTCCAGATTAACGCCGATATTGATCATCGACTGCATACCGATCTGCAGCACAAGGCCAGCAACGGCGAAACGGACGAAATCATCCTTTTCCTTGAAAGCGTGGCTCAAACCCCGCAGAACGATAAAGGCGAAAATCGCCACCAGCAGCATGCAGAACAGAATGCCGAACTCTTCCGCCGCAACGGAGAAGATGAAGTCGGTGTGGCTATCAGGGATGATGCGCTTGACGATGCCTTCGCCCGGGCCTTGGCCGAACCAGTTACCGCGAATGATGGCTTCGCGCGCCGTATCCACCTGAAACGTGTCGCCCTCGCCCGTCCAGAACCGGTCGATACGACCGGCAACGTGCGGCAGCATCAGATAGGCGGTGACGATACCACCAACACCTAGACCGCCGAGCATGATGATCCAGAACCACGGAATACCAGCCATGAAGAACATGCCGCCCCACACGACCGAAGTCAGGATGGTCTGGCCGAAGTCCGGCTGGGCGATAAGCAGCGCCGCCACGATACCGAATGTGATGATGGCAAACAGATTGCCCGGAATTTCAGGATGACGGGCGCGTTCGGCAAACAGCCACGCGCAGACGATGACGAAGGCAGGCTTCATGAATTCGGAAGGCTGAATGGAAAACGAGCCGATGGAAATCCAGCGGCGCGCACCTTTGACTTCGATCCCGAAGAAAAGCGCAAAAATCATCATCAGCAGCGCGGCAATCAGCATGATAACGGCGACACGGCGCACCTGGCGCGGCGTCAGGAAGGACAGGCCCAGCATGATCGCCACCGATGGCACCATGAACATGGCCTGACGCTCCACGAAGAAGAAGCTGTTGAGGCCGATGCGCTCGGCAACAGCAGGAGACGCCGCAAACGACAGCATCAGGCCGATGCCCATCAGCGCGATGAACGCCGTCAGGAAGAAACGGTCGATGGTCCAGAACCATTCCGCGACCGGTCCACGGTCAATACGGCTTACCATTTCTTCAGCCTCCCTTTTCCGAGCCTACCAACATCGTCATGCCATCCAGTGCTGCGACATGGCCGACGAACGAATCACCACGTATTTCGAAATTCTTATATTGGTCGAAGCTTGCGCAAGCCGGGGATAACATCACGACATTGCCATCTCTGCCATCCGCCTGCGCATCCGCTGCCGCATGCGCGACGGCCTTGTCCAGCGTCCCGGCGATTTCGTATGGTACGCTCTCACCCAGCGTCGCGGCAAAATCAGGTGCTGCTTCGCCGATAAGATACGCTTTTGCGACATGAGAGAACAGGGGTGAAAGGCTGCTGATGCCGCCCGCCTTCGGCAGACCGCCCGCAATCCAGTAGATGCGGTCGTAGCTCGACAGGGCTGGTGCCGCCGCATCCGCATTGGTTGCCTTGCTGTCATTGACGAAGGTCACGTTGCCACGCCGGCCAACCGGCTGCATGCGGTGTTTGAGACCGGGGAAGGAGTTCAGCCCCGCCTTCACCTCATCGACTGAAACGCCAACCGCGAGGCAGGCAGCAATGGCCGCTGCCGCATTCTGGGCATTGTGACTGCCGCGCAGGGTCTGGATGCCATCGAGATCAACCAGCAGCGACGAGGTGCCACCCTCGGCCTTCATGATGCGACTACCTTCGGCATAAAGACCGTCAGCCACCACGTTGCGTTTGGAAATCCGCGACACCTTGACGCCAGCGCGCTCGATGCGGTCGGCAATCAGTGTGCAATAGCTGTCATCCACGCCGACAACGGCCGTGTCGCTGCCCGCAACCAACCGCTCCTTGATGTCGGCGTAATGCTGCATCGTGCCGTGACGGTCGAGATGGTCAGGTGTAAGGTTGAGCAGAATGCCAGCGGTCGGGTTCAGTGTCGGTGCCAGATCGATCTGGTAGGACGAGCATTCGACCACGTAGAAGCGCTGCGCCTTCGGCGGCTCAAGGCTGAGGATCGCAGTCCCGATATTGCCACCCAACTGCGTGTCACGTCCCGACGATGTCAGAATATGCGCGATCAGCGCCGTCGTCGTGGATTTGCCGTTGGTGCCGGTAATGGCGATGAAGGGGCAATCCGGCGCATGCGCGCGGCGCTCGCGCACGAACAGCTCGATATCCCCAATCACCTCCACGCCAGCCGCCTTTGCAAGATCGACCAACCAATGCGGCTTGGGGTGCGTCAGCGGCACACCGGGTGCCAGAACGAAGGCCGCGAGCTTCGACCAGTCGAGCGTGCGCAGGTCGGCTGTGTGTATACCTTCGGCTTGAGCCTTGGCGACGCTATCCGGGTTATCATCAAATGCCGTGACATCTGCACCGCCAGCCACCAGCGCCCGCGCAGTCACGAGGCCCGAGCCACCCAGACCAAACAGGGCGACCTTTTTATCCGCGAGTGAGGTGACAGGGATCATGCGATTATCTCAGCTTCAACGTGGCAAGACCAAGCATCGCAAGACCGACGGAGATGATCCAGAAGCGGATAACAACCTGGCTTTCCGTCCAGCCCTTTTTCTCGAAGTGGTGGTGGATAGGTGCCATCAGGAACACACGTCTGCCGGTGCGCTTGAACCAGAACACCTGAATGATGACCGACAGCGTTTCCATGACGAACAGACCGCCGACGATGATCATGACGATCTCGTGCTTGACGGCAACCGCGATGGAGCCGATCAGGCCGCCAAGTGCCAGCGAGCCCGTATCTCCCATGAAGATAGCGGCGGGCGGCGCGTTGAACCAGAGGAAGCCAAGGCCCGCACCAATGACGGCGCCGACGATGACCGCGAGTTCACCCGTGCCGGGCACGAAATTGATCTGGAGATAATTGGCGAAAATCGCGTTACCGACGAGATAGGAAATGACGCCGAAGGTCGCCGCCGCAATCATGACAGGCACGATGGCGAGACCGTCGAGACCATCCGTGAGGTTAACGGCGTTGCCCGCACCAACAATGACAAATGCGCCAAACAGCACGAAGAAATAGCCGAGATTGACCACGAATTCCTTGAAGAATGGAAAGGCGATCGAGCTTCCAAGCGTGCCGCCATGCGGTGCGGTCGCCAACGCGATTTCCATCATGAAGAACACGGCAATCGCGGCAATCACGAATTCGATGCCAAGGCGTGCCTTGCCCGAAAAACCCTTGTCGCTCTGCTTGGTGACCTTCAGATAGTCATCGTAAAAACCGATGGCGCCAAAGCCGAGCGTCACCATCAGAACGGCAACGACATAGACGTTGGAGAGGTCACCCCAGAGCAGCGAACCGCCAAGAATGCCTGCAAGGATCATCAGTCCGCCCATGGTCGGCGTACCGGCCTTCTTGAAATGGGTCTGCGGGCCATCGGCACGGATCGGCTGTCCCTTGCCCTGGCGGATGCGCAGGGAATTGATGATGGCAGGACCAAATAGGAAGACGATGAGGGCGGAGGTGAACAATGCAGCGCCAGCCCGGAACGTAATGTACCGGAACAGGTTGAAGACTTGAACTTTGTCCGACAGTTCAACGAGCCAGATCAGCATGTTTGCCCTTTCAAAAGGCCGTTAAAGCGGCGGGCAGCAAAACGCGGGTGCCTGCGCCGCTTCAAGTTATCGTTTCAGCACGGTTTCACCGAACACTGCTCTAGTGTCCGGTTAAAACGCTCAGATTTGGCGTCCCGTCTCGGGGAATGCCGGATACTTGTCAAGAAGGGCGGTTACGATCTTACCGAAACCGACGCCAAGTGACGATTTTATCATCAATACGTCGCCCGGCTGTACCCATTTGAGAACGAATTCGTTGAGTTCTGCCGTTGTTGGAAACCACGCAACGCTCACGCTTTCCGGTAGAGCATCGCGAAGAGCCGTCATCGACTCACCCGCAAGCCACACATGTTCGATGCCGGCAGACAGAAGCGGGCCGGATAATTCCTCGTGCACTTCAGCCGCGAATTCGCCCATTTCAAGCATATCGCCCAGCACGGCCACGCGCCGCCCGTTACCGCTCACCTCTGCCGCCGCCAGCAGCGCGATGGCCGCGCGCATGGAAGCGGGATTGGCGTTGTAGCTCTCGTCGATCATCAGGAACGAGCCTTCGCCGATTGAGAGGCGATGACGCTGCCCCCTGCCCTTCACGGCTTCCAACGTTCCAAGTGCAGCAAACGCCTTGTCGATATCCGCACCCAGGACGGCAACTGTGCCGATAGCGGCCATGGCATTTTCGGCGATATGCCGTCCAGCCGCACCGATATGCAATTCGCTGGTCTCGCCGTTGATGATGGCCCAGATGGTAGATCCGTTCGGCGTGCTCTCGAAATCGGCCAGACGGAAGTCAGCCTTGGCATGCTGGCCGAATGTCAGCACATGCTCGATACCCGCATCGAATGCCGCTCGCTCCAGCTGTTCGAACTGCGCATTGTCGTGGTTGAGAATGACAGCGCCGCCCGGCAGGACTCCGTCGAAGATTTCTGCCTTGGCAGCTGCGATTTCTTCGAGATTGTTGAAGTTGCCGAGATGGGCCGCCGCAATGGTGGTGATGATGGCCAGATGCGGCTTGACCTGCTTGACCAGCGGGCTGATTTCGCCCGCATGGTTCATGCCGACTTCGAAAATACCGAATTCCGTATCGGCAGGCATGCGCGCCAATGTCAGCGGCACGCCCCAGTGATTATTAAAGGAAGACACCGCGGCATGAACCTTGCCGGAGGGTGCGAGCACCTGCCGCAGCATTTCCTTGGTCGTCGTCTTGCCGACAGAACCGGTGACAGCGATGACACGCGCCGACGTCCGCTCTCTGGCAGCGATGCCGAGCTTCACCAAGGCAGCCAGAACGTCTTCCACGACGATCATCGGTACGGTCAGCCGACCAAGCGCCGGCAGTTTGGATTCCGATACCACCAGAAGCCCCGCCCCATTGGCGACAGCAAAGCTTGCGTAATCATGGCCATCCACCCGGTCGCCCTTGATGGCGAAGAAGGCTTCGCCCTCCTGCACCGAGCGGCTATCGATGGAAATGCCTGTAATGCCTTGCGGCAGGTTGCCGACCGGACGGCCTGCCATGACGGCGACCATATCCGGGACTGTCCATAACCAGTTCAAATCTACAATCCTTCCAGCGCAGTACGCACCTGTTCATGGTCCGAAAATGGCAGCGTCACGCCGCCAACAATCTGACCTTCCTCATGCCCCTTACCCGCTACAATTAAAGTATCGCCATTCCCCAACAGCGAAACAGCATGGCTGATAGCCTCTGCCCGGTCTGCAATTTCAAGCGCACCGGGTGCCGCAGCCATGATTTCGGAACGGATGGTCTGCGGCTCTTCCGAGCGCGGATTGTCATCCGTCACGATCACGATGTCGGAGAGCCGGGTCGCGACCTCACCCATGATAGGGCGCTTGCCCTTGTCGCGATCTCCACCGCAACCGAACACGGTGATGATACGACCGGATGTAAATGGCCGCACCGACGTCAGTACATTTTCCAGCGCATCCGGCTTGTGGGCATAATCCACATAGGCCAGCGCACCGTTTTTCGTCTGGCCGATCAGCTCGAGACGGCCAGCCGCCCCAACCAGCTTCTCCAGCGCTTTCAACGCCACCGCAGGGGCAACGCCTGTCGAAATCGCAAGCCCTGCGGCTACCAGCGCATTGGCCACCTGGAAATCACCGGCCAGCGGAATATCGACTTCGTAAATCTTGCCCTGATGATGCACTTCGATCATCTGCTTGTGGCGGAAATGCTCGACGCGCTTCAGCGCAAGATAATCGCCCTTGCGACCAACGGTGCGCACATCATGGCCCGCATCCGTTGCGGCCTTGATGGCGCGGTCCGACCATGCATCGTCAGAGAAGATGACGACCGGCGAACCCTTCGGCAACAATGTATCGAACAGCCGCATCTTGGCAGCCATATAGTCTTCAATGGTTGGATGGTAATCCATGTGGTCGCGACCGAGATTGGTAAAACCGGCAGCAGCCAGTTTCACGCCATCCAGACGGCGCTGGTCGAGACCATGGCTGGAGGCTTCCATCGCCGCATGGGTCACGCCTTCGGAGGCCAATTCGGCCAGCAGCGCATGCAGGGAAACCGGATCAGGCGTCGTCAGCGAACCATACTCTTCGCGACCGGGTGCGATAACGCCTGTGGTGCCAATCTGTGCGGCAGCATGGCCCGCAAAAGCCCAGATTTGACGAATGAAGGAAGCGACCGAGGTTTTACCCGCCGTGCCGGTCACGGCAATCATCGTCTCAGGCTGCTTGCCATAGAAGCGAGCGGCAGAAAGGGAGAGATAAAGGCGCGGATCGGAGACAACGAGAACCGGTACACCGGCGTCAATGGCATGACCGGACACGACTGCGACTGCACCCTTGGCCACCGCGTCCTGCACATAAGTGCTGCCATCCGCCTTGGTCCCGGCAACCGCCACGAACAGCGATCCTGGCTGGGCCTTGCGGCTATCCGCCGTAATCCCGGTAATATCCAGCGCTCCGGTGTCTGTCCGCAGCAACTCGTTCAGTTCCGGAAACTCAGTCCCGGAGAGGTCTCGCAAATTCATCGATATGTCCGTCTTGTCCCCCCGGCGCGATTCGCCGGTCCGTCATAAGCTGTACCAATCAATAAGACACCAGCAAGGCCGAACCGTCCTTGCCGAACTTGGGTTTGACGCCAAGAATGGCTGCGGAACGGGCGATGATATCGTGCACCATCGGTGCCGCAGATGTACCGGCCAGTGCCGCGCCATTGCCCTTGTCCGTCTTCGGTTCATCGATGAAGGACAGAACCACATATTCCGGCTTGTCCATCGGGAAGGCAGAGAGGAAGGCGTTGAAGTTCTTGTCGTGAACGTAGCGACCATTGACGACCTTGTCGGCCGTGCCGGTCTTGCCGCCCACATTGAAGCCTTCGACACGCGCGTTACGGCCAGAGCCATTGACGCCGTTCCATTCGAACAGGAAGCGCATGTCCTTGCTGGCCCCCGGCTGCAAGACCTGCTTGGCAACCTGATCGGCCTGCGCCACCGTGCGCGGCAGGAAAGTCGGCTCAATCAGCTTGCCACCATTCACCAGTGCCGCACCGGCAATCGCCGTCTGCAAAGGTGTCGTGGACACGCCGTGACCGAAGGAAATGGTCACCGAGTTGATCTTCTTCCACACGCGCGGCTGCGATGGCATGGCGATTTCCGGCAGTTCAGTCTGCATCTTGGTCAGAAGACCAAGCCGCGTCAGAAACTCCTTATGGCCCTCGATGCCAACCGTATCGGCAATCTTTGCAGTACCGATATTGGACGAATACTGGAAGATTTCAGGCACGGACAGGATACGGCCCTTGCCGTGGAAGTCCTTAATGGTGAAGCCGCCGATGCGGATCGGCGCACGTGCATCGAACGTATCGTTGATGTGCACCTTGCCGGAATCCAGACCCATGGCGATTGTGAAGGACTTGAAGGTCGACCCCATCTCGAACGTGCCGTTCGACATACGGTTCAGCCAGCCCTCTTTGGCACCTTCGGCCGGGTTGTTCGGATCATAATCCGGCAGCGATGCCATGGCGAGAATTTCGCCGGTGTGAACATTGATGACGACGGCACCTGCCCCGATCGCCTGAAACTTCTTGATAGCGTCGGCAACCACTTCACGCACGATGGCCTGCACACGCAGATCGATCGAAAGCTTGACCGGCTCCAGCGGCTGGTCGGATGTCATGCCGAGCGCCGTCAGGTCAGCGAGACCCTGGCTGTCGAGATAACGCTCCATACCGGCAACGCCACGGTTGTCGATATTCACATGACCAACGACGTGCGCAGCGGTATGTCCACCCGGATAGAAACGGCGCTTTTCAGGACGGAATCCGATACCGGGAATGCCCAGCGCCAAGATCTGGCTCTGCTGCTTCGGCGTCAACTGACGGCGCAACCACTGAAAACGCGATTCGGATTTCAGTTTCTGGTAGGTGCCACGCGTATCGAGATCGGGCAGAACCGTCTGCAGTTTTTCGATGGCTTCATCGACATCGACAATGCGGTGCGGTTCGGCAAACAGGGATACGGTGCGAATATCGGTCGCCAGCACTTCGCCGTTGCGGTCCAGAAGGTCGGGGCGCGATGCCATCAACCGGTCTGCGGGCGCAATGCTGGAAACGGTTTCCGGCTGGGTCATACCATATTGAACGAGACGTCCCCCGACGACGCCGTAAAATGCGATGAAACCGACGATCAGCAGACCAACGCGGGTTTTCGCCTGTGTGGCGCGCCGCTTGCGCGCACCTTCAAAGGCAGCATGGTCGGCAAAGCCGCTTGTGCTGGCGGAAAAATGAGCCCTGCTTTTCAGAACCATGACGCGTGACAGAAAAGACATCAGTCCACCGCTCCAGTTATCGTTTCATCCATATCGCCAGCCTCGTCGCCCGGCTCTGCACGCACAGCCGGCATAGGCTGTGCGGGGCGCGCAGCCCGCGCACGCGGCTGTGGCACGGGGGTGCCGCCAGTGGCGACGATCTGTCCGGCAGGTTTGGATTTGGGTTTTGCGCCGCCCAGCGTCGCGCCGGGCTTGGAACCATTCATGGCAGCGGCAATCACATCTTCCACGCTCATGCCCTGCGGCTCAGGTGGCTGCGGCAATTGCGAGCGCAGCATCGGCAATTCCTTCGGCTGCGAAAGCTGCGTCGGCTGTGTCGGTGCCAAGGCCAGATCGCCCTGATAGGCATTGACCAGACGGTGCAGACGGTTGGGCTGCGTCAGCAGCGCCCAGTCGGCCCGCAGAAGGTCGATGGTGTCCTTCTCCAGCTTGATTTCGGTTTCCAGCTTCTTGACGGATTCCAGCTTCACATCGGCCTGATGCTTGATGGTGTAGGTAACGACGGCAGCAGACACCATCACACCCATCAAAATGAAATCGAGAGTACGCAGCATGTCAGCCTCCCATCTTTTCGAGGCTTGTGAGATCGGGAAGCTCGAAGATCGAAATATCGGCTGGCCGCGCGGGCGCCGTTGTGCGGACACCGGCGCGCAGCTTGGCAGAACGGGCACGCGGATTGATATCCGCCTCCTCGTCGCTGGCGGCAATCATCGGCTTGCCCAAAGCATCGAAAATCGCCGACTTGGCGGCGAGCATCGGCATATGGCGCGAACCCGCCGCACGGTCGGAACGATCGGCGAAATATTTCTTGACGATGCGGTCTTCCAGCGAATGGAACGTGACCACAACCAGCCGACCACCGGGCTTCAAAGCCCGCTCCGCGGCAAACAAAGCCTGCGCCAGCTCGCCCAGCTCGTCATTGACGAACACGCGCAACGCCTGAAACACGCGCGTTGCCGGGTGGATTTTGTCCTTGGCCTTGCGCGGCGTGACGATCTCGATCAGCCCAGCCAGATCACGCGTGGTGCGGAAAGGCTCGTCGGCACGCTTCTTTTCGATAGCGCGCGCGATGCGGCCCGACTGTTTTTCCTCACCCAGAAAACCGAAGATGCGAATGAGGTCACCGACCTTGCAACGATTGACGACATCGGCAGCCGATACGCCCGAGGACGACATGCGCATATCGAGAGGACCGTTGCGTTGGAACGAGAAGCCGCGCTCGGCCTCATCGATCTGCATGGAGGAAACGCCGATATCGAGCACGATGCCATCAAGCCCTTCGGCTGGCGCATGCGCTGCAAGATTGGAAAACTGCGATTGAATGAGCGACAGACGACCGCCATTGGCGGCAACCATGGCCTGCCCGTCGGCGATGGCGTTGGGGTCACGGTCGAGCGCAATGACATGCGCGCCCTGATCGAGAATGGCCTGGGTGTAACCGCCTGCACCGAAGGTGCCGTCGAGTATGACTTTTCCCGGCGCTGGCTCCAGCGCTTTCAGAACTTCGTGGAGAAGAACCGGAATGTGGCGAACCGGTCCGCCACCGGCTTCAGAAGATTGTTCGCCAGAATTCGCCGCCATTCCGTTTCCCCGTACTATACGGGGCGAGCAGCCGTAAAACCGCGCCCCGTTCTTGCAGCCTTCTGCGCCTCGTAAAACGCGTCCGGTTGCCACAACTGAAAATGATCCGCTCGACCCACAAAGGTTACCTCGGTCGTGATGTTGGTGAATTCCCGCATGAAATCCGTCACCATCAACCGCCCTTCCGCATCGAGCTTCATGAAAATGCCGCCGCCGTGAACCAGCAGCGACATCGCGTTCGCCTCCGGCGAGAACGCATCCATCGATGCGATCTGCCGTTCGTATCGTTCGAGCAAGTCCGGACCGCCCACGCTGATGGCCGGAAATGCGAAATCCTGAAGACAATAAAGCTCCTGAATGCCGCGCTCCGTCAGCACCGAACGAAACAGAGACGGAACCGAAACGCGCCCCTTGGCGTCGATTCTGTTCGTCACGTTCGATAAAAATCGACCCATTCTTAAACTCGCCAAAGCCGCCAAATGCAGAGCCAAAACTTGCACAGACCGGCAACACCGTTACGCACGACAAATCGCTGACCGGTAGGACGTAATGCCCATCGGACCCTTGCAGGCCTCTCCGTTTCAGAGATTGCGGGTCAAAAACACGACCCTTTGTGGTGTGCATTTGGGATACCATGGGACACTTTGGGCGTCAATGGGAGAAGCCGGCGGGATACCAGCCTCGGATCGAGTATTCATATCCCGTTAAGTTTAACGAATGGTTTACCGTGTTCATTCAAGGGCTTGAGCCACGACAATAAAAAATCGCCCCTAAAATCTTATTTAGAAGCAATAACAAATACTTATATATGATGAGGGAGGTCGGCTCCTAAGAGCCTGTATTAAAAAGGAATTTGCCAGTTGGCCTGTAAGCCGGGTTCTGTATGGCCCCGGTTTGACCCGGAACGTGGCAGCCATTCATCTGGGACGGCATTTGCACACCGCCTCTCGCAACCCACCCGGATGACTCGCCCAAAAACCGGCTGTAGGTCCGCTTGCGCGCACCCCACGTCATCCCTATTCGGTCTTGCTCCCGGTGGGGTTTACCATGCCACCCCTGTTACCAGCGGCGCGGTGGGCTCTTACCCCACCCTTTCACCCTTACCACTATAAAAGTGGCGGTCTACTCTCTGCGGCACTTTCCCTAGGGTCGCCCCCGCCGGACGTTATCCGGCACCGTGTTTTCGTGGAGCCCGGACTTTCCTCACCCTACCGTCTTTCGACATTGGTAAAGCGCGGCTGCCCGGCCAACTGGCACGGGCTCCTTAGACGGGTTCAGAAACGAAAGCCACCGGAAAATCCACAATTGGTTGATTAGGCGCAAAAGGACGGCGCGAAATCCGTCTCATAGCCTTTGTCGACGATTTGACCCTCAACGAGAAGCTCCGCTGCTAAACGCCCGATTTCATCAGAGCTTTTAGCAGCGGCACCGCATCCACCCGTCAAAACGGCGATGCTCGGCGAGGCCGTGTAGCCAATGGCCGGAAAACCGCTGCGCGTATAGGACGTCACGCAAGCCGCCATGGAAATGCGTGCGCGGTTGATGGACGGTATCAGTGTCTCGATGATATCGGACAGATTATCGCGAACCTCAGCGTTTCCGCCAGAGCGGAACCACTCGCGTATCTGCTGATCCGTCGTCAGAGGAACATCATCCGGCTCTCCACCGATCTTCAGATAAAACCTGCCGTCGGGATAGCGCACCGGCGGCAACAGATAGATATGTTTTCGCGGATCTTCAGGCTCGTAGATCAGCGACGGCATTCCGGCATAGCGATACAGCTCGTAATCGGGAATTTCGAAAAACGCGACCGTCCTCGCATAAACCTCCATCTCAAGCGCCTGCGGCAACAGCCCATCGGCAATGGAAAACCCGCCCGCTGCGACCAGAACCTTCTCCGCGGTATAAACCGCGCCGGAGGCAGTTGTCACCGTCGCAACACCACCCTCGTCCCGCACGCTGACGGCGATGTCATCGATCCGCGTCACGCCACGCTTTTCAGCGGCCGTGATCTGCGCCCGCACCAGTTCGCGCGGATTGACATATCCGGCACTGTTCTTTTCGAACACACCTTCGCAGCCACTCTCAAACGTAAAATAGGGGAACCGCGCAGCAAGCTCCGCATCATGAAGAATGTCTGTCTCAACACCAAGCTTCTCCGCAGCCGCACACACATTCTCGATGTAGGGAAAGCCAGTGCCACGCTTCTTACCGACAATCAGGCACCCGACCTCACCGTAAAACTCGACGCCGCTCTCGCGCTCTATGTCCGCGTACCGGGCAATCGAGCGGTTGGCGAGGCGCGCCCAATCCGCGTTGCTATCAATGGTGCGGGTAATGCGCGCCGCATCGTAATGGCTGGCGAAAACGCCGGTATGGCTCTTGATATCGGCAGGCTCACGCGGCCCGATCAACGCCACGCCATCAGAGTTTTCCGCAAGATGCCGAGCCGCCGCAGCCCCCATCATGCCCGCACCGACCACGATATATCTAAACTGAATTGCCATGTTCGAGCTCACCGAGTTTCGATTCCGTTACAACGAGTTGTAGCGGTTTGGTGAATCGGTTCCAGAGGGTTTGTGTCTGATAGGGGTGGCGGTGGGTGTGGCTTACCCCCCTCTGTCCTGCCGGACATCTCCCCCACAAGGAGGGAGATTGGCTGGGCGAACGAACCCCGCTTCACTCTCGACATTAGAGATGACCGAGAGCTAACCACGAGTCGATCTCCCCACCTGTGGGGGAGATGGCCGGCAGGCCAGAGGGGGGTAAGCCACACCCGCCATCATCCAATGCAGCACCTAAACAAACACCGGCCCCACCTGCCCCGCAAAATCCTCTTCCACCAACTGCCCATCCAGCAACAGAACCGCACCCAACCTACCGATCTCATCCGAAGACTTGGCCGAGACGAAATTTCCGCCCGTCAAAACGGCAATGTTCGATGACTGCGTAAATCCAATATAGGGATAGCCAGTGCGTGTGATCGAGGCCACGCAGGAGCCTGACGTAACAGGGCAACCGGCAAGCTCCGGCATCAACTCCACGGCGCGCTTCACCAGAAAATCGACCTCGCCTGCCGTCCCATCGGAGTGAAACCAGGCCACTGCCTCATCCAAGGTTTCCAGCCTGCCCTTTTCGCTCTCACCACCGATTTTCAGGTAAACCTTGCCATCGGGATATCTCACCGGCGGCAGAATGTAGACGATGTCGTTGGCATTTTCAGCAAGCACGATGGTCGAAGGCATCGCCGCGAACACCCGCTGCTTTTCCTCGTCCAACTCGAAAAACGCAATGGTCCGGCCCGTTGCCGCCATATCCACTTTCGATGGCAACAGATCGGCCATATTGGTGAAGCCACCGGCAGCGACAATGACCTTCTCCGCCGTGTAGCGATGTCCCCCATCCGTCACCACCTCAACGCCGGAGCCGGTGTCGTGAATGCGCATCGCCGTTTCGCGGACTAGCTTGGCACCCTGCGCTTCGGCAATCGCGACCTGCGCCTTCACCAAGGCGCGCGGATTGACGTAACCCGCATTGCGCGGCTCGAACCAACCCTCGTGATCATCAGGCAGATCGAACATCGGGAAACGCTGTCCCAGCTTTGCCGAACCAAGCACCTCCACCTCGAGGCCAAGCCTGTCACGCGCAGCCATGGCACCCGACACATAGTCGCCGCCCAAACCCTTGCCGTTGCCGGTAAACAGGCAACCCGCCTCATGGTAAAACCGGATGCCGCTTTCCGCTTCGATCTGCGCATAACGACCGATGGAGCGTTTTGCCAGCTCCGCCCAAACCGGATCACCATCGAAACCACGCGTGATTCGCGCCTCGTCGTAATGGCTGGAAAACACGCCGTTGTGGCTCTTGCGATCCAGCGGTTCAGCAGGCCCGATCAGCGCCACACCATCCGTGGCGAAGGAAAGATGGCGCGCCGCCGCAGCGCCCATCATGCCCGCACCGACGACGATATATTTGAAATCCGGCATTCACCGCGTCTCCTCAAGCCCCTCATTCCTGTTCCTTGTGACAGGAATCCAGTCAGCCCAAGTCTTTGGGCTGAAAAAGACCCTTTTACCGCCGCGCAGACGCGCGTCTACTGGATTCCTGTGACGAGCGCAGCAATGACGGTGGTGGAATGCATCAACTCTGCAACAGGGCCTGCACCTTGCCGCAATAACGCTTCGAAACCGGGTTCATGCGCGTGGCCCCGTGGCCTGCATTGTAGCGCAGGATCGTGCTGCACACCTGGCTGCCACCAAGCTGGTGAGCAATTGCCAGATATTGCATGCCCCAGCGGATGTTGGTCTCAGGGTCGTAGAGCGCCTTGGTCGTTCCGCGATAGCCCATCATCCGTGCGGTGGCGGGCTTGATCTGCATCAGCCCGACTTCGCCAGCACGTCCCCGCGCCTTCGGATTGAACTTGCTCTCGACGGAAACGATGGCATGCGCCAGATTGGTCGGCACGCCATAACGCTTGGCATATTTGACGATCAGGTCGGAATATTCATTCTTCAAAACTGTCGGAAGAGACTTCTCGGGAATGGGATAGCCGGGTTTGCGGAAATAGGTTTCCAGCGGAATGGTTTGGGTCTTCACGTCGTCCTTGGCTAAAACGATACCACTCTGTGCCGCGAGCATGGAAAGACAGGCAGAGACAGCAAAAAGCACTCTTCTCATCAGTAAAAAGGATCTCCGATACGAAGACTTTGGGGGCTTCACTGCATAGCGAAGCCAGCGGGAGAGTTCATCGAAACAATCCGGCAAAAGTCCTCATCATTATTGTTGACGATCTCTGTTCGAAACGGAACAGGTCGCGGTTTGATGAGGGGTTATAGAGGGGCATAATAAGGAATTACTGTGGCGACGCAGAAAATACGCTTGGCCAAATCAATTTTACCGAACGATTTTTCTAAGAAATCGCTTTAAGCGCTGCGAAATTTCGGCAGGCTTAAAATCAGCCGGTGCAGCGTATCGATGGTCGAGACATCGGCGATGCCATCCACCAAAGCAGGTCTGAAATGGCGCTGGAAAGCCGCCACGGTACCCTCGGTCTGCTCCCCATAAACGCCATCTATTTCAATGCCGTACCCGTAAAGAGACAGCATCGATTGCAGGGCTTCCACGGGCTGGCCACTATCGCCGCGCTGAAAGAAACGACCGCCGCCGATGGGCGCAGGTGCCACCCAGTGGCCGACACCGTTCTGCGACAGGATGTCCCACGGGAATTTTTCGCCCGGATCGATCTTGCGAATAGGCGCGATATCGGAGTGCCCCAGCACCCTTTCCGGCGCGATAGACCAGCGCGCGCCGCAATCGCGACACAATTCGATGACGGCTTTTATCTGGGGTTCAGGAAACTCCGGCAATCCCGCAGGATGTCCCTGATTGGCAATCTCGATACCAACAGAACGAGAGTTGATATCGGCAGCACCATCCCAGAGGCTCTTGCCCGCATGCCACGCGCGACGGCTTTCCGGCACCATCTGCACGACGCGGCCGTCTTCATAAACGAAGTAATGGCTGGAGACCTGGCTTTCAGGATTGGCCAACCACGCCAATGCGCCATCGGCACTGTTCATGCCGGTATAATGAAGAATGATGATGTCTGGGCCATCGACCCCTTCCCGCTCGCCATGGTTCGGCGAAGGCACGACGGAGGCACCCGCATAGTCCGCTGTGAATTCACTCATGCGACGCGGCGTTCTTTCTCGATGGCCGCATAGGCCGCGTTCAGCGCTGCCATACGCTCATTGGCCGCCGCATGCAGTTCCATGGGAACGCCACGCGCGATGAGCTTGTCCGGGTGGTGTTGCGCCACCAGCGAACGATAGCGCCGACGAATATCGGAAAACTCATCGGATGGCGAAACACCCAGAACCCTGTAGGGATCGCGCCCTTCCATGTGCACATGCCGTGCCATGATCGTTTCGAAATGATCGTCGCTGATACGGAATATTTCCGAGATGCGCCCCAGAAAGGCGAGTTCACGCTCGTGAATCAAGCCGTCAGCCTTGGCGATGTGGAACAGTCCGTCAACGACGCTTTCCAGCATTTCGCAGTTCTGGTCACCAGAACCACAAAGCCCGGCAAGCCGCTCCGCATAGGCCTCGTAACCGGCCACGTCCTGGCGAGCCAGATTGTAAAGGCGCGCAACGTTCTTGGCTTCATCTTCAGGAAAATCGAAAATCTGGCGAAAGGCCTGAACCTCGGCATCATTCACCATGCCGTCGGCCTTGGCCATTTTGGCAGAAAGCGCGATGATGGCGACGGAAAAGGAAACTTGCCTGCGTGTTTCCGCGTCACCTTCAAACACGGTTCGAACGGCTTCGATCACACGACCCAGCACGTTGCCTGCTGCATCGCCTATAGCGCCGAGCAGCCGTTCCCACAGAGATGAAAGTTGCAAACAGGCAAAATCGTACATCATGACGTCAAGCATAAAGCGCGGCTTGACGAATGCAATATGCATAAAGGTCGCGGCTCATTAACTTTTTTTCATCTTCGAGACCCGCTCGTGGTGTCGGATTGAGTGCGTGTGATGCGCGGTCAGAGTGGTTTTCCACAGGTCGGCAACGGCGCGGACCCAAGACCTGCGATTGAAACGATTAGATCGGTAAAAGCCGTCAATCACTTTGAAAATCGCCCCGAAACGCCCGATTTTCTTGAGAAATTCACTTTACATGCCACATTCTGTCACGCATCCATTTGCCACACGACATCTTTGGAATGAACACGAAGGAGTGCCACGATGGCCAAACAGAAAGTCGCAATGTTGACCGCAGGCGGTCTCGCACCCTGCCTCTCGTCTGCCGTGGGTGGCCTGATCGAACGTTACAGCGACATCGCGCCTGATATCGACATCGTGGCCTATCGCTCCGGTTATCAGGGCGTTCTTCTGGGCGACAGCGTCGCAATCACCGCCGATATGCGGGAAAAGGCGCATCTTCTGCACCGCTATGGTGGCTCGCCCATCGGCAACAGCCGTGTCAAGCTGACCAACGCTGCAGACTGTGCCAAGCGCGGCCTCGTCAAGGAAGGCGAAAACCCGCTGAAGGTTGCAGCCGACCGTCTGGCAAGCGATGGCGTTACGATTCTCCACACCATCGGTGGCGATGACACCAACACCACGGCGGCGGATCTTGCCGCCTATCTCGGCGCCAACGGCTATGACCTCACCGTCGTCGGCCTTCCCAAAACCGTCGACAATGATGTGGTGCCCATCAAGCAGTCGTTGGGTGCCTGGACAGCGGCCGAAGTCGGCGCGAATTTCTTCGACAATGTCAGCAATGAGCAAAGTGCTGCACCCAAAACCTTCGTCATTCACGAAGTCATGGGTCGCCATTGCGGCTGGCTCACCGCTGCGACAGCCCGCGCCTACATTCAAAAGACCAAGGGCAATGAATATGTCCAAGGTCTGTTGATGGACGAAAAGCTGAAAAGCATCGATGGCCTCTATCTGCCGGAAATGGCCTTCGACATTCAAGCCGAAGCCGAACGCCTGAAAAAGATCATGAACGATACCGGCTTCGTCACCCTCTTCGTTTCGGAAGGTGCAGGCCTCGATTCCATCGTGGCCGAGCGTGAGGCGGCCGGCGATACCGTCAAGCGCGATGCCTTCGGTCACGTCAAGATCGACACGATCAACGTTGGTGGCTGGTTCCAGAAGCAGTTCGCCAGCCTCATCGGTGCAGAACGCACCATGGTGCAGAAGTCCGGCTATTACGCCCGCTCCGCCCCTGCCAACGGTCAGGACCTTCGCCTCATCCAGAGCATGGTCGATCTGGCCGTGGAAAGCGCGCTCAACAAAATCTCTGGCGTCACCGGCCATGATGAGGACCAGGGCGGCAAGCTGCGCACCATCGAGTTTCCGCGCATCAAGGGTGGCAAGCATTTCGAGCTGTCCACCCCATGGTTCGGCGAAGTCATGGATCACATCGGTCAGCCTTACAAGGCTGCCTGATCCCTCGGCCAGGCGCTTCTCTTCGCCACATTATGTGTCTCCGCTAATAGACTGTGGCGGAAACACACCGCTCATCACGTTATCTATATCAGGCCCAGAAATCCGTTTCGGTTTCTGGGCCGATGTTGTACGTTAAAAGAAAATGACGTCGGGGAGGGCAAGGAGGAACGCATATGTCCGCACAAGTCTGGCTGGTCTTTTGTGCAGCCTGTGTGATTCTGTTCGCATTGCCTTCGCCCATATCCTTCAAAGTCGCGAGCTATGCAGCCATTCGCGGCAAACGCGCCTTCGCCGCCTCCGTCATGGGCGCAACGCTGGGCATCGTTACAACGGTGACGGCAGCCTCCATCGTCGTTGCAGGCTCAGAATTCCTGCCCTCAACCGTTCTCAATATCGTTCAATGGGCTGGGACCGGCTGGCTGATGCTGTTCAGCCTGTGGACGATAGCCACGCCAGCAGCGCGTGAAGCGAATGCGGATAACGACAATCTGCGCGGCAAGACCTTCGGCACCATTTTCACGGATTGCTTCGTCATCGCAGCACTGCGCCTGCGGTACTTCGGCTTCTTCGTCGCCTTCCTCGTGCAGTTCGTCAACGGCACGCGCGACGTCATCGAAATGATCATGCAAATGCAGGCGGTCGTCCTGCTGCTCGCCTTTGCCTGCCTGGTATTCCAGGCCACTTTTGCGCGGCTGACCATCACCTCCGTGCGGCGCATGTCCGTTACCAAAAAGCTGCGAAACCCCAAAAGAACACACTTCATTGCAGGGCGTGCCGTGACTGCCGGATACCGCCGAATCGCCGCCTGAAACGCGAATATAAGTCACTGCTTGCCGGAAACCTTACGATAGGTTAATGATCGCCGGATAGGGACTGCCTGCTTCGCAAGAAACGGGGGTATCGAGCGACAGGCACATTCAAGGGCGGACGCATGAAAATTGAGGGCAATTTTCGCCGAAAATCGGCTGTTCTTTTGTCGTCCACCGTGGCCATTGCGCTGACACTGGCTGGATGTACAAGCGTCGAAGTCGCATCCAAGGGCGATGTCGCGAAACCTCAGATAGCATCCGCACCACAGGCCACCGCCGCCCAGACCGCAACCACGACCGCCCAGACGCAGGAAACCGCAGCCGCAAACCCGGCGAGCGCAGCATCCGCCACAGCGCAGGTCGCAGCAAATTCCACGACCGAACCCCTGCCGACAGCAGTCGCCCTGAAGGGTGGTCGCGTCGCCTTGCCGCCTGCATCGGAAATTGCAGCCGCAGCAGCCATCGACGCACAAATTCAGCCACAGGCAGCAACCCAGCAGATTGCGCTGGCAGCACCGGTAGCAACAACGCCTGCTGCAGCCGCTCTGACACACCAGACCGCCACCTCTGCCCTGCCACAGGTCGTTGCACTCAAAGGCAGCTTCCCCCCTGCCCCAGGCGCACCCGGCACACCATCAGCAGCCGCTGTTCCATTGACGGAAGAGATGATGCGCCAGCAAAGCGTCATCCCTGTTCCCAAACCGCAAGGCACCATGCTGGCCTATGCCTCGGCTCCGCAAAACGCAGCCCTCGCCGCCATCAGCACCCGCGAAGGCCTGACGCCCTCACTGGATGCGCCATCCATGGCTGGCCGGCAGAAGCTCAGCGGCCTCATCACTAAATACGCGACTATGTATCAGGTGCCGGAAGATCTCGTCCACCGCGTGGTCATGCGCGAAAGCCGCTACAATCCCAATGCCATCAACGGCGGCCATTTCGGACTGATGCAGATCAAGCACGCTACAGCCCGCTCCATGGGCTTCGATGGCCCTGCCTCCGGCCTGTTCGATGCCGAAACCAACCTGAAATATGCGGTAAAATACCTGCGCGGTGCCTGGCTCGTCGCCGACAACGACCGCGACAACGCGGTGCGCCTGTACGCCCGCGGCTATTATTACGATGCCAAGCGCAAGGGCATGCTGCACGTTCTGCGCAAGTAGGACGAGCCGTCTCTCATTATACAAAATTGAACGTCGGCAGGTGGGGTTCACCCCCCTCTGTCCTGCCGGACATCTCCCCCTCAGGTGGGGAGATCGGCTAGACGTTTGCTCATCACTCCTCCCGCACCGTTCAAGATGGCCGAAAGGTCGCTACGATTCGATCTCCCCCCTTGAGGGGGAGATGTCCGGCAGGACAGAGGGGGGTGAACCCCACCCGCCAACCTTTAATGCAGCCCCCACCCCCGTCATCAAACTGTTGCGTCTCACCGCTAAACGCCTCTCAACCGAATGAGAGGTGGAATCAGATGACGAGTGTCGCGCCAAAAACCGGTTTCAGCAAAAACGTAAAACTCAAGTCCGCGCTCCTTCAGCACAAGGCCCTGTCCACCAGCGGCCTGTCTGAAAGATTGTTCGGCGTTTTGTTTTCAGGTCTGGTATATCCCCAGATATGGGAAGACCCTGAAGTCGATATGCAGGCCATGGAACTGCGTGACGACCACAGCATCGTCACTATCGGCTCGGGCGGTTGCAATGTCCTGGCTTACCTCTCGCGCAATCCGTCACGCATCGATGTGGTCGATCTCAATCCGCATCACATCGCGCTCAACAAGCTGAAACTGGCTGCATTCCGCCATCTGCCCGGTCATGGTGATGTCGTGCGCCAGTTCGGCGTCGCAAATGTGCGCTCCAACAGCGATGGCTACGATCAGTTCATCGCGCCGAACCTCGACGCACAGACCCGCGCCTATTGGTCCAAGCGCACCCTCAGCGGCCGTCGTCGTATCTCGGTCTTCGACCGCAATATCTACCGTACCGGCCTTTTGGGCCGCTTTATCGGTGTTGGCCATGTGCTGGCGCGTCTGCACGGCGTGAAGCTTCAGGAGATGGCCAATACCCGCTCGATGGATGAGCAACGCCAGTTCTTCAATGAAAAGGTGGCACCCCTGTTTGACAAGCCTGTCATCCGCTGGCTGACGAAGCGCAAGAGCTCGCTGTTCGGCCTCGGCATTCCGCCGCGCCAATATGACGAACTCGCCAGCCTTTCGGACGGCAACACCATTGCCCCCGTACTGCGTCAGCGTCTGGAGAAACTCGCCTGCGATTTCCCGCTGAAGGACAATTATTTCGCCTGGCAGGCCTTCGCCCGCCGCTACCCGCAAGCGCAGGAAGGCAACCTGCCCGATTATCTGCGCCGCGATTATTATCAGGCCATCCGTGAAAACGCCTCGCGGGTGCATGTCCACCACGCCACCTTCACCGAATTGCTCGCATCCAAACCAGCATCATCCGTCGATCGCTATGTGCTTCTCGATGCGCAGGACTGGATGACGGACACGCAGATCAACGAATTGTGGTCGCAGATCAGCCGCACGGCAGCACCGGACGCCCGTGTGATCTTCCGCACTGCCGCCGAAAAGAGCGTGATCGAGGGCCGCCTGTCGCCGGATATTGCCGCGCAATGGTCCTATCTCGCTGAGCGCTCGCATGAGCTCAACGCCCGTGACCGCTCCGCCATCTATGGCGGCTTCCACATCTACCAGAGGGCTCAGGCATGAAGATCATCGGCGACAATATCAGCCTTGGTGACGCCAATCATGCAAACCTGATGGACCGCATGTACCGCAACCAGCGGCACATCTACGACATCACCCGCAAATATTACCTCCTGGGTCGCGATACGACCATCGACAAGCTCGATGTCCCCCAGGGCGGCAGTCTGCTGGAAGTCGGCTGCGGTACGGGCCGCAATCTTCTGCGTGCATCGAAGCTGTTCCCCACCGCAAAGATTTACGGCCTCGATATCTCGGCCGAAATGCTGACGACGGCGGCCGAGAACTTTGGCGGGCGTCAGGAACGGCCGGTATTGCGCGTGTCGGATGCGACAACCTTCAGGCTCAGCGAATTCGCCCGCAACGAAGGCTTCGACCGAATCATGATTTCCTATGCCGTATCTATGATACCGGACTGGGAAAAGGCCGTGGAACGCGCGCTGGCGTCCCTCGCACCCGGCGGCTCCCTGCACATCGTGGATTTCGGCCAGCAAGAAGGCCTGCCCCGCCCCTTTCGTACTCTGCTGCAGGCATGGCTCACCAAATTCCACGTTACGCCCCGCGCCAACATGCGTTATGTTCTGGAAGCTCTGGCTGGCAGCCACAACGCAACGCTGGAGTTCCAGCCGATTGCCCGAGGATATGCGTGGCGTGCGGTGCTGACGCTGCCGAGGGGCTGAAGTCGAAACGTAGCGCATGGCAGTGGGTGTGGCTTACCCCCCTCTGTCCTGCCGGGCATCTCCCCCTCAAGGGGGGAGATTGGCTAGGTGCACGCTCGCCACTCTATCCGCAGCGTTCGAGATGGCCGAGGCCTCACCGCGATTCGATCTCCCTACCTGTGGGGGAGATGTCCGGCAGGACAGAGGGGGGTAAGCCACACCCACTGCCTTCGCTATTTCAAAGCCGCAGAATTTCCCGTCGCCCATCTTGCCATAACGGCTTGTTTACCCTGTTATGGTAAACAGGAGATTACGGCGCTTCTCACCAGGCAGCCGGCGGGGCTTTCATTCGTTTCACTGGGATCATCATGCAGCGGCTACTTCCAGCTCTTTTCGCGTCCATCCTCCTGTTGAGCGGCTGCACCTCCACCAGTTACGATTTCCTAGAGACGGCGTCCGTCGCCAAGCCGCGCTTCAAGGATAATGATCCGCAGGATTTCGGCGCGCGCTCGCCGCACAAGCACGATGTGCACGGCATCGACGTGTCCAAGTGGAATGGCGATATCGACTGGGCGACGGTCCGCAAATCCGGCGTGTCCTTTGCCTTCATCAAGGCAACCGAGGGCACGGACCGTATCGATGCGCGCTTCGATGAATATTGGCGCGAAGCCTCAGCCGCGGGCGTGCCGCACGCGCCCTATCACTTCTATTATTTCTGCGCGTCGGCGGATGCGCAGGCCGACTGGTTCATTCGCAGCGTCCCGAAAGAATCCATGAAGCTGCCGCCAGTGCTGGACGTGGAATGGAACCCCGCCTCCCCCACCTGCAAGACACGGCCTTCACCGGATGTGGTCCGCGCCGAAATCCAGCAGTTCCTCACCCGCATCGAACGCCATTACGGCAAGCGCCCGATCATCTACACCAGCGTCGATTTCCACCGCGATAATCTGGTCGGCCAGTTCAAGAACTACCCGTTCTGGGTCCGCTCCGTCGCTGCCCATCCGGCGCAAATCTATAGCGATCGCCAATGGGCCTTCTGGCAATATACCGGCACCGGCGTCATCCCCGGGATTTCCACGCCAACAGATATCAACGTCTTCGCTGGTACGGAAAAGAACTGGCGCACATGGGTGGCATCCGCCAACCAGCCGCGCGGCTGATTCAGAGATTTCAACTTGATTTTTGCGGCAATTCCAGCAGATGTGCTGTGAATTGATCGCATGGCGTTGGAAACAAACGTCTGTTGACGCATTTCCACTGTCTTGCCCACGCTTCTGCCATAAAATTTGGCGAACGCATGGTCTAAATCGCACATTTGAGGAATTCTGATGTTCAGCTTTTCGCCACGCAGCTTTGCACTTGCTGCCACCGTTTTTACATTGTCCTGCGGCTCGGCACTCGCCGTCACCCCCGTGGCTTCGCCGGATGACCCGAAGCAGGTCGCCTGCGGTGGCGATCTCAACACCTTCCTGCAAGGTGTGAAGACCGAAGCCGTCGGCAAGGGCGTGCCATCAGAAGCTGTGGACAAGGCGCTGGCTGGCGCACAGATCGACCAGAAGGTCCTGTCCCGTGACCGCGCCCAAGGCGTCTTCCGCCAGACCTTCCTCGAGTTCTCCCAACGCACCGTCAGCCAGGGCCGCCTTGATATGGGCCGCAAGAAAATCCAGGAGCTGAACACCACCTTCAAGCGCGCAGAAGATGAGTTCGGCGTTCCCGCAGGCGTCATCGCCGCATTCTGGGCGATGGAAACAGACTTCGGTGCCGTTCAGGGTGATTTCAACACCCGCAACGCGCTTGTCACACTCTCGCATGATTGCCGCCGCCCGGAACTGTTCCGCCCGCAACTCATCGCGCTCACCGAAATGGTGCAGCACGGCGATCTCGACCCGGCCACCAACACCGGCGCATGGGCTGGTGAAATCGGCCAGGTGCAGATGCTGCCGAAGGACATCATTGCCTTCGGCGTGGATGGTGATGGCGATGGCCACATCAACGTCAAGTCCAGCAGCCCGGATGCCATTTTGACGGCTGCGAAGTTCATCCAGCATCTCGGCTTCAAGAAGGGCGAGCCCTGGATTCAGGAAGTCTCCGTACCTGAGAACCTGCCCTGGGAAAAATCCGGTCTAGGCGGCACGCTGACGGCAAACGAATGGTTCAACCTCGGCGTTACGCCAAAGGATGGCAACAAGACGTTCGCCGCCCTGCCCGCAGCGCTCATCCTGCCCCAGGGCCGCAAGGGCCCGGCCTTCATCACCTACCCCAACTTCAACATCTATCTGGAATGGAACCAGTCCTTCATCTACACCACGTCCGCCGCCTATTTCGCGACCCGCTTCATGGGCGCACCGGTTTATGCAAAAGGCAATCCTGAGCCCGGCCTTGACGATGCCGCCATGAAGGAACTGCAGACCAAGCTCGACGCCAAGACCCATGACGTTGGCAAGATCGATGGCATCCTCGGCTCCGGCACCCGCATTGCCGTTCAGCGCGAACAGCAGCGCCTCGGCCTGCCCGCTGATGGCTGGCCAACCCGCGCGCTGCTTGACGCTCTCTGATCGGTCTCCCCCGTCATCCCGGACTTGATCCGGGAACCAGAGACCTGACCTCCGTCAGTTCAAAGGACTCTTACGCACCGCAGACTCGGTGCTGCTAGATGCCGGATCAAGTCCGGCATGACGGAAAGTCATAAAACGGCCATGGCATTAACCATGGCCGTTTACGTTTGTGGCCTACTCGCACCGAATTTTTCAAACCGTAATATAAGTTGTTTTTCAACGCATTGAGGCCAAGCGACGGAAATACTCGCTCTTTCGTGTGCACTGCATCATAGAAACCGCTTTCCAAGAGACACAAAACGGTCATAATGATTACTGTCAACACAATGGAGGCAGAGCATGGCACTATCAAATTCTCTTAATGCCTTAGCAATCGGTGTAGCGTTTGCGTTTGTCGGAGTGATGCTGTTCATCTGACAAGCGACTTTGGGGTTTAACACGCACACCCAGTCGTTGATTATCATAAGCCATTAAAAAAGCGCAGGTTTTCGGGACCTGCGCTTTTTTCATATGGGAGTGGATGCTGTTTAGGCAGCCGATTGTTTCAAAGGTCGGAAGCCGACATTTTCCAGAACCGCATTCACCAGCGGCGCACGGTTCATGGTGTAGAGATGAAACTCGTTGATGCCCTTGCTTTGCAGATCGAGAATCTGCTCGGCAGCCACATCCGCCGCCACCTTTGCACGCTCGACGGGGTTTTCATCGTAACCGGCAAATCGCTCATCGAGAAACGCTGGAATAGTCGTGCCACAACGCCCGGCAAACCGCTTCAACTGCGTCAGGTTCTGAATGGGCATGATGCCGGGAACGACCGGAATGGTAATGCCAGCCTTGGTAACCCGCTCCATATACCGCTCGAACATCGCATTATCGAAGAAGAATTGCGTCAGGGCGCGCGTAGCACCGTTATCGGCCTTGCGCTTGAGCATATCGATATCGACATCGGTGCTTTCGCTTTCCGGATGCTTTTCAGGATAGGCCGAGACCGAAATCTGAAAATCATCGATCTCGCACAGACCGCGAACCAGCGCTGCTGCATTCTCGTAGCCATCGGGATGCGGTTTGTAGGCCGTGCCGGGGCCAGTTGATGGATCGCCGCGCAACGCCACGAAATGCTTGACGCCGATACCGCGCAGCTCTTCCACAACGTCGTGCACTTCCTGCTTGCTGGCATCGACACAGGTCAGGTGCGAGGCGGTCGACAAACCGGCCACGGAAATCATCCGGTCGACCGCAACCAGCGTCGGTGCCTTTGTCGTGCCGCCAGCACCGTAGGTCACGGAAACGAAGTCCGGGTTCCAGCGCGAAAGCTCCTCGACCGTCTCCCAAAGCTGCACGTCCATATCGGCATTCTTCGGAGGGAAGAACTCGAAGGAGAGCTTGAAATTTCCGCTATTCTGGCGGTCTGCCTCGGTTTTTGTCATGTCATGCCCTCCCGGCTGAAAGAAGCGGTGCGTCGATGACCTGTTCGCCCGCAATCAGCAGACGCGGATCGCGCGCAACCCAGATTGTTACATCGAGAGACTGGGCAGAGGCGTTGCCGGAATGCAGATCGACTGCCTTCTCGGGCAAAAGCCCCGCCTTTTTCAGCCACTCTTCCATGGTTTGATGCGAGAAACCAAGACGAACATGCGCATGGTCTTCCCGCAGATATTCCAGCGTGTGCGGTGCCAGATCGATGATCACCAACCGGCCATTCGGGCGCAGCATGCGTGCCGCCTCGGCAAGCGCCATTTCGGGATGGTCGAGGAAGTGCAGCACCTGGTGAACCACCACCAGATCGAAATCCTGGCTCTCCAGCGGCAGGTTCAGGATATCGCCATGGCGCACGGAAGCATGTGCCACCCCAGCCTTGTCCAGATTGGAGCGGGCGACCGCCAGCATATCCCGGCTGGCATCGATGCCAATCGCGCGGCGATAGATACCGCTGAGAAGCTGAAGAATGCGGCCCGTGCCAGTGCCAAGATCCAGCATGGAATCGACAGGCGTCGTGCCGATCAGTTTCGAAAGCGCGCTCTCCACCGCATCGTCGCTGACGTGCAGACGGCGAAGCTCGTCCCAAGCGGACGCATTGCGGCTGAAATAATCCTGCGCCCGCTCCGCCCTCACCCGCTTGACGGAGGAAAGCCGTTCGAAATCCCGCAAAAGAACGGCGTCGTTAGGAGACGCGACGGACAGAAGCTGTTTGACCAGCTCGGCGGCCTTGCCATCCTGCTTCAAACGGAAGTATGCCCAGGCACCTTCCTGATACCGGTCGATCAGGTCTTCTTCGGCCAGAAGCTTCAGGTGCCGCGAAATACGCGGTTGCGACTGGCCGAGAATCTCGGTCAGATCCGTCACGGTCAGATCGCCCGCGCCCAACAGCGCCAACAACCGAAACCGCGTCGGCTCCCCCGCCGCCTTCAACAGCCCCACCAGATTATCAAGCCCTAGAGCCAATTCACAAACCTCAAGCCAATCAACATATAAAGATATCTTTATACGATTAGTGGGGATATGCAAGATGGGAGAGGCGTTCACGTAGAGAAATCTCGCCCTTCCATCAATGATGGTTGGCTAGCACTCCATGATATCATGGTCGTTGCACTGTAATGGCAGCATGCTAATTGTATGTTGCCGCGACAACACAATCGATGGATGAGAATTTGGCTCTAAAATTCATTTCCAGGTGGCTTGTTGTGTTAGCATTCCGAGCTTTGCTTCTGGGTTTAGCTAGCACGGCACAAGCCACCGATGTCCAGGTTTTTGATCAGAAGAGAGCGATTGCCGACGGCGTCTTTGACGGAGACCAAGCGGGCATGTTTTTGTGGTTGGATACCAAAAAGTTCTGCGCACCACTCAAAGAGGCGTTGAGCAAAACTTACGGCGACGATACCGCGCTCCTCTATTCCGATGAGAAACAAACTAAATTTTATGCTGGCAGGTGCGAAGGCAGCTGCTCACTGTCGGATGAAACGAAAGCCTTGGGCGCATGCCAAGCTGAGATAGGGCAATCGTGCCTTCTTTACGCTGCCATTCGCAAGGGTATCTCCTATGACCTAACCGTAAGTGCCAACGGCAAATCACTTTCCCATGCGTGCGAAACGGAATTGAGATGACAGTCAAACCCGATGACAGACAGCGGCAACCGTTTGATGATGTGACGAAAATCCCTTATGATGCGACCTTCTCAGCAGAAGACTATGACCGCATCCAGAGTGGGTTCTCACCAGCAGGGATGGAAGATAAATGGTTCATCTACTTTTCGGAATCGTCCCTTTTCCTGCACCGAAGTTGGACCGGCAAAGGTGTTTACCGGGTCGATTTTGAACCAGATCAGAACGGCGCAAAAGTACGTCAGGCCGTATGTGACGCCGAAGTCGTCGCCAAAAGCACAACTGCCTATCAAGCCCAATTGCTGGGTTTTCTGATAAGCAACATTCTACTGGACAAAGAAGAACCATTCCCTCTGCCAGCGGGCTTGGTAGAGCCCTCGCCTGGGGTCTACCAACATCATGTCTCCGGAACTGGTTATCGGCAGATAAAAACCAAGGGGAAACGACCATGGTGGAAATTCTGGATATCAAGACATTAGTCTAGATATTACTCAGGAGCGCGTTAAACGCCGAAGCGGTATCGGCGATTTTGTGGAGCTTCCGTTGAGTACGGAAGCCCCGCGTTAATAGGGTCAGAACTCTTCCCAGTCCGACGTCACCGCCAGCGCGGCGTTGCCATGACTCATCGGAACGCTGCGGCGGGCAGGGCTGGTCGCGGGGCGCGCCGCCTGAGGTACCGGGCGTGTGGCCGGAGCCTGCCTGCGGGCATCCTTTTGACCCAGCTGGAAGTTCGAAAGAAGGCCGTTCAGGTTGGCGCTTTCCTGGGCAAGCGAGGCACCGGCGGCGTTCATCTCTTCGACCATCGCCGCATTCTGCTGCGTCGCATGGTCCATATGGTTGACCGCCGTGTTGACTTCGGCAAGCCCGGAGGACTGCTCCTGCGCAGCCGTGGCAATCGCCTCCATATGCACGTTGACCGTCTGCACCAGTTCGGCGATCTCGCCAAGCCCGGCACCGGTATCACTCACCAGCCGCACACCCTCACCCACGGCAATCGCAGAGTTGCTGATCAACTCCTTGATCTCCTTGGCAGCCTTGGCAGACCGCTGCGCCAGTTCGCGCACTTCCTGCGCGACGACAGCAAAGCCCTTGCCCGCTTCACCGGCACGTGCCGCTTCGACACCGGCGTTCAGCGCCAGAAGGTTGGTCTGGAAGGCAATCTCGTCGATAACGCCGATGATCTGACCGATCTGCTTCGAGGAATTTTCGATCTTCTCCATCGCCGCAACCGCATTGCGAACCACGTCACTGGAATTGCTTGCCTTTTCGCGCGCAGTCCGCACCACGCCCCGAGCTTCGGCTGAACGTTTCGATGTCGAGGTCACATTGGCGGTGATCTGCTCAAGCGCCGCCGCCGTTTCCTCCAGCGATGCAGCCTGCTGCTCGGTGCGCTTGGCCAGATCATCCGATGCAGACGAGATTTCATGCGAGCCGCTCGTCACTGTCGAGACCGACTGGCCAACGCTGGACAGCGTCTCGCGCAACTGGCGAACCGAACTGTTGAAGTCGACGCGCAAAGTTTCGAACTGCGATGATAGCGGCTCGTGCAATTCGCATAGCATATCGCCCGCAGCTAGACGCTTCATGCTGGCGGCAAAAGTGCTGGTGGCCTGCACCAGACGCGCCTCGGCCTCGGCTTCTGCTGCCCGTTGCATGTCCACCCGTTCACGCTCGGCCTGGGCGCGGTTGTCGGCCTCTGCCGCTTCCAGTTCACGGTTACGGATGGCAGACTGCCGGAAGATTTCGACGGCCTGCTCCATATCGCCGATCTCGTCCTTGCGGCCCGAGGCGATGGCAGCATTGTCGATTTCACCTTTGGCAAGCCGACCCATGGCACCCACCATTTTTCCGATGGGGCGAACAACAGTCATGGCCATGATGCCGGAGAAAATCACCATCACGATGCCACCCGCAAGGGTCAGCAAGCCGATGATGAGAAGTGTCTGAAACGCCTTACCGGCACCCGCTTTTGCGAGATTAGAAATGTCTGCCAGATTGTCCGTTTCGATCTGTTTCAACTGATCGATCCGTTTGGTGGCCGTAGCAAACCACGTCGCGCTGTCCAGACCGCTCAGATCGGCACCCTGCCCGCCCCCAACGATTCGTGAGCGGAACTCGGCAATGTCCTTGGAAGCGGCGGACAGGAGATCGGCGTAGCTTGCTTTGCGCTGCGGCGTTTGCGCCAGCAGAAACGTATCAATCAAAGCTTGCTGGCCACCGGCCATGGCTGCGAAATCGGCAAAACGGGTTGGGTCCATCTTCTTTGCCGTTATGAAACCGTTGGCGAGACCACGTTCCTGCCCGGCAAGTTCCTTGGCCTTCATCAACTCCGCATAGGCACCGATCTGGCGAGCAATATCCGGGTCCCCCACCTCATCAACGAGATCGGATGCAATCGAAACAATATTGGTGATTGCCGAAGTATAAGAGCCGAAGGCCTGGGCGCCGCTAGCCGAAAGACTATCTACGGACCGCCGGACCTGCAACGCCGTGGCAAGACTTGCTTTGGCATCGGCGTATTTTGCTGCGACAGTGCCGCCGCTTACGTCCGAAAGGGATGCGGAAATCGCGTCGAACTTACCTGCAACACCGTCAGTTTGGGCGCGCGCGTTCGAAAGTTCGGAAACATTCTTCGTCCCCTTCGAACCGATAAAACCCGCCGTCAATCCGCGCTCGACCTGAAGGGAGTGCGCAATGTCGCTCAATTTCTTCAACTGGTCGCTGATCATAACGACATCATTCATGTTGTGATAGTCGTTGAGGCGTGCCGAAAGTTGAACATATGACAGATAACCGGCTGCGAGCATGGGCAGTGTAACGGCAGCCCAAAGCCGTTTGCTGATGGCAATGTCAACCAATTTCATGAGGTTCGCTCCTGTGTCGTGACCTCATGCCACCGAATGCCGCAAGTCATATGCGCGACACCGAATAAACATCACCTTTATTAAATAAGACTAAATCGAAAGTATTTCTCAAGGGTGACGATTTATTCGACAATAATCGATAAGTATAGATTGCACAAAATAAAAGCCGTTGCATCAAATTGATGCAACGGCTCTGACGTTCGCTTATTTTATCGGCAAATCAGCGCGTCAAACGCTTATACGCCTGGCTGCCAGGGTTGAGCGCATCTGCGCCCAAACGGCGGACCTTGTCCTGTTCGTAGTCTTCGAAGTTGCCTTCGAACCATTCCACGTGGCCATCGCCTTCAAACGCGAGGATGTGGGTGGCAAGGCGGTCGAGGAACATTCTATCGTGGCTGATGATGATGGCGCAGCCGGCGAAGTTTTCGAGTGCTGTTTCCAGCGCGCCGAGTGTTTCCGTATCAAGGTCGTTGGTCGGTTCGTCGAGGAGGAGAACGTTACCGCCCGCCTTCAGCATCTTGGCCAGGTGCACGCGGTTGCGCTGACCACCGGAGAGGTTGCCCACCTTCTGCTGCTGGTCACCACCCTTGAAGTTGAAGGCACCGCAATAGGCGCGGGAGTTCATGTCGAACTTGCCGAGCTTGATGATTTCGGCACCGCCGGAGATTTCTTCCCAGACGGTCTTGCTGCCATCCAGCGCATCGCGGCTCTGGTCGACATAGCCAAGCTGCACGGTCTCACCAATGCGAACCGAACCGCTATCGGGCTTTTCCTGACCGGTGATCATCTTGAACAGCGTCGTTTTACCGGCACCGTTGGGGCCGATGATGCCGACGATACCGCCCGGTGGCAGCTTGATCGACAGGTCGTTGATCAGCGTGCGGCCTTCAAAGCCCTTCACGATGCCTTCCATCTCGATGACTACCTGGCCGAGACGCTCGGACACGGGGATGATGATCTGCGCGTCGCCGGGACGCTGCTTGTCGGCGGCATCCACCAGCTGTTCGTAGGACTTGATACGCGCCTTGGACTTGGCCTGACGCGCCTTCGGGCTGGATGCGATCCATTCCTGTTCGCGGGAAATCGCCTTCTGGCGGCCTGCATCTTCGCGGGCTTCCTGCTGCATGCGCTTGGCTTTCGCCGTCAGGTAAGCCGAGTAGTTGCCTTCGTAAGGAATGCCGCGACCACGGTCGAGCTCGAGAATCCAGCCAGTGACATTATCCAGGAAGTATCTATCGTGGGTAATCATCATCACGGCACCGGGGTAATCGCGCAGGTGCTTTTCCAGCCAGGCAATGGTTTCGGCGTCAAGGTGGTTGGTCGGTTCGTCAAGCAGCAGTAGGTCCGGCTTGGACAGAAGCAGACGGCACAGCGCAATACGACGGCGCTCACCACCGGACAGCAGGGAAACGTCGCTCTCTTTTGGCGGGCAGCGCAGGGCTTCCATGGCCATTTCGACCTGCTGTTCCAGATCCCACAGGTTCTGGCTGTCGATGATGTCCTGAAGCTTGGCACCTTCGTCAGCAGTTTCGTCGGAATAGTTCATCATCAGTTCGTTGTAGCGCTCAAGCACGGCCGTCTTGTCGGCCACGCCGACCATGACGTTTTCGAACGCTGTCTTGGTCTCGTCCAGATGCGGTTCTTGCTCGAGGTAACCAACGGTCGCGCCTTCGGCAAGCCACGCCTCGCCGGTGAATTCCTTGTCCTGACCGGCGATGATGCGCAGCACGGTGGACTTACCGGCACCGTTGGGGCCGAGAATACCGATCTTGGCATCCGGGTAGAAGGACAGGTTGACGTTCTCAAGGATTTTCTTCGCGCCGTAAGCCTTGTTCAGCCCCGACATGTGGTAGATGAATTGACGTGCCATTGTAGCGAATGCTCCGCGTCAGATTTGAAAATTCGAATGGGAAATTTGCCGCTATGTAGGGTAAATAGGGCCTGGGAGCAACCTCTTGCCCAACAATAAGCACCGCTGCGGAGAGATGAATGGACGATATGGCCTTCAGTGAAATCAATCGGCTGGCAAGTCCGTCAGGCTCGTCCATCGCCTACCGGCATGAGCCGGCGCACGGCCAACCAAAGGGCGTCCTGATGATTTGCCACGGACTGGTGGAACATGCGGGCCGATACCGCCGCTTTGCCGATGTCATGGCGCAACAGGGCTTCGAGGTCTACGCCCACGACCATCGTGGCCACGGCCGCACCAAGGCAGACGACGCCCCCATCGGCCGTTTCGCCTGGAAAGAGGGCGTCACCAAGGTCATCAGCGATGTCATGGCCATGCGCACTCTGGTTGGCGAACGCCACCCCGGCCTGCCCGTCATCCTCTTTGGGCACTCCATGGGCGGCCTCATCGCGCTGAACACCGCCGTCAGCAATCCCGGCAGCTTCGATGCCCTGTCGATCTGGAACTCCAACCTCAACCCCGGCATCATGGGCCGCCTGGCGCAAATCGTTCTGCGCATCGAAAAAATGCTGAAAGGCTCCGATGTCCCAAGCGCCATCCTGCCCAAAGCGACCTTCCGCATCTGGAACAGCAAGATGCCGGAAAAACGCACGGTGGCCGATTGGCTGAGCCACGACAAGGCGGCAGTCGATGCCTATGTCGGCGATCCGCTCTGCCAGTTCGAAGCCAGCGTTTCGCTGTGGCAAGACGTCTTCGAAATGTCCTATCGCGGCCCGAAACTCCTGTCCCGCCTGCCCAAAGACCTACCCATCCTCCTCGTTAGCGGCAACGAAGACGCGGCCACCAACAACGGTCGCGAGATTGTCTGGCTGGCAGGACAGTTCCGCGATGCGGGCTTCACGCGTGTAGAAGACACAATCTACCCCAACATGCGCCACGAAACCCTGCACGAAATCGGCTGGGAACTTCCGGCAGCCGATTTCGCGGCATGGGCGCGGAAAATCACGGGTTGACCACCCGCTACCCTCATTCCTGTGCTCGTCACAGGAATCCAGCCGACGCGCGTCCGCGCGGCGAAAGGACCCTCCCCAGCCCAAGACTGGGCTGACTGGATTCCTGTGACAAGCACAGGAATGAGGGAGGTCGGAAGCAAAAACCGCATTTCATTTCCAAATCGGAATGCTCCCATGAGATAATTTCACATGCGCGCAAAAGTTCGTCCGTCTATAAACTCCTGAAAATTGTGAGAAAGACATGGCCGAACCTTCCAAGAAAAAACAACCGCCGCTGACCGGCATTCGTGTCATCGAACTCGCACGCGTGCTGGCCGGTCCCTGGGCCGGGCAGATGCTGGCCGATATGGGGGCTGACGTCATCAAGGTGGAGAGCCCTGATGGTGGTGATGACACGCGCGCCTGGGGGCCGCCCTTCGTGGAGAGCAAGGATGGCGATAATCTTTCCGCCGCCTATTATCACTCCACCAATCGCGGCAAGCGCTCCATCACACTCGATCTGAAGACCGACGAAGGCCGCCAGACGGTGCGCAGGCTGGTGAAGACCGCCGATGTCGTGATCGAAAACTTCAAGCGTGGCGGGCTGGAGAAATACGGGCTGGATTACCAGTCGCTCCGGGCGCTGAATCCCAAGCTCATCTATTGCTCCATCACCGGCTTCGGCCAGACTGGCCCTTATGCGGATTTTGCCGGTTACGATTACATCGTTCAGGGCATGTCGGGTTTCATGTCGATCACCGGCGAGCCGGATGGTCAGCCGATGAAGGCGGGCGTTGCGGTTGCCGATATCTTCACCGGCATCTATTCCGTCACCGGCATTCAGGCCGCCCTCATCCACGCCATGCGCACCGGCCAGGGCCAGCATATCGATATGGCGCTGCTGGATGTGCAGTCTGCCGTTCTGGCCAACCAGAACATGAACTACCTCATTTCCGGCAAGGCCCCCGTGCGGCTGGGCAACGCCCACCCGAACATCTCGCCCTATGAGGTCGTGCCGACCGCCGACGGCTTCCTCATTCTAGCTGTGGGCAATGACGGGCAGTTCCGTCGCCTCTGCAAAATCCTAGGCATCGATGCGATCGCCGATGATGAGCGCTACGCGACCAACAAGGCGCGCGTGGCCCATAAGGTCGAGGTCCGTCAGATCGTCTCCACCGAGACGCTTAAATGGATGAAGCGCGACCTGCTGACGGCATGCGAAACCAACGCCGTTCCTGCCGGACCCATCAATTCTATCGAGGAAATGTTTGCCGACCCTCAAGTCCAGTCACGTGGTCTGCGCGTTGATCTTCCAGCAGCAGACGGCACCGTCATTCCTGGTGTAAGAACACCTATCGTATTATCGGAAACGCCTCTGCGCTATGAGCGGCCCAGCCCGCGACTTGGCGAACATCAGGCAGAAGTGCTGGCTGAGTTGGACGACATAGAAAGGAACCTGGCACCATGAAAAGAACCGGCGGACAGTTGATTGTCGAAGCCCTGAAAGCCAATGGCGTTTCGCGTGTTTCCTGCGTGCCGGGCGAAAGCTATCTGGCCGTGCTGGATGCGCTCTACGAAAGCGGCATCGAAACCGTCATCTGCCGTCAGGAAGGTGGGGCTGCAATGATGGCCGATACCTGGGGGCGACTGACAGGCGAGCCCGGCATCTGCATGGTCACCCGCGGCCCCGGTGCCACCAACGCTTCCGCCGGTCTGCACATCGCCATGCAGGATTCCATTCCGATGATCCTGTTCATCGGCCAGGTCCAGCGCGATGCACGCGAGCGTGAGGCTTTCCAAGAGGTCGAATATCGCCGCGCCTTCACCGAATTTGCCAAATGGGTCGGCGAAATCGATGATGCCCGCCGCATCCCGGAATTCGTCACCCGTGCCTTTGCCGTCGCCACCTCTGGTCGTCCCGGCCCTGTCGTTTTGAGCCTGCCCGAGGATATGCTGGTCGATCTGGTGGACGCACCGGAAGCCCAGCCCTACACACCAGTTGAAAACCACCCCGGCCCGAAGCAGATGGCCAAATTCGCAGAGCTTCTGAATGCGGCCCAGCGTCCCATGGTCATCGTCGGTGGCACGCGCTGGACGGAAGACTGCGTGGCGAAATTCAAGACATTCGCTGAGACCTTCAAGCTGCCCGTCGGCTGCTCCTTCCGCCGCCAGGCGCTGTTCGATCACCTCAGCCCGTCCTATGCGGGCGATGTCGGCATTGGTATCAATCCGGCGCTGTCGAAGGAAATCAAGCAATCCGATCTGATCATCCTCCTGGGCGGTCGCCTCTCGGAAATGCCGTCTTCCGGGTACACCCTGCTCAACATCCCCTACCCATCGCAAACGCTGGTGCATGTCTATCCTCAAGCGGAAGAGCTTGGCCGCGTCTACCGGCCAGACCTTGCCATCTGTGCATCCCCCACGGAATTTGTGGAAGCGCTTTCGACACTGGAAGCGCCGCAAAACCCCGTCTGGGCAGAGCGCACCGCTGCCATGCACGAAGCCTATCTGAAATGGTCCACCCCGCCAAAAACCGGCCCCGGCCCGGTGCAGATGGGGCCGATCATGGACTGGATCGAAGCCAATACGCCTGTTGACGCCATCTTCACAAACGGCGCGGGCAATTACGCCACATGGCTGCACCGCTTCCACCGTTTCCAGCGTTTCAACACGCAATCGGCACCCACCTCCGGCTCCATGGGTTACGGCCTGCCTGCTGCGGTGGCCGCCAAGCACCTGTTCCCGGAACGCGAAGTCGTGTGCTTTGCCGGTGATGGCTGCTTCATGATGCACGGGCAGGAATTTATCACCGCCGTGCGCTACGGCCTGCCCATCATCACCGTGCTGGTCAATAACGGCACCTACGGCACCATCCGCATGCATCAGGAACGGGAATATCCCGGCCGCGTCAGCGGCACCGATCTCGTCAACCCCGACTTCGTCGCCTTCGCCAAAGCCTATGGCGGCCACGGCGAAATCGTCGAGAAAACGGAAGATTTCGGACCGGCTTATGAACGTGCCCGTGCCAGCGGTAAGCCTGCGATTATCGAGGTGAAGCTCGACCCGGAGGCGATTACGCCTGCGAAGACGCTGACACAGATTCGGAATAAGGCCTAAAAGTCTGCGCGAACGTTGGCGCAGATTCGTGGGCGGACGTAATCTTGCCGCTTGCTCTCCCCCTCATTCCTGTGCTTGTCACAGGAATCCAGTCAGCCCAAGTCTTTGGGCTGGGAGGAGTCTTGCGCCGCGCAGACGCCGGCACTGGATTCCTGTGACAAGCACAGGAATGAGGAAAGATAAATGGCAGAGCAGACACCAGCAGTCATCACCCCGCGCAACGCAACCATCGAACCCTCCGCTGGCGCCCCCTTCGAAGCCGTCCGCGTGGCACGCGATGTCCTGCACACCTGCCGCACCGCCGGTCTCGCCACGCTCGATCCGCACAGCGGCTATCCCTACAACATCGCCACCAACATTGCCGTGGAGTCGGACGGAACACCGTTCTTCTTCACCGCCCGCCTTGCCCTGCATGCCCGCAACATCAAGGCCGACCCGCGCATTTCGCTGGTACTGGCACCTTTCAACAAAGGCGATGCGCTGACCCTGCCGAGGCTGACGCTGGTCGGCAAAGCGGTGCTGATGGTTGATGACGAGGTGCCGTTGGCCAAGGCACGCTATATCGCTCGCTACCCCAAGGCCAAACTCTATCTCTCGCTGCCGGATACGCAGCTTTACCGCCTGAATATCGAAGGTGTCCAAATCAACGGCGGCCCTGCCCGCAATGCCAGCAACATCACGCCCGCTGATCTGCGCACGGATCTTTCAGGTGCAGATGAGCTGGAGGCCGAGGTCACCCGCCTCAACGCCATAAAGGGCGAAGCATCACGGCTGGCGGTCATGGCAGGCAGAAAATCAGGCGCATGGAAAATCACGTCGATCGACCCGGATGGCATTAATCTCGCCTCGGTGAGTGACCTTGCGCGGTTGTGGTTTGAAGAGCGTGTGGAGAACGTCAATCAACTTGCGAAGACGCTGACTCAAATGGCGAAGTCGCAGCGCTAAGGCATTCAGAAGGCAGCACTCCTCATCCATCATCCTGAGCCTGTCGAAGGAGAGGTAGGAGCAACACTACCCTCGAAGGACGAGGGGTGCGGGCTTTGGCCGAAATGTCCGGACGGATGCTTAGAGGGCGCTGCGCGGCGCCTCAGCATGAGGGCAGTGTGTGGCGACCGGTTGCAACCTGCAAAAAACGCAACGCCATACACCAATCCATCTCCGATATTTCCATTTCGTTAACCATCTTCGTTAACAATATGCATCGCACCATGAATGTCGCGGTGCGTTGAAGAGCGATGAATTCAGGCTCTGCATTCGGGGGCCCTTATGCCAGTCATTACATTTGCAAATACCAAGGGCGGCGCTGGCAAGACCACGGCCGTTCTACTGCTCGCCACCGAACTTGCCCGCATGGGTCACCGCGTAACCGTTCTGGATGCCGATCCGCAATTGTGGATTTCGCGCTGGTCCGAAATGTCCGGTGAGATGAAAAACCTCTCGGTCATCTCACACGTCACCATGGCGTCGATGGAAACGCATATTCGCGAGAACAGGTCCAATACGGACTGTTTCATCATCGACCTCCCAGGCACCAAAAGTCCCCTGCTGACGATGGCGCTCGGAATTTCCGACCACGTGTTGATCCCCGTTCAGGGCTCTGCCATGGATGCCCGCGGCGCATCCGAAGTGCTGGAGCATATCGAGCTTCTCAACCGCAAGATGGGCATGAAGATCGATCATTCCGTCGTGCTCACACGCGTCAACGCCATGATCAGCACCCGCTCCATGCTGCTCGTCAAGGCGCTGCTGGCGGAGAAGAACGTTCGCGTTTTGAACACGCCGATTGCCGAACGCGCCGCCTTCCGCGATATTTTTGATTATGGCGGCACGCTCGAAGCGCTGGACTGTCAAAAGGTCAGCAACGTCGAAAAGGCGATGGAGAATGTGCGCAATTTTGCCTACGAGGTTTTGCGCCTGATGCCAGTTCGCGTCGTTCGTTCTGACCGCGATGCAAAATTCCTCGGTCGAAAAGCGGCCTGATTACCCAACAATTTCATGCGCCCGGCACGTTTTGCGACCGGGCGCAAAATTCTTCTTGATTTGGAAATGATCGTTTCCTATATTGCGATCATGACCAACGCCCCATCACCATCTTACCCTATTCGCCAGCGCGGACGTCCGCGTGAGTTCGATGTCGATCTGGCCATCGACAAAGCCATCGGTGTGTTCTCCGAACGCGGCTATCACGCCACATCCGTGGGTGATCTGACGCAGGCAATGGAGCTGACGCAAGGCAGTCTCTACAAAGCTTTCAGGGACAAGAAGGACATCTATATCGCCGCTGTCGAGCGCTACAAGCTGGTGCAGACGCTGCGTTTCGAGGCGGCTGTTCGAACAGGCAAGACCGGGCGCGAGAAGCTGCGGGCCGCCATGAATTTTTATGCCGATGCCTGCGTGGGACAATCAGGCGGACAAGGCTGTCTCGTCGTCGGCGCTGCTGCCGATCTGACCTCTCTGGATGAGGATACGGCGCGTGTCGTGCGCGGTGCCATCAGGGCGCGCGAAACCATGCTGGGCCGCCTCGTGCGGGAGGGACAGGCGGACGGTTCGGTATCGAACACCATGGATGCAGACGCTGTGGCAAAGACGGTGCTCTGCCTGATTTACGGCATGCGGGTGGTCGGCAAGACCGGCCTTACGAAAACGGAACTCAACGCGGTGGTCGATGTGGCCATGAAGGTTTTCGACTGATTTTATGCGTATTTTGGAAACAAATGTTTCCTAATTTGGAGAATTGACATGACATCTACAGTGCTTGGTTCTGAACCTGCACAGGAAGAGACGATCTCTTCCGCGATGATTTTTCTGCTGGCCAGCGCCTGCGGCTTGATCGTGGCGAACCTTTATTACGCCCAGCCACTGGCCGGCGTCATCGGTGCGGAACTCGGCCTTTCCGCCGGTGCAACCGGGTTGATCGTGACGCTGACGCAGATCGGTTACGGCTTGGGACTGCTGTTCGTCGTGCCGCTGGGTGACCTCATCGAAAACAGAAAGCTGATCGTGACAACCGTCGTCATGGCGGTCGCGGCTTTGGTCGCGGCAGCACTGGCACCGCACGCCTCGCAATTTCTCACGGCTGTTTTCCTGGTCGGCATCAGTTCCGTAGCGGTGCAGATGATTCTGCCCCTTGCCGCGCATATGACACCGGATGCCAGCCGCGGTCGGGTTGTCGGCAGCATCATGAGCGGCCTGATGGTCGGCATCATGCTGGCCCGACCACTATCCAGCGTGTTGTCAGAGCTGGTATCGTGGCGCGGCGTGTTTCTGATATCGGCTGTCGTCATGGCCGTGCTGGCGCTGGTGCTCTATCGCCTGCTGCCACGCCGCATGCCGGATGCGAAGCTGCCGTACCGCGCCCTGCTCGCATCCATGGCAAAGCTGGCCGCGAACACCCCTCTTCTGCAACGACGCGCTCTCTATCAGGCGGGCATGTTTTCCGCCTTCAGCCTGTTCTGGACGGTAACGCCGCTGTATCTCAGCGGTCCGGTTTTTCAGTTGTCCCAAGGTCAAATCGCGCTGTTTGCGCTGGCGGGTGCCGCCGGTGCCGTCGCCGCGCCGATTGCGGGACGTCTGGCTGACCGAGGCTGGACATGGGCCGCAACGCTGGGTGCACTGCTGGCAGGTATGGCATCATTTCTCATCACCCACATCGCGCCCGAAGGTTCGCATCTGGCACTGGCGCTGCTGGTTGTCTCAGCAATCGTGCTGGATTTTGCGGTCACGACCAATCTCGTGCTGGGCCAGCGCGCCATCTTCACACTGGGTGCCGAATTCCGCAGCCGCCTCAACGGCATCTTTATGGCGACGTTCTTCATGGGTGGCGCTGTTGGTTCAGCGGTCGGTGCCTGGGCCTATTCGCAAGGCCAATGGACCGCCGCCTCATGGCTCGGCTTTGCGCTGCCTGCCATGGCATTCGCATGTTTCCTGACGGAACGGCGGGCCGGAAAACGAGTGCCAAAATTAGGGTAAGGCAGACCAACAATGTGTGCGTCATCCTCGCCCTTGTGGCGAGGATCTATCCACGTTCAATGTCGGGGTTCGTTAGATCCTCGGGACAAGCCCGAGGACGACGTTGGAGAGAGTGTCGAGCGAGTTGCTCTTACTCGGCAAACTCCACCACCACACCCGGGCGGACCATCTTGGCCAGTTCCGTCGCATCCCAGTTGGTCAGGCGGATACAGCCGTGGCTGTTGGTCTTGCCTATCTTGGATGGTTCCGGTGTGCCGTGAATGCCATAGGTTGGCTTCGACAAAGCAATCCAGACGGTGCCCACTGGGCCGTTGGGGCCGGGCGGGATCTGCAATATCTGGCTGTTCTGGCCCTGCTGGAAGTTGATCTTGGGGTTATAGGTGTAGCCAGGATTGAGCGCGATGCGTTCGACCGTATGCGTGCCGGATGGCGAAGGCGTATCCGAAGAACCGATGGTGGCGGGGTAAGCCGCAATCAGGACGCCCGCTTCATCATAGGCAAACACCTGCTTGATACCCTTATGGGCAACGATGCGTGCAACCTGACCCTTCTTGGTATCACCGGGATTGACGACCTTGATGATGGTGCCGGGCACGGTGAAATCGATGCCGGGGTTCAGTTCCTTCAAATAGGTTTCATCCATATGAAAACGCTCGGCCAGCGCCTCTGAAGTCGAGGTGAAGGCCATGGCCGGAAGCTGCGCCTTTTCGGCATAGTCATCGGGAATGGAAGCGACATAGGGACCAGCCGCATCGGCTGCTGTGATCGTGTAATCCACGATGGCCAAACCGCCGATGTTGCGCAGGCGCTCCAGAATGTCATCGGTGTTGTTGGGGTCCAGACGGTCGCCCGTCATGTCCTGCCAGGCGGCGATGGCCTTGTTGACGTTGTCGCCCATCTTGCCATCGATCACGCCAGGCGAAATGCCTTCGCGGTCGAGAAACACCTGCAGTGCCACGATTTCCTGGCGAGAGCGGTTGACCGGGGCTGTGACCGGCTGGTTCCGCTCGATCAGATGGTCTGGCTGCGGCACGGCGGTGACGGTGCTTTCGCCCGGCATGGGCTGGCCCAGCGGCGCGCTTTCCACGGCACCGGGTCCTGCGACGGAGCCAGTATATGGGTCTATATCGCTGCCATCGCCCCGGTACTGCCGGTAATCCTGGCCATTGCCGTTGCCCTGATAGCCATAATCGCGCTGGGGTGCGCCGTTTTGGCTGGGTGCCGGTGGATAATAGGTTTCGTTTTGATTCGAATATGGATCGCGATAGGCATCCTGCTGGGCCTGGCGGCGCGGCGCGGCACCCTGCGGCATTTCCGTTGCGAGGAGATTGCCGTAACGGTCGAAATAGACGGTGCGGCCCATTCGGTCACGGCTGATGACGATGTCGCCACGCTCGGGCATGAAATCGAGGACTCGCCCGTCAGGCGTGACCATCATGGGCTGTTCCTGATACACCTGTCGCTGCTGCGCGCTGGCCTCAGCAGGCAGGAGGACGGGTGTCATCGCCACAGCGAGACCGAACATTGCGTTAATTAAAAGTTTCACGATTCTGCGATCCCTTGGGTTCTTCCCAATACACACACGTTAATCTTGACCCTATTGTGAAAAAGATGAATTCGCGGTTAATGCAATCTTAATTTCCCGTCGCTGCGATAGCTTTTGCGTGATTGCGACGTCAATAGGTCAGTGAAGGAGCGAAAATGCGAGCGCTGAAAGCCGGAAAACCCCCCACCATCTTCCTCGATGAAACATCCCTTTTCGATATCGGTGCCTGCGTGGTCGATGGTGTCGATGTCGCTCCGGGGCGTGCCATCCCCGATGATGGCGATCCTCGTATCGATCATTCGCTAGAGGGGTTTCTCTTCACCTGTGGCCCTGACCATATTCGCCATCCTGAGCCCATAGAAGGTGATGCGGACGGAAGAAAATACCCTCTGCATGGTTCGTTTTCCTCCCACCCAGTTGAGATAACGCACTGGTCTACTGAGGGTGGTAATGCGAATGCCGGGGCAAGGGTTCCGCTGGTCCTGGCCGATGGCGGCACGGCCCTTCTGGAAAGGGAGTGGACTATCGACGGCGAAACCGGAGAAGTCAGCCTCAGCGACCGCGTCACCAACACCAGCGACACCGCGCGTCCCGTCTTTCACATGTACCACATGAATGTCGGCGCAAGGCTGTTCGATGATGCGGTAAAGCTGCAAGGCGCGATGTTTGACGGCGGTGGTTTCGGCTGGCGCTTTGGCGAGGAGCCGAGCGGCGTCTTCTGCGTGCCAGCGGGAGATGACGGCGACGGCTGGGCCACCATGATGCTTGGGCCGATTGCAGCCATTGGCGGGCGAACCCTAAAAGTCTGCTTCCGCACGGATACGCTTCCCTATTTGCAGATGTGGCGAAACCAGCAGGCCCCGGCCGATGTCATGGGCATAGAGCCGGTATCGCACCGCTGGGTCAGCCGCTCAGAACTTGAGGCGGCGGGTGAGTTTCACATGCTGAATCCGGGTGAAAACAGAACATACGGCCTGCGCTTTTCTATTCTCTGAACAGGCCCGCAATTGGAATGGCTTATCATTGACGCACCCTGTTTAACCCCTTAAACCGGGTGCGAAATTTAGGACGGCACGGCAATTTATGCCGGGCTGCCACGGTTACCGGAGGACGAGAAAATGGATATCAGGCGCATTGACGACGAATATTCCGTAAGCGGCCAGATCAGCGTTGCCGACCTGGATGAGGTCAAGGCGCTGGGTTTCAAATCCATCGTCTGCCATCGCCCGGATGGTGAAGAAGACGGCCAGCCGCTGTTTGCGGATATTGCCCACCGCGCCGAGGAACTCGGCATCGCCGTCGCACATGTGCCGGTCGGTCGCTTCGGTGTCGATGCCGATGCGGTGGCAGGCATGGTCGATGCGCTGGATGAGTTTCAGCGCCCAATGCTCGGCTTCTGCCGTTCCGGCGCGCGCTCCACGGCGATCTACGAAAAGACCCATCACATCCGCGGCTGATGACAACCGCAGCCGTTAATTCTACCCGAAATACCAACAGGAGTTTTCAGCATGAGCATCAAGCGTATCGAACCCGGCAAGCGCATGAGCGGCGCAGTCGTTCACGGCAACACCGTCTACCTCGCCGGCCAGGTGGGTGAAGGCACGTCTGTTACCGAACAGAGCAAGTCCGCTCTCGCCGAAGTCGACCGCCTGCTGGCTCTTGCCGGTTCCGACAAGTCGAAGATCCTCCAGACCATCATCTACATTTCCGACATGTCCACCTTCGGTGAAATGAACGCCGTCTGGGAAGGCTGGATCGACCCGGCAAACCCACCAGCCCGCGCCACCAGCGAAGCAGCGCTGGCGACACCTGATTACAAGGTCGAGTTCATCGTGACAGCTGCTATCTAAGCGGTTTGATTTCTTTGGAAAAGCCGGTCCTTGGGGCCAGCTTTTTTGTTGTTCGTTATCGGCGACACCCTTGCGCCCTCATCCATCATCCTGAGCCTGTCCAAGGAGAGATAACGCGCGGCACCCTCGAGCATCCGCCCGAAGCCCGCAACCCTCGTCCTTCGATGGAGTAACCCTCATTCTGAGCCTGTCGAAGGAGAGGTGGGAGCGAAGCGACCCTCGAAGGATGAGGGTTACTCCATCGCGCCAGCATCCAGCCTCCTATTCGTCCTGTCAAAAACCCCGGCACGCTTCGCCGTTCACGCGACGTCATCCGTCCGTGGTTTGTTTCGTCAATACCCCATGAGAACACACGCAAATGCGGAAATGTCTCTGGTATGATGTGGTCGTCGGTCCGCATTTGCGTGGCCTCCGGTCTTTCAATCAGCCAGACCGGATCGGGAAGAAACCGGGCCAGCTTTGGTCGTCTTCCTGTGAACCACCTGCCCCCGTTGCCCGAAAACCGTTTACGGAATTTCGGGCGATGGGGAAGATAGGCCCACAGGACATCGCCTTTGATGACCACCCGCACGTCTACGGCCAATCACCACCCTCCGCCTGCCCCGACAGTGTCTCGCGAAACACTCCAGCCGCGAAGGTGTGGGGATTGTAGGCATGGGGTTGGTGGCCGTGGAGAAAACTTTTTTATTTATTTTGGGGTGGGGAAAGTGACGATGGAGGGTGGGGCTTACCCCCCTCTGCCCTGCCGGGCATCTCCCCCTCAGGTGGGGAGATCGACTCGTGGCGACCTCTCGCACATCTTAGACGTGGAGATTGAAGTGAGGTGGTTCGGCTATCCGATCTCCCCCCTTGAGGGGGAGATGTCCGGCAGGACAGAGGGGGGTGAGCCCCACCCTCCATCATTAGCCAATATCAAAAGCACTCCAAAAACAGCGCCTTCGTATTCTCCGCCGTCATCTCCACCGGGTTGCCCCCGCAACTCGGGTCCTTGATCGCCTCTGCCACAAGCTCATCCACCCGGTCAGGCTTGATACCCATGGCCGTGAGGCTGTCAGGCACGCCGAGCTCCTTACGCAGCTCCAGCACATAATCATAGAATCCATCAAATCCGCCTTCAATGCCGAGATAGGCCGCAGCGCGGGCGATTTTGTCTTCGATAACGGGGCGGTTGAAGCGTAGGACGGCGGGCATGACGACGGCGTTGGTCATGCCGTGGTGGGTGTTATACACAGCGCCGATGGGGTGCGACAGGGAATGGATGGCACCGAGACCCTTCTGGAACGCAACTGCGCCCATGGCGGCGGCGGCCATCATGTTGGAGCGGGCTTCGATATCCGTGCCGTCCCTGTAAGCGCGCGGCAGGAATTCCTTCACCAGCCGCAGGCCCTCAAGCGCAATACCGGCACTCATGGGGTGGTAGAAGGGCGAGGAATAGGCCTCAAGGCAATGGGCAAAGGCATCCATGCCGGTACCGACAGTGATGGCCTTGGGCATGCCGACCGTCAGTTCCGGATCGCAGATGACGACACCGGGCAGGAATTTCGGGTGGAAGATGATCTTCTTCACATGCGTCTGCGAATTGGTGATGACGCTGGCGCGACCGACTTCAGACCCAGTGCCAGCCGTTGTCGGCACCGCGACGATGGGGGCGATGCCATCGGAGTTGGCGCGGGTCCACCAGTCGCCGATATCCTCGAAATCCCAGACGGGGCGGGTCTGGCCTGCCATGAAGGCGACGGCCTTGCCGAGATCGAGACCGGAGCCACCGCCAAAGGCGACGACGCCATCATGGCCGCCATCCTTGAAGGCTTTGACGCCGGCTTCGAGGTTGATCTCGTTGGGGTTGGGGTCCACCTCGGAAAAGATGGCGCGGCCAAGGCCTGCCTCTTCCAGAATATCCAGCGCGTGGGCCGTGATCGCCATGCTGGCGAGGCCTCTGTCGGTGACGAGCAGCGGCTTTTTGATGCCGAGCGTCTTGCAGGCATCCGCCAGTTCCTTGATGCGGCCGCGTCCCATCTTGATCGGGGTCGGGTAGCTCCAGTTTGCGACGATGTTCATTTCGTGACTTTCTTCAGATGATAGGATTTTGGACGGGTCAGGTTCTGGAATCCGATGACCGACAGCGAGCCGCCGCGACCGGTATCCTTGACGCCGGTCCAGCAGAGAGCAGGGTCGAGATAATCGGCGCGGTTCATGAAGACCGTGCCGGTTTCGATCTCGCGACCGATCCGCCCTGCCCGCTCAGCGTCCTGCGTCCACAGCGATGCGGTCAGACCGTACTTGCTGTCATTCATCAGGCGCAGCGCTTCATCGTCGTTCTTGACCTTCATGATGCCGACAGCGGGGCCGAAGGTTTCCTCGGTCATGAATTCCATGGAGTGATCGACATCGATGAGGATTTGCGGCGCGACATAGGCGCTCTCGCCATCATCTGCGGCAAACAGCTTGGGATCGACCAGGGCCTTCGCACCCTTGGCAACCGCATCGGCCACCTGCTGGCGCACGACTTTGGCGAAGCGCTTGTTGGCCATCGGGCCAAGCGAGGTTTCCTGTTCCAGCGGGTTGCCGAGCTTGTAATTGGAAACCCATGCAACGGACTTTTCAACGAAGGCATCGAACAGCGCTTCGTTGACATAGATACGCTCGATGCCGCAGCAGCATTGGCCGGAATTGAAAGTCGCGCCATCCATCAGCGTATCAACCGCCGCATCCAGATCGGCGTCTTCCATGACATAGCCGGGGTCCTTGCCGCCAAGCTCGAGACCGAGGCCGGTGAAGGTGCCAGCCGCAGCGCGCTCGATGGCCCGGCCACCTTCGACGGAGCCGGTGAAATTGACGAAGTTGAACAGGCTTTCGGAAATCAGCGCCGATGTCGTCTGGTGGTCGAGGAAGAGGTTGATGAACACATCCTCCGGCACGCCCGCTTCCACGAAGGCGCGGACCATCCGCTCACCCACCAGCAACGTCTGCGCGGCGTGCTTGATGACGACGGTGTTGCCGGCCATCAGCGCCGGTGCGATCGTATTGATCGCGGTCATGTAGGGGTAGTTCCACGGCGCGATGACGAAGACGACGCCATGCGCTTCGCGCTCGATGCGACGTTCGAAATTGCCGCTCTCCTCGATGACCAGCGGTGCAAGGGCATCGGCTGCAATGGCCGCGACATAGTTCGAGCGCTCGTTGAAGCCCTTGAACTCACCGCCATAGCGTACCGGGCGGCCCATCATGTGGGCCAGTTCCGGCACGACTTCGCCAACCATTTCGTTCAGCCGTGCCACGCCTTTCAGCACCAGTTGAACACGATCTTCCAACGGGCGTCGCGCCCAGGATTTTTGCGCAGCACGCACTTTCAATACGGCGGTCCGCGCCGCATCCAGCGACATCGCCTCGCGCTCGGCATAGACCGAACCGTCGATCGGCGAGATATTCTGGATCATGACCATGATGGTTTTCCTATGATTTGTTATGCCCGTTCAAACCCACGCGCGACTTCCCAATCGGTCACGCGGCGGTCGTATTCTTCCTGCTCCCACTTTGCGGCACGAACATAGTGATCGATCACATCATCACCGAAAGCGCCGCGCAGCATTTTCGAGCCGTTGAGGTGGTCCGTCGCATCGCGCAGCGTTTTGGGGACTTCGCGAATGTCCTTGCCGCCATAGGCGTCGCCTTCAAACTGCGGCTCAAGTTCCAGCTTATTTTCAATGCCGTCAATGCCTGCCGCAAGCAAGGCCGCCATGGCAAGATGCGGATTGATATCTGACCCGCCGACGCGGCATTCGATGCGGATGCCCTTGGTATCGGCACCGCAGAGGCGGTAGCCCGCCGTGCGGTTATCCGTGCTCCAGATGGCCTTGGTCGGCGCAAAAGTGCCAGCCATGAAGCGCTTGTAGGAGTTGATGTAAGGTGCCAGGAAATAGGTGACTTCGCTGGCATGCGCCAGAAGCCCGGCCACGTAATGGCGCATCATGTCCGACATGCCGTGTTCGCCGTTTTTGTCGAGGAACATTGGCGTCTTGCCATCCAGGCTCCATAGCGACTGGTGGATGTGCGAAGAGCTGCCTGCGGCATCGTAATTCCATTTGGCAAGGAAGGTGACGGCCTTGCCCTTGGACCAGGCGATTTCCTTGCAGGCGTTTTTGATGATGGCGTGGCGGTCGGCCATGGTGAGCGCATCGGCATAGCGAACGTTGAGTTCCACCTGACCGGCGGAGGCCTCGCCCTTGGTGTTTTCGATAGGAATGCCAGCGGCTTGCAGATTGTTTCTGATGGCGCGCATCACCTCTTCTTCCTTGGTGGTCTGGAAGATGTGGTAGTCCTCATTATAGGGGCTGGCGAGATTGAGATCGCGGTAGCCGCTGGCGCGGGCCGTTTCGAAACTCTGGTCGAACAGGAAAAATTCCAGCTCACTGGCCATAAAGGCTTTGAGGCCCATGGCTTCCAGGCGCGCGACCTGTTTTTTCAAAAGCGCGCGCGGCGAGTGGGCCACTTCAGCGTGGGTGTGGTGGTCGTAGGCATCGCACAGAACGAGTGCCGTGCCTTCCAGCCATGGCACGCGATGAAGCGTGGAGAGGTCAGGCTTCAGCGTATAATCGCCATAGCCTTTTTCCCAGCTGGTGGATTTGTAACCGGGAACAGTTTCCATCTCCATATCGGTGGCCAGTAAGTAGTTGCAGCTGTGGGTTTCCTCGTAAGCGCTTTCGACGAAAAATTCCGCCTGAAAACGTTTGCCCATCAGACGACCCTGCATATCCACGAGGCATGCCAGAACCGTGTCTATGCGCCCTTCAGCGACATCCTTTTTAAGCGCGTCGAATGTGTAGGTCGTCATGATGTTTCCTTTTGATTCAATCGGGCGACCGTTGCCGGTCGCCCTTTGGAGTTGGTTCAAGCCTTCGAAGCCGCCGCATTGAGTGCGGCCTGCTTGTGCTCCAGCGCAAATTCCTCTTCCGGCGACAGGATGAGGCGGTGACGGCCAACCAGCGCGAAATAGGCGATGGCGATGGCAAACCACAGCGCCACCCAGATGACACCCTTGGTGAAGTTCGGGTCCTGCACCTGATAGAGCAAGGTTATGACGGCAATAATGATGGTCAAGACAGCGCCGGGAATGCCGAGCGGCGAACGGAAGGGCCGTTCGATATCCGGCAGGTTACGGCGCAGCATGATGAACGAGATCGCCTGCATGATGTAGGAGAACATCGCGCCGAACACGGCCATGTTGAGCAGCACGCTGCCGATGATGCTGCCGCCTTCGGTCGCACCCAGCGCAAACCAGATGGTCATCATGACGGCGAGACCGACGATGGCACCCGTCAGCATCGCCACATGCGGTGTCTTGAACTTGGGATGCGTGACGGACAGCGCAGTCGGGAAATAGCCTGCGCGCGAGAGCGAGTAGATCTGGCGGCCTTGCGCATAGAGTATGGTGTGGAAGCTGGCGATGAGTCCTGTGAGGGCCACGAAGCCCAAGAGAACCACGCCACCATCACCATAAACAGCCTTGAAACCATCCAGCAGCGGTTCCAGCGACGAACCGAGATGGAAGGCTCCGATGCCGGGCAGAGATGGGTTGAGCAGCACGATCATGAAAGCGGAAATCATCAGCGTGATGATGCCAAGAATGATGCCCTTGGGCATATCGCGCTTGGGATCAACAGATTCTTCGGCAGCCAGCGGCAATTGCTCGATGGCGAGGAACAGCCAGACCGCAAAGGGCAGTGTGGCCAGAACGCCGGAGAAGCCGAAGGGGAAGAACGAGCCATTGCCTTCAGGCAGTTCGACGGCAGCACCATCCGGGCCGACACCGATGTTCAGCGCCCAACGGGAGAAGTCCATATTGGGAATGGCGCTGATCCAGAAGAAGACGAGAACAGCAAGCGAAATCAATGTGATGACCAGCGTTACCTTGAAGGACAGTTCAAGTCCGAAGACGTTGAGCGCCAGAAAGATGACGTAAAACAGCACCCAAAGGAGCGGTGAATAGACCGGATCGAGCCCCAGGATGGAGTTCACATAGGCCGTGATGAAGGTGACGATGACGGCGGGGGTGAGGACGTATTCGACATTCTCGCAAAGCCCGGTGATGAAGCCGCCCCATGGGCCCATGGCCGTGCGGGCGAAGGAATAGGCCGCGCCCGTATGTGGCAAGGCCGGGCTCATTTCCGCAATGGAGAATGTCAGCCCCAGATACATGACGGCAATGATCATGCCCGCAACCAGCATGCCGCCCCAGCCGCCGGTGGCGAAACCAAAATTCCAACCGGAAAAATGGCCTGAAATAACCGCGCCGACGCCCAGCGCCCAAAGCGACCAGACACCCGCGTAACGCGAGAGCCCTCGTTTTTCAAAGTAAGATGCGTCAGCCTTCTTATAGCTGACCCCTGATGATGAATTGTCCATGCCGTTCTCTCCTGATCAAGAAAAACAGGCTGTCAGCCAGAATGGCCGATTTTGCCCCAGTCTCGGCGCGACGGAAAACCCATGACGCCATGCACATCTGCTGTTCCCACGTTGCACCCGGACCTGTTTGGCCTTCTTTGGATATGCAACGGCATTCTTGCCCGGCGGGACAATGCCCGCCAAAGCGAATTCAGGGGCTGTGAGCGGCGATTGCCTTTGTCAAAAGACCACTCAGAAAATCGGCAGCAGCCCGCTGCCCCTCCTCGTTCTGGATCAGGTCGTTTCTGACCTCGATCATGACGTTCAAAAGCCCGTTCCGCAGTGCGTGGAGACGTAGCGTGTGCGTCACGCCATCCTCTGGGCCGTAGGGTTCGTTGCGCTCGACCTTGAAATCTCCACCCTCAGTGTGATCCAGCATCGCATCGACCAGCCGGGCATCCGTATCGTGCAGAAGGCCTATTTCTACGTCGCGGCGCTTGCCGTGATAGACAGGCGTGAAGCTGTGCATCGTCACCAGAACCGTCTCAATTCCCGCTTCCCGCCTCTCGTTGACAAGGTCGCTGACGCGGGTCTGAAACGGGATGTAGAGCGCTGCCGTGCGGATAAAACGCTCTGCTTCACTCAAATCCGCATTACCGGGAATGTCGTAAATCTCGCTGGTAACAGGCATGGCGGAAGGCGATTCCGGCGGGCGGTTGCAGTCGTAAATCAACCGGGAATAATTCTGGTAGATGACGGTAGCGTCGAGACTGGCTGACAAAAGACGGGTGACGGCGAGAGCACCGGGGTCCCAGGCAATATGGCTTGTGCGCACATCTTCACTGAGGCCAAGGGTGCCGAAACGGGCGGGCAGCGTGTGAGAGGCGTGTTCGCAGACGAGCAGCACCCGGCCCTTGCCGAGCGGGTTTTCCACGACAACGGGCTCAGCCTCGTCGCTTGTGAAAAACTGTGCTTGCACCGTCATGGTGTACCCCGCTGCCAACATCACTGTCCCCCGACAGTTAGAAAAGAATTCTTCACACACGCCAAAGTGTCAAATGGTTTTTGAAATTTTCTCTTCATTTTTTTGATTGACTCCTTTTGTCCCCCGTATCTTAATCAGCGCTAACAGACCGGCGAAAAGCTCGGCTGGGGGGAAAATTTGCACAGTTCGGCCGCGACCGTTTCGGACGTTATCCAGGCTCATTACGAGAGCCTGACGCGTGCCGAAAAGCGCCTTGCGGAAAGTCTTCTCGGCAACTACCCGGTCTCGGGGCTTGGCAGCATTACGACAGTTGCCGAGAATGCCGGCGTCTCGACGCCGACCGTGGCGCGCATGGTACAAAAGCTGGGTTTCAAAGGTTATGCCGAGTTTCAGGGGAGGCTGCATCAGGAGCTGGAAGCCACGATTTCCAACCCCATCGCCAAGCATGACCGCTGGGCCAGCAATGCGCCGGGCCTGCACATTCTCAACCGCTTCGCCGATGCCATAACGGGAAACCTGCGCGATACGCTGAGTGATCTCGATACGGCATCCTTCGACAATGCTGCCACCCTTCTGGCAGACAGAAAACGCAGCATCTACTTCGTCGGAGGGCGCATTACCGGGGCGATTGCCGAATATTTCTTCACGCACATGCAGGTCATCCGCCCCAAGACGTCGCTGATGTCGTCCAATTCCAGTTCATGGCCGCAATATATGCTGAACATGAATTCGGGCGACGTTCTGGTGATCTTCGATATCCGCCGTTACGAGCAGGACATGGTGACGCTGGCGCAGGTGGCGCATGACAACAATGTCCGCATTCTGCTGTTCACCGACCAGTGGACATCCCCCGTCTCGCGCTTTGCCGAACATACGTTTCGCGTGCGCATCGAAGCGCCATCCGCATGGGACAGCTCGGTGGTGACGCTGTTCGTGGTGGAAGCGCTGATCGAGGCGGTGCAAAGCAATGGCTGGGATGAAACCCGTCAGCGAATGAATTCGCTGGAAGGCCTGTTCGAGCAGACCCGCCTTTTTCGAAAGCCGGGAAAAGAGGAGAACTGAAGAAAGCGTCGCCCAACGAACAAATGGCGCAACACGAATTTTTTATGTCGTTTCTCAAATATCATGGCGACGAACGGGCGCAATGATGGCAAGAAAACGGCAGAGGCTATGATGAGGGCGAGTTTCGCCTGAAAAAACCGTCACATAACGTTCATGCAACCCACGTACAGCGTCGTCAGACGCATGAGACACAAGAGGAGACTAAACGTGATCTCGCACAGCCGCCGACTGCTATCGCTCACCACTGCCATGGTCATCGCATCCACTGCGATTGCCGCTGCAGCCCCAAGCGCAGAACTCATCGCAGCCGCCAAGAAGGAAGGCATGCTGACGACCATCGCCCTGCCCCACGACTGGTGTGGTTACGGCGACGTCATCGCCTCCTTCAAGGCCAAGTATCCTGAAATCCAGGTCAACGAACTGAACCCGGACGCTGGTTCTGCCGACGAAGTCGAAGCCATCAAGGCCAACAAGGACAACAAGGGCCCACAGGCACCTGACGTGATCGACGTTGGTCTGGCATTCGGCCCACAGGCCAAGAAGGAAGGCCTTCTCCAGCCTTACAAGGTTTCCACATGGGACGAAATTCCTGACAATGTGAAGGACGCCGAAGGTTACTGGTACGGCGACTATTACGGCGTCATGTCCCTGTTCGTGAACAAGGACCTCGTTGCCAACACGCCGAAGGATTGGGCCGACCTTCTGAAGCCTGAATATTCCGGTCAGGTCGCTCTTGCTGGTGACCCACGCGCCTCCAACCAGGCCATTCTCGGTGTTCTCGCTGCTGGTCTTGCCAGCGGTGCCAAAGACGGCAAGGCAGCTGGCGAAGCTGGCCTCAAATATTTCGGCGAGCTGAACAAGGCTGGCAACTTCCTGCCTGTTATCGGCAAGGCTGGCACCGTGGCTCAGGGCGCGACACCGATCGTCGTTGCATGGGACTACAACGCGCTGTCATGGGCAAAGACGCTGAACGGCAACCCGCCGACAGAAGTCGTCGTTCCATCGTCCGGCGTTCTGGCTGGCGTTTACGTGCAGGGCATCTCTGCCTACGCACCGCATCCAAACGCTGCCAAGCTCTGGATGGAACACCTTTACTCCGACGAAGGTCAGCTTGGCTGGTTGAAGGGCTATTGCCACCCGATCCGCTTCAACGCTCTTGCCAAGGCCAACAAGATTCCAAAGGACCTCCTGGACGCCCTGCCACCAGCAGCAGCCTATGAAAAGGCTATCTTCCCGACACTGGAAGACGTCGATGCCAACAAGGCTGCCGTCACCGGCGGTTGGGACAAGGTTGTCGGCGCGAACGTGAAGTAACGAACGAAACAGCCGCTCCGGTCTTTTTAAAGTCCGGGGCGGCTGATTTATATTCTATAAGACCGCAATGATCGCGGCGTTTGGGAACATCATATGTCATCAAACATCAATGGCGCGCCATCGCGACCAGCAGTCAGGCCTCGCCTGAAGCTGGAGTGGCTGGGCGTTCTGCCATTTGCCATTTTTATTCTGCTTTTTTTGATCATGCCGACGATGAAAATCGTCCTTGGCGCTTTTCAGACGCCCGATGGCAGCTTTACCTTAGAAAACATTGCGGGCCTTTTCACCGCGTCCATTCTCTCAGCCTACTGGATTTCCATCAAGATCAGCGTCGCCTCGGCAGCACTCGGCTGTCTCATCGGCTTTGGTGTGGCGACGGCCGTGGTGCTTGGCGGCCTGCCACAGAGAATTCGCTCGCCGCTTCTGACATTTTCCGGTGTGGCTTCGCAATTTGCAGGCGTACCGCTGGCCTTTGCCTTCATCGCCACACTTGGCCCTGTCGGTCTCGTGACCGTGTTTTTGAAAACGCAGCTCGGCCTCGATCTGCGCCTGCTGGGCTTCAACATCCTGTCCTTCTGGGGCCTGACGGTCACCTATCTGTTTTTCCAGATACCGCTGATGATCCTTATCATCACACCCGCGCTGGATGGCCTGAAGCGCGAATGGCGCGAGGCGGCGGAAATTTTAGGCGCTAGCGGCTTTCAATATTGGCGCATGGTGGCCTTTCCCATTCTGCTGCCCTCCATTCTCGGCACGTTCTCGCTGCTGTTTGCCAACGCCTTCGGCGCGGTTGCCACCGCTATTGCGCTCACCGGTTCCTCGCTCAACATCGTGCCCATTCTGCTGTTTGCGCAAATCCGCGGTGACGTGCTGGGCAATCCCAACCTCGGTTATGCGCTGGCCTTCGGCATGATTCTTGTCACCTGCATTGCCAACACGCTCTATATCTGGATGCGCACGCGCAGCGAGAGGTGGCTGAAATGAAGCGGATTTTCGCCTGGGGTGCGCTGCTGTTCGGCATGCTCTACTTCGCCCTGCCCTTGATCGGCATGACGAATTTCTCTTTGAAAATGCGGCGCGGTGAGTATTCTTTCGATGCTTACGGCAAGGTTCTCAGCGACCCGCGCTTTCAGGAGACGTTCACCTTCTCCATCGTGATGGCGTTGTGCACCATTATTTTCGGCATCCTGCTCGTCGTTCCCACAGCCTATTGGGTGCGGTTGAAGCTGCCAGCACTTCGCCCGGTCATCGAGTTCATCACGCTTCTGCCGCTGGTCATTCCGGCCATCGTCATCGTCTTCGGTTATATCAGGCTCTACAACACGTCCAGCTGGCTGCCGTTGACGGGCACGACATCGGGCACCAATCTGCTTCTGGTGTTCGGTTATACCACGCTGGCCCTGCCCTATATGTACCGTGCCGTCGATACCGGGCTTCGCACCATCGACATCACCACGCTGACCGAAGCCGCGCAAAGCCTGGGCGCGGGATGGACGACGATTCTCGCCCGCATCATTTTGCCGAATGTGCTGGTGGCGGTGCTATCGGGCGCATTTCTCACCTTTGCCATCGTCATCGGTGAGTTCACCATGGCGGCGCTGCTGAACCGCCCGGCCTTTGGTCCTTACATGCAACTGCTGGGTGCCAACCGCGCCTATGAGCCTGCCGCCCTTGCCGTCATTTCCTTCGGCATCACCTGGGGCTGCCTGGGTCTGATCCAACTCGTCTCGCGCTATCAAAAAGGCGCGCCTCCCAAGGCCTGAGGACTTATTTTATGAGCTTTTTGACACTGCACAACATCAGAAAATCCTTTGGTCAGGTTCAGGTCGTCCATGATTTCAACATGGCGATCGAGCAGGGAGAATTCGTTTCTTTCTTGGGACCATCTGGCTGCGGCAAGACCACTATTTTGCGCATGATCGCCGGTTTCGAGACGCCCAGCGAAGGCTCCATCGTCATCAACGGCAAGGACCAGACGACACTAAAACCCAACCAACGCAATATCGGCATGGTGTTTCAGGCCTATGCGCTGTTTCCCAATATGAATGTCTACGAAAACGTCGCCTTCGGTCTGAAAATCGCTGGCAAGCCAAAAGCTGAAATCGACGCGCGGGTGAAGGAAATGCTAGCGCTGATCCATCTGGATCATCTGGCCGACCGCTACCCCTACCAGATGTCCGGCGGGCAGCAGCAGCGCGTGGCACTGGCGCGGGCGCTCGCCCCCAAGCCGCAGGTTCTACTGCTGGACGAACCGCTGTCTGCGCTCGATGCCAAAATCCGCGTTTCGCTGCGGGAGGAAATCCGCAGTATTCAACGCAAGCTCGGTATTACCACCATTTTCGTGACGCACGATCAGGAAGAGGCACTCACGATATCCGACCGCATCGTGGTGATGAATGCCGGACGCGCCGACCAGATCGGCTCGCCCTTCGACATTTACAACAAGCCAGCGACCCGCTTCGTGGCGTCCTTCGTGGGTACGTTGAACCTGATTGATGCGACCGTTGTCGATGCATCCACCAGCACGATACAAATGGGTGACCAGCAGGTTTCGCTGAAGAAGCCGCTGGGCAAAGGCAATGGCGAGAAGGTCACTGTGGCATTGCGGCCCGAGGCCGGTTCTCTGGGTGAAGCCAATGTCGGTGACGTCGCCATATCAGGCACCGTAACCTCCAGCCACTTCCTCGGCTCGGTCATTCGCACACGCATGGATGTGGGCGGCGCGACGCTGTCCTTCGATATGTTCAACGATCCCGGCAAGACACCGCCCGCGATTGGCGAGCGCATCACGCTGAAATTCGCATCGGACGATTTGATGATTGTGGCAGACTGACAGCGGGACGGCGATCTGCACGTCTTTCGCCACAATGGACGACAGCGGGTGTGGCTCACCCCCCTCTGCCCTGCCGGGCATCTCCCCCACAGGTGGGGAGATCGATTCGTGGTGATCGCTCGATTATCTCTGACGTTGCGATTGAAGTGATGTCGGTGCGCCCATGCGATCTCCCTCCTTGTGGGGGAGATGTCCGGCAGGACAGAGGGGGGTGAGCCACACCCACTGTCACCCGCTGTATTTCAACGCGCCAAGACAGAACGTCCTCTCAAAAAAGAGATTCCGATTTTCGCTCCAACGGTGTCGTGACGACGGTCTCGGAAAAGACACCACCGGCCATCAGCGAACCCATCACACTGAAATTCGCATCAGAAGATTTGATGATTGTAGCAGGCTGGCGCACTGTTTCTGACTGGGAGATCGGGCTAGACAAGGCCATCTCAGGAGAAACACATGCGCGCATTGTTCTACGAACGCTTCGGCGAAGCACCCATCATCGCCAACCTGCCGGACCCGGAACCGACGCCGGATGGCGTGGTGATCGCAGTCAAGGCGACGGGCATGTGCCGCAGCGACTGGCACGGCTGGATGGGCCATGACAGCGACATCCGCTTGCCGCATGTGCCGGGCCATGAATTTGCGGGCGTCATTTCTGCTGTCGGCAAAAACGTCATGCGCTTCAAGGTCGGTGACCGCGTCACGGTGCCGTTCGTTTCGGGCTGCGGCCATTGCCAGGAATGCCGCTCCGGCAACCAGCAGGTTTGCGAAACGCAGTTCCAGCCGGGCTTTACCCATTGGGGCTCCTATGCCGAATATGTCGCCATCGATTATGCCGACCAGAACCTCGTGCATATGCCCGATGAGATGGGCTTCGATACGGCCGCCAGCCTCGGCTGCCGCTTCGCTACCTCGTTTCGTGCCGTGGTCGATCAGGGGCGGCTGAAGGGCGGCGAGTGGCTGGCCGTGCATGGCTGCGGCGGCGTGGGCCTTTCGGCCATCATGATCGGTGCGGGGCTCGGCGCGCAGGTCGTCGCCATCGATATTGCCGAGGACAAGCTGGCGCTGGCGAAAGAACTGGGCGCAACCGCAACCATCAACAGCCGCGAGGTTTCTGACGTGGCCGAGGCTGTGCGCGACATCACCGGCGGCGGCGCGCATGTCTCCGTCGATGCGCTAGGCCATCCACAGACCTGCTGCAACTCCATCACCAACCTGCGCCGTCGCGGACGCCACGTCCAGGTAGGGTTGATGCTGGCCGATCATTCCATGCCGCAGATACCGATGGCACGGGTGATTGCCCACGAACTGGAAATCTATGGCAGCCACGGCATGCAGGCCTGGCGTTATGATGATATGCTGGCGATGATCAAGACTGGAAAGCTCTCGCCGGAGAAGCTGATTGGGCGGCATATTTCGTTGTCGGATGCGGTGACGGCACTTCCCGAGATGGACACGTTTAGGGATAGTGGGATTAGTATTATTGATCGGTTTGAGTAGGTATGAGTGGGCGTTGGTGGGTGTGGTTTACCCCCCCCTCTGCCCTGCCGGGCATCTCCCCCTCAGGTGGGGAGATCGACTCGTGGTTAGCCTCCGGCCATCTTGACCGTTGCGAAGGCTGTTCCCCGATCTAGGACTGAGATGGAGCGAGGAGCGCGCCTCTAGCCAATCTCCCCACCTGAGGGGGAGATGCCCGGCAGGACAGAGGGGGGTAAAACCACACCCACTGCCGCTCACCGTAAAATTCCGTTATGCAGCAGCGATAGCCGCCAAAATCGTCATCAGCGCAGCAATTCGATTGATCTTGCTAGCGGTGTAGGACGCGACGCCGTCTTTGCCGCGAACGAGCCGCGCGCCGAGATAAAGAAGCGTGTGGGCGATGAAAAAGAAGACGATGGGGCCGATGAAGAGCGCGCCGACACCCTCGCCCCAATTGCCGTCGCTTGCTGCTCCAGTCACGAAACCGGCGCTCAAAATCATGAGGGTGACGAGGACCATCACGAGAGAAGAAAGCTGCTGCACGTTAACCTCCAGATGAGGGCCGATGACCGATTTAGCAACCCATAGATACATTCATATAATCTAATATTATGTAAAAGCTTTGTCGACAATTCTGTCTTCTGGCCGAAATACAAAGGCATAAGCAGCAGCCAGAACGACAAAAAGCGCGGAACGATCCGCGCTTTTTTAGTTTCAAATCAATGAGTAAGGCCAAGATTCGGAATCAGCCCGTCAACCACCTGAACAGGATTATCAGGCGGCGGTCTCGACCTCTTTTTTGGCTTCGACCGGCACATAGTTCAGCACTGGCCCAAGCCAGCGCTCAATCTCCTTGACAGGCATGCCCTTGCGCTTGGCATAGTCCTCGACCTGGTCCCGCTCCACCTTGGCGACGCCGAAATAGTAGCTTTCGGGGTGGCCGATATAGAGGCCGGAGACGGAGGAGCCGGGCCACATGGCGTAGCTTTCGGTCAGCACCACGCCGGTTTCTTCCGTCGCATCCAGCAGGCGGAACAGGGTTTCCTTTTCGGTGTGATCTGGCTGGGCCGGATAGCCGGGGGCTGGGCGGATGCCCGCATAGGCCTCACCGATAAGATCGTCAGGGCCGAAGCTTTCATTGGCCGCATAGCCCCAATATTCCTTGCGCACACGCTCATGCATGCGCTCGGCAAAGGCTTCGGCGAAGCGGTCGGCCAGTGCCTTGACGAGGATGGAGGAGTAATCGTCATTGGCCCGTTCGAAGCGTTCGGCAATCGCCACTTCCTCAATGCCCGCTGTCACCACGAAGCCGCCGACATAATCGGTGACATCAGTGTCCTGCGGCATGACGAAATCCGACAGCGCCACATTGGGGCGACCATCGCGCTTGGACAGTTGCTGGCGAAGCGTGAAGAAGGTGGCCAGTTCCTTGGCGCGGGTCTCGTCCGTAAACAGGCGGATATCATCGCCCACCGCATTGGCTGGCCAGAAGCCGATGACCGCGCGCGGACGAAACCACTTTTCGTCGATGATCTTCTTGAGCATCGCCTGCGCATCGGCAAAGAGCTGGCGCGCCGCCTCACCCTGCTTCTCGTCTTCGAGAATGGCGGGGTAGCGTCCCTTCATTTCCCAGGTCTGGAAGAACGGCGTCCAGTCGATGTATTTGGCAAGCTCTTCCAGATCATAGGTCTCGAAGGTCTTGGTGCCGAGGAATTGCGGCTTGACCGGCTGATAGGCCGTCCAATCCACCTTATGGGCATTGGCGCGTGCGCGCGACAACGGCAGGCGCAGCTTTTCGCGTTCGTTGCGAGCATGCGCTTCCGAAACCTTGGCGTATTCCGCCCTGATACCATCGATATAGGCGGGCTTCTGATCCTCGGACAGCAGGGCAGATACGACACCCACGGCACGCGAGGCATCTGTGACGTAGATCGCCTGCCCCTTTTCATAACGCGGATGGATTTTGACCGCCGTGTGGACGCGGCTGGTCGTGGCACCACCGATGAGCAGCGGAATGTTGAAGCCCTGCCGCTCCATCTCGGCGGCCACATGCACCATCTCATCCAGCGACGGCGTGATGAGGCCGGACAGGCCGATGACATCAACCTCTTCGGCAATCGCCGTTTCGAGAATCTTCGTAGCGGGCACCATGACGCCAAGATCGATGATCTCGTAATTGTTGCAAGCCAGAACGACGCCGACGATGTTCTTGCCGATATCGTGCACGTCGCCCTTCACGGTCGCCATCAGCACCTTGCCGGCGGCCTTACGCTGATCGCCGCCATTGAGGCGCTTTTCCTCTTCCATGTAGGGCAGCAAAACAGCCACGGCCTGTTTCATGACGCGGGCGGATTTGACCACCTGCGGCAGGAACATCTTGCCCGAACCGAACAGGTCACCCACCACATTCATGCCCGCCATCAGCGGTCCTTCGATGACGTGCAGCGGACGGGCCGCCTGCTGGCGCGCCTCTTCCGTATCTGCTTCGATATAATCGGTAAGGCCGTTGACCAGCGCATGCGACAGACGCTTTTCCACCGGCCATTCGCGCCAGGCCAGATCCTGTACCCGTGCCTCGCGACCCGGACCGCCGCGGAAACGCTCGGCGATTTCCAGCAGTCGCTCGGTGCCATCGGCACGGCGGTTCAGCACCACGTCTTCGCATGCCTCGCGCAGTTCCGGGTCGATGCTTTCGTAAACCGCCAGCTGACCGGCATTGACGATGCCCATATCCATGCCGACCTGAATGGCGTGGTAGAGGAACACAGCGTGCATGGCTTCGCGCACCGGCTCATTGCCGCGGAACGAGAAGGACAGGTTGGAAACACCGCCGGAAATATGCACCAGCGGCATGGTTTCGCGAATGGTGCGGGTGGCGTTGATGAAATCCACGCCGTAATTGTTGTGTTCCTCGATACCGGTGGCGACCGCAAAGACGTTGGGGTCGAAGATGATATCCTCAGGCAGAATGCCTGCCTTTTCGGTCAGCAGCTTATAGGCGCGCGTGCAAATCTCCACCTTGCGCTCGTAGGTATCGGCCTGCCCTACCTCATCGAACGCCATGACGACGACGGCGGCACCGTAATGGCGCACCAGACGCGCCTGCTCCAGAAACTTCTCCTCGCCTTCCTTCAGCGAGATGGAGTTGACGATGGATTTGCCCTGAACGCATTTCAGGCCAGCCTCGATGATCTCCCACTTGGAGCTGTCGATCATGACAGGCACGCGGGCGATATCCGGCTCGGCGGCGATGAGGTTCAGGAACTCGACCATGGCCTTCTGGCTGTCGATAAGGCCTTCATCCATGTTGATGTCGATAATCTGCGCGCCGTTTTCCACCTGGTCGCGGGCAACGGCGAGAGCGGCGGTATAATCGCCAGCGGTGATGAGCTTGCGGAACTTGGCCGAACCAGTCACGTTGGTGCGCTCACCGACATTGACGAAGGGAATGTCCTTGGTCAGCACGAAGGGCTCGAGGCCCGACAGCGACATGAAGGAGCGATGTTCGGCCACCTTGCGCGGCGCGTGACCGGCAACGGCATCGGCAATGGCGCGGATGTGCTCGGGCGTCGAGCCGCAGCAGCCGCCGACCACGTTGACGAGGCCTTCGCGGGCGAATTCCTCGACCTGCGCGGCCATCATGTCAGGCGTTTCGTCATATTGGCCGAATTCGTTCGGCAGGCCCGCGTTCGGGTAGGCGCAGATGAAGGTATCGGCAACCTCCGACAATTCCTGCAAATGCGGACGCATGGCGCTGGCACCCAGCGCGCAGTTGAGGCCGACGGTGAAAGGGTTGGCGTGGCGCACGGAATTCCAGAAGGCAGACGGGGTCTGGCCCGACAGCGTGCGGCCGGAAAGGTCGGTGATCGTGCCTGAAATCATCACCGGCAGATGAATGCCCTTGGCGGCAAAACGCTCTTCGCAGGCAAAGATGGCGGCCTTGGCGTTCAGCGTATCGAAAATGGTCTCGATGAGAATGAGATCGGCACCGCCATCGATCAAGCCGTCGATCTGCTCACCATAGGCCACGCGCAGGTCATCGAAGCTGACGGCGCGATAGCCCGGGTTGTTGACGTCAGGCGAAATCGAGGCCGTGCGGTTGGTGGGGCCAATGGCACCGGCCACGAAACGGCGGCGGCCATCTTCCCGCTCCGCGCGCTGGGCAGCGCGGCGCACGATGAAGGCACCTTCACGGTTGAGATCGTAGACGGCATTTTCCATCTCGTAATCCGCCTGCGCAATGCGGGTGGAGGAAAACGTGTTTGTTTCGAGAATATCCGCACCCGCCATGGCGTAGCGATAATGGATTTCCTCGATCGCATCCGGCTGGGAGAGAATGAGAAGGTCATTGTTGCCCTGCTGATGACAGGCGCAGCCGATAAAGCGATCACCCCGGAAATGGTCTTCATCGAAGCCCAGCCCCTGGATCTGCGTTCCCATGGCACCATCGAGAATGAGGATGCGTTCCTGAGCGGCCTGGCGGATCGCTTTCAGGATTTCCGCGCCGTCACGCTTGTTGCCCCCTACAGGGCCAAACAGATCGTCCAACATCGGTATACTCCTTATTCACTCGCTGATTTGCAGTTCGTCAGTCACATAAAGATATCTTTATGTCAATATATCGCTCATTTCCAGCTTTGGTTTTGCGTTGTAACTCAAGGGTACGAAATTTCAGTTATGGATGACACTGTTACGTCCCAAAGATATAGAGAATATCTGAGTGTACGATGACGGCTTCGAGATGTCTGCGCCCCTCTCCCTCATTCCTGTGCTTGTGACAGGAATCCAGTCGTCGCGCATCTGCGCGGCGAAGAGGTTCTTTCAGCCCAAAGACTTGGGCTGGCTGGATTCCTGTGACAAGCACAGGAATGAGGGGTGGGGGCACTGACTTTCAGGCACCGTTGTAACGCCTACCGCTAAAGACATGAACGAGGAGAAAACATGACCGAAACGGAACACGTGAAGTCGAACTGGAGCACCCTGCCCTGGCACCGCCAATGGCTGGCAAAGCAGGCGGAGGGTCTGTTCGACTTCTTCCAGTACCGCGCCATCAACCCCAAGGGTGGTTTTTTCGATCTGGATCGTGAGGGGGCTCCGCTTCAGCCGGACAATCCGGTGCGCGGTATCCACGCCTCTGCGCGCATGGTGCATTGCTTCTCCATTGGACATCTGCTGGGCCGCCCCGGCTGCGGCGATGTCATCGACCATGGCATGACCTATCTGTGGAACAACCACCGCGACGCCGAGCACGGCGGGTATTTCTGGCAGGTGGATGAGAACGGCCCGGTCGATGCCAGTAAGCAGGGTTACGGCCATGCCTTCGTGCTGCTGGCCGCCTCATCGGCAAAAACCGTGGGCCATCCGCTGGCCGATAAAATGCTGGCCGACATTACCGAAGTTCTCGACATCAGGTTCTGGGAAGAAAAGCATGGGGCCATCAACGAGGAATTCTACCGCGACTGGTCTCCCATCGAGAATTATCGCGGCCAGAACTCCAACATGCACCTGACAGAAGCGCTGATGGCGGCCTTCGAAGCGACCGGCGACAAGAGCTATCTGACCAAGGCCGAGCGCATTGCCGATCTCGTCATCCGCCGTGCTGCCGGTGCGCTGGATTTCCGCGTGCCTGAGCATTTCGATGAAAACTGGGTGCTGGACAAGGATTATCGCGGCAACGAGATGTTCCGTCCTTCCGGCTCCACCCCCGGCCATTGGCTGGAATGGGCGCGCCTCCTTCTTCAGCTCTGGGTACTGGGCGAGCGCAAGCATGACTGGATGCCGACAGCGGCCAAATCGCTGTTCGTGCAATCCATGTCGCTGGGCTGGGACCGTGAAAAAGGCGGCTTCTTCTACACGCTGGATTGGGACAACACACCCGCCAAGACGGAAAAGCTCTGGTGGCCAATGTGCGAGGCCGCCGGTGCGGCGCATTTCCTCAACGAGCACCTGCCCGCCGATGAGTTCTACGAAGACAGCTATCGCCGCATCTGGAGCACCATCGCCAACAGCTTCCTCGACCACAAACAAGGTGGCTGGCACGAGGAACTGACGGAAAATCTCGTTCCCGCCAACACCATTTTCCCCGGCAAGGGCGATATCTACCACGCCCTGCAAGCCTGCCTCATTCCGCTGTTTCCGGCGGATGGCAGTTTGACGAAGGTGATTTCGGAAAAGGGCGGGCGGTTTTAGGGGTTTCTTGGGCAGGTAGCCCCACATTCACCACCGTCACCCCGCACTTGATGCGGGGTCCAGCAGACGCGCGTCTGCGCGGCGTAAAAGTTCTTTCAGCCCAAGGACTTGGGCTGACTGGATCCCGCATCAAGTGCGGGATGACGGAAGAAATGTCAAAACCCTATCGTTTCCTCGAAATCATCCCAGGACTGGTACATCTCGTAACGCCCCACGCCCTTGATCGGCACGTGCCCGTAATAGGGTGAAAGCTGGAATTCTGCGGCCTGTTCGCTTTTCTTGGCCACGGCCCCAACATAGATGGCGGAAGCGAGCCCGGTGCGGTTGGCACCATGTTCGCAGTGAATGAGGATGGGCTTTGGCGCATCCTTCATGATGCGCACCAGCTCTTCAGCCTGATCTTGCGGAAGCTCCTTGCTGGAACTCAGGGGGAAATCGATAAGCTTGACGCCACTGGCGTCTGCGGCGGCTTTTTCGTCGCGGTACCAGTCTTTACGGTCTTCGTTGCGCAGATTGATGATGGTTTTGATGCCGAATTGCTGCGCGTATTTCGTGACGTCTGCGCCGCTTGGCTGCGCGGACCGATAAAGCTCACCCGGCAGAACCTCATGGAAATTGCCCGTCAGCTGATTGATGCCCATATGCGCGCCGACAGATGCGGGCAGAGCGACGAGGCAAAGAACGCCTATTTTCAAAACACGAGATACAGAAACCAAAACGCAACCTTCTGGAGCAATTCAAGAATTGCCGCTCAAGTGGCACCGCCAGAAGACACATACAAGAGCGCCATGGTTGCATGGCCACGGGCGACAGCGCATCTACCGCGCACGCAAAAACACCGCAGCCGTTATCAGCCAGTTTTTATTAGCGGATTTTTTGGACGGGAAATCGACCATCAAAAAATCGTGAGAGGATGCTCGATCAGCGCATTCTGTCTAATCGAACTCAGCCGAGTCGATGGTGACCCGCCACTCGAGATTTTTGGGATCAACCGTCTCATTGTTGCGCAACCGGAATGGACGGCACGCAGCATAGGTTTCATTCGCCTCAATCCGACGCTCGCTGATTTGATAGGGATCGAAGGAAACAGAGGCCCGGAATGCCGCCTCGAAACCTTCCAGCGTATAGGTCAGACGACGCACGGCAACATTGTTGGTGTTCTGAAAGCTCAGCCGAATAGGCGCATTCGCCTCTGTGCAGGTTGGATCGAACAAAGCCGTGGCAATGATCGCCTTCACCCTTTCGCCGGACCGCAATCCATCAAATAAAATCCATGTTGCGGTTCCCGACCAGATGACCGCAAGCCCGATAACGACCGGCTTAAGACGTTTGGGATAGGCGATCAGGAAAAGCATCAAGATCGCAGTTAAAACGATGCCAACGATCATAGGCGCTGCATGCCTTGCGGTCCGGTCGTCCATTGTTTCAAGATGATATCTCCCCCAATCAATCTGAATATCCAAGCACCGATGCGGCGGCGGACACCCCGTGTCAAGCTACACGCAGTGCCCTAGATCGATCAAAGCCTCAAATGCCAAGGCTCGATCCGCCCACAACACCTTTTCGTGATTACACCTCAACTGTGCTGCGCGGCCTGCGAATGGCTTCGATGAGCGCGTAACCGACGGCGACCAGCACCAGCACGGTCGTGCCACTGAGCGGAACCGGAAAGATCACCCGCTGCGTCACAAATTCTCCTCCCACAATCAGCACGATCTGCGTGACAGCGAGCACAAGCATCGATGTCACGGGAAGAGTTACACCTTTATGCGCGAAATAGCGCCGGTAGCCGATAACAAAAACGGGGATGAGAAGAGCTGTCATCGCTAGGAAATAGATGGTTACGGATGAAGCATCCGAAAAAGAATCGGGCGTCACAAAAGCCAGCGGCATGAGGAGATACCCCGCCGCGCTTGCCGCCAGAAAAGGCGGCCACACCACGACGTTCATCAAGAAAACAGATTTCGTGACATCTCTCGTAAGCGTCCCTCGATCTTCGTTGGTCATCACGGTGCGAATGGCAAATATCGCAAGTGCAACACCGCCAATGATAACGAATATCGGAACGACGAGGTGCGACCCGTCGAACCCACCTGTGCGAAACAGATATAGCGAGGAATAAATCTGTGATGGCTTATTGATGAGATCCGGAAGCAGCCATAACATCCAGAAAGCGGATGCGAGGCTTGGTAGGACGACTTGCCTCGACATCACCAACATTAGAGCGACGCCGCCCACAAGGGATGAGATGACGAGTGCCAAACCAAAGGAGCTCTCATCCGTTAAACGACCCATAGCCGAAAACGAGAGCGCGATTCCATAGGCCTGTGAACCCGCCAGCAACAGAGCACCAACGTTTTCGGCGGCAACCAGAAACTTGCTATCTGCGAGACGTGGGGTAATGAGTCTGACGATCTGCCCAAGGGCAAGTGCCGTCAGAATGGGCCACACCCCCAGCGCCAAGATGGAGAGCGCTGAAGCACCACCAGCCCGTGATTGTGTTTCCAGAAAAGCAGGATCAAGCCCCGGCAGCGCGATGTTCCAGCCGATGATGGCCACAAGCGAAACCAGAAGCACCTGTCCGATCACGGCAAGCGGCCTGCCCCGTTGGGCGCTCATTTTGTCAACCATAACGCTCATCAGGCACTCCCATTACGCAACCATAGATCATAGCGAAACTCTGACCTGTCACGCCTATTCCGCAAGACGGCTCAGTTTGGCAGAAGGTCTTTCAAGCTGGCGGTGATCATTGCATGGTCCTCGATATCTGGCAGTCCACTGACCGCCACGGAACCAATCAGCGTTCCACCGCGCAAAACGAGGGGAAATCCACCGCCGCTGGCGACGAACTGCGACACGGGCAGACCGAATTTCGCATTGAAATCATAGCCCTTCGCTTCCGCTTCGAGCCGAACCCGCAATGAACTGCGATGGAAGCGGTGGACGACTGCGCATTTGCGGCTGGTCCAGCCAAAATTATCGATTGTCGCACCCGGGAGAAGGCTCGCAAAGACGACATCTGTGCCATGCCTGACTTCAATGGCGACGGGCAGCTTCAAAGACGCCGCCTGTTGCCTGATGTGGCTGCCCAATATCCAGGCGAAATCATAATTGAAGCTATCAAGCCTCAAGGCTTCTTCTTCGGCAATCAAACTGGCTATGGTCGGTGCTTCCAGGGCCATGACGTATTCTCCAATGTTCTGCATTCGCGAGAAGCTTTTACCCGGCGGAACCGGTTGCCGGTTGTGCCTGCAACGGACGTGGTTTCGGAAGCGGCACGTCCACCGCGGTATCGCTGGGCCAGGTGGTTATGGTGCGGACCTGCCCCGCGATCTGGTCATGCAGAAACGATTCGTGTCCCGGCAATCCCATGGGATAAAGCGCTTCGCGCTCGGCCTCATAGGCAGCACTCTTGTCCGTGCAGAGACGGATGCGCATATCCTGCGGTGCGACCTCGGGATGGTTTTGCACCGCCTCGACAGGCCCTGATGCCGTCAACTGGCCGTCAAATGCCTGGGTCAAATATTGTGCAGATCGTTCGTTGCGTTCCCGCTCCGTCGTGGCACCCAGAACGACCACCATCACCCGCTTGCCATTGCGCGTGGCAAGGCCGACGTAATTGCGGCCCGATGCACACAGGAACCCGGTTTTCATTCCCACCGTACCGCTGAAACGCGTCAGCAAAGCATTGTTGGATTTGACCTCCTTGCCATCGATGACGACGGCTGAGCCCTGAAAGAAACGGCTATATTCCGGAAATACCCGGTCGATTTCCATTCCGAGAATCGCAAGATCACGCGCCGTCGAATAATTGCTGCGGTCAAACAGGCCGTTCGGGCTGGAAAAATGCGTTCCCGTCATACCAAGGCGCGTGGCCTGCGCATTCATTCGCTGAACGAACAGGCTCTCATCGGAAGCCACCGCTTCTGCCAAGGCGACCGCAACATCGTTTGCCGAGGCCGTCAGTGCTGCAAAAAGCGCATCTTCGAGTGTCATCGTGCGCCCGAAGGTCAGACCGGACTCCAGAAATGCCTGTTTCGTCGCGTTGCGCGTCATCATGACCGGCGTGGTCAAGGTCACCTCACCGGACCGCAGTGCCTCGAAAACAACCAGCGCCGTCATGAGCTTGGTCGTTGACGCCGGGTACCACGGCACCCCGGCATCCTCCTGATAAAGGACCTCGCGACTTGCCGTATCGACCACCAGCACAGGCGTAGCACTGGCCGCGCCCCACGCAAAAAGGGAAGCCGCAAATACCAGTCCTGCCCGTAACCGTCCGGCCAATATCGTTCTCATCATGTATCAGTCTCCACGCAGTCCTATCCTCTGACATGAGAGGTGATGCAGATACAAGCCGCTAAGGCGCGATCTTGGCAAGTCTGGGACGGAAGACGTGGGAATGTCAGAAGATGTGTGGTGGGCCCGGAGAGACTCGAACTCCCAACCAAGCGGTTATGAGCCGCCGGCTCTAACCATTGAGCTACAGGCCCTTCCGATTGCGTGAAGCGGGTCGGAATGCGGGGTTGCAATGGTTCAACCTGACGCGGATTTGGCTTTAGCGGAATTTTTTGGATGCGACAAGCCGTTGTCATGGTCGCATGGGCAAACTATGCCGTATTAGTCCCATAATCTCCTGCGACACCGGCAGCAGGGACGCTAAAATAAGAGGAGCTTCAATGACATCGATACTAGCACGCACCGTGGCGCTTGGCGCTTTTACCGCACTTGCCGTTCTGCCCATAGCCGTATCGGCCCAGGAAAGCACGAAGCGTGAGCCTGTTATAAGCGTTTCGGGAGAAGGTGACGCGGCGGTGGCACCGGATATGGCGGTTTTGTCGTTCAGCGTGGTGAAGCAGGCGGAAACGGCGGCAGCAGCGCTGACCGAAAACAGCAAGGCCATGAAAGAGGTTCAGGCTGCGTTGAAATCCGCAGGCATTGCCGACCGTGACCTGCAGACGAGCAATTTTTCCGTGCAGCCGCTTTACAAACAGTTCGAGCCCAAGGACGGCGTCTACGTTCCGCCTGAGATCACCGGTTATCAGGTCACCAATGGCTTAACGGTGCGGGTGCGTGATCTTGCCAAGCTGGGCGAGATTCTGGACAGCTCGGTCAAGCTTGGAATCAATCAGGGCGGCGATATCGCCTTTACCAACGACAAGCCCGATGCGACCGTGACAGAAGCGCGCAAAGCGGCGGTGGCGGATGCCGTTGCCAAGGCGAAGACGCTGACGGAAGCAGCCGGTGTGAAACTCGGCCGTATTCTCGAAATCAGCGAAAATATGCAGCGGCCTATGCCCGTTCCACAGACCATGATGCGGGCAGCCGCGATGGAAAAATCCGATAGCGTACCGATCGCCGCAGGTGAAAACACCTATAAGGTCAATGTCAACGTGACATTCGCACTGGAGCAATAGGAAGAGGAGGCGCAAAACTGCGCCTCTTTTCACCCCGGCTCCACAATCAAAAAACCCCTCGCCGTGCAATACGGCGAGGGGTTTTCTTTGATTCAGTGATTGGATCTAACCGTTAGCGGCGGATGACCGGGCAACCACGGACGTTTGCGAAGACCACACGGTCGCGACCTTGGCGATCGAAACCGGCAACGACGACGCGGCGCGGAGACACGTCAACGACGCGGGCGCGACGAAGGCCCATGCGGCTGGCTTTTTCTTCGGCCATCCAAGGTGCGCAACGGTCACGATCGCGGCCGCGATCCGGACGACCCCAGCCCTGGGGGCCGCCGTGACGATAACCATCTTGCACGTAAACTCGGTATTGAACGTCCGGTCCCGCCGACGCGGCGGATGCCGTCGCAGAGATACCACCAAGGGCGATAAGGGCCGCAACGCCTGCTTTTGCAAATGTGCTGATCATTGTCATACTCCGTTTCCTCACGTTCGCCGGAATGTCTGGCATCCCGGTCGACTGTCATCACGATAATCAGCGGCGTGTGAATGTTTTCCGAACCAGCCGTTCAGCCTGTATTCATGGCGGCAAACTGCCGATTTGCCGCCCTCAAGCCGACAGGTGCAGGACGATCTGCCGTTCATGGGGCTGGTTTCTATGTTCGAAAAGATAGATGCCCTGCCATGTTCCCAAAACGAGTTTGCCCCCGGACACCGGAATGCCGATCGACACCTGCGTCAGCGCCGATTTGATGTGCGCTGGCATGTCGTCCGGCCCTTCCATGGTGTGGACGACCCAGACCATGGAGGGATCACTGGATGGCGGGACGAGCCGCGCGAAGAAAGTCTTCAGATCACGCTGCACATCCGGGTCCGCATTTTCCTGAATCAACAGCGAGCAGGATGTGTGGCGCACGAAGACGGTAAGAAGGCCTTCTTCCTGGGCAGATGCTTTTATGAAGGCTTTAGCCTGGGCCGTGAACTCATAGAGTCCCTGCCCGCGCGTGGTTATGGAGAGTAATGTTTGTGGCACTGTGATTTTTGCTTTCGGGTCTGGAACCAAACATGAGGCTGATACGTTTGATGTAATCAAGCGATGTTTTGTGCAGCCCTTCCACGTTTAAAATTAAAACGGAATGGGCACACAAGGGAACCACATAAAGAATGTTCGACTATACCGATGTACGAAACGACGATATCATTCAGCAAGTTCCGAGACAGTTGTTCGATACATTTCTTTTAGTGCAAAATCGTTTATTGAAAACAATAAGCCAGACAGACATCGCCACAGCTTGCCATCGAAAGACCAACATATGACGTCGCCAGTTCAGCAGGTCGATCTTACAAACTGCGACATTGAACCTATTCACATTCCCGGTTATATTCAGCCGCATGGTTGTCTTGTCGCGTGTGATAGTGCCATGCGCACCGTGCTGCGCCATTCCCTAAACTGGAATGAGATCACGGGATTGTCTGGCGACATCATCGGTCGACCGATTGAAGAATTCTTCGGCAACGATCTTGTCCACGATTTGAGAAACGCACTGACGGTGACGGCAAACAGCAGCCGCCCGGCCATGCTTCCCAAGGTCAAACTGCCGAACGGAAAAACATTCGACGTTGCGATACACCGATACAAATCGGTTTCCATCATCGAGCTTGAACCGGCCAGTGACGAATCGCAGCCTTTGCACACAGCCCAACTGATGATCGACCGCATTCGCGAAGCTGATAACGTCGATAGCCTGATTTCCCGCACCACGCGACTGGTCAAGGCGATGCTGGGTTATGACCGAGTGATGGTTTACCGGTTCGAGCAGGATGGTGCTGGCAAAGTCATCTCGGAGGCCAAGCAGCCTGCTCTGGAAAGCTTTCTCGGTCAGTATTTTCCGGCCAGCGACATTCCCCAGCAGGCACGTGCGCTCTATCTGAAAAACACCCTGCGCATCATCTCGGATTCCAATGGCGAGCGTATCCCAATCGAACCCGTGATCGATGCCTCCGGCGAGCCGCTGGACCTGTCATTCTCACACCTTCGCAGCGTTTCTCCCATCCATTGCGAATATCTGCGCAATATGGGCGTATCGGCCTCCATGTCCATCTCCATCATCAATGATGGAGAATTGTGGGGCCTGATTGCCTGTCATCATTATTCTCCGCGCATCTTGCCGATGCCCATGCGGATTGCCGCCGAGATGTTCGGAGAGTTTTTCTCACTGCATCTGCAGGCATTGAAGCAAAAGAAAAAGCTGGCCACTGCCTATGACGCACATGCGTCACTCGACAAGTTCCTTCGTCTTGCCGCCCATCACAACAATGTCGAAGAGTTGCTGGTCGAGAACCTGCCTGATTTCAGCAGGCTTCTCCCTTGCGATGGTGTCGGTGTGTGGATGAACGAGCGCTGGTTCAGCATAGGCTATGCGCCGCCGGAGCTGCTGGCACCGCAACTGGGGCGGTTGGTGAGTTCCGTTTCAGAAGGCCGTGTCTGGGCGACCCACGCGTTGATCAACCACCTGCCGGAAGCGGAAAGCATTTCGGGCGACGTTGCCGGCGTGCTGGCCGTGCCGCTCTCTCAGGTCAAGAACGACTACCTGATGTTCTTCCGGCGCGAGCTGGTCCAGACACTGAACTGGGGTGGAAATCCCGATAAATCCTATGAGACCGGCCCGCTGGGCGACCGGTTGACGCCGCGCAAAAGCTTCGCGCTGTGGAAAGAGACCGTTCACAAGCAGGCGCAGCCATGGACGGAAGAAGACCGGCAAATTGCCGAAGCCGCCCGCGTTGCTCTGGTGGAAGTCGCCTTCCGCCACAGTGAATTGATGGCCGGTGAGCGTGCGCAGGCGGAAGTGCGCCAGCGCATGCTGAATGAAGAGTTGAACCACCGCGTTAAAAACGTTCTGGCCATCATCAAGTCGCTGGTCGGCAATCCCACGCAAGAAGGCCGCACACTTCAAGAATATGTTTCTGCCTTGAAAGGGCGCATTCAGGCGCTGTCCTTTGCGCATGATCAGGTGGTGCGCGGTGAAGGCGGCGGGCTGCTTCGGGATCTGCTGGACGCGGAGCTATCGCCACATCGCTCGCCCGACAGTGAAATCGAGGCCAATGGCCCGAATATCCTGCTGGATTCACGCGCATTTTCCGTCATGGCGCTGGTGCTGCACGAGCTGGCCACCAATGCTGCGAAGTACGGCGCCCTTGCGCTGGCTGGCGGCAAGCTTTCGATTTCGTGGGAGCTGAACGACGTCGGTGACTGCGTGATCTCGTGGCGCGAGACAGTGTCTGCGACAGTCACACCGCCAACCAGAACCGGCTTCGGCTCAGCCCTGATCAGCCGCAGCGTGCCCTACGATCTGGGTGGCAAAAGCAAGATCACCTACCACACGCACGGCATCGAAGCCGAAATCGTGCTGCCTGCCCGTCATGCGACGGCAGGGCCTTCCTCCGCGACGCATGATGCTGCGGTCGGCATTCACAATGATTACACACCTTATTCCGCGGAGGAACCATTGCGGGTATTTCTTGTTGAAGATCAAATGCTTATCGCCATGGATGTCGAGTACATGCTTGAATCTCACGGTGTAACCAACATCGAGACATCAACATCGTCTGCAACGGCGCTGGACAAGCTGAAAAGCCAGACACCCGATGTCGCCATTCTGGACATCAATCTCGGCTCGGACACATCGATTCCCGTGGCCTATGAGCTTCTTCGTCGCAACATTCCCTTCATGTTTGCAACCGGTTATGCCGATGGCATCATGATCCCGCCTGAATTTTCTCACGTTCCCGTTATCCGCAAACCCTATGATGAAGAGGCTTTGATGGCCACCATCGGGCGGTTGGTGGATAAAACGGTGGCGGCCTGAACGGAGCTGCTAGCGCAGGACCAGACCTAGCCGCTTGATATCGTCGGGAGACAGTTTTGGGCCGATTCTGTATCGAAAGTCGGTGACGAGGTAATTATCGATATCGACTTCGCAGCGGTAATCGATGGGAAACCACTGTGTGCCGACATTGAATGCGCCTTTAGCGTCCATCACGTTTCCGACAATCGGATAGTTCTTGCCCGTATGCGGCTCCAGCCCGTCATAATGGCCTTTTCTGTCTTCCTTGATCTGCGCCATCGCCTCAGCAACGCACAATTGCCCCACCCTTTCGCGGGGTGGCAGGTTGCCCATGATCTGTCGCAACATCGGACCGGGGCGCTTTGCACCGACAAGTATCTTTTTCGCAGGCTTTAGCGTGGGATCGCCCTCTCCATCCGGCGGGGCTTTTACGGGCTGCGCAGGTGCCGGCGTTACCTCCGGCTTGGGTATCGGAACAGCCACGGCGGCAACATCAGCAGGCACGGGCGCGTCAGCAGCCGGTATTTCCCCCTGCTCCGCAGTCGGTGCCGTGGGCGGCGGCTCGGACGTTGGTTCGGTTTCAATGGGATCCGGAGACGGTGGGGCCACAGGCTGCGGAGGCTCTTCCTGTTTATCCGGTGTCTTCTGTTCCTGACCACCCGCTTCCTGCTGGCCAGGTTCATCGCGTTCGTCCATCTGCGTTGGACCGGGACGAATGGCCACATTCGGCATCTGCGATGGCGCAGGTGGTTGTGGAGGTTCCTCCTTGGGCTTTTCTTCCGCAGGCGGCGGTGGCGGTGGCTCTTGCGCCTTTTTCTCTTCCGGCTTTTTCTCTTCGGGTTTTGGTGGCGGCTCCTCTTTGGGTGGCTCTACCATTTCCACGCTGACGCTCTCCGGCTCGGCGGGAGCTGGCGTCGGTCCCGGCCACAGCAGATAGCTCGTTCCGATAAGAACATGCAGCATGATCGAGAGCGGGATTGTCCAGCTCCCGTGCCACCATTTGTTCTTGCCGGTCGTTACCATCAGGGCGTCATGTCCTTTGATTGCTAGAGATAGCGGTTTCCGGTGCAATCACCATCCGAAAAAAGAAAAACCCGGCCAGAAACTGACCGGGTTTGATGTCTTCCACTGACGAAAACTCAGCTGTCCAGGAACGAGCGCAGCTTGCGCGAACGGCTTGGGTGCTTGAGCTTGCGCAGAGCCTTGGCTTCGATCTGACGAATACGTTCGCGGGTGACCGAGAACTGCTGTCCGACTTCTTCCAGCGTGTGGTCCGTGTTCATACCGATGCCGAAGCGCATACGCAGAACGCGCTCTTCGCGTGGGGTCAGCGAGGCCAGAACGCGGGTCGTGGTTTCGCGCAGATTGGCCTGAATGGCAGCATCGATGGGCAAAAGCGCGTTCTTGTCTTCGATGAAGTCACCCAGATGCGAATCCTCTTCGTCACCCACGGGGGTTTCGAGCGAGATCGGCTCCTTGGCGATTTTCAAAACCTTGCGCACCTTTTCAAGCGGCATGGCCAGCTTTTCAGCCAGCTCTTCCGGTGTCGGTTCGCGACCAATTTCATGCAGCATCTGGCGCGATGTACGGACGATCTTGTTGATCGTTTCGATCATGTGCACCGGAATACGGATGGTACGAGCCTGGTCGGCAATCGAACGGGTGATTGCCTGACGGATCCACCACGTCGCATAGGTCGAGAACTTGTAACCGCGACGGTATTCGAACTTGTCGACCGCCTTCATCAGGCCGATATTGCCTTCCTGAATGAGATCGAGGAACTGCAAACCACGGTTGGTGTATTTCTTCGCAATCGAGATAACCAGACGCAGGTTGGCTTCGACCATTTCCTTCTTGGCGATGCGCGCTTCGCGCTCGCCCTTCTGGACCATGGAGACGATGCGGCGGAATTCAGCGACGGAAATACCGGTTTCCTGCGCCAGATTCTGAATTTCCATGCGGATATCGCGGATCGTATTGTTTTCTTCGCGCGCGAATTCCTTCCAGCCTTTGGCGGCCAGATTGGCAATCGACTTCATCCAGTTCGGATCGAGTTCCGCACCGTGATACTGCTCCAGGAAGCTGTCACGCTTGACGCCATAGGATTCGGCAAGGCGCAAAAGGCGACCTTCGTTCTGCATGAGACGCTTGGAAATGTCGTAGAGCTGCTCGACAAGGCTGTCGACGCGGTTCTGGTTCAGCGACAGCGACTTCACAGCCGTGATCAACTGATCCTTCAGTTCCTTGTAGCGACGTTCCTGCCCCGTGGACAGCGTGCCGGTGCAAGCAAGACGTGCCTCCACCTGCTGGTCCTGAAGCTTGCGTAGCTTCTTGTAGGTGTCGGCAATCGTATCCAGCGTTTCCATGACCTGCGGACGCAGTTCGGCTTCCATCGCAGCCAGAGAAAGGTTGGACTCGTCGTCGTCCTCTTCTTCCTCTTCATGCGGAAGGCCTTCGCCGCCGACATTGGTCACATCGTCTTCACCGCCGGGATTGCGCAGGCGACGAACCTTTTCCTTCTCTTCGGCAGCCTTGCGGTCAGCCTCGATCTTTTCAGGGCTCTGGAACTGCGGCGCAGCCTTGGCTTCAGGGCCGGAATAGGTCGTTTCGAGATCGATGATCTCGCGCAGCAGCGTTGTGCCTTCGTTGAGTTCGTCGCGCCAGATGATCAGCGCCTGGAACGTCAACGGGCTTTCGCACAGGCCGGAGATCATCGTCTCGCGGCCAGCCTCGATGCGCTTTGCAATCGCAATTTCGCCTTCACGCGACAGAAGCTCGACCGAGCCCATCTCGCGCAGATACATGCGCACCGGGTCATCGGTACGGTCGGTCGGCTCTTTCTTCTTGGCGGTCGCAAGGGCCGTGCCGCTGGAAGGCGCAAGTTCGCCACCCTCGGCTTCTTCATCCTCGGCATCTTTGTCTTCGGCTTCCGCAGGCGCCTCTTCGGCGTCCTCGTCCTCGACGACATTGATGCCCATTTCACTGAGCATCGCCATGATGTCTTCGATGCGATCAGGATCGACCTGATCCGATGGCAGAACTTCGTTCAGCTCATCCATAGTGACGTAGCCGCGTTTTTTCGCGGCCTTGATCATCTTCTTGACCGCGTCATCTGAAAGATCGAGAAGCGGCCCATCCGTAGCGCTATCGCGTTCGTTTTCTGCTTCTTCGTTTTCTTTGACTTTGGTTGCCATCTATCTCGTCGCTTTCCCTGACGCTAACATCCGCTTCGCCGCAAGCCTGATTGCCTCGAAAGGCACCCGGCACTGGCGACGAATCACTGTTAAACACCTAACGGAGTGATCTTTAACTGCCGATTAAATACGGCTACCACTGGCGGAATACCAAGACTGTGCATCCAGAAATGCTTTTTCCTGCAGTTTCGATCCGCCAAGGTCAATTCCACCTTACTGTTCCTGAAATGGTGATTCCCGCTATTTCCCGTCACGTCAAGCCTTTATGGCCCGACCGAGGGTTAAAAACCAAAAAAGCCGCGATTGCGACAACGTTTTGCGGGCCTTCACCGACTTATCCCCTATTTAGGTCGATCTGCGTAAAAGACAAGCCTTTACCCGCGCAAAAGCACTAACCATGGCTATAAGCTGCCCCCTTGACCCTGCCGGACATGACCCCGAAACCATCGATGATCGCCTCCTGATTTTCCATGCGCCCGATTTCCAGCTGAACCTCGGAGAGCGCACGCATCAACTGCACCATACGCTCGCCGTCACCCTCTTCGGTAGCGTCGGCAACCTCTCGCTCAAGCTCGATCTTCTGCCAGCGCAGCGCCTTGGTGCGTTTGTGTAGAGACAGCGATTGCGTATAGCCCTCCCGCGCATCCTCCGGTGCCGCTTGCTCGGTTGCAGTCCAAAGCCGAGCATTGCGCACCTGCTGGTTCATGGCTTTCAGCAGCACATCGAAACCTTGCGCCTCCAGCCGTGCCATCAGACCATCCCGCGACAGCTCGGTCGCATTTTCCGCTGCATAGGTCAGCACCTGCGACCACAGGCGTTGCAGATCACGGTTCTCGTAATCGATGGCGGCAATCTCGTCATACTCCTCCAGCAGAAGCTGCGGATGATTGACGATGGTCAGTGCCAGCACGCTTTCCCGCAAGGCAGGAGCCGCAAGATAACCCTTTACCAAACCGGACTGGCTGAGACGATCCGATATGCTTCCTGCACCTGTCGTGGTTCCCCGCGCCGGACCTTTTTGGCCGTTGCGGCCATTGCCAGCATCGCCGCGTGAGAAGTTTCGATTGGGCGCATTGCCACGCTGAAACTGTGGTTGGAAAAACGCATTCAGCCGATCGCGCATGTCCTGCTGGTAAAAGCGGCGCACGCTTTCATCGCCGATGACGGATACGATCTGACGCAAACGGTTTTCCAGTTCGGCGCGCTTTTCCGGCGTATCGAAGGTAACGGACGCGGTCTCGCGGCTCCAGATCATGGCGGCCAGTGGCTTGGCTTCCGATAGCACCCGGTCGAATGGCACCCTGCCCTCGTGGCGCACGAGATCATCCGGGTCCTTACCGTCAGGCAGCAATGCGAAGCTCACGGAACGGCCAGGCTTGATATGCGGCAGCGCCAGATCGGCGGCACGGCTGGCGGCGCGAATGCCCGCGCCATCACCATCAAAGCACAAAACCGGCTGTGTCGACATTTTCCACAACAGGTCGAGCTGGTTTTCGGTCAGCGCGGTGCCGAGCGGTGCCACGGCGTTTTCAACACCCGCCTGATAAAGCGCGATGACGTCCATATAACCTTCGACGGCAATCACCGTGCCTGATGTCTGCGTGGCGCGGCGCGCGCGCGCAAAATTGTAAAGGACGTTGCCCTTGTGGAAAAGCTCGGTCTCGTTCGAATTGAGATACTTGGCCATCGCATCCGCCGCCATGGCGCGGCCGCCGAACGCAATCACTTTTTCCCGCGATGAGAGAATCGGAAACATGATGCGGTCACGAAAGCGGTCATAGGACACTGGCACATTCTCATGCACCACCAGCCCGCAGGCCTCCATCTGTTCCTTGGTGATACCCTTGCCTGCCAGATGCTCTTTCAAGGCATTGCGGCTATCCGGCGCAAAGCCAAGTCGGAACGTCTCGATGGTGCGGCCGCTCAAACCCCGATCGCGCAGGTAAGCCCGCGCCCGCGCACCGACCGACGTCTGCAACTGGTCCTGAAAGAACAGCGTCGCCATTTCCATGACGTCTTGAAGCGAAGCCCGCTCGCGTTCACGCCGCTCCGCCTGCACATCCGGCTGCGGCATCGAAACGCCAGCCATATCGGCAATCTGCTGCACGGCCTCGGGAAAACCCATGCCATCGAGATCGGTCAGAAAGCGGAAATGATCACCGGACACACCGCAACCAAAGCAGTGGTAACGCCCTTTGCGGTCCTCACAATGGAAGCTGGGGCTCTTCTCGCCATGGAACGGGCAGCAGGCCCAATAATCGCCCTTGGACGCGTTGCTCTTCTTCCTGTCCCACGTCACACGTCTGCCGATGACATCAGAGATGTTCACCCGGTCACGTATCTCGTCGAGAAATGAGTTTGAAAAGCGCATTTTGTCCTGAAGCCACTGCCTGTTTTCGGCCAGTCTTTCATATAAGCGCAGCGAGCTCTGATTACCAAGGGCAGAAACGAACAGTGCCCGTTATTCACAGGCTTGACTGTATATGCGGGTGTATATACATTTGTATTATCAAATGGCGCATGAGTGCCTTGGAATCTAAAATTCAGGGTCACTCATGTTTGCGGTCAAGAGAGAGTTCATCTCCTTTGAGTGGGATGAAAACAAACGGCTCAAGAATATCGAAAAACACGGAATCGACTTTCCCAGAGCAGCAAGAGCGTTGTCGCACCCTCACTTGGAAAGCCAGTCCGATCAAAATGGAGAAAGCCGCATTCTTGCTATATGTCCAGAAACAGAGCGTTTGATCGCTATTGTCTATACGATGCGAGCCGATGTCTGTCGGATAATATCAGCGCGTGCGGCGCGGAAAAATGAGCAAACAGCATATCGTCAAATATTCGGCTGATGAAATCCGACAAAAGATTGCCAACGGCGAAGATCGGACCGATTGGGCACGCGTCGATGCTATGACCGATGCGGATATCGAGCGTGCGATGCGTGACGATCCGGATTGGGCAGAATGGATCGATGTCGACTGGTCGAAGGCAGAACTGGTGATTCCCGCGACGAAGAAATCGATTTCGATCCGGTTGGATGAGGAAGTGATCGACTTTTTCAAAGCCACGGGAAAAGGCTACCAGACACGCATGAACGCAATATTGCGTCACTATGTGCGTGAGCAAAAAAGCAACAACGGTTGAAGCTGCCTTACATTGCCCGGCGATACCGGCTAGGCGCGAACTTCCGGCAAATTTGCGGCAGAAAAACCCTGCAAAACATTACGTTTTTGTAATTTGATGGCGGGCGTCAAACGGCGTAATTTACGTGTATCGGCATGATGCCGAGCGTAAGCGTAATGCTGGAATGTCCGGGCGTTTCCCCCCAATCGCGCCCGACTATGCGCTTCCTAGAAAGCGCGCCCAGACATAAAAGGCAGGACACCCACATGTGTCCTGCCTTTACGTTTTTATCGACCCGGTTTTACTTCAGCAGTTCCTTGATCAGACCGGACGCCTTGCCGAAATCGATCTGGCCGGGATAGCGCTCCTTGAGAACAGCCATCACCTTGCCCATGTCACGCAGGCCGGACGCTTCGGTCTCGGTGATCACGCCTTCAAGGATAGAGCGCACCTTCTCTTCTGGAATTTCTTCCGGCATGAAGCTCTTGATGATGACGATTTCCTCGCGCTCATGCTCTGCGAGTTCAGCGCGACCGGCCTTGTCGTAAATACCGGCGGACTCTTCGCGCTGCTTGATCATCTTTGCCAGGATCTGCAGAATTTCCTCATCGGATACAGGCTCTTTGCCAATGCCGCGATTGGCGATATCGCGATCCTTGATCGCGGCCTGAACGAGGCGAATTGTCGAAAGCCGGCGCGGTTCGCGGGCTTTCATGGCGTCTTTCAAAGCGTCGGCGAAGGTATAGCGGATCATGTGTCTCTCCTTGGAAAAGCCGTCTCGACCGGCATATCCCAGCCAGACATTTCCTTCATAAATTTGGCCGTGACATAAACGAGCAACCGGGTATCGGCAAATCATTTACATAAACCATTGAATCGGCTGCTTTTAAATTCGGGGTAATTCTTGAAGGCGCGGTTGACCCTTTGCGCCCCTTTCGTTATTTTCCGGCACCTGCACAGGATTTTAACGAAGGTTACGACGCGAAGGCTTTCGCGCGCCCTTATCCGCGAAAAAAGATGACCGCTTTACACCTGCCTTTCAAGAGGCGGGACGAAGCGGCAGAAACGGGAAACGAGATGACCGAGACAGCACCCTGGACAACCCGCAAACCCACCGCCATGCTCGTTCTGGCCGATGGCACAGTGATCGAGGGAACCGGCATCGGCGCAACCGGCAAGGCCCAGGCCGAGGTCTGTTTCAACACCGCATTGACTGGCTATGAAGAAATTCTGACCGACCCATCCTATCTTGGCCAGATCGTCACCTTCACTTTCCCGCATATCGGCAACATCGGTGCCAACGAAGAAGACATCGAAGACCTGACGCCTGCGGCGCGGCGCGGCGCGGTCGGTGTCATCTTCAAGGCTGACATCACGGAACCGTCGAATTACCGGGCTGCCAAGCATCTCGATACATGGCTGAAAGCTCGCGGCATCGTCGGCCTTTGCGGCATCGACACCCGCGCACTGACCGCCTGGATCCGTGAAAACGGTGCGCCTAACGCCGTCATCGCCCACGACCCGAACGGCGTTTTCGATATCGAAGCGTTGAAGGCGGAAGCCAAGGCATGGAGCGGCCTCGAAGGCCTCGATCTCGCCATCGAAGCCACATCCGGCCAGTCATCCGTCTGGAGCGAGACACCCTGGGTGTGGAACGAAGGTTACGGCAAGCTCGATGAAGCCGATGCCAAGTATCATGTCGTCTGCGTCGACTTCGGTGTAAAGCGCAACATTCTGCGCCTCTTCGCCGGTCTTGATTGCAAGGTCACCGTCGTGCCTGCGCAGACATCCGCCGAAGACATCATGGCGCTGAAGCCGGATGGCGTGTTCCTGTCCAACGGCCCGGGCGACCCGGCAGCGACCGGCGTCTACGCCGTTCCAGTCATTCAGGACCTCATCAAGACGGAGCTGCCGGTTTTCGGTATCTGCCTTGGCCACCAGATGCTGGGTTTGGCAGTTGGCGCAAAGACGGAAAAGATGCATCAGGGCCACCACGGCGCGAACCACCCGGTCAAGGACTTCACGACCGGCAAAGTGGAAATCGTCTCCATGAACCATGGCTTCGCAGTCGACAACAAGTCGCTGCCTGATGGCGTTGAAGAGACTCACATTTCGCTGTTCGATGGCACCAATTGCGGCCTGCGCATCACCGGCAAGCCGGTCTTTTCCGTGCAGCACCACCCAGAAGCATCGCCTGGCCCGCAGGACAGCCACTATCTGTTCCGCCGCTTCGTCAACTTGCTTCGTGAGAAGAAGGGCGAACCGGCTCTCACAGAGCGTTGATCGGCATCAGGAAATTATAGACACCATGCGGCCCGCTTTTAGCGGGCCGTTTGCATTTCGCGCTTCACCATGAGGTAGAAGCGTGTCGTAAGAAGAACGGCGGCAGTCGATAGACCGATCACGAAGCCGAACCAGACACCGGGGCCGCCGAAGCCAAGCGGAAAGGCCGCAATCCACGCCAGCGCCAGGCCAATGGGCCAGTAGGAAATCAGCGCCAGAATCATCGGCACGCGCGCGTCCTTCAAGCCGCGCAGCAGACCTGCCGCAACCGCCTGCATGCCATCAACCAGCTGAAACACACCGGCGATGATGACGAGCGTGCTGGCATAGGCCAGAACTTCCGGCGCGCCGGGAAGGCTGGGGTCGAGGAACCAGCTGGCCAGATATTGCGGTGCCAGCGCAAACAGCAATCCACCGCAAGCGGCGATGACACATGCCACGCCATAGACGGTTATCGCGGCCCGCACCAGGTTGGGATAATCATTCTGCCCATGTGCCACGCCGATGCGCACCGTTGCCGCCTGCGCCAGCCCAAGTGGAATCATGAAAGCGATCGACGCCAGTTGTAGCGCAATGCCGTGCGCTGCCAGTTCCAAGGTTCCAATCTGGCCCATGAGAACGGAGGCGGCCGAAAACAAAGTGACTTCCGCCAGGATCGTGACGCTGATGGGAAGACCGAGGCGGATTACCTCCCACAGAGCATGCAGGTCCGGTTTCCAGAACCGCACGAACAATTCATATCGCCGCGTTTCGTCCCGCGTCTGGATATAGACGACGATGAAGATGAAACTGAAAGCATTGACGATAACTGCCGCAAACGCCGCGCCGATCATGCCGAACGCGGGAAACCCGAAGTGGCCGAGAACCAGCGCATAGGCTAGAAAGCCGTTGAGCACCAGCATGGCAATGGTGACGTAAAGAACAATGCCGGCACGCCCGATGGCGCTGACCAGACCACGCATGACATAAAACAGAAGCGCTGGCAGAAGCCCGAATTGCGCAACGGCCAGATATTGACCGGTCTGCGCAGACACGGCTGGATTTTGCCCCAGCGCCAGAAGGATTTTTTCGGCGCTGAGAAATAGCGGTACCGTCAGCAGCCAGTAGACGGTCGCCACCCACATGCCCATGCGCAGGGCGCGGCGCGCGGACGTGGCATCGCCCTGCCCGTAAGCATTCGCGACCATGGGAACAACGGCAACGGAAAAGCCCGAACCAAAAATGAAGACGACGAAATAAAACTGGCCAGCCAGCACCATGGCCGCCAGCTTTTCGGCCCCGAGTTGGCCAACGATGATCATATCAGTGGTATGGATACCAAGCTGCGCCAACTGCGCGCCGATCAAAGGAATTCCCAGCGCAAGCGTTGCCCGCAAATGCGCTGTCCACGAGTTGGCACCCACAGGGGTACTGTAAGCCGTGACCGACGAAGACATGTATCACCTCAAAAAAACAAAAGCCGCTTTCCTGCAAAGAGTGAGGAGAGCGGCGCGTCACCTGATAGGATATTTGCTTTGATTGCGCAAGAATGCGGCAGAAGCACAAAATCTGATCAATACAAAAGATTAACGAAATGAAACAGTTACTTACCTTAAAAATAGCAATACATGCTTTAAAAACTTAAACTTTCTTTACGCTCGACCAGTAATGGTAGGGCGCAAAAAGCAATAATATTTCTGGGTGCATGAAGCACGCCACACACGCCAAGAGGCATGTCTCCATCACAATCCGGTGCCACCGGTCTCCTTTAAGGTCCAGAAATTGTCCAAAAAATCCAACTTGATGACGCGGATCGTCGTCGCGGCGTCCTGCGTCGTGGTTGCAGCGTTCGCGGGTTTTTCCATTTACATTGATGGCTTGCAGCGCGATGCGGCCAACCATTTCGTTGAAGATAAAATCAACGCTGCCGGTAAACAGTCCGCTCAGAGCATTGCCAACTGGCTGAACGGCCGCGTGATGATGACCGAAATGGTCGGCGCATCCATGGTAACGGCAACGACGCAGGAAAAGCTGGAACTTGCCCTGCACAATGATGTGCTGGCACGCGAGTTCAAATCCACCTACTTCGGCGATGAAGCCGGTGTGTTCAACAACTTCCCATCGACCAAGATGCGCGAAGGCTACGACCCACGCCAGCGTCCCTGGTACCAGGCGGCCGTCAAGGCCAACTCCACCGTTCTGACCGAGCCCTATACGGATGCCACCACCGGCAAACTGGTGGTCAGCGCCGCCCTGCCCGTCAAGCGTGACGGCAAACTGGTTGGCGTCGCCGCAAGCGACTTCCTGCTGACGACACTGGTTTCCATGATTGGCTCTGTCGATGCGGGCAATGAAGGCTATGCGTTTCTGGTCAACAAGGATGGCAAAATCCTGATTCATCCAGACGAAGCCATGATCAACAAGACGCTGACCGACCTCTTCCCGGTCGCAACACCGAAGATTTCCCAGGCCGTTTCGCAGACCGAAATCGGCGGCGCTGACAAGATCACCAGCTTCATTCCCGTCCCCGGTCTTCCCGGTGTCGAATGGTCCGTGGGCCTCGTCATCGACAGCAACACGGCTTTCGCATCCATCTCGCAGTTCCGTATTGCCGCCGTTATCGCCACCATTCTGGCTGTCGCTGGCATGATCGCGTTTCTGGCATTCCTCGTGAACAGCCTCGTCATCAAGCCTGTCACGCAGATGACATCGGCCATGGACGCATTGGCGGCTGGCAATTTGAATGCGACAATTCCCGGACAGGAACGCAAGGACCAGATCGGCTCCATGGCGGCTGCCGTTGCCGTTTTCCGCACCAATGCGCAGGAGCGTCTTCGCCTGGAAGGCGACGCCGAACAGACACGCAGCCTTTCGGAACAGGAGCGGAGCGAGCGCGAACAGCTTTCTGCCAAGGACACGGCCGATATCCAGTTTGCAGTCGACTCGCTTGCCAAGGGTCTCGCCCATCTCTCCGACGGCGACCTGAATTACCGCATCAGCACGCCATTCGTAGCGCGCATCGACCGGCTGCGTGAGGATTTCAACGCATCCATCAGCAAGCTGAACGGCGCTCTCGTCAATGTCGGCCACAACGCACGCGCCATCGACGCTGGTGCCAGCGAAATCCGCCAGTCTGCCGACGATCTTGCCAAGCGCACCGAACAGCAGGCCGCATCGGTAGAAGAAACCGCAGCAGCGCTCGAAGAAATCACCACCACCGTCAAGGATTCGGCAAAGCGCGCCGAAGAAGTCGGTCGTCTGGTCGCCCGCACCCGCACCAATGCCGAACAATCCGGCGTCGTGGTGGGTGATGCCGTCAAGGCGATGGAGGGTATCGAGCAATCATCCTCCGGCATTTCCAAGATCATCGGTGTCATCGATGAAATCGCCTTCCAGACCAACCTTCTCGCCCTGAATGCCGGTGTTGAAGCCGCGCGCGCCGGTGAAGCCGGTAAGGGCTTTGCCGTGGTTGCACAGGAAGTGCGTGAACTTGCTCAGCGCTCTGCCAACGCCGCCAAGGAAATCAAGGTCCTCATCAGCGCCTCGACAACCCAGGTGGAAGCGGGCGTCTCGCTGGTTGGCAATGCCGGCAAAGCGCTGGAAACCATCGTGGCCGAAGTGCAGGAAATCAACCAGCACATCAACGCCATCGTGTTGTCATCCCGCGAACAATCCACCGGTCTGCAGGAGATCAACACGGCCATCAACACCATCGACCAGAGCACGCAGCAGAATGCTGCTATGGTTGAGGAACAGACCGCCGCAAGCCACGGCCTTGCTTCGGAAGCAGCGGCCCTCAACGCCCTGCTGGAGCAGTTCCAGCTGGCAAACGCCCGTAGCAATAACGGCTACAGCCGCGCTGCCTGATCTGGCGGCCATATGAAAAGACCAGAGGCGTGACCGGAATAACGGTCACGCCTTTTTTGTTTGGAGGGGTGGTGCGGTGTTTATGGAGTGGCGACAGAGCCACACACCCTGCCGTCATCCTTGGGCTTGTCCCAAGGATCTAACCACGCACCTGCGCACTCTCCCCGTCGAGTGTGCAGGAACGGCAGCAGATCCTTGGGACAAGCCCAAGGATGACGGCGGTGAGTGTGCTGCCCTCAAAGCCACCTTGTAGACACGCCCAAAACCCGACACCCTACCGATACACATTTGTGAGTCGGAGGGAGGACGTCATGGTTTGGGAAATCGTCTGGCGTGGCGTGGCCATGGGCATTGGCGGCACGGTTTTTATGGATATCTGGGCGATCATTCTGCAAAGGGTCTTCCACCAGCCCGCCCCGAACTGGGGACCTGTGGGACGGTGGTTCTGGCATTTGCCAAAAGGCACCGTGTTCCACGACAACATCGCGAAGGCAGCACATTACGAACACGAAGTCGCGCTCGGCTGGATCTTGCATTATGCCGTTGGCATCATCTACGGCGTTCTGCTTGCGGTGATCGCACCTGCCGGGTGGTTTGCCGCACCGACGTTTCTTCTCCCGTGGATCGTCGGCATCGTCACCGTCGGTGCTGGCTGGTTTTTGCTCCAGCCCGGCCTCGGCATCGGTTGGGCAGCGTTCAAGACGCCAAACCCCAACAAGGTACGCGCCCTGAACCTCGTGGCACACACGATCTTTGCACTTGGGATGTTCGTAACGGCGCTGATCATTCGCTGACACGCAAAAGGGGGCTTTCGCCCCCTCTTCCAAGTTCTGATCATTCAATCAAATATCAGCCGAAAACGTGTCGCAGTCCTCCACGCGACCGCTTTGGAAACCGCGCTTGAACCATTCTGCGCGCTGCGCGGACGTGCCGTGGTTGAAACTATCCGGCACGACATAGCCCTGTGACTTCTTCTGCAACGTGTCGTCGCCGATCTGGTGCGCGGCGTTCAGAGCTTCCTCCAGATCGCCCGCTTCCAGAATACCCTTCTGCTGCGTGGACTTGCCCCAGATGCCGGCATAGCAATCCGCCTGCAACTCGACCTTGACAGACATCTTGTTGGCTTCGGTCTCACCCATGGACTGACGCTGACGGTTAAATTCCGGCAGGACGCCCGTCAGGTTCTGAACGTGGTGGCCCACTTCATGAGCGATGACATAGGCCTGAGCAAAATCGCCGGATGCGCCGAAACGCTTGTCGAGCTCACGGAAGAAATCCGTGTCCAGATAGACTTTGCGATCGACCGGGCAATAGAACGGACCGCTGGCCGACGATGCCGTGCCGCATGCGGAGCGAACCTGTCCGCCGAACAAGACCAGCGTCGGCTTCTCATAGGTTTGATTGGAGGCGCTGAAAATCTTTGTCCAGGTATCTTCCGTTTCAGCCAACACCGTGCGGACGAAAGCCGTTGTCTCGTCACTGGACTGGCCTTGCGGGCGCGTACCTGTGGTCTGCTGGCTGCCGCTATCGGTGGAAACGTCACCGCCAGACAGAAGCGTCAGCGGGTTGATGCCCAGCGCCCAGCTGATCAGCAAAATGACCACAAGGCCACCAATACCGATGCCGCCGCCACGACCGCCACCTGTCGGAAGGCGAAAGCCGCCACCGCCCGTGCCGGACGACATGCCGCGCCTGTCTTCGATGTTGTCGGATTGGCGACGCCCTCTCCACTGCATATGTGTCTCCCCTTCAGTGACTTGCCTAAACGCTAGAACCTTCAAAGCGTTCCGGCAAGTCAGCTATTGGCGTAAACATAAGCGCCGCCTTTCTTAAGGGCACGCTGATAGGCAGGGCGCGCGCGGATGGTTTCGAGAAAACGGCGGATTGCCGGTCGGTCGTTGATGCCATCCACCCGGCTCATCGCCGCCTCCACCGGAAAGCTCATGGCAAAATCCGCGCCGGTCAGTTCGCTGCCCGCAAAAAGCCCGTCTTTCGCAAGCTCGCTTTCCCAATAGGCAGTATGATCCGCCAGTTGCGGATCAACGAACTGGCTGGCAACGCCTTTTGAAATCATGTTGGCGACCGGGCGCAGGAAGAATGGCACCTGACGCGGAATGCGGGAAAACAACAGTTTCATCACCAGCAGCGGCATCGCCGAACCCTCTGCATAATGCAGCCAGTAGATATAACGTCTATATGCATCCGTGCCGTGTTCTGGCCGGAACGCGCCGTTTGCGTAGGTATCCAGCAGATATTCGATGATCGCGCCGCTTTCGGCATAAACCTTTCCACCATCCTCGATAACCGGAGACTTGCCGAGCGGGTGAACGGCTTTGAGGCTCTTCGGAGCGCGCATGTCGGGACCGCGCGCATAGGTCTTGACGTCATAGTCGACACTAAGCTCTTCGAGCAGCCAGAGAATGCGGTGCGCACGGGAGTTTTCGAGATAATGAACGGTAATCATAAATGCCCTGCTCTGTGATTTTGGAAACGGAGGTAATTCATTCAAATATCTCTACGTTTTTATTGGCGGAAAGGATCAGCCTGCAACACAGATATATAGAGAGCCAACTTTCCTGTCGGAAAGCGAAGATTCGGGGTTCCGTTCGCCAAAACATTTGCCTATAAGCCGCTTCTAGCCTGAAAAGATTGGAATTGCGCCCGCGGCCGGTGAGTTTCACCTTGGCCGTTTTTTGCGCAACACGAAAAGCGGAACGAGAGCCATGCCGAAGCGCCAAGACATCAAATCCATCCTTATCATCGGCGCTGGTCCGATTGTCATCGGTCAGGCATGCGAGTTCGATTATTCCGGCACACAGGCCTGCAAAGCGCTGAAAGAGGAAGGCTACCGCGTCATCCTCGTCAACTCCAATCCTGCAACCATCATGACCGACCCCAATCTGGCGGACGCGACCTATGTCGAGCCGATCACGCCGGAAGTGGTGGCCAAGATCATCGCCAAGGAGCGCCCGGACGCGCTGCTGCCGACCATGGGCGGCCAGACGGCGCTGAACACTGCCCTTTCCCTGAAGCGGATGGGCGTGCTCGACCGCTACAATGTCGAGATGATCGGCGCAAAGCCCGAAGCTATCGACATGGCCGAAGACCGCGCTTTGTTCCGTGAAGCCATGAAGCGGATCAACCTTGAAACGCCGAAGTCGATGCTGGCCAACGCCACCGACATCAAGGACACAGACCGCAAGACGCATGAAGCCGCACGCGCAGAACTGAAAGCCAAACTTTCCGGCGCGGACCTGGACAAGGCGCTCGACAACCTCGAAAACCAGTGGAACCTCGGCGAAACCGACCGCAAGCAGCGCTACATCAGCCACGCCATGGCCATCGCCGCGCAGGCCATCGATGTCGTCGGCTTGCCCGCCATCATCCGCCCGTCCTTCACCATGGGTGGCACCGGCGGCGGCATTGCTTACAACCGCTCTGAATTCTTCGAAATCATCGGCGGCGGTCTCGATGCATCGCCGACCACCGAAGTGCTGATCGAAGAATCGGTTCTCGGCTGGAAGGAATATGAAATGGAAGTGGTCCGCGACAAGGCGGACAACTGCATCATCATCTGCTCCATCGAAAACATCGACCCAATGGGCGTCCACACCGGCGATTCGATCACCGTTGCCCCTGCCCTGACGCTGACGGACAAAGAATACCAGATGATGCGCAATGCATCGATTGCGGTTCTGCGCGAAATCGGCGTCGAGACCGGCGGCTCGAACGTGCAGTTCGCCGTCAACCCGAAGGATGGCCGTCTGGTTGTCATCGAAATGAACCCGCGCGTGTCTCGCTCGTCTGCGCTCGCCTCCAAGGCCACCGGTTTCCCGATTGCCAAGGTCGCTGCCAAGCTCGCGGTCGGCTACACGCTGGACGAACTGGACAACGACATCACCGGCGGTGCGACACCGGCGTCCTTCGAACCATCCATCGACTATGTCGTCACCAAAATCCCGCGTTTTGCTTTCGAGAAATTCCCGGGCGCATCGCCAATCCTCACCACGGCCATGAAGTCGGTCGGTGAAGTCATGGCGATTGGCCGTACCTTTGCGGAATCGCTGCAAAAGGCGCTTCGCGGCATGGAAACCGGCCTCACCGGTCTCGATGAAATCGAAATCCCCGGTTACGAAGAAGGCGAAGGTTCCAAGAACGCCATTCGCGCCGCCATCGGCACGCCGACGCCGGATCGTCTGCGCATGGTCGCACAGGCCCTGCGCATGGGCATGTCCGAAGCCGAAGTGCATGAAAACAGCAAGATCGACCCATGGTTCATCGCTCAGTTCAAGGCGATCGTAGACATGGAAGCGCGTGTGCGCGAACACGGCCTGCCGCAGGATGCTGAAAACCTGCGGTCGCTGAAAGCCATGGGCTTCTCCGACGCCCGCCTTGCAAGCCTGACCAAGAAGCGCCCCAAGGAAGTGGCAGAGCTTCGCAACAGCCTGAACGTGCGCCCGGTCTTCAAGCGCATCGACACCTGCGCTGCCGAATTCGCTTCGCCAACCGCTTACATGTACTCCACCTATGAGACGCCATTCGTCGGTCAGCTGCGCTCCGAAGCGCAGGTTTCGGATCGCAAGAAGGTCGTCATTCTCGGCGGTGGTCCCAACCGTATCGGCCAGGGCATCGAGTTCGATTATTGCTGCTGCCATGCCGCCTTCGCGTTGAAGGATGCGGGCTTTGAAGCCATCATGATCAACTGTAACCCGGAAACCGTCTCCACCGACTACGACACCTCCGACCGCCTCTATTTCGAACCACTGACGGCTGAAGACGTGATCGAAATCATGCGTGCCGAGCAGGAAAAGGGTGAACTGGTTGGCGTTATCGTGCAGTTCGGTGGTCAGACGCCGCTGAAGCTGGCCGAAGCGCTGGAAAAGAACGGCATTCCGATCCTCGGCACAGCGCCTGATATGATCGACCTTGCCGAAGACCGCGACCGTTTCCAGAAGCTTTTGATGAAGCTCGATTTGGCGCAGCCGAACAACGGCATCGCCTATTCCGTCGAGCAGGCCCGCGTCGTGGCGTCCGAAATCGGCTTCCCGTTGGTCGTTCGCCCGTCCTACGTTCTCGGCGGCCGCGCCATGCAGATCATTCACAATGAAAGCATGCTGCAAAGCTACCTGCTGGATACGGTTCCAGGTCTCGTGCCTGAGGATATCAAGCAGCGTTACCCCAACGACAAGACCGGCCAGATCAACACGCTTCTGAGCAAGAACCCGTTACTGTTCGATAGCTACCTGACGAACGCCGTCGAAGTGGACGTGGATGCGCTGTGCGATGGCGAAAACGTCTTCGTATCAGGCATCATGGAACACATCGAAGAAGCCGGTATTCACTCCGGTGACAGCGCCTGCTCGTTGCCATCGCGCTCGCTTTCCGAGGATATGCTGGACGAGTTGGAACGCCAGACGACGGCGCTTGCCAAGGCGCTGCATGTCGGTGGCCTGATGAACGTGCAATACGCGATCAAGGACGGCACGATCTACGTGCTGGAAGTCAACCCGCGCGCGTCGCGTACCGTGCCGTTCGTTGCCAAGACCATCGGCGCGCCGATTGCCAAGATCGCCGCCCGTATCATGGCTGGCGAAACGCTGGATGCGGCGATTGCCGCTTACGGCGAAAAGCCAGACCCGCGCAACCTCAAGCACATCGCCGTCAAGGAAGCCGTCTTCCCGTTTGCCCGTTTCCCCGGTGTCGATATTCTGCTGGGACCGGAAATGCGCTCCACCGGTGAAGTCATCGGCCTCGACACCGACTTCGCGCTGGCCTTCGCCAAGGCGCAGCTGGGTGCAAGCGTCGATCTGCCACGCTCCGGTGCAGTGTTCGTTTCGGTTCGCGATGAGGACAAGGAGCGGGTTCTGCCTGCCATCCGCCATTTGGTCGAAATCGGCTTCAGGGTTCTGGCGACAGGCGGCACGCAGCGCTTCCTGGCCGAACAGGGCATCAACGCCGAGAAGATCAACAAGGTGCAGGAAGGACGTCCGCACATCGAAGACGCGATCCGCAACCGTCAGGTTCAGTTGGTTATCAACACGACCGACAGCAACAAGGCGATCTCCGACTCCAAGTCGCTGCGCCGCGCAACGCTGATGCAGAAGGTGCCTTACTACACGACGATGGCCGGTGCGGAATCCGCAGCCCTCGCCATCAAGGCGCTGAAGGCAGGTAGCCTGGATGTGCGGCCTTTGCAAAGCTACTTCGCGTAAGCCTGTAACTTACCAAAAAACAGAAAGGGCGCGTCGGTGACGCGCCCTTTCTCGTTTCAGCAAGCGATGTTAATGCGCCACATTCGCAGCAGCCACACCGTCCAGTTCGGTCATGACATCATCCGACAGAACGAGTTCGGCGGCCTTGAGGTTCTCATGCAAATGGGCAACGGATGATGTGCCCGGGATCAGCAAAATGTTAGGGCTGCGGCGCAACAGCCAAGCAAGCGCGACCTGCATCGGCGTTGCCTCCAGACGCGCCGCCACATCCGAGAGGGCCGAAGACTGAAGCGGGCTGAAGCCGCCAAGCGGGAAGAACGGCACATAGGCAATGCCATCATCGGCCAAGCTATCGATCAGCGCGTCGTCCTGGCGATGGGCCAGATTGTACATGTTCTGAACGCAGACGATGTCAGCGATCTTGCGACCCTCCTCAACCTGTGCCGCCGTGACGTTGCTGAGCCCGATATGGCGAACCAGACCCTGACGCTGCAACTCGGCAAGCGGCGTCAGCAATGGTTCGATGGAGCCTTCTGCGGGTCCATGCACATCGAACATGACACGCAGATTGACGACATCCATAACGTCGAGACCAAGGTTGCGCAGATTGTCATGGACGGCGCTGGTCAACTCTTCCGGCGAGGATGCCAGGTTCCAGGATTTGTCCTCGCCGCGCTTGGCACCGATTTTCGTGACGATGACGAGATCGTCCGTGTAGGGATGCAGTGCTTCACGGATCAACTGATTGGTGATGTGGGGGCCGTAGAAATCGCTGGTGTCGATGTGGTTGACCCCTGCCTCGATGGCGGCGCGCAGAACGGCGAGCGCGCCGTCATGGTCCTTTGGCGGGCCAAACACGCCGGGACCGGCCAATTGCATGGCACCGTAACCGAGGCGTTTGACCGTGTGGTTGCCGAGCTTGAATGATCCGGCCTTGTCGATGTCAGTCATGATTGTTCTCCTAATGTTGGAGAGAAGATAGACGCTGTCGATATCCAAGAGAATAGGATACAATCCGGACGGGCTGTGCGAGAATATGAACAATGAAGATTGATCTTGATGATCTGAATGCTTTTGTCGCAGTGGCGCGCGCGGGCGGGTTTCGCGAGGCGGCACGGCTTAACGACAGCAGCGCGTCAGGCCTCAGCGAAGCGGTGCGGCGTCTGGAAACCGGGCTTGGCGTTCGTCTGCTGAACCGCACCACGCGCAGTGTCTTGCCGACAGAGGCCGGCCAAGGCCTTCTTGCCCGGTTGGCACCGGCGCTGACCGAAGTCGAGGCGGCACTCGATGTCGTCAACGGCTTTCGCGACAAGCCCGCCGGCACGCTCAGGCTCAACGTTCCCGTGAGCGCAGCAAGGCTGATCCTGCCTGACTTGGTGCCGCAGTTTCTCGCCGCCTACCCCGACATCCGCCTTGAAATCATCACCGATGAAAGCTTCGTTGATATTCTGGCCGCAGGCTGTGATGCGGGCATACGCTATGACGAACGCTTACAGCAAGACATGATTGCCGTACCGATTGGGCCAACCACTCAACGTTTCGCCACCGCTGCCTCGCCCGCTTATCTCGGGAGGTTTGGACGCCCCGACCATCCCCGCGACCTGTTGAACCATGCCTGTATCAGAGGCCGTTTTGCCAGCGGTGTCATACCGCCATGGGAATTCGAGCGCGATGGCGAAGTCCTGTTGATCGAGGCCGACGGGCCGTTGATCGTCAGGATCGGCGGCGCAACGGACCTCGCCGTCGATGCGGCCATCGCGGGTTCCGGCATCATCATGCTCTTCGAAGACTGGCTGCAACCCTATTTCGACAGCGGCGTGCTGGCACCGGTGCTGGAGCCGTGGTGGCAAAGTTTCTCCGGCCCGTTTCTCTATTATCCCGGCAGACGGCTGGTTCCGGCACCGCTCAGAGCTTTCATTGATTTCGTGAAAGCCGCCAATGACCGCAAGGTGCGATAACCCTTATCCAATATGTGAAACACGGGAATCGGTTTCTCTGCCAATCTCCATAAGCCTTTGAACACTTTGCATGTCTTCCCGAAACCGCCGCATCTCTTCCGCCTTCTTTTGCTCATCAGGAATACGCAAAAGATAGGACGGGTGGACAGTCGCAAAGAGCATCTTGCCACCATCCATCGGCATGGGTCTGCTGCGCACATCCGATAGTTTTTCTTTCATACCCGTCAAGGCAAACACCGCCGTCGCGCCCATGGCCACGATGAGCTTCGGCTGCACCAGATCGATCTCACGCGTCAGCCACCACCGGCAACGCTGAACTTCGCCGGCATCCGGCCGCTGGTGAATGCGCTTCTTTCCGCGCGCCTCATATTTGAAATGTTTGACGGCATTGGTGACATACATTGCCTTGCGGTCCATGCCGGTCTCACCCAGCACCTGATCGAACACCTTGCCCGCCGGACCGACAAAGGGACGTCCGGCCAAATCCTCGAAGTCACCCGGCTGCTCGCCGACGACCATGACGTCAGCATTGGCTGGCCCCTCACCGAACACTGTTTGCGTTGCCTTGCAGTGCAACGGACAGAGCGTGCAGCTTTGCGCCTCGTGCTTCAATCCCTCCAACGTATCGGCATCCGGCAGCGCAGGTTGCGGTCTGCTATCTGCCGCCGCTTGAAGACGATGGTGAAACAATTGCGGCTCGGTCGCAGCTTTGGCACCCATCTCAAGCACCCGCCGCTCGGCGTTCAAGATGAGGTCTGGAATGAGGTCCGCCTCGGGCAGGTTCTTCCAGTATTTTTTCGGCATCTCTGCCGTCATCGCCTTGATCTTCAACCGCGCCGGATTGAAGATATTGGCGTAATAGGTGCGCCACAGCTCATCTGTGTCGTCTGAAATATCCGGCTTTTCCGCCGCCATTCTCGACGTCTGCATTGTTTCACCATCCCAGCGCGCCGAGCCCTTTGGGGTGACGATCAACCAGTCCATATCGGTAAAACGTCGCTGGAAAAACGCCGCCTTGCGTTCAACGATGAAGTGGTCAGGCTCGAACCACGCGATAAAACGTCGTCGTCCAACGACGTCCTGCGGCAACGGAACCTCCTTGAATCGAACGAAGGCCGTCATCTTGTGGCTATCACGACGAACGGATTTCTCCATCTTTCGGGCTTCGGCCACATCAGGATCAGACTTGAACTCCAACAGCGCCCTATCCTGCCCCAGACGCCACAACAGGCGATAAAGCAACGCAAAGCGTGTCGGATCACTGTGGCAGATGATGGTTTGCGCAAACGGCATGAAGGCCGCTGGCACATTCACGCTGGCTGAACCGCCGATCTGCGGAACGCGATCTCCCTCTTCGACCCCGAAGAGACCGGTTTCCTCACCTTGAAACCGCCACTCGATCTCATGCGGAGCAACATTCGCCGACAGGAAGGTGCGGGCCGCATCCCGCCACTCGGTAAAACCCCCCCGCCCCTCCAGTGAGACCCTATACATTACAGCAACGACAATTGTTCGGGCTGCGGCGCAAACATGTCGCGCAAATCAGGTCGCTCCGTCAACTTCCCCGGCGACCACCCTCCAGCTACCACGAAGGCTTTCACCTTCTTCAGCGACACGCCAAAACGGGCGATATCTTCCAACCGCAATTGCCTGAAACGGCGCGACGAGAGAATGGATTTCACCGTCTTCGTGCCAAAGCCTGGCACGCGCAGCAACGTCTCGCGATCCGCCTTGTTGACATCGACAGGAAACTGCTGACGGTTTGCCAGTGCCCATGCCAGCTTCGGGTCAATATCGAGATCCAGCATGCCATCCTTCTGCGTGGAAGCGATTTCATCGATATCGAAACCATAGAATCTATAGAGCCAATCGGCCTGATACAGGCGATGTTCGCGCATCAAAGGCGGTTTGATGAGCGGTAGATTTTTTGACGAATCCGGGATCGGGCTGAACGCTGAGTAATATACCCGCCGCAAACCGTAGCTGCCGTAAAGACGCGCGCTTGTGGACAGGATGGTCGTATCATTGGCACCATCGGCACCGACGATCATCTGGGTACTTTGTCCCGCAGGCGCAAACTTTCTGACGCGTTTCGTCTGCAACGTCGGCTCGCCCGCCTCTTCTATTTTCAGACGAATATCGGCCATCGATTTGCGGATATTGATGGGGTGCTTCTCGGGCGCAAACTGGCCGATACCGCTATCCGTCGGCAGTTCTATATTTATCGATAGGCGGTCAGCATAAAGCCCTGCCTCTTCCACCAGACGAGCGGATGCTTCGGGAATCGATTTGAGATGGATATAGCCGCGGAAACCATGGGTCACCCGCAACTCTCTCGCCACCCGCACCAGTTCTTCCATCGTGTGATCGGACGAGCGAATGATGCCGGATGACAGAAACAGGCCTTCGATATAATTGCGGCGATAAAATTCCAGCGTCAGCCACACAACCTCTTCCACGGTAAAACGCGCCCGCTCGACATTGCTGGAGGAGCGATTGATGCAATAAGCGCAGTCATAAATGCAGAAGTTGGTGAGCAGAATCTTCAGCAGCGAAATGCAGCGTCCATCCGGCGCATAGGCATGGCAAATGCCCGACCCTTCGGTCGAGCCCAGCCCTCCCGATGTGGATGAATTGCGCTTCGTCGTGCCGCTAGAGGCGCATGACGCGTCATACTTTGCCGCATCGGAGAGAACTGCCAGACGCTCTTTTATAGACTTTTTCATAGTATGTTCACTATATGTTCTTGCAAAAACTGTCAATCTCTGCGCAAATCACGTCAAGGATTTTTACACGGGAATGACGATTTCAAATTATCTGGCAATTGGTGGCGGTCTTCTGATATAGTCGTTCAAATTGTGATTTTGACATGGTTCCGTAGTTTTGCTCCGGAACCTGTTTCTTTTTGTGTCTGCGGGTGCCGCGGGTTGAATGCGAAGGAAGAAAAAATGGTAGAAAAAGTACCAATGACTCAGGGTGGGTTCGTCAAGTTGCAGGAAGAACTGCGCTTTCGTCAGCAGGAAGAACGCCCTCGGATCATCGAGGCAATTGCCGAGGCGCGCGCCCATGGCGACCTGTCCGAAAATGCCGAGTACCATGCCGCCAAGGAAGCGCAGAGCCACAATGAAGGCCGCGTTGCCGAGCTTGAAGATCTGACGGCGCGTGCCGAGGTCATCGACCTCTCGAAAATGTCCGGCACGACAATCAAATTCGGTGCCACGATCAAGCTTGTGGATGAGGATTCCAACGAGCAGAAGACCTATCAGATCGTTGGCGATCAGGAAGCCGACGTGAAGCAGGGCCGTATCTCCATCTCCTCGCCTATCGCGCGTGCGCTGATCGGCAAGGAAGTGGGCGACAGCATCGAGGTGCATGCACCTGGCGGCTCACGCGGCTACGAAATCCTCTCCATCAACTGGGGCTGATCGAAAGCTCCCTTCCCCCGAGAATCCGATTTTGCCTTACATTGACTTGGCTAACGTCCGGGTGCTTGCGCCAAATTTCAAGCGCAGGCTTTCCGGCGTAACATCGACCATTATTCAGCTTCTGCCCGTGCAAAACAGGCAGGGGCAAGATGTGGCGGCCATCGGACCGGGTTTGCCCGACAGCCTGCCACATGTTCGCTTTCGCGATTTGTGGCAGCTGTGGAAATTGGGGCCAAATCATAAGCCGCGCGTGTGGCATGCGCGGCGCAATATCGAGATGCTACCGGGCATCGTCATGCGTGATATCTTGCGCATGAAGCTGAAACTGGTGTTCACCTCAGCGTCGCAACGCAAGCATAGCGGCTGGACCAAGTTCCTGATTTCCCGAATGGATGCGGTTATCGCCACCAACGGCAAGACGGCAACCTATCTGGAGGTGCCGAGCACCGTCATCATGCATGGCATCGATACGGAACGCTTTTCGCCTGCCGTCGATAAGGCCGCGTCGAGACGGCTTCTTGGTCTGGATGTGCATCAAAAATATGCTGGTTGCTTCGGCCGGGTGCGCCACCAGAAAGGTACCGACCTGTTTGTCGACACCATGATTGCCGTGTTGCCGCAACGACCCGAATGGTCTGCCATCATTGCAGGACGCGCCACCGGTCCGCATGTGGAGTTTGAGAACGGCCTGAAAGACAAAGTTCGCGCCGCAGGACTTGCGAACCGCATTCTTTTCGTTGGTGAACATACCGATATCAACGACTGGTACCGCACCCTCGACTTGTTCGTCGCCCCGCAACGTTGGGAAGGCTTTGGCCTGACGCCACTCGAGGCCATGGCAACCGGCGTGCCGGTCGTCGCCACTGATGTCGGCGCGTTTCCGGAATTAATTGCAGAGCCTCAGACCGGTGAAATTATCAGCCGGGACGACCTGGATGCCATGGTTCGCACCGTTGCGATGTGGATGGAAGACGCGGCGAAACGCGATCATGCGAGCGGTCTTGCTCGCTCACATGTCACGGAAAACTTCACCATAAACGGTGAAGCCGACAATATCGGTAAGGTCTACGCGGCGCTTACGGCTTCCGCTTGAACAGATCGATGTAGGCGTTGGCCACGGCCTCTTCAGAGAACTGACCGACCAGCGTGGCACGACCGTTCTCGCCGAGACGTGCTGCGAGAGCAGGGTCGGCGATCAGCTGGTTTATGGCGCGGGTATATCCGGCAACATCGTCGATATCGACGAGCAGTCCGTTTTCACCGTCACGCATGAACCACGAAGGCCCTTCCGAACGCGACGAGATAACAGCACGGTTTTGCGCCCATGCTTCAAAGATCACATTGCCAAGCGGCTCGTGACTGGAAGGCATGACGAAAATATCGGCCGCAGCAACGTAAGGTCTCGTATCCTTTTGCCAGCCGAGGAAACGTACTCTTTCCTCCATCTTGTGCTCACGGGTGACGGCCTCTAGCGCTTCGCGCTCCTCGCCATCACCGACAATCCAGAGATAAGCATCAGGCACAGCCGCTACCGCCTCAATGAGAAGATGGAAACGCTTGCGCTTGACGAAACGTCCCATGGTCACGACGAGCGGCACACCCTCAGGCGTATTGACGGACGCCCGTGATATAGGTGCTACCGTTGTGGTATCGGTGAAGTTGGAGATTACCTCCACACCGCGCGTCCAGCCGAGTTTGCGCACATGATCGCCAATACCCGGCGTGTTGCACACCAGAATATCCGTGTTCTTGAAATAGCCGAGATGCGTGGGGTAGTCGCCAAGCCGAGACAGCTTGATGCCGCCCTTGTAATCCGGCATCAAACGCGCACCACGTGTCGACCATGAGATGATCGCATCCGCCTTATCACGCTTGGCAATCGACAAGACCTTCATTGGAAGCAGAATGCGATCGATCGATAGGTTACGAAAGTTGCTCTGGATGACTTTGGCATGAACTTCGACATCTTCGCGCCAACGGCGGTTCCAACGCATGACCGCCGTCTGCTCCACGCCACGCCGGGCCAGAGCACCAACGAGATGCACGAAGAACTTTTCCGCGCCGCCGTCTTTGCCGAAAATATACTGATGAACCCGCATACGTCTTTATCCTGAACTTCGCCTTTGGCAACTCTATCCACCGCAAACCAGCATTTGCAGGCATTGCGGTCTTTATGTTCTGGTTACCGCATCGGTGCAAGTGGAAAGGAGTGCATTCCTGAATTCTCGCACCCTCTATTGTCGCCGCATGAAACCGCTTGTTCTGGACGGCTTTGCCGGGATATTGGGAAGATGGTGACATCACGTTCGCATATCGGACAAGACAGGACATAAAGCCAGACATGCAATCTCTTGGAATTTTCGTCATCAATCTCGATGGCAGCCATGACCGCCTTGCATCGATAAGCGACAAACTCGCCGCATTCGGCATTGCGTTCGAGCGCGTATCCGCAGTCGATGGCCGTCCACTCGATCTGTCCACGGTCAGCGACTACAATGCCGACCGCGCTGAGCGATATATGGGCCGCAGCCTCGTCGGTGGCGAAATCGGCTGTTATTACAGCCACCTCAAGGTGGCAAAACAGTTTCTCCAATCGCAGGACAACTATGCGCTTGTTCTGGAAGACGACGCTCTACCGCTCTGCAACCCAGTCGCGCTGCTGGAACAGGCATTGCCGGAGCTGGAAGCCGTTGATCCGGAATGGCGTTTGATCAACATTGGCAACAACAAGCTGAAGATCGCCACGCCCATCGCCGACTACAGAATCGATGGCCACGCGTGCCAAATGGTCGCCGCCCATTACTTCCCGATGACGACAAGTGCCATCGTCTGGTCACGCGAGGGCGCACGGCTTTTCATTGAAGAACACGACGAGATTTTTGCGCCTGTGGATAATTACTTCCGCTACTGGCTGACCCGCGCCGGACATGGATATTCGTTCTGGCCGGCACCCGTTACCACCACGGACGCAGCAAGCCAGATTGTTGCAGGCCCTGGACAGCGGCGCAACACCCATAAGAGGCGCTGGTATTACGGCCTCGCAAAGCAATACCGGCTGCTCATGGACAAGTTCATTGCCGGCAGACAGAAACAGAGATTTGCCAAATCACGACAAACGAAATGAGTCGAAAAGGCGCATAGATTCGCTGTAGGTACAAACACCTTTTAAAATCTGATGTTTATTTTGCACTCGACTTGAGATATCGCACAAGCAAATAACGTGCGCTTAAAAGAGCAGCACCCAGGGCCAATGGAGCGCAAAGCGCTTGAGGCCGCATAGTGCGATAGAAGAAAGCGGATTGAATGTCTGACGAAGCGAAGGTCGCCCTCATTACTGGCGTCACAGGCCAAGACGGTGCCTATCTGGCGCAATTGTTGCTGGACAAGGGCTACATCGTCCACGGCATCAAGCGCCGCTCCTCATCCTTCAACACCGGGCGCATCGAGAACATCTACCAGGATCCGCATGAGGAGAACCCAAGGTTTTTCCTTCATTACGGTGACATGACTGATGCGACCAATCTCATCCGCATCGTGCAGGAAACCCAGCCGGACGAGATCTACAACCTTGCTGCGCAAAGCCATGTGCAAGTGTCCTTTGAGACACCGGAATACACGGCCAATGCAGACGGCATCGGCACGCTGCGGTTGCTGGAAGCAATCCGCATTCTCAAGCTGGAGAAGAAAACCCGCTTCTACCAGGCATCGACGTCAGAGCTTTACGGTCTGGTTCAGGAAGTTCCGCAACGGGAAACCACGCCCTTCTACCCGCGTAGCCCATATGCAGCGGCAAAGCTCTATGCCTACTGGATTGTGGTCAATTACCGCGAAGCTTATGGCCTGCATGCCTCGAACGGCATCCTGTTCAACCACGAGAGCCCCCTGCGCGGCGAAACCTTCGTCACGCGCAAGATCACGCGCGCAGCAGCAGCCATCAAGCTCGGGCGTCAGGAAAAACTCTATCTCGGCAATCTCGATGCAAAGCGGGACTGGGGTCACGCCAGGGAATATGTACGCGGCATGTGGCTGATGATGCAGCAGGACCAACCAGACGACTACGTGCTGGCAACAGGTGAAACGACACCCGTGCGCCAATTCGTGGAATGGGCCTTCGAGGATGTTGGCATCACCCTGAAATGGCAGGGCGAAGGTGTCGACGAAAAGGGCACAGACGCCGCCACCGGCAAGGTTCTGGTCGAAGTCGACCCACGCTACTTCCGCCCGACTGAAGTCGAATTGCTGATCGGCGACCCAACCAAGGCGCACGAGAAGCTCGGCTGGAAACATGAGACGAGCGTGCGTGAACTGGCAAGGGAAATGGTGGTGGAAGATCTGCGCATCATGCAATCGGACATCGTGACGAAGGGCGCTTGAACATGAGCCTCTACGACCTCAAGGACAAACGGGTTTGGGTTGCGGGCCATCGCGGTATGGTCGGCTCGGCCATCGTTCGGCGCTTGCAGCAAGAGGGTTGCGACATTCTGACGGTTGGTCGGGATGAGGTGGACTTGCGCAACCAGGCGCAGGTTTCCGCATGGATGGCGAACAACAAACCGCAAGCCGTTTTCCTGGCCGCAGCAAAAGTCGGCGGCATTCTGGCCAACGACACCCGCCCGGCAGAATTTCTCTATGAGAACCTGATGATCGAAGCCAACATCATCGAGTCCTCCTACCGCGCCGAGGTGGAAAAACTCCTCTTCCTAGGCTCATCCTGCATCTACCCGAAATTTGCAGACCAGCCGATCACCGAAGACGCCCTCCTCACCGGCGCGCTGGAGCCCACGAATGAATGGTATGCCATCGCCAAGATCGCTGGCATCAAGCTGACACAGGCCTATCGCAAACAATACGGATGCGACTTCATCTCTGCCATGCCGACGAACCTCTACGGCCCCGGCGACAACTTCGACCTGACCTCCAGCCACGTCCTACCCGCACTTATCCGCAAGGCGCATGAAGCAAAAATCCGCGGCGACAAGGACATGACCATCTGGGGCACCGGCACCCCCCGCCGCGAATTCCTCCACGCCGACGACTGCGCCGATGCGCTGGTCTTCCTGATGAAAAACTACTCAGACGAAAGCCACGTGAACGTCGGCAGCGGCGAAGACATATCCATCCTCGACCTAACGAAACTCATATGCGAAATTGTTGGTTTCGAGGGCGATATCAAGCATGATCTCAGCAAGCCGGACGGCACGCCTAGGAAGTTGATGAGCGCGGAGAAGTTGAGGGCTATGGGGTGGGAGCCGGAGATTGGCTTAGCCGAAGGCGTTAAGGCGACTTACAGAATATTTGAAGTCGACCATCTCATGAACTAACAAACAAATCTCGCGTAAAAGTCACGCGTCGTTTATATCGAAGGTGCCTCATGCTTATCAAAGCGGGATTTATTTCGTCGTCTTCGGAGTGGCAGTGGGAGCGACAGTTTCCTGATAACATAACAGTTTGGAACGGCGTAGACTTCATCTTCTCAGGCGATTTTCATGACTGTGATGTCCTGTTTGTTTTCGACGCGATACCGCTCGATATGGTCGGGAAAATACATGCCAACCGAAGCGTCTTCATTGCGTCAGAACCGGCGAGCATAAAGACGTATCATCCAGATTTTCTCAATCAATTTGACTTCATTCTCACCACGGATACCACCACCAGACATCGGAACGTTTCATTTGGACAAATAGGATCTCCTTGGCATATCGGGGCTTGGGACAATAACGGGCATCTTTTATCGACTCCGGTGAACTACAGAAATTTTGAGACACTAAGCTCTCCGAAAACGAAATCGATATCAGTCGTGTCCTCCAACAAAGCTCGAACAGAAGGGCATAGAGCCAGACTGGAATTTGTTCAGAAGCTCAAATCATATTTCGGGACCGAAATTGATGTATTTGGGCGGAACATAAACGGTTTTGGAGATAAATCTGAAGTTCTGAATGATTATCGATATCATATTGCAATAGAGAATAGCTGCTATCCAGACTACTGGACAGAAAAACTGGCCGATCCGTATCTTTCTTTGACCTATCCTATCTATTATGGATGCCCCAATATCACGGATTATTTTTCAAAAGAATCGTTGGCACCAATCGACATTGCCAATCCTGAGAATGCAATCGTCATTATTCGCGATCTGATTGAATCGGATCGAGCGGAGACTGCACGCCCCCACCTCGAAGAATCCCGTAGACGCGTTTTGAATGAACATAATTTGTTCTCGATCCTCTCTGTCCTAGCGACGGATATTATAAAAATGGATCGAAGCATGAACGATCTGGAAGCAGAAAAGTACTTTTCGCGTTGGAAGTATCGTCTGAAGAGGAGGTCAATAAAAAATTTAAATCTTCTCTCAAAGTTGCTTTTTAACAAACGTTCAATTCCTTGTTAAATAATGCCAAAGCAACATACATCGTTGCGCAGAAAAGGTAGAAAATGAGCCTTCTTCGAGAACTCAGGAAAATGGCCAGAGTGTGCGGTATAGATACCAACAAGCTGTACAATTATCGTTTTATGAGGCGCTACCTGGCTGACAAGAAAGAATGGCTCGAAAAAGGGGGCAAAATCGATAAACTTCGCATGGTGCTCGAAGATTTCTCTGACAGTGCGGGCATCGTTAAAGGACACTATTTCCATCAAGATCTTCTGGTTGCTGGTTACATTCATGCAGCCAATCCAGTGCGCCATATCGACGTCGGCTCCAGGATCGATGGTTTTGTTGCGCATGTCGCGTCGTTCAGAGAAATTGAAGTATTGGACGTAAGGCCTCTACAACCGACTTCACATAAGAACATTGTGTTTCAGCAGGCTGATTTAATGCGCGATGCAGGTGAGGAAATCACGGATTCGCTCTCTTGCCTGCATGCAATCGAACATTTCGGCTTAGGCCGCGTCCCCATAAACGGGGTTCATCTTGTTGATGTTGTGTGATTCAATCTCTTTGGAAGGA
>NZ_NXEJ01000003.1 GCF_002915175.1 Agrobacterium rosae | reverse complement strand
CGGATCAACCGGTCGGCTGCCTTGTACCAGTATTCGGCAAAGTCGGTCAGCTTGCGATTGTTGACGATAACCAGAATATCGAAGTCCGAGCGATAGCCCTTCATCGTGTGCGGTTCGTCGACAAAGGTGCCACGGGCATAGGAGCCGAACAGGATGATTTTGAGAATGCGTCCGCGCTTCTTGAAGTCGGATGTTCCCTCGCCCAGCGCATCCTCGAACTCCTCGTGCAGGATTTCCAGCGCACGGGCAAGCTCGCGTTGCTTGCGGGGCGGGATATGATCGAGGGAAGACTTCATCATGGCAGCAGGTTCTGAATGGCTGGTGGTAGTGATCGACTCTCTTAAAGGTGGTACTGGAGAACCTTACACAGTTCAACCAAAACAACAATTGCAAGAAATCCCGATAGAGCGTTGANGGTACTGGAGAACCTTACACAGTTCAACCAAAACAACAATTGCAAGAAATCCCGATAGAGCGTTGACACACATCAAACAAAGGCTTCCGCTACGATCCGTCAGCTTTCAACCACGACGCTGTTTCGGTGCCTGCTTCGGTGCTGGATTGGGTGTCGCATGCTTCAGCGGTCGCTCACCAGTCGCTCCGCTTTTGTCCAGCCTCCCCGTCATGCGGCCAAGCGTTTCGTCCTTCCACCTCAACTGGTGCACGAGCGCCATGATGACATGGCCAGCTATCAGAATCGACAGACACCAGGCCAGCAAAGCGTGAAGGAGATTGGCCGGTGTCATCATCCAAGACACCTCCACCCCGCTTGCCGGGATCCACGGTTCCCAGCCCTTGCCGCTGCCATAGGCCCGCAACAGAGCCAGTCCAGGAATGGTAAACACAGGACATAGAAACTGACGTGCACGGCAACAGCTGCGCGACCGGACACGCTTTGCGATTGAACCGGTCGACGCTTGCGATTGACGAGTGCCCACGTGGCACGGATGACGACGAGGCCGATTACCAGCAGGCCGACGGTCCCATGACCGGGCCCCAACGATGTCACAGTTGTCACCCAGTCCCTATCACCGAACAAACGCCATGTCACGATGACGAGAAACTGCCAGATCAGCAGATACGCCATGGTCCAATGGAGCAACCGGCTGACCAATCCATAACGGTCCGGTCTGTCCATCCACATGCGAGAATCTCTATTTGTCATCGCCTGCCTCTAGCCGCCGTCGACGGAGAGCGCAACGGATGGCTCCGACAAAGAGCGGTCGTTGGGATCTCGGGCTGCGTCCCCCTTACCCATTGGTGCCGGACGCACGCCCGTCCTGCCGCTCACTACGGCGCTATGGGGAGCGCGTTCCCGTCAGGACAGGCTCATCGCTCGATCCTCTCCCCCGTCCCTCCCCTGAAGGTTTTAAGCACGCCATATCCGTTGAAGCGAGAGGCGGCGCGTCAAATCAATGGTCACTCGGTCTAGAACCTCAATTCCACACCCTCGAATTTTGCAATAGTGCGGTTTGCGCAATCGCCATCGGACGCAAAAACGAGGCCGTGAGACGGCAGTGGCTGCAGCGAAAAGACAGCGTGTTGAAGTCAGAGTTTTTTGGGGAGCGCTATCCCGGAGATAGTTTTGCAGCCTGGAAATTTCCGAAACAATGGATTGGGGTCGGGCCGATTGGTTCGCGTTAGTCCCGTTACCGCCCAAAATTATCGTGGTGGACGTGCGGATGTTCTACGCCATCAAGTGATGCCACGATCAGGCGAAAACGGACAGAAAAACCAGCCGACGCTAAGACACACCATGGTGGTGCCTTGGCTTCCCAGAACCAGGCGTTTGGGAACCCTCGATCTTTGCACATCGAGGGTTTTTGATGGTCAGTTCACTGGCATTGCACCCGTCGTGCCGCACTTTGCAAATTTACCCTTTGCGTCTTTGCACTGAACGACTTTTTTCTTGACCGGTTCGCACTTCACAAACTTGCCTTTTGCGTCTCTGCATTGCTCAGCGCCGGCCGGCGCAGCAACAAAGGAGATCAAAGCGACGCTAACCAAGACCGATTTCCACATGTCAAATTCCTCCAGGCGCGGATGAGCCACGTTATTGATAGACCGGTCAGACAGAAATGCTAGATGCGCTCCTGGGCTGTCAAGATGGAAACCGAGCCACAATTTGACTTGTTGCGACCGTTGGACCGGTATCGTCTCTTGGACTTTTGACCTCTCTCCGCACGAGCGGTTCAAATGCGAACGGTCTTGAGTGGGTCCCCATCCAAATCGCTGTCTTCATGATTGTCTTTGCTGCCGGTGGCACCGGTGGCACCGGTCGCTTCTTGTCTCTGCACCGTCTGGCATCCGCCCAGCAGATCTGCAAACAACGCACGATCGGCATCACGACTGAGAAACGCAGGTAGCTGGGTTCCAAGCCATCGCTTCAGGTCGTTAGGCTCGCTGGTATCACCATCCTGCGCCAGCCGCTCCAGCAAAAACGAACCGAGCAATATCTTGCGCCGGGTTTCCTGCGCACGCTCTTGCCTGTCCAGTCGCGATTGCAAGGCGCGCTTGCGCTCTTGGAGCTCTTTGATGCGTTGCGCGATCGGCTTTCTCATGACGGCGTGCTCCTTTGACGATTTGGCCTTGGGGCTATTCGAACTCCAATCTCTCAGGTCCCGCAACATGCAGATCTGCACGTCGCCGGCCCGGCCTGCTGGTGCTAGCCGTCCCGTGTCGAAAGCAACAAGGGCGCACTTACGAGTTGCGGCGTATGTGACCCAACCGTTTTGCGCGGCGGGAAAGGACAGGTGAAGGTGGCGATTTACCATCTCAGCAGCAAGCCCATCTCCAGATCAGGTGGCAGAAGCGCAGTGGCTGCGATTGCCTATCGCACCGCCAGTCTGCTGGTGAACCAGCGCGATGGGCTCGTGCATGATTTTACCGCCAAGCAGGGTGTCGATTATTGCGAGATTGTTCTTCCCGACGGTGTCGATGCCGACTGGGCGCTGGATCGATCGGCGNGTCGATTATTGCGAGATTGTTCTTCCCGACGGTGTCGATGCCGACTGGGCGCTGGATCGATCGGCGCTGTGGAATGCAGTGGAGGCTGCCGAGAAACGTTGCGATGCGCGCGTAGCCCGTGAGTTCGAAGTCGCCCTTCCGCATGAGCTGAACAACGACGATCGTTTGTCGCTGACGCGTGCCTTTGCGCGCGATCTTGCCAACCGCTATGGCACAGCCGTCGACTTCGCCATCCACATGCCCCAGGGCAAAAGCGACATTCGCAATATCCATGCCCATGTGATGATGACCACGCGGGTGGTGACACCAACAGGCCTTGGCGACAAGAGCCTGATCGAGCGCGAGAACAGATGGTTGCTCGAGAACAATCTGCCCACCTCGCATATGCAGATGCGCGAGATCAGACAGGCGTTTGCAGAGCACGCCAATCGCCATCTGATGCGGGCCGGTTTCGATATCCGCGTCGATCACCGCTCGCATGTCGATCGTGGCCTGTCGATTGAACCAACCGAGCATATGGGCGTCCATGCCAGTCAGATGCAGCGACGGGGACTGGATGTTGAGCGAGCCCGCATCGAGGAACAAGCTGCGAAACGAAACGCTGTCATCATCAGACGCAAACCGGACGAGGTGCTGCGCCTTCTGACCGACGAGAAAAGCGTGTTTACCCGTCATGATGTCGCCCGTACGCTCCATCGCTACATCAACGACACCGACGCATTCCAGCGGGCATTTGCCACCGTCATGGCGTCACGCCAGCTGGTCGAAGTGCAGCCCGAACACAGCGACAAAATGGCGCGCTATTCCACCCGCGAGATGATCGGCATCGAACATGCCATCGCAACCAGTGCGTTGCGGATGGCGGACACAAACAGCCATGGTGTGAGAGCAGACCATGTCGATCATGCGCTTGATCGCCAGGATGCGATGTTGCCGGGTTCGGGCCTCAGTGACGAGCAGCGGACTGCTGTGCGCCACATCACCGCACCGCAACAGATTGCCGCCGTGATCGGCTTTGCCGGTGCTGGCAAATCCACCATGCTTGCGGCAGCCCGCGACGCCTGGGAGCGCCAGGGGTTTACGGTTCATGGGGCAGCCCTTGCCGGAAAGGCAGCCGAAGGTTTGACGCAATCATCCAGCATTGCTGCCCGCACTTTGGCATCATGGGAGTATGGCTGGCAAAACGGTAAAGGCGAACTTCAGCGCGGCGACATCCTTGTCATCGACGAGGCCGGCATGGTCGGCAGTCGACAGCTTGCGCGGATCGTGAAAGAGGTCGAGGCGCGGGGTGCCAAGCTCGTTCTTGTCGGCGATCATGAGCAACTTCAGGCGATTGGTGCAGGCTCGCCGTTCCGCGCCATTGCAGAGCGCATCGGTTCGGTCGAACTGTCGCAGATCCGTCGGCAGAAACAGGATTGGCAGCGACAGGCTTCGGTGGCGTTTGCGACCCATCGCACCGGTGATGGTGTGAAAGATTATGCGGATCGTGGCCACGTTGTTTTTGCTGACGACCGGGAGAAGGCCAGACACGAACTGGTGCGGGATTATCTTGCCGATCGAAAGAATAACCCCGGCGCATCACGCATTGCGCTGGCCCATCGGCGCGTTGATGTCCGTGCCATTAATGACGGGATCAGAGAAGCACTTCAGGCTGAAGGCCTGCTTGCGAAAAGCGATGGTCAGCCGATGGACAGTGGTCCGGGAATTGGTATCGGCGCTGGTCACGGAAAAAGTGAGCAGGTCGTCGCCAAAGCGGACACTTTGCATGCCGATCCAGACCGTCGAACCGATCGTGAGATCGTCTATCAGACGGTCAACGGCAAGCGGGGCTTTGCACCCGGCGACCGCATCCTTCTTCTGGAAAACAATCGCGATCTCGGCGTCAAGAACGGCATGTTGGGAAGGGTGGAGGCCGTCGAGCCGAACGCACTACAAATACGCCTCGACGGATCTTCCGCTGGACAAAACGATGCCCGCCACATCTCTTTACCCGTCAAAGATTACCAAAGCTTTGACCATGGTTACGCCACCACCATTCACAAGGCGCAAGGGGCAACCGTCGACCGCGCCTTTGTCATGGCATCATCCACCATGGACCGGCATCTGACCTATGTTGCCATGACCCGCCACCGTGATGCGACAACGCTCTACGCCGGACGTGATGAGCTCAAAAACATCACCGCGCTCAGCGACAGCATGAGCCGGTCCGGTGCCAAGGAGACGACGCTCGATTACATCAAGCTCTTTGCCGAGCGGCGCGGGCTGGCACCGCAAACATCTGGCGTGATGCGTGCCATCAATCCGGTCGGTCCTGCGCTCCACATCGAGCCTGCAAAGGCCGTCACGCAGGCTTCCGAAGTCGCCCCTAATCAGCCACGGGAATACGCCACCCCCGCCCCGCTCATCCCCGCCAGCACCCATTACGATCGCACCGTCGAAGACATCGCACGGGAAAAGGCAGGACCGCATCTGGAGCGCGACCTCGAAACCTTGCGCTCGGTCGCCCAAAACATCTATCGCGATCCTTTCTCCGTCACGGCAACGCTGAAGACTTTGATCACAAGCGACAAAACAGATGTCCAGGCACTGGTCAAAGCGGTAAAAGAGCGGCCCGAACAGCTCGGTGAACTGCGCGGCACGTCTGGAATGTTCGGCGACAACAAGGAGCGCAAACTGGCACGCAGTTTTGCACATGGCATGTCCAACCATGTCGGTTATGCAGCAGAAACATGGACCCAGCGGCTGAAGGCCGAGCGGCAGTCGGAAACCTGGAAACGTGAGCGTCAGGACGTCGTTGTCGTGCCAGGTCTCACACGCGCCAGCCAAGCCCTTCTGGAGCGGTTTGACAGCCTGTCCCAGGCCGACCGACCTGTGTTCCTCAAGCAATTGCTGACAACGCCAGAGGGTCAGACCGCCATCACCGAGGCCCGCACAATCGCAACCGCCCTCGAGCAGCGCCTCGGCAGCGCCGATCCTCGCAACCTGAAACCAGAGGCGCTCAGGCTAGGGCCGGACCTTGCCAAACAACTCGACCAGATCAAACACGTCGCTCGCATCGTTGAGCGCGCCTATAATGCAGACCTTACCCATCAATACGAGCTCAAGCGGTCGCTGACGAAAAGCCTGGGTTTGAGGATGTGAAATCAACACGCGGAACGCAGTCGAACATCGATGATGGTCGCACCTACAGTGAATAGCCCCGAGATTTGTAGACGCCTTCTTTCCTAATTTTGAGGCAAGAAGATCACCATGATATTCGATAGCGACCGGCACTCTCGTTTCGACCGCCCGAACCCGCCTCCAATCAAGCCCGGCGAACAGGGCCTCGAACTGGGCATGGGTCAACGTCATCAATCCACGACGCCGCCCGCTTCAAGGGCGGCTCGCACCTTCTATAGATTCCACAAGGACGTTGCTCTCGCATTTCTCAATCCGAACAATGACCTGTCGGCTTATCCGCGCTGCGTTGGCAAGCTGCTCCTGGCTAAGGCCAAGCAGAGCGCGCCCAGCCCCTATCGCGGTCATTATTTCCGACGTCGAATCCATGGTCACACTAAAGGCGGCACTCCGGGGCGCTGTCAACAATTGCCCAAGGATTCGCGATCCATTTTGTTGATCAACCGGCGCAGAATTTCGTCTAGGAGGCTTTCGCGAGTGGCTGTAGTGAAGACCTGCTATGGATTCGATGCACTTCGCATTACCTGCCAGTCCAAATAGTGGTTCTGTGGTTCCCGATACCGGTTCATTCGAATACCGGAGGCGCTGTCTGCGCAGCGTTGCGCAGCGAGTTTGCAAAAATAGAAGTCGCTCTTCCGAACCTGCATTTTGCCCCAGGCCACCGGCTTACGGACGTAATTTCGCTAGACCACTCATTGCGCCTCTTGCTGGCCAACGCCAACGGGATCGAACCACGGGTCTTTCAACATGTTATACTTGCAATGGGTTTCGGGGACGAATATCCCACTGGGGATGTCGTGCCAGAAGACTATTGGAGACCTGGTGCGGTATAGGCTGGAATTATGGCTGGACACAAGGTGATTTCGTTGACGGGTTGACCGTTTACGTGCGAACCAGAGACAATATGAATATCGCTATCTTCAGAGAGACATTCACCCAGACCTACCTCCGTCTGACGTCAACCGAAGTGGCTTCACCACGCTCCGCCACCCTGGCGGCACCTTGGCTCAGCGAAATCCTTCAACCAGCGCACGTATCAGTGCAAGCACAGAGATTGCTGGTTACGAGAACGCCCGCACGATCCTCAAAGGTTCGTGCCCGCGGAGAGGTGGCAGAGTGGTCGAATGCACCGCACTCGAAATGCGGCATACCTGCAAGGGTATCGTGGGTTCAAATCCCACCCTCTCCGCCATGATTGACCCCTGGGTAGTAAGGTTTTCCAGCAATTTTGTTAGTTTTGTCAGTCTTCAATTCCGTTGCCGAAATCGGCGAGGGCCACACTCTCGGCACTAGGAAGCGTTTCTCATAGCTAGGCTAGGCTTGGCTTGTTCCATCAGAGCGCGTGCGCCTGCTGATATACTCTTCGACGGTTTGCGGCAGGATCGCATCGTTCAGTGTCAATATTGCCCGGAGCAGATACTCACGGATCCCGGATCGGGTCTTCTTGTCGCCTGAGCTCTCGATCGCGCAGTGCACGTCTATAAGAGCACTCGATAGCTGACGGCAAAAAATTAAATCTGCGTCTCGCTTAAATACGAAGTCATCAATAACCCAATTTTCGGAGGGAGCATTTCGAACAGAACACGGACAGATGCAAATCCGCTTTCCCTGATAAAGCTGATTTCCCTCCCAGATGAACTCGTCTGATCGATACGGGATATCGTAGCCGTATTTATTACTCGTCGGATAATCTGGGTGCCGTTTGTTTGGACAAGTGCTATGCCTAGTGACTACTAATAGTCCGAGATCTGCTCCGGCATTTATGTAGCGCTCCAAGATGTCGATCAGAGCCCTCCGCGTGGTGTAATTTGAGATCGTGTCGTCCCACGAGAATAAATATTTCGAGCTCTTTATAAGGCCAATTTGGCCTAAAAGATCTCTTCTCAGACCTACCAGATATTCGAATTGGTTCATCTCACACCCCGAATTAGAGAGAGCTCGTTAGACGGCCCACCCGAAGCGACTTAGACATGGAGCTATTAAGATGGATAGCTATTCTGCTAATAAAAAAGTTGAGGATACCAAAACAAAATTCGCTTCGATACTCCCGCAGCGGTCACGCATTCTGCCATTATTGTTATGAGTGGGAGATTCGGCATGTTCGATGAAATGTTCAAGCTTCGAGATATTTTTGCCCCACATGAAGGGCGTATCCGCAACGGATTGCTCGCTGAAGATCGCCGGCTCATCCACTACACTTCCGCGGATAATGCCATCTCGATCATTCGCGGCAATCAAATCTGGATGAAAAATATCCGCCTCATGAACGATTTCCGAGAGGTCGATCATGGCTTTGACCTGCTGAAAAAAGCTTACACACCGCCAAATGACGATGCGCCAGAAATTGGTCTTCACGCCATACGGAAGGCTTTGAACGAAGTGTTCCCGGACGTGTTCGATAAGACCGTTGCGCTTTTTGACCAGTGGTTCGAGACAATGCGGGCTAGCACCCATATCGTTTGCTTGTCGGAGCATGACAAAGACGAAGACGACTTTGGTCGTCTCTCCATGTGGCGCGCGTATGGTTCTCGACGTGTGGGCGTGGGACTAGTGATTAACCCATTACCACTCTATCTCGTCGCCGAGAATTTCGGTGCCTTCAGCAGTCCGGTCTTTTATTGCAACGAGAAAGACGTAATGGAGCTATTTCTGGAGATTGCCGGCAATATTCGCCGAGACAGGGATGCAGTAGCTAAAGCGGGCGCTGACGATGTAGGCGGCTATCTGTTCCAGCTCCTGCGAGCACTCTCTATCTGCTCGAAGCATCGAGGTTTTCGCGAAGAACGCGAATGGCGGATTATGCACACCAAAGGCCTCGATGATCAGGGTGCCCTGAAATATGGGATCGAGAGTATGGGCGGTGTGCCTCAGGGCGTCTTCAAGCTCTCGTTTGAAGATCGACCGGACCTCAACATGACGGGTATCTCCATTCCCCAGCTCCTCCAGCGCGTGTTTATCGGACCCACGGAATACCCTGACGCTGTTAGAGATGCCTTCTGCCAAGTCTTGAGCGACGTTGGCGTCAAGGAGCCGAGAAAGCTCGTGGTGTGTTCAGACATTCCACTTCGGACCTAGACGCGCGCAGGCCTCATACAATGCGTTGGCTAGACAGGATCGTTGATCGATCGCCCCAACATGTTATCTGATGGGCCGGGATAATCCTTGGCACCCCCTTGGGGGCGTCCTACGCGTGAGCTTCAATATCTATTGGAGATCACAATGGCAACGCTTAGGAAACTCAGAGGACGCTGGCAAGCACAGGTGCGTCGCCGCGACATGAAGCCTCGTTGCAAATCGTTCGATACGAAGATCGAAGCGGAGAAATGGGCGCGTGACATCTTCAAGCAAAATCTGATCATACCGAGTGCTTCCCACCTACTTACGAAGAAAGGCCACTAGGCAGGCAACAAGCTTTCATGTCCGTCTTGACACATACGTGCAGTCTGGCAGGCTGCCCCTAGAAGGTGTGGGGGTGAGTATGGATAAATTTCTTCAGGTGGTTGGATGGATCGGTGTAGGCGCTGTGGCGCTGATTTTGCTGAACGTGATGATAAACGCGGGTCGAGGTCAATATGCTGCCCTAGCGGTTGTAGCATCCCTGACTTGGGCAGCACCGTCTATAGTGGGGTTTGTGCTGATTGCCGCGTTTGGGAACATGCTGGGACAATTGAAAGCAATTCGAGCAGCCTCTGAGCGACAGGCAGAGATGTTTTCGGAAATCATGGCGCGCGGGAAGAACACTGGTTGAGAGGTGAAAAGTGCAAAACCCATCCGAAGCCCGATATGATATGCGCAAGAACGACCACGACGAATACTGGACGGTCTTCGACATCTTCACTGGCCTACCGGCAGAGGTGAACAGCAATCTTATGGACGCGGTTGAAATGGAAGAGGCAGACGATTTAGTTGATCTGCTTAACGCTCAGTATGCCGAACGGCGCGGGGGAACGACACTTGAGTGATGAAAAAGACGAACTTGGCAACCTCTTGAAAAACGGTTGGAAGATAAAGGGATATTCAACCGCGATGATGGCTGCGGGCGCTATGGTCCATTCGATTTTGCTGCAAAAAGATCTAGACGTTGTAACAGTGAACATCGTCAAAAATGGCGGTAAGGAAGTCGGCAGGACACTAGACGTTTTCAGTCCACCGCCAGCTAAAGCAAAGGCAAAGGGCTGGTTTTCATGATGGGTCGGCCCTTGCTGGCTTCGAAGGCAGGCATATGTCAGAGAGGTATATAAAGGAAGCGTATATCGTGCTTGAAGCAGCCCTGGAGCCGGAGGAATGGTCCAAATTGAAGAATGAAAGACCGACGAAGTGAATGATCGATCCTGGTTGAGAGACTACATCTCAAATGCCTCTGGGCCTTGGAAAGCTGCGGTGTGCTTTCTCTTCGTTGTGATGGTTCTGATGTTGCTTAACGGAGCAGCGGTCCTAGCAGGCTGGCATGGGGCTTCATCCCGACTGGTCGCCTATCTCGCCTTGGCAATCGTCGGCTTCTTTGTCTCGCTCTCGTTCCACGCATATCTAAGCATACGGGGTTCAAGGGTGCAGAAACTGGAAAAGCGTAAGCGGCGTAAGGGAACAACGCATTGAGTGAACCCGCAGGAAGCAATGAAGATTAGGTTAGGCATTTTTGCTTGAAACAGACCCGCTCCCGCCGGTTATTTGTGCCTATTGTTTGCTAGGCGCAATCAACCAGAACAGTTGAACCAAATCATTCCAAGTCCGCTTCATGTCTTCGATGTCGGATAAAAGTTTCGAATATGCGATGATGGCCACCAGCGTTACCACAAGAAGCACTAGCCAAGGCCAGATAGCCCGCCTTGCCTTCTTATCGTTTTCTGGATGTTCCGGGCCGCTTACCTGCAAATCACATCTCCGATCTGTTTGTAGCTAACGCGAAAATGTCAGCAGTCGCAACCCGACAAAGACTCCTGTTGACTCACCCCGAGACCAGAACATAATTAGAACATCGCTAGCACGGGGGCGCGTGCTTTCCGAAAACACATTGCGGCATTGGGCTCTGAAATATGGAGAGTGGGAACGTGCGACCTGAATTTGGAAAGCCCCCTGTCGATGTGGCCGATTACATTTTGCAATGCCATGAGGGGAACGCGAAAGCCGCTATTGAGGCGATGCAGGAGGAGATTGAACACCTGCAACATCAGCTTAGCTTGGCCGTCGTTGCAATGGGCCGAGGTTACACAAGGGGGTGGGTGCCAAGAGAGGGGCGCGATGTCCTATGACCATCTACCGAAGCTGTCCTCAAAAAAGGACGACCTCATCTATGTCATGTGCCTTGACTGCGAGATATTGCGGAAACTGGAATATGCGGATCTGATGCACACCTACGGCGATGCCGAATTGATATCTCTGAAAGGGCCCATAGCCAAAGAGATAGTTAAATGCGGAAAGGGAACCGAGGGATATCGGAACAGATGCCGGCTGAGTTATTACGAGGGGCATGGGACGCAGAAGATACCAACCGAACTGCCTCCATCTCCGAAGCTGGAATATCTTTGCAGTTGGGAAATTGTCGTCGGCAAATGTCGCTACTGCGGTCACGTCTCCAATTTGGAACGTTGGCGCGTCAGCAAAGTTACAAAGCCGGGAATGACCTTAGACGACCTAAAAAAGCTTCTTCGGTGCAAGAGGTGCAATCGCAAGGGCGATGTCGAATTGACCCTCGCCAAACTGCCGAGGTGACGCATGTGTAATCTGTACCAAGTCCGCACCAATCAGGAAGTGATGCGCGATATCGCCGGCATGATGCAGGAACGCTTGAACCTTCAGCCTGATTTGGAGATATACCCGGATCGTCCCGCGCCTGTCATCCGCAATAAGGATAGTGCGCGCGAGCTGACTGAACTGACCTGGGGAATGCCTACACCGCCCAACATTCTCGGCGGCAAGCCAGACACCGGCGTCAAAAACATCAGGAACGTTGCCTCCCCGCACTGGCGCAAATGGCTGAAAGTCGAGAACCGTTGCCTGGTGCCGTGGACGCGTTTTTGCGAATGGGAAAACACCAAGCCGCGAAAGACCAAACGATGGTTCGCTATCGATGACGCAGAACCCCTCGCGTTCTTCGCTGGCGTCTGGACGGATTGGAACGGCACACGAGGCTCGATGAAAAATCCACGGGAGGGGCAGCACGAGCTGTTCGCCTTCCTCACAACAGACTCAAACGAAGTGGTGAAGCCGATCCATCCCAAGGCTATACCGGTCGTGTTGACAACGAAGCAAGAAGTAGATGTGTGGATGAGCGCGCCGTGGGATGAAGCCAAGGAGCTTCAGCGTCCTCTACCGCAGGAGAGATTGATCTTGCTGCCGGTAGATGAGCCAAAGGAAACTGGCGACTTGTTTGCGTAGGAGACAATGATGAAAATATGGCCGAATATTTTAGAGCGTCACGGCGTGCATGCGCGGCATGAACTCTGCGACGGTTCGTTCTTGGAAGCAAAACAAACGCTGCACGAAGAATTAGACGCAAGCCTCGTGTCCGAAGTGGATCAAGATTCCGATCTCACGGCTTACACCGCTTATGTCGCGGACGAATATTCCGATGAAGAAGACGATGCGCCCACCGGTGCTGTATTAGAAATACTCTTCAGCAATCGCAGAAGCCTTGCGGCCCTTCGCTACGACAATCCAGACCTTTCGGGCGCGTTTATCGAATGGGTATCGTGCAGCACTGTTGAGGATGCGCTTGTCGCGTGGCGCAAGAAAGTAATGGCCAAATACACGGTCATCGATGGCGATACCACGGCAATCAACAATCAGCGATTAGACACATGAGCGACCTGACAAGCAAGACTGGAGACGGCGTCCACGAGAACCACTATTGCTGCAATCCCGAATGCAAGAAGTGGGGAGGTTTCGGCTTTACTCAAAGCAAGGCAGAGCCGGTACAATGGTGGTGCTGGGCGCATCACCCTCACAAAGAACCGCTTAGGCTATAATTACTTGAACATTAGCTCGTATGTGTTGCGGAGAATCTACAGCATTTCTAAAAATCTTGAGTTTTACTAGGTCCTCAAATAGGGAGATTGAAGACCATGAAAAAAACTTTCGTAACCCTCGCATTGATTCTAGCAGCTTCCACCGCCATGGCGGCTGACGCTGTAAATGAAGTCCCCGCAGCTCCAGTAGCCGATGTTGTGCCTGCTTTCAGCTGGACTGGCTTTACAGTGGGTGTACAGGGCGGATACGGGTGGAACAACACAGACTCCAACATTTCTGGCACCGGCAGCTTCTCACAAGACTTTGATGGCGGCCTTCTCGGTGGATTTGTCGGATACAACTACGACTTCGGCAATAGCTGGGTAGTCGGCGTCGAGGCTGATTTCGAAAAGAATTGGGCTGATGAGACTGCTTTCGGTGGTGCTCTGGACTATGGCATTGACTGGCAGGGTTCTGTCCGTGGCCGTGTCGGTTACGCCTTTGATCGAGCGCTTGTATACGGTACCGCAGGTTGGGCTTATGCGCGCGGATATGCAGATGTGACGGGCTTTGGCGAACAGAAAGAAACGTTCAACGGCTACACAGTTGGCGTCGGAGTGGATTACGCCTTCACCAACATGATGTTCGGTCGTATTGAATATCGATACACAGACCTCGGCGACAAGACCTTTGACTTTACCGGAGCCGGTGGTGGCACCATCAACTCAGATGTTGACCAACACGCAATCCGCGTCGGGCTTGGCGTAAAGTTCTAGACCAAACATAGACCATCAAAAGCCCGGTTTTTCCGGGCTTTTTTTGTACCCTCTCACCGAGTAAATGGCGGCCGTTTTATCTGTATCTTCATCGCTACCAGTCAACAAAACGTCACACACCATGAGCGCGGTGACATAGGCATCGGCGGTAATGGGCATGCCTTGGATATTTGACCGGGCTTTGACAAACAGAAGACAACAGCAACTCGGAATGACTTTCAGAAACATGCGGATACGGATTTTAAATGGCTGGAAACGCAAAAAAAGCGGCAAAGCAAAACAACTGACCTTCGCTCTGTAAAAACAGTTCGGCTACCTTCTCGAAGAAGCTCTAACGCTCCCCACTGGCCATGCATCACCATTTCGAGCGCAGGTGCAGATATTTCTATTCGAACGCCTGAACCGGATTGTCGGCCTATGCCGTAGTCATGACAGTATTTGCGGATGGTCTTATCGCTTCGACCGGTTAGCTTCATCGCTTCTGCCATGTCTATGATCGTTCAAGAGACGACGCCAGGCAGGACGTGTCCGATTACATCGAGATGTTCTAAAACCCGAAGCGCAAACACGTCAGAAACGGAATGCTGTCACCTGTCGAGTTCGAAAAGCAGCAAAAAACGTAACACGAGGGTGTCTACGAAACGCGGGGCTATTCAAACAACAGTAGGGAGGAGTGCCGCTGCTCCGTAAGGCGACCCTTGGGAGGAGGATTAGGTCGCCCTGCAAAACGAAACATTGCGGTAGGAGGTGCATCGCTGCGTTGATACAAACATAGCAGAAGCTGCCTCGATCACCAGCGTTCAGCTCGCAGCCCAGCCATGCACATATCGCAATCCAATATGATGTACGTGGTCAGCTCTTGGCGCCAGTACACAAGCAACGTGCCCCTCCGGAGAGAGGCTCGAAACAAATGACGGACTGAAGTATCGTTCTGAAGGGCATTTACACGGCTTCACGATCGCAACCGGCCCAGCGATTAATCGAGATTGAAAGCTAACGATATCCATTCCTTCGGGCCTCGCTATGGAGCCAAAAAATTGTTCCTTAACTCCAACCGCTTGAACCGCGTGATCGTCGCGCTGTGACTAGACTCTGACGTTTGACTACTTGCGGCTCAAAATTGTAAGCCAGCGGGGATGGGTTGGCAGGCTGATCAATTGTCCAACTCCTCGGCGTTCGGGCGCGCACTTCGGCACCGATAGTGGGATCAAACGCTGGGACTGAGCCATCTAATTGATTGAAGCGCTCATTTCGATGTCTGAACTTGCAACATGATTGCTTGCAGATTGAACGACAGGCGAGCGGCACTGCTTTCGTTTGCCGGAGAAAGGTTGATAGCTATTGTCCTCCATGCGATAGGAGCTGTAGCGACTACTGCACCAAGTGACGTGTTCATCCGCCGAGGAAGATATGGTCGCCAATGACGTGTCTTGCATTTCTGAAATGGTTGTGGCGGGAGCCACACATGGTTTCCGGGCAGCTCCGCCATAGGGTTGGTAGCTATTATCCGACCGATCATATGAGCGATAACGGGTGCTGCACCATTGCTGAGCGACGAGCTGAACCCGCGGATTGTCATTGTCAGCCTCCGCTGTTTGGCCTTCCTCAGCTGATTTCGAACCAAATATATTTGAGCTGATCTTCGCCGAGGCCACCGGTTCTTCAGGTACAAGAATCCCTGGAATTCGTTCGTAGTTTTGGCTGGCGACGTCTACCCTTCTTGCGTCCACCGTCCAGAGTGGCTGGCTGGTGAGATCCGAAAATTCTTGAGGAGGTGTTATTTTGGTGAATTCGGTTGCTAACTTCATCGAGCCTGCAGCAATTGGCAAGATACAGATTGTGAGCACGACGCCGGCGATGATGTTCCGCATTTTGAGCCTTTCACTTTTAAGCTCAACAAATGCGCCTTTGTCTAATCGGTTCCCGTCAAACAAATGATCAACAAAAAACTGCTGATGCAGATGTAAGGGCTCCATTTGTGATCACGCCAAAATAAGCTAAACACTTCTGATCAGGGCGCTGATGGAAAGAATTTGACGTGGACGCTTTAGCGGCGAGATCGACGAGCCAACGCCTCAAAGCAACTCTAGGTCCAATCGTTACCATCCGATAGGACTTTCAATATCCTTCGCTGCGCGACAACTCACCCTGTTGTGTTCGCTCCAGCCCTTGAGGGCTCGTCCAGCCGAGGGCATCAAGCAATTTTCAACTTGGTAGGTTCTCGTCGAGACATCACTTTCTCAACCTCCGACATGTGCTGAGTTCCCCAGGCACAAAGAGGCTTCAGCGCCTCAGCGAGAGTTTCGCCGAATGGAGTAAGCGAATATTCGACTTTTGGAGGGATTTCCTTGAAGTCGCGCCGATCAACAATCCCGTCGGCCTCAAGTTCTTTGAGCTGCTGAATGAGCATCTTGTCACTGACGTTGCCGATCGCACGCTTGAGGTCGCCGTAACGTCGAGCTTCGTAAGCTAGGTGAAAAAGGATCAACGGCTTCCATTTGCCGCCAATGACAGCGAGTGAGGCGTCGAGACCGCAAATGAAATTGGACGTGCCCATTAGAGCGCTCCGTGTACTTACCAAAAGGTGCATACTATCAATAGAGAAAGCTCATGTCTATGTTGACCTCACATGACATCACGAAAGGAGATTTCGATGGGCAGACTTCAAGGCAAAATCGCTGTCATCACTGGCGGGAACAGTGGGATCGGCCTAGCGACAGCGAAGCGGATCGCCGCAGAAGGGGCCGAGATTTTCATCACCGGCCGCCGCCAAGAGGAACTTGACAGAGCGGTTAAAACGATTGGCGCTGGGGTAACGGCGGTACAGGGCGACGTGTCCCGGCTCGACGATTTAGATCGTCTGTTCGAGATTGTACGGGATAAGAGAGGGCGGATAGACGTCCTCTTCGCCAATGCGGGTTCAGGCATGTTTGCTCCCCTTGGTGCAATTGACGAGGCGTCTTTCGATCAGACCTTTAGCACCAACGTTAAGGGCACCCTATTCACAGTACAGAAAGCACTGCCGCTGATGCAGGCGGGTGGATCAATTATCCTCACCGGATCGACAACCGGCTCCATGGGAACCGCAGCGTTCAGCGTATACAGCGCGACGAAGGCAGCGATCCGCAACTTTGCCCGTAGCTGGGCCCTGGATCTGAAGGGATCAGGTATCCGGGTTAACGTAATGTCTCCCGGCGCCACGGAGACTCCGGGCTTGAAGGGTCTCGTAACAGCCGCGGATGAGGCTGCGTTGCTCGAAGGTCTTGCAGCGCAGGTTCCGCTCGGTCGGGTCGCAAACCCCGACGAGATCGCGGCTGTCGCGCTGTTCCTTGCTTCGGAGGACAGTAGCTTCATGACCGGCAGCGAAGTCTTTGCTGACGGTGGCACCGCGCAGGTCTAACCAAGTGCAGGCTTCTGGCTTCGTGGCCTTAGGGCCTCGGGTGCCCAGGGGCGTGGCAGCTGCACAAGGATTGAGGCGAGCTACAACCGCGAATACCGTCCAACCTTTCCGACAGTGGCCAGTCTAGGAGGCGAGTTTTCAAAGAGCGACCCTATCACTTCACGCAGCCAGCGCTGCGCGGGGTGAACGTCGTTGCGCCTATGCCACGCCATGTCGAACTTCGCCGTTCCAAGTTCTAATGGCGGCTTCATAACGTGAAGCCTTTCGCGATACCCGGAGGCTTCAACGACGCCCTTCATGAGCGTTGCTATGAGGTCGGACGACGCAACAAGCGGCGGTGCTGCGTACATCTGCGGCAGCGTCAGCGCAAGGCGCCGTCGAAGCCCCAGCTTGCCCAGCGCGGCATCGACCATCCCGAACCGCTCGTTTTCCGGAGAAACTAGGAGATGCGACATCTGTAGAAATGCGTCGAGCGTCAGCTCTGCGGCGGCTTGCGGGTGGTCTTTGCGAAAGACGCAGACGAAAGCTTCCTCGAACAGAGGTTCGGTCAGTATCCGACCGGCCGGCGTGTGCGGAACTCCGACAGTAAGATCCGCCTCCCCAGAATCCAGAAGCGAGATGACCTCGTCGCGGTGGTCAAAGTTGCGGATCCGCAAAACGATACCCGGCGCCTGAGTCCGCAGGACAGCAAGCAGTTTTGGCAGGACAACAAACGCCGCGTGTTCTGACAAGCCGATCGAGAGTGTGACGGTTGACTTCGAGGTGTCGAAGACCTGCGTAAACTCCAGGGTTCGCTGGATTTCTGCCAGCGCATGACCAAGCGGTTCGGCGAGATCGAGCGCGTGCGGCGTTGGCTGCAGCCCGTCTGGGCCACGGATAAACAACTCATCCTGCAAGAGAGCACGCAGACGGGATAGCGCAGCACTCATCGCCGGCTGTGTGCGTCCGATCCGCACGCCTGCACGCGTCACGCTCCGCTCCGCCATAAGAGCGTCGAAGGCGACGAGGAGGTTCAGATCGATACCATGTAAATCCATGCGGTGGATGTTAGATCATATCCGATATCGATTACAATGATGAAATCGAGCGGCGTATTCTTGCTCACCGTCAACATGGAGAGATTGATATGAGCAACGAACAACCATCATACAGCGGAATAAGCGCCGCCGATCTGCAGACGCTTCGTACCTTCTACAGGGCGTTCGAAGGAAACCCTTTACTTCTTGACAAAAGCGTCGTTCTCGAATGGCAAGACATCCCGCTTGCTCCCGGGCAGGCAGCGGGCCGAGATGGATTCAAGCCTATGATCGCCGCATTCTCCGAGGCGTTCGCTGACCTCAAGATCGAGATCGTCGATGTGATCGGTGGGCCAGACAAGGCTGCGGTCCGCGCCGTGATATCCGGACGCCATGTCGGAGTTTGGTTTGGGGTTGCCCCGACCGGCCACGAATTCTCGCTTCCGATCCATGAGTTCCATGCCTTCGAGAACGGCCGGATTACGCATACCTGGCACATGGAAGACTGGATGGGGTGGTTTGCCCAGATGGGTGCCTGGCCTTTCAAGAACTAGGAGCTGACAATGCAACAGATCATTCTTTCAGATTATGAGCAAACCCCTGTTCTGCAGGACGCCGCTATCCCTGAGCCGAAAGACGGAGAGGTGCTGGTCCGCATTGCAGCCGCGGCCCTCAACCCGCTCGACGTCAAGCTGCAGCGCGGTCAGGTGCACGCCTACTTCCCGCTCACCTTCCCATCTGCCATGGGCACGGATCTCGCCGGCACGATCGAGAAAACGGGTTCACTGACCTCGCGGTGGCTGACAGGCGATCGGGTCATGGCGCGGCTCGATCCGACGAAGGGTGGCGCTTTCGCGGACTACGCCATCGTTCCCGAAGATCAACTGGCGCTTGTTTCTCAAGATCTGGACTTCAACATCGCGGCCGGATTGCCGACCGCCGCAGGAACAGCCTGGCAGGCACTTGTAGAGATGGCGGATCTTCAGGCCGGCCAGACCGCCCTTGTGCATGCAGGTACCGGGGGTGTCGGTAGTTTTGCCATCCAGTTCGCCAGAGGGCTTGGCGCGCGGGTCATCGCCACCGCCTCGGGAGACGGTGTAGAGATCGCGCGCGAACTGGGTGCCGATCAGGTCATCGACTATCGATCCGAGGATTTTACGCGCAAGGTTTCGGACATCGATGTGGTGCTGGACACGATCGGCGGGGAGACACAGCAGCGCTCTTTCGAGGTGTTGCGCAGTGGCGGCAAGCTGCTTTCCACCGTGTCTCCGCCCGATCAGGCACTGGCGACCGCCCACAAGATCGAAGGTGCCTTCGTGTTCCACACATCGAACGCAAAACGGCTCTCGGATCTGGTCAAGGCGATGGACGCAAAGGGCCATTCAGCCCTGATCGACGCTGTCTTTCCCATCACCTCGTTCGCAGAAGCCTTTGATCGCCAAGCATCTGGCAGGGCGCGTGGCAAGATCATCCTGAGTTTCTGATCGTCCTCGTTGGAGCAATGGAGCCGGGCGGCGGTTTTGCCCGGCTCTTTCCTTCTTAGCGCTCGGCACTACTGAACGGTTTATGCTTCGCCGAAATAATTCAATCCTTCTAGATCGTCGATCAATGCGGGGCCAACCGGCCGCCAGCCGAGTTCTTGCTGTGTCCGCTGGCTGTCAACGGGGTTATCGACTCCCACAAAGGGCGCCAGGAAGCCGAACTGGCGCTTGGCTTGCAGCGATGTTGCGGATCGGACCGGAAGACCGAGATCTTTGCCCATGATTTCAGCAATCTGCTTGTATGTGACCCCCTCCTCTGCTGCGCCGTGATAAACACCCCCCGCCCGTCCCTTTTCAAGCGCCAGCTCAAAGAGAGAGACGGCATCGCCGATATGTACCCCACTCCATCGATTTGAGCCGTTTCCGACATAGAGCACCTCACCATTCTTACGGGCAGCTGTCGCGAGTTGCGGAATTAATCCACTGTCGCCCCGACCGTGCACTGACGGCGCGAGCCGAACCACGGATGCGCGCACGCCACGCTGCGCCCATTGCCTCACCAAGGCCTCGCTGACAGCACGAACGTGACCGGGCGAGCGGGGATCGGGTAAGTCGGTTTCCACAGCAAGACGTTCGGCGCGCGCGCCTGGGGGGCCGGCCACGCCCATAGTTGCGAACGCCGTCACCATCGGGCGTCCGGATCCAGCCAACGCCGCGGCCAAAGCATCGATGGCTGCCTCGTTCGTGGCCGTTATCGCCTGCATCATTCTCGCGACGGTGTTGCCGGGCAATCCCCCGAGTAGAGCGCCGAACAGGCGCCAGCGCGGGAGGTCACCCGGCGAAAAGCTGTAGGCGAGATGGACGACCGCATCGGCCTCGGCAGCTCCTCTACGGAGAATATCGAGATCTACGATGCTCCCTGCAAGCGGACGCGCGCCTAGAGACCGCAAGCGACGCTCTGATGTCTTTGAACGGGCCAATCCGACGATCTCGTGGCCTTTTGTCGACAGATGCTCAATGAGCGCAGGGCCGACAAAACCGGTTGCCCCCGTCATGAAGATACGCATTCAATTACTCCCTGTTAGTTGTCTTGGAATGAGCGACCAGAACGCTTGTCGGACGGTGCCAGAGATAGAGCTCCGCGAGCAGAAGGTTTGGTAGCCAGCAAGCCCAGGCGATAGTGCGGTAGGCTGTTAGAAATTCGATGTTGAAGACCTGCGAGAGCGGCAGGTAGAGACGAAGCGTCACTGCTGAAAGCGTGAGCGCAAAGGACCGGATCATCCAGCGCCGGTGCGATGCAATACGGCCGGTAAGAACCTCGCGTACTGCAAGACCCGTCGTCATGAGCCACGCCAAGCCCAGGGCAGCGAAACCCGCACCGGCCACGGGACCCGAGGACAGACCCGTCGCTAGCACCAGTGCCGCCAGGCCACCGCTCGCGCAACCAACGGCGTAAAGGCGACCAATACACTTGTGAAGAAACAGCCACCGTACTCTTAATCGCGGCCGAAATTGCCACGGTCCGAGAAGCAGTGCTGTAGCAGCGCCGGCCGCGTGCACTGCAATCCACGGATCGAGCTGCCGGTTGGCAGCGATATTTTGGGGAACCGGCCCCTGGCCCGCAAGATAGCGATAGGAAAACAGCGCCACCGCGGTTGAGATCGTTGCCGTGGACGCCCAGACGAGCAGGCCCAGGCGCGATCTAGATACATGCACCATCTTCATAGCATTCCCAAGATGCAGCATCTCCGCAACCAAAGAACGAGGGACGTAGGCATGAGATTTCCTTTGATTTTACATTTTCCAAAGACTACCCCGCCCTTTGCGAACCATCTATGCTCGTTCAGACTAGAAATCTTCGAGATCGTTCGAAACATGGATCCATTGTCCGACATCCTGACCATACTGAAGCCTCGTCGACTGGAGACCGGCGCCACCGATGTGGGAGGCGACCTTTCAATCCGGTTCGCACCGCATGAGGGCCTGTACTGCTATGCGGTGCTGGAAGGTGAGTGTTGGTTGACGCTGGAGGACGGTGCCACGCCGCTCCGAATCAAAGCCGGGGATTGCGTCTTGCTCCCGAGCGGTCGTCCGTTTCGCATTTGCAGCAAACAAGGCCTCACGTCCGTGGATGCCGCTGTTTTCTTCGCCGGCCGAAGCAATGGCGAAGTCGTTATCTATGAGAAGGGAGGCACTTGCTTCGTCTGTGCCGCACATTTCGGTTTCGACACTCCGGATTCGAGTTTGCTGCTCGGCATGCTTCCACCGGTTGTCCATATCAACGACCAAACAGATCAGACCGCGATGCGCTGGGCGCTGGACCGAATGATGGCGGAGCTGCGTACACCTAGAGCAGGAAGCGATCTTCTCGTTGAGCACCTCTCCCATTTGATACTGATCCAGGCGCTGCGCCAGCACCTCACAGCGCGGGACGGCACACGTGTTGGATGGCTTTCGGCGTTAGCTGACCCACCCGTCGCAGCGGTCATCGCAGCTCTGCATGCGAAACCAGCTGATCGATGGAGCGTCGAGGCAATGGCCAAGATCGCTGGCATGTCGCGCACTGTCTTTGCGCTCCGCTTCAAGGCGAGCGTCGGCACCAGTCCGATGGAATATCTAACGCGCTGGCGCATGATGTTAGCCGCCGACGCTCTGAGGCTGCCACACAGAACAATTGCCTCAGCCGCCGGGGCGGTCGGATATGACTCTGACAGCGCTTTCAGCACCGCCTTCAAGCGAATCATGGGCTGCTCGCCTCGCAAGTATCATGCAAGGATGAGCGGTGAGCACCCTGTCTAGAGCTGCATCATAGATCAAAAATTGCATGGCACTCGATACTCTGTTCGAGCAGAGCGAGCCCGTAATGGGCGGGGTCAGGCCTTCACGACGTGAAGGGTCGTTTTTAGATCGGCTAACAGCCGCTTACCCGGAGCATGTGTCGCCTTGATGAGATTCGCACTTACGACCAGTATGTTGTAAATTTGGTGAAGTGGTTGGTTAGAAAGAATCTCCTGCACAATCTTCATGGCTGTGCCGTATGCGGATGACGAATACGCTACCATCTTCAATGATGCGATACACGACAAGGTGAGCCTTGAAAGGATGGATTCTGACAGGAGGATAAATCTCATGGCGTTCGCGTGCCATTCTTGGGTTGATGGCGATGAGATCGAGCGAGGCAAAAAGCTCATCGTGATATCGTTTGGCGACTAGTGCTCCGAAGATTCGGAAAGTGAGTGTTTTAGGATGATTAAAGCTGGTAATCGTTTTAAAGAAGGACTTAGCAGGAGTGATCCGCAACTAGGCCTGTGGGTCAGCCTGTGCAACGTAGCCTCGGCGGAAATCGCGGCCGGTTCCGGGGCAGACTGGCTTCTAGTTGATATGGAGCACGCGCCGAACGAGATCTCGACCGTTGCGGATCAGTTACGCGCAGTTGGTGAAGCCGCCTCTGTCATAGTTCGCCCACCGACCTCAGAACCTGTAATTACAAAGCGTTTGTTAGATATCGGCGTTAAAACGTTGATGTTTCCTATGATAGATACCGCAGCGCAGGCCAGTGCAGCGGTAAGTTGGACTCGATATCCTCCGGAAGGGAAAAGGGGCATATCGAGTGTGGTCCGAGCCTCAAATTATGGTCGAGACACAAGCTATGTCGCGCGTACATCTACCGAAATATGCGTGATAGTGCAGGCTGAGACGCCGCTGGCGCTGGAAAATATTGACGAGATTGCTGCGGTTGCGGGAATTGACGCAATCTTCATCGGACCTGGCGATTTGGCTGCATCAATGGGCTATATCGGCCAAACCAATGTAGAGCCCGTCCAGCGCGCGATCGCCGAAGCGATAACGCGCATAAACAACGCAGGCAAAGGTTCTGGCGTGCTCGCCTACGGCCACGCGGCGGCGACTAGAGCCATTGGACAGGGGGCGGGTTTTGTCGCTATAGGCGCGGACACGTGGATACTCGCGCGCGAAACAAGTGCTTTGGTGGAGAGCTGCCGGTCGGGTTTTCCGGCCCGAGAGCCTGAGCCATGACTTGTGGTATCCGCAGTGGAGGAGAAAGTGCCACGAAACTGTTAATGTGCGTATTGTCAGTATTGTTAGTCCCTTGGCCCGTCAATCACCGTTTGAAAGTTTACACTTCAGGCGGAGTTCTGAGCCGTATTTTTACGTTGTTTAAACCGGAATGGATCGTTTCCGGTTTCAAGGATGACACAGTGATGTGTGATCCGGTCGAGAAGTGCAGTCGTCATCTTGGCGTCGCCGAATATGGTGACCCATTCGGCAAACGGCAGGTTGTTGTGACGAGGAGCGATGTTTTTTCGTAGAGCTGGCTGATAAGATGGAACAGTAGCGCACCACCCGCTGCTAGAAACGGCACTTAGCCCAGTTCGTCGAGAATAACAGCGTTTACCTGCTGTAGCTGCTTTGGACATTCATCCGAATTGGATCACAACAAAGTGGAAACTTTTAAACGCTGTTTGCGCCCGAAACCTGGTAACTTTTGCAGGCTGTTTGACAATGCAAGACAGCTCTTCGAGGATTTCAAGGTATGGCCGTGAGTTTTAGAGATGTCTGATCATCGTGCATCAGCCAGCGCTTGGCCCAGCCACCGGTCTTGCGTCGGTCGTTAGCCGGTATTCCAACATTTCTGCGGGTGTGAGATAATAAAGTTGGTTGGGCGGGGTCTCCAACGCATGGATCCACAAACCGGCCCCAATACCCATTTCGTCGAGATGTCGTGCGACGCGCGCTGTGGTTGCCTGAGCACCGGACATAGCTTGCTCCGGTGATGGGCGCTCAATGCCTGCATTGAACACCTGATGTACGCCCACCACGGCATCTCTTTCGGCCGATCGCGTGACGCCACCGGCAAAAACGATTGGGCAGGAAGAGGCGCAAAGCGCCTTTTCCACAACCTTCGTGGCGATAGTCTTCTCCCGGATCAGCTTGGACATCGCAATGGCGTCATCGACCGAACCTCCCGGTGAGTTCAAAGAGACCAATTTGATGTACTCACCACGGGCCTCGACCTCACTGGCAAAACGGCCGGCTGCGCCTAGATCGATGGTGCCTTCGGCCACGAGCACCCCACCCGAGACAAGATTGAATGTCATCGGCTTGCGCAAGACTTCCTCCGGGCTTGAGGGTTGGACTGGCGGCGCGCCAGTCGCTCCTGGCGCGGTCGTTGGCGGAAGAAAGATCGGCACCTCCGGCAATGTTTCAAGACCCGGTCGTGCCACTTCGGCCGTGCTGATCTCCCGAATGTCGATCACCAGAAAGGCGGCCGCTGCCGCCAGCAGCACATAAAAGGCTCCGCGCATCAGCACGCCGTCATCCATGCCGATCAAGGCCTTGAACGCCGATGCCGGTTTCATGTCGCCGGACCTTTGCGCGGCGTTTTGCTAAGACCGAGACTGGTGATGTTGTTTACCTCCGTCTCGTCGTTTTCGTCTACGGCTTGGGCAACGGCATCGACTGTGGCCTGCACTTCGGTCGCTGACATAACGTCCGCGGCTATGGCCTTGTGCATCGCCATCGTCTGCATCAGTTCTGCCACGGTGATCCGTTCGGCGAACGGCATGGCCTCTTCCTGCCTGCGAATTGCGCCATTTACCACGGCAAGAATGAACACCAAAACACCCGGCAACAGGTCGATGGAAACGGCCCCTGCCCAAGCGGGAATGAAATCAGAAGCATAACGTAGAACGGCTTCTGCCGACGAGAGCGGCACGAAACGCCGCTCGGCCACGGGCGCACGTGAGAGAATTTCGTCGGCGGCGTCGGACAACACCTTGGATTGCGCCGCAACCGAGGTGCGGATGGTTTCCATCACGCGGTCCTGGCGGGTGATCAGATCCTGTTCACCGCCGTCGGGGATTGGAGCGATGAAGCCAAGCGAAAGATCGTCGGCGGCACGGCGGATGGAGGGAGCGATTGAGGTTTGCCCCAGCGAGGTAATGACGCCGGTCAGGGCCACAACCTCCGACGAGAACTTGTCTGCGCGTGGTTCGACGACGCCGGGTGCCGAGACGAGACCACGCATGGTCTCGAGGCGTTTCTGGCCTTCGTTGAACAGGCTGGTAACCTGCTCACGCGAGGCATTGATGCCGGTTTCCAGCTCGTTCAGTTGCGACGACATCTGCGACAGCAGTGAGACGACACTGCCGGAACCGGTGGTGCCGGTCAGCGCGCCAGACTGTCGTTCGGATGCCGCAAGCTGGGTGAACCGCTCCTTGGCGCGTTGAATGTCCGGTAACAGGCTCTGTGCTGCCAGCGCATTCTGGTGCGCCTGATCCAGATCTTCCGTGTAATCCTCGACCGTTTCCGCAAGATGCTGCTCAAATGCCGCCGATCCCGCGAGCGCGGCAGCATTCAACCAGCTCGACATTGCCAGGATCATCACGCAGCCAGCGGCCATCACCGCCAGCATGGCGGTGCGGCTCGAACGGCTAGTGACGTGCGGATAAAACCGCGCCATGTAGGACCAGAAGGCATAGATGCCGACGGATACAGAGGCAGAGTAGATGATGGCGGCAAAAAAGACCGCAGTCGGCGAGCCGTCCAGAATGCTGCGCACACCCAGGTAGGTGTAGACGCCGGAAGCGAGTGCGAGAACAGCAAGGGCGAAACGTGTCATCGTTTCAACCGCCGCCAGGCTTTCCTGCAAGCGATGCGATGCGCCAAGCGCCATATTCGAACTCCGGAGAAGGAATGTATTCCTTATACACTTAATTAAATTCCGGCGAATTCAAGGCTACTAAAAGATCAGAGTTCAGCAGCAAACCATAGCCGGTCAACTTTCGGTTATTCTTGCGTGAAAACAGCTGCGGTATGAGTTTTCTTTTTAGAAAGGAACAGCAGGCGGCTCGTGCGCCTCAAACGCAACTACCTGTCGCCCCTTGAGGGCAAGGAAAGCAGGTGAAATTCGCAGCTAATTCCCAGGCACTGTTCAGCCACAAAACGACAAAGCCCGCCGGGGAGGAGACGCGGCAGGCTTTTCGAAAAGAACCGATCAACGGCTGGGAGTAGGAGTGCCGTTGTTCCTACAGACGTCCCTTGCGGCAGGAGGTGCATCACTTCGATGAAACCAACATACCCGTTCTCTCTGCACACAAAACAAACTTTGATGCAGTACGGCCATGCGATTGTACATGACCTCAAACTTTTGGTCAGGGATCGTCAGCATGGTTCCTCGCGGCAGGCTAGACGCAGAAGCGCCCGCGTCATTAGCGGGCGTCGTATCATTCGGAGTGGGCAGGAACCGCCGCTTAGCGGGCGACGGACTGGCGAGCAGCGCTGTAGATGTCGGCACGATTGATGCCGAGGTCCTGCAGTTCGCGCGAGCTCATTCGGCCAAGTTCGGTAACGGTCTGACGGTACTTGCGCCAGTTGTTGAAGGAGCGTGCTACGTTCTTTATGATCCCCTTACGTGAGGTCTCTTGACGCCAGCAACCTTGCTTCGGTTCCAACGTCGTTTCGATGTTTGTAATATAGGCCCATGGACGCCCGACGATGAGGCACAAGGTCTCAGGTCGGCCACGCGCTCAAAGCAAGGGTTCAACAAGAAATAAGTTAAAGGGGCGATTAAGCCCGGAATCGGTCGAAGGCAGTTAGCCGTCTGGTTGGTGGATCAGCGTCCGGATAGCGGTAGATCTCGTCCCGGAGATAGCGCAGTTCATCATCAATCGCTTCCTCCCCAACCTCAATCCACCAGGCCTTGGGGCGGCCATCGTTTCCGTCGGACCAGCGATAGCCTCGCGCTTTCAGTTGGTCTTTCATGTCGAAGGGACTGTTCTCCGCAAAGATTCGGACACGCGACCGCTGGCTTGCTTCATAGAGTTCGGCGAACGCGGTGGAAGCGAGTCCATCCACGTCACGGGCCAGGACCTCTAATAGCGCAAAACAATCATCGACAGCCCGATGACCATCATGGAAGTAGCCGGCCTGGCTGATGAGGTAGCCGAGCTTGGTGCCTTCATATCCGCGCGAAGCCCAGTCGATCTCGGAGTTGGAGCAAGCCCAGGCCTTACCGGAGAACAGATCAGAAAACGCCTCGCAGAATGGCCGGTCGAAACCGGCATTGTGGGCGATCACCAGATCCGCTGGTTCGATCAGCGCCCGCAACACAACAATATCGATTGATTGCCCGGTCACCATCTCATCGGTGATCCCGGTGAGCCTGGTGATTTCTGAGGGAATGGAGATGGTCGGCTGCTGAAGCCCTCCATAGATCCCGGTCACATCACCCATGCTTCCTGCCCCATCGAATGTGAAAGCGATCACGCCAATCTCGATGATCTCATCCTTGCGAGCATTGAGGCCCGTGGTCTCGGTGTCGAGAATGATGCCCTTGAGGGGGTACTCTGGGCGTGAGAATGGTGAAACTGCGCGTGGCGCAAGTTTTTGCAGGATCCGGTAGCGGCCTGTCTCCGACAGATGACGGACCATGTCCTCTTCGCTCACGGGGATGACATGCTTTTCGACCTTGGCGGATTTGGAGCCACCACGCGTCACCACCTGGCCCCGCGGAGCCTGCTCCGAAAACATGTCAAACTGTTCTGCCATTCCCGTTGTCAAAGCCTCGCCGCCAATTTGCTTACTTCAAACCACGGCACCATCTTCAGATCAACCTTGTTTGTGAGATCTGATTTCAGCCATCTGGCGAGCAAGGTTCACCGCGCAGTTTCACGCAGTGTAAGCTCTTGGGCCTTTAGCCAGTAGCGTCCAAAATAGGACGGGCATACCAGCTGTAGCATGGCCTGCGAAAGCCGTTCGCCTTCTGCACGACCGGTTAACCGGGTTGCCGCAGGAGGTTTAGATTAGCGCCGGCAATAAGTCGGAAACCGGGACTGGCAGCCCCGGCGCACGGGTCCACTCTTAATCAGCGATCGCAGCAGTAGCGCTTTTGAGCAGTCAGATGTCGAACTTCTTGACGGATGTTTCTTGATGTTCACAGGCCCTAGAAAGACGGCATCATTCAGAAGATGCAGGTGATAGCGAATGACGTCGTCTCGATGTCCATCAACGGCCACCTCTTGATTACTTCGGCTCAGGAAAAGACCCCCAAGGACCATTAATATCCTGTTGCTATGGATTCGAAAGAGGCATGTGAGGGGCAGCTATTTAGCGGATATGAACCGGATACCTTGTAACTATAAATGCAAGGCGATATTTCCGGCGGTCGGCCTGTGTACTCGCCGATCGTTTCGGAATCAACTCCTTAGCAAAAAGGATCTTTCTGGAAACATACCAGATTGATGCAGTCCGACTGTCGATTTGGAAAAGCGCGATCTAAGTCGCAGCCGAATTCAACGCCGATTTTAAATACCGAGTTGCGAGAAGATTACCCCTCTCCTTTGCTAACGATAAAGCGGCATCGCAATATGCTTTAAAAGGATCCGAGCCATCCAAGAAAACTGCCGCCGTCTTTTCAATTACGATTCCGGAAAAAAATGAGGGCATTCCCTCTTCATTGCGAAGGCAGCAACCAATTAGTATTATGTCCCTCTGAATATTGTCAGGGTTAGTCGTGTAGCTTAGCGTACACCGCTGTCCCGAAGATATCGCGAACCGAAGACCTCCAGCTACCTGTGGCTGATCTTCTGTGGCGACCCGTGATAGTACATTTTCAACACCAACGCCGGATGATAGGTTCTCCAAATCCAGCCCATGTAACGCACCAAACAGGCCGTCCCCGTGAAACAAATTTCCTGAGACGAACCATGTGAAAAACCCCATCTCCGGGATCACAAGCCGAACTGTTTCCCGTTTAGAAGCTAAACTAGCGGGAATATCATTCAGCAGCCCTCGACTGACACCCAGGTTTACCCTGACGTCTATCAACAGCCCTGCAATTTCTGAAGCAAGAACTTTCGCGCGCTCCGCTTGCTGCATTTTGATAAATTCCCCAAGTGCCATTTGCGAACATTAGTAAATTAGTATAACGCGTTTAATGCAATTTAAAAGAGCGTGTCCGATCACCGTTATAGTCGAAGCTTGCCTATGTTCCGCTTATCGCCAGGAGAAGCTCGTGAGCCACGATTTCAAATTCGATACTAAGAAAGCTGCCGATTTATTAGGACTGCTAGCTAATCCTTGCCGCTTGGAGGTTCTTGGGCGAATCGTAGGGCAGGAATGGAGTGTATCGGCGCTTGCCAATGAGGTGAACGTTAGCCAATCTGCATTGTCGCAACATCTCAGTAGATTTCGACAAGCCAAATTGGTTGACGTAAGGAGAGACGCGCAGACTCTTTATTATTCATGTTCATCTGAAGCGATTGTTAAAATGTTGGCCACGCTCGATGAAATTTCCCACAGCAATTCGTCTGACACAAAGACAGTTGCCTAGCTTTGATCGATCGGCAGCTATAGTCTCACGTCGAGAGAGGCCGTTTCTTGGTCGGCAGCGTGACAAATGATAATGGCAAAATCGATATGACGGATACCTCGGGCCATGTGTCGCCCACGACCCATGATCTACTGCCCGTATGTGCGATCGGTGCATCGGCAGGCGGCGTTGGCGTTTTACAGAGTCTGTTTCGACAGATCCCCGTCGACCTGGGCTTAGCTTATGTCGTTATTCTTCATCTCTCTCCTGACGAGCCCAGCGCTCTTAGCGAAATTTTGTCGGTTTGCACGTCCATGCCGGTCTATGCGGTCGGCGACTATACCACGCTGAATGCAAACTGCGTTTACGTCATCCCGCCAGACCACGAGCTTATTATTAATGGGGATGGGGTCGAGGCCCGTCATTTCAGCGAGCCTCGAGGCAAGCGCGCGCCGATCGACATGTTCTTTCGCTCCGTTGCAGCAGCCCGTGGCGACGGCGTTGCGATCGTTTTGTCTGGTGCCGGTGCGGACGGTGCTTTGGGGGTCAAAGCGGTCAAAGAAGCTGGCGGCGTCATCATGGTGCAGGACCCTTCTGAAGCCAGCTTTCCTGCTATGCCACAAAATGCAATCGCCACAGGTGCAGCAGATTTTGTTGCTCCGATCGCTCGGCTTGCCGGATACCTGACCGAAGTTGCTCGCAGCAAGGATGCTGTACGATCTCTCGACATGGCTGGATCTGCAAACGACCTTCGTCGTATCGTCGCATTGCTACGTTCTAGGGTCGGTCATGATTTCTCCGCATACAAGCGCGCCACCGTAATGCGCCGTGTTGTCCGGCGCATGCAGGTTTGTCGGATGAAAAACTTGGCGGACTATGCCGACCATCTAACGACCACTCCAGAAGAAGCCCAAAACCTCTTTTCGGATCTTTTGATATCCGTCACAATGTTTTTTCGGGATGAATACGCTTTCAACGCTTTGGCCGCACAGGCGATACGGCCTTTGATCAGTGATTACGACGCCCAAAGCGAGGAGAGTATTCGGGTATGGGTCGTCGGCTGTGCGACAGGCGAAGAGGCGTACAGTGTCGCAATTCTGCTGCAAGAAGAAATGGCTTTACAGAACGTCAAGTTTCCACTGCAGATCTTTGCAACCGATCTTGATGAGGCGGCACTTGCGGTGGCCAGAGAAGGACGCTATCCACGCGCCATCGAAGCAGATGTTTCGCAGGAGAGGCTTGCAAAATTTTTCATCGATGAAGGCACCCACTTCCGCATCCGGAAAGAATTGCGGGAAACCGTTTTGTTTGCAAAACACAGCGTCCTGAAGGAGCCGCCTTTTATGCGGCTCGACCTGATCACGTGTCGCAATTTGCTGATCTACCTCGAGCGTGCGCTTCAGGCTCAAGTTTGCTCGCTGTTCCAATACGGTTTGCGAACAGGGCGATATCTCTTCCTCGGCTCAGCAGAAACAGTCGATGTAGCCGCGGACCTCTTTGCGAGTGTCGACAGGCAGGCTAGAATCTACGCTTCTCGCCCACAGAATGGTCATCTACTACCAATTCTTCCGCAGTTTGCCGCCCCGGAACAACCCCCAAATTACGTTCGACCCACCTCAGTCGTTGCTGAGCGGGCGTCTATCCCGGCGGCCGTCCATGTCGCGGCATTGGAACAACACGCACCAGCCAGCGCACTCGTTGACGACGCTCAAAACATTTTGCATCTGTCGCCAACGGCAGGTCGTTTCATTCTTCACTCCGCGGGGCCCGTCTCGAAGTCCTTGACGTCTGTTGTGAGACCCGAATTGCGTCTCGATCTCGGAATTGCGCTTGCTCGAGCTCTCGAGATGGGCCAGCCCAGCGTCACGCTTCCAACCGTGGTCAGTTTCGATCAAGGAAAGCGGCGGGTTTCTTTGCAAGTTACACCGCTCCCGAGCGAAGGTAGGGTGTCTCAGGTCCTCGTATTTTTTATGGATGGCGGGATCGTTGTCGACAACGATGAACTTGAGAACGCGTCTGACACCAGACCAGGAGAAGTGCGGCGCGTCTATGCCGAATTAAAGGCCTCGCAAGAGGCACTAATGATGAGCCGCAACGGCCATGAGTCTTTGGTTCAGGAACTCCGCGCAGCAAACGAAGAGCTCCAGTCAATGAACGAGGAATATCGTTCGACGGCCGAGGAACTTGAAACGTCCAAGGAAGAACTCCAATCCATCAACGAGGAACTGCACACGGTCAATGCCGAGTTGAAGAGCAAGCTCGACAGCATTTCGGCGGCCCACAGTGACCTGCAAAATCTTTCTGCAGCGACCGAGATAGGCACTCTGTTTCTCGACCCAGACCTCCGCATCCGAATGTTTACAGCACCTGTTGCAGAGCTTTTTAACGTCACACGGCATGACATTGGTCGTGCCATTACAGACTTTACGCACCAGCTCGATTATGACGCAATCGATAAGGACGCACGCACGGTTCTCAAGGACCTGATCCCTATTGAGCGTGAGGTCACAAGTCGCCACGGCCGAGAATTTTCGATGCGGCTGCGGCCATACAGAACAGTGGAAGACCGCATCGATGGCACCGTGGTAACATTTGTTGACGTTTCGGAGCGAGCGCGAATAGAAGCTGCCTTGAGAGAGTCCGAAGACCGGTTCCGTCAATTTGGTGAAGCGTCCCAGGACATACTCTGGATTCGCGATGCAAAAACGTTTCAGTGGTCCTACCTCACCCCTGCATTTGAGGATATTTACGGACTTGACCGGGAAGCAGCGCTCCGTGGTGACAATATGGTCGGCTGGCTTGAACTGATCTTGGAAGAAGACCGCGATGCCGTCGCAGGAAACTTGCAGCGGGTTCGAAACGGCGAATGGGTCACGTTTGAATATCGCATACGTCGACCTGAAGACGGAGAAGTTCGATGGCTGAGGAATACCGATTTTCCTATCAAAGACAATCGAGGTGACGTTGTCCACATTGGTGGCATCGTCCACGATATTACTGAAATCAAACACGTGGAACAGGAACTGGCACGAGCTGAGATCCGTCAACGTGCGCTCTTGGAGGGTATTCCGCAGTTGGTATGGCGCGCTGGCGACGGTGGAGATCTTACATGGTCTGGCCCACAGTGGACGGTATACACCGGTCAGGCGGAAAAGGAGAGCCATGGTATGGGCTGGCTGGATCCCGTTCATCCGGAGGACCGCGATACTGCACTTATGAACTGGTCAAAAGCTGCTGAGACGGGTGGATTCGAGGTTGAGTACCGTATTCGACAAGCTAGCACTGATGAGTACCGCTGGTTTCATACGCGCGCCACTCCTGTTCGCGACGAGAATGGCGACATTATCGAGTGGCTGGGAACCTCAACCGACGTCGAGGATCTGCGCAGCCTGCAAGCACGGCAAGAGGCTCTGGTTGCAGAGCTTCGAAAAAAAGCTGTACCTTAGAGCCTGCATAATGACATCGCTTACAAAGGGCAATTGAAACGGCTCTTTAAGCGTCGTCTTGCCATGCTTGGCCTTGAACGGATACGAACCGTTGACCGGACATTACTTCAAATGCGAACTGACAGATAAGCGCGCCGGATCAAGCACCTGGCCCACTTGGAATGTCGGGAAGGGAGCCGCAACCGGTCCGACCGCTATTGGGAACATGTGATCAGAAGCGGGCAATTGTCTACCTTTCGCCTATCATCGATTGCTTCGACGGCATGGTCATCAGTTGGTCGATTAGAACGCACCCAGATGCGGAGCTGGTCAATACTATGCTTGATGCAGCCATTGAGACCGTGACCGAAACAGAGGATCGGCCAATTGTCCATTCCGATAGCGTCGACGCCATTGATGAACCCACAGATCGAGGATGTAGTGCAGAAAGATATTGGCGAGCAGCGGACTAATGCCAGCTCCTTGCGAGTCACCCTTGTCAGTCTCATATGTCTCGCCGCTCTGAAGAATTCCCGCCCGCAGCAACAGCTTGATAAGCTGGAGGATACGGGGATCGGCTATCCTGTACACCACCATCTGCAACAGCCACTCGTGGTCAACCGAGTCAAAGAAGCTGCGGATGTTGGCATAGAGCACCCAGAAGTTCACGCGCTGGCTCATGGTCGCTGTATGCAATGCATCCAGTGCCATGTGCGAGTTGCGCCCTGGCCTGAAGTCATAGGAGAACCCGCAAAAATCGGCCTCATAGACGGCACTAAGCACTTCAGCGACCGCGCACTGGACGATCTTATCCTCCAGAGTCGGCACTCCAAGTGGCCGTTTTCCGCCATCGGCTTTTGGAATGTAACCACGTCGCACCGCCTCTGGCCGGTAGCGACCCGTGTGGACCCGATCGCTGAGATCGTGAAGATTTTGCTCCAACCTCTCTTCGTACTTCGCCACAGTCATCCCATCGACGCCTGCGCTTGCCTGCCGCTTTTGTCGTCTGAATGCACGATGAAGCGCATTCAGATCGACGTTATCCAGCAGTGCAGTGAACCGAGTTCAGGCAACCTGTCCGGCTGCCGCGTTCGCCCGCTCGAGGTTTGCATCATGACAACCCGGCTCTGTGTGCGGACCCTGCCCTCCTCTTGCGAGATCCTCTCGGGCCGATCCCCTCCCTCCACCCCAAACAGTGGGCAGTCCAGCGGTCCCGCTTCATGACACGGGAAACCATCGGACAAATGAGCGATGATCCGATCATCAGCCTGCCAGCGGCAAGCGGACCCATTCCCGGCTCTGTCCGGAAGGCACGGCGAACGCCGAAGCTACAACACGCAATAGGACACGATCATCGAAAATATTGCACGTGACGAAGCTCACCAATTCGTGACAGAGCCATCTCGCCGCTTCAAATGCGGTGCCTCCCAGAATTCAAAACTTTGTTTTGCCAGTAGCTCTTCATTGACCTCCACCCCGAGGCCCGGCACATCCGAGACCGGATAAGACGAACCTTCGAGCCGTGGCTGTATTGGGAAGAAGTCGGAGTTATCGAAGCCAAGATGAGTTTCCGCCGGACTGTTACGGGTTTCCAGCCACGAGAAATTTGGCACCGCGGCACAAAAATGGAGTGTCGCTGCAGTACAGACTGGGCCAAGTGGATTATGCGGCATCATGTCCACGTAATGGGTTTCACTCCACGCCGCGACCTTCATTGACTCTGTCAGGCCGCCAACATTGCACACATCCAGTCGGTTAAATTGGTGGATGTCACGCTCAATGTAAGGCTGGAACTGCCATTTAGACGCAAACTCTTCCCCGATGGCAAAGGGGACGTCGGTCATCCGTCGTAGTGCCTCATAGGCTCCAGGCGACTCGTCACGAATGGGTTCTTCTAGAAAATCGAGCGTGCCTGACGGCATTTTCTGACAGAAACTTGCCGCTTCCGCGACCGTCAGCCGATGATGGTAGTCAATACCCAGCACAACATCTCCACCGAGCTCCTCTCGAGCTTTGACCAACCACTTTGCCGTTGTCGCGATATGCTCGCGTGGTTCGTAGATTTCCTTTTCTTCATGCCCTGAAGGCGAAAGCCGCATGGCGGTCCAACCATGCTCAACAAGCATTTTTGCCTGGTCGATCATCTCAGGACCAGGGGGGGCGAATGTTGTAGCAAAGGTGGAAATCCGGTCGCGTTGCTTACCACCGAGCAGGTCGTAAACCGGCACACCCAGCGCCTTGCCTTTGATGTCATACAGGGCGATGTCGATTGCCGAAATCGCCGCCTGCAGCACGCGTCCGCCTTCGAAATACTGGCTTCGATACATTTCTTGCCAAAGCGCGCCGATTTGAAACGGGTCGCGTCCCGTCAGAAATTCAGCGTAATGTTCAAGCGCTCCGACGACAGCTTTCTCACGACCGGACAGACCGCTCTCGCCCCAGCCAAAAACACCTTCGTCGGTTTCCACTTTGACCAGCAGTTGATTGCGGATGCCGACCTTGACGGCATAGGTCTTGATTCCTGAAATCTTCATTTCATCTCCTCCAAACTTTCTTGCCTACCAATGCCAAAGAGTACCGTCCTCAAGACGGTTTACCGGCAGATAGGCGCGCTGGTAGGGGTATTTCTCGGCAAGCTTCTCATCGATATCGACGCCATGGCCGATCGCGTCGCCCGGATGAAGGTAACCGTCCTTCAAGCTCCATGCGCCCGGGAAAACCTCAAGAATCTTCGGCAAATAGCCGGAATATTCCTGGATGCCGAAATTCGGCACCCATAGATCGAGATGCAAATTGGCACCGAGGCAAATCGGCGACATGTCCATTGCTCCATGGCAGGCAGTGCGCACATTGTACACGCTGGCAAAATCCATGATCCGCCGCAGCGCCGTGATGCCGCCGGCATGTACGCAGGTGGTTCGGATATAGTCGATCAATTGCTCTTCCATCAAAAGGCGTGCATCCCAGATGGTGTTAAACACTTCGCCGACGGCAAGCGGCGTCGTCGTGTGCTTGCGGATCAGACGAAATCCCTCCTGGTGTTCCGCTGCGACCGTATCCTCCAACCAAAACAGCCGTGCAAATTCCAAATCCTTGCCCACGCGAGCGGCCTCGATCGGTGTCAGCCGGTGGTGCGCGTCGTGTAGAAGCTCGATATCCCAGCCGTGCGCTTCGCGCACCGCTTCGAAGAGTTTCGGGATATGGCGCATATATTTGGAGGTCGACCATACCTCTTCGTGTGGGACGGCATCATCAACAGCGTTGTTGGTCACCGTCTTGGCACCTGTACCATAGACGTCCGGAAGGCCCGGGATGCCGACCTGCACGCGGATAGCCTTGTAGCCTTCATCGATCCGCCGGCCCACAGCGTCAACGGCCTCGGCAATTGTCGTTCCCTGCGCATGCGTATAGCACAGCACCTTTTCCCGGCTTGCTCCCCCTAGCAACTGGTAGAGAGGCATATTTGCGGCCTTGGCTTTGATATCCCAAAGCGCCGTATCGATCCCGGCGATCGCAGCCATAGTCACCGGGCCACGGCGCCAATAAGCGCCCTTGTAAAAATACTGCCAGATATCCTCGATCCGGGCTGGGTCCCTTCCGATCAAGAGAGGGGCTAAGTGATCTTCAAGATAGGCGACCACAGCCTTCTCGCGACCATTCAAAGTGGCATCACCGACGCCCGTCAAACCCTCGTCGGTGAAGATTTTGACCGTCACGAAATTACGGCCGGGCGAGCAGACAACAACTTTTACATCGGTGATTTTCATGGACTTATCCGTTTACTGAAACATTAGGCGCGACGTAGCGAAAACGGTTGTGAATGCGCCGGTCGCGTGGGTCTGGATGGGGAATGGCGGAGAGCAGTGCCCGGGTGTAATCGTGGTTTGGCCGATTGACGACCTGGTCGGTATCGCCGGCCTCTACGATTCGTCCGCGATACATGACCGCGACGCGATCGCACATATATCGGATGACTGACATATCGTGGGAAATGAAGACATAGGAGAGACCAAGCTCGTCCTGAAGCTTCATCATCAGATCGAGGATTTGCGATCGCAAAGAAACGTCCAGTGCCGAGGTCGCCTCATCCGCTACGATCAGCCGCGGCTTGACTGCAATGGCGCGAGCGATGCCAATGCGCTGCCGCTGACCGCCGGAAAAAGCGTGCGGATACCGTTCGCGCCACGCCGGCTCCAGACCTACCTGCTCCATCAATTCTGCGACCCGGTCATCTCGTTCGGCCCCTCGCATCCCGGCGAGTTTGAGCGGTTCGGCGATGATCTGCCCGACGGTCTTGCGGGGGCTGAGCGAACCGACCGGGTCCTGAAAGATCATTCGCACCTCGCGACGAAGCTCCTTCAACTGCGGCTTGTCTGCGGTGCGTAAATTAATATTGCTTCCATCGGCGCGACGGTAGTTTATTTCACCTGCTTGCGCATCGTAGATCCTTAGAAGGCAACGACCCATCGTTGTCTTGCCGGACCCGCTCTCACCAACGATACCCAATGTTTCACCGGGTCTCACAATCAACGAAACATCATCGACCGCCTTTAGTCCCGACGGAAACGTCAAGGACATGTTGCGAACCTCAAGCAGCGGTGTCGCATCGGCGGCAATGTCTGCACGCGTCAGCCTGATATCGGCTTTGCGTTCCAGTCGGACCACCGAACTTATCAAGCGTTTGGTATAGTCATCTTTGGGCGCATGAAACACGTCCTCGACACTGCCGTGTTCCATGACCTTGCCACGGTACATGACGAGGACCTCGTCGGCGATCTCGGCGACAACACCCATGTCATGGGTGATAAACAGCACGGCCATGCCATGTTTTTCTTGAAGGCGCTTGATCAGATCCAGAATTTCTGCTTGCGTAGTGACATCGAGAGCCGTTGTGGGCTCGTCGGCGATCAGAACCTGCGGATTGCAAGCCAGAGCCATAGCGATCATCACACGCTGGCGCATGCCACCTGAAAACTCGAATGTATAGCGATCTATAGCGGTTTCAGGACGTGGAATTTCCACTTGATTGAGTAGTTCCATAACCCGTTCGCGGCGCTCCGCCTTGGGCGTGCCGAAATGGATGCGTAACGCCTCGCCGATCTGCTCGCCGATCCGGTGGACAGGAGACAGTGAACTCATCGGCTCTTGAAAGATCATCGCGATCTCGCGTCCGCGGACACTGCGGATGTCTTCGCCGCGCGGATTGAGTTTAGCGAGGTCAACCTGGCTGCCGTCCTGTCTCGCCAGCAGGATTGAGCCACCTTCGATTTGCCCCGGTCTATCAACGATCTGCAGGATCGATCGGGCGGTGACGGATTTGCCGGAGCCGCTTTCGCCGACGACACACAGCGTTTTGCCGCGCTTCAGTTCAAACGACACGCCATCGACAGCCTTGAAGATGCCGGTGCGGGTTTTGAAGTAGGTTTTCAGGTCTTCGACCTTGAGGATGGTGTCGTTGGTCATAGTCATTACACCATCTCGTAAGGATCGGCGGCGTCACGCAGTCCGTCCCCGAGGAAATTGAGGGAAAGCACAGCGATGACGATTGCTGCCGCGGGTGTGAACAAAAGCCACGGTGCCTGCGCTACCGCGCGGATATTCTGCGCTTCCTGCAGAAGCACACCCCACGAGATGATCGGTGGCTGCAACCCGACTCCAAGGAACGACAGCGCCGTCTCGGCAAGGATCATCGTCGGGATGGCGAGTGTCACGGTAGCGATGATGTGGCTCATGAAGGACGGCACCAGATGGTGGAAGATTATCCCGATCTCACTCATCCCGTCGAGGCGGGCAGCTGTGACGAAGTCCTCGTCGCGAAGCGACAGGAATTTGCCGCGGACCTCACGAGCCAGATTGGTCCAACCGAGCAATGAAACGATCAAAGTGATCACGAAATAGGTGCGCAGTGGTGGCCAGCCGACCGGGATTGCGGCGGCCAGCCCCATCCACAACGGGATGGTCGGAATCGATCGTAACAACTCGATGACGCGCTGGACCGCCATATCAACCCAGCCGCCGAAAAAGCCTGAAATACCGCCGATGGTGACACCCAGAACAAGGCTCATGGCTACCCCCACCAGGCCGATGGACAGAGAAATGCGAGCACCGTAAACCACGCGGGAGAAGATATCGCGTCCGAGACGATCGGCACCCATGATATAAAGACTGTCGCCCGGCTTGGGATTAACGAGCCCAAACAGTTTTGTCTCGATTGGTATGAAGCCAAGCATATTGTAAGTCGGTGAAGGCACAAAGAAACCAACGGCGACAGGCTTTGCCGTATCAGCTTCGAACTCGCGACGCATGCTCTCCTTATTCAGCGTCATCTTCAACTGGTCCACATGGGGCATAAACGAGCCCTCATGAAACAACGACAACCCTTGAGGTGGCGCGTAGGTGAAACGGGCATTGGTCGCGTTCGGGTCAAGCGGTGCGATGAAATCGGCAAAGGCTGCAACCAGGTACATCAGGCAGATAACGACGAGACTGACAAGCGCGATCTTGTGCTTCTTGAATTTGAGCCAGAACAGGCGCCATTGGCCCGCAACGGCAATGTCCTTGCCGCGCAGGTCAAGGGTGGTGACGGTGTCGGGAGGAAGCTGGGAAATATCGGTCATGTCAGTCTTATCCGCGGATCGGTCATGGCAAGCAGGATGTCGGAGATTAGCGTGCCGATGATGGTGAGGACAGAAATCAGGAGGATCAACGAACCGGCCAGGTACATGTCCTGCGCCAGAAGGGCACGCAAAAGTAGCGGTCCGGTCGTGGGTAGGCTCATCACCACCGAGACGATGATTTCCCCCGAGATGACGGCGGGTAGTATCCATCCGAGCGTCGAGATGAGCGGGTTGAGCGCGAGGCGCACTGGATAACGTAGCAACAGTTCAAATTCGGACATACCCTTTGCGCGGGCGGTGGTGACATAGGGCTTGGAAAGCTCGTCGAGGAGATTGGCGCGCATGATGCGTACCAGTGCCGCGAGGGACCCCAAGCCGATGACGATCACCGGCAGCCAGACATGGTTTGCTAGATCGAAGAACTTGCCAAAACTCCAGCCAGCATCCACATATTCCGGGGAAAACAGTCCGCCGACGCTCTGACCGAACCATACCGACATCACATACATCGCGCCCAACGCCACCAGAAAATCGGGGACGGCCAGGAAGAAGAAGGCTAGAAATGTCGCAAAATAATCAGTGATGGAATATTGCCGCACCGCCGACATGATACCGATCGGAATCGCGACTGCCCACACAAAGCAAAGCGTCAGTAGCGAGAGCATCAATGAAAAGCCGAGACGGCTCCAGATCAACTCGGTGACAGGTTTGCCGAGTTCGAATGATATTCCGAAGTCTCCGCGCAACAGGATACCGGCCATCCATTTGTAATATTGGAAATACATCGGCTGATCGAGACCATACCGTTCACGCATGGCCGCAACCGTACCTGCTTCAACGGCACCGCCTTGACTTGCCCAGTCAGCCATAAGCGTCGTCAGGTAGTCGCCCGGCGGCAGTTGGATGATGATAAAGGCGATGATCGAGACGGCAAAGAGTGTCGGAATGGCAAACACCAGCCGTTTGGCGATATAGCGAAGCATAACAATGACCATTGATTGGCGGGGGATGTGGCCGGAGGCATCTGCGTCTCCGGCCGTTGGCAGAAGCCCTTATTTGGCCTTGTCGAAATACCACTGCGACAGGGTCGGCGCTGGATGCCAAAGGTTGCCGGTGATCGGAATACCATCAACGACATTCTTGAGGTTCTTCGACACCATCATGTATTTCGGCATAGGCCGCGAAATGCCGATGTTGAGGAAGTTGTCCGCCGACAGATTAAGGAACTCCTCCATCTTCGCCTTGCGATCGTCGTCGGTAACGGCAGCGTTGACCTTGTCGTAGGCGGCCATCAGTGCCTTGACGTTTTCAGGCGGTTCCTCGCCGGCTTCATGGTTGGCATACCATTCGGCCCAGCGCACCGCAAAGAAGATGTCCGCTTTCTGGAAAGGCATGTAGCAACGCGGATCGGTATAGACTTCCGAAAGGCCACCGACGCAGTTCCAGATATAGGCATCCTGCTCGTTGGCGCTCCACATGGTGTTGAGGCGAGCACGATCGGTGGTGCGGATCTGAATGTCGATACCGACGTCCTTGGCGTATTGCTGCACCATCTGCATGACGTCCGGGTAGGAAAGCCCGAAGACGTCGGCAACCATGAAGTTGATGGTGAAGCGCTTGCCGGTCTCGTCTAGCCGGAAGCCCTCACCGTCTTTCTTCGGCATCAGTTTGTCAAGTTCGGCATTGGCAGCTGCCGGATCGTATTCGGTGTATTGTGTCGCTTCTTTCTCGTTGAACAACTCATGTTCAGGCTGCACTGCCACCTGTGCAGGAGCACCCTGCCCGACATAGACAAGATCAATGATCTCCTGACGATTGATGGCACGGCTTAAAGCTACGCGGAAATCCTTGTTCTGGAACACCTTCTTCTTCACGGGGTCGGTGGAGTTGAGGTTAAGCAGAATGACCGCATCGTTGGCTGGGAGGTCTTTCACGTCCACAAAACGATATTTGCCGCTCTCTTGGCCATCAAACAGCACCGACTTGAACGTGGCATTGTTGATGTGTCGGAATGCAAAGTCGAATTCGCCAGACGTCATCTTCAGTGCCATCAGCTGCGGGTCATCGAGCTTGGCCCAGGTAATGTTGTCGATGTAGGGCAACTGGTTGCCTGACGTATCGACCTTCCAATAAAATGGATTGCGTGTCGCAGCCACACGCTCACCATCGGCGTAGGGAACTGTCAGGATCCAGGGATTGAGCGTCGGCAAGGCAAGGTTCTGCCAGAACGGCGGCTGGAACGTCAGCGAGACCTTCGAATTGAAAAGTGCCACCCAGTCACCGGCCGCAGGGTTGGCTTTCAGGAGCGCCGGGATGCCGTCCTTGTTGTACTTCTCGTGAAACTGGCTGAGATAATGCTTGGGATAGATTACAGGTAGGTGGCCCTGGCCGTAAGCAAGCTGCTGCAAGAAGAGGCCGTAGGGGGCATCAAACTTGAACTCGACCGTCTGCTCATCGACCTTGCGGACCTTAACCGGCTTACCGGCGACGGTAAATGTCGGGTTTTTGGCCGGCGACAAAGCCGGGTTCATGAAAACGTCCTCATACCAGAACAGGATGTCATCGACAGTGAATGGCTGACCATCACTCCACTTCAAACCCTTGCGCAGGGTGAATGTGTAGGTAGTCGCATCTTCGGAAGCCGTGAATTTTTCGGCGAGCGACGGCTCGACTTTGCTCCATTTCGGATCCCAACGAACCAGAAGCTCATTGGCGATCGTGCGGGTGAGATTGTACTGGTCTCCATTGGCGAGGATCGTGGTGCGAAGCGTTCCGCCATATTTTCCGACGCCGTCTACCATTGTCTCGACAAACGGGTGCTCCGGAAGACGCTCGTTCACCGACGGTAATTTGCCCGCTTTGACTTTTTCATCCAGATTTGGCGCTTGTTGGAAATTCTGCGCGAATGCTGCGCCTGACCAACCAAAAACGACCACTCCCAATAACCCCGTCGATACGACGAGGCTATGCAGCATGCGCTGATAGCTCATGTAAATCCCTCCACTTGGTAAGTGCCCGCTCCTCAGACACGTCCAGCAGACATCAGCCGCCTGGACGTCTCGAAACTTTCAGATCGTACATTATTTGTCAACAACGATGTGCGAAATGGTATATTTCGCACTTGGCATGCACCTGTGTTTTCGGCTAGAAACTTGCCATGAGCACACTTGTCCAACTACAGCGGTCAACGGAGGACGCAGATCTTGGCGAAGCCTCGATCTATGAGCGGATCCGTGACGACATCATTCAGGGCCGGTTCGTCGCAAATGAACGGCTAAAAGTTTCCGAACTTGCTGAACGGATGGGAACCTCGACTAATCCCGTAAGGGAGGCGTTACAGCAACTTCGTGGCGAGGGATTTGTCGTCATGATGCCAAACCGCGGCGCGCGTGTGCGGGCGATAGACGAAACTTTCGTACGCGATATTTTTGAGATCGAGGTTCTGATCGAGCCAGCCCTGACGCGTTGGTTCGTGGGCCTTGCAACCAAGGCTGATCTCAACGCCCTGGAAGATTTGCAGGCGCAGATGGAGATTTTGAATTTCGCCGATCCGTATGCCCATTCAAAACTAGACATGGCATTCCATCAGGTCATGTACGATCGTCACTACAATCGCCACGCGGTCGACTTATGGTGGCGACACCGGGAAATCCTTTCCGCCATCAGCCGGCAGTTCCCGACCTCACTGAGCCGTCAGACAAGCGTGATAAACGAGCATCGCGGCTTACTTAAGAGCATCGAGAGCCAAGATGCCGATGGCGCAGCGGCAATCATTGCCCAACACGTTGAGGGGTCGGGCCGGCATATCATCGAGCATATGCGGCTGATAAAGCGGCGAATGTGAATTTTCGCTCCGGTGTGGCCCAATCGTTCGACATCGATGAGAGCCGCGAGCTGCACGTTCAGAGGGCTGCAAAGATCTGCAAGGCATACGAGCTGGTTCGCTTGCAGGAAGTGTCTGATCGAGAGAAAGGGTCAACAAGGAGTTGGATGGCTAATCGAGTCAGACCCTTGGAACCATTTCCCGCTTAAATCCAGTGCGTGGGGGCACCGAATGAACGGTATGTCTGAACTGACAAGCTGCTGGATACGAAATCGAACGGCCAACTTCTTACCCGAACCAACCCTAGAGTGGAGAATTCGTGCCGCAATACCATTCGATTGGTGGTATCTGGGCGTTCGCATTGTACCTTCGGGACGGGCGTGACGGCGGCTCCTCACGCACACTGCGAGGTTTCAAACAATCATGAGGCTTGCACCTCATGATTGTTTGATAACGACCAACGTTGGCATACCGCAAATTTCACATTCAGGGATAGGCTGTAGATCCATCCGGTTTGTTCGTGATTTTGCGTTGCCAATGGATGTAGTCGTCCGTCAGCAAAGCTTTTTCGTCAATCTCGATCCCCCACCCTGGACGGTCGGGCCGTAACTCCATGTGTCCATCTACCGGCATGTAAGGATCGAGTGCCCAAGGCGCGTGAACATGCGGCTTGAACTCCAGGATCTGAAAATTCGGTTGGGCAGCGCAGAAATGGATATTGACTGCGGTCGCCAGCGGACCCATCGGATTGTGCGGTGCGACGGTGACATAATGCGCTTCAGCAAGCGTTGCGATTCGTCGCATTTCGCAGACACCTCCCACAACGCAGATGTCTGGTTGGATGATATCGGCACCCTGCGCCGACAGCAGCGACAGGAATTCGAAGCGGTTGTAGAGAGACTCACCTGTGGCGAGCGGCACGTTGACCTTCGACTTCAATTCTCGCCATGCTGGAATGTGCTCAGGGCGAATAGGCTCCTCGTAGAAAAGCGGGTCGTTCGGGGCGATCGCCGCAGCCAGCTGGACGGCCTTGTAAGGTTCGAAGATCTTGGCATGCGCGTCGAAGGCAAATTCGAAATGCGAGGGGGTGATCTCGCGTATTCTGCCAAACCAGTCGCCGGTCTCCTTGACCAATTCGCCCCACCTGCCCGTATGCAGATCACGGCGATACGGGCTGAGCTTGAACGCCGTGTAACCGTAATCTTCGTTGAGCTTCAGCGTCTGATCGAGCGCGTGTTCTGCATCAGGCGCAGTATAGACGCCACAGTATACGCGCACGCGGTCACGGACGCTGCCACCCAACAGCATGTATACCGGCAGACCCGCAGCCTTGCCAGCAATGTCCCACAACGCATGGTCGATCGCGGAAATTGCGGCAAGGCCCAGAGCTCCGGGAGGAAACCGGCATTGTTGATTGAGCTTGAGGACGAGATATTCGACACGGCGCGGATCTTCGCCTTCGATCTGGTGAAACAAGTAGTCGAGAAGTGGTGGCAGCGACCAGTCAGGGCCATGATTGTAACATTCGCCCCAGCCGCTGATGCCCTCGCTCGTCTCGATCTTGAGAAGCAGTCGCGGCCGCTCGTCCACGCGCTGCATGTAGGTCTTGATGCCAGTGATATGCACTAAAAATTCTCCCTCAAGCACCGTTTGCGTTGGAGCGAACGCGGTCCACGACTTCGCGCAGGATCTCACGCTCAGCGACGTTCAGTTCGACCACGCCTGGTACGCGCACAGGGCCGACGTCTGTCCCAAGCATGCCGAGCGCCTCCTTGACGACGGTGACGTTGGCACCATTATTGTATTTCGTGCGCAACGCTTCGAACTGAGCAATTCCATCGATTAGGCCGCGCGCCGCCGCATAATCTCCTGACTCGAGAGCCGTATGGATAGCGTGCGAACGCTCGGGAAATACGTTGACGAGCCCCGAGGTGAACCCGCGTGCGCCCATAGCGTAAAATGCCGGTGCCCAACCTTCGGCAAGTCCGCAAACCCAGATCGCCGGTGCGTCATGGGTCGCGCGGATCACTTCGGCCAAAAGCATAAGATTGGGCGAGGCGAATTTGATACCGGCAATATTGGGGTGTAGCGCCAGTTTGCGGAAATCATCTACGGAGAAGCCGTCGCTGCGCACGTAGGCAATAACTGGAATCGTGCAAAATTCCGCCAGTTCTAGAAAATAGGCCGCCTGATAAGCCGGTCCGGCAAAGGGATCCATGGGATGATGCCCCATGATCGCGTCGGCACCTGCGGCGATGGCGTCGCGTGCCAGCGCCTTTGCATCGGTCAGCGACCTGCCGACGGCCGCACTGACAAGAGCATTGCCGTTGGCAGCCTTGATCGTCGTATTGTGCACAAGACGGATCTCGTCCATCGTGAGCGTAAAAAACTCACCGGTATTGCCGGCCGCCATGAGGTTGTGGACCTTAGCTGCGGCAAGTCTTTTGATTAGCCATTCCAGCTTCTGTACATCAATCGAGCCGTCGCTCGCGTATGGTGTCACGGGAACGCCTGAGATCCCGGAAAGGGCCATTCTTACAGCCTGTAGTTTGTCAGTCACGCTCACTATCCTTCTGATTTCCAAATACGATGGACAGGTAAGTTTGGCCCGAACGCACGACATGGTCGCGCATTGAGCGCTCCGCCCTGCCCGCATCCCCGGCGACGATGGCGTCGGCGATGGTGACATGCTCCTCGAGCGCCTTCTGGCGCTCCGAAGAATCAAGGTGGATGACGCGACGGATGCTCGCATCATAAAATTGCTGGCGTTCGATCAGCTTGGATAGATAGCCGCACAGCGAACTCCTATGGATAAGATCGTGGAAGGTCTCGTTGAGCGCGATCAGACTGTCAGCGTCGCCCGACGTCGTTGCCTTGCGCATCAGATTGGCGGTCGCAACGAGTTCGACACCCGCCTTCTTGTCGATGCGCTTTGCAGCGAGATGGGCGATCATCGATTCCAGCGCAGCGCGCGCGAGGATCATTTCCTCTGCCCAACTGCTTGCGAACCGTATGACCACGCCGCGCCGCGGCAGGGCTTCAACCAAGCCTTCGGTTTCCAGCTGCCGAAGGGCTTCCTTGATGGGCGTAGTACTGACTCCGAACTGTTCAGCGAGGCTTCGCTCGTTGACTTTTTCGCCGGTTGCAAAACGCCCGGAAATTATGGCTGCACGCATCATCCGATGGACGTGGTCCCGTACGGTGACATTGAAGCTGGCGTCGATCTTTTCAAATCCCGCGCCACCGGCGGGTGTGTCCGAGCGATTGATCATTTCCCAAAATCCGTTGACGTGACGAGATTAATATGAGATCTGGTATATCAGATTTGATGTCCTTGTCGATAACAAATTTCTAGAAACGAGGTTGAGGAGCCTTGGGAGAAAACCATGTTGAAACGTAATTTTGTTGCCATCGTAAGCTCTGCGATGATCGCATCCTGCGGCATTCCTGCATTCGCAAAAACCCCATCGGATCAACTTGTCATCGCCATCATGATGACGACGATGCGCGGTCTTGATCCGCATGAGATCAACCAGCTCGAGGCTGCTGAGGTCGTCGCCAATCTTTATGATCGGCTTATCGAGCTGCCGGCCGACAATATTACAGTACCAAAGCCGTCGCTTGCGGAAAGCTGGACGGTGTCTGAAGATGGGAAGACATTCACTTTCAAGATCCGGCAGGGGGTGCGGTTTCATTCCGGCAATCCGCTAACTGCGAAAGATGTTGAGTGGTCTTTGCACCGGCTTGTGAAACTTGGGCTGGCACCGTCGACCGACCTTCGCCAATGGGGGTTTTCGGCAAAAAATGTCGATGCTTTGATCCGTGCGACGGATGACCAAACGCTAGTGCTGCAGACACCGGAAGTCTGGAACCCCAACCTCATTCTGTATTCTCTGGCCAGCTTCTCTACGTCGATCGTCGACAGCGTGTATCTGGCAAGCAGGGAAAAAAACGGTGACTGGGCGCGCAACTACCTCCAGACCCAGGACGCGGGCTCAGGCCCATATTCCCTGACTACATGGCGCTCCAATCAACTTCTGATCGCCGATGCATTTAAGGACTACTGGAAAGGTATGCCTGCCATGCGGCGGGTGTTCATGAGCCATATCCCTGAATCTTCAGCGCAGCGGCTTCAGATCGATGCGGGTGACGTAGACGTCGCGACGCGATTATCGTCGACGGACCTTTCAGGGCTTGAAGCTGACGGCAAAGTGTCGGTCCAGAAGGTACCCGGATTTGGCTTTTACTATCTGGCACTGAACCAAAAGGACGAGATACTTTCCAACCCGAAGGTTCGCGAGGCTTTTCGCTATCTCATCGATTATGACGGGCTCAGCAGCACCGTCATGAAATACTACGGCACCAAGCAGCAATCGATCATCCCGGCTGGCCTGCCGGGTGCAATGGCTGACAATCCCTACAAACTGGACATCGACAAGGCAAAACAACTGCTCACGGAAGCGGGCTATCCCAACGGTTTTTCAAAAGTCTATTTCGCTCAACCCGGAACGCCGGAATCGGAAGTCGGAATATCGCTTCAGAATAATGCCGCCAAGGCTGGGATCAAACTCGATCTGCAGATCGGTGACCAGATCGGCAAATTCAGGTCACGGCAATTCGAGCTGTTTTCGTCACGCACCGGCGATCGTCTTCCCGACCCGCATGCGGTTCTTCAATCTTATGCCACGAATGCCGACAATTCCGATGCAGCGAAACTCGCCGGGCTCGTCGCCTGGCGCACCGCCTGGGATGTCCCAAAAGACATACAGGATATGGTGATTGCGGCCGCCCACGAGATCGATCCGGAAAAGCGCAAAGCACTTTATGTACGGATTAACGAAGCCTATCTGCGCGCCTCACCAGCTCTCGTCACGTCATTCCAACGTACCGATCCCAAAGCCGTCCGCACAGAAGTGAAAGGTTACGTCGGACATCCGACATGGCTGACACGCTGGGACACCGTTTCCAAAAGCGAATGATTTGCGAACCAAGGACAGTGCAATGAGTATTTCACAGACCACATCTACTCCAGTTCCGAGCCATTCGCTTTTCAAGGCAGCGCGCAAAGTCGCCACCTCGGCGATCGTGATCCTGACGACATTGCTCGGTCTGCTCGTCATCACCTTCGTCGTTGGACGCATGGTGCCTGCCGATCCCGTGATCGCTGCCATTGGCGACCAGGCGGACCAGGCGACATATGACCGCGTCTACAAGGAAATGGGCCTTGACCGACCGATCTACGTGCAGTTCGCGAACTATCTCGGCAATGCCGTGCAGCTCGACTTTGGTCAGTCGAATATTACCAAGCAGCCCGTGGTTAACGATCTCGCCCGGGTGTTTCCCGCCACGCTGGAACTGGCGACCCTTGCGACATTGATCGGCGCCGGCCTCGGCGTCCCCCTCGGCGTGATCGCTGCGGTCCGCAAGGGAACATGGGTCGACCATGTTGCCCGCGTCGTGGGACTGCTCGGATATTCGACGCCCATCTTCTGGCTCGGCACGATTGTCATCCTGCTGTTTTATGCGCAACTTGGCGTTATCCCGCCCGGTGGCCGGATCTATGTTTATAACGAGGGGATTGTCGAGGCGCGGACGAATTCCGTACTTATCGACAGCCTGTTGGGAGGGCATTGGGATGTGTTCTGGAGCGCGCTGCACCATCTCATTGCACCGGCCCTGATCCTTGGTTACGCGGCGATGGCCTATCTCAGCCGCATGACACGCAGCTTCATGCTGGAACAGCTTCACCAGGAATATATCCTCACGGCCCGCGCCAAGGGTCTTGGCAAACGACCGATTATCTGGCGCCACGCCTTCCGCAACATCCGTGTGCAGCTTCTGACCGTCGTCGCACTCGCCTATTGCGGCTTGCTCGACGGAACCGTGCTGATCGAGACTGTGTTCGCATGGCCGGGGCTCGGACAATACCTGACCTCCGCCCTGTTTTTTGCTGACATGAATGCTGTCCTCGGAAGCGTGTTTTTGATCGGGCTGATTTCGATCGCTATCAACTTCCTGTCAGACATCGCCTACCGCTTTATCGATCCAAGGACCCGGTGAGACCATGACAAAATCAGGTACGTTCTCAAACCTCCACACCTGGCTAATCAATGAGGAATTTAGTTCCTCGCGTCAGGCCCGCCTACACAACATCTACATCGCGTGGCTTAGCTTGGTTGCCAATCCGCTTGCTCTGGCAGGGTTCGTCGTTATTGTCTTCCTGATCATCCTGGCAATTCTGGCACCTTTAATGCCGCTTCAGGATCCTATCGCTCAGGACTTCATGAAGGCACTGCAGGCGCCGTCGGCGGCGCACTGGTTCGGCACTGACGAATTTGGGCGCGACGTTTTCGCACGGCTCGTCTATGGCGGTCGTACCACGCTTTACATCGCCATTCTCGTGACCGTGATCGTCGGGCCAATCGGTTTCGCGATCGGTGCGACCGCTGGCTATCTCGGTGGCTGGGTGGATGTCGTGCTGATGCGCATTACCGACATCTTCCTCTCTTTCCCAAGTCTCGTTCTCGCACTTGCATTCTCTGCAGCGCTTGGTCCTGGCATTGAGAATGCGGTGATCGCCATCGCTCTGACGGTCTGGCCGCCAATTGCCCGCCTTGCGCGCGCAGAGACCCTGACGTTTCGCCATGCGGACTTCGTTGTTGCGGCAGAATTGCAGGGCGCCAGCATGGCCCGCATCCTGCTGCGTCATATCGTGCCTCTCTGCGCGCCATCGGTTATTGTACGTTTAACACTTAATATGTCGAGCATCATCCTTACCGCCGCAGGGCTGGGCTTCCTGGGTCTCGGCGCGCAGCCACCGCTGCCCGAATGGGGCTCGATGGCCGCTTCCGGTCGCCAGTATCTGCTGGATGCCTGGTGGCTGACGACTGTTCCGGGGATTGCCATCCTCGTTGTTAGCCTCGCCTTCAATCTGCTCGGCGACGGGCTGCGTGACATCATGGATCCCCGCAATGCATAAATCCACAGATACCATCCTGACCGTCGAGAAGATGTCGGTCGAATTTCCATCGCTTTCAGGTGCCGTCAGAGCTGTCCAGGATGTCTCCTTCACGGTCGGTCGCGAGAAGATCGGCATTATTGGCGAATCCGGATCTGGCAAGAGCACGACAGGCCGCGCCATTATGCGACTGCAACCACCGAATGCCTCGGTCAATGCCGATCGCCTCCAGTTTGAGGATATTGACTTGCTTCGCGCCACCGAAAACGAGATGCTGTCGATCCGCGGTCGCCGCATCGCGATGATCCTTCAGGATCCGAAATATTCGCTCAATCCGGTCATGAGCATCGGCGAGCAGATATCCGAAACGGTGATCCTGCACGAGGGAGCCTCGAAGAAGGAAGCACGCGAACGTACGCTTTCCATGCTGGAACGTGTTCATATCCGGGATCCGCAGCGTGTCTTTGATCTCTACCCGCACGAAGTCTCTGGCGGCATGGGACAGCGCATCATGATCTCCATGATGCTGATCGCCTCCCCTTCCCTGATCATCGCCGACGAACCGACCTCGGCGCTGGACGTTACGGTTCGCCAGCAGGTCCTATCGATCCTCGATGATCTCGTAACGGAAAGAAACATAGGTCTGATTTTCATCTCGCATGACCTCAATCTGGTCCGAAGTTTCTGCGATAGGGTGATCATCATGTATGCGGGCCGTATCGTGGAAACGATCGCCGCCGCCGATCTGAATCAGGCCAAACACCCTTACACCCGTGGCCTTCTCAACGCTTTGCCGAGCCTAGACCGTCCACGTGACAGGCTGGAAGTGCTGCGTCGCGATCCTGCCTGGCTGGAGAACTGATATGCCTATGATCAAAATTGACCATCTCGCCGTATCGTATGGCAGCGGCGACACCCTCATCAAAGTGGTGAAGGACGTCTCTTTCGAGGTCGCAAAAGGCGAGACTTTCGGACTGGTTGGCGAGAGCGGCTGCGGAAAATCCACCGTGCTCGGTGCGATCGCGGGTCGCAACAAACAGTGGACGGGTATCATAGAGATCGATGGAGAGACGATCACCCAAAAGCGAACCCACGGACAGCTTGCCAAGCAGCAACTGGTTTTTCAGGATCCGTTCGGTTCGATCCACCCGCGGCACACGATTGGTCGCACCTTGCTCGAGCCACTGGAAATCCACGGCAAGGACCGACGTCAAGACCGCATCGAAAAGGTCCTGACAGATGTCGGCCTACCGCTCAATTTCCGCTACCGATATCCGCACCAGTTGTCGGGAGGACAACGTCAACGCGTCGCGATTGCCCGCGCATTGATCCTCGAACCGAGTATCCTACTTCTCGACGAGCCGACTTCCGCGCTCGACGTCTCGATACAGGCGGAAATCCTCAACTTGCTCAAGGATCTGAGGGAGCGTGAAAACCTCACCTATATCCTCGTCAGCCACGACCTCGCAGTCGTTGCCCATCTGTGCGACCGGGTTGCAGTGATGCAAAGCGGCGGCTTCGTCGAGATTGCCACAAGGCAGCAATTGCTCGAAAATACGGTGCAGCATCCTTACACCCGCACGCTGATGGATGGCAGTCGCGGCTATGTAGCTCGATCCAGACAGCGAGAGGCGACTGCCGGTTTCACCGCAGGCTCCGCGGACATGAATGGCGCTACCGTCTGATCGTCGTCCAGAATGCAAAATGGCGCCGGGCTCAACCTGTGCAGACATGGAAAGGCTGATCTGAAAAGAGGTCAGCTGGTTTTAAACAGGCGCTACATGCGTCAATGGCGATTAGAGTGAGACTATGATCCAGAACCCTATCTTGCCCGGTTTCCACCCGGATCCCTCGATTTGCCGGGTTGGGAACGACTACTACATAGCCGTCTCGACATTCGAATGGTATCCAGGCGTCCAGATCTATCATTCAACCGATCTTCGCGACTGGCGACTGGTGAAAAGGCCGCTCGACCGAGCCGAGCAACTGGATCTCCGAGGGGCGCCGGATTCTTGTGGCGTCTGGGCGCCGTGCCTCACCCACGCAGATGGTCGCTTCTGGTTGATCTACACAGACGTCAAGCGCAAGAGTGGTTCATTCAAGGACTGCCATAATTACCTGGTAACGTCGGAAACCATCGACGGTCCATGGTCGACGCCTACCTATCTGAATTCCTCCGGCTTCGATCCCTCGCTGTTCCATGACGAAGATGGCCGCAAATGGCTGTTGAACCTCACCTGGGACTACCGGGCCCGGCCCTCGAAGTTCGGCGGTATATTACTGCAGGAGTACGACCATGAGCAGGGTCGACTGATCGGTCCGATCAGCAATATTTTCGCCGGCTCGCCACATGGTCTCGCAGAAGGCCCTCACCTGTACAGGCGTGATGGGCGGTATCATCTTCTGGTCGCCGAAGGCGGCACCGGTATGCGACATGCCGTGACAATGGCGCGCTCAGGTGAGATTGCGGGTCCATACGAGCTCCACCCAGACACTCATGTCGTCACCAGCCGGTTCCACCCCGATGCCAACCTCCAGCGGGCGGGTCATGGGGATCTGGTGGAAACGCCAGATGGCGACACCTATCTCGTTCATCTTTGCAGTCGACCGCTTCCAGGTATAGGCCGTTCGGTGCTGGGGCGCGAGACCGCGATACAGAAATGCATATGGGGCGACGATGGCTGGTTACGGCTGCAAGGCGAACCCTTCGCTCCGCAGGATACGGTTTCGATGTCCAGCAACACACAGCAGAAGTCTTTGTCCGAGAGTGAACGTTATACGTTTGATCTGCAAACCGGCCTTCCGGACGCATTCCAATGGCTGCGGACACCCAATCCGAACCGACTGTTTTCGCTAACCGCGCGACCAGGCTATTTGCGCCTGTTCGGGCGTGAATCTGTCGGCTCTTGGTACGAGCAGTCACTTGTCGCACGGCGCCAGACGCATTTTGACTTCGATGCCGAAACCGAAGTTGACGCTGATCCACGGAGCTATCACCAGATGGCAGGACTGATTGCCTACTACAACAGCTTTGCCTACCATTATCTGTGCCTAACTCATGACGAAAACCTCGGACGTTCACTTCATATCCTATATTGCAATGGTGCCTGGCCTGTAGGCAAAACGACACTCGCTCTTGATGATGCTGTTGCTGTACCGCCCGGGCCCGTCAAAATGAGGATCGAAGTCCGGGGAGCCCTGGCGCGCTTCTTTTATTGGAAAAACGATGCCTGGATACGGATCGGACCGCTGCTGGACCATTCCGCACTTTCCGATGAAGGAGGAGAAGGTGAACATGCTAATTTCACCGGTGCATTCGTCGGAATGGCGGCCAATGACACCAGTGGACAAGCTATGCGCGCAGATTTTTCATATTTTAGTTATGATTCTGGCTGTCACACGCCTTGATGGGACTAGGCAGACGGACACTGCGATGTCGTGCGCGTCTATTGACAAATCACCTGGCGCCGAAACTGTGTCGAGCATGTAGGTAGTCGTTTCGGAGCACGCTTTCACCTCAGCAACCGTGCGAAAATCTTCAATCCCCTTTTTTATCCGAGGCGAACTTGCCTCGCGATGCGGTCTCGGCATATTGCTCGTCACCTCAGCCGGATATAGAATGCACATATCTTTGAGGATTGGGCAAACTAGCTCAATCGGCACAGGGTGGTTTTCGAGTTTGCGCGCCGTCGCCGGTTTTTATGGAGAACGAACAATCTCGACCCAATTTGCGCCCTTGCCAACCCGGTATCGCCCAACGTTTTTCAGTGATCCGTCTTTCTGGTCAATGCCATAAACGGAAAGCTGTTCCGACTTCTCACCGGATGCGATCAGGAACCGCCCTGTCGGATCGATGCGAAAGCCACGCGGCTGCTTTTCGGTTTCGATGGAGCCCACACGCGTCAGTGCGCCGGTCTTCAGAGACACGGTGAAGATCGCAATCGTGCTTGTGGAGCGCTCCGACGCATAGAGAAACCGTCCATCCGGCGTGATACCGATATCAGCAGCCCAGATCTTTGCTGGCACGACAGCGGCAGCGGCGGGCGCCGTTACTGGTTTTGACGGCGCATTGAATGCAGGCGGCACCGGAGGCGCGACGCCCTTTTCGAGACCGGCATCCGGCGGGAGAATTGCCACGACGTCTTTTTCTGTGAGTGTCCCGTTTGCTTCGAGTGCGTAGTGGATGACTTCACCGCTGAGTTCGGTGATGACGTAGACCGACTTGTTGTCGGGTGAAACGATGATGTGACGTGGACCCTGCCCAGCCCCTGTTGCGACACTCGCGGGAGAATTGGGCTCTAACAAACCAGTTTTGGCATTAAAAATAAATTGTAGGACCACATCGGAACCGAGGTTCGAAACGAACACGTACTTTCCGGTTTTGTCACTGACGATCGAGTGGGCATTTCGGCCTGTCAGGATGACTTGCTTGGCACCGTCCTTAACGAGGCCATCAGCGTCCACCGGCAAGGATGCTATCTTGTTGCCGCCATAGGACGTGAAGAACAAAAGACGACCTAATTTTTCAACCGACACATAGGGCATACTGTCGGGAAGCGCGGCCGTAGCTTTTTCTGTCAAGCCACCCGTTTTGGGGTCGATTTCGTACGAAAGCACACGGTACGGCTGCGAACGAACAACCGCGTAAAGATGCTTGCCGTCGGGACTTACGGTCATTGGCATAACAGAGGCACCGGCTTCGACATTCCCCTCTGGCGTCAAGGCACCTGTTTCCTCGTTCATGCTGTAGGTATTGATCTGACCATCGGTTGCGGCAGACACGTAAACCATTGTTTTCGCGAACAATGTCGTCGTCGTAGACATAGCACCTGCGAAAGTCAGGCAGGCTGCAGTTATCAGCGTAACTTTTTGCATTTGCATCACTCCTCCATTTTTTCGAATGCTCCGCCGACGACGAAGTTACCGCCGGGATAACGGGTGACTGGTGCATCCAGTTCGCGCACCAGATCGATAACGTCCTGCCGGATGCCGTTACCATGTTCGGTCGGATGCCCGGGCTCATAGATGCCCGTGTAGACGGCGCGACCCAGATGTTCAATGAACGACCCATAAAGACGACCATTGACGGTGCCAATCGCATAGGCGTTATGCACTGTTCCTGTCGCGCGCATGCTTTGCTCCGTATTTCGGATGGGCTGTGACGAAGCTGGACTGTCTCGTCTCTATTGGCGGCCGTCCTTCAGCATGTTCTGGAATGCGTGGTAACTCTCCTTGGGCAACCGATCCAAGGTCGCGGGGTCCATGGCTACAATGCCGAATTTCGGCTCATAGCCTTCGGCCCATTCAAAATTGTCGATCAGGGTCCATGCTATATGGCCACGTACGTCTGCACCTTGAGCCTGCGCATCGCGGATGGCGCCAAAATGCTTGTCGAAGAAGGCAATACGTTTGCTCTCGTTTGTTTCCGACATGCCGTTTTCGGTCACATAGATCGGCAGACCCGGATAATCCTTGGAGGCGCGCACAAGAAACTCGGTGAGCGCCTGCGGGTAAACTTCCCAACCCACATTGCTCTTTTCGAGGTCGCCACGGGACTGCGTGAATGGGAACACCGGCACGCTATCATCATGTTTGTAGAGCGAGCGCGTGTAATAATTTATGCCGATCCAATCGATTGTCGGGCACATTGCTCTCATGTCGTCTTGCCACTTGGCAGGAAGATAGGGCTCAAGAATATTCGTAACACGTTCGGGGTAGGTCCCCTTCACAGCACCATCAAGGAAGAAGCGATTGAAAATGTCGTCTCCCAAAGCAGCTGCTTCGATGTCTTGAGGGCTTTGGCTGAAGGGCTCGGCCTTCTCCATGTTTACGACGATTCCTAGCTTGTCCTTGATGCCCTCTTCACGCATTGAGGTGATGCCAAGGCCGTGAGCGAGCAAAACATGGTGCATCGCTCTGGCGGTCGCCCGCACGTCGCGATAGCCTGGCGCATGAATGCCTAGAAAATGGCTTAAAACAGTGATGCACCACGGTTCATTGAACGTCGCGATACTCTCCAGCCTGTCGCCGAAATGGCGGCTGACCTGGGCCGCATAGTCGGCAAAAGCCTTGGCGGTATCGCGGTTCATCCATCCACCACGATCCTGCAATGCGCTGGGCAAATCCCAGTGGTACAGCGTGGCGAATGGCTTGATTCCGCGTTCCAGCATGCCATCGATCAGACGATCATAAAAATCGAACCCGGCGCGGTTGAGCGCACCCGCTCCTTCGGGAATGAGACGAGACCAAGCAAAGGAGAAGCGATAGGCATCAAATCCGCCATCCCGGATTAGATCGAGATCTTCTGCCCAGCGACTATAGTGGTTACAGGCGATTGTTCCGTTATCCGCGTTTTTGATATTTCCAGGTGTTGCAGAAAATGTATCCCAGATCGACGAGCCGCGTCCGTCTGTCTGCCCGCCCTCAATCTGATGGGCAGCCATTGCAACGCCAAAAACAAAGTCTGGTCCAAAATCGGCACGTTTGTGTGAGAACATTACGTCATTCCTGAAGGCCAGGTGCGGCCGGTTATAGGTTGATCGTCACGCCCGGGTCACGCCTTACTAAGTGCTCCGGGGGCCTCTTCCCGCAAAGGGATATGTGCGGGATTCAGCACAATTTAAGCCCCGTAGGCATCGAGCGCTTGAACTAGGGCCGCTGTATAACCATAGCAATAGGCAAAGGCGACACCTTGTGGATCACGACCGGAGATGGTGGGTACGTGGTCCGGCATGATCATGTATTTGTAGCCCACCTCACGATAGACCTTCAGCGACCGGGCCATGTCCATGTCGCCTTCATCGGGAAAGGTTTCCATGAACGACAGCTTCTTGCCGCGAATGTTGCGGAAATGAAGATTAAAAATTTTGTTCCGGTTGCCGAACCAGCGAATGACGTCATCGATCTCTTCACGGGGATTATCGAGCATTTCACCGACCGTTCCCTGGCAGAAGTTCAGTCCGTGATAGGCGCTTTCTCGGATCGTGACGAATTTCTTCAGCCCATCCACGGTTCCCAAGACCCGGGTTACGCCCTTATAACCCGGTGGCGTGTAGGGATCGTGCGGATGGCAGGCTAGGCGAATGCGGTTCGCTTCCGCGACAGGCACGACCCGCTCGAGGAAATAGTCGATCCGTTCCCAGTTTTCATCTTCCGAAAGAACGCCAGCTTGGCCGGGCGCCGCGTTCTGGTCGGTCTTGTCCCATCGGAAGGATGCATTCTTGGAGCCACCTCTTCCCAACTCATCGGGGGTGCGGGGAATTCCAATAAGGTTGAGATTGTACTTGGCTGCGGGAATACCCGCTTCGGAAAGGTTTTCAATAAGTTTGCAGATCGCATCGATCTGACGATCACGGTCTGGACCGGCCAGCAAGATATCTGGATATGTGGCGGTTTCGATCGGACTTGAAGGCAAAGGAAGCTGGATCATATCCAGCGTGAGCCCAAAGCTTTCTACTTTTTCGCGTAAACGTTTAAGATCGTCGAGACCCCAACTGTCCAATGGGCCGTCTGGGTCCGCGCAGATGTTATTAACTCCAAGCTGCGACCAAATCCGATAATCATCATCATCGCGGGCAGCGAGCTGCGTCCCAACATACATGTCATTCCTCCTCGTTGGCTTAAAGAGATAATACCTCTTCTGTCCCTTGTCGAGGTTCAAAAATTTTGAGTATCGGGAACTTCTCTCATAGGCAGGTCCCGCCTTATTGCTGCAATCAAACACTGGTTTATGCACGGCGTTGATGGTCATTCAAGATATACCGCCTTGTCATTGAAAATGCAGATTATTTTGAAACCAACTAATGTTACCTTGGGTTTATAAAGAGATCATGAATTTTCTTTTGATTGCATCATCTCTTCAGAAAGCCGACGTTTGACGGCTCGCAAAGCGCAAAGCGGATGCCGAATACATGCAAACGCGACTTGCGCACCGAGCAATATTAAGGTTCACTTCGGTTTGAAGACGGGGCGAATAACTTAAGACATCATACCAGATGTACGGTACAGCTCACAGAAATAACGCAATCATCGTACGACTTGTCCCGTGCCGAAATGGTTTATCTTGGAGGAGAAGCCCATGAATGTAGTTTGTTCAAATCGTGTTTTTGCAGCAGCGTTTTTAGTCGCGCTTGCCAGTTCCACGGCGGCCGTTGCAGCAACCCCAAACGATCAGTTGGTTATCGGTACCTCACTGGCGCAAGTGCTCTCACTTGACCCGCAGCAAGGCACCGAAGTGAAGACACAGGAAATATTGGCAAACACCTACGACCGGCTCGTCTTTGCCGATCAAACTGACGGCAACAAAATCAAACCGCAACTTGCGGAAAGCTGGCAGGTTGACGACAAGGGCATCACCTTCAAACTGAAAGAAGCAAAATTCTCCTCGGGGAATCCGGTAACATCCAAGGACGTCCTGTTTTCCATTGTCCGGCTTTTGAAACTCGATCAGTCTGCAGCAACCAACTACAAGACGGCTGGTTATACCGCCGCCAACATAGAAAGCCTTGTTTCGGCTCCCGACGAAAAGACGTTCCGGATCGAACTGACCGACAAAGTTATCCCTGAAGCGCTCCTCTATAGGCTCGCAATGGGTGTATCGTCGGTCGTTGACAGCGTGGAAGTCGAAAAGCACGTCACCAACAACGATTATGGCAATGAGTGGCTACGTACCAAGACCGCAGGCTCGGGTCCTTACGTCCTTCGTCGCTGGACGCCCAATGATATCGTTCTTCTCGAAGCAAATGACGATTATCGTGACGGCAAACCGACCATGCGTCGTATCATCATGCGCCACGTTCCCGAAAGCCAGGCAGCCCGTTTGATGCTCGAGCGTGGTGATATCGATATCGCGAGCGCCCTGACCGCAGCGGATGTCAGGACGTTCGAAACCAACGCCAGCTTTGTCATCGATAAGGTCAAGACGGGTGGCTACTACGTTCTTGCGATGAATGCAGGCACAGAGCCTTTTTCCAAGCCAGGGGTGCGTGAAGCAATTGCCTACGGCATCGATTACAAAGGCATAGCGGAGACAATTCTGGGGTCTTACGGCCGCGTCCGCAACGTCCCAGTGCCAGAGGATTGGACAGGTGCGATAGCAAACCCCGACTGGTCTTTCCAGCCCGAGAAAGCCAAGAAGCTTATGGCGGACGCCGGATATCCAGATGGCTTCACAGTCACACTCAAAACCATTTCGCAAACGCCCAGGGTGGACATGGCCACGGCCATTCAGGCCAACCTTGCGGAGATCGGCATCAAGGTCAATATCCAGCAGGGCAACGGCGCCGACATCGTCGCCGCGCACCGCGCGCGCAATTTCGATCTGCTTATCCCCCAAACCGGTTCGTTCATGCCGACTGCACTGGGTTCCCTGGATAACTTTGCGTCTAATCCCAACAACTCCAAAGAAGCCAACAATGCTGGCAACTTTGTTTGGCGCTCTGCCTGGGACATTCCTGAGCTGAATGCGCTACGCGAGCAGGCAAACAGCGAAAGAGACGACGCCAAACGCATAGAGCTCGTGAAACAGATTCAAGAAAAGTTCATCGAACTCAAGCCTGCTGTCTTGCCGATGTTTGAACGGTTCGAGCCTATCGTCTTGAGCAACCGATTAAAGGGTTACAGCGGCCATCCATGGTCTTTGACCCGCATTGAAGGCGTTACGAAATCCGACGCTCCATAATCAGGCCATTGCGCACATGAAAGAGTTTACACTCATAGAGCTTGCTAGACGGCTCGGGCATCTGCTTTTGAGCCTGTTCGTTCTGCTTGTCGTCACCTTCGTGATCGGTCGCATCTTGCCGACCGATCCGGTTGGTGCGATCGTTGGTGAACTGGCCGATCCCACGGCCTATCAGGCAATGCGGGAGCGGCTGGGTCTGGATCTACCGCTCTATCATCAGTTCTGGTTGTACATGATCTCCCTTTTTCAAGGAGATCTCGGTACAGCGATCCTGACGGGCAACCCTGTCACTGAAGATCTCAAGAATGCGTTCCCAGCAACATTGGAACTCGCAACTTTGGCGGTTGTCATATCGACGCTGCTAGGTGTTCCGCTAGGTATGACAGCAGCTTTCTTTCGCGATAGCTGGTTCGACAAATTTACGCGGGTCATCTCGCTCGTCGGGCATTCCATTCCAGTTTTCTGGTTCGGCATCGTAGGTTTGGTAATTTTTTATGCAGGCCTTCAATGGGCTGGCAGTCCGGGACGCGTGGATGTCTACCTCGAAGGCCTCGTCGAGCCTAAAACCGGCCTACTTTTGATCGACAGTCTCATGGCTGGCGACACGGAGGTGTTCTGGAACGCCGTTCACCATATCATTCTGCCTGCGTGTATCCTTGCCTACTCGGCTATGGCCTACATCACGCGCATGACCCGCAGCTTCACTCTGGAGCAATTGAACCAGGACTACGTGGTAGCCGCACGCGCCAAGGGAGCATCTAGTCTGCGTATTGTCATGCGCCATCTTCTGCCGAACATCGCCGTGCAGCTCATAACCGTTTTGGCGATTTCCTACGGCGGCTTGCTTGAAGGTGCGGTTGTGACCGAGATCGTGTTTTCATGGCCCGGCATCGGTCAATACATGACCAACGCCCTGATGAACGGCGACATGAACGCCGTTCTGGCAGGCACGCTGATCATTGGTTTGATCTTCATGATGCTGAATTTCCTTTCCGATCTAGCATATCTCGTTTTCGATCCCCGCACGAGAGAGGCCACGACATGAATACTAGTCAAATTCTGGCGGCACGGCCCCAAGCATCGGGTGCTCTTGGCCGGACCACTGGCAGCTTAAAGAGCTTTTTCAAAAAACTGGCAGATGAACCGCTGGGCATGTTCGGTTTTGCCGTTCTGCTCTTGCTGGTCATCGTCGCCATTCTTGCCCCGTGGATTGCGCCTTACAGTGCCACCGGCCAAAACCTGTCGCAGGCTCTGCAACCACCGAGCCTCGCCCATTGGGCAGGAACAGATGAGTTCGGACGCGATATTCTTTCTCGCCTGATCTATGGTACACGCATTACAATCCAGACGGTCCTCGCCGTTTCGCTGATCGTCGGCCCTATCGGCCTTTTGATTGGCATTGTGGCAGGCTTTGTGGGGGGGCGAACCGATGCATTCTTGATGAGAGCAACGGACATCGTCCTCAGTTTTCCGTCATTGATCCTCGCACTCGCCTTCGCTGCGTCCCTCGGCGCTGGCCTCAACACCGCCATTATCGCCATTTCTTTAACGGGATGGCCGCCCATTGCGCGATTGGCTCGCGCGGAAACACTGATTGTACGCAACACGGATTATGTGGCTGCTGCCAGACTTTATGGGGCGTCGGGGACCAGATTACTACTGCTCTACATCGCACCGATGTGCATTCCCTCTGTTGTCGTGCGGCTAACTCTCAGCATGGCGGGCGTCATTCTAACGGCGGCAGCGCTTGGTTTCCTTGGTTTGGGAGCACAACCACCGGAACCCGAGTGGGGTGCGATGATCTCCAACGGACGCAAATTTATGCTCGATAACTGGTGGGTTGCCGTTATGCCAGGCATCGCCATTCTCGTCACCAGCCTAGCGTTCAACCTTGTTGGAGATACGCTTCGCGATATTTTGGATCCACGCCATGCCCGATAGTCAAACCATTCTCAAGGTCAGGGATTTATCGGTCCGTTTCGGGCGGGCAGAAGTTCCGGCCGTGCGAAATGTGAGCTTTGATCTCGGCGCAGAACGGGTCGGCATTGTTGGTGAATCTGGCTCCGGTAAATCTACGCTCGGGCGCGCAATCATGCGGCTTTTGCCGCCCTCTGCCCGAGTAGAGGCCACAACGCTCGATTTCGAAGCGGTGCCACTCCTCAGCCGCAGTGAAAAAGCGATGCGCGGTCTTCGTGGCAACCGTATGGCATTGATTATGCAGGACCCGCGTTACTCCCTCAATCCCGTACTTAAGGTCGGCAAACAAGTGGCAGAGGCTGCCCTTCTGCACCAGAAGATTGGCAAGAAACGCGCTTTTGAACTTGCCGCTGAAATGCTCGGAAAAGTCCGTATCGCAGATGTTGAACGCACTATGGAGCTGTACCCGCACCAGATTTCCGGTGGTATGGGTCAACGGGTCATGATTGCAATGATGCTGCTGGCCAAGCCGCGTCTTGTCATCGCCGATGAGCCAACATCGGCGTTGGATGTCAGCGTTAGAGGCGATGTCTTAAGGCTTCTCGACGAACTGGTGCGGGAAAATAATTCGGCACTTCTGCTCATCAGCCACGACATCCGTATGGTCGCATCCTTTTGCGAAAAAATTCTCGTCATGTATCAGGGACAGGTTATCGAAACGCTGAGCAGCATTGAAGAAGCAAAGCATCCCTACACGCGTGGGCTGATTGCCGCCATGCCAGATCCCAAACATCCTGTTTCCCGTTTACAAGTTCTGGATCGCCAAGCCATAAATGCAGCAGGGAGCCTGTCATGATTGAGGTCAAGGACCTGTCGGTGTCTTTTGCTCAGGGCAAAGCTCGCAAGCAAGTTGTTAAATCGGTGTCCTTCTCCGTAAAGAAGGGCGAGACATTGGGCATCGTTGGAGAATCGGGTTGCGGAAAATCCACTGTACTTCGCTCTTTAGCGGGGTTGGACCGTCACTGGCAGGGAACGATCTCCCTTGCGGGAACGCCAGTTGATCGGGAACGTAGCAAGGAACAATTACTGCTGGCACAGATGGTTTTCCAAGACCCCTACGGCTCCATTCATCCGCGTCACCGGATTGAAAGAGTTTTGGCAGAACCCATTCGCGCCATGAAGAAGGGCGCTGGCTGGGACAGAGTTGCCGGTGCATTGGAGCAGGTTGGCCTGCCAACCAGCTTCTCAGAGCGCTTTCCACATCAGCTTTCTGGAGGGCAGCGCCAGCGTGTCGCGATTGCCAGGGCTTTGATGTTGGAACCTGCGATTTTGCTTTTGGATGAGCCGACGTCCGCGCTTGATGTTTCAGTACAGGCAGAAGTTCTCAATCTTCTGTGCGACTTGAGGGATCAGCGAACATTGACCTACGTGCTCGTCAGCCACGATCTTTCCGTGATCGCCCACATGTGCGACCGCGTGCTGGTGATGAAGGATGGTGCTTTCGTGGATGAATTGACGAAAGAGGACCTCCAACGTGGCGTAACACATAACGATTATTCGCAGATGCTCTTTGAAGAGTCCGTCAATGGATTGAGCGGGAAATATGCTGTCGCCCAGGGGCCTAGTGACTCTTGAGCGGCCACTGCTCCGTATTAAAGTTGCTGTGATGCCCTGCCGGACAGCTTTTGAAGGTAAGATCTATCGAGCGCTGACGCGGCCTGTAATCAGACAACCTTCTATGAAGCTTGGCGTGTCATCATCCAACGCGATAGCATCTATAATCCGTATACGGGTCGCAGAGCGATCAGTGGCTTGCTGCCGCACGGACCTCATAATGTTCGGGACGTGTTGGCAACGCACATTCTGAAACTCACCGGCTCATATGAACAGGCGAGCTACGCCATCCATGATACGCCGGAAATGGTTCAGCAACACGACGGACGCTTCCTTCCTCGACCGGCGGCAAGATGCTGCTCGGTGGTATCACGCGAGCCGGCGATGAAGCTCTTCGAGCCATCCTGGTGAATGGAGCAACCGCTGTCATTCATCACGCGCGGCGATCTGGCAAGGCTTCTCGATGGTTGGTGGAACTGGTCAAGCGCAAGCCGCCTAAACTGGCAGCTGTCGCAGTCGCCAACAAGATGGCGCGCATAGCTTGGAAACTCATAGTCTCTGGAGATACGTACAGCGCGCAATCTGGGCCGACTTTGGAGGGATCCGCCACATGAAGATTGGGGAGCGAGAGCCCAGGATATCCTGATTGTCATCACGTGTTGCTGATACAACAACTTGCAAGATGATGGCAAATGGTGTGATCGATCGATCCGGGACACAGGATACACCGGGAATCCCATTGGCCCATCGAGGCCGCCTTGATGTTTGGGACCTGTGTTGCGGAAACATCTTGGCCAGCGTTCATGTGCGAACGCAAAAACAGGCCGGACATATGAACGCAAGCGATTAGATCAAATCATCTCAAAATATCTTGCGAACCGGGGGCCGTCCACATATGGGATAGGAACTGGTGGCGAAATTACTCGCCACCGCACGATGACCAAGAATTTTAGAACGGTAGTAAATGGCCTATTTCACAGGCGATTGAAATGGTCGACAAATCTTAGTTGAAATAGAAGGCGTAGGAAGCGAAGTTTCCTTCAAAGATCGAGGTGATCTGCCTCCATTGACCGTTGCTCATAGTGGGTCCGTCCCGAAGATAAGGTTCTGCGGCAGGTCCGGTTATCCAAAGTATTAGATCGAAAGGTCGTGGATCGTCGAAAACTCTGGCAAGGTTGATACCCTTGTCAAAACGCCAATGCGGAACGAGGATGTTGCCGTCGAGAGCGGCTTCAAACTGCGAGAGTAAGGAGAGCCAAGCCTGAATGCGCTGCGGTGTGACCTCAAATGATGGGAGCACACCACTTTTTTGTATTGGTCCTGGAAGCCATTCGTGGTCGTCGTCCGTTTCCTGTTCGATTAAGGCCCATGTCTCTCGATTGAGCGAGATAACCTTCTTCAGATGCTCGCGCACTTCGCTCCACATCGCCTTATCGACAACTGGCCAACGAATTGTGTGAATGAGCGTCACGAAGTCAGCGATATCGTCGGCCTGCGCCTTGTTGACGCCGAACATCGTGACTTCTTCACCGCTTGTGCCATTGGCATCCGCCATGGTGGAAACGGCCTTCGGGAAAACGACGCTGAAACTACTATTCCAGCTTTCGGAAAAATCATGCGACAGCCATGCCTTGGTGACGGCCATCATGATATTGCAATAGCCCTGCATCCATTTGGCGTCGGCAGTGTCAAATCCCACAATGAACGGCTTGGCTTTGCCGTTCTCATCCAGTTCGGCGATCGCCAGACCTAAATGATCTTCCGGTCCGATTACTCCGTCACCGTTCCAGTCAAAACGGGCCACCGAAAGATCGACCTTCAGTTTTGCCGACTTATCGCCCACGGCGGCAAGCGCCTTGTCGGCGGAATCAAGGTCGGCAATGAATGAAGCGAGAATGCCACGAAACTGTTCGTAAGTTATGGGCTCGGGATCGGGGTTTCTTATAACTTCGCTGATGCCACGGCCAAAAAACAGTTCATAACCGTCTGACTTCGACCCAAAGCCATGGCGATAAAGCGATTGCGATAACTTTTCAAAAGCACGCGCAGAACGCACAAGCCCCAGGCCCAACTGCGCGTCCGCATTGTTGGTGGCCTTTACGGTCAGACCCAGCAATTTCTCGTCGGTGTTGTCGATGCGGCCACCGCCGAGATACGATTGGAAGAGTTCTGTCGCTGCATTATCTGCTCGCGCGACGCTGGAAAGCGAAAGGCAGACAAAGCCAACCGCCACCATCAGGAGATTACAGTTTCTCACACAAAGTCCCCATTGTCAGTGCAACTGACAGTTATTGGTAGGCTTGTAGTGCTCGAAAATCAGCTACATACGCTCGAACAGATTGGTTATCCCCACGAAGATGATGCACCCGCGCCGCTTTCCATGAAATTGATGTATCTCCCACGGCGGCTTTCTATAAGCGAGCGACGCTCTCACTATTGATAGGAAGACGACCTTAGACACCGCTATTTCAAAACTGCCACTGTTGAAGTGGTCTGAACGGGCGAACCCTGATTGTCATTCGCCCCAGGTCAAAGCCGCAGCGCCGATGACTTTGGAGGCTGAAAGGGAAGCGCAAAAAGCGCACCCCTTCACCCGCTCGCGTCTAGCCCAGTCAGTCTTAACAGCAATCAGGGGATCGGCTCAAACTTCAACTCGCTCAACGGCACAACCTTATCGTTCCGGACGATCTTGTATTCGGTATCCGGACCGAGCCACTTGTTCCAAATCTCGCCGAGTTCGCCGGATGTGTCCAGCGTGCGCAGCACTTCATTAATCTTCGCAGTCAGAGCTGGCTGATCCTTTGCCATGCCGATACCGATTGGCTGAAACAGCATAGGATCCTGGATCATCCGCATCTTCTTGCCCTTGGTCTGCGACTCGTTGACGAACTTGGTCGTTGTCATCGTGTTTGCGACCATGCCGCGGGCCTTGCCCTGCTGCACTGCTAGGTAAGCAGACGCGGTGTCTTGGAATGTAAGCGGGTCAGACTTGTTGAGTTTGATCGACATTTCGGACGTCGAGCCCTTGGTCGAAGCAATGCGCTGGCCCGCAAAATCTGCTTTTGTTTTGCCTGGATCCTCGTCTGGAACGATCAGCATTTCCTTGGCGAGATAGTATGGATCGCTAAACTGGATTTGCTCGGCGCGGCTGAGCGTGTAGGCAAGATTGGCGACCGTGATATCCACGCGGCCGAGCTTGACTTCCGGCACGCGGGCTTCGACGGACACCGGTTTGACTTCGGCCTTGACGCCAAGCTTGTCTGCGATCGCCTTGCAGAGATCGACGTCGAAACCGGCCATTTCACGGGTCTTCGCATCTGGCGATGCAAATGGAGGCACGTCGGCAAAGGTTGCGCAACGCAGCGTCTTATTGGTCATAATATCGCTAAGCTGGTCGGCATGTGCCGGAGCGGACAAGGCCGCTACCGAGAGGGCAAAGCCGAGTGTAATGCACTTCATGTTCATGCTGTTCTCCTTTGTTTATTGTTTTAGTTCTAGTGCCGCAGGTCTGCGAGAAAACGCTGTGCCCTTGGATGTTTTGGACTTTTGAAGAAGTCTTCTGGCGTCGCCATTTCCAGAATCTGGCCAGCGTCGATGAACCAGATCCGGTCGGCAACATCGCGCGCAAAACCCATTTCGTGGGTCACGCACAACATCGTCATGCCATCAGCGGCGAGGCTCTTCATCACCGATAACACTTCGCCGACCATCTCCGGGTCCAGAGCACTGGTCGGTTCATCGAACAGCATCACCGGTGGCTCCATGGCAAGCGCACGGGCAATGGCGACGCGCTGCTGCTGCCCACCGGACAATTGGCCAGGATAGGCATTTGCCTTGTCGACAAGACCAACTCGGTCAAGAAGGAGGAGCGCCTTGTCGTGGGCAACACTCGGCGTTACGCCTTTGACGCGAATCGGTGACATCGAAACGTTTTCGACTACCGACAAATGTGGAAACAGGTTGAAGCTCTGGAAGACGAAGCCAATACGGCTGCGAAGCCGGTTGAGTTCGCTTGTCTTCATCGGCGCATGAATATTTTGCCCATCAAACGAGATCGAGCCGCTGTTTATTTCTTCCAAACGGTTGATGGTGCGAATCAGCGTCGACTTTCCAGAACCTGAGGGACCGCAGATGACCACTACTTCACCGCGCCCCACGTCCGCATCGATCTCTTTGAGCACCTCATAATCGCCATATCGTTTGGACACCTTGGATATCCGGATTGCGTTATTATCCTGCGATAATGCTAGGCTTGTCATAGCTGCTCCGATGCAATTTTGGCAGGCGCGGTCACCGCATCAATGGCGCGACCTCCGCCGAGACCAGCGCGTCTGCGGGTGATCTGACGCTCAAGACGATTGGCGACGAAAGTGATACTCCAGCAAATCGCGTAGTAGATGATCGCCAGAATGAGGAAGACCTGGAAGGGTTGGGTCAGCAGTTGATTGTTGACCTGACTTGCCGCGAATGTGAGATCTGGGACATTGATCACATAGCCGAGTGTGGTGTCCTTTATGGTCGAAACGAAAGTCGAAAGGATACTCGGAATCATGTTGTAGAGTGCCTGCGGAAGAATGATGAAGCGCATCGCCCCGAGATAGCTGTGACCGAGCGCCTTGGCAGCATCCATCTGGCCATGGCCCAGCGAGACGATGCCTGCCCTCACGACTTCGCTCAGGAAGGCACCCTGATAGACGACCAGCGTGGTCAGCATTGTGATGAAGCTTGGCACATCTGCGCCGGTCAGCAACGGAACCAGGAAGTAACTCCACAGGATCAGCATCAGCAACGGCACCCCGCGCGTTACATAGACGAGCACAGTCACTGGCCAGCGTAGAAGTCGCCATTTGGAAAGCCGAGCCAGCGCCATCAGAATGCTGATCGGAAAGGCCAGTGTGATGCTGAGCGCCGAGAGGATCAGTGTGTTGGCAAGACCGCCGAGCGGACCGTTGGGATACTGGCCAATCAGCAGCAGCAGCCAGTAATCATGGAAGATCGTGATCATGTCGTTAATCATGCCCGCGCCCTCCGGGCTGGGTCTGCGCGCATAGAGATGAAGGCACCCGCCCCCATGATGAGAAGCGAGAAGAACAGGTAAAGGACAGTGCCGATCAGATAGACCTCGAAGGTACGGAAACTGAGATTTTCGATTTCCTTGACCGCATGTGTCAGCTCAGAAGCGCCGATGACGATGCCGAGACTGCTGTTCTTGAACAGCGAGACACTGTGATTGATCAGCGGCGGTAGCGCATTTCGAATACCCTGCGGCATCATCACAAAACGCATCGCCGAAAGATATCCATGGCCGAGCGCTCTTGCCGCTTCCATCTGTCCGGAACTGACCGAACGAAGACCGGATCGCAGGTCCTCGCTGAAATAGGCAGCTTGACAGAGGCCGAGACCGATGACGGCAAAGATTATCTCGGCGTTGTGGCTTGCAAGCCAGTAAGTCAGCCAATCCGGCATTAGGGTGAAGATTCCGAAATACCAGAGCATCAGTTGAACGAGTGTCGGCACGTTGCGATGATAGGACACATAGCCAGCAACGAATGCATTGCCGAAACGACCAGGTGAAAAGCGCAAGGCGAGCAGCAGGACTGCCAGCGTCATTGCCAGCAGCCAGGAACCGATGGCAATGACGAACGTCATTTCGATGCCGTGGATGAGCATCGAGATAAACTCGGGATTGGTCAGGATCGCTGAGACGTCGAACCCGCTCACGGCTTCAACACCGCGGGTTTGGCTCGGGGCTTCTCCGGCCGCGCTGTCTGTAGGCCGCCCATGACCTGAAGCGTTGGAGTAATTTCCATATGACCAATGTTCACCGCAACAGGCGCGCCGATAGCATAAGCTATCGCATCGGCGATGTCGGATGCCTCGGGCAGCTCGAAACCGTCGATGAAACGTTCGCGTATCGATGGATCATCGCCGTGTACATGTGCAAAAATATCGGTTGCAACGCGGCCCGGACAAATCTCTGTCACCCGTACGCGCTTGCCGAAAGCATCCACGCGCAACTGGTTGGAGAGCATGCTGACCGCTGCCTTTGTCGCGTGATAAGAAGAATTTCCACCGAAATTATAAGCACCTGCAATGGAAGAAATATTGATCACATGACCATTGTCACGGGCCACCATACCCGGCACGACCATGCGGCACAGATGCAGGACAGCCCGCAGGTTGACGTCGATGATAAGGTCGATGTCACCTTCCTCAGCCTCAAGAAACTTCTTTGGGCGATCGACGCCAGCATTGTTAACGAGAATGTCGAACTCGATCCGACTCGTCAATTCTGTGAGCGCAGCACGGTTGGTGACATCGATTGCATGTGGAATGCAACCCGTTTTTGCCGCCAGCGCCTGCAACGGTCCCGCGCTACGCGCCAGGGCATGAACCTCGATGTTCTCCCGGCGCAACCGCTCGACGACGGCGGCCCCAATTCCGGACGACGCTCCGGTGACCAATGCGGTCCTGTAGTCGGAAAATGACATTCTTTTTCCCCCGTCTGTTTCAAGCACATTAGTGGAACTTTTGAACCCTGAATAAGACCGATTATCTTTGGAGCAATAAGCAAGCCTTATGGTGTTGAAAAAGTGTGCAGATGCGCCCGGTCGAGACTGCCATTTTGTACAGCAGCGATGCTCTTAATAGAGTTAAGCGACTGAAATATAATGATCTTGTCTTTGCAAAACTGGAACAAGCCTATATGATAGGCGAAAATATTATAGGACTGGAATGCGACGAGATGGACATCAGACGGCTTAAATCCTTTATCGTCATCGTTGACACCGGCAGCATCACCCGCGCCGCTGATATTCTCCACGTCGCGCAGCCTGCTCTGAGCCAGCAGATCGCAGCACTCGAAGAGCATTTCGGCCAGAAACTTCTGCTGCGGAGCCAGCAGGGTGTCAGCATGACCGACGCCGGGCATGCCGTTTATCGCCACGCCCAGATCATGCTACGGCAGATGGACCAAGCGATGGCAGACGCTTCGGCCGCGGGCAATTCGCTTGCCGGTCGTGTCTCGGTCGGCCTCGTGCCCTTCAGCAGCGCGGCGACACTTTCGGTGGAACTGCTGGCGGAAACCCGCAAGCGTCATCCCGGCATTCTTTTGCATCTGACCGAAAGTGTTGGCCAGACCTACAGCCAGATGATCATGACAGGGCGGCTGGAAATGGCGCTGATCCACGGAACAGGGCCGATCAAGGGCGTCAAGTTCGAACCGATCTTGAGTGAAGAGTTTTTTCTTGTAGCTCATCCGAATTTCGCGATTGAGGCAGACGACAAGCCGGTCAATGTAACCGCACTGGATGGCCTGCCGCTTTTGATGCCACCGGCCTACAATTTCGTCAGACGTGCGGTCGATACCGCATTCACACGCAGCCGTGTCAACCTTAAGGTGGTTGGAGAAGTGGAAATTGTCCGGACGTTGACGCGGGCCGTCAGTGCCGGGCTTGGTGCAACGATTATGCCGCGGGCTATTGCCGACCGGATTCTGACGGAATCCAGCGAGCCGCTGATCTGCCGCATGGTCTCGCCCCGCATCGACGAGACGCTGTCGCTGTGTGTCGCCGATGGGGTCTCAATGTCGGAACCTGCCGCAGCCGTTCGTGACATTCTAATCGAGCTGACCGCGAGACTTAAGACGCCGCGCGGCCAATAGCAATATTAGCGTAGTTCGGAGCAGAACTGGCTGATACGGGCGCACGCCTCGGTCAGTTTTTCCATGCTGGTGGCATAGGAAATTCGGAAGAACGGGCTCATGCCATATGCTGCTCCCTGGACTGTCGCGACGTGATGTTCGTTGACGAGAGCCATGACAAAATCAGTGTCGGTCTCGATCTTGTGGCCGGCCTTCGACCTTTTGCCGATAAGGCCCGACATGTTCGGGAAAATGTAGAAGGCACCATCCGGCTTATGGCAACGCAGACCGTTAATCTTCGCCAGCTCGGACAGCACGAAGTCGCGGCGCTGCTTATAGATCGAAGCGCGTTCCTTTAGCAGATCCTGCGGCCCGTCGAGCACGGCGACCGCCGCCGCCTGCACCACAGTTGAAGTGCCGCCACCGTTCTGGCCGTTGACATTGCTGATCGCTGAAATCAAATCCTTCGGGCCGCCGCAAAAGCCAAGACGCCAACCGGTCATGGCATAGGCTTTCGAGGCACCATTCATCGTTAGAACGCGGTCATAAAGACGCGGCTCGACTTCCGCGATCGTGCAGAATTCGAAGTCGTCGTAGATCAGGTGTTCGTAAATGTCGTCAGTCATGATCCAGACGTGGGGGTGACGCAGCATGACCTCGGCGATCGCCTTCATGTCTTCACGCGAGCATGCCGCGCCGGTCGGATTGTTCGGAAAATTGAGGAAAAGCCATTTGGTGCGAGGTGTGATCGCTGCCTCGAGATCTTCGGCGCGCAGCTTGAACCCATTCTGTTGGGGGCAGGCGACAGGCACCGGAGTACCACCGGCGAATTTGACGATATCCGCGTAACTGATCCACGACGGTGTCGGGATCACCACTTCGTCGCCCGGATTACAGGTCGCCAACATCGCGTTGAAGATCACCTGCTTGCCGCCGCCTGAAACGATGATCTGGCTCGGGTCATAGTCGAGATTGTTGTCACGCTTGAACTTGCGCGAGATCGCGGCCTTCAGGGCCGGAGTGCCATCCATCGAAGGATATTTGGTGTCCCCGGCCAGCGCCGCGGCGTGTGCGGCGTTGACCGCATTCGATGGCGTCGCGAAATCGGGCTCACCGGCCGAAAGGCTAATGACATTGATACCCTGCTCGGCAAGGTCGCGGGCCCTCTGGGTCATCGCGGCGGACGCGGAGATGGAGACATTCTTGAGACGATCGGCGATTGCTGGCATCGGAGTTGGCTTTCGGTAATGTTGGACAGAAGGGTGGGTACGCAAACCTACGCGACAATCTCGGACGCCGGAGCGAGTACTGCGCCCGTGGCTTCGATCTCGCTGCGAACGATCCGCGCAAGATCGAGGGAGCCAGGTGTATCACTGTGGACGAGAATGGAGCGGGCCGGCATGGCAAGCGTGGTGCCATCGATGGTGGTTACAGTACCGTTTTTCAGGAACTGCCGAACGCGGGCGCGCAAAGCATCTTCCTGTTTGATAACGGCACCCGGCAGGCCGCGCGGCACAAGCTTGCCGTCCTCGGTGTAGGCGCGGTCGGCAAGAAAAAGGAGTAGCGACTTTAATCCCGCTCGGGTTGCTGCATCAGCGATGATGCTACCCGGCATCGCAAAGACGATCAGATTGGCATCGATGGTGCGGATCGCATCCATCATCAAATCGGCAAGAACAGGGTCGCGGTTGACTATGTTGCCCATCGCTGCATGGAAGCTGATATGCGCCACCCGAACCTGCTCACCCTTTGCCACCGCTATCAGCGCACCCAGTTGATAGAGCATTTGCTGGCGCAGTTCGTCGTTGGAGAAGGGTATGTCCCGTCGGCCAAAACCCTGCCTGTCAGGCAGGCCGGGATGGGCACCGATGCCGACGCCGCTGGCCTTCGCGAGCCGCACCATACGCGCCATCGTATCAGGGTCACCGGCATGGAAACCGCAGGCGATATTCGCCGAGGAAACAACTTTCATCAGCGCTTCGTCGTCACACAAGCTGTAGGGACCAAAGCCCTCGCCCATGTCTGAATTTAGGTCGATCTTCATGGCTCTCTCCCCAAGGTCAGCGTCCGGCAATAGCCTTCAAGGCACGCCCAACCATTTGCGCGGAGCTGGATATGTCTTCGAGATAGGTGGCAATTGCCTGGTCCAGCGCGCGGGCCTGAGCATGGCTGGAGCGCACGAAACGCAACCGACTGCCACTGCGCGCCTGACCAAGCCGCCACAGATCGGCCTCAACGATACCTGCAATCTTTGGATAGCCGCCAGCGGTATTGGCATCGCTCATCTGGATGATCGGCTCACCCGCGGGAGGCACCTGTACGACACCGGCAACAATGCCATGAGAGCGCATTTCAATCGCCGCCACTGGCCGGATGGGCTCGCCGGAAAGCCTGTAACCGGTGCGGTCGCTTTGCGATGAAATCTTCCAGCTCTGGTTCCAGAACCGCTCCGCATCAACCCCGAACAAATCGTGTTCACCAGCGGGCAAGGCCCTGATGAGCAAAGTGCCATCGTTTTGAACAGGAAAAAGCGTTTCCATTTCGAGCATCGGTGGAACGACACCGAACCCTTCGTCAGCAAGTCCGGAGATTGAGGCTTTACCGAGAGGGAGCAGATCACCTCTCTTCAGGGAGCGTCCCTCCATGCCGCCGAATGCGCCACGCAAGGACGTGCTGCGAGACCCCATGACGGGTGCAACGTCCACCCCGCCGCCGAAAGCGACATAGGCACGGGCAGAGCCGACAGCCGGTGTTATTTCTAGAACCTGCCCTGCATCTGCAGTTTTCATCCACCACGGCGGCATGGCAATACCATCGAGTTTAGCACTGCCGCCGCCCGTGACGGCAACGGCCGTTTTTGTGCCAAAACGCATCCGAAACGGAAATGTCTGCAACTCAACTGCCGCATCACCCGCTTGATTGCCGACCATAAGGTTTGCGACCTTCAGTGCCAGCGGGTCCATCGCACCGCTGACGGTCACGCCGATGTCGCGGTAGCCGGTTCGGCCAAGGTCTTGAATCGTGTTCAGCGGTCCGCTATCGATGATCTCGATCATAGCTCGATCCTTTCCGGGATGAAACGTACGATATCGCCGGGTGCCATGATTGCAGGCACCGATGCACTTGGATCAAACATGGGCAGATCGGCAAAGCCAATCGAATTCCAGCCGTTCGGTCCGGTCAGCACCGCAACGCCGGTCTGCATGCCGCCAATGGTGACGCATCCCTTTGCCATTTTCAGCGATGGCACGGTCTTGCGCGGCATATGGATACGTGGATCAAGTCCGTGCAGATAACCGAAGCCCGGCGCGCTTCCGAGTGCGAACACTGTGTATGTGCCCTCGTGATGAATGCGAACGATCTCTCTGTCGCTCAGTCCAGAAAGCGTGCAGAGTGCGGCAAGGTCGGTGGCGTGTTCGCCGCCGTAAGTCACTGCGATCTCGATCGTTTTGCCGTCGATGTCGATGCTTTCGGCACGCTCCCAGGTATCGCGGAGCCGTGTCATTACCATATCTGGATTTTCGGGTACGGATTTGAATATGGCAAGGAGGTTGGTCATGCCCGGCACGGTCTCGACAATATCGTCCCAGGTAGAAACCTCATGCGTCAGCGCCCAGATGCGACGCTGTGCGGCGAGATCGAATCTTCCGGGCGCTTCAAGCAGAAAGGCCCGGCCACCAATCGGCGATATTTGCGGGCGCTCCTGCACAGAAGGCGCTCCAAGCGGCTGACTGACGAGAAGTTCAGATTCAGGGATCATGAATGACTCTCGATTTCGAAGAGAGGATCGCCATAGCCGACAAGCGAATTGTTTTCCGCAAGAGCGCGTGTCAGTGTCCCGGCTTTACCGACCTTGACCGGCAGCAGGATCGGGCCGACGCGGATGAAGCCCAATATCTCCCCGGTAGCAACATTACCCGAAAGAGAGCGAGATGGCGTTTGGTAGCTCGTAAAAACGCCCGCCAGTTGACCCCTGACAACGTCTTTGCCCACCCCCTTGGCAGCATTGATCAGCACCGAAGCACCGCCGTTTTTCTCCACGACAATGCGCAATTTCCCGCGCGGCTGTTCGATCTCTATGCCATCGACACCGGCCTGCGTCAGAGCTGCGGAAAGCGCAGCGAGCACTGCGGGATCGCTAAAATCGATTTCGCTCATGACGCACTCCGACGCTTCAGCCATTTTTCGAGATAGTGGATATCTGTACAACCGGCAGCAAAGTCTTCGTCCGTGAACAATGCCCGCAACAGGGGCAGGTTGGTGGAAATTCCCTCGATCTGCGTTTCCTCCAGTGCCGCCCGCATCGTGACGATAGCCTCGGCACGGGTTTGAGCATGCACGATCAGCTTGCCAATCAGCGAGTCGTAATAGGGCGGTACCTTGTATCCGGCATGCACATGCGTATCGACCCGGATGCCGGGCCCGGACGGCAGATGCAAGCTGATGATGGTGCCTGCAGAGGCCAGAAATGTTTCGGGGTCTTCAGCGTTGATACGGCATTCGAAGGCATGTCCTTTCGTCGCCACATCTGCTTGCGTCAGACCAAGAGGAATCCCCTGCGCAGCCTTGATCTGCGCCTGCACAATGTCAACGCCGCTGGTCATTTCCGTAACCGGATGTTCGACCTGCAAACGGGTATTCATCTCGATGAAATAGAAACACTCATCTTCATAGAGGAACTCAAAAGTGCCGACGCCGCGATAGCCGATCTGCTGGCAGGCGGTGACGCAGGCCTCTGCAACCGGACCGATGATTTCTGCCGGAATGCTCGGTGCGGGCGCTTCCTCGACGACCTTCTGATGGCGGCGCTGCATGGAACAATCGCGGTGGCCGAGCCAAACCGCATTGCCATGCACGTCGCAAAGCACCTGGATTTCGACATGGCGGGGATGCTGCAGGAATTTTTCAATATAGAGCGAGTGCGTGCCGAAAGCCTGACGCGCTTCTTCGCGGGTCGTTGATATGGATTCATGCAACACGCTGGCATCCGTCACCACCCGCATGCCACGTCCACCGCCACCACCGGCCGCCTTGACGATCACCGGGTAGCCGATTTCCGCAGCGATCTTCTCGACGGCGACCTTGTCGTCGGGCAACTCGGAATCGGGTCCGGGGACGCAAGGGACGCCAGCCGCGATCATCGCAGTCTTTGCGGCAATCTTGTCACCCATCGTGGCAATGGACTGCCACGTTGGGCCGATGAAGACCATGCCAGCGTCTTCCACTGCCGCCGAGAACGCCGCGTTTTCGGAGAGAAAACCATAGCCCGGATGCACCGCTCCGGCACCGGTCATCCGGGCAGCCAGCAGGATGGCATCGTCGTTGAGGTAGCTCTTGCCCGCACTCGCCGGGCCGATACAAAGGAACGTGTCGGCAAGCTCGCCATAGCTTGCCTGCCGGTCGGCCTCGGAGCAGACCATAACCGTCTTAAGCCCGAGATCCCTGCATGCCTTGAGGATACGCAGGGCAATTTCGCCACGGTTGGCGATGAGGACAGTATCGAAGCGGAGTTTCCGCTCCGCGTGTTCAGGGGCAAACTGCGGCATCAAATTATCTCCGCCAGAAGGTCACCGACCTCGACTTCGCCGCCATCCTTGGCAGGCAGGCTGACGATACGGCCATTGCTCGGCGCAACGATGTTGTTGAAGACCTTCATCGCCTCAATGATGAACAAGGTCTGACCAGCCTCGACCACATCGCCAAGCGCGACAAATGGCTTTTCGCCGGGTGCAGAGGCTGCGTGGAGCAGACCGAATATCGGCGAGGTAATGGCGGTTGCCTCGGATACAGGTCCGGCGTTTTTCACCGGCTTTGTATCGCTAACGCCAGCCGCTGGCGCGCCGGACTTTCCGGCACGAAAAATTCTCACGGTTGTTTCTTTTTCCGTGACCGTGAGTTCGTTGATGTTCGATTGGCCGACGAAGTCGATCAGTGTTTTGATTTTCGAGAGATCCATGCCTCACCCATGCCAACGCCGTTATAAATCCGCTGGCATATGCAGCGTCAGGCGCAATTCTGAGTACATCAGTGCTTGAGCGATGGGGTCAGACGAAGTTTTAATGGAGCGTTTTTTCGGTTCTCCCATGGTGCCACGATGATGAGAGACGGTCGGGATATGCTGGAATGCTGTAAACACGGCTGAGCCCCGTAAAAGATTGACGGCAAATGCCTTCAACGGGCTGGAGGGTTGTATGCGAACCAGCGTGGTCCGTTCAATTCTTGCGCTGCCGACTCTGCGGTCTGGCGCAAAGCCCGACCACGCGTTGTCTGCGACGTGTGGCTGAAAGCCGGCCGAAGCTAGTCAGCGAGCGGCAAGGAACGCGCTGGCCCGTATCAAAGGCCGACGCGTTCCCTTATCTTTGTTTACCGCAAATTAGATGTCGGACTTAAAGCCCTTGGCCTTCAGAACCGGTTCCAGATTGCTGACTTCGATTACCGACTTGCCAGCCTTGTAGGCAGCGATAAAGCCAGCTTCCGCGTCTTCTCGGGCCTGTGACAGCTGCGCCACCTCTTGCGCCTCGGCACGGCGCACAACGACAAGACCGTCGGCATCGCCGACGATGATGTCGCCGGGATAGATCAACTCACCACCGATGATGATTGGATCATTGACCGAGGTCAGGGTCTCCTTGACCGTACCCTTGATGCAGACGCTGAGTGAAAATACCGGAAAGCCGAGGTCGCGAAGCTGCAGCGTATCGCGAACGCCGGTGTCGGTCACCAGTCCGCCGATGCCCTTAGCAAGGCAGGCATTGGCAAGCACGTCGCCGAATGAACCTGCCTCCTCATATTCGCCGCCCGACACCACGATGATATCGCCCGGATTGGCGTAGTTGATGGCAAGCTGCAGCATGATATTGTCACGCGGCGCGCTCTTGACTGTAAACGCAGGACCGCAGAGCTTCATCCGGTAATCGACCGGCTTGATGCGTGAGGACAAAGCGCCACGACGGCCTTGGGCCTCATGAATGGTGGCTGGCGAGAACGGTGCCAACGCTGCAATATCTTCCTGGCTTGGGCGTTCCGGAATCTGCTTGATGTGGATCATGGTGGGTCTCCTTAGATGTTAGTGATTTCTGTGAATGGCAGACATGAATCCCCGAACGTCGGGATGCGTTTCCTTTGAAAAAAACGTGTCCGGCACCGCGTCGAAGGTGAGTTCACCCTTCTTGAGGAACCAGATGCGGTCTGCGACTTCGCGTGCGAAGCCCATTTCGTGGGTGACGCACATCATGGTGATGCCGCCACCGGAAAGCTCTTTCAGAAGCTTCAGTACTTCGCTGACCATTTCCGGATCGAGCGCACTGGTGGGCTCGTCCAGGATCAGGACTTCTGGCTTCAGGATCAGCGAGCGGGCGATTGCCACCCGCTGCGACTGGCCGCCGGAAATATCGGCCGGTAGCGATTGTGCCTTGTCTGCAAGGCCTACCCGCTCAAGCATAAGCATGGCTGCCGGAAGGGCCTGCTTGCGGGATTGGCCGCGCAAACGACAAAGTGGTAGCATGACATTTTCGACAACCGATAAATGCGGGAACAGGTTGAACTGCTGGAAGACGAAGCCGATGCCCGTCCGCAGCTCGTTCACATCGACGGATTTCTCATGAATGCTCCTGCCTGCCAGCGTGATTTTGCCCTTCTGGATAGGCTCCAGCCGGTTGACCGTTCTGACCAGCGTCGATTTGCCCGAGCCAGACGGGCCGCAGAGCACGATGGTCGTCCCCTTCTCGACCGTGGCACTGATATCGTGAATGACCTGAACGGCACCGTACCATTTGGAAACATTCTGGAACTCGATCATGCCACTGCCTCCACGATGACCCGTCCGGTGCGGCGGTTGGCGATGCGTCTTTCGAGCACACCGGTGGCCTGGCTGAGCGCAAAGCACAGCACGAAGTAAGTGCCTGCGAGGATGCCGAATATTTGCAGCGGCTTGGTGACCTCGTTCGAGTTCACCTGCAGCATGGCGTAAGACAGTTCCGGCACGGCGATGATCGAGCCGAGCGATGATTCCTTGATGATCGTTGTCAACTGGTTGACGATGCCCGGAACGACGTTGAATAAAGCTTGCGGCAGAACGATCTTGAAAGTCGTCGGGATATAGCCGAGACCGAGTGACTTGGCGGCTTCCATCTGGCCCCTCGGCAGGCCTTCTATACCAGCAGCGATGATTTCTCCGAGATAGGCAGTCTGGTAGACGACGATCGCAATAATCAGTGTATAGGTCGCGTCGACGGGGAAGCCGATGACGACAGGTAGCGCAAAATAGGCCCAGAAGATCAGCATCAACAGCGGAATAGCCCGCACGCAATGCACGAAGCCGCTTGCAATATTCTTTAATGGTTTCGAATTGCCGGTGCGGGCAAGTGCAATGAGAATGGCGCAGGGGAACGTTACGATCAGACTGACAAAGGAGATAATTAGCGTCATCGCCAAACCGCCGAGCTTGCCGTGCGGATATTCGCCGATGAGCAGCAAAACACCGTATTCTTGCAGAATCTGGAGCATCACTTCACCCTCAATCGGTAGCGCCTAGACAAGCTCGACGAGCCCCACATGATCGCGAAGGAAATCAGCATGTAGATCGCCGTTACGAGACCATAGGCTTCGAATATCCGGAAGGACTGCTCCTCGACATAGCGTGCCTGATAGCTTAGTTCGGCAACACCGATGCCGGCGGCAAGGCTGGTGCCCTTGAAAAGGATTAGCGTCTGGCCAAGCAATGCGGGCAGAGCCAGCCGCCAGGCTTGAGGCAGGATCACCCAGCGCATGGCACCGAGATAGGTTAGACCGATGGAACGTGCGGCTTCCATCTGAGCGGGATGGATCGAGCGGAGGCCGCTGCGGAAATCCTCCGACATGTAGGCGGCCTTGTTCAGCGCCAGCGCGACTATGGCGTAGCCGATCTCGGCCCCTATGTCGTTCAGATAATCGTTGACGGCATCTGGCAGCACGACAGCGAAGCCGAAATACCAGACGAACAACTGGATCAGGATCGGTACGTTGCGGTGATATTCAACGAAGGCGGCGACGAGGATTTGGGTCGGCCTGAAATCAATTGCCCTGACGACGGTGAGGAACACAGCCAGGACCAGACCGATCACCCAGGAAATCGCAAACAGAACCATCGTGGTCTGCAGACCTTGCAGGATGAGATCGAGATACTCCCCCTGTAGAACTTTGCTGAAATCGAATTGATAACCCATGTCGATGCGGTCTCACTCCAGCGCTTGGCGAAGTTCTTCCAAGCTCATGGAAGGCTGCGCTCATTTCTCAATTTCCGTCGTCTTTGAGGTTTGATCCGGCAGGGGGCATCGGCCCGCCGGGTCATTCTCGATGCTTATTCGGGAAACCAGCTCTCTTGCGGTTTGCCGAACGCAAACTTGCGTTCCGCCTTCAAGTCGGAATCCTTGCCGAGCCATTTGTCAAAAAGCTTCTGGCCCTCGCCGGAAGTTTCAAGCCCGGCCAGAAAAGTATTGGTTGCCTTGACCAGTTCTGGCGAGCCTTTGCGGAAGGCGAAGCCGGACGGCATCGACAGCAACGGCTCATCGAGAAAACGAAGGGCCTTGATGTCAGCGCCCGCGTTGCGCTCGACGGCCTTGCCTTCGGAATAACGATAGACCGTGGCTTTCACCTTGCCTTGCTGCAGAGCCAGGAACGATGCGGCACTGGTTTCAAACGAGAGTACTCGCGCATCTGGAACGCGCTTTTCGGTGATGGGAATTAGAACAGAGCCCTTGACAAGGCCGATACGCTGGCCGGCCAGACCGTCAACCTTTTTGATATCGGATTTGTCGAGAACGACGAAATTGAAGTCTTCGGCAACATAGGCACCGCTGAAATCGACCTGCTCGGCACGCTGCTTGCTGTAGCTCAAAAGCGAGGCCAGAATATCGACACGCCCCTGCGTCAGTTCGGCCATGCGGGTCTGCGGTGATACTGCAATCAGTTTTGGCGTGACGCCGAGATATTTTGCCAGCATCTGGCAGATTTCGATCTCGTAGCCGGCGGGCTCACGGGTTTTGGGGTCTTGGAAACCCAGCGGGGGTGAGTTTGTCAGGACGCCGCAGTTCAACGTGCCTGCAGCCTTGATATCATCGAGCTGTTCTGCGGAAGCGATCGTCGATAGGCAAGCGGTGCCGACAAAAACGGCGGCAGCCAGGATGGGCTTCAATGTCATTATGGTCCTCCTCGGCAGCATCCTCCTGCTGCAAGACATATTTGTAGGGGGGAGCCACTATTCAAACAAATAGATATTGAGGATAACTCCTATATAGATCCGTTATATCAAACTCGGGAAATACGATGGCAATCGATCTGTTGAAAATGCGGTATTTCGCCAAGATCGCCGAGCTAGGCTCGTTCACGCGCGCCTCCACCGAGCTCGGCGTGGCCCAGCCCGCATTGAGTTCACACATGCGGACGCTGGAAGAACAGTTGGGCGTTCTCCTGCTTAACCGAACCCCGAGGGGTGCCGTGGTGACGGAGGCAGGCCAAATACTGCTGTCGCATGCCCAGGCCATACTGCGCGCCGTGGAGCAGGCTGAAGCCGCGACAAAAGAACAAGCGAAATATCCGACCGGCGACGTCTCACTCGGCATTCTCAGTTCGATCTGCCCCACCCTAACCGTACCGGTGATCGAAGAGTGTTCGCATCGCTTCCCTAAGATCCGCCTGACGGTCAGCGAAGGCGACAGTCAGGCGCTGCGTACCGCAGTGGAGACGCGCGTGCATGATCTTGCCGTCACACTCGAAGGCGTTGCCAAGTCGACTGCGATACCACTGTTCGACGAGACACTTTATGCACTGGGACCGCGGGGGCGATTTTCGACTGATGAGGTGCTGACTGCCGAGGAGGCATTGGGCTTGCCGCTTATCCTGCCGACGCGGCGGCACGGCATCCGAATTCTACTCGAACGGCAGGCGCTGCTTTTGGGGCGCGAATTGAATATAGTGCGGGAAATCGAGGGCGTCGCCAGCACCAAGGCAGCGATCCGCGCAGGCCACGGCCTGACTATTTTTGGTCGCGCCGCCGCTCATGTCGACCACGAGAGCGGTGATCTTTCGGCCGTAGCGGTGTCGCATCCCAGTCTAACGCGAAGATTGGTCCTCGATATGCCGGTCAACCATCCTACAACCCGCGCCGTAAACGAAGTCCGCAACATCCTGCTGGCCGTAGTTCGGCGTCTTGAGCTGCAGGGCCACTGGACCTGCCTGCCGCAGGCAAGGGCGACAGGTCAGTGATCGAGGTGTATTACGAAAACGAAATCTGCGCTTTCATTGCCTGACTGCGATCGGAAGCAATCTCAAACGCTGAAAGCGCCTCCTCCAGCGGGACGGTGTGCGTGATCAACGGCTTGACGTCGATCAGCCCTTTGCGCATTAGTTGAACGCCCGTCGAAAACTCCTCGTGGAACCGAAACGAACCGCGCAGGTCGAGTTCCTTGGCGGTTATTGCCATCATCGGCAAGCTCATGTCACCGCTAAGGCCGAGTTGAACGATTATGCCGCGCGGGCGAAGCACCGCGATGCCGCCTGTCAGTGCAGCAACAGCGCCAGAGCATTCGTAAAGAATGTCGAACGTTCCCTTGTCGGCGGAATAAGCAGTCAGCGCATCCGGCTCGTTCTTAGTATTGATGATACGGTCTGCACCGGCTTTCTTGGCCATACTCAGCGTAAAATCAGAAAGGTCTGTCGCTATGATCTCGGAGGCACCGGCACGACGGGCAGCGAGGATCGCCAGGACGCCGATCGGGCCGCATCCAGTGACAAGCACGCGCTTACCGAGAAGTTCACCCGCACGATTGGTGGCATGCAGTACGACGGCCAGTGGTTCGGCCATCGCTGCTTCACCTGGCGTCAGGTCACCTGCAGACACGCATTGAATGGCATCAGCAACAAGGCTCTGCCGAAAGGCACCCTGGATATGTGGAAACGGCATGGCGCTGCCGTAAAAACGCATGTTGAGGCACTGGTTGTGAAGACCCTTTTGGCAATATGTGCAAGCCCGGCAGGGACGCGACGGCGACACAGCGACGAGTTCGCCGACTGACAAACCTTCAACGCCTTCCCCCAATTCCTCCACATAGGCCGAAACCTCATGCCCAAGGATCATCGGTTGCCTCAGACGAACTGTACCGAACCCACCGTGATTGTAATAATGCAGGTCGCTGCCGCAAACGCCACCCGTAGCGAGTCGCAGTCTGACTTCGCCGGGGCCAGCTTTTTTATCCTGAACGTTTTCGATTCGCAGATCTTTGGCCGCATGTGCAACAATAGCTTTCATGATCGTTTACCTCACAGAACCGGGGTCGGGAGCGTTGCGCCCGAAAAATAAGCTTCGAGATTGTCGCGAACCAGCTTTCCCATCGCCTGACGGGTTTCTAACGTGCCCGACGCATGATGCGGCTGCAGCAATACGTTGCCGAGCGCCAGGAAACGGGGGTTGAGCTTTGGTTCGCCCTCGAAGACGTCGAGCGCAGCAGAGCCTAGCGTGCCGTTTTCCAATGCCTCGAGAAGACTTTCTTCGTCGATGTTTGAGGCGCGGGAAATATTGATCAGCATGCCTTCGGCACCGAGCGCGGCAATAACGTCCTTGCCGACGATATGGCGAGTCTCGGCCGAGGCCGCCAGCGTCACGAACAGGAAATCGACGTTTTTCGCAAGCTCGACTGGGTCGGCGACGAACGTCATGCCTTCGGCAAAAGATTTCGGTCCGACATCACTATAAGAAATCTGCATGTCGAAACCCTTCAGGCGTTTGGCGACTTCGAAGCCGATGCGTCCCAGGCCGAGCACGCCAGCACGACGACCCCAAACACGACGCTTGAGAGGATAAAGACCCTTGGCACTCCAACTGCCGTCCTTAACCCAGACTTCGGCACCGATCATGCCGCGCGACTGGCAGAGCATCATTGCGATACCGAGATCAGCTACATCATTGGTCAGTACATCAGGCGTGTTGGTGACGCGGATGCCCTTTTCCCGGCAGGCGGCCAGATCGACTGCATCGTATCCTACCCCATAGACTGAGATGACTTCGAGGTTTGGACAGGCCTCGATCATCGCCCGATTAGCACCGAGCTCGCCACGCGTGGCAATGCCTCGAATGGCGGGACCAACCTCAGCAAGGAAGGCTGGCTTGTCGGCTGCGTCAAAGTATCGGTGAACTTCGAAGGCGGCATTGAGGGGCTCTTCGTCCCACTGCGGATAAGGGCCGACTTGGAGGATCTGCGGCTTTGTCATTGTGGTAGTCGCTTTCATTCAAAAGTCTTGACAGGATATGTTATCGATAACATAAGCATTGACACTAAAGTTTGTCGAGATAAAAATCGGAGAAAAACGTGTCGCTGCATCTTTTCGACCTGAGAGGGAAACGCGCCCTAATTACCGGATCGTCGCAAGGAATAGGGCTTGCGCTGGCCAAAGGTTTGGCAGAAGCCGGTGCCTCAATCGTGCTCAACGGACGCGACGAAACCAAACTCAAGGCCGCCACAGAAGGATTTGATACACCGGTTGCTAAACTGCCATTCGATGCCACAGATCACCAGGCAGCACGCGAAGCCGTTGATCGCTTCGAGACCGAAACCGGTGCCATCGATATTCTCGTCAACAATGCAGGCATGCAGTACCGCTCAGCGTTGGAAGACTTTCCTTCCGACGCCTTCGAGCGTCTGTTGCGTACCAATGTTTCCAGCGTCTTTAACGTTGGCCAGGCCGTCGCCCGCCACATGATCGCACGTGGCAAGGGCAAGATCATCAATATCGCCAGCGTCCAGACCGCCCTCGCTCGCCCCGGCATTGCCCCTTACACGGCCACCAAGGGTGCTGTTGGTAACTTGACCAAGGGCATGGCGACCGACTGGGCGAAACACGGTCTGCAGTGCAATGCCATCGCACCAGGTTACTTCGACACGCCGCTCAACGCTGCCTTGGTAAGCGACGAAACCTTCTCCGCTTGGCTGGAGAAGCGCACGCCTGCCGGTCGCTGGGGTCGCGTCGAGGAACTTGTCGGTGCCTGCATTTTCCTGTCCTCGGATGCTTCTTCCTTCGTCAACGGCCATACGCTTTATGTCGATGGCGGCATAACAGCATCGCTTTGAGATGGGGAAGCTGACCCGTATCGTAATCATGGGCGTGTCGGGCTGCGGCAAGTCTTCGGTAGGTGAAGCGCTCGCCGTAGCCCTTGGCGGCCACTATATCGACGGCGACGACATGCACTCAACGGACAGCATCGCCAAGATGCAGGCCGGTATGCCGCTCGTGGACAGCGATCGGTGGACTTGGCTGGATCGGGTTGGCTACACGCTGGCCAAGCGTGAGAGTTTGACAATCTTTGGGTGCTCGGCACTTAAGCGTGTCTATCGCGACCGCATTCGCAAGAATGCCAACGGAGAAGTTCTGTTCGTTTATCTGTCCGGCGCAAAACAAGTTATCGCACAGCGCATGGAGGCCAGATCAGGCCATTTCATGCCGGCATCGCTACTCGACAGTCAGTTTGCAGCACTCGAAACGCCGACCGCAGACGAATTCTCGGTGACTGTAACGATCGATCAGCCGCTTGCATCGGTTGTGTTGATGGTAAAGACATCGATCGAAGCCCTGAAGCATTGAGGCCACCGCTTGCAATGCGGCCCGAAAAGCGATGTAGTACCATGACAGTAACCCACAGACAGCATTCAGTCCTATGAGCTCACGCCGCAAGCCGCCGATCATGGCAGATATCGCCCGCCTGGCTGGCGTATCGTCGATGACGGTTTCTCGCGCGTTCAAAGCGGATAGCCTAGTCAGTCAGGAAACCCGCAATGCAATTCTGGCGGCGGCCGAAGAACTCGGCTACGTCTTCGACGCCACCGCCTCGAGCCTGCGCTCCCAAAAAACTGATTTTGTTGCCGTCTTAATTCCGTCGATCAACAACGCCAATTTCGCCGATACTGTCTCCGGGCTTTCGGAAGTAATCGAGTACGCCAATATGCAGACACTACTCGGCTACACCAACTACGATATGCACACCGAGGAGCGGTTGATCGAGCAACTGCTGCGTCGCAAGCCGCAAGCGATCGTCGTTACCGGTGGCCGCCACACAGCACGGGCTCGAAAGCTTCTCGAAAACGCCCATATTCCGGTAATCGAGACCTGGGACGTGCCGGAACACCCGGTCGGTTATTATGTTGGCTTTTCCAATGCCGCAGCGGTGCATATTATGGTCGACCATTTCGTTGCCACCGGTTATCGTCGCATTGCCTTCATCGGTGGCGATGCAGGTGGCGACACCCGTGGCAGCGATCGCCGTCTCGGCTTTCTGCAGGCAATTACAGCGCATGGACTCGATGCCTCGCGGCTGGTCGCCGCTGGTCCGCCACCGATCTCTATGCGCGAAGGCGCAGAGGCGATGTCCCGCTTGCTTGACAGCTATCCTGACACTGAGGCAGTGATTTGCGTCTCTGACCTTTCCGCTTTCGGCGCTCTCACTGAATGTCAGCGACAGGGTATCGCGGTGCCGGAAAAGATGGCTATTGGCGGCTTCGGCAATTACGAGATTAGCGGCATCTGCGTACCAAGCCTGACCACAATCGACGTCGGCTCCAGGGCGATCGGCGAAAAAGCCGGTACACTTATTCTCAATCTTCTCAATAGACCCTCAGAAGCAGCAGATGCGACGATCGAACCTGAACTCATTGTTCGGGAAAGCTCTATTCGCATAATTGAGTTTTTGGTGGATAGAATACCTCCGTTGCCAGCTGGTCTGTCACCTTGATTAGGTTCGAACCGGAGCCCCTGTAATTACAAGCACTACGAGTATGACTTCGCTGCGTCGCCAATCTCGCCGTTTAGTTGAGCCCTTACCGTTCAGTGAGACTGAAAACTACGGCGCTGACACCCCCCGCCGTATCAAGGTCTATTGTCTACCACCGCGTTCGATGACGCTGGAGTCATCCAAAGGGTCATTCTTGCTTGCTATTAAGGCAGACATCTGCAGAAGCGCCGCAACTTCTGCTCGGGCTATTGGGCGCGACATCAGAAACCCTTGGATGTTGTCGCAGCCCAACGATTTCAGCGCATCTCTCTGCTGGTTGGTTTCGACACCTTCGGCGGTTGTTTGTAGCCCGTTGGCACGCGCCATCTTGATGATCGCTTCGACAATCGCGCTGTTCCGGCCCTCGCCCATACCAGTGATAAACGACTTGTCGATCTTGAGCCTGTCGACAGTCACGTTTTGAACCCTTGAGAACGAAGAGTACCCGGTGCCAAAATCGTCGATTGCAAATCTTACCCCTGCCGCTCTCAGCATCGCGATGTTTCGCTCGGTCTCTTCCTCACTATTAATGGCCAAGCTTTCTGTTATCTCGATTTCCAATCGAGCCGGCTCGATCCCCCATTTGGCCAGGGTAGAAAGAACCCGCAGTGGGTAGCCAGCAGAAGCGAGTTCGGAGGCGGATGCATTCACGGCGACACTGATGGGAGGCAACCCAGCGATCAGGCTGCACGCGTCCTCCAAGACATGAGCGCCAATCTTGTTGATCACGCCAATCTCCTCTGCAAGCGGGATAAACATATCCGGAGCGATAGAGCCTAGCTCTGGATGTTTCCACCGCGCCAGCGCCTCGACCGAGCAAGGTTGCGAGCTGTCAGCACAGTAGACCGGCTGGTAAACAACCTCAATCTGCGTCCCCGTTGACAATGCCTCGCGAAGATCATGCTCCAGTTTTCGGCGGGTGCGGAGAAGTTCGTCCATATGATCGCCAAATAATGCATATGTATTCCGTCCCGCAGCTTTTGCGTGATAGAGCGCGATATCCGCCTTCCTCGTCAGCTCGACAGGATCCATGTTTACACCTGTTGCGATCGCCGCACCGACGCTCGCACCAATGGAGCCATATACTCCTTCGATCTCAAAAGGCTCGCCCAGGCACGCGACGATTTTGTCTGCGACGGCGACGACCTCGTCGGCGTTCGTCCTCTCGAGCAAGACGGTGAATTCGTCGCCTCCGATCCGTCCGATCAAAGCGTCCGGGAGAATTTCCCTCATTCGCGCAGCAACGAGAGAAATCAGCCTGTCACCGGTTGGATGTCCGTATGTGTCGTTGACCGCTTTGAACCGGTCGAGGTCAATGAAGAGCACGCTGAATACGTCCTCAGGCAATGATTGCCTCAACCGCCCCGCCAGCTCGCTATTAAAATAACCCCTGTTCGCGAGCCCCGTCAAAGTGTCGCGAAGCGCCAAATGTTGAAGTTCCCGGCGATTGGAATTGAGTTTAACCGAGCGTCGCCAGATTCCATGCCCGGCCAGGCTGGCGGCGATGAATATGCCAATGACGGAAAGTCCGATAACCGGGAGGGTTGCCTGCAAAACGCTCCTGCCCGGTTCAAATGGATGCCAGTTAAAGTACCCTATCACCTTTCCAGACTTCGAGGTGAGGGCGATATGGGAGTGGCGCTTGTCGCGTGGCATCTCCGTTGTGAACTGCATCTCGGCGAACTGGTATTCGCTACCTATTTCAGACGGGAAGTCTCGATCCAAAAACCGTACCGCGACATGCTGGTTCTCTTCGCCCGCCTGCTGCTCGATCTCGCCTGTGTCAGACAGAATAGGTTTGACACTGACCACAGCAGGTCGTTCCCCTACATAGGTCAGATCACTCTCGCCGATTGACAGGACCTTGTCCGAAACACCCTCATGGTCTCCTGCAGCCAGCCTTTCACGCAGCCGTTTCGCCATCGGACTATACGCCAGGCGAAGGTCTTCCTGTGACACCTCGCTGGCTGATTTTGAAATATATTGGTAGATGGGCAGCCCATTGGCAGAAAGCACGACGGCGGCATCATGGCTGAAGTAGGTGTTCATCCACTGCCCAAGGTTCACGTTAAGCCAATCCTGATCACGGTCCTTAGTTCTGATGACGGCGTCGTCCCACACGGTGGCACTCTCTTGATCGTGAGCGACCGAAGATCGGATTTTTGAAACGATGAGGGTGGCCAAACCCTTCTGCCGTTCCACGGCGACCTCGTCAATTTCGGCGGCAGACCAGTAAAGGGTGCCGAGTAACATCGCTCCAACCAAAGCGGACACGCTTGCCGGGAGGCCCCATTTCGCGAACCATTGTGACTGCCTAATCATGCGCCATCTGCCTTTTCGTTGGACAAACCCTACAGCATCTGGGTTAAGCCTGAGGGAATGGACAGAGTTAACGATCCTCTTTTCCTTCGCTCCAAATTACCAGGTTCCCTAGCGTGCAATGAGCATCGTAATCGAGGTGCTGTCCACCTTTGTAGTTGAGGGTCAATGCGGCTCGAAACATCATTAATCCCATGCGGATAGCGTCCAACGGGAAGATGAGTAAAGGCACCTTGCGCTATGATCTGCCAAATCCGAACCGATCCACTGGCATAGCCAACCGGCTTGAACTGAATCGACCCGAGGTCCGGCTCCAAGGGATTGATCATTTGTGCGACGACCTGATATCCGATCGACAGGTCAGCAATTCCCGCATTGTCGGCCTGTGCCAACCTGAACTTCTAAATAGTTTACAGTCCCGCCCCGGTCTGGGGGGCAATTTGAGAGGTAGGAAATGCCTGAGCTCATCTCAAAAGAAGATGCACGTCTGTGTGCCAGTATCGTCAAGGAGGTCGCCAGTGCGCAAGGTCTCGTTCGAGAGCCGTCCGCGATTGGGAGGCTAACGGTATCAGTGGCCAGGCTCTACAATGAAGGCCTGCGAGATCGCGACCAGCTTCTTGCTGCGGCATTGCTTCTACCAAAGTGATGACAAGTTAAATGAGGAAACCCATCGATGGTTTTCTAAATCATTGGCATGTGACGTAGGACTGCCGGGGCTTACATTATCAGGCTGTTAACGCGGATCACATATTCTTTAGAGTGTCCACTTCTCGCAGCAGCTACGGAAGCCGCGCTGGACGGTTATCCGTCAGTCCGAGAAAGACCTATGTTCAGTATTGTCTATCTTATAGTTGTGACTTTCGCTTTGATCGTAGCGATGGCTTCGGGTGCCGTGATCAGTCTCCTGCTGACCCTTGCAGCCTCCGTGGTGGGAGCCATATTTGCTGCGTGTCTGCAATGGCCAGAGCCGATGATTTGGTTAGCGCAGCTGGCCGCTCCCGTCCTTCTGCTGATTGGGTTGACGGCGGCGCGGCTCTTCGACCGGCTAGGCAAAGAAGCCAACTTTCGCCACCGCCGACGGTCAGTGGAAGATTTCTGGCCAGAGGCGTAATCAATTTGAGCAAGACACGAAGTAGCGTCACCTTGAATTGGCTCGAACCTCCGACCCCCAGTTCAGTGGTTCTGTCTGTGTCAAATTCTCAAGCTAGGCATCTGTTTGCTCTGCCGAATGGCCGGTTTGGGTCGGCGAGTTCGGCGGCTTTGCGCCAACAGCGGTGATGTCACCCTGGATTTTATGCTGAAAGTACAAGCTTACCAATATGAGGTCGTACCGCAAACGAGCTGAAGATGCTTGACAATAGCCATATATCCAATAATCTGGATGCATGGAATCAGATGATGCTATCGCGGCGCTTGCCGCCCTTGCCCAATCCACCCGTCTGGACACCTTCCGACTGCTGGTCCGTCACGAACCGGAGGGCGTGCCCGCGGGTGAACTCGCCCGCCTGCTCGGGGTGCCACAGAACACTATGTCAGCCCACCTTGCGATCCTGTCGCGCGCCGGTCTGATTAGAGGCGAGCGCCACAGCCGCTCGATCATCTACCGCGCCGAGATCGATGCGCTGCGCGACCTGACCCTGTACCTTGTCAAGGACTGCTGCGGCGGCAGCGCCGAACTCTGTGTGCCCCTGATTACCGCTCTCACCCCCTGCTGCGACCTGTCCACTTCGGAGAACCTGCGATGATCAGCGACCGCATCTTTAGTGTCCTGTTCCTATGCACCGGCAATTCCGCCCGCTCGATCCTTGCCGAGTCCATCCTCAACGGCGAAGGAAAGGGGCGCTTCAAGGCCTATTCGGCAGGTCGCCGACCCAAGGGGCAAGTGCACCCGCTGGCCCTCGATACGCTGCGCGCCCTCGGTTACGAGTCCACCGGCTTTCGCTCAAAAACCTGGGATGAGTTCGCCGAACCCGGCGCCCCGCAAATGGATTTCATTTTCACGGTCTGCGACAACGCCGCTGGCGAAGCCCGCCCTGTGTGGCTTGGCCACCCGATGGCCGCTCACTGGGGTGTCGAGGACCCGGCCGCCGTTGAAGGCACAGAGATCGAGAAGGACCGAGCATTCTCCAAGACCGCGCGCTTCCTCAAAAACCGGATCTCCGCGTTTCTCAGTCTGCCACTGACGTCGATCGACAAGCTGGCGCTGGAAACCCGCCTTCGCGAGATTGGCGCGCTTGAAGGCGGCACCCGCCCGCAGGGGCAGGTCGCCTGATGTCCACGTTCGAGCGTTACCTAACCGTATGGGTCGCCCTGTGCATCGTTGTCGGAATTGGGCTCGGGCACCTGATGCCGAACGTGTTCCAAGCCATCGGTGCGGTGGAAGTCGCCAAGGTCAACCTGCCAGTAGCGGTGCTGATCTGGCTGATGATCATCCCGATGCTGCTCAAGATCGATTTTACATCTCTGGCCCAGGTCGGTCGCCACTGGCGCGGTATCGGCGTCACCCTGTTCATCAACTGGGCGGTCAAGCCATTCTCCATGGCGCTGCTTGGCTGGCTGTTCATCGGCTGGCTGTTCCGACCGTATCTGCCGGAAACCCAGATCGACAGCTACATCGCAGGCCTGATCATTCTTGCGGCGGCACCCTGCACGGCTATGGTGTTCGTCTGGTCCAACCTGACCAAAGGCGAGCCACACTTCACGCTGAGCCAGGTGGCGCTCAACGACGCGATCATGGTAGTGGCGTTTGCGCCAATCGTAGCCCTCCTGTTGGGACTTTCCGCCATCACCGTGCCGTGGGATACGCTCATCCTCTCGGTGGTGCTCTATATCGTCCTGCCCGTGATCGTCGCCCAGGTTCTGCGCCGGAGCACGGACGTCGAACGCATGGCCGGTCGTCTGCAGCCGGTCTCGCTGGTGGCACTGCTCACAACCCTCGTGCTGCTGTTCGGCTTCCAGGGTGAGCAGATCATTGCGCAACCGATGGTCATCGCGCTCCTTGCCGTGCCGATCCTGATCCAGGTCTATTTCAACTCAGGCCTCGCCTATGTGCTGAACCGCGTCAGCGGCGAGGAGCATTGCGTGGCCGGTCCCTCGGCGCTGATCGGCGCCTCGAACTTCTTCGAGCTGGCCGTGGCTGCCGCCATCAGCCTGTTCGGGTTTACCTCCGGCGCGGCGCTGGCCACTGTCGTCGGCGTCCTTGTCGAGGTGCCGGTGATGCTGTCGGTAGTCTGGATCGTCAACCGCAGCAAGGGCTGGTACGAGCGCGGCGCTGCCGTCCGGACAAACGCTGCCACCATCAGAAAGGCCTGAGATCATGGACGTCACCATCTACCACAATCCCGCTTGCGGCACGTCGCGCAACACCTTGGAGCTGATCCGTAATGCCGGCATCGAGCCGACCGTTGTCGAGTACCTGACTTCCCCGCCGAGCCGTAGTCAGCTTCAAAAGATGATCGCCGACGCAGGCCTCACGGTGCGCGAAGCCATTCGCGAGAAGGGCACGCCCTATGCCGAGCTTGGTCTCAACAATCCTGACCTTTCCGATAACCAATTGCTCGACGCCATGCTGAAGGCCCCGATCCTGATCAACCGCCCCTTCGTGGTGACACCACTTGGAACGCGGCTGTCACGCCCGTCCGAAGTCGTACTCGACATCCTGCCGGAGACGCACAAGGGTGCGTTTACCAAGGAAGACGGCGAGCAGGTTCTCGATGGGGAGGGCAAGCGCATTGGCTGATCTGTCTGCTCTCGACTGCGACCACCTGCGCCAGCCGGACCTCGACGCGCTGCGGCCGGCATTTTCGACCCACAAGCCGCGCATCCTGATCCTTTACGGCTCGCTGCGCACGGTATCGTACAGTCGCTTGCTCGCGTTCGAGGCGGGCAGGTTGCTGGAAGAACTGGGCTGTGAGGTGAAGATCTTCGATCCCACAGATTTGCCGTTGCCTGATGCCGCACCGATCACCCACCCCAAAGTCCAAGAACTGCGCGACCTGGCGCAATGGTCGGAAGGCCATGTCTGGATCTCGCCGGAGCGTCACGGCGCGATGACCGGTATCATGAAGGCGCAGATCGATTGGATTCCGCTGGCCGTGGGCTCGATCCGCCCAACGCAGGGCAAGACGCTGGCGGTGATGCAGGTGTCCGGCGGCTCCCAGTCATTCAACACGGTGAACCACCTGCGCGTACTTGGCCGCTGGATGCGAATGATCACCATCCCCAACCAGTCCTCGGTTGCGAAGGCCTTTCAGGAATTCGATGCAGACGGGCGTATGAAGCCCTCGTCCTATTACGACCGGGTCGTCGACGTTTGCGAGGAGCTGGTAAAGTTCACGCTGCTGACGCGGGACGCATCTAGCTACCTGACCGATCGCTACAGCGAGCGGAAGGAAGACGCTGAGAAGCTGGAGCAGCGCGTGAGCCTCAAGTCCATATGATCGCAAGACTTCCAATCGCGGCCATCCTGGCACTCGGTGTCACCCAGATCATCGGTAACGGCACCCTCTATTACAGCTTCAGCATCCTGGCACCGGATATGGGCGCAAGCCTCGGCTGGTCGCAGGAATGGGTCTTCGGCGCACTTTCAGTTGCCCTGCTGATCGGCGGCTTCACCGCGTCGTGGCTCGGCAGCCTCATTGACCGCGTCGGCGCAGGCGTGATGATGAGCATTGGCTCCGCCGTAGCTGCCGCAGCACTGATCGCCTGCGCATATGCGCCCGGCAGAATCACCTATGTCGCCGCCCTAATCGGCATCGGGGTCGCCGCCAACCTTGTGCAGTACGGGGCCACCTTTGTGCTCTTGGTTCAGCTTCAGCCGACGGTGGCCAAGCGCAACATCACCTATCTGACCCTGATCGCGGGTTTCGCCTCCACACTGTTCTGGCCCCTCACCTCGAGCCTGTAGGAATTGTGTTCGCGAGCGCTGGCTCACAGAAAGAAGCCTCCCCTGCCGTTCAGCGATAATGGCTAATTTGTCCAACGCTAATGCTGCTGCTGCGTTAACGTTGCATATGCGCATCCGAACGTCGACAACGATCGCAAGGTCGTCGCCCCTGTTAGCCAATGCAGCGCGTGCTATCTGACGTTCGGTCTCCTGCTGGAGATGACTGGCTTCCAACCACCGCTCCTGGCCGCGTCAAGAACGTTGGCGACCGCATCCCAAGCCGGATAGGCGATCACGGTACTACGGAAGCGCGCCTGGCAAAAACGGCTCAGTTCTGCGTGGAACCCAACAGCTTGCGAAAGCCCTGCGACAGGCTCTTAGTGATCGCAAGATCGACCGTTCTCACAGCAATCACCTCGAATTACTCGCGAAGCAATTCGGCGTGAAAGATTGGAACGCCCTTGCGGCTGCGGCGGGACAGGATTCAGGCGACAAGCCGCTTCTTTTCTCCGTCATGGCGATGAGATAACTCTCCATCGAACGACGGAAAGCGACTGTCACAGGCATATGCGAAGGAGCTATAATTCTCTCCAAGTTGTTCGCCAAATTCGAAGACAGTGCGAATTTGGTCTCCCCGAGGGCCAGAAGCCAATCAGCCCGACACATGTTTGGCTTTTGAAGGTAGCGGCGTAAAACGAATGGGCCCGCATCACATCCGACGCGGGCCTGTTAAATTTCCATATTGGCGTGCGCGCCCTATTTTGCGCGGATCGTCTTCAGCTCTGCCAAGATACCATCAACGACGTCAGCGCCGATCTGCTCCTTGTGCTTCTCATACACCACCATTGACTTCTCGCGGATACGGACTTGCTCCTCCGCTGAGAGCTGGTTCACCTCAAGGCCTGCTTCCTTGATCTTTTCCAGCGACTTCTTGTTCAGTTCCGCGATGACCTGACGCTCGACATCACGGCCGACGACCGCGCATTCACGCAACGCCGCCTGCTCATCCGGAGTATAGGTATTAAAGATTGGCTTGGAGAAAAGGAACAAGAACGGCGTGTAGGCGTGATTGGTCTCGGTGATGTACTTCTGCACTTCGAAGAATTTTGAGGTGTCGATGGTCACGTAGGGATTTTCTTGCGCGTCGATCGCCTTGGTTTCCAGTGCCGAGTAAACTTCGCCGAACGCCATGGGTGTAGCGTTGGCCCCAAGATTCTGGAAGGTGTCGAGGAAAATGTTGTTCTGCATGACCCTGACCTTCAGGCCTGAAAAGTCTTCCCACTTCTTCACTGGTCGCTGTGAATTGGAGAGATTACGGAAACCATTTTCCCAATAGGCCAGATTGATTAGACCGGCGGCATCGAGCTTCTCGTTCATGTTGTCGCCGAACTTGCCGTCGAGAACCTTATACGCCTCGTCGGGGCTTGCAAAAAGGAATGGCAGATCAAAAACGCCGAGTGCAGGAATGATGCCAACGAGCGGCGAGGACGAGGTTACCACGGCTTCCTGGACGCCGGAACGCAGCGCCTGTGTTGCCTGAAGGTCGCCGCCCAGAGCGCCACCCCAAAAGGCCGTCAATTTGAGCTTGCCGCCGGACTTTTCATCCAGGCATTGCTGCATGGCCTTGATGCCGTTGCCGACCGGGTGATCGGAGTTTATGCCGTTTGAAACGCGAATGGTTCGGCTATTGAACTCGGCAAAGGCCGGAACCGAGCCCGATATTGCCATGGCGATGGCGGTCGTCGCAAAAAGTAGCTTCTTCATGATTTATTCCTCCCAGTTTGAACGTTAATTGGCACGGTTTGTAGCGAGACAGTCAGTACAACCATCTGGCCGGGACGATCACGAGATCGGGAAACAGAACGAGCAGGAAAAGCACGAGCGTTTCGGCGATCAGGAACGGCAGAACGCCGACCGTGACCTTGCCAAGCGGAATTCTCCCAACTCCACTGACAACGTTTAGAACGACGCCCACGGGCGGCGTGATAAGGCCGATACAGTTGTTCATGATGAACATGACTCCGAAATAGACGGGGTCGATGCCCGCCTGCTTGATGATCGGCATCAGGACCGGCGTCAGAATGAGGATTGTCGGCGTCAAGTCCAGCGCTGTGCCGACGATCAGGACCAGGACCATGATGGCGAACATAAGCAGGATTGGACGGTCGATCAGAGGCTCTATGTAACCAGTGATTTCGGCAGGAATGTTCGCTGCCGTAATCAGCCACGCCGAGACAAGCGCTGCGCAAACCAGGAACATGATGACCGATGTCGTTTTGGCCGCTCGCAATATGACGTGTGGCAGGTCGCGAGGCTTGAGTTCGCGATAGACGAACATTCCGACGAAAAGTGCGTAGATCGCCGCAATAACGGCTGCTTCAGTAGGTGTCACGACGCCGGCCTTGATGCCGCCGAGGATGATCACCGGCATTCCCAGTGCCCATAAGGCGCGGCCTGTGGCCTGTAGGCGCTCTTTGCCGGACGTTTTCGGCAGTGCCTTAACCTTGTCCTTGCGCACGACGATCAGCCAGGTAATGACGAGAGAAACACCCATCAGTATACCAGGAAATATGCCCGCCATGAAAAGTTGGGTGATCGACACATTGGCGGCGACACCAAACACAATGAAGGCCATGGACGGAGGAATGACGGGTGCGATAATGCCACCCGCAGCAATCAAGCCACCCGAGCGGGGAACATTGTAGCCAGCTTTGGCCATCATCGGGATGAGGATGGCGGCAAGGGCCGCCGTGTCAGCCGCGGCCGAACCAGAAATTGACGCCATGATGAGGGCGGCAACAATGGCGACGATTCCGAGACCACCACGGATGTGGCCGACAAGTGCAATTGCAAATTCGATAATACGCTTTGACAGTCCGCCGGAGTTCATCAGTTCGCCTGCAAGGATGAAAAACGGAATTGCCAGCAATGTGAATGTGTCGGCACCCGCAATCATGTTTTGGGCAATGATCTGGCTGTTGAACATTCCCATGTACCACATGAGGATGACGCCGCAGAACATCAGGGAAAAAGCGACTGGTACGCCGATGGCCATGGCGCCAAGCAAGGAGCCGATAAAGACGAGGAGTGTCATCAGGTGCGCTCCGCCATCTGTTCGATTGACAGATTTTCACCTGTAAAGGCCGCAATTTCATCTTCGGTGACACGGCCGGTCAGGAGGCGAAAGAGGCGTTCGAGCGAAATCAGCACGCAGCCAGCGCCTGTGAAAAATCCGATGCCATAGACCCAGGCCATCGAAAGCCCGGTCACCGGAGCGACCATGCTGGAATTGATCGGAAGCTGGACCCAAGTGCCCCAGAAAAAAATGGCGGAGCACAGGATAATGACCATGTTGGTGAGGATCATGCAGGCGATGCGACCCTTGCGCCCGAGGATGGCCACTAAAGATTCGACGCCGAGATGGGAATGTTCACGAAATGCCACCACTGCACCGATGAAGGTGAGCCAAACGAAAAAGTAGCGCGACATCTCGTCTGATACGTTTATGCCCTGATTAAAGCCGTAGCGCAGCACGACATTTCCGAACACCATCAGCGCCATGCCTGCCAGAAGAAGGATCAGCAGTATTTCAAGGAACTTGTAAAATAGATCGTTTAGCTTTTGCATTTTCCCCTCCCCCCGAGGTCTGTTACAAACGCCCAAGCCGCGCTTGTTCCCGACCCGAGTGAGCATAGTGCCATTCGGGTGTGGTGATTTCTGTTGAGTGGTGCGAGCTCAGGTTTTGCGATGAACGGCTGATCACCAGTACAGGGCTGATACCGGTCATCTCGCCTCCGTCACCACTTTTTAAATTAAGGCTGATTTTGGCATATCGTGCAGCCATGAGCGTAAAGCCACCACTCGCAATGTGGTTCGGCACGATGGTAGTGGCAGATACTGTCACCGAATTTGCCAAGAAACCCTCCAATTTCTCAAGGGAGAGCCTCCACTCTCCCCATGTTGTCGGATGTCCGACAACATGGTGTTGTCTTAGTCCGCCTTTTTGCATCTGTCTAGACGATCGTAGAACTAATCCAAAAAGTGACCGCTAGTATATGTGTCGCGGCCCCAATTCCAGATTCAATCGTCCAGCCGCGCCCTCCAAATGGTCAGTCATTGCAGTCTTGGCTTTGTCAGGATCGCCGCTCGCAATCGAATCCCTGATCGCCACATGTTCGGCGATTGTTATCTCGACGATCTTTTCAAGCACTGCCGATGCTCGCGCTGCGTTGATGGCGATATGCGTTTTTTCGGCAATGAAACTTATGAATTGAAGAAAATACTCATTATGAGTTGCTCCGGCGACCGCCTTGTGAAAGGCCAGATCTGCGACGATGCCCTGCTCGGTCCATTTTTCAGCGCCGGTCATTTGCGCTAGTGCCACGTCGAGTTTAGCGATGTCCTCGCGTTTGTGATGAAGTGCGGCCAACCGCGCAGCCTCTATCTCCAAAGCGAACCGGATGTGGAACAGGCTGCGGAAGTTTTCGCGGTCGTCCAGTTGGCTCGCTCCGATGCGGATTGACTGCCGATGCTGGATTTCCGTTGCGAAGGCACCCACGCCTTGCCGCGACTCTACCAGTCCCTCGTTGCGAAGGTGAGCGATCGCCTCGCGCACAACCGAGCGGCTGACGCCAAATGTTTGCGCTAGGCTATGTTCCGTTGGCAGCTTCTGGCCGGGAAGGATACGGCGTTCGTCAATCTCACGACCGATGTCGGCAGCGATGCGCGTTGGCAGGTGCTCACTTCGTTTGATATGGGTGAAGTCTGACATGGCAGGTCCCTATGTTAATCCGACTCGTCGATAACCGCGCTAAGGTGGATCTGGCAATGGGGATTGAAAAGCAAGTCCGGGTCTATCGCCCGCTTGATGGCGATCAGCAGGCGTCGCTTGGTATCCGACAAGCGTTCCTCGAAGTCTTTGCGTTTCAAGCGACCAATACCGTGTTCAGCGCTAATGCTGCCCTGATATGTGTCGACGACGGCATTGACGACATTCTTCGCCTTATAGATCCGATCATGCCGCTCTTCCGGTGTTGCGCCATTTGGCGGCATTACATTCAGATGCACGTTGCCATCTCCGACATGGCCATATGAAACACTGATACAATCAGGCAGTGCCTGTTTGACGGCGGCTTCGGCATCCGCCACGAACGAGGCGAGCTGTGACAGCGAGACCGAAATATCGGTGCGCATATGGGTGCCGCGCTTGGCTTGGCCCTCATTCATACCTTCACGGATGAGCCAGAGGTTGCGGGCTTGCGAGCGGGATGACGCAATGGTTCCATTGACAACAAGCCCACTCTCCATGACGCCTTCCAGAAAGCGCTGCATCAGATCGTCGATATCGACCAAGCCAGAGCCTGAAATCTCGATCAGGACATAGGCGGGGTAATCGGCACGAAGCGGGATTGGAAGGTCTGGAATTGCCTCCTTCGCAAGCGTGAACGCGAGTGGCGGCAAGAATTCGAAAGCCGACATCAGGTCGCAGCAGTCCCTTCGCGCGCGGCGGTATAGCGTGATTGCGTCATTCAGCGAATTGAGGGCCAAAAGGGCGGTAGCGACATGGTCAGGGTACGGCGTAAGTTTGACGGATACAGCTGTGATAATGCCGAGTGTACCTTCGGCACCGATGAACAGTTGCTTGAGATCAACGCCCCTATTGTCCTTGCGCAGCGTTGACAGGCCATCAAAAACGCTGCCGTCCGGCAAGACGACTTCCAGGCCAAGCACCAGTTCACGGGTCATGCCGTACCGCAGAACGTTGATGCCGCCAGCGTTGGTAGAGACGTTTCCACCAATGTGGCAACTGCCTTGCGCGCCGAGTGCCAGTGGGAAAAACATTCCTTTTTCGGCGATCGCGTCCTTCAATTGCGTCAATATACAGCCTGCTTCGACCACGGCGGAAAAATCGTCAGAGTCGATATTGCGGATGCGGGACATCCGCTCAAGGCTGAGAACGACCTGGCTTTCCCGCTCGTCGGGTGTCCCGCCCAGCACCAGCCCGGTGTTGCCGCCCTGCGGCACGATAGAGAGGCCAAGCGTGCGGCAGGTTCTGATCGCTGCCTGCACGTCTGCTGTCGACCTTGGCCGGATCACGGCAACCGCGCCACTGGTAACATCGCCATGCCAGTCCGTGCAGTAACGCAACATATCGTCTGCTTCGGTCAGGACAAGGTCATCACCTAGGGCGGCGCTCAGCGCGTCGCGCTTGTCAGCAATAGATGCTTTTGTCTCTGTCACGCGCTTCTCTCCTGCGGCTAGAACCGGTCAGAAACTGTGCTGGCAGTCCCCGGACCGTATTCGCTTTTTAACAGAGCTTGCCGTTAGCTTTTTGCCGATGACAAACTCTTCTGTTTTAAAATTGACTATAGAAGGTTATCAGACAACCTTACAAGATGAATTGCTTTAGGCTATCGAAGATTGAATGGAGGAAAGACATGCATGTTTTGATCATCGGAGCGGCTGGTATGGTTGGCCGCAAGCTCACACAGCGCCTCGTGTTAGAGGGAGAGCTGAAAGGCACGCCGATAAGCGCGCTGACGCTGGTTGATGTGGTCAAGCCCGATGCACCAACCGGGTTTTCCGGTCGAGTCGTTTCCCGTGAGTGCGACTTCAGCTCCCCTGGTGAGGCCAAGGTGTTGATTGGCTCTCGGCCCGACGTGATCTTCCATCTGGCCGCCATCGTTTCCGGCGAGGCAGAACTCGACTTCGATAAGGGATATCGGATCAATCTCGATGGAACTCGTTACCTCTTCGATGCAATCCGTGTCGCAAACCAGAATGAAGGTTACTTTCCAAGAGTCGTCTTCACGTCATCGATCGCCGTCGTCGGCGCACCTTTGCCATTTCCCATCCCGGATGAGTACCATCTGACGCCGTTGACCAGCTATGGCACGCAGAAGGCGATGAGCGAACTATTGCTTGCCGATTACAGCCGCCGCGGCTTCTTTGACGGCATCGGAATTCGTCTGCCAACGGTGTGCATCCGCCCTGGCAAGCCAAACAAGGCGGCTTCGGGCTTCTTCTCCAGCATTCTTCGCGAGCCACTCGTCGGCCAAGAGGCGGTTCTTCCTGTGTCCGATGACGTTCGTCACTGGCATACTTCGCCGCGATCTGCTGTTGGTTTTCTGTTGCACGCCACAGGTCTTGACCTGTCGAAGCTTGGCTGGTGCCGTAGCCTTGCCATGCCGGGGGTGAGCGCGACCGTCGGCGAGCAGATAGAAGCTCTAAGACGAGTGGCTGGCGACGATGCGGTCAAGCTCATCCGACGAGAACCAGATGAAATGATCATGAAAATGGTCGCAGGCTGGGCTGCAGGCTTCGAAGCCAAACGCGCTACCAAACTGGGGTTTACTTCGGAGAAGAATTTCGAGGAAATCATACAGGTTCATATTCAGGATGAACTGGATGCCAAGACCACCTAACCTGTTCTCCTCGTATTGTAGGTTTTCAACCTGTTCAACAATAGATCCTAACTCTGGATCGGTAGGTTGCAGCTTACAGGCACAGAGTAACAATTATCCATGTCACGACCGCCGGCGAACACAAGCTTTCAAGCGGATATGGTCACTTCACTTGAATGATTGTCAAAGCGGAGCTGGCAATTTCCAAATGTGCATCGAGCGTACAAACAGGGATTTTGTGGCAAACGCTTATTGAGCAGTTCTTGAAGCCATTGATGCCGAGACGCCAATCTTTCAGGAACACGGTTCAATCAGATCAACTTCTCAGGTGCCAAGTTTAACGACAGCAACATGACCGGCTGGCGCGTGACGACCTCAATTTGTCCAGCTCGCAATTTCAGAACATCAATCTATCTGGTGTCACCTTTTCCAACTGCCGCCTAAGCGGTGCTACCCTCGGCGGGGTTCCGCTCGAAATAGTTGCAGCCTATAGAAAATCGCAGATTGCCTGATTGAGCCATTAAAAAAGGATTCCCTGCCATGATGATAGTTTCTGCCTGATCATTACCGATGAAGGCAATTCCGAAAATCCGAATCGCGCGGTGGCGTAGAGCTTCGAGCGACAGTAGCGTGTGGTTGCTCGTGCCGAGCCCTGTGCGGGCGCAGAAGATGACGGCGAACTGCCAGCGTGCGAAGACATCGGCAAAGACATCCGTTTCTGTGAGCGCAATCAGCAAGCCGCCAGCACCCTCAATGACGAGCGGCGCGTCTGTGGCTGGCGGCGTCAATTGCTCGGTATCGATCGCCACATGATCTATCCGCGCAGCAAGATGCGGCGGAGCCGGTGTCCGCAAACGATAGGTTTCGGGAAGGATCCGATGCGGCACCTGGCGGCCAAGCCGGTGAACAGCCTGACTGTCGTTTCCTCATCCAGCCCCGATTGCACCGGTTTCCAGTAATATCCGCCAAGCGCGGCGAGGGCAGCGAAAAAGATCCTTTTCCAATGCCGGTATCTGTGCCCGTTACCACTAAGCGCATCATGGTTTTTCCTCAGTGAGAATGGTGGCCAGCCAGGAGAACATGCGGGATATCGTTGAACGATCGACATTCGACGTGATGGCGATCCGCAACCTCGCAGTGACTACAGGCACCGTTGGCGGCCGGATGGCGCGGATATCGAAGCCTTCCGCACGCATGCGCTGCAATCCGCACGGCCCGGCCATTATCGCCGATCAGCACCGGCAGGATCTGTGATCCGCTGCCTGCCACGCCGAGCTTTTCTGCAATAAAGGCCTGCGAGATCGCGACCAGCTTCTTGCTGCGGCCTTGCTTCTACTAAAGTGATGAAACGTTAAATGAGAAAACCCGTTGATGGTGTTCTAAATCCTTGGCATGTGACGTAGGACTGCCGGGGCTCACAGTATCAGGATGTTAACGCAGAGCACATATCTGTGAGTGCCCGCTGCCGCAGCAGCTACGAAAGCCGCGCTGGACGGTTAGCCGTCAGTCCGAGAAAGACCTATGTTAAGTATTGTCTATCTTATAGTTGTGACTGTCGCTTTGATCGTAGCTATCTCTTCAGGTGCCGTGTTCAGTCTCTTGCTGGCCCTTGCAGCCTCCGTGGTGGGAGCCACATTTGCTGCGTGTCTGCGATGGCCAGAGCCGATGATTTGGTTAGCGCAACTGGCCGCCCCCGTCCTTCTGCTGTTTGGGTTGACGGCGGCGCGGCTCTTCGACCGGCTAGGCAGAGAAGCCAACTTTCGCCGCAGCCGACCGTCAGCGGAAGATTTTTGGTCAGACACGTAATCAATTGAGCAAAAGACGTAATAGCCTGCTCTTGAGCGGATATGACCCGCCGATCTATTAACTGAAACGCGACCTGCTTGAGTCCGGATTGTTGCCCGGGGTGTTTAGACGAGTGTAACGGAGTCGGCACAACCTACGTATTTCTGGTGATTAATAACATCTATCGAGACAAGTATCGGCCGTGCCTCCCACCAACCTAGCGCGGTTCACTCTGTCCAATGTTGAAACTCACGCGCTCATTTCACACCGTTCGACAGGAATCCCTGAAGCTCTGGCGTCTTTGGATTTCCGAACAATTCTGGAGAAGGACCGGCCTCCCAGATCTTGCCCTGATGCATGAAGACCGTGATATTGGCGACGCTACGGGCGAAATTCATTTCATGGGTCACTAGCAGCATGGTCATGCCTTCACGAGCCAGCTCTTCAATCACGAGAAGAACTTCACCGGTCAGTTCTGGGTCGAGAGCCGATGTGACCTCATCGAATAGCATCACCTTGGGTCGCATTGCCAAAGATCGGGCAATGGCAACGCGCTGCTGCTGGCCGCCAGACAGCATTTCTGGATAGACTTGGAATTTGTCGGCAAGGCCAACGCGCTCTAATGCCTTTCGGGCCAAAGCGTCAGCGTCGGCTTTTGACACCCCTTGAGTGATGCGCGGCGACAGCATGATGTTTTCGCCAACAGTTAGATGTGGAAACAGGTTATAGCTTTGAAAGACGATGCCGACATCCTTGCGCAAGGCCCGCAGCTTGGCCTGATCCTGCTCCACATTATGGCCAGCCGCTTGGATGCTTCCAGACTGGAACGCCTCCAGCCCGTTGATGCAGCGCAACATCGTGCTTTTTCCCGAACCGCTGCGGCCTATGAGTGCGACGACCTGTCCCGTTTCCACCCGCATCGAGACGCCCTTGAGAACTTCCAGCGCACCGTAACGTTTGTGAACCTGATTAATGGCTACGACCGACATGGAGAACCCTTTCGAGATAACGGCTTAAGCGCGACAGCGGAAAGCAGATAAAGAAATAGATGAGCGCAACCACCATGAAGACCTTGAACGGTTCGAAGGTGGCGTTGTTGATCAACTGACCAGCCCGCGACAGCTCTATGAAACCGACGACCGAGACGATGGACGTATTCTTGACCAGTTGAACGAGAAACCCGACCGTTGGTGGCAAGGATATCCTCAGCGCCTGGGGCAGGATGATATAGCGATATTGCTGGGTGCGAGTTAGCGCCAGCGAAGCCGAAGCTTCCCATTGCTGTAACGGGACCGCCTGGATCGATCCACGCCAAATCTCTGCCAGATAGGCCGAAACATAGATCGCCAGCGACGCAGATGCCGCCAACAGAGGCGGGATATCAAAGCCGATCAGCGTCAGGCCGTAATAGGACATGAACAGGATCATCAAGACTGGAATGGCCTGGATGACCAGAATATAGCCGATAGCGATGGCACGAAGAACGCCGTTTTGCGCCAGGCGCATGATGGCAATAGCGCCACCGAACGCGGCGCCGATGCTGAAGGCGACCGCTGTCAAAACGACGGTCCATCCAGCCGAGCGCAGCAGGAAAAGAAATTCAGGCCAACCGAAAGAGGTCATCAAGCGGTACTCCCTTTGCTGGCGATTGCGGGAATGACATCTGGCTTGACACGCTTGCCGAAGAGGACGTGACCCAACCCGATCAAACCGAGCTTCAACGTCAGCGCAATGACCAGATAGGCAATGGTCACGATGATGTAGCTTTCGAAGCTGCGGAACGTGCGCTGCTCCACGATGGCAGCGGAACCGGAAAGTTCCGGCACGGAAATGAAAGAGCAAATACTGGAGGCCAAAAGCATCAGGACGAACTGACTGGACAGTGCTGGCCAGACCTTAGCAAACGCTGGCTTCAGCACGATGTAGCGGAACACTTGCAGCCTGCTGAGTGCCAGTGACAGGCCTGCCTCAAGTTGGGACTTGTGGGTGGAATCGACACCTGCCCGGATGATTTCGGTCGAATAGGCCGAGAGGTTGAGCGTCATGGCAAGCAGCCCCGCCTCTATACCCGACATCCGCAGACCCAAGAGGGGAAGTCCGAAAAATATCATGAACAGTTGCACAAGAAACGGCGTGTTGCGGAGAAGCTCGACATAAGTGTCAACACAAAAGGCAACGATGCCACCAGCCAGACTGCGAAGCCCGACGAGCAGAATAGCCAGAGCCGTTCCCAGAATAATAGCGCCGGCGGAAAGCAAGATGGTTAGCTTGATCCCGTTCAGGATCAGGTCGGTTTCAGCCAACACGGGTTCGAACTGAAGTGTGAAGCTCATGATCTATGTCCTTGATCTGGCCGCTCGCCATAGAAGGCCCTGGTGCCGCCAACGCGCCACCAGAATCACCTTAGTAAGTCGGCAGCTTCGGGAGAGGCGATCCGACCCATTTCTTGGAGATCGCGTCGAGCTCGCCACTGGCTTTCATCTTCTCGATGGTGCCGTTCAACCATTGCTGAAGCTCCACGGCATCCTTTCGAACAGCCATCGAGTTGGGCTGCATGGAGAAAAAGAACTTCGCTTCGATGGTGGTCTCGTCGCGTGCCTTCATCGCAGCATTGGATTGCGCTTCAGGACTGGCAACAGCCTTGACCTGATGCGAGAACAAAGCCTGCATAGTTGTCGCATCATCATCGAAACGCAAAACCGTCAACCCAAGCTCCCGTTCGCGATCAACCAGTTGATGTTCGACGCTGGAGCCGCGGTTGACGCCAACCATCATGCCCTTCAGGCCCGCCCAGTCAGTGATTTTCTCGTCCTTGCTGGCATAAATACCAACCTGGAACGCGCTGTAGGGATTGGTGAATGTAACGGCTTTCTCACGTTCCGGGGTTTTGGCAAGCGTTGCGACCAGAAAATCAACCTTGCGTGCCTCAAGTGCAGGAATACGCGACGGTGGCGTCAGTTGCACCATCTCGACCGGGACACCCATATATTTGCCGACCAGTGCCGCGACGTCGGCGTCATATCCGATGGCGTTACCCATGGCGTCTACAGATCCAAACGGTGGAGCACCTACCAGCACGCCGATCTTCACCTTACCCCGTTTGACGATTTCATCGACGCTTTGCGCATGCGTCACAGTGGCTGTCAGTACGCTGGCGCAAATTGCGACCATGGCACCGGCCAGTTTAAATGATTTAGAAATGCTCATCACTCTCTCCCTTGTTGATTGAGCTTACGGTCTTGTCGTCCTGTCGAATCCGGCCTCCCCGCCGGATGTCGTCAGCTGTCCTTTCTGACGATGTTGATACAGGGTGAGCCTGCCAAACGATGTGCGATATTGTCCGCGATCGTTTGCTGGCGTCGGCGCACCGTGCCGTGGGTCCATCCCGACATGTGCGGCGTCATGATCAAATTTTTCAACGTATGGAACGGCAGACTGGACGGCAACTGTGTCGGCTTGCCGGGACCTGGATAGGTGTACCAGGTGTCGATAACCGCGCCGCCGATCTTTCCTTCATTCAGCGCATCGTAAAGCGCTTGTTCATCGATGGTCGGGCCGCGACCAACGTTGAAAATGACCGCACCGGGCTTCATTTTGCTGAAGGAGTCAGCGTCGACGATCCCGGTCGTCGAAGGCGTCATCGGCACTGAAATCACGATGTAGTCAGCCGTCGGCCAGAAGTCGGCCAGTTCATTCAGCGTAAAGGATTGGTCCACCATATCAGATTTCGCAACGGGGCTACGGTTAGCGACGCTGACCTGCATACCAAACGCCTTGGCGCGCCGGGCAATGGCTTGGCCGATGTGGCCAAAGCCCAGCAGACCAATCGTCTTGCCACAGATTTCGTCATGGAGACGGTCTCGCGAGCCGGATGAATAGGCCCAGTTGCCCTGTCGCAGCTTCGTATCGGCATCGTCCAGCGGTACATGACGGTTGAGGATGCCAGCGAAAACATATTCCGCAATCGCCGGGTCATGCCCGAAGCAGTTGCAAACCACGGCACTTGCAGGCAGCAAGTCCAAATTGACGGCGTCATATCCAGCACCCGGGACATGGAACAGCGCCAGGTTCTCGGGCTGCGGCAGGGTGGCATCGAACTTAACGCCGACGATCATGTCGGCTGTGGCATAGGTCTTCTTCTGCTGGTCCGTTTCCAGCACATCCGGCAACAGGGTGATCTGTGCATCTTTCGGTGCCAGGTCGGCAAAACCATGACTGAAGCAGGCTGCATTTTCACCGTGAAACACGATGCGTGGCATTGTCATTCCCTCCCCTGAATTCTGAAAATTGGCTCGATACTGCAATCCAGCAGACGCGGGTCCAGGCCTGATTCCATCGTATCGAACATCGAATCCACGAATGCTATGAGCTGGTTTGAGGCGGAGACCGCCGCATCCATATGCCGGTTGGCGACAGCGCTCAGCACCGCAAGATGGCAATCGATTGTCGGCGTGAGATCGATCTGCACCGAGCAATGGGTGTGATGGATGAAGCCGATGCGACGGAAGATGGTATGGAGTGGGCGCAGTGTGTGTTCGAGGAACGGTTCGCTTGCGGCAGCAAGCAGGATCTGATCGATCCGCCGGTCGATATCATTGAAATCCGCCAGCGTGATCTCGTCACGTTTGGCCTTCAGTGCCCGCTCGATATGCAGCATTTGATTGCGATGCGAGAGACTGGCGCGCTCGATTGCAAGTTTGACGACGAAGCGCTCCATGTCGCCGCGCAGTTGCAGAAGCATCCGCTCCCGCGCAAGGTCGATCGGGGCAACTTTCAGTCCATGGCGAGGGACGATGGTAAAAAGCGTATCTGCGGCGAGACGATTCACGGCGTTATGAACCGGGGTGCGCCCCAGACCCGTCAAGTCCTGCAACTCCTGCACGGTCAAGGATTGACCGGGCTTCAGCTCGCACTTGATCAGCATTTCTTCGATGCGCTGGTAAGCAAGCTCGAAGAAATTCACGCGGTTGCGCCGCGGCAAGGCCTCACCTTCCACCACCAGGGATGGAGCCGTCCGTTTTTTCGCCATGAACGATTTCCTCCCGTCACGACAAAGCCCACTTGGCTCATCTATAGAAATGGTTAAAACATGTTGTGAAATATTACAAGCATGATTATTGTCTGCATCCAAGGGAGAGGTGCAACAGGCAACAGGGCCGGCATCGCAGCGGGTAGGAGAAAACACCGTGAAGATCACGCAGATCGAGACGCTGAAAACCGAAGAGTTTTCCAATGTCCTATGGGTTCGCATACACACAGATGCCGGGATCATCGGGCTCGGGGAGACGTTTTATGGTGCGGGAGCCGTCGAAGCGCATATCCACGACACATTGGCGATGCGCCTGTTAGGCAAAAACCCACTCCATATCGAGGCGCTGCACAGGGAGATGACCAATCTTCCCATGGCGCAGGCTTCGACCGGGGCGGAATCCCGTGCAACATCGGCGATCGACATTGGCCTGTGGGATATCTTCGGCAAGGTCTGTGATCAGCCCGTCCATCAGATGTTGGGCGGTTTGTGCCGCGATAAGCAGCGTGTCTATAACACCTGCGCTGGCTACAAATATGTGCGGTCCCACAACATCAAGCCGGTTTCCACCTGGAACCTTGGCGATGCGAACGGTCCCTACGAAGATCTCGACGGGTTTATGAACCGCGCCGACGCCGTGGCTGAAAGCTTACTGGAAAGCGGCATCACGGCCATGAAAATCTGGCCATTTGATCCGGCCGCCATCGAGAACCACGGCGTGCACATCACCCCTGAGCAGATGAAGAAAGCGGTCGAGCCGTTCGAGAAAATCCGCAAGGCGGTGGGTGACAAGATAGAGATTATGGTCGAATTCCACTCGCTGTGGAACCTGCCGACAGCGATCAAGATCGCGCGCGTGTTAGAGCAATATCAGCCGACTTGGTACGAAGATCCCATCCGCATGAATTCACCGCAGGCACTGAGCGAGTTTGCACGCTCCACGACCGTTCCCGTCTGCGCAAGCGAAACGCTCGGTTCGCGTTTTCCCTACAAGGATATGCTCGACCGCGATGCGATGCAAATCGTGATGGCCGATCTCTGCTGGACCGGTGGCCTAACGGAGGGGCGGAAGATCGCCGCACTAGCCGACACCTATCATCGCCCCTTCGCCCCACATGATTGCATCGGCCCTGTCGGCTTCATCGCCGCGATCCACGCGTCATTCAGCCAGCCCAACACGCTGATCCAGGAATCCGTGCGTGCCTTCTATACCGGATGGTACAAGGAACTTGTCGACAATGTCCCGGTCATAAAGGATGGCTACGTCCTGCCTATGGAAGGTCCAGGACTGGGTGTCGATCTTCTTCCTGCCGTTTATGAACGTTCGGACCTCAGCGTCCGTCGCAGCACATTGTGAGGCCCATCATGACTAATCCACTTTTCGATCTCAAGGGGCGCAACGCGCTCGTTACCGGGTCTTCACGCGGCCTTGGTCGTGCCATGGCGGAAGGCTTCGCTGCTGCCGGTGCGCATGTCATTCTTAACGGCACAAACGGCGAACGCGTCGCAACTGCCGTGGCCGACTTTACTGCAAACGGCTATCACGCCAGCGCCTCCGTCTTTGATGTCACCTCGGAAGAGGCCATCAAAGCGGCCTTTGCTGATTTCGACGCACAAGGTTTAGACATCGATATTCTCGTCAACAATGCCGGCATTCAGTTCCGCAAACCGATGGTCGACCTGGAAACGGCAGACTGGCAACGGGTGATTGACAACAACTTGACCAGCGCCTTCATGCTGGGCCGCGAGGCGGCGCGCCGCATGATACCGCGCGGCCGCGGCAAGATAATCAATATCGGCTCACTGACCAGCGAACTAGCACGCGCCACCGTGGCACCCTACACGGTTGCCAAGGGCGGCATCAAAATGCTGACCCGCGCCATGGCCGCCGAATGGGCGCAGTTCGGCATCCAGGCCAACGCCATCGGACCGGGATACATGATCACGGACATGAACCAAGCCCTGATCGACAATCCTGAATTCGACGCATGGGTCAAAGGCCGCACACCCGCGAAACGTTGGGGCAAACCAGAGGAACTGGCAGGAACCGCGGTTTTCCTGGCATCGTCGGCATCGGACTATGTCAACGGCCAGATCATCTACGTCGATGGCGGGATGCTTTCGGTGCTGTGACTCAGCAAAAACGAATACGGGAGGAGACAAGACTATGCGAGGGATCATCATCCACGCATCCAAAGACCTGCGTGTCGAAGAGCTGGAGGAACCGGAACTGGCTTCGAACGAGGTCCGTGTCCAGGTTTCGACAGGTGGCATCTGCGGGTCGGACTTGCACTATTATCACCATGGCGGGTTCGGAACGATCCGCGTTTTGCAGCCGATGGCACTCGGCCATGAGTTTGCTGGCGTCGTGGCCCAGGTCGCCGCCGGCGTGTCGCATCTCGCTCCGGGCATGCGCGTCGCCGTAAACCCCAGCCGGGCCTGTGGACACTGCCGCTTTTGTGCTGAAGGCATGCAGAACCAGTGCCTCGATATGCGCTTCATGGGCAGCGCCATGCGCGTTCCCCACGTGCAGGGGGGGCTTTCGCGAAACCGTGACGGTCGATGCGTCACAATGCGTGCCGATTGCCGACAGTCTGTCCATGGGCGAGGCTGCGATGGCTGAACCCTTGGCTGTCTGCCTTCATGCGGCAAAACCGGCGGGCTCATTGCTGGGCAAACAGGTACTGATTACCGGTGCAGGGCCAATCGGCGCACTCTGCGTTCTCGTGGCGCGTTTTGCCGGTGCAGCCTGCATCGTGGTCACAGATGTGGCCGACGAACCACTGGTCATCGCAACAAAAATCGGTGCCGACGAGGTCATCAATGTTGTTAAAAACAGCAGGACCCTTCAAGTTTACGGCAAGGAAAAGGGAACATACGATGTGCTCTTTGAGGCGTCGGGCAATCAGGCCGCACTTGCATCGGCGTTGGATGTGTTGCGACCCGGCGCCGTGATCGTGCAGCTTGGGCTGGGCGGGCAGATGACACTTCCGGTCAACACGATCGTCACCAAGGAACTTCAGCTTCGTGGCACGTTCCGTTTCCACACCGAATTCGCTGAAGCCGTCGATCTGATGAGCAAAGGCGTCATCGATGTAAAACCACTTATCTCGGCAACCTTGCCATTTACATCAGCAACAGAAGCCTTCGACTTGGCCAGTGACCGGTCACGCAGCATGAAGGTTCAGCTTGATTTTACGCGGAGCAATCCATGATTTCGATTGTCCCCCAAGCCTTGACGCAGAAAAAATTTGCGCCTTACGGATTGGTTTCCGGTCTGACGGCGGCAGGTTCCCTGCTCATCGAAGGCGCTTTTGAGGCTACGGAAAACGCGCAACGACCGATGCTTCAAATCGTCAAAATCACCTCGGTTCATGAGCCTGTTGTCATCAAGCAACTTGAGGCGCACCCATTTTCGGCGCAAACCTTTCTACCCCTGGACATGGCGCCGTCTTTGATCGTTGTATGTGACTTGAGTGAAGCCGAAGTGCCTGATGTGGCGACGCTCAAAGCCTTCATCGCCCTGCCAGATCAGATCGTTACCTACCATCGGGGCGTCCTGCATCACAAAATCACGCCACTCGCACCATCCTCGACATTCGCCATGACGATGCGCCAAACGGGTAGCGGCGACGACACGATGCTTTACGCCCTTGCTGAACCGGTGAGTGTCAATCTAGTTGTCTAGAGAACTGGCTCCTACCGAATTCTTGAGGCATAAATGCTCCGAATATAAGCGTGGGTAGCTAGCGCTGCTTCTCGCGGGGCTTCCATATTGCGCGACTGAATTCTGGTTCACATGCCACAAATGGTCTCGCGAAATTGCCGCTTTGGACATTGGCATCCAAAGTGAATAGGCCGAGGCGTGGCAGATCTCCGAGAATTCAAAGCCCTGCATCGGACATTGATTTGCCTCCCAGATATCGCTGTCCCTCGCCTTGAAGGGATTGGAACCGTCGACCTGTCCACGTGCGCCCGAAAAACGTAGGCAGGTCACCGCATTAATCCTTTGCTAAACCTGAATTGTCCACCTCAAGATCACTAGGCAATTTGTGCGAGGGAATTTACACAGCACGATGATTGCTGAGGCGGGCTGCCTTTTAGATGTGTAAGAAGAGTGAAATAGGTAAACCTTTCCGCGTGTTTGATCAATCGTCATCTGTTCGGCTAGTAGCCCTCGATTAGGCCTAACGCCCCCCTTAAACCGCCCACCAATAGCCACTCTTGCGCCAGCCGATTGCCAACCATCGCCCTCGATGTTGAACAGCAAGCCGAAGTCATCGAACTCCTGGCTTGTTTGCATGGACAGTCCTGCGGACACCTGTTTGACTGCACCGGAGCCGTCGAGCCGGAGAAACCGGCTGTGGCACCGATCTTCGGCGTCAGAAGTTGCTGGCTGGTGAAGCTGTCGAGATCAAGGATATCGCCAGTGCCGTTCGTAACCTCGTAGTCATCGAAAGTGTCCGACATGACGACTGCTCAGAGCTTTGGTGTGAGCACTGTCACCTCATCGAGTTCAACTGCCCGTTGATGGAGGTATCGACCAGCCAGCGGATGGTATTGAAGACACCGTCCCAGAACTATTGCCGGCCTGGTTTGCGTCTTTATTAGACGAGTCTGCCATTCGCTTATGGTGGAAATAGACACCAATCAGCACCTTGTCTTAAAGCATGTAGTCTGAGTTCGAAAAGCACGACTTCGCCGGTTCAGTTTCCAGCTCTAAGCGTCCTTTTTTGGAATGTCAGCGGTCGCTTTTTTCAGGCCTTTAGCCGCTTCCTCAATCAGCTGCTCGCGGTTCCCTTCAGCATTTTTCCCAGTCCGTTCTGCGTCGCTCGTTAAATCCGTTTTTTTATCGGTCATGGTGGTCTCCTTTACTCCACAACATGGCGCACGCGGCATAGTTCCATGGCGCATGATATCGATCGTGGCGGAACTTTATGATCATTGAGCGAGCTTGTCTCCACGCAACTCAAGACAACGACGACTCCTTTTTCAAACCAAACGTAAGCTATAATTCCACCCAACTGTACAGATACTCTCCGCTTGGGCAGTTTGCTACCGTAGCCTTTAGCGCCATTTGGAGGCTCCACAGCAGGCCCGCCGCGCTCGGTCCACGTTAACGTCACTTCGTCATCGTTTGGGACACCTGACAGATCAAGGGTACTGGTCTCTAAGGACAGAGCGGCGTACTTCATCGAGTTGGTCGCCAGTTCATAAAATACTAGCGATAAAGCAGTCGCTGCGACTTCGCCTATAGTGGTAGCTACCGCTGTGGTTACGCTTGAATATCGATTGCATTTTTTATGCAAGAGCTCTTAACAATCGGCGCAGTTTGGCCCCTGCCATCATGTTCCTTCAACTGACAGATCGCGATGATGAAGGCTCCTCGCCAACGTCTACTGTGTATGACGTCGAAGGAACTTCTGCGGAGCGCACTTGTTACCAATTAGTACCGATGCTGGTGCGATCGCAGTCACGGCTTTGCTGTCTCGAAAGTCACAATCTAGGGCAGAAGCCTAACAAATTGGAGATAAAGATGACTAATGTGACAAGACGAGGCGACGGCGAAAAGACGAGTGGCACAAATTTCGGAAAATCTGTTGAAAGCCAAGCCCAAATCCACGACAGCGCCCCCAAGGTTGAGGTTGCTGGCGAACTGCTTAACATCTACCGCCTGGAGGCAACTGCGGCCATTGATGATCCAAGATGGCAAGGCAATCGACCAGGTGGCCCGATAACGGTTGCTGCTCGTACGTCTGGAGACGCGCGAGTTGTCGCATCAGATCGCGAAGTCGACTTCATGGAAATCGATTCCGCGCCTGCGGAAGATGTAACAACTGTCAACGCCAGCGCATTTCGCGACGAGAAGCTCTATACCGTGATCGAGATCGAACACGGTCGATCGGATGTGACCAGAGGCGTACTCGATGGTGTAGTCGAAAGCGGTGTCATTCGGTCGTAGCGGATCCAAGTCCGGTAATGCGTTGCGTTGCATCAGATGAATACAGCCCATCCAAACGAGGAGAGGCTTGTCGGCGGGACCAGATGGTATCCACACGTGCAAAATTCGAGCCGAGATGCTTCACCGCGAGGCGTGAGCTCGTAGCGCATCTAGCATGGTGTCGCTGCACGGCTTCCGACGGATTTGCCGAAAGATATGAACTTTCAGCGCGGTAAACTGACAGCCTTGCGGCGCCGCCCCGGCATCAAGCCCTGAGCGGACTACGTTCGATCTCCGCATGCTGACCGTAGCGCGTTAGCAAGGATGTTGCAGCATCTCGATCGACGACTTTCGAGAACAGATAGCCTTGCCCGAGCCTGCAACCAAACGACAAGAGTTGGTCAAGCTGAGCGTCGGTCTCGATGCCTTCTGCCACAACCCGCAGGCCCAGCTTCGCGGCGATGCTGAGCAATCCCTCGACGATGATCACGGCAACATTGCCTGAAACCAGCTGATCGACGAAGGATTTGTCGATTTTGATGATATCGACCGGGACCGTCAGAAGATGTGTAAGCGACGCGAACCCCGTTCCGAAGTCGTCGAGCGCGACACGCATTCCTAGTTTGCGTAGGGACCTGATCTCGTCGGCGACCACGTCATCGCGCTGGCTGAGATAAACGGACTCCGTCACCTCGAGAATAACGTGGTTCAGCGGGACGCCGGCATCCGCAAAGATCGTACAGAGCCGCTCTCGCAGATGTCCGGCGTGAAAGTCCGCCGCCGAAAGATTGATGCCGACGTGCTGGAAGGGCAACCCGCCGTCGAGCCAGGCGCGCATGTCCCTTGCGACACACGAGAGCATGCATTCTGTCAGCTTGGCAGCAACATGGGCGTCTTTGGTCGCTTCGTGAAAGTTGGCAGCAGCTATTATTTCCCCAGACGTGGCTGTCATGCGGCACAGTGCCTCGAATCCCACCATCTCACCCGTATCAAGCCGTACGATCGGCTGATAATGAGCGTGTATCCGGTTTTCGGCCAGCGCGAGGCTGACATCACGTATAGCTCTCAACCGCCTCGTTAACGTGGTGCCGAGCCCCGCGCTGTATTCGATGAAAGTACCCCGACTGCGTTCCTTTGCGTGGTACAACGCCACATCAGCGCAATGGCGAACCTGTTCGGGAGTTTCTCCCGGACCTGCGAGGCACCCCCCTAATGTGGCGCCAGGAGTTAGAACATGGCTGGCACAGTTCGCGTGTTCCTTCATAACCTCAATGATTTCTGCCGCTAGCATTACCAGAGGAGATCCTACGCTGTTTTCAACTACGACCGCAAATTCGTCGCCACCAACTCTAAACGCTCGATCTTTTCCGGCCACTGCGGCTATTCTCGTTGCCGCGATCTGGATGAGTTCGTCACCTGCGCGATGTCCGAATGTGTCATTGACAACCTTCAAATTGTCCAGATCAACGAGGATAACTCCCCAGCCGCCCTCTTCGTGCTCAGCTTGCTCGGATAGAACCTGAATGAACTTTGCAAGGTTCGGGAGCCCTGTCAGTATATCGATGTACGTTAGGCGCTCGCGCTCGTCCCGCTCGATCGCGATGGCGCAAAGGTGGACGCACGCATCGACGATCCGCCGTTCGAGGTCGTTTGGCCCCCTGCACTCTGAGAAGTAAAATGCAAAGGTCGCGACGACGCGGTTGCCACTGCAAATTGGAGTAGACCAGCAAGCCTTGAAGCCGAGCGGCAGAGCCAAATGCCTAAAATTGACCCAACGAGGATCGTGCTCGATATCCTTCACGGTGACGGTTTCCGCTTGATAGGCCGCAGCGCCACACGAACCCATCAGCGCTCCGATGGCCATATTATCGAGCGCATCAGAATAGGAAGGCGGCAGTGACGGACCGGCGAGGGGATGAAGGTGACCATCTTCAACGGATAACACCGAACACACTGTGCCCCGGGCCAAAGCCTCGACCTCAACGCACAGCCGTTCGATTGTCACTCGCAACGTTTCGCCGCGGGCGATCATCTCCAGAATGGCGTTCTGCAGTTCAAGAGTCATGGCAAGGAGTTCTTTTCGGAAAGCGCGACTTTACTAACGCAACGGTGTTGCTGACGTACGTAAAGGTTTAGTAAGCCTGCTTGTTCCCGAGGCTTATAAGAGTCAATCGAAACTGCTCCTTAGCAACGAAGTTGCCCGTACCCGCCTTGACCGGAATAGAACCGTGGACACCTTCAGGAGAACCGGAAAATTGCAGCGGATCGGCATGACTTATAGACGCGCGTGCCTGCCTCGTGTTCCGTCATTATGCCGATAATCTGTTGGACCGTGAAACGGTTGCGCTTAATTCTCTCGTCCTCTCAATGAGCCGGAGCTTACTTCAAATGGATTAGTTCTGCGGGGCAAGGTCAAAAGGCCCGGTTCTGCCTTGAAGTGCGACTTCTGCCCGTGATTCATGCTTGTTCGCGCACGGAACTCAGACTGTCGTGCTTCGTCCGGATATCATGATGGGCGCTGGGCTATTCGAGGCGCTGACGGCCATCCGCATCGAACAGATGGATCGCCGCAGCGTCGGGCATTACCTTGATTACAGCACCTGGCGACAGGGCCACGCGCTCGCGAAACACGCCGATGACCTTGGTGTCGCCAAGCCGCATCGCGACCTGCGTTTCGGCACCCATCGGCTCGACCAGCAATACCTCGGCCGGGGCGCCTGCCGGATCCAGCCTGAGATGTTCGGGCCGGATGCCGAAGATCGCCGGGCGGCCGACATGGCGTTGCGCTTTAATCGGCAATGGCACGGTCAAGCCCGCCGTGGCAAAGCCATCCGGGGTGATCGTTCCTTCAAAGAAATTCATCGAAGGCGAGCCGATGAAACCGGCGACGAAGCGGTTGGCGGGGCGATCGTAGAGATCGAGTGGCGCACCGATCTGCTCCACCCGTCCGCCGTTGAGGACGACGATGCGGTCGGCCATGGTCATCGCCTCGACCTGGTCGTGGGTGACATAGACGGTGGTGGTCTTCAGCTTCTGGTGCAGCGACTTGATCTCGCCGCGCATGACGACGCGCAGTTTTGCGTCGAGGTTCGACAGCGGTTCGTCGAACAGGAATACCTGCGGATTGCGGACGATAGCCCGGCCCATTGCCACGCGCTGGCGCTGGCCGCCGGACAGCTGACGCGGGTAGCGGTCGAGCAGGGCTTCGAGGCCGAGAATGCCGGCCGCCCAGTTCACCCGCTCCTCGATCTCGGCCTTGCTCCCGCCGCGGTGCTCGAGCGAGAAGCCCATGTTGGTGGCGACCGTCATGTGCGGATAGAGCGCATAGCTCTGGAACACCATGGCGATATCGCGATCCTTCGGATCGAGATCGTTGACGATGCGACCGCCGATATCGAGCGTGCCGCCGGTAATGGTTTCAAGCCCGGCGATCATCCGCAGCAGGGTGGACTTGCCGCAGCCGGACGGACCGACCAGCACAACGAACTCTCCGTCCTTGATGCCGAGATCGACACCATGGATGACGTTGACGGAGCCATAGCTCTTGCGGATATCGGAAAGGTTGACCTGAGCCATAATGGGATCCCGTTGTTCAGCCCTTCAGGCCGGTGTGCGCCAGTCCTTCGACGAACTGCTTCTGGGCGATAATGAAGACGATGAGGACGGGCAGCGCCGTCAGCGTGGCGGCGGCGAGCTGGATGTTCCACATCGGCCCCCCATAGGCATCGGTGTATTGCGTCAGTGCCTGCGGCAGGGTGAACTTGTCGGCACTCGACAGGAACACAATCGGTTCGAGAAACAGGTTCCACGAGTGAAGGAAGGTGAAGATCGCGACCGAGGCGAGCGCCGGCTTTGCCAGCGGCAGCGCGATCTTGCGGAAGATCTTGAAGCGGCCGAGGCCATCGACGCGGGCGGCCTCCTCCAGTTCGGCCGGCAGCGTCACGTAGAACTGCCGCATCACGAAGGTCGCGAACACGCTTGGTGCGCCGAAGATCGGCACCAGGATCAGCGGCCAATGGGTGTTGACCATCCCGGCCTTCAGGAAAATCTGGAAGAGTGGCACGATTGTCACCTCCGAAGGGATCAGGAGGCCGAGCAGGACGATCATGAAGATCGTATCTGCGTAGGGAAATCTGATCCGCGCGAAGGCGTAGCCGGCCATCGACGACACGACCATCGTACCGATTGTGACGACAGCGGCGATATAGGCCGAATTCCAGTACTGCTGTACGAAAGGCTGCAGCTCAAAGACTTTCGAGTATGTCGTCCAGTCGTAGGTCTGCGGGATCAACTGCGGCGGGAAGGCAAAGATGTCGCTTATCGGCTTGATCGACGAGGTGACCATCCACCAGGTCGGAAAGACGAACGGAATAAGCAGCACGCACATCAGGCCGTAGAGCGCCACCCGCAGGCGCGGCGAAAGGTCAGTTTTCATAGAACACGATCCTCTTGCGCATCTGCCACTGGGCAAAGGTCAGGACGGCGACGATGACGAAAAGCAGGATGGAGAGCGTCGAGCCGTAGCCGAAATAGTGAAACTGGAAAGCCTGCTGGTAAAGGTAGTAGACAAGTACCGTGGTCGAAACACCGGGGCCGCCCTGGGTGAGTACCGCGATCTGCGCAAACACCTGCAGCGAACCAACGATAGTGATGATCGAGGTCAAGAGGATAGTCGGGCTGATCAGCGGCAGGGTGATCCGGCGGAACTGTTTGAAGGCCGGTGCGCCATCGATGCGGGCCGCCTCGTAAAGCTCCTTCGGCACGCCCTGCAGGGCGGCGAGGAACAGGATCATGTTGAGTCCCACATTCTTGAACACCTGCACGACGATGACCGAGATCATCGCGCTCACGTCCTCGCGCAGCCAGTTCGGGCCCTCGACCCCAATCATCAGCAGCATGCCGTTGATGCCACCGTTCTTCTGCAGCAGAAAGCCCCAGACGATCGTCCAGGCGACCAGCGAGACCACGACCGGCGAGAAGAACAGCGTGCGGAAGACGGCGATGCCGGCGAGCTTCTGGTTGAGCAGAACGGCGAGCAGCAGCGCCAGCGACATGTTGAATACGACGAGACCAACCGAGAAGATGGCCGTAGCGCCGAGCACCTCGAGAAGGTTGGTATCTTCAAGCACCATCCGGTAGTTCTGGCTGCCGGTGAAGGTGAATGTGTTGGCCAGCACATTCCACTCATGCAGCGAATACCAAAACACCAGGCCGAGTGGCACCAGCACGAAGGTGATGATGCCGATCAGTTGCGGCGCGATGAACAGGAAGCCGGCGAGGCTGTCGCGCCGCGCGATCGTCCAAAACGGCGGCGGTGCGCCGGTCTTGGATGTTTCGTGATGATGCTGCGCGACAGCCATGGCGATCTCCTCAGCGCTTCAAGAGCGGGCCGATCTGGCCGCAGATCTTATGCAACGTGCCGGGCACGTCCGCTTCCGGGCGCCAGACGGCGTCGAGGTTCGAGCGCACCATCTGCTGGATCTGGGCAAAGCCGCTATGACCGGGCATGACCTTGCCGGTGGCGATGCCGTTGATCACGACCTTTTCGATCTGCTCTTGGCTCAGCAGCGGATTGGTCTTCTTCAGCACCTCGGCATTCAGCAGCGACTTGCGTGCCGACGGGAAGAACTGGCTGAGCTTCGCCGAGTTTTCCGGGTTGGTCATGTAGGCGACGAACTCCGCCGCCTTCTTGGCATTCTTGCCCGATTGCATGACGCCGATGCCGGCCTGACCGATCAGCGCATACTCCCCGGCAGAACCCTTGGGTAACGGCACGAGATCCCAGGAGAACGGCTTGTCCTTGGGCAGCAGCGAGGCCCGGCTGATCTGCGTGATTGTCAACGCCGCATTGCCAGCAAAGAAGTCGACGGTTTCGCCGGGGCCGGGCATTGCCTTTTTGGTGAAGATGGCATCGTGGATAAATGACAGAGCATCCGCCATCGGCTTCTCGGCCATGCTGCAAGTCTTGCCATCCTCGCTCCAGGGCGACGCGCCCCAGCCGTTCCAGACCGAGGTTAGATACTGCCAATTCTGGTAGTTGAAATCGCGCACGACCAGGCCGCCCTTCCCGGATTTTCCAACGGCTGAAGCGGTCGCGATGGCGTTCTCCCAGGTCCATTCGCCGCTGGCAATCATCTCTGCCGGCGTCTTGGCACCGACGGCCTTGATGACGTCGTTGTTGACGAACATCGCAAATGGCGAAGTCGAGAACGGATAGGCATAGAGCGCGCCATCCTGCGTCCAGCGTTCGGTCGCACCGGCGCTGACTTCCTCGATATTATAGTCTTTGGCCGCCTTCAGCGTGTCCGTTAGCGGATAGAGCGCTCCCGACTTGACGAAGTCGTAGGCCGAGGTCTCGAAAATCCAGGCCATGTCGGGGGCGTTGCCACCGGCAATCTGGGTGGTCAGTGCTGTCGTGTAGGTATCGAACGGCAGTGACTCGTAGGCCACTGTGACGTTCGGATGCTCTTTCTTGAAGCCGGCGGCGATGTCATTGAACAGTTTCAGATGTGCCTCGTTGGCACTCCAGATGGTCATCCGAAGGTTCACGGCGTCCTGAGCCTGGGCAATGCCGCCCAGCCCCAGAACACCGAGCGCGAAGACAGTCGATTTCAACGTCAGGTGATAGGGCATTCCCAGTCCTCCTCCAAAGATGGGTTCGAGCTACAGATGGTAGTTTGGCTTAATAGGCCGCGACCTCGGGCCAGCGGATCTCGATGCCCTCGCGGGTGAGTGCTACTTGGAAATCGTGAAGGTGCTTGTCGTCAGCCTGCACTTGATGCGGCGTCAGGCCCTTTTCGAGACTGAAGGCGGCCAGCATTCCGGCAACCTCGCCGATATTCCACTCGACCGGATGCAGGCGGTAGCAACCGTTGGTGATATGGGTGGTGCCGATGTTCTTGCCGGCCGGGATCAGGTTTTTCATCCGTTGCGGCAGAAGTGCGCCGAGTGGGATCTCGAACGGGCAGGACGGCACGTCGACATAGTTGTCACCACCGGTCGAGGGGTGCAAATCGATTCGGTACATGCCGATGCCGATGCTGTCGCGGTAATGGACAGCACCCTTTTCACCGCGCACCGTGAAGGACAGATCCTGCTCGACGATGCGGGTGACGGGCTTGATGCGACGGCTTTCACGCACATAGGGCGCCATGGCAAGGCCGTGCTCGGTGCCAGTGATGTCGCCACGCAGACGCAGGCCGCGATAACCCACTCCGCCATCGAGCCGCGGCGCTTCCGTCTGCAGCCAGTAGAAGACCGAATAGGACAGATCGGCGGCCGACTTTAGGTGCCGTGCCTTGTCCTCTTCGGAAACGTCGATGATGGTGCCATCCATGTAGTCGATCATCGGCCAGTTCACGAGGCAGATGTCGGACGGGTAGAAGCCCGGCGCGAAATTCTTGCGCGCGGCGATGCGCCGGAAGATCCAGAGGTTCTCGTCACCGCCACCCTTGCGCTGGTCGGCATCGACGAGAAGCGGATCGTCATCGGGATTGGGTGTGAAGGAGCGGGTCGTGTGCTCCAGGGTGCGCGGATGCGGCGCGGTCAGGCCCAGCATCGGGCCACCCCAGAAATGCGGCTGGTACTGTTTCCAATAGTCGTAGTTCTCCGGCTTGTCGATCGTCTGGTCGCCATCTACGTGGTCGATGGCAAAGCAGATCGACACGGCCTGGACATTGTCCGGCTGCGCTTCTGCCGGGGCACTCGGCTCGCCGGTATCAGACTGGGCCTCGAAGCCCTTGGCGTATTCGGTGCCGGTCATCGGCAGGAGATCGCCAAGTTCGGTAGCATCGAGGATGTAATCGGCAAATATCACGATCTCGTTGCCGCTATCGCGGTGGCGGACGGTGATCGAACGGACGGTATCGCCGTCAAAATCGGCTGCCACAGGCCGATAGGGTTGCAGCACCGTCAGGCGGTCAGCGCCGCGATAGGGTGCGAGCATGCTTTCCATGACAGCAAGGCTGACGCGTGGCTCGGCACAGATGCGGCTGACCCAGCCGGCACCGGGATTGAGGTCGCCCCAGGCATGGGCACCTTCGGTTAGCGGATAGTGATCGCGGTAATACTGGCGCACGCCATGGCGCAGCTTGCGATAGGATCGGGTGATGCCGAACTGCTCGACCCATGTGTGTTCGTCGGAGGGCACGGCCTGGCTGGTGAGCTGACCGCCGATCCAGTCATACTCCTCCGTCATGATGACGCGTTTGCCGGACCGCGCAGCACCGAGTGCTGCCGCAACCCCACCAAGACCGCCACCCACGACAAGAATATCTGCTCGCATCTCTTTCACGTCTCACCATCCGTTTTTTGTGCTGGATCTGAAGGACAGGGTCCTAAAGTCTCTCCCTCGACGGGCTCGCAGGGAAGAAGGATCTGGGTGCCGATGCTGCCGGTCTCGATACGGGTCACCAGCATGGCTGTCGCCTGCCGCCCCATCTCCTCCCGCGGGATCTCGTAGGAGGTGAAGCGCACCGCGCTGCGTCCGGCGCGGATGTGACTGCCGAGCACGATCATCGACAGATCGCCGGGCACCGAGACTCCACGATCGCGCGCCAAGATCTCCACCCGGACAGCGTCGGCCAGTTCGATGAAGAAGGCTGCCGTTGCGCCCGAGGCTAAGATCGCATTGAGGATCTCTTCGGCCGGGCGATTGACAGTGGCGATATGTAACGCCAGTTGCGCACCGGTGGCCGAAAGCGCCGCCTGGTATCCAAGCCAGCGGTCGGCAACGGATTCCGCCGGGCCCTGCGGCCCGACATAGGCCAGTCTCGAATGCCCGAGCAAACAAGCCTTCTCCACCAGCGCGCGGGTGCCAGCGGCATAATCGCCACCGACGTAAGGAACGGCTCCGCCAGCGTCCTCACGTCGGCCGATCGCGACGAATGGATAATCATCGGCCACCAGACGGGCGAGTTCCGCACGATCAAATTCGCGCCCAAGAACCAGGCAGCCATCGGCAATGCGCAGTCGGTTGTTTTCCGAAAAGATCTTGCGGTTGTTGCCAACGCCGGCGCTGGTTAAAAGCAAAAGGTCGTAGTTCTGCTGCTGCGCTTCTTCCTCGATGCCGAGCAGGAAGGGCGTGAAGAAATCCGCCTGGGCGCTCGGAAAGGCCGGCTCGTACGTAAAGACGCCCAGGATGCGGTTCAGGCCCTTGGCCATCCGCCGGGCAATAGGGTCTGCGACATAACCGGTGGTCTGGATGACCTTCTGGACCCGCTCGCGGGTTTCCGCCGGAATACGTGCCACAGCTGTTGGCGCACCATTCAGGACAAGCGAAACTGTGGCCTGGCTGACGCCTGCGAGCTTGGCGATGTCGATCTGGGTCAGTCGTTTGGTTGCCGCCACGTTGTTGCTTCCATAAGCCGAAAATCTGCTAATACGTATTATCTGCTAATGCGCATTAGCAATTTTTGGACATCTTATGTCAAGAGAAAAATGAACCACGCAGCCAAGTTCGGCATCGACCAACCGCAGCTTGGAGGAAAGGGCGCTTTGAAGCGCGACAGAGATGCTCTGGGAAGGGCCTGCTTTGCAACGCGTCTGACGCTCCAGTCGCGGAAAGCCGCGAGAGCTCGAAGCCCGCAAGACTTGGCACATCGAATTACGCGGCAAGCAAACGGTCGGCGGTCACTCGCAATCTTTAGGAGAGCAAGTCAGTTCCGGGATTTTCGATATTCAAATAGTGGAGATTTTCGGAAAGTCCCCTACGTAGCTCAATGATTTCAGTAATCCAGATGCTAGGCCGCCGCCAAATTTTGCATGAAATTTGAAAAAAATTGCATTCATGACCATATGTCGCTATAGTGAGTGCAGGAGCTAACCCATGACGAAGTTGCAGGAATTGAAAAAGCATCTGCGATCCGGCAAGGTCTACCGTCGGGAGGATCTCGCCCAGTGGTCGTCGTCTGTCGATCGGCATCTTCAGCAGCTGCTGGCAGAAGGATACCTGACCAAGCTATCGACAGGCGTCTATCACCGGCCGAAGCTGACCGCGTTCGGCAAAGCCCCCCCCGAGGATGACGCGCTCGTCGAGGCTTTTCTGAAGGATGACCGTTACCTCGTCACCTCGCCCAATGCCTATAACAGCCTGGGTGTCGGAGCGACGCAGCTGTATAACAAGACCGTTGTCTATAACCATAAGCGCCACGGCAACTTCATGCTGGGCGGTCGAGAGTTCGAGTTCCGCAGAAAGCCAGCCTTCCCCAAAACCCTGACCAAAGAATTCCTACTGGTCGACCTGGTCAACAATCTTGACCAGTTGGCCGAGGACCGCGATCAGGTGCTGGCCCGCGTGAGAGAGCGTGCCCTACAAGGCAATCGCACAGCCCTCAGCCGTGCCGCCAACGAATACGGCGTGGTCCGCACGCGAAAATTCTTCAACGCCATCGCTGCAGATGCGCATGCCAACTGATTTCCTACATAGACACAAGGATTTTGCATCCCTACTGCGCATCGTCGCGGAGCAGATGAAGGTGCAGCCGGTGCTGGTCGAGAAAGACTACTGGATCATGCACTGCCTGTACGGCCTGCAGCAGCTTGAGATGGCGTTCGAACTCAAGGGCGGTACCTCGCTCTCGAAAGGATATCGCATCATCAACCGCTTCTCGGAGGATATCGATATCCGTGTAGAACCCCCGAAGGCAATGGATGTGAAAACAGGCCCCAACCACGACAAGGCCGCGCACCGTAATAGCCGCAAGGCCTTCTATGGCTGGCTGGCTGAGAAGATCACGATCGACGGTATCCAAAAGATCGAGCGCGATACCGAATTCGACAATGAGACGTATCGTAGCGGCGGCATCCGCCTCTACTACCCCGAGACGACCAGCACGAAATCAGATCTCAAGAGCGGCGTGTTGCTCGAAGCCGGCTTCGACACGGTGGCTCCCAATATCGGCAAGGATATCGGCTCCTGGGCCTATGATTACGCTGCATCGCGCGTCGAGCTGATCGATAATCGCGCACTGGCCGTTCCCTGCTACGAGCCCGGCTACACGCTGGTCGAGAAGCTCCAGACCATCTCCACCAAATATCGCAAGCAGCAGGAAACCGGCCAGTTCCCCGCCAATTTCCTCCGGCATTATTACGACGTCTTCTGCCTACTGGACCAGCCGGAAGTGCAAGACTTCATCGGTACGGAAGCCTATCTCGCGCACAAGGACCGACGTTTCCCGAAGGCTGACGATCAGAACATAAGCAGCAATCCCGCTTTCAGCCTTTCCGACCCCGGGACGTTCGGGCTTTACGAGCGCGCATATGAGCGGACCTCGGCGCTCTATTATCATGGCCGGCCCAGCCTGAAAGAGATTCTTGCCCGCATCACCATCTACGCGGAGCGTCTCTAAAGAGCTCATGCGCCGGGTCCGCCGGTGAACGCAGTTTACAAACCAGGATCGACACCTTTGCAAATCGATTATCTTACCTCGCCTTGATGGGAGCCGAACCGGCGACGACGACAAAACAACATCTGCAAGGTTAGATCACTGATTGTTTGGCAGGATTTGACTCACTGGTGGTCCAAGTTATCGTCCGCACCCCCACTTTGCCATTCGCGCTGAACCGCGTAAAGCAGCTCAAGCTATTGGTCCGATGAATTACAATGTCGCGCCGAGATCATGATAAGAGCTGCGGCATTTCCTATTCAGGCAATCAAGGCTGGAGCGTCAGCACCCCAATTCCAATAAAACCTCGTGCTTGCTAAGCGTTCGCAGCAACCCTTCAATATCCACCGGTCAAGAGAATGTTCTCTCCTGTCATGAAACTGCACGCCTGAGATGAAAGGAAGATGGCGGCACCCACCATTTCTTCCGGTTGCCCGGCCCGGCCCATCCAGTTTAGCGTACGGACGTAATTTTCCCAGCCCTCGGGATCGTCGTCACGACGGTGGGCGTTGCGGTCGGTATCTATGAGGCCGGGAGCAAGCGTGTTGAGCAAGACATTCTCACGCGCATAATCCCGCGCCTGACTTTGAATCAGATTATGCTGCGCAGCCTTGGTCGCGGCATAGGCGGTGACGATGCCCTTCGGTCGCAACTGATTGACCGAGCCGATAGATACCACCCTGCCCCACTTGCGGGCCGCCATGCGCGGGAGAGCCGCTTGCAGCATATCCACGGTCGAGCCCAGATTGACCGCCAGCTGAAACGCCAGGTCGTCCGGCGTCAGTTCTGACAGCACAGCGTTGATCTGTACGCTGGCATTGATGACAAGAATGTCAACTGCGGCAATTGTCTCGGCTCGCTCGATGAGATCGCGGCCGGCACCTGGTTCGGAAAGATCGCCCGCCAATTCTTGCGCTTTGCCACCGCTTGCGACGATCTGTCGCTGAACGGCTGCAGCGGCTCCAGGCTTCACGCCATGCAAAATAACACGGGCCCCTGCGCCCGCTAGCCCCTGCGCGATTGCGGCACCTATGCCGCGGCTGGAACCTGTGACGAGCGCAGTCCGGCCCGTCAGTCCAAACACACTTTCGAGACGCATGCGTTTATCCTTTAAACACGGAAATGCGCGCGCCGGCGGTTCCGGGACGGCAGGAAAACAGGCCGCCCGAGAGCGGTGCCTCGGCAAGCGTGGACGCCGGCAGGCGCGTCCTGGCGCTGGTGATGAACAGCGTCGACAGATCCGGCCCGCCAAAGGCAATGCTGGAAGGGCGCGGCACCGGCATGTCGATAACGTGGTCTAGCTTGCCGTCCGGAAGATAACGGCGCACGCACCAGCCGTCCCAGATTGCACACCAGACCCCTCCCTCCACATCCACGGCTAGGCCATCAGGCCGACCGTCAGCGACGGGGATGCGCGCGAACTCGCGCCGGTTCGACAGCGTTCCATTTACGGTGTCGCAATCATAGGCGTGGATGAGACCAGGCACCGTGTCAACGAAGTAGAACGTTTTCCCATCTGGGCTCCAGCCGAGTCCATTGGAGACGATGATGCCACCCTCCTTGCGCTCGAAAGTGCCATTGGCGTTGATGCGATAAAGCGCACCTGTGGGCTTGGATGCATCAATCCTCATCGATCCGACCCATATCGCCCCATCAGGCCCACATTTGGCATCGTTAAGGCGATTATCGGCGATGCCTGCCTCTGGACTCACAAATGGGGTGAGGCGTCCGGACAAAAAATCAAGCCATTCGATCCCATCCTGAGACGCGACGAGCAGACGCCCACCGCGAACCGGAATGACCGCACTGACCAACTTGCCGGTCTCGCAGGTCTCGTTACGCCCTGTCGCCGGATCGAAGCGATGAACAGCGGGGTGGAGGATGTCCACCCAGTAGAGAGCGTTCTCGCCGTCATGCCACACGGGGCTCTCGCCGAGCTGTGCACCCCATGGAAGGATACAACTCAAATCGGCGCTCGGTCGGCCCGTTGCCGATCGCGGCCTTGGTCTGGAACTGATAGCGACGGCCCCGGCGGCACCAGTGATGCGACGCGCGGCGGCAATCAGTTCACGTCCGGCAGGATGAATGTTGGAAGTATCAAGCCGCGATGAGGGTCCAAGCGCGACCAGCACGCCCATCGGCGTATTGTCACGGCCTATTACAGGGGCCGCAACCGAATTCACGCCCGGCAGATGCTCCTCATAAGAAATCGAATAACCACGCGCTCGCGTCAATGTAAGGTCGGCCTGGAGCGCATCAAGCGTGGTGATGGTTTTGGCTGTCTGCAGGTCGAGCGGCAGGCGGTCCAGCAGGGCCCGGCCGACGGCGGGGTCCTGAAAGGCGAGTAGCGCCTTGCCGGGTGCCGTGCAATGCAGGGGGACGCGGCGCCCTACCTCGACGCGCACGGAGAGACCATTCGGCGAACGCTCGGCCAGATATTGCGTCATCGTGCCGTCAAGCCGGCACAGCGCAACTGTCTCGCCCAGTTCGGCCGCCAGCCGCTCGAGTTCCGGGGTCGCCGCCGAGAGGAGATCGAAGCTCTCCCAGACCTTGTGGGACATTTCCAGAAAACGCTGGCCCAGAACATAAGTGCCACGGGCCGCATCCTGCCGGACAAGACCGTAGGCGATAAGGGTACGCAGGATGCGTGCAAAGGTCGGCTTCGGCAGGCCGGAAGCGCGCAATAACTCAGCAAAACGTGGCGGTTCGGGCGCATCGGCAACCATGTCGAGCAGGGTTAGCCCCTTGGCCAGCGCCGCCGTGCCGCCAGGCGTCTCGGGCTTCATAGACTCTGCTCCTTCGCGCACCGCCTCCGCCTTGCGGCCGCCGCGTCGTCCAGCATCCGGTCCATCGTCCATTCTGCTTCAAACCCCAATTTGTTTCTGATCCGCTCGTTAGACGTATGGTAATAAACGCCATCGCCGGGAAAATCGACTGTGACGATGGGAAGGCCGGTCAGCGCTGAAATCTTCGGCAGAAGTGCAGCGAAATCGACTGGTTCGTCAGCACCTAGATTGAAGGTACCTCCAGCCGCCTCGGGGTGATCGAGAGCGAGCAGAATGCCTGCCACCATGTCGCGCGTATCGGTGATGTGCATACGGAACGGTCGGCCGTTTTCATTGCGCGCCAGAATGTGCGAGGGCTCATCAATGTCTTTGGACTGAAGCAGTTCGGCGATAGCCGTGTTTCCGAAATTCTGCTGCTGGCGAATGCGCGGCCGTAGGAAAAAGCGAGGACCGGAAAAGAAACTGTCTTCATCCAGAAGTTCCGCCGCATCCTGCGTATGTGAGAACCTCAGGATCACCGTTTCCATGGAGCTAGTCCGTTGATAAAATCCTACCAGCTCTTCGCCCAGCAGCTTCGTCAAACCATAGGGCGAATTGGGACGACGCGGATGGTCTTCGGTGACCGGCAGGAACTCCGGGCGGTTTTCAGGATACACTTCACCAGAAGATGCAAAGACGAACCGGCGAACTCCAGCCGCCGAGGCCGCGTCCAAAAGCCGACGCGTGCCCTCGACATTGGCAGCGAACATGCGGTCGCGATCAGCGGGTACCCAGGACATGAAGGCTCCCAGATGCAGGACCGCACTCACGCCGACCATGGCTTTGGAAATGGCCTGGGCATCCTCCAGCGACCCGACAGTTTCCTCGCCACCGGTTCCTGACGGCTTCAGATCGAGGCCACGAACGGTGCGGCCACCAGCGCGCAACGCGGCAACCACGGCGCGGCCGACACGGCCTGCCGATCCGGTGACCAGGATCATAGCCGTGCTCCGGTCTTTGCATCAAAGAGATAGAGCTGAGCTGGATCGAAACCGAGCCGCAGCGCCTCATCGCCAGCAAGGCTGCCGGTATGGGAGACGCGGGCGATCAGCCCCTTGGACTTGCCCTCTTCGCCATCGGCCACCCTTGCGCCGCCATCATCGAAATAGACGTATTTCTCCGATCCCAGACTTTCCACCAGCGTCGGACGGACGTTGAACATCACGGGCGCATCGCCCAGCGTCAGATGCTCCGGTCGCAGGCCGACAACGAAATTTCCTTCATGGGCTCGGGCTTTAGGCATCGTTACCGTTTGGCCAAACAGTGTCAGCGCACCGTTGCGCAGTTCCGCATTGAGGAAATTCATGCCCGGCGAGCCGATGAAACCAGCAACGAAAAGATTGGCCGGATTATTGAAGAGCTCGTCCGGTGCAGCGATTTGCTGGATGACGCCACCCTGCATGATAACCACCCGGTCCGCCATGGTCATGGCTTCCACCTGGTCATGCGTTACATAAACGGTGGTGACACCGATACGTTTGTGCAGGGCGCCGATTTCGGCGCGCATATGGACACGCAGCTTGGCGTCGAGGTTGGAAAGCGGCTCATCCATCAGGAAGGCCTGCGGCTGGCGCACGATGGCGCGGCCCAGCGCGACGCGCTGCCGCTGGCCGCCCGACAGATCCTTGGGCTTGCGGTCGAGATAGGGTGTCACTTCTAGGATGCGCGCCGCATCGTTGACCCGGCGGTCGAGCTCGGCCTTGTCGGTGCCGCGCATCTTTAGGCCGAAGCCGATATTCTGGCGAACGGTCAGGTGCGGATAAAGCGCATAGTTCTGGAAGACCATGGCGATGTCGCGGTCACCCGGTGCCAGATCCGTGACCTCATTGTCGCCGATGAATATCTGCCCGTCGCTTGCCGGTTCGAGACCGGCAAGGATTTTCAACATCGTCGACTTGCCGCAGCCGGAAGGCCCGACCAGAACCACGAACTCGCCGTTCTCGATCTCAAGCGAAAAGGGCCTGAGTACATTGAGCGCGCCATAAGATTTGCTGACATTGTGAATGGATATATTGGCCATGCTTATTTCTCCGCGCCAGCGGTGAGGCCGCCGACCAAATAACGTTCCAGGAACAGGTAGATTGCGATGATCGGCAGCGCGATGAACACCGATGCGGCGGATATGTCATTCCAGTAGGTGACGTATTCGCCCTGCATCGTGGTGATGCCGAGATTGGCCGTCCAATTGTCCGGCGAGTTGACGAGGAAGGTGCGCGCATAGGCATAATCTGCCCAGCTGAGCACAAAGGCATAAAGGGCTGTGGCTGCAAGACCGGGTGTGGCGATCGGAAGCACGACGCGCACCATCGCGCCGATCGGCGAGCAACCGTCCACCATGGCGGCCTGTTCCAGTTCTTTGGGAATGGTGTCGAAATAGCCCTTTAGCATCCACGTGGCGAACGGAATGATCATCGTCGAATGCGCCAGCACCAGCGTCCACAGGCTGCCGATCAGGCCGAAGCTGGAAAAGATGGAAAACAGTGGAATGACCAGCAGCGTCGCAGGCAGCATCTTCGCCGTCAGTACGAAGAGACCCATGGTCGCGCCGCCCCTCATGGAGTAGCGCGAGAGCGCATAACCGGCGCTGACCGAAACCAGCATCGACAGCGCCACAGAACCGATGGCCGCCAGCATCGAATTCCAGAGCCAGAGCAGGATCGGTTTTGCCGCCCAGACGCGGGCGAAAATATCCCACTGCGCGTCTTCCGGCCAGAAGGTCGGCGGCAGCCGGTACAGCTCATCGGTGGTGGAAAGTGCTGTGACAAGAAGCCAGTAAACCGGGAAGAGGATCATCACCAGCGTGAAGATGACGGTCGCGTAAAGAGCAAGGCTCTGCAAAAATGTTCGCTTCATCAAAGCCTCCTCAATAGATCGATTTAGAACGCCGGCCGAGCATCAACAGGCTCGCGACGATGCAGATCGCCAGTGTCAGCACGCCGACGGCGGCGGCACGGCCGAAATTGTGGTACTGGAAGGCCTGGTCATAGGTCATGATCGACAATGTCTGGGTCGAACGCAGCGGCCCGCCGCCGGTCAAAACCTTGATGATCGAAAAGTCGCGGAACACCCAAAGCAGCGTCAGCACCAGCGTCACGCCCAGAACCGGCATCAACAGCGGCATAGTGATCCAGCGGAAACGCTGCCAGACACTTGCGCCATCCACCTTTGCGGCCGCGTAATAATCGGCGGGAATGGACTGCAGGCCGGCGAGACACATGATCGACACGAATGGAAAGCCCTTCCACACCATGGTGATGGCAACGGCCCAGAAGGCGGCCGTGGAACTGCTGACCCAGGGTATCATCTGGTCAGTGAAACCGAGCTGGATCGCCAGCCAGCCGAACAGGCCAAAGGAGGTGTCAAACATCCATGCAAAAATGACGACCGCGATGATTTCCGGGACAGCCCAGGGCAGCGCCATTCCCAGCCGCGCGACGGTGCGGCCCTTAAAGCGGTTGTTGGCGAGAAGCGCCGTGCTGAGGCCAACGGCAACACTGCCGACGGTGACAACTATAACCAGCTTCAACGTCACCCAGCAGGCCAGCCAGAATTCCGGTGACGAAAACAGCCAGTTGTAATTGGCCAATGAGAATGGTCGGCTGGCGCCACCGAGCCTTGGAATCTTGACCTGCTGGAACGACAGGTCGATGGCCAAAACGAGCGGCCAGACGATGATGGCGGCAACCATCAGGACCGCGGGTGCGATCAGAATATAGCCGAGAAGATGTTGCCGGCTGGGACGCGCAAGATCGAAAAACTTGCGACGCCCAGCCCGAACGGATTCGGTCATGGATAGTCCTCCTGCCGGATGCGGATGATGGCCATGGCCCTTTAAGAGGGCCATGGCGAGACATTGGGATTAACCCTTGATGGCTTCCGCCTTTGCCTGCATGGTCTTCGCCACCTCTGCCGGATCGAGATCCTGTATGATCATCCGCTGGCTTTCTTCCATCACCATCTTGCTGAACTCATTGTAGAAGAGCTCAAGTCCGGTCGGAACGCGGTCGATACCCGCCTCGGATGCCGCCTTCATCGTGGCGATGAGTACGGGAAAATGCGGGATGGTCTTTTCGACACCCGAGACGTCGGCCTTCGGGCTTGGCGGAGTGTTGCCGCCAAGGGTGGCATAGCTGCGCTGGAATTCCGGCGACATCGTCAGCTTGATGAAATCCCAGACCAATGCCTTCTGGTCGTCGGGAATATCAGCCGGCATGGCCAGCACGTTGGACGATCCACCGAGCGGCGGATGAAACGGCGGTGCTGCGTAAACAATGTCATTTTTGGCCGAACCCTTTTCGGTCGTGCCGTACAGCCAGGGCCCATCGAAGCGCATCGCCATTTTGCCGTCGGCAAAGAGCTTGCGTACGTCGCTGGCGCTCATGTCAACCGGGCTGATGCCGCTTTTCATGACGGTTTTCCACCGGCTCAAGCCTTCCGCCATCTGCGGCGTATCGATGGTGATGTTGCCGTCCTTGTCGGTCCAGTAGGCGCCTGCATCAAGGATGTAGTTCAGCATTTCCGTCAGATATTGCCCCGGACCGCCTTTGGTTTCATGGCCGGTGCCAAACTGGTCGATGATGCCATCACCATTGAGATCCTTGGTCGTCGCCTTTGCTGCGGCCAGGAACTCGTCGTAGGTCTTCGGAACCGCGACGCCCGCCTCTTCCAAAATCTTCTTGTTATAGGCCATGACGAAGCCGAAATAGTTGGTCATGATGCAGACAGTTTCGCCGTTCCACTCGCATTTCTGCTGGCCGGCCCAACCGGTCATGTCGATGGTGTCTTTCTTGAGCCACGGGTCGAGAGGTTCGAGCCAGCCGCTATCTGCAAACATCTGAAATTCGAATGACGCCAAATGCACGATCTGCGGCGGCTGGTTGGCCGCGAAAAGCGTTGTCATCGTGTCGGCATAGGAACTACGCTCCGCTTTGGTGAATTCGATTTTCACGCCCGGATGCTGTTTTTCAAAGGTAGCAATGGCAGAGCGCCACCATTCGCCCGTGCCGGCATCGTCCGTTTGCCAGGAGATGAACTTCAGCACAGTATCGGCCATGGCGGGAGCAAATCCGCCCAGCGTCATCAACAATGCGGTCGCTGTGCCAAGCGCCAGAGTTCTCATTCTTTTGGTCATGGGTTCCTCCTCCAAAAAACCAATTCAGATACGTTCAAGAAGGGCGAGCGCCGCCTCCGACGGCTTGACGCCAAGTCCCGGGCCGGCCGGCAGGTAATATCTTCCTTCCCGGCAATCCATGTCACCGGTAAGCAGGCGACGGTTGGGCTCGAAAATCGAGTGCTGGAACTCGTGGCTGTTTAAAGTCGGCAATGTCGATGATGCCTGCAGGCTGGCGGCAAGGAAGATGCCGGCACCGACTGTCGCGTGCGGAATGACGTCAATGCCATGCTCGGCAGCAAGAACGCCGATGCGGATAAAATTGGTGATGCCCTTGTGCCCCATTTCCGGCTGCACGATCGCGATGCGGCAGCGCTCGACGCGGGCGCGCATGTCCCAATAGGTGCGCCATTCCTCGCCAACGGCGATCGGTACATCTGTTCCTTTCGATACCTTTTCCAATCCGGCAATATCCTCCGTCCAGACCGGCGCCTCAGCGAACCACGGATCGAACAATTTCATCTCGGCAATCAGTTCCAGCGCGCGTTCCGGCGTCTGGTTCCAGTGCATGTCGGCGGCAATTTTTGCCTGTGGGCCAAGGACGTGCCGAAGATTGGCGATTTCCGCCGCCGGGCCATCGTCAGCCACCGGCGTTGCGAATTTGAAGGCGTTGAAACCACGGTCCTGCCAGTATTTAGCCAACTCCCCCCGCTCTCTCAACGTCTTTTCCGGCAGCCCGGAAACATAGGCCGAGAAGCTGTCCAGGCCGCCGCCGAGAAGGTCGCGAACCGATTTTCCGGCTTCCTGGCCGGCGATATCCCAGAGCGCAATATCGAGTGCGGCCAGCGCATCAACGTAAAAGCCCCCGGTGTAACCGCGCACGCGCATCATGTCGTAAAGATCGTCATAGATCGCAGAGGGATCGGAGGCGTCGCGGCCGATCACGAAACCGGCCAGCAGATCGTTGATGATGGCCGCCACCGCACCCGGCGCGACGATACCATAGGTCTCGCCCCAGCCGACAACGCCGGCCTTGGTCGTCATCCGCACCAGCACGCTGCGGTCAAAGGTAGGATAGACCGTTCGATTGCCCTTGCGCACGATATAACCGTTTGGATTGACGACCTCGCCTTCCCTGAGTGCGCCAAGATACGGAACCTTACGTGGCTGTGTCAGCGTAAAGACTTCGACGGTTGCGACAGGGCTGTTCATGCGGCCTCCGGGGCCGCAAGGCCCAGCTCAACCAGATTGGCGTCGATATCGGCAATGGCCGCCGCATCAAGCTCGGGTGTCGGCGCACGCACACTCACGCCTTCGATTACGCCACGACGCGCCAGCACATATTTGGTCAACCGCATGCGATAAACCGCCTGTAACACCAGAAGCGGCAAGGTGCGGACATAGATCTTGCGAGCCTCCTCCCGTCGCCCCGCGACAAGTGCCCGGTCGATGGCCACATGTTGCTCAGCGATCTCCAGCGCCGGCATGGCCGCCGTGGCACCACGGGCATATTCGTCGAGAATGTAGCGCGCGCCACCACCGCCGATGACGCCCTTCAGCGTCGCAGGCGCTTGGGCGATGATGTGGCTGATGGCGGGGCCAGCGGGGAGCGTCTCTTCCTTTACATAGGTGACCTTAGGCAAGGCACGCACGATCTCCACGATCGCCTGCGGCGAGAGGTCGGAGCCGCGCGGCGCAGGCGCGTTCTGCAGGATGATTTCAACTTCGGGAAGTGCTTCGACAACCCTGCCAAGGAATTCGATCAGCGCCGGTGCATCCGTGCCGACCGATTTGGGCGGCTGCACCATCAGGTGATGAATGCCAAGCGCCGATGCCGCCCGTCCATGCTCGACCACGTCACGCCAGTCGGCAGCACTGGCACCGGCGACGACCGGCACCCGCCCAGCCGCAGCATCCACGACGATCTTCAGCAGGGTTGCGCGCTCGGCGGCGCTCAAAGTCTCCACTTCGCTAGCGAAACCGGGAAAGACGATTCCATCCACGCCCTTGTCGAGCGCAAAGACCACAAGCCGCTTCATGCCTGCTTCGTCAATGCCGCCATCAGCCAGAAACGGCGTGGGCAGAACGGGCAAAATCCCCCTGAGGTCAACCACCATCTTATCCTCCAAAATTAGTATCATATATTGACACCTTGAATTCACTAATTGACACTATCCAGTCTTCCGACTTATGACAAGCCCACAAATGAAATGAATGAGGAGGTCAAGACATGGCAGCACTGCCGACATCGATCATCGTTGACTGGGGTACGACATCACTACGAGCGACGCTGGCTGGTGAAGGCGGCGAAGAGCTCGATCATCTTGAAACTGCCGACGGCATTACAAGCCTTGATAAGGGTAAGCATGAGGCGGCGCTGATGGCTGCGCTTGCACCCTGGTTCTCACTTCACGGGGCCTTGCCCGTTGCCGCACTCGGTATGATCACCAGCCGCAATGGCTGGGTAGAGGTCGCTTATGTTCCGTGCCCGGCAGGCCCTGCAGAACTTGCCGCCGGCACGGTGCGAGGCTTGCTGCCGAACGGGTCCGATCTCGTTTTCCTGCCCGGTTTGAACGACCCCGCGCGCCAGCCCTTCCCGGACGTGATGCGCGGTGAGGAAACCCAGATCGTTGGCCACGGCCTCGGCGGAGACGCCACCCTTATCGTCCCCGGCACCCACAGCAAGTGGGCGCGCATTAAGGGGGGACGAATCGATGGCTTTCAGACATTCGTGACTGGTGAAATTTTCAACCTTCTCATCAATCACTCCTTCATTGCGCGAGGTTCCGCGCAGCCGCCGGTCGATGATCCGGAAGCCTATCGCTGGGGTTTGAGAGAGGCAAAGCAATCTGCCGCCATGCTGTCGCTGCTGTTTTCATCGCGAACCGGCGGCCTCGTCGGCCACCTATCGTCGGAGCAGCTGCGTTCCTATGTGCGGGGACTGGTCATCGGGCAGGAGTTTCGGCAAGCCCGAGAAGCCGGATGGTATGCTGAAGGAGAAGACGCAGCTATCGTCGGTAATGACGGGCTCAACGATCTCTACGTGGTTGCCGCAGATATATTCGGTCTCAAGACATCCGTGGCTGTGGATGACACCCTGACGAAAGGGGCGCTGGCTATCCTTAAGCAAACACTATCTTAACCTCGATTTTCCGCCGAGCCCCAGATTGCGTCATTCGTCTTTCAAGCCAGATGTTTCAGGACTGCCATGTACGACTTCCCAGCTAATATCGGCACCAGTCGACACGAAAACGATATCATTGCCATTCTTGCCCGCCTTCAGCGCATCGGTCTTCCAGACAACCCGATCGCCTTGTATGGATCCTCCTCATTTCGGATCTGGAGCTCAGTCGCCGAGGATCTTGGCTCGCTGGATATCGTCAATCTCGGATTTGGCGGCGGCACGTACCTTTCTGCCAGCCACTACCTGCACCAAGTCCTTGTTCCACTGAAGCCAGCCAAAGTGCTGCTTTATTTCGGTGAGAACGATATTGCTAGCGACGGCCTCAAGGCTGAAACAACTCTTCGGCACCTGCAGGATTTGCGTGATCGCATCTCTCAAGCGTTACCACGCGCGGATGTGGTTGTTCTGGCGATCAAGCAAAGTCCAGCGCGCTGGATTTACCGCCATGAATTCGATCTCTTTAACCAAGAGGCGCGCGACTGGTGTAACAGTTGCGAACACACGACGTGGTTTGACCCGAACGTCGGCCTCATCGGGGAAAACGGACTGCCCATGTTCCGTTATTATTTGCCAGATCTGGTTCATCTAAATGGAGCAGGATATGCGGTTTGGTCGGAAGCGCTCAGAACAACCTCGGGTCTGCTGAACTGAGGCAAGCGGCAAACCTCTTGTAGCTCTTGAAGGGACTCGAACCTGAGACACGCAAAGCGCAAATCTCCCAGTCTTGATAGTGTGCACACATTATCCTTGAAATCTTTTTCGGCCCAAACTAATAACATGACAAATTTTGTATAGATTACTATCCATTCTTTAGTTTGCAGGACCGAAAGATCGAAGGCGAATGGGCGATACCACCGATCAGTTGGATACCGCATTCATTCGAATGCAAGACATACTTCGTCATCGCATTGTCCGCATCGTCCACGAGCATGCTCTGGCTGAAGAGATCGTTCAAAACGCTTACCTGCGCGCCCGGACGGCCTCGGTAGTGCATCCACTGGAAAACCCAGAGGCATTTTTGTGGCAGACAGCGAAAAATTTGGCCATTGATCATTGGCGTAAGGCCAAGGTCAGGTCGATTTACGAAGCCCGGAATCTTGAGGAAAATGAGCTAAACAATATTGCCTCCACAGACCCATCTCCCGAGGCCTTAGTGATTCAACGAGATTTGCTCCGCGCATTTTCTCAGGCCCTGCTAAAACTCCCGCCTCGCACCCAGCAGGTCTGGATATTGAGCAGGATCGATGGAATTTCCTATCCGGAAATCGCAAAACTGCTGAGCGTTTCACCGAACACCGTATTCAACGACATCAAGCTGGCGATGGGCGTGTTACTCGATCTAAAATCACAGATCGATCCTCCTTGAAGATGGCGTCAAACCTGTTGGTGTATTTTTTTGTGAGATCGCCAGATATGAAACGTCTAGGTACATGTGGGAACGTCCGGTTCGGAAGGCACAGATGGTTTCGATGAATGACACCCTGTCGGAAGAAGAAAACTACAAGCACTCCGACCCCGTCACGGATCAGGCGCTGGAGTGGTTCATAATTATTCACGCCGGTGGTCCACCGTCGGCTGCCGAACGTGAAGCGTTCCAGGAATGGTTAGCTGCTTGTCCCAATCACGCTGAAGCTTTAGAGCGGGTAAAAAATCTCTGGAGCTGTCCTGAAACACTTGTTGTTTCAAAAAAACTGCAGGACGCCAACGAAACCGTTCCTTCGACGTCCAACAAACCCAAAAACCCGGCAAATGATGCCGGCGTACGACGTCGGTATGCCCTCGCAGCTGTTGCTTCTATTGTGATGGTCGCAGGGACAAGCCAGATGATACTGGCATTTAATGGATCGCCGAAAGCTGACTTCACCACGCAAGTCGGGCAGATCAGCACCGTCAAACTTCCCGATGGTACGACTATGCAACTCAATTCGGACAGTGCAGTTGCGCTTGACTTTTCTGCGACAAAGCGTGGGGTGCGGATCATTCAAGGTGAGGCTTGGTTCGATGTCGTCCACAATCAATCTGTGCCGTTTCGTGTGACCGGACAATTCACCACGACAACGGTTGTCGGCACGGCTTTCGATGTGCGGTTAGGAAAGAATGATGATACCGTAACGCTCGAGCGAGGATCGGTGTATCTCGCCCATCAACGCGAAAACATACGCCCGGTCTATCTGGCACCTGGACAAACAGCACGCGCTACGGACCAACATATTTTGGATCCATTGCCCACCGATAAAGACGAGGCATTGGCATGGCGCGAAGGTCGAATTGTCTTCACCGAAAAGCCACTTCGTCAGGCTCTGGACGAAATCTCCCGATACTGGAATTCACAGGTCTTCGTTTTGAACAGATCAATCCTGGATATACCTGTCAGCGGGAACTACAGGGTCGATAGCGCGAAAGAAGCTCTCAACGGAATTGTCAGCGCTGTCGGTGGCAAGGTCACCTACCTTCCTGGTGGCATCACAATCATTCGTTAAACACTCAACTTTTTTTGTGAGATCCATTCTCCTCTTTCGTCAATTCCATTGAGGCGTCGTGATCAGCGGCGCAGACGTGGTTTTGTAAGGGCGCGCCTAGCGCTCTGGACATGGGGACGACAGTGCATACAGGGTCGAAGCGCGGACAGAGTTTCGCTGCGTTACTGGTTACGACAGCGGTTACATCTACCTATCTGATCCCCAAAAGTTCTCATGCGCAGGAAATCTTTGTAGAGAATACAGTGACGTTCGCGATAGAGGCGCAGCCACTGAACGCAGCCATCAACAGTTTCATCCGGCAGAGCGGGTGGCAGGTTGGTTATGCGGCGGCTGTTGTCAGCGGCAAGCGATCAAACCCCGTATCAGGCAAAATGGCACCACTTAGAGCCCTTGAGGCTATGTTGTCTGGCTCAAACGTTACGATCCGTTTGTCCGGTTCCAACGCGGTTTCGCTTGTCGGGGCATCCACAACCGAGCAGGCAACTGACGGTACAACCGTCCTTGAAACAATTGTGGTCAAAGGCGCGCGTGGTGGCGTGGGTCTCGGTACAGATCGTGTCGCTGACACCGGCACAAGTACGCTTCACGGTGGACAGATCACAGTCCGTGCGGAAGGTAACGATGCCAACGGTATTCTGCGCAACCTTCCCAATGTGCAATACCAGAACGATGTTGACGACGACGCCGGCATCACGGCCCAAAGCGTGATCGACCTTAAGCCCCGTGAAGTCTCGATCTCAGGTGCGCGAGTCTATGAGAACAACTTCATGATCAACGGCATGGAGATCAACAATGTGACCGGCAGTCAAGAGCGCTACGGGTCAGAAGAGCCCTCGTCTGCAGAAGGAGCGGCTCCAAACGCTGACCGGGTCTTCGGGCTTCATTCGCAAACAGTCTATGTTCCCACTGATTTCATAGAAGAGGCTACTGTCATCGACAGCAACGCTTCTGCCAAATACGGAAATTTCCAGGGTGGCGTTGTTTCTTACAAGTTGATGGATGCCCAGAAGGACCGTTGGACAACAAGTGTCACGACCGACTATACGTCTAGCGACTGGACGACTTTTAACCTCGCTACGAAAGACGGATTGAACCCGAATGACGTCGCACCCAACGACTTCAGGAAACGGCGGTCGTCCATTTCGGTCAGCGGTCCGGTAACGGACAACGTCTCGGTGCTGGGACAATACAGCACGTCCACCGCTTCCACCGAAAAGGACAAGAGCTACCGTTACACGGAAAATCGGCGGGTGGAACAGGATTCCGAGAACAAATTTTATCGCTCGCAGATGACAGCGGAAACCGATCTCGGCGATTTCACACTTGAGGGCGCCTACACAGACTATACCCAACTCTTTGAAAACGCCACGTGGAGGAACATGGCGATGGATGTGCAAACCAAAAGCCTCACCTCCAAGCTTCAACATGACTATGAATTTAACGATTTCAGCCTTGGTGGCGTAGCGCTTACAAATGTCAAATTGCGGTCCAAGTTGACCTATGGCAAGTCGGTTACAATAAACGACATGAACGGGAATGTTGCCAAAGCCTTTGTGCAACAGACTACACGTGCCGTCAAAAATGGCGGCGGTATCTTCACCTCGACTGAACTATCCGAATGGTGCCGCACCGACCCCACCAAAACCACCACTCGCTGCTACGACGGCGCAACCGGAGACAAGGAGCAAGGTCAGGAGCAACTCGGATGGTCGGAAGAACTGACGGGTGATATCTGGAATGGTTCGTTCACCGTTGGCACAGAATATACACACACCAACGCTTATCGCAGGCGCCCAGAGGACGCTTTATACTATGGCGCTTATACCTCGCTTGGCGACGTTTCGAGCACGATCACCGCGTTTAATTGCAACACGACTGAAGAGTGCAGCAGCGAACAATTCGCAAGTACCAAGATTATTTACAAGGCGTTCGACATCAAAGCTGAACTGAACGCCTTCAATACCTACGCAGAGATCGATCAAACCTGGGATTGGCTGAACGTACGGGCTGGTGCGAGACTTTCATACGACGACTACATGAAAAACCTCGATGTCTCGCCTCGTCTTGTCGCAACCGTGACGCCTTGGGATGACCTTTCGGTCTCGGCAGGTGTCAACCGGTACTACAACGCACAAAGCCTTGCTTTCGCAATTCGGGATCAGCAGCCACGAGCACAAACATACACACGTGGTCAAACCGGTGGAGTTGTCGGTGATACTTGGACGTCCGCTGTTATTACGGGGAATTATGCCAACAGCGCTTCCGATCTCAACACACCATACACCGACGAGATCACCTTTGGTCTCTCCGGCAAGGATCCAGTTTTCGATGGAGATTGGAGGCTGCGTTTTCTTGATCGCCGATCGAAAGATCAGTTCGCTTCGCAGACAAGCGGTCAAGGCCGTATCCTCACCAACGACGCTCATGGTGCATATCAGTCTGCGACCGCCGAGTATTCCAAAGAGATCGACGTGACCTCTATTGATCGTCTCGAACAGCTTCTCTTTAACGCCTCGATAACGTGGTCCAAAAGCAAGGTGTCCAATGACAGCTACTTCGAAGACAATTTTGAGGACGATTATATCTGGTACAAGGGCAAGTCATACACTCAGGCCGGCTTCGCTGTCGTAACCGGCAACATGGATATTCCGCTCCGCCTCCAGACCGGGCTTTCCAGCACGTGGTTAGATGACAGCCTGCACGTAGATGTTTCGGCCAATTACAATCTTCGCTATACCGGCGCAAAAAATACCGATGCAACAATAATCGTCGATGGAGTTTCTCACGAAATTTACGAAGACTTCGACTTCGACGCAGCTTTGACCGTCGATTTGTCGGCCGACTACACAGTCTATAAAAAAGCCGATGCCAGCCTCGCATTTAATGTCAAAGTCAACAATCTGTTCGACGAAACAGGGAACGCAACTAGCTCAACATCAAACCCCTGGATAATCGGCCGCACAGTCTGGGTCGGCGCCAAGGCAACGTTCTAATGATGAAATTTTTTTGTCTCGTCACCATGTCCATCGGCCTTATCCTCTTTTGCGCGCAGACCAGTTTTGCAGGCGAAGCAACATGGGATCCTCGGCTTACACGGGGAACGCTCGATAACGGACTGTCCTACATCATCTATGATAGCGAAAAGTCGGAAGATCCGTTCAACATCCGTTTGATCGTGCATGCGGGTTCTGTCGACGAGGAAACGCCAAGCGGCGTTGCGCACATACTCGAACACATGGTTTTCCAGTCAAGCGAGGCACATCCTGAAACCTTACACCGCTATTTCCAGCATATCGGATGGCGGACCGGCGTTCAAATCAATGCCGTCACCCGCGAAACCGAGACTCAATTCATGGTGCGTACGCGTCCAAACGATGCGCTCGATCTCGAAGGTTCTCTGGCGCTTATGTCTGACCTCGCATTTGGTTCGAAACTGCTGGAAGCAGACTGGGAAAAAGAACGATCCGTCATCCTTGAAGAGTTGCGCCAAGGAAATAGCGTCGCCGACCGCATAAGCCGTCAGAAGAAAGCTGTCTTGCGCGTCGGATCACGTTATGTGGACCGCCCGACGATCGGCACGCGTGACGGCATAGAGAAGGTTACCATTGCCGACATTCGTGCATTTCACGAGCGATTTTATGTACCCGCCAACATGACCCTCATCCTGTCCGGTCGCATCGACAAGCAGATCGCCGTGAACGCCATCCAGCGGCTTTTCGGCTCCCCGCCGAAGCAGCCACGCCCGGATCGCTCATATATCAAGCTTCCGCTGAGGAACGGTATAACGACGGGACTGGTTCAGGATGAAAAAGGCTCCTCGTCTCAGGTCACCTACGCACTGCGCATACCCATGCCAGATCGCAAAAGTGAAGATGGCCAGTTCGCGTATCTACAAAATTATTTTCTGACACGCCTCATACGAGACGCCGTTCAAAGCCAAGCCCTTCACTTCCGTCAGAAAGTCGATGCTCTCACATTTGTCGCGCAGGAGACGACCGAGGAACGGGTGATATTCGCTTTCAATGCACGCACGCACAATCATGCAAAAGCTTGGCCAATACTGCTGGAGACGGTCGAGCGCCTGCGCCGAAACGGGATTTCCGAGGATGGCTTCCATTCATTGATAGCCAATGCGCGGCGCATCAACACAAACAACGTTGAAGCCGCGCAAAAAAGAACGTTCGCCGAATGGGAGGACAAAATCGCCTCCGCTGTCCTTACTAGCTCCGTGGTCGAAGACCCGCAGGCGCGCGCAGAGAAAACGACTGCTTTGCTGGATCGCATAACGTTTGAGGGTCTCAATCAACGGATGCGGGACATGCTATCCTCGCCCGATAAGATTCTGTTCTATCAGCTTGAAGGCAACGTCACGAGGGTGCTGCCCACTGTTGACGAAATCAACATTGCGAATGCGAGGTTACGAGCGCGCGATATACTTCCTGCGTTGCCAGAGATCGTCGGGACACCGCGCGCTGCCAAAGAAGAAGAGCCGCCGAATTGGCCACGAGATGCTCAGCTGTCGTCACGTACCGGCAAAATCATCTCGGAGACCCACAACAAGGATCCATCGATCATAGAATGGCACCTTTCGAATGGCGATCATGTCGTATGGCTGGAGCGACAAACTCCGGATGACAAGATCTATGTGTCGGCGCAGTCCCATCCTGGTTACATGAACGCCGAATTCGGCAGCATCCTCTCCCAAACCGCTATCCAGCTATGGCAGCAGAGCGGCTTCCGCTTCTGGTCACAAAATGAATTTGATCGCTGGCAACAGTCACAGAAGCAACGCTGGAGTTGGGTTCTCAAAAAAGGATCACTGGATATCGCCGTCGCCGCTCACGCGGATCAATTGCCATCGCTTCTCGAGCAATATGCTTCGAGTGTTGCATTCGGTATGGTTCGAGAGGAAGCATTGGACGAGTTCCGGATACAGGCAGCATCCATCGAACACACCGACGACTACACGCAGCTTTTATATGGTTCCGTTGCTAAAGAGCTGTCCACCATCGACACCAGTCGCGTTACGATAGACAGCCTGTCTACTGCAGCACGGGGATTACTGTCTGCACCTGTCACTTGGTTCGTGGTCGGATCGTCTCCGGACGGCATCATCAAGACGGCCTTCACTGAGGTGATTGGCGGAGTTTCCCGCAAAAAAAAGCTTTCCAAGAAACCCGTGCTTCAACGCAATGGTATCCATAAGGCCAATATCGAAACATTTGATACCGACAAGGCACGCGTGAAAATGTCTTTTTTTTCACCGATGAACTGGACACCAGAGGGTGCATTCATTGTATCGACGCTGACGCCAATGACTCAGCAAGCGCTCAAGAACAAACTGAGGCTGGAACTGGGCGGCATTTATTCCGTGCAGTTCGAACTTGAACTTGATCCAGACTCGAACCGGATTATTGGCAATCTGTCGTTCGAATGTGCACCTGAAAAAGCCAGTGGACTGGCGAACGCGGCTATTGGTGTGCTTGAGAGAATGCCAGAGTTGGCGTTTAAGGCAGATGTTTACCGACTTCAGGCTGACATTGAGTTTGCTGAAAATGGCCGGCTCGCCGATCCGAATACATGGTTACGTAGGCTAGCGGTCAGCTATCTCCGATACGGTAATGGGGGATATCTAAACCGCGTGAATAGCCTTGGTAAGCGCCTCACCCCGTCTTTGCTAGCATCCCACGCGCGTGCCGCATTCCGTACGGACAATATCGCAGTGTTGGTTCAAATGCCAAAACGATAGGGCATGTTAGTGGCTGGATGGGGACCTGCATGGAATTAGAAATGACATTGCTGCGGTATGCGGGCGCATCGGTGATCTTTGCGATTTTTATCGTCTCTTATTTTATGTTGATGCATGCGCGCAGGGCATCTGGTTTATGGCGACGTTGTGCGATTATTCTACTGACATATACCGCTTGTGTCGGATTAGCGATCGCTGGTGCCACAGCCGTGAGTTGGTACATTGAGTGGCGAATTGCGTCATATAATCCAAAAGAGCCGTGGTGGATGAACTCAACCGTACCGCCAGGCTACGAATACCTCCTAGACATGTGGATCCGGGACACCGGACGAGCAATGGTGTTTATCACAGCGCCGGTATTCACTCCGCCGGTCATGTTGTCGGTGTACATCTTTATTGTGCTTCAGGGTTGGTTCTGCAAGCTAATTAATCGGACTTACAAGTAACTTAATGATCTGCGCAATTTCAATTCCAAAATCGTGCGCGCCCTGAACTGTTTACATCGCCTTGATGGGACACGAACCTTTATGCCCGCTATTATAGTGCAGTAGCAGTTAAAAGGAATCGAGATTTCACCTACATAGTCACTGATACCGAGCGTTAACGTATGCTTGGGTTACAAGCACACGACAATTCAGACAAACCGCTAAGGCGCAGCATTCGCTAGACTGCCAAATGACATAGGGTCCAAACTAAATCGATCACGCCGCAGATGGCAAGTGTTCACCGCTGGCGGCCAACAGGCGCTTTGTGTACGCGTGTTGCGGATCTGTATAGACCTTGCTCGTCAGCCCTTGCTCAACGATCTCACCTCGATACATCACGATCACGGACGTTGCGAAATCGCGCACCAACGCAAGATCATGGGCGATGAAGATATAGGACAGGCCGAAATCCCGCCGTAGCGTCTTCAAAAGATCGATGACTTGCGCCTGGATCGAGACATCGAGCGCAGATACCGCCTCATCGCATACGATCACCTCCGGCTGGAGCGCAAGCGCTCTGGCAATGGCGATACGCTGGCGCTGCCCGCCCGAAAACTGATGCGGATGGCGATCGATGTGGTCGGCGGACAGGCCGACGCGCTCCAGCAATTCAATCGAGCGCTCGCGCCATTTGTCTTTTGGCAGTACATCCGGGTGGATGGCAAAAGGCTCGGATATGATCTGGCCCACCGTCATACGGGGGTTGAGAGAAGCCGTCGGGTCCTGGAAAACGAACTGCATTCGACGGCGCACTTTGTAGGTTTCCGATGCCGACATGCCATTCAGATCGTGTCCATCAAAGCGGATGGTGCCGGATGTCGGGACATCCAAACCCAGCAACATACGGGCCAGCGTCGATTTCCCGGAACCAGATTCGCCTACGATCCCCAGCGTCTCGCCGCTTTTCAGGGTAAAGCTGGCATCATTGACAGCGCGCACGCCGGTTTCACCGGCTTTCATCTTGCCGGGGGCAACACCATAGATACGCGAGACATGATCGACCTCCAGCAGCGGGCGCTCCGCACTGGTCGCAATGGCAAGCTGCGGGGTGATACCATGGCGGCCCGGCATCGCATCCAGCAGTTTGCGGGTATAGGGGTGTTCGGGCGCGTTCATGATAGTGGCGGCATCGCCGCTTTCCACCACGCGCCCGTGCTGCATCACCACCACGCGGTCGGCGACCTTTTCGACAACGCCGAGATCGTGGGTAATCAGCACCATGCCCATGCCGCTTTCGGCCTGAAGCTTTTTCAGCAAGGTCAGAACCTGGGCCTGAACCGTGACGTCGAGCGCGCTGGTCGGCTCATCGGCAATGAGCAGATCCGGTTCCAGCGCAATCGCCGAGGCGATCATGATGCGCTGGCGCTGGCCGCCAGAAAACTGGTGCGGATACTGCTTCGCCCGTCGCTCGGGGTGATCGATACCCACACGCGCCAGAAGATCGATGACTCGCGCGTGGGCGGTCTCGCGATCGACGCCGTGAACGCGCAGTGTTTCAGCAATCTGCCAGCCGATGGGGTAGACGGGGTTGAGGGCTGCCAGCGGGTCCTGGAAGATCATCGAGATGTTCTTGCCATTGATCTTGCGGCGCTCATCCTTCGGCGTCAGAAGCAAATCCTTGCCACGATAGAGAATTTCACCCTTCGAGATGACGGCTGGTGGCGCATCGACCAGATCGAGAATGGCCGAGGCGCTGACGCTCTTGCCAGAGCCGCTTTCGCCGAGAATGGCGAGTGTTTCTCCCCGGCGTACCGACCAGCTAACATCGCTGACGGCGTGAACCGTGCCGCGTCTGGAGGGAAAATGGATGCTGAGATTCTTGATTTCCAGAAGAGGTTTATCAGTCATTTTTTCCCACCGTTGTTTGCAGGCGCCAGCGTTCGACCGGGTCGGTCGCAATTCGCAGCCAGTTGGAAAGAAGGTTTAGCGCCATGGTCACCAGCATGATGGCGACACCTGGCCAGAAGGATAACCACCAGGCGGAACCGAGATAGTTGCGGCCATCGGCCACCATCAGACCCCAGGTGACTTCGGGCGGCTGGATGCCGATGCCCAGAAAGCTGAGGCCCGATTCGACCAACATCACGAAGGCCATTTCAAGGGCCGCGAGATTGATCAGCGTCGGCATGACCATCGGCGCGATATGGCGCAGCAGGATACGGTCCGTCTGCGCACCCATGGCACGCGCTGCGGTGACGAACATGCGCTCCTTGATCTCCAGAACTTCGGCACGCACCGTGCGCAGAAAGATCGGGATACGCGATACCGCCAAGACCAGAATAACATTGGTCACGCCGGGATCGAACACGAAGAGCACGATGACCGCGAGCAGCATGGACGGAAAGCTCATGATCGCATCCGCCAACCGCAGCAGAACCGCGCTGACCCAGCCACCCTTGTAACCGGCCACCAGACCCAGCAGACCGCCCATGATCATAGAGATCAGCACGGCGCTTCCGGCAATCAGCATGGTGTTTTGGCTGGCGACGATGATGCGCGCTAACAGACTGCGCCCCAGCGCATCGGCGCCCAGAATGAACATCCAGCCCTTGCCGAGCGAAAATGGCGGCGCGTTACGCGCCATGAGATTAACGGCACGGGCCTGATCGGCCAGCAACCATGGTCCAACGACGACACAAACCAGCACAATCATTAAAAGGATTGCTGAGAGGGTGGCGACCTTGTCGTGCCAGAGCACGGACAATATCTCGCGAAAAGCGGAGATCTTTTTCGAACGTGAGGCGGGAGAGAGCGCGCGGGTCACGTCAGCTGTACCGGATACGGGGATCGACGAGGGCATAGGTGATATCCACAACGATGTTGATGATGAACACGGCAAGCGCTGTGACAAGCACGGCGGCCTGGATGACGGCGAAATCGCGCAGCATGACGGAATCGATCATCAGCTTGCCGATGCCGGGAAAGCCGAACACGGTTTCGACAATCACCGCGCCATTGACGATGCCTGCCGCCTGATCGCTGGCGACAGTGATGACCGGCAACAAAGCGTTGCGCAGTGCGTGCACGAAAATGATTGCGCGCGAACCCACACCTTTGGCCTTGGCGGTTTTGACGTAAGCGGAAGACAATGCGGTTATCATTGAACTGCGCACCACCTGAACCAGCACCCCGGTCGGCCTTAGTGTCAGCACGGCCACGGGGAGAACCCAGTGCAATGGCGTTCCAGTGCCCGATGTTGGAAGGATGCGCAGTGTCACTGCAAAAACCAGAACGCCGACGATTGCCACCCAGAAGTTTGGCGTACTCGCACCGATCAGCGATAGCAGGCTGGCGAGGCGGTCAAAGACACCGCCGGGACGGAATGCGGCTAGCGAGCCCGTGATAACAGCCACGACAATCACCAGCGGCATGGTGATCGCCGCCAGCATCAATGTGGTCGGGAAGGCCTGCAACACGACATCCACGGCGGGACGAGAAAATTGCAGGGATTCACCCATATCGAAATGCAGCAGGCCGATGAAGAAGCGACCGAACTGTACATAGAGCGGATCGTTGAAACCAAGGCGCTCATTGAACTGGTGGCGCACTTCCAGCGACGCATCCTGCGGAAGATAGAGATCGGCGGGCGAGCCGGTCAGCCTTGCCAGAAAGAAGACGAGTATGATCAGGGCAATCAGCGAAAACACGCTCTGCAATGACCGTTTGAATATGAAATTGCCCAAATCAGCCTCCTCCGCCGGATGTGGGAAACGCACCATATGCGTCACAAAAGGATATCAGTGCCAGACTGTGGCATCCCGGTTCCTTGGCCAGGATGCCACAGGGCAATCATTTCAGCTTCAATCGTGCAAGCTGAAGTTCGACCGCATTGGCAATGGTCGGCGTGAAATCGATGCGCGAACCAACCCGCATATAGTTGACCATGTAAAAAAGCGGCACGTCGGAAACGATGTCCTCGTAGATACGGCGGAAGACCTCGTTATATTCAGCAACACGCTTGTCACCGGATTGCGTTCCAGCATCGACAATCAACGCATCCAGTTGTGGGTCGTGCAACTCGCTCTGGCGGCCATTCGAATGATATTTGAAGAAGGCCGTGAACGCGGCATCGCCACTATTGTTGTCATGCATGGTCAGGAACACATTGGGCTGGCGCTCTGCAGCAAAAGGCTTGTTGGCCATTTGCAGCCATTGCGACATTTCCAGGTTGTCCAGCTTGATGTTGAGGCCAACGCCGCGCAGCATTTCAGCGGCAGCTTCCACGAATTCGTTGCTGTTAGCAAACATCGCGGGCCTTCCGACCATGCGGATTTCCTTGGTGACATCGACGCCTGCGGCCTTCGCTTCGGCCAGCAGCTTCATTGCCTGTTCAGGATCGTAGGGCCATGGCTTGAGCGCAGTATTGAAGCCTAGAACGCTGGGACCGATCTGCTGGGTTGCCAGTTCAGCCTTGTCGCTGATGATGCTGCCCAGAAACGCCTTACGGTCGATGGCCAGATTGATGGCTTTTCTGACCCTTATGTCATTGAGCGGCGGAATATCCACCGACAGACGAAACATGGCGCTATCTGAATTGGGATAGACCTTGTCTGTCTCAGGGTTGGTGGCATCCTGAGGGGCGATCGAGAATGCCAGATCTGCCTCGCCGGTTTCAACCATGGCAGCGGCAACAGACGACTCTGTGCGCCAGACGTAGGTCGCTTGGTCGATCAGCGGCTTTTCGCCCCAATAGGCATCGTTACGCTTGAGGACGACTTTTTCGCCCTGGGTCCAGCTATCGAACTTGTAGGGACCGGTGCCAATCGGCTCGGTGGTATATTTGCCCTTCGGCGTATTCGGCGACGCAATGGCAAGCTGAGCCAGAAGCGTCGGCAGGATTGGCACGGGGTTTTTGGTGGTGAATTTGACGGTATGAGCATCGATCTCGGTTGCCGTGATATCCGTGCCATCGAAATATTTGGTGCGCGTGATACAGGTCAGCGCCGGATCGGTGGTCCGCTCGACGGAGTAGATCACCGATTTCGCATCAAATGGTGCACCGTCATGGAAATTGATACCCTGGTGCAGCTTGAACACCCACTCATTTGGAGAGGTCTGCTCCCAGCTTTCCGCAAGGCGCGGCAAGGTTGTGCGCTTTGCGTAGTCGAGTTCGACCAGCGTTTCCACGACATTCTGTTTGATGATACGCCCGATTACCGAACGCGGTGTTTCGCAAGGGTCAAGCCTGTCCGGCCCTGCGGGCAGTACAATCTTGACTGTCTTGGATTGCTGGGCTGCCACCTGCCCTGCGGAAAGCAGAAGGGCAGCAGAAAGCCCCATGATGATAGATGTCCTGATGGTCACAGACGGTCTCCTCCCTGTCTGTCAGATGAATATTTTCGACGTCTCAGCCGTTGACGCGCCTGAGACGCGCCTCCTGATATCCCGCAATCTTGATGCGTTCTTTTTCTTCCTGGGCGCGAATGCCCGGCAAAAGGCCGGCGGCTAGATCGGCGGGAACGGCAACGATACCGTCGTCGTCACCGAGGATCAGATCACCCGGATTGACCACCATGCCACCGATAGAGACCTGAACGTTGATGGCGCCCGGTCCGTTTTTGTATGGACCTTTGTGCGTGACACCCCGCGCATAGCATGGCAAATCCGAAGCGCGGATCGCCGCGACATCGCGGATCGCACCATCGATGACGAAACCGGCGACACCAATGGACTGCGCATGGGTGAGAATGATTTCGCCGATCAGCGCCTGGCTGATATCACCACCGCCATCGATGACGATGACATCGCCCGGCCGTGCAACCTTGAGGGCCGCATGGATGGCGAGATTATCGCCATGCCGTGTTCTCACCGTCAATGCGGTGCCGACAAGAGAACCGCCAGAATGATAGGGCATAATGCCATTGGCCCCTGGCAAACGCGCCATGTTATCGCTCACGATGGATGTAGGGACGCCTATGAACTCGGCGATAATATCACCTGCTACCGGTGCGGGCGTGGGGAACTCTTCAATCGTCATGATAACCTCCTGAATGCAGCGGTTTCTCCTCAAACCATGTCCTGCTATCTCCAGCGGTAATCTAAGCTTGCGTTTTTACTAAAAAAAGCGATATTTTGCGATATCAGTAAATCGCTTTTCCGAATGAAATCGATGTTCACGATAAAACAGATGGAAGCCCTTTACTGGGTCACAACACTTGGTGGTTTCGAGGCGGCGGCCTCGTATCTCAACGTCACGCAATCGACAATTTCCAAACGCATCGGAGAACTTGAGAGCCAGTTCTCGACACCTTTGTTTGACCGGAAGGGTCGCCACGCCACGCTGACCGGCAAGGGCGAGGACATTAGGGAGATCGCAGAACAGATCTTGCGCCTGAATGATCGACTGGCCATCACGGCCCGCTCGGCCAATGCGGCTCCCTTCCGGTTCCGCCTTGGCGTGACTGACCTCGTCGCGCTCTCATGGTTGCCCGAATTGCTGGCGAGGATTCTAGAACGCAATCCGGATATGCGACTGGAGCCAGAGATCGATCTGACCTCTGGGCTATTGGCGCGGCTTATCGAACGCAAGATCGATTTCGTCATATGCCCACGCGTGAGCCAGCATCCGCAATTCGTCAATTCTCCTCTCGGTGAAATCGAACTGGTATGGATGTGCAGCCCGAAACTGTACGATCAAGGCAATACGTTACAAACCGAAGATCTGATAAAACTGCCTTTGCTGATCCAATCTCCCGGCTCTATTCTCCGACCGATCCTGCACGATGTCATCGACAATCCGAAATTGCCGTTCACGAAGACGATCTCATGCAACAATATGATGGCGCTGGCAGAACTGGCCGCGTTCGGCATGGGTATTACTATATTGCCGAAAGCTTTTTTTAGTCGTCACGTCAATGAAGGACGGCTGCGTATCGTGAAGACGAATATTCCCCTGCCGAAGCTTGAATATTTCATCACATACCGCAACGATTACAATGGTGCATTCTTTGAGGAGATCGCTAACCTGTGCCGCCAAATTTGCGATTTTACAGCTCGCGAGTGACCTCACAAGCCGAGAAGCATGTTTACTGCTCTTGAACGGATACGAACCAGCCTCCCGTAGAGGTTAGTTAACTACTTGAAATATCGAAGACACAACGCCCGGCTGCGAGACCGTACGTTTCATTCGTGGAGGCAGCATTATCGAATTTTCATTTTGCCTGCCGGAAAAGACATTTTGGCTAAGGTAAACTAGAATTTTGCGAGCTGCCGTTGATTCAAACCAGCGTTACAGACATACCGGAAGAGACGTGGCGAGCAGTGATCGCGTGGCTGATTTTGGCTGGTTGGTCTGCGCGAACCGGCGGTGGCTTCGATTTTTCATGGGCGTCGCTCACACTTCACGGAATACAAATAGACAAGGAATTCGACAATTGGCATGGTGGCGATATGGCGTTTGAGAACCGTCACGCATCCAAAATCATCTGCTCCCTTCCTGCAGACCTTCTTGACCGGCTCAAAATGTAGAAAACATCTGCCAGCTAGTCGAGGCACGGAGCTGCATGCTTCCCATGCAAAGCGGACGATCGATAGTCAGCCCGACCCAACCCTGTACCGACTATCGGCAGGGAGTGATATTTGAGAAACGCAATCGCAACCTCGTTCGGTATCGCCTCCATCCTCGTGGTGAGCTTTTCTTTCCTCATCGGCTGTTTTCTTTTTCTGGCTCCATCGGGAGGCGGATTTTTCCCGGATCTCGGTTTGGTGGTCGGCCTCATGGGAATAGCCACTGGATCTGATTTCCTGGATTTGTAACGGTATTTGCTGGTTAGCTGGTAAACGCGTGCGCTGGCTCGCAGCCGTGCTAGTTTCCAGGGGTTGTTGACACTGCTCATAGCGAGCTGGATCGTACGGGCCGCATGACATTGCCGGTGGCAGGCGTGGTCTTAAAGCGAAGATCACACGAACGATCCAGCCCGACTCTGTTGATTAGATGTGAAGGCGCGAACCGGCATCACCAGTGTCGTAGCGCAACTGGTGGACTGTTACTCTCGAAATCGATTCCTCAATTATGATCGCGACTGCGCATTTTTCTCCACATTGGCGCGATCACAGTTCCCATGGCAGCCACGGCAACCGCACCAATGATGATGGCGAGCACAGCCTGCTGGGCAGATGTTGCGAGCCAACCGACGACGGATGGAGCGAAGGAGATGGCAGAAACGACCACAGTGGAAACATCGTTGATGAGGTGTTCGGGACCAGCATAACTAAGCTGGGCAAGCCCGTGCACCAAGATACTGCCTCCGACCCACAGCATCGCCGCAGTGCCGGCGGCTGCAAGCACTTTGAGGAAGATAGGCATGCCGTAGACGAGACCGCGACCGATGACCTGAAGGACCGAAGAGGAGGTCTTGGCCATCGCAATGCCAACGTCATCTGCCTTCACGATAAGCGCGACAAAACCGTAAACGGCAAGCGTGATCAGAATACCCACGGCAGCGAGCACGAAGCCCTGCATATAGACACTGGACTGCGAAACATCGGCCAGCGTCAGCGCCATGATTTCTGCTGAAAGGATGAAATCGGTGCGAACGGCGCCGCTGACCTTCTGGTTTTCAAGAGCGACCGGATCGAGCTCTTCACCCAGAACCTGCTTTTCGTGACCGTGCGCAGCATGCGGGAAGAAAACCGCATAGAGCTTTTCGGCCCCTTCGTAGCATAGGTAGACCCCACCGACCATGAGCAGCGGTGTAATAACCCACGGCGCAAAATAGCCGAGAAGGAGCGCGGCCGGCAGAAGAAACAAGAGTTTGTTCTTCAACGAACCCAGTGCGATGCGGGCGATGATCGGGAGCTCCCGGGCAGGACTTAGCCCCACCACATATCGCGGCGTGACCGCAGCATCATCGATGACGACGCCTGCTGCTTTACCGGTGGCTTTGACCGTTTGCGCCGCAACGTCGTCGAGTGACGCAGCGGCCAGCTTTGCGATTGCCGCGACATCATCGAGAAGCGCTATCAGACCTGTTGCCATGAAAAATGGAGCCTTTGTATTTTGAAATAAATGAACATGAATTCGCGTCCATCACGGAACGAAGACCGAGATCGCCTTTTCCCTGATATGAAACGTCACGGGTGTGTTGGTCTTTAACTCGCCGTCGAGATTGACTGCGCGCGGCTTGCTGGTGCGAATCGTTAGATGCTTTGTCGAGAACGACCGGACATCGCTCCAGTCGCCATGCGTACCCTTGCGCAAGCTTGGCAAAAGCGCCAGCAGCCTCCACCAATGGTCAACCTCGAGACTGTAGAAATCCAGCATGCCGTCTGTTGCCGTGGCATCTGAATGCACGGTCATGCCACCACCATAAAAGCGCCCATTGCCGACAGCCACCTGCAAGGTTCGCAGTTCTTCGGTCTGTCCGTCATGCTCGAGCGTTGCGGTGAACAGTCGTGAACTGGCGAGCAATCGAGCAGCGACAATGCCGTAACCCAGTTTGCCCCAATGCTTCTTGGCTTTCTCAGTCAGCGACATTGCCAGATCGGCACTGAAGCCGACACTCGCCACATTGAAGAATGGATGCCCGTTCGCTTCGCCGAGGTCGATCCTAGTCGTGTTGCCTTTAGCGATGACATCCACCGCCTGGGCGAGATCGGAGGGCAGACCGATGGTGCGGGCAAAATCATTTGCCGTTCCAAGCGGCAGAACGCCTAAGGGAAGCCCCGCTTTCAAAAGCCCGCCCACCGCCCCGTTCAGGCTACCGTCGCCACCGCCGACGATGACACGATCTACCAAGCCAATATGCTCTTCTATCGCCTGGGACGTCGTACTCGTATAATCGGCGGGTAGCTCGGTGAAACGGATTTCAGCTTGCTGCAGCAACCGTCGCACCTCGGGCAGACTGTCTTTTCCTCTGCGGGAATTCGGGTTGACCAGCAACAAGGCTGCTTGTGACGTCATACTCTCAGTTTCTGCGCGCGTTTGCGAAGGTTAGAATAATAGCTGGTTGTTCACTTTCAAAAAATCGACCGCTTTTTATATGTGCACTGCAGCATCCGTCGTCAATGGCGTGCTTGTGAGTCACACCCCGCATATCGAATTACAGAAAAAATGAGTGTTGATTTTCAGCAAGATTTAATCAGCGTTCCCATTTCGCGTAAGCCACAAGATCCGGTGTAGTGAATTGTGCAACACCAATTTTCTCCGGTGTAGGTGGATCAACGCGAAACGGAAAACTGGTTTAAATGCAGCTGGAAAACCGACAATATGTTTGCTTGAAGCTGGCTGTGTTCGCGCTGCGCTAGGTACTCCTTATCGAGTCTTATGCGTACGTTCTAATGGTACGGTTTGGTAACCTATGATATCGTCGCGCCGATGATGAATTCGGAGCTCACAATGCCCCAGACCAGCTACAAGATCAGCGAAGCCCGTAAGAATTTTGCGGAAGTGCTCGAGCGTGCCAACCAAGGCGAGGAAATCGTGATTATGCGCGGCAATGAGGTCTATGCCCGCATTGGACCCGCCACCGATGGCAATAAGCGTCCTTTTGGCCTTTTGCGCCATCGTGGCCTTCCTGACGATTTGTTCGATGCCGTGGACGCCGAGCAGGCCGCGATCGATGCGGGCGACTGGAACGACGAGGCCGGTGTCTGGCAGGGCAAGCCTGGCGAAGCCGGGCAATGAAGATTCTTCTCGATAGTCATGCGATCTACTGGTGGGCAATCGGCAGCGAAAGGCTTTCTGCGCGGGCACGCGCACTAATCGAGGACAAGACGAATGTCGTTCTGGTCAGTGCCGTTTCGTTCTATGAGCTCGATAACAAGATGCGGCTGAACAAGCTCGACCTGAAGCCACAGGAGTTGCGAGCAGCCGTGACAGCCAGTGGCCTGCAAACTCTTGCCATAACCGATCTGCACGCTGAACTGGCAGCAAGCTTTGACTGGGACCATCGCGATCCCTGGGATCGCATTCTTGCAGCACAGACGAGACTGGAACATTGCGTGCTGATCTCAACGGATGTCGTGTTCGACACTGTGCTGAATGAGCGGATCTGGTGAGGCAGGGATGAAAGTATTTGTCGAGATAGCGGAGGCCGCAGAACGGCTTGAGGATTTGATTGAGCTGGCGCTCCTCGGTGATGAGATCGTAATCTGTAGAGACGGGACGCCGGCTGCATCCTTGACCCCGATCGAGAAAAAAGAAGAGGCGATGGACAAGTTCATGGCTCTTGCTGCAGAAGGCCGCAAGAATGTTCCAGTCGGCACCACATCCAACCACGACGACTTTTATGATGAGCATGGATTGCCGATATGAGTGGTCTTGATCGCCGCTTGCGTGAGCTCGACACGATTGCAGCGGTCTTGCCGCTCGAACGCCGGGACGAACTTGCGGAGCTTTTGACCGATCAAGATATCGAAACGCTTCGACATCTGGTCAATGAAGGCATGGGTGCCAACACGCTGCGCGCGTTGACATCAGACCTTGCCTATCTGCAGGCCTGGTCCATTGCAGCGACCGGAGCCTCCCTCCCCTGGCCTGCACCTGAAGCTCTGCTGCTCAAATTCGTTGCCCATCATCTGTGGGATCCCGAAAAGCGCATTAGCGATCTGGGTCACGGCATGCCGCAGAACGTCGATCGTCTCCTGCGCGAGCAAGGGCTTTTGAAATCTATCGGTCCTCACGCACCCGACACGGTAAGGCGTAGGCTTGCATCTTGGTCGACACTGACGAAATGGCGCGGCCATCAAGGGGTATTCTCCTCCCCTGCCCTCAAACAAGCGATACGCCTGGCCGTCCGTGCCACCCCGCGTCCACGAAAACGCAAAAGCGCCAAGGCTGTGACCGGTGACGTCCTGGCAAAGCTTCTTGCGACCTGTAGCACCGATAGCCTGCGCGATGTCCGTGACCGGGCAATTTTGATGGTGGCGTTTGCCTCCGGCGGTCGTCGCCGCAGCGAAATCGCCGGGCTGCGCAAAGAGCAGTTGACTGTTGAGGTGCCGATTGCGGTCGACAACGCCCCTCCCCTCCCCTCGCTTTCCATTCACCTTGGCCGCACAAAAACATCCGGAAGTGAAAACGACGACGTTGTTTATCTAACGGGGCGGCCCGTCGATGCATTGAATGCATGGATGACGGCCGCGCGCATCGATAGCGGAAGCATTTTTCGCAAGATTGATCGGTGGGGAAATCTGTCGAAGCATGCTCTGGAACCGGGTGCCATCAACGCGATCCTGAAACAGCGTGTGGTTATGGCCGGGTTGGAGCCTGGGGAGTTTTCCGCTCACGGCCTGCGATCCGGATATCTGACGGAGGCCGCGAACCGGGGCATTCCCCTCCCCGAGGCTATGGAGCAATCACGCCATCGTTCCGTTCAGCAGGCATCCAGCTACTACAACAATGCCACACGGCGCAGCGGTCGAGCCGCGAGAATGCTGTGACGGAAAGGCTCGGAACTTAGTCCATGACAATCTTGTTCAAAACGACGATTACTGAAGACAAGGCATTTGCAAAAATCGAGGAGGCGCTGAACACCGGTCGCGAATACGACGGCTATTTCAGTGTTGCGGACGATGATGGCGAGACGCCTTTATCCTGGGGACCCTCGATGAGCGGCGAAGAATTTCTCGCGAAAGTGAGAGAAATGCTGGAAGTGACGTGGAAAGCAGCCCGGTTTTGGGTTGTCTATGACCGTCGAGAGGATCGTGGAGATTCTGACGCCATCACGATGCGCAATGCAGCGTTTCGTATCACTCGCGGATATAACGGCGTCATCATAGCTTCGTTAAGCCTCTTGGGACGCAAAGACGCCTTGCAAGATCTCGAACTGATTTTTGTCTGTTTCAAAGAAGATTTCCAACGTCGAAACTTTAGAATTCGCTTTGAGAACAAACCCATTACATCTCCATGAGGCCGGGTCAGCTTTGCGTCCTTAGTGGTCATTGAAACTGATGCTCGTGAAGTCAGCGGTCTTGCCGTTCCATGTGCCGGATGCAAAGGCGGTTACCGAATGCCCTGTGGGCGGACCTTCATCCAGACGGCCCACCGTTAAACCGAGCTTGTCAAACAGTATGATCCCAACAGAAATCGCAGCGTCCCCATTTAGCTCCTCCAATGCGCGGAGTACCTCCAATCCATTCGTTCCGAAAACAGATATTCCTCGAAACATAACTACCCCAATATCGTAGAAGGCTTCGATCTCTCTAACGCGATTTCCTCGATAACGTACGACTGGCGCTTTGGTACCGCGATGCTCACTGAACGTATCAGGACGAAGGCCTCGTCTCGACCCGTCTGGTGCTCCGATATGTATGGCGACATCCTCTGGAGTCATGCCGAATTTTATGGGCCCAATTCCTGAGAAAGAGTCGATAAGCCATGTCATATCAGTCTTCTCCATAACCGATTGAGAAATTAAAGGATGCGCACATTTGAGCAACCTCACTGACCGCTTCGGGCCAACAGGTGACCATCTCCGTTAGAGTGTCATTTTGCCTTCTACCGGAACCACATTGGCTTTGTCTCGAATGCCGTATTCTCCGGCACATTATTGAGACGGCACAGAGCGCGGGTGGCGTGTTCGCGTGGTGATTGACTGGCACGCGTGGTTCTTATGCTGCGCTTAAGGCCAGCCGGAAGCCAAGCGCATGAATGATTTTGTGCATCGTTTCATAGCGAAGCTTCGATCCGGGTTTCAGGGCCTTGTATAAGCTTTCGCGACCGAGGCCGGAAACCTCCGCGATCTTCGCAATTCCGCGTGCCTTGGCGACATGGCCCAGCGCTGCAATGAAAACGTCCGGGTTTTCGTCTTCCATGGCAACGATCAAATATTCCATCGTGGTTTCTTCGCTATCCAGATACTCCGAAGCATCGAACTTGCTGAATTCCGTCATGGTCATTCCTTTCCGATTGTACGGGCCATTTCGATGGCCTTTTGAATATCGCGCTTTTGGGTGGACTTGTCGCCGCCGATCAGCAGCAGGTAAACCGTTTCGCCTCTGCGCGTGTAATACAGGCGATATCCCGGTCCGAAATTAATGCGCATTTCTGAAACGCCCGGCTTCCAGTCGCCAAGGTTTCCATTCTCTGCCGCAGTGATGCGATGAAGGATGCGAACCTTGCCCTTGGTATCTTTCAGGGCTTTCAACCATCTGTCGAACTGATGTGATTTCTCGAAGGTGCTCATGAGTTTTTGTATCCAATTGGATACGACTTTGCAAGAAAAAAGTTAGCGGACAAAGCCAGTGGATGAGCCTGTCTGGCGCTTAAGAGTGGTGCGGTTACTCTCCATTTCCGGCAGTATGAGGACAAGATCTATCGGCTGGAAAGGATAACCGATCTCAACGGTTCCCATCCAGTCTTGCACCGCGCGCCGGAAGGATGGTTGGAGTGGGTCGAGGGGTCGGACGGGCTTTCACTCGATTTCGTCAATGACGGAGTAGGACAACGTCTGCGCATTACGCTGATCGGGACAGACGGAACCAGGCTGGAGCTAGCCCGCTACGCGTATGACAGCGCGGGACGCATGGTGAGTTCCGATTGCGCAGTCGGCATGTCTGTTCGGTATATGTGGCAAGAGCGGCAGAACCTGCTTACAAGCTGGCGGAATATTACCGGGGCCTCAACGACGCGATTCACCTACGACACATTGGGTCGGGTGATTCATACCGCAACCAACGGCATCTGGAACCATGACAGATTTCACTACGATGTCGGAGAGACTGTCTGCATGCCGGGCGGCATGGAGGCAGCAGCACAGCGCTTTCGCTATGACGAGAACGACAAGATCGTCGAGGAGATCGATGCTCTTGGAGGGTGTGTCGCTCACAGCTATGACCGCGCCGGTTTTCGTGTGGCGACAAGGGATCAAACCGGCCATGAAAACCGGACGCGCTATGACATTCATGGCAATGTCAAAGAGCAGGTGGATGGTGAGGGCCGCTCAACGAACTACGTCTAGGGCGACGACGGCGAATTGCTGATGGTGCTTGACGGCGCGGGCAATCGCAAGACGTATGCCCACGATGCGAATGCGAATGTCATCGCCGAAACGGATAGCGAAGGGAGTGTCACGCCTCTGACACGCGACCAGAACGGTCGCGTCACCGCAACCGAATTTGCTGATGGTACGGTCGAACATCGCAATTGGGACAGCTTTAATAGGCTAATTATTCGCCGTCACGCTACGCGCCATCGTGCGCCGGTTTGGACTGAAAGCCTTCAGTGTCGATTCCGTGGACTTCATGAGCCGCATCGTCGGTGATGGCTTCCAGCGCCAGCCAAAGACCACAATCGCCATTCCACTTCTGCAGTCGGGAGGCAAAATATTCAGTCTATGCAAACACTCGACCGGTAGCTGCGAAAAAATACAACGCGCAATGACCAGCCGGGTGAGCATCGACTGAAAAGCAGCCGATGCCCAAGACATTTTACTTAACCAATGCACTGACCGGAACTGGTTCAGAAATCGTCCAATTGCCGACGACGCCTGGCTTGCCGTTTTTCGTTTCCACGATCAGATATCGGGCCTGATTTTGGTGGTGCAGTTCTGGTGTAAAGGTGCGTGGCCCAAACAGCGTCGGTTCATTCTTCATCTTTTCCAATTCGGCAACGACTGCGTCTGCATCGGTGGTCCCTGCCCGCTCTACGGCCTTTGCCCATACATCGATCATGGAATAGCCGGGATAGACATACTGGCTGGATGGATCGGAGCCGGTCTTCTTCTTGTAGGTTGCATTGAACGTCTGGACGGCCGGGTTGGGGTCGTCACCATAGATGGAGCCCTGAACCGGTGTGAAGAAGTTGGACAGATCAGGCACCGCCGACAGCCAGTAGCTTCCGTCCACGCCGGAACCATTGAGGATCATCGTGTTGATACCGGCGGCACGGATCTGTTTGATGGCCGAAACGGCACCCGGCATCATTGTGCACAGCATGATCGCATCAGGCTCCTGCGGCAGCGCCTTGATACGGCTGATCTGCGCGGCGATCGAAGCGTCCTCGTTCTTGAACGTGTCCTTGCCCACGAGCTTCGCGCCCTTGGCCTCAAGCTTCGGCATCATCCAGTCGAAACCATCGCAAATACCCTTGTTATATTCCGTCCAGGTGTCGAGAAGGCGGTAATAGGTCTTAGCCTTCTTTTCGTTGAAGGCCCATTCCGCCATCGTGGCACCCTGCACGGCAGCCAGCACCGACGCCGAGAAACTGTGCGGGCCGACGCCCTGAATGCCTGCCTTCACGGATTCTGCGCAGAGGAAGAACGAGACCAGTCCCGCATCTTCCGCCGCCAGCGCTGCCGGGGAACCGAAGTCGTAGTCGCAGGACACCACGACGAGGTCAGCGCCCTGATCGATGACAGAGAGACCGGCTTTGGCACCTTCTGCGCGGTCGGACTTCGTATCGGCGCTGACCACCTCGATCTTCTTGCCGAGCAGGCCGCCAGCCGCATTGATCTCATCGATGCGGATCATCGCCGCATCCTGCGCCGGTTTGTCATAAGCTTCCATGAAACCGGAAGCGCCGGTGGCAAAGCCGACGACGATTTTGTCGTCGTCCGCCCAGGCAGGCAAGGTGGTTAAGGCTGTGGCCAGAACCGCAGAAAGCATTCTTGTCATGTAAGCCATTGCGTTCTCCTTTATTGCCGTGCGGTTTCCTCTCCGCCGGCTATTTGTTTTGACTGCGACGGAATAAGGTGATCTCGCAGTTGCCGATCAAACCGGCAGGCCGAAGCGCGAGGATCACAATCATGATGACACCGAGGGCGATCTCCTGAAGCCCCTTGGGAAGGGCAAGGGTGACAGCCCCGACGGGGACACCGGCCTCAAGCATGCGAAGGGCCTGAATGAGGGTAGAGAGAAGGACCACACCGATGACAGCGCCCGAAAGGCTGCTCATGCCGCCAACCACAAGCATGGAAAGCGTGATGAAGGTGAGGCCGAGATAGAAGGTATCGGGTGTGACGACGCCGATGGAATGCGCCATCATCGCACCGCCCAGCCCCATGACGACACCGGAGATGGTGAAGGCGACGAGGCGCTCCTTGGGAATATCCACGCCCGATGCCGCAGCAGCCGTCGGTTCGTCACGCGCGGCACGGAGCGCGAGGCCAGAACGGGAGATGGCATGGGCCCAGGCGATGAAAACCGCGATAACGGCGGCTATCACATAGGGCCAGATGGTTCTGACGATGGGAATGCCGACCACAGAGGACGTTGCCCCGGTGACATCTTCCCAATTGGAGTAGACCGTGTTGATCATCGCCAGCACGGCGAATGTCGCAATCGACGCGGCAATGCCGGAAAGTCGCATCAACACCTTGCCGAAGACGAGCGCGATGACACCTGCGAAGAGTGCCGCCAGCACAGCCGATTCCCAATAGGGCAACCGCGTATCCAGCAGCCATTGTGGCAGGCCCGGAAGCGCGCTTTTCTTCATGATCGGGTTGATGGTGAGCCAGGCTGCGGCATAGGCCCCGAGGCAGGTGAAACCGATATGCCCGAAGCTGAGAACGCCTGAATTGCCGATGAAGATATAGAGCCCGACGACCAGCGTGACACGCACGAAAACATCGATGACGGCCTGATTGAACGGTTTGGAGCCTGTCATCACCGTCAGCATCGCAATTGCCAGAAGCAGAAGCGACAACAGGATAGGCGTCATGATGGTGCGGCGCGCCAGTGCAAAAGGCGCTGGTTTCTTCGGTGATGCCAGTTCGACGGGAAGGTCTGGCATGGTTGCGATGGTCATGGCGTCAGACCCTTTCCTTGGTGCCGCGCGCGGCGATCAGGCCCTGCGGGCGAAACAGAAGCACGAGGATGACCGCGCCGTAGACGAAGGCATCGCGAAACGGGCGGGCATCGACCGGCAGCACGACCTGCATGACGACGGAGGCTGCCCCCAACAGAAAGCCAGCGAGGACTGCACCTGCAAGGCTACCTAGCCCACCGATGACGGTGGCAATGAAGGCCATCAGCATGATCGACGCACCCATCTGGATATCCGCCGTGCCAGTCTGGCTGCCGAAGATCAGGGCGATGGCACCGGCCAGAGCGCCTGATAATGCAAAGGCACCCATGATGACGCGGTTGGCGCGAACGCCGAGCATGCGGGCCATGGAGAAGTTTTCCGCGGCAGCCCGCATTTCCAGCCCAAAGCGGGTGCGTCGCAGGAAGAGCGACAGGCCGATGAGGATCAGCACCGTTGCGATGATGGTGATCAACTGCAGAAGCGGTAGCCGCGCGCCGAAGATTTCCACGGGCTGTGACAGCATCGGCAGAAGCGAGATGGATTTCGGACGGCTGGTAAACAGCATGAGCAGGAAGTAGCGAATGACGAAGCCGAGTGCGAAGGAGGCAATCATCATGGTCGCCGGATTGGCCCGCCGGAAGCGTCGGAACACCACGATCTCGCACAGAACCGACAAGCCTGCGCCTGTGATCAACACCAGCGGCACCAGCAGATACCAGGGCAGTTGACCGGCAAAGACGATGGCCATGGCATCGGTCGATGGCCACAACAATGCGAAGATGCAAAAGGCGATGACATCGCCATGGGCGAAATTGACTAGTCGCATGACACCGAAAATCAGGGCAATGCCGAGGGCACCGAGTGCATAGAGCGAACCGAGGGACAGCGAGTCGAAGACGATCTGTAACATCTCAATGATCCTCGTAACCGAAATAGGCGGCCTGGATGGCCTCACTGTTGCCGAGTGTCCGTGCATCGCCATCCAGCACGATTTCGCCACCGCGCATGAGGATCATCCGCCCACCCACCATGACGGCGCGGGCTGAGCTTTGCTCCACGATCAGAAGCGTCAGCCGACGTTCGGTTTGCAGCGCAATCAGGCGCTCATAGACTTGGTCGGTGATGTTGGGGGCGAGACCCAGCGAGGGCTCATCGATGGCGATGAGGCGTGGATTGGTCATCAGCGCCCGGCCGATCACCAGCATCTGCTGCTGACCACCCGACAAAAGACCCGCCTGCCCGTTGCGACGATCCTTGAGGATCGGAAACGTCGCGTAGACCGCCTCCATCTCCGCGGCGGCGCGAGCGCGCCAGCCACGATCACGGGCATGCATGCCGGTGCCGACAAGGAGGTTCTCTTCCACGGTGAGCGAGCCAAAAACCTCCCGGCCCTCGGGCACCAGGGAAAAGCCGAGGCGGGCAATATCTTCCGGTGCCTTGCCGGTGATATCGCTACCATGAAAATCGATGCGGCCGGCAGATGCCGGGGTCACACCCGCGATCGCCCGCATCAGCGAGGACTTTCCAGCGCCGTTCGGGCCTGTGATAAAGAGAATTTCGCCCTTCCCCATGGAGAACGACACACCGCGCACGGCGGTCAGTCGGCCATAGCGTATCTCGACATCGGAAACCGCAAGAATACTCATTGCAGCGCCTCCACGACGGGCAAGTCCATGTCGGCAGCCGTTCCCATATAGGCGTGGCGGACTTTCTCACTGCCGCGAATAGCGGCAGGCGTGCCTTCTTCGATAACGGCACCGGAATCGAGAACCACGATATGATCGCAGAGGCCCAGCACCAGACCGACATTGTGTTCGATGATCAGAACCCCACAACCGAGATCGCGGGCGATGCGCTTGACCAGCGCTGATAAATCTTTCGCCTCGTGACTGCTCATCCCGGCAGCGGGCTCATCGAGAAGAATGTAGGATGGGCGTCCCATCAGGGCACGACCGATGGCAACGCGACGCTCATCCGTATAGGGCAACGTTCCGGCGATGCGCGATCCCAGCGCACCGATGCCCATCCAGTCCAGCATCGCCTGCGCTTCGGCAACGGCTGCACGGCGGCTCATGCCAAGGCCGACACCTGTAACTTCGAGATTATCGATAACGGCCAGATCCCGAAACAGGCGTCCGCCCTGAAAGGTCCTGGCGATGCCACGGCGGCGTACCATGTGCGGCTTAAGCCCGCCCAGCGATGAGCCGTCGAGATTGATGGCCCCTTCTGTCGGAGCCTGAAAACCCGTGAGAACATTGACCAGCGTCGTCTTGCCGGCACCATTGGGGCCGATCAGACCGCTGATATGTCCGGGCGTGATGTCCAGCGTCACCGACGACAGTGCCTTCAGCCCGGCAAAGGCGACGGAAACATTTTCTGCACTCAGTTGACCCATTCCCCTGTTCCTTATGTTCTCAGGAAAGGGCATGCCGGAACGGGCCGTGCGACGGCCTGAAAATTCCAGCGATGTTCCCCTTTATTCGTCCGGCAATCTCTGCGGATCGCTCGGCTTGTAAATTCTCGCCGTTTGTCGGCTTCGTCTTGTCGTTGCGCGCGCCGGATTTAGTGATCTGGCGCGGCGGAGAGCCAGCATTGGCTGACCAGTTCCTCCGCTTTACATCTCCGGCTCCTCGTCCGGAGACACCCAACCGCATCAGACGGTCAGGAATTCCTCTGCCTTCGCAAGGGCGGCCTGCCGGTCAGCCCGTGCCTCCAGCGCCTCCTCAAGCGTGACCGGCACGAATTGCGCCGGGGTGTGCGGCTGCAATTGCGCGATGCGGTCCATATCTGCGGAGATAACCACACCCAGCATCATATAGCCGCCGCCCGAGACGGCATCGCGGTGAAGCACGATCGGTTCCGTACCGCTCGGGACCTGCACCGAGCCATAGGGATAGCAGGCATCGACGATGTTGGATGGGTCGGAGCCTGCACCGAAGGGCTGTCGCCGCTCCACGAACTCCAGCGGGGTGCCGCCGCGAAAACGATACCCGATGCGATCAGCCTCCGGTGCGACTTTCCAGGTGTCCTCGAAGAAGCGCTTTCCAGCCGCTTCCGTGATGCGGTGCCAGTAGATACCGGGCAACATCCGCAGTTCGGCAGGCATGGCGCTCAGACCACGCAGATGCGACGGAAGCGAAACCCCTGCCTTGCCTGAACCTTCGCCGGTAGGAAGCTCGTCACCTGCTTTTAGGACACGCCCTTCAAAACCGCCGAGTGCACCGAGCACATAGGTCGAGCGAGAGCCCAGCACCACGGGAACGTCGATGCCGCCAGAAATGGCTATATAAGCGCGGGCCCCTGCTTTAAGATAACCGAACGACAGGCGGTCACCCGCCTTGACTTCAAAGCTTTCCCATGTGGGCTGTTCGACTCCATTGACCTTGGGTGGCAGTTCGCCACCGGTGACGGCCACGATTGCGGGTTTGGTGAATTCCAGTTCCGGCCCCATGAAGGTGACCTCCAGCACAGCGGCGCCGGGATCGTTACCCACCAGAAGATTGGCGATGCGGGTGGAAAAGCGGTCCATACCGCCGCCTTCGGGAATACCGGAATGATAGTAGCCCGGGCGACCGAGATCCTGAACCGAGGTGGAAAGGCCGGGCGTGATGACTTTAACGGCCATTGAGACGCTCCATCAGTTTGGCATTGGTGCCGTAAATGTCGCTGTTGAAACTGGTGAGGCTGAAGGTGCAATCACGCACCGTCGGGTGCCATCTGTTGGCCTCGATCTCCTCGAGCGTCGCATCGTATTCATCGCGGCCAATCGACTTGAACTTGACGATATCGCCGGGTTTGAACAGGCACATCTCGTCGGTCAGGTAACGCACCTTGCGGGTCGGATCATAAATCGGCGCAGGCGTGACGCCATACATCTGGTAACCACCGGCACCGCGCACGGAATAGATCGCCGCAAAGCAACCGCCATGGCCCACCGTTAGCTTGGGTGTATCGGTGCGCGGGCGCAGATATTTCGGGGCTTCGATCTGCTTTTTGTGCTCGACCATTTGATAGAGCCACGGCAGACCGGCAACGAAACCTACCATGGACACGAACCATGGCTGTCCCGAATAGGCCGCAATGAATTCCTCAATCGTACCGTAGCCATTGATGCGCGCCGAATATTCCAGATCGGTCGAGCTTGGGTCCTGATGCCGTTCGCGAAACCGCATGCCGGTCTCGTGTGTCCACGGGTCCTGGAAATAGACCGGTAATTCGATGATGCGTGTTTTGAGCACCGCATCGGATTTGGATGCCGCGTTCTCCATGGATTTCAGTTCTTTGAGCAAATCCTGTGGTGAAATGACATCCGGGTTGAAACGAATCTGAAAGCTGGCATTGGCTGGGCATGTCTCGGTGACGCCGCGAATATCGGCCTCACGAACCGCGTTGATCATCGACAGGCCGGTGAAAAACGAGGCAAGCGACATTTCTTCGGACACTTCTCCGAAGATGTGTTCGTCGCCGCCGAAATTGAATCGTATCGACATCGCTTCTCCTTTTCAGCCGGCCAGCGCCGCTGCGTTTTCGGTAAGCCAGCCTTCCAGCCAGCGCGTGTGCACGTCTCCAGCCTGTACGGATGGATCAGCAGCAAGCGCCAGGAACAGCAGCTTGGTCGTTTTCACTCCGGTAATTTCAAGTTCGTTCAGGGCTCTTTTCAGACGTGCGATAGCCGCATCACGCGTTTCCGCATGTACGATCAGCTTGGCCAGAAGGGAGTCGTAAAAGGGCGGTATCTGGTAGCCGTTATACAGCATTGAATCGAACCGCACGCCCGGCCCGCCGGGGATGCGAAGATTATCGACCTTGCCGGGAAACGGCGCAAAATCCTTGGCCGGGTCCTCGGCATTCAGCCGTACCTCGATGGCATGTCCCTTGACCTTGATGTCTTCCTGCGAAAGCCGCAATGGCTCACCGCCCGCAATCCGCAGCATTTCTGCGACGAGGTCGATACCAGTGATCGCTTCGGTGACAGGGTGCTCGACCTGAATACGTGTGTTCATTTCGATAAAATAGAAACGGTCAGCTGCATCGTCGTAGAGATATTCGACGGTGCCTGCACCGGAGTAGGACACCGCCTTTGCCAGAGCCACGGCGGACGCACAAAGCTCTTCACGCAGAGCATCAGACAGCGCCCTGGAAGGACTTTCCTCCCACACTTTCTGGCGTCTGCGCTGAAGCGAGCATTCCCGCTCGTAGCAATGGACCGCATCACGACCGTCAGCCAGAACCTGCACTTCGATATGGCGCGCCTGACCGATGACCTTTTCCATATAGAGGCCGCCGTCGCCGAACGCGGCCAAGGCTTCGGCCTGCGCCTGTGGATAGGCCTGCTCGAATTCGGCAACCGAGTTGGCGATGCGAATGCCGCGCCCGCCGCCACCGGCTGCTGCCTTGATCATGACAGGAAAGCCGGTTTCAACGAGCACATCGCGTGCTGCCTCGATGCTCTCGACGCGACCGGCAGAACCCGGAACAACGGGAACACCCGCCGCCGCCGCCGCAACGCGCGCCGACACCTTGTCCCCCATGAGGCGGATCGCGTTGCCGGATGGACCGACAAAGACGAGACCAGCTGCCGTGACAGCATCCGAAAACGTTGCATTTTCCGCCAGAAACCCATAACCGGGATGTACGCTGTCGCAACCAGTGCTGCGGGCCGCATCGAGAATGGCGTCGATGTTGAGATAGGATTTTTTCGCAGCGGGAGGACCAATATTCACCGCTTCATCGGCAAGCTGCACATGCAAGGCTTCGGCATCGGCTGCGGAATAAACGGCAACAGTCGCAATGCCTAGGTCCTGCGCTGCACGAATAACCCGCACCGCAATTTCCCCACGATTGGCGATCAGCAGCTTTTTCAACATCAGCCGAGTTCCGCAAGCGCTGCACCGGCCATGACCGGATCTTCGTTATCAACGAGGAAGGTGACGCTGCTGCCAGCAACCTCGGAGCGGACTTCATGGAAGGATTTCATCACTTCGATGAGGCCGATCACATCACCGATGGCGACGTCCTCGCCATCTGCCTTGAGCGGCGGCTGGCCGGGTGCTGCACTACGGTAAAATGTTCCGGGTAGAGGTGAAAGAATCTGTGTCATGGCAAGGGTCTCCGGTTGCGACGATGCGAGAAGGCTGCAAGCATAAAACCGCCGTTCATGGCGATTGTCGATCTCAATGCCAGGGCGCGATGGCTTCACGCACGGCCTTGGCAATGTCGATGGCGTTCGGCGTGTCGGAGTGAACGCAGATCGTCTCACAGGCGACCGGGAAGAAGCTTCCGTCATTTGCCGTACCCTGGCTTTCCTTAAGCGCCCGTACGCAACGCTCTGCCATCAGATCAGGATCTTTGGCATCGTGTTCGCGCGTTACGATCAGGGTACCACCGGGCGCGTATTCCAGATCGGCGTAAAACTCGGGAATGAAAGCGATGCCGCGCTGCTGATAGATTTTCTCGTGCATCGTATTGGTCATGCCGAACAGAGGCACGCCGAAGATTTCAGCCGCATCGCAAATGCCGTGGGCAATTTCTTCCTGCCGTGCCGCCATGCCATAGAGGCTGCCATGCGGCTTGATGTGATGAAGCGGCATGTTCTCGGCCTTGAGGAAGCCCATCAAAGCGCCGACCTGATAGATAACGCTGTTGGCGATTTCCTCGCGGCTCATCTTCATCTCACGACGACCGAAGCCCTGGAGATCGGGAAGCGATGGGTGTGCACCGACCTTCACGCCATTTTCTTTGGCGCGCCGAACGGTAGAGCGCATATGATCAGGATCAGATGCGTGAAAACCGCAGGCGACGTTCGCAGCATCGATGAGCGGCATCATTCCCGCATCATCACCCAGTCGGTAGAGGCCAAAGCTCTCCCCCATGTCACAGTTTAGCGTGACGCTCATGATCGAAATTCCCCTTGTTATGCTGCCGTCTTTGCGGCGTTGCACAAATCTTGTCTGAGGATTTTCTTCTTGTGAAATAGTAATTTTTTTAATGTAATATTAAAAAAAGAGATAATCATTCAGAGGGTGAACTGTAATGAGCATCACATTGAAACAGCTCGATTATTTCATCGCATCGGCTGAAAGCGGCCAGGTCAGCCATGCCGCCGTCAACCTCAACATCTCCCAATCTGCAGTAACAGCAGCCATAAAAGCGCTAGAGGAAGAGCTTGGCGTCAAGCTCTTGGAGCGCACCCATGCCGGGGTGCGCCTGACCATGGAGGGGTCGCGCTTTCTGGAACATGCCCGCATCATCACCGGTGCCGTCGCTGCTGCGGTGCACAGTCCGCTACGCGGGCGCGAGGGATATTCCGGCAAATTGACGCTTGGGATGACCTATACGGTCACCGGCTATTTCATGTCCAAATATTATGCCCGGTTTCGAAAAACCTATCCGCAAATCTCCGTCGAACTGAAAGAGTTGCCTCGCACCGAACTTGAGCGGCAACTGGCCTGTGGCGACATCGACATCGCGCTGATGCTGGTATCAAATCTGGGGAATATGGAGGAGCTGGAGCAGGAGGTCCTGATGCGATCCAGCCGTCGCCTCTGGCTTTCGGCAGATCATCACCTGCTGCTGCGCAACGACATCAGTCTGGCGGATATCGCACAAGAAGACTACGTTATGCTGACGGTCGATGAAGCCAGCGAAACCGCCGCACGATACTGGGATCAAGCCGGGTTGAAACCCCGCACGGTTCTGACCACAAGCTCCGTAGAAGCGGTCCGCTCGCTCGTGGCAGCAGGTGTGGGCGTGACGATACTGTCGGACATGGTTTATCGTCCGTGGTCGCTCGAAGGGCAACGCATCGAACTCAAGCGGCTGGTGGAGCAGATTCCCAGCATGGATGTCGGCCTTGCCTGGGCAAGAGCACGTCCTATCGCCTCTGCCGCAGCAACATTTCGCGGATTTATGTCCGTTACCATGGGCGGCGGTGGTTGACCGCCAACTCGATCAGGTGCGGTTTTTGCGATAAGAGTCTTTCAGGGCGATGAGGTCGCCGGAAAAGGTGAAGACATCGCATCCGTCGACATCCACGGTCTGACCCGTTGTCGTCGTGCCGATAAAGCGCCACGTCGAAAGACCATGCTCGTCCATCACCTGATGTTTGCCGTTTGTCCAGCTTGCTTGCGGGAATGTAGAAAACAGAGCGTCTTAGGCTGCACGCACCGCATCGCGTCCCACATAGCGGCCCCCCTCAGCGTCAGGACCGGCCGAGGCGTGAAATGCACAGTCCTTGGCCATGCACGTCATCAACGCATCGACATCGCGGGCATTCCAGGCATCCAGAAATTGCTGCAGTGTCGCCAAGCGGCGGCTGCGAATATCCCATCCCGTCGAGGTCGTTGCGTTGTCTTCCATCAGACAAGACCTTCCGCTGCCATTGCTGCGAGCAGCCGCTCAAGCGTGCGGCCCATGCGCGTCATGATCTCGGTAACGTCGTCCGCCGTCACGATGAGCGGTGGGCAAAGGGCAAGCTGGTCCCCAATGGAGCGGAAAATCAGCCCTTCCTCATGGCCTATCGTCGATGCGAGAGCACCGGCTTTGCCGATTTTTTCGAAAGGTCTGCGCGTCTTCTTGTCCGCCACCAGTTCCACGGCACCGATCAGCCCGGCACCGCGCGCTTCGCCAACGAGCGGGTGATCTGCGAAGGATTGCAAGCCAGCCTGGAACTGCGCCTCCAGCCGCGCCGCATTGCCCATAAGGTCGCGCTCCTCGATGATGGCGAGATTTTCAAGCGCAACGGCTGAGGCGACCGGATGACCGGACGCGGTGAAGCCGTGACCAAAGGCACCGATTTTCTCCGAATTATCCGCGATGGCCTGATAGATGGCATCGGAAAACATGACAGCCGCAAACGGCATGTAAGACGAGGTGATCTGCTTGGATAATGTCATGATATCAGGCGTGAAGCCGTATTTCTGGCATCCGAATGGTGTCCCCAAACGACCGAAGCCGCAGATGACTTCATCCGACACGATCAGAATATCATTGGCGCGGCATATCCGCTCGACACCCTCCCAATAGCCCGCCGGTGGAGGCAGCACACCGCCTGCTGACATCAGTGGCTCGCCTATGAAGGCGGCAATCGTATCAGCGCCTTCCGTCGCGATGACCGTTTCCAACTCGGCTAACAGCCGGGCCGTGAAAGCCGCCTCGTCCTCACCCTCCGCACCGAAACGGTAGAAATGCGGGCATGTCAGGTGGTGAACGGGAATGGCGGGAAGATCGAAATCACGGTGGTTGATCGGCAGGCCGGTGAGACTGCCCGACGCGATGGTAATGCCGTGATATCCCTTGATGCGCGACAGGAATTTCTTCTTCCTGGGCCGCCCCATGGCATTGTTCATATACCAGACCATCTTGACGATGGTATCGTTGGCTTCGGAGCCCGACGAGGTGAAGAATGCCCGCGTGATATTCTCGGGCGTCATCTCCACCAGCTTCTCAGCCAGACGAATGGATGGCTCATGGGATTTGGACGAGAAGGTGTGATAGTAGGGCAGCTTCAGCATCTGCTTATAAGCTGCTTCGGCCAACCGGGTTTCCGAAAAGCCGACAGCAACGGACCAAAGCCCGGCAAGACCTTCGATATATTCCTTGCCACGGTCGTCATAGACCCGAATTCCGTCCCCACGCTCCATCACCAACGGACCCGTGCGTTCGTGCTGACGCAGATTGGTGTTCGGATGCATCACAGAAGCGATGTCGGCGGCGGCGAGCGAATTGGAAATAACGGTCATGTGACACTCATTTGCTGGAGCTGATGGTGCTGGGCTAAATTGTCGTCATGCTTTCGCAAGCGTCTCAGACAAGCGTATTTGCAGCCCAACACTGCGCTATGTGTGAATGAAGGGTTGGTGGTTCGAGATCATGAAGCAGGCGTAAGACACGCGGCGGCGTTAGCGGCAGGCGCGATACGGGCTTACCGATGGCGCGCGACACCGCACAGGCGATGGCGGAGCCAACAGCAAGAATGGGAACTTCGCCCGCCCCTTTGGTCCCGAGCGGCCCGATGGACGGCGCGCCCTCATAAAGATCGGCGTCGACGGGAACGACATCCTGCGCCAGAGGGACACGGTAGGTTTCAAAGCCATCCTGCGCGATACGGCCATCCTCGGTGATCGTGACCTCTTCATGCAAGGCGTAACCGAGGCCCTGTACCACGCCACCTTGAATTTGCCCCATGATGGCACGTCGATTGAGCGCCCGTCCTACGTCCTGCACAACGCGATATGCCAGCACTTCGACATGCCCCGTCTCAGGGTCGACTGCGACCTCCGCTTCGTGCACGACGAACACCGGAATATCGAGCGCGTCGATAAAATGCCCCATGGCGCAACCGGCCATCGCAGGGGTATTTTTCGCGGTGAAGCTGCCAGTGCCGGTAATCGGACCCGTTGTTGCCTGCGCATGCGCGACAACCGCCGGGATCGTGATGCCAGAGCTCGGTCGATCAACGATTTCCACTCGGCCTTCACGCAACACCAGATGATCAGCAGCCGTTTGCAGCAATTCACCTGCGGCATGCAACAGCTTATCTTTAACCTCGGCAGCCGCAGCAACGCTGGCCGCACCGATGGAAACCGTCGTTCTGCCTCCGCCCACGCCGACATCTAGGCCCGCTGCGTCCGTATCCGCTTCCTTGACCACCACCTGATCTGGACGCAGACCCAGCTGCCCCGCAACGATTTGCGGCAGCGACTGCATCATCGTGCCGGAACCGATTTCGACACCTGATGTCACCAGCGTAACGCTGCCATCCGCATTCATGTTGATGGTGGCGGCGGAAGGCCCGACGAAGATGAACCACGTCCCAACCGTGGTGGCACGACCGTAAAGGCGACCATCGGCCTTGCACTCCAGCGTCCCAGTTTTTTCGGTCAGCGCTTCCATTCGTTCCAGCATGGGCCGCAGCACATCGCCTTCAAAAACCTGGCCTGTCGGCCCCAGATCACCGTTACCCAGAACATTGCGCTTGCGAAACGCCATCGGGTCCATGCCCATAGCAGCACAAATCTCGTCCGTGTGCCGCTCCAGTGCAAAGCCGTTATAGACCCCGTTGCAAGCGCGAAACGCACCGTTTGGCGGTGTGTTGGTATAGATGGCGCGGCTGACGAGCCGTGCGGCACCGAGCCTGTAGCTGCCACCCAATGTGTGGGATGTCATGGTGGTCAGAAAGACCTGCTCACCACCATAGGCACCGCAATCCATCAAGACGACCGCCTCACGCCCAACAATCTCGCCATCCGCCGTGACAGCCGAACGAATGGTGATATCGGCATTTTCCCGGCAAAGGCAGGTCGCCATTTCCTCTTGCCTGGTGTTTTCGAGGATTACGCTGCGCCCGGTCATGCGGGCCAGGAGTGCGGTTATCGGTTCTATCGACGCATCGAATTTGAGGCCGAAGGCGCCACCGACCGGCGGCACAGTGACGCGAACATGGCCGGGCGGCAATTGCATGACACGCCCGGTAACATTACGCACCGTCCACGGCACCTGCGTGGAGGTCTGGATATGCGCACGACCATCCTCCCAACTGCCGATTGCCACACGCGGCTCGAACGGCACATGGCTTTGCCTGCCAACCGTGAAGCTGCTTTCAACTATGGTAACGTCAGCACGCGCAAAGGCAGCGTCCACGTTACCGCGCATGGATTTGGCTTCCCAGGCGATATTACCGGAGCGTGCGCCGCCTTCGGTCAGGACCTCATAGTCCCGCCAGTTTTCATGCACGAGGCGCGCATCCGGCGATAGCGCGTCCGCCATGGTCCGCACCGGATCGAGTGGTTCTACCTCGAGGATGATCGCCTGCATCGCCGCACGTGCCTCTTCCTCTGTCTCCGCAGCAATGGCGGCTATCGGCTCTCCATGGTAGCGGATCATATCGATGGCAAATAGCGGATGGTCGGCGATGCCTATACCGTAATGGCCGGGCGCATCCGCCGCCGTGGCGATGGCCAAAACACCCGGGCACTGCAAAGCAGGCGTTACATCAAGCCGGATAATGCGACCGCACGAGACGGAGGAGCGCAAAAGGACGGCATGAAGCGTATCGGGCCGCGCACGGTCATTGGTGTATCGGGTGCGGCCACGCAGCTTGTCGCGAGCATCACGGCGGGGCAGATCCATGACGGTCGTCGAAACATCAGTCATAACGACCGGCTCCTTCCATAACGCCCATGACCGCATCGATAATCCGCTCATAGCCCGTACACCGACAGATATTACCCACCATCGCCGCCTTCACCTCCGTGCGGTTCGCATCTGGCTTCTCACGCAGGAAGTGGGACAGGCTCATGACCATGCCAGGAAAACACATGCCGCACTGCACGGCATCGGCAGCTTCAAACGCTGCCTGAAGCGGATGAAGTGGTCCGTCACCTGTCGACATCGCCTCAATGGAGGTGACCGTTGCGCCTTCCAGCAGACCAACGGGCTGAAGGCATGACATCACAGCCTCCCCATCGACATGGACCGTGCAAGCACCGCAAAATCCCTCCCGACAGACGGCCTTGGTGCCGGTCAGAAACCGATCGCTTCGCAGCAAATCGACCAATGGCGTCATCGGATCACCATTGAAACGGAAGGACGACCCGTTGATACACAGTGTGACCGTCATCGGGCAGCATCCTTTTCCAAGAGCGCTTTGACAGTTCGGCGAACAAGTGCTGGCAGGACCTCACGGCGATACCAGCCATCCGCTTCGATACCGTCTCGACCGTCAAAATCATTGCAGTCGCGGGCAATAGACGCTGCGATGTCCGCACTGGCTGGGCGCCCGCCCGTCTCCCGGGAAAAGGCCTCCTCAAGCCGCGTCCAACGCCGCGGCACCGTTTCAACCGAACCGACGGCGATGTTTATGCGCCCCTCGGCAGACAGTGCGCCCGAAACGATGGCGACCGGATAATCCCCCGCGCGCCGCAGAGGCAGACGCACATGGGCGCTGGCAACAGCATCTCTAGGGACGATGACACGGGTCAGGATCGCGTCAGCCAGCAGCAAAGGCCTGTTGGCGAGAAATGTCGCTGTTGGCAGCCGAACGGGGGCATGATCTGCACGCAGTTCCACGATGGCATCAACGGCAAGAAGGGCAGGCAGAAGATCGGCAGCGGCAAAATCGATGGAACACAGGTTACCACCCACCGTCGCTGCCCGACGAATAGCGGGGTTGGCAGAGCCGGAGGCAGCAGCGGCAACGGCTTCAAGACCGGGGACACCGGCAAGTGCCCGATCGAGAGCATCATGCGTGACGGCTGCACCGATGGTGACCTGATGCGCTTCTATGTCGATGGTCTTCAAACCGGGAAGCGCGTGCAGCGATATCAGCGCTTGCGGCAGTGCAATTCCCCGTCGCGGGTTGCGCATGAGCCATGTGCCGCCTGCCAAAACGACAGCACCCCAACGTTGCGCGGCAAGTGCTTCCTCGAACGTACCGGCAACGGTCAAGACCCGGCCCAGAATATCGGACATTACTCGTTCCCTTCAGATGCCGTCTGTTGCGGCTTTCCGGCATAGTGTCTGAGCCGCGACCCCTTGTGAAATAGGAGTTTCTTGAAAGTGATATCGATAAAACCGATAGGACAAAGCCTCGGTTGATCGCCGGGTATCGCATGGACTGCGGCACCCGGCGATAATGTCTAAGACCAATGGGCGACGCTGCGTTTTTCAAAACTCTCGCGGAATTGCGCCGTTGTTTTTTCAAGTACGTCGCCGCTCTCCCAGTCGAGAATGACCGCGAAACGGCGAACGGCGTCCAGCGAGTTGATCTCTCCCGCCTTGTAGCGCGCCGAAACCGCATGCGGGTCCATCCGCGCCCATTCCTTGCGTTTTGCGCGGATTTCCGAACGGGCAGCTTCGGTGCCCGGAACGTCGATCTCATATTGGCAAAGATCACGATCTATGGTTTTCACGACGACCCCGTAGTCGCTCTTTGCGCGTTCGATGGAGACATATTCATCGATCACGTCTTCCATGACGTGGGCAGGATCACGATCCAGAGGATCACCAAAGCCGCCGCCGCCTGCGGTGGGCCTGGCAAATTCATCACCCGTATAGACGGGATAATCTGAAAAGACGGAGCCGAGCCATTTGTGGGCCTCGTCACCGGCGCGGCGTATGGTCAGCCCGTGCGGCATGGAGGGAAGACCTCCCTCGACACCCCAGACAACCGCACGCTCACGGTCGCAGATGTAAGACATCACTGCCCCTTCCGCTTCCAGCAATAGCGAGGTTTTCTGGACGCCGACACCACCGCGCCATTTGCCCGGACCTGCGGAATCCTGCTTGATCTGGAACTCGCTAGTACGGGTGGGATTGACACGCTCGTTGCCCTCATTGGGTTGCGACATCAGGCCAGTTCCGAAACAGGCGGTGGTGACATCGGCCCCATCTTTGCCGTTGCGACCGCCCCAACCACCGGGCAACCACTCATAGAACATGAAGATCGGCTTTTCCGGCTTGCGCGCATCCCGGCCACCGGCCAGCAGATATTCGAGGTTGAAAGCACAGGCGATGGCGCGGTCCGGCATGATCTGCGACCACATCTCGAAGATGGCATTCATGATTTTTTCAAACGGCATCAGAAAGCCGGTAACGGCGACAGGCCATTCGGCGCTGACGACACTGTTTTTCGGCGCCGTTACCTGGATCATCCGGTAAAAACCGCTGTTGAGCGGAAGATCGGGAAAGAAGGTCTTCATGCCTGCAACCACCGCCGAGAAGGTCGCGCCGGGTGCGGAATTATACATGGAGGCGATGGTCGAATGACTTCCGGTAAAGTCATAATGCACCGTATCGCCCTTGATCGTCATCTTGATGCGGATCGGGATCATGCCTTCGCCGCCACCCAGATCACGGTCGATATAATCGACGGTTTCCCATGTCCCATCTGGAAGTTCGGCAAGCCGCTTGCGCACGGCCCGCTCGACGTAATCCTGAACTTCCTCCATGCCGCGCGTCACTTTGTTGCGGCCATATTTCTTGACGAGCCGCAGAAGCTCACGCTCGGCTGCCTGCGTCGCCTGCGCCTGCGAATGGATATCTCCGATGATGGAGGCGGGATCACGCGTGTTGGCGGCAATCATATTGGCGACATCGGAACAAAAGCGCCCCTGACGGAAAAGCCGGATCGGCGTTATGCGCAGCCCTTCGCGGAACATGTCACGCGCCGTCACATCAAAGGAGCCAGGAACCGAGCCGCCCAGATCCGACCAGTGGCCATTCGATTGGGAAAACCCGATCAGCGTATCTTCATCAAAGATCGGACGCACGAGGCGCACATCGCTGAAGTGCGTACCGCCGGCATAAGGGTCGTTGATCGCATAGACATCACCGGGCGACATGTCGCCTTCGAAGACGCGAATCACCTCTTTGCAGGTGTTATGCAACGTCCCGACGTGAACGGCGATGTCGTAATTGCCCTGCGCCACGGAATTTCCATCCGCATCATGCAGCGCGTTGGAAAAATCGCGATTATAGATGACGAAGGAATAGCAGGTGCGCAGCATCTGTTCCGCCATCTGATCCACCGTGGTGATGAACGAATTTTTGAGTACCTCGAATGTAACAGGATCGAGACCGTTTTCCGTTTCCGCAAACTTGTTCATGTCTCAGCCTTGCGTCGCGATCAGGATGTTCAAAAATGCGTCTACACTCGCGCTCATGCCCGGCGGCACGACGGTGGTGGAATCGAACTGTTCGACGATTGCAGGACCGGCAAACCTTGCTCCCGCTTCAAGAGCCTCACGCTGATAGATTGCAGCGTCGTGGGAAATGCCGTCGAACCAGACTGCACGGCGCGCGATTGGTTCCGCGCTATGCTCCCTCACCTCATATTTGGGCAGATCGGCCTTCGGGACGATGCCGACAGCCTTTATCGCAATACGGAATATGGAGACCGGGGCTTCATCGCGGCGATAGTTGAATTCCCGCTCATGCTCACCGTGGAAGGCTTCGATCAAGGAGCCGATGCTCCCGATTTTCGCTGGCGCATTCACGGCGAGAGAACGCCATTGGCCCTGATACATCATTTCGACCGTGCGCTGCAGAGCCATGTCTGCGGGGGCAATGCCTTCATTCGACAGCCGGTCGGTGGCCTGTACCTCCATACGTTGAAACGCGGATTCCATTTCTTCAGGCGATACGGCGGATGCATCTGCCATAAAGCTTTCGGAGAAATCATGCTGCACATCGACCAGCAGGCAGCCCAGCGCGGATGTTACGCCGGGGTTGGGTGGCACGATGACGGTTGGGATGGCGAGTTCCCTGGCGACAGCCGCACCGTGCAACGCCCCTGCTCCACCGAAAGCCACCAGAGCGAAATCGCGCGGATCGTAACCACGGCTGACGGACAGAAGACGCACGGCATTGGCCATATTGGCATTGGCAACGGCAATGATGGCTTCGGCAGCGCGGTGCAGTCCCATTCCGAAAGGCGTGGCAACGGTGTCTTGAACGGCCTTAGTGGCAAGGCCGGGATCGAGCGTGATCTTGCCGCCCGCAAGGCTTGTGCCCAGGCGCCCGAGAACCACATTCGCATCCGTATTGGTCGCAACCGGATTGCCATTGCTATAGCAGGCTGGCCCCGGATGGGCGCCTGCCGACTGCGGACCGTTGCGAAGCGATCCGCCTTCGTCCTGCCAGGCGAGAGAGCCACCCCCTGCGCCGATCGTCAGCACCTCTATGGAGGGGAATCGGATCGGATACCCATATTCGATATACCAATCCTTGGTGATGCGTGACTGGCCGTTCCAAGCCAGCGAAACGTCAGTGCTGGTGCCACCCATATCGAAGCCAATCGAATTGGGAAAACCGCAAAGATTGCCGATGAACCGGCTGGCAATGGCACCCGCTGCAATGCCCGATCCGGCAAGGCGCGCGGAAAAGTCCCTGACACTAGCGGGTGTCATCACGCCGCCGCCGGAATGAAGCAACAGGAGATCGCGACGATAGCCGCCTGCGGCGAGCTTATCGCTGAGGCGCGACACATAATCCACCACCACAGGGGCACAGACGGCGTTCGCCATCGTGGTGGAAAACCGTTCATGCTCGAAAATTTCGGGCATCACCTCGGAGGAGATAGAAACCGGAATATCCGGCATCACCTCTTTCAAGATATCACGCATGCGCCGTTCATTGGCGCCACTGACATAGGAATTCATGAAGCAGACAGCGACCGACTTGACCTCGCGCTTTTTGAGAACCTCAGCGACACGGCGTGCGTCATCCTCATTCAACGCCTCGAGAACAGAACCCTCGGCATCCACCCGCTCACGAACCGTCAGACGGTCACGTCGCGGAATATAGGGTTTGGCGACATCCTTGTAGGTATCCCAAAGATCTTCCTTGTTGGCTCGACGGATTTCGACCACATCGCGAAACCCTTCGGTGCAAACCATTGCCGTGCGGGGCAAACGGCGGGTGATCAGGGCGTTCGTCGCAACCGTGGTGCCATGAGAAAACATCGTGACATCAGACAGATCGACGCGAGCTTGTTCTACTCCGTTCAGGATTGCGCGCATGGGATCGTCAGGGGTCGAGCCGGTTTTCTCGATACGGATGGCTCCCGTTTCCTCGTCCATGATACAGATGTCCGTAAAGGTTCCGCCCACATCCACGGCAACTCTCGTCTTGGTCATGCTCTGTCCTCTACTGGCTGGTCGGCTGGGACAATGTCTCGCCTTCGCCCGCCCCGGATGGGGCAGCGTGTCTGATGTCTCGAAATGAAGAATTCCCGGGTAAAGCGCCCGGAAGGCATTGCTATCCCGCACCGCCCTCAATCACTTGGGCAGAGCCGACATGGTTTAAGATCGAAGCGCGTCAGTGACGCTGGTGAGTTTCTGGTGACAAACGCGCCCGAAGCACGGCTTCCCGGCGTGTGTCGCTTGGCGAACAACCAAATCTGGTTCTGTAGTGCCGACAAAACTGCGACTGGTCCGTGAAGCCCCAACGATAGGCGATTTCCGCAATGGTCTTCGTGTTTGTCAGCGACATGAGGTCTTCAGCACAGTGATCAAGGCGGCTATCGCGTATGAAGCCATTGATAGACTTGCTACTTTCCTGGAACAGTCCCTGAAGGTAGCGAAGCGAAATTCCACCCGCCTCTGCCACAGCCTGCGGGCCAAGCGAAGGGCTCTTGATGTTGTCACGAATATACTGTTCGGCCCGGTGAAGATGTCCGGCGCGAATGGAGGAGATGCTGCTATCGAGAACGCGGTCGTCGCTGACAATCGATAAACACAGCATTTCCAGAATATGCCGACCGGTCATCTCGCGCGCCGCATCGCTGATATCATCGACATGGCCGATGGTCGTGCGGACGGTGTCGAGAAACAGCGCAGCGACACCGCTCGTGCCGTCGAAGCTCAAAGCGCTGAACCTGTCCGTCGAGCCTATGCGTGACCGGACACTCGCAGACGGAACTTTCAGGACCCATAGGGCATTTGGGCGACCATGCCAGAATTCATAGGGAGCATCCCCACGCTCTAAAAGGAAACCGCCAGGATTGCATTTGACACTGCGTGATCCCTGCGAAAAATTGACTTCGCTCATCTCAGGGATGGAAACCAGCAGACTAGCATCACGCTCGTTCAGAAAGTGACGGCGATGCCTTCTGTAGCTCACGCCATCGCACTGCATCCGTGAGACGCCGACAATTCCTACCGACCATGTCTCCAGTTGCCCGGTGAATTCACGCCGGTTGCGATACTCGGTATCGAGCGGAAAATAGGTTTCCGTAACTGCGGCCTGCCAGGCATCGCCTCCAGCAAGACCGCCGACATTATCGACGACGTATCTCATTCTTCGATATTCCCCTGTGGCCCGACTTAGCCGGTTCCTCGTTATTGACCCCAAGATACATCAATTCCGAAGAGCGTATTGGTAAAAAACGCATAAATTTATGAACCAAGCCGCACTTCGATCCGAAACGACCGGAACTTCTTAAGGCGTATGGTGTGTTGGGAAGTCAGTCTGGCAAAGCATACTCAGGCGTTGATCACGAGATCGCTCAAATGGTATCGCCTGCCAGGTCAAACACCTTCCCGGCTCCAATTCGGAAGTTCCGGTCAGGTGATGCACGCGCCAGACCACAAATAACTGCACAGATTTCACATCGGCCACCGCTGGTATCGCTGCCAATCTGACGACTATGGTCAATGAGATTTGTGATAAGATTTTAGCCGAAGCAAAGTATTCTTGGCACCCTGAGAGATTGAGCTCTGCGGTTCGGTGATCGAAATACGGTTGCTCGCTTGCGAAAAAGACATTGTCGACAGAAGGATGCGCGCCCCCGGCACGTAGTCGATAGGTGGGGCCGCCTGCTAGTTAGACTTCGCCTAAAAACATACAAGCAGATGATAGGCGCTTTAGATTTTAGCTTATTAAATTGGGCATTACGATAGAAGTAGGCTTTGGGATGGCTGATCAAAAACGATACAGTCCGAGAATCGTTGGCCAAAGTAATACGGCAATGTCCTGTCTCGGGAGTTGGCGAGCGCAAGCCGATTGGCCGAAGTGGTCGGCGCGTGAAGCCGTCGTTAAGCGTGAACCGCAGAGGGCATCGCATTAGCACCTTGACCGGCTTCTTTCGCCTTGAACCAATTCGAACTTACGACCCGATGTTCACTAAATCCGCAGAACAGACACCAACTCACCAACCTAGCGATTTCGATCAAACCCGTTCATCGGCAGATCAGCCTTTGGCATCGAAACGAAAAAGTGTGCGGTCCGCATAGTTGCGTATGACGTCCTTGTGCGGCGAATTCACTGTGACCGACAAATCGAAAGGTAGTCGCCGAGGATCGAAACTAAGCGGTCTTTCGAAACTGTCGCGCTCAAACCTCGAAAATTGCACCATTAAAGCCCGTGATCAAACCTCTAGACCCGCCCTCGCTTTGCGCGACGTAATGGACCGGGAAGAAACCGGATCGGCCTTAAGAATCAATCGATACGGTCACCCTTTGCGTCGAAGACATGTAACTTATCAGTCGGTAGCCCGACAGTGATGGACTTGCCCGGCTGTAAAAGAGCACGGTCTGATGAAAACAGCTTGAACGGGAGACCATGAACGGCCAGGTGCAGGATGATACCGAGCCCAGTTGGCTCGACAAGTTCTACCTTCGCCTCAATACCCTCTGCGTCTGGAGAAACGACAACGTGTTCGGGTCGAATTCCAAGTGTTATCGTGTCGCCGTTTTGAACCGCAACCTGCCGCCCCAGTGGTAACACGCTGCCATCCGTCAGTGCCATTCCGCTTCCATCTGCATTTTGCACGCATCGGCCCCCAAGAAAGTTCATTCCGGGTGAACCAATAAAGCCTGCGACGAAAAGATTTGCTGGACGATCATAAAGATCAAGCGGTGCGCCGATCTGCTGCACGTAACCGTCATTCATGGCAACGATCCGGGAGGCGAGCGTCATCGCTTCAATCTGGTCGTGCGTCACGTAAACGGAGGTGGCGCGCAAATCAGCCTGCATACGCTTGATTTCCGCCCGCATGTGCTCACGCAGGCGCGCGTCAAGGTTCGAAAGCGGCTCGTCGAAGAGGAAGGCTTTCGGCTGGCGGACAATCGCTCGGCCCATGGCGACGCGCTGGCGCTGCCCGCCGGAGAGCGCCTTTGGCCGCCTTGCAAGATAAGGGTCCAGCCCTAGCTTGCTGGATGCCGACGCTAACGCAGCAGCTATCACCTCCTTGGGACTTTTCCGCAAACGCAGACTGTAGCTCATGTTGTCGGCAACACTCATATGCGGATAAAGCGCATAGGACTGGAAGACCATGGCGATATCCCGGTCCTTCGGCTTGAGATCGTTGACGAGTTGTCCGTCTATAGAGAGCGTACCGGACGTGATCTCCTCAAGACCGGCGATCATGCGCAGCAAAGTAGATTTTCCGCATCCAGACGGACCAACAAGGACAACAAATTCGCCATCTGCAATGGAAAGATCGACGCCGTGCAGCACAGGATGATCACCATAGGATTTGGCGACGCGATTGAGCTCGATGGAAGCCATGGATTTATCCTTTCACCGCACCGGCCGTCAGGCCCTGCACGAGATATCGTTGAATGAGCAGGAAGAAGAGGCATGCGGGAATCAAAGCCAAAACCCCTGCCGCCATCATCTGCCCGAAATCGACCGAGAATTTCGATACGAAGGTCAGCAGACCTACCGGGAACGTCGCGCTTTCATTTCCCGAAATCAGCATCAGGGCAAACAGCAGTTCGCTCCAGGCTGCCGTGAAGACGAAGCCGAGCGTTGCGGCGATACCGGGCAGGGTTAGCGGCAGAATGATCTGCCTGAACGCCATGAAGCGGGTAGCACCGTCAATCATCGCAGCTTCCTCGAGGTCTTTTGGAATGCCGTCGAAAAACGACTGCATCAGGAACGTCGCGAAGGGGACGTTGAACGCTGTGTACACGATAACGAGGCCGGTCAGGCTGTTCGTCAACCCAAGAGGCGAGAGCATTTTGAAGATAGGTGCCACAAGCATCACAAGGGGGAACATCTGCGTCACCAGCATCAAACCAATGATCCAGAATTTCCCGCGAAAGCGGAAGCGTGACAGTGCATAACCGGCAAGCGAAGACAGTATGGTGACAGCAACGGCTGTCGAGCCTGCGACGATGACGCTGTTTTTGAAAAACGTGGGAAAAGCGCTGTTTTCGATAACATAACGATAGTGATCGAGCGTCGCGTGCGAAGGCCACATCCGCACGCCTTCACTGTAAAGCAGGTCGTTGGGGGTGACCGACACTTTGAGGAGCCAGAAAAGCGGGAAAAGCGCAAAAACTATATAGAGAAGAAGCGCCATGCGATGCGTGATAGTGAGAAAAATCCTGCTGGTCATGGATCAATCTTTCTCGATAAGGCGCTGGCGCATGATGACGATGACCATGGAATAGGCGAGCAGAAGCACAAGCAGAGCCAACGCAATGGCGGATGCGTAACCGAAGTCCAGCCGCTTGAAGGCTTGCGTGAAGATGTAGCTCGCAACGATCTGCGTCCGGTCTGCCGGTCCGCCATTGGTCATGACGATGATGAGATCGGCGAAATTGGCAATCCAGACCGTGCGCAGCAAAACCGTAATCGCGATGGTTGGCGCAAGAAACGGCAGAGTGATGGACGTGAAGCGCTGGAGCGGCGTTGCACCGTCGATCGATGCGGCCTCATAGAGATCACGCGGAATGGCCTGAAGGGCGGCCAGCAGCGTGATCGCAAAAAAAGGGATGCCCCACCAGACATTGGCGATGATCGGTCCCCACATTGCCAGATGCGGGTCTGCGAGAATGTTGTTAGGCGCGGAGAGCAGCCCGAGCGACGTCATCCAATGCGGCAGCGGACCAATGACAGGGTTGAACAGCCACGCCCAGTTAAGCCCAGCAAGAAAAGTGGGCACGGCCCAGGGCAGGAATACGAGCGCCTGCACCACGCCACGGCCCGCAAACGGCTTGTCCAGAAGCAGGGCGAGAATAAGCCCGAAAAAGAATTGCAGAAAAACCGAAGCTCCGGTCCACCAAAGCGTGTTCTTCAGCGCGCGATAAAAAGCTACGTCCTGCGAAAGCTCTCTGAAATGGTCGAGCCCGATGAACCCGCCAGAGAACGGGTTGAGCAATTGAACGTCGCGAAAGGCGTAAGACAACCCCAAAACCAGCGGCACCATCATGATGGTGACGATGAGGACGAGGACCGGCGCACTGTACAGCCACGGTTCAGCCGACCGGGCCAGACGCTGTAATGCGGGTTTACGCGGAGCCAGAGGCCGGGCGCTTTGGGTGTAGGACATCGAATGCTCCCCAGCGAAAAACACGGCGAACGGATGCGCCATTCGCTAATCTGGACTGTTTCTGAATCAAACAAGCGATTAGGCGGCGCGCGTTGCGACACGCCGCCTTTCTCGTTTATTTCGATTTCAGGAACTTCTGCTGAGCCTTCGTCAGATAGTCAGCCCATTGCTTGGCGAGTTCTTCCGGGGTGATGTCGCCCAGAAGTGCTTCCTGCGAAGTCTTGATCACCAGCGAATCCTTGAAGAACGCGAATTCTTCGAGATACGTCGGCATGGTGGTCGGGACGGCATTCTGGTCGGCCAATTCCTCAAACCAGCCCTTGAACTGCTCACTAGCGTAAAACGGGTCTTTTTCCGCTGACGTGTGAACTGGAAGCGCTCCTGTCTTCTTGTTCCACTCGATGTTGCCTTCTGGACCTTCAAGCGTTTCGATCAGCTTCCAGGACAAGTCCTTGCTCTTGGACGACGCCATCATGGACCAGCCAGCGAAACCGATTGTCGGGAACGTCTTGCCATCCGGCCCCTTTGGCATCGTCATGACGCCGAAATCTTCGGCTTTCATGCGCTGCGCAATGGCAATCAGCGCATCAGGATCCTGATCGAGGAAGGCGCATGTACCTGAATAGAAGCCAGCTACGATCTCGTTGAATCCCCAGTTGACGCTGTCTTTCGGCGCGTAACCGTTCTTGTAGAGATCGACAACATAGGTCAGGCCCTTTACCCAACCGGGGCTGTCAAAGGTAGATATTCCATCCTTGGTGAAAAACTCGTTGGAGCCAGCCATGGATGCGCCGAACATAACCCAGCCGTTCAACCCGCCCGGGCCGCCGCGCAGGCAATATCCATATTTTCCAGGGATAGCGGCAATCTTCTTGGACGCATCCGCGAATTCCTCGAGCGTCTTCGGCGGTTCCTTCACTCCTGCCTGCTCGAGCAGCTTCTTGTTGTAGAACATGGCGCGGAGGTAAAAACCGTAGGGGAGCATATAGGCGGTGTTCTTGACGTCGCGACCAAGCTCCAGCGTGCGCGCGCTCAAACCGGCAGTGTGTTCCCATTTCGCCAGATAAGGTTCAAGGCTTTCGAGCATGCCGTTATTGGCATAGAGCGACAGCCACGTATCGGGCATTTCAAGCACATCGGGAACGTCGCCCGCCGAAACCATCGTGGCGAACTTCTGGAATGCCTCGCTCCATGGAAGCGAGATGATCTCGACCTTGGTACCGGGATTGGCGGCTTCGAATTTGGAAACCAGGCCCTTCAGGGTCTCGGTGCGTTCGGGGCTCGTGATGACTTCCACGAGTTTCAAGGTGGTGTCCGCCAGTGCCGTTCCGGCCATCAAGACGGTGAGAAGTGTTGCTACTACCAGTTTTTTCATTGCGTTCTCCCAGTTTTTTGTCGTCGTTTTTTAAAGCATCAGGCGGCGGCGGATGCCCCCCTGATCGCAGGTTCGAGATCGTTCCAGAGCGCTTCAGTACCCTCAAGACCGACATGCAAGCGCACGGAGCGCGGGCTGATACCGAACGTATGCGCTGAATTCGGCTGCGCCTTCTGTTCGAGCACCACTTCGCCAGGGACGATCAGGCTTTCATGTCCTCCCCAGGAAACACCAAGTTTGAAAAGTTCGAGACGGTCGGCAAAGGCCCTGACATCCACACCCTCGCGGAAGATGAATGAAAACAGGCCGGATGTGCCGTTAAGGCCCGGCGGCAGGCGGTTAACCAGACCGGGATGGCAAACGGTTTCCACGACATCGAGGGCCTGCAAACGCGAGGCGATTTCAAGCGCCGATTCCTGATGCGCTTTCATACGAATGGGCAGGGTGCGCAACCCGCGGATTAAAAGCCATGCATCGAAGGGAGACATCTTGCCACCCAGATACGGATAGGCCTCAGCACGGATGGTATTGATCATTGCTTTCGAGCCCGCAACGATACCAGACACGACGTCGCTATGGCCGCCGAGATATTTGGAAGCGGAATGCACGACCAGATCAACGCCGAGAGAGAGGGGCTGCTGAAAGATCGGGCTTGCCCAAGAATTGTCGATTACCGAAATAGCGCCGTGCCGCCGGGCAATTTCTGCCAGCGAGCCAACATCATGCGCTTCCATGACCCAGCTCGTCGGGCTTTCCATATAGAAAAGCTTCGCACCGGGCATCGCTTTTTCGACCGCGGCCTCATCACGACCGTCGACATAGGTCACGCCAATGTTCATACGCTTCATCAACGTCCCGAAAAGACGGAAGGCATCCGGATAGACGTGACGCACGGCGACGATACGGTCCCCCGGCGAAACAAAAGATATAACCGTGGAGGAAATTGCTGCCATGCCACTGGCAAAGCCAAGTGCATCCTCGGCACCTTCGAGCTTCGCCAGCATTTCCTCGAACATCCGAACTGTAGGGTTCAATCCGCGCGTATAAACAGGACGACTTTTCTCGCCGCGATAGGTGGCGACCATTTCGTCATAGCTTGAGAAAGTGAAAAGCGAGGTCTGGACGATGGGCGGCACCACAGCCTCGAAGGCATGCGTTGCATCATGGGCAACGATGAGAGATGCGGGATCATAGAGATCATTGCCTTGGCTCATTTGGACATGTCCTTGATATCTTCCTCGACAATGGCGAGGATTTTCAGCGTTTCTTCACGCGCAGCCACCGCATCTGCTGCGACAATCGCGTTGAAAAGCGTGCGGTGGAAAGGGAAGGAGCGCGCTGCGAAATCTGGCCTGTCAAAAGGTTTCAACCAGAACCGCTCAAAACCTTCACGCATCTGCTCCAGAAGCTGTTTGAAGAGCGAATTATGGGTCGCGTCATAAATAGAGAGGTGAAAGGCAAGATCGGCCTTGCCCGACGTGCCCTCTGCAAGGTGGACACGCTCCATTTCCTCCAGTCGCAGGCGCATGGTCTCCACATCGTCTTCTGTTCTGCGCCGCGCGGCAGCCATGGAAGCCTCGACCTCTATTCCGCGGCGCACCTCCAGCGTCATCAACAGTACATCGCGCTGGCTTGCCGCCTCAATGGAAATGGGCATATGCACGGTTGCACCCGAAATCGGCTTGAGCAGATAGTTACCGCTCCCCTTTCGGCTATCGATCACGCCGAGGGCCTGAAATTTGCGTATCACCTCACGGACGGTGGAACGGCCGACACCGAGAGCCGCCATAAGCTCGCGCTCGGCTGGCAGGCGACTGCCAGCTTTTAGGCCTGCCGTGTTAACGAACTCAGCAAGTGCTGCCTCGACCTGACGTACCCGGTCAATCGCAGGCAAGGGTGTCATCAGATGATTGTCCACCGATTTCTCCACTCAGAAATCCTAACTCAAACACGTTTAATTGGTCTGACATCTTACCGATTATCATAAGTTAAGGTTTTATCAAGACGGTGTTCGATGCGAAATACGTTGGACTCCTCCACTGCGAGTACATCGCATAACACTCAACCGAAAACCGCCGGATCAACGCCAAGGGTTACTTCGTCGCTTTCTGACCATGTTGGTGGGGATGCACAAGAATCTCGAAGGCGCTTCCAAACGCCACGAACGTGGGCGACACCCTCGTCGACCTTATGGGCGAAAACGGCTAGAAGGGCGCGAAAGTGTGGCTGCAATCGATCAAACAACGCAATCACCGGGCGGACACGATCCGAGGATATCAGGGCAGCGCACATGAGGGAGAACTGACACGCTCCAAGCATCAGCAGTTTCTCGACGCGCTTCCGGCTAAAGCTGCGCCGACGGAGGATGAAGACCGGCTGAACCGATTCGTACCCGACCTAACGAGCCGCATAGGCGCTAAGTTGCAGGGTTTTGCGGACAAATGTGAGTTTGTCGGCGGGCTTGGGGCGGTGGCAGACCAGATTGGAAAAGCAGTCGTGCCAGTGATGGCGCAGGCGATGATATATAGTTTTCGTCCGTCGCGCTGAGAAATCGTCATTATGCCCCTGCTCGAGTCGGGTGCTGAAGTAGCCGGCTCAAATCATTTGTTGGAAATAGAAGCACAGACGTGATGGGGACAAGAGAAACTGGTCGCCATCGTTTGCAGATGCATGATGCTGGCGCTTTTATTGCTCAGTAAGGTCACGAGACCATGACCCTTCACATGACGCAGGCTCTTCCAAGGTTTCGATTTGAGGTCGTTCTGTCAATAGCCACGTTTTGCCGTACCCGATCTACTGAAGATCGGGTACAATGTATCGTCAGCCCGTCAGACTTGCAGCAAGCCACCGTCAACGCATAATTCGGCACCGGCGATGTAGCTGGCGTCGTCGCTCAACAAAAATATGGCAGCCGCAGCCACTTCTGAAGGCCGTGCCATACGACCCATGGGAATCGGAGCAACAATTGCCGCGCGCGTGTCTTCCGCGACAGCAGCCATCATCTTCGTATCCGTTGGGCCAGGCGCAACGACGTTGACGCGTATGCCTTTGGGTGCGAGTTCTGCCGTCCAGGTTCTGGCGTAGGATCGAACGGCCGCCTTGGTTGCGCCGTAGGTTCCGTAAGCCGCGTAGCCCGCGCTCCCGGCTATGGACCCGACGAGGACGACCGAGCCGCCTTCTGTCATTGCTGGGAGAGCTGCCTGAAGGCCAAAAACCATCCCTCGGACGTTGACGCCGAAGTGGCGGTCGAAGTGCTCCGGCGTCATCTCGGCGATCTGCGAAGGCTCCGCAAGACCTGCATTCAAAACAAGCGAGTCGATACGGCCATATGCTTTGCGGACAGTTTCGACAGCCGTGATCATGTCTTCCGGAGAGCTTGCGTCAGCGGGAATACCAACCGCACCATTGCCGATGTCTTTAGCCGCCTTTTCAGCATCTTCACCTCTACGACTGGTGATGAAGACATTTGCGCCTTCGGCAGAAAGTCGCTCTGCAATCGCCAGTCCAATACCCTTCGCGCCGCCAACGACCAAAGCGACCTTGTTATTCATTCGAGCCATCGTAAATCCTTTCACTGAATGGTCTCGACATGATATACGTTGGATATCTGATATCAATTACGCACCTGGAATAGCCTAGATATGGACGAGTATACCGACCTGGAAGCCCTCTCTCACAGCGCGCTCTGCAACATGCCGCAGGTTCGCCCGGTGCTGGACAAGATTGCTGACAAATGGACGATCATGATCCTGACAGTCATCTGTCCCAAACCTTCGCGCTTCAACGAACTCAAGCGGCGTCTCGATGGGATCACGCACAAGGCTCTGGCCGATGCCCTGAAGAGACTCGAGCGAAACGGCCTTGTGACGAGGACGGTGCTCCCAACGCAGCCGATTGGCGTAGAATACGCAATAACTCCGCTCGGCCATTCCTTGCGGGAGCCGTTTGAAGCACTGTGTGCGTGGGCAGCGGCAAACGGCGACAAGATCGAAGCAGCCACACTGACCTATGACAACGCGGGAAATCGACGTTGACGACGTCACTGGGGTCCGTCTCCGGCGCGCGCTATTCGTAATGACAGTCAACCTGCACCCCGCATTTGGCCGACCAATGCAATCGTTATGCCCCCAACATTCCTCGTTGGCGGAGCCGACATTCACCACAATTGCATTGAAGCTTGTTGCTCGAATCCGTACACGCTGATCGCGCAAATTTTTAATGTTAGCTATAGCCTCTCCCTTTTATTGGGTGGTGTGTAAAGCAAGCATGGAAGCTGACAAAGGAACGCAAATGTCTTTCACCGTAGAGAAAATAATTCCTGCTGCGCGTATGCGCCAGTTCCACCAGACGGTTGAACGCTGCAAAGTGTTTCCCTCTGTGAGGGCGCGACAGCTACCTAGAGTTTTCCGCTCTTGGAGCCCGATGCATCACTTTTTCCCTTGAGAGGGCTGCCCAGAACGTCCTTGTACCAGTTGACCACCCGGTCGATGATGGGTGGCTGGTACCAGGTGATATCGCCATGGGCGGCACCTTCCACAAGTAAGTAATCGACCTTGCTGCCTTTGTTCTTCAAGGCCTTGTAGAGCTGTGCGCTCTGCTTTGGCGAAACGAGAGTATCTGCAGTTCCGTGCATGATGAGGAAAGGCGGCTTGCTACCTTCGACATGACCCATGGGACTGGCCTGCAAGGCTTTTTTGGGATCACTGGTGATGGATGCGCCGGCAAAATCGGCAAATGCCGGGCCGTTGACCAGCAGGGTCTCGGTGACCGCCGGCGATTCATGGACCTTTGCGATTGGCTCAGGAAAGCCATCGCCGATATCAAGAAGATTGGAGAGCCCGTAGAGCGTCACGACCGCTTGAACATCGGAGGATTTGTCGAGGAACTGGCCAGCGTCGAATGCTGTCTCGCCATTCGTCATGCCAAGCATCTGCGACACATATCCACCGGCTGAATCGCCCAGCACGCCGATGCGGGTGGGGTCGATACCATATTCGCTTGCATGTTCGCGCAGATAACGAACGGCAGCCTTGCCGTCCTGGACCAATGCCGGGAACTTGTTGGGAACCGTGCGGTATTGCGCGGCTGCGACCACGAAACCGGCTTTGGCAAGCGCCATCCGCAGATCGATATATTTCTCATGTTCCGCAGAGGTGAATCCGCCGCCCGGAAAATAGATGATCGCTGGCTTCAGATCATCGCTGCGAGGCACGAGGAGAGACATTTCAAGCTGAGTGATGGACCGCAATTGTTTGATCTGCGTGTAGACCACACCGCTCATCGCATCGATCTGGCCTTGCGTCTTTTCCACGCGAACGACCTGCGCACCTTCTGTGTAACCGGGTAGCGACGTTTTATCGTCAGCCTGGGCCGAACCGTTGATGATCATTGCTGCTCCAAAAAATATGGTGCCAAGAAAAACCGTGCGCGTGGTCTTCATGTCTACGTCTCCCAAATCGTGTTGGATTGCTTAAAGGTCAAAATGTGGACGGCCAGGGACTGCCAGGCAAAGAGCGAACTGGCGGCTTGAGGCCGCCAGTTGTTTGCATCAGCCCTGCTCTTTGAGAGCCGTCTTCGGTGCTGCCGATCCGATGGATCGCAGTCCCAGCACCAAGATTGCGATGGCGGCGACGGTGGAGCCGAAACCCATCAGAAGGGCGACGGTTGGGAGGGACGCGCCGTTGGCAAACAGCATGCCGGCAAGGATCGGGCTGAGTGCCGCACCACCGCGACCGATGCCGATGACGAAGCCGGTGCCGCTTGCGCGGACCTCTGTCGGAAATGCTTCGGCAAAGATTGCGTAAAGGCCAACCACGGCAGCGTTTGTGGCGCATCCGGCAATGGCTGCCAAAAGGGACAGTTGCACGAGATCCGGTGCGCTGCACCCGAAAAGGGCAACGAGAGCTGTCGCGATCACCATCACGCCGATTGTCAGGTTTCGCACCGCGAAACGCTGGCTGAGCAGGCTGATGACGACAGATCCGACGATACCGCCAATATTGGCCCAGACAAGAACGTTACCGGCAGCCGATGGTATGAAGCCCATATCTGCTACGATTTTCGGTGCCCATTTCAGGATGAAATAGAAGGTCATGATGTGGAAGAAATAGGCAAGGGTCAGGCACACCGTCGCCACGATCAATGCCGGGGCGAACAATTGCATGATGCCGGGTTTCAGGCGTGCCGCATCCGGTTCCGGCAGGGCGGGAATGCTTTTGCGACCCATGCGTTTCAGGACGCCGTTGACGCGTTCAAGCGCACCCGCCGGACGGCGCTGGATGAGCCATGGAACGGTTTCCGGCAGGGTGAAATAGACGAGCGGAATGCAGAACGCAGTCACGATTGCCCCGCTGGCAAAGACGGCTCTCCAGCTGTAATCCACCAGAAAATGGGAGACGAGCGCGCCACCGACGACGGCACCGATCGGATAGCCGGTCGCCATCAGCGCAATCGAGAAATTGCGGCGTTTCGCATTGGCATGTTCTGCCGCAACCGCATTGGTTGCCGCCAGCATGCCGCCGATACCAAGACCCGTCAGCAGCCGCCATGCCGACAGCGGCACGATGCCCGAGGCTGTTGCCGCCAGGAACATTCCGCTGGCCATCAGGACCAGGCTGGACAGTACGGCGGCGCGACGGCCGATCCGGTCACAAAGGCTTCCCAGCCAGACGGAGCCAATTGCCATGCCGATGAGTTCCATCGACAGAACGATGCCGAGCGCACCCCTGTCGATGCCCCAATCCTTGGCGATGCCGGGCGAGGCAAAGCTGATGGAAAGGACATCGAATCCATCGAGCGCGTTCAGCAGGACACACAGACCGATGGCCCAGATCTGCATCCGGCTCATCGGCGTATCCGCGATGATATGTTTCGGATCTTCGTTCATGAATTCTCCTCCCTCAAGGTTGAAATCAAATGCCCTGCCCCCTCCCGGAACACAGGACCCTGCCATCACGGCCGCGAAAGCTTCCGCGGCGTTGGGGCGATAAGGATCGTTCGCCGCACGGGCAGACCATTCACCTCAGTCGCCCACCATCATCAGCGCATCGAGAATGATCGCGCCCTTGCGTCCGGGATAGACGACGACCGGATTGAGGTCGATTTCGCGGATCGACGGTTCAGCCCGGAGAATATTACCGAGACGGCTGACGATGTCGGCGACGGCCTCGACGTCGCAGGGCCCAGCCCCGCGAAAGCCATCCAGCAGGGCCGCGCATTTCAGCCGCCTGATTTCGTCGATGATTGCCTCCGGCGTCAGGTCCGGCGCGAGCAGACGGACGTCTTTAAGGACTTCCGCCTGAACACCGCCAAAGCCGGCCAGAATGACCGGACCCCATTCGGGATCGTTTCGCGCGCCGATGATCAGTTCAATGCCGCGTGGGCTCATCGTTTCCACAAGAACGCCATCCAGCACGAGCCCCGGCCTGTGGGCGGCAATATTGGCCGCCAGTTCCGCCCAACCTTTGGCCACAGCCGCATCGTCGGACAAGCCAACAATAACCCCGCCCGCATCGCTCTTGTGAGACAGATCGGCAGACTGGGCTTTCAGGACGACGGGATAGCCGATTTCCGTTGCGATGCGGCATGCATCGTCCGGCGTCGTGGCAAGCGCGCCTTCTGGGAAAACGAACCCGGCCGACCTCAAAATGTCCTTGGCTTTGTATTCCGGAACTATAGCCGTGCCACCGGGCGATCCGTCCAGAGTCACGGACGCGGAGCTACTTGCGTCGAGATTGCGGCGGGCGCGTTCATCTATCCTGGAAACCGCGCGCATCACCCGGTCGGTGGATGGGAAATAGGCGATGCCGCGCTCGCGAAGACCATCCACATAGGCCGTCTGGATCGGCGCGCCCTCATCCAGACCGGCGACGATGACGGGTTTTTCAGGCTTCAGCTCTTCGATGGCTCGCAGAATGGAGGGAAACTTCAATGTGCAGGTCGCCGCATCCGTCTGGATGATGCCGAGCACGATGGTCTGGACGCGGTCGTCGGCGAGAAGGGCGGCGAGCGTGCGCCGGTACAGGTCCGGATCGACCAGCGACTGCGCCGTCAGATCGACAGGATTGCTGACCGGCACGAAGGGTGGAAGGGCCGCCCGGAGATCCGGGCTGTCCTCGTCAGTCATGGTCGGCAGCGGCAAGTTGAGAGCCTCGGCCATATCGAGCGTCAATGCCTTGAAAGCACCGGATTCACCCACAACAGCCGTGCCACCGCCACCGATCCTGCCATAGCGGGCGGTGAGTTCGAGGCAATCGCCGAATTCCTCGAGCGTTTCAACAAGAATGACGCCGATCCGTTCGATGCTGGTTTTCATGACCTGATAATCGCCGACCATGGCACCGGTGTGGGTGGCGGCCGATTCCCGTGCGGCGCTGCTGCGGCCGGGATGCAGGAGAACGATGGGCTTGCCGGCTGCGATACAGCGCCGTGCGGCTTTCAGGAAGCGTGCCGGCTTGCGGAACTGTTCCACCACCATGCCGATGACGTGGGTGTTGGGATCGTCAATCAGATATTCGACATAATCCTCAACGCCACTAGCCGCTTCGTTTCCGGTGGAGATCGAAAAGGATAGGCCAAGCCCTCGTGCGAGCAAGGTCGTATCGACAACGGCGGCAATCGCACCGGACTGGGAAACGATGCCGATGCCTGGACGTCCGTCGAGCCGGATGTCGGGCGTCTCGATGAATGTCAGAGGAATGCCATCAACGAAATTGACGAGACCGAGGCAGTTCGGTCCCTCGACGATCATGCCGCTACGCGCGGCAATGGCGGCGATTTCCTGCTGTTCGGCCAGTCCTTCAGGCCCGCCTTCCGCAAAGCCGGCAGAAAAAATCACCACCGATCCGGTCTTGCGCAATGCCAGCGCGTTCACAGCCTCCAGCACGGAGACGCGCGGGATTGCGAGGATTGCAACATCGACACCCTCTGGAAGATCGCTGATGGCTTTCAGGCAGGCGCGACCGCCGATTTCCGCCCGGTTGGGATTGACGAGAAAGATTTCGCCAGGAAACCGGAGGCGGTCGAGATTGGAAAGAACCGACGCGCCAAGCGCGCCGGGCTTGTCGGATGCGCCGATGATTGCCACGGAAGCAGGCCGAAGCAGGCGGCCTATGGCATGGGCAGGCAGGAACCGGATGTCTTGATCCACAGTCGTTTCTCCTCCGCAGCACCGCGCGTCAACAGGGACGGCGATCGTTGCTGCACTCAGTTGATGGTCTGCATCGCCTCCCGGTGCGATGCATCTTCGGTCTGTCTATGCTTTCGACTTCGACCGATCATAGGCACCAAGGCCCGGCTTGTAGCTTTTCTCATCGATGAACTGCCGAATGCCTTCCTTGCGACCTTCATTGTCGTAGCTGTTGGCGGCTTCCTGCGCGCGGACCAGATAGTCTTCCGCTTCCTCGTAGGTCATCACACCGACACGTCGCACGGCATCCTTGGTGGCCTTCAGGGCGACCGGGTTCTTCTTCAAAAGCACCTGCGCCACCTCGGTGACACGGGCCTTCAACTGGTCGAGCGGCAAGGCCTCGTTGACGAAGCCCCACTCGGCAGCCTTGCGGCCATCGATGTTTTCGCCCGTCAGCGCGTGATACATCGCGTTGCGGAAACCCGTGAGTTCAAGCGCCACCTTGGTGGCCCCGCCACCCGGCAGGATGCCCCAGTTGATTTCGGACAGGCCGAACTTGGCCTCTTCCGCCGCGAATGCCAGATCGCAGGCAAAGAGCGGACCATAGCCCCCGCCAAAGCACCAGCCATTGACCATGGCGATGGTGGGTTTCTGGTACCACCGCAGACGACGCCACCAGCCGTAGCTTTCGCGCTGCGCCTTGCGTGTGCCGCGGAGGCCCTGGCTTTCGGTTTCGCGAAAATACTCCTTGAGGTCCATGCCAGCCGACCAGGCGGTTCCCTCGCCTGTCAAAACGAGAATGCCGACATCCTCGGAAAATTCGAGCTCATCGAGGACTTCGAGCATCCGACGGTTGAGCGCTGGGTTCATGGCGTTGCGCTTGTCGGGACGATTGAAGCTGACCCAGGCCACGCGGTCGATGATTTCGAAGGTGACGGTGTCCTTGTCCTTGTCCTGGCTATGCAGATCCATGGTGTTCTCCTTGCTTGGTAAATGATCGTGAAGACAATCGATCCCGTTGAGGCAGGCCGGTTCTCAACCAAACCCACACTCTCTGGAGCCGTTTTTTTTGTAGCTATGTCGTGCGCGGGCTTTCCCGGATGGCGTCAGATCGGGAAGTGGCCGCCTTGAGTTTCCATCGTGATCCAGCGCAGCTCCGTGAAGGCGTCGATACCGGCCTTGCCGCCGAAGCGGCCATAGCCCGAATTCTTGACGCCGCCGAAGGGCATTTGCGCTTCATCATGGACCGTTGGTCCATTGATGTGGCAGATTCCGGATTTGATCCGCCGGGCAACACGCAGGCCACGGGCGGTATCGCGTGTGAACACCGCCGACGACAGACCGTATTCGGTGTCATTCGCCAGTTCGATGGCATGATCCTCATCGCGCGCCCTGACGACGGCGACCACCGGGCCAAAGCTCTCTTCACGAAACAGCCGCATGCCTGTTGTCACATGGTCCACGACATGGGCCGGCATGAGAACACCCTGAGCAGAACCGCCATTCACGAGCGTGGCACCGGCTGCGATGGCATCATCGACCAGCGACTGCACGTGGTGGACGGTCTTGATATCCGCGACGGCACCGAGTGGCGCTGTTCCCTGGCGTGGATCGCCGACGGCAAGCGTTGCGACTTTTGCCTGGAAGCGGGAAATGAAGGCCTCGGCCACCGCATCCTGAACGATGATTCGCTCCGTCGACATGCAGATCTGGCCTTGGTTCATAAAAGCACCAAAGGCCGCGGCCTTCACCGCCTCATCCAGATCGGCGTCATCAAGCACGATGAAAGGCGCTTTGCCGCCCAGTTCCAGCAGAACCGGCTTGAGATTTTCCGCCGCCCGTTTTGCGATGATGCGTCCGACCGCTGTCGATCCGGTGAAGTTAATACGGCGAATGGCGGGGTGATCGATCAGCGCTCCGACGATTGCCCCAGCATCAGCAGGTGCATGGGTGACGATGTTGACCGTCCCGTCCGGCAGCCCGGCGTCCATGAAGGTTTCCACGATGAGGCTGTGCGTTCTGGGGCAAAGCTCCGATGCCTTGAGGATGACCGAGTTGCCGCAGGCGAGCGGCATGGCAATCGCCCGGACGCCGAGGATGATCGGTGCGTTCCAGGGGGCGATGCCGAGAATGACGCCCACCGGTTCCCGAATGGTCATGGCCAGACAACCGGGCTTGTCCGAGGGAATAACCTCGCCGCCGATCTGCGTTGTCATCGCAGCTGCCTCGCGGATCATTCCGGCGGCAAGCATGATATTGAACCGTGCCCAGCCCTCGGTAGCCCCAATTTCAGACTTCATGGCTTCGACGAATTCGGCAGCTCTGCCTTCCAGTGCCGCCGCCGCCTTCCACAGTGCCGCGCGGCGAGCATTTGGCCCAAGGCTGCTCCAGATGGAAAATGCGGCATCTGCTTTCTCAGCGATATGGCCGACATCCTCGATACCGAATGCATTCGCGACGGTTGCCACGGTGCCATCGAGTGGATTCATCCGCTCGAATGTGTCATGAGTGCCTTCACGTGGATTGGGAACAATATTCATAACCGTTGAGCCTCCCGCCTCATTGCTATGTTATATAGCATGACATTTTTGTTTGAGTTGGCAAGAGAAATTTTCTAAAATCGAAAGATGACAATCATCGAACCCGAAACGCCAACCCAGGCCACCGCCACCAATCCACTTGAAGATCACCTCGGGTACCAGCTTCGCAGGACTTCGAGTTACCTGATGGGTGTGCTTGCTCAAAGGCTTACGCAGATAGAGCTTACGCCGAGCGAGGCATCCGTCGTTATCCTGATTGCCGGAAACGAGCGTATCACCCAAAGCGAGATCGGCCGGATTCTCGGCATAAAACGCGCCAACATGACGCCCCTTACGGCATCACTGGAACGGCGTGGACTGCTGGAGCGGGAAGCGATCGGCGGAAAATCCTTCGGGTTGACAGTCACCGCAAGCGGCAGAAAAGCTGCCGATGACGCCGAAAGGCTGATGCTGGACCACGACCGGGAATTCTTCGGCTCCTTGTCGCCGCAAGCCCGCAAGCTGCTGACCGATCTGCTGGGTCAATACTGGAAGAATGCGGACTGACGTTCCCCCCTATCGGTAACCTTTGCCCATACCTCCGGTTTACAGGGATTTTCTGCTCTCCCTTATCAGCCAATCCCTGAACAGGATAATATTGGGGTTGTGGGCTTTTCGCTCCGGATAAACCACAAAATAGGAATCGTTTGAGCGGATCGGTGCTCCGAACGGCATATGCAGCTGGCCGCTTTTCAATTCGCGTTCAATGTAAAAAGCCGGAATTACCGCGATACCCATACCGTTTATCGCTGCGTTAATGATCATCTCGTGATGTGAGAAGCGTACCCCGTGGATTCTTCCAGTATAGGATAAGCCGGCAAGGCGGAGCCAGTTCAGCCACAGACTTGGCCGCGTGGAATTCTGCAGCATCGGAAAGTTGGAGAACGCCAGGGGTTGCAACTTTTGACCCAGAGGAATGAGATCCGGCGATGCGACGACGGCCAGCGTTTCCGGGAACAATTCGATGGCGCGGGCATGCAACCATGTCCCGGCACCTCTCAGGACGGCAACATCCAGACGTGTCGTTTCAAACTCAGTCGCCGGTGTCGCTGGCATGACCTCAAGAGGGATATCTGGATTTGACTTGATAAAAGAGGAAAGCCGTGGTGGCAGCCATCGAGCAGCGAATGTCGGATGCGCACCCACCACGAGCGAACTGTCCACAGCGCGGCCCCTGACGGCATCGATCGATATCTCCTGAAGCTTATCGAGCGTCAGTGCGACATCCCGGTAATAGTTGGCCCCGATCTCGGTCAGAACCAGCCTGGGGCCTGAGCGATGAAACAGCGTAACGCCCAAAAAATCCTCAAGATTCTTGATCTGACGGCTGATGCCGCTTTGCGTCAGGCCCAAATCTTCGGCCGCCTTTGTAAAACTCATGTAGCGCGCAGCCGCCTCAAAAGAATGCAGGGCGGAAAGTGACGGAAGATATCGTCTCATGAAGACCTCGATAATGATCATGAATAAAAGTCATGAAAGAAATATTTTTCAACATTTTTATTTTCATCCCCGCTGGTTCAACAATCGCATTGCGGCAAGGCTTGAGCGCTTCACGATAACCAGGACGAACCTGGAGGGTGACATGTTTGCAGCCAAATGGGAGCGCCGTATGACGCGGCAATGATGAAGGCTTCTGGCTTTTATCGCCTGTCCAACAAAGGGGAACGACATGAAGAGACGTCAATTTACAAAAGTTTTAGGCCTTGGCGCGGTTGCAGCCGGTGTGGGCATGAGTAGGCCTCTGTTCGCAGCCAGCTCCCTCGAACGTATCAAAGCCTCCGGCACATTGAGAATTGGTGGTGTGGCCGATGGAGCGCCATATTATCAAAAGAGTTTGACGGATGGATCATGGCGAGGTTTCTATATCGATATCTGCCAAAAGCTGGCCGATGATCTCGGTGTGAAACTCTCCATTCTAGAAACGACGTGGGGCAATTCCGTTCTGGATCTTCAGGCAGACAAGATCGACGTTTTCTTCGGCCTTAACCCGACACCCGAGCGCAAGAAGGTCATCGATTTCTCCGGTCCGGTTTTCAAGAACGCATTCACGATGATTGTGCGCAAAAAATCAGGTGGAGCCGCTTGGGAAGACTTCAACAAACCAGACTTGCGCATTGCCGTCGACGCTGGCTCATCCCATGACGCCGCAATTTCCCGCCATGCCCCACTGGCAGAGGTCTCGCGCCTGAAAACGGCAAGCGACGCGACTGCGGCACTGCAATCCGGGCGCGCGGACGCGCAGTGCCTCGTTATGGTCCTTGCGCTGACACTCCGCGCGAAAAACCCGTCGATCGGAGAGTTGGTGATGCCGACGCCTGCCGATTTTACCACGTCCAATGCCGGGTTCCGGCGTGAAGAAGATCAATCCTGGAGAGAGTATACGGACCAGTGGATCACGAAAGAACGTGACGCTGGTTTCGTGAAAGAAGCGATCATCCGCAACATGGGCCTCGTTGGCGTGAAAGAAAGCGATTTTCCGCCGGGTTTCGAAATCTAGTTGTAGATTGGCAGGCTCTGCCTCCCACCTCCCCTCACTTCCACAAGTGGATATCTAGACGATGTATGAATGGGATTTCTCCATCCTCTGGGGATATCGCTGGTTGCTCCTGCAGGGGCTCGGCATAACGGTCGGCTTTACCGCGGCAACGATCGTATGCGGCATGACCATAGGCCTGACAGCAGCGATATGTCTCCTGTCGCGCTTCAGGGTATTGAGAGGCTTTTCTCTCGCGTTCATAGAAGTGTTTCGATGCACGCCGGTGCTGGTGCAGTTGATTTGGTGCTACTACGCCCTGCCGATGATTGCCGGTATCGATATGACGCCGATAACTGCCTCGCTGCTTGCACTGTCATGTTATGGCGGTGCCTTCTTCGCAGAAATCATTCGCGGCGGCATCGTTTCGATTGATGCGGGTCAATCGGAGGCAGCCTCGGCTCTTGGAATGACGCCGTCTCTTGCCATGCGCCGCATCATATTACCCCAAGCACTGCATCGCATGCTGCCTGCACTGATGAACCAGTCGATCATGATGTTCAAGAACACGTCTCTTGTTTCCGTTCTGGCCGTTCCCGATCTTGTCTATCAGGGGCAAATGGCGGCCCATGACAGTTTCCGCCCTTTGGAAACCTATACGGCGGTGGCAGTCATGTACTTCGTCATCCTCTTCCCGTTGACGCTCTATGTCCGCAATCGCGAACGCAAGTTGGGAGAAGGTCGATGATCCCGACAACACCGATGATCGAAGTTTCCGGGCTTCGGAAGTCTTTTGGCCCGCTGGAAGTTCTCAAGGATATCCATCTTCAGGTCGAACACGGCGGCGTGGTCGCCTTGCTGGGACCGTCGGGTTCTGGAAAATCCACCCTCTTGCGCTGTATAAACCTCCTCGTTGTTCCTGATGACGGTCGCATCCGCGTCGGCGAAACCGTATTCGAATTCGGAAAATCCGTTCAGCCGCCCAAAACCCGGCCGCTTGCAGCATTCCGGTCCCGTACGGGCATGGTATTCCAGAATTTCAATCTCTTCCCGCATATGTCGGTCCTAGAAAACGTCATGGAAGCGCCCGTTCACGTCAAGGGTATAAACAAGAAGACAGCGACAGATCTGGCGATGTTCCAACTCGAAAAAGTCGGGCTTTCCGACCGCGCGCGGCAGATGCCGCAGACACTTTCCGGGGGCCAGAAACAGCGCGTGGCGATTGCCCGAGCCTTGGCGATGGAGCCGGAGGTGATGCTCTTCGATGAAGCAACATCCGCGCTTGATCCCGAGCTTGTCGGCGAGGTCCTCCAGACCATCCAGAAGCTTGCGGCTGACGGGATGACAATGGTGATCGTAACCCATGAGATTGCTTTCGCACGAGACGTCGCAGACCGGGTCGTCTTCATGAGGGACGGTTATGTGGTGGAGGAAGGTACCCCGAGCGAGGTGATCGATACGCCTAAAATGGAGGCGACGAAGACCTTCCTCAACCACTTCCACAAGGGCGTTTCAGCTCATTGACAACCAGCATTCAAAGGCCCGCACTTCATGGAAACAATCACGAATATCCGCGTCTTCCTCATCGAGAGCCCAATCAAGATGGCGCGCCAGCAGGGCGTAGGCAACGTCAAGGGAACCGTGAAGCGCGTTCTGGTCGAGCTGACCTCGTCTTCCGGCATTATCGGCTGGGGTGAAGCGGCACCCTGGGAGGTGTTCACCGGTACCGCCGAAGCGGCATTTGCGGCAATCGACATCTACCTGCGACCGCTCGTCATCGGCGCACGGATCGATCGTATTCGTGAACTGACACTCAAGATGAAAAAGGCATTGGTGGGACACGGCGAAGCGAAACTTGCCATCGAAACCGCCATGTTCGATATTCTCGGCAAATCGTCCGGCTTGTCCATCGCAGATCTTCTCGGTGGCAGAGTGCGGGACACAATCCCCCTTTCCTTCTCCATCGCTGATCCCGATTTCGACGCGGATATGCGCCGCATGGAACAGATGGTTCCACAGGGCAATCGCATCTTCAAGGTGAAGACAGGCGTCAAGTCTCATCAGGAAGACGTCGACCATCTGGAGGCGATGCGCAATGCCTTCGGCGACCAGATCGACCTGCGTATCGACTATAATCAGGCACTTCGGCCATTCGGTGCCATAGCGACCTTGCGTGATGTCGATCACTTCAAGCCGACATTCATCGAACAACCGGTTCCGCGCGATTGTCTTGCATCGATGGCGTCACTGACCGCTGCACTCGATACTCCCATACTGGCGGATGAAAGCTGTTTCGATGCCCGTGACCTGATGGACATCATCAGGCTTCAGGCCGCAAAGGCCATCTCCGTGAAGCTGATGAAAACCGGCGGACTGCTCGATGCACAGGCCTTGATGGCCATTGCCGATGTCGCTCATCTGCCCGGTTATGGTGGAACACTTTGGGAGGGTGGTGTGGCGCTGGCAGCGGGCACGCAGTTCATCGCCGCGACACCTGGAGTTTCCCTCGGGTGTGAATTCTACATGCCACATCATGTGCTGACAGAAGATGTGCTGGAGGAAAAGATTGAAAACCGCAGTGGCGAAGTAGTGGTGCCGGATGGACCCGGCCTCGGCATCAAGGTTTCTGACCATTCGTTAAAATCGAATGCCCGGATACTCGCCGAGCGCTGAAAACGAAACCAAACATTGAGAAAACGTCCAACGATTACGGCCCCGCCGTAGACGGACGACACGTATTGCAAAATTTAGGGAAGCCGCGATGGCCAGTGTAGAAAAAAAGCACACCGTTGTCATAGGAGCGGGGATTGTTGGTGTTTGCACTGCGCTGGAACTCGTTCGCGCAGGACAAAGGGTCACAATCGTTGATCCGGGTGAACCGGGCGGTCGCCAATCCGCGAGCTATGGTCATGGCTGCTGGATCAGCCCCGGCTCGGTCGTTCCGATGTCGATGCCTGGCCTCTGGAAGAGAATTCCCGGCTATTTACTAAACCCGCATGGTCCTCTGGTTATAAGGTGGCGTCACCTTCCCAAGCTTGCGCCATGGCTGCTGCGTTTTCTATGGGCGGGGTCATCGGTTCGGCGCGTGGAGAAAACAGCGCATGCGTTGAGCCATATGTTACACGACAGCCCGCAACGCCATCGGGTTTTGAGTGAAGAGGTTGGCTTACCCGACCTCATCCATCAGGACGGCCTGCTCTACGCCTATCCAGACCGGCAGGCCTTCGAAAAGGAGGCTTTGTCCTGGCATCTGCGTCGCTTGGTCGGCGTCCGATGGCGTGAACTCGACAGAACGGCATTGGCGGAGCGCGAGCCGAACCTAGACCCACATTACTCCTTTGCGATCCTTGCAGAAGACGGCGCTCACTGTCTCGATCCAGGTGCATATGTTGCGAAGATCGCTCAGGTGGCTTGTGAAGGCGGGGCTGAGCATATCCGGGCCAAGGCGCTGGCATTTGCCTTCGATGGCACGCGCTTGACCGGCGTCCAAACGGATCAGGGACTTATCGAGTGCGACCATGCCGTCGTCGCGGCCGGCACTTGGTCCAAAGCGCTGGCACGATCGGCGGGAGACCGAATACCGCTTGAAAGCGAACGGGGCTATCACGGCGTCGTACGGCTGGAAAATGGTGGTCCTCGGCACCCCATTATGCCCAGTGATGGAAAGATGGCCAACACCCCCACGGCGCACGGTCTTCGCCTGTCCGGCCAGGTCGAGCTTGCCTCCATCAACACTGCGCCGAATTGGCACCGGCTCGATATCCTTCTCGATCACGCCCGAAAAACCTATCCGGCGCTTGCCGCCATGCAGGATATCAAGATCGACCGCTGGATGGGCCATCGCCCTTCCACTCCGGACGGCCTTCCTGTCATCGGCAGATCCAGTCGCTCATTAAATGTATTTTACGCATTCGGGCATGGTCATGTCGGCTTCGCCTCCGGCCCGGTAACCGGCGCGATTGTCTCCCGAGAGATCATGGGTGAACGCCAAACCCACGATATCCGGCCCTATTCGCCAAGACGGTTCAAGTTTGGCAGAGACAGATAATTAGACAGGCGGGGATTGGTCATGACTAAGGTTTCTCTTGGGTGAGGTCGGAGAAGTGGTGCAGCGAAAAAGCTTACGCAGAAGGCCAAAGAACAGCGCATCATGCGTGTAAATCTGCGCCAGCGCCTTTATATTCCAGGTATCGGACGCCGCGTCCAACGGTTCTAAATATGATCCAGTGCAGCCTTGTGCATCGCTCTATACTTTCAGGCAACCGCATGCGTTCCACGCCTTCGGTGTCTCCGAGACGAGTCGCTACGCGTTTGATCATGCGGACGCTAGGTTCCGCAGTCCGCATGATAGACGGGCTCTAGTCGTAATATTCGACAGGGCCCTTCTTGAACCAGCAGGAATTCGCGCTAGGCCAGCATTTCGGTCCATTGTCCGTCGGTCTGGGCGGCTATGCCTACCAGCAGATCAGCGACGATAAGGGCACGGGCGTCATCGACGGCAACCGCGCACGGCTGTTCGCGCTCGGACCAGCCGTTACATTCGCGGCACCGGGCAAGCCTTTCGTCTCGCTTCATGCCTACAAGGAATTTGGAGCCGAAAACCACAGTGAAGGATATAACGTCGCCTTGAGGATGAGCGTCAGCTTCTGACATTGCATGTTCGTCAGCGATTGATTTGAGACAGATGGGCTTGAAAGATTGGAGTTTCAGGCCCGTCTGCGCTCGATATCCACCAAACAAAATCCGATTATTTTGCTGATTTGTGGCGCGAAACAAGCGGCATCATCCGCTTGAGCGTGACATCCTTACGGATGACGTGATGCCACAAGGCCGCAGCGACATGAAGAAGGACAATGGCCGCTGCCAAATATGCCAGAGTCTCGTGGACATTCGTCCACAAAGCTTCCGATGCGTCCGATACCTCCAACGGAAAACCCGGAATGACGACGAGATCGAAGACATAGCTGGGGATCTGCAACGGGGACGTCGAGGCAACAGCCCAACCGGCCAGAGGGACAGCGACGGTGAGAAACAGAAGTGCTGCGTGAGCGAAGCGGGCACCGATATGCGCAACCCTGCCCGTACCAGCGGGCGGATATGGCTTCCTGCTCAACACGGACCATATGACGCGCGGTATCGCCAGTGCCAGCACGACGAACCCGATAGACTTGTGATACTGGAACAGGTTGAACTGAAGCGCAGGATCGACATCATCACCGCTCATCAGATATCCCAATGCCAACTGCGCGATGAACAGAAGCGCAATTGTCCAATGAAACAGAACCGCTATCAGGCCATAGGTCGCCGTCGAATTTCGCCAGCGCTTTTCGTCGGCAGATGTGGTGCGAGAAGACAAATCAAGGTTGTTCATTGGCTAGCTCAACTGCTGATACATGTCTTTGGCAATGGCATCCATGCGCTTGGGCTCAAGATTGCCCACCAACGCGCATCGGATCGTCTCGTCATCCCAGGATACCGCTTCCAGTGAACCAACGTTCGAGCGTCGCATCGCCGTATCTTCGGAATCGCTCGCAGGCACGATGTAGAGGGTGACGCGCTGTCCCGTGGAATCCTCATACATAAGCTGGCCCGCGGCACCGGAGGCGCTTGGCAAGACCCGACCGCCCACCAGTTGCAGGCCCTGGCGACGAAGGTCTGGTATGTTCAGTTTGCGGTCCAGCCGTTTCGACAGCCACCTTTGCAAGTGAGACGTATCCTCAGCATCCGCACGAACTTCGACCGGGTGCAGAACTTCGCTCGCGAACACACTATGGGCCTGCGTGGCGGCTGCCACGATAAACTGGGTGTCTTCGCTACCGCGCTGGACCAGCGCATGACCGAACCAGCCCGCAGTCAGCCCGAAAGCGAGCACGAGGATGGAGGCTGCCGCCAGATTGCGCCAGTGAGCACGCTCCGATCGCACCCGACGCTCCATCCTGATGACATCGAGATTGGCGGGCAACGCGCCCTCATCGAGACGGCCATAGAGGGCAGCGAGCGCCGCATTTTGCTTCCGCCACGCATCGACCTTGCGCGCATCTGCCGGGTTGGAAGCCAGATGTGCCGCTACGGCATCGCGTCGCTGGTCATCAAGTCGCCCATCGACATAGGAAATGAGATCCGCTTCGGTTATCTGCGGCTGGCTGCCGGTCATTTTATCACCTTGAGATTGGGCTGGTCTTCCTGGGTCATTCGGGCAAGGGAAGAGCGGGCTCTTCCCAATCGTGACATCAGTGTCCCCAATGGAATTTCGAGTACCTGCGCCGCCTCTGTATAACTGAGGCCTTCGACCACGATGAGGAGAAGTGCCTCGCGATGTTCAGCGGACAGCTTTTCGATGGCGCGCGCCATTTCTGCCAGCGCCACGCGGCCGGGCTGTGCCGCCGGTACGAACAGTTGGTCTGCAAAATCGTCAATGGGTACCTGCGCAGGCCGGCGGCTGCGGCTGCGCAGGTTGTTGCGCCAGACATTGATCAACACGCGGTAGAGCCACGGCCGCAATGGACCATCAGGCCGCCAGAGCGCCTGTTTGCGGATAGCTCTTTCCAGGCAATCCTGGACGAGATCGTCGGCGGTATCGCGATTGTGCGTCAGCGCATTCGCGTAACGTCGAAGGGCCGGAACGCTCTTTGTCATCTCATCCAGAAAGTCTGGCATGAATGCTATTCCTTAGCTGTGTGCCACACGCCGCCGACGCCGTTGCCGGTCATATCACCAGGCTTTTTATCCATCTGCCAGAGATAGAGTGGCTTTCCTTCGTGGGACCACTGCATGGTACCATCCTTGCGCGCGATTGGCTTGTAATCGCCATCGGCCTTGTCGGTCTTTGTGGCGACGAGCGGCGGCCACTTGGTCGCGCAGGCGTCGTAGCAAGCAGATACGCCATCGGTATCCTTGTCGAACGTGTAGAGGGTCATGCCGTGAGCGTCGGTCAGGATGGTGCCCTGCGCCGTTTTTGTTTCGACAACCGCGCCGCCCGCATAGGGTTCGGCAAGGGCGGCAGTGCTGGTGGCAAATGTTACGAGGCCTGCGATAAGAAGATGATGTGCACGCATGACATAGTCCTTTTAAGAGAAAGACGGCTCGAACAGGATGTCCGATACTGAATAGAACACCAGCCATTGGCGTTTAATCCCGCCGCGCTGACTTTTTTGCGCATTTAATATCGCGACTTATCTGACGCCTTTCAGGTCCATGTCGAACGCGACGGTGTTGGAGTACAGCGGCACACCGATGCCCATGCCATAGGGCGAGCGCGGAATGTTTCCGGTGACATGGAAGGTGACCGATCCCTTTTGCTGTTCCACGAACGTGGCGTGAAACGTTTCCGGTCTCGAAACACCGCGTGCCGTCAGAATGCCCTCTACAAGAGCGCTGCGCGGACCGTCCTGAACGACGCGCTTGGAGCGAAACGTGATCTGAGGATAGGCGGCAATATTGAACACCGCGCTGGACGTCAAAAAATTCTCGACCCTCGCCTGCCCCGTCTTAACACTGGCGGGGTTGAGGCTGATCTCCACATAGGATTTTGCCGGCTGGTCTGAATCGATGTCAAAACGACCGGAGATATCGGGGATGGTGCCTTTTATTCCTGGACCTGCCACCTGCTCGATGGAGAACCCGATGTGAGATGCCGGGTCGATTTTATAACGCCCGGCTGCGGAAGAAAGTTGATCGGCAAACACAGGCGTGCAGATCAGCGTCACGCCGAGAAAAGCAGCATGGTAAGTGTATTTCACGGCGATAGCTCCTTTGTTGATACGTCATCGCATCAACAAAACACCGCTGTGCTGATTTTAATCCTCTGGGTGAAGAATAACATTCTTAGTATCGTCATCTGACGTGGCCGCCAAACTCATTAAATGGTTCAAACTCTCCACGGAGCGAGCCTGCTCCAGACGAGATAAAGCGGCATACCTTCCTTCGTCCGGCAACCGAACCCAAGCTAAGCAGTCGGCGAATTTCGACTGCCGTTCCGCTTCGGTGATAGGGTTAGCGGAAGATCCTTTGGCGTGAAGTCTCTCTTTCCAAAGCGTCCGCCCGTCACCTAATGTGATCGTCACCTGATGCGCAATCCGTTCAACTCCGCGCTCTTCTTCCGCGCTATAAGCGCTCATCGTAATTTTTGGCATATGACGCCGGATATCAGGTCTGAATATCGCGTCGGTCCTAAAATCTGCCAATGAAAGCCTGCCCTGAGCCAGAGCGGCAGCAAGGCAATATTGCATCGAGAACCGTGCCTGCATCTCGTCGGCCGGGTCTGGATACGCCAAATTGTCAACGGCGGACCGCCCCACTTTTGTTTCTATGCGATGCAGGTCATCAAGCGAGAACCCATGCTCTTTCTGCAAATCAAGCGCGGCATCAATGGCCCGATGTGTAGAAGCACAACATGGGTGAAGCTTCGTCACCAGCCCGCGGGTTTCAATGATGTGGGTTTCGTCCAGGGAAAGCCCATCCCATCCGGTTGCATCCGCGCCTCCGAACAAATCCAGAAAGCCTTGTGGTCGTTCCAGAATATCCAGTCGTCCAGTCATGCCCGCCTGCGCAAGACACGCGGCCTCCACCGCATTACGGGCCGCGATACCCGCATGGAGTGGCTTTACCGATGTTCCGAACTGACCTTTCGGGCCTGATGCAAGACTGACGGCAATACTCATCGCCTGCGCCACACGCGCGTCATCAAGACCAAGAAGGACGGCCACGCCAGCCGCCGTACCAATGCAGCCCACAGTGGAGGTGCCGTGCCACCCCCTGTTGTAATGGGAGGGGTTGACGCCGAAACCAACGGCGGCCTGCGCTTCGAGACCAGCGAGATAGGCGCGAAGAAACTGTTGACCAGAGACCGAACTGTCCGCCGATGCGGTTGCCAACAAGGCAGGCACAAGAACGGCAGAGGCGTGCGCGCGGGCGGGGTGAAAGTTATCGTCGAAATCCAGACAATGGGCAGCTGTCCCATTGACCAAAGCCGCAATAGACGGCGATGCCCTTCCAACGGTGATCAACGCAGAGGCTCCGTTTGAACCAATGTCTTTGGAAAATGCTGCCGCGACAGAGCGGGGCGCATGATCGGTGGCTCCAGCAATCATGCACCCGATCGTATCGACTACAGCCTGTTGTGCACGCGTGGTGGAGCCTTCAGAGAACTGCTTTCTTGAAACCACATGCGTTGCGATTTTTTCCAAAACTGTTGCCATTGCCTTGTGCCCCTGCCAAGTCTCTGCTCTTGGCTGTATTATTGGAAGGCTTAGTTCAATCGTGCAATCTTATGCAGTTTACGGGTGATCCTATTCGTTTTTGGGGGAGAAAGATTGATGGCGGACAACGAGATAGCCATCAGCGTCAAGCATATTCATGCCTATGACGCGATTGCTGCGACGGGTTCCACGATAGCTGCCGCTGCCGAACTTGGGATTTCCCAGTCAAATGCCAGCCGACTTCTCCACCAGCTTGAGCTCTATCTCGGCGTGCGGTTGTTTGAGCGGGATAAGAACCGGCTTTCCATGACACGTGAAGGCTTGGCGCTGGGGCCGGAAATCAGAGCGATTTCGGATCGGCTGACGGCATTGAAGGTGACGGCGCGCGAACTTGAAAACGGTCGTTCGCTGGAAATTCCGTTACGTCTAGCGTTTCCGGCCAGCCTTTCGGTGACGCTTATCCCGCGTTTGATCAAACGTTTCCTGGCGGAGAACGGACCGGTCAGGATCGAGGTGGCATCAGGTAATTATGTCGCCATCGAGCGGATGATCGCTGATGGCCAGGCTGACATTGGCTTCACCCGCCTGCCCTCACCGACACCCGGGTTGCGCGAGGAAGAAGTGCTGCCCTCCCGCAATATCTGCGTCATGCATCCCGACCACGGGCTTGCGAAGAGCAAAACATTGACCGTGGCTGACCTAAAATCACGTGATCTGATCCTGTTGAATCGCGAGAGGCCGGTACGCCATGAACTGGAGGCGCTTTTCTACAAACAGGGATTACGACAGCGCCCGGCCATAGAGGCGCATTCCGTTGGTTGTGCCTGCGCGCTCGCGGCCGAGGGGCTGGGCATTGCCATTGTCAGCGAGTTGCTCGCGCTTGAATATGGGGCCATGCCCCTTGTTTTCGTGCCGCTTGAACCAGCACTCATCGTTGACTACGCAATCGTCAGTTCCGATCAAACGCCGCTACCGAAATCGGCTGCACCATTCTTGCGGTATCTTCGGGAATGGTATGAGAAGCAGAATATTACTGCACAACCGAGCGGACGATAGGGCCATCACAGATGATCAATTTCAGGCAATTGGAAGTGCTGAAAACGCTGCTCGCGACGGGATCGACGATCGCAACTGCCAAAAGCATGGGGCTTAGTCAGTCCGGTGTCAGCCGTCTTTTGCAACAACTCGAGTCAGATCTTTCATTGAGGCTGTTCGACCGCGACAAAGGTCGGCTCATTCCAACGCCGGAGGCCAGCATTCTGGCGCGTGATGCAGAAACTGTCCTGCTCGGGTTAAACCGCTTCTCGAGCCTTGCGGAGGATCTGCGCAGTGGTGCCACCGGGCCGGAGCTGGTGCGCATCGGCCTGCCCAGCAGCATGTGGGAAAACTTTGCACCGGCGATGTTGCTCGAATATGCCAGCGAATATCCCTCCGTACGGATCGAAACGTTTTTTGAAACTACGTCCAGCATCGCAAGGCTGGTCGAGCAGAAGGTGATCGATTTCGGCTTCCTTCGTTACGAGGATCAGGTCGGTCCGGGAATTGATATGGAAAAGGTGGCGACTGGATCGAGCGTCTGCGTCATCCCGAAAGATCATCCGCTGGCAACGGCGACCGAAATCACGCCCAAGGACCTGCGCGGCGAGCCGCTGATACTGATTGGTCGTCAGAGACCGAACCGCATGTTGCTCGACCAAGCCTTCAAACGTGCGGGTGTGAAGCAAAACGTGAAGATCGAGACACATACCAATAGTTCGGCATGCTCCTATGCTGCGCACGGCTTGGGTATCGCTATCCTGAGTAGTTTTTTTGCCAATCTTTATCGGCACCTGCCCGTCGTTCAGCGACCCTTTATTCCTGCGTCGAAACAGGAGTTCGGATTGGCCACTCCGTCCGGCACCTCTTCATCGCTCGCGGCAAGGGCGCTCATGGATGCGCTGAAGCGACAAATCGTCATTTCCCAAAAAGCTAAAACCTAACAAGACGTTAAAGGTTTTTAGCCCGTATGCGTCCGAAGAGACGCGGCGCACGATATGCATAAAGCTATGATGAAAATGCATAATATTGCGCAAAAATCTCTCATCGCTCATAGTCTATCCATAAACAGCCGGTGACTTTGTAGATCCGGCCCCGCCAATCGTGTTCAGGGGAACCGATGATTAGATTTATATTCAACCGCCTGCTCATGGCGTTGCCGACTATGGTTATCGTTGCCATTACGGTCTTTGCGCTAATCCGTTTCATTCCGGGTGATCCCGCCGCTCTCATGCTGGGCGACATGGCCACGCCGGATCAGATTGCCACTCTGCGAACCGAACTTGGCCTCGACCTCTCGATGCCCCAACAGTTTCTGATCTGGAGTGGCAATGTGCTGACCGGCGACTTCGGACGCTCCATCGTCAATAATGAGGCCGTACTGCCACTCGTCGTGTCGCGCTTCATGGTATCCGCTGAAATCGTCATCATCGCTGTCATTCTGGCGAGCCTGATTGCCGTTCCCGCCGGCGTGATCGCCGCTTGGCGGCAAAATAGCATTACCGATCTCGCGCTGGTCGGCACCGCAACGATCCTGCTGTCCATTCCAACTTTCTGGCTCGGCCTGCTGTTGCTTTTGTTCTTTGGTCTCAAGCTCGGCTGGTTGCCGGTGCTGGGATATGTGTCGATCAGCGACAATCTGGTTGGCGGCCTGCTCTATCTCGTGCTGCCGATCATGACGCTCGTCATCCATGAAGCGGGTGTCCTGATCCGCATGGCGCGTGCCTCCACGCTCGAGGTGCTACGGCTGGATTACATCACCCATGCCCGCGCCAAAGGTCTTTCGGAAAGCGCCGTACTCTGGAAGCACGCCTTCAAAAATGCCTTCGGTCCAACCTGGACGATGATCGGCCTCATTCTCGGTAATCTTCTGGGTGGCATCGCGGTCATTGAAACGGTTTTCACCATTCCCGGTCTCGGACGGCTGATGGTCGATAGCATCTTTCAGCGCGACTATCCGGTCATTCAGGGATGCCTGCTGTTCGTCGCCTTCTCCTACGTCGTGGTCAATCTGGTCGTCGATCTCCTCTACCCTCTGTTTGATCCGCGCGTGGTGGCAGAATGAAACATTTTACGCTCAATGGCCTGATCGGCGGCTTTCTCATTGCAATTCTCCTCATTGTCGCAGCCGTCAGTTTGTTCTGGACACCATTTGATCCGATGAAGCTCAGCTTCACCGCTCGTCTCGCGGCACCGGGTGCACAACATCTGCTCGGCACGGACGAGTTCGGAAGGGACGTTGTCAGCCGTCTGATGATCGGCGCGCGCGCCAGTGTCTGGATCGGTTGCCTGACGGTCGGTTTTGCCACCATCGCCGGTACGCTGATCGGGCTGATCAGCGGCTATTCCCGTGGCTGGATCGATGGCGTCATCATGGCGATCAACAACGCACTGCTCGCTTTTCCCGGAATCCTGCTGGCACTCGGCCTGCTGGCGGTGTTCGGTGCCAATCAATACGGCATCATCTTTGCGCTCGGCATTGCCTACACGCCATCCATGGCGCGCGTTGTGCGCGGTGCCGTTCTATCGCTGCGTGAGCGTGAGTTTATCGAAGCGTCCAAGATCATGGGCAACAGCGAGATTTTCACCATGGTCAGGCACATTCTGCCCAATTGCCTGGCACCGATCACCGTTCTTGCGACCTCCATGTTCGGCTGGGCCATTCTGTCTGAAAGCGCGCTCAGCTTCCTTGGCCTCGGCGTGCCACCACCGGCACCCACCTGGGGCAATATGCTTGCCGCTGGCCGCCCCTTCATCGAACAAGCCGTCTGGCTCGGGCTTTTCCCCGGTCTCTGCATCGCACTGACATTGCTCGGCATCAATTTACTCGGAGACGCGCTTCGCGATAAACTTGATCCCCGCATGAGAGGTTTGAAATGACACAGGAAAAGCTTCTCAGCGTGCGCAATCTCTCTCTCGAGATTATCCATCGCGGCGTCGAAGTCGTGAAGAATGTCAGCTTCGATCTCGAACCCGGAGAAATCTTCGGGATCGTCGGGGAAAGCGGCTCCGGCAAGTCGCTGGCGACCCGCGCACTGATTTCGTTGTTGCCGCCCGCAATTCGCAAAACAGGCGGTGATGTGACCTACAAGGGGCGCGACATCACATCGATGAGCGAAGCAGACTTGCGCCGCCTGCGCGGTGCCGAAATCGGGCTGGTGTTTCAGGAGCCGATGACGTCGCTCAACCCGTCCATGACCATTGGGCGACAATTGGAAGAGGGCCTCACCCTTCACACCAAATATACGCCAGCAGAACGTCGCGTCAAAATACTTGCCATGCTCCAGCGTGTCGGTATTCGCGACCCGGAAGGAGCCCTCACTTCCTATCCGCATGAGTTTTCCGGCGGCATGCGCCAAAGGATTATGCTCGCCTCCGTCATGCTTCTGAAGCCCGCTCTGTTGATTGCGGATGAGCCGACGACGGCACTCGATGCCGTCATCCAGCGCGATGTCATGGAACTGATGGTGGGCCTAACCAAGGCTGAAGGCACGGCTGTCCTTCTGATCAGCCACGATTTGCCGATGGTCGCTCGCTATACCAGCCGCATCGTAGTGATGGAAAAAGGATCGATCGTCGAGGCTGGAACAACAGAACAGATCCTTGAGGCACCACAGCATCCCTACACCCGCAAACTACTATCGTCGTTGCCGATCCGCGGCGAAGTTCGGATAATCGATACGGCATCGGCACCGATGGTATCCGCGAAAAACATCGTGGTCGATTATCCGGGCCGCAGATCTCTTTTAAAAAAGGGAACTGCCAAGCGTGCGTTACATGGCGTGTCCATCGATATCCACGAGGGCGAAGTCGTTGCCTTGGTGGGTGGCTCCGGGTCCGGCAAGACGACGCTGGGTCGCACCATTGCCGGTCTGGTCAGCGAGACCAACGGTGAAATCCTGTTTCAGGGTCGCAAGCGTGATGCCGACTGGCAGGATTATCGCCTAAACTGCCAGATGGTGTTCCAGGACCCCTATTCTTCGCTCGATCCCCGCATGACCATTCTGGCGCTGGTGGAAGAGGCGCTGCGACTGGTTCCCGGCATCGACCGCACTGCGAAGAAAAAGCGAGCCTATGAAACGCTGGAGGAAGTCGGTCTTGGTGCCGAATATGCCCTGCGTTATCCGCACGAGCTTTCGGGCGGACAGCGGCAACGCGTGGCGATTGCCCGTGCGATTGCGCGGCGTCCCCGTTTTCTGATTGCGGATGAACCGGTGTCGGCGCTCGACGTGACCGTTCGTGCACAGGTGCTATCGCTCTTTTCCGATCTGCAAAAGCGCTACGGCTTCTCCTGCCTGTTCATCAGCCATGATCTCGGTGTCGTGGAACAGGTGGCCGACCGCGTGGTCGTTATGCAGGACGGCCGCATCATCGAAGAGGGCGATCGCAATACAATCTTCGACACGCCGAAAGAGGCCTACACGCGGCGTCTGCTTTCGGCCATTCCCGCACTCGATCTCAACGAGACCGGCGGCGTCAAACTGAAATGGCGTCTGGAGAACTGAAAATGACAACCACCACCTTGATTAAAGAAACCTCCGGTACCGTTGCCGAGCGCCTCAACGCCGTCTGCGATGCGCAGGATTTTGTCACCCGTTTCAGCATTCGCAACCTGCTGACGGGCGAGACGTTCGAGCGCGGCGCCGATGAGGAAACGCCATCGGCCAGCACCCGCAAAACATCCATCATGATGGCAGCGTTGAAAGCCGTGCAGGAGGGCAGGCTCGATCTCGATGAGCAGATCACCTACGAGGCACGTTTTGCCGAGGAAGTGGCCAGCGGCATGTTCCGCTACATGACGCCCGGCATCGTGATTTCGCTGCGCGATGCCATAACCGGCATGATGGTGCTGAGCGACAATGTCTGCACCAAGATGGTGTTCGAGCGGCTGACATTGGAAGAGGTCGACAGCTACTGCAAGTCGATCGGCATGAGCGGCACGCATCATCGCTTCCTCATTCCGCCGCTGGCTCTGTCGCCGGACCACACGTTGAAATCCGTAACGACGACGACGGCCCGTGATCAATTGTTTCTGCTCCAGACCATTCTCGACGCGCAGAAATCACCTGACGCCGCAGACAGATTGGGCTCTTCACATGAGCTTTGCGCCTATGCTCTGCAGACGCTAAAGAACCAGATCCTGCGTTACGCCATTCCGTCACGGCTACCTTTCGGGACGGTGGTTGCCCACAAGGGCGGCACCGGAAAGCGTGGACGCATGAATGCCGGCATCGTCTATCGGGATGGCTCGCCACTCTACATCATCACAGCCTTCACCGATCAGGTGCCGCAGGAAATGCCGGATCGCACGCCGGGCTACACGTTGTCGCTCGAAACCATCGGCAAGCTGTCTCGCGTCTGCTGGGACGCATTTTAAGCCTTGAGAACAATCACAAACGTCAACAAAAGAGGGTAACATGAAAAGCATTCTTCTCGCCGGAACGATCTTGATGTCGCTGACCGGCGTTTCCGCCGCACGGGACATCGTCATCGCCCAGAGCTCCGATCTGCGCAGCAACAATCCCGGCGTCAACCGCGATGGCAACACGGACGGCGTCATTCTGCACATCGTCGAGGGCCTTGTCGGTTATGCCAACAATGGCGAGGTCAAGCCTCTGCTGGCGCAGTCCTTCGAAATGTCTGCCGATGGCCTGACCTATACATTCAAGCTGCGTCCAGACGTGAAATTCCATAATGGCAAGACGCTGACAGCCGAAGATGTGGTCTGGAACTGGAACCGCTACATGGACCCGGCAACGAAATGGACCTGCATCAAGGACTTTGACGGCAGCGGCACCGTAAAGGTCACGGGCATCAAGGCGGTCGATACACAGACCGTGACTATGACGCTTGAAAAACCGTCCGCCGTTTTTCTCGGCCTGATGTCGCGCCCTGAATGCGGCTACACCGGCATGATTTCACCTGAGTCCGTTGCCACCGATGGCACGTTCGACAAGCCCATCGGCACCGGCCCGTTCAAGTGGGACCAGTGGAAAAAGGGCGAATATATCCACCTGACGAAATTCGATGACTACGCTTCGCCCGCCAACAATGGCGAGCCGGATGGCATGGTCGGCTCCAAGCGTCCGTTGGTCGACGGCATTAAGTTTATGGTCATTCCCGATGCCTCTACGGTGAAGGCCGGCCTGCAATCCGGTGTTCTCGACACGGCGGAAATTTCTCCCGACCTGATCCCTGAATTCGAACAAAGCGAAAAAGCCAAGGTCATCGTTTCGCAGAACAACGGCAAGAACCTGTTCTACATCCAGACGCGCGATCCGATCATGGGCAAGCCAGGTGTGCGCCGCGCCATGGCGATGGCGCTTGAGCTGGACGAACTGGTTGCCGCCGCATCCAACGGCACCGGCAAGGCGAACGGCTCCATGGTCGCTTCGGACTCTGTCTACTTCAGCGAAACCCAGAAGACGCGCCTTCCTTACGATCTGGAAGCGGCCAAGAATGAACTGGCAGATTCCGGTTACAAGGGCGAGCCAATCAGCATCATCGCCAACAAACGCGGCAACGTGCCGAGCTTCCCTGCTGCCGTCATCGCCCAGGCCATGCTTCAGCAAATTGGTCTCAACGTACAGATCGAAGTTCTCGACTACGCAACCCAGGTGGACCGCCGTCGTTCCGGCAACTACCAGATCATCTCGCAATCTGTCGCACCGCGTCTCGATCCGGCGCTGATGTACAGCTTCTATGTGGGCGACAAGGACAAGAATACCTCGCTGATGTGGGATAACCCCAAGGCAATCGCGTTGATGAAATCTGCCTATGCCGAAATCGACACGGCAAAACGCCAGGCCATCTTTGACGAGTTCCACAAGCTGATGCTTGAGGAGATGCCGGGGATTTTCCTTTACGACATGATCGATGTCTGGGGTGCGACGAAGGCCCTGAAGGGTCAGCCCGTCTGGCAGTCCAATGCCCGCCTCTGGGAAGTTTCCCTCGATAAGTAAGCCATGACGAAAGCCGGGTGCCGCGATGATACGCGGCACCCCGCTAGCTTGCAGCTTGGCTTGTTTCCCTTTGCAAATTCGCTCCAAGACTGTCCATATTTCCCCTGAGGATAAAACATGCCAGATACAGCCGCCTTTCAATCGCTCATCCAGACCGTCGATGCGCTGGCACCCGATTTTACCAATCTTAGCGACAGGATATGGGAGTTTTCGGAACTGAAATTTCAGGAGGTTCGATCATCGGACCTGCTGGTTGAAACACTGAAACAAAATGGATTTTCCGTTCGACAAGACATTGCGGGCATGAAGACGGCCTTCATCGGCGAGTATGGTCGCGGCAAGCCTGTCATTGCATTTCTTGGCGAATATGATGCGCTGGCGGGCATGAGCCAGCAATCGGGCGTAGATCATCCAATGGCAGTCGAGGTGGACGGAAGCGGCCATGGTTGCGGCCACAACCTTCTGGGAAGCGGCTCGATGCTGGCCGCGATTTCGCTGGCAAAACATCTGGAAGCCAACGGCCTTCCCGGTACCGTGCGCTATTACGGCTGCCCCGGCGAGGAAGGCGGTTCCGGCAAGACATTCATGGTACGCGCCGGTGCCTTTGCCGATGTCGATGCGGCTCTGACCTGGCATCCTGCACCCTTCAACGGTGTGCGCTCTACCAATAATCTTGCCGTTCTCGAATACTATTACCGCTTCAAGGGCGTTGCTGCCCATGCGGCAAATGCCGCACATCTTGGTCGCTCTGCACTGGACGCCGTCGAACTGATGAATGTCGGCGTTAATTTCTTGCGCGAGCACATGCCGCAGGACTGCCGTGTCCACTACGCCATTACCGACGCTGGCGGTCGTGCAGCCAATGTCGTGCAGGCAAAAGCCGAAGTGCTGTACCTCGTGCGAGCACCGGAAATGTCCCAGGCGCTGGCACTAGCCGAGCGTGTGGAACAGGTCGCTCGGGGCGCGGCCATGATGACCGGAACGGAAGTCGAGATCATTTTCGACACGGCTGCTACCAATCTGCTGCCCAACCTGACACTGGAAAACGCAATCCACGACAATCTCGTCTCGATTGGCCCCGTGCCGTTCGATGAGGCCGATATAGACTTCGCCCGCAAGATACAGGCGACGTTTACCGACGAGGCGATCAAGAGCAGCATCCGCCTCTATCAGATCAAAAACGATGTCTTTTCCAACCAGAAGATCGACGGCTCGACGCCACTGCATCTCGGTCTGCGGGACTTCGAAGGTCAGTCGCATTTCCGCGCAGGGTCGACCGATGTGGGCGATGTGAGCCGAGTCACGCCGACGGCACAATGCTGGGCACCGGCCTGGGCCATCGGCACTAATCCTCATACATGGCAAGTAGTGGCACAGGGACGCAGCCCTGGTGCCCATAAGGCGATGGTTCATGCGGCAAAAACGCTGGCAGCAACTGGACTTGACCTTGCAACCTCACCCGAATTGTTAGCCCATGCCAAAGCGGAATGGCGGGAGAAAATACAAGACGAGCCATATGTCTGCCCCATCCCAGTTCACATGTCACCTGCCACCTATTAAGCGACGCCCTTAGCGTGTTGATTTCACACCTATTAATCTCGTCTTGAGCCCCACCAGCAGGTCATCCAGGAAGGTAAACACCACCGGAATAATGAGGAGGCTGAGGACCGTGGAGGTTATCAGTCCACCGATGACGACAACGCCCATGGGTTGGCGGAAACTTGGGTCGCCCGAGACGAGACTGAGGGCAGCGGGCAGCATGCCACCGGCCATGGCGATGGTGGTCATGACGATGGGTCTTGCCCGCTTGTGGCAAGCGTCGATCAATGCATCGTAGCGGGACATGCCACCTCTGCGCGCCTCAATCGCATATTCGACGAGAAGAATGGAGTTCTTCGAGACGATGCCCATCAGCAGCAGCAGGCCGATGACCGCAGGCATAGAGAAACTTGCTCCTTCCAGCACCAGTGGCAGCATGGCACCGCCGAAGGCGAGAGGCAGGGCCATCAGAATTGTCACCGGCTGAAGGAAATCGTGGAAGAGCAGGACCAGCACGGCATAGACACAGAAAATGCCGATGGCCATGGCCAGGCCGAAACTGCTGAACAGCTCGCTCTGCCGTTTCAATTCGCCCTGTTCGACAAATTTCACACCCTGCGGCAGGTTCTGGTAGCTCGGCAGCTTTTCAGCCTCCGACTGAACGTCCGACAGACTCCTGCCATTGAGTTCGACCGTGAGCGAGACATTGCGCGAGCGGTCCAGCCGGTCGATCTGGCTCGGGCTGGAACCCATGGTGATATCGGCAATCGTCCCGAGCGCGACATTGCCATCTCGCCCCTCCACAGGGATCAGCGATATGGCATCCAGAGACTGTCGATTGACCGTATCGAGCATGACACGCACAGGCACCTGCCGCTCCGGCAGGTTGAGCTTGGAGAGCGCCTCATCATAAGCACCTGACGTTGCAACACGCACGGCCTCGCCGATGGATTTAGACGTGACCCCTAGGGAGGCCGCCTCGGCCAGATCGGGTTTGATGGTGATTTCAGGTGCCTGCATTGCGGCTGACGACGTCACGTTGCCGATGCCTTGCAGGGTACGCAAATCGGCCTCAAGGCTGGAGGCCGCCGTCTCCAGAAGATCAGAGTCGTCGCCCGCAAGCGTCAGCGTCAACTGGGTGCCGTTACCACCGGAACCGATCTCGATCCGCACACCGGGCAGCTTCTCTAACGCCTTTCGCAAATCGGCCTCAATCTGGGATTGTTTGATATCTCGGTCGTCGATGGGTGTCAGGTTAACGACGATGGTGGCGCTGTCTGTGTTAGCCGTGGACGTGCTGTTCATGCCGCCGGTCGATGCCGTGCCGGTTGCCTGAAATACCGAGGTCACATGGTCCACACCTGCAATGATGCTGGAGGCCTTTTGCGCGGTTTCGTCGGTCGATTTGATGGTCGATCCTGAAGGCGTGGTTAGCGTTACCTGCGTTTGTGCATTATCGGATGCTGGGAAAAAGCCCGTCGAAAGATGGCTTAACAGAAAAACCGTAAAGCCCATGAAAGCCGCAGTGCCGAGCACGGGTAGCCAGCGACGTTTCAGTGCGCCTTTCACAAGCCTGAGATAGGCCTGCATAATACGGCCATCCTCATCATGGCCCTTGCCGGTCGCCTTCATCAGATAGGCCGCCATCATCGGCGTCACCAGACGCGCAACCAGAAGAGAGGCGAGAACGGCAACGGAGGCCGTGATGCCGAATTGCTTGAAGATGATGCCGGGGATGCCGCCCATGAATGCGGTCGGCAAAAATACGGCGACCAAAGTGAAGGTAGTGGCAATGACCGCAAGGCCGATCTCATCCGCCGCCTCCATCGCCGCATCATAGGGGCTTTTGCCCATATTGAGATGTCGCTCGATATTCTCGATTTCAACGATGGCATCGTCTACGAGAATGCCCACCACAAGTGAAAGCGCCAGAAGCGTGATCGTATTCAGGCTGTAGCCGAGCAGATACATGACGAGAAAGGTGGGAATGATGGACAGTGGCAGGGCCACCGCGGCCAGAAGCGTTGCACGCCAATCGCGAAGGAACAGCCAAACGACGATAATGGCGATGATCGCTCCCTCGTACACCATATGCAACGAGGATTCGTAATTCTGCTCCGTCGGGACGACGGTGTTATAGGCCTCCTCGATCATTACCTGCGGGTTGGCAGCGGCGAATGTTTTGATCATCTCGCGAACACGGTCTGTCACTGCGGTATCTGAATACCCTTTGGAGCGCTTGATTTGCGCGGCAATCACCGGCTTTCCATTGAGATAGGCCAGCGATGTCAGGTCGCTGTGAGTATCGGTGACCGTGGCAACCTCGTCCAGCCGAACCCAGCTACCCTTTGACAGCGGAATGGGCAGCGCGCGTATCTCATCCGCATTTTTGGCAGCCGCCAGCGTGCGAACCGACTGGCTTTCGCCGCCAATGCGCCCCTTGCCACCCGAGAGATCGGACTGCACCGCCTCTACCTGACTGTTGACGTCATTGGCCGTCAGACCGAGGCCATCCAGCAGATCAGCGTTCAACGCCACCCTGATCTCTCTATCGACACCGCCAAGCCTGCCGACCTCTCCAACGCCATCCACAGCCATCAGCGCGCGCGACATGTCGTTATCGATGAACCATGACAGTTCCGCATCGTCCAGCTTGTCGGAGTGAACCACATAGGTAATGAGCGGCGACGAATTGAGAGACTGTTTCGAAACGGTCGGCGCGTTCATATCCTGCGGCAGATCGGGTTGCGCCTGATCAACGGCGCTTTTGACCTCATCGAGCGCGACCTGCGTATCCTTGCCAACCTTGAAGGCTACGGAAATACTGACTGAACCATCGGTGATTGTCGTCGTGACGGAATCGAGCTGCGTCAAACCCGTCAGCTCATCTTCGATCTTGCGCGCAACTTCCGTCTCCAGCTGGGATGCCGCGGCTCCATCCAGCGATGCTGAAATCTCGATGGTCGGCAGATCCATATCGGGGAAATTCTGCACATCGAGGCGGTTGAACGCCCAGAGACCGCAGGCGGTCAAAAGTGCAAAAAGCAGGATTGGCGGAACCGGATTGCGGATGGACCAGGAGGAGAAATTCATTTCGCAGCCTGCCCATCGGCAACTTCAGCTGCCTCTACGACCCGCACGACCGAGCCATCCGCCAGAAAGGCGCCGCCCGATGCGACGATGCTATCCGCCTTTTCTATGCCCGAGAGAATCTCAACGCGATCCCCCTGCCGTCGGCCGGTATCGACACGTTTTCGCAAGACCGTATCCTGCTGGGATGGGTTCATGATGAAGATGTAGGAAAAGCCGTCTCTGAGTGTCACCGCCGAAGCGGGAACCGTGAGAGCATCGGTCTGGGCAAACTCGAAATGACCACTGACCAGAACGCCGGTCTTGGGTTGCGGCATGCCTGCGTCTGGATGCAGCGCGACATAGACAATGACTCGCCCGTTATCCGTGGACGAGGTGGGCGATATTAACCGCACCTCGCCATGAACATCACCCGCAGGCGTGGCGATGACGGCTTTCGTCCCTTCCTTCACGTCAGCCAGACGTTTGACCGGCAGTTCCGCGTTCCATTCCACCCGGTTCTGGCGGATCAGCTTGAACAACTCGTCGCCAGCATTGACGACCTTACCCAAGGAGGCGGAGCGGCTGGAAATCACCCCGTCATCAATCGCGTAGACCTTGGTTCGGTCCAGCGTCAGTTGCGCAGAGGCGAGTGATGCGCGCGCAGACGCAAGCTCCGCCTTGGCGGTGCGCTCGGTGATGAGATATTGCGTCGTCTGCTGGTTCGAAAGCGCGCCGGATCCGGTCAATCCGCGCGCGCGGTCTGCGTCGGCTACCGCCTGATCAAGCTCTGCCTGAGCCTTGTCGACAGAAGCCTTTTGTTGATCGAGTTCGGCCTGCGATGTCTTGGGGTCGAATTGGACCAGAAGGTCGCCCTTCTTCACAGCGGAACCGACATCTGCATTAACGCCGGTGATCCGCAGGCCGCTGACTTCGGCCGAGATGACAGCTTCCTCCCATGCTGCAAGTCGTCCACTGGCAGGAATTGTCACGGGCCAGGACGCGACCTCCGGCTTGGTCACGTTGACGCTCAGCGCCGCCGCACGGGTGGTCGTCTGTTGACTATCCTCACCGCGCGCATCGGTACTCAGGGTAAAAGCGAGTGCAACTGCAATCGCAGCAGGAATGAAGACATATTTTTGCATCAGCGTGTTCCATTAAGGGAGGCAACAGCAACATTGGCTGGCGAAGCCCAGCCGCCTCCAAGAGCCTTGTAGAGAGCAATCCAGTACTGGACCGCATCGCGCCGGATTTCGATAAGGCTGATGGCGGCGGACTGCGCAGACCGGCGTGCCTCCTCACGGTCGAGAATGCTGGCCCCGCCGGACCTCCAGTTCTGATCGATAGACCGGAAATAGCTCTGGTAATAGTCTGCGGCAGACTTGGCATCGTTGATGCGCTTCAGCGCCGTATTCACATTCACAAGCGCTGTCTCGACCTCGGAAACCGCACTCAGGACACCGTCCTTGTAACTCGCCACCGCGACATCATAATCCGCAACCGAACTTCTGACTGCTGCCCTCTTCGATCCCCCATCCAGCAGGGGAATGGACAGGGCTGGACCGAAGGACCATGGCACCGATCTGCCGGTAACGGTGGATTGGCTGATGGAGATCGATCCACTCAGGCTGAGGCTCGGATACATATCCGCCTTGGCAGCACCAACATCGGCAATCGTCGCGACAACTTCGGTCTCCAACTGGTTGATATCGGGCCGTTGCCGTAGGACCTCTGCCGGAACCGAGGCGATGCGTAGCTGGGACGGTTGCGGAATGCGGATCGGCCCGTGGTCGAGAAGCTTTCTGACAGCAGTCTCGTCACCACCCGTCAGCTGAACGATGGATTTGAGGAGGATTTCGCAATTCCCGCGCTGGGAGGTAAGGCTTGACGAAGACGATGCAGCACTGGCGCGGGCAAGCGCCAGATCGGCCGTCGAGGTGAAACCCGACTGTGCGGATTTTTCCGTCACCCGGATCGTTTCTTTCTGGGAGGCGAGTTCGTCACTGTAAAGCCGCTCCAGCTGCCGGCAGGCCCGGTACTGCACGTAATAATCACCGACTTCGGCGGCAACAGATACGCGCGCATCATGCCACGACCAGACCTTGCCCTGCGCTCTCGAAGCCGCGGCCTGCACCTGTTTCTTGGTTTTTCCGAAAAGATCGAGTTCCCACGACGCATCGAGCCCGCCGCTTTTGGTCGTTCCCGCCGAAAGCTTATTGAGATCGTCGCCCTTGTTGCCTTCGCGCGAAGCGGATGCGGAGCCACCGAGTGAGGGGAAAAGGCCTGCCTTGGTGCTGTCGAGCGTCGCCCGCGCCTTGTCGATATTGGCCACCGCTTCCTGAATGGACGGATTGTCCTGCTCTGCCATTCTCAGCAATGCATCCAGAGAGCCATCCTTGAAACTCGCCCACCAGGCCAGAAGATCGCTGGAGCGACCGCCATGGGGCAAGGTGGCGTGCCAGTGGGCCGCAACGACGGAGGCCGCAGGCTTCAGCTCACCAAGGCTTGTGCAGCCGGTGAGCACAACTGCCGTGGCGAAAACTGAAAAGGAATGAAAAACCGTAATGCGCATGGGATCCGGACTGCCTGAAAAAGCTCAAGGCCGTATTTTAGGGATCGCGATGTTAATGTCGGTCAAGAATACGTAAAGTTATGTAAAACTGCTGTATTCGCAGATGGTAAGCCTTAAAGGTCGTCCATCTACCCGATGGATTACACCATGACCCAGGTTCTTTTGATCGATGACGATACGGAACTCACCAATCTGCTTGGTGAGTATCTGACCGAGGAAGGTTTTGCCGTGGAAGCCACTGCCGACGGCAGGATCGGTGTCGCCAAAGCCCTGTCGCGATCAACCGATCTCATCGTTCTCGATATCATGATGCCGCGCATGAACGGCATCGAGGTTCTGCGCAAAATCCGGCAGGTCAGCGACGTGCCAGTCCTGATGCTGACGGCCCGTGGCGATGATGTCGATCGTATCTCCGGCCTCAACCTCGGCGCCGATGATTACGTGTCCAAGCCCTGCTCACCGGGAGAACTGGCGGCGCGCATACGCGCCATTCTGCGCCGGTCGGGCCGAAGCGAACGCGATGGTTCGGTGGAAGAAATCAGAACCGGCGATCTTGTTCTTTATCCCTCCAAGCGCACAGCCGAGTGGCACGGCACGCCGCTGGAGCTGACCGGTACGGAATTCAGCCTGCTTGAAGTTCTTGCGCGCTCCGCCGGCCAACTGGTTTCCAAGCAGGAAATTTCTCTTCGCGCCTTCGGCAAACCTTTGACCGCCTTCGACCGGCGCATCGACGTGCATATCAGCAGTATCCGTCAAAAACTGGGAACACGGGCAGACGAACAACCTTGGATACAGGCCGTAAGAGGCCGTGGCTATCAATTGTTGGAAGGCTAGAAATGCGTCGCCTGTTCTGGAAATTCTTTACCGTCGTATGGCTTGCCATGGCTGGCTCCATCGCGTTCCTATTTACCATCAGCGCATTGTTTCAATCGCCTTTCCAGGAAGAGCTCAGTCATCGCAAACAGGCGTTTGCGATGGAGACGACATCGCAGCTTTTGCAATCCAGCGGGCCGGACGCAGCAATGGCGCTGATTGCGGCGATGAAGAAAGCCGATCAGGATATCACCGTCAGCATCAATGCGGTTGGTCCAGCCACCGACTGCACAACAACGCAGGGCAGTGAATTCGCAACAAATCTCGTAAGCGACGGAAGTTGCTATCGCATCGAGATTGCAGGTCCCGATCAGGGCGTAATTTCCAAAACTTGGCCGCGCACCGTGCCATGGCTGGCTGCCCTTCTCGCAGCCGCGGCGGCTGCCTACTGGCTCGCGCGCTATTTCATCAGCCCAGTCGAGCAGCTCCGTTACGGACTTCGCGCGCTGGCAAATGGCCAGCTCGACGTTCGCATCGCCCACACAATCGGCAGCAAGCGCGACGAAATAACCTCGCTTGCCCACGATCTCGACATCACTGCCACACGTTTGCAGGAGCTTCAGAAAACGCAGCAGCAACTGTTTCACGATGTCTCGCACGAGCTTCGCTCGCCCTTATCGAGGCTACAAGCCGCAATCGGCGTCCTACAACAAAACCCGGCACGACTGACAGCTATGATCGAACGAATGGGACGCGAAGTGGAGCGCCTCGACCAACTGGTCGGCGAAATCCTGACGCTGGCCAGACTTTCCGAACGCGGTACCCCACGCTTCGAACGGCAAACGCTCGATGTCATAGACCTCGTCCGCGAAATTGTCGAAGACGCAAGCTTTGAGGGCCAGAGCCGTGAGGTGAAAGTCATCTACCAGGGCGTCGAGACATTCGTAGCATCAGTGAACGGCGAACTGATCTATCGGGCGCTGGAAAACGTCATCCGCAACGCGATAGCATATACCGAAACCGGAACATCGGTGCTCGTCACATCACAGGTGAGAGGCACCAATCTGTCACTCTCCATCCAGGACGAAGGGCTTGGCGTGCCAGAATCCCAACTCGAAACCATCTTCCAGCCCTTCTCCCAAAGCTCCACCGTCACCACCCGCTCCGGCTTCGGCCTAGGGCTTGCTATCACCCGCCGCGCCGCCGAATGGCACGGCGGCGGCGCAACCGCCAGCAATACGCCATCCGGTGGATTGCTGGTAGAAATCACCATTTCGGCAAATTCTGACCTTCGATGACGAGCAGCAGCGGACGCGCTTTCACGGCAACAAATCGAACTCTAAAGATTGTGGCACCTATGGCTGCAAGCCCGCGCACCGTGCCGTGTTACGAATATGCGCTTCCATTTCGCTTCGAGCCAGCGGACCGTCGTTTGCCCTTAGAGCGGAAATAATGCGTCGGTGTTCTGCGATGGATTGCCGCATTCTTTCCGGGTCCGTAATCGGGATTGGCTGGCGCTGGGTTTCGGTGACTTGATCCCGAACCGTCTGGTATAGGGCCTTCAGCATGGTGTTGGAGCAGGCGGACACGATGATGCCATGAAACTCCAGATCGGCATCGACATTGGCGAGCAAATCCTGATTGGCCCAGCAATCCTCCATCGTTTTGGTCGCCTTTTCCATCTTCTCCAGCTGTGTCTGGGACAGACGACCAGCGGAAAGGCGGGCGATCTCGCCCTCCAGCAGAATGCGGGTCTGGAAGACATCGAAAACGGAATAGCTTTCGGAGTAGCGCCACGGTGCCATGCCCGATTGGCCAGCCGCTCCATCACCAGCAGCCACGAATGTCCCGCGTCCGGCTTCCGTTTTCAAAAGGCCGAGGGTTTCCAGGGTTAGCAAAGCTTCGCGAAGAGATGCGCGGCTAATGCCGAATTTCTGGGAGAACTCACGCTGTGAGGGGATTTTTTCGCCTGCCTTCAATTGTCCGGCCTGAATCATGGCCTGGATTTCGCGGGCAACCGATTGTGGCACAAGCGTTTTGTTGAGCATTCGATCCCTGTTCCCTGAAAGCCGTCCCCGGCCCTTCCGATATATTTTTGAAGTAACATCTTGCAAAGCATAAAAGCGCGTGCTTGTTTGGTCGGACTGGTCTGACCAGTTAGACCAACGTAGATTGGCTCAAAACATAAAACAAGGGGTCCTCCAATGCTTCACGTTTCGCGCATCAAAAGCACATTTCTCGCCGGGCTGGTCTCAGCACTCGGCGTGCTCAACGTTCAGGCCGCCGATCTGACGGTCGGTGCCAATATCGGCAACGTTCCATGGGAATTCGAAGATGCCAGCGGCAAGGTCACCGGCTTCGAAGTCGATCTCGTCAACGAAATCGCCAAGCGCCTCGGCAAGTCGGTGGAATTCGTCAACACGCCGTTCAACGGCCTGTTCCCCGCCGTCCAGTCCGGCCGCATCAATATGGCTATTTCCTCGATCACCATCACCGAAAAGCGCCTGACATCCGTCACCTTCGCTCAGCCCTATTACGATAGCGACCAGTCTTTGACGGTCACAGCCGCTTCCGGCATCACCGGCCTCAAGGGTATGAGCGGCAAGGTCGTCGGCGTCGATACGGGATCGACGGGCGACATGTGGGCCGAAGCGCATAAGGGCGAATACAAGCTTGGCGAAATCCGCAAGTTCGAAGGCTTGCAGCCAGCCATGCTCGATCTCGTGGCCGGTCGCATCGATGGCTATATCTCTGACATTCCGGCTCTGCTCTATTACGCCAAGGACAAGCCTGAGCTGAAGGTTGTCGAGCGCATCCCGACCGGTGAAAAATACTCGATCATGTTCAACAAGGGCGATCCGCTCGCCACTGAAGTCAATAAGGTCATCACCACGCTGAAGGGCGAAGGCTTCATTGCCAAGCTGCATGAGACATGGTTCGGCGCGAAAGCGGAGGACACGACCTCGACGGTTGCCGTTCTCGACATGCCGAAGGCCAAGTAAGGCTTGAACCGCATCCGGCGGGGCCAATCGCGCCCCGCCAGATTGCCAAGGGAGCCACTCCGGCATGAACCTCATCAATACCTTCTTCAATGTTCCCGTGTTCCTCAACAGCCTGCCGCAGCTGCTTTGGGGTCTGGTCGTCACGATCCAGATCGGCGTCACCAGCATTCTTTGCGGTCTGATAGGCGGCCTGTTTCTGGCGGTGGCACGTCTTTACGCTCCGGCTTTCTTCAAACTGCTGATCCGTGGTTACATCGACATTTTCCGGTCGATCCCGCTATTGGTGCTGCTGATTGTCGTCTATTACGCGCTGCCCTTCGTCGGCATCCGACTGTCGCCCTTCCTGTCTGCGGTCACTGCGCTGTCGCTGGTATCCGCCGCCTATACCGCCGAAATCTTTCGCGCAGGCATCGAGGCTGTGCCGCATGGGCAATTCGAGGCATCTGCCGCGCTTGGTCTCTCCAACCGCAACACCATGATCGATATTATCCTGCCGCAAGCCATCCGCATCGTCATTCCACCGCTGACCAACAACTGCATCAACGTCATGAAGGACACCGCCCTTGCCTCGGTGGTAGCCATGCCGGACCTGTTGAAACAGGCCACGCAAGCGCAGGCGCTGAACGCAAACCCGACGCCGCTGATCGGTGCTGCGCTCATTTATATCGCACTGCTCTGGCCGATGGTGGCCGTCGTGGCACGCCTTGAGAAACACTTCAGCCGGGGGAAACGCTGATGGAAAAGACCGCACCACCCCTCATTTCCATCCGTGGACTGACCAAGGCCTATGGCACCTTCACCGTGCTGCACGGAATCGATCTCGATGTGGCAGAAGGCGAAGTCGTCTGCGTGATCGGTCCTTCCGGGTCGGGCAAATCGACGCTCATCCGCTGCATCAACCATCTGGAAGCCTTTTCGCCTGACAGTACCATAACCGTGGATGGCATTCGCGTTGCCCCCGGTCCGGCGCTAGCCAAGGTGCGTGCCGAAGTCGGCATGGTGTTCCAGTCGTTTAATCTGTTTCCGCATATGACGGTTCTCAGAAACGTTATGATTGCCCCCATGCGGGTGCGAAAGACGCCGGAAGCGGAGGCTGAACGCAAGGCACGAGAGCTTTTGGCCCGCGTCGGCATTTCCGAGCAGGCGGAAAAATTTCCCGGCCAACTCTCAGGCGGCCAGCAGCAGCGTGTGGCGATTGCCCGGGCGCTTGCCATGGAGCCGCGTGTTCTGCTGTTCGATGAGCCGACATCGGCGCTCGATCCTGAAATGGTCGGCGAAGTGCTGGATGTGATGCGCAAGCTGGCGGGCACCGGTGTGACCATGGTGATCGTCACCCACGAGATGGGCTTTGCCCGTCAGGTGGCGGACCGCGTCATCTTCATGGATGGCGGCAGGCTGGTGGAGTCCGGCACGCCTTCAGACATTTTCGACAATCCACAAGAGGCAAGGACACGCGGCTTCCTTCGCGCCGTCCTCAATCATTGAATAAAAGACCATTCGGGAGACACCAGGAATGACCACCCCTTCACCGCTTGACCTCGATTACGTACGCAGCCAGTTTCCGGGCCTGTCGCGCGGCTGGACTTTCTTCGACAACGCCGGCGGATCGCAAACTCTGAAAGGCGCGCTGGAGCGCATCAATACGTTTCTGATCGAAAAGAACGTGCAAATCGGCGGCTCCTACGCGGTTTCGCAAAGTGCGGCCAATGCACTTTATGAGGCACGGACTGCGGCCATGCATCTGGTCAACGCGTCGAGACCGGAAGAAATCATCTTCGGCAGTTCCACCACGGCGCTGCTGCAGAACCTTGCCCGCGCCATGCAAAGCCAATTGTCTGCGGGCGATGAAATCATCGTCACCGTCAGCGACCACGAATCCAACATCGGCCCCTGGGACCGTTTGCAGGATGCGGGCATCACGCTCAAATTCTGGCCGCTGAACAAGGAAACACTGACGCTCGATCTTGCCGATCTCGCACTGCTGATGAGCGAGCGCACCAAGATGGTCTGCGTCACCCATGTCTCCAACATTCTCGGCTCGATCAATCCTGTCAGAGAGATCGCCGACTTCGTGCATGCGCGCGGCGCGAAGATTTGCGTCGATGCCGTGGCCTATGCCCCACACCGCGCCGTCGATGTGCAGGCGTTCGACGTCGATTATTACGTCTTCAGCCTCTACAAGACCTATGGTCCGCATTATGCACTGATGTATGGCAAATACGATCTGCTGCTCGAGCTTGATACGCTCTACCATTACTTCTACGGCAAGGACAAAGTGCCGGGCAAGCTGGAGCCGGGCAACCCGAACTATGAGCTGGCCTATTCCACCTGCGGCATCGTCGATTACCTGACGACACTCGGCGAGCAGGCAGGCGTGACCGGCACGGTGCGCCAGAAAATCGAGGCGGCATTTGCAGCCATCACGGCGCAGGAGAACCTCCTGACCGAACGCCTGCTAAGCTACCTGCGCTCCCGTAACGATTGCCGGATCGTTGGGCAGACCAGCAACCATGATGAGACACGCGTGCCGACGATTGCCTTCCGCTTCGATGGCCGCGAGGCGGGTGACCTCTGCAAGGCAATGGACGGCGAACAGATTGCCATGCGCTTTGGGGATTTCCACTCCCGTCGGCTTGCCGAATATCTCGAGTTGACCGACCATGGCGGCATGCTGCGGGTTTCCATGGTGCATTACAACACGCTGGAAGAGGTGGATCGCTTCACGGCAGCGCTTGAGCGTATTCTGGCTGGCGATGCGGGATTTGCGAGGGCAAGCTGAGCTGTGAACGACAGGAAGGACAGGGAATGATGCGTTTCGATACGGTGATCAGACACGGAACCGTGGTGACGGCAAGCGACACTTTCGTCAGCGATGTCGGCATCAAGGATGGTCGTATCGTCGCACTTGCCGCTGAACTGACCGACGCAGACGAGATCATCGATGCCACCGGCCTTTTCGTTCTGCCCGGCGGCATCGACAGCCACGTCCATCTCGACCAGCCCTCCGGCGATGGCATCGTCATGGCCGATGATTTTGACAGCGGCACCCGCTCGGCTGCCATCGGCGGCAACAGCACGGTTCTGGCCTTCTGCATGCAGGAGAAGGGGCAGTCCCTGCGCGAGGCGTTGAAGGTCTATCACGCCAAGGCGCAAGGCAAATGCCATGTGGATGTGTCCTTCCATCTCGTCATCACCGACCCGACTGCCGAAGTTCTGGGGCAGGAGCTTCCGGCGCTGGTGGAGGATGGCTACACCTCACTGAAGGTCTTCATGACCTATGAAGGCTTGCGGCTTCGCGACGATGAAATCCTCGCCACGCTGGATACGGCACGCCGCACCGGCGCTCTCGTGATGGTTCATTGCGAGAACGAGGATGCCATTCGCTACCTCATCGGTCGCCATGAGGAGGACGGCAAATTCGAACCGAAATATCACGCAACGACACGACCGATTGCCGCCGAGCGCGAGGCAACGCACCGGGCGCTCTCGCTTGCGGAAATCGTCGATGTCCCCATCGTCATCGTTCACGTCTCCAACCGTGAGGCGATGGAAGAAATCCGCCGGGCACGTCAGCGCGGCCAGAAAATCGTCGGTGAAACCTGCCCGCAATATCTGATGCTGACCGCAGACGATCTTGACCAGAGCGAGATGGAAGGTGCCAAATATGTCTGCTCCCCGCCACCGCGTGACAAGGCGAGCCAGGATGCCTGCTGGGAAGGGCTGGAACAGGGCGTGTTCGACCTGTTTTCATCCGACCATTGCCCATTCCGCTTCGATGACGCAGAGGGAAAACTGAACGAGAAAGGCAAACGGCATTTCCGCTGGATTCCCAACGGCATCCCCGGCGTCGCCACCCGCCTGCCCATCCTGTTTTCGGAAGGTGTGATGAAGGGCCGGATCGACATCAACCAGTTCGTCGCCGTTACTTCCACCAATCACGCCAAGCTTTACGGCCTCTACCCGCGCAAGGGCACGATTGCCGTTGGCGCGGATGCCGACATCGCCTTGTGGGACCCGAACAAGCGCGTCACCCTCACCAACGAGATGCTGCACCATGGCGCGGATTATACGCCTTACGAGGGGCTGGATATCAGGGGCTGGCCGGTGCGCCTGTTATTACGCGGCAAGAACATCGTGCAGGACGGACATTTCGCCGCGCCGTCCCCACATGGAAGCTATCTGCCGCGCGAACGGTCATCGCTCACCAAGCAGCGTTCTGAGGCATTGAGCTGAGCATCAAACAAAACATCTGATTGCCCGGCATTCAGTCAATGCCGGGTATGGAGGCCATTTCTTCGAATATTTGCGGCCTTGATCGGACAAATGTTTTGCGTCCGGCTTTCCAGCCAGCCAGGGTTTGCGCCCCGGATCGTATGGCGCTGCGGTGGTTCGGGGCGTCAAGGACGACGATGTCTGCCACCGCGCCCACAGCCAATCCATAATCTGCTCTCATAATCTTCGCGGCATGCGCGCTGGCCATCTGAAAAACCGAGTCTATATCTTCATCACGGGAAAACTGCATAACATTGGCATAGAGATTGGCCATCCGTCCCAGTGAGGCATCTCCGAATGGGGTAAAGGGGTTCAGAACATTGTTGGTCGCGATTGCAGCCTGCACTCCCTCTTTCAGCAAAAGATGTGCCGGTGTAACACCGCGCGGGATGTTGAACTGCTGATCGCGCCCCATCAGAAACAAATCTGTCGCGGGCAAAACCGTCACGGCAATCCCGGCGGCGGCGATTTTGCGCGCGACCATCGAACGTGCTGCCGGATCAAGCGCGGAGAGGTTGGTTACATGGCCAATCGTCACTCGCCCGCCGTAGCTATTCGCACGGGTTGCGTCGATAACGGCCGGCAAATCAGTTCTTGCAGGATCGAGGCTGAAATCCAGATGGAAATCCACATCGACATCATGCCTTCTGGCCAGCGCAAAGATGCGGCTGATATGCTCCTCCGGTCGCGGGTCGGTGTAGGGACAGCCACCGATCACATCGGCACCGGTTCGTAGAGCCTCGTCCAGCATCTCTTCCGTTTCAGGCTCCTGCGTCAGCCCCTCCTGTGCGAAAGCGCAAATCTGGATGTCGATTGCGAAGGAAAATTGCTCACGAACGCGCTTTATGGCTGCAAATGAGCGCATGCCAGCGCGTGGATCGATCTCCACAAAGGTGCGCATGCGCGTGGTGCCGTGGGCAATGGCTTGCCGGACGATGGCGCAAGCCCGCTCAAAAACGTCTTCTTCGGAAAATCCGGCCTTGGCTTTTGCAGTTTCGCGCACAGCTTCTTCCAGCGTACCAGCACAGATCGTGCAGCGCTCCAGGATGCACGCTTTGTCGAGATGGATATGGCTATCGACAAAGCCGGGAAAGGCGAAGTTGCCCTCAATATCCTCTTCCGTCACGGCATCGCAGCGGATGTTTGCGCCAATCGCCACGATGCGCCCGTCCTTTGCCGCAATATCCACCGGTTCCGTCTGATCTGCCAGTTGCGCATTTCGAAAAACGAGATCAGCGAGCATGTCGGGCCTCAAATACCAATGGCGCAGCCATCGCTGCGGGGATCATGCGCACCGTCCATCCAGCCGTCACCATTCAACCGGATTACCCCCGCCTGCCCGGCCAGCGCGCTCAGGGCAGGAATAGCGATGGTTTCGTGGCCCATGGCATGCAATGTCTCGATAACCTCGTCGCCAACTGAAGCTTCAATCTTCAGATTGTCGCGCGTGTCGGAAAAGGTTCGTCCGAGAAGAAACCGTGGCGCGGAAAGCGCGGACAACGGATCGAAGCCGTGGTCTATGAGGCGGCTTAATAGCAACGTCAGCGTCTGCGGCTGCCCATCGGCACCTTGCGTGCCATAGAGAAGGTGCGGTTTACCGTCCCGCAAACCAATGCCGGGATTGAGCGTGTAAAATGGCCGCTTGCCGGGTGCCAGAACATTCGGGCTCATCGGATCTGCGCTGAAGGCCGCACCACGATTTTGCCAGACAATGCCTGTGTCGCCAAGCAAGACACCACTTCCCCAATCATAATAGGTGCTCTGTAGAACGCTGGCGCAACGGCCTTCTTTATCGACTGCGGAGAGGTAGACCGTATCACCGTGCTGGTAGGGCGAAGGCCAGGCAAGAGCGTTTTCTCGGTCTATCTCTGCGGCTTTGCTGGACAAGTTGAGAGTATCCAGCAACTCTGCGCAATGTTGGGCCACAAAATCCGGATCGGCAATTTGCCCACGGTCGAGAAAGGCCTGCTTCACCGCCTCGACGCAGAGATGATAGAACTCTGCGGATGACGGGTCCACGTTTGCCATGTCGAAATGAGACAGGACGCCCATAATCCCAAGCGTCGTTACGCCTTGCGATGGTGGTGGTGGCGCGAGAAGTTCGATGCCTCGATAGATCATGGAAATGGGCTCGACCATCTGTGCAGCGGTCTTTTGCAAGTCACCCAGGCGGATAGGACTACCCGCCGTCTCCAGAGCATTTGCGATGCGTTGAGCAAGCTCGCCCTCGTAGAATTCCCGGTGGCCGTAAAGAGCGATCCGCTCCAGAACGGAAGCCAGTTGCGGTTGCCGCTGAATACCCTCAGTCACGAAATGGTTTTCGAAACCCGGCCATTTGGAAATTTCGGCTGCGCGAAATGCGTGCCAATGCTTTTGCGATCGGCTGACCGGAAAACCCTGTGCCGCCAGCTCAATCGCGTCCGCGAGCAGCGTGGGCAGGCTCTCCGTTCCCTGCCAGTTCTCGGACGAGTATCGCAACGCCTCGCCCCAACTATCGACAAGTGCCGCTGTTGTCAGCGCCGATAGCGGGCCGCGTTGCGAGATGGCATCAAGCGCGGGCAGATGTTCGGCCGCCTGCCCGATCCCCATGATCGTCTGGCGACGACCGGAGCCATCCGCCACGATCCAGATTGCATCTCCGCCCAACCCGCAAAAATGCGGATAGAGAACGGTGAGCGCTGCACCGGCGGCAATCACCGCTTCGATCGCCGTGCCTCCACGCCGCAAGACCTTCGCACCAGCCTCGCTCGCCGTGTGATGCGGCGTTGTGACCATGCCCTTATTGGACCGGGCCGCCGTTTTTTCCGACTGACGCATGCGTGCTCCTAATCGGATACGGAAATATAGCGGCTGAGAATCTCGGTGATATCTGGCCCATCATCCTTCTCGTCCACCTTGGCCCGGTCTTCGACGGCATGCAGGTGATGATCCATAATGCGCATCGCGGTCTCGGCATCGAGGTTCTTCAAGGCCTCGATCAACTGGACATGCTCATCAATACCGCATTCGGCAGAATGCGGACGTCCGAAACGGGCGAGAATGAGCGATGAGCGCGAGACGATCTGGCTGATGAAATCAATCAGCAGTTTGGAGCCCGTCAGTTCGGCAAGAAGAATGTGGAACTCGCCTGCAAGCCGGATAGACCTTGGGGACGATGCCTGTAGAGCGCGCTCTTCCTCGCGCACATGACTGATGAGCGCATCGATACCGTCTCTTGGCATACGCTTGCACAGGCGACCTATGACCTCTCGCTCAAGGCACCGCCTCAGCGCAAAAACCTCTTCCGCTTCTTCCAGCGTCGGCATGGCAACAGCTGCACCACGGTTGGGCTTGATCTCCACCAAGCCATCGGAGGCAAGCCGCAACAAGGCGTTACGGGCGCTTGTTCGACTGACACTAAAGGTATCGCCAATGGAGTCCTCCGGCAACTTCGTGCCAGGCTTCAAGGCCTGTTCAAGGATCGCACGACGAAGAGAGGCGTAGATCGCGTCACTTCTGCTGAGATTTGTCGACATAAGCTGCTCGTTGTCTGATGCAATTTTGATCATGTCTCGCACAATTATTGTACAAAATCTATCCCTTTAAATTGCATGCAATTTCTTATTGCGTTTGTATTCATACTGAATTAGCCTCAGCCACAGTTTGCGAAAAAGAGCGAAAAAGCCGTTTGCAACAGCGGGTTTCAACAGCACTCACTCCAATTTAGCGACCAAATGTCGGATAAATTGAATGCAATCCGAGGGGATCTACAAATGCAATTATCCAGAATTTTGATGGCAGGCGCAGCACTGCTGACACTCGCTATGCCCGCGTCCGCGACAACTTTGAAATGGGGCGCTTCCCGCGACATCAGTTCGCTTGACCCATATTCCTACGGCGACAGTTTTGCGCTCGGTGTGCTCAATCACGCCTATGAAGGCTTGATGCGGTATGATCGAAACCTGAAGCTCGAGCCTGCACTTGCGGTCTCATATGAAATCGTCTCGCCTACCACATGGCGCTTCAAACTCCGCGAGGGCGTGAAATTCCACAATGGAGCTGATTTCACGGCAGACGATGTTCAGGCATCGCTTGTGCGTGCGACCAACCCGAAGTCACCGCTGCTTGGCAACATTCCTGCCTATAAGGGCTCGCGCGTCATCGATGCCCACACCATCGAAATCGATGTCTCTGCCAATTACCCGCTGCTGCTGAACGACCTGACGACAATCTATATCTTCGATGCGGGTTGGCTGAAGGACAACAATGCGGAAGCACCGACCGATGTCGGCTCCGGCACTGAGGGTTACGCCACCTACAATGAAAACGGCACCGGCCCCTTCAAAGTGGAAAGCCGCCAGCCGGATGCAAAAACCGTATTCGTGAAATATGACGGCTGGTGGGACAAGCCTCAGCACAATATCGACCGCATCGAGCTCACGCCGATTGCCTCAAGCGCAACCCGCGTCGCAGCACTTTTGTCCGGCGATATCGACTTTACGGATCAGGCACCGGTGCAGGATTTGCCGCGGCTCGAAGCTGCCTCCGGGCAGGTCAAGCTTCTCGAAGGGACCGATCTTCGCACCGTCATGATCGGTTTCAGCCAGCGTGACCAGTTGCTGTCGGGTGCACCCAACCCGATGAAGGATCTGCGCGTTCGCCAGGCCATGCAGCTCGCCATCGATCTCGATCTTATTCAGAAACGCGTGATGCGCGGCAAGTCCCGCAATGCCGGTGCCCTCGTCGCACCACAGATACCGGGATATGATGCGGCACTGGACCAGCCGATCAAGGCCGATCCGGAAAAGGCAAAAGCACTTCTCAAGGAGGCTGGCGCTGAAGGTTTCGAGTTCGAATTCAACTGTGCAGACACCTTGGTCAATGAAGAGCAGATGTGCCAGGCCGTTGCGTCCATGTGGTCACGTGTTGGCCTCAAGCCGAAACTCGACCAAGGCCCTCGGGCCGTCCAGACACCAAAGCGGTCTGCCGGAAAGGTTGATGTCTACACCCTCGGCTGGGCCACTCTGCCCATGCTGGATGCATACAGCCTGACGTCGCAGGTTCTCCACACTAAGGAAGGTTCATTCGGAATTTTCAACTGGGGTGGCTGGTCTGACAAGGAATTCGACAAGGTGACGGAAGCATCGGCGGTTGAGCTCGACACGACCAAGCGCCTTGCACTGGAAGCACAATCGCTGAAGATCGCCAAGGATCACGCGCTGATGATCCCGCTCCACCAGCAGCCGCTGGCCTGGGCCACAAGCGCCAAGATTGCCGATTTCCCGCTGTTTTCGGATAACCTCCCACGTTTGTGGCTGGTGAAGATGTAATCCGAGCCCCCGCCAAGATTTTTGGCGGGGGACCGTTCCTTCATGTGGGCCAGATCAAGGACACTTCACCATGCTCGCTTTCCTCATCAAGCGGATCGGCAACGCCGTTCTCGTGATGCTGACGGTCGCTTTCTTTGCCTTTCTTATCTTCCGTTTTCTGGGAGATCCCGTCGAGATGATGGTCAATGAAAGCGCGACCCAGGTTGATCGCGACGAATTGCGCGGACGCCTCGGCCTGAACGACGGCTTCCTCGTGCAATATGTGCGCTTTGTCGCCAATGCCGCGCAGGGGGAATTCGGCCTGTCTTGGCGCAATCAGCAGTCCGTGCTGGGTCTTATTGCCGAACGATTTCCAGCCACTTTCGAACTGGTCATCATCGCCACCATTCTCTCGCTGGCCATCGGCATACCGCTGGGTGTTTTCACGGCCATTGGCCGAGGAAAATGGTGGGCGGAAAGCCTTCAGTTCAGCTCGATCATCGGTGTATCCCTGCCGAGTTTTCTGGTGGGCATTCTCCTGATCCTGATATTTTCCGTTACGCTCGGCTGGTTGCCGGGTTATGGGCGAGGCGATGTGGTGCGGATCGGCTGGTGGTCCACAGGGCTGCTGACACCTTCAGGCCGCGCCGCTGTCATCCTACCGTCCCTGTCGCTGTCCCTTTTTCAGATCACCCTTGTCATGAGGCTGGTTCGCGCGGAAATGCTGGAAACGTTGCGGGCGGATTTCATCAAATTTGCCCGTGCACGTGGCGTAAGACGGCGCGCCCTGTGGTTTCGTCATGCACTCAAGAACTGTCTGATGCCCGTCGTTACCTTGACCGCCATGCAGGTGGGCAACCTGATTGCGTTTGCCCTCGTCACTGAAACGGTTTTCCAGTGGCCAGGCATGGGAATGCTGTTCATGCAGGCCGTCACCTTCGTGGATATCCCCGTCATGGCGGCCTATCTGTGCATCGTGTCCTTCATCTTCGTAACGCTGAATACCTTCGTCGATATCGCCTATGCGGTGATCGACCCGCGTCTGCGCGCCGCGTGACAGGAGCATCACCATGACCGCCATCGAACCGACGCAGACAACGACCAAACCAACACCATCGCGATTGGCACGGTTGCTACAATCCGATCTGGGATGGAGCTTCACCCATCATCCATCCGCCATTATCGCGGCAATCCTGCTTCTGGTGCTGATCGCATCGGCTTTTCTGGCTCCGTTGTTCACGGTGCAGAACCCTTACGATCTCGCCTCTCTGGATTTGCTGAACGCCGAGATACCACCGATCTGGATGGCCGAGGGACAATGGCCCTACATTCTCGGCACCGACGTTCAGGGGCGCGATCTGTTGTCAGCCATCCTTTATGGATCGCGGGCGTCCATTATCATCGGTGCCGCGTCCGTCGCCGTGTCGCTGGTGGTTGGGTCAACGCTCGGACTGATTGCCGGCTACCACGGCAAATGGGTAGACAGTCTGTTGATGCGCGCGGGTGATGTGCTGCTGTCCATGCCAACGATGCTCATCGCCATTCTCGTCTCAGCACTCGCCCGGCAGCTGCTGCCGCCCTATGTGCGTGAAGCAGGCGCATCCGGCGTCATCGTGTTTGCGATCTCGCTGTCTGCGTGGGTGCAATATGCGCGGACCGTGCGGGCGCAGACCATGGTCGAGCGCAACAAGGAATATGTGCAGGCGGCAAGGCTCATCCGCGTGCCGACATGGCGCATCATGTTGAAACACATCCTTCCCAACACCACGACGCCCCTGCTGGTGACTGCCACGCTGAACTTCGGCCTTGGTATCCTGATCGAGGCAACGCTGTCTTTCCTCGGTGTTGGCATGCCGCCGGAACAGCCATCGTTGGGAACGCTGATCCGCATCGGCAATCAGTATCTGTTCTCCGGTCTGTGGTGGATCGTGCTTTTTCCGGGCCTTCAGCTCTGTCTGCTCGTTGTGTCCATCAACGTGCTCGGCGACTGGCTGCGCGACGCCCTTAACCCCAAATTACGCTGAGGCATTTTGATGACCGATCTTCTGATTACCAACGCAAGACCCATGGGTGGCGTAAAGGCCGATATCCTGATCAAGGACGGACGCATTGCTGCAATCGGCGAGAAGTTGGCAGCCGACGGCGTTCCTGTCGAGGATGCCGGTGGACGCATCGCCATTCCCGGTCTGGTCGATGCCCATACCCATCTCGACAAGTCGCTGCTGGGATATCCCTGGTACGTCAACACGGTTGGCCCGCGGCTGATCGACAAGATCGACAATGAGCGCGCGGTAAAGCGTGAATACGGCCTCGACGCCCATGTGCAATCCATGCGGCAATCGTTGCAGTCTGTGGGCTATGGCACGACGCTGATCCGCACCCATGTCGACATCGACACCGACCAGGGTTTGATCGCACTGGAAGGCGTCATGGAAACGCGGCGTCAGCTTGCGGACGTTGTCGAAATTGAAATTGTCGCCTTCCCGCAATCAGGACTGATGCGCAGACCCGGCACCGCCGAGCTGCTGGACAAGGCCATGGAAATGGGTGCCGATCTGGTTGGCGGTCTCGATCCTTGCGGCATGGATCGCGATCCGAAAGGACATCTCGATACCATCTTCGCCATTGCCGAAAAACACGGTAAAGGCATCGATATCCATCTCCACGAAGGCGGAGAGCTGGGTGCATTCTCCATGGAGATGATCTTCGAGCGTATCCGTGCCATGGGTATGCAGGGCAAGGTCGCGGTCAGCCATGCCTTCTGCCTGGGCCTTCCGGATTGGAACGTCTCGCAAGCACTGATCGATACCTGTGCCGAGCTGGATATCCCTATTTTCACAACGGCACCCCCATCTCGTGAAGTCCCGTCGCTGAAACGTCTGCATGCGTCGGGTGTTCGCTTCGGTGCCGGGGTGGATGGTTTCCGCGACACATGGGGACCCTATGGCAATGGAGACATGCTGGAACGGGCCATGCTGCTGGGCATGAAGAACAATCTGCGCCGCGATGACGAGCTTGCCATGGCTCTCGACGTCTGCACCACCGGTGGCGCTCTGGCGATGGATCGTCCCGCCCATGCACTTGAGGTGGGCGGTCGTGGTGACGTCGTGCTTGTCGAAGGCGAAAGCGTCGGCGAAGCTATCGTTACACACCAGCCGCGCAAACTCGTGGTCACGGCGGGCAATATCGTTGCGCGCGACGGTGCAAGCCTGAGAGCACGACCATGACGAATGCTGACTGGTCCACGCTCCCTCTCGGCAAACGCCCGCCCGGTCGCTGGGCGCTGGCCGCGCGTTACGTGATTGCCGACATGCCGGACGGCAGACGCCTGATCAACGGCGGTGAAGTTGTCATCGAGAATGACCGCGTCATCTGGGTCGGGTCCCGCTTTGGCGGCGAGTTGGCCGCACGTTACGACATGGGTGACGCCCTTATCGGCCCTGGTTTTGTCGATCTCGATGCGCTCTCCGATCTCGATACGACCGTGCTCGCAATGGACAACCAGCCCGGCTGGAAAAAGGGGCGGGTCTGGCCTTCCGATTACGCAGCAAGAGCCTATGAAATGTATACACCAGAGGAGCTGGCCTTCCAGAAGCGTTATGCGTTCGCTCAGCTGCTTCTTAATGGCATCACCTCGGCGCTACCCATCGCGTCGCTTTTCTATCGCGCTTGGGGCGAAACGGTCGCCGAATTCGAGGCAGCCGCCGTCGCCGCAGAAGAACTCGGCATCCGCGTCTGGCTTGGCCCGGCCTATCGCACAGGCGGCGTCATCCTTGACGAAGCGGGCGCTATGCAGCCGGTGTTTGACGAGGCGCGTGGACTTAGCGAGCTTTCGGACGCTGCGGCTTTTGCCAAAAGGGTTGACGGCGCCGGAAATGGACTGATATCGGGCATGTTCGCTCCGGACCGTGTCGAAACCTGCACGGAGGAACTGCTGCGACAGACATTTGGCCTTGCCGATGATCTGGATATGCCCGTGCGTTTGCACATGGCGCAGGGCGAAATGGAATTGCAAACCGTCCAGCGCCTACATGGCACCACCGCTCCGCAATGGCTTGATGGTCTCGGCTTCCTCTCCTCTAGACTGATCGCGCCGCATGCGACAGTGGCGACCGACGACGATCTGCTGCGGTATGCGGCAAACGGCGTCACCGTCGCCCATTGTCCGCTTGTGTCTGCGCGGCACGGGTCGTCGCTCAAATCCTTTTCCCGACTGAAAGCGAAGGGCATTCGCATCGGCATGGGCACCGATACGGCCCCGCCCGACATGGTGTTGAACATGGCCGTTGGTATGATGGCAAACAGGATTGCGGAAGCGCGCGTTGATGCCGGATCGGCCACGGAGTTCTACGATGCAGCGACCCTTGCAGGAGCCGACGCCCTGAAGCGCCCTGATCTTGGACGCATTGCGCCAGGTGCAAAGGCCGATATCGCAGTATTCGACATGGCGGACCGGAGGATCGCGCCGAGCATCGATCCCATCCAGACGCTTCTCTATGGCGCTACTGGTCGCGTCACCCGCGCGACAATCGTCGATGGGCGGATTTCCATGCGCGACGGGCAAGTGGCCGGAATCGATCTCGTCGCTGCCCGAAGCCAGGCGCAGCAACAATTTGACGGTCTGATCGCGCGTTATCCTGAGCGCACCTACGACCATCCATCGGTGGAGGACATCTTTCCGCCCAGCTATCCTTCCTTTCAGAGTGAGGTGTCGTCATGAACTCTGCAAGTGCCTCTCCTGCTCTTGAAGTCAAAGGTCTTTCTGTCGAATTCCCAACCCGCGGTGGCGTTCTGACGGCGTTGTCCGATGTGTCCCTGACGATTGCTCGGGGCGAGATCCTCGGTGTCGTGGGCGAGTCGGGTGCAGGAAAGTCGATGACCGGCATGGCCGTTCTCGGACTTCTTGAACCGCCAGGTCGCGTCGCTTCCGGCGAAATTCATATTGGCGGCAAACGGACGGATAATCTGAACGATGACGAGATGGAAAATGTGCGAGGCCGCATGGTCGGGGCCATATTTCAGGACCCGCTGACCTCGCTCAATCCCCTGTTTTCCGTCGGTCAACAACTCATCGAAACCATCCGGCTGCATTCAGACCGGAACCGTGCGCAGGCGCGGCTTCATGGCGTTCACCTGCTGCAACAGGTGGGCATTCCCGGTGCGGACGAGCGCATCGATCATTATCCGCACCAGTTTTCCGGCGGCATGCGGCAACGCGTCGTGATCGCATTAGCACTTGCTGGAAATCCGCAACTGATCATCGCCGATGAACCGACAACGGCGCTTGATGTCTCGATACAGGCGCAGATTACCAGCCTGCTGCGCAAGCTGTGCCGGGAGCAAGGTGCCGGCGTCATGTTAGTCACCCACGACATGGGGGTGATCGCAGAGACGGCTGACCGCGTCGCAGTGATGTATGCGGGCCGCATCATCGAGATCGGCACTGTTGAGGATGTCATCTCCCGCCCGAAACATCCTTACACGCGCGGCCTGATGGGCTCGATTCCAGCGCTTGGCGCGCGTGTCGAACACCTCACCCAGATAGACGGTGCCATGCCACGACTGAATGCCATTCCGCCTGGCTGCGCCTTCAATCCACGCTGTCGTGCCGTCGGTCCACGCTGTCTCAAAATCCGCCCGGCGCTGATACCCCAGGCCCACGGTGCCGTCGCCTGCCTGCTACATGATGGAGGTGTTGCATGAGAAGTTCCCAAAATGCCCTTGAGGTCGATCAGCTAACGCGGGTCTTCGATGTTTCGACGCCCTGGCTGAACAGGATGATCGAGCGCAAGCCGAAACGTTATCTGCATGCCGTGCAGGATGTCACCTTCATCGTCCAAAAGGGCAAGTGCCTGGCACTTGTCGGCGAGTCCGGCTGCGGGAAATCGACGGTAGCGCGGCTCGTGACGCGGCTTTACGCCCCGACCGAAGGAGCCATCGTCTTCGCACCGGCCAGCGACGGCAAGCCGATGGAAGCGCAGATGATTTTCCAGGACCCGCATGCAAGCCTCAATCCGCGCTGGCGCGTCGGCGATATCATTGCCGAACCCATCCGCGAATTCGGCCTGCGCGACAGTGCAGAGGCCGTGACCGAGCGTGTGGCCGATCTGCTGAAGATCGTTGGCCTCTCACCCGATGACAGCAAGCGTTATTCGCATGAGTTTTCCGGTGGTCAGCGTCAGCGTATCTCGATTGCCCGTGCACTGGCCAGCGAGCCGGAATTCCTCGTCTGCGATGAACCGACATCGGCTCTCGATGTCTCGGTGCAAGCGCAAATCCTCAATCTGATGCGCAAGCTTCAGGACGAGCTTGGGCTAACATACCTGTTTATCAGCCACAACCTGGCCGTCGTGCGCCACATGGCAGACCGGATTGCGGTGATGTATCTCGGGCGGATCGTGGAGGAAGCTGATACGGAAGTCCTGTTCGCTAACCCGCAGCACCCCTACACGAAGTTGCTGCTCGAGACGATCCCGGATGTGGCCTCCCCCAATCGTGACCGGGCACTGATGGGCGGCGAACCGCCCAGCCCGCTTGATCCCCCAAAAGGTTGCGCCTTCCACCCACGCTGTCCGCTTGCAGCAGATATTTGCAGCACGGAAGCACCAGTTTCACGCGTGCGCCAAGGCGGCGATGTTGTCGCTTGCCACATGGCCCCGCTTTAGTGCGGCACCGCGCGATAACGTATATGAGGAGAATTTTCATGAGTACGGACAAGACTGTCTTCACCAACGCCAAAATGGCCGACGGCCTGTTGCGCGATGTTCATGTGGAGGCTGGACGGATCACCTCGATTGAGGCTGTGGGTTCGGATAGGATATCCGCTTCCGTAATCGACGTCGCCGGGGATTTACTCGTACCGGGTTTTGTCGAAGGACACATTCATCTGGATACGAGCTTCTACGGCGACACATGGATGCCGCATCGCCCCTGCACCAATGGTTTCGACGTGCATGAGCGGGTCGCATTCCAGGCGGAAAACATGGCTATCGCCGCGCCGATGGACAAACGCGCGCGCGACCAACTCGATCTTTGCATCGGCAATGGAACGCTGCACATGCGCAGCCACGTCATGGTGGATGGCTCCGTCGGACTGAAATCGCTGGAGACCATTCTGGCGGTTCGTGAAGACTACAAGGATCTGATCGATATTCAGTTGGTCGCTTTTCCCCAGAGCGGAATCCTCAAAAGCCCCGGCACTTCGGAACTGCTGGATGAGGCAATAAAACTGGGTGCGGACCTCGTTGGCGGCCTTGACCCCGCAAGCTTCGACCGTGATGTGAACGGCCATCTCGATGTCGTTTTCGGCGTGGCGGAAAAACACGGCGTAGACATCGATATCCATCTTCATGACGCCGGAAGCATGGGCGCTTTCACCATTGAGGAAATTTGCGCACGAACAGTCGCGCTCGGCATGCAGGGCCATGTGGCAGTCAGCCATGCCTACGGGCTTGGCGACCTTGCCCCGTACGAAGCCCGCAAGATTGCCGCGACGATCGCCAGAAGCGGCGTCTCGATCATGACAAACGCGCCCGGCAACCATAATTTTCCACCTGTGGCACTGTTACGGCAGGAAGGGGTGACGGTTTTCAGCGGCAGCGACAACATCCGCGATTCCTGGTGGCCATATGGCGACGGCGATATGCTGCATCGCGCCGAAATCATCGGCTACCGCTCCGGCTTCTACACAGATGGTGAATTGAAAGCGGCATTCGACATTGTCACAAGCGAAGGCGCGAAGGCTCTTCGTTTAAACAACTACGGTGTTCACGTTGGCGCGAAAGCTGACTTCGTCACAGTTGCAGCGACTTGCGTTCCCGAAGCAGTCGTCGCATTTCCAAAAAATCGCCGGGTCTTTAAAGGCGGCAAAATGGTGGCGAATGGGAATAGAATCATCCGTTGAAAAGCGGTACTTGATCTGCGAGACCATATCCCGGGTGAAGGAAGTTACGAATATTGGCTTGAGGAGCCGATAGAGCGTTTCCATTGAACAAGGAAACGCTCTATCGGCCATTTTGTCGTCAAGGCTTCAAAGAAAGGCGCGCATTCGCTCTGCGATCTCAGCAGCATGCGTTTCCAGCGCAAAATGTCCCGTATCGAGGAAATGGATTTCTGCGTCTGGAAGATCGCGCCGGTAAGCTTCCGCCCCGGCCGGGATGAATGCCGGATCATGGCGCCCCCATACCGCTAACAGAGGTGGGCGGTGCTCGCGGAAATAAGACTGGAAGTCAGGATAAAGCGCAACATTGTTACGATAGTCTAGGATCAAATCCAGTTGGATATCGTCTGCACCGGGCCGAGCCATATAGGCGATGTCAAGTTCATACCCATCCGGTGACAGCAGTTTCGGATCAGCCCCGGTTCCATATTGCCAGTTGCGGATCGTGTCCGGTTCCAAGGAGGGACGGCAAGCTTCCCGGTTCGCTGCATTTGGTTCACGCCAATAGGTTTCCCAGGGTCCCCACTGGTCGCTGAACCCATCCACATAGGCGTTGCCATTCTGCGAAACGATGGCCGAGACCCGCTCAGGATGGCGCATCGCCAGACGCAATCCCACCGGCGCACCATAGTCGAAGATGTACAGCGCATACAGATCAAGCGAAAGAGCTTCGGTGAAACCCTCAATAATGTCGGCAAGGTGATCAAACGTATAGTCGAACGTGCCCCGCGGCGGTGCCTTCGTCTGCCCGAAGCCGGGCAGGTCCGGCGCAATGAGCCGAAAACGGTCGGCAAGCAGCGGCATCAAATCGCGAAACATGTGACTGGCGGTCGGAAATCCATGCAGTAGCAGGATCACCGGCGCATCACTTGGGCCGGCCTCTCGGTAGAAGACGTCAACATCGCCGATTTTTTTAGTTCCATAACGGACTGTCATCATATGATCTTTCTTTGGTTCTCCAGAAAGATAGTGCATTTCAGACTGGAGAATAATAAGAAACTTCTGCAAAGCTTGATTGCAGAATTGGAAACTCCGATGGACCGTCTTGAAGCGATCTCAATCTTCGTTGCTGTGGTAGATTACGGTTCCCTTGCCGGTGCTGCCCGTAAACTCGGCCTTTCTCCGGCCTCGGTAACGCGGGCTGTCGCACAGTTGGAAAACACGACAGGTGAGCGGCTTCTTGAGCGCACGACTCGTCGCTTTGCGATGACAGAGGCCGGCGAGCGTCATTTATCGACGTATCGATCGGTTCTGGAAGAGCTTGCTCGTCTTGATTCCCGTACCCAAGACAGGGATATCAGTGGCAACGTGGTGATCACCGCACCCGAACTCTTCGGGCGCATGAAAGTGATGCCCGTAGTCGAAAGCTTTCTGACAGCGCATCCTCGCGTGCAGGTTCGCGTGCTTTTCCTGAACCGCATAGTAGACCTTGTCGGCGAAGGTGTGGACATCGCCGTTCGCCTTGCGGATTTGCCGGATTCGTCGATGAGTGCCGTTAAGATAGGTGAGGTTCGTCGACTAACCTGCGCCGCCCCGTCCTACCTCGCCGAACGCTCTATGCCGAGCCGTCCCGCCGATTTGGCCAACCATTGGTGTATCGGCTTGAACGAGGGTGGAGCTCAGGAGCTGTGGCCCTATAGGGAAAGCGCGACAGCCCGCCGTGTGCGTTCGTTACGCGTAACATGCCGAATTGCATTGAACAGTGCGGGCGCGGCAATCGAAGCCGCCGAACGCGGAATGGGTATCGTGCGCCCGCTTTCCTATCAGGTTGAGCGACAGATCGCACACGGAGCTCTTGTTCCCCTTCTTCCCGAATACGAGCCCGATCCAATGCCAGTGCATCTTGTATTCCAGCCGCTACGGTTCGAAGGGGGAGCCCTACGCACTTTCATAAACTTCGCCGTACCTATCCTGCGAAAATCGGTTGCGGCACAGTGACGTCTTCGTTGAGACGCTCTCAAGGGATGACCTCACTCGAAACCATCCCAAGTAGATCAAATCGCTCATATGACCGTCGACTGAAAACATTCCCGTCCATCAGGCCAAAAGCGTCGCCTCAACGGCTGCGTCAATGAAGGCGTTCCGAGCTCCTTCATCCGCCGACCCGCGAGCAACGGCATCGCTGCATTGGCTCTTGGCTTCAACATAGAGAGGGCCATGTTCTGCGGGCCAGCGATTGTTCAGCGCGTCGAACGCTTCGACCGGGCCCTTAATCATCTCAGCATGACCGGTCCCTATCCGAACGGACACAGAGTTCTTCCATTCTATGGACATAGGTTCTCCTTGCCAGCTGTATGCCGGTACCCATAGGTGGGCATCCCGTGTGTGATGCGCAACTGGTGTCACGCCCGTCCGCATTTGCATCGCCATTGATGGCTGGAACGGACTCCCCCGGGGGATGCCCTATCTGCGATGGGATTTCCCCCTTTTTGCCGAGAGATGTGTTATGGAACCACTGTCACCCATTTTTTGGTGACGCAGGGGACACAAGATGGCATCGAAATCGGCGGTCGCTAAGAAAATGGGGGAAAGCATTTCATATGAGCCCCAGGAATTTGCGTTAAGGCATGGCATCCATCTGGAAGATGCTCGGCGAATCCTGACGCTCCACAAAGATGATCGTGACTCCTCAAACAGGGCAGCTCACAATCTCAACGGACTAAACTGAATCCATTTTACCACGGTTTATCGAAACACCTGATAAGATCAGGTGTGTTAGGCACCTCTATGCCGCGTCACTTTGATGCTGCCGCCGCGTGCTGGCGCACAACCGTCCTCGGCCACAATTTGACGTCGCCATCCGGCACCCAGTTGATCTTACGCATATCGTCATTGTAACGATATGCCCGGCTCTCAATATCAGAGAATTTCTTCTTTAGCAGGGACTCGTCTCCGCCGATCGGATTTGCTATGTACCCGCCAGAAGCTCCCTTGGGGCAAGGTTTCTAAAAAAAGTGCAACATCAGATCGACCTGCAGCGCCGAGCACTCTATGAAGACGGTTCAGACGAATAGTGGGACGTGCTTTCTTACCGTAAGCACCGCATCACGATCAGGATTAACAAAATAAGGAATGTAAATTGAAGGTAGATGTCCGAGATAACAACGTTGAGCAGGCTCTTCGCGTGCTCAAGAAAAGAATGCAGCGAGAAGGCGTTTTCCGCGAAATGCGGTTGCGTGAGCATTTCGAAAAGCCGTCGGTCAAACGGGCCAGAGAAAAAGCAGAGGGCGTCCGGCGCGTCAGGAAGATGGCTCGCAAGAAGTTGGAACGCGAAAGCGGGATTGCTGCCCCTAAGAAGACAATCAGGCCTGCGCGTTAAGTCTACTGCGAAATAGCGGTGCCTTTTTTGCCAACCGTCGTCAACCACGGTCCCGTCCGCATCCAACGCGTTGCGGACAGCTTTGGCGACTCTGGCGAAAAGGCTGGCAACCGAGGTCGCCGAAGATGGCGGTCTCAGCCCTGCGATGCTCTGATCCGCTTATCTTGGGTCCGGCTCATCGTCACCGTTAGTATTTGAAATAGAAAGACCACGAACTTGACGCCGACGCTTCATCTCCCCAACCGTCCGTTTTCGCTGGCAGCCAATGTTGTTTCGATACCTCGCGCTTACTTCTGGTCTCCGCCCATTATCCTCGCGCTGGCTGCCTTTCTGCTTTTCTGGGAAGGACCGGGCGTTTATCGCGATTTCCTGATCAGCCAGAACCCGGTTGTGGTGGAAGACGGTGACATTCAAGATGGTCAATGCACGACTCGAAAAGCGATCCTCACCGACTGCAAAGCTAGGCTTGTCTATAATGTCAACGGCCAGAGCTATGACACGAAGGTCGAAGTCATGTTTGTCGATTTTCATGTGGGAGACTATGAGACAGCACTGGTGATCTCGGCAGACCACCCCGAATTGGCGACGATAAGCCTTGGCCTCGACAAGCTCTGGAACCGGATCATAACGCTCGCGCTCTTCACCGTTGCACTGGGCGGTATGGGCATCGCGATGATCTTTTTTACCCTGCGCATTTTACGGGTTAAGAGCCAGCTACGCCGACCTGCTTTGCTCAAGCCCATTCCGGTTGAAATCACCGCCTTCGACCGCAAAAAAAATACTCTCTCCGTTACCTACAACGACAAGGTCGCCACCGATAAAACGGGCCGGTCCGCTTACACACACATGACCCAAGGTGCTGAGCCCTTGATCGTCGGCGAAGCCAACGGCAAACTTCTGGGCTTGGCTGTCCGACATGGCAACACGGCCCTGCCCATGCTCTTGGACGATCGCCTTCAACGTGTTGCATTGACCGACAACGAGCGAACCGCGGCGCTGGTGCCCTTCGCGGATCATATCGGGATCGATCAAGCGCCGGTTATCGGTGCGCCGAAAAAGACGATGTCGGCCTGGAAAGGCCTGCAAATTTTCGTCGGAACGTCGCTTTTGCTTATCGTCGGCATATTCGGCTTTTGGCTCTGGTATGTGACGACATCCCCAACCCAGTTTCAGTCTCCCGGCATGGACATCAACAATATGATGCCCGCTCCACTGAACCGCTGGGGCTGCGACCAACTCAAAACACGCTTCGGTCAAGACCGAGCACCATACGGATGCACTGCTGGCGACTACATGAGTTGGAAGTAGTGTTAGTCAAATCCTTGAAAGGAAATGAACCGCGAACCCGGTTATTTCCGGCGTTTAACGACCATCGATCTCAATGGAATCGTGAAATTTCATGCGCAAGGACCGATAAAGTTCGAGGCTGTAATGGGTTGTCGTCGCAAACAATCCGACGATTGCTCCGCTGGCTGATCCAGCGCAATATCGTTGCTATCCCGAAGTCCGTGCGCAAGGAGCGGACGGCTGAGAACTTCCAGGTCTTCGACTTCGAGCTCGACCAGGAAGACGTCACAGCCGTTGGCTCGCTCGACCAGAAAACCAGCAGCTTCTTCGATCATCGTGATCCGGAAAAGGTGAAGTGGCTTGGCACACGCAAGCTGTAAGTCGGTCTGACCACAGCGTGCCAGCCTTGCTGTCGAGTTCGATGCAACGATGCGAACAGTGTCTACACGGCAACCGGAGAATATTGCAGCCAGCCATAGCACATCAAGGTCAAAGATGATGTCGTAACGGCTTTGATTGTGTCACCGTATTCATATGCGCCCCGTTCTCTCGAGCGTCTCTCCGCCTTTGCCCAGGCCGTATCGAGAGTCGTGGTCTGCAAGCGCACCGATCAGGTCAAGGTTGGCAAGCTACCACGGCAGGATTTTAATTTACGGCGAGACTGGGGAAAATTGGTTTACTATTCACTGATACTCCACATAACGGCTGACCAGTCTACTACGTCGGCAAGGTCCGGACGGTAAGTTTGGTGCTGTCTGCGGACAAATATTGTTGTTGTCGTTAGATTTCCTTGGCCCGCCGAAACCGCAGACCCAGCTATAGATGTGACAATAATGGCCCATGATCCTGATTTGAAGCAGCAATACCGATCGCCCCACCATTGGCTGCGGTCGCAGGTTTGCCATCAATCGGCTTCGTAATCATCAGGCGGCCACCGTGGTGTATGTAGATCAACCGGCCTCTTGCATCCGTTTCTTCAGGGCGTCCTCCAAGAGCGACAAACGTTGCGTCATAAAATGCTTTGGATCGCTCCAAATCGTTACTGCCGATCATGACGTGGGTAAACATGCTCTACTCCTGCTGGCTCAACATCCCGGATTTACAAACCTAGTTGATTGGCGTCGTTGCACCAAACATCAATTCACCCGGCGTCAGGAAAATTTCAGCCACAGAAAAAAGGCTCCGAACAATGTCCGGAGCCTTTTCTTGTTGTCGGAACCATTATGCACGATCGACGACGTTTTTCACTTTTTCTTTTGCTTCGCCCTTGGCCTGCTGTGCATGACCCTTGGCCTCTTGCGCCGCGCCTTTGGCTTCCATTTCATGGTTGTCGGTCGCGTCGCCGACAGCCTGTCGGGCTTCGCCAGCTAATTCGTTGGCTTTGCCTTTAACCTTGTCCATTGTGCTACCCATTGTCGTTCTCCTTTTTTGAGCTGCATTGTTCGATCGGTAAAACAACGGATAACTGCGCTTTCTGGTTCCTCTGAAATTGCCAATCTTCTCGACGAACGGATTAACTCTTTATCAAAATGTCTCCGCCCAGCCGTTTCCCGCGCACGCTTTTACCTGCTTGCCGTTGGCGTCGGATAACTGCTGGTTTGCACGAGAGCTTCATGGAATTGAATGGAGGCGATTCGTCCGTTGATTGCCATCATGCTTGATCCGAGCAAGATGCGGTGCCGCTTCTCGAAGATGCTTGGCGACTAAGCCGTTCCGGCAAGCGCTCGAGCTCCGCCGGTCCTCAGGCTTCCAGGTTCAGGAACCATCCGGCATCAATCTCGCTTACTGGATATAGAAGCACAAAGGAAGGCAGCACCGACGTGTCCGGAGCCAGAATTCGCGTTATCGATCTTGAAACAGGCGGCAACGGCCCGGACGACGTTTGCGAGATCGGCTGGCAAGATGTCATCATGGACGAGTCCGGAAACTGGGATGTCGTCGATGAGCGCGGTGCACTTTTCGTCAACCCTGGTCGCCCGATCTCACCCGACACGATGGCCATCCATCATATCCTGGACAGCCAAGTTGCCGACGCGCCATACTGGAAGGAAATAGCATCAACTGTTCTTCGTCCACCCGGCCGCATCGATGCCTTGGCCGCTCATCGAGCAGCCTTCGAGCAAAGGTACTGTACGCCGCGGTTTACAGGTGGAACGCCCTGGATTTGCACATGGAAGTGCGCCTTGCGTGTCTGGCCACACCTTCCCCGGTTTTCCAACCAGATGCTGCGTTATCAAAGAATGCCGGTCGGGCTGGTGCACAAAATCGGATTGCCAGCCCATCGAGCGATGCCCGATGCCTATGTTACGGCTCATCACCTGCGAGACATGCTGAACGAAACCTCGCTTGAGGATTGCTTGGCATGGAGCAATGAGCCAGGTCTTTTGCCGCGCGTTACTGCCGGACCGGATCGGGGAAAATCTTGGGATCGTATCAGCACCCAAGCGCTCAACGTGCTTATCGCGGATCGGGATGTAGACGTACGATTCAGCGCACAGACTGAACTGACCCGTCGTCATGAAGACAAACCGTCTCAGAATGCGGAACCCGCGCAAGGAACGCTTGGATTCGAATGAACGAGAAGCATCCAAACACGCTCGATGGTCGCTACTTTGTCGTCCGGGGACGGCTCTGGCGTCGAAGTAATCCCGAACTCGATGAGATCACGCGTGCGGCACTGGTGCGCGAGTTGATGGCCGCTCGGAGGGCCGTTCGGGACGCAAAGGCATCTTCGCCAGCAATGGCAGAAGCTCGCAAAAGAGTGGATGCCGCCAAAGTTGCCCTCGGCGAACGCGGGCCCGTATGGTGGTGTGATGACGCGCCGGATTTCAACCGACATCTGGCGAAGAATACCCCATACTCTGCATGGTTTGCACAGTTGGAAAAGGAATGAAGTGGTACCCCAATTCTTAGCAAGCGGAGGCATACGAATGGAATTTGATCTTGCGCGCTTCGTTACAGCGCAGCATGACCTCTACAGCATAGCCCTGCATGAATTGCGTGCCGGTCGTAAGCAGTCGCATTGGATGTGGTTCATCTTCCCACAAATTCGCGGACTTAGTCGTTCGGATACTGCGCGCTTTTACGCGATCTCTGGACGCTCGGAGGCCGAAGCCTACTTGAGACATCCTATTTTGGGACCCCGCTTGGAGGAGTGTACGCACGCCATGCTCAGCCATCCTGATCTCAGCGCACATGACATTCTCGGATTTCCCGATGACCTCAAGTTTCATTCCAGCATGACGTTGTTTGGTGCCATCGCACAGGGTGGCTCGTCGTTTAAAGCCGCGCTTCAGATGTTTTATGAAGGTGAGGGCGATCAAGCCACGCCCGCAGCGTTGTAAAACCATAGCCAGATAGTTCGTTGACTTGAAAGCGGCGAAACACCATCTGTGCAGAATGCCGAAGCGTGAAAAAGATGACATCGAACTGATCAGAACATGGACCCTGCCAGCCGCTGTAACAATGGGGTCGGCGGTTCGTGCGAAAGGTGTTTTGCAAGAGATACAGGCAAGGCTGCCTGCAAGCTCAAAAAAGTCGATCTCGCTGGAAGGCGTCGATCTCACACTGGCGATGTCGGCTAGCGAAAAGACCGTATTCAACGCCGTGGCGACCATCGCTACGAAGGTGATAACCGACGCCGGTGCACTACCGGTCATTCCGCGCGAAATCGAGGACATCCTAACCATCAAGACCAGCGAGCGACATCGTTGGCTAGCCGACGGGCGTCTGCCGAGCGCCGGTACCAGAACCGTCAGACTGAACGGACGCGCCCGTCAGATTACGTTTCATGTCTTTGACCCAAAGGTGGTGGAGGATCTTCTCGACCGTGGAGTCGTGGAAGAGTGGCGGGTTGAAGATGCCGAAGCAAAAGCTGAAAAGAGGCAGCGAGTTGCGTATCAGGCAAAGCTGACGCGGTCGCTCAAGCAGGAGGCTGCGAAGCGCTCCAAGTTGTCGAAAGATAGCTCCAAGGATACGCCCCCGAAGCTCGGCGGCTGGGAAGAGTTCGACGTCGACGGACTGCTCCGTTGAGATTGTTTCCTAAGCTGGGTTTCGCGCGGTCAATCCGCTTGGAGTTGAACATCCCGCGCCTGTCGCCCTCTTGAACTCAATGACGAACTACACACCGTAGCGCACAGGCGGAAGTCGACGCTGACGAACTTCGGGTACCGGTTGGTCGCGATAGCAGTTGGACAGACGGCTTCTTCCCTGAACAGGGAAGCGTTTTCCTATCCGAAAGACGTTGATCAAATCAGGATATCCGATATAGACATGAAAGCAGTCTATTTCGGGAGCCATGACCTTGAGCCGCAATTTTCTTGTCGTTGATCCCGAGGAGCATCAAACGGTTCTCAAGGCTCTCGCCTCACCCACCCGCATCTCCATGCTCAAGCTGCTTCAACAGAAGGGGCCGATGAATGTCAACGACATCGCCGCGGTGCTCAGCCTGCCGCAATCCAGCGTTTCGACAAGCGTCCAGTTGTTGCAGGAAGCCGGATTGATCCGCACGGAAACAATCAAGGCGCGCAAGGGAAGCCAGAAGATTTGCGAGTGTGTTTATGACGAGGTCCTGATCGTTCTGAAGGACAATATCAAAGAGACCGAACAGAACGCCATCGAAGTGTCGATGCCGTTGGGGCTCTATACCGGCTTCGAGGTATCCGCGCCATGCGGTCTGTGCTCGGTTGATGGCATCATCGGATTGCTCGACGTGCCGAGCACCTTCCTCGACCCGGACCGCATGAAAACCGCACTAATCTGGTTCACAAGAGGCTATGTCGAGTATCAATTTCCCAACAATGCAAGGCTTGCCAACGCACGGATCCGGGAGATCGAATTCGCTTTGGAACTGAGTTCGGAGGTTCCAGGCACCAGCGCGGACTGGCCGTCTGATATCACGCTGGCCGTCAACGGCATCGATGTTGCGACCTGGACTTCTCCGGGGGATTTTGGCGATCAGAGAGGCGTTTATACCCCGGACTGGTGGAAATTGAAGGGCTCGCAATACGGTAAGCTGAAGAGTTTCCGCGTCAATGAAGACGGTTCCTATGTCGATGGTTTGCGGATTTCCGACGTGCGACTTTCAGACCTGAAACTTGAGGCCCACCACTCCATTCGCCTGCGTATTGGCGTGAGGGAAGACGCAAAGCATCCGGGCGGAATCAATATTTTCGGTCGGGGTTTTGGCAATTACGATCAAGACATCCTGCTGCGACTTCGGACACGCTAGGTCCATACACGTGTGCAGCGCACAACACTTTTAACTTGACGGCCCGAACGTTCTTGGCTCTATTTATCTTAAATTGTGATATATATCATGAATACGGATATAATGGAGAACAACATGAAGGCGTCGGTTATCGCCCACCGCAAGTTCAAGATCGCGGAGATTGATCCGCGGCTCTATGGATCGTTCATCGAGCATCTCGGCCGGGCGGTCTATACCGGGATCTATGAGCCGGACCATCCGACTGCCGACGAAAATGGCATGCGCAAGGACGTCATCGACCTCGTAAGGGAATTGGAGGTTCCGATCGTACGCTATCCAGGCGGAAATTTTGTGTCAGCCTACAACTGGGAAGACGGTATCGGCCCGAAGAAAGACCGTCCTGTCAGGCTCGACCTTGCCTGGCACACCTCGGAAAGCAATCAGGTCGGTATTCATGAATTTGCCGACTGGTGCACCTCCGTTGGCACAGAGATGATGCTGGCCGTCAACCTCGGCTCGCGCGGTCTCGACGAGGCACGCAACTTTCTTGAATATGCCAATCACGAAGGCGGCAGCACCTGGAGTGACAAGCGCCGCGCCAATGGCCGCGAGGCTCCCTTCGACGTGCGTCTTTGGTGCCTTGGCAACGAGATGGATGGCCCCTGGCAGATCGGCCACAAGACGGCGGACGAATATGGCCGGCTCGCCCATGAGACGGCCAAGGCAATGCGCGCTTTCGACAGCCGCCTTGAGCTGGTCGTTTGCGGATCCTCGAACGCCCACATGCCAACCTATCCGCAGTGGGAAGCAACGGTTCTCGAACACACCTACGACGAGGTGGACTACATATCGCTGCATATGTATTTCGAGAACCGCGCCAAGGATACGGCAAACTACCTTGCCCGCAGCCTTGAGCTAGACGCCTATATCGGCACCGTTGCCGGGGTCATCGCCTATGTGAAATCGAAAAAGCGATCGGAGAAGGATGTTTACATCTCCTTCGACGAGTGGAACGTCTGGTATCACTCCAAGGAGAAGGACCGCGCAATTCTCGGCGGCAGCAATGGCTGGCCGGAAGCGCCTGCACTTCTGGAAGACGACTATAATTTCGAAGATGTGCTGCAGGTCGGCTGCATTCTCAACACGTTCATTAATCGATCTGACGTGGTGCGGATCGCCTGCCTTGCCCAACTCGTCAACGTGATTGCGCCGATTATGACGGTTCCGGGCGGTCCAGCCTGGCGCCAGACGATTTTCTATCCCTATTACTATGCATCGGTTTACGGACGCGGAACGGCGCTGAAGCTGATGGTCGATAGCCCGACTTACACAGCCGATGACGTTGGAGCCGTGCCTTATCTCGACGTTTCGGCCGTTCACGACGACGCAAAGGGCAATGTGACGTTTTTTATCGTCAATCGACACCTTACCGACGCGCTGGAGCTCGATGTTCAACTGCTGGAATTCGGTGCTCTTTCGATTGCAGACGATCAGGTGATTGGCCATCCCAATATCAACATCACGAACACGGCAGAAAAGCCCGAGAACGTCGTGCCCGTAAAAGGAGATGGAGCCACACTCGACCAGGGACGGCTCACCGTCTCGATTGCACCGCTGAGTTACCGGATGATCCGCCTTTCGGCCTGATTGAGCGGGGAGACGAATGCGCCAGATGCCACTGTGGAGGGGGCGTCCGGCGAACAGATGAGGGAATGACGGGCGGGCGGGCCGGAAAGCGCGCAGGCACGGGGGAGGACAAGATGGAAACCCGAAATACGGACACGGCATTCATCTCGGTAACGAGGGAACGCAACGACATGGCTTTGATGGCAGGGTGGAGACTGGCATGACTGCGCAGATCGAAATAGACAGCGTGACAAAGCGATACGGCGCGATGACAGTTCTGGAGAACCTGTCTCTCTCCGTCAAATCCAATGAGTTCATGGTCTTTCTCGGACCGTCGGGATGCGGAAAGTCCACCTTGCTGCGCATGATCGCTGGCCTCGAAAGTGTTGACGAGGGCACGATCTCAATCAACGGCCAGCGCATCGACACGCTACCACCCGGCAAGCGCGATATCGCCATGGTTTTCCAGTCCTACGCGCTCTATCCGCATATGACTGTCGCTGACAACATGGCCTTCGGTCTTCGCAACATCGGCGTTCCCCCAGAAACCGTGTCGACCCGTGTCGCCGAAGCGGCCCGGATGCTGGAAATCGGCCATCTGCTGGAACGCAAACCCGGCCAGCTTTCCGGAGGCCAGCGCCAGCGCGTCGCAATAGGGCGCGCTATCGTCAAGGAGCCGAAAGCGTTCCTGTTCGACGAACCCCTCTCCAATCTTGATGCCGCTCTGCGTGTCAGGACCCGCGTCGAGCTTGCCCAGCTTCGCAACCGTGTCAAGTCGACCATGATTTTCGTCACCCATGACCAGATCGAAGCCATGACGCTCGCAGACCGGGTGGTGGTCATGAACAACCGCAAAATCGAGCAGATCGGCACGCCGATGGACATCTATCTACGTCCGGCCAGCCGCTTCGTCGCAACCTTCGTCGGCTCGCCCACAATGAATTTCATGCCGGTTCAGATTTCCGAGAATGGCGGCCTTGCCGTTGCCACCCTGCCCGATGGCTCTCACCTGCAAACGGGGGTGCCCGCCAGCGGGCTGACAGCCGGACAACATACGCTTGGAATCCGCGCAGAGGCGATACGACGGGCTGGCGATGACGCGGTGTCAGCCACGAGCGGAACGGTGGAGGTGCTGGAACGGCTCGGCGACAGAACGTTGCTCTACACGCGGCTTGGTGATGGCAGCATGATCGTCGCAGAAGATATAGGCCTCAGCCGCGCTGCCATCGGCGACCGGATCGGGCTTACGCTAGATGGAAACCGCGCACATCTCTTTGATGCGGACGGTCGCGCCTATCATGCGAAGGATGGCGGCCATGGCTGAGACCCCGTCCACCGCACCGCGCAACGTTAAGTCTGTCAATGGCCCGCTCTGGCGCAATGCGCTTTTCGTTGCCCCCTATCTCTTCTTCTTCGTCACGCTACTTGTCGTCCCACTGTTCTGGGGCATCTGGATCAGTCTGCACAAGGCAGATGCCTTCGCGATAGGCCGCTTCGTCGGCATGACGAACTATATCCGCCTCTTCAACGACCGGATATTCATCCAGTCGATCTGGAATACGTTTTACTTCGTTGCGCTGACTGTCCCGGCCCTCGCCGTCATTGGTCTGCTGCTTGCGCTCGCACTCAACCGACAGACACGCACGGCGGCGATCCTGCGCACGGTTTTCTTCGCGTCTTCCGTCCTGTCTGTCACAATCGTTACGCTGGTCTGGCGCATCGTCTTCATTCCGAATTTCGGCCTGCTGTCGACGATTTACGGCTGGTTCGGTGCAACCGCCCCCGCATTTCTGTCCAACCCTGACTTGGTGATGATCGCGATTGCCATCGCCACGGTGTGGTGGTGTATCGGCCTTCCGATGATGCTCTATCTCGCCGCTCTTCAGCAGATTCCCGGCGAAATCTACGAGGCCGCAGCGCTGGACAATGCCAGCCGCTGGCGCACCTTCCGCTTCATCACCTTCCCGTCGATCAAGCGAACCTTCGTATTGGTGGTCGTGGTCCAGATCGTGCTCCAGTTCCAATTGTTCGGTCAGGCAAAGCTGATGACGAACGGCGGACCGAACAATATCTCCAAGCCGCTTGTCCTCTACATCTACGAGGCAGCCTTCACGAAATGGGACCTCGGGCTCGGCGCGGCTGCTTCGGAAGTGCTGTTCGTCCTCATCCTGATCGCAGCGATGATCCAGTTTCTCGTGTCACGTCGAAAAGGAGATGCGGCATGAGCAATGAACGCGCTTCAGGCATGGTCGGCCGCACCAGGGGCGACCGGGTGATCCTCGGGCTCACCATCGCGACGGCTGTCATCATGATGGCACCGCTCGTCTGGGTCGTTGCCCTGTCCATCAAAGACAACAAGGAACTGATGGTCAGCATGAACGCTGTGTTCCATGCGCCCTACACCATTCAGAACTACATCAACATCCTGGCAACGTCCTCAGTATTCCGTTGGATTCTCAACAGCCTGATCGTTGCTGGGGGCATGACGATCGGCACGCTGGTCCTGTCCTCGCTGGCCGGTTACGGTTTTGCTCGGTTGAACTTTCCCTTCAGCAACGTGATCTTTGTCCTCGTCCTGATGGGACTTGCCGTGCCGGAACAGGCGGTGCTGATTGCGCGCCACCAGATCTTCAGCTGGCTTAAATTCCACAACAGCTACCATGGCCTCATCCTGCCCGGCCTGTCGGCACCCTTCGGCGTGTTCCTGATGACGCAGTATTTCCGCGCCATTCCCAAAGAGCTGGATGAGGCGGCATTGCTCGACAATGCCAGTCGCTTTAAAATCTTCTGGAAAGTGCTTCTGCCTTTGACGCTACCAGCACAGGCAACGCTTGGCATTTTCACTTTTCTCAATGCCTGGAACGATTACTTCTGGCCGCTGATTTCGGGCACCAAGAAGGAAATGTACACGCTGACGGTCGGCATCGCCTCGACACAGACCAATTTCGCGCAGTCGGAAGGCCTGGGCTTCCTGATGTCGCAGGCGGTCTTTGCGGGCGCGCCGATCCTCATCCTGTATCTCTTCTTCCAGAAATACATCGTCACAGCTGTCTCGGGTGCCGCGGTGCGTTGAACCCAAACTCTTCGAACGAGCCGGCGTCATTGAACGCTGGATCAAACAACCGATCATGAACGGAGGAGACTATCATGATGCAGGTACTTAGACGATCGTTCCTGGCGGCGGCATCCGTCGTTGCGCTGATGGGGGCAAGTCCCGCCTCCGCAGCCACGGAACTGACCTTGCAGCGCTTTTTTGGTGCCTGCGATGCAGACTTCGGCACCAATACAGATGTTACCAAAGCCGTGGGCGAATGCGGGATCATCACCTCGATCATCAACAAGTTCAACGCCGACAATCCCGACATCCACATTTCGGTCACCACGGTTGAATGGCCGGGCTATGACCAGTTGACCGCGCAGTTCGCTGCCGGTGATCCGCCTGATATCGTCTCGATCCATCACTCGGCGATCTCCGACTACCAGTCCAAGGGATTGCTGCTTCCGCTTGACGAGTTGCTCTCGAAGAACGGCATTACGCCAGACCTCTTCACAGACGCGGCACGTGGCGGTGTGACAAAGGAAGGCAAGATATATGGCCTTCCGATTGATAACTGGACCATGTTGTTTCACATCAACATGGATCTCTTCAAAATGGCAGGTCTCGTCAATGCAGATGGCACGCCGGAGCTTCCGACAAGCGTCGAAGAGCTTCTGGCGCAGGCCAAGCAGTTCCGGGAAAAGACCGGCAAGCCATACATGATCCAGAACCTCGCCAATGAAAAGGCGTTGTTTGCAAGGAATTTCTACACCTACCTCTTCCAGCAGGATTCTGATTTCTTCGCCGATCCGACCAAGGTCAAGCTGCAAACGCCCGAGGCCAAGAAGGTCCTTGAACTCTACAAGGCGCTTTACGATAACAACGATACCACCAAGGACATGGACTATGCGGGTGCAATCAACGCATTTCTGGCCGGCGAAGGCGGCGTGCAGCTAAACGGCACCTGGGTTATCGGCGATTACAATGCCTCCTCGGAAACGAAGGGCACCGCGCTGAACAAGGGCGGCTATGCCGTATACCCCTACCCACAGCTCTTCTCCGGCAAGAAGGCGCAATATGCCGACGGCCATGCCTGGGGCATTTCCCAGAAGGACCGGAGCGAGGAGCAAACTGCCGCCATTGGCAAGTTCCTGAAATTCTTCGCCGACAACGACTTCGAATGGGCGCGCACCGGCCATCTGCCCTCGGTGAAGGCCGTTCTGGACAGCGCAGCATTCAAGGCCCTGCCGCATCGCGACACGGTGTCGGCCATCGCAACGCTGGGTACGCCGCTGCCGCCTACGGTCCAGCGCCAGTTTGCGATCCAGGATATTGTCGGCGAGGAAATGAACGCCGCGATCATCGGCCAGAAGGACGTCGACGCGGCGCTTGCCGATATGGAATCGCGGATCAACGACCTGCTCGCCAATCTCTGAAGGTCCATTCTCCCAGACCTTCAACGCCACGGCCCGCTGCTCTCCATTGAGCAGCGGGCCGTGTGCTTTAATCTGTTGCCAGTTGGGAGGAGATGTGAAAGCGTCACAATGCCGCGTGTGATGTTTTGGCACGCGGTAATTTGGCACGCAGCCGTCCAGCACAAACAGGAATAGAAAGACAAGCAATCTCGTGCCTTGATGGAGGTCAAATTGTTTGATGGTTTCAGTGCGGAGCTTTTGGCACGCATACAGTTTGCGTTTACAGTATCCTTCCACTTTATCTTCCCGGCCTTCTCAATCGGCACCGCCAGCTATCTTGCGGTGCTGAATGCGCTATGGCTGTGGAAACGTGACCCGGTCTATCTGAAGCTCTTCGAATACTGGAAACCGATCTTTGCCATCACCTTCGGCATGGGTGTCGTCTCCGGTATCGTGATGAGCTATCAGTTCGGCACGAATTGGGCGGTATTTTCCGACAAGGTCGGGCCGGTGATAGGCCCGCTCATGGGCTATGAGGTTCTGACCGCGTTTTTCCTTGAGGCTGGATTTCTGGGCATCGCTTTGTTCGGGCGCAAACGCGTGGGCGATAGCCTGCATATGTTTGCCGTTGCCATGGTGGCTGTCGGTACCCTCATTTCCGCCACCTGGATATTGTCTGCCAACAGCTGGATGCAGACACCGCAGGGTTTCACCATTGGTGAAAACGGGCAGTTTCTGCCTGCGGACTGGTGGAAGATCATCTTCAATCCGTCCTTTCCCTATCGCCTCGTTCACACCGTGCTGGCCGCATTCCTGACCACGGCTTTTGGCGTTGGTGCTGTCGGTGCCTATCACCTGTTGCGAGACAAGAGCAATCGGCAGGCGCAGGTCATGTTTTCCATGGCCATGTGGATGGCGGCTCTCGCCACCCCTATCCAGATATTTGTCGGCGATCTGCACGGCATCAACACGCTGGAACATCAGCCAGCAAAAATTGCCGCGATGGAAGGTCATTACGAAACACACCGCGGTGCGCCACTCATTCTCTTCGGAATTCCCGATGATGAAGCCGAAGTGACGAAATATGCAGTAAAGATACCTAGGCTTGGTTCATTGATTCTCACCCATTCGCTGGACGGTGAGATCAAAGGACTGAAAGAATGGAATAAAAACGACCGTCCCAAAGCGCTGATCCCGTTCATCACCTTCCGAGTCATGGTCGGGCTTGGCGTGCTGATGCTGCTTGTTGGCGTTTGGTCGTTGTGGGCGCGGTGGAGAGACTGTCTCTATGACAATCGTCTGCTTCATAGAGCCTCATTAATGATGGGACCATCGGGATTTGTGGCCGTGCTTGCGGGTTGGTACACGACCGAAGTGGGCCGCCAGCCCTATACGGTCTACGGTCTATTGCGAACATCGGACAGCCTGTCTCCCATCGATGCACCCGCGGTCGGCGCATCGCTCATCGCTTTCATCATCGTCTACTTCCTCGTGTTCGGCGCAGGCGTGTTTTACCTGCTTCGGCTGATGCGACGCACACCCGTGCTTGATGAGGATCATGAGCTGGATCACGCCCCAACCCGCACCGCGGGGATAACGCCCGGCCCCACTCAGAACCTTTCGGGAGGCCATCATAATGTTTGATCTCGCGTTTATCTGGGCTGCCATCATCGCCTTCGCCGTGCTGGCCTACGTCATCCTCGATGGCTTCGATCTCGGCATCGGCATTCTGTTCCCATTCTTCCCGAAAAGACATGACCGGGACGTTATGACGAATTCCATCGCTCCGGTGTGGGATGGAAACGAAACATGGCTGGTGCTGGGCGGTGGCGGGTTGATGGCTGTCTTTCCCGTTGCCTATGCCACGGTTCTGCCTGCCCTTTACATGCCTATCATCCTCATGTTGCTAGGGCTGATCTTTCGTGGCGTTGCGTTCGAGTTTCGCTGGCGAACGACGCGCGGTAGCATCTGGTGGGATTGGGGCTTCTGCATCGGCTCGACAATCGCCGCCATGATGCAGGGCATCGCACTTGGAGCGTTGGTGCAGGGCATCCAGATTACCAACCGCGCCTATTCCGGCGGATGGTGGGATTGGCTGACGCCGTTCAGCATCACAACCGGACTGGCCGTTGTCGTGGGTTACGCATTGCTGGGTGCAACTTGGCTCAACCTGAAGACGATCGGCGAGTTGCAAGCGAAGGCACGCAAGATTGCCATGGGGACTGCTGCGGGGACCCTTGCCCTCATCGGAGTGGTCAGTCTCTGGACGCCCTTTATAAACCGGGTTTATTTCGACCGCTGGTTCGGCTGGCCCACAGCATTTTTCTCAGCCTTCGTACCACTGCTTGTCGCATTATGTGCAGCAGCGCTCTGGCAGGGCTTGAAGCAAGACAAGCACCTGCAGCCTTTTCTGGCAGCGCTTGGCATCTTCGTCATCTGCTTCGCTGGTCTGGGCGTCAGCTTTTATCCCTATATCGTGCCGGGAGCTCTGACGATCTGGGAAGCGGCAGCACCGGATAGCTCTCTGGCATTCCTGCTGGTGGGTGCAAGTGTGCTGATACCCATAATCCTTACCTACACAGGCTATGCCTACTGGGTCTTTCGCGGCAAGATCGATCCGGAAGAGGGATATCACTGATGCCAACATCTCTTTCCAGACGGCTGTTGTGGTTCGTTGGCATCTGGCTGAAAAGCGTGCTCATTCTCTCCGTCGTCGCATACGTAATCCGACTGATGATCTTGGGATAGAGCTGATTACGCGTCGAGCGGACGCGATATGGTTACCTTCTGATCACGAGCGCTATCAGTGGGCTCCGTCGGGGTTGGTCACGGACGACGTCGAGTGGATCATTCCGGGAAAGGACGGGCCAGTGGCCGGCACACACTCGGGTATCGCCTATTTTTCGAAGACTGACGCCCTTCGCATGGATGAATGCTCGTCAAAGCGAGATGCCCGATCGGTTGATATCCGGCATCTCCTTCGCCCTCAGAAAATCTGCCGCAAGATGACGTAAAGCACGAAGGCAATAGCGATCGAGGCCGGAAGCGTCAGCACCCACGCGACCATCATGTTGCGAACGGTCGACAATTGCAAACCCGAACCGTTGGCCGCCATGGTGCCCGCTACGCCGGATGAAAGCACATGCGTTGTGGACACCGGCAGTCCAAAATGGTCGGCGGCACCAATGGTGACCATGGCGACGACTTCCGCGGCCGCCCCCTGCCCGTAGGTCAGATGGGTCTTACCGATCTTTTCGCCCACGGTTACAACGATGCGCCGCCAGCCGATCATCGTGCCAAGGCCAAGCGCCAAGGCGACTGCGACCTTGACCCAAGTCGGGATGAACTTCGTCGCGTTGTCGACGGCCATATGATAGGAGGTCACTGCTGCGAGATCCGCCTCCTCCATGGCCAAGAGTTTCTTCTTGTCGATCAGCTTCAGCGCTTCGCCGATCAGGTAAATGTCATTGCGGACGTTGCCAACCATCTCATTCGGGACAGCCTCAAGGGTCGGAAAGGCTGCGACTTCGCCGCTCGTCTGATGAATGAACTGTTGCAAAGCCGGTGTGGTCTGATCGCTCCAGGTTTTTGTACGGACTGCGTCGCCAACAGCTGCCTTGGCATCCGTGACGGTCACTCCCGGCTTCACATATTTTCCAAGAGCCGTTTCGACTTGTGCCGATGCGGCTTTGTACGCCTCGAGGTAATTCACATCCGGGGTCCGGTTCAGCGCAAATGCGGTCGGGACCAGGCCGATGAGGATAAGCATAATCAGCCCCATCCCCTTTTGGCCGTCGTTGGAGCCATGGGCGAAGCTGACGCCGGTGCAAGTGAATATCAGCAGTCCGCGGATCCAGAGCGGCGGTGGGGCGCTGGATTTCGGCTCCTGATAAAGGGCCTGGTTGCGCACAAACACCTTCATCGCCAGGAGAAGCAGGGCAGCAAAACCAAAGCCGATGAGCGGTGACAGAAGCAGCGACAGTCCGATATTGCTGGCTTGCGACCAGTCGACGCCGCTCGTTGCGGTGCCTGCCGGGGCCAGGAATTGATTGGCGAGACCGACGCCGATAATGGAACCAATCAGCGTATGCGAGCTGGACGACGGCAAGCCAAGATACCAGGTGCCGAGGTTCCAGATGATCGCAGCGCTCAACAATGCAAACACCATAGCAAGCCCGGATCCTGAGCCAACCTGCAAGATAAGCTCGACTGGCAGGAGTGCCAGAATGCCGAAAGCGACCGCGCCGCTTGATGTTAGAACCCCAAGGAAATTGAAAATGCCCGACCAGATCACCGCGAACTCCGCCGGCATCGAGCGCGTATAGATCACAGTGGCAACTGCATTGGCCGTATCATGAAAGCCATTCACGAATTCGAAGCCCAGCGCGATCAAAAGCGCGAGCCCAAGGAGAAGCCACGGAACCGCAGCAGCGGTGGTGAGGTCTTGAGCGAGCGCATAGCCCACATACGCAAGCCCACCGAGGATGACGATCGCGAGGACGGGGATGAACCATTTCCCCGCACCGGAATTTTCGAGGGGGTGGGGAACCGGTTCGGTTCGTAGCTTTCCTGCGCTGAGATCGACCATTGGCTTGCTCCAGATGCGTTTCCATTTTGGTAGGACTCTGGAATGAACCTTTCATGACAGTGGACGTAGCAATGCCGAAAGCTTGCCTCACAACTGTTGCGGACCGAGATAACGCATAGCTACATTGCCCGAGAATCAAGGTGCCACGCGTGCACAGGACTTATAGCTGGTGCAACTGGTGTGCGGCAGAAACCGCATCTTGACCGCGACGACCGTCTCTTCCAGATGCCATTTGTCGGCGATCCTTACTTTGGAGCACAGCTGGATGACGGGATATCGTCCCGGCCGAACTTGCCAGCGACGCTTCCAAGGCCCGCTTTCAAAGCGGGCCTTGGTCAATCAGGGCTTGGTATCGTCGGAAGGTGCTGACTCATCCGAGGGAGCCGCCTCATCAGTGGCAGGTTCGTCCGGCCCCTTAATCTGCTGGCCGTTGACGCTGACTGAGCCGTCGCTGGCAACTGCCACGTCCCAGCGCTGCGCGCCATCCGGATCGGCCTTGGCAAAGCCCTTGATCATCATCAGTCCGAACGACACCTGGGTCATATCCGGGTTGGTCTTTGCCAGTTCCTGCACGGCCGCAATCGTCTTGTCGTAATCGCGCGCCACGATCGATGCGTTGACCTTGTAGTCCGTCTGCGTGCTGACGAGGCCTTCCATCTCCCCGGATACCTCGACGTCATAGACGCTAGACTTGGCGCTGACCTTCGGAAAATCAACCTTCAGGATACCGCCCGGGAAGAGCTTTTCGGCAGCCTGTTGCCCCGCCGTCTCGCTGTCGCCGGTCGACTCGGTGAAATCCACCTTCATGAACTCGTCGCCGAGGGCTGCGAAATTCATGCCTGGGACGCCGAACTGGATATCGAGCGCCTGCGGCAGGAAGGCGGTGTAACCGGCAGGAACCAGCACGCTGTCGAGCGTCACGTCGACGGCATCCATAGCCACGCCGATGCGCGTTGCGTTGCTCGGCCCATCGACCGTGAAGTGATAGCCGAAGGACTTGGCACCACCGCTGCCGACAGCGCTGGTGACGCCGAAGTTGTTCAGCCTGATGGTTTCCTCGAGCGAGCTCAGCAGCGGAAATGCATTGTCGAGCATGCCCTTGAACTTGGTCTCGCTATCCTTGGTAAGATGCTCCTGCTCGACGTGATCGAGCACGAACAGGACCATTTCCTTCAAGTCCTTGGCTGCAACGCCATTAACCTTGGCATCAAAATCTACGCTGTCTGCCGAAATCTGGATCGGCGGCATTTCCTTGCCGCTGATCTGCTCCGCAAAGGTACTGAACTTGCCGTTGGCAGCAAAATCGAGGCGGCCGGCAGTGGCGCTTTCGGCAGAGTTCAACTTGTAGATCATGTCGCCGAAGCTGGCATTGACCACTTCGGTATCGGTGGCCGAGGTGAATTTCAGTTCCTTGGCGCTGAAATCACCGGAGCGGAAATAGCTGATTGCCGGGTCGAAGACCGAGTTAAACACCATGTCGGCAACCGAATAGGTGAAGTCCGAGCGCGTCTTGTCAGGACCGGTGAAATGGCCGGTAACATTGAGGTTATTTTTGCCTTCGAGATCCCAGAGCCCGCTGTCCTGCGGTGTCGCGAACATTTTGAAGGGCGTCAGGCCCTTGATGTCGAAATCCTCTTTCTTAACCTTCGCCAGCAGTTTGGCAAAGTCATAGACGATCTCGTAGCGCGACCCGGCCGGTGTGACCGTAACAGGGGCACTCTTGGCGAGATCCTTGGGCAGCAGTTGATTGAGATTGTCACGGATGTCGTTGGCACCGTCCTGGCTGATATCCGCCGCGGATGCCCCCGTGGTCAAAGCTATAATAATGGTGCTCGTCGCCGTGATAAGCCTGTGACGCATCTCGATAAATCTCCCTAGGCAGCCTGAAGGCGCGCATGTGAGATTGCCGCAGACCCGATGTCAAGCCTGCAAAGCGGTTAATGCGAAAGCTTCTAAAAGGGACAATGGCATTCGTCATGTGTGATGATCACTGACAAGCTGCGATCCAAATCAGGGTTCGAATAAAATGCTACCAAAAAACTATCCTCAAAGGTCGGCATAAACTTGATGATGAAATTCATCTTATCTTGATTTGATGCTTCGCCAGTGCTAGCAGCGTTCTCATGGAAAGTGCAAAACACCCTGAAATCCTTGAGACCTTTATGGGCGTTCGCTCTCGTCTGACGCGCGTCATCTATCGCCGCGTCCACTGCCCGGCCACCACTGCCGACCTCCTTCAGGATACTTTTCTGCGCTTTTGGGAACGTCCTGGCCTGTTACGCGATGTTGTCGACTTGGCAGCCTATTTCATGATTACCGGCCGCAATCTTGCGCTTGATCACGAACGCCGCCGGAAGATCGCGCCCTTTGTCGATGGGATCGAAGGCCTCGAATCTATTTGTGATCCAGCACCATCTGCGGAAGCAGCTACCATCAGCCGTCAGGAATTGCTCCGCGTTCAGGCCGCACTTGAACGCATGCCTGCCCGCGCGCAGCAGGTTTTTGTGCTCGCGCGTATTCACGGCCTGACATATGTCGAGATCGGCGAACGACTCGGAATATCGCCAAAGACGGTCTTCGGTCATATGGTGGTGGCGCTCGATCGGCTGCGTGTGGAGATCAACGGCGAGCGCTGAAGTCGTGCGGCGACCGAGAATGAGGCGGCGGATGCAGGATTTTTCACTTCAGGAACACTGTCCCGACAATAACCGAGAGATTTCGCGTTGCGCAGCCGAGTGGTTCGCGCTGCTTCTCGATGAGAGCGCGACACCAATCGACCGTGCCAATTTTAGGGTTTGGCTCGAACAAAGCCCGGCCCATGCGAAGGCCTATGCCGAGTTGGAACGCTTGTGGCTTGGAGCATCGGCCTTGCCAGAGGTATCCGACCCTACCTCTCTCAAACGGCGAAAAATCCTCAAGTCAGGCGGAGCGCTTGTTATCCTGACAGCCGCTGGGCTTAGCACGAATGCATATCTCAGGCAGCAAGCAGATTATCGGACCGGCGTCGGAGAGACCGCGCGCTTCACCTTGCCAGACGGATCGATTGCCGAACTGTCGACAGGCAGCGCCATATCGTTAAATTTCACGGCGGACCAACGACAAGTCATTTTGCAGGAGGGCGAAGCATTTTTCACCGTCCTCTCAGACGCTGCTCGACCGTTCTCTGTTGATTGTAGGGACCTTAGAGCTACGGCGCTTGGCACTCAGTTTTCTGTGGGCATACATGAGGAAGGTATCGTCGTCGCTGTTGCAGAACACACGGTAAAGGTCTCTTCGTCGAGCCAGGAGCGGGTAGTCCGGGAGGGCCAGTCCGTGCTCTTCGCGAATGACAAACTGTCAGCACCATCACAGATGGATATTGAAACGAAACTTTCGTGGCGAGGCGGAAAGCTCGTTTTCATCTCGGCTCCATTCGAGGACGTCGTTGCTACCCTTTCAAAGTGGCGGTACGGCAAGATGATTGTCATGGACAGGGCTCTGGCCCGTCGACCGATCAGTATCATCGTGGACGTGCGCAGGGCTGGGCGAATATTGGAAAGTCTGGAGAACGGCCTGCCTATCCGCATTGCGAGCTACTCACCTTTGCTGACGTTGATCTATCCGCAATAAAAAAATGGAAAATCGACCAAGGTTTTTTCGAAGCTGAAGCGTCCCCTGTTTAGAAGCCCGAAAATGCTCGGGTATTGGTCCGTTTGCAGGGGGCAAAACGAGTGACACAGAAAAACCAAGTCGGCGGCGTTTGCATCAGGCTGTACCGTATCATGTTGCTGGCGGCCTGCGCCAGTTTCACCGCAGTCGTCGTGTCAACGGGAGCAGGTGCTCAGACTGCCAAGAGCTACGAGTTTGCGATCTCCGGTCAGCCTCTGTCGGCTGCGCTGGTGCGCTTCTCATCGGTGACCGGTATCGATGTCGCTTTTGACGGCCCTCTGCCGGCGAATCTGCGCAGCGTTGGTACAGCGGGAAATCTCTCGGCCGAGGGCGCGCTGAGACGCCTTCTCGCGGGCACGGGCCTGACCTACCGATTTACGACCGCAAATACGGTCCTTCTGGTCAACCCGCAAAACTCTCCGTCAAGCGGCAGTGCGACTGGCGAGACAATCCTTGAGCCGATCGTTGTGCAGGGCGAGAACGCTCGTGGGCCTGTAGACGGGTTTATCGCTACACAAAGTGCCACAGCGACCAAGACCGGCACCTCACTTAAAAACACTCCACAGGCTGTCAATGTTGTAACGAAAGACCAGATCGCTGCTCAAGGTTCGGCCACGCTGACCCAGGCGCTTCGCTACACGCCAGGCGTCATCAGCCAATATGGCGACGATTCCCGCTATGACTGGTTTACGATACGTGGGTTTCGCCCGAGCCGATATTTGGATGGCCTGCGCCTGCCGTTTGGATCTCGCGGCTATGCCCAGCCACGCGTCGAGCCATTCAGCCTCGAGCGCGCCGAAGTCCTCAAGGGTCCAGCATCGGTCCTTTACGGCCAAGGCGATCCCGGTGGTCTGATCAATATGGTATCAAAAAGGCCAAGCGCAACCGCTCTCAATGAAGTGGAGATGCAGTTCGGCACCGATAAGCGTCTACAGACAGCGTTCGATCTCGGCGGCGGTGCTGGTGACGATGACAGTTTTCTCTATCGCATCGTCGGCGTCGGCCGGTTAACCGATACCCAATATGACTATGTGCGCGAGAAGAAGGGATACATTGCGCCTTCATTCACCTTCAAGCCGGATGAGGGAACATCGCTGACGTTCTACGGGAGCTATCAGCATATTGACTCTCCCGGCGGCGGGGGAGCGCCGGCGCTTCCCGCGAATGGCACACTTTATACCGGCATATATCCAGAACTGCCGCGCAGTGCGTTTCCAGGCGAACCCGGCTACGACCACTACAAGAGCGATCAGGCATCTGTGGGTTACGAGTTCGAACATGAGGTCGATGACACCTGGACAATCAGACAGAACCTTCGCTACTCCTATATCGGCACAGATACGCAGCGTGTTCAGCCCTATTGCCCGACGGTCTGCGACCCGACCGCCTTCTATCGCTACGCTTGGGCCTTTCCCGAGAGCGCTCGGGCGGTTACCGTGGACAATCAAGCCATCGGAAAGTTCCAAACGGGCGACGTTGCTCATACCGCATTGTTCGGCCTCGACTATTCCTACGAGAGCAGCCGGTACGAAGAGTCGGCGCTTTCTCCAATATTCACTCCGTTCAATGGTCTTGATCCGGTCTACGGTGCGACCCCGATCGCGCGCCCGCCGATCGCAACCCGGATCGATCAGAACCGTAGCCAAATTGGTCTCTATGCTCAGGATCAAATGGAGTGGAACAATTATGTGTTCTCTCTCGGTGGCCGTTACGATTGGGCAAATACCGATACATTGACCCGGTCAAGTACTGGCCGCCAGCTCGACCAGAGAGATGGCAAGTTTACTTGGCGTGCCGGCGTCGTCTATAATTTTGACAACGGTCTCTCTCCATATGCTGGTTACTCAACATCGTTTAGTCCGGCGGGGACTGATGCTAGTGGCAACGTCTTCAAGCCGACCACCGGTGAGCAGTTCGAGGTCGGTGTCAAATATCAGCCTGACGGAAGCAACAGCTTTGTTACTCTTTCCGCTTACAATCTGACACAAGACAATGTTCTAACCCCAGATCCTAATAATACGAACAGAAGCATCCAGACGGGTCAGGTCAGAATGCGCGGCGTCGAGCTTGAAGGCAAAGCGGAGCTTACAGACGCGTTCTCCGTCTTGGCATCTTACGCATACACCGACAGCGAGATTGTCGCCGACACCAGCAACGAGGGAAATCGCTTTGCCTTTGTCCCCCGCCAGCAGGCGTCGCTTTGGCTGGACTACACACTGCAGACATCAACCATCTGGGATGGCCTCAGCTTCGGCGGTGGCGCGCGTTATACCGGTCAGACCTTTGGCGACAATGCCAACAAGTTCGACATCCCCTCTTATACGGTCTTCGATGCCGCCGTCCGCTACGATTTCGGCAAGGCAGACCCGAAATTGGAAGGTCTGAAAGCGTCGCTCAATGTGAGCAACCTGTTAGACCGCAAATATGTCTCAACCTGCATTGCAGCCACGGGATGCTACTGGGGCGAGGGTCGCACCGTCTACGCTACTCTCAAGTACAGCTGGTAGGATCGTGTCCGACGCTCTTCACCCACATCGTGACCACAGGCTGACACGGCGGCAATTCACCGCCGGGTTGGCTTCGGTTTTCCTGTCAGCAGAAGCGATAGCAAGCACGCGAACGCAAAAGCTCGCCGTGTTAGACTGGGGATGGGCGGAAAGCCTTCTCGCTCTAGACTTTCAGCCATTCGCCGTCGCCGAGGCTCCTCTTTACGGCGACCGCGTCGTGACCCCTGCACTCCCGACCAACACAGTCGACCTTGGGCTTAGATCATGGCCGAACGTTGAACTGCTCAGAGCCCTGAAACCAGATCTGATTCTGTCTCAAGCAGGATATGGTATCTCCGCTGAACGTCTCAGCGCGATTGCACCAACCCTCGCGATGCCGCTTTACAGCCCCGCGCGGCAGCCATTGCTAGCAGCGGAAAACGCCCTGAACGAAATTGCACATCGCATTGGCCGGCAAGAGCTCGCGACACGTTATTTGGAACGATCCTATGCCAGATTGGACACGATAGCCCACAATTCCAAGGACTACGACGGGTGCCCTCTTTTGATCATCAAGTTTACGGACGATAGGCTTGTCGATATCTACGGCGCGGGTGGCTTATTCGATGATGTCCTGAAGCGGATCGGCATCGCCAACGCGTGGAATGGCAAGACCAATAACTGGGGCTTTGCCACGGCAGGATTGGAGGCGATCGCCCGCTATCCCGAGGCAAGACTGGTCATTATCGAACCGGGTCCACCCGGATCTTTTTTGCAAAGCGCGCTGTGGAACGCCCTTCCGGCTGTACGGAAAGGTCGTGTCTCGATGATCCCACCGACGTGGGTATTTGGAGCGTTTCCATCAGCGATACGGTTTGCCGAAGTTCTGCGGCAGAGTCTCGGCATCGCATGACAAACCGTTTGATCACCCCGCCGCGCCTCGTCTTAATCGTCACACTGGCAGCGATCGCGCTCCACGCCATTGCCATTTGTCAATATGTATCGATCTCCGACCTTCCAAGTACCTTATGGCAGCCAGATCAGACTTCGTTCGAACAGATCTACGTCCATTTCTCGATTATTCCCCGGATACTCGTCGCTCTGCTGGCTGGTGGCGCGCTTGCTTTCATAGGGGCGATATTTCAGCAGCTCCTGAAAAACCCGTTGGCAGAACCCTCGACGCTCGGCATTCTTTCGGGCGCTCAGTTGGCGATCACCCTCGTTTCCCTTTCCACTGTTGCTGTTACAGCAGGCCAGCGCGAGATGGCGGGACTGGCAGGGGGCCTTATCGCTGTCGCACTCGTTGCGGGACTCGGTAAGGCGTCAAACTTCGCACCGTTGACACTCCTTCTTTGCGGCATGGTCATCAGTTTTTCCGCCGGCTCGGCCTCCGTCATCCTAGCCTTGTTCCACCACGAATATCTGCGAGGGGTGTTCATCTGGGGAAGTGGTTCACTCATCCAGAATGACTATTCCAACGCGACCGCATTGGCCCTACGCATGATCGTGCTGATACCGGTGCTGCTGCTTTTCTTTCGACCACTTTCAATTCTCGGTCTTGATGAAAGCCGTGCCCGTAGCCTCGGACTATCCCCGGGTGGGTTGCGCGCTGCGGTACTGTTTATTGGAACCGTGCTGTCAGCTGTTGTTGTCGCCCGCGTCGGCGTCATCGCATTTGTCGGCCTTGCAGCCACCAACCTTGCCCGAATAGTTGGCGCTCGAACGCTGCGCCAACGATTGCTGTGGGGAGGATTACTTGGTTCCGCCCTACTGCTCCTCGCGGACAGTCTGGTGCTTGCTGGAGCGCCGGTCGTCGGTGAGGTGCCAACGGGTACCGCCACCGCAATCATCGGCGCTATAATGATGTTGGTGCTCATCAAACATGTACCCCACTCCGTTGACCAGCTTAACAGCAACACCTTGAACCAAAGAGAGAACCCTCTGGCAGGCGGCTTCTTGCTCGCGGGTTGTGTTGCTATTGCGGCCGTTACCGCATTGTTCTCGCTGACGGAGAGCTTCACAGCTGGCGGGGTGGAAACATCCCTGTTGCTTGCTGGTCGATGGCCGCGAGTCCTGACTTCAGCCAGCGCCGGCGCAATGCTGGCCATTGCGGGTGCCGTCACACAAACGATAACGCGCAACCCAATAGCGAGCCCGGAAGGGCTCGGAATCAGTGCCGGAGCCGGACTTGGGATCATCGCAGCCTTCTTCGCCGGAGGAATGGCGTCGCCAATTTTGCCGCTCGCTGGCGGCGTAGTCGGTGCAGTCGTTGCGTTTGCGATCATTTTGGCGGTGGCAAAAGGGAAAAGCTATGCGCCTGGACCTGTTCTTCTGTCCGGCATAGCCATCAGTGCGCTCGCGACGGCGATAATTTCGCTCATTGTCGCGAGTGGCGATCCGCGGGCAAGTTACATTTTGGCATGGACTATGGGACCTACCTTTCGTGCAACCAGCGTCGTCGCAAGCATCGCTGCAGTGTTGGTTTTGATCGGGCTGGCTATCTCGCCACTCTTGCGCCGCCCGCTAGAAGTCTTGCCGCTTGGGGACGGCACGGCACGCTCTCTTGGACTCAATCCGGCGCGATCCCGCCGAATGCTTTTGCTGTTCATTGCCGTCCTGACGGGAGCTGCGACAGTCATTGTTGGCCCGTTAAGCTTCATCGGCATGATGGCACCGCACATCGCTAGAGCGGCTGGGGCACGCGGCCAAATCCGCACGCTTCTTACCGCGAGCGCGATCGGCGCAACGCTGATGATCTCGGCCGACTGGTTGGGACGGGCTGCTGACTTTCCATATGAGGTTCCCGCAGGTGTCATCGCCGCCTTTATCGGGGGGCCATACTCTCTCTGGGTGATCCGCTCGCGGGGCAGACACAGCTCCAGGTTCTCAAAGAGGTAACCGCCTTGGTTCAGATATCCGAAGACAGCAAAACAAGAACCTTCTCAAGCGCACCCCTGTTTGAATTAGAACAGGCCAGTTTTTCCGTTGGAACTCGGGTTTTGCTCGAACCACTGACAGTAAGTTTGCCAGCACGGCGAATTATTGGCCTGATCGGGCACAACGGCTCTGGCAAGTCGACATTGGTCAAGCTCCTGGCTCGCCAAAATCCACTCACTGCTGGCAAGATTTCGTTCGATGGCAAATCATTGAATGAATGGGGCAGCAAGCCATTCGCCCGTAAGGTGGCTTATTTGCCTCAGCAGGCACCACATACCCCAGGGATGCTTGTGAGTGAGCTCGTCGCGCTCGGACGATATCCATGGCACGGCGCTCTTGGTCGGTTTGGCCCGGAGGACAAAACGATGGTGGAGGAAGCAATGAGGCTGACCGACGTTGCGCGGTATCGCGCCCGCCTCGTTGATACGCTTTCAGGCGGGGAGCGGCAGAGGGTATGGCTCGCGATGCTGGTTGCGCAAAACCCCGACTGTCTCCTCCTTGATGAGCCGACCTCCGCCCTCGACATCGCCCACCAGATCGACATTCTCGCGCTTGTTCGCCGACTGGTTGACGAACGTGGACTTGGGGCCATCGTCGTGCTCCATGACGTGAACATGGCAGCTCGCTTTTGCGACGAAATCCTGGCACTTCATTCTGGAAAACTCATCGCGCGCGGGAGGCCAGAGGAGATCGTGTCTCCGGATCAACTGCAAGCAATCTATGAGACTAAAATGGGGGTCATGCGCCATCCTGATAGCGGTATACCGCTGGCATATCCTCGGTAAACCAGCCGCTCGTCGGCAGGATGCTTTGAGTAGCAATCCATGCAGTTAAAGGCATACGAACCGTCGACATCACTCTTCGACGCAGCGAAATATTGCTGCGTCCCTTCTTGTTGGAAGACCATGCGCGTACTTGGTTCGACACCGTGATCGCTCACCACCCATGAGACCGGTAAATCCTTGCAGGTCTCATGGGAAGAGGTTGGAACGCTTACCAAAGCTGATGGACGTGAGGAGCAATGCGGTTTTCGTAGATAGTTTTGATTGTCTCCATCGTTGATGGCGAAAGCTCGGCGATACTGCTCCCCAAGGCATTGGCATTCGCCTGTTCGGCGCTCTTGGCTCCTGGAATGACCGTGCTGACAGCCTCGTTCATGAGAATCCAGCGCAGAGCAAACTGGGCCATAGTCACGTCATCGGGAACAAGCTTTCTAATATCCTCAACGACCTCAAGTGCCACGTCGTAAGGTACGCCAGAGAATGTCTCGCCCTTGTCGAAGGCTTCTCCGTTGCGATTGAATGCCCGATGGTCATCGGCAGCAAACGTCGTCTGGGCGTTCATCTTCCCAGTCAACAGACCGGATGCGAGAGGGACCCGGACGACGACCGCAACACCCTTCCGCTTGGCCTCTCGGAAGAAGAGATCGGCTGGTCGCTGCCTGAAAACATTGTAGATAATCTGGATTGACGCCACGCCTGGATATTCAATCGCCTTGAGGCCTTCTTCAACTTTCTCGACGGAGACACCGTAATTCCTGATCTTTCCTGCCCCGATCAGCGATTCCAGTGCTTCGAAAACATCGGGGCGATAGTACACCCCCGTTGGCGGGCAATGGAGTTGAAGGAGGTCCAGGCAGTCCGTTTCGAGGTTCTTGAGTGACCTGTCGACAAACGAGGTCAAGTTCTCTTTGTTGTAACCCGCGGATACGTGCGGCGACAGGCGACGTCCTGCTTTCGTGGCAACGAATGGCCTTTCACCGCCACGTTCCTTCAGAACATGAGCAATGATCCGCTCTGATCGCCCGTCACCGTAAACATCGGCGGTGTCGATAAATGTCGTTCCTGCATCCAAGGCAGCGTTCAGCGCTGCGCGCGCATCCGCTTCGGAAACATCGCCCCACGAACCGCCTATCGCCCAGGCACCGAAGCCGATTTCCGAGACCAAACGTCCCGTCGTGCCAAATTCTCTATAGTTCATGTGTATCTCCTTATGGCATCAATTGTCCGCCGTTGACCTCGATGACCTGCCCGGTGATGTACCCGGACATTGCCTCTGAGGCGAGGAAAAGGAACGCGCCGACGCACTCCTCCGGCGTCCCCTCCCGTCCCATGGGAATGGTGGTTCTCTGTGCGGCCATGATTTCCGCCGATGTATACCGGTCGTGAAATGGTGTCTGGATCAGGCCAGGGGCGACCGCATTGACCCGGATCCTGTCCTTGATGAATTCCTTGGCCTGTCCTCGGGTCAGACTGCTGACGAAAGCCTTGGCTGCTGCATAAAGAACGGCACCACCGCCGCCGCCGTTTCGGGCCGCGATCGACGTGGTGTTGATGATGAACCCACCCCCGGATGCAACGAGATGGCGATGAGCCGCGACGCTTGCCTCCCAGAGTGACTTTGCATTCAGCTCCAAAACGCGGTCGAAATGCTCGGAAGTGGCTTCTGTGGTCGGAACTCTCCCCAACATTCCGCCCGCATTGTTGATGATGCCATCGAGCCCTCCGAGAAGACGTGATGCCTCGTCTACGACCTTTGCGCCCATACCTGGGGCACCAAGGTCTCCCTGAACGAGCACCGTATTTTCGGAATGCTGCCCCTGCAGCATGGCGGCCGCTTCGCGGCTTTCGTTGAAATGAATGGCGACGCGAGCACCTTGCGCGGCAAAGGCCGATACGGCCGCCGCACCGATTCCAGTCGAACCTCCTGTTACGAGGACACGCTTGCCCTTTAGATCACCGAACACAAAGCCATCGAACATGTTACTTCCTCCACGAATTCTCCCGACATGTCATAGCAATTGCCACGCATCTCGCCGCATGATTTATGATGAAATCCATTCATTCTATCGATGAAAGACAGGCATCATGGATTTTTTTGAGCGGATCGATCTGGCAGATTTGAGACTTTTTACGACCATCGTGAGGAGGCAGAGCTTCAAATCTGCGGCAATCGAGCTTGGTATGACGCCGTCGGCAGCCAGTCACGCGATGCGGCGTCTGGAAAGTCGGCTCGGGGCAAAGCTGTTGAACCGCACAAGCCGGGCCGTAGCACCAACGGACCTTGGTGTTGAACTCGCATCCCATCTCGCCGAAGGCTTCGATGTTATTGGCGCGGCACTGCACTCGCTAAGAGCACCCGGTGCTGCCAGGTTCGGCGAGCTTCGCCTCAACGCATTTGCCGATGCTGCCCATCTGCTGATCGCGCCTGCGCTGCCCGAGTTCGCACGGCAGTGTCCGGATGTCAGAATAACGGTTGTCGTGGAAGATCGTCCGATCGATATTGTCGCTGAGGGATATGACGCAGGCTTCCGCTACGGCGACACGGTACCGGAAGACATGGTTGCGTTGCCGCTCACCGGCCCGCAGCGTTGGGTGATCGCGGCGTCACCTGCTTATTTGCAGGCACGAGGCACTCCGAACACAATCGACGAACTGGCTCAACATACCTGTCTGCAACTCCTTCTTGGCGATAACGCCGCATTCAAATGGGAGTTGTCGGACGGTACCGAGACCGTAAGGTTGCGATTGCCCGGTTCTGTCACCATCAATGACACGGCCACCACCATAGCGGTGGCAAAGGCTGACGTTGGATTGGCATATGTGTTGGAGGCGCGGATTGCGGACGAGATCAGAGACGGAACCTTGAAGGTGGTCTTACCTGACCATGCCTCTCCGGGTGAACCATTCCATGTTTATTATGACAGCCGCCGCCACGGCCACCCGGGCCTACGATCCTTGGTCAACATCATTCGCCAGCAGAACGGTCTCACCAGATTGTTCGACGAGAGAGGCGCTATGGCTACCCCATGAACATCAGCGATGGCGCGGCAAGGCAAGAAATCGGCACTGATCGCGTACCCATTAGTCGTGTTGTCGCACATTTGACGATTGCCAGCAGCGTACTGAGCATCATTCAGGTGAAACGACCATATTCATCTGAAAGCTTGCGGGCACCAGCGATGGTCCCATTGAGAATTGCCGCTCTGTCAACTTCGCTTGTCCCCGACATGAATGGAACACTCAGGGCCGCAATCACTTCGGCACCTTTGCCACGGATCGGCGCTGCGTAAGAGCATACGCTTAGGCTATATTCGCCCGGATCTTCGGCCCACTCTCGTTCCTGAACAAGACGCATCTCACGCTCGAACTCATCCATGTCGACAATGGTCCGCTCGGTGAGCGATGGCCTGTTGCTACCCAAAAGGCGCTGACGTAGCTCAGTTTCTAGGTAAGCCATTAGCACTTTACTCGCGCCACCGGCATGAAGAGGCAAATATTCGCCTATGCTGTAACTCATTGCATGTGGCGTGCGTGCACTGGCACCAGCAACCACCATGATTGCGCCTCTCTCCAGCACCGAAATCTTGCATGTCTGGCCGATGTCGAGCGCAAGTTTGTCGAGCGTGGGTTGCAGGAACCGCAACCGCGAAATGAAGTCGGAGCCCGGCGTCACTTTTTCAGCAAGCTGCAGAAGTCTGCCACCAAATGCAAAGCGCCCAGCCGAAACCTCGCGCAACATGTCGCACTCGATCAATGAGTTCAGCAATCGATAAACCGTGGAACGCGCGAGCCCTGTCCTTTCCACAAGTGCTGCCTGTGAAACGGCATCGCCGGTGCTCTCGATAACCTCAAAAATCTGCATCATTCGTTCAATTGTTGGATTGCTGTTCGGCATGCGGCGTCCCTGTGTCTTGACGGATGAACAAATTTCAGGCTAATGTTCAAATAAGAAACATATTAGTTCATATATGAACCTTTATGACATGTCCAGCAAAAAAAGCTGGTTGGGAGGAAAAGTTATGAGAATCGCGATGTGCCTCGAGCCGGAGGTCAACTCCAAATGGCATTACGGTCGTGAAATGGGCGTTCTTGACGGCGTTACCATTCGTGATGTGACCACAGAGGTTCCGATCTGGGAGCTCCCCACTCTGGCGCGTGTTCAGCAGTCGTATCAGGATTTCGGCTTCAAGATCGGCGTTGTTGAAGGCTGGGTTCCAATGAACAACATCAAGCTGGGCCTACCTGAGGGTGAGTTGGAGTTGGAGCGCGTCATCCGCGTCATCGAAAACATGGGTGCGTTGGGCATCGAGGTCTTCTGCTACAGTTGGATGGCAAACTACGGTTGGATGCGTACCTCATCCACGACGCGCCTGCCTGGCGGAGCGCTGACAACGAGCTACGACCACTCCATCCTCCAGAAGGATCAGCGCGCGCAAGGCGCGGTTAGCGTCACCGAAGACCATCTATGGGGTACGCTCGAAAACTTCATAAAAATTGTCACACCGATTGCCGAAAAGGCGGGCGTAAAACTTGCGATGCATCCCGACGACCCGCCACTGTCGCCTCTCCTCGGCGTTGGCCGCATCATGCGCAGCATCGATGCTTTCGAGCGTTTGCTCTCGCTATCCGACAGTCCCGCCAACGGCATTACGTTCTGCCAGGCGAATTTTGCAGCCATGAACGCTGATGTCCCAGCCACGATCCGCCAACTCGGGCGTGATGGCCGCATTCACTTCGTGCATTTCCGTGACATTGAAGGCGATGCCGAGCACATGACCGAGGCTTTCCACGGTCAGGGCAAGACAGACATGTACGCCACTATCAAAGCCTATCGCGACATTGGCTTTAAGGGCGTCATGCGGCCAGACCACGCTCCTGTCATGTGGGGAGAGCCGAACGCCAACCCCGGTTATGAAGGTCTGGGGCGCATTTACGCGGTCGGCTACATGCGCGGACTGATGCAGGCGGCGGAAGCCGAAGCAGCAAACGCGAGGTAATCACCATGGCTACGTCATCGGTTCCAGCAGGCTTTTCCAGCCCGCCACTGCCTTCGCGCAAACCTCGCCACAAACCGGATTGGCTGGTGGCGTATCTCTTCCTTGCGCCTGCCGCTGCAATTTTCGCAGCTTTCGTCGCCTATCCGCTGATTGACGGCATCTCCACGGCATTCACCAGCCGTGCCGTTGCACAGCCAGGTGTTTTTGTCGGCCTGCAGAATTTTGCAAAACTGTTCGCCGACCCACAATTCAGGCTCGCGGCCTGGAATTCTCTGGTGCTCACCATCGGTACGGTCGCTGTTAAGCTCGTTCTCGGTCTGACATTTGCGGTGCTGTTGTCCCAGCCTATGCCCATGCGCGGCGTGATCCGGGCGCTCGCATTTCTACCGTGGGCCGTGCCCGGCATGATCGCCAGTCTCTCTTGGAAATGGATTTTCGACGAACAGAGCGGCGTTCTTCAATATCTCGTCTTTCTGCTGGGGCTGTCTGACAAGCCGGTCTACTGGTTGTCCGACCCCTCCGTCGCTCTCTTTGCTGTTGCCATCGCAATGGTTTGGCAGGGTCTGCCGTTCTTTACGATGATGTTCGTGGCCGCACTGGCTTCTATTCCGTCCGATCTCAACGAGGCCGCCGCAATCGATGGCGCGGGCATCGTTCGTCGCTTCTTCTCTGTCACGTTACCTCAGATGCGCGGTGTCATGGCCGTCACCGTTATGCTGTCCACGATCTGGACATTCAATTCCTTCGAAATGGTCTTCGTGCTGACGGGTGGCGGTCCGGCGGGGCGCACGCACATCATGCCGACACTGGCCTACGACTTCGCCATAGCCCAGAGCCAGCTCGGCCTCGGTTCGGCAGTCATCGTGTCGGTCGTGCCGGTGTTTGTCATCCTGATCTTTCTGCTGACCAAACGCATGCTCAACCGGGACGGAGAATAAGACCATGGTGGAGAGAAAAAGAACCAAGCTCATTCGCAATATTGTGACCGCAATCGGCATCCTGATCGCCCTGTTCTGGTCACTCGCTCCGGTCTATTGGGTCGTCGTTACCTCGTTCAAAATCCCGCGAGAAATCTACGCGCTGCCACCAACGCTGTTCCCGCATGAGCCGACGCTCGAGAACTATCGCGAAGCCTTGTTCGGCTCACCGTTTCTTCGCTATCTCTTCAATAGTTTTGTGGTTGCCGTTGGGGTGACTATGATTTCAGTATGCCTTGGCGCTTTGACCGCCTATCCGATTGCCCGCATGAGGTTCAAGGGTCGCGTCAACGCCGCTCGTCTCATCGTCGCTGCCTATCTGTTGCCACCATCGCTTCTGTTCATTCCGCTGTTTCTGGTGTTGCAGAACCTCGGCCTCATCGATACGCGCCTTGGCCTGATCGTCGCTTATCTGACATTCACCGTGCCGTTCTGCACATGGATGATGATCGGCTACTTCCACACGATCCCGATGGAGTTGGACGAGGCTGCGCAGATGGATGGCGCAACTCGTCTTCAGACGCTGATCCGTGTGGTGTTGCCAATCGCCACACCGGGCCTTGCCGTGGTTGCGCTCTTTGCCTTCACGCATGCCTGGAACGAGTTCCTGTTTGCGCTGGTCTATGTTTATTCGGATCAAGCGAAAACCTTTACGGCCGGCCTCTCCGGGCTGGTTATGGGCGACACTTTCATTTGGGGCCAGCTCATGGCGAGCTCGGTTCTGGCGATCATCCCCATACTCATCATCTACCTTGGTGCCCAACGCTACATCGTCGAAGGACTGGCAGCGGGAAGTGTCAAAGGCTGAGACTTTTATCAACCTGAGGAGGACATGACATGATAAAATTTAAGACGACATTGATGGCGTCCGTACTAGCGCTATGCGCCGCTACGGCAGCCAATGCAGCAGATCTCACGGTTTGGGGCCTGCAAGCCTTCAACAAGGACGCCGACGCGCTGATGGGCCAGATGGCGAAAGACTTCGGTAAAGCAAAGGGCATCGACGTCCAATATGTCGTCGTTCCCGCAAACGTCCTGACCGAACGTCTGGCCTCTGCCTTCGAAGGCAAAGCTGCACCAGACGCCTTCATGCAACTCGGCCAGAATTCGCAATATTATGCGCAAAGCGGTTTGACCAAGCCTGTCGATGATATTCTCGCATCCATGCGCGCCCGTGACGGCGGGGTTTATGAAAGCATGGTTCCGCAGGCCATCTATGAGGGTCACGCGCACTCCGTTCCGATTGAAATCGACCTTGTGCCGATGTTCGCACGCAAGGACCTGATCGGGGAAACCGGCTTGCCGGTTCCCGAAACCTGGGAAGACCTGCGCAAGGTCAGCCAGGCTATCATCAAGAAAAACCCACAATATGTCGGTCTTGGTATTCCACTTTCCAATGCAAACGATGCTGAATCGCAGCTTCGCATGCTGTTCTGGTCGTTTGGTGGCGCGATGTTCTCCGAAGACAGCAAAAGCGTGACATGGAATTCTCCCGAAACGGTGGCCGCATACCAATTCATCAAGGACATGTATGAGGAAGGTACTATTCCCCGTAACGTCGTGACATGGGACGACGGCGGCAACAACACGGCCTACCAGACAGGGCGCGCCGCATTCATCATGAACCCGCCAAGCGTCTATTCCTGGATGGTCGAAAACGACAAGAAGCTGCTCGAAAACTCGGTTCTGATCAACATTCCGAAGGGCCCGGGCGAAAAGGGACGGTCCGCAACGCTTCTCGGCTCTTTCTCCTGGCTGGTCAGCAGCCAGACGAAGCAGGAAGCGCTTGCCAAGGAATGGATCCAGTATTTCTTCCAGTCTGAGAACTACGAGAAGCTGATCCAGACCACCGGTGGCCGCTGGTATCCGATCTTCCCGGCACTGGCAAAGTCCATGCCGCTCTTCAAGGACAATCCATCCTTCGCAAACTTCGACAAGCTTGCAACAGATGGCCTAACAATCGGCTTCAAGGGTGCCCCGACCCCGCTCGCATCGCAGGTCTATACCGCCAAGATCCTCTCCTCATCCGTGCAGCAGATGATCGTTGACGGCAAGTCTCCGCAGGATGCCGCAGCCTGGGCGCAGGCCGAAGTCGAAAAGCTGGCTTCTGCAAAGAAGTAGTCACTGATCGTCGGGCAGAGATATGTCCCTGCCCGGCTCCCAACCCTCTTTAAAGATGCAGGATCTCCCATGAAGATACCGACAATTGTCCGCCCTTCCAAAGACCTGATCCGGGCGCTTGCCGAAGTCGGCACTGCGACGCTGAGCGGTGAAATGAGTAAAATCGGCATTCGAGATGCGCATATTTGCGGACCTGTTTCCGTTTCTCCCGGCAAGACGATTGCCGGTCCTGCGCTGACCTTGCAGTTTCTTCCCAAGCGCGAAGACGTTTATGACGTCGATGAGTACGGCAACCCAGAAGCGCAGATGCACCGGCAGGTTCTATACCAGGTCGAAGAAGGCGATGTCGTGGTGGTCGATGCGCGGGGCGATATGCGCAGCGGCGTTTTCGGGGAAATGATGATCACCTATCTGCAGGGCCGCGGTGGTGCTGGCGTCATTGTGGATGGCTGTATTCGCGACACCCGTAGGGCGCGCGACATTGGCCTGCCGATGTGGACCCGTGGCTCCACCCCCAATTTCCATACGCAGACAAGTCTGTTTCCACACGCCGTAAACGTTCCCATCGCCTGCGGCGGTACGCTCGTCATGCCAGGCGATATCATTGTTGCGGATGATGATGGCGCGATTGTCGTGCCCATAAAATTTGCCGAGCAGGCGCTGAAGATCGCGAGCGAACATGCGGAGTGGGAAGACTTCTCTCGCCTTCGCCTCTCGCAGGGTGGCGATCTGCGCAAATATTACCCCCTCAAGGACGAAGTACGCGCCGAATACGAAGAGTGGCGCGCGGCTCAGTCCGCCACGGGTCTGTAAAGAGTAACGGGAGGAAAATCATGTCTGGAATTTCGTTACAGCAGATCAAAAAGTCGTTTGGTGCCGTTTCGGTGCTTCACGGCGTAGATCTCGACATCGCCAAAGGGGAGTTCGTCGTATTCGTCGGGCCCTCTGGCTGCGGTAAATCCACGATGCTGCGCATCATTGCAGGTCTTGAAGAAATCACATCTGGAACGTTGAAGATCGGCGACACTGTCGTCAACGATGTTCCGCCTGGCGAACGTGGCATCGCCATGGTTTTCCAGTCCTACGCGCTATATCCGCACATGTCGGTTTACGACAACATGGCCTTCGGCTTGAAGGTCAGCGGCATGGCAAAAGCCGAAATCGACACACGCGTCCGCCGCGCTGCTGAGATGTTGCAACTCATGCCCTATTTGGACCGCCGCCCGAAGAACCTTTCGGGTGGCCAGCGCCAGCGCGTGGCTATCGGTCGTGCCGTCACACGTGATCCGGAAGTATTCCTGTTCGACGAACCCCTGTCGAACCTGGATGCGGCCTTGCGGGTGGCGACACGTATGGAAATTGCCAACCTGCACGAAGCGATGCCGGATACAACGATGATCTACGTCACCCACGATCAGGTCGAGGCCATGACGCTGGCAGACCGGATCGTCGTGTTCAATGCTGGCCGGATTGAGCAGATTGGTTCGCCGATGCAGCTCTACGATAAGCCACACAACCTTTTTGTTGCACGTTTCATCGGTTCGCCGGAGATGAATATCGTTACGGCAAAGCTACAGAAGAAAGACGGTCGTGCTGAAATAGCCATCTCGGGCAATATCATCGATGTAACGGACCGTAGGGACCTGGTATCTATTGCAGACAATTCGGATATTAGCGCCGGTATCCGGGCCGAACATCTTTATCCCGCGACCGCAGAGACTGCGAGAATTAGGGGCAAGGTCGTCCACAGCGAAAAGCTGGGCGAAGTCACCATCGTTTATCTCGATGTCGGTGGCTCGGCATCTGTCGCAGCGAAACTGCCCGGCGTCTCATCTCCTCGAAAGGGAGATGAGATCATGCTGACGTTCGATAACGCAAACCTGCATTTCTTCGGAAGCGATGGTCTAAGGATGTGAGTGAATTAACCGATCAAATGCTGCTTCCCTGAGACGCTGAAACTGCGAACGCGTCTCTTTCATCGAATAGCTCCTTACCGTGCCAGTCATCAAACCTTTAGACGGCGTTTTGCAGGAAGTGGCAGATCCGCCACGGTCGAACTCAGACATCGACATAATCCTGAAGATTGCAGTGACCCTACTCGCCTCGGTGACCCCGTTCAGACAGCCGGCTCGGCACATAGGCATCACCCTGTCGCCCCTTAACACTGAGGAAAGCGGACGAAAACCGCAGCTAGCTTCCGAGCTCCGATCAGCAAGTATGCAAAACGAAAAAGCCTGCCGCGGGAGGGGGTGCGGCAGGCTTTCAGAAAATAACCGAACAGCGACTGGGAGGAGGAGTGCCGCTGTTACCACAGACATCCCTTGGGAGGAGGATTGGGCCGTCTGAACTTGAAGCTATGCGGGAGGATGTGCAACGCTTCAATGAAAACCAAGATACCTATTTTCGCAGCACATTAAATAGACTTTACTGCAGCACAGTTATGCGAAAAACGCACGCCTTGTTTCTGATGAGAGCGATCTCCAGCACAGTGCCTAGTGGCGACCACACACAAAAACGCCCGCGTCGTCGGCGGGCGTAATGTCATTCAAGACAGCTTGGGTCAGTTGATTAGCGAGCGACCGACTGGCGAGCAACGCTGTGGATGTCGGCGCGATTGATACCGAGGTCGTGCAGTTCGCGCGAGCTCATGCGGCCGAGTTCGGTAACGGTCTGACGGTACTTGCGCCAGTTGTTGAAGGAGCGTGCTACGTTCATGATTGATCCCTTTCGTGAGGTCTCTTGACGCCAGCAACCTTGCTCTGGCTCCAACGTCGTTTCGATGATTGGAATATAGCCCCTTGGCCGCCCGTCGATAAGACACAAGGTCTCAAGTCGGCTATGCGCTCAAAACATGGGTCCGATCAAAGATAAGCTGAAGGAAGCGAGGAGTCCTAAGCTATTCGACAGACTGCCCGGAGACGCGGGTGACGTCTTTCAAAAAGTTGCCGTGCTACGCGGGAAGGCACTGGACTTGCGGGCGGTGGGCTTGCCGTCCTCTCATATATTGTTGCCTAAGGAGGACATTGAAACAGGATATCTGATCCAGTTCATGCATGACTTTCCAACGGCTCGATGACCGATCAACGTCGTTTAAGCGTCCTGTTGCAATCTGCTCTCCCGGTTCGTACGGCTGTGGGATTTCTAGCCGATGCTGCCAAAGACGACGACCTCATGGTGCACTTTTGCGCCTGCATGAGTTTTTAAGACTTCTCTCGGATGACTTATCCAGCTGTGTCGTTATGACCATGGAATGATTCCGTATTTCTGATGCTTCTGAGAGGAAACCAAAACACCATTCCATTCGTATAGCCACCAGAACAGATTACAAGTTCAGCTGGCCCATCCTATCGATCGGCTATCGGAACACCGCAGACATCGTAGCCGATAGGCTCGACATACAAATGATTGGGAGTAGACATGGATTCTGGGCTCGCGCCATCGTCCGCGGTTTCTAGTGGCAAAAATGAGCTCACCCCTGAAGATGTTGAAGACGCACGCAAAGCCTTTCTTCTGAAACGTTTCTGGATCAGTGCGAGAGGATTTTGGGGTCGTGGTGGAGATGTCTTCGCCTGGGCAGCCTCACTGGGTCTTCTCATCATGATTGGCATCAATGTAGGCTTCCAATACGGCATCAACGTTTGGAACAGGGGCCTGTTCGACGCGATCGAACAGCGCAACGCAGCCGATGTTTATTACCTCGGTTCTCTTTTCCCGCCCTTGGTTCTGGGTAGCGTGGCACTGGTTACCGCACAGGTCTATGTGCGCATGAGGATTCAGCGGCGTTGGCGCACATGGCTTACGAAAGGCCTGATCGGGCGTTGGCTCGATAACGGCCGGTATTACCAGCTGAACCTGATCAAGGGCGACCACCAAAACCCGGAAGCCCGTATTTCAGAGGATATGCGGATTGCCACGGAAGCACCCGTTGATTTTACAGCAGGTGTGATTTCTGCATTCGTTTCTGCCTCGACATTCATCGTCGTACTTTGGACGATCGGCGGTGCACTGACCCTGCCGATTGCCGGAACGGTCGTAACGATCCCAGGGTTTCTCGTCATCGCCGCCGTCATATACGCGACCATTACGTCGAGCTCGATTGCCTTCATCGGGCGGAATTTCGTACGCGTTTCCGAGACCAAAAACCAGGTGGAAGCCGAGTTTCGATATACGCTGACACGCGTCCGCGAAAACGGCGAAAGCATCGCCTTGCTTGGTGGTGAAGAAGAGGAGCGCGAAGACCTCGATCGCAGGTTCGCCAATGTCCGAAAGCAATGGAGATTGCTTTCGAACCAATATATGCGCACCACATTGGTATCTCACAGTTCGATGTTGATTGCCCCAGTCGTGCCAGTCCTGCTCTGCGCTCCCAAATTCCTGGATGGAAGCATGTCCTTGGGTCAAGTCATGCAGGCCGCGTCCGCCTTTACAATCGTTCAGGGAGCATTTGGATGGCTAGTTGATAATTACCCGCGTCTTGCAGACTGGAACGCCTGCGCACGACGTGTGGCATCGTTGATGACGTCGCTGGACGGGCTTGAACATGCGGAGAAGAGCGAAGACGTAGGGCGGATCAAACGCGGCGAAACGACGGGTGCCACGATGCTCAGCCTTAACGATCTCTCGGTCTCGCTTGGCGATGGAACTGCGGTCGTGAAGGAGACAGAGGTTCAGATCGAGCCGGGTGAGCGAGTTTTGGTTGCTGGAGAGTCTGGTTCTGGCAAAAGCACTCTGGTGCGCGCCATTGCTGGATTGTGGCCATGGGGAGGTGGCAGTGTCAATTTTCATCCCGAACATCAATTGTTCATGCTGCCGCAAAAACCTTACATTCCGACCGGGACACTCCGCCGTGCCGTGTCCTATCCCCGCCCTGCCGACAGCTGGACGGAACAGGAAATCCACGCTGCGCTGGAAAAGGTTGGTTTAGGCCAGCTCAACGAAAAGATCGAAGAGGACGCACCATGGGATCACACCTTGTCAGGTGGTGAGAAGCAGCGTCTCGCCTTTGCACGGCTTCTGCTCCATAAGCCGAATATTATCGTTTTGGATGAAGCGACTTCCGCGCTCGATGAAAAAACGCAAGACAAAATCATGGGAATGCTCATTGAAGAGTTGCCCGACGCGACCGTATTAAGCGTGGCGCACCGTGTAGAACTCGAAGCTTTTCACACCAGAAAGATTACGTTGGAAAAACGAGAAGGCGGCGCCAAACTCGTTAGCGATGTCGGTTTGATGCAGAAAAATCGAAAAGGCAATACCCTGTCACGGCTGATAAAACGCGGACGCTCCCGCAAGAATTCAGGGAGATCGCAATGACATGCCGAACGTGCCGGGCCATTGAAAACCATCGCGTTGGGGAAAGCCTTCAATGACGAGGTTGATCTTCATTCTTGGCGATCAGTTGTCACCACACATTTCATCGCTTGTTGGTGCTAAAAAGGAGAAGGATACGATACTGCTGTGTGAGGTGATGACGGAGGCGACTTATGTCGGTCATCATAAACAAAAGCTGGCCTTCGTATTTTCGGCAATGCGCCATTTTGCCGATGAGCTTCGAGCCGATGGATATCAGGTTATTTATACCCGCATTGACGACAAGGATAATGCGGGTTCATTTTCTGGCGAGTTGAAGCGGGCAATCTCGAGGGTCAAGCCCGTTTCGGTCCGAATTACCGAAGCGGGAGAATGGCGTGTTCGGGCCGAAATCGAGTCCTGGAAAACCTGTCTGGGTATTGACGTCGAGGTTCGACCTGATGATAGATTCTTGTGCACACACGATGAGTTCGCGAACTGGGCTGGTGGCCGCAAGACGCTGACGATGGAATATTTCTATCGCGATATGCGCAGTAAGACCGGCTTGTTGATGAACGGCGATGATCCCATCGGAGGACGCTGGAACTTTGACGCGGAAAACCGCAACCCTGCACGCCCTGATCTCTTCCGCCCACAAAATCGCTCTTTCCCACCAGACGCGACAACCCGCGAGGTTATAGAGACAGTCGCCCGGCTATTCCCCGGCAATTTTGGTAGGCTCGACAAGTTCGGCTTTGCGGTCACGCGATCAGATGCAGAGCGCGTGCTGCAATCGTTTGTCGATGATTTTCTTCCCAACTTTGGCGCAACGCAGGATGCGATGCTGCAAGAGGATTCCAACCTTAACCACTCGCTGCTGTCATTCTACATTAACATCGGCCTCCTGGACGCTCTCGAAGTCTCTCGAGCCGCAGAGCGAGCCTATTTCGATGGCACTGCACCGCTCAATGCGGTTGAAGGCTTTATTCGCCAGATCATTGGCTGGCGAGAGTACATGCGCGGTATCTACTGGTTGGCTGGCCCTGATTACGTCGAAAGCAATTTTTTCGACAATACGCGACCTCTCCCTGACTTCTACTGGTCGGGTAAGACTGAGATGAATTGTCTGGCGACAGTCATCACGGAAACGATCGACCATGCCTACGCCCATCATATTCAACGGTTGATGATAACTGGTAATTTTGCCTTGATCGCGGGGATAGATCCAAAGGCAGTCCACACTTGGTACCTGGAGGTTTACGCCGACGCGTACGAATGGGTCGAACTACCCAATGTGATCGGCATGAGCCAATTCGCGGATGGCGGATTTCTCGGGACCAAACCATACGCGGCAAGCGGCAATTACATCAACCGCATGTCCGATTATTGTTCGACCTGCCACTTCGATCCGAAACAGCGGGTCGGCGTCAGAGCCTGTCCATTTAATGCGCTGTACTGGGATTTCCTTGCACGCAACAAGGCAAGATTAGCCGGAAACCCTCGCTTAGCTCAACCCTACGCCACATGGTCTAAAATGGATGACGGGGTCAAAGGAGGAATCAGACAACAGGCTGCGAAGTTCTTGTCCCAACTCCAATGATAGTCGACTACCAAAAAAGGAAACTGCTGCCGATATATAACATCGGGTGACGCTCACATAGACATCAGGAGAGGTATACTGGGCCGCAAACATCTCCTGGACGGGTATCGTGAGGGGCTTGATATTCTGCATCCTTTAAATGTTGAGATCTATTGATTTTTTTTGTTATAGGGGCCTGAGCGCACGGAGACTTGCAAAAATCGGCTGCCTTGAAGGGATTCGAACTCCCAACATCCAAACTTAGCCATTCTAAACTGGAAAGGCTCCTGAATTTACAAATTCTAGTGACTTCATTCCGCCGCCACCTTCTCATCCGCCGTCCGACTTTCCCATTCCTGCGGCGTCAGCGTCTTGATATCGAACTGATCGCGGGTGCGGGTATAAGTGTGTCCACCCATGCGGCCGACGGCATCCATGAGCTGTTGGTCGATATGAAGGTTGGCCGCGTTGACAGCATCGCTGCGAACGAAGACGCCAACGACTTCGCCGAGAATGATTTCGCGGGCCGGACCGACCTGGAGGGTCGTGTGGCGGCGGCATTCCAGGGCAGCGGGAGCCGACAGAATACGCGGGCTGCAGACCATCTGGCCAGGCACGGTCGCGAGGCCCGCTTCTTCCATCTCGTCCACCTCGGGGCCGAACTTGATGGCACAGATTTCCATCTGGTCGACCAGCGCGTTATCGCAGATATGGACAGTGAATTCGCCGGTCTCTCTGATATTGCGGGCAGTGTCCTTGAAGCGCATGTCCGAATAGTTCTCGACGCCGATTGCGACGATGGCTGGATCATGGGTCAGGACATTGAAGAAGCTGAACGGGCCGGCGTTGGGTGTCCCGTCCTTGCTGACCGTCGTCACCAGTGCAATAGGGCGCGGGATGACGGTGCCTATGAGTATTTTGTAGCGTTCCCGTTCGCTGAGTTTTGCGAAATCGAAATGGGTGTGTTCGGTCATATCAGGCCTCGGCAGCGATACGGTGGGTTTCAAGCGGGGTGTGGCGGGAAAGGTTTTCGAACCCGTCCTTGGTGACGACATACATATCGCCGACATTACAGCCTGCCGACAACGGCTCAAGCCATTGCGTGTGCAGCACGAACGCCATGCCCTCTTCCATCCGGTCATAATTGTGGGATGAGATATTGAAGCTGTTCTGGCCACCAGCCATACCGACCGAGTGACCCAGATTGGGGTTATGCGGCCCATGCGTCGCCGGGTAAACATGCATCAAAGTGCGGCCCTGCGCCTCCCAGTCGATATTCTTGACATATTGGCGCGGGATCACCCGCGCGCTGCCATCATCCATCGGTGCCCAATTGTACGGCATGGTGCGGGCTTCCGGTGAGGAAAGCATGCCGCGCTCAATCATTGGCTCGAAGGCCGCATTGTTGACATCCCGCATCAGCGCGCCGGGACGGATCAGCTTTTCGGCTCGTTTGACGCCTTCAGTGCAGGCCGCCAGCACCTCTTCCTGCCGTTTAGTGATATCACCAACCGCGATCATGCGCGCCGTCTGGGCGGTGTAACCGCGATAGGTGATGTTGGAGACGTAAAGATTGATGAGATCGCCCGGACGTGCGACATGGCCATATGGCTTGCCGCAATGGGTGCCGAACTCGTTGATGCCGATCTGATAGCCATCACCGGTCTCGCCGCCAAAGGAGAGCTGTGCCTGCGTGAAGGCGGCATAGATTTCGTGGTCGGTGATACCAGGTTTGGCGACATGATAGGCCGCCTGCGTGGCGATGCTGACGAGTTGGGCTGCCGCTCGAAACATTTCGATTTCGCGCGGCGAGCGCACTTTCTGCATGCGGTCGAGAATGGCATTGTCAGAAACGAATTTGCTTTTCGGCATTAACTCATAGAGGGCCGCCCAGAAGGTGAGCGAGGTACGGTCACCGATGCGTCCGATCTGCGCCTTCGCCAGGCCCATACCGGCCAGCAGTTCGGCACATTTTTCAGCCGTCTTGATCACGCTGTCGCCGGGACGATCGGCATATTCGCGGCCAATTGGACCGATCTGCCAGATGTCTTCTACCAGCACAGGCTCACCGCCCGGCGGCAGGAGCACAGATTGCGTGAAGAAGGACAAGAGCACCATCGGCTTGTCGGCATCCGTCGGGATGATCAGCACGCCTTCGCGCATCCAGTCGCAGATATAGCGCAGATAGTGGTTGGACGTATGGAACCAGCCGACGCCTCCGGTGTGGACGAGGAGCGCATCGTGGCCAGCTTCGACGGCCTGGCGGCGAATGCGGCGTAGGCGGTCCTCGAATTCCTCGATGGGTAGAGGCAGGGGTGCGACAAAGTCGAAATCCGGCTGGAAATCGGCAAGCAGCGATCCGATGCGATAGTTGCCTGCCTTATTGGCGTGTATGTTCATTGGGTATTCCTTCCAGAAGTATTTTTATTGGTTAGGTTGCCGGGATGGTGCCAGCACGCGCCTCGCCACCAGCATCACGATGAGAGTCAGTCCAATCAGGATTCCCGACATCGCGGCGACACGGACATCGAGAGACTCTTCGATCAGCGCGAACATGCGAAGCGGCAGCACGGTCGTTTGCGCATCGGCGAGAAAGAGCGAGATGGAGACGTTGTCGAGCGACTGAATGAAGACGAGGAAGGCACCAGCCAAAATGCCGGGTGCCAGCAGCGGCAGGATCACACGCCTCAACGTCGTGTACCACGTCGCGCCCATGACGGTGGAGGCTTCCGCCAGCGACGGGTTGATGCCCTGCGCAACAACGGATGCGGCACGGTACATAAGCGGCCCGAAGACGACGATATGGCCAATGACGGTCAACCAGAGCGACGGCTGGAAGCCGACGAAATTTGCCACGATCAGCGCCGCCAGACCATAAACAAGGCTTGGCAGAACGAGCGGTGCGAGCAGAAACGGCTCCAGCGCATTGACCGCGCGGCGTCTCATCCGCGCCATGCCGATTGTAGCAGGCACCGCAAACATCAGCGATCCCAGCACCGCAAGACCAGCGATTTTCAGCGAATTACCGGCTGCGATATGTTCTGTCCCTGAACGCACAGGATCGATCAGCGCCTCATACCACCGCAGGGAGAACCCCTCCGGCGGATATTTGAGTGTCTGGCCAGAGGTGAACGACATGGTGATGGCAATCACGATCGGTGCCACGAGATAGATCAGACTGAGACTGCCGAAACCGAAGACAAACGCTTTGTAGAGAAAAGTCGGGATCGGGTTTTCGCGATGATTATGCATGGCCGACAAGCCTCCTGTGACGGGAAATCATGGTCATGGCGACGAGAAGAATGCCGGTCGACAAAAGCAGGATGACGGCGATGGCCGAGGCCATAGGCCAATCGAACAGTGTGCCGACCTCGCGATAAATCAATTGCGGCACATAGACATTGCGCGCACCGCCGATGACGGCTTGGGTGACGAAGGACGCACTGGTGCTGGCAAAGACGAGGATCCAGCCTGCCAGCAGACCGGGCAGCATCATCGGCAGCAGAACCGTCACCAAGATACGCCATGGCCCGGCACCAGACACCTGCGCGGCCTCGGTGAACTGCACCGGCGTTCGCGACAGGATGGCGATCAGCGGCAGGATGATCAGGGGCAAGTCGATCTGGCACATGGCCATGACGAGACCTAACTCGGTGGAGAGCAGCGTGAACGGCCGCTCCGCAAGTCCAAGCGCCACGAAGGCCTCGCTGATCGGTCCCTGTCGTCCAAGAATGACGATCCAGGCGAAGGTTCTCACCACATTGCTAGTCAGCATAGGAACAAGCGTCAGGAAGATGATGATCTGCCGCGCAGTCTTGCTACTGTGCCAATAGAGCAGCGCAATGGGAATGCCGAGCAAGGTGGTGCTGGCGATGGTCTGGAGACCGAGTATGGCGGTGTTAACCAGCACACGGTAATTGAATGCATCGCCAAGAAAGCGCGCATAATTGTGCAGCGACACGCCGTCAGGGCCGATGAAGCTGAACCCGACAAGAACGGCGAGCGGCGTCGCAAAAAACGCCACCGACAGCAAAAGCATCGGGATAACGTATGGGAAACCGCTCGCTTTCATGTGCTTACCTCAACCGGCGACGAGAGCGTCGAACTGGCGGATCCATTCCGCACGGTTCTTGTTGATTGCAGCCCAGTCCGGATAGACCAGCGATGCCAGTTGTTCGCGCTTCACATAGGCCTCGATACCAGGTGTCAGTTCCACTTCCTTGTTGGTCGGGAACATCTCCGTCGGCGGCATTTTCAGCTTGTCCTGCGCTGCCTTGGAGATGGCCGCATCCATATAGGCATAGGCCGCATCCGGGTTTTTCGCACCCTTGGTCAGATGGATGTTGACGGGCGCCGCTGGCGAACCCGTTTCCGGTTGGACGAATTCGGCCTTCAAGCCCATGGACTTGAGACGCGCAACATTGCCGGTCGAGCACATGAAGACGGCGATTTCGCCCTGCTGGAACAGCGTCATCTGGTTATTGGTGCTGGCGACGACGCCCTTGATGTGTTCGGGATGGTCCTTGAACAGCTTGAACACGGCGTCCATATCTGTCGGGCCTTTGCCGAATATCTTGGCGATTTCGGTATAGGCCATGACGCCGGTGTTGGAGGCAAAACCAGTCCAGGAGACAAGGCCCTTGTAGACAGGGTTTTCGAACAGGTCGCGGTAACCCTTCGGCGCTGGCACCAGATCCGGGTTGTAGGCGATGCCGTTGACTTCGACCGTCACGGTCGGGCCGTACTCGCCCTGGAATGCAGGATCGAGCATGCTCCAGTTCTTGAGCTTGGACGGATCGATCTTCTGGATCAGATCATTCTCGATGGCGACGGCCATCTGGCCGGGCGACATCAGCAGTGTGTCGTAAGGCGGGTTGCCGGGGCTGGCCATGACCTTGGCCAACTGGTCCTGCGCCATCGCTGGCGCGACCGTCAGATCGAAACCGGCTTCTTTGACGAGTGGCGTCAGTACCGTGCGATAGCCGTCTTCCCAGTTGCCCGGAAAGGTCGCGGCAATTGCGGTGCCACCGGCAGCACGGGCTGCAAAGGGGGCGGTGACGGCTACTGCCGCACCAGCGGCAAGCAATCCGAACTGACGTCGTGTAATGTTGAAGTCCTGCATCTGTTCACCTCTGTTGTTGTTGTTCATTCACTGGATGCTTCCGGTTCGCTCGGAAAGGCGTGACACCTTGCGGTGTCAATCTCGGCAAAGAGCTGTGCTCCCGGCTCGGGAATGAAGGTGGAAGGTCCGCGTACCTGCGAAGCTCGCAGGCCCGTTCCGTCCTCAAGAAGAAGATCATGGACGAGCGTTGGCCCAAGGGGCACGGACACTGTCAGCCGTGCTGGCAGTGCGAATTCGCTTGGGCTCGTTGAAAGACGGACGTCTTCGGGGCGGAAGGTGATGGTGACCTTGGAGCCAACCGTAAAGTTCAGGCGACGCGGCAGAACGAGTGTTCTGCCATTCGTGAGCGCAATGGTCGTCGACTCCGCATCCAGTCGCTCCACCGTGCCATGCAGCAGATTGGCCTGGCCGATGAAGGTGTTGACGAAAAGCGTCTTCGGCCGGTCATAGACGGCCATCGGCGTGTCGATCTGCTCGACATTGCCCTTGTTCATCAGCACCAGACGTCCGGCAAGGCTTTGCGCCTCTTCCTGATCATGGGTGACGATCAGTGTCGTGATGCCGAGGGTTTTCTGGAGATGCAGGAGTTCGACCTGCAGATCGAAGCGAAGCGCCCGGTCGAGCGCACCGAAGGGTTCGTCAAGCAGGAGGAGCGAGGGCCGTCCGGCAATGGCACGGGCAACCGCCACGCGCTGCTGCTGGCCGCCGGAGAGTTCACGTGGCAAGCGGTTTCCAAAACTGTTCAACTGCACGAGCGAGAGCATTTCCTCCACCCGCTCCCTGCGCTGCGTCCGCGGTACTCGCTGGCAGGCCAGTGGATAGGCGATGTTCTCTGCCACCGTCAGATGCGGAAACAGGGCGTAATTCTGGAACACCATGCCGATGCCGCGGGAGCGCGCAGAAACATGGGCGAGGTCCTGGCCACCGAGCTGGATGACACCGCTCTTCGGCTGGATCAAACCAGCAATCGCCCGCAGCACCGTGGACTTGCCGCAGCCGCTGGGCCCCAGAAGCGCAACAATCTCACCAGCCGCGACCTCGAACGAGATATCGCTGATCGCATTCTGCCCGCCATAGCTATGGGTCAGGCCACGAACGCTGAGCTGCTTACCATCGCCTGCCTTCGAGCCCTCTGCCATTGATATCCCTTTGGGTTGCCTGACGCCGTCAAAGTTTTCTGCGCCCGATGTTACGAAGCGAAGATGGGATCGATCAGCGATTTGGGTTTCTGTGTTGGTCATGCCAAGGGATTTGCAAGCTGTGTGCCAGTTTGCGATTTTTAACGGAAAGCCATTATCAACATACTGATTAAAAATGTTTATTTCTGTTTTCTATGTTTGCGAATATTCATAATAATATTAAACCGGATTTATTTTCGGATTTAAAAAATGTGCACTTCCTATCGATACCGCTTATTCGATAAGCAGTATTTCAGTGCAAAAACTGAAAAAATTGCCGTTGATTGATCGAAAGTAGTTGGCAGATCATGGCCGCCGCCATTTGAAAAATTAGCGGATACGCCGCGAAAGCAGAAACTTAGGCTGTAGAGCGCGCAACCTGCGGCATGAAGATCGTTAGGAGGGATGATTTTTTAATCATTATATTTACGAATTTTGATGCGAATATTTGTGCGAAATATTTCTTTGACTCAAGAACTAGAAAATAGGTCTTTAAAAACAATGCGCTGAATATCCATCCATCAAGCTGGCATGCAGATTGCTTCGTACTTCCCGTAAATTCAGACCGATAAAAATCAAAAAGGGGATCGCATGCGCAGCTTCAAGACAAATCTCAAGAATGGCCTGACGGGTATCGCTCTCGTATTGCTGGCCACCTCCGCACATGCAGCAGAGGGCAACGCCATCAAAATGGTGCCCGATGCCGTTGTCGCTAAACTGCCGGGCGTCGTGTTCGACAAGGCGCTGGCGGACCGTCTTCCACCTACGATCAAGGACAAGAAGGTGCTCAAGGTGGCAACCGATCTGACGCCACCCATCAGCTTTCAGGCGGAAGACGGCAAACTGATCGGGATCGATGCAGATATCGCCGCAGCACTTGGCGTCATTCTCGGCGTCGATGTTCAGATGACAAATGTCGGTGCAGGTACAGCAATCGTACCCGCTGTCCTCTCCAAGCGTTTCGACATGACCATTTCCGGCATCAATGACGATGTGGAGCTGGAAAAGCAGGTCGATGTAATCGACTACATGTTTGATGCCACGACAATCATGACCATCAAGGGCAATCCGCTCGGCATTAAGAGCATGGAAGACCTCTGCGGCAAGAAGGTTGCCGTGCCAGTGGGTACATTTCAGGCGCGCATGGTGGAAGCGGCATCGGCGAAATGCGCGATACCCATGAACATCATGTCGATCCCGAAAATGCCTGACGTCTTGCAGGCCGTACGCACCGGCCGCGCTGACGCAACCGTCAACGGTTATGCCACGAGCGTCTATACAACCGAAAACCAGACCGGCAAGGGCGTCGGACTTCGAGCACTCCCAGATGTCCGTCTCGCCGTCGGCTATCTCGGTATGCTGGTATCGAAGGACAATCCGGACCTGCGCGATACGGTCATCGCCTCGCTTCAGCATATGGTCGATACCGGTGCCTATAAGGCCATCATGGAGAAATGGGGTCTTGGCCCACTGGCTGTGACGACCGTCAAATTCAACGACGCCGCCAGCATGCCGGTGAATTAAGCCATGTCTCTTTTTGCTCAACCCATCAGCATGGCCATCGCCCCACCGCTCGGCAAGCCGATACGGTGGGGGCAGATCACATCAGGCACCAGCGCGATCCTCGCGCTGGCTCTCTTCATCCTCACCATCGCACGCAATCAGACTGTCCAATGGGGCGAAATCCCACGTTACATGGTCGACCCGGTTATCCTCGACGGCGTCATTCTGACGTTGCAACTGACGGCCGGCGCCATGGTGTTCGGCATCGCTTTCGGCTGCATCGTCGCCGTCATGGCCACAAGCCAGAATATCGTTCTGAAAGCGATGGCTGTCGCCTTCGTGTGGTGTTTTCGCGGCGTACCGCTCATCGTCCAGATTTTCTTCTGGTTCAACATCGCGCTGTTCATTCCGCAAGTGGGCATTGGTGCCTATTCCATATCGATCAACGAACTCGTCACCCCTGCCCTTGCAGGCTTTCTGGCACTTGGCCTGCATGAAGCCGCCAATATGAGTGAAATCATCCGTGGTGGATTGACCGCCGTGGATCGTGGCCAGCGCGAGGCCGCCTCGTCACTGGGTTTGCGACCGCTCCAGACCCTCCGAACCGTGGTTCTCCCACAGGCCGTCCGCCTCATTGTTCCTCCGACTGGCAACCAGGCCATCGGCATGCTGAAGGCAAGCGCCATCGTTTCCGTCATCGGTATGCAGGACCTACTGACCCAGGCGCAGGCCATCTATGCGCGCAACTTCCTTGTCATCGAGCTGCTGTGTGTCGCCTCGCTCTGGTACCTCCTCATCACGTCAATCGCATCCGTCGGCCAGCATTTTCTGGAGAAGCGCCTCGCACCGAAAGGCCGTGACGCCGGTGCACAGAAAGACAACACACGTCGCGCCTGACGCGACGCAAACTCAACCATCAATCAAATGGAAATGCCGTTGCAGCAAATCCGACCAGGAAACATCGAGGAGCAGATCATGAAATTAGGCATCGACGGACAGAAACTGCCCGAAGCGAAAAAACGCGGACCACTCAAGAGCCTCGAACACGTCAAGGAAATCGGTCTCGGCGGCATCTTCTTCAGCACGATCCTCGACATGAGCGAAACATTGGACAAGGGCGAACTCGCTGATATCAGAGCCAAGGCCGACGAACTTGGCCTTTATCTCGAAGCGGGCGTTGGCAAGATCAACCCCTATTGCAGCGCCGAGGCCCCGGAGTTCCGCGCGATCGGCGGTGGCGATGTCATCCTCGGTTTCACCCGCATGATTGAAGCGAGTGCGGCCATCGGTTGCCGTGAATTGTGGGTATCGCCGGGAAATTTCAAATCGGAATATCGCGGACGGCTGGCCAATGACCGGTTCCGTACCGATGTGACCTGGGACGAGCAGTTGATGGGTATCGAAAAGGTACTACTAAAGCTCGCACTCGTTGCGCGCGCAAACGGCGTTCATCTCAATATGGAAACCCATGACGAGATCACCTCGTTTGAAATCCTGCGGCTGATCGAAAAGGTCGGTGAAGACTGCATGGGTGTCGTGTTCGATACGGCAAACGGCCTGCAACGGGCCGAGCATCCGGTTTTTGCCGCAAAAAGGGTCGCCCCCTATGTGCGCCAGACCCACATCAAGGATGCCTATGTCGGACATGCCACCGGTGGCCTCGATTTCCAGACTCGCCCGGTTGGTCGCGGCATTGTGGATTTCGCTGAAATCATCCCCGTCCTCGCCAAGGCCAATCCCAACCTGAACCTCTCTCTGGAAGTTGCGGCCTCCGTCGAAGACAAGCCGCGCAAGGCCAATCCTCGTCAGTGCATCGAGATCAACGACCCCATCTGGCGCGCAGGCCACCCTGATCTGACGCCGGAGGAACTGGAAGCCTATCTCGGATTGGTTGATACCTTCGAGAAACGTGTGGCCGCTGGAGACATCCCTGATTGGGAGACCTATGAGTCCAGCCAGTACGGCTACCCGACCTATGAGCAGCAGTCCTATGGTTTCAACGAAGCGGTGACCTTCATAAAGAATTCTGCACGCCACATTGAAGAGGTTTGCCGCGACAATGGAATTTTACTCTCGACGCCAAAGCGGCAGGCGGCCTGAGGATCGCGCATTCCATCGAGAACATGTTTCATCAACTTTAAAAACCATGGGACGAGCTGGATTTTTACGATCAAGCGCATATACGCAGGAATATTCCCATGAAAATAATCATATCGCTTGATCCGATCTGGAGACGACAATGAAGACCACAAGGCGACGTCTAAGCGCCAAGACCGCACCTAAGGCCAGCAGCCCGGTGGATACGGCCGAAACCGCCAATGACGACGTAACAGAGCGCATTCGCAACACACTGGCAGCAGCCATTGGTGAGGGTGCGCTTAAGCCAGGCGTCAAGATTCTGGAGGACGCAATCGCCGATCATTTCGGTGTCAGCCGCACCGTCGTGCGCGGCGCGCTGGGCGTTCTGGAGAGCGACCATCTGCTCGATCGCAAAAAGAACCGTGGTACTTTCGTGGCAGAGCCAGGCATCGAGGAAGCAAAAGCCCTGTTCGAAGCACGTCGCAAGCTAGAACATGTCATCCTTGAACTCGTCATGGACCGCGCCACCATCGATCAACTGGATGCGCTGGAAAAACTGACCGACGAAGAAGAGCACATCCATCACCATGGCGACGAAAAGTCGAAGACGGTCCTATCCGGCAAGTTCCATGTCGTGCTGGCGGAGCTTGGTGGCAATGCCGTCATGACAGAGATGCTCTCCAAAATCGTCGCTCGGCTTTCCCTCGTCATGTCCCTCTACGAGGAGGAGCGGAAGGACGATTGCGGTGCAGATCATCATCGCTTGATCGTCACCGCTTTGAAGGCGAAAGACCTAGCGAAGGCGCAGCAATTGATGGACCATCACCTCGCCGACATTGAGGGTAGAGTTCGGCTAACCGAGGGACAGGGCGATCGGCATACGTTTCTGGCTGTGCTGGAGAACTTTTCCTGATAACCGCCTTAAATCAATACAATCTAACTACACCTGATTGGAAGCTAACCGGCTTGATCATCTAATATGGCGGATTTTATCCTGCGTAAGTGGACTTAAGGTCAAACGGAAAAATGGATCAAACTCACACGAAAACTCACAATGGTTCGCTCAAGATACTGAAGTTGCAAAAACCGGATACGGCAAGATACAGATCGAAGCCACGCCGTTTCCAGGCTTTAAATTCGAGTTGCGATAGACGGCTCGCTTAATGGTGACTGGCATGTCGCGCACTTGTTGGCGAGGCCCGTATTAGGTCAACGCCGGAAGCGTGTATGAGACAACGTCACGCTCGGTGATCCGGCCGTGACTCGGTATCGCCATCAACACGTCCCGAAAACCAATTTGCCAAAAGCGCGCCAGAAATGTTGTGCCACACGCTGAATATGGCGCTTGGAACCGCCGCAAGAGGCGAGAAATAAGCAGTTGCGAGCGCCGCACCCAGACCGGAATTCTGCATCCCGACTTCGATGGCGATCGCCTTACGCTTTGCAAGCGAAAGCCCTGTAGCCTTAGCCGCGAAATAGCCGAGCAGATAACCAAGGCCATTGTGCAAAACGACGACTGCAAAGATCATCAGGCCGGACTGGGCGATCGCGCCTTTCGATGCACCAACAACCGCCGAAACGATGAGCACGATGCCGATGACGCTAACCAGCGGCAGCGCAGGAACCGCTGCCTTGACCACGCCGGGTAGCACCTTCTGCAAAGCAGCACCCAAAGCTAACGGCACCAGCACCACCTTAACGATGCTCAGGAACATCGCCCAGCCATCGACCGGCAGGAACTGGCTGGCAAATATCCATACCAGGAACGGCGTCACCAGCGGTGCTGCAAGTGTCGTCACCGAGGTGCAGGCGACCGACAGGGCGACATCGCCTTTCGATAGATACGTCATGACATTGGAAGAGGTACCGCCCGGGCAGCAACCGACCAGAATGACGCCAGCCGCGACCTCTGGAGGCATTGGGATAATCCGTGTCAGCAACACGGCCAGCAAAGGCATAATGAGGAATTGGCCTAGCACGCCGATGGTGACGTCGAATGGACGCTTCACAACTTCGCGGAAATCATCCACGGACAGGGTGAGACCCATTCCGAACATGATGATCGACAAGAGCGTTACGATCCAGGGCGCGATCTGCTTGAAGGTGTCAGGGAAAAAGAAACCGAGGACGGCAAAAAGAATGACCCAGGCGGCGAATGTCTTGCCGACAAACGTCGAGATGGTTGCCACTGTTTTCAAATCCTCACTCCCTAATTCCAGAATAGTCGCGAGGTCTAAATGGCAGGGCTGAAGTGTCAAGGTCATGCACAGCCTTCTACGGTCCTGCGGTAAGTCAGCGGTGCCTAAAACACAGACATTTGCGCACTCTCCGGCAAACTTCATGTCACGAAAGACCGATTTTTATAGTAAAGACAGACCGCCTCCCCTAAGTTGAAGGTCTTGGCGCGTGCTGCGTGCGCCACGGGTTCCTTCCCGAAATTGACGGAGACTTCGATCAACCTCTCACAAGGGAGCGAGACCCCATGTCTTCAGAAACAAGACCCGGTCGCATCCAATCCACTCTGCGCCATTTCCTCGACAAAGAGGCATCTGGTGGCATCGTCCTCATGGTCGTCGCAGTTTTGGCGATCATCACCGCCAACTCACCGCTGGCGAAAACCTACTTTGACCTCCTTCACATCTACATCGGGCCACTCAGCCTGCAACACTGGATCAACGACGCGCTGATGGCCGTCTTCTTCCTGCTCGTCGGGCTGGAAATCAAACGAGAAATGCTGGACGGCCAGCTTTCGACCTGGAGCCGACGTATCCTTCCAGGCGCAGCCGCCGCGGGTGGAATGCTGTTTCCTGCGCTGTTCTATGTCTATTTCAACTGGAATGATCCGGCGGCGTTACGCGGATGGGCCATTCCAACCGCGACTGATATCGCTTTTGCACTTGGTGTTCTATCGCTTCTGGGCAGCCGGGTTCCGGCCTCGCTCAAGATATTTCTGGCAGCCCTTGCGATCATCGACGATCTTGGCGCAGTCATCGTCATCGCAATCTTCTACACAGCCGACCTTAATATCTTGGCCCTTGCGGGCGCGGGCATCGTGGTCGGCAATCTGATCATCTTCAACCGGATGGGCGTCAAGGCGCTCTGGCCTTACCTTGTGCTGGGTGCGGTGCTTTGGGTTCTCGTGTTTGCTTCTGGCGTTCACGCGACATTGGCCGGTGTTATTCTGGCACTGACAATCCCACTGAAGCTGACACCCGGCACGCCGGAGGCCGCCCATGACGAATCTCCTCTGCACAGGCTCGAGCACCTGCTCCACAAGCCCGCTGCTTTCGTGGTCGTACCAATATTCGGTTTTGCCAATGCCGGCGTATCGTTTTCAGGTATTTCCATGTCGGTCTTTTCCGAGCACCTGACGATGGGTATCGCCGCCGGCCTGTTGCTTGGCAAACTGGTCGGCGTCCTCGGCACGGTGGCTCTTCTGGTGAAGCTTGGTGCTGCAGATCTTCCCGCCCAGGCAAGCTGGGGACAAGTGGCGGGCACGGCGCTGCTGTGCGGCATCGGCTTTACGATGAGCCTGTTTATCGGCCTTTTGGCATTTGACGATCCGGGCGTTCAGGATCGTGTGAAGATCGGCATTCTCTTAGGCTCGATTCTGTCGGGTGTGCTGGGGGCTACTGTGCTTTTGATATCCGGACGGCGTAGAGCAAAGCCATAGGCATTTCGGCATCCCGGCTGGCCATGCAGACGATTTTTGCGTCGCGTCAGGGCGCTCGATACGGGGTTATTGCGCGATTTTGATGCTGTGGGCAACGTCCCTTACCCGCTGCCTGTCGCTCTCGAGTGTCAATGCCAGTTCGGCACGCGCAAGGGCTTCCTTGGAGTGTCGAACGGCATTGTCCCGAAAGCGGGACTGATCAAAGCGTGCAAGAATGCCAAACGCCTTCTGAAGACGAAGACAGACTTCAACGAGGGCTGCACCGTCGCGTGCAATCGGCGTGAACAGGTCATCGAAAATGTCGTCAAGAAGGATTGGCGGAACGTAAACGTTGTCAAACTCGATTTCATCGTGCGATGAAGGGTCTACCGGCTCATTCCAGACCGCCAAAACGCGCAGCGAGCGGTTGATGACATCAATGGCAGTGCCTGGATCGTTCACCGCCGGAGACAAGGCGCGAGACGCGATTTCTGATAGAACCGACGCGCCGAACCGCGGATCCTGGTCGTAAGAGCGGGTATCATCGACCGAAAAGCATGTCCTGATGGCACCAAGGGTCTGTTCGAGGTCATCACTTTCGATACCCTCGACTGATGCGATCGGGCTGGTCGGATCGATCAGTTGTCCTGAGATCATCCGCACGAAAATCCGTGCCTTAGCATCTTTGCCAATGCGCGACAGCGCGGCGATATCGAGGTGCTGGATATAACCGATTCTGTCGATAAATACATTGATTGCAGAGGTTGGAATGTCCTCGGTATCGGCCAATTTATGGCCCCGAAGATAGGGGCGCTGGCGTCGCGAGCGCATAGCTTCGATTGTCACCTTTTCGACCCGCTCCGTGGTCTCCGTGACGCGACCAAGACGTGAGAGATGGTCGATCCAGCGCAAGAGCGTCCCGACGATCAGCACGATAACAGCGATCGTGACGATAAACAGCACGACCCGACCACGATCGCCATAGGCACCGGTGCTCAGCGCAATGATGCCGACAAGGCTGAATAGGAACGAACCGACAAAGGTCGCCAGCACATTTTGCGTCGTGCTGTCTTCCATCACCAGCTTTGTCGCACGCGGCGTCACATTGGTGGTGGCTGCCGAGTAGGCGGACACCATTGTGCTGAGAGAGAATGTCGTGACCGTCAGCATGCTCGAAGCAATGATGCCAAGGATATTGTCAACGGCGTCAGCGCCGATTTGGGTCGGTAGGTCACTCGGAATATAGGGACTGACAAAGATGGCAACCAAGGCGGTGGCGACGGCCAGAATGGAAAACAATGTCGCGCGGAACCAGATGCGGCGCGCGACTTTTGCAAAAAACCAGCCCCAGCGTGATGTCATTAGAATTCCATATTCAAAGAATGCAGGGTGTCGATTAACACGATGCTTTCCTGATCAGCAATGCGTGCAATTCGCGCTCACGTTCACAGATCGACAAGCCGTAAAAGGCGGAGTCCCTCTCATAGGCTAATTTCATCACCTGGCGGTGGTCTGCTTATGCTTGGAGCACATTACCATTTTGAATGTTTCGATGACCACCACTCTGACGCCAGGCCTTGAGAAAAGTGGTCATCGAATTTGGATCCATTGGCGCGGTTCAAGCCAAGGTGAAGATCAGCCCCGACAAGGCGAAGCCCAATAGACCAACCAAAGTCTGCATCACCGTCCATGTCTTGAACGTCGTTTTAATATCCATGTTGAAAAACCGGCCAACAAGCCAGAAGCCGGAATCGTTCACATGGGAGAGCATAACAGAGCCCGATGCGACTGCTATCACGATAGCAGCCAGTTCAATGCCTTGGTAACCAGCAGCCTGGACCGCAGGTTGGATAAGTCCGGCGGCGGCGATGAGAGCCACAGTCGCCGAACCCTGCGCAACGCGTAGCGCCGTAGCGATCAAAAAGCCCGCAACAAACACGGGCATCCCGATATCTGCCAGTGCGCTCGAAAGCGCGTTACCAATTCCAGAGGCGCGAAGGACACCACCAAACATGCCACCCGCCCCGGTGATCAAGATTACCGAGCAGACAGGGCCAAGAGCGGACTCCACGATGCGTTCAACCTTCAGGGGATCTCGACCACGCATTGGGCCTAGCACGACGCCAGCGACCAAAACCGATATCAAAAGTGCGATCGGCGTCGAACCAATGGCCCGAAGCAGCTGGAACCAGGCAGCGTCTTTGCTGACCCATTCTTGGGCGCGCGCAAAATCCAGCCCGGTGTTCATGAAGATCAACAACAAAGGCAGAAGCAAAAGCGCGACCACCAAACCGGCGCTCGGCAAGGACACGTCGCCTTCCACCGAATTTTCCTCAGAGACATTGTCTGGAATAGGTAGAAAGATACGCTTCCCGATCCATTGTCCAAAAAAATGGCCAGCAACGATCCATGTGGGAATAGCGACAATCAGCCCAACGATAATCAGCAAGCCGACATCAGCACCCAATAGCTCAGATGCTGCAACTGGTCCTGGATGCGGTGGTACAAAAACGTGCATGCAGGAAAACGCAGTTGCGACCGGTATGCCGTAAAGCAGCAGGCTACCACCGAGACGGCGACCAACCGTAAACATCACCGGAAGCATGACGACCAGGCCTGCGTCAAAGAAGATCGGAAAGCCGAAAAAGAGAGACGCAATTCCCAAAGCCATTGGCGCGCGTTGCTCTCCGAAACGCCGAATAAGGTCATCGGCCAGAGCCTGCGCGCCACCGGACACTTCCAATAGCCTGCCAAGCATCGCACCAAGCCCAACGAGAAGCGCCACGCCACCGAGCGTGGAGCCGAAGGCCGTCGTGAGCGTGTTCATAATGTTTGCCGTCGGAATGCCCGTAACAAGCGCAGTCAAAAAACTGACGAGAATGAGTGCCACAAAGGCGTGAACACGAAATTTGATGATGAGCAATAACAGAAGCGCCACCGCGCCCACTGCTATGGAAATCAAGGTACCTGCAGACAACGTCTGTTCGAATTCCGGCAAATGAATACTCCTTTAATGCGGACGCTGACTTTCGCCGCCTGCATCAAACAGTCGCTTGTAGCTAAATGTTTGAGCTCACAAAAACCAGTTCGGTCCTCTTATGAAGAAGCAGCCGCTCGGCTTCAACGCGAGACGATGATTTACCAGTAACATTACTGAGTGTTGCGCTTTTTAGGGCATGCCCATGCTTTTGATAGGGGTCGAACGCCCGCCCGCTTCGTTTCAGTGACGATATTTGTATATTTTTTTGATTCCACCCAAATACTTGTTCTTCGTATTGGCCGGTGCGGAGCCGTAAGCGGATGTACCATGTTTGGGACGGGGATGGAAAAGCCGTCATGGAATACGGGCAGTCTCATCTGCGGGTTGAATTTTCTTCTTCTGCGGCGGCTGCAGGCGTAATCTGATTCACAACAATCACGGTCATCACAGCTAAATTTGGTTTTTTGACAGAGGCTATCTTTATGATTGCAAAACTTCGCAACCACCATCATGAGCCATGAAGCCGGGGACCTCCTCTTCGAAGAATTTCGAGAAGGACGCAATTCGGGGCGGTAGCGCTTGATAGGGTGGATAATAGAGCGTCAGCCACAGGTCCGGGGGTGTCCATTCCGCCAAAATGTGGACGAGTTTTCCCGATCTCAGATGCCCGGAAACGTGAAATTTTGGAAGTAATGCCACGCCTTTGCCTTCCACTGCCATGCTCGCGAGCACCTCGCCGCTATTGGCACTGAACGCTCTGCCGGCTGAGATGCTGGCGCTTCCATTGCCATCGGAAAGTGCCCAATTCTCCCTCCTGCTTTCCCCGCTATAGGCGAGGCAATCGTCCGGCGTCAGTTCACTTGGATGCTGTATATCCGCAAACCGGCTTCCCGGAGCCGCAACAAGAATACGCTTTACCACGCTAATTTTACGCCAGATCGTGAACTTGTCCGATGGTGCCGCCGAGATGCGGATCGCCAGATCGAAATCGTCATCGATGATGTTGACCAGACCATCACCGAGGGACACTTCGAAGCTGATCTTTGGGTTACGCTCCCGGAACACGGACAGGATCGGCGGCAGGACCTGCTGGCCGAACCATGTGGGCGCGCTGATCCGCAGGCGGCCGTGGTCGGCTTTGTGGGTGTTCATCACGTCTTTTCGGGCATTTTCCAACGCCTCAAAGGCGGGCTGTATCTGCGCCGCATAGATTGCGCCGTCGGTTGTCAAAGAAACCTGCCGCGTCGTGCGCACGAAGAGCTGAACGCCGAGATCGTCCTCAAGTGCAGCGATTGCCCGAGTCACCGCCGCAGGCGTCATATCCAGTTCGCGCGCGACCTGCGCGAAATTGCGTTTCTCCGCAGCCATCAAAAAGGTTCGCAACGCCTTATAGTCGTTCATCTATTATTTCACCTAACGCAATTCATTGACAATTATTATTGCAATTCTTCCGCGTGATCAACTGGTTTAAATTTCAAATCACACCAGACAACGAACTCAGAAAAGGAAGGCCAGCAGCACGATGTCACTTTCAGACAATCGGTCGGCATAACCTTCAAGACTTAACTCCTCCCCTCCTCCATTCCCTTAGTCAACACATCGAAGGAAAGACGACAATGTCCAACAAGCTTCAGGTTCTAACGCCCCAGAACAGCCAGATCATCTTCATCGACCAGCAGCCACAAATGGCCTTCGGCGTGCAATCCATCGACCGGCAGGTATTGAAGAACAATGTCGTAGGCCTTGCCAAGGCCGCTAAGATTTTCAACATTCCGACTACGATCACGACTGTCGAAACAGACAGCTTCTCGGGCAACACGTTCCCGGAATTGCTGGCTGTCGTGCCAGACAATGACATTCTCGAACGCACTTCGATGAATTCCTGGGATGACCAGAACGTCCGCGATGCGCTTGCCAAGAATGCCGCAAACGGTCGTAAAAAGGTCGTCGTCGCCGGTCTTTGGACGGAAGTCTGCAACACGACCTTCGCGCTCTCCTGCATGAACGACACGGATTATGAAATCTACATGGTTGCGGACGCCTCCGGCGGCACCTCTGTGGATGCGCACAAATATGCCATGGATCGCATGGTTCAGGCGGGTGTTGTCCCCGTCACCTGGCAGCAGGTACTTCTGGAATGGCAGCGCGATTGGGCACGCAAGGAAACATACGATGCCGTCACGACCTTGGTCAAAGAGCATTCCGGCGCTTACGGCATGGGCATCGATTACGCCGTGACCCACGTCCACGGCGGTGCCGAGCGCGTCAGCCACGGCAAGCGCATCGGCCCGAACCCGGCCGCCATCTGATTTGAAGCTGCCCCGCCTGAATTGTCGGGCGGGGCCGTCATTTTGGAAAAGGAACGCTTCGATGAAAATCTACCTGCTCTCACTTGCCGTCGGCCTCCTCGTCGGAGTTATTTACGGCCTTCTCAACGTCCGCTCACCCGCCCCGCCCGTCATCGCTCTCGTCGGTCTTCTTGGCATTCTCGTTGGCGAGCAGATCGTGCCGCTGGCAAAGACGATCTGGAACAAGGAGCCAGCAGCAGTCTCGTGGCTCAACCATATCAAGCCGCACATGTTCGGCCACATGCCCAAGGGCGGGCAGACCACTGTCGATCTTGCGGCCTCCAGACAAGACGCGCCTGAAGGTAAAGGCTGATGACGACGCGCCGCACATTCCTGGGTGCGGCTTCCAGCCTCGCCTTGTCCAATATCTTCTCGCCGGCCAAAGCCGCGGATCCAAACAAGACCGGAGCAGACACCATGCATCCCGATATCATCCTTCACAATGGTCGCGTCACGACGCTGGATCGTGCCAACCCCAATGCGACGGCCATAGCCATCAAAGACGGTCTCTTTAACGAAGTGGGCAGCGATGACGATGTCATGGCACTTGCCGGACCGGACACGAAGATCATCGACCTCAAAGGCAAACGCGTCCTGCCGGGCCTAATAGACAACCATACCCACGTCGTGCGCGGCGGGTTGAACTTCAACATGGAACTACGGTGGGATGGCGTTCGCTCGCTGGCCGATGCAATGGATATGCTGAAGCGACAGGTGGCAAACACCCCTGCCCCGCAATGGGTACGCGTGGTTGGTGGTTTCACCGAACACCAGTTTGCGGAAAAGCGCTTGCCGACAATCGAAGAAATTAACGCGATTGCGCCGGACACGCCGGTGTTCCTGCTGCACCTTTATGACCGGGCGCTTCTCAATGGTGCCGCCCTTCGCGCCGTTGGTTACACGCGTGATACGCCCAACCCGCCGGGCGGCGAGATCACCCGCGATCTCAACGGAAATCCGACAGGGCTGCTGCTGGCCAAGCCGAATGCGGGCATTCTCTATTCCACGCTGGCCAAGGGTCCTAAGCTGCCGCTGGACTATCAGGTCAATTCCACGCGCCATTTCATGCGGGAACTGAACCGGCTGGGCATTACCGGCGTCATCGATGCGGGTGGTGGTTTCCAGAATTATCCGGATGATTACGAAGTCATCCAGAAACTTTCCGACGAAAACCAGATGACGGTTCGTCTGGCCTATAATCTCTTCACGCAAAAGCCGAAGGAAGAGAAAGAGGATTTTCTCAAATGGACATCCTCGGTCAAATACAAGCAGGGCAACGATTACTTCCGCCACAATGGCGCAGGCGAAATGCTGGTGTTTTCCGCAGCCGATTTCGAAGATTTCCGCCAGGCGAGGCCTGAAATGGCCCCGGAGATGGAGGGCGAGCTGGAAGAGGTGGTGCGGGTTCTGGCAGAAAATCGCTGGCCATGGCGCCTGCACGCCACCTATGACGAAACAATCACGCGCGCGCTGGACGTCTTCGAAAAGGTCAATAAGGACATACCGCTTGAAGGCCTGAACTGGTTCTTCGACCATGCAGAGACGATTTCGGATCGCTCCATCGACCGGATCGCGGCGCTCGGCGGCGGCATCGCAACCCAGCATCGCATGGCCTATCAGGGCGAATATTTCGCCGAGCGCTATGGCCACGGTGTTGCCGAAGCAACGCCTCCGATCCGCAAAATGCTGGACAAGGGCGTCCATGTCTCAGCCGGTACAGATGCGACCCGCGTCGCCTCCTATAATCCATGGGTGTCGCTGTCGTGGATGGTAACGGGCAAAACAGTCGGTGGCATGCAGCTTTATCCGCGCGCAAACTGCCTGGACCGGGAAACCGCGCTGCGCATGTGGACGGAAAAGGTCACATGGTTTTCCAATGAGGAGGGTAAGAAGGGTCGCATCGAAAAGGGCCAGTTCGCCGATCTCGTCGTGCCGGACAAGGACTTCTTCTCCTGCGCTGAAGACGAAATCTCGTTCCTGACATCGGACCTCACTATGGTCGGAGGCAAGATCGTCTACGGTTCGGGTGACTTCAAGGCGCTGGATGAAAACGACGTGCCGCCAGCCATGCCGGATTGGTCCCCGGTTCGAAAGTTCGGCGGTTATGCCGCCTGGGGCGAACCGGAAGGTGCCGGTCAACGGTCGCTGCGCCGCACGGCCATAACCTCCTGCGGCTGCGCGAGTGATTGCGGCGTTCACGGCCATGATCATGCAGGTGCATGGACGTCGAAACTGCCGATTGCCGATCTCAAGGGCTTCTTCGGGGCGCTGGGTTGCTCGTGCTGGGCGGTGTGATCGCTCCTGCTCAGGCGAACGGGTCTTGCCGCCCGTTCGCTCTCATAATTACAAAAAATGCAATTAAATCGAAACTATTGATGCAATTGTTAGCGGCAAGTTTTCGGCCCAAGATCGCTCCATCGCAAGACGACAACCCTTCAAACCGGGCCAACCTGCAGGAGCAGCCATGACCTACCAAACACCTACCACCAATCGACTGAAAAGAGGTCTGGAGGGCATTATCGCAATACCAGCGGCGCGTACCGTTGCGCTGCTCGCGCTCTGCGCCGCCTATATTCAGGGTCCGCTGACCAAAATCTTCGATTTCAACGGTGCCATGGCCGAGATGGACCATTTTGGCCTGCATCCAGCCGCCGTCTTCGCATTCGTCTTCATCATTTTTGAGCTGACGGCGTCTGCCATGGTGATATCAGGCGTTCTGCGCTGGGCAGGAGCATTAGCACTTGCGGGCTTCACGCTAATGGCCACTTTCATCGCGCTCCGGTTCTGGGACATGGATCCCGGCATGGACCGCATGATGGCAACCAACGCTTTCTTCGAACATCTCGGCCTTGCCGGTGCGTTCGTCTTCGTTGCCGCCTCCGACCTCGCCAAGGGAGCGAAGTGATGACGGCTCGCACATCCACAGGCGGGAGCTTTGCCCCGCTGCGCCAGCCTGTTTTTGCAGTCCTTTGGGCAGCAACCGTTCTGGGCAACACCGGCAGTTTCATGCGCGATGTCGCCAGTTCCTGGCTGATGACCGATCTTTCCGCAGCGCCCGCAGCGGTGGCTCTTGTGCAGGCCGCCGGTACGTTGCCGATCTTCCTTCTGGCAATCCCGGCAGGCGTGCTCTCCGATATTCTTGATCGCCGCAAGTTCCTTATCGCCATCCAGCTTCTGCTTGCCAGCGTCAGCATATCGCTGATGACGCTGTCCTATCTCGGCATGCTGTCGATCAGCGCATTGATCGGTCTCACATTTCTGGGCGGCATCGGCGCAGCCCTGATGGGGCCGACATGGCAGGCCATCGTTCCCGAACTGGTGCCGCGTGAAGATGTGAAAGGCGCGGTTGCGCTCAACTCGCTTGGCATCAACATTGCCCGGTCGATAGGCCCTGCGGCGGGTGGTCTGCTGCTTGCGGCTTTCGGAGCTGCTGTCACCTATGGCGCTGATGTTGCCAGCTATATCCTGGTCATAGCGGCGCTGATCTGGTGGCCACGTGCCAAAAATGCGGACGACGCTTTGTCCGAAGGTTTCTTCGGCGCCTTCCGCGCAGGCCTGAGATATACCCGTGCCAGCAAACCGCTGCATGTGGTGCTGCTGCGCGCCGCGATTTTCTTCGCCTTTGCCAGCGCGGTCTGGGCACTCCTGCCCCTCGTCGCCCGCCAGCTTCTCGGCGGTGATGCCAGCTTCTACGGGCTTCTGCTCGGATCGGTCGGTGCGGGTGCCATTGGCGGTGCGTTGGTGATGCCTAAACTACGCGAGCGTTTTGATTCCAATGGCCTGCTTCTCGGCTCTGCCATCGTGACAGCCCTCGTCATGGGCTTTCTTTCTCTGGCCCCACCTCAATGGCTAGCCATCGTCATCCTGCTGTTTCTCGGAGCATCCTGGATCACGGCGCTGACGACCCTGAATGGTGCAGCGCAGGCCGTTCTGCCCAACTGGGTCAGAGGCCGTGGACTTGCGGTTTATCTAACAGTCTTCAATGGTGCGATGACGGCGGGCAGCCTTGGATGGGGTGCCGTCGGTGAAGCCGTTGGCGTCTCGTCAACGCTGCTCATCGGAGCAGCCGGACTAATGGTTGCGGGCTTCATCATGCACCGCGTGAAGCTTCCCGCAGGCGATGCGGATCTGGTATCCTCCAACCATTGGCCGGAGCCGCTGGTTGCCGAGCCTGTCGCACATGATCGCGGCCCGGTTCTGATCCTGATCGACTACCATGTAGAGAAGCACAACCGCACCAAGTTCCTGCATGCGCTCGATGAGATGTCATCCGAACGACGTCGCGATGGTGCATATGGTTGGGGCGTTACAGAAGACTCCGCCGACCCCGAGAAGATCACCGAATGGTTCATGGTGGAATCCTGGGCAGAGCATTTGCGTCAGCACAAGCGCGTGTCCAATGCGGACGCGGATGTTCAGAGCAAGGTCATCGCATTCCATACCGGTCCGGAAAAGCCCGTGGTTCGGCACCTTCTGACAATCAACAAACCGGGTAAAACGACATGATAGAATTATTGCAATTATCGAAATATATTCGAGACTTTTGTTGCAATTGTTAGCCGTTCGTTTTCGACGCATTCTTAGACAAACGTATTGCACACGAAACCACTTCAAACGAACAGGGAGCCATCATGGCCAACGACAGTTTTACTCTGAGCCGCCGTGATGCACTTCTTGTCGGCGCTGCCATGACTGCGGGAGTGCTGCTTCCAACCCGCCCAGTCCATGCTGCACCGATTGCCACAAACCCAAATCCAACCACAGGAGACACGACAATGGGCTTCGTTAAAACCACAGACGGCACCGATATCTTCTATAAGGACTGGGGTCCGAAGGACGCACAGCCAATCGTATTCCATCACGGCTGGCCCTTGTCTTCCGACGACTGGGACGCGCAGATGCTGTTCTTCCTCGCAAACGGCTACCGCGTGGTTGCCCACGATCGTCGCGGCCATGGTCGCTCTTCCCAGGTCTCCGATGGCCATGATATGGACCATTACGCTTCCGACGCGTTCGCCGTTGTCGAAGCATTGAACCTGAAGAACGCCGTTCACATCGGCCATTCCACAGGCGGCGGCGAAGTTGCCCGCTACGTCGCAAAGTACGGCCAGCCTGCCGGTCGTGTCGCGAAGGCCGTCCTCGTGTCCGCCGTCCCACCGCTGATGCTGAAAACAGAAGCCAACCCTGAAGGCCTGCCGATGGACGTCTTCGATGGCTTCCGCTCAGCCACTGCTGCCAACCGCGCGCAATTCTTCCGCGATGTCGCTGCCGGTCCATTCTACGGCTTCAACCGTGAAGGCGCGACCGTTCATGAAGGTGTGATCCAAAATTGGTGGCGTCAGGGCATGATGGGCAGCGCAAAGGCTCATTATGATGGCATCAAGGCGTTCTCGGAAACCGACCAGACGGAAGACCTGAAGACGATCACCGTGCCAACGCTGGTTCTTCATGGCGAAGACGACCAGATCGTGCCAATTGCGGATGCGGCTCACAAGGCCATCAAGTTGCTGAAGAACGGCACGATCAAGACCTATCTCGGTCTCCCGCACGGCATGCTGACCACCAATGCCGACGTACTGAACGCCGACCTGCTGGCCTTCATCAAGGCATAAGCCAACTCAACATGATGCCGACGGCCAAGTGTCGTCGGCATCATCAGCCTAGTGGCGATTGCGCGAGCGCCACTCGTCCGGCGTAACACCTACGGAATGCGTGAAATTTTCAATGAAGGTCGGCTGGTCGCTGAAACCACAGGCCTCTGCAACCTGATCGATGCTCTCGCCAGTCTTGGTGAGGTAGGCTTTTGCTCTGGCAATTCGGCTGGCCAACAGCCACTCGCTAATTGCATGACCCGTCGTTTCCTCAAAGCCGGAGGATAGCTCTTCCACCGAAAAGCCGCTGGCCACGGAAATGTCCTCAACGCCGATGTCGCGGGAAAGATTGGTATTAATATAGGTCTTGATCCGCTTTTCCTGCATGGAGGTGAGCTGACCGGATGCCGAAAGACGTTGGGCGGGAGACCGGCCGTATTTATGGGCAAGATGGGCGATGAAGGCGAGACCGATGTGGGGAACGAGCGTATCCCTCATCTCATCCGGCATGTCAAACATGGGCATAAGCGCTGCGCCCATATTGCGAATCACCTGATCACGCAAACCGCGACAGGTCAGGAAATCATCGATCCGAGGCTCGCCTGCTTCCTCGGTCAGTTCGTCAAGATGCGAAAACGGAACATGGAAGGCGAGCACATCCAGCCGACCATTGATGGAAATCGCCGCACCCTGTTTCAGACTCACGAGACAGATGGAGGCCTTGCGATAGATCTTGATCGGTTCCAACCGCTCGTCCGACCCGATATCGGAATGCTGGGCATCCTCAAGATAGAGCATGACGAGGAATGCGTTATCAGGCTCCAGAATGACGCGGCTGTTGCCATGCTCATAACATTGCTGAAGATGCACAACGGTGAGTTGGGCATCCCGTAAAGGCCTGATGACCAATGCTCTTGCCGCTTTTACACCAAAGCTCGCTGCAATTTTTTCACTGACTGCCAACCATTCACTCACATTTGTATCGTTCTTGCATAAACTACGTTGCGGGCCTGATTGCGGATCATCTATCGCAGTTTTCTACACATTATTTGTCAGGCTATCTTGTATAAAAGCATTCTTGTAGAGTGGTTACAGTCAGTAAACTGATTGCAATTCTGAACCCATTTCGCCCTTAACGGACGCCGCTGCTGCAATCAAAAGGAAGGTGGGTTTCATGAGTGCCGCTCCAGACGATAAAGGCCTCCCCATCCCCGGCAAAACCTCCGACAAGTTCGGCTGCACGTTGACGCAACTGTCGATCAACCAAAGCCTGTCATCCTCGAACATAGACATTTTCCGCAAGGCGACGCAGTCCACCGCGCTTGATCAGGTGAAGACTTTCGGCAGCAATCAGGGCTTTGTGGTTGGGGTGTCATTGCGCACCGGTCATCAGCGGCGGATCTTTCACGAGAACCATGCAACCAACCATGATTTTTCTGAAAACGCGATCTACATCCGCGACCTCTCCGACAATTACAAAGCCGATCTCAGCACGCCTTTCGATTTCATGCTGTTTCAGATTTCGCCCTCTTCCCTTGCAAAGATTGCGGAAGATGCGGATGTGGGTGGCGTAACTCTGCTGACGACAGAAACGGCATGCAAAGACATCGTCCTTGCCAACCTAGCCCGCGCCCTGCTTCCCGCGCTTCAGCGTCCAGAAGAGGCGAATGCTTTGTTCGTTGACCAGATGACGACGGCTATCGGCACCTATCTGGTTCAGCGTTACGGTGGAAAGACCGTCCCTGCCGTCAGCAAGGCGCGAACATTGTCTCGCGCGCATCTGGAGATGGCAAAATCGATCCTTCTCGAACATGTCGAAGGCCAAGTGTCGATCGCCGATGTGGCCGAAGCCTGCAACCTGTCGCGCGGCTATTTCATTCGCGCCTTCCGGGAAGCAACTGGCCTGACGCCCTATCAGTGGCTCCTGAACCAACGTATCGATCGCGCCCGGCACATGATCAGCGCCACCAGCATTTCGCTCGCCGAAATTGCGGTAGCTTGCGGATTTGCGGACCAGAGCCACTTCACGCGGGTGTTTTCTGCTTTCATGGGGACAACTCCTGGGACTTGGCGACGAAACATATGACCTAGCTTCTCCGACAACATTTCGGCTGGTCTCGCATTTTCCGCACCGTGATATTGCCAAGACACCCGACCGTCAGCCGTCATCCTTGTATGTTGACGAAGACATAGCCACCATCATGTGATTGTTGGAGGTTCTGAATCCTCTGGCGCAGCGTTTCCGCGCCGCTGCCCAGACCGAAGTGGTGGCGCGGCTTGCGTCGTGTGAGATCGCCCCTCATGCGCACCGCAAACAACTCCTGGACACGTGTGGTGAGGAGTTTGGCATTCTTTATCTTGATTGTGGGAATTTTCGTAAAGTTTGGTTGCGGGGGCAGGATTTGAACCTGCGGCCTTCAGGTTATGAGCCTGACGAGCTACCGGGCTGCTCCACCCCGCGTTACCAGCGTAAATCCCGAGGGGATTTATCGCGCCAGAGCAAACTCGCAGAGTTTGCGTCTCTACCCGACTTTTGCCGGAGGCAAAATGTCGTCTTTTCCCGGTATTTTACCTTGGCAAGATACC
>NZ_NXEJ01000023.1 GCF_002915175.1 Agrobacterium rosae | reverse complement strand
CCACGGAAGTACTTCGGTACTCGGATTGGTATGGCAAGTGTCGCCGTCCACGTTTCTCTTTCTTCAAAAAGGATATAAACCTTTGGTTTGCGCTCACGCCTGTTCGGATCTTCGATCCTGGCTCCGCGAGGGCGCCGGACGACCGGCGACGGCCTCTGGCCTGTATGGAGACTTCAGTTGAGGTTACCATGCGCTCGGCGAGATGGGCCCGTAGCTCAGTTGGTTAGAGCACACGCTTGATAAGCGTGGGGTCGGTAGTTCAAGTCTACCCGGGCCCACCAATGGTTTTAGATTTAGCCTGATCCCTGACGGCTTAGCTGTTTGGGTGTTTGCGATGGTTGGGGCTTTAGCTCAGCTGGGAGAGCACCTGCTTTGCAAGCAGGGGGTCATCGGTTCGATCCCGATAAGCTCCACCAATCGCGAAGCGATCGGGTTGGTTTGTCTTGACGCTGTCGCGGCTTACGCCGCTGCGCTCCAGACGGGCCGGCCAAACGTGGCCGACGGCCTCTGGCCTGTAGGGCGAACTGATCGGTTGGTTGGAAAATATCCTTTTGAAGAAATAAAAGTTTGCACATCTCAAACGAGATTGTGCCTGTTCTGTCTGCATTGTGAAGAGAAGATATGTCTGGAAGCTTCCAGGTGTTTTGAACCATTGGTTCAAGGCGTCCGAGCCCAGTCTCAGTGAAACCTTGTGATGGCTTAGTCGGCCGGAATTGGTGGAGGGATTGGAGTAGGTAGGAAAGCTTGTCCTGAGGCATTTTGTTGTTGACCAAATTTTGGTAGGCCGTAAGGCCGTCGCCAATCGTTTGGCGCCCCCGCGGAGCAAGAACCGAAAGGTTCTGTCAAGCGTGAGCGAAAAAATCTCTGATGGGAATGCTGGATTGATGTTGCCTGACCGCGCATCACCGGATGATATCTCGAGAAGCTGGTCTTAATGAT
>NZ_NXEJ01000022.1 GCF_002915175.1 Agrobacterium rosae | reverse complement strand
GTGTCAGGGGTAAAATACTGGCGCTAAAGGGCCAAATCAGTTACATTTTTGGGTATGGAAACAACGCCGCCACAGGGTCAGGACGAGCTATCTGCACTGCGTGCATTGGTTGCTGAACAGGCGGCGAAACTCGAGCGACAAGACGCGGAAGTTACCAAGCGCGATACCATAATCGACATTTTGCGCGCGCAGTTGGAGTTGCTGCGCCATCGACAGCATGGGGCCTCGTCCGAGAAAATAGACCGGAAGATCGAACAATTCGAACTGATGCTCGAGGAGATCGAAGCGTCCCGCGCCGAGGCTGAGGTTCGCTCTGGAAAGACACCTCTGCCGGAGCTGGAAGATGCCTGCGAAAAGCCAAAGCGCAAACCCTTGCCGGATGGGCTGCCGACAGACGAGCGGATCTATCCGGCGCCGTGCAATTGCCCGACCTGCGGCGGGACATCGTTCCTGAAAGCACCGGATAAGGTGGTCCAGGTCATGGAGCATGTGCCGGCATCCGTGAAGATTGTTCGCCATGTCGAAAAGCGCTTCGTTTGCAAGGACTGCGACACATCGGTGTCTGGCAAGATGCCGACCCTACCGATCGAGCGCGGCAAACCCGGTCCCGGATTGCTTGCCCATATCATGGTCGCCAAATTCGACGATCACATCCCACTTTACCGTCTGTCGGAGATGTACGATCGGCTTGGGATCGATATCTCCCGTTCCGTGATGGCCGACTGGATGGGGCGTGCATCGGCTTTGCTCGGCCCCCTGATCTTGCTGATCAGAGCGCATATCGCGGCCGTCGATCGGATCCATACCGACGACACTCCGGTCGATGTT
>NZ_NXEJ01000021.1 GCF_002915175.1 Agrobacterium rosae | reverse complement strand
GCCGGCGACGTGCAGATCTGCATGTTGCGGGACCTGAGAGATTGGAGTTCGAATAGCCCCAAGGCCGGACTGTCAAAGGAGGACACCACGATGAGAAAGCCGATCGCGCAACGCATCAAAGAGCTCCAAGAGCGCAAGCGCGCCTTGCAATCGCGACTGGACAGGCAAGAGCGTGCGCAGGAAACCCGGCGCAAGATATTGCTCGGTTCGTTTTTGCTGGAGCGGCTGGCGCAGGATGGTGATACCAGCGAGCCTAACGACCTGAAGCGATGGCTTGGAACCCAGCTACCTGCGTTTCTCAGTCGTGATGCCGATCGTGCGTTGTTTGCAGATCTGCTGGGCGGATGCCAGACGGTGCAGAGACAAGAGGCGACCGGTGCCACCGGCAGCAAAGACAATCATGAAGACAGCGATTTGGATGGGGACCCACTCAAGACCGTTCGCATTTGAACCGCTCGTGCGGAGAGAGGTCAAAAGTCCAAGAGACGATACCGGTCCAACGGTCGCAACAAGTCAAATTGTGGCTCGGTTTCCATCTTGACAGCCCAGGAGCGCATCTAGCATTTCTGTCTGACCGGTCTATCAATAGCGTGGCTCATCCGGGCCTGGAGGAATTTGAACATGTGGAAATCGATCTTGGTTAGCGTCGCTTTGATCTCCTTTGTTGCTGCGCCGGCCGGCGCTGAGCAATGCAGAGACGCGAAAGGCAAGTTTGTGAAGTGCGAACCGGTCCAGAAAAAAGTCGTTCAGTGCAAAGACACAAAGGGTAAATTTGCAAAGTGCGGCACGACGAGTGCAATGCCAGTGAACTGAACGTCAAAAACCCTCGATGTGCAAAGATCGAGGGTTTCCAAACGCCTGGTTCTGGGAAGCCAACGCACCACCATGGTGTGTCTTAGCGTCGGCTGGTTTTTCTGTCCGTTTTCGCCTGATCGTGGCATCACTTGATGGCGTAGAACATCCGCACGTCCACCACGATAATTTTGGACGGTAACGGGACTGTCGAGAACCAATAGGCCCGACCCCAATTCATTGTTTCGGAAATTTCCAGGCTGCAAAACTATCTCCGGGATAGCGCTCCCCAAAAAAATTCGACTTCAACACCCTGTCTTTTTGCTGCAGCCACTGCCGTCTGATGGCGATTGCGCAAACCTCAATATTGCAAAATTCGAAGGTGTGGAATTTTGGTTCTAGACCGAGTGACCATTGATTTGACGCACCGCCCCCCGCTTCAACGGATATGGCGTGCTTGAAACCTGCAGGGGCGGGACGGGAGAGAGGATCGAGCGATGAGCCTGTCCTGACGGGAACGCGCTCCCCATAGCGCCGTAGTGACCGGCAGGACGGGCGTGCGTCCGGCACCAATGGGTGAGGGGGACCCAGGCCAAGATCCCAACGACTGCTCTCGGTCGTATCCATCCGTTGCGCTCTCCGTCGACGGCGGCTAGAGGCAGGCAATGACAAATAGGAATTCTCGCATGTGGATGGACAGACCGGACCGTTATGGATTGGTCAGCCTGTTGCTGCATTGGACCATGGCGTATCTGCTGATCTGGCAGTTTCTCGTCATCGTGACGTGGCGTTTGTTCGGTGATAAGGACTGGGTGACACCTGTGACATCGTTGGGGCCTGGTCATGGCACCGTCGGCCTGCTGGTGATCGGCCTTGTTGTCATCCGTGCCATCCGGGCACTCGTCAATCGCAAGCGTCGACCGGTCCAATCGCAAAGCGTATCCGGTCGCGCAGCTGTTGCCGTTCACGTCAGTTTCTATGTCCTGATGTTTACCATTCCGGGACTGGCTCTGTTGCGGGCCTATGGCAGCGGCAAGGGCTGGGAACCGTGGATCCCGGCAAGTGGGGTGGAGGTGTCGTGGATGATGACACCGGCCCATCTCCTTCACGGGCTGCTGGCCTGGTGTCTGTCGATCCTGATAGCTGGCCATGTCATCATGGCGCTCGTGCACCAGTTCAGGTGGAAGGACGAACGCTTGGTCGCATGACGGGGAGGCTGGACAAAAGCGTCGCGACTGGTGAGCGACGCTGACGCTTGCGACACCCAATCCAGCACCGAAGCAGGCACCGAAACAGCGTCGTGGTTGAAAGCTGACGGATCGCAGCGGAAGCCTTTGTTTGATGTGTCTCAACGCTCTATCGGGATTTCTTGCAATTGTTGTTTTGGTTGAACTGTGTAAGGTTCTCCAGTACC
>NZ_NXEJ01000020.1 GCF_002915175.1 Agrobacterium rosae | reverse complement strand
AATGGCTTGAAACGCTTGCACAGGCCCATGAGGCTCTTCCGCCACCAATCACCTACAGAGGCAAACGGTCGACCCTCTGATCGCCAACGCCGCCATCTTAACAATCACCAGATCACACATTAGGAAACATGTCACCGCAACTCTGTGCCTCATCGCTTTTGATCAGCCAGCCGATTGCCATTCAGGAATTTGTCGAGTTCAACAGTACGGGATCTGGAATAGCCGAACTTCTTCAGCAAATTGCGGCCACCGGTCTACGGCCGCTCGAACCTGCTCTATAACCTCCCTGGCATCTTGATCCGGGATCGACGCCCCCCTGGAAACCGCCAAAAGGTGAGACATGCCGGGGTTCTACCTTCCCCGGCTATTGCCGCGCTGTGCTCACCGCCTGGTCCCGACGAAAAAGTAAGATCGTATGCCACTGCGGCGCTTTTTACCGCCGCAGTGGCAAAGAGTGCGACCGGAAACTGCTCAAGAAAACGCATAGAAATTTAGTATCAAAGAGCCCCTTAAACCGCCCGGATCAAACAGAATGTTTTTTTGTACGTACGATAATTCTTGCAACGTCCAGTTCATTATTGTACGTACAGTATATGAAAATCACTTACGACGAAACAAAGCGGCTGGCCAACATCGAGAAACACAATCTCGATTTCGCGGACCTGACAATCGAGTTCTTCGCGACCTCTATCGTCCTTCCAACCAAGGCCGAACGCTTCATGGCAATAGGTGAGTTTCAGGGCCGCACCATCATCGCGGTCGTTTTCCGCCCCCTGGGATCGCAAGCTCTTTCTGTCATCTCAATGCGCCCAGCCAGCAACAAGGAAAGGAAGCTGTCATGACAGTCAAATTCGCGTCAAAACGTCCGCTATCAAACGAAGAAGAAGCCGAAGTGCAACGGATGATCGCCGCCGATCCTGACGCACCGGAAGCCACCGACGAGGAGATCGCGCAGGCAAAGCCTTTTCGCGAAGCTTTTCCCGAACTAGCCAAAAGCATCAACCGGGAAATGTCCCGTCGAGGCAGACCGCCAGCAGATAGCACCAAAACGCCCGTGACGATCCGCCTCGACCCCGATCTCGTCAAGCACTACAAGGAAACGGGCAGGGGTTGGCAATCGCGCCTCAACGACGATTTGAGGAAAGTGAACGGTTTATAGTTGACAAGTATCACGACGACCCCGGCCCGGCGCGCTACCGTTGGCGCGAAACGTGGCCGGGAGAAAACCTCGAAGACTATCCTACTCTCATCAGATGCGCAGCACTCACCCGAACTGGACAGAGCTTAACACTTGAAAGACAATTATATTGACGCTATATTGCGTCATAATTAACGTTATTATCGATGGGTATCTCAAATGGCTCTTGCTCAATACGCTGACAATGGCCTGTTTGCGCCAAGAAAAATCGCTGACGTTTTTCACACGACAAGCGACGACATCGCCCGTAGTGCTGGACTTGGCAAGGATGCAGTCCAGCGCAAAGAGCGTATCAGATCCGACAAGACACAGCGGCGGCTGCGCGAAATGATCGAAGTCGTCAATAAAGTTGAGACCCGCTTCGGATCCGCGCTCATGGCATACGCCTGGTATCGCTCAGAACCTCTCTCTGGCTTTTCCGGGCAAACCGCAATGCAGCTTGTTCGAGATGGACGCGCTGACGAAGTGCTCGACTATATCGATGCCATCGATGCTGGCGTGCATGCCTGACATTACCGATGCAGTACAAAGGTAAGCTCTATCGAGCACTCAACCCCGTCTACGCTCGCGAACCGCTCTCCGGACGAGGTGCAGAGCTTTACGGCGGCAGATTTAACCCCAGGGGCACGCCCGCACTTTATACCTCATTGACCATCATGACGGCACTGAGGGAAGCAAATCAGGCAGGAAGCCTACAGCCAACCACTCTTGTCTCCTATGAGGCCGATCTCGAGCCTTTGTTCGATACGCGTGACGCGAACGCGCTGCAGGACCATGGCATCAACCTTCAAGATCTTGGCGCGACAACTTGGCGCGACGATATGAAAGTTCTCGGTCAAGCCCCGACACAGCGGCTGGCGCGCGATTTGAAGAGCGCAGGCTTCTGCGGCCTGGTCGTCAGGAGCTTTGCTCCAGGCGCCACCGATGCCGACCTCAATATCGTCCTCTGGACATGGCGAGGATCAGCCCCAACTCGCCTGACGTTGATCGACGACGAACGGCGATTGTCGCAATAGCAGCGTTTCGTCTGAACAATCACAGGATCACCGCAGACTTGCTTGAGCGGGCTTGCTAACATCAGGAAACTGGAAGCAGCCTGACACGGGACAGCGCGGGCGCTGTCCCAGCCATGATAATCTTCATGACATTCTCCCGGCCATGTTTCACGCCAGTGATAACGAGGTTTCGGGCTGGGATCGTCTGCGCATCTTTTCATGTGCGCAGCTTACCTCCTAGCGCCCCGTCCCGATCCTGCTATTCCCAGCGTTGAGCGGCTGCTTGAAGAGCTTTGGCGTAAATCGATTTCGCGCCAGCGAAATGGATCACTCGTTCTCCGCTTTGCTGTGCATCCGATTGGTAGTAGGCGATCCCGGCAAGCAGGGGCAATACTGCGCTATTGTCACCATCGAACACCCAGACCCCTCCACCACTGACGCCTTGGTAGGTATTGGGGCCTGTGTCCCCATGATTGCAACGGTACTCAAACCTGTCGAATCCCTCTTCGTCGGTCACTGGGTTTGAAATTTCGCCGGGTGCAAACATTAGGACGTGCTCGTCGCGTCTTGTATCTCCATCTTGGCTAATGAACCGAGAATAGGAAACTTGGTCAGGGTCATATCGCTGATTGGCGTCTCCTTGCGGGATGGAAACACAAGACCTTCACCCGTTTCCGATAGTGACAGTGCCAATTCCAGTATCTCAATTGCCCGAGGTGAGAGTGGTACCCTGTGGGCGACTTTTGCCTTCATCCGGGATGCTGGTACCGTCCAGAGCGTATTCTCAAAGCTCACCTCTTCCCATCGCATGTGGCGAACGATCCGGAAACTGAGAGGGTGCTGGCAAGCGCAGGTGAAAATCACTGCGCCTGGCTCCAGAACCCAGCCTTCCGCCCGTGCTCTCGTTTCAGGTCAGCTACATACGCATCATTCGACTGTATGCTCCCAAAGTCCTTTATCTGGCTCGCCAGCGATCGGCATTCTGCAAGGTGTCGTGCGGCGTGCTTGTATCGGCTCGACCGGCCACTCCTCAGAGTGAAGTCGATCATGGATCGAAGGACAACGGTCGCTGCTAGCGGGTGTTTCGCGGAAAGCGCGTCTGCAACTGCCGTCATCAGTCCATAGAGATCCCCATCCAGCTCCGCCTCTCGCTTCATTACCAGGTTTGCCGCCTCTGCTGGCGACGGCCAGCGCAGGAAGAAGTGCAGAGCACGATGGACGTTCGGGAATGCCTGGGCGTAGCCGAACGCCTTCGCCTCCGCCTCGATGTCATCGAAGTCAGGCAGGCGTCGGACATAGGCGCGCAGATGCTCATCGTGCAACGACTGCTCAAAACACCTCCACCGGAATGCCTGGGCTTCTTCACCACGTCCGAGTGCTTCCAGAACCTCAATGCGGGCCAACTCCCACTCGAATGGGACATCCGTTCGTCCGTTCGTGTCGACTTTGTCGAGCGCCTTTAACGCTTCTTCGGCTCGTCCCGCTGACACGAGGCGGTGGGCGATGTCTGCTGCAACCATAGGCGCCGCGTGTGTCTTTTCAGGCTGTTGTGCGATATAGGCATCTACGTCACCCAAGGCGTCAGCGATTTCCTGGAGAGCGACACGGATAGTGAGGTCGTTGTGGTTGCCATAAACCTCCTCATAAATCGCGCCAGCACTGCTCCAGCCGATGACTGTCCGGTCCGTCTTGCGAGCCTTCTCTTTTGGTTCTTTCGACCAGGTCACAAAGAGCGCTCTGAGGTGCCTAAGGCCATCATTCTCCAGCGCTGGGATCATGGCAGTGATCAACCGGTCAAACTGACCATAGCCGTTGTCCTGCAATGCCTTGAATATCTTTTCGGCCAGCACGTCGATGTCGATATTCGCAGCCTTGGCGATCGCCCCGGCATCATTGCATGCCTGATGGAAGCTTTGGATTAACGAGCCACTCCCGTCGTCTGAACGTCCAAACAGCGGATCCGCGACAGCCAGGAACTGCCAGATCAGTTCGAAGGCTTCAACTGGATCGTGCAGCGCAACGGTATCGATGATCGTCTTGCGCTGGGTCTCCAGGTCCGTCTTCATTGCCTTGACCTTGCGCCAATCGATGAATGTGCGGGCACGCATGATACTGGAAAGCCTCTTGCGGACCTCTCTGGAAACATCAGCGCTGCTGTGGTTGCCTGCGATCTCCATCCGGAGACGACGCTTGTGTGCGGCGCTGCCGGTGCTGATCTCAATGAGAAGCTCGGCAAGCCTTTGTGCGCCGAGTGCCTCGAGGTTCTTCGCGTTGAGTGTTGTCTTGGCTGCCATGCGTCGTCTTCGATTTGTTTCGCGCCAACGTTAAACTGTCTGGTTCTTCTGGCCAAGGCGGGCGTGCCGGAATTATCCTTGGCCTCCTCAACGGGGCATCCTACGCGTCATGTCGATCGCAAACGGAGATTGATGTGGCGACAATCAGGAAGCTCAGAGGAAGATGGCAAGCACCGGCGCGTCGTCAGGGATTGCCATTTCTGCAAAGCAGCTGACTCGTTTAGAGCGCCGATGACTATCCACTCGTTTGAGACGCTTTTTCATTCGCATTCTCTGCGAGTTTTGTCAGATGCTCTTCGCAAACGTGTTTGACCAATTCGAGAAGATGCGCTGTTCGTTCACCGAGCCAGACGAGCGCTTCCTCGCTGATCTCGAAATGTTTGGAATACCGAGCCTTTACATAGGCTTCGTTGATCGTGTTAAACCAGGCCCGTTCCCGATGTTGATCACGCGGAAACGCCTCCACCAAGCGGAGGTCTTGCTCCTCTGCCAACGACCGCAAGAACTTGAGATTGTGAGAAGGTGGCGCATAGTTGGTTAGCGTCAACAGTACGCAAGTGTAAGCTTGCTCGATGGTCTGATGTAGATCAAAAGCCGCGAGATCGCTATTCCCTCGGGCAATGTGAAAAGATGCCCCTTCAGAAAACTGACGGAGTAAGCGCGTTCGACTATCAAAGGAGTCCCGCGCCACCCTCAACCGCTCTTCCGCAGTCAGCGGCTTCGGCTCCGCCAATGGCTCGTCATCCAGCTCGTAAAGGACGATGCCTTCCTTGCGGATGTCCGAGAAGAAGTAATGACCTTCCTTCAACTGCGTGTTCACCTCACGGCGTGAGTGAACGATGAACTGGGTTGGCGTTTCGATGAAACTGTCACGGATCAACCGGTCGGCTGCCTTGTACCAGTATTCGGCAAAGTCGGTCAGCTTGCGATTGTTGACG
>NZ_NXEJ01000002.1 GCF_002915175.1 Agrobacterium rosae | reverse complement strand
CTCGCAGCACTCAAGCTTGCAGCGGTAAGAATATGGATCGCTTCATATAATGAGTCCGCGTCCTAGGGCGCTATGGCGATCCAATTGATGTGGCGGGGCATGAAAGAGGCATTTCCAATCTGGTTAGAATGCTAAAAAATAATGGAATCCTCTATATCAGTTTTCCAATTGGTAGAACCGATCAGGTTCATTTCAACGCCCATCGTGTATTTCACGCAACGAGCCTGCTCAATTACGACAGTATAAAGTTAAACATGACACTAGAGCGTTTTGATTACGTGGATGATTTGGGTGATCTAAAATTAGGAGAGACTGTCGACGGCGATGCCGCGAAAGTAAGATATGGATGCGGGATATACACTCTTAGAAAGACCAATTCACAAGCCGGAGGCTAGCACAGAACGTCTCTTTTTGGGCTATTTTGGTAAATCAACTGGTCTGATTTCCGGTAGTCCCTGGCGGCGTAGCGTCCCGCCCCACGCATAGTTCCAGCGTCGTTTTATGATAGTAAGCAGCTTTCTTTTGAAGGATAATTTTTTTGAGGTTAACTTCCCAAGGGCTTCTATGACCGCTTCCCCTTCGCAAGGCATGATATGCACACCATCGTCGGAATATTTCCTTCTCAACGTCCCGTTTTTATCTTTATATTTTAATGGCATGCGTAAAAAATGCATCCCTGATGTCCGACACAACCGATCCAAGCCATCACTCAACAGCCTATGCGAGTGGATACGATCAGAAATACTGCCCCTGAAAGGAAGCTCGCCATTCGGTCTCCGGTCAGTCGGAAATGGCGGCTGTGCGACAACGACTTTGATTTGCGGCTGATCTCTTTGAAGTAAGATGAGTTTGGATATGAAGCCTGCGGCCAACTCTTCTGCCACATCTTTGATCGGTCTTTTTGACGTTTCAGATACTGGGATCAGGTGGCACCTGACATCAATTTCGCCGACCATAAATAAAGCAACGTCTCCATCTTCGAAACGCGGCACCAGCTGACCAACAAATGCAATTCCATCACGTGCCAGTCGATGCATCGTGATCGGCCCGAGCCAGTATATTTTGGCTTCCGCTAGACACTCGAAACAATAGGCGGAGTGACTATCGCCAAAGACGTAGACTGTTATGGCAGCATTCCTTCACAAAAAGACTAAGACTGAACAACATCGGTAAATGGGCCAGATGTTATATAGCCAATCTTTCCCACACGCTCGGCACCAAATCCCGATTATCATGCGCCTGTGACCGAAACCACCTTGCTGGCGCAATAACACGCTTATCCGCACGCGGATTAAGCCACGCACCCCACCAGCTGAATGTGCTGTTGGCAATGATGTGGGAGTGGCATGCGGCCATGAGGTGCATGTCCTCGCCGTCTCGGCCATCCGACTGAGGCTCGATGAATGTCATTTTGCCGATAGTTGCCAGATTTTGCCGCGCCCATTGTGGGTCGTCGGAAAAAACAAAGAAGGTGGCGTCCTTTATTTTTGATGCAATGTTCTGCATCGCTGCCGCGTACCATTCAGGTTCGCAGGTGCCGTGGATGGAGTTGGCCGTCGGGTTTGTTACGTAATCGCCGCGCCTGACATGGACTGATACCGCAGACTGCGCCTCGGCGATCAGTGTCAGCGTTTTCTGGCGTTCCGCGCTGTAAGGCTGTTTTAAAGAAAAATCCGCACGGATAATATCAGCATAATCTGCAAAGTATTTTTCCGTTTGCCAGTATCCGGAAAGATGAACTGGCTCGCGAATGAGCAAGATCGCTGGATCAAACTGCGCCGACTTTTCCACCCTTTGCGGAACGCGGCTTCGGTTTTTCACGGATGTCACGATCCGACCGAAGACACTGTTGCGTTGTCTGGCGGGAACTTCATCTAAACTTGCGATATCACCCTTGATGTTGAACTGGTCGAGTTGCAGCGCGCGGAGCCTGTCGCGATTCATTTCCGTCAAATCGAGCTTTAGCGGCTGCCCGCTGGCGAGTGAGAGGGCGCGACCGGCCGCGTATTGAAACATCTGATTGCCAAGGCCGCCAACAATACGGGTAATGATCACGGGTCGCTCTTTTGTTTGGTTGTCACAAGCATCTATAGGAACTGACCCTGACGCTAGGTCTCAGTCGTTCCATCGTCCCAAATACCTCAAATTGGAGAAAAATCGACCGATATCGTCTCCTGCACGATACAAGGCGCGCAATTTTCGAAAACGTCTGGATTTTTTATCCCGCTGAGCGCCCTGCCATATTTCAGATTGCTCCGCCGTTTCCGCCGCATGGATAACTGGCCATGGCGAAAACCCGAAACAATTGACATGGTGCGTCCAAAAACGATCCAGATGGCAGTCCACAGGCTCGAACCAGACTCGGGCGGAATCTATCAGCTTTTTCGCGGCAATCGGGGAGATCGCATAACACGACGTCCCGTGCGGCCCAATCTTCAGGCGAACAATATCGAGACCCTCTGCGACAGTCTGGATTTGCGTCCAAGGGCGCACCTTGTGCCCGGAGAAGCGCAGGAGCCCATACTTGTCGATACTCTCTAGGGCGGCTTGATAAGCGGCAAGAAAGTTGTCGTTCAATGCGACATCGTCTTCGAAAATCAGAAGCGATCGGTTTTCAGTGACGCAACGTTCCCACAGCAGGTAATGGCTTGCGTAACATCCCAGTTCACCAGGGGTCAGCGTAAATCCGCGACGAATCTCAGCCATACGCGGATCGAAGCGATCAAACAGGGGATGTTTCCCGGCTTTTCCATCCACGGCTTCGAAAAAGCTGTAGGGCAGCCCAAGCGGGTCCAAAAGCGCCGTCATGGCTGTTCTGCGCTCAACGGAGCGCGCCAGATTTACAACGACTATATCAAGCTGTGCCATTCTGTACTTCTATGATCGCTTCGGCGTTTTCAGCTACTCACTCACCCAAGAACTCGCAGCATTGATGATCTTTTTCTGAATGCCGCGCTGGTCGCGCCAGTCGCGGCCGGTGTCTTCTACCACGGGAATACCGGCGGGAGAAAAGATGTAGTTGTCGAAGCTGGCGATGTAGGTCTCCAGCGACTTGTTCACGTTTGAATAGAACTGCTTTTCGGGGTCGAAGGCCGGGTTCATCAATTCTGCGCTTCGGCGTGCGACTGTGCCGTCAATGACGGAAGGCGACGTGGTGAATTTGGTGAAGGAGCTTCGCGGCACTCTTATTCCGGCGAACTTCCAATACCGCTTTCCGCGGTGCAGATGTCCTCTTTTCTTGATGTCCCAATTTTGGCTGGCGCTGTGGAAAGACACTTGCTTCACGGTATCGCTGAAATTGGCGTGTACCCGCTCGTCCAGCGTGTCGAGGGCAATCCAATCATCCTCCAGATGGAAGACGTAGTCGGCAGTCGTACCCTGCCATAGTCGCTTAACGGCAGCACCGAAGCCTGCGGCTTCTGGTGTGTAGATGACGGGTGACGCGAAGTGCTGGTGAAGCAGAGCGATGCAATGCGCTTCATCTTCTTCCGTGCCAAAAATGGGATCGATATTGGCGTAGACGTTGACGACGTTGTGAAATTTGAATGCGTTTTGAGAAAAGCTTTCTAGCGTCCGCTGCAAAAGCTCAGGGCGGCGGCCTGCTACGATGGTGATGTCGAGGTCCATATTTTTTCCCGGCAACTGAAAATCAATGAATAGAATAAGGGACGTCTATTAAACCCCAACCAGCCCTGCCCGCTTCACCTGCCTGATTGTCAGCATCGTGCGCACGGTATCCACGTGCTCATCCGCCGTCAGCACTTCGATGACGAAGTCCTGGAACTGCGTCAGGTTTTCGGCGACGCAGTGCAGCAGGAAATCGCTGTCGCCGGAGACCATCCAGGCTTGGCGCACCAGGGGCCAGCGGTCTGTGGCGGCGGCGAAGGCTTTCAGGTTGGTTTCGGACTGGCGCTTCAGCCCCACCATGCAGAAGGCCACGAGGTCGAAGCCGAGCTTTGGGGCATTCAGCATGGCGTGATAGCCTTCGATGATGCCGGCCTCTTCCAGCTTGCGCACGCGCCGCAGGCAGGGGGGCGCGGAGATGCCGACGCGGTCGGCGAGATCGACATTGGTCATCCGTCCGTCGCGCTGCAGTTCACGCAGTATTTTTAGATCGATGGCATCGAGGTCAACGCTGGCCACTCTGCTCTTCCTTGTTCAGTTTGATGCTTCCTTCTACTCTTCACGACTGGATTCGCAATAATCCTGCCGCGCCGCGACACAAAATTACGTGTACATGGCCTTATGCCCTGTTGGTAATGCAAGGCTGCCCTTGAATATCGTCTCTGGACACTCTTAAATACTTGGCAGTGAAGGGGCGCATCGTGATGGAGCCAGTATGTTGGGCTCGGATGTCTGGCAGCCCCTGTTTGAAAGGAACGTTCCATGTCTGCCCGCCATACCAAGGTCCTGATCATCGGCTCCGGCCCCGCCGGCTACACCGCCGCGATTTATGCGGCGCGCGCCATGCTGGAGCCCGTTCTCATTGCCGGCATGGAACAGGGCGGCCAGCTGATGATCACCACCGATGTGGAAAACTACCCTGGTTATGCCGACCCCATTCAGGGGCCATTTCTTATGGACCAGATGCTGAAGCAGGCAACCCATGTCGGCGCTGAAATCGTCAATGATCTGGTGACTGAGGTCGAGACGACGCGGCGGCCCTTCACCGTCAAAACCGATTCCGGCGCGGTCTGGACTGCGGATACATTGATCATATGCACGGGCGCGAAAGCCAAGTGGCTGGGCATAGAGAGCGAGCAGCAGTTCCAGGGCTTCGGCGTTTCTGCCTGCGCGACATGCGATGGCTTTTTCTATCGCAACAGAGACGTGATCGTCGTTGGCGGCGGCAATTCGGCGGTGGAAGAAGCGCTTTACCTCTCCAACATCGCCAAGTCGGTTACGGTCGTGCACCGTCGTGACAGCTTCCGCTCCGAAAAGATCCTTCAGGAACGTATTTTCGCGAAGGACAATGTCAACATTATCTGGAACAGCGAAATCGCCGAGATTACCGGCACACCTGCCAAGCACCCCATGCCGCCTTCAGTCACCGGTGCGAAAATCCGCAACACGAATACCGGTGAGATCACAGACATGCCAATCCACGGTGTCTTCGTGGCCATCGGCCATGCGCCAGCGGTGGAACTGTTTAAAGACAAGGTAAAGCTGAAGCCGAACGGCTATATGTGGACTGCACCCGATTCGACGGCAACCGATGTCGAGGGAATTTTTGCGGCAGGCGATGTGACGGATGATACATACAGGCAGGCCATAACTGCCGCCGGCATGGGTTGCATGGCCGCCCTTGAGGTGGAACGTTTTCTCGCAGCGCAAGCCCCGCTTGCCATTGCCGCTGAATAAGAAGGGCTAAACACCGCATGCCTCTGCCATTGGACTGGGACAAACTGCGCATCTTTCATGCGGCTGCCGAAGCTGGTTCCTTCACCCACGCTGCAGATAAGCTGCATTTGTCCCAGTCGGCCATCAGCCGCCAGGTCAGCGCGCTGGAGCAGGATGTCGGCGTCAAGCTGTTCCACCGCCATGCGCGCGGCCTCATCCTGACCGAACAGGGCGAGTTGCTGTACAGAACAGCGCACGACGTTTTGCTGAAGCTCGAAACCGTCAAGATGCAGTTGACGGAAACGACGGAAAAGCCAAGCGGCAAGCTGCGCGTCACCACCACCGTCGGCCTCGGCCAAGGCTGGCTGACGGACAAGGTGCAGGAGTTCCTCCAGCTTTACCCCGACATGTCGATCCAGCTCATTCTCGATAATGAGGAAATCGACGTGAACATGCGCCATGCGGATTGCGCCATCCGTCTGCGCCAGCCGCAACAATCGGATCTCATCCAGCGCAAGCTGTTCACCGTGCACATGCACGTCTATGCCGCCCCGTCTTATATCAATCGTTACGGGGAGCCGCAGTCGATCGAGGACCTGGATAACCACAAGGTCATCTCGTTTGGCGAGCCCGCGCCCAATTATCTTCTCGATGTGAACTGGCTGGAAAACGCCGGACGCTCGTCCGATAACACACGCACCGCACATCTGCAGATCAACAGCCAGACCTCCATCAAGCGGGCCTGCCTGCTGGGAATCGGCATCGCCTGTCTGCCTGACTACATTGTTGGTCGCGACCCGGGCCTCATACAGCTGTCCCTGCCCGCAGATATTCCCTCGTTCGATACTTATTTTTGCTATCCCGACGAGTTGAAGAATGCTGCGAAGCTGAAAGTTTTCCGGGACTTCGTGGTCGCAAAAGCGCGTAACTGGAATTTCTGATTTCATACGCCGTGGAAAAATCCACTAACATATAAACTGCAACAACAACTTAGCTAAAGCAGCATGTGTGTACGATTCGCGTGGCGGTAGGAAGATTTGCGAAATAAATATGACTGCAAATCATAGCGATGCACCGGACGCATGGCTGGCCTGCACAAAAAAGAGTTGTTTGCTGCCCAAAAAAGCAACATATCGCACACAGCTGATGCACACGGCGGCTTTTCCTCCCAGTTCCGCCGCGTCAGCTGTTCCCCTCTGGAGGTTTTTATAACCTTCACACTTATAAGGGCCCTGGAGCAATCCGGTGGCCCTCTTTTTTTGCCCGCAATATTTTTTCTACGACCGGACGTTTATTAAACAAAACGCCCTTGTTAAGAGCGGCCTAGATTTCCATATTGAAGATAGCTGGTGCCGATGCTTTTGCGTCGGTCAGCTGTTCCCCTCTGGAGGTTTCGACCTTCAAAACTGTCAGGCCGCGGAGAAATCCAGCGGCCTTTTTTTTGCCAATGGCACAATCAAAATTTGCTCCTCCCCTTGATATCGATAATTGTCGATATAAATATCGGTACGGACAGATATACGGAAACGACATGAACCACGAAGACGCCCTGAAGGCCATTGCTCATCCGGTGCGGTTGAAATTTCTGGAATGGCTGAAAGAGCCGGACCAGCATTTCAATCAGGCACACCCGTTCACCATGGGTGTGTGTGCGCATCAGTTCGAGATCAGCGGCCTTTCCCAATCGACGGTATCTTCCCACCTCGCCGCGTTGCAGGCTGCGGGCCTGGTACGGTCGCGAAAGGTCGGGCAATGGAATTTCTACGAGCGCGACGAGGACAATATCGCGGCGTTTCTCGCCTATCTGAACCAGAAGCTTTAGAGCATTGGCCCGAAAAGTGTGACGCGGTTTTCGGGCCAATGCTTGGATGTAAAATAAGCGCCTCCCAAGCGCTCTCTATCAACCAGAAGAGAAAGCCAACCCCATGACAAAACTGTTCGAACCGGCACAGGCAGGCGATATCGCACTGGCAAACCGCATCGTTATGGCACCTCTCACTCGCAACCGTTCACCGGGTGCTATTCCCAACAATCTGAACGCTGCCTATTACGAACAGCGCGCCACTGCTGGCCTCATCGTCACGGAAGGCACGCCCGTATCTCAGCAGGGCCAGGGTTACGCCGACGTTCCCGGCCTCTACAAGCAGGAAGCCATCGATGGCTGGAAAGCGGTGACCGACGGCGTTCACAAGGCTGGCGGCAAGATCGTCGCGCAGATTTGGCACGTTGGCCGTATCTCGCACACATCGCTTCAGCCGCATGGCGGCCAGCCGGTTGCTCCCTCACCCATCAAGGCCAACTCCAAAACCTACATCATCAATGATGATGGCACGGGCAGCTTCGCAGAAACATCCGAGCCACGGGAAATCTCGCTGCAGGAAATCCCCGTCATTCTCGAGGATTATCGCACAGGCGCACGGGCCGCAATCGACGCCGGTTTTGATGGCGTCGAAATCCATGCCGCCAACGGCTATCTGATCGACCAGTTCCTGAAATCAGGCACCAACCAGCGCACGGATGCCTATGGCGGCTCGATTGAAAACCGTGCCCGCTTCCTGCTGGAAGTCGTGGACACTGTGACGAAGGAAATCGGCGCTGGACGCACCGGCATTCGCCTGTCTCCCGTCACACCGGCAAACGACATTTTCGAAGCAGAGCCGCAGCCTTTGTTCGAATATGTCGCACGCGAACTCGGCAGCCGTGGCCTCGCCTTCATTCACGTCATCGAAGGCGCGACAGGTGGACCGCGTGATTTCAAGCAGGGCGACAAGCCATTCGATTATGATGCGCTGAAAGCTGCCTACACCAATGCCGGTGGCAAAGGCCTGTGGATTGCCAATAACGGCTACGACCGCGAAAGCGCGATTGCCGCGACCGAAAACGGCAAGGTCGATGCGGTCGCCTTCGGAAAAGCCTTTATTTCCAATCCGGACCTCGTGCAGCGTCTGAAGGAAAATGCGGCTCTCAACGAGCCAAACCAGCAGACATTTTATGGTGGCGGTGCAGAAGGTTACACAGACTATCCCGCTTTGGCGTAATACGAAAAGGCCGCGCACTCACACGGGTGCGCGGCTTTTCTAGCTACGTATCATGCATGTGATACGGCTTGTGGTTTCGTTCCGGTTATTTCCGGCTCAAGGCATTTCAGAGAAATGAGTGTGGCACGTACGGCTTCATCAATGGGTGTTTGCGGCTCAACTCCAAGAAATCCGATGAGTTTTTTATTGCTCATCCTGATCGGTGTCTTCCACAGATAGCGCATTTCGGCCACCTCTCGAAACATTGGGACGAACGGCGACGCCAGCTTAAACAGCCACCACGGTGTCTGCTTTACCGTGACCTTGTGCCCCACCACCCGCTCTATTGCTGATGACATGCCTCGCCCATTACCGTCCCAAAATCCATCCATGTGATAGACTGCAAAGGGTTCAAGTGCGTCTGCACGGTCCAGCAGTCGCCCCATCGTTTCTGCGACATCCGGCAGGTAAGCCCACTGATGGCCAACGCCCGGTGAATTGGGGTTGGAAACCAGCGTGATCTTTTTGCCTGGCGTGACAAGACCTTGACTGAACCAGCTGCTATTTGCACCCGGACCAAAGAAGTCACCGGCACGAACGATCAGTACCGGGGTTTCCGGTGTCGCGGCAGCGCGCAGCCGACGCTCCATCTCGACGCGAATGCCGCCCTTGCGAGTCACAGCATTTTGCGGGCTGTCCTCTGTTGGAGAGGAAAAAGCATCCGGCCCGAAATTATAAACCGTTCCCGGCAGCAAAATCCGGGCACCCACCGTTTTGGCGGCGGCAATCGTGCTGTCCAGCATGGGGAGAACCAGCGTTTCCCAATTCCTGTAGCCGGCTGGATTGACCGCATGCACGATGAGAGAAGCGCCCTTGGCGGCTTTCGTGACATCGGCAGCATTCATGACATCGCCCAAGACCCACTCCTGTGAGGAATTGGCAGATGCCGGCATCTTGGCCCGCACAAGCGCACGGACGCGCCAACCTCGACGCAAAAGCATGTCCATGACATTTCTGCCAATGCCACCGCGTGCGCCTAAGACCAGTGCCAATGGCTTGATTGTCTCTTGAATGCCAGTCATTTCTAAAACTCCATGTGAATTCTCAGCTGGAGTATGAGCGCGACACACGCTATACGAAATTGTCTAAATGTGTTGATCGGCTATACGGAAATCGATGATCAGAGAACGCGAGATCAGCTGGGATTATTACCGCACCTTCCTCAACGTCCTGCGCGACGGATCGCTGTCTGCCGCAGCACGCGAACTCGGTATCACCCAGCCGACGGTGGGTCGCCACATTGGCGCGTTGGAAGACAGCATGGGTTTTCAGCTTTTCATCCGCTCTCCGCACGGGCTCGTGCCGACGGATGCCGCAATTGCGCTGAAGCCCTATGCGGAAAATCTGGCGGCAACCGCTTCTGCCCTCATGCGCGCCGCTTCGGGTGAAGTTGGAAAGATCGAGGGAGCCGTGCGCATCAGCGCGTCTGATATCATTGGCGTCGAAATCCTTCCGCCAATCATCGCATCACTTCAGGAGTTATATCCAAAGCTCGAAATAGAGCTTTCGCTATCCGATACGCTGGAGGATTTGCTGCGACGGGAGGCCGATATCGCCATCCGCATGACCGAGCCGGTTCAGGATGCAATCGTCATGCGCTACATCGGCAATTTCAAGGTCGGCTTTTATGCGAGTAGCGGCTACCTACAGAAAATGGGCACTCCGCTGTCCAAAGACGATCTCATCAATCACCGTCTCATCGGCTTCGACCGGAAAACACCCTTCATAAGAGCTATCCTTCAGCGGATGAGAAAGGACAATCCGAGCATTCCGGATGCGGAGAATATTCCATTTGCCATTCGCGCCGACAGCAACCTCGCCCAACTTTCCATGATACGAGCGGGTGCGGGCGTGGGAATGTGTCAAGTCGGCCTTGCAAGCCGTGATCCGAACCTCACACATATTCTGCCGGAAATGGAAATACCGCTGCACACATGGGTGGCGATGCACGAGAACCTGCGAACATCACCGCGCTGCCGCGCCGTCTTCAACGCGCTTGTGGACGGGCTGAAAGGTTTTCTGCGGGCGACGGACGGCGACGCGCTGGCCAGCAAGAAGTAAAGCCTTCACTGTTAATCAGACAGCCTTGCGACTGGGTTGCTGCTCTTCGTAGCTATCCACCACTTCCGCTTCCGGTCTATCACCGCCCTGACTGTATTCCTCGTGCCAGCGACCCGCTTCATCCTGGTAGTTGATTTCCGTGTCTTCGTCTCCGACCTGCTGTTCCGCGGCGGCGATGCGGGCGGCTTGCAGGGCATCGGAATGCGTGGGAAATGTCTCCGAATAGGCCCCGTCCATACGGTAGGCCCAGCCGCCATCATGTTCCACAATCTCATACACCACTTTGGTCATGCACACTTCCTCCTGATACATGGACGGACGGTGGCAACCTTTGCCGCAAACGCGCATTTGAAGGACGGGGTCGCGGCAGTGTCGCCATGTCCTTGAATCCACTATCCTACCAAAATGCTCAATGTGCAAACCCCGCATATTGGTCTAACGCTGCAAAACAAACATCTCACGACATGGAAGGGCGAATATGTCAGTTGCATCAACGCTGAAACAGGAGCGCATGTTGCTCGCCGCGGTGCCGGTCGCCATTGCCGCCTATATGGCCGAGCATGCACTGATGGCCCAGGGCAAGACGCTGTCCTTCATCGTTGCCGCCGCATTGATCGGTGTCATCATTCTGGTGTCGATGCGGGTGGCGCATCATGCCGAAATTCTGGCCCACAAGGTGGGAGATCCCTATGGCACGATGATCCTTACGCTCTCAGCAGTGGCTGTGGAAGTGCTGATCCTCGCCATCATCATGCAGGAATCCACCTCTCCCACCCTGGTCCGCGATACGATCTATTCCGCCGTCATGATCGACATCAACGGCATTCTCGGCATAGCGGCCCTGCTGGGCGGGCTTCGCCACGGTGAGCAGCCCTATAATGACGATTCCGCCCGCACCTATGGGGTAATGATCCTGACCGCGATGGGCATCTCCATGATCGTGCCGGAATTCATTCCGGAGGCGAAATGGCACTATTACTCCATGTTTACCATCGGCGCGATGATTGCCCTTTACGCTCTGTTCCTCAAAATGCAGGTGGGGCCGCACAGCTATTTCTTCAGCTACAGCTATCCCCGCACGGAGCGGAAAAAGACGGCAGCCGAACAGAATACCGATGACGAAGAGGACCGTCCCGCGTCCTACTCCATCGGCGTGATCCTTGTTGGCGTGGTGCTGATCGGCGTTCTCGCCGAATTCATGTCGGCTTTCCTCAGCTTCGGGCTGGAAGGCAGCGGCGCACCTGTTGCCCTGATGGCCGTCGTCGTCGCCACCATCTCGGCGGCACCTGAGATCATGACCGCGATGCGCTCGGCACTGCGCAACCGAATGCAGTCAGTGGTCAACATCGCCATGGGCGCATCGCTTTCCACCGTCATTCTGACCGTGCCGGTGATGGAGGGCATTGCGCTCTACACCGGCCAGCCCTTCATCATGGCCATGACGCCAGTGCAAACGGTCATGGTCTTCATCACCCTGATTGTAGCGGCAATCAACCTCAATGACGGGGAGACGAATGCGATTGAGGGGATGACGCATTTCATTCTGTTCGCGACCTTCTTGATGCTGTTGTTTTTGGGATTGTAAGGAAAGGCTCCAAGGGGTAGCGCACCCTATCCTCCGTCATACCGGGCTTGACCCGGTATCTAGCCGCACTGTGTCTGCAAGGCGAAAAGTCTCTTGCGATCAAGGACTTGATCGCGCTGGATCCCGCATCGAGTGCGGGATGACGGACAGATTGAGCCGCGACACGGACATCTCACACGGTGACACAAAACAAAAAAGCCCGGCATCGCTGCCGGGCTTTTCTTCGTTCAATAAATGCTTAGCGGCAATTTGCGCAGAAGCGCTGGATGCGGTTGCAGGCTTCTTCCAGCAGTTTTTCCGATGTCGCATAGGAAATGCGGAAGTTGGGGCCGAGGCCGAAGGCAGAACCGTGAACGACGGCAACGCCTTCCGTTTCCAGAAGCTCGGTCACGAAGTCCTCATCCGTCTCGATAACCTTGCCTGAAGGTGCCGTTTTGCCGATAAGGCCGGCGCAGGATGGGTAGACGTAGAACGCGCCTTCCGGCATCGGGCAATTGATGCCCTTGGCCTGGTTCAGCATCGATACGACGAGGTCACGACGGCCTTCGAAGATTTTCTTGTTGGCGGGAATGAAGTCCTGCGTGCCGTTCAAAGCTTCGACAGCCGCCCACTGCGCGATGGATGTCGCGCCAGAGGTCTGCTGACCCTGGATCATGTCCATGGCCTTGATAAGCTGCAAAGGACCTGCTGCATAGCCGATACGCCAGCCGGTCATTGCATAGGCCTTGGACACGCCGTTCATGGTCAGCGTGCGGTCATAGAGCGAAGGCTCCACTTCGACAGGCGTCACGAACTTGAAGTCACCATAGGTCAGGTGCTCATACATGTCATCGGTCAGAACCCATACATGCGGGTGCTTGACCAGAACGTCGGTAAGCGCCTTCAGCTCATCGTGGCTGTAGGCAGCGCCCGATGGGTTAGAAGGCGAGTTGAACAGGAACCACTTGGTCTTCGGCGTAATCGCCTTTTCCAGCGCCTCAGCCGTCAGCTTGAACTTGCCTTCCAGCGTCGTGTGCACGAACACCGGCGTACCGCCGCAAATCGACACCATTTCCGGGTAGCTGACCCAGTAAGGTGTTGGAATAACAACTTCGTCGCCGGGGTTAAGCGTTGCCATGAAGGCGTTGAAAAGAATCTGCTTTCCACCCGTGCCGACAATCGTCTGCTCCGGCTTGTAGTCCAGACCGTTTTCGCGCTTGAACTTTTCGGCGATTGCCTTGCGCAGTTCGGGAATACCCGAAACCGGCGTGTATTTCGTTTTGCCTGCGTTGATCGCGGCAATGGCTGCTTCCTTGATATTGTCGGGCGTATCGAAATCCGGCTCGCCTGCGCCAAGGCCAATCACATCGCGACCCTGAGCCTGCAATTCACGGGCTTTCTGGGAAACGGCGATGGTAGCGGAGGGCTTTACACGGGAGAGAATGTCGGCAAGGAAGGCCATTTTTATCGGTCCTATTGAAATTGACATCGGCAGAAGTTTGCGACTGTCGCCTTCTGCGCCAAGTGGTATGTCGAAAGACGTACCGGGTTTCAAGGGTAGATGCCATGAAAATGGTACCTTCGGTATATTTTAAGATATGCTTAACTAGCTCGTAACGTTTTGCCTGCTATGCTCCGGAGGTTGGGGTTATTTCCGGATACGACGCCATGGCACCGAAAAGCATTTTTTCGAATCTCGTGCGTGAAGACGATGGCTCGTGGTCTACGACCTACGCGCCCTATTCGCTCAAATCCGCGCTTCAACCGATTTTCCGCCGTTTGTCGGATGGGCGCTTCGATATCGACTCGTTCGAAGGTCTGGTCCGGCCCTATCAAGGCTCGGAACTGGTTTCACCCGCGCAACTTTTCGCGCAGGTGCGCCCCGATGACATCGAGGCGATCGACAGCATTTTGCGCACCATTCACATTCTCAACACCGGCGCGCTGGAACGATCGCGCGCGCGCATCTTCGTCAACTTTCATCCCGGCCTGTTCCGCACGCCCGACAAGATGCGGCAGGAAGTGGAGCGCATGCGGCTTTCCGCCCATGAGGCGGGCATGTCGCCGGACCGGATCGTCTGCGAAATCGCTGAAAAGAATGCCTCCGATACCCGTTTGGTGGCTGATTTTGCCGGCCACATGCGGGCCATGGGCTTTCGCGTGGCGATTGCCGATTACGGCGCGGGCGATTCCGACATAGAGCGCGTCAAGCTTATCAAGCCAGATTACGTCAAGTTCGAAGCCGCCTGGGCGCGCCACTTCATCAAAAATTCCGCAGGTGCCGCCCTCATCCGCGTTATCGTTGAACAGTTCGCGCGAGAGGGCATCGAACCGGTGTTCGAAGCGCTGGAGGACGAACGGGAAATCGAGCTGTGCCTGGATCTCGGCGTTGCGCTCATGCAGGGCTATGCGCTGGCCAAACCAGAGCTGGCACCCACAAGCTTCAACGAGCGTTTCCCAGAGCTGCTTGGAGCGCCCCGCTCCGGCCTGTTCAGACCCCAGGCAGATGGGTCAGCGCGTGTTATTCCGACACTTGAACCACGCGGTCTAAAGCCCGTTCGTGCCTTCGGAAAACGCGGTATTTAACGGTCGTTTAATCCCCGTTAACCGTTGCCTTGGTATCGCCACAATAAATACGCCGGACTGTCTGAATTCGGTCCACAAGACGTCCACTTCAGAGCCCCTTTTATGCATGTCGCGCAAAGCAGGACTAATGCGTCGCGATACACCACAAAAGCTGGCGAGAAAGACGGAAAAGGGACCGGGACAATGTTTCTCAATGATCGGAAATCGGCGGACCGGCTGAGAACACAACGGATGCTTTTTTCGGCGTGGATGGCACTGGCGGCGCTGGTCGTCATCATTACCATGGCCGCAGGTTTGGTGACCTCCGCCCATGCCGAGGAAGCCGTCGACTACATCCAGACGTCTTCCATAGCATCGGCTCCCATTTCGAAAGCCTCCGACCGTATTTTCGTCATCGTTCTTGTCGTGACCGGCTTCGTGACCATGGCAATCGGTGGCGTCGTTCTGACGATGAACAGCATCCGGGAATCCTCGTCGCGTCATCGCCGCGACTGATTAAGCGTCCCCGCCCTTTCGCCTGCCTTGCCGCACCGCTGCTTTGCTGGTAGAGCAACGCGAAATCGGCATTTCGCCAAATCCAACACAGACTCGGTCATGAAGGTTGCGCAAAACGCAGCCTTTTGCATTTGGTGATCCCATGACACGCATTCAGGCCAATCTCGTTCTCTTGCTCGCAGCCGCGATCTGGGGCGGCGGCTTTGTCGCGCAATCGACGGCAATGGATACGATCGGCCCCTTCTGGTTTGTCGGGCTGCGCTTTGCCATCGCGGCGCTGGCTGTCTTACCATTTGCGATGATGGAAACCCGCCGCATAAAGGCGGCACCCAGCCGGGGTGAATTCAGGGCTTTCATTCTCGTCGGTCTGGCGCTCTTCATGGGTGCCACCACGCAGCAGGTTGGCCTGCTGACGACATCAGTCACCAATTCCAGTTTCTTGACCGCGCTTTACGTCATCTTCGTGCCAGTCATTGCCGTCATCGTCTATCGCCGCCACCCACACTGGGTGGTGTGGCCGGGTGCGCTGATGATGCTTGTCGGTATCTATCTGCTGTCGGGCGGTGCCATCTCGCGCCTGACGAATGGCGACATGCTGAGCATTATCTGCGCCTTCTTCTGGGCCATTCAGATCACGTTAGCCGGTCGCTACGTCATGCAGAGCAACCGGCCGCTGGCGCTTTCCTGCACGCAGTTTGCGGTCTGCGCCGTGCTTTCCATGTTGATTGGGTTGTTTATCGAACCGATCAACTACCAAGCCATCGCCTCCTCCATCACCGAAATCCTCTATGTCGGGCTGGTGTCGTCGGGTCTGGCTTTCGTGCTACAGGTCATTGGTCAGCGCTATACGACAGCGCCACAGGCGGCGATCTTTTTGTCGTCGGAAGCCCTGTTCGGGGCGCTGTTTGCTGCTATATTTCTCCAGGAAACGATTCCAGCTGCAGGCTATATTGGCTGCGCCATCATTTTTGCTGCTATACTGCTGGTGGAACTGGTTCCGGAACTCTCCAAGAGACGCAACGGCCGTGTAACAGCCGATATATAGCGTTTTCACCTTTTTATATCGACCGCACTTCTACCCTTTTCACGCGAAAATAGCCGTAAAATATCATTGTCAGCGATGTTTTCGTTTCCCAACTGCGGGACCGTGAGAAAAATTCTGCCTGCCATGCCCCAAACGTTTTGCAGCACCCCTGCGAAGCGTGAAAAAAGCGTGAAAACTTTTGCTTGCCAATTCAAAATAAACACAGCAATCTGTTGCGGTTCGGGCAAGTTGCGAGCATGGGAAGGCCTATAAACAAATGCATCGGGGACCTGATACTCCGAGCGGCGGGGACAAAATAACGTTGAGCAGAACGTCAAAAGCTTTCCACGCGATGGACCACTTTCTCAATTTTCAAAAACTGCCTGCCGTACGCCCTTGCGGGCAAAACTGTAATGCTGCCTGGAGCTGAACACAGGCAGAGCGAAAAGGACCTGATGCATGGCCGAGACTGGCACCGTTAAATTCTTCAATACCGACAAAGGCTTCGGCTTCATCAAGCCAGACAATGGTGGCGCCGATATTTTTGTTCACATCTCTGCCGTACAGGCTTCTGGCCTGTCCGCCCTTTCAGAAAACCAGAAAGTGAGCTTCGACACTGAACCGGATCGTCGCGGCAAGGGACCAAAGGCAGTCAATCTGCAGATTGATGGCTAACCCCTGACGACTTTCTCTTCTAGTTGAAGCCCGGCAGGAATGCCGGGTTTTTTTGGTTTTGGGCGGTAAAGTTGGAGCGAGACGGATCGCGGCAGTGGAGCACCCCATGAGGATGGAGTATATGGCTGGTCGCTAACCTACCAACCGTTCCGCTATATTTGCTAAGGACTTGACCGCGCGGGCTTACCCACCAGTTGCGGAATGACGACGGAGCAGCCCTCATCCATCATCCTGAGCTTGCCGAAGGAGAGGTGCCCCGCAGGGGCCTCGAAGGACGGGGGGTGCGGGCGGTGGAGTGAGAGGGGTGTCAACCAACGGATGCTTCGAGGCTTTGCCCTTCGGTCAAAGCACCTCTCCTTCGACAGGCTCAGGATGATGCATGAGGACGGAGTATCTGGCTGGTCGCTAACTTAATCACCAATCCGTTACATTCGCTAAGAACTTAGCCGCGCTGGCTTCCCCATCAAATGCGGATGACGACGGAGCACCCCTCATCCATCATCCTGAGCTTGCCGAAGGAGAGGTGCCCCGCAGGGGCCTCGAAGGACGGGGGGGTGGGCTGTGAAGTGAGAGGGGTGCCAACCAACGGATGCTTCGAGGGCGCTACGCGCCGCCTCAGCATGAGGTTGGAGTATGCCGCTCCTCACCACAGCGCCCACACTACTGGCGCTTCACGTTACGACGCATCTTCATCTCCTCCACATAGTCATCCAGCCGACGCAGGGTCTCAATACTGGGTGCATACGGTCCTACTGATCGATCACTTCCATGACGGGAATATTGCCAAGTCAACACAACCATTTCAACACTAAAATTGTGGGCATTTCCGCCTGTTGGAGCCCGCAGCCCTCGTCCTTCGAGGCTCTGGCTTCGCCTCCGCACCTCTCCTTCGACAAGCTCAGGATGATGGATGAGGGCTGCTACTGTTGCGCCGCAAAACTGACAATCTACCGCTCATTAGGACGATAGTCGCACTCCCCAACTTAGGAGCCACGGCCGACGGAGCAACCCTCATCCTGAGGTGCCCCGCAGGGGCCTCGAAGGACGGGGGGTGCGGGCTATGTAGCGACGACGCGCCCTTCCATCCATTCGTTCCGATCTGCCTAAATCCCCTGCAAATACGGGTTCGTCCGACGCTCTTCCCCGATTCTTCCGCCAGGCCCATGGCCGCAGATGAAGCCGATATCATCACCCAGCGGTAGGACCTTGTCGCGGATGGAGGCCAGCAATTGCTCGTGGTTGCCACCGGGGAGATCGGTGCGGCCGATAGAGCCGCTGAACAGAACGTCTCCCACATGGGCAAAGGCTTGGGCGCGATTGTAGTAGATGACGTGGCCAGGGGCATGGCCGGGGCAATGCAAGACCTCAAAGTGGTGGTCGCCGAAAGAAACGGTATCGCCATCGTTCAACCAGCGATCCGGCAACACGTTTTGGAGGCCGGGAATGCCGTATTTCTCGGCCTGCACCTCGATGCGCTCAAGAAGGGGCTTGTCATCTTCATGCGGACCGATGATCGGCAGGGAGAGTTTTTCTTTCATCTCCTTGGCACCGCCAGCGTGGTCGAGATGGCCGTGCGTCAGCCAGATTTCTTTCAGCGTGATGCCGTTTTCGGTCACGGTCTGGATAATCACATCCACATCGCCACCGGGATCGACGACAACGCCTTCTTTGGTGTCTTCATCGAAGAGAATGGTGCAGTTCTGCTGAAACGGCGTCACGGGAACGATGCCCGCCTGTAACTTACCCATGATCTCTTCCTTCCGTTTGTAAAACACGAATCCTCTATAAATGGGCATACTCGGCGGCACAACAAAGGGAGAAGATAGAGTGTCGTCTAAAGCCAAGAAACAGGAGGTTCAGCCGCGATGTGCTCGCCCGCCCAAATGTTAGATATCACGAAAACGGGAACAGACGGGTAACTCGCGCGTTCTTGCCGCAGTCTTCAAAGGAGCGAGACAATGGACAAGAAGCTGAAACTTATGATTGCCGGTGGTGCGTTTGCGCTGCTCGCTGGATACGCGAATGCAGCGATGGTTGCGACCACGGCCTCTGATCTCTCCGTGCGGTCAGGTCCCGGTGAGGACTACCCGGAAGTGGGTCTTGCCACCCGCGGTAGCGATGCTGTTCTGGATGGCTGCATCGACGGCAGTGCTTGGTGCCGCGTTGAAGTAAACGGCCTTCGCGGTTGGGCAAATGCCGATTATCTCAATGTGATGTATGAAGGCGCGCCCGTTATTCTGCGTGAGCGCCGTTCCGAGGTGAACGTGCCAGTGGTCACATACGAAAAGACCTCCAGCGCGCAGGCCGAACCCAATCCCGGCGATCCGAATCTTGGTCGAGTGGGTGAAGTTGATCCGCCGGAAAACGTAATGACGTATATCGACCAGCATCCAGGCGAAACTGTCAGCATTGATGGCGACGTCGTGATCGGCTCTACCGTTCCCGCAGGCGCGCAGATGATGGAAGTGCCTGACTATGAGTATCGCTATGTTCGCGTCAATGATCGCGCGGTGCTTGTGGAGCCAAAGACACGTCGGGTTGTTTACGTATACCAGTAATCATTCGGCACCAGATTTAAGCAAGGAGCGCGGCATGTCCGCGCTCTTTTTGCGTTTGGAGCCGCGCTGACACATAATGATATTGAAGTCGGGCCGACGTCATATTATCGAACGCAACACAAAATGATCGCCTCCATGCTCCCGTTTGCCACATTTTCGGGTAGTGTCGCAGCGTTGTATACGAGGTGCCACGTGGTGGCCGAGCAAAATAAGGAACGACAGTGCCTGCCCAGTCGATGAAAAAGGCCGCCGTCAAGCAAACTCCGGCTCTTCCGCACGTCGATGATGGCAAGATCGACTTCGATACGATTGAGGCATTCTTCTTTGCGTATCGGGACTTCGTCTCGGACCCGGATGTCATTCTGTCCAAACTGGATTATGGTAGAGCCCACCACCGCGTCGTCTACTTCGTCTGCCGCCAGCCGGGCATGACGGTGGCTGACCTGCTGGATACTTTGCAGATCACCAAACAAAGTCTTGCGCGCGTGTTGAAGCAACTGATCGATGACGGCTACATTCGCCAGATGGCAGGACCGGAAGACCGCCGCCAACGCAGGCTCTATCCCACCCTGACGGGCCGCGAACTGGCACTGGCGCTAAGCGACCCGCAATCCCGGCGTATAGACCGTGCGCTTGAAGCCATGCAGCCGGAAGCGCGGGCACATGTGCGCGAGTTTCTCGCGCGCATGCGTGATCCTGCAACCGAGAGGGCCTCGATAGAGGCGAAGGAGTAACGATGCCAAGTAGCGCGACGAAACAGCCATTGGCCGAAGACGACGCCCCTCACCTGCTGATCGTTGATGACGATGCGCGTATTCGCGATCTGCTCCAGCGGTTTCTGGGAGACAAAGGATATCGCATCACCTCTGCCGCAGATGCTGCCGAAGCGCGGCGCAAGATGGAGGGCATCCGCTTTGACCTGCTCATTCTCGATGTGATGATGCCTGGCGAAAACGGCCTGTCTCTCACCCGCTCGCTGAACGAAAACAAATCCGTTCCCGTCCTTCTTCTAACAGCGCGCTCCGAAGCGGATGCCCGCATTGCGGGGCTTGAGGCCGGCGCGGACGATTATCTCGCCAAACCGTTCGACCCGCGGGAGCTAGTGCTACGCATCAACAATATCCTGAGACGTAACACATCTCCCGACACGCCAAAAATCGAGCAGATCATCTTCGGACCCTATAATTTCTCGGTTCCACGCAAGGAATTGCGGCGAGCTGCCGAGGTCATCCGGCTCACGGATCGTGAGCAGGAAATCATGCTGCTGTTTGCACTGCGCGCCGGTGAAACCATTCCCCGCCACGAACTGGTGGAGGCGGACGCGGAGGTTGGCGAACGCACCATCGATGTGCAGATAAACCGTCTGCGGCGCAAGATCGAGGATGACCCGGCAAACCCCGTTTATTTACAGACCGTGCGCGGCATCGGTTACCGTCTGAGCGTCGATTAACAGCGTGCATTGCGCAGGCGAATTCGAATAGGCAGGACAATGGCAAGCTGGGATTTTTTGACCGCAGCGAAAGACAGCGCACCTTTGCGTGCATGGCGTTTTTCGGCGCGCTGGCTTCGCCACTGGCTGCCAACGGGGCTCTACACACGGTCACTCCTCATCATCATCCTGCCGATGGTTCTGCTGCAGATCGTCGTTGCCGCCGTGTTCATGGAACGGCACTGGCAGATGGTGACGGAACGGCTGTCTGCCGCCGTGACACGCGATATCGCTGCCGTCATCGAGTTGCTGGAAACGGACCCTGAAGAGGACGACTATCAACGCGTGATCCGCATCGCCCGCGACCGCCTTGATCTCAGCGTCTATATCGAGCCGAAGCAGGAGCTGCCGGAAGCACGTCCGCAGCCATTGTTTTCCATTCTCGATTCCATTCTAGCCGACCAGATCCAACAGCAGATCGGCAAGCCCTTCTGGATCGATACCTTCGGCAACGGTGCACTCGTGGAAATCCGCATTCAGCTGGAAAACAAGACGTTGCGGGTCTTCACACGCCGCAGCCAGACCTATGCGTCCAACACCCATATCTTCCTCGTCTGGATGGGTGGTGCCTCGCTGGTGCTGCTTGGAATATCCATTCTTTTTCTGCGCGGTCAAATCAGGCCTATTCTATCGCTGGCTAAAGCAGCGGAGAGTTTCGGGCGCGGCCAGAAAATCACCGACTACTCGCCCAGAGGGGCCGATGAGGTGCGCCGCGCCGGTCTCGCCTTCATTCTGATGAGGGAGCGCATCGAGCGACAGATGGAACAGCGCACCGCGATGTTGAACGGCGTCAGCCACGATCTGCGCACCATCCTCACCCGCTTCAAGCTCCAGCTTGCGCTGGCGAGTGACAATCCTGACCTGGAGGGTCTCGACAAGGACGTCGACGACATGCAGTCCATGCTGGAAGCTTACTTGGCCTTCGCCCGGGACGATGCCGAAGAGAGCATTGGGAAACTGCAACTGACACCTTTGTTCGAAAGGTTCAAAAGCGATTTCCAGATGTGTGGCAAGAGCTTCAGCTATCAACTGAACGGCGTCGAGGAACTTACCGTTCGCCCCAACGCCTTTTCGCGGCTGATCGGCAATCTGGCCGCCAATGCACATCGCTACGCCAGCACACTGGCGATAGAAATCCGCAAAGCCCCCAAATCCATCACCCTCGTTTTCGACGATGACGGCCCGGGTATTCCGCCGGAATCGCGCGAGGACGTGTTCAAGCCATTTTACCGGCTGGACGAAGCACGCAATCTCAACGCGTCAGGCACCGGGCTGGGTCTGTCCATCGTGCTCGACATTGCCCGAAGTCATGGCGGTGATGTGACACTGGACGACAGCCCGCTTGGCGGGCTGCGTGTCATCGTCAAAATTCCAGCATAACAATCAATAGCTTAAAATTAAAATAGATGTTTACGGCCAATCCCGATTTTGTATTAACGGAATATTAGAACCTTGCGCAGTTTATTACCGTAAGTTGCAAAGGAGAAAGAGATGGCAACCAAGAAGTTTACAACAGTCCGCATCAAAAACGAAACCGGCGTAAAGCTGGCGAGCGTCGGTATTGTCCACAAATACAGCGATGAATACAATCAACAAAAGGAATGGCTGAACGTCCCCAACGGCACGTCACCGGACGAAAAATTGATTGTGGAATACAACACCGGCTTCCTGACGACGGGCCGTGACTGGTGGAAGATCGTCGCCATGACCGAAGACGGTCGCATCTTTCAATCCGCCCCAAACAATTACCGCGGCTTCATTGATGGCGTGGAAGAGGTTTTGAATGAGTGCGGCTGGGACATCGTAAAACTCGCAGCTGACATCACCATAAAAACCGAAGTCGGTGGTCTCGTCGCGATCCCTATCGGCGTCGTCACCGCTATCCTCACCGGCCTGTCCAACTCGGCGTCAACGGCGGGCTTCAAACAGTTCTTCCTTGAGAATAAAGACGTCGATCACGGCGTTGAAATCATTCTCAAAGCAAACGAGGTCGAGTTCAAAGCTATCGAATCGACGGCAACGACGCCTTTCGTTTCGGTTGCCAGCGTTGAGAAAAAAGTAGCCGCGTAATCACGATAGCACGGACGCTTTAGCTTGAACGTTCAACACATCTTCTCGCCATTGGGAACGGTCTGTTCCACACTGGCGAGAACGATGGCTCCATCCTTGTCGGAGAAACCGAGTGTCAGCACTTCGGATCGAAAGGGGCCAATCTGGCGCGGTGGAAAGTTGACGACGGCCAGAACCTGGCGTCCCACAAGTGTTTCCAGCGTATAATGCACCGTGATTTGTGCGGAGGATTTCTTGACGCCGATCTCCGCGCCGAAATCGATCTTGATCTTGAAGGCCGGCTTGCGCGCCTCTGGAAACGCTTCGGCTTCTATGATCGTGCCGACACGAATGTCGACCTTCTCGAAATCCGCATAGGTGATCTGCTCGCTCATAGCCGCCCTCTTTAAACAGCCAGCTCTTCGGCACGTTTTTTTGCAGCCGCGATAGCCCTGTCAAAAATCGGCTGGATGCCATCGTCTGCCATCAAAACGGACAGTGCCGCAGCCGTCGTACCGCCGGGCGATGTGACGTTCTTGCGCAGGCGAGAGGCCTCGTCCGGGGACTGATGAAGCAACTCACCAGCCCCCGCGACGGTTTCCCGCGCGAGACGCATGGCGAGGTCCGCCGGCAAGCCGCATTTACGGCCCGCCTCCGCCATGCATTCCACGAGATAAAACACGTAAGCAGGCCCACTGCCGGACAGCGCCGTCACCGCATCGATATTGGCCTCTGTCTCCACCCATTCGACAGGACCGCTGACTTTCAGCAAGGTTTCGACCAGCGACTTTTGGGCGTCTGATGTCGCCTCGTTCGCATAGGCACCCGTCACACCACGACCCACCATGGCAGGTGTGTTTGGCATAGCTCGGATGGCAGCGGACTTACCCAGATACGCCTCGATACCGGCGAGCGTCTTGCCCGCGGCAATGGACACGATCACAGTCTGCGGCCCGATCAACGGCTTCAATGGCGGCAGAACGGCCTCCATCAATTGCGGTTTGATGGCCAGAAACAAGATACCGGCTGTCGTGTCCTGCGGTACTTCGGTCAAGTGCGTTGCACCCGCCTCGGCAATCAAACCCGTCATCGTATCGGAGGGACGAGGATCGATAACGATAATCGATGCCCCAGGAACGCCCCTTTTCAACCAGCCCGAAAGCAGAGCGCCACCCATATTGCCGGCACCAATGAGAACGAGCGGGCCAGATGCGAGAGACACCATGGCTCAGGCTTCCCCGACCGTCTCGAACAATGCGGCTTCCATGGCCGCCTTGGCTTCCATGCCGGACCAGACGACGAACTGGAACGCCTGGAAATATTGCTCGCAGGCTTCAAGCGCGCTGGAAAGAAGCACCTCCACCTGCTGGTTTGTCGGCTCTGCACCACCTGCCAGCAACAAAGACTGCCGGAAAATGATCACGTCTTCCTGACGCCACAGATCGAAGTGACCCATCAGTGTCTGACCGTTGACATGCGCCAAAAGGCGAATGACCTCATTGACGCGATGGTCAGGAATTTTGATATCGAAAGCGCAGGCCAGATGCAGCGCTTCAAACTGTTCCATCCATGAAAACGAAACATGATAATCCGCCCAACGGCCTTCGACCGTCATGGCAATTTCATCTTCGCCGGAGCGTTCGAACGACCAGTCGTTTGACGCGGCAACGAACTCGATCATATCGACCGGGTTGGAGTGACGCTCGACTTCAAATTCCATTAGGCTCATACGGCACCTTCTCAGCCGGAAATGAATGTTTTGTTTCGCACGCAAAGGTACAAAAAACGCACACGCAAATGCCGGGTTACAATACTTATCGATGATGCCCGACGCCGCCAGAATAACGCAGTAAACATGTCTGGAGCTTACGGAGTTCGTTTCGAATCATCATTGAAAATCAGTGTATAACGAGCGAGTCCCCGCGCCACCCCCACAACTCCGCTTTTGCAATCAGAACTGTGTATATCTCCTCGTACGAAACCTCAGTTGTGAGTCATAACTGACTCTGCCAATTGTGTTTTTCGAGTGTTTCCACAGACGTTAAAAAAAACTGAATGAAATCGCTTGCTTGCGGCTCCCGAATCCCCACTCCGGCGCAAACTGCTTCGAAATGATACAAAAACGAAAAATGCCGAACCCTTGAGAGGGCTCGGCATCAGAATCAAAAGCGTTTTCACAGCGTATCAGGAAGCGGTCGTGGAGAGCTTTGCTTCCAGCGCGTCGATGCGCGCGCGCAGGGCGTCGTTCTCATCGCGCGCCTGAATGGCCATCTCGCGTACCACTTCGAATTCCTCGCGCTTGACCAGATCAAGGCTATTGAGCCAACGCTCGGCCTGCGCATGAAACGCCGTTTCGACTTCCTTGCGCATGCCCTGAGCGGCACCTGCTGCGTCCGTCATCAGCTTAGCGAATTCATCGAAAATACGGTTTGTGCCTGTCGTACTCATGGTGCGATGTCCTCGTCGGTGGTGGAGAAGGCAACGTGCCTTTCTGTTCATGTCTTTCAGGTAGGCACTCGCTATTGCCGTTGCAAGCAAAATAAGGAACCGGCTTCTGATCACGTTGGCGCGGGACCGTCATCATAGCGTCAAAGAATCGCCTTGACCGCACCCCTTTCAGTCGCCATTTTCCCGCTCCGGGAAAAGAATATTTTGTAAATCCAATGAAGAATTGGCCGCACTGACGTTCCGACCTTCAAGCGTAATAACCATGGAATCCGCGAATTGTTTGCACCCCTCGCCCAGTTTTCGATCATGCCGTTTCCCAATATCGATCCGGTGGCGATCCACATAGGGCCTCTTCCGATCCACTGGTATGGCATTGCCTATGTCTTCGGCATCATGCTGGGATGGTATTATGCGCGTCAGCTAAGCCTCGCGGACCGTTTGTGGCCGCACGACAAATCACCTATAACACCCGTGCATCTGGATGACTTCATCGTCTGGGCAGCAGCGGGCATCGTTCTGGGTGGGCGCATCGGCTATATTCTCTTTTATGATATGGGTGCCGTCATCGAAAACCCGATACGAGCCTTGCAGATCTGGAACGGCGGCATGTCCTTCCACGGCGGGCTGATCGGCACGACGGTCGCGATGATATTGTTTGCGCGCCGCAATGGCATTCCCGTCTGGAGCATGTTCGACATCATCGCCGCCGTCGCACCGCTCGGCCTGTTTTTCGGTCGCATCGCCAACTTCATCAACGGCGAATTGTGGGGCCGATTGACCGATGTTCCCTGGGCCGTGATTTTTCCGACGGGCGGTCCCTTCGCACGTCACCCGAGCCAGCTTTATGAGGCAGGTCTCGAAGGCATCGTGTTGTCGATCGTTCTCGCAATCCTTATCTATGGATTCAAGGCACTGAAAAGCCCTGGCACGGTGACCGGCGTCTTTGTCTGCGGTTATGCGCTTTCCAGAATATTCGTGGAGTTTTTCCGCGAGCCGGATGCGCAGATCGGATATCTCGCCGGGAACTGGTTGACCATGGGCATGGTTCTATCGACACCTATGTTCCTCCTCGGCGTGTGGGCAGTTGTACGGGCGCGTCGCGCTGCTTTGTCATCGTAACCGGGTAAAACACCATGCCGACACCGCTCGCACGCCGTATAAAGTCCCTCATACGCCTCAATGGCCCGATGAGCGTGACGGACTTCTTTGCGCTCTGCCTGGCAGACCCCGAACACGGCTATTATAGAACCAGGCAGCCTTTCGGCCGCACCGGCGATTTTGTAACGGCACCTGAGGTCAGCCAGTTGTTTGGCGAAATGCTCGGTGTCTTCATCGTCCACGCGTGGCAAAGACACGGCACTCTGGCCAATGCCCGCCTCGTGGAAATCGGCCCGGGGCGCGGCACCATGATGGCGGATATGCTGCGGGTCATTCAGCGCATCGCACCGCCGCTTTATGAAAGCATGAGCGTGCATCTGGTGGAAACCAGTCCGCGCCTGACCGAGACACAGCAACAGACCCTTGCCAGCCACGGCGACAAGATCGCCTGGCATGAAAGTTTCGACGATGTTCCGCCCGGCTTTTTGCTGATCGCCGCAAACGAACTGTTCGATGCCATTCCCATCCGGCAATTCGTCAAGACGCCGCAGGGTTTCCGCGAAAGGGTCGTCGCGCTCGATGCAGACGACGAATTGATCTTTACCGCTGGGCTCGCCAGCATCGATCCAGACTTGTTACCACCTCTGCCGGAGCGCCAGGCACCCGGGACGATCTTCGAATATTCCCCTGCCCGCGAAGCCGTGATGGCTGCCATTGCCCATCGGCTCAAAAGCAACGGCGGCACGGCTTTGATCATCGACTATGGCCACACCGTTTCCGGCTTCGGCGATACGTTGCAGGCGTTGCGCATGCATGAGTTCGATCCGGTATTGGCGCATCCCGGCGAAGCGGACCTTACCAGCCACGTGGATTTCGAAAGCCTCATAAAAACGGCTGAAGCCAATGGCATCCACATCAATGGCTGCCTGCCGCAGGGCGATTTTCTGCACGGACTTGGCTTGAGGGAGCGCGCGCAGGCACTGGCCGCCAAGGCAACACCCGACCAAACGCTGGACATTGCCGAAGCCGTCAACCGCCTTGCAGGCGAAGGCGTGGGCAAGATGGGTGAGCTTTTCAAGGTGCTCGCCGTTTCCAGCCCAGCCATCCATCTGCTGCCGTTCCGCGCACTGGATTGACATCGGCACCGGGCTTGGGCCAACATCGCGCGAAATCGAAGCAGTGATAAACTGCCGTCTGCATCCCCTGTGGTGCGCTTCAATGGAAACACTCGCTCGCGAATATTCGTTTCAAAATCAGCGACATCCCAAGGATTGATACCGTAATGCAGGACGAAACTCTGCCGCTTCCCCTCCAGAGCCCCCTGCTTGCCTCATCGACCGGCAAGCACATAAGCCACGCCTTCTTCACCCGGCACGGCGGCGTCTCGGAAGGCATTTACCGCGGCCTGAATGTCGGGCTCGGCTCGCAGGATGACCGCCAAGCCGTTCTGGAAAACAGACACCGCGTCGCCGCATGGTTTGGTCTGCCGTTGGAAAAACTGGCGACGGTGCATCAAGTGCACTCCCCCGACGTCGTTGTCGTCGATGGTATGTATGATGGAGACAGACCACAAGCGGACGCCATGGTCACCGCCACATCAGGCATCATCCTCGGCGTGCTGGCTGCGGATTGTGGCCCCATCCTGTTTGCAGATGCGCAGGCAGGTGTGGTGGGTGCTGCCCATGCCGGCTGGAAGGGTGCCGTGTCCGGCGTTCTGGAAAACACCGTGGATGCGATGATTGCGCTGGGTGCCAGCCGCGAGCGTATCGTTGCCAGCCTCGGCCCATCGATCAGTCAGGAAAACTACGAAGTCGGGCCTGAGCGGGTGGAAAGCCTGAAAGAGATGAACCCGGCCTACGCCGCCTATCTATCGCCCTCTCCCAATGCAGGCCATGCCTTTTTCGATCTGAAGCAATTGACGGTGGACCGTTTGGTCGCCGCGGGTGTGACGGCGGAAAACCTTGGTATATGCACCTACCCTGACGATGACAGCTTCTATTCTTTTCGCCGCACCACGCATAATCGGGAACCGGATTACGGGCGGCAGATTTCAGCAATAGCAATTCTGGAGAACTGATATGGCCTTGCACTTCGACGCCGCCGAATTCGAGGCACGCCGCACCCGCCTGACTGAAAAGATGGCAGAGGAAAAGCTGGACGCAATCCTGCTGTTTGCCCAGGAAAGCATGTACTGGCTGACGGGATATGACACGTTCGGCTACTGCTTTTTCCAGACGCTGATCGTCAAGGCCGATGGCACCATGACGCTTCTGACCCGCTCCGCCGATTTGCGACAGGCGCGTCAGACATCCAACATCGAAAACATCGTCATCTGGGTGGATCGTCTCAATGCCGATCCGACGCTCGATCTCAAAAACCTGCTGAGCGACATGGATCTGCTCGGTTGCCGCATCGGCATCGAGTTCGATACCCACGGCATGACAGGCCGGGTGGCACGCCTGCTCGACAACCAGCTTTCCAGCTTCTGCCAGATCATCGATTCGTCAGCCGTCGTCAGCGGGCTGCGTCTCGTCAAAAGCCCGGCCGAAGTGGCCTATGCCAAGCGCGCTGGCGCACTGGCGGATGATGCGCTGGATGCCGCACTCAAGATCATCGCGCCCGGCGCTGATGAGGCCGATATTCTTGCGGCCATGCAAGGCGCGGTTTTTGCGGGCGGCGGCGATTACCCTGCCAATGAATTCATCATTGGCTCCGGCGCGGACGCCCTTCTTTGCCGTTACAAAGCCGGACGTCGCAAGCTGGACGAGAAGGATCAGTTGACGCTGGAATGGGCGGGCGTCAGTGCCCACTATCATGCCGCCATGATGCGCACCGTCGTTATTGGCGAGGTCGAGTTCCGTCAGAAGGAGCTTTACAATGCCTGCGCCGAGAACATCCGCGCCATCGAAGATGTCCTTCGTCCCGGCAACACGTTCGGAGATGTCTTCGACGTTCACGCCCGCATCATGGACGAGCGTGGCCTGACGCGCCATCGCCTCAATGCCTGCGGGTATTCGCTGGGTGCGCGCTTCTCGCCATCATGGATGGAGCATCAGATGTTCTATGCGGGCAACACGCAGGAAATTCTGCCCAACATGACGCTGTTCGTGCACATGATCATCATGGACAGCGACTCGGGCTTTGCCATGACGCTGGGTCAAACCTACCTCACCACGGAAGGCGCGCCGGAATCACTCTCTCGCCACAGCCTTGATTTGCTGACGGTCTAATCTCGATTTGACTCGCGCCGAGGTCGAACCTTACATTGCCATCGATCAGGGAACGACGGAGCATTTCATGAGGGGATATACGGCATGCGGCGGCTAGGGTTGGTCATGGCAATCCCAAGCCTTGCCCTCGCACTATCGGCCTGCAACACGACCGATGCGCTGACACCGCAAGTCGATGTCGGCCATAGCAACACCCAATCGACCCCGGTCAACCAGGGCGATCTGGACCAGATGGCCGCAGCAGCCGACCGGTCTCCGAGTGGCGTTTCGTCTCAGGTCCCGGCCTATGCACCGCAAAACACACGTCAGGCTCAAGCGCAGGCAATGACGAGCGGCGCACAGTTTGGCCAGCCGGTGGCGCAACAGACGGCACCGGCACAGCCGCAGACACAGACCGCCTCCCTGCCCGCCGGCTCCTCGTCCGGCACCATCCGCTTCCTGCCCATCATTGGCGCACCCGTTCAGGCGGTGACGCCGCTGTCGCGTCAATTGGGTGCCGAGGCACGGGCGAAGGGGCTGACCATTCGCCCGTCGAGTGACACGACGGCAGAGAACATTCTGAAGGGATATTTGTCCGCCTTCGCGGATGGCGGGAATATCACCATCGTCTATGTCTGGGATGTCCTGGATGCCAATGGCGCGCGGCTTCACCGCTTGCAGGGGCAGGAAACGGTACCCGCTCGCGGCAGCGATCCTTGGGCTGCCGTAACGGACACCGCCATGCAGAAGATCGCGGCCAAAACGCTCAACGACTATCAGTCCTGGAGACAGTCCCAGCGGGGATAAGCCCGCGGAAATTGTGGATGAAACCTGTTGATACCGGCTAAGTCACAAAGTTTTCATGAAAATTAAGGGTATCACCACCTGACCTCTTGCATTCACGGGCAACCCCGCTATTAAGGCGCCCATGGCAAAACGGCATGTCCGGCACCCTTTGGGCCGGGTATTCCTTCCCGTTGAACGACGCACGGACCACAGAGAAGTCTTGCTCTGTCGGATCTCAAGCGATGGCATTAAAACAGGCGGCAACAATGAAGGTTTTCGCAGGCAATTCGAACCGGCATCTGGCCGAAGCGATCTGCAAGTATCTTAATGTTCCCTTGGGAAATGCCACTGTAAAGCGGTTTGCGGACCAGGAAATTTTCGTAGAAATCAGTGAAAATGTGCGCGGCGAGGACGTTTTTCTCGTTCAGTCCACATCCTTCCCGGCCAATGACCACCTGATGGAACTGCTGATCATGATCGACGCGATGCGTCGTTCCTCAGCAAAGCGCATCACCGCCGTTCTTCCCTACTTCGGTTACGCCCGGCAGGACCGCAAAGCCGGTCCCCGCACACCGATTTCTGCAAAGCTCGTCGCCAACCTGATTACCGAAGCCGGAGCGGACCGCGTATTGACGCTTGATCTGCATGCGGGACAAATTCAGGGCTTCTTTGACATTCCGACCGACAACCTTTTCGCAGCGCCCATTCTGGCACGCGATGTGAAGGAACATTACGACACGAAAAACGTCGTGGTCGTTTCGCCTGATGTCGGCGGCGTGGTTCGCGCTCGGTCGCTGGCGAAGCGCCTGGACTGTCTGCTGGCCATCGTCGACAAGCGCCGTGATCGTCCGGGTGAGTCTGAGGTCATGAACATCATCGGTGATGTGGCTGGCAAGGACTGCCTGCTCATCGATGACATCGTCGATTCCGGCGGAACGCTCTGCAACGCGGCCGAAGCGCTTCTCAAGAATGGCGCAACCAGCGTAACCGCTTACATCACCCACGGCGTTCTGTCCGGCGGTGCCGTTGCTCGTGTCTCCTCCTCCAAGCTGCGCGAGCTTGTCATCACAGACAGCATTCAGCCAACGACGAGCGTACAATCCGCACACAATATCCGCGTGATCACGACAGCGACCCTCTTGGGTGAAGCGATCAACCGCACGTCTATGGAACAGTCGGTTTCCGGTCTGTTTGACTAAATATTCCATTTTTAATCACTAATAGAATAAAAAAGCCGGAGCATATACCCCGGCTTTTTTGTTTATTGATGCGAACAACGAACGGATTGGATCAGAAGAAGCCGAGCTTGTTCGGGCTGTAGGACACCAGCAGGTTTTTGGTCTGCTGATAGTGGTCCAGCATCATCTTGTGCGTTTCGCGACCGATGCCCGACTGCTTGTAACCACCGAAGGCGGCACCGGCTGGATAGGCATGGTAGCAGTTGGTCCACACACGACCAGCCTCGATGCCGCGCCCTGCGCGGTAGGCAAGGTTGGTATCACGGCTCCAGACACCGGCACCAAGGCCGTAAACCGTGTCATTGGCGATTTCGATGGCCTCTTCCACGGTCTTGAAGGTCGTGACGGACACAACCGGCCCGAAGATCTCCTCCTGGAACACGCGCATCTTGTTGTTGCCTTCAAACACCGTCGGCTGGATGTAGAAGCCGTCTTTCAGATTGCCGGAAAGCGATTTCTTGTCGCCGCCGGTCAGCACTTTCGCGCCTTCCTTTTTGCCGATTTCAAGATAGCTCATGATCTTGTCGAACTGCTCTTGCGAGGCCTGAGCGCCGATCATAGTCGAAGCGTTCAGCGGGTCATCCTGGCTGATGGCTTCCACACGCTTGATGGCTTTTTCCATGAAGCGGTCATAGATGGATTCATGCACCAAAGCGCGGGATGGGCATGTGCATACCTCGCCCTGATTGAGCGCGAACATCGCAAAGCCCTCAAGCGCCTTGTCGAGGAAAGCGTCATCCTCGTTCATCACATCCGCAAAGAAGATGTTCGGCGACTTGCCGCCCAGTTCCAGCGTGATGTTGGTGACGTTGTCGGCAGCATAGCGCATGATTTCCTTGCCGACGGAGGTCGAGCCGGTAAAGGCAATCTTGGCGATGCGGTTGCTTTGCGCCAGCGGCTTGCCAGCTTCAAGGCCAAGGCCGTTGACGACGTTGACGACGCCGGGCGGCAACAGGTCCTCGATCAGTTCCATGACCAGCAGAATGGACGCTGGCGTCTGCTCCGCGGGCTTCAGCACCACACAGTTACCGGCAGCAAGTGCTGGAGCAAGCTTCCAGGTCGCCATCAGGATGGGGAAGTTCCACGGAATGATCTGCCCGACGACACCTAGCGGCTCATGGAAATGATAGGCAACCGTGTCATTGTCGATCTGACCGATGGAGCCTTCCTGTGCACGAATACAACCGGCGAAATAGCGGAAGTGATCGATCGCCAACGGAATGTCGGCGTTGGTAGTTTCACGCAACGGCTTGCCATTATCCCATGTCTCGGCGCGCGCGATGAGCTCGAGATTATCCTCAATGCGCTGGGCGATTTTCAGAAGGATATTGGAGCGTTCCGTGGCGCTGGTCTGGCCCCAGGCTGCGCGTGCCTTGTGGGCGGCATCGAGAGCAAACTCGATATCGCTGGCGTCCGAACGTGGGACTTCGCAAATCTTCTGGCCTGTCACCGGAGACGGGTTATCCATATAGCGACCGGATTTCGGCTCCACCCATTGGCCACCGATGTAGTTGCCATATTTAAGCTTGAAGGGTGTTTCACCGGCCTTGTGCTGGACCTGAATGTTCATGAGTTCATCCTCCCTGATGAAATGCGACCCGTATCTGATCGCGTGACAGGAAGGTGGGCGTAGATTTCAGCAAAGCAAAGAGGCGGCGCTATATTCCGCACTGCACAGTGTTTCACATCTGCGACAGCGCAATCTGTGAATGTATGTCACAGTGGCACCAAACCTTTCGGGATTATCATTCCCCCCTCATTCCTGTGCTTGTCACAGGAATCCAGTCGTCGCGGCTGAGAAGACCCCTTTCAGCCCAAAGACTTGGTCTGGCTGGATTCCTGTGACAAGCACAGGAATGAGGAAAAAAGGCTTTTCTAGTGAACCGACAGCTTCTTCATCTTGCGGTGAAGCGTGGCGCGGCTGATACCCAGCAGGGCGGCGGCCTGTGTGATATTGCCTTTGGCGCGGGATAAGACCCGGCGCAGCGCTGCCCGCTCGGCATCGGCAAGTTCTGCGCCCTTATCATGCCGGTCTTCCCGCAAGGCGTCAGATGCGGGAACGCCGATCGCCAGCCGCGTATCATCCAGGTGCAGAGCCAGCCGCGCCGCCCGCGTTGCGCCGAGAATGATATCATCCTGATCGACCGCCAGCAGAGACAGCGAGGTGGAGTTGCCGGATGGCAGCATGAGGATACGCGCGCCGGGGAAAGCCCGACGGAACAGATTGCCCTCGATGCGCTGCGCCGCATCCCGCACGGCCTGCGTCAACATCGAGAAGGTCAGTTCGTTGACGTCATCGCGGCAGGTGGAAATATCCAGCGCGCCTGTGACTTGGCCCATATGGTCACGAATGGGAGCTGTGGTGCAGCAGAGGCTGATGTTGGACGAGAAAAAATGCTGGTCGCGGTAGATGGTCACGGAGCGCTCGTCGGCAAGGGCGGTGCCGATGCCGTTCGTGCCGACACTCGCTTCGCTCCAGACAGCACCCGACCAGAGGCCCAGTTGGCGAAAGTCCCGGTCATCGGTCGCAGCACCGCGGCGTTCCAGCGCGACCCCATCGGCATCCGTCAACAGCAGGCAGCAACCCGCTTTGCCGACCGACAGAAAAATACGGTCAAGCTCGTCGGCGCTTTCGGCAATCAGTCCGGCAGAGATCTCCCGCGCTCTGCGAAACTCGGTATCATCAAGAAAAATCGGCTCGCTGCCCTTTTCCGGGGCAAGATGATGCATGGTCATGCAGCGCCGCCAGGATGCAATGATAGGCGAACTGGCCGCAGCCGAGGGCTGGTTGGCGCTCTGGTACACATGGTCCGCGTGAGCGGTGCTGACAGACATATGCTCCTCCCGATTTTTGCCGGGATGGTGCGCCTGATGTGTCTCTCTTTCAATGAAAAAAAGCGTTATTGGCCGAGATCAGGCCTAGCTTGCCAACGGCAGGGCACTGCCTTCGCTCAGCCTGTCGGCATCGGACATCCAATTGACGATCGAGTCGATGGTGATGGCCGGCCCCGGACGTCCGTAATAATAGCCCTGAACGTGCTGACACCCTTCCCTGCGCAAAAACTCCAGATGTGCCTGGGTCTCCACACCCTCGGCCAAAACTGGAATGTTAAGGCTGTTGGCAAGGATCAGGGTGGAGCGGACGATGGCCTGCGACTGCAGGTTGGTTGCCAGCCCCTCCACGAAACCACGGTCGATCTTGATCTTGTCGAACGGGAAGCTCTGCAACGTCGATAGCGACGAGTAACCCGTGCCGTAGTCATCCATCGCGATGCGCACGCCCAACGATTTCAACCGGCGTATCGTCACCAGCGCATGCCTATGGTCGGCAATGATGCCGCTTTCGGTGATTTCCAGTTCCAGCCGTCTCGGCTCCAGCCCGCTCTCGTTGAGGATACGCTGAACCTTCTTGACGAAGTCGGAATCCGAAAGCTGCAAGGGCGCGACGTTGACGGCGATGGTCAACGGGTTTCTCCAACGCACCGCATGCAGACACGCCTCGCGCAACACCCATTCACCCATCTCGATGATAAAGCCGGTCTGCTCTGCGATGGGAATGAATTCGGCGGGCGAGATCATGCCGCGCTCTGGATGGTTCCAGCGTAGCAGCACCTCGAAACCGACGATGGCACCGCTGGTCGTATCGTTCTGCTGCTGGAAGTAGAGCTCGAAAGCTCCTTTCGCCAGCCCGGAACGCATGCTGACAGCCAGAGCGTTGCGGGCACGTGCGGCTTCGTCCATCGATTTGTCGTAGAAGCAGATGGTGCCGGTCACATCGCTCTTGGCGCGATACATCGCGACATCGGCCTGCGAGATCAGGGCATCGGCATTTTTCGTGCTGGAATTCCCAACCGCGATGCCGATACTTGCGCCGACCGATAAAACCGTTTCATTCCACTCGATGGGCTTGATGACCTCTGCCAAAAGGCGGTTGGCGAATTCCAGACCGTCGGCGCGAGCGTAATAACGGGGCAACACCGCGGCGAACTCATCGCCACCCACACGGGCGACGAATTCTCCCGGCCGTAGAATGGAGCTCATACGGTCTGCCAGCGAGCGCAGCACGGCGTCCCCTGCCCCATGGCCGTGAACGTCGTTGATTTCCTTGAAACGGTTGAGATCGAAAGACAACAGGGCGATGCGCGCAGTCGGATCGTTGCTGCGCTTCAAAAGCGCCTGCAAATGCTCCTGAAATGCCGCCCGATTGGGAATGCCAGTCAACGCGTCATGCAGAGATAGATGGCGATACCGCGCAACGGCCTGCAAGCTGGTTTCAGAATCGATGACATAGGTCGAAAGCCCGAAGGCAAGGAGGACGAAGGTGATGATGATAGCGCTACCACCCATGAGGCTGGGCGAAACCAGAGACGGGGCTATCGTCATTGCCGGTTCGAACGACACCGAAAATGCTGCCATCGCCGTGTAATGGGTCGAGGCAATGGCCAGCACCAGAAACGTCATGCCGCTATATTTGCAAAACCAGTTCACGGGTCGAACGACGCGGTTGGTTGCCAGCATTCCGAACATGCCGCCAAGTACCATCGATGCAATCACGTAGACCGGATCCCAGACCAGTGAACCTTGAACAGTATAGGCAGCCATGCCGGTATAATGCATGCAGGCGATGCCCAGCCCGACAACAAGGCCTCCACCTTCTGCAAGCGGCGTATTTCCGCCATAGGTGGCGATGGCGAGTCCCGCGGTCGTCGCAACAACTGAAATGATGAAAGACAGACCGGTGAACCCTGGAAGAAATCCGACACTGCCAGGTGCCTGGTAACCCAGCATAGCCACGAAATGGGTGGTCCAGATCGTTGTGCCGCCGATCATGCCCGCAAGAAACAGCCAGTTTGCGCGCTGAATAGATGTCGACTGGCGGGAGCGGGCAAATAGACGCATGGTCAGAAAGCTGCCCATCACACAAATGGTGACGGCCGCTAGAGTATAGCGAATGTCATGGTCTACGGCCAGGCAGGTCAGAATTTGATACATCGAGATCACGGGTCTGTTGAATTGTTTCAGACTATAATGGTGATCCCGTTTTTTTCGGGTTTACCGACATAGATAAGCAAAAATTAAAATACTCGCCTCCCGATAGCGGAGCTGAAGCCTTGTTGAAATCCAGACGCGAGAGCAAGAGATTGATGCGAGATCCCCTGTTACCCTTGCCTTTGCCCCCTCTTTATACTATAGCGCCCGCATCCGTGTAGACACCCTTGGAGGCAACGCGGGCGAGACGGCTTTTTTGAAGTCTTCTCCAGTTCAATCCGACATGTCGGAATGAACTCTCCAGACAACCTAAAAGGATTATGCCATGAGCAAAGAGACTTATGAGCTCAAGGCCGAAGCGCGCGAACGAGTTGGTAAGGGGTCCTCTCGTGAACTACGTCGCAACGGTTTGATTCCTGCTGTCATCTATGGTGACAAGCAAGCCCCAATTTCTATCGCGATTTCGACCAACGAAGTCACGAAGCGCGTCCAGGCTGGCGGCTTCATGACAACGATCGCAACGATCAATGTCGATGGCAAGAACTACAAGGTTCTGCCAAAGGACTACCAGCGCGACCCGGTCCGCGATTTCATGGTGCACGTAGACTTCCTGCGCGTATCCGGCAACTCGCAGGTTACGGTTGAAATCCCGGTTCACTTCATCAACGAAGACAAGTCGGACATCAAGAAGGGTGGCGTACTCAACATCGTTCGTCACACTGTTGAAGCCCACGTACCGGCAAACGACATTCCCGAATTCATCACTGTCGATCTCGACGGTCTGACGATCGGCGACAGCGTTCACATTTCGCAGGTCAAGCTGCCAAAGAACGTTGCTCCAGTCATCACCGACCGCGACTTCACCATTGCAACCATCGTGCCACCAACGGTCGCGATCGTTGACGACGTTCAGGAAGCAGTCGAAACCGAAGAAGAAGGCAAGGCCGAATAATAATTCGGTTCCATGTTCTTTATCAGTGCCTCGCATCGCAAGATGCGGGGCATTTTTTATGCCGCTTTTGTCCCTGGCAGACAGATAAAAAACTTAACTCGCTTGTTTAGCAACGATTAATCATTCCCGGAAACGATAAGTCAAAACTTTAGGTTTAGGACTTCGATATTAGCACGTAGCGGGGCACTGATCTGCTCCTCTAACAATCTGAATATCGTACGTATTTGAGGACGGGACTTTTTATCGCGTGGGCTGGGAAATTGACGCGGCAAGGGTTTAGAGGCAAGGGACGATAGTAGCTGCAGATGACCCACTCCGTAGAAAGCCGCTTTATCGCGATCGTTTCAGGTGCCCTTCTGGCACTGGTTGCTCCGCTCTTCTCCATCCTGCTGATGCTTTCCTACCACGAATCCGTTGCCAATCAGAAAGATCGCCTCGAAATCCTGCTCGTGGCCAACTCGCAGGCACTCGGCCGCCCTTTGTGGGATCTCGATGACGACAGCATCAATCAGATAACCGGAACACTCGTCACCGACCCCGCCGTTTACATGGTGAAGGTGCGCGATACGTTTGGCCATCTGGACATCACCCAGACGGCGGGCTGGAACATGTCGGACGATACATCGTCCATCACGCGCGACATTACCTACAAGAACCTGGATGGAGACACCAAGGTCGGGTCCATCACCGTATTTTTCCAGAATGTCGGCCTCTTCACCTCATTGAGCAATATCGAGCTTGCCTTCATCTCGATCTTCATTCTGGCCATCCTCACCATTTTCGCCGCCGCCATAATCGGCAACCGGTTGATGATCATGAAGCCTTTGCTGAGGCTGACCGCTGCCATCGAGGCGACGCGTCGGCTCGGCTCGCGCCACCATGTCGACTGGCGATCCACGGACGAGATGGGGCGACTGGCGAAGAGCTTCAACGAGATGCAGATTCAGCTGGATCGCGAAGAGCAGGAAATCAAGAAGGCGCACCGGCGCACCACCGAGATTTACAACCATACCCCGGCGATGCTTTTCTCGCTCGACCCAGCAGACCGCATAGCCGCCGTCAGCGACTATTGGGTCGAGGCGACCGGTTATAATCGCGACGATATTCTCGGTCATGGCTTTGCCGACCTGATTACGCCAGAGGACCGCGCGCGCTTTGTCCTGCGCAAACACAATGAAGCCACAGGCGATGGTGTAGCTGGCACCTCGGACCTGACGGTTCGTTTCCAGTGTAGCGATGGGCGACTGATGGACGTGCTCATCGCAGAAAAGTCCTTGAGCCTGGACGACGCTCATCACCGTTCGGAAGGTCTGAGCGTTATGACCGACGTGACGGAACTGCGTCGTTCCGAGCAGCGCAACCGGATGCAAGCGATCTCGGATCACCTGACCGGTCTCTTCAACCGTCAGGGTTTCGAAGCCATTCTTGACGAGAAAATCCTGGAAGCGGACGAAAACCGCACCGAGCTTGCCTGTCTTTTCATCGACCTGGACCGGTTCAAGATCATCAACGACAATATGGGGCATGCTGCCGGAGATGCCGTACTCAAGACCTTTGTCGAGCGGCTGAAAGGCTTGCTGACACCGCTGGACAGCGCCTCGCGTCTTGGTGGGGACGAGTTTGCCATTCTGCTGGCAGGACCGAAAACGGAAAGCCGTGCCAGCGAAATCTGCGATGAAATCTGTGCGATTTTCGACAAGCCTTTCGATGCAGTCGGCCACAGTGTGCGACTGAGCGCAAGCATCGGCCTGGCACTCTACCCGACACACGCAAAGACCGCTTCCGAACTTCTCCAGAACTCCGATCTGGCCATGTACAGCAGAAAACGTGCAGGCAAGAACGGTGCGCAGATGTTCGATCCCGCCATCATGAACGAAGCAAGAGAGCGGGCGGAAATCGAACAGGATATCGAGCACGCACTGGAAGGAAACTGGCTGGAGGCTCACTTTCAGCCGATCCTGAACCTGACAAATGGCGAGACGGTCGGTTTCGAAGCCCTGATGCGGCTCAACCATCCGCGCAAGGGTATTCTCTCGCCTGCAGCCATTATCAGTGTCGCGGAAGAAAACGGCACGATCCAGCGTATCGGTAACGCTATTCTGGACCACGCCATCCGCAACCTCGCGACCCTCTCGGAACTGCCGGGGCTGGAGAACGCCTACGTCGCGGTAAACTTCTCCGCCCTTCAGTTCGAGCCTGGCCTTCCCACGCGCATCGCTGGCCTGCTGTACCGCCACGGCATCGTCCCGAGCCGGCTGGTGGTCGAAATCACCGAGGCCGTGCTGATGCACGACGACCCGCAGATTCGCGCAGTCCTCAGCGCCATCCGCGAACTGGGATGCCGTATCGCGCTCGATGACTTCGGCACCGGCTATTCATCGCTCAGCTACCTGAACCGCTTCCCCATCGATATCGTCAAGATCGACCAATCCTTCACACGTTCCATATGCGACGAGGTGGCTGAAATCAGCCACAGAAGCCGTATGCTTGTGGAGGGAATCAGCGCGATTTCCCACAAGATGAACTGTATAGTGATTGCCGAAGGCATTGAAACACGTGAGCAGGAAGCGATGCTCAAGGACATCGGCGTCGATTGCGGACAGGGATATCTGTTCGCAAAACCGCAGCCGATCAGCGCGCACATCGCCATTTTCGAGCAGCATAGCGAACAAACCATCGCAAAGGTCGGGACATAACGTCATCTGGGAGGATGAACATCAATGTGGCGAACTCTACTGGCATTGATGATTTTCTTGGTCGCTCTGCCCGTGTCGGCAGAACGACTTTTTATTTCAACCGAAGAATATCCCCCCTATAATTTCCGCGACACCGACGGGCAACCAAGCGGCGTCTATATGGATCAACTGAAGATCATATTCCAACGTACGGACATTGATTACGAAGCGACGATATTGCCCTGGGCAAGGGCCTTGGCGCTGGCTGAGACCAAACCCATGCATTGCGTCGTCGCAGCCGCACGGACACCGGGGCGCGAAAATCAGTTCAAATGGGTTTCCCCCATTCACACCGACAGGAACGTCCTTGTTGCACGCAGCGGGACGCACATGGACATCAAGACCCTGGACGATGCAAAGGCCTATACGATCGGAACACAGCGAACCGATTACACCGAAGCGATTTTGAGATCTCTCGGATTTCCCCGCATCGATCTCAGCGCCGATTTCGACAAAACGCTTTCGAAACTCACGGCGGGCCGCATCGACCTGATGCCGATGTCGGAAAGCGCATTGAAGACAATGCCACCAGGCAATTTCGTCGAGGTTGTCACCTTAAGCCATCAAATTCTGGGAATGGCCTGCAACAGGTCCGTTCCGAATGCGCTGATCAGCAAGATGCAACACGCACTCGATGACCTCATTGCAGATGGCAGCCAGCGCCGGATTTATGAAAAATACGGCCTTGTTATTCGGCCTTAACGCCCAGATATGAGACAAAAAAGTTGACACTCGCCGGTTTTTTCGGTGGTGAAGGACAATCGTTCATCGAACCAAGCGGAAACGTCCATGATCATCATTGCAGGCCTTGGCAACCCCGGCACGCAATATGCAAGCAATCGACACAATATCGGCTTTATGGCCGTCGATGCGCTGCAACGCCTTCCCTCATTTTCGCCGTGGTCGAAAAAGTTCAAGGCCGAAATTTCCGAAGGCGAGATTGCCGAGGAAAAAGTGCTGCTTATGAAGCCGCTCACCTTCATGAACCTTTCCGGCGAATCCGTTGGCGAGGCCATGCGTTTCTACAAGGTAAAAACCTCCGATATCATCGCCATCCATGACGAACTGGATCTCGTCGCCGGACGCGCCCGTATCAAGATTGGCGGCGGACATGGCGGCCACAACGGCCTCAAATCCATCGACGCCCATTGCGGCAAAGACTATCGCCGCCTACGGCTCGGTATCGGCCACCCCGGAGACAAGGACCGCGTGAACGGCCATGTGCTGGGCGATTTTGCCAAGAGCGACAAAATCTGGCTCGAGCCGCTGATCGATGCCATTGCAGACAACGCCTCGATGTTGGTGAAGGGCGAAGACTCCCAACTCATGAACAAGCTCGCGCTGGCAGTCGGCGTGAAAAGCGAAATAGAAAAAGAGGCAAAGCCCGCCAAACCCACCGCCAAGTCGCACATTCATCAAGCCCGCAATTCCGCCCAGCCCAAAAAGCTTCCGGAAACGGGACCGATGGCAGACATGCTGAAGCGGATGTTCGGCAAGAAGGATTAACTCGACATCTGTTTCAAACGTTCGCCTTTAACTTGCCGAATACACAACCCAAACATGCTTCGATTATTTTGTTGATGTGAGGAATGCAGATGTGCGATCCGAAACCAATCTGCTACCGGCTGACGGAAGAGGAGTTTGCAAAGGCAACGGATAACTTCAGACGCCAAGGAAAGAAAAATTACCTGATATGTTTTCTGTTCTTTCTGGGACTGATTGCTTTTGTAAACTGGCAATCCCGTCCTTCAGATGGTTTTGACTTATTCATCACGAACCTGACAATCATTCCTTCTATTATTATTGTCATATATATACTCAATCGTCTCGGCAAAAAGAAGACGATTAAAAACTTCAGAAACTCTCCATTTTCAAAGCTAGATCTCACGACTGAATGGGACAATGCTGCCTTGAGCATTCGCCATTCAAATGGATTTCAGAGATATGAATGGGTGAATTTCCGCGGCTGGAGCGAGGATCAAACCATGCTCACCCTCTTCTTCGGACCGAATCTCTACATTCCCCTGCCAAAACGCGCATTTAATGATGGCCAGGAGTCCGACCTCAAGTCTCAGATTCGAAGCGCAGGATTGAAAGAACTCCGACTTATGCCGTTTTGACGCTTGACGGACCTCATCGGAATGACTCGGCATAATAAGCAGATCGGTTGCGTAACAGACTTGAAACTTGCGGTCGCAACACCATCTGCCTGATATGATCACAACCGAAATACGTTCAGCCACTGATGCAGTCCTAGCGCGGGCTCCGCAACAATGACCAACGACCCGCCGCACGAGACCATGGCCGCCTCATTGAAGCGCCTGCCGGATGGGTTGCCCGACAAGATCACTTTGGAAGGCCTGCTGGACAAGCTTGGCGATCAGGCAATTGCCTTCGTGCTCGTCGTCTTTGCCATTCCCGCTATCATCCCGACGCCGGGTATTCCTGCGGGGATGATCTTCGGTACGGCGCTCGCCATCCTATCGCTCCAGATCATTTTCGGCTCGCGGACTCTGAAGCTGCCCGGTTTTCTTGGTCGCCTTTCTGTATCGCGGTCGATTATTCAATTGACGGCAGACAAGGCAGCACCGCGTCTAGCGAAGCTGGAAGCGTTGCTGCGCCCGCGAGGCCATGTGCTGGCGAAATATCTGGGGCATGTCTCCATTGGCGTCGTGATTTTTCTGATGGCTGTGCTGATTGCGCTGCCTATTCCCTTCGGCAACATGCTTCCAGGGCTTGCCGTGCTGGCCATCGCGCTTGGCTTGGCGCAGCGAGATGATCTCGCGGTGTTGACCGGCCTTGTGCTTGCCGTCCTTTCCATAATGACCAGCGGGGCGATAATCTATGGCGGCTGGTCTTTGATTTCGGCTTGGTTCGGCGTGGGTCAGACGACAGTATAAACCGCTCCATTTACAGGGAATCCTTATGGTTTGCGGCATCAAGGCTTGACCTTGCCCTGCCCTTTCCGCAAAAGGCTCGCTAACGGAATTCTTTAGACAGAGGCAGGTTTAAGCCATGGGCTTCAAATGTGGTATCGTTGGTCTGCCGAACGTCGGCAAGTCCACACTTTTCAACGCGCTGACCAAGACAGCGGCTGCGCAGGCGGCAAACTATCCTTTCTGCACCATCGAACCCAATACGGGCGAAGTGGCCGTGCCGGACCCACGCATGAAGGTGCTGGCCGATATTGCAGGCTCCAAGGAAATCATCCCCACCCGCATCTCCTTCGTGGATATTGCCGGTCTGGTGCGCGGTGCTTCCAAGGGTGAAGGCCTTGGCAACAAGTTCCTCGCCAACATCCGCGAAGTCGATGCCGTCGTTCACGTCCTGCGCTGCTTCGAGGACGATGACATCACCCACGTCGAAGGTCGCATCAATCCGGTTGGCGACGCTGATACGATTGAAACCGAACTGATGCTGGCCGACCTTGAAAGCCTTGAGCGCCGCGTGGAGCAGACCCGCAAGCGCGCGTCTTCCAAGGACAAGGATTCGCTGGCGCAATTGCCGGTCATGGAAGCGGTCATCAAGCTTTTGAACGACGGCAAGCCTGCCCGTCTGCTGTTGAAGACACTGGCAGAAGACGAGATCGAAGTGCTGAAGGGGTTGAACCTTCTGACCTCACATCCTGTGCTTTACGTCTGCAACGTCGCTGAAGCCGATGCTGTCGATGGCAACGAGCACACCAAGGCCGTGGCCGAAATGGCAAAGGCGCAAGGTGCGGAATGCGTGATCATCTCCGCAGCCATCGAGTCCGAAGTGGCGCAACTGCCTGAAGACGAATCGAAAGAATTCCTCTCGGCGCTCGGCCTCGAGGAAGCCGGTCTCGACCGTCTGATCCGCGCAGGCTACCAATTGCTCGACCTCATCACCTATTTCACCGTCGGTCCTAAGGAAACGCGCGCCTGGACGATCGTGCGCGGTACCAAGGCACCGGGTGCTGCTGGCGTCATCCATACCGATTTCGAACGCGGCTTCATCCGCGCCTTCACCATTGCCTATGACGACTACGTCGCTTTCAAGGGCGAAGTTGGCGCGAAGGAAGCTGGCAAGGGCCGTGACGAAGGCAAGGAATATGTCGTCCATGATGGCGACGTCATCCACTTCCGCTTCAACACCTGAACCAACGACAATCAGAAGAAATGGCCCGCGCTTCGTTGCGGGCCTTTTTATTTCAGCTCCCGAACATTCGTCACGCCGCCAATAAATTACCTTTACGTAAAAGGTAGAGTTGCGTTACGCTTTGGAAGATGTCAGCGAAAGAGGAGTTCGCCGGTGAGATATAGTTTTGACGATTTCACGCCCGGTCGAAGCTTTCCGCTTGGACCAAAGACCGTGACGGCCGATGAGATCATCGAGTTTGCAGCTGAATTCGATCCGCAGCCGATGCATCTGTCCGAAGAGGCGGGAAAAGCCAGCATTCTGGGTGGTCTTGCCGCATCCGGCTGGCACACATGTGGCATGTTGATGCGCATGACGGTGGACAGCTATATCAGCCATTCTCCTTCTCAAGCAGGACTGGGGGTCGATTACGTCGAATGGAAAAGACCCGTTCTTGCTGGCGACACACTGAGCGGCACATCGACGGTGGTGGAGCAACGCGTGTCGAAATCAAGGCCCGGATTGGGTGTGATCAAGCTGCGCCACGAACTGCAAAACCAGCGCGGCGAAACCGTCTGCGTGGCTGAACTGAACGCCATGCTGGCAACAGCGACAAATGGTGCGGCATCATGAAGTTCATCGACCTTTATCCTGATGACGTGAAACTCGAACTCGGCACCGTCCATTTCTCGGCGGAATCCATCATTCGATACGCGGAGAAATTTGATCCGCAACCCTTTCATCTCGATGCGGAAGCGGCTCGAAATTCGGTTTTCGAGGGGCTTTGCGCCTCTGGATGGCAGACCAGCGCCTCATGGATGAAATGCTTTCTTGCCTATTGGGAGCGAGAAGTTAAACGCCTGATATCCGAAGGCGTCCAACCACCAAAGCTCGGCCCTTCGCCCGGCTTCCGCAATATGAAATGGCACCGTCCGGTCTATGCCGGCGATGACATCACATATTTTGCCACCATGATCGCCTCCCGCCCCCTCGCCTCCCGTCCAGGCACCTTTTTGAACACGACGCTCAATGAGGGGGTCAATCAAAATGGTGAAACAGTCGTGTCCTTCGAGAGCAGTGTTTTGGAATTCGAATAAGCCTACACTGGCCGGTATATCGCACTTCCAAAATCCGCTTAGCGGCTGCCAGTCCACAATGGCAGACCGGTCGCTTCGGCAACTTCGGGATCAGCGGTATAAACCGGCAGGCCTTTTTTGCGCATGTCCGTCAATGCAGCGAGGTCAGGTCCGCTATGACCTCTGACCAGGTTTTCGACATTATAGATATGCCCCGTCGAAGCTGGATTTATTCCGGCGATCACCACAGCCTCCGCTCCGCTCTGGAGTGCCAGCATGACACCGATAACGCCGTTCGAAAACTTTGCCTGACGCTCGATCTCCAAATTAACCTTGCCGGTGATAGCATGGACAAGTGCAATGCGACGATTGCGGCCAGCGATGTAAAGGTCGTCACATCTGTAGTTGAAGCGAGTAAGGCCGGCCATAAGCCGCTTTTTGCTATGCTGCCACAGCAGTAGATAAAGCTTTCCGGTGCTTTCGCCATCCAGTACTCGGCGAACTTCTTTCGCGTTGGTGTTGGTGCCTTCAATCTGGTTGAACGTCATCAACGTTATATCCGGTTTTTCCACACCCCATTTTTTCGCGACAATCTGCGAGCCGTTGACCGATATCGTCCTATATGACGGGTCGAAGCCGAGAGGCATGGATGACTGCGGAGCCGAACCCACCACCACAACCTTACGGCCTTGCAGCGAAGGTTCTACCCACGGCTTTGGCCTGGTTAAAAAATACCACAGCGATCGGAAAATTTTCGATCTGATATCTTTTAAATTGCTCATAAAGGCTCCGACGTCTGTTGATTAAAGAGCCTTCGCAAGACATCACAATAGGCTCAATACATTGAGTTTGGGTGACCGGTCGGCCTTTGGGTCAGTGCCCGGAAAATTCTACCAGCGTGCGCACTTCCACACCGAGATCTTCCAGCTTCTTACGACCGCCCAGATCCGGCAGATCGATGACGAAGCAGGCGGAAACGATATCGGCACCCATCTGGCGCAGCAACTTCACGGCACCTTCTGCGGTGCCGCCGGTTGCGATCAGATCATCGACCAGAATAACTTTTTCACCGGGCTGCACGGCATCCACATGCATCTCCATCTCGTCCACGCCATATTCAAGGCTGTAAGCCACGCGAACGGTGGTGTGCGGTAGCTTGCCCTTCTTGCGGATTGGCACGAAACCGGCGGAAAGTTGGTGTGCGACAGCGCCGCCCAGGATAAAGCCGCGCGCTTCCATGCCCGCAATCTTGTCGATCTTCGTTCCCGCATAGGGCTGGACCAACTCGTCCACCGCACGGCGAAAGGCCCGTGGGTTGCCGAGAAGCGTGGTGATGTCGCGAAAGATGATCCCCGGCTTGGGATAATCGGGAATGGAGCGAATGGCAGCAGCAAGCTCCGAAGCAATAACAGTCATGGAATGTCCGATGGTTTCTGAATGAATTGAACGTCGGGCGACCTTATCAACTCACACGAGGCGCACCAATAGAAAATGCCCATCCATGCAAGGCGGGAGCCTGCTTCCAAACAACAAAAAGCCCCCACGGATGAACCGTGAGGGCTGGTATCAGGCTTTTGATAGAACCAATCAGTGTTCTTTTCTGGAATATACGGACTTTTTCGTCAGGTAGATCAGCCCGGTGAAGATCAAAAGAAACACCATGACCATGAAACCGGTACGCTTGCGTTCTTCCAGGTGCGGCTCTGCGGCCCACATCAGGAACGCCGAGACGTCCTGCGAATACTGGTCCAGCGTCTGCGGGGTACCATCATCGTAGGTCACCTGATCCTTGCTGATCGGCGGCGCCATCTTGAGTGCTATCGCGCTGCCGAAATGTGGATTGAAGTGCGTACCTTCGGCAACTTCGATACCAGCAGGTGCATCCTGATAGCCGGTCAGCAGGGCGTGGATATAGTCAGGTCCACCTTCCTGATAACCGCCGACAAACGGGATCATGTCGAACACGAACTGCGGAAAACCACGTTCGACGCCGCGGGCTTTGGCCAGAAGCGACATATCCGGTGGAGCAGCGCCGCCATTGGATGCCGCAGCCGCTTCCTTATTGGGGTAAGGCGACGGGAAATGATCGGACGGAACAGCCTTGCGCGTGAACATCTCGCCGTCGGCGTTCGGGCCATCCTGCACTTCATATTCGGCGGCAAAGGCCTTCACCTGATCTTCCGAGTAACCCAGACCTTCCAGCGTACGGAAGGAAACCAGGTTCATCGAATGGCAGGCGGAACAGACTTCCTTGTAGATCTTCAATCCACGCTGAAGCTGACCCTTGTCGTATTTGCCGAAAGGTCCTGCGAAAGACCATTTTTCTTCTTGCGGTTTGAGGATGGGGAAGTGCCCGCCCGCAATTGCGTGTTCGGTTTGTGCCTTGAGATCATGGGCTTCCTCTGCCGCCGAAACCGCAGAACCGAAACCACCCATGACAGCGATAAGCGCGATGCTCGTTACAAGCTTTTTCATTGTAATCGTCCCTCTCGCGCTCATATCTTCACCGCAGCCGCAGGGGCTGCAGCGGCCTTGCCGTTCTTTTCCAGAACAGCCTCGGTGATGGAATTTGGAATACGCCTTGGCGTTTCAAACAGACCGAGAAGCGGCATGATGATCAGGAAGAAGCCGAAGTAGTAGACCGTTCCGAGCTGCGACAGGGCAACGTAGAGGCCTTCCGCAGGGCGCGAACCCAGCCAGCCGAGCATGATGGAGTTCACCACGAAGATCGCGAAGAACATCTTGTACCATGGACGGTAGACAGCGGAGCGAACCTTCGACGTGTCCAGCCAAGGCAGGAAAAACAGCACCACGATGGCACCGAACATCACCAGAACGCCACCAAGCTTCGAGTCGATCGGGCCGACATTGAAGGTAATGGCGCGCAGCATGGCGTAGAACGGCAGGAAGTACCATTCCGGCACGATGTGTGCAGGCGTCTTCAACGCGTCGGCCATGATGTAGTTATCGGGGTGACCGAGGAAGTTCGGCATGTAGAATACGAAATATGCGTAGAACAGCAGGAAGACGGAAACGCCAAGCGCATCCTTCAACGTTGCGTAAGGCGTGAACGGAACGGTGTCCGTCTTGGTCTTCACTTCGACGCCAGTCGGGTTCGTCTGGCCTGTGACATGCAGCGCCCAGATGTGGAGGATAACGACACCCACGATCATGAAGGGCAGAAGATAGTGAAGCGCAAAGAAGCGGTTCAGAGTTGGCTGGTCAACGGCAAAGCCACCGAGCAGGAACTGCTGGATCCACTCACCGATGCCTGGAAAGGCCGTGAAGAAGCCGGTGATAACCGTAGCACCCCAGAACGACATCTGGCCCCAGGGCAGAACGTAACCCATGAAGCCGGTTGCCATCATCAGAAGGAAGATGACGCAGCCGAGAATCCAGAGGATTTCGCGCGGTGCCTTGTAGGAACCGTAGTAGAGGCCACGGGCAATGTGGAGATAAACGGCAATGAAGAAGAACGATGCGCCGTTGGCGTGCATATAGCGCAACAGCCAACCGTGGTTGACGTCACGCATGATCTTTTCGACGGAGTTGAAGGCAACCGTCGTTTCAGCGGCATAGTGCATGGCCAGCACGACACCGGTCAGAATCTGCACGATCAGCATGACGGCGAGCATCGCACCGAACGTGTAAGCGTAGTTCAGATTGCGCGGTACCGGATAGGATATGAAGCTGTCATGAATCATGCGCGGCAGCGGCAGGCGAGAATCGACCCATCTTTCGATACCGGTCGAGGGCTGGTAACTGGAATGACCACTCATTTCAAATGTCCCCTTATCCGATTCTGATCACGGTATCGGATGTGAATGCGAAGGTCGGAATATGCAGGTTTTCCGGCGCCGGACCTTTGCGAACGCGACCCGCCGTATCGTAGTGCGAGCCATGGCAGGGACAGAACCACCCGCCGAAATCGCCGGCTTGACCCAGCGGAACACAACCCAGATGCGTGCAGGAACCGATCATGACGATCCAGTTTTCCTTGCCGGCACCCGCAGAACGGTCAACATCGGTTGCCTGCGCTGTGGCATCGAGGTTGGCGTTGCGCGCAACCGGATCTTTCAGATCCGTCAGTTGAACGGCGTTTGCTTCATCGATTTCTTTTTGTGTGCGGTTGCGGATGAAGATGGGCTTGCCGCGCCACTTCACGGTAAGCGACATGCCTGGCTCGACACTCGCCACGTTTACCTCAATAGAGGCAAGCGCCAGCGTGGACGCGTCGGGACGCATCTGGTCGATGAAAGGCCAGACGGCGGCACCTGCGCCGACGACACCTGCCATACCGGTCACCAGATAAAGAAAATCGCGACGGGTTGGCTCACCCGTAGCGTCATGATCATTAACGTGCTCGCTCACCGCTACACCATCCTCTGCGCTGATTTCGTTGAAAGTCGCATGAGTCCTCCAGCTCTGTTTTGATCCAGGACAAACTCAATCCCCCATGTCCCGGGTCAGTGCGCGACAATAAATCGCGCCTATTCTGCTTGATCGCAAAATATGCCGGACCTTGGCAAGAGGAAAGCACACAAAGCTGCCGTAATTCTGCCTTGCAGGCCATTTTTCTCTGCCTTTTCCAACCGAGCTGTCCATCCTGCAACATTGTGAAGCCGATTGGCGCGTGATAATCAAAGGAAGGGAGAGCTGATACACGAGGTTTTGATTTTGAAAGCTAGGCTCGCCTGCGTCGCAGCGACTGCACTTTTTCTTGCGCTTTTCGTTATAAGTATCCGATATGTAGCGGATTTTTGGCTCTTGGCATTCGTCAACAGCTTCCAGCTCCACATTGCCGTTCTGGCCGCCTTCGTCGCATTATTGTGCCTCATCGTCCTGCGCTCGCGCATCTTTATCGTGCTACTGGTGTGGGCAATGATGCTGTGCGCACATGCTCTTTATATGCACCGGGAGTTCGTAACGGACGCATTTGCGCCAACAGGGTCCAAACCTTTCCGTCTGCTCTCTTTCAACGTGCTGATGGAAAATTCGCGGAATGCCGAATCAATAGCCGACACGCTCCTGGCTTCGAACGCAGACGCAGTTTACGTCATGGAGGCAGCCGCGCTGACGAGCGTCTTACCCCGTCTGAGCCAGACCTACCCCTACAGAATCGGTTGCGGCCAGGGTACACAATCCTGCGATTTGCTGATCCTGTCGAAACGACCGCTTGAAGCTGCGCGCATCGGCAGCCTGAGCTACGTCAGCCGCGAACGGTTTGCCATGGCAACTATTGACGTTGACGGCGTGACGCTGACATTGGCAGCAGCACATCTGGCAAAGCCCTATTTCGATGAATATCACCGCAATGAGCTAGGTCGTATTCGGTCAGCGTTCTCATCTGTTACAGGGCCTCTCATCCTGGGCGGAGATTTCAACTCTGCCAGCATTGCGCCTGATATGCAGGACTTCCTGCTGGCGACCGACCTGAAGAAGGCACCATGGGAACCGGCCACATGGCCCATTGAGGCGGAACAACTCGGCATTGCCATCGACCACATCTTTGCCAGAAAACCGGCTGTATTGATGAAGCTGGAGCGCCTGCCTGATAGTCTCGGTTCCAACCATTACGGGCTGGTCGCCGATTTCGTGATCGCGGCACCTTAAACCGGCGCGACGTCATCCGCGGACAGAAACCCGCCGGATTGCCGCGTCCATAGCTCGGAATAGAGCCCGCCACTGGCAATAAGCTGCCCATGCGTACCCTGCTCCACGATCCGCCCGGCATCCATGATAATCAGGCGGTCGAGCGCTGCGATCGTGGATAACCGGTGCGCGATGGCCAGAACCGTCTTGCCGCGCATCAATTCATCCAGATTGCTCTGAATGGCAGCTTCGACTTCAGAATCCAGCGCCGATGTCGCCTCGTCCAGAACCAGGATAGGCGCGTCTTTCAGCATTACGCGGGCAATGGCGATGCGCTGGCGTTGGCCGCCGGACAGTTTCACCCCACGCTCGCCCACATGCGCATCCAACCCTCGTCGTCCACGCTGGTCCTCGAGCCGCTCGATAAAGTCATCGGCTTTGGCGCGTTTGATAGCCGCGAGCAATTGCTCTTCATTGGCATCCACACGCCCGAACATGATGTTATCGCGGATGGAACGATGCAGCAGCGAGGTATCCTGCGTGACCATGCCGATGTGCGCGCGCAACGTTTCCTGGCTGACCTTGGCGATATCCTGACCGTCTATGAGAATACGGCCCTTCTCGACATCGTAGAATCGCAACAGCAGATTGACGAGCGTGGATTTACCAGCGCCAGAACGCCCGACGATACCAACCTTTTCACCAGGCTGAATATCGAGGCTCAGATGATCGATCACACCCTCGGCACGTCCATAATGAAAACTGACATCCTCGTAGCGGATGCCGGGCTTGGAGACGACCAGCGCCGGTGCGCCGGGTACGTCCACAAGATTGATCGGCTGCGAAATCAGCTCGGCAGCGTTCTGCACGGTGCCGAAGTTGCGCATGATGCCGTTGAACTGTGTCATCAGGCGGCCCAGCAGAAAATTCAGCCGCAGAACCAGCGCCAGCGTAAAGGCGACCGCGCCGGAACTGATCTTGCCGGAAAGCCACAGATCGATGCAGAGAGCGGCCATGGATGTGATCATGATGCCTGATAGCAGCGCCATCGATGCCCGCACGCCTGTTATGAAGCGCGTGAACATCATGGTCGTGCTCTGGAACGTATCGAAACCCTGCCGCATATAACGATCATTGGCATCGTCACGCCCGAACAGCCGCAGCGTCTGAATATTGCTATAGGCATCGACCATGCGGCCAGACAGCATGGAGGCGGCCTCTGCCGTCTCACGGGAATGTTTCCTGATGCGCGGCACGAAATAGCGCGCGAGCAGTGAGAATACGCCGACCCAGACCAGAACCACCACGGCCAGACGCCAGTCCAGCCCACCGATCAGAAACAGCATCGATACGGAATAAATGCCGACGAACCACACACTTTCCATCAGCGACGTAACAAGATCACCCGCCGCCTGCCCGCCAGACCAGACCTTGGTGACGATACGTCCGGAAAAGTCGTTCTGGAAAAAGGTCAGCGATTGCCGCGCCACGTGCATGTAGGACTGCCAGCGCACGAGATTGTAAAAACCGGGCGTAATGACCTGCTGATCCACCAGCGCCGTTATCATGGTGATGAGGAACCGCACGACGGCGATCAGAACCAGCATGCCCAATAGTTCGTAGCCGTGGCCAGCAATCAGCCCCGCCCAGCCCTCACCCGGCTTGACAGTAGCAAGAATATCCACCAGCCGCCCGACGAACCAGAACAACGCCGCCTCGATAGCCGCCGTCATGCCACCCAGAACAAGCATGGCGAAGAAAGGCGTCTTTGCCTGCGAAAGGTAGAACCAGATAAACGCGAAAGTATCCTGCGGCGGCCTCAAATCGTCCTTGCGGTCGAAGGGCTTGATCCAGTTCTCAAAAAAACGAAAAATACGGGTGATGACCATGATTTCGGTATAAGCGGAATCAGGAGACGGGCAAAGCGGCGGTGAGATTATATTTTGGTAATAGTCGCAGGCGAAACGTCCAGAAATGCTCTCGCTGACAAAGACCACAGCCTCCGTCACCCCGGCCTTGAGCCGGGTCCCAGCAGCGTCGCGTCTGCGGCCCGAAAGAGTCTTTATCGATCAAGGACTTGATCGAACTGGACCCCGCATCAAGTGCGGGGTGACGGAATACGAGCGACTGAAACCTACTCCCCTGCCGCCTTCATCTCGGGTTCTTCATCCGCAATAAACCCGCCGGACTGGCGTAGCCACAGATCGGCATAGATACCGCCCTGTTCCACCAGTTCAGTGTGTGTCCCGGCCTCGACGATCTTGCCCATGTCGAGAACGATCAGGCGATCCATCTCGGTCAGTGTTGAAAGACGGTGGGCGATTGCGATGACGGTTTTGCCTTCCATCAGCGCAAACAGGTTTTCCTGAATGGCGGCCTCAACCTCGGAGTCCAGCGCAGACGTTGCCTCATCGAGAATGAGGATCGGTGCGTTTTTCAGGAACACGCGAGCGATGGAAATGCGTTGGCGCTGGCCGCCGGACAGCTTCACGCCGCGCTCACCGACCTGAGCATCCAGCCCCTTGCGGCCATGCATGTCCACGAGCGTTTCGATGAAGTCCCAGGCATTGGCACGCTTTGCCGCGGCGATGATCTCCTCGTCCGTCGCGCCCGGATGACCGTAGGCGATGTTATCGCGGATGGTACGATGGAGCAGCGACGTATCCTGTGTCACCACGCCGATCAGCGAGCGCAGACTATCCTGCGAAACGGTGGAAATATCCTGACCGTCGATGCGGATTTTGCCCGATTCCAGGTCGTAGAACCGCAAGAGCAGGTTCATCAGCGTCGTCTTGCCCGCACCGGAACGGCCGACGAGACCGACCTTCTCACCGGGTTTGATATCGAGAGACAGTCCCTCGATAACACCCTTGTTTTTTCCATAGTGGAAGCGGATGTCATCGAAGTGGATTTCACCCTTGGGTGCAGAGAGAGCCGGTGCGTCAACCTCATCGACGATGTCATGTGGTTTGGTCATCATGCTCATGCCGTCATAGACCGTGCCGATGTTTTCAAACAGCGAAGTGACTTCCCACATGATCCACTGCGACATGCCGTTGACACGCATGGACAGGCCGATGGCCACAGCCAGAGCACCGACCGTAACCGACCCTGTCAGCCAGAAATAAAGGCCAAGCGATGTCGTCGAGAACATGACCAGCGCATTGTTGATATCAATGGCGATGTTGAAGGCGGAAATCTTGCGCATCTGCCGGTGAACGGTGTTCAGAAACACATTCATGCCTTCACGTGCATAGACCTCTTCACGGCCCGCATGGGAAAACAGCTTGATCGTGGCGATGTTGGTGTAACTGTCCACGATACGACCTGTCATCAACGAACGCGCATCCGCCTGCTCGCTGGCGAGGCGACCGAGTTTCGGGACGAAATAGGTCAGAATCGCGATATAAATGGACAGCCAGACCACCAGCGGAATAACCAGTCGCCAATCCGCCGCCGCAACCATGAACAGCATCGAGAAAACGAAGCTGATGGCATAAACGAACACATCGATGATCTTCAGCGCCACTTCGCGAATGGACAGCGCAGTCTGCATGACCTTCGTGGAAACGCGGCCCGCAAACTCGTTGGCGAAAAAGGTCATGGAATGGCGCAGCAGAAAGCGGTGCATGTGCCAGCGGGCAATCATGCCGAAGTTTCCAGCCAGCGTCTGGTGCATCGTCATGGTGTGGATGGAGCCCATCAACGGCAGAGCCACCAGCACGATGGCCGCCATGACGACGAGATGCCAGCCTTCATCCTGAAGGAACGTCTCGCGGTTTGCAGATGACAGCCAGTCCACGATATTGCCAAGGAACTGATAGAGCATCACTTCGGCAACCGCGATGCCCATGGACATCAGGCCCAGCAGCAGCAACCATGGTGCCGCCGGTTTGACATAGTGCCACATGAACGGCAAAAGCTTGTTGGGCGGCACGACAGGCGTGGATGCGGGAAATGGATCGAGACGTTTTTCAAACCAGCCGAACATGGCCAAGCTCCGGACATAATGATCCCGAAAGAGCAGCACGGGGACAAAAAACGTCCATGGCCATCACGGGAATAACATGGATATGGCCGCAACAGCCACATGACGAATTAAAATGAAAAAGCGGATGAACCGCCAGAAACACCTACGCCTGCAGGGCCACTACAATGGCCGGGAGGCGATATAAAACGAGCTTATTCATCTGAACCTCCGTGGCTGGTGTTGAAGATGCGCCGTTGTAGCTTAAAAAATAAGCATTGACCAGCACCAAACCACCGTAAGTATCGCAAAACGCTCCCTAACACGCGAGTGTGTCGACGCGACAACAGCCCTCGGTTTGTATCGCGTTGCTTGTTTCAATATTGCTTGCCGTGATAAAGCCCGACGATACCGACCAGAAAGACATCACCATGCCCGATATCAGGATCGCCCTCTATCAACCGGACATTCCCGGCAACACCGGCACAATCCTGCGGCTGGCAGCATGCCTTGGCATCGGCGTCGACATCATCGAACCAGCCGGGTTCGATATTTCCGACCGCAATCTGAAGCGCGCGGGCATGGACTACCTCACCACGGCATCGCTGACCCGCCACATCAATTGGGAACGCTTCGAGGAATGGCGTGCCTCCACCGGTCGCAGGCTGGTTCTCGCCTCCACCAAGGCAGCCCTGCCCTATGTCGATGTGACCTACCGCCCTGACGACATTCTGCTGTTCGGCCGCGAGAGTGCTGGCGTGCCGGATCATGTCCACGAAAAAGCCGATGAACGGCTGATCATTCCCATGATGGAGGGGCAACGCTCCATCAATGTCGCCATGTCGGCCGCGATGATATCAGGAGAGGCTTTACGCCAGACGGCGTGGCAATAAACGCCATCGTCTTCACGATTTAAAATGTCGCAAACAACTCTGTACGACTGGGTATTTCAGGCTTATATTGATTAGCCAACTAAAGATTCTTACCTCCGAGCCTTTCCACGAGCATGTCGTCCGAAAGCGAAAGGTTTCGGGCAAGGAACGGCGTTCAAACTCAGAATACTGACGGACGGAGGGCGACCAGCATGCAATCCACCATCACCATCGTCAATCTCTTGGGCGCTGTCGCGCTGCTGCTTTTCGGCCTCGCTCAAGTCAAGGATGGCGTAACCCGCGCTTTCGGCGTCAAGCTCCGCATCGTCCTGGCAACCGGTACAAAAAGCGGCCCCCGGTCTTTTCTATCCGGTTTTCTCGCCACCATCGCCTTGCAAAGTTCCACAGCCACCGCCCTGACCGTCGCTTCCTTCGCAGAGCGTGATCTCATTCGCCCGCGCATGGCGCAAATCGTTCTGCTGGGCGCCAATATCGGTACCGCCGTGACCGCATGGATTTTCGCAACCGGCGTTGCGTGGTTGTCGCCGCTGCTGATCATCACCGGCATTATTGTTCGCAAGGGCTCTTCCACGGCCCGTCAAGGCGGCGGCACGGCACTGGTGGGTGTGGGCCTGATGCTGCTTTCCCTGCATCTGCTCAGCAATGCGACCGAACCGATGCGCGATTCACCGGCTCTGGGTGCATTCATAGGCCTGCTGGATGATGCATGGCCCGTCGCTCTCTTGCTTTCGGCAGCGCTCGCATTCGTCTCCTCTTCCAGCCTTGCGGTGGTTGTCCTCATCTTGTCGCTGGCCTCGGCTGACATTCTGTCCACCGGGCTGATCATCGTTCTCATTCTTGGCGCAAATCTGGGTGGCGCGATCCCGCCTGTCATCGCGACCCTGTCAGGCCCGGCATCGTCCCGCCGGATCACCATCGGCAATCTTCTCGTGCGGGCCGCAGGCTGTGCGATTGCCCTGCCTTTGGCAGGTTATGGTGCCATGTTGCTGCAGCAGCTTCCGCTTGCCAAAGCCATGCTGCCGGTGGATGCACATCTGATCTTCAACCTGGCGCTCGCAGCAATCGCGTGGCCGTTCTCCGGACTCGTGTCGAACATGATGGCCAAGATGGTTCCGGACGATCCGGGCACCGACGAAAGCCCGCGTTTTCTCGACGCGTCCGCACTGGACACGCCGGTTGTGGCGCTTGCCAACGCCACGCGTGAAGTTCTCGTCGTCGGAGACACGATCGAGCGCATGCTGATCAGGGCCGAAAACGCCTTCAAGCACAACGATCTTTCCCCCCTTGCCGAAATTATCGTGCTGGAACAGAAGGTCGATAGGCTGCAGCAGGACGTGAAGATTTATCTCTCCCAACTCGGCCGCAAAGGGCTGCAAGAGGACGATGCGCGCCGGTCGATCACCATCATAGACTATGCCATCAACCTCGAGCATATCGGCGATATCATCGAAAAAGGTCTCTGCGAACAGATCCGCAAGAAGATCGTCAATGGCTTCAAGTTTTCCGACGAAGGCTATGACGAACTGAAAACCCTGTTCGACATGACCATCGAGAACCTGCGCGCTGCCCAGAGCATTTTCGTGACCGGTGATTTCGATCTCGCCCGCCACCTGATGGAGATCAAGGACGATATCAGGCGACTGGAAAAGCGATCATCCGGTCGTCATCTGGAGCGCCTGCGCGACGGATTGACCCAGAGCCTGCAAACCAGTTCGCTGCATCTGGACATGCTGCGTGACCTCAAGCGCATCAACGCACACATCGTCTCCGTGGCGCATCCTATCCTGGATGAAGGTGGCGTCCTTGGTGACAGCCGGCTGCGGGCGGCAGATAGTAGGAATTGAGTGCTACAGCATTCCATTGAGATGCTTGCTCAACTCACGTTCAAAAATACCCTGCCTCGCTTTGGTGCCGGATGGCCAATACGACCACCAGATCACCATCCTGTCTGTAGAGGGCGACGTAGCCACTCTCACCGAACGGAATCAAAAGTTCCCGAAACTCGGATGCCATTTTATCGGCGGGCCGTCCGATAGCTGGGTGGGCCTCAACAATACGCATTTGGTCACGAATCGCTTTTACGGCGCGTGATGCCGCATCTGGGTTCTTGTGCGCGAGAAAACGATAGCAGCGCTGAACGGCAGCCAGCGCCTCGGGCGTCCAGATCAGTTGTGGCATTCAGGCGGTTCCACGTCTTGCCCGGCTTCAAGCTTGGCAAGCCAGTCATCCGCCTCATCCTGTTTTAGATGAAGGCCATTTTCCTGATAAGCGGACCATGCAACCAAGGCCTCTTGCCGAAACGTCTCACGCTTTTCTTCCCGCTCGACATATTGAGCGATGGCCTCCCGCATCAGATAGTGGGTGGAACGATGCTGCGTCTCGGCCAGCTTGCGCATTCGGGCGTGGACATCAGGATCGAGCTTGACCGCAACGGGATGGGGTCCGGGCATGAAAAATCCTCGGGTATACAAAGGTAATACCCACTATTGAACCACCAAGCCGTTGTGTCAACATCGCACTCTTCCACAATTCAGTTTTGTGTCTGTGCCGCAGGGCTGTTAAACCGGAAGAAACGCAGCGATTCGACCGGAAGGACATCGGATATGGAACGGCCAGATTTGCCGAAGGGCTTGCCCGACGACATCGAAGACAAGAAGGCGCTGGCCAAAGCCTGGTTCGAGAGCCTTCGCGACACGATTATTGCCTCCTTCGAAACCATCGAGGACGAATTGCAGGGTCCGCTGGCCGATCAGGAGCCGGGGCGTTTCGTGCGCAAGGAATGGCAGCGTGATGACGGCGAAGGCGGTGGTGGCATCATGTCGATGATGGAGGGCCGGGTCTTCGAGAAGGTCGGCGTCCATACTTCCACCGTCCATGGCGAGTTCTCGCCGGAGTTTCGCGGCCAGATACCGGGCGCGGAGGAAGACCCACGTTTCTGGGCCTCCGGCATTTCTCTGATAGCCCACCCGGTCAATCCCAACGTTCCCGCCGTGCATATGAACACACGCATGGTCGTCACCTCCAGCCACTGGTTTGGCGGCGGTGCGGATTTGACTCCGGTTCTCAACCGACGTCGCACACAGGAAGACACAGACACGCAAATCTTCCACCGCGTCTTCGAAATCACCTGCAATCGCCATGCGGTGGCCGATTATCCACGCTATAAGCAGTGGTGCGACGAGTATTTCTTTTTGAAGCACCGCAACGAAGCGCGCGGCATCGGCGGCATCTTCTTCGACTGGCTGCACCCGGATGAGGAAAAGGGCGGCTGGGACGCCAACTTTGCCTTTGTGCAGGATGTGGGCCGCGCTTTCAATCTGGCCTACCCCAAAATCGTGCGTGGCAATTTCAACCAGCCATGGACGGAAGAGGACCGGGATGAGCAGTTGATTCGCCGTGGTCGCTACGTCGAATTCAATCTGCTCTACGATCGCGGCACGATTTTTGGCCTCAAGACCGGCGGCAATGTCGATTCCATTCTGTCATCTCTTCCGCCTGTGGTCCGCTGGCCCTGACGCTCACGAAAAGTTTGGCTTTTTATGACTGTGTGAGCCCTCATTTTGGAAAATTAGCTCTTATTAAAAAACAAAGCCGGTGATAGTCTCCAAGCCGTTGATGGAGTGGAGGAGCTATCGTCATGACGACACTGAACAGCATGCCTATTTCCACGATTGGTCGCGACCAATCACGGGCCATACCAACATCCGAATTGATCGATCGTCTGGCAGCAGAAATGCGCGCCACCGGAGATCGCGAATTGCCGCATTCCTTTTACGTGGAGCAGGTCAAGCGTAAGCTTGCCAACGAAGCTGCTGCGAACGATGACAAGGTCGAAACAAGCCGGGTACCGGCAGCGGCGACATCATCGGTCTTCCATTGCTGGGCACACCCCGAATAAGGGTTACCCGGAACATAAGTCCTTATTTCCCGTTTATTAGTTATCAAAGCAGAGCTTCAAAAATGGGGCTCTGCTTTGAATTTTCATAATGGGAGGCCAATATGAGACTGTTCGAATGTGGAACCCTGGTGCCGGGTTGCGAGTGGCACACACGCGCAGACGAGGATGCCGAAGTCGTGCGCCGAACCGTGGACCATATGCGCCAGGCGCATGGTGAAACCGCAATTCGTGAAAACATGGTCGAAAACATCAAGCGACGTATTCACGACGAAAACAAACTTCAGGCCTGATTTTCCAACAGAGCCTCAAGCCGGGCGGCCAGCGCTGCCCGGTCCAATGAGAAGTTGAACTCAATCCATTTTTCTTCAAGTGCGCCCAAAATCTCTCCCACGCGCGGACCGGGAGATACCCCGGCTGCAACAATATCAGCACCGGTTAGAGGGAAATGCGGTTTTTCAAATTTCTCTGCGCGCGACAGGATGGCGGAAAGCCGGGCGATTTTCTGCATTGCAGCCTCGCCTGCCGAGACATCGGCACGTGCCGCCGCCAAGGCCAATCTCAGCCGCATGATCACACCGTCCACGCCTTGCCGGTAAAGCAGGCGATCAAATGCAGCGTCGGTGATAGCGGGATCGATTGTCGGAGCGGATGCCCACTGTATCAGACGCTTGGCCTCTGCTTTCGACATACGCAGCCGCGACGTCATCGCACTTATCCGCTCTACATCCGATGGAACAATGGCGGCAAGCCTCATCAGCGCGTCCGGCTTCCAGCTAAGCGCCTGCTCGGCTGCGACCAGTCCGTGAATGGCGTCAATGCCCCACTTTTCCGTTTCCGGCAGAACTTGGGTCAAAACGCCGGACTGGCGCATCCACAACAGCGCGCGCGATGGATCATCTGCGGCCAGCAGCTTCTTCATCTCGCTCCAGACGCGCTCGGCAGACAGCGTCGAAATCTTGTCCTTGGCGCGCGCACTCGCCCGCAGGCCGTCCGCATCCGGACGTCCGGAGCCGTAATGCGCGAAGAAGCGGAAGAACCGCAAAATACGAAGATAGTCCTCAGCAATGCGCCGATCAGCGTCGCCGATGAAACGGACATTGCGCTTCTCGATATCCGCCAAACCGCCGATCAGGTCGATCACTTCGCCAGAGGCGTCGGCATAAAGCGCATTGATGGTGAGGTCCCGTCGCTCGGCGTCTTCGGTCCAATCGGTGCCGAAGGCCACTTGTGCGTGGCGACCGTCGGTCTCCACGTCACGGCGCAAGGTGGTGACTTCGAAACCCTCGCCATCGAGAATCAATGTCACCGTGCCGTGTTCGATGCCGGTCGGCACCGCCTTGATGCCTGCTTCTTTCGCTCGCTCGACCACATCCTGCGGCGGCAGTGTCGTTGCCATGTCGATATCGCCCACGGGCATGCCCATCAGCGCATTGCGCACGGCACCGCCGACGATGCGCGCTTCACCGCCATCGGCATTCAAAAGCGCCAAAATCCGCTGGAGATTTGGTTTGGAAAACCAGTCCTGATCGGCAATGTTGCTCATGAATAGAACCTCTCGTAAATGCTGCGCATAATGCCCGCCGTAATGCCCCAAATGTAGCGCTCGCCATAGGGCATTTCGTAGAAAAACCGCTCCCTCCCCTGAAAGATACGGCTGCCGCGCTGGTGGTTATCAGGGTTCATCAAAAACGACAAAGGCACCTCGAAGACTTCGTCCACCTCGGTCGGGTTGAGCGTGAGGTCGAAGCCGGGCTTGACGACTGAAAGCACCGGTTTGATACGGAAACCCGTGCCGGAAATATAATCCGGCAATCTCCCTACCGTTTCGACATAAGAACGGGATAGACCGATTTCCTCTTCCGTCTCACGAAGGGCGGCATCCTCAGGCGAGCGATCTTCCTTGTCGATTCCACCCCCGGGAAAGGAAATCTGGCCGGAATGTTTTCGAAGCGTCGCCGTGCGCTGCGTAAAAATCACCCGCGCCTCATCGCCGTAATCCACCACCGGCACAAGTACGGCGGCATCTTTCAGGCGAATGCCTTCTCCCGTTAGTCGCACACCGGGATTAAGAACATGATCGCCGTGATCCGCGTCCTCGCGCTCGGCCACGCCTTCACCATCCGAAAGCACGCGACGCCGGAAATCGGCGGCGGAAAAAGCTAAAAGATCATGCATGGCTGACAACGCCACCAAAAGTTTCCTCATTCCTGTGCTTGTCACAGGAATCTAGCCAGCCCAGTCCTGGGCTGAAAGACTCGTCACGCTGCGCAGACGCGCAGCAACTGGATTCCTGTGACAAGCACAGGAATGAGGAGAATTGGAGGGTCTGCAAGGCGGATAATATCATTTCGACAATTCACTTAATTCAGCTGCTGGCATGATGGCAAACACCTGCCCGCCAGAGCGCACGGCAAACATCTCTTTCCCATCGATCTCAATCACTTCACCCAGTTCCACCAGATCATACATCACCGCACGCGAGACAAGCGCCTCCAGCCGTCCACGAACGAGAAGATAGGGCTTCAACTCCTTGTTTTCACCACTGATCTCGAAACGCAGCAGGTGTTCGGCACCAACTTCCACCACATCGCCGACATTCGTGCGGAAGGTCAGAAGCGGTGCGCCGTCTTTTTCACCCACATTCATCTCGACAGCAATGAAAGGCGCGTCCACGACGCGGATGCCGACTTTTTCCACAGGTGTTACGAGGTAGGTCTTGCCGTCCTCATCTTTGCGCAAAACGGTGGAAAACAGCCGCACCAGCGGGGCGCGGCCAATGGGCGTGCCCATGTAGAACCATGTGCCATCGGCGCGGATTTCCATGTCCAGATCGCCGCAAAAGGGCGGGTTCCAGCGCTCGACAGGGGCAGCTCCTCGGCTTTTATCGCCCGTCTGTTCGGCTGCATGGGAAATCATCGCGGCAAGCCCTGCTGCGTCTTTCGCCGAATTTATCGTCTCAACCGCCATATTCGAGCCCTGCTTTGTCACCTATTGAAGTCCCTGACATAGGTAACGAGATAGTCATTCGAAGGATGCTTGTCAGCGGGCTGGATGACAATAAGCTATAGGCAGCGCCAAATGCGTCCTGTATGCGATTGTTGACCGGTCACGAGACGAGAGCAGCGGCTTAGTTTGAGGAGAGCGATATGGGCATTATGAATACCAGCGAAACCCTCGACGAAAAGGCGATTATTGCCGCCGCCGAAAAGGCGCTGTCGGATATCGCCGCCATCCGGGCGGAAGTTTCCAAAGTCATCTTCGGTCAGGAAAAGGTGGTGCAGAACACGCTTCTCGCCATTCTGTCCGGCGGCCATGCGCTGCTGATCGGCGTTCCCGGCCTCGCTAAAACGAAGCTCGTCACCACACTCGGCACAGTTCTTGGGCTCGATGCCAACCGCATCCAGTTCACGCCCGACCTCATGCCGTCGGATATTCTCGGCTCCGAAGTCATGGATCAGGATGAAAGCGGTCGCCGCTCGTTCCGCTTCATCAAGGGACCGATCTTCGGGCAGCTTTTGATGGCGGATGAAATCAACCGTGCCAGCCCGCGCACCCAGTCTGCTCTGCTGCAGGCCATGCAGGAATATCACATTACCGTTGCCGGCCAGCGTTTCGACTTGCCTAAGCCCTTCCACGTTCTGGCCACCCAGAACCCGTTGGAGCAGGAAGGTACCTATCCGTTGCCGGAAGCACAGCTCGACCGCTTCCTGCTTCAGGTCGATGTCGATTACCCCGATCTTGCCGCCGAACGTCAGATTCTGCTCGACACGACAGGCACAGCGTCAGGTGAAGCCCGCCGCATGATCGAAGGCGATCGCCTTGTTGAAATCCAGACGCTCATTCGCCAGATGCCTGTTAGCGACAAGGTCGTGGATGCCATCCTGGCGCTGGTGCGTTCCGCCCGCCCCGGCCATGGCAACAAATTGACCGACAAGAACGTTGCATGGGGACCGGGACCGCGTGCCGGTCAGTCACTGATGCTGACAGCCCGCGCCCGTGCCCTTTACGAAGGCCGTCTCGCGCCATCGCTGGATGATATCTATGCGCTGGCAGAGCCTGTTCTGGAACACCGCATGGCGCTGACATTTGCAGCCCGCGCGGAAGGCATGTCGGTTCGCGACGTTATTGCGGGCCTCGTGGAGCAGGCCAAGAACTGACCATTCAGGGGTCGGATTTTAAGGAGTGCATGTGGCATCCATCGGCCAGATCGTAGAGCAAACGCCCGGCAGTGACGTGCTTGCCCGTGCCCGACAGCGTGCCGCCCTGGTGCCGGATTGCATGGTCGAGGCAAAACGCATTGCCAATACCGTGACAGCAGGCTGGCATGGCCGCCGCAAACGCGGCATCGGCGAAAATTTCTGGCAGTTCCGGCCCTATGCGGATGGCGAAAGCCTGTCGCGCATCGACTGGCGCCGCTCTGCCCGCGATGACCATACCTATGTCCGCGACCGGGAATGGGAAGCCGCCCACACCATCTGGCTCTGGGCCGATCTGTCACCATCGATGATGTTCAAATCCACACTCGGTTCCGTCTCCAAGGAAAGCCGCGCGCTGGTGTTGATGCTGGCGCTGGCGGAAATTCTGGCTCGCTCCGGCGAGCGTATCGGTTGCCCCGGCATCATGGAGCCCGTTTCCGCCCGCAACGCCGCCGAGCGCCTGGCAACCGCCATCATGCACGCGCCCGCCACCACCGGCCTGCCGGATACGTCGATGATCCGTGGCTCCAGCGACATCGTCCTGATCGGCGATTTTCTCGATGACGCGACTGTCGTCATGGAGCGCATCTCACCGCTTGCCCGCCGTGGTCTGCGCGGCCATGTGGTGGAAATTGCGGACCCTGCCGAAGAGGTCTTTCCCTATAGCGGTCGCACAGAGTTTTCCGACCCGGAAACCGGCGAGAAGCTGACCTCCGGCCGCGCCGAAACCATTCGCGACGATTACACCCGCGCCTATCTGGCACGTCGGGACGCCATGTCCTCGTCGCTTCGTCGTATGGGCTGGAACTTCGTGTTCCACCGCACCGACCATCTGGCATCCGAAGCGCTGGTTGCCATGCACATGTATCTCTCCGGCGCACCGGTGGCCGGCAAGAACGGAGGCCGGACATGAGCGCCCTGCCCTTCGTTTTCACCAGCCCCTTTATTCTGCTCGGCCTGCTGGCGCTGCCCGCCATCTGGTGGCTGCTGCGGTTGACACCGCCGCGCCCGAAGGCGGAAGTCTTTCCGCCGCTGCGCATTCTCGCAACGGTATTGAAGCGCGAAGAAACGCCCTCCAAGAGCCCGTGGTGGCTCACGTTGCTGCGAATGCTCCTTGCGGCCGCCGTCATTTTCGCGCTGGCAGATCCCGTCATCAACCCTCGCAACAACACGCTGGCGGGTAGCGGCCCGCTGGTCCTGATCGTGGACAATGGCTGGGCGGCAGCGCCGGAGTGGGACCGTCGCGTGCGCACGGTCGAAGCTCTGATCGGGGATGCAGAACGAGCAGAACGCCCCGTTTCCATTACCTTCACCGCAGACCGCGACCACGATGCCGAGCCCGGCACGACAGCCGCCGCACTGGAAAAGCTGGCCGCAGCCAAGCCACAGCCTCTGGTGCCGGACCGCGTCCGCGCCGCGCAAGCCGTGAGTGAAGCCATGAACGGCGCAGCTCCGGGCACCTTGGCCTATATCACCGATGGCGTGGCAACCCCCAGCGACCAGGCCGCACTGAGCAGCCTCGCCAATATGAAAGCCTCGGAATTTCGCGTGGTCCAAGGCGACGGGCAGGCGATTACTGCGATAACAGGTGCTGAAAACGGTGCGGAAACCATGACCGTTTCGCTGTCCCGCCTCGAAACCAGCGGCCCCGCCAACCTCACCATCAATGCGCAGGACAGCCAGGGCCGCATTCTCGCCAGCGATAACGCCACCTTCGCACCCGGCACCGCAGAAACCACCGCCGTGCTGAGTGCGCCCTTTGAGCTGCGCAATGATTTCGCCCGCCTGTCCATCGACCGGCTGTCCACCGCAGGCTCGACTCATCTGCTGGATGATGGTTTCCGCCGTCGTCGCGTGGCGCTGCTGGCAGGCGAAACCGGCAATGATTTCCAGCCCTTACTCCAGCCGCTGTTCTACATCAGCCGTGCGCTTCAGCCCTATGTCGATCTGGTGCCACAACGGCAGGCCGATCTGGCGGTCGCCATTCCGGAACTGCTGCAATCCAATCCATCCGTCATCGTCATGGCCGATATCGGTCGCCTGCCGCAGGAGACCTATGCGCCTATCGAGCGCTGGTTGTCGCGCGGCGGCACGCTCATCCGCTTCGCGGGCCCGCGCCTTGCCGCCGCCCCGGCTGATGATCCTCTGGTGCCGGTAACCTTGCGCCAGGGCGAGCGCGCGCTGGGCGGTGCCCTGTCATGGGCTGAGCCTCAGCCACTGGCGGATTTCCCAAATTTCGGCCCCTTTGCTGGCATGCCGAAGGCAGATGGCATTCACATCAAGCGCCAGGTTCTGGCCGAACCGACACCTGATTTGGCTGAGCGTACATGGGCAAGCCTTGCCGATGGCACGCCGCTGGTCACTACCCGCAATGTCGATGCAGGCCGCATCGTGCTGTTCCATGTCAGCGCCGAAGCCAGTTGGTCGGATCTGCCGATCTCCGGCCATTTCGTGGAAATGCTGCGCCGGATCGTCCAACTCTCGCAGGTCGGGGGCTCATCCACCTCTGCCAATGCACCTGCTGCGGCCCTGCCACCTTACCGCCTGCTGACCGCAACAGGTTCACTGTCTCCGGAAATCGGCACCGCCCGTCCGCTGGAGGCAAAGCCGGGTCAGTCGCCCCGCGCGAGCTTCGATAACCCGCCCGGCCTCTACGGCACGGAATCCGGTTTCGTCGCGCTCAACCTTCTGCCGCCCGGCGCGACGCTGCGTCCGATTGACACTGCGCTTGCAGGAACCGCCACCACCCGGGAAGGCCTTGTCGGTGAAGCCGCGAAATCGCTACGCCCTGCCCTCTTCATTGCGGCCCTCCTGATGCTCTTTGCCGATACGCTCATCGTTCTCTTCATGAATGGCGTCTTTTCGCGTATGCCTCGCGGTCGTTCATCTGCTGCTGCGATCATACTGACCTTTGCGGCAGGCCTTATGGTCTTCTCGCCGAATACAGCACGCGCCGACGACCCGAAACCGGGTGACGAGGCCATTTTCGAGCGACTGGATACGACCCATCTGGCGTATGTGCGCACCGGCGAAGACGATGTGGACCGCATCTCGGAGCAAGGTTTGCAGGGCCTGACGGAATTCATGACATGGCGCACGACGCTGGAGCCGGGCCAGCCGGTGGGGCTGGATATCTCAAAGGATGAGCTATCCTTCTATCCCATCATCTACTGGCCGATTTCGGCAACGGCACCCATGCCGTCCACCGCTGCCATCTCCCGCATCGACGCCTACATGCGCGCGGGCGGGACGGTGCTGTTCGATACGCGCGACCAGTTTTCCTCGGTCGAAAACCTGGGCGGCAACAGCGCCAACGGTCAGCGTCTTCAGGAAATTCTCGCCAATGTCGATATTCCGCCGCTGGAACCCGTGCCGAAGGACCATGTCCTGACACGGTCCTTCTATCTGCTGAATAATTTTCCGGGCCGCTATGCGGGCAGCCCGCTCTGGGTGGAGTCACGGCAGGATGCGGCCAAGACCACCTCCGGCATCTCATCGTCTGGCGATGGTGTGTCGCCCATCATCATCACCGGCAATGATTTTGCAGGCGCATGGGCCATCGATGCCAATGGCGCACCGGTGCTGCCCACCGTACCGCCGGATGAGGTGCAGCGCGAACACGCCTTCCGAACCGGCGTCAACATCATGATGTATATGCTGACTGGCAACTACAAGGCCGATCAGGTGCATGTGCCCGATATCCTCCAGCGGTTGGGGCAATGACATGACACTGACCTTTGCTCCCTTCCTGCCATGGATGGTCATCGCCATCATGGCCGTCGCCGCCTTCGTCCTTGCCATCATAGGCCTGTGGCGCGGCGTGCGTGGCGCATGGCTGCGTGGTCTGGCGCTCGCAGCGCTTCTGCTCGCGATTTCCAATCCGCTTCTGACCAATGAGGAGCGTGACCCGCTCTCCACCATCGTCCCTGTTATCGTCGACCGCTCACAGAGCCAGGATGTGCAACAGCGGCCGGAACAGACGGATCAGGCGCTTGCCACTCTCAAAGAGCGCCTCGCCCGTTTCCCGCGCATCGAGCCGCGCATCGTGGATGTCGAAAACGATCCCAACAGCGATGCTCCTGCAACCAACCTGTTCTCGGCGCTAGCCGCCGCAGTATCCGACGTCTCGCCATCCCGCGTCGGTGGTGCGATTTTCCTCAGCGACGGCCAGATCCACGACATTCCGAACGTTACACCCAATATCGAGCAAACACTCGGTTTCAAGGCCCCGATCCATGGCCTGATTACCGGTCGGGCGGAGGAGTTCGACCGGCGCATCGAAGTGGTGCGCGCACCGCGCTTCGGCATCGTCAACGAGCAACAGGAACTGACGTTGCGCGTCTTCGATGACGGGCGTGCGCAAGGTGGCCAAGCGGAAGTCACGGTAAAGATGAATGGTGAGGAGATCGCCACGCTTGAGGCTACGCCCGGCCAGCCCCTGCCCTTCAGCTTCAAGGTTCCGCGCGGCGGCAACAACGTCATGGAATTTTCCGTGGCAGAGCTTCCGGGCGAAGTCACCACCAGCAACAACCGCGCCGTTCACGTCATCGAAGGCATTCGCCAGAACCTGCGCGTTCTCCTGGTTTCCGGCGAACCGCATGCCGGTGAGCGCGCATGGCGCAACCTGCTGAAATCCGACACATCCGTCGACTTGGTGCACTTCACCATTCTGCGTCCGCCGGAAAAGCAGGATGGCACGCCCATCAACGAGTTATCGCTGATCGCTTTCCCGACGCGTGAACTCTTCGTGGACAAGATCGAGGACTTCGACCTCATCATCTTCGACCGCTACCAGCATCGCGGCGTGTTGCCGATCCTCTATTATGATTACATCGCCCAATATGTCGAAAAGGGCGGCGCGCTGCTGATTGCCGCCGGTCCTGAACATGCAGGGCAGGATTCCATCGCCATGACACCGCTGGCCTCCGTGCTGCCTGCGCAGCCGACCGGCGAAATGCATCAGTCGGCCTTTTATCCGCGCCTGTCTGAAGCGGGCAAGAAGCACCCGGTCACACGCGGTCTGGAAGGTTCCGGCGAAGAGCCGCCGCAATGGGGCCGCTGGTTCCGCACCGTGGGCGTCGAGCAGCCACAAGGCCAGACCGTGATGCTGGGCGACGGACAGGACCCGCTGCTGGTGCTGAACCGTCAGGGCGAAGGCCGTGTTGCCATGCTGCTGTCGGACCAAGGCTGGCTCTGGGCGCGCGGCTTCGAAGGCGGCGGCCCGCATGTGGGCCTCTACCGCCGCATCGCCCATTGGCTGATGAAGGAACCGGAGCTTGAGGAAGAAGCGCTGACGGCCCGCGCCAACGGCCGCACCCTGGAAATCACCCGCCAGACCATCGGCGACAATCCCGGCGATGCCACGGTGAAATTCCCAACCGGCAAGACCGAGACGATGGCGTTCACGCAGACAGAACCCGGTCTTTACAAGATCGAACGCCGCATGGACGAAACCGGCCTCTACGAAATCACCAATGGTGATTTCACCACGCTGGTCCATGTCGGTGCCGTCGACGCGCCGGAATTCAAGGCGATGATCTCGACCACGGAGCCGTTAAAGCCGGTAGTCGATGCCACGAAGGGCAGCATCCACCGCGTCGTCAATGATGATGGCCGCGTCGTACTGCCGGATATCCTGCCCGTGCGCGGCGATGTGCGCGTAGCCGACAATGACCGTATGCTCATTCGCCTGACGGATGAAACGGTGCTGAAGGGCGTAAATACCTTGCCGCTCTTTGCAGGTTTCGCAGGTCTTGCCGCCCTGCTGATGGCATTTTCTGCGCTCTGGTGGCGTGAAGGTCGGTAATGGAACCGCGTATTGTCATCAGTGATTCCGACAAGGAAAGCGAAGCGGCCATTCTCGCTGGGCTGAAAGCCTATAATACGGAACGGTTCGGTCCAAGCGATTGGCGGGGACTTGTCATATCCTTGCGCGACGACGATGATAAGATCATTGGCGGGCTGAGCGGCCACACAGCGCGCGGTTGGCTTTACACCTCGCTCCTCTTCATTCCGGAAGAGATCAGGGGCAAAGGTCTCGGACCAAAACTTCTCGATCTTGCTGAAAAAGAAGCCCTTAAAAGAGGTTGCCGAGGCGCCTATATCGATACGATGAGTACCGACGCTTTGCGCCTTTATCAGAAATGCGGCTATACGATTTTTGGCCAGATCGAAGATTTCGGCAACGCGAATACTCTGACCTATCTCAAAAAATCACTCTCATAAATAATAGCTTACGGAAAGCTCTCCATGGCCGATAGCAGTTCTTTTGAACCTTTCACGTTTTCGCTGGGCACGGCGCGCATCACGGCATTGTCCGACGGTATTCTCACGGCACCCATTGGTAACCTCTACCGCCTGGGCTCCGACCAGCCCACACCTGAAAAATTTCCAGAAGCTCCGGCTGAGCTGTCCGTGAATGCGTTTCTGGTGGAAACAGACGACAAGAAAATCATGATCGATACCGGTTCCGGTGCGCTCTATGGGCCAGCACTTGGGAAACTGAGATCGGCTCTGGACACCTTCGGCGTATCACCAGATGACATCGATGACGTTATTCTCACCCATATTCATGCCGATCACACCGGCGGCTTGATTGCGGACGGCAAGGCCGTTTTCAAGAATGCCACGCTGCATATTGGCAAGACGGAAGCCGTCTTCTGGCTTGCGGATGGAGCTGCTGACGCTCCTCATGCTACGGACAAGGTCAAGGGCCAGATTGCACGCGCGCACGACACGATTGATCCATACGAAGCAGAAAATTGCGTCAAGCTGTTCGAGGACAATGACGATATTTTGCCAGGTTTTAGCGCAACTTTGCGCCCTGGCCACACGCCGGGCCACCTTGCCGTCCGGTTTGAGAACAACGGTGAGACGATCGTTTTCGTCGGCGATATCGTCCACGGCAACCGCGTGCAGTTTGACAATACGGCAGTGACGATCGATTTCGATTACGATCAGCCAACAGCCGCAACCACGCGCGCTGCTGCTTTCGAACAGGCCGCCGAGGAAGGCTACCTTATCGCGGCAGCACACCTGCCCTTCCCGGGTGTTGGCAATATCAGCCGCAACGGCGAGCAATATCGCTTCGACGCTTATAATAAATAACGATGAACCGTGGCGACGCATGAAAGCGTCGCCACATCTAAACCGGCTTGAAAAGAGCCAGTATTGGCGGAAAAGCGCTGAGTTTCCGGCTATTAGGCAGTGGCACGAAGAGGCTCTAGGGTAGTTTCTTCGTCAAGAAATGACATGGGTTCTTTACAGTCCCGCCAGGCAATCGTGCCCTTCAGCCGCTCATGCGTATCAGCAGCTAACGGCACCACCAGCACCCGGTTCATATCCACAGGACCGGGGAAATCCAGCGCCGCGTAGGCCACCTTCTCGAAGCCGAGCGGCATGTAATAAGGTGGATCACCGATGAGGATGACGGCTTCCGAACCTTTGCGCTTGGCAGCAGCGATCGCGATGCGGACCAATTCTCGCCCGATGCCAAGGTTCTTATGGGAGGGCCGGACGGCGAGTGGCCCGAGCATGTGGCCATTGACACCACCGGCGAGAACCGGGGTCATGCGAACCGACGCAATCGTCTCGCCATCATCTGCGCAAATGTAGGAAATCGACCGGTCGTGCGGTCCTTGCTCGCGAATGCGGGCGGCGGCCCGAGTGTGCCGGCCGGGGCCGAAAGCTTCTTCATTGATGAGTTCGATGATGGCGTCGTGAGACGCGTCTTCGGTGAGGTAGACCAGTTCGTGCTTGGACATAAGGGGACCGGAACGTTAAATACGGACGTGACAATGTGACGGCTGCGCCAGTGAAGGCGTGATGAGCGTCAGCGTCGTCGGAGCATCCGTATTGCGGTCATAAAGCAGAATTCCCTCAGAATTGTGATAAACGCGGATATCAGTAAAATTCCGACCCGTCCAGAACAAATCCGCCGCTCAGCCCATTCAGTGATGTGAGCGTGAAATGAAACGCACTGTTCACTGCATTTTGGGTTCGCTCGCGCGTGTCCATGGCCTACAGTGCAACTCAACATAAGGAGACAAGCGGATGGGTATGCTGGTTGAGGGGGTCTGGAAAGACGTTTGGTACGACACCAAGGAAACCAAGGGGCATTTCAAGCGCAGCGCCTCGCAATTCCGCAACTGGGTGACATCAGACGGCGAGCCTGGCCCTTCCGGCACGGGCGGATTCAAGGCTGAGAAAGATCGCTACCACCTGTATGTATCGCTCGCTTGCCCCTGGGCGCACCGCACGCTGATCTTCCGCAAACTGAAAAAGCTTCAAGACCTTATTTCCGTCTCGGTGGTCGATCCGCTGATGCTGGAAAATGGCTGGGAGTTCAAAGTGGATGACGCACGCACGCCGGGTGCCACGTCAGACCATCTCTTCGGTTTCTCCGCCATGTGGCAGGTCTACGCCAAGGCAGACCCACACTATTCCGGCCGCGTTACGGTGCCTGTGCTGTGGGACAAGCAGCAGAACACAATTGTCTCAAACGAGTCAGCTGATATCATCCGCATGTTCAACAGCGCCTTCAACGCTCTGACGGGATCGACGAGCGATTATTACCCTGAAGCCCTGCGCGCCGAAATCGATCCCCTCAACGACCTGATTTACGACACCGTCAACAACGGCGTCTACAAGGCTGGCTTCGCGACCACGCAGGAAGCATATGAGGAAAGCGCCACAAAAATTTTCGAGACGCTGGACGTCTTGGAAGAACGTTTGGAAAATAAGCGGTTCCTGCTGGGTTCGCAGCAGACGGAAGCGGACTGGCGGCTGTTCACCACGCTGGTGCGTTTTGATCCTGTCTATGTCGGCCACTTCAAGTGCAACATTCGCCGCATCTACGACTACCCCAACTTGACCGGCTATCTTCGCGATCTTTACCAGACATCAGGCGTACCGGAGACGGTCAATATGCGCCACATCAAGGAACATTATTACCGCAGCCACAAGACCATCAATCCGACGGGCATCGTGCCTGTTGGCCCAGAGCTGGATCTCGACAGAGCTCATGATCGTGAGCGGTTGAGCTGAAGCTACCAGTAATCATCCGGCTGCACATCACCGACCAATTCCGCAAGGCGTCTGCGGGTGGCTGGCGTCGTTGCCTCGGGTAATGCGTCGAGCGGGAAAAAACCGCTGTCGCTGATCTCGCGATCCGGCACCTTCGTTTCTGTCTGCGTCACGTCGAGGCAGTAGAACAGCACATGATCACGGTCACTGGTGCGGTTGTTGAAATAGACATGGAAAAGCTGCGGTGTGGATGTGGCGGCAAGGTTGCCTTCCTCCCGGATTTCCTTGTGCAGTGCCTGAAGCCCGGTCTCGCCGCGCTCTACCCCGCCACCCGGCATGTGCCAGCCCGGGACATAGGTGTGGCGAACCAGAAACACCCGGCCTTGGACGTCGAAACAGGCAGCGCGAACGCCCATCGTCATGCCGCGGCTCAGGAAGAAAAACGTGTGCAGCAAACGTTTGGCAATATTCCCAAGCACGCGCCGGAACCCTTCGCCTCGCGCAATGTTTTCACTCACGTCTCAACTCTCCGTCAACTGGTGTCAGATAAACCAGATACTGCTTCACACTTCGACGTTCAGCGCTTATCCCTTTGAAAAATCGAGGTTTCGCATTGTACGCTCCAACATGGATAGATTATGTCTGAACGCATGTTCAAACTTGCCCACATCTCCGATATCCATCTCGGCCCGCTGCCAAAGCTCACATTCCGCGAGCTTGCATCCAAACGCATTCTTGGCTTTGTGAACTGGCGTCTCAACCGCCGCAAGCACCTTTTCAGCGATACGCTGGAAAAGGTGGTGGACGATATGGAAAGCAAGGCCCCGGACCACATTGCCATCACCGGCGATCTGGTCAATCTGGCGACCGGCATCGAAATCCGCGCCGCAGCCGACTGGCTGGAGGAAATTGGCGATCCTTTGAAGGTCTCTGTCGTCCCTGGCAACCACGACGCCTATGTCCCCGGCGCGCATGACAAGGCCATGGCCGCTTGGTACCCCTTTGTGCGCGGTGATGGCGACCCGGAAAATTGGGACGAAGACCGCAAGATTTTCCCCTATATGCGCGTGAGAGGCCCGGTCGCGATGATCGGCTGCTCCACATCCATCGCCACGCCACCCTTTTCAGCCACTGGTTATTTCGGGCGCAGACAAGCGCGCGCCACGGCGGAGTTGCTGAAGAAAGCCGGTGAGCAAGGCCTGTTCCGCGTGGTCATGATCCATCATCCGCCCATCCGGGGAGCCGCTGCCACCCACAAGCGCATGATCGGCATCCGCCGCTTCGCCGCAGCCATCGGCACCGGTGGTGCGGAACTCGTGCTTCACGGCCACACCCACCTCAACACTGTCTACTGGCTGAACACCCATCGCGGGCGCGACCACACGCCGGTCGTCTGCATCGCCTCTACCAGCCAAGGCCCCGGCGGCAAGAAACCGCGCGCCGGATACAATCTGTTTCACATAGACGGCGGCCCCGGCACATGGAACGTGACCTGCGAACGCTTCGGTCTGAATGAAAAAGGTACTGGTGTGGAGTTGGAGGACGTGCGGGTATTCTACACCAACGGCAAACCCCTCGGCTTCAGCAATCCGGTGGAGCAAGGCGAGGAGGAGTGAGGGGGGCACCTCAACTCCATTCTTTCACTTCCGAAAAAGTGCAACATCTCACTTTTTACCTCATCTTCGGCATTGTGCCGAGGGTCTAACGAACCACAACATTGAACGTGGTGAGATGCTCGGGACAAGCCCGAGCATAACGTAAGATTGTCTGCCAAATGCAGGATGCAAGTGTCAGGGCTTCGCCGCCCGCTGCTCCAGCACGCGGTTGGCCGCCGACACGATCGCTTCCAGCGAAGCACCCACGATATTCGTGTTAATACCCGCACCAAACAGCTTCCCACCCGGATGCTCCATCTCGACATAGGCGATGGCCGAGGCGTTGGAGCCGTGTTGCAGCGAGTGTTCGGAGTAGTCATTCACCGACAGATCGATGCCCAGATAGGTCGACAGCGCGTTGATAAAGCCATCGATTGGGCCGGTACCCTTGCCCTCGATACGCTTGATCTCGCCATTGTCGGTGATTTCGGCGGCCACCACGCGGACACCCTTATAGTCGCCAGCGGGATAGGTGTGGTGATCGACGAATTTGATGCGCGCATTTGGCTGTGTCACATATTGTTCGATGAAGCGTTCGTGGATGCGCTTGGCGGGCAGCTCCACCCCTTCTTCATCGGTAATGCGCTGAATTTCTTCACGGAATTCGACTTGCAGGTTGCGCGGCAGGTTGATGCCGTAATCCTGTTGCAGGATATAGGCGATTCCGCCCTTGCCGGACTGCGAATTGATGCGGATGATCGCCTCATAGGAACGGCCGACATCCTTGGGGTCAATCGGCAGGTAAGGCACTTCCCAGACGGGATGGTTGGCAATCTTGATCGCCTTCATACCCTTGTTGATTGCGTCCTGATGCGAGCCGGAAAAGGCCGTGTAGACCAGTTCACCCACGTAAGGGTGGCGTTCGGGGATCGTCATCTCGTTGGAATATTCATACACGGATTTGATGTGTTCGATATCGCGGCAGTTGAGTTCAGGATCAACGCCTTGCGTGTACATATTCAAGGCCAGCGTCACGACATCGACATTGCCGGTGCGTTCGCCATTGCCAAACAACGTGCCTTCCACGCGGTCTGCGCCCGCCATCAGGCCCAGTTCGGTGGCGGCGATGCCCGTGCCGCGGTCATTGTGCGGATGAAGCGAAATGATGACGTTTTCGCGGTTGTCGATGTTGCGGCACATCCATTCGATCTGGTCGGCATAGATGTTCGGCGTTGCCATCTCAACGGTGGATGGCAGGTTGAGGATCAGTTTGTTATCTGCCGTTGGTTTAACTACTTCGACCACAGCATTGCAGATTTCCAGCGCCACTTCCAGCTCTGTGCCGGTAAAGCTTTCCGGCGAATATTCGAAGCGGTAACCGCCACCGGCCTTGGCGGCCATGTCGGTAATCATCTTGGCCGCATCGACGGCGATCTGCTTTATGCCAGGCACATCCTTGGCAAACACGACGCGGCGCTGCAATTCGGACGTGGAATTGTAGAAATGGATGATCGGGTTCTTGGCACCTTCCAGCGATTCGAAGGTGCGCGTAATCAGTTCCGGACGGCACTGCACCAGCACCTGCAAGGAAACATCCTCAGGCACGCCGCCCTGCTCCACGCACCAGCGCGCAAAGTCGAAATCCGTCTGCGAGGCCGAAGGGAAACCGATCTCGATTTCCTTGAAGCCCATTTCCAGCAGCAGCTTGAACATGCGCGCCTTGCGGTCATGCCCCATGGGATTGACCAGCGACTGGTTGCCATCACGCAGATCGACCGAACACCAGATCGGTGCCTTGTCGATGGTTTTCGATGGCCAGGTGCGGTCCTTGATGTCGATGACCGGGTATGGGCGATACTTCACGTTCGCGTCCGGCATGCCCTTGGAAATCTGAGAGGTCTTGGCGTCCATAATCTTGCTCCTTACACGCATCGCGGCTGAAAAAGCCCTGTGCTAATGCGCGCCCAAACGGGCCTTAAATCCAGTATAAAGTGAGATTTCGAGTTGAGGAGCATTGGCACCAGCGGGCTTTCGGCCGCCGGGCGCTCCTCACTGGACCCGGCAACCGCGTGTAAGGTCGAGGCTAAGAAGCGAGAGTGCACCGCATGGGCAAGCCTTCGCAGAAATCTGCGCGGTCATGCCAAAAATGGTTGCGGTGCGAATGGTCATACCGAATCTTATAAGCGGCGAAATTTTTCGTTGCAAGCCAAGACGTTCACTCGTTGTCAATTTTCTTGTTCTTGCCATTATTCCTAAAAGTCGAAACCATTATAGTCCAGAAAGCCTTCAAGACGTCGATCCATTCTGCGCCTCTAATAAGAGATGGCACATCACTAGATGCTTTGTCGTCGTTGTTGGGAGATTTCACTACCATTGTTTCTCCTCCATCCAATCATGATCCTCTACGGCTGGCGACCACACGCTGCAAAGCCATCATCAGCCCTCCGCCAACGAGCCCCCAGAACGCCCCGGAGATACCGCCAAACGACAGACCCGACGCGGTGATGAGGAAGGTTATGGCGGCAGGTTCGCGGGTTTCGGGGTCCTTGAAGGCGGCGACCGCCGAGCCGGAGAAGGCACCGACCAGAGCAAGGCCGGCAACCGCCTGAATGAGAATGGGTGGGGCCAGCGCCACAAAGGCGGTGACCACGCCTGCCAGAAGGCCGAAAATCACGTAGCCAACACCGCTGACCATCACCGCCCAATAGCGACGTTTGGGGTCCGGGTGAGCATCCTCACCAGCGCACATGGCGGCGGTGATGGCGGCGAGGTTGACGGCGTGGCCGCCGAAGGGTGCGGCAAGCAGCGAGAATATGCCCGTCGTGGCGAACAACTGTCCCGGCTGCGGATCGTAATTGTTGACTTTCAACACGGCAATGCCGGGAATGTTCTGCGAGGCCATGGTGACGATGAACAGCGGCAGCGCAATGGAGATCAAGGCTTGCAGGCTGAACACCGGCATGACGAATTCCATCGGTGGTGCCAGCGATTGCGCAACGCTATCCAGTGCGCCTGCCGGAATATCGACGCAAAAAATCATCACCAGCACGAAGGCGGCAAGGGCTGCGGGAACGGCAAACAGGCGCTTGAAAGCACCGACGACGATCCACGCCAGAATGATCGGCAGGCCCAAGGCCGGGTTGAAGCCGATGGCCTTGATGGGCGCAAAGCAGAGACCGATGATGACGCCGGACAGCATGGCATTGGCCAGCGGCGTGGGAATGGAGGCGACTGCCCGCCCGAGCGGCCTGAACAGACCTGCGATGATGATCAGCACCGCGCAGATGATGAATGCACCCACCGCTGCTGGAAAACCACCCTCGATCACCCCCGTCGCCGCCAAAAGCGCGCCACCCGGCGTAGACCATGCAATGCTAATGGGGAGCCGCGTCATGGCGGAGAGAAGGATGGCGCAGAGGCCAACAGAAACCGACAGTGCCATCAGTCCGGATGCAGCCTCGAAATCCGTAGCGCCGACACCCTTCAACCCTTGCAGCACCACGGCAAAGGAACTGGCAAAGCCGACGAAGGCCGTCAGCAGGCCCATGAACAGGCTTTGGAGGGAGAATTCTTTTAGCATGGCTGGGCTCTGAAAAAGAGAAATGGCAATCACCATTCCAGATCAAAAAACACTCTCGCTGGCAAGGTTGCTTTGACCGACGAAGGTACTCGCGCCTGACTTGTACAAGGTCTCCGCCCCGCCCTGTTGTTCTCATCATCCCAGTTGTGTAAACCCACGCCATCAAACAGCGAGATATCAGATGCTTCCTTGGATAGAACTGGACCGAGCAGCCATTCCCGGTGATGGCACCGAACTGCGTCTGAAGCAGCGCGGCCAGGAATTCTCCATTATGCTTGGTTCAAACGAGCTGATGAACAGTCGGTTGAGTGGCTCGGAAGAGGCTTTGGCGACACTGTCTTGCGAACGCATTGCGGGCAGAGCAAACCAGAGCATGCTGATCGGCGGGCTTGGGATGGGTTTTACACTTCGCGCGGCACTCGGTGTGTTGCCATCCGATGCCCGCGTGACCGTTGCCGAACTGGTACCCGCCGTTGTAGAATGGGCGCGCGGCCCAATGGCAGAGCTGCACAAGGGCACGCTCGATGATGCGCGTGTCGATATTCATGTCGGCGATGTCGGAACGCTGATCAAATCGAAAAAAGCCGCCTATGACGCTATTCTGCTGGATGTCGACAATGGCCCCGATGGCTTGTCGCGTCCCTCAAACGACAGCCTCTATGACCCCGATGGCCTTCAGGCCGCCAGAACCGCGTTGCGCCCGAAGGGTGTGCTGGCGGTCTGGTCATCCGGCCCGGATGCCGCTTTCACCCGCCGCCTGCGGCAGGCCGGGTTCGCCACTGATGAGGTCAGCGTCCGCGCCAACGGCAAACGCGGCGGTGCGCGCCACACGCTGTGGCTGGCGGCCAAGGCTTAACGCCGTGAGGTGGACCGCTCTCCCAATGCGTCCAGCGCATCGGCATTGTCCCGGCCCCAGGCATAAAGCATCTCGACCGGCTCGATGAACCGGTTTCCAAGCGCGGTGAGTTGATATTCAACGGCAGGCGGTCTGGTTGCATGCACATGGCGCGTGACAAGGCCAGTGCGCTCCATTTCCTTCAGCGTCTGCGTCAGCATTTTCTTGGAAATGCCCGGCAGGCTGCGTTCCAGCACGCCCGTGCGGGCCGTGCCCGCATGCAGGGTGTGTAACGTATGCAAGATCATGCTCGTCCATTTGGTCGAGAACAGTTCCAACACGCGTCGAGGCGCACAATCTTCGCGCCATTCTGCTTCGTGGCTTCCCGGCTTCATCGTGGTCACCCTTTGGTATCCATGTCCCCAATCCGTGCCGTCTACACGTCAGGGCGCGGAATGCCTAGTTATGTCTCAACAAAAAAAGGAGCAAGATCATGGTGAAAACGGCATTGGTCGTGGGTGCAAGCGGTATCGTGGGTAGCGCCACGGCAAATCTTTTGCTGGAGGAAGGCTGGACAGTCTACGGCCTTTCACGCCGGCCAACCGAACAGAAAGGGATCATTCCGGTTGCCGCCAATCTGCAGAATGCGATTGAAACGGCGAAGGCTTTGGAAGACGTACGGCCTGACGCCGTATTCATTTCCACATGGGCGCGTCAGGATAGCGAAGCGGAAAACATACGCGTCAATTCCGCCATGGTTCGTAACCTGCTGGATGGCCTGAGCCTTGGCAAATCCACCCGCCATGTGGCGCTGGTGACAGGCTTGAAGCACTATCTCGGACCCTTCGAGGCCTATGGCAAAGGCACCTTGCCGCAAACACCGTTTCGCGAAGAGCAAGGCCGTCTCGATGTCGAGAATTTCTACTACGCGCAGGAAGACGAAGTTTTTGCTGCCGCGAAGCGCGATGGCTTCTCGTGGAGTGTGCATCGCCCCCATACCGTGATCGGCCAGGCGGTCGGCAATGCCATGAATATGGGCTCAACCCTTGCAGTCTACGCAAGCATCTGCCGCGAAACAGGCCGCCCTTTCCGCTTTCCCGGTTCCGCCGCGCAGTGGAACGGCCTCACCGACATGACGGATGCAAACCTATTGGCAAAGCAACTCCTATGGGCCACAGAAACGCCCGAAGCAAAGAACGAAGCGTTCAATGTAGTGAACGGGGACGTCTTCCGCTGGAGCTGGATGTGGGGCCGCATTGCGGACTGGTTCGGCGTCGAGGCTGCACCCTTCGATGGCACGGTGATTCCGCTCGAACAGCAGATGAAAGATGACGCTGAAGTCTGGAGCAAGATTGCGGCGCGCGAAAATCTGGCCGAGCCAGACCTCACTCGCCTCGCTTCCCCATGGCACACCGACGCCGATCTCGGCCGCCCCATCGAAGTCGTCACCGACATGGGCAAAAGCCGCCGTCTGGGTTTTAGGGAATACCAACCTACGGATGACGCGTTCTTTGCGCTGTTCGAGACGCTGCGGAAGAACCGTCTCATTCCCTAAGGCGAATTAGCCAAGCTTTCATCATCAAAACCGCATTGGTCTCGCCAGTGCGGTTTTTCATTTGACGCTCGAATATCCCCAAGACATAAACGCCAGATAGAAAAAAATGAATTTGGTTGCAGAAGCCATCGCGGCGTCTCCCTGTTTGGAAGATGCTGAAAAGGAGACTTCATGCGTATACTCTTGGTCAATCCACCCTATATCTCCCTCACATCACGTGGCGTTGGCCACCAAATCCCCTTCGGTCTTCTCTGCGTCGCGGGTCCGTTGATCGATGCCGGTCATGAGTGCCGCCTGATTGATGCGGAACGCCACCACATGAAGGCGGATGAGATCGAGGCAGCCATCGCTGTCTTCAAACCCGATATGGTGATGACAGGCCATGCCGGATCGACCCCTGCCCACCCCGCCTGCATTCTGGTTCTCAACGCGGCCAAACGCGCCTGCCCGCAGGCGATCACGGTCTATGGCGGCGTTTACCCCACGTACCATGCCGCCGCTATCATGGCGGATGAACCATCGGTGGACATCATCATCAAGGGTGAAGGCGAAGCTACCGCTTTGGCGTTGGCGCATGCCCTAGTGGAGGACCAGTCACTCAGCACCGTTCCGGGCATTGTCTACCGCAATGATGGCGACGCGGTCGAAACCAGACCCGCCGCCACGATCAAGGACCTAAACGAATGGCGGATAGGTTGGGAGCTGATCGAAGACTGGGATCTGTATCAATGCTTCGGTCTTGGTCGCGCAGCCATCGTTCAGTTCTCGCGGGGCTGTCCCCACCGGTGCAATTATTGCGGCCAATATCAGTTCTGGAGCCGTTGGCGGTATCGCTCACCCAAGGCGGTCGCTGCCGAAATTGCCTGGCTGCACCGCACCCACGGCGTTTGCTTCGTTGATCTGGCCGATGAAAACCCGACCTCCTCCAAGCGTCTGTGGCGGGAGTTTCTCGAAGCGCTGGTCGAGGAAAACGTACCGGTGCGGCTGTTTGCGACGATCCGCGCGACAGACATCGTGCGTGATGCCGATCTGCTGCCCCTTATGAAGAAAGCCGGCATGATCTGCGTGCTGATGGGCATCGAAACCACGGACCCGACCACGCTTGCGGCCATCCGCAAGGGATCGACCACCCGTGAGGACCAGCAAGCAGTCGCGCTGCTGCGCCAGCACGGCATCCTGTCCATGCTGGGCCATATCGTCGGCTTCGAAGAGGAGAGGTTTTCAGATTACCTGCGGGCGTTGCGTCAGATCAGCCTTTACGACCCGGATTTGCTGAACGCCATGTACCTGACGCCGCACAGCTGGTCCGATTGGACGGCAGAAAATGGTGAGCGTCGCGTGATCGAGACGGACCGCAGCAAATGGGATTACCGACACCAATTGTTGTCATCGCGCCACCTGTCACCGGGCATGATCTTCGCCATGGTCAAGTTGCTTGAAATTGCCGTCCACTGTCGGCCACGCGCTCTGTTGCGTATCCTCTTCCACCCGGATCGGGAGCTTCGCAAACACATGCGCTGGAGCTTCCGGTTCAGCTTCCGGGTGTGGCGGGCTGAGATCGCGGAATTCATCCGCCAGCCGCCACCCAAGAGGGGCCGGATGTCGCTCGCCGAGTGGTTTGGAAAAGCACCGGTTTCACCAAAGCATGGAACCGGCGCGAATGACACGCATGGCGGCGGCCCTGTTGTTGAAGCGGCAGCAGAAAAGATGAAGCAAATCGGCACATCGTAGAATCAAAAAACCGCGCTGACCTTCGTCAGCGCGGTTTTTTTAATGGACAGTCTTAGCTTAGATCTCGCCCTGCGAGGTCACGACGCGCGAAGCGAGGCCGTAGGCCACGGCTTCTTCGGCACCCAGCCAGTAATCGCGATCGATATCCTTGGCGATTTTTTCTTCTGTCTGACCTGTGGCCACGGAGAAGATCTTGATCAGGCGCTTGTTCATCTTGATGATTTCGCGTGCCTGGATTTCGATGTCGGATGCCATGCCGCGTGTGCCACCGGATGGTTGGTGAAGCAGGAAGCGGGTGTTCGGCAAGCAGATACGACGTTCCCTCGGCACCGATACGTAGATCAGCGCGCCAGCGGATGCGACCCAGCCCGTGCCGATGATCCATACCTTCGGCTTGATGAACTTGATCATGTCATGAATGCTGTCGCCAGATTCGACGTGGCCGCCGGGCGAATTGACGTAGACGCGGATGTCTTCATCGCTGGCAGCAGACAACGCAACAAGCTGCGTGCAAACCTTCTGCGCCAGTTCCTGCGTGATTCCGCCATAGATGAAGATCGAACGCGACTTGAAAAGATTCGCTTCCGTTTCCTTGCCGATCGGCAGTTCCTTGCTCTTGTCGTCTTCTTCTTCGTTCATGTGACGGTCTCCAACGTATTTCATTACCTACCGGACATAGTGTGATTTGTTTCGTAAAACAATGAGCGAAAAAGGCAAGGCGCGGAACTGCTTAATAAACAGACCACCGACAAATGACGCATGGACAGCGTGTTTGCGCTTGCGATATCGTTAATGATGCAAGGTTGGAGCGGCACCCCAAGAGCCTCTCGCCCTGCCTGCAAAAAAACAAGAGGGACCGATGTTCAAAAAACTTTCACTCGCCGCTGTCGCACTTGGCGCAACCACCCTGCCCGCATTTGCGCACCTCAACCCGGAAGAGCACGGCTCGTTCATGGCCGGGTTTTCGCACCCGCTGTTCGGTGCCGACCATATTCTGGTGATGATTGCCGTGGGCATCTGGGCCGCACAGATCTCCGCCTCTACGGATAAGAAAAACGCGCTCCTCATCGTTCCTGCTGCGTTCGTCGGCACCATGGCAATCGGATTTCTGCTTGCGCTCGGTGGCATTGAATTGCCATTCGTCGAGCCGGCCATCCTCGCCTCCGTCATCGCGCTGGGTCTGCTGGTTGCCATGGCCACACGCGTTCCTGTCAGCGCCGCTGCGGCTATCGTCGGCATCTTCGCTTTGTTTCACGGCCATGCGCATGGCGGCGAACTCGGCAGTGCGGGCGCGCTTCAGTTCGGTGTTGGTTTCGTCATCGCAACCGCGCTGCTGCATGTTGCGGGCATTGCGCTAGGACTCGGTATTGCAAAGCTTGGCACAGTTGCGGCGCGCATCGTTGGTGGCATGACGGCACTGGCCGGTCTTTCGCTGGTTTTTGGCGGATAACCAAGGCTTTTAACCTTACAAAAATGTAAGAAAATTCCGGCTTTTAAAAGCCGGAATTGAACCCTACTTCCTTGGTGTGCGTTTCTCTACACGCCAAGGAGGCTACCGATGTCACCAGAAGAAACCCAATTGCTGAAATCCCTGTTCGACAGGGTCAAATCCGCATCCTCCACACCGCGCGATGCGGAAGCGGAAGCGCTGATCAATCAGGCGGTCCGAGACCAGCCTGCCTCTCCCTATTACCTAGCACAGGCCGTGATCGTTCAGGAAAAGGGGCTTGAAGCCGCAGCGGCGCATATCAGCCAGCTGGAGGAGCGTATCCATCAGCTTGAAAGCGGCAACGGCGCGCCTCAACAAGCCCAACAGGGTGGCTTCCTAAGCTCGATTTTCGGCGGTAGTCAGCAGCAAGCGCCAGCACCGACGCCTGCCCCAGCGCAGACTTACCGAAATGATACATCCGGTCAGGCACCGGGACCGTGGGGCCGCACAAACGATGCTCCGCAGCAACCCAGTGGGCCATGGACCAACCAGCAGCCATCCGCATTCGCACGGCCCAGTGGCAGCGGCGGTTTTCTGCAAGGTGCGCTGGGTGCAGCTGCGGGCGTAGCGGGCGGCATGTTGCTGGCCAATTCGCTAAGCGGCATCTTCTCGAACCACGTTGCCTCGTCGGGCTGGGGTTCTGCCCTCGGCGGCGCGGGAAGTGGTGCGGCACCGGTGGAAGAAACCGTCATCAACAACTACTACGGTGATGACGACAAGCCACAACAGGACGCTGGCAACAACGACAACCTGCAACGGGCAGATTATGACGACAGCAGTGATGATTCCGACTTCGATTCAGGCGACGGAGACTCTATCGCCTGAACTCTCTATGTGATTGGGGTCAGCCGCGGCCACGATAGGTCGCGACGCCCTGGTCCGGCAGCCAGACGCCTTCCGGTGGCGCACCCGTCTGCCAGAAGACATCGATGGGAATGCCACCGCGCGGATACCAATAAGCCCCAATGCGCAACCATTTTGGCGCAAGCAAATCCACCAGCCGCTTGGCGATATAGACAGAGCAATCCTCGTGGAACGCACCGTGGTTGCGGAAGGCATGTAGGAACAGCTTCAGCGACTTGGATTCCACCAGGAAATCACCCGGAATATAATCAATGACGATATGGGCGAAATCCGGCTGGCCGGTCATCGGGCACAACGACGTGAATTCCGGCGCGGTGAAGCGCACGACATAATCCGTGCCGGCATTGCCGTTCGGTACTTTTTCCAGAACGGCCTTTTCCGGGCTTTCGGGGGCAGCGACTTGCGCGCCCAGTTGCGACAGGCCGGAAACATCCGTGACTGACATGGTTCAAACTCCTGTTTCTTGAAACTCAACCCGAACGCCATGTGCCTGTTCGCTTTCAGGCTCCACGTGAATGGCAAGCACGGCACCGGGCACGGCATCTCTTATGGCATCTTCCAGCCGGTCGCAAATATCATGTGCCGCCCTGACCGACATGGCCGAGGGAACGACAACATGGAAATCGATAAAGGCGACGGCCCCTGCCCTTCGGGTCTTCAGGTCGTGCACACCCAGCAGGCCAGCGGAATTTTCCGCAATCGCCTTCTTGATCGCCTCATCCTCCTCCGGCTCCACCGCACGGTCCATCAAGCCACCCAGCGAATGCATTATGACCTTCGAGCCCTGAAACAGAATATTGATGGCAACGACGATCGCCAGCACCGGATCGAGAACGGCATAGCCGGTCAAAATCGCCAGAACAAGGCCTATCAGAACGCCACCGGATGTCACGACATCGGACATGATGTGATGGCCATCGGCCAGAAGTGCTGGCGAAGAGTGCTTCTTTCCAACCCGGATCAGCACCGTTGCCCAGATGCCGTTGAGGATGCCGGCAAAGGCATTGATGGCAAGACCCAGCGCTGGCGCATCCGGCAAGCGCGGAGCCATAAGGCCGCTCCATGCCTCCTTCACGATCAGAAGCGCCGCAACGACGATAAGCACGCCCTCGACGACCGCAGAAAGATATTCCGCCTTGTGGTGGCCGAACTGGTGGTCGTCATCGGCAGGCTTTTGCGCGTAGCGAATGACAAAATAGGCGATGAAAGCCGCGACCACATTGACCGTGGATTCCAGACCATCCGACAGTAGCGCAACCGAACCGGTGACCCACCATGCCAACAGCTTCAGGCAAAGCACCGTAATGGAAAACGGGATTCCCCAGAAAGCAAGCTTCCTGACGAGCGCGTTACCCTGTTCGTTCATGACCTGTCTCCATGCGGTTGCGAATGAATTGCAGAACTGGACCCTAAAACGCATGAACCGCCCGCTTGGAGGCTCCAAGCAGGCGGTTCATATGTGCGGCCTCTATGATTTAAAGTGGTGGCGAGGTCAAGAGGTCAGGAAGAAACTTAAGGTGCTCGCTTTGCTCGCAGAACCGGATGCGATTGCTGAAGGGATCGGTGACCTGCATCTGCAAACCCCATGGCAGTTTCTCCACGCCCGGCTTCATGAAGGTGTAGTCCTTGACCGTTAACTCACGCTGATATGCTTCAACACCTGATATGTTGACGAAGACATTCGAGCCCGGCGTCGCATCGCCGTGATGTCCGCTGAGGTGAAGAGAAAGGCCTGCTCTGGAAACCTGCATATACAGCGGAAAATTGTCACCGAAGCGATGTTCCCAATCCACCGAAAAACCGAGAAAGCCGACGTAAAATTCACGCGCCTTGGCCTCATCAAATATCCGGATGATGGGGCAGACCCGCGTAAACCGGATTGGCTCTTCATCACGTGCAGCAATTTTCGCGGCCAGAACATTCCAGTTGTCGAAGCCAAATTGTCGAGCAACGATTTCCAGCGAACGGGAGTGGGAAATGTCGATCTCGTCTTCAATCAAGGCGGCTTTGAGCGCACGCGCCATCGCCTTTGCGTCGAGAAAATCACGCATATCATACGTCCTTCCTGTGAGCGATCGGATCGTCAGTGCTCGCCTTGCCGACACATTCGCTCATCAACGGTGGACGTTTGAAAGCGTGTTACGGAATACATTCACCTTACTTGTAACGGCGCGAGCGGCAGGCTGTATTCGGCCATTCGATATTTTACCGTACTTTCATGGTGAGGGAAAGTCGCATTACACCCGCGTCAGCAGCAACTTGATACCCGCAAAACCGAAAAACAGGGCCAGCACGGTTTCGATATATCGCTTGGCGCGTTGATAGATGCGGATTGCGGGCGCTGTGGAAAACACGAGGGCATAGCCACAGAAAATGGTGATGCCCAACAGCCCACAGCCGCCAATGATGGCCGCGAGGGTCGATGCTCCAGCGCCTGGCTTCAGACCGAGGGACATGATGGCTATCCAGCCGAGAATGGCCTTGGGGTTGGTCAAATGCAGCAGCAATCCGCGACGATAGAGTTGCAGATATTCGGCGCGGCCAACCGGAGCCTCCTGCAAGACCGTTTGAGGCACGGCAGGTGAAAAGGCCGAGCGGGCCGATTTGTAGGCCAGATAAAGCAGATAAAAGCCACCGGCGATCTTAATGAAGAACAGCGCATTGGCGTAGGTCGCCAGAACAGCGGATAGGCCGGTGGCAGTCAGTGTTGCCCAGAACAGCGAACCCGTGATGACGCCGATTGCCAAAACGATGGCCGGTGCGCGCCCTCGGCTCATGGCAATGCCCATGATGGTCATGTTGCTGGGGCCTGGACTGGCCACGGCGATGATATAAGCGATGTAAACCAGTAGAAGCTGATGGAAATCGATCATCACTGCCCCGCAAACAAAAAAGCCAAATTAATCAGCCGATTAAGGCAGTTGGATTGATTTTGTCAATTCCCACATCTCAAGGCATCGGAACGGTAGCGGAAAATGTACTGGCATCATTATGCATCCGCAGCGAGGCCGTGAGAAGCGGCGGCAACGGTGTCCACCATCCGGTTTGCAAGCCCGCATACCGCAGGGCCGCCGCCGTCCACGTGTTGCAGCCGACCAATGCGTTGAAATACCCTTCTGCTTCGAAAAAAGCGTCGTCGCGGCCGTATGATTGCCCCAGAAGCGGGATGGGCTTTTCCTGCGAATAGGCAAAGCTGCCGACGATGAAGTCGACCAGCTTTCGATACTCGTCGCCCGACAGATCAAGTGACGTGACACTCGCATCCGTAATGGGGATATCTCCAGCAAGCGCGACATGCATGACCGAATTGTCGAGCGTCAGACCTTTAAGCAGGGGAAGCGGCTTGAGATCAGCCCATGTCGGTGTCTGCGTGTAAAAGGCCCGCCCACCCCAGCCGAAAACGAGGTAGCGAACACCGGGATTATCGATCTCGAGATTTCCATCGCGCAGAAACGCGAATTGCACCAGCAACTCGGCATCGACAGGAAGGGCGATATCGGTGTGGATGGGATTGCTGAGAACCAGGACGCGGCGAGACGTGTCATTCACGACCGTCGAATGATTGCGGGTGAACGGCTTTGGCAGCAAAGTGCCAGCGCCAAGGCTCGTGACAATCAAGGCCACGGCGATGCATAGATATTTGAAGATCTTCACTCTGCATCACCTGCTCGGCTTATGGAAAACGGCGGCGTTTCATAACGCCGCCGGTCGTTGTCGCGCCGCTCAGGCGGCTTTGGTCTTCGCCTTGCGCACCAGATGCGTGACCACGTTTTCGATCATCCGCATGCCGGCATCGCCGCCCAGCGTCATGATCGATTCCGGGTGGAACTGCACTGCGGCAACCGGTTCCTTGGAATGTTCGATGCCCATGATCGTTCCGTCTTCGCTTTCCGCAGTGATGATGAAGTCGCGGTGAAGCGTCGTGGGGTCAGCAAAGATCGAGTGGTAACGGCCAACCGTGACTTCCTTGCCGAGGCCGGAGAAGACCAGACCGGGTTCCAGCACGCGGATACGCGATGGCTTACCGTGCATGGGGATTGCCAGATGGCGAAGCTCACCGCCATAGGCTTCCGCCAGCGCTTGCAGCCCAAGGCAGACACCGAAGATCGGCAGATCGCGGGAACGCGCCGCCTTGATCGTCGCCTTGCAATCGAAATCGCTGGGGTTACCGGGTCCGGGAGACAGAACCACCAGATCCGGCTGGAAGCGATCGAACACCTCCGCCGCCACCGGCGAACGTACCGTCGAAACGGTTGCGCCCGTCTGGCGGAAGTAGTTGGCAAGCGTATGCACGAAGCTGTCTTCGTGGTCCACCAGCAGAATTTTGACGCCGGTTCCAACCTTGGCCGAATCCCGCTGCGTTGCCGCAGAGTTCTGGCCCTTCGCATCACGAATCGCTGAAATCATGGCGGACGCCTTCAATTCGGTTTCGGCTTCTTCTTCCTGCGGGTTGGAATCGTTGAGCAACGTTGCCCCTGCCCGCACTTCTGCGATACCGTCCTTGATGCGGATAGTGCGCAAGGTCATGCCGGTGTTCATATCGCCGTTGAAACCGACCATGCCGATGGCGCCGCCATACCAGACACGCGAGCTCTTTTCATGGGCCTCGATGAAGCGCATGGCCCATAATTTTGGCGCACCTGTTACGGTCACCGCCCATGCGTGGGACAGGAACCCGTCGAACGCGTCCATGTCATCTCGCAAGCGGCCTTCGATATGATCAACGGTGTGGATGAGGCGTGAATACATCTCGATCTGGCGGCGACCGATGACCTTGACCGAGCCCGGCTCGCACACGCGGCTTTTGTCGTTGCGGTCTACATCCGAACACATGGTGAGTTCGGACTCGTCCTTCTTGGAATTCAGCAGCTTGAGGATCTGCTCGCTATCGGCAATCGGGTCTTCACCACGCTTGATGGTGCCGGAAATCGGGCATGTCTCGATGCGCCGACCGGAGACGCGCACGAACATTTCCGGCGATGCGCCCACCAGATATTCCTGATGACCAAGATTGATGAAGAAGGAATAGGGCGACGGATTAATGGCTTTCAAACGGCGTGAGATGGCCGAGGGATTGCTGTCACAACGTTCCATGAATTTCTGTCCGGGTACGACCTCGAACAGGTCGCCGCGACGGAAGCTTTCCTTGGCTTTCGTCACCAGTTCCGAATACTCGCCGGGGTGATGATCGCCGCGCGGCGGAATGGTGTCCGTCTTGACGAAGGGCTCTGGCGCGATGTCCTGCGCCTTGCCATGCGTGGTTACGCCGTCCTTCTCGAAGTCGTAGCGGTCGATCCAGGCCTTTGCGGAGTGGTGATCGACGACGAGAATTTCATCCGGCAGGAACAGCACCATGTCACGCTGATCTTCCGGCCGTTCCAGCGAAAGCTTGATGGCATCGAACTGGAAGGCCAGATCATAACCAAACGCGCCGAACAGACCGATGGCCGCATCGGCGCTGGAATAGAACAGATCAACGATGGCACGCAGCGCCGTGAAGACGGTTGGTATCTTCGAGCGTTCTTCCTCGGTGAAAACGCGGTCTGGCTCGTTCACGACTAGGTCCAGACGGCGAGCGGTGGAGGTGCCAAGCGTCAGATCCGGCGTCGTTTTCAGCTTTTCCGTGATGAACGTCAGTAGCGCTTCGCCGCGACCATTATAGGCTTCGATCCACATGGTGCGGCCGAAACAGGAAATGCCGAGCGGCGGATCGATGATGGCCGTGTCCCAACGCGTGTAGCGACCGGGATATTCGTAGTTGGATGAGAATACCGCACCACGACGTTCATCAAGGCCGGTTACATAGCTGTCGATGGCCGTTGCATAGTCGGCAGCACGGCGCTGGCGCGTGACTTTGACGCCGCCTCTGGTCTCGTAAGTTTCCGACCCGTCATCCTGAATAATCGTTACCATCTATTCCGCTTCCCGTTTCTAAAGCCCGATGACAGGCGGCATAATAACAAAAAAGCCGCCTGAAAATTCGGGCGGCTTGGACTTAGTCAAAGGACATGGGTGCTCAAGGCCGCGTAAAGCTGCCCCACCACCAGATTGCAATGTTCTTCGACTGTGTGTTCATGGCGCAAATTGTTAGCCGCAAGCGCAGGCGATGGCAAGCGGATTTGAACCGAAAGACTATTGAAACGTTGTGGGTCTGCCGCAACGGGGGAACGAACGGTCACATGCTTCATCGTCTCATGATAGTCGCAGCCAGCGCGCTGCTGATCGCCGCCTCGCAACCGCCACAGGATGTGCCGGTGCCCCAACCCAAACCGGAACAGCAGGACACGATGCCAACGCCAACACCTGCACCTGGACCTGCGGAAACGAAAAAGGACGAGCAGCAGCCTACTCAACCGCCCGCCGAGAACACCGTGCCGAAGCCAGAAGAAAAACCCGCACCTGCGGCAAAACCGGATGAACCCAAAAAAGAAGAAGAGAAAAAGCCGGAGGAGCCACCAAGGGAGCCCGTAAAGGCAGAAAACCCAGAAGAGCTGAAGGCCTGCCTTAGCGAACTGAAAGAACTGGGTGCCGAGTTCAAGGAGCTTCCACCCATACCCGGCGAAGAGGAAGGCTGCGGCATCGCTTCGCCCTTGGAATTATCGACGGTGATCCCCGGCATAAAGCTGGAACCGGAAGGTACGATGCGGTGTGAGGCAGCCCTTGCGCTCTCGCGCTGGGCCAAAAACGTCGCGGTGCCGACGGCAAAAATTGCGCTTCCAGGCAAAAACGTGACCGCCTTCGGCAATGCCTCGACCTATGTCTGCCGCAACCGCAACAGCGCAGAGACCGGCAAGATTTCCGAACATGCCAAAGGCAGCGCAGTGGATATCGCGACCATGACCTTCGACAAGGGTGGACCGTTGGTGATGAAGCCACGCGGCGAAGACGGCACCATGGAAGGCGCATTCCAGCGCACCATCACCACCGCCGCCTGCCTCTTCTTCCGCACCGTCCTCTCCCCCGGCAGCGACGCCACCCACCAGGACCACCTGCATCTAGATGTGCTGGAGCGCAAGGGCGGGTATTTGTACTGCCGGTGAAAGGCAAAAAGGCGGAGCTTGAGGCTCCGCCTTTTTTTTACGTGAGGCGATTTCTAATCAGAATTTCTGCGTGAGAGAAATTTTGAAGGACCGCCCCGGCTCGGAGTAAAAGTCAATGGGCTGATTGACCGTCGATACCGAGTTCGGGTTAATGTCTCTCACACCGACAGCATTCCAATATTTGCGATCGAAGAGATTATAGACACCCGCTTGAATGCGTAGACCCTTGGCCTGTTCAGGCTCCCACCAACCGGTCAGGTTGAAAATGCCGTAACCAGATGCGTCGAATGTGTTCGCAGATATGTCTGCACGCATGTGCGAAGAGAACACGCCAGTGAATTCTGTCCCCCAAGTCTCCTGTGCATAACCAACGCCAACAACTGATTTGAACGGCGCAACGGTACGGATAAACTCGTTGGTGTCAGTATCCTTGCCGTACGCATAAGCGAGAGAAGCATGAGTGAAGAAGCCATTCGCCAAGTCTTTTCGTACCTTTGCTTCCACTCCAGAAATTTCGACATTTGGACGATTTTGATAGGTAAAGAGCGATCCGTTACCAATGCCGCCAAAACCTGGGAAAAGAGTGGTCGTTGTCGTGGTTTGCTCAATGAAGTTTTTATACTTGTTATGAAACAACGTCAGGCTGCCCGAAAAGTCGCCAGCGTCATATTTGGCACCGATTTCGAAACCACTGCTGGTTTCAGGTTTCAAGGAGGAGTTGCCGACGACCGCATAGCCGGTGCTGATGTTGGAGAAGTTCAGATAGAGTTCGTTGACCGTCGGCGCGCGATAAGCCATTGCCCACTGGGCAAAAAGCTGAACCTCTGGGGTTAGATCGTAAGTCGCGAGCAGCTTCGGAGAAAAGCGTGAACCACTGTTCCCAGTGGGCAGACCAAAAGTATTGTAGGCGCTATTGGTCGAGACAGAGCCGTCGGGATCATAATCATAGGCATCGAACCGCAGACCAGGGGTCAGCTTGAAACCACTGCTGCCGAAAGCAAGTTCGTCTTCCAGATAAAAGCCGAGGCTTTTTCCCGTAACGTCTGGCATGTCAGACTGGGAGGCCGCAGACGATCCACCCGTGTTGATATAAACGGAATCTGTAAAATCAGAAATCCACGCGTTGCCACCAAACCGTACCGTATGGTCAATGCTACCAAGTTCAAATCCGGATTCGAGGCCCCCAACAAGGCCGAAGCGGCTGTCTCTCATACTATCTTCGCGAATATAGAGCGAGTTATTGGTCAACCGATCGCCAGCACCAGAAACCTTATCCAGCCGAGTCCAATATAAGGATAGGTCAGCAGCGTCGATCAAGCTGTCTTTTGACGGTGCCTCATACTGGTAATCAAGAGATACACGATCGCGCTCGGTATCTTCATAACCATTGTAATCATCAATCCGATACGTGGAGCCAGAAACACTGGAACCTTGCAACGTTTTCAGGTCAGTTCTAGTCCTCAGTGAAAATCGCTCAGCCGTCAAACCGATACGGTGACCGCCTTCAAGGTCCTGCCTGATCTTGAACATGAGGTTGCTCTCGTAGGTGTCCGCAGGATTGGGCGCGGTACGGCGTGTGCCATAGATATCTGCACCACCCTTATTATCCACCTCGTTCCCACGCTTGTAGGAACCCTGAAATAGAACTGAAGTGTTCTCGATCTTCTTTGCAACAGCAACCGAGCCGCCAAAGCTTCTGTCCTCGCTGTCGTAGGTGGTCTTGGCAACACCACCCCAATCCTTACCATCACTGATGAGATCATCGGCTTCCAGAGTGCGCAGAACCAGCGCGCCACCCAGAGCACCTGAACCCACTCGGCTGGAATCGGCACCACGCACCACATCGACGGAGGACAGGGAGGAAAAATCGAAACTTGAATTTGTGTTGCTGATGGTTGTTGTTGCCTGTCCCTGACGGGCAAAATTCTCGAAAAACGGGACGGGAATACCATCGATCAGCGTTGTTACACGCGCCCCACCAAGTCCACGAATGAACAGGCCACCCGGTTTTCCGGGTTTGGAGTTGACGAAATCAACCCCCGGTTCTGTCGTTTTGCCCAAATCCTTAAGGCTACTGATTTCCTTCGTGCGAATCTCTTCGGCGCTCGTTGAACTTGCGAGTGGTGTATCGGCGGCTGCATCTCCCGCCTTCACCCGCTTGCCCTTGATCGTAATACGCTCAAGAACCGTCGGACCGTTCTGTGCGTCAGCATCCTGTGCATGACCTGTGGAATGGCCGGAAACAAGTGCCATGGCTGTGCAGACCAGCAACGCGGATTGAGAACCCCGGATCGTCATCGTAACCCCCTGAATGCAAGCGCACGAAAGCACGCGGCAACACGAGGTGCCGTCGCAATGTGGCTTGATAAATACCCTTAATTTTTACGGCCCCGCCGTGGGCAGAGAACTATAAAACATGAGTATTGGAGTCAATTAATAAAACATGATTTTTTATATCACCTTTAGCGCGCTTATGTTGCGTTGCAGAAATGTGACAAACACAGCCTAGAACGCAGACGGTCTCTCTACGCATCACAGGTTGCGATCAAAAAATGGGAGATTTGAATATTCTTCGATTAATCATGAATTTCGAACAAAAAGGCCCGACAAGACCATATTCTCCGGAACTTTGAGCGATTATTTTAGAAAACTCGCTGGTTCCCGTTATCGAAACCGCGAAACGAGCAGAAATCGCCATTCTCGCCACCTCAATTTGAATCAAAACCCCTACAACTAAAGTCATCAATGGGGAACCACACTCAAAATAAAGGGTGGAATTTCCAGGGAATTGGTATATTTCTCACCGTTAACATATTAGTTTCCTCATGAACGAAACAACTGATGATTACGCTCGAACGGCAATCGATACTGAGTCAGGAGATATCGGCTGCCGACAGCCGCCCTCGGTGGCTGCAGGTTGTTCAGGGCGTGGCAAAAGAGTTCGGATACTCCTATGCAAGTTTGATGCGGGTTCCGCGTCCGGAAGAACAACTCCTTGCCACCGCTCTCGTTGAAACAACGCTGCCGATCCGCTTCGTTCGCGAGTTCGATGAGATGCGTTTGCTTGGTTTGTGCCCGGTGCTGCCGAAGATAAAGCATTCCGTTATGCCGCAGTCCTGGTCCTTGAGTGACCTCGATACGGGACAGCCGGAAGTTTTGCCAATCGTTGAACTGCTGAACCAGTTTGGCATTGCCAATGGCCTTATCATTCCAACGAATTCGTTGAACGGCGACCGTCATCTGATGCGTTTCGACGGCAAATGTGACCTTCCGTCTCAGGTTGCGCTGAATGAAATCGGTATGATCGCTCTTCATGCTTTCGACGCTTACGAGCAGATGCGCCGGTCGGAAATGGTCGCGCCGCGTATGCTGACGAAGCGGGAACTCGAGGTCATTCACTGGACCTCGCAAGGCAAGACATCGGCAGAGATCGGCAAGATTCTGTCGCTCTCCGACCACACGATCAATGCCTATCTGAACAACGCGATCCGCAAACTCGATTGCGTAAACCGCACGCAACTCGTGGCCAAGTCTATCCGCTTGAAGCTGATCGGCTGACACCGCCTCACGACGTGCCAGCCGGTCTAATCAGCGGTCCAGCACGGACCTCAGTTCGACAAGGTTCGAACGCACTCTCAGAACATAAAAGCCCATGGTCGCCAGGTGCGAAGGCATGATCCATCCGCCTTCATCACCGTTGGAAATAATCATCGGCTGAATGCGCAGAGCCGCGCGTGTCTGCGACAGCGTGTCGTTCCACAGGCTGGTCAGATTGCGTTCGCGGATAACCTGCGAGAAATCGGCACCGGCAGCAGCGAGAATACCGTAGTAACCGTAAAGCTGACCATAGGCGAACCAGAAGCGGTCATCCGCCCGGGTGTCGAACCAGCCGCCATTGTAGTTTTCGGAACGTTCGCGCAGGATGGCTGAGGTTCCGCCGATGTCGTTGGCGATACGGTCGATGAACTGGATAAGGTTGTCTGCGCGACCATCGAAGACGGAATTGCACTGCGAGAGACTGGCGTTGAATTTGCGAAGGCTTTCAGCCGCCGAACGATAATAGCTCGGGCTCGGCGTCTTCGGGCCAAACGGGTTGAGACCGAAATACCAGGAATATTCATCGAACTGAAGATTGCCGCGTGCGCTCTGCAGATTGCCATCGACACCAGAGGTACCACGAACGCGACCGAGCGAGTCGACAAGTTCCACCGATGTGCGGCGCACAGCCTGGTTGACACCCCGCTGGAACGACGCCTTGTTATCCAGAAACGGCGTGCTATCCCAATCCATGCCGAACAGACCTAGCCGGTACAGCAGCATCGATGAAATCCATGCGTTCTGATCGACGTTATAATCGATGAGGCCCGCAGACACATCGACGATCGCAGAGCTTTGGCAGCTTTTGGCGGCAGCAGCAGCAGCGGGAGCCGGTTCAGTGGAGGATGCCGAAGGGGCGACCGCGGTCGGGGCCGGAGCTGGCAGTTCCTGACCTGCGCCCAATGTGCGTTCAGAGAATTTGTAATCATTGACATAGTCTGGATTGAAGTTCGTCCAAACCTGCGTTTGCCAGAAGAAATAGCCATAAAGGCCAACGTACAGCACCAGCACTGCGGCAATGGGAACCTTGATGAAACCGTCGCGGTTCTTGTACCAGCCATGTCCGGTACGGAAAGGCCAGAACAGCCAAGCGATCACGAGAGAGGCACCTCTTCCAAGCGCTGCGAAAATGCGCTTGAAAAACGCGATAACCGGATCGAGCATCGTTCAACTCTCCTTAGCGCATAGACCCCCGCAATCTCGATTGATTGTCAAAAGAGCCCATGCCTGACTTCACTGACGGGAGCGTCCCTTACGCGTGTAAACAGCGTATGACACCCCAGCGCGACAAGACCGCCTGACCCACACTGCGGACAGGCTGCCTTTCACATATGGTGCCACTGTCCCCGATACAACGGATGAGGGCGAGATTTCCCGCAATGCTTGTTCAGCCAGCCGCATCGGAGGTGAGCTCACGACGACGAAGAAGCGCTTCATCTGCCCGGTGTTTTCGTGTCTGGATATCCTGCAAGGTAACGATCCCCTGCCCATGCAGGGTCAAAAGCTCATCGAAAATGCCAAGAGGCATGGCCGCTTCGGCCCGTTGCGCGGTGGAGGACTGGGGTTGCGCATCCGCCAAAAGCGGCTCCAGCGAACCGAACGCTGCGTCATAAAGATGGATGCACCGCTCAGCCTCGATGTTGAGTTTATTGAGCAGCAACGCGTGCATGGAAATTTCGTCATTCAGCAAATCGATCACATTGCCCAGCAAGATAGCCTGATGGTTCAACACCTTGTGCCGGGCGTTCAGCCTCTTGCGTTCCGACAACACCGTCTCACGCTGTGTTGCGGCTTCCGCTTCCTCGGCTTTCCATTGATCCAGACGAGTCTCGTCCCGCGCATCACTGATCTTGCGCTGAAGCGTGGCCAGCGAAGCGGCAAGCACCTTGTCCTTTTGTCTCGCCTCATCCATGTCCGAAACAATACCACGGCGCGTTTCCATGCTGGCAACAAGGTTTGGCTCTACTGTGGAGCGCAACGCTGTTGCCTGCTCTTTCCGGGCCTGAAGCAGGCCGTGAACGACAGCAGCCTCCAGAAGAATTGCTTTCAAGGTATCGGCAATGACCAGCTTTCGCGCGCGCACGACTTTGAAGGAAACGGCCGCCCGTCGCTTGAAAAATGAGAAGAATTTCTCGGAACGAGTGACGTCATCGACCCTGTCGAAGGCGGCATAGGCAGCGTCGGTTCTCGCACCAAGACCGTTGACGAATGCCAGGATACGATCCTGGAATTTTACTTCCAGCATCTGCAATTCGGCAAATTGAGCGGTTTGCGGTGCGAAGACTTCTTCCGAGCTACTTTCTGGTATCGCCACCAGGGTCTGAGCCATCAGCGATGACAAATCCTGCACAGCAATCGCGTCGGCTCTTGCCTGCTCTATTTCACTGTCAAAAGACGGCAATCTCGCCATGAAACATCGTCTCCCGAATCGATTTATGGCAAAAGGCCACCCATATAAATATGCGCGACCTTTTCTCAATGCGAGAGATGTAATGCAGTGGCATTCAAAGTCTGGTTTGGCTGATTTCTGCGCCCCGTCTCTCGCGCGCCTTTTTCGATGACTTGCCCCTATTCAAAGCAAAACGGTCGATTTGCTTCAGCCGTTCACAGCCTCAACCCAATGGCGGCGGCAGAAGGACACATATTTTTCATTGCCACCGACATCGATCTGCGCACCTTCCTTGACGACTTTACCCTCTGAATCGAAACGGGCGACCATGGAGGCCTTGCGTCCGCAGTGGCAAATGGTGCGGATTTCGCGCAGCTCATCGGCAATGGCCAGCAGTTCCTTGGATGCGGGGAAAAGCTTGCCCTGAAAATCCGTGCGCAAACCATAGGCCATGACCGGAATACCCAGGTTATCGGCAATACTGGCCAGTTGCCAGACGTGATGCTCCGACAGGAAATTGGCTTCATCAATGAAAACGCAGGCGACCGGCTCTTCGGCGTGCAGGCGCTGAACTTCCGAGAAGATATCCGTCGTGTCATCGAACACCAGCGCATCCGACGACAGGCCTATGCGGGACGCAACCTTGCCGACACCGGCGCGACTATCGAAGGCGGCGGTAAAGATGAGTGTGCGCATGCCGCGCTCGTGGTAATTATAGGACGCCTGCAACAGCATGGTGGATTTGCCGGCATTCATTGCCGCATAATTGAAATAGAGCTTGGCCATCATGCCCTCCGGGTCGCGTGTTGCAGGCCTTTTGCAGGGTGGGCGGTGCCGAGGGCAAGAGCGGAACGACGAAAAACACAGCTTTCGCAATTCGCGCATTCGTAGTGCACTGCACAAACTTTATGATCCGTGTCGCAAACCGCACCACAATCCACGCAAATGCGCATGAGTTGATTGTGCGTCGAAGATATTGATAATGGTTAGGGAACTTAAAAAAACAGGGAGTAAGCAATGCTTGCAAAAAATCACCGCTGTCTGGCCCTTGCCGCAGCAGTTTCTGCAATGGCCCTCTTCACCAATGCCGCCGCTGCCGCAGAACCAGCCAGTTGCGGAACGGTCCGCTTCTCCGATGTCGGCTGGACCGATATTACGGCCACCACGGCCACCGCTTCCGTCATTTTGAAAAGCCTGGGCTACCAGACGGATGTGAAAATCCTGTCGGTTCCCGTCACTTACACCTCCCTGAAAAACAAGGATATCGACGTTTTCCTCGGCAATTGGATGCCGACAATGGAAGGCGATATCAAAGCCTACCGCGACGACAAATCCGTGGAAACGGTGCGCGAAAACCTGACTGGCGCGAAATATACACTGGCGACCAACGCCAAGGGTGCCGAACTGGGCATCAAGGATTTCAAGGATATTGCGGCCCAAAGCGACAAACTGAGCGGCAAGATTTACGGTATCGAGCCGGGCAATGACGGCAACCGCCTGATTCTGGGAATGGTCGAAAAAGGCACATTCGGCCTGAAAGACTTCCAGGTCGTGGAATCCTCCGAACAGGGCATGCTGGCACAGGTTGCGCGCGCTGAAAAATCCGGCGATCCCATCGTCTTCCTCGGCTGGGAACCCCACCCGATGAACTCCAATTTCAAACTGACCTATCTAACCGGTGGTGATGACGTCTTCGGCCCGAATCTCGGCGGTGCAACGATCTACACCAACGTCCGCGCAGGCTATTTGCAGGAATGCCCGAATGTCGGCACCCTCCTCAAAAACCTGCAATTCACGCTGCCTATGGAAAATGAGATCATGGGCAAAATCCTCAATGACGGCACCGAGGGTGAAGCCGCAGCCACCGAATGGTTGAAGGCAAATCCAGCGGCAATCGAGCCATGGCTTGCAGGCGTCAAGACCAAAGACGGCAGCGAGGATGCGCTGGCCGCTGCAAAGAAGAATATCGGCCTCTAGCCGTTGACGTCTCTGCATTGAACCCGTCTTCCGACCCGATCAGCGGTCGGAAGACGATCACGACTCCGTTCACGAAAGGTTTGCTCTTACCGTGGAATGGCTCAGCGCTTCTCAAAATCGTTTACCGATCGGTCGTTATGCCAAGGAGGCTGTCGACTGGTTGACCGGAAATCTTTCTTTTTTCTTTGATTGGCTATCCTTTATTTTCGAAAGCGTCATCGACGCTGTTCTCTATGTTTTACAAGCACCGCATCCGCTCATCATCGTCGCCCTGCTGACAGGGCTTTCGGCGTGGCTGCGCCGGTCCATCGGCATGCCGTTGTTTACGGCACTCGGCCTGCTGCTCATCATCAACCTCGGTTACTGGAAGGCGACGACGGAAACTCTGGCACTCGTTCTCGCCGCCAGCGCGGTCTGCATGGCCGTCGGTGTTCCGCTCGGCATTCTCGCGGCACGGCGCAAATGGGTTTACGCCTTCATGCGGCCAGCGCTGGATTTGATGCAGACGATCCCGACATTCGTCTACCTCATTCCGGCACTCGTGCTGTTCGGCTTGGGCATGGTGCCGGGGTTGATTGCAACGGTCATCTTTGCCCTGCCGGCACCGATCCGCCTGACGCGCCTTGGCATCATTTCCACCCCGCCTGCCCTCGTTGAAGCGGCCGTTGCATTCGGTGCAACACCATCTCAGGTGCTGCGAAAAGTCGAATTGCCTTTCGCCACACCACAGATCATGGCCGGGCTGACACAGACGATCATGCTGTCTCTATCGATGGTGGTCATTTCGGCACTGGTCGGTGCGAATGGCCTTGGCGTGCCGGTGGTACGGGCATTGAACACCGTCAATATCGCCATGGGCTTCGAGGCCGGGCTTTGCATCGTCATCGTGGCGATCATCCTCGACCGTCTTTTCCGCTTACCTGGCTCGGAGGATGAGGGATGAGTGACGCAATCATATTTGAAAACGTCGATATCGTCTTCGGCAGCAATCCCACCCCTGCACTCCCACTGATAGATGCCGGCAGAACCAGAGCAGAAATCAATACGGAAACCGGCCTTGTGCTGGGCGTAGCAAGTGCCTCGCTGACGGTGAAAGAAGGGGAAATCCTCGTTTTGATGGGGCTTTCCGGTTCGGGGAAATCGACGCTTTTGCGTGCGGTCAACCGCCTTGCGCCGGTCGTGCGTGGAAATGTCAGCGTCAAAACGACGTCGGGTTATATCGATCCGTACAAAACCTCGGCAAAGACACTGCGGGATCTTCGTACCCACACCGTCTCTATGGTGTTCCAACAATTCGGATTGCTGCCATGGCGCAATGTGGCTGACAATGTCGGGTTCGGTCTCGAACTTTCAGGAATGCCCGATGCCGAGCGCAAGAAGCGCGTGGCTGAACAGCTGGAACTCGTCAATCTCTCGGATTGGGCTACCCGCAAAGTCGGTGAACTCTCGGGCGGCATGCAGCAGCGTGTCGGTCTGGCCAGAGCCTTCGCCACCGGCGCACCTATCTTGCTGATGGATGAGCCGTTCTCCGCGCTCGATCCCCTCATCCGCAGCCGCCTTCAGGATGAGCTTCTGGAATTCCAGAGCCGCCTGAAAAAGACGATCCTGTTCGTCAGCCACGATCTCGATGAAGCATTCCGGATCGGCAACCGGATTGCGATGATGGATGGCGGACACATCATCCAGTGCGGAACGCCGCAGGAGATCGTGAAAAATCCGTCCAATCAATATGTGGCGGATTTTGTGCAGAACATGAACCCCATCACCATGCTGACGGCAGCAGACGTGATGCGCCCGGGCGTGACGGCCGAAAACGCCGGGCTGTCTGTCTCAGGCACCGCGCGACCCAGCTCGCCATTGGTCGACATTCTGGATGCACTTGCAAAGCAGCCCGGGGCCATCGGCATTGTCGACAATGGCTCCGTTGTCGGCACGGTTTCCGCAGACGACGTGGTTCGCGGTTTGACACGCCACAGGCGAAAATAGCAGGAGCGGCTGCGAGTGGAATCGCAGCCGTAAACCTTGATAAGGTCGGATCTGTCCACCAATCCGCCACAACGGCAGATTGTCACATATGATTTTGATGGGCAAAAATCTGTAAGACTGCCTTCCCAATTCGCCCAACATAGTGCGAAATTTAGGGGAACGGCGCGAAGGGCCTAAAATCACGTGGCCGCATTTTCCGTCTCACGACTTGAGTATGAAATACCCATATCGGAAAATTATCGACAAAAAATTCTAGCGAAATTTCGTTAGCTCCCGTTAATAAAGAATTTTCGACTATTTTCCTTAAAACACAGACAGAAACATAAGAATGTTATTTATTGCTAATAAAGAGTAGTCTGTACCCTAGATTTAGGTATATACAACGATCTTATCAAATTGGTACACTTGGCTCATATAAGATTTCGATTTGCCATTGAGACAGTCCGGGTCGGGCTTCACTCAGGAGAAGTAAGAATATGAATACAGAATCGCTTTCAGAACAGTCCACCGCCGCAGCTGGTCTTCTCTCCGCAATGGCAAATCCAAAACGGCTCATGATCCTTTGCAGCCTGGTTGAAGGTGAAGTGCCGGTCGGCGTGCTCGCCACACAGGTTGGCCTCAGCCAGTCCGCCCTTTCCCAGCACCTGTCCAAACTTCGCGCGCAGCGTCTGGTCAAGACACGCCGTGATGCCCAGACCATTTACTATTCCAGCACATCGGAATCGGTCAAAAAAATTCTGGCCACGCTTGAAGGTATTTACTGTGCGCCGGCAGGTGCCGCTAAAACCGCTGCTTGAATGATAGCGCCAACATCAGGCCTGGATCAGCTTCATTAAAGCTGCGCGCGCTTGGATGTAGAGCTACAGAGCGCCATTTGTTTTCCCGACACATGGCGCTTTTCGTTGTCAAGCCGTTGGTTGCATCTGTGCTTTGAGGCTGGTCGCTGCTCGAGCATAACCACCCTCCCCGCCGTCGACGAAATGCATGTGATCTTTTGACAGAGGAGATGGCACGATGCAGGTCATCAATGCCGTATCCTGTTCGTGCAAGCCGTAATAGCACACGCCCTCTCGTGCGGCTCCTTCCAGTCTGGCCTTGATTTTCTTCAAACGATCAGGATCGACATCCACCGTCATCTTCAGCCCGTCATCGAACTTGCGGAAATCGGTGTTGCTGGCAACCGATCGCTTGTACTGAACCGGATCGAACCGACCGGCGGGCTTGCGAAGCCAGTAAAGCACCGAGATGAGGACCGTCTGGAACAGCACCCACGCGCCCTTGCGTATTTGCGATATCCTGTCCCGATAGGCGGATAGAGCCCGCGCTTCCAGAACCAATCCTTCTCGAATGAAACCGAGCGGAGGACCATCGACTGGAACGGGATGGCCGCCGCGACCATCCTCATTGGCAAGCGCCACGATCTCCGAAACAATATCTCGAAAAGCGGCTGCATCATCTTTGGGGCCTGGCACCGCAATGATCGAGATCACCTTACCATGGGTCGCCTCGATAGGGTTCCAGCGGCAGGAAAGGCCCGTAAGGTCAGGGCGAGAGCCGTGGGCAGCAGCGTCCACAAGGTAACGCCCCTGCTTCATCTGCTCATCGGCCCAATTGTTGCCGCCACCGGTAAACATGGCATAGGACACATCGTCACTGGCCTGGAACCGCGCGACGCGCACATCGAAACCGTGGTCGCGAATGACAGAGAGCGGGACGATGGCCGCCCTGAGCGTCAGTCCGATATCATCCGCCACCCAGCTCTGGACCTTCGATAAAGCCTCCCGCGCGGCCTCGATCTGAGTGGGAGGAACGGCGACCGCTGCACCATCGCCACCGAAGACGAAGGGCAAATCGTGCCGGTCGAGTGCGTTGAGAATGCCGGATATGACGCCAGCACCTGCCATGTTGACGGCCTTGTAGCGCCCGGCCTCGATGGCACCGGTGGAATCGATGATATCGGCCAACGCAAGCGCCCAGCCCTCCGGCAAGGCGCGGTACAGCATCGGGTCAGCCACATCCTCGAAATGCAGGAAAACCGGCAGGTTGCTCAGGAACTCTTCGTCTGGCGATGTCATGACGGTACTATCCTCCTGCACGCCGCGAAAAGCCAGATGCCGCAAAGGATTTAGGCGACGTGAGAACAGGCTGCGCGCGGCCATCACAGATGATTTACGCTGGTGAGCCGGCTTTGGATCAAAGATGGCTTGCGCAATTGATTCTGGCGAGTATGAACCGGAGCAGGACGTCGGAAATCAAACATGAAACGACACCTTGTCGTCGGGCAGACCGGCGGATTTGCGCTGCTTCAAGCGCGCCCGGCCGCGACGATACATTCGGGGATACGACCCAACCCAAGGAGAGACTGAAATGAACATCAAGATTTTAACGGGCCTCACGCTCGCCGCCTCTGTCGCCTTTGCACCGCTGGCCCATGCAGAGATCGTCATCGGCCTTATCGCGCCGCTGACCGGTCCGGTTGCGGCCTACGGCGCGCAGGTGAAGAACGGTGCACAGGCGGCTGTCGACGTCATCAACAAGAATGGCGGTATTCTGGGTGAACAGGTTGTTCTGAAGCTGGCCGATGATGGTGGCGAGCCCAAGCAGGGCGTATCGGCCGCCAACCAGCTGGTTGCAGAAGGCATTCGTTTCGTCGTCGGACCTGTGACGTCAGGCGTTGCCATTCCCGCATCCGACGTTTTCGCTGAAAACGGCGTCCTGATGGTAACGCCGACGGCAACCGCACCAGACCTGACGAACCGCGAATTGTGGAACGTGCTGCGCACTTGCGGTCGTGATGACCAGCAGGCGGAAGTGGCTGGCAAGCTGGTGCTTGCACAGCTGAAAGATCGCCGCATCGCCATCATTCACGACAAGGGTGCTTACGGCAAAGGCCTGGCTGACTCGTTCAAGAAGACGCTGAACGCTGGCGGCGTAACCGAAGTGTTTTATGACGCACTGACCGCAGGCGACAAGGATCTCAGCGCGCTGACGACCCGCCTCAAGTCTGAAAATGTCGACGTCATCTATTTCGGCGGCTACCACCCTGAAGCGGGTCTTCTGGTTCGCCAGTTGAACGATGTCGGTGCCAAGGCAACCGTCATCGGCGGCGACGGCCTGTCCAACTCCGAATTCTGGAGCATCGGCGGCAATGCAGCAGCTGGCACCATCTTCACCAACGCGGCAGACGCAACCAAGAGCGCGGACTCCAAGGCAGCAGCGGACGCCCTGACTGCCGCCAACATTCCAGCAGAAGCCTTCACGTTGAACGCCTATGCCGCCGTTGAGGTGCTGAAAGCCGGTATCGAAAAAGCCGGTAGCGCCGAAGACTCGGAAGCCGTTGCAAAGGTCCTCAAGGCAGGCGAACCCGTGGCAACGGCCATCGGCAAGCTGACCTACGGCGAAACCGGCGATCTGACCTCGCAGGCTTTCTCGCTCTACAAGTGGGAAGGCGGAAAGATCGTTTCTGCCGAGTAATCATTGCTGATATGATTGATATGACCGGGCGCGACCTTCGCGCCCGGTTTTGTTTTACGTGCTGGACAAGCGATCCGCTCGTCTGGCTTACTCTGTTTCAACAGCAGAATCGAAAATGAGGTGCAGCGTGGCTTCGATACTCGAACGCAAGATCGACCAGGGAACGGGCCGCGAGAAGGCCGACATCGTGCTGAGAGGCGGACGCTTCTTCGATCTGGTCACGGGAGAGCTCATCGCCTCCGATATCGCGATCTGCGGCGATACCATCATCGGCACCTGCGAGAGCTATGAGGGTGTCGAGGTCATCGATATCACTGGCAAGATCGTGGTTCCTGGCTTCATCGACACGCATCTGCATATCGAATCCTCCCTTGTCACACCGCATGAATTCGACCGTTGCGTCCTGCCCTATGGCGTCACGACGGCGATCTGCGATCCGCACGAAATTGCCAATGTGCTGGGCGCTGAAGGTATCCAGTTCTTTCTGGATTCCTCGCTGGAAACCATCATGGACATCCGTGTTCAGCTGTCCTCCTGCGTTCCCGCAACGCATCTCGAAACATCCGGGGCCGATCTGCCGATTGAAAAGCTGCTGCCGTTTCGCGGCCACCCAAAAGTCATCGGCCTTGCCGAGTTCATGAATTTCCCGGGCGTCATCCAGAAAGACCCGATCTGCATGGCCAAGCTCGAAGCCTTTCAGGGCGAGCACATCGATGGTCATGCGCCGCTTCTGTCGGGCACGGCCCTCAATGGCTACCTGTCCGCTGGCATCCGCACCGAGCATGAATGCACGACCGCCGAGGAAGCGCTGGAGAAAATCCGCAAGGGCATGCACATTCTGGTGCGCGAAGGCTCCGTTTCCAAGGACCTGCATTCCCTGATGCCAATCATCACCGAACGTCTGTCGCCCTACCTCGCTCTGTGCACGGATGATCGCAATCCGCTTGATATCGCCGAGCAGGGTCATCTGGACTACATGATCCGCACTGCCATCGGAGCCGGCGTCGAACCACTGGCCATCTACCGCGCAGCATCGATTTCCGCAGCCAAAGCCTTTGGATTGCGCGACCGCGGACTGGTTGCTCCCGGCTGGCGCGCCGATCTTGTTGTCATCGATACGTTGCAGAACTGCAAGGCCAGCATGGTGTTCTCCGCAGGACGCAGGGTCACGAAGGAGCTTTTCGCCACCCGCAAACCCATCGCACCGGTGGGTCTCGATAGCGTCAAGGCGCGTCCGGTTCTGGCCTCACATTTCGGTGTTCCCGTAACCGAAGGTGAAACGCCTGTCATCGGCGTGATGCCCGGCAAGATCATCACTGAACACCGCCGCTACAAACTTCCATCAGATGGCAATCAGACGAGCCTAGATCTGGACAACGACATCATCAAGGTTGCGGTCATCGAGCGCCATGGCAAAAATGGCAACCACGCCAACGGCTTCGTACAGGGCTTCGGCCTGAAGAAGGGTGCGATCGCCTCGACTGTGGGGCATGACAGCCACAACATCTGCGTCGTCGGCGTCAGCGAGGATGATATGGCACAGGCTGCCAATCGCCTTGGCGATATCAAAGGTGGCTTCGTGGTCGTGGAAGACGGCAAGGTCACAGGCGAAATTGCCCTGCCCGTGGCTGGTCTGATGAGCCTCGAACCCTATGAAATCGTGCGCGATACGCTGCACGAGCTGCGCAAGGCCGCCTACGCACTCGGCACGACGCTGGAAGAACCCTTCCTGCAGGTCGCCTTCCTGCCACTACCGGTCATTCCACACTTGAAGATTTCAGACATGGGAATGGTAGATGTCGACCGGTTTGAACTCATTACCTCAAGTCGAAATGCGTAAGTGAAGCAGTATAAACAATAAACTCATATTAAATTAAGACAGTTACGATAGATAACGAGTTCCGAGGATGGAGCATAGCTATCGAGGCAATCTGTGGCTGTAACTAAGATCGATAAATCGCAACTTAAAGTCGGCATGTTCGTTGAGGCCATCGAAGGTGTGTGGCAGGACAGTTCGACACTGGGCAGGCGTTTTACTATCCGCTCCGGTCACGAGATCGATCTCATCGTCAACAGCAATATCAGTGGTGTTTTCATCAACACCGCTCTGGGACGACATGCATCGGGGTCGCCTCTGCATCCTGCCGCAAAAAACATCGCGAGTGCGACCCGGCAGGATAAGTTCGAAACCGCTGCGAAAATTCAGGGCCATGCCGCTGAAGCCAGATCTCTGATCGGCGACATTTTCGACGGTCGCGTCGTCACGGTCGAGTCTTTCACGCCGTTGGTCAATGACGTTGCGCGCACGATGGAAGAAAACCCATCGCTCTATATCGGCATGTCGCGTTTGCGATCTCGCGATAACGCCACCTTCGTGCACTCGCTTTCCGTCGCAGCACTTCTCCTCCACTTCGGTCGATCCATGCAGATGGATGACGAAACCGTTCAGCATCTGTGCATGGCGGGAATGCTGCATGATATCGGCAAGCTTTCCATTCCAAAGCAGATTCTTCAAAAGCAGGGACCACTGAACGCGGCGGAACGCAACGTCGTGGAACAGCATCCCGGCCTTGGTTACGAGCTGTTATCTTCAAATCTCAACATGCCCAAACTCGTTCTCGACATTTGCCGTTCGCATCATGAGCGGCTGGATGGCAAGGGTTATCCCGACCGGCTGATGGCTGATGCCATCAGTCCCGAGGTGCGCATGAGCACCATCTGTGATGTCTTCGATGCGCTCACCTCCGCACGCCCCTACAAAAAGGGCTGGTCATCACCGCAGGCTCTGAGCTGGATGATGTGCCGTGAAGATCAGTTCGACAAAGGGCTCATGTGGCGCTTCGTCCTCAGCCTCGATCCCGAGATGACAAAAGGGATTTTGTGAGCGCACTGTAAAGACAGCGCGCCCTCGAAAGCTATCCAATCCGACCGCAGAATACATCCAGCCCATCCAGCTTCACGGTGCCGCCATCGATCAGCGGCTGAAAGCCCGGCATGGTCAGCACTTCCTGAATTTTCAGATCGGCAGGGATCAGAAACTCCGCCGGCTCGCGCGTCAGGTTGAAAACAAACAACAGGCGTTCGCTACCCCTGTTGCGCGTGAACGCCAGAAGGTCCTGCTGCGTATCCAGAAACACCATGTCGCCATCGCGCAGCGCCGCATGGTTTTTGCGGAATGCCAGAACGGCTTTGTAGTGGTTCAGCACCGAGTCCGGCTTGCGCTCCTGCCCGTCCGCCGCCAGCATGGCGTGGGCGTAAGGCACCGGCAGCCATGGTTTTTCTGCTGTCGTAAAACCGGCGCTGGGATTTCCCGTCTCCCAGACCATTGGCGTACGGCATCCGTCGCGCCCCTTGAAGGCAGGCCAGAAGCGAATGCCATAGGGATCGCGCAGGTCCTCGAAAGCAAGCTCCGCCTCCGTCAGAGCCAGCTCCTCGCCCTGATAGAGGCAAATGGAGCCCCGCAACGTCGCCAGCACGCTGAAAGCCAGCTTGGCCACGCGCGTCTGCTCTTCGCTGTTTTCGGCAAAGCGGCTGAGATGGCGGATGACATCATGGTTGGAGAAAGCCCAGCAGACCCAGCCATCCGTGACGGCTTTCTGAAATCCGCTAACCGCGCCACGAATATGGCTTGCGGAAAACTCACCGCCCAGAAGGTCGAATGTGTAGCACATGTTGAGCTTGTCGCCATCGGCCGTATAGGACGCGACGGTTTTCAGCGAGCGGGCACCATCACCCACTTCGCCCACGGTCATGCGGCCCTCATATTGATCGAGCAACTCTCGGAAGCGTTTGAGGAACGCGATGTTTTCGACCTGGGTCTTGTCGTGGATGTGGCTCTGCATGCCGTATGGATTGACATCAGGCGCATCCAGACCGGCATCATCGCTATCGGGCGCGTGCGGCGGGTTGTCCCGCAACAGCTTGTCATGGAAATAATAGTTCACCGTATCCAGCCGGAAGCCATCAACGCCCCGCTCCAGCCAGAACCGGACGGTTTCCAGCAACGCATCCTGAACCTCGACATTGTGGAAATTCAGGTCCGGTTGCGAAGCGAGAAAATTGTGCATGTAATATTGCTTGCGCACGCCGTCCCATTCCCAGGCCGGGCCGCCGAACACGGACAGCCAATTGGTGGGTGCCGTACCATCCGGCTTCGGGTCTGCCCAGACATACCAGTCGGCTTTCGGGTTCGTGCGGCTTGCGCGACTGTCCTTGAACCACGGATGCTGGTCAGAGGTGTGGGAGATGACCTGATCGATGATGATCTTCAGCCCCAGCCGATGCGCCTCCGCAATCAACGTGTCGAAATCATCCAATGTCCCGAACAGCGGATCGACATTGCAATAGTCAGATACGTCATAGCCCATATCCGCCATGGGTGACGTGAAGAACGGCGAGAGCCAGATGCCGTCTACGCCGAGCGAGGAGATGTAGGGTAGATGTTTGGTGATGCCGGGAAGATCGCCGTAACCATCACCGGTCGTATCCTGAAAAGATCGTGGATAGACCTGATAGATTACCGCCCCCCTCCACCAGTCGTCTGCATGTTCTGCGGCGTTCGCGGTGGAGGCATTGGGGTCCGACATAGGCAATCTCCAGTGAATTTGTGCAGAGCATATAAAGCCCACTTCAATTCGTAAACGGCAATCACGTTCCATTTGTTTGCAACGTCACTCATATGATGACTTGCACTTGTCAGCACCCGCCAAAGCGTCGTAAGCCGAAGCGCTTATATGGGAGGCAATGCAATGGGTGGACGGTTTCTTTCAATCGGCGAATGCATGGTGGAGCTTTCGCAGGCGGGTGATGGCCTGCTGCGCAAGGGCTTCGCTGGCGATACGCTCAACACCGCCTGGTATGCCCGCGCCTGCCTGCCTGCCCATTGGACCGTCGATTACTTTACCGCACTGGGCGATGACCCGCTATCCGAGGAGATGCGGGTTTTCATTCAAGGTGCAGGCATCGAGACCGGCAACATCTCTCGTATCAAAGGCGGCACGCCGGGGCTCTATCTCATCAACCTGAAAGATGGCGAGCGCACCTTCAGCTATTGGCGCAGCACATCCGCCGCCCGCCAGCTTGCATCCGACCCGGACCATCTACGCGGCACGATCGAAGCTGCTGATCTCATCTACTTCTCCGGCATAACCCTTGCGATCCTCGCCAGCCCGACCGCTGTCGATACATTTCTAGCCGAACTGCGCCGCGCCAAGGCCGCTGGCAAACATGTGGTGTTTGACCCCAACATCCGCCCGCGCCTGTGGGCAGACAAGCAAACCATGCTGAGCATCATCAGCGATGGTGCACGCGCCGCGACAACGGTTATGCCAAGCTTCGACGATGAAGCGGGTAGTTTTGGTGACGCCGATATAGAGGCGACGATCCAGCGTTATCGCGGGCTTGGTGTCGCCAACGTCGTCGTCAAGGATGGCGAAAAAGGTGCGACGCTGGATTTCGGGGGCTACAGAAGCCACGCGCCTGCGGTCAAAGCAGCGTCGGTGGTGGATACCACCAGCGCAGGCGACAGTTTCAACGGTGCATTCCTGTCGAAACTGATCACCGGCAGCGCACCGCAAGAAGCCGCCATTTTCGCGGCCAAAGCTGCGGCAACCGTGATCGGCCACTACGGCGCGCTGATCGATCCAGCCCTGCTTCCTCAACACTGAAAAGACGGCTGACATGATGCTGTAACACGCCTGTCGCATACACGCGAAGAACCGGCACATACCGGGATTCGCAAATGCGCGAGCGGAGGTCGGCATATCATGACCAAAATAACCATTGTCACCGATGCTTGGCATCCGCAGGTCAACGGCGTGGTGCGCTCCATAGAAAACACCAATGCCGAACTGGAACGCATGGGCGTCGAAGTCTGCATGGTTACGCCGCAAAGCTTTCACTCCATCCCCTGCCCGACCTACCCGGAAATTCGCCTCTCCGTTGCCGGGTATCGCCGCGTGTCGAAAGAGATCGAAAAAAGCCAGCCATCCTACGTGCATATCGCCACCGAAGGTCCGCTCGGCTTCATGGCACGGCGCTGGTGCATCAAACACGGCATGCGCTTTTCGACCAGCTACCACACGCGGTTTCCCGAATATGTCGCGGCACGCTTTCCCATTCCCGAAAACTGGCTCTATGCCTTCGTGCGTTGGTTTCACAATGGCGGCAGCGCCTGCATGGTGGCAACGCCGAGCCTTGAGACCGAGCTGGATGCGCGCGGTGTCAAAAACCTCAAACGCTGGAGCCGTGGTATCGATGCCGCTTTGTTTCACCCGCGTGAAAAGCTAACCCACCCCTTCGATTTGCCTCGCCCCATCTTCATGACAGTGGGTCGCGTATCCGTAGAAAAGAACCTGCCGGAGTTTCTCGACCTCAACCTGCCCGGCTCAAAGGTCGTGATCGGCGATGGCCCGGCCCGTGCCGAGCTTGAGGAGAAATATCCCGACGTACACTTCACGGGCATCAAGACCGGTGAAGAGCTGGCCTACGCCTATGCACAGGCCGACGTTTTCGTCTTCCCATCCAAGACCGATACCTTCGGCAATACGATACTGGAAGCGCTGGCAAGCGGCGTACCGGTGGCAGCATTTCCCGTGACCGGACCGATCGATATTCTCGGTGCCCACCCCAAGGCGGGCGCGTTGAACGCGGACTTGCGGACTGCCTGTATGGATGCGCTTGAATGCTCCCAGGAGGCGGCACTAGCGCTGTCCAAAACCTATTCCTGGGAAAAGGCTTCGCGGCAGTTTCTGGACAACGTCACATCCGCTGCCAGCAGTGGCCTGACCGAGTTCGGCTCCCGGAAGGGCAGCCGCGGTGGAAATATCATGAAATTCGACGCTTTTTCCAGATAGGCATGTGGACGAAAGCGGGCAACACTGTCACAAGACGCGTCGGGACGCGACCGCCGCTATCTTTAGAGCGGGGTCGGGCTGCTGATTGACGTCAGGCGGCTGCCGCGGGATCACGCTGGCCGTCCTTATTCATCCCCAAATTACCAGCTGCCGACCAGCGAATTACCCGACAGCGGGATAATGCTCGACTGCCCCTTATTGTCGCTGACAGAAATCGAAGTCTGCATCTGCTTGGGAGATTTGCGGAACCAGCCTGCCGCAATGGTTGCCAAGTCGCCAATCATTGCCTGTTTGCGCCAATCGGCAAAGCGCCGCGCCGAAGCCTCCGGCTCGGACTTGTAGAAAAAATCGCCAGATTTCGCCAGATCATTGATGGACGGTACCATGGATGACAGCGACTTTTGAAACATCTTGGATGGCACGGAAAGATCACGCGCCGCCTGCGCGAATGTAGGGGCCATGAAATCGATGGCCCACCCATCCGCCTCCACCCAACAATGAAAATTCTCGCCAGCACCGGTCACATGGCCATCGTCGCGATGATCCGCAAACAGGATCAGTTTGCCATCGAGATTATAGGCAGCCAACCCACCCTTGGGCTTTGCCTTGACCTTGTAATGATGCTCCAGAATGAAGGCACCGAAGGTGCTGAAATACATGCTGGCGGTGGTGGGATCAGCATTTTCGTTGATCAGCAGGCTGTTAATGACCCGGTAGATACGGTGATAGTCGGTCTGCTTGATCAGCATGGTGTTTTACCTGGGAATTAACAGTTAATGCGACATCAATAGAAAAATCCGAGCGATCCGACGGATGGTCAATAGCCTCCCGCCGTCATGCTCGGGCTTGTCCCGAGCATCTAACGAACCCCAACAGTCAACGTGGTTAGATCCTCGGGTCAAGCCCGAGGATGACGTTGAGTATGGTGCGCGCTCACACAGAAACGATTGAAATCACCGCCTCTTCTTCGCCTTGCTCTCAAACGGATTGTCCGAACCACGATAATGCACACGGATCGGCACGCCTGGCATGTCGAAGTCCTTGCGCAGATTGTTGACCAGATAGCGCGTATAGGATTCCGGAATGGCTTCCGGGCGCGTGCAGGAAACCATGAAGGCCGGTGGGCGGGCCTTGACCTGAGTCATGTATTTCAACCGCAGGCGACGACCGGAAACTGCCGGTGGTGGGTGCTGGGTAACCTGCGCGTCCAGCCATTTGTTGAGCTTGGCGGTGGAAATGCGGCGGTTCCATATCTTGTCGGTGTCAACAATGCTCTGCATCAACCGGTCGAGACCGTAGCCAGACTGGCCGGACATCGGCACGGCGCGAATACCACGCGCCTGTGGTAGAAGACGTTCGGTCTTTTCGCGCAGGTCCGCCAGAAATGCCTGCGGGTCTTCCACGAGGTCCCATTTGTTGAAGGCCAGCACTGCTGCACGGCCTTCACGGATGACCAGATCAACGAGCTGCAAGTCCTGCTTCTCGAAGGGAATGGTGGAATCGAACACGATCACGACGGTTTCGGCAAAGCGGATTGAGCGCAGCGAATCCGCAACGGACAGCTTTTCCAGCTTCTCAATCACGCGAGCCTTGCGGCGCATGCCAGCGGTGTCGAACATCTTGATGGTACGGCCGCGCCAGTCCCATTCGACCGAGATACTATCGCGGGTGATGCCCGCTTCCGGGCCGGTCAGAAGACGGTCTTCACCCAGATAACGGTTGATGAGCGTGGATTTACCGGCATTGGGACGACCGATGATCGCCACACGAAGCGGCTTGGTCTCGTCGTAAACCGGTTCTTCTTCCTCTTCATCGTCCTCGTCATTTTCGCCACGACGTATAACGACATCCGTTTCCGCTTCGTCAAAGTCGTCCTCTTTAGGGAACGCGACGTCTTCGCCGATGGCGGCAACGATTGCGTCGCGCAGGTCGATCATGCCTTGGCCATGCTCTGCAGAAATCGGGCATGGCTCACCGAGGCCCAGCGTGTAGGCATCGTAAAAGCCACCGTCGGAACCACGCGCTTCAGACTTGTTGGCGACCAGCACAACCGGCTTGCCGCCACGGCGCAGCATTTCTGCCAGCGTCTTGTCGGCAGGCGTCAGGCCGAATTTGGCATCCACCACGAACAGTGTGAGATCGGCCTCATCGATGGCCTCTTCCGTCTGCGCCCACATACGACCCTGAAGCGTTTCCGGCCCGGATTGCTCCAGACCGGCAGTATCGATGATGGTAAAACGCAAATCGATCAACTTCGCATCGCCGGGGCGGCGGTCGCGGGTCACGCCCGGCGTGTCGTCGACGAGCGCCAGTTTCTTGCCAACCAGACGGTTGAACAGCGTGGACTTGCCGACGTTGGGACGCCCTACGATGGCGACGGTGAAACTCATGGGGAAACCCTAACTTGAAACTACGGCGCGAACTTACGCTGCCTTGCCGGATGCGGCAATATTATCGAGCATGATCTGGGCGCGGCTCGTCACGTTGCGCGGTGCCTGCGCATCACCGATGATTTGCTGGAACCACTGCTTGGCCTTGACGAAATCGCCAGCCTTGTAAGCGGAAAGACCAAGTGCCTCGCGCGCCGAGTTGCGCATGGCCTGACCCTCGCTCGACAGCACTTCTGCCTGGGCGGAAACCTGTTCATATGTGCCGGTATCCACCAGCAGCCATGCGGCGCGCACCTTGGCCGTGTCGCGGAACACCTGCGGCGCGGATGTGTCATCGCCGATGGCAGTGAAAGCGGCGATTGCGGCGGCGGCATCGCCCTTCTGGGCCAAAAGCGTGGCGGAGCGGAACTTTGCCAGCACCGGATAGGAGCCGTGACCGGCTGTCTCCAGATCGGCCAGCGCTTTCAGCGCTTCGTCGTTCTTGCCCTCAGCCGCGAGCTTCAACGCGCCTGCGAACTGATCGCCGGATGCGGATGCGCGGTTACTGTTCCAGTATTCATAGATGCCTGCACCGGCAGCACCGAAAATGACCAGCACCGCGGCAACGATGACGACAATTCCGTACCGTCCCCAGAAATTGCTCATCTGCTCCGAGCGGATCTGCTCGTTTACTTCGCGGATGAAGGTATCATTCTCGTTCGCCATCGAATTCTCCATTACCCACACCGGAACCGTTCACCCGGACTGCGGACATGCCAAAGCCGTTTGCCGAGGCCAGCAAAAAGGCCAACCACGGTCATTGGTCGGCCTTCTAGCCTATTTTCCCTTATATGTAAGGGGAAAACTCAATTTCTTACATTGCGAGTGGCTGAACGCCGATCAACCATTCGTGCAGCTTCCAGATGAAAGCGGCCCACAGCACGATGCCCAGCACCACGGCGACGATGTCGTAGCGTGCTGAAACAAAGGGACGGGTTACGACCTCGCCTGCTCTTTGGCGGCGCTTCAACGAAATCCGCATGACCACGCCCCACGCAAGCACGGAGACGAACAGCAGCACGGAAGATGTCTCGCCATTGGCGAGAAGATGCGCCAACGCCCAGATTTTAACAGCCAATATCAGCGGATGTTTGGTCTTGGTCGCAATATGGCCAGCCGGTACAAGGCTGGCCACGAGACAGATCATCGCGATCAACATCAGCGTCAGCGCAATATGGCTCGTCCAGATCGGCGGTGAATACAGAATGCCCGTTACTTGCCGTGCCTGATCGAACGCATAAGCAACGAATGCAATCGCAATAACGGAAACCAGGGAATAGACGCCTTTCCATGGCCCCTCGCCCATGCGCGCGATCATGCGGTTGCGAAAGTCTGGCGCAACGATCCGAAGCGAATGCGTGCCCAGAAAAAACAGAAGAGAGAGAATAAGCAGAAGCATGGATGACCCTTTGAGTGTGTCGTGCGCAAGCGTGAAGCGGTATGAGGATATGCTTAAAACAAACACGCCAAAGTGCCAGCGCTAATATGCGAATGTTCCGTGCTTTGGTGGGCTCGGGGAAATAAGCTGTTCAGGAATTGTGACCAGCGTTGGGAAACCTCTAGAGAAATCAAAGCTTCGCCTTATTGCGGGGTCAATAAGCAGCATCTTTTTGAATATGTGGTCATAATGTTGCGCTCTCTCTTTATCCTTTGCCTATCACTTTTAACGGCTGCGCCGGTGTTTGCGCAGAGTGCTGAAAAGCCGAAACAATTGGTCATGGTTTCCTTCGACGGCGCGGGCGACAATTCGTTGTGGGAACGAAGCCGCGCGATGGCGAAGGAAGTGAATGCTCATTTCACCTATTTCCTCGCTTGCACGCTGGTGATGGACCGCAAGACGAGCGCCAAGAGCTATCAGGGTCCCGGCAAGAAAGCCGGTCGCTCCAATGTCGGCTTCGGCCAGTCCATCGATGAGGTAGAAACGCGCCTTCGCAACATATGGGCCGCAAAACAGGAAGGCCACGAGATTGCCAATCACACCTGCGGCCATTTCGATGGTGGCAACTGGAACGAAGAGCAATGGGATACCGAATTCACCAATTTTACCAGCACCATGGAAAACGCTTGGCAGATGATCGGCAAGAAGGACGAAGAGCCGCATGGCTGGCGTGACCTCGTCAAGGGCATCAACGGCTTCCGCGCGCCCTATCTCTCGCAAAGCGATGCGCTGACTGCCGCCCAGAAGAAACACGGTTTCGTCTATGATGCGACCAGCATCACCAAAGGTCCGGCATGGCCGATCCAGAAAGACGGCATCGAACATTTCGGCCTGCCGCTGATCCCGGAAGGTCCAAACAACCGGCCCATCATTGCCATGGACTACAACCTGTTCGTGCGCCATTCCATGGCCATCGAAAACAGAGAGAGATCAGCCGAATTCGAGGAGCGCGCCTACCAAGCCTTCCGCGCCGCCTTCGACAAACAATATGACGGCGAACGCGTGCCCCTCCAACTCGGCTTTCACTTCGTCAAGATGAATGGCGGAGCCTATTGGAATGCGTTTGAGCGGTTGTTGCGTGAAGTCTGCAAAAAGGAAGATGTCGCCTGCGTGAGCTATGCCGAGGCGATGCCGATGATCGAGGCGCGACGGGTGCAGAAATCCGAGGGGTGATGACTACCCGGCTCTGGATGAAAAAAGGGTGGCACATGGCCACCCTTTTCTGTTTCAGGTCGGCTTGTTGGCTGCCAACTCGCCGTCTTCTGCCTCACGCTGCAGATAACGCTGATCGATCTCGGGCAGCGGCTTGTCATCGATAGCGGCTTCGAAGGCTTTCAGACGTTTGTAGATCGACAGCAGCTCAACAATGGTCGTCCATGAATTGATGAGATACTGGAACGAACCGCGCACCTGATCGAAAACGTTACCAATCTGCGTGAACACACCAAGCGTAATCTTGCCCGCGGCAATCGACGGGATAAGCACGATGAGGCTGTAGAGATTATCTGCCTGAAGGTAGAAAATGCGGGCGACGTTGAAGTACATATAGTGGAAATAGAGACGGAAATAGTTCTTGCGAACGTTTGCGAAAAGTTCCGCAACGGTTGGCGGCTGGGCACGGTCGTCATGATCCTCACCGTAAACCAGTTCTTTTCGATAGGCCGCTTCGACACGCTGATTGCGAAATTCGAGACCCGGCAGCTTGATGCCCACCAGCGCCAGAAAGCCTGTACCAAACAGCGACCAGAGGATGGCAGCCCACACCAGCGCATGAGGAATCTCGCCAACGATCGGCAGCTCTGTGACGATCTCCGAAAATGTGAACAAGACTGGTAGAAACGCGATCAGGGTCATGATGGCCCGCACCAGACCGACGCCCAGACCCTCGACAGTGCTGGAAAACCGCATCGTGTCTTCTTGAACACGCTGGGATGCACCCTCGATGTGGCGCAACCGATCCCAGTTTGCCATGTAGAATTCGTTCATCGCCGTGCGCCAGCGGAAGATGTAGTGGCTGACAAAAAACAGATTTAAAACGCCGACGGTGATCGCAAAGAACAGAATGCCGGTGACGCCGACAAGTCCCATATAAAGTTGCTCAGCCGTAACAGGCGCAGTCTTTGCCAGAGCCTGCTGGATAAGGTCGTAATAAGGACCATACCAGGCGTTCATTGCCACGCTGACCTGAACCGAAAAATACGTCGCAAAAACGATGAGCGCGGAACCCAGAACAGACCAGTTCTGCCACCTGTGTGGGCTGTAAACGAACCAGAAGGCTGCAAACAAACCGACAGCAGCTGCGTAATATATATAAAACCACAAGAACGGCGGAGACCAGAATACAGAAACGCCGATGGCAGGCTGCTGGCCTTCAGGCAAGGCTGGCAACCCCATAGAGTTGCCCCAGTTTCTTGCACCAGCATACCAGAGACCGATCATCAGCAATGACCAGATAAACGCAGACGTGAAAAACAGTTTTGGTTTTGGGAAGAAGGAATGAAACACGTTTCGAACTCTCGCGAGTTGGGAGGTCAGCCATTATTGGCGAAGCAGTTTGGTGGGAAACTAGGCTAGAAATTTGTGCGCAGCAATGAGACAAACGCTAACTTACCAAGATGTAAGACAGCGCACTGCGTTAACCCTCGCATATTTTATGAATGCGACCGTCTCAACACCGGCACCATCAGGGAAATACTGCAAGCGAGCACGATGACTGCGAGAATAGTCGGGGCTGTAAAGCTTCCAGTCATCTGTGCCACCCAACCTGCGACCAGTGGCCCGATAATCTGCCCCGTGCCGAAGGCAGCTGTCATGAAGGCGAAGGCGCGACGTGGGCTTTCTGCGGAAAATTCACGTCCCAACTGCAAGCCGTAAGCGGTGATGACCATGAAGGTCAGACCGAGAAACAGGCCACCCACGAGAACGCCGAAAACAGGCGGTAGCGTAACCGATGCCAATATGCCCACGGCCTCGACCGCAAGAGCGATCACGAAGGCGCGTTTCAGACCGACGGCACGCAACACGGGTTTCCACACGAACAGTGAGACGGCGGCAGCGCAACCGGTGACGAACCAAGCCAGAAACTCCACCATTGCTCCGGCAGCGGCCATGCGCGCAATCGTCACGATGAATGTCGCGGTGATGACGTAGCCGAAACCAAACAGGCCGTAGGCCAGTGTGACCAACGCCAATGGCATGTGCCAGCGGATCGGAGGCTCGGCCTTTGTCTGCGCCATGCGTGGCGGACCATCGGGCAAAATCCGCCAGACGAATGCCAAAGACAGCAGCGTAAACACGCCGCCTGCAATCCACTCCTCGCGCCACGAGGCGACACCGGCATCAAACACGACACCAATGAGAAAAACCAGCAAAGAGGAAATTGCGATACCCGCGCCGACCCCGCCAAAGTGCAGCGCCTGCACATGGTCCTTGCCCGCTTTGGCGGCGTGACCGATGACGATCTGCGATGTGAAGATCATCGTCAGTGCGCTGGCGACGCCTGAGAGAAAGCGGATGACCGTAAACGCTTCCACGGAGCTGAATGCCGCCATGGCAAACAGAAGAAAGGCAGTCGACAAAAGTCCCGACAGTGCGATGAGACGCTCACGACCAGCGCCCCAAGAATAGGCGGCAAGAATAGCGCCTGCGAGGTAACCAGCAAAATTGCCCGCTGCAATTACACCGGCCTGCCCCGCCGAAAGCGGCACATCCGCCATCATTCCCGGCAGGATCGGGGTGAAGGAAAAGCGGCCGAAGCCCATGGCTGATGCCATGGCGAGTGCGCCACCAAGGCCAAGCGCGAGCGCCCGACCTGCGGACATATGGTCATTGGATGTCATGATGTGCTTATTCCAGCGTCGCATACGAGCGACAACCGATTTATTTTGATCGAAGCGATGATCGAAGGTTATGGGTCAGTCGACAAGCGTCAGGATGAGCGGGCCGTTTTTGGTGGAAACGACAGTGTGCTCGAACTGCACAGTCGGCGCGCTGGGGTCGCTGTAGAGCGTCCAAGGATCATCATCGCCGTCTTCTGCCCAATAGGCACCCATGGAGAGGAAGGGTTCGACCGTGAACACCATGCCTTCGGTCATGATGCGGGTTTCATCCTTATCCGGCCATGTCGCAAGCTCGGTCGGCTCCTCATGCAAGGAGCGGCCAATGCCGTGGCTGGCGAGGTTGGTGATCAGCGTGTAGCGGTTCTTCTTGGCAAATGCGCCGATGGCATTGCCGATATCTGCCAATGGACGACCGGCTTTGATCTGTTGCAGGCCGGTCCACATCGCCCGCTTGCCATCTCGGCACAGACGCTCGATTTCTTTCTTGACGGGCGGAACGGCGAAAGACGAACCCGTATCGCCGAAAAATCCATCCTTGACCGCAGAGACATCGATATTGACGAGGTCGCCAGCCTTGATGATGCGGGGACCAGGAATGCCGTGGGCGACCTCTTCATTGACGCTGATGCAGGTGGCACCGGGAAATTGATAGCAGAACTCCGGCGCAGATTGCGCGCCATTGTCCTCCAGCACCTTGCGACCGATGGCATCCATCTCCAGCGTGGTCATGCCCGGCTCCATCGCGTCAGCCATGGTCTGCATTGCCAGTGCGCAGATGCGGCCTATGTCTTTGAGCTTTGACAGTTCTTCTTCGGTGGAGATAACCATGGTCGTTCCGTCTTTTTTTCAGGCCGTGGCTTTCGCGCTATCGGCAATGCCAGTCAATTCTTTTCTGACGATTGGGGCGACTTTGGTACCGTAAAGCTCGATACCGCGCATGATCTGGTCGTGTGGCATGAGCCCGATTGCCATTTGCAACAGGAAACGGTCGTTCTTGAAAACGCCATGCGCCTTGATGATTTTTTCCGCCACAAGCTCCGGCTCACCCAGAAACAGATTGCCCTCTGGACCCCGCGCCACATCATACTGTCCGCGGTTGGTCGGTCCCCAGCCACGTTCCCGACCGATGCGGTTCATGACTTCGGCCTGCGGACCATAGAACTGATCGGCGGCCTTGTCGGTGGTGTCGGCAATGAAGCCGTGGACGTTGATGCTGGTTTTCTGTTTGGAAACATCCTGACCCGCCCGGCGTGCGGCCTCGCGGTAGAGATCAAACAGCGGCGCGTAGCGTTTATATTCGCCACCAATGATCGCCAGTGCCACGGGCAACCCCATAGCCCCTGCCCGCGCCACCGATTGCGGCGTGCCACCAACGGCAATCCAAACCGGCAGATGCTCCTGCAATGGGCGTGGATAAACACCGCGCCCATTGATGGGTGGATGCTTGGTGCCGGACCACGTAACGATTTCCTTCTCGCGAAGAGCCAGCAGCAGGTCCAGCTTTTCACTGAACAGCTCGTCATAGTCTTCAAGATTGTAGCCAAACAACGGATAGGACTCGATGAAGGAGCCGCGACCGGCCATGATTTCAGCGCGGCCATTGGACAGCAGATCGACCGTCGCAAACTGCTGGAACACACGAATGGGATCATCGGAGCTGAGTACCGAAACCGCACTCGTCAACCGGATATTTTTGGTCTTCACGGCAGCGGCGGCCAGCACCGTGGACGGCGAGGAAATTGCGTAATCCGGGCGGTGATGTTCACCAAGGCCGAAGACATCCAGCCCAACCTGATCGGCAAGCTCGATCTCCTCCAGAAGATCTTTCAACCGGCGCGCGCCTTCCGGCCCCTTGCCGTTTGCTGCGTTCGGATCGACATCCGCGAACGTGTAAAGACCCAATTCCATGCCAAATCCCTCAATGATGTTTGCTGAGAGATAGGGATACAGCAGAGCTGAGGCAAACCCAAAATCTGGAAATGAACCTTCGATAAAATCGATGGGAGGCAGCCTTACGTCAAAGACGTTGCAACAGCGCGTCCATCTGGTCAGCGGCGGCATTCCAGCCCTCTTCAAAACCCATCTCCTCGTGGGTCCGCCTATCCTCAGCCGTCCAGTGCAAGGCGCGCGCCACGTATTTCGTGGCTCCGCTTCCGGCATCTTCGAAGGTCACATAGCCAGTCATGAACGGACGACCGCCCGGAATCCAGCCCTCGCGGAAAGCATCGGTAAAGACCAGGCGACGGTTGGGGACGACATCGAGAAACACACCGAGATTTTCGTAAACCTCACCTGTCGGCGCATGCATGGTGGTGTTGAAAGCGCCGCCGGGTCGCAGGTCTATGACGGCCTGCGAAGTCTGATACGGCAGAGGTGCCCACCACTGGATCAGCAATTCCGGATCAGCCCACACCTTGAAAACCTTCTCCGGTGCCGCGTCGATGATGCGGCTTATCGACAATTCATGCTCGGCAATATCTGGCATTTGCGGCCCCTCTCCCCTGAACAGGAACCAACATACATTATTTCAGCATATTCGATAATAGCCCCTTCAGGCACTCTGAACAGGTCTGCTGGGCTGAAGCAGACGTGTCTGCGGTCGAGACTCGTATCGCGCGATGCCGCAGACCAGACCCAGATACGCCCAATAATACATCAAGGTAATTGTCGGAGACGATACCCAGAAGAGAAAGACGGCGTAGGCTCCCGCTCGAAGGAGAGGATGGGAGCAACGTCTGACAATGCGGAAAATCGTAAAGAGGAAGGCTGCCAAAAACAGCACGCCTACGAGACCGAGCTCAGACAGCGTTTCGGCATAAACATTGTTGGGAATCGATTTCTCCTTATCGACCGCATAGTCGTTGCGCGCAAAATCCCAGCGCATGCGCCCTGGTACGTTGAAGCCATATTGAGAAATTCCAACGCCGATGAAGACATTGTCCTGAAACATGCCCAAGGCCTCAAGCGCCGTATTGGTTCGGTCGCTCAAGGACGAGGTGTCACTGTCATCGGATATCTTGTCGAGAACGAAGATTTCGATCAACGGCGCACCGACAATCATCAAGGGTATGACGATGAACAGAACTTTGATCTTCGCCATCACGTCTTTGCCCTTGAGCATCCAGTACAGCCCAATCGCCGTCAGTCCCAGCAGTGCCGTGGTCGAAAACGTCAAAAGTGCTGCTGATAACAGCAGATATGCACGCCATTTGTGGCGTCTGTGACAGGCCAACAGAAACGACAGAACAAAAAACGGCCCGCCGTAATTGCCCTCCAGAAACGTCGCAGCTCGGTAGAGGCGCATGCCTGCCAAGTCGATCATTTGAGGATTGTCCGGCATGCCGGGAAGGTTTGGCAACGCCATCCCGGCCAAAGACATCAGGAACAACACAAAATGGACGCAGGCCGCGATCATCGCACCTGTGACCCACAGATCAATCGCACGCCGGGGCTGGAAGTACGCCGCATAGGCCACGAGATTGAGGCCGAGTACGCAAATCAGCAGGTATGCACATTTCGTCAGTCCATCGACCTCAGGCGACCACCGCGCAAGATGGGAGAAATCACCCACATTGTCCAAAACTCTCAGATCGACGAGAAGAGCAATCACGCAATAGAATGTCAGGAGTATCCCGAAGATCAGGACGGGGACATCGAAGACATGAATGCGCAGCGTCGCGACTGCCGTTAAGCCCCATAATATGATTGCGATTTCAAAAATCTTGAGAGGAAAGATGAAATTGACCGTGAACAGCTGCATGAAGGGCAGTGACACGATGAGAACAAAGGCTGCCCATGGTACAGCACCATTGAACCCGGTCTTCAAGGCGGTCGGTTGCTGAAGGGCGTTGGATGGTGGGTGGGCAACGCTGCTCATGCTGCCATCCCCTTTCTCGCCGCTGCGGAAAGGAGATCGGCTCTTAAAATCACCACGGCCATAACCAGTATCAGACCGGTCAGCCCGCCAATAAAGGCCATCATGTTACGCGGTGGACCTGCTCTCCGCAGCGGATGCGAGGCTGGGCCGATGACCTGTGGTTGCTCCTGCGTCAAACCCGCCTGTTCGGAAAGCTGGCGCGTTCTTAACAGGAACTCCTCATAGACGGCACGCTCGGAGGCAAGCTTTCGCTCAAGCTCCCGCATCGTCACCATCGTTGTGTTGTTCTCGTTCAGATCGCTTTTCAGCCGATTCAGTTGGGCGGAAATAATGGTGTTCTGGTTCTTGAGCTTCAGCACGTTCTGCGCAGCGGCCTGCGCGTTGTTGCGCAACTCTCCATTCAGGATTTCCGCAATGGCCCGGCTGCGCTCTGCCGCCTTCAAAAAACTGGGGTGTCGCGTACCGACAGAGGTTGCGAGCACATTTTGCTCTTCTCTGCTTTCGTTGTAACGGGCGCGCAATTGAACAATCGCTCGCGTGAGGTTCGCATCCGGCACAGCAGGTTGGTAGTCGAGATTAGTCCTTGCCTTGTTTAACTCGGCTGCAATCGTCTGCTGCTCGGATATCTGATCTGCCAATTGTGAGATTTGGCTGTTGAGCGCAGTGATTTGACCTGCCGTATCTGACTGGCCATTAAGAATAGTGATGTTGTGCTCAGATCGATACGCATTGACTGCACGATCGGCATTTTCAACTGCTACCCTCAGATTATCCAGCTGAGTCGCCAAACTGTTGCCAGTCCGGCGAAACATGTCTGCGGAGCTTTTCTGCTGCACCTGAAAGTAACTGTCGGCAATCTGGCTTGTTATCCGGGTGGCGCGTTCAGGCTGTGTGTCGGTGACTTTGACTTCAATAATATAGCTGTCGCCAACGCGCTTCAGTTTTACCGCATCCCGCAGTTTCTCGATGGCGAGCGTCGTCCTGCGCGGTTGGTCCGGATAGTGAGGTGCCGCGGCACCAAAGTCGGGATCATCATAAAGCCTCTCGCTCTCCACCACCCGTCGCAGCACGAGATCTGAAACAATAACCGCCTGTTGGCTCAGCACATACCCATCGACAGCCGGTTGCTCCTCCACCTTGCGTAAATCGGACGTAAAAACACGATTCCCGTCAGGATCCAGAAGAATTTGCGTGTAGACGAAGTAGTAGTTGGGGATCAAAAACGAACCCGCATAGGGCAGTGCCGCACACAGCACGGTAACGACTAAAACCCACAGTCGTCTCTGCCACAAGACAAAGACAATGTCCGCGAGCCCGATCAAGCCGCTGTAAAATGCTCGACGATGTCCGAAGATGTTATCGGCTGCGTTTGACATTTTGCACCGCGAGAAAAAGAGAGGGCGGCAATAACGGCCTGCTGATCTGCATTGCGCGTAAATGATCCGTCACCAGCGCAGAAAATCTACCCAACATCCCCGGTTTACCAGCCCATAATTTGCAGCGTCGCCCGAACGCAAACCGACATTCCTGCAATTTTAATTCAATTGCCGAATTTAAGGCGCAACCCATTAAGAAATGGTGTTGCCTGACAAGGCATAGACAATTGTGATGTCGTGATCTCGCAGAACCTGCGAGATCACCATGGCCCGGGCTGGCGTCAGACTTTACTCAATGTCCTCTGCACGGCATTTCGCCAGCCTTTGATCTTACGGTCACGGGTTTCGTCATCCATTTTTGGCTCGAAGCGCTGGTCACGCGACCACGCGTCCGAAAACGCCTTCATATCCGGCCACACACCCGCCTTGCTGCCCGCAAGCCAAGCCGCACCGAGTGCAGTGGTTTCGAGGATAACCGGACGGTCCACGGGTGCGTCGATGAGGTCGGAGAGACGCTGCATCGTCCAGTCGGATGCGACCATGCCGCCATCGACACGCAGAACCGTGTCGCCATTGGCGTTTTTCCAGTCCTTGTGCATGGCATCCAGCAAATCGCCGGTTTGGTAGCAGACGGCTTCGAGAGCAGCACGCGCAAACTCCGCGGGACCCGTGCCGCGCGTCAACCCGAACATCGCACCGCGTGCATCTGCATCCCACCAGGGCGCACCAAGGCCAACGAAGGCCGGGACCAGATAGACATCCTGCGCGGGGTCGGCCTTTTCGGCCAAAGCACCGGTTTCCGAAGCGGAGCCGATGACCTTCAACCCATCGCGCAGCCATTGAACGGCGGCACCGGCCACGAAGATCGAGCCTTCCAGCGCATAGGTTGTCTTACCATCAAGACGATAGGCGATAGTCGTCAACAGTCGGTTTTTGGAGCGAACCATGTCTTTGCCGGTGTTGAGAAGTGCAAAGCAGCCGGTGCCGTAGGTGGATTTCAGCATTCCGGGTTCGAAACAGGCCTGCCCGATGACGGCAGCGTGCTGGTCTCCCGCGACGCCGAGAATGGGGATAGGCGCGCCGAACAGTTCTTCATCGGCCACGCCGAATTCGGCGGCGCAATCCAGCACCTCAGGCAAAACCGATGGCGGCACGTCGAGAATTTCGAGAAGCTGCTTGTCCCACACGTTCTTCTCGATGTTGAACATCAGCGTGCGTGATGCGTTGGTGGCATCCGTTACAAAGGATTTCCCACCGGTCAGCCGCCAGATGAGGAACGTATCGACCGTGCCAAAGCAAAGCTCGCCCTTCTCAGCCCGCTTGCGCGCGCCCTTTATCTTGGACAACAGCCAGGAAAGCTTAGTGCCGGAAAAATAGGGGTCGAGCAGCAGGCCGGTTTTCTTGACGAAGACCTTTTCGTGACCTTCTTTTTTAAGCTTCTCGCAAAGCTTGGCGGTGCGACGATCCTGCCAGACGATGGCATTGTGCAGTGGCTTGCCGGTGTCGCGTTCCCACAGCAGCGTGGTTTCGCGCTGGTTGGTAATACCGATGGCGGCGATGTCGGAGGCTTTCAGCTTGGCTTTCTCGAGTGCCTGTTTGATGGACCAGACAACACTTTCCCAAATTTCCTCCGGATCATGCTCCACCCAACCTGAGTCTGGAAAAATCTGGCGGAACTCCTTTTGTCCCGTGCCTGCCACCTGCATGGAGCCATCGAAAACAATGGCGCGTGTGGATGTCGTGCCTTGGTCGATGGCGAGAATATAGCCGCCCATTCATGCCTCCCGGAATTCAATGTCGCGCAAAACAATATGTGCAGCCCGTAATGTCAAGTGATCGCGTGTTCGCCCTCATGTCAAATAAGATTGCCAGTTCCCCCGGTTTAAGCATAACCTGATGTAAAGCGTTGCAACGTTGGGTAAAAAGGGGAACGCATGCATCGGACAGTAATCGTAACTGGCTCGACCAGTGGTATAGGTTTGGCAATAGCGCAAGCCTTTGCCAATGACGGGTGCAATGTCATGCTGAACGGCTTTGGCGATGAGCACGAAATCGAAGACACACGCCTTCTGATGGAAGCGGAAAGCGGCACGCGCGTTCTCTACCACCCCGCCGACATGACCAAACCCGATGAGATCGCGGACCTGATCAAAACCACCCACGAAAAAATGGGTGCGGTGGATATTTTGGTCAACAATGCCGGTGTGCAGCATGTGGCTCCGGTTGATGAGTTCCCGCCGGAAAAATGGGATCAGATCATCGCCATCAACCTGACCAGTTCTTTTCATACCATGCGGGCAGTCATTCCACTGATGAAAGAGGCGGGAAAAGGCCGCATCATCAATATCGCCTCAGCCCACGGTCTTGTCGCCTCGCCCTATAAATCTGCCTATGTCGCGGCAAAACATGGTATCATCGGGCTGACGAAATCCGCAGCACTGGAGCTGGCAGAGACCGGTATTACCGTCAACGCCATCTGCCCCGGCTATGTGCTGACCGCTCTGGTGGAAAAGCAGATACCCGATACGGCCAAGTCACGCGGCATCAGCGAGGACGAGGTGAAGAACGATGTTCTCCTGCGGCTGCAGGCGACAAAGGAATTCGTAAAGGTCGAGGATATCGCGGCAACAGCGATCTTCTTGGCCAGCGATGCAGCAAAGCAGATCACCGGCACACATATTTCCATAGATGGCGGCTGGACCGCCCAATAATCAAAACGCATACGAAGGCACGGCATGAAAGACGCAATCAGCTTCATCCTCAACAACGAGACGGTTTCTCTGAAGGATTTTGGTCCGACGGAGACATTGCTCGATTATCTGAGGCTGCAAAAACGATTGACCGGTACCAAGGAAGGCTGTGCCGAAGGCGACTGCGGTGCCTGCACCGTACTGGTCGGGCGGCTGATGGATGGTTCGCTGCGCTATGAAACCGTCAATGCCTGCATTCGCTTCACGGGCTCACTGCACGGCACCCATATCGTCACAATCGAGCATCTGGCTGGCAAGGATGGCGTTCTGCATCCGGTTCAGCAGGCGATGGTGGATTATCACGGCTCACAATGCGGCTTCTGCACGCCTGGCTTCGTTATGTCGCTTTACGGCCTGTGGCTGACCAGCGACAAGCCATCGCGCGCAGACATCGAAAAGGCCTTGCAGGGCAATCTCTGTCGCTGCACAGGCTACGAGCCGATCATCCGCGCCGCCGAAAGCGTTACGGCTGCCAAGCCTAGCACGCTGTTCGACCCGATAGAGCGGGACCGCGCCAGCATCATGTCCCGTCTGTGGGCCATTCAGATGAACGAGACGATTATCGTCAGCAAGGATGACTGTCGCTCGATCATCCCCTCCAATCTCTCGGAATTCGCGCAAGTCTACGCAGCCGAACCGAAAGCAACGATCGTCGCCGGCTCCACCGATGTCGGCCTGTGGGTGACGAAGCAGATGCGGGCGCTGAACCCGGTCATCTTCATCAATCACTTGAGCGACCTGCAATCCATTTCGGTTGAAAACGACGGAATTTCGATAGGCGCTGGCGTGACTTACGCTCATGCCTTCACCATCCTGGCGAAGCATATTCCACCCTTCGCCCGCCTGATCGACCGTATCGGCGGCCAGCAGGTGCGCAATATGGGCACGATCGGCGGCAACATCGCCAACGGCTCGCCCATCGGCGATACGCCACCGGCGCTGATCGCGCTGGGTGCAACGCTGACCCTGCGCTCCGCGTCCGGTAGCCGGACCATGCCGCTCGAAAAATACTTCATCGACTACGGCAAGCAGGACCGTTTCGCGGGCGAATTCGTGGAGAAGATTTTCGTGCCGATCCCCGCTGCCGATACGCAATACGCGATCTACAAGATCTCCAAACGTCGCGATGAGGACATCTCCGCACTCTGCACCGCCTATCATTTAAAGCTGGATGAAGCTGGAGCCGTTGAAGACATCCGCATCGCCTTCGGTGGCATGGCGGCAACGCCGAAGCGGGCCGCAATGCTGGAAAAGGCGCTGATGGGCCAACCTTGGAATTCTGAGACCATCGAGGCAGCACGCGATGCAATTGATAAGGATTTCCAGCCGCTGACAGATTGGCGCGCGACAGCGGAGTACCGGATGCTGACGGCCAAGAACCTGCTGACGCGGTTCTTCCTGGAAACATCCGGCGAGCGCCAGGAGTTGCAGCGCTTCGAGGAGATGGCGTGATGATTGGCGCACATTCCCACTTTTCACTCATTCCTGTGCTTGTCACAGGAATCCAGTGCGACCAAGTCTTTGGGCGCGAAAGAGTCATTCACGGCGCAGACGCGCCGTGGCTGGATTCCTGTGACAAGCACAGGAATGAGGGAGAGGTTCGTTCTACCTTCCAAACAGAAAGGGAGGCCTGAACCATGGACACCAACACCTTCGAACGCACCAAAACCGTTGTCGATGGCAAGATGCATGGATCTCTGCGGCATGATTCAGCGCACAAGCATGTCACCGGAAGTGCCGAATATATCGATGATATTCCCGAACCGGCGGGCATGATCCATGGTGCCATCGGCATGGCGGATCGCGCCCATGCCGAGATCGTTTCGATGGACTTGTCCGAGGTGGAAGCCACGCCCGGAGTTCTATGGGTGATGACGGGCAAAGACGTTCCCGGCGAAAACGATGTTTCCTCCGGCGGTCGTCACGACGAGCCGCTGCTGGCGGAAAAGCTGGTGCAGTTTCACGGTCAGCCGATCTTTGCCGTGTTCGCCGAAACCCGCGACATTGCCCGCAAGGCAGCGCGCAAGGCGAAGGTCACCTACAACGATCTGCCGCATTGGAGCGATATCGACGGCGCCACGGAAAATGGTGAGCCGCTGGTTACTCCCGGCATGACGCTCCAACGTGGTGATGCCGAGCTGGAAATGGACGTCGCCCCGCGCCGCCTGACCGGCACGATGCGCATCGGCGGGCAGGAGCACTTTTACCTGGAAGGCCACATCGCTATGGCGGTGCCAGGCGAGGATGATGAGGTGACGGTGTGGAGCTCAACCCAGCACCCCAGCGAAATTCAGCACATCGTCAGCCATATTCTGCAAATTCCCTCCAACGCCGTTATCGTGCAGGTCCGACGCATGGGCGGCGGTTTCGGCGGCAAGGAAACGCAGGGCAACCAGTTTGCCGCCCTCTGCGCCATCGCCGCCAAGAGGCTGAACCGTGCCGTCAAAATGCGCCCTGACCGCGATGAGGACATGACGGCCACGGGCAAGCGCCACGACTTCCGCGTCGATTACGAACTGGGTTTCGATGACGAAGGCCGTATCCACGCCGTAGATGCCACCTATGCCGCCCGCTGCGGTTTCTCATCCGACCTTTCCGGCCCGGTGACCGACCGCGCGCTGTTTCACGCCGATTCAAGCTATTTCTATCCGCATGTAAAACTGCAATCTAAGCCCTTGAAAACGCACACGGTTTCCAACACGGCCTTTCGTGGTTTCGGTGGCCCGCAGGGCATGCTGGGGGCTGAGCGTTTCATCGAGGAAATCGCCTATGCGGTGGGCAAGGATCCGCTAGAAATCCGCAAGCTGAATTTCTATGGCCAGCAGGGGTCGAACAGAACTTTGACGCCCTACCATCAGGAGGTCGAAGACAACATCATCGCCCGCATCGTCGAGGAACTGGAAACCTCCAGCGACTACCAGGCGCGGCGACAGGCGATCATCGACTTCAACAGAACGAGCCCAATCATTCGCAAGGGCATTGCGCTGACGCCGGTGAAATTCGGCATCTCCTTCACCATGACCGCCTTCAATCAGGCAGGAGCGCTGGTGCATGTCTATAATGACGGCTCCATTCACCTGAACCATGGCGGCACGGAGATGGGTCAGGGCCTTTACACCAAGGTCGCGCAGGTCATCGCCGATGCGTTTCAGGTGGATATCGACCGCGTCAAGATCACCGCGACCACGACAGGCAAGGTGCCGAACACATCCGCCACCGCCGCCTCTTCCGGCACCGACCTGAACGGTATGGCGGCCTATGATGCGGCCCGCCAAATCAAAGAGCGGCTGGTCAAATTCGCCATGGAAAAATGGAATGTGGGCGAGGACGAGGTCACGTTCCTGCCGAACCGCATTCGTGTGGGAACGGAAGAAATCGCGTTCAACGACTTCATCAAACAGGCCTATTTCGCCCGCGTCCAGTTGTCTGCCGCAGGCTTTTACAAGACACCGAAAATCCACTGGGACCGGGCCGCAGGCAAAGGCACGCCCTTTTATTATTTCGCTTATGGCGCATCTGTTTCCGAAGTCTCCATCGATACGCTGACCGGCGAATATATGATGGAGCGCACCGATATTCTCCACGATGTCGGCAAATCGCTGAACCCGGCCATCGATATCGGCCAGGTCGAAGGCGCTTTTGTGCAGGGCATGGGCTGGCTGACGACAGAGGAATTGTGGTGGGATGCCAAGGGGCGATTGCGCACCCACGCGCCTTCCACCTACAAGATACCGCTGGCCTCCGACCGCCCGAAAATCTTCAACGTCAAACTGGCGGAATGGGCAGAAAATGCCGAGCCCACCATTGGCCGCTCCAAGGCCGTGGGTGAACCGCCCTTCATGCTGGCGAACTCGGTGTTGGAGGCGCTGTCGATGGCGGTTGCGAGTGTTGCTGACTACAAGGTCTGTCCAAGGCTCGACGCGCCAGCGACGCCGGAACGGGTATTGATGGCGGTGGAGCGGTTGAGGAAGGTGTGAGGTGAGAGCCGTGGCAGAAGCCCCCCTCATCCGACCCTCCGGGCCACCTTCTCCCCGATGGGGAGAAGAAACCCGTGGCAACCACGGCACCTCAACTTTCAACGTTTCTTATGATGAAAAGGGTGCGGCATATTTCTTCTCCCCGCCGGGGAGAAGGTGGCGCGTAGCGCCAGATGAGGGGGCCAGCCACAATGCCTGACATCTCCCTCACCACCTTCCTACAAGCCTCCACCATCCTCGTCGAAATCACCTCCCTCAAAGGCTCCGCGCCCCGTGAAGCAGGAACCTTCATGCTCGTTTCATCCACCGGCATCTGGCAAACCATCGGCGGTGGGCAGTTCGAATATATGGCCATCGACCACGCCCGCGCCATGCTGGCGGGCAAGACGTCCATCGACACCATGGACATTCCGCTCGGCCCGGAAATCGGCCAATGCTGCGGTGGGCGCACGTTGTTGACATTCACCAGGGTCACGCCCGCAATTGCCGAAAGACTAAAACAGCGGCTGGCGCAAGAGCACCAGTCCCAACCTGCCGTCTTCATCTTCGGCGCGGGCCACGTGGGGAAGGCCTTGGCACAAGCACTGGCCCTCCTACCCCTCTCCATCACTGTCATCGAGACACGGCGTGAGGAACTCGCGGGGCTACCTGAATCCGTTTCATCACACCTCACCGCCATGCCGGAAGCGATGGTGAAAGCCGTTCCCACTGGCGGAACGGTGATCATCGTCACCCACGATCACGCGCTGGATTTCCTGATTGCCAAGGAAGCGCTTGTCCGCGACGACTTGGCCTATGTCGGCATGATCGGCTCCAAAACCAAACGCGCCACCTTCGCGCACTGGCTCGAGCGCGAAGGCGTGCCAGCTTCTGCGCTGGAGCGACTAGTTCTGCCCATCGGCGGAAATACCGTGAAAGACAAACGTCCCGCTGTCATAGCGACCTTGGTAGCAGCCGAAGTGCTTCACGCAATTCATCGCTTTGGCGCACCCGCCCCGCACCGATCTGATCGCGACCATCCAGCAGGCCAAGATCACGCTTGATGTGGTCGTGCATTTCGTCTTGCTGAGACGGACTCACCTGGGCCGATGTCTTGGAAAACCAGTCCAAACTCCAGGCACGCGCAAATAGCCGTGGCCAGACGCTGAAAGCGGCTGTACGCATATCATTTCTCCAAAGTTCTTTTGATGCTATGGAGAAGAAATGCACCTGTTTTCATGGAAAAACCAATGAAACTTCTGATCAAATGGATAAAGAGAACTTATCCATGAAACTATCCCGCAACGTGCCTTTGAATGCCATGCGCGTGCTGGAAAGTGCCGCCCGTCACCTGAGTTTCACCAAGGCTGGCGAAGAGCTGGGTATGACGCAGACGGCAGTCAGCTACCAGATCAAACTGCTGGAGGACTTCGTCGGCGTACCGCTGTTTCTGCGCAAGCCACGGCAGGTGGAACTGACCCAGACGGGTGAATTGCTGGCCAGCCGGGCTTCGCAAGCTTTTGGCATTCTGGCGACAGCCGTGGAAGAAGCACGCAATAGAACGGCGGATGTTCTGATCATCTCCTGCACCACGACATTCGCGCACCAATGGTTGGCCAAACGGCTGGGCGTCTTCCAGGCGCGTCACCCTAAAATTTCGGTGCAACTGGCGCTCTCCAACGAGATCGTGGATTTTTCCCGTACCAATGTCGATATCGGCATTCGCTGGGGCAAAGGCGATTGGCCGGGCCTGATTGGTCGTCGCATCATGCGGCTGGATTTCGCACCTGTCGTCAGCCCGAAGCTGGCGGCCACTATCGGCGGGCTGAAACACCCATCTGATATTCTCAAACTGCCCATCATCAGCCCCAATGACCGTTGGTGGAAACACTGGTTTGCAGAGGCGGGTGTCACCGAAACCGATCTCGACAGCCGAACCGGCAGCGACTTCGGCATCCAGAATCTGGAAGCGCAGGCGGCCCTCGCGGGTCACGGTGTCGCCATCATCAATCCCGTGCACTTTGCCGAGGAGATAACATCTGGCCGCCTGCTGCAACCCTTCGACCTGGTCTGCAATGATGGGCATGACTATTGGATCGTCTATCAGGAAGGCCGCCGCAAGGTCGCCAAGATCAAGGCGTTCAGCGAGTGGATGGAGGAGGAGTTTCCGACGGAGACATGAAGGCCACTGTTTACCCTCAACAAATCTGTCGGTTTCGCAGGTTCCCTCTTTTCTGACGGTCGAATTTCTCGCACAGTGCGCTGCAACGTCAGGGGAACATAATGTACGAATATGCCATTGCTTGGGAATGGATGGCCTTTGCCGTCCGTTGGTTGCACGTCATCACCGCCATCGCCTGGATTGGCTCGTCCTTCTACTTCATCGCGCTCGATCTGGGGCTGGTGAAGCGCCCGAACATGCCGCCCGGTGCTTATGGCGAAGAGTGGCAAGTGCATGGCGGCGGCTTTTATCACATCCAGAAATATCTGGTCGCGCCTGCGCAGATGCCGGAGCACCTGACATGGTTCAAATGGGAAAGCTACGCCACGTGGCTCTCCGGTTTCGCTATGCTCTGCATCGTCTATTACGGCGGCGCGGATCTGTTTCTCATCGACCATTCCGTGCTGGAACTGACGCAGTTTCAGGCCATCTGTCTGTCGCTGGCCTCACTGGCGGTCGGCTGGGTGTTTTATGATCTGCTGTGCAAGTCGCCCATCGGCAACAACACCTGGGGCCTGATGGCGGTGCTTTACATCGCGCTGGTGGCGATGGCCTGGGGTTATACGCAGGTGTTTACAGGCCGCGCGGCCTTCCTGCATCTGGGTGCGTTCACCGCCACCATCATGTCGGCCAACGTCTTCATGATCATCATTCCGAACCAGAAGATCGTCGTCGCTGACCTCATTGCGGGCCGCACGCCGGACCCGAAATATGGCCGCATCGCCAAGCAGCGCTCGCTTCACAACAACTACCTGACGCTGCCCGTCATCTTCTTCATGCTGTCGAACCACTATCCGCTGGCCTTTGCGACGCAGTTCAACTGGGTCATCGCGGCTCTGGTGTTTCTCATGGGCGTCACGATCCGCCACTGGTTCAACACCACCCACGCCCGCAAGGGCAGACCGACATGGACATGGCTGGTCACAGCACTGATTTTCATCGTCATCATGTGGCTCTCCACCGTGCCAAAGATACTGACGGGTGAGCAGGCAGAGAAAGCTGCAACGCTGTCCCCAACCCAGCAGCTTTTCGCAGCCGATGTGCATTTCGCCTCGGCGCGGGATGTGGTGCAAAGCCGCTGCTCCATGTGCCATGCGGCAGAACCGGTGTGGGAGGGCGTTCCCTTCACCCCAAAGTCGGTCAAACTGGAAACCGATGCACAAATTGCAGCCCATGCACGGGAAATTTATTTACAGGCAGGCCGCAGCCATGCCATGCCCCCCGGCAACATCACGGCGATAACGCCGCAAGAACGCAAGGTGCTGACCGCATGGTACGAGAGTGCCGTGTCGCAAGGAAAAACACAATGAGCATACTTCTGCTGCGCGGACGTCTTTTGAGCTTCAAACGCGCGCCGCATTCCATCGATGACACCGCCAGTTACGTCTACATCGAAGATGGCGGTCTGCTGATCGAGGACGGCAGAATCAGTGCGATCGGTGACTACGCCGACATCCGCAAGTCAGCGCCTGATGACATCGAAGAAAAAGATCACCGTCCGCACCTTATCGTGCCGGGCCTCATCGATCTGCACATGCATTTTCCGCAAATGCAGGTCATAGGCTCCTATGCCGCCAATCTCCTGGAATGGCTCAATACCTACACCTTCCCGGAGGAATGCCGCTTCGTCGAAAGCGCGCATGCACAGCGCATCGCCACGCATTTCTATGATGAACTGATCCGCCACGGCACCACGACGGCGGCTGCCTATTGCTCAGTCCACAAGACGTCCGCCGACGCCTTCTTTGCAGAAGCCATGAAGCGCAACATGCTGATGGTGGGCGGCAAGGTGATGATGGACCGCAATGCCCCGCAAGGTCTGCTGGACACGCCGGAACTCGGCTACGACGAAACGCGTCAGGTGATTGCCGACTGGCACGGCAAAGGCCGCAACCACGTCGCCATCACACCGCGCTTCGCCATCACCTCGACACCGAAGCAGATGGAAGCAGCACAGGCTCTCGCTCAGGAATTTCCCGATCTCTTCATCCAGACGCACCTCTCCGAAAATCTGGACGAGATCAAATACACCTGCGAGCTATATCCAGACGCTATCGACTACACCGATATCTATGTCCGTTACGGCCTGATGGGCAAAAAGACGCTGCTGGGGCACGCCATTCACCTGTCGGATCGTGAAGCGGATGTGCTGTCAGAAACCGGCGCGGTGGCTGTCCACTGCCCGACGTCGAACCTGTTCATCGGCTCGGGCCTGTTTCCGATGAAGGCACTGCAACGCCGTGAAAAGCCGGTCCGCATCGCCGTTGCGACGGATATTGGCGGTGGATCGAGCTATTCCATGCTGCGCACCATGGACGAAGCCTACAAGATCCAGCAATTGCTGGGAGAACGTCTGAACCCGCTGGAAAGCTGGTATCTGATGACGTTGGGCAATGCGGAAGCACTCTCCATGGCAGACCGAATCGGGACGCTGGACGTTGGCACGGATGCGGACATAACCGTGTTGAATGCCTCATCTACGCCAGCCATGGCGCTCAAGATGGAAGTCGTCAGAAACCTGACGGAAGAACTGTTTCTCATGCTGACCATGGGCGACGACCGTACTGTAGTAGAAACTTATATTGCAGGCAGCGCAGCCAAAAGTATTATTTAATCTATATCAGACTGAAGAGTAACAACGTCAAACAACGGAAACAAATTTAATTATATTTAAACTATAGCAATCTAGTTCTATCGCAGACAGAATTTTCCCCGGTCGCCATGACGGCATACCATCCTGTCATGCCGCTACAATTTTCTGCGAACTCCCCTCCCCCATGAAAGGTCCCGTCCACGGGTCCCGCATTGCCATGGCTTGAGGAGGCATCTGTTCGCCGTAATACGTCACCCGCGAGGAAAAATGTCGTTTCTTAAAAATGCGAGTATTCGCACTAAAATATTGGTTTTGATTATTCCTTTATGCCTCGTTGGATTGGGAGCCTCGATCTTCATTTCAAGTCGCTATAAACAGTCGGACACGGCGTATTCGGATTTTATCGCAAAGGACAACAGCGGATCTGTCGATATTGCGAGAGCAAATCGAAATCTCGTCGCAACCGCTTACAGCGCCTATCAATTGCTCGTTTACCCATCGCAAGATCCCACTTTCAAATCTACTCTCGATTTCTACAACGATGCCAAAGCTAAACTTATGATGCGCCTGCAATTGGCGAAGGATAAACTCCCGGCGCAGAGCGCGGCAATCGATGCATTTACAATTCGGCTCAAGGAAATCGTTGCGCTGACGGATCAGGCCGTTCAGTTCGGTCAGGCAGATCAGGACGAGCAGGCAAGAGCGACTTTGGCAAAGGCCGATGCGCTGATCAAGCCGATGACGGTGGAACTCGCGAGCTTTCTTGATGGCGTGGCGAAAAATGTAAGTGCCCAAAGTGATGCCCTCACCGACCAGACGGACTCCACCATCTTCATGTCTCTGATGGTCGTTGGCATCAGCTTTGCACTCGGCATCATCGCAGCGCTGATCGTTGCAGCCAAGGGCATCACCACGCCCATCGCCAACCTGCGTGAGCGCATGATGACGCTGGCTCAGGGCCAGACGGCAGCACCCGTCGATGGACAGGATCGCAGGGACGAAGTTGGCCAGATGGCGCAGGCCGTTTCTATCTTCCGCGATAACGCTCTCGAGAAAATCCGTCTCGAACAGGAAACCGAAGCAAACCGCAGTGTGTCCGAAAAGGAGCGCATCGAGCGTGAAGCCCAAAAGACCAAGGATGCGGCGGATACCCAGTTTGCCGTCGATCAACTGGCAAAGGGTCTGGATCGTCTTGCCGAAGGTGACGTCGCCTACCGCATCGATACGCCGTTCGTTACCCATCTCGATACGCTGCGCAACAACTTCAACGGCTCCGTCGCCAATCTGAATGACGCGCTGCGTGCCGTTGGACAGAATGCCCGCGGTATCGATGCCGGTGCCAATGAAATCCGCTCTGCCGCCGACGACCTGTCCAAGCGCACAGAGCAGCAGGCCGCATCTGTCGAGGAAACGGCTGCTGCTCTGGAAGAGATCACCACCACGGTGAAGGATTCCAGCAGCCGCGCCGAAGAAGTCGGTCACCTCGTTGCCAAGGCTCGTGATGGTGCAGAAAAGTCCGGTGCCGTCGTGCGCCAGGCCGTAACAGCCATGAACGAGATCGAACGCTCGTCGGGCGAAATCACCAACATCATCTCCGTCATCGATGAGATTGCCTTCCAGACAAACCTTCTGGCTTTGAACGCGGGTGTCGAAGCGGCACGTGCCGGTGAAGCGGGCAAGGGCTTTGCGGTGGTTGCCCAAGAAGTGCGCGAACTGGCACAGCGCTCTGCCAAGGCTGCGAAGGAAATCAAGGCGCTGATCACGACCTCCGGCGAGCATGTGCGCTCCGGCGTCAATCTGGTCGGCGAAACCGGTCGTGCGCTGGAAGTGATCGTCACCGAGGTTCAGGAAATCAACCGCCACATCGGTGCGATCGTGGAATCGTCGCGCGAACAGTCGGTCGGCCTCCAGGAAATCAACACCGCCGTCAACACGATGGATCAGGGCACGCAGCAGAACGCCGCCATGGTGGAGCAATCGACCGCCGCCAGCCACAGCCTTGCCAAGGAAGCGGCATCTCTCAACCAGCTGCTGTCACGCTTCAATCTGGGTGATGGCGCAAGCGCCAGCCGCTCGGCTCCATCAGCGGTACCTGTCCGCGCCGCCTCTGCCGCATCCAGACCAGCACCATCTCCGGCCCGCGCATTGGGCCGCAAGATCGCAGGTGCGTTCGGTGGTGGTGGTTCGGCTGCAGCCGTTGCGCAGGACAGCTGGGAAGAGTTTTGAGCCTAGCGCTTGAACGAACAAAATGGGCGGCTTTTGCCGCCCATTTTCCGTTTAAGACAGTATAAAAATAGGACTGAAATGCTAGCTGATCCGCAGATTATAGGCATCGTTCGTCGCGTTTTCGAACCGCTTGGCCTTGCTGTCATAACGACTTTTGAGCAGCCTGGCATATTCGAATACCGCTCTTGGCGTCCACACACCGCCAGCCACCCGCAAATTGATGAAATCCGAAGCGGCGGCACCAAAATCGTAACCCGTCCCGACATCTAAGATGCTCTTCACCGTCCAGGCACAATTTTTTCTCTGAAGTGAATAGCGTGGGTTATTGGCAAGCATATGGTCCCACGCACGCTTCATCTGCGCTTCATCAAGACCTGAGATAGATACGGTACCTACAGGAGGGCCTCCCTCTGCTTTTACATCGATTTCATATGTTCGCAGCGATATCGGCTGGCCTTTGATCAAGCTGCTTTCGCCCGGCCCAGGCCACCAACTCACATATCTTTCCAGACCCTTCGCCTGTCCCACTCCGATGGCAAGAGAGGCATGCCCCACATTTAAAGCAGAAATATGCGGTGCCCAGTAATAAACTGTAATCATGAACAGCTCCGATCAGCTTTTAAAACCATCCTCGGTAGAATTATTTCTATTTTATTTTTCCATGACACGTAAAAGGAGATTTTGTGGCAAAAGTTTGCCACGTGCCACACTTCCCCAAAAATCAAGCATCCAGCTTCACAACATTGTTCTGGCCGATGCCAGCGCGGTTTTGCGCAAATTTTGACCTGAAAAGCTGACAATTCAGATGTCACAAATGACACTCGCATGTTAGGTGAAGATGTTATTCAAATTTGAAGGCTTCATCCATGAGCAAAGCGCTGACCATCGCTGACCTAAAGAAACAGGCACAACGCCGGGTTCCAAAGATGTTCTTCGATTACGCCGACAGTGGCGCATGGACCGAAAGCACCTACCGCGCCAACGAGGATGATTTTGCCAAGATCAAGCTTCGTCAGCGGGTGCTGGTGGATATGACAGATCGTTCGCTGGCGACGGAGATGATCGGCGAAAAAGTATCGATGCCCGTGGCACTGTCTCCCACCGGTCTTACCGGCATGCAGCATGCGGATGGCGAGATGCTGGCGGCAAAAGCGGCAGAGGAATTCGGCGTTCCCTTCACGTTATCGACGATGAGCATTTGCTCGATCGAAGACGTTGCCTCCGTCACATCGCGACCGTTCTGGTTCCAGCTTTACGTGATGAAAGACCGCGACTTCGTCAACAATCTAATCGACCGCGCCAAGGCCGCAAAATGCTCGGCGCTGGTGCTGACACTGGACCTTCAGATTCTCGGCCAGCGGCACAAGGATTTGCGCAACGGGCTTTCCGCCCCACCCAAATTCACGCCCAAACACATCTGGCAGATGGCGACGCGCCCGCAATGGTGCCTCGACATGTTGCAGACCAAACGCCGCAGCTTCGGCAATATCGTCGGCCATGCAAAGAACGTGTCCGACCTGTCGTCGCTTTCCTCATGGACGGCGGAACAGTTCGATCCGCGCCTCTCATGGAAAGACGTGGAATGGATCAAGGAACGCTGGGGCGGCAAGCTGATCCTCAAGGGTATTCTGGATGAGGAAGATGCCATCGCTGCCGCCGGAACCGGTGCGGACGCCATCATCGTCTCCAACCATGGCGGACGCCAGCTGGACGGCGCGTTATCTTCCATCGAAATCCTGCCGAAGATTGTCGATGCCGTCGGTGACAAGATCGAAATCCACTTGGATGGTGGTATTCGCTCGGGTCAGGACGTGCTGAAAGCCATCGCGCTCGGTGCCAAAGGCACCTATATCGGCCGACCCTTCCTTTACGGCCTTGGCGCAGACGGCAAGCAGGGTGTCACAACCGCGCTGGAAATCATCCGCAAGGAGATGGATATCACCATGGCGCTGTGCGGCAAGCGTCTGTTGACCGATGTGGACAGCAGCATTCTGGTACGTTAAGGGCCAAGCGGCCCTTTAGTGCCCTACGGTCTTCGAAAACAGGTTCACGACCAAGACGCCAGCGATAATCAGCCCGAGGCCGATCATCGCGGCGAGATCGAGCGTCTGGCGGAAGAACACGTAGCCCACCGCTGAAATCAGCACGATGCCAAGTCCGCTCCAGATGGCATAGGCGACCCCGACAGGAATCGTCCGCAGCGTAATGGACAGCAGATAAAAGGCCGCACCGTAAAAGACGGCCATCAGAAGCGTCGGCACCCACCGGGTAAACTGTTGGGATTGCTGCAAGAAAGATGTGCCAATGACCTCACAGACAATGGCGGCGACAAGCGCTGCATAGGTCAGGGTAACGCTGTTCATGTGTCATTTTCCTTTTTAGCCGCTCTGATCAGTCGCTTGTGAAGTTCCGCTTTATCGTCGCCGGCCTGCGCCTTTTCGCTCACCAGATCCGCAAGCCAGAGACCGTCGACAGCGAGCCTGACGAGTTCGAGGTTAAGATGGTCATCCGTCGTTTTATGGCGGGTCAGGCGACCGTTGATCCACCGTTCCCATAGCTGCCGCAGCGCCGGTTCGCTGATGAGTGCAATCGAGATTGCTGACCATTGTGCGTAGGTTTCGCGTCCGCGATCAGCGAAAAATGCGTTCACATAGGCCCGCGTGAAGCATCCATAGTCCTCACAATCCTGTGAGATCAGGGCATCGATATCCTCATCCAGCTTAACCAAGAGATCGCCAACCACCGCCTCCAGCAGCGCCTGCTTGGACGCAAAATGGTGGAACAGGCCACCCTTCGTCACACCGGCAGCCGATGCGATGGCCTGTATAGATACCGCCGAAAACCCCTGCTCTGCGGCAAGTCTGGCAGCGCAGTCCATCAAATTCCGGCGCACGACCTCCGGCTGTTTTTTACGTTCGTTCAATATATCCATGACAGAATACATACCGGACGGTTGGTTTCTTTTCAAGAAAATAACCCGCCACCAATGGGGGTCGATTTTCATACTTAATTAAGGATGAAAGCGGTCTTTAAAGTTTGAGTGGTTTTGTTGCCTGAAAGTTTCAGTAATTTTGGCAACGGCGAATAGACGGATAAGGGGTGACACATGTTGGGAACGATCAGACGGGGTATGGCCGGAGCGTGGGTGTTTGCTTTGGCCTTCCTCTGTGCGGTTCTTTCCCTGCACGCATCTCCGGCGCAGGCGGGTTATGCACATTTCGTTATGGATGCGAACACGGGAAAAGTGCTGGATTCCCAGAATGCCGACACGAAAAACTACCCGGCCTCGCTGACGAAAATGATGACGCTTTATCTCGTTTTTGAGGCGCTGCATGATGGTCGCCTGAGCTGGAACCAACGCATCACCATGTCCAAGCGAGGCGCAGCGGTCATCCCCTCGAAGCTCTGGGTCAAAGCAGGTACCACCTTCACGGTTCGCGAAGCTGTCTATGGCATGATCGTCAAGTCCGCCAACGACATGGCTGAAGGTATGGGCGACCATCTCGGTGGCTCACAGGCAGGGTTTGCGCAGATGATGACCCGCAAGGCCCGGCAGCTGGGCATGACCAGAACCGTCTTCCGCAACGCTTCCGGTCTGCCGAACAAGGCGCAGGTCACCACGGCCCGCGACATGGCCAAGCTCGGCCTAGCCCTTCAGCGAGATTATCCTAAGGAATACAAGCTCTTTGCCACCCGGTCCTTCAAGTTTCGCGGCAAGACGATCAGCGGCCACAACAGGCTTCTCAGCCGCTACCAGGGCGTGGATGGCATCAAGACCGGTTATACCAATGCCTCCGGCTTCAACCTCGTCAGCGCCGTCAATCACAATGGCCGCAGCGTCGTCAGCGTCGTGCTGGGCGGTAAGACCTCCCGCAGTCGCGACAACCAGATGGTGGCTTTGCTGGACAAAACCCTGCCCAAGGCGTCCAGAGGCCGCAGCAGCCAGCAACTGATTGCCAGCGCCAGCACCAGCCGCACATTCGATGTCGCCCCCACCAGCGTGCCTCTGCCCATGTTTGCCGAGCGCAAAGACCCGGTCGCCATGCAGATCGCCTCCGCCCACAATGTCATGCCGGATATGATCAAGACCTCGGCTGTTCCCGCCACCAATTCCGAACGCAGCGCATGGGAAGTGCAGATCGCCGCAGCGGACAGTCAAGCTGCAGCGCTCTCGCTTCTAAAGACGGCGCGCCCGTCTATCTCATCCAGCTATTCAAGCATCGCGCCTTACACCGAAGCGGTTAGAAGCGGTGCCGCCACGCTTTACCGCGCACGCTTCACCGGCTTCGACAGCCAGGCAGCAGCCCTTTCCGCCTGCAAGGATTTGAAGGCGCAATCCTATTCCTGCGTTGTCATGTCGAGCGACGGATAGGCGGGATCAGCCCAGCCAACCGGTGGCGATGGCCTTGCCAAGACTTGGCATGCCATTGACACGGGCGAGTTCTCCCATCGCGCCACTGTCGTAGCGCACCTGTCGGAAATAAACCTGCCAGCCATGCGGCGTCTCTTCCAGAACCGCGTAGCTGGCCAGCGGATGACCGGCTTCGACCTGATGGTAGAAGGGCTCATCATCCTTCCAGCCCGGGCAACCGACACTGCCGGGATTGACGATCAAACGACCGTCAGACAGTTGAACCGTACGGGCAATATGCGTATGGCCGCAGAGCATGAGGGGTTGCCCAATGCCATCAGCAAGCGCCTCGATTTCTGCCAAGGGGCGCTGGTGTAGAACACCTTCTGGAGACAGCTTCTCCAGCCAATATTCCAGATCATCGTTGGGAGACCCGTGGCAGCAATAGGCGACATCCCTGAAGACCAGATCGAATGGCAGAGCCTGCAACCAGTCGAAATGGTCAGAAGATAGCTGCATATGGGCTGGCTTTTCCCAATCACCCATGAGCTCGAACGGCCTGTCGATCAAAGCGCGGTCATGATTGCCGCGAACGGTCGGAATATGACGCCCCACTAGAACATCTGCCGTGCGACCAGCCTCCAGCGGACCGCTGAAACAATCGCCGAGATTGACGATATCAGCAATACCCAACCTCTCGATATCCCTAAGCACGGCGTCCAGTGCCGCATAATTTCCATGGATATCGGCAATGGCAGCAAACATCATCGGGATCAGCTTCCGCGGTAAGTGGAGTAGCTATAGGGCGAGAGAAGCAACGGAACGTGATAATGCCCGCTCTCATCGGCGATGCCGAAACGAATGGGGATAATGTCGAGAAAGGCAGGTTCCGGCAAAACCAGACCTTTTGTTCTCAGATAATCGCCTGCGTGGAACACAAGCTCATACTGCCCTGCCCGAAAATCCTCGCCGATCAACAACGGCCCGCCATCGACACGGCCATCGCTGTTGGTCTCCACCGTTTTCAGCTTTTCACGGTTCTCGCCCTCAAGCCGGTAGAGATCGATCTTCAACCCCTGCGCGGGCGTGCCGTGGGCAGCATCGAGGACATGGGTGGTAAGGCCGGTCATGGCGTGGGCTCCGAAATGAAATAGGGCTGATTGAAAAAGAACTCTTCCAGATTGTTTCCCGACCCATCCCGATCCACAACCAGAAAATCACTGGTGGAGCCGATAGCCATCAAGGGATGGTGCCAGACATTGCGGTGATAATTCACGCCCTGATCGGCGCGGGCCAGAAAGACCTTTGGCTTCCCCGGCCTGCCCCGCTCATCCTCGGAAACGACCACGAGAAACGGTTTGCCGGACAGCGGCGTAAAGCTCTGGCTGCCCAGCGGGTGGCGTTCCATCATATCAACGGCATAAGGAAACTGGCGCGCTTTGCCCCGAAACAGGTTCAAAACGACACGCGCGCCCTCACCCGTTACATCAGGTGAGCCGAGCGCGTGATACCGCTCCGTATTACCACCATTGATGATCCGCATGCTGGCAGGATCTGCCTCGAGAACATCGCCGAAGGACGCGAATGCCTGTTGGGTTAGAGGCCGGATTTCAAGAAATTCAGTCAAAATTCATTCACCTTGGGCACGCCAGTTTCCTATGCCCGATATTTTTTCCAGAAGCTCCGGAATAGCCGTTTGCGTTGTGTCCCAAACGGTTTCCAAATTGATGGTCATGTATCCGTGAGCGATCCGGTTTCGCATGCCGCGTATTTTCTTCCACGGAATCTCGGGAAAATCCGCAACAAACTCGGGATACTCTTCCATGAGGCGCGTCGTTATTTCACCGATCATCAGTAAATTCATGCCAACGGCACGTTGCCGCACGATATCGATCAGGAAGTCTTCTTTTGTTTTGGCTTGCATGAAATCAAGCGTTTCAGATGCAATCTGCTTTATTTCGTCGAGGTATGTGTGCAAGCGTTTGACACTCATACCGGCTTGGCTTCTTTCAGAACTTGCACACGAACCCGCTCGGGGAAATCACCCGGCGTCAGTAGATGAATTTCCGTGCCGACCATGATGTCCGTCAATTCTTCCAACAATCCGCCCAAATCCAGCAGCGTTGCTCCCGGCAAAGCATCCACCAGAATATCCAGATCGCTATCGGGCCGATCCTCACCACGCGCGACGGAACCGAACACACGGGGGTTGGCCGCGTTGAAGCGCTTTGTCGCTTCGCGGATCGCTTCCCTGTTGTTTTCCAGCACCTCTGACGGTCTCATGGCATGTCTCCTGAAGCCTAATATAGAGTGCTGCCCGTGATGTGGAAAGCAGATTGCTGGCGCATGCGTTTCATCAGCTTTCCGGCAGCAAAGCCAATAGTCGCAGCCCGGCGATCTTTTCCACCTGCGCCGTTGCCGTGGCGAATTCGTCTTCCGCGTTGTTGTTGATGCGGGTCTCGAAGGCACGCAGAATATCGTCTTTGGTCAGGCCTTTGACGGCGATGATGAAGGGAAAGCCGTTCTTCTCGACATAGGCGGCGTTGAGTTGCGTAAACCGCGCATGCTCTTGAGGCGAGAGGCGGTCGAGCCCTGCTCCTGCCTGCTCATTGCGGCTGTCTTCGGTCAGGCCTCCGGTAATGGCAAGCTTGCCTGCAAGATCAGGGTGAGCGCGCAGCACGCCCAACCTTTCCTCATGTGAGGCGGCGCGAAACTGGGTGCAGAGCGCCGCATGGACATTGCCTGCCGTCAGCGGTTCAGCCACGTCGCCAGCATCGTAAGCGCGTTCCGCAATGAAAGAGGAATGCTCGAACACGCCGCCGAAACGGCTGATGAAGTCTGTTCGGTCAACCATCACAGCGCCTCTGGCTTGTGATGTTCATGCCAGTGGCGGGCGATTTCGACGCGCTGGGGTATCCAGACCTTTTCATGGCCAAGCACATAGTCGATGAAACGGCGAAGCGCCGCCGCACGACCGGGGCGACCGACGAGGCGGCAGTGAAGGCCGATGCTCATCATCTTGGCAGCACCTTCGGTTCCTTCCTGATACAGAACATCAAAGGTGTCCTTCAGATAGGTGAAGAACTGATCACCGGAATTGAAGCCCTGCGGCGTGGCAAACCGCATGTCGTTGGCATCCAGTGTGTAGGGAATGATCAGAAACGGATCGTCTCTCAGGCCCTTTATCCAGTAGGGCAAATCATCCGCGTAAGAGTCCGACGAATAGAGAAAACCGCCCTCCTCCATCACCAGCCGCAACGTGTTGTCGGAAGGCTTGCCTTGATACATGCCGTAGGGGCGCTCACCGGTCAGTTCCGTGTGCAGGCGCACGGCCTCGAGAACATGCTTGCGCTCTTCTTCCTCGGAAAAATCCTTGTACTCCAACCAGCGATAGCCATGGCTGGCGATTTCCCATCCGGCTTCTTTCATCGCCGCCACCGCTTCGGGGTTGCGCGCCATGGCCGAGGTGACACCATAGACAGTTGTCGTAACGCCGAGTTCGGTGAACATGCGCCACAGCCGCCAGAAACCGGCGCGCGACCCATATTCGTAGATCGATTCCATATTGAGATTGCGCTGCCCCGGCCATGGCTGAGCACCAACGATTTCCGACAGCAGCGACTCGGACGCCTTGTCGCTGTCGAGAATGGAGCTTTCGCCACCCTCTTCGTAATTGATGACGAATTGCACCGCGATTCTGGCATCGCCGGGCCATTTCGGATCAGGGGTATTGCGACCGTAACCGATCAGGTTGCGGGGATAGTCAGCGGAAATCATCAAATCACCTTCACGAAAATTTCGTAAACGGTATCATCGCGAACCGGAAAGTCGAGAGCATTTTCTTGGGCGTGCTTACGCAATCTTTCGGGCAGATACGCGCCCCATGGGGTGCAGCGAATGCACGCGGAATGGTGCGCCCGGTTCATCTTCAACAAAAAGCGCAAGGTTTGAAAATTCGATCTGCCGTTCCAGCACAGATGCGAACACGCCGCGTACCGCCCGCTCCACGCGGGCACAATCGCCCGGAACCACACCACCGGTCAGCATCATCTGAAAGCGAAACTCATCCATGACATAAGGGTGGCCCCAACGGTGCAGGTTGGTGAGTTGCGTGGCGGAAAGACGATCCGGATCGGCGCGTTCGATATCGGCATCAGACAGGGGTGCGCGGTAGTGATCGAACTCCTGCACGACGCTGGCAGCGAGGAAATTCAACGTTTCCGATGGCCAGGATGGGACCAGACCATAGACATTTCCGAGTTTCGCAATCTCAAGCGGAGGCAGCGTGAAGGGCTGATGGGTGCCAGCAAAATGCATCAGCCCACGCAGCAAAGCCGCCTCGCTCATATCATCCATCAAACGGAATGGCGCTTTGATCGTGCCATGGAAACCGTAACGACGCGGCAACGCCGTGTGATAGGAAATCTCCTGCATGCCGAGGCTTGAAACGGCAGGTGGCTCCACTGTCTGGCCGGAATAAACATCGCGCCCCAGCCAAGCCGCAGCCGCATGGGTCAGGGGATCGTTGGGGGATGGCGTAAAATGAATGGCGTACCGCATGCGTCGTCACCTCGCCGTCCAAAAACGGATATCATCAGCTATATTGCATAAGCCAAGCTGTTAGGTGATTTGCGTGACAGATTAACGACTGAAACCTAGTACATTCACATCTTGGCGTTGAAAACGCGAATGTGATCATCAAGTGTGAAACTGGCCGGCACATCCATAGGTTTTCCCAACACGGCATCCAAGGCTGCATCTGCCAACCGGTGCGCCAAGCCGAAACTAACCTTGAAGCCACCGGTCAATGCAACCGCGCGTGGATGATCAGGGTGCGGACCGACCATGGGGTCACGCCCGATAGCCTTGGGGCGCAACCCAGCCCACCGTTCAACGACAACGGCACTGGCGAGCGACGGAACGATTTGCCGTGCCTGGGCGATCAGGACATCCAGTTTCTCATCCGTCGTCAAAGCGTCCTCGAAATCCTCTTCGCTAGTGCTGCCAATGGCGACCGTTCCATCTTCATGCGGAACGACGTAAAGCCCATTTAGAAAAACGACTGGCATCGACGGATCCACGTTGGCCTGAAGCAACGCCGCCTGGCCTTTGACAGGCTGGCCAAGCTTTGCGCCCGAAGACAAACCCAACGCGTTCGTCAGAAGCGGAAAGGAATGATGCCCGGCCGAAACCACGGCATGACCGAACCGGATGCGCTGTCCATCTTCCAACGTTGCCACTCCATCCCGATCCATCGTCGCGACACCGCACTTTTCGAATACGCGCACATGCTTCGCCCCGCGCAAAAAATGCTCTAGCAAAGAGATGAAAGCCCGGGGAGAAACCCTCGCGGCAAACGTGTCATGGGCAAAACCCGCATCGCCCGCGGCAATATCCACCCATCCATCCACCGGTGGCGCATCCAGCACGTGCCAATGGAATTTCCGACCACCTTGGTCCCAATTTAACAAAGCATCTTGTTGATGACGTTCCGCGATTGGCCGCAAATGGGATTTCGGCAGAGGAATGATGCGTCCCGATCGCCGATAGCCTGCTGAGAGACCCGTTTCGGCCTCAAGTGCCGCGATCTCGGTTTCCAGGCTCAGCAGGGCGTCGAATTGAAATTGTTTCTTGTCAGACCAGCGGTCGGGCATATGCGGCATCAAAGCGCCCAGAAGACCGCCACTGGCACCGCTTCCAATGGTATCGGCGTCAACCAGCACTGTGTCGATACCCAGCCTCTCCGCCTTTACCGCAGCCCACAGCCCCATGATGCCACCACCGATGATCAGCAATGAGGTGCTCGATGGCAAAGATGATTGACCTATTTGTCGGGGAAGACTATCGGCTTGGAGCATGACACATCCCGATGACACTCGGCCGGTAAGAGCCGGCTCAAATATGCTGGATTGGCGAGAGGGCGATATGCCCTATTCGCTGGCCTTTGGCGACCATTTTTATTGCCAGACGGATGGGCGGCAGGAATGCAGCCATGTATCACTGGCTGGTAATGGCCTCCCGGAGCGTTGGGAAACGGCGCAGGGAACATTCCGCATCGGTGAACTCGGCTTCGGCACGGCGCTCAATTTATGCGAAACATGGCGGCAATGGAAACTCCATCGCCCCGCGAATGCGAAGCTGCACTTCGTGTCCTTCGAGCTCTATCCGATGACGGCAAGTGAGTTGAACCGCGCTTTGTCCCATTGGCCGCAACTGGATGCGGAGCGCAAGGCATTTGTCGCGCAATGGCCTTCAGACCCCGAAGGCTGGGTTGACATCACTCTGGATGAGCAGACGCGTCTGACGGTCTTTTGCGGGGATGCGATGCAGGGGATCATCCAGAGCACGGATACATTCGATGCCTGGTATCTCGATGGCTTCGCGCCCGCCAAGAACCCGGACATGTGGTCCCAGGATATCATGTCGGCACTGTTTGCGAAGACCGCCCCCGGCGGGACATTTGCGACATTTGCGGCGGCCGGTTTCGTGCGGCGCAATCTGGGTGCGGCTGGCTTTACCGTCGAGCGTCGGCCCGGCTTTGCGGGCAAACGGGAAATGCTGTGCGGCGTAAAGCCTGCGCCATAAGCACAAACGAAAAACGCCCGGATAGATATCCGGGCGTTTTTCAATTCAGTTCAGGCCTAATCAGCCACGCTTGCGACCGCGACCGGCGTTGCCAGCAGGACGAGCCTGACCGGCAGGTGCGAAGGAGCCGGACTTGCGTGCCGGACGACCCTGACCACCGCGATGATTGCGGTTGACTGCGGGCTTGCCAGCAGCACCTTCGGAATTTGGACGCTTGAAATCTGACGTTACTTCCAGATCGTTGTCGCGTTCCACAGGTGCGAATTCGCCAGCGCGCTGACCACGGAATTCGCCGTTGCGACGTCCACCGTCACGCGAAGCACCTTCACGGGGGCCACGCTGTGGGCGATCACCATGGGCACGTTCGCCACGTTCTCCGCCTTGACGACGAGGACCGTTTGCATTGCCACGATTACCGGCACCACGGTTGTTGTTGTTGCCGCGCGACGGGCTGACCAGACCTGCCGGACGTTCGCCGGACAGAACAGGGATTTCGATCTTCATCAGCTTTTCGATGTCATGCAACAAACGGGTTTCATCCGGTGCGCAGAAAGCAATCGCAATGCCGTCGAGACCAGCACGCGCCGTACGACCGATACGGTGAACGTACGCGTCAGCCACTTCAGGCAGATCGTAGTTGAAGACGTGCGTTACGGCTGGAATGTCGATACCGCGAGCGGCAACGTCAGTCGCAACCAGAACCTTGAATTCGCCGTCCTTGAAGCCCTTCAACGCACGTTCGCGCTGACCCTGGCTCTTGTTGCCATGGATCGAGGCAACCTTGAAACCAATGTGCTCCAGATACTTGGACAGCTTTTCAGCGCCATGCTTGGTGCGCAAGAACACGATGGCACGGCCATCCGGGTTCTCGGTCAAAGACTTCTTGAGAAGCTCGGTCTTGTCGTTCTTGCCTGCAACGAAGTGAACATATTGTTCAACCTTGTCGGCAGCCTTGCCGGGAGGCGTAACCTGAACGGTAACCGGGTTTTTCAGATAGCTGCCGGCCAAGTCTGCGATCGAGTTCGGCATGGTAGCCGAAAACAGCAATGTCTGACGCTCGGCAGGGACCATCCTAGAAATCTTGCGCAGATCATGGATAAAGCCGAGGTCCAGCATCTGGTCGGCTTCGTCAAGCACAAGGAAAGTCACCTTGGACAGCGAAATCGCGTTGCGCGAGATCAGATCGAGCAGGCGGCCAGGCGTGGCAACCAGAATATCTGTGCCCTTTTCCAGCTGGAGCTGCTGCTTGTTGATGGACGCGCCACCAACGACTTGGTTGATCTTCAGATGCGTCTTGCGCACGAAACCACGAAGGCTCTCGCCAATCTGGTTCACCAGTTCGCGTGTCGGTGCTAGAATAAGGGTGCGGGTGGTTCTGTTTGCAGGACGATCAGGCAGCTTCAACAGCATTTCGATGAGCGGCAGGCCAAAAGCGGCTGTCTTGCCGGTGCCGGTCTGTGCAAGACCGATCATGTCGCGGCCTTCCAGAAGGAGCGGGATCGCTTTTTCCTGGATGGGTGTAGGTGTGGTGTAACCGAGCTGGGTGACGCCGGCCACGATTTTTTCGGAGAGGCCGAGTTCGCTAAAACTGGTCAATAGTATACCTTTCGGGGCGCCAAAACGCTTGAACCCGGATCAGCCTTGCTGTCCGGTTGTCTTGGCGTCAAGAACCCCGCGTGAATTGGGAACTTGTGGGTTGGAATGACTTTCTGCGCTTCAGTGCGGCGCTTGCGCCGGCTCCTGCATAAATGCGCTTTTCCTTCATGCGTCGTATCGTTTTCGTTGACGCTGCAGCTCACGCGGCTGCCGAGGGTGAAAGCTTGAGGTGGGGTGTGGTCTTTTTATCAAGGAAAGTCAAGCGAATGTTTTAGGAGCCGAAGGTGGCACCGCGCCAAAAGCTCACGCCAATGGCGAATAGAACGTTAGCAATCCGTGAAAAACTATAGTTAACAAACTCTATTAATCCGCCGCGGCAGATAGCCAATTTAATTGTTATACAATAGTTTCGATTGAGAAGAACGATGGCAGCGAAGCACTGATTCTTTACGTGTTACAGGCGGCGACGGAGAATATTTTGATGACTGGGGGCGGATTGCTTGAAAAAGCATGTGAAGGCGTTCGAACGCTGGATCTGCCCGCCTGCATCAAAGACAGTCAATTGCGATACGTCTGCGTCAATGCGGCCTATGCGCAGTTTGCCGAGCGCCCCCTCGCCGATTTCCGCAACAAGACCACACACGAGCTATTCGGCATCACGGATGATATGGAGCGGGAAGACAAGGAACGCCGCTCGCTGGTTTTCGCGACGGAAGAAGTGATCCTGCTCAAAGGCCAACGCTCAAACGAAGCCCAGGCCATGAAATGCGAACGGTTCGAAACCGAAGACGGCGCTTTGTTCTTGTTCGAACTCTTCGAAGCCATGCCTTCTTTAGTGGGGCAGCCGTTGGCGGATAGAAATGAAACGCTGATCGGCAAAAGCGTACTCGATCTGCTGGACGTGGCGATCGCCGTTTACAGCGCTGAAGACAGGCTGATCTATTCCAACGCCCGCCTTGAAAGTTTGTATCGCGAACTCAATCTCGATTGGCAATCCGGCCTCGAACTGAAAACAATCGGCAAAGCTTTCCATGATCTCTATATAAAGGTCAGGGATCTGGACGCGTTGAGCCCGGCGGATAGAGACGCCTGGGTCGAAGGGAAAATGGCGGAAACCCGCAAGCCTCACTCCGAGTTCACGGAGGAAATGTGCAGCGGCCGCTTCATACGTTTCATCAACAAACGTCTTGAAAATGGCATGCTCATCGTACTTCACATCGATGTCAGCGATGCCAGAACGCAAGAAATTCTGCTGGAGAAACACACGCGCGAAAACTGGCTTTTCCGGGAAGCACTGGAGCGCGTACCTGTTGCCGTCTTCATGCTGGATAGCGAACGCCGACTGACCTATGCCAACGCATCCTATGAAACGCTCTGGGGCGAGCCCCGCGATAAATATTATGGCCTGACCGAGTCTGATATATTCGTCCATGAGGGCGAACGCTTCCGACAGGAGAACGATCATGTTCTCCAAACCGGTGAGGAACTACAGAAAACCGAAGAAATCGTGCTGAATGACGGTACGTCCGTTCCGACCATCATCAGAGTCGGTCGGATGATAAGCCCTGATAACGAGCCCTACCTGGTTGGCTCTGTGACGGACACCACGCCACTGATGCAACAAAAACAGGAATTGCTGGTTGCCCGCAACGATGCCGAGAGGCTTCACGCGGAAGTGCAGTCGATCCTTCGCTCCCTGCCTGTGGGCGTGATGGTGCTGGGGCCTGATCTGACAATCGAATACGCGAACACCACTTTTTACGATCTGTGGGAGGTCGAAGAGCAAATCGACCTTACCGGTCAACCCTATCGGCGATATTTCGAGATGGGCTATGCGAGCGGCAAGTATGATTTCGGCGATACGAGCTTAGAAGATGCCTATCACGACCGGGTGGAACGGCTGAGCCTGGTTGATGATTATACGTCCCGGGAAATCGAGAGCAAATCGGGTAAGTTCACGATACTGTCCAAACAACGGATTGCCGGAAATAAGATCCTCATTACCTTTTCCGACAGCACGGCGGTTCGTGCCCGCGATAAGGAAATTAGTGCTGCCCGGCAGGAATTGCAGCGGGTGGGCGAGTATATGCAGGACGCGACCCGCGTTATGGCGCAAGGGCTCGCTCTGATCCAGAACGGTGAAATCATCATGTCGAATGATGCGATGTCGCGCATGTTCGATGTGCCGCCAGACCTTCTTGCCAAGGGTCAAAGCTGGTTGCCATTCTTTGCCTATTGCGCGGCGCGCGGTGACTTTGGAGATGAAGAAACAGCAGCCGCAACACGGGCGCAGTGGATGGATAACGTCGCGGCTGCCAGACCATTCTCATTGCTTACGCAAGTCGAATCGAAGCGCTGGCTCAACGTGGAAGCAACCATCGGCGCTGGCGGATACTGGCTTGTCATCGTAACCGACGTCACCGACATGAAGCAGCGCGAAGCGGAACTTGAAGGCCTTTTGGCCCGCGCAAAAGCTGCAGACAGAGCAAAATCCGAATTCCTGGCGAATATGAGCCACGAGATCAGAACGCCAATGAACGGCGTCCTCGGCATGGCGGAATTGCTGGCCAAATCCAAGCTCGACACACGTCAGAGAACGTTCACCGATGTCATCGTGAAATCCGGCAACGCGCTGTTGACCATCATCAACGACATCCTCGACTTCTCCAAGATCGATGCCGGTCAGATGACCTTGCGCAGCACGTCTTTTGACGCGGTAGAAGCCGTGGAAGATGTCGCCTCGCTATTGTCTTCTCAGGCGCTGGAGAAGAACATCGAGCTCATCGTGCGCATCGACGCTTCGTTCAAGCACCTTGTGAGCGGTGACGCAGGCCGTTTCCGGCAGATTGCGACGAACCTCATCGCAAACGCCATCAAGTTCACCGAAACCGGCCACGTTCTCATAGAGCTTGCCGCAGACAGTGTTGACGACAGCGAACTCATCATGAGCCTGCGGGTGACAGATACCGGCATCGGCATCGCCCAACACCAGTTGAACCGCATATTTGAAAAATTCAGCCAGGCAGATACATCCTCGACCCGAAGACATGAAGGCACTGGCCTCGGACTTGCCATCACAGTCGGACTTGCAGGGCTTTTCGGCGGTAAAGTAGACGTGGAAAGCACCGTCGGCCAGGGCTCGACCTTCACCGTCACCTTGCCGCTGCGCATCGTTGGAAACCGATCCGAGCAGGCAGTGGGCCTGATCGATACGAAAAAAGTCAGCGTCCTTGTCATCGACGACAATGAAGTGAACCGGCAGATATTGACCGAACAACTGACCGGTTGGGGTGTCGATAGCTATGCGGCTGACAGCGGCCCGGCGGGTCTGGCCATCCTGAAAGAGGCGGCTGCGATCGGCTTCGATATAGATGCGGTCATTCTGGATTATCATATGCCTGATATGGACGGCATGCAGGTGGCGAGCGCGATTAAAAGCGATCCTCGGCTGGCCGATACGGTGATGATTTTTCTGACATCAATGGATGCGGTGAACCACGATAAGCCTGAACCGGAAATCCAGTTCGACGCACACCTCATGAAGCCGGTGCGAGCCAGACTTCTGCGCAAAACATTGACAGATGTGGTTCGCACATCCCGCGCAAAACGCGCCTTTCAAGACCAGATCGATGTCGTTGCCGTACCGGAATTTCAAAACCGAGCAAAAAAAAGCGCAGAGCCCAGCCATCGCGCCACGGCTGAAGCGTCAGCCTTTCGCAGTGAGGCGCAAATATCAGAGGTCAGATCAACGTCAGGGTCACTGGATGTGCTGATTGCGGAAGACAATGACGTCAACCAGATCGTATTCACCCAAATTCTCCAGCAGACTGACCTGGATTTTCGCATCGTCAACAATGGGAAAAAAGCGGTCGAAGCGTGGAGAAACGATAGGCCCTCCATCATTTTGATGGATGTGTCGATGCCGGTCATGAACGGCCATCAGGCAACCCAGGCTATTCGGGCTGAAGAACAGAAGACGCCCAACGCAAGGCGCGTCCCGATCATTGGCGTGACGGCCTATGCGCAAGACAGCGATCGTGACCTGTGTCTTGCCGTGGGAATGGACGATTATCTTTCAAAGCCCATCAGCCCCGAACTGCTCCAGGCAAAAATCGACAAGTGGTTGATGAGACCATCGCACATGGCCTCAGAGTCGAAGTCGAATTAAAACGCCGCCTGAGAATATCCCACGCGGCGTTCAAGACTTCAGATTTGAAAGCGATTAGCGGCGCTGACCGTCGACGGACAAGGCACCTGCGCCAGCAACGACCAGATAAAGAAAGATGAAGCAGAACAGAATGGCACCATCGCCGCCGTTCAAAACCGGGAAGAAGCTTTTCGGTGCGTGTGCCATGAAGTAAGCAACGGCCATCTGGCCCGACAGAATGAATGCGACCGGACGGGTGAAAAGTCCGACGAGAATGAGTACGCCGCCAATAACCTCGAGAAGAGCGGCAACCAGCAACATTGGGGGAAGAGAACCTTCCATCGTCGAGGCCGGGAAACCGAACAGTTTCTGCGTGCCGTGCTCGATGAACAGAAGCGCGGTGATGATCCGCAACGCGGCCAGTCCGTAAGGCTGGTAGCGCGATAGTTTTTCAAAAAATGCCATTTTATTTTGTCCTTATAAAGCAGGTTCAACTTGATGATCGTTAAAACCTAACTGAAAAATGCAGCAATTCGAGATACACCTTTCCGGGCCAAAAACAACGGGCTACCCAGCAATTCACAAGGGGTACAAACAATCGTGATCAGCTTTCAAAAAGCATCCGAAATGCCCCTCGTCATCTCATGCGAACATGACGGGTAAGCGACAGCAAAACAGCGCAGATCAAAATACAATATATGCCCATGACGATGATCTGAGATGTGAATGCGACGCCGCTATTGATGATTATAGACCAACCCGAATTCGCCATCGCTGAGATTGAGCTCTCGGCGTATTTCTCCGCCCAGAGGCTCAGGCGATCATGAGTGCCTGGGGCTGCTGAACCGGATTGAACGGCGCGAATGTGATGTGGGTGCCAACAATCGTTGCGACCGTGTTCGCCGGGATGATTTCCCATTTCTCCAGACCGGTCGCAAACGGTTCGGAGGCAACCGCTATGCCCTGCCCCACATTGCGCCAATAAAGTGTTGGCGGACGCGCATCGCTTGACCAGCGGAAAGCATGCAGCTTTTCACCATCCGTATGAATGGCGCTGAAACGGATGGGCTGATCGACACCCGACCTATCGACCACATCCATGCATATCTGCAACGTTTTGGTCAGTGCGCCGATGGGATCGCGATCCAGACCCACACCGGCCGCGATGAGAAAAATCGCTTCGCTGTCGCTGTTTCCAGCGCGAGAAGAATAGACTTCATCGGGAATGAGGATTTCAATGTCGCGCTTGACCTTTTCGTAGCCGCCAATCTGGCCATTGTGCATGAAAAGGTGGCGACCCCATCCGAAGGGATGGCAGTTTGCCATGGAGACGCCGCCAGTCGTGGCAGAGCGCACATGCGCCAGAAAAATTCCGGCCCGCAACTGGTGGCACAAGGATGTCAGATTGCGATCCGACCATGCTGGCAGAATGCCGCGATAGATACCGGGCTCGCCGCGTTCACCGTACCAGCCTATGCCGCAGCCATCGCCATTGACCACCGTTTTCGCCTCACGCGCTGCCATGGATTGGCTGACGAGAGAGCTTTCCGGTTCGATCAGAAGACTGTCGAGCCAAACGGGAGAGCCGGAATAGGCAAGAAAACGACACATGCGGTCACCGCCATCAGTAAGGTTGCGATCCGGTGCAAAGAGCGCCGGATCGCGGCGTTAATAAGGTCTTTTAGGCCTGCAGAACAACAACTCGCGAACCGACCGGTACGCGCTGGTAAAGATCGATAATGTCGTGGTTCAGCATGCGAATGCAGCCGCTGGACATGGCATGACCGATAGACTGCGGCTGGTTGGTGCCATGCAGACGGAACATCGTATCGCCGCCATCGCGGTAGAGGTACAGCGCGCGCGCACCCAGCGGATTGTTCGGGCCGCCTGGCATGCCACCTGCATATTTGCGGTTACGATCCGGCTCACGACGGATCATGTTCGGAGTTGGCGTCCAGCTCGGCCATTCGGCCTTACGGCCAATATATGCGTTTCCGCGCAGCGCCAGTCCCTGACGGCCAACGCCGACACCGTAACGCATGGCACGACCGTTACCCATGACGTAATAGAGGCGACGCGCCGGCGTATCGACAACCACTGTTCCGGCTGGATGTGTGGTCTGATAGGCGACTTCCTGGCGACGCAGTTCCGGGTCGATCTTATCCAGAGGCATCGCCTTCAGCGGAAACTTCTCATCCGGCACGGCGGCATAGTTTTGCTTTTGCTGAACGAAATTGGTGCTGGCGCAACCTGCAAGAAGAAGCGGTAGTCCGAACAGGACTCCACGGCGCGAAATAGACATATTACCCCCGGTCGATGAATCTCTCTGTTACCAAGGAGTATAATTTTATGGTTAACAAACCTCTAATTGCGGCCACGACAATTAACCAAGTATAGGCACGAGCACATCAATCAGCGGCGGGCGAGCGAGATGAGAATGGCTTAAATTTAGGCAGAAAATTCGATGACGGTCTTTGCAAATCGGCACTGCGTCGAGCGCGGCGAAGGAACCCTTTGCCACTGCGCCGCATTTTACGTCACAAAAGGCGAAACTGCTTATTTTTTGCATATTTAGCAAAGCCGCAGGTGGCAAAAAATCTCGGTCTAGACAGCGCATGGTTCTTGCATTGCTGTCGTCGTTGTATTCAAATGGGCAAAAATGGGGAACATAAAGTTGGCATTTGACGAAATGATTGATGCGGACTCCACTCCGCGAAGCCCATATAAAACCTATAATGACTGGTACAGCCGTCAGGACAGATCGCATCTGATCCAGAAGTCTCGTGACGCTGAAAACATCTTTCGAAAAACAGGCATCACCTTTGCTGTTTACGGCCATGCCGACAGCGCCGAAAAGCTCATCCCCTTCGACATCATTCCCCGCATCATCTCAGCCAGAGAGTGGCGCAAACTGGCGCAGGGCATCGAACAGCGGGTTTTGGCGCTCAACGCCTTTCTGGATGATATCTACCACAAGCAGGAAATCATTCGCGCTGGACGCATTCCCCGTGAACTGATCGAGCGGAACGAAGCGTTTCTGCCTGAAATGATCGGCTTCAAGCCACCCGGCGGCGTCTACACGCACATTGTTGGCACAGACATCGTTCGCACCGGCGAAGACCAGTTCTACGTTCTCGAGGACAATGCCCGCACACCGTCCGGTGTCAGCTACATGCTGGAAAACCGCGAAACGATGATGCAGATGTTCCCGGAACTGTTCCATGAGAACAAGGTTCGCAGGGTCGAGGACTACCCCTATCAGCTTCGCCAGTCGCTGGCTTCGCTTGCGCCTCCGGGCTGCAAAGGCAAACCACGTGTCGCCGTTCTGACCCCTGGCATCCATAACTCGGCCTATTACGAACACTCGTTCCTTGCCGACATGATGGGCGTCGAACTCGTGGAGGGTTCCGACCTGCGCGTTATGGACGGCAAGGTCAAGATGCGCACGACACGCGGCTATGAGGCCATCGACGTGCTCTACCGCCGCGTGGATGACGACTTCCTTGATCCCCTCACCTTCCGGCCTGACTCCGCGCTGGGTGTCCCTGGTATCATGGACGTTTATCGCGCAGGCAACATTACCATCGCCAATGCGCCAGGCACCGGCATATCCGATGACAAGGCGATCTATTCCTACATGCCTGAAATCGTCGAGTTCTATACCGGCCGCAAGCCACTTCTCGAAAATGTGCCGACATGGCGGTGCTCGGAGCCGGATAGTCTGAAATATGTTTTGGACAATCTCGCGGATCTGGTCGTGAAGGAAGTTCACGGTTCTGGCGGCTACGGAATGCTGGTCGGCCCTACGGCGTCCAAGAAAGAGCGCGCGTTGTTTGCCGACAAGCTTCGTTCCCGCCCGTCCAACTACATCGCTCAGCCCACGCTTTCACTTTCCACAGTGCCTATCATGGTGAAAAACGGCATCGCGCCGCGCCACGTCGATCTTCGTCCCTATGTTCTGGTCTCAGACAAGGTGAAGATCATTCCTGGCGGATTGACACGCGTTGCGCTTAAGCAGGGATCACTGGTGGTGAATTCCAGCCAGGGCGGCGGCACCAAGGATACCTGGGTACTGGAGGACTAAGCCATGCTGGGAAGAACGGCGAACGGACTCTACTGGATGTTCCGCTACATCGAGCGTGCGGAAAACATTGCAAGACTGGTGGATGCGGGCATGCGTGTCTCGTTGACCAGAAGTGGCGGAGGCGATGAGGACTGGGACGGCGTGCTGCAAAGCGCCGGTGCCCACGAGGAGTTTCTCGAACACCACGAAAAAGTCACGTCGGCAGATGCCATCGACTACATGCTTCGGGACAAATCAAATCCCTCGAGTGTCATGTCCTGCATCGAATTCGGCAGAAACAATGCCCGCATGGTGCGCACGGCACTGACGCGTGAAACCTGGGAAGCGACCAACGAATTCTGGATCGAACTCAAGAATCTCCTTGGTCGCAAAGTAAAGGCGGCAGAGTTACCGCAAGTCATCGATGTGATTAAGCATAGAGCCGGCCTTGTGCGAGGCGCGTTTCATGGGTCGATGCTGCGCAATGATCTCTATAACTTCTCGCGTATCGGCACTTTCATCGAGCGCGCTGACAACACCGCGCGCATTCTGGATGTGAAATATTACGTGCTTCTACCTGCGGCGGCGCAAGTGGGGTCATCACTGGACAATGCGCAGTGGGAATCCATTCTGCGCTCTGTTTCAGCACACCGCTCTTACGGCTGGGTTTATGACGCGGAGTATAAACCGGCCAATATTGCCGACTTCCTGATCTTGAATGGAAGAATGCCACGATCCCTCGCCTATTGTTACGAGAAGATCGTCAGCAACTTGAAACATCTTGCCGATGACTATGAAGAAAGACACAAGGCGCATGACACGGCGGAAGCCATTCAGGCGACGTTGCAGAAAACAACGATAAACCGCGTGATGGATCAAGGCTTGCACGAGTTTCTCGAGCTGTTTGTCAACAAAAACGCGCAATTGGGACAGGAAATTACGGATGGCTACCGCTTCTACCAGTAGTGAGCGGGAAACGTAATACGGGGACATGGCATGCGTTTAAAGATCAATCACACGACAGAATATCTCTATGATGAACCGGTCCCCTATTCGCTGCAACGCCTGCGGCTGACGCCCGCGAGTGGGCCGACGCAAACGGTGTTGGACTGGGACGTGACCGTCGACGGGGCAAAGCTCGAGGTTCGCTATGACGACCACTTCGGCAACCGCGTTGAACTGGTGGAAACCGAAGGTCCTCGTAGCGCTGTCAAGGTGATTGCATGCGGTGAAGTCGAGACGATCGACAAGGCGGGCGTGTTCGGCACCCATATTGGCAATGCACCGCTTTGGCTTTTCATGCGTGAAACGCCCCTTACCAAAACAGGCAAGCTCATTCGAGATCTCGCACGACAATCCATGGGCGACACGCCACTGGAGCGCCTGCACGAGTTGATGGCTCTCATCCATCTCGAAGTGGAGTATGAAACCGGATCAACGGGAACGGAAACGACAGCGGAAGAGGCCTTGGAAGCCGGCAAAGGTGTTTGCCAGGACCACACCCACATCTTCATTTCCGCTGCTCGCCACATGGGTCTACCGGCGCGCTATGTCTCCGGCTATCTGATGATGGAAGACGTGGCGGAGCAGATTGCCACACATGCATGGGCGGAAGCCCATGTTCCAGGCCTGGGTTGGGTCGGCTTTGATGCTGCCAACAAGCTGTGCCCCGACGAACGATACGTCCGTATTGCCAGCGGCCTCAGCTATCGCGATTGTGCGCCGGTCTCCGGCATGCGTGTGGGGCTCTCAGGAGAAAGCCTGACAGTGTCCGTAACGGTGCAGCAATCTCAGAGCCAAAGTCAGTCTTAAGAGCAATCCGCAGTCGCCTGAAGCTATGGCCTCTCAATGAGAGTCCGAGCTTCGCCTGCATCGAAAAAGCTCGCCAGTATTTTCGATGAGCACCTTAACTTCTGCCTATATCGATATTTTTATTGGTTGAAATTCCTTTTATACGAAAATATTCTCGAAATATACTCGAGTTGAACAAGGGGAAACGGCAGATGCGGGCCATCTCTCTTCAAAATCCACAACCGGAAATATTTTTTATTTGGTAAAATCCTGTTAAAACGTTCTCATGCCAAAAAAAGTCGCCATCTATGCGATAGGAGCAAATTTCTATTTTATAGCCAACTAAAAGACGTCGATACTCTTGAATCCTCAAGAGCGAGATTTGAAATTCCTNCTATTTTATAGCCAACTAAAAGACGTCGATACTCTTGAATCCTCAAGAGCGAGATTTGAAATTCCTACTTTGTGACGCAAATTCTGGTACCCGTTAAGAATATTCGGCCCATTTAGACTCCACAGCGACTTCGACAACACATAAGTAGCGCAACCGCGTTAACCAATATTTCACACTTTTTGAACGATAGTGACGCCGGTCATATGAGGTATTCGCTGACGCACTATATTGGTGCGGCACGTGTTCCAAAAGCGTCGCCCTTAAAGCGAAGCTCTAATGTCTGATGGCGTAGGGATCAGAACCCCATAAGAGTTCTGTACGCATGATGCCCTTCCAAGCGCCGGCTCACACGAGCCATGTTCTGCTTAATCTTGCTATTGTCCAGAACGGACTCTCACTCGAGCGACGCAACCGTCGAGCGGATGAGACACTTTGTCAGTTCGCGCAAAAGCGCATCCGGGGGATCGGATGCGGCCTTATGGCTGCGCGGCGCGAGATTGACACGGTGGGTGGCGCTTTGGCCAGTTATCAACGGGGGCACGTGTCCATGACTTCAATTATCTCTTCACTTTCTGTCAAACAGATTTCAAACCTTACAACCAGCACCATTAATAGCTTAAAATCCGATGACGTCGCAGCTTTGAGCGCCAAGCAGGTCGCGTCTTTATCGTCGGCGCAGATCGCCGCGTTCAAAACTGACACGATCAGCTCATTCACCACTGCCTCGATCTCTGCTATCTCCGCCAAAGCCATCGTCGGTTTGAGCGTCGATCAGCTTGGTGCCATCGGTTCGGAACAGGTTTCCGTCCTTTCGGCTACCCAGATCGTCGCGCTTTACTCGAGCCAATTCGATGCTCTCTCGTCCGAGAACATCGAGGCACTGACCAGCTCGCAGGTTGCAGTGCTGACAGCCGCGCAGCTTGGTACACTGTCCTCTGACGAACTCAACAGCTTCTCGACCGGCGAAATCGCAGCTCTCAGCGCCAAGACGCTCACAAGCCTGTCGACGTCAGCACTGGCCGGCCTGAGCACGGATAAGCTCGTCGCACTCACCGCCACGCAGATTGCATCGCTGTCGAATGTCCAGGTCGCATCCATCACTTCGGACCAGATCACGGCACTGACATCCACACAGCTGAGCTCTCTGACCGCAAAGCAGATCGTTTCTGTTACGACGGAAGCTCTGGCAGGTCTGCAGTCCACACAGGTCGGTTCACTGAAGACCGCACAGATCGCTGCCCTGACCTCCACCCAGCTCAGCGCTCTCGACACTGATAAAATCGAAGCCCTGACAAGCTCGCAGGTCGCCGCTTTGACTGCAGCGCAGGTCAGCTCTCTCGACAGCGATGAAATCAACCGCTTCGCCTCGGAAGACATTGCCGCCCTCAGCGTTGCTGCCCTTACAGGCCTGACCACAACTGCTCTTGCAGGCCTTGGCACCGATAAGGTTGTCGCATTGACAGCTGGACAGGTTTCCAAGCTCAGCACGGCCCAGGTTGCTTCCATCACATCCGATCAGCTCGGCGTACTGACAAGCGGTCAGATCGCTGGTTTGACGGCTGTACAGGTCAAGGCGATCACAACACAGGCCCTGACTGGCTTGCAGAGCACGCAGGTTGGTTCTCTGTCTGCCACGCAGGTTGGTGCACTCACTGTTGACCAGTTGTCGACCTTCAACTCCGAAAACGTAGAAGCGTTGACGCAGGTACAGGTTGGTGCACTGAGCGCCGCTCAGGTTGCGACACTCTCCTCTGACGAACTCAACAGCTTCTCTACCGGCGAAATCGCAGCTCTCAACGTCAAGTCCCTCACAAGCCTGACGACGGGAGCACTAGCCGGTCTGAGCACGGACAAACTCGTCGCACTCACCGCCACGCAGGTTGCAGCGCTGTCGAATGCCCAGGTCGCATCCATCACTTCGGATCAGGTTACGGCACTCACATCCACGCAGCTGGGCGCTCTCACTGCAAAGCAGATCGTGTCTGTCACAACCGACGCTCTCGTAGGTCTGCAGTCCACTCAGGTTGGCTCGCTGAAGAATGCCCAGATCGCTGCTCTGACCACTGCACAGCTCGCAAGTCTCGACTCCGACAAGATCGAAGCCCTGACAAGCTCGCAGGTTAGCGCTCTGACCGCGGCACAGGTTGCCACGTTCGATAGCGATGAACTCAACCGCTTGGCATCGGAAGACATCGCCGCTCTCAGCGTCGCTGCCCTCACAGGCTTGACCACAACTGCTCTTGCAGGCCTTGGCACCGATAAGGTTGTCGCTTTGACAGCTGGACAGGTTTCCAAGCTCAACACGGCACAGGTCTCTTCCATCACATCCGATCAGCTCGGCGTATTGACAAGCGGTCAGATCGCTGGTTTGACAGCTCTACAGGTCAAGGCGATCACAACCCAGGCCCTGACTGGCTTGCAGAGCACGCAGGTTGGTTCCCTGTCAGCTTCGCAGGTTTCCGCACTCACCGTCGATCAGTTGTCAAGCTTGAGCTCCGACAACATCGAGGCTCTCAGCAGCTCGCATGTCGCAGCCCTGAGCGCCGCTCAGATTGCAACACTGTCCTCTGACGAACTCAACAGCTTCTCCACCAGTGAAATCGCAGCTCTCAATGTCAAGGCACTGACCGGCCTGACGACAGGAGCACTGGCTGGCCTGAGCACGGATAAACTCGTCGCACTCACCGCCACGCAGGTTGCGGCGCTGTCGAATGCCCAGGTCGCATCCATCACTTCGGACCAGATCACGGCACTTACATCCACTCAGCTGGGCGCTCTCACTGCCAAGCAGATCGTGTCTGTCACAACCGACGCTCTGGTAGGTCTGCAGTCTACACAGGTTGGCTCGCTGAAGAATGCCCAGATCACTGCTCTGACCACCGCACAAATCGCAAGTCTCGACTCCGACAAGATCGAAGCCCTGACAAGCTCGCAGGTCAGTGCCCTGACAGCAGCACAGGTTGCCACGTTCGATAGCGATGAACTCAACCGCTTGGCATCGGAAGACATCGCCGCTCTCAGCGTCGCTGCCCTCACAGGCTTGACCACAACTGCTCTTGCAGGCCTTGGCACCGATAAGGTTGTCGCATTGACAGCTGGACAGGTTTCCAAGCTCAACACGGCCCAGGTTTCTTCCATTACGTCCGACCAGCTCGGCGTATTGACAAGCGGTCAGATCGCTGGGTTGACGGCTCTACAGGTCAAGGCAATCACAACACAGGCCCTGACTGGCTTGCAGAGCACGCAGGTTGGTTCTCTGTCTGCTGTGCAGGTTGGTGCCCTCAGCGCCGATCAGTTGGCGACCTTCAACAGCGACAATATCGAAGCGCTGACGCAGGTACAGGTTGGTGCGCTGAGCGCCGCTCAGGTTGCGACACTGTCCTCTGACGAACTGAACAGCTTCTCTACCGGTGAAATCGCAGCTCTCAACGTCAAGTCCCTCGTAAGCCTGACGACGAGTGCACTAGCCGGTCTGAGCACGGATAAGCTCGTCGCCCTCACCGCCTCGCAAGTTCAGGCGCTGTCTACTCTGCAGGTTGGATCGGTCACCTCGGACCAGCTTATGGCGCTCACCACAACCCAGATCGCCTCTTTGACCGCCGGTCAAATCGGGGCTCTGACAACCGAAATGCTGAAGGGTCTTCAGAGCAATCAGGTCGAAGCTCTCAGCAACAAGCAGCTGACGGCACTGACCACTGCACAGTTGGCAGCATTCAGCTCCGACAACATCATCGCTCTGACCACGTCTCAGGTCGGTGCGCTGAGCGCAGCACAGGTCGCGACCTTCGATAAGGACGAACTGAACAGCTTCGCAACTGGAGAGATTGCCGCACTGAGCGCAGCAGCCCTTTCCGGCTTGACGACAGCAGCACTTGCTGGTCTGGACACTGACAAGGTTGTCGCTTTGACAGCTGGACAGCTTTCCAAGCTCAACACGGCCCAGGTTGCTTCCCTAACCTCCGATCAGCTCGGCGTACTGACGACCACTCAGATCGCTGGATTGTCTGCTCTACAGGTAAAGGCGATCACAACCGAAGCCCTGTCGACATTGACAAGCAATCAGGTTGTTGGACTGTCCGCAGTACAAGTTGGAGCACTTACCGCCGGTCAGCTGGCAACCTTCAACTCTGACAACATCGCTGCACTGACGGAAACGCAAGTGAAGGCGCTGAACTCTGCACAGGTCGCAACATTGAGCAGTGATGAACTCAACAGCTTCACCACAGCTGAAATCGCTGCACTGAGCGTCGGTTCGCTCGCTGGATTGACGACAGATGCGATTACCGGACTGACAGACACCATTATTGATGGTCTGACAGACGCGCAGAAGCAGTCTCTCAACGACCAACAGGTAGCCGCCATTATTGCTGCTTATGGCAACGCATAAACTCACCGGCTATTACTGAAATCGAACGGCGCGACTTAGGTCGCGCCGTTTTTGTTTGCGGGATATGCACTCGCTGCTGTCGTAGACAGCAAAGCGCTCACTCCCCTTTTAAAGAAGACCGTATTCAGCACTCCGTCTTTCTAAAGACTCAAGCGCCAACACACGAATGCGAATCCGCCAGCCGTGTACCATTGAAGTGACAGAACTCTTGCTACGCACAGCAAGGGCGATGCGACATGGACGCTCACACCTCTCTAGCCGAGAGGGAGCGAGAGCATTTATCAGTGCTGATGGATAAGGGATGACAGTTCAAGCATTCCCTACTGCGACATGAAAATCACTCAAGCACCGCTTTTACTCTCTGCAAAGAATAGAGACAGGGAATGTGCTTTAGGTAGGGATAACAAAACAATAGATCAAGCCAAACAAAAAAGCCCCGAACGGTTGCGTTCGGGGCTTATCGTCGGCATCAAACCGAGAACTTAAAGCTGATGGATCACAACCGGCTCTTCCATCTCAACCCGCAGCGCATTGCGCAAAGGCAGGCCGAAACCGGCCGCTTCGATTTCGAACACATCGCCTGCTTCCGGTTTCACACCGTCAGCGAAAGACAGTGTCGCGGTGCCGAACATGTGCACATGCACTTCGCCGGCTGCGCGGAACAGGCCATACTTGAAGTGGTGATATTCGAGGTTGGCGAAGGTGTGCGACATGTTATCTTCGCCCGACAGGAACGGCTTTTCAAAAATCACCTTTCCATCGCGCAGGATACGTGAGGTTCCGCGAATATCCGATGGCGGTGCGCCGACGCGGATTTCCGGGCCGAAGCTGGCTGGGCGCAGCTTGGAATGGGCGAGATAAAGATAGTTGATCCGCTCGGTAACGTGGTCGGAGAACTCGTTGGAGACAGCAAAACCGATGCGGAACGGCTCGCCCTTGTCCGATATCACATAGATACCAGCCATTTCCGGCTCTTCACCGCCATCGAGCGCAAAGGATGGAGAAACAAGTGCCGCGCCGGGCGATGTCGCCACATGACCGTTGCCCTTGTAGAACCACTCGGGCTGAACGCCCTTCTCACCGGCCTTCGGCTTGCCATTCTCAAGACCCATCTTGAACATCTTCATGGAGTCCGTGAGGCTCTCGTCGGATGATTCACTGGTCTTCTTGTGCATGCTGTCACGCGTGGCGGCCGAACCAAGGTGGGTCAGGCCTGTGCCCGTCAGATGCAGATGCGCAGGATCCGGATGGGTAATCGGCGGCAGGAAACGGCCTTCCGCATAAGCTTCTTCGAGATCGACAGCATCGCCGTAGCCGCGCGCGGCAACGACATCGGCCAGCGACTTTCCGCCATTGGCGGCCTCCAGGGCCAGTGCATAAACGGAGCCTGCATTGTTGACGGCACGCGCTTGCCCACCCTCTTCACGAACGGCGACGATGATATTTCCGCTCGCATCCTTGATCTGAGAAATCAGCACGGTAGTTCCTTTCAAAGACGTTATGACGCCTGCATCTCATGGAAGTGGCCGGAAACCGGCCACTCATGTCGTTCAATCTCTGGTAAGCCGATCTTTCGATCAGCCCTTGTTCTTGTTGTAAACGTCGAAGAACACGGCAGCCAAAAGCACAAGACCCTTGACCATCTGCTGGAAGTCGATGCCGAGGCCGACAATCGACATACCATTGTTCATAACGCCCATGATGAAGGCACCGATGACGGCACCGGTGATCTTGCCAACGCCGCCGGAGGCCGAAGCACCGCCGATAAAGCAGGCTGCGATCACGTCGAGTTCGAAGCCCGCACCCGCCTTTGGCGTTGCCGAGTTCAAGCGTGTGGCGATGATCATGCCAGCAAGACCGGCGAGAACACCCATGTTGACAAAGGTCAGGAAGCTCAGGCGTTCGGTGTTGATACCGGAAAGCTTGGTCGCCTTCTCATTGCCGCCCATCGCGTAGATGCGGCGGCCGATTGTCGTGCGGCGTGTGACGAAGCTGTAAACGGCAATCAGGACCAGCATCACGATCAGCACGTTCGGCAGACCACGATATGTCGACAACTGATAGCCGAGGAACAGGATCGCAGCAGCGATCAAAACGTTTTGAACCAGAAAGAAACCAAATGGCTCGACATCGATGCCGTGGCGCACATTGACCTGACGACGACGAAGGCCGAGCACGAACAACGCAATGGTAATTGCAAGCGTAAGAACCATCGAGGTCGTGTTGAAGCCTTCGATACCGCCGATGTCGGGCAGGAAGCCTGTGCTGACCACCTGAAAATCGATCGGGAACGGGCCGATGTTCTTACCGCCCAAAACGAACAGCGTCAGTCCGCGGAACACGAGCATGCCAGCAAGCGTCACGATGAACGACGGAATGCGGTGATAGGCAATCCAGTAGCCCTGCGCTGCGCCGATCAAACCGCCGACGCCGAGGCAGATTAACGCCGCCAGAAGCGGGTTCATGCCCCATTGCACAGTCAAGATGGCCGCAACCGCGCCGACAAAGGCAACGATGGAGCCGACCGAAAGGTCGATATGGCCTGCGACGATAACCAGCAACATGCCGAGCGACATGATGACGATGAACGAGTTCTGCAGGATCAGGTTCGTCAGGTTAACCGGGCGAAACAGAATGCCGCCGGTGTAAAACTGGAAGAAAACCATGATGGCGACGAGCGCAATCAGCATGCCGTATTCCCGGATATTGGACCGGATATACGAGCCGACTGAGATGACGTTGCTTTCTTCGGTGGATGTGTTGGCCGAACTCATCAGTTCTTCTCCCCTGAGCGCATGATAGCGCGCATGATACTTTCCTGGCTCGCCTCTCCCTTCGGCAATTCCGCGACAATGCGTCCTTCGTTCATAACGTAGATGCGGTCACAATTGCCGAGCAGTTCAGGCATTTCAGATGAGATCATCAGAACACCTTTTCCTTCGGCGGCGAGCTGGTTGATAATGGTGTAGATTTCATATTTCGCACCGACGTCGATACCGCGCGTCGGTTCGTCCAGAATGAGAACGTCAGGGTTGGAGAACAACCATTTCGACAGCACGACCTTTTGCTGGTTGCCACCGGAAAGGTTGACCGTTTCCTGGAAAATTCCCGAAGACCGGATGCGCAGACGCTTGCGAAAATCATTCGCGACCGACATTTCCTTGTGGTCGTCGATAACGCTTGCAGACGACACACCGGCCAGATTGGCAAGCGTCGTGTTGTGCAAAATATTATCGTTGAGCACGAGACCCAGATGTTTGCGGTCTTCAGTGACGTAAGCGAGACCGGCATCGATGGCTTTGCGAACGGTACTGACATCCACTGGCTTGCCGTGGATCATCACGTCGCCGGTTATCTTGTGACCATAGGACTTGCCGAACACGCTCATGGCGAATTCAGTGCGGCCGGCACCCATAAGCCCTGCAATACCAACAACCTCGCCCTTGCGGACATTGATGTTGATGTCGTGAAGCATCTGGCGATCACGGTGCTGCTGGTGATAGGCGTTCCAGTTCTTCACTTCCAGAATGGTCTCGCCGATCGGCACGTCGCGTGGTGGATAACGGTCTTCGAGATCGCGGCCCACCATATTGCGGATGATGACGTCTTCGCTGATCTCTTCGTTGTGACAGTCGAGCGTCTTCACCGTCATGCCATCGCGCAGAACGGTGATCTGGTCTGCAACCTTGCGCACTTCGTTCAGCTTGTGCGTGATGATGATGGAAGTCAGGCCCTGCTTGCGGAACTCGATCAGCAGGTTGAGAAGCGCTTCCGAATCGCTCTCGTTCAGCGAAGCCGTGGGCTCGTCGAGGATCAGCAGCTTAACGCTCTTTGAAAGAGCCTTGGCGATTTCAACCAGCTGCTGCTTGCCCACACCGATGTCGGTGATCAGCGTTTCGGGCGATTCCTTCAGGCCGACTTTCTTCAAAAGCTCGCGCGTACGATTGAACGTCTGCTGCCAGCTGATGACGCCATTGGTGGCGATCTCGTTTCCGAGGAAAATGTTTTCGGCGATCGACAGAAGCGGCACCAGTGCCAGCTCCTGGTGGATGATGATGATGCCGATTTCCTCGCTATCGTTGATAGCTTTGAAATTGCGTAGCTCACCTTCATAATGAATTTCGCCTTCATAGGTGCCAGCGGGGTAAACACCCGAAAGGACCTTCATGAGGGTCGACTTTCCAGCGCCATTTTCGCCAACGAGTGCGTGTATTTCACCTTGGCGAACCTTCAGGTTCACGTTCTCCAGCGCTTTTACGCCCGGGAACGTCTTGGTGATGTTCCGCATTTCGAGGATGGTATTGTCCATGTCAAAATCCAGCGCCGTACAGTCCGGCGTTCTTATGTGGAGAAGCGGGGATGGACATCACGCCCACCCCCGCCACGGTCATATAATCTTACTTGAGCTGGTCTTCTTTGTAGTAACCGCCATCAACGAGAACCTGCTTGTAGTTCTCCTTGGTAACAGCAACTGGCTTCAGCAGGTAGGAAGGAACGACTTTGACGCCATTTTCATAGGTCTTGGTGTCGTTGACTTCAGGCTCTTTGCCCTGCATCGCAGCGTTGACCATGCCAACAGTGACCTTAGCGAGTTCGCGTGTGTCCTTGAAGATGGTGGAATACTGTTCGCCAGCAATGATCGACTTGACGGAAGGAACTTCAGCGTCCTGACCGGAAACGACCGGCAGTGGCTGGTCCTTCGAGCCATAGCCTACGCCCTTGAGCGAGGAGATGATGCCGATGGAGATACCATCGTAAGGCGACAGAACGGCGTCAACCTTTGCGTCTGTGTAGTAAGCAGACAGAAGGTTGTCCATGCGTGCCTGGGCTGTTGCAGGATCCCAACGCAGCGTACCGACCTTGTCCATGCCCATCTGGCCGGACTTCACGACGAGCTTACCGCTGTCGATGTAAGGCTTGAGAACAGACATTGCGCCATCATAGAAGAAGAAGGCGTTGTTGTCGTCTGGCGAACCGCCGAACAGTTCGATGTTGAATGGACCCTTGCCGTCTTTCAGGCCAAGCTTGTCAGCAATCGAAGTCGCCTGCAGAACGCCAACCTGGAAGTTGTCGAACGTGGCGTAGTAGCTGACGTCGCCGCTGTTGCGGATCAGGCGGTCATAAGCGATGACCTTAATGCCCTGCTGGCCAGCCTGCTTGAGAACGTCCGACAGCGTGGTGCCGTCGATGGACGCGATAACCAGGACCTTAACGCCCTTGGTGACCATGTTCTCGATCTGGGAAAGCTGATTCGGAATGTCGTCGTCAGCATACTGAAGATCGGTTGTGTAACCGGCTTCCTGAAGCTGCTTGACGATGTTGTTACCATCGTCGATCCAGCGTGCGGAGGACTTCGTTGGCATAGCAATGCCGACAGCGCCCTTGTCCTGCGCCCATACAGGCGAAGCAAATGCTGCAGCGCCGATGGCACAGGCTGCAAACAACGAAATGACTGATTTCATAAAACTCTCTCCCTTGAAACCCTTTTAGGCATCATACTCCACGATGCCCCGACAAATTCACGCCCGAGCGTAGGAGTCTAACTTACTCGAACGGATTGCAAACACAATCCGATCTTTCACCGCTCCTCCTCGGCACCGGCGCAAACTGTTCTGAATCCATATAACTGTCAAATACAATATAAGACTTTTCCTATATCATTTTTGATATATTAAATCGATATAATCCCATCAACCATTTTTTAACGCGGCGGAAACGGCACTTTATGGAACGAAATGGAACGAACAGTTTCGAATTTTTGTCGTTAACTGAAGACAACCCCCTGTTGCGCGCAGGGCTGAAAATGTCCCATTTGCGCATGCTTGTGACCATTGAAGAACACGGCCAGGTAAGTGCTGCGGCGGCAGCGCTGAATATGACCCAACCTGCCGCATCGCGCATGTTGTCCGAAATGGAGGCCATTGTTAAGAGCCCCTTATGTCAGCGCGCATCTCGGGGAGTCGTGCTGACGCAGTTTGGTGAAGCCCTTGCAAAACGCGCAAAAAAGATTCTTCTCGAGTTGAGAGAGGCCAGCCGCGAACTGGCGCAGATGAAATCCGGCAGCGGCGGATCGGTCTTTATCGGCTCCGTGACCGCGCCAGCGATCAGCTTGGTGGTGCCCGCGCTTCGCAAGGCGATGGACACCTATCCCGGCATCGAGGTCAATGTGCAGGTCGAGACCAGCAACATTTTGGCCCGGGAGCTGCTCGCCGCCCGCCATGATTTCGTCATTGGCCGCATACCTGATGACATCGATCCCGCCCTCTTTAACGCCCATGAGATCGGCATCGAACGCGCCTGTCTTCTGGTAAGAAAGGACCATCCTCTTCTGCAAGCCGCGCCAGCGCAACTGGAGGATTTGTCGGAGTACGACTGGGTGTTTCAGCCACCCGGCGCGCTGTTAAGACGAACCATGGAAGACGTTTTCTTGTCTCAGGGCGTCGCTTTGCCCCGCAACATCATCAACACCCCGTCGATCGTCCTGACGCTGGCCATCGTGACGCAAACCAACGCAATAGCGCCGATTGCCTTTGAAATGGCGCAGTTCGTTTCAGGTCAGCACTCGCCAATGGGCGATATCAGAATTCTCCCAACCGAGTTCGAGCTCAACGTCAAACCCTACAGCCTGATCGTCACCAAGGACCGCGCATTGCCGCCCAGTGCCCAACTGCTCTACGATCTGGTGCTGGAAGAAAGCCTCAACCTGACCTGGACCTGACGACGCAAGCCAGACGCCACGTTCGTGTGATCGAATCGACAGATCAACAGGAAAGTTTAGATGCTGTTCGGACAGTCCGTTTTTCAGTCAGTGGTGGAACGCCTCGAGCGTGAGGTGGAAGACAATCCACAAATCGAAGAGACGGCATCCGCCTCCGGCATCAAAAGCTTCAGTGCCAGTCTCGTCTTCGACACCGCGACTCAAGACCCGGCAACGTCCAACCTTCCCCTTGATTCGTATCTCGGCTTTCTGGAGGAGCCATTACCGCCGCCTGCCCCTGAACCGGAACAGATGCCAGCCTATCTGGAAAAAACATCACTCAGCGACGTCTCGGACGAACTGGCAATCGGGGAAAAGGACACCGTGGAGAGTCTGAGTGAAAAGCGCCGAAGCTTCGCACGCCTCAATCATCCAGATGCGGTCAGTCCACAATTCCGGGATAACGCCAACCGGCGCATGACGGCTGCCAATCTGCTGATCGATCAGGCGATTCGGTTTCTCGAGAGATAACTACGCTTCGTCAGGTGGGACGGATGCAGGTTCCTCGACCTTTTCCGGCGGTGGCTTGAAGGTGATCAGCAGAACGTAGGCGGAATATACCGCAACACCACCCACAACGGTCGCCCAGAAAATCTCGTGATTGACGAACTCGATGATGGCCCAGCCCGCGCAGAACCCGACGATCAGCAGCCTGACCCACAGAGGCCGGTAGATGGGGTGGCTCGTATCGATGATCAGCATATCGTCTCCATTCAACGTGCCAGCGGCGCTTGAGATATCTGCGGCGCTGCCATGCCAGACATCACGATATCTCCGTCCAGACGGGACAATGCAAGCCCCATATGGCCTTCGAAAACCAAAGTCTGCTCATCTGGCACGATTGTGATCTGCGGTACACCGCCAATCCGGATGGCATTCGTCTGCACCATACCATCATGAATGCTGGCTTTCAGCAGGTCGAAGAAACGTGTCCCCGGCCCGGTCACGAAAACGGGCATATGGCCGTACAGGCTGAACAACCGTGAAAGTCCGTTCCCGAGCGCCAGCCCTGCTTGCCGAAAGGCAAAGGCCGCCATGCGGTTGCCGGAGCGGGCGGAAGCGGCGATCTTTTCCACCTCTGCAATGGGTACGAATTTCGCGGGGATCGTATTTGTTGGAACCTCGAAAGCCGAACGCAAAATTCCGTAGAACCCACAATAGGCCTCGACGCACCCCTTCGCACCGCAACGACACAGCGCTCCATCCGGCATGTGCAGCATATGCCCGAAATTGGGTGCAACGACATCGGCGCGCTCATTATCACGCTCGCGCGCGACACCAAGCCCGATGCTATGCCCCAATGAAAGGGCTGCGAGGGTACCTGTCTGACCCGTTTCCTGGCGTGTACGAACCCAGAGCGCTTCTGCTGCCAGCAGCGTTTCGTTGTACAGGTAGATCCGCGCCTGGAAATGAGAAGACAGCACTTCTCGAAACTCCACCCGCACCTCCCCCAAAACGGGGGACCAGACCAGGGTCGCACTGGTGGGATCGACCAACCCTTTGCTGCTGATGGATATGTGCAGCACGGCGCTAGGGGCAATCTTGGAACGGCTGGCGAGCCTCAGCAGGCCGTCTAGAACCGCTCGACCGAAATCAGCACCCGTGTCAGCGGCCCTGCCCTCTGCGAAGCGGTCCATCAGCGTACCGGTGAAATCTACCAGCGAATATTGGACCGCATCGGAGGATATGACGACCACTGCGACATAGCCAAAGCGCCGGTTTGGCTGAAACAGCACCCTGGGGCGCCCCCTGCCCGACGATGCCTGTTGCTCGGTTCGTTTGATGAGCTCGACACGCTCCAGCTCGGCGGTGATGACAGATACGGTGGCCGAAGCAAGACCGGTCAATGCGGCAAGGTCTGTGTGTGAAAGGTCGCCATGGCGGCGCAGGGCGGTCAACGTTCGTAGACTGTTTTGTTGTCGCACCAGCTCTGTGCTTGCTATGGCCGACATTGCGCTCCGGTTCCTCCGCCTGTTTTCACCGCCATAAACCTTGTGGGACCAAGCCGCAACCAAGGCCACGAAAGCCGCTGGTACCGCCTGTTGACAGTCTCAGGATTCTCTGACATTTAATTTCTCGACTGTCGAGAAAAAATGCTTTTGGCGTAGCTCGGCAGGTTTTCAGGCGATCGCGCGGGCATGGAGGTGCCTTAGCGTTTCGTCGTTACCCGGGAGGACATCATGAATTCATTTGCCAAGTTGTTGGCGGGTACAGCCGTACTCGTTTCTCTGCATACGGTCGCCGTTGCTGCCGATCTCGTTGTCGGCGTGTCCTGGTCGAACTTCCAGGAAGAACGCTGGAAGACCGACGAAGCCGCCATCAAGGACGCGCTGAAAGCGTCCGGTGCAAAATACATTTCCGCAGATGCGCAGACATCCGCCGCAAAGCAGCTGACCGACATCGAAAGTCTTATTGCGCAGGGTGCCAATGCACTGATCGTGCTTGCGCAGGATTCCAGCGCGATTGGGCCAGCCATCGAGAAGGCCAATGCCGAAGGCATTCCAGTCGTCGGTTATGACCGCCTGATCGAAAACCCCAGCACCTACTACATCACCTTCGACAACAAGGAAGTCGGCCGCTTGCAGGCCAAGGAAGTCTTCAAGATCAAGCCGACGGGCAATTACGTCTTCATCAAGGGCGGCTCGACGGACCCGAACGCCAACTTTGTCTTCTCCGGCCAGATGGAAGTGCTGAAAGACGCCATCGCGTCCGGCAAGATCAAGAATGTCGGCGAAGCCTATACCGACGGCTGGAAGCCGGAAATCGCTCAGAAGAACATGGAGCAGTTCCTAACCGCCAACAACAACAAGGTCGATGCGGTCGTCTCGTCCAATGATGGCATGGCAGGCGGCGTTGTCGCAGCCCTTGAAGCGCAGGGTCTTGCCGGCTCTGTCCCCGTTTCCGGTCAGGATGGCGACAAGGCGGCACTGAACCGCGTGGCACTCGGCACCCAGACTGTTTCCGTTTGGAAAGACAGCCGTAAGCTCGGCAAAAAGGCGGGCGAAGTCGCCGTTGCGCTGGCCAAGGGTACGAAGATGGAATCGCTTGAAGGCACCGTCAAATTCAAGGGCGGCACCAATGGTGTTGAAATGAGCTCATACTTCCTAGAGCCACAGGCCATAACCAAGGACAATCTGAACGTTGTTCTGGATGCCAAATGGATCACCAAGAGCGAACTTTGCCAGGGCGTGAAAGCTGGCACTGCCGCCGCGTGCAAATAAAGCCGTAACGAGCCTCCCGAACTGAAGCACAACGGCATTCATTTCGGGAGATCTCAACCGAAAGCGTCGCAGGGTTTACCCTGCGGCGGCACCGGGACGTGCAAGTCATGATATATTTCAGGGAGCACTAGAAACATGGCGGAACAAACCATTGCCGCACCATCGTCCGGTGCACAGACAGAGCGGGGAAACCCGTTGCGCCGTTTCTTGAACGCGACGGAAATAGACACCCGCCTGCTGGGCATGGTGATTGCACTCTTCGCGATCTGGGTTGGTTTTGAAATTCTGTCGGGCGGCCTCTTCCTGACATCACGCAATCTCTGGAACCTCTCGGTGCAGGCTGCATCCGTTTCGGTCATGGCCACCGGCATGGTGCTCGTCATCGTCACCCGCAATATCGACCTGTCGGTCGGGTCGATCCTTGGCTTCGTCGGCATGATCATGGCCGTGACACAGACGCGGTTTCTGCCCGGCTGGCTCGGCTACGACCACCCCATGTCATGGATGGTGGCTTTGAGCGTCGGCATCGCACTGGGTGCCGCCATCGGCGCATTTCAGGGTGTCATCATCGCTTTCATGAACGTGCCATCCTTCATCGTGACGCTCGGTGGCCTTCTGGTGTGGCGCGGAGCGGCCTGGATGGTGACCAGCGGCGCAACGGTCGCGCCTATGGATACACGTTTCCGCCTGATGGGTGGCGGTGCCGATGGCTCCATCGGCGCAACGGCAAGCTGGGTCGTCGGCATCATCGCCTGCGTCCTCATCGTTTTATCCATCCTCAATTCGCGAAGACAGCGCAAACGGTTTGGCTTTCCGCTGAAGCCTGTTTGGGCCGAGTATTTTATGGGCCTGATCGGCTGTGGAATCGTGCTCGGCTCCGTAGAGGTTCTGAACAGCTATTACATGCCCACCAATCTCGCCCGCAAATATGCCGAGGCCAACAATATGGCATGGCCGGATGCGGGGCTGGAGATATCCCTGGGCATCGCCATACCGGTGCTGATTGCCCTTGGCATCGCCATCGTCATGAACTTCATCACCAACCGCACCCGCTTCGGTCGTTATGTGTTTGCTATCGGCGGCAACCCGGAGGCCGCGGTGCTGGCTGGCATCAAGACACGCTGGGTCACGGTCAGGATTTTTGCGCTGATGGGCGCGCTCTGCGCCATAGCGGCGGCCATCTCCACAGCCCGCCTCAATGCCGCGACCAATGCGCAAGGCACGCTGGACGAGCTATATACCATCGCCGCAGCCGTCATCGGCGGCACCTCGCTCGCCGGTGGCGCCGGCACCATAGCTGGTGCCATTCTGGGTGCGGTTGTCATGCAATCGCTCAATTCCGGCATGGTGCTTCTGGGAATGGATACGCCTTTGCAGAGCATTGTCATCGGCATCGTGCTTGTCATGGCCGTGTGGCTGGACACCGTTTATCGCGCCAGAGCCAAATAATAAAAAGAGGAGTTTCCGATATGACGGACCAATCCACTCCGCTTGTGGAAATGCGCAATATTTCCATCTCTTTCGGCGGCATCCACGCGGTGGAAAACGCCTCGGTCGATCTTCACCCCGGTGAGGTCGTGGCGCTGCTGGGCCACAACGGCGCGGGCAAATCGACGTTAATCAAAGTCCTGTCTGGCGCTTACCGTCGCGACGGCGGCGAAATCCTGATCAATGGTGAAGAGGTCGATATCCGCAATCCACGCGATGCCAAGAAATACGGCATCGAAACCATCTACCAGACACTGGCCGTCGCAGATAATGTCGATGCCGCCGCCAATCTTTATCTGGGCCGCGAGCTGCGCACCCCATGGGGCACGCTGGATGATGTGGCCATGGAAGCTTCCGCTCGTGAGGTCATGGGCCGCCTCAACCCCAACTTCAAGCGCTTCAAGGAGCCGGTGAAAGCGCTTTCCGGCGGCCAGCGCCAATCTGTCGCCATCGCCCGCGCTATCCTCTTCGATGCCCGCATTCTCATCATGGATGAGCCGACAGCGGCATTGGGCCCACAGGAAACCGCTCAGGTCGGCGATCTCGTCAAGGAACTGAAGAAAGAGGGGATCGGCATCTTCCTCATCAGCCATGACATCCACGACGTCTTCGATCTCGCAGACCGGGTTTTCGTCATGAAGAACGGCAAAGTGGTCGGCCACGCCAGAACGCAGGATGTGACCAAGGACGAAGTGCTTGGCATGATCATTCTTGGCAAGGTACCACCGGGCGCAACGGCAGGCCCCGGCGCGATGAAAATGTGAGAGCGCGAAAAGCAATAAAAAAGGTGCGACAGAACCGCACCTTTTCAATCCTAGACACTTGATCAGGAACTGCGTTGATCAGTCCTGAATACGGCGCAGAAGGCCAACCAGCTGGTCACGCGCTTTTTCGCCACCGAGACGATCGATCAACTTGGCTTCGTGACTTTTCCATATCTGGGAAATCTCTTCCAGAACGGAACGACCTTCGTCAGTCATCTCAATATAGTGGACACGGCGGTCGGAATCGGACCGGCGTCTTTGCAGAAGCCCCTTGTCCTCGAGACCATCGATAATGGCCACGAAGTTAGCACGCTGAATTCCCAGCGCTTCGGCCACATCGCTCTGCTTCAAGCCGGTATTGTTGGCGACGACGATCAAAACTGAAAAATCGGCGGGTCGAAGGCCGAATTCGAACAGGCTCTCGTTAAACTCGCTCACAACCGATAGCTGAGCACGTCGCAGCCGATAAACAACAGCTTCGGATAGGATCGAATAATCAATTTCACCTTTGGAAACCAGTGGCGCTTCATCAGCCTCCACATAGGTCATCTTACCTCTGCCATGCTCGAATGCGAGACCTATCGTCATATCCGTCCCCTTTGATTCGCCTTTGAATTATTCTCAAATTACCCAATTATGTTTATTAGAACAAGGTTTAATAATAGATAAAGCAAAGATATAAAGTTTTGCTCCGTGACTTATCAGCGTCGTCTCAAGTTAGCGCAAACATAACAGAGGCTGCATATTTATCTCCGCGTTTAACGCGCCGCCCCCTAAGAAATCCCCATCTCCGACAGGAAGCCATATGATTTATACGAAGGTCAAACGACAAATGATGAAAGGGACAATCGTCAAAAAAATACTCAAAATTTCATCGTCCCAATATTTTATTGTTCAATTTTTGAGCGAGAAAAACCAATATTTAAACAGGAATTTCTGCATAACCACCGCTTCACAGAACGCCATATCAATTTTACGCATTGATGCGAAAGACAAGCTGGGTTAAGAACCAATCGCTGTCAGATGCGATTCATCGCACACACGGATGCACCCGTAGCTCAGCTGGATAGAGTGTTGGATTCCGATTCCAAAGGTCACAGGTTCGAATCCTGTCGGGTGCGCCATGTTTTTCTACTGTCCATCAGGAATAATCCACCAAAAAAGCTGGACGAGGTCCCGCCACGTCCTGACCATACCCTCCCAGGCAGTAACGGCCTGCCCATAGGCATAAATCGCCAAAAGCGTGATAGCGAACAATACCAGCCACGGCCAGATGGCGCGTCTTCGTCGCTGTGTTTTTCCCGCAGGATCTTCCGGCCCGCTCAATTGCAAATCCCATCTTCCGTCAGTCTCGGCACCTAACGTGAAAACCGAAGGGTCTGCAACCCGATAAAAAGTCTTGTTGACTCATTCAATATTGAGAACATAAGTAGAACGTCATTGACACCGGGGCGGGTGTTTCCACTGACCATGCGGCATTGAGGCTCTGAAAAATGGAGATTGAGAACGTGCAGCCGGAGATAACCAAAGCCGTCAAAGATGTGGCTGAATACATTTTGCAATGCCATGACGGAGACGCCACAGCCGCTATCGAAGCGATGCAGGAAGAGATTGAACACCTGCAGCACCAGCTCAGTCTGGCCGTTGTTGCAATGGGCAGAGGCTACACGAGGGGGTGGGTGCCGAGTGAAGGGCGCGATGGCGTATGACCATCCGCCGAAGCCATCGTCAAAAAACGACGTATCCGGTGCGTCACTACAACGGTATCTTCGCAAGTCCCTTGACCAATATCGGCCCTGTCGGCCTGCCCGTTGGCGATCCGCCTGTTTGCTCCAGCGTGATTTCGTAGAGCTGTTTGTCCTTGGGCCGCGGAAGCGATGGCGTTGCGAGTTTGGCGGAGCGATGTTCGTTCAGCAGCCCTAGGGAAACAGGGCCGGTTTCCTGGTTGGGAAGGGTCCAGACCTGCATGGTTTTCCCCTCAGGCACAGTGAAGTCGGCAAGCAGACGGATGCTGGCCTGTTCATTGCTGAAATCCTCGACGATCGCCTGGGGTTCGCCCGCATCGTTCAGCAAAATCGCGATGACGACCGGGTCCACCTTGCGCATTAGAGACCAGCCGAGACTTGCGGTCAGCAACAGCGATGCAGCCAGAGACGCGACGGCTGTTCGCTTCCAGACATGGAGACGGTTGTCGTTGGATGGGGCGGGACGCTCGTGAGCGTTCTGCTTTTCTTGCGTGCCACTCAAATCGGCATCGATCCGCTGCCAGAGCGACGCGCTTGGCGTGGCTTCGTCCACGGATAGGTCGAGCGGCAGAAAGCGTTCGCGGCTCGTGGCGATGGCATCGCGCAGTTCGTCATCCTTGTGGCTTTCGGTCTCCACGCGTCGGCTTTCGTCGTCATCGAGAAGGCCGAGGACATATTCATCCGCCAAGCGGGCCATGTCTTCCCTTGATATCGTCATGCCATGCACTCCCGAAGCGAGGAAAGGCCGCGTCGTATCCACGATTTCGTCGTTCCCAGTGGCACCTTCAGCCGCCCGGCGATTTCGCCATGCGTATAGCCGCCCACATAGGCCATGAGGATGCCGCGACGTCTGGTTTCATCCAGGGTCGATAGGCAATCGCGAAGCCTGCTGTTCTGATCCAGCCGGTGCCAGGACGTCATAATGTGTTCGACGTGCTGCGCCTCCTGCAGCGTATCCAGATGGTCGTCGGCCACCAGATCTTCGCGCTTGCCGTCCCTGAGCATGTTGAGTGCGCGGTTGCGAACGATGGCGTAGATCCAACCGCGTGCGGAGCCACGTTCCGGCGCATATTGAGATGCGTTTTTCCAGATGCGGATAAAGGCTTCCTGAACGACCTCTTCGGCCAGATCGCGTCTGCGCACGATGCGTTCGGCCACGGCAATCAGCCGCCCGGCCTCCTTGTCGAAGATCAACCGCAAGCCGTTTCGATCTCCCTTGGCACATGCGTGAAGCGCTGCACCAAAATCGTCCGCTTGTGTCTGCTTCACGTCCAAAGAGGCTCTCCCGATGACCATACCGTTTCAGAAAATCATACACATGAAAGAGGGGCATGGATGCAAATCACAAAAAAATTTAGACCGCTGCATCCAAACGACCCTCCCCATGTGTCTAACCTTCAAGAGCGATGGAAAGCATCCGCTGGCCGCCTCTTGAAACGGATCAAACACGGGAGAAAGATATGACCATCCTTCGCACAGCATCGATTGCCTCTGCCCTGCTAGCAGCAACAGCTACCTTTGCCTCGGCAGCACCTGTTCTGGGTCTAACCGGCGACAAGACACTCGTCATGTTCGATACCGAAAAACCTGCCGTCACGAAGACCATGGATGTCACCGGCGTGGACAAGCTGGTCGGCATCGATTTCCGTCCCGGCAACAAGACCGTCATCGGCGTAACACCTGATAACACCATCGTTTCGATCAACCTGGAAACGGGTGCCGCCACCGAAGTTGCGAAAATGGACAAGCCTTTGGCCATGACCCAGGCTCCTGTCATCGTGGACTTCAACCCCATGGCAGACCGCCTTCGCTACATGACCGGCACCACCAACCACCGCGTACACCCGGATACGGGTGCCGTAACCGTCGATGGTACGCTGGCCTATGAAGACGGCGACATGCACAAGGGTGAAACACCGAATGTCGTGGCTGCCGCCTATACCAATTCCTATGGCAAGCCTGAAAAGACCGCGATGTACAACATCGATGCCACCATCGGTGCGCTGGTTCAGCAGACGAAGCCAAATGACGGAACGCTGAAGGCCATCGGCAAGCTCGGCATCGACGGCAAGCCCGCAACCTATGCCTTCGACATTCAGACGACTGCGGAAGGCAAGAACACCGCATGGCTGGCAGCAGACAAGACGCTTTACACCGTCGATCTGGAAACCGGCAAGGCAACGAAGGTGGCTGATGTGACCGGCGTCGAAACACCTATCCGCGCTATCGCCGTTCTCCCTGCCGCGTAAGCTGGCGGAACAAGGACTGGCCGGTTTCAGACCGGCCAGTTTTCTTTACTTGCCGTCATTGGCGATTTTGGCTTCCAGCGTTTTCGCAATGGCCTTCAGATTGCGTTTTTTGCCAGCGATTTTTTCGATTGCGGCAACGGCCAGATCGCTGGCCACATAATCCGATTTATGTCCGAGATTATGCACGACGATAAGCTCTGCACCGCTGACGTCCCGTGCCAGATGGCGTGAGTGGATTTCGGTCGAGACGACCTTGTCGGCATCGCCGGCGATGATAACCGTCGGTGCCTTTATGCTGCGAAATCCGGCAGAGGCGGTTTTGGCCCAGGCGTTGAGACCCGCAACCTCCTGCGCATTGTGGCGAAAGGCGACGGGGCGCAGAGCCTGATAGGCTTTCGTTTTGGATATGTAGTCCGCAGGGCGTGGATTGGGCGCAAAGACGGACTTCACAGCACCGTCGATCACCAAAGCACCGGCGGCGGGCGCAATCAGCGTGCTGAACAGCACGCCAGCCACAGGCACACTGGCGGCATCATAATACCAGGAAACGCCGCCCGGCCATGGGTACAGGGCTGGCGACAGAAACACCAATCCCTCGACCATGTCCTTGTGCCGCATAGCGAAGGCCGCCGTTATCGCGCCCCCAAAGGAATGCCCGACGATAATCGCCTTGCGGATGCCGCGCTTTTTCATCAGCCGCGCGATAGCGTCTGCCTGCGCATCCGGCTGGATATTGTCTTTAGGCCCGATATCGGAGCGCCCGTGACCGGGCCTGTCGACAAACAACAGCGTCGCCTTGCCTTCCAGCTTGTCGCGGAACGTATACATGGGGTCATAAAGGCTGGTGCTGGCACCGTGGATGAAAACGATGGGCGGAAGCGTCGCGCCCTTTTTCGCGGGCAAAAGGACGCTGTTCAGCTTGAAGCCACCAACATCGATTTTGACCTCGCCGGACTTGAGTGCGCTATCGATTTTTTCAGAAGCCAAAGCGCCTCCCCCAAGCATCATCGCGAAGACGATACCACACATACCAACGAGATAAGATGCCATGATAACCCTGCAAGGAGTAGAAAATCGTGTAGGCTCGGATATCTAGCGGACGACGCGCCCGCTCACTTTCTCAGTCACCCAGTGTCCAGCGCAGGCTGAAATGGCAGACAGAAGAGAACCCCAGATCAGATCCGCAACCGTCAGCGTCGTGGACCAGTTGGCCAAGGTTGCCTGGTTGGTGAGATCGTAGGTGCCGTAAGCCATGAAACCCAACAGACCGCCATAAAGAAACGACGTGCCGAATTTGGCGGTGACCAGTCCGGGGCGTACCGCAAAGAAGGTCAGGCCGGCCGCATACATAAGGTAGAATAACACGGCAGGCATCAGGCGAAACTCCGCCGCCAGCATATCGCCGAGCGCCGGTCTGTAGAGCACATTTGCCATGACGCTGAGCCAGACGAAGTCAATCGCGACGAAGACGACCAAAGTCGAGAGATAGGCAACCACACGTTTTTTCATTCCAAACCCAGCCTTTCCAATCATTACTGTATGCGAGACCAGTCGACGCCCTTGCAGATGATGCCTGCCAGAACACAGCCCTTGGTCGTCATCGTATCGCCCTTGACCGAAACGGTCAGTTTGTAGGTGAGGTCGCGCTGTGGATCGAACGCGGTCCCGGCATATTCACCGTCAGAGGTCGGCTTGATGCTCATGACCAGCCGGTCGCCGGTCTTTTCTTTCGGCGTGCCGGGTTTGATCCAGGTGTTGGTCGCGCAGATGTCCGAACCGCATGGCGCGATCTGCACTTTCGCGTTGCCGTCACCGCGCGCCCACTGGCCGTTAATGTCGGCAGCGGAAGCACTCCCTGCGCAAGCGAGTACAATGCAGGCTGCATATTTCACTAAAGCTTTCATGACAGTTTCCTCCACGGCGATGCATTGGCATCGGCTTTTGCAGAGTAGAACGGTCGAAACGCCAATTTGGATCACTTGTCGTCGTCGGATCATTTTTACTCAGACATGAAAACCAAATCGGTCGCCTGACCGTAGTCTATGAAAAAGCACAGCGATTTGATGGGAAGACCCTTGCGATGAATTATGGACTGCTGATCGTGATCGCCATCGGCCTTAGTCTTGCAATGACCGCGGCCTGGGCCATCCAGAGAAAAACTGGTGCCAGCGGCTGGATCGATACGATCTGGTCTTTTGCGATCGGCATCGGCGGTCTTGCCGTCATCGTGGCGGCGGACGGTACGTTCGAGCGGCGCGTCGCTGCTTTCCTGATTGTCGCTATATGGTCGATCCGGCTTGGAAGCCACATCGGTTCGCGCACAAAAGGTGGTGGCGAGGACCCGCGCTACGCCAAGCTGGTCGAGGAATGGGGCACCAAGGCCAGCCGCCGCCTGTTCCAGTTCCTGCAAATCCAGGCACTGGCAGGGTTCATCCTCGTGCTTGCAGTCTATGTTGCGGCCTCCAACGGCTCTCAATTCCCCGGCATTCTGGATATTGCAGGTATCATTGTAGCCTTGGTAGCTTTGGTTGGTGAAGCCCTGTCGGACCGTCAGCTTGCGCATTTCCGCAAGAAGCCGGAGGCAAAGACTGAAATCTGCGAGGAAGGTTTCTGGCGTTATTCGCGCCATCCCAATTATTTCTTCGAGTGGCTGTTCTGGTGTGCGTGGCCGCTGCTGGCGCTGACGGGTTCATCGCCGTGGAGCTGGGCCGCGCTGCTGGCCCCTGCCCTCATGTATTGGCTGCTGGTTCATGCGTCGGGCATTCCCCCGCTTGAAGAGCACATGCTGCGGTCACGAGGCGAAAAATTTCGCTCGCTCCAGCGCCGCGTCAACGCATTTTTTCCCGGACCGAGAAAAGAGGAGGAATAACCATGAACATGCTGGCTTTTGCCATCAACACCGCCGAAAGAGCGCCGCTTTCCGACAGCTTGACGTTGGCTGGGATTGATTTCCTGTGCGCTCGCACAAAACGTAAGATGGAAAAAGTGTCCCACGATCAGGAGGTCATTTTTGCGCGCGACATGGCGGATTTCCCCGTCGCGATCCACACGGACGAGGCCAATCGCCAGCATTACGAGGTGCCGGCGGAGTTCTTCTCGCTCGTGCTCGGCGCTCAGCGAAAATACTCCTGCTGCTATTATCCCAGCGCCACCACCACGCTGGATGACGCAGAGACGGCGGCTTTGGCCGAGACAGTAAAACATGCCGATATCTCTGATGGAATGGACATTCTGGAACTGGGCTGCGGCTGGGGTTCGCTGTCGCTCTATATGGCCCGCCAGTTTCCGAATGCTCGCATCACCTCCGTCTCCAATTCCGCATCGCAGCGCGCTTACATCCTCAGTCAGGCGGAACGCCGGAGCATTCACAATCTGACGGTCATCACCGCAGACATGAATGATTTTGCGCCATCCGGCAGCTTCGATCGCGTCGTTTCAGTGGAGATGTTCGAACACATGTCGAACTGGCGCGCCCTGATGGAGCGGACGCGCAACTGGTTGAAGGAAGACGGCAAGCTTTTCATCCACGTCTTCACCCACAAGGACCGGTCCTATCGTTTCGACCAGAACGATCCGGCAGACTGGATTGCCCACCACTTCTTCACCGGCGGCATCATGCCCGCACATGATCTGCCGCATCGCTTCGAGGACATTTACAATGTCGAGGCGGAGTGGCGTTGGTCTGGAGATCATTACCGGCGCACGGCGATGGACTGGCTCGCGAATTTCGACCGTGAATCCGCGCGCATCACGCCGATATTGCAGCAGGTCTATGGTCCTGACGCCAACTTGTGGCGTCGCCGCTGGCGCTTGTTCTTCCTGGCAACGGCCGGGCTGTTTGGCCATGACAAGGGCGCTGTCTGGGGCGTTGGCCACTATCTGCTCTCGCCTGTGAGAAACTAACGCATGACAAGCAAGGATAGAACGCATGATCCCCTGACGGCGGCGACACTAACTGTCGCCTGGGTCATCATTCTCAACAAGCCGTTCTATCCTCTTTCCATCTGGTGGCTGGTTGGAAACGGCGTCGAGGCATCGCTGATAAGCATTGTCTCGATGTTTTTCTTTCTCGCCATTTCACTGATTGCCCGCAGATCGGCACTTGCTGCGCGGATCGCATTACCGCTGATCGGCACCATCGATACGATCTTCGAGACCAAGCTGTTCGGCACCTCTGCGGGCACTGAGCTGTTTTTTGCAGCCTGCATCATGCTCGTGGCCCTGTCGTTCCGCCCGCGCGAAAGATACTGGCAAATCGGCATGACCGGCGTGGTCTTTGCAGGTTTCCTGTTCACCCGCTATCTGATTGGCGATGCACTCCACATCTGGAGCGCACCTGACCTCGCCAGGCTTTTCAACCTCAACGCCTTCGCAGTGGCCTTTCTCACGGCCTTCATCGCGCTTCGATATGCGGGGATCAGCCGGGCCGATCACTCCTCCGGCACAAGACCGTCATAGACCTCCAGAAGTGCGGCGGAAATGGCCGCACCCAAATTATTGGCCGCTTCGCGGATCGCATCCTGATCACCATCCCGCGACGCTATCGCAAGTTCGGACCCTTTCTCTGCGATAATGGCCTTGGCACGTTCGATTGCCCAAAGACCGAAATCACCACGATTATCGATCGATACAGTGTCCATGTGACCCACTTCCCATCAAAATTGCCGATTACGACACCGCTTGATATATGGCGGATCACCTCGAACTGTCAAAACTTGAGAGATCATTGCCGATCGGGTACCAACCAGAAGCATATCGAAATTGGGGATCAATGCGGCGCTTTTTGCGTTAAGTCTGCGATCTCTTTGATCGAAACAGCATGGAACGACCCGGAATAAGGAAGCATTTGACATGAGCCTGAAGTTTGGAACAAGCGGTCTTCGCGGTCTTTCGAAGGATTTGAAAGGCAAGGCATCCGCCATATATGCCACGGCCTTCGCGCGACATCTTCTCACTTCCGGACAGGCAAAAGCTGGTGATCCTATTCTGATCGGGCAGGATTTCAGAGACTCAAGTCCAGCGATTGCTGAGACCTGCATCGCCGCACTCGCAGCGGCAGGTCTGAAGCCCATCGATTGCGGCGCGCTGCCAACGCCGGCGCTGGCGCTCTACAGCTTATCTCTCAACGCAGCGGCTTTAATGATCACCGGATCGCACATCCCCGCAGATCGCAACGGCATCAAATTCTACCGCCCGGATGGCGAGATCGACAAACAGGACGAAACGGCCATCGCCGAACTTGCCAAGACAGTCGGGGCGGAAAATATCTCGGTCACCTCAGCGAGCGCTGAAAACCACGCAGATAAGGCCAATGCCTTCTTCTTCAAACGCAACGCCTCCCTCCTGCCAGAGAAATCGCTCACCGGCCTCAAGATCGGCGTTTACCAGCACAGCACGGTTGCCCGCGACGCGTTCGTGGATGTTCTGAAGCATTATGGCGCAGATGTTCTGCCGCTTGGCCGCTCTGAAACATTCATTCCAGTCGATACAGAAGCGGTTTCTGCCGACACTCTTGAGAAGCTTAAAGCCTGGTCCACTGAGCACAAGCTCGACGCCATCATTTCCGCTGATGGTGACGGCGATCGCCCCTTGCTGGCCGATGGGCACGGCGTTCCCCTGCGCGGCGATCTGCTTGGCCTCATCACCGCAAATTTCCTGAAAGCGGATGTCGTCGTAACACCCGTCACCTCCAATTCCGGCATCGAAGACAGCGGTGAATTCGAGGTTCTGCGCACCAAAGTCGGCTCCCCCTTCGTGATTGCTGGCATGGAAGAGGCTCTATCAAAGGGCAACAAGGGTGTGATCGGCTTCGAAGCCAATGGCGGTTTCTTGACGGCATCGCCTTTCACGCTGAATGGCAAGACAGTTTCCGCCCTGCCGACTCGCGATTGCTTCCTGCCCTTGCTCGCCGCCTTGAAACTGGCAGCCGAACAGAAAAAGCCACTCTCTGAAATCGCCGCCGCCTACAAACTCCCGGTCGCCGCAGCGGACCGTCTACAGGACTTTGCACAGGAAAAAAGCGCCGCGCTTATGGAGCATCTGCGCTCATCACCGACCAATCTTGAAAACTTCCTCAAGTCCGTCGGTACTGTCAAAGAAACCAGCGATATCGACGGCCTGCGGGTCACACTCAGCAACGGCAACACCATCCACTTCCGCCCCTCCGGCAATGCCCCGGAAATGCGCTGCTATGTGGAAGCCGCAAATGAAGATGAGGCAGACGCACTGTTGAACAAGGGGCTCGATCTCATCCGCAATTTCGGCTGAAATCTCTTTCAGGTGCGGCGAACGAATTGCCGCACCTTCCTTTCCCTGTTGCACTTTCGGCCTTCAAGCGGCAAAACCGACGGGAAACGGAGACTGCACGCGGTGTCGGACGAAACCATCACGCTTTATGAGGCCATCGGCGGTGAGGCGACCGTCCGCGCACTGACCAAGCGTTTCTATGAATTGATGGATACTCTGCCGGAAGCCGCCCGCTGTCGCGCCATCCATCCACCGGACCTTACCGGCAGCGAGAGCAAATTTACCGATTATCTGCTCGGCTATCTCGGTGGCCCACCTGTTTATGTCGAGAAATACGGTCATCCTATGCTGAGGCGGCGGCACTTCGTGGCACCCATCGGCGCTACGGAGCGCGACGAATGGCTGCTGTGCTTCCGCCGGGCCATGGATGAGACAATCGAAAATCCAAAACTTCGCGAAATCATCTGGACGCCGATAGAGCGGCTGGCATTTCACATGCAAAATCAGGAAGATACTGCATCATGAGCAAAAGCTGGCTGCGCGCAACGAGCCTTTTCCTCTCCGGCCTTTTGGGTGCCAGCGGCGTGGCTCTCGCGGCTGCGGCAACGCATACCGGCGCAACGCAATTGTTGGGCAATGCCTCGACAATGTGTCTTGCCCATGCGCCCATTCTTCTGGGCATCTACGTCGGCTGGGAGCGTATCAGAACCGCAGCACCGGCAGCCATCCTGCTCGGTCTTGGAACGGTGCTTTTTGCCGGAGACCTCGTCTCACGCCATTTTACCGGCAACGGTGCCTTCCCGATGGCCGCACCTATTGGTGGCCTTGGCATGATTCTCGGCTGGGTCGCGCTGGCAGCCGCCGCTTTTTTCAAAACGGCGCGCCAGTAATATCCTAATTGGCTGCAGCGCGGTCGTTCATCGTTTGAAGCGCCCGCTCCAGGCTGGATTTGCTGCCGTTGCGCAGCGGAATGAAGGTCTTGCCGAACTTCTTGCAGCCGGACTTTACCCGCAAACACGCATCATGGCTGATACAGTCGATGGGGCAAAAAACGCAATCCACCGATGGAAGCAGCGTATCGATGCGGGATACCGCTTCGCGCAAGCCGCCATCATGGTGGATGAGCTCGGCGTCGAAGTTGCTGGCAATCTGGCGAAGATGGGCAACCTGACAGTCACGTCCTCCGACATAGAGAAAGCTCCTCGGCCCGGCAGGGACAGCGACGGGTTGCGATGCCTGCTGCGGACGATTGTCCCGCTTGCCGTTCCGCTCCGCCTTCTTCTTGTCCTTGCGCGCCATGCCTTACCTCATCATCAAAAAACACCACCTGTGCGATCAGGCTGGGTGCACGATAATAAAGATGAGTTTTAGTGTAAAGTATAAAGTTGATTATTTAGATCATGTTTTTCGCAAAGGCACAGGATTTATCCCCAGACCGCCCATGAAGAGCTGTTCCAGGAAGCGGGCGGCATCCTCAAAGCGCCCCTCGCCCGAATTGCCTTCGCCTAACACAGAGCGAACCTGCACGTCGAAATCCGCATAATGCTGGGTTGTTGCCCATATCGAGAAAATCAGATGATAGGGATCGCAAGCTGCGATTCTACCCGCCTTCGCCCAGGCCCTGATCACCTCTGCCTTCTCATCCACCAACTGCTTCAGCGGCCCCTTCAACTCGTCTTCCACATGCGGCGCACCCTGCAACACCTCATTCGCAAACAGCCTGCTTTCGCGCGGATAGTCCCGCGCCATCTCCAGTTTACGGCGAAGATAGGAGCGGATTTCGGTTTCGGGATTACCAGTGGCATCGAAGGCGCGAAGCGGATCCAGCCACGTATCCAGCACGCGCTCGATCAGCGCCCGGTGCATCGCCTCCTTGGTGCGAAAATAATAGAGGACATTCGGTTTCGACATTCCGGCCACCTCGGCGATCTGGTCAATCGTCGTGCCGCGAAAACCATTTGCCGAGAAGACATCGAGAGCAGCCTCGAGAATGGTCTCCTCTTTCTCTTCCTGTATCCGCGTTCGCTTTTGTGTCTTCGCCGCTCTGGGTATGGGCATGAAGGGTTCTCTGTCTGTTTTTGATGCATTATTCGGGCAAGATGGGCAAAAAATAATCGATGATCAAAGCTCAATCTAAAATACCGCTTTACACAGCAAAAATCCCTCGGTTTCTTTTAAGTGCCAAAGCTAGATTTCACAATGTTTACCAGTCGGTCAAATTATTGGTGGTCGATTTCCAAAAGCATTTCGCCGCATCCTAATGGAACGGCACGCCCCTTGCATCATGACGATCAAAACAGGTGAGGAAAAGACTGGCATGCCGGAAACACCCGCAAAAAATGAACTGCCCGGAAAAAATCTGGTCATCAATGCCGACCGTCTGTGGGACAGCCTGATGGACATGGCAAAGATCGGCCCCGGCATTGCTGGCGGCAACAACCGCCAGACCTTGACCGATGAAGATGCGCAAGGCCGCGAGCTCTTCAAGAACTGGTGTGAAACAGCAGGCATGAGCGTTGGCGTCGACGCCATGGGCACCATGTTCGCCACCCGCCCCGGCACCGACCCGGATGCCCTGCCCATCTATATCGGCAGCCACCTCGACACCCAGCCAACCGGCGGCAAGTTCGACGGTGTGTTGGGCGTGCTGGCGGGGCTGGAAGTGGTGCGAAGCCTGAACGATCTCGATATCCGCACGAAGCACCCTATCGTCGTCACCAATTGGGCGAACGAGGAAGGCGCGCGCTTCGCCCCTGCCATGCTAGCATCCGGCGTTTTCGCGGGCATTCACGATCTCGACTATGCCTATGGCCGCACCGACACGGACGGCAAGGCCTATGGTGACGAGTTGAAACGCATCGGCTGGCTAGGCGATGAACAGGTCGGGGCGCGCAAGATGCACGCCTACTTCGAATATCACATCGAGCAGGGGCCGATCCTCGAAGCGCAGAACAAACAGATCGGCATCGTCACCCATTGCCAGGGCCTCTGGTGGCTGGAGGTGACGCTGACCGGCAAGGAAGCCCACACCGGCTCCACCCCGATGCCCATGCGCGTCAATGCAGGCCTCGCCGCCGCCCGTATTCTGGAGAAAGTCCAGGAGGTCGCCATGGCCCACCAGCCCGGCGCGGTTGCTGGCGTTGGCCAGATGATCTTTACGCCCAACTCTCGCAATGTCCTTCCCGGCAAGGTGGTCTTCACCATCGACCTGCGCACGCCCTCGCAAGAAAAGCTGGATGCCATGCGCGCCATCTTCGAGCGCGAAGTGCCGCTCATCGCCGAAGAGCTCGGCGTCGGCTGCACAATCGAAGCCATCGGCCATTTCGACCCCGTCACCTTCGATCCAGTCTTGGTCGGGCGCGTGCGCGATGCGGCAGAAAAACTGGGCTACAGCCACATGGACATCATCTCTGGCGCAGGCCACGATGCCTGTTGGACAGCCCAAGTGGCACCATCCACCATGATCTTCTGCCCCTGCGTGGACGGCCTCTCTCACAACGAAGCCGAAGACATTTCCCCCGAATGGGCCGCCGCGGGGTGTAACGTGTTGCTGCACGCGGTTCTGGAAACTGCGGAGATCGTGGAATGATTGCCCTGCCGAGACCAAGCCCCCTCATCCGACCCTTCGGGCCACCTTCTCCCCGGCGGGGAGAAGAAACCGGTGGCACCCACATCACTCCAAACGTCAACGTGGCCTTTGGCCGCAAGGCTGCGGCAGAGTTCTTCTCCCCGCCGGGGAGAAGGTGGCCCGAAGGGTCGGATGAGGGGGCAAGCGCAACCGTGGATGACATCAGCAGAAAAGTATCAAAACGCCTGCCAGGCAAGACGCAGCAAGCGCGAAACCTTCGCCGGCAGGAAACCGATGCGGAATATCGGCTTTGGTACGAACTCAAGAGCAGGCGCTTGAACGGCTTCAAATTCGGCAGGCAGATTCCGCTCGGCAGCTTTATCGCAGATTTTGTTTGTCGAGAGCGAATGTTGATTGTCGAACTCGACGGATCGCAACATGCGGACTCGATTCATGATCGTCAGAGAACAAAATGGCTGAACAGCCAAGGTTATTCTGTGCTCAGATTCTGGAATCATGAAATCTTCGAAGAACGACGCAGCACTCTCGAAACAATCCTTGCTATCCTAAACGGCGAACGTTTCGAGAGTGATCATCCAGATCGTTTTTCCCCTGCATTTCTTCTGGAAAGCGCTGACAAATGACCAGCATCATCAAAAACGGCACCATCGTCACTGCGGACCTGACCTACAAGGCCGACGTCAAAATAGATGGCGGGGTCATCATCGAAATCGGGCAAAACCTCTCCGGCGGCACCGTTCTGGATGCGACGGGCTGCTACGTCATGCCCGGTGGTATCGACCCGCATGTGCATCTGGAGATGCCCTTCATGGGCACCTATTCGGCGGATGATTTCGAGAGTGGCACACGCGCTGCCTTGAGCGGTGGCACCACGATGGTAGTGGATTTCTGCCTGCCGGAACCCGGCCAGTCGTTGCTGGATGCGCTCAACCGCTGGGACAACAAGGCGACCCGCGCCACCTGCGATTATGCCTTTCACATGGCGATTACCTGGTGGGGTGAGCAGGTCTTCAACGAAATGAAGACTGTCGTACAGGACAAGGGTATCAACAGTTTCAAGCACTTCATGGCCTATAAGGGTGCCCTGATGGTGAATGATGACGAGATGTTCGCATCCTTCTCGCGCTGCGCGGAACTCGGCGCGCTGCCCATGGTGCATGCGGAAAACGGCGATATCGTCGCGCAGATGCAGGCGAAATTGCTGGCGGAAGGCAACAATGGGCCGGAAGCCCATGCCTACTCCCGTCCCGCCTCCGTGGAAGGTGAAGCCACCAACCGTGCCATCATCATCGCCGATATGGCGGGCGCACCGCTTTATGTCGTCCATACCTCCTGTGAACAGGCGCATGAGGCCATCCGCCGGGCGCGGCAAAACGGTATGCGGGTCTATGGCGAACCGCTGATCCAGCATCTGATTCTCGATGAGCGCGAATATGCCAACCCCTGTTGGGACCACGCCGCCCGCCGCGTCATGTCGCCACCCTTCAGAAGCACGCAGCATCAGGACAGTCTCTGGGCAGGACTTGCTGCAGGCTCGCTGCAATGTGTGGCGACGGACCATTGTGCCTTTACCACGCAGCAGAAGCGGAACGGTCTCGGTGACTTCACCAAAATCCCCAACGGCACCGGCGGGCTCGAAGACCGCCTCCCGCTGTTGTGGAAGCACGGCGTAACCACGGGCCGCCTGACGATGAACGAATTCGTCGCCGTCACCTCGACCAATATCGCCAAGATCCTCAATCTCTATCCCAAAAAGGGCGCGATCCTTGTCGGTAGCGATGCGGATATCGTTGTCTGGGACCCGGCACTCAAAAAGACCATCACCGCCGAAAACCAGCAATCTGCCATCGATTACAATGTCTTCGAAGGCCAGACGGTGAAGGGCCTGCCGCGCTTCACGCTCTCTCGCGGTGTCGTGGCAATCGAGGAAGGCACCATAAAGACGCGCGAAGGCCACGGCCAGTTCGCGGCCCGCGAGCCCTACCCCGCCGTAGCCAAAGCACTATCCACATGGAAAGAACTCGTCGCGCCCCGCAAGGTGGAACGCACAGGCATACCGGCAAGCGGAGTTTGATGATGAAGACCATTTTGATAGCAGCCATCATGTCGGCGTTGCTCGGTTCCACAGCCAACAGCGCGACATTTCTCGATGGAGCCTATGGCGAGAAAGAAGGCTGCACCTATTCGAAAACAGGCGAATCGAGCGGTGCCGACGAATTTTTCCTGCTGAATGACGAAGGCGTCACCACCGCGACGGCCTTCTGCGCGTTTTCCGGCAAACCGACAAAAACAACGACCGGGTTCAAAATCGTCACCCAATGCGAAAGTGAGGGGGACAAAGGGCAAAAGGAAACCATCGAGCTCAAAAAGAGTACCGATGGATACACGATCAATTTCAAGGATGGCACAAGCTGGGGACCGCTTCCGAAATGCCAATGACAGAACCCGCTCCCTTCTCCGTCGTTTCCGCCAAAAATCTCGGCCTGACCTTTGAAACCGGGGATGGTCCAGTGCATGCGCTTTCCAATGTCGATCTGGAGGTCAAGAAGGGCGACTTCGTGTCCTTCATCGGCCCTTCCGGCTGCGGCAAGACGACGTTTTTGCGGGTCATTGCCGATCTGGAAAAGCACACGTCCGGTGAGATCACCGTCAACGGCACGACGCCGGAAAACGCTCGCAAGGACCGGTCCTATGGCTATGTGTTTCAGGCAGCGGCTCTCTACCCATGGCGCACCATCGAAAAGAATATTGCCCTGCCGCTCGAAATCATGGGCTACACCCAGGCAGAACAGCAGGCGCGGATCGAACGCACGCTCGATCTCGTCAATCTCAGCGGCTTTGCCAAGAAATTCCCCTGGCAACTGTCCGGCGGCATGCAGCAGCGCGCCTCCATCGCCCGCGCACTCGCTTTCGATGCCGATCTGCTGCTAATGGACGAGCCCTTCGGCGCGTTGGACGAAATCGTCCGCGATCATCTCAACGAGCAGCTTCTGAAACTCTGGAGCACTACGGGCAAAACCATCTGCTTCGTCACCCACTCCATTCCCGAAGCCGTATATCTCTCCACCAAAATCGTCGTCATGTCGCCGCGTCCCGGGCGGGTGACTGACATTATCGAATCGACTTTGCCCAGCGAAAGGCCGCTGGAGATTCGCGAGACGCCGGAGTTTCTGGAGATTGCGCATCGGGTACGCGAGGGGTTGAAGGCGGGGCATAGTTATGAGGGGTGAGGTTTTGACGTCGAGGTCACGAACCCCTCCCCAACCCCTCCCCACAAGGGGGAGGGGCTTAACCCAGCCTCGTCCGTTTAGGCTCAATGAAGCCTCGGGGATGCAGCACGGTTTCTCCCCCCTTGTGGGGGAGATGGCCAGCAGGCCAGAGGGGGAACGCGGCAAAACGCTAAGGGTGATTGGGGAGCGACGCATGGCGCATTCGAATATCGAAGTCAAAACTCGCCAGCGTGCCAAGACCCTGCGCCGGGAAATGACAAAAGCCGAACGGATCATGTGGGATATTCTTCGGGATTTCCGCCCCAGAGGCGCACTGTTTCGGCGCGAAACACCCATCGGGCCTTATATTGCGGACTTCGCCTGGCTCTCCGCCCGTTACATCATAGAGGTCGATGGCGATAGCCATGAAACGACGCACGGTCGGCAACATGACCTCAAAAGAGATGCCTTTCTCACATCTCAAGGCTTTACGGTGCTGCGGTTTGATAACAGTCAGGTCATTGATAACCCAGACTACATTGTGATCTCACTGGAGCAATCCATCTCCAAATGTCTGGATCGGGGCCACCCATGACCACCCTCCGGCATCGCATCCTCCCCGTCCTCACCATCCTCCTCGCGATCCTTGTCATCTGGCACATCGCCGTCGTCTACCTCAACATGCCCTTCGCACGTGACCAGGCCGCCAGAGCAGGCCAGCAACCGAGCTTCTCGGAACTCCTGCCGCAGACATTCGCCCAGGAGCGCCCCGTCCTGCCCGCCCCGCACCAGATCATCGCGGAGCTGTGGGATACGACCGTCAACAAGGCCATCACCTCCAAGCGCAGCCTCGTCTACCATGCGGGCATCACGCTTTCGGCGACACTCCTGGGTTTTGCTATCGGCACGGCGCTCGGCATTCTACTGGCCGTCGCCATCGTCCATAACCGGGCCATGGATCGTTCGGTCATGCCGTGGATCATTGCCAGCCAGACGATCCCGATCATCGCGGTCGCACCGATGATCATTGTGGTGCTGAACTCCATGGGCATTTCCGGCCTGCTGCCGAAGGCGCTGATTTCGACCTATCTCAGCTTCTTTCCCATCGTGGTCGGCATGGTGAAGGGGCTGCGCAGCCCTGAGAGCATTCAGCTTGATCTGATGCACACCTATCACGCCGCACCCTCGCAAATCTTCTGGAAGCTGCGCTGGCCATCGGCCCTGCCCTATCTCTTCACCTCACTGAAAATTGCCATCGCCATTTCGCTGGTCGGGGCTATCGTTGGGGAATTGCCGACGGGTGCTGTCGCAGGCCTCGGTGCGCGGCTGCTCTCCGGCTCCTATTATGGCCAGACGGTGCAAATCTGGGCCGCGCTCTTCATGGCAGCAGCCGTTGCGGCCATTCTGGTTTCGATTGTCGGCATCGCCCACACAGCGGTGCTAAAAAGAATGGGAGAGCGACCATGAGTAACCCCTTATGGATCATTGGCGCTGTTCTGTTCTGGCTTGCCGCTTGGGCGTTGAACGAATGGCTGGTGCGCCAGCGCTTTCAGACATCGACCGCAAAACGGGCGAGTAGCATCGCCATCCCGCTCATCTTCGGCGCCGCCATCATCGTGCTGTGGGAAGGCATGGTGCGCGGTTTTGCCATTCCCTCCATCCTGCTGCCCGCACCAAGCGCCATCTTCCTGCGCCTTATCAGCTCCATCCCCATTCTCTGGGCGGATTTCCGGCAGACGTTTCTGAAAGCGGTGCTGACGGGATACGTGCTGGGCTGCGGTCTGGGCTTTGCCGTTGCCGTTATCATCGACCGCTCGCCTTTCCTGCAACGTGGGCTGCTGCCCATCGGCAATTTCGTGTCGGCTCTGCCCGTGGTTGGCATCGCGCCCATCATGGTCATGTGGTTCGGCTTCGACTGGCAGTCCAAGGTTGCCGTTGTCGTCATCATGACCTTCTTCCCCATGCTGGTGAACACGGTGCAGGGACTATCCGCCTCCAGCCACATGGAGCGTGACCTGATGCACACCTATGCCGCCAGTTGGTGGCAGACGTTGGTAAAACTGCGCCTGCCCGCCGCATGGCCTTTCATCTTCAACGCCTTGAAGATCAATTCCACGCTGGCGCTGATCGGTGCCATCGTGGCCGAGTTCTTCGGTACGCCCATTGTGGGCATGGGGTTTCGCATCTCCGCCGAAATGGGCCGGAGCAATGTGGATATGGTTTGGGCCGAGATTGCCGTCGCGGCAATCGCAGGTTCCGGCTTTTACGGTTTGGTGGCGTTGGCAGAGCGCGCCGTCACCTTCTGGCATCCGTCCGTCCGCAGTGGACGCACGTAAACAACGAAAAAAGGGAACAGCGATGAGAAACAGACTTGCATCCATGCTTCTGGCCGGAGCGACGCTGATGACGGCGTTCGGCGCTCAAGCCGCCGAAAAGGTCACGCTTCAATTGAAATGGGTCACCCAAGCCCAGTTCGCCGGTTATTACGTGGCCAAGGACAAGGGCTTTTACGAAGCCGAAGGGCTCGATGTCGAGATCAAGCCCGGCGGCCCGGATATTGCTCCTGCGCAAGTTCTGGCAGGCGGCGGCGCAAATGTCGTCGTGGACTGGCTGCCATCTGCGCTCGCAACCCGCGAAAAGGGCGTGCCGCTCGTCAACATCGCCCAGCCCTTCAAAAAATCCGGCATGATGCTGACCTGCCTCAAGGAAAGCGGCATCACCAAACCGGCGGATTTCAAGGGCAAGACGCTCGGCGTCTGGTTCTTCGGCAACGAGTATCCCTTCCTGTCGTGGATGGCGCATCTGAAGATACCAACGACAGGCGGAGCCGATGGCGTGATCGTGCTGAAACAGGGCTTCAACGTCGACCCGCTGTTGCAGAAGCAGGCCGCCTGCATTTCCACCATGACCTACAATGAATATTTGCAGGTGCTGGAAGCGGGTGTGAAGGCAAGCGATCTCGTAACCTTCAAATATGAAGACGAAGGCGTGGCGACTCTGGAAGACGGCCTCTACGTACTGGAAGACAAGCTGAAGGACGCCAAGTTCAAGGACAACATGGTGAAATTCGTGCGCGCCTCCATGAAGGGCTGGAAGTGGGCGGAAGAGAACCCCAATGATGCCGCCGATATCATTCTGGAAAACGATGCCTCCGGCGCGCAGACAGAAGCACACCAGAAGGGCATGATGACGGAGGTCGCCAAGTTGACGGCAGGCTCCACCGGCGCGCTTGATAAGGCGGATTACGACCGCACCGTCAAAACCCTATTGGGCGGCGGTTCCGACCCTGTCATTACCAAGGAGCCGACGGGTGCCTTTACTACTGAAATCACAGATGCCGCTTTGAAATAGACGGCCACCAACCGAGGCGCGCAAAGTGTCGCGCCTCGGCCCACCGTTATTTATTGCTGCATTCGGTGATATTCAAAAATGTATATCCGCTCCATCAGTTAGACGGATTGAATTAACCCCGGGGACGAATTACATTCCGCTACGACAGGCTCGGATATTTGCCTCGCAGGAGACTTGGCCCAATTGGGAGCGGCCAGTTTTGTGGAGGACGCAGACATCTGCGAGGTGAGTGCGAGATATGTCACCCCATTTTTTTGCATTCATCGTCGCATGACTTTCAAAAGCACCCAATGTGCATGATGGACGTGCGATCCGCACCTTTGAACGGACAGGCATATGCATCGCAACACACTTGCAACCCGGCTCTCGCTTCTCATGGTCTCGGCTTTGTTCGTGCCTGGCCTTGCGAGCGCGCAGGGTGGTGCAGACCGCAAGAACCTGCCGTCCATCGTCGTCAGCGAAGCAACCAAACGCGATCTCGTGGACCGCGTCGTGGCAACCGGAACGCTGAAGCCGGTCGATGAAATCTATGTGCAGCCGCTGGTGGATGGCCTGTCGGTAGACAAGCTGAATGTCGATATTGGTGATAAGGTCGAGGCCGGTGCCTCCCTTGCCGAACTGTCGAAAGACAGCCTCATCCTGCAAAAAAGCCAGCTGCAAGCCAACCGCGCAAAGGCGGAAGCCTCTGTCGCGCAGAGCAAAGCGCAGGTCATTGAAGCGCAAGCCAATTTAGACGATGCGGTTCGCCAGCGTGACCGGGCAGATCGTCTCGGCAAATCCGGCTCGGGTTCAGTCTCGCAGGTCGAACAGACAGCCGCCGCCGCCGATGTCGCCCAGGCCCGCCTTCAGGCCTCCAGACAGGCCGTGACGGTTGGTGAAGCCGACACCAAGGTAGTAGATGCGCAGATCGAAGACATCGACCTCAAACTGTCGCGCACCAGCGTCAAAACGCCGGTTGCCGGCATCGTATCGGCCAAGAACGCACGCGTCGGTGCCATTGCCAGCGGCAGCGGAAATCCGCTCTTTACCGTCATCAAGGACAACGCGATCGAACTCGTTGCTGACCTCTCGGAAACCGATATCCAGAAGGTTCAGGTCGGGCAAAGAGCCATCATTACCGTCGCTGGTGGTCGCAACAAGATCGAAGGCAAGGTGCGGCTTGTGTCGCCCACGGTTGATGCGACTACGCGCCTCGGCTCCGTGCATATTCTGTTACCAACGGACAGCCCAGCCCGCGCTGGCATGTATGGCAGCGCCGAAGTGGTGATCGCCTCAGCCAATGCTCTGGCCCTGCCGCTTTCCGCAGTGACGTCAGGTCGCGATGGATCGACCACCAGACGTGTCGAAAACGGCGTGGTCAAACAGGTGGCTGTCGAAATCGGCATTCAGGACGGTGGTTTCGTGGAAATCAAAAACGGGATTTCCGCAGGCGACGTGGTCGTCGAAAAAGCAGGCGCATTCGTGCGCGATGGTGACAAGATCAACCCGGTCCCGGCTGATGCCGCAGCCTCGAACTGACTGAGAGAACACCATGAACTTTTCCGCATGGTCCATCCGCAACCCGATTGCGCCGTTGCTCTGCTTCGCCTTGCTGCTGTTTTTGGGCGTGAAAGCGTTTTACGATCTGCCGATCACCCGCTTTCCCAACATCGACGTGCCGGTGGTGGCCATCACCGTCACGCAAAGCGGTGCCTCGCCGTCCGAGCTAGAGGCGCAGGTTACCAAGGAAGTCGAAGACGCGGTTGCCTCCATCAGCGGAATCGATGAGATACAGTCCACGGTCACCGACGGTCAGTCCCTGACCACGGTGCTGTTCCGCATTGAAAAGCCTACCGAAGAAGCCGTTCAGGACACCAAAGACGCCATCGATAAAATCCGCAGCGAATTGCCTGCGGATATCGAAGAGCCCGTCGTCAGCAAGATCGATGTCGAGGGACAGGCAATCCAGACCTTTGCCGTTTCCTCCCCCAACATGACCCTGGAAGAGTTGTCCTGGTTCGTAGATGACACCATCAAGCGGGCGCTTCAGGGCCAGTCGGGCATCGGCAAGATCGACCGTTACGGCGGTGCGGACCGTGAAGTGCGCGTGTCGCTCAACCCAGCCAAGCTCGATGCCTACGGTATCACCGCTTCGGATGTGAACACCCAACTGCGTGGCACCAACATCGATCTCGGCTCCGGTCGTGGACAGGTGGCTGGCAACGAGCAGACCATCCGCACCTTGGGCGACACCCGTGATGTGGCGCAGCTTTCCAATACCACGATTTCGCTGTCCAACGGTCGCTTCGTCAAGCTGTCGGAACTCGGAACGGTCACCGATACCTACGAAGAACCCAAATCCTTCTCGCGGTTCAACGGCAATCCAGGCGTCACCTTTGCGGTTTTCCGCTCCAAGGGTGCCAGCGAAGTCTCCGTTGCCGAAACCGTCGCGCAAAATCTGGACAAGGTGCGCGCAGACCACCCCAACGTCTCCATCGAAATGGTCGATGACGCCGTCTACTTCACCTATGGCAACTATGAGGCCGCGCTTCATACGCTGGTGGAAGGCTCCATTCTTGCCGTCATCGTGGTGCTGCTGTTCCTGCGAAACTGGCGCGCGACACTGATCGCCGCCGTAGCCCTGCCCTTGTCAGCCATCCCCACCTTCTGGGTCATGGATGTGCTGGGCTTCTCGCTCAATCTCGTCAGCTTCCTCGCCTTGACGCTGGCGACCGGTATTCTCGTGGATGACGCCATCGTGGAGGTGGAGAATATCTCCCGCCACATAAAGATGGGCAAATCGCCCTATCGCGCCTCGCTGGAAGCCGCCGACGAAATCGGCCTTGCGGTGATCGCGACGAGTTTTACTATCATCGCCGTTTTCGTGCCTGTGTCCTTCATGCCGGGTGTCCCCGGCCAATACTTCATCCAATTCGGCCTTACCGTCGCCTTCTCGGTGTTCTTCTCGCTGATGGTCGCGCGCCTCATCACGCCGTTGATGGCCGCTTACCTTATGCGTTCCGATGATGCCGTCGATGACCACCACGACAATGACGGCTGGTTGATGAAGTCCTATACGCGGATGGTGACGGCCACCACCAGCAGATGGTGGGCGCGTTACCTCACGCTACTCGGCGCCATCGGCTTCCTTGTCGGGTCGATCATTCTCTTGAGCGGCGTTCCCGGCAGCTTCCTGCCGCCGGATGATGCGTCGCGCGTCGTGCTCTCCATCGAGCTTCCGCCCAATGCGACGCTGGAAGAAACTGATACGACGACATCGAAAATCTATCAGGCCGTAAAGGATATCAACGGCGTCGAAAGCGTCTTCATTCTGGGCGGCGCATCGCCAAAGGGCGATCTGGAACTGCGGCGTGCAACGGTGCGCGTCATTCTCCAGCATATCGATCACTCGTTGGTGAAGGCGCTGGTCAATAATGGATTGGGCTCGATACCGCTGATCGGCCAATATCTTCCGAAGGTCGAAGACAATGGCAGAACGCGTCCGCAATGGGATGTGGAGCGGGATATTTTCGCCAAGGTGAACACGATCCCGGATGTGCGCATCATCAAGCTGAATGATCGCGCTGAACGGGAACTGAGCTTCAACTTCCTGTCGTCAAGCGAAGAGGATTTGCAAAAGGCCGTCGGCATTCTGGAAACGCGTCTTCGCGCCTCGCCGATCCTCGTCAATGTCAGCTCGGAAGGCGCGCTTCCGCGCCCCGAACTGCAGATCCGCCCGCGCAAGGATGAGATTGCTCGCCTCGGCATTACGCCACAGCAGATATCCCAAACGGTCCGCGTCGCCACCATCGGTGATATCGATGCGCAGCTCACCAAGATTTCGCTGGATGACCGACAGATTCCGATTCGCGTTCAGGCATCGCTCGATGTTCGCCGTGATCTAGCGTCCATCCGCGCGCTGAAAATCAAGACCGCAACGGGTGCCACTGTGCCGCTCTACAGCGTGGCTGACATCGATTATTCGGAAGGCCCAAGCTCGATCAAGCGCAACGACCGCAATCGCGTCGTCTCCATCGGCTCCGATGTCCCCTTCGGTACGGCGCTGGATACGTCATCTGCTGAGTTCAAGCGCATCGTAGCGGAAACACAATTGCCCCCCACCGTGCGTCTTGCAGAAAGCGGCGACGCCAAGGTGCAGGGTGAAATGCAGCGCGGCTTTACCAATGCCATGTTGCTCGGCCTGCTGCTCGTGCTGGTCGTTCTCATCCTGTTGTTCAAGGATATCATCCAGCCCTTCACCATTCTGTTTTCACTGCCGTTGGCGATTGGCGGTGTGGCGGTGGCGCTCATCATCACCAACAATGCACTCTCCATGCCCGTCCTCATCGGCATTCTGATGCTGATGGGTATCGTGACCAAAAACGCCATTCTGCTGGTGGATTTCGCCATCGAAATGCGTCGTCATGGCATGGAGCGGGTTCACGCTATGGTCGAAGCGGGCCGCAAGCGCGCGCGGCCCATCATCATGACCTCGATTGCCATGTCGGCGGGCATGCTGCCGTCTGCGCTCGGCGTTGGTGAAGGTGGTTCGTTCCGCTCGCCCATGGCGATTGCGGTTATCGGCGGCATCATCGTTTCGACGGTTCTGTCTCTGGTTGTCGTGCCCGCCTTCTTCCTCATCATGGATGATCTGTCGCGGCTGCTCGCTCATCTCTTCGGTCGCTTCATAGGCAAGAAGGAAGAAGAGCATCCGGTTCTGTCCAACGAGGAACTGTCGGAAGCGGCACGCACCAATCAGGACGCGTTGTCGGGCCTCGAAGAGCGCTTGGCAAACATCGAGCAGAAAAACGGCCCCGCTGCCAAAACGGCAGGGAATGCCAACAATGTGCTGCGCCTGCCGCCACTTGCGGCAGAGTAAAGCGAAGGCCATAAATCACAAAACGCCGGGCACTGCCCGGCGTTTTCTTTTTCTATCCGTCATCAAACCAAAGCCGTTTCAGCTTCTATTGTGTCTTACAATCCGCCGTGTTGCTTGAGAAAGTTAACGATGGTTCCCACGCCCTCGCCGCGCTTCATGTCGGTGAAAACAAAGGGCATGTCCTTGCGCATCCGCGTCGCGTCCGTGTCCATCACGCCAAGATCGGCCCCGACATAGGGTGCGAGATCTTTCTTGTTGATGACCAGCAGGTCAGAGCGTGTGATGCCGGGACCGCCTTTGCGGGGAATTTCCTCACCCTGACACACTGAGATGACATAGAGGGTGATATCGGCCAGATCAGGCGAAAACGTCGCCGCCAGATTGTCACCGCCGGACTCGATGAAGACGATATCCAAATCCGGAAATCGCTCATTGAGGCCAGCAATCGCCTGAAGGTTGATGGTCGCATCTTCGCGAATGGCCGTGTGCGGGCAGCCACCGGTTTCTACGCCCACAATCCTCTCAGAAGGCAGCGCCTGCATGCGCACGAGTGCTTCGGCATCTTCCTTGGTGTAGATATCGTTGGTGACGACGGCGACCGAATAATCAGCGCTCATCGCCTTGCAAAGCTTTTCCGTCAGAGCCGTTTTGCCGGATCCGACAGGTCCGCCGATACCGACCCGCAGCGGGCCATTTCCCGATTTCATTTCCATTTCCCTTCCGGATGACATTTTATTCCATACGAGCGATTTCGACACGCCGGCGAAAAGACATAAGCAAATTCTACGCCATTCTCATGACCGAAAAAGCCGCGTTTCCTGCACCTCGTGGCGCATGGCTGCCGTATCGGCAAGAATGGTCGCAGAGCCAAGATCATCCAGCGTCGAGACCGCCGCATGCTGTGCCAAGGATACGATATCGCTTTCCAGATGCGCGAGAATGGCAACGCCATCTTTCTGGCCTGCAACGCCCAGGCGGATGCCCGCCGACACGAATTGCGACACGCCGGAATGCAGATAGGCCGCCAGTGCGTCCTCAAGGTCAACCCCATGTGCCGAGGCAACCGCCCCCACCGCGACAGGATAAGGGGTCGATTTCGCCAAACGCTGAAAAACATCATGCGGCCATGCGGCGGCGGCATCCGTAAAGGCATCACCCAACAGGGTCGTTTCGCGATAGCGCTCTGCCGAACCCGCCAAGGCCTGCGCCAGTTGCGTCAACTCGGCCAGCGCCTCGCGGTCTTCATGGCAGCGCCAAGCCTGCGCCATCAGAACAGCGTCGTTCCAAAGCGTTCCACGCTGCAAAAGCAGGCTGATCCAGTTGCGAAGATCGAGGGCCGACGATAGACGACGATCATTCACTGCGCTTTCCAGCCCGCCGGAATAGGAAAAGGCTCCGACCGGAAAGGCCGGAGACATCCATGCCATCAATCTCAGCAATGCATCGACGCTACGTTTGTGCGTCATGGATCAGTCGTGGCTGTGGTTGTGATGATCGTGACCATGCGAATGACCGCCATGGGCATGATAGGCACCACGCGCAGGCTGGAATGGTTCCTCCACCTCGCGCACCGTTGCCCCCAATCCCTCCAGCATGGCGCGGATGACGTGGTCCCGAAGGATGACGATCCGACCCTCCTCGATCTGCGCAGCCAAGTGACGGTTGCCCAAATGCCATGCGAGTTCGATGAGATGCAGCGTATTTTTAGCGGTGATTTCGAACAGCTTTTCATCGGCCGCACGAACTTCCACAAGGTCACCATTCTCGATGACCAGCAGATCGCCATGTGCAAACAGCACCGGCTCTTTCAGGTCTAGCATAACCATCTCGTCGTTTTGAAGATGCAGCAGCTTGCGGCGCAGATGCCGCTGATCGTGGGCCAGTGTTACATAACCGGTCGGTTCGTCCGCAGGCGTGCCGACGGGAAGGTAGGATTGAACGCGCAGCATGAGCTTTCCAAGGTAATATTACGTCTCTAAGAAACCTGAAGGATGACGAGATCGATTGCAAGTCGCTGATGACGCAATGCACTCTTATACGCGGTGCGCACCAAGATCAGGCACAATCAGGATGCCGCCAGCAACGTCGATTTCAGATTTTCAACCGCCTGCGCAACACACAATTCGTCTTCATGGCAAACGCAATTGCGTCCCGATGCCTTGGCGAGATAGAGCGCCTTATCGGCAACGGCAAATGTATCGTGCTTGGAACGGGACGGATCGATATCCGCAACGCCGACGGAAACCGTCGTCTGGAGCTGTGTTCCATTGTAATTTATGGTCAGGCAAGACACGCGAATGCGCGCAAGCTCGATGAGAGTGAGGCGATCCTTGCGTATTCCACCACGAACGATCACCGCAAACTCTTCGCCTCCCAGCCGTGCCACGCAGTGAAATTCTCCGAACACGTCCTCGATTGCAGCAGCAGCCCTTTTGATGACGACGTCACCGGCTGCGTGACCATGATTGTCGTTAATGCCCTTGAACCGATCCAGATCGAAGATGGCCAGCGATGCATCGCTTTCGACTTCGTCGAAACATTGATTGAAAGCCCGTCGGTTGGCCAAGCCCGACAAAGTATCGGTCCGGCTCAGACGTTCGAACTCCGCATGTGACGCGTGCAGTTTGCGGATTGCACCCGCAACGACCCAACAGAGTATTCCCGTAACGACACCGCCGACGATCCAGGCCATGGCCACGCTGTACATCAACGCTTCCAGCAGCGGGAGTGGCAGCAGATTGAGAGAGTTCGCCACGGCGATAACGATACAGCTGACGAGCAAAGACAAAATGATAGAAATGAACACCATTTTGGTTGTGAACCCGCGAAGGTCCTGCCCTTCACCAAGGTCGGTCAAACTCACTTCTAACGAAATAAATTCCCTCAAACGTTCAGTCATCGCACCTCTTCCTTGCATGACATAATCGATAAAGACCAGAGATTGGCTGGAAGTAAATCAAATACCTAAATATTTAGCTATTACAGCTATATTTGTGGATTGCATTCGCAATGTCACAGCTCGCTTAACATGCCGTTGCGTAATACAAGACAATGCTTAAAAGTCCTTGAAACACAGCATATGACGATCTTCTTATTGTGCGATCTCATAGGTTGGCAGCGGAGTGAGCAGCCCGCCAATTAATATATATTTTCAAAGCAGATGATGTCGCAGTTATTAACATCACCCGCGTCAAGCAAATTGCCACACATCAAAAAGCCCGGAATTGCTTCCGGGCTTTCATATTATAACGCACAAAAAATCAGGCTGCGATGCGGGCCTTGAGATTTTCGAGAATATTCTGCGGCGAAGAAACGCTGTAGGGATCGCTCTCGCAATTGTCCGAATGGCCTTCCTCTTCGAACCACTGTTCAACCACGCCATCATTGACGATGGCAGCGTAGCGCCACGATCGCATGCCGAAGCCGAGATTGTCCTTGGCGACCAGCATTCCCATCTTGCGCGTGAACTCACCGGAGCCATCTGGAATGACCTTGACGTTCTCCAGGTTTTGTCCCTTAGCCCAGGCATTCATGACGAAAGCATCGTTGACCGACAGGCAATAGATCTCATCGATGTCCAGCGCACGAAATTCCGGCGTCAGCTTTTCAAAATCGGGAAGCTGGTAGGTCGAGCATGTTGGCGTGAAAGCGCCGGGTAGAGAGAACAGAACGACCTTCTTGCCCTTGAAATAATCATCGGATGTCAAATCCTGCCAACGGTAAGGATTTGGGCCGCCAACGGCCTCGTCGCGAACGCGCGTGCGAAAGGTAACGGCAGGCACTTTTTTACCGAGCATGGTTTTCTCCTGTGCGAGTGTGTCGTGTGAAAAGCCTTGGGAACAATTCACGTCTAAAACTGACTTTGCGATACCGCAAAAACGTTTGCAGTGCAGCAAAAACCTGCGCATGCAGGGCAGTCATGCACAGGAGGAAACACTCGTTCGTCAGATCAACCGTCAGAACAGGAAATAGCGTTGTGCCATCGGCAAAACCGTTGCCGGTTCACAGGTCAGAAGCTCCCCATCCGCGCGCACTTCGTAGGTTTCCGGGTCTACCTCGATATGCGGCGTCAAGGAGTTGTGGATCATGGATGCCTTTGAAATACCGCCGCGAACGTTGCGTACCGCCAGCAATTTCTTGGCAACACCCAGGCGCTGCACAATGCCGCCATCAAGCGACGCCTGCGACACGAAAGTCACGGAGGAATTGGTCAGCAGCTTGCCATGGGCAGCAAACATCGGCCGGTAGTGCATTGGCTGCGGGGTGGGGATAGACGCATTTGGGTCACCCATGGGTGCCGCCGCAATAGAGCCGCCCAACAGCACCATCTCCGGCTTCACACCGAAAAAAGCAGGGTTCCAAAGTACGAGATCGGCGCGCTTGCCAACCTCAACAGAGCCGATCTCGTGGCTGATGCCGTGGGCGATAGCCGGGTTGATGGTGTATTTGGCGATGTAGCGGCGAACGCGGAAGTTATCGTTCTCGCCCTTTTCTTCCTTCAGGCGACCGCGCTGGCGCTTCATCTTATCCGCCGTCTGCCATGTGCGGATGGCCACTTCACCCACACGGCCCATGGCTTGGCTGTCTGATGAAATGATCGAAAACGCACCCAGATCATGGAGAATATCTTCGGCCGCAATGGTTTCCTTGCGAATGCGGCTTTCCGCAAAGGCAATATCCTCAGGGATGGACGGCGACAGGTGGTGGCAGACCATCAACATGTCCAGATGCTCTGCCAATGTATTGATGGTGTAAGGACGCGTCGGGTTTGTGGAAGACGGAATGACGTTGGGGTTGCCGCAAATCTTGATGATGTCAGGCGCATGCCCACCGCCTGCCCCTTCGGTATGGAAAGCATGGATCGTGCGCCCGTTGATGGCCGCAACGGTGTCTTCCACGAAGCCGCTTTCATTCAGCGTATCTGTGTGGATCATCACCTGCACATCGAACTGATCGGCAACCGTTAGGCAGTTGTCGATGGCAGCAGGCGTTGTTCCCCAGTCCTCATGCAGTTTCAGCGAGGAGGCCCCAGCCAGGATCATCTCTTCCAGCGGTGCCGGCAGCGAGGCATTGCCCTTGCCCGCAAGAGCAAGGTTCATCGGAAACGCATCGAAGCTCTCGATCATGCGCTCGATGTGCCATGCGCCGGTACACGTCGTCGCCAGCGTTCCATGCGCGGGACCGGAGCCGCCGCCCAGCATGGTGGTGACGCCGCTCATCAAGGCTTCCTCGATCTGCTGTGGGCAGATGAAGTGGATATGCGCATCCATGCCGCCAGCGGTGAGAATCTTGCCCTCACCGGCAATCGCCTCCGTCGAGGGGCCAACGATAATGGTGACGCCCGGCTGCGTATCGGGATTGCCCGCTTTGCCGATGGCGAAAATACGCCCGTCCTTCAAGCCGACATCCGCCTTGTAGACGCCGCTATGATCGACAACAACGACATTAGTGATGACGGTATCGACAGCGCCTTGTGCCCGCGTCGCCTGGCTTTGCCCCATGCCATCACGAATGACCTTGCCGCCGCCAAATTTCACCTCTTCGCCATAAATGGTGAAGTCCTTTTCGATCTCGATGAAAAGCTCGGTATCGGCAAGCCGCACCTTGTCACCGACTGTCGGGCCAAACATGCTGGCATAGGAGGCGCGGGAAATCTTGTAAGGCATGGAAATCAGGCTCCTTGGAAGGCGGAGAAAAGCGATAGACTAGAGATGCCGGCAAGGCCGCCATTGGCTAGGGATAGATGTGCGACGCTGGCCACCATCAGAACCCTTCCGAAAGCTCGCGTAGTTCTTCGGCGCGTTTTGTGCTCATGTCAGCGAGGCAGGAAGAAACGAGCATCGGTTCCATCGATCCGCCGCGGGCCTGAAAACCAGACGCTTCGCAGTTGGCATCGCGAAACTCCACCCAGGCGCGCTGGGCAGCAACGAGTGCTTCGACCGCACCCTTACTGTCATCATCAGCGCTCTTGTCCCAATCAACCATCTTTTTGCGAACCTGCTGATAGGCCTTGTTCAGGTCCTTGTCGGCCTTCTCATAATCGAGGGCCGCGCAGCTGTTCATATCGCTCTGCGTCGTCGGTTCGGCACAATTCGGCATGTCCTGCGCACGGGCGTCATTAACGAATGCGGCGTATGACGACAACGCCCCGCAAAGCAGCGCAAGGCCGCATGAGAAGCGGAGCATCTTGATACTATCGATCATGCGGACGCACCGTCATGTGCATGCGATTTCAGCGCGCGTGGTTCAACACCATCGAGACAATTGGCATTGACCGCAACGACCTCACTGCCATCCGGCGCGGTGGCGTAAGCAAAGCTTTCGATGCCGCAATCGCCGCAGAAAAGGTGGTGAATTTGCTTTTTGTTGAAGAGATATTCTTTCAGGTGATCGTCGCCGGACAGCAACGTGAACTTGTCTTTCGGCGCAAAAGTCAGCACCGAGCCAAGACGTTTGCAACGAGAACAATTGCACGTCACCGTCTTGTCCAGATCGGCATCGACTTCAAAGCTCACCGCACCACACTGGCAACTTCCATGATAATGTTCTGTAGCCATTGTCACAGCCTCCCCATGACGAGTTTACGAAAACCATAGACTTCCCGTTTTCCGGACAGCGGCACCAATGTTACCTCGCGCTTCTGGCCAGGCTCGAAGCGAACCGCAGTTCCGGCGGGAATATCCAGACGCATACCGTGCGCCTTGTTCCGCTCGAAATCCAGAGCGGCATTGGTTTCCGCAAAGTGGTAATGGCTACCGACCTGAACCGGCCTGTCACCGGTATTGGCAACTTCGATCGTTATGGTGGGCTGACCCGCATTGAGCTCGATCTCACCCTCTGCCGCAATGACTTCACCTGGAATCATGATCTTTTCCTTTATCGTCACGCCGCTTTGACCGGTGCGCAGCCTTCAGCCTTCAAAACCCGTTTGGTCGACGCCGGATTTTTCACCAGCTTTCCAGCAGGGCGCACCGGACGCCGCACCAACTCACCGCCGCAATTGGGGCATGTCCCGCTCAGAACGGACGTCGCGCAGTCACGGCAATAGGTGCATTCAAACGAGCACATCATCGCATCGAGGCTATCCGGCGGCAGGTCCCGGTCACAGCATTCGCAGTTTGGGCGAAGGTCTAGGGCCATTGTAGCGCTCCTCAGCGAATGGGTTGGTGGACAGTCACCAGTTTGGTGCCATCGGGAAACGTCGCTTCAACCTGCACGTCATGGATCATCTCGGCAATGCCCTCCATGACCTGATCACGGGTGATGACATGCGCGCCTGCCTCCATCAGTTCCGACACGGCACGGCCATCGCGGGCACCTTCGACCACAAAGTCGGAAATCAGGGCAATCGCCTCGGGGTAATTGAGCTTGACGCCGCGCTCCAGACGGCGGCGTGCCACCATCGCGGCCATGGAAATCAGAAGCTTGTCTTTTTCTCGGGGGGTGAGGTTCATCGTCGTCCCGTTTCTAGAGCGCCATGCATTCTTGAGAACACATAAAGGACGCTCGAACACCAATTCAGTTCGTGCGTCAGAGATTCCAGACTTTCGGCACTGACGCGCCATTTCGCAAGAGCGAAATGATGGGAAACAGCATTTTTCTCAATGTGAAGCCATCTGGCGCGGAAAGTCGAACGACGAGCTTTCCCTGCCACTCACTGGCACCGCCAGCGGCACCAAGAATGTCTCGAAGCTTGGGAAGAAGGGCCTCAGCTAAAGGACCGATATAAAGGAGGGTCGCGAAAGCCACCTGACCCGAGAGAACAGGGGCAGCTTTCGTCAGATCAGAGATATCCCCATCAAGACGAAGCTCTTCGGCATGGATGAGCTTGCCGCCGTGGCGAATGCGCCATCGATCCCGAAACAGGCCCTCCTTCATCGCCTCACCCATCGCCTGGCGTCCGAGGAGAACGGCTTCGACAGCAATGAACTCCGCAGAGGCATCTATATCCGCCTCCAGCCTGCGTGTCAGCGAGGCACGGTCGAAGAGAATGGTTTCCTGGGGTAGCCAGTGCAGTTTCGCGCCGGGGCCAACCGAAACGCGGGCGGTAACGGTCGCCGTGCCAGCGGCTGCCTTATAAACTTTTTCACAAGCCTGCGTCGTCACCACCAGCGACGTGCCGGCACCAGCAACCGCCTGCCATTCAAGCTCATCGCCTCCGGTCAATCCACCGGAGGAATTGATGAGGATCGCTTCCATTTCATTGGAGAATGTATCCGGCAGTCTGATCTTGGCGCAGCCTTCCTGAAACAACTCGTCCAGACGGCTGCGCCCATTCAGCGCTTTTGTTACAATGCGTCCTCGGCCACGGGCACGTTGCGGACGGGGTTGCTGGATACTTTGCTGGTCTGGCTGCACGTCGTCTCCGATGCATTCGCGGATGCGGAAACCGCTTTCACAGAGCAATCTGCCTTTGACGTTGCATCGACAACCATCTGCCCTTCCGTATTCTGGAAGAAATCCCACATTCTTTCCGCCGCATCAATCTGGCGTACCGTATCACCTGTGGACGTTTTGCGATCGACGGCAGGCTGAACCTTTCCAGCAACATCGCTGGCTGGTTTGCGCATCACGGCTGCGGCAGAGGCGATGACCTCGGCCTTCATCGTGGCGCGTGGCCATGCGTGGTCCCAGGCATCGATGACGTAGGAGTGGATACGCGCGCCGCTCTTGCACACATCGTAGGAATTGAAGGTGAAGCTGTCCGTAGCCTTGCTTTTGGCACCGCCCTTGCAGCCGTCCATTTCGGCCCAGCGCTTCAACGCTGTCTCGCCGCTATACTGCCAATAGGCCTTACCACCGCCCTGATAGGGGTTGGCCGGGTCCTTCAAGCCTGCGAAAGCAATGATCGACATCGGCTTTGCCGGTGCGCAGCTTGCCGTATCAGGTGCCCACTTGCCAGAATTTTCAACGGGATAGCCTGCGCGCAGCGAGGCTACGAAACCGGCAGCCGTAAAATCTCGGTTGCCGCTGCAAATGAACTGCGACAGCATGCGCCCGCCGCCGGAATAACCGGAGCCAAAAAAGCGCTCTTCATCAACGCAGAACTTGGATTTTACCATGGTGATGGCATCGCGAATAAAACCGGGCTCGTCGAGCCCGCCCTTGCGCGTGGTCACGCCCGGCACGTTCCAGGCATGGGTGCCGGGAAGATCACCATCGAGGCTACCCTGAAGCGCAACAACGACGACCCCTTGACGCTCGGCCAGTTTGTCCCAGCCACTGCGGTCCATCTGTCCGTTGGGATTGCTGTTGCTGCCATGAAAATCAAAGACGACAGGCAATTTCTTCTGTCCATCATAAGAAGACGGAACAAAATATACGCCGGTGCGTTGTGAACCTTCAGACGTCAGCGAAAACGCGTGACGGCCCGGTTCCATTGTCTGCCCGCAGGTTGATGCCAGCGCGGCTGCACTCATGCTTGTAAGAATAGCAAAGCTCGCGAGAAAAACTCGGAGCGGGCGGGCAGCCCGAACGAACCGGCTGGAAGCAGTCGTTGATGTCATCAGCACGCCTTTATTGGCACAGGTTCCCGACACTATGCCGGAAAATGCGTGGAATGTAAGGGTTTGACGGAGCGCGGCATGCGTATGTTGGACCACTGTGTCTCGCACGCTGCATTTTTTTGCGGAAATAACACAACTCTATACTCAAGGAAACGCTTAAACTGCGCATGAATGCTATGCAAGGATGCAATAGCGGTCACAATATTGTTTGGATTTTATCTGTTCGTGATCGCGAAAGCGCCGCATTTCACACCGTCAGGTGCCGTCGTGCCTCCGGCGTATCCAGCGTTTCGGCCAGACCCTGGTGAACGATCTCACCGCGATCCATGATGTAGACGTAATCTGCAAGCTCGCGGCAGAAATCCAGATATTGTTCGACCAGTAGGATCGCCATGCCCGTCGAATCCCGCAAATATTTGATCGCCCGGCCGATATCCTTGATAATCGAAGGCTGAATGCCTTCCGTCGGCTCGTCCAGCACGAGAATTTTCGGCCGCGTGACCAGCGCGCGACCGATGGCCAGCTGTTGCTGTTGCCCGCCGGATAGGTCCCCGCCTCTTCGCGACAACATGGATTGCAGCACGGGAAACAGGCTGAAGATATCATCGGGAATGAAACGTTCCTTGCGCGGCAACGGCGCATAGCCCGATTCCAGGTTTTCCTGCACGGTCAAAAGCGGAAAGATTTCCCGCCCCTGCGGCACATAGCCAACACCACGCTTTGCGCGTTGGTAAGGCGCAAGGCCATTGAGACTTTCGCCGCCGAAGCTGATCGTTCCGCCACTTGTTGCGTGCTGGCCGGTCACGGCCCGCAACAAAGAGCTTTTACCGACACCGTTGCGACCCAGCACACAGGTGATCTTGCCCATTTCCGCGTTCAACGAAATGCCGCGCAAAGCCTGCGCTGCTCCGTAATGGAGATTGATGTTGTCAACGCTTAGCATGATGTCGCTCCCATTGTGGTATCATGGGTGTGGCTCACCCCCCTCTGCCCTGCCGGGCATCTCCCCCACAGGTGGGGAGATTGGCAAGTGGCAGCCTCTCGTCCATCTTGAACGTCGCAGATAATATGTCGCGCCATCGTCTTGCCGATCTCCCCACCTGTGGGGGAGATGCCCGGCAGGGCAGATGGGGGCACCAAGACCACTGCGTTTCCCATCATCGCCCCAAATAATTCTCGATGACCTTTGGGTCGTTCGACACGAAATCGATCGACCCCTCGGCGAGCACCGATCCCTCGGCCAGACATGTCACCTTGACGCCGAGATCACGAATGAAGCCCATGTCGTGTTCGACCACCACTACGGAGCGGGTCTTGGCGATTTCCTTGAGCAGCACTGCCGTCTCCGCCGTTTCTGCATCCGTCATGCCAGCCACGGGCTCATCGACCAGAAGCAGCTTTGGCTCCTGCGCCAGCAGCATGCCGATCTCAAGCCATTGCTTTTGACCATGCGAAAGATTGGCCGCGAGTGCATCGCGGCGATGACCGAGGCGTACGGTGGCGAGGATTTCCTCGATGCGCGCCTTGTCGTCCTTCGTCAGCTGATAGAAGAGCGTGGCAAAGACCCCACGTTTGCGGTTCAGCGCCAGTTCCAGGTTGTCCCACACGGTGTGGCTCTCAAACACCGTCGGCTTCTGGAATTTCCGGCCGATGCCGAGCTGGGCGATATCCGCCTCGTCCTTTTTGGTGAGGTCGATGCTGTCTTCAAACAGCACCGTGCCGCTGTTGGGCCGCGTCTTGCCGGTGATGATGTCCATCATCGTCGTCTTGCCGGCACCATTGGGGCCGATGATGGCGCGCAGCTCACCCGGCTCGACCACGAAAGACAGCGAATTGAGCGCCTTGAAACCATCAAAGGAGACAGACACGCCGTCCAGATAGAGCAGGCTTTTCGTTCTGTTTTCAGAAACCGTGTTCATAGCCGTTACTCCGCTGCCTGTTGCGCCGTCTTGGCAGCGTCAGCAGACGCCACCTGCCGCTTTTCACGCCGTCCTGCCATATAGTGCTGCACGGTGCCGACAATGCCCTTGGGAAAAAACAGCGTCACCGCAATGAACAGCCCGCCCAGCGCAAACAGCCAGAACTCGGGAAACGCGCCGGTGAAATAGCTCTTGCCGCCATTGACCAGGATCGCGCCGAGGATCGGCCCGATCAAAGTTCCGCGCCCGCCGACTGCCGTCCACACCACGACTTCGATGGAGTTGGCAGGCGAAAATTCACCGGGGTTGATGATGCCCACCTGCGGCACGAACAATGCGCCGGCAATGCCTGCCATCATGGCCGAGACGACGAAGGTGAAGAGCTTGATGTTTTCCACCCGGAAACCCAGGAAGCGAACACGGCTTTCCGCATCCCGCACACCCACCAGCACCTTGCCGAATTTGGAATTGACGATGCCAGACGCGATCAGCAGGCATACAGCCAGCATGATGGCCGTCATCGCAAACAGAACTGCGCGCGTACCATCCGCCTGCACGGAAAAGCCGAGAATATCCTTAAAATCCGTCAGGCCGTTATTACCGCCGAAGCCCATGTCATTGCGGAAAAAGGCGAGCAACAGCGCATAGGTCATAGCCTGGGTGATGATGGAGAGATAAACGCCGTTGACGCGGGAGCGAAAAGCGAGCCAGCCGAACACAAAGGCAAGCAGACCGGGCACGACCAGCACCATCAGCATGGCAAACCAGAACATGTCGAACCCATGCCAGAACCACGGCAGTTCCTTCCAGTTCAGAAACACCATGAAGTCAGGCAGAATGGGATGGCCGTAGGTTCCGCGCGTGCCGATCTGCCGCATCAGATACATGCCCATGGCATAACCACCGAGCGCGAAGAAGGCGGCATGGCCGAGCGAAAGAATGCCGCAATATCCCCACACCAGATCAAGCGCCAGCGCCAGAATGGCATAGGACAGATACTTGCCCAGCATCGACATGATGTAGGTCGGAATGCGGAAAGCGCTGTCTGCGGGAAGCAGCAAATTGGACGCGGGCACGAGCAGTGCGATGGCCAGAATGATGCCGATGGCGATGGAGATGCGGCGGTCGAGCGCGCGAAGGAGGAAGCCGGTAATCATGCTTCGATCGCCCTTCCCTTGAGTGCGAAGAGACCGCGTGGCCGCTTCTGGATGAACAGGATGATGAGGACGAGGACGAGAATTTTGCCGAGAACCGCGCCAACGGTGGGTTCAAGGAACTTGTTGAGCACACCGAGTGTCAGCGCACCGACAAAGGTGCCCCAGAGATTGCCGACGCCACCGAACACCACCACCATGAAGCTATCGATGATGTAGGACTGGCCGAGATTGGGCGAGACATTGTCGATCTGCGAAAGCGCCACCCCAGCCAAACCGGCTACACCGGACCCCAGTGCGAAGGTGAAAGCATCCACCCACGGCGTGCGAATACCCATGGACGATGCCATGCGCCGGTTCTGCGTCACGGCGCGCATTTGCAGGCCGAAAGCAGAGCGTTTCAGGAGCAGAAGCAGCGCGAAAAACACCGACAGCGAGAAGCAGACGATCCAGACACGGTTCCAGGTGAAGTTTAGGTAACCGACGCTGAAAGAACCAGACATCCAGCTGGGATTTCCGACCTCACGGTTGGTCGGGCCAAAGATTGAGCGCACGCCCTGCTGGAGAATAAGCGAGATGCCCCATGTTGCCAACAGTGTTTCCAGCGGACGGCCATAGAGAAAGCGGATGACGCCGCGTTCCATCACCAAGCCGACAGCACCCGTGACCAGAAACGCCACCGGCAGCGCAATGGTCAGCGACCAGTCGAACATCACAGGGTAATTGTTGCGGATCACCTCCTGCACCATGAAAGTGGAATAAGCCCCGATCATCACCATTTCGCCATGCGCCATGTTGATGATGCCCATAACGCCGAAGGTAATGGCAAGGCCGATGGCCGCCAGCAGCAGTACGGAACCCAGCGACAGGCCATACCAGATGTTCTGCGCGGCATCCCAAAGCGCTAAAGTGCTTTCAATGTGGGAGATCGCGGCATCGACATCGGGTTTCAGGCTGGCATCGGTAACAGGCGCAGCCGCCATTAGAATGCTAATGGCACCACGCCCACCCAGGCTCTTGATGGTCTCGATGGCGGCGCGCTTTTCGTCGATGGAACGATCGGAGGCCAGCAACGAAACGGCACGCGCTTCTTCCATGCGGGTGCGCACCTGCGCGTCCGTTTCCTTGGCAAGAGCCGCCTCGAGCAATTGCAGGTTTTCGGCACTCGGCGCTTTCAAAACGGCATCGGCGGCAGAAAGGCGAACGGATTTGTCAGGGCTGAGCAGCGTCAAGCCACCAAGGGCTGCGCGAATGACCCGGCGAAGATTGTTGTTGACCCTGATCTTGGTCACGGCAGCCTTTGACACCTCGCCGGCACTGGCACCCGTCAAAGGATCGATCAGCGTGAAATTGGCCCCAGCGGCTTTGGCCATGAAAACCAGATTGTCGGCCTTGCGGACGTAGAGATCACCCTCAGCATAAGCTTCCAGCGCGGGTACAACACGTGGGTCTCCGGTTGCGGCAATCTGCCCGGTGAGGGTTTCGGCCTGCTTGAAATCTGCGGTACCGAGCGCATCGATCAGCGCTTTGGGGTCACTCTGCTGGGCAAAGGACGGAGCGGCGATCCCAAGCGTCAGCCATAGAAACATGGCTCGAAGAAGAAATCGGATCGTCATGTCAGCTCCTCATTGCAACAATGCTTCAGTGCGGGTGTTTGAGCGTCGCGGGTGTGGCTCACCCCCCCTGCCTTGCCGGGCATCTCCCCCACAAGTAGGGAGATCGACTGGACGTAAGCGGCGAGCCAGAGTTGAAGGCGATATGTGACCTCCAAGCGATCCACCCTGTCGACGTCATCCTAGGGCTTGACCCGAGGATCTAACCACGTTGACTGCACTCTCTCGCCAATGACGAGCGCGGAGCGGCGGCAGCAGACCCTCGGGTCAAGCCCGAGGATGACGTTGGAGTGGGAAGAGGCGCTCCTTAAAGGTGCGCCTCAAACCTCCTCAGGATTACATCCCCTTACCGCCGCACTTACCCGTAGCGACATTGAAGTTGCCGCACGACATCGGCTTGCGCCAATCGGAGATCAGGTCTTTCGAGTCCGGCAAATAATCCGACCACTCGTCACCCACGACCTGCGCCGTCTGCTGCACAATTTCGAACTGGCCGTCCGACTGGATTTCGCCGATCAGCACCGGCTTGGTGATGTGGTGGTTCGGCATGACGGTGGCGTAACCGCCGGATAGGTTTGGAACCGAAACGCCGATGATCGAGTCCAGCACCTTGTCGGTTTCTGTCGTGCCAGCGGCTTCAACAGCCTTAACCCATGCATTGAAGCCGATATAGGCGGCTTCCATCGGGTCATTGGTCACGCGCTTGTCGTTTTTCGTAAAGGCGTGCCATTCCTTGATGAACTCGGCATTCACAGGGCTGTCAACGGACTGGAAGTAGTTCCAGGCGGCAAGGTGGCCGACCAGCGGGCCGGTATCGAGACCGGCGAGCTCTTCTTCACCCACGGAGAAGGCGACAACTGGAATGTCTTCAGCCTTCACGCCCTGGTTTGCCAGTTCCTTGTAGAATGGCACGTTGGCATCACCATTGATGGTGGAAACGACGGCGGTCTTCTTGCCGGCAGAGCCGAACTTCTTGATGTCGGAGACGATGGTCTGCCAATCGGAGTGGCCGAATGGCGTGTAGTTGACCATGATGTCTTCCGGCTTCACGCCCTTAGATTCCAGATAGGCCTTGAGGATCTTGTTGGTCGTCTGTGGGTAGACATAGTCGGTGCCAGCCAGAACCCAGCGCTCCACGCCTTCGGTGCTTGCTAGGTAATCCACCGCTGGAATGGCCTGCTGGTTGGGAGCAGCACCGGTGTAGAAAATGTTGCGCGAGGATTCTTCACCCTCATATTGCACGGGGTAGAAGAGGATGGAGTTCAGCTCCTCAAAAACCGGCAGAACGGATTTGCGTGAAGACGAGGTCCAGCAACCGAAAACGGCAGCGACCTTATCCTGGCTAATCAGCTGACGGGCTTTTTCAGCAAAAAGCGGCCAGTCGGAGGCCGGATCGACCACGACGGCTTCGAGCTTCTTGCCGAGAACGCCACCTTTCTTGTTCTGCTCATCGATGAGCATCAACATGGCATCTTTCAATGTCGTTTCGGAAATCGCCATAGTGCCGGAAAGCGAATGCAGAACGCCGATCTTGATCGTATCGTCAGCGGCAAAAGCACCGTGGAATGCGGTGGTGGATAAAATGGCACCGAGCAAAGCGCCGGTCAGCATCTTCTTGAAAGTCATCGGAAGGACCCCTCTCCTGTTCAGCCTCTGTGGGCTCAGCGGTTATTTTACCGCTGCTGGAGGGGACTATCGGTCTCGCATCTGCAAAACCGTATACGTCAATTGACGTAGGTGGGGTGGCGAAACCGGAACGCTCGCCCATTCTTCCCGGCGCGGATCTGATTGCGCCGAGACATGCTGGAGATCAAGCGCTCAATTGTGCGGCTTGTCAGTATCAGAATTTTCGAGGATCGCTTCCTGATGATACCAGCTATCGAAATCGATATGCGTCTTCGGCGCTGTGACCGAAGGACCGTTCAAAATGGCATCGTTGCGCAGTCCCTTAAAGCCTGAACGGCCGCCGACGGGAAACTGGTAGATGGTTGCGCTTTCCATATGCGGTTCGCTTCTCATGACATTCACTCTTTCGTTGAATACCCGGCATTGTTGCTTCACTTGGAATATACTCTCAAAAAAGCTGAAAAGCACCCCATCTGATTAAAAAAATATCAATAAGCCTAAAAAATAGGCGACACATAATCAGTTTGATCTAAAGAACAGTCTTTATGCAGATATCGACCCAAACCGCAGAGTTTTTGCGGGAAAATTGAGCTCACACACCAAAACGGCATCATTTTTGACCAAAAATAGCGTCTGCCCCTGCAAAAGCATCGGAAATTGCACGATTTTTCAAATTCGCAACGCTGGGCTTTCCACGCATTTTTTGCTCTCGAGAATCACTTTAGTGCAAAAAAATGAAGATGACCTTATCTCAATCGCGAAACTGGCACGGCGCATGCTTCTGTAAGGACAGCACTTGAAAGCGGGAACGGTTGAGAAAACGGTTTTACCCGCAGAAGGATATCAAGGCTTCGCATCTTAACCTATGAGAGGTTCGTAATGACTAAGTTCAAACTCGAGTACATCTGGCTGGATGGTTACAAGCCGGTAGCAAACCTGCGCGGCAAGACGCAGATCAAGGAATTCGACGAATTCCCGACACTCGAGCAGCTTCCGCTCTGGGGCTTCGATGGCTCCTCCACGATGCAGGCCGAAGGCCATAGCTCGGATTGCGTTCTGAAGCCCGTCGCCATTTATCCAGACCCAGCCCGCACCAACGGCGCACTCGTCATGTGCGAAGTCATGATGCCGGATGGCGTAACACCGCACGCTTCCAACAGCCGCGCGACGATCCTTGACGACGAAGGCGCATGGTTCGGCTTCGAGCAGGAATACTTCTTCTACGAAGACGGCCGTCCGCTCGGCTTCCCTGAGCAGGGTTACCCAGCTCCACAGGGCCCATACTATACAGGCGTCGGCTACAAGAACGTCGGCTCCATCGCTCGTGAAATCGTTGAAGAGCACCTCGATCTCTGCCTCGAAGCCGGCATCAACCACGAAGGCATCAACGCCGAAGTGGCCAAGGGCCAGTGGGAATTCCAGGTATTCGGCAAGGGCTCCAAGAGCGCTGCCGACCAGATCTGGATCGCGCGTTACCTGCTTCTTCGCCTTTGCGAAAAGTATGGCATCGACGTCGAATTCCACTGCAAGCCACTCGGCGATACCGACTGGAACGGTTCTGGCATGCACTGCAACTTCTCCACCAAGTTCATGCGTGAAGTTGGCGGCAAGGAATATTTCGAAGCGCTCATGGCTGCTTTCGAAAAGAACTGGAAAGAGCACATCGACGTTTACGGCCCAGACAACCATCTGCGCCTGACCGGCAAGCACGAAACAGCGCCATGGAACAAGTTCTCCTACGGCATCGCTGACCGTGGTGCGTCGATCCGCGTTCCGCATTCCTTCGTCAACAACGGCTACAAGGGTTACCTTGAAGACCGTCGTCCGAACAGCCAGGGCTGCCCATACCAGATCGCTTCCGTCGTCCTCCAGACGATTGCTGAAGTGCCGCTCGCAAAGTCTGCTGCTGCCTGATAAATCAGAAGATGGCGTCGCTCGTTCCGGGTGACGCCATTTTTCTGTCCAGAGTTTGCAAATGCGAACGGCTGGTCGCTCAGTTGACCTTTCCCTCCCTCGTACGCGGCCTATTCTCTGCGCTGACGTAACCATTTAATCGGGACGGTGAGCGATGGGCATTCTCCAAAAATTTTCGTTGGAAAACCGCACGGCCATCATTACCGGCAGCGGGCGGGGCCTCGGCTTTGAAATTGCCAAGGCCTTTACGGAGGCAGGAGCCCATGTCTGGCTGACCGGGCGCAATGCCGAAACGCTGGAAAAATCAGTCGACAACCTTCGTAAAGCCGGCGGGAAAGCGGATTATGCCGCCTTCGATATTGCCGACACTGCCGCTGGCAGCGACCTCGTTCGCCACATCATGAAAGAGGCCGGGCACCTCGATATTCTCGTCAACAATGTCGGCGCACGAGACCGCCGCCCACTCTGTGACTTCCAAGACGATGACGTGCTGGATCTCATCCGCACCGACCTCACCTCCTCCATTTGCCTTTCGCGGGATGCAGCCGAAGCCATGAACGCAAACGGCTACGGGCGTATCATCACCATCACCTCTATTCTCGGCCATGTTGTGAGGCCAGGCGATGCGATCTACCCCGTCGCCAAGCAGGGTCTGACCGGATTGATGCGCAGCATCGCTGTGGAATATGGCGCGCGCGGCATTACCAGCAATGCCATCGCACCCGGCATGTTCGCCACGGAAACCAATGCCGCCCTTGCGGAAGACCCGGATATGCTGGCTTTCGCCAAGCTGCGTGTACCCCTGGAGCGCTGGGGAAAACCGGATGAAATTGCCGGTGCGGCCCTGTTTCTGGCCAGTGACGCCGCCTCTTTCGTCAATGGCCACGTCTTGACTGTGGATGGCGGCATGTCGGTCCGCCTTTAAGACCGTTGAAACCGTATTTCTCTTGCAAACCAAGACCGTTAGCCCGAATGTGCACAATTGAGCATCACCCCGGAAAAGGCGCTGGTTTTTAGGCATGGCCGCACGGCAACGCATCATCCCCGTCAGGCGCGAATATAACCGCTGGGTCGCCAACCAGACGCTGGAAGATTATGCGCTGCGCTTTACCGCCAAAAGCGCCCGACAATTCTCCTCCAGCCGTATCTCTCACACCGCCATCGGCGCAATTTCCTTTCTGGCGCTCGAAGCCATCGGCGGCGCGATCACCCTCTCCTACGGCACGACAAACGCATTCTTCGCCATTCTCGTCGCTGCCTCCGTCATGCTGGCCGTGGGCGTGCCAATCAGCCGCTATGCCATTCGCTACGGAGTCGATATCGATCTTCTGACCCGTGGCGCAAGCTTCGGCTATATCGGCTCCACCATCACCTCGCTGATCTACGCCGCCTTCACCTTCATGCTGTTTGCCATCGAGGCATCGATCATGTCCGGCGCGCTGGAACTGGCGCTCGGCATACCCCTATGGATTGGCTACATCATCTCGGCCATCATGGTCATTCCGCTCGTCACCCACGGTGTGCGGCTCATCAGCCGCTTTCAGATCATCACCCAGCCATTCTGGATCGTTCTCAACGTCCTGCCCTTCATCTTCATCGCGTTTCTGGACTGGGAGAAATTCGACCTGTGGCGGGCCTTTGCCGGGATCCATCACGCTTCAGGCCGGCCCGGAACGACGGCCGATTTCAATCTGATCGAGTTCGGCGCTGCCTCTGCCGTCATTCTGGCGCTGATGTCGCAGATCGGGGAGCAGGTGGATTTCCTGCGCTTCCTGCCCGCCGAGGGCAAGCTGAAGCTACGGCATCGCTTTGCCGTGTTTCTCGCCGGGGCCGGCTGGGTTCTGGTCGGCGTACCGAAACTTCTGGCAGGCTCCTTCCTCGTGGTGCTGACCTTCAGCTCCAGCGTTCCCGTAGACCGCGCCGCCGACCCCTCGCAAATGTATCTCACCGCCTTCGGCTATATGATCCCGAACCAGAATGCAGCACTGTTGCTGATGGTCGCCTTCGTGGTGGTCTCACAGTTGAAGATCAACGTCATGAACGCCTATGCCGGATCGCTGGCATGGTCGAATTTCTTCTCACGCCTCACCCACAGCCACCCCGGCCGCGTCGTCTGGCTCGTCTTCAACGTGCTGATCGCGCTGCTGTTGATGGAACTCGGCATATACCGGCTGCTGGAAGAAACGCTCGGCATCTTCTCCATCATCGCCATGGCGTGGCTGTGCACCATCTCAGCTGACCTTTTCATCAACAAACCACTCGGCCTTGCGCCGCCGGGCATAGAATTCAAACGCGCGCATCTCTACGATATCAACCCCGTCGGCGTCGGCACCATGGCGCTGTCGGCGACGGTTGCGCTGACAGCTCATTTCGGCCTGTTCGGCAGCCTTGCTGCATCGCTTGCGCCTTACCTCACATTGGTTATCGCCTTCACCGTGTCGCCACTGCTCGCCTGGGGCACGAAGGGCAAGTTCTATCTGGCACGCAAACCACGACAGAAGTGGAAGCATGAAAGCAGCATCACCTGCTCCATCTGCGAACATCCGTTCGAGCCGGAAGACATGGCGTGGTGCCCGGCCTATGCTGCGCCGATCTGTTCGCTCTGCTGCTCGCTGGACAGCCGATGCCACGATATGTGCAAGCCAAAGGCCAAGCTGAATTATCAGGTCGCCACCGTCGCGCGCACGTTCTTGCCGAATGATCTGGTGGCCCGGCTCGCCACTAGGCTGGGACGCTACGCCATGTCGGCGGCGCTGGCCATCATCGTCTTGGGCGCAACGCTGGCACTGATCGCCCATCAGGTCGGCACCGCCTCCCCCGCGACAGTGGATGTGGTCAATCGCACCATCCTTGCCGTCTTCTTCGTCTTCGCCGTCATCGCCGGTATCGTCTGCTGGTTTCTGGTGCTCGCCCATGACAGCCGCGTCGTGGCCGAGGAGGAATCGTCGCGACAGAACACGCTGCTGCTTAAGGAAATTGCCGCTCATAAAAAGACGGACGCCGCACTTCAGAACGCCAAGGACACAGCGGAAGCTGCCAACCGCGCGAAAAGCCGTTACGTCGTCGGCCTCAGCCACGAATTGCGCACGCCGCTGAATGCCGTTCTCGGCTATGCGCAAATCCTCGAGCGCGACGAAACGATCCCGCAGCCGCGCCAATCCGCCATCAAGGTCATTCGCCGCTCCGCCGACCACCTGTCGGGACTGATCGATGGCCTGCTGGATATTTCAAAGATCGAAGCGGGCCGCTTGCAGGTTTATTCCAACGAAATCAACATTCAGGACTTCCTCGACCAGATCATCGATCTTTTCCGTCCACAGGCGCAGGCAAAGGGGCTGGAATTGTTGCATGAGCGCACCCGCGCCTTGCCGCAATATGTCCGTACCGACGAAAAGCGCCTGCGCCAGATCCTCGTCAATCTTCTATCAAACGCCATCAAATTCACGGATGCTGGCACCGTCAATTTCGATGTCGCCTATCGCAGCCAGGTCGCGACCTTCACCATTTCAGATACGGGACGCGGCATTGCCGAAAAGGATTTGAGCCGCATCTACGAACCGTTTCAGCGTGGCGAAGCCGAGAGCATTCGCCCCATGCCGGGCCTTGGCCTCGGGCTTACCATCACCCAGCTTTTGACCAACACGTTGGGCGGTGAAATCTCCGTCGTCAGCGAGAAGGACAAGGGCTCGACATTCAAGGTGCGGCTGATGCTGTCGGCGGTGGATCGCCCCAGCACCGCGCCTGCACCGGAAAAAACCATCGTCTCCTATTCCGGCCCACGCCGCACCATCGTCGTGGTTGACGATAATGAGGATCATCGCGAATTGATGCGCGAGGTGCTCGGCCCTCTCGATTTCGTCGTGCTGACGGCGCAGAGCGGCCCGGATTGTCTGACGCTCATCGAAGGCGTCCAACCCGACCTATTTCTGATCGACATTTCCATGCCCGGCATGAGCGGCTGGCAACTGGTAACGAGACTGCGCGAGGCAGGCCAGACGGCACCGCTCATCATGCTCTCGGCCAATATTGGTGACGGGTCGATTGCTGGTGCGGGTGATGATAATCACAACGACACGATTGCCAAGCCCGTCGACATTCGCCGCCTGTGCGATAAGCTCGCCGTTCATCTGGGTCTGACATGGGTTTATGAGACGGATGCCCCTACCCCACCCAAACCCGCCAGGGCCGAAATCATCACACCGGGGCCATCGCATATCAAGGATTTGCAGCAGCTGGGTGAAATCGGCTATATCAGAGGCATTGAGGCAAAGCTTGCCGATCTCGCCCGCACATCTGAAAATATCGCCTTCACCGAAGAACTGACAAGTTACGTACAGGCCTTCGACATGGCAGGTTATGCCGCTTTTCTCCGCCGTTTTGAAAACCCACCATCCAAGGAGCGTCAGCCATGAGCTTACAGCCTGCCGCGCCAGCGAAGGATATCGTTCTTCTGGTGGATGACAGCCCGGACGCACTGGGCTTCCTGACCGATGCGTTGGAGCAATCCGGCTTTTCCGTGCTGATCGCCACCTCGGGGCAGTCTGCTCTCAACATCGCCGAACGCATTACACCCGATATCATCCTGCTGGATGCCGTCATGCCATCCATGGATGGTTTCGAAACCTGCACGCGGCTGAAATCCAACGCGGCGGTAACGCAGGTGCCGGTCATCTTCATGACGGGGCTGACCGAGACGGAGCATGTCGTACGCGCGCTCGAATCCGGCGGCGTCGATTATCTGACCAAGCCGATCAATATCGATGAGTTGCGCGCTCGCATCCGCGTTCACCTGTCCAATGCCCGTTCCGCACAGAGCGCGCGCGTGGCACTAGATGCCGCTGGCCGTCACCTGCTGGCGGTGCGCGCCAATGGTGCCATCCACTGGTCAACCCCGCAGGCGACACGGCTGGTCAACGCCGCAACGGGTCGCGATGACGGGCTCGAGATCGTAACGCAACACATCGCGGGCTGGCTGGCCAATCGCGGAAACGACGCACTTCGGGACGCACCGCTGACCATTCAACAGGCGGACCGCGCCACGTTGCAGCTGACATTCCTGGGTGCCATGGGGCCGGACGAGCATCTGTTTCGGCTGACGGCTGCCAGCGATAAATCCGCCGATGCCATGTTGCGCCAGCATTTTTCGCTGACCATCCGTGAATCCGAAGTGTTGCTGTGGATTGCCAAAGGAAAGTCAAACCGCGATATCGGCGATATTCTCGGTCTATCCGCTCGCACGGTGAACAAGCATCTGGAGCAGATTTACGTCAAGTTGGGCGTTGAAAATCGTGCTTCTGCCGCTGTCAAAGCTGCCCACATTCTGCACGACGCATAGCAAAACGGGCGCAGAAACTGCACCCGTTCGTAGAACCATACTGTGAGACCGATTAACGGCAGACGCGGGTTTCTTTGATAACAACGCGGCCGTGATGGTTGGTGCGCACTTTCTTGACGAAACAATCGCGTGCTGGGCGGTGATGGCGCGGACGGTATTCTTCACGCACTGGCTGGCGAACGACGCGTTCGGTCGTCGTGACTGTCACACCTTGGGCAAAAGAAGGAGCGGCGAAGGTGAAAACAGACGAAACTGCGATCAAAGACGAAATGAGAAGTATTTTCATGGCGAGACCTCATTGTTATGTTGCGAACAAACGTTCGATCACGTCAGCGGTTCCAGCGAAAAACATTAAACCTGCGTAATGTTGCTCATTCCAAAAAGCGTAAATCTTCCAGCGACATAGATGAATGAATATTAGAAAAGACACGAATAATCTGATCGTCCTCTCCGGCTGCTCGGGTGGCGGCAAATCCACTCTGCTGGACGAACTTGCCAGACGCGGTTACGCCACCGTCGAAGAACCCGGCCGCCGTATCGTTGGCCAGGAAATGCAGAGCAAGGGAACGGCCCTCCCGTGGGTCGACATGGAGGCATTCGCCCGACGTGCCGCCGCGATGGCATTGGGTGATCGGGATGATGCACCAGAGAAAGATTGGGTGTTCTTTGATCGAGGGTTGATCGATGCGGCCTCTGCGCTTCATCAGGTTTGTGGCGATGGTTTCCTGCACGATCTGAAACACCTCCACCGCTACAATTCCCTCGTCTTCCTGACGCCGCCGTGGCCAGAAATCTACGTAACGGATGGGGAGCGTCAGCATGATTTCGCGGCAGCTGTCGATGAGTATGAACGCTTGCTTCGCGATTATGCTGATCTTGACTACGAAGTCGTCGTACTGCCGAAACTGAGTGTCAGTGCACGCGCCGATTTCGTTTTGAACCGCCTCGGCTGAACTACTGGTTCTGGATGAGCTGTGACACGGTGACGAATTCGAAGCCGCGTTGACGCAGGCCATCGATAATCTGCGGCAGAGCCTGGCGCGACACTTCACGGCTGCGATACATGACATGCAGGATGATGATCGATCCGTTTTTGGCGTTATCGAGGACATGGCGTGTCATCGCATCGGCACTATCGGCCACTTCAGGAAATGATTCCGGCTCGACATCCCACATGATGGTTTTTCGACCGTGCTGCGAGAGATACCATGGAAGTGTCACGAGCTTCTTGCCATAGGGTGGACGAAACAGGATTTCGCCCTGATATCCCGCAGCCCGTATCGCCACATCCGTGCGCTCGATCTCTTCCTTCACTCGCGTCGATCCCATCCACGTCATGTTGGAATGCGAATAGGAGTGATTGCCGATCTCATGACCTGCCGCCATGATCAATCGCGCCAGCGGTAGATTTTCCTCTATTTCTTTACCAGTCAAGAAGAGCGTCGCGGTGACATTGCGATCCCTGAGAATGGTCAAGACATCCTGCGTAAAGCGCGGCGACGGGCCGTCATCAAAGGTCAGCGCCACAATCGGCTTGTTGGTTTCGACCCTCGCGACGATGTCGCCGAACAATTGCGTGGTGCGGGATTTGCTCAAAAGGTGCACACCGATCAAGACACCGACGAGGGCAACGAGAAAGAGGAAAACAGGAATAAACCGCCGAACCACCATTGCTACCTCTGTTTGCAATTTTTGCGCGACGTTGTTGTTTCCCGCTTTGTTGGCTCCATTATGGCAATGCCAACCGGAATACGCCCTAAACGAAAAAGCCCGGCATCTCTGCCGGGCTTTCTGGTATTAGGTCGATAAGGCTCAGGTGCCCTGCTGGAAGTAGCTATACTTGCCGTCTGGGCCCTTCTTCCACTCGTACATGACGTAGCCTGGAAGCTTCGGGTCACCCTTTTCGTCGAAGGAAAGTTCGCCGAGAACGGTGGAGAACTTACCCTTCTTCATGGCAGCAGCAACGGCTTCTGCATCAAGCGAGCCAGCGTCCTTGGCAGCAGCAGCAATCGTCTGCAGAGCGGCGTAGGAATACAGCGTGTAAGCTTCAGGGTTGAAGCCAGCAGCCTTGAACTTGGCAACAAGGTCCTTGTTGGCAGGGTTGATGGTTGGATCAGGACCGAACGTGTTCAGCGTACCTTCAACGGCGTCGCCAGCGATGGAGGCCAGTTCGTTGGAGACGATGCCGTCACCGGAAACGAGCTTGGCTTTCAGACCCTGATCGGCAGCCTGGCGGATGATGAGACCGGCTTCGGTGTGAAGACCACCCCAATAGATAACCGTAACGCCAGCTTCCTTCATCTTGGCGATGAGGGCCGAGAAGTCCTTGTCGCCAACGTTTACGCCTTCATAGATGGCTTCTTTGACGCCAGCAGCGTTGGCTGCTTTTTTGGTTTCATCGGCAAGACCCTGACCGTAAGGTGTCTTGTCGTGAATGATGGCGACTTTTGCGTCCTTGTAGTGATCAGCCAGATACTTGCCGGCGATACCACCCTGCTGGTCGTCACGACCGCAGGTACGGAACGTGTTCCACAGACCGCGTTCCGTGAAAACAGGATTAGTCGCAGCAGGCGTGATTTCGAGGATGCCGTTTTCTGCATAGACTTCAGACGCCGGGATCGAAACGCCGGAGTTGAAGTGACCGACAACGAACTTGACGCCATCAGCAACGAACTTGTTGGCAACCGAGATGCCCTGCTTCGGGTCGGAAACGTCGTCGCCAAGCACGATCTTGATCTTTTCGCCGTTAATCCCACCGGCAGCATTGATATCTGCCGCAGCCTGCTCAGCACCCTTCTGGAGCTGTGCACCAAAAGCCGCATTCGGGCCTGTCAGAGGGCCGCCGACGCCGACGAGAATGTCAGCCCAGGCAGAACCACTGAAGGCGACCATTGCGGTCAGCGCAACTGCGGAAAGAAGAGACTTCTTCATTATATTACTCCCAGTTCCATGGTTGGGTTGTTTATCCATGCCTGCTCAGCACCCACCTTAACTGCTCAGGCTGTTCCACTCTTGCGGGCATTCTGAATTCAGAAAAACGCCGCTGTCAATCTTTCTTCTTATAAGAAAAGGATGAAGTTCGCTCATACAGCCAATAGTAGTTATCGACCATCTGACTGGTCCGCCGCATGCGGAAACCAACTGTCGCAAAAGCGAGCAACAGAACGACATCGATCAGATAATAAAAGCCGTTGAGCATCGGCCCTGCAAACAGCGAATAGTGCAGAAAGCGCATCACGACGCCCAAAAGCAGCGTGTAAACGACGACCATTGGATAGTCGCCCCAGCCATCCGCCACGGACTTGCCAGCCCGCCACGCCGTCCAGAACCCAAGAATGACGACCAGAACGCGTAGAACGTACCGCACACCGATGTCACTTTCGAAAAAAAGTCCCTGCATCTTTTTCCCCATCCGTGCCCCGAAGCGGTTTCGCCGCAGAGCATGCCTTTTAGTATTGCGCCCACCGTTTATCGGAAGGCTTTATTGTTATCTGTGATCGACAAAGCCCAACGGGGTATTTGCCGATGATCTGCGCCCGCAAACACAGGCGCAGACATAAAATCAGTGACGACCGCCTTCGAGATAGGCTGCGCGCACTTCCGGATTTGCCAGAAGTTCCTTGCCGGACCCGCTCATCGTGACCTTGCCGTTGACCATGACGTAAGCCCGATCAGACAGTTTCAAGGCCGCAAACGCGTTCTGCTCCACCAGAAAGACGGTGAGCCCTTCTTCCTTATTGAGTGTCTTGATCGCCTCGAAGATACCCTTGACGATCAAGGGTGCGAGGCCGAGCGACGGCTCATCCAGCAAAAGCAATTTGGGGCGGGACATCAACGCACGCCCGATGGACAGCATCTGCTGCTCACCACCCGAAAGCGTACCGCCGCGCTGGCTCTGACGTTCCTTCAGACGCGGGAACATCACGAAAATCTTCTCAACGTCCTCTTTGAAATATTTGAGGTTATCGAGATTTGCGCCCATCTGGAGATTTTCCAGCACGGTCATGCGCGGAAAGATACGACGCCCCTCAGGCGACTGAGCGATGCGCCTGCGGGCAATCAGATGCGTTGGGATCTGGGTGATATCTTCACCGTCGAATATCACCGAGCCTGTGCGCGCCTGCGGACTGCCGCAGATCGTCATCATCAGCGTCGACTTGCCGGCACCGTTAGCACCAATCAGGCTGACGATTTCGCCCTTGTTGACTTCCACATCGACGCCAGCAAGGGCGCGAATGTTTCCATAATAGGTTTCGACGTTCTGGACTTTGAGAAGGGGTTCAACGGACATCAAAGCGTTCCCCCAAGTTCTTCTGCAATCACTTCTTCCACTTCATCATCCTCGACACCCAGATAGGCGGCGATGACCTTCGGGTCGTTCTTCACATGATCTGGCGTACCATCGGAAATCTTCTGACCATATTCGAGAACCACGACGTGATCGGAAATCTCCATCACCACAGACATGTCATGCTCGATGAGGAGCAAGGACGTGCCCTCGGCTCGGATGCCGCGCAACAGGTTGTTGAGCGCCAGCGATTCCTTCGGATTGAGACCGGCCGCCGGTTCATCGAGGCACAGGAGTTCCGGCTCCGTGCACATGGCACGCGCAATTTCCAGACGGCGCTGCGCGCCATAGGGAAGATCGCCAGCAGGATCGTCCGCACGATCCGTCAGATCGGCCTTGTCCAGCCAATATTTGGCCTTGTCGATCGCCGCTGCTGCAGCCTTGCTATAGGTCGGCAGACCCAGAAGACCAAGGATGGTGTAGCCCGACGCCTTCATCAGCGCGTTGTGCTGGGCGACCAGCAGGTTTTCCAGCACCGTCAGACCTGAGAAAAGCCGGATATTCTGGAAGGTGCGCGCCACCTTGGCTTTCTTGGTGATCTCGAAATCCGGCAACCGCTCGAGGAGATGCTCCTCACCGGTTTTCCGACGCATGGTGATCATGCCCATCGTCGGCTTGTAGAAGCCGGTGATGCAGTTGAAGACGGTCGTCTTGCCCGCGCCATTCGGGCCGATCAGAGCTGTGATCTCACCGCGCTTGGCCTCGAAGGAGAAGTCGTTGATGGCCATAAGGCCGCCGAACTTCATGGACAGGTGTTCGACTTTCAGGATCGTATCTTGTGTCATGTCAATGTTTCCGGAAGCCATCAGCCGTGACCTTCCTTGGTGAAGCTGCCGGAGACGGACTTGCGCTCTTTCAGGAAGGCCGTGGGTTCACGAGAGCCTACAAAACCGCGGGGTTTGAACAGCATGACGATGATCATCGCCAGACCGAACAGCAGCATACGGTAAAGTTCCGGTGTGAAGTCAGGACCGAAGATGTGCTTGAGGAATTCCATTTCGCGCAGCAGTTCTGTGCCACCCACCATGACAACAGCCGCAATCGCGATCCCCGTCAGCGAGCCCATACCACCGAGAACGACGATGGCGAGAATGACCGCCGATTCCAGGAAGACAAAGCTTTCCGGCGAGACGAAACCCTGGCGCGCCGCAAAGAACGAGCCAGCAAAACCGCCGAACATGGCACCGGTCGCAAAGGCAGTCAGCTTGGTCTTGACGGTATCGATGCCGAGCGAGCGGCAGGCGATTTCGTCTTCACGCAAGGCTTCCCATGCGCGACCGATCGGCATGCGGCGCAGCTTGATCGTGACGTAAGCCGTCAGCATGCACAGCAACAGAATGACGTAGAATAGGAAGATCTTGTAGTAGGACGATGACATCGTCAGGCCGAATGTCTTGGCAAAGTTGTTGGGCGCGCCGACATCGAAAGACCAGATGCCGAAGACGGATGCCTTGGCGATGCCCGAAATACCGAATGTTCCCTTGGTAACTTCCGTCCAGTTGAGCAGCACAAGCCGGATGATTTCACCGAAGGCCAGCGTAACGATGGCAAGGTAGTCGCCGCGCAGGCGCAGCACCGGAAAGCCCAGGATAATGCCCCAGAACGCCGCCAGAACTCCGGCCATCGGCAGAAGAACCCAGAACGACAATCCAAAGTGACTGGATAGCAGGGCGTAAGAATAAGCGCCGACCGCGTAGAAGGCGACGTAACCCAGATCGAGCAGGCCAGCGAGGCCAACCACGATGTTGAGACCCCATGCCAGCATGACATAGATCAGAATCTGGATGCCGAAGTTATCGACGAGCTTCAGGGAACCCTGGAAACCAAAAATACCGACGGCAATCGCAGGATAAATCAGCAGGAACACCAGCGCGATCTTGAGGAAGTGCTTGCGCAGGAAACCTTTCTCGTCGGAAACTTCCAGAATTCCGGACTTGGCCTTTGCCAATTTGCGGCTGTCCAGATGCGGCTTGATGAAGCCGACGACGAGGAAACGGCCAACGGCTGCAATGGCGACGAAGATGGCGAGAAGACCCCAGCGCGTACCCCAGATCAACTGGTTGTTGATGTCCTGATAGGTGACAATGCCGACGTAAAGAACGAACATTCCCAGCGAGACGACACCTGCCAGCAAGCCTTCCTTCAGGGCCTGAGCCATAAGGCTCTGGCCGGAGGTTGCTTTTTCGGAAGTGATATTTGCCATGATCTTAAACCTTCTCGACTTCCGGACGGCCCAGAATACCAGTCGGCTTGAAAATCAGAACGAATGCAAGGATACCGAATGCGGCGACGTCCTTGTAAGCGATGGAGAAATAGGCAGACCAGAGGCTCTCGATGAGACCGATGAGCAAGCCGCCCAGCACGGCACCCGGTAGCGAGCCGATGCCGCCAAGAACAGCTGCCGTGAACGCCTTGACGCCTGGAATGAAGCCGTCGTTGAAGGACGCCACACCGTAATACATCAGATACATCGTGCCAGCGACGGCAGCGAGTGCGGCACCCATGACGAAGGTGATCGAAATCGTGCGGTCAACATCCACACCCAGAAGGGCTGCCATCTTGCGATCCTGCTCGGTGGCGCGCTGCGCACGGCCAAGCGGCGTCTTGTTGACGATATACCAGAAGGCGAGCAGCAGAACCGAGGTAATTGCCACGATAACGAGTTGCTTCAGCGAAATGGTAATGGCACCGAAATGATAGACGTCCGTGACCAGCGATGGGATCGGCTTGTTGCGCGGGCCTTGCGTAACCTGAATGAAGTTGGACAATGCAATCGACATTCCGATGGCCGTGATCAACGGCGCGAGACGGAACGAGCCACGAAGCGGGCGATAGGCCACACGCTCGATTGCCCAGTTCCACAGGCCGGTCATCAACATCGCCACGACCATCATCACCAGAAGAAGAATGACGACGGGGATACCAGCGAAAAAGGAGGTGAGAATCAGAAAAACGATCAACGCCGCAAAGCCGCCAAGCATGAAAATATCGCCATGGGCGAAGTTGATCATGCCGACAATGCCATAAACCATCGTATAGCCAATAGCGATGAGTCCATAGATCGACCCAAGAGTCAGCCCGTTGATGAGCTGCTGGAAGAAGTACTCCATATTTTTCCCCCGGACCCACCCTCGAACGGAACAGGTCTCGTTTATGTTGCTTCCGGGGGCTGCATTTTTTGTCCCCCTTACCCAAAACCCATATCGCGTTCGGAAGAAATGTGAAGTCAAAAAGGAGTCATTTGTCTCAATATTTGAAATTTCCCCATGCAATGCTGCCTGACAGATCACAACGATCATATTTTCGGCACGAGGTGCCATAAAAAACGGCTTGGCTTCAGACCGATGAAGAGATTCGCCCGCTCTTGGGGATCATGAGCAACGATCCGATTGCGTTGTAAATCAAGCCGTGAAAGCTTATGTCGTCTTTGCTGGAGGATGCCTCTGGCAACCGGCAAAGGGACGTCGATGCTCGAAATATTAATAGCGGCCACATTGAAAGCGGGCAAAGAGATCATGTCAGTGCATGCTGCCGGACCGCATGTTACCTACAAGAACGATTGCTCACCCGTGACAGAAGCCGATCAGAGAGCAGAAGACGTCATCCTGGACGCGCTTGCGCTACACTTTCCTCACATCCCGGTCATCGCCGAAGAAGCTGCCGCCAACGGCATCGTCCCGAATACCGGAGATGAGTTTTTCCTGGTCGATCCGCTGGACGGTACAAAGGAGTTCATTTCCGGAAAACAGGACTTCACCGTCAATATCGCGCTGGTTCGCGATGGCACTCCCGTGCTCGGCGTTGTCTACGCACCGGCGTTAAAAGTGCTGTGGACAGGAGACGGGAATGTCGCCTGCAAGGTTCATATTTCCGATGAATTCGAGCAGACCGACGTGCGCAAGGTTCGTTGCCGCGCCAAGCCGACCATTCCCATTGCCGTCATCAGCCGCTCCCACTGTACGCCCAAGACGGAAGCCTTCGTTGCCGCACATGGTTTGATCGACAGCATATCCATAGGCTCTTCCTTGAAATTCTGCATGCTGGCCGAAGGCGCGGCAGACGTCTATCCGCGCTTCAGCCGTACCATGATGTGGGATACCGCAGCGGGCGATGCCGTTTTGAGAGCGGCGGGCGGCATAACATTGGATATGTCTGGCCTACCCCTGCGCTACGAGCTTGAGGATGGCGACGAAGACGGTCTTGCCAACCCGGACTTCATTGCCTGGGGTGCCGCACCTTGAAGCCGCTCAAAAAATAATTTCGCATTTTTCTCCACGAACGATCGCGTGGCCGCACAATCTCCAGCGCAACGGAGATTGAACCATGACGCAACAGACGACACGACTTGAACTGCCCTATATTCTGCCGTCCCAGGCACAGAAGCACGTGACCCACAATGAAGCCCTGCAACGGCTGGATGCGATCACCCAACTGGTCATCCACAGCGAGATCGGCGCACCTCCCGGCACGCCGAAAGAGGGCGACTGCTTTCTGATTGCTGCAACAGCCACCGGCGAATGGTCTGATAAAACAGGGCAACTGGCATTCCGGCAGGATGACGCCTGGATCTACCTGTCTCCGCGAGAAGGATGGCAGGCCTGGTTTGTGGAAAGCGGACGCGCACGCGCACTGCAAAATGGGAGCTGGCGAGACATTCCACTGCCTGAAAGCGCCAGCTTCCTCCAGCTCGGTGTAAACGCCACCGCAGATGCGGCCAATCGACTGGCCGTATCGTCCGCAGCCAGCCTGTTCACCAACGCCTCATCCGGCGGTGGGCATCAGGTAAAGGTCAACAAGGCGACATCAACGGATACCGCGTCGCTGCTGTTCCAGTCCGGCTGGAGCGGACGTGCGGAAATGGGGCTGGCCGGCAACGACAGTTTTTCGATCAAGACCACGGCAGATGGCGCAACGTGGACGACTGCGCTTTCGATCTCCGGTGCCGGGCACGTCTCGATGCCCGCCCGTCCCCTCGTGCGCGCCGGTCGCGTAGCAGGCAATATTTCGCATGCGGCGGGGTCAGTCTCAGGCTTTACCGACCTCCCCGTTCAGCAAGGCGGTTTTGCGCTCGGCAATGTCGTGACCGATACGCTGAAAGAATTGAGGGTCCCGGCAACCGGTATCTACGTCATGACCGTGTCGCTGGCCGTCGTCTCATCTTCGGGACATACGGTCACGATCAGGATCAATGGCACGTCAAGTTCATTTGCCTTGAACGGCACCGCATCTGCTGCCAACAGCGTGCAATCTGCAAGCTTTATAGTCCCGCTGACAGCGAATGACCGGATATCACTGGCACATGGCGGCACCTGCCAGCTTGCCTACGGCGCGGGAAAATCGGAAATCTCACTGACGATGCTCTAATCTATTACGCCTGCCGTTACGAAAGCGGACGGCAGGCGGACTTTACTTTCACGACGGCGTTGAAGCCAGAATAGAGCGGATTCTGCCAGGCTAACCACTGCCCGCAGATATGATGGAGTTCCGATATGACTTCATATCGCAGCCATCGACACAAAAAATAACAAAATGATTTTTTCTTTTTGGCACAAGAAACCAGCAAAGCTCGAACAAATCAGGCGAAACCATTCAAATTCTTAACAAATCCTCACAAGTTGCTTAGGTAATTTTTAAAGGTACCGCCCTAAAGTGCATCAGATATGGTCTTGAGTTTGTGTAGAGTGTCCAATGACCGAAATGATACGCCCACGAGTTAAATATGTCATCGGCCCCGATGGCAGCCCTCTGACGATTGCCGATTTGCCCCCTGCGGACACGCGCCGCTGGGTCATTCGTCGAAAGGCAGAGGTTGTCGCCGCGGTACGAGGAGGACTATTGAGCCTCGAGGAAGCCTGCGAACGTTACACGCTGACAGTGGAGGAGTTCCTCTCCTGGCAGTCTTCTATCAGTGACCACGGCCTTGCCGGTCTGCGCACCACGCGCATCCAGCAATACCGCCACTAGTTTGCGCTTTCCCCAAAAGGGAAATCAACGACAAAAATCAAGCGTCACCTTTCTCCAATATGATGGGGAATGCGTGGCGCTGATTTGTTTTGGCTCGGTAAAACATACTCGTCCGGTGCCCGCACCGTTCACAATCGACGGCATTTTCTTTTCCGATCAAGCCTGTAAACTTCAGCTCAGGGTCAACGGAGTTGAGAGACATGCAGATTTCCACATCCGAGACGGGGTCGAAGGGTCAGTACACGGCAACGCTTGATGGCCATGTCGGTGAAATGACCTATTCCCGCGCCTCCCCAAAACTCATCATCATCGACCACACCGGCGTGGCAGATGAACTTCGCGGAAAAGGTGTCGGCCAGGCGCTGGCAGCTCATGCCGTCGAGGAAGCTCGCAAAGGCGGTTGGAAAATCGTGCCGCTGTGCCCGTTCTTCAAGGCACAGGCGTTAAGACATGCAGAATGGGCTGACGTGATTTCGGGTTGATCAGAACCAGACATCACCCACGGTACGCCCGTCCATCGGCAAATCCTTGAAACTATGAAGGCCCTCGAAGCGCACGATCGGTATCCCCGCGACGTCAGAGGGTTCGGCGAGCCGAAGATTGACGGCCATCCTGACCCTGCCATCCGCGTCGGCAGTCGTTCGCCGCCATGAGACCAGATTACCGCACGTCTTGCAGAAATCGAACGTCAGAACCTCCGATCCACGCCGATAGCTGACGAGTTGCGCATTGGGATCGTCCACGGAAATGCCGTGGCCTTCATAATCATAGGCCCAAAGGACGCCGTAACGTCGGCATGCCGTGCAATTGCAGATCGTGGCATCCGCGATCTCACCGCGAAATTCCCAATTGACTTGCCCGCACAGGCAGGAGCCGCGGATTGGTTTTGGCGCATCGCTCATCGATTTCCAGCCCTTGTTTCTTTCTGCATCCTGTAGCCGATCATCGGTCGCAAATCACACCACAAAAAAACCGCCCGAAAAATCGAGCGGCTTTTGTCATTACAGAGAAAACGATTTTGCGCCGGGCAAATTCGAGTGATTTTGCTACCGACGACAGGACATGACGTCACGCCATTGAAAGCAGCCTCCTGATCCACTGGCCACCGTCAATGAGGACGTTTCGTTTCTTCTTTTACGTCTCAGGCGCGGGCACGAATCGCAACGTCGCGATTTTCCAGAGCAGTTGCTCTCTCGTACTCTGCTTGAACTTCTTCCAGAACCGTTTCTGCGGCTTCTTCCTGCATCTTCAGTTCACGAATGGAGACCTGAAGATTATCCGCGCGTTGGCGAGCGGCCTTCGCGAAGGTCGGATAGGCGAAATGCGTTGGATCTGTAATCCCTGATTTGCTCTCCTCCAGAGAAATCTGATGGACCAACTCCTTGGCCATTCGTTCGAATTCGGACATCATTGATTGCAATTGCTGCAATTGACGACGTTTTTCGTTGACCTGAAATTCCTTCAGGCGAACTAGGCTGTCACGCGACTTCATACGCAATACTCCGTGGATAGCGAGACCCCGGTCATAACTGGAACCGACCCTTCATTACGGCATGTGCCGGAATGATTCCGAAAAGTTACCCGACGTTAATAAAAAAATGGCGTCGTTAACCTTTCGTTTACGGGCATCGTTAATGATAAGGCAGATCATTTAAAGGTCGGTAAACGCCAAGTCCGAAAAAACGGGCACGACAATGTAAGAGTCGATTGAGTCACTTAGCGGGATTTGTTCACGTTATGATTCATGTTTGGTGATGCAGATTCGCGTTGAATAACAGTAGACTGGAGCCGGTATTTAATAAATTCTACACACCTTGCCAAAGGTAATTAGAATTTGTTAACCATTTGGTGGCAGCCTGCAAATCAGGCAACGACTGGATCCGCATCGCGCAAAGGGCAATCATTTACCTTCCGCGGCGGCAAAGGGGATAATTATGCGGGTTCTATTGATCGAAGACGACAGCGCAACAGCTCAGAGCATTGAGCTGATGTTGAAGTCTGAAAGTTTCAACGTCTATACGACCGACCTCGGTGAGGAAGGCGTGGACCTTGGAAAGCTCTACGATTACGACATCATTCTTCTCGACCTTAACCTCCCCGACATGTCGGGTTACGAGGTTCTGAGAACGCTTCGCCTGTCCAAGGTCAAGACACCTATCTTGATTCTCTCTGGCATGGCCGGCATCGAAGACAAGGTACGCGGACTGGGCTTCGGCGCAGACGACTATATGACAAAGCCGTTCCACAAGGACGAACTTGTCGCTCGCATTCACGCTATTGTACGCCGTTCCAAGGGCCACGCCCAATCGGTCATCTCGACTGGCGAACTGATCGTCAATCTGGATGCCAAGACGGTGGAAGTTGGCGGTCAGCGCGTTCACCTGACCGGCAAGGAATACCAGATGCTGGAGCTGCTTTCGCTCCGTAAAGGCACCACGCTCACCAAGGAAATGTTCCTCAACCACCTCTATGGCGGTATGGATGAGCCTGAACTGAAGATCATCGACGTTTTCATCTGCAAACTGCGCAAGAAGCTGGCAAATGCCGCAGGCGGCGCAAACTACATCGAAACCGTCTGGGGCCGTGGTTACGTTCTGCGCGAGCCCGATGGCGCGGCTGAATTCCTCGAAACAGCCTGATAGTCTCCCAAGCATGCCCGCAAACAGAAAAACCGCCCTTCATCCGGCGGTTTTTTTGTATTTTATAGACGAAAAATTCGCGGCTTATAGATCTGGCGGGCGGAATTACGCGGAATAGCATCAATGTTTTTCAGAAATGCCAAAGCATCAGACGCCTCAAGCCTTGCAGCCATTTCAATCGAGGTTTGGGTCGGGACATATCTACGCAATGGGGTAAACGGGTTTTTCGCCGATTATGCGCTGACCGAGTTCACCGCTGCCAAGTTCGAAGCGATCATTGCTGCTGATGCCGAACACATCATCGTCTCGGAAAACGAGAACGGCATCGATGGCTTCATTTGTCTCTCCTTGGACAGTCCAGCACCGCTGCCTGGTGGCTCGTCCACGGAAATCAAAACACTCTATGTCCAGCCACGACATCACGGAAAAGGCGTTGGAAAAGGTCTTTTGAATGAGGGTCTTCACCAATGCGCGAATTTGGGAGTGGATGCGGTTTGGCTGACGGTGAATTCCGAAAATACGGCGGCGCTGACGTTTTATTCGGCGCTCGACTTCCACAACATCGGCCAGACACAATTTCGCATCGCGAATCAGGCTTATCTCAACGAGGTCCTTCGGCGTCAGATCGTTTAAAGCAACGCAGAAACGGGCCGCCAAAGGCAGCCCGATTTACGACATGCTTTTTTTTCGAATCAGGCAGTTTCTACGGTTTTCGCCGTAAACACGATACGGTCCTCGTGAACGACGTACTCGATTTTCATTCCGGCCTCCTGGGCCATCAGCAGCGTGTAATAAGGCTGCACGGAATGCGCATCGACGTCTTCTTCTTCCGTGCCTTCAGATAAAGCCACGAACTTCGCCGGCAGGCGCATCATGCGACCCTTCACAGTGATTTCGAACTTGGCATCCGTTTCTGGATTTTCCACGGTCACATCAATGTTACCGCCGCGTGGAATGGCGCTATAGGCCACAAGAAACAGGTTGAGAAGCATTTTGACGCGGTTCTTGGGCACGATGGCGCGGGCACCGTTCCACGTCACTTCGGCCTTCTTTTCAGCTGCGGCAAAGTCCTTGGCAGCCTTTTCGGCTTCACCGGTGTCGATGGACGCACCGGCGGAACCGGACGCACCGAACGCCAGGCGGGCAAATTTCAGACGGACGGACGCATTGACGGCCGAGGTGCGGATCAGATCAAGTGCGTCCGCGTCGGAACCGCCCTCATCCAGAAGCTCCAGTCCGTTGTTGATGGCACCCACGGGCGAGATCACATCGTGGCACACGCGACTGCACAGAAGAGCCGCCAGATCGGGGCCTGATAGAGTCAGGTTGGGTTTGCTCGTCATAGAATTCTCTCCTGCGCAAGGCTGCGCGGACCGTGTGGAAGTTATTAAGCCATAATGACACCATATTTGGTAAACCGATTGTTAATATCATGGTTTCAAAATGCCAAATGTCTTAACAGGGCAAAACGAACGAAACAGACGGACGGAATTGAAGATGCGACATACCGAACTCCGCACCATCGCACGCCTCGGACTGGTAAAGATTTTCGTGGTACTCGCGAGCCTTTGCGTGTCTGCCGCGCATGCCTCTGCCCAGAGCAGCGACCAATACTCCCTTCAGGAGATTGTTGACGCTGGACATGGATTTTTTGGTGAAACCACCGGCGGCCTGGCAAAGGTGGTGGAACGCGCCTTTCAGCAATATGGCCTGCCCAATGGTTATATTCTCGGCCAGGAAGGTTCCGGCGCATTCGTGGCCGGCCTGACCTATGGCGAAGGCCAGCTTTACACCAAGAATGCCGGCCAACACCCGGTTTTCTGGCAGGGTCCTTCGCTTGGGCTGGATTATGGTGGCCAGGGTACACGCGCCATGATGCTTGTTTATAATCTTCCCGCCGTCAACGCACTTTACCGCCGTTACGGTGGTGTGTCCGGCTCGGCCTTCATCGTTGCAGGCGTTGGCATGACCGTGTTGAAAAACAGCGATGTCACCATTGCCCCGATCAGAACAGGCATCGGCGCACGTCTCGGTATCAATGTCGGTTATCTGAAGCTGACGCCGCAGCCGACATGGAATCCGTTCTGATTCGCAATTGGCTGATATTGGCGTAACATGGTGCTGGCTTTGCCTTGCAAGGATAAGGCCTGGCACAAGATTGGCGTGAAATAATTCGGGCCTGTTGAATAATCCGCGCAGCTGAAAACCGAGTCAGTTCCAGCATAGCGTTTTCGAGTGGAGACAAGCTGCGTGATCGAGTACGCCCTTCTTTTTGGCCTGGGTTTCCTCTCTGCCATTCTGCTGGTTTCGCTGATGGCACCGGCCATTCACCGTCGTATCGTCGTCTACACGGAAAAGCGGCTGCGCGCGACGATGCCGATAAGCCCGCAGGAAGTCAGGGCGCAGAAAGATATGGCGCGCGCGCTTTATGCTGCCGAAAATGCACGAACCCGCCAGGAACTGGATGCCGAGCGCGAAAAAGCGCTGTCGTTGAAATTCAGAAACGACACGGCGGTTACCGATTCCAGCAGGCTTTTGGCGGAAACCCGCGACCTGAAATCGCAACTCGAAGCGATGACGCTTGAGGCGAACGAAGTTCGCGCCAAGTCACGCCGTCATGAAGATGCGTCCGCCCGGTTGAAGGCGGCGCTGAACGATGCCGAAGAAACGGCACTTGCCCGCACGCAGGAAATTTCCAATCTGACCAAGCGCGTCAGCGCTATTTCGCGCGAGCTGGACGATCTGAAAATCACTCTATCTGCCCGCGACATAGAAGTCGAACAGGCCAAGCACAAAATGGCGACATGGCGCAAGGAACGTGAAGCCATCACCAAGGAACTGGAAGAGGCCGCAGCCAAAAACCGCGAAGCCGCAAACCATATGAGCCGAGAGAGCCGCAAGATAGCACGCCTGGAAGAGCAACTCGCCACCGAGGCCTCCCGCAACGCCGACAACGAAATGTTGCTGGAGCGTCGGGCTCAGGAAGTCGCGCGCCTCAAACAACACCGTGCCAGCAACGCCACCGAAGAAACTGCGACCATAGCGTCGCCCGCCATTCAGCTGGGCGCGGTCGCGATGACGCCCGACCGGATTGCCCGCGAGATCGAGGATATTCGCAACCAGGGCACGGCTTTGACCGAGCGACTTCTGAACGGCAAAGGCAGTGGCAACGACGAGGCGATCCGGAAGGAAATCTCGCAGATTGCCGCACGGATGATTGCTTTGACCGCGGCTCAGGAAGGTGAAGCCTCTCCTTTGCCGGGCATCATCGCCAATACGTCCAGCGAAAATGGTCGCAAAAACCTGGCCGTTCTTGCCCGGGACGCTTTTGCGCAGCAGAAAAACTAGCGGCTTTCTGCGTATTCCGAAAAAAATCGCGATAGATCGCATTAAAAATAAAGACCGATAAAATTGTAGCTATCGGCTTAAATCCCCTGAAAACACTGCCCTGTAATGTCGTGATCACTGGCCCAGACAAAAAACTGCGGCCAAACAGAACAACGCGAAAAAGACCAGCACAAAGCTGGCTGACGCAAAACGGGGTATGACCATGATGAAGAAACTCTTTGCCGCTGCCATTTGCGGAGCCGTTATCGCCTCTATCTCCACCCACGCAGATGCAGCAGGCCCAGGCGGTTTCGCCCGTGGATTTGCAATTCTCGAACGCGATGCTGTCGCCTCCATCTCACCCTTGAGCAGCGCAGACAAGATCGACGTTTCACGACAGGATGACATTGCCGCACTGGATCACTATTTCGGCGGCTTCGACCAGACGCGAGCCACGAAGTAAGCCACGACGTCAAAAGTTCATGACTGACTTGCCGCCGTTTCCTCAAGGAAGCGGCGGTTTTTTTCTTTCAGCCACGGCAATGCCGCCAAGCGTCAAGAGCAGCGCGATGATCTGGTAGGGATGCAACGTTTCGCCGAGAATAAGCACGGATAGAAACGTGCCGAAGACCGGAATGAGATTGATGAACAGCCCCGCGCGGTTGGGGCCGATGCGCTCCACACCCAGAATAAAGAATATCTGCGCCAAAAGCGATGCGAACAGCGCCGTATAAACCGTGATCAACCAGCCTTTGGCATCCGGCCAGACAGCTGCGTCGCGCGAAACCTCCCACAACATCAGCGGTATCGATGACATCAGTGCCGCAATGGCAGGAAAGGCCATCAGAGTTCGCCAGTTGACCTGCGGCTTCCAGCGCAGCATCACCGTGTAGATCGCATAGGAAAGAACCGCGATCAACATAATGGCATCGCCAATATTCATATCGAGATGGATCAGCGACATCAGGTTGCCTTGTGAGGCAAGCAGCGCGATACCGGCCATCGTCAGCACAAAGCCGATGATCTGACCGACGGAAATACGTGTTCGGAACAGCGCGAAGTTGAAGGCGAAAATGACCATCGGGATGCCAGCCTGAATAACCGCGACATTGATGGCCGACGTATATCTCAGTGCCGTGTAGAGTGCGGCGTTGAAACAGGTGTAACCCACCGCCCCCAGGAGCATGAAATACGGCAGACGCTTTTTGACGACCGGCCAGTCCCGTACCAATTGCGGCAGCGAAATCGCAAGGATGATGCCGACCGCAAGCGTCCATCTGAGAAATGTCAGCACCATGGGACTGACATGGCCCACCGCCAGCTTTCCAGCCACGGCATTTCCGCCCCAGCACAGCGCGGCGATGATCAGAACGAGATACGCTTTGGATGACACGGAATTTTCGACTTTCAGATGAAGACCTGTCGCTTTTCTGCACCGCCGATTCTCGTTCTGCAAGCGCAGATGACGTCTGTTAAACAGCTAGCGATTTGAATTGTCCCGGAAAAACAAGGTTTCCAACCATAAACGGGGTCGCTTTCCGCAAAACAACGCAGTATATATCGCGCGTTTGAGTTAGGGGCGTCGATGACGCCATGAGCAGGAAAGCAAGAAATGACGAATGTCGTGGTGGTCGGCTCGCAGTGGGGCGATGAAGGCAAGGGTAAGATCGTTGATTGGCTCTCCGAGCGCGCAGACGTTGTCGTGCGCTACCAGGGTGGTCACAATGCAGGTCATACACTTGTTATCGATGGCGTCAGCTACAAGCTGTCGCTTTTGCCCTCCGGTGTGGTGCGCCCCGGCAAACTTGCCGTTATCGGCAACGGCGTCGTCGTGGACCCACATGCGCTGATCGCCGAAATCGGCCGTCTTGACGCCCAGGGCGTAAAAGTCACGCCTGAGAACCTGCGGATTGCTGATAACGCAACGCTCATTCTGTCCCTGCACCGCGAACTGGATGGCATGCGCGAAGACGCGGCCTCCAACAGCGGCACCAAGATCGGCACCACCCGCCGCGGCATCGGCCCTGCCTATGAAGACAAGGTCGGCCGCCGCGCCATCCGCGTTATGGATCTCGAAGACACCGAAGCGCTGTCGGCCAAGGTCGATCGCATCCTCACGCACCACAACGCGCTTCGCCGCGGTTTTGGTGCGGCGGAAGTCAGCCACGAAACGATCATGGAAGAACTGACCTCGGTTGCTGAGCGGATTCTGCCCTTCAGCGAAACCGTGTGGTTGCTGCTGGACAAGAAGCGCCGCGCAGGTGCCCGCATTCTGTTTGAAGGCGCGCAAGGTTCGCTGCTCGATATCGACCACGGCACATACCCTTATGTGACCTCATCCAACACTGTTGCTGGGCAGGCCGCAGCCGGTTCCGGCATGGGTCCGGGCTCGCTCGGCTATATCCTCGGTATCACCAAGGCCTACACCACACGCGTTGGCGAAGGCCCCTTCCCTACCGAACTGCACGATGAAGTCGGCCAGTTCCTGGGCGAAAAGGGTCACGAATTCGGCACCGTCACAGGGCGCAAGCGCCGCTGCGGCTGGTTCGACGCCGCACTGGTTCGCCAGTCGGTCGCAACCAACGGCATCACCGGCATCGCGCTGACAAAACTTGACGTGCTGGATGGCCTCGAAGAGCTGAAAATCTGCGTCGGCTACAAGCTTGACGGGCAGGAAATCGATCACCTTCCCGCGAGCCAGGGCGCACAGGCCCGCGTCGAGCCTATCTACGTCACGCTTGAAGGTTGGAAAGAATCTACCGTCGGTGCCCGTAAATGGGCGGATTTGCCTGCTCAAGCTATCAAATATGTCCGTCAGGTCGAGGAATTGATCGGCGCACCGGTTGCGCTTCTTTCCACGAGCCCTGAGCGGGATGACACCATACTTGTGACTGATCCATTTGAAGACTAATGTCCTCGATGATCGAGTTTCATAACCCATATCGGGCCAGTACGTCGTTGGCCTCGACGAGAAAGTGCTTATGGCGGATTTTGTAGCAGTCATTCGCAAAGCCGTGGATGGCTTGGCGAACAATACTCCCGAAAACCGGGCTAAGGTGTACGACAAGGCGCGTAGCGCCGTCGTTCGCCAACTTGAAAACATGAAGCCGCGCCCGCCGGAAGAACTGTTGAAGCGGCAAATACTCAAGCTGGACACAGCCATTGCTGAGGTCGAAGGCGAATATTCCGAGGCACTTCCGGCCCTGGATGACGAGCCTGACTACGTCGAGCCAGCCCCAGCACCGCTGGCGGTTCCCGTGCAGCCGGATGTCTCTTCACCCTATTATGAAGAGACGGTTGCCGACGAGCAGCGCCGATACGACGAGGACACTGTTGAACCGGAGCCTGTACAGGCCGCACCGGTAGAAGAAGAGCATCAACCACAATACGCGACCTATCACGACGAGCCGGAAGTTGCGGCTGAGCGATATGTCGAACAGGAGCCAGTTGCGCCCAAACCGGTCGAGGCTGACTACGCCTATGCGAACGCTGAACCGGAGCCGGAAGCCCAGACATATTTCACGAGCGCCACGGAAGAGCCGCACTACGCGCCGGAACCGGCTGTCGAGCCAGAGCCTGTCGCGGAGGAGGAGCACGCCCACCAGCATTGGGTCGGACAGGACAATCCTGCTGATGACCACGCTCACCCGACTGCCGAAGAGCTACACGAAGAACCGGTGCGCCATGCGGAAAACGATGTTTTCCACGAAAACGCAGCGTTGCCCTATAATGCCAGCTACTCGGCTCCGTCCCCCTATTATCAGGATGTGAATGCCGAAACGCAGCAGGATGAACATCGCAACGACGATGTCCATTTCGGTGAAGCACCGACCTTCTCCGACGACGATTACCGCAAGCCTGAGCCGAAGGCAGATGCGCCAAAGCAGACGCCAGCGGTTGTCGAGGACTACTCCACCTATTTCCAGGATACGGCACTTGATCTGCCGCCCAAAACCAGCCCCGGTCTTCCGCGTGCCGACAATGATCCTTTCGCTCCGCAGCCTGGACAGAAGGATGACAAGGAGCGCACGCCTTGGGACGATCTGGAAGAGCTGATCGGCTATGACGGCTCCTCGAGCAACTCTGCCGGCAACACGGGCAGGAGCGATTACGATTCCGGTCTCTCGACAGACGGCATTCCGGCTGCGGCCTATCGGACGAAGAAAAAGCCGCGTCGCAACTACGCAGCGCTTGTGCTTTCGCTCTGCGGCGTCGTGCTGTTGGCTGGTGGCGCTTACGCCCTCTGGATCAACCGTGACACCCTGAATGACGTGGTCGGCGGCCTCGTGCAGTCTGCAAAGAATGCCACGACGACTGCATCCGCGCCGTCGGGAACGACGTCCACCCCAGCCTCTGCACCTGCCACGACCACACCTGCACAAACAAGTGCCAATGGCCAGCCAACACCAACGCCGACACAAACGGCTGCGGTGGATGATGGTTCGGTAACCGGCACAAAGTTTACCCAGCGTCTCCTGACGGATGGAACGGAAAAAGACGAAGGCGCTGGCCCGGGTGCCAACGGCCAGCCGGTAACGGCCGAGGGCCAGTCTGTTTACGTCCAGAATGAAGAGGCACCGGCAGCCACCGCGCAGACCACGCCGCCAACAACAACGGCAGCGCCTGCCGGTCAGACCGCTCCGGCACAACAGCAGGCAGCGGCAGCTTCCGGCCACCGCATGTTCCTTTACGAAGAAGTTCTCGGCCAGACCGTACCGACAGCGATCGAGGGTACCGTTTCGTGGTCGCTTCAGAATGAAGCGGATGCCGAAGGCAAGCCTTCGCCAACCGTTCAGGGTCAGATCACCATTCCCGGTCGTGGCCTCAGCGCCTTGATCACCTTCAAGCGCAACACCGACCCGTCCCTACCCGCCAGCCATCTGGTTGAGATCGTCTTCTCTGTGGGTGCCGGTTTTGAAGGCGGTGCGATCGACAGCGTTCAGCGCATCGCGATGAAGAGCACCGAGCAGGATCGTGGTAACGCGCTCATCGCCGTTCCAGCGAAAATCACCGACGATTTCCACATGATCGCACTGAATGATTTTCCGGATGCCTTGAAAACCAATCTCGAGCTGATGCGGACGCGTGACTGGATCGATATTCCGGTGTCCTATCGCAACGGCCGCCGCGCATTGCTGACCTTGCAAAAGGGTGCCGATGGCAAGCCTGCATTCGAGACGGCTTTGCGTGAGTGGAGCGCTGCCGCGCCCGCCACCGGTCAGTAACGATCGTATCAACTGAAACAAAAAGGCCCCGGATGACAACATCCGGGGCCTTTGTCATTTGGAAATCACAACGCTTATGCGTCGACGACGCGCAGGGCCTTCGCGGCTTCAAGCGCGTCCTTCTGGACGGCTTCCTGAACCTTTTCAAAGGCGCGGACTTCGATCTGACGCACACGCTCCCGACTGATGTCAAACTCGGTGGACAGGTCTTCCAGCGTCACCGGATCTTCCGAAAGACGACGGGCTTCGAAGATACGACGTTCACGATCATTCAGAACACCCATTGCCCTAGAAAGCATACGGCGACGTGTTTCCAGCTCGTCCTGCTGAATGAGCACCGTTTCCTGGCTCTCGTGGTCATCCACAAGCCAATCCTGCCACTGCCCCGCTTCCCCTTCCGCAGCCTTGATCGGCGCGTTCAGCGAAGCGTCGCCATGCAGGCGGCGGTTCATGGAAATCACTTCTTCCTCGGACACCTGAAGCTTGGTGGCGATCTCTGTCACATGTTCAGGCTTTAGGTCACCATCTTCGATGGCCTGAATTTTACCCTTGAGGCGACGAAGGTTGAAGAACAGCCGCTTCTGGTTGGCGGTCGTTCCCATTTTCACCAGCGACCAGGACCGCAGGATATATTCCTGGATCGAAGCCTTGATCCACCACATGGCGTATGTAGCAAGGCGGAAGCCGCGCTCGGGGTCGAATTTCTTGACCGCCTGCATCAGGCCCACATTGCCCTCGGAGACGACTTCACCGATCGGCAAACCATAACCGCGATATCCCATGGCGATTTTTGCCACGAGACGCAGATGGCTCGTCACCAACTTATGCGCTGCATCGCGGTCACCATGTTCGGCATAACGCTTGCCGAGCATGTATTCCTCTTGCGGCTCCAACATTGGGAACTTGCGGATCTCATCGAGATATCGGTTAAGGCCGGCTTCACCGGCGGTAATTGAAGGCAAACTATTGCGGGCCATAAAGCACCCCCTTATCTATGTTCCAGGCTGGCTCCCTTTGCAGGCAAACCAAAATTGCGTGTCGAACTCCGACCCCGCACGAACCCACGTAACAAATATGTATTGGAAACTCACGTTTCAAGCGCTTGCGCTTCACACACGCGTTATAAAATTACCTGCCTGTTTGACCCTGTGAAAACAGCTCAACGATAAATTCGTTCCGAAAAATTTGTGAGGCCAGAACGTAGCATCAGCTCATAGATCATCCGACGTCCCATGGGGTTGTGCAGCCGCGTGACTTTCGAACCCAGGAACTCGGTTTCGACATGGTCGAAAGCCAGCAACTCCGGCGATCGAAGAACCACCCCTTCATAAAAATCATGGTACTCACGCCGACAAACATACGTCTTGTATTTCGTCATACAGAACGCGCTGAAGCTGTCGCCTTTCTGGCGCAAAAAATCCGCGACACCAACGGTCACCTCCGGCCATTGCGGATTGAAAGTATCATCGAACGCGATCACGCCATGGTCGGCCAACACGTCCATCGCCAATTTACTGTCCGCCAGAACGTGATGCAGCATATGGCCGCCATCGATGCTGAAGAACCGGACCTTGCCGATTTTCTCCAGCACTTCATTTGGGTCGAGCTGCGTGCTGTCGCCCTTGATCACGAGGCTTTCATCGACCTTCAGGTCGAGCCGCCTGCCATTGTCGAGGAAGCGCTCATATTGGCGACAGGTGCCATCCGCATCGTCAAGATCGAACAGGTCCACGGCAAGGACTTGGCCATCATTGCCCACGGCTTTGCGCAGGAGAAAATAAGAGCGCCCGTAAAATACGCCAATCTCGGCAACCCCTCCCTCAAACGATTTTTTTTGTTGCGCATGCAACAGGGAGGTGAAGACGAGGGCGTCTGGAGGGTCAATATAACCTTCGATTTTTTGCAGATCATGAAAGATGAATTTTCGGTCATTGACGTTCATGGCGTTCAATCCCTGGTTTCTGCATGCTAGAGAGCAGGTTGCAAAATACATTTCAATCTTCGGTGGATTTTATTGAGAGATATACTACCTTTAAAGAGGAGCTTTATTGCAGTGCGAAAAGGTAGGGCTAAATAGAGCAAAATTGAGACAGTATAATTATGCTGCTTATTTAAGTAATTATAATAAACTAAATTATGAGGGTAATTTGCTGCTTACGAGAATTTTGGCCAGCGCAAAATGCTCCGGGAAGCATCCGCTCCCGGAGTGACTGTGTCTGTATTTGGGCAGTTTTAGCCTCTCAGCGCTTGCGCCAGCTCTTCCATATCATCAGGCATATCCGTTTCAAACTCCATCACCTCGCCTGTGCGTGGATGCTCGAACGCTAGTAGATAGGCATGCAAAGCCTGACGCGGGAAACGGTTCACCACTGCTTTCGCCTCGTCCGGCAACAGATTGGCCTTGGTGCGGAACGCCGCACCATATTCCGGGTCACCGATCAACGGGTGGCCAATATGGGCCATGTGGACGCGGATTTGATGGGTGCGCCCGGTCTCCAGACGGCACTCCACCAGCGAGGCAAGCGATGTCGCATCCTGCTTTTCGTGATAACGCTCGATCACCTCGTAATGGGTGATGGCCTCACGCGCATCATCGGTGTCTTCGCGTTTCACGGCGCGCTTCGTGCGATCTGTACCCCGGCCTAGCGCCGCATCGATCGTGCCGCGCAATGTTCTCGGGCGACCCCAGACGATAGCCTTATAGGCCCGTTCCAGCGGCCCGGTGCGGCCATGGTCGGCAAATTGTGCGGCCAGCTTGCGGTGGGCATTATCATTCTTGGCCACCACCATGACGCCGCTGGTCTCCTTGTCCAGGCGGTGAACGATGCCTGGGCGCTTGACGCCGCCAATGCCGGACAGACTATCACCGCAATGGTGGATCAGCGCATTGACCAGCGTACCAGTCCAGTTACCAGCACCGGGATGCACGACCAGACCGGCTGGCTTGAGAAGTACGATGAGGTCTTCGTCCTCATATTCCACCTCAAGAGGAATATCCTCACCCTTGGGCTCCGGGTCTTCCGGTTCAGGCATGGTGATCTCGATACGGTCGCCGGGATGAACCTTCTTCTTCGGTTCCGTAATGGCTGTGCCGTTGAGAAAAACCGCGCCCTGCTCCATCAGCGCCTTGATGCGGCTGCGCGACAGATCACCGCCGACTTCAGCAGCCAGCCATGCGTCGAGGCGGCCTTCGGCATCTTCCCCGGCAATCAGGACTTTCCTTGCGTCTCCGCCTTGTTTAAAGGGGTCGTTCATTCTTATTTCCGATCACTCAACAATATCCAAGGATCCCGATGACGCAGATCGAGCAAGCCGAACAGGACGACCAGCCGTTAGACCCGGCCATGGAAAAAGTTCGCCGCAAGATGATCCGGTTGCAGATCGTGTCGGGCTCCGTGATGTTTATCAGCCTTATGGCTGTCTTCGGTGCCGTTGTCTACAAGGCGGTCGGCCCATCCAAGACCGCGACCACCACCAATACCACCGCGACCGTTCCCTCGGATGCGCCGGTTGCAGCCACAGCAAGCCTGCCGCAGGGCTTCACCATCGAAAACGTCTCGTTTGCCAGTGGCGATATGCTGTTCTACGGACGTCTGGCCAACGGTACACGCAAGGCGCTGGTGTTCAACGTTCAGGCTGGCCGTTTCGTCGCAGACATCACCATCGATGCCCGTTGATCTCGCATTCACCTCTGTAACCGAGGCGGATGATCCACGCATCGCTGCCTTCCGCGATATTCGTGAACGTGACCTCACCGGCAGGCAGGGTCGCTTCATCGTGGAAGGCACCGTCGTGCTGCGCATGTTGGCCGCAGCCCACAAGGCGGGTCGCGATTTCGAGGCGGAGAGCATTTTGATCCTTGAAAACCGCCTGGCAGGCGTGGCGGATATTCTGAGTGAATTTCCATCCGATGTGCCGATCTATGTGGCGACGGCATCGGTCCTGGATGCGATTGTCGGCTTCAACCTGCATCGCGGCATTCTGGCGCTCGGCAAGCGCAAGGGTGACAAGGATATGGAGCAAACACTCCAACAACTGCCGCAATCCTCGCTGGTGCTCGTCGGCTGTGGCATTTCCAACCACGATAATCTCGGCTCGATGTTTCGCAATGCCGCGGCGTTTTATGCCGATGCAGTGTTCATGGATGCCACCTGCTGCGACCCGCTTTACCGGAAGTCGTTGCGCGTTTCCGTCGGCTCGGTGCTGTCAGTCGCCTATCACCGCGGTGGCGGCGCGGTTCAGATGCTGGAAACTCTGGCAGCGGAAGGGTTCGACATCTGGAGCCTGTCTCCCGCAGGCACGACGGAAATCCGTCAGATAACGGCCTCCAACCGCATGGCGCTTGTCATCGGCACTGAAGGAGATGGCTTAGCCCCCGACGTCCTGGCGCGCTTTCATACGGCCCGTATCGCCCAATCGCCTCAGCTCGACAGCCTCAATGCCGGCACGGCCTCCGGCCTCGCGCTTTACCAGATGGCAAGCGCTATCGGTCGTATCTGACCGTAAACAAAACCTTAATAGACCGCATTTGCATTAACCTTGTCTCAAAACCGAGCGTTAACATTTACAATTTAGTAATGAGCGGAACGAGAGGTTTCGCGATGCGTGGCGTATTTGTCGTCGTTTTTCTTTTGACTGTTCTGGCTGGCTGCGCGACCGCTCCGTCGCAGATCACCAATGCCTGTGCGATTTTCGAACAGCGAAACGGCATGTTCAACAATTGGAAGAAGGATGCACAAGCCGCAGAACGGGAGTTCGGCGTGCCAGTGCCGGTCATGATGGCAACCATCTACACCGAATCCAGCTTCCAGCCCTACGCCCGCCCTCCGCGCAACAAACTCTTCGGCTTCATTCCCTGGGGACGGAAATCCACCGCCTACGGCTATGCACAGGCGTTGGATGGTACGTGGAAAGTCTATCAGCGCGAGACCGGACGCTGGAACGCCAGTCGCACCGATTTCACCGACGCTATCCACTTCGTCGGCTGGTACCACGCCAAGAGCAACCGCCAGAACGGCATCGCCCTCAACGATCCCTACAATCTCTACCTCGCCTATTATTCCGGCCATACGGGCTATGCGAACGGCGTCTGGCGCAGCAATACCGCCATCAAGAATGCCGCCCGCAAATCCGCCAACGTGGCCATGCGGTATGAGAAGCAATTGCGAGATTGCGGGTATCGGTAATTTTTCCAGACGCTTTCTCCACCCTCATTCCTGTGCTTGTCACAGGAATCTAGTCAGCCCAAGTCTTTGGGCTGAGAGAGTCTCCTGTCGCGCAGACGCGCGCCGGCTGGATCCCTGTGACAAGCACAGGGAAGAGGAGGTGAGTGGCGGAAGCCATCAAACCTGGGGCGTCAAAAACGCCCTCGCCGCCTCGATCTCATTCCCACGAATTTCATGCCCGCCGGAATGCCATTCCATCTCAACCTCCCCACCCTGCGCCCTGAAATAGTCCGCCAAAGCATTGGTCAGTGGAACCGGGCAGATCGGGTCGTGTTCGCCCGCCGTGATCAACACACGCCGTGACGCGAGTGCTGGCGCGGGCTTCGGCTCGAACGGAATGAGCGGGTGCATCAGCACGGCTGCGTCAAACAGATCAGGGAATTCGATCAGCACATTGGCGAGAATATTCGCGCCGTTGGAAAAACCCAGACCGACGACGAGACCTGCCTCGTGATAATCGCGGTTGGCCTTGATAAATTCGGCCATATGCCGTGTGGCGCGGTCCAGATCATCGAGGTCATAAACGCCTTCGGCCTTTCGGCGGAAAAAGCGTGCCGCTCCGAATTCCGAAACATCACCCCGTGGGGAAATCACGGTGGCATTCGGCAGCAGACGAGAGCCGAACTCGAAGAACTGGTTTTCATCGCCGCCAGTGCCGTGAAACACGAAGAAAGCGGGCTGGCCCGGCGCACCGGCGCGGACCTTGTGAACATAACTATCCTTGCTCATGGCAATACTCCTGGGAATGGCTGGTGGCCATCGGGCCGACCAGCCTTCCGTCATTTACTTTGCGTCGCCGTCCAACGGCTCCAGATGCTGCTCCAGCGTGGCGCGCAGATGCGCGTGCTGTGATGGCAGCTTCAACGCTTCACCCAGATGCGCCGTGTCTTCGTCGCGGTCGAAACCCGGTTCGTTGGTGGCGATTTCAAACAGCACACCGCCGGGCGTGCGGAAGTAGATCGCCCAGAAGTAATCCCGATCGATGACAGGCGTGACCTGATGCCCCGTATCCATCAGCGCTTTACGAACTTCCAACTGCGTCTCGCGGTTTTCCACGGCAAAAGCGATGTGGTGAACGGATCCTGCCCCCAGACGAGCGCCGGAAATATTCGGCATCGTTTCGATATCGATGACATCGGCACCGTTGCCACCAGGCATGCCCAGCCGCAAAACGCCGTCCTGCCGGTCCACTTCATGATAACCCATGAACTTCAAAAGTTCAGCGGTGGCACCTTCATCTGCAAGCCGCAGCGACGCTCCTTGAAAACCACGGATCGCCTGATCTTCACCGACGCCGTTGGCAGTCCACTGCGCACGTGCATCATCCTTGACCTCGACCAAGGCAAAACCATCGCCATCCGGTCCGGCAAAATGCAGGCGCTTGTTGCCAAAGGCTTCATCGGCTTTCAATCCATCGACATTGGCCTTGGCAAGTCGGTCCTGCCAGTAGCCGAGCGAACCTTCGGGAACGGAAAACAGCGTCGTGCCGACTTCGCCGGTGCCCTGACGACCCCGCGCCATGTGCGGAAAGGGGAAATAGGTCATTACCGAGCCGGGCGTGCCGACTTCATCGCCGTAATAGAGATGGTAGACATCAGGCGCGTCGAAGTTAACCGTCTTCTTGACGCGGCGCAGGCCGAGCGTGTCGGTAAAGAAATGGTTGTTACCACGCGCACTCGCCGCCATGGATGTGACGTGGTGCAGACCCTTGATCTGGTTCAGCATTTTAACCCTCCGATTGGATGGGCTCGCGGAAAAGCGACGCCCTTCGTTCATGGGCTCAAGATGGTGCAGATCGGGCCGTTCGCATAGACAGGACGTTCAGAACGGATTGTTCTCAAATTGGAAACGATCGAAAGAACTGTTCAGCAAATCAACGATGTTGGATCAATGGTCGTCGTTCGCGCCCCGGACCCAATAACCGGCGGTGTGCAGGCAGGTCTTTGGGAGCCCGGCTTCATCGCCGAGTATTTTCTTAATGGCGCGTGCTTCGATCTTTTCACAGCCGACGAACACATGCAGCCCGTCGGGGCTGGGCCACGCGTGAGCGCGCAGCGCCTGCACCAGCACTCCAGCCGTTCCAGCATCCTCACCGTTGCGATATAGCCAATTCCAATTCATGTCAGCTTTGGAATCAATACTCTGCCGCTCGTTCTCATTGTCGATTTCGGCATAAACCGTTAGCTTTTTGCCCGCAGGCATTTCAGCTGCCATACGCAACATCACAGGCAGTGCGGTTTCATCACCGGCGAAAACATAGCTTTCCGCATCGGGCAATTCGCCACCGGGACCAACGATACCAACAAGATCACCCTCGCTGGCCGTTGCGCCAAAATGCGCGCCGGGCATGTCGTCACCCTCGTGCATGACAAAATCGAGATCGATTTCCCCGCGTTCGATATTGCCGGAACGGATCGTATAGACGCGGCGCGCCTGTTCATCCTCACCCTGCGCCCAGACGATGGCACCGGTTTTCGACAGATGCGGCCATACGGGAGCGCGGGCCTGATCGGGAAGGATGAGGATGCGGACATGCAGCCCGCCATTCATCAACCGCTCGATGCCCTCTTCGATCGCAATCACGACACGCCGCATCTTCGGCGTCAGATTATAGGCTCGCACCACCCGACCGCTGAAAAGATTGGGCAGTTCACGCAGCTCTGCCCCATCGCCTTCCCAGCGAAAATCAAGCGACGTATCGCCGGAAAACTCGACGATATGCTCAGCAACCATGGCCTTGACGGACAGCAGAACATTTTCCGAAACACAATTGATGCGCGCTGCAAAACGGCCATCCTCGGCACCAAATGTGCCATTGCCGTAATCTGCCTCGAAATGCACCGCCGCACCCTCGCGGGTCATCGTCATATACTCGGCGAAGTGCTCATGAAAAGCTGCAACGATGGCGTGCGGATCGGGAAGAGCAACAGATGTTTTCGCAGACAGAAAAGTCACCGGCATAAATCCTTCAGATAACAGTCCGGTTATCTTTAGATCAGTCAATTTAAAAGTGCAAAGCTGTTTTTGCGACGTTCATCACACTTTTTCGGGCAGTTGCCAATCTATTGGCTCTCTGCCGCGTGAAACGAGAAACTCGTTGGCTTTCGAAAAATGATGGTTGCCGAAAAATCCGTTGTGGGCGGAGAGCGGTGATGGATGCGGCGATTTGAGAACCAGATGCTTCGTCTGGTCGACGAAAGCCGCTTTCTTCTGCGCGTAAGAGCCCCACAGCAAGAAGACGACGCCGTCGCATTCGTCATTCACGGTGCGGATGATGGCGTCGGTGAATTTTTCCCAGCCTTGCCCCTGATGGGATGCGGCACGGGCTTCTTCCACGGTTAGAACGCTATTGAGCAGCAACACACCCTGTTTGGCCCAGCTTTCCAGAAAGCCGTGCTTAACGGGCTGGATGCCCAAATCGCTCTGCAATTCCTTGTAGATATTGACGAGAGATGGTGGCGTGCGCACGCCCGGCTGCACGGAAAAGCACAGACCATGTGCTTGGCCTGCGCCGTGATAGGGGTCTTGGCCGAGAATAACAACCTTGACCTCATCGAGTGGCGTGAGGTCGAGCGCGCGAAAATACTCGCTACCTCTAGGGAAAATATGCTTGCCGGCATTTTTCTCGGCAAGCAGAAAGTCTTTCAGTTTCTGCATGTAGGGGCTGGCGAATTCTGCGGAAAGCACATGTTTCCAGCTTTCTTCCAGTTTCACGCCCGCCTCTGTCATGGAAAACCTCTTGATTTATTTGAAGCGGCTGCCGCGTTGAAGCACTTCGATCTTGTAGCCATCTGGATCACAGATGAAGAAATACTTCGCAAACGGCGCACCCTTGTACTCTGCATTCACGATCTTGCCAGCGGAAAGACCAAGCTCCGTCAGGCGGGCATGCTCGGCATCCACATCTTCAACGCTGACCGCAATGTGACCATAGCCATCGCCCAGCGCATAAGGCACTTCGCGGCCTTTGTTGACTGTCAGCTCAAGCTCGAAATCACCGTCGGCATTCGAGAGATAGATCAGAGTGAATGTCTCGAACTCGAAACGCTCCGCGACCTCCAGCCCGAAAGCTTGGTTATAAAAACCCACCGAACGCTTCTCGTCCAGCACCCGGACCATAGAGTGAATAAGTTTGGCCATGGTGTTTCCTTCTTTTTGCCTAGTGGTTGCCTACTTATACTGCAGGCCTCCGGGCAGGCAGATAACGGCTGAAGCCAAGAGTTTCAACCCTTGAGGCCTTTTCGAGCCGCATGGCAGATCATCAAACACGTCTTCTACACAGCAGCTTTCGCACTATCATGACATCTTAACTCATGATACCGGCACTCATGCGCATCTTATATCTCTGTCTTGGCTGGCTGATGGTCGCAACCGGTGTTGTCGGTGCGTTTCTGCCCGTTTTGCCGACGACACCGTTTCTGTTGATCGCGCTGTGGTGCTTTTCAAAATCGTCTCCGAAGCTGGAAGCATGGCTTCTGTCCCACCCCAGATTTGGGCCATCCCTGTGCAACTGGCGGGAAAAAGGTGCCATCCCGCGCAGGGCAAAAATCGCCGCAGTGTCTCTGATGACAATGAGTTACGCGATTTTCTGGTTCGGAACCGAACCGACGCCGTTGCGCGCCTCACTCGTCGCCGCCGTCATGTTGGGTGCCGCCCTGTTCGTCACCACCCGGCCAGAACCGTAACCCTGCCGTCAGCGATGTCGTGACTGCGGCAGGACATAGGGAATGTGCCGTGCGGGAACGCGACCAACAGTGCCGCCAATGCCGTAAACCCGCGCGATCGTCTCGTCATTGATCGTTTCCAGCGCAGGTCCGCAGGCCGTGATCTTACCGCGATGCATGACGATAAGTTGATCGGCGAACTCGGCAGCGAGATTGAGATCGTGCAGCACGGCAAGCACGGTGCCGCCAGCAAGGACGAAATCTCGCGCGGTTTCGAGCACAGAAATCTGGTGGCCGAGATCAAGGCTGGACGTCGGCTCATCCAGCAAAAGCGCCCTCGCCTGACCATCTTCCACCGGATAGGGAACTTGCGCCAAGACACGGGCAAACTGCACCCGCTGCTGTTCTCCACCGGATAGCATGTTGTAGGATCGACCCTCAAACCCGCTGAGACCCACCTTCGCCAGCGCCTGCCTTGCCTGTTCTTCCGGCTTAAGAGATCCTTGCGCAACAGCACCCATGCGCACGATTTCCAGCGCCGTGAACGGAAACGATAACACCGTGCTTTGCGGCAACACGGCGCGAATGCGCGCCAGCTGCACCGGTGAAAACAGCTTCACGTCGACGGTGTTATAGGCAATGTCGCCCGCATCAGCCCGCATCTCGCCGGACAGCACCTTCATCAGGGTGGATTTACCCGCACCATTCGGGCCGATGATGACGCTGAAGGTGCCAGGCTCGAGCTTGATCGAGACATCGTCCAGCAATTTGCGCCCGGAACGGACGACGGTGACACCGCGCGTGGAAATCATGTCACATTCCTCAAACCGAGCCCATTGCCGCGACCCAGCAGCAGAAACAGGAAGACTGGCGCACCGATGAGCGCTGTCACAACGCCGATAGGCAATTCGGCGGGCGCAGCAACCGTCCGCGCAAAACTATCCGCCAGCAGCAGCAGCCCTGCCCCACCAATAGCGGAGGCAGGTAGGAGAAAGCGATGAGACGAGCCAATCACCAGCCGCAGCAGATGCGGCACGACAATGCCGACAAAGCCGATAGACCCAGCAGCAGCAACGCTTGCGCCGCAGGCGGCGGCAACCGCGAGAATGACAAGACGTTTCAGACGCTGCACCGGAATACCCATATGAAACGCCGCGGCATCTCCCAGGATCAACGCATCCAGCCCTTTCGAAACGAATGGAATGCTGGCCATGATGACGATGAAAAATGGCAGCGTCGTCCATATCTTCAGCGGCGTTGCACCACCCAATGAGCCGAGGCTCCAGAAGGTAATGTCGCGCAAGGCGCGGTCATCCGCCATGAAGATCATCAGACCCATCAAGGCGGCGCTCAGAGCGGCGACGGCGATCCCCGCCAGCACGAGCACCGTGGTGGATGTCGCACCGTTTCGGGTCGCGATCATGTAGAGCAGCACCGTGTTCATCAGCCCGCCCACAAACGCCATGAGCGGTAGGAAATGAACACCGAGCAATGCCGAGAGGGGTGCCAGCAGACTGCCGCCCAGTGCTAAGGCGGCAACGGCAAACAGCGCTGCACCGGAGGTCACGCCAACAAGGCCGGGATCGGCAAGCGGATTGCGGAACAGGCCTTGCATCATGGCACCGGAGACAGCCAATGCTGCACCGATCATCAGGCCCAGACCGGTGCGCGGCAGGCGCACTGCCTCGAGGATTACACGGTCGCGCGGCTCCATGGTCTGGGAATGGCCGGTGAAATATAGCCACAGTTCATGCAAGCCGACGCCCGTCGGCCCGCTGGACAGCGACACGAAACAGGCAAAGACCAGAAAGGCGCACAAGGCAACAAGAGTGATGACACCCTTGCGAGAGCGATCGCCCGGCATGGGACCTGCAACCTCGGTCACAGCCAACGCGCTCACGGCTTTACAATCTCCGGGTAAAGTTTGGAGGCAAGTTCACGACCGGCGGCAGGCGTGCGCGGACCAAAGCCGATCAGATACAGACCATCCATGCTGATCAGCGATTTGGAGGCAGCGGCGGGAGTGGACTGGAAGGCGGGAAGTGCAAAGACCTGATCGGGATTTTCCGCGTGGTTGCCGCGCTGCATGGTCAGGACCACATCGGGGGCCACGGCAATGACTGCCTCGTCTGTCAGTGGCTTGTAGCCGGTAATCTCTTCGGCAGCGTTGATGCCACCAGCCATCTCGATGATAGCGGCGGCTTCCGTATCCTTGCCTGCCGCCATGATGCGCCCGCCTGCGGTGGACAGAACGAAGAGAACCCGCTTCTTTTTGTCGCCAACCGCAGCAACGTCCATGGACAGCGCTGCCAGATCCGAATTGACCTGTGTTGCGAGTGCTTTCGCCTTGTCCTCAAGCCCTACAGCCGCGCCCACATCCTCGATTTTCTTGGCAATGGCGCTGCCTTCCGGTGGGGTATCGACAGTGACCATCGGCACTTCGCTCGCCTTCAAAATGCCGATTACGTCGGCAGGACCGGAGCCGTCTTCTGACAAAATGAGGTCAGGTTTCTGCGATAGAATGCCTTCCGAAGACAGCGCGCGCATGTAACCGACATCGGGCTTCGCCAACGCTTCGGCTGGAAAACTGCTGGTCGAGTCCCGCGCGACGATGCGGTCTCCGGCACCCAGCGCATAAAGAATTTCCGTCACCGTGCCGCCGACCGCGACAATCCGCTTCGCCTCTGGATTACCCTTGTCCGATGCCATGCCGACGTGAGGGACGAGAGCCAGCGCCACTGGAAGAACGGTGCCGAAAGCGATTGAGCGAAGTGAAAGCGACATCTTTTGATCCTGAACAATGCGGCACGCCACAGTCTGCATGCCAGATAAGTTGAGTTCATTACACATCTTTATTTTTGGCACAATCCGATAAGTTGACTATTTTCGTTATCTTTTATATTTCGGTCTTCATGGGCAGCGGGGCTATGACTGGTGCCGGAAATTTAAGGGAGACTATCGATGTTTATTGCCATGAACCGGTTCCGTGTCGTGCCGGGCTTTGAAGAAGCGTTCGAAACCATCTGGCGTGACCGCAAGCGTCATCTGGCCGAAATGCCCGGCTATTTGGAATTCCATATGCTGAAGGGTGCCAAGGCCGACGACCACACGCTTTACGCCTCCCACACCGTCTGGGCGACGAAGGACGATTTCACCGCCTGGACGAAGTCCGAGCAGTTCCGCGCGGCCCACGCCAATGCCGGCAACAATCGCGGAAAGGTCGAATACCTCTCCGGTCCGCATTTCGAAGGCTTCGACGTCATCATCCATGAAGACAAGGACGGGCAAGACCGTCCGGTTGCGGCTTGATCATGACCATGAGTGCCGTTGCCGAAAACAACGACGAGCGGCTTGAGCGCGCCAAGGCAGCCCTTGCGGAAAAGCCCGATGGTGTGGTGGAAGCCATTGCCACCAAAGCAGAGGTGACGCCAGCGGAAATTCTGGCTCTGTTACCGCATGGTGCGGCCGTTTCAGCACCTGCGGAAAAGTTCAATGACATCTGGACCGAGTTGCGCTCCTGGGGCGAAGTCCTGATGATCGTCCAGACGCCGGATATCGTCTTCGAGGTTCCCGGCCATCTTCCCGAGGGAACGGAGGGGCATGGCTGGTTCAACATTCATGGTGATAGCCCCATCGGCGGGCATATCAAGAAAGACAACTGTGCCTCGATCACCTTCATTGATCGAGAATTTCACGGACGCCGGTCACTGTCCGTGTGGTTCATGAATGCGGGCGGCAGCGCCATGTTCAAGCTGTTCGTGCGCCGAGATGAGAACAAGGCATTGCTGGCGGATCAGCTTTCGAAGTTCGAAGCGCTGCGCGACAGCTTCCTCGCCTGACGAACACGTGAAGCCGCTACCTATCATTTCGGTAGCGGCTTTTCCTTTGAACATCGAATGTCGCTTCCGGCATGTCTTGCCCCTCCCATCATGCCCTATCAATTCAAAGCCTTGGTAAAACACGAGAGCGCTTTGCGCCACTCTCGACCTACGCTATAGGCCGTTGCGACACATGATGAGGGAAAGCCTATGACGACCTATGTTTTGACCGTGGCCTGCACATCCAAGCGCGGCATCGTCGCCGCCATCTCGGGTTATCTGGCGGGCAAGGGTTGCAACATCGTCGATAGCTCCCAGTTCGATGACCTCGAAACCGGCAAATTCTTCATGCGCGTCTCCTTCATCTCCGAGGAAGGCCAGAGTATGGAAGCCTTGCAGGCCGGCTTTGCGCCGATTGCCACGGAATTCGGCATGGAGGCCAATATCTATAGCGATGGCGAGCGGACCAAGACGCTGTTGATGGTGTCACGTTTTGGCCATTGCCTGAACGACCTGCTCTACCGCTGGAAGATCGGCGCGCTACCGATCGATATCGTAGGGGTCGTCTCCAACCATTTCGAATACCAGAAGGTCGTCGTCAATCACGACATTCCCTTTCACCACATCAAGGTAACCAAGGACAACAAGCCTAAAGCCGAAGCACAGTTGCTGGACCTGATCGACACAAGCGGCACCGAACTGGTCGTGCTGGCCCGCTACATGCAGGTACTCTCGGATGAGATGTGCCGCAAAATGTCCGGCCGCATCATCAACATCCACCACTCCTTCCTGCCCAGCTTCAAGGGTGCCAACCCCTACAAGCAGGCCTATGAGCGCGGCGTGAAGCTGATCGGCGCAACGGCCCACTATGTCACCGCAGATCTCGATGAAGGCCCGATCATCGAGCAGGACACAGTCCGCGTCACTCACGCGCAGTCTGCGGAAGATTACGTGTCGCTGGGTCGCGATGTCGAAAGCCAGGTTCTGGCCCGCGCCATCCACGCCCACATCCACCACCGCACCTTCATCAACGGCAACCGCACAGTCGTTTTCCCACCAAGCCCCGGCTCCTACGCTTCGGAGCGGATGGGGTAATTTTTTACCGATGAGAATCTTGAACTTTATTTTCGCCCGGGAGCAACCGACCGCCTGACTGACCGTTCCTTTCACGTTGTCAAACACAGAGGTCTCCCTCATGAAAAAACTGATTATTGCCAGTGCCGCGCTTTTCCTCGCGGCAGGTTCGACGTTTGCCCAGCAGCCACCACCGCCACCTCCAGGTGCGCCGGATGCCGGTCAACAGGCTGATGCGCCGCCTCCCCCACCGCCGCCACCAGGTGCGGGTCCGAGAGCCGATGCCCCTCCTCCACCGCCACCCGGCCATTGGGGTCCGAAAGATGGTGGTCCAAGAGACGGCGGGCCGCGTGAGCGCATGATGATGCCGCCACCATCCAAGGGTGCGCATTTCCGCATCGAGCAGGGTGAAACCAAGATTGACATCAAATGTGCCGACGACGAGCCCATGAAGGCTTGCGCTGACATCATGATGCAGTTGATCGACAAGATTAACGAGTAGCATTGCCTGCGATGACAGGAGGCGGCGCATTCATGCGCCGCTTCACGAAAAACGAACGGTTGCCTTCAACCCACGCCCCCCAGCACCGTCTTCCAACGACAGACGCCCTTTGAACAGTGTCGCAATTTCCTCGACGATCGAAAGCCCCAGACCCGCGCCGGGAGCTGCATTGCCATCGCCTCTTGCAAAACGCTGCCGCACCACATCGCGCTTTTCCGCCGAGATACCAGGACCGTTGTCCTCCACCTCCAGAAAAGCGACGCCATCGACCTTTCCGACCCTCACGGTCACTTCCGCACCTTGGCCTGCATAGGCGATTGCATTGCTGATGAGATTGCCGAGCAACTCGCCCAGCAAAAGCGGGTCTGCCGGGATGCTGGCTGTTTCAATCAGCTCGAAGCCGAGATCGATCCCCGCCTCTGCGGCAACAGGCACGTAATCGGCAGTAACAGACTGTGCCAGCGATACGAGATCGACGTCGACAAGCCTTTGCTTTTCACCTGATCCCGCCGCATCGATATTGGCCATGCGCAAAAGCTGCGCCAGAATATGTTCGGCGTGCGCCACCGATGCATCACCCTTATGCGCTGCGGCCTGCGCCTCCTGCAAGGTAGATGCCCGCGCGGACAGCGCAAGCTGAGTGCGGATGATAGCCAGCGGCGTCCTGAGCTGATGGCTGGCATTGCCGGTAAAATGCCGCAGCGCATCCAGCGCCGATTGCAGCCGCACCATGAAGGAATTGACGGTTTCCACGAGGTTCTCGACCTCAACAGGCACCGATTGCCGTATGGGATGCAGGTCATTGGGGCTGCGCTCATCGATTGCCTCACTCAACCGGTAAAGCGGGCGTAATGAAATCGTTACCGCAATCCATACGATGATGGCGGCACCCACGATCATGAACAGAAGCCGCAACGCGGACCGCAGAATAATGGCCTGTGCCAGGCGACTTCGCGCAATCGTGGTCTCCGCCACCGTCACCGTGAATGGCACGGAATTGACTCCGGTCGATGCGAACCGTTCGATGGCCGCGACACGAATGGGCTCACCACGAAATTCGGCGTCCACGAAGATCGGCGCATCGCTGCGTGCCTTGTCCACAGAAGGCAGGTTTTGATAGCCCGTCAAAAACTGACCATTCGGCCCGTTGACCCGGTAGAATACCCGGTCTTGCGCCGCCGAGGTCAGCATTTCCAGCGCCACATAGGGAATATCGACCTCGAGCGAACCGTCTTCTGACACAACGACACGCTCGGCAATGGCAAGCGCAGAGCCTGATAATACGCGGTCGGAGACGATATTGGCGGTGTTGATCGCTTCGCGATAGGTATCGGCCAGCGCGATGCAGCCGATGATGGCTGTGGAAATCAGAAGCCAGCCAAGCAGACGCCGCCTCAGCGAATAGGCGGCTTGCTTCATTCCGCCATCTCCGGCAGTTTTTCGAGATAATAACCAATGCCCCGCGCCGTCTTCACCGTCAGCCCATGCGGGCCAAGGCGTTTGCGCAGGCGGCTGACATATTGCTCGATGGCATTACCGGACAACTCGTCATCGAAACCGGTCAGCGATTGCACGATGGCTTCCTTGGCCACCACCTTCCCGGCGCGCATGAACAGGACTTCCAACAACGCCACTTCGCGGGCGGGAATATCCAAAGGGTTGCCATCGGCGGTAAACGTGCGCGATGTCAGATCGAACGACACCTTGCCGAAGCTGACCAGCGACGAGCGCAAACCCGCGTTACGGCGCAAAAGCACCCTAACCCGCGCCTCGAATTCGGTAATGTCGAAGGGCTTTATCATGTAATCATCGGCACCGAGGTCGAGCCCCTTTACCCGCTCTTCCGGTGTGCCGCGGGCCGTGAGGATCAGCACCGCCGCCTTGTCCTGCCGGGCGCGCATTGAACGCAGCACATCGATGCCGTCCATTTCCGGCAGGTTGAGATCGAGAATAACGAGATCGAAATTTTCGGCAGCGATGGCGGCATCGGCAGACGCACCATCGGACACCACATCCACGGCATAGCCGCTTCCGCGCAACAGCGCCGACAAGCCCTCCGATAAAACCTGATTGTCCTCCACCAGCAAAATTCGCAAGCAGACGCCCTCCATTTGGATCAAATTTATCCAAGCCTTCCCGTCTTGTGAATGGCAAGGGCCTGCGGCATGATCTTTTCCATGCGTATTCTTCTGTCCCTCTGTCTTTTCTTGACTGCCGCCACCTGTTTGCAGGCGCAGCAGATGCTTTTCCCTGCCCTATCAGGTAAGGCAGATGCGGAAATGCTCGTGGTCTATTCGTCTCTGGACGAACCGCTCGCCACCCCCATGATCGAAGGTTTCCAAAGGGCGAACCCGGATGTGGCGGTTTCCTACGAGGATATGCTGACCGGCGAAATCTACGATCGCATTGTGCGGGAAACGGATGCGGGCGAAAAAACCGCTGATTTCGCCTTTTCCTCCGCCATGGACCTGCAGGTCAAACTCAGCAATGACGGTTACGCCCAACGCTCCGATCTGCCGATGAGCGCACGCTGGCCCGCCTGGGCCAACTGGCGCAACACAGCCTATGCGCTGACCTTCGAACCCGCAGTCTTCGTCTACCATAAGCCCAGCTTCCAGACCGAAAAGCCACCGGCCAGCCGCGCCGAATTCGTGGATTATCTGGAGCGCCATGCCAAGGACGTGCATGGGCGCATCGCGACTTACGACATAGAGCGCTCCGGCGTCGGCTTCCTGTTCATGTCTCGGGATCAAGAACAGTTCAGCGATATCTGGAATGTCATCAAGAGCATGGGCACGGCGGGGGTAAAAGTCTATTCCACCAGCTCCGCCATTCTGGAACGCATCTCGGATGGTCGCTTCGTGCTGGGCTATAACATCCTCGGCTCCTACGCGGCGGATTGGGCCTCGCGCCATCCCGATGTCGGCATCGTGCTACCCAAGGACTATACCGTCGTCATGTCGCGCATCGGGCTGGTGCCGCAGGCGGCAAGGAATGCGGAGCTTGGCCGTCGCTATCTGGAATTCTTCATGTCGAAAGAAGGCCAGACCATTATGGCGCGGCAGTTGCAGATACCGGCGGTCAGCCCTGACGTGGCGGGTGAGAACACCGCCAACATGATGCAGGCCATCCACGGCGCACAATTGCGACCGGTGCCGGTCAGTCCGGGGCTGATGGTTTATCTCGATCAGGTCAAGCGCGCCCGCATAATCGAGCGCTGGAACGAAGCTTTACGCGCCCAGTAGACGGATTTCAAAAATTAATAGACAGTAAATGCGCTGAGGAATTGCCAAGCGTCAGTTAGATGACAGCTTTCTGTGGTGCTGTGCAATTCTTCGTTCATCCGTGGAGGCGGACTGAAGAAGCGGGAGGAAGTCTCATCCGACAGATCGTTGTCCGGTTGCTCAAGTGCAGCCCTCGATGTCGGCCATGTGCGCCCCTTCCGCTATCATCACAACATGCCGAATGGCATACAAGGAGGGTTCACTTTGAAGCATTTCTTCATCGCTTCGCTACTCGCTGGCGCAATCGCACTTCCGGCAGCAGCAGCCGATTACACCATCATTGCTCCTGCAAACCCCGGCGGTGGCTGGGACCAGACGGCACGTTCGTTGCAGAGCGTGCTGCAGGAAGACGGCATTTCGAAGCGCGTCCAGGTTCAGAACGTTCCCGGCGCCGGTGGCACCATTGGCCTTGCGCAGTTCGCAAGCCAGCAGAAGGGCAATCCCAACGCGCTGATCGTCGGCGGCTATGTCATGGTTGGGGCTATCCTCACGAACAAGGCTCCGGTTACGCTTAAGGACGTCACGCCGATTGCGCGTCTGACCGGTGAATACGAAGTCATCGTCGTTCCGGCCTCGTCGCCGATCCAGAACATCGGTCAACTGGTCGAACAGCTCAAGAAAGACCCGGGTAGCGTTTCCTGGGGCGGCGGTTCTGCTGGCGGCACCGACCACATCACGGCTGGCCTGATTGCCAAGGCTGCGGGCGTCGATCCAACCAAGATCAACTACATCGCTTACTCCGGCGGCGGTGAGGCTCTGGCCTCCATCCTCGGCGCACAGGTGACTGCCGGTATCTCCAGCTATGGCGAATTCGAAAGCCAGGTAAAGTCTGGAACCGTTCGCCTTCTCGCCATCTCCAGCGAAGCCAAGATCGAAGGCATCGATGCCCCGACGCTGAAGGAAAGCGGCCTCGACGTCGTGATCCAGAACTGGCGCATGGTTGCGGCCCCTCCAGGCCTGACGCCTGAACAGGAAAAGGCCGTCAGCGCCGATGTCGAAAAGCTGGCGAAGTCTGCAAAGTGGCAGGAAACGCTGAAGACCAAGGGCTGGATGGACACCTATCTTGCCGGTGACGCTTTCAAGGAACAGCTTGCAAAGGACACCGCCTCGACAGAAGCCATCCTCAAAGACATCGGACTGGTAAAATGAGCCAGGGTTCATCCCCTTCCCAACCCACAAAGCGCCGCCCTGATTGGGCGGCGTTCGGCATCGCCGTCTTTCTCGTGGTCGTTGCAGCTGTGATCTTCTGGGATTCGGCCCGCCTTGCCAGCGTCACCGGTTATTCTCCGGTCGGCCCGGCAACCGTTCCTTACGCCATTGCCTTCTGTCTTGTCGGTCTGGCCATCTGGACCGGCTTTGAAGCATGGCGCAACGAGTTTCCGACCCGCGACAAGCAGGAACTGGGACCGGTCTTCTGGGTCATCGCAGGCCTTGCCGCACAGATGCTGCTGCTGAACATCGCCGGTTTCTCGATTGCCACCGGCCTGCTCTTTGCCTTTACGGCCCGCGCCTTCGGCAAACGCAAGCTTTGGTATTCGATCCCCATCGGTATCGTTTTCAGCTTCGTCATCTGGGTGATCTTTGCACAGCTGCTGCAACTGTCGCTGCCTGCTGGACCCTTGGAGCGGCTGTTCTTCTGACGGCCGATCCACTCGATAAACAACAAGACATGAAGCCTTGGTGCCCGCATTTTAAGCGCAGCAAAGACTTCACCCGACAGGGGGACAACTGTCCATGAGCACTTTTGATTTTCTGCTGCAAGGCATCGCTGTTGCTGCGCAACCGATGAACCTTCTTTATGCGCTGATTGGCGTCACGCTCGGCACCGCCGTCGGCGTTCTGCCCGGCATCGGCCCGGCATTGACCGTCGCGCTGCTTCTGCCCGTTACCTACCAGCTCGATCCTGCCGGTTCGCTCATCATGTTTGCCGGTATCTATTACGGCGGCATGTATGGCGGCTCGACCACATCGATCCTGCTCAACACACCCGGCGAAAGTGCGTCCATCGTAACCGCACTGGAGGGCAACAAGATGGCCCGCGCCGGGCGCGGCGGTCCCGCCCTTGCCACAGCCGCCATCGGCTCCTTCGTGGCGGGTCTGATTGCGACCATCGCGCTGGCCTTCGTGGCACCCTACATCGTCAAGCTGGCGCTGGTTTTCGGCCCACGCGAATATTTCGCGCTGATGGTTCTCGCCTTCGTTACCGTGTCGTCGGCCTTCGGTGACTCGGCGCTTCGCGGTCTCACCTCGCTGTTCATCGGCTTTGCGCTCGCCATCGTCGGTATCGACCAGTTGACCGGCCAGACGCGTATGAGCTTCGGCATCCCCGACCTGCTCGATGGCGTGGAAGTCACAACGCTCGCGGTGGCCATGTTCGCTATCGGTGAAACCCTGTTCATCGTCGCACAGGGCCAGAGCGGTGACGAAAAGGTCGAGGCCGTCAAGGGTTCGGTCTGGATGAGCGCACAGGACTGGGCACGGTCGTGGAAGCCATGGCTTCGTGGCACGTTGATCGGCTTTCCGATTGGCGCAATGCCAGCGGGCGGCGCTGAAATCGGCACCTTCCTGTCCTACGCAACGGAAAAGAAGCTGTCCAAACACCCGGAAGAATTCGGCCACGGCGCCATCGAAGGCGTTGCCGGCCCTGAAGCGGCCAACAACGCATCTGCCGCCGGTACGCTGGTGCCACTGCTGACACTCGGCCTGCCGACAACAGCGACGGCTGCCATCATGCTCGCCGGTTTCCAGCAGTTCGGCCTTCAGCCCGGCCCGCTTCTGTTTGCGACCAACCCGCAGCTCGTCTGGGGTCTGATCGCCAGCCTGTTCATCGCCAACCTCATGCTGCTGGTTCTCAACCTGCCGCTGATCGGCCTGTGGGTGAAGCTGCTGACCATTCCAAAGCCATGGCTCTATGCTGGCATTCTGCTGTTTGCAACGCTCGGCACCATCGGCGCGAACCCGTCCGTGTTCGAACTCGGCATGCTCTTGGCCTTCGGTATCCTCGGCTATATCATGCGCATCTTCGGCTATCCGATTGCACCTGCCGTCGTCGGCCTCATCCTCGGGCCGCTGGCCGAACAGCAATTGCGCCGCGCACTGGCCATCGGTCAGGGTGATCCATCGGTGCTGTTCACGTCGTGGATTGCCGTTGGCCTGTTCGCCGTCGCTGCCGCAGCATTTATCATCCCGCTGATCATGCGTATTCGCGGTCGCGGCCAGGTGTTGACGCAGCTTGCTGCTAACGAAGACTGATAAAGAGCTCCCTCCCAAGGGCCTGCCCCGCATTCGAAAGGATGCGGGGCTTTTTTATATCAGGAACGGAAAAGGTTGCAGTTCGTTTTAGTAGGATATCACCTTTTTAGGGAAGACATCATGCGCAAATTCGCTCTGCTGCTCGTCTTGGCGCTCGCGTCCTGCACAACCGGCGCCTCCGCTATCGAGCCCATTCCCGGTAGCATCACCTATGGCGGCCAGCCCCGAACAAAACTAACCAAGTCTCCTGTCGGCAGCACCTTCAGCCACGAGTTCGTTATGCAGGACGGCCGACGAGCCCATGAAACCTATCGCATCGAACCGGACAGGTCCTTAACGCTTCTCGACCGCGAAATTATAAGCGACCCCCCAACAGACAATTAACATATATTTGCAACCGCGGATGATGGAACGACTACCGCTCCTACCCGTTGATTTCCCGGACGTTTAAAAAACCAAAATATAATCGCGTTTCAGGAGAACAACATGAGAACCCACAAGACCCGAAACGATCTACCATCCAATACCAAGGCAACGGTCATAGGGCTCTTGAACGAAGCTCTGGCTTCCGTCATCGATCTGTCGCTGGTAACGAAACAGGCCCATTGGAACCTGAAGGGACCGCAATTTATCGCGATCCACGAACTGCTGGACACATTCCGCACCCTGCTCGATAAGCATAGCGACACCATTGCGGAACGCGCCGTGCAGCTGGGTGGCACTGCCCTTGGCAGCGTGCAGTCGGTCACGTCGACATCCAAGCTGAAGGCCTATCCAACGGATATCTTCAAAACTCAGGATCACCTCGATGAGTTGATCGAACGCTATGGTGATGTTGCTAATCTCATTCGCAAATCAATCGATGAAGCGGATGATGCAGGCGATCCGAACACCGCCGACATCTTTACGGCAGCGTCACGAGATTTGGATAAATCGCTCTGGTTCCTTGAAGCCCACGTTCAGGAAAAAAGCTGACCCAACACAAAAGCGCCCGGGCAACCGGGCGCTTGAACTTTTCCATGTCTTGGATCAGTGGCGGCGCATAACCGCTTTACCGATATCACGCAGCATGTCGTGATCGAGAATGCCACGCTGGGCGCTTCTAATCAGAACTGCCGCGCACTCATTGGCCACCGGACTGCTCCGATCTTCAAGGCACTCAAAACAAACGCCATCGAATATCGTCTGAAGATCAGTGACCTGTTGGGGTGACAACTGTGTACCCACACGTTGAAAAGCCACGTAAGACAAGGCCCATCCTCCCGAAAGATGCGAGTTATCTGTACTCATTCCTTGAACGATTATTTATTACACCTGATCGAATCGCGTGTCGAATCAGATTTTAACGAATTTTCAATGATTATTTTGCCTAGACAAGAGTCTGGTTGCAGCCGTTACTTTCATGTCACAACGTCAGGATGCCGCATGAAGATAAGCGTCGTTGAAGGCATCGTCAGTGGTCAGGGGAAGGCTATGCCGACGTCTAGAAGTGCCTTTTCGATGAGGTCGGGCGAGACCGGCTTCGTCAGAAAAATCGCGCCCGGTGGCAACACCCCTTCGGCGGGATCGTATCTGCCGGAAATGACGACGACTTTGATATCCGGCCAGCGCCGGTGCGCCACATTTGCCAACCCCAGACCGTTGATCGATCCGGGCATATCGATATCCGTCAAGATCGCATCGATCCGGTCTTCGGTTTCCAGCATTTCAACTGCCTGATCGGCTGTCGCCGCTTCTTCTGCCAGGAAACCTAGATCCGAGACCATATCAACCAGATCAAGGCGAATGAGCCCGTCATCTTCAACGATGAGAAGTCGCGGTTGCATCGATCAATGCTCCTGCTGAAAACTGGTCAGATCTGCCGAAATAACGCAGCGCAGACCGCAGGCTTCGTACAAAATATCAACACGCCCATTGGCGGCACCGGCAAGACCTGCCTTGATAAGCCGGGAACCAGAACCGACACGTTCCGGTGCGGCGACCTCCGGGCCACCGGTTTCCGTCCAAACGAGTTCGAACCTGTCTTTGGCCTCTCCGGTGATGTGCCAACTGATATCCACTTTGCCATCCGGCACCGAGAGAGCTCCGTATTTAACCGCATTCGTGGCCAGCTCATGCAGAATCAACGAAAGAGACAGGGACGGGCGTGAGCCGACGCGCAGATTGGCTCCTGAAACTGTAAACCGTGACGCCATGGGATCGTCGTGAACTTCGAGCATCTGGTTGACCAGCTTATGAACATTGGACGTTCCCAAACCGCCCTGGATCACCGTATCATGTGCCGCACTCAAAACGCCAATGCGACCCGAGAGTATTTTCCGGGCCGAATCCAGGCTCTCTGCGGAACGCAGCGTTTGAGATGCGATCGCCTGCACCATGGCGAGCTGATTCTTGAGGCGGTGGCCAAGCTCGTGCGATATCAATTCCCGGTGCTTCTGCTCGGCCAGCCGCTCCGTCACATCCTGCGCCTGGACCAATATGCCCATAATCTCACCAGAGGGCGCGCGCATTGCCTGATACACAAGGTCTATGAAACGCTTCTGCTTCTCACCATCAGGTCCGCGATTAAGCTCAACGGGAACAGCACGCGCTGCGAAAGGCTCTCCCGTTTTATAGACGGTATCGAGAAGATCGATGAAGCCCTGATCGACAACCTCGGACACAGCCTCGGCAACGGATTTTCCGATGATGTCCCGGCCAATGCCGATCATCGAATAATATTCTTCATTCGCAAATTCAAAGATGTGGTCGGGACCACCCAACGTGGCGATGCCCGCAGGTGACATTTCGAATATTTGCAGAAGCTTTTCTTGAAGGCTTTTCTGCTCGCGACGAACGATGATCTCGCCGGTGATTTCGGAACAGGCGCAAAACATTCCCAGCACCACGCCCGATTGATCTCGAACAGGCGTATAGGAAAACGAGAAATGCGTTTCCTCCGCATAACCCTTGCGATACATGATGAACTCTATGTCGTCCATCGACGTGCCTTGCCCAGCATAGGCGGCGGAAATGATGGGATCGACGGCGTCCCAGATGTCGTACCAAAGATCACGAAACGGATGACCGAATGCTGCAGGATGGCGATTTCCGCACATCGCGGCATAACCGTCATTATAGAGGGTAATTTGCGACGGACCCCACACGATCAACATGGGCTGCAAAGAGCCAAGCATGACGTTGACAAGCGTTTGAAGTTCGACCGGCCATGCATCAGGGGTGCCCAAAGGGCTGTCATCCCAAGCAAAATTCCGGAACAAATTTCCGCATTCGCCGCCGCCTACAAAATTCAAAGCTATCCCCGTACGTCCTAATGCCCCAGCGCAACAACTCGGCTGATCGCGTTTGGTTCCGCGCAATGTCCAGGCCATGGAACGACGGCCCCTTGGAGACGTTAGAATAGCCATTGGAATGACAACAGCAGTCTAGCCATATTGCGCAGGAGCGGTTCATGTCACGCGTACCGAAGAAGCAAGATCATAAAACCTATGACGTCAGGGACCGGTTGATACTGGCGCTCCACGCGCAGTTGAGAGCGGAACGTGAGACGCGTGAGGCGATGGAATGGGTGATGCGCAATGGTGGGCTTTCACCGGAAGTTCTGGAAGCCATGGCCTCCGATCCCATTCCGGTCGTTACCGCCGAGGACATGCAAATGATCGACAGCTCACTCAAGCATCTACAGCTTGAAACCGGGCGTGGGGGTGCACACTCATGACACGCCGGGCAAGCTGGAAAGGCCACATCAAATTTGGTGATTTCGCCTGCGAGGTCGGGCTGTATTCGGCCATCACCTCGTCGGAAAAAATCTCGTTCAATATCGTCAATCGAAAGACCGGCAACCGCGTCGAGCGGCAATATGTCGATAGTGATACCGGCGAGCAGGTCGACAAGTCTGATCAGGTCAGAGGCTTTGAACTCGACAATGGCGACCACGTCATCGTTGAAGGTGACGAAATCGCAGCACTCATGCCCGACAGCAACAAGGTCATCGACATCGAGAACTTCATTGCCTGCGACGACATAGATAAGCTCTATTTCGACCGGCCCTATTTCCTCGCAGCGACCGACGGAGATGGAGAGGATGCACTCAGCCTGCTAGCACAGGCCATGCAGCGGCAAAATGTGGTCGCAATTGCGGAGGCCGTGCTGTTTCGCCGCAACCGCAACCTCATCATCCGCCCGCACGGCAAGGCACTGATCGCGACGACCCTCAGTTTCGATTATGAGGTCCGCTCGCAGAACACCACCTTCAAATCCATTCCAGACATGAAGTTCGATGATGAAATGCTGGAACTTGCCAGCCACATCATCAAGAAACGGGCCGGAAAATTCGATCCCGCGGCCTATGCCGATCGTTACAACGACGCCTTGGCGGAACTGGTCAAAGCCAAGATCGAGGGTCGCCCAATCAAGAAACCCATCGAGGAAAAACGCGACAATGTCGTCGACCTGAAGGAGGCTCTGCGCCGCAGTGCAGCCGGAGACAAGGGTGCCATTGAAAAAACCGCCAAGAAGCCGGCCACCAAAACGAAAAAAGCGAGCTGACCATGGGCCTGCAAAGCTACAACGCCAAGCGCCGCTTCGACCAGACGCCAGAACCACGCGGCACCAAGAGCGAGGATCAGGGGTCGTCCTTCGTCATACAAAAACACGATGCCCGCAGGCTTCACTACGACTTCCGACTGGAAATGGACGGTGTTTTCAAGAGCTGGGCGGTGACGCGTGGCCCCAGCCTTGACCCAGAAGACAAACGGCTTGCGGTCCATGTGGAAGACCACCCCTTGAGCTACGGCGAATTCGAAGGCGTCATACCCAAGGGTCAATATGGCGGCGGCACGGTGATCCTGTGGGACAAGGGAACCTGGCGCCCGGTTGGTGATGCCAAAAAAGGCTACAAGAAAGGCCATCTGGAATTCGATCTCGATGGCGAGAAGCTGAGAGGTCGTTGGCATCTGGTTCGTATGCACGGTAAACCCGGCGAAACCCGCGAAAACTGGCTCCTGATCAAGGTCGAGGACGAAGAAGCCCGCACCAAGGGTGACAAGGATATTCTGGTCGAGGAGCCCAACTCCATCAAATCTGGGCGCGGCATCAAAGACGTGGCCGCAAAACCCGATGATACGTGGAATTCGAAGCCGGTCAGCAAAAAGGCCAAGGCCACTGCGGGAGCGAAGCAGACGCATGATTTTCCAAAAGGCGCACGCAAGGCAGCGCTACCGGATTTCATCCCGCCTGCCCTTGCAACCCTCAAACCCAAGCCACCCGCAGGCGACCGCTGGCTGCACGAAATCAAATTCGATGGTTACCGCGTTCAGGTTCGGATCGATGATGGCAAAGTGTCGCTTCTGACCCGCAGCGGGTTGGACTGGACGGAAAAGTTTGGCCCCCAGGTCGTCAAGGCGTTCAGCAAGCTTCCCGTTCAAAATGCGATACTCGATGGAGAGATTGTTGTGGAACGCGACAATGGCGCATCGGACTTTTCAGCTCTGCAAGAGGACTTGAGCGCCGGTCGAACGGACCGCTTCCGATATTACGCCTTCGATCTGTTGCATCTGGATGGCCAAAGCCTTCAAAACGGGGAGCTGATCGAGCGCAAGCATCTCCTCGAAAAGCTGCTGCCATCCGGCGATGCTGCCTTGAGATATAGCGAGCATTTCGAGGAAAACGGCGACATGATCCTTGATCACGCCTGCCGCCTCAGCCTCGAGGGTGTGATCTCCAAACAGAAAAGCAGCAAATACCTTTCAGGACGCAAGGGGCAATGGGTAAAGTCCAAATGCTCCAGCCGTCAGGAGTTCGTCATCGGTGGCTTCACGCTGTCATCCACCTCGGATCAGGCCATCGGTTCGCTGGCCCTCGGCGTCTACGATAAAGACGGTTTTCACCACGTCGGACGCGCCGGCACCGGTTTTACGGCGGATGTCGCGGAAAAACTGTTTCAGACGCTGAACCCCCTGACGGAAAAATCAAGCCCCTTCGCCGACAAGCTGACGGCGCTGGCCAAGCGCGATCTGATTTTCGTGAAGCCTGATATCGTTGCGGAAGTGGAGTTTCGCACATGGTCTGCCGATGGCAACCTGCGCCACGCATCGTTTCGGGGCATTCGAGAGGACAAGGATGCGAAAGATATCCATCGCGAGGATGCGCAAAGTTCCGCAAAGCCTGTTCCCAAAACCAGCGTGACCTTTAGCCACCCGGAACGGCTGTATTGGCCGAAGGACGGCGTGACGAAAGAAGGTCTCGCCGATTATTACGCGCAGGTCTGGCACCTGATGGCACCCTACATCGTAGACAGGCCGCTGGCCCTCGTTCGCTGCCCGGATGGTATCGACGGACCGCATTTTTTCCAGAAACACCCGTGGCGCGGCACCAACAAAGCCATCGGGCAGATTACCGATCCCAAGGATAAGCAGGGCGAGCCGCTGATCCGCATCACCGACTTCGACGGGCTGATGGCACTGGTACAGTCGGCAGCGCTGGAAATTCACCCCTGGGGCGCGACCACGCGCAGCTGGGAAAAGCCCGACATGATCACCATGGATCTCGATCCGGGTGAGGACGTGACCTGGAGCGATGTCATCGGTGCAGCACTTGAGCTGAAGCGGCGTTTTGAGGACGTCGGGCTGGCGGCCTTCGTAAAGACATCGGGTGGCAAGGGGCTTCATGTCGTCAGTCCTCTCAAGCCACAGGCAGGATGGACGGCGGTCAAGGCCTTCGCCAAAGCCATGGCTGTCAGCATGGCGAAGGATGATGGGGATAAATTCATCGCCGTCTCGACCAAGTCCAAGCGGCCCGGTCGCATCTTCATCGACTATCTTCGCAACGGGCGCGGCAACACCGCCGTTGCCCCCCACTCCTCACGGGCACGGCCCGGAGCTGCTGTTTCCATGCCGCTGGAATGGTCGGAATTGTCGGACGAGATAAGCCCGGATTATTTCACCGTCAGCAACATCGCGCCGCGTCTGGCCGCCATGAAGCATGACCCATGGAGCGGCTTTTTCGATGCCGCCAGGCCGCTGCCTAAATAGCGGAAATCGCTTAGCCTCGCTTTTCGGAAGCGAGGCTCTTCTTGAGGGCGTCCATGATGTTGATGACGTTTCCGCCACTCTTTTTGACAGGCGCGGATTTTGATTTCGACGTTGTTTTCCCCTTTTCCTTGGATTTGAGGAGCGCCTTGATCTTCTTCTGAACCTTGTCCTGAGTGACCGAAGGTTTCCACGCAATCGTGTTGTCCTCGATCCGCTTTTCAAGCAGCGAAAGCAGATCGGAATCGAGTTTCTGTTTGGGCTCAAGCGTATCCATACTCTCGCGAACCTCATCGGCATAATGCAGCGTCCATAAAATGATGCCATTGCCCGCGGGCTCCAGCAGAACGGCATGTTCCCTGCGATAGATCACCAGCCGCGCTATGCCCGAGACATTGTTGGCCTTCATCGCGTCCCTGATAACGCCGAAGGCCTCAGCACCGATCTTGTCTTCTGGTTTTAGAAAATGCGGACGGTCGTACCAGATCCAGTCGATGGAGCCTGCGGGAACGAAGGTCTGGATATCGATGGTCTTGGTGCTTTCCAACCCGACGGCGTCGATCTCGTCGTCTTCCAGCAAAACGAAACCGCCATCTTCCTTGGGAAATCCTTTGACCTGATTTTTATCGGCAACGCGGCGATGCGTCGTGCTGTCAGCGTAGTGGCTTTCGACGCGGTTGCCCGTCTTGCGGTTCAGAATGTGAAATCTGACCTTCGCGCTCTCAGTAGTCGCCGGCGTCAGGGAAACGGCCGCCGTGACGAGGGAGAGCCGTAAGTGCCCTTTCCAGAAAACGTGACGTGGCATGACCGTGAACTCCCTCATTGGCGCGTGTCCTAAACGACGCAGCGCCAACATCGTTGCCCGTCCCAACGAAAACATCACCTCACACAGTTGCGTGAGTGTCAGCGCCCGCAAACGAGGCTGTTGGAACAATAAGGAAGTCGCCGTTGTTAGAATTGAGAAACGCGCCCGCTCGAGGCCGTCGCATCCCAAATTTCTTCCTTTTCCCGCAATGGAGACTTCCATCATGACGACACCACAGCCTGTCCGCTACAGCGCCGATTTGGAAGAGATCAAGCCTGACGAGAAGCAGGTCATCGCCGATCTCAACGAAACCTTCGATGTCATCTTGACACGAACCGCCGAGGACTACGGTCACGCCGTCCGCTCCGTCCACGCAAAGTCCCATGGCATTCTGGAGGGAACGATGACCGTTGAGGACGGACTGACGCCGGAATTGGCTCAAGGACTTTTCGCCTCGCCGGGCAGCTACAAAGTCTATCTGCGCCTCTCCACCAATGCCGGTGATATTCTGCCCGATGCCATTTCTCTACCGCGCGGTCTGGCGATGAAAGTCGTCGGCGTCCAAGGCACCCGCATCGAGGACGCAGAGGGCGAAACGCAGGATTTCGTAATGGTCAACGGCCCCGTTTTCCAGGCTCCAGACGCCAAAAAATTTCACGGCAATCTGAAACTGCTTGCAAAAACGACGGACCGCATGGAAGGAACCAAAAAGGTTCTCTCCAGCGTGTTGCAGGGCGTAAACAGCGCGCTGGAAGCTGTCGGCATCTCGAGTTCCGCGGTCCAATCTCTGGGCGGCGCACCCAATATCGACCCGTTGGGCGAGACCTATTTCAGCGTCACGCCATTTCTGTATGGCGACTATGTCGCGAAGTTTCGCCTGAAACCGGTTGCCCACGGTCTTGTGGAGCTGACGGGCCGGGAGATCGACACCAGCATCGGCGACAACGCAATCCGAGACACGGTGCAGGCAGAAATGCGTGACACCGCTGGCGAGTGGCTGTTTCAGGTTCAGCTCTGTCGCTATTTGGAAAAACAACCGATCGAGGACCCCACGGTCGAATGGGATGAACAGGACGCGCCCTTCATCACCGTCGCAAAGGTCAGCGCCGCGCCGCAAGACAGTTGGAGTGACGACAATGTTCGCAAGGTCGATGAAGAGATGCGCTTCAGTGTCTGGACCGGCCTCGCGGCACACCGGCCACTGGGCAATATCAACCGAGCCAGAAAAGACACCTACCAGCACTCGTCGCAGTTTCGTGCAGGTTTCAACCGCTGTCCCATCCATGAGCCCCAAGAATAACGGGCTCAAAAACGCGCACTCTTTCTCCAGAATGATGGATCGATAAAATGGCAGACCAAATCCCCAATCCCGAATCCGAAGGCCCGTCCGGTGGTTGGGGATCGGTCAAATCGATCGCCCGCATCTACGGCGAGAACTGGCCCACCCCTGCCGCACTCGATACGTTGGCGCATCTCAACAAACCAGGCGGGGTCATGTGCGTGTCCTGCGCCTGGCCAAAGCCCGCTAACTACCACCCGTTCGAGTTTTGCGAAAACGGTGCGAAAGCCACGCTATCGGATTTGACCAGTGCACGATGCACGCCGGATTTCTGGAACGACCATACAGTTGCGGAGCTTCGCGACTGGAAAGACCATGATCTGGAAAAAACCGGCCGCCTCACCCATCCCATGCGCTACGACCACCAGACTGACCGCTATGTCGAAGTGGATTGGGAGGAAGCCTTTGCCGATATCGGTCAACGGCTGAAAGCGCTGCCGCGTGAAAGCGCGGTGTTCTATTCGTCAGGCCACGCCGGGCTCGAAGCGTCCTATCTCTATGCGCTGATGGCCCGCGCTTATGGCAACAACAATCTGCCCCAAAGTTCCAACATGTGCCACGAAACGACGTCGGTCGGTCTCAACAAGGTCATCGGCTCGCCAGTGGGAACCATTGTCTGGGAAGATCTCGAAAAGGCGGATGCCTTCTTTTTCTTCGGCCAGAACCCCGGCTCCAACAGCCCTCGTTTCCTGCATCCACTCCAGGAAGCGAAGAAGCGTGGTGCGCATATCGTCACCTTCAACCCTGTCGTGGAGCAGGGATTGGTGTCCTTCGTGAACCCGCAAAGCCCGGTCGATATGCTGACCGGTCATGAAACGACGATTTCCGACGAGTATCTGCAAGTGAAGGCCGGAGGCGATATCGCCGCGATACTGGGCCTGTGCAAGGTGGTCATGGAGGCGGACGATGCAGCGATAGCCAATGCCGGTAAGCGCGTCATCGATGTCGACTTCATTGCGGAACACACGGTTGGCTTCGATAAATTCATTCAATCTGTCCGCGACACGGGCTGGCCAGACATCGAACGGGAAAGCGGTCTTACCGAAGCAGCTCTACGCAGCGCTGGCGACATCTACGTTCGGTCCGAGCGTGTCATTGGCGTCTATGGCATGGGGCTGACGCAACATTCTCAGGGTGCGCTCAACGTTGCCATGCTGGTCAATTTGCTGCTTCTGAGGGGCAATATCGGTCGTGAAGGGGCTGGCTGCTGTCCGGTGCGCGGTCACTCGAATGTGCAGGGGCAACGCACTGTCGGCATAGCCGAAAAGACCAAGCTGATCCCCATGGACAAGCTGAAACAATTGTTCGACTTCGATCCACCCATGGAAGACGGCACGACGATTGTCGATGCCGTGAAAGGGTTGATGGCGGGCAGTATCAAAGCCTTCATCTGTCTCGGCGGCAATCTGGTGCGCGCCGTGCCGGACCAGAAGGACATGGAGCAGGCATGGAGCCGTCAGGAATTGACGGTCATGATCTCCACCAAGCTGAACCGCAGCCATCTCTTCCCAGGTGCAAACACCTATATCCTGCCTTGCCTGTCTCGGTTGGAGATAGACAGTCAGGCGACGGGACCGCAGGCCGTGACGACGGAAGACAGCTTTTCTCATATCTCCGGCTCTTTGGGCAAAAGAACGCCCGCATCCGCTCACCTCAAAAGCGAGCTGGCAATCGTAACAAGTATCGCAAAGGCTGCGCTGGCTCCCAATCCGAAACTGAAGTGGGATGAGTGGACAGGAAATTACGGCCTCGTTCGCGACCTGATCGAATTCACCTACCCTAAGGATTTCAAAGACTATAACGCCCGCATGTTCCAGCCCGGCGGCTTCTATCGCGGCAACAACGCCCATAAGCGCATCTGGAATACGGATGAGAAAAAGGCTGTGTTTACCGCGCCGCACCGGCTGAATGCTCTGTCCTTTGACGACGCCGACGGACGCTTCCGCCTGGTCACGATGCGCTCGAACGACCAGTTCAACACGACGATCTATGGTTATTCCGACCGCTTCCGTGGCATCGAAGGCACCAGAGACGTGGTCCTGATGTGCGCGCAGGATATGGCCGCAGCCGGCCTGCATGAGGGCCAGAAAATCACGCTTGTCAGCGATTTCGAAGATGGCAAACGACGCGAGCTCGGTGGCCTCTCCGTGCGCACCCATAACCTGCCCAGAGGCACGATCGGCGCATATTACCCCGAAGCCAACACGTTGATTTCCATAGATCATCATGACGAGCTCTCCAAGACGCCAGCCTCCAAGGCGATCCCTGTCAGGATCGAGACCGGACAGCCATCAAAGTCCATTTAATTTCACTAATATGGAACGAATGGTCTGGCGGACGGTTATTGAGCCACGGAGCTGTGAAGAACGGTCCGCATGAGAGGAAATCACCATGAAGAAGTTCATTCTTGCAGCAGCGCTGTTGAGCGCTACTGCCCTGACGGCTGCTGCCCAGACCACCGCACCTACAACGACTGCCCCAGCCACATCTGCCCCAGCGACGAGCACTGACGGCAAGACACCAGCAGTCGCCACACCTGACACCAAGAACCCGACTGCACCTGTAGAAGGCGCTAACAGCTTCACCGAAGAGCAGGCCAAGACCCGCATCGAAGAAGCCGGTTATTCCGATGTCAAGGACCTCAAGAAGGACGACAAGGGCATCTGGATGGCTGCAGGCATGAAGGACGGCAAGGCTGTCATGATCGCTTTGGATTACCAGGGCAACGTCGTCGCCAAGTAACGTCGCAACCAGTGACGTCAACGAAATTCGAGGAATTTGATATGAAAACCATTACTGGACTTTTCGACGACCATTCAGACGCACGCTCGGCAGTCACTGCCTTGGAATCTGCTGGTGTACCATCCGATGACATCAGCATCGTTTCCAACAACACCAACAACCACCACGATGATTCCAAAGCCGCTGAAGGTGCTGGCACCGGCGCTGGCATTGGTGCAGTCGTCGGTGGCGCTGGCGGTCTTTTGACCGGCCTTGGCATCATGGCTATTCCAGGCGTTGGCCCGGTTGTTGCCGCCGGCTGGCTTGCAGCCACTGCCGCAGGTGCCGTTGCTGGTGCTGTCGCAGGTGGTGCAGCGGGCGGTATTGTCGGTGCGATGACAGACAATGGCGTGTCTGAAGAAGATGCCCATGTCTACGCAGAGGGCGTTCGCCGCGGCGGCACCATCGTCACCGCAAAGGTTGATGACGGTCTCGTGCCTGAAGCCGAAGCCATTCTCAAGCGCTCAAACTGGGTCGATCCGGCTGAACGCCGCGTTGCCTACAACGAGCAGGGCTGGGAAAAGTTTGACGATACGCTTGATCCCTACAATGCCGAACAGATCGAAAAAGAGCGTACTCGCTACGGCCGCCCCGGCCTCTAAGCCAGACTGAATGCTCAGAAGGCCGCCTCTTTCGGGCGGCCTTTTTATGTCTGGGTTGCGCTGACGCAGTTCAGGTCCAAACTATGAGGAACTTTATCATGGCCAAGAAACCAGCTGCTCCAAAGTCGATGCAAGACACCGACGTCGTCACCATTCACGACCAGAAGATGCAACGCGGACAGGGCGGCGAACTTCATCAGTTCGCAGAAGGCGACACGCCCGTCATGACGACCGCCCAGGGCGGCCCCGTTGCCGACGATCAGAACTCGCTGCGGATCGGCGCCCGTGGTCCTCTCGTGGTGGATGACTTTCATTTCCGCGAAAAGATGTTCCACTTCGACCACGAGCGTATTCCAGAACGCGTCGTCCATGCACGCGGTTATGGCGCGCACGGCTATTTCGAAAACTACGATTCGCTTGCGCAATACACCAAGGCCGACCTGTTCCAGCGCAAGGGAGAAAAGACGCCGCTGTTCGTGCGCTTCTCCACGGTTGCGGGCAACAAGGGTTCGGCCGATCTGGCGCGCGATGTGCGCGGCTTTGCCGTCAAGGTTTATACCAAGGAAGGCAATTGGGATCTGGTTGGCAACAACATTCCGGTTTTCTTCATTCAGGATGCCATCAAGTTTCCCGACCTCATCCATGCTGCCAAGCAGGAGCCGGACCGTGCTTTCCCGCAGGCGCAGACGGCCCATGACAATTTCTGGGATTTTATCAGCCTGACGCCTGAGAGCATGAACATGATCATGTGGACCATGTCGGACAGAACCATCCCCCGCTCGCTGCGCTTTATGGAAGGTTTCGGCGTTCACACCTTCCGCTTCGTCAACGACAAGGACGAATCCACCTTCGTAAAATTCCACTGGAAGCCAAAACTGGGTCTTCAGTCTGTCGCCTGGAACGAAGCGGTCAAAATCAACGGTGCCGATCCGGATTTCCACCGCCGCGATCTCTGGAACGCGATTAAGTCAGGTGATTTTCCGGAATGGGAATTGCAGGTTCAGCTTTTCGATCAGGAATTTGCCGATAGCTTCGACTTCGACGTTCTCGATCCGACCAAGATCATCCCAGAGGAAATCCTGCCACCAAAGGCCATCGGTCGAATGGTGCTGGATCGTATGCCAGACAACTTCTTTGCCGAGACCGAACAGGTCGCGTTCATGACGCAGAACGTGCCGCCGGGCATCGATTTCAGCAATGACCCACTGCTTCAGGGCCGGAACTTCTCCTATCTCGACACCCAGTTGAAGCGCCTCGGTGGTCCGAACTTCACCCATTTGCCCATCAATGCACCGAAATGTCCTTTTGCGCATTTCCAGCAGGATGGTCATATGGCCATGCGCAACCCTGTCGGCCGGGTCAATTATCAGCCGAACTCGCACGGCGAAGGCCCTCGGGAATCGCCCACTCAAGGATATCGTCACTTCCCGGCGGAAGAACAGGGTACTAAGGCACGCCTGCGCCCTGAAAGCTTCGCCGACCATTATAGCCAGGCGCGGCAATTCTATATCAGCCAGACAGGTGCCGAGCAGCGCCACATCGCAGCAGCACTGACTTTCGAACTCAGCAAGGTCGAAATACCTGCCATCCGCGAGCGAATGGTTTCTCATTTGCTGAATATCGATGAAACGCTGGCCGCAACGGTCGCGCAGAAGCTTGGCCTCGAGTCGATGCCGAAACCTGCCGATGCCGCCATGCCGACCCGCCAGGATTTGGAGCCATCGCCAGCACTCAGCATCGTGGAAAACGGCCCTAAACGTTTCGAAGGCCGCAAGCTTGGTATTCTGATTACAGACGGCGTCGATGTCGGCATGTTGAAGGCGTTGACAGACGCGATTACCGCAGAGAAAGCCGTGTTCGAGCTGATTGCTCCGAAGGTTGGTGGCGTCAAAGCCTCCGATGGCAGCATGATCAAGGCTCACCACATGATCGATGGTGGCCCTTCAGTGCTCTTCGATGCGGTCGCGCTGCTGACCTCGCCGGAAGGTGTCGAAGACCTGGTCGATGAAGCGACTGCGCGGGACTTTGTGGCAGATGCCTTCCAGCACTGCAAGTTCATCGGTTACGTCGAATCGGCAATGCCGTTGCTGCAAAAGGCAGGCATCGCGGACGCGATCGATGAAGGTGTGGTTGCTCTGCCGCAGGATGAAGACCCGACGGATTTCGTATCCAAGCTCGCTGATTTGCGGGTCTGGGGTCGCGAGCCATCGGTAAAGCTTGGCAAGGCGTCTGCGCCTCCCAAAAAATAAAATACCAAAAGCGCGGCACTCCGGTGTCGCGCTTTTGACTTCGATTGTCTGCTGGAACGTTGCGATGACACAGAACCCAACGCTCAGACGCCTCGTCGTCATCAGCGACTATCAGGATGGCGGCCCTTTCCCCGAGGACGTTCCAAACGTCGAACACTTAGAACATCAATGGCAAAGCGGAGAGCGTGGAAAACCAGCCTGCGCCTCTGAAGCTATTCCGGATTTCAACGTCGAGGGCGGCTATATCGAGCGTCTACCGCTGGCCTGCGTGAAGGCCGGTCTGGTGGATGTCGTGGAGGTCTGGACCCACTGGCGCGGCGGAGATGCCCCGGAACAGGATTTGCAGGGAGCGCCCCTCATCATCAGGCGTGCTTTTCAGATGAACGGGCCACAACCGCCCTTCAGCTCCAATGATATGCTCGCACATATCCGCACATTCGGTCCGCCTGAAATTCTATGTGTCTGGGGACTTGGCGTGTCTGAAGATATTTTGAATGCCTGCGAGACAAGCTATAAAATATATAATTCCATTGACGCCCCTGCCCTGCGGGTACCACCTGATGTCAGCAAGCATTTCGATCTGATACTGACAGGTGCGGAATGGCAATCTCAGGAAGTGGTAAACCGCCACCCACATATAAAAACTGCAATCCTGCCCATCGGACCGGAATTCGCATCCGACTGCATGTTCTACCCGACCGATGGCGAAAAACCCTATGACATCATCTATGTTGCGGCAGCACAGAGCTACAAACGCCACGATATTCTGTTCGAGGCTCTAGCCAAGCTCCCACGGTCGATTCGCACATTATGCGTTTTCGGCTACGGCGAAATGAGCGACGAACTGCAAAATTACGCACTGGATTTGGGCATCGATGTGGACTTCATAGGTCCACCGGGCGTGCCATTTTCCGAAGTTAACCGGCTGATGAACCTCGCCAAAATCGGCGTCGTCTGTGGCGTCAATGACGGCGCACCCGCAATCATCACCGAATACATGCTTGCCGGTCTACCGGTGCTGGCTAACAGCGCTCTCAGTTGCGGCCTTCAATACATCACACCACAAACCGGTCAGGTCGCATCTGCCGAACAGTTTCATGAAGGCATCAAAACGATACTGGAGAATATATCGACCTTCTCACCTCGGCAGGCGGTTATCGACAATTGGGCATGGCCGCATTCGGTCCGCAAATTGCGGGAACTCATGGGAATTTCAGAGTATTAGAAAGTTTTCAATAGCTCAGGAACAAACCCTATTTCATCCGGTTTGAGTACGCCCCTCAAACGCGGATGCGTCAATGAATCTCTCAAGTTCGATATCCTCACCACTACAGACAATGACCGAGCGCAAAACGCCGCTCATCTGTTTTTCGCATTTGCGATGGGATTTCGTCCTTCAACGTCCACAACATCTGATGGGACGCTTTGCCAAAGACAGAGCCATCTTCTTTTTCGAGGAATTCATTCCGACAGATCACCATTTGCCCTATCTCGAAATCCACCCCTTCGAGGGAACGACGGTAAAATCAGTGCGCCCACGCATTCCCCATTGGTGGAACGAGGCGGATCGGGAACTCGCCCTCTCCAAGCTGCTGGACGATCTCTTGGCCATGTACGGGGCGGCACCCCCGATCCTGTGGTTCTACACACCTGCCATGTTTGGTTTTGCCCGCCATGTCGAAGCTTCCGCTGTGGTTTATGACTGCATGGATGAGCTGGCGAATTTCAAATTTGCGCCCCAAAGTATGAAGGAAATGGAGGCAGCACTGATCGCGCGCGCCGACGTCGTCTTTACCGGCGGTTACAGCCTTTACGAGGCGAAATGCGATCAGCACGACAACATTCATGCCTTCCCATCGGGCGTGGACGTCGCGCATTTTCACGCCGCCCGCAAGGACCGGCAGGAGCCAGCCGATCAGATGTCGATCCCCGGTCCCAAAGTCGGATATTACGGCGTGATCGATGAGCGTCTGGATCTGGCACTGATCGAGGCGGTCGCCAAAGCCAGACCGCAGCTGTCTTTCGTTATCATCGGCCCCGTTGCGAAGATCGCGCTGGAAGACCTTCCACGAGCCGCGAACATTCATTACCTCGGCCAGAAAAACTACAGCGAACTGCCCGCCTATCTATCGGGATGGGACGCCGCGCTGATGCCGTTTGCGCTCAACAGCTCGACACAATTCATCAGCCCGACCAAGACCCCGGAATATCTGGCCGCTGGCCGGCCTGTCGTCAGCACAGCCATCACCGACGTCATTCGACACTACGGCGACGTCGAAGGCGTGTTCGTTGCCGCTGACGCAGAAGGGTTCGCAACGGCCTGTGATGACGCGCTTGCTCTGAGAAAATCTGGGCGCGATTGGCTGGTGCCTGTCGATGCAATGCTTGAGGGATCATCCTGGGACAAGACATTTCTCAGCATGAAAGCCCTGGTGGATGACGCTGTGCTCAGCAACACCTATCCCGCCATGACAGCCGCTCAGCCTGTTACCCGCAAAACAAGCCAATCTCCCGTCGCATCGCGCAACGACGCCGTGGCCTTAAGCGGCCTATGAGCAACGATCGACGCCGGATCGTTCTTGCAACTGACAGTCTCGACCCATCCGGAATGGGTGAGCATATGCTGACGCTTGGCCGAGCTTTGGGCGATGAATGGGACGTCACCATCGCCGCCCTCACCGGGCATGCAGACGAACTCATGACGAAAGCCGCCCGTCATGGACTTGCCATCAAGATATTCGCTGATGCAGCGGATTTGGCGTGGTGGCTGAAAACATCGGACGCTTGCCTGCTTCATGTCCATGCGGGCATCGGCTGGGAAGGCCACGAGATTGCCCGGGCAGGCATCGCTTGCGATGTGCCTGTGGTCAGGACGGAACACCTTCCCTATCTCCTCACCGATAGCGACCAGAAAGAAGAATATGCCCGCGAATGCGCAGCTCTTGCTCACCGCATCGTCGTGTCGCAGGCATCAAAGGTAAGCTTTGAAACCAGTGGCATCGATCCCCAACACTTGACGGTGGTGCGCAACGGCACATTCGCGCTGGAGCCTCGCACCGACCGGCACATCGACGTGACGGATAAGGTTGCGGGCAAAAAAGTCCTGATGACGGTTGCCCGGTTTTCTCGGCAAAAAGACCACGCAACACTCATTCGGGCGATACCGGCTGTCCTGACAGCCCACCCGTCCACAGCACTTGTTCTGGTGGGCAGGGGCGAAGAGATGACGGCGGTTCGGGCTTTGGTCGAAGAGCTTTCTCTAACCGAGAACGTTCTGTTTGCCGGTCACCGCAGCGATATCGCCGATCTGATGGCGAGTGCCGATCTGTTCGTTTTACCGTCAAAATTCGAAGGCCTGCCACTTGCGGTGCTGGAAGCCATGTCGATTGGCCTGCCCGTCATAGCCACCAACATTGGCGGCAATATCGAAGCTCTCGGACCCGACCATCCCTACCTCGCCGAAAGCGGAAACCCCGCATCTTTGGCAGAGGTGCTGATCAAAGCACTCAACGACCCAGACCGGGCCAAGGCCGTCGGCCAAGCTGGCTCTACCCGCTTTCACAAGGAATTCTCAGCACAACGCATGGCGAGCGAAACCGCAGCCGTTTACCGGCGCGTTCTTTTCAGCCGCACACAACCCACACAAGGACAGACTTCCATGAACAAGGCACGCATCGGCTTTATCGGCGTCGGCGGCATCGCCAACCGGCATCTGGATATTCTTGCCGGTTTCCAGGACGTGGCACTGGTGGCATTTGCCGACCCGGATTTCACACGCGCCGAACAGGCAGCCTCACGCTTCGGAGCAAGAGCTTTCGACAGCCACCGCGCCATGCTGGAGCGGGAAACGCTGGATGCCGTCTATATCTGCATTCCACCTTTCGCCCATGGCGACGCGGAGCGAGACCTGATCAGCCGCGGCATACCGTTCTTCGTCGAAAAGCCGATCACGCTCGATCTCGCTTTGGCCGAAGAACTCAGCGCCGCCATCGAAGCCGCAAACCTGATCACGGGTGTCGGTTACCATTGGCGTTATCTCGATACCGTCGAGGAGGCGCGCAACCGTCTGGCTGAAAACCCCGCTCAGCTTTTGTCGGGTTATTGGCTGGACCAGACACCGCCTCCGCAATGGTGGTGGAAGTTGGACCTATCAGGTGGTCAGATGGTGGAGCAGGCAACCCACATCATCGATCTCGCCCGCTACCTCGTCGGCGAAATCACCGATGTCTACGGTCGTGTGGGCTTCAAGGATCGCGCCGATTTTCCCGGCCTCGATGTGCCAGCGGTCACGACGGCAAGTCTGACATTCCAGTCCGGAGTTATTGCCAACATATCCTCCTCCTGCTTGCTGGGCTGGAGCCACAAGGTTGGCCTCAACATCTTCGCGGATCGTCTGGCAATCGAGCTGACGGATCACGACATCATGGTCGATGTGGGTGCCGGACGCCCGGTTCGCCACGCCGAAGGCGACCCTGTTTGGCGGGAAGACCGTGATTTCATCGATGCCGTACTGGGTGGCGAAAACCACATTCGCTGTACCTATGAGGACGCACTGGCAACGCACCGCGTTGCATTGGCCGTGGCAACATCAGCGCACAGCGGTGAAGCGGTTTCGCTGCAACAGCCTCTTCTTGACCGCAATCCGCAGGCACCCCTGCGCTACCCGCCGCGCGAGGATGTTCCGCAAGGCCTGCCGCCCGGCCACCGCATCATCCGCTCTCTCGGCATCGAAGCGCCGGGAAAAGCCTATCTCTTCGATTATGAAGAAGGCCCGCCCGGCGATGGTCAGGTTCGTCTGGAAACCCTCTACACCGGTTTTTCGGCCGGGACCGAGCTGACCTTCATGAAGAACACCAACCCGTATTTCCATTCGCGGTTCGATGCTGGCAGAGGTGTATTCCTCGAAAACGAACCGGATTTGCATTATCCCGTGCCGTTTTTGGGTTACATGGAGGTCGCTCGCGTGTCGGAATCCCGTGCGGCTGGCTTCCAAGCTGGCGAGATCCTCGCCGGTACCTACGGTCACAAAAGCGGCCACACCGCCGATCCGTTTCATGATGTTTTTGTTCCACTTCGTGATGATATCGACCCCATTCTCGGCGTCTTGGCCGCGCAGATGGGGCCCATCGCTGCCAACGGCATTCTGCACGCGGATGCCGACGCCCTTGGAAACAACGTCCCGTCATTCGGTGCGGGTGTCGCAGGCCGTCACGTCATCGTTATTGGAGCCGGCACCGTTGGTCTGATGACGGCACTGTTTGCGCAAAAAGCGGGAGCGCTCGGCGTTATCCTTGCCGACCCTTCGCAGTTCAGGCGTGAAAAGGCTAACGCCATGGGCATTATCGCCATGACGGAGGACGAAGCCTGGCAGCACGCGAAAGCGCGCTGGCACAACGGCGGCAGCGACCGTGGAGCGGATATCGTTTTCCAGACACGCGCTCACGCTGAAAGTCTGCACATCGCGCTGAAGGCCCTTCGCCCGCAAGGAACGGTCGTCGATCTCGCCTTCTATCAAGGCGGAGCGGACAGGCTGCGGCTGGGAGAGGAATTCCACCACAATGGCCTCAACATCCGCTGCGCGCAGATCAACCGCGTCCCACGCGGTCTGTCTGGCCAGTGGGACAAGCGGCGTCTTTCCCTTGAGACCGTGAGCCTGTTGAAAAGCCACGGCGCTATTATCCGCGAACAGATGATAACGCATGTAATCCCGCTTGAAGACGGACCCGCATTTCTGGCTGACCTCCTCACAAACCGCCCGGAATTTCTCCAGATCGTTTTCAAGGTCAACGCATGATACCGCAACAACCGCCTATTCGCATTCTCTTCGTTTTCGCATGGCTTGTCGTCGGCGGTGAGGAAACCGAGGTTCGGTTGCTCGCTCGCAATCTAGACCCTCGTCGCTACCGAATCGACGTCGTTGCCTGTTTTCACAAACCCAACATGCCGCATCAGACACATGAGCAATTGACCGAACTCGGCGTCAACGTCGATACGACCCCCTACAGCCTGTCTTTCGAGGATACGGCCGCGTATCTTGCAAACAAGATAGCGAGCTACGATGTCGTCATCTCCTGCCAGAACGTTGCCGATATTTACCCTGCATTGGAGCGCATGCATTGGCGTCCGCCACTGATTGAACATGGCGGGCTGGTGTCCGAGGCCTTGGCCGGCCCCAAACATTTCACCAGCCGTTACGTTGGCGTCTGCCGCTCCATATGCGACGCCGCCGCATCCATCATGCCGGGACGCGAGAGCGATGTTGTCGAAATCCCCTCCATGGTCGACCTCTCTGAGTTCGATGGCATTGAGCGCGCGGCGGTGCGCGCGTCACTCGGCGTGGATCAAGGCACGGTCCTGGTGGGCTGGGTGGGCAGGCTCGACCCCAAGAAGAATGTCGAGGATTTCATCGAAGCGGCAGCACTGGCGCATGCACGAAATCCCGATATGCGGTTTCTCGTCATCGGCGGCCCGGACGCCTTTATGCCTGAATATGCCGAGCAGTTGCAGACATTGGCACAGACCAGACAGTTGCAAAACGTCCTTCGTTTCCTCGGTGATCGCAAGGACATCCCTGCTCTTCTGTCGGCACTGGATATCTTCGTCTGGCTTTCAAAGGGCGAAGGCATGCCGCATGTCATTGCGGAAGCAGGTGCCGCCGGTCTGCCGGTCATTGCTACACCCGATAATGGCGCGATGCAGCAGATCGCAGATGGCGTATCCGGTCTTTTCGTCCCCTACAACGACCCTGCAGCCGTCGCCGCTGCAATTGACACGCTGAGCACATCCGCCGAGTTGCGCAGGACAATAGGACAGGCCCTCCGTTACAAGGTGGAAACCACCTACAGCGCCACCGCCGTTGTTCCGCAGTGGGAACGGCTGATCGACACGGTTATCGCCGAAAGACCGGCATCCGGCCCAACCGGCCTGTTCCAATCTTTCCTACAAGGCGGTTTCGAATGTTCCACCCACCGCCTACGGCCCCGGGACGGTCAAACCATCGGCAGGCGTCTGGATGTTATCGCGTCGACGGAGCATGACACCCACGCGGCAGCGGACTACCGGCAGCTGGCATCTCACGCGATCCGCACGGTGCGCGACGGACTGCGCTGGCACCTGATCGAAACCACATCAGGACAATACGACTGGTCGAGTTTCACACCGATGCTGAAGGCGGCAAATGACACCGGCACTCAGGTCATCTGGGATATTCTGCATTATGGTTGGCCTGATGATATCGACATATGGTCCCCGCATTTCGTGGATCGATTTGCCCGGTTTGCCGCCGCCGCCGCACAGGTCGTCAAAGACCAAACCGATGCCATTCCCTACTACTCTCCCGTCAATGAAATCTCGTTCTTCTCCTGGGGTGGCGGTGACGCGGCCTACCTCAACCCCTTCGCCCACGGACGCGGCTTCGAGCTCAAGGTACAATTGGCCCATGCGGCAATCGCCGCCATGGATGCCATTCTCTCGGTCGAACCAAGAGCCCGTTTCGTCCATTGCGACCCCGTCATCAACGTCATCACCGACCCCTCCCGCCCATGGGAACGCGGCGTCGCAGAAGGCCATCGTCAATCGCAATTTCAAGGTTGGGATCTGCTCTCAGGCCGCATGTGGCCGCAAATCGGTGGTGCAGACAAATATCTCGATATCATCGGCGTCAATTACTATCACAACAACCAATGGATCCACGGCGGCCCACCCATCGACATGGACCACCCACTCTACAAACCCTTCAGAACCGTCCTCACTGAGACCTACGCCCGTTATGGCAAACCCATCTTCATCGCCGAAACCGGCATCGAAGGGGACAGGCGTGCAAGCTGGGCATCTTACATCCACCAGGAAGTCACCGCGGCAATGAAACAAGGCGTGCCCATCGAGGGCATCTGCCTCTACCCCATCGTCAACCACCCCGGTTGGGACGATGATCGCCCTTGTGAGAATGGGTTGTTGGCAGCGAAGTTCGAGAATGGGGAACGCTCAGTGCATCAACCGCTCTCGGAGGAGTTGAAACGTCAGATAAATCTGGAAAAATGGTAGCGGGAGAGGGACTTGAACCCCCGACACGCGGATTATGATTCCGCTGCTCTAACCACCTGAGCTACCCCGCCACAGAGGGACGTGACAGTTGTGTAACTGTCCGTCCATCAGGATGAGCGGCTTATAAGGTGCCGCTCCCTAAAGTGTCAAGCGCAAGATGCGCAAAAACGAAGCTTTCTGCCATGTGGCAAAAACCTGAATGGTTTCAGGCTGCAACCTGACTTTGGAGCAGTGCCTTCAGCAATGCCTCAGCCTCTGCTGAACGTTCGGAACGTTCGATGAACCCGCCACCATATACGCGCGCATCGGCACCAGGGGCAGAATAGAGGACGCAGGCTTGCCCAGGCGCGACACCGGCCTCGCCTATGGCCAGATCGACGTAAACGCCTCTCTCATCAACGTGCAACGTCGCTTCTCCAGGCGGACGCGTCGAACGGACCTTGGCGAAGCACGCGAAGCCCTCATGAGCATCACTGGTGAGGTCGCCGTCACCCAGCCAGTTCATGTCGCGTAGATAGACCCGGTGGGTTTCCAGCGCCTCACGCGGGCCGACGATGACGCGACGGCCGCGGGCATCCAGATGTACGACGTAAAGCGGTTCACCCGTCGCGACGCCAATGCCACGCCGCTGGCCGATGGTGTAGTGCACGATGCCATCGTGACGCCCCAGTACGCGGCCATCGAGATGAACGATATCCCCCACCAGCGCCGCATTTGGCTTCAGCTTGTTGATGATATCGGTGTATTTGCCCTGTGGTACGAAACAGATGTCCTGACTGTCGGCCTTCTTCGCCACGACGAGGCCCATCTCTTCTGCCAGTTCGCGCGTTTGCGCCTTGGAGAGACCACCCAGCGGAAAGCGCAGATAATCGATCTGCTCCTGCGTGGTGGCAAACAGGAACCAGCTCTGGTCACGGTCGCTATCAATGGGGCGATAGAGGGCTCGGCGATTGGGATGGCCGGCAACGGGGTTGAGTCTCGAGCGGATATAATGTCCCGTTGCCAGTGCATCCGCACCCAGTTCCTGTGCAGTCGCCAAGAGATCGGCGAACTTGACTGTCTGGTTACAGGCAACGCAGGGAACCGGGGTTTCGCCCATGGCATAGGCTTCGGCAAACGGGTTGATCACCGTTTCACGAAAGCGGGCTTCATAATCCAGCACATAATGAGGGATGCCCAGCGTTTCACAAACGCGACGGGCGTCATCGATATCCTGACCCGCACAGCAGGAGCCTGCACGATGCACGGCAGCGCCGTGATCGTAGAGCTGAAGGGTAATGCCGAGGACATCATAGCCCTCGCGTTTCAGAATGCCTGCCACAACGGAGGAGTCCACGCCGCCGGACATGGCGACGACAATCCGGGTATCTTCCGGCTTCTTATCAAAGTCGAGCGTGTTCACTGGTTTTCCAATCGTCAGTCATACCGGGGGTCAAGGCCCCGCTGCCTGTCGTATTTTTCAGCTTGCATATAGAAAGAAATGCTTTCACGCGCAAGTACAGGGCGGCAAGGCCGCCCTGCATCAGGACATAGATCGATTTAGGTTGGTTAAGCGCCAGCAGTCTTCTGACCGTCGCCCAGCCACTTTTCTCGTTCTCTCCACAAGGCGGGAAGAGCCAACATGGCGACGCCAACAAGTGCGATGATCGTCTTTTCCACCTGTGTCAGCTCTGCGGTACGGCCATCGAGATAGTAGATGCCGTAGACAATGGCGACGTGCCAGACATAGACCTGAAGCGAGTGGCGACCCAGAAGCTGAAGAAACTTCAGCGACAGAACCCAGATCACGGCAGCGGCCGCTTTCTGCACCAGCGGATTGTGGTGCTTGGGACCAGCGATCAGCAACCATGTCAGTCCAACGCCGACGGCGAGAAAGTTGATGAGATAGACTGGACCGAAGTCAGCGCGGATTTCCATGGTCGAAAACTTGCCGAGCATGAATTCCGGCATCAGGTTCCACGCCGTTGCAATACGCAGCGGCACGAAGAACAGGCAGACGATGAGCGCCGCTTTGGCGATCCAGCTACGCTGCGGCGAGAAGATTTTCGTCCATGCGATCTTGTTCTGGGCCGTCATGGCACCCATCACCAGTGCAGAGAAGAAAACCAGCTGCCAGCCGAACAGGTTGAAGCTGACACGAATGCCCTGCTCGTCCGCCCCCTTTACCAGTTCGTTGATGGGCGTCGTGAACAGCTGCTGCAAGCCGAGCTGACCAGCCATCCACACCAGCAGCGAACCCGCCATGACATAGGCCCACTTGCCATCAAGGCAGAGCTTAACCAGGAACGGCGCAAAAATCATGTAGACGATATATTGCGGCAGAATATCCATAAAGGTCGGCTGGAACAGGAACGTCGCGATTGCTGCCAGACGCAACGGATCGTCAAACGACGTCATGCCCAACCAGTTGTACCAGATGTAAGGTGCGTGCGGTACGACCATGCGAACGAAAAGCACCGCAATGACGAGACCCATCGCGTATTTGTAAAGCTCTAGAGCCCGGCTCCAGATCATGTCGCGTCCGGCTTCGTAACCGTATTTCATCATCTTGCGCGCATAGACCATGCCGATCAAAAGGCCGGATAGGAATACGAAGCCTTGAGCGTCTTCCACGAAAGCAAACTGTCTATGATTGATTTCCATCAGCCAAAGACCACCGGCAAAGACCAAGTGGTTGATCAGCATGAAAACGAGAAAATACCCGCGCATCCCATCGATCAGGTCGAAGCGTTTCATTTAGATTGCTCTCCATACTCGCAGGCCTTTGGAAACCAATTGGCCTGATCCGAACGACTGGATGGATCTTGGGTCGCCATCCTGACTTGGATCGTGAACGCGGTTTTTAAGCTACGGTTCCGCTGAAAACAGTGTTTTACCGCTCGCGCTGATTTCACATTGATGTGTTCTGCCCTTGGTTAGAGCGGACCGAATGAACGCCGGATGAATGAAAAAGGGTCATTGCGTGGACGAAGTGCGGCGAGCCGGAACAATGGCTTAGCGGAAAAGGTGCCGTGATTGCCTGAAATACAGGGCGTTTAGAACGACTGTGGCCGGTGCGGAAGTCCTCCACACCGGCCACATTTCACTCAGTTTTTTTCAACCAATCAGGCTGCGGCTTGAATAGCGGCAACCTGCCACTCCGCACCGTTCTGGCGAACGAATGTCCACAGTTCGGTTGATTCTTCCGGCTTGTGCTCGTCACCTTCAACAATTTTGCCAGTGTTACGGTCACGCATCACATCGATGGCGGAGTAGCGCATGGCAACGGTAGCGTAATCCTTGCCCTCTTCATGCCAGGCCTCCGAAACATCACCCTGCAACAGGGTCACGTCACGCACATCGTTCTTGACACCGCTGGTGGCGTGGTCGCTCAGTTCCTCGGCAAGATAGGACATGGCTTCCGGCGTCGTCAGCTTGCGAAGCGTGCCGTAGTCTTCGGCAGCATAGGCGGCCTGAACGTTTTCGAGCGTCTTCTGGAAGGTCTCAAGATCAACCTGTGTCACGCCGATTTCGTCACCTTCCGACATCGCATTTTCATGCGGGACCGGCTTTGGCGCAACGGGAGCAGCTGTTGCAGCGGCGGCAGCGCCACCGAAGGATCCGGCCTTGGAGCCCATCTGCGGAATTTTGAAGCCACCCATGGAATTCTGGTTACCCTGCGGCGCAGAATAGTCATTGCGCGCAGAGCTGTTACCAGCCGCACCGCCGAAAGCAGGCTTGCCCTGACGGCGCGATGCGAAGAAGCGCATGGCGAGCATCACGAGACCGCCAATCAGGAGGCCCTGGATCAACAGGCCGAAGAAACCGGCCATGCCGCCAAAACCGCCGCCCATAAGCATGCCGAACAGGCCGCCCATCAGTAAGCCACCCATGAGGCCGCCCATCATGCCACCGAACATACCGCGGCTCTGCTGCGGTGCCTGTGCCGCTGGACGTGCTGCACCACCTGGCTGCGTTGCCTGGTTGGTGTTTGGTGTCATGCTGCGGTTGATAGGCGCAGCCTGGCCCGGCGTTGTCGCTGTCGCAGGCGGCGCGGAAAAGGTGCGGGTGCCACGGCTGCCAAATCCGCCGCTTGCACGTCTTGCCTCAGCCATATCCACAGCAATGAATGACACTGCAATACCCAACGCGGCAACCGCAAACAAACCTCTAAAGCGCCTAATGGCAGCAAACATCGTCTTCTCCTGTTACGCCGCCCTCCCATTGAGCGGCTCGTCATGGTCGATATAGCAACTATGGATCATCATTTTTAGAGGAATGGCATAAAATTTTTCGTGATATACAACTATGAGTAATTATACGCATGTAAACACAAAAAACCCGGCACAGGATTTCTCCTTTACCGGGCAATTATCATCAGCGAAAAACTGAACCAGATCAGTCGATGTTGAAGGACAGCGACTTGACCTGACGGATGGCGGGGTTGGCGCGCAGCTTGTCCAGCACATCTTCCGACACCGGGCCATCGACGTAGAGAAGCGCGATGGCGTCGCCGCTTTCCTTTTCGCGACCCAGCTGGAAGTTAGCGATGTTGACGCCAGCTTCACCCAAAGTCGTACCCATGAAGCCGATCATGCCGGGAACGTCGGTGTTGGTGATGTAGATCATGTGCTGACCGACATCGGCATCCATGTTGATGTTCTTGATCTGGATGAAGCGCGCCTTGCCATCCGAAAACACCGTGCCGGCAACCGAACGAACCTGGTTTTCGGTCTTCACCGTCAGCTTGATGAAGCCGTCATAGACACCGGTCTTGTCGCGCTTAACTTCGGAAAGGATGATGCCCTTTTCCTTGATCATGATGGGCGCGGAAACCATGTTCACGTCAGCCACCTGTGGGCGGATCAGACCAGCGAGAAGCGCAGATGTGAGCGCCTTGGTGTTCATGTTGGCGGTTGCGCCATCATAAAGGATTTCGATTTCCTTGGTGGCGCTTTCCTGCACCTGACCGACGAAGGAGCCGAGAACGTCTGCCAGCTTGATGAAGGGCTTGAGGCGCGGGGCTTCGTCAGCGGTGATCGACGGCATGTTAATGGCGTTGGAAACGGCACCCTTGACGAGGTAATCCGACATCTGCTCGGCAACCTGAAGCGCCACGTTTTCCTGTGCTTCAGTGGTCGAAGCGCCAAGGTGCGGCGTGCAGACGACGTTGGGCAGGCCAAACAGCGGGCTTTCCGTTGCGGGCTCGACTTCGAACACATCGAAACCGGCACCGGCGACATGGCCGGACTTGATGGCGTCGGCAAGCGCTGCCTCATCGACCAGACCACCACGGGCGCAGTTGATGATGCGAACGCCGGGCTTGGTCTTGGCAAGGTTTTCAGCGCCGAGAATGCCGCGTGTCTTGTCGGTCATCGGCACGTGAAGTGTGATGAAATCGGCCTGTGCAAGCAACTCGTCCAACTCAACCTTCGTCACGCCCATTTCCTGCGCGCGCTCTGGCGACAGGAAGGGGTCGTAGGCCAGAACGTTCATCTTGAGGCCGAGAGCACGCGAGCAGACGATGCCGCCGATATTGCCCGCACCGATGACGCCAAGCGTCTTGCCGGTGATTTCGACGCCCATGAACTTGGACTTTTCCCACTTGCCAGCCTGTGTAGACGTATCGGCAGCTGGAAGCTGGCGAGCAACGGCAAACATCAGCGCAATCGCGTGTTCAGCCGTGGTGATGGAGTTGCCGAAAGGCGTGTTCATGACGATGATGCCACGGCGCGATGCGGCTGGAATATCGACATTGTCGACACCGATACCGGCGCGACCGATGACCTTGAGGTTGGTTGCCGCTTCGATCAGCTTTTCCGTCGCCTTGGTGGCGGAACGAATGGCCAGACCATCATAATTGCCGATGATTTCGGCCAGCTTGTCCTTGTCCTTGCCAAGCTTCGGCTGGAAATCGACTTCGACGCCGCGATCACGGAAGATCTGGACGGCGGTTTCCGACAGTTCGTCAGATACGAGTACGCGAGGTGCCATGGTTTGGGCTCCCTAAAATGAGTTCAGTCTTGAGAATGAGGCATGGGCGGCCCTGCCGTGGCAGGGCCGGAATAGATCAGGCGGCAGCCTTGAAAACCGCAGCCTTCTGCGTTTCGAATGCCCATTTCAGCCAAGGCGTGACGGCTTTCATATCAGCCGTTTCGATGGTGGCACCGGCCCAGATGCGAAGGCCCGACGGCGCATCGCGGTAAGCACCAATGTCGAGCGCAACATTTTCCTTTTCGAGAAGGGCAACCATGCCCTTGGCGAAATCGGCCTGCGCGGCAGCATCGAGAGCTGCAACATCCTTGCAGACGATCTTGAGGCAGACGGAGGTGTTGGAGCGCGTCTCGTCAACGACTGCCAGATTGGCAATCCAGTTATGTTCGGCCACGAAGTCGAAGATGACCTTGGCGTTTGCATCGGCACGCGCCATCAGGGCGTTCAGACCACCGAGGTTCTTAGCCCAAAGCAGCGCATCGATGTAGTCTTCAACGCAGAGCATGGATGGCGTGTTGATGGTTTCGCCAGTGAAGATGCCTTCGATCAGCTTGCCGCCTGAAGTCATGCGGAAAATCTTCGGCAGTGGCCAAGCAGGCACGTAAGTCGTCAGACGCTCTACAGCACGCGGCGACAGAATGATGACGCCATGGCCACCCTCGCCGCCCAGAACCTTCTGCCAGGAGAAGGTCACCACGTCGAGCTTGGTAAAGTCCATGTCCTGCGCAAATGCGGCAGATGTCGCATCGCAGATGGTCAGACCCTTGCGATCAGCGGGAATGAAATCAGCGTTTGGAACGCGAACACCGGATGTGGTGCCGTTCCAGGTAAAGACCACGTCACGGTCAAAATCGATTGTGGAAAGGTCAGGGAGGACGCCGTAGTCGGCTTCTATTCTGCGCACGTCCTTCAGCTTCAGCTGCTTGACGACGTCGGTCACCCAACCGGCACCGAAGCTTTCCCACGCAACCATATCGACGCCACGTTCACCGAGCATCGACCACAGAGCCATTTCCACGGCACCAGTGTCGGATGCGGGAACGATACCGATGCGATAATCGGCAGGAACGTTCAGAACTTCGCGGGTGAGATCGATGGCCTGCTTCAGCTTGGCTTTGCCAACCTTGGCGCGATGCGAGCGACCGAGCGGTGCATCAGCGAGAGCTTCGAGCGACCAACCGGGGCGCTTCGAGCAAGGACCAGAAGAAAAATGCGCATTGCCCGGACGGGTGTCCGGCTTCACTATATCAGTCATTTGACTACCCTTTCAGATAGGCGCCTCTCGTTAGGGAGAGGTGTCCTGCCGTCGTTGCTATGCCTCTCGCCTGTCGCAGTCAAGCGGAATATGTCGCAGCCGACAGGTTTCTTGGCGCGTCTGCGTCATCGTCAAACGCGCTACATAGCAAAAACCGCCCGCATCCAAAGAGGACGCGAACGGTTTGAAGATCGATAGAGCAAGACGCTTATTTGTAAACGGCAGGCTGCAGCGGAATGTCTGCTGGCGGAATATACTGGGCGGTGTCGCAACCGTTGAAGACGTAACGGCCGCCGACGCGCACTTCATGCGAGGTGAGACCCTTGTCACGGCCGGCAGACGTCAAGCCACTTCCACTCGTGCCGAACATGCTGCCGCTGCCAATCTGGCGGAAACGGTAGCCGACATCGGCTTTCAAGTTACAGGTAACATCGATCGAGGCACCAGCCATCAAAGCGTAAGCGAAACGCCAATTGCCCTCGCCCTCGATTTCGCAGTTACCGCAGCTCGACACCTTGTCCCATTTTACATGTGCACCACCGATACCAGCGCCGAGATATGGCGTTATGCGGCCATAGGTTCCCAGATCGACATAGGCATTGGCCATCAGCGAATAAGCACGCACTGCCGAATCCACATTATTAATAAGTGGTCCATTGGCACTAAACTTCGATTTTGCCATGTAGTCGAAGGTCAGATCCGTACGGAGATAGTTGTTGATCTGATAACCAACACCAGCACCATAAAGGAAATTGTCTTCGACAGACCTATTCCCGAAGCTGTAATTCACTGGGCTACCAGAATCAAAACGGGTATATTCTGCGCCACGCGACTTGTTGAACGAGTAACCGACATCGCCACGCAGATACCAGCCACTTGCCTGCTGCACTTGAACTTCCGGTGCCTGATCGACAAAAGCTGGCGCTGGTTCCTGGTAAACATCGGCTGCGAAGGCGGTTTGGCATGTCATCAAAGCGGCGACAACACCGATTAGGCTCTTTTTCATAACGGCGGCTCCCTAAGCGGTATAGGCGTCAAGCGCGACAATACCCGTGAAATTCTTCATTTACGAAGCCTGAAGGAAAATGGTTAAATACCGATTAAAATCCGCGGATACTTCAGTCATCTTTATGAAGAAGTACGGTTAACACTCCAGACAGATCGCAAACCGACACGGCTAACGTGGGAAAATAAAACTCACGGAATACGGGTGATTCCAACTGCCCCATGCCGGGACCGCGGCCGAGCCTATGCAGCCGGAATAATATTTCGTTAGCTAATATTATTGTCCTAATCGAAACAATAGTCGCGTAGGATCAGTATAGATTGCGAGTGTCCTCGCAAAACATGATGTGAAGATCAGACATGACGGTCTGTTGGTAAGGGAAATTTACTCCCGCACGTTTCAGTGGCACTCTGTGCAGCGGACCGTTAAAAAAATCCTCCAAGGTTTGTCTTCTTTGAACGTCCAGCTCAAGCATCTTATCGAATTCATCCGAATTCCGGTTCATAATCCAGACCTGCTGAAAGCGAAGTATCGTGCTTTTTGCAGGCAGATGCCGGTCATGTACTTTATTTTGATATCGAGTACCTGGGCGTTGGCAGCAACGCACATGTCGGTTGCGCCAGCGTGGCTGACGGTTACCGTGCCATCCGTCTTTTCCGTCATCAGCATCATCAGGGTCATATTCTGGTGGAAGTTACGAAATCATTTGCCATCCGCAGAGGAAACTTTCAGAGCGCTGAAAAGAACGCAACGACTGGCTGTTGTTATCTCTATCGCTTTTACGCTGTGGTCTTTCCTGCTTTATCCTTACGGCGATGCTTACCAGCAGTCTCACATTGCCTTCTATATGGCCATCACGGTCATCTCCTGCATCTTCTGCATGATGCACGTGCGCTCGGCCGCCTTCATTGTTGCCGTCATCGTGAACGGCGCATTTATCGTGTTTTTCATGTCCACTGGTCACGCAACGTTCGTCGCAATCGCTGTCAATATTCTTCTGGTCAGCTTTGGTATGCTGGCGGTGCTGATGGTCAACTACGGCAATTTCGAACGCATGATCGTCGCCCAGCAGCAGACCGAAGCGTTGAGCAATGAAAATCTGCGGCTGGCGAATATCGACAGCCTGACCGGGTTGCCGAACCGACGGGCATTTTTCAACCATCTGACGGAAGCGTTCGATACCGCAAACCACGAGCAGACACGTCTGGCCGTTGGGGTGATCGATCTCGATGGCTTCAAACCCGTCAATGATCTCTACGGTCATTCCTCCGGTGATCGGCTTTTGATGGAAGTCAGCAACCGCCTCACCCACTCTTTCGCATCGGAAGACCTTTTCCTGGCGCGGCTGGGCGGCGATGAATTTGCCTTCATCATCTCCGATGTCGCAATCAACAGAGACGTCGTGGGCGAAGCCAATCGCATGTGCGAACATATGCATTCACCCTTCACGTTGCCGGACGCAACGATCATGATTTCCGGCTCTATCGGCATTGCCGTCTATCCCGATCTGGCATCATCGCCCGAAGAATTGTTCGACCGTGCCGATTATGCGCTATACCATGGCAAACGCCAGAAACGTGGAAACAGCACGCTTTTCACCGCCCGCCACGTGGCAGAAATCCATCGCGATGCGCGCATCGAGCAGACATTGAAACAGGCAGACCTCGTCGCGGAACTCTCCGTCGTGTTTCAGCCCATCGTGGATATATCACTGAACAAGACCACCGGTTTTGAAGCTCTGGCCCGCTGGGACAGCCCGGCCCTGGGGCGAGTGTCGCCCGCCCAATTCATTCCCATTGCAGAACGCGCCGGCATCATTGGCAGCCTCACGAGACCCCTGCTCAAGAAAGCACTGGAAGCTGCCCGCAAATGGCCGGAGGACATCCGGCTCTCCTTCAATCTTTCCGCACAGGATTTGAACAGTTCGGAAGCGGTGATGGTCATCATCGCCATCATCGAGACAAGCGGTTTCGATGCCTCCCGCGTCGATCTGGAAATCACCGAGACAGCCTTCATTCACGATACGCGCCAAGCCAGGCAGTCGGTCGAAATGCTGAGAAACATCGGCTGCGGCATTTCTCTGGATGATTTCGGCACCGGATATTCCAGCCTGACGTGTCTGCACTCCTTGCCGCTGACCAAGATCAAGATCGACCACAGCTTTGTCCACGAGATACAGGACAACCCCGCCAGCGAAAAAATCGTGCGATCCGTTTTGACGCTGAGCCGAGAAATGGGGCTCGATGCCATTGTTGAAGGCGTCGAAACCGCAGAAGAGATCGCCGTCATCAGCCATCTCGGTGGGACTTTGGTGCAGGGCTATCTGTTTTCACGGCCGATGGCCGAAAACGCCATCCTCGACTTTCTGGCGTCGGAGACGGATGCTCACCGGCCTTATTACCGCATGGCGTAAAGCTGTACGCATAATAAAAAGGGCCAGCGTTACCGCTGACCCTGATCATCCGGTCTCTCGGATTTTTACGCTGCCGATCTCGCACTGGAAATCACGCCAACCAACTCGTTAACGATGCGCTCCACCTGCGCGCTGTCGTCGCCTTCGGCCATCACGCGGATCAGCGGCTCTGTGCCCGAAGGACGAATGACCAGACGGCCATTATTGGCCAGCGCGCTTTCTGCGTCGGCAATGGCTTGCTTCACCACCGGGTTTTCCAATGGCTTACCGCCGGAGATGCGGACATTCTTCAGCAACTGTGGAACAGGCTCGAATTTGCGGCAGACTTCGCTGACCGTACGGCCGGAGCGTTTTACGCGGGCAAGAACCTGGAGTGCGGCAACCAGCCCGTCGCCCGTGGTGCCATAATCAGACAGCACGATATGGCCGGATTGCTCGCCACCGACGTTGAAATCGTGGTTGCGCATATGCTCCACCACATAACGGTCACCAACCTTGGTGCGCGCCAACGTCAAGCCCTGGTCTCCGAGGAAGCGTTCAAGACCCAGATTCGACATCACTGTCGCGACGATACCACCGCCACGCAGAATTTTGTCATCCGCCCAACTGGCGGCAATCGTCGCCATCAACTGGTCGCCATCAACGATCTGGCCCAACTCGTCGACAATGATGACCCGGTCCGCGTCGCCATCGAGTGCAATGCCGATATCGGCCCGCACTTCATGCACTTTCCGTTGCAGGGTCTCTGGATGCGTGGAGCCGCATTCAAAATTGATGTTCGTGCCGTTTGGCTCATTGCCGATGGTGACGACTTCGGCACCCAGCTCCCATAGAGCTGCCGGAGCCACCTTGTAGGCGGCACCATTGGCGCAATCGATCGCAATCCTGAGACCGCTCAGTGTCACGTCGCGGGGCAGCGTGCGCTTCACGAACTCGATATAGCGATAGATATCACCATCCACACGCTTGGCGCGTCCGATTTCATGCGGCTTCGCCAGCTGTGAGTAGATATCCTTGTCGAGCAGATCTTCGATCTCAAGCTCCAACTCGTCGGAAAGCTTGTATCCATCCGGACCGAAAAGCTTGATGCCGTTATCGGCGAACGGGTTGTGCGAGGCCGAAATCATCACGCCGATATCGGCGCGCAGGGAGCGCGTCAGCATGGCGACGGCAGGTGTTGGAATGGGTCCCAACAGGAACACATCGAGGCCAGCTGCGGTAAAACCGGCGACCAGCGCATTTTCCAGCATATAACCCGACAGGCGCGTATCTTTACCGATGACGACACGATGGCGGTGGTTGCCGCGGCGGAAGATCGTACCGACGGCGATACCCACACGCATCGCCAGATCAGGCGTCATCGGAAAGACGTTGGATTGCCCGCGAATACCATCGGTTCCGAAATAGCGACGTGTCATTTGAACTCCAGAATTTGCCCCGTGCATGGCAAGCGCCTTCAATGCGCGCCATGGCCTTTCTGGCTAGATGCCATAAAAGCTGCAAAACAACACGTCAATTACCGCTAAAACCCAATATATGTTGTTACCAACCCTCCCCAACTGAAGAAGAGGTCTGTGAACAACGAAAAAGGCCGCCCGCAAAACGGACGGCCTTGTTATCAAAACGGGTTCAGAAAATCAGCGCGGTTGCGGCTCCATGCCACCTTCGGCTTCTCCATCGCCCTTGGTCTCACCGTCGCTCTTGGCTTCAGTCGGACCATCTTTCTTCGTTCCGGTTTTTGGAACTGCGGAACCACGGCCTGGCGAATCGTCGCCCAGATCGCGCGATGGCTTTTCACCGCGGATCAGCGCCTTGATCTCTTCGCCAGAGAGCGTTTCATATTCCAGAAGACCTTCGGCAATGGCAACAAAACCATCGTGATTGTCCGTCAGAATACGACGCGCTTCAGTATAGGCTTCATCGATCAAACGACGCACTTCGGTATCGATGGTCTGGGCCGTTGCCTCGGAAACATTCTTGGACTGCGAAACGGAATGACCAAGGAACACTTCCTGCTGGTTTTCACCATAGGAAACCTGACCAAGCGCGTCGGAGAAGCCCCATTGCGTGACCATCGCACGGGCAAGTTTCGTTGCCTGCTCGATATCAGACGATGCGCCGGAGGTGATGTTTTCCTTGCCGAAGGTCAGCTCTTCAGCCACACGGCCACCCATCATAATGACGAGACGAGACACCATCCATTTGTAGCTCATGGAATAGCGGTCGCCTTCCGGCAACTGCATGACCATGCCCAGCGCACGACCACGCGGAATGATAGTAGCCTTGTGCAGCGGATCGGCAACCGGAACTTTCAGTGCCGTGATTGCGTGACCGGCTTCATGGTAAGCCGTCAGCTTCTTCTCGGCTTCGGTCATGGCGGACGAGCGACGCTCGGCACCCATCATGATCTTGTCCTTGGCGTCTTCGAATTCCGCCATCGTCACCACACGCTTGTTGCGACGGGCAGCCATAAGAGCAGCTTCATTGACGAGGTTGGCCAGATCAGCACCGGAGAAACCGGGTGTACCGCGAGCCAAAACCTTGAGATCGACATTCGGTGCCAATGGTACGTTGCGGGCATGAACCTTCAAGATACGTTCACGACCGACGATATCAGGGTTTGGCACGACGACCTGACGGTCGAAACGGCCTGGACGCAGAAGAGCCGGGTCAAGCACGTCAGGACGGTTGGTCGCGGCAATGAGAATGATGCCCTCATTGGCCTCAAAGCCGTCCATCTCGACCAGCAACTGGTTCAGCGTCTGTTCGCGCTCATCGTTACCGCCGCCAAGACCGGCACCACGGTGGCGACCGACAGCGTCGATTTCATCGATGAAGATGATGCAAGGTGCGTTTTTCTTGGCCTGTTCGAACATGTCACGCACGCGGCTTGCGCCGACGCCGACAAACATTTCAACGAAGTCAGAACCGGAAATCGTGAAGAACGGAACGTTTGCTTCACCGGCGACGGAGCGAGCCAGCAGGGTCTTACCCGTACCGGGAGGGCCAACGAGCAGAACGCCGCGGGGAATCTTGCCGCCAAGGCGCTGGAACTTCTGCGGGTCACGCAGGAATTCCACGATTTCTTCCAGATCCTGCTTGGCCTCATCGACGCCAGCAACATCTTCAAAGGTGATACGGCCATGTGCTTCCGTTAGCAGCTTGGCCTTGGACTTGCCGAAGCCCATTGCGCCACGCGAACCACCCTGCATCTGGCGCATGAAGAACAACCAGACACCCAGAATGAGGAACATCGGCAGCAACGTACCGAGATAGCTCAGGAAGCCGGACGAACCGTCGCTCTCAGGCCGCGCCACGATGGTGACGTTCTTGCTCTGAAGACGAGTCATCAGCGAATCATCGATCACGGGCGAATAGGTCTGAAAGGCAGTGCCGCCGTCGCTATAGGTGCCGAGAACCCGGTTGCCGGTAACGGTGACGTCACGAACACGCCCGGAATCAACATCGCGCAGGAATTGCGAATACGGAATCTCTCGCGAAGCCGATTGTGACGGTGACGTCTGGAACATGCTGAACAATGCGATCAACAACAGAGCAATCACTGCCCACAAGGCGAAATTTCTAAAATTTGGGTTCATCGAACTCCCCGAACTCCAACGGGCAAATGCGCGCCCGCCATTATGTTGACCCTAACATAAGGAGGACAGTCGCCCTTGCCAAGGCAGGCGGGTGCATCAGATGCGATTTGAGGTAAAAACTCTGAGAAAATCCGTTTGAAAAGCGCAAGTTGCGCTAAACCGGAGGCTGCGGGTACGGAGAACGACCGATAAGGCGGGCAATCACGTTCGCCAATTCAAGATCGAACCGCGGCAAAAACAGATCGTAAGGCGCGAGCAGCGGTCGGATGACGACGTCGCCCGCCTCCAACGCAGGACTTTGGTCACCCTCAACCTCGGTAGCCGGCCTTGTCTGCATCACCCGCTTCGCAACGCCTTTTGGAATGGAGGACGGCAGATCAACCGCCATTCGTGCGCCTCTGCCGCCAATCATCAGGGTGCGAGTTGACCGATTCGTTATCTCAAACCGCTCATCCCACAGGGCGGTGGCACCCGCGGCAACCGCCAAGGATGGTATGCCCCGGTTTTCTCGCGTCAGATAAAGTGCATCCTTGCGCAGATCAAACACGACGCGGCTCGCCGTTACCCGCCCCGGCTCACCCTTGGTCACGAATGCCAAGACCCTGTCCATGCTGTCTGCCGCCATCGCAAACCGCCGACCGCCGATGACACTCGCCAGCGCCGACAGCGCGTATCGGAGAATGGTCGCGTCGTGCTGGAGACCAGCGGCGTTTATCTTGATCAGGCAGTCAAGATAAGATTCCGCTTGTTGTCCAAGCCATTGCGCCGAAGACGACGACAGCGCCGATCTGTTGATTGATCGATCAATCAACTTACCTTGCGGCTCCGGCAACAGGTTACGCATACGCACCCGCTCGTATTTAGCATCTTCATTGCTGGGGTCGTCGTACCAGGATTGGCCCTGCCCACTCAAGAAGTTGCGAATATCCTCACGCGTGGAGGACAGAAGCGGTCGTACGATCCAGTGGCGACCGGCGTAGAGAACAGCGTCCGCCATCCCGGCAAGGCCGAGATTGTCCGGCCGCTCGCTCCGCGCAACGCGCATGGCTATGGTTTCCTGCTGATCGCCAAGCGTATGGCCGAGGGCAATTACGTCTGCGCCAATGTCGGCCACCACTTCGCCTATCAGATCATATCGTGCAAGCCGGGCGGCGGCGGAAATTCCGGTTGCGGGCTTCTCACCATCCCATCGACGGATGTGGTGGGGAATGTCATGCCGCGCGCAAAGCGCTGCAACTCCCCTCGCCTCATCGGAGGAACCGGATCGGAGTGCATGGTCTATCGTCACGGCGTGCAGCGAGATCTCGCGCCTGCTCATCTCGGTCAATGCCCGATGCAGCGCAAGCAATAAGCCGGTCGAATCGCTGCCGCCAGAAACGGCAACGAGAATACGGGCGGGGTTTGAAATTTTTTCGATGAACAGCCGTGCCGCCTCAAGGGGCGCAATCGGCTCTACGGGAAACGACAGATCGTCATCACCGGCCAACACCTGCTCAGCAGCTCAGGCGTTTCTGTTCGCTCGTGACTTTGCCGAGAACGGTCTTGGAGGCGCTGGGATAACGCTTTGGCACTTCGCGAAGTGTCGCGCAGGCGGTTTCCTTGTTGTCGAGCGCAGCCAAGGACATGCCGAGCTTCAGCAGCATTTCCGGTGCCTTTGGCGACTTGCTGTAGGTCTGGTGAGCATTGAGGAACGTCTTGGCAGAATCGGTGAACTTGCCTTGGCTATATTGCGCCTCACCCAGCCAGAAATTCGCATCAGCTGCTTTTGCGCCCTTCGGGTAGCTCTGAATATATTGATCGAAACCCTTTTCCGCCGCCTTGTAGTCACCCGACAGAACGTGGCTGTAGGCCGCCTGGTAGATATCGTTCTCACTGGTCAAAGCCGCCGTGTTGACCGGATCGGGGCTGGACGAGCGACCGGTTTCGACACCGGGAAGAGCACCCGCAGAATTCTGCGCGTTGCTGTTCAGCGAACCGCCAATCGGCATGCCGCGCTGGTCGAGCTCGATAGAGCCGAGCGTCGTCTCACCCGGCGCGGCATTCGTCCGTGGACCTGTTGCCGTCTGGCCCGCACCAGGCGCGCCACCCATTGAAGCGCCGCCCTGCGGAGGCGTTTCAATGATGGTTGCGACGTCATCCTGGCGACCTGCAGATGGAATATCGGCTTCGGTCTTCTTCTTCGGTGCAGTCGGCGCAGCAGGCTTGCCGCCTTCAAGTTCCTGGAAACGGAACTCGTTGTCTTCCTGCGCCTTGCGGATCGTTTCCTGCATTTGCAGCAGTTGGAAACTCATTTCCTCGATACGACCGTTCAGCTGACGAAGCTGTTCTTCCAATTGCTGTACACGGTAAGTATCGTTCGCCTGAACATTCACCACCGGTGCCTGTTGCGAATTGACCGTACCGGAGCCCCCACCCCACCCGAACAGCGGTCCTGAAACGGCAGTGCCGCTCAAACCGGTGCAGGCTGCAAGCCCCAGCATACCCGCCACCACAAGTTTCTTCATGTTGCGTCCTGTCTGGTTGATTTGCGCCCCAACGACGCAAAACCGGATTTTTTCCATTTGGCGTAAAAAAGCAACTTAACTTCGGCCAAACTATGGAAAAAACAAAAGGCGGCCCGAAGACCGCCTTTCAATCGTCATCACATCCGTGCGAGGCAATTACATGCCTGCGCCACCGAGAACCGTGACAGCGCGACGGTTCTGCGACCAGCAGGAGATGTCGTCGCAAACAGCAACCGGACGTTCCTTACCGTAGGAAATGGTCTTCATGCGGTTTGCAGGAACACCCTGCGATGCCAGGAACTGCTTGGTCGAAGCGGCACGACGTGCACCCAGAGCCAAGTTATACTCGCGTGTGCCGCGCTCATCGGCGTGGCCTTCAACGGTGATTGCGTAGTTTGGATAACGAGCAAGCCACTGTGCCTGACGCTGCAGGGTCTGCTGTGCATCGGCGCGGATGGATGTGCTGTCGGTATCGAAGAAGATACGGTCGCCGACGTTAACGGTGAAGTCCTGGGCAGAGCCCGGCGTTGCAGAGCCTGCGCCGCCACCAAGGCCAAGTTCGCCAGCACTGTTGGGCATGTTCTTCTTGTTGGCGCAACCGGCCAGCGCAAGCGCTAGCGTCAGAGCGATCATGGCCGGGTTGCGGGCAATTCTCTGCATCGGGCCGAGTGCCGAAGTGTTTGTACGGCTCATTGCCGGTCTCTCCTTAGAATTCAGTAACGTTGCCAGACAATAACCGAATGCAGTTAATTGCCCCCAAACAATTATGGTTAACAAAAAGGAAATGCCTGATTTTTCGCGCCTCCGCAACACATGGCGGCAGAAAGCAGAGCAGTTCCTGGTAAGGGCATGCGTAGTCTATGACGGCAACTGCTCCCGCAGTGCCGCCACAATGGTTGAATTAGTCCAGCAGCGGCGACCAGGCCGGGTCCGACGCAAATGTCGGCGTCTTGATCAACTGCTCGTTATAACCCGTCAGGTCGATGGAGTAGAGCTGAGGACCGCCCGCACCCGCATTCTGACGGAAGAACATGATCACGCGACCGTTCGGTGCCCATGTCGGGCCTTCATTGTGGAAGCCCGTGGTCAAGATACGCTCGCCCGAACCATCCGGCTTCATCACGCCGATGGAGAATTTACCACCGGACTGCTTGGTGAAAGCAATGAGATCGCCGCGTGGAGACCAGACCGGGGTGGAATAGGAACCATCACCGAAGGAGACACGCGTCTGGCCGGAGCCATCGGCATTCATGACATAAATCTGCTGACGGCCACCACGGTCACTTTCAAAGGCGATACGCTGACCATCCGGTGCATAGGACGGTGCCGTATCGATGGCACCCGTATTGGTCAGGCGCGTTGTCGTGCGGGACCGCAGGTCCATGGTGTAGATATTGGCGTTGCCTTCCTGCTGAAGGCTCATGATGACCTTCTGGCCATCTGGCGAAAAGCGCGGCGAAAACGTCATGCCGGGGAAGTTGCCGACGACTTCACGCTGTCCGGTTTCCAGCTGCAACAGGTAAACGCGCGGCTGCTGACCCTCGAACGACATGTAGGTGACTTCCTGACGGCTGGGCGAGAAACGCGGCGTCAGAACGAGGTCTTTGGTGTTGGTCAGGTTGCGAACGTTGAAACCGTCCTGGTCCATGATCGACAGAGCGCGCTTGCGGTCTGTCTTCGGTCCGCTCTCGGAAACGAAAACGACGCGGGTATCGAAGTAACCCTTTTCACCCGTCACGCGCTCATAGATCGCGTCGGCGATGATATGGGCAACACGACGCCAGTTTTCCGGCTGGGTAAAAAACTGCTGACCGGTCATCTGCTGGCCTGCAAACGTGTCCCAAAGGCGGAACTCGGCGCGCAGGCGGCCATCGGCCTCCTTCGTCACGCGACCCGTCACCAGGGCCTGTGCGTTGATGACCTTCCAGTCTTCGAATCGCGGCTGCTGATCCGGATTGCTGATCTTTTCGATGAAGGCGTTTTTGTTGACCGGGGCAAACAGGCCGGACCGCTGAAGGTCGGCTGCGATAACCTGCGAGACCTGCGCGCCAATGCCGTCACCCGACATGAAATCGGTAACCGCGATCGGCAACGGCTGAACGTTGCCCTTGTTGATGTTGATTTGAACTTCAGCACTGGCCGGTGTGACCGCAACGAACGAAAACAGCATGCCGGAGGCAACCATCACCGCACGCAGGAGAGAGAACTTGATCATTGAGACAAGCCTTTCAGCTTCATACAAAAATTGGACATCGAGTTGGGCATTGGTCTTTTCATCGGTCCCAAAACTGTCGGTTTAAAGCGCAAACTCAGATGGGTCGAAGTTCAGGACCAAGGTGTTCCATCCCCTTTCGCCATCGTATTTTTCAACTGGCAGATTTTTCAGCGGCGCAGACCTGAAGATCGCACGGCGCGCGCTGCCTTCAACGGCACGGCGCGTCCCCTCGGGTCCGCCTGTCGCAGTAACTTCCGGCTGGCCGACGATGTTGCCGGACTGGTCGAGAGACACGCGAACCACCACCCGCACCTCGGCAACGCCGGTCAAGCCGGATGCCATGGCCCAATTGTTCTGAATCTGGCCTCTGACACTGTCGATTTCACTGGCACTCAAGCCAGTGCCAATCGTCTTCTTGCCACCCAGCGATGCCGTCTCGGTGGAGCGTTTCGCGCCACCGCCAGACGGAGCCTGCTTGTTCAGCAATGCAGAAATTTCGTCGGCATTGAACTCGCTGGCCTGCGACGCGGCAGACTTGGCGGTTTCCTGCTTGCGATCAGCCGGTTTCTTGTCGGTTGGCTTCTCGTTCGACTTTGCCTGCTCGGGCTTCTTTTCAGCCGGTTTTTCAGCAGGTTTCTGCTCGGCTGGCTTTTGTTCGGCCTGCTTCGGCGGCTCCGGCTTCGGCTCAGGCGGCTGCGGGCGTGAATTTGGGCGCGGCACATTTGGCGGCACGGGAATTTCGGCAGGCTCCTGATTTTGCGGCGGAGGCTCCTGCGCCTGTTGCTGCGCTGGCGGCTGTGTCGGTGTTGGCGGCGTTGCTATTTCGGGCTTGGGAATGGGAAGCGACGCCGTTTCCTGCGGCTTCGGCGCAGACGTCTCTTCCTTGACGATGTCTTTTACATCGTTTGGCTTGGTATCGACCACAGGTGCCGGCTTCTCCTGCTTGGGCGGGGCAGCGGCACTATCGTTGTTGTTGGGTTTTTCCGTTGGTGTCGGCGGTGCGTCTAGATCAGCGGTGTTGTTGCCCATGTTCTGGGCATTGGGAATGATATCCGGGCGGGTCGTCGGGACAGGTGCAGACTTCTCAGCCTTGGGCGCGTTCTTGTCGCCCTGCTGGATCTGCGTCATCTCTTCCACGGATACGAGATCCACAGGCATCGACTCAGCCTGAGACACCTCGAGCGGTGCTGGCGAGCCCAGAGACACGAGGGCAAAGGCCAGCAGCGAGGCGTGCACGATCGCAGATGTGGTGACGCTGCCCTTCATGCTTAGATCAATTGTCCTGTTTCTGTTGCGTTACGAGGCCGATATTCTTGAAGCCCGCTGCCTGAATACGCGCCATGACATCGGCCACAATGCCGTAGGCGGCAACCGAGTCCGCGCGCACGAAAATCCGCTCATTGTAGCCGGTGGTCGAAATCGCCTGCAGCTTGTCGGCAACTTCCGCCGCCTGGATCGGTGTTTCCTGCAAATGGATCACGCCGTCAGCATTGACCGAAATCGTAATCGGCTGCGTATCGGAATTCAGCGCATTCGCAGATGTCTGCGGCAGATCGACAGGCACGCCGACCGTCATCATCGGTGCCGCCACCATGAAGATGATGAGCAGCACCAGCATGACGTCCACGAGGGGCGTCACGTTGATTTCACTGATCGCGCCACCCTTGCGGCGCCCCCGACCTCGGCCACGGCGTCCACCGGACCCACCGCCGCCACCGCCTGCTGACATTCCCATTGTGTTACTCCACTCGCTCGGGTGCGCGCTTACTGCGCGGCCTGACGGGTCTGCAGCTTCTCATCGATCTGGCGCGAAAGGATGGCGGAGAACTCATCCGCAAAACCTTCCATGCGCGCAGAGAGCTTGCCTGCATCGCCTGTGAATTTGTTGTAAGCGATAACCGCCGGAATAGCGGCAACGAGACCAATGGCCGTCGCCAGAAGCGCTTCGGCGATACCAGGTGCCACAACCGCAAGGTTGGTGGACTTGGAACCGGCAATCGCCTGGAACGAGGTCATGATACCGATAACCGTACCGAACAGACCGATGAACGGACCCGCAGAACCGATGGTCGCCAGCGAACCGAGACGCGCCTCGAAAGTTTCGCCTTCACGCGCCATGGTCACATCCATCGCCCGGTCGATACGCATCTGAAGACCGATGGGAGACCGTGCACCGCGCTCGAAGGATTTCTTCCATTCGCGCATCGCAGCCACGAAGATGGCCGCAAGGCCCGTGTTCTGCCGCTCGGCCAGCGTCCGGTACAGCTCTTCAAGCGACTGGCCGGACCAGAACACCTGCTCGAACTGATCGAACTGGCGCTTTGCCTTACCGAAGGACACGTATTTGTCGATGACGATGGCCCACGTCCAGACAGAGGCGGCGATGAGGCCGATCATAACCAGCTTGACGATGAGACCCGCCTGCATGAACAGCGCCCAAAGACTTACGTCGTGCGTTGCCGCGGCCAAACCTGCCTGTTCCATAAAAATCCAATCCCCGAATCCAAACGCCCGGTACGTGACCGGGCGATTTAAACGCGCATCAACGTTTGAAGTCCTGCGGCCACTGCCGAAAACCCCTTGAGCCGTGCCCCGATATTACCATTCAGCCTTCCTTGACCGTAAATTTGGTAAAAGGAAGGCGTGCGGCGCACAAATACCGAATGGTTAAGTAAGACTACATTATGGTTAAGAGAGTGTTACGAAATCGACACTTCAAACAGCAACCGCATATTCCTGAATTCTTACTTCAGAAATTTCTCCGCAATCGTATCGGGCAAACGCCGCGGTCTTCCCTTGGCGTTGATGACAGCAATAATCACTTTCGCGACAATCAAAAGTGTTTCGCCACGCCGGATTTCCTGGTTGAGCACCATCTTCGCCCCACCGGCTTTTTCGGTGAGCGTCGTAATGGTCAACACATCATCCATCCGCGCGGGTGCCTTGAAATCGATTTCCATGCGGTGAACAACGAACACAAGCCCCTCCTCATCCGCCGTCAACAACGCGCTCTGTTCGCAGCCGAGGCAACGCAGGTAATCCGTGCGACCACGCTCGAGGAAATGCAGGTAGCGCGCGTGATAAACGAGACCGGAAAAGTCGGTATCTTCGTAATAGACACGCTGGATCAGGCGGTGACCGTGTTCGATGAGTTCGCCGGAGAGGGATACGGTTAGGTCAGACATACGAAGGTCCTTGGAAAATTTTTCTGCTTGAGACGCGGCGGTAAAACCACCTCCCTCATTCCTGTGCTTGTCACAGGAATCCGGTCGACGCGCGTCTGCGCGGCGGAGAGACTCGTTTCAGCCCAAGGATTTGGACTGGCTGGATTCCTGTGACGAGCACAGGAGTGAGGGACGAGATGGCCCCTATTTATCGTCCAAATTACGGTCGTCCCAAACAACATGCTGAACGGAAGCAGGGAGGTTTTCAATCTGTCCGGCGATGAAATAGGGCGGAATGTCTAGTTGCGTCAAGGATTCGGTGGTCGCTCTTGCCCACCGGAATTCCAGCGGATGTTTGCCATCCTGCATACGGTGGACGATGTTTTCTTCGTGGAAAGGAAAAGTTTGGGGCAACTCCATGAGGTAGTAAAAACCAAGCTCGTGCCAATCTTTGCCCTCATAATGAAAGAAGTTCTCGACCACCCAGAGCAGTCGACCCACCTTGGCCTCGACGCCGAGTTCTTCCACCATTTCCCGCGCCAGCGTTTCCTGTGATTGCTCACCCATTTCGGCGCGACCACCGGGAAAGCTCCAGAATTTCTCATGCGTGGCTCGGTGCACCAGAACATGCCCATCGCGAAACGCGATCCCCGCCACGCGCATCTGGAAAATACGCTTGGGTTTAAATTTCATGCGAATGCGGGTGTCTTCAGTCATGCGTTTTTTCTTTCGGAAACATGAGGTCACGTTCTGACCAACCTAGCGTGTCCAACTCCGCTTTGCGAACCCCCGCATCGTCACCGACGATAAATTCGTCCAGTTGCGGCGGTTTGACGGAGGTTCCAGACAGCATTGCATGCACCTGACCGCGATGGTGGGTCTGGTGCTGAAAAAGATGCGTCAGAAGATCGTCGCTACGATCGATCTGAACCCGCTCCGCACGATGCACTTGGACATCGGCAGAAAGCCGGTCGACTGTTAGCCCGTCAACGAATGCGACAAGCTCGGTATCCAGCTTGGCCTGCGCATCGCGCAGAGCATCCATGTCGGCGTAGGGCTCATCCAACGCAAAAGCGGCATATCCCAATGTGCCGCCTTTAAGCGCATCGACATAAAACAGATCGACGCAATAGATATGGTTCAACGTCGCACGTATCGTCGGGAAGAAGCTCGTGCGATGCTCTACAAGCTCTTCTGGGGAAAGCAGAAGGCAAGTCGTGTGCAGCCTGAGATTTGCTAGGAGATTGTTACGCGCCAGCTTTTTGAACACGCGGCAAGCGTCATAGGTCATCGCAATGTCTCCGCGTTGAACTGGCTGTCGCGTCAGTCAGCCTTTTCCAGTTCCGAATGGCTTTTCAAAACCCGCCCACCATCTTCCTGTTCAATCAGATAGGCTGGCTCTTCCGCACTCGCCTTACGTTTTATGACAGAACCTTCGATTTTGCGTTCGACGTCTTCGGTAAAGCTTTCGGCTACCTTGCCCTCGCCCTTACCCGTTCCCCATTTCCACTGGACCTTGGCACCCTTGCGAAATTTGGTCATTGCTCGCTCCTCGTAAAGAACGGAAATGATGGGCAGCACGGATGGTTCCGGCTGCCTCAACCCAGTTCGATGACGACCACCTCCGGCGGGGACATGAAGCGGACAGGGGCAATGGAACAGCCAAGACCACCGGATACGATGAGGTTGCGGTTGTCTTCCACCACGTGTCCATAGGCGAAGCGCTCACCGTAACGGGAGGGCACAGCGGGTCGCCAGCCGAAAAGGTTCACCTGTCCACCATGGGTATGGCCCGAAAGCGTCAGAGCAACACGGTCAGGAACCGACGTGAAAATGTCAGGCTCGTGCGCCAGCAAGATGACTGGCGCGTCATCCGTGACCTGCGCAAGCGTTCCGCCCAGATCATCGAGCCCCGTCCTTCGACGCCTTTGAAGATACGCCCACTGGTCTTCCAGCCCGGCAATCCAGAATGGCTGCTCGGCAGACCCGCTTTTCACGGCGTCGTTGGAATGCACGTGAATACCGACCGCCCTCAACGCGCGATGCGCCACGGTCTCTTTCAGCCTCAGCCGTTGGGCCTCAGAGTCCTGCCACCAGTCGTGATTTCCGCAGATGGCATGAACGCCGTAGGTTGCTTTCAATCCGGAGAGCGCACGCGCCCAGTCCTCGGGGGGAACGACGCCCGTCACCAGCTTCATGCCCGACATGTAGTCGCCCAGCAACAGAATGATATCGCCACCCAATGTATTGGCATAATCGCAAATTTTGGCGATCCGCTCGGCGGGCATCCACGGTTCGCAAGCGTGAAAATCCGCCAGCGCCACGAATCGCAAACGCTGACCTGCGGGCCAGCCCGGCGGAGTGATGCGGTAGCGTGTGGTAGAGAGTCGCGCCAGGGGTTCGATACCGCCCGCATAAGCGCCCAAAGAAACAAGACCCGCCGCCATCGTGGCGGCCGTCTTCAGCAAAGCGCGACGGGTAATCAAGATCAATCGTCCTCGAGCGTCATGCGGAACTGCGCCGCTTCCAGATCCTTTGGTGGCTGCATGCCGAGATGCTTCCACGCGGTTGCGGTCAAAATACGGCCACGTGGCGTGCGCTGGATGAAGCCCTGCTGGATCATATAAGGCTCGATGATATCTTCGATGGCATCGCGTGGTTCGGACAAGCCAGCGGCAATGGTTTCGATCCCCACCGGCCCACCGCCAAAATTGACGGCAATCATGGTCAAATACCGCATGTCGAGTTGGTCGAGGCCCATATTGTCGACCAGCAGGCGCGTCAGCGCCTCATCGGCAATCTGGCGTGTCACGGATTCGGCCCTTGCCACCTCGGCAAAATCACGCACCCGGCGCAATAGCCGCCCGGCGATGCGCGGAGTGCCACGCGAACGGCGGGCGATTTCACGCGCACCCTCTTCCGTCATCGGCAATCCCATGATGCGCGCACCACGCCGCACGATCAGTTCAAGCTCTTCGACGGTGTAGAAAGACAGGCGAACAGGAATGCCGAAACGGTCTCGCAACGGGTTGGTCAAAAGCCCAAGCCGCGTCGTGGCCGCCACCAGCGTGAATTTCGACAGATCGATCTTCACCGAACGCGCCGCCGGCCCTTCGCCGATGATAAGGTCGAGCTGAAAATCCTCCATCGCCGGGTAGAGAATTTCCTCTACAGCAGGGCTCAGACGGTGGATTTCATCGATGAACAGCACGTCGCGCTCTTCGAGATTGGTCAAAAGCGCCGCCAGATCGCCCGCCTTGGCAATGACGGGGCCGGAGGTAGACTTGAAATTGACGCCCAGTTCTTTGGCCATGATCTGCGCCAGCGTCGTCTTGCCGAGACCGGGAGGGCCAACAAACAGCACATGGTCCAACGCCTCGCCGCGGTTCTTCGCCGCTTCGATGAAGATTTTCAGGTTCGCGCGCGCTTCCGCCTGCCCGGTAAAATCATCCAGCGTCTGCGGGCGCAGCGTGGTGTCGATATCCTCGCCGCGCTTTTCCGAAGAAATCAGCCGTGCCGCGTCACTCATGTCAGCAGTTCCATTCCAGGTATTTTACGCGCCGCTTTCTGATCGAATGTATAGGTCACCGCGCACTCTTCGCTTTGGGACCGGCATGCAATCAACGCATCCGCGAAATCTGCATTGTTCTTCTCAACGAAACGCAATGCCTTGACCACAATATCGTGACCTTCCACGAAAAGCCCGCGTGTATGCAGAAGCTTCCGGATCGCGACCACAACTTGCCTTCGATCAAAGCCGTAATTGGACCGTAGCGCCCAATCGAGTTCAATGAGCGTTATGAGGGTGACGAATACGGTGTGGCTACGCCCTATTTCCGAACCAAACCGCAGCGCTGCCTGCCGTTGCTTTGGATCATCGTCTACGAAAAGTCTCAGCACAACATTCGTGTCCAGACCAAACATGTTCATGCAGCAGCTTCCGAGCTTTCATCATCCGTATCGACAACATTATGGCCAGCGGCATTTAAAACGGCTTCATCGATCTCTTCCAATGTTGAACGACCTCTTGGAGGTTTGCCCAACAGCCCTGCGAGATCGTTGAAATCAACGTTTTTAGGCGTCAAAACCACCTCTCCGTCGATCACGGTGTAAACGATCTGATCACCAGCGCGGAGGTTTAAAGCCTCGCGCATGTCTTTTGGAAGCGTTACTTGCCCTTTGGACGAAAGCGTCAATTCCCATCCCAAAACAAAATCCTCCATCAAAATCTAATTTGTAAGAAATATTACCATTCTTCCAACAAAACACCAAATGGACTTTTACCGCGAAAGCTCTTTCAACCCCAAGCGGATCAGCTTGGCACTGTCGCCACCCTCGCCGCCATTCTTCAGCGCGGCGGCCACGGCATTGGCGGCCTGATCGCGCGAGTAGCCGAGATTGGTGAGTGCTGAGACGGCGTCGGCCACCGGCGCGGATGCGACACCTTCGCTCAGCTCCTGCTTGAAACCAATGGAGGCGGATGCCTCGCCTGCAAAAGCGGGAGCCTTGTTGCGAAGCTCAGTGACGATACGCACCGCCACTTTCGGCCCGACACCGGGGGCACGCGACACGACCACCTTGTCCTGTAGCGCAATGGCATTGGCAAGCTCTGATGGCGTCAGCGTCGACAGCACGGCCAGCGCAACCTTGGCACCAACGCCCTGAACGCTCTGCAGCAGATTGAACCATTCCCGTTCCAGCGCACTGATAAAACCGAAAAGCCTGATTTGATCTTCACGGACATAGGTTTCGATGAAGAGAACCACGGCTTCGCCGGCAGAGCCGAGGCGTGACAGGGTACGTGTCGAACAATAGGCGACGTAACAAACGCCGTGCACATCAACAACCACATGGTCGTCGCCGATTTCGTCGATTGTGCCTTTGAGTTTTCCGATCATGTCGATGCCCGTCCGATGAATAAAAGATTAGCTGGCAGCCAGAACGCGCCGCATGCGCTCACTGACCCGATTGTGAGCGTGGCAAATGGCGATGGCGAGCGCGTCCGCCGCATCATTGCCCTTGAATTCGGCTTTGGGCATCAGAATTTTCAGCATCATGTGAATCTGCTGCTTGTCACCGTGGCCGACACCGATCACGGCTTTTTTCACCGCATTCGGCGCATATTCCGCAACCGGCAATCCGGCTCGTGCCGGAACCAGCATGGCGATGCCACGTGCCTGCCCCAGCTTCAGGGTGGCAACCGCGTCCTTGTTGACGAAGGTCTGCTCGACAGCCGCCTCATGGGGTTGGTGGGAATGAACGATCTCTGCAAGGCCATCATGCAGCTGGCAAAGGCGGGATGCGAGATCCATGTCACCATCTGATGTCACGGTGCCGGACGCCACGAAACGCAGGCTGTTGCCGAGTGTTTCAATGACACCCCAGCCCATTCGCCGCAGCCCAGGATCAATCCCGATAATTCGAATCGCATTTTGCATATGTCACCCTATCCTCACAGCGCAAAACCTGCCAGCGATAAGTGAACAAAACGACAACATCCATCAAGTGATTTGAGAGGAGCGGCGGCGCACCGCCGCTCCCCGCATCGTCTTACATCGTGTCGAAGAAATCGACTGCACCCGTATCGAGGTGGTAATAAGCGCCGACGATCTTGATCTTGCCGTCTGCCAAAGGCTTCAACAGCAGCGGATCGCTTTCCTCTCTCAATGTCCGCACAACGCGCCGCACATTCTGTTTGACGGCGTTTTCCGTCGCGTCACCCGCCTGCCCGCGTGCTTCCAGCACAGCGGGAATGATCGGCTCGATCATATTGTCGATCTGCCCGGGGAAACGGGCGTTTTTCTCAACGACAGACATGGCCGCCTTCACCGCACCGCAGCTTTCATGGCCCATTACGACCACAAGCGGGACACCGAGGACGGCGACGGCATATTCGATCGACCCCATGGCGACGGTGTCGACCGTATTGCCGGCGTTACGAATGATGAAGAGTTCGCCCAATCCGCGTCCAAACAGAAGTTCGGGCGGCACTCGGCTATCCGAGCAGGAAACATAGGCGCAAAATGGCGCCTGTCCTTTGGCAAGCTCAAGCCGCCGCGCTTCGTTGCGATCAGCAAAGACCAACTCATCGCGCAGGAATGCCTCATTGCCTTCCTTGAGAAGCTTGAGCGCACCATCTGGTGTTAGCGCGGATTTACCGTCCTTCACAGGCGCGGGTGTCAAAGGCGTTGCCTGTCGCAATGATGATGACTGCGCTTGCGTGACGGCGGGAATGGCAGCAGCGGCGGTTGCCGCACCTACGGTCAATAATAAACGTCGAGATAGATTGCACATAATTTACACTCTCTTTCGCAAGATGCGCTGATGCGCATGGCTAAAAAAATCGAGCGTGCTCAGAGAGTTTGGATGGTTGGCCAGACTGCACCGAGCATGCTCGATGCGGTCCGACATCACCAGATGAAATAATCTGGTCAGAGGGGCCCGGTCCGCTGCACTGAATTTGGGAGGCGGCACAGGAACCGCAAGACAGTGTGCCAAAACGCCGCAGTTCAGGAACAGTTTTTTTGATCCTTGGATCAATTCGCCGCGACTGCTCTGGCAAATCGTGCGGTAAAACTTACATCTTGACCAACATATGAAATCAACGCGTCAGGAGCGTCCGATGATCCCTTTTTCCATCCTCGATCTCTCCCCCATCGGTGAGGGTGAGACCGTGAGCAAGGCGCTCGAGAATTCGCGCCGGATGGCCATCAAGGCCGAAGAAAATGGTTATGAGCGCATCTGGCTTGCCGAACACCACGGCATGCCAGGCATCGCCAGCGCTGCAACCGCTCTCGTCATTGCCCATGTTGGTGCTGCCACAAAGCGCATTCGCGTCGGCTCCGGCGGCATCATGCTGCCCAATCATTCGCCGCTGGTCATTGCGGAACAGTTCGGTACTCTGGCAGCGTTGTTGCCGGGTCGTGTCGACCTGGGTCTTGGACGTGCGCCGGGAACGGACATGCGCACAGCGCGTGCGTTGCGGCGCAATATGGATGCGGGGGCTGAAAGTTTCCCGCAGGATATTCTCGAGTTGCAACAGTATCTTGGTGAGCCGATTCAGGATCAGGCTATCCTGTCGGTGCCGGGCATCAATTCCAATGTGCCTATCTGGCTTCTCGGCTCGAGCGTCTACAGCGCGCATCTGGCGGCGGCTCTCGGACTGCCCTATTCCTTCGCATCCCATTTTGCGCCCGATATGCTGATGGATGCCATCGCCATCTACCGCGAGCGCTTCCAACCTTCCGCCACATTGGCAGAACCCTATGTCATGGTGGGCGTTATGGGCGTTGGCGCAGAAACCGATGAAGAGGCGCAACATCTCTTCACCTCGGCGCAACTGCAATTCGTCAACCTGCGGAAAAACATTCGCACCCAGTTCCCCAAACCTGTTGAAAGCATGGACAGCCACTGGAGCGATATGGAACGCATGACTGTCGACCATACACTCAGATACGCCGTGGTCGGTTCTCACGCCACGGTCGAACGAAAATTGGCAGAGTTTCTGTCGGACACCGGTGCGGATGAGCTGATCGTCTCCATGCCGGTCCATGACATCGAAAAACGCCTGCGCTCGGTCGAGGTGTTCGCAGAGGTTCGTGGCGGCTTGCGACTAGCCGCTTGATCGATACCTGAAACAGAAAAGCCCTCGCACATCGCTGCCGAGGGCTTTTTATCTTTGATCGGAACGACGATCAGGCCGAAAGTCTGGCCATGATTTCTTCGGATACTTCGAAGTTGGAATAGACGCTCTGGACGTCGTCGTCGTCTTCGAGATTGTCGATAAGCTTCATCAGCGATTGCGCCTTTTCTTCATCCACCGGCACCGTGTTCTGCGGCTTCCAGATGGACTTGACGCTGTCAGCTTCACCGAGAACAGCTTCCAAAGCCTTGGACACTTCGTTCATCGCTTCAAAACCGCAAATGATGATGTGGCCATCTTCGCTGCTTTCCACATCGTCGGCACCGGCTTCGATAGCGGCTTCCATGACGGTGTCGGCATCGCCAACGGCGGCCTTGTAGGTAATTTCGCCAACGCGATCGAAGGAGAAGGAAACCGAGCCGGTTTCGCCCAGCGCGCCACCAGCCTTGGTGAAGATCGAGCGAACGTTGGATGCCGTGCGGTTGCGGTTATCGGTCAGTGCTTCGACGATGACAGCCGTACCGCCGGGGCCATAGCCTTCGTAACGTACGTAATCGTAGTTCTCGGCATCCGCGCCCGAAGCCTTCTTGATGGCGCGGTCGATGTTGTCCTTCGGCATCGACTGCGCCTTGGCGTTCTGAACCGCCAGACGCAGCGCCGCGTTCATGCTCACATCCGGCAGGCCGGATTTGGCAGCGACGGTAATTTCGCGCGCGAGCTTGGAAAACATCTTCGAACGAATCGAATCCTGTTTTCCCTTGCGATGCATGATGTTCTTGAACTGTGAATGGCCAGCCATGGCACCCCTGATCGGATCGTTTGTTTGGATTGCGGTGCTTATAAGTGCGATGGCTCTGCTGTTCAAGCCCACGCGCCCACTCTTCTCTCAACGCTTTAGGGAACAGAAATGTACTCTCTTCGTTTTGGTAGTGAGCGCTGATGCGGGCAACCTGTCCCTATCATCGTAAAAGATAACGAGAAATATGAAGGAGCCAATTTCATGGTCAGTCTGAGTGAAGCACGCGAAGCACCCGCCCGTCAGTTGTGGGACGAAATTAATTCCGTGCATGCCGGCATGCTCGGCCTGGAAGGCCTCCACAGCAACATGCAGCCCATGGCTCCGCATGCGGATCCAAAGACAAATACCATCTGGTTCTTCACAAAGAAGGATGCGCACATCGTGCAGGCTCTGAAGTCGGGCGGCCGCGCGCATTTCTGCGTCGTGGGGAAGGACCATGATTACCATGCCTGCCTCTCCGGCAAGCTGGAAGTTCGCGAAGACAAGGCGAAGCTCGACGAATACTGGAACTCCGTGACCGCCGCCTGGTACGAACACGGCAAAAACGACCCGCAGTTGACAATGCTTGCTCTGCATGTGGACGATGCCGATATCTGGGCTTCCACGGACAGCACTTTGAAATTCGGCTGGGAAATTGCCAAGGCCAACCTTAGCGACGACAAAACGCCTGATATCGGCGTTCGCCAGCATCTGGCATTTGCATAAGACTCCTTATTTCCCGCCAATCGCCCTTTCACATGCCTTGTGGCACGAGAATTTGCGGTTGGCGGGGAAGACTTCGCATCGACACGCGAATAACAGGATCGTTCGCATAGGCGATCTTGAACTGAGCGCCGAACGTCACCAGAAATTGCTCCAGAGCGCTCGGCTGATGCATCGGCAGAATCAGTGCAGACCGCAGCCGTTTGACGATCCGGCTCATACTGTCCGCCCCCATCGTCAAACCCCCATCGACCGGTACCATCAGCACATCCAATCGACCGATTTCCGCATATTGCGTTTCCGTCAGCTCATAATGCAGGTGCCCAAGGTGGCCGATGCAAAGACCGGCGATTTCAAAGATGAAAATCGAATTGCCGTCTTTCTTCAACAACCCGCCCCCACCCCAGCGGTTGCGGATATCCGACGTGACATTGCGGACATAGACGTCCCCGACCTGCAATTTGTGGACGGCTTTGTCATCAGGCGCATCGCTCCAGCCATGCAGCACATATTTGATCGCCGGGTCCGGATGCAGCGTATAATGCGTCGAATGGGCGTTGTTCATGGTGACGATGGTGGGGGTAACGGGTGGCAGGTAAACGCCGTTATAATCCGTGGCGATGGTCACCCCTTCGGGAGAGGTGATCAGAAACGTCGAATGCCCGATATATTGGATTTTCACCTCTTCCTTGCCATTGGCCTGCGCCAATTGAACATTCGAAGCCTGAAAGCTTGCAAAAGTCGCGCCCGGCATAGTCTGGGCAATCGCCTGACACTGGCTGATGGGCGGGCGGTTTATGGAAGGACGGCTTGGCTGTTGCTGGGCCGATGCGCCAGTGGCCACCAAAAGCCCTGACAATGCGAAGATGAGCATGCGAAGCATCGGCACCACTCCCATAAACGAGATGAGTGCGGGCAGGATGCGGCAAGGGGTGAAGATCGTCCAGACGCAAGAGGTGGAGGCCGCTCACAATGTTGTTATTGGAGGTCGCGTCAGAGAGGTTGGCGGGTGTGGCTTACCCCCCTCTGTCCTGCCGGACATCTCCCCCTCAGGTGGGGAGATTAGCTGGGCGCACGACCTAGCTTCATCTCGACGCAAGAGATGGCCGAGAGGTAACCACGGGTCGATCTCCCCCCTTGAGGGGGAGATGGCCGGCAGGCCAGAGGGGGGTGAGCCACACCCGCTGCCATCTAAAATTAAAACTAATGAAATCCGATCAAACCCAAAACGCCGGAACCGTCTCCGCCAGCCGCGGCCCCAACCGCAGCGGAGCGATCTTCTCAGCAAGACCAGTACGGTCGGAAATCTCGACGCCGACGCCGCAGATGGTCGCCGGGCCGCTGGCAGCCTCGAAACGCCCCTTGGGCATTTTCGAGATGAAGCGGTTGATCGGCTCTTCCTTTTCCATACCAAGCGACGAGTCGTAATCGCCGCACATGCCGGCGTCCGACATATAGGCCGTGCCGCCATTCAGGATTTGCGCATCCGCCGTCGGTACATGCGTATGGGTGCCCACGACGAAGCTGGCGCGTCCGTCGACAAAGTGGCCGAAACACTGCTTTTCACTGGTCGCCTCGGCGTGAAAATCGAAGACGATGGCATCCGCCTGTTCCCCAAGCGGGCATGCGCCAAGAATGGCTTCCGCCGCGCTGAAGGGATCGTCCAGCTCGGGATGCATGAAGACCCGACCCATGATGTTGGCAACGAGGATGCGCGCGCCATTGCGAGCGTAAAACAGACCGGAGCCCTTGCCTGGTGTTCCCTTGGGATAATTGGCTGGACGCAGGAACTGGTCGTGGCGCTCGCAGAAGGAGACGGCCTCCTTCTGGTCCCAGACGTGGTTGCCGGTCGTCACCACATCGGCTCCGGCATTGATCGTTTCGAGATAAATCTCTTCAGTGATCCCGAAACCACCCGCGGCGTTTTCGCCATTCACGACAACGAAATCCAGCTTGAGATCGGAGATCAGCCCCGGAAGACGCTCCCACACCGCCGTGCGTCCCGTCTTGCCAACCATATCCCCGAGAAAAAGCAATCTCATTGCGCCGTCCTGTTATTGAAATATCGTAGACCGCTCTCGGTCAGAACGGCGTTCAGCGCCACATCATGCGCTTGCGCGGGCACTGATGGCACTTCCTGGCAGTCGAATGCAATGCCGATGAGAGCAGGATTCAGTCCTTTTGCATGCAGCCTGGCAATTGCGCGGTCATAATGTCCTGCCCCATAACCGATCCGCTGGCCATTTGCGTCGAATGCAGAGAGCGGGACAAGCAAAATATCGGGATCCAGCACGGCAGCGCTTTCGTCAGGCCCGGTTGTGCCAAAGCCCGATTTGACCAGTTCGGTACCCTTGGCAAATTCCCTGAATATGATGGTTTCACGGTCGAGCATGACTGGCAGACATATCCGCGCCGCCTTGTCCCGCAACGCCTCCATTAACGGGCGCAGATCAACCTCGGAACGGATCGACATGAAACCCGAAACGATGGTTCCGGCAGCAAAGCTCAAACCGTGTGCGCCATGCGCCGTAATGCTTTGGCTTTTCGATTGGCGCTCTTCAACGGAAAGAGCGTCCCGCAAGGCGAGACGCTCCACACGTATCTGGGCTTTAGTGAGAGGGCCCGATGTCATCAGGCCGCCCGGCTGACCAGCACCTTGTCTATCCGGTGCCCATCAAGGTCGATCACTTCGAAGCGCCAGCCATCGCGGGTAATATGCTCACCCAGTTCCGGCAAACGCCTGAATTCATCGAGAACCAGACCGGCAACCGTCTCGAACTCGGCATCGTCGGCAATCTGAAAGCCCATGCGGTCGGCAAATTCGTCGGCCGGCATCCAGCCTGCAACGAGGAAACTTCCGTCTTCGCGCTCGACCATCGCGGGCTCTTCGCCGTCATCTTCCTGGAATGCGCCTGTGATGGCCTCCAGAACGTCGCCGGAGCTGACGATACCTTCGAAGTGGCCGTACTCGTCATAAACGAGAACCATATGCACGGTCGAACGGCGCAGCGACTGGATGACGTCGACGGCACTTGTCAGGTCCGATACGACAGGCACTTCGCGAAGCAGCTCTCGAACATTCAGTTCCTTGCCGGAGGCGAGCGCATCGAACGCATCCTTGGCAAAGAGAACGCCAAGTATCTCGTCGGAAGCACCGTTTCTGACCGGCAGGCGTGAGCGCTGCGTTTCACGCAACTGCACCCGGATTTCTTCAGCCGTATCTTCGATATCGACCACTTCCACGTCACGGCGTGGCGTCATCAGGCCGCGCGCATTGCGGTCTGCCAGACGCATGACGCTGGTGATCATGGCGGATTCTTCGCTCTCGATGACACCAGCGCTATGCGCTTCGGCCAAAACGGTGCGAATTTCATCGTCAGTTACGGAATTGTTGGATTCACCACTATGGCCAAGAAGCGCAAGGATGAGCTTGCCGGACTTGTCCAGCAGCCACACCACCGGCGCACCGATCCTCGACAGCATCACCATGGCAGGAGATACCTTCACGGCAACCTTTTCAGGATCGCGCAGAGCAATCTGCTTTGGCACCAGCTCGCCGACGATCAGCGAAAGATAGGTAATGGCGACAACCACCACACCGACGCCGATCGCATCGGCAGCGCGATCCGGAACACCCTGCTCCAGCAGCCATCCGGTGAAACGGGCACCGAGTGTCGCACCAGAGAAAGCGCCTGAGAGCACGCCGACCAGCGTAATGCCGATCTGCACGGTGGAGAGAAAGCGTCCGGGATTTTCGGAAAGGGTGAGTGCCATGGTGGCACCTCTGCTGCCTTGCGCGGCCAGCACTTTTAACCTCGCCGGTCTGGAGGAGACAACGGCAAGCTCGGACATGGCAAGCACACCGTTGAGTACGGTAAGCAGAACCACAATCATAATTTCAGTAAACAAGTTTAGCTCTTTTTGGGCTGTTGAACGGCATGTCGCGGCTGCAACCACAATCGCTATAGTTGAGAGCGGGAGCGGACATACCAATGCTGATAATAAGGAATAGTTCCGTCAATGCAATGACCGGCGGATCAAAAAGTCAATTCATACAGCCAGACCGGGTAGCGTCTGAGCTTACTGCCAGAAGGCGTGCACATGGATATGGCCAAAGCAACTACCCGGCTTGTTCAACAGGAAGCAAGCCTTGAAACTGCGACGCTAAGCCAAACGATCCAAAAAGAGAAAAGGTGCGATCCGCGGCGACCGATGGAGTTTTACGATCCTGGGTGCCTACAAACGTAGGTGGGCGCCATATGTCCAAGCCCACGGGCCTGGCCAGGGACAGCTCCCTTTGGATCGAGTATGGCCCCAGGGATTGAGTTTCCTGTCGAGAAGCGCAGAACGCAGTTCATATATAGGATGGTTCGGCCAAATGCGGAAGGGGTCGAAAGTCAGAATATGACAGATTGTTCGGCAGGCTCCCGCCACGCACAAACAAGCATTTGGACACCGACTTTTACGACGTGTCTGTCTTAATTGACTGTTGGCTTGGGCCGGGCCACCAGCTTTTCCGTAATGCCATTCAAGCGCGTCGAAAGGTCGGAGATGGCGCTGACCAGCATTTCCTCGGTATTTGCCCTGCTTTCCGCCATTCCATCGCGATTGCTTTGCAATGTCTCAACCTGACCCTCTAGCGATTCGATCTTGCGTCTCAGCTCCGACATTTCGTCGGTTATCATGATGCCAGCCATGACGGTTAGCCGCAGATCACCGATTTCGCCGAACTGGCTTTTCAGATGGCCGACATATTGATCGAACTGGCTGGCGAGATCGGTCAGGTGATCCTCCTGCCCTGCCTCGCAGGCCATGCGGTACGCCTTGCCGTCAATCATCACGGTGACTTGAGCCATCGTTTAAGTCCTTATCGGTCCAGCACTGCGCGGATTGTTTCCATGGCTGTCACGAGGCGGCGTGAGACCTCGCGGTTGACTTCCTCGAGACGGTTGGCGCGGAATTGCGATTGGTCCAGCTCCTGTGCAAGACGGGCACGGTCCACATGCACGCGCTTCACTTCGCTCTCGACCTCGCCGTTCTCACGCTGCCGCTCGATACGCATATCGATTGCGTTTTCGAGACCGTTGATCGCGGAGCCTAGCTCCGACAACGCGACATGTATGGTTTTTTCCGCCGTCATCGTTTCTTCCAAGCCGCAAGCAACAAGCCGAATCGTTATTGCCTGGTCTAAATCAGGGCGCTTATACGATATGACTCGATTAACCGTCACGTCAATCAATCCAATACATTCAAGCACTTTGCGCTGTGGATGAATGCAGCACCAGAAGGCCCAGAAGATGGCGGCGGCCTAAATATTGCCAGAATACGAAACGATTTTTGTTCAGGATCGAACTGCAAACCGCCCCGGTTTTATTGACTCGCCCGCCCTACCTGCTATGGATCAACCCGCTTTTTGGATAGTTATAATGACTATCTCCTATCACCCGGAACAGACGGAAAAGCTATGATTTCTCGCGACAAACACGACCGGATGGCCAATGCAATCCGCTTTCTTGCCATGGATGCTGTGGAGAAGGCCAATTCTGGCCACCCCGGTCTGCCAATGGGCGCAGCGGATGTCGCCACGGTTCTCTTCACGCGCTATCTGAAGTTCGATCCGAAGGCCTGGCAGTGGCCGGACCGCGATCGCTTCGTTCTGTCTGCCGGTCACGGCTCCATGCTGCTCTACTCGCTCCTCTACCTCACAGGCTACGAGGATATGACGATCGACGAGATCAAGCGTTTCCGCCAGCTGGGCTCCAAGACCGCCGGCCACCCGGAATATCACCACGCGACAGGCATCGAAACCACCACGGGTCCGCTTGGCCAGGGCATTGCCAACGCCGTCGGCATGGCCATTGCCGAACGCAAGCTGGAAGAAGAATTCGGCTCCGATCTTCAGAGCCACTTTACCTATGTACTGTGCGGCGATGGCTGCCTGATGGAAGGCATCAGCCACGAGGCGATTGCGCTCGCAGGCCACCTGAAGCTCAACAAGCTCGTCCTGTTCTGGGATAACAACAACATCACCATCGATGGCGAAGTCGGCCTTTCCGATTCGACAGACCAGATTGCGCGCTTCAAGGCCGTTCACTGGAACACCATCGAAATCGACGGTCACGACCCGGAAGCGATTGCCAACGCCATCGAAGCCGCTCACACGTCGGACCGCCCAACCTTCATCGCCTGCAAGACCGTTATCGGTTTTGGCGCGCCGAACAAGCAGGGCACGCACAAGGTGCACGGCAACCCGCTGGGTGCCGAGGAAATCGCCGCAGCCCGCAAGAGCCTGAACTGGGAAGCCGAACCATTCGTCATCCCCGAGGACGTACTGGACGCCTGGCGTCTGGCCGGTCTGCGCGCTACCAAGACCCGTCAGGAATGGGAAGCGCGCCTCGAAGCGACCGATGGCGACAAGAAGGCCGAGTTCAAGCGCCGCTTTGCTGGCGATCTGACCGGCAACTTCGACAGCTCCATCGACGCCTTCAAGAAGAAGGTCGCCGCGAACAACCCGACTGTCGCGACCCGCAAGGCATCCGAAGATGCGCTCGAAGTCATAAATGGCATTCTGGCGGAAACGATTGGTGGCTCTGCCGACCTGACGCCATCCAACAACACCAAGACCAGCCAGATGAAGTCGATCACACCGACCGATTTCTCGGGCCGTTACCTGCATTACGGCATTCGCGAACACGGCATGGCAGCAGCCATGAACGGCATCGCCCTACATGGCGGTCTCATTCCCTACGCTGGTGGCTTCCTGATCTTCTCGGACTATTGCCGTCCATCGATCCGCCTTGCCGCACTCATGGGCATCCGCGTCGTCCACGTGCTGACGCATGACTCGATTGGCGTTGGCGAAGACGGCCCGACTCACCAGCCTGTGGAGCAGATCGCAGCGCTGCGCGCCATTCCAAACCTTCTGGTCTTCCGCCCTGCGGATGAAACGGAAACGGCGGAAGCCTGGCAGTTTGCCCTGCATCAGAAAAACCGTCCGTCTGCGCTGGCGCTGACCCGCCAGAACCTTGCACCGGCCCGCAAGGATTATGAGGAAAAGAACCTCGTATCTTACGGCGCATACGAGCTGGTTTCGGCAAGCGACGCCAAGGTATCGATCTTCGCCTCCGGTTCGGAAGTCGAGATTGCGCTGAAGGCTGCCGCTGACCTGAAGGTCAAGGGTATCTCAACCCGCGTCGTTTCCGTCCCTTGCTTCGAACTCTTCAAGGAACAGCCGGAAACCTATCGCAAGGCCATCATCGGCAATTCGCCGGTCAAGGTCGGTGTCGAAGCTGCCATTCGTCAGGGCTGGGATTATTTCATCGGTAATGACGGCGCGTTCATCGGCATGAATTCCTTCGGTGCATCCGCGCCTGCGAAGGACCTGTACAAGCATTTCGGCATCACCGCAGAAGCCGTGGTCGCTGCCGCAGAAGAAAAGTTGGGCTGACGGCTAACGCCGTCACCATTCCATACAAAAACGAAAATATTGATCGGGAGTATGTATATGACTGTAAAAGTTGCCATCAATGGTTTTGGCCGCATCGGCCGCAACGTCCTTCGCGCCATCGTGGAATCCGGCCGCACGGACATCGAAGTCGTTGCCATCAACGACCTCGGCCCCGTTGAAACCAATGCGCACCTGCTGCGCTATGACAGCATCCATGGCCGGTTCCCGGCAGACGTGAAGGTCGAAGGCGACACCATCATCGTTGGTGGCGGCAAGCCGATCAAGGTGACGGCGGTTCGCGACCCTGCACAGTTGCCGCACGCGGAACTTGGCGTCGACATCGCTCTGGAATGCACCGGCATCTTCGTCGCCCGTGACAAGGCCGCCGCCCACCTGACCGCCGGCGCAAAGCGCGTCATCATCTCGGCACCGGCCGAAGGTGCTGATCTGACGGTCGTTTTCGGTGTGAACCATGACCAGCTGACGAAGGACCACCTCGTCATCTCCAACGCGTCCTGCACCACCAACTGCCTGGTGCCGGTCGTCAAGGTTCTGGATGATGCGGTCGGCATCGACCACGGCTTCATGACCACGATCCACTCCTACACGGGCGACCAGCCGACGCTGGACACCATGCACAAGGACCTGTACCGCGCCCGCGCCGCAGCCCTTTCCATGATCCCGACGTCGACAGGTGCCGCAAAGGCCGTTGGCCTCGTGCTGCCGCACCTCAAGGGCAAGCTGGACGGCACATCGATCCGCGTTCCAACGCCAAACGTCTCGGTCGTCGACTTCAAGTTCGTGGCCAAGAAGGCAACGACGGTCGAAGAAATCAACGAAGCCATCAAGTCTGCCTCCAACGGCAAGCTGAAGGGCATCCTTGGCTACACCGACGAGCCGCTGGTATCCCGTGACTTCAACCACGACAGCCACTCCTCCATCTTCGCGACGGACCAGACCAAGGTCATGGGAGGCAACTTCGTGCGTATCCTCACCTGGTACGACAACGAATGGGGCTTCTCCAACCGCATGTCCGACACGGCAGTGGCACTGTTCAAAACGTTCTGATTTTTGTCAGATAGTGAATAAGCAAAACCCGGCTGGAGTGATCCCGCCGGGTTTTGTGTTTTCGCACTATCTATCGCTCAAAATCTGCATGATCCGCTCGCTGGAGCAGCGCTACTGGCGTGTATCGGATAAGTTTAACTGCTGCCCATTATGTCCCACCCGCAGAATAATCACGCTTTCGTCTTCTATAATGAAGGCAACACTGATGGTGCGTTCAAAACCGACCACCCTCAAACCCGGCCGGATATCATTGCGCAAGCTGCCCCGTTCCGGAAAAACATCGAACGAAGACAGATAGGATGTCACGCGATCGAGATATTGTCTTGCCACCGCCGGTGACTGGGAAGCGACGCGAACATATTGGTAGATATCAACGAGGTCGGTCTCGGCTTCAGGCGACAATCTGACGTCGTAGCGTTTCATCACTTGCCGTTATCAAGCTCATTAAAACGACGGTTCAACTGCAAAAGTGCCTTACCTATGGGCACGGCCCTTTCAGGGTTTGACTTGTGCGCATCATAGGCAGCGGCAACGTCTTCTTTCAGCCACCGCTCAACGGCCAAATCCCGCGCAGCCAGTGTGCGCAATCCATCGCGAATAACTTCGCTTTCCGTCGCATATTCCCCAGAGGCAACCTTGGCCTTCACCATCTCCGCCATATCAAGGGGCAGGGTCACACTGAGTGATTTCGTCGTCCGCATCGCAGTACCCTTCCGTATCCAAATCCAAACTACCATGTGACACGATTAAATCCTACACTTTGGTAGGAGGAGAAATGCTCTTCTCCTTTCTATTCCGTTCTTTTCCCACGTCTCGCCTTGCTCTGGTCCATTTTGGCCCGGAAAAATTCATTGAGGGATTCGGTCGCACATACAGCGCATCGTGCCCTGCCGTATCATTCGATACACCTCGCCTTGCCCTGCCCGCTGCGCAAAAAACACTGCGCCGTGGCCGTCCAAAACGTGGCGCATTGACTGCTGACGTGCAGGAGCATGCATGGCGCGCGGCCTTCATGTAAAGGACGTTGGCGTGGAATCATTTTACATCTTGTTGCTGGTCGCCACCGTCCTCGTTCTCGTCGCTGCATTTTCCAGTCTGATTGCCTATCGTTTCGGCGCACCGCTTCTTTTGCTTTTCCTGGTCATCGGCCTTGCCGCTGGCACGGATGGGCTGGGCATTCATTTCAGCAACAATCCACTGGCCTATATGCTGGGCTCGCTGGTGTTGGCCGTCATCCTGTTCGATTCCGGTTTCGGTACATCCATCCAATCGTTCAGGCTGTCTGCAGGGCCGTCCATCTCGCTGGCTACCGTCGGCGTGGTGCTGACTTCGGTTTTCTTTGCCGGTGCCGCTGCGCTGCTGCTTGGCTTTTCATGGCTTGAAGGCCTGTTGCTGGGCTCTATCGTTGCCTCAACCGATGCCGCCGCAGTGTTTTTCCTGCTGCGCATCGGCGGCATTCATATTCGCGATCAGGTGCGCTCCACTTTGGAAGTCGAATCCGGCACGAATGATCCCATGGCGATCTTCCTGACGATTGCCCTGGTGGAAGTGGTGGCAAAGGGACAAGGCTTTGCAGGATTCGACAGCAGCTTCATCCTGCTGTTCGTTCAGGAAATGGTGCTCGGCGTTATCTTCGGCGTGCTGGGCGGGTTGATGATCGTCAATGTCGTCAACCGCTTTCAGGTGGATCGCGGCCTCGTGCCGATCCTCGTGTTGGCTTTGGCGCTGCTGGTGTTTTCCTTCACCGGCGCGCTGCACGGCAGCGGCTTTTTGGCGGTTTATGTTGCGGGCATCGTCGCGGGAAACCGCAAGATTTTCGCCAAGGGTGCCATTCGCCGGTTTCATGAAGGCATGACGTGGCTGGCGCAGATCATCATGTTCCTGATGCTCGGTCTTCTCGCCACGCCATCACAGTTCCCGGCCATTCTCATTCCGGCAGTGCTGTTGGCACTGTTCCTCATCTTCATTGCCAGACCGCTTGCCGTGTGGCTCAGCCTCATGCCGTTCAACTATACCCAGCAGGAAACGACCTTCGTCGCATGGGTCGGCTTGCGTGGCGCAGTCTCCATACTCCTGGCAATTCTCCCAGCCCTCGGTGGGTTGGAGGGTGCCGAAACCTATTTCAATGCAGCCTTCATCATCGTGCTGGTTTCTCTGCTGCTGCAAGGCTGGACGATCAAGCCCGTCGCCACCCGTCTCGGCCTCATCGTGCCGCCGCGCATGGGCGATGTCGACAAGCTGGAGGTGGACTTGCCCGGCACCGCCAACCACGAGCTGATTTCCTATCGCGTCGCCCATGGCAGCGCCATTTTGCAGGGCGGGCGCATTCCGCGCTGGGCCATGCCGTCGCTGGTGGTCCGGGATGGAAAATCCATTCGCTACCAATATGCAGGCCGCCTGCGGGAAAACGATCTGGTCTATCTGTTCGTTATGCCCAGCTATACCCGCCTGCTGGACCGGCTGTTTGCCAGCGCCAAGCCTGTGACAAAGGACGACGAGGACATTTTCGGGACCTTCGCCATTTCTCCTCAGCGTCCCGCCAAAGAACTGGATGCTTCCTATGGTCCCGGTCTGCTGTCCACACAGGAACTGACGCTGACCATTGCCGAACTCATCGAAAGCCGCCTCGGCGGCAAGCCGGAATATGCGGATCGCGTCCGGTTGGGTTCGCTAATTCTGATCGTGCGTGATCTTGATGAAAACGACGCGGTCTCCAGTGTCGGCATCTCTCTCGAACCTGTCGAACCGGCCACCGCCTTGCCCGTCTTCATCAATCTCAAGGAAATCGTTCAGCGCACCCGCACCCATTTTGCACAGAAACGAACAGCCCGGTCAGCAAACGTCTCCGGTAACGACATACCAGCCGCGACTGACGAGGTCGGCACTGGAGAAAATGATCGTTAAGCGCCTTGCGCCGACAGTCCAGCATAGTATGTTCGCCACCAAACCCATTCCATTCAACGACATCAGGATCGACATATGCCCGCCTTCAAGACCCTCGATCACCTCACCGACATCGCTGGAAAGCGCGTTCTCGTGCGCGTCGACCTCAACGTGCCGGTTGCTGACGGCAAGGTCACGGACAAGACTCGTATCGAGCGCGTTGCGCCAACGATCCTCGAATTGTCTGAAAAAGGCGCGAAGGTTATTCTCCTTGCCCATTTCGGCCGCCCCAAGGGTGCGCCGGTTGCGGATATGTCGCTGTCTCTCATCACCTCTGCCGTGGAAGAGGTTCTCGGTCACACAGTGCATTTCTCGTCCGAAGCCATCGGTGAAAAGTCGGCAGATGCTGTGGCAGCCATGAAGAATGGCGATATTCTGCTTCTGGAAAACACCCGCTTCCATAAGGGCGAAGAGACGAACGACGCCACTTTCGCTCAGGATCTGGCAAAGAATGGCGACATCTACATCAATGATGCCTTCTCCGCTGCGCACCGCGCCCACGCCTCCACAGAAGGCCTTGCCCGCCATCTACCAGCCTATGCTGGCCGCACCATGCAGGCAGAGCTTGAGGCCCTGGAAAAAGGCCTCGGCGCACCCGCACGTCCTGTCGTTGCCATCGTCGGTGGCGCAAAGGTCTCGAGCAAGATCGACCTGCTGATGAACCTCGTCAAAAAGGTCGATGCGCTGGTTATCGGTGGTGGCATGGCTAACACCTTCCTTGCGGCACGCGGCACCAATGTCGGCAAGTCGCTGTGCGAGCATGATCTGGCCGAAACCGCCAAGCAGATCATGATCGAAGCCGCCACTGCTGGCTGCGCCATCGTGCTGCCGGAAGACGGCGTTGTCGCCCGCGAATTCAAGGCAAACGCGGAAAACGAAGTCGTAGACATCAACGCCATCCCCGAAGATGCCATGGTTCTGGATGTTGGTCCGAAGTCTGTTGAAGTCATCAAGGGCTGGATTTCGCGCGCAGAAACACTGGTGTGGAACGGCCCGCTCGGTGCCTTCGAAATCGCACCCTTCGACAAGGCAACGGTTGCCGCTGCCCAGCATGCGGCGGAATGCACCAAGGCCGGCAAACTCGTCTCCGTCGCCGGCGGTGGCGACACCGTCGCTGCGTTGAACCATGCCGGCGTAACCGATGACTTTACCTACATTTCCACCGCTGGCGGTGCATTCCTGGAGTGGATGGAAGGCAAGGTTCTTCCGGGTGTGGCGATCTTGCATGAGCACAAGTAACGGTAGATAAACTCGGCCCACCTCATCGGCCTTCTAACATTCGACGTCATCCTCGGGCTTGACCCGAGGATTCAACCACGTCACCCAAGTTGCAACGCAGCAGATGCTCGGGACAAGCCCGAGCACGACGGGGTTAAGGTTTGCGCTCTCCGTCTGAGTCGAATAAGCACACCCGCCTCTCCACATTTAAAAATTTTTAAAGATTTTCTAAAGTTTCAAACGATTGAAATGATTTCAATCGTTTCAATGCTTTAGCGTGCCATTTTCCTGCCTTGGAACTTCTGCTAACCCAAAATCATTGTGCCAAGGGAGATTGAAAAATGACAGAACGTCTTGAAGATATCGCAGTGAAAATGGTTGCCAATGGCAAGGGTCTGCTGGCAGCGGACGAATCCACCGGCACGATCAAGAAGCGGTTTGACAGCATCAACCTGGAATCGACAGAAACCAGCCGCCGTGATTATCGCGAAATGCTGTTCCGCACAGACGAAGCGATGACGAAGTGCATCTCCGGCGTCATTCTCTACGAAGAAACGCTGTTCCAGAAAGCCGCTGATGGCACGCCCTTCGTCGACATTATCAAAGCTGCGGGCAGCCTCCCCGGTATCAAGGTCGACACGGGTGCCAAGCCACAGGCCTTCTTTCCCGGTGAAACCGTGACCGAAGGTCTCGATGGTCTCGCTGACCGTCTGAAAAAATATTACGATGCCGGTGCACGTTTCGCAAAGTGGCGCGGCGTCATCAATATCGGTGATGGCCTGCCCACATGGGGCTCCATCAAGGCGGACTCGCAAGCCCTCGCCCGTTATGCTGCTCTTTGCCAGCAGGCAGGCATCGTGCCGATCGTTGAGCCGGAAGTGCTGATGGATGGCGAACCAGGCACCCACAGCATCGATCGCTGTGCCGAAGTCACCGAATGGGTTCTGCGCACGGTCTTTACCGATCTCTACGACGCCCGCGTCAACCTCGAAGGCATGATCCTCAAGCCGAACATGGTCATCGACGGCAAGAATGCCCGCAAGGCATCGGTCGATGAAGTGGCCGAGAAGACGGTCAAGGTTCTGAAGGCAACGGTTCCATCCGCTGTTCCCGGCATCGCCTTCCTCTCCGGCGGCCAGTCCTCCGAGGAAGCCACCGCGCATCTCTCCGCCATGAACGCCGGTTACGACCTGCCTTGGGCGCTGACCTTCTCCTACGGTCGCGCACTTCAGGATACCGCGCTCAAAGCCTGGGGCGGCAAGCCAGAAAACGTCGCCGCCGGCCAACGCGCCTTCCAGCACCGCGCAGAATTGAACTCGCTCGCAGCCCTTGGCAACTGGACGCAGGAAGACGAACAGGCTGCTTGAGCGTTAGCTTCACGCCGTCATTTTACAAACCGCTCGCAACTTGTTGCGGGCGGTTTTTCTTGTGAGGCAGAGGGTGGGCCAACCAAGGATGCTTCCAGGCTTTGCCCTTCGGCCAAAGCACCTTTCCTTCGACAGGCTCAGGATGATGCATCAGGGCGGAGAGTGCCACTTGACGAAATACGATCCGCCTCTTAGCACGGTTTTTAAGGCTGAGGCAAAAGGTACGACGGCAGCAACCCTCATCCTGAGGCGTCCCGCAGGGGCCTCGAAGGACGAGGGTTGCGGGTTTGGAGGCACAGTGCGTGGCCGGATGCTTCGAGGCTTTGCCCTTCGGTCAAAGCACCTCTCCTTCGACAGGCTCAGGATGATGCATGAGGGCGGAGTGCGGCCTCCGTTAAACTACGCGCTAAAAACTGCTCGCTAAGAAAGTCACAGCCCCTCACGGACGCAACAACAGCACCAGCGTCCACAGCACGAAAGCGCCGGCGGCGATTTTCCAGCAATCGCCGCGCTTGCGAAGGCCCGGCAGGCCGAGCGGGCGGATGATCTGGATGCACATTGCCAGAAGCAGAAAAAGCCCGATTGCCTTCGTCATCCAGAAACCTTTTGGCTTTATTGAAACAGCGTCACAGGCTGGACATTTTTAATGTTCACCAATGACAGGCAACCTATTCGCGCGTCGTCGACCCAGATCTACACCTTGAATCGCCTAGCATGAGAGTGGCTTATGAGCAGAAACCTTCTACCCGTATTCGCTCTTTTATCCAGCACCTTGTTTCTGTTTCTGGGCAATGGCCTGCAGGGACTGCTGCTTCCCGTGCGGGGATCGGCGGAAGGATATTCCAACGAAGTGCTGGGCTTTCTCGGCACGTCCTGGGCGGCAGGGTTCGTCATCGGCTGCTTCGTCGCACCGGCCATCGTCCGGCGCGCGGGCCATATCCGCGCATTCGGCAGTTTCGTTGCGCTCATTTGCCTGACCGTGCTTTTGACCGGTCTCTTCATCGATGATGTGGCCTGGGTCACGTTGCGTGCGCTGACCGGTTTTTGCACCGCTGGCACCTCGATGATCATCGAAAGCTGGCTGAACGAGCGCGCCACCAATGAAAGTCGGGGCGCTATTTTCTCGCTCTACATTGCCATCACGCTGTTCGGCGTCGTGGCCGGTCAGTTGGTCGTGCCGTTCGGTACTGTCAGTGGCACATCGCTGTTCATGGTCTGCGCCATTATCTATTGCGTCGCCATCATGCCCGCCATGCTGTCAAAAGCGGAAAGTCCGCAACCGCTGAAAAAGGTGAAGCTGGACTTGCCTGCCCTGTACAGAACGTCGCCGGTCTCTTTCGTCGGTATTTTGCTGATTGGTATCGCGAACGGCGCTTACGGCACGCTCGGCGCGGTTTTTGGCGCTCGCGCGGGTCTTGCTCCCACGACGATTGCCATCATGGTCAGCGTGACCATCTTCATCGGCGCATTGGCGCAATTTCCAGCCGGTAAGTTGTCCGACAGAATAGACCGTCGCTTTGTGCTGGCCGGTCTGTCCGGCGTGGCCGCCATTGCGGGCCTTGCCGTCACGCTCATACAACCAAGCCACATCTATGTGCTAATCAGCATGATCGCAGTTTATGGTGCCACCGCAAACGCGCTCTACCCCATCGCCGTGGCCCATGCCAACGACTATGCAGCCTCGGAGGATTTCGTCAAAGTTTCGGGCGGCCTGCTGCTGCTCTACGGCATTGGCACCATTATCGGCCCCACACTCGGCGGCCCGATCATGACGTCCTATGGCCCTTACGCCCTGTTTTCCGTTACCGCAGTGGCGCATCTTCTCATCACGGCCTATGCTATATTCCGGTCCAGACAACGTGCGACACTGCCGACAGCGGAGAAGGAAAACTTCTCCACGGCAGCGGCAGCACCAATGGCCACGCCTGAAAGCGTTTCGCTAGATCCTCGCGCACCGCAATATCCGCAGGACGAGGCCGAGCTGGAAAAGGGAGCCGGAATATGAGTGGTTTCGATGAAGAACTACCGACAAGGCCCGCAACGACTCACGTCGTGGGCGGTGATATTTCCCTGCTTTCCGTCGATGAGCTGACCGCGCGCATCGCCGTTCTGCACACGGAAATCGAAAGACTGGAAGCCGAGCTTGAGAAGAAGTCGGTTGGTCGCAAGGCTGCCGAAAGCCTTTTCCGGAGCTGAGACCACAAGGAACGTTTTATTAACGTTACGGAGCGGGTCAGTTTTCTGTTTACCATTAATGAAAAATTAAGCTTTCTAAGCGATAACTATACATGTTCAGTTCTTCTGAACTTCAGGCAGTTTCTCCCATCGGCGAATTGGTCTGATTTTTCTCCCTGTTTTACCTTGAGAGCCGCTTTTGCGGCTCTTTTTTTGTGCCGTGGAAAAAGTGCCAAAACTGTGGGTATTAACCTTTCTTTAATAATCAGCTTGCGCATTTGCGCTATTGATATCATCCTGAAAATACAAAGAGGCCGGAACTATTAAGCCTCTATCCCGTTGCCAGTATGGTGCGTAAGCAGGATTTGGAAAAATGTCAGAACAGGTTTTGAATACCATCAGCTTTGCTGGTCGTGCTGCAGCTTCCAACCAGTTCAAGACTCTCTATACAGAGGGTATGACTTTGGTGGAAGAAACGGCGACTTATCTGGACGGCTCTGGCCGCGCAGCTTCCAAGGTTTTGCCGCGTATGGCATCCGTCCTTTACGCTGCCGAATCCATGCGCCTCACCACCCGCCTCATGCAGATGGCATCCTGGCTGTTGCTCCAGCGCGCTGTCAACAATGGCGAGATGAGCCGCGATCAAGTCCTAAGCGAGAAGAACAAGGTCCGTCTCGACAACTTCAATGTCGATCGCAACGCACCTGGCTGGAACAACCTGCCCGAATCCTTCCGCGACTTGGTTGATCGCTCGCTGCGTCTCCAGAACCGCGTAGCTTTGCTCGACCGCGAAATCTATCGTCCTTCTGAAGCAACGAAGGTGCCGGACAACGAAAACAGCGTCCAGGCCCAGCTCAACCTTCTGCGCACGGCGTTTGCAGGCAACTGAGTTTTAGCCAGATGGCGATTTATGAAAGCAGGCTTCGGCCTGCTTTTTTGTTGCCTGAATAGTCATAGCGAAACCAGACAACAAAAAACCCCGGATCGCTCCGGGGTTTTTGCATTCAAGACATCCAACAGGATTAGAGGCCGAGGCCGCCAAAGCGCTTGTTGAACTTGGAAAGACGACCGCCGCGGTCCATAAGCTGCTGGTTGCCACCAGTCCATGCTGGGTGCGACTTAGGATCGATTTCGAGGTTCATGGTCTGACCCTCGGAACCCCATGTGGAGAATGTTTCGTATTCTGTGCCATCGGTCATGACCACTTTGATCATGTGATAGTCGGGATGAATTTCAGCCTTCATGACAATCTTCCTGCTTTGGTGACATGCGGACCATTTGCCGCAATTGCGTCAACTGAGCCAATTCAATAATGAAGCTCTAGACCATTTGGCCATGGCTTCCCAATTCGATGCGGAGCCTATACATGAAGGTCGCCGAGATAACAAGTGCCTGCCGATGCTTGGCCCCACACTTGGCCACACATCTGATAAGACACATGTGAGTAGAGCAGAAAGTTGCCGTATAGCGGCAAAAAGCCAGCTATGTTGGCACATGCAGGAGTAGACCGTGGCAGACATGCAGGAACAGAAATCGGCAAAGCGCAAAACGCCGAGACCGCTGGCCAGCCTCTTTCCGTATCTCAAGCGATATCGCGGATTGGTCGCTGCGGCACTTTTCGCGCTCGTTCTGTCCTCAGCCACGACACTCGCCCTGCCGCTTGCCGTCCGCCGCATCATCGACCACGGGTTCGAGGGTGCCGACGGGACGATGATCAACAGCTATTTCGCAGTGCTTCTGGCCATCGCGGTGGTTCTGGCAGTCGCCAGCGCCATGCGGTATTATTACGTCATGACCATCGGCGAGCGTGTGGTGACCGATCTGCGCCGCGATGTCTTTGCGCATCTGACCTCGTTGTCTCAAGGCTTTTTCGATACCAACCATTCCGGCGAATTAACCTCGCGCCTGACCGCCGACACGGTGCAGATCCGTTCCGCTTTCGGTTCCTCCGCCTCGGTGGCGTTGCGCAACATCCTGCTCTGTCTCGGCGGCGTGGTGATGATGGTTTATACCAGCCCGCGCCTTGCGGGCCTTGCGCTGCTAGCCATTCCCTTGATCGTCTTCCCGCTCATCGCTTTTGGCCGTTCGGTCCGCTCTCGCTCCAGAACCACGCAGGATACACTTGCGGCATCTGCCGCCTTCGCGGCTGAGACGATGTCTGCAAGCCGGACGATCCAGTCATTCAACGCAGAAACGCTGGCCAATGGCCGTTACAACGACGCGGTCGAGAAAGCCTATGAGGGCGCGCGCGCCGCCATCAGCGCACGCGCTGTGCTGACGGCCGTCGCCATCAGCTTCGTCTTCGGCAGCGTCGTTGCCATCCTCTGGTACGGCGCGCATGGCGTTCTGGTCGGTACCATCTCGGCTGGCACGCTCAGCCAATTCGTCCTTTACGCCGTCATCGCCGCAAGTTCGCTTGGCCAACTGTCCGAAGTCTGGGGCGAGCTTTCGCAGGCAGGTGGCGCGGCAGAGCGGCTTTCCGAACTGTTGAACGAGACATCGCCGGTTGAAGACCCCTCGGCTCCCCTTGCCCTGCCCGCTCCGGCACGCGGAGAGGCGAGCTTCGAAAACGTTGCTTTTCATTATCCGCAAGGTGCCGGCAGGCCCATCATCACGGACCTGTCCTTCACGGTCGCGGCAGGTGAAACCGTTGCCATCGTCGGGCCATCTGGTGCAGGCAAAAGCACGGTCTTTTCGCTGTTGATGCGGTTTTACGATCCGCAGGCGGGGCGCATCACGATTGACGGCACGGATATTCGCTCAGTGACGCTGGAAGATTTGCGTTCGCGTCTCGCCATTGTACCGCAGGATGTGGCCATTTTCGCCTCGTCCATCCATGACAATATCGCCTTCGGCAAACCCGATGCTAGCAGGGAAGAGGTTCGTGCCGCAGCCATCGCCGCCCAGGCGGATGGCTTCATCACCAAGCTCCATGATGGCTATGACACCGTTGCTGGAGAGCGCGGCGTGACACTATCAGGTGGTCAGCGCCAGCGTATCGCCATTGCCCGTGCGATTCTTCGCAATGCGCCGATCCTGCTGCTCGATGAAGCGACATCTGCTCTGGACGCGGAAAGCGAGACATTGGTACAGAAGGCGCTGGATCAGTTGATTGCCAAACGCACCACCATCGTCGTCGCCCACCGTCTGGCCACCGTTCTGAAGGCCGACCGCATTCTGGTGATGGATGAAGGCCGCATCATCGAAGAAGGCAACCACCAGAGCCTGATCCGCCAAGGTGGCCTCTACGCAAAGCTCGCCCGCCTTCAGTTCGAAACCGGCGGCGACGAGGTCGTGACACTGGTGAAATCCAGTTAGGGAAGCGTTTGCTTCAACAGGCTCGCCCTCGAAGCATCCCTCGCACGACACAGCGCATAACCCGCAACCCTCGCCCTTCGAGGCTCCGGCTGCGCCTCCGCACCTCAGGATGAGGGTTGCTACCGCAGCAGCAACATCTGCGTTGTCAAAACTGCTACACCCTCCGCCCTCATGCTGAGGTGGCGCGCAGCGCCCTCGAAGCATCCGCAACATACTCAGCTCATAAATCGCACCCCTCGTCCTTCGAGGCTCCGGCTGCACCGTCATACCTCAGGATGAGGGTTGCTACCGCGGTAGCGACATCAGCGTTGTCAAAACTGCTACACACTCCGTCCTCATGCTGAGGTGGTGCGTAGCGCCCTCGAAGCATCCGCAACATACTCAGCTCTAAACCGCAACCCTCGTCCTTCGAGGCTTCGGCTGCGCCTCCGCACCTCAGGATGAGGGTTGCTACCGTTGTGCCCGCCTCTCCGTCTACACACTCAAGTTTATGACTGGGGCTGTGCGTTGCAAGTCACCGCTCCGTCAGCTTCAGCTCGATCCGTCTGTTCTGAGAACGCGCTTCCGGCGTATCGCCTTCGGCCAGCGGTTGGTATTCGCCAAAACCGGCGGCGACCAGACGGTTAGCCGGAACGCCTTTGGACACGAGGTATTTGACCACAGAGGTGGCGCGCGCCGAAGACAGCTCCCAGTTATCGCGGAACCTGCCATTGCCTGACAGTTGCACATTATCCGTGTGACCATCCACCCGCAGCACCCAGTTGATCTCCGCCGGAATTTCCTTGGCAAGGTCGATGATGGCGGTGGCGAGTTTGGCCATCTCCACCTGCCCCTCCGGGTTCAGGTCGTTGCCGCCAGAGGGAAACAGGACTTCGGACTGGAAGACGAAACGGTCGCCGACGATGCGGATATTCTCACGGTCGGACAGAATTTCCCGCAGGCGCCCAAAGAAATCGGAGCGGTAGCGGTTAAGTTCCTGCACACGCTGCGCCAGCGCCACGTTGAGGCGGCGTCCGAGATCGGCGATCTTGACCTGCGACGACGTGTCCTTTGCTTCCGATGCCTGCAAGGCTGCCTCCACAGAGGAAATCTGCGCACGAAGTGCTGCAATCTGCTGGTTCAGAAGATCGATCTGTGACGATGCCCGTGCGCCCGCCTGCCGGGCATCCTCAAGCTCTCCGGAAAGCTGGCCAACACGTGCATTGGCAGCGGAACTATTGCCTGCGCCCGAATCCAGCAGAGACTGCAAACGAGACCGTTCGCTTTCCGAGACGGCGAGCGTCGATTGCAGATTGGCGAGCGTATCTTCGATATCCTGCTTGCTGCCCTTTTCCAGCGCCAGCAACTCGGTGAGTTCTGAGATCTGGTTGTTCAGCCGACTGAGGACCTCGTCCTTGCCGGAAATTTCCCGTGAGAGAATGAACTGCGCCAGCACGAAAACGGTAAGCAGGAACATGATGGCCATGAGCAGCGTGGACAAGGCGTCCACAAAACCAGGCCAGTAATCGACACCCCGGTCGCGACGGCGATTGCGCCCAAGCGCCATGATCACTCGCTCCCATTATCGTGGCGAGTGGGACGGCCCGTGGTTTTCTGGTCCGCATCTATTTTAGCAGACAGCCTGTCCAGCGTCCGGCGTAACGCCCGCGCTTCCTCCTGCTGCGCTTCAATCCAGTCGCGCAGCATCTGCTGCTCGCCGCGCATGTTCTTGACGAGGCCCTGAATGCCTTCGGCAAGGCTGGTCATGGCGGCCAGTGACCGCTCCGTGCCGACAGCGCCGTAACCGCTGGTCTTGATCTCGCCCGTCACATCCGTTCCCGGATCGGTCACAGAAGACAGCCAGTTTTCGAGTTCGGTGTAAAAGCGGTTCTGCGCGCGGCCAGCCTGAAGGTCGAGAAAACCGAGAATGAGCGAACCGGACAGACCAAGAAGCGACGACGAGAACGCCGTGCCCATACCGGCCAGAGGCGCGGTCAGACCGGACTTCAACGATGAAAGAACGTCATTGGTATCGCCAGATGTGGGGTCCAGACCCTGAATGACATCGCTGATGGCGGCGATGGTGCCGATCAAGCCCCAGAAGGTGCCGAGCAGGCCGAGGAAAACCAGCAGGCCGATCAGATAACGCGAGGTATCGCGCGATTCGTCCAGTCGTGTGGCGATGGAATCGAGAATGGAACGCTGCGTAACGGTCGACAGTCGCACCTCGCCACGCTTGCCGATGACCGAATGCATCGGCGCAAGCAGTTTGGGTGTGCGGCCAGCCTTGTCAACATTGCCAACGGCCTGAAAGCCGTTGAACCAGCGCACTTCCGGGCGAAGCGAGAGAATTTGCGTGAAAACCAGAATGATGCCGATGACGAGAACGCCGAGAATGAAGCCGTTCAGTCCTGGATTGGTCATGAACGCCGTCTGCGCCTGCCGGAAAAGAATGGCGGCGAGGAACGCGACGATGATGAGGAAGATGATCATCGTCCACAAAAATGGCGTGGGGCTCGACAGCTTGTGATGATATTGCTTCGTCACCGATCGCTCGACGCCGACATCGAGCCGTTCCGTATCCGTCATAATGCTCGTTCCCTCTGGCACTGCCGCAACGTCCGCGCGAAGACCTCAAGGCATTCGGCAAGCGTGATCGCGGTTACGACCGGAAGCTAGTGGAAAATTACGACGAATTGAAGTGAAAAGCCGGACGCCGCAAGGGTTTTTGCACGGTGTGGTCATGCAATGGCTGTGGAGGGTGCCGTTTGGCGTGGGCTGCCGATTGTGTGACCGTACCTATCTTCCGTCATCCCGCACTCGATGCGGGATCCAGTGCGATCAAGTCCTTGATCGCAAAAGACTCTTTTGCGCCGCAGACGCGGCGCTGCTGGATTCCGGCTCAAGGCCGGAATGACGGGCGGAGGGTGTGTTAACGGCCCGGAATCGGGCGGTTGATGACTTCGCTCAGTGCCTTGTGAATATATTCGTTTCCGGCAACGACGCTGCCTGTGCCGAAAATATCCTGTCCACCTTTCATGTCGCTGACGAAACCGCCGGCTTCACGGATGAGAACGAGGCCAGCGGCCATGTCCCAAGGCGCAAGTTCGGCTTCCCAGAAGCCGTCGAGACGGCCAGCCGCAACGTAAGCGAGATCGAGCGAGGCAGCACCAAAACGGCGGATGCCGGCGACTTCACCCATGGTATGACGAAGTTCGACCAGGAACTTGCCGTGGTTGCCGCGGCCCAGATGCGGAACGCCGCAGCTGACGACGCAATCGGTGATTTGCTTACGAGCAGCCACACGAATGCGGCGATCGTTGAGGAACGCGCCGCTGCCGCGCTCGGCGGTGTACAGTTCGTCTGTCGCAGGATTGAAGATCACGCCAGCGACGACTTCGCCATTGCGCTCCAAGGCGATGGAAACGGCGAACTGCGGAATGCCGTGCAGGAAGTTGGTTGTACCGTCCAAGGGATCGACGATCCAGCGATGTGCGCCGTCAGAACCCTTTTCCTCGCCGCCTTCTTCACCCAGAAAATCGTAGGTGGGGCGTGCCTTCATCAACTCGTCATGGACGATCTTTTCGGCCTTTAGGTCCGCCTGCGATACGAAATCGCCGGGTCCCTTGACCGAAACTTGCAGGTTCTGCACTTCACCGAAGTCACGCGACAAAGATTTTCCCGCCTTGAGCGCGGCCTGAACCATGACATTGAGAAGGGCTGAACGGGCCATGAAGATGTTCCTGAAAGGTGGCTGAACCTGCTAGCCGAAATTTCCGGCAGGCACGCAAATGCGGTTTCTGATTGAAAGTTTGCGGTTCAAGACCACAAAACGCGCCGGAATTCAAGGTAAAAAGCCGAAAGCTGGTGCCAGGGTCACGCCGGACGAAAGCGGTTGGCAGCCTCGATAGCCTTCTTTTGCTGATCCTCTTCGATGCCGAGATAGAAATCCTCTAGGCCGGGGTCTTTCAGACCGGCACGGCGCGACAGCACATACCATTTGGCCGCTTCGACCGGGTCAGGCTTGGTGCCGAGCGCCTGGATGTAGAGATGCGCCACCTTGTTCTGGGCGACGACATTGCCCCTTTGTGCGGCACCGTAGAGCCAGCGGAAACCCTCTTCCAGATTGCGCTCGCCACCCACGCCGTTGACGAGCCATACGCCAAGATCGACCTGCGCCGTATCAAAACCGGCTTTCGCCGCACGCGTCAACCAGTCGCGGGCCTTGGCTTTCTTGTCGGCGGGAATGTCCTTGAGGTTCCAGTAAATCTGCGAAACCGCATATTGCGCATCCGCCACGCCCTTTTCAGCGGATTTCTCGTAAAACGGCAGCGCGGCATGCAAGCCGTTGGGACCGGGCGTCTGAGAGACCAGAATCTGCGCCCAGTTGAACTCGGCCTCGGCATTACCAGCGTCTGCGGCGCGGCGCATATAATCATCGGCCAGCGTCTTGTCGTGCTTGACGAGTTTGCCTTCCATCAACAGCAGAGCGTATTTGAACATCGCAACGGCGTCACCGCCCTTTGCTCCCTGCTCGTACCAGAAGGCTGCGGTCTTGTCGTCGCGGGCAATGCCGAAACCACGCGACATCATTTCCGCCACCAGCGTCTGCGCGCTCGCATCGCCGTTCTGCGCGCGGGTCAATGCCTTGGACAGCGCCTGAACGTATTCGCCGCGCTGGTAATGACCATAGGCTTCATCGACCTTGCCGGTGAATTTCTTCTCAGGCGGCAGGGCTGGCAGCTCTGCTCCCATGCGTTGATAGACATTGACGCCGCCGGAAGGCTGCAAATCCTTCTGCTCCTCGGTCACGACCCGACCCTTGCGGATCGGTTCGGCGTCCGCATTCGATGGTCGCGACAACACGTCCGGTGCCGTTTTGTTGGCAGGGCCGAAGTCCGTATCTTCGTCCACAGGCGTCGCATCCGCTGGCGGAGCCTGCGTCCCGAGGCCAGGCAACAGGTCAGACTGTGCGGGCGGCGGGGTTTGCGCCAGCACCACATGCGGCATCACCGCCCAGGCAACGGCAAGAGCGGACACAGACAGACGAAAACGAAGCGAGCGAGCGATCATCGCCTGTATCAACCGCCAAACCGTGGCGCTTTTTCGTCAAGCAGCGCATTCGCTTCAGCCACCGCCTGCGCAGCACCGCCAGCATGGCTGAACACACCCAAACGCAAGGCTACGAATTCAACGCCCGTTTCGGCAACGGGAATGACCGATGCAACATCCGAACCGCCCATGATGATAACGGGGATCTCGATCATGGAGGCCCACCATTCGCCCAGCGCCATGTTCTTGGGGTGTGCTTCCGGCTTGATGTCGCCTTCCAGCTTGCCGAAGAACATGTAGTCGGGGTTGCTCTCGCCCTGCTCCAGCGCCTTGTGACGGTCATCGGCATTGCCGCCACCAACGATCAGCTTCGGCGAAAAACTCTCGACCGCTTCGGAAAGCGCATCCGCCCCGCCGATGACGTGCAGGCCATCTGCCTTGACGCGGCTGGCCGTGCGGCTGTCGCCTGCGACGAGCGCTGCGGCACCGGCTTCCTGAACGATCGGCACCAGCGTTTCGGCCAGTTTCTGGAAGCTCGCATCATCCAGACCGTATTGCGGAATGATGACCGACGCGACATCGCCACCGCGCAGCGCGTCTTCCAACGTCTTGGCCTGATGGTCGGCATCGTCGTGCGCAGGAACGATCAGAACGAGTCGGCAGCGATCTCTAGGTGCAGTCATCGGTTTTTCCATTTTCCGCAGACAGGACGCTTCACGCGCAATCTGCACTCGTTTTCATGTCATACTTCCGATAAACCGGACAGGCGAAAGGATCAACCATCCATCCATGCTAGCTGATTTCCATTTTTTCCTCGTTGCCATCCCCGCAGTCATCCTCGTCGGCCTCTCCAAAGGCGGGCTGGGCGGCGCTTTGGCGCTGATGGGTGTGCCTTTGATGGCACTTGCCGTGCCGCCGGTACAGGCGGCTGCGATCTTTCTGCCCATTCTCGTTGTCATGGATATGGTCGCGCTGATCGCCTGGCGCAAATACAATCACCGCCAGACCCTGTTGATCATGCTGCCTGGGGCGATTGTGGGCATAACGCTGGGCTGGGCGATGTCGAGCATGATTTCGCCTGATGCCATGCGTCTGGTGGTGGCAAGCGTCACGATTATCTTCGTGTTGCGCTATTTCTATGAAGCCTACAGAACCTCTCGCGGTGGGCTGGAAACGCCGGCGAAAGGCCAGCGGCCGGTCAGGGCGACGATCTGGTCCAGCCTTTCAGGCTATGCCAGCTTCGTGGCACATGCGGGCGGGCCGCCATTCCAGATTTACGTGCTGCCGCTGAAACTGGACCCGAAAGTCTATACCGGCATGAGCGTTCGCTTTTTTGCGATCATGAACGCCATCAAGCTCATACCCTATTTCGCGCTGGGGGCGCTGGATGCCACCAACCTCACCACATCAGCCATGCTGTTGCCCGTTGCCATGGTCGCGACATTTGCCGGGGCGAAAGTGGTGAAATACATGAAACCTGCAATCTTTTATCCGCTCATGTATGGCATGGCCTTTCTGGCCGCGCTGAAACTTCTCTGGGACGGACTACCGGTCTAGGCACCAAGGACACGCGTTCAAACAAAAGGCCCTGATCGCGAGAGCAATCAGAGCCGGGCTTTCAGGCTGCGACGTAAACTATACTGACGTCAGGCAACAAAGATATGGTTTGATCAATGCGTGGTGGAGGCTTGCAGCCTCTGCATTTCGTCCTTCAGGCGCAGTTTTTTGCGTTTAAGATCCACAATCTGCTTATCATCCGAAGAGGGGGAAGCGAGAACGGTTTCGAGCTCCTCCTCAAGAGCACCGTGTTTCTTTTCCAGCGATGCTATATGAGCCTGAATGGTCATGCGGCACGTCCTTCCTTGTTGAACCTACCTCCAGCGCTCCATCGCTGGAGTTTCAGGTTTACGACACCAATGTGACATGGAACGCCCGGCTTGTCGAAGGCAGAATCAAGGCAATATCTAGGCAAAATGCGCATTAGGGAAACTTCCCGTTACCGTCATTTGATGGTACAGGCACCAAGAGCGACAACAAAATGGCCGGATGGCGGTCCGGTTGTATCATATGGGGATAAACAGATGCCCGATCAGGACCACGCTGATGTCAGGCTTGCACTTGCAAGGCTGCGGCAAGAGCATGAAGACTACGATGTCGCGATCAATGCGATGATCCAGACCAATTGCGAAGCATTGCGCATTCAGCGAATGAAGAAGAAAAAGCTGGTCATCAAGGACAAGATGACCCAGATCGAAGACCAGATTATTCCTGATATCATTGCCTGATACGGAGAGACCGTTGAGCACAGAGACACCGCCCGTCGCCATCATCATGGGAAGCCAGTCCGACTGGGAAACCATGAAAAACGCAGCCGACACGCTGGATGCGCTGGATGTGGAATATGAAGCACGCATCATTTCCGCCCACCGCACACCGGAACGTATGTTCAGTTTCGCCAGCGGCGCGCGTGACGAAGGCTTCAAGGTCATTATCGCCGGTGCCGGTGGCGCGGCGCATCTGCCGGGCATGACGGCTGCGCTGACACCGCTTCCGGTATTTGGCGTTCCCGTGCAGTCGAAGACGATGTCGGGTCAGGATAGTCTCTATTCCATCGTGCAGATGCCCGCAGGCATTCCCGTCGGCACGCTGGCCATCGGCCGCGCCGGCGCCATCAACGCAGCCCTTCTGGCCGCTGCCGTTCTGGCGCTTTCCGACGAAGATCTCGCCGACCGTCTCGATGAATACCGCGCCCGCCAGACGGCGGCGATTGCGGAATATCCCATGGACACCCCGCAATGACCTTGGCAGTGACCGGAAAATCCGGAACCATCGGCATTATCGGTGGTGGCCAGCTTGCCCGTATGCTGGCGATGGCCGCAGCGCGCCTCAACTTCCGCACCATTGTGTTGGAACCGCAGGCCGACTGTCCGGCAGCGCAGGTCTGCAACCGCCAGATCGTCGCCGCATACGATGACGAGAAAGCACTGGCTGAACTGGCCAATGTCTGTGATGTCGTGACCTACGAATTCGAAAACGTTCCGGTGGTTGCCGCGCAGACGCTGGCGGCTTCCGTACCCGTCTATCCACCGGCGAAGGCGCTCAGCGCCTCGCAGGACCGGTTGACGGAAAAACGCTTCCTCAATGATTGCGGCATACCCACCGCCGATTTCCGGCAGGTCGATGACCAGGCGAGCCTTGAGGCAGCCCTTTCCGATTTCGGAGGTAAGGGCGTGCTGAAGACCCGCCGCATGGGCTATGACGGCAAAGGCCAGCGCGTGTTCAAGGGTGGCGAAGACCTGGCTGGTGCCTTCGACGCGCTGGGTGGCGTGGCGCTCATCCTGGAAAGCTTCGTGCCGTTCGAGCGTGAAGTCTCGATCATCGCCGCACGCTTTCAGGACGGCACCGTCACCTGCTACGACCCGGCAGAGAACGTGCACCTGAGCGGCATTCTCCACACATCGACGGTTCCGTCGCAGCTTTCCGAGGCCGCGACAACCGTGGCCATGCAATCAGCCGAAAAGCTGCTGGCCGCACTCGATTATATTGGTGTGGTCGGCATCGAGTTCTTCGTGCTGCCGGATGGATCGCTGGTGGCCAATGAAATGGCACCGCGCGTGCACAACACCGGCCACTGGACGGAAGCCGCTTGCGTCGTCTCGCAGTTCGAGCAGCATATTCGCGCAGTAGCGGGGCTCGCCCCCGGCTCCACACAGCGTCATTCCGACTGCGTGATGACCAATCTGATTGGTGACGACATCAACGCCGTGCCGCAATGGCTGGCGAAAAAAGACTGCCTCGTGCATCTCTACGGCAAGACGGAAGCGCGTGCGGGCCGCAAGATGGGCCATGTCACGGAGCTGATGAACCCCGGAAAACCAAGTCTTTCCCGGCAAAATATGGCTTAGCGTGTTGACAGGCTGGGACTGACAAGGTATTTGCCTGCCAACCGAAAAAAGCGCGCCCTCGTAGCGCGTTTTTGATTGTTTATATATGCGTGCCAAGAAGCGTCACGCCAAACTGCGGACCAGAAAAATGAAGATCAAGAACTCGCTCAAAGCGCTTAAGGCCCGTCACCGCGATAACCGTCTGGTTCGCCGCAAGGGCCGCGTCTACATCATCAACAAGATGAACCCGCGTTTCAAAGCTCGTCAGGGCTGATTACCGGTTGCATGCGTGTCCGCCCGGTCGAGGCGGATCACATTGTTGATAGACTACAGAATTTGATTTCATAATTGGCGCAGGCGGATTATCGTATTCGTATGCGCCAATTTTGTTTTCATACGTTTCTCATTGCCTGCCTCGGAACCGCTGCCCTCAGCGCCCTTCCCTCCCTTTACGTTTCCGCTGCCCATGCAGCCGATTCGGCAAAGCCGGCGCAAGCAGCGACACCGCCTGACAATCCGCAAAGCGATTCCGTCGGCAACCTGTTTTCCAGCCTGAAAAAAGAACGTGACGCCCAAAAGGCCCGCGTCATCGCCAACGAGATTGTCGGCGCGTGGACAGATTCCGGCAGCGCGACCATCAATCTTTTGATGAAATGGGCGGAAGAAGCAGCTGACGAGAAGCGCAAGGCCGCAGCCTACGACTTTCTCGACCAGGCCATTCTGCTGGAGCCTGACTATGCGGAAGCGTGGTACCGCCGCGCTCTGGTGCATTTTGCCGATGGCGACACCCGCAAGGCGATGTCGGACCTGAACCAGACGCTGGAAAAAGAGCCGCGCTATTTCCCGGCACTCGCCAGCCTCGCCAATATTCTCGAAAGTACGGAGCGCAACGAACTGGCACTGAAAGTGTGGGAACGCTATCTGGCGGTCTACCCCGCCGACAAGGACGCCCAAAAAGAGGCTGGCGACCTTGCGGAGAAGCTTGCGGGCACGCGCAGCTAAACCAGTTTCGACTTACGCCACGCCGATGCGCAGCAGATCATGGAAGTGCACGAGGCCGATGGGGCGATTGTCCTCATCCACCACGATCAGCGCGCCGATGTGATGCTTTTCCAGCGTCGCCAGTGCAGCCGTCGCCAGCACACTCTTGGTCACGGTTTTCGGCTTTACCGTCATGATCTCATCGACAGAGAGTTCCGAGAGATTGCGCGTCAGATTACGCGCCATATCACCCTCGGTGACGATGCCGCAGAGGCGGCCATCATCATCCAGAACCGCCACACAGCCGAAATGCTTGCGCGCCAGAACGCCAACGGCTTCCGGCATTGGCGTACCCTTGGAAACCAGCGGCAAGCGCTCGCCCGTATGCATGATATCGCCGACCAGCGCCAGGCTGGCACCGAGTTTTCCTCCGGGATGAAACACACGGAAATCACCCGCCGTGAAACTGCGCGCTTCCAGAAGAGCAACCGCCAGCGCGTCACCCAGCGCCAGTTGCATCATGGTCGATGTCGTCGGTGCCAAGCCATGCGGGCAGGCTTCCTGCTCATCGGGAATGAGCAGCACGATATCGGACGATTTCGCCAGCGAGCCGTGCTGCGTGCAGGTCATCGCGATCAGTGGAATGGAAAAGCGTCTGGTGTAATTGATGATGCTGCGCAGCTCGACACTCTCGCCACCTTTGGAAATGGCCAGCACCACATCATTGCCACCGATCATGCCAAGGTCGCCGTGATTGGCTTCCGCCGCATGCACGAAGAAGGCAGGTGTTCCCGTTGATGCGAAGGTGGCGGCGAGCTTGGAGCCGATATGACCGCTTTTGCCAACACCGGTGATGATGAGACGCCCATCGGAGTTGCCGATGGCATCGATGGCCTTGCAGAAACCATCGCCAAGGTCGCCCAGAAGCGCTTGTTCCAAAGTGGCCAGGCCGTTTTTCTCAATTGAAACGGTCCGCAACGCGGACTCAACGGCGTGGTTTTCAACCAATGTGACAGCTCTCGTAATCATGCTCGGACTGATACTCTTTTCAGCAAATCGTGTCCATTGGCCAAGTGCAATGACGACGCCTGTTTTAGCGCGTCATCGTTTTTTTGCCCGGCGGTAAATCTGCGGGGCATTCGCCTGCATAATTGCCATCAACCGTGAAAGTCTGCCCTTCTTCATCCATTCTCTCTGCATTTTTGGTCGTGGATCGAAATTGGTAGCGACTTTGAAAATCACCCGAAAACTCCACGATGAGTGCCACTTCGTTGGGAGAACCGTGTTTACACATCGCAGTCAATTTTTGGCCTTTCATAGTTTTATTTATGGACACGCCTTCGCACTCTTGCTCGAAATCACTCCAGACATCGCTATTTATGAAGTTATCTAACCTGTCATCAATACAGGCAGACCAGTTCGCGAATGGATTGTCCTTCGATGTTATAATCCATAGTCCTGCCTTGCGGGACGGCAGATCAGAAGCTACGGCCATGCCGCAGGGCAGCAGCATTAAAATCAAGAGATGGGCCGCACGTCGCAAAAGCCTGTTCAATTTCATTTCCTTGGTTGTCGTAAACTCGTCCAGCGCTCCTATAGACGAGGCAGCGTATCCATTGAAGAGCACGGACGTCTCCGACGCCTTTTTACAGAACGTTAACCATAAAATAACCCGGCGCGGGCAAACTGCCTTTTCATTACGGCACTGTCGATAGTCAAAATCTGCAAAGAAAAACATATGCTTATGGCTTGTAAAAGCTGGCACATGCGGACAATGGCAGACTTACTCTCGGCAGTCATTTGGTCAGAAACGGATAGAAACAAGCATGGTTTTTCACAGCACCGCAAGACGTCTGCCGACGTGGCGGAAAGCAGCCCTGGTGCTGCTGGCTTGTACCGTGCTGTGCCCGGCCACGCTTGGTTTCGCCCAGTCGACAACCCAAACGCAGGCAACCCCGACCGCCAGGCCCCTGACCAGCGCTGACCCCTTCCTCGGCCAGAACGACCTTTCCGTTATCGATCCGGATAGTGCCAGCCGGCAACTGAAAGCGCCCGTTGCGACCGACACGGTTACCACCGGCAGCACGCGGCCGCAGTCCAATCCGGGCGAAGCAATTCCTGAAGATGGCGATCAGGCGATCGAGCCGGTCGATACGCGCGAAAACACCTTCGAGACGACCGTCGATGGCGGCGAGAATGCAACGATAGACGATGGCACGCCGCCCGGCATCCGCATCGGCACACTCACCCTGCGCCCATCGATCAGCCAGACGTTGAACCACGAAAGCAAGACTTTTCCCGGTGGTTCGACCAGCCGAAATTATCTGACGACGGGCATTCGTGGCACCCTGACCAGTGATTGGTCCCGACACGCACTGACGGTAACCGGCGATGGTGCCTACCAGCGCAATCTCGGTGGCAGCAGCGCAGGCGAAGAGCCGAGCGCCAATATCGCCGCAGACCTTCGCCTCGATCTGGGTGATGGAACGCAGGCAAACCTGACTGCCGGATACGCTTTCAGCCGTGAAGACACCAACGATCCCAACGCCGTATCAGGTGCATCCGTCCAGGGTGGCGAACATATATTCACCGCCGGTGCATCGGTTGAGCGCAATGTCGGGATATTGAAGGCCCTCGCCGCACTCGACCTCTCGCGCACCGTTTATACCGATGCAAAGGGCGTCAACGGCCAGGCCATCAGCCTCGCTGACCGTGACCGTTACGGCGCGGATATCAGAGGCCGTCTGGGATACGAGCTTTCCCCTGCCCTCATTCCATTCCTGGAAGTCACGGCGGGCCTGACCAATTATGACCAGAGCCGCGACAACACGGGCTATGAACGCTCGTCCCAATCCTACGGTGCAAAGGTCGGTGCGCAGATCGATCTGGGTGAAAAGCTGAAGGGTGAAGCAGCAGTCGGTTATCTGCGCAAGGGCTATGACGACAGCAGGCTGTCTGCTATCGATGCTTTGACAACTGATGGCAACATCGTCTGGTCGCCGCAGCGTGGCACGGATGTCAGCTTCGGGCTTCGCACCACGATCGAGGATTTCGCTGGCGGATCCCGCGGCGGCTGGATTTCCCGACAGTTCACCACGGGCCTGACACAGCAATTGCGTAGCGATCTTGTCGCACGCCTGACGGCGGGCATAGAGCGCCGCTCTTACCTCACCTCCAGCCTTAACGACGAAACGGAATATGTCGCCGGTGCCGGGCTGACCTGGAGCATCAACCGCTATCTCGATCTGACCACCGACATCGCTTACGAGGTAACGCCGGTTACCGACAATCGCACATGGCGGATCGGTGCCGGGCTGATTCTGAAACGGTAACGGTGATCGGCATGTTCTCCCTCATGCTGAGGCGATTTGTCCCAAGACAAAGCCTCGCAGCATCATTTTAATCCTCATTCCCGGCCTGCATCCTCGCCCTTCGAGGCTGCTCCGGAGTACCTCAGGGTGAGGACGCGATCGCTGCGGATCAATAGAGAGTGGCGCTGAAACGAAAAAACCCGGCGCGACGGCCGGGTTTCTTGTCACTTGATGGCTTGCAGCAAGCACACAGCCTTACTTCAGTCTGCTGACCAGCTTCTTCAACGGCTCTTCGATGGATGGGCGGATGTCCGCACGTTCCAGAGCGAAAGCCAGGTTGGCGAGGATGAAGCCATCCTTGGCACCGCAGTCGAAGGTTTCGCCATCGAAGCGATAACCAGCGAATTCCTGGCTCTTGGCAAGCGACAGCATGCCATCGGTCAGCTGAATTTCGTTGCCGGCACCACGTTCCTGATTTTCAAGAATGTTGAAAATCTCAGGCTGAAGGATGTAGCGACCGTTGATATAGTAGTTCGACGGCGCGGTTCCCTTGGCGGGCTTTTCCACCATTTCAGTGATCTTGAAGCCTTCGCCCACGGTTTCGCCAACGCCGACGATGCCGTATTTATGCGCCTGGTCCGGCTCGCATTCCTGAACGGCGATGACGTTGCCGCCGGTCTGGTCATAGAGATCGACCATGCCCTTGAGGCAGCTTTTCTGGGAGTGCATGATCATATCAGGCAACAGCACGGCGAAAGGCTCGTCACCGACGATATCGCGTGCGCACCATACCGCGTGGCCGAGACCAAGCGGAACCTGCTGGCGCGTGAAGCTTGCCGTACCTGCTTTTGGCAAAATGTTCGACAGAAGCGTCAATTCGGCATTCTTGTTGCGCTCGCGCAGCATCTGCTCGAGTTCGAACTGGATATCGAAATAGTCTTCGATAACGCCTTTTCCACGGCCCGTAACGAACACGAAATGCTCGATACCGGCTTCCGCGGCCTCATCCACCACATATTGGATGACAGGCTTGTCGACAACGGTCAGCATTTCCTTCGGAACCGCTTTGGTTGCAGGCAGGAAACGCGTTCCAAGACCCGCGACTGGGAAAACCGCTTTCCGAATTTTTTTCTGTTCTACCACACATCCCTCCTCAGAGATTCACTGGAGCATTAATCGCACACGACTTTGTTATTTAAAAAGTGGCAAACTTTTGTAAAGGGTGACGATACCTTTGGTTAATGGTAAAGAATTTGTTGACTTTGAGTTGGTATTACATCGATGAGCCCGATGCGTATCTCGCTATCGAAATGACATTCGAGAGAAACGAAAGACTGCCGATGAAAAAGCTGATCCTTTCCACCGTCCGTAAATATGGATGCATGGCACTTGCGGGCATTGCAATTGCCCTTGCGCCTGCAACAGCGAACGCCGACGCAGGCTTCAGACAATGGATCAACCAGTTCTATACCACTGCCGCGAAAGAAGGCATCAGCAAATCGACCTATCAGAAGGCTTTTGCAGGCGTTGACGAGCCGGATCCGGATGCCCTGCGCAAGGCGACCTTCCAGCCAGAATTCACAACCAAGATTTGGGATTACGTCGATAGCCGCGTGAACCCCTATACGGTCCGCATCGGCCGTGAAATGAAGATGAAGCATGCCACCACGCTCAACTGGATCGAGCGCAATTTCAAAGTGGACAAGCACATCATCCTCGCCATCTGGTCGATGGAGTCCAATTACGGCGCAGTTCTGGAAAAGCCGGAACGCCTGCACAATATTCCGCAGGCCTTGGCAACACTTGCCTATTCCGACCCCAAGCGCGGCAAATTTGCGCGCACGCAGCTGATCGCAGCGCTGAAGATTCTGCAAAATGGTGATGTGACGCCAAAGCAGTTGACCGGCTCCTGGGCAGGTGCCATGGGTCATACCCAATTCATTCCCACCAGCTACCTGCTTTACGCTGTCGATGCTGATGGCAACGGCAAGCGCGACATCTGGCACTCCATTCCCGATGCTTTGGCGACCGCCGCCAATCTTCTGGCCAAAAACGGCTGGGAGCCGGGCCGCACCTGGGGTTATGAAACAGCCGTACCAACCGGTGGCGCGCGCTATGAAGGCCAGACGAAAAGCATGGCCGAGTGGCAGAAGCTCGGTTTCGCTCGTCCCAACGGCAAGGGTTTTCCGCGCGGTGCTGACCGTGCCATGCTGAAGATGCAAGGCGGCGGCAACGGCCCCGGCTTCCTGATGACGAAGAACTTCTTCACCATCAAGAAATACAACGCCTCCGACAGCTATGCGCTGGCCGTGGGTCTGCTGGCCGATGAAATTGCCGGAACCGGTGGTATGCAGCAGCGCTGGCCGCGCCCGGACAACACGCTTGATGTAAAAGAAAAGTTCGAATTGCAGACGCGCATGAAAGAACTCGGCTATTATGACGGCGAGGTCGATGGCAATTTCGGCTCCGGCTCCAAGGCTGCGATCAGCGCCATTCAGCGCCGCATGGGCATGGAAAACGATGGCGAACCATCGCGCATGCTGCTCCGCGCCCTGCGCAATTGACAGACTTTGCCAACGGCACCAGTATTAGAAAAAAAATAAAGAACCGTCCGGGAGGTTCACGCCGTGGTGACACAACGCAAAAGTACTATCTGGAGCAAAACACGGCGCAGCGGTGCCGTGTTTCTTGCGCTGGTCATCTGCCTGCCGGTCGTTTCTCAAGATTCGCATGCGCAGGAGATGCGTGAACGTCGCACCCTGTTCGAAATGATGTTTGGCAGCCCGATCAGACGTGATGACCGCATGTACGAACCCGAACGCGGCCAACAACAAAGAATGCGACGTCCGCCACCGCAGCGCGACAACCGCGCCGTGACCCGCCCACCTGCCCCCCGCAAAACGCCATCCGTGGTACAGATGCGGACGGAAAAGCCCGGCCCCGTTGCCAAGCTTGAAAACGCCCGCCGCGTTCTTGTCATCGGCGATTTTCTAGCGGGCGGCATGGGTGAAGCGCTGGTTTCCACCTTCGAAAGCTCCCCCGCCATCACGGTCGATGTCCGCTCCAACGGCTCATCCGGTCTGGTGCGCACGGATTATTACGACTGGTTTTCCAATCTTCCGCAGTTCATCAAAGAAACCAGCCCGGCCACCATCGTCATCATGATGGGCTCCAACGACCGCCAGCAGATGGCGATTGGCGATGTGAAAGAAAAATACGGCACCGATCTCTGGCTCAAGGAATATGAGCGGCGCATCGATGCGTTGATTGCCCTTGCCAAGCGCCAGCAGGTGCCGGTTCTCTGGGTTGGCCTCCCCGCCTTCCAATCCCCATCCCTCACGGCTGATTTCGTTAGCTTCAACCGCCTCTATCGCAACCATATCGAAAAGGCTGGCGGCGAATTCGTCGATGTCTGGGACGGTTTCGTCGATGAAGCCGGCAAGTTCGTAACCACCGGCTATGATGTAAACGGCCAGCAGGCACGCCTGCGTGAAGCCGACGGCATCGGCATGACGCAGGCCGGCAAGCAGAAACTCGCATTCTACGTCGAAAAATTCGTGCGCCGCCACCTGGATGGCGCAGGCCCGGACCTGATGAAACTCGACGGCAGCAACCTGCCCGCCCTCACCTCGCTCCCCGCACTCGGCATCGACGCCCAGCAAGTCCGCACCCAGCCCATCAGCCTGACCGACCCAGACCTCGATGGCGGCGACATCCTGCTGGGAGGCAAAACGCCCCCCAAACTCTCCGTCACGGAATCTCCGCGCGAAAAACTCACCAAACGCGGCCTGATGGACGACGCCCCACTAGGCCGTGTGGATGACTACCGCATGCCAGCACCAGCGGAGACGGCGGCGAAGTAGGAGGCGACGTCATCGTCAAACGTCCACGTGTTCCTCCTCCAACATGAACGTTCAAACTTAACGCTGCCGATTCCGCTGGCAATCTGACCACAACGCTCACCGCCATCGTGAATGCCATAGTCAAGCCGGATCGATGAGCTTTTGCCGTGGAATGATACGGGGCAAACAAACGACTGAAGTCTACTGCTGGCCCAAAGCCGTCATTGCTTGCCACGAAAGATATGGGTCGTGTTATCGCGCTCAATTGGGATAAATCCAATCGTTGGCCAGAATGCTTCCGCCTCTGGGCCTGCGGTATAAAGTACGATCGGGCGATCGAAAGCTTTCGCATGTTCAAGAACAAACAACGCAATCTGTCTGCCAACCCCTAGCCTTCGATAGGCTGGCCGAACATAGAATCGTCTCATACGCAGCCAACCGCTATCCATGAAATCCTGTGTCGTGCCGCCAATACCGGCGACCTCACCATCGATTGTGGCAAGAGCTAGAATTTCCCCTGGGCGCTCAAAGCGATTGGCCCCGCTGCGCCATTCGTCTTGAAGCACAGAAATCATCTCAAAGCCTTCTGCCTCCGCCTCTAGCAGCAATTGATCAAGCTGGTCGGGCAGCTCTACAATCTGCCTAACCACAACAGCATCACGGTCGCCCATCATCCGAATTCCACCTCTGTCAGCGCTGAACCTTCTTTGCTTTGAGCGAGCTGAACCTTTCCTGTCTTGTCGCGCAGAACGATAAAGCGCATCCGCTTTTGGTCGCGAATGGCGTCCACAAATCCATGAATTGTAACGCGATGCCCAATGTAATGGGACAGGTCGGTAATGGCTGGATGGCTTAACGATAAAATATCAGACATGACTTTCTCCGGAAAAGCCGGGAGGAAAAGCCAAAACCTGAAGCCCTTCCGAAACCGGCAGGGCTGTGATGATCAGTAAGCTACGCTAAAATGCGCACACGCCGTCCACGACCCCAAAGGGGCCATTATTATTGACGGCGATGTTACGCTGCGTGCTCATGTTCGTGATCTATGCATAACGGCAGGCCAATGTAAATTACTGAGCGGCGCAAGTATCCGATTTTTGGAAAGAGAAAAGTTCCTGAACGCCAGAAACGGGTCGGTTCCGGTAGAGGGCGAAATGACACTCTAACGGGATAGTCACCTTTTGGCCCTTAGCAGACATCCACCTACTATGCTTTCACCGTGGGTCTGGCAGCAAAAGTGCGTCTGGTGCTGACATAGATCAAATTCTTCTCGGTCGCGTCTGATGTGCGGAGTGTCGCCCCAATCCTTCGGGCAACAGCAATAGAGGCATCATTGTCAGGATGAATGATGTGAACGGCTCCAGTCCACCCAAGTTCGTCAAAAGCCCAGGTCAGGCAGCGGCCCGCTGCCTCTGTAGCATATCCCTTTCCCCGTACTTCACGGCTGAATGCCCAACCGATTTCAAGTCCCGGCCAGCCCGGAGGGGACCATGCACCCGCGCGTCCTACCCAGCAGCCAGTCGCTTTTTCAATGACTGAAAAATTGCTGTATCCTTGAATGCTCCATGCCCCAGTGAAAAGGCAGAGGTTACGCCATGCGCCAACGGCATCCTGCGGTCCGCCGATAAATTGCGTCACTTCTGGATCGGAAAGAAATGCGGTCCAGGCAAGGCGGTCGGCCCCGCTGGGCTGTCGTAAAATAAGGCGCTCCGTTTCGATCATTCGATGCCTCTAATGGGGTGCAAGGCGCAAGCACATACCGCCGAGATGCGACACCGCGGTGACCGCAATTGGCGCAATGCGGCCTTAGCCCTCTACGGCGATTGAAGCGCAATACTCCAGTTAGGTATTATCCACCCAAGGTGGATCAGCACATCTCGTTGGTCAACGTATCGATAATGGCTCACCAAAAAAAGCCTCCGAAGGGCAAACCTTCGGAGGCTTTATTCTTTCAAATACTGGACATCAGCGCGGTAAAAGCGTCTCGCCCATCAGCGCTTCATCAATCGCGCGGGCTGCCTGACGGCCTTCGCGGATGGCCCAGACGACCAGCGATTGGCCACGGCGAACGTCGCCAGCAACCCAGAGCTTGTCGACCGAAGTCTTGTAGTCTTTGTCGTTGGCAACGACGTTGGTGGAGCCGCGGCGATCGGTGTTGAGCGTCAGCTTTCCGTCGAGTTCCTTCAAAACGCTGTCCGTAAACGGGCCGGAGAAGCCGATGGCGATGAAGGCGAGATCGGCCTTGATGATGAATTCCGTGCCGGCAATCGGCTTGCGCGCATCATCCACTTGGCAGCACTTTACGCCCGTCAGCACGCCATCTTCATCACCCACGAATTCAAGTGTCGCCACCTGGAACTCGCGCGCCGCACCTTCGGCCTGCGAAGAGGACGTGCGCATCTTGGTGGCCCAATAGGGCCAGACGGCAAGCTTGTCTTCCTTCTCCGGCGGCATCGGGCGAATGTCGAGCTGGGTTACCTTAACCGCGCCCTGACGGAAGGCCGTGCCGACGCAGTCGGATGCGGTATCACCACCGCCGACAACCACGACATGCTTGCCGCCTGCCAGAATAGGATCGGACGGCCAGCCGATGCTGTCGATGTTTTCACGACCAACGCGGCGATTCTGCTGCACGAGGTATGGCATAGCATCGTGAACGCCGTGGAAATCCGTTCCGCCAATACCGGCAGGACGCGGGGTTTCGGAGCCACCGCAATACAGAACGGCATCGTGATCCGCCGTCAACGTTTCAACGGTCACATCGACACCGACATTAACGCCGTAATGGAAGGTCACACCCTCGCCCTTGATCTGCTCGACGCGGCGATCGATGAAGTTCTTTTCCATCTTAAAGTCGGGAATACCATAACGCAGCAGACCACCCGCCTTGGATTCACGCTCATAGACATGCACATCGTGACCGGCACGACCCAGTTGCTGGGCCGCGGCCAGACCGGACGGGCCCGAACCGATGATGGCGACCTTTTTGCCAGTGTGAACCGTGGCAGGCTTAGGCACGATGAAACCAAGCTCGTAGGCCTTATCCGCAATCGCCTGCTCAACCGTCTTGATCGCGACGGGCGCATCTTCGAGGTTCAGCGTGCAGGCTTCCTCGCAAGGGGCGGGACAGACACGGCCGGTGAACTCCGGGAAGTTGTTGGTAGAATGGAGGTTGCGGATCGCCTCTTCCCAGTTGTTGTTATAGACCAGATCGTTCCAGTCGGGGATCTGGTTATGAACCGGGCAGCCGGTCGGGCCATGGCAATAGGGAATGCCACAGTCCATGCATCGCGCCGCCTGCTTCTGCACTTCGGGGTCCGACATGGGAATGGTGAATTCCCGGAAATGGCGAATACGATCCGACGCCGGCTGATACTTGCCAACCTGACGGTCGATCTCCAGAAAACCTGTAACCTTGCCCATGTTTATATCCTCACATCAAAGTGGAGCGCCTGTCGGGCCCCAGTACCAGTAAGCCCCACCCATGGCGGCCCCTAGCACGATGAATTCAGTTCTGATCTCGCCGCCCATCAAATAGGTCGCCGTGGGAACGGCGACTGCGATCATCAGCGAGATCAGTCGGTGTAGTGTTCTCATGCTGCGAGTTACTCCGCCGCAACACCCATCTTCATCCGTTCCATATCCTCAAGCGCACGGCGGTATTCGACCGGCATGACCTTGCGGAATTTCGGGCGGAACTCGCTCCAGCGGTCGAGGATGTCCTTGGCGCGGTTGGAGTTGGTGTAGTGGAAGTGGTTGGAGATCATCTGGTAGAGGCGCTCCTCGTCGTGGCGCGTCATGTCTTCGGAAACGTCCACACGTCCCTTGTGCATGAGGTCGCCGCCATGATGGTGCAGCTTTTCCAGCATGTCGTCTTCTTCCGGCACCGGCTCCAGCTCGACCATGGCCATGTTGCAGCGCTTGGCGAAATCGCCCTGCTCATCCAACACATAGGCCACGCCGCCGGACATGCCGGCTGCGAAGTTGCGGCCGGTTTCACCCAAGACAACGACGATACCGCCGGTCATATATTCGCAGCCATGGTCGCCCACGCCTTCGACAACGGCGATGGCACCGGAGTTGCGAACGGCAAAACGCTCACCCGCCACACCACGGAAGTAGCACTCGCCGGTGATGGCACCGTACAGCACGGTGTTGCCGACAATGATGGAGTTTTCCGCAACGATGCGGGCATTTTCCGGCGGACGCACGATGATGCGGCCACCCGACAGACCCTTGCCGACATAGTCGTTACCATCGCCCACCAGATCAAAGGTGATGCCGCGTGCGAGGAACGCGCCGAAGGACTGACCCGCCGTACCGCGCAGCAGCACGTGGATGGTGTCGTCCTTCAGGCCCTTATGACCCCAACGCTTGGCAAGCGCGCCTGAGAGCATGGCACCGGCAGAGCGGTCGACGTTCTTGATCGGCACTTCGAAGACCACTGGCTCGCGGTTTTCGAGAGACGGCATCGACTTCTCGATCAGCTTGCGGTCGAGAATATCGTCGATCGGGTGCTTCTGGCGCTCGGTCCAGTAGGTTGCGGCCTTCGGTGCATCGACCTTGTGGAAGATGCGGCTGAAGTCGAGTCCCCTAGCTTTCCAGTGAGCCAGCATCTCATCCTTTTCGAGCAGTTCGGAAGCGCCGATGATCTCATCCAGCTTGGACACACCCAGCGAGGCGAGGATTTCGCGCACTTCTTCAGCGACGAAGAAGAAATAGTTGATGACGTGTTCCGGTGCACCCTTGAAGCGCTTGCGCAGAACCGGGTCCTGCGTGGCAACGCCCACAGGGCAGGTGTTGAGGTGGCACTTGCGCATCATGATGCAACCAGCCGCGATCAGCGGAGCCGTCGCAAAGCCGAATTCGTCGGCTCCCAGCAACGCGCCGATGATGACATCGCGGCCCGTCTTCAAGCCGCCATCCACCTGCAAGGCGATGCGCGACCGAAGGCCGTTCATAACCAGCGTCTGCTGTGTCTCGGCAAGGCCGATTTCCCAAGGGGAACCGGCATGCTTGAGCGAGGTGAGCGGCGACGCACCCGTGCCGCCATCGAAACCGGAGACGGTGATATGGTCCGCACGCGCCTTGGCAACACCGGCAGCAACCGTACCGACGCCGACTTCGGAAACGAGCTTGACGGACACATCGGCTTCCGGGTTGACGTTCTTCAGGTCGTAGATCAGCTGCGCCAGATCTTCGATGGAGTAGATATCGTGGTGCGGCGGTGGCGAGATGAGGCCGACGCCCGGCGTGGAGTGACGCGTCTTGGCAACCGTCGCGTCCACCTTGTGGCCGGGCAACTGACCGCCTTCGCCGGGCTTTGCACCCTGCGCGACCTTGATCTGCAACATATCCGCGTTGACGAGATATTCCGTCGTCACACCGAAACGACCAGAGGCGATCTGCTTGATGGCGGAGCGTTCCGGGTTCGGCTTGCCGTTCAGAAGCGGCAGGTAACGGTCGGATTCTTCGCCGCCCTCACCCGTGTTCGACTTGCCACCAATGCGGTTCATGGCAATGGCAAGCGTGGTGTGCGCCTCACGGCTGATGGAGCCGAAGGACATGGCACCGGTGGAGAAGCGCTTGACGATATCGACAGCAGGCTCGACCTCATCGACAGAGATCGGCTTACGGCCCAAAGCTTCCGCGCCCTTGACCTTGAACAGACCGCGAATGGTGTTCATGCGCAGGTTGGTGTCGTTCACCATCTCGGCGAATTCCCGGTAACGTTCCTGGCTGTTGCCACGCACGGCGTGCTGCAAGGTGGCAACCGCGTCCGGGCTCCAGGCATGGTTTTCGCCACGCATGCGATAGGCATATTCGCCACCGATATCCAGCGTGCTGGCGAGGATCGGGTCCTTGCCGAAGGCGTCGGTGTGACGCGACACGGTTTCCTCGGCAATTTCCTTCAGGCCAACGCCTTCAATCTGCGTGGCGGTGCCGAAGAAATACTGTTCGATGAACTCCGAAGACAGGCCGATGGCATCGAAAATCTGCGCGCCGCAATAGGACTGGTAGGTGGAAATGCCCATCTTGGACATGACCTTGAGAATGCCCTTACCGACCGCCTTGATGTAGCGATAAACCACTTCATCATCAGACACTTCCTTCGGAAATGCATTGTGCTTGTGCATGTCCAAAAGCGTATCGAAGGCGAGATAGGGGTTGATGGCTTCGGCACCGTAACCTGCCAGCAGGCAGAAATGGTGCACTTCGCGCGGCTCGCCGGTTTCGACAACGAGGCCGACCGAGGTGCGCAGGCCCTTGCGGATCAGGTGGTGGTGCACGGCAGCGGTTGCCAGCAGCGCCGGAATTGCGATGCGGTCCGGCCCCAACTGACGGTCGGAGAGAACGATGATGTTGTAGCCACCGCGAACAGCGGATTCCGCACGTTCACACAGGCGGTCCAGCATCTCAGGCATGCCTTCGGCTCCACGCTCCACAGCGTAGGTGAAGTCCAAAGTCTTGGTATCGAAACGGTCCTCGGTGTGGCCGATGGAGCGTATCTTTTCCAGATCGCCATTGGTCAGGATCGGCTGGCGAACTTCCAGACGCTTGGCGCGGGCAGCACCCTCATGGTCCAGAATGTTCGGGCGCGGACCGATAAAGGAGACAAGGCTCATCACCAGCTCTTCGCGGATCGGGTCAATCGGCGGGTTGGTAACCTGCGCAAAGTTCTGCTTGAAATAGGTGTAAAGCGACTTCGACTTGGACGACATGGCCGAAATCGGCGTATCCGTACCCATGGAGCCGATGGCTTCCTGACCTGTCGTGGCCATGGGCGACATCAGAAGCTTGGTGTCTTCGCTGGTGTAACCAAAGGCCTGCTGACGGTCGAGCAGCGACACGTCGCGACGCAGAGCGCGCGGCTCAACGGGCTTCAGGTCTTCGAGGATCAGTTGCGTGCGATCCAGCCATGTGCGGTACGGATGCTTGGCGGCAAGCTCGTGCTTCACATCCTCATCGGAAATGATCGCACCCTTTTCCATATCGATCAGCAGCATCTTGCCAGGCTGCAAGCGCCACTTCTTGATGATGCGCTCTTCCGGCACCGGCAATGTGCCAGCTTCGGATGCCATGATGATACGGTCATCGTCGGTCACGAGATAACGCGCAGGACGCAGACCGTTGCGGTCCAGTGTCGCGCCGATCTGCTTGCCATCGGTAAAGGCAACGGCAGCTGGGCCATCCCATGGCTCCATCAGCGCTGCATGGTATTCGTAAAACGCCTTGCGTTCCGGCGACATAGACTGGTTGCCCGCCCAGGCCTCGGGGATCAGCATCATCACGGCATGCGCCATGGAGTAGCCGCCGCGCACGAGGAATTCGAGCGCGTTGTCGAAGCAGGCGGTGTCCGATTGTCCCTCATAGGAAATCGGCCAAAGCTTGGAGATGTCTTCACCAAACAGCGGCGAGGCAACAGACGCCTGACGCGCCGCCATCCAGTTGACGTTGCCGCGCAGCGTGTTGATTTCGCCGTTGTGGGCCACCATGCGGTACGGGTGCGCAAGCTTCCACGATGGGAAAGTGTTGGTCGAGAAGCGCTGGTGAACGAGGGCTACAGCGCTTTCGAAACGCGGATCGGCCAAGTCCTTATAATAGGCACCGACCTGATAGGCCAAGAACATCCCCTTATAAACGATGGTCGAGGAGGACAGCGAAACAGGATAGAAATCCTGCGCTTCCTTGCCGCCGCCCGCATCGTAAATGGTGTTGGAAATGACCTTGCGGATCAAGAACAGCTGACGCTCGAAATCGGCATTGGTGGCGGCATCACGGCCCGCGCCGATAAAGACTTGCACATGGTGCGGCTCGGTCGCGGCAATGTCTGGCGCTTCCGACAGTGAGGAATTGTCGACCGGCACATCACGGAAGCCAAGGAACTGCTGACCGGCATCGGCGACGACGTCGATGATGACCTTCTTATAGTGCTCGATCTGGGCTGCATCGCGCGACATGAAGATGTGGCCAACGGCATATTCGCCAGCCTTCGGCAATGTCACGCCCTGAAGCGCCATTTCCTCGCGGAAGAACTTGTCGGGGATCTGCACCAGAATGCCCGCGCCATCGCCCATCAGGGGATCGGCACCGACAGCACCACGGTGGGTCAGGTTTTCGAGAATGAACAGGCCGTCCTTGACGATCTGGTGCGACTTCTGACCCTTCATATGGGCCACGAAGCCGACGCCGCAGGCATCATGCTCATTGCGCGGATCATAAAGACCCTGCTTTGGAGGCAGACCACCAATCGTCGCGCGCACAGCAGCCTTCGGCTGGGCGCTAGTCGGACAGTCATTGGTCAAGGTAGCAGCGGCGTTTTCGCCTTCCAGCTTGATCGTCATTTTTCGTCCCTCCTGCAACAGGTTGCATGGCTTCACGCAGAGAGGCGGATGCTCAACCTCTTCACCGTTCCCGGATAATGGCTTCGCGTCCGCTTGTCAATTTAGGACAGCAATGCTGTCTCAATTCTTCTGAGATTTTGACAGAAACAGCTACGCTCTGCAAGTCCACCTCAACATTTTATAGACACAGAAAATGACGCTATATGTCTCGGTCGTGAATCTTCGCGCAATTTTCTTCCGACAAAGCGACGAAATCATTGCTTTCATTGCTGGATTTGCGTTCCATGCGATAAGGCCATAGAACGACAATCGTTTGGCAGTCCGGCCACTCCCAACTCATCGAAAGTGCAGACCCATGTTTTTTGCTTCCGACAACTGGGCAGGCGCCCACCCCGCAATCAATGAGCGGTTGATGAAGGAATCCACCCGGTTCGCCGCCGCTTACGGCACAAGCGAGCTGGACCGCGCCATCGAAAAGCGCTTCAACGAAATTTTCGAACGCGAAGTCGCCGTGTTCTTCGTCGGCACCGGCACCGCTGCCAATTCTCTGGCCATGGCCAGCGTCGCCCGCCCCGGCGGCATCGCCTTTTGTCACTCCGAAGCCCATGTCATCGAAGATGAATGTGGCGCGCCGGTGTACTTCTCCAACGCCTCACGCCTGATGCCCGTAGCCGGACCCAACGGCAAAATGCTGCCAAAGAACCTGGAAGCCGCCATCGGTCGCTTTCCACCCGGCTCCATTCATCAGGGCCAGCCGATGCTGGTGACAGTAACACAGGCGACGGAACAAGGCACGGTCTACGAGCTCGATGAAATCGACGCCATTTCGAAAATCGCCAAAAATGCCGGTGTGCCGCTGCACATGGATGGCGCGCGTTTCGGCAACGCCATGATCGCGCTCGACACCACGCCGGCGGAAATGACATGGAAGCGCGGCGTCGATATCCTGTCCTTCGGCGCAACCAAGAACGGTTGCTGGTGCGCGGAAGCCATTGTCTACATGGATCCGAAAACGGCAGAAGACCTGCCCTTCATCCGCAAGCGCTCCGCCCAGCTTTTCTCCAAAACCCGCTTCATGGCCGCCCAATTCGACGCCTATTTCAAGGACAACCTGTGGCTTGAACTGGCCGCCCACGCCAACGCCATGGCAACCCGCCTGCGTAACGGCCTGTCGGCCTCCAACAGCGCGCGGCTGGCATGGCCGACCCAGTCAAACGAGCTTTTCGTGGTGCTGAACAAGGCCAAGGCCAAGGCGGCAAAAGAAGCCGGTGCCAGCTTCTACGATTGGCCGGTGCCGCACGACATGCCAGAACCTGTCGGCGAAAACGAACAGTTGATCCGCCTTGTGACCAGCTTTGCGACGCTGGAAAACGACGTGGATGATTTCCTGCGGATTTGCGGCGGGGCTTAGACCTAAGTTTATTCCGTCACCCCGCACTTGATGCGGGGTCCAGTGCGATCAAGTCCTTGATCGCAAAAGACTCTTCTGCGCCGCAGACGCGGCGCACTGGATTCCGGCTCAAGGCCGGAATGACGGAGGATGAGACGTGTCTGTTGACGTCGACTGAGATTCAACAATCAGTCTCGCTGCCGTGGCTTAAACGCCCGGCACCATCCCCTTCGCCATCACCAACTTCGACAGCGCCTCCACCAGTTCCGCATCTGCCCCTTTCCTCGGCTGAAGCACGAACTCCACGTCTTCCAACACGGGCAGCGTGCCCTTCGGCAGTTCTCGTAAACCGGATGGTGCCATGCTGCGAGGCTGCACCAGAACGCCCATTCCGGCACGGGCGGCGGCGGTTAGGCCGCTGAGGCTGGCGCAGGTGCAGACGATGCGCCAGGCGACACCGGCGCGGTCCAGCGCTTCCTACGCTGCCTTGCGGGTGATGCTGGGTGGTGGAAAGGCGATAAGCGGTAGGGCGTTTTCTCGCGACAGGACAGCGTCAGGGTCTTTCGCCAGCCACACCAGAGGCTCACGGTAGAGAAAGTGGCCGAGGTGATCGCCCAGCCGCCTTTTGGCGAGCACGACATCCAGCTCGCCATTATCCTGCATTTCGTAAAGAGAGCCGCTGAGTGCCACCGTCAGTTCCAGATCGACCAGCGGATAAAGCCGTGTGAACTCCTCGAGAATAACTGTTAGACGGCTGGCAACGAAATCCTCGGATACGCCGAGGCGCAGGCGGCCACGCAGCTTGCTTTCACCGAAGAGGGCGGCGACCTTGTTGTTGATGTCGAGCATGCTGCGAGCATATCCCAGCAGCGCCTCCCCTTCCGGGGTCAATCGAACCCTGTGCGTATCACGCGCAATCAACCGTTGCCCCAGAAACGCCTCCAGCCTTTGAATATGCTGGCTGAGCGTCGATTGACCGATGCCCAGCCGTTCTGCGGCGTGGGTAAAACTCATGGTTTGTTCCAGCGTCACGAAGCTGGCAAGGTGCTGAAGATTGAGCATCGTTATCTCACATCATGATAACTGTTAGTTTTTGCATCTGCTTTCATGATGAGCGATAATGCCCATCAGTTCAATGCAAAACCGAAAAAACGAGAGCACGCCGCCATGAGCCGCTTCCTGCCCGACCGCTTCACCATGATGCTGGTCGCCACCGTCATCATCGCATCTTTCCTGCCCGTCAGCGGAGACGCCGCCGATTACTTCGGCATCGCCACCAAATGCGCGATTGCTCTTTTATTCTTTCTGCACGGCGCGCGTTTGTCCCGCGACGTGGTGATCGCTGGCATTCTGCACTGGCGTTTGCATCTGGTCATCCTGTTTGTCACCTTCGGCCTGTTTCCACTGATTGGCGTTGGCCTCGGTTATATCCCGCAGAGCATTCTGCCCGCTCCGCTTTATATGGGCGTTCTGTTTCTCTGCGTGCTGCCCTCCACCGTGCAATCCTCCATCGCCTTCACCTCGATGGCTGGCGGAAATGTTCCAGCGGCGATCTGCTCCGCATCGGCGTCGAATATTTTCGGCATGTTCCTGACGCCGCTTTTGGTTGGCCTTTTGTTTACCGTGGGTGGCCATGGCGGCGGATTTTCGCTGGATGCGTTCGGACAGATCTTCCTGCAATTGCTGGCACCATTTATCGTGGGTCAAGCCTTGCAGCCATGGATCGGCGATTGGATCCGCGCGCGCAAAAAGCTGCTGGCACCCGTGGATCGCGGCTCAATTCTGATGGTGGTCTATCTGGCGTTCAGTGAAGCGGTTATCGAAGGCATCTGGCACCAGTTCACTCTGCGCGACATCGGCGTCGTCATCGGCATCGACATGGCTCTGCTTGCCGTGGTCCTCTGCATCACCATGTTCGGTAGCCGCCTGCTCGGCTTCAACAAAGAAGACGAAATCACCATCACCTTCTGCGGTTCGAAGAAGAGCTTGGCGAGTGGCGTACCGATGGCAGGGGCAATCTTTGCTGGCCAGAGCATCGGCGCGATCGTCCTGCCCCTCATGCTGTTTCACCAGATCCAGTTGATGGCCTGCGCCGTGATCGCGCAACGATATGCTAGCAAGGCGAAGAAAATCGAGACGCAGAAAACCGCAGAGATTGCGCTTGCGCCGGAACAAACAAAAACGGCCCTGCAATGAGGGCCGTTTCGTCAGGCTTTGCGATAGAGGCTTAGTTGACCTGAGAAGGCGTAACCTGCGCTTCGATCTGCTTTGGCTCATCCGTCACGTCTGAAACAATCGCGATGCGGCGCGGTTTCATGGCTTCGGGAATGTTGCGTAAGAGATCGATGTGGAGCAGGCCGTTCTTCAGAGAGGCGTTCTGAACCTCGACGTGATCGGCAAGCTGGAAGCGGCGCTCGAAGGCGCGCTTGGCGATACCGCGATAGAGGAATTCGCCTTCGCTCTCCTTGTTTTCTTCTGCCTTCTCGGCCTTGACGGTCAAGACATTGGCGCGGGACTCGATGCTGAGCTCGCTTTCGTCAAAACCGGCAACGGCCATGGTGATGCGGTAGGAGCTTTCGCCGGTGCGCTCTATGTTATAGGGCGGATAGGCTTGCGCCTGTTCCGGCTGACCAATGCCGTCGAGCATGGAAAAAAGGCGGTCGAAACCGACTGTGGAGCGGTAAAGCGGTGAAAAATCAACGTGACGCATGGTGTCCTCCTGTGAGCGACTGTTTGCGGTTAAAGTCTTCACCCCGATTGGGCGGCGAAGACCCGGATACGGCCCCGTTCTGGCGACCGTAACCAAGAGATGGGAAGGCTTTTGAGCAAGTTCAAGAGATGTCGTGACGCTGAATATGCCTGAACATCATCTGAACGGGCGGTTCCGAAATCGTTCAGTTTCACAACGCTATTCATCAGGGCATCGGAGACAACCTCCGGCGACAGAAGATATTGTCCCTTTCTTCTGTCACATTCGCCGGAACCGCGACTGCTAAGCCCGACGGTTCCGGCAATTTTTCCTTTGACGTGCAAAGACGCGCAACTTATCCCGTTGTGAAACACCTTTCAGTGCCAAGTCGGAACCACCATCCATGACCGAAGCCATTTTGCATGCGACCAAGGGCAACCCCGTGCCTGAGAACCATTTCGCAGGCTATTTCACCGGTCATAAAAACAAGAAGCTGCGCTATTCGGTCTTTCGCTCCAGCCAGTCCGTGGCGCGCGGCACGATTGTTCTGCTGCATGGCCGCAATGAATGTATCGAGAAATATTTCGAGACGATCAACGATCTGACCGCCAAGGGTTTCTGGATCGCCACCTTCGATACCCGCGGTCAGGGCGGATCGGAACGATTGTTGAAGAAAGCCCATGCCGGATATGTCCGGCGCTTTTCCGATTACCAGAAGGATATTTCGCTGTTTCTGGAGCAGGTTGTTCTGCCGGATACGCGCCTGCCATTCTTCATGATTGCCCATTCCACGGGCGGATTGGCAGCACTGTCCATGGCCCCGACACTTTCCAACCGCATAGAGCGCATGGTGCTGACCGCGCCCTTCATCACGCTGGGCGGGCAATCCGTACCGAAACCCTGGATCAGAGCCATCGCCACGTGCCTTAGCATGATCGGACTTGGCGGCGTTCAACTGGGAAAAGACCAGCGCGAGAGGCATTTCGAGGGCAACCCCCTGACCTCGGACCCGGTTCGCTTTGCCCGCAATGCCTCCATCGGCCTCGAACATCCCGAACTCTTCATTGGCGCACCCACGGCGCGCTGGCTGTTTGAAGTGCTGAAAACAATGCCCTGGGTCATCCGGCAGGATCACCTCACCAAAATCACCGTACCCACCCTGCTTCTGGCCCCCGTGCTGGATGCCATCACGCCCTATGCGGCGCAGGAGGAGCTATCGCGTAACTTCCGGGCCGCGCAACTTATCCCCGTCACGGGTGCGCGCCACGAGCTGCTGCTGGAGCGAGACGTCTATCGCAACCAGGCGCTAGCCGCCATCGATGCGTTTTTTGCGCCGGACGCCTGATCTTAAAGTCCGACGCCTGCAAGCCTTGGCAAGATAAAAACAATGCTGCAAGACTTGGACGCGCGCTCGCGGCGCGTTGCAGATTTTCCGTGCCCAAAAGCCTGAAATCCTGGGGAGGAGACAGATGACAGACAACACGCCTTTATGGACGCCATCAGAAGCGTTTCAGCGGTCGACGCCGATCTATGCCTTCATGCAGCATTGCAACGCCACCTTCGCGCAAAACATGACCAGCTACTCGGATTTGCACGCATGGTCGGTGGATCAGAGTGCCGATTTCTGGACAGCGGTTTGGGATTTCTGCGAAATCAAAGGGCATCGGGGCGAGCGGGCATTGATCAACGGCGAGCAGATGCTGGACGCAGCATTTTTCCCCGATGCCACGCTGAATTTTGCAGAAAACCTGCTGTCCACCAAGGGCAGCGCCGATGCCATCATATTTCGCGCGGAAGACAGGGCGTCCGACCGCTGGTCCTGGGACCACCTGCATGAGCAGGTCTCGAAGCTCCAGCAGGCGCTCAAGGCGCTCGGCATCGCACCCGGCGACCGTATAGCCGCGATGATGCCGAACCTGCCTGAGACGGTGGCCTGTATGCTGGCGGCAACATCCATCGGTGCCATCTGGTCCTCCTGCTCACCGGACTTTGGCGAACAGGGCGTGATGGATCGCTTCGGGCAGATCGAGCCCAAACTGTTCATCGCCTGCAGCGGTTATTGGTATAATGGCAAGCTTCTGAACGTTGCCGATAAGGTCGGAGGCATCGCCCGACGTCTCGGCTGTCCCACCTTGATCGTGCCCTATGCCGGTGGCGTGACATCCGCGCTTGAAACCACCGACGGTGCGCGTTTGCTGGAAGATCTCATCCAGCCTTTCACGGCAAAACCTGTCGAGTTTACACAGCTACCCTTTTCGCACCCGCTCTTCATTCTGTTTTCCTCGGGAACGACGGGCATTCCCAAATGCATCGTCCACTCTGCCGGCGGCTCGTTGCTGCAACTGATGAAGGAACACCGGCTGCATTGCGGCGTCGTTCCGGGCGAACATATTTTCTACTTCACGACGTGTGGCTGGATGATGTGGAACTGGCTGGTGGCGGGTCTGGCGGCCGGGGCAACCATCTGCCTCTATGATGGCTCTCCCTTCGCACCTGACGGCAACGTCCTGTTCGATTATGCGCAGACTGAACAATTCACCCTCTTCGGCACCTCCGCCAAATATATCGATGCCGTCCGCAAGAGCGGCCTCACACCCATCACCACCCATGATCTGACGTCACTACGGCTGATGACTTCCACCGGCTCCCCCTTGTCGCCGGAAGGTTTTTCATTCGTCTATGAGGGGATCAAAGCCGATGTTCAGCTTGCGTCCATTTCCGGCGGCACGGACATCGTATCGTGCTTCGTGCTCGGCAACCCGCTGTCGCCGGTGTGGCGTGGCGAAATCCAGGGGCCCGGGCTGGGCCTTGCCATCGATGTCTGGGACGAACAGGGACATACGCTCCGTGAGGCCAAGGGCGAACTTGTCTGCACCAAGGCTTTTCCATCCATGCCCGTCATGTTCTGGAACGATCCGGATAGGGCGAAATACAAGGCCGCCTATTTCGAGCGTTTCGACAATGTCTGGTGCCACGGGGATTTCGCGGAATGGACGCAGCATGACGGATTGATCATCCATGGTCGATCCGATGCCACCCTAAACCCCGGCGGCGTGCGCATCGGCACGGCCGAAATCTACAATCAGGTCGAACAGCTTGCCGAGGTGGAAGAGGCAATTTGCATCGGCCAGGATTGGGAAGACGACGTGCGCGTCGTTCTGTTCGTTCGGCTGGCAGCGGGCATTCAGCTCGATGAGAAATTATCGAATGCGATCCGCAACAAAATCCGCATGGGCGCGTCGCCCCGCCATGTTCCGGCAAAGATCATTGCGGTCCCGGATATTCCTCGAACCAAGTCTGGAAAGATCGTCGAGCTTGCCGTTCGCGAGGTCGTTCACGGGCGGACGGTGAAAAATCTTGAGGCTTTGGCAAATCCCGACGCGCTGTCGCATTTTGCAAATCGCACCGAACTACAGACGTGAGTTCACGCTCGTCCTCAAAAGAAAATGGCGGCGCAGGTAACGCCGCCATGACAAAACTTCGGCTGAGCGCGTGGCTCAGCCCTGCCCCGCCTTATTCCATTCCGAGTGCGGCCATGTAGGTCTGCAAAATCGTTTCTTCTTCGATACGCTCGTTGGCGTCCTTCTTGCGCAGACGGATGATCGTGCGGATAGCCTTGGTGTCGTAACCACGGCCCTTGGCTTCGCCCATCACGTCCTTGATATCACCCGAGATTGCAGCCTTTTCTTCTTCGAGGCGCTCGATACGCTCGATGAACTGGCGCAGTTCGGCGGCGGCTACGGTCTCGGTTGTCGCTGTTTCGTCCATCATTCTATCCTTTGTGGTGGCGGCTCATGGCCGAGCCCTGTTCTGCATATGGCGAGATTATCGCCCGCTGCCGTTAAGGCAGCAAAATTCCCGGCTGGTGACCTGCCCGCCTGCGGGCCTCACGTCAAGCCGTTTCAGGTGATGCCACCCTATTCCTTGGGTCTGTTTTGTTCGAATGCGGCTTTCTGTGCCGCACTCGTCTCGCCCTGATGCAGGCTTTTCCACTGGTCATAGGGCATGCCGTAAACCATCTCGCGGGCCATATCCTTGCTCACCTCGTGGCCCGCGTCCTTCGCCGCTTCCGCGTACCAATTGGACAGGCAGTTGCGGCAAAAACCGGCCAGGTTCATGAGGTCGATGTTCTGCACGTCGCTACGTTCGCGCAGATGCTGAAGCAGCCTGCGGAATGCCGCAGCCTCCAGTTCGGTTTTGTTGATATCGTCAAGTTCGCTCATCGTGCTCTCCCGTCAATATGGTCCTGTCCGCGAGGCGAACTGCTGGTAGTCATGCAAGGCGGGATCATCGTTCATTGCGGCAAAAATAGGGGCAAGACGTTCGCTCCAGCCCGTAATGCCCGCCTCATCCGCAATCAGGTCCTGGCGCACTTCCAGAAGTGCATGTGGAATGCCTGGGACCATGCAATGCCGATACATGGTGTCACCCTTCAACGCGCCGTCATAGGGTTCATTGTCACCAACGAGAATGTCGCCCGCTGCACGTAGGCCTTCGAGCAAGGGCAAGACGGCGCGGTGGTCCGTGTCCCACAGCACGGCGGCATGCCACGGGCGGGCGGTCTCTTTCCAGAACGGCGTGTAGGAATGCAGCGAAAGCACCAGCGGTGCCTTACCAGATTGCCCGGCAACCCTATCCAGAACCGACCCGATCGCCTGATGATAGGGGCGATGATAGCTATTCAGGCGCAGATCCCATTCTTCGTCCGTGATGGGATGATTGCCGGCAACGACCGCGCCATCGGAAATTTTCATGACCAGCGTCGGGTCATCCTCGCCGCGATTGGGATCGATCAGCAGGCGCGAAAAACGGCTCATCACCGCAGGCACACCAAGCTTGGCAGCGAGCTGTCGCGTCAGCCCTTCGATGCCGATATCGAAGGCGATATGGCGTTGAAAAGCGGCTTGCGGTAGGCCGAGATTACCGTAAATTGGCGGAAGAAGGTTCATGGCATGATCTGCAAGCAGAACCATGCCTTTGTCATAATCGCCTTCTATGATTTCGTATGGCTGGAAGTCTGTCATTGTTGATTTCTTGAGCCGATAAGGGAGAGACGCTTGATGCCATGGCTAGATGCCACGCGCAAGTTGAGATGGCGAGACTGCCATCGACATCACCGTTCACGATATTCCATACAGATACAATCGATTGAACTTGCGTTGACTTTCGTGGGCGTCCGCGCCAAGAAGTGTTCTCATTTTATAACCATGGAATCCGGATGGAAGCCGTGACACAGACATTCTCCGCTAAGCTTCAAAAACACCGACGCGCGATTCGCCTGTTTTGCGCAGCCACCCTCTTCTCCACACCGCTTCTTCTTGCAGAACCGGCATTGGCTGATTTCCGTGTCTGCAACAGCACACAGAACCTCGTGGGCGTAGCCATTGGCTACCGCGCGCAGGATGGCTGGATCAGCGAAGGCTGGTGGCAGGTTCCCGCCTCCACATGCGCCACCCTGATCGAGGGTGAGCTGCAATCACGTTATTATTATCTCTACGCCGAAGATGCAGCCCGCGGCGGCAGGTGGACCGGCGACGTCAACATGTGCGTTGCCGAAAACGAGTTCAAGATCAACGGTGTCGACGATTGTTATGCCCGTAGTTTCCAGCGAATGGGCTTCAAGGAATACGATACGGGCAGACAGGGAAGCTGGATGGTCCAGCTTTCGGACACGCCAGGTACACAGGAAAGTCAGAACTGATGAAGCGTAACCGCAAAGTCAAAATCCTTGCAACTCTCGGTCCTGCGTCGTCCGATGAGGCAATGATCGAGAAGCTCCATCTGGCCGGCGCCGATCTTTTCCGCATCAATATGAGCCATGCCAGCCATGACGTGATGCGCAGCCTCATTCAGCGTATCCGCGCCGTCGAAAGCCGTGTTGGCCGCCCGATCGGCATTCTCGCCGACCTTCAGGGTCCGAAACTGCGCGTCGGCAAATTTGCAGACACCAAGGTCGATCTCGTGGCCGGCCAGACCTTCACGCTCGACAACAATCAGGAGCCAGGCGACAAGAACCGCGTGTTCCTGCCGCATCCTGAGATTCTCGAAGCCGTAAAGCCGGGCGACCGCCTGCTGATCGACGATGGCAAGCTGCATCTGCGCGCTGAAAAGTGCGATGGCAAAAGCATCGTCACCACAGTCGTATCCGGCACCAAGATTTCCGACCGCAAGGGCATCAGCCTTCCCGACACCCTGCTCGGCGTCGGCGTTCTCACCGACAAGGACCGCATCGATCTCGATGCCGTTCTGGCAACCGATGAAGTCGACTGGGTCGCTTTGTCCTTCGTACAGCGCCCGGAAGATCTGGTCGAAGTGCGCAAGATCGCCGGTAACCGCGTCGGCCTCATGTCGAAGATCGAAAAGCCGCAGGCTGTCGAGCGCATCGAAGAAATCATCGCGCTGTCCGACGCGCTGATGGTTGCCCGTGGTGACCTTGGCGTCGAAATGCCTTTGGAGGCCGTTCCCGGCATTCAGAAGCAACTGACCCGCGCATGTCGTCGCGCTGGAAAGCCGGTTGTTGTCGCTACGCAGATGCTGGAATCGATGATCTCGGCTGCAGTTCCGACACGTGCTGAAGTCTCCGACGTGGCAACCGCCGTGTTCGAAGGTGCCGACGCGATCATGCTGTCTGCCGAATCCGCCTCGGGCGATTATCCGGTCGAAGCGGTCTCCACCATGGCATCCATCGCCAGCACCGTGGAGCAGGATCCTTACTACTCCAACATCATCTACGCGCAGCGTCCGCAGCCTGAAGCAACCGGTGCCGATGCCATTTCGCTGGCAGCGCGTCAGATTGCCGAAACACTCGGCCTGTCCGCCATCGTTACCTACACATCGTCAGGCACGACGGGTCTGCGTGCCGCGCGTGAGCGCCCGCAGGTTCCGATCATCGCCCTGTCGCCGATCATTCAGACGGCGCGCCGCCTGTCTGTAGTGTGGGGTCTGCACTGCGTCGTCACCGGCGACGCCAGCGACCAGGACGATATGGTCAACCGCGCCTGCCGCATCGTTGTCGATGAAGGCTTCGGCCAGCCTGGCAATCGCATCATCATCTCGGCCGGTGTTCCGCTTGGCACGCCTGGCGCTACCAACATGGTCCGCATCGCCTATATCGGCTCCGATGGCCAGAGCGGCGTCTGATAAACGCTACACGAAATCAAAAAAGGCGCGGCATTGGCCGCGCCTTTTTTGTTTCCAGCAGCAAGCGTGTCAACGCACGTTGCGCGATATGCGTCAGTTATCCTGATAGGCAGCGACGATGATATTCACCTGCGCTGCGCTCATGGACTGTACCTGCTTGGTTGTGAACGCAGCGAGGTTCTCATCCGTAAGGCCGCTGAGTGCAGAGGTCGACAACCCGGAAATCGCCGCGTACTTGATCGATGCGATTTCAGGTGCGGTGAAACTGTTGAGTTCGTCTGCATCAAGTGTCGCGACCTGATTGGCGTTCAGCGCTGCGACCTGCGCAGCACTCAAGGCTTCGATGCTTTCTGACGTCAAGGCCGCAAACTGGTCTGCCGTCAGGGCACCGATCTGCTTGGTGTTCATGGCACCCAGCTTGGCACCATCGAGGCTACCAATCGTTGCCGTCGAAAGGCCGGCAATCTGCTTTGTTCCGAATGCGGAAAACTGCTGAGGCGTAAGCGCCGCGAATTGACTGGTTGTAAATGCCTTCGTCTGGTCGGCGGACAGACCGGAAATCTGCAACGTCGTCAAAGCACCGACCAACTCATCGGAGAGACCGGCAATGGCAGCCGTTGTCAAAGCAGTAATCGCTGCCTTTTTAATGGCCGCGATTTCAGAGCCGGTAAATTTGTTCAGCTCTTCGGCTGAGAGCGTAGCGACTTGCTTGGAACTCAAACCGCCGATTTGATCCTCATCCAGAGCTTCGATACTGTCGAGGCTCAAGGCGTCGAACTGCGCCGTAGACAGCGACTGGATTTGTTTCGTGGTGAAAGCAGAGACGTCCTCGGCTTGCAGATTGGCCATAACAGTCGTTGAAAGGCCCGCAATCTGTTTTGCCGTCATGGCGGCAAACTGACTTGGCGTCATTGCCGCGAGTTGTTCTGAATTCAGCGCCTGGATTTGCTGCGACGACAAAGCCGAAATTTGCGTCGAAGTCAGGGCTGCAATCCTGTTGGTTTCCAAGCCAGCCAGCGTCTGCGTCTTCAATCCGGCAATCGCTTTATTCGACAGCGCGGCAATTTCCTCCTCGGTGAAGGAGTTGATCTCGTCAACCGTCAGAGTCGCAACCTGCGTTGCCGTCAGGCCGGCAACCTGCTTTGTCGTCAAGCCTTCGAGGTTAACAGAGGTCAAAGCCTCGAATTGCGCGGTCGTCAGTGCCGCCACCTGCTTCGTCGTCAGCGACGCGACTTGCGTGCTGTCGAGATTGGCGATCACGTCGGTCGAAAGTCCGGCAATCTGCTTTGCTGTCATGGCCGCAAATTGACTGGGCTCCAATGCCGCGAGTTGTTCTGAGCTCAGGGCCTTCATCTGGTCGGATGACAGGGCTGCGACCTGTACCGTGGTCAAGGCTGCGACCCGGTCGGTAGACAGGCCCGCCAAAGCTTCCGTCGTAAGCCCGGCAATCGCCTTCTTTCCTAACGACGCAATCTCTTCGGCGGTAAAGGTGTTGAGTTCTTCAGCCGTTAGCGTTGCGACCTGCTGCGTCTTCAGGCCCGCAACCTGCTTTGCAGTCAGACCTTCGAGGCTCGTGGCAGTCAAGGCTTCGAACTGCGCCGTCGTTAGCGCAGCCACCTGCTTCTCAGTCAGCGAAGCCACTTGCGTGCTGGCGAGATTGGCGATTGCGGCGGTCGAAAGTCCGGCAATCTGCTTCGTCGTCATGGCAGCAAATTGGCTAGGCTCCAGCGCCGCGAGCTGTTCCGAGTTGAGGGCTTTCATCTGGTTGGACGACAAGGCCGAGACCTGCGCCGTGGTGAGAGCCGCGATCCTGTCGGTAGAAAGGCCGGCCAAGGCTTCTGTCGTCAGCCCGCCGATCACCTTCTTTGATATCGAAGCGATCTCATCGAGAGTAAAGGTGTTGAGTTCCTCGGCAGACAAGGTTGCGACCTGCTGCGTATTCAGTCCAGCGACCTGCGTTGTCGTCAGATTTTCGAGACTTGTGGCATCCAAAGCGTTGAATTGCGCCGTCGTCAGCGCTGCAACCTGCTTCATGGTCATCGCTGCAAGCTTGGAGCTGTCGAGGTTAGCGATCACATCCGTTGAAAGAGCGGCAATCTGTTTCGATGTCAAAGCAGAAAACTGATTGGTCGTCAGCGCCGACAGTTGCTCCGCAGTCAGGGCATTCATCTGGCTCGAGGAGAAAGCTGATATTTGCGTGGTGGTCAGGGCAGTGATCTTGTCTGTGTTCAGACCTGCTATCGCTGATGTCGTCAACCCCGAGATCGACGTCTTCTTGATCGACGCAATTTCTTCATCGGTGAAGCTGTTGAGCTCCGTAGCCGAAAGCGTGGCCACCTGCTGACTGCTGAACACCGACACCTGCGATTTGTTCAGCGCTTCTATGGCCGTTTCGGAAAATCCGTCGAGCTGGCTCGCATACAGCGCCTTGACCTGCGCCGTCGTCATGCCCGAAACCTGCTCGTTACCGAGCGCTGCCAGCTGGTTCAACGTCAATCCGGTGACGGATTTCGGCGCAATCGCACTCATGACCTTCGTCGTCAGCGACGAGATGGTCGAGTCGGCAAGGGCACCCACCTGTGTGGATGTCAGCGCCTTCAACTGCGCAGAACTGAGTTCGCCCAGATCGCTCGCCGACAAAGAGGCTATGGTAGACGTTGGAAGCAGAGCGATCTGCCGGGTCGGAAGAGAGGCGATTTCAGAGGCCATGAGCGCGTAACACCATCAATTACTGGTCAAGAACGATCTTTACGCAACGAATCTTGCCCCGACATTGTGGTAAAACACTACCCATGGCAGATGTCATACCTGTCGATAACAACAGGTCCGGTGAAAGCCGAACGGCAAACACCAAAGAACACGTTACGCAAACAGCGATTTTTCAGGAACATGGCTCGCGAGAACCGGCGCATTGAATGTGCTTCATGCAAGCAGATATCCATCAGGAACTCTGCCTCTGCGCCACAAGACAAATAATGTCTCGTACAATAATTATCTTCTACTCAAAACTACTAGAACGACAATCGATATTACTGATCGGCAGAGTAACAGCGTGGTTAACACACGTCAAGCTCGCCTTAAAGCATTAGGCCGTAAAAAGATGCAACCCTTGAGCAATTTAAACAAAAACCGCCCCATCATCTTCATAGGATAACGGGGCGGCAATAGAGATTCAGAACGCTCTCACAAACTGCCTCAAGGCATCTTGAACGGTGTGCTGAAGCGGCTGGAGTCGATGGCGGCAGCGCCTGGACGGAAGCTTGCGGTGGCCGCAGATGCAGACATGTCGTGGCTGAGCATCCGGTTGTTGACGACGCGTGGAGCCTTGACCGCACGGCCCGTGACACCCTTGTCCTGGCTCAGCGCCCAATCCGAGATTGCTTCCTGCGTCAGACGTCCACCGCTGACCATGGCTTTTTCAGACACGGCGGCATCCTGCTTGCTGGGGCGCGCACCCTTTGTCGGCAGACCAGCGGTGAGACCGCTATTGTTGCCACGGGGCTTCACGTCGAATGCATCGCCGTAAGCTTGCTCGTCACGTGTCGCAGCCGCTGGCTCGGCCTTCGCCGCCTGAACAGGCTTGGCGGCAGGCTGCGCGGAAACGGTGCGGTTGATGGCGGCAGGGAACTGCGCCGCACTCGGCATGGCAGTTGCCGTAATGGCGGAGCGCGCGTCCTGACCGCTTTGTTCAAGCGCCGCGACGACGACCGGCGAAAGGCTCGCCTGCTGTGTATCGGCTTCGTCTTCCTGACCATCCACATTGGCATTGGCGGAAGCGAGAAGCGCTTCTGCGACAGCTGGGCGATTTGCCGGCACCGGTACATGTGCGGCCAATACGTCACCGGGCATATCTTCAGAGCCAAGCGATGCCGTCATCACGGAGCCATCGGCATCACCCTTCATGCGGCGCGGCCCAAGCAGGGTCGGCACAGGGATGGAATATTGCGCCAAGTCGGCAAATTGCTGCTCAGCCGGTGCAGCTGTCGGGGTCGGCAGGGTTGCAGCCTGAAGCGCGTCCTGTGCAGCATTGCGGTTTGGCGAATAAAGCGCCGTGGCAAGTCCTGTCTGACCTGCGTCATTGCGGAATGCCGGACGAGCTGTTGGCAACGGTGCGTCGGCAACAGCAGGAGCCTGCGTTGCGGATGCAACGGCAACTGATGCAGCAGGTGCTTCCTCGTCAGCTTCCTGAGCCACCGGTGCTGGAGCCGAAGAGCGCGATGCGGGCTGCGGCGTTGCAATGCTTTCGGCATCTTCGTCTTCATCCCCGCCACCAAAGAGCGCGGCCAGTAGCGTCTTGCGCTTGCCACCGGATGAAGAACCGGCAGGGCCTGCACCTGCGGTGCTGGCAACCTGAACGGACGAAGAGCTTACGCGTCTTTTATAATCGACCATCGCCTGCTCATAGCCCGGCAATGGCTTGCCATCGGCTGGAAGGTGAATGGTGTTGCCCTGCGGGAAAATACGCACGAGTTCCTGACGGCTCATGCGTGGCCAGGCACGCACATTGCCAACGTCGAGGTGCACGAACGGAGAACCGGACGTCGGATAGAAGCCAACGCCGCCGATCTGCATCTGCATGGCGATTTCGCGCAGGCGGGCAAGCTTGACGCCGGGGATGTAGAAATCCATGGCCTTGCCAAGCGTATGCTGGCTGCTCTTGGCAACACCCTTGGTGCGCGAACGCAGCATGCCGTTTGTCTCAGGCGAACGGAAAGCCGAGACCACATTGATATAATCCGTGCCGCCGGAACGACGATAGACTTCCCACACCAGATCGAACAGGCGCGGGTCCATCTTCGTCGGCTGGTTACGACGCCAGTCGCGCAGGAAGCGGTTCAGCTCCTGTAGACCCTTCTGGTCGTACTTGCCGTTTCTCTTGAACGTGATGACGGCTTTTTCTTTGGTGTGAATATAATAGAGCTTGAGACTGCGTGTTTCGGCGGCAGCTTCCGTCGCCGAAACGCCAAGAGCGGGCAAAGCAGCCATCATGATGCACATGCATGTCACCACGCGTGCCGACAGCTTCGTGCAGATCGTTTTGATCAAGCCGCGCGCTATCTTGCCCGAGAGCGCGATATTCCGATGCAGATTAGGCAATTTGATCCCCGCCTGGCAGACAATTCGTCACATTGCCCCACATGAACCTCAAATACGGTCACACGATGGCAATTTTGCCACACATGGACATTCATCCTCTATATAGTGAATGCGATACTAACAAGAGGTTTATAGACCGTAAGTGAATATCCTTGCCCAGGAGTTAACAAATATTGCATTTGCTAATCTAAGAAGGCTCCGCCGCGGTTAAGCGGCGTCACGCAGCGGATTATCAGGATCAATGCCATAATCTTTCAACTTACGGTATAGTGTGGAGCGTCCGATGCCGAGTTTACGGGCAACCTGGCTCATCTGACCACGATAGAATCGCAGCGCAAACCGGATCAGTTCCTCTTCGATATCGGCTATCTTGCGCACATCGCCGCTATTATCCGTACTGGCAATCAGGCTACCGCCCGGAAAGACGGCCGACGAAGAACGGTCTTCATCCGTCGCCATCGCTTCCATCACAGACATGATTTCGGCAGCATTGGTTCTGACGTCTGCCGGCGGTGACGCAACCAGAAGCGAACGCTCGGTCGGGCGATGCGGAATGTCGTGGTCGCCGACGTCACCCGCAAATTCCGGTACTTGCAGCGCGATCTGTGGGAAATCGGCTTCGGTGAGTTCATCCCCTTGGGCCAGAACGACAGAGCGGAAAACCGCATTTTCGAGCTGGCGGATGTTGCCTGGCCAGTCATAAGCGGTCAGCAGGGCGAGCGCTCCGGCACTGACGCTCAGCGAGTGCGGCAATTTCTGTTCGACGGAAAATCGCTCGGCAAACACGCGCGCGAGATAAGGAATGTCTTCCTTACGGCGGCGCAATGCCGGAATGGTGATGGGGAACACGTTGAGGCGATAATAAAGGTCTTCGCGGAAGCGGCCTTCCTTTACCTCTTCGATCAGGTCCTTGTTGGTGGCCGAAATCAGCCGCACATTGACCTTCTGGACGCGGGCGGACCCAACGGTTTCGATTTCGCCCTGCTGCACGGCGCGCAGAAGCTTGACCTGCACTTCCAGCGGCAGATCGCCGATCTCGTCCAGGAACAAGGTGCCGCCATCGGCTTCCATAAATTTGCCGATGTGCTTTTCGGTGGCACCCGTGAAGGCACCTTTTTCATGGCCGAAAAGAATGCTTTCCACCAGATTGTGCGGAATGGCACCGCAATTGACGGTGATGAAAGGTTTACCAGCTCGGTCGCTACCGGACTGAATGGCGCGGGCAATCATTTCCTTGCCAACGCCGGACTCGCCTTCCAGCACGACGGGAATATTGGACTGCGCTGCACGCTGCGCCAGTTCGATGACACGCAGCATGGCTGGGCTGGCGGATACGATATCGGTGAAATTCACAGCCTGATTGCGCGAGCGCTTGCCGGTGCGAGCCTTGGCTTCACGCTGATCGAGCTTCAGGGCGTTAGCGATGGCTGAACCGATGCGTTCCGGCGATACCGGCTTGACCACGAAGTCGAAGGCACCGGCGCGCATGGCCTGCACAACCGTATCGATGCCGCCCTGCCCCGTCTGCACGATGACGGGCACGTCCGTTCCCAGTTCCCCGACGGCCTTGAGGAAGGACAGACCGTCCATCTCCGGCATCATGAGATCAAGAACGATAACGCTGATATCGCCACTGTGCTGTTTCAAAAGCTCCAGCCCTACCCGGCCGTTTTCAGCAAGGATTGGCTGATGTCCATAACGCTCCACCGCTTGTTTAAGCAGGCGGCGCTGAACTGGATCGTCATCGATAACGAGTACTTGCGCTGTCATGTCAGGCTCCGGTTTCCGGTTTATGGACCTGCTTCATGCAGGCCTTTGAACCGAATGTGACATGGAAGGCTTGAACATCGGGTTTTGAGATTAGCTTGCATTTTATGCATTGCCACGGGAAACAGTGGCGCCCATATGCTTTGGTGCAGAGATAAAGAGGAAACCAAGAATGACCTTCAAGACATCGATCCCGCTGCCCGCTTTTTCCACCGCAGAAGCAGCAAGCGCAGCCCTCGGCGACCTCCCGACATGGAAACTTTCCGATCTCTATGCATCCGCAGATTCACCGGAATACAAGAGCGCGCTGGAAAAGGCCGCCAGCGATGCGAAGGCGTTTGAGGTAAAGTGGAAGGGCAAGCTTGAGGCGGCGGCAAAGCTCTCCGGCAACGAGGGTCTCGGTGCTGCGCTGAAGGAATACGAAGCGCTGGAAGATCTTCTCGGCCGTATCGGCTCGTTTGCCGGGCTTACATATTTTTCCGACACATCCAATCCCGCAAATGGCAAGCTTTACGGCGATGCGCAGTCGAAGCTGACCGATATGTCGTCGCACCTGCTGTTCTTCGCGCTGGAACTCAATCGCATCGATGACGCGACCATCGACGCTGCCATGGCGAACGATCCGCTGGCTGGCCATTACAAACCGTGGCTGGTGGACCTGCGTAAGGACAAGCCTCACCAATTGGACGACAAGCTGGAACAGCTGTTTCTCGAAAAGTCGATGACCAGCGCCGCCGCCTTCAACCGCCTGTTCGATGAAACCATGTCGGACCTGCGCTTCATCGTGGATGGTGAAAGCCTCGCTTTGGAACGCACCCTCAACCTACTTCAAGAGCCCGACCCCGAAATCCGCAAAAAGGCGGCGGAGGCGCTGAGCGCCACCTTCAAGGACAATCTGCGCGTCTTCACGCTGATTACCAACACGCTGTCCAAGGACCGGGAAATCGCCGATCGCTGGCGCAATTTCAAAGACATCGCCGATAGCCGCCATCTGGCAAACCGGGTGGAGCGCGAGGTGGTCGACGCGCTGGCGAAGGCCGTAACCGAAGCCTATCCACGCCTGTCCCATCGCTATTACAAGATGAAGGCGAAATGGCTGGGCATGGAGCAGATGAACTATTGGGACCGCAACGCGCCCCTGCCCGATAGCTCCAACGCCATCATTCCCTGGGAAGACGCCAAGGAAACGGTGCTTTCCGCCTATGGCGATTTCGCGCCTGAGATGGCCGACATTGCCCGCCGCTTCTTCGATGAAGAATGGATCGACGCCCCGGCCCGCCCCGGCAAGGCCCCCGGCGCTTTCGCCCACCCAACCGTGCCATCCGCGCACCCTTACGTGCTGGTCAACTACCTCGGCAAACCACGCGACGTGATGACACTGGCGCATGAGCTGGGCCACGGCGTGCACCAGGTATTGGCCGGTGGACAGGGTGCCCTGATGTGCGCCACGCCGCTAACCTTGGCCGAGACGGCATCGGTCTTCGGTGAAATGCTAACCTTCCGCAAGCTCTTGGATGGTACGAAAGACAAACGCGAACGCAAGGACATGCTGGCCCGCAAAGTAGAGGACATGATCAACACGGTCGTGCGCCAGATCGCGTTTTACGAATTCGAACGCAAGGTCCACACCGCCCGCAAGGACGGTGAACTGACGGCAGAACAGATCGGCGAACTCTGGCTTTCCGTACAAGAGGAAAGTCTTGGACCGGCCATCAAGATTTCCGAAGGCTATGAGAACTGGTGGACCTACGTTCCCCATTTCATCCACTCGCCTTTCTATGTCTACGCCTATGCGTTTGGCGATTGCCTCGTCAACTCGCTCTATGCCGTCTACCAGAATGCGGACACAGGTTTTCAGGACAAATATTTCGAGTTGCTGAAGGCTGGCGGTACCAAGCACCATTCCGAACTGTTGAAGCCTTTCGGTCTCGATGCAACCGATCCGTCTTTCTGGAACAAGGGTCTTTCGATGATCGAAGGCTTGATAGACGAGCTGGAAGCGCTGGACAAAGAGTAGGGAGAAACCGACGAAGCACCCATTTCGGGCAAGCTTCGTCGGTTTTTATGCCTTACCTTACGTAAACCGCATCACGGACGCAGATCATGAAACGCAAACCGGCTGACCTGACCTTGAGGGAAACGCTGCGCTGGGAACCCGACACCGGTTTTCGGCGGCTGGAACAACATCTGCGCCGTCTGCTACGCTCTGCCGATGCGCTGGGCTTTCGCGCACCCGCGGACACAGTCAAAGCGCTCAACGCGGCCGTCAGTGGCACCGCACCGCTAACCGTGCGTGTCGTTATGAACTACAAGGGCGAGCTTGATATTGCTGCCGAACCCTTCGTGCCCCTGCAAGCCGACGCTATCTGGCGCGTCCGTATCGCGGAAAAGACCCGTCTCGATTCCGCTGATACCTTCTACCGCCACAAATCCTCCCGTCGCGAACCCTACGATGCCGCCCGCGCCGAATTTTCGACCAAGGATGCGGATGAGGTTCTGCTTTTGAACGAGCGCGGAGAAATCTGCGAAGGCTCCACCACCAGCATTTTCGTGGAGGGTGCTGAAGGGCAATTGCTGACCCCACCGCTCGACAGCGGCATTCTGCCAGGCGTCTTGCGCGCCGACCTCATTCGGGAACGTAGGGCGCGTGGGCAGGCACTGAGGCCGGATGATCTGAAGGGCCGCAAGCTGTTTGTGGGCAACTCGCTGCATGGCTTGGTGGCGGCGGAACTGGTTTGAATTCGGCTTTTATGGGGCGATGGCGGGTGTGACTTACCCCCCTCTGCCCTGCCGGGCATCTCCCCCACAAGGAGGGAGATTGGCTAGACGCTTGCTCAACGCTCTATCTGCAGCGTTAAAGATGGGCGAGACCTTATCACGAGTCGATCTCCCCACCTGTGGGGGAGATGTCCGGCAGGACAGAGGGGGGTAAGCCACACCCGCCGCATTCTAATATGTAATCGCGAGGCCGACCATCTACTCCAACAACCACTCCACCCGCGCGCGGCCTTTCTGCTTGGCCGCATAAAGCGCGCGGTCGGCGCGTTGATAGAGATCGCTGCCGCTTTCACCCGGCTGATAAAGCGCAAGTCCTGCGGAACAGCCATAGGAAAAATCGTCCACCCCCGGGAAGGGACTGGAAGCGCTGACATTCTTTAACAGCCGCTCGACGATGCCGACGCACTCCGACAATATCGTACGTGGCATGATGAGCATAAACTCTTCGCCGCCGACGCGCCCGAAGCAATCGGAACGACGGATCGTGGAATGGGCGATTTTGACGAAATCACGCAGAACGGCATCGCCGCCCTGATGGCCGAAACGGTCATTGATGCCTTTGAAGAAATCGATGTCCATCACGCACAGGCCAAAGGGACTTTCGATGCCCTTCTGGACGTTATCGATCTGAACGCCCAGCTTAGCGAACACAAAACGGCGATTGGCGGTTCCGGTCAATTCGTCAGTCTGGGCAGCGCGCATCGCAAGGTCGCGATCCTGACGCAGGCTCCGCTGGTTCTGTTGTTTCAGTTCCGTAATATCGCTGCCTACGCACAGCATCCAGCCGTCTTCCTGCACGGTTTCCGTCATCCAGATCCAGCGACCATCATGCAGATCCAGCTCCAGCCCCCGAAACGGAAGCTTGCCCCGGCGCGATTGTGCCGACAAAAGCCATGCTCCAAAATCATCGGTGGTGATGATGAGGCCTTTTTTGTCGCAATAATTCGCCCGCAGCAGTTCGCCCCAGGTGGGAAAGACGTCACTTTTTACGTTGAAGGCTTCACGAAAGGAGCGGTTGGCGTGGCGGAGCCTGTCTTCCGTATCGTAAAGGGCAATAAAAACGGGCGTCATATCCTGTAGCGCGATGACGCGCTCAATCAGACTATCCAAATTGGCAGTCTCCTGACGCACAATAATTGCCCTCTGTCGGAGTTGAAAACACCTGTACCCGGTCTCAGTATAATCGATGGCCAGAAAATGCGTAGTACGAAGCTATATCGATGATTTCATGAGAAACCGGGGTTGATCGGTTTACCTTTCTCGCAGTCTTCATACGCCCGTCATCCGGCTACCCTTTATTGTTACAGTCTAATCATCTAGCTTAGACATTGCATTTAAAGAGGAAATTTAGAATGACGGATGTTGAACACCCGATTTACGGCGAAATTACCGGTCCCATCATCATGATCGGTTTCGGCTCAATCGGGCGCGGTACGCTTCCGTTGATAGAACGGCATTTCAAATTTGATATGTCGCGGCTGGTCGTCATCGACCCGCGAGAAGACATTGCCGACTATCTGCAAAGCCGCAACATCCGCCATATCCGCACACATCTGACCAAGGAAAATTACAAGGATGTGATGAAGCCTCTGGTCAAGGGTGTCGAGGGCCAAGGCTTTTGCGTCAACCTGTCGGTCGATGCCTCCTCAGTCGATCTGATGAAACTCTGCCGCAAATATGGAATGCTCTACATCGACACGGTGGTCGAGCCATGGCCGGGCTTCTATTTCGATACGGATGCCGACAATTCCGCCCGCACGAATTATACGCTGCGCGAAACGATGCTGAAGGAAAAGGCCAAGCGCCCCGGCGGCACGACCGCCGTTTCTACCTGCGGTGCAAATCCTGGCATGGTTTCGTGGTTCGTCAAACAGGCGCTCGTCAATCTGGCCAAGGACACAGGCCTGGAATTCGAAGAACCTGCGGCCAACGACCGTGAAGGTTGGGCACGGCTGATGCAGACACTCGGCGTCAAGGGCGTCCACATTGCCGAGCGCGACACACAGCGCGCCAAGGAACCGAAACCCTTCAACACATTCTGGAACACGTGGTCCGTCGAAGGCTTCATCGCCGAAGGCATGCAGCCGGCGGAACTGGGTTGGGGCAGCCACGAAAAGTGGATGCCGAAAAATGCGAAAAAGCAGAAAAAGGGTAGCAAAGCCGCCATCTTCCTCGACCAGCCGGGTGCCACAACCCGCGTGCGGACATGGTGCCCCACGCTGGGAGCCCAGTACGGCTTGCTGGTGACGCACAACGAGGCGATTTCGATCTCGGATTATTTCACCGTGCGCGACAAGCGCGGCCATATCGATTTCCGCCCCACCTGCCACTATGCTTACCACCCATGCAACGACGCCGTGCTGTCGCTGTATGAAATGTTCGGAAATGGTGGCACGGCCCAGCCCGTTCAGCATGTCCTGACCGAAGACGAGTTGACCGACGGTTCGGATGAACTCGGCGTGCTGCTCTACGGCCATGAAAAGAACGCCTACTGGTATGGCTCGCGCCTGACACTAGAAGAAGCGCGCAAGCTTGCCCCGGAGCAGAACGCCACCGGACTTCAGGTCAGTTCCGCCGTGCTATCAGGCATGGTCTGGGCTCTGGAAAATCCGCATGCTGGCATCGTCGAGGCTGATGAGGTGGATTATCGCCGCTGCCTCAATATCCAGCGGCGCTATCTCGGTGCCGTGGAAGGCCACTATACCGATTGGACGCCACTGGATGGCAGGCCCGGCCTCTTCCCTGATGACATCGACGCGAACGACCCATGGCAGTTCCGCAACATTCTCGTGCGTGGCTGAGTTTGCCGAACTGGAAAATGACATAGGGCCTCGATTTTCAAACATCGGGGCCTTTCGTCCTAGTGCAGTTTTGCAACGCTTTCTATTTTGTCGAAACCGCCGGGAACCCGTGCATAGCGACCTTCGTTCGCTTGCAATAAGGTCAACTTCCATCCATGATCTTTTCATCGAGATCGACACGCATAGCAGGAGACGAAAGAGATGAATTTCAAGACAGGCGCAGCCTTGGTTCTGGCCGCAATTGCTGCCTCTTCATGCGCTCCTTCCGCACCCTCCCCACGCCCCATGGCCTCCGCCATGCCGCAAGGTCCGGCCGTCGATGGTCGCTGGGTCGACAAGAACGGTATCGTCTCGACATTCCAAGCGGGCGCATTCTCCACCCGCTCCACGGATAGCAACACCCTGCTGGCATCCGGCACCTATGTTACGCTGTCGCCAACATTGTATGAGATCAACATGACGTCGCTGGTGCGCAACACCCAGTCGCGCGTCAATTGCGCACTCATTTCCCGCGGACAGCTGAACTGCACGACCGATACCAACGGCCAGTTCACACTGACGCGTCAGGGCTGATCGCCCTTACCTTCTCCATGTTTAATTTCAACGCGCGCGTGTAGCGCGCGTTTTTATTTGTGCAACTCTGTCATAATTCTACTTGCGGCAGATGCCGCGAGGTGAAAACATCACCTTTGAACGGCTGACACATTTTCAGAATAGCTATGATGGCAGGGACGAGCCCTTCAGCTTTTTGCTTAAACAGGAGAGATAGAACGATGAACAGGATTTTGAGATTTGGCCTGATGACCGCATCGGTCGTTTCGCTTTCCGCTGGTGCGGCTCTGGCCGATTACCAACTCAATATTCTCCACATCAACGATCTGCATTCGCGTATCGAAGCGATCAACAAATCCGACTCCACCTGCTCCACGGCAGAAGCCGACAAGAAGGAATGCTTCGGCGGTATCGCCCGTGTGAAAAGCGCCATCGACGCTCGCCGCACCGAGTTGGGTGCCAATGCCAACATTCTCGTGCTGGATGCTGGCGACCAGTTTCAGGGCTCGCTGTTCTACACACAGTATAAGAGTGGCCCCGTTGCCGAATTCATGAACGGCATCGGCTTCGACGCCATGGCCATCGGCAACCACGAATTCGATGACGGCCCGGCTGAACTGCTCAAGCTCATCAACGCCGTGAAATTCCCAATCATCTCCGGCAACACCAAGATCGCCGACGGCTCGGAGCTGAAGGACAAGTTCAAGGGCTACATCATCAAGGAAATGGGCGGCCAGAAGGTTGCCGTTGTTTCCGTGCTTGCTACGGACACCAACGAAACTTCGTCGCCCGGCGACAAGGTCACGTTTGAAGACGAGATCGAATATCTGAAGGGTGCCGTCAAGGAAATCCAGGATCAGGGCGTCAACAAGATCGTTGTTCTCTCGCATGTCGGCTACGTCAAGGATCAGGAAATCGCGCGCTCGGTGGATGGTATCGACGTCATCGTCGGCGGCCACAGCCACACGCTCCTGTCGAGCACAGATCCGAAGGCCGCCGGTCCCTACCCCACGCTGGTCAAGGACCCTTCCGGCGTTGAAGTGCCGATCGTGACGGCCTATGCCTATTCCAAATATCTCGGCGACCTGACGGTTACCTTTGATGATAACGGCGTCGTCAAATCCACCAGCGGCGCACCGAAGCTGCTGGACGCATCCGTCACCCCAGACGAAGCCTTCACCAAGCGCGTTACCGAACTTGCAGCACCTCTCGAAGCCGTAAAAGCCAAGGAAATCGGCACGAGTGAAGCCGCCATCGACGGTTCCCGCGAAGTTTGCCGCGCCAAGGAATGCACCATGGGCAACCTGGTGTCCGACGCGCTGCTCGACCGCGTGAAGGATCAGGGCATCACCATCGCCATCCAGAACGGTGGCGGTCTGCGCGCCTCCATCGACGCCGGTCCTGTGACCATGGGTGAAGTGCTGACGGTTCTGCCATTCCAGAACTCCATCGCTACCTTCCAGATCAAGGGCGTCGATCTGCTGGCAGCACTGGAAAATGGCGCGGGCCAGATCGAAGAAGGCGCTGGCCGCTTCGTGCAGACGGCAGGCCTGAAATACAGCTTCGACCGCTCCAAGCCAGCCGGCAGCCGCATCGTCTCCGTCGAGGTCAAGGAAGGCGATGCCTTCGTCAAGCTCGACCCTGAAAAGACCTATGGCGTCGTGACCAACAACTACACCCGCACCGGCGGTGATGGCTTCAAGACCTTCGCCACCAAGGCCATCAATCCCTACGACTTCGGACCAAGCCTTGAAGATGCCGTTGCCGCCTATATCGGCGCGCACAGCCCTTACAAGCCTTACCTCGATGGCCGCGTAGCGGACGTCACGCCAGCCGACTACGTTGCGCCACCAAAGGAAGCCAAGCCTGCGACACCTGCCCCGGCAACGACGGCGCAGGCCCCTGCAACCGCAACGCCTCCAGCCGCCACCCCACCTGCTGCTCCGGCTCCAACCGCAACGGCACCAGCGACCCCGGCACCGGCAACCACCACCTCGGCCGCTGCCACGACACCAGCCGCCGCTGGGAAATACGTGGTTGCACGCGGTGACTCGCTGTGGAAAATTGCCGCTGAAAAATACGGCAATGGTCTCGAGTGGAAGAAGATTGCCGAAGCAAACGCGCTGAAGCGTCCAAACCACATCGAAGTTGGTGAAGAACTGAACGTACCAGCACAGTAATTGTTTGATATCACTCTATCGAAGCCAGCTCGCGTGGACTGGCTTCGATAGAAGACTTCATTTTGATCGCGGAAGCTTAACTGCCGCTTCCAGCAGAGGTCAGTGTGCGTGGCTCACCCCCCTCTGTCCTGCCGGACATCTCCCCCACAAGGAGGGAGATCGGCAAGTCGAGAGACCATCGCTAAAACGACAGACGCTAAAGATGGCTGCGGCGTTGCCGCATATCGATCTCCCCACCTGTGGGGGAGATGTCCGGCAGGACAGAGGGGGGTGAGCCACGCACACTGACCTCTGCTGCATCACTATTCAGCTCTCAGATGGCTACACTTATACCTATATGTCGCTCAGCCATCACGACGCGTTGAAATGCCGCGCAGGTTCTATCAAAAATCAATTCAGATTGGCGGATCAATGCTCTACAAGTTGATCCATGACACATGCGTGGACGTAGAGCCCCGCGCCCCCCTTACAGACTTCAGGACGATTGCATGACTGTTGATATGTCTTCACTTCCCGCAGACCACCCTCGCGTCACCTTCGGCAAGGTTGGCGTTCTCCTGGTCAATCTGGGCACGCCTGATGGTACCGATTACAAATCCATGCGCCGTTATCTGGCGGAGTTCCTGAGCGACAAGCGCGTTATCGAGTGGTCGCGGGTGTTCTGGTATCCGATCCTCTACGGCATCGTGCTGAACAAGCGTCCGCAGAAGGTCGGCAAGGCCTACCAGTCGATCTGGAACAACGAGCTGAACGAAAGCTATTTGCGCACCTATACACGCAATCAGGGTCAGCTTCTGGGTGATGCACTGAAGGATTTGCCGAATGTCGTGGTCGATTGGGGCATGCGCTACGGCACACCCAGCATCGCCCAGCGCATCGATGCGCTGAAAGAACAGGGCTGCGAGAAAATTCTGCTGTTTCCGCTCTACCCGCAATATGCCGCCGCCACCACGGCGACCGTCAATGACAAGGCGTTCGAGCATCTGATGAAGCAGCGGTGGCAACCGGCGTTGCGCACCGTGCCACCTTATCACGATGACGAAACTTATATTGATGCGCTCGCCAATTCCGTCACATCGCATCTGGCAACGCTGGACTGGGAACCGGAAAAGATCATCGCCTCCTTCCACGGTATCCCGCAATCCTATTTCAAGAAGGGCGATCCCTATCATTGCCAATGCATGAAGACGGGTCGGCTGCTGCGCGAAAGGCTGGGGCTGGATAAGGATCGCTTCCTCATCACCTTCCAGTCCCGCTTTGGGCCGGAAGAATGGTTGCAGCCCTATACCGACAAGACCGTCGAGCGGCTGGCAACCGAGGGCGTCAAGCGTATCGCGGTCATGAACCCCGGCTTCGTGTCCGACTGTCTGGAAACGCTGGAAGAAATCGCCGAGGAAGCGGCCGAAAGCTTTCACCACAACGGCGGCGAGAAATTTTCACATATTCCTTGCCTCAACGACAGCGCCGAGGGTATGAGAGTTCTCGAAAAAGTTGTGCGTCGGGAGTTGCAGGGCTGGGTGTAAGCCAGCCTTTTGAACCCGCGTTTTAGCATTGGGAGAATGCCGTGATGGATCTGAGTGGTTTCGATATCGTTGTTATTGTAGCGGTCGGCCTTGTCATTCTGACGCTGTTTGCAGGCATCAAGACCGTGCCACAGGGCTATCGCTACACGGTGGAGCGCTTCGGTCGCTATACCCGAACCATGGAGCCCGGCCTCAACATCCTCACGCCCTATATCGAGCGTGTCGGCGCGCGCCTGAACGTCATGGAACAGGTGCTGGATATTCCCACACAGGAAGTCATCACCAAGGATAATGCCAGCGTTTCGGCAGATGCCGTCGCCTTCTATCAGGTGCTGAACGCCGCCCAGGCCGCCTACCAGATCACCAATCTGCAATTTGCCATCCAGAACCTGACCATGACCAACATTCGCTCGGTCATGGGCTCGATGGATCTGGACGAGCTGCTGTCCAACCGTGATGCCATCAATGACCGCCTGTTGCGCGTGGTCGATGAGGCCGTTGGCCCTTGGGGCATCAAGGTCACCCGCATCGAGATCAAGGACATCGCGCCGCCAAAGGATCTTGTGGATTCCATGGCGCGTCAGATGAAGGCCGAACGCGAAAAGCGCGCACAGGTGCTCGAGGCCGAAGGCTCCAGAAACGCGCAGATCCTGCGCGCCGAAGGTGCCAAGCAATCCGCCATTCTCGAAGCCGAAGGCCAGCGCGAGGCAGCTTTCCGTGATGCCGAGGCGCGCGAACGTCTGGCCGAAGCTGAAGCCAACGCCACCCGCATGGTGTCTGAAGCCATCGCCGCCGGTGACATTCACGCCATCAACTACTTCATCGCACAGAAATACACCGAAGCCATGGCCGCAATCGGCACCGCAAAGAACTCCAAGATCGTGCTGATGCCGATGGAAGCTTCGGCACTGATTGGCTCGCTTGGCGGCATCGGTGCCATTGCCAAGGAAGTGTTCGGCAAGAACAGCGATGGTCCGGCAGCACCTGATGCACCCGCGCCGGCAAGACAGCGCAGCTCCGTTCCACCGTCTTCCAGTCGCCCGACAGGCCAGACCATCAACGTGACCATCCCCAACAATCCGTTCGGCCCGTCCTCGGAGAGATGAGATGATCGCCAAACTCGTCACCGATCTCGGCCCATGGAGCTGGTGGATACTGGCCGCCATTCTGCTCGCTGCGGAGCTTCTGGCCCCCGGCGTCTTCCTGATCTGGATCGGTGCTGCGGCTCTCGTGATCGGTGCCATATCGCTGGCGCTATGGGATACCGCTGTGTGGAGCTGGCACGTCCAGCTTCTGCTGTTTGCGGTGCTATCGGTCGCCTTCGCCCTGCTGGGCCGCCGGTACTACCATAAGAACCGCAACTCCACCGACGAGCCTTTCCTCAACCAACGCGAAGCCAGCCTCATCGGTCGGACAGCCACACTTCAGGAGCCGATTACCGAAGGTCGGGGTCGGATCAGACTGGATGACACGTGGTGGTCGGTGCAGGGCGAAGACCTGCCCGCAGGAACACGTGTACGCATAGCGTCGGCACATGGCCGCACACTGACTGTCGAGAATATAGGCAGCTAAGGTCCGCCGTAGGCTCGAACGCGCGAAAACCTGCGATTTTCCCATGCCTGCTGGTGACAACATGCGGCTGACGCATCGCTTGTCTTCCTGAAAATCAATGCTGATTTCCCTGTCAATGCTGTACGCATCCTTGCGTATCGTCAGGTGAATTTAGAGAAAAGGTTTTCAAGAATGGAATTACAGCCGCCCACAGATATGGAACTCACCCTCCGCACCCTCGCCATGCCAGCCGACGCAAACCCGGCAGGTGATATTTTCGGCGGATGGGTCATGTCACAGATGGACTTGGCCGCTTTCGTGCGCGCCAATGACGTTGCAGGCGGTCGCACCGTGACAGTCGCCGTCCACGAAATCGTCTTCAAGAAACCCGTCAAAATCGGCGATACGCTCTGCGTCTACACCCGCATCGAAAAAGTCGGCCGCACCTCCATCACCCTCAAGATAGAAGCCTGGACCCGGCGCTACTCCGAACAGTCCCGTGACAAGGTCACGGAAGCCGTGTTCATCATGGTGGCAGTGGATGATGAGGGGAACCCGCGCGCGGTTCAAAGGAATGAACCGTTGACCGCTTAGAGTGCCAACTCCAGGATCTGACTGTCACGGATGCGAGGCAGGAGACGACACAATTCATCTGACAAAAGTACCGTACTCACATTTTGTCGAACGTATCAACCAATGTCCGGAATTTCACCGTGCTGGTAGATGATGGTTGGAGGACCGTATTCCCCGATATCTGGGTCTGCATCACGCGCCCAAGCTAAGACACCCTCGTACTGGCTGGATAATGTTTTCCCCTCGCGTATCGCCCGGTCCTCAGTCGGCATCTGCTTTGGCTCAAATGCCTCAACCATATTCCCCTCGTCGTCAGATTTATAAGCGGCAATAACAATCAGTCTGATCTTGGTCATCGCTCAATTCCTTATGTGGGTCTCCAGCGTATAGCACAGGCGCGGAGCAATGGTGCTGATTGTGTCGGCGGGCGCTGATTCGCATGATACCAACCCCGACATATAAACCCTCTGCCGATCACGGCGGCTGGATGTGATGAACCTGTCACCCACAACGCAAAAAGGCCTCGCAATTTCTTGCAAGACCTTCAAACGAAACTGGATGGTGGGCGTAACAGGGATTGAACCTGTGACCCCTACGATGTCAACGTAGTGCTCTCCCGCTGAGCTATACGCCCATCCGTTGCGCCGCATAAATCACAAAACTGGATGAAGCGTCAACTGCTTTTTTTCAGTTTTGTGAAAGGTTTATGCGAGGCCTTATGCCACAAGGAGTTTGTTCACTTCATCGACGAGATCACGCAGGTGGAAAGGCTTGGAAAGCACCTTCGCATCCTTCGGCGCCTTCGAATCAGCGTTGAGCGCGACCGCTGCGAAACCGGTGATGAACATGACCTTGAGGTCCGGGTCGAGTTCGGTGGCGCGGCGCGCCAGCTCGATGCCGTCCATCTCAGGCATGACGATGTCGGTCAGCAGAAGCGAGAAAGGCTCCTCACGAAGCCGGTCATAGGCGCTTGCGCCGTTGTCGAAAGAGGAAACCTTGTAACCGGCTTTCTCCAGCGCCTTCACGAGAAAGCGGCGCATATCGTTGTCATCTTCCGCGAGAAGAATTTTCTGTACCATTTAAGTGACCGTAACTTCTGATTTACTGGGATTACCTTATCTCGATCATACCGTGTTTTCAGTAAATATCGTGTGAACGGTAGAATCATGACTCGGGTGACTGACGCACAGTATGGACTTGCTCTGCCTTAACTGGCAACATGAAGCTTCTGGCAGAATTATGACATGGTAAACGGGGCGGAATGGACTGGGTCACGGGCGAGTACGAACTCTTCGAAGTGCACGAACCCGCCGTTCACAGCATTCCGTTCGTGTATAACTCTCCCCACAGCGGCCGCTGCTACCCCGTTTCGTTCCTCGAATCATCCCGACTGAACGCCTACGAAATCCGCCGGTCCGAAGATCACTTCGTCGACGAGCTGTTTTCCAGCGCCACCGATATCGGCGCGCCGCTCCTCAAAGCCAATTTTCCGCGCGCCTATCTGGACGTCAACCGCGAGCCGTACGAGCTCGATCAGCGCATGTTCGATGGCCCGCTGCCATCTTACGCCAATATCGGCTCCATGCGCGTGGCAGGCGGTCTCGGCACCGTGCCGCGCATCGTCGCAGAGAACATGGACATCTACGCCCACAGGCTGCCGGTAGACGAAGGCATCAGCCGAATAGAAAACATCTACAAGCCGTATCATGCCTGCCTGAGAAAGCTTGTCTCGCGCACTCATGCCGCCTTCGGCATGGCGGTGCTGATCGATTGTCACTCGATGCCAGGCAACATCCGCCTCGCCGGTTCCAACATCCGGCCCGACGTCATCATCGGAGACCGGTACGGCACCAGCGCGTCAGCGGAAATCTCCCGCGCTGCGCTGTATCTGCTGGAAGAACTGGGCTTTACCGCCGTCTGCAACAAGCCTTACGCGGGCGGGTTCATCACTGAACATTACGGTCGCCCGGTCCGCTCTCTTCACGCGCTGCAGATCGAGGTCAACCGCGCCCTCTATGTGGATGAGAAGACCCTTTTGAAAACGGCAGAATTTTACGCCGTGCAGTCCGCGCTGGATACGTTCATGCGTCAGCTTTCGATGTTCGTGTCGGAATACGCAAACGACATGGCATTTGCCGCCGAATAGCAACTTCGATTTTGCTGAGTGAAGAATGAGCGCGGGCGCTGCCTGCGCAAAAAAAACCGCGCCTTAGCGCGGTCAAGTCTAGGGAGGAAACACCCAAGGAGGGTATTTACAGTCAAAGACTGTGATCAAAATTTACGAATATCGTGCTTATTTGTCAATCAATTTTATTATTGCCTATAATTTGTACAAATTTTCGCTGTTTGCATTGTATTTAACCGACGCTGTCGCCGGAATGCATTTAAGACGGGCAGCAAATAGCAAGTGGACGAAGTCGGGCAAAGCGGGTTATGTCCTGATGGAGTTGCAGGGCGTTTGGCGTTCACACATCGCTCTTGCAGGAATTGCTTGTGGAACGACGAGGTTCTTGATGCTGCCAGATCGCGATTTCTTCTTTCGTCTTGCCGATGCAGCCAAGGCCGAAACACTTCCACGCTTTCGCACCGGCATCGCCGTCGCCAACAAGCAGGATGGCGGTTACGACCCCGTCACCGAGGGCGACCAGGCAGCCGAAACCGCCATCCGTGCACTGATTACGGAGCGTTTTCCCGATCACGGCATTCTGGGTGAAGAACACGGCAGTGTGGGCACAGACCGCGAGCATGTCTGGGTCATCGACCCCATCGATGGAACCCGCGCCTTCATTTCCGGCCTTCCGGTCTGGGGAACCCTCATCGGCTTCCAGTCGTCCGGTCGCGCCGTCATGGGCGTCATGGACCAACCCTTTACCGGCGAACGTTATTTCGCGGATGGCGAAAATGCCTGGTATTTCGGTCCCGGTGGCGACAGGCAGATCAAAACCCGCAATTGCGAAACACTATCGGATGCGATCCTCTTCACCACATCGCCGCATATCTTCACCAACGAAGAAGCAGCACGTTATGGCGCGGTCGAGGAAAAGGTTCGCCTGTTCCGTTATGGTGTCGATTGTTACGCCTATGCGCTGCTGGCGGGTGGCCATGTCGACCTCGTCATCGAGTCCGGCCTGAAGCCATATGATGTCGGCGCGCTCATTCCCATCATCGAGCAGGCGGGCGGTATCATCACCAATTGGAATGGCGGCAGACCCGAAGCGGCGGGTCGCATCCTTGCCGCCGGCAGCAAGGCCGTCCACGCCCAAGCGCTGGCCATGCTTTCCGGGCTATAGCACCCGCCAATCACTCAAGCTTTTCTGGATAGTGCGCGGTGCTTTGCGTCAGAGCGCATCCGCGCGCATTGGTTGTTCTTTACGCGACCAAAGACCCTGCCCCATGCTTTAACGATATGGCACCTCCCGAAAACACAAGGAATGAAACAAAGAAGTAACCGTTGGTTAACCATACTGCGGCACTCTGGCGTTGAATTCTTTTATTTTCATATACTGATATATGCGAGGAACGCTATGGCATATGACTGGAGTGGGAATACCGTTAAGGAAAAACACGACGACTGGACGGTCGTGGTTATGGTCGCCGTCGTGGCGCTGGTGCTGTTGGTCACCATCGCGCCGCTGAGACTGATCAAGACGGCATCGCCGCAGCATGTCATTGAAACGAGCGCGGTCGAGATCAGGCCCGCATAGGCGTTATGCCTTCACCAGATCCAGATGCAGCAGTTTTGGTGACAGGACCTGAAGAATGGTTTCGGACCGGCCGATATAGATAATCGCCGTATCCTTCATTCCCGCCAGAACCGCCGCCAACCTGTCGATTGTTTCGGTCTCCAAACCTTCGAGAAGATCATCGATGAACAGCCAGCGCGGCTTTAACAGCACAGCGTTGGCGACACGCACACAGGCCTGCTCATCGGAATCGAGCTTCTTGTCCCAGCGGATATTCTCGTCCATGCGTGGAATGATGTGGCCAAGACCACACTGCTCCATGGCATCCAGAAAGTCCTGTTCCTGAAATTTCTGCGGGCTGCGCGGATAGCACAGGATTTCACGCAACGGGGCCGCTGGCAGATAGCCATGCTGGGCAATGAACAGGGTTTCCTCGCGCGGCGGCATGATCATATTGCCGCGCCCCCACGGCCATAGACCTGCAATCGCTGCGAAGAACAGGCGTCGGTTGACGCCCTGATCGCCATTGACCATCAACCGGTCCCCGATCTCGATCTCGACAGGCGCTTCCCGCAGGCGGAAGACGCGTGACATATCCTGCCCGCCCGCCTCCGGAGAGATTTCAACCGATGTCCAACGGATCGGCCCCGAGGTAGACCTTTCGATCTCGATGGCATTTCCATGCTGCTCCACGCTATCCATCTGGATCAACGCGTTGCGAAACACCGAAACGCGCTGCAAGGTCGCTTTCCAGGCGGCGATGGGGCCGAAATTGTCGATGTACCACCGTAGGGCGACGTTCACCTGGTTGAACGCACCCACCGCCATCATCAGCCCACCGAAGCTCAGATGCCCGGAGAAATATACCGGTGCGGCAATCAGAATGGGCGCGACGATGGCCAGCCAGCCATAACCGGAGGAGACCCAAGTCAAATGGGTCAGCGCCATGGCAAGGCCTTTGATGACACCCAGCACGGAATTGATGTCCTCGCCGATGCGGTGCCGCTCGTTCTTCTCTCCACGCGCCAGCGTGATTGCGGTCAGATTTTCACTGGCCCGCATCAGCGAGAAGCGAAGTTCCGCTTCTTTCGAGTAGCGCTCGGCATTCAAGGGCACCAGGCGGTAGCCGACGAGGTTGGAAAGCAGCGAAGCAGAACCCGCGTAAATCAACGCTGCCCATACCATGTAACCGGGTATCGTCACCAGCTTCCCGCTGATCTTGATAGCGAAACCTTCAGACAGACCCCATAACACGCCAATGAAGCTGATCAGCAGAATGGTTGCGTTGACGAGGCCGATGGCCAGCGCCGTGCTGCTTTCCGCCAGATTGCGCACATCGTCGTGCAGACGCTGATCAGGGTTGATGGCGATAGCCCCGAAACCCGCAAGCCTTGCGGCGCGACCGGGCTTGAACCACTGGTCGACCATATCCTTCGCCAAGCCTTCGCGCATGTTCAGCGCCGTCATCTGGTTCAGCCACGTCTGGAAGACGTTGAGCAGCAGAAGTGTCCCCGCGATCACCGCAAAGACTTCCAGCTGGTGCAGAAATGCGTTGAGATCGCGTCGCTCCAGCGCATTGTAAAACGGCGCGTTCCACTCGTTCAGTTTGACCTGGCCATAAGCGGTGACGAGAATGATGGTCAAAAGGGCGCACATCAGAAGAATGAGCCTGCCGCGCACTCTGGATGTCCAGAAGGCATTGCCCATCATCGCCAACTGCGATTTGAAATTCAAATCGAAGGACGGGTGGCCGACGGCCTCGGTGGACAGATTACCTTGCGCCATCAGTACCTTGCCATTTCCATAATATTTCAGATTTCGGGACTTTTTGCAGGCGTCGAACATAGTTGCGTGTCGTGACAGCAATAGCATGACGCGAAGGCTTGTCTACTTCCGACACAAGGCCGAAAAAGGACATCGCGCAGCAATGCGCCAAGGGCGTCAAATGTTCCTTGCTTTCTTTGCGTGCATTGCACAAAGTCGAAGCAATTAACCAAAGGCGGCACGATCCGCGCAAACCGGAAAAACCGGGCAAGGGAACGCATGTCCATCAAAGCAAGCATCTATCATCTGACGCATTATAAATATGACAATCCGATCCGACTCGGACCTCAGATCATACGATTGAAGCCTGCGCCGCATTCCCGCACACACGTCATCAGCCATTCGCTGAAAGTCACGCCTGCCAATCACTTCGTGAATTTGCAGCAGGACCCCTACGGCAATTTTCTGGCCCGCTACGTCTTTCCAGACCCGGTCACCGAATTCCGCATCGAGGTCGATCTCGTCGCGGATATGACGGTCTATAACCCCTTCGACTTTTTCGTGGAGGAAAGCGCCACCTATTGGCCTTTCGAATATCCCGAAACTCTGAAGGCAGACCTTTCGATCTACCAGACGCCGGAACCGACTGGCCCGCTTCTGGAAAACTACCTGAAAACCCTCGACTGGACGTCGGGACAGCCGACCGTCGATATGGTCGTCGGTCTCAATGCCCGCCTGCAAAGCGAAATCGGCTATGTCATCCGCATGGAAACCGGTGTGCAGACGCCGGAGGAAACGCTCGGCACTGCCAGAGGCTCCTGCCGCGACACGAGCTGGCTTTTGGTGCAGATCCTGCGCCATCTCGGCTTTGCGGCACGCTTCGTCTCCGGTTATCTCATTCAGCTGACTCCGGATTTGAAAGCTCTGGATGGTCCCTCGGGAACAGAGGTGGACTTCACTGATCTGCACGCCTGGGCGGAAGTCTATCTTCCCGGTGCGGGCTGGGTGGGGCTTGATCCGACATCCGGCCTGCTGACCGGCGAAAGCCATGTGCCGCTGGCCGCAACCCCGCATTTCAGCAATGCCGCCCCCATTTCCGGCGGTTATTACGGTGAGGCCAACACCGAATTCGCCTTCGATATGAAGGTCACCCGCGTGGCCGAGCATCCCCGCATCACCAAGCCGTTTTCCGACGAAAGCTGGGACCGCCTCAATGCGCTCGGCGAAGAGGTGGACAAGGTTCTGGCGCAGCAGGACGTGCGCCTCACCATGGGCGGCGAGCCGACCTTTGTTTCGATTGATGATTTTGAATCGGGCGAATGGAACACCGACGCCGTCGGCCCGACCAAGCGCGAAAAGGCCGATGTGCTGATCCGCAAGCTGCGCGAACGCTTCGCCCCCAACGGCTTCCTGCATTACGGTCAGGGTAAGTGGTATCCCGGCGAAAGCCTGCCACGCTGGACGTTTTCGCTCTATTGGCGCAAGGACGGTCAATCCGTCTGGCACAATCCCGATCTGGTCGCCCGCGAAGGTGCCGATACCGGCGTCACCTCGGAAGATGCCGAAAAGCTGCTCACCAACATCGCCACCAATATCGGCATCGCGCCGGAACTGGTGCTGCCCGCTTACGAAGACCCGGCGGAATGGCTGATCAAGGAAGGCAACCTTCCTGATAATGTCGATCCGTCCAATTCCCAGCTGAAGGACCCGGAAGAGCGCAACCGCATCGCCCGCGTGTTCGAGCGGGGTCTCACGACGCCGACTGGCTACATTCTGCCGGTACAGGCCTGGAATGCGAAAGCGACGTCAGAAAAGCGCTGGATGAGCGAGAAATGGAAGACCCGGCGCGGCCGCATCTTCCTCGTGCCCGGCGATAGCCCAGTTGGCTACCGCATTCCGCTCGGCACCCTGCCCCACGTGCCGCCATCGAAATTCCCCTATATCCATCCGGCCGATCCCTCGGTGACCCGCGGTCCTCTGCCGGATGCCGTGGCACCCACTGAGCGCGTTCTGCCGGAAGCGTCGTTTCAGGCTTCGGAAGGGGCTACGCAGGAACGCATCGAGCAATCGATCAGCGATATCAACGGCGAAGTCCGCACTGCTTTGTCGGTGGAAGCCCGCGATGGACGTCTCTGCGTCTTCATGCCGCCGGTAGAAGAGATCGAGGACTATCTCGATCTCGTCGCCGCGGCTGAAAAGGCCGCGACAGATCTTGGCCTTCCCGTGCATATCGAGGGTTACACCCCGCCGCATGACGAGCGCATGAACGTCATCCGCGTCGCGCCCGATCCCGGTGTCATCGAAGTCAACATCCACCCGGCGGCCAGCTGGAAGGATTGCGTCGATATCACCACTGCCGTGTATGAAGACGCGCGCCAGACACGGCTAGGTGCGGATAAATTCATGATCGACGGTCGCCACACCGGCACCGGCGGCGGCAACCATGTGGTGGTGGGAGGTGCCAACCCCAATGACAGCCCGTTCTTGCGCCGCCCCGATCTGTTGAAAAGCCTCGTGCTGCACTGGCAGCGCCACCCGTCACTGTCCTATCTCTTCTCCGGCCTGTTCATCGGCCCGACAAGCCAGGCACCACGCATCGATGAGGCCCGTCATGACAGCATGTACGAGCTGGAAATCGCCATGGCGCAGGTGCCGATGCCTGGCAACGGCGAAGCCCCGCCGCTGCCATGGCTGGTGGACCGCCTGTTCCGCAATCTCCTGACCGACGTCACCGGTAACACCCATCGGTCGGAAATCTGCATCGACAAGCTGTTCTCCCCGGATGGCCCGACAGGTCGCCTCGGTCTTGTGGAATTCCGCGGTTTCGAAATGCCACCGAATGCCCGCATGTCGCTCGCCCAGCAATTGCTGGTCCGTGCCATCATCGCCCGCTTCTGGAAGAACCCCGTCGGCGGCAAATTCGTGCGCTGGGGTACGGCGCTCGCCGACCGCTTCATGCTGCCGCATTACATCTGGGCCGATTTCCTCGATGTTCTCGCAGACCTGAAGGACAACGGCTTCGACGTGAAACCGGAATGGTTCGCCGCCCAGCTGGAGTTCCGCTTCCCCTTCTTCGGCGAAGTCGAATATGAGGGCTCGAAGCTGGAACTGCGTCAGGCGCTGGAGCCATGGCATGTGATGGGTGAACAGGGTGCCATCGGCGGCACCGTGCGGTATGTGGATAGTTCGGTCGAGCGTTTGCAGGTGCGGCTGGAAACCTCCAACCCGTCCCGTTACACCGTGGCTTGCAACGGCCGCGCCGTGCCGCTGAAACAGACGGAAAACTCGGGCGTCTCGGTCGCCGGTGTGCGCTTCAAGGCATGGCAGCCTTCGCAGGGTCTGCACCCGGCCCTGCCGGTCAACACACCGCTAACCTTCGATATATATGATACATGGTCGAATCGATCGATCGGTGGCTGCATCTATCATGTTGCCCATCCGGGCGGACGCACCTATGAGACGTTCCCGATCAACGGAAACGAAGCGGAAGCCCGCAGGCTTGCCCGTTTCGAACCCTGGGGACATACCGCCGGTCAGTATACTCTGTGGCCGGAAGCTGCGTCGCCGGAGTTTCCGCTAACGCTTGATTTGAGACGCCCGCAGGGAGTGTGACTTGGCAAAGGCACCGGCAATGGAACGGACAAATGATAAACCCGGCATGGCCTCCATGCTGGATTATCGTTCCATGCCCGGAATTGCCGATGAAATGCTTGATATCAACGGCCGCATCCGCCCGGTCTGGCAGCCCTTCGTCAACGCGCTTTCCCGCATGGAAGAGCGCGAACTGCACGAGCGCTTTTCCCGCACCGACCGCTACCTGCGCGACGCCGGCGTGTTTTACCGCGATTACAGCGCGCAAGGGAACACCGAGCGCAACTGGCCGATCTCCCATATTCCCGTCCTGATCGACGACAAGGAATGGGAAGCGGTATCGCACGGGCTCATTCAGCGCGCCAATCTGCTGGAAAGCATCGTTGCGGATTTTTACGGCGAAAACCGGCTGGTCCAGCAGGGCTATGTGCCGCCGTCACTGCTCGCTTCCAACCCGGAATATCTGCGTCCGCTCGTGGGCGTCAAACCGGCAGACGGTCATTATCTGCATTTCTGTTCGTTCGAAATCGGGCGCGGTCCTGATGGTCACTGGTGGGTGCTGGCAGACCGCACCCAGGCACCATCGGGTGCCGGTTTTGCACTGGAAAACCGCGTCGCCACCACCCGCGCCTTTTCCGATATCTACGCCGAATCCCACGTCCACCGCCTTGCCTCCTTCTTCGGAGCGTTTCGCGATACGCTGCAATCCCACCGCCAGCACCCGGATGACCGCATCGCGGTTCTGACACCCGGCCCGGCCAGCGAGACCTATTTCGAACACGCCTATATCGCCCGCTACCTTGGCTTCATGCTGCTGGAAGGTGAAGATCTCACCGTCGTCAACAACCGCGTCATGGTCCGCACCGTGGCGGGATTGAAGCCCATCGGTGTGTTGTGGCGGCGCCTCGATGCGTCCTATACCGACCCGCTGGAGCTGGACCAGAACTCCCATATCGGCACGCCCGGCATGGTGCAGGCGCTGCGCTCCGGCTCGCTCAGCATGGTCAATGCGCTCGGCTCAGGCATTCTGGAAACCCGTGCGCTGCTCGCCTTCATGCCCGCCATTTGCCGCCATCTGCTGGGCGAAGACCTCGCCATGCCCTCCATCGCCACATGGTGGTGCGGCCAGCCGTCAGAGCGCGAGCATGTGGCGCGCAATATAGAGCGCATGGTCATCGGTCCCGCCTATTCGCGCCTGCCCTTCTTCGATGATAATGGCCAGTCGGTGCTTGGCTCGTCGCTGCGCGAAACGGCGAAAGATTCCATCGGTGACTGGCTGGCAAGCGATGGCCACAAGTTGGTCGGTCAGGAAGTCGTCACGCTGTCCACCACCCCTGCCTATGTCGATGGCAAGCTGGTGCCGCGCCCCATGAGCCTGCGCGTCTTTGCGGCCCGCACGCAAGACGGCTGGCAGGTCATGCCCGGCGGTTTTGCCCGCATCGGCCGCAGCAACGATACGGCGGCCATTGCCATGCAGGCCGGCGGCAGCGCTGCCGATGTCTGGATCGTCTCCGACAAGCCGGTGGAACGCACCACGCTTCTGCCAGCGGAAGAAAACTTCATCCGCAACATGCCCGGCAGCCTGCCGAGCCGCGCCGCCGACAATCTGTTCTGGCTGGGCCGCTATATCGAGCGTGCCGAAGGGGCGCTGCGCATCCTGCGCGCATGGCACGCCCGTTTTGCCGAATCCGCCGATCCGAAGCAGCCGCTGCTGGCACACGTTACCGAATACCTCGAAACCGTGGATATCGACGTCGAGGAATCCGTTCCGGCTAGCTTGATTGCCAATCTCAACAGCGCGATCTATTCCGCCAGCAATATCAGAGACCGTTTCTCGCCGGATGGATGGCTGGCGCTGAACGACCTCGCCAAGACCGCCCGCCGCTTCCAGAGCAAGGTTGCCGCTGGTGATGACGCGACCCACGCCATGACGGTGCTGCTGCGCAAGCTGGCCGGCTTTGCCGGTCTGGTGCATGAAAACATGTATCGCTTCACCGGCTGGCGGTTCCTGTCCATCGGTCGTTATCTGGAACGCGGCCTGCACCTGACCCGCCTTCTCGGCCATATGAGCGGGCCGGATGCACCGGATGGTTCCTACGATATGCTGCTGGAAATCGGTGACAGCGTCATGACGCACCGCCGCCGCTACAATGTGAATACCGCAGCGCTGACGGTCATGGACCTGCTGGGTCTCGATCCGCTCAACCCGCGCTCCATTCTCTTCCAGCTCAATGAAATCCGAACCGAGGTCGAGCAACTGCCCAATGCCTTCGTCAACGGCCAGATGTCGCCTTTCTACCGCGAAGTGATGCGGGTCCATTCCGGCCTTGCCGTCATGACGCCTGAGAACCTGTCCCCCGCCGTCTTCCGGCAGCTGGAGCAGGATCTCGAACACCTCTCGGACCTTCTTGCCCAGACATATCTCGGATAATCCATGCTCTACGATCTGACGCTGCACATGGGCTATATCTACGATACGCTGGCGTCAGGCGCACGCCACATCATCCGTGTCATGCCCCTGTCTATCCCCGGCAGGCAAAGGTTAATCGCCGGTTCGCTCAGTGTCTCTCCCTCGCCGGAAGAGCGCACGGTTTTCAACGATTTCTTCCAGCAAAGCGCCACATCGGTCTTTCTGCGGGCATCACATGACAAGCTGGATATCCGCATGCAGGCCCGTGTCTCGGTGGAAAGCACGTCGCTGACGGCGGATTTTTCGCCGGAGCTTTCAAGATTGCCACGGGATCTCGCCACCGTCTGGTCGCTCGATCCGCAATCCCCCCACCATTTGGCCGGCATCAGCCCGCGCATCGGTGAAAACACCGCCATTGCCGCTTACGCCAGCGAAACCATCAAGCCCGGCATGACGATCCGCGAAATAGCGCTGGCGCTGTGCAAACGCATCTACAAGGATTTCAAATATGATGGGGAAGCGACCACGGTCGATACGACGCCAGCGGAAGCCTTCAAGCTGAAACGCGGCGTCTGCCAGGATTTTTCGCATATCATGATTTCGGCGCTGCGCAGCCTCGGCATTCCCGCAGGCTATGTCTCAGGCTTCCTGCGCACCATTCCGCCCGCCGGCAAGGAACGGCTGGAGGGAACCGACGCCATGCACGCCTGGGTGCGCGTCTGGTGCGGTGAAGCGACAGGCTATATCGAGCTAGACCCCACCAACGATATCGTCGCGGGCAACGACCATATCGTGGTCGGTTATGGGCGTGATTATTCGGACATCGCCCCCGTCATCGGCGTCTTGAAAAGCTACGGTAACCAGCAGACCACGCAAGCCGTGGACGTTATCCCCGTCAAAACCTCAGCCTGACCCAAAACGGCACGACCCGCGTCTGACGGCGGCACACAGCGCCGTTTCACGACAGGATTCTGTGCCATTTCCAGCACTCGATAAATTTGCTGACGTTACGTTAGGAAAATCTACATCGCCCCGCGGTAGTGCTGATTCCATACAACAATCCAACAGGTGGACATGATGTTCAACGGGGCCGGAATGGTAAAAAACATGCGCGCACTGCTGGCTGACAGACAGGGCAATTTCGCGATGATGACAGCGGTAGCATTGCCGCTGCTGATGGGTGTTGCAGGTGCCGGACTTGAGTTCACCAAAGCCATGCAGGTCAAATCCGATTTGCAGAATTCAGCTGACGCTGCAACTCTGGCCGCCGCAACGAAATTTCGCGAATCCGAAGGCAAGCTGAGCGACGAAGAGCTCAAGGGCGGAGTCGCATCTTTTCTTGGCGGACAGTCCTTCGCGCAAGGTCTGACTGAGCTGGAGAAAAAAGCACTCGAGTCCAATATCAACAGCGTCGCAAAACGGACAGAAACCACCAAAGGAACGAGCTTCAAGATCTCTACGACGGTCAGCTATCAGATGCCGCTCAATCCGTTGCTGGGCATGATCTGGGCAAAAACGCTGACGCTGAGCGCTACAAGCACGTCAGAGAGCAGCTTCAACAAGGGCGCTCCCATGTCCATGTATCTGGTACTGGACCGTTCCGGCTCGATGTCGTTCAGGACGGATACCGTCGACAGAAGCAAATATTCATGCCCGAACTACACCTCCAGCAACTGGGGCCAAAGCCAGTCTAAGGTCACGTCGAACCCTTGCTACGTCAACAAAAGCACGTCCCTTAAAACTGCCGTGAGCTACCTTGTCGACACACTCAACAAAGCCGACCCCACCTATCAGCTGGGCGGATCGCCGGAATCCAAGCTGGTCCGCACCGCAGCCGTTGCTTATAGCGATGTAAAATTTGCAGAACAGGGATTTGAGTGGGGCACGAAGAAGACAAACGCCTATGTGCAGGCCATTCCGCAATATCCTGAAGGCGGCACGAATGCCAATACCGCGCTGAATACCGCTTATGACGCACTCAAAAGCAACAACACGAATATCATGACGACCAAGGAAGGTGTCGAGCAGGGTAAGCAGGACAACAAGTTCTATAATCGCTACATCGTGCTGATGACGGATGGTGAAATGACCGGTTCAAGCTCAAGCTGGAACTCCACCATCGACACTCAGGTTCGTGCAACATGCACAAAAGCCAAGGCCGACGACATCAAGATTTTTACCATCGCCTTCATGGCACCGGACAAGGGTAAAGCCCTTCTTCAGGCCTGCGCCACCAGCATCGACAACTATTACGCGCCGGAAAATATGGAAGAAATCGTTGAAGCTTTCGGCGACATTGCCAGAAAAGCATCCGGAAACATCAGCCGCCTGACGAACTGAATCCTTAACCGCCATTTGATAGACCACGAAAACCACTCCCGGTTTTCGTGGTTTTTTCGTTGTTTTCATACAACATGCATAAGCATGTCGTAACACTCTAAAGTCATTCACGTTTCCGACAAAACGACTGTTGCCACAGCTCGATATCGGTGCATAAATTACCGTTATAACTGGCATGCCGGATCGATAGAATCAGACACTCTCCTCCCAACTAGGTGCTGACCGACCAATGATCAATAAACTCGTTACCAACGATCTTCCTCGTCCCGCCCCGCGTAGCTCGGAACCAGAAGTTCTCGCCTCCGAAATTATCGAGCGACTGACCTACCGCATTGGTAAGGACGTGAAGGTTGCCAAGCCGCATGACTGGCTGACGGCCACCATTCTGGTCATCAGAGACCGCGTCATCGACAAGTGGATGGAATCCACGCGCAAGGCGTACCAGAACGACAGCAAGCGCGTCTATTATCTGTCGCTGGAGTTCCTGATCGGCCGCCTGATGCGCGATGCCATCTCCAATCTTGGCCTGATGGGCGAGATCAAGGATGCTCTGACCTCGCTGGGTGTCGAGTTCGACGTGATCGCCGGTCTGGAGCCGGACGCAGCGCTGGGCAATGGTGGCCTTGGCCGCCTCGCCGCCTGTTTCATGGAATCCATGGCAACCGTCGATATCCCGGCCTATGGCTACGGCATTCGTTACGTCCACGGCCTTTTCCGCCAGCAGATGGCCGAAGGCTGGCAGGTGGAACTGCCCGAGACATGGCTTGCCCACGGCAACCCATGGGAATTCGAGCGTCGTGAGAGCTCCTACGAAATCGGTTTCGGCGGTTCGGTCGAAACCGTTGGTGGATATGAAGACCCGGAGCGTTTCGTCTGGAAACCGGCCGAGCGCATGATCGCCACCGCCTTCGACACACCCGTTGTCGGCTGGCGCGGTACCCGCGTCAACACATTGCGCCTGTGGTCGGCACAGCCGATCGACCCGATCCTGCTCGACGCCTTCAACGCCGGCGACCACATCGGCGCACTGCGCGAAAGCAACAAGGCCGAAGCGCTGACCCGCGTTCTCTACCCCGCCGACGCCAATCCGGCGGGCCAGGAACTGCGCCTTCGCCAGGAATATTTCTTCTCGTCCGCTTCGCTTCAGGACATTCTGCGCCGTCACTTGCAGCAATATCCAGATTTCACCAACCTTGCGGACAAGGTTTCGATCCAGCTCAACGACACGCATCCGGCCATTTCCATTGCCGAAATGATGCGCCTGCTGGGCGACGTGCACGGCCTGACCTTCGAGGAATCCTGGCACATCACACGCCATACCTTCTCCTACACCAACCACACGCTTCTGCCCGAAGCGCTGGAAAGCTGGCCGGTACCGCTGCTGGAGCGCCTGCTGCCGCGCCACATGCAGATCATCTATGCGATCAACGCCCAGACGCTTCTCTTTGCCCGCAAGGAAAAGAAGATGCTCGACCAGCAGGTGCGCTCCATCTCGCTGATCGAAGAAGGCGGCGAGCGCCGGGTGCGCATGGGCAATCTCGCCTTCATCGGTTCGCATTCCATCAATGGCGTGTCGGCACTTCACACCGAGCTGATGAAGGAAACGGTGTTTTCCGACCTTCACACGCTCTATCCTGACCGCATCAACAACAAGACCAACGGCATTACCCCGCGCCGTTGGCTGATGCAGTGCAATCCCGGCCTGACAGACCTCATCCGCGAATCCATCGGCGATGAATTTCTCGATGACGCGGAAAAACTGGTGGCCCTCGATCGCTTCGCCGAAGACGCGGGCTTCCGCGAGAAATTCGCCGAAATCAAGCGTCAGAACAAGGTGCGTCTTGCCAATCTGGTCGCTCAGCGCATGGGCATCCGCGTCGATCCGTCTGCCATGTTCGACATCCAGATCAAGCGCATCCATGAATACAAGCGCCAGCTCTTGAACCTCGTCGAAGCCGTTGCTCTTTATGATCAAATCCGTTCGCGCCCGGAACTGGATTGGGTGCCACGCGTTAAGTTCTTTGCTGGCAAAGCAGCGCCGAGTTATCACAATGCAAAGCTCATCATAAAGCTCGCCAATGATATCGCGCGCGTCATCAACAACGATCCGGCAGTGCGCGGGCTTCTGAAAGTGGTTTTCATTCCCAATTACAACGTGTCGCTGGCAGAAATCATGGTTCCGGCAGCCGATTTGTCGGAGCAGATTTCAACGGCTGGTATGGAAGCATCCGGCACCGGCAACATGAAATTCGGCCTGAACGGCGCGCTGACCATCGGCACGCTGGATGGTGCGAATGTCGAAATGCTGGAACATGTCGGTGCAGACAACATCGTCATCTTCGGCAAAACCGCCGCCGAAGTGGCACAGGCGCGTGCCGAAGGGCACAATCCACGTGCCATCATCGAGAACTCTGCCGAGTTGTCACAAGCCGTTTCGTCCATCGCATCGGGCGTGTTTTCGCCCGACGACCGCTCGCGTTTCGCCGAGTTGATGGACGGTATCTACAACACCGACTGGTTCATGGTCGCCGCAGATTTCGACGCCTACGCGCAAGCACAGCGTGACGTCGATGCCATCTGGAGCGAACCGGCAAGCTGGTACGAAAAAACCGTACGCAATACGGCGCGCATGGGCTGGTTCTCGTCCGACAGGACGATCCGGCAATATGCGTCCGAAATCTGGAGAGCCTGATGAAGAAACCGCTCAATTCTGCCGAAGAGAAAAAGACTGGCACCATCGCTAAGGCTGAGATCGAGGCAATCAAGAGCGGTTTGCATTCCAACCCCTTTGCCGTCCTGGGCGTCCACCAGACGCCGGACGGCTTTGTGGCCCGGTGCTTCATTCCCGGTGCGGAAGAAGTCACCGTCATGACATTGGACGGCAACGTTGCGGGCGAACTGGCCCGCACCGATGCCGACGGCTTCTTCGAAGGCCCCATCACCCTGTCCAAACGCCAGCCGATCCGCTACCGCGCCCTGCGCGACGATGCGGAATGGGCCGTGACCGACCCCTACAGCTTCGGTCCGGTTCTCGGCCCGATGGACGATTACCTCGTGCGTGAAGGCTCGCACCTGCGCCTGTTCGATAAGATGGGCGCGCATCCGCTAAAGCTCGAAGGCGTCGAAGGCTTTCACTTCGCCGTCTGGGCACCCAATGCCCGGCGTGTGTCGGTCGTGGGTGATTTCAACAATTGGGATGGCCGCCGTCACGTCATGCGCTTCCGTAAGGATACGGGCATCTGGGAAATCTTTGCGCCGGATGTTTACGCCGGTTGCAGCTACAAATTCGAAATTATCGGTCCGCATGGCGAATTGCTGCCGCTGAAAGCCGACCCCTATGCCCGCCGCGCCGAACTGCGTCCCAAGAACGCCTCCGTCACCACGCCTGAACTGGTTCAGGAATGGAGCGATGACGCGCACCGCAAACACTGGGCCAGCATCGACCAGCGCCGCCAGCCGATCAGCATCTACGAAGTTCACGCCTCCTCGTGGCAGCACGGCGAAAACGGCGAGTTCCTGACATGGGATGAACTGGCCGCACGGCTCATCCCTTACTGCGCCGACATGGGCTTTACCCATATCGAATTCATGCCCATTTCCGAACATCCCTATGATCCATCCTGGGGATATCAGACCACTGGTCTCTACGCGCCAACCGCCCGTTTTGGAGAGCCGGAAGGCTTTGCCCGCTTCGTCAACGGTGCCCATAAGGTCGGCATCGGCGTTCTCCTGGATTGGGTTCCCGCCCACTTTCCGACCGACGAACACGGCCTGAAATGGTTCGATGGCACAGCACTTTATGAGCATGCCGATCCACGTCAGGGTTTTCACCCCGACTGGAACACCGCGATCTACAATTTCGGTCGCGTCGAGGTCATGTCCTACCTCATCAACAACGCGCTCTATTGGGCCGAGAAATTCCATCTCGATGGCCTGCGCGTCGATGCCGTCGCCTCCATGCTGTATCTCGATTATTCCCGCAAGGAAGGCGAGTGGGTTCCCAACGAATATGGCGGGCGCGAGAACCTGGAATCCGTGCGTTTCCTTCAGCAGATGAACACGCTGATTTACGGCAACCACCCCGGCGTCATGACCATTGCCGAGGAATCCACCTCATGGCCGAAGGTCTCGCAGCCGGTTCATGAAGGCGGTCTCGGTTTCGGCTTCAAATGGAACATGGGCTTCATGCACGATACGCTGAGCTATTTCCAGCGCGAGCCGGTGCACCGCAAATTTCACCACCAGGAACTCAGCTTCGGCCTGCTCTATGCCTTCAGCGAAAACTTCGTCCTGCCCATTTCCCATGACGAAGTGGTGCACGGCAAGGGCTCGATGATTGCCAAGATGCCGGGCGATGACTGGCAGAAATTCGCCAACCTGCGCGCTTACTATGCCTTCATGTGGGGTTATCCAGGCAAGAAGCTGCTGTTCATGGGCCAGGAATTCGCACAGTGGAGCGAGTGGAGCGAGAAGTCCTCGCTCGACTGGAACCTGCTGCAATATCATATGCATGAGGGTATGCGCCGCCTCGTGCGCGATCTCAACTTCATGTACCGCTCGAAAGCCGCGCTGCATGCGCGTGACTGTGAACCGGAAGGCTTCCAGTGGCTTTCTGCCGACGACCATGAAAACTCCGTTTTTGCATGGCTTCGCTTGGCACCGGGTGAAAAGCCGGTGGCGGTCATCAGCAATCTGACGCCTGTCTACCGCGAGAATTTCTACGTGCCGCTACCCACTGCCGGTCGCTGGCGCGAAGTTCTCAACACCGATGCCGAGATTTATGGCGGCACCGGCAAGGGCAATGGCGGGCGCGTACAGGCGGTGGATGCGGGCGGGCAGATCGGTGCAACCCTGACCCTGCCACCGCTGGCCGTCATCATGCTGGAGCTGGAAAGCTGACGGCATGGGAACTGAATATCTGGCACCGTGTTCGGGAACTGCGGTGTCTGTCGTCAAGATAATCTACGGAATTTTATGGGAGGACTGCTATGAGTGAGAAAAGAATTCAGCCACTGGCACGCGATGCGATGGCCTATGTTCTGGCCGGTGGACGTGGCAGCCGCCTGAAAGAACTGACCGACAGACGCGCAAAACCCGCCGTCTATTTCGGCGGCAAGGCGCGCATCATCGATTTCGCGCTGTCCAACGCGCTGAACTCCGGCATTCGCCGCATCGGCGTCGCCACGCAGTATAAGGCCCACTCACTCATCCGCCACCTTCAGCGCGGCTGGGACTTTTTCCGCCCGGAACGCAATGAAAGCTTCGATATTCTGCCCGCCTCCCAGCGCGTGTCCGAAACGCAATGGTATGAAGGCACCGCCGATGCGGTCTATCAGAACATCGACATTATCGAGTCCCACGGCCCGGAATATATGGTCATTCTGGCGGGCGACCACATCTACAAGATGGACTATGAATACATGCTGCAACAGCATGTGGATTCCGGCGCGGATGTGACCATCGGCTGCCTGGAAGTGCCGCGCATGGAAGCCGTCGGTTTCGGCGTTATGCATGTCAACGAAAAGGATGAAATCATCGATTTCATCGAAAAGCCCGCCGATCCACCGGGCATTCCCGGCAATCCGGATTTCGCCCTGGCGTCTATGGGCATCTACGTGTTCCACACGAAATTCCTGATGGAATGCCTGCGCCGTGATGCTGCCGACCCGAATTCCAGCCGCGATTTCGGTAAGGACATCATTCCTCATATCGTGCAGCATGGTAAGGCCGTGGCCCACCGTTTTGCCTCGTCATGCGTGCGCTCCGATTTCGAAAACGGCCCATACTGGCGCGATGTTGGCACCATCGATGCCTATTGGCAGGCCAATATCGACCTCACCGACATCGTTCCCGACCTCGACATCTACGACAAGTCCTGGCCAATCTGGACCTATGCGGAAATTCTGCCGCCTGCCAAATTCGTGCATGACGATGAAAACCGCCGTGGCTCGGCCACTTCCTCTGTGGTCGCGGGTGACTGCATCATCTCCGGCTCGTCGCTCAATCGTAGCCTGCTGTTCACAGGCGTCAGGGCAAATTCATACTCACGCCTTGAGAATGCCGTAGTGCTGCCGAGTGTGAAAATCGGACGCCACGCCCAGCTCAGCAATGTCGTGATCGACCACGGCGTCGTCATTCCGGAAGGGCTTGTTGTTGGAGAAGACCATGACCTGGATGCAAAACGTTTCCGCCGCACGGACAGCGGCATCTGCCTGATAACCCAATCGATGATCGACAAGCTGGATTTGTAGGCCTCATGAAAGTTCTTTCGGTTGCATCCGAAGTCTATCCCCTCATCAAAACCGGGGGGCTCGCCGATGTCGCCGGCGCGCTTCCCATCGCCCTTAAAGCCTGCGGGGTCACCACCCGCACGCTGATCCCCGGTTACCCCGCCGTCAAAGCAGCGGTCGAAGGTGCGGTGAAGATAGCCGAACTGCCAGATCTCTTAGGCGAACATGCCGATATTCTCGAGGCGCATCACGAAGGGCTGGACCTGCTCATTCTGGATGCCCCCGCTTATTACGACCGCCCGGCCGGCCCCTATCTCGATTCCACCGGCAAGGACTTTGCCGACAACTGGAAGCGCTTCGCCGCTCTGTCGCTGGCCGCAGCCGAAATTGCTGCAGGCAAGCTGGAAGGCTGGCAACCGGATCTGATGCACGCCCATGACTGGCAGGCCGCCATGGCCCCGGTCTATATGCGCTATGCCGAAACGCCGGAAATCCCCAGCATTCTGACCATCCACAACATCGCCTTTCAAGGCCAGTTCGGCGCGAACATCTTTAGCGAATTGCGCCTGCCCGCGCATGCCTTCAACACCGAAAGCATCGAATATTATAACGATATCAGCTTCCTGAAGGGCGGCATCCAGACATCGACTGTCATCAGCACGGTCAGCCCGTCTTACGCCGAAGAAATATTGACGCCGGAATTCGGCATGGGTCTCGATGGCGTTATCAGAAGCCGCGCCCATGTCATGCACGGCATTGTCAACGGCATCGACGCCGATGTCTGGAACCCCGCGACCGACCACCTCATCCACGACAATTATTCTGCGGCCAATCTCAAGCTGCGCACCCTCAACAAGGCGCGGGTGGCCAGCCACTACCGTATCGATCAGGATAGCGGCCCTCTCTTTTGCGTCATATCGCGCCTGACATGGCAAAAGGGCATCGATCTCGTGGCCGAAGTCGTGGACGATATCGTCGCCGCAGGCGGCAGGCTTGTCGTGCTGGGTGCGGGCGAAATCGGGCTGGAAGGCGCGCTTCTGGCCGCGGCCTCACGCCATCCGGGCCGGGTGGGCGTTGCCATTGGTTATAACGAGCCACTGTCCCACCTCATGCAGGCGGGCTGCAATGCCATCATCGTTCCCTCCCGTTTCGAGCCCTGCGGCCTGACGCAACTTTACGCCCTGCGCTACGGCTGCATTCCCGTCGTTGCGCGCAATGGCGGCCTTAATGATACCGTCATCGATGCCAACCACGCTGCCATCGCCGCGAAGGTGGCGACGGGTGTGCAATTTTCTTCGATTACGGCGGAAGGTTTGCGCCAGGCTATCAGGCGCACAGTGCGCTATTATCACGACCAGAAACTGTGGACGCAGATGCAGAAGCAGGGCATGAAATCGGACGTTTCCTGGGAAAAAAGTGCTGGCCTTTACGCCGCACTGTACGCCCGACTTATTTCGAAAGGCCAATAAATGACGATCAACACGATCAAGACCAAGCCATTTCAGGACCAAAAGCCGGGTACATCCGGTCTACGCAAGAAGGTGCCGGTCTTTGCGCAGGAAAACTATGCGGAGAACTTCATCCAGTCGATTTTCGACAGCCTGGAAGGCTTTGCCGGACAGACGCTGGTCATCGGCGGCGACGGTCGTTATTACAACCGCGACGTCATTCAAAAAACCATCAAGATGGCGGCAGCATCCGGTTTCGGCAAGGTTCTGGTCGGCCAAGGCGGCATTCTGTCCACGCCTGCGGCATCCCATATCATTCGCAAATACAAGGCCTTCGGCGGTATCGTTCTGTCGGCCAGCCACAATCCCGGCGGCCCCAACGAAGACTTCGGCATCAAATACAATATCGGCAATGGCGGCCCGGCACCGGAAAAGATCACCGACGCCATCTTTGATCGCACCAAGTCGATCGATACCTACCGCATCTCCGACGCCGCTGATGTCGACCTCGACACGATCGGAACGGCTGATGTTGACGGCATGACAGTCGAAGTAATCGATCCGGTCTCCGATTATGCCGCGTTGATGGAAGAGCTTTTTGATTTCGCCGCCATCCGAAACCTCATCGCCGGTGGCTTCAAGGTCGTTGTCGACAGCATGAGCGCCGTCACCGGCCCCTATGCCGTTGAAATCATCGAAAAGCGCCTCGGCGCGCCCGCCGGTTCCGTGTGGAATTCCGTTCCGCTGCCAGATTTCGGCGGCCACCACCCGGACCCGAACCTCGTCCATGCCAAGGACATGTATGACGCTGTCATGAGCGCTGACGGTCCCGATTTCGGTGCCGCATCCGATGGCGATGGCGACCGCAACATGGTGGTCGGCAAGGGCATGTTCGTGACCCCGTCCGACAGCCTCGCCATCATCGCCGCCAATGCGAAGCTTGCCCCCGGCTACGCGTCCGGCATCTCCGGCATCGCCCGCTCCATGCCCACAAGTGCAGCCGCTGACCGCGTCGCCGAAAAGCTCGGCATCGGCATGTATGAAACGCCGACCGGCTGGAAGTTCTTCGGCAACCTGCTGGACGCTGGCAAGGTCACCGTCTGCGGCGAAGAAAGCTTCGGCACCGGCTCCAACCACGTGCGTGAAAAAGATGGTCTCTGGGCCGTACTGTTCTGGCTGAACATCGTCGCCGCCCGCAAGGAAAGCGTCAAGGACATCGTCACCCAGCACTGGGCCGAATATGGCCGCAACTACTATTCGCGCCACGACTACGAAGAAGTCGATAGTGACGCCGCCAACACGCTGGTCTCCATCCTGCGCGAAAAACTGGCCACCCTGCCCGGCACCAGCTACGGCGCGCTGAAGGTGAAGGCCGCCGACGATTTCGCCTATAACGACCCGGTCGACCAGTCCGTCAGCAAGAACCAGGGCATCCGCATCCTCTTCGAAGGCGGCTCCCGCATCGTCATCCGCCTGTCGGGCACCGGCACATCAGGCGCAACGCTTCGGCTGTATGTCGAGCGTTATGAGGCAGATGCGTCTCGCCATAATATTGAAACGCAGGAAGCGCTGGCGGATTTGATTTCGGCAGCGGACGCGATTGCAGGCATTAAGAAGCATACGGGGCGCGATGCTCCGACGGTTATTACGTGATGGTTCGCTAGGGCAGCGGTTGGGGCTTACCCCCCTCTGCCCTGCCGGGCATCTCCCCCACAGGTGGGGAGATTAGCTGGGCGCGCGCTCATCACCAATTCGCAACGCTGAAGATGGGTGAGAGTTCTCAACGAGTCGATCTCCCTCCTTGTGGGGGAGATGCCCGGCAGGGCAGAGGGGGGTAAGCCCCACCCACACACCTCAAAACACGAACGGAACCCCCATGCCCAGCCCCACCGTTCCCCTGCTCGGCGCCATCCCCACGGCAAACGGCACGGCATTCTCCGTCTATTCCCGCCACGCCTCGCAGATCGACCTCTGCCTCTTCGACCCCACCGGCACCACCCAAACCGCCCGCATACCGATGAAGCGCGATGAAAACGACATCCACCGCCTCACCACAAATGCCCCAATCGGCACCCGCTACGGCTTCCGCGCAGACGGCGTCTACGCCCCAGACCACGGGCTGTGGTTTGACCCATCGAAACTCCTGCTCGATCCCTACGCCACGGAAATCGACCGGCCTTTCGTACACGATCCGGCACTGTTCATCTTCGGCACCGACACCTCGCAGGTGATGCCAAAATCCATCGTCTCGCAACACCAGCCCGCAAAACGCCAGCCACCCCTCTTCGCACCGGGCGGCCTGATCTACGAAGTCGCCGTCAAGCCCTTCACCATGCTGCACCCTGATGTGCCCGATACCATCAAGGGAACGGTCGCGGCCCTTGCCCACCCCGCCATCATCGCGCACCTCAAGCACATCGGCGTCGATGCCATCGAACTGATGCCGATCACCGCCTGGATCGATGAGCGGCATTTGCCCCCGCTCGGCCTCACCAATGGCTGGGGCTACAACCCAGTCGGTTTCATGACGCTGGACCCGCGCCTTTGCCCCGGCGGCATCACGGAACTGCGTGAGACGGTCGCCGCCCTGCACGAAGCAGGCATCGGCGTTATCCTCGATCTCGTCTTCAACCACACCGGCGAGAGCGACCGTTTCGGCTCGACACTATCGCTGCGCGGGCTGGATAACCTCACCTATTACCGCCATATGCCGAATGATCCCGGCACGCTGGTCAACGATACCGGCACCGGGAATACCGTCGCCTGCGACCACCCGCAGGTCCGGCAATTGGTGCTGGATACACTCCGGCACTTCGTGGCACATGCCGGCATAGACGGCTTCCGCTTCGATCTCGCCCCCGTCCTCGGCCGCACGGCAGACGGTTTTGATAGCGCCAGCGAAACCCTGGCCGCCATGAAAGCCGACCCATTGTTGTACGATCGTGTGTTGATTGCAGAGCCCTGGGATATCGGCCCCGGCGGCTATCAGCTCGGCAATTTCCCTGACAATTTCCTCGAATGGAATGACCGCGCTCGTGATGATCTACGCCGTTACTGGCGTGGTGATGACGCCACGACCGGCGCGCTCGCTGATGCGCTCGCCGGCTCCTCGCCCATTTTCTCCCGCCACGACAGAACCGAAACCCGCAGCGTCAATTTCCTCGCGGCACATGATGGTTTCACCCTGTTCGATCTCGTGTCGCACGCCCACAAACACAACGAGGCCAATGGCGAAGACAACCGCGATGGCCACAATGAGAACCATTCCTGGAACAATGGCGTCGAGGGGCCGACCACCGATCCGGCAATCCATGCAGCCCGTATCAACGACGTCAAGTCGATGCTGTCGACGCTGTTTGCCACGCGCGGCACCATCATGCTGACGGCAGGTGATGAGGGCGGGCGCAGCCAGCAGGGCAACAACAATGCCTATTGTCAGGATAACGAGATCACCTGGGTCGATTGGGCAGCGCTTTCGCCGGACCTGATCGAACACACGGCCTTTCTGTCCAATCTGCGCCAGCGCTTCAGCGCTTTCAGCGACATGAATTTCTTTTCGCCCCATACCGATGACATCTCTTGGCTGTCGCCATTGGGAGAGCCGATGACCCCAACCGACTGGGAAAAGCCGGAAGGCACCCCGCTCGCGGTACTGATCAAAACCCATGACAGCCGAACCGACGAACCGGCCCGGCTTGCCATTCTGTTCAACCGAACCCACGCGGTCGTGCCGTTTTCACTTCCCGGCGAAGGCTGGCAGGCCATCGGCACGGATTTCGGCAATCCCGCCCACCTGCCTGCCCGCTCAGTTGTCTTCTATCTGGGGCCTTGAATGCTGCATTGCAAAAAGGCCATTGTTCTTTAGGCCCGCCCCTGTAGAGTTTGGCACGTCAAAGCGTTCAAACGTCCTGTCTTCGCGAGGAACCATGCCCAAAGAAATTTCTCTGGCTGACGTTAAAGACCTAGTCGGCTCCGAAGTCGGCGTATCGGACTGGATCACCGTCGATCAAGCGATGATCGACGCCTTCGCCAAGGCCACTCTCGACGACCAGTTCATCCACACAGATCCCGAACGCGCCAGGGATGAAAGCCCCTTCGGCGGCACCATCGCCCATGGTTTTCTGACGCTGTCCTTGCTGTCAGCCATGAACTACAGCGCCCTGCCCAAAATCCGTGAGCAAACCATGGGCATCAATTACGGCTTCGACAAACTCCACTTCGTCGCCCCCGTCAAAAGCGGCACCCGCATCCGCGGCCACTTCACGCTCACCGAAGCCCGCTTCCGCGGCGGTGCCATGCTGATGAACACCTATGACGTGACAGTGGAAATCGAAGACGAAAAGAAACCAGCTTTGACAGCGCGGTGGACCACCATCAGCCAGTTTAACCCGGAGGATCGGCCGGACGATGTTTGACGCGCGCAGCATCATGTGGCGTTAGCCCTCACGGTCCCGCTAGCGAACATCCATTGCGCACAACGTTTTCTTCCCAACGAGCCGGAACCTGTCCCCGCTATACGCGTTGAAGGCTACACGCCTTGAGGGGGACAATTCAATGGCACAAAATATCACGCAGCCGGACGATTCCGCAGAACCGAAAACTGAGCTCAAACGCGTCATCGGGCCGGGGCTGCTGCTTCTGTTTATCGTGGGAGATATCCTCGGCACCGGCATCTACGCGCTGACCGGGCAGGTAGCGGCGGAAGTCGGAGGGGTGGTCTGGCTGCCATTCCTCATTGCCTTCGGCGTCGCGCTTCTGACCGCTTGCTCCTATCTGGAACTTGTCACGAAATACCCAAAAGCTGCTGGTGCCGCGCTCTACACGCACAAAGCCTTCGGTGTGCATTTCATCACCTTCCTCGTCGCCTTCACCGTCATGTCGTCGGGCGTCACATCCGCCTCCACGGCGTCACGCGCCTTTGCCGCTAACTTCACCACCGTCACCGGGTTTGATTTCGGCGCTTTCGGCGTCACCGGCGTCGCCATTGCCTTCATCGTCGCCATTGCGCTCATCAATTTCCGGGGTGTGGGCGAAAGCGTGAAGATGAATGTCGTGCTGACCGTCGTGGAGCTAACCGGCCTGCTGATCATCATCGGCATCGGCTTCTGGGCCATCGGTAATGGACAAGGCGATGTTTCCCGCGTCTGGACCTTCGAGCCTGCCGGCGAACACGGCGTCATCTGGTCCGTTGTCGCGGCCACGACGCTTGCCTTCTTCGCCATGGTCGGCTTCGAGGATTCGGTCAATATGGCCGAGGAGTGCAAACAGCCAGCCCGCATCTTCCCGAAAGTGCTGCTCGGCGGCCTCGCCATCACGGGCGTCATCTATATTCTCGTCGCCATTTCCGCCATCACGCTGGTTCCGGCAGCTGATCTCGGAGAAGGCGAAACGCCGTTGCTGAAAGTGGTTGCCGCAGGCGCACCAAACTTCCCCATCGGTATTTTCGGCATCATCACCATGTTCGCAGTCGCCAATTCCGCCCTCATCAACATGATGATGGCCAGCCGCCTGATCTACGGCATGAGCCGCGAAGGTGTACTGCCACCCGCACTCGGCAAGGTCCACAAAGCCCGCCAGACCCCCTACATCGCCATCGTCTTCACATCTTTGATCGCCATCGGCCTCATCGCCTTTGCAGGCGGCGTACCGGCGCTGGGCGGCACCACGGCGCTGCTGCTACTCGGCGTCTTCACCATCGTCAACGTCGCCGTACTGGTGCTGCGCAAGGACAAGGTGGAGCACAAACATTTCCGCACCCCGACAATCCTGCCCATCATTGGCGCCGTCAGTTGCTTCTTCCTCGTCGGCCCATGGACAGGGCGCGATATGGTGCAATATTCGATTGCCGGTGTGCTGCTGTTTATTGGCGTGTTGCTGTGGCTTGCGACGGTCGGCTATATGAAGATGCAGCAGAAGGCGGCGTGATCCACCTCTTCTTCGCGCCAATCACTCCCGCTCCGTCACCCGCAATTGATGCGGGGTCCAGCAGCCGCGCGTTAGTGCGGCGAGAGACGCTTTTGTTGTAGAATCACGCCGCCTTGGCGACATGATACTCCTTGATCGCAGCCATCTTGATGCCTGGATACCGTTCCGCCTCATAGCGCAGTGAAAACGCATCCTGCGCCAGAAACACCGGGTCGCCATCCAGATCGCGGGCAATATCGCCGCGCTTGACGGTGAGAAACTTCTCCATATCCGCCGCCTGCTCCGCTGAAATCCAGCGGCAGATCGAGAACCGCGACATTTCGAACGAAACCGGCAGGCCGTATTCGCCCATCAGCCGTTCCTTCAACACATCAAGCTGCAACGCGCCGACAACACCAACAATGGCAGGTGAGCCGTCTTCCGGCGAAAACAGCTGCACGACGCCCTCTTCGGCCATCTGGTGCAGGGCTTCCTTCAGCTTCTTGGCCTTCATCGCATCTTCTAGCCGCACGCGGCGCAGAATTTCCGGCGAGAAGTTCGGCACGCCCTGAAACACCAGGTTTTCACCCTCGGTCAGCGTGTCGCCAATGCGCAACGTGCCGTGGTTGGGAATGCCCACCACATCGCCCGCAAAGGCCGTATCGGCAATGTGGCGCTGCGAGGCGAAAAAGAATTGCGGTGCCGTCAGGCCCATCTGCTTGCCGGTGCGCGCCAGCCGCGCCTTCATGCCACGCTCCAGCTTGCCGGAGCAGATGCGCGCAAAGGCAATACGGTCGCGGTGGTTGGGGTCCATATTGGCCTGAATCTTGAAGACGAAAGCCGTCATCTTGTCTTCATCGGCATGCACGGTGCGCGTATCGGCCACCTGGTTGCGCGGCGGCGGCGCAATGTCGCCGAGAGCGTTGATCAGATCGCGCACGCCGAAATTGCGCAAAGCCGAACCGAAGAACACCGGCGTCAGATGCCCCTCCAGAAATGCCGTGCGATCAAACGGGCGGCAGGCTTCCAGCGCCAGTTCGGTTTCCTCGATAAAGGCATCACGTTCGTTTTCCGGCAAGCGGCTTGCCACCGCCTGCGGCCCGTTCACCTGCGTCGCCTCGACTTCGTTGTCCGACCCACGCACCCGGTTGCTGGCCAGATGGTAGGAGCCGCAGAAGCTCTTGGAACGACCAATCGGCCAGGTGATCGGGGCCGTGTCCAGCGCCAGCTTCTCCTCGACCTCATCGAGAATCTCGAAAATATCGCGGCTTTCGCGGTCCATCTTGTTGACGAAGGTGATGATCGGAATGTCGCGCATGCGGCACACTTCGAACAGTTTTAGCGTCCGTGGCTCGATGCCCTTGGCGGCATCGATGACCATGATGGCCGCATCCACCGCCGTCAGCGTGCGGTAGGTATCGTCAGCAAAGTCTTCGTGGCCCGGCGTATCGAGAATATTGAAGACCTTGTCGTCATATTCGAACGTCATCACCGAGGTCACGACCGAGATGCCGCGCTCGCGCTCGATTTTCATCCAGTCGGAGCGCGTCTGGATACGATCCTTCTTCGCCTTCACCTCACCGGCCAGCTGAATGGCACCGCCGAACAGCAGCAGCTTTTCGGTCAGCGTCGTCTTACCGGCGTCCGGGTGCGCGATGATAGCGAAGGTGCGGCGGCGGGAAACCGCCTCTGCGAGTGTTTCGGGCATCAAACAAATCCTGTGGAATTGCCGGGTATCTAGCGTTTCGGGGCCGCTTTTGCAATTGACCTTGGCACCCACACGGCAAACTAATGCCGCATGACCCTAAAAAACGAAAATTGCCCCGCTCTTAATCTCCTCCGTCTGGCGCATGCGGACGGCATAGAACTGCCATCTTACGAAACATCAGGTGCCGCCGGCATGGATTTGCGCGCCGCCGTTCCATCAGATGAACCCCTGGTCCTGAAGCCGGGCGCGCGCGCGCTCGTCCCCACCGGCTTCATCTTCGAAGTCCCGCAGGGTTTTGAGGCGCAAATCCGCCCGCGCTCCGGCCTTGCCATCAAGAACGGCATCACCTGCCTCAATACGCCGGGAACGGTTGATAGCGATTATCGCGGCGAAGTCAAAGTCATCCTCGCCAATCTGGGCCAAGAGGATTTCGCGGTTGAACGCGGCATGCGCATCGCCCAGATGGTCATCGCACCCGTCACCCAGGTGGCCGTCTTTGAGGTCACCGAGACGTCAGATACCGCTCGCGGGACCGGCGGCTTCGGCTCCACCGGCGTCTGACGCCTCACAACCGCGCACAATTTTCTGTGCGGTACAAGTGAAATTGTTCACTTCCTGTTCTTGTTTTCCGGTTTGCGTTATGCAAGGTTGCATGGGCGGACACTTACACGCTTGATTGCGCGTTTTCTAAAGTCCGCCTGTTGGGGGCTTACATGGTTGCGCGCGTGAATACGGTGGCATTTCAGGGCATAGAGGGTGTGCCCGTCGAAGTTCAGGTCATGGTCGCACCCGGAAAGGTGGGCATGCAGATCGTCGGCCTGCCGGACAAGGCCGTGGCCGAAAGCCGGGAGCGGGTGCAGGCGGCCCTCCACGCCTCCGGCCTTGCACTTCCCGCCAAGAAGGTCACCGTCAATCTTGCCCCCGCCGATCTTCCCAAGGAAGGCAGCCATTTCGATCTTCCCATCGCGCTTGGGCTGATGGCTGCGTTGGGCGCTATCCCCGCTGATGCACTGGGTGCCTATGTCGTTCTGGGCGAACTTAACTTGGATGGCACCATCGGTGCCGTCTCTGGCGCGCTTCCCGCTGCCATCGGCGCAAATGCTCAGGGCAAAGGCCTCATCTGCCCGGCAGATAGCGGGGGAGAAGCCGCATGGGCCGGAGCCGATTTCGATATTCTCGCACCCCGCAGCCTCATTGCTCTCGTCAATCATTTTCGCGGCACGCAACGCCTGTCACGCCCCGTTCCGGCCATTCGTGCCCATCCCGCCAACCTGCCTGACTTGGCCGATATCAAGGGGCAGGAAAGCGCCAAGCGCGCGCTGGAAGTGGCCGCCGCCGGAGGCCACAATCTGCTGATGGTTGGCCCGCCCGGTTCGGGAAAATCCATGCTGGCCTCGCGCCTACCTTCCATTCTGCCGCCACTGTCGGCTGCGGAGTTGCTGGAAGTCTCCATGGTCCACTCCATCGCGGGCCAACTCTCCGGCGGCAAGTTGTCGGATCGCCGCCCGTTCCGCACCCCACACCATTCCGCCACCATGGCAGCTCTCGTCGGCGGCGGCTTGCGCGCCAGACCCGGCGAGGCCTCGCTTGCCCATCTTGGTGTGCTCTTCCTCGATGAATTCCCGGAATTTTCGCCACAGTCTTTAGATGCGCTGCGCCAGCCGCTGGAAACCGGCGAATGCATCATTGCCCGTGCCAACCATCGCGTCAGCTATCCCGCAGAAATCCAGCTGGTTGCCGCCATGAACCCGTGTAAATGCGGCATGGCCGGTGAACCCGGCTTCACCTGCGCCCGTGGTCCGCGTTGCGTCACCGATTATCAGCAGCGCATTTCCGGCCCACTGATGGACCGTATCGATATCCGTATCGAAGTCCCCGCCGTCTCCGCCGCAGACCTCATTCGCCCCATGGCCGCCGAAGCCAGCGCCGATGTCGCCAGACGTGTGGCACGCGCCCGTGATCTACAGCAGGATCGTTTCTCCGCCGCCGGTTTCAACGGCATCCGCACCAACGCCCGTTGCTCCACGGCGCTGATCGAAAAATTCGGTGAACCCGATGCCCCAGGCCTGCAACTGCTGCGCGACGCTGCCGAAAAACTAAAATTCTCCGCCCGAGGCTACCACCGCATCCTCAAAGTCGCCCGCACTCTGGCCGACCTCGATGACAAGGCAACGGTCACCCGCATCCACTTGGCAGAGGCGATTTCCTATCGGATAGCAGGGGAGCGACTGACGGCGGCGGCGTAAACATACCGCTAGCGCGCCTTTGAGGGGATGGGACGACCCTATCCCAAGGCGGAGCGCACGACGGATGCTTGAGGGTGCGACGCGCCACCTCTCCTTTGACTGGCTCAGGATGATGTATGAGGTTGGATCAGCTGGATTCCGGCTCAAGGCCGGAATGACGAGAGAGGAGAATGTCACCTATTGTCTGCGCACAAAAGATTGCAGCTGTTACCGAGGGCAGTTGCAGTTGCAATCCCCAGCAACAATGATACATCGGAATTCCGGCTCCCATTTCAAAAGGAAATCATATGCCGGACTTTTCCACACTCATGCTTTTTTCCGCCGCAGCACTCGTTCTGACCGCGACGCCCGGCCCCGATATGTTGTTGATTGCCTCTCGCAGTGTCAGCCAAGGCCGACGCGCCGGTTTTCTCACCTATGCCGGAATAGCTGTCGGCACGTATTGCCACGCGATCGCCGCAGCGCTTGGCCTTTCCCAGCTGTTTCTGACTGTTCCCATTGCCTATGAGGTCGTGCGCTGGGCGGGCTGCGCCTATCTGCTGTATCTGGCGTACAAGACCCTTCGCTCCCGAAGCTCCGCCTTCGCGCCATCGGCAGGTCTCAAAAAACTCTCAGCCAAACGGATTTTTAGCGAGGGTCTGGTGACCAACATCCTCAACCCGAAAATGGCACTGTTCGTGCTGGCTCTTTTCCCGCAATTTATCGATCCGAACGGAAGTTCGATGCTCATCCAGACGGTAGTGCTCGCCAGCATTCTGAACGGCATTGGTTTTCTGGTGAATGGTGCGGTCATTCTCTTGGGTACCGGCATCCGTAACCGCTTGTCAGCAGTCAGCCGCTTTCCCAAGCTACCGCAATATCTACTGGCAACCGTATTTGCCGGTTTGGCATGCCGCCTGGCGCTCGGCACCAGAAACTGAAGAGGTACGTCAGGCAGTGCGTAGGCTCTGCCTGATCATCCTCAAGCATCCCGCGAACCCTCTTCCAGCAATCCGAACACATAATCCGCAAAAGACCGCCAGCACTCCACCCGGAACGTGTCTTCCGCCACGCGCAAAAGCACGACTTCCGCCTTGCCGAAAATCGTACGCGTGCATGCTCCAACCGGAAACACAGCCAGCGACAAATCCTGCGGGCAGCCCGTGTTTAGCGTGGCTTCCGCGCCCGTGCCGGAAACGGTAATGGCTGTGTTGCGGTGGGAGACGTCGGTAGCGGAGTGGGGGGCGGAAACGGCGGCGCAGGCGTCCATCAGGTTGCTTTCGCCCTGGTCGATGACCAGCCATTCGTCTGGCCCGAGCCAAAGCGCGGCGCGCAAGGCCGAAGTTGTCGAGGTTTTCGGGCTCTGCGGCAGGCTGATATCAAGCGCCTGCGAAAGCTCCGTCACCGCATCCGCCTTGGCGCGCAGCGACAGCCGGTAAGCGGGCGCTGCCATCTTGATGGAGACGTTGGCGGAGCCGGCGCGTGCGCCTTCCAGAACCAAAGTGCGGTTTGCCAGATCAGCCATTGATGCGGCCTCCTTCCTTGTCGAAGAACACCATGTCCGTCACCTCAACCGCAATCGTCTTGTCGGCCAGCGGAATATAAAGCGTTTCGCCCATGCGCGCCCGGCCACCAGCCACCAGACCGAAGGCGATAGAGCGACCGAGATTTTCCGACCAGTAGGCGGAGGTCACATGCCCCAGCATGGTCATCGGCTTTGGCTGGTTCGGATCGGCCACGATCTGCCCACCCTCTTCCGGCACGTCATGTGGATTTTTTGGCAGCAGGCCCACAAGTTGCTTGCGGCCCTCACGCTTGAGGTCCGGGCGCTGCAAGCCGCGAATACCGACGAAATCGGTCTTCTTCTTGGACACCGCCCAGCCAAGACCCGCATCATCAGGCGTGACCGTGCCATCCGTATCTTGCCCTACGATGATGTAGCCCTTTTCGGCGCGCAGAATATGCATGGTTTCGGTGCCATAGAGGCAACCGCCCAAGGCCTCGGCGCGCTCGGCAATCGTCTTCCAAACCGCCGGGCCGAAATCCGAGGGAACGTTGATTTCGAAACCGAGTTCGCCGGTGAAGGACACACGGAAGAGCCGTGTCGGCACGCCGCAAATCGTGCCCTCGGCAATCGCCATATGCGGGAACGCTTCGGGCAAAAGGTCGATGCCTTCTACCAGCGGCGCAATCACCTCACGCGCCTTCGGCCCCTGCACCGCAATCACCGCCCATTGTTCGGTAGCGGATGTCAGCCACACATTGAGGTCCGGGAATTCCGTCTGGAGATAGTCTTCCATATGGTGCAGCACGCGCGGCGCACCGCCGGTCGTGGTCGTCACATGGAAACGGTCTTCCGCCAGACGCCCCACCACGCCGTCATCATAAACGAAGCCGTCTTCGCGGGTCATGATGCCATAGCGGCAGCGACCGGGCTTCAGCGTGTCCCAGGCATTGGTGTAGAGCAGGTTGAGGAACTTGGCGGCATCCGGCCCCACAACCTCGATTTTGCCGAGCGTGGAGGCATCGAAAACGCCCACCGTTTCGCGCACCGTCTTGCACTCGCGGTTCACCGCTTGGTGCATGTCTTCACCGGCGCGCGGATAGAACCACGCGCGCTTCCAGTTGCCCACGTCTTCGAAGGCAGCACCGGCAGCCTCTTCCAGCGCATGCATCGGCGTCTTGCGGGCGGGGTCGAACAGCTTGCCACGGGAATGGCCCACCAGCGTGCCGAAAGTAACAGGCGTATAGGGCGCACGGAATGTCGTCAGCCCCACCTTGGGCAAATCACGCCCCAGCGCTTCGGAGGCGATGGCCAGACCATGCATGTTGGACATCTTGCCCTGATCCGACGCCATGCCATTGGTGGTGAAGCGCTTGATATGCTCGATGGAATGCATGCCCTCGCGCACCGCAAGGCGGATATCCTTGGCGCAGACATCGTGCTGGAAATCGATGAAGGCTTTGACGTTGTCGCCTTCGCCAGCCCCTTCCGCCGCACCAATCATGCCGCCGGTCCACACATGCGAGTTGCTGGCAGAGAGCTCCACCGTGCCACCACCCGCAGATGCTGCCTCAGCAATCAGGGCGCCCAGATCATCCGTGCCGTTGCAGGCACCGATGGAGACGCACTCCTGCACATGCACGTCGGGCAGAAAACGCTGGTTTTCAGCGTCGTATGTCAGCTTGCCGCGCGATTGCGAGAAGAGATGCACAGATGGCGTCCAGCCGGCCGAAACCACCAGCGCATCGACCTTGATCTTGCGCTTCGATGAACCGCCATTGCGACCCACCGTAATGGAGGACACCCGCAGACGCCCCGCCGTATTATACACGCTATGGCCCGCCAGTACCTCAATGCCCAGCGCCCGCGCCTCGTCCAGAAGCTTGGCATCCGGGTTGGCGCGGCAATCGATAATGGCAGCAATCGCCACCCCTGCCCGCTTCAGATCGAAGGCGGTTTCATAGGCAGAATCATGCGCGGTATAGACCCCCACATTGTGGCCAACCGTCACGCCATACTGGTTGAGATAGGTGCGCGCCGCAGATGCCAGCATGATGCCAGGGCGGTCATTATTGGCAAACACCATGTGTCGCTCGATAGCGCCGGTCGCCAGCACCACCTTCTTCGAGCGAACCTGCCACAGCCGTTCGCGTGGCTCATGTCCCGGTGTCGCCAGATGGTCGGTCACGCGCTCGGCAAGGCCAATGAAATTGTGGTTGTAATAACCGAACACGGTGGTGCGCGTCAGCACCTGCACATTCGGCATGGCCTTCAACTCGGCAAACGTCTTTTGCGCCCAGTCATAGCCGTTGAGACCATCGATGGTCGAGCCGGTATCAAAGCGAAGCGCACCGCCAACCTCCGGGTTCTCATCCGCCAGAATAACCTTCGCACCCGTCTTCGCCGCCGCCAGCGCTGCAGTCAGACCGGCCACGCCACCGCCTGCTACCAGCACGTCGCAATGGGCGTAGCGGCTGGCATAATGGTCGCTGTCGCCTTCCTTGGGCGCATTGCCCAGACCCGCCGCGCGGCGGATAATCGGCTCGTAAAGCTTGTCCCACGCGGCCTTCGGCCACATGAAGGTCTTGTAGTAGAAGCCAGCCACAAACATCGGCGAGAAGAAGTCGTTGATCGCGCCGACATCGAAAGACAGCGATGGAAAGCGGTTCTGCGAGGACACGATCGCCCCGTCGAACACTTCCTGCACCGTTGCCCGCACGTTGGGCTGTTTGCGGCTGCTGTCTCTGGAAACATCGATCAGCGCATTCGGCTCTTCCGGCCCGGCGGAGAGAAAACCGCGTGGACGGTGATATTTGAACGAACGGCCAATCAGATGCACGCCATCGGCCAGCAGCGCAGAGGCAACCGTGTCGCCTTGCAAAGCCGTGTGGATCTTGCCATCGAAGGTAAAACGCGCCGTGCGGGCGGGCGTCAGGCGGCCAGCGCCCTTGATGCGATAGGCGCCGCTCATCGGGCTGCTCCTTCATGTCCGGCGGCAACCGTCGCCTCATCCGGCTTCGGCTCTCCTGCCTTGTAGGTCAGGTAAATCTTGTCGCTCACGGAATGGCGCGCCGCGTTGAAGAACCGCCCGCAGCCGTGAATGTGCCGCCAGCGCTCGAACACCATGCCCTTGTCATTGTCGCGCATGAAGAAATATTCGGCAAATTCCTCATCGGAAATTCCGACAATGTTTTCGGGCCGCGCAATATGCGCCTCGCCCGCCCAGCGGAATTCCAGCTCGGAACGCTCTTCTTCACAATAGGGACAACGGATCAGCAGCATGTTCTTGCCTCAAAGAGAGCTTTCCGGAACGATGGTTCCGGCGGGTTGGTCACACAGGCGTTTCCCCATGGTGATGTAGGGGTAGAGCCTGCCCATCAGTTCATCGACAGTCGTGAAGTCGCGGAAAACCTTCGTTTTTCCGAGATTTATGACAGCCATCATCATCGGGTTGGTGTTGAGAATAACAGGCTCTTGCTGCCCGCCACCCTCGGTCGTGCCGACGAAATAAACTGCTTTGTCACCGACGACAGGTGCGCACAGCAGCACGCCCTCGGTTGCAGCAAAAGGCCAGTTGGCCTCCCCTTGCGCCTTGCGGATCGTCTGCATGCGGAAATCTTTCTCTTCCAACACAAGCTTGTTGGCCTGCGCAGGCGAGGCTGCAAAAGCAGCAGCAAGAATTGCCGCAGCCGCCCTCAATGCGCCACCGCCGCCGCCGCCGCCTCATCGATCAGCCGTCCGGAACGGAACCGATCCAGATTAAGGCCTTCCGCCAATTTATGCGGCTCGCCGCGCGCGATCAGATGCGCAAACAGATGCGCAGATCCCGGCGTCGCCTTGAACCCGCCCGTGCCCCAGCCGCAGTTGAGGAACAGGTTCGGCACCGGCGTCACGCTCTGGATGGCCGAGCGATCCGGCGTGTTATCGGTAATGCCACCCCATTGGCGCATCATCTTCACGCGGCGGAAAATCGGGAACAGCTCGCAGATCGCATCCAGCGTGTGGGTGACGATCTGCAAACCGCCGGTCTGGGAATAGGAATTATACTGGTCCGTCCCCGCGCCAATCACCAGCTCACCCTTGTCGGATTGCGAGATATAGGCATGCACCGTGTTGGACATGACCACGCAGGGGAAAATCGGTTTCAGCGGTTCAGACACCAGCGCCTGCAACGGGTTGGATGCCAGCGGCACCCGCACATCCGCCATCTTCATGACAACGGAGGAATGCCCCGCCGCCGAAACGCCGATCTTCTTGGCACCGATAAAGCCGCGATTGGTCTCCACACCCGTCACCGCGCCGTCCGGCCCGCGGCGGATAGCCGTCACTTCGCAGTTCTGAATGACATGCACACCGCGATCCGACGCCGCGCGCGCATAACCCCAGTTCACGGCATCATGTCGCGCCGTGCCGCCACGCCGTTGCAAGGCCGCACCATTGATGGCGTAACGCGCATTGGCGGAAATATCGAGCGGCGGACAGTAGGCTTTCGCCTGTTCCGGTGTCAGCCATTCATTGTCGATGCCATAGAGACGGTTGGCATTGATATGGCGCTTGAAACTCTGCTGGTCGTGCACATTGTGCGACAGCATCATCACGCCGCGCGCCGAATACATGACGTTATAATTGAGATCCTGGCTCAGGCCTTCCCACAGCTTCAGGGAATGCTCGTAAATATCCATGCTCTCTTCATAGAGATAGTTGGAGCGGATGATGGTGGTGTTGCGTCCGCTGTTTCCTCCGCCGATCCAGCCTTTTTCCAGCACGGCGACATTGGTGATGCCATGTTCCTTGGCCAGATAATAAGCTGCACCCAACCCATGCCCGCCACCGCCAATGATGATGACGTCGTATTCCTTGCGCGGTTCGGGAGAGGCCCATTGTGCATCCCAGCCTTTGTGTCCGCGCAGAGCCTCGCGAGCCACGGCGAAAACCGAATATTTGCGCATGCGCGAACCACTCCTTGAAAACCGGCTGGATTATTCCGGCACCATCATACACATGGCAAATCAATATCAACTGCAATGTCCATTTTGCGACGCGCCGACATGATTGTTTTGACATATGATAGAAGAATGCTCTCTAGGCTGGTTTTTAAGGCCTCTAGACAGTTAACGGCTGGACTTGGCGAAAACGATCTGATATTGCACGTCACCAATCGCGTCGGCCACCGGCCAACCGAACGATTTTTTGTTTGCTTGCGAATGCCATAATTCACACGGCAAAATAACCAACCAAAGGAACGGGATTCACGTGCAGGTACTAGTCCGCGACAACAACGTTGATCAGGCGCTTCGCGCTCTTAAGAAGAAGATGCAGCGCGAAGGCATTTTCCGCGAAATGAAGATGCGCGATTTTTACGAGAAGCCTTCCCAGAAGCGCGCTCGCGAAAAGGCTGAAGCTGTTCGTCGCGTTCGCAAGTTGGCACGTAAGCGCATGCAGCGCGAAGGTCTGATTGCAGGCCCACGTCCAGCAGCTGGCCGCACCTAAGGCCGTTTTTTAGACGTTATTGAATGCTTATGGGGCGGGGGCGATTTTTTCGCCGCCGCTCTTTGAGTTTATAGCTGTGAAACGGACGTGGTAAAGGGAACCCAAATCGCATGAACGCTGTTGATACCCGTGATTCCAGAAATCCGTTTGCAGTCTCAAACGGCGTATCCCAGAGAAAAAAAATGCGGCTTAGTTCTTCCCTGTTCGTCTGCGGAGTGCTCGTAACCCTTTCGGGCTGCGCTACGACGACACAAACGAATGACGTTTTCCAGTTGGACCGAGCTCAGGGCTCGTCAGAAAACATCACCTCGCTGACCTCGGTCATCAATGCCAACCCGCAAGACCCAGAAGGCTATAATGTCCGCGGCTCGGCCTACGGACGCTCTGGCGATTCCAAGCGTGCCATCGCAGATTTCGAGCGCGCATTGCAGCTCAATCCGCGTTTTTATCAGGCATATGCCAATCGCGCCCTCGTCTACCGCAACAGCGGACAGCAGCAGCTGGCCTTGCAGGACTACAACTCCGCGCTTCAGATCAATCCCAGCTATGATGTCGCATTGATCGGTCGGGGTAATCTTTATCGCCAGACAGGCCGCGTCAACGAAGCCTTCAACGATTTCTCCGCCGCCATCAATCTCGAGACGACGGATGGCCGTGCATGGCACAATCGTGGCCTGATCTATCAGCTGCGCAACCAGCACGCCCAGGCCATCGAAGACTTCTCGAAAGCCATCTCGCTGTCGCCGAACTCGCCAGAGCCTTACAACGGCCGTGGCATTTCCTACGTCGCCCTCAATGACGACGAAAACGCCTTCGCTGACTTCAATCACGCGATTGCGCTGAATGGTGATCTGGCCGAATCCTGGGCAAACCAGGCCCTGGTTTACGAGCGCCGCGGCGAAAAAGACAAGGCCGCCAAATCCTACGGCCACGCCGCCCGCCTCGACCCCAAATACAAGCCGGCCGTCGATGGCTTGGCCCGTACGCGCGGTGCAAGACCAGCGTAAACGACAGCAGTCATATACATAGAAAAAAGCCGGAAGCATCGCTCCCGGCTTTTTTATTGTGGAGCCCCCTCCCCAACCATCACATCCTCAAGCGGCGAGTTCTTGCGCCAATGCCCGCCCAGCCAAGCGTGCGATATGCAGCAGGCGGTCGAGGGCGAGCCCCCTGCGGGCCTTGGCGGAAAGACCTGTCATGGTAGTGCCGATGAAATCCGTCAGGCGTTCCGCCTCCTTCGGGTGGCGTTCGGCAATGTAGGCGCAGATGACACCCTCTGCAGCCGTGTGGAAGACACAAGCAGCCGCACGCGCTTCCTCGTCATTGCAACGCGTGCCTTCCAGCACAAGACAGCCGGCGGCTGTCGGATCGGCAGCATAGAGCCGAGCGGCTTCTTCCAGCAGCAACGCCAGGCATTCGGCCACCGGTCTGTCGGGTCGCAGGATATCGGCGAGAGGAATGGCACCTGTTGCTGCGTAGCGAGCTAAAACGCGGTCATAGAGGCCCGCCTTATTGCCGAAGGCCGCGTAAAAGCTGGGCGGATTGATGCCGAGCGCTTCTGTGACATCCGCCACGCTGACAGCGTCATAGCCACGCGCGTGGAACAGCTGTTGGGCAACGGCCACGCCCTGGTCGGGATCAAAACGGCGTGGACGGCCACGCGGGCGTACAGTATTTGTAGTGTTCATTACAAAAATCTCTTGACGAAAATATCCAGGCATTTATGTAGCATTCATTAAATTAATTCTCAAGGAGCCCAGATGTCAACTTTTCAAGGAAAATCCGTTCTGGTACTCGGTGGCAGCCGGGGTATCGGAGCAGCCATTGTGCGCCGGTTTGCAGCAGACGGTGCTGTCGTGACATTCACTTATGCGGGCTCCCGGGATGCGGCAGATCAGCTGGCTTCTGAGACGGGAAGCAAGGCAGTTTTGACAGACAGCGCCAACCGCGATGACGTCATTTCCCGGGTACGCGAAAGCGGCCCTCTGGACATATTGGTGGTCAATGCAGGGATAGCCATCTTCGGTGACGCTCTGGAACAGGATCCGGATGCGATAGACCGACTATTTCAGATCAATATCCAGGCACCCTATCACGCCTCGGTGGAGGCGGCACGCCAGATGCCTGACGGTGGACGGATCATCGTCATCGGCTCAGTCAATGGTGACCGGATGCCCGTCCCTGGCATGGCGTCCTATGCGGTCAGCAAGTCCGCCCTACAAGGCTTGGCGCGAGGGCTGGCGCGTGACTTTGGCCCCAGAGGAATCACGATCAACGTCGTCCAGCCGGGACCGGTCGATACCGACGCAAACCCGGAGAACGGCCCGATGAAAGACCTCATGCACAGCTTCATGGCCATCAAGCGCCATGGACGGCCTGAAGAAGTTGCGGGAATGGTCGCCTGGCTTGCAGGCCCCGAGGCCGGTTTCGTGACCGGGGCGATGCATACGATTGACGGTGCGTTTGGCGCTTGATGATGACACGCGAGGGAAGCCGAAGTCCGCGACCCTCGCCAGCAATACGCCCTACCCCCCCTCATCCCCATCAGCAATATACCCACCCGTCTGCCGCTGCCATAGCCGCGCGTAAAGCCCATCCCGCTCCAACAATGCCGCTGGCGCTCCCTCCTCCACGATCCGTCCCTTATCCAGCACGATGATCCGGTCCATCTGCGCGATGGTCGACAGGCGGTGGGCGATGGCGATCACCGTTTTCCCAGCGATCAGCACATCCAGCTTCTCCTGAATCGCCGCCTCCGATTCACTATCCAGCGAAGATGTCGCCTCATCGAGAATAAGGATGGGCGCGTCTTTCAAGAGCACGCGTGCAATGGCAACACGCTGGCGCTGGCCGCCCGATAGTTTCACGCCTCGGTCTCCCACGAATGCGTCGTAGCCGCTGCGCCCCTCGGCATCGGTCAATTCGGCGATAAAGCCGTCGGCCTGCGCTGCCTTTGCCGCCGCATTGATGGCTTCGGCGGAGGCATCCGGCTTACCGTAGCGAATATTGTCGCCCACGGAGCGGTGCAGCAGGGAAACATCCTGGGAGATGACGCCGATGCTTTCGCGCAGGCTGGCCTGTGTGACGAAGCGGATGCTTTGGCCGTCGATGAGAATGTCACCCTTATCCAGCTCGTAAAAGCGCAAAAGCAGGTTCACCAGCGTCGTCTTTCCCGCACCTGACAAGCCTACCAGTCCGACCTTTTCACCGGCAGCAACCTTGAGCGTCAAATCTTCGATCACCGTTTTTTCCGAACGGTAGGCAAAGCGAATATGATCGAAACTGATGTCTCCCCGCTTCACCAAAAGTGGCACGGCATGCGGCGCATCCACGATCGTCGGTGGCGTCGTCATGACAGGCATGGCATCACGAATGGTGCCGATGGCCTGAAAGATTTGCTGGCCCATATCCAGAAAGGCACGAGCATTTGCGGAAAGCCGCTGTGTCAGATAGATCGAGCCTGCGAACTGGCCGGTGGTCACAAAGCCATCGATCATGCCCCAAAAGCCGATGCCCAGCATAGCAATCCACAGACAGACACTGAGGAGAAGGATGTTCGACCGCGTGGTCAGATAAGCCCGTCGCTCCTTGTGCTGCGTCTCGATGACATCGCCGAACACCTTGCGTAGCATGCCCGCCTCGCTGTCTTCGGCGGCGAATTGCTTGACCATTTGTATATTGCCGTAGAGATCGGTCATCGACCCCACAAGCAGGCTGCGCTGCTTGGCGGAGCGTCGGCCCAGTTCCGAAAATTTCGGCACGGCGCGAACGGCAATCACGACACTGATGATGATCCAGATCAGCACTGTCAACGCAAGCGGCCATGCAACCGTGCTCAACAGGAAAAGCGAGCCGACGAATTGCATCAGAAAATACGGGATGGAGTAAAATCCCACGGCGACCTGTTGCTGAACCGCCGACGCCACCTGCGACAGACGTGAGGCAACCTGCCCGGCAAAGAGATCGTGAAAGAAGCGGATATCCTGACGCTCGACCGCCTTGTGCCCCTGCCACTGAATGGCTGCGGGCATGCCGACCCCCAGTGCTTGTGAGGACAAGGTGTTGGCTATGAACGCAAGGATTGGCTGCACGGGAAACAGCAAGAAAACCATGATCGCCAGGAGCGGCCAATCATTTTCCAGGAATGCCTTGGCACCCTGCGCCGTCACGCCATCGACGATGGCCGAGAAACTCCAGATCAGAAAGAGGTTGGTCGCCTCCATCAACATCGCAGACACGGAGATCGCGATGAGGACGCCGCGGAACATCCGCACAAAATACATCAGCAGGTGAAACGGCCCCTGCGGGGGCAGCGGCTTGTAGGGAATGTCAAGCGGTCGGATCAGCCGTTCGAACGGACGGTAGACGAAGTCTGAAAAAGCCATGGTACCCAACAGTAAAACTGAAAAGGAAAGGCGACTGCATTGGGAATCGCCGATATTTAACCATGAATTGCCATTTCAGACAAAAATTATCTTAGATTGTAAAAATAATATGGGCCGCGGGAGTTTTGCCTCCCGCCGCCACTCTCAATTCGGAAACTCAACGAAGCAGAACGAACCCGGCAATCGTCAGAATGAAAAACACGAGCGCGCCACCGAAAAAGCCGCCGGTAGTGAAAAAGCCGACAGCCATGGCAATCATCAGCACAGTGACCATAATGGTCACGTACTTGGTTGCGGACAGGAAGCCGTTATAGGTCTTTTCGTGCTCGGAATAATTCATCGGCGCACCGACTTCGGCTGGTCCTGTATGATGTTCGCTCATTCTCTTTCCCCTTCATAAATCCACGAGCTTGCCTGGTACTCCACGTGCGCGCGGCACGTTCCTCCCAAGGCAAGACATTGCAGAAAGCTCCGACACGAGACCTAACATGGACTGGCAGAAAAACGCAATGGATTGAGTAACAGCTGTCTGCTTGGATAGGATACTTCGAAAAACGTTGCGAAACAGTGCAGTCCAGCAACAGCCACAAGGCCAATTCTTTCGAAACACCCGGTTTACCTGAAGCAGCGCGCTATCGCAGTTGCATTTCTCAAAACCAACTCCTACACGAAAGAGTGTGGAGGACGTCCGAATCTTTGATCAGACACGCTGCCAGCATCGTCAGGTGCAGGCGGCAAAGGGCACCTCCCACCTATAATACCCGCAAAGGGATTCGAGGAGGGGAAAGAATGAAAGCTCTTCTAAAGCTGAGCGCCCTTATTGACTGGTTCAGTGAGGCGATGGGCAAGTTCGCAGGCTATCTGGTCCTGATCTGCTGCCTCGTCAGCGCTGGCAACGCGATTGTGCGTTACCTTTTCAATTACAGTTCGAACGGCTGGCTTGAAATCCAGTGGTACATGTTCGCCTTCATCGTTCTCGTCGGCGCGTCCTATACGCTGCGGATGAACGAACATGTGCGGGTCGACATCATCTATGGCGCGATTTCAGCGCGCACCCGCCTGTGGGTCGATATCATCGGCATCGTCTTCTTTCTGCTTCCCGCTTGCTTCGTTCTGGCGTGGTTGAGCTGGCCGATGTTCTGGCTCTCCTTGCAACAGAACGAGGTTTCGTCGAATGCAGGCGGGCTTATTCGCTGGCCGGTCAAGTTCATCATCTTTGCGGGCTTTGCACTGCTGGTCCTTCAGGGAATATCCGAACTGGTGAAGCGCATCGGCGCGCTGGGCGGGCTCTACCAGCTCGACACCAAATACGAAAAACCGCTCCAGTAATTTCACGGCTGACGGAAAGGATATTTCCATGTTCGAATACGGTATTCTGCCGCCGCTGATGTTCCTGGGCATGATCATCTTCATGCTCTACGGTTTTCCCGTGGCGTTTTCGCTTGCCTCCGTCGGGCTTCTGTTCGGCGTCATCGGCATTTTCACAGAGCATTTTTCGCCGGCTTTTCTTCAGGCACTGCCGCTTCGCATTTTCGGCATCATCTCCAATGATCTGCTGCTGGCCATTCCCTTCTTCACCTTCATGGGTGCCATATTGGAGCGATGCGGGCTGGCGGAAGATTTGCTGGAAGGCACCGGCAAACTGTTCGGTGCCATCCCTGGTGGCCTCGCCTATGCTGTCATCCTCGTCGGGGCCATCCTCGGTGCCATCACCGGCACGGTGGCAGCTTCGGTCATCACCATGGGCGTCATCTCGCTGCCCATCATGCTCAAATACGGTTACAATCCGCGCCTTGCCACCGGCGTCATCGCGGCGTCCGGCACCATCACGCAGGTCATCCCGCCATCGCTGGTACTGATCGTTCTGGCTGATCAGCTCGGAAAATCCGTGGGCGACATGTATCTCGGTGCGATCGGGCCATCGATCCTGCAGGTCACCATTTTCCTGCTGTTCATCTTCGTAATGTCGAAACTGCGCCCGAAGGACTTGCCCGCTTTGCCGCCGGAAGCGCGCGGAGAACTCAACCGCGCTCTGGTCTTCAAGGTGCTGGCAGGTATGGTTCCCTCCATCGTGCTGATCTTCCTTGTGCTCGGCACCATCTTCATGGGCCTTGCAACGCCAACGGAAGCGGGTGCGCTCGGTGTCGTCGGTGCCATGGCGCTGGCCGCCGCCCACCGTCGCCTGACATGGGATCTGGTCAAGCAGGGCATGCATTCCACCATGCACATCACGTCGATGGTGGTATTCATCCTCGTCGGTGCCACCTGCTTCAGCCTTGTCTTTCAGGGCATGGATGGTTCGCTGTGGATCGAACACATGCTGTCGGGCATTCCCGGAGGGCCCATTGGCTTCCTGATCTTCGTCAACATCTTCATCTTCTTCCTGGCTTTCTTCCTCGATTTCTTCGAAATCGCCTTCATCGTCATCCCGATGCTGGCCCCGATTGCGCAATCTCTCGGTATCGACCTCATCTGGTTCGGCGTGCTGATCTGCATCAACATGCAAACCAGCTTCATGCATCCGCCGTTTGGCTTTGCCCTGTTCTATCTGCGCTCCATCGCGCCACGTAGCGTCAAGACATCGGACATTTACATGGGCGCAATACCATGGCTTGGCATGCAGCTCATCCTCGTCGCTATCGTCATCTTCTGGCCGGAATCCGTCACCTACTGGCTGGACAAGGCACCGCAGGTCGACCTCAACACCATCAAGATCGACATCCCCGCCTTCGGCAATCAGGGCGGCAACACCATGCCGAATTTCGGCCTGCCACCCATGGACGGCGCACCCGCACAACCGGGCGGAAACGGCTTGCCGGGAATGCCGAACCTGAACGAGCCGCCGAAAATTGGTCCGTAAGGGAAACACTTGATGCGTGTGGACTGATGTATTATATTGGTGAAGTGGAAGGCAGGGTTGCTGCCCTACCTTTCTTTTGCCTATCTTGTAAAGAATGTGAACCGGACGGCTATCGACCAGCCCGTCCGGTTTTTCTTTATGATAAACGCAATACTCAGCGGTTTACGCATTGCATTACCTTCACAGTTGAAAAGCAAGGCCACTTGCCAAGGTCGGCGCGGCCCATCCCCGCCGATACTCCGTCTGGCCCCGGAGTGTACTGCTTCGCCATTCAACTTTCGCGACTATAGGATTGCGCCAGACGTTGTCGAGAAATTTTCAATCAAAAATAGCAAAATAAAAACCCGGACCTTTCGGTCCGGGCTTCATTTCCCTTGCGTCCTATGATCGCGTTCAGAGCTTACCGTTGCGCTGCTGGATCATCATGAAGGTATCGAACGTATATTCCGCCAGCTGCATCCACAGATACCCCTCGCGCTTGAACGCCACCTGGTCTTCATAAACCTTCTTGAAGTCTGGATTAACAGCTGAAATCTCGGCGTAGACTTCCAACGCTGCCTTGTAGCAAGCATCGAGAATGTCTTGACTGAATGGCCGCAGCGTCGCGCCTTCGGCCACGATCTGCTTGATCGCGGTCGGGTTCTTGGCATCGTATTTCGCCATCATATTGGTGTTGGCGAAGGCGCAAGCATCCTGCAACACGGCCTGATATTGCTTCGGCAGGGCGTTCCATTTGTCCAGATTGACGAAAGAATGGATGACCGGGCCACCTTCCCAGAAGGCCGGGTAATAGTAATATTTTGCCACCTTCTGGAAGCCCAGCTTGTGGTCGTCATAGGGTCCAACCCATTCCGCCGCATCGATGGTGCCCTTTTCGAGCGCCGGATAGATATCGCCACCGGCGATCTGCTGCGGCACAACACCCAGCTTCTCGACCACCTTGCCGGCAAGACCGGCAATGCGCATCTTCACGCCCTTGAAGTCTTCGACGGTGTTGATTTCCTTGCGGAACCAGCCGCCCATCTGCACGCCGGTATTGCCTGAGATCATGCCATAGAGATTGTGCTTGGCGTAGAATTCGTTCAGCAGCGTGTTGCCATTGCCCTCATAGAACCATGAGTTCGTCAGGCGCGCATTGAGCCCGAACGGAATGGCCGTGCCGATCGCGAATGTCGGGTCCTTGCCGACATAGTAGTAAGAGCATGTGTGGCACATCTCGACGGTGCCTGACGATACGGCATCGGCCGCCTGCAAACCCGGCACGATTTCACCGGCGGCGAATATCTGGATGTTGAAATTGCCATCGGTCGCTGCCGAGACATGATTGGCCACATCCTGCGCACCGCCAAAAATCGTATCCAGCGATTTCGGAAACGACGAGGTCAGACGCCACGTAATCTTGGTATTCTGTTGCGCGATGGCGGGTGCCGCCAGAACGGTTGCAGCGGCGGCTCCAGCACCGGAAACGGCACCTTTTTTAATGAATGAACGACGATCCATAAATATCCTCCCAGATACGAATCTTGTGCCTCAGCCGAATTCCCCTCCGCTATCAGGCATATCGCGAGCAAAGCACGGGTCTTTGACGCTGACAAGCATGTCGGTCAAGAATAGGTCCTGCCTTATACTTTAGAATGAAGAGATGAGCGCAAACCACGAATGCAAAGCTTGACGAATCCCCCCAAGGGCCTTCACAAGGTAGACATCGACTTCGGAGCCATCATGTCCAGACCCATCATCGCCATTCCCGCCGACATCAGATTTCTCGATGGTGCGGAGTGGCACGCGGCCCAAACGCAGTACCTGTCCGCTGCCCTTAATGTGGCCGACGTCATGTCCTTCATTGTCCCCGCTTTCGAGCAGGGCAACGACATCGATGCCATTCTGGACCGCGTCGACGGCCTCCTGGTTTCCGGCTCCGCCACCAACGTTCACCCATCCCTCTATGGCGCCGAAGCCAAAGATAGCGATGGCCCGTTCGATCCCGGTCGCGATGCCACCAGCCTGCCGCTCATTCGTCGCGCGATAGAGCGCGGCATTCCAATGCTGGCCATCTGCCGAGGCATTCAGGAATTGAATGTGGCACTGGGCGGCACGCTCGCCAGTGAAATTCAGGAACAACCCGGCAATTGGGACCACCGCAAACCCGCCGACGTCGATCGCGACGCAGCCTTCGCCATCCGCCAGCCCGTTTTCATCCGCGAAGGCTCCTGCATCGCGCAGCATCTGGGCCTCGCTGGTGAAGTGCAGATCAACTCCCTGCACCGCCAGGCCATCGCGCAGACGGCACCCCTGCTTCAGGTGGAAGCAACGGCGGAAGACGGCACCATCGAGGCGGTATCGGTCATCGACGCCAAGGGCTTCGCCGTCGGCGTGCAGTGGCACCCGGAATATTGGGCGCAGACCGATGCGCCGTCACGGGCGTTGTTCGAGGCGTTTGGGAGAGCTGTGCGGGAGTATCAGGCTGGGAAGGTTTGATTGAAGGATGCGGGCCTTATCTCTCCCCTTGTGGGAGAGAAAGCGATTTCAACATCTTAGCCAAAGGCTAAGTGTTAGAAATCGCAAGTGAGGGGTCTTCTCTCGGCGCAAGCGGCCAACCCCTCACCTGAAAAATCTATGACTTAGCTTTCAGCTAAGGTCATGATTTTTCTTCCTCTCCCACAAGGGGAGAGGTAACCACCCATTACCCCTTAACAGGCGTCTCAGCCACCGGCGTTACCACCTTGCGCTCACTCAACCATCCCAACACATTATCCGCCACCAAATCTGCCATCGCATTGCGCGTCGGCACCGAAGCCGATGCCACATGCGGCAGCAGGGTCACGTTTGGCAGCGACAAGAACCCTTCCGGCACCTTCGGCTCCGCGTAAAACACATCCAGACCAGCCGCCCCCAGCGTTCCATCCTGAAGCGCCTTCAGCAACGCATCTTCATCCACGCTGGAACCGCGCCCGACATTGATGAACACACCGTTGGAACCCAGCGCCGCAAGGATGTCTGCATTGATAGCCTTATGCGTTTCCGGCGTACCCGGCACAATGCAGATCAGCACGTCGACAGCATCGGCCATTTCCTTCAGCGAGCCGTAATAGGTGTAGGAAAGCTCCGACTTGCGGCTGCGCGTGTGGTAGCCGATCTCCACCTTGAACGGCTCCAGCCGCTTGGCGATTTCCTGGCCGATGCGGCCCATGCCGAACAGGCCGACCTTGCGGCCGCGCAGCGAAAAGGGCGAGAGCGCGAACGGCCCTTCGGACACCCATTTGCCTTCGCGAAGATATTTTTCCGCCTCGTAAAAACGCCTGACAGTGTTGATCAGCAGCGCAATCGTCGTATCCGCCACCTCGTCGTTCAAAACGTCGGGCGTGTTGGTGACGATGATGCCACGGGATGCGGCATGCTTCACATCAACGCCATCATAACCGACACCGAAATTGGCGACGACCTCGAGATTGGGCAGCGCATCCATCCACTTGGCATTGAAGCCACCGGACACGGCAACGGCGGTAACACGCTGCGCATCCTCGGCAGAAAGCGAAGGCTCAGGCCCCGCCGGTGCTTTCTTAATCTCCACCTTGCCGTCGAAGCGCTCGAGAACGCGTGGGTGGATTTTGCCCGGAACGAGAACGACGGCTTTGCTATCTGACATGCTTGTGTATCCTCCTGCTGTGCATGAGGCCAAGCTAGCCCATCGATTTACAAAGCGGAACCCAAAAAGCTACTTGCGCGGAACGCAGGGGCTGGTGGATTGGCGAATGCGCATTTCCGGCTTGATCAGGTGAATACCATCCGGCTCATGGCTGCCCGCCAGCCTGTCCAGCAGCGCCCGCGCCGCCAGTCGACCGACTTCCGCCTGACCGTTGGACACCGTCGTCAGCGCAGGCGTGGCAATGGCCGCTTCCTCCAGATCGTCATAGCCGGTCACCGAAATATCCTTGCCCGGCACGAAACCGGCGCGGGAAATACCGTTCATCAGGCCGATGGCGACAAGGTCGTTCCAGCACACGGCAGCCGTCGGTTTTTGCGGCAGGGAAAGGAAGTTCACCGCAGCCTCAAACCCGCCCTGCTTGGAGCGCGCACCGGGAATGCGCAGGTTCGGGTCCACTTCGATGCCCGCCTTGCGCAGCGCATTGACGTAGCCCTGATACCGGTCGCGACCCGTGGATGTCTGGTCCGTCCCGCCCACCATGGCGATGGTCCGGTGGCCAAGGCTGATCAGGTGGTTGGTGGCCAGCGAAATACCGTAGCTGTCATCGCCCCGGAAGGTCGGCATATCCACGCCATCCATGGAACGCGCCACGAGAATGGCGGGCATGCCGTTTTCCTCGGCCAGCGTCATATCCTCCAGCGGCGTGCCGATGGCAGGCGACATGATGATGCCGTCACTGCCAAGCTGCAGCAGCGTCTCGATGAAGGTGCGTTGCTTCTCGACCGAATCGTAATGGTTGGACAGAATGAAGGTCTGGCGGCTGCGATCCAGCTCGCTTTCGATGGCTTTCAGAATTTCCCCGTAAAACGGGTTCATCACATCATGGAAAACCACCCCGATAATGCCGGAACGAGAGGTGCGCAGACTGGCGGCACGGCGGTTATAAATATAACCCAGCGCGCGCGCCTGTATCTTGATTTTTTCCCGCGTATCGCCTGCCACCAGCGGGCTGTCACGCAACGCCAGCGAGATCGTCGCGGTCGAAAGTCCAAGACTTTCAGCAATAGTTGATAGCTTGATTTTTTGCGCCACAGCACCCTCCCACGGTCACGCAAGCCGCCTCCGCAGCCTTTAAATTGTGACTAAACAATTTAAACAAAACGCGCAACAATTTTAAGGGATTCAAAGCGATCGATAAGAGAGATTCAAAATTTTAATCGATTGATTCAAAAGACTGCAAATTCGCATCGATGGCGCGCAGCAATTTGACCACCGTTTTCACCTCTTTGGCGGACAATCCATCCACGGCACGCGTGTTGCAATCGGCCAGAGACGTGTTGATGTGCTCGACGCTTTTCAGGCCCGCCTCGGTCAGCTTCACCATGGTCAACCGCCCGTCGCCATCACCGGCACTGCGCTCGACAAAGCCTTGCGCCTCCATCCGGCCAATCGTGCGGGTCATGGTCGGCGCCTTGACGCCCAGTTTCTGGGCAATCTGCCCCGGCGTCATGCTGCCTTCCTGCGCTAGTGCCAGGATCACGCCATCCTGGCCCGCATAAAGACCGCTGGCTGCAAGATTGTGGCTCAGCGCCGTGCGCATGGAGCGGGCCGCCTGCGTAATGGACTGGGCCAGTTCTTCCGGGTTGAACGGCAAGTCCTTCTTTTTGCCAGACTTGGCTTTCTTCTCAGACTTGCTCTTTTTAGCCAGCTTATCCTTGCTCATCAGCAAATGCCTTTCCTGAAGTCCCGGACGACGATATGTTCTTGGTAACACTTAACGAATGCAGGCGCAGATCGCCAGATGTCTGACACATATACGCATATTCACGACAATAACGTAACAGCCGCACCTTACGCGCAAAACGAGATCATCTCCGTGCTGCCTTTGGGCGCGCATGAGCAGCATGGGCCGCACCTGCCGTTCGAGACGGATACGCTGATCGTTGAGGGCATCGTAGATCGGTTGAAACAGGCGCTTGCCCCCAACACGCCCATCCATTTCCTGCCTTCAGAACCGGTCGGCTATTCCATCGAGCACATGGATGTCTCAGGCACAAAGACGCTTTCCTTCGATGAGGCTGTCCACCGTTGGCTTGGCATTGCCGAGGCCCAGCACAACAAGGGCATCCGCAAATTCGTGATGCTCAACGCCCATGGCGGCAATTCCCCGCTGATGACCGTCGTCGCCACGGAAGCACGGGTGCGGTTCGATATGCTGGCGGTCGCCACCAGCTGGACCCGTTTCGGCATGCCGCAGGGCATCATCACCCCGGAAGATAAGGCCATCGATATCCACGGCGGCGATATCGAAACCTCTGTTATGCTAGCCCTCCACCCTGAATTGGCACGGATGGAAAACGCCGAAAACTTCGCGTCGAAACAGTCCGAATTCACACGACGGTTCAAACACCTGCGCGCCTATGGTCCACACGCCTTCGGCTGGCGCATGTCGGACCTGAATCCACAGGGCGTTGCGGGCAATGCCGCCGCCGCCAGTGCCGAAAAGGGTGAAGCGATCATCGCCCATGCGGTCGCAGGCTTGCTGGAGCTTTTGGAGGACGTATCCGCCTTCGACATGAATTTGCTTGAAAGCTCGGATCAAAAATCTTCGGCAAATTCTCTTTGAACTCACTTCGCCACACGCCTATATGAACGACAACGCATTCAAAGCCGCGTCGCGGCCCATTACCTTCAGAGGTTTCTCATGACCGAAGCAGCACCAACCATCAAGCCAATCCCCGTCACCGTGTTGACCGGTTATCTGGGCGCGGGCAAAACCACGCTTCTCAACCGCATCCTGTCGGAAAACCACGGCAAGAAATACGCCGTCATCGTCAATGAATTCGGCGAAATCGGCATCGATAACGATCTCATCGTCGAGTCCGACGAAGAAATCTACGAAATGAACAATGGCTGCGTCTGCTGCACCGTGCGCGGCGACCTTATCCGCGTGGTTGAAGGCCTGATGCGCCGCCCCGGCCGTTTCGATGGCATCATTGTAGAGACCACCGGCCTTGCCGATCCCGTTCCCGTCGCCCAGACGTTCTTTATGGATGACGATGTGCGCGCCAAGACAGAGCTCGATGCCGTCATCGCGCTGGTGGATGCCAAGCACTTGCCGCTGCGCCTGAAGGACAGCCGCGAGGCCGAAGACCAGATCGCCTTTGCCGATGTGGTCGTCATCAACAAGACCGATCTCGTCACGCCGCAGGAACTGGCCGTCATCGAAGATGTCGTTCGCGCCATCAACCCATCGGCCCGCATCCACAAGACCAGCCGCTCCGGCGTCGATCTTGCCCACGTGCTCAATCAGGGCGCGTTCAACCTGGAACGCGCATTGGAAAACGATCCGCACTTCCTCGAGCAGGAACATGACGACCACGTCTGCGGCCCCGATTGCGGACATGACCATAGCCATGATCACCATCATCACGACCATAGCCACGGGCATGATCATGACCACCATGGCCACGACCACCACGATCATGGGCATCACCACGCCCCCTCACCCATCCATGATGTAACGGTCCAGTCCGTGTCGCTGCGCGGCGGTGAGATGAATGCCGAGCGTTTCTTCCCGTGGATTCAGAAGGTCACCCAGACCGACGGCCCGAAAATTCTGCGCCTCAAGGGCATCATCGCTTTCAAGGACGATGCTGAGCGTTACGTCGTCCAGGGCGTCCACATGATCATCGAAGGTGACCATCAGCGGGCATGGAAAGACGGCGAAAAGCGCGAAAGCCGTCTCGTCTTCATCGGCCGCGATCTCGACCGCGAAAAGCTGGAAAACAGCTTTAATGCGTGTGTCGCTGCGGCTTGATTGCTCCGAACTTGCCTCCGTCATCCCGCACTTGATGCGGGATCCAGTGCGATCAAGTCCTTGATCGCAAAAGACTCTTCAGGCCGCTCAGACGCGCGGCAACTGGACCCCGGCTCAAGGCCGGGGTGACGGAAGAGTGAACGGCTTGCCCAGACGCTTATAAAAACCAAAGGCCAACGCGCCTGCCTGACGACAGAAAGACCCAACACCCATGCCCACCGTTGCCCCTCTTGACCTTGAAGGCCACGTCGTCGCGACGCATTTTCTGGGGGAAATCCCGCTCTTTGCCACAGCTGCCGGCAGCATTCACCGGTTGGATGGTGGCGAGAAGGTCATCGAGGCGCATCAGGGCCTGCTCACCTGCATCCGTGATCCCCACAGCGCAACGCTGCTCACCGGCGGCGAAGATGGCAAGGTGCTGCGCATCGGCCATGATGGCACGGTGACCGAGCTTGCCCATGTGCCACGCAAATGGATCAGCGTTGTCGCAGGCGGTCCGCAAAATGCCATCGCCTACGGAGTCGGCAAGTCCAGCTTCGTGCGTCTGGGTGATGGCACGGTCAAGGAATTCAAGGAAGAACGCACGGTCGAGGCCATCGCTTTTGCGCCGAAGGGTCTGCGCATCGCGGCCGCCCGCTACAACGGCGTGACGCTGCACTGGGTGGCGAGCGCTGGCGATCCGATTGATCTCGACTGGAAGGGTGCCCATACCGGTGTCACCTTCTCGGCAGACGGCAAATTCCTCGTTACCACCATGCAGGAAAACGCCCTGCACGGCTGGAAGATGGAAGCCACCAAGGGTGGCATGGAAACGCGCCACATGCGCATGACCGGCTATCCCGCCAAGGTCAAATCCATCTCCTGGTCGCACAAGGGCAAATGGCTCGCCTCATCCGGCGCGCCCGCAGCCATCGTCTGGCCGTTCTCCGGCAAGGATGGCCCCATGGGCAAGGCCCCGCTGGAGCTCGGCACCCGCGCCAACATCATGGTCACCCATGTCGCATTCCACCCACTGGACGAAGTGCTGGCGGTCGGCTTTGCCGACGGCATGATCCTCGGTGTGCGTCTGGCCGATCAGAAGGAAGCGCTGCTACGCCGCCCTGGCAAGGGTGCCATCACCTCCATGGACTGGAGCAACAACGGCAACCTGCTAGCCTTCGCGTCGGAAGCAGGCGATTGCGGCATCATCGATATTACGGCGTAAAACCCCATCGCAATTTCGTTGAAATCGACCATAGTCCTTACGCTAACGGGTATAGTTGCCCCGATTGCCATGCCGGAGGACGTCGATGGATATGAGAAGGCCAAGACTGTGCATTGAGCTTTTTGTGGCAGATATCGCCCGGTCGAAGAGCTTTTATACGAGCGTGCTGGATTTTACTGCTGGGCCAGAGGGTTATGGTGGCTATACGCCTCTGTCCAAGGGTGACATCCGCTTGGCTCTGAACAAGAACGATGCCCTGCCAGAGGATCATCCGGCAAAAGTGGCGACTGATGAACGCGCCGGTCGGGGCGTGGAGATCGTCATCGAAGTCAATGAGCTTCAATCCTTATACGACCGGGTAAAGGCAAGCGGATGGCCAATTTCCGGTGATCTTACCACCCATCCATGGGGCATAACCGATTTCCGGATCGTTGACCCGGACGGGTATTATTTAAGGCTATCCAACACAGCGTAGGGTGCCATCATCGCCATGTACCGCGAAAAAAGGAGAGCCTTTCGGCTCCCCTTCCGCAACTCTCTCAGCAGATAATTGGCCTTTTTGCGCCGTGCGCGGGGTCAAACGCACGAGGGGTATGCGCTAGTGGCGACGCTTCTTCTTGTTATAACCGCGGTCGTTATCATTGCCGCTGCCGATGGCATCGACGGATGTCCTGTTGCCATTGAGAATGCCGCTCAACAGGCCGGTCTTGTTGCCGTTCAGCAAACCGTTGCCGGACAGGATGTTGCCGACGCCGAGATCGACATTTGGCGATAGATTGACAAGGCCGCCCTTGTTGCTGTTACCAGAAAGAAGGCCACCCAGCAGTCCGCCGGCATGAGCAGGAGCCATGGAAGCAACGGTTAGAACGATCGTAGCACATGCGATTTTCGTAAGCATTTGTCTCTCCTCTGATCTTTAAAACAACGCCGCTTGGCGTGACCAGACAGTACAATTAGGATCGCCTAATGCAAGCATATGCTAATGTTATAATAAACCGTTAATATTAACATTTGTAAGTTGAATAAAATACGCGCTAAAGCCGCGCTTCCCGCTGACCGAACATCAACCGGCAACAACGCCCGTCAGTAGCGAAAGGTTATTAACCATCTATCCATAAGATATCTCTCAATTAGATATCGGAGATGTTGATGGTTCCTCGCATCGTTATCGCGTTGCTCGTCTGCGGTGCTTGCGCTCAAAACGCCGGCGCGGACCCGCGCGTCACCTACAATGCGGAAACGAATTACGACACGAACTATTTCAACGACATCAACAAAATAGCGGTTCTCAGCCTGCGCACGAGCATCGGGGTCGAAGGCGATATCGAACGGGAAGGCACCAAATTCGGCTACTCCTTCAACCATCAGGAGGTTCGTGTCCCGCGTTATGAGTTCGCCAACGAACACAATAGCTGGGTGAATTTCACGCTATCGCGCAAGATCTCCGACAAGCTGGAATGGAGCGCCCAGATGCGCGGTACGCGCAGTGACGCAGGCGATATCTTTCTCAAGTTGCCAGATGAGGTCATCGGCTATCGTCGTTTGGACCACAAGTTCGATTTTTCCACCACAGCCACGCTTGAAGCACTCGGCGGCAAGAATACGGTGACAGCCAGCTACACCAGCCTCATGAAGGGCAAGCTGCATTTCCGCCCCAGCTATTTCCTGCCTGCGCGGCTGGAAGCGAATGAAGCGCTCCTTGGCCTCAAAGCAGACCACATCCGCGCACTGGCCGGAGGCGAAGTCGGCGTGACCGTCGCCTACAACACCAGCCTGATACCGTACAGCCAGCAGCAACTCTATGGTCGCTTCCCTGCCACCAACCTTCGCGGCTCGCTCGCCTATGGCCGCAAATTCGGCAACAGCCTTGCGGTTCTGATGGAAGCAGGCCTCACGACAATCTCGGGGGATGAGATCGGCAATCAGGTCAAGCGCACCCGCCCTTACCTTCGCGCGGAAGCCGAATGGGCGCTCAACGACCGCCTGTCCTTCGGCGCAGCCTTCTCCCAGGATTACGCGCTCTATGATCTGGATGATGCACTGGGCGAGTTTCAGCGCCGCTGGAAAGCGGTGATGAAAACCAAGCTCACCAAGACGCTGGATTTCGACCTCTCGGTGGAAAGAACCCACAAGGAATGGATTTACTACGATGACAACAGCAGCGAACGTCGCCTTGTCGCCACGCTGGCGCTCGATACCGGCAAGAACCGCAAGCTGGAGCTGGAATTCTCCCGCCTGCTGCACGATGAGCAGGATGACACCGCCGCCTATCGCGGCAGTGCCATATCTTCCCGCTTCAGCGGCAGTTTCTAACCACGCTTAGAAACGGTGCGGCAATCCGGATCATCGGGGATGATGTATCAGGAAAACTTACGCCCACTGGCGACCAGCATACCCGCCGCGCCATCCAGCCAGCCCTTTTTCAGTTCCAGGGCCAGAAAGCGCGGACCTGCGCGCAGCTTTTCGGACGACTTGCGACGACGGCCCGGACCCATGACGCGGTCCAGCAGATTTTCACGAGCAACGACAATCGACGCAACAGTTGCCGTTAGGATCACAATATAGCGGTTCTTCATCAAAGTCTCTCCTTGATCACATAGTCTTTCAGCCCGGACTATCGACTTTAGAGAAAAGACGGTTTGAGATAATCAACACAATAAGGAATCGCGCGCATGTCCCAACGCCGCACGCAACACTGCTGCAGGTCCGACACCGCGGGGATTTGACGATTGCAAACCCGCCTCCAAGGCGTCTGTTTTTCGGGTATTTTAAAAGACATTGCGGCGGAGCATTTATTTCAATAGACGCCCGATTTCCGTCTGTCCTACCCCGTAAGAGCCTATAGGAAGAGCCATGATGTTCGCTCTGCCAGATACCGCCACCCTTTACAAAGCGCTGCTCGACCGCGACCAGTCCTATGATGGCCGCGCCTATGTCGGTGTCACTTCGACTGGGATTTTCTGCCGCCTGACATGCCCTGCACGAAAGCCGAAGCCGGAGAATTGCCGTTTCTTTTGCAGCGTTGCAGAATGTATGGAAGCCGGATTTCGCGCCTGCCTGAAGTGCCACCCGCTTGCTCCCTCAGCCAATGCGGACCCGGCGATATCGATGCTTCTGAATGCCCTTTCGGAGCAGCCGGACCGCCGCTGGAGCGAGCAGGATGTTGCATCGATGAACCTAGACCCGTCCACGGTCAGGCGTAGCTTCAAACGACATTTCGGCATGACCTTTCTGGAAATGGCACGGCTGGAGCGCCTGCGGCGGGGTTTTGAGACCTTGAGCGATGGCGGGCGTGTGATCGATGCGCAGCAGGACGCCGGTTTCTCCTCTCCCTCTGCTTTCCGTACCGCCTTTTCCCGTCTCATTGGGCAGGCGCCAGGGCGTTTGGCGGAAAACGCCATGTTGCAGGCGCACTGGCTGTCCACACCGCTTGGAAAGATGATTGCAGTCGCCGACGAACGTGCAGTCCATCTCCTTGAATTCGTGGATCGCAAGGCGCTTTCCAGCGAGTTGAAGAAACTGTTCGAGTTGTCCAAAGGTCAGCTCGGCGTTGGTAGGCTCCCTCCGCATCGGCTCCTAGAAGCGCAGCTGGCCGATTATTTCTCCGGCGCATCAGCGGGCTTCACCGTGCCTCTGGCCCTGCATGGCAGCGATTTTTCCCGCAATGTCTGGGATGCCCTGCGCGCCATTCCTGCCGGTGAAATCCGCAGCTACAGTGAGATCGCACGCGCCATTGGGAGACCGTCTGCAACTCGTGCCGTAGCGCGCGCCAACGGCGCAAACCAGATATCCCTCATCATCCCCTGCCACCGAGTCATGGGCGCGGATGGCTCACTCACCGGTTATGGCGGCGGGCTGTGGAGGAAGCAGAAACTCATTGAAATTGAACGGCAGTTTGTCGTTCATGAAAGGAATACTCCTCATGTCGCAAGCAGATAAAGCACAAGCTTTTGCGCAGCTTCACCGTGTCGGTGATCCGCTGTTTCTCTATAACGTCTGGGATGCGGGTGGCGCGATGGCCATCGAGGACGCAGGTGCAAAAGCCATCGCGACAGGCAGCATGTCCATGGCACTTGCACATGGCTACGAAGACGGTCAAAAAATACCGTTCGACCTCGTTATCGCCATTGTTTCGCAGATGTGTAAAGCGGTGGCCCTGCCCGTGACCGTAGATTTCGAGGGCGGATATGCGGAGGACCTTGAAGGTTTGACGGCAAACTGCTCTCGTCTGCTGGACGCTGGCGCGATTGGCATAAACTTCGAAGACCAAATCGTTGACGGACAAGGATTGCATACCATCGAAAAGCAATGTGACCGCATTGCCACCATTCGTCATGTTGCCAAAGGTGCAAATATCCCGTTGTTCGTCAATGCGCGAACGGACTTGTTTTTGCAGCAGAACGATAAAGGTAAACACAAAACTCTCGTTGCAGACGCGATAGAACGCGGGAAGGCATACGCACATGCAGGCGCATCCGGCTTTTTCATCCCCGGCCTAACCGATCTACCCGCGATAAAAGAGATATGTGGTGCTGTCGAATTGCCAGTGAATGTGATGCGGACCGGAACGACGCCTACGAAAAGCGAACTGGCTTCGACGGGAATCTCACGCCTTTCTTGCGGTCCCGGTCCCTATTTCGACTTTGTCGATCGCACCAAAGCAGCATTCAAGCTTCACGATAAGTGATTGGATGGTCTAGTCCGGCGATGGATTGTGGCAGCAGAATATCTGCTAGCAAAAATGGCCCCGTAAAGGAGCCATTTCTTTCTATAGTTTCTGCCCTGGCTCAGGAAAACTTACGCCCACTGGCGACCAGCATACCCGCCGCGCCGTCCAGCCAGCCCTTTTTCAGCTCCAGGGCCAGAAAACGCGAACGCTCGAACGGGCCTGGCATGACGAGATGCTGGGTGTGGCTGGCGAAGAAGCCGAAGCGTTCGTAGTAAGGCGCATCACCCACCAGCAGGACGGCACCGTGATCGCGCTTGGCGGCTTCGGCAATGGCGGCGCGCATCAAGGCGGAGCCGATGCCCTTGCCTTCATGGGCGCAATCCACGGCAAGCGGTCCCAGCAACAGGGCAGACACGGGACGGCCTTCACGGGTTACGCCTGCCTGAACATTCCACAGACGAACGGTGCCGATGACGTGGCCATCTTCATCACGGGCGACCAGAGCAAGACCTTCGGCAGGCACGCGGCCTGCGCGGAGCTTTTCCGACGACTTGCGACGACGGCCCGGACCCATGACGCGGTCCAGCAGATTTTCACGGGCAACGACATCACCCGGATTTTCAGCGTCGATATGAAATGTCTGCGGTGTGAAAAATGCACGTACAGAATTGAGAACAGCGGCCATCTCGGCCTCCCGTCACCAAGCCGCCCACGAAAGCGGCACCCTAAAATGAAAGCATGTCGCGCAAAGGCGTTGAGCGGTTTTGCGATACGACATGCGATAAATAATGTGAAACCGTTCCGGCCCGCCAGACCACGCCTTTCCTCGGCTGGACAGAGGTGCGGCAAGCAGGGTTTGCGCCTAAGCGCGGATGGCAAAGCCGGAACGGGAGGATCCTAGAGACTGTCGCCTGCCCCCAGACAGGCGTCACTCATTCAGATCACATAGGACTTCAGCGGCTCGAAACCGTTGAATGCGACCGCCGAATAGGTGGTCGTGTAGGCACCCGTGCCTTCGATGAGAACATCGTCGCCGATGGTCAGAGAGACCGGCAGCGGGTACATGTTCTTCTCATACAGCACGTCGGCGCTGTCGCAGGTCGGACCGGCCAGAACGCAAAGCTCCATCGCATCGTCGTCGCGCTCGGTGCGGATCGGGTAGCGAATGGCTTCGTCCATGGTTTCGGCCAGACCACCGAACTTACCGATATCCAGGAACACCCAGCGGTGGTTGTCGTTGTCGGACTTGCGCGAAACAAGCACGACTTCCGCCTTGATGACACCGGCATTACCGACCATGCCGCGGCCTGGCTCGATGATTGTCTTTGGAATCTGATTGCCGAAGTGCTTGCGCAGCGCCGTGTCGATGGCATGGCCATATTCTTCGGCAGCAGGCACGTCACGCAGGTACTTCGTTGGGAAGCCACCGCCCATGTTGACCATCTGCAGGTGGATGCCCTGCTTGGCAAGCGAAGCGAAAACGCGCTTTGCATCGCCAAGAGCAGCGTCCCATGCGTCGAGGTTCATCATCTGCGAACCGACGTGGAAGGAAACGCCGTAGGACTCCAGACCCATCTGATGGGCATAGACGAGAACATCGACAGCCATCTGCGGCACGCAGCCGAACTTGCGCGACAGCGGCCATTCGGCACCTTCACCATCGGTCAGAACGCGGCAGAACACGCGGGCACCAGGCGCTGCACGGGCAACCTTTTCCACTTCCTCATGGCTGTCCACGGCGAAGAGATCGATGCCCAGCGCAAATGCGCGCGCAACATCGCGTTCCTTCTTGATGGTGTTGCCGTAGGAGATACGGTCGGATGTCGCACCGGCGTCGAGTGCCATCTGGATTTCAGCCACGGAGGCGCAATCGAAGTTGGAACCCATGCCAGCCAGCAGCTTGAGAATTTCAGGAGCCGGGTTTGCCTTGACGGCATAATAGATCGCACTGTTTGGCAGAGCGTGGCGGAACGCGTGGAAATTGTCGCGCACAACGTCAAGGTCAACCACCAGGCAAGGGCCTTCGGGGCGGCGGGTCTTGATGAAGTCAATGATGCGTGCAGTCGTCATCGTTGTATTCCCTAAAATGTTCCGACCCCGGAAAATCCGGAGGACAAAGGGCGCTCAAGATATGCAGAACGATCCGCTGGTGGAGACGCAGAATCATTCGCATACGCTCAAGGCGCAAATATGAACAACGCCCTGCCAGGAGCATTATTCGGCTTTGTCTGCCATGGGATTGGAGGGAATCATACCCAACCGCACTTACGGCAATGATGGTGTGCCTCTTTAGTACCCCGGCTGATGGAAAGCCGGCAGAGAACCAGAAAGGCCCGCACCGTCGTTGCTTCGTATGTCCTCGCATTTCCCGGTTGGCCGGAATAGCGACTGGAGGGGTTAATTCCAGGTACCTTACCAAACTCCTCACCACATCGAGGGTCCGGCGGACACACATGGGCACGTGCGACTTTGGGCAAACGGGAGATAAGAATATTCGCTGTAACAATCAAGGGAATTTTTCATCATAATGCGGATTTTTTCGGCACTCGATTTTATTCTTGAACGATAGGGCTCGGACGTTCAAGAATATGGAACAAACAGGAGCCGTATATGGACACTCTCACCCGCATCAGGGCCTTTATCGACGTCGTCGAAGCGGAGGGTTTTTCCGCCGCCGCCCGCAAGACCGGGCGTTCCAAGGCGCTTTTGTCCAAATATGTCCGTGAACTGGAAGACGATCTCGGCGCGCTGCTTCTCAACCGCACCACGCGCCAGTTTTCCATGACAGAAGCCGGCCATACCTATTACCGCACCGCCGCCGATATCCTAAAGGAAATCGACAACCTTGCTGATCTCGTGCGCGAGAACAACGCCGACCTGAAAGGCAAGCTGCGAATCTCCGTGCCGCGCACCTTCATCGACGCGGAAATCGGCCAGAGCCTGATCGATTTTGCCAAGGAAAACCCGGAACTGGTTCTGGAAATCGTCGCTGAAGACCGGTTCGTGGACCTGATCGAGGAAAGCTTTGATCTGGCTGTGCGAATCACCAAGCTGGAAGATTCCGGCATGATCGCCAGGAAGCTGGCCGACTTTCGCGTTTACGCGGTAGCAACCCCTGAATTCGTGGATCGTTACGGCCCGCTGAATTCGCCGCAGGATCTGGCCAAGGTGCCCTGCATCGTGGACACCAACTCCCGCTTCCACAACCACATCCGCTATTTCGAACCGGGCGGCGGCACCAATTCCGTGGCGATTACCGGCCCTATCGAGGTCAACAGCCCGATGGCCACGCTGCGTGCCGCCCGCACCGGCCTCGGCGTCGCCATCGTGCCTGATTTCATCGCCAAACCGCACATTCTCTCAGGCGAACTCGTGACCCTGTTCGATGACTATATTTCCCGCGATCGCGGCATCTATGCCGTCTACCCGCACCGGCGTTACCTGCCCGCCAAGGTGCGCAGCTTCGTGGACTATCTGTCGAACTGGTTCAAGAATTACGGATGAGTTCGCAGCACATCTCCGGCCAAGCCGAAATTCGGTCCCATTTTCCGGTAGAATCACAAACCAGATTGAAGCGTCGAGACAGACAGGCATCCATGAAAAACGTGATCGTACCGCTGGGCGCATGCCTGTCCGCCTGTCTTGCGCCACTCAGCGCCATGGCGCACCCGCATATCTTTGCCGAAGCGCGGATGGAAATCATCGAGGGTGCCGACGGGAACATCGCGGAAGTGCGCAACATCTGGCGCTTCGATGAGATGTTTTCAGCAAGCGTGGTGCTGGACTATGACAAGAACAGCGATGCCAAGCTGGACAAGGACGAACTGGCTGAAATCGGCGCGACGGTGCACGAATCGCTTGCCGAATTCTCCTATTACACCTTCGTCACAATGAACGGAAAACCGGTAGATCTCGGCAAGCCCGATGCCATCCATGTCGATTACAAAGACGGTCAGGTGCTGATGTTCTTTTCCATGAAGCCGCAAAAGCCGCTCCCCGTAAAAGGCACGCTAACCTTCGGCGCATGGGACCCGACGCTCTACACGGCAATAGACTTCGCCAAGGACACCGACATCGTCGTCAAGGGCACGCATCTGGCGGCCTGCAAACACAAGGTCGTGCGGCCAGACCCGGATGAAATCATCTCCCAGAACCAGAACAATCTGACCGACGCCTTCTTCAACGATCCGACCGGCACCGACATGACCAAGCTGTTTGCCACGCGACTGGAGCTGAAATGCTGAGGGTCGTAAGTGCATTTTGTGCTCAAGTGTCCGGCAGCGCCAATGGCCGCCCCCCTCTGCCCTGCCGGGCATCTCCCCCACAGGTGGGGAGATCGGCAAGAGGCACGCCCCTCGCTTCATCCTCAACCTTTGAGACGGGCAAGCGGGTTGCGGCGATGAAATCTCCCCACCTGTGGGGGAGATGCCCGGCAGGGCAGAGGGGGGCAAACCACGAACACCAAGGTCTCATGGTTTCTTCACCGACCGACATGAAACAGTTCACCAGCGCTCGCTTTCTTCTCATCTTATGCGCCATCTTCCTCGCCACCCTGTCCACCGCCCACGCCCAGTCTCCACTCGGCATCGGCTCGGCAGAACCCTCCATCTCCATCGGAGGACCGCTCGCCCCCCTCTTCCAGTGGATCAACGTCCACCAGCAAACCTTCTACCGCGCCTTGACGGGCGCGTTGAAAGCCATGCGGGACGACCCGTGGGCACTGACATCGCTCATCGGCCTGTCCTTTGCCTATGGCGTGTTCCACGCCGCCGGCCCCGGCCACGGCAAGGCGGTCATCTCGTCCTATATGATTGCCAACGAAACGCAGCTGAGACGCGGCATCGTCATCTCCTTCATCTCAGCCATTTTACAAGGCGCGGTCGCCATCGCACTGGTCGGTGCTGCCTATCTGGTGCTGCGCGGCACCTCCATCACCATGACCAAGGCGACGCAGGCAATGGAAATCGCCAGCTTCGCGATGGTCGCCCTGTTCGGCGCATGGCTGCTGTTCCGCAAGCTGCGCAGCCTCATGGTGAAAGTAGAGCCCGCACCAGCTCTTGCCATCGCCAATCCCGCACCCGTCACCCTTGGCCCGCCAAGAACGGGAATGGGCAGCGGCCTTCGCTTCCAGGGCAAGCCCGTCTTCGCAGATCACGCCCAGAGCGGCACGGGCGACCTCTGCACCACCTGCGGCAACGCCCACGCGCCAGACCCATCCATGCTGCGCGCGAAAGATTTCAGCCTGCATGAAGCATGGTCGGCCATCATCGCCGTTGGCCTGCGCCCGTGCTCCGGTGCCATCATCGTCATGAGCTTTTCCGTGCTGAACGGGTTGTTGATGGGCGGCATCCTCTCCGTCCTCGCCATGTCCATCGGCACCGCCATCACCGTCTCACTCCTGGCCTGCCTCGCCGTCAAAGCCAAAGACATCGCCGTCCGCTTCGCAGGCACCGGCAGCACCAAGGCATCACGCATCACCCACGGCATAGAGATCGCCGGCGCGGTGTTCGTCTTGCTGATGGGGCTTGGCTTGCTGGGTGCATCCCTGCAGGTGTGAGGCTATGCGAGTGCGATTTGGTGGCCTTAGCTAGCGGTGACGCCGTTGGTACCGCGCCCGCAGCCAGAAGATCAAAAAGAAGGCCAACACCGCAACCGTATCGAAGGCCGCAGCGGCCCAGACGGAATAATGGTTTGCCAGCCACAGCGTAATCGTCGGCATGATGTAGAACAGCACCCCGAAGCCGAGGAGGATGGCGATGGCGGCGATGATGGCCGAGCTGCTGGTCTTGCCGGTCATGCCGTTATCCCTGCGCGAATATCTTCGAGCTTCTGCTTCTGAACGCCTTCGTCGCCAAAATTATTCGGTGAAAGCCACGCTTCGAAAGACTGCCGTATCACCGGCCATTCACTATCGATCATCGAGAACCAAGCCGTATCGCGGTTGGCACCCTTCGAGACCATGTGTTGGCGAAACACGCCCTCGAACATGAAGCCGTAGCGCTTGGCCGTAGCTTTGGATGCCTCGTTTTCATTGTGGCATTTCCACTCATAACGACGGTAACCGAGGTCATCGAACACATGGCGCGCCATCAGATAATGCGCTTCGGTGGCAAGCGGCGACCGCTTCATTTTTACGCCATGGGCAACGGAGCCCACTTCCACCACGCCGTTTTTCGGGTCCGGTCGCATATAGCTGGCCATGCCCACGACCTCGCCGCTGGCATTGTCAACAAACACCAGCGTCACCCAGCCAAACCCGGCCTGCGCGCCTTCGATCCAGTCGCCGAAAGCTTGCGAATTCAAAAACCCATCCTTCGGGAAATATTTCAGCAGGTCATTGATGCCGAGCCCGCCAAGCGCATCCCACAGCTTTTCCAGATGCTCTGCGCGATCGAACGGAACAGCAGTAACGAACCGACCTTCGAGCGTTACCGGTTGCGGTGCCGGACATCCTTTGAACTGGCTGAGATCGCGCATTCTTATCCCCGTAAAATGAGGGAAAAGATGTACGGTAGGTGGTTGGTAAAGACAACAGAGGATTGCGTTGAGGTTGGAGGGTGTGGCTCACCCCCCCCTTGTAACTTCCCTTCGCCTCAAAAGTAACACCCTCAACCCCAATATTGAGGTACGTACATCATTTTCTGATTTACGTACCTCAAAAACTCCTCTAAGGAATCTCCCGGGAGAAAACATGAAGCCGACAGTTCACGATATTGCCTCGAAGGCAGGCGTTAGTCTTGCCACCGTTGACCGGGTGATCAACCTGCGTCCGGGTGTGCACGCGGTCACGCGTGCCAAGGTCGAGACGGCGATTTTGGAGCTGGGTTATGTGCGCGATATGGCCGCCGCCAATCTGGCCAAGGGCCGCAGCTATGCGCTGGTCTTCATCCTGCCCAACAACGACAATTCCTTCATGGCCGGTCTTCGCGCCGAGGTGAGGGCGGCAGCCTCCCGGTCTTATGTTGAGCGCACCTCCATCCGCATCATCGAAGTGCCGCCTTTCGATGCGGCGGCGCTCGCCCAGGCGCTGGATGTGGCCCGGTTGGAAAAGCCGTCCGGCGTTGCCTTCGTCGCCATCGATGCGCAGGATGTGGTGGAAGCGGCGGATCGGCTGGCCGATAGCGGTATCGCCGCCGTTACCCTCGTCTCTGATATCACCGGCTCCAGGCGCGATCATTTTGCGGGCGTCGATAACGTCGCAGCAGGCCGTACCGCTGCCAGCCTGATGGGGCGGTTCTTACCGGAAAAAGGTGGCAATGTCGCGGTCCTAGCGGGCTCGATGCTGGTCAAGGACCACCGCGAAAGGCTCGCCGGGTTCCAGTCGGTCATAGCAGAAGAGTTTCCCGATCTGAGCCTGCTGCCGGTTCTGGAGGGGCGCGATGACCCCGAAACGGTTGAGCAGCTGGTGGCGGAATGCCTCAAGGCAAATCCCGATCTTCTCGGCCTCTACAGTCTGGGTGCTGGCAATCGCGGTCTCATCAAGGCGCTGAAGGCGTCGCGCCAATCATCGTATCCTTGCGTCATCGCCCACGAACTGACCGAAAACACCGCCAATGCCCTGGCGGAAGGCGTGTTCGATGCCGTGCTGAACCAGGATGCAGGCCATGAGGTGCGCAGCGCCATCCGTGTGCTCAAAGCGCGTGCCGATGGCCTTGCCGTCATCGAGGCGCAGGAACGCATTCGTATCGACATATTCTTGCGGGATAATCTCCCCTGACACTGACATAGCACTGGAGGAAACATGTATCTCGGTCTCGATTTGGGAACATCCGGCGTCAAGGCGCTGCTGATCGATGGCGATCAAAACGTCATCGGCTCAGCCAATGGCGCGCTGGACGTTTCACGCCTCCATCATGGCTGGTCGGAACAGAATCCGGCAGATTGGATCAAGGCAACGGAAACGGCGATTTCCGGGCTGAAAGCCAAGTTTCCGAAGGAGCTTTCGGCGGTCAAGGGCATCGGCCTGTCCGGCCACATGCACGGCGCAACGCTGGTGGATGCGGCAGGCGATGTGCTGCGCCCCTGCATTCTGTGGAACGACACCCGCTCTTACGCCGAAGCGGCGAAACTGGATGCCGACCCGCGTTTCCGCAAGATCACCGGCAACATCGTCTTCCCCGGTTTCACCGCACCGAAACTGGTATGGGTCGCCAACAACGAGCCGGAAATTTTCGCCAAGGTCGGCAAGGTTTTGTTGCCGAAGGATTATCTGCGCCTCTGGCTGACGGGCGAATATATCTCGGAAATGTCCGACTCCGCAGGCACCTCGTGGCTCGACACCGGCGCACGCAAATGGTCGTCCGAACTGCTGGAGGCCACCGGACTCTCCGAGAAGCAGATGCCATCGCTGGTGGAAGGCACCGAGGAAGCAGGCACGCTGCGCTCCGAGCTTGCCTCCTCATGGGGCATTTCTGCCAAGGTCGTGGTTGCCGGTGGAGCAGGGGACAATGCCGCCTCCGCCTGTGGTATGGGCACCGTGTCGGAAGGCCATGCCTTCGTGTCGCTCGGCACGTCAGGCGTGCTGTTCGCCGCCAACGCATCCTACCTGCCCAAGCCCGAAAGCGCCGTCCACGCCTTCTGCCACGCGCTGCCCAACACGTGGCACCAGATGGGCGTCATCCTCTCGGCAACCGATGCGCTGAACTGGTATTCCGGCATTACGGGGAAATCCGCAGCCGATCTTTCCACCGAACTGGGCGACGAGCTAAAGGCCCCGACAGGCGTCACCTTCGCGCCCTATCTCTCCGGCGAACGCACGCCCCACAATGACGCAGCCATTCGCGGTTCCTTCATCGGCCTGTCCCATGAAAGCGACCGCAAGGCGCTGACGCAGGCCGTGATGGAAGGCGTTACCTTTGCCATAAGAGACAACCTCGAAGCGCTCAAATCCGCCGGCACCTCGATTGATCGCGTCACCGCCATCGGCGGCGGTTCGCGCTCGCGCTACTGGCTGGCGTCCATTGCGACATCGCTCGGGGTCCCCGTCGATATTCCGGCGGAAGGCGACTTCGGCGCAGCGTTTGGCGCTGCCCGTCTGGGGTTGATTGCGGCGACGGGGGCAGACCCGGTTGCGGTGTGCTCGCAGCCGGAGACGGAGGAGACGATCGAGCCGGTGGCAGCGCTGGGCGATGCCTATGAGGAGGCTTATGGGCGTTATCGGGCGCTTTATCCGGCGATCAAAACACTTTCACATTGAGCCCTGGTGGATGGGGTTACCCCCCTCTGGTCTGCCGACCATCTCCCCCTCAAGGGGGGAGATCGGCAAGACGGCCCACCGACGCTTCACTCGCAACGTTCAAGAAGGGCGATAGCGAGCAACAGGTCGATCTCCCCCCTTGAGGGGGAGATGTCCGGCAGGACAGAGGGGGGTGAACTCCACCCGCCGACATCAAAGACATGAATACCATCCAAGGGAGAGAACCATGACCACAGGCTTTTTCGGCGACATCCAGAAAATCAAATATGAAGGCCCAGACAGCACCAACCCGCTGGCCTTCCGCCATTACAATCCCGACGAAATCGTCGGCGGCAAGCGCATGGAAGATCATCTGCGCTTTGCCGTGGCCTACTGGCACACCTTCACATGGCCCGGCGGCGATCCGTTCGGTGGCCAGACATTCGAACGTCCATGGTTCGAAGACACGATGCAGGCCGCCAAGCTGAAGGCGGATGTCGCGTTCGAATTCTTCTCGCTGCTGGGCTCGCCCTTCTATTGCTTCCACGACGCCGATGTGCGCCCCGAAGGCAAGACCTTTGCGGAGAACACCCGCAACCTCAACGAGATCGTGGATTACTTCGGCCAGAAGCAGGCCGATACCGGCGTCAAGCTTCTGTGGGGCACGGCCAATCTGTTCTCCAATCGCCGCTTCATGTCCGGCGCTGCAACCAATCCTGACCCTGACGTTTTCGCTTATTCGGCTGCGACGGTGAAGACCTGCATGGATGCCACCAAGACACTCGGCGGCGCCAACTACGTTCTTTGGGGCGGTCGTGAAGGTTATGAAACCCTGCTCAACACAGATGTGAAGCGTGAGCTGGATCAGCTTGGCCGCTTCCTCAATCTGGTGGTGGAATACAAGTACAAGATCGGTTTCGAAGGCACGATCCTGATCGAGCCGAAGCCGCAGGAGCCCACCAAGCACCAGTATGACTACGACGTCGCCACCGTTTACGCCTTCCTGCAAAAGCACGGGCTGGACAAGGAAGTGAAGGTCAATATCGAGCAGGGCCACGCCATTCTGGCCGGTCACTCCTTCGAGCATGAGCTGGCCATGGCCAACGCCTTCGGCATTTTCGGCTCCATCGATATGAACCGCAACGACTACCAGTCCGGCTGGGATACCGACCAGTTCCCGAACAACGTGCCGGAAATGGCGCTGGCCTATTACCACGTGCTGGAAGGCGGCGGCTTCAAGAACGGCGGCACCAACTTCGATTCGAAGCTGCGCCGCCAGTCGCTGGATCCTGCCGATCTGCTGATCGGTCACATCGGCGGTATGGATTGCTGCGCCCGTGGCCTTAAGGCTGCGGCCAAGATGGTCGAGGACAAGGCCCTGTCACAGCCTCTGGCAGACCGTTATGCCAAGTGGGATTCGGCAGACGCCCAGAAGCTGCTGCGCGGTGAGCTGAAGCTGGATGAGATCGCGGCGATGGTCGAGCGGGACAACATCAACCCTGAGCCGAAGTCCGGTCGTCAGGAATATCTGGAAAATGTGGTCAATCGCTACGTTTAAGGGTATCGCCTGCCCTTGTGGCAGGCGCTTCCTCTCCCCGCCCCGGAACCTCCGTCACCCCGGCCTTGAGCCGGGGTCCAGTGCGATCAAGTCCTTGATCGCAAGAGACTTTTTCGCGCCGCAGACGCGGCGCTGCTGGATTCCGGCTCAAGGCCGGAATGACGGAGATTGGGGCGAGGCCTATGCTTGAAAAGCCTCCGTTTCGTCGCCAAACCAGCCCTACAAAAAATAAAAATAATTTTTTCTCCACGCTCTCCCACCCTCTCGCATAATCCCCGTGCTTTCGAAGCAAAGGGGTGCAACGCGCGGCACTCCCGCGGTTCGAAAGCCGGTATCGACAAGCGGCATCTCTTAAAAGAGGGTCGTTTCCGTGGACCCACCTCTTGCCACTGGCCAAGCAAGGGACCGGGCGTTCCGATAGATATCGTGAGAGTGCTGTTGTAACGGGTCCGGCAAATGCCAAGACCTCGACCATACCTGCCAATGCAACACGCATTTGCCGGGCATTCATCATCCCTCCGGTTCGCTTTTCTCATAAAGCGGGCCGGAGAGGATTTTGCGTGGTTACTTCTCTGTGCCTTCTTGTGTGCGGCGCAACATGACCTATGTGTGGTGGGTTTTATGGAGAGCCCGGCTCGGCGCATGCGTGCCATGACATGAGGGTCGTCCCAAGGAGATTTTTATGCTGATCGAGAAATTGAACTGGCGTTATGCCACCAAGAAAATGGACCCTTCCAAGTCGGTTTCGCAGGACAAGGTCGACCGCATCATCGAAGCGGCCCGTCTGGCGCCGACATCGAGCGGCCTGCAGCCTTTCGAAATCATCGTCGTCACCAACCCGGAAACCCGCGCCAAGATTCAGGAAATTTCCTGGAACCAGGCGCAGGTCACCGAAGGCTCACACCTGCTGGTCTTCGCCGCCTGGGACAACTACACCGCAGACCGCATCAACCACATGTTCGATCTGACCAATGACGAGCGTGGCTTCAAGAACGAAGGCTGGGAAAAGTACCGTCAGTCTCTGCTGTCGTCTTACCCGCAGCGTGATGCCGAGGTGAATTTCCAGCACGCCGCCCGTCAGGCCTATATCGCGTTCGGCATCGCCGTTGCACAGGCCGCGTTCGAGGGTGTGGATTCCACTCCGATGGAAGGTTTCGATCCGGCCAAGCTGGACGAAATTCTCGGCCTTCGTGAAAAGGGCCTGCGCTCGGCAGTGATCCTGCCGCTGGGCTATCGCAAGGAAGAGGGCGACTGGCTGGTTAACCTCAAGAAGGTGCGCCGCCCGTTGGAAGAGTTCGTCACCACGGTGAAGTGATCGTTTAATCCGTTGATTTGGTCGATTTTTCTAAGTTCTGCTAATAATTGAAAAATCATACCTACAAAATGGTATCGCAGACGGGCATGTTTGCGATACAAAACAGCCGATCCCGGCTTCTATCAGGAAAGTTGAACATCAGTGCTACGGAACGTCTTGCCTTGTCGAATGTGCCTGATGGCAGCGTGAAGAGCGGCTTTTCTGCCGCCGGGTTTCGACGTAACAGATTTCATCCGAAGAGCATTTGATGACACCACAGAATTTTGCGGCCAGCCCCGTGCCTGCCGGTCAGGCGGCCAGCGACCCGATGGTCGTTTTTGACGCCGTGACCAAGACCTTTGGCGATCCGGCCAGCCAGACGTCGTTCACCGCGCTTGCCGGTGTCGATTACACCGTCCCCAGAGGCTCGATTTCCGGCATCATCGGCCGCTCCGGCGCGGGCAAGTCCACCCTCATCCGGCTCGTCAACGGGCTGGAGCGCCCAAGCGCTGGCAAGGTTGCCGTCGATGGCGTGGATGTCGGCGCATTGGATGAAGCGGGCCTTCGCACCCTGCGCCGTTCTGTGGGCATGATCTTCCAGCACTTCAATCTGCTGTCGTCGCGCACCGCTTACGACAATGTCGCTTTGCCGCTGGAAATCGCTGGTGTCTCGCGGGCCGAGATCAAACAGAAGGTCGGGCCGTTGCTCGATCTGGTCGGGCTGGGCGATAAGTCCAACCGTTATCCCGCCGAACTTTCCGGCGGCCAGAAACAGCGTGTCGGCATTGCCCGTGCGCTGGCGACAGAGCCGAAGCTGCTGCTTTCCGACGAAGCCACATCCGCGCTCGACCCGGAGACCACGCAGTCCATTTTGGAACTGTTGAAGAAGATCAACGCCGAGCTGAACCTTACCGTGCTGCTCATCACCCATGAGATGGAGGTGGTGAAGACCATAGCCTCTCAGGTGGCGGTCATCGACAAGGGCCTGATCGTTGAGCAGGGAACCACCTTCGATATCTTTACGAACCCGCGGCATGAAACGACCCGCAGCCTGCTATCGTCAGCCGTTGGCGTGAAGCTGCCGCATTGGGTCACATCTGGTTTGAAACCGGATGCAGCGCCCGCCGACCGCGTACTGGTGCGTCTCGTCTTCTTCGGCGATACCGCGTTTCAGCCGCTCACGGCGCGACTGGTTGCCGAGATCGGTCCTGACGTGAACATTCTCGCCGGTACCATCGAGGAAATCTCCGGCCAGCCTTTCGGCTCGCTGGTGGTGTCCTATCCGGCAACGCCAGAGGTCACGGCGCGTGCCAGCCGTTTCTATGCCGATACCGGCCTGACCACGGAGGTCCTCGGTTATGTCGCCTGATATGCTCTTTGCTGTTCTCTGGAAGGGTTTGATCCAGACCCTCCACATGGTCGCGGTCTCCGGTCTCGTCGGCTCGCTTCTCGGCCTGCCTATCGGCATTTTCCTCGCCACCAGTGGTAAGGGAGAGCTGTTCGAGGCACCTATGGTCAACCGCGTCATCGGGCTCATCGTCAATGCCGCCCGCTCCACGCCTTTCATCATTCTGGTGGTTGCGATTATTCCCTTCACGCGGCTCGTCGCAGGCACCTCCATCGGCACCTCCGCTGCCATCGTACCGTTGACGGTCGCGACCATTCCCTTCGTGGCGCGTCTGGTGGAAGCTGCCATTCGCGAAGTGGACAAGGGTCTGATTGAAGCCGCGCGTGCCATGGGCGCAACACCGCTTCAGATCGTCACCAAGGTGCTGCTGGCCGAGGCAAAGCCCGGCATTACGCTGGCACTGACGCTGACGCTCGTCAGTCTCATCGGCTACTCGGCCATGGTCGGCGCTGTCGGCGGTGGAGGGCTGGGGGATCTCGGCATTCGCTATGGCTACCAGCGCTTCATGCCTGACGTGATGCTGGTCGTTGTCGTCGTTCTCATCGTGCTCGTCCAGATCGTGCAAAGCGCCGGTGACGCGCTGGCTCGTAGCTTCGACAAGCGCAATCGTAAAAACTAAAAACACAAAACAAAGGAGACACCCCATGAAAAAACTCATCATCGCAGCATCGCTGGCAGCCCTGTTCGCAGGCAGTGCACTGGCTGAAACCATCAAGATCGGCGTCACCCCCGCCGAACATGCGCAGATCATGGAGCAGGTGAAGAAGGTTGCAGCCACCAAGGGTCTCGACCTCGAAATCCTCGAATTTTCTGACTATGTCGTGCCGAACCAGGCGCTGGCAGATGGCGAGCTTCAGGCCAACTCCTTCCAGCACCAGCCTTACCTCGACAACCAGGTCGCAGATCGCAAGTTCGATCTCGTCAGCGTCGGCACCACCATCACCACGCCGATGGGCGTGTATTCTAAGAAGGTGAAGAGCCTTGACGAGCTGAAGGACGGCGCAACCGTCGGCATTCCGAACGACCCGACCAATGGCGGTCGTGCGCTGCTGGTTCTGGCCTCCAAGGGTGTGCTTAAGGTCAACCCTGACGTCGGTCTGAAGGTCACACCTGCAGACATCACCGAAAACCCGAAGAACATCCAGATCGTGGAACTGGACGCTGCCCAGCTGCCGCGTTCGCTTGATGATACTGACGCTTCGGTCATCAACACCAACTATGCAACCGCTGCCGGCCTAAACCCGAAGAAGGATTCCATCGCCATCGAAAGCGAGAAATCCCCTTACGCCAACGTCATCGCGGTGCGTACGCAGGACAAGGACAAGCCTTGGGTGAAGACACTGGTCGAATCCTACCAGAGCCCGGAAGTGAAGACTTTCATTCTTGAAAAGTACAACGGCACGGTCATTCCGTCCTGGTAAGCGTCGCTTTCAGACGGCCTTTTTCAGCCTCTCCCGTGCAGACGGGGGAGGTTTTTTACATTCGGTTAGCCCTAAACTAAGACGTTACGGATTTTGCCCCATGCGCGTTGCAATTGAGAGCATTGCGGCGGGGTATTTTAATAGCTTTTGAAGACTTCACGCGGAATATACAGCCTTTAGAGGAAAAAAGATGCTGTCAGATGCCGCGTAAGCATGCCAGAACACTGTCGATCGGCCGGACCACCGCCGTGGCAGGGGTTTTGTCTGCGCTTGCCATCGTCGTCGCCATTGTCACCGTTCTCATTTTATCCGCGCTGGGCGATGTCGCCAAAAATGCCAATGCACTGGATGATCAGCGCTCTTTGGAAACGACCTCCGGCGCACTCTCCACCTACCTCAATCAGCTCACCGCGACACTCAACGATTACGCAGCCTGGGACGACGCTGCCCGATTTACCTATGCCGCCGATGGTCTGGAGTGGATCATCAGCAATTATGGCGACATGACCGTCAACAGCGAATTGTTCGATACGGCTGTCCTCATCGATATGAACGATCAGATTTTGATGTCCTACCGCCAAGGTGTGGCAACGGATTGGTCGCTTCAAGGCTATTTCGGAGATGGCTTGGCGGGACTGATCCAGCAGGCTCGCTCCATCCCGACTGGCCAGCCATCCGAAGTCTCGGGATTTTTGCGGACGCAGGACGGCATCGCCGCCGTGGGTGTTGCTTTAGTGCGCAACAAATCCGGCTTGCTTGACGTGCCTGAAGCCGCAAGACGGTATCTGATCTTTGCCCGCCATTTGACGGCGCAGAAGATCGAGCAGCTTGCGCATACCTACGTCATCAACGGGCTTGCCTTGCAGCCTCCCGATACGCATCCGGATTACTTCGTCAGCATCGTTGATCCCAGGGGGCAGGTGCTGGGCAATCTGACCTGGCAGTCGCAAATGCCGGGTGACATCAGCATGCGCGAGGTAAGACCACGCATCTTTGCCGCCAATGCCATCAGCCTTCTGTTCTTTCTGGCGCTCATCGCAATTGGTACCGCTGCACTGAGAAAGCTGAAAAGCGACGAGGCGTCTGCACGTCGTGAACTGTTGAGCGATCGGTTGACCGGACTATACAACCGCCCCGGACTGTTCCAGGGGCTGAAGAAGTGCCTTCTGCGGTCGGGCGAAGACAATTCCTACGTCAACCTCATTTATCTCGATCTTGATGGTTTCAAGGAAATCAACGATTCCTTCGGCCACGGTGCCGGTGACCTATTGATCAAGGGTGTTGCGGCAGCTTTGAAGGTGCTTGTGGCAGACGGCACGCTGCTGGCGCGGCTGGGCGGCGACGAGTTCGCAATCGTCCTGCAAGGGCCCGATGCCCGCATCGAAAGCCGCAAGCTTTGCGACGACATTCTGACCCTGTTCTCAGAACCCTTCATGATCGGTGACCGGGTGGCCGCCATCGGCTGCAGCATCGGAACGGCAGTGTCGAAGGGTGGCGATATCGACGGCGAGGAGCTGTTGCGCCGTGCCGATATGGCCATGTACGAGGCCAAGGAGAGCGGGCGAGGCCGCTACATGGCCTATGAACCGCACATGGACACACGCCGCGAGGAAAAGAACCAGCTCGAGGCAGATCTGAAATACGCCATCGAGCACGATGAAATCAAGGTCGTGTTCCAGCCCGTGGTCAACACGCTCACCCGCCGGATCAACGGTGTTGAAGCGCTGGCCCGCTGGAACCGCGCCGGTTATGGGCCGGTGTCGCCGGATGTCTTCATTGCAGCTGCGGAAAGCAGCGGTCTCATCGACCAGCTTGGCCTGGCCGTTCTGCGCAAGGCCTGCCATGAGGCGGTCGCCTGGCCGGATATAAAGCTCGCCGTCAACATCTCGCCTGTGCAGTTCAGAAATCCGCTTTTTGCCGCACAGGTTCTGTCTATTCTCGAGGAGCACGACATTGCGCCAGCGCGCGTGATGCTGGAAATGACCGAAGGCTATTTCATCCACCACCCGGAGCGGGCAGGTGCTGCCATCGAGAAGCTGAAACAGATCGGCGTCAGCATCGCGCTGGACGATTTCGGCTCCGGCTTTGCCAGCATCGGTTATCTGCGCCGCTTCGGCTTCAACCGCATGAAGATCGACAAATCGCTGGTAGTAGCGCTGGACGAAGGCGGTCGCTCGCTGGAAATGCTGACGGCCACCGTGGCATTGGCCCGCTCGCTCGGCATTCCGGTAACGGCAGAAGGCATCGAAACGGAAGACCAGGCCGCCATTCTGCACCTGTGCGGCTGCGATGAATTGCAGGGCTATCTGTTCTCAAGGCCAATTCCGGCCGAACAGATTTTGCCATTGCTGGAGGCGCAGGATGCGCCGGTGGCGCAGCGCAAGGTGTCTTGAGGTGTGATGTCGTGGCGTCCATCTAGAACGTGGCGTCAACCTACAACACGCGGTCATCCTCGGGCTTGATCCGAGGATCTAACGAACCCCAACATCCAACGTGGTCAGATCCTCGGGTCAAGCCCGAGGATGACGGCGGAGAGGGTGAAGGCGCTAGAAAAGGTAGAGACGACGGATAGGCGGCGGCTGTGGTGGAGAAGCCTACCGCCTATCGCCCAATATGCTTCTCACCCCGCATCTTCGCCAGATCGATCTGTTTCTGGCGGTTGCGGAAGCGTTGACGGTCTTCTTCGGTGCGGTCGTCATAGCAGCTTGGGCAGGACACGCCTTCTTCGAATTTCGGCGAGAGGCGAACTTCTGGCGTAATCGGGTTGCGGCAGGCGTGGCAGAGCTTGTGGTCGCCCTCAACCAGACCGTGGACCACCGACACGCGCTCATCGAACACGAAGCAGGCGCCTTCCCACAGGCTTTCTTCCTGCGGCACCTCTTCCAGATATTTCAGAATGCCGCCCTTGAGGTGGTAGACCTCGTCAAAACCCTGATCCTTCATGAAGGCAGTGGCCTTTTCGCAGCGAATGCCGCCGGTGCAGTACATGGCGATCTTGGGCTTGTTGTGCAGGCCGGGATTGTTCTTCACCCAGTCGGGAAACTCGCGGAATGTCTTGGTCTGCGGGTCGACCGCGCCCTTGAACAGGCCGATGGCGGTTTCGTAATCGTTGCGGGTATCGATGAGGATCGTATCGGGATCGGAAATCAGCTCGTTCCAGTCCTTCGGATCGACATAGGTGCCGACGATCTGGTTCGGATCGATATCCGGCACGCCCATGGTGACGATTTCCTGCTTCAGCTTCACCTTCATGCGCACGAACGGCATCTTGGAAGCGCGGCTTTCCTTGTGCTCAAGATTGGCAAATTCCGGCTGGGCGCGAAGATAGGCTAGGACATTGCCGACACCCGCATCCGTTCCGGCGATGGTGCCGTTGATGCCTTCTGCGGCCACAAGCAGCGTGCCTTTGACGCCATTTTGCTGACACAGCGTGAACAGCGGCTCGCGTACGCTTTCAAACCGCGCGAAGCGGGCAAAATGATACAGCGCAGCCACGAGAAAATCGCCGGCGGCTTCCGGGCGGGGTAGGGTGGAGGTGTCGGTCATGGCGGCTGAAATACAGCCAGATGCGCTTTTGCGCAATCATATTTCGCTGAGGCGTGCGGCTGGCGGTGAAGTTTTGAAAACACGAGCCTCATCACTTAGTTCGCAGCGTGTTCCCACAAAAGGCCGATGATCCTGCTTTCACTCTTGGCGGATTCGGCAAACACCCGGTCGGCAAGATCGAGACACTCCTGACGCAGCGCCTGCTGGCGATGGGTGATCGCATCGCGCAGCACACTCAGTGTTTCGCCGTTGGCAAAGCCTTCCGGCTCCTGTGTCGCAAAGGCTGCCAGCACGGAAAGATCATGTTCGTGGCCCAGAAGATCGACCAGCTCTTTGGCTTGGATTTTTTTGGCCCGCATGGCCGATGGCCAGACCCGCCGCATGAGGGCCAGATGCATCCAATAGACCTGTCCGCTCTTTCGCAGGTCGTGAAAGGCTTCGTCATGGGCCTGTTCCTGGCAGGCCTTGAGAGCTTCCAACGCCCTTTTGCGCTGCTTGCGCCACGTGGCCTTCACCAGTTTCACAGCCACTTTCCGGCTTTCCGGCAAGGAGAGCTGATTGAGGGCGCGCTTGCCATTTTCACACTCGGCAATCGCGGCTGCGATGCGCACGTGCAAGTCGCCATCGTCACCGGTTATTGCGTCACGCCGTTTGGCCAGGGTGTCGTGGGCGCTGGTAAGGGCAGCGCGCTCCGCATCTGTGTTGGTGAAATCCTGAAGGTAATGAATGGTTTCCACAAGGGCAGCGGCCTCGCGGGCCTGAGACAGTGAGCGGGCAATGTCGCGGAAACGCAGGTTTTCGTTGGTTCGGAACGCGGGATTTTCGGCTTGTGTGAAGCGGTAGAGGGCGCGCAGCCGCTTGAACTTCTTGCGTGCGTCGTGCACGGCGGCATGGGGGCCATCCGGTTGCTGTGACAAGCCGGAAATGGCGTCATCGATCAGCTCCAGTCCGACCCGTTTCAGTTCATCCGGAAAAGGTTTGGCAGGATTAATTTGGAATGACATGGCTCAACTCTGCACGCAAATCGTCTGTTGCCAGATGCTGGTTTGAAAAACGTGGATCGCCCGTGACTTCCGGGCCCAGCCATGTTGGCAAGTCGGGCTGGTCGGTCTCTGCTTTCAACTCCACTTCCGCAACGACAAGGCCCTTGTACAGACCATCGAAGACGTCGATTTCCCAGATGAAACCCTGATGCTCCACCGTGTGGCGGATTTTTTCGATGATGATGCCGGTGGCGGTGGTCAGCAGTTCCTCGGCATCGGCGACGGGAATGTCATATTCATATTCGTCGCGCACAAGGCTGTTGGTGCCGATCTTGATGGTCAGGGTTGCGCTGTCATCACCTTTGATGCGCACCCGCACGGATCGGTCTTGCAAAGAAACGATATAGCCTTGCCGGAACGGCGTGCGTGACGCGATCTGGTCGCGCCAGCTCTCATCCGCGACCAGAAACTTGCGTTCGATTTCTTTTGCCATTCAACAACCTGCCTGATTTCGGCCACCGTAACCTATGCAACTGTCATGAAAAAGTAATGAAACTGAAATATTTCGTTTTGCCTCGACAGGTCAGGCTTGGCGCGGTAATTGAATGCGCAATTCAATCGATTCAATAGAGGAGACACCATCATGGCCCAGGATTCCGAAAAGCTGCTTTCCATCCTGAAACTCCAGCCGGTTGTGCCTGTTCTGATTGTCGAAGACGTCGCATCCGCCGTGCCTTTGGCCCGCGCGCTGGTCGAAGGTGGCTTGAAAGCCATCGAAATCACTATGCGCACCCCGGCAGCGCTGGACGCGATCCGTGCTGTGGCAGACGAAGTCGAAGGCGCGCATGTGGGCGCTGGCACCATTCTCAATGCCAAGGATTTCGAAGCCGCTGTCAAGGCAGGTTCCACCTTTATCGTTAGCCCCGGGGTCAACAAAAGCGTTCTGGAAGCGGCCAAGGGTTCCAAGGTTCCGCTTCTGCCGGGTGCCGCAACCGCCAGCGAAGTCATGCATCTGCGCGACAAGGGCTACAAGGTTTTGAAATTCTTCCCCGCTGAACAGGCTGGCGGTGCGCCTTACCTCAAGGCATTGTCCTCACCGCTGGCAGACATCAAGTTCTGCCCGACGGGCAGCGTTTCGCTAAAGAATGCCAAGGATTACCTGTCGCTGCCGAACGTCGTTTGCGTCGGCGGCTCGTGGGTTGCGCCGAAGGAACTCATCGCGGCCGGTGACTGGGCTGGTATCACCAAGCTTGCAGCCGAAGCGGCAGCGTTGCGCGGCTGAGCGTTGGCGTTCACGACTGCGTGAACGTTACAGCCATTTGTATTCGTCGTCGCACTCCCTATCTCCTGTTTTGATATTGAACAAAACAGGAGATTTGAATGTTCGACGCGAAGAAGCTTCTAGACCAGTTTTTGGGCTCCAACGTACCGGGCCTGTCGGGAAGCGTGCGGGACCGGGCCGGACAGGCCACCCAGATTGCGAAGAACAATCCGATGAAGGCAGGCGCCATCGCCGCTGCCATCTTCGGCACCAAAACCGGTCGCAAGTTGGCGGGCAACGCCGCAGCCGTTGGTGGCATCGCCGCCATCGCCGGTCTGGGCTACCTCGCCTATAAGAATTATCAGTCAGGCCAGAAGCCAGAGGCCGTGCAGCAACCGCAGCCCACTCAGGCACTGTTGCCGCCACCGGTGGACTCCCCCTTTCACCCGCAGTCTGAAACGCTTTCCAACAATTTTGCACTGACACTGGTGCAGGCCATGATCGCCGCCGCCAAGGCCGACGGCCACATAGACGAGGCAGAGCGCGCCCGCATCATGGAAAAGGTGCAGGTCTCAGAGCTCGATAGTGAAGCAGGTGCCTTCATCGAGAAAGAACTTGCCGATCCGCTCGATATCAACGCACTGGTGGCCGCTGCCAAGACCGAAGAGCAGAAGGTGGAACTCTACACCGCGTCCCGCCTGACCATCGAGCCCGACAGCCGGGCAGAGCGCGGCTATCTGGATCTGCTCGCGGGCCGTCTTGGTTTGCCGGATGCGCTGGTTGAGCATATCGAGGCGACGGTTTCTGCTGCTAAGGTTTGATGGTTGTAGGTTGGAGGGTGTGGCTTACCCCCTCTGCCCTGCCGGGCATCTCCCCCACAGGTGGGGAGATCGACTCGTGGCAACCTCTTGGCCATTTTTGGCGGTGTGGATGGGTGATGAGCGCGCGTCTAGCCGATCTCCCCCCTTGAGGGGGAGATGTCCGGCAGGACAGCGGGGGGTAAGCGGCATATTCGACGCTTCCCACACAAAACGAAAAGGGCCGCCATTTCTGGCGACCCTTCAGCGCTGCGGTGGAACTTTTGAAATTAGTGCCCGGCACCGGGTGGAGGCGCGGCTTTGGGTTTCTTGATGAGCACCGTCAGGAAGATGAGGCAGCTGAACAGAACGGTCAGCGCCAGGAAGACATCCGCAAAGGCCTGCAACCATGCCTGTTGCGACACCACGCCGACGAGCTTCTTGACTGCCACGGAGGTGCCGTCCATGCCGTAGGAATCGTAGTTTGCACCAACGGTGTTCAGCCATTCCAGCGCGGCCGGATTGCCGAAATTCACATGCTCGGCGATGCGGAAATAGTGATCGTCTGTACGCTGGCTGAGCAGGGTGTTGATGATCGCAAGGCCCACGGCACCGCCAAGGTTACGGGTGAGATTGAAGAGGCCGGACGCGTTCTTCATGCGGGCGGGCGGCAGGGTGCCGAGCGCGATGTTGTTGATTGGCACCATGCACATCATCAACCCGAAGCCACGCAGGATTTGCGGGATCAGCAGTTCGTAGAAATCCCAGTCTGCAGTGACGTAGGTCATGATCCACGTTCCCGAACCGAAACTGATGAAACCGATGGCCATCATGACGCGGGGATCGAGCTTGGTGGAAAGCCTGCCCGCGATCGGCGCGGTGAAGAACATGGCCATGCCGGAGACGAACATCGTCTCACCGATCATCAACGCATCATAACCGCGGATGCGCCCGAGATAGAGGGGGTACATATAGGTCAAACCGTAAAGGCCGATGCCCATGACGAAGGAAAACAGCGAGCCGATGGAGAAATTCCGGTCCGCAAAGGCCTTCAAATCCACCACGGGGAAATCGACATTGAAGGCGCGCCAGAAGAACACGACGCCGCCAATGGTCATCGCCACTGCACCGATGACGATGTGGGTGTCGTTGAACCAATCGTTGTTGTTGCCCTCTTCCAGGATATATTCCATCGAGCCCAGGAACACGCCCATGGAGAGCAGGCCCCACCAGTCGAACTTCTTCCACAGCGGCAGTTCCGGCTTGTCGAAATCGATGAAATTCCACGTCACCAACGTCACGATGATGCCGGGAATGATGTTGACGAGGAACAGCCAGTGCCAGGAGAAGGCATTGGACAGATAACCGCCGACCGTCGGGCCGATGGTGGGTGCCAGCGTTGCGACGAGACCGATGATGGGAGACACCACCGAGCGCTTCGAGGCCGGGAAAATCGTAAAGGCGGCGGCAAATACGGATGGGATCATGCCGCCGCCTATGAAGCCCTGAATGCAACGATAGACGATCATCTGGTCGATGTTCGTGGCTGTCGCACACAGGGCGCTGGAAATGGTGAAGCCGGCGGCGCAGGTGGCAAACAGCACCCGTGTCGACAAGATACGCGCCAGCGTTCCCGACAGCGGAATCATGATGACTTCCGCAATCAGATAGGAGGTCTGCACCCAGGCGATTTCATCGGACCCGGCACCCAGGCCGGCCTGAATTTCCGCAAGCGATGCAGACACGATCTGGATATCCAGGATCGACATGAACATGCCGAACACCATCGCGAAAAATGCGATAAGGCGTTTTTTATCCATCGGTGGATCGGCGGCGGCCATCGTACCGCCTGCCATAGTGGCTGTTGCCGCCATGATCTTGGTCCTTAGAGCAATGCCAGCAACACATGCGAAACGCTGTTGCCGGAATTGCGTGAAAACGGTCTAGCGAAGGTTACTTCGCCTGATTCTGAGCCGTGCGCGTATTGTCCGGTGCCGTCCGGGTATCGACATCGACCACCACGCTTAAACCGGCGCGCAGCTTATGCTTGGCAAGATCTTCCTTGGAGAAGACGACGCGAACCGGCACACGCTGAATGACCTTGGTGAAGTTGCCCGTGGCATTTTCCGGCGGCAGCAACGAGAACACGGAGCCGGAAGCAGGCGCGATCGACTGCACTGTGGCTTCGATGTCGTGATCGCCGAAGGCATCGACATGCACGCGCACCTTGGAACCGGGCTCTATCTTGGCGAGCTGCGTTTCCTTGAAATTGGCATCGATATAGAGGTTGTCCATCGGCACCAGCGATGCGAGACGCTTGCCGACCGAAACGAGATCGCCCGTCTGGACCGAGAGATTGCCGATGACGCCATCATAAGGCGCGCGCAGCACGGTGAAGGACAGGTCGCGGGCAGCCTTGTCGCGCGAAATTTCCAACGACTTGACCGAACCTTCGGCTTCCTTGCGCTGCGCTCTCAGCAGATCGATATTGGCCTGGGCGGAAACGACGCCCGCCTCACCGGCGACCAGATTGGCTTTGGCCTGTTCCATGGCGATCTGGGCGTTATCCGACGATGCGGCCGTGCCGACATCCTTGGCTTTAAGTTCGTTGGCGCGCTTCAGGTTGATGTCGGCACCGCGCAATGCGGCATCCAAGGAACCCTTCTGGGCAACGGCCTGCGCCAGCGATGCTTCTGCACCGGCAATCTGCGCATCGATGCGGTTGAGCGACAGCTGCTGCGTCAGAAGCTGAGCTTCTGCCTGATCCAGCGCATTGCGGTAATCGCCATCATCCAGCGTCACCAGTTCATCGCCAGCCTTGACTTCCTGGTTGGCGACGACATCAACCTTGGTGATGTAGCCGGAAACCTTAGGCGAGATGACGGCGATATCGCCCTTTACATAGGCGTCATCGGTGGAGATGAGGAAACGGCCATCCGTCCAGTACTGATAGCCATACCAGCCGCCAGCAGCCAAAATGGCAACCGCGATGACCGGAAGCACGAAGGATTTGCGCTTTTTCTTCTCTGGAACAGCGGCCTGCGCGGGAGCAGCGCTCTGCTCCGCCGTCACCGGCTTGCCCTCGTCGGCGCGTGCCTCGGTTTCATCTGACGAATTGACTGCACGGACTGCACCGCTTTTTTGGGCCGACATCGGTAACACCATTCACTGTAAAAAAAGAATAACTTCGAACTGAACCGTTCGGTTCGATTGACTTAATCTTTTTCCTGACACATATCAAGTGATATCGAACCGGTTGGTTCGATATATTGAATCGAATCTAAAAGATTGGCGGATCAAAGCGTGACCGAAGACAAACACAGTGAGGAGTGCTGCACCGCTTCACCGGCGGGACGGTTTGCGGCGGGCGAAGACCCGGCAAAGCGAGAGCAGATCCTTGATGGTGCGTGGCGCGTGTTCAAGCAAAAGGGCTTCGACGCCGCCAGCATGAACGATATTACCCGCGAAGCCAGCGTTTCCAAGGGTACGATCTACGTCTATTTCCAGAACAAGGACGAGCTGTTTGCTGCCCTGATCGACCGCCACCGCGCGGAATTCGCTCATTCCATGCGCGACATTCTGGCTGGCACAGAGGAAGTCCGCGACGGACTTTGGCAGTTCGGGGATGCTTTTATCCATAAGGTGACATGCACTGACATGATACCTGCCATGCGCTCAGTGCTTGGCGTTATCGACCGCATGCCAAAGTTGTCGCAACGATTCTTCGTCGCGGCACCAAACAATGTCCGCGTCGTGCTGCGCGATTTTCTCCAGCACCATGTCGATCAAGGAACGCTGGTTGCTGCCGATGTGGACCTTGCAGCACGCCAGTTCATAGAGCTTGCCACCGGTACGTTCTTCAAAATGCGGCTCTTCGGTGAGTTGGACGGGGATGTCCCACCCGAAGATGCCGAGCGCGTCCTCTCCAGCGCCATCGACGTTTTTATGGCGGCGTATGGAACCAAGAAGGCTTGAGCCCATTCAGCATCCGCATTTCTCGTTATGCGCGCAATATCCAGAAAATATGGCATGACACATCTGTCACACGCTTGTTTCTCGCGCATTCGAATATAGAACTGTTGCGTTTCGAATTGTCGAAGCCGGATAGCTGAAAAGGAAAACAGGCCCGATGGACTCCATTGTCCCTCTATTGACAGACCCCGCCGCATGGGTGGCGCTCGTCACACTTATCGTCATGGAGGTCGTGCTTGGCATCGACAACCTGATTTTCATCTCCATCCTGACCAACAAATTGCCTGAGCATCAGCGAGAAAAGGCCCGCAAGATCGGTATCGGTCTGGCGCTGATCATGCGTCTGGGCCTGCTGGGCACGGTTGCCTGGATCGTTCAGCTGACCGAACCGGTGTTCGAACTCTTCGGCCAGGGCTTCTCCTGGAAAGACATCATCCTGATCGTCGGCGGCCTGTTCCTCGTGTGGAAAGCGACCAAGGAAATCCACCACAATGTGGACCCAGAAGATCACAAGGAAGACATGGTCGGTGGTGCTGCCATCAACAGCTTCTCGTCCGCCATCGTCCAGATCCTGCTGCTCGACCTCGTCTTCTCCGTGGACAGCATCATCACCGCCGTCGGCATGACACCGCATGTTCCGATCATGGTCGTGGCCGTCGTCTTTGCCGTCACCGTCATGCTGCTGGCCGCAACGCCGCTGGCCAACTTCATCGAAAAGAACCCGACCATCGTCATGCTGGCACTCGCCTTCCTGCTGATGATCGGCACGACGCTGATCGCCGAAGGCATGGGCTTCCATGTTCCAAAGGGCTACGTCTACGCCGCCATGGCCTTCTCGGCGCTGGTGGAAGTGCTGAACATGATCTCGCGAAACGCGCGCAAGAAAAAGAAGGGTACAGTGCATTAAGTGCGCTGAGCAGCTTTGACGAAATAAAAGGCCCGCGTCGTGCGGGCCTTTGACAACTGACAATATGGTTTTGAAAATTGAAGTCTCTTCTTTTTTCCGTCATTCCGGCCTTGAGCCGGAATCCAGCAGCGCCGCGTCTGCGGCGCTAAAGAGTCTCTTGCGATCAAGGACTTGATCGCACTGGATCCCGCATCAAGTGCGGGATGACGGCGTAGTTGCGGAGGTGAAGCATGGCCTTTGTCATCAAGACCGATATCCCAGACGCGAAAGCGACGACATTCATATTCCCGGCGCAGAAGACCATGTATGGCGGCAAGCATATTGCCAAAGGCAACAACGTGTTTCTGTTTGCGAGCGAGAACGAAGGCGGGCATGGCCTTATCGCTAAGGGCATTGTCGAGAGTACGGAAGCGATTGCCAAGAAGCCCGGCATTGATCGCCAGACACCGCTTGTCAGCATTACCGTCAAGTGCATGGCAATGGCGACTAGGCCTCTGGGCCGGACGCAACTCAAGCCGTTTAGCGACTGGAACGATGGTAAGCCCGAGACCGAACTCAACTTCAAGCTCTACCGACAGGCGACAAACAAGATCGTCGGCATTTCGGATGAGGCCGCAACTTTGCTTGAAGGCTGCTTTACGGGACCTGATTGATAAATGCGCTGCAACCTAATTTTCTTGACGCATGCGGCGTAATATGGCCTAAGGCCATGCCTAATGGGAACGTGTGAAAGTTGCGCTTTGCGCCTGTTTTCAGCCATTCCCGCCGCATCCAACGTCAATTTTCGTGATATCGGGCCCTATCGGCTTGCTATCACAACCAGTCACGACGAGTGAATTTCAATGACCACTTCCGGCGTCCGCGTCCGTATTGCACCTTCCCCCACTGGCGAGCCGCATGTCGGCACCGCTTATATTGCGCTTTTCAACTATCTCTTCGCCCAGAAGCATGGTGGTGAATTCATTCTGCGCATCGAAGATACCGATGCCACGCGTTCCACGCGCGAATATGAAGACAAGGTGCTGGAAGCGCTGAAATGGACCGGGCTGAAGTGGTCTGAAGGCCCTGACGTTGGCGGCCCTTACGGCCCCTACCGCCAGTCCGACCGCAAGGACATGTACCAGCCATTTGCCGACGAGCTGCTGGAAAAAGGCCATGCCTTCCGCTGTTTCTGCACGGCAGAACGCCTGACGGAAATGCGCGAGGCGCAGCGCGCCGCTGGCAAGCCGCCGAAATATGATGGTCTTTGCTTGCATCTCAAAGCAGAGGAAGTCACTAGCCGTATGGCATCTGGTGAAGCCTCCGTCGTGCGGATGAAAATCCCGACCGAAGGCTCCTGCGATTTCACCGATGGCGTTTATGGCGATGTGTCGATCCCCTGGGACAGCGTCGATATGCAGGTTCTGATGAAGGCCGATGGCATGCCGACCTATCATATGGCCAATGTCATCGACGACCATCTGATGAAGATCACCCATGTCGCGCGCGGCGAAGAGTGGCTGGCATCGGTGCCGAAGCACATTCTGCTGTATCGCTATTTCGGCTGGGACCAGCCGACATTCATGCATCTGTCGCTGATGCGCAATGCCGACAAATCCAAGCTGTCGAAACGCAAGAACCCGACATCAATCTCCTACTACTCCGCACTCGGCTATCTGCCGGAAGCGCTGATGAACTTTCTCGGCCTGTTTTTCGTGCAGCTGGGCGAAGGCGAAGAGCTTTTGACCATGGATGAACTGGCGCAAAAGTTCGACCCGGAAGCGTTGTCCAAGGCTGGCGCGATTTTCGACATTCAGAAACTGGACTGGCTAAATGGCCGCTGGCTGCGCGAAAAGCTGACGCAGGACGAGTTCATTGCCCGCACGCTGGAATGGGCGATGGAAAATGCGCGTCTGACAGAAGGTCTGAAGCTTTCGCAGAGCCGTATTTCCAAGCTGGGCGATCTGCCGAACCTCGCGGGCTTCCTGCTGTCGAGCGATGTGGGCCTGACGCCTGCGTCCTTTGCTGGCCTGAAGAGCAAGCCGGAAGAAATCCACGAAATCCTGACCACGGTTGCTGCCGATCTGGAAAAAATGCCAGACTGGACGCTTGAGGCCATCGAAGCGGAATTGCGCGATGTGGCGGAACGGACGGGCAAGAAGCTGCGCGTGGTGACGCCGCCGCTGTTTGTTGCGATGTCCGGTTCTTCGCGTTCGCTGCCGTTGTTTGACTCGATGGCGGTGCTGGGTCGATCTGTCGTGCGCCAGCGGTTGAAGGTGGCGATTGCGGTTGCGGCGACGATGGTTGGCGCTGGAACGTAAAAACGACGCTGTTTGGTGTTGCTCGGCAGACCCCACGCTCGTCATCCTCGGGCTTGACCCGAGGATCTACGTCGGGTGCCTAGGCCTCGACGGTGAGAACGCCGCTCCGCCGGTAGATCCTCGGGTCAAGCCCGAGGATGACGGAGGTGGAGGTGGGCGGATGACGACCGAGAGGGCCGAGGATACCAGATAAGGAAAAGGTGCGGGCGCGTATCGTGACCGCAGCAATGAAAACAACACAGCCCGAAAAAGGCCCCGACGATGACCGATAAGACACCCGAAACGACCGCCCTCTCCTCCGACGTGACCGAAGTACGCCGCCAGAAGCTGGCGATGCTGCGTGAGAAGGTTGGCGACGTCTATCCCGCCCATTTTCACCGCACGCTGACCAACGCCGAACTGGCGGAAAAATATGCCGACATCGAGCCGGACGTTGAAACTGGCGATACCGTCACCGTTGCGGGCCGTGTCTACTCAAACCGCAATTCCGGCATGTTCATGGATATCCATGACGCCTCCGGCAAGGTGCAGATTTTCTCCCACAAGGATACGACACCGCAAGAAGCGCGCGATCTTCTGCCGATGATTGACATCGGCGACATCATCGGCGTGACCGGCAAGGTGCGTCGCACCAAGCGTGGCGAGCTGACGATCAATGCCGAAGAAATCACCATGCTGACCAAGTCTCTGCTGCCAATGCCGGAGAAATGGAGCGGGATTTCCGATATCGAAATTCGCTATCGCAAGCGCCATCTGGATATCCTGTCCAACGAGGAATCCAAGCTGCGTTTCCAGCAGCGTTCCAAGATCATTTCCGGCATTCGCCGTTTCATGGAAGAGGAAGCCTTCCTCGAGGTTGAAACGCCGATGTTGCAGACCGTCTATGGCGGCGCGACGGCTGATCCGTTCAAGACCTTCCACAACACGCTGAAGATGGACATGTATCTGCGCATTGCGCCGGAACTGTTTTTGAAGCGCACGCTGGTGTCTGGCCTGTCCGACAAGGTGTTCGAAATCAACCGCAACTTCCGCAATGAAGGTGTTTCTACCCGGCACAATCCGGAATTCACCATGCTGGAATGCTACTGGGCCTATGCCGACTACGAAGACATCATGGGTCTGGTCGAGCGGATGTTCGAAACGCTGGCGCTGGCCATTCACGGCACGACGGAACTGGACTTCCAGGGCAAGACGATTTCCTTCAAGGGTCCGTTCAAGCGCGTGCCGATGCCGGATGCGGTGAAGGAAGCCACGGGAATCGACTTCCTGGCCATCAAGACTGACGAAGAAGCCCGTGCTGCCGCCAAGGCAGCCGGTTTCGAAGTCGAGAAGGACTGGACCTGGGGCGAATGCCTTGCCTTCATCTTTGAAGAAAAGGTCGAGAGCACACTGATCCAGCCGAGCCACGTCACGCATTTCCCCAAGGACATTTCGCCCTTCGCCAAGGAAGTGCCGGGCGAGCCGCGTCTGGTAGAGCGCTTCGAGAGCTATTGCAACGCCTGGGAAGTGGGCAATGCCTTCTCCGAACTCAACGACCCGGAAGAACAGCGCCGCCGCATGGTGGAGCAGCTGGAGCAGGCGCATGCCCGCGGTGAAAAGGACAAGCAGCTGGACGACGAATTCCTCGACGCCATCGACCAAGGCATGCCGCCAGCCGGTGGCCTCGGTATCGGCGTGGACCGTCTGGTCATGCTGCTGACCAATGCACCATCGATCCGCGACGTCATCCTGTTCCCGGCGCGTCGCCAGAAGACGGATTGATAACGGGCTGTTATCACTGAATATTGAAAGCCGGAGGCCGCGATGCCTTCGGCTTTTTTGTTGGCCGGTGGCGATGGTGGGTTGGGGTCAAGCCCGAGAATGACGGAGGGGGAGGTTTGCGCCGTCCAAACGACGATCAATGTTCAGATTTGGCTGGCTCTTGCGCCGTGTCAGGCGCGGCATCGTCGTGCGCGGCAGGCTCTTCCGCGACTGGTGCTTGGCCCTGAACTGGTTCTGCGGCCACAGCCTCTGTCGGGCCTTTGCCGAAGATCAGCGACTTTATGTAAGCAAAGCTGAATATGCTAACGCTATCATGTTCAGGCGTTGAGGTCAGAAGTGCCGGGTAGTCCACTGCGGCAGGCGCTGTTTCATGCGGTGCACCCTCGGAGGATTCAGGCGCGTGCTCGGTCGCGGGTGGTGCTGCTTCGCCATGGCCGCCAGTTTCGCCATGGCCGCCCTCCGGTTTGTCGTGACCCTTAGCAGGGGCATCATGACCCGAAGGCGTTTCTTTTGCGGCCAGATCAATGCAATCGGTAAACTCGTTCAGGCTGGTCGCCAGTTTTTCAGTGTCTTCCAGAGGCAGATCGACCCGCAGGCCGTAGAAAACGCCATCTGCGCTGGGAACGCCATCGTAATAATAGGCAGAATAGGTTTTTGCACCCGCATCATCAGGTAGCTTCTTCACGTCGGGAATGAAAACGATCTGTGCAGCAACCGCCCGCCCACGCATATCCGAGCGCATGGTTGGACCTTTTTGGTCCAGAACGGACACTTGCACGAGATCCGGCTTCTGCTTGTCATAGACGGCTTTCGCCACACGCAACGCTGTCTTTATGCGCTCAGGGCCATCCCCGCCATCCGTGCGAATGAATTTGCGGACCCAGACAGAGCCATTTTTCTTGATGCTGACGGATTGCACCAGCGTGCACTCCAGACCGTTGAGAGATACGCTGGAGGGGCCGAACAGGCGCTCTTTACCGACAAAAACGGCGGCCATGCCGGATGCTCCCCCGAGAAGGAGGACAACACTGCCAATCAATACGAACTTGCGAGAAAACCGTATTCTCTTGAACACTGCTTTCACGTCGAACGTTCCGACATTCACTACCCCGTTTCATGTCCATCAACCCAACATCGCAACAGCGGCCGTAATGGCGAGCGATATCGAGTGCACCAGCGGGTAAAACCACCGACATGCAGGGATCAATTCTGACGTGTTGTTGTTGAAGAAGATTTAACTCAGGCAAGAATCCGCCGCTAGGAGTGGACCATTTTTGGACTCCGTCAAAATTCATCAAGATTTTTATTTTTGCGAACGATTTGCAATAGCGTTGACAAGGGCGAAAAATGCTCGCAAATTGATATTGCGAATTAATCGCATTAGGAGTTTGATCGGGCGATGACAGTATCGACACTTCGCAACGTCCTGGCCGCAGCGGCGCTTTTCCTGCCTTTTTCAGCCCTGGCTGCTGAAAAACCGAAGGTCGTGACCACCTTCACCATCATCGCCGACATGGCGCGCAATGTGGCGGGCGATGCAGCCGAAGTGGACAGCATCACCAAGGCTGGTGCCGAAATTCACAACTACCAGCCCACCCCGCGTGACATTCTCAAAGCCCGCAATGCGGACCTTGTTTTGTGGAACGGTCTCAATCTGGAATTGTGGTTTCAGAAATTTCTGGCAAACCTTGCCGACGTGCCGAATGTGACGGTGAGCGATGGCGTGCAGCCGATGTCGATCAGCGGAGGTGCCTATCAGGGCAAGCCCAACCCGCATGCCTGGATGTCTCCAGACAATGCGCTGATCTATGTCGAGAACATCCGCAAGGCTTTGGCGCAGATCGATCCTGACCATGCCGATCTCTATGCGGCCAATGCCAAGGCCTATTCCGACAAGATCAGACACGAGATACAGCCGATGCGCGATGCCATTGCCGCGCTGCCGGAGAATAAGCGCTGGCTGGTGACGAGCGAAGGCGCATTCTCCTACCTCGCCCGCGATTTCGGACTGAAAGAACTGTTCCTGTGGCCTGTCAATGCCGACAGCCAGGGCACCCCGCAGCAGGTGCGCGGCGTGATCGATGCCATGCGCGAACATAATATTCAGGTCATTTTCAGCGAAAGCACGGTCTCTCCCGACCCGGCAAAGCAGGTGGCCAAGGAAACCGGCGCTGCCTATGGCGGCGTCCTTTATGTGGATTCGCTGAGCGAAGCCGACGGCCCGGTACCGACCTATCTCGACCTGCTGCGTGTAACGACGGAAACTGTTGTGAAAGGCCTTTCCAAATGATGATGGGAAAGCGAAAGGGCGCTGAGACAGGACTAAGCGTCGATGATGTGACCGTAACTTACCGCAATGGCCACACGGCGCTGCGCAGCGCCAGTTTTTCCATTCCGCGCGGCACGATTACGGCGCTTGTCGGCGTCAACGGCGCAGGCAAGTCCACCATTTTCAAGGCCATCATGGGCTTTGTGCCGCTAGCGGCAGGCGCGGTCTCAATCTTCGATCTGCCCGCCCGCGATGCGCTGAAAAAGAACCTCGTCGCCTATGTGCCGCAGGCCGAAGAGGTGGACTGGAGCTTTCCGGTTCTGGTGGAAGACGTGGTGATGATGGGCCGTTACGGCCATATGAATTTTCTGCGCATTCCCTCCAAGCGCGATCACCAGATGGTCGATGAAGCCTTGGCCCGCGTCAACATGGTGGACTACCGCAAGCGCCAGATCGGCGAACTCTCCGGCGGGCAAAAAAAGCGGGTGTTTCTGGCACGCGCGCTGGCACAGGAAGGCCAGGTCATTCTGCTGGACGAGCCCTTTACCGGTGTCGATGTGAACACCGAAGAGCAGATCGTCACGCTGTTGAAGGCGCTGCGCGACGAAGGCCGCATCATGCTGGTTTCCACCCACAATCTCGGCAGCGTGCCGGAGTTTTGCGACCGGGCGGTTTTCGTCAAGGGCACGGTCATTGCGTCGGGCAAGACCGAGGATACCTTTACCGAAGAGAACCTGCAGAAGGCCTTTGGCGGCAGCCTGCGCCACTTCATTCTGGGCGGTGCCGATCTGCATGACGATGCCGACACGCGCCGCGTTAAGGTTATCACGGATGATGAGCGTCCCTTCGTGATCTACAGCAAGGATGGAACGGCCACCGCGACGACGAAAGCGAAGAGCCATGATTGAGACTCTTCTCGAACCTTTCACCTACTCCTATATGCTCAACGCCATATGGGTCAGCGCTCTCGTGGGTGGCGTCTGCGGTTTTCTGTCGTCCTATCTGATGCTGAAGGGCTGGTCGCTGATCGGCGATGCGCTGTCCCACGCCATCGTTCCCGGCGTGGCCGGTGCCTATATGCTGGGCCTGCCGTTCTCGCTCGGCGCATTTCTGTCCGGCGGTCTGGCGGCGGGTGCCATGCTGTTCCTGAACCAGAAAACACGGCTGAAGGAAGACGCGATCATCGGCCTGATCTTCACCTCGTTTTTCGGCCTTGGCCTGTTCATGGTGTCGCTGTCGCCCACCTCCATCAATATTCAGACCATCGTGCTCGGCAATATCTTGGCGATCACCCCGGAAGACACCATTCAACTGGCGCTGATCGGCGGTATCAGCCTTTTGGTGCTGGCGGTGAAGTGGCGCGATTTCATGGTGGTGTTTTTCGATGAGAACCACGCCCGCACCGTGGGTCTCAACCCCGAACTGTTGAAGATCATCTTCTTTACCTTGCTCGCCGCCTCCACGGTTGCGGCCTTGCAGACAGTCGGCGCGTTTCTGGTGGTCGCCATGGTCGTCACGCCGGGTGCAACGGCCTATCTGCTGACCGACAGGTTTGAGCGGCTGATCGGCATGAGCTTCGGCATTGGTGCTGCCACCAGCTTCGTCGGCGCTTATCTGAGTTACTTCCTCGACGGAGCGACCGGCGGCATCATTGTCGTGTTGCAGACGCTGATCTTCCTGACCGCCTTTGTTTTTGCGCCCAAACACGGCTATCTCGCCTCCCGTGCGAAGGCGAAGTCCGCATTGGAAACCGCACCATGAGCGAGAACCTGCAACTGGCAATCCTGCCGTTCCAACTACCCTTCATGCAATATGCCTTCATCATCACCCTGATGATTGCCGTGCCGATGGCGATGCTGTCGTGCATTCTGGTGCTGAAAGGCTGGTCGCTGATGGGAGATGCCGTCTCCCATGCCGTGCTGCCGGGCGTGGTGATCGCTTATATCGTCGGCATTCCCTTTTCGATTGGCGCTTTCGTCGCGGGCATGATCTGCGCTTTGGGAACGGGCTTCCTCAAGGAAAACAGCCGCATCAAAGAAGATACCGTTCTCGGCATCGTCTTTTCCGGCATGTTCGGCCTGGGACTGGTTCTTTATGTGAAAGTGCAGAGCGACGTGCATCTGGACCATATTCTCTTCGGCGACATGCTGGGCGTTGCCATGGGCGACATCATCGAAACCGGCCTGATTGCACTGGCAGCGACGCTGTTTCTCGTCATCCTGCGCAAGGATTTGCTGGTTCATGCCTTCGATGCGCAGCATGCCAAGGCCATCGGCCTGCCGGTGCGGCTGCTGCATTACGGATTGCTGGCGGTGCTGTCTCTGACGGTGGTTGGCGCTTTGCAGGCCATTGGTATCATTCTCTCGGTCGCCATGCTGGTGGCACCCGGGGCGATCGCCTTTCTGATCACACGGCGCTTTTCCAGCATGCTGATTGCAGCCGTCATCATCGCCGTTTTCTCATCGGTAACAGGCATATGGGCCAGCTTCCTGATCGATAGCGCCCCCGCCCCGACCATCGTTCTCGTCATGACAGCGCTGTTCGTTCTGGCATTTTTACGCACCACAATGCAGGCGCGCGCCACGAACCGGGTGGAAACTGCGATTTGAAAGACAATTGTGCGCAATTGAAAAGATTATTTCAGAATCTGCGGAACCACAGGGGCGGGATTCGCGTCAATATGTGCAGGTCGATGGCGTGTGCGCTCGACCGCATCAATTGACGCAAAGGGAATGGCCATGCTGAAGTGGGCTCTCATATTTTTCGTAGTTTCGCTGATTGCCGGTGTATTCGGCTTTACCGGCATTTCCGCGGCGACGGCGGGCATCGCCCGTATTCTGTTCTTTATCGCCGTGGTGGTCTTCGTGATCTTCCTGGTGCTGGCACTGATGGCTGGCCAGGCTATCCTCTAAACGTAAGACTATGACGGAAAACGGCGGGCCGCAGGGTCCGCCGTTTTTTTGTTGTTCTTTTATAATTCCTTACCGTCATCCCGCACTTGATGCGGGATCCAGCGACCTGACGTCTGTCAGGTCAAAGACTCTTTTCAGCCCAAAGACTTGGGCTGACTGGATTCCGGCTCAAGGCCGGAATGACGGAGGGAAAAGAGTGGCTTGGCGTTTACGCCGTCCAACCGCCATCGATCACATGCGCCTGTCCGGTCGTAAAACCAGCCTCATCCGAAGCCAGATACGTCACCAGTGCTGCGATCTCTTCTGCCTTGGCGATGCGGCCCATGGGTTGGCGAGCGATGAAGTCTGCGAGCGCCTGCTCGTAATTGCCCGTGGCGCGCAAACGGTCGTGCAAAGACGGGCTGTCCACCGTGCCGGGGCAGATGGCGTTGCAGCGAATGCCCCTGGTGACGAAATCAGAGGCGATGGATTTCGTCAGGCCGATAACGGCCGCCTTGGATGCGGTATAGGCGAAGCGATTTGGCACGCCCTTCACGCTTGAAGCAACCGAGGACATATTGACGATGGCACCCTTGCCCTTTTCCAGCATGGCGGGGAGAAATGCCCGGCAGGTTCGGTACATGGCCTTGACGTTGAGGTCGAAAGAAAAGTCCCAGTCTTTCTCATCGCAATCGAGAATGGTGCCGGAGTGTACGAAGCCAGCGCAATTGAACAGCACATCGGTATGGCCGACCTCTGTTGCAAAGGTTTTGACGGCATCTCCATCCAGAACATTGAGGACGCGGGTTTCCGCCTGTGTCAAAGTGGCAAGCGCCGCCTCGTTGATATCCGTCGCGATGACGCGCGCGCCCAGTTCGATGAACCTCTCTGCCGTTGCACGACCAATGCCCTGCCCCGCAGCGGTAATGACGACTGTCTGGCCAGTAAAATCCTGCGCCATGGTATTTCTCCTCCCGCCCATAGGGGCACGTCTCCACGCCGAATATGGATCGACAATTCATATGTAAACAGTGTATTTATATGACGTCAAGTAAACTCGGTGACGGTCTTTGCCCGGACCATACAGGAACCAGATGATCGAAGACGACAGCGATAAATACCGCGCGCCCGCCCTGGACAAGGGATTGGATATTCTCGAGCTTCTGGCCAGCACGGATGGTGGCCTGACGCAGGTGGAAATCGCCAAGGCGATCGGTAAAAGCCCCAATGAGTTCTACCGCATGCTGGACCGCCTTGTCCGCCGGGGTTATGTGGAGCGGCAGGACGGCGATCGGTTTTTTCTGACCTTGAAAATGTTCGGCCTTGCCCATTTTCATGCGCCGCTGCGCAGACTCGTGTCCTTTGCAGCTCCTGTCATGCGGGAATTTTCCAACAGCGCCCGGCAGGCGTGCCATCTGGCAGTTTATGATCGCGGCGTCGTGGCGGTGATTGCGCAGCAGGATTCGTCCACCTACTGGGCGCTGTCGATCCGCGTCGGCGCGCAGATGAGCCTGTTCAACACCGGTTCCGGCCATGTCCTGCTGGCCTTCCAGACGGATGCACAACGCGAGATCATGATTGCCGAACAGCTTCGAGGTGGCGATGAAAAATCCGTGCCGGAAGGGCTGATCGAGCGCCTGGAGCAGATCAGGACTGATGGATACGAGAGCATGAACAGTCTTCAAACCGCTGGCGTTCGCAATATTTCCGCGCCGATCCCGACGCTTGATGGCACGGCACTTGCGGTTGTCACCTGCCCCTACATTACGCCTCTGAACAGCGATGCGCCAAGCGTGGACGATTGCATAGAGCTCATTTGCGACGCTGCCCGCAAAATCTCTGGAGTGGCTGCCGGACAATAAAAAACGCGACCGGCAGGGGACCGATCGCGTTTTCTTGACTGGAGGTATTATACTTTAATAACGAGCAACTATCGCGAAGGTTCCAGAATTCTTTAAGCGGCCAATTGCTTGCGAATGATGCCGCGCAGCGATTCGAGATCCTTGGCGAACTGACGAATACCTTCCGACAGCTTTTCCGTTGCCATAGCATCTTCATTGAGGTGCCAGCGGAAGGCCTTCTCATCGAGGGACTGCAAGGGCTCGGCCTTGGAATCGTCAGCAGAAAGCTTGCGCTCCAACGTGCCGGTGTCCTTTTCCAGCTCTTCCAGCAATGCCGGGCTGATGGTCAGGCGGTCGCAACCGGCCAGCGCTTCAATCTCGCCGACATTGCGGAACGAAGCGCCCATGACGACGGTGGAGATGCCGTTGGCCTTGTAATAATTGTAGATTTTGCGAACGGAGACCACGCCCGGATCGGTTTCAGCTGTGTACTCTTCACCGGTGGACTTCTTGTACCAGTCCAGAATACGACCGACGAAGGGCGAGATGAGGAAGGCTTTGGCTTCCGCGCAGGCAATGGCCTGGGCCTGCGAAAACAGCAGTGTCAGATTGCAATCGATGCCCTCGGCCTGCAGCACTTCGGCAGCCTTGATGCCTTCCCAAGTGGAGGCAAGCTTAATGAGGATGCGATCACGCTCGATGCCACGCTCTTTGTAACCGGCAATGATCTGATGCGCCTTGGCGATGGACGCCTTGGTGTCGAAAGACAGATCGGCATCGACCTCAGTCGATACGCGGCCCGGAACGAGTTCGACAAGCTTTGCACCGACGGAAATCGCCAGACGGTCCGCAATAGCACCGACCACGGCATCGGAATCACCACCCTGCTTTTTACCCCAGGAAACGGCTTCCTTCACGGTATCCGCAAACATCGGCGTGCCGAGTGCTTTCAGAATGATGGACGGATTGGTGGTGCAATCCACCGGCTTCAGGCGTGCGACGGCCTCGATATCGCCGGTATCGGCGACAACCGTCGTGATTTTACGGAGTTGGTCAAGTTTGGATGTCATGCTGATTGATCCTCGTCATCTTTGAAAACCGTTTCAGCCGGGTTTCGTTCCTGCCCTCGCTTGCGCGCGATGTCGGAACCAAGCTGTCTTCTCATTGTTAAGTATCGCGCGGTGCCAATCCCAAAGTCAAGACATTTGCGCAATGCAATTGACATAAGTTTCACGCCTGCCATAGTGACGGCTTCCTCCAAGCATGGCGAAAACAGTGGCGAAACTGCGAAGAGACACCCATACAGCCTATTCTGAAGCTGCATCCCTGCGGCTGCGGGCGGCGTGGCTCTATTACAATCAGGGCATGACGCAGAAGGACGTGGCGGAAAAACTCGGCATCAGCCGCTCCACCGTCATCCGCCTTCTGGACGAGGCCATGAAGCGCTCCGAGGTACAGATCTGGATCAATGAAGGCATCGAGGATTACGTCGAACTCGCGATCAAGCTGGAGGCCGCCTACGGATTGGATGAAGCCATCATCATTCCGTCCGCTTCATCGAAGGCAGAAGACATTGCCAAGGCTGTGGGCCTGGCACTCGGCCAGTTCCTGTCCGAGGCGGTGCCCGACAATGCCACCATCGGCGTCGGCTGGGGCCGCACCATGACGGCATCGCTCTCCAGCTTCCGCCCGCCGCGCCGGGAAAACTGCAAGGTGGTGTCCTTGTTGGGCGGCATCGTGGCGGTACACCAGACCAACCCGCTGGATTATACGTGGCGTCTGGCCAGCGCGCTGGGAGCGGAATGTTATATGTTCCTGGCTCCGCTGCTGGTGGACAGCGCCGAGACCCGCCGCGCGCTGATCGAAAAATGCGGCCTCAACACGCTGTTCGAACTCGCCGAAAATCTCGATCTCGCCATCGTCAGCTGCGGCGATATCGGGCTGCATTCGACCTCGCTGTCGGAAGGCTTCATTTCCAAACAGACCCATGACGAACTGGTGGCGGCAGGCTGCGTCTGCGACACCATGTTCAACTTCATCGACGCCGAGGGACGCTCCGTCGACCACCCCATCAACCAGCGCGCTATGGCGATCGGCCTCGACACGTTGAAAAAGGCCAAGCACATCGTTCTCGCCTCCGGCGGCGCCCACCGCGCCACTGCCATCCGCGCCACCATCAAACGCATTGGGTGCAATACGTTGATTACGGATGAGGCGGCGGCTCGGGCATTGTTGGAGTTGGGGGAGACGGCAGCGTAACTGATGTCAGTCAGAAACGGCAGTGGGCCATTCGCGGGCACCATGTTGCACGAACAAAACCTGGACGTCGTCGCCGGAAACGACATAGGCAACAATGTACTGCGTGCCCGATATGACGAGTTCTCTCGTGCCCTCGATGTCCCCTCGCCTCCCAATGAATGGGTTCGATGAGAGTAAGTCTCTTGTGGTCTTGTGAATGAGGCGGACAATGCGGACTGCCGCCCGAGGATTCTGCTCAGCAATATAGTCGCCGATAGTGGCAAGTTCTCTCAGAGATCGTTTTGTCCAGATAACGCGCAGAGCCGGTCAAGCCTGATCGTAGCGGTTCAAAACCTCGGCAATATCCTCTTCGCTGGCGAAATTGCCGTTTTTGGCGTCATCCAAACCCTCTTTCACACCTGTGACCCACTGCTCCTGCCAAGCGATCGATCGACCGTGAGCAAGCGCTTCCTCAACGATTTGGCTTCGTGTTAAACTGCTCTTCGCCGCAACCAGATCGATACGGCGGTCAATATCGTCGGAAAGTTGGATCGTGCTTTTCATACGCTTTCCATGGTTTCACACGGCAGATGTGATTTTCACATCCTATATCACATGCGCCGCACACTGATCAAACCTTACCCGTCTCCCAGCCCAGCATAGCCCGTTTGCGGGTCAGCCCCCAGTGATACCCCGTCAGCGCGCCGCTTTTGCCCACTGCCCGGTGGCAGGGGACGACGAAGGAGATGGGGTTGGCACCGATGGCGGCACCGACGGCGCGGGATGCCGTGGGTTGGCCGATATCGTGGGCGACATGGGAATAGGTGACAGCTTTGCCAAGCGGAATTTTTAAGAGGCTCTGCCAGACGCGGACCTGAAAATCCGTACCGAGCAGGACGACGCGCAGGGGCTGTTCGCTTTTCCATTTGGCTGGATCGAAGATACGGGATGCGTAGGGGGCGGTGGCAGCGCTGTCTTCGGAGTAGTCGGCATTGGGCCAGCGGCGCGACATGTCCTCGAAGCAGGCTTTTTCTTCGCCGGCATCGGCAAAGGCGCATCCGGCCAGCCCGCGATCCGTGATCATCACGAGCGCCAGGCCGAAGGGAGACGGGTGGAAGCCGTAGCGGATTTGCAGGCCTGCGCCCTTGGCTTTCCATTCCCCCGGCGACATGGCCTCATGGGTCACGAAAAGGTCATGCAGGCGGCCGGGTCCAGACATGCCGACCTCGATGGAGGCTTCCAGCAGCGGCAACCGCTCTTGCCCCAGCAGCCGCTTGGCATGATCCAGCGTTACCGCTTGTAGAAATGCTTTCGGAGACAGGCCGGCCCAGCGGGTAAAGGTCTTCTGCAACTGCGTGGGCGATTGCGAAAGCTTCGCCGCGATGGTTTCCAGTGATGGCTGATCGCGGTATTCCACCGTCAGAATTTCGATCACCTGCCGTACGGTCTCATAGTCAGACCCAACCGGGGTGATGTCTTCCTTCAGCACGATATTGGCGTTCATGGCGTATCTCCTTGGGGGACACAAAACCACGACGTCTCGCCCATCTCCACCCGTTTCTTGCTCGACCCGCTAGATTTTCAACCGAACCGTCGCGAGCGCACCGCGAAAAGCCTTGGCAAAACTTTCGCGATCATCCGGATTGAGGAAGGAGCCGACATCGGTCACCCGCCCCTCACCTGAAACATGCATAGAGGTTATGCCGATATCATCACGCCGCTGGACCTGAAACCGCGCCCAGAACGGGTTGAAGCGATGCTCCACCATTTGGCCTGCCGGGGAGAACTTGCGGATAGAGAGGTTGGTGCGCGACACGGTAACTTCTTCGCGTGCTTTGGCAGCCCGGTAGTTTGCGCGGAAGGCAACATAGAGAAGCAGAAAATCCAGGCCGAGAAACAGGCCGATGGGCCATGCGCCGGTGACCATGAAGAAGACGCCGTAGAGAAGGCAAACGGCACCTGTCAGCACCAGAAGAATGCGAAAGCCCTTGCGTCCAAGGGAGCGATAAGGAACAAGTTCCGCTGCAAAAACCGGCTGCTCGTTTACCCTGTCCACCTTGCCGTCCTCAATAGCCCGAAACCACAGCTGACCATGACAATTGCCAAGAAGAAATCCAGCACCCAAATTGTGAAAAAGTCAAATACGACGTCACGTCGCAAGCCGGTGCGGGTCAAGACGCTCTATTCACAGGACGAACTCAAGGAGATTTTCCGGCGTTTCTCCATCCAGCGGCCGGAGCCGAAGGGGGAGCTGGAACATTCCAACCCGTTTACGCTGGTGGTGGCTGTCGCCTTGTCGGCGCAGGCCACGGATGTTGGCGTCAACCGGGCAACGCGCGGCCTGTTTGCCGTGGCCGATACCCCGCAGAAAATGCTGGAGCTGGGTGAAGAGCGGCTGATCGGCTACATCAAGACCATTGGTCTTTATCGAAACAAGGCCAAGAACGTCGTCGCGCTCTCGCAGATGCTGATCGATGATTTTGGTGGCGAGGTTCCACGCACCCGCGAGGAGCTGATCAAGCTGCCGGGTGTCGGCCGCAAGACCGCCAATGTGGTGATGTCCATGGCCTTCGGCGTTCCCACACTGGCGGTGGATACACATGTGTTTCGCATTGCCAACCGGCTCTGTCTGGCACCGGGGAAAACTCCGGATGAGGTGGAAGACCGCTTGGTGCGAATCATCCCGGACGACTATCTTTTTCACGCCCACCACTGGCTGATTCTGCACGGGCGCTACTGTTGCAAGGCGCGAAAGCCGGAATGCGAGCGCTGCGTGATTGCAGATCTGTGCAAATCTCCGGAAAAAACCTGCGATATTCCAGCCCCGCTTGTCGAGCTACCGGCCCAATTGACGGGTGAATGATGGGTCGCGGCGGCTGATGGATTTGTGCAGATGCACCATCAGCGAAGCGGCGAAAAGCGGCGTCAAAAGGTTGAGAAACGGGATGGCGAGGAAGGCTGCAATCACCAGACCGGCCATGAAAACCGTCGTTCCGTGTTTTGAGCGGAAGGCGCGTGCATCCTCAGGTGTGCGGAAGCGCATGGCCGCGAATTCAAAGAATTCCCGACCCAGCAAATAGCCGTTGACCAGAAAAAACGCGATGAGATTGACGCCGGGAACCAGCAGCAGCATGAGTGCGATCAGGTTGCCCAAAATGACGATACCGAAGAACTTCAGGGATGACGGAATGGCCTGCGCCAGCGGCATGGCCGTACCCTGGGGGTCGTTGGGATAATCTTTCTTTTCAATGACTTCAGCGACATCATCCAGAAACAGACCGGCGATGACGGCAGTGACCGGCGAGATCAGCAGAGCCAGGGCGAGCGCAAGCCCGATGCCCGCGATGATGGCCAGAATGAAGCTCATCCAGCCCGCCCATTCCGGCATGCTGGGCACCAGCGAATCAAGCCACGGCAATGCAAGCCATATGAAGATGCCACGGATGGCAAACCACAGCCCTATAAGCACCAAAATCGTCAGCCCGAGAGACTTCCAGAACACCGATCGTGTCTCTGGCGCAAAAAGATTCTTGAAAGCATCTCGCGCCGCACCAAAAATCATTAACTGCCTCCCTTTTGGCGGATTTACAGGCGATCCGGATTCGCTTGCATGTGGACGTGGAAATAGGGGCCAAGGGGCCCTTTAACAAGAATCCACCACTTTTCCGCAAAGAAAAATTTCAACCCGTCATTTTGCACTTGAAGGAAAGCAACTACTAAACTATAAAAACAAACAGGCAAAAAGTCGTATATTCTCGTCGGAGTGGGGATCAACGGGATGACACTTGGCCTTTTGTACAACCTAGTCGTCACGAATGGCAGCGGGAAATCTCGCTTGAGTACCATCGTCCGCTAAAGACAAGAAAAAGAGGCGTCGTTGGAAAAATTGCTGATTGATCTCACCCGTTCGCTCAAGACCGGCACACCGTCTGAGCGACGTATTGCGAAATACCTTATCGAGCATCTGGCCGAACTGCCGTTCGAAACAGCCGCGACACTGGCAGAAAAGCTGAGCCTCAGCCCAATGACCGTCGGTCGTTTTCTGCGGTCGCTGGGTTACAGACAGTTGAGCGACATTCGCGAGCATCTGCGTGACGAATCGCACATTGCCGACACAGCCCCGGCTGTTGCGCAGGAAGCGCCGCAAACACCACTGTCATCGCTGATGCTGCAACAGATTCAAGCGGTTCAGGCGGTCTATGATTTGGCTGGCCAATCCGTTTGGAAAACGGCGCTCAATAATATCGCCGAAAGCAAGAAGGTGTTTGTGGCCTCGTCGGCTGAAAGTTTTGGCATCTGCCGTTACTTCTACACCAAGCTTTTGGAATCGCGTGAGAGTGTTCATTATCTGCAACGTGATGGCGCAACCTACATCGCGCTGATGGATGAGCCCGTCGAAGGCACGCTTCTGATCCTGATGGACTGTGGTGGCAATCTTGCCGCTTTGCAGCGCCTTGCGAAGATGGCCATGAAGGCTGGTTACAAGACGGTGCTGATCACCACCCGGTTTTACGAGTGGGGACCTGACAGCGCAGACATCTGCCTGACCATTCCGCTAGCGCAAAATGGCGGACACAGCATGCTGCAACTGGTGGCGATTACCGAATTCATGCTGCACTCACTGTCTCAGAAAAGCGAAACCGGCCGCAGAGACCGGAACCGCCGCATTGGTGATATGCAGCGCGCGCTGAATGGCTGAATGACCCAGAGCGGCGCTTGCGCCGCTCTTTTTTATAGCGTCAGATGGCTTCGAGTTCGGCCCTGTGGCGGTACATGGCGAGAAAACGCTGATAGTCTCGCTCGTAACGCTGTTTGCGTTCGCCGCTTAATGTCTTCTCTTCACCGCCGGAATACATGGCCGCACCGGCAGCGGCCAATCCCTTATGCACACCACCCGCAGACGCCGCCGTCATGGCCGTGCCGAGCAGAACCGCGTCTGCGCTTGCGGGAATGACGATGCGTTTTCCTGTGACATCGGCGTAGAGTTCTATCAGGAGCGGATTGTGCACGTGACCGCCCGTTACATGCAGCGTTTCCACGCGATAACCGAAACCTTCCATGGCATCCAGCACGTGTCGTGCGCCGAGCGCGATGGCGACGGCCGTGCGCCAATAGAGACGGCAGAGGCTATCGAAGGAGGTGTCGAGCGTCAGCCCACTGACGACACCACGCGCATGTGGATCAGCCAGCGGCGAGCGATTGCCGTGAAAATCCGGCAGGACGTGCAGGTGATCGGCAAAGCCTTCGCCTTCCGTGCTGCGCAAATCCAGCACGCGTTCCACGATGCGGGCATGGAGTGCCGAGGTCGGCTCGCCGCCCGCGGCATGCATGCGCACGACGTGGTCCAAAAGCGCGCCGGTGGCCGATTGCCCGCCCTCCACCAGCCAATGACCGGGCAGCACCGCCTGCCAATAAGGCCCCCAGAGGCTGTGGCCGGGCATGCGTTTTGGCGTGAGCGTCACGAGGCAGCTGGAGGTTCCGGCAATCAAAGCGACATTGCTGCCGACGTCCGATTGCAGGCTACCGCCGAGAGCGCCCAGCGCACCGGCATAGGCATCAATCATGCCTGCCGCGACGTCGCAGCCCGTATCGAGGCCTAACTCGTCAGCAGCCTGCGCTGAAAGCTTGCCGACGCTCTGGCCGGGCGCGACGGTTTCTGTGGGCAGGTTGCCGCGTTGGAGAAGATCGCCCAGGCTAGCCATTTCAAGATAATCCTGGCTCCAGCCCTGCCCTTCATGCGCCAGAAAATTCCATTTGGCCGTCAGCGTGCAGTTGGAACGCTTGGCGCTGCCGCTGGCCTTCCATGTCAGGAAATCGGCAAGATCGAAAAAATATCCGGCTTTGGCCCAGCTGTCTGGCAGATGTTTTTTGAGCCACATTAGCTTGGGCATCTGCATCTCAGGCGAAATCGATCCGCCTGCAAAATCCAGCACGGGATGGCCCGAGCTGCTTAGAAAATCTGCTTGCGCGATGGCACGGTGATCGAGCCAGACGAGGGTATCGAAGCGCTCTTCGCCTGTTGTGGACACCGTGACCTGCTCGCCCTGTGGCCCGCGGACGACGAGCGAACAGGTGGCATCGAAGCCTATGGCTGCGACGGAGGATGCGGGAATGGCGGCATCTGCCATAGTTTGGCGCACGGCGATGCAGACGGCATTCCAAATGTCGGCGGAATCGTGCTCGGCGTGGTTTTCCTTGGGACGCTGCATGATGATGGGGTGTGTCGCGCGCGCAATCAGCCTGCCGCTCGCATCGAAAACGCCAGCGCGGGCGCTGCCCGTGCCGACATCGACAGCAACAAGATGTTGACGCATGCCCCTCATTCCTGTCCTTGTGACAGGAATCCAGTCGACGCACGTCCGCACGGCGGAAAGAGTCCTTTCAGCCCAAAGACTTGGGCTGGCTGGATTCCTGTGACGAGCACAGGAATGACGGAGGAGTAGATGTGGATGCGCACGTCAATCAGCCTTCATTCCAGAACTGCCGCCTATCTTGTGGTTCTCCACAAGTTGGACCAAATCCGGCATGGCGTCAAACACCAGATCGGGTTTCAGGCTGGCTATGTGTTCACGAAATGCCGGGAAACGAGCATGCGATCCGCCGGTAAAGGCAAAGACGCGCATGCCTGCCGCTTTAGCCGCGACAATTCCCGCAGGGCTGTCTTCGATGACGATGCAGTGACGAGGCTCCACCTGCATCTGGTCTGCCGCATGCAGAAAGAGATCCGGTGCGGGCTTGCCATTTTTCACCATAGTGGCGCTGAAGATATGCGGTTCGAGCTTGTCGAGCAAGCCGGTCAGGCCGAGCGAGTAGCGAATGCGCTCCGGCTGGCTGGAGGACGCAACGCAGCGCGGCACCGACAGGCGATCCAGCGTCTCGGCCATGCCGTCTATAGCCTTCAGTTCATCGCGAAAGCGCTGGAAGAGTTCGCTGCGCATATGTTCGAGAAAATCGATGTCTGTTTCGACACCATATTCCTCCCACAACGTCGCCGTCATGCTGGCGACACTACGGCCCAGGAACCGCTGATAGGCTTCCTCTTCGGTGATCTGGACGCCCTGATGGGCGACCATGTCGATCAGGACAGCAATGGAAACCGGCTCGCTGTCCACGAGAACGCCGTCGCAATCAAAGATCAGCAAAGGCGCGCTCCCGGTTTGCATGGCACATCTCTTTTCGTCAGCTGACGAGCTTGTTTTGCAGGTAAAGTTCGAGTGTCTCGGCTGTACCCTTCTCCCACAACGTCTTCAAGGCATGGGCGAAGCGTTTGCGGAAGAGTTCCGATTTGGCGACCTCGCCAAAGATGCCGTCCAGTGCCAGAAACGCCATCGGATCGTCCTTGGCCTTGATGGCGGCGGCCTGAAGGCGCTCGGCGCTGGCATCGTTGAAGACGATCTTTGCGCCGCTATCGGACGTGCCGGCGAAATAGCGGCACCACAGCGCCGAGACCAGCGACAGGCCGACGATATCATCACCCTTTTCAAGGCGATCTGCCGTTGATGGCAGGATGAATTTCGGCTGGCGGTTGGAGCCATCCTGCGCCAAACGAGGAATGGTATCGCCGATCTTGGGGTTGAGGAACCGCCGCTCGATCAGATCGAAATATTCGTTGAGATCCGTATTCGGCACCGGCGGAATGATCGGGATGATCTCTTCCTTCTCCAGCTTGGCGAGGAAGGCGCGGATCAGTGGGTGCTCCATTGCCTCATGCACGAAGTGGATGTCGAGAAGAGCTGCCGGATAGGCAATCGCCGCATGGCCGCCATTCAGAATGCGGATCTTCATATGCTCATAGGGCGCGACTTCCGGCACGAACTGCACGCCGACCTTTTCCAGCGCAGGACGTCCCGCCTGGAAATTGTCTTCCATCACCCACTGCTTGAACTCTTCGCAGAAGACCGGCCAGTTATCGTCGATGCCAAAATCGTCGCGGGCGATATCGCGCTCGCGATCACCCGTCGCAGGCGTGATGCGGTCCACCATGGAATTGGGGAAGGAAACGTTGTCGCTGATCCAGTTGGCAAAGGCTGGATCGGAGAGTGCTGCGAGCCCGACGACCGCGTTTTTCGTGACCTTGCCATTGTGCGGAATATTATCGCAGGACATGACGGTGAAGGGCTGGATGCCCTTGTCCTTGCGAGCTTTCAGGCCAGCGACGATGAGGCCGAACACCGTCTTGGGAGTTGTGGGGTTCTTGCCGTCTTCGGCAATGGCCGGGTGCTGCGGATTGAAGGTGCCTGAAGCATCGATGAAATAGCCGCCTTCGGTGATGGTCATCGAGACGATGCGGATTTTCGGATCGGCGAGGGTTTCGATGATAGCGGCTGTGTCACCAATTTTGAGAATATCGATCATAGGGGCGGTGACCCGCGCGCTGGTGCGGTTGTTGTCCTGCTCCACCACCGTCGTCAGGAAATCCTGTGCCGCAAGCTTTTCCCGCATGACGGTATCAGACGGCAGAACGCCCGCTCCGATGATGGCCCAATCATGATCGGCACCGGTGTTGAACAGATCGTCCAGATAGATAGCCTGATGGGCGCGGTGGAAATTGCCCACGCCGAAATGCACGATACCTGCGGAAAGGTCGTCACGCGAATAGGACGGAACGGACGCCGTTGCCTTGACCTGATCGAGCGTTGCGAGCGAGAGTTTTGATGTCATGAGACGATCCTCGAATTTCCTGTCATGGAGCAGTCGCCTTGGCTGGCCGCTGATACGGCCAACCATACGGCGATGCGGTCTGGCCCTTAGATGGCGAGACCCTTGCTATCGAACTTGTGGATTTTGCTGTCATCCGGCGTGATGAAGACGGTATCGCCATGCTGACACGCAAACTCGCCGCCGGCACGGGCGGTGATCATGCCGATCTCATCGACATTGATGTGAATGAAGGTGTCGGAGCCGAGATGTTCGGCTACCGTGACCTTGCCCTGCCATAGACCGCTTTCCTTGGACAGCAGCAGATGTTCCGGGCGAACGCCGACGGTGTCACCACCCTTGGCGGCAGCATAGGCACCCTTGACGAAGTTCATGCGTGGCGAGCCGATGAAGCCTGCAACGAAGAGATTGCGCGGCGTCTTGTAAAGCTCCATCGGCGAGCCGACCTGCTCGATATTGCCGCGATTGAGCACGACAATTTTGTCGGCCATGGTCATGGCTTCCACCTGGTCGTGGGTGACGTAGATCATCGTCGTCTTCAGCGTGTTGTGCAGTTCGGAAATTTCCAGCCGCATCGTGCCGCGCAAGGAAGCGTCGAGGTTGGACAGGGGCTCATCGAACAGGAAGGCCGAGGGTTCACGCACGATGGCGCGACCGATAGCGACACGCTGGCGCTGGCCGCCCGACAGTTGCGAGGGGCGACGGTCGAGATAGTCGGTGAGGTTCAGAACGCTTGCGGCATCATTGACCTTCTTGTCGATGACGGCCTTGTCGAGCTTGGCCATTTTCAGGGGAAAGCCGATATTGTTGCGCACGCTCATATGCGGATAAAGCGCGTAGGACTGGAACACCATGGCAAGGCCGCGTTCTGCCGGTGCCTTCTCGCTCACATCCTTGCCATCAATGATGATCTGACCGCCGGTGACATCCTCAAGGCCTGCGATGAGGCGCAGCAGTGTGGACTTGCCACAGCCGGACGGGCCGACGAAGACCACGAACTCACCATCTTCGATATCGAGATCGATGGAGGGGATGACCTTGGCTTCACCAAAGACCTTGGAAACTTTTCTAAGGGAAATGCTGCCCATTTTCTTATTCCTTATTTCACCGCGCCGAAGGTCAGGCCGCGAACGAGTTGTTTCTGGGAGAACCAGCCAAGCACGAGGATCGGCGCAATCGCCATCATCGAAGCGGCAGACAGCTTCGCCCAGAACAGACCCTGCGGGCTGGAGAAGGAGGCGATGAAGGCCGTCAGCGGTGCGGCATTGGTGGTGGTGAGACGAATGGTCCAGAAGGATTCGTTCCACGCCAGAATGATGTTGAGAAGAAGCGTAGAGGCAATGCCCGGGATCGCCATCGGCGTCAGCACATAGACGATCTCGTTCCAGAGCGATGCGCCATCCATGCGGGACGCTTCGAGAATTTCACCCGGAATTTCCCGGAAGTATGTGTAGAGCATCCAAACCACGATCGGCAGATTGATGAAGGTGAGCATGATGGTGAGGCCGATGCGGGTATCGAGCAGACCGGCATTGCGGAAGATGAGATAGATCGGCACCAGCACCGCCACCGCAGGCATCATCTTGGTGGAGAGCATCCACATCAGAATATCCTTGGTGCGCTTGGTAGGCGAAAACGCCATGGCCCAGGCCGCAGGGATCGCGATCAGAAGTGCCACGATGGTGGAGCCTACCGAGAGGATCACAGAGTTCATGAACGGCTTGAAGTAATCCCGCTGCGTATTGACCGTAATGTAGTTTTCAAACGTTCCCGATGGCCAGAGGCTGAAGCCCGCAATCGCTTCCGGCTCCGTCTTCAGCGATGTGACGAAGGCGTAGAGGATCGGGAAGAACAGCAAGAGGGCAATAACCCAGGCGGCAATGGTGAAGCCGATTTTGGAGCGTGTCGAGACTTTACGAGCCATGATCCTGTCTCCTATCGATCGAGGTTCTTGCCGACGGCGCGCATCAGGAAGATGGCGACGACGTTTGCAAGGATGACGGCGATGATGCCACCGGCGGACGCTCCACCCACATCATAGCCCAGCAGCGCCGTGCGATAGATGAGGAAGGCGAGATTGGTCGAGGCGTAGCCCGGGCCACCGTTGGTGGTGACGAGGATTTCCGCATAGACGCCAAGCAGGAAGATCGTCTGGATGAGAATGACGACGGTGATGGCACGCGCTAAGTGCGGCAGCGTCAGATAGATGAAGCGGCTGAAGAAGCTGGCACCATCCATTTCGGCGGCTTCCTTCTGCTCGCCATCCAGCGACTGAAGTGCCGTCAGCAGGATGAGTGTCGCGAAAGGCAGCCACTGCCAGGCCACGATGATGACGATGGACAGAAGCGGAAACTGCGAGAACCAGTCGATGGGCTGAAATCCGAAGAACCTTGATAGGTCCGCCAGCACCCCATAACCGGGATGCATGATCATGTTCTTCCAGACGAGAGCCGCAACGGGTGGCATGACAAAGAAGGGCGAGATGACGAGAATGCGCACGATGCCCTGCCCGAAAATGGGCTGGTCCAGCAACAGCGCAATGCCGATGCCGCCGATAACCGTGATCATCAGCACGCCGCCGACGATGACCAGCGTATTCCAGATGGACTGGAAGAAGGCCGGGTCGGTATAGAAATACTGGTAATTGAACAAGCCAGCGAAGCTGACATTGGCCGGGTTCAAAAGATTGTAATTCTGGAAAGAGAACCACAGCGTCATGGCCAGTGGCACGATCATCCAGACGAGAAGCAGGATGACCGACGGCGCCATCATAACCCGCGCCAGATTTTTCGTATTTTGCGTCGCCATCGGATGGCTTCCTCCGCCTTCTGAGCTTGGTGTCGAAGACCCCCTCTGGCCTGCCGGCCATCTCCCCCACAAGGGGGGAGAAACCGTGCCGCAAGCGCCGAAATTCACTCGAGGCGACAGCGGTGCTGCGGATGAAGCCCCTCCCCCTTGTGGGGAGGGGTTGGGGAGGGGATTTCACGGAAACATAACGGCTTTGAATATACCCGCCGCCCGACCCTTAAGGCCGGACGGCGATCTTCGGGAGGATTACTTGATATATCCCGAGCGCGTCATTTCACGCGTGGCCGTGGACTGTGCGCTGGCAAGCGCGTCATCGACGCTGGACTGACCGGCAACAACCGCCGAGAACAGCTGACCGACCGTGGTGCCAAGGGACTGGAACTCAGGGATCGCCACGAACTGACCGCCTGTGTAAGGCACCGGCTTCACCGTTGGCTTGGTGATATCAGCCGCGTTCATGGCAGCGAGCGTCGGTGCTGCAAAGCCCGCCGCCTTTTCGTAATCCGCGTTCTTGTAGAGCGAGGTACGGGTGCCCGGAGGAACGTTGGCCCAGCCATCCTTGGATGCGACGAGCTGCGTGTATTCCTTGCTGGTTGCCCAGGCAATGAACTTTTCAGCAGCTTCTGCCTTCTGCGAGCTCTTGGGAATGGCGAGGTTCCAGGACCAGAGCCAGTTGCCGTGGTTCTTCAATTCGCCATGCGTCGGGAACAGCGCGTAGCCAACCTTGTCGGCAACCTTGCTATCCTTCGGGTTCGACACGAAGGAGGCCGCTACCGTGGCGTCGATCCACATGCCGCATTTGCCCTGCTGGAACAGTGTCAGGTTTTCGTTAAAGCCGTTGGAGGAAGCACCGGACGGACCGGCATCCTTCATGAGATCGACGTAGAACTGAAGCGCGTTCTTCCACTCAGGCTGATCGAACTGAGGCTTCCAGTTTTCATCGAACCAGCGACCACCAAAGGAGTTGGTGAGAGCCGTGATGAAGGCCATGTTTTCGCCCCAGCCGGCTTTGCCGCGAAGGCACATGCCGTTGATGTCAGCCTTACGATCGGTGATCTTGCGGGCTGCGTCACCAATGAATTCCCAGGTCGGGTTTTCCGGCATCTTCAGGCCTGCTTTTTCAAACAGGTCCTTGCGATACATGATCATGGCGGATTCGCCATAGAACGGTGCAGCATAGAGCTTGGAATCGACAGTCAAACCACCCTTGATCGAAGGCAGCATGTCAGCGACATCGTAGTTATCGCCGAGCTTTTCGAGCGGCAGAAGCCAGCCCTGCTTGGCCCATATCGGAACTTCGTAGTTGCCGATGGTCATGATGTCGTATTGGCCGCCATTGGTGGCGATATCGGTGGTGACGCGTTCGCGCAGGACGTTTTCTTCCAGCGTAACCCATTCAACCTTGATATCGGGATTTTTGGCGGTGAATTCGGATGTCAGTCCCTGCATGCGGATCATATCGCCGTTGTTGACGGTGGCGATGGTCAGCGTTTCTGCGGAAGCGAGGCCCGAAAAGGCGAGAGCCGAGCACGCGCCCAGCAGAAGTGTCTTCAAAGTCATGATCTTCCTCCCAGAAGAAGTTTGTGAGCATTCGCTTTGCTCTAGGGCAATTACTCACTTTTGGGAGACGGAAGTCAAGCACCTACCTGCGCTGCGATGCACAAGGAATAGCTAACATACTGGTTTTACAGTAATATTTCTGCTCAATCTCTGAGCAAATATTCGGCGGAAGCCTCGTCGGTGATGACACCGTTCAGCAGCCCACCGCGTAACGCCGCAAGAATAGCGGGTGATTTTTGCTTGCCTTGGGCAATGCCAATCACCGTGCTGGTCTCTCTCGGTGGCAGGGGAACGGAGGCGACACGATCATTGATCGGCGTGTCGAGAATCTGTCCGTCCCGATCAAAAGACCAACCGCAAATCTCGCCCGCACCACCCTTCGCGATAAGATCGCGCATCTCCTGAACTTCAAGGAAGCCATCGACGCACAGCGGTGCATCCTCTGCCAACTGACCGACACCAACAAAGGTCACATCAGCGGCGGCACCCAGCGCCAGCGTGGAGCGGACCATCGACTGATCATGCAGCAATTCCCGTTCTTCCGCAGACGAACAGAGAACCGGCAAGGGCATGGGGAAATGCCGCGCCTTGATGGCATCGGCCATCGAGAAGATGACGTTGTAGTACGCAGCCGACCCATCCGGGCCGATATTGCCGGTGAGCGACACGATGCGGTGTTGCGGGCATTCCATCGGCGGCAACTGATCGACCGCCGCCTTCAGCGTCCGTCCCGTGCCGATGGCCAGCACGATGGGATCGGTCTTGCGCAGCCAGCGTTCGATTTCCGCAGCCCCCGCCTCGGCAATGCCGACAGTGGAGGACACGCCTGCCGGATCGCTCGGCACGACTTCCACGTATTTCAGCGAAAAGCGCTCGCGTAGAGCCTCGCTTTTTTCCAGGCAGGCGGCGATGGGATGATCGAGCCGGACCTTGATCAGGCGTTCGGCAACAGCCAATGACACGAGGCGCTGCGCGGACTGGCGGGAGATGCCCATGGCGGATGCGATCTCATCCTGCGTGCGGCCGGCAACGTAATAGAGCCACCCGGCCCGCGCCGCGTCATCTAGCCGTCCACCTGTTTCGGATCTTTTGGCCATGTGCCTGCCCTTAGGTCATATTTCCACTGTGCTGACATTTTTTCAACGCCCATGTCAAACAAGGCAAGGCAAGCTCAGCCAAACAGTGGTCCGATAACGAAATAAAGCATGGCTTTGGCAATGCCATAAATCACGCCGCTGACGATGGCCACCGAGACGACCGACAAGACACCGCCCAGCAGCGCAAACAGGCCATCGCGTTCCAGAAGAGCGAAGGAAAAACAACAGATTGCGATGGCGGGCAGGATATTGCCGAGCGGGATGGGCAAGGCCAGAATGACGGCGAGCAGCAGGCAAATGAGGCCGATCACCCGCTCGAAAACCGGCGAGAGCAGACCTTCCATGCGTGGGCGCAGCAGCTTTTGCACCCACAGCAAGACAGGAACGATCTTTTGCACGACGCGGGCAAAATCTTCGCGCGCCAGTGAACGATCCGCAATGACACGCGGCAGCCACGGGCTTTTGCCCGCGAAGAGTTGGGCGGCGAGGAAGACGAGAGGCGTGCCCGTTATGGCCGATGTGCCCGGCGGTGTGGGCACGATATTGGGCAGAGCAAAGACCAGCATCAGTGCCCCGAAGGCGCGATCACCCATCGCAGACAGAAGATCACCGACGGAGATGCGTGCACGGCTTTCATCGCCTGCCAGTGCCCGCAGAATATCGACAAGGCCGACAGGGGTCTCGGCAGGTTCCGCCAAGGTCGGCTCGGCATCATCGACCGATAGAGCGGGATTGTCCGACAGGCGCAGCATAGGGTTTCAACTCCACAATTGTGGCACCGCTGTAACAGATCAATGGCGGCAGCAATACGACATCTGCCTCACATTGTCGTTGTTTCGCTATCGGCGCAGCTTGGGGTCGAGCAGATCGCGCAGGCCATCTCCCAGCAGATTGAAGCCCAGAACCGCCAGCGCAATGGCGAGGCCGGGGAGAATGGCGAGCCAGGGCGCGGCGGAGAGATAGGTCTGCGATTCCCACAACATCCGCCCCCATGTGGGTGCCGGTGGTGGCATGCCGAGGCCAAGGAAGCTGAGGCCCGCTTCGGTGAGAATGGCAAGACCAAGCTGGATGCTGACCTGCACGATGATGAGATTGGTAAGGTTCGGCAGAATGTGGGTGAAGGTGATGCCCCCCCTGCCCCGCCCCAGACTTTCCGCTGCCAACACGAAATCTCGCGCCCATAATTGCAAGGCCGCAGCGCAGGTCAGCCGGGCAAAGACCGGCACCATGAAGGTGGCGATGGCGACGATGGCGGTGAAGCGGCCGGAGCCGATGAAAGCACCCAGCATCATGGCCGAAAGGATGGGCGGCAGCGCGAAAATAATATCGCAAAGCCGCATCAGCAAAGCCTCCACAACACCGCGTTGCGCAGCGGCAAACACGCCGACCAGCGTGCCGATGGTGGCGCCGATGGCAACCGCCATGACGACGGTAGAGAGTGAATTCCAGGCACCGACCATCAGCATGGAAAGAATGTCACGCCCGAAATGATCGGTGCCCAGCAGGCCCTGCATCAGCGGTGGTTTCAGCTTTGCGACAATGTTCATTTTCGTCGGCACCTGCGGCGTCCAGACGAGGGATAGCAACGCGATGGTCAGCAGAGTTCCGGTGATGACGGCACCAGTTAGGAGGGTGGCACTGCGGCGATTGAATCGTCTCATGTGGCACGCGCCCGCAAGCGCGGGTCGATCAGCAGATAGGCCATATCGACAAGGAAGTTCATGGTGATGACCAGCGCGCAGAAGAACAGCACGACCGATTGCATGACGACAATGTCGCGCTGAGTCAGCGCCTGATAGGCAAGACGCCCGAGACCGGGCAGATTGAAGACATTTTCCACCAGCACCGTGCCTGCAATCAAAAAGGTGAATTGCAGGCCGATCATGGTGATGACGGGAATCAGCGCATTGGGCAGAACGTGCTTCCACAGGGTCGCACCCTCGCCGATGCCCTTGGCCCTGATAGTGCGCACAAAATCCTCGCTCATCACCTCCAGCATGGCCGAGCGGCACATCCGTGTCAGCACGCTGGCCTGCGAGAAGGCTAGCGCCACCGCCGGAAGCACCAACGCCTTCAATGCCGGGCCAAACCCCGCCTGCCAGCCGGGAAAACCGCCTGCGGGCATCCAGCCGAGCGTGGTGGAAAAGAGCAGGATCAGCAACAGCCCGACCCAGAAGCCGGGAACGGCAATGCCCGCATGGGAAAACAGACCGCAGAGAAAATCGATGACGCCACCTCTGTATCGCGCCGCAAGAACGCCGAGCGGCAGGGCGATGAGGATCGACAGGCCGACGGTGATGAGGGCGAGTGGGAGTGTGACCCTGAGCCTGTCGAGGATGAGCCCGGCGACTGGGACGCCGTAGGTGTAGGATTGCCCGAGATCGCCCCGCGCGATGGCCGCTAGCCAGTGCAGGTAGCGCAGCGCCAAGGACTGATCGAGGCCCATCTGTTTTTGCAGCGCTGCGAGCGTGTCGGGACTGGCCGATGTGCCGAGCATGATGGCAGCAGGGTCGCCGGGTAGCAGGCCCATGACGAAGTAGATGAGGAAGGAGACGGCGAGCAGGGTGATGAGGAGGGTTAGGATGCGTTTGGAGATGAGGGCGATCATGTGGGTGCCCGGGCGACGTTGGATGATGGGGGGTGTAGCTTACCCCCTCTGCCTGCCGGCATCTCCCCCACAAGGGGGGAGAAAGGTTGGGGCGACCTTTCGACCATCTTAAAAGTTGCAGTTTGGCGGTGCGTGCGCAAAGTGCTTTCTCCCCCCTTGTGGGGGAGATGCCGGCAGGCAGAGGGGGAAACCCAAGCCCACTGAGCCGCACTATGAAGCAAACCCGCCATCCAGCTCACTCTTCCCAATGCACATCCGCCAAAACATTCGACGGGATCGGCTCATTTTCCCAAAGCCCCTGAATCTTCTTGTCCCACACACCAAGCTTCGGCATCACAAACAGAAACAATGCAGGCACATCAGCCGCCAGAATCTTCTGCGCGTCCTTATACAAATCTTCCTGCTCCACCGGATCGGACGTCAGTTCGACATTCTTGATGATTTCGTTGAAGGTCGGGTTCTTGTAGTTGAAGTAATAGGGATCGCGCGAAAAGATATCGATATCCATCGGCTCGGCATGGGCGACGATGGTCATTTCGTAATTGGCACCTTTCAAAACATCCGACACCCATTTGCCCGGAAATTCGGTGGTTTCGATGTTCATCGTCACGCCGATTTCGGCAAACATGGCTTGCAGGACCTGTGCGCTGCGCTGGGCATAGGCCATCTGCGGGGCCTTGATGGTGAAGGTCAGACCGTTGGCATAACCAGCTTCCGCCAGCAACGCCTTGGCCTTTTCCGCATTATACGAGAAGATATCAGTCGTATCGATGTAGCCGCGATCATTGGGGGTGTAATGGCTGCCGATTGCCGTGCCGAAGCCTGACCAAGCGCCTTCGATGACGGTTGCGCGATCCACCGCCATCATCAGCGCCTGCCGCACGCGCTTATCGTTGAAGGGTTTGACGGCATTGTTCATGCCTGCCACCACCTTCAATTCGGTATTGCCAATGAAGGTGCCGAGCCGCGCGTCGCCCTCGAAAGAGCTCATCAATTCCGGTGCGCCGAACTCTGGGAAGGCATCGACATCGCCTGATTTCAGCGCTGCGGCCTGCGCCTGCGGATCTGGAATAAAGCGGAAGGTCGCCTTATCCAGCGCAACGGTCACGGACCTGTTCCAGTAGTCCATGTTGCGCGCCAACTCGACCTTTTCGCCCTTGGCCCAATTGACGAATTTGAACGGGCCAGTACCGATGGGCGTCGTCTTGTTGGCATCGGCGGATTTGGTGCCGACCATGACCGAGGCGGGCCAGCCGAGCCAATACAGCAGGCTGCCGGAGGGCTGCTTCAGTTTCAGAACAAGCGTCGTCGCATCTGGCGTTTCGATGCTGTCGATGGCCGCAAAGAAGCGTTTTTGCGGATTGATGGAGGCGTCACCGCGCGCACGGTCCAGCGACGCCTTGGCGACGGAAGAATCGAAGGCCTCGCCATCGTGGAATTTCACGCCGTCATGCAGCTTGAACGTATAGGTCTTGCCGTCTTCGGAAATCTCCCAGCTGTCTGCCAGTTGCGGCTGGATCTTGCCGTCCTTGTCGATGGTGACGAGACCTTCAAAGACGTTCTGCCATGTGACTTGGCCGATGAAGACGTTGGCGCCGGCTGTCGGGTCAAGCCCTGCAGGCTCTGTGCCCATGCCGATGGTGATGAAATTTTTTGCCGCTGCAAAAGCCACTGTAGCGGGCAGCATGGCTGAAAGCGTGGTGGCAACGGCAAGACCCAAGGCCAGGCGGCGTGTGAGGTTTACCGATTGCAAAAGCGTGCTGCGCATCATCATCGTCTCCGGTCGAGTGGCGCAAACATTTTGTGTTCAGCGCGTTGCGAAAATCGCTACACGACAACAAGGGTAAAAATCAACCGCCTATTTCGGCAGACTGCCCATAAAGGTCTCGATGAAAGCGGCGAGCGTCGCGGCGGCGAAGGACAGTTCACGGTCCGGTGGAACGCAAAGCTCCATGTTTGTGCGCACGCCCTTTGTGCCGCTGAGCGGGATCGCGACCATCTGGCCGGACTTGATTTCGCGTGCAACCGCAAGGGCTGGCAGAAGCGTCACGGCGGCTTGGTCCAGCACCAGTTCTTTCAGCAGTTCCAGTGAGCTTGCGGTGAAGACCGGGTCTAGTGCGACACCGGCCTGCGCAAACAACGCATCGAAGGCCTGCCGTGCCGCGAAGGTTTTTTCCGGCAGGGCAAGCGGCATGTTGGCAAGTTCTTTTAATGAAATCGAAGACTTGGCTGCCAAGGGATGATCTGCGGGAAGGATGACATCATAGCCAATCTCCCGCTGTGCAAGGATTTTGACCTCTGATGTCTTCGGCGCAAACAGCGTGATGGCGATATCGGCCTGTGCGGAGACCAAAGCGTCGATGGCCTGACGCGCAGAGGTGATGTGCACCTCAAAACGAAGCTTCGGATAGGCTTGGGAAAATTGCGATAGCGCCGGTGCCAGCAGGCTGGCGACGGTAGCGCCATTGGCATAGATCGTAGCACGTCCCCGCTCCAGTCCTTTGAGATCATCGATCAGTTGGTGGACATGCCCAAGCTCGCGCAGGGTCTTGCCAGCGCGCTCTGCCAGAAGCTCTCCCGCTGCCGTCAAGGTCACGCCGCGGCTGGACCGCTCGACCAACGGCGTGCCGAAATACTCTTCCAGATTTTCGATCTGGCGGCTGATGGCGGTGGGCGCAACATTGAGATTTTCCGCCGCCGCCCGCATGGAACTGGTGCGGACAAGCTCATCGAAATACATCAATGCGCGTAGATTCATGGTGAGTATCCGCCCCTGCCTATTTCCGTCATTTTTTAGCTAGGCCAAGTTCTCTGTCGTCATCCTCGGGCTTGACCCGAGGATCTATCCACCTCTCGGTTTTGGCAACGTGATTAGATCCTCGGGTCAAGCCCGAGGATGACGACGGTGGGCTTGGCAAAATTCGCATTCAACAAGAATGAGGCATATACCGGCAAACGGCGGAACCCTCAATCGCGCACGAAACCTTCACTCGCCACCAGCAACTGCCGCGTATAATCGGCCTCAAACTTGCGGCTTTCCAGCGCTTCCACATCCAGCATCTCCACCACCTTGCCGCTTTTCATCACGGCCAGACGGTCGCACATATGGCTGATGACGCCGAGGTCGTGGCTGACCATGAGGAAGGTGAGGTTTCGGTCCTTGCGGGCCTGTTCCAGCAGATTGAGGATTTCGGCCTGAATGGAGGCGTCGAGCGCCGATGTGGGCTCGTCCAGCAGCAAGATTTTCGGCTCCAGAATAAGCGCGCGGGCAATGGCGATGCGCTGGCGCTGGCCGCCGGAAAGCTGGTGCGAATAGCGAAAGCGGAAACCAGTTCCCAAGCCCACCTCATCCAGCGCGCGGGTGATGCGGCCTTCCTTGTCATCCAGCCCATGGATCGTCAGCGGCTCCAGTAGCAGCGCATCCACCGTCTGGCGCGGATGCAGCGAGCCATAGGGGTCCTGAAACACCATCTGCACATCGCGGTAGAAGCTCTTTTCGCGGAATTTGCTCTTGTAGGTCCGCCCCTCCAACATGAGGCTGCCCTCATCGAAGTGGTTGAGACCGGCAATAGCGCGCAGCAGGGTGGATTTACCAGAACCGGATTCGCCAACGAGGCCGAAGGATTCGCCTTGGGCCACATCGATGCTGACACCATCAAGCGCGATATGGCCATCGAAATCCACGACCAAGTCTTTAACGGAAAGAACTGTGGTCATGCGCGCCACTCCGGCTTGCGATCCAGAACCGGCAGCGGATGCCTGTTATCGCCAATTTTCGGCAGGCAGTTGAGCAGCCCGCGCGTATAGGGGTGCTGAGCATTGTCCAGATTGGAGGCCTGAAGCTCTTCCACCACGCGGCCCGCATACATGACGATGACACGGTCGCAGAAGGACGATACCAGCCGCAGATCATGCGAGATGAAGATGAGGCCCATTCCACGATCACGCACCAGCTTGTCGAGAATGCCCAGCACTTCCAGTTGCACGGTCACATCCAGCGCCGAGGTCGGTTCATCGGCAATCAGCAATTCCGGGCCGCAGACCAGCATCATGGCAATCATCACGCGTTGGCCCATGCCGCCAGACACTTCGTGCGGATAGAGCCCGTAGACGCGTTCCGGCTCGCGGATCTGCACGGCCTCCAGCATATCGAGCGCCCGCTGTTTGGCCGCCGATGTGCTGATGCGTTCATGCGTCTGCAGGGTTTCCACGATCTGGCGACCAATGGGCATGACCGGGTTCAGCGAATATTTCGGGTCCTGAAGGATCATGCCGATGCGCTTGCCGCGAATGCTGCGGCGTTGTTTGGCCGAGGCCGTCAGCAGATCGATATCGCCGAAACGCAGGGCATCCGCCTCGATTTTGGCAGAAGATGGCGTCAGCCCCATGATGGCGCGACCGGTCTGGGACTTGCCGGAGCCGGATTCGCCGACGATGCCGAGACGCTCCTTGCCGAGCGTAAACGACACGCCACGCACCGCTTCCACCAACCCGGTGCGGGTGGGAAAGGAGACGCGCAGGTTTTCGACGGTGAGAAGCGGCGCACTCATTGGCCTGCCTCCTTCGGGTCCAGCGCATCGCGCAGACCATCACCCAGCAGATTGAAGCCGAGGCTGACGATGAGAATGGCGATGCCCGGCATGGCGGCAACCCACCACTGATCCAGAATGAAGCGGCGACCGGATGCGATCATCGCGCCCCATTCCGGCAGCGGCGGCTGCGCGCCGAGACCGAGGAAACCGAGACCAGCGGCGGTCAGAATGATACCCGCCATATCCAGCGTCACACGCACGATGAGCGATGACATGCAGAGCGGCATGACGTGTTTGAGCACGATGCGCCAAGGCGACGCGCCCATCAATTGCACCGCCGCGATGAAATCCGAATGGCGGAACGTCATGGTTTCGGCACGCGCGATGCGGGCATAGGGCGGCCATGAGGTGATGGCGATGGCCAGCACGGCATTCTCGATGCCGGGCCCCAGAGCCGCAACCAGCGCCAGCGCCAGAACGAGCTTAGGGAACGCCAGAAAAATATCGGTGATGCGCATCAAAACGGCATCCACCCAGCCACCGGCATAACCGGCAACCGTGCCGACGATGAGGCCGACAGGCGCGGCGATGATGGCAACCAGCAGAACCACGAACAGCGTCAGTCGCGAACCGTGAATGAGGCGCGAAAGAATATCGCGGCCCTGATCATCCGTGCCGAGCAGATAGCCGTCGCTGCCGGGGGCTAACAGGCGGGCATTGCGCAGATCGCCTTGGACGGCGGAATGCGGGGCCAGTACATCGGCGAAGATCGCGACGAGGACCAGCGCCATGATGATGCCGAGACCGGCCAGCGCCAGCCGGTTTTCCGAAAACCGCCGCCAGATGACATAGGCGCGGCCGAGCCGGGCCTGCCCACGCGAGGCGGGCCGGTCGGACAGCAGCCATTCGCGGCTATAGGGTTTTAGTGGTGTCGAAGCTGGCGTCATCGGCTGCGCGTCCTTGGATCGAGCGTCCGGTAGAGCAGATCGGACAGGAGATTGATGCTGATGAACACAGCGCCAATCACGATGGTGCCACCGAGAACGGCATTCATATCCGCATTCTGCAAGGAGTTGGTGATGTAAAGGCCAAGTCCTGGCCAGGAGAAGATGGTTTCCGTCAAGACGGAGCCTTCCAGCAGACCGGCATAGGACAGCACGATGACCGTCAACAGCGGCACGGCGGCATTGCGCAGGGCGTGGAACCAGATGATGCGCGTTTCCGACAAGCCCTTGGCGCGGGCGGCGACGATGTACTCTTGGGAGAGTTCATTCAGCATGAAGGAACGCGTCATGCGGCTGATATAGGCCAGCGAAAAATACCCCAGCAATCCGGCAGGCAGAATGATGTGGCGGAAGAGATCCCACAGCACATCCCATTGCCCCTGCCAGAAGGCATCCAGCAGGTAGAAGCCGGTGACGGGCGTGAAGGTGAATTCGTAGACGATATCCATGCGACCGGGATACGCGACCCAGTTCAGCTTGGCGTAAAACACCAGCAGCGCCAGCAGGCCGAGCCAGAAGATCGGCACGGAATAACCGACGAGGCCGATGATGCGCACGATCTGGTCGATGATGCTGCCACGCTTGACGGCGGCGAGAACACCGAGCGGAATGCCGAAGACAGCACCGATCAGCGTGCCGATGGTGGCAAGCTCGATGGTGGCTGGGAAGAAGCGCTTGATATCCTCAAAGACCGGATTGGTCGTCAGCACGGAGTTGCCGAAATTCCCCGAAAGCGCCTGCTTGATATAGATGAAAAACTGTTCCCAGAGCGGCAGATTGAGGCCGAGTTCCTCGCGCACGCGTTCCACCACATGGGCGGGCGCACGGTCTCCTACGATCGCCAAGGCGGGATCGATGGGGATGACGCGACCAATGAAAAATGTAACCGCCATCAAACCCAAAAAGGTGGTGAGGACGGTAACGATGAAGCCAAGGACGGCGATAAGGCGCGTATTGGCGCGGCTTTTCTTGCCGCGCCGTGGCCTTGCTGATGTCTCAACGATGCTCAATGGACCAATCCTGCCGGATTACTCCTTCGAGACCGGGAAGACATAGTTGGTGTCGAAGCTCGGTCCGAGCTTCAGACCTTTGACCTTGTTGGAGAAACCGGCAATTTCCGTTTTCTGCTCGATCACCACGAACGGGCCGCTTTCCAGAACCTTTTTCTGAAGGTCCTGATACATGGCGGCGCGCTTGGCGTTGTCCTTTTCCAGAAGCGCGGCCTGCGTCTGCTTCGTTAGCTCAGGAACGTCCCAGGCATTTCGCCATGCCAGCGTCTTGTTCTTGCCGGCATCGGAATTGTCGTAATTGATGGTGAAGGTTTCAGCATTGGAATTCGGGTCGAAATAGTCCGAGCCCCAGTCACCGATGTAAATGTCATGCTGGCGGGCACGATATTTCGTCAGCGTCTGCTTGCCATCGCCGGGAATGATTTCCAGCTTGATGCCCGCCTGCGCCAAGGTCTGCTGAATATTCTCGGCAATGCCCGTGACCGGCTGGGTGTTGCGCACATCCATGGTGACGGTGAAGCCATCCTTCAGACCAGCTTTTGCCAGCAATTCCTTGGCCTTGGCGACATCAAGCTTGAAGGGGTTTTCATCCAGCGCGCCCAACTGGCCCTTTGGCAGGAAGGTCTGGTGGACCTCACCAATGCCCTTGATGATGGTGGCGCCGATACCTTCGTAATCGATGAGATATTTGAAGGCTTCAACGACTTCGGGCTTTTTCAGATAGTCGTTCTTCTGGTTCAGGCCGAGATAATAGACCGTGCCTTTAGGCGCGGAAATGACCGTGAAGCCGTCCTTCTTGGAAACGGACTCCATATCGCCCGGCTCAAGGTTACGCGCCACGTCGATATCGCCATTTTCCAGCGCCAGACGCTGACCAGAGCTTTCCTTCATGTGGCGATAGATGACGCGTTTCAGTTTTGGCTTTTCGGCATAATAATTCGGGTTGGCTTCCAGAATAACCGCTTCATTGGCCTTCCAGCCAAGAATTTTGTAGGGGCCGGAACCAGCATAACCGGTCTTCAGGAACTCGTTGCCGAAATCGGTTTCATATTTGTAATCGGAACTTGGCGTAACGGCCTTCGCCTTTTCCATCACCAGCTTCTTGTCCACAACGGAGGCAACGGTTGCCGTCAGAACGTTGAGAACGAAGCTGGGTGCATAGGCTTTGTCGACCGTCAGAACGAACGTGTTGGCATCCGTAGCCTTGGCCTTTTCGGTCACATTGTCACCCTTGAGACCGAACTGATTGAGCAGGAATGCCGGGTTCTTGTCGAGCTTCACGGCCCGCTCCATGGAGAAGGCCACATCGTCTGCCGTCACGGGATTGCCAGAGGCGAATTTGAGACCCTGCTTCAGCTTGAATGTGTAGGTCAGACCATCATCCGATGTCGTCCAGCTCTCGGCCAGATCACCCTTCACCTTGGACGTGTCGGTGATGTCGATGGAGACGAGCTTGCTATAGGTATTGCCGGTGACCTCGGCCGTCGTGATCTCGAACGCCTCGCCCGGATCGAGCGTGATGATGTCATCGATAGCGAAACCTTCGACCAGCGTGTCAGCGGGCGTTGCCGCAAAGGCCTGTGGCGCGAGAGAGAGCATCGAAAGGGCCACGCTGGTGGCGAGGATGCGGGCGGCTTTGTTGAGCGATTTGTTCATCGTCTTCCCCTGTTTGTGTCTTTGTGTCTACTCGGTCTCAGGCCGGTTCGTGCCATGCCTGAGACAAAACGCGCAGCCAGTTTTCCCGGCAAATTTTAGCAAGGTCTTTATCAGCGTAACCCGCAGATTTGAGCGCCGCAACAAGATTATTGTTGCCCTTAGCATCGCGGATTTCAGCGGGTATCGTCGCACCATCGAAGTCCGAACCCAGCGCCACGCAATCAATGCCCATGCGCTCGACCATGTAATCGATATGCTGCACCATGGCGGAAAGCGGCGTGTTGGCGTCATCGCGCGCATCCGGCCGCAGCATGGTGACGGCGTAGTTCAGCCCAACAAGTCCGTTGCTTTCCTTGATGGCGTCCATCTGCTTATCGGTGAGATTGCGCGCCACGGGCGTCAGGGCATGGGCGTTGGAATGGCTGGCGATCAAGGGCTGATCGGTGGTTTTTGCCACATCCCAGAAGCCTTTTTCGGTGATGTGGGCGAGATCGATGAGAATGCCGAGCTGGTTGCAGCGTTTCACCAATTCAAAACCGGCATCGGTGAGGCCGGGTGCGGTATCCGGCGACATGGGATAGGCGAAGGGCACGCCGTGGCCGAAAATATTGTGGCGGCTCCAGACCGGGCCGAGCGAGCGCAGACCGGCGGCATAAAACACATCCAGCGCATCGAGATCGGCGGCAATCGCCTCGCAGCCTTCCATGTGTAGGACGGCAGCAAACACGCCGTTCTCCATGGCTTGGCGGATTTCGGTGGTCGAGCGGCAAAGCTTCCAGCCTCCCGCCTGATCGAGACGCAGCGCAATGGCGGCTTTTTCCAGCGCGATATCGAGCGATAGCTGACGATCCAGCGGGGCTGCAAGCGGGGTGACGTAATGCCCTGAAACATCTGGCTCCTGCAGGATCAGATCACCGGAGGGAATGTAGATGGCGCAGATGCCACCGGCCAATCCGCCCGCCTTGGCGCGCGGCGCATCGATATGACCCTCATACGTGCCTTGCATGAACTCGGCGACAGGATCGCTCCCCGATTTGGCATTGCGCCACAGCCGTAGGAGCACATCATTATGACCATCGAAAACAAGTTGCATGCAGACATTCCAAACGGCGCAGCCGTTTTTTTATTTAAAGCCATGGGCTTACTCAATCGGCGACGATCCTAGGCCCATCCTCCAAGGCTTCGCAAGTCAGAAATTGAGCAGGATGAAAAAATAGCCATTCAACGACTACCGCCGATTGATGCCCGTCAGAAAATCCAACCGTCGCCTGCCTTTTTCAGCAGAGGTGTGGTGAAAACGCCCTGCACCCTGCCCGGCCATTGCGCCCCGAAATCCGACAGCCTGTCGCGCCATCTGTCCGATTGCAGCATGGCGGCACCGATGACCACGGGCTCGATATTGGAGGCCGCGAGAAGCGACAGACCTGCAATGATCGAGGTGCCGCTGGAAATCACATCATCCACCAGCGCAACCCGCCTGCCCTCCAGAAGTGGAAGCATGCGCGGGTCGATATAAAGACGCTTCTGCTGTTGGGTGGTGATGGATGACATGGGCACGGAAAGTTCTTCCAGGTACCAGAATTTCCGTGACGTCCCGAGCGGCACATAACGGCTGTGACCGAGGCGACGCGCGACCTCTGCCGCGAGCGTGAGGCCCAGCGTGGGAAGGCCCACGACAATGTCTATCTCGAAATGTTTGAGCTTGCCCGCCAGATCATCCGCCAAAGCTTCGACCACGGGAAAGGACGCCTGGTTGATGATGAGCGATGCGAGCGCGTGTTCCCCATCAGCCAGCGGGCGGATCGGCAGGCGCAATTGTCTGCCATCATCGAGCGTAACCGGGAAGAAACCGGAATGGGGACCGGCGAGGTCGAAGCTGCCGGGCGCGTGGATTTCCTGCCAGAATTCGTGCGGCTTCATGACCATTCCTTTCACTCCGATATTATTTCGGTTTTCCCAGTCGGTCCTATTAATTTTCAGGGGCTTCTGCACTAGAAAAAGAAGACCGTTTCGACTTTGCAAGGAAAGACCGCCCATGACCCCGCTCGCCCGGTTCGGAAACGACCTGCCTTTTCTGACCGCTTTGCGGCGAGACCTGCATGCGCACCCCGAACTCGGCTTCGAAGAAGAGCGCACCAGCGCGCTGGTTGCCAGGCATCTGGAAGAGGCCGGGATTGCCGTTCATCGTGGTTTGGGCAAAACCGGTGTCGTCGGCACGCTTCAGGTGGGCAACGGCACGCGCCGCATCGGGCTTCGGGCAGACATGGATGCGCTCGCCATGCCTGAAATGGCCGACCGCTCCTATAAATCGACCATAGCAGGCAAGATGCACGCCTGCGGTCATGATGGGCACACGGTGATGCTCCTTGGTGCTGCCCGGCAGTTGGCCGAGACCCGCAATTTTTCTGGTACCGTGCACTTCATCTTCCAGCCAGCCGAAGAAGGGCGCGGCGGCGCGAAACAGATGGTAGAGGATGGGCTGTTCAATCTTTTCCCCTGCGATGCGGTCTATGGGCTGCACAACATGCCGGGGCTGGATGTGGATGAAATGGCGGTGGTCGAAGGGCCGCAACTGGCCTCCTCCGACAGCTGGCGGGTGACGTTCAAGGGTATCGGCACCCACGGCGCAAAGCCACATCTGGGGCGCGACCCGATCACGGCGGCAGGAAGCTTTCTGGCTGCGTTGCAAAGCATCGTCGGACGCGTGGTCGATCCGCTGCAACCGGCTGTCGTCAGCGCCTGTTCGGTGCAGGCGGGTGATCCCAAAGCGCTGAACGTTATTCCGGATATTGTCGAAATCGGCGGCACGGCACGCGCCTATTCCGCCCATGTTCGCGACCAGCTGGAAGAGGAAATCGGGCGGCTGGCAAAGGGAACCGCTGCCATGTTCGGCATCGAGGTGCATTACGACTTCATCCGCCGCATTCCACCGGTTATTAATGATCCGGATGCGACAACCCGGGCACTCAAAGCAGCACGAAGCGTTTTCGGCGAAAAAGCCAGAACTGCCTTCCCACCTTCAACGGCGGGTGACGATTTCTCGTTCTTTGCGGGCGAAGCTCCGGGATGTTACGTCTGGCTCGGCAACGGCCCTGCGGTAGACGGCGCGCTGCACCACAACACGTCCTATGATTTCAACGATGAGGCGACTGCGTCAGGTGTCGCGTTTTGGACGACATTGGTGGAGCAGGAGTTGGCGGGCGAATAGACGCAAAAGCTTCCCTCTTGCGTCATCCTCGGGCTCGTCCCGAGGATCTAACGAACCGCCGACATTCAACGTGATTAGATACTCGGGACAAGCCCGAGCATGACGGACGTGAGGACGGAGTACGCCTTTAAGCCAAAATCTCCAGCACAGGCGTTTCCATCACTCTCCCCGTTAGAACGTCCGCGATGCCCATATCCGTCTGGTGGGGGCCAATATTGCAGGCGAGCGTGGCACCGAAGCAGGCTTTGAAGACGAGGTAGGGCGGTTGCCATTCCACGATTTGGCCGACCGCATCGCGCACGGTCTCAAAACCGGATGCGACATCTTCCAAACCTACGTCGGAGACGAGGCCGGACAGCGGTAGTGGCAGCAACGCCGTAACCTTACCGCCGGATGCGACGGCCATGCCGCCGCCTGATTTGATAACGGCGTTTGCGGCGACCGCCATATCATCCGCATTGCCGCCGAACACCGTCAGATTATGGCTGTCATGCGCAACTGTGGTGGCGAAGGCACCGTCCCATTTCCCCCAGCCGGTCAGGAACCCGGTTTTGGTGACGGGGTCGGCCTTGCCGTGGCGGTGGGTGACGGAAATCATGGTTGCACCTTCAGGCGGCACCACGAAACCGTTTTCGACGGCTGCTTCCGCCGTCCCCCACTGAGTGAAACGCGGCTTGTCGATGGTGGCGAGTTTGACCCTTTTGCCCTCGGACTTGACCTTGAAATCGGAGGGCGAGCGAGACGTCAGCTTCACCGAATGCTTGAGCGGTGCTGCATCCATTTCTGTGAGATCGACAAGCATCTTGCCAGCTTCTGCAACGGGCGTGCCGCTGGCCAGCACATGGCGTGGGACAAATTGCGACAGGTCTTCGAAGACTGCGATATCGGCACGACGACCGGCAGCGATGAGGCCGAGGTCGTTGCGTTGCAGACGCATGGCCGCATTCAGCGTGGCCGCGCGCAATGCCCATTCCGGTTTAAGGCCGTAGCGCACCAGCCGCCGCACCACATCATCCAGCCCGCCATTTTTAGCGAGATCGTCGGGGAAAACATCGTCGGTGCATAGCGTCAGCGTTTGTGGCAGGTGGCCGAGCGCGTTCAAGGCTTCCACGAATTCCGGTAGGAGATGGTCGTGCGAACCGCGCAGCTCTATCGTCAGCCCGGCCCGCAGCTTTGCCATGAGATCGGCAGCGGATGTCAGCTCATGGTCAGACGTGATGCCTGCTGCCATGAAGGCGTTGAGATCTGCACTTTCAAGACCGCGAGCATGGCCGCAGATCAGCTTGTCGGAAAACAGGCCTTCCTGAAGAATGGCGCTCATGCGCGGATCGCGGTCGATGACGCCGCGCATGTTCATGACTTCGGCAACGCCGCCGACCTCAGGCCAGAACAGCATTTCGGCCATGGCGGAAGCGTCGAAATCTGCACCCGCCTGTTCCAGCCCCGGCGCTGACGGCACGGACGATGGTGCCAGCAGGATGGCTCGCAACGGCAGCCCCTTGCTGGCTTCCGCCGCCCAGCGCACGCCATCGATGCCATGGACATTGCCGAATTCATGCGGGTCCCAGACGATGGTGGTGACGCCGCGAGGGACAACGGCACCGGCGTAGGCGGCGGGCGTCACCATGGAGCTTTCGACATGCATATGCGTATCGATCAGCCCCGGCGAAACAAAAGCGCCCGTCGCATCCAGAACCTGTGCGGCATCTGTGCGGCTTCCAGCCGCGTGGACGCTGGCAATCAGCGGGCCGACAATGCCGATATCGGCCAGACGAAGCTCGCCCGTGACCACATCGACAAGCGTGCCACCGCTGATCAGGATATCGAAGGGCTGGTCGCCCCGTGCTGCCGCCACGGTGCGGGCGCGCAATGTATCTTCAATCATCCCGTCACGATCAACGATAATGGTCTGTTGTTTCATCGGCTTGCCTCCTGACGCAGGGCATCGAGAATGATGGATTTGGCGCTGATAGCATCAACCGTTTCGGCAAATTGCGCATTGAAACGCTCCGCATGGGCGGCACGCGCTTCGACCACGGTGCGGCCACGCGTGAGCCCACCGTGAAGCTCGACATCAACGCGCGCTTTTTTCCAGCCAATGCAATCTGGGGCCACCAAGGCGACGGCTGCACAGGGGTCGTAAAGGGCCATGGCATCACGCCCGCGACTGGTCGCGATGTTGATGAAGCCTTCCAGCATATCGGCAATCAAGCCTGCATTCTTGCCTCCGGCTGCGCGAATGGGTGCAACATCCGAAAGCGTAGCGGTGACCTTCCGGCAGAGATCGAGATCGACCATGCGCAGGGGCAGACCGTGAGCGATGACGATGGCCAGCGCTTCGGGATCGGCGAAGGCATTGAATTCCGCAGATGCCGTATGATTGCCAGCCGTGACGCCGCCACCCATCCAGATGAGGTCTGTGATGCGGGCGGCAAGGTCTGGCCTTGCAAGGCAGAGCGCGGCGATGTTGGTGACGGGGCCGAGCGCGAGAATACGCTTGTCTTCGCTGCCATCTGTCAGCCAGTCGCAAAGCGCTTGAAACGCATTGCTGTGGGGCAGATCGGCAGCGGCGGGCAGGCCTGCACCAACCGTTGGAATGCCGGTATCGCCGAGGATAGTTTGTGCGGTTTCAAGCTTTCCGAGAACGGGATTTTCGCGGCCCGTATGGATGGGGAAGTCCCAGCCAAAGGCTATTTTCGCGCTGGCAGCATTGCGGCGCACCTGCGCCAGCGGTGCGTTGCCGAACACCAGCGAGAGTCCATCGATCTGGAGCCCGTGAGACGTTGCCACCATGATGGCGGCGATGTCATCGAAGCCCATGTCGCAGTCGATCCAGATACCCATGATCAGCTGAACACTTTCAGGCTGGCTGCTTTCTTGACCGGCAGGTCGAAGGCAAGTGGTGTACCGATGTCCTGCACCGGCAGTCCGGCATCGACTTCCGCTTTGATGGGGCCAAGCGGTGTATCCAGCAGATATTCACGCGTGTTGCCCGCAAAAGACGTGCCGCGCACGGTTCCCTCGAAAGGTCCTGAACCGAGGGTCACCATGCGCGGCCTCCAGGCAAGTCCCGCCGTACTCGGAACCTGACCGGAAAGGGCAATGCGGCCATTGTCTGTTTTCAGCTCGTCACCTTCCAGACGAAAGATGTTTTCAAAGCCGACGAAGTCAGCCACGAAGGACGAGACGGGTGCGTTGTAAATCTCTTCCGGCGTGCCGATCTGCTCGATGGTACCATTCTTCATCACCACGATGCGGTCGGCCAGCGCCAAGGCCTCGACCTGATCATGCGTGACAAAAATCATGGTGACGCCGGTGGCCTTCTGCACGCGCTGAAGCTCCGTGCGCATTTCCAGCCGCAACCGTGCATCGAGGTTCGATAGTGGCTCGTCTAGAAGCAGAACCTTGGGGTCCATGACCATGGAGCGAGCCAACGCCACGCGCTGTTGCTGCCCGCCAGACAATTCCGCTGGTTTGCGCGAGGCGAAAGCGGAGAGGCCAACGGATTTCAGGCCGGATACGACTTTCTCGTCCAGCGGCGAACCTTTCATGCCCTTCAGCTTCAGACCGAAGGCGACATTTTCGTAGACCGTCAGATGCGGAAACAGCGCGTAGGACTGGAACACCAGCCCCACCGCCCGCTTGTTGGCGGACACGCGGGTGATATCGGCACCGTCAAGATCGATACGACCACCGGCTACGGGCATCAGCCCGGCAATGGCGCGCATCGTGGTGGTCTTGCCGCAGCCGGATGGGCCGAGCAGCGCCAGAAGCTCGCCCTTGCGGATATCGAGATTGAGGTCTTTGACCGCAACGGAGTTGCCGTAGGCCAGCGACAGGTTCTGGAGCGAGAGGTAATTTGCATCAGACATAACGGGAGAACCCCAGAAAACGTTCGGCCATGAAGACAATGCCGATGGACAGGAAGGCGAGCAGCGACGACAGCGCCGCCACGGATGGGTCGAAGACGATTTCCATATAGCCCAGCATATCGATGGGCAGGGTGCGCACGCCGGGACCGGACAGGAACAGCGACACCGGCACTTGGTTGAAACTGGTCACGAAGCCCAGAATGAAGGCTGAGAGAATGCCGCCCCTGATATTCGGCAGCACCACGCGAAAGAATGCACCGATGCGGGAAGACCCGAGCAGGACGGCTGCTTCCTCGATATCCGAGCGCAGATTGGTGAGGCTGGCCGAGACGACGCGCACGGCATAGGGCAGGATCAGCGCCGTGTGGGCCAGAAACAGTGCCAAAGTGATGCCGATGCCGAAGGGCACGACGAAATATCTAAGCAGAGCCAGGCCAACGATGATGCCGGGAACGATGATCGGGGCCGAAACGATGGTGCGGATGGTCTCCGAAAACGGCAGCTTGTAGCGCGACATGGCGTAGGATGCGGGTACGCCGAGGATGAGCGCTGCGAAGGTTCCTCCGATGGCCAGAAACATCGACATGGCAAAGCTTTCGCGGAAACTTTCGACCGTGAAGACTTTGGCGATCCATTTCAACGAAAAGCCCTGCGGCGGAAAGGCCAGCGTATCGCCCGCCGAAAAGGATGCGGCGACGATGATGAGGAACGGGCCGATCAGAAAGCCGATGACCAGCGCGAGCGTGAGCGGAATGAAGAGGTGCCGGGTCATTTCTTGTTCCTTGCCGTGGCGATGCGCTTGAGCAGGATATTGGCCGCAAAGCTCATGACGATCAGAATGAAGGCGATGACGCTGGCGGCAACGAAATTGTTGGAGACCGTGACCTGCTGGTAGAGCAGCGTTTCCAGCATCAGAACCTTGGAGCCGCCGAGAATGGCGGGCGTGATATAGGCCGTCAGAGAGCCGGTAAAGACCAGTGTGCCGCCGACGACAAGACCTTCCTTGGTCAGCGGCAGAATGACCTTCCAGAACACCTGCAACCAGTTGGCACCGAGCACCCGCGAGGCGGCGATGACGTCTTTCGGCATGTTTTCCAGCGCACTGATGAGGGAGATGATCATCAGCGGCAGAAACAATTGCAGCAGGCCGATGAAGACGGCCGTTTCGGAAAACAGAATGCGGATCGGCGCATCCGTGAGGCCCACAAGCTTCAGCAGCTCGTTGACCATGCCGGTGCGACCGAGAATGACGATCCAGGCATAGGTGCGGGCCACCGGCGAGATCATCAACGGCAGGATGACGAGGTTGATCATGTGGCCTTTGGAGTTGGCCGGTAGATTGACAATGGCGAAGGCCGCCGCATAACCGATGATGGCGGAGACTACGGTGACGAGCGCGCCGAGCTTCAGCGTGCGCAGGAACACGGCGCGGTTCAGCGGATCGAAAAAGAAATCCACATAGGCCTGAAAGGTCCAGCCATCGGCGGTGCGAAACCCTTCCGACAGAAGAATGAACACGGGCACAAGAAACACCGCCGCCGCAAAGATTGCAGCGGGCAAGGCAAGCGCCAAGGCTTCAGCCCGGTTTTGAAACATGGAGTCTTCTCCGGTGTTGAATTGTCTCCGCCTTTGCTTGGCGGAGGATTTGTATTGAGCGTTGGTGGGTGCCAGCCCCCCTCTGCCCTGCCGGGCATCTCCCCCACAGGTGGGGAGATCGACTCGCGGCAAAGTTTCAGGCCATCTCATAGGTCGAGACAGGAGCGGTGTCGGTGCATCCTGCTGATCTCCCCCCTTGTGGGGGAGATGTCCGGCAGGACAGAGGGGGGTGACGTGCGTCAGCACGTAGCCCCCAACGCCCGAACCGTCCTTACTGACCAACCTTCGCATTCCACTCCGACAACCACTTGTCGCGGTTATCCAGCGTGGCAGCAGAGGGAATGAGCTGGAGGCTTTTCGCCGTCTCATCGCCGTAAGTGATGTTGTTGGCGACTTCGTCGGAGACCTTCACCTCTTTATTCGTTGGGCTATCGACCAGCTTTTCAGCCAGCGCCTTCTGCACATCCGTCGAGAGCCAGAAATCCATGAACTGCAGCGCGAGGTCTTCGTTCTTGCCGTTCTTCGGCACCACGAGAACATTCATTCCGCCCGTCTGGCCTTCCTTGGGCGTTGCCCACGCCAGTGGCAGGTCGAGCTTGGTGAAGGGTGCCCAGGAGAAGCGACCGATGGGGGCGGCCCAGATTTCTTCCTGCTGCATCAGCTGCACCAACTGCGAAGACTTCACATAGAAGGTGACGATCTCGTCCTTCTTTTCGCCGACAGCCTCGATAGCGCCGGAGAGGTCAGGCGTATCCTTGCCAATGGCCTTGCCCAGCATATAGAGCGCTGGCGGGCCCTGATTGGTGGTGACATTCGGGAAGGCCACGTGGTCAACGATGCCGTCCTTCAACAGATCGGCCCAGCTATCGATCTTCATCTTGTCGGTGCGGTAGACGATGGAGGTGGCGTAGAAGTTGACGCCAACACTCATGCCATCGCCGTTCGGGTCCTTGGCGATATCATAGAGCTTGTCGACATTCGGCACTTTGGCGGTATCGATCTTCTGAACGAGGTCCTTGCGGGCGGCGGATAGCGCATCGGCCATGGAGACGATGGCGAGATCAATGACCGGGCTTGCCTTGTTGGCTTCCATCTTGGCCAGACGCTCGACGCTGTTGCCGGTTTCGACCACCAGCTTGCAGCCGCATTTGGCTTCGAACGGCGTGTAGACCAGTTCCTTGAATTCGTCCTGCGCGAAGGCATAGACGGAAATCGTCAGTGTCTTGTCCTGCGCCTGCGCGGCACCCATGGACAGCATCAGCGCCGTTCCGGATGCCAGAATGATCTTCTTCATGATGTGAGTTCTCCTGCTGTCGAGGTTTTGTTGGCTGTCTGCTTGTTATGATTTGGGCCGCAAGAGCTTCTGATGATGAGCTGCATTGCGACTTTCGAGACATCGGCGACGACGCCTCCCGAAACGGGGCGGTCTTCGGCATCGATGCTGCGCACCAGTGCTGTAACGGCGAGATCCGCGACACGCGCCATATCCATGCGAATGGTGGTCAGCGCCGGCGTGACGACAGGTGCCCAGATAAGATCGTCAAAGCCTGTCACGCTGGCCTGTTCCGGCACGGTCACGCCATCACGCTGCAATTCGGTCAGAACGCGCAGCGCGTGAAGATCGGAAACCGCCGCAAAAGCGGTAAAGCCCTGCGCTACCTTCTGCGCGACACCCAAGGGACACCCTGCCCCACCCTGTTTTTCCACAGACGCAATCCACAGCGTCTCCGTCCGCGCAGCACTGCCAAGCCCAGACCTGATTCCCCCAACGCGGTCATTCTGAACGTTGGAATCCGGATTGTTGCCGATGATGACCACTCTGTCGTGACCCAGTTCCGCCAGATGCCGACCGATCTGAACGCCACCGTCCCAATGATCGGCGGACACCGTATTTCCAGGGGTGGAAGGTGAATCGATGACGGCCACGGGGCAATCGACATTGCCGATGCGCGTACCGCGACGGGGCACGATGACCATACCTTCGACGCCGCGTTCGATGAGGCGGTTGATCGCTTGTGTCTGCTTGGCGACATCGCCATGAGAGTCTGCAATCAGAACGCCGTAACCGGCATCGTCAGCTGCCTTTTCGATGGCCTGGGCGATCTGCGGAAACAGCGGATTGGCGATATCCGGCAACACCAGACCCAGAACGCCGCTTTTGCCGGTACGCAGGGCACGACCGGCGATGCTGGGCACATAGCCCAGTTCTGCAGCCTTCAGGCGTATCTTGTCTGAGAGTTCTGCGGAGACGCGACCCTTGCCGGAAAGCGCATTGGAGACCGTCGCCGCAGACACACCGAGTGCCGAGGCGATTGCCGTCAGATTTGCGCCTGCACGACCAGAGGTCATGGCTTATCCATCCGCGTGATTAAACGTTTAATCAGCGTAATTCGAAAGTGCGTTTTTGTCGAGTCGGCAACGGGTGAATTTCTGCGGGAAAACTCTAAGTGGCGAAAACAAGGGAGAAATTATTATCAACCCCTCGTGCGAAACGCCTCGACCTCAGCCAGAAGCCACTGCTTGAACAGCACCACGGGCGCATGGTTGATGCGCGAAAGCGGAGCCACGGCATAATAGGAACTGGGGCTTTTGACCTGATGATCGAAGGCCGGAACCAGTTGCCCGGCCTTGAGTTCGATATCGATCAAAAACAGCGGCATCAACGCCACACCCAGCCCGGCGATGCAGCCCTGCGCCACGCTGGAGAACTGTTCGAACCGCATGGCGGGTGCATTCTGTGCGCCAAGCCCAAGGCTCTGAAACCAGTGGTCCCACGCGCCGGGTCTGGACGCCATATGCAGCAGCGGCAGGGTCGAGATATCCTGCGCCTTGGCGATGGGGTGCTGCGCGAGAAAGGATGGGCTGCACACCGGTGCCACCATCTCATCCATCAGAAACGTGCTTTCCGCCGCCGGCCAATCCGGCTGGCCAATATGGATGGCCATATCGAGGCCTTCCTTTTCGAAATCGAACTGGCCGATGCGGGTGGCGAAATTGAGCGTGATTTCCGGGTGCGCTGCCACGAATTTGGGAATGCGCGGCAACAGCCAGCGCGTGCCAAAGGTGGGCAGCATGGCGAGGTTCAGCGTGCTGCCATGCGTTTTGGTCATAATCTGCAAGGATGCGGAGCGGATATCGCCCAGCGCCGTGCCGATGGCCTTGGCATAGGTCTGACCCTCGGCGGTCAGCGAAACACCGCGCGCGCCACGATCGAACAGCCGCACGCCAAGCTGTTCTTCCAACGACAGAACCTGCCGGCTGATGGCTCCTTGCGTTAACGAAAGCTCGTCTGCGGCCAGCGAAAAACTGCCCAGCCGCGCCACGGAATCAAAGGCGGCGAGAGCGCTGGTGGAGGGCAGAAGTTTGCGGCTGAGCGAGGTCATGGCGCATTCCTATCGGTAATAGCAAAATGAGTAAACATGGCTTGCCGCGACGCTACCAAATGCCAATAATCGGCTCAGCAATTTTGGAGATTTACCGTGAGCGAACGCACAGCATTCAATTGGCAGGACCCGTTTCTTCTCGAGGACCAACTGACCGAAGACGAGCGGATGATCCGCGATACGGCAGCGGCCTTTGCCCAATCGGAGCTTCTGCCGCGCATCAACGAAGCTTATTTGTCCGAAACTTCAGAGCCTGAGCTGTTCCGCCTGATGGGCCAGACCGGCCTTCTGGGTGTGACGCTTCCCGAGAAATACGGTGCTGCCGAAGCTAGCTATGTCGCTTACGGCCTCGTCGCACGTGAAGTCGAGCGCATCGACAGCGGTTATCGCTCGATGATGAGCGTGCAGTCCTCGCTCGTCATCTACCCGATCTTTGCCTATGGCTCGGAAGAGCAGAAGGACAAGTATCTGCCCGGCCTCGTCTCCGGCGAGCTGATCGGCTGCTTCGGCCTGACCGAGCCGGATGCGGGTTCCGACCCGAACGGCATGAAGACGCGTGCCGAAAAGATCGAGGGTGGATATCGCCTGCGCGGCTCCAAGATGTGGATTTCCAATTCGCCGATTGCCGATGTTTTCGTCGTCTGGGCAAAATCTGAAGCGCATGACAACCAGATCCGCGGCTTCGTGCTGGAAAAAGGCATGAAGGGTCTGTCCGCACCAAAGATCGGTGGCAAGCTGTCGCTGCGCGCCTCCATCACCGGCGAGATCGTCATGGACGGCGTCGAAGTGGGCGAAGATGCGTTGCTGCCTGGTGTCTCCGGTCTCAAGGGTCCGTTCGGTTGCCTCAACCGCGCCCGCTACGGCATTTCCTGGGGTGTGCTGGGTGCCGCCGAAGACTGCTGGTTCCGCGCCCACCAATATGGCATGGACCGCAAGCAGTTCGGCAAGCCGCTGGCCGGCATGCAACTTTACCAAAAGAAGCTGGCCGACATGCAGACGGAAATCACGCTCGGCCTTCAGGCCTCGCTTCGCGTCGGTCGTCTGTTCGATGACCACAAGATGGCACCTGAGATGATCTCCATCGTCAAGCGCAACAATTGCGGCAAGGCGCTGGATATTGCTCGTCAGGCCCGCGACATGCATGGCGGCAACGGCATTCAGATCGAATATCACGTCATGCGCCATGCGCAGAACCTGGAAACGGTCAACACCTATGAGGGAACGCATGATGTGCACGCGCTGATCCTCGGCCGCGCCCAGACCGGCATTCAGGCGTTTTTCTGAGATTGAACGATCAAGCAACCGGCGGTGCCATGCCGCCGGTTTTTGCTGCGATGCGAAATAAATAATACTTTTTAATGCGCTGACCGGTTGAAACCGCCGCCGCACGAATTAATATAGAGATGTCATCATCGTCTCTGGCAAATCCATTTGCCATATCCGGTATCGCTGCATTCGATTGTCCCGCCACGGAAGACATGTCATGCAGCACCGGTAAATTCCGAGACCTCAGTTAAACGCCAAGCATCGGCACCGTGCCGGTCGGTAAAGTCACGAAGGTATTTCACATGCACAGCTATCCCAACGTCAAGCTCCTCATCAACGGCGAATGGCGCGACGCCTTGTCCGGCAAGACCATTGCCGTATCCGATCCGGCAACCGACGAAATCCTCGGCCAGATCGCCCATGCGGAAAAGGCTGATCTCGATCTGGCGTTGGACGCTGCCGACAAGGGCTTCAAGGTCTGGCGCGAAACATCCGCCTATGAGCGCTCCAAGATCATGCGCAAGGCGGCTGACCTGCTGCGCGAGCGCAAGGACACGATTGCCTGGCTGATGACCCGCGAACAGGGCAAGCCATTGGCGCAGTCTGCCATGGAAGTCATGGGCGCTGCCGATACCATCGACTGGTTTGCCGAAGAAGCACGCCGCACCTACGGCCAGGTCATCCCTGCCCGCGCCACCGGCGTTTCGCAGCTGGCCATCAAGGTTCCCGTCGGTCCCGTTGCAGCCTTTACGCCTTGGAACTTCCCGATCAACCAGATCGTGCGCAAGCTGTCCGCAGCGCTCGCTGCTGGCTGCTCCATCATCGTCAAGGCTCCCGAGGAAACACCGGCATCACCTGCCGAACTCATCCGCGCCTTCGTTGATGCAGGCGTTCCCGCTGGCGTCGTCAATCTCGTCTATGGCGTGCCTTCGGAAATTTCCGAATATCTCATTCCGCATCCGGTCATCCGCAAGATTTCCTTTACCGGCTCCACGCCGATCGGCAAGCATCTCGCTGCCCTGGCCGGCAAGCACATGAAGCGCGCCACGATGGAACTTGGCGGCCACGCCCCTGTCATGATTTTCGATGATGCCAATATCGAAAAGGCCGTCGAAATCATGGCGATGTCGAAGTTCCGCAATGCCGGTCAGGTCTGCGTCGCACCGACACGTTTCCTCGTGCAGGAAGGCGTTGCCAGCCAGTTCCTCGACGGTTTCGTCAAAGCCGCTGAGGCCGTTAAGGTCGGCAACGGCCTGGAAGATGGCATCACCATGGGGCCGCTCGCCAATGAGCGCCGCATCCCGGCGATGGAAGCCCTTATTCAGGATGCCGTTTCCAACGGCGCGGAACTCAAGACCGGCGGCAAGCGCATCGGCAACAAGGGCAACTTCTTCGAACCGACCGTGCTGGCCAACGTCCCGACATCTGCCAAGATCATGAACGACGAGCCGTTTGGCCCGGTTGCCATCGTCAACACGTTCAAGTCCTTCGATGACGCGATCTCGGAAGCAAACCGCCTGCCCTTCGGCCTGGCATCCTTTGCATTCACCGGCTCGGTCAAGACGGCGCACGAACTTGGCCGTCAGGTCGAAGCTGGCATGCTGACCATCAACCACAACGGCCTTGCTCTGCCAGAAGTACCCTTCGGCGGCATCAAGGACTCGGGCTACGGCACGGAAGGTGGTTCGGAGGCCGTCGGTGCCTATCTGGAAACACGCTTCGTGAGCCAGATGAACTGATATCCGGCTGATTTGAACTGAAGTTTAAAGCCCGGTGTTTTGCGACACCGGGCTTTTCATTTGCAAAATTGCGCACTCGCCATTAAGAACAAAGAAGGAACGACGAGGGAATTAGATGGCAGAGGCAAGCGACACGGCGGCACCGGCATTGAAGGAAATCTTCAACCGCGACCGTCTGCAATTCATCGCCGCCGAAACGAAAGCCGTTTATCCGCCCTTCGATGAAGAGGCGTTTCTGGCACTGGCAGAGACCGATCTCGATACACTCGGCATTATGCAGCGCATGCGCCAGGTGGCAACCAGCCTTCACGCCATGCTGCCCGGCGATTACGCTCGCAACCTCGAAGTCCTCACCGCACTTGCGCCGCGCATCAACCACGGCTTTGCCTCGATTTCCCTGTCGGAATACGTGGCACTCTACGGCTTGGAGCATTTCGATAAGTCCATGGCAGCGCTTAAATTTTTCACGCGCTTTGGCTCATCGGAATTCGCCATCCGTCACTTCATCCTCGCCGACATGCCCCGCGCGCTGGCGACGATGGAGGAATGGTCGCGAGATGAAAACGAGCACGTGCGCCGATTGGCCAGCGAAGGTTGCCGCCCGCGTCTGCCATGGTCGTTCCAGATCAAGGCGCTGATCGATGATCCCTCGCCGGTTGCTAATATTATGGAAAACCTCAAGAGCGATGACGCGCTCTATGTGCGCAAATCCGTGGCCAACCATCTGAACGATATCACCAAGGACAATCCGCAATGGGTTCTTGAGCGCATCTCCACTTGGCCGAAGGAGAACAAACACACCGCATGGATCATCCGGAAGGCTCTGCGAACCCTCGTGAAAAAGGGCGATGCCTCGGCGCTGGCACATCTTGGCGCACACGAGAAAGCGGATATTGCGATAGAGGCATTTCAGGTAACGCCGGACGCCCTGCCGCTGGGCGGCAATGTGCGGATTTCGGCATCGCTTCGCTCGACATCCGAAAAGCCCCAAAAGCTGGTCATCGATTACGCCGTTCACTACGTGAAGAAGGGCGGCGGCACCTCGCTCAAGATTTTCAAATGGAAAGAGTTGAGCCTTCAACCGGGCGAAGGCTGCACGCTGTCCATCAGCCGCGCCATCCGCGATTTCACCACCCGCAAGCATTATCCCGGCCTGCACCTGATACAGCTGATGGTGAATGGCGAGGCGCTGGCCGAAACGACGTTTGAGCTCAGCGTTTAACCCGCAGGGAAAATCTTGGCGCGGCGGATGACGATATGGCCGCGGTCGCCTGCCTCGACGGCGGTTTCCGGGGAGACGTCGAATTCCAGAAGGTCGCCCTCTGTGGTCGAGGCAATCACGCGGCGATCACCTGCGCGGTCCAGCACGCGGGTTACTTGGGCCGGAATGCCATCATGCAGGTCTTCCCATTCCAGATCATTGGGCCGGGCGTAGATATCGACCGGGCCGTCTGCCTGACCATAGGCGAAGGGGACTTCGGCTGAGCCGACGAAAACCTTACCTGAACGCGCCGTGCCGGAAATGCGGTTGGCATCGCCCAGAAAACGCATGACGAAGGAGGAGTTGGGCTGGCGGCAAACCTCTTTGGGCGTGCCTTGCTGCACGATTTCACCCTGATTGAGGATGACCACGCGGTCGGCGAGATCAAGCGCTTCTTCCTGATCATGGGTGACGAAGATGGTGGTGATACCGAGTTCGTTGTGGATTTCGCGCAGCCAGCGGCGCAGATCACGTCGCACATTGGCGTCCAGCGCGCCGAAGGGTTCATCCAGCAGCAGAACCTTGGGATCGACCGAGAGCGCACGCGCCAGTGCCACACGCTGGCGCTGGCCGCCGGAGATTTGCGCCGGGAACCGTTCGCCCAGACCATCCAGCTTCACCAGCCGCAGCAGGTCATCCACCCGCGCATCGATGGCCGCCTTGTCGCGCTTGACCCTGGAGACTTTCATGCCGAAGGCGATGTTCTCGTGCAGCGTCATATGCGGGAAGAGCGCATAATGCTGGAACACGAAGCCGACGCCACGGTCACGTACTGGAATATTGGTGGCGTCCTCATCCCCAAAATAAATCTGGCCGCCATCGGTATATTCCAGACCTGCGACCATGCGCAGGATCGTCGTCTTGCCGGAGCCGGAAGGGCCGAGCAGCGCCAGCAGTTCACCGCTTTCGATATCCAGCGACACATCCCGCACTGCACGAAAATTATCGAAGGTCTTCACCACGTTTTCGAGGCGGATTTTCATGCAGTTGTCTCCGAAATGGCAGCGGTTTTCTTGGCTCCACGCCCTGCCCCGCGCTTTTCCAGCGCGACCTTGGCAATGATGGTGACGACGGCGAGAGCCGCGAGAATGGATGCCGAGGCGAAAGCGCCTGCGGCCTGATAATCGTGGTAGAGCAGTTCGATATGCAAAGGCAGCGTATTGGTCTGGCCGCGAATATTGCCTGATACGATCGATACCGCGCCGAACTCCCCCATCACGCGCGCATTGCACAGCACGACGCCGTAAAGCAGCGCCCATTTGATATTGGGCAGCGTAACCGACCAGAAGGTGCGCCAGCCGGATGCGCCGAGCGAGGTGGCCGCCTCCTCCAGATCACGCCCTTGCGCCTGCATCAGCGGGATCAGTTCGCGCGCGACGAAGGGTGCCGTGACGAACATGGAGGCGATGACGATGCCCGGCAGGGCAAACAGCACCTTGATATCGTAAGCAGCGAAGAATGGGCCGAGCAGACCTTGCAGGCCGTAAACGAACAGATAGGCCACACCCGCCACGATGGGCGAGATGGAGAAGGGTATCTCGATGAGGACCAGCAGAAAGCGACGGCCTCGGAAATCGAATTTCGTAATCGCCCACGCGGCGGCAATGCCGAAGGCAGTGTTGACCGGTACCGCGATCAACGCCGTGATGACCGTCAGCATGATGGCGTGGCGCGTATCGGGGTGATTGATGGTGGCCGTATAGGTCTTCCACCCCTGAGAGAAGGCTTCGACGCCGATGATGAGCAGCGGCGCGACGACGAGCAAGGCACCGATCACCAGTACGAACGCAATCAGCGAGCGGCGCACCCAAGGGGCGTCACCCACGCGTGGCGGCTTACGACGGGAGGCATGAGCACTCATCGGCTAGCTCCTCACCGTGTAGCGCAGGGCGCGTGTCTGAAGGTAATTGGTGACAGCCAGCATGACGAAGGCCGTAATCAGCAGCACGGAAGCGATGGCGGCTGCGGCCTGATAATCATATTCCTCCAGCCGGATGAAGACGAGGAGCGAGGTGATCTCCGTCGAAAACGGCTGGTTGCCAGCGATAAAGATGATCGCGCCGAATTCACCAAGGCTGCGGGCAAAGGACAGCGACAGGCCCGCGAGAATGGCAGGCGTCAGCAAAGGCAAAATCACCTTACGGAAAATCTCGAAATCCGAGCCGCCCAAAGATTGCGCTGCTTCCTCCAGGGCCGGGTCCAAATCCTCCAACACCGGTTGCACCGTGCGCACGATGAAAGGCAGGCTGGTAAAGGCCATGGCGATGATGATGCCGAGTGGCGTATAGGCAACCTTGATACCGGCATGGGCGAGGATCGAGCCGAACCAGCCATTGCCCGCGAAAAGTGCGGTGAGCGCAATACCGGCGACAGCCGTGGGCAGCGCGAAGGGAAGATCGACAATGGCATCGACCAGACGCCAGCCGGGGAAACGGTAGCGGGTGAGCACCCAGGCGAGCGCGAGACCGAAGACGACGTTGAACAGCGTGGCGACAAGGGCGCAGAGCACGGTGACGCGGTAGCTGGCGACGGCGCGTGGCGAGGAAATGATCGCCCAATATTCAGCAGGACCAACGCTCGCCGCCTTGAAGACAAGGGCAGCCAGTGGCAGGACGACAATGATGCCGACATAAAGCAGGGTCACGCCAAGCGACAAGCGCAGCCCCGGCAAAACATTGCGTTTCAAAACCGTCCCCCATCATGCAAGAGAGACCCGGCGGGAGGCCCACCGGGTCGATGTCATCTCAACCAATCAGCGATTAGCGGTTGCCGTAAAGCGTATCAAGCACGGCACCGGATGCGAAGTGTTCTTTCTGGATTTTATCCCAGCCGCCGAACACGTCGTTGACGTTGACGAGGCGGATTTGTGGGAACTGGTCCTTGAACTCGGCGGCGACCTTTTCATTGTGAACGCGGTGGCCGAACTGGGCAGCAATGCGCTGGCCTTCCTCGGTGTAGAGGAAATCAAGATAGGTCTTTGCCAGTTCACGCGAACCGCGCTTATCGACAACCTTGTCTACCACGGCAACCGGGAACTCTGACAGAAGGCTTACCGAAGGAACGACGCTTTCGACCTTGTCCTTGCCATATTGCTTGGCAATGCCGCGTGTTTCAGCCTCGAAGGTGATCAGCACGTCACCGACTTCACGCTCGACAAAGGTCGTCGTTGCGGCACGGCCTCCGGTGTCGAAGACAGGCGTGTTGGCGAAGATTTTCTTAATGAAGTCCTGAACCTTGGCGTCATCGCTATTGAACTTTTCCTTCGCGTAAGCAGTCGCGGCCAGATAGGTGTAGCGGGCGTTGCCTGAGGTTTTCGGGTTCGGGAAAACCAGCTTCACATCATCCCTGACAAGATCGTCCCAATCCTTGATATTCTTGGGGTTTCCAGCGCGAACGAGGAAGGATGGGAAGGAATAAAAGGGCGACGCATCATTGGCGAAATTCTTCTGCCAATCGGCGGAAACGAAGCCCTGCTTGACCAGAAAATCAATGTCAGTGACCTGATTGAAGGTTACGACGTCGGCCTCGAGACCTTCAACGATGGCGCGCGCCTGCTTGGAGGTTCCCGCATGCGACTGGTCGATGGTCACGCCCGGATGCGCCTTGATGAAGGCTTCGTTTTCAGCGGCAAACACTTCACGCGCCACGTCGTAGGACGCGTTGAGAAGCGTTTTTGGCTCTTGCGCAAAGGCAGAGGTTGACAGAAGTGCTGCAATGGCAGCACCGATTAACATGATCCGTTTCATGGAATTCCCCACAGCATAAAATTGTACCGGCAAGATACGTAAACCTGCTGGCTGCCGCGAGGAATTAGCCTCTCCATCTCAAGTCGAACTTAGAATGTTTTACTGCATGGCCAGTAAAATTCGAACGCATGTTCGCGAAGATGGTGTCAGAGGCGATGGTCGCGAAACAGCGGCGGCTTGACGGAAACGAAATACCGATCCAAATCTTCCTCCGTCACGTCGCCAAGCGTGTCCGGATGCCATTTGGGATTGCGATCCTTATCGACGAGTGCGGCGCGTACGCCCTCGTAGAAATCATGATTGCGCAGCACTTCGCAGCCTGCGGCAAACTCCCGCTCCAGACATTCGATCAGCCCGGAACTTTGCCGTCCTGCACGCAAAAGCCGCAAGGTCAATTTCAGGCTGGTCGGAGACCTCGATTGCAGGATAGTGAGCGTTTCCCTGGCGAAATCATCGTCATCTGCCGCAAGTGCAGCAATGATCTCCTCAACCGTGTTGAAGCGGAATGCAGCGTCGATTGCGTCGCTGTTGGCAGCGAGAACAGCAGGGGTTTCCGGCCTCACCGAAAACGTCTCGATGACGGCTCCGACATCGGCAGCGAAAGAGGTTTGCGCCAATTCATGCACCAGTTCAGGCAGTCGGCGCGAGAGAATGTGATAATCTGCAAGGCCCGCATATATCGCATCGGCCGCACCAACTTCACGGCCCGTCAGGCCCAACCATGTTCCGGTTTCACCCGGTGCTTTGGGAAGCAACCATGTTGCACCCACATCCGGGAAATAACCGATGGCGGTTTCCGGCATGGCGAGCCGGGTTCGCTCGGTCACAATACGATATCGGCCGTGGGCGGAAATGCCGACGCCGCCGCCCATGACGATGCCATCCATAAAAGCGATATAGGGTTTCGGATAATGGGAAATCCGCTCATTCAGTGGAAACTCCTCACGCCAGAAACGCGTGCGGCCAGCCTCATCGTCGGATCGCGCCTGATAGATCAGGCGCACATCTCCACCGGCGCAAAGACCGCGTTCTCCCTCTCCGCACAGGACGACACTTGTCACATCCGGGTCGCGGGCAAAGAGGTCCAATCCGGCTTTCATGCCGGAAACCATGGCTTCGTTGAGGCTGTTGATGGCTTTGGGTCTGTTCAGGCGGATAAGGCCGACACTGCCATTTTTCTCGATAAGAATTTCATCCGTCACGGAACCGTTCTGCATCATGCCTCCTCAGTCACAGTGCATCCTTGTACAGTGTGAAGGTCTCGGCAACATCACGCAACATTTATCACTGCGACGTGAAACATGGCCTTTTCCCAAGCGTTGATATCACTCGAAAAAGGAACAACCATAGCGTTTTGCGGTGCAGCAATTTCACTTGACGCTTTCGCGAATCGTGGCATGTAATGACTTGGTAAAATACCGGCACCAATTCCTGTCCAGCGTTCCAGCCGGACCACACAGACAGCCCTTTTCGGGCGATGACGTCGTAACAGGAGATCAATATGCAGGTTTCATCGCAAGAATGGATTAGTAAACGTGCCTACACCCTGTGGGAAAGCGAGGGGCATCCGCATGGACGGGACGCCGATCACTGGGAACAGGCCAAACACGAATATGCGCTGCTCGAAAATACCCGGGCCACAAAGCCCGCGACCCGCAAAAAATCAGACGTGAAAGACATCGCTGCCCAGGAAGCAGCGAAACCCAAGGTGTCTGCACGCAAGAACGGCAAGAAATAAACCGACCACCCCAAGCAAGGTCAGGTCAATAAAAAGCCCCGGCATGCGGGGCTTTTCGCTGTCATTTATCGGCGGTTCAGAATGTCAGGGCGCGGTCGCCGTTCTCATCCTTGATGCGGCTTGGCAGGCCGATTTTGTTGAGAATATTGAGGAATGGCTGCGGCGGCAGCTCTTCCACGTTTGCCATCTGCTTCACATCCCATTCGCCGGTGGCGATCAGCATGGCCGCAGCAACTGGCGGAACGCCAGCGGTATAGGAAATGCCCTGAGAGCCGACTTCATTGTAGGCGTCCTTATGGTCGGCCACGTTGTAGATGAAGACTTCACGCTCTTTGCCATCCTTGATGCCCTTCACGACATCGCCTATGCAGGTCTTGCCGACATAATCAGGTGCCAGCGAAGACGGATCGGGTAGCACGGCCTTGACCAGTTTCAGCGGCACGACTTCCAGACCTTCGGCGGTCTTGACCGGCTTTTCGGAGAGCAGGCCAAGGTTCTTCAACACGGTGAAGACGTTGATGTAGTGGTCACCGAAGCCCATCCAGAAACGCACGTCTGCGCCATCCATGTTCTTGGAAAGCGAATGGACTTCGTCGTGGCCGGTCATATAGGCCTTCTGCTTGCCGACGACCGGCAGGTCGAATTCCTGACCGACTTCGAACATCTCGTTCGTCTGCCACTGGTTGTTCTGCCAGGAATAGACGACGCCGGTAAATTCACGGAAGTTGATTTCCGGATCGAAGTTGGTCGAAAACCAGCGGCCATGGCTGCCGGCATTGATATCGACGATATCGACCGAGGTGACCTTGTCGAAATACTCATCCTTGGCCAAACGCGCATAGGCGTTGACGACACCCGGATCGAAGCCGACGCCGAGAATGGCGGTAACGCCCTTTTCCTTGCACTCGGCCGCGCGCTGCCACTCGTAGTTTCCATACCAAGGTGGATTTTCGCAGATCTTGGTCGGATCTTCGTGAATGGCGGTATCCATATAGGCAACACCTGCATCCATGCAGGCGCGAAGAACGGACATGTTGACGAAAGCCGAACCGACATTGATGACGATCTGAACGCCGGTTTTTGCGATTAATGCTTTCGTTGCTTCGATATCCATCGCGTCAAGCGCATGGGCCTCAAGTTTGACGTCTGTCTTGAGGCTCTTCTTTTCGCGTACGGACTCGACAATCTTGCGGCACTTTTCGACAGTGCGTGACGCAATATGAATGTCTCCCAATACATCGCTGTTCTGGGCGCATTTATGCGCCACGACCTGTGCCACGCCACCGGCGCCGATGATGAGAACGTTCTTCTTCATTTCAGGTGATGCCCCCTTTATCCCCGCAGGGATGAGTGTGTTTGAGTGCTTTAAGACAGGCTCTGCTCGAAATCGGCGAAGCCAAATTCACGGACGGCACGAATTGAACCGTCCAGTTCCTTGATGGCAATGGTCGGCATTTTGACGCCATTGAACCAGTTTTTCTTGACCATGGTGTAACCGGCCGTGTCCTGGAAGGAGACGCGGTCACCCACCTTCAATTCATTTTCGAAACGAAACTCGCCAAACACGTCGCCGGCAAGGCAGGACTTGCCGCAGACCATATAGGAATGATCACCCTCATTGGGCGATACCTTGGCGGTTTCGCGATAAATCAGCAAATCCAGCAAATGCGCCTCAATCGAGCTGTCGACGATTGCAAGGTTCTTGCCGTTGAACAACGTATCGAGAACCGTTGTTTCCAACGTCGTGCTCTTGGTGATAGAGGCTTCACCGGGTTCCAGATAGACCTGAACGCCGTATTTTTCAGAGAATTCCTTGAGACGATCGCAGAACTGGTCGAGCGGGTAATTGTCCCCGGTAAAGTGAATGCCGCCACCGAGGCTGACCCATTCTACACGCGCCAGAAGCGTGCCGAACTTGTCCTCGATCTGCGACAACATGCTGTCGAACAGATCGAAATCGCCATTTTCACAGTTGTTGTGAATCATGAAGCCGGAAATGCGGTCCATGACCTTTTCGACCTTTGCAACATCCCACTCGCCCAAACGGCTGAACGGGCGCGCCGGGTCGGCGATATCGAAGGTAGAAGAGGAGACCTGCGGGTTGAGGCGCAGCCCGCGCGTGATGCCAGACGCCTTGTCGGCGAAGCGTTCCAGCTGACCGATGGAATTGAAGATGATCTTGTCAGCGTTCGAGATGACCTCGTCAATCTCGTAATCGGCATAGGCAACGCTATAGGCATGCGTTTCACCGCCGAATTTCTCGCGACCCAGGCGCACTTCGTAGAGCGAAGACGATGTCGTACCATCCATATATTGCGACATGAAATCGAACACGGACCATGTTGCGAAACACTTCAGCGCCAAGAGAGCCTTGGCACCGGATTTTTCGCGCACATAGGCAATCTTCTCCATGTTGCGGAGAAGCTTCGTCTTGTCGATCAGGTAATATGGCGTTTGCAGCATTTGTCGGTCACATCTTGTCGTGGATGGGAGAAGGTCGCGTCTTGAGACGGGCCTTATATGATGCTTGTGACAGGAAAACAAACCCGCAGCACAGATTCTGCACTGAGGCTGTTTTTTATGTCTGGCCGCGCAAACAGCGGAACCAAACCCCGAGCGGCACGTTTTGAACTTACGCGTGAGCCGTAGACACGGCGTTTGGACATCATTTCAGCAAAGGAAAAATCATGGCGACGGTTCGTAACGTGGAAGACAAAGTGCGTGAAACTCTTGAAAGCGGCGATGCAGCAGAAGTATCTGCGCAGCTCGCACAGTTGCGCGAAGACCTGGCAAATCTCGCTGGTAGCGTAAAGGCGCTGGGAGCTGGCGTTTCGCATGAGGTCAAGGCCCGTGCTTCACGTGTTGCAGATGACGCTTACGCCGCTGGCGAAGAAACCGTCGAAACCGTGCGCAACGAAATCCAGTCCATCAACGACAACCTCACCTATCAGGTACAGAAGAACCCGCTTCAGTCGTTGGGTATCGCTGTCGCGGCAGGTTTCCTTCTCGCTCTCGTCACCCGTAAATAAGGCAGCAACATGCTTCAAACGCTGCTGCTTTATCTTGGTGACACCCAGCGCGAGGGCCAGTTAGTGACCCGCCGTATCAAGTCCACTCTATTATTGTGGACCTTGGCGGGCATCTTCTTTGCCATCGCTTTCATCGCAGCCATTATCGGTGGCTCGATCTATTTGGCAAAAGAACTGGGTGCCGGTCCTGCGGCTCTGGTGATTGCAGGGATCGCATTTCTGCTCGGCGTTATCATGCTCGTCAGCCTTGCGATCGCTCGCAGACCAAGACGGTATGCAATGAGACCTGTTTTGCCGTTGGCGGCTGCACCGATTGCCGCGCAGACCATGGCCTCGAGTGTCCTTCAGACGCGGCCATACGTGACATTACTGGCGGCGATTGCGCTAGGTTATGTTGCCACGCGAACGACGATCCTGAAAAAGAAGTAACCCAATACCGAAAGCCGCCTCAACCAGAAGGCGGCTTTCTTTTTCATCCGCAACAAATTCCCGCTGCCCTTCTGCCGACAAAATGTTAGGCAGTTTGCCAACACGTCTTTTAACGGAGAGAATGTTGGATGCGGAAGAAAGTCCTTGTTGTCGGCGGTGCCGGATATATCGGTTCCCATACCTGCCTGTTATTGGCCGAACGCGGATATGAACCCGTCGTTTTCGACAATCTTTCCAATGGCCACGAAGAATTCGTGCGTTGGGGGCCCTTCGAACAGGGCGACATTCGCGACCGTAAGCGGCTGGACGAAGTCTTCGCGAAACATCAGCCGGAAGCTGTACTGCATTTTGCAGCGCTGATCGAAGTCGGCGAATCGGTCAAAAATCCCGTCGCTTTTTACGATAACAATGTCACCGGCGCGCTGACACTCTTGTCTGCGACCATGGACGCTGGCGTCAAAGCCTTTGTTTTCTCCTCCACTTGCGCAACCTACGGCCTGCCGGAACGCGTGCCCCTGGACGAAACTCACCCACAGGCTCCCATCAATCCATATGGCCGCACCAAATGGGTGGTGGAACAGGCACTGAAGGACTACAGCACCTATAAAGGTCTGAAATCTGTGATGCTGCGTTATTTCAACGCGGCCGGCGCTGACTTCGAGGGGCGTATCGGTGAGTGGCACAAGCCTGAGACCCACGCCATTCCGCTTGCCATCGAGGCTGCATTGGGACGTCGCGAAGGCTTCAAAGTGTTCGGCACGGATTACGACACGAGAGATGGCACCTGTGTGCGTGACTATATCCACATTCTGGATTTGGCCGATGCCCATGTTCGTGCCGTCGATTATCTGCTGAATGGTGGCGAGACAGTCGAACTCAATCTCGGCAGCGGCACCGGGACGACAGTCAAGGAATTGCTCGACACGATTTCCGAAGTCTCGGGCCGCCCCTTCCCCGTAGAATATGCGGACCGCCGCGAAGGCGATTCCACCACTCTCGTTGCCAACAACGACAAGGCACGGGAAGTCCTGGGTTGGGAGCCGCAATATACGCTGACTGATATCATCCGCTCGGCTTGGCGTTGGCACTCGTCACGAAACGCCAGCATCTAAACAAAAAAACACCGGTCCAAATGGACCGGTGTTTCCGCTATGAGACCACTCTCATAGCTCCTCTCCCAGGTAACCGTATTATGGCTTGGGCGCAGTGGTCGTTGCGCCGCCCGTCGTGGAATTTGTTGCTGGTGCGGCAGAACCTTCAGCGGCCTTCTTATCCTTCATCGTGACGAATTCGGGAGCAGCCTTGAGAGACTCTGCGGTCTCAGTCGTTGTCAGACGCACTGTGCCATTTGCCGCATCACGCGTAACGGTCAGCTTGTCCATGGGAACGGCGACGTCTTTGGCACCGATGCCCAGGAACCCGCCGACGCCCACAACGGCTGCGACGATGCCGCCATTTTCCTGGAGAATGAGGTTGGTCACGCTACCGATGCTTTCATCGGTCGAGGTGTAGACTGCATTGCCGATATAATCATTGGCGCTGATCTGCGTTGCAGCCTGCTCCGTCAGATATGCACCACCCGTGGATGCCGAGGGAGCTGGCGATGCTGTCGTTGCCGGGGCAGTCGCACTTGGAGCCGCTGGTGCGGGCTGCGCTGTGGCCTGTGCCATAGCAATTGGTGCGAATGTTGTGGAACCCAAGAGAGCGGCTGTGGCGATCATGGTGAGTGTCTTTTTCATTTCGTACCTTCCTTGTGGTGTCAATTTCAACTGGCTCCCGACGGTAAATCCGTTTCTGTGTGAGCCTGTTGATTTGCAAACGGCGCAGGAAGGAAATTGGTTCCGATGTTTTTTTAGGCACCTGAAGGCACAAATGGCTATCAGAAGTGGCGGATAAACGGGCACATTATGGGATTGCGAAGGACCGAGGCTTGAGCCATTCTGTGGTATGCCAATATGATTTGAGCACCGGTAAAAACCCGCGAGACAATGCAGAACAATATCATACCGAGACTACGACAGCGCCTTGCCGGTTTTTTTCCAACCGCGCCTATTAGTGTCTATCTCGTTGTTATGACAACGGTTATCACGCTGCCATTGATTATATTCGTCGGCTATTTGATGTTGAAGCTGGAGGCAGACGAACGGGGCGACCTTCAAAGGGAGGCCATGGAAGATGCGCGTGCGGTCAGCCGCAACATCGACCGCCGTCTGCAGGAAATGGCAACCTCCCTCAATCTGCTCTCGCAGTTTCCAGAGCTGGAGGATGGAGACCTCGCGGCGTTTCACAAGCGTGTGAGTGATAGCCTCCAAAAGCAAGGTCTATACGTCATCATCGCAACCGCCGACGGCAAACAGCGATTAAACAGCCGCGTGCCGCTCGACCAGCCCCTCGGGAATGTGCCGCCCGCGATCAAGCTTTCAGACGTCATTTCCGGACGCAGGACCGTGGTGTCCAACATCTTTTATGGCAATACCAGCAAGGAATGGGTCTTTAACGTCATGCGCCCATTGCCATCAGCACTCTCTGCTGCGGGTGACGCGCTGATCATGACGCAGAATGCCCGCGATTTGATGGGGCTGATTTCGACGGAAAGCCTCCCGCCGGGCTGGACGATAGCGATATTGGATGGAGACAATCGCGTCGTGGCATCCAGCACACCGCAGACAATCGCAGCCGGAGCCACTTTCTCCCAAACCTTGGCAAGCGATCAAATCCGGGCGTTCAGCGGCAGCTTTGAAGATGACGACGGTACCATATATGCCTACTCGCAGCTGCCGGGGTGGTCGTGGAAAGCCATCATCTGGGGACCAGCCGACAACAGCCAGTCCGCATTGGCAAGCACCTGGCGCAAGATGATAACCGGCAGCTTTGCCCTGGTTCTCATTGCTATTGCCGGCGCTTATCTGGTCGGCAGACAGATGCGCGGCTCGATACGCGAACTGGTCGAGATGGCCAAGCGGATTGGTGAGGGCGAAATCGTGTCGCCAATCGACACGAAGATAAAGGAAGCCAACCAGGTCGCCATTGCGCTTTCCAACGCGTCCTTCGATCGCAGCCAGGCGGAAGACCGCACCCACCTCATCCTGCACGAACTAGTACACCGCTCCAAGAACATGCTGACGCTGGTTCAGGCGATGATGCGCCAGCTGGCGCGCGAAAACACCAGCGTTGCCGATTTTCAAAAGGAGGTAGAACACCGCCTCCGTGGTTTGGGGATGTCGATCAGCGCACTATCAGAGGTTCAGTGGCAGGGCCTGCCGATACACAAATTGCTGGAAACGCATCTGAAGGTTTTCGGAAGCGCCATAGATCAGGTCAAGCTCGCCGGACAAGACTTCATGCTGTCACCGGAAGCTGCACAAAATCTGGGTCTCATCATTCACGAGCTGGCGACCAACTCGATCAAATACGGTGCGCTGTCAGCGGCCACAGGCACTGTCGAACTCTTTTGGGATCGTGAGATCGACGGTGATCGTGATCAGCTGACCATCCGCTGGAAAGATGTCGGCGGGCCGCCCGCCGTTCCTCCGACCCGAAGCGGTTTCGGCACAACCATTACGAAACGTCATGCAGAAAGTTCATTTTCCGCAACCATTTCAACGGATTATACGGTTCATGGATTTCGTTGGACCCTTACGGCACCCACGCATCATTTTCTCGCTCGAAAAAAAACGGCCGTCCCGAATTAAAATTGAAACCGCTTGGAACCAAGTTTCGAGACCTGCGTTTTTAAAACAAGCCAAGCCACTCCCCGTCCCCGCCTGAGGCTTGGCGCACGCAGGTTTTGCCCCTGAAAACCTGCCATAGATAGCACGGCTCTACGGAGCCGTGCTTTTTTGTTGGGCTTTGCGCCGTAATTCATCGCAAGTATGCATAAGCAGAGAAAGCCGCACGTCTATGCGGCTGCGCAATTTGCTGAACGGCTTTACGAGGTGAGGATTCAGGTCGGCAGCGGAGCGGGAAATCTCAAGAAGTAATCGATGCTATCGGCAGAGACCTTGTATGTGGCCTCACCACCCAATGCAGCGGGCACGACCTTTTCCAAAACCACACTTCCGAAATTGCTTCTCTTGTCCGAATCGGCAGGCATCTGAGATGCACCGCTTCCGCCCAGCGGCTCCACCCAGCGCACTTCGAAAAACTCACCGTCTTTGCGACAATCGAGCGTCAACGGCAGGTGTTGCGACAGATTTCCCCCGTGGCTGATCGTGTTGACGACCAGTTCATGGAAGGCCAGCCCCACATATAAAGCGCCATTGGGATTGAGAAGAAGGTTCTCGCCCTTCATCTGGATCAGATGCGGGTATTCCGGAAGATAGAGATCTCCCTGCTGTTTCAGCAAGTCGAAAATCTCGGCACCGCGCCAATCGGAATCCGTTATCAAATCCTGGGACTGCGCCAATGCGTGCAGCCGCCCCCTGAATTTGCGCAAAAAGTCGTCCTTCGTCAGGCTGAACCGCGCTGTTTGGGACGAGAGACTCTGGATAATGGCGAGGAGGTTTTTGGAGCGATGACTGACTTCGCGCAACAGTGAGCGGAGCAACTGCTCTCGCCTTCGCTCAACCGTTATCTCTCTGATCGTCGTTTTCAGAACGCGTTGTCCGGACATGTTGACGGTGGAGTAGACGTGAAACTGAAAGACACGGTCCTTGCCCGCACTCACCTCCAGCATGCCCCTGCTTCCTGCCGATGTCAGATCTTTCTTCAAATCCGACAGGCGGGTAGCGAGGTCCTTGCCGAACATCGTTACATCATTCGGCTCCTCGTCGGTTTCAGTCGGCAGACTCCAGACGTCTGGCAGGTTTGCGATAAAGATATATTCTTTGTCGCGGTCCTGAAGCATGACCGTCTCATCAGAGTCCAACAGGGCAAGCACGAGTGAATCGTGAAGGTCGCCCTCATCTCGCCCCGCATTATGCCACGCCAGCCGATGCAATATGGTCTCCTAACGGGTACGGCGATCAAGGTCGCTTTGTTCGAGCAAACATGCAGACCTGAACGCCGGGTAAGAACCCGGGTTCCAAAATCTCTTCAATCCAGCGTCACTTAAGCTGCGACACGTGAACTTTCATTAAAGAACAGAGCCTGACTTATGAGGGCTTTTACCATGTCAGGGTTGAATGGCTTGGTGACGAGGAAGGTCGGCTCAGGACGCTCGCCTGTGAGAAGGCGTTCCGGGAAAGCCGTGATGAAGATGACAGGCAGCGTGGTCATCTGAAGAATTTCCTTCATTGCTTCCAGACCGGAGCTTCCGTCTGCAAGCTGAATATCCGCGAGGATCATCTTCGGCTGTGTCCGGTGGAACAGCTCGAGCGCTTCCTTGTGTGTGCGTGCAATGCCGGTCACGTTATGGCCGAGATCGGTCACCATCTGCTCAATATCCATCGCGATCAGAGGTTCGTCCTCGATGATCATGATGTCGGTCGCGACCTGGCGGGCGATTTCAGAGGCGGCCTCATCGATGAGCTTCCCAACTTGCGGTTCGGGTACGCGCAGAATTTCGGCAACTTCGGCGATGGAGAATTCTTCAACGGTTGTTAGCAAGAATGCCTGACGCGGAACTGCGGGGACCGCAGAAAGATTGGCGGATGCGCGCTTTTCCCAGCCAGTCAGGTTTTCGTCGCTCTTGATGTTGATCGTCACGGAACTAAAGATCGAGACAAACAATTGGTAAAGTGAAACGCGATCGCTGCTTGTCTGCGGAAAAATGCTCACATCTGCGATCAAGGCTTCAAGGCTGGCGGCAACATATGCGTCACCTGTCGATTGTGAACCGCAAACGGCACGGGCAAACCTGCGGAGGTAAGGCAGATGCGGTGCGATGCGTGTAGAAACTGACATGGAATTCTCCCCTGTATCATGCGGCTTGCAACGCAAACCTAATGGAAAAAACGCGGCGTTCAAAAAATAGTTCCAGTGGGTTGGAACTATTTTTTTAGTCGTGCATTACTACGGGCATAACCTAACGAATACCGGAAATCATGAATATGTTTCAATCGGATCAGGATCCATCTGACAAGGGAACGTCGCCGACGGTTTCCGACTCGGGTAGAGCCGTCATCTCGCGTAAATTACGAGAACTGTATGATGCCGTTCAGGACGAGGGCATTCCAGACAAATTTCTCGATCTGCTCGAAAAGCTCGACGAAGCTGAAAATAACGCAAAAGCTTCGAGGGGATGATGGAAACAGATTCGAGCAAGAACGAACACAATTTCAAGCGCGAAATGCTGGCCGCCCTTCCCAATCTACGAGCATTCGCCATTTCCCTCATTCGCTCTCGCGACCGCGCCGATGACCTCGTACAGGATACGATAATGAAGGCTTGGGCGAAGCAGGAAAGCTACCAGCCGGGCACCAATATGCGAGCGTGGTTGGTGACGATCCTTCGCAATGAATTCTACAGCCAGATCAGAAAATCCGGCCGTGAGGTTCAGGACACGGATGGCGTTTACACGTCCCGGCTGTCCGTGCCACCGGAACAGCATGGCTCCGTGGATTTGCAGGACTTTAAGACTGCTCTTGCAAAGCTTCCGGAAGATCAGCGTGAAGCGATTCTCCTGATCGGTGCCTCCGGTTTTGCTTATGAGGAAGCTGCAGAGATTTGCGGTTGCCCCGTTGGTACGATCAAAAGCCGTGTGAGCCGTGCGCGTCTTCGTCTGCAGGAACTGCTTGGTATCCAGGACGAAAACGAGTTCGGGCCTGATGCCCAGGTTGCCGCTGTCACTGCTGCAGCAGCAATTCGCTAAACACTTTGCTCAGATTTGAAACGGCGTTGCCTCACGGCAGCGCCGTTTTCATATTCCGACATCTTTTACCGACTGCATGACGACAAACGTCGATGTGTTGGCCACACATGGAAGGCTGGAGATTTTTTCGCCCAGCACCAGCCGGTATTTCCGAATGTCTGTCGTGCGTACCTTCAGCAGATAATCGAAAGCGCCCGCAATCATGTGGCACTCTTCCACTTCCTTGATCTTGCGCACCGCCGTGTTGAACTCTTCCAGCGCCTTTTCACGCGTGTCCGATAGTTTGACTTCTGTGAACGCAATATGCTCCAGCCCCAGCTTGGCCGGATTGAGCATGGCGCGAAAGCCGAGAATATAGCCCTCATCCACCAGGCGTTTGAGCCGTGTCTGACATGGTGTCTTCGAAAGCCCGACTTGCCTGGAGAGTTGCAGGATGGACATACGCCCATCCTCGCTCATCGCTTGTAGTATCTTCAGATCAAAGTGATCCAGATCACCTGATTCTGATGGTTTAGCCATCCGATTGACCTCTGTTGATGCCGATTATAAGTCATTTTGCCCTGATATATCGCTAAAATAGGACCATAGCAATTTTGCTAGCAATGATATTCTGATCTGCGAAAAAGAGCGCTGGAATAGACATCGCTCGTGACCGATATCAGGGACCGGACCGATGGCCGAAAATCTAGCTGGGCTTACCACGACACAAGCAAACGAAACGGACGGCGTTTTCACCGATTTCGCACCGCCGGTGCGACCGCAAAGCGCTATGCGTAAAGCCATAACGGCCGCCTACCGCCTTGCCGAGCCCGATTGTGTTGCAACACTGTTGGAAGCGGCAACTGTTTCCCCTGAACAGGGCGAGACAATTCGCAACACTGCCCGCAAGCTGGTCAAAGCCCTGCGCTCCAAGGCGAAAGGTACCGGCGTCGAGGGGCTGGTGCAGGAATATTCGCTTTCAAGCCAGGAAGGCGTGGCGCTGATGTGCCTTGCCGAAGCATTGCTGCGTATTCCCGATGCTGCCACACGCGACGCCCTGATCCGCGACAAGATTGCCACCGGCGACTGGCGGTCCCACCTCGGCGGAGGTCGCTCGCTGTTCGTCAACGCTGCGACCTGGGGGCTGGTCATCACCGGCAAGCTGACGTCTACCGTCAACGACAAGGGTCTTTCCTCAGCGCTGACCAAACTCATTTCCCGCGCCGGAGAGCCGGTCATCCGCCGTGGTGTCGATATGGCCATGCGGATGATGGGCGAACAATTCGTCACCGGCCAGACCATCGGCGAGGCGATCAGCCGCTCCAAAGCACTGGAAGCGAAGGGCTTTCAATATTCCTACGACATGCTGGGCGAAGCTGCGACCACGGCCAAGGACGCCGAGCGCTATTACCGTGACTACGAACAGGCGATCCACGCCATCGGCAAGGCCTCCGCCGGTCGCGGCGTTTATGGCGGCCCCGGCATTTCCATCAAGCTGTCTGCGCTGCATCCACGTTATGCCCGTACGCAGGCCCAGCGTGTGATGGATGAGCTTCTGCCGCGCGTAAAATCCCTGATGTTGCTGGCCAAGCGCTACGATATCGGCCTCAACATCGATGCCGAGGAAGCCGACCGGTTGGAGCTGTCGCTCGATCTGTTGGAATCCATCGCGCTGGACCCGGAACTGGGCAACTGGCAGGGCCTTGGCTTCGTCGTGCAGGCTTACAGCCGCCGCTGCCCTTTCGTGCTCGACTATATCATCGACCTCGCTCGCAGATCGAACCGCCGCATCATGGTGCGTCTCGTCAAGGGTGCCTATTGGGACGCGGAAATCAAACGGGCGCAACTGGATGGCTTGGAAGACTTCCCCGTCTTCACCCGCAAGGTCCATACGGATGTCTCCTACATCGCCTGCGCCGTTAAACTTCTCGCTAACAGGGACGTCATCTTCCCACAATTCGCGACCCACAACGCGCAATCTCTGGCAACGATTTATCATCTGGCCGGTCCAGAGTTCAAAATAGGTGATTATGAGTTCCAGTGCCTGCATGGCATGGGCGAACCGCTTTACAGCGAGGTCGTCGGCAAACACAATCTCGACCGCCCCTGTCGCTTTTACGCACCGGTGGGAACCCATGAAACGCTGCTGGCCTATCTCGTGCGCCGCCTCCTGGAAAACGGTGCGAACTTCTCTTTCGTCAACCGCATCGCGGACCCGAATGTTGCCGTCGACTCTCTTCTGGAGGACCCGGTCGCCGTGGTGAAATCCATGCCGATACCGGGCGCACAGCATGACAAGATTTCCAAGCCGGCCAATCTCTATGGCGCTCGGACGAATTCCTCGGGGCTGGATCTCGCCAATGAAGAGACGCTCGCCGCGCTCGGCAAGGCCCTTTCGGCAAGTGCTGAGACCGAATGGAAAGCCGCATCACCACATGCCACGGGTTCTACACGATCCGTTCTCAACCCGGGTGACCGCAATGATGTCGTTGGCTTCGTTACCGAACCGACCGAGGACGATGTCACCAAGGCACTGGAAGCCGCAGCGGCATCCACATGGCCACAGACCAGCGTGGAGGATCGCGCTACTTGCCTGGAAAAGGCTGCCGATCTGATGCAGGCGAAATTGCCAACGCTGCTTGGCCTCATCATGCGCGAGGCTGGAAAATCCGCGCCCAACGCCATTGCCGAAGTGCGTGAGGCCATCGATTTCCTTCGCTATTATGCAGCCGAAGCCCGCAGCACGTTTGGTCCGCAGCAACAGGCCCTAGGTCCCGTCGTCTGCATCAGCCCGTGGAATTTCCCGCTGGCGATCTTCATCGGCCAGGTGGCTGCGGCACTTGTTGCCGGTAACCCGGTTCTGGCAAAGCCTGCCGAGGAAACGCCGCTGATTGCCGCAGAGGGCATTCGCCTGCTGCATGAGGCTGGCGTTCCCGCAGATGCGGTACAGCTTCTGCCGGGCGATGGCCAAACCGGCGCGCAGCTGGTGGGTGCCAAGCAAACCGCAGGCGTAATGTTTACCGGCTCCACCGAGGTCGCCCGCCTCATTCAGAAACAACTGACAGCGCGGGTATCTAACGATGGCCAGCCCATTCCGCTGATCGCCGAAACCGGTGGCCAGAACGCTATGATCGTGGATTCCTCGGCACTGGCCGAACAGGTGGTGGCTGATGTCATCGCATCCGCCTTCGACAGTGCCGGTCAGCGCTGCTCGGCACTGCGCGTTCTCTGCCTTCAGGACGATGTGGCTGAGCGAACGCTGACCATGCTGAAAGGTGCCTTGCACGAATTGCGCATCGGCAGAACGGATCGGCTATCGGTGGATGTCGGCCCGGTCATTACCCTGGAAGCCAAGGACAACATCGAAAAGCATATCGAATCCATGCGTGCGCTGGGCAACCGCATAGAGCAGATCACGCCCTCCGGTGAGACGGACAAGGGTACTTTCGTGCCGCCGACGATCATCGAGCTGACGTCGCTGTCCGACCTCAAACACGAAGTCTTCGGCCCCGTCCTCCATGTCATCCGCTTCAAGCGCGAAAAACTGGATCGTCTGATCGATGACATCAACGCGACCGGTTATGGCCTGACCTTCGGCCTGCACACGCGTCTCGATACGACAATTGCGCATGTCCTTTCACGCATCAAAGCGGGCAATCTTTATGTCAACCGCAACATCATCGGCGCTGTCGTCGGCGTCCAGCCTTTTGGTGGGCGTGGTCTTTCCGGCACCGGCCCCAAGGCTGGCGGCCCGCTCTATCTTGGACGTTTGACAAAAAATGCGCCGACCGTTGAGCGCAAGGGCCAGCAGAACGACACTGCTGTCAACGACTTCGCCAACTGGCTGGAAACCAAGAGCGACAAGGCAGCGGCAGAAATGGCTCGCCTCTCGTCCCAACTCTCGGGCCTTGGTTTCGAAACGGAACTGGCAGGCCCGGTGGGCGAGCGCAACCTTTATGCTTTGCATCCACGTGGTCACGTCCTCTTGGCTCCACTTACTGCACAGGGATTGTTCCGTCAGTTGGCAGCAGCTTTAGCAACCGGAAATACGGTTGCAATCGACAAGCAGACAGGTCTGGAAACGGAACTCGGCGGACTGCCATCCAGCGTCGCAGCGCACATCGCGTGGTCGGACGACTGGGGCAAATCCGGGCCATATGCCGGTGCGCTGGTGGAAGGTGATGCGGAACGCGTGAAACAGGTAAACGCCCAGATTGCGCGGCTTGCAGGGCCGCTTGTCCTGGTTCAGGCGGCCTCCAGCGACGCATTGCAGGGAAGTGACCAGCCCTACAATCTGAACTGGCTGCTGGAAGAAGTCTCCGTCAGCGTCAACACGACGGCGGCTGGCGGCAATGCAAGCCTGATGTCGATCGGCTGATGGCAGCTTCCTGTCCGCGCTGGAATTTCCGTTTCATTCTCTTTCCCGATCATGTACGGGTTTGAGAGCTGCTTTCAACCGAGAAAGCGTGTAGGTTGATGCGAGACGGGAATGGACACACGCAGACGGCTGGTTCCTGATATCGTGACCTTGCAGGCTTTCGAATGCGCTGCAAGGCACGGAAATTTCACGCGCGCCGCCGAAGAGCTCAACCTCACACAAAGCGCCGTCAGCCGCCAGATCAGCGATCTGGAAGCGCAGACCGGCATGCTGTTATTCGAGCGCATTCGCCGCCGCGTCGTGCTGTCCGATGCGGGGCGCAAGTTCCTGCCTGATGTGCAGAAACTGCTGCATCAATCCGAACAATTGATGGTGCGAGCCGTCACCGCTGGCTCATCGAGCGCGCTGCTGTCCATCGCCACGCTTCCGACCTTCGGCAGCCGCTGGCTCACCCCGCGCCTGCACGACTTCATGGTAAAGCACCCGAACACGGTGCTGACGGTGGGCTCTCGCGCACAACCCTTCGACTTCGACGAGGAAGGCTTCGATATCGCCATCCATTACGGTCAGCCAGTCTGGGCCCACGGCACCTGCACATTTCTGTGCAATGAGGTCATCGTGCCCGTGGCAAGTCCACAGCTTTTGGCGTCCAAAGTCCTGGAAAAACACGCCGATATGCTGGAGGGACCGCTCCTGCACCTGACCACACGCCCCAAGCTATGGACGGAATGGTTCGAGATGAACAAGCTGACATCGGACAGTGCCTATCGCGGCAGCCGTTTCGACCAGTTTTCCATGCTGATCGAAGCCGCTGTCAGCGGTTTGGGTTTTGCGCTTTTGCCGCGTTATCTGATCGAAACCGAATTGAAATCGGGCTTGTTGAACGTCGTCTTCGACGTGCCGCTAACCACCGAAAACAGCTATTACATCGCGTTGCCCGAGGGACGTCAGGACAATATCCTGGCGCGTGCGTTTCAAAACTGGCTGCTGGAGCAGGTCGGCCAGACCCTCTAGCTCACAACCTGTTGCGGAAAAACGGGTTCCAGCGCACGAAGCCAAGACGGATTTTTTCGCGCATCATCGTCAGCAATCCGGCAGAGGCGATAACCACCAGACCACAAATTGCAAGCCTGTCCGGATATTCGCCAAAGAAGGATGCACCGATGGCGACGGCCCATAGGATTTGGGAGTAGTGAGATGGCGCGATCTGGCTGGCAGGCGCAATTTTCGTCGCCGTCAGTAGGGTTATCTGCCCCACAGCCGTACACATGCCGATGACGATAAAGGCACCGATCTGGTTGAGCGTCGGAACCTGAAAATCAGGTATCATCAGGATACCATTGAATGTCAGGCCGTAGGTGATCAGCACGCCCATGATCGACGTGCGCTTTTCCCGCCCCGCAAGCGACCGAAGAAGAACGATGGTGAGCCCTGCGAGAAATGCCACGCAGAGGGCTGCGAAATGCCCAAGTTCTAGCGTTTTGAAGCCGGGTCGCACCACCAGCAACACCCCGACGATGCCTGCCATGACCGCAGACCAGCGCCAAAGCCCGATATCTTCTTTCAGCACCAGCGCCGACAAAATGGTGACGAAAAGCGGCGACAGGAAAATCAGCGCATAGGCCTCGGCCAATGGCACGCTGGTAAACGCATAGATGCCAAGAATGCCCGCAAACAGGCCTGAAATCGCACGCCCATGCACGGCCCACGGCCTGCTCATGCGCCAGAAGTGGCGCCAGCGTTCTTCCTTCGGCTTTAGAAAGAAAATGAGAGATGCCGATGAGAGGATGCTGAAAAAGCCGATCTCGAAGACGCTGACCTGAGAGCCCAGCGACTTGATGGTGGCGTCTCCACAGGAAAAGCTGGCATAGGCGAGCAACCCCAGTAGAAAACCTTTTTGCATGGCAACCGATCCTGAACGGAGAACAGGCAACCGTCCGACATCGAAAAGATGCGTGCAAGACGGTGATGTGACGATAGCCCCCACCTCTGGCTACGCCTTACATCAAAGTGGCACAAGGTATGAAAACGGAAAAACCGTTCGATTTCGTTTCGTTGTCGACCTTCAGCACATTTCCGGGTCGATGGTGTAGAGCTCATGCGCCCTGGCAAAGCCACGCAGAGCATAACGCCCTATCGACACCATGAAGCCGCGCATGTTTTCCGGACACATGGCCATGAACTCGCGGGACATCACCGTGTCCCGATCAACCGAGCTGCACAGGCTGCCGATGCGGCTGACCATGTTGACCGCAGGTCCGACCACGGTAAAATCAAGCCGGTTGCGGCTGCCGATATTGCCGTAGAACACCTCCCCCACATGCAAGCCGAGATAGACATCCGTTGTCGGCAGACCCTCCTGCTGTCGCCGGTTGTTCAGCACGGTCAGGTTGGTGCGCATCGTAATTTCCGACGCAAGTGCCGCAGCGCATCCCGAACTCTGATCGGCATCGCGAAAGATGGCCAGCACCCCGTCACCGATCAGCTTCAGCACGCTGCCGCCATGGGCGTGGATCGCATCGATAACCAGACCGGCATAGTCGTTGAGAAACGGAATGATCTGGTCCGGCTGTGCCCGGTCGGAAATGCCGGTAAAATCCCGCAGATCGGAAAACCACAGGACAGCATCGATCCGTTCGACTTCGCCACGGGTTATCGTGCCACTCATGACCTTGCGGCCCGCATCGCGGCCCAAATAGACATCGCTGATCGTGCCGATGATGCGCATGCAGGATGCGGCCTTGAAGGCCAGCGCAAGCGTCGGCAAAAGCAGGCGCAGGGCGGCAAGCTCATCATCATGAAAGCCTTCCGGGTGCCGCGTCAGCCAGTGCGAATAGAAGGCATTCATTTCACCGATGCTCCCGCGATCCGTAAAACGATGGATCGCCGCCAGATAATCCGTATGTCCAGCTTGCTTCAGTTCGGAGAGCTTTGGAAATTTCGTGTCTTCACCGAGATAAAACCGATGCCGCGCCTCATCGGCATTCTCTTTGATGAGATGGAAAAACACCGAGCTTTCCCAAGCCTCGCGCGCCGTTCCATCATCGGTAAAATCATAGACACTGGACGATTCGAAAACGTCGTGGCTGTCCCAGCGGAAGGCGTGACCCTCGAAATCCGGGTGCAGCGTATCCATCAGGATCAGCGCCGAGGAAATGCTGATGCCTGCCGAATTGCAACGCTCGCAAAAACCGGAAAGCAGCGTTTCTTCAGCGACCCCTTCATAGCCTTGCTGCGAAAGCCAGAGTGAAATTTCCGAAAGGCTGGATTGCTGGATCATGGATGACGATGTTCCCTGGAATAAGCAGCAGAAGATATGTTGGATGAACGCTTCACAAGCCCTGCGGTGCCTTGGTATCAGCTTCATTTACAACAATTTCGTGAAATCTTCCGTTGAAAACAGGCTCTACGCTTGGCCCCGGCAGCGAAGGCGGATAAACACCTAGCCAAAATGCTGTTTGGCGCACGTGCGGCCGGTGAGTTTGTCGCCAGCTTTGATCCCGAAAGGTCTTTTGATGCGTATTGTAATGATTGGCTCTGGTTATGTGGGGCTTGTTTCAGGTGCCTGTTTTGCCGATTTCGGTCATGACGTTATTTGCGTCGACAAGATGCCTGAGAAGATCGAAGCCCTGAAAAACGGCCAAATCCCGATTTTCGAGCCGGGCCTGGATGCGATCGTCGCCAGCAATGCCAAGGCTGGCCGCCTGTGCTTCACCACCGACCTGAAAAGCGCCGTCGCAGATGCCGATGCCGTCTTCATCGCGGTTGGCACACCATCGCGCCGTGGCGATGGCCATGCGGATCTTGCTTACGTCTATGCCGCGGCCCGTGAGATTGCCGCAGCCGTTACCGGCTTTACCGTCATCGTCACCAAATCAACCGTGCCTGTCGGGACTGGTGATGAGGTTGAGCGCATCATCCGCGAGGAGAATCCAAGCGCAGATATCGCCGTTGTTTCCAACCCGGAATTCCTGCGTGAAGGGGCTGCCATCGACGACTTCAAGCGTCCTGACCGCATCGTCGTCGGTCTGTCCGACGAGCGCGCCCGACCTGTCATGACGGAAGTCTACCGCCCGCTTTATCTCAATCAGTCACCGTTGCTGTTCACCACACGCCGTACATCCGAACTGATCAAATACGCCGCCAACGCTTTCCTGGCCATGAAGATCACTTTCATCAACGAGATGGCAGACCTTTGCGAAAAGGTCGGTGCGGACGTTCAGGACGTGTCGCGCGGCATCGGCCTTGATGGCCGCATCGGGGCCAAGTTCCTGCATGCCGGTCCCGGCTATGGCGGCTCGTGCTTTCCGAAAGATACGCTGGCATTGGCCAAGACGGCACAGGATTTCGACAGCCCGGTCCGCCTGATCGAGACGACGATTGCGGTCAACGATACGCGCAAACGCGCCATGGGCCGCAAGGTCATTGCCGCCGTGGGTGGTGATATCAGAGGCAAGAAGATTGCCGTGCTGGGCCTGACCTTCAAGCCAAACACGGACGACATGCGCGACAGCCCGGCGATTGCCGTCGTCCAGACCTTGCAGGACGCAGGCGCAAAGGTAACGGGTTATGATCCAGAAGGCATGGTCAATGCGCGCCCGTTGATGGAGGGCATCGAATATGCGACCGGCCCATACGAGGCCGCACAGGATGCCGACGCGGTGGTGATCGTGACCGAGTGGAACCAGTTCCGCGCGCTTGATCTCGACCGGCTGAAGTCGATCATGGCGTCACCCGTGCTGGTGGATCTGCGCAATATCTATCGTCCGGACGAAGTCACGGCTCACGGCTTCACCTATGCCGGCATCGGCCGCTCATTATAAGCTAGGCGAAAACATGCGATATCTGATCACCGGCACAGCAGGTTTCATCGGCTTTCATCTGGCAAAAAGACTGCTGGATGATGGCCATTTCGTCGTCGGTTTTGACGGAATGACGCAATATTACGATATCGCGCTCAAGGAAAAACGCCATGCCATTCTAGCCCGATCCAACGGTTTCAAAGCCCAGATCGGAATGCTGGAAGATGCCGATGCGCTGAACCGCGCCGCAAACCTTGCTGAGCCCGAGGTGATCATCCATCTCGCTGCACAGGCAGGTGTGCGCTACAGCATCGACTGCCCGAAGGACTACGTGAACTCGAACCTGATCGGCTCGTGGAACATCCTGGAACTGGCAAAGACGTTGCAACCCAAGCACCTGCTGCTGGCCTCTACCTCTTCCATCTACGGCTCCAACGAAAAAGTGCCTTTCGCAGAAAGCGACAAGGCCGACGAGCCGATGACGATCTATGCCGCCACCAAGAAGTCCATGGAGCTGATGGCGCATAGCTACGCGCATCTGCACAAGGTGCCGACGACGGCCTTCCGTTTCTTCACGGTCTATGGCCCGTGGGGACGCCCTGATATGGCGCTGTTCAAATTCGTGGATGCAATCCTCAAGGGCCAGCCCATCGACATCTACGGCGAAGGCAAGATGAGCCGTGACTTCACCTATATCGATGATCTGGTCGAAGGCATCGTGCGGCTGAGCCACATCGCGCCATCGGAAGACAACCGCGTGACCGAAGAGGGCGTGACCGACACGTTGTCGAGTCACGCGCCGTTCCGCGTCGTCAATATTGGCGGCGGCCAGCCGGTGGAACTGATGCGCTTTGTGGAAACGGTGGAAGACGTTCTTGGCCAGAAGGCCATCCGCAATATGCTGCCGATGCAGCAGGGCGATGTGCCGCGCACTTTCGCCTCGCCGGATTTGCTGCGAGCACTGACCGGCTACGCGCCTGATATCACTATCGAAACGGGCGTTGCCGCCTTTGTGGAATGGTATCGCAACTGGCAATCCGGCAAGGCCTGATCTCTCAGGCTGCCGGATGTCCGATAGAATTTAGCTATTGGCCTCTTCGCCCTCACCGGCCTGCAACAGGCGGGTGAGTTCGGCGCAATTCGGATCGCTCGTATCCAGCAATTGCATGGGTGAAGTCCAGCCGAGCGTATACCCTGCCGCAGTGGCGATCGCCCAAGATGGGTCTTCACCGGCACGCTGGAGCAGCTTTGGGCCCTGCGCCGCAATACATTGCTGGGATTGCTGAATGGACTGCGCCGACGCGTTGACGCCTTGCATACGCTCCTGCACATCAGCCTGGATTGGATTGAGAACGAAAAGCGTGATGAACCACGCGGCAATATCGGAAATCATGCGCTAACCTCTGCACACTCGGCGAAGACATCGGAAAAGGTCCGACATCGTGAAAGCGCCGAGACTTTCACCAGAGGGGCCCGGACCAGCGGGTTGATCCAGATGTGGGAGGCCGTCTGCTCAATTCAAGAGAGGCGCAACCGAAAACGGATGCGCCAACTCATTACGGCCAAATCCAAGGATCAGGGCTTGCCTTCGGCAGCGGCAAACAGCGCATCGAAACGCGGTTTTGCACGGGCGGGATGATTGACCGATTTGTAGCTTTCCGGGAGCATCGCTTCGCCGACCTTAATCAGCATCACCATGCCCATACCGTAATGCGGCGAGCATTTGATGCCGTAAAAACCGGGATGATCAAACGAGACCTCGATCTCCTCGTTGATCTTGCCTTTGAAGCCGGTCGCGCCCTCCGGCACCATGCCATCGATGGTCGCGGCATTGTGGCTCTTCTGGGTAGCGATGAATTTGACCGTGTCACCCGGCTTCAATGCCAGAAAATCCGGCTCGAACACCATCGAGCCTTTTTCGCCCTGATTGAGCATCTTCACCTCGAATGTTTCTGCAAGCACCGGAGAGATGGCGAGGCAGGTGAAAAACACGGTGGCGGAAAGCATGCGAACAAAGCTCATTTTGTCGTCCTGTCTGTTGATAGGGTCTCATCGCGGGGCGGTCGATAGCGGATATGGCAGATGTCGCCATCTTCGCGCTCGACATCCACCGCCACACCGAAGACATCGCCGATCAGATCGACGGTAAACACGGTGGATGGCTTGCCGAGGGCAACGAGGTTGCCGCCTTTCATGACGGCGACACGGTCGCAGAACATGGCCGCGTGGTTGAGATCGTGAAGGGCGGCGGCAACAGTCAGTCGCTGTTTGCGCACAAGGTGCAGAAGCGCGATCTGATGGCCGATATCGAGATGGTTCGTCGGCTCGTCCAGAAGCAGGATGTCGGGCTTTTGCGCCAGCGCCCGGGCGATATGCAGGCGCTGCCGCTCCCCGCCCGACAGCGTATGCCACATGCGCTTGGCGAGATGGTCGGCGTCAACATCCCGCAGCGCCTGGTCCACGATGGCATCATCCTGCGCCGACCATGGCGATAGAGCGCCAATATGCGGCGTGCGACCAAGCTCCACAGCCTGACGCGCGTTGATCCGCTCCTGCGTTTCCGCCTGTTGTTCCACGAATGCAATATGTCGCGCGACGTCGCGCCTGTTCAGGCTCTGCATTGCCTTGCCATCGAGACTGACTTCGCCCGATCCCACTTTCCTGAGACCGCACAGAAGCGACATAAGGCTTGTCTTGCCGGAGCCATTAGGCCCGACGATACCGAGAAACTCGCCCGGCTTGATTTCAAGGCTGACATTTTTGACGATGTCGACCCCACCGGCAGACCAGCACAGATCTTTGGCGACAAGTATCATATCGCCCTCCTGCGCTGGCTGAGAATGAGCGCAAAGGCGGGTGCGCCGAACAAGGCGGTAATCACGCCAATGGGCAGAACCTGCCCGGCGATAATGGTGCGCGACAAGATGTCGGCAGCGATCATGAACATGGCACCCGTCAGCGCAGCGACGGGCAGCAAACGCCCATGGCGGATGCCGACGATCATGCGCGCCGCATGCGGAATGACGAGCCCAATAAAGCCGATCGAGCCGACGATGCTGACCATGATACCGGTCATCAGCGCGGATACTCCGGTGAGGACGATGTAGACGCGCCGAACCGGTACGCCGAGAGACCCGGCTGATTGCGCGCCGAACGTGAACGCATCCAGTGCGCGCGCATGCCAGAGACAGACTGCAAAGCCGATGATGGTGACCGGCAGAGCCAGCCATACGTCCGGCCAGCGCACCCCTGACAAATTGCCGAGCAGCCAGAACATGATGCCGCGCGCCTGCTCGGCATTGGCGGCCTTGGTGACGATGAAAGACGTGACCGCATTGAACAGCTGTGAGCCCGCGACGCCGGCCAGAATGATCGCACTGTTTCCACGACCTGCGCGCAGGGCAAGCAGACTGACCAAGGCAAATGCCACAAGCGCACCCAGAAAGGCACCCAGTGGCATGGTCAGCATGCCGGCACCGAACCCCAGAATGGCAACACTGACCGCCCCGGTGGAAGCACCCGCTGAAATGCCGAGAATGTAAGGATCAGCCAATGGATTGCGCAGAAGTGCCTGAAGGACGACGCCGGACATTGCCAATGCCGCACCACAGCAGGCGGCGACCACCGCCCGGCTGAGGCGGTAGTTCCAGATGATGCCTTCATCGATGGCATCCAGCGGATAACCCGCATGGAACACACGGTTCGCAACCGTCTTGGCGACGACATCCATGGGGATGGATGTCTCGCCAATGGCAGCACCGAGCCAGAGCGCAAGCGCGAGGCACCCGACCGCCAGCAAGGCGACACGGGCAAGGGTGAAACATGCACCCATGACTTACTTGGATAGTCCAAGCTGGACGACGGCGTCGGCCAGAACTTCAATGCCTTCGATGGTGCGGATTGTCGGGTTCATCGCCTGCGCATCCATGGCGACGACGTGGCCCAGTTTAACCGCAGGCATGAGGCTCGTAACGGGGTCTTCCTTGAGGAACTTCTCCTTGACGACGACGTCATCTGCCGGAAAGCGCCGACGATCCATCTTACCGGCCACAATCAAAGTCGGTTCGGACTTGGCGATGGTTTCCCAACCGACCGTTGGCCATTCCTCTTCGCTGTCGATCACGTTCTTGATGCCGAGCGCAGACATGATGTAGCCGGGTGCACCATTGGTGCCGGCAACATAGGGATCGATGTCCAGCTCTGCGCTGGAGAACCAAAAGACGGCGGACAGCTTTCCATCCGCAGACGCGATCTTCTTGCGCGCCACGTCTTCACGGGCTTTGAGATCGGCAACCAGCTTTTCGCCCCTGTCCTGAACGTTGAAGATTTGCGCGAGTTCAGTGATCTCCTGATAGATCAGATCCATGGTGAAGACGGAATGACGCACGCCATCACCACCGCCCGAATTGTCCTTGCCGGTGCAATCGGCGGGCGAGGTGTAAACGGGAATGTTCAGCTCTTCGAACTGCTCCGGCTTGGCAACGATGCCTTCGGGGCCGACATGCCACTGAAACTGCGCCGTAACGAGATCAGGCCTAGTGGCCAGAACACTTTCGAAACTGGGGTCGTTATCGGCAAGGCGCTTGACCTTGGCATTGGCGTCTTCATATCCCTTCATGACAGGGCCAATCCATACGGCGGTACCAACAACCTTGTCAGCGAGACCCAGCAGATACAAAATTTCCGTAGTGCTCTGGCCGAGCGATGCGGTGCGCTGCGGCGCATGCGGATAGGTTACGTCCCGACCGCAATTCTTGATCGTCAGAGGATAGGTTGTTTCAGCGGCTTGTGCCGAAAGCATGGATGCGCACGTTGTCGCGACAACAAAAGCCGCAGCACACATTGTCTTTTTGAAATGGAATGTCATTTTTTCGATAGTCCCCGATCGTCATGGGCGGCACAAGGCAGCCTTGTATGAACATGTTTAGACCTTCAGTCCGCAACACGCAGCACTAGGACGATCTGAAACCGGGACATGGCAGATGGAATAAGGCGCTGAGGTGCGCAAGATGCAATCACGACGTCTCCTGCTCCGGGCATCCCCGCCCGTGAATTGGAATGAACTTATGACGGCAGGTCTCCTGGCTCACGGATTTGCGTCTTCACCCACCTTCCCGCGATATTGCTTCGCAGTGGCATGACGCTTGTGAAAGCGCCAAAGGGTTGGACAATCCGTTTACAGTTGCGGGGGCAGCTGCGGCATTAAACCCGAAGGCTCGCACCGCATTCCCTATTATTTCTTGCGATCACTCGCTCGAAACCGTCACAACCAGATAGACGTATTGGAAACGAGTCGTCAAGCATTGCTTTTGTAATGTTATTACATTTTATCGCAAGTCCCAAATTCATGTTGCGGGCAGGCACAACGAAAAATGGCCGGAAAGATTTTCCCGGCCATTCCGACATCGACTTTTCGATAGATTTTTAAGGCAGCGTATAGGCGATGACGTAATCACCGGGCTTGGTGCCGACCGAACCATGTCCGCCTGCAACCATCACCACATATTGTTTGCCATTGTCCATGGCATAGGTCATCGGCGTTGCCTGACCCCCAGCAGGAAGCCGCGCTTCCCAAAGCTGTTTTCCGGATGTCAGGTCGTAGGCGCGCAGGTAGTTATCGACCGCAGCCCCCAGAAACGCGACGCCACCCTTGGTGATCATCGGTCCGCCGATACCGGGAACACCCACTTTGAACGGCAGTGGCAGCGGCGTCATGTCATAGACGGTGCCGTTCTTGTGCTTGTAGGCCACATCACCGGTGCGCAGATCAGCGCCTGCGACATAGCCCCATGGCGGAGCCTGACACGGAACACCCAATGGCCCAAGGAATGGCCCCATAAAGACACCATAAGGCGCGCCATCGTTCCGGTTCAGGCCTTGCTCGCTGCCCTTTTCATCCTGACCGCGTGGCGGAATCTGAGAGCGCGGAACGAGTTGCGACGTGAAGGCCAGATAGGTCGGCATGCCGAACATCACCTGACGCTCTGGATCAACCGCAACGCTGCCCCAGTTGAATGTGCCGAAGTTGCCGGGATAAATCAGAGACCCATTCAGCGACGGCGGCGTATAGCGACCCTCATAATTCAGCTGGTGGAACTTGATGCGGCAGGCCAGCTGGTCGAACATGGAAACGCCCCACATGTTCTTTTCAACCAGCGGATCAGGCTTGAACGACAAAGCGGATGTCGGCTGCGTCGGCGCGCTGAAATCTTCCGGAATCGTACCGCCGGGAGCCTTTTCTTCCGTCACAGCCAGAATAGGCTCGCCACTGCGGCGGTCCAGAACATAGATGTCGCCCTGTTTGGTTGGGCCAACTAGGGCCGGAACCGTCTGTCCGTCCTTCTTGGTAATGTCGAGCAACACAGGCTGCGCCGGAACATCCATGTCCCAGAGGTCGTGATGCACGAACTGGCGAACCCACTTGTCCTGCCCGGTGTTTACATCCAGCGCGACGATGGACGATGAATATTTCTCGACATTCTCGCTTCGACCCATACCGAGTTGGTCCGGAACCTGATTTCCCAAGGGGATGTAAACAAGCCCAAGCGCTTCATCGACGCTGAATACCGACCAGCTGTTGGGAGAGTTGGTCGTATAGGTCTGACCCGGTTGAAGCGGTCGGGTCTGGGTAGGGTTTCCCGAATCCCAGTTCCAGATCAAAGCACCAGTCGCAACGTCAAACGCACGGATGACGCCGGACTGCTCCTGCGTCGAGTAGTTGTCGTTGACGGCACCGCCGATGATGATCTTGTTGCCCGCAATAGCAGGTGGGGATGTCGAGTAGTAGTAACCAGCCGGATTATGCTCCATGCCGGTCGTCAGACGAAGAGTACCCTTGTCGGCAAAAGTCGTGCAGACCTGGCCCGTCGCCGCATCGAGTGCGATGAGACGGGCATCTGACGTCGGCAGATAAACTCGAGCGGCACAAAAGGCACCGCTTTCAGCTGCCGGATCGGCATAATATGTCACGCCGCGGCAGGTCTGGTGCTGGCGGTCGGGGTTCATTCCGGCGTTAGGATCGTATTTCCACTTTTCCTTGCCGGTCGCAGCGTCCACCGCGATGGCCCAATTGTGCGGTGTGCAGAGATAAAGCGAATTGCCGACTTTTAAGGGCGTCACCTGATAGGTCGTCTCGCCCACGTCATCGGGCAACTTGACGTCGCCCGTTTGATAGCGCCACGCTTCTTTCAATCCGCTGACATTTGTCGCGTTGATCTGCGTCAGCGGCGAATAACGTTGACCGTAGGATGTCCGGCCATATTGGTGCCAGTCACCATCAGGAACGTCGTTTCCATAGGATGGAGCCGCCGTAACGATCTCGCTGGGAAGATTGCCTTCCAGATCATGCGGGTCCTGGGTCATGGCAAACGCTGCGGCACCGACCGAAACCAGCACAGCCGTCAGTAACGGAACCGCATTCGCACCGTAAGAGGTGCCTGTCGGACTGGTAAAGCCGAGCGGCTTTCTGATCCATGGCATCAAAAGCCACATGCCAATCAGGATGATGAAACCGCCACGAGGGCCGAGTTGCCACCAGTCGAAGCCGACTTCCCATAGGGCCCACAACAATGTCGCGACCACGAAAGCGGCATAGAAGTGCAGTGCCGCTTTGTTTCTCTTAAACAGAAGAACGGCAGTGACCACGAATGCGATACCTGCCAATGCATAATAAAAGCTTCCGCCCAGCATCACGAGCTGAGATCCAAAGCCAAAAATTGCTAGTCCAATAAGCGTCAGGATGACTGCAGTTGATGTCACTGCCATAAAAAGCCCCCGGTGGTCTCCCAGCCGGTGAAACGGGATCAGATCACAATGGTTCCCAAAAAAATCACGTTTTCGCCATTTTTTGAAAATCGTTGAATGCGTCCGTCATGTCGGCCCTGCTTTTCGAAGACGCCAGCATCGCGGCCAGCAGAATTCTCGCCTGCCCTGCCCGCAACGTCCGGGAGTGGATAGCCCCCTGTGCCCCCATATCGTGACCGCCGCCGCCACCGCCATAACCGGCAACGAGTTCACCAACTGACACCCGGCTGGACACGACCACTGGCACGTTGTTTTCGGTACAGCGGCGGACCGCATCGACGATAGATGCGTTGGCATTGCCTGAACCCAGCGCAGACAGGACGATTCCCCTGGCACCCGCCTTCAGGCTGGCATCGATATGAACGGCATCGCAGCCCGGATAAATGGCAACGATATCCACTCGCATGTTTTTAACGTCTGCGGTGAAACCCGGACTTTCGGCACAGGTCGCCTGGCCGGAGAGATCGAACGCATCGGGCTCGTCGGCGGAGCGTTTGTAGAGGCCCCATGCAGGCAGCAACCTGCCGCAGAAACAGAGCAGAACGCCTTTGTCTGAATTGGACGGATCGGTCGACGCGGCGATCGCCGCAGAAAGATTGCCCGGACCATCAGCCTGTGGATGGTCCGCGGTAAACTGTGCTCCGGTAAAAATGACCGGTTTGGTCAGGCGATGCTGGAGATGCACCAGAAGCACGCTTTCCTCCATGGCATCCGTGCCATGAAGAACGACAATGCCTGACACCGCCGGGTCGGCGAGCTCCCTGCCCACCGCGTCGCTGATATTCTGCATGTCGGAAATGGTGAGACTGGACGAATCCTTCGCCATAAGCTCGACCGGCTTGACCAGAACATGGGCACCGGACAGGCCGGAAATCAGATCTTCTCCCGAAAGCGCGGGCTTGGCCGTACCGGTTTCATCACGCGTGCTGGCAATGGTGCCGCCGGTGGCAATGACAGCCACCAGCAATTTCGATTCCGTCATTCTCAATTTTTACTCCGCGCACCTGCGCTACTCGATGCATCTGCTTTCGCCAGTTCGTGAATGCGATTGCGCAACAGATACCACCCCGCCACGAGAGCTGGAACGATGATGATGAGCGAACCTACAGTCCAAGTCCCAGCCGGATAATCCATCGCCATCAGTACCAACACACCGCAGAGGAAGACAAGCGTCAGGACGCCGGTATAAGGCGTGCCAAACATTCTGAAATCAGGACGGTTCATTTTCCCCTGCTGGGACAGATGCCACAGCTTGAGTTGGCATAACACGATGGCACCCCACGCGCAAATGATGCCCAATGCTGCGACATTGAGCGCAATTTCAAACGCGGCAGCAGGCACAATGGCATTGAGAATAACGCCAATGACGGTGACGACGGCGGTCACGGCAATGCCGCCATAGGGCACGCCCGCCTTGTTCATCTTTGCCAAAGCTGCCGGTGCGGAGCCGGAAACCGCCATGGAATGCAGGATGCGTCCGGTGGAATAAAGTCCCGCATTGAGGGATGACAGAACAGCCGTGAGCACGACAAGGTTCATGATGATATCGGCACCTTCAATGCCGATGGAGCCGAAGAAAGTCACGAACGGGCTCTCGCCAGCCTTGTAAGCCGTATAGGGCAAAAGCAGCGACAGAAGCAGCACGGAGCCGACATAAAACACCAACAGGCGGAAGACCACGGTGCGGATGGCGCCCGGAATGACCTTGCGCGGATCTTCCGTCTCACCCGCCGTCGTGCCGATCAACTCGATGGATGCATAGGCGAACAGCACCCCTTGGACGATGATGAAGGCTGGCAAAATACCATTGGGGAAAAAGCCGCCGTTGTCGGTAATCAGGCTGAAGCCGGTGACATGACCTTCGATAGGCGTGCCGAAAATAACGAAATAGATACCGACCACGAGAAAGGTCGCGAGAGCGATGACCTTGATGAGGCTGAACCAGAATTCCAGCTCACCGAAAACCTTGACGGACAGCATGTTCATGGCAAGCACGATGATCAGCGCCCCAAGGGCAAAGACCCATTGGTCGATGCCCTGCATCCAAGGGACATATTGCTTGAAGAAATTCATATAGATCGCCACGGCCGTTACATCGGCGACAGACGTCATGGCCCAGTTCAGCCAGTACATCCAGCCGACCGCAAAGGCCATTTTCTCGCCGTAGAACTCACGGGCGTACGATACGAAGGAGCCCGATGTCGGGCGGTGCATGATGAGTTCGCCAAGGGCGCGCAGCACCAGAAATGCGAAGAAGCCGCAAAGCGCATAGACGAAAATCAGCGCCGGTCCGGCAACGGCGAGACGACCACCTGCGCCGAGAAACAGCCCGGTCCCGATGGCACCCCCAATGGCGATCATCTGAATCTGGCGCGGTTTCAGCGCCTTGTGATAGCCCAGTTCTTCCCGGGCTTCCAATTGAGGTTCATGGTTGGCTTGGTTCAACTTGTCCACTGACATCGCCCCTCCCTGAGAGCTTTCGTCGCCAGCAAATCCCGCTCCACCCGGATGGCCCATCCGGCATGGTGGGATCAGCGACTTCAATGTTGCTTAGATCACTACAAAATATGCTAAAACAGCTGCTTCTGTAATGCTGTAAGACAGATTATTTCCAGATACTGGCCCTTCTCACGGGCGTCAACCCTCCATCCACCCCCGTTGACGCTGCCCTGTACTAGGCGTACAAAATCAAAATCTGTCAAGCAGCTTTACAGATATATTGATTTTCCATGTGGAGGAAACCGTGGTGACCATGCGTAAGGAATACGATCTGCTGGGTGAAAAAGACATTCCGAACGAAGCTTATTGGGGTGTGCATACGGCGCGGGCTGCCGAAAATTTCCAGATCACCGGCCTCTCCATCGGCCGCTATACCTATCTCATCCGTGGACTGGCCTTCGTGAAGGAGGCAGCCGCAAGGGCAAACCATGAGTTAGGCTTGCTGGACAGCGAAAAACTCGACGCTATCTCACAGGCTTGCGGCGAAATCCGTGGTGGGGCGCTGCACGACCAGTTCATCATCGACGTTATCCAAGGTGGTGCCGGAACCTCCACCAACATGAATGCCAATGAGGTCATCGCCAATCGTGCACTGGAAATTCTCGGCCACGCCAAGGGCGACTACGCGCATCTGCACCCCAACGACCACGTCAATCTCAGCCAGTCGACCAACGACGCCTACCCGACCGCCATCAATGTCGCCCTGATCGAAGCCATCGATGATCTTGCCGCCTCCATGCTGATCTTGCAGGATGCTTTCGAGCGCAAGGCCAAGGAATTCGATGACATCCTCAAGGTGGGTCGCACACAGTTGCAGGACGCCGTGCCGATGACGCTGGGTCAGGAATTTCGCACCTTTGCCGTCATGCTTGGTGAAGATCGCCTCCGCCTGATCGAATCCGCAGCCTTGCTGCATGAAATCAATCTGGGTGCGACGGCCATCGGCACGCGGCTGAACGCACCTGCCGGTTATGCCGAGGTCGCCTGCAAACATCTGGTGGAACTCACGGGCCGTCCGCTGGTGACCGCCGCAGATTTGATCGAGGCCACGCAGGACCCCGGCGCATTCGTGCACCTTTCCGGCGTTTTGAAACGTGTTGCCGTCAAGTTGTCGAAGACCTGCAACGACCTGCGCCTGCTGTCCTCCGGCCCCCGCGCAGGCATTGGCGAAATCAACCTGCCACCGGTCCAGGCCGGTTCCAGCATCATGCCGGGCAAGGTCAATCCGGTCATTCCCGAAGTGGTCAATCAGGTCGCCTTTGCCGTTATTGGCAACGACATCACGATCACCATGGCCGCCGAAGGCGGACAGCTTCAACTCAACGCATTCGAGCCTATCATCATGCGCTCGCTATCCGACAGCATTTCACAGCTGAGCGCCGCCTGCCGCACACTTGCAGAGCGTTGTGTCGACGGCATTACCGCCAATGTCGAGATCATGGCACGCAGACTGGAGGAATCGCTGGGGCTTGCGACGGCACTCAACCCGCTGATCGGTTATTATGCCGCAACGCAGGTGGCGCAGGAAGCACTGGCCTCCGGGCGCACGGTTGCGCAGGTGGTTCTGGAAAAAGGTTACATGACCGCTGAACAGCTGGAGCAGGCACTCAGGCCGGAATTGCTGGCCAATCTGCCATTGCTGAGCCTTCAACCAAAGGGCGAGGACGTGCTTTAACGCAACGCTTTTTCATCGCCCAGAATGGCGGTGACGATCTGTTTGACCTGCCCGAGATGCGCTTCCATGGCGCTTCGGGCGGTCTCATCCGACCCGGCAGCGATGGCTTCTGCAATCAGGCGACGCTCCACATTCGAAGCGATGCGGCGCGGAGCCATGATGTTGAGCAGTTCAGATTGCTGGCTCAGCGAATCGCGGGCATCTGCAACGACTTTGGCGAACACGGAGTTACCGGACGCTTCAGCGATGGTGCTGTGAAACTCCGAGTCCAGCTTGACCCATTTGTGCGGATCTTCCTGCACGTCCATCGCGTCGCACAGTTTTAGGATACGAGAAAGCTGCTCACCGGTGCGACGCACCGCCGCCCAACCTGCTGCAGGAACTTCGATGAAGGGTCTGGCCTCGATCAGGTCACGTGCCGAATAGCCACCATAGCTCAATTCCGGGCTGGGTCTGTCGGTCAGAACGAACGTGCCGCTGCCTGTCCGGGTCTGCGTCATGCCCAGCGTTTGCAAGGACCGTAGAGCCTCGCGAACGATGGGGCGACTGACGCCATACCGGACGGCGAGATGCGTTTCGGCAGGCAAACGCGTGCCCACGGTCAAACGCCCGGAGACGATTGCCAGACGCAAATCCTCAAATACCGATTCCGCCGCGCTTTTACGGCTGATCGGGCTTGTTTCTGATAACCAGTCCACCCCTGCACTCATGCGGCTAACTTTTTATAAACATAAGATACTTGTCAAGCCGCCACCGATGAAGAGAAATGTTTTGGTACAAAAGAGATCATACCAAACGCCTATTTTTTAATCGCGCTGAAAAAGATTGCAAATGATTGTGCGCTGCGTCATCTATGCGCACATGACGCTGCGCGACCTGACCATTCTGGTGATCGATGAAAACGCCATTCGCGCCTCCATTATCGAGGAAGGCCTGCGAGAGGCGGGGCATGACCGCGTCACCGTGATCCACGAGGTCCACGGCGTGGCGCGCATCATCGACACGCTCTGTCCCGACGTCATCGTCATAGACATCGAAAATCCCAACCGGGACATGATGGAGCATTTGTTTCAACTGACCCGCACCGTAGGACGACCCATCGCCATGTTCGTGGACCGGTCCGATACGGCCTCCATCGAAGCAGCGGTCGAGGCAGGTGTCTCTGCCTATATCGTTGATGGCCTGAAGAAAGAACGCGTCAAACCCATTCTCGATATGGCCGTCAGCCGCTTCAACGCCTTTAGCCGCCTGAAGCGAGAACTGGCTGACGCAAAATCTGCACTGGAAGACCGCAAGATCGTGGAGCGCGCAAAGGGCATTTTGATGAAGATGCGCGGCCTTTCCGAAGAGGAAGCCTTCGCGCTTTTGCGCCAGACGGCGATGAACGAGAAGAAGAAACTGTCCGAGATCGCGCAAAGCGTGGTCACCGCCGCCGGTTTGCTGATGTGAGCGGCGCAGGGACAGGAAAGGAAGCATACAGATGACGCCTATCGTCAGCGACACAACGAAAAGCGGCAGCGCAGACAGCGCGCCCGGCCTTATTGGCAATGACCGCCAGCGCACCTTGCGCGCAGGCTTCATTCCACTGGTCGATGCCTCCGTCCTGATCGCCGCTGCGGAATTCGGCTTCGCCGAGCGAGAAGGCCTGACGCTTGATTTGGTCAAGGATGTATCTTGGGCCAATGTGCGCGACCGTCTGGCGTTCCGACAGTTCGATATCGCCCACATGTTGTCTCCCATGCCTGTTGCTTCGATGCTCGATCTCGGCTCCAACCCCTCCCCCACCATCACGCCGTTTTCGCTCGGGCGTGGCGGCAATGCCATTACGCTGTCGACGCGGTTGTTTGCGCGCATGCGCGAAGTGGCGGGAATTTCCGAAACCGCCAGCGCGCTGGACAATGCCAAAGCACTGAAAACACTTCTCGATGAAATGCGCGCACGTGGCGAACCGGCACCGACCTTCGGCGTTACCTACCCCTTCTCATCGCATAATTATGAATTTCGCTATTGGCTGGCGGCTGGCGGTATTCACCCTGACAAAGACGTCAAACTCGTCGTCGTGCCGCCACCGCTGACGTCGGATGCCTTGGCCGCTGGTGCTATCGACGGGTTCTGCGTCGGGGCGCCCTGGAACATGGTTGCAAGCGAACGTGGCATTGGCCGTATCGTTGCGGCAAAACAGGATATCTGGCCATCAGCACCGGAGAAAGTCGTCGGTATGCGCCCGGAATGGGCAGAGGCACAACCCGAAGCAGTTTCCCGCCTGCTGGTGGCGCTAGATGCTGCGGCGCGCTGGTGTGACGATGCAGAAAACCACAATGCGCTGGCCGAAACCTTGGCGAAAGAGAAATACATCGCCGCACCCGTCGAGATCATCCGCCAGGTACTAGCTGGACGCTTCAGTGTCGATGCGCAAGGCAATCAGCGCGTGATTGAGCGCTATTTCACCTTCCACGACAATTTTGCCAATTACCCACGCAAGAGCCAGGCGTTGTGGATTTACAGCCAGATGATCCGCTGGGGGCAGGCCCAATTTACGCCGCAAGCCGCAGAAGCTGCGGCATCGGCCTATCGCAGCGACCTCTACCGCGATGCTTTGGGCACAGGTAATTCACCGCAAGATGCCGATACGCGGATTGAAGGTGACAGAGATGGTGACCGTTTCATGGATGGCAACGTCTTCGATCCGGGCGCGATTGTAGACTACGTGAACGGCTTTGCAGTGAGTGCGCATGCAGAAAATCACACTGGAATCGATGAAGCCTAAGCGTCGTATCTGCACAAAAGCTGCGCATTAAAAACATTGAGCCACAATCAGCTGCGCAAATTATAATCCGAAAACGCAACGATCAAAATATAGCCGCGCACCCGCGCATCTAAAAATACCCATGCCATTTCAGCCACATGGAAGCTTTTGAACAAACTGGCATAGCGTTTGCTTTATAGAAAACACTCGGTCAACGGCGATCGAGGATAAAAGCGCTTCACTGCTGCTTACCAACGACACTGACGTCGCAAGGTTTTTGCTGACCGGGACCTCCCTCCCGGCAAACGCAATCTCCGAGCGGCGTTTTTTTATTTTTACTTTTCGCAAACAGCGCCGGAACGGCGGATCAAAAATGGGGAACATGCGCATGAAACCGACATTCACCGGCACCATAAGCCGCCGCAGCATGCTGAAGACCACCGCCACCGCAGCCCTGATCACGGCGATGAAATCCGCTTTCCCATCCGGCGCATTTGCCGCTACCGCCGCGCCGGAGGTTAAAGGCGCCAAACTTGGCTACATAGCGTTGACGGACGCCGCACCCCTCATCGTCGCGTCGGAAAAAGGGCTCTTCGCCAAATACGGAATGCCTGATGTGGAAGTTGCCAAGCAGGCCTCCTGGGGTGCGACACGCGACAATCTCGTTCTCGGCGGCGCATCCAACGGCATCGATGGTGCGCATATCCTGACCCCCATGCCCTACCTCATGCACACCGGCAAGGTGACACAGAACAATGTGCCCGTGCCGATGGCCATTCTCGCCCGCCTTAACCTCGACAGCCAGGGCATTTCGGTTGCCAAGGAATATGCCGAGACCGGCGTGCAGCTGGATGCTTCCAAGCTGAGAGCAGCCTTCGAGAAGAAGAAGGCCGAAGGCAAGGAGATCAAGGCGGCCATGACCTTCCCCGGCGGCACGCATGATTTGTGGATACGCTACTGGCTAGCCGCTGGCGGCATCAACCCGGACAAGGATGTCTCCACCATCGTCGTTCCGCCACCGCAGATGGTTGCCAATATGAAAGTTGGCAACATGGATGTGTTCTGCGTGGGCGAGCCCTGGAATGAGCAGCTGGTCAACCAGGGCATCGGCTTTACCGCCTGTACCACCGGCGAGCTTTGGAAGGGACATCCTGAAAAGGCACTCGGCATGCGCGCCGAGTGGGTCGAGAAGAACCCAAACGCCGCCAAAGCCATCCTCATGGCCGTGATGGAAGCCCAGCAATGGTGCGACAGCATGGACAACAAGGATGAGATGTCCGCCATTCTCGGCAAGCGCCAATGGTTTAACGTGCCGCCAAAGGATGTGCTGGGTCGCCTGAAGGGTGACATCAATTACGGCAATGGCCGTGTGGCCCATGGCACCGATTTGCAGATGAAATTCTGGAAAGATAGCGCGTCCTACCCGTTCCAGAGCCATGACAGCTGGTTCATCGCCGAGAATGTCCGCTGGGGCAAATTCGCGCCGGATACCGACATCAAGGCGCTGGTGTCCCAGGTCAACCGCGAAGACCTGTGGCGCGAAGCCGCAAAGGAACTGGGCGTGGCTGCAGCCGATATCCCGACATCGAAATCCCGCGGCAAGGAGACCTTCTTCGATGGCAAGGTTTTCGACCCGGAAAATCCATCCGCCTATCTCGAAAGCCTCTCGATCAAAGCCGCTTCTTAAAGACGCTCTCGCCCCTCCTCCTTGGGGTGAGGGGCACGGACCTCTTGCAAATAGGATAGACCCATGACCGCAACCGCCCGCAAGACAGACAGCATGGCAACGGCCACCGCCATTCCGAAAAGCGGCACTGTGATTGCCATCGACCGCCGCAAGGCACCGGCACTGAACGCCAAAAAGATCGCCGCTGCCATAACCCGCAACGTCGTTCCGCCGCTCGTCGTGCTGGTGATCATGCTGGTCGTCTGGCAGATGCTTTGTTCCTCCCCCGGCGCGACTTTGCCGCCGCCGAGCCAGGTGTTTCAGGAAAGCTATGACCTGATCGTCTATCCGTTCTTCGTCAACGGCTCGCAGGATATCGGGCTGGGCTGGCGAGTTCTGATTTCACTGGAGCGCGTGGCCTATGGTTTCGGCCTTGCCGCAGTAGCAGGCGTCATCCTCGGTGCGGTCGTCGGACAGTCCATCTGGGCGATGCGCGGTCTCGACCCGATCTTTCAGGTGCTGCGCACCGTGCCGCCGCTGGCCTGGCTGCCGCTTTCGCTGGCCGCCTTTCAGGACAGCAATCCATCCGCCATTTTCGTGATCTTCATTACCTCCATCTGGCCGGTCATCATCAACACCGCGGTTGGCGTGCGCAACATTCCGCAGGATTACCGCAACGTGGCGCAGGTGCTGCGGCTGAACCAGCTGGAGTTCTTCTACAAGATCATGCTGCCATCCGCCGCGCCCTACATCTTCACGGGCTTGCGCATCGGTGTCGGCCTCTCGTGGCTCGCCATCGTCGCCGCGGAAATGCTGACCGGTGGCGTCGGTATCGGCTTCTTCATCTGGGATGCGTGGAATTCCTCGCGCCTGCCCGACATCATCGTCGCCCTCGCCTACATCGGCGTCGTCGGCTTCGTGCTCGACAAACTGGTCGCAGCACTCGGCAATGTCATCACCCGCGGCGCAGCGGCCAACTGAGAAGGCAAGCAATTCCAGGAAAAGTGGAAACCGGTTTTCCGTTCGGGATTGCGTCAAAGGAGAAATACATGATGAACGCCTATCTCAAGCTCGATAACATCGACAAATATTTCGATAAGGGCGGTGCCCGCGCCGAGGTGCTGAAGGGCATCAACCTGACCATCAGCAAGGGCGAATTCGTCTCGGTCATCGGCCATTCCGGCTGCGGCAAGTCCACCATGTTGAACCTCATCGCGGGGCTCACCAAGGTTTCCTCCGGCGTCGTCCTTCTGGAAAACCGCGAGGTGAACGAGCCCGGCCCGGAACGCGCCGTGGTTTTTCAGAACCACAGCCTGCTGCCATGGCTGAGCGTCTACGAAAACGTCAATCTCGGCGTCGAAAAGGTCTTCCGCTACAGCAAGTCCAAGGCTGAGCGCCACGAATGGGTCATGCGCAATCTCGACCTCGTGCAGATGGCCCATGCCAAGGACAAGAAACCATCCGAAATTTCCGGCGGCATGAAGCAACGTGTCGGCATTGCCCGGGCGCTGGCGATGGAGCCGAAAATTCTGCTGCTGGACGAGCCCTTCGGTGCGCTGGACGCTCTGACCCGCGCCCATTTGCAGGATGCGGTGATGGAAATCCACGCCCGTCTTGGCAACACCATGGTGATGATTACCCACGACGTGGACGAAGCCGTGCTGCTCTCGGACCGCATCGTCATGATGACCAACGGTCCCGCCGCACATATCGGCGAAATTCTCGATGTGCCGCTGCCAAGACCGCGCCACCGCATCGAGCTTGCCTCCGACCGAACCTACCTGAAATGCCGCGAAGCCGTGTTGAAGTTCCTCTACGAACGTCACCGCTTCGTCGAAGCTGCGGAGTAACCAACATGACAGAAAAGCTTGTCATCATCGGAAACGGCATGGCCCCCGGGCGCATGCTGGAAGAACTGTTCGAGAAAGCACCTGATCGATATCAGGTCACGATTTTCAACGCCGAGCCCCGCGTCAATTACGACCGCATCATGCTGTCGCCGGTGCTGTCGGGTGAGAAGTCCTATGAGGACATCATCATCCATGGTGACGGCTGGTATATCCAGCACGGCATCACGCTCTATAAGGGCCACCGCATCGTCAACATCGATCGCGCTGCGAAGACGGTAACCTCCGACCATGGCGTAACGGAAAACTACGACAAGCTGGTCATCGCCACCGGCTCCGTTCCCTTCATCATCCCTGTTCCGGGCAAGGATCTGCCCGGCGTCATCACCTATCGCGATCTAGATGATGTGGATGCGATGTTGCTGGCCGCCCAATCCCGCGCAAAGGCCGTCGTCATCGGTGGCGGGTTGCTGGGGCTGGAAGCGGCGGCCGGTCTTTCTATGCGCGGCATGGACGTGACCGTACTGCACGTAATGCCGACGCTGATGGAGCGCCAGCTCGACCCGGCAGCGGGCTATCTCCTGCAAAAAGCGATGGAAGATCGCGGCATCAAGGTCATCACCAAGGCCAATACTAAGCAGATTGTCGGCACCGACAAGGTCGAAGGCATCGAGCTCGACAATGGCACCATCATCCCTGCCACGCTGGTGGTGATGGCGGTCGGCATTCGGCCCAATGCGGGTCTCGCAAAGGACACAGGTCTTGCCGTCAATCGCGGGATCGTCGTGGACGCAGGCATGCAGACATCGGACGGCGATATTCTCTCCGTCGGTGAGTGCGCCGAGGTGGATGGCATGGTCTACGGCCTCGTCGCGCCGCTTTACGAAATGGCACGGGTCGCGGCCTCTCATCTGGCGGGCGATGCCACACCGGCCTTCGTCCATGCGGATACGCCGACGAAGCTCAAGGTTACCGGCATCAACCTCTTCTCCATCGGTGACTTTGCCGATGGCGATGACCGCGAGGAAATCGTACTGCGCGATGCTACCGCAGGCGTCTACAAGCGCGTGATCCTGAAAGACAATCGCATTATCGGCACCGTTCTCTACGGCGAAACCTCCGATGGCGCGTGGTTCAACGACCTGAAGAAAAAAGCGACCGATATTTCGGAAATGCGCGACACACTGATTTTTGGCCAAGCCTATCAGGGAGGGTCCCCACTGGACCCTATGGCGGCCGTTGCAGCCTTGCCGGATGACGCGGAAATCTGTGGCTGTAACGGCGTTTGCAAGAGCAAGATCACCTCGACCATCACGTCGAAGGGGCTGACATCGCTGGATGATGTCCGCGCCCACACCAAGGCCTCGGCATCGTGCGGTTCCTGCACCGGCCTTGTGGAACAATTGATGACGCTGACGCTGGGTGACAGCTATAATCCAGCTGCCGTTCAGCCCATGTGCACCTGCACGGAGCTTGGCCATGATGACGTCCGTCGTCTGATCAAGGCCAAGGGTCTGAAAACCATCCCTGCCGTCATGCAGGAGCTGGAGTGGAAAACATCCTGCGGCTGCGCCAAATGCCGTCCGGCGCTGAATTACTATCTCGTTTCCGACTGGCCGGATGAATATGCCGATGATTACCAGTCGCGCTATATCAACGAGCGTGTTCACGCCAATATCCAGAAGGACGGCACCTATTCCGTCGTGCCGCGCATGTGGGGTGGCGTGACCAATGCCAACGAATTGCGCGCCATTGCCGATGTTGTCGACAAGTTCGAAATACCGATGGTGAAGGTCACCGGTGGCCAGCGTATCGACTTGCTCGGCATCGAAAAAGAAGACCTGCCCGCCGTCTGGGCCGATCTCGGCAAGGCCGGTTTCATCTCCGGTCAGGCCTACGCCAAAGGCCTTCGCACCGTCAAAACCTGCGTCGGTTCGGACTGGTGCCGCTTCGGCACGCAGGATTCGACCGGCTTCGGCATTCGCGTCGAGAAGTTCATGTGGGGTTCCTGGACACCGGCAAAGCTGAAGCTGGCCGTCTCCGGCTGTCCGCGCAACTGCGCCGAGGCCACCTGCAAGGATATCGGAGTCATCTGCGTCGACAGTGGTTACGAAATCCACTTCGCCGGTGCTGCCGGTCTCGACATCAAGGGCACGGAAGTTCTAGGCCTCGTCAAAACCGAGGACGAGGCGCTGGAGCATATCGTGGCGCTAACGCAGATGTATCGCGAACAGGGTCGTTATCTCGAGCGCATCTACAAATGGGCCAAGCGCATTGGTTACGACGAAGTCCGCCGCCAGATCATGGGTGATGCCGAAAAGCGCAAGGCCTATTTCGAGCGCTTCGTCTTCAGCCAGAAATTTGCGCAGGTCGATCCGTGGTCGGAGCGCGTGTCCGGCGAACACAAGCACGAATTCAAACCGATGGCGACCATCGGCTTCAATCAAGCCGCAGAGTGACCGACCGCCGCAAGGCGTGACGGACGCGTGGGCAGCCGGGTGGGCGGAAAGAGGAGTTTCCGCCCACCCGGAGACATCATCGACAAGGACAGGATGAACGCAATGAACTGGGTCGATATCGGCGAAATCTCCGACATTCCTCTGCGCGGCGCACGCTGCGTCAAAACGCCATCGGGCAAGATCGCCGTGTTCCGCACGGCGGACAACGATGTCTATGCCATCGAAGACCACTGCCCGCACAAGGGCGGCCCCTTAAGCCAGGGCATCGTCCACGGCGCATCGGTCACATGTCCGCTGCACAATTGGGTGATTTCGCTGGAAACCGGCAAGGCGCTGGGTGCGGATGAGGGTGCGGTGCGCACCATTCCCGTTCGCAATGTGGACGGCAAGCTGTCGATATCAATCGAAAGCCTCATGATCGCGGCGGAGTGAGCATGGCACAAGAGGTCAAGACTACCTGTCCCTATTGCGGCGTCGGCTGTGGCGTGATTGCCAAGATCGAAGACGATGGCGCTGTTTCCGTCAAAGGCGATCCCGATCACCCTGCCAATCTGGGACGGCTCTGTTCCAAGGGCTCGGCGCTGGCCGAAACCATCGATCTCGACGGGCGTCTACTTTATCCGCAAGTGGATGGCGAGCGGGTGACATGGGACAGTGCACTTGACCTCGTGGCCGCTAAATTTTCTGAAGCCATTGCCGAACATGGACCTGACTCGGTCGCCTTCTACGTCTCCGGCCAGTTGCTGACCGAAGATTATTACATCGCCAACAAGCTGATGAAAGGCTTCATCGGTTCGGCCAATATCGATACGAATTCGCGCCTGTGCATGTCCTCCTCCGTCGCCGGCCACCGCCGCGCCTTTGGGTCGGATACAGTGCCGGGCCTTTACGAGGATATTTTCGAAGCCGATCTCGTCATTCTCACGGGCTCCAATCTCGCATGGTGCCATCCGGTCATCTACCAGCGTCTCGCCGCCGCCAAGGCCGAGCGTCCGCAAATGCGCATCGTCGTCATCGACCCGCGCCGCACCATGACCTGCGACATCGCAGACATGCATCTGGCGATCCGCCCGGATGGCGATGTCGCGCTGTTTACCGGCCTTTTGGCCCATCTCGCCAACGGCCCTGCCATCGACCGAACCTATATCGAGAGCTTCACAAACGGCTTCGATACTTCGGTCCAATCCGCTGAGGAATACAGCCTTCCCGAAATTGCAGAAGCGACTGGATTGACCATTGCCGAACTCATCCAGTTCTACGAACTCTATGAGCGGACGGAAAAGACCGTCACCTGCTACAGCCAGGGCGTCAACCAATCGGCCAGCGGCACGGACAAGGTCAACGCCATCATCAACTGCCATTTGGCAACCGGCCGCATCGGCAGGTCAGGCATGGGGCCGTTTTCACTGACCGGTCAGCCCAATGCCATGGGTGGGCGCGAGGTCGGCGGTCTCGCCAACATGCTGGCCGCCCATATGGCCATCGAAAATGCCGATGACCGCGACCGCGTGCAGCGGTTCTGGAACGCACCGACTATCGCCCAAAAGCCGGGCCTAAAAGCCGTCGATCTGTTTCAGGCGGTGGCCGATGGCCGCATCAAAGCTTTGTGGATCATGGCAACGAACCCAGTGGTCTCCATGCCCGATGCCAGCGCCGTCGAAGCCGCATTGAAAGCCTGCCCCTTCGTCGTCGTCTCCGACATGTTCGCAACCACCGATACGGCCAAATACGCCCATGTCCTCCTGCCCTCGCTGGGCTGGGGCGAAAAGGACGGAACCGTCACCAACTCTGAACGGCGAATTTCCCGCCAGCGCGGCTATCTGCCCGCACCGGGAGAGGCAACGGCAGACTGGTGGCAGTTGGCAGAAGTTGGCCGCCGCATGGGCTTTGCCGAGGCGTTCGATTACACCGGCCCAGCCGATATCTTCACCGAACACGCAAATCTCTCCGCATTCGAGAATAACGGCTCGNCCGGCCCAGCCGATATCTTCACCGAACACGCAAATCTCTCCGCATTCGAGAATAACGGCTCGCGTGATTTCGACATTGGCGCCTATTCCGCCCTGACAAAGCCAGCCTATGACGGCCTGTCGCCCTTCAACTGGCCACAGGCCGCTTCCGGGCAACGCGAAACGAGCCGCTTCTTTGCAGACGGACAATTCTATCATGCCGATGGCAAGGCCCGCTTCGTCAGCACCGCCCTGCCGCAAACATCCCGCATCGATGCAGCCTACCCGCTGACCCTCAACACCGGTCGCATTCGCGACCAGTGGCACACCATGACGCGCACCGGCAAAAGCGCGCGCCTTTCATCTCACCTCGCAGAACCCTTCGTTGAACTGCACCCGCGCGATGCCATGGAAGCCGGCATCGAAAGCGCCGATCTCGTGGAAATCGAAAGCCCGCTCGGCAAGATCATCGTGCGGGCGCTGGTCACGGAACGACAGGCGGGCGGCAATATCTTCGTGCCCATGCACTGGAACGACCAGTTTGCTGCCAATGCCCGTGTGGACAGGCTGGTGCCATCGGTAACCGACCCCTTCTCCGGCCAACCGGCATCGAAAAACATCGCCGTCACCGGGCGCCGTTTTCAGGCGAAAGCCTATGCGTTCGCGGTAACGCAGGCCAAACCGCAGGGTCTCGATTGCGCCTATTGGGCGCTGGCAAAGGCCGACGGCGGTTATCGTCTGGAGATGGCGTTCGATGAGATCCCCGAAGACTGGAGCGGCTGGGCGCGCAGCGTTTTTGGTATCGATGTCAGCATAGAACCCATAGGCTATGCCGACAACAGCAGCGCCCAGGTCCGTCTTGCCTTCTTTGATGGCGAGACATTGCTGGCAGCACTTTACATCGCCAATAACCCTGTCGCTGTCGCACGCAACTGGGCAATCTCCCAACTCTCTGTCCGCCACGAGGATTTACGGACCCGTTTCTTCCTCGTTGCAGGCCGACCCGGCTTTGGCAAATCGGACCCCGGCGCAACAGTCTGCTCCTGCTTCAATGTCGGCGTCAACCAGATCACGACGGCCATCCGCGATGGATGCCACACCGTCGAAGCCATCGGCAAGACCTTGAGCGCGGGAACGAATTGCGGGTCCTGCCGTGCAGAAATCCGAGGGATCATAGACGGCTGCCTCAAAACCGCGGCAGAGTGATTGCCTGTGTTTCCCGCTCTAAAGGGGTTGTGATTATCATGAATATGGAATGAGGTGCCGGACAACCGAATCTCAAAGAAGACCCCCTTGAATACTGATCCATTCCATATTCTCAAGACCATCTACGGCTACGACACATTTCGCGGGCAGCAGGCAGACATCGTTCAGCACGTGATTGCCGGCAACAATGCCTTCGTGCTGATGCCGACAGGTGGTGGAAAGTCGCTCTGCTACCAGATTCCCGCCCTCTCCCGCCCCGGCATGGGCCTCGTCGTCTCGCCATTGATCGCGCTGATGGTCGATCAGGTCGCAGCTCTTCGTCAGGCTGGTGTCAGAGCCGAAGCCTTGAACTCCAACTTGGCGCCCGACGAGCGACGCGCATTATGGGCCGATATTCGCGCTGGCAAGGTCAGCATTCTCTATGCGGCACCCGAAACCTTGCTGAAGCCGGACGTTCTAGATTCTCTCCAGAGCGTGCCGCTATCAATTATCGCTATCGATGAAGCCCACTGCCTGTCGCAATGGGGACACGATTTCAGGCCTCCGTACCGCCAACTCGACATGTTGATCGAGCGGTTTCCCGACACGCCGCGCATGGCGCTGACGGCGACCGCGGACGAGCCGACGCGGGCGGAAATATTGGAGCACATGCGCATTGAAGGCAGCGACGCTTTCATAGCCGGGTTCGACCGCCCGAACATTCGCTATGCCATTATGGAGAAGGACAATCCCCGCGCGCAGGTCAAACGCTTCCTGCGGGACCATCAGGATGAAAGCGGCATCATCTATTGCCTGTCCAAACGAAAGACCGAGGAAACGGCGGAATGGCTGCGCTCCGAAGGTTACGATGCGCTGTCTTATCATGCCGGTATGGCACGAGAGGACCGCGAGGCAAACCAGACCCATTTCCAGCATGGCGAAGCCATCATCATGGTCGCCACCATCGCGTTTGGCATGGGCATCGATAAGCCAGATGTGCGCTTTGTCGTCCATATCGATCTGCCAAGCAGCATCGAGGCCTATTACCAGGAGACGGGTCGCGCGGGTCGTGACGGCCTGCCGTCCGATGTGCTGATGCTCTACGGCTCCGAAGACATCGCGCTGCGCAATCGCTTCATCGAGACCTCCGATGCGCCTGACCAGCGCAAACATATGGAGCGGCAAAAGCTGGATGCATTGCTGGGTCTGGCCGAAACGGCAGGATGCCGCAGACAGGCCCTGCTCTCCTACTTCGGTGACAGTTGCGACCCTTGCGGCAATTGCGATACCTGCGCGGAGCCACCGGAACTCTTCGATGGCACTATCGCCGCGCAGAAAATCCTGTCCTGCATCTACCGGACGGGGGAGCGCTTCGGCCAAGCCTATATCATCAGTGTTTTGCTGGGTGTCGAAGACGAGCGCATTACCCGCTTCGGCCACGACCAGATCACCACCTATGGCATCGGCAAGGAACACGATAACCGCACCTGGCGCGCCATCCTGCGCCAATTGATCGCGTCCCGCCTGATCGAGGTCGATCTGGAAGGCCACGGCGGCCTTTCCATTTCCGAAACCGGACGACAGTTCCTGCGCGAAAAGCCAGCATTGCTGCTGCGAAAGCCCCAGGCACCGCGAAAAGCAAGCAGAGATCGCAACGCGCGTGGCCAAGTAGCGACAAATCTTCCAGAAAGCGATGCAGCACTATTCCAGGCCCTGCGGGAACGGCGCATGGAAATCGCCCGCACCCAGAACCTGCCGCCATATGTCATCTTCCATGACAAAACGCTGATCGAACTCGCCGGTGCCAGACCCACCTCCCGCGCCGAAATGGCCAAGGTCCCCGGCGTAGGCGAAGCAAAACTCGACCGCTATGGCCCGGCCTTTCTGGAAGTGATCGCAGAGTTTTTGGCTGCATCCACGGTCTATTGAAAACGGCACAGACAAGGCGCGCGGGCCTGTCATTCCGAAAGAGAAAAGGCGAACAACTCAGCAAGATTTCGAACCCGTATCGGATCTGGGCGACCGAGCCTCATGCCAAACGCAAGGGCACCCATTCCACTATAGTGAGGAACTATTTTCAGCGTCGCGGAGACTCTCCGAATGTTTGACGATAAGCATGACCAAATGCGCTTTGCGATGTGTAGCCGACACTTGCGGCGACGTCGAAAACGCGTGAATGACCTTCAGACAGCGCGACGCGGGCGCGTGTCATGCGCCAGTTGCGCATATATGCAAACGGTGCCAGTCCTACACGACGGGTGAAACTCAACGAGAATGCCGCTCTTGACATACCCGCCTCAGCGGCCAGATCTGCAACGGTCCATGGTCGCGCAATATTGTTATGGAAGCATTGGATTGCGCGCCCGATACGGACATCCGCCAGTGCACCAAGCCAGCCACTGGTCATGCCCGATGCCGATGCGAAGGTACGGATTGCATGGATGATGAGAACCTCTGCCAGCTTGGCTGTGACAATCTCGTGCCCTATAGCAGACTGCTCTGACTCCCGTTCCAACAGACTTAGAACTGCCGTAATCGCCGCTGCCTCCGGCGACGCTCCTGATACGGGTATGAGCGCTGGAACCATGTCGAGGAAAAAAGCTGCGGTCCCGGGTGCAAAGGAAATGCCGCCGCCGAGAATGACCGTGTCATTACCCCGCAGGCGAACAACGTCATTCCCTTTGGCATAAAGCGGCGTACCGTCGATGGGGTCCAATGCGGGATCGCTCGCAATCGCGTAAGCCGTACGACCGATTAAACAGCAGTCGCCGGTTTCGATGCGCTGCGGGGAAATGCCGGGCAGCAAAAGCCAGCCTCCTCCACGCAGAACCGCGACGAACTTCAGACGGTCGAGCGCCGGAAACGACAGCGCCCAGTCTCCCGACCCCTCAAAGCGGGTTCTGCGCGTTGCTTGCGCGTTCAGCACGGTGAGTACGTCTGACAGCGGGTCAAAAAATAGAGACGATTGCGATAAAACCATGGCTCTTCAAGCATAGTACGTCCAGCGCACATCTCCTATAGTCAAATTGAAGGAGAATGACATGACAATAGCAGGCAAAGTAGTGGTGATTACCGGTGCAAGCAGCGGCATTGGCCGCGCAACCGCAATACACCTTGCGAAAGCAGGCGCAGCTGTTGTGCTGGGCGCGCGGCGTGAAGATGTCTTGGCGGAGGTTGGTCGGGACATAGCCGCGAGTGGCGGTAAAGTTTCCTACAAAGCAACCGACGTGCAGGTTCGTAGCGATCTCGAAGCACTTGTGGCACTCGCGGTCGAGCGCTGGGGTCGATTGGATGTTATCGTCAACAATGCCGGGATCAGCCCGCTTTCGCGCTTTGACGCCTTACAAGTCGAAGACTGGGACGCAATGATCGACGTGAATCTGCGCGGCACGTTGTACGGCATCGCCGCGGCGCTTCCTGTATTTGCTCGCCAGAGCAGCGGGCATGTCATTAATGTGGTTTCAACGGCTGGCCTCAAGATCGTGCCGACGATGGGCGTTTATGCCGCAACCAAGAATGCCGTCAGAACGATAACTGAAACTCTGCGACAGGAAGCAGGACCCCATCTGCGTGTGACAGAAGTGTCCCCAGGTATGATTGCGACCAACCTTACAGACTCGTTCACCGACAACGCCGTCAAGGATGCAATCGCAGAACGGATTAAGGAAATCGCCATCCCGCCCGAGGCGATTGCGCGTGGCATCGCTTTTGCCATCGACCAACCTGACGACGTGGATGTCGGCAGTATCGTGATACGACCTACCGCGCAGGACTGATGGTTGGCGTCCCGGTATTTCGGTCCTGCGCAGCAACCCTCCGCACTCCGGATCGCAGCGTTGTAAACAAGAGCTGCAAAAGTGCTTTTACTGCCTTACTCCAAAGGCTACCACGTGATCAGCGGTACCTTGTGCAGCCACGTATCGGTGGTGAGTTGCTGCACGACGAACTCCGCGACATCGGATCTGGCGATGGTACCGCCATGGACGCCTGACAGGTCGGTTAGCGCCTTGATACCGCCGCGCGCCGGCTTGTCGTTGAGCACCGTCGGCCGGACGATGGTCCAGTCGAGTGTGCTGGCCCGGATTGCATCTTCCTGTCGATCCTTGTCTTCATAGACCTTGCGCAGCATCAGCGGCAGGAACAGCCGGTCGAAGAAGAAGCCGCCATGGCCGCGGCTGTCACCAGCGCCAAGGCCGGTGATGCAGATCAGACGACGGATGTTCTGCTGCTCCATGACATCGACCAGCGCGCGAGTTGCAGTCGAGAGCAGGGTCACCTCCTTGATCGGGCTCATGGCCGTACCCAGCGAACTGATAACGGCGTCGCAGCCGGCGATGGCGCGCGTCAGCGCGGCGGGATCGCGTGCGTCGCCTTCGATCAGTTCAGCACCGACGAGATCCGCAGCTTTTGCCTTGGAGCGAACGAGGGCTGCGACCTCGTATCCTTTTGCGATGGCCGTGCTGACGATCAGTCGTCCGGTGGCGCCGGTCGCGCCCAATACCAGAATTTTCATGTCAAACCTCCGAGTTTGTGGTGATGGACGGGGAAGCATTATTGATCCACCGCGCTGCGGCCTCTGCGGTATCCTGCGGGCGGGTGTTGAATGCGATTGCCGCCTTCGGTGCGCCTTGGTGGATTGCGTTGACAACCTTCTCGAAGAATTCCAGCCCTTTGGGCGGGAGGCGCAGTCCGCCACCGATCACGACGCAATCATAATCCACCCTTGCCAGCTGCGCGGCCAATGTCGCGATGCCACTGTCGTCGGGCGCGATCATGCAGATGTCGCCGTCCCAACCGCGCTCGGTCATGGTCGTCTCCGCAATGTCGATACCCGCCTGAATTTTTTCGGCATCGAACCCCGGTGGCAGGGAGGGGTCGGAAAAGTCGACGGTGTCCGGCTTCTGTCCTACAAACAATACGCGTGTCATGATCAAGCTCCTTTGAGTGAGTTGGAAGGGACGGTAACGTCAGCCACGGCATCGAGCCGCTGGCGCAGGAAATCACCGATGGCATTCACGGACAGTTCGGCCGCGCGAAACTGACTGATCGAAGATTGGAAGACATGCGGCATGCCCTCCCAAACCGACAGCCTGATCTCCACGCCTGCCGCTTGCGCCCGCTCAGCATAGCGGATTGAATCGGAGAGGAGCACTTCGTCGTCTCCGACATCGATGCGAACGGGCGGCAGATCGTTAAGTTGAGCATAGAGCGGCGAGGCCTTCGGGTTCGTGGCATCCTGGCCCTGAAGATACATATCAGAAAAGGCCTTGAGCACGCCACGCGTAAAGATCGGATCCGCTTCCGCCCTTGTCTCGAAGCTTTCGCCGGTGAGTGCAAGGTCGGTCCAGGGCGACATCACCGCCGCGCCGACCGGCTGCACTTTGCCGATGTTCTTGTCGGTCGCAAGGATCGACAACAGCGCCAGCGTCAGACCGCCGCCCGCCGAATCGCCCACCACCACGATCCTTTCCGCTCCCTCCGCGGCAAGGCCGCGATAGGCAGCAACCGCATCGTCTATTGCTGCCGGGAACGGGTGCTCAGGTGCCAGCCGGTAGTTCGGCACGAACACATCGGTGCCGACACGTGCGGCGATCTGGCCCACGAAACTGCCAAACGCCTGGGCCGAACCGAGCACATAGCCGCCACCGTGAAGATAGAGGATGCGTGCACCCGGTCGTGCGTTTGGCACCCGGAGCCAGAAGCCCGCAATGCCGCCAACCGTCGCGGTCTCGACCCGGACATTTGCCGCAGCAGGTGTTGCGGCCAACATGGCGTCGAACATCGGCCGCGCTTCAGGCCCGAGTGTTTCACCCTTATGGGCCGAGGCGGCCTTTCGCATCGCCGCCACCACTGGCGCGTCTACGGCCAAAAGGGGTTGGATCGTCATCATGGCAGATCTCCTTTGTCGGGGATGTAAGGTGCGGTCTCAGCCCTTCGCCCACTGGGCGGCGGCATCCTTCGCAAAAGCGGCATAGGAACGCGGCGCGCGGCCGAGGAGCGTGGTCAAACGGGCGATATCGTCAGCACTCGCCACAGCACCTTCCGTCTGATAGCGGCCGAACATCAGGCGCAGGTCAAGCGCATGCCAGGCGGGCAGCATGGTCTTCGTGCGCTGCTCCATGGCGACCAGATCGTCGCCACCATAACGGATCTGTTTGCCGAGAGCGTCGCTCCAGATGGTGGCGATCCCTTCGCCGGTCAGGCTGTCGGGACCAACCAGGGCGTAGGTCTCGCGGCCGAGCGGCGTTGGGGCCTGATCACGACGAATAAGCTCGATGGCGGCGGCCTCGCCGATATCGCGGATATCGACCATCGAGACGCCTTTCTTGCCGATCGGCGAGCCATAGACACCGGCCTTCAAAAGTCCGTCCTTCTGCCGAAGGTCATTCTGAATGAAGTAGGCGGGACGCAGAACCGTGGCTGGTAAGTCGAGCGCCTCGATCATGCGCTCCACCGTGTATTTGCCGGCAAAATGCGGCACATCGGCATAGTCGTCGCCGCCGAATACCGAGAGATAGACGATGCCCTTGACACCGGCTTCACGGGCGACTGTCAGGGTCAGCATGGTCTGGGTCAGTTCATCGGCGACATTAGGGGCGAGCACGAACAATGTGCTGACACCTACAAGTGCTGCGCGCACTGAATCCGGATCGGCGAGGTCACCACGAACCGCCGTCACACTAGCGGGAAGCTGCGCCGTCTCGGGTGACCGCGTCAGAGCTCGGACATCGAGGTTACCAGTTTGAAGATGGGCTAGGACCTGCGCCCCGATGGTTCCTGTGCTGCCTGTTACGAGAATGCTCATGTCGAAATCTCCTTGTGTTTGTCGTGTGCATTTGCTGAGGGAGAAGATAGCCGTTTCATTATCGCTGAGAAGGTGCCAATATCGAGATTGGATGTCTCAAATACGGAACACCACATATGGATCTGCAGGCTCTGTCTGACTTTGATCTTGTCGCAGCCAATGGTGGGTTCGGCCGCGCCGCCCGCGTCTCGGGCCGCTCGAAAGCCACGCTGTCACGGCGGGTGTCCGAACTGGAAGAGAGCCTCGGTGTGAGGCTGATCGAGCGTGGATCCCAGAACCTGCGACTGACGGATGAAGGACGGGCGCTTCATGAGCGGACGCATGGGCTGCTGAGTGAAATCGCGGAAGCTGGCGAGGCGGTCGTGCTGGGCGCATCCACGCCGAAAGGCAGGCTGAGGGTGAGCGCGCCGATGGTCTTCGCGCATGTGGCGCTACCCCGGATTGCCGCGCGGTTTGCTCTGGCCTATCCGGAGGTCCAGCTCGAAATCGTTGCGGAGGACCGTAAGGTCGATCCGGTCGAGGATGGTTACGATCTGATCATCCGCATCGACCCATCGCCGGACGAACGCCTCGTCGGCCGCCGTTTTCTCAACGATGAACGCCTGATCGTGGCACCGCCTGGCATGGTGCGACCTTTTCCAGGTGTGAATGGTGAGGAATCGACGGTGAAGGCAATCCTGCTCTCCGCGACGCCGGCGGGGACCGTCTGGCGGATCAGTTCCGAAACGGAAGCTGACATCGTCCTGCGGCCCGACCCGGTTCTCCGCCTCTCGTCGCTGCTGATGGTCCGCGATGCGGTGTTGGCAGGTGCGGGTGCAGCCATGCTGCCCAAACTGCTTGTTGCCGGAGACATCGAAGCCGGCAGGCTTGCCTATTGGGGTAAACAAGCGGGGCCGCCCGTGGAAATCTGGGCACTACAGAGTTCACGCCGCCTGGTCGGTGCCAAGGTGCGCGCATTCTTGGAGGTCGTTGGGAAGGCGTTTCCAGAGAAGGCCTTCGTCGCGCCGGGGGTCTAAACGACAAAGAGTGCCGCGTCTCAAATCATGTATCCGGGCGGCGGACGAGGACGTCCGGTCTTAGCGGTTCGTGTCATAGCGCAGGCGGTTGTCGTGAATGGTTGCGAGATGCGTCACTGCCCATTGCGCCAACTGCCGCACGGGCTCCGACAGCGAGTGACCGAGTTCGCTCAACGCATATTCCACCTGCGGCGGCGTCGTGCCACAGACAGTGCGCTCGACCATGCCGTCGCGTTCGAGCGTCTTGAGTGTCCGCGTCAGCATCTGCTGCGAGATGCCGGCAACCTGGCGCTTGAGCTCGTTGAAACGCCGTGGCCGGTCGCGAAGCGCGACCACCACCTGCATCGTCCATTTGTCGCCGACCCGGTTGAGAATCTCGCTGACGCCACGGCAATCGGCAGAGGCGGCGTCGGGTGGTGTAGGCATATCCATGTGACCTGGTCCTGAAAATATGCGTTCTTGTTAGGCGATGTGTAGTCACCTATCTGGAGTAAGTCAATATTTGAGACTATTCTGAAATCACGCGAACCAGGAGAATGACATGCAGCGCATTCAGTACCATCGATATGGCGGACCCGACGTGATGCGGCTTGAAGATTACGAACTCCCAGCCCTCGGCAGACAAGAAATTCTGGTGCGCGTCAAAGCTGCCTCAATCAATCCGCTCGACTGGAAGCTACGCCAGGGCTTTATGAAACTCATGATGGGCCGGCGTTTTCCGCGGGCGATGGGCATGGACTTCGCCGGCGTTGTTGAGGCGATCGGCCCCGGCGTAACCGGCTTTGCTCCTGGAGACGACGTGCTGGGCCAGGTGCCGATGATGAAGCCCGGCGCTTTTGCCGAAGCGGCGATCACCACCCAGGATTTGATCATCCACAAGCCAGCCGCGTTGTCCTTTCCCGCAGCCGCCACTCTGCCCACCGTCGGCGTGACCGCCTGGCGCGCGCTGATCGATGGCGGCAGGCTGAAGGCCGGGCAGTCGCTCTTTATCAACGGCGCCGCCGGTGGCGTCGGACAGGCAGCGACCGCCATCGCCAAGACATTAGGAGCTGTCATCACCGTGCGGGTCGGGCCTTCATCTCTGGCCAGCTTCGCTGACATGGGAATGGCGCGGGTACTGGATTACACTCAAGCCTTGCCCGAAAACCTGAAGGGCACCTTCGACGTCGTCTTCGACTGCCATGGCGGCCTTACCTCCGCGGAGGAGGATTTCCTGACCAAGCGCTCAGGCATCGCGGTGGACATCGATCCGACCGTCGGTAACGTGTTCAGATCACTGATCTCATCGAGACACAACTTCGTCAGGGGCGTGCTCAGCACATCAATCCTGCAAAAGATCGTAGACCTAGCCCTCGCCGGCCAGTTCACGATCCCAATCAACCGCATCGTTTCCCTCTCAGAAGCAATTGCCTTGATCAGCGATTTGGAAGCCGGCAACCGCCTTCCGGGCAAATCCGTGATCTTGATGGGGTGATGACGTTCGCATGAGGCATTATTCAGCCAGCTTCATTCCGAAACCTGTCGATACCTCGAAGCCGCCTTATTACTGGCATACGAAGCTCTCAGCTTTTTCGATATCGCCATGTCCATCATAAACCGCTTCCGCTGGATAAAGGCAGATCGGACGTGTTCTGCCTGGCCACTTTACACCAGCATCGGCACGCGCCGTTGCGGTCAGCCGTGTGGGCGCAACGCCTTTTTCGACCCACTCGGTCAAAGCACCGAAAGCGTTGAACTGATCTGTGCCGTAGGCTCCGCCACGGGTATGAGCCATACCCGGTACGAAGAACACTCTAGCGAACTGGCGAGCACCATCTGCGCCGTATCTCTCTTCAACTTTTTTGTAATAGTCAGCGACATCATAGACCGAGAATGCGAGGTCTGCGGTACCGTTGAAGATGATAAGCTTGCCACCCTTTGCCCGAAACGCATCCATGTCGGGAGACTCGGCATTGGTAAATTTGGTTCCAGGCACCGTGAACACTCCATCCGTTGCCGAGATCTTTGCAAATTCCCTATCGATATCAGCCGATAGACCATAACCGGCGATATCCTCGGTGATCGTCGGAGGGGTGGTGTAAATATGCGAGGCTTCTCCAGCGAAAAGGAAATAGAAAGAATTGCTTGTCTGCTCCACCATGCCGGGGTCGAACGGCCATTTTGAATAAATGGCGCGGCCATCACTCGTATAGGCTCCGGCAAACAGCGCCTTGATGTAGGATGCTTTTTCCGGCTGCAGACAATCTGTTGTCTCACCCGCCTTGCACGTCCATTCGGCAGGATCGGGATGACAGGCGCTGATCCGGCTGACCATCCCGTCACTCGCTCCATCCAGCGCGTCACAGGCATCGAGGATTTTTTTGACCACGATAGCCTTTTCACTGTCCGTCAAAGTCTTCTTGATATCGGGGCGACCATCTGGTCCCTTTGGAGCAATTTTTGCTGCAATCTTGGCCTGATAGAGGGCCTGAATGGAGGCTTGTGCAAGCCGAAATCCGGGGGCGCTGGCCAATACGCCATCGAATAGATCGGGATACTGCTGCGCAGCAATCATCGCTTGGCGGCCACCATTGGATGAACCGTAAAAATAGGAGTATTGCGGCAACTCGCCATAAAAACCGCGGATGAGCGTCTTTGCCGCGGCGGTCACCTGCGGAACCTGCATGTTGCCATATTCGAGTCTTGCTTGCGGGTCTGCGCCGAACGAGAAGCGGCCATTCGGCTTGTTTGCGACCTCCTGATGGCCCGAGTCCGTTGTGACGACGGTGTACCCGTCCAGAAGGGCATTGCGAAGGTTGCCACCTCCGCTATAGGTGCCCAATGCCGGAAACAAGATGCCGTCAACACCACTGCCGCCCTGATAATAAAATCGCTTGTTCCACTCGACCGGAAGACGAAGCTCAAACTGCAAGGCATAGGGCTGTCCATCGATTCCTGTGCGCTGGTTCATCGCCCCGCGCACCAGACAGTGATCTGGCACGGATTTCTCCGTGACAGGAAGGGCACTGGCCTGCGTTGCCTCGGCCAGAGTAACGACGCCGCCTTCAACAGTGGCACCTTTTAAAGCCAAACAACGCGCTGCAAAATCTGTCGACGGCGCGGCGTTGGCCGCATTCATGGAAGAGATCCCGGAAAGTATAAGAGTCGCTAATATCGAAAACATGCTGTAATTTTTCATATCAATCCCTTTCTTTCGTAACAATTAGGAGCAGGGTTTCCGGCTGGCCTCTTCAAAGGGCGAGGTAGGCCTCCTTGAGGTCGGAACGGTTATCCAATTCAGCTACGGTGCCTGAAAACTGGGTAACGCCTTTTTCGAGAATGTAGCAGCGATCGCTGATCAACCGCGCAAAATGCAGGTTTTGCTCTGACAGCAATACGGAGACACCTTCGCGTTTCAAAAGGACGATTGCTTCCGCCATTTGCTCGACAATCTTTGGCGCGATCCCTTCGGACGGTTCGTCGAGCAAAACCAGGTAGGGATTGCCCATCAAGGTTCTGCCGATTGTCAACATCTGCTGCTCGCCGCCACTCATTCGTCCAGCCGGTCTTTTGCGCATTTCAGCGAGATTGGGAAATATCTCGTAAATCCGTTCCGGCGACCAGGCAGCACTTCCTTCGCGCTTTGATTGACGACCGACTTCAAGATTCTCCTCGACGGTCAATTCCGTGAAGATGCGCCGATCCTCCGGCACATAGCCGAGACCCTTGCGGACAATTTCGAAAGGCGCGAGATTCGAAATATCCTCATTCCTGAATATCAGCTTGCCCTCACGACGGTTCACAAGCCCGACGATCGATTTCATCGTTGTGGATTTGCCGGCACCATTGCGACCCAACAACGCCACGACTTCTCCAGCCACCACCTTCAGGCTGACATCGAACAGAATATGGGCAGGGCCATACCAGCTATTCAGCTTTGCAACTTCCAGCATGTCTTAGTGTTCCTGTTTGTAGAGAGCACCGGAGCCCAGATAAATCGCCTGGACATCTTCATTGGCTCGCACTTGCGCAGGCGATCCCTCTGCGACCAGTTGGCCGCGGTTAAGGACGATGATCCGATCCGCATAGTCGAAAACGATATCCATATCGTGCTCAGTAAACAGAACAGCCAATTGCCGCTCCTTGGCGATGCGTGACGTCAATTGCATCAACAGCTTGCGTTCTCTGGTGGCCATGCCGGCAGCGGGCTCGTCCATCAGAAGCAATTTCGGATTTCCTGCCAGCGCAATCGCCAGTTCCAGCCGCTTGATATCACCATAGGGGAGCTCCCGGCAGGATCGTCCGGCCTGCTCTTTCAATCCAATCAGTTCGAGCAGATCATCAGCCTCTGCGCGGAAATTGCGCCCGAGATTGCCGAAGAACGCGGAAAGCGACAAAGGGTTGAATCGTGCGCATTGGACGGCCAACTGAACGTTCTCGCGAACGGTCATGGACAGAAATGTCTCCGCGACCTGGAAGGTTCGACCGACCCCAAGCCGGGAAATCCGCTCTGGAGAAAAGCCGGTCGTGTCCTTGCCACAGATGACAATGCGCCCTTCATCCGGACGGATTTGCCCATTCAGCATGTTGAAGCAACTGCTCTTTCCTGCTCCGTTCGGTCCGATCATGGCCAGCAGTTCACCCGGGGCAACAACAAGCGATACGCCCTGGACAGCCTTGACGCCCTGATAACTTTTGGAGAGGTTTTCAACCTTCAGCAAAGCATCCGTCATGCTGCACCGCCATTTTCTGCCGGTGCAGCGGCAAGGGTCGTGGATTGTCGTCTTCTGTTTTGCCAGCTTTCAAGTAAGCGTTGGGTCGAACCGACTATGCCCTGCGGGAAAAGGACCACGAGAAGCACGATGACACTGCCCAGGATTAAGCGAGGAAAGTCGGTGTTGCTCATGAGCCAGATGGACGCCACCTTGTAGACGACGGCTCCGACCACACTGCCCGATATGGTGTTGAAGCCACCCAGCAGAACCATGATCAGGCCATCGACAGAGGTCGATATTCCAAGCGCATCGGGAAAGATGCTGCCTTTCTGGAATGCAAACAGCACACCGGCCAGCCCTGCGAAAAAAGCGCTGACGACGAATGCTACGTGCTGCACATGCCGCTGGGAAATGCCGATCGTTGCCGAACGCATGGGAGAATCGCGCAGAGCTCGAAGGCTGTAGCCGAAAGGTGAGAACGTCAGATACCGCATGGCACAAACGACACCCACCGCGCAGGCTGCGGTTAGCCAGTAAAAGGCTTCGGGGCTTGAGGCCCACTCGGATGGCCAGACTCCAACGATGCCATTGTCACCGCCGGTCACATCGACCCACTGGAAGACGACGGACCAGAGGATCTGCGCATAGGCGAGCGTCAACATGGCGAAATAGATATTGGACAGCCGGACGCAGAACCACCCTGCGACGATAGCAAAAGCTGCGGCAATCAGCGGCCCGACGATCAAAGCCAGTTCCATGGAGATACCGTAATACTGAACGCACATCGCAGCGCCATAGGCACCGAGCCCGAGGTTTGCAGCTTGGCCAAAGGAATCAAGACCTCCGACCGACATCAGAAATTGCAGGCTGATGGCGAAGATGATCGCGATCATCACTTCAGATGCGACGCTGATACCGTAATCACCCAGAATGAAAGGCAACAGCATCGCCATGACAGATGCGATGGCACAGCTGATACGGCCCTTGGCTCCAAAAGGCCGCCAGGCACCGCCCTGCGGCGCGGCCGGGCTGCGGGAGCGAACAACCGGCTTACCCAACAGTCCCCAGGGACGCAGCACCAGCACGATGGCCATGACGGCAAACATCAGAACCAGCGAGATACCCGGCAGAATGAGAATGCCGAATGCATTGAGCTGCGAGACGATGATGGCGGCCAGAAATGCTCCGCCGATGCTGCCAAGACCGCCAATCACCACGATGACGAAAACCTCTGTGATGATGGAGAGATCCATGAAATGCGTCACCGCGTCACGCGGGATTTGCAGCCCTCCCCCAAACGCGGCCAAAAAGACACCAAGCGCGAACACGCCGGTAAACAACCACTTCTGATTGACGCCGAGCGCATTGACCATTTCACGGTCCTGCGTGGCGGCCCGCACCAGCAGTCCCCAGCGCGAGCGGTGCAGCAGCAGCCAGATCAGACCAAATACAACAGGCCCCAAAGCAATGAGGACGAAATCATAGACTGGCATTGCGCGACCGAGGATGGAGACGGCACCGGATAGGCCAGGCGCACGTGGCCCCACCAGATCTTCCGGTCCCCAGATCAGCCTTACCGCATCCTCAGCAATCAACGTCACCCCGAAGGTCGCCAGAAGCTGGAGAAGTTCCGGCGCATGGTAGATGCGGCGAAGAAGCAGGGTTTCGATAATGACGCCGACAACCGCGACGGCCACCGACGAAACGAGAAGTGCCGCCCAAAAACCAAGCGGTGTCTGCCACCGCACCGTCAGGCTGTAAGCGATATAGGCACCCAGCATATAGAATGCGCCATGGGCGAAATTGACGATGCGCGTAACCCCGAAAATCAGGGAAAGACCGGAGGCGACGAGAAACAGCGAGGCAGCATTTGCCAAGCCCGTCAAAAATTGGACAACATAGAGTTCCATTGATATCCCCTTGTTCTCCAGCATTCACGCAGAAGAACATGCAGTTGTTACGTGGCGATATAAGCCGCGGCAGGGAAGGCAACACGCAATCCTGCCGCGTCGCCCTCATCTGTTTCAGGGGCGAAGCTTGGCAGCTTCGGCTTCAGTTGGTAGGAAGTCGCTACCGCTTTGATACTTGAAATCGACCATGACGCCTTTTCCATCCTTCAGTGCCGTTTTGCCGACATAAGCACCCAGAGTGGATTGATGGTCAGCGGCCCGGAAAGATGACTGGCCGAACGGGGTATCAAACGTTACGCCTTTTGCGGCGGTGATCAGGTCTTTGACATCGGTCGACTGGCTGCGTTCCAGGATAGCGGCTGCGGCCTTGATCAGGGAATAACCGACGACCGATCCGAGACGTGGATAGTCATTGTAACGGGCCTGATAGGCATCGAGGAATTTCTTATGGTCTGCTGTATCAATCGATGACCAAGGGTAGCCGGTTACAATCCAGCCCTGCGGGGCATCCGCCTGAAGCGGATCAAGATATTCTGGCTCTCCGGTGAGGAAAGACACGACAGAGCGGTCCTTGAACAGCTCACGGGTTGTCCCCTCACGCACCAGCTTCACCAGATCGGCACCGAAGGTGACGTTGAGAATGGCTTCCGGCTTCGATGCTTCTATGGCCTGAGACACGGAACCCGCATCGATCTTGCCCTGGGGCGGCCACTGCTCGGCTACGAACTCCACATCCGGGCGGGCCTTTAGCAAAAGCTCCTTGAAGACGGCAACGGCGCTCTGGCCATACTCATAATTCGGCGCAATGGTTGCCCAGCGCTTTGCCGGCAATTTGGCTGCTTCCTGTGCGAGTATTGCTGCCTGCACATAGTTGGACGGGCGAAGGCGGAAGGTGTAGTCGTTACCCTTCGACCAGACCATGGCATCCGTCAGAGGCTCACCGGCGAGATAAAAGACCTTTTTCTGCTTGGCAAAATCCGCCACGGCAAGGCCGACATTCGAAAAGAACGAGCCGGTTACCATGACGACGCCTTCTTTCGACACCAGTTCGTTGGCGGCTGTCAAAGCCTCGCCCGGCTTGCCGCCATCGTCCTTTGAGACGACCACGAGTTTGCTACCTTTGATGCCGCCAGCGGCGTTGATTTCATCGACCGCCATTTCCCAACCCTTCCTGTAGGGTTCGGTGAACGCGGGAAGGCTGGAATAGCTGTTGATTTCACCAATCTTGATTTCGTCTGCCATGCTATGCCCCGCCCAAGACAGAGCGAGCATCATCCCGGAAATTCTCATAAGTGTTTTCATGGTTCCGTTCCTCTGGAGTTTGCCGCTTCAAGGCGGCTTTTTTATAATTTTTCTGCTGATTTGAAGGTTAGACACTGCGGTCATGCACTATGGCGAAAGACCCGACAGAGCAGGCGTTGCCTGCACCTTTGAGGACAGGCTAAGATCTACAGATCAAAGTGACGCAAGCCACTGTTCGATATCGGCGGCGTCTGTAACGTCGGCATATTTTTGATGCATGTCGTAGAGATTGGCATCATGCGGGGCCTTGGCCCTGTCGGCACAACAGTCAGCGGGAACAAGGACATTGAAGCCGGACTGGACGGCATCGACGACTGTTGCACGCACGCAGCCGGATGTCGTCGCACCTGTGACGATCAGTGTATCGACACCGGCTCCGGCGAGAAGTGCAGCGAGCGCCGTTCCGTGAAAAGCAGACGCCCCTTTCTTGAAGATCACCGGATCGTCGGGTTGAATGCCGGTGTCGGCGTCGATTTCAACCAGACGACTGCCCTCGATCAAGGCCGCCATACCCGTTGCCTTTCGAAGCCATGGCAGCATTTTAACGTCGCCAGAATGATAGGCGATGGCCGTGTAGATGACCGGTATACCTTTAGATCGGGCGAGGTCGGTCAGCCGCCGAGTTGCGGCGATTGCCTGTGTCATATCCGCGGCTGTCGGATAGACCGTGTCAGTAAACCCGTAGGTAAAATCGACGACGACAATCCCGGGGCGTGTTCCGCGTGGAACGGGTTGCCCGAAGCCAGCTGTCTGGTAGATTTCCTGCTGCGACATGTTTTCTTCCTTCCCGCCGCAAAGAGTGGCGCTTAAGACCGAGCCATCTGAATTTCTTTCACCACGATGTCGCCATCGATGACGACAGGTTCGTCATCGAGAAACAGCGAGCATCCGCGCATGGGAATATCGAGGTGGCACGGCGTATCATTGGGGCCACCGAGTTCATTGTTGGGGCCGGTCGAGAACATGACGTTGCCATAGAAACTGCGCGGCTCCATGCCCATGCCGCCAGAGAATGCGCCAGGAACAAGATTGTGCCACTTGGCGTGCGGGTTCATGCCCCAGCCGACATGGCTCATACCCATGCCGCGCGGGTCGTTGAAGTCTTCCATGTAGGATTTGACCAGTTCCGCATCGAGCCCGCCACGAATATCGGTGACCCAGCCTTTTTCGATCGTGTAAATGATCGGTTCGCGGACATAGATGTTCTGCGGCAGCAGAATATCGCCAGGTGCCACCACGATCTGACCATCGACACCGTCATCGTCGCCGCCGGTGAAGACGAAGCCTGACGGCCAATGATCCCAACGGCCTGGCTCATCCGTGCAGGCATATTCCGTCACGGTCGGATAGGTATTGAGCTTGTAGATCACGTCGGTTCCATGCGGCGAGGTGATGCGCATGACCTTTGCCTTGGCGAGCATCTCGCCGCCGATTTCGACCTTTTCGCGGATTTCCTTAGTTGGCAGCATGCGCGCCAACAGTTCCGGCGGCTCGACAGCTGTCAGGATGCGTGTGCCTGCGGCCTGAATGGCCATCTGCTCCGGCGAGAACAACAGAAAGATGCAGTCGATCAGCATATCGCAGGCCTTCAATGCCTCGACAGCATCCGGCATGGCAGCCAGACCGGTAACGCCGACATTCCAGCCGCCCGTCGGCAAAGGGGTGGGCAATCGCATATGGTACATCAGCGCACCGAGCCGCTGGCCAGCCGCCATGAAGGCATCAGCGTAATCCAGGCGGTTGTTGCCCTCCGTCAGAACGATCAGCTTCTCACCTTCGTGCACGCCGGACATTTTCAGCTGGTGCAGGCAAATTTCTGTGAAGCTCGCGTGGTCCATATCAATATCCTTTCAATTGGCAGGTAGGGCCGGCAGAAAATCCAAACTAGCGGCAAGAAAACCGTCCAGGTCATCCCAAGGGATCATATGGCCCGCCTTTTCGACGATTCGTACCTCGACGGCTGGTGCAAGGGTCTTGATCTCCTCGATATCCTCCGGGCCGATCACGGCTGCACCGCCTGCGACGACAAGCCGTATCGGCAAGGCAATATGGGGCAGATCGGCATGGATATCGTCGGTGTGGAACCCGTCAAATGCCGTGCGGATTGCATCCAGCTCGCAGGTGTGAAGCCACTCGGCCCGTAATGCATTCTGCTCATCGGTCCATGAGGGACAGAAGCGACGCATGTCTTCTCCTGAACACCCTTTCTGCGCCATCAGGATGGAATCCTCGTACCAGGTCCAGGCAGATGGATAAGCACGTCGTCCCGGCCCAGAAACGGGAGGATCAACGAGAACGAGGCCCGAAAAGGCATCCGGTGCCAGCCGCGCGGCGCGAATGGCCGTGCGTGCGCCCATCGAATGGCCAAGGATGACCGGTTTTTCGATGCCGGTGGCCGCTACGAGCGCCACGACATCTGCCGCCATAGCATCCAGCGAGTAATCGAGATCGCCCGCTTGACTTAAACCGCGGCCGCGCACGTCCAGTACGTGCACGTCAAAGGCATCACTCAGCCGTTCAGCAACGAAGCCCCAGGTGATGGCGGGCGATGTTATGCCCGGCACCAGCAGCATTGGTGGCCCATCCCCTGAAAAATGAAGAAGATGATGGCGAATGCCATTTGCGTTGACGTTATATCCTCTGGTCATATGCTCCACCTCAATAAACGCCGGACAGCAGGGTGCCGCCGCCGGGTACGCGAGTATTGAGATTAAGTGCGTTCAACATCTGCCAAGTTGTGGCAATCGCCGCAGTCAACACAGGCTTGCCCGTAATCGCCTCTGCCATGGGAACGGCCGACAATGAGGGCATCTGTACGCAGGCAGAAAGCACGACTGCATCGACGTCGTCCGTCTTCATTCCCTTGACGATATTGGGAAGGTTCATGGGATCGTGAGCCGCCACCGCCAGATTGTCGGGGATCTCCAGCGCCCGCCAGTCGGAGACTTCGATGCCCTCGTTACGAATGTATGCAACAACCAATTCTGTCAGTGGCTTCATATAGGGGGCTACGAGCGCAACGCGTTTGGCACCGATCGCCTTCAACCCATCCACAAGAGCGCCGGCAGATGTGACAACCGGTGCGGGATTGCCGTTCGTGACTGTCAGGCCCTGCAGCCGTGACTGGCTTTCACGGTGATATCCCAGTCCCATCGCCATGATGGCGACCAGGCAAGCATAACCCATGACATCGACTCGAGCATCGGAAAGCTCCAGCGCGCAACGGTCACTATCGGCATCCATGGCAGCGAGTTCTTCCTTCGTTACATGCTTCATCCGCATGCGCGAGGAGTGAAAGGTGAAACGTTCCGGCGAGATCAGTTCACGGGCGCGAAGCAGAGCCGGAATCTCGGTTTCCATCGTTATGTTTGAACTGGGAACGATCTGGCCGATCCGAAAAGTCTTCATGTGAGCCTCCATAGCCTATGAACGGAGGTTAATTATTCATTTGAAGAATTACAAGCGTGTTTTTTCGGCAAGCATCAAAATTAGGCAATCCTTAGGAAAGCACAATCAGATCCAGCGCGGCAACGCGTTCTATTCTTTTGTTTTTTAGGATGGCCTCAGCCAATAATGCCCAGTGGAATTTTTGAAATCCCGGCCATTCAAGTACGGGCTCGGATCCCCGCTGCGAGAAAGCGGACGAGTTGCTCCAGCATTTCATCCTTGCTGAATGCCATGAGGTGGCCCTCGGTGAGGTCGCCGATCCGGCCCAGATCGTTGAGCATAAAAAGATAGGCTCCAACGAGAAATGCCATCCGTACGCTGATGATGTCTTTCGGCACATCAGGCAGCGCATGGGATAGAGCAACGACATAACGCTTGACGGAAGCGTCGTACACTTCACGTCGCAACCGAAGAGCGTGCTCCTCAGGCTCAGCGTGAAGGCGCGCCTGCATGGCAACGAAGGCGGCACCATTCGGACCGGAATACTTCATGTCCCATTGCGGCTTCAGATAGGCATATATGATATCTTCGACCCCAGGCGTTTCCGTCATTTCGAGAAGCCGGTCAAGATTGACATGCCTGTACCCTGCCAAAAGACTACCGCGCCGCTTGAAGCATTCATCGAAAAGATCGACCTTCGCGCCGAAGTAATATCGGATCAATCCTTGATTGACGCCAGCCCGCGCTGCGATCTCACGAAGATTGGCACCTTCGAAACCCATCTCGGCAAAAACGAGTTCGGCATGATCCAGAATCTTGTCGCGCAAATCAGGCGTCGCACCAAGCACAGCGGCTTTCGATGGGCGACCTGGACGTCGGTTTTTTTCTTTAGTGTTGTCCACGCCATCCTCATCTGCCGGCATTTTCGCTACAGAACTGCAACGCAAACCGTATTAATTATTTTTTTGTATAATTTTAAATCAGCTGCTTCAACATCTTAAGAAACTGATCGCGCTCCGAAAGCGTCAACGGCGCGAGTGTCGACTCGCTTATGTCCTGCACGGCTGGCAGCACGGCATCGAGCAACTGGCTACCGATATCGGTGATGAACAACGTGTAGCGACGCCGGTCCTCCGTGTCCTTTTCGACACGAATCAGATCACGCACCAGCAAGCGCGCCACAACACCCTTCGTCGTCGCGGCATCCATACCCACCAAACGACCAAGGGCATTTTGGGAAATCGCCTCGGAGGATTCACGCAAGCGGTAAAGCGTCGAAAACTGGGTCGGCGTCAACCCGCCTGCCGTCCGCTCCACGAACAGCGCCATGTGCCGCTGGGACGCAAGGCGAAGCAGAAAGCCGACCTGCTCGTCGAGTATGTAAGGGGCATTCCGATCGTTCATCGAGTATTCCAAAGCTTCTGATCCGTCTCAATCGAACTGAAGCATAGAGTTGCTGCTGGTCAAAGCAGGAAGTGCTTTGAAAGAGCATAGGCAACCTCCTGTCAACAACACATTAGAATTGCCTAAAAATACTACAAAAAATTTATTGCCCGACAATTGCGCATTTTTCTTGCTCCTTGGCATTAAAATCGTTTGCACACAAACGAATTATCTGGTGAATTCGCGACAAGGGTCAAAAAAAGCCCAGAGGGAACCATGACGAACACGCTCGAATTGACCGTGAACGGAACCGTGCATCATCTTCAAGATACGGGAGATAGGACGCTCCTCGATGTCTTGAGGGAGCAACTCGGCCTCAAGGGGCCGAAATATGGCTGTGGCAAAGCGCAATGCGGATCATGTTCGATTCTTATTGACGGTATGCCAGCACGATCATGCGTGATGCGAGCCAAGCGCACAGCAGGTCTTGAGATCACAACACTCGAAGGGCTGGCCGATCCGACGAGCGGAAAAATGTCCCCTGTCCAGCAAGCTTTTCTCGAGTGCGAGGGCGCACAATGCGGCTACTGCCTGAACGGTATGGTTATAACCGCAACGGCACTTTTAAACACGAACTCGTCACCCACAAGGGACGATATTCGCAATGCCTTGCGCCACAATCTGTGTCGATGCGGCACCCATCTGGAGATCATTGCGTCGGTGGAGCGCGCTGCGGAACTGATGCGGGAGCGCCAGAATGACGGCTAATCCGCAGACTGGCGGCCTTTGCGTCTATGACGAACTTCCTGGGGGGCGGGTTGTCTTTTTGCGGCTGGACCATGATGGACACGCCACCGGTTATAACGGCCATGTCGATCTCGGTACGGGTGTCGAGACAGCTCTTGCGCAAATTGTTGCAGAGGAACTCGATCTCCCAGTTTCTGCCGTGCGCATGGTCCTTGGCGATACGGCGCTGACGCCGGATCAGGGTGCGACGATTGCATCCGAAACGATCCAGGTTGCCGCAATCCCGCTACGCATTGCTGCTGCGCAAGGCCGACTTTATCTCATCGATGCAGCCGCTCATAGGTTCGGCGTATCTGCCGATGACATCAAAAGTGAAAACGGTCGCCTGAGCTGGCACGATAAATCCTGCGATTACCGCGAACTGATTGGCAACGAGACGGTTCTCCTGAAACTCGACCGGACGACCAAGGTCAAGGATCCCACGGATTATCGTATCGTCGGACAAAAGACGGGCCGACGTGATCTGCCGGACAAGCTGCTTGGCATCCATCCCTATATTCATGATGTAGATGTGCCAGGCATGGTGCATGGTCACGTCATTCGCCCGCCCTATGCCGGGCGTGATAGTGGATTCTTCATCGGACACAGTCTCATCAGCTATGATGAGGCGAGTGTCCGCGACCTCCCGGGCTTCATCGCAATCGTGCGACATGAAGATTTTCTGGGCGTGGTTGCAGAACGCGCCGATCAGGCTCAGTCTATTGCCGAAGCCCTACCGACGCAGTGGCATATGCCACCCGATATTCCAGACATGTCGAACCTGCGACAAGCGCTCAAGGATTACCCTTCGACCCCCCGTATCCTTGATCGAGCCGGTGATTTTACACGCGCCATCAACGACTGCGACATCAGTCGCAAGCGCACATATCTGTGGCCCTATCACGAGCATGGCTCGATTGGCCCATCCTGCGCGGTTGCCAATTGGAACGACGGCGCACCGATCGTGTGGTCCGGAACGCAGAACCCGCACATGCTGCGGGGAGACCTTGCTGTTCTGGCGGATATTGCGTCTGACAATATCGATATTCGCCGGTTTCAGGCCGCCGGCTGTTACGGCCGCAATTGCGCGGACGACGTCTGCGGTGATGCTCTGCTGCTGTCACGCGCGACCGGCCTGCCAGTTCGCGTTCAGTTGACGCGGGCGCAAGAGCATCTTTGGGAACCCAAGGGTGCTGCACAATTGATGGAGGTGAATGGCGGACTGAAATCCGGTTCGCTACACGCCTATGCACTCGATAGCTGGTATCCATCCAACCGGGGACCGAACCTTGCCCTTCTTCTCACAGGCAGGATCAGCCCGGAACCCCGCGCTGCCGACATGGGTGATCGAACGATCGTTCCGCCCTATCGTGTGCCGAACAAGCGCATCACCGTGCATGATATGGCACCCATCGTACGAGCTTCGTGGATGCGAGGCGTGTCCGCCTTGCCAAACACCTTCGCACACGAAAGCTTCATTGATGAGATGGCCTTTGAGGCCGGAGAAGATCCGGTCGCCTTTCGGCTGCGTCATCTCGATGATCCCCGCGAGGCCGATCTGGTAAGGAGGACTGCCGAGCAAGCGGGATGGCGCGAGCACAACGGCCCCCGCCTGCGCCGCGAAGGCCGTATGGCGTTTGGACAAGGTTTTGCCTTCGCAACCTATGTTCACGGCACCTTTCCCGGCACGGCGGCGGCGTCGGCTGCCTGGGTGGTGGATGTCGCCGTTGATCTGGAAACGGGTGAAGTCACACTCTCACGTATCTTCATCGGGCAGGACCAGGGGCTTGTCATCAACCCGGACGGCGTGCGCCAACAAATCCACGGTAATGCCATTCAGACGGCAAGCCGTGTGCTGGTAGGAGAAGTCACCTTCGACGCTATATCGCCCACTCCACAAAGCTGGGCCGCCTATCCGATCCAGACCTTTCCGTCCGTACCCGATATCCAGACCATGCTGATCGAGCGCCCCGGAGACCCACCGCTTGGGGTTGGAGAAAGTGCTGCGGTACCTAGCGCAGCGGCAATTGCAAATGCCATCTTCGACGCAACAGGCGTGCGTATGCGCGAAGTGCCCTTCACGCCAGAGAAGATGCGCGCGGAACTGGCCGCGCTAAGATTGCCACCACTACCGCCACTGCTGGCAGGGGCCGGAGCACAGAAGAAACGGCCGAGTTGGGCGGCGCGCAAGAAGGTTCTGGCTTTCGGCACTGTCCTTGGTGGACTTCTCACATTGGGATCCGTTTCCCTCTCCGTAAACCGTGCCATCGCGCCGTCCAATGCACCCTCTTCCGATGTGTTCTCCACGGCCACACTTGAGCGAGGCCGACAGGTCTTTGCGACTGGTAACTGCGCCACGTGTCATACGGCCGATGGCAAAACTGCAAACGCAGGCGGCCGTGCCATAGATACTCCCTTCGGCACCGTCTACTCCACCAATTTGACACCCGACCCTGAGACAGGACTTGGTCGCTGGAGCTTCGAAGCCTTCGAACGCGCCATGCGCCACGGCATCAGCCGCGACGGGCATAATCTCTATCCCGCCTTCCCCTATACGTCTTTTGCCCGAATCTCCGGCGACGACATGCTGTCGCTCTATGCCTATCTTCAGACACTCGCGCCCGTGCATCAGGAAACACCACAGGCCCGCATGATCGCGCCTGCAAACATCCGTTCTACACTCGCCGTCTGGAACTTCCTTTATCACGACTCAACTCCTTTCCAGCCCGATGCGGCACAGAGCGACATCTACAACCGGGGCAAATATCTGGTGGAAGGTGCAGGTCACTGCTCCGCATGCCATGCGCCACGCAATATCGCCGGTGCCGAAATGCCTGAGATGACAGGCGCAATGATCAAGGGCTGGTATGCTCCTGCCCTTTCAGGACCGCAGCCGGATGCCATCGGCTGGAATGCCGACACACTTTTCGACTATCTGCGGCATGGCCATTCGCAGAATGCCGCCGCATCAGGCCCAATGGCTGAGGTGGTAGCAAGCCTCACCACGCTGCAAGATGACGACATTCGTGCCATGGCACATTATCTGGCGGCACAAATCAAGGCTCCAGCCAATTCACCCGACGTGACGCCGAGGTCAGCGCCAGACTTACCTCCAAGTCGTGCTAGCCGTATCTATGAAAGCGCCTGCGCGGTCTGCCATGAACCGGCCATCCCCGGTACAGCAACGGCTGCGCGGGCATCGCTTGCACAGTCCGCCGCCCTTCGCGCACCCCGACCGGATGCGCTGTTCACGGTGTTGAACGAAGGCCTCAAAGCTCCCGACCAACTCGACCTGCGCGACATGCCCTCATTCAAAGACGAATTCACTCCCGACGACCGGCAGGCGCTTGCCGGCTATCTGCGCCAGCGCTTCGCCCCCGATCTTCCAACCTGGTGATGCAGCCAGCAAACCTGTGGCCCCGACCAAAAGGGCATGGAGAAAGCAACACAAAAATCGTTCGTATACGAACAATTTAAATCGAAAGGAAAGACAATGACCACTCCCATAGAGAAAGTTGAAATCGCTGTGATCGGCGCTGGCCTGGGAGGTGCTGCGGCGGCGGCCCTTCTATCTCAAGCCGGGTTCGACGTTCACTCCTTCGAGCAGGCACCTGCCTTTTCCCGTATCGGTGCGGGCATTCACATCGGGCCAAATGTCATGAAAATCTTCCGTAAGATCGGGATGGAGAAGCGTCTGGAAGAGATCGGTGCGCACCCTGACTTCTGGTTTTCGCGCGATGGAAATACCGGCGAATATCTTTCCCGTATTCCTCTTGGCGACTATGGCCGGCGCGAATACGGTGCCTCCTACATTACAATCCACCGAGGAGACATGCATGCGGAGCAGATCTCCATCCTCGAAAAGGACCACTTACATTTCAATCATCGCCTGACGGCAATCGAGGAACGTGACAGTGACGTTCTCTTGACTTTCGACAATGGACGCCAGATCTCAGCCGGTCTTGTGGTCGGCGCGGATGGTATAAACTCCATGATCCGAGAAATGCTGCTTGGGCCGGAGAAACCACGCTTCTCGGGATGGGTCGGCCACCGAGCCGTAGTCGATATGGACAAGCTGCGGGCATCGGGTCTCGAATTTGAAACCTGCGTCAAATGGTGGTGGGAGGCATCGCGCCATATTATGGCCTATGCCACCAAGGGCAACGGCGATGAATATTATTACGTCACCGGTGTACCGGTAGATGGATGGGAACACGACACCAGCTTCGTTGACAGTTCTCAAGAGGAGATGGAAGCGATCTTCGGAGGATCGCATCCCGTTGTTCAGGCCCTGATCAATGCCACGGAAACAGTGACCAAATGGCCCTTCTGGAACCGCGATCCGCTCAACCTCTGGAGTCGTGGCCGTCTGGTGATGCTCGGTGATGCCTGCCATCCAATGCGCCCGCACATGGCGCAAGGTGCCTGCATGGCCATCGAAGACGCTGCAATCCTGACACGCTGCCTAGAAGAGAGCGGGATTGCCGGTTACACGGACGCTTTCGCGATTTACGAAGCCACACGCCGTGAGCGCGCGACGACCGTACAGACGATATCCAACGCCAATACGTGGCTGAAGCAGCCGGAGGACCCGGCCTGGGTCTATGGTTACGATGCGCTGACAGCCCCGCTGGGTTAAAGAAGAGGCGTTACCTGTCGTCCCGCCTGTGTGATGGCAAGCAGGCGGGGACGTGGCGTTCGGCTGTTCGATTTGCCAAACTAGTCTTTCACTGCGTGTTTCACTAATTTCGGGACAGTGCTTCCGGTAATTCGCGGACAGCGATTTCAGTAAATACGGGACAGCGATTCCGCTAATTCCGGGACAGTCTCGGACGCAGATTTAGGTCGATTTTCGCAAGCGCCGTTCTGGCATATTGCCTCCTCATCATCGGTTGAGAGGGGCCGTGCCAAGACGGAAGCAAGCGAGACGAACGACAGTGAAAGACATTCGATCGATACTGCGGCTGACGCATGAACAGGGCCTTTCGGTTCGCGCCGTTTCGGAACGCCTGAAGATCAGCAAAACCTCCGTGGCGACGTATCTGCTGCGAGCGAAGGAGACCGGCCTTTCGGTCTGGCCGTTACCTGCGGGTCTCGATGACGATGCCGCGCTGGAGCGACATCTCTTCCGGCGGGTTGGTCGACCGCCACAAGATCTGGTCGAGCCGGATTGGCGGTCCGTTTCTGCCGAGCTGAAGCGCAAGGGTGTGACGCTGACGCTGCTGTGGCAGGAATACAGGGCGAGCCATCCCGACGGCTACGGCTACACATGGTTCTGCGACCGTTTTGCCGCCTTCGAACGCCGCGCTCACGCAACCTTCCGCAACCGCCATGAGGCGGGCGCGGGGATGCAGACGGATTACGCCGGCCACACCATCCCCATCACCGACCCTTCGACCGGCGTCGTCCACTCTGCGCAAATCTTCGTGGCGATGCTTCCCGCCTCGTCACTGACATTCGCTTATGCCAGCTTCAGCCAAAAACTGCCGGACTGGATCGAGGGTCAGGGATGCGCACTGAGCTTCTTCGGCGGCGTCCCGAAGGCGATCGTGTGCGACAATCTGAAGGCAGGCGTCGCCAAGGCTCTGTGGTTCGAGCCCACGCTCAACGCCACCTTCGCTGCCATGGCCGAACATTATGATACGACCATCCTGCCGACCAGAAGCCGCAAGCCGCGTGACAAAGCCAAGGTCGAAGGCGCCGTGCTGATCGTCGAGCGTTGGATACTGGCTCGCCTCAGAAACCGGCGCTTCTTCAGCCTGTCCGATCTGAACGCCGCGATCTCGGTTCTGCTTGACGACTTGAACAACCGCCCGATGCGCCACATCGGCAAGTCGCGCCGAGATCTGTTCGAGGAGGTGGAGAGAAAGGCGCTTGCGCCGCTGCCAGCGACGCCATTCGACTATGCGGAATGGAAATCGGCAAAGGTCCATCCCGATTACCACGTCGAAGTCGACAAGACATTCTACTCTGTGCCGCATCGCTTGATCGGCCGACAAGTTGATGTGCGTTTGACCCATCGGGTGGTCGAGATATTCCTCGATCACAAGCGGATTGCCAGCCATATCAGGCGTTCTCAGCGATCCGGGCATGTCACGGTCAACGAGCACATGCCCAAATCCCACCAGCGTTATGCCAACACGACGCCGGCATCGCTTTTGAACCAGGCCGCAAGGATCGGGGTGAACACCGCCATTCTGGTCGAGCGGGTGATGCGCGATCGTCCTCATCCCGAACAGGGATATAGCTCGGCTTTCGGCATTCTGTCCCTTGCCCGCCGTTACGAGACGGATCGCCTGGAAGCGGCTTGTGAGCGGGCGCTGGTCATAAACTCCATCACCTATTCCTCTGTCGCCGCCATTCTCAAATCCGGTCTCGATCGGACCAAACCCCAGATCGATTCGGCAAAACCCACCCCGCCGCACACCAACATCCGCGGTGGCTCCTATTACCAGTGAAGGAAAGGAAAGACCCATGCTGACACATCCAACTCTCGAACAGATGCAGGCCCTTGGCCTTGCCGGAATGGCAACGGCCTATCGCGAACTTGCCGCTCAGAACAACAGCAGCGATCTCAGCCGTGACGAGTGGCTTGGCCTGATGCTTGATCGGGAAACGGCTCTGCGATCCGACAAGCGCCTGACCAACCGGCTTGCAGCTTCAAAGCTCCGCTTTCCCGATGCCTGCATCGAGAACATCGACTTTGTCGCTCATCGTGGTCTCGACCGCCGCAACACTTTGTCGCTTGCGCAAGGGGCATGGCTGAAGGCGCATGAGAATATGATCATCACAGGCCAGACCGGCACGGGAAAAACCTGGCTTGCCTGCGCCTTCGGTCGCCAAGCTGCCCGGCTCGATCATTCCATCCTGTATCTGCGCATGCCGCGTCTGTTCGAAGACCTTGGCCTTGCCAGGCTCGACAGCCGCTTTCCACGGCTGGTCGATAAACTCGCCCGCGTCCCGTTGCTGATCCTCGACGACTGGGGAACCCACACGCTCACCGATCAACAGCGCCTCGACTTGTTGGAAATCTTCGAGGAACGCTATCGCCGGAAATCGACGCTAATCACCGCGCAGCTTCCCGTCGCCCAGTAGCACGACATGATAGGAGAACCGACAATAGCAGACGCAATCCTCGATCGGATCATCCACAATGCGCACCGCATTGCCCTTGAAGGAGACAGCATGCGACGGCAAAAAACACCATCCCACTTGACCGCCGCTGAAAACGGCGAAATCAATCTCTCATGACTTCAACCAGACAGGCGAAAATCGACCACATCATGCTGTCCCGGAATTAGTGAAACCACTGTCCGCGATTTACTGAAACGACTGTCCCGTTCTTCCGAAATACGCACTTTCAATGAGATTTTGCCCGACAACGTAAGGGACGAGGATCGCACACGACGGATATCTGCACTATGGCCGACTATGATATAAAATTACGCGACAGTCAGCCCTTTCCGTTGGGTTTCGCGAGGGCTCCCTCTTAAGTCTAATCGACATACGCCGCATCCATATCGTTGCGACGGTGATAGATAAGAAGTTCAAGACGTTTGAAACACGCTTGTCAAAGCGTGTCACGATGTGTCGGAAAATGTTTGAGTTTGTTGAAACATCAGTCACTTGGGGACCGGCATGGCGGCTTTACCCGACGACAGTTCCGACGAACACGTCAAGCGTAGTCTGATGCCAATCATGTGTGGTCTGATACCAATCATGCGCGCCCTGATCCAGACGGTTGCGCTCGGCAAGACCCAGGGCCACCAGCCGGCATCCTTTTAGGTT
>NZ_NXEJ01000019.1 GCF_002915175.1 Agrobacterium rosae | reverse complement strand
GAGAAAGTCTGTAATTCCCAACAACAGACTTTCGCTCGCGTAGTATGCTAGGGTCCGTTCTCGTCCTAGCAAAAGTTAGGGTCAGGAGATTACGGCTCATTACCGACCCGGCCTTCCAGTCTTCCCCTTCGTCCGGCCCTTGCGTTTCTGCTCACCCGGGTCCTCGTAACTACCCACACCAACCTTGCCACGCGCGATGGTGCGGGGGTCGTCTTTGCCTCCCGAGGCGCGCTCTGGCTGGCCTTCCAGAAGAGGGGAGAAGCGTTTGCCGTCCTCGCTCTTCGGCTTGGCCGGGGTTGCTCCCTTGACCGGCTTTTCGGTGCGGCCGACGGTCATTTCGTCGAGGCTGTTTTTGCGGAACAGGGGTTTGGCGGTGTCGGTGCCGGGGCCCATGTTGTCCAGGGTGGGTTTGGCGAAGAGGGATTTGGAGGTGCCGCCCTCTTGGTTCTCGTGGTTCGAGACGGCCCCCTGGGCCTCCTCACCATGAGGTCCTCCGGCAGCGCCGTTTTCGCCAGAAGCACCGCCCTCATCCTGAGGCGCGGAGCCCGAAGGGCGGAGCCTCGAAGGATCCTTCTTTGCGCCCTTCTTGCCGCCACCTTCCAGCGATTTCGCCTCTTCCTTGGCAATCGGATCGTCCATGGCGGCGAGTTCGGCGGCTTTGAGACGTTTGATTTCGTCGCGCAGGCGGGCGGCTTTTTCGAAGTCCAGGTCGGCGGCGGCGTCGCGCATGGATTTTTCCAGCGCGTTGAGGTGCGCCTGAAGATTGTTGCCGACCATGTGGCCGCCATCGGCGAAGCCCTTGCCGGATGCGCCGGAGATATCGGCGCGGACATGGTCGCGCTCGTAGACACTGTCGAGAATATCCGAAATGCGGGCCTTGACCGATTCCGGCGTGATGCCGTGTTCGGTGTTGTAGGCCACCTGCTTTTCGCGGCGGCGGCTGGTTTCTTCCATGGCGCGTTTCATGGAACCGGTGATCTTGTCGGCATAAAGGATGACCTTGCCATCGACGTTACGGGCGGCGCGACCGATGGTCTGGATGAGCGAGGTTTCGGAGCGCAGGAAGCCTTCCTTGTCGGCATCGAGAATTGCGACGAAGCCGCATTCGGGAATGTCGAGACCTTCGCGCAGCAGGTTGATACCCACCAGCACGTCGAATGCGCCGAGGCGCAGGTCGCGGATGATTTCGATGCGTTCCAGCGTGTCAATATCCGAGTGCATGTAGCGCACGCGCACGCCCTGTTCATGCAGATATTCGGTAAGGTCTTCGGCCATGCGTTTGGTCAGCACGGTAACGAGGGTGCGGTACCCGGCCTGCGCCGTCTCGCGGATTTCGCCCAGCACGTCATCCACCTGGCTGCGGGCGGAGCGGATTTCGACCGGTGGATCGATGAGGCCCGTGGGGCGGATGACCTGTTCGGCAAAGACGCCGCCGGACTGTTCCATTTCCCAATTGCCGGGGGTGGCCGACACGGCGACCGTCGGCGGACGCATGGCATCCCATTCCTCGAAGCGCAGCGGGCGGTTGTCCATGCACGACGGCAGGCGGAAGCCATATTCGGCCAGCGTCGCCTTGCGCCTGAAGTCGCCCCGGTACATGCCGCCGATCTGGCTGACGGAGACGTGGCTCTCATCGATGAACAGCAGCGCGTTGTCGGGGATATATTCGAACAGGGTCGGCGGCGGTTCGCCGGGATTGCGGCCGGTGAGATAGCGCGAATAGTTCTCGATACCCGCGCAGGAGCCGGTGGCTTCCAGCATTTCGATATCGTAGCGGGTGCGCTGCTCCAGCCGCTGGGCTTCTAGCAGGCGTCCGGCCTTTTCCAGCTCGGCAAGGCGGCCTTTCAGCTCTTCCTTGATGGAGCGGATGGCACCATTCAGCGTGGGGCGCGGGGTGACATAGTGCGAGTTGGCATAAATCTTGACGGATTGCAGATCGCCGGTCTTCTGGCCTGTGAGCGGATCGAACTCGGTGATCGAGTCGATCTCGTCGCCGAACATAGAGATGCGCCAAGCGGCATCCTCCAGGTGAGCGGGGAAGATTTCGATGGTATCGCCGCGCACGCGGAAGGAGCCACGCTGGAAATCCATATCGCGACGTTTATATTGCTGGGCCACGAGATCGGCCAGAAGCTGGCGCTGATCCAGCCTGTCGCCAATCGCCATCTGGAAGGTCATGGCGGTGTAGGTTTCCACCGAGCCGATACCGTAAATGCAGGAAACAGAGGCGACGATGATGCAATCGTCCCGCTCCAGCAGCGAGCGGGTGGCGGAGTGGCGCATGCGGTCGATCTGTTCGTTGATCGAGGATTCCTTCTCGATGAAGGTATCCGAGCGCGGCACATAGGCTTCCGGCTGATAATAATCGTAATAGGAGACGAAATATTCCACCGCATTGTCGGGGAAGAAGTTCTTGAACTCCGAGTAGAGCTGCGCCGCCAGCGTCTTGTTGGGCGCAAGAATGACGGCAGGTCGCTGGGTGGCCTCGATGACCTTGGCCATGGTGAAGGTCTTGCCGGAGCCGGTGACGCCGAGCAGAACCTGGCTGCGCTCGCCGGAATTGATGCCCTCGACCAAGTCCTTAATAGCGGTAGGCTGATCTCCCGCCGGTTCAAAATCCGAGGCCATGCGGATAGTGATGCCGCCTTCGGACTTGGCCGGACGGGCAGGGCGGTGGGGCGTCCACATCTTGCCGTCTTTGAACAGCGGATTGCCGCTTTCGATCAGTGCCGATAGGGCCTCGACCGTCGCGGTGACCGCACCGGTGGCGAGGTTTTCGGCATCTTCAAGGCTGACATCCATGCCGGCGACCGGGTTGAGACCGGCGGCAGCACGGGTTTTCGGATCGTTGGAGGCTCCAATGGACACGCCGCGCGAGGTTTTCTGGGCGGTGGCCTTCTTGTTGACGCTGCCGCCGCTCTTGGCCTTCTCGGCCTCTTCGATAGCCTGCTTGCGCGCCTCGATCTCGATCTTCTTGCGGTGCTTGCCCGCTTTGGACGCGACTTCGCGCTGGGTCTCGACGGAAGACGCCTCGGCATCTGCCTCCAGCTGCTTTACCCAATCGGAAACGCTGCCGGAAAGCGGCGCGCCTTCGAACGGGGCTTGCGGCATTTCTGCGAAGCCATCGGAGCGGGAGGTTTTGTCGGAAGATGTCTTTGGTGATCTGGCCATGGTCGGAATATGGAGAGAGTCCGTTTGAAAGTGAAGGGGCGGGGTCGAAAAATAGAGTACAAACAGGAAACATCCGGCGCTTTGGAACCGGAAGGCGGCTTCGGCGTTTTTCCCGCGCCCTGACTTACGTTCAGGGGCACTTCAAATGCCTGTTCCGGTTTTCCGCCGTCTGCGCTAAGCAATACGCCGTAAAACGGATCAGTTCCCTGTCCGATGGTCATTTCCCTCCATTCTCAAAGGTCGATCATGCCTTTTGCCATTACCCCTGCCCATATCTGGCCTATCGTGATGCTCATTGCCTCAAACGTTTTCATGACGTTTGCATGGTACGGACACCTCAAACACAAAGGCAGCGCGCTTTTCCTCGCTATCCTGGTCAGCTGGGGCATCGCCCTGTTCGAATATTGCCTTGCCGTACCCGCCAACCGCATGGGCTCCGAGGTCTATTCCACGGCACAGTTGAAGACGATGCAGGAAGTCATCACGCTCACCGTGTTTGCGCTGTTTTCGGTGTTCTGGCTGAAGGAAAGTCTGACGATCAACCACGTCATAGGCTTCGCCCTGATCGCATTCGGCGCGTCCTTCCTGTTCAAGTCTTGATCCGATGTTGAAAATCCGCACCGCAACACTGGATGACGCAGCGGCAATGACGGCCGTGCAGAACGAGATATTCGCGGCCGGTCTGCGCAAGACGCCGCGGGATATTGAGACGATCCTCAAAGTCTATCTCCAGCGCGAAGACAACATCGAGTGCACGGTCGCGGAAAACAGTGATGGCCAAATTCTCGGCTTTCAATCTCTGACCTATGCGAGACCCGGCAACCCATATGGTGTCGAAGAAGGCTGGGGCATCATCGGCACGCATGTCAGCCCAACGGCTGCCCGCCAGGGCGTCGGCTCGGGCTTGTTTCGGGCAACGCTGGTGGCTGCCAAAGCGGCCGGGATCGAGAATATCGATGCCAGCATCGGCGCGGATAATGCGCTGGGGCAGGCCTATTACGAGGCGATGGGGTTTCAGACGTATCGGACGCCGGAGGGGCTGGTGTGTAAGGTTTATCGGATAAAATAAAGGTCAGTATAAACTAATGTACTTAATCGATCACGTTCCATCGTTTGTTCTTCGGTCATAATCCTGTCGCCCAGAAGTGATATAATTTAGACTGAATTTTTGACTTCAGAGGAATGTGGTCTCTTTGATGTAGGTATGATTGTTTTCCGATGAAAACGAGAATTGCTATACATGCCGATTTTCCAGAGTTGGCATTGTTGATGGGTGAACTGGGTTATCCGACTTCGCTCGATGAAATGACGTTCAGGATGAGCGCGCTGGCTAAGCTCGATAACTACGCGGCCTTTGTGGCGGTCGAGGCTGAGAGCGTTGCAGGGATGATAGGGCTTTCGATAACGCCTTCTTTCTACCGTAGCGATCTTGCTGGAGCGATCGTAGCGCTCGTCGTTTCTCCACACTTTCGCGGGCGTGGAGTGGCTGCTCTGCTTGTTGCCTGCGGCGAAAGATGGTTTGCCGAAAGAGGAGTGGATCGTGTCTCCGTCAACCCTAGCAACCATCGAACATCTGCTCACCGCGTTTATAATCGTCTGGGGTATGAACAGACTGGCTTGCGTTTCACGAAAAGCCTAAAGGGCATATAAAATTTCGCCTCTCGAAGCTGCTTCACTGCGCATAACAATTTCAGAGGAATGTATAAAGTCATGGCCGGGATTGCTCCCGGCCTCGTTGGTTTACGCCCTGCGGCGCTTCTGGCGTGCCTGAACCACCAGATCCAATACCAGCATCACCAACAAGCTTATCCCCACCAGCGGAAAAATCACGCCGCCGATGGCGAGTAGGGCGATCAGGCCGTGTAGCACGCGCTTTTCGTTTGGCAGGGGCGGCACGCCGAGGGAGCCTTTGGGGCGGCGTTTCCACCACATGATGCCGCCGGAAACTGCAAGCAGCACGATGCCGAGGCAGGCGAGGGTGAGGATGATCTGGTTTGCGAGGCCATATTGCTGGCCCATGTGGACATTGATGCCCCATTCCAGCCCTTTGCCGAGTGCGCCGTAATCGGCGTAGCTCATGTCGATCAGAGGTTCGCCGCTATATTGATCGAGATGGATCACACGTTGTTTTGACAGATCATCCGGATAGACCGAGCCGCTATAGACGCCGGTTGGCGTGGTGGGCAGGGCTACTGTGTAGCCGGGCAGGAGGCCGAGTTGGTTGAAGCGGGCGATGGCGTTGTCGATGCCGATGGGTGGCATGGTCGGTTGGCTGTCCATCGGAGCCATCGCGGTGCCAGTGTCCATATGCTGGCCGTGATCATGGGTGCTGGATTGCGGGATTTGCGCCTGTTCCAGAGACCATGAGGTTTTTGCCACGTCGTTCAGACGGTTACCGGACATAGGGACATCGACGCGCACGCCGGCCGGATATCCGAAATTGTTGCCATTGGCCCACTCATTGACCTTTGCGCCCCAGACGCCGGACCATGGCATGCCTGTGATGGCGAAAAAGACAATGAAGATACCGACGAATATGCCGGTTACGGCATGGGTATCGCGCCAGAAGACGCGCTTCTTAGGCGTGCCGCGCACGGTAATCACGCCGCCCGTCTGCTTGCGTGGCCACCAGAGATAAATGCCCGTTGCAACGAGAAGGATGGACCAGCCGGCCGCGATTTCGATGAAGTAGCGCGCGAAAGTGCCGAAATATTTCAGGCTGTGGATATACCGGATGGTCCACATAACGGTGCCCCGGTCCGGCAGGGAGCCTAGGGTTTCGCCGGTATAGGTATTCACATAGATGGCGCGCTTGCCCGTTGCCGTGTTGACGGTGATTTCGGTCGAAGCGCCGGGGTCAGCGGGTGTCGTGTATTTGACGGCGGTGCCGGGAACGGCGGCCAATGCGGATGCGATGATGGCGGATGGACTGGCCTGCGGGGCGTTCTGCACCGCTTCGATGCGCTTCAGATCGGCATGGATGAAACCGTCGATCTCATCCTTGAAGAGATACAGTGCGCCGGTGATGGCAAGGGAAATCAAGAAGGGCAGAACGAAGAGACCGGCATAAAAATGCCAGCGCCAGACGGCGCGGTAGAGGTTGATGGAAGAAGATTGCGCGGCCTGGCGCTCTCCTTCGAAGGAGGTGGTGACGGACATGAGATGTCTCCGCTGGACAATGAGGTTGGACGGCCAAACTGCGCAACGGCGGTTGCGCGCGTGTTTCAGGCCGAGGCTTTGCTCAAGGTTTGCAGAGCGGAGGGAGGGGCGCGGGGTTGGGATTCGCGATTCGGCGGCTGCGGTGAACGTTTTGCTTCGGCGTGCTGGAAGCTGACCTGAAGTGTCAGAGCAAAACCGATAACCGGTTCTGTTGGCACAGCGGGAAGTGTAATGGCAGAGGCGGTGGCGAGGCGGCAGAGCGTGCCACAGCAATTATTGGCAAGCTTGCCTGCCGGGTCCTGCTTGCCGGATGCACCATCCGGCATGTGGCTGGAACAGATGATCTCATCTGCCGATAGTGCCATGGCGGCCATGTTGCCATTGGCAACACCATTGGTAAGGCCTTGCAGCAAAAACAACAGAAGCGCCAGCATGGCGATAGCGCCAGCCGAACTGCAATCCTGCATGATTTTGCGAATAAGTCCCATGTCTGGTGCTGTGCCACATTTTCTCCTTATTGTCACTGCGGCACGGCGTACCACGCCGCGCTGAATTACAAATTGTCCATGTCTGAAAAAGGCCATGATTCCGCGACGTTTCCGCCGGAATTGGCGGGGATTGTCGCTGTTGTCAATATTGGCAGGAGTGGTGGAAATGGTTCCTTTTTCTCCAACGATGGCGGCGATCCGCTATGGCTACGGGCTATCGCCGGGCCAGGTGCTGAACCGGAACTCGGATGACCTTCTGGTGCAGCTTGCCGACGCGCCATTGAAAGACGCGTTTTTTCCCATTGGCGGTGCGTTCGAAGCGCGACAACGATCTGATGATCTCGCAGACGGTTTCGTGGCCATACGCCCCGCCAAAAAGGGTGATCAGCCCGACCGTGAAGCAAGGCAAGTCTTGCAGCGAAAGGCCGAGCAGAGCTTTCAGCGCGATAGTCTCGCCCGAGTCATGCAGGCGGTGTTCTCGCCTTACGGTTTTCACGAGCGACTGGCATCGTTCTGGGTCGACCATTTTTCCGTGAATGCGCGTAAGGCAGTGAACATGCGGGTCATTACGCCACTCTACGAGGTCGAGGCGATCCGCCCGCATCTGGCCGGACCCTTCCGCGACCTGTTGCAGGCTGCGGTGCTACACCCAGCCATGCTGATCTATCTGGATCAGAACCGATCCGCCGGCCCTGAATCCGCTGCCGCTGCGAACCGCAAGGCGGGACTGAACGAAAATTTGGGTCGCGAACTGCTCGAACTCCACACAATGGGGGCTGGCAGCGGCTACACGCAAACCGATGTGCGCTCCGCAGCGCTGGTCTTGACCGGCATGACGGTGGATGACCGATACGAAATGCTGTTTCGCCCGCGCATGGCCGAGCCGGGACAAATCAAGGTCCTCGGTGTTTCCTATGGCGGAAACGAGCGCACAGCGGATGACTGCCTCAGCATGCTGGATGACCTGGCCATGAGGCCAGAGACCGCGGCGCATGTCTGTCGCAAACTGGCGGCGCATTTCATTGACGATGAAGCACCGGCAGACGTGGTGGCCGCCATGACGAATGAGTGGAAGGCCAGCAACGGGCAACTGGTCAAAGTCTATGCCGCAATGCTCAATCATCCCCGCGCCTGGGCAGAACCGGGGCGCAAGATGAAGCTGCCGTTCGACTATGTCGTATCCGGTCTTCGCGCTTTTGGGATCAACCAGAAAAACTGGCAGGCGAGAATGTCTCCAGCTGGTGACGACGATGTCGCGCCGATGCCTGCCATGGGAGAGGCCATGGGACAGATGGTGCCGAAAGACAGCCCGGCATCCGCGGCGAGCGACCAGATGGCGATGGAAAAGCCTGTGACGGAAATGAAGCCGGATGCAGCGGTACAAAAGCCAAAGCCCAGGCAGAGTCTGGCGCGGACGTTGACGCTTGCCTCGTTGCGCCGCATGGGCCAGCCGGTGTGGCAGCCGCCGAGCCCTGCGGGTTTCGAGGAGGGTGTCGCATCATGGCTATCGCCCAGCCAAATGAGCGAGCGAATTTTGTGGGCTCGTAAAGCATCAAACTCACTGGGTGGTGACACGGAGCCGAAAAAGCTTCTGGAAGTCGCCATGGCCGATATGGCGCGTGACGATACCATCCGCGTCGTCAGCCAGGCCCCGAACCGCACAAGTGGTATGACGCTTGCGCTGTCCTCGCCCGAATTCAACAGGAGATAGGAAACATGGCCTTCTCTCAGGATATGCTGATAAGCCGCCGCAGTTTTCTTGCCACCGCTTGCTGTGCAGCTGCGTTGCCGGTTTTTTCTCCCGTCAGCTTCGCCGCCATGCCGGGCGATAACCGCTTCGTCACCATCGTTCTGCGCGGCGCGATGGATGGGCTGGATCTGGTGCAGCCCTATGGCGATGCCGCCTTTGCAGGCTTTCGCCCGACATTGGCGTTAACGCCGGATACGGGATTGATCGATCTCGACGGCCATTTCGGTCTCAACCCGGCAGCCCAGTCTTTGATGCCGCTATTCCAAGCCAAGGAACTCGCCTTCGTGCACGCGGTCTCGACGCCGTACCGGGACCAGCGCAGCCATTTCGATGGGCAGGACATGCTGGAAAGCGGTGCGGAACATGTTCATGCAGAAAGGACAGGCTGGCTCAATCGAGCGCTTTCATCGATCCCCAGATCACAGGATCGCAAGGCTATCGATATCAATACCTCGATGGAGCTGATTCTTTCCGGACCGAATGAGGCCGATGGCTGGGCTTCCACCTCCGATATGACGATGGCGGCGGATGACGTTGCCTTCTTCAAGCGTCTATATGCGAATGATGCGGATTTCAGCCGGGTATTGGCCGAAGCCCTGCGCACGGACATGTCGGCAGAGCAGCTGTTCCAGGACGAAAAACGCGGGCAGGGCATTCGCGATGTCGCCAAGCTTGCAGGTGGTTTGCTGCGTGAAGATTATCGGATCGCCAGCTTTTCCGTTGATGGCTGGGATACGCATGCCGGGCAGAAAGGCCAGTTTGCCCGTACCGTCAAAGACCTGACCATCGCACTGACGACGTTGAAGGATGCGTTGGGTCCGGATGTCTGGAAAAAGACCGTTGTGCTTGCCATGACGGAGTTTGGCCGCACGGTGCGCGAAAACGGCACCGGCGGAACAGATCACGGCACCGGCGGCGCGGCTATTCTGGCCGGCGGTGGCATCGATGGCGGGCGGGTGCTGGGCAGCTGGCCGGGACTTGCGGATGGCAAGCTTCTTGACGACCGCGACCTGATGCCCACTGGTGACGTCCGCGAACTCGCCGCCGCTATGCTTTATCGCCAGTTCGATGTGGGCAGCGAAGCGCTGACCAACGGCGTTTTTCCGGGGCTCAGCTTCGATAGATCATCGGCTTATTTGAAGATTTGACGTGAGTGCCAGCGGATCAGACCTGCTGCGCGATGGGCGTCGGCTTTCCTTCGTCGTCCATCGCCACCATGATAAAGGTTCCGGCAGTGACCTTTTCCATGGCGTTGTAGCGTGAGCGTTGCGCCCACGCTTCGACGGTGAGGGTAATGGATGTGCGCCCAACCCGGGCAATGTCCGTATAGATCGACAGGGTATCGCCGATCTTCACGGGCAGTTCGAATGCCATTTCCTTGACCGCTGCCGTCACTACACGACAGCGGGCACGCTCTGCGGCGCGAATGCCGCTTGCCAAGTCCATCTGTGACATAACCCATCCGCCGAAAATATCGCCCGCCGGGTTCGCATCTGTCGGCATGGCAAGTGTGCGAAGCGTGAGTTCGCCGGTGGGTTTTGTCAGCTCTGGCATTGGTGCTCCAATAAAGATGTTGTCCGGGAAATTATGATTTTGCGAGAAATTGGCGTGCGGCATACAGCGCAATGGCTGCAGCATTCGAAACATTCAGCGATTTGATCTCGCCGGGCATATCGAGGCGTGCCAGCGCAGAGACGGTTTCACGCGTCTTCTGCCGCAGGCCTTTGCCTTCAGCGCCAAGGACGAGCGCGATTTTCTTGCCGCTGAATGTGCCCTCGATCGGGGCAGGGCCTTCTGAGTCGAGACCGATGGAGGTGAAGCCGAGCTTGTGCAACTCACCCAGCGCATCGGCCAGATTGCCGATCTGAATGTAGGGAATCATTTCCAGCGCGCCGGATGCAGACTTCGCCATGACGCCGGATTCGGTTGGGCTGTGACGCATGGTTGTGATAACGGCACCGGCATTGAAGGCGACTGCCGAGCGCATGATGGCACCGACATTGTGCGGGTCCGTGACCTGATCGAGAACGAGAATTAGCGGGCTGTTCTTCAACGCGCCCAGCTTCTTGACGGGCAGGGGCTTCGTTTCCAGCATGATGCCCTGGTGGATGGCGTCCGGCCCAAGCACCTTATCGATATCCTGCGGGGATACCATTTCCACTGGGAAGGGCTGCTCTTCCGCTGTGCCTATTTCCAGCCGCGCCAACGCGTTCAGCGTGACGGACAGTTTGACGATCTCTCGCTCCTTGTTGGAAAGCGCCGCGCGGACCGTGTGCAGCCCGTAGAGATGGACCTGATCAGGTGCCAGTTGCGGTGCCTTCCAGTCTTCGCCGCCACGCGGCCTGCGCTTCTGAAATGCGGGGGTGGGGATTTCGCCACGCTCTCTCTTGGCATCACGCACCTGACGGCGCAGCGTTGCATAGTGAGTGTCACGGGTGGATTTATCGTTTGGATCGTCTTTGCTCATGCCGTCTTATATCTTTAGCGCTGCTCCAGCACCAGTACCCTGTCGTGCTTCGCACCCTATCAATTGGCCGCGGAGTTGGCTTCTCTTCCTGTTTTGTGAGGCCGTCATGATAAAAATGCCGACGTCTTTCCTGAGAGAGACGCACTCATCCACAGGCCTATGACTCTGTTCGCATTTTTCGTGAAATTTCGTCACACATCGTGTTGACAGACGCGGCGAGGGCAGTCATATACGCGGCCACAGACGACGGAACGGCAACGCGCCGCACCGGAAATCTGGTTAAGCTTGGTCGCTTGATCCTCGCAGAATACTGGAGGAATGCCCGAGTGGTTAAAGGGGACGGACTGTAAATCCGTTGGCTCAGCCTACGTTGGTTCAAATCCAACTTCCTCCACCATTCTGCACGGATCGAAACCACCGCCGCGGGTATAGCTCAATGGTAGAGCAGCAGCCTTCCAAGCTGAATACGCGGGTTCGATTCCCGCTACCCGCTCCACTTTCCAACAAACGATGATCTACAACGCCAGTCATGCTGGGGTCTTCGCATGTCTTGAGCAGGGCGCTATCGCCTTCAGACAACAGGGCGGCGCGATGCGAGCAATATGTCCACTGGCATCAATCGAGTGCGCCAAACTCCCGTAGCAAAAAAATATTCATGAAATGGAACGATTTCGGAAGCCACCGGTTTTTGGTGCTAACACAGTTCTGCCTTATTGTACGGTCTCCAGATACCGCATAAAGTGACATATCGGTTTAGAATAAACCCAGGATTGATAATGTCGGAGAATACACCCGTTCAGCGCTATGTCGCAATGAATCTCGGTGGGTTTTACGTCTGGGACGTCCAGCAGAACCTTTTTTGGGCGGATGAGGTCTTCGCTCGAATCATGGGATTTTCCTGCGAAGAGCTAAACGATGGTCTGCCCGTAGAGCGGATGATAACGATAATCCATGAAGACGACCGTCCCTATGTCGCAGAGGGAATCAGAAACTCCGTTCTGTCAGGCGACGCATTTGAGATGGTCTACCGCGTTCGGCGCGGAGACGGTTTCGTCAAGATCACCGAAATCGGAAAATGCTACCGCTACATCGATGGCGTCGCGACGCTTTTTAGCGGAGTTGTTTTTGACAGCCCGTATTCCGGTAATGTGGGTGCGTCCAACGTGAACGTCCCCGTATCAACGGCATAGGCAAGTGCCGTCACATGGTGCCGTATAGAGTTCCCGCGATCAGGAACACGAAGAAAATCGCGCTGAAAGTCATCCCGATTTTGATTTGGCGAAAGCGGCGAACACGCCCGCCGGACCAGTCATAAGCCATTGTTCAGATAGCCTTTATAGTTATTCGTCATATCTAAAGTAATGGGTGTCTATGCTTGCGTGAGGCTGACGGCAACCACGAAAAGGTACGGACGAATTGTGCGACTTGCGGTCGAAGCTGGGGCTGATTTGCCAATGCGGGCTGACAAGCTTTTGGGCAGAGTTTTTTTCAATAAAAAACCCGGAGACGTCTATCATCTCCGGGCTCGTCAAAACCGCAATGGCTGGCGAGTTCAGCTGAAATACGGCTGCACGTAAGGCCAGACTTCGACGAAGCCGTGATAGAGCATGTTGAGCGCCACATAGACGATGACTGCAAGGCCGACGTAGGAAATCCACTGGTAGCGGTGCAACAGCTTGGCAACGTAATTTGCGGCGAGGCCCATCAGCGCGATGGAGAAGATCAGGCCGATGATGAGGACGGTGATGTGGTCCTGCGCGGCACCTGCCACGGCCAGAACGTTATCCAGCGACATGGATACGTCGGCTATGACGATCTGAACCGCCGCCTGGAAGAAGGTCTTGTTCCCCTTCGTCAGGTCGGCTTCGTCATTGGTGATCTCGTCTCCTGCTTTGCCCTGCGCACGCAGTTCGCTCCACATCTTCCAGCAAACCCATGCCAGCAGAAGGCCGCCGAAAAGCTGCAAGCCGACAATGGCGAGCAGTTGTACGGTCACTGCTGCGAAGGCGATACGAAGAACGGTGGCCGCAATAATACCGACAAGTATGGCCTTCCGGCGGAGGTGGGCGGGAAGGCCGGCAGCGGCGAGACCGATGACGATGGCATTATCGCCTGCAAGAACAAGGTCGATCGCAATGACCTGAAGAAATGCCGTAAAACCGGCAGCGGTAAAAATTTCCATGACAGATCCTGAAGCAGACACGAATGGGTGTCGGGGAGAAAGCGGCTGTGAAAACGGACGTTGATAAACCGGCGATATCGATTCCGGTTGCCGGTCTCCGCAAGCCAATTCGATGTCAATATGACATGAATCACTTCTTCGTAAAGAGTGCGTGTGCCAGTCATACACGCATCCGTACGTACGGCCCGCGTTGAATCCATCAAATATAGCACCATATGGCAGTCATCACGTCGCTTTTGGCGGTGCAACAAGCGTGCTTGCAATTAAGTCTTGCGCATTCGCTTGCAAAGCCGTAAACGGCGACACCAAACCGGTTCGCCGGGAAATCGACTTCACGTTCACAGGAAGCAATTCACATGGCAAAGAGCAAGTTTGAGCGCAACAAGCCGCACGTCAACATTGGCACGATTGGTCACGTTGAC
>NZ_NXEJ01000018.1 GCF_002915175.1 Agrobacterium rosae | reverse complement strand
GTCGATTATTGCGAGATTGTTCTTCCCGACGGTGTCGATGCCGACTGGGCGCTGGATCGATCGGCGTTGTGGAATGGCGCAGAAGCTGCCGAGAAACGCTGCGATGCCCGTGTTGCCCGCGAGTTCGAAATCGCCCTTCCGCATGAGCTGAACAACAACGATCGTTTGTCGCTGACGCGTGCCTTTGCGCGCGATCTCGCCAACCGCTATGGCACAGCCGTCGACTTCGCCATCCACGTGCCCCAGGGTAAAAGCGACATTCGCAATATCCATGCCCATGTGGTGATGACCACGCGGGTGGTGACACCAACAGGCCTCGGCGACAAATCGCTGATCGAGCGCGAGAACAGATGGTTGCTCGAAAACAATCTGCCCACTTCGCATATGCAGATGCGCGATATCAGACAGGCGTTTGCAGAGCACGCCAATTGCCATCTGATGCGGGCCGGTTTCGATATCCGCATCGATCATCGCTCGCATCTGGAGCGTGGCCTGTCGATTGAGCCAACCGAACATATGGGCGTGCATGCCAGCCAGATGCAGCGACGCGGACTGGATGTTGAGCGAAGCCGCATCGAGGAACAAGCTGCGAAACGAAACGCTGTCATCATCAGACGCAAACCGGACGAGGTGCTGCGCCTTCTGACCGACGAGAAAAGCGTGTTTACCCGTCATGATGTCGCCCGTACGCTGCATCGCTACATCAACGACACCGACGCATTCCAGCGGGCACTTGCCACCGTCATGGCATCATCACAGCTGGTCGAACTACAAGCCGAGCAACACGATGAACTGGCGCGCTATTCCACCCGCGAGATGATCGGCATCGAACATGCCATGGCAGCCAGTGCCCTGCGGATGGCAGACAGAGACAGCCATGGTGTGAGAGCAGACCATGTCGATCGCGCGCTTGATCGCCAGGATGCGATGTTGCCGGGTTCGGGCCTCAGTGACGAGCAGCGGACTGCTGTTCGTCACATCACCGCACCGCAACAGATTGCCGCCGTGATCGGTTTTGCCGGGGCTGGCAAATCCACCATGCTGGCGGCGGCACGCGACGCCTGGGAGCGCCAGGGTTTTACGGTTCATGGGGCAGCCCTTGCCGGCAAGGCGGCGGAAGGTTTGACGCAATCATCCGGCATTGCTGCCCGCACTTTGGCATCATGGGAGTATGGCTGGCAAAACGGCAAAGGCGAACTTCAGCGCGGCGACATCCTTGTCATCGACGAGGCCGGCATGGTGGGAAGCCGACAGCTTGCGCGGTTCGTGAAGGAGGTCGAAGTGCGGGGTGCCAAGCTCGTCCTTGTCGGCGATCACGAGCAACTTCAGGCGATCGGTGCAGGCTCGCCCTTCCGCGCCATTGCAGAGCGCATCGGTTCAGTGGAATTGACAGAGATCCGACGGCAGAAACAGGATTGGCAGCGGCAGGCGTCAATTGCCTTTGCCACCCATCGCACCGGTGCTGGACTGGCGGCTTACGCTGAACAGGGCAGCGTCCAGTTTGCCGATGACCGCGATCAGGCGCGCGAACACCTCGTGGCCGACTATCTTGCCGATCGCCTCAACAATCCCGATGCCTCGCGCATTGCACTCGCCCACCGCAGGGTGGATGTTCGCGCCATCAATGACGGGATCAGAGAGGCGCTTCAGGCGCAGGGGCTGCTGGCAAAAGGCACCGGTTCAGGCATCGGAAACGGTGAAGCATCAACTGCCAAAGTCGAGGTGCGAGCTGCTCAAAAAGCCGCCCGCGAGATCGTCTATCAGACCGTCAACGGCAAGCGGGGCTTTACACCCGGTGACCGTATCCTTCTTCTGGAAAACAATCGCGATCTCGGCGTCAAGAACGGCATGTTGGGAAGGGTGGAGGCCGTCGAGCCGAACGCAATACAAATACGCCTCGACGGATCTTCCGCTGGACAAAACGATGCCCGCCTTCTGTCTCTACCCATCAAAGATTACCAAAGCTTTGACCATGGTTACGCCACCACCATTCACAAGGCGCAAGGGGCAACCGTCGACCGCGCCTTCGTCATGGCATCCTCGACCATGGACCGGCATCTGTCCTATGTTGCCATGACCCGCCACCGTGATACGGCAACGCTCTACGCCGGACGTGATGAGCTCAAAAACATCACCGTGCTCAGCGACAGCATGAGCCGGTCCGGTGCCAAGGAGACGACGCTCGATTACATCAAGCTCTTTGCCGAGCGGCGCGGGCTGGCACCGCAAACATCTGCACGGATCGATCTTGCCAACACGCGTGTCCCGGCGCAAACTTCCACCTCCCGTGCTATCCCAATCGCACGAGAAGAGCAGGATCGATCATTGCAAAGACAGCACGCTGTCGAAGCGCCATCTGGCGTGATGCGTGCCAGCGATCCGGTCGATCCTGCGGTTCTCATCGAGCCTGCAAAGGCCTTCACGCAGGCTTCCGAAGTCGCCCCTAATCAGCCACGGGAATACGCCACCCCCGCCCCGCTCATCCCCGCCATCACCCATTACGATCGCACCGTCGAAGACATCGCACGGGAAAAGGCAGGGCCGCATCTGGAGCGCGACCTCGAAACCTTGCGCTCGGTTGCCCAACACGTCTATCGCGATCCTTTCTCCGTCACGGCAACGCTGAAGGCTTTTATCACAAGCGACAAGACCGATGTCCAAGCACTGGTCAAAGCGGTAAAAGAGCGGCCCGAACAGCTCGGTGAACTGCGCGGCACGTCTGGAATGTTCGGCGACAACAAGGAGCGCAAACTGGCACGCAGTTTTGCACATGGCATGTCCAACCATGTCGGTTATGCAGCAGAAACATGGACCCAGCGGCTGAAGGCCGAGCGGCAGTCCGAAACCTGGAAACGTGAGCGTCAGGACGTCGTTGTCGTGCCAGGTCTCACACCCGCCAGCCAAGCCCTTCTGGAACGGTTCGACAGCCTGTCCAAGGCCGACCGACCTGTGTTCCTCAAGCAATTGCTGACAACGCCAGAGGGTCGGGTGGCTATCACCGAGGCCCGCACAATCACAACCGCCCTCGAGCAGCGCCTCGGCAGCGCCGATCCTCGCAACCTGAAACCAGAGGCGCTTAGGCTGGGGCCGGACCTTGCCAAACAACTCGACCAGATCAAACACGTCGCTCGCATCGTTGAGCGCGCCTATAATGCAGACCTCACCCATCAATACGAGCTCAAGCGGTCGCTGACGAAAAGCCTGGGTTTGAGGATGTGAAGTCAACACGCGGAACGCAGTCAATCATCGATGATGGTCGCAGCCCACAGCTGCTGCTTACCGTCCTATACCTCTAGTGAATTTGCGATCCCACCTGCTCAGAAAGCATTCCAGACCTGATAGACCTTCGAGCGAATTTCACCTGTGAGCATGTATTCTCTTCTGCATGTTTTCGACGATTCGATTTGACACTAAGGCATTACACCATCTTACTGAAGACACATCATTGGGTTGAATTAGTTGGATAACATACTATGAAAGCTGAAGGTCCGGGTGGGTGAGTAAGCACGGCTCTCTGCCATCGATAGATGCCCTCTAGTTGATACTGAGGCGTTTGGAGGATCCACAAATCATGGAAAATCGAATGGAAGTTTCGTTCAAAGCAAGGATTCAGGCAGCCCGCCGCGTGCTCTTCGGCAAAGGCGACAACGCTGTAATATGTAGTTTCTGCGGAAAATCCCGACAGGACGGCGTTGGCAATATCGTCGCCGGACCAGGAGTGGCAATCTGTGCCTCATGCGCGCGCATCGGCATGGACTGGGACCTCACCGACAATTTTCCAAAGATAACCGGCACCACGATCGACACATTCTCGATCTTTTACCAACATCAGGCATGCCTGCTCCCACACCACCGGCGGCTTATTGATGATGAACTCCAGTGGTGCGCTGGGGAGTTAAACGCGGAGCTCATAGGCTGGAATTATGGCTGGGCAAAAGGTGATTTCGTTGACGGGTTGACCGTCTACGTGCGAACCAGAGATAATGTGAATATCGCTGTTTTCAGAGAGACATTTACCCAAACCTACCTCCGTCTGGCGTCAACAGATGTGCCTTCACCACGCTCCGCCACACTTGCGGCACCTTGGCCCAGTGAAATACTCTAACCGGCGCACGTATCAATGCACACATCCAGATTGCTGGTTATGAGAACGCCAGCACGACCGTCAAACGTCGTGCCCGCGGCGAGGTGGCAGAGTGGTCGAATGCACCGCACTCGAAATGCGGCATACCTGCAAGGGTATCGTGGGTTCAAATCCCAACCTCTCCGCCAGATTGGACCTTGGGTAGTAAGGTTTCGGTCGAGAAGGTGGGCAACTTGCGAGAGCTACGGTCTACGCAGATATGCCTATCTTGGGTTAAAAGCCGCAACTGAGGCACAACCAGTCGTTAAGATTTTCCCGTTAGTAGCACCTCCACTTCAATTTATTATTTGTGGGGATTTATATGCAGAAACCAAATCGACTTTGCATGCTTTGCCGGAATGTTTTGTGCATAGGCATAGCGGCCGCCTTCGTTGGATTAATCGTAGGCATGGGGGCTGCGACAGCCCTCGTCTTAGGTGAAGACCCCGCTATTGGCACGATAGCTTCACTTTCTCTGATGTTTTTAGTTTTTATTGTCGTCAATTTTCCTTTGAGAATGTCTGATGTAGCGCGATCAAAAATGCGCGGGAAATTTGTTTTTCACTACACTTCGGTAGAAAATCAATCTGGAATTGAACGCAATGTAAATGGGGTTACGGAGATCTGCATTCTTCCGAGTCGAGGGTATCAGAATACATTCAATAGGTTTGCCGCTGGAGAGTGTGCGTTTTTCTTCAGTAAGGAGCCGACGCCTTTTCAAAATTTTGTTAATCGCTGTGGAACAGGTTCCATGGCTCAGTCGGCCCGGGTTTTAGTTCGTGGAGAGGACCTTCCAGACAGAGTATACTGGAGAATTTGGGACGGCTCTGTTTTGATACCCAATGGTTACTGCGGACCCGGTCAGTTTGTCGTCGCAGACAGAATTTAGGAGGGGGCCGAAAAAAGGTGGCACCCCTGGGTGGGCATCCTGCGAGTGATCTTAAACACCAGTTGGAGGTCACATCCGCCGAGCGCACCGCGAGCAGGTGCAGGGTCAATTGGAGGGTGTGCTCGTCGAACCAGACTTCCAAAAGATCGTTGGAATTGTCACCGCCAGCATCGCCGAGAACACGATCGAAATTCCGGAAATTGTGGTAATCCCGAGCCGCGAAGTGAACTTCTGGTTTGAGGATTTCGACCTCAGCAACTTGTCGAGCGTGCGGCATCAGCCAATTTCGGATCGTATCCGTATCCGCAATTTGCGAGACCAATCCCAACGAGAGTTGGCCCGGTCCGTCAGCGCGCCGAAAGAGGCGCGGATCGAGAATTACATCGTCAAACATCTCATCGACATGGATCAGGTCGACTACGACATGGATCGAGATCGTCAGCGGTATCAAGCCCCCTGAACTGACCGTAGGCATCGCAAAGAACGCGTTTCTCACGCGGGATTTGATGTCGCCAAGTCCAACGAGGCACCCAACGCCATTGCCAAGTTTCTCTCTAAAGTATCCGTCTGTAGACATCGTTGAATCCTTACCGCACGAAATAGAAATACTGGCCGCATACGACAGCTTAGTTGCACTTAAACTCGCCCATTGAAAATCCATCGACCGCTGCGATTTTGCCCCTCCACAACATTCCGTTCTGTGGAACTGGATTGCCGCTTCCATCAAAGGCACGGGCTCTGCGAAGGTGAATGTAATTCGGCTTGAGGGCGAAGATGCTCGGTCCTTTCAAAGGCTCATGGTAAACCGGAGCCCAAGCTTCGAAACTCTCGGCTAGCGTCTCGATGATTTCCGGTGAATCAGTATTCGCATTGCGAAACGCCTTCGAAATTTCTTGCATGTACTTGTGCCCGCTAACTACGGTGCCAGAAATCATCGTTCCGCCGACAGTTATTGTCACGTTGATCTCCAAACCGTAAGCTTCAGCATGGCCGTCTGTTACGGACGGCCATGATGTCAGAGCGAGCGCGGTTCTGAAATCCCAGACAGGCTCGTTCAAAGATCTCACCACTAAAGTCAATGCATCGCGAGTAAACGATCTTTTACAGGTCAATGTAGACATTACCGGGCGAGCAGAGGACGTTGCCCGCTCTTGGCTCCAAGGCTCTCCGATCAAACTTACCGCCTCGCCCAACGTCGGGGAACTGGAGGATCTTGAACTCGTCATCCCTGAATCGAGAAGCTCTGTATTCAGAACGGAAGCCTCAGCACTCGTTCGAGTCTGCGAGGTTCTACGCGAAACGCCATTTGAGCCTTGATGCAGCAATCAACCTCGTATCCCCGGAAGATCGAGCTGAGGTAGCATCTCGCGCCCGGTCAGATTTTGACGATGGCATCTGGTCAGAGGAGCCAACAGTGTTGCTTTCTGCCGAGCAACAGCTGCCTGGCTGTTTTGGGTTACAGTAAACTATTGCGCGAGGCTAAAGACCCTTACGCCTAAATGAGGGGGATGCGGATAAAAAGTTGGACTGCTTCAAATTTTAAGGCCGAGGCTCTTACGATATTCTACCGGGCTGAGTGATCCCAGTGATATCTTGATACGCCTCTCATTGTACCATGTGATGTAGGCATCCACTTCTCTGACGAACTGTGCGATTGTGATGGCCTTCCAATCTCGTGGATAAAAGAGTTCTGTTTTCAATCGACCGAAGAAGCCTTCACAAGCAGCGTTGTCTTGCGAGCAACCCTTTCGGGACATTGAACGAACCAGGTTTGCTTCGCTGATCCGTGTTAGCCAGCCGGGCCAGCGATAATGAGCTCCGCGATCGGAATGGACAATTAGCCGTTCCTTGCCTTCGCTCACCGTTTTTATGGCGGCATCCCGCATTGTATTGACCAGGCCCGCATCTGCTTGCGTTCCGATCGACCAACTGATGACCATGCCGTCGAAGCAATCGATGATAGGCGAAAGGTAGACCTTCCCGGCTGGGATCTGGAACTCGGTGATGTCTGTCAGCCACTTCACATTCGGCGCTTTTGCATGGAAGTCGCGATTGATCAGGTTGTCAGGGGCCGGACTGATTTCTCCCAGGTACGATCCGAAACGCCGGCGACGCGGTCGGGCAACGACCAGTTGCTCCTGCTTCATCAAGCGCTGAACAACCTCTTCCGAGATTATCATGCTCTGTCTGGCCAGGGACGCCTGTAGTCTCCGATAGCCGTAGCAACGACGGTTCGCTTCAAAGATTTCCGCAAGGCTGTGGCGGACGGCGGCATACTTGTCTGCCAGACACATGCGCGTGCGATGGTAAAAGTAGGAGCTTCGGGCAATTCGTAGCTGGGCGAGCAGTTCTGGCAAGCGGTAAACTTCCTTTAGGGCGTCATTTAGCTGTGTCTTCTCCCGATTACTCAGGATCAGCAGATCGACGCCCAGACCTTTTTTTAAAAGTTCATTGGCCTTCTTCAGGAGATCATGTTCGAGTTGCAACTGGCGGACATCACGCTGTAGAGCTTCAAGCTGTCGCTCGAGTTCCTCACGTTCTGGCGCTTTGGAGTTGGCTTTGCGGCGTTTCATGGATGTAGAAGCCTCATGACCGAGTAGCTGGTCTTTCCAGTTGCACAACGTCGGCCTGCACACGCCCAGTCGGTCCGCTACTCGTTGGGCACTTTCCTCTCCACTGCAAAGCTCGAAGACACCGACCTGTTTCAAACTCTCAGGATAGGCCGGACGCCACGATCGGCCGACTATGGATGTCTTCGATTCCGGAAACGCTTCTCGAACCCAAGCTGTCAAGGTTCCACGACCGGGATAACCCACCGCTCGCATCGTCGCAGAGATACAGCGATCGTGAGTGCGGTAGTGCTCAAGCGCCGCCTGCTTCTGCTCATCGGAATATTTCCGCGTTCGAGCCGGATAGCGAACACACAGATCACGACGCTGCTCGTACTCGCGGTGCCAGCTTTTTAGAGCATTCTTGGTAGGATAACCTAACTGGCGAATGGTCGCCTTGACCCGCTTGCCAAGCCTGATGTAAAGCTCAACGGCTCGAAGTCTGTCTGCGTAGGAATACATGAACTACCTCCTGGTGGTCCAAGTTTTCGTCCGCATCCCCTCACCCCGCCAGAGGGGTCAATATTCCACGCCGATTGACAGCGATGACCAATCGTCCAATGTGCACTCAATATCTTCGCACAGCCATGTACTCAAGCACCTTTTCGGCCAACTGTTCAGCGGTAAATGTGGCACTATCCAATATTAGCTCAGGGTGCTCTGGTTCTTCATATGGGCTGTCAATGCCGGTAAAGTTTTTGATTTCGCCTCGCCTCGCCTTCGCGTACAGGCCTTTTGCATCTCTTTGCTCAACGACCGAGAGCGGGGCGGCAATAAAAATTTCAACGAACTCGCTCTCTCCGACCAATTCGCGCGCCAACCGCCGTTCGGCGCGAAAGGGCGAAATGAAGGATACGAGCGTTATAAGACCAGCATCGGTCATAAGCCTAGCAACCTCTGCGATACGGCGAATGTTCTCAACCCGGTCAGCGTCGGTAAACCCAAGGTCTTTGTTTAAACCGTGACGAACATTATCTCCATCAAGCAGATAGGTGTGGTGGCCAAGCGCGAGTAGCTTTCGTTCGACTAAGTTTGCAACGGTTGATTTACCAGCCCCTGAAAGGCCTGTGAACCAGAGTATCACAGGCTGTTGTGCCTTTATCTGAGCGCGGGTTGCCTTTGTGACAACTGTAGGCTGCCAATGCAGATTAGTGGCACGCCTCAAGCCGTGCTCTATCATCCCAGCTCCGATCGTGAGGTTAGTCACCCGATCGATGACGATGAAGGCTCCCATCGAAGGATTCTTTTGATAAGCATCATAAACTAATGGTTCGCTGGTGGCGAAGTTTACCAAGGCGACCTCATTTAGCTGGAGGGTTTTCGTAGCAAGCTCTGCAAAGGTATTAACATCTGTCTTGTAACGGATTTCCGTAACCGAGCCCAAGATGGTGCGCGCACCAAGCTTGATCAAAATTGGGCGCCCAGGAATCATCGGAATGTCACTCATCCATATAAGCCTCGCTTGGAACTGATCAGTGATCTCCGGCTGTTTCGATGGTTGACAGAGTACATCCCCTCGGGAAATGTCGATTTCCTCATCCAACGTCAAGGTAACCGCTTGTCCTGCTTCAGCAGAAGCAAGTTCTCCGTCGTAGGTTACAATAGACTGCACTTTTGCTTTTTGGCCCGATGTCACAACGAGAAGCTGATCCCCGACCTTAACCTCGCCAGAAGCTATTGTGCCTGAAAATCCACGAAAGTCGAGATTTGGTCGGTTAACCCATTGAACAGTAAATCGGAAAGGTTGACTGACGGCGTCGGAATGAATTTTTATAGCTTCCAAATGCTCGACTAATGTTGGACCTTTATACCAAGGCATGTTCTCGCTGCGCGAAAGAACGTTATCGCCAAATCGCGCCGAAATGGGTATCGCCGTTAGTGTCTCAAACTTAAGATTAGAAGCAAATTCTTTATATTCGCTGACAATTGTCTTGAATAAATCTTCACTAAAGTCTGCCAAATCTATTTTATTGACAGCCAGGACCACGTTCTTAACACCCAGTAGAGACACTATGAAAGAGTGCCTGCGGGTTTGCGTCAAAACACCTTTCCGCGCGTCTACCAAAATTACAGCCAAATCCGAGTTTGAAGCGCCGGTCGCCATATTTCGCGTATACTGCTCGTGGCCCGGTGTGTCTGCGATGATAAACTTGCGTTTTTTCGTAGTTATGAAGCGATACGCGACATCAATCGTAATTCCTTGCTCACGTTCTGCCTGTAAGCCATCAACCAAAAGCGCTAGATCAATGTCGTCACCAGTTGTACCAAACCGCTCCGAATCTTTCTCAACGCTCGCAAGTTGGTCGTCGAACACGAGCTTCATATCGTACAAAAGCCTGCCAATCAGCGTTGATTTACCGTCATCAACTGAACCGCACGTTAGGAACCGAAGTAGATCCTTCCCATCCGAAGATGGTGTATCCAACGACTGAGGGTCAAGCAATTTGTCCAGACTATCATGCATCAGAAATATCCCTGCCTTTTCTTCTTTTCCATCGAGCTATGATCGTCATGATCGATAAGCCTACCTGAACGTTCAGAAGACCGGGTCCCTAGCATCTCAAAAATAATCTGATCCACTGTGCTGGCTTGCGATTCTATAGCTGCTGTCAGAGGGTAGCAGCCTAGGGTGCGGAATCGTACGGACTTTGTAACTGGCTTTTCCCCGGGCAGAAGGGGAAAACGATCATCATCGACCATAATCCATTGATTATTTCTTTCCACAACCGGACGCCTCGCTGCAAAATAAAGCGGCACGATTTGGATTTTCTCCAGTAAGATATATTGCCAGATGTCTAGCTCAGTCCAATTTGAGAGTGGAAACACTCTAATGGACTCGCCAGGCCGTACTCGGGTGTTATAAATGTTCCAAAGCTCTGGTCGTTGGTTTTTGGGATCCCAGTTGTGATCAGACGTTCGAAATGAAAAAATGCGCTCTTTTGCGCGACTCTTTTCTTCATCGCGGCGGGCACCTCCAAATGCGGCATCAAAACCCTCTCTGTCGAGCGCCTGTCGAAGAGCATCAGTTTTCATCACGCTGGTATAGGTATCGGAACCGTGAACGAATGGAGTTATATTTTCGCTCAATCCCTCCGGGTTAGTATGTTTGATTAGCTTCATGCCGTGATCTGCAACAATTCGATCGCGAAATTCGATCATTTCACGGAATTTCCAAGTAGTGTCGATGTGCAAAAGAGGAAACGGCGGCATTGACGGGAAGAACGCCTTCATGGCTAGATGCAGCATGACGGAAGAATCTTTACCAATTGAATAGAGCATCACCGGCTTTTGGAATTCCGCAGCAACTTCTCTCATTATGAAAATTGCTTCGGATTCGAGCTTTCTGAGGTGTTCGAATTCACCGGTTTGCTTGCCCATTGGTAATCCTTCACGGCGCGTAAATATAATTTACAAGCGGTTATTGAGGGTGCATACGTGACAATTCTCTAGCGCTTTATAACGAACTCCTGCCTGTCACGAGCTATAAATCTGCTTGTTCATCGTTGCAGAATGGCCTGTGTTCGCCTGAAGGCCTTGAAGTAATAATCATCTCATCCCAAGCGATTTCAATCGTTGAAGAGTGTTTGTCTCCCAGAGCGACTAGTTCTTCTTGGAGTCTTTCTTATCGGAAAACCTCATGAACGCCAACATTCCCTGTTTCATCGATAATTCTCTCGCTGACCAGCATTCGAGCGTAACCGTTTTTATTGAGGGAACTAAGGATCATCAAGCCAAACCAGTTACTCGGAAAACGACATATCTTTCATCTGTTGGTGTTCAGCGGCGTTCAGGACGTTCTCGCCTCAGTATTAATTGAATCAAGATAGATGCCAATCCCAATCGTCACGCACAATCATAAATAGGACATATTTGTCCATTTATTTTTGCGACACCCTGAAAATACCGCGGTATGCGGGAAATATCCTGCGTCCTCTGGCTTCGCGCCACCGCAGTGTAGAAAATAGTTTAAAACCTTGGCATCGGGCGATATTGTCATCTTGGACAATCTTCCGGCACATAAGGCGGAAGGCGTACGGCATGCAATCGAAGGTGGAGGATTCCTCTTGCTTTGTCTCCCGCAGTACAGCCCTGATCTCAATCCTTTCGAGATGGCATTTGCTAAGCTCAAATGCCATCTTACGCCAAAACTGAGCGAGCAGTCGATTGCTTGTGGAGTACGTCAGGCCGGACCGTCAAACTGTCCGAGCCGAACGAACGCGCCAACTATTTTAATTCCCGTGGATATCACCCCGAATAGAGTGGATCTGCTCTAGAAAAATATCTCCCGTATATTGTCTTAGACAATTACCAATGAGGTTCCCTTGCGATGAAATCCGAAGCCAGGGATTACTTCAATCTTGGAACGTGGCGGGAAACATCTTCACTGTGCCAGGCAGTTAACGAGGATAGAGTCTGAAGACGCGAAGTTAGCAAGGGCTCCGGTCCTTCTCGAATAATTTCTGATGACAATCGATGACAAGCTGGAAGCGGAAAGATCAATAACCGGGTCACTTGTTGCTACGTTTGCAACGCTCGTGGCTGTGCAAGACCACCCATTCACAGAGGTTGGCATGGACACCGTTCCCGAAGATGCGGCGCAGGAACTCCCTACGCCCACTCGAAACGAGAACGTTCCATTCGAGACAAGGATGCTCGGAGACGTGCAGAACCCGGAAGCGATAGTCGGGGAGGTTTTTGACCCAAGAAGACTATTGACGCTCACGACGTCGCTAAAAGAAACCGCTGAAAGTGGGCCTGCTTGAGTGACTTGCCGCGCACCATCTTGAATGTTGTTTGTTTGAAAAAAGTTCACGGATCGGTTCGTGAAGGGGGCAGTAACATTCCACCATGCGTTGCCGCTTGCAATCCCCTTCGCTCCGCTGGCGATAGTGATGCAGCTCGCAATTGACAGGCATGTGTTGCCGTTGACCGTGACCGTCTCCGCGGTATTTCCTGAAGTCCCAATGCTAATTGCACTTCCCTGGCCTGCGATTAAGGCCGCAGAGAACCCGTTGGCAGAGATTGTAGAGTTAATCAGTCCGGCTGTCTTGATCCCGAAAGTATTAGGATGCAGTAAGAAAATATTGTTCGAGATATGCGCGCCGCTCATCTCGGACGCAAATTCAATATTGGAGACGCCATTTGCAAACTGGCTGTCTGCGATCGTTGCCTGAAGGTTGAACACGTTGCCTACGGGCGAGTAAATACCCCGTCTGCATCCGGTGATATTTGAGCCGAGGAAGCTTAGTCCCTGGTAATATGTGCCATACTTGAACCCCGTCTCGCAGTAAGCGAAATTCGAGTTGACGATATTGGTTACAACATTAAAGGCAGGATCGGTCTGCCCCTGCGCCACAACCCCGTCTCCACCGTAAGCCGGGGTCGCCCGCCCATTGAAGGTGAGATCATCAATATTGACGAACGACACCTTGTCCTGAAAGATGCCCTTTCCCCAATAGTTGGCGACACCCAAGCCGTCTGAACCGTTGACATGAACATGCTCAATGACGGTAGAGCGGGCGTTCTGCGGCACGTTGACGACGTTGCTTTTCAGCCACAGCGCGGTATTGGTTCCCGTCGCAGCCGATGTTGCAATTTCCAGATTGCGAACGACCGACCAAGAGGAATTATTGGTGTAGGTCAATACGAGACCATCAGTGTTTCCAAACAGCAGTTTGGTGCAGCCTTCGCCTTCAACCGTGATGTTCTTGCCAGACGGGATTGTGTAAGCAAGTGCGGTGGAGAATTTGAACGTCCCACAAGGGAATTTAATCTTGCCGCCGTTGCTGCCGACAGCAGACAGTAGGGTGCTAGCCTTTGCTGAATTATCGGCAACGCCGTCACTGACAAAATCATAGGCCATGACATCGAAGACTGGCGAAGTCGTCAAAAGCCCATCAGGCTTTATGATCGTGTTACCGGGCTTACTCGGGCTGACGAGTTTGAGCGAATTGAATGTTGGCCCTTGCGATTGCGCGGAAACTACAACTGGATATGACAACACAAGCGCTGCCAGCAGTACCCTTGTAGAGTTTTTCATAATTACGTCCTCACGATTGTGTCTTGTGTCAACGGTCGCGGCTATTCAACCCACTGGTGCCTTGCGTAAGGGCGGACAGGGCAGCGGTCAGGGCCGCAAACTTGTTGAGCCCATATGACCATTTCCGACCAGAAATCAGTATTGGAAGTGTCTGGAAACGTGTGACGGTTATGGGGGAGTTTCCCTTTAATAGTTGCTAATCGTCCCTTGCTCTTCTATTCAATTGGCTCTTGGGCAACGTTCATGAGAAGATCAACCCTGCTCGCGCAGGCTGCGCTGCCAGCATCTCTAGCCTTGAAAAAACTGACGCTTCCGCGCACACGCCGAAATTCTCCGAGAATTACCAAGAAACTTATATTCGGTAGCTGTCTAGATGGGAATTAATATGGAATTTCGTGATTACGTCAGACAAGAAGTTCGATCTACCCGAGGCATCGAGATCGGGCCAAGCTATCGGCCAATAGCCGCCAAGAGAGATGGTTTCAAAACTGTAATCATAGACCATGCCAGCGCCGAAGATCTTAAAACGAAATACAGCGACCGAAGCGAAAACGTTGAGCTGACAGAACATGTCGATGTCGTCTGGCGTGAAGGCACATTAGAGAAAAGCTTCGATGCGTCAGAGCACGGCACCTTCGAATGGATAATTGCAAGCCATGTCATTGAGCATGTTCCTGACATCATCACTTTCCTGCAGTCGTGTGAAACACTGCTATCTCCGACAGGTCGGCTTTTCCTAGCGGTTCCCGACAAGCGACGTACATTCGACTTCGTTAAATCTCCTCTTGATATCTCCCTAGCCATGGAACGGTTTCAGGAAAAGCGGACGAGGCATGCCTATTCCACGGTGTTTTCGGCTTACAATGATCACGTCATCGTAGGTAAAGGCCGTCGTGGCGATTGGGGCGTACTCCCGATAGACACCATCCAGCTAGCCTCCAACCCGATTTCAGCAAAGAAGATAGCTGATGAAAGCCACGATGCTGCCGAGTATTTTGACTGCCATGCCAATTACCTCACACCCGCTTCTTTCGGTCTTTTACTTTTGGAAATGAGATTTCTTGGCCTCACCAGCTTTGATGGGGATGTGAGACCAACCCAAGGATGCGAGTTCTTCGCAGAGTTGCAGAGTGGAACCCAATCCACTCTCTCGTTGGAGCAATATCAACAGAAAAAGACGCGATACCGCATCGCTATGTTTGAGGAAATAGAGGATCAGATACGCCGTTTGAAGGAATCGGATAAATGGCGGGACTATGCGAGTATCAAAGATGAATCGGTAACGGTGTCTTCCCAGCCAGCTTCCTCCTCCGCAAAAAAAAGCATCATGGGGTTCCTTCGTCGACCCAAGAGTGGCGTTGCTCGTATTGATAGCTCCCGATAACCGTGTTCCCGTTACTGATCAGCGCGCCACTGATTGTTCAGTTCGTAAACCAGTCCCTCGCGATCTCGCTCACTATCGGATACAGACGACATGGGCCGGCCATCACGAGTAACCGTCGGCAGGTTCCGGTTGTCGTTATGTGCTTCGCTGCGCCATTCGTTGCCCTGCTTGTGTATCATGTGGTCACGAGCGGCTTCGGCTCTGCATTGATCTTTCGGAGCTTCCGGTGCTTGGTGCTCGGTATGTGGCTCCATCGCGTAGTCCCATCATTTCAGGCATTGGTGCGCCCGATCATTCGAGAAGGCCTCTGAAGTCGTCGTAGATCGGCAGCCTCGCGGCTTCGATATGGCTCATTCCACGCACACTGTCGCGCATGGTTTTCTACTCGGAATCAGTCATCATCTGAAGTGGCTATCTTTCGTGGGAAGTTGGCGCACCATCGCGGAGCATGAGGGGAATGTTTATCCATCTCCCGTCCCGCACGATGGCATCAATGACAGCGCCACACTTGCAGGGTTGGCCAAGTGTACTCTTGTGATCGCAGTTCATAACTCGTCCTTTTAACGTTGCGGCGGGTGATCTCACCCCACAGAAGAAATCACCCGCCGCTTCATCCGAAGGTTACCAGTCGCCGGGTAATTATCGCTTCGGCCAGAGAAACCAATGTTTGCGGCCATCGCGCTTGAACTTCGGCAGGCAGGTGTCGAGTATTGAGAAGGGTCTATATCTCTAGAGCGCGTCCATTGAACGGGGAACCGCAATTGAGGTGACACGTTTGTTTGATGTGATTGCCTACTTTCGAATCAGGAGGTATGAATGTCATGAGCGTTAAGCGATGATCTTCGCATTCGAGTTCTGGCTGTGTCTTCAGACGGGATGTCTGCGCATCCGGCTGATGCGCGGTTTAGCATAGGGATTTCGACGGCCATTGCGTGGATCGCCAACGCGCGGCAGGGTCAACTGACCGCAGGCAAACAGAGCCGGCGCTCAGGCTCAAGACTGGATGAGCATGAAGCCTTTATCGTCGGCCTTATCGATGATGAGAAAGACATCACGCTTGGCATGGTTCGATGGCCCGCTTGATCTCGATCCTGCCAAGCTTGTTTTTATCGATGAGACTGGTCTCTCCACGAAGATGTCTCTACTACGCGGTCGATCCCAATGCGGCGAATACCGCCCGTCGGCAGTTCCCCATTGTCACTGGAAAACCACGACCTTTACAGGGGCGCTCAAGCTTTCCGGAATGACCGCATCGATGGTACTCGATGGCCCGATGTACGGCGTGGCATTCTTGGCCTATATCGAGCAGGTTCTCGTTCCACTACTCAGGCCCCGGCAACGCCATTATTATGGACAATTTGCCTGCTCACAAAGCCGAAGATGTTCACCAAGCCATCGAAGTTGCTGGTTGCTTTATCTCCCGCCCTGCAGCCCTGATTTTAATCCAATCGAGATGGCCTTTTCCAAACTGAAAGCGCTTCTGCGGGCTAAAGCCGAGCGCTCAGTCGATGCGTTGTGGGATACGTCGGTAAAATCGTTCCGCTCATCAAACCACAGGAATGTGCAAACTACTTCGCGACTGCAGGTTATGACCCGGAATAAAACGGACGCGCTCTAGCAAATAGTATTAGGAGTCTGGGAGTTCGGCAGCCGTTAGCGGAACTATGGAATACCAATCGAACTGGAAACGGATTCTCTGTCAGCGTTGAACTTGGTGGCGAGTACCAATCCTGGGCCCGGCGACCCGGTTTTCTTGTTCACGACAAGTACCGTGAGGGGTGGCTGTCTGTTTGCATCGCGCCATTGCATCAAGTGCCCTAGTTGCCTATCCAGAACGCCTGATCCTTTGTAGCCCATATGAGCCGCAATAATCTGGTACGTCAATATTTCTCTGCGATGAGGCGCTCCAATGAGGATAAGATAAATCTGCTCGGCCCGGGTTCGGGTGGTCGAATTGGTTGCAAAATAGGAACCTGCTCTGATTAAATCCTGACATTGTCTTCAAACAGATAATGAAAATGGTCACTTTGGATAGAGGTCACGCTGTTCTTTAGGGGTAGTTGATAGAGGGTACGTTTATATTTAACTTGATCTCATTACTATTTTCGGTGGAATCACATCGCTGATTAGAAGGAAATAATATGCAGGTTGAGCAGAAAGAGACTCTTGTTGTATTTGGAAGCGACAAACGCAAATTGATCGCAGGATCGCCTCTCAATATCATCGTTTCGGGGGCGAGCCGCGGTGGCACATCCGCTGTCGGCTCGGTCATGCGTTTGACGGGAGTGAACTTAGGAAACAAGCTACATCCCTTAACGCATGAGGATGTCGACTTCGCGGACCTAATAAATCATGGTAATTTCAACTACAATGACTGGAGTTCACTGATTGAAAACCGAGTCAATAATTTTTCTGGCTGGAGTCTTAAGCTGCCGGCAGCTCTTACCATGCTCCACGTCTTTGAAGACACCCTACCAAATCCGCTCTATTTGGTAGTAGTTCGGAATCCAATATCCGTAGCCCGTAGCTTGGTGAACCGAGATGAAACCTACGCAAATAATATGTCTGACTATTTCCGAGGCTATTCTCACGCAATTTCTATGTATGGTGAATGTTTTCAAAATATTGGCTCAATAAAAGGTGCGTTTGCTATATGCGAGTATGAGAAGCTCATGCAGTACCCAGGCATCTTCGTTAGAGAGTTTGTTGATCTTTGCAGTCTGGAAGTCAGCCCTCACGAATTAGACGCCGCGGAACGTATTGTAAAATCGGGTGGATACAAGGACGTGGTGACCGGAGGCGTTTTCAATATTATTGGTGACAAGTAGTTCAATAATAGTACGAACCTTAAAAAGTGAATTTTGGCCTCTATAGAAAGTCGGAAAAAAATGAGCTTTTGCGACCATATTAGCAAATCAATCTGCGCGACCCACGAGAGGGATTGAGATCGACCAAACTTAACGGCCAATATTACCGAAGCGAGAAGGCGTTGAAAATATAATCTTCGATCACGCAACAGCCGATGAACTGAGGCAGAGATATAAAAATCTCTAAGATGTTACTGCAATAGAGGAAGTTGATCTCGTTTAGCGGGACGGCGGCGTCAAGGAGCAGTTTAACGGGGCAAGGCTCATTCATCACGTCTGAGCAGAACATGAAAGAGACGATAACCGTAACTCACACGCGTTTGGCAGATATACTTGATCTTGAACTTCAGTTCGGCCTGATCACCGCACCTGGACTTGTACACATGGAGCGACCTGTCGATTTTCAACCCAGAGCATGCACGCCTAGTCGAAACGTTCCTGCCCTTCTATATCGTGTCGACAGGCTTGCGCTCGCGTATAGACCTCAGATCTTAAAAGCACATCCTGGTGCACGGCCTTATCCAGAGACAAGTCGGCGACGATGCTTCAGCTTGGCATTTTCTTCTTCGAGTTGGCGGAGGCGCTCCATCCCGGATGGCCGTCAGGCCCACGTGCTTTTTGCGCCAGTAGAACGTCGCATCCGAATGCCCGCCTTGCAGCACACCTCACCGCTGGTTCGGAAATCCATCTATTCTCCTTGGTGTCCTATAAGAGCCGGCCCCTAATTGTTTAGCAGGAATAATAAGTACCGCCACAAGATAAGTGTCCTGTAATTCTAGCGCTGTCGATTTTTTTGGATTGCACTCCAATATTCCCTGTGGTTGAAGGTGATAGCCGCGGCGAGAGAAAATATGAATGCAATTTGAACCAACACATATCGAGGACGTCGTGCTTTTGGTGCCGAGCCGTTTCGGTGATGATCGCGGATATTTTATGGAGACCTTTCGAGCGGAGTGGTTCCAGCGCAATGTTGGCGATTTCACTTTTGTTCAAGAAAATCGCTCATTATCTGCAAAAGTTGGCACTGTCCGAGGCCTCCATTTTCAGCTTAATCCTCATGCCCAAGGGAAGCTGGTAACATGCATAGCCGGTGCATTACAGGACGTCGTAGTTGACATCAGAGTGGGCTCCCTGACCTATGGCCATCACGTTTCTGTTGAACTCACGGCAGGAAATGCTCATCAACTATGGGTACCGCCTGGATTCGCGCATGGATTTTGCACGTTAGAGCCAGATACTGTCATAAGCTACAAAGTGACTGACTACTATGCGTTCGATTGTGACCGAGGTTTGCTTTGGAACGATCCGGCACTGAACATCGATTGGCCGGTCGCCGTCAGTGACGCGGTTCTGTCTGACAAGGATAAAAAGCAACCACTGCTCGCCGAGTTAGATACCAATTTCGTCTAAGGCGATCGAATTTACCAGGAGATTTGAGTGAATGCGCGTACTCGTTACCGGCGGTGCAGGTTTTATCGGATCTGCTGTCGTTAGACATCTAGTCAACGACAAGCACTACGATGTATTGAATATTGACAAGTTGACTTACGCCGGGACGCTGACGTCTATGGTGTCAGTGAGTGATAATCCGCTATATCGCTTCGAAAATGCAGATGTCTGCGACAAAACATCCATAACACAAGCAATTTCAAGTTTCAGACCAGATCGCATCATGCACTTGGCAGCCGAAAGCCATGTTGACCGGTCTATCACGGGTGCTAAGGATTTCGTTGAAACGAATGTGCTTGGCACATTCAACATGCTCGAATGCGCGCGTGCTTTTTGGCAATCTTTAGACAGCAGTGCGAAACGGACATTTCGTTTCCTCCACATTTCAACTGATGAAGTCTACGGTTCATTGGGCGAGGAAGGCCAATTTACCGAAACCACGCCATATGATCCCAGTTCGCCCTACTCTGCCACAAAAGCAGCGTCTGACCATCTCGCGAAGGCGTGGGAGAGGACTTATGGCTTGCCAGTTGTGGTATCCAACTGCTCGAACAATTATGGGCCTTTCCATTTCCCAGAAAAGCTCATTCCGCTCATGATCATCAGTGCGATTGAGGGTAAATCTCTGCCTGTTTATGGTAGCGGGAGCAACATACGTGACTGGTTGTTTGTTGAAGATCATGCCAAAGCTTTGGATCTCATCGCAGAGCGTGGACGCGTTGGCGAAACATACAATGTGGGCGGCAGAAACGAGCAGCGAAACATTGATGTCGTCAACCGCATTTGCGCGCTGATGGATGAATTTCGCCCTGAACATGGCCCACATTCCAGATTGATTAAGTATGTTCAGGATCGACCCGGACATGATGCACGCTACGCAATCGATGCAACAAAGCTCGAGCAGGAACTGTGCTGGAAGGCCGTCGAAAACTTCGACACAGGGATCGAAAAGACAGTAAAATGGTATCTCGAAAACGAATGGTGGTGGTCACCCTTACGGCACGGATACAAGGGAGACCGGCTGGGTCTTCTACCCTCAGGATCCGCGGCATGACGAACGTCAAACGCTATCTTGTCACCGGGCTGGAAGGTCAGCTCGCACAGTCGCTCATTCAACAAGCGGCAAGCGATGCTTCGGTAGAGATTATTGCTGTAGGAAGACCAAAGCTAGATCTCGCAAGACCGGAAACCGTAACCGGTGCAGTGATGGAGCTCAAACCTGATCTCGTAATATCCGCGGCTGCTTATACCGCTGTAGACCAGGCGGAGAGCGAGAGTGCGTTGGCGCACGTTGTCAACAGAGACGGCCCATCGGCTCTAGCAGCGGCTGCGGCAAAGCTCGACATACCGATCGTGCAAATCTCGACAGACTATGTCTTTGATGGCGCTAAAAGAACGCCGTATAAAGAGGCCGATGCAGTCTCGCCGTTGGGCGCTTACGGTGCAAGCAAACTGGACGGCGAAAAGGCCGTGGCGGCGGCGACGGACAATTATGCGATACTGCGGACCGCCTGGGTTTACAGTCCGTTCGGAAAAAATTTTCTGAAGACAATGCTGCGAGTGGCCGAAAGCCGTGACGTCGTCAACGTGGTCGACGACCAGTTCGGAAATCCGACATCCGCGCTCGATATTGCCGGAGCAGTGCTTGCTGTCTCTCGCAGCCTTCTTGCCTCAACCGACCCTAGACTACGAGGGATATTCCATACGACGGCGACTGGCGAGGCCAGTTGGGCCGATTTTGCCGAAGAAATTTTCAGAGCCTCCGCTGAGATGGGCGGTCCCTCTGCGGGGGTGAACAGAATTCCTTCAAGCAATTACCCTACTCCTGCCAAAAGGCCAACCAACTCACGCCTGAACTGTGGAAAGCTCCTAAATACTTATGGCGTGTCCCTGCCGCAGTGGCAAACTTCTACGCGAAAAACAGTTGCCCAGATTATCCAAACGTCGCGTGCCGACGAAATTTCAGGAGACAATAAATGAAGGGCATCATACTTGCCGGCGGCAGCGGTACACGGCTTCATCCCGCGACACTGGCCGTCAATAAGCAACTCATTCCCGTGTACGACAAGCCAATGATTTATTATCCGTTGTCTGTTCTGATGCTGGCTGGCATTCGCGACATATTGATAATATCCTCTCCTGAGTACATGGACAGCTACAAACGTTTGTTCGGCGATGGCTCTGGTTGGGGACTGAACTTCTCCTATGTCGTACAACCCAAACCAGACGGACTGGCGCAAGCGTTTACATTGGGTGCCGAATTTATCGGTGACGACAATGTCGCTCTGGTTCTTGGCGACAACATCTTTTTCGGGGCCGGCCTTCAGGGGCTGCTCGCACAGGCACGCGACCGCAAGACGGGTGCTACAGTCTTTGCATATGAAGTGGATGATCCTGAAAGATATGGCGTGGTCGAGCTTGATGCGGACGGGCGAGCTTTGTCGTTGGAAGAGAAACCAACGTCACCCAAATCGCGTATGGCTGTCACCGGCCTGTATTTTTACGACAGCAAAGTCGTCGAATATGCGCGCACCATGCAGCCGTCTGCACGTGGGGAGTATGAAATTACGGACCTGAACCGTATCTATATGGAAAAGAGCGAGCTATTCGTTGAGCGCATGTCCCGTGGCTATGCGTGGCTGGACACCGGTACCCATGACAGCCTACTCGAAGCTTCGGAATTTGTTCGGACTATCCAGCACCGACAGGGTACGAGCGTCGCGTGCATCGAGGAGATAGCATATACAAATGGATGGATCACGCGGGATCAAGTGCGCGAATATGGACTTATGTTTTCAAAGACGGCGTACGGCAAATGGTTGCTGAAATTGCTTGAGGATTGAAGTGTCGAATACGCTCCGAAGATACCAGTGATCGCGACAAAGGTAATGGCGGCAGCAAATATTAAACGCATGAAGTCACCCAGTTCTTTCCTTGGAACGTATGAGGAAAGGATGAAGAGACGCCTAAAAGAGGATCTGCAAGAGATATCCATTGAGTTTCGATGACCGCTTAAACCCGACACCAGACTTCAGCCGAGTGTTCGCTCCGAATAATTCCACGGCATCAGCTCGTGAACCCGGTTCTGCTTGTGGCCGTTTACTATGGCGGTGAGCGTGGCGGTCAAATAGGCCAGTGGATCGACCGAATTGAGCTTACAGGTCTCGATGAGCGATGCGATGGCCGCCCAGTTCTCTGCTCCGGCATCGTGGCCCGCAAATAGCGCGTTCTTCCGGTTCAGTGCAATCGGTCGGATGGTCCGCTCGACGGTATTATTGTCGATCTCGATGCGACCGTCTGTCAGGAAGAGTTGGAGACCATCCCAGTATTTGGTGATGTAGGCCAAGGCTTCGCCGAGCGGGGATTTTGCAGCGACACGGGCTTTGTTATGCGTAAGCCAAACCTGCATGGCGGCGACGAGCGGTGCAGACCGTTCCTTCCGTCCGGTCACGCGAGCCTCCGGATCAAAACCGCGCAATTCGGTCTCTATCCGATACAGCTCGCCGATCCGTTTGACGCCGTCCTCGGCAATGGGTGCTGTTCCGTTACGGGTGATCTCCACCAGCTTGCGACGAGCGTGCGCCCAGCAATAGGCAAGCCGGATGTCCGGGCCAACGCGCTCAGGCGCGATCAGTCTGTTGTATCCGGCATAACCATCGACCTGCAGGATGCCGGAAAAGCCCTGCAATATCCGTTCGGCATGGATGCCTCCGCGACCGGGCGCGTAGGTGAAGGCAACACCTGGCGGATCACCGCCGCCCCATGGGCGATCATCCCGTGCCAACGCCCAGAAGTATCCGGTCTTGGTTTTGCGAGAGCCTGGATCAAGAACCGGAGCACGCGTCTCGTCCATGAACAATTTGGTTGAGCGCTTCAGCTCAGTGATCAGCGCATCGAAGATGGGACGCAGCTCATAGGCTGCTCGACCGACCCAGTCGGCAAGCGTGGACCGGTCGAGATCGACGCCCTGGCGGCTCATGATCTGCGCTTGCCGATAGAGGGGTAGATGATCGGCATATTTAGAGACCAGCACATGGGCGACGGTCGCTTCCGTCGGCAACCCTGCCTGGATCAACCTTGCCGGAGCCGGAGCCTGAACAACGCCGTCGGTGCAGGCACGGCAGGCATATTTGGGACGGCGCGTGACCAAGACTCGGAATTGCGCCGGTATGACATCGAGGCGTTCGGAGACATCCTCCCCGATGCAATGCAGGCAACCGCCACAGGCGCAGATCAGGCTTGCTGGCTCGATCACCTCTTCCACTCGGGGAAGATGTTTTGGAAGAGAGCCACGATTGGTCGTGCGTGACTTGGTCGTCCTAGTTCCAGCAGGAGTGTCCGCCTCGTCCTCGGCATGGATCGCGGCCATCGCCGTTTCCAGGTCCTCCAATGCCAGATCGAACTGGTCGGGATCGGTCTTCTCGGATTTGCGCCCAAATGCTGCCTGCTTGAAGGCTGCGACCAGCTTCTCAAGCCGTTCGATCCGCTCGTCCTTGCGAGCGATATGCTCGTCCTTACTTGCTATCGCGACGTCCTTGGGCGTCTCGCGTGCCTGGGCTGCGATCAGCATCGCCTTCAGGGCAGCAACATCATCGGGAAGATCGGCGGCGTTCAGCATGGCTGGAACCTACCAAATTCTGTGCCGATTTGCCTTCGGAATCTGTTGTCCTGAGTCATCTTGCCGCAGCTATTCGATGGTCTCCGGCGTTCTCGTCCTGACGGCATGAACCCGCCGCCAATCCAGGCCCGCAAACAGGGCCTCAAACTGGGCATGGGTCAACGTCATCAATCCATCCTTGATACCGGGCCATGTGAACGTGTGCTCTTCCAGCCGTTTGTAGGCCATGACGATCCCGGAGCCATCCCAGTAGATCAGCTTCAACCGGTCCGCCTTGCGGGACCGGAACACGAAGACCGTTCCCGTAAACGGGTCCTTGTGCAGCTCGTTCTTCACCAGCGCCGCCAATCCGTCATGCCCCTTACGGAAGTCTACGGGTTTGGTCGCCACCATGATCCGGACGCGGTTCGAGGGGAAGATCATATCGCCGCCGCCAGTGCACGCGCGATGGCAGCAATCCGGGCAACAGACGCACCTTCTTCAAGACGGATCGTGACAGGGCCGACAACAATCTCGGGGCGGCAAACTGGTTTGACGCTCGGCGGCTCCGGCGCGGGCGTCTCGACAACCATGGCCGCGAATTCGACTGCGTCTTCCGGCTCAGGCAAAACCAGCTTTCCCTCTCGTGCCAGTGTTCGCCAGGTCGATAGGTGGTTGGCCTTCAGCCCGTGGCGGGCCGCGACCTCATTCACCGTCACACCTGGTCGCAAACTCTCCGACACTATCCGTGCCTTGACCTCATCTGACCATTGACGATGCGCCTCACGTCCGCTCCGCCGCGTCGTGAGAACCTCCAATGTAGTGTCCATGGAGAAACTCCTTATCGCTCGTCCATGAAAACTCGATCACAGATCAGGCGGTAGTGAGCAACGTGGGGGTGGAACATCGGTTACATTCCAGCTCCCGATGGCCCAAAATCGGGGAGCACCTCAAAAAACCGCCGGAGCGAACTCAAAACTGGATGAAACTTGGGGTCAAGGTCAGTATAGCTCGGGATGAAGAATTTATCTTTTCCGAATGAGATAAAGTCTGCGAATCTGTAGCCAAGTTAGCCTCAGTAGGTACCTCGTAACCAACGCGAAAAAACAAGCCTGCCACGCCATAGTACGTTACGAGAGATAATCCCATTAGTTCCAATCCTGAGATTGATAAGCGTTGGCGAACAAAGTAAGCAGTGGCGTGAATCGCTGATCGAGCTGATGTGAGGCATGATGAAAACTAACTTTTTTTCTCTGGCAACAAGCGCCCTGGAGCGGCGGGCAACGGGAAGCCTCTTTAGTGAAAGTTGGTATAAGCGGCGCTATCCCGATGTAGCGAGGTCAAAAATGGATCCGCTCTATCACTACATAAAATTCGGACAATTTGAGCACCGGGACCCTCATCCTCTGTTCTCAACCACGTTTTATTATAACAGGTATCCCGACGCTAAAGATCGAGACATGAATCCCTTAGCGCATTTCGTATCGTATGGCGATCACCTGAACTATAAGCCACATCCATTATTCGATCCGAGATACGTTCGCTCACAAACAGGGTGTAGGCAGAATTCTCTGCTTGCCTACAGCGCCGCATCTCGGCGCGGTAAGATTATAAGTCCGCACCCAATTTTCGATATTAAATTCTATCTTTCGGAGGTAGGAGATGAAGATATCGAAGACATTTTGAGTCACTATCTCGCAATAGGCGCTCAAAAAGGCTACAATCCGTGCCGTTTTTTCGACGGATCCTATTATCTTGCTAGATATCGAGATGTCTCGGAAGCTGGACTTAATCCATTAGCACATTATCTTTCTGGGGGTGGTGCCGAGGACAGAGAGCCCCATCCTATTTTTGACAGTGGTTGGTACCGAGGCGCCTATATGGCCGGGGTCCATAATTCGGTCACTCCACTCGAACATTTTATTAGCTCAGGCAAACGCGAGTTTCACTCGCCTCACCCTATGTTTCCAACGCGCCAACTGCGAGAAGAAAATAGCAATAGTCATCCGGTTGAGGTCGTTCTTGCCAATGGCAGCCTCGCATTCAATCCCCCATCGCTAGATGGCGACAGCGAGACCATTATCACGTCGAAAAAAAATGCCATATCAGAGCTTGGAGATACTGAGGCTTTTATGGTGTTTAATTTTGACGCTATTTCTGGCGGGATATTTTCGATATTTTCTATTGTTGCTGAAATGCGCGCACTCGGAGCCAACACTGCTCTGTTCTCAATGCCCGGTGGCGAGCCAATTATGCGTTATGTGCGGTTTAACAATTCGGAGATAATCTCGCCCTTCGACTCGTTTTTATCGCTTGTAAGAGAAGGGAAGGTAAAGCGCGTGCATGTGCCTGAGGTGCTGTTATTGCCACTCCTCGATCTTTTGAAAACAAATAGGATCGATTGCAGCAATCTGAGCTTAAATATATTAAATCAGAACGCAGAACTGATGCCTGAAAAGGCGAAGTTTGAAAGCTCGATGATGCGGTTCAAGGCTGTCACCATGACTACAGCTCACGAGCGCTATTCGTCACAAGAGCACGCGGATCGTTGGGGCCTGCCTCTAAAGCACCTGTCAACTTATGTCTCGTACGACAATTACAAAAGAAAAGAATTCGCGCAGAAGAAAAATATGATCGTTCTTTCACCCGATCGAATGGGTGCGGACGACGAATTTCTAGAATTTTTCTCCAACTCCAGTCGTGGTTATGTGATCTACAGGGTTCGCGCTGTGCATTACGAGATGTTTAAGTATTGCTTGCCTTGGGCAAAGTTCTGCATAACTTTTGGTGAGGGCCTAGACAATTATTTCATCGAAACAATCTTTACTGGTGGCATTGCCTTCGCAATCTATAATCCAGTATTTATGCCACTTGAAATGAAGAGCTTGCCTAACGTGTTTGCGGACCTTCAAGAAATGGAAGAAAAAATATTCTCTGTGATGCGCGACATTGAGAGCGACAGTACTTACCGTGATAGAGTTTTAGAAATGAATTATAATTTTTTAAAGAAAATATACGATGCCTCAATCTACAGGAAAAAGCTTAAGAGCTTTCACGATGGTAAGTTTGATTTTTATCCAGGGAGTGACAGATGAAAAAAACGGTCCTTGTCTTACCGGCTGGCACAGAAATCGGGCATGAAATATTTGAGTGTCTTCAATACTCGAAACATTGGAATGTTGTTGGTGCGAACAACGTCCCCGACCATAGCCAGCTTACATTCCGTCAGGTTCGTTACGGATTGCCTTTTGTCGACGACGAAAATTTCGTGAACGCAGTGCAGTCGATTGTAGATGAAATAAAAGCCGATTTTGTCGTGCCCGCTCATGATGAAGCGATTTACAAACTCGCCGATGCCCTGGAAAGATGCATTGTAGTAGGACCGAAAAGACGTTTGTCGGAGACACTGAGACTCAAGTCAGAAACTATCGCGGCATTAAAAGACACCGTTCCTCTTCCTAGAGACTTCGACCCTCGACTTGGTTTTCCGTGCTTTGTCAAACCAGATCGAGGACAGGGATCTCGAGGCGCTAGGGTTATTAATGATGCTTCCTCACTTGCGAAAGTCTTAGATGAGCCACAACCTTATGTCATTCAGGAATATTTACCGGGTCCTGAGGTAACAATTGACTGCTTTTCCACACCCAACCATGAGTTGATTTATTGTGGGCCCAGAAACCGCGCTCGCGTAAGCGGGGGAATCGCGACGAGGATGACCCGCGTTAACGAAAATATATTTCACGAGTACGCAAAACTTATTTCCTCAAAACTAAGAATCGAAGGTGCTTGGTTTTTCCAGATGAAGCAAGATTCCTCCGGTGAATTTAAACTACTAGAAGTAGCAAATCGCATCGCGGGATCATCAGGATTTCAGCGGATGCTTGGGGTAAATTTTATGGATGCCTGGCTTCATCAACTGTTAGGCGCACCAATCTCCTTCTGCGGCGTAAATGGCGTTGACGTGGTGTATGATAGAGCCCTCTATGGGAAGGTTCGTTCAGACTTCCAGCCTACAGCTGTTTACGTAGATTTCGATGACACCATCTTACTGGACAGCGATCGTCTAAATTATGGCCTGGTTGGAATTTTATATGGCCTGAAATCCAAACTAGTACCCATCATATTGATCACGAGACATGCGGAGTGCCCCTCGTCTCGTCTGGAATCACTTGGTATTAAATCTCTGTTTAAAGAAGTAATACATCTGAAAGCTGGGGAAGCAAAATCCGTCCACATAAGAGGAGAGCGCCCTGTATTTGTGGACGACTCATATCGTGAGAGGAAGGATGTCGCGGAAAATACGGCCGCTTTATGCTTACCACCTGAATCGTACCCGTTACTAGAATCGATGATATAAAAGAGAAAAAGATATGAAGGACCCTAGAACTCAGCCGTTGTATGTTACTAAGCCTATTGCGCCAAATCGGGACGTGCTGTTTGATATTCAAAATCGGATTATTGACCGGGGCCTGTATTCGAATTTCGCGCCTTCAGAGCAAGAGTTGACTCAGACGTTAGCGCGGCGTTTTGGATGTGACAATGTTTTATTATTCAATAATGGAACTATAGCGCTACTAGCCCTTCTTTTGGCGTTACCACAAAAGTCTGGAACGATACTTACAAGTCCTTTCACGTTCCCAGCGACTGTACACTGCATTCGATTGGCCGGCTATAAAGTAAAATTCGTAGATATAGATCGGAGTACCCTAAATATCGATGTTACTAAGTTGGCAGAAAATTACGATAGTGATGTTGTTGGCGTGCTTGCTGTCCACGTTTACGGCAATCCCTGTGATACGTCGGCCATAAAGGAATTTTGCGAAAAATATGACCTGTTTGAGCTCTACGATGCAGCACATTGCTTTGATGTTTTCGAGGGAGGCTCGTCAGTTTACAAGCGCGGTGTTGCAAGCATGGCAAGTTTGCACGCGACGAAACTGATGCACACAGGTGAAGGAGGAGCGTTGTTTTTCCAGGATGGAGCGCTATTACAGGAAGTGAAGTCGGTGATGAACTTTGGAATTAGAGGCGAGGACAGAATCGATGGATTGGGCCTTAATGGTAAACTTAACGAATTTAATGCTGCTGTAGGTCTGTCCGTCTTACCGTTTGTAAGTGTCGAGATTTCCCGCCGCAAAGAGATCGCCCATTTATATGACCAGCAACTCAGGCAGATACCAGGGGTATCGTTCCCGTCGTTCGACCAAGCCGTAGAAAGGAATTACCAATACTATCCTGTTTTATTCGATCCTTCAGAAGGACTTGATCGTGACCGCATTTGGGCACAACTACGCGCCCGAAATATATTCGCTCGTAAATATTTTTATCCCTTGGTTTCAGACTGTCAGCCGTATAGAGCGGAACAGACCGACGTGTTTTCTGTGGCAGCGAATGCCTCTCGAACAGTATTGTGTTTGCCGATGCATTCTGGTGTGACGGCGGAAGACGTAGAAGAAATTGTTGAAGTTGTAATAAAATCGCGTGGAGCGTGAGTAATGGCAGTGAGCGTGATAGTTCCGGTGCACAACGCCGCCGATTTTTTGGGTCCGACTCTGTCTTCGATTGCCAATGCATTGGAAAGCCGCGATCAACTTATCCTAGTTTTCGATTCATGCACGGACCAATCAGTTGAGACATTTCTGCGCTGGAGGCGAAATCAAATCGCTAACATCGAATTCGAAATTTCCGTGAAAGAGACAAATTGTGGAAGCGTTTCAGGGTCTCGCAATGTAGGAATTGAACTGGTCAATCGGGAATGGCTAACGTTCGCGGATCATGATGATAGAGTGTTACCGCGAGCTTATCGAGATATGGAACGTGTTGGAAATCACGAAGTGGACGTCGTTCGAGCGGGGTACATAAAGCAAGTTGGTCAAGACTATGAGGTGGTCTACCCGAAATACTCTCCTGACATGTATGCGTTTTATGGGATATTTGTATGGAATTCCCTTTTTTCTGTCGACATGATCCGGAAAAACAATATCGAATTCATTGCTGGCTACGGTGAGGACTATGAATTCAACCTAAACATTGCAAAGGTCTGCAAATCGCAAGGATTTTTGCGAAAGCCTGTTTATACGTGGATGATACATGGGAATAACCAACATTTGAGCAGGAAGCCAGTCGATTTCGCTAATCGAGTGCTGGGTATATTCGACCGACACCATGAATATTTCCACAGCAACCATAACGCCCTTGCTGTATTTGTCCAGTGGGTTGAAGAATATACCACACATCTGAAAATTAAATTTCCTGATTACGATATTGCCGCGGATTGGGAAAAAAGAAAGGACTTAGTCTCCTTGCTTGATTGGAAATTATTGAGTTCATTTTGATGACGTGATGATTTGAATTGGCATTAACGCGACGAAAGTACTCACTTCGCAAGCGATATAGTGGACCTCATCGACGTCATGAGCGCCGTCCTAGGAAAACTGCGCACCGAGGACAATTGGAATTTCTACCTGACTTCGGCTTCGATGCCGGGAACAGGAGATACCGTGACAAGACGACCACGCCGGTGACCATGCCCCCAATAAATTAGGCCATTTTGAACTGGAATTTTCCACTTATGATCCCTGACGGGAAGAAGAGGAGAATTCGATGAAGGCGTCCAAATTTTCGGAAGCGCAGATCGCATTTGTGTTGAAGCAGGCGGAGGATGGAACACCGATTGGTGAGGTTTGCCGCAAGGCAGGCATTTCGGATGCGACGTTCTACAATTGGCGTAAAAAATACGCGGGCCTGATGCCCTCGGAGATGAAGCGACTGCGGCAGCTTGAGGAGGAGAATGCCAAGCTGAAGCGGATTGTGGCGGATCTCTCACTGGACAAGGCCATGCTCCAGGATGTTCTGTCAAAAAAGCTCTGAGGCCTGCCCGCAAGCGCAAGCTTGTCGACACAGTCAAGGCGGACTGGAAGGTTTCGATCCGGCGTGCATGCTCGGTGTTGAAGATTGACCGGTCGCTCTATGTCTACAAGTCCAGACGTGGCGAGCAGGCCGAACTAAAGCTGAAGATCAGGGACATCTGCCAAACGCGCGTGCGCTACGGTTATCGTCGCGTCCATGTCCTGCTCAGGCGTGATGGATGGCCTGTTAATCCGAAGCGAATCTATCGTCTTTACAAGGAGATGGACCTCCAGCTCCGCAACAAGGTTCCCAAGCGTCGGGTCAAGGCTAAGCTGCGAGCCGACCGCACGGAACCGACCCATTCTAACCATGTCTGGGCGATGGACTTCGTACACGACCAATTGGCTACCGGCCGCAAAATCAGGATTCTGACAGTGGTTGATACATTTTCACGCTTTTCGCCGGCAGTCGATGCCCGCTTCAGTTACAAGGGTGAGGATGTCGTTCAGACGCTTGAGAGGGTATGTCGCCAGGTCGGCTACCCAGCCACCATTCGGGTAGACAACGGCAGCGAATTCATCTCTCGTGATCTTGATCTCTGGGCATATCACAGAGGCGTCGTGCTCGACTTCTCGCGGCCGGGCAAGCCCACGGACAACAGCTACATCGAGAGCTTTAATGGCAAGTTCCGGGCTGAATGTCTAAACGCTCATTGGTTTATGAGCCTTGACGACGCACGGGCGAAGATGGAGGATTGGCGGAGAGACTACAACGAGTTCCGGCCACATAGCGCGATCGGCAACAAGGTGGCGATTTCGCTCATGAACGGCTCATCGGCCCTCACGCCGACCTGAGCCAAAACCCCGGAAAATTCCAGCTCCCGATGGCCCAAAATCGGGGAGCACCTCACAATGGGCCAGAGCTTACTTCAAAATGGATTATTTCAACGGGGCAAGGTCACCGGAACCATAGACCGGCTTTCATGGAAAAGGTAGCGCCTGCCGCGGTCAGAGGCGGACAGACGCTGATGGAATTATCCCAGCAGTTCGACGTGCATACCAACCAGATCAGACGTGAGCGTCCGGTGAGCGGATTTTGCTGATCGGAGAAATCGGGCGATGTTCTGGCGGCAGGCATTTTCGGCAATGGAGCAAAAGCGGAAACGGCGACCCAAACCGTTGATTTAAAAAAGCTGTACGACAAAATCGGCGACCTGACACTCGAGAACCATTTTTGAGACGAAGCGCTCGGCAAGGTGTGATTGCTGTGTGCGTCCGGCCAACACATTTCGCGAACTGAGCCATCCAGGTGATGATCTGGCGTTAGTACCAGCATTAGTGCTGGGATTAGATCGGGATCTTAGAGGTTGGCATGGC
>NZ_NXEJ01000017.1 GCF_002915175.1 Agrobacterium rosae | reverse complement strand
TCCAGAAGGCACGGAAATGGTTATGCCAGGCGACAACGTGACTGTTGAAGTCGAACTGATCGTTCCAATCGCGATGGAAGAAAAGCTGCGCTTCGCGATCCGCGAAGGCGGCCGTACCGTCGGCGCTGGCATCGTGGCTTCGATCGTCGAGTAATCTTTTCCCGCAAGGGATTTGCGAAAGCCCCGCTGGAAACAGCGGGGCTTTTTTTATGTGTAGTAAGGTGTCTGAAAATGATGATGAACGGCAAACTTGACGAATCCGTTCATAAAGTGGACTAATTCGCGCTACAATTATTCAACATCATTCCGAAATTGATAAATCACTGGAGTAACCATGTCCGAGACTGCTCGCATCTTCATAGGCTTCGACAGCAAGGAAGTCGTCGCCTACCACGTCTTCTGCCAGAGCATTCAGGAGAAGAGTTCCATTCCGGTTGAGTTTATTCCCATTGCCTTGAACAATCTCGAAGGCATCTTCACAAGAGAGCGCAACGCTCTGCAATCCACCGAATTTTCTTTCTCACGCTTTCTCGTTCCTTATCTATCCAATTTCGAAGGTTGGGCGATATTTGCTGACTGCGACATGCTTATGCGCACAGACATTGCAAAGCTTTGGGAACTGCGTGATGACAAGTATGCGGCTATGTGCGTGAAGCATGATTACGTGCCGAAGGTCGAAACTAAGTTTCTGGGTCAGACGCAGACGAAATATGAAAAGAAGAACTGGTCGAGCTTCATTCTGTTCAACAACGCCAAGTGCAAGACGCTGACCAAAGATTACGTCAACACGGCAACCGGGCTCGAACTGCACCAGTTCAAGTGGCTTGAATCGGAAGAGTTGATTGGTGAAATTCCGAAGACCTGGAACTGGCTTGTTAATGAATACGAGCACAACGAACAGGCTGATAACGTCCACTTCACCGATGGCGGACCTTACTTCGACGAATACAAGAACGACGATTATGCCGAAGAGTGGTTTGCCACGCGTGAGAGAGTGCTGTCAGTCGTACAACGCGCTTGATCGATATTGAAATTCGTAAATAGGAGTGCGCCGGCTGGCGCATTCTTATGTCATGGTGTTGGATTGCGGTCTGACTGCAAGGTGTGTTGGGCGTTGCGAGCGCTTGCTTATACGAGCTCACTTTTTTAAAACCACTACTTCCAAGCCAAGTCGGTGAAAAATAAAAAAAACACTTGCCAATAAAGATTCGTGGCCTTAAACGGGCGTCACGGACCATGGCGGACAAAAGATGTTAGCCGGAATGTTCGTTGAAGGGGTATAGCTCAGTTGGTAGAGCGGCGGTCTCCAAAACCGCAGGTCGTAAGTTCGAGCCTTACTGCCCCTGCCATTCCTCATCCGCAAGCGCGGTATCGCTGCAAGGCAGGTGAGGTGCCGGTTTACCGGTGAAATTCGCCGAATGTCGATTTCCTCTTGTTAAAGGGGTAATGGATGTTTAAGTAGGTCAAAATAGACACGCGGTGCGTGGGGTCGATTATTTCGACTTTACGTGCCGTAATTGCGTGGGCAGTCAATGGCATCCAAAACCAATCCGTTTACGTTTCTGCAGCAGGTTCGCGCCGAAGCGTCGAAGATCACTTGGCCGTCGCGCCGCGAGACAATGATTTCCACGGCCATGGTTTTGGTAATGGTCATCTTCGCGGCACTGTTCTTCTTTGCGGCTGACCAGCTCATCGGCTGGTTGCTCAGTCTCGTTCTGAGCGTTGGCCGGTAACGAATTGAGCGGAGAGTAAAGATGGCAGCGCGTTGGTATATTGTTCAGGCATATTCGAACTTCGAAAAGAAGGTCGCTGAGTCGATTGAAGAGAAGGTTCGTCAGAAGGGTCTCGATCACCTGTTCGAACGTATCTTGGTTCCGACTGAAAAGGTCGTTGAGGTTCGTCGCGGCCGTAAGGTCGATAGCGAGCGGAAGTTCTTCCCAGGTTATGTGCTCGTTCGCGCCAACCTGACGGATGAGGCCTATCACCTCATCAAGAATACGCCCAAGGTTACGGGCTTCCTGGGTTCGGATAACAAGCCTGTGCCGATCCCTGACTCCGAGGCCGACCGCATTCTTGGTCAGGTTCAGGAGGGCGTCGAACGTCCGAAGTCTTCGGTATCGTTCGAAATCGGCGAGCAGGTTCGCGTCTCCGACGGTCCATTCGCATCGTTCAACGGTGTTGTGCAGGATGTCGATGAAGAGCGTTCGCGCCTGAAGGTGGAAGTGTCGATCTTTGGTCGCGCCACACCTGTCGAGCTGGAATATGCGCAGGTCGAAAAAGTTTGACGAGTTTCTGAAGGCGTAACCGCTTTCGAAGGAATACATCAGGAAGTGATCGCAAGTCCTTGCTATTTCTAACTGATGTGATGCGGCATAGCCGCAAAACGCGTGGAAGATACTCTGAACTCTTAAGCCGGGTCAGGGGTCGCACCACGCAACCGCAGCCGCCGGAAGTTCCGGCAAGTTGAGCCGGGAAACCGGTTCTATTCGAAAGGCAGAGAGATATGGCTAAGAAAGTTGCAGGCCAGCTCAAGCTTCAGGTCAAGGCAGGATCGGCTAACCCGTCCCCGCCAATCGGCCCGGCGCTTGGTCAGCGTGGCGTAAACATCATGGAATTCTGCAAGGCGTTCAATGCCGCCACGCAGGAAATGGAAAAGGGTATGCCGATCCCGGTCGTCATCACCTATTACCAGGACAAGTCCTTCACCTTCGTCATGAAGCAGCCGCCCATGACCTATTGGTTGAAGAAGGAAGCAAAGATCACTGCCGGTTCCAAGACACCTGGTAAGGGTGCCAAGGTCGGTTCCATCACCAAGGCTCAGGTCAAGACGATCGCTGAAGCCAAGATGAAGGATCTGAATGCCGCCAATATCGAAGGCGCAATGGCAATGGTTGAGGGCTCTGCCCGCGCCATGGGCCTGGAAGTGGTAGGTTGATCATGGCAAAGCTTGCAAAGCGCGTACAGAAGATCCGCGAAGGCGTTGATCCAAAGACCCTCTACGTCCTGACCGACGCCATTTCGATGGTCAAGGAACGGGCTATCGCCAAGTTCGACGAAACTGTTGAAGTTTCCATGAACCTCGGCGTTGACCCACGTCACGCAGACCAGATGGTTCGCGGCGTTGTCAACCTGCCAAACGGCACAGGCCGTGACGTTCGCGTCGCTGTTTTTGCTCGTGGTGCCAAGGCTGATGAAGCTAAGGCTGCCGGCGCAGACATCGTTGGTGCAGAAGACCTGCTTGAAATCGTTCAGGGCGGCAAGATCGACTTCGATCGTGTTATCGCTACACCTGACATGATGCCGCTCGTTGGTCGCCTCGGTAAGGTTCTCGGCCCACGCGGCATGATGCCTAACCCGAAGGTTGGCACGGTTACGATGGACGTTGCTGGAGCTGTTAAGGCTTCCAAGGGCGGCGCTGTCGAGTTCCGCGTCGAAAAGGCCGGTATCGTGCATGCTGGTATTGGCAAGGCTTCCTTCGACGCCAAGGCGCTCGAAGAAAACATCAAGGCTTTCGCTGACGCCGTCATCAAGGCGAAGCCAGCTGGTGCCAAGGGCAACTACGTCAAGCGCGTAGCGATCTCCTCGACCATGGGTCCAGGCGTTCGCATCGAGCCTTCGTCAGTTACAGCTTAAAGAATTCGCCGCGTCTTGAAAAAGACGCGGCAAACTCAATTTCCGGCTCGCAAGGGTCGGGAATTTCCAGGGCAACCTGGAACTCCTGTCCGAGATTGTAGGTGGCTCATTTCCCTCGGGATTTTGGCCTTAATCATTCAGCCTACATGAGACGGGTAAGGCCCGGATTTTCGCACCCAAGGGTGCTTAATAATCCGGTTCGAACCTGATGTGCCTGTGCCTGAAGCCGTTTGCGGCGACAGAGCGGGGGACAGGATCCTCAAGCGTCGCTTGAGATTTTGGTAACAGGATCTCTTGAGGCAAAGGCAAACCCGATGGGTTCACAATTCAATGTGATCTCATCTACTGGAGACAGACAGTGGAAAGAGCGGAAAAACGCGAATTCGTCACGGAGCTGAATGAAGTCTTCAAGGCTTCTGGTTCAGTTGTCGTGGCCCACTATGCTGGTGTCACAGTTGCGCAGATGAACGATTTTCGTTCGAAAATGCGCGCTGCTGGCGGCACCGTCAAGGTCGCGAAGAACCGCCTGGCCAAGATCGCTCTTCAGGGTACGGAGTCGGAAGGGATCATCGATCTCTTCAAGGGACAGACGCTGATTGCATACAGCACTGACCCTATGATTGCTCCGAAAGTCGTCATGGACTTCGCAAAGACCAACGATAAAGTCGTTGTTCTCGGCGGTGCCATGGGTGCAACCACGCTCAACGCCGAAGCAGTTAAGTCGCTTGCGACCCTGCCTTCGCTGGACGAGCTGCGTGCGAAACTGCTGGGCCTCTTTGCGGCTCCTGCAACTCGCGTCGCTACGGTTGTTGCAGCACCAGCAAGCCAGCTTGCTCGCGTGTTCTCGGCTTACTCAAAGAAGGACGAAGCCGCTTAAGGCGGTTTTTCGCTGTAAATATTCAAACCGGTTCGAACCGAATTAAAGGAACTATAACATGGCTGATCTCGCAAAGATCGTTGACGACCTCTCCGCTCTGACAGTTCTGGAAGCTGCTGAGCTTTCCAAGCTTCTCGAAGAAAAGTGGGGCGTTTCCGCTGCTGCTCCTGTAGCAGTTGCTGCTGCTGGCGGCGCTGCTGCAGCTCCTGCTGAAGAAGAAAAGACAGAATTCGACGTTATCCTCGTTGAAGCTGGCGCAAACAAGATCAACGTCATCAAGGAAGTCCGCGCAATCACAGGTCTCGGCCTGAAGGAAGCTAAGGACCTCGTTGAAGGCGCACCTAAGGCTGTTAAGGAAGCTGTTTCCAAGGCTGAAGCTGCTGACCTTAAGAAGAAGCTTGAAGAAGCTGGCGCCAAGGTTGACGTTAAGTAATTTTGAAATGTTCGGGAGGCGGTGTCCGCACCGCCTCCTGATCACATTTCTCCCGAACTTATTACCCAAAAGCCGCGTGAAAATGGCTTTTGGGTAATGGGTTCTTCAAGAGAATAGTTTCGAACCGCGCTGTAGAGGCAATCCGGCCTTACACTTCGGGATGTGAAACGAGATTGAAGATACTCATTGGATTGACGGGATCGACTGGCCAGCGGTTCCCGTCCGTTGCAGGCCCGGATGCAATTTTAAAGGAGCGACGATGGCTCAGACCCTTTCGTTTAACGGTCGCAGGCGCGTACGCAAGTTTTTCGGCAAAATTCCAGAAGTAGCGGAAATGCCGAACCTCATCGAGGTTCAGAAGGCTTCGTATGACCAGTTTCTCATGGTCAAGGAGCCCGAAGGCGGGCGTCCTGATGAGGGATTGAACGCGGTATTCAGGTCCGTGTTCCCGATCACCGACTTTTCAGGCGCTTCCATGCTCGAGTTCGTATCGTACGAATTCGAACCGCCTAAGTTCGACACAGAAGAATGCCGTCAGCGCGATCTGACCTACGCAGCGCCGCTTAAGGTGACGCTGCGACTCATCGTGTTCGATATCGACGAAGATACGGGCGCGAAGTCCATCAAGGACATCAAGGAACAGTCCGTCTACATGGGCGATATGCCTTTGATGACAGACAACGGCACGTTCATCGTCAACGGTACCGAGCGCGTTATTGTCTCGCAGATGCACCGTTCGCCAGGCGTGTTCTTCGACCACGACAAGGGCAAGAGCCATTCGTCCGGCAAGCTTCTGTTCGCTGCACGCGTCATTCCTTACCGTGGTTCGTGGCTCGATATCGAATTCGATGCGAAGGACGTTGTCTACGCGCGTATCGACCGTCGCCGCAAGCTGCCTGCAACATCGTTGTTGATGGCGCTTGGCATGGACGGCGAAGAAATTCTGTCGACGTTTTACACCAAGGCAAGCTACGAGCGCGACGGCGAAGGCTGGCGTTACCCTTATCAACCAGACGTGCTGAAGGGTGCCAAGGTCATCACCGAGCTGGTCGATGCCGACACGGGCGAAGTCGTTGTCGAAGCCGGCAAGAAGCTGACACCTCGTTTGATCCGTCAGCTGTCCGACAAGGGCCTGAAGTTCCTGAAAGCTTCCAACGAAGAGCTTTATGGCAACTACCTGGCTGAAGACATCGTCAACTACGAGACAGGTGAAATCTATCTCGAAGCCGGTGATGAAATCGACGAGAAGACGCTGAAGCTCATTCTTGACTCGGGTTTCAACGAAATTCCGATCCTCAACATCGACCACGTCAATGTTGGTGCCTACATTCGCAACACGCTGGCAGCAGACAAGAACGAGAACCGTCAGGAAGCTCTGTTCGACATCTACCGCGTCATGCGTCCGGGTGAGCCACCGACCATGGATTCGGCTGAAGCCATGTTCAAGTCGCTGTTCTTCGACAGCGAACGTTACGACCTGTCTGCCGTTGGCCGCGTGAAGATGAACATGCGTCTTGATCTCGATGCGGAAGATTCCGTGCGCACATTGCGTAAGGAAGACATTCTTGCTGTCGTCAAGATGCTGGTCGAACTGCGTGACGGCAAGGGCGAAATCGACGATATCGATAACCTCGGTAACCGCCGCGTTCGCTCCGTCGGTGAGTTGATGGAGAACCAGTACCGTCTGGGCCTGCTGCGCATGGAACGTGCGATCAAGGAACGTATGTCCTCGATTGAAATCGACACCGTGATGCCGCAGGATCTGATCAACGCCAAGCCTGCTGCTGCTGCTGTTCGCGAATTCTTCGGCTCCTCGCAGCTGTCGCAGTTCATGGACCAGGTGAACCCGCTTTCGGAAATCACCCACAAGCGCCGTCTCTCGGCTCTTGGACCAGGTGGTCTGACCCGCGAGCGCGCAGGCTTCGAAGTCCGCGACGTTCACCCAACGCACTACGGCCGTATTTGCCCGATCGAAACGCCTGAAGGCCCGAACATCGGTCTGATCAACTCGCTCGCAACCTTTGCCCGCGTCAACAAGTACGGCTTCATCGAAAGCCCGTACCGTAAGATCATCGACGGCAAGGTCACGACCGAAGTGATCTACCTTTCCGCTATGGAAGAGGCCAAGTACTACGTCGCACAGGCCAATGCCGAGCTGGACGCTGAAGGCGCATTCACCGAAGAATTCGTTGTTTGCCGTCACTCCGGTGAAGTTATGTTGGCTCCGCGTGACAACATCAACCTGATGGACGTTTCGCCGAAGCAGCTGGTTTCGGTTGCTGCGGCTCTCATCCCGTTCCTGGAAAACGACGACGCCAACCGCGCTCTCATGGGCTCGAACATGCAGCGTCAGGCCGTTCCATTGCTGCGCGCCGAGGCTCCGTTCGTTGGAACCGGCATGGAGCCGATCGTTGCCCGTGACTCCGGTGCTGCTATTGCGGCGCGTCGTGGTGGCGTGGTCGATCAGGTGGATGCGACCCGTATCGTTATCCGTGCGACGGAAGATCTCGATGCAGGCAAGTCCGGTGTTGATATCTATCGTCTCCAGAAGTTCCAGCGCTCCAACCAGAACACCTGCATCAACCAGCGTCCGCTGGTCGCCGTCGGTGACATTCTGAACAAGGGCGACATCATCGCTGACGGTCCTTCGACCGACCTCGGTGACCTGGCGCTTGGCCGCAACGCGCTCGTCGCGTTCATGCCTTGGAACGGTTACAACTACGAAGACTCCATCCTGATGTCCGAACGCATCGTCTCCGACGACGTGTTCACGTCCATCCACATCGAAGAATTCGAAGTGATGGCACGCGACACCAAGCTTGGTCCTGAAGAGATCACGCGCGATATTCCGAACGTTTCGGAAGAAGCGCTGAAGAACCTCGACGAAGCCGGTATCGTTTACATCGGTGCGGAAGTTCAGCCTGGCGATATTCTCGTTGGTAAGATCACGCCAAAGGGTGAAAGCCCGATGACGCCGGAAGAAAAGCTTCTGCGTGCCATCTTCGGTGAAAAGGCGTCCGACGTTCGCGACACATCCATGCGCATGCCTCCTGGCACGTTTGGTACGGTCGTTGAAGTTCGCGTGTTCAACCGTCACGGCGTCGAAAAAGACGAACGTGCAATGGCGATCGAGCGCGAAGAAATCGAACGTCTTGCCAAGGACCGTGACGACGAACAGGCCATTCTTGACCGTAACGTCTACGGCCGTCTGATCGAGATGCTGCGCGGACAGGTTTCCATTGCCGGTCCAAAGGGCTTCAAGAAGGGCGTCGAGCTTTCGAACGCCGTCGTATCCGAATATCCCCGCTCGCAGTGGTGGATGTTTGCCGTCGAAGACGAGAAGGCTCAGTCCGAGCTGGAAGCGCTTCGTGGTCAGTACGACGAATCCAAGTCGCGCCTTGAACAGCGCTTCATGGATAAGGTCGAGAAGGTTCAGCGCGGCGACGAAATGCCTCCTGGCGTCATGAAGATGGTCAAGGTCTTTGTTGCTGTGAAGCGCAAGATCCAGCCGGGCGACAAGATGGCTGGCCGTCACGGTAACAAGGGCGTTGTCTCGCGTATCGTGCCGGTTGAAGACATGCCGTTCCTGGAAGATGGTACGCATGTCGACATCTGCTTGAACCCGCTGGGCGTGCCATCGCGCATGAACGTCGGCCAGATCCTCGAAACCCACCTTGCCTGGGCTTGCGCCGGCATGGGTAAGAAGATCGGCGATATGCTCGACGAGTATCACAAGTCGCTGGATATCACCGACCTGAAGCGCGAGCTGACGGAAGTGTATGCGTCCCAGGCCAAGGACGAGGTCGCTCATTTCGATGACGAATCTCTGATCCGTCTTGCCGAGCAGTCCAGGAAGGGCGTTTCGATTGCGACGCCGGTCTTCGACGGCGCGCATGAGCCTGACGTTGCGGAAATGCTGACGAGAGCCGGTCTCAACGAGTCGGGTCAGTCTGTTCTGTACGATGGTCGTACCGGTGAAACCTTCGACCGTAAGGTGACCGTCGGCTACATGTACATGATCAAGCTGAACCACCTTGTCGACGACAAGATCCACGCTCGCTCGATCGGTCCTTACTCGCTTGTTACCCAGCAGCCGCTTGGTGGTAAGGCGCAGTTCGGCGGACAGCGCTTCGGGGAAATGGAAGTCTGGGCTCTGGAAGCTTACGGCGCGGCTTACACGCTGCAGGAAATGCTCACTGTCAAGTCTGACGACGTGGCGGGCCGCACCAAGGTTTACGAAGCAATCGTCCGTGGTGACGATACCTTCGAAGCCGGTATTCCTGAAAGCTTCAACGTTCTCGTCAAGGAAATGCGCTCGCTGGGCCTCAGCGTCGAACTCGAAAACTCGAAGCTCGACGAAGCCAATGCAGCGGGTCAACTGCCTGACGCGGCGGAATAAGAAACACAAAGGGCAGGCACCTCACAGGTGCCTGCCTGTTTCGCCCGATGGCTTGCGCCTGACGGTAGAAACTTCCGCCGCATTTTGCGGTTAATCATGTTTTAGGCATTGGCCGGTGATGCGGACTGCACCGTGCCAGATGCAAGCAAGGGGCCAAACCCCTAAGGAGACAGGCATGAACCAAGAGGTCATGAACCTTTTCAACCCGGCGGTACCGGCACAGCACTTCGATTCCATCCGGATTTCGATTGCGAGCCCGGAAAAGATCCTCTCGTGGTCATACGGTGAGATCAAGAAGCCGGAAACCATCAACTATCGTACGTTCAAGCCAGAGCGTGATGGTTTGTTCTGCGCGCGTATTTTCGGACCGATCAAGGACTATGAGTGCCTGTGCGGCAAGTACAAGCGCATGAAGTACAAGGGCATCATCTGCGAAAAGTGCGGCGTCGAAGTGACGTTGTCGCGCGTTCGCCGTGAGCGCATGGGCCATATCGAACTGGCAGCACCCGTTGCCCACATCTGGTTCCTGAAGTCGCTGCCTTCGCGCATCTCGACATTGCTCGACATGACGCTGAAAGATGTAGAGCGCGTTCTCTACTTTGAAAACTACATCGTGACCGAGCCTGGTCTGACTTCGATGAAGCAGAACCAGCTTCTGAACGAAGAAGAATACATGATTGCCGTGGATGAATTTGGTGAAGACCAGTTCACTGCGATGATCGGCGCTGAAGCCATCTACGAGATGCTGGCTTCGATGAACCTCGAAAAGATCGCTGGCGACCTGCGCACGGATCTTGCCGAGACCACATCGGATCTGAAGCAGAAGAAGTTCATGAAGCGTCTCAAGATCGTTGAGAACTTCATGGAATCCGGCAATCGTCCCGAGTGGATGATCATGAAGGTTGTTCCAGTCATTCCACCGGACCTGCGTCCGCTGGTTCCGCTGGATGGTGGTCGTTTCGCGACGTCCGACCTGAACGATCTCTATCGCCGCGTCATCAACCGTAACAACCGTTTGAAGCGCCTGATCGAGCTTCGTGCGCCTGGCATCATCATTCGCAACGAAAAGCGTATGTTGCAGGAATCCGTCGATGCGCTGTTCGACAACGGCCGTCGCGGTCGCGTCATCACGGGTGCCAACAAGCGTCCGCTGAAGTCGCTGTCCGACATGCTCAAGGGCAAGCAGGGCCGTTTCCGTCAGAACCTTCTCGGCAAGCGCGTCGACTATTCCGGTCGTTCGGTTATCGTGACGGGTCCTGAACTGAAGCTGCACCAGTGCGGTCTTCCAAAGAAGATGGCGCTCGAGCTGTTCAAGCCGTTCATCTATGCCCGCCTTGACGCGAAGGGTTACTCCTCCACCGTCAAGCAGGCCAAGAAGCTGGTTGAAAAGGAAAAGCCTGAAGTTTGGGATATCCTCGACGAGGTTATCCGCGAGCACCCGGTTCTCCTGAACCGCGCGCCAACGCTTCACCGTCTGGGTATCCAGGCTTTCGAACCCATGCTGGTCGAAGGCAAGGCTATTCAGCTGCATCCGCTCGTCTGCACGGCCTTCAACGCCGACTTCGACGGTGACCAGATGGCCGTACACGTCCCACTGTCGCTGGAAGCACAGTTGGAAGCACGCGTGCTGATGATGTCGACCAACAACATTCTGCACCCTGCAAACGGTCAGCCGATCATCGTTCCTTCACAGGACATGGTTCTCGGCCTGTACTATCTGTCGATCATGAACGAGAACGAGCCAGGTCAAGGCATGGCATTCTCCGACATGGGCGAGTTGCACCATGCGCTGGAAAACAAGGTTGTGACGCTGCACGCGAAAATTCGCGGCCGCTTCAAGACCATGGATGCCGACGGCAAGATGGTTTCCAAGATCTACGACACCACACCTGGACGTATGATCATTGGCGAGCTTCTGCCGAAGAACGTCAACGTGCCTTTCGAAACCTGCAACCAGGAAATGACCAAGAAGAACATCTCCAAGATGATCGACACGGTCTACCGTCATTGCGGCCAGAAAGACACGGTCATCTTCTGCGACCGCATCATGCAGCTCGGCTTTACCCATGCTTGCCGCGCCGGCATTTCGTTCGGCAAGGACGACATGATCATTCCGGAAACCAAGGTAAAGATCGTTGGTGACACCGAAACTTTGGTCAAGGAATACGAACAGCAGTACAATGACGGCCTGATCACTCAGGGCGAAAAGTACAACAAGGTCGTAGACGCCTGGGGCAAGGCAACCGAAAAGGTTGCTGAAGACATGATGGCCCGCATTAAGGCCGTTGAGTTCGATCCAGAGACCGGTCGTCAAAAGCCGATGAACGCCATCTACATGATGTCCCACTCCGGTGCGCGTGGTTCTCCGAACCAGATGCGTCAGCTGGGTGGTATGCGCGGCCTCATGGCCAAGCCATCGGGTGAGATCATTGAAACACCGATCATCTCCAACTTTAAGGAAGGTCTGACCGTTAACGAGTACTTCAACTCGACCCACGGTGCCCGTAAGGGTCTTGCAGACACGGCCTTGAAGACGGCGAACTCCGGTTACCTCACACGTCGTCTCGTTGACGTGGCGCAGGATTGCATCGTCAACTCTGTGGATTGCGGCACTGAAAAGGGCCTCACCATGACTGCCATCGTCGATGCCGGTCAGGTCGTTGCTTCGCTTGGCGCACGTATCCTCGGACGTACGGCTCTTGATGATATCGACAACCCGGTCACTGGCGAGAACATCGTCAAGGCTGGCACGTTGATGGACGAAGCCGACATCGCTGCTATCGAAAAGTCGGGCATCCAGTCCGTTCGCATTCGTTCGGCTCTGACCTGCGAAATTCAGGTTGGTGTTTGCGGCGTCTGCTACGGTCGTGACCTTGCACGCGGTACACCTGTCAACATGGGCGAAGCGGTTGGCGTTATTGCCGCTCAGTCCATCGGTGAGCCAGGCACGCAGCTCACAATGCGTACGTTCCACCTTGGCGGAACGGCGAACGTGGTCGACCAATCGTTCCTGGAAGCATCGTATGAAGGTACGATTCAGATCAAGAACCGTAACAGCCTGCGCAACTCTGAAAACATTCTCATCGCGATGGGCCGCAACATGTCCGTCACCATTCTCGATGAGCGTGGCGTAGAGCGTTCTTCGCAGCGTGTAGCCTACGGCTCCAAGCTGTTCGTTGATGATGGCGACAAGGTCAAGCGCGGCCAGCGTCTGGCAGAGTGGGACCCTTACACACGTCCAATGATGACGGAAGTGGAAGGTACTGTTCACTTTGAAGATCTGGTCGATGGTCTTTCCGTTCTGGAAGCGACCGACGAGTCCACCGGTATCACCAAGCGTCAGGTTATCGACTGGCGTTCGACACCACGTGGTTCGGATCTGAAGCCGACGATCATCATCAAGGATGCTTCCGGCAACGTGCTGAAGCTTGCTCGTGGCGGTGAAGCCCGCTTCCAGCTCTCGGTTGATGCTATTCTGTCGGTCGAGCCTGGTCAGAAGGTTTTCCAGGGTGACGTGCTCGCACGTTCGCCATTGGAAAGCGCCAAGACCAAGGACATCACTGGTGGTCTGCCACGTGTTGCCGAACTCTTCGAAGCGCGTCGTCCGAAGGATCACGCTATCATCGCCGAAATCGATGGTACGATCCGTCTGGGCCGCGACTACAAGAACAAGCGTCGCGTTCAGATCGAGCCTGCGGAAGATGGCGTCGAGCCAGTCGAATACCTGATCCCGAAGGGCAAGCCCTTCCACCTTCAGGAAGGCGACTACATCGAGAAGGGCGAATACATTCTCGATGGTAACCCGGCACCGCACGACATTCTGGCGATCAAGGGCGTAGAGGCTTTGGCTTCCTACCTCGTGAACGAAATCCAGGAAGTCTACCGCTTGCAGGGCGTTGTCATCAACGACAAGCACATCGAAGTGATCGTGCGTCAGATGCTGCAGAAGGTGGAAATCACCGATGCAGGTGACTCGCATTACATCGTGGGCGACAGCGTTGATCGCATCGAGATGGAAGACAACAACGATCGTCTGATCGACGAAGGCAAGAAGCCATCCTACGGCGACCCGGTTCTTCTGGGTATCACCAAGGCATCGCTGCAGACGCCATCGTTCATCTCGGCTGCTTCGTTCCAGGAAACCACAAAGGTTCTCACGGAAGCTGCAATCGCCGGCAAGACCGACACGTTGCAGGGTCTGAAAGAAAACGTCATCGTCGGCCGCCTTATCCCGGCCGGTACCGGCGGCACCATGACCCAGATCCGCCGCATCGCGACAAACCGCGACGAGCTCATCATCGAAGAGCGCAAGAAGAGCACCGGCTCGTCTTCCGCAAACCAGATGTTGCAGGACATGACAGATAAGGCTCCAGCCGCCGAATAACGGTGGTCAGGGCAGGGGCCTCGTAAGAGGCTCCGTCTGGTCTAAATGAAAACGCCCGGAGTGATCCGGGCGTTTTTTGTTTTGGGGAATGCACTAAGGGTTATGTCCAGGCCGTTATCGAAAAAATCAGCCCGGCTGCGTAGCTTGATGACTTTTAAACAGATCGACCACACTTTGAGGGGCGTTTTCGTCAAAAAAACGCTGGAGGTTTTCGGAAGTCTCGGCCGCGATCTTGGCGCTTCTGGGAAAAAGCTTTTTTTCGTAAGCTGAAAGCGCATCTTCTGTTGTGCCAGATGTTTCAACGAGGGCTTTTGCGAGTTCGAAGCCGTCATAAAGCGCTAGGTTCGCGCCTTCACCTGCAAAAGGTGACATCAGGTGTGCTGCGTCGCCCAATAACGTCACACCAGGTGTTCTCTCCCATCGGTGCTCGACCGGCAACGTATAGATAGGCCTGATGACGGGAACGGTTTCGCTGGCAGTAATGAGAGAGATCAACTCGGGAGCCCACCCTTCGAATTCTTCTGCGATACGAGCCAAGCCACTCTTAAGGTTCGAGTGTTGGATGAAATTGGCCCAGTCCGCAGGTCTGTTGAGAGCGACATAGGTGTGCAAGGTCCCGTCGGCGTAACGATGCGCCAATATTCCCTGACCTGGAGCGACCGCCATCAGTGTACCAGTACCGATGGCATCCGAACTCGGCTTATGGCGGATGTCCCCATCAAAGAGAATGGTTTCGATAAAGAGCGTGCCTGAATAGATCGGAGTTGCCTTGGAGAGAAGAGGGCGAACTCTCGACCATGCACCATCGGCACCTACGAGCAAGTCAGAGGTTGTGGTGGAGCCATCGGCAAAGCTGATTTCGTGCCGTCCATCGCCTTGTGGAATTACCGACTTGACCTTACGCCCCCATTTGATCGTTTCTGGCGGAATGGAATGAATGAGCATATCCCGCAGATCGCCGCGATCAATTTCAGGGCGGTTTTCGGCACCGCCCGGGTTGTCGAAGAGGATGACGTTGTTCTTATCAACAATACGTTTGGCATCCTCACCCGGTCGCACCAGATCAAGGAAGGTATCGTAAAGACCCGCAGCCTTGAGGGCGACTTGACCATTATATTCATGAATATCAAGCAGTCCGCCCTGTGTCCGCGAATTCGCCGACGGTTCAGCCTCATATACCGTCGTCGCGATGCCATGAAGATGGAGAACGCGAGCCAGTGTAAGGCCGCCAAGGCCTGCACCAATAATAGCAATAGAGTTTCGCATTGAAGCGCTCCTGTCAGATGTAATAATACTTCGGGAGACGCTGGCATAACCACAGCTAGGCGCTGGGTTTACTTATCTGCGACGGCCTAAAATGGCGGTCGTTTTTCGCGACGAAATTCCTGTAAATGGAAATTTCTGTCAAAGCAATCCACGTGTGTGCTCTTGGCACAAAAGCTTACCACGTCACGCTTTTCTCGATCACAAGATCATTGGCAGTCTTTGTCGGTATTGCCTGAGCGCGCCAGCAATTGCAGCGCGCTCATTCTCATTTCAAGCAAACTTGATAATCGCCACTTCACCCTCAAGTGCACCCTGATACGCAGACGCATGCGGTTCCTCGTCGGGAACATCATTCAGCATGCCGATCTGGTCGAGGTCGGCTTCGAGGAAGCCTTCTTCGGAGAGGGCGTTGAGGGCTTCGCGGACGGCGGTGTCGTCGTCTGGGGCGCGCAGGATGATGTGGATGTCGATGCCTTCGTCGCCTTCACGCTCATAGGCCTTGCCGATGACGATGAAGACCATGGGATCGTCGCGTCCGTTGTCGTTGTCTGGTTCTGTGATCATGACGCGATTCCTTTTCTGGTTATTATTGTGTGGCGGTGCGCAAGCGTCCACCTTTAGGGAATCAATAGACGGCTTTTATGAAAAGCCAAAGGCCCGATTGGCAAAAGCGTGCAAGGGGAGGGGCATTATGTTAAAACACCCTGCAATTCATGGATGCCAAGGCGGCTGGAGGAGGCCCCGCGGGTACTAAATACTGAATCACCCTTGACGAAAGCGGGGTAAAACAGTAGTACGCCCGCCATCGGAACCAATGTGAGGTTTGGCTGTCTTGAACGACTCGTTCTGGAGATCGCCTCAAACAAGGGTCCAAAAACACGTACGAGACACGATTGTTGCATGCAAGACGTAGGATTTACGTCCTCTGCTCTTGGTGGTCCATCCGTGGAAACCGGATCGGGCCACGATTTATGCATGAAACCATGCGTGCGTCGTTGCCGGAAACGGTATAACCGCCATCCGTGAGGGTGGCTAAAGTAGTTTTTGCAAGGGATGGTTATATGCCTACCGTAAACCAGCTGATCCGTAAGCCACGCCAGGCACAGGTAAAGCGTAATAAGGTTCCTGCTCTTCAGGAAAACCCACAGAAGCGCGGCGTTTGCACACGCGTTTACACAACGACCCCTAAGAAGCCTAACTCGGCTCTTCGTAAGGTTGCCAAGATCCGCCTGACCAACGGCTTTGAAGTCATCGGCTACATTCCTGGCGAAGGTCACAACCTTCAGGAACACTCCGTTGTCATGATCCGTGGCGGCCGCGTAAAGGACTTGCCGGGCGTTCGTTACCACGTCATCCGTGGTGTACTCGATACGCAGGGCGTCAAGAACCGCAAGCAGCGTCGTTCGAAGTACGGTGCAAAGCGTCCGAAGTAATTCGGTTTCAAACTAATTCAGGCGCTGCGCGAGGTTCTCCGCGTGGTAAAGCGTCGATAACAATTGAGAGACAAGAATATGTCCCGTCGCCATAGTGCAGAAAAGCGTGAGATCAATCCGGATCCAAAGTTCGGTGATCTGATCGTTACCAAGTTCATGAACGCCATCATGCTTCACGGCAAGAAGTCGGTCGCAGAAAGCATCGTTTACGGCGCGTTCGACGTCGTACAGGGCAAGGCAAAGGCAGAGCCACTCGGCATCTTCCATTCGGCCCTCGACAACGTTGCTCCGCACGTTGAAGTGCGTTCGCGCCGCGTTGGTGGTGCAACCTACCAGGTTCCGGTCGATGTTCGCCCAGAGCGCCGTCAGGCTCTCGCGATCCGCTGGCTGATCGCTGCTGCGCGCAAGCGCAACGAAACAACCATGGTCGATCGCCTGTCCGGCGAACTCATGGATGCAGCGAACAACCGTGGCTCCGCAGTCAAGAAGCGCGAAGACACGCACAAGATGGCCGACGCCAACCGCGCATTCTCGCATTACCGCTGGTAATCTAACCGATCCGAAAGGCAGTCCGTTATGGCTCGCGAATATAAAATCGAAGACTACCGCAATTTCGGTATCATGGCGCATATCGACGCCGGCAAGACGACCACTACCGAGCGTATTCTTTATTACACCGGTAAGTCGCACAAGATCGGCGAAGTTCATGATGGCGCAGCCACGATGGACTGGATGGAACAGGAGCAGGAGCGTGGTATCACCATCACCTCCGCTGCGACCACGACCTTCTGGAAGGGTCGCGATGGCAAGATGCGCCGTTTCAACATCATCGACACCCCCGGCCACGTTGACTTCACGATTGAAGTTGAACGTTCGCTGCGCGTGCTCGACGGTGCGATCGCTCTTCTTGATGCCAACGCCGGTGTAGAGCCGCAGACGGAAACCGTCTGGCGTCAGGCTGAGAAGTACCACGTTCCGCGCATGATCTTCTGCAACAAGATGGACAAGACCGGTGCTGACTTCTACCGCTCGGTAGAAATGATCAAGACCCGTCTCGGTGCCATCGCTGTTGTCATGCAGCTCCCAATCGGTGCGGAAACAGAATTCAAGGGCGTTATCGATCTGATCGAAATGAACGCTCTGATCTGGCGCGACGAGTCGCTCGGCGCTCAGTGGGATGTCGTTGAAATTCCTGACGACATGAAGGAAAAAGCTGCTGAATATCGTGAAAAGATGATCGAACAGGTCGTCGATATCGATGAAGAAGCAATGGAAGCCTACCTGAACGGCGAAATGCCTGACAACGACAAGATTCGCGAACTCGTTCGCCGCGGCACCATCGACGTGAAGTTCCACCCGATGTTCTGCGGTACTGCGTTCAAGAACAAGGGCGTTCAGCCACTTCTCGACGCCGTTTGCGATTACCTGCCTTCGCCGCTGGACATTCCTGCGATCAAGGGCATCGACTTCAAGACCGAAGCCGAAATCGAACGTCACCCTGACGACAGCGAGCCGCTTTCGATGCTTGCGTTCAAGATCATGAACGACCCATTCGTTGGTTCGCTCACCTTCGCTCGTATCTACTCCGGCAAGCTCGAAAAGGGCACATCGGTTCTGAACACGGTCAAGGACAAGCGCGAGCGCGTCGGTCGTATGCTTCAGATGCATTCCAACTCCCGCGAAGACATCGAAGAAGCCTTCTCCGGCGACATCGTTGCTCTGGCCGGCCTCAAAGAAACGACAACGGGCGATACGCTTTGCGATCCTCTGAAGCCAGTTATCCTCGAGCGCATGGAATTCCCTGAGCCGGTTATCCAGATCGCGATCGAACCGAAGACAAAGGGCGACCAGGAAAAGATGGGCCTCGCGCTCAACCGCCTGGCAGCTGAAGATCCTTCGTTCCGCGTCAAGACGGATGAAGAATCCGGTCAGACGATCATTGCAGGCATGGGCGAACTTCACCTCGACATTCTCGTTGACCGTATGCGTCGCGAGTTCAAGGTTGAAGCCACCGTCGGTGCTCCGCAGGTTGCTTACCGCGAAACGATCACACGTCAGCACGAAGAAGATTACACACACAAGAAGCAGTCCGGTGGTACCGGCCAGTTCGCTCGTGTCAAGATCGTCTTCGAACCGAACCCAGAAGGCGAAGACTTCAAGTTCGAATCCAAGATCGTCGGCGGTGCTGTTCCTAAGGAATACATCCCGGGCGTTCAGAAGGGTATCGAAAGCGTTCTGTCTTCCGGTCCTCTGGCTGGCTTCCCGATGCTCGGCGTCAAGGCAACCCTGATCGACGGCGCATACCACGACGTTGACTCCTCGGTTCTCGCGTTCGAAATCGCATCGCGTGCCTGCTTCCGTGAAGCAGCGAAGAAGGCTGGTGCACAGCTTCTCGAGCCGATGATGAAGGTCGAAGTCGTAACGCCTGAAGATTACGTCGGTGACGTTATCGGCGATCTGAACTCGCGTCGCGGTCAGATCCAGGGTCAGGAAAGCCGTGGTATTGCCGTTGTCATCAACGCGCATGTTCCTTTGGCCAACATGTTCAAGTACGTCGACAACCTGCGCTCCATGTCTCAGGGCCGCGCGCAGTACTCGATGACCTTCGATCATTATTCGCCGGTTCCGAGCAACGTTGCTCAGGAAATCCAGGCAAAGTACTCCGGTCAGAAGTGATCGGGGTACGCCCCAAACAAAATTTAGAGTTTATTCCCTTTATGGGACAGGAATGGAGAGCCACGAATGGCAAAGAGCAAGTTTGAGCGCAACAAGCCGCACGTCAACATTGGCACGATTGGTCACGTTGACCACGGCAAGACGTCGTTGACTGCTGCGATCACGAAGTATTTCGGCGAATACAAGGCGTATGACCAGATCGACGCTGCACCGGAAGAAAAGGCCCGCGGTATCACGATTTCGACGGCACACGTTGAATACGAGACACCTGCTCGTCACTACGCGCACGTCGACTGCCCCGGCCACGCCGACTACGTGAAGAACATGATCACCGGTGCTGCCCAGATGGACGGCGCGATCCTGGTTTGCTCTGCAGCCGACGGCCCAATGCCACAGACCCGCGAGCACATTCTGCTGGCGCGTCAGGTTGGCGTTCCTGCCATCGTTGTGTTCCTCAACAAGGTTGACCAGGTTGACGACGCAGAACTGCTGGAACTGGTAGAACTGGAAGTTCGCGAACTTCTGTCGTCCTACGACTTCCCAGGCGACGATATTCCAATCGTCAAGGGTTCTGCTCTTGCTGCTCTTGAAGATTCCGACAAGAAGATCGGCGAAGACGCCATCCGCGAGCTGATGGCTCAGGTTGACGCCTACATCCCAACGCCAGAGCGTCCAATCGACCTGCCGTTCCTGATGCCAATCGAAGACGTTTTCTCGATCTCCGGCCGTGGTACGGTTGTGACGGGTCGCGTTGAGCGCGGTATCGTCAAGGTTGGTGAAGAAGTCGAA
>NZ_NXEJ01000016.1 GCF_002915175.1 Agrobacterium rosae | reverse complement strand
AATTAAATAGAAAATATACCCGAAGGCGCGTGGAGCACGGCATCTTCCAAAGGTTGCATAATCGATTGACTCTCACAACAGACCAGCCGAACATCGCTCGATATTACAGGGGCAATGAAAACCACCATGTCGCCAGACCGCTTTAATCAATGCTTGCGGGTCATCCGCTGGACGCCAATAAATATCGCGTCCGCTCTGCAATGTGAACTTTCGTGGATCGAGGCCCTGGAAGCGGGCAATGACGCCGTCCCTGCAGGCCTGGCCGAATGGCTTGAAACGCTTGCACAGGCCCATGAGGCTCTTCCGCCACCAATCACCTACAGAGGCAAACNAATGGCTTGAAACGCTTGCACAGGCCCATGAGGCTCTTCCGCCACCAATCACCTACAGAGGCAAACAGTCGACCCTCTGATCGCCAACGCCGCCATCTTAACAATCACCGGATCACACATTAGGAAACATGTCACCGCAACTCTGTGCCTCATCGCTTTTGATCAGCCAGCCGATTGCCATTCAGGAATTTGTCGAGTTCAACAGTACGGGATCTGGAATAGCCGAACTTCTTCAGCAAATTGCGGCCACCGGTCTACGGCCGCTCGAACCTGCTCTATAACCTCCCTGGCATCTTGATCCGGGATCGACGCCCCCCTGGAAACCGCCAAAAGGTGAGACATGCCGGGGGTTCTACCTTCCCCGGCTATTGCCGCGCTGTGCTCACCGCCTGGTCCCGACGAAAAAGTAAGATCGTATGCGGGTGCAGAAACGCAAGCCGGTTTAGATCCTCCATTGGACGCCGCCCCCTAAGGCGTCTCCAAGGGGACACCACCGACCGCGACCCAGCTTCCCACAGAAGGATCGATTTTTTGCAAGGCCCCATCTGGATCGTAGACGCGCAGTTGCGATGCTGATCGCTCAGAGCTGCGATAGATCACGAGATTGGTGCCACCGGGACGGGCTTGCGACGGAAACAGGATGCCATCCAGCCCTGAAGCCACGACATCATCCGCCATGTACCAGGTCGACGGCTCGATCGACTTGTCGAACCATTCGGCGCGCCAGTCGATCGCAAAATCCGCCCAAACCGCTGGCCACAGGCCGGGATCGAAGCCGGCGCTGAAGTCCGCCACGCGGAGTTGTCTGATGAAGAAGGTGCAGATCGTGCCTGGCTGTATCCATGGATTGTCCTGCTTGTACTCCCCCAGCACCGTCGCGTCGTCCGCAGACAGGTAAAGCGCCTCCTGACAGGGGCGATTGAAGCGCCCGCCGCGTCGTCCGCGCCCATACCGGACATTGGTGTCCCTGCATAAGCGGGCACGATCACCCGGTAGTGGGCGACATCGTCGTGCTCACCGATCATCGCCTCAATCATCCAGCGGCACCGCCTGCAAGCGACTCCAGATAAGCAATCACTGCCTCTGCCCTGCCTTCGTGAACAAGCGCGTCGGCTGTCTTGTAGCCGAAAGCACGTAGCGGCTCATTGCGAAGCAGGAACGCTGCCCTCTCCACATCGCCAGTCATCTCGGTGGATACGGCGAGCACGCGCACCAGGTCCTGCAGATATTACTGCAGCTGGGGTGCCTGGGGCCGGGTCGTGGGTGTGTTGCGATGCACATGCGCGCGCTCCGCAAGCTCCTGCACTTGAAACCCGAAGAAATTTCCGACCCTCGCAGGAGACAGGTATTGGGTGTTGGGTTCCCGGAACCGTTCAACGAAGGGCTGCTGCAGCACGGCGTTCATGGCTCAATCCTCGCACTTAAAATGCGCTATTATTGAACTTAACTTCAACTCCACTTGACCTAAATATGCACTTAAATTGCACTCTGCGCAATTTTCACCTACCAGCCTGGGTGATCGGCACCTCTCCTAAGATGGCGCGATGCGACTGTTGTGGGATCGAGCTAGCACGTTGGACGGATCGCACGCTCTCGCAAAGGACAAGCCGCCTCGACCAATTCCGGTTTGTTCGTATGAAGGCTCTCAGTTATGTGGCCGACTGCTGAACGAGCGGCTGACGCAGGCCGGGGCCGACGCCATGGCCGTGTATAGGGCTTGCCGGTGGCTTTGGCCTGCCGAACTGCCAGATCGGAGAGTGGCGTGCTGTTTTAGCTGCTGAACGTGCGTCAGGACCCGCCGCAAATTCCAGTCGACCGCCCGTTCCGTATTCTTGGAATGACGGCCACAGCCAGTCTGCAATAATCATTCCCACGCGCAACGTCTTCGACTGTGAAAGGTGTTTTTACCTGTTTTATTATGCGGCCGGCCATTCGGAAGGGCGACAACGGAGGCACCACCTGCCATGAGCCAGCTTCAACTTATTATTCGAAAACGTGCGCATTGTTGCTTTTACAACCGCTCAAGCAGTTCTGTTTTTTTCGCTGCGAATTCTTCGTCCGAGATTATACCTTTTGACCGCAGACCAGCGAGCCGTTCGATTTTGCTGATAATATCATCTTGATGAAAAGCTGTCGGCTCGGAGACCAAGTTCGTGCTTGGAGGCGTCACAGAAGGAATCGGTGCTGCCTCCATCAGATTGGGCATCGCTCCCTGCGTGTCTTGAGGCGTCTCCGGGCTGCCAGCGGCGGTTACGATGTCGAGATCAGCCACCCGGACGAGCCCATGCTGAGAGGTGAAGGTTAATGACTGATCGCCGCTCTGCTGTTGGGAAAAGCCACCTATGTTGTGGTCTTTAGTATCATAAACGGTGATCTCTCCGTTCACATCGATTGCCAGCCTGCGGGTGACCGGGAAGAACGCGTATCGAAGGTTGTTCTGCGCGCCAGTCGACGAAGCCTGGCCGAGATGTTGTGGCCAAGAACTGCTGTGCGAACTTGACTGGTAAAAAAAGCTGCTTCCATTTCCCTGGCTTTGAGACTGATAAGGCCGATCAGATTTTGGGCCGGATAGCTTACCCGACCTTATGCAATCGGCAATCTCGGAGCAGAGCATATCGACCCGATGCTTCAGACCATTGTTGAACATGTCGCCGACCATGATCATGCCGCCGCTCGACCATTGCCCCATCCCGCCAAGTTCGGAGTGATTGAACTGTGCCTGATTGGTATGGCCTGCAATCAACGCCATTGTGAGATGCTCGATGACACCTTGGCTGACGCCGTGTCGCTGGGATAAGTCATCGACAATGCCTTGTTCGCGAGTATCTCTGATCACAAGCTGCGCTCCATTGGTTCGGAATTTCTTATTACATTTGCCGAGCTATGAAGATAGGCATGGCACAAGCTTTGACGCGTCAGCGAGTTTGGGCCACGCAGAAAAGGGCAAGCGCTCGGTAAACATCTGCAAAAGTCATACCGTGCCTCAGTCGTTGCCTCCCGAAAGCGCTTTGACCATAACCCATAATCAAGAGTTCAACGCAATCTGATCCTCGATTAAGACCGATTCCGAAATCCCAACGTTCGCCTATTGCTTCGATGAAGTCAGTTTCAAAATGATTACTGCCGGAGGCGTCGATCCAATGACGCTTCAACCGGGGCGACAGACGCTTCTTCACAATCTGACAAGCCCCCTGGCTCCCTCGCCAAACCTTCCCGCAAGGAGTTGCCTTCATGGATTTTTTGATTGGCTGGGCATAGAGATTTACGCGCGTGGCGACAAAAACAGCTCGGACAAAGACGGTGAGCGCCCCTTCGATCTCGTGGCGATAGACGCGCCAGCAGTAACCTCACCCAACGCAAAACGATCAATCGATCACATCGACATCCTCTGGGCACCACCAATTGGGGGTATGATTATAACGATCACGGCGCTCTACGATAAAACTTGCGCAAATTCAGTTACTATACTAGATTTGTGAAAATGCTATAGGAACCTTCCATGAAGCAGATCGATCTCATGTTCCGTACAATGGTCGCGGAGCTTCAGCAACGGACTTTCGATGCGCAGTGGTCGGCAGACTTTCCGCCAACAGGTCGCTTCGTCAAGGTGACGGTCGATAATCGTGCATATTGGTATTTCGATCAACCGAATGGTCAGGGTGGTCAGAAACGGCGATATGTAGGGCCGATCGATGATCGGGAAATTACGGCACGGGTCGAAACCTTCAAGGGCGAAAAGGATGATTTCCAGAACCGTCGAAAGATGGTCGCGGCTCTCACGCGCGAGGCGGGCATGATTGCACCTGATCGCTTCACTGGCATAGTCATCGAAACGCTAGCAGCGGCCGGTCTATTCCGTCTTCGCGGCGTCCTTGTCGGCACGGTCGCATTTCAATGCTACTCTGCCCATCTCGGTGTCCGCCTGCCTATGGCCGCGATCCTGACTGGTGATGCAGACCTGGCGCAAGACTATGCGATCTCAAGCGAAGTACAGGATTCGATACCGCCAATCGTTGATCTGCTGCAGAGCGTCGATCCATCCTTTCGCGCACTGCCCCATGTTTCCGGCTCGCCCCTCTCGAATGCCTTCCGCAATTCATCTGGATACCGGGTGGAATTCCTCACGACAAATCGAGGTGGTGAGGATTACTCGGACCAACCGGCAAAGATGCCCGCTCTTGGTGGGGCGTCGGCCGAACCTCTGCGGTTCATGGATTTCCTGCTGCGTGATCCGGTCCGAACGGTTCTGCTCCACAGTGCCGGCATCTCAGTCGTTGTGCCTGATCCGTCAAGATTTGCAATTCACAAGCTGATTGTCGCCGGTCGTCGCAAAGATGATACCGGTGGAAGAGCCAAAAAAGCTAAGGATTTACGCCAGGCCGGAATGCTATTTGAAGCATTGCAAGAAACAGGCGATGGCGCAAACCTCGCTGATACTCTGCGTGAAGCCTGGGATCGAGGTCCTTCATGGCGTAGCGCTCTCACGGCGGGCGTTGATGCCGTCGACAAGCAATACCAACCAGCGGTCCATAAGATTTTCGCGATTCTTCCGACCGATGAGGTCCATCACCATAGCACGTGATGCTTTCCGCCGAGGCTATGACGTCCGAGCTCTTGGTGCCAACACCTGGCGAGCCGATATGACGCGACAGATGAAACCCGCACGCAGCAGTTTGCACGAGATTTAAAAGCGCTGGATTTTGCGGATTGATCGTCAAGAACTGTGCTCAAGGTGCCATGGAAGACGACCTCAATATTGTCCTTTAGACTTGAGGCGCTTCTGCCCCCATCGCCTGATCTCGATTAACAATAAGCGCCGATGATGACGTTCAGTTCTTTAGAAGAGCTCAAACCATCGAGAACCCATCGTCCCGCTTCTCAGACGTACCTCACTTGCGCCACGCGTGCTGGTTAAATCGGCGCTTTAAGCGCCCTCTCACAAACATCCAGCACTGCATGCTGTAACAGCTAGACGCGCTGCGCCACCCAAGCCATTTGTTCGTAATTGATTTCATAAGCGGGCCAGTATCGGGCATCGACATAACTTCAGGAACAAAATGATGTTCTGAAAAGCCATTGCTGATGCAAAGAGAAACTGGCAATAGCTATCTGGAATAAAGTTGAATGGTCTTCACTTCCATCAACCCAGCGTTAGCCTGCGTAAAAACACCGACTTCAAGGAAGCACGATCATGGCAACGAAACCCCGCAGACCATTAGACCCCAGAGACGCAGCCGAGGCTCTGTTTGCAGCACCCAAGAAAGCTGCGGCACCCGCCGTGGAAAAACGCGCTATTCCCAATACGAAAGAACTGGTGTCTTTGAAGATAGACAGTGATGTTCTTGCGTATTTTCAGGAAGATGGACCGGGCTGGCAGGAGCGGATAAATGATTTCCTGCGAACCGGCATGGTGGCGCAAGACGACGATGAGGTATGAGATGACAGGAACCTGGTGTCTGAGTCATAAACGCAACAAACCGGACTATCTCAGACCAGGGACACCGTCGTCCCACTATCCAGAACAATGTACAGGTCCCTGATCATGCCAGCAGCGAGAAGAAATGTGTCTCGAACCTGGCTGTCATCACGCCATCCTCGCTCAACGGATAATGCGGTCGTGTGAATATCAAGCACGATATCACGGCCGGGGCCGTTCGGAATACCGACTGCTTCGCGCAAATCCTTGATCGTTGCGACGGCACGCTCCAACATCCGACGCTTTTGAAACGCATCGAGACGGTCGATGCGATTGGCATCTCGAACAAGGTCACCAATGAAATCTGTCGTCAGGCTCATGGTTGAAAAATGCCGCACGCATCCGACTTTTCAAGTCTCGGCGGAACAAAAAGTACCAAAATTAGCGCTTTGATTTTCTCTGTGATCCAACAGCATCACCACACAACCGATACACGTAATTTCTACGGCTGTCGTCATCCAGCGAACGCTGCCCTAGCTCAGCGAGCATTGTCTGATATATGCGAGGCCAGAGCTCACATTGCACAGGGTTTCAAGGCTCGGGTCCTTGCCGTATCGTGACCTCTGCGCCATAGGCTTGGCGCAGATCGTTCTGGCCAGGCTGACGGTCATTTGAATGATGCAGCAGCGTCGAGGTATATCCCATTTCACGCGTTCCCTCGATAAGAGTAACGTCGGCATTACCGGGATTGACGGAACGCTCGAACCATTCGACCGGATGCTGCAGAAAACTCATTTCAAAGGCACGGTTGGTGACACCGTGGCCGACGATCACCACATTGTCGTGGCCATGTCGGGCCTCGTGCATGATGGTCTGCAGGAACAGCCGCATGCGCTGCGCGACATCGGCTCGGCTCTCGCCATCGGGCGGCCGGGCGTAGAATTTGCCGTTGTTGCTGCGCAGTCTTGCCCATTTTTCAAATTCATCGGGAAACTTTTGCTTGCGATCGGCGTGATCGTAAATCTCAGTGAAGAGCCCAAAATCCTGCTCTCGCAATAGATAGTCTTCGCGCACCTTGCCGACGCGCTCGACAGGCAAGGCCTCAAGCAGAGCGTCCTTGCTTTGACGGGTCCGTAGGAACGGTGAGTACCACACCCGCAGCTTCTGCAAGCCCGGTTCTGTAAGGCCGTCCAAATATGCCGCGACTGCAGCCCCGGCTTGCGTGGCCTGGCGATATCCCCAATGCGTCAACGGTACGTTGTGATCGCCAAACTGGCTGTAAGCCCGCTCATCCAGATTGCCCAGGGATTCGCCGTGGCGAACAAGAAAGACACGCATCAGCTATCCTGCTGCAAAGGTTAGGACGCCACAGCGGCCATGGACGTGGGACGCATGGTCGACATCCCTCGTGGCATCGGCAAGCCTTTATTATCACATGATTGCAGGACCGCGAGAGCACAAAAGCAGCGGCAGGCCACAAATTGCTGTATCGCCTCGTGGGATATCGAAAGCCTTCATTCCTGATAGGCGCGTGCGATACACTGCCTGAGATCGCCAAACCGGAAATCCGATCGCGTCAAAATATTAGACATGCGCGCGCTGTTGAGGAAATGCGTGTGGCGTTGTGCAGCCGACAGAACGCCCGTCGCCTCGCGGTCAGACTTGCCGAATTGACGATTGGCCGCGCGCGCAATCAGACCATTTGCGCCGTCCGTGTCCTGCATCTTTTTTAAAAGTGCGGCAAAGCGTTCCAGTGCCAAGGTAAAGTATTGGCGCAGGGTGACAAGGTGCCGGCGGATGCCTCCATACGCAAACAAAAACCGGCACCGCGTTTGAAAATTGTGCGACTTGCGCCGGGAGTTCATCCCGGCGGAATCCGTCCACGGTAAAAGTGGAGGTGTTACACGCCCAACAAAACAGTGGCACAACTACAACTGAACACTCGACAATCACTTTCGCTAATCCCGACCTCTGGGAAGCTGGCGCATGCCGCAGACAGAATTACATATTCGCACAACACGGCTCAAACGAGCCGACGAACAAGGGCTGCATGGTGGCTACAAGTGTACGTTTAGAGGAGGCTGCAAGGCTGGGGGTTCGGAATTTCCCAGTAAGTGCTGTCCCGTCGCGCATCTTTAAGGATCTAGCCGCTGAATACATCAACTCTTTAAATTCATTTAGAGCGACGCCATCCGCACGCATGACAGCAAGGATCAGCGGATCGCCGAAGATTTCAGCGAGGTTCATCTCGTCCTTCGTGTTTTTCATCGCGGTCTCCTTTCAACAAGTCCCACGCTCCCGAATATGGCGATGACTTGACAGTTCCGAGTTAGGGGTGTTACCAGTAAGTAACAATTCAACAGTTACCGACCAGTCACACCCATGTCAACATCACTTCAGGATAAAATTAAAACTTATGAAACCCGAAAAATCTGATCGCGCTTCCGAGCAGAAAATCGCGCCTCGTGACCGGATCGTTTCAACGGCCTGTCAGCTGTTTCGTGAACATGGCATACGCGGCATCGGGGTTGATGCCATCGCGGAAGCCGCCTCCACAAATAAGATGACGTTATATCGACATTTTGGCTCTAAAGATGATCTCGTATGCGAAGCGCTCAAGCATAGTTCTCGAACGCTGGAGAAGGCTTGGGAAGATCTTGCAACAGAGAACCCAGGCGACCCGAAGGCTCAGCTGACTGCATGGGTGAAAGCGCGCGCGGAATGTCTTTCCAGCGAGCCTTACGGATGTGATTTGGCCAATGCTGCGGTAGAGCTGAAAGAGCAAGGACATCCTGCGCATGCGATCATTGAAACATTGAAAATGGAACAACATTTCCGGCTCGCCGATCTTTGTCGTTCGACAGGCGTTACCGATCCAGAACTTTTAGCTGATACGCTATCCATGCTGTTGGAAGGGGCGCGTGTCAGCAAACTTGCAGCCGGCAAAGAAGGACCGTCGATGCGGTTTACGCGTGCGTGTGAAGCGGCAATGATCTCGTTCGGTCTAGGTGCGCAGGCTTCTTCCTGAATCCTGCGGGAGCACGGATGAAGTGATACCGAGAGCACAAAAGTAGATTTTGATCGCCCCACAGAATAACCATCAAACGAGACCTCGCCCCTTCGTCGTATTGTGTCATCGGACTTTCACGCTGAAGGTGTTGACCCACTCGAACCACTGGTATGGAATCCGCCTCATTCAGCGGTATCTCAGCTATGTAACCTTTCCCCGTTTGGCCAGGAAATCGAGAAGGGCGCGCACCCGCGACGGCAGCAGGCCTCCCTGCCCGATATGGATGGCATGAAACTCCTCCCGGTCTCCAGAATTATACTCCTCGAGCACCGGAACCAGACGGCCGGCCTTCAGATCGCCGCAGATCGTGAAATTGGCGAGGCGGGCAATTCCGCTTCCACCGAGCACCAGCTGTCGCAGAGCCTCGCCGTCACTGGCTTGGATCCGGCCGACGACTGGGACAAGAACCGTCACACCCTTCGATATCATAGGCCAGCCAACCATCGCGCGGGTGTAGCCCAGGCCCAGCGTGTCATGCCTTTCAAGGTCTTCGATAGTCAGGGGCAGACCACGGCGGTGAGCATAGGACGGCGCAGCAACGATGGTCATCGCGGTGTCGCCAAGTTTGCGCGCGACCAGGCTTGAACTTTTCAACGGGCCTGCGCGCACCGCCACGTCCATTCGATCTCCAAGGAGATCAACGACAAGATCGCTCTGTACGATATCGACGGTAATCGCAGGATATCGCTCCATAAATTCGGGGAGTATAGCGGCGAGCACATGAGTGGCATAGGAGGCGCTGGTGCTGAGGCGCAGGCGACCACTTGGAACCTCACCCGCACTGGTGGTCCGCTCCGCATCTTCGATATCTGCCAGGATACGCGTGGCCCGCTCGAAAAAGATGCAGCCTTCGGCAGTAAGCTTGAACACGCGCGTCGAACGGTTGATGAGACGGGTACCCAGCCGCGCCTCCAGCCGCGCGACCAGTTTGCTCACCGCGGAGGGCGTCATTCCGACACCACGAGCAGCCGCCGAAAAGCCCCCGCGCTCGACGACTTGCACGAAGACCTCCATTTCTCCGGATCGATTGACTTCTGCTCGAGCCATTGGTCCCCAAATTCACAAATGTTGTTCCAGACCGCAATCTATATCATCCAAGCTGGATCTTCTATCTTTGCCCAATAGTCCTGGAATTCGCTCCCATTCTCCGAAAAGGAAGACAACATGGAATACCGTTCTCTTGGCCGATCGGGACTCAAAGTCTCGGTCCTGAGTTTTGGCGCAGGCACGTTCGGAGGTACAGGCCCCCTCTTCAGCGCTTGGGGCACTTCCGATGTCACCGAAGCTAGGCGACTCATCGATATCTGCGTTGAAGCTGGCGTCAATTTGTTTGATACCGCAGATGTCTACTCCAACGGCGCGTCGGAGGAGGTGCTGGGTGCAGCGCTGGAAGGTCGTCGCGATACCGTGCTGATATCAACGAAAACCAGCTTACCTATGGGAGATGGACCAAACGAGGCGGGCTCTTCCAGATTTCGTTTGGTTCGGTCAGTCGAAGACGCACTTCGCCGACTTCGAACCGACTATATCGACATCCTGCAACTGCATGCTTTCGACGCCCAGACGCCCGTCGAAGAAGTCTTATCGACCCTTGATACGCTTGTTCGGGCGGGAAAGGTCCGCTACGTCGGCGTCTCGAATTTTTCGGGGTGGGAAACCATGAAGTCTTTGGCCGTCGCCGACAAGTACGGATGGCCTCGCTACGTCGCCAATCAGGTTTACTACTCCATTTTGGGCCGAGACTATGAGTGGGATCTGATGCCGATGGGTCTGGATCAGGGCCTTGGAGCACTCGTGTGGAGCCCGCTGGGGTGGGGTAGGCTTACGGGTAAGATCAGGCGGGGCGTTCCCATTCCGAAGGACAGTCGTCTGCACGAAACAGCAAGCTTTGGTCCTCCAGTCGATGAGGAACACCTCTATCGCGTCGTCGATGCTCTCGAAGATGTCGCAAGACAGGTCGACAAAACAGTTCCGCAAGTGGCACTCAACTGGCTCACAGGTCGGCCCACTGTATCTTCCATTATCATGGGTGCGCGAAACGAGGAGCAGCTCCGACAGAACCTTGGAGCGGTCGGCTGGCAACTAACGAGCGACCAGATTGCTTTCCTGGACGATGCCAGCATCGTTACCCCGCCATATCCGCATTTCCCCTATCATCGCCAAGAAGGCTTTGCTCGACTTAACCCACCGATAGTAGGTTCCATCACGCGTCGATGGTAAGTGTCGATGCTGGGCGTCTTGTAAGGCGGCGCTCTTGGTACGGGACGTTCATGCTAGGAATATTCGCGCGCGGCCGAGATGCCGACTACAAGCCATCTGGCGAATACCTAGCCGCCACGGACGAAATCCGGGGTCGAATGCCTCCCGAGGCCCGTACCTGGGAGCTGCCGCAAACATTGATTTCTTATTCTTGTCTCTACCACTTAAACGAGCTAGCAGTCAGCCCCGTCTGAAGTGAAACCTCGGCGGCTTTATGCGTCTGAAAAAGGAAACCGCAAGGCGTTTCAGACGGCTTAAGATTCTCGAAAGCTTCGGCCCAAGTCTTGAAACGAACTAAATGCAGCGTAACGTTTGGCATGAATTGCTGCCAAATCGCCTCCTGCTGGGGTGTAGATTTTCGCAACACGGCAAAGACTTGTCATCGCTGAACGTGCATCCGAGAAAGCCCCGCTGGCAACAGCACCGAGGATAGCAGAACCAAGGAGCACCGGTTCTTCCGATACCGTGGCGACGACAGATTTGCCGCAGGCATCAGCCAGAACCTGACGGACCAAATCGTGCTGACCGGCACCTCCGCTTATGACAACGCGCTCTACATTCGCGCCTGCTTCTGCCTGAACCTCGATGATTTGCCGCAGGCCATATCCGACGCCGCAAAGTCCGGCGACGTAAAGTGCCACGAGGCTTTCGAAGTCACGATCCATGCCAAGGCCCGCGATTACCGCACGCGCGTGCGGATCGGCAAAGGGCGCGCGGTTGCCGAGAAATTCGGGAACGACGTGTAGCCCTAGCGCAAGGTGAACGACATCTGACGCGCTGACTGAGCGTGCGACGGCCTCATCGGCAATCAGGACCGGCAGCGGCACTCCTTGGCTTGAAGCCTTTACCTGCGCCTCCGCAGTTGCTGGATGGAACGAGAGCAACCGTTCGATTGCAGCGCCTGCAGCGCTCTGTCCGCCTTCGTTGAGCCACATGCCTGGAACCATGGCAGAGAAATAAGGTCCCCAGACCCCTGGCACGAAAACTGGCTCCGTTGTCGAGGTCATGGTGCAGGAAGATGTTCCGAAGACATAGGCGAGATTGCTCTCGGGACTGCCATCAACACCTGCGGTTCCGATGCCACCGGCATGGGCGTCGATCATGCCAGCCGCAACGGCCGTCCCCGGCAATAGTCCCATGGCCTTCGCAGAGTCCTTCGACAAGCCTTGGCCAAGCGGTGTTCCCGGCTCAACGATGGTGGTGCCGATGCGGGCAAATTTTTCCTCGGCCAGTGTTCCAAGGCCGATCTTCTCGAAATAACTCGGGTCCCACCGATTTTCATGCGCCAGATAGGTCCACTTGCACGTGACGGTGCAGGTCGACCGGGCGAGATCACCCGCTGCTTTCCAGGTCAGGAAGTCGGCGAGATCGAAGAACTGCCATGCTGCATCGAAGGTTTGGGGGCGATTTTCCTTCAGCCACAGCAGCTTCGGCGTCTCCATCTCCGGCGATATCCGGCCGCCGACATAACGCAGCACGTCATGCCCCAAGGCATTGATCCGTTCTGCCTGACCAACGGCGCGGTGATCCATCCAGACGATGATATCGCGGTTCTCGTCTTCGGAAGGCCCCACGGGCAGAGGACGTCCACCCTCACCCAACACGACAAGCGAGCAGGTCGCATCGAAACCCAAACCGATGACGGCGGCCGGATCGACGCCACTGATGCTCACCACCTCCCGCACGACATAGCATACGGCATCCCATATTTCAGCGCTCGACTGTTCAACGATCGCACCAGCTTCGCGAAACAGCGAAATGTTTTGCTTGGCCACTGCCAGCATTTGGCCATCCAGATCGAAAAGGCCAGCGCGCGCGCTTCCAGTCCCGACATCGATGCCGATAACGTAGCCTGACATGGTGGGGTTCGCTGTATTGTTCATTTTCTCTGGCTCTTAAACGTCGTGAGGATCGAAAGATGACCGTTGACGCCGATCAAAGATCGACGCTGTTGGGCAAGATGACGAGATCGCGGATGGTAATATTGCGCGGCCTCGAGAGCATGAAGAGGACAGCGTCTGCCACTTCCTTCGGCTGCATCAGGCTGCCATTGGCAAGAGCATCCTCCAGCTTGGCCTTCGGCCAGTCATCGATCAATGCCGTAACCACTGGACCGGGCAGCACTGCGCCAACACGCACGCCATGCGGCGCGACCTGACGACGGGTGGAATGCACGAATGCCTGAACCGCGAATTTCGATGCGGTATAGATCGGCTCCCAAACAACGGGCACGACACCGGCAATCGAACTGGTAAACAGGATGTCGCCTGACTTTTGGGCAATCATGTGCGGGAGCACCGCATGCACCGAACGGAAGGCGGCATTGATATTGAGGTTCAGCATCCGGTCCCATGCATCCGGATCGCCTTCAGCCACCGGTCCGCCGACATACGCACCGGCATTGGCGTGAAAAATATCGAGCCCGCCGGCGACGTCCAAAATACGTGGCAGCATGGCAGAGACTTCAGGCCCATTCAGCAGATCAACCACCAATGGCTTGGCTTTGTCCCCAAGTTCAGCACACAGAGCCTCTAATTTGTCCTTGGCGCGGTCGATCAACACGACGGTCGCGCCTTCGGCGAGCAGAGTGCGGGCGCATTCCAGGCCGATGCCCGATGCGGCACCCGTAATAGCGGCAACCTTGCCCTTCATGAGTTCAGTCATCAGAGTTTCTCCAGTATGGTATTAGGCGCGGCCATGGCTGACGCGGGACCGACGTGCTAGCGAGTCGACAATGACGGCGATGGCAAGGACTGCCCCGGTTATCATGTAGCGCAGCGATGAGTTGAGGTTGAGCAAGGTCAGACCATTGGAAATGGCCTGGATGACGATGATGCCTAGCAGTGCCGAATAAGCACTACCGCGCCCACCGAAAAGGCTGGTGCCGCCGATAACGGCTGCCGCGATTGCATTCAGGTTGACGTCGCCGGTACCGGCCTGCTGGCTGGACGAGGCCAGCCGCGAAGCAGACAGCACGCCGCCGAGCGCACCCAGTGTCGAGCACAGCATGAACGCGCTCATATAGATACGGCGGACATTGATGCCGGAGCGACGGGCCGCCTCCCTGTTGCCACCGACGGCAAACATCGACCGGCCCCATTGGGTCTTGGTCAGTGCGTAATTGAGGATGACGGCCAATGCGACGAAAAGGCCGAACATGTAGGGTACGCCGCGGCCAAGGTTCAGATAGTAGACAGCGAATTCAAAAATCACCGTCAGCACGATAGCCTTGATCACCAAGCTGCTGAGCGGCTGTGCCGACAAATTGACCGCTAGACGGCGCTGACGAACGAGGTAGCCGGTGACGACCAACACCAAGCCTGGCATGAGAGCCAGCGCATAGGACAGCCAGTCTGGCATCACCAAAATCTGACCGAAACGTACCAGTGGCGAGGCATAGGGAAGATTGATGCTGCCCGTCGGGCCAAGGATGTAGAGCTGTAAGCCGAGCAAGGCGAGCAGGCCTGCAAGTGTCGCCACGAAACTCGGCATGCCCAGGCGGTTATACATGACGGAATAAAGAGCGCCGACCAGCGCGCCAAACACCAGAGCTGCGAAAATCGCGACGGTGATTGGCAAGCCGGTGTTTACCCACAGCACGCCAATGATCGCGGACGACAGGCCACTCATCGAGCCGACGGACAGGTCGATCTCTCCGAGCAAGAGCACACAGACGATGCCAAGCGAAATGATACCGACCGTAGCGCAATCAAACAGCAGGTTGACCAGGTTGTTCGGAGCCAGAAAGACCGGATTGAGGATGCTGAACACTGTCGAGATGACAATCAGACCGATGGCCACCGGCAGCATGCCGAGGTCGCCAGAGCGCACGCGGTTGAAGAAACCGCGGACCATTCCCGCTATGCCGTCATCATGCTCGACGCGAACATCGCTGCGGTCGAGAGCTGACGTCTTGCTGGACGGATCGTTGGACATATTCTGGCTCATAAGGGGCTCCCGGTCGTTTCCGTGTGTCCGGTTTTGCGCTCATTGCGGCGTGACACCGAGTTTTCGGTCGCACCAGTGATGGATGCGACAAGCTCCTGATTGGAAGCGTCGGGTTCGAAGACGCCGTTGTTTCGACCGAGCCGCAGCACGACGATGCGATCGGCGACGGCGCGAACATCTTCCATGTTGTGGCTGATGATGATGACACCGAGGCCACGATCGCGCACCCGCTCGATTAGGTTCAACACCTCGGCCGTCTGGGCAACGCCAAGCGCGGCTGTCGGCTCGTCTAGCATGATGATTTTGGGATCAAGCAGCAGCGACCGCGCAATCGCAACCGTCTGGCGCTGCCCGCCGGATAGCGAGGCAATAGGTTCCCGCACGGATGGAATGCGCGCAGCAAGCTCCTTGAGCAGCGTCCAGGCGCGAACTTCCATGGCGACTTCGTCTAGGTTCCACGGCGACATTTCATGGCCGAGGAAAAGATTGGCAACGACATCGAGATTTTCGCATAGGGCCAAATCCTGAAAAACGGTGGCTATACCAAGTTCGAGCGCGCGGCTGGGACTATCGAGAGAGACCTCCTGACCGCAAAATTCGATCGTGCCTGAGGTCGGCTGGTGAACGCCAGCCAAAACCTTGACCAGGGTAGATTTGCCCGCACCATTATCACCAACCAGCGCAACGACCTCGCCGGCCCGCACCTCCAGGTCGATATCGGTCAGTGCCGACACCGCACCAAATTTTTTCGAAATTTTGCTCAGTCTGAGAAGTGTGCTCCCCTTCTCCGGGACGATTGTGTGTGTCTGCACCATGAGATCAGGCTCTTTGTTGGTTCGCTGACATGTCCGACCGGACAAGGATGTCCGATCGGGCAACTGAGGACGATTACTGCGTGATGCCAAGCTTCTTGCAGCCAGCGGCGTATTCGCCGGTGCAAACTTCCTGGACGGTCTGAATCTTCTTGTCGAAGATTTCCGCCTTTATGTTTTCCGCCGTGACAACAGCGGGGACGAATAGCTCGGAGGGTGTATCGTAAAGAGAGGTCTTGGCCTCAGGCTTCTCGCCTTTCAGGAACTGGACCGCCACTTTGGCCGCTGCAGCCGCAACGATTTCCGAAGGCTTGGAGATCGTGTTGTATTGGTCACCGGAAATGACCAGTTGCAACGCCGCGATGGTCGCGTCATTACCTGTCACAGGCGGAACCGGATTGACGCCAGCGGCCTTGAAGGCGGCAATCGCGCCGCCGCCCGTGCCGTCATTGGCTGCAACCACGCCCTTGATGTCGGCACCGAAGCGGGTGATCTGGCCCGCAGCCCATTCCTGAGCTTTAGGCGGAGCCCATTCGGGCGTGTCGAATTCGGCCAGCGTTTTGTAGCCCGAATCCTTCAGGCCGAGATGCACGCCATCGCGGATCAGGCCAGCGGCCGCATCCGTGGGTGAACCGTTGATCTGGAGAACGCCTGCCCCAGCGGGAACACCGCTCGCCTTTAGATGCGCGACGAGAGACTTGGCAATTGCTTGGCCTATCCCCTGATTGTCGAACGAAACATAGTAGTCAGCTGGCTTTGCAGGGATGGGACGGTCATAGGCAATCACCTTGACCTCCTGGGACTGGGCGATTTCGACGAGTGCCGCGGCGGCTGCGGAATCGACGGGGTCGAGCACAATCACCTTCGCGCCCTGGGCGATCACGGAGTTAAACTGCTGCTGCTGAAGTGCTGCATCGCCATTGGCATTCTGATAGATCAGCGTGCACTTTGCGCAGAGCTTTGCCATTTCGGCTTTGAAGCCCGGATAGTCGTGGTTTTCATATCGTGTCGAAGCCTGATCGGGCATTAGGAACGCGACGGTAGCCGCCTCCTGCGCGGAAGCCGATCCCGCAAACATTGCACCAGCAGCAGCTGACACCAACATCATTGAACGAAGTCTCATAGTCTCCTCCTCTTGAATTCAAAATTGTTACCGAGAGACGCGGTCCGGTTTCTCCAAGCTTCTTCCGTTTATGCCGCAAGCAGCAGAACTGTCGATCAATTGCTGTCGGGTGTATCCCGGCGCAAAAATAAACTGGAAACCAACTCGGATGCCTCCCGGCCGACCCTCCACAGTCAACCAATAACATCGATTGCGCAGCTTTGCTCAATCGATGAAGCAGATTGCTCCTTTACCGGATTGATGTCAAGGCTATGTTTGGAAGTGGAGGAATGTGTGAATCAGGACAAACCGACGAAAAAGACCACAATCTACGATTTGGCCACACTTGCGCAGACGTCCGCCAGTGCAGTCAGCGCTGTGCTCAATGGTACCTGGAAGAAACGCAGGATCAGCAGCAGTCTGGCCGAGAAGATCACGCAGATCGCGAAGGAACAGGGCTATGCGGTGAACATGCAGGCCAGCCTGCTGCGTCGAGAGAAGTCGCATATCATCGGCATGATCGTGCCAAAATACGACAATCGCTATTTTGGATCCATTGTTGAAACGTTTGAGACGATGGCGCGAGAGCGCGGCCTGTTTCCAATCATCACCTGCACACGGCGCGATCCTGCGCTTGAGATCGAAGCGGCCCAAACCCTTTTGTCGTATCAGGTCGAATGGCTGGTCTCGACGGGAGCAACTGACCCCGACCGCATCAGCGATCTTTGCAATCAGGCAGGCGCGCGGAGTGTCAATCTCGACCTTCCCGGCAGCAAGGCACCATCGATCATTTCCGACAACTTCGGTGGAGCATACGAACTGACCCGGCGAATTCTCGCCAATAGCAAACGCAAGCTGGGCTCAGCCCAACCCCTCCTCTTCATCGGCGGTCGCGGCAGTGACCACAATACCACGGAGCGCGTTCGCGGTTTTCGCGCGGCTCACCACGATATCGGCATTCCAGTCGACGACACTCATATTCTTGCATCCGGTTACGCCCCGGAGAAGGCCGAGAGTTCCCTTCAAGCACTTGCACGCTCCGGTGATCCGCTACCTGTTGGAATGTTCGTGAACTCAACGATTTCACTGGAAGGCGTTATGCGCTGGATCAAGCGATCAGGGTACTACAAGGACCGCACACCGATCATCGGCTGTTTCGACTGGGACCCCTTTGCCGCCTTGCTGGGGGACGAGATCGAGATGGTTCGGCAAGATGTTCAAGGGATGTTGGATGCCGTCTTCGACGTTATAGACAAAGGCATGACGATGGGATCGCTTATAGAGATCCCACCAATATTTATCGCTTCTGAGCAAATGTAATTACATCAACATGGATGAGCCTCTTACGCGTTCATGTCTCAATCCACGCAGTTGCGCCTGGGAGACCCGCGGACGCTTCGCCGCTTCATTGAAGAGTTCGCACAGGTACCAGATCCGGGACTGGATTACTGAGCGGCGTCCGCGCTGAAGCCCATCGAGCCCATGACCGGTGAGAATTTCAAAACCGCGCCAGCGCCCGTTTATGAAATCGAGATCTGCGGCTAGAAGCGCATCGATGGCCTGAAGGATTTTCTCCGGCGACGCGCCGCGGGTGGATAGAATTTTCAAACCTTTGCAATTGTTTTTCCGAAACTCGCTTTTTATATATTATATATATCAGGACGAGTGGCACCAAATGAGGATTGCTGACAGGCTGATACTGGACGGCGAAAAAGTTTGGTCGACTGTAGGTCCGGTGTTTTTTTTGAGTTCGTTACGATTGGTTCTGCGTGTCACCCGCGACGTCCCGCAATCCACGTGGCATGCTGTTCATGCAATCCAATCCTGTTGAGGTAACAAGAAATTGGTCCTCAACCATAAGCGCTCCAAAATTCTGTCCATAAAAAGGGGCTTCGAGCGCCACAACCATATTGGGCTCGATGACTTCCGGATTTCCTGCAGAAAAGAACGGCCACTCCTCTATCCCAACGCTCCCACCAACCGAGTGGCCGAAATGACCGCGATAATATTCGCCAAAACCATCACGGTGCATGGAAGACAGCATGGCTTGATGGACCGCGCCGAAGTTATTGCCTGGCTTGATCTCTTCTAGGCCTGCGGCAAACGCAGCTTCCAGCGCTTTGAAGATGTCCTGAGCCAGCCGGGATGGTGGACCATATGAGAAGGTCCGCGCGCTGTCAGACGAATATCCATCGACCAGTGTGCCGACGTCGGCCTTGATCAGGACGCCCGGTGCGACTACGGCCGACATATCCGACAAGTTTGGACCAACCGAAATGAAATCCCAGTGTCCGCTTAAAGAAAACCCGTTTGCTTTCGCTGCGTCTTGCGCGCCGATCTTCCACTCCGCGGAGAGTTCGGATAAGTAAGCGCCGGGCCGAATGTTCTGAACCATTCGTGCAAGGCCGCCCTCCGCAGCAGTTGCAGCCTTGCGCAATCGTTCGATTTCGACTGGCGTCTTGACGGCCCGCAATCGGCGCAAAACCTCTGAACCATCCACCCACTGAACCTTCGGCACCGCCCGCTTCAACGCTTCAAAGTCAGCGGCTGGCATGAATTCGAGATCGACACCGATTCTGCCGCCGGCAAGGTTGCGCTCTTTCAACAGATCAAAAAGCAGATTGAAACTTGCTACACGGTCGAAAGTCTCCGGCCTTGGTCCTGTTACACCGCTGCTATTATAAAGGGCATCGATATCGGCAACCGCTTCGGCACCAGCCATATCGACCGTGTCGATCCAGATGCGGTGAATACGAAGGTCAACAGCGGGTACCTTCTCAACGATATAACCCGCAGCATGGTCGCTGACAACAGCTCCCAGGCGCGCAGATGCATCGGCTGGCACGAGTGCGACGGCTCCCCCAGCCCTGCCCCACATCGTCGCCACACCGGCTGATGCGCCGACCACGTATCGAAAGGCCTCGGGTTGAAACAGAGCGAGTGCATCTAACCCAGCCTTCTGCATCAATCGTTCCGCATGCTTTCTGTCGACATCGCCCATAGCTGCCCCTTGCATTTTAACACTTACGACTTAGCGGAGCTTTTGACGACACGCTAGCGAGAGAAGACACGTCCAAACACCGTCTGAATTTGCAGAACGCATTTGATATTAAAAGCATTGCTGCCGTGCTCGAGCTGGAGACCACCACTATCAAGGAACTGAACGCGCCTGTTACGGCGCGACGAACACTGTCAACGAGAGATTTCGGAGGCCGATGCCTCAGTGCAACTCTATGCCAATATTTACCGGATATATGTGCCCCTTCAATATTCAGGGCCTTGTCGCCCACCTCCATACACCTTGCTCGATCAAATTTTTAATGTTGCGATAGCCTGTCCCTTTTCTTTGGGGGTGTGTAAAGCACGCATGGAAGCCGACAAAGGAACGCAGATGTCTTTCACCGTAGAGAAAATAATTCCCGCTGCGCGTATGCGCCAGTTCCATCAGATGGTGGATCGCTGGCTTAACGAGGGTCCGATCAGGCTCGCGACAAACGCTACGATAACGGCAATGGACAATGCCGGAATCACGAAAGCCGAACAGACGGCGATCATCGAGGACCGGGATATCATCATGAGACACAATATGCGTCTTGGTGTCATCAGCGAAGTCTTCGCACAAGCCATCGAGAAAACGGTGAACTCGTCGCGATCAGGCAGTGATGCACAGGATGAGATTGCTCGCTTGATTGTGACTGCAGTTGGCATTCGCCAGAACGATGACAGTGAACGGATCACATTCACTTTCACTTCTCAAACTGAGGCAGAAGTGTTCGATAAATCTATCTGAAAGCATCTCAAGCAGGTTGAATTGTGATTGCTTGAGAGCCACCCAGCCGTTGCACCGCCGTTCGCCGTCTATTTTGCCACAAACCGTGATCAGGGTAAGGAAAGGCCTGAAGAATGGGTGGAGCTAATCTGCTGGGGTGAGAACGATCTTGCCACGGGCGCGACCAGCCTGAGATAGCGTAAGTGCCTGCCTGATCTCTGCCAACGGCAGAACCGTATCGACGTGTGCTACCACTTTGCCAGCCTCGACCAGTTCAGCGATCGAGACCAGATTACGCGCGTTCGGAACGGTGAACGATCGCTTTACGCTGACCCCATAGCGCTCTGCTTCGTCGTTGGGGAAGGCTACGACCGTAACCATGAAACCGCCCTTCCTGAGTGTCTCGAAAGCCCGTTGAAATGTCTCTCCTCCCATTGTGTCGAGGACGATATCGACCTCGCGTGCCGCGTCTTCAAAGGGTCGGGTTGTATAGTCGATGAACTCGTCGGCACCGAGAGCCCGAACGAAGTCTTCGTTGCGACCCGACGCTACCGCTGTGACATGCGCCCCGCAGGCCTTGGCGAACTGAACGCCAAGAGAACCGACCCCGCCCGAACTGTTTGTGATGAGAAGACGTTGTCCGGCGGAAAGTCCTGCTTCATCGAAAAGCGCCTGCCACGCAGTGGAGCCTGCAAGTGGGAGGGCCGCTGCATGAATGACGTCGATATTATCAGGCGTACGCACGACATTGATTGCTTTGGCAACCGCATAGTCTGCAAAGGCACCGGTGTGTACCATACCGAAGATGGTATCACCCTGCTGGAAGTTGTCGACGCCAACACCAAGCTTTTCAATCGTGCCGACAAATTCGCTTCCGAGGTGGATCGGCAGGGTCATTCCCATGCGCTGGCCCATGCCCCCACGAATTTTCCAGTCAATCGGGTTCACGCCTGCCGCGTGAACCTTCACCAAGACCTCACCAACCCCTGGCTGGGGCCGATCGACCTCAGCGATCTCCACCACATCATTGGACCCGTACTCCCGGATAATAGCGGCTCTCATCTTCACGTCTCCTAAATATTGACCTACTCTCTAATAAAGGCGTAGTTTCTCGATGTGATGCCAATCGGCATCGCAGACAGGCCATTCCAGATGCACCCACCTTTCAATGTCCATCGCATGATCAAACCAAGCGGTTCAGCCCTGCCGTTACATAGTCATGATGAAGCGCAACTCACCTATGCTGCGTCTGGTATGATCCAGCTTCATACAGACGAAGGTGTCTGGCTCGTGCCTCCTCAGCTTGCGGCATGGATTCCGGCAGGTGTTCCCCATCGCCTGGATATCATAACTGATGCCGAGCTTTGGATGGTGCAGTGGCAACCAACTGCAATCGCAACCTGGGCTCCTCCAAATTTCCCGGATCGCGCCTTCGCATCCAAGGTCACACCGTTACTCCAGTCACTGCTTGCCGCGGCCGTCGAAGACGATGCGTCGTCGGTTAAAGCAGAACTTGTCGTGAGGCTGATACTCCTTGAATTGAGCGCAGTGTCAGATGCACCCACCTACCTTCCAATCCCCAGCAACGCTGTCGCAAAGCGGGTAGCTGAGATCGCTCTTGGCGATCATCGCAATCGCATGGATTTGAACGAGTTGGCATCGCGAGCCGCAACCTCGGTTCGGACAGCAAGCCGTCTGTTTCCGATGGAGACCGGAATGACGCTCAAAGCCTGGAGGCAACGGGCGCGGATCGTAAAAGCCATGGAGCAGCTTGCCCTGGGCAAGGCAATCGCCGAAGTGGCGAGCGACGCAGGCTTCTCAAGCACCGCCGCGTTTTCCTGTGCGTTCAGGCAGGTGACCGCGACAACACCCGGCGCTTTCATAGGCGAACCTCGACATCAAAAGCACCTGTTGTAAATGTCAATATCCGTTTTTTTAAACGCGTTGCCCCCATGGCCGCATTCGCTTTTAACCGAGAAACTCGCCTGTTAGAGTTAGCGGCCTCGACGGAATGACTGCCGTGATTCCTTTGCAGTATCTGAAAAACCCGAAGGCTTGTTCCTGACCCAGTTGACAAATGTCTGCACCGCAGGATCTTCCAAGATGGCCTCGATCGTGGAAAACTTCTTGGCGAGTTGGGCATCGGTGAAGATCGAATGTATCTGGTCGTGACAGATACGGTGCAGGCAGACGGTTTTCTTTCCACCCTTACTCTTGGGAACGAGATGATGCTCGTCCCTCTGATCATCCGGGATGACGCGCTCGCACATCTGACAGAACACGGGCTCTGGCTTAGGCTCGTCCCATGAAGCCAACTCATCTCTATTCTTGCGGGCCAACGCTTCATCTTTCCTAATGTAGACCCCGGATGCTGTTCCCGAGGATCGGTGCTACTGTCAACACGCGGACGCCAGTAGCACGAACCAGTCAGAACCGCATCGCTTCTTATGGCCCAAACCCGTCATTGACGATTGTACTGGATGAAGCGTGGTGCTTAATTGGTCCTCTCCGATATCTCGCTTTTGATCCATAATGCCAGCGCAATTGCACTGAACGCGGCCCCGACGAGAGAAATCCCCATCCAGCCGAACCTTGAGTAGATCGTCGTGGCGGCAATAGCGCCGACGGCGCTGCCAACCGAGTAAAAGACCATGTAGCCTCCGATCAACCGGCCGCTTTTTTGCGGGTTGAAAGCCACGATGGCGCTGAGATTAGTGACGTGGACTGCCTGTACCGCCAGGTCCATCAAGACGACGCCTACAAGCAGCAGCATCATCGAAACCGGAAGGAGAGCGATAAGTCCCCAGGATGACAGCAGGATCGCCAGAGAAAACCCTGTTGTCCATCGACCGTGCCCCCTGTCCGCAAGTCTTCCAGCGCATGTTGCGGCAATCGCTCCCGCCAGTCCAACCAGTCCAAACAGGCCTATCCTCGTATGTGAATAGGAAAATGGTGGGGCGCTGAGCGGAAGGACAAGCGCAGTCCAGAAGGTGCTGAAGGCAGCAAAAATCAAAAGTGCAAGCACGCCTCGATACAGCAAGCTCCGCTCCCGGAGAAACATCGTTGGAATAGAGAGTAAAGCATGGGTATAGGTCTCCATGTTCTGTTTCGCATATTGGCGCGGCAGCATCGACATGAGAACGATGACCATCACAAGTGCAATAGAGGCAGAGATCAAATACACCGCCCGCCATCCGCCGATATCTGCAATCGCTCCTGAAAATGATCGAGCGGCAAGAATGCCTGTTACGATTCCGCTGGTAACCATGCCGACGACCCTACCCCGCTGGGCAGGAGTGGCTAAAGCCGCTGCCTGAGCAACAAGTGTCTGTACGAGAACAGCCGACAAGCCGACCGCACCCATGCCTGTCAGCAACATCGCGCTCGTTCCTGCCGTCCCGACAGTCACGAGAGCGATCCCCAACAACAATCCCTGAGCAATGATGAGCTTACGACGGTCGATGAGATCGCAAATCGGGACGATGAAGATCAACCCCAAGCAGTAACCGACCTGCGTCACCATCACGATGAGGCCGACAGTGGCTGCCGGTATTCCAAGATCATGCGCCATCAGGTCAAGCAAAGGCTGTGCGTAGTAGATGTTCGCGACACTCAGACCGGCTGCGGCGGCAACGATCAGGGTCTGCACTCCCGACAATCCCTCCACCTCCACTCCTGGCGCAGCATTGTTTGTTTTCTTTTCCATTTGGCGGCCCTTGTGATCGTGTTTTCGGTCCACTCCCAGACCACTTGGCTCACCGCACTTCTAGTTCTAAAATAGAACCAGTTTCTGAAGGACGGAGGATGTGACTGATGGTGAAACGTGTGAGCCTGTGGAATTCCGGTTGTCCGGTGGCGCGTTCTCTCGATGCAATCGGAGACTGGTGGTCGCTCCTGATCATCCGCGATGCTTTCGATGGCAAGCGCCGGTTCGGTGAGTTCCAGAACGGGCTCGGCATCAGCAGGGGCGTATTGACCACTCGGCTTCGTGAGCTGGTAAGCCGCGGAATTTTTGAGACCGCACCAGCATCGGATGGAACTGCCTACCGGGAATATGTCCTTACCGCAAAGGGACGCGGGCTGTTCCCAGTCATCGTTGCACTCCGGCAGTGGGGCGAAGATTTCTTGTTCGCCGACGGCGAAGAACGTTCATCACTGGTGGATCAAGAGACCGGTATGCCAATCGCACGGCTTGTTATCCGATCCGCGGATGGTCGACCCCTTAATTGGAACGAAACGCGGGTGACAATCTGAGCATCTGAAGGTCGGTGGGTTGCTCTCACGCAAGCGTACACAATTGGCGCAAAGCAGTTGGGGATGCCCCTCCACACCAACCGATCCCGCGTTTGCCGCAACCAGTCGCGCAAAGACCCGGTGAAATCCGAACGGCACGCCTTCCCGCCGGTCAGGGATGAAGTCGGTCCGACCGAGAACCGACATGGATGGCAGTACAACACCCGGTAGGTTTTCAGTCGCTGCAACTTGAATTTCCTGCGAACCGGCATAGTGGCGCAAGACGACGATGAGGTATGAGATGACAGGAACCTGGTGTCTGAGTCATAAACGCAACAAACCGGACTATCTCAGACCAGGGACACCGTCGTCCCACTATCCAGAACGATGTACAGGTCCCTGATCATGCCAGCAGCGAGAAGAAATGTGTCTCGAACCTGGCTGTCATCGCGCCATCCTCGCTCGACGGATAATGCGGTCGTGTGAATATCAAGCACGACATCACGGCCGGGGCCGTTTGGAATACCGACCGCTTCGCGCAAATCCTTGATCGTTGCGACGGCACGCTCCAACATCCGACGCTTTTGAAACGCATCGAGACGGTCGATGCGATTGGCATCTCGAACAAGGTCACCAATGAAATCTGTCGTCAGGCTCATGGTTGAAAAATGCCGCACGCATCCGACTTTTCAAGTCTCGGCGGAACAAAAAGTACCAAAATTAGCGCTTTGATTTTCTCTGTGATCCAACAGCATCACCACACAACCGATACACGTAATTTCTACGGCTGTCGTCATCCAGCGAACGCTGGCCGATCCACCTGTCGTTACCGAAACCTCCCCACTACCTGGCAGAACCGACGCGCGGCTTAACGAACTGCTGCCGGTTCGAATGACAAGAAGAAGCCCGCCCCGCACGGACTTCTTCTATTTCCAGCGGAACCAGATCAGGCGGCCTGTGGAGCCATCGCGGCAGCGCCTGGCTTTTTCAGCAGCATGACGGCGACAGCGGCGAGCAAGCACATGACGCCTGCAATCTGCAGGGCCGGCATGTAGGTGTCGTAATCGCTCTTGAACCAGCCTGCACCGAAGGCCGCGGTCGCCGCACCGAACTGGTGGCCGGCAAACACCCAGCCGAAGATGAGGCCGGCCTTTTCGCGTCCGAAGTTTTCCGCTGCGAGTTTGACTGTCGGCGGGACTGTCGCCACCCAGTCGAGGCCGTAGAAGATGGCGAAGACGGACAACTCTATGGTGCTGAAGCCGGAGAATGACAGGTAGATCAGCGACAGGCCACGTAGTCCGTAAAACCAGAAAAGCAGGATGCGGTTGTCGTATCGGTCTGAGAGCCAGCCGGCAAAGATCGTGCCGACGAAATCGAAGATGCCAATGACGGCAAGCGTGCCAGCGGCGGTGACGGCGGCCATGCCGAAATCGCCGCAGATGGAGATCCAGTGCGTCTGGATCAGCCCATTGGTGGAGAGGCCGCAGATAAAAAAGTTACCGAAAAGGACCCAGAAGACCGGACTTCCAGAAACGCTCTTCAGGGTAACGAGTGGGGATCCGAGCGTGGTCAGGAGCTTATGATCATGCTTTGGCGGCTTGGATATGGTGGTTTCGCCATAGGCAGGCAGGCCGACATCGGCGGGGTGGTCGCGCATCAGCAGCAGCACGAGTGTGAAGGCGATGGCCAGCACGGCAACCGTCATGGTCAGCGCCGTGCGCCAGCCGTATGCTTCAGTGAGTGCTGCCAGAAGCGGTAGGAACACCAGCTGGCCCGTGGCATTGCTAGCCGTCATCAGGCCGATGACGAGGCCGCGGCGTTTCGAAAACCAGCGGGTGGCCACGGTGGCACCGAGCACCAGAGCGGTCATCCCAGTGCCGACACCGATGACGACACCCCAGAGCAGCAGCAACTGCCAGACTTCAGTCATGAAAAAGGAGGCGACGATGCCGAACACGATCATACCGAGCGCGGTGGAGACGACCTGACGGATGCCGAAATGGTTCATGAAGGCGGCGGCGAATGGTCCGAGCAGCCCGAACAGGACAAGGCGCACGGCCATGGCGGTGGAGATGTCGGCGATATCCCAGCCGAATTCCTGATGAAGCGGCTGGATCATCACGCCGGCCGAGCCCATGGCCCCGGCGGTTGCCAGCATGGTCAGGAAGGTGGTCGCGGCGACGACCCATCCGTAATGAAGTTTTCTCGCCGCCATCCAGCCGGCAACGCCTGTCGATATCATTGGTGATCCCTGCGTATGCCGCTGTGATACAGTGATATTAAGGGTAGCTACCCGCATTTGCGTGTGGAAACCCGTATCCGTTTCAAAAAATCAGAGTTCTGCGAGGAGTTCCTGAAGTTGCCGCGCCTTCTCGCGCCCGAGGCGGGCCTCTATGTCGTCCTGCACGCCATCCCAGAGGGGAGCACCCTTATCCAGTATCTCGCGACCTTTCTCTGCGATCATCAGCACTGCCTCGCGCTGGTCTTCCCCGTGTCCGATAGCGATCAACTCCAACCGTTCCAGAACCTTGGCATTGCGGCCGACGGTTGAGCGGTCAAGTTCCACCTTATGCGCCAGATCGGTCAGCGATACCGGCTCCATCCTACGGATGTTTCTGAGCAGGCTGAACTGGCCGATATTGACGCCCAGCGGAGCCAGCGCCTCGTCATAATAGGACGAGACCTTCCGGGTCGCCTTGCGCAACAGGATGCAGTGGCACGTATCGTTCGACATGGTTCACGGGTATATACCCGGACTTGTGTTTAAGCAAGCGGGTGTCCACCCACGATTTGATCAGGCCGCGGCGCGTGAAGCAAGCATGGTACGGATGTCTCCGCCGTGATTTCTGCTTTGGCCGCAAAAGCTGCAGACCATGACATCATCGTCGCTCGAAAACAAAATCCGTCTTGCCGCTCGCAGCCTGTCTTTGGGAGACAGTTCAACCAGCATTATCGTCCATCTGCGTGAGAGGCTCTTCCATGCGCATCCTCTTCAAGCTTTAGCAGATGCTCTTCGCAAACGTGTTTGACCAATTCGAGAAGATGCGCTGTTCGTTCACCGAGCCAGACGAGCGCTTCCTCGCTGATCTCGAAATGTTTGGAATACCGAGCCTTTACATAGGCTTCGTTGATCGTGTTAAACCAGGCCCGTTCCCGATGTTGATCACGCGGAAACGCCTCCACCAAGCGGAGGTCCTGCTCCTCAGCGAGCGAGCGCAAAAACTTGATGTTATGCGACGGCGGACCATAGTTGGTCACAGTCAACAAGACACAAGAATAAGCCTGCTCAAGTGCTTGATGTAACGCAAACGCGGCGTCTTTTCGCCACTTAACGTCAGCCTCGGAATTTGAAAGCTGAAACATTGCAGTCTTCAGTGATCGGCGAGAATTAGGGAGCCGTTCCTCAAAATGCTCCCGAGCAACCCTCAACCGCTCTTCCGCAGTGAGCGGCTTCGGCTCAGCCAATGGCTCGTCATCCAGCTCGTAAAGGACGATGCCTTCCTTGCGGATGTCCGAAAAGAAGTATTGACCTTCCTTCAGCTGCGTGTTCACCTCACGACGTGAGTGAACGATGAACTGGGTCGGCGTTTCGATAAAGCTATCGCGGATCAACCGGTCGGCTGCCTTGTACCAGTATTCGGCAAAGTCGGTCAGCTTGCGATTGTTGACG
>NZ_NXEJ01000015.1 GCF_002915175.1 Agrobacterium rosae | reverse complement strand
TTCCAAGTTCATCATGAAGTCCAACGGCGAAGTCATCATCCTCGGCAAGACGTTCAATTTCGTGGCCACGGATCATTTCCAGCTTCGCGGCAAACCCATCGATCTGAACTGATGAAGGGGCTGGCCCGTGGAGCTTGATAATCGACTTCCGTTTCCCGCCATGGCCTTTCGCCAGTTCGACACCGAGGGCGAACTGGATTGTGTCGTCTCCGTCCGCGCGACATTCATGCATGTTCAGGACGGTATGCTTGAGATCGCCGAGGAGCAGGAAAGCTTCCAGTGGGAGGACGCCTACGAGGGCGATCCGCATCAAACCGTCCTTCTTCGCCAGAGCGATCTTACCCCCGACAAACCTGGAACGGACGTCACGTTTCTCGGTAAGGCCTGGTCTCCCTCGGGAGAGCCTGAGCCGTCATGGCGAGCTTCGTTGAAACTGGGACAGGTGTTCAAGGAGATCGACGTTTCCGGGCCACGCTTCTTGGAGCCTGTGGTCAAGGAGAAGTGGGCCGGGTTTTCCGCGAAGGAGCCAAAACGCGTTATCGCAGACTGGACGCTGACGGAACCCGAACCAGCAAGGAGCGTCAGCGTCTGCTGGCGCAATGCCTATGGAGGCGCGATTCCGGGCACGGGCGATATCGCAACGGACACACCTGTTGACGTTGAACGCAGGAACCCGCTCGGATGCGGCATCGTCAACCTTGATATGCCTTCCGACACCCATCCCGTACCCGCGCCTCAGATCACCGCACCCGATGAGCCGCTGGACTGGCGGCAAACGCCGGAGCCACAAGGCCTCGGGCTCATGTCGCCGTGGTGGCGTTCGCGGCAACAGTATTCAGGAACCTACGACGACGACTGGGTGGAAAAACGTCACCCCTTCTTGCCGCGCGATTTCGATCGCCGCTTCTGGCAATCCGCACATCCCGACCTGATCGCGGCTCCGTATCTTCGCGGTGATGAAGCATATGAGCTCTCAAACTTGCATCCTCACCACTCGGTCGCCCGAGGCAGGTTGCCCGGTCTCACGCTCGGCGTTCATTGCGCTCGCGAGGATCGAGACGACTGGCACGTGCTGGAACTCGATGGTGTCCAGTTCGACTGGCGCGACGATGGGCGGGTCCTGCTGACCTGGCGGGCGAGGTTTCCATTGCCAGACGCAGGCGAGACGACCCTCACTTTGACACGTGTTCGGCTCAGACCGCCGGAAGTCGAGACTGCCAAGGTCAATGAGGGAGAGATGGCATGAGCATCCCGCGTGACAACTACGTCCGTGAGCCGCTGTATCCTGACCCTTGGACAACGAATAAACCACGTGAGGGCCTGCGTGACATCGACGAGGCCCGGATTGTATCGCTGGCACCCGATGTATGTTTGACCCCCGTCGGCTCCTCAGTGGTCCCCATTCCGTACCCGGTCGTAGATTTTTGCGGTCATGACAAGAACTACACACCGTCAGTCCGCTTCACGCGCAAGAAAGCCATGGTCATGCGCTCCTGCACGACGCACGTGCATGGCGACGCGCCGGGTATTAGGAAAGGCCGAAAGTCGGGCACAGTCGAGAACATCTGTGAGCCTATCGGTCACGCCGATCAGGTCCGAGCCGAAGGCTCCCACGTCATCCGTCACCTCGACCGCTTCTACATGAACAACAAGAACACCGAGGGCGAGGCGATTTTCGTCCGCAGCACCCAGACCTTCGATCCCCCGAAAGAGAATGATCCAATAAGAGGGTCTTTGAGAGCGCAGCCAAAGCCAATCGAGGTCGCGTTGGACACAAGCTCGCCGGAAGGCCAACGGCTTCTTAGAGAACTGATGCGCGATAATCCTGCGAAACCTAGTTCGCTACCTAAGATTCCGACGCCGCCGCCGTCGGGGACCAGCACGATTTTACAGAGGCTTGGAATTTTCGGCAGGGTTTTGGGCAGCGTGGCTGCACCTATGGCGCTCATTACGAGCGGTGGAACGCCTGATCTGGACACAGCAATTTTAGCGGACAATGCCGCTAGCAGGGCTCTGGAGGGAATAAGTCCGCTTGGTACAGAGGAAAAAGCTCTGTACGACGCAACGAAGCAGCGTATTTCGACACATATATACGATGCCTACAATGACCCGTTCAGCAGTCCTAACGAAAATTACATCGAACAGGAACGGAAATATCTCGAGCAACATCTGAAGATTGATCGATCGAGACGGTTGGCGACCGCTCTGAAAGAGGGAGTGCGGATCGACACTTCGAACAAGGACGAATGGCCATGTGTCGTTGGGCCTTACAAATACGTTAAAATGGTCTGCCCCGGTGAAGCCCACCACATCATACCCGACATGGTATATCGCATTGGCAACGCGCCTTCCAATGAGGCGGAAAAGAATTCCAAAGCTGGGCGTATCAAGAATTCTCCGACTTACAACGAAGGACAGGCAATTTGTCTCACGACCGGAATGCACCGAACCGATGATGACGCAGTCCATAAGTCCCTTAATCCCGCACTCTCAGCGCTCGGCCTACGCTATAGACCACAGGGAACGGCACCACTTGGTGAAATTAGAGGAGAGGTCAACAAGGCGATAGATCGCGTTCCCGAATTACCGGAAAAGTGCAAGAGAATGGCAAAGCTGGCGGCGATGGCCCAAGTGGGAAAAAATGAGAAGCAGCCCGGTAGAACGACTATTCGGCCTCCGCAGTTGCCAGGAGGACAAGACGTAATAGATAGATTACAAGCGGGGAGTTACTGAAGTGAGGAGTGGCCACATTGGATAAGATAATTCGATTAGACGCGGCAATTGCATTCGACAGTGACACGTTCTGTGCCGTATTTAGTGAAAACGACAGCGACGATTCCTACTCTTACATCCTGACATATGAGGGGAACTTCAAACAGCCTTGGTCACGGGCGGACGTCCCTCGCAAGATCGACGGCTTGACCGGAAAACTCGATAGCGAAGGTCGTCCCGTTATTTACGCTGTTAGTGACGAAGGGGATGTTTATACGATTTGGCCGGGCAAAACTTCTCAACACATGAAGATTATGGGTGCTGGTGTGTATTCCGAGGATGCGACCGGGTTAGGATACATTAACTCGGCAACCCTCGTTGATGATGTAATCTTGGTAACTGGTTATCATTCCCAACTCTATCGTATCGTCGGAGAAAAGACGGAGTGGTTTCATCGGGAGAAGCTGCCTTCAGCGCCTGAGGGCTTTGAATACCTAGCTTTCGGCACGGTACGTGGCACCACCGACACCGATATGTACATGAGTGTTGTCTACTTTCCGGAAAATTCCACTAGAGGCCTGACGGACGAGGAGGAAAAACGGCGAAGTGAACTGATTAAAGAAGGACGCTACGAAGAGGCGCTTGACCTAGAGGAGTCCACGAAGGAAGGCCAGACACGCGTAAACGAAGGTCGCCTCCATCACTGGGACGGCAATGAATGGCGCGTTGTGGCAACGCCGCGTTCGGGGAAATTTTATTCTGAGCCGGCAGTTCTTTCGGATATTCTGATCGAGAACAATGATCGAGTTTGGGCAGTCGGAAACAACGGCGTGATTCTCGTCGGCAACGCCCGCGACGGATTTCAGGACATTTCATTTAAGGGGAACGATGAGAACCTGCGTTCGATCACTAAATTCCGTGATCGGATGGTCATTGCCTCGGACTATGCTCTGCACTGGTTCGACGGACACATACTTACCCCACTCAAACCCGTCCTTGACCCGAACATTAACAAGAGCATTCCAACGCCTCTTAAGGTGCAAGCGGTGGGCGACGTACTGTACTACTTCGACTCCAAACACGGCATCCAAACGTTCGACGGTAACGATTGGAAGGCAGTGGAAGTACCTCAGGAGCTTCTCGAGCGCGAATTCAAGGGGACGGAGAACTAGAACTGGCTTCTGATGTGAGAAGCGACAGATCGGAGCGCCGACGCTATGGATCACGACGGAGGTTTCGAAGATCGTTACGAAGAATGGGCCCCCCGGCTGTTGGTTTCCACGCAGAACTGAGCCGATTAGGCAGATGAGGGGATGCGGAAGAAAACTTGGACCATCAGACTCTCTCAAATGGCAGGCGCCAGAAATGACCGATATTGATGTTGAACGAATTGAGCTTACCAGAGCCTGTGTTCTAAGCGGGAATTCGATCGTTGTTTCTTCGGTGAAGTCTAATGCAGATGTCTACGAGCCAAAGTCCGTCGTATGGCGTTACTCAGAGGCGGGCGGCGCAGCGCGTTGGAAAGCACGGGAGATGGATTTACACGTTGAGAAAATCATCCCCTCTAACAAGCCGGACGACTGCATTGTGTTGTCTGCCGAGGGTGAAGTGGTTGTAGACGTTTTTACAGGCGCTACGGCCGAGCGGATTGTTGGCGCAGGGACCTGGATAGACGGTTCGAAGGGTTACGGTAGACTTCTATCAATAGCTTGGGTCAACGAGACGCTATTCGCCTCCGGAAACGGAGGGCAAATTTATGTTCGCGGTGACAAAGATTGGCGGTTGTTGACGGATACTATCCTTTTTGATCCTGAGGCGCATGCTAGGATCAGCCGAACCGCGCCACCCACGACCGATCCCGGCTTTCTCCAATGGCTCATGGATTCTCGAAGCCAAAGACCGAGAAATATCTCGCTGCATGATGTCGCAGGCCAAAACACAAATTCGGTATATGCCTGCGGTGTGGACGGCACAAAACCCGTATTGTTTTTCTGGGACGGTACAGCCCTGCACGAATTGAAAGTGCATCTCGAAGAAACTGCGTTGACGGGCATCTACATCGAGAATGAGGACAGCGTTTGGATATGTGGCCGCGAGGGTGTGTTACTACATGGAAGCAACGCTCGCGGTTTCACGCCAGTCAGTCTTCGAAGTCAGCTTAATCTTTTCCATATGGTTCGGCCTTACCGTGGAAACCTCGTTCTACCATCCAGCGTTCGCCCAGGTGGTCTATTCGAAATAGATAAGGCGTCTTCCGACCTCCGTCGCTTCACCCCTAGAATGCCTGAAATGCACGGCGATTATATTTTTCATTCAGAGGCTTCCAACGATGCGCTTTGGGTGGTCGGCCAGAAAGATATTTTTCGTTTCGATGGAAATGCGTGGGAGCGAAAACAGAAACCCGATCTTTGAGCCAGCACCAGTAGATGTGCTCAGACGAAGATTTTGAAGAACCGCACTGCGCATCGGTGACCGATACTGTGTCAGGAACGGCGCGCCACCTCAGAGACAATTTACCTCGAAAAGGGTTCAGCGAAGGTGATTAGCTATCCAAAGATGTTAGCGCAGTACACCTCCACGATCGCCGCCCTACTCTGCATCCTTTCCACAGCGCAAATTGCGGGAGCCCAAATGCCATCAGAGGATTATGCCGATATCATCGCCTTCGCGTCCGATTTCTCTGGAGATGACCCCGAAATCATTAGGCGGGTGCGGGAGATGGCGGTCAACCCGCCCGGGGATATGGAGACCGTCGGATTTTACGGCGTGGAGGATTATTCTTCGCGGCATCGGTTATTTCTCGCCACGGTCAATCTGCTAGACAACGCGGGAAAGCTCCACTCGGTCGAAGATAAGTACACCAGTGAAATTTTCTCGATCTGGCAGGAAGGCGGCGTCATAGACAAGACCACGTTAGGTCCGCTCGCAAATACCGTTTTTGGCCCTCTGATAGTTGGAGAACAACCTCCGGGACCGATAAGCGCTTATCATGATCTCGTCTGGTCACAATATGCCCTCGCCACGGAGGAGCTTGAGCAGACCATCCACGACAGTGGCAAGGCCCTGCTGTCAATCGATGCGACGGACGGCGATACGATGTTTTTCGCACTCATGCCTCCCGTGATCGCCGACCGTTGGCGCGACAAGGCTTTAAGCGAGCACGCAGGATATCGCGCCGGAGTACGCTCCCCGATGTGGGATCGTTTTTGGGTAAACTTGACTTACTCTACCCGCGAAATGGTGGCTGGCGACGACCGGAGAGGCCTTCCACCAGGCACTCGCGAACGGGACGAAACGATTCCGTTTGCGAAATGAACATTGTTTATTCAGCGGGTCTTCATCCCTAAGTTCCACAGATTTGTCCGTTCACGCTTCTGCTAAGTCAGGTGCCGGTGGCCGCTATCGAAATCATTTAAATTTTCCAAGAGGCAGTTGACCCCCGATTATTTGTTCCCTAATCGTTCTCACATGCAAAACATGTCCCGCCTCACACGAATACGTTGATCCCCGCCTGCCGCGACGATCAACCGTTTTCCATGAGGTTTCGAAAAGGGTGTCGCACAGCGCGCGAAGTCGCTTCGCTCGAGCCGTAGCAATGCATCTATCAGGTCGTTTGCACCCGCGGCTTCCATCAAATGTGACGGGCCTGCCATCTACTGATCCCAGCCATCTCGCGATGTCGCCTGCATTCTCGATCTTAATCCCTCCATGGCGTTGCATGTCGTTGTCACTGGAGCTTGGAGAACTGCGCATGTTCCTGACTTTATTGTATTCGACAGCGACGGCTACCGGGTTCTGATGGATGCGCCGGACAGACTACTGCCCTGCGATGCGCCTTCGATTGAGAAATCGGCCGACCAGGTTGGCCTACAGTATCGGTTGCTTTCCCCGGAGGAAATCTACGACGGTCCGCGGCTTCAGTACGCGCGAGACCTCTTGCGCTACGGCAGCGTCCAACTGGCGCTGGGCGATCGACTGAAAGTCCTCGCCGTTTTGAATGACGAAGGCAGCCTGACGGTGGCGGAGTGCCTGACGATTTTCACCGAAACCAGACCTCCCATCGCGGGTCTGGCTCATCGACGGGGACCATGGCGCAACTTCGAAGCCGTGTAGTTCGCCACGCTGGAATGGGTCGACTGGTTTAAAACCGCCCCCTTCTGGTGCCCATCGGAAACACTCCACCCGCCAAGGCCGAAGAACGATACTTTGCCATACTGAACGAAACAGCCATGGCCGCATGACTTAAACCAAACGGTCTCCAGCAAACCCGCTGCGGTTCATCTGGCGGCGTCGGCTTTGACTTGTTGGGACGTGTACTCCAATGATGAAACCATTGGAGGTGACGGAGTTCGGGGAAATCGGCTTAACTGAAACAAATTTCTACTAAGTTTATATAAATAGAACGACCGGTCTTCCTTGCTGGATGTCTATCGTGAAAGAATGAACGCGGAATCAAACATCGCGCGCAATCCGAATAAGGCGAAGAACGACATATGGCACGTTATGTTATCATTGGGGCTGGTGCGGTTGGCGCGAGCTTGGCAGCTCAATTTGCCCTGTCTGGAATCGACTATGTTTTGGTCGGGCGGGGTGATCAGATCGCTCATATCACGCAACATGGCCTAAACTACCGAAGGCCGGAGGGTACGCGGCAGATAACGCTTAACGCATTCGATCTTTCTGATCCGCAGGACCTGACTGCAAATGACATTCTGCTGCTGACCGTTAAATCGCAGGACGCCGCAAGCGCACTTGCCTTCTGGTCTTGGAGAAGTGTCTCAGGATCGAAATCTCCAGCATCGGCAATCCTTCCCATCGTAACCTTCCAAAATGGGCTATCTACAGAGTCTGTTGCGCTAAGAACGTTCGCAAATGTTTATGGGGCGAGCATATTGACGCCTGCAAGGTTTACGGAGACCGGAACCGTTGTCGTTGGAGGCGTGCCGCAGCCGGGAATCGTGACGTTGGGTCGTTTTCCGAAGGGACACGATAAAGACAGCCAGCAGATAGCAGCCGATCTGACCAGCGCTGGCTATCTCGCAGAGGCGACTGGCGATATAAGCCGCTGGAAGGCGGCCAAGCTGCTGCACAACGTCCGCAACGTGCTGGAATTGTTTGACGGCCCGGAGCCGTTGCGCGAAACGCTCAGCACGGCCATCGTGGAAGAAGCTCGGTTGGTTCTATCCGCCGCAGGCTATTCGTTTGCAGCACCTTCGGAGCGAACAATAGACATCAGTCACTGGCGCATCGCACCCGACAGCGGCATCGTGCCTGGTCAGCAATCGACCTGGCAAAGTTTTACGCGCGGCGCGTCCAGCGAAGTCGACTTCCTCAATGGCGAAATCGTACTTCTTGGTCGTCTTCATGGCATTGCATCGCCCTATAATAAGGCCGTTCAAACGCTCGCCGGTGTACTTGCCCAGAAGGGCGCATTTACAGAACCGCTCCGCTTGGAGGCGATCTTTTCACTGCTGGACGAGGAAGATCCGTCCCAACCTCATCTGAGTGTCGGGGCATGACGCGACCAACCAAGATTTTGATAAGATAGTTTGAAGCGATGCAATGAAAGAAGCCATATCAGACCATATCCTCTCCGCAGCCGGGACCCTCTTCTACCGAGAAGGCATCCGGGCTGTCGGCATCGATCGCATCATTGAGGAAGCCAAGGTCGCCAAAGCGACGCTTTATCGGCACTTCCCATCGAAAGACCACCTCGTCGCCGCCTATTTGCAGGCGCGCCACGAGCGCGTGATCCAGTCGCTGCATGAAGTGCTATCCGCCGCCACATCTCCCAGAAAGCAGATCGGATCAATATTCGAGCGGCTTTACGAAAAGGCGGACAGCCCGGACTTCCGGGGTTGCGCCTTTGCTCTGGCGGTTGCCGAGCATGGAGATTCCGAAAAAGTTTCGTCCGTGGCCCGCCTTCACAAGACCATGGTGAGGGACGTTTTTGCCGCGGTTCTGGCGAAATCGGCAAACACGAACGATCTAGCCGCCGCCCATCTTTCGCTTCTCTACGAAGGAGCCCTGGCAACGGTCGCCGTCGGACGGGATCCAAACGCCGTGCTCGTTGCGCGTGACTGCGCGCTGTTCGTTTTCGATGCGGCATCTCCCATCCATCAACCCAACCGAAAGCAAGCATAATGACAAAGACGATCGATTATTTCTTCAGCATCGGTTCGCCCTGGGCGTTCATCGGGCTTGAGCCATTTGCCGACCTGGCGAACCAGTACGACGCGACGATACGGCCTCATGTCATTCCGCTGATCGAGGAAAATGGCGGCATCTATTCACGCAACCGCCCGGAGGTTCGCCGCGCGTATTGGACCAAAGATCTCAAGCGCTGGGCCGCATTGCGTGGCAAGGTGCTGAACTTCGACAACCGGGCGAGCTTGTCCGATCCGGGACCGGCAGGGGCTTTGGTCGTGGCGGCAATCGAGACTGGCGATGATTGGCTCAAACTGACCTTGGCGCTTCAGGAAGCGTTCTGGTTGCGTGGCGAAGACATTGGCAGCTTGGAAGTCCGTCGCAAGATTGCAAATGCCGCGGGTTTCGATGGCCCTGCATTGGAAGACCGTGCTCAGAGTGAAGCCACGGAGGCGATCCGCAAGGCCGGCTACGAGGCGGCAAAGGCCGCAGGTGTGTTCGGCGTGCCAACCTATCGCTACGAGAGTGAACTTTATTGGGGGCAGGATAGCCTTCCTTTCCTCGAGCGTCATCTCAAGGGCGAAAAGCTCGCCGCTTGATCCTAAGACGAGACGAGCTGAACATATGCGATTGTGAGGGTGATAATGAATTCCTTTAAACCCCACAGTTCTCACTGGGGCGCTTTCTCCGGGCGTGTCGTCGGTGGCCGGTTGGAGATCCGGCCGCATGACAACGATCCGCACCCCTCGCCCTTGCTCGGCAATCTCCCTGCTGTCGCAGACAGTCCCGTGCGTATCAGGTGCCCAGCCATCAGACGCGGATGGCTGGAAGGAAATAGTGACCACGCGCAAAAACGCGGTGCGGACGAATTCGTCGAGGTGTCATGGGAAGAAGCAGAGAGGATCGTCTCCGCTGAACTCAGCCGGGTCTATCAGACGCACGGCCCGGCATCTGTTTTCGGTGGTTCCTATGGCTGGTCAAGCGCGGGCCGATTTCACCATGCCCAAAGCCAGATCCATCGCTTTTTGAACGTCCTTGGCGGCTATGTGCGTTCCGTCAACACCTACAGTTCCGGGGCGGCGATGGTTATCATCCCGCATGTCCTTGGACCCTACGACAGCTTTGACCGAAAAAGCGTGACCTGGGACGCGATAGAACGCAGCACGGGCCTTGTCCTGGCCTTCGGCGGAATGGCCATCAAGAACGCCGATGTCCATGGCGGCGGTATCAGCCAGCACACGGTCCGGCAGAAACTGGGCGGCGCGGCTCAAAGGGGCGCGCACTTCATATCCGTTAGCCCCTTGAGGGATGATTTTCCCACAGAATTGAAAGCGGAATGGCTACCGATCAAACCCGGCACCGACGTCGCGCTCATGCTTGGGCTCGCCCAATGCCTCGTCTCAGAGGGATTGCATGATCAAGCATTTCTGCAGCGCTACACAGTTGGATATGATAGGTTCGAAAAATATCTCTCCGGCGAAGAGGATGGTCAGCCCAAAAGCCCGGAATGGGCCGCGACGATCTGCGGCATCGATCCCGAGACGATCTGTAATCTCGCGCGGAGGATGGCAAGCAACAGAACGCTGATCACTGTCAGCCACTCCCTTCAGCGGGCTGATTATGGCGAGCAGCCGGTCTGGACGGGAATTGTGCTTGCAGCCATGCTCGGCCAGATCGGGCTTGATGGGGGCGGCTTCTCCTACTCTCTCGGCGCGCTTGGCAATATTGGCAAGAAACTGCTGGCGGTCCCCTTGCCCACGCTTAGCCAGTTTAAAAATCCGGTGCCGGACTACATACCCTGCGCGCGCATTGCGGACATGCTGCTCGATCCCGGCGGTGAGCTCCATTACAACGGACATGCCCTGCGCTATCCGGACATCCGCCTCGTCTACTGGGCTGGCGGCAATCCATTCCATCATCATCAGGATATCAATCGGCTCAGAGCTGCGTTCAAGCGCCCCGAGACGATCATCGTTCATGAGTCCGCCTGGACCTCGACAGCCAGACATGCTGACATCGTGCTACCCGCCACGACCACCCTGGAGCGCGACGACATCGGTGCAGCCGACCGTGATTCCCTTATGATCGCGATGAAGCGTCTGATAGAGCCCGTCGGTGAAGCGCGTGACGATTATGACATATTTGCCAGTATTGCGCGGCAACTCGGCCATTTCGATGCTTTCACCGAAGGGCGTAACAGCCGGGAATGGCTTGCCTTTCTTTATGAAACGACCCGGTCTGCACTGGAAGCCCAGGGGCAGGACGCGCCGGACTTTGAAACGTTCTGGCAGCGCGGCGAGCTTGTTCTTCCGACGAAATCCGAGGATGGAGGTCCCGCAAACGCCTTCCGGCTAGATCCTGAGACAACGCCACTGCCAACGCCTTCCGGCAGGATCGAAATTTTCTCGAAGACTGTCGAAAGCTTCGGCTATGACGACTGCGCGGGTCATCCACGCTGGTACCCCGTACGAAGTGAGGTATCTGGTGAGACCGATCTTCATCCGCTTTACGTCGTCTGCAATCAGCCTCATCAACGGCTGCACAGCCAGCTCGATTTTGGCGATTTCAGCCGCTCGACCAAGATCAGTAACCGCGAGCCGGTTCGTATCAACCCGCAAGATGCAGCCCAGCGCGGGATTTCCGCTGGCGACATCGTGAGGCTTTTTAACGGACGCGGCAGCTGCCTGGCAGGGGCGGTGCTTAGCGAGGATGTCATGCCTGGTGTCATGCAGCTTGCGACGGGCGCATGGTTCGAGCCAAGCGATCCGGCAGCGGAGAAGACCATGTGTGTCCACGGTAATCCCAATATCCTCACCCATGACATCGGCACCTCGAAACTTGCCCAGGGCTCGACCGGGCAAATTACGAGGGTTCAGATCGAACGTTACACAGACGATCTTCCCGAGGTGAGGATTTTCGAGGCCATGACATTTGCGGAGCGCGACGACGAACTGGTGGCCCGACGTTCAGGTTGCATGGCGTAGCCGACGCCAGTTCAAGACAGTACTGAAACACCAATCCAAACAGCGGCGAAAATTGCGATAAATTAATCCCCTAATTCCATAGAAAAAGAACAACTAGTCTTTCTCTCTGCCGCGCGACTGCTAGGTTAGAGGTCAAGATAAACAGCTCTAACGCAAGGGACTGCGTCATGACCGGATTATGTAGAAGCGGGTGCGCTCCACGAGCTGGCGAGTTCCGATAGACCTTCACCAGCCCTAGCGGCGCTCCCTTTCCAACATTCGAAAGCTTCCACAGCTCGCCAGCGCAACGCGGCGGACATCGTCGACGCGTGGCTGCGATGCGCTGAAGAAGCCAAACATAACGAGAATTTCTATTTTCACTCAGGATTGCATCATGGTCAGACTCTTCCCAAAACGCTCTTTTTCCCGACGCAAGCTGCTTTTTACGGCATTTATCGCCGCCTCGGCAGCGCTCTTCCTATCCGCAGCAGCTCCGCTCGCAGTTCAGGCGGCAGACGGCCCGCATGACGGCGGCGACATAACATTCCTGATCGATTCCCTCGGCGACACCTGGATCCCCAACAACAGCGCCATATCCAGTTTTCAAGGACACGTCTGGGGCCATGTCGCAGACAAGCTCCTCTATGTGGACTCCGAAGGTAAAGCCAGCCCGTGGATCGCCGAGAAGTGGGAGCAAAATGACGCTGCCACGGAATTCACCCTTCATTTGAAGAGCGGCGTGACGTTTTCGGACGGCGAACCCCTGGATGCAAAGGCCGTGGTTGCCAATCTGAACATCTGGTATGCGGGCCGAAAAAACGAGGGCATCAACCCCATCGGCCTTTTCCCGAAAACCTATGACCGCGCCGAGGCCATCGACGCCACCACGGTGAAGGTGTTCTTCAAAAAGCCGACGCTTGGCTTCATACCAACGCTTGGCTACCATGGCTCAATCCTGATCTCTCCCAAGACGATTGCCCAGCCCGCAAGCGTGCAGGCTGATCTCAGCAAGACAGCCGGCAGTGGCCCCTATGTCGTTGAATCCTGGAAGGAGGGTGACCACGTCACCCTGGTCAAGCGCAAGGATTACAATTGGGGTCCGTCCGCCGTTGGCCACACGGGTCCGGCCTATCTCGATACCATCACCTACAAACTCGTGTCGGAGCCGTCACTTCGCGTGGCTTCCGTCCAGTCCGGTCAGGCGGATGTGGCTTATAATGCCTCTCCCCAGGAGTTGAAGTCGCTGAAGGAGGAAGGGTTTACCGTTGTGACGCCACGTTATCTCGGTTTCGTCAATGGTTGGGCCGTCAATACCAAGCTGCAACCCTATGACGACGTGAAGGTGCGCCAAGCTCTTCAGTCCGGCATAAATCGCCAGGAAATTATCGACACCGTCTATACGCCGGACTGGCAACTCGCAAAGTCCTTCATCCAGAGCAACGTGCCTGGCGCGACAGACCACAGTGACCTCTTGGCTTACAGCCCGGATAAGTCGGAAAAGCTTCTGGATGAAGCAGGATGGGTGAAGGGCGCGGATGGCGTTCGTGTCAAAGACGGCAAGCCGCTGGAGTTAACGATCCATTCCAACCCCTATCTGGCCACGTCGAAATCCGTCGATGAACTTATTGCACAACAGCTCGGAAAACTTGGCTGGAAGGTCAATATTCGCACTTACGACGTCGTCACGTTTGGCGAAAAGGTCAAGTTCGGCGGTGCAGCAGTGCCGACCTACGAAGTCACGCGCAGTTTCATCGATGCCGGCACCGTCGCAAGCATCCTGACGAACGCCAATAATGGTGAGAACTGGTTTGCTCTGGATGAGCGTGACGCAACCCTGAACGATTTGCGCGACAAGATTGCCGGTGCCGGCTCCGTGGAGGAGCGCAAGCCCCTGCTCGAGAATTTGCAGAAATATGTTCTGGAGCAGGGTTATTTCATTCCGCGCACACAGATCGTCCAGCGTATCTATGTGCAGTCTCCAAACCTCAAGGGCGAAGTCTATAACGGCGTAGCCTATGCCAGCTACTACACGGCTTACATTGCCGAGTGAGACGCAACTCATGAATAAACTCAAGGAGGTGACGGCATGAGCAATGCTTACCTAACCTACGCCGCAAAACGGCTCGGCCAAGCGATTGTCGTCATCCTTCTGGCCTATATCTTCACCTTCGTGGTCGTCAGCATTTTGCCTGGCGACCCGATTACCAGCGTTTTGCGCAACCCGCAAAACGGCTTTACCGAACAGGAAATTGCCGAGATCATCGCTGCGCAAGGGTTGGATCAACCGGTCATCGTACAGCTTTGGCACTCTCTATCGTCATTTCTTACCGGCGATCTCGGCATGTCGATGCGCTCAAATCGGCCCGTCTCAACCTTGATTGCCGAGGTTCTGCCATCGACTCTCGTTCTGGCGGCATCAGGCTTAACGGTTGCCCTGATCCTGGCCTTTACTGTTGCCTATGGTACGCAGGTTGTGCCGAAGAAATATGGGCAAGGCTTGCTTCGGGCCTTTCCCTCACTTTTCTTGTCGACACCAAACTTTGTCATCGGCCTGTTCCTGATCCATCTTTTCGGATTTCAGCTGAGACTGTTCCGGGTGATCGAGCCGGACAGTTTTTGGGCAACCTTCTTTGCCGCCATCACGATCGGCATTCCTTTTTCCGCGCAGATTGCGGAAGTTCTGATTGCCAATCTCGATCATGAGGCCGAGCAGGATTACGCAGCGGTGGCGCGCAGCCGCGGCATTGGGCCGAGGCGGCTCTTTGCCACCCATCTTCTCAAGCCCGCTTCGCTTCCGGTCGTCACGGTCATTGCACTCACGGTGGGTGAGCTTCTCGGCAATTCGCTGATCACTGAAACCGTCTTCGGGCGCACGGGAATTGGTAGTCTGGTGCAACGCTCTGTGAGCACGCAGGATCTACCGGTTCTTCAGGCGATTGTCTCGCTCGGTGCCGTCGTCTTCGTGGTCGTAAATCTGATCGCCGATCTTCTCTATCCATTGCTCGACCCACGCGTGAAAATCATCATTGGCGCCAAGCGTCGCCAGTCCATCGCCGATGACGCAAGTCTTCCTCTGGGGACAGGAGCAAAGCCATGAGCCTCATCTCTAGTCCGGTTTCTGGCGAAAGCTTTTTTGACAGGATCAAATCCTTGAATATCACGCCAACGGTTGCGGTCGCCTTTGCGGTCATCGCCATCGTCGTTGCGTGGTCGATTGCGCCGCAATTCTTTACCAGCCACAGCCCGGTCAATGGTATCCCGGCTGACAAACTGCTTGGACCAAGCCTGGCCCACTGGTTCGGCACGGACCATCTGGGACGTGACCTCTACACGCGTGTCGTTTACGGCACCGCGTCATCCGTATCGAGCGCACTGGTCGCCGTGGTGATTGGTGTGGTGATTGGCGGCCTGATCGGACTGCTTGCCGGTTTCTTCGGTGGGTGGATCGACGTCGTCTTTGCCCGACTTGTCGATGTGCTGCTGTCGATCCCGAAATTTCTGCTTGCCGTCATCATCGTCACGGCCATCGGCTTTGAAACAATCAATGCGGCAATCGCAACGGGGATTTCGGCCATCGCCTTCTTTGCGCGGGTGGCCCGCTCCGAAGTCATCAAGACCCGCCAAGCGACCTTTGTCGAGGCGTCATTTTTACTCGGCGGTTCGCGTCGCTTTATCGTTCTGAGGCATGTGCTGCCCAATGCATCGCGCTCGATGCTGCCGCTTGCCGTGTTGCAATTCGGCGAGTCCATCCTCGTCATCGCAAGCCTGGCTTTCCTCGGCTATGGCGACCCGCCACCCTCCTCCGACTGGGGCCTGCTGATCTCTATCGGCAAAGACTACCTCAAATGGCCCTGGCTCGTTTATGCGCCCGCGTTCGTTACGATCGTGACCGTCCTCTCTGTCAACAGGATCAGCCGATGGCTTCGCAAATCGCACTGATAGCGCCCACCGAGATCGAAACTGAAACTCGGCTTCCGTCATCACGACCCGCAACACCGCTCCTGACGGTGGAAAATCTTGGCGTTTCTTATGGTCAACAAGAGGTCGTTCACAATGTCGGCTTTGAAATCCGGCGCGGCGAAAGCCTGGCCCTCATCGGTGAATCGGGCTCGGGTAAGTCCACGATCGCAAAAGCGGTTCTACGGCTCCTCCCCAATGGCGCAGCCGCAACGGGCAAGGTGGTGTTCGACAGACAGGATATACTCGCTCTTCCCGAAAGGCGCTTCAGGCCGTATCGCGGCCGGGAGATTGGGTTTGTCCCGCAGGATCCAGGCAATTCCCTCAATCCTGTCCGCACCATCGGCTCTCAGGCGCTTGAAGCCGCGGCCCTGACGGATGAGGTCAATCCGGCGGTTCGCAAGGCGCTCATTTTGGAGACCTTTGCCAAGGTCGGCCTCGACAATCCTCAACGTGCGTATGATTCCTATCCGCATCAGCTTTCTGGCGGAATGCTGCAACGTGTTCTGATTGCGCTTGCGATTTTGCCCCGCCCTGCCCTTCTGGTTGCCGATGAGCCAACCTCCGCGCTCGATGTGACCATTCAGAAACGTATCCTCGATCTGCTTTCACGGTTGCAGGAAGAGCTGAACATCAGCCTCCTGCTGATTACGCATGATCTTGCCATTGCCGCAGAACGTGCTGACAGCCTGGTCGTCCTCAAAAACGGTGTCATCCAGGAAGCCGGCAAGACATCCACTGTCTTTTCGTCCCCCAACTCTCTTTACGCAAAGAAGCTTCACGGTGACGTGCCAGCTCTTAATCCAAACCGCTACGCAAAGCTGCGCGACCCGGGTTTCAAGCAGAACACGCAAAAGAAACCTGCGAAAATTTCGGTCAACGGTGTCACCAAGAGCTTCACGGTTGACGGCAACATTCTGACAGCCGTGGACGATATCTCCTTCAGCGTCCCCGCAGGTACGACTCACGCGCTTGTTGGCGAGTCCGGCTCGGGCAAGACGACGACGATACGCCTTCTGCTTGGGCTTGAAGAGCCGGAAGCCGGTTCGATCACCGTTGGCGAAGATGTCGTCAGCAGCAAGAGCCGCTCGGATCTTCGATCCGTCTGGCGGCACCTGCAACTGGTCTATCAGAATCCCTTCACCTCGCTTGATCCTGCCTGGAAGGTCGAGCAGCTCATTCGCGAACCACTGGACCGCTTCAAGATCGGGACGCCAAATGAGCGCTCCGAGGCGGTCAAGGAAGCGATCGCCAATGTGGGATTGAGCGAAAACCTGCTGGAACGCAAGCCGTCAGCTTTGTCGGGTGGGCAACGTCAACGGGTGGCAATCGCGCGCGCGCTCGTTTTGAGGCCGGACGTCATCGTGCTGGATGAACCAACCTCGGCACTTGATGTCAGCGTGCAGGCCGACATTGTCGAGGTGTTGCTGTCGCTCCAGGCAAAATTGGGCCTGACCTATGTCTTCGTGTCCCATGATCTCGCACTCGTTCGCCAGCTTGCACATACGGTCTCCGTCATGCAGCGGGGTCGCATTGTCGAGCATGGAAGCTTGTCGGACATCTTCGCCAATCCACAGCACGACTACACGGCCTCACTGCTGGATTCCATCCCCTCCGGGATTGCCGAGGTCAATGGCTCAAAGCGCGCGATCCAACGCGTTCAACGCAAGGAACATATCGGATGAATATCGCAGCCCCTTCCGCAGAGCTTCCGGTTTCGTTTCGACCGAAACAGCGATTGGGGTTCAATACGCGTGTTTCGTTCAATGACGAAGATGGACCGGCCCATGGGCTGCGGGAGGGCATCGAGCTGTTCAAACAGGCAGAACGTCTGGGATACCAGTCGGGATGGGCCTATCAGCGGCATTTCGACCACTATCTTTCCTCCCCGCTTCCGTTTTTCGCAGCTGTCGGCCAGCACACACACAACATCACGCTTGGTTCGGCCGTCATTCCCATGCGCTATCAGGACCCAATTCTGCTGGCGGAGGCGGCTGCGACGACAGACCTATTGATTGACGGGCGGCTTGAACTTGCGATTTCGACCGGTGCCAATGGCGCGTTCGACGCTGTTTTCGGTGACGTCGATACCGACTCTCGAACAGAGGCCAAACGTCGTCAATCGCGCTTCCTGTCAGCTATATCAGGAGATGTTCTGCACACCGTCACCGAGAAGAACAACGGGGTGCCAGTCGGCGCAGAGTTGCGCGTGACGCCGCACAGTCCGACATTGTGCAGTCGCATCCGGCAAGGGTCTGCCAGCATCGATTCTGCTGTTCAGGCGGCTGAACTCGGTATCGGCCTTATATCCGGTACGGTTCTGCACGGTTATGACGAAGGCGAGAGCTTTGGGCACTATCAGGCCCGCATCATCGAGGCGTACCGCACCCACTGGCTGCGCTTGTGGAAGACACCGCCGCCGCCAGTCGCTGTCGCAGCCTCCATTCTGGTCGGCACGACGCCTGAATTGCGGGAAAAATATGCGGCCTACGATCTTGAGCGCCGAACGGTGGGCATTGCCGCCTCGCGGCCCAAGGGTGCGCTTGCGCCTGCCAGCGCACCTTCCAGAGCACAGATTTCTCCTGTTTTTCAGGGCTCAGCGGATGAGGTCATAGAGGCAGTCTTTAACGATCCAGGCTTGGCTGCAGCCGATGAACTCGTACTGTTCTTGCCGCCAGCCTTTTGCCTTTCCGACAATATTCGTCTGCTTAGTGATCTGGCAACGACTGTCGCGCCCGCATTGGGTTGGACGCCCGCGAGTCTCGACACGTCTCTGAAGCAATCTTCGATCTGAGGTTCTAGAGCGCCTCTGTAGTCAGGCAATATTTTCTATAATATCCATAGAAATAGAAAGACCTGTCTTCCTCATTTGCGAGCCGGGCTTTAGCTTTTACCAACATTCGAGAACACAAAGGAGCTCCCATGGCCGCGGAATTCATAAGCGTCAGCTTTCCCAATGCGTCAAATGATCTAAATCCTGTTCCGGATGCTCCCATTGATCCGCTGTTTCTGGAGCGTTATGCGCGCGCGCTCGACGATTACGGGTTCAACTATACACTCATTCCCTATTCGTCCTCTTCTTTTGATCCATTCACGCTGGGTGCCACCGTGCTGGCGCACACCAAGCACATCAAGATCATTGTCGCCCTGCGACCGAACACGGTTTATCCGACGGTGGCTGCGAAATCACTTGCCACACTTGATCAGTTAAGCGGTGGCCGCGTGGTCGTCCACTTCATCGCTGGTGGTAGCGACGATGAACAGGCGCGCGAAGGAGATTTTCTCACCAAGGACGAGCGATACGAACGGCAGGAGGAATATATCCGCATTCTCCGGCTGGCGTGGACATCTACCGAACCCTTCGACTTCGATGGAAAATATTATCAGTTCAAGCAGTTCCGTAGTGCTGTGCGTCCGACAAACGGCCTTATCCCGATCTCCCTTGGCGGCTCCTCCGACGCTGCCTATCGCATCGGTGGCTCCCTATGCGACATTTTCGGTCTTTGGGGTGAACCTCTCGCGGAAACGAAGCAGCAAATCGACCGCATCTATGCCGAAGCGGCAAAGGCTGGCCGAACAGATCGTCCGCGTATCTGGGTCACCTTCCGGCCCATCGTCGCAGAAACGGATGAACTGGCTTGGGAAAAGGCGCATCGCGTTCTCGATCAGCTGAATGCCAACCGTCAAAAGGGCCTTTCCCGCGCTCCCGTCAATGCGATCACACCAGCCAATGTCGGCTCGCAGCGTCTTCTCGATATCGCAAAGCGCGGCGATGTGCATGACCGGGCGCTTTGGTACCCGACTGTTACCGCGACCAATGCAAGCGGTGCGACAACCGCGCTGGTGGGATCTCCGCGCACCATCGCCGATTCCATTCTCGATTACATCGATCTCGGCTGCGATCTGATCTCGATCCGAGGCTACGATAATTTCAACGACGCCATCGATTACGGGCGATACATCCTGCCCCTCGTGCGCGAAGGCATCCGCGAGCGCGAAGACGCAAAGAGGAAGGCAGCCGCCTGATCATGGGCGTCCGGTCGCAGAGCCGGGCAGCACCATCTTTCTCTTCCAAAACATCGGAAGCCACGCTCTGGCTGGTTCCGGTGTCGGTTCCCAGAAGGTCGTAACCAGCATGTCCTATGATCCCACCGCACTTGATAGAGCTGTGCACATCGTTGCCGAGGCCGCCCCAGATGCGGATCAGACCGGTCAGTTTCCCTGGACCGGCATTCGCGCCGTTCATAAAGCCGGTCTTCTCGAAAGCACTGTTGCGACACGCTACGGCGGTGCGGGCGGTACCCTCAGCACGGCCGCTCATATTCTGGCGGCACTTGGGCGGGGCGACCCTTCAGTGGCGCTGATCAGCGCCATGACGATTTTCAATCACTTGGGGCAGGCCGCCAAAGGCCACTGGCCGGAAGGCCTGTACCGGCAACTCCTATCCCAGGCAAAAGACCAGCCGCTGCTTTTGAATGCAGCACGTGTGGAGCCTGAGCTCGGTTCGCCTGCTCGCGGTGGATTGCCCGCCACGCGGGCGCGCAGGACGGCGAACGGCTGGGCGATCACGGGTCGCAAGCGTTTTGTGACGGGTGCTTATGGCCTCACCCACTTCCTTGTTTGGGCACATACCGATGAAGTTCAATCACGCATCGGTACCTTCGTCGTACCGAACGGCTTGCCGGGCATCACGATCATCGAGAACTGGAAGAGCCTAGGCATGCGGGCAACGGGTTCTCACGATGTCGAATATGTCAATGTTGAAATTCCGGTGGAGAATGTATTGGAACTGGCCGATCCTTCGGTTGCCCAACAGGATAACCGCAGTCACGCAGCAATGAACCTCGCCTTGACGGCAATTTACCTTGGCTCTGCCGAAGCAGCACAAGAGGCATTCATTCGGTTCGCGCACGAGCGAGTTCCCGCCAATCTCGGCCATCCTGTCGCACAGACCGAACGTTTCGTGACACTTTCAGGAGAAATCGATCTTCTGGTTTCAGGCGCGCGCCAGATCATTTTTGGCGCGCTTGACGGTGATCTGAATGACGCCGAACGCGTAATCCGCGCACGACTTCTGGCGGGCCGTCAGATACGCGATGCCGTTCAGATCGCAGTCAGAGGCATCGGCAATCCTGGACTGAATGTCGATCTTGGTCTGGAGCGGCATTTTCGCGACATCCAGTCCGTACTCGTCCACGCTCCACAAGAGGACACCTCCGTCGCCATTCTCGGCCGTGCGGCGTTCAATCGCTGGAAGAGCGTCGAGAGTGAACGGATGAATACGCCAATTGCGGTCGCAAAGACGGCCTGACACGTGCGCATGCCACACCTCCGTGTGCCCCCAAAGAAGAGATTACAAATGAGCAGTAATCTAATCGTCGGCTTTTCAGGCAACACGACGCGCGCCTCCAGTATCGTCCGACTGAGGCAAATGGTAACACCCCAAGCTGTTATTAAATGTCGCGTGATCAGCCTTTTGCGACAATTTTTGCGCGAGTCACGAGGAACTGGGATAACGGCCTTGATCGCGTCTCGCATCATGAAACATCACAGTACAGTGGAGCAGCTTGCTCCGGCTTAAACTGGGTCCACTCCGGCAACCAGTCGCGATGGGCAACAAGCAATTCTTCAACGAGTGACCAAATCTGGTCGAGGTCAAGTTCTGCTGCCGTATGGGGATCCAGCATAGCTGCATGAAAAATATGCTCCCTGTTTTCTGTCATTAATGCAGCGACAGTCAGTTCCTGTACGTTAATGTTGGTGCGCATCAGTGCCGTCAGTTGCGGCGGTAGTTCGCCAACAAAGGTTGGCTGGATACCGTTATGGTCTACAAGGCATGGCACCTCTGCGGCACAATTGGCTGGCAGTGAGGTGATGCAACCATTGTTGCGCAGGTTGCCATAAATGACAGATGGCTCCCCCGTCCATACCGAGTTAATAATCGATGAGGCGTATTCCTTGGACTTCTTGACCTCTATCTTCTGTGCGGAACGATAGGCCTTCGTTTGACCTTTCCACTTTTCAATTTGCTCAATGCAGCGTTTTGGGTACTCGTCCAACGGAATGCCAAACTTTTTGATGAGATCGTCACGCCCGTCCTTGATGAAATAGGGCGTGTATTCGGCAAAATGCTCCGAACTTTCGGTCACGAAGTAGCCGAGGCGGGTCAGCATCTCATACCGCACCTTGTTGACGCATCGCGGGTTCCAACCCGGCTTCGGCGCGCGACCTTCACGATAGGCGCGCACAAGATCGGGGTACAGGTTGCGGTAACTGCCATCCGATTGACGATGTTCGAATTCCAGAAAGAACGCCATGTGGTTGATACCGGCGGAACGGTAGCGGATTTCCTCATAGGGAATTTCAAGGTCTTCAGCCAGTTCCATCGCTGTGCCCTGTACGGAATGGCAAAGCCCAACCTGGCGGATCGTCGGGTACTTTTCGGCAATCGCCCAGGTGTTGATGGCCATCGGGTTCACATATTGCAGCATGATCGCCTCAGGGCAGACGGCAAGCATGTCTTCGCAAATCTTCCACAAATGCGGAACGGTGCGTAAGCCGCGCATGATACCTCCAACGCCCAGTGTATCGGCGATGGTCTGGCGCAGGCCGTATTTTTTGGGCAGCTGAAAATCTGTAACCGTGCACGGCTCGTATCCGCCAATCTGGAATGCGACGACGACAAAATCCGCGCCGCTCAGCGCCTTGCGCTGATCCGTATGGGTTTCGACGGTCGCCTTCACACCCAGCGTCGAAATTAGCTTGTTGACGACGATGACGCTTTCTTCCAGACGCTGCGGGTTGATGTCCATCAGCGCAATCTTTGCGCCGGACAATGCGGGGCGTTGCAGCACATCGCCTATGATATTTTTCATGAACACCGTCGATCCGGCCCCGATGAAGGTGATCCGTGGATTTCTTGCCATATGTGTCTCCGATAGCAGGTCAGGCGATTTCGAATGCGGCTTTGACAAGCCGTTGGGTGTAAGCGGTCTGTGGATTGGCCAGCACGTCTTCCACTGGCCCTTCCTCCACAATGCGACCGTTTTGCATGACGATGACCCGGTGGCAGAGCGCGCGCACCACCTTCAGATCATGCGAAATGAACAGATAGCTCAGCCCTCTTTCATCCTGGAGCTTGCGCAGCAGGGCGATGATCTGAGACTGGACCGAAAGGTCGAGCGCCGATGTCGGCTCATCCAGCAGAATGAACTCCGGCTCCAGCGCGATGGCGCGGGCAATCGCGATGCGTTGCCGCTGGCCGCCAGAAAACTCATGCGGGAAACGCGACAGAATGTTGGTGGGCATGCCGGAAGCGGACAGCGCATCGCACACACGCTCCAGCCTCTCCGCCTTGTTCGCTCCCAGCCCGTTGACGATGAGCCCTTCCTCGATGATCTGGCCGATGGTCATGCGGGGATTGAGCGACGAAAACGGGTCCTGAAACACCACCTGCATCCGCGACCGCAAGGGCCGCATCTCAGTGCGGGACTTGCCATGGATCGGCTCGTTGTCGAAGAGAATACGGCCGCCCTGCGGCTCATTCAGCCGCAGCAGCGATTGCCCGAAGGTCGTCTTTCCGGACCCGGATTCGCCCACGATACCAAGGGTTTCATGCCTGTGAATCGTCAGCCCCAGACTATCGACCGCAATTAACTCTCTCAGTTGTGGCTTGAACACACCACCATGCCGCAACATGAAGGATACCCGCACATCGCTGGCTTCCAGCAACATTGTAGAGCCAGATGGCATTGGTTGAGCCTGCCCCTGCGGCTCGGAATCCAGAAGCTTTTTGGTGTAGGGGTGGCGCGGGTTGGTGAAGATGTCTTCAGTCGTGTTGTGCTCACGCACCTCGCCATGCTGCATGACATAAACGTAATCGGAAAACTTCCGCACGATAGTCAGATCGTGAGTAATGAGCACGACGGCCATGCCACGGGCCTGCTGCAACTCGCGGATCAGGTTGAGAATTTGCGCCTGTACCGTCACATCCAGTGCCGTTGTCGGCTCGTCGGCAATCAGCACGTCCGGATCATTCGACAAGGCCATGGCAATCATCACACGCTGACGCTGCCCGCCGGAAAGCTGGTGCGGATATTGTTTCAACCGGGCTACCGGGTCCGGAATATGCACTTGTTTCAACAGTTCCAGCGCCCGCGCCTCAGCCTGCTTGCGGCTCATTCGGTTATGAACGCGGATGGCTTCAACGATTTGGCTGCCGATGGTGTAGATCGGGTTCAGCGAACTCATTGGCTCCTGGAAAATCATCGCCAGACGGTTACCGCGCATGGCGCGGCGCGCACGTTCCGGTAATTTTAGAATATTCTTTCCCTCGTAGGATACGGAAGCGCCACTTGAAACAACGGCGCGTTTGGACAAGAGCCCCATGATGGTGCGCGCCGTGACGGATTTGCCGGAACCGGATTCCCCGACAATGGCGATGGTTTCACCGCGATAAAGCTGGAACGACACGCCTTTCACCGCATCGACGGTTCCATGTTCCACCTTGAAATTAACCGCAATGTTGCGGGCATCGATGATCGGCGCATCCTGGCGCGATGCGTGGTCGAAGCGAGTATCGGGCGCAAATGATGCCAGCGAGGACGTCACCATTTTAGTCTCCTCTCAATAGGGATCGACAGCATCGCGCAGACCATCGCCCAGCGCGTTGAAGGCAAAAACAGTGACCAGAACGAAACCGACCGGAGCCAGAATCCATGGATAGGAACCGATGACCGAATAGGTTGCCGTATCCTGCAACATCAGCCCCCACGAAATCAGCGGCGGTTTGACGGCAAAGCCCAGGAAACCAAGGAAGGATTCCAGCAGTACGACACTGGGAATATGCAGTGTGACAGCAACGATGACGTGGCTCATGACATTGGGCAGAATGTGCTGGAAGATGATGCGCTGGTCCGTTGCGCCAATCGCCATGGCGGCACGCACATAATCAATACGCGCCAGCGCCAGCGTTTTGCCCCGCACTTCACGCGACATCTGCGCCCAGCCCAGCGCCGACATAACGACCACGACAAAGGTGAGGAACACGTTGGTGGGAGCGGTAACGGGGATAAGCGATGTCAGCGCCAGATAGAGCGGCAATTGCGGGAAAGCGAGAACGATTTCCACAAAACGCTGCACCCACGCATCCACCGAGCCGCCGAAATAACCCGATATCAAACCGACGCTGGTGCCGATCACCGTCACGATAAACACCACGCTCAGCGCGATGGCGAGAGAAATCCGCGAGCCGTGAATGGCACGTGACAACACATCGCGACCAAACTTGTCGGTTCCCAGAAAATGCACGGCTTCACCATCCACGGCACCAAAAAAATGCCTTTGCATGGGAATAAGGCCGAAGAGGTCGTAAGGTGCACCTTTTACGAAAAAGCCAAGATAATGGGGCTTATCGTAATTGGGCCCCACGATGGGCTGGAAGGTTATCGGGTCAAGCTCTTCCGTTTCCGCCAAGGCATAAATACGCGGCCAGATGCTGAGGCTGCCATCTTTTTCCATAACGCTGATGCCCTGCGGTGGCGTGAAACTGGCACCCGTTTCCCGAGGGTCCATAGGTGCGAAAAAATCGGCGAAAACAGCGATGAGGATGAGAAGCACGACCAGAACCAGCCCGACCATGCCGGTAAACGAGCGTCGCAGCCGACGCCAGACAAGAGCCATGTAACTTTCGTTTGCGCGCTGCTCGGCAACGCTGACGACCTGTTCCTGACCTGTAGAAGAATGAACGGCAACCATGTTACGCCCTCCCCAATTCGCGCACACGTGGGTCGAGCAAGGCAAGCAAGATGTCTGCAATGATGTTGCCGACAATCAGCGTTGCGGCGAGAACCATCATGAAGGTTGCGGTCACATACACATCACCAACCGCCATGGAACCGACGATGGCGGGTCCAACGGTTGGCAGTGCGAAGATGATCGCCGTCTCGATCTCGCCGGTCAGCATATAGGGCAAGACGACGCCCTGATACATGACCAGTGGATGCAGCGCATTCGGAACTGCATGGCGCATGATGACAGCGCCTTCTGAAAGACCCTTGGCGCGGGCCGTTTCGACATATTGCGCGTTCAGCGTATCTAGCAAATTGCCGCGCATGACGCGCATATTGTAGGCCAGACCGCCGAATGTGGCGATGGCAACGACAGGCCAGACATGGCTGACGAGATCGACGAACTTCGCCCATGACCACGGCGCGCCGCCATATTGCGGAGAAAAGAAACTGCCGATTTCGGCGACATTGAAGTGGAACACCATCAGGTAAACCATGATCAGTGCCATCAGAAAACGCGGGATCGTCATGCCCAGAAAGGCAATGGCGGACAAAAGATTATCAACCCACGAATATTGCCGTGTCGCTGCCCATATGCCGAACGTAATGCCGAGTATTGATGCGAAAAGGTGGCAGACCAGCGCCAGAAGAAGCGTCCGCGGCAGGCGTTCCCCCACCACCTCGGCAACCGGCTTGTTATAATAAAAACTGTAACCAAAATCGCCGCGGGTAACGATACCGCCAACCCAGTTGAAATACTGCACCACGACAGACTTATCGAGACCATGCTCGATACGGTAGGCTTGCGCCTGCGCTTCTGCCTGTTCAAACGATGCGCCACCCTGATTCATCAGTTGAGAGCGAATATAGTCTGCGTAATCGCCGGGCGGTGCCTGAATGATCGCAAATGTCACGACGCTGAGGATCAGCATCACTGGAATGGCAGAGCTGAGGCGAACGAAAAAGAACCTGAGCATAACGAAATATCTCCCTGCATTGCGGTCCCGCTTGTGATCGGTTCCGCTTTTTCTCCCCGTCCGGCCGCGCTTCACGCGCGACCGGTCATGGTGTCTCCGGGAGGGAGCTAGTCTATGGGGCCTTTATCACCGGGCTTGCCGGGGAGTTGCTGCGGGAAGAGTTCGTATTTGCCCTGCTTATCGGCAGCGACCCAAACCCGTTCGCGCATGATCGAATCTTCCGCCCAGTTGAACATGAAGATCGGTGTTCCCTGCGGGACGTTGGAGAAGCGTTTGTTGATGATCAGCGCACCGGGATATTCCGTCAGACCAATCGTGTAGAGGTTTTGCGTGTAAATCCTCTGATACTGTTTCATCAGTTCAGCCCGTTCCGCATTGTCCTGCGAGGCAATGAAGCGGTTGACGAGATCGACCATTTCTTTTTCGAACGGCATCAGGTCCACTTGCTTGCCTTCCGGTGCGCGGTGGTTCCAACTGGTGCGAGGACCAACGGGTGCAAGCTGTTCGGTGTTCTGCACCACAGAGGCAAGCTCCGTCGTATTGCGGCGCACCAGCCAATCGAACCGGCCACCATAATGCGCGTCGTCGCGCTGGTTACCATCCAGCGAGTTCAGCACCACCCGCAGACCCAGCTTTGCCATCTGGCCAACCAGACCTTCGGCGAGGCTTTTGTCTGTCGTATAGGTGTTGTTGACGAGCAGAACGATCTCGACATTCTTGCCGCCTGCCGTGCCCGCTGGGAAGTTCACAAAGCCATCGCCGTCCGTGTCTTTCAGCCCAACCTTGGCAAGAGCAGCCTTTGCTCCTTCAAGATCATAGGGGTAGTAGACTGTCGAGTTACGGTCATAAAAACTCGTGCCGGAGGAAATGCCGCCGGGATAAATCGCCGTAAACGGGCCTTTGACCAACGAGTCGCCAACGGCCTTGCGGTCAATCGCAGACGTCACCGCCTCACGGAAATCCTGATTGCGGTTCAGTTCACGAATGGCCTGTTCACGCTCATCCGGCGCACCCCAGCCATTGCCCGAAAAGTTCATTTGCAGGTTATAGCCGATCAGACGCGGACCGAAGGCAAGACGGGCGGGCGCCTTTTCGTCGGCAGCGCGTTTGAGAGAGGCCACGAAGTTTTCTGGCTGCTCCAGATTGGAAAAATCGCCGGATCCGGCCACAGCCTGCACATCGCGGTCCGCCCAGGTGGACAGCTTGTAGTGAATTTCATCGAGATAAGGCAACTGGTGGCCCTTTTCGTCAACCTTCCAGTAATAGGGGTTGCGGCGCAGGACGATAAGGTCGTCTGGGCGATATTCCACCGGCGCCCAAGCACCCATCACCGGCATGTTCATATATTCCGGCGGGAAGGCATTCTTGAACTGGTTATAGGTGTTTTTCGAATATTTCGGATGTTGCGGTTTCAGAATATGCGCCGGGCCGGGGCAGAAGTTTGGATAGGCCATGGTGTAGAGATATTGTTTGGGAAACGCGCTCTTGAATGTCCATTCAACCGTGTAATCATCGATCTTGGTAAGGGTCGTCCCTTCCCCGAAGGCTTCCGGTGATGCACCGCCACCAAGTGGCGAGACATTCGGATCGACCACACCATCCTCCCAATAGAACATGATGTCTTCAGACGTGAAAGGCACACCATCCGACCACTTTGCACCCTTGACGAGGTGCATCGTCAGCTTGTGACCATCTTGAGACCACTCCCAGCTTTTCGCCAGATTGGGCAATGGTTGAGTATCTTTGGCATCCACCTGAAACAGCGGCGCGGTGCGTGTCAGGCATTCCGAAAGCGCAATATCGATGCCGCCCCAGCCTTGCGTTTGGCCAGCCATATAATTCCAGCCTTCCGGACGCCCGCCGATGACATGGCGCAAGGTATCGCCATACACGCCTATACCGTCAGGCATATTCCCGGTCTTGTAGACCAGCGGCTCCTCCGGCAGACGTTCCTTCAGCGGCGGCAGTTTGCCGGTCTTTTCGAATTTTTCAGAAACCCAGTCGGGCTCGGAGTAATTTGGCAGCGCCTTGAATTCCAGAATGGAATCGCGCTCCACATATTTGATCTTGCCTTCAGCGGGAAACTTCGCTGGCTCGGGCGGCGCGGACGTTTGAAAAGCGTGTGCATTCATCGCGATCAGCGAAACACCGAAACCAAGGCATGCACTCAAGAAAATCTTGCGTTTATGTTGCATCGTCATGTCCTCCCAATGGCGCGACCAAGCACGCCCTCCCTGATGGTTCCCGGAAACAGGCGGCACCGACGCCTCCTCGCGCCGATGCTGCCGCAGATAAATCAAACCGCTTTTTTCAATAACGCTTTTTCGGCCCGCAACTCTTCAATTGATCTGACATTGCGCCGTGCAGCACCTGCCCAATCGCGTGTTTTGACGGTGGATCTGGAAAGACGATCCTTTGCGGCTGGTACGGCATCTGCATATTGTGGCAACCAGCGCGCCTGCGCGACCACCATTTCATCGACCATCTGCCACACCTCTTCAGGTGTCGAGACAGCACCCACCAACGGGTCATGCAGAACGGCGAGTTTCAGAAGATCGATATCGCCAGTGACAGCGGCATGAACCGACATGCGCTGAACGTTGATCGAGGCCACGCAGGTTGCCGCGCAGGCTTCCGGTATGGTGATGCCGGAGACCATGTTGATGCCGAAACGGTCTACAAAACCGGGCGACTCGATGATCGCGTCGTGCGGCAAGTTGGTGATGACGCCATTGTTTCTGACATTGAAGTGGCCGCGATACACACGCCCCGTCTCCAGCGCTTCGAGAATATGACTGGCATGTTCGTTCGAGCGTTTGGCCGGATCGACAGGCTTCGACGCCTGCTCCAGAAACTGCGGAAACTCCGTTTCGAACCAGTTGCGGGTTTCCGTCGAATGCCGCAGATAACCGCCGGTTTCGCCGTGAATCCAGTCTGACATATCGATCCAACGGCCGATTTCGTCTGGGCGCTTGCGATACCATGGCAGATATTCCGAGAGATGGCCGTTACTTTCCGTGGAATAGACGCCAAAGCGTTTTAACACATCGATGCGCAGCTTTTCCTGTTGCGAAAAAACCGGATGGGCTTCAAACGCGGCAATCAGCTCATCCTTGCCGATCTTGCGGCCATTCAGCCTCAGATCGACAAACCATGTCTGGTGGTTGATGCCGGAGCAGATGTAGTCCAGTTCAGAAACGGACTTGGCACCCAGCACTTCCGCAATCTGTTCCGCGCCGTGCTGAACGCCGTGGCACAGACCAACCGTATCGACCTTGCCGTATTCGATCGCCGCCCATGTGTTCATGGCCATTGGGTTGGCATAGTTCAGGAACTTGGCGCCCGGCGCTGCGACTTCGCGGATATCCTTGCAGAAATCCAGAATGACCGGAATGTTGCGCTGACCGTAAAGAATGCCGCCCGCGCAGATCGTATCGCCCACGCACTGGTCGATGCCGTATTTCAGCGGTATACGAATATCATCCGCATAGGCTTCAAGGCCGCCAACCCGCACGCAACTGATGACGTATTTTGCACCTTCCAGAGCAAGGCGGCGCTCTGTCGTGGCCGTAACCTTTACCGCCAGACCGTTGGATTCGACGATGCGATCAAGGATCGCTTTAATCATCTCGAGATTGTGTTGGCTGATATCGGTCAGCGCGACTTCGACGTCGCGAAATTCAGGCACGCACAAAAGATCGGTGAACAGTTTTTTGGTAAAACCGACACTTCCTGCGCCAATGATAGCGATTTTGAAACTCATGTTGGCACCTTCGTTTGCGAAATGAATGCGAAAGATGGGCGGGCAACGTGATCACGAAGGAAGGAAGATAGTATTAGACAATGACTGAATAACAAGGATTTTCCTCCCAATTCCCCACTTGATCGTCTCCTCGATGCGGGATTATGCTGATAATATCCGCAAGGGCCAGAGAAGGATTATGCTTTTATGGGTAAATTTGTGCTGCAGGATTTGATCGATCAAGGACCGTCCATGCGGACGGTTTCTTTGCCGCGTGGCAGGCAAACCCTTCACACAATGCCTACCAGCAGCGGCTACGAAATTCGCCGTGGCAGCGGTTATGACTGGGATGGACGCAAGCGCGGACAAACCCCTTTCACCGTTCTGCAATATTGCATTAGCGGTGAAGGAAACCTGCGGTATGAGAACAACACCTACCGCGTCGGGGCCGGTGAAACCTTGTTGCTTCTCATTCCCCATAACCACCGCTACTGGCTGGAGGAAAATGGTCACTGGGAGTTTTTCTGGATATCCATGAATGGCGAGGAAGCCCTGCGTATTCATCGTGATATTCAAGCCGTGACCGGGCCTGTCCTCAAGCTTCAGCCAGAGACCGTAGATCATCTGGCGCTCTGTTGTTCGCGTCTCGTCAATGGTGCCGAAACGCCTGGAGCAGCTTCTGCCGTCGCCTATGAAGCAACGATGGCGCTTTACGACGATGTATTTGGCTCCCATCCCTCGTTCGGTGGCGAATACCGCACTATGCAACACGTGCTAACGTACATCGACAGCCATCTTGATAGGAACCTGTCCGTAAGCGACCTTGCAGTCGTTGCGGGACTCAGCCGCGCCCATTTTTCCCGTATTTTCACCGCCAATGAAGGCCTGCCCCCTGCCGAATTCGTATTAGAAAAGCGGTTGCGACGCGCGGCCAAACTTCTGACGACGGCAGCAAACATGCCCATCAAAGAAGTGTCTGTGCGCTGCGGCTTCGAAGACCCGAATTACTTCTCGAAGGTCTTTCGGCGGCTCTATGGCATCAATCCGAGCGAATTTAGAAGCACCGGCATGTATTCAAGTGTCCGATCACATCATGAAAAAAATACCCCAGCACGTGGGGGGTGAAACTTTACCATAAAGGCTTCCCCTCAGCGGATACTGTCGCAGCGAAGTGTGAGGTCGCGGGTTCGCATTCTTGGGCCTCCAGAACTCAGATATTTGGCGAAGCTATGGATCTAAGTAATTGATATCAAGAGCATCGTTAACACCCAGGCCATAAATTCAATATAAACGCTCCCCGTTTGTATCGCAGCGAAAACAGACAAGGCCGGTAAATCTTTTATTGCCGCTCTCTATTCATGTGAGAATACTCACTGGTGAATAGGTGCTTCAATTCCGCGCAAAGAAGTGGGGAGACCACACATTTGCGCAAATGTCAGTGTGCGGCGAATTCAAGGAATTGTTTAGCAAATGCCACAGAGCAGCCAGCGGGCTGTTCTTTCATGTGCAGATCTAGACACCTATCCGCCCTTTGCCTATGGGTCGGAGGCTTTGGACTAAAACGATACTTGCAGCTCCTGCACAAGCGCCAGTCTGTGCGTTCGCTCCACGACTTTTTTTGCGATGTGTGCAGGCATTGGGAGGTCCTGAAGTTCCTTCGACCAAGTATCAGCGGCTTTTTCAACGGTATCGGTCACCACCTTGCGGGCAATCTTGGCTGGAATACCGCAGAGTTCGGCGACTCGCTCGAACCGTTGCAGTTTGACGATGAAGGGATTCACTGTTTCCCTGAACTTTAGCGCCAGATCGTCCTTGCCATCATAAAGAAACGTGGGAACGATGTCGTAGGCCGGTGTCAGACTACCGGATGCGCCATCGACATATAGTAACGAATGGTTCTTCAGGTGCGCGTCGCCATTGCCCATTAGTATGTTGACAGTCAATCTCCGTACCATCTCGACAAACGATCGTGATCCACCCCCGAAACGACGGGACATATTGACGACGGTCTCCTCGTTCGCAGCCGTATACTTACGGTCTTTGGGAGCGCCGAGAACCTGGCAGAAATCCTCCATATGGATACGCCTACCGCCCGCGCGGTCAAATCTAGAGATGGCCAGAACATACGCACCGTGTTCAAGAATGTCTTCCCCGATGTCAGATACCGAACCCGAGGCCACCAATTCGCAATTTGGAATCGAAACGCCAGCAGACTCGGCGAGCTTCATCGAACTGAATTCGACTTCCGGGAGAAACTCGAACTTTGGACTGGGCAATTTGGCTATGATGTCGCCGTTAATTCCCGTAGCGGGAAATGTGAGACGCTCGTCCTGTTTCATCATGCTCATCTTGAGCTGCACACCTGCTAGAGAGAAGCGGATGGCCTTAGGTCCACCTGCTTCCTCGATCTCCTGAAGTGGCGGCGTCGGGTAATTGGCACCACCTTCGGCGCGAACGACAACAGCGCCAGGTAGATCGTGCCCAAGGTACGCAAGTACGTCGAAGTCTGACGTTCGCCCGCTGGGAAGTCCCTTGTTCACCAGATCGCGCAGGGCACCTTCGGGAAGTAGATTACTGAACCATGGATGTAAATCCCGGCCAGGCTGGGTTATGGTGCCTGATTGTAGCATTTGGACGGTGCGTTCTTCGTCTCCTAGAAATCGCACGGACGAACTCAGTAGTGGTCGGCTTTCTCCTCGCTCGATGTATGAGCGGTCAACTTCGAAACTCATCATATCCGCTTCATCGCGTATAAGTGTACCGACACGAACTTCCTGTTCATTGGATACGATGGTTACACCAAGCGTATCGGTCATATGTTCGATCCCCTTGGGCTTTCTTCATCATCGCCATCCGGAATGAAAACGTCATCCATGACGTTACCCGCGAACGTCCGCTTCTTTTGGATGGGAGGGGACAGGTGTTCATCGATGATTGAATGCACCCGTCTCGCCATTTTTTTGGGAACGAAGATAATTTCAGCCTCCAAAGCTTCCGCGATCGCCTGAAGTGTCTCAGCCTGAGGGTTTTGTTTTCCCGTTTCGAGCCTGGAAACATAGCCCTGATCGATCCCGATCAGCATACCCAACTCACTCTGGGTCATTCGAAGGGCTTTTCTCAGCTTCTTCACACCTTCCATAAACTGAAAGAACATGCGCGCTCCGTTTATATGATACCTGGTACATATTCAAAGTAAAATATGTTTCAGCATTCATATGCAGTCAATAGGCGAGGACGCGAAATATGAAACTAAGAACATAAAATGACAGAAAATGTATTTTACATCATATTACGCTATACTCCTATATGTTTGAAAACCAGGCGAGACGGGAGCGATTTGAGTACCTTCCTAATCATCTATTGATTGATCTCCTAGAGCCGGAGCCCGCCGACCTCGCTAGCCTGCTCGAAGCGAACCAGGTTCTGCTTGTAAAGACCTTCGAGGATGGCGGCGAAACCACTGTGAGGTGGCTGTTCAGCCTGTCGACCATATCGCCTAGCTCCTCGTGGGTCACAAACCGCTGCGCCACCTCGGCCGCCGCGACGAGACCTTCGGATTTCCTCAGGATGTCGAGCACTTATGTCGTGTGTTTCGATTTTTCAGGAGAGCGGCACCTCGCCTGGTGAGGAGTGTTCGGTCCGCCGTAGTGTTCCGTTTCGGGTCGGTCGCGCCCGACAAGCGAAAATCCGGATCGTAGCATGCGATTACGGTCTGGAATGCCCGACCCTGCGCTTCAAGCACGCAAGCCGCAGTTTTAGTCCTATGTGGCGCACGGGCGGTGCAACCACCCAGACGTTGCCGGATAACTCTTGGCTTGAGCGGTCCGTCAGATGACAAACAACGCGAGAGAAAAATTCTCAGTTGCACCCCGCGCTCAGGTCGCTGGGACGATGGCGCAACATCGGTGCGACAATTGTCTTGATCACCTGAACATCTTTCACCGGCGACGAGATCGGCTGTACGACACACAACTTAGTGGTTGGTCAAAAATGACCGGCTTGAAAGCGAACACCATGATGGACTTTCCAAACGCCTCTTGCGATCTGCCGCGGTGTTTCGAACAAACAGATGACGCAGTGCCATGATCAGCCGGTTTGCCCCCGGGACGATACTAACCGGCGTGACATTGAGGATCCCTCTTGATCGTCGCTCATCCAGAGGGCCAGTCCACTATATCAACAGCTTCAATGCCCAAATTCAGACGCCTAGGAAGCGACCGTCCTATCAGCTTGCATGCACGACAGGTCGCGTCGACTGCACCCCCCCCTCGATAAAGCTGCGAAATGTCCGATACTCGATTGTCTCAATGACATTGTTCTGAAGGCAAAATAGCGAAGATCAACTAACCTATCCTCGAATTTGCCGCCTACTAACTCTACCCATTGACGATTTACATTAATTTAACTCAGGAATGCATCACCCTTTGTACGCCACCGGAGCGTGCCAGAATTGCAACACGGGGCATCTCCATATTCCGTTCCGGGGCTTTTAGGCTGATAAAAGTTTGCCTCCGACCGCGCGGCGATGTCAGATACAACCATAACTTTGGCGACATCCTGACCGGCGCATCCCACCGCCGTTTTGTAACATAAATGGAGTTCACTATGAACATCAAAGGCCTTCTCATCGGCTCCGCTGCAGCCCTTACAACTATCTCTGGTGCGCAGGCTGCCGACGCTATCGTCGCTGCCGAGCCGGAGCCTTTGGAATATGTTCGCGTTTGTGATGCTTTCGGCGAGGGCTTCTTCTACATCCCAGGCACTGAAACTTGCTTGAAGTTTGGTGGTTATGTTCGTTTCCAGACGGATTTTGGTCGCGACGAGTCTGGCACTTCCGATTGGAACTCCTTCACGCGCGCTCAGTTTGAAGTTGACACAAAGACAGACACAGAACTCGGCGCTCTGCGTGGTTTCATCGGCTTCCGTGGCAATGCTGAAAACGGTTCGGCTGCTTCCTCTTCCGTATTTGTTGACCAGGCCTTCATCTCTCTCGGCGGCCTGACCGTTGGTAAGGTTTACAGCGAATGGGATAACGACCTGAACGGCGAAACAGACATCCTGTCCACCAATACGCTGTTCAACTCTATTCGTTACACATACGACGCTGGCTCTTTCTCGGCCACTCTGTCTGTTGACGAACTTGAAGGCACGCTTTCTACACGCGATAACAACGTTGGTATCACTGGTGTTGTTGCTGCGAAGTTCGGCGCAGTCAGCGCAACGATCGTCGGTAGCTATGATACAGACCTCGAAGACGGTGCCATCCGTGGTATCCTGTTTGCTGACATCGGTCCTGGCACACTCGGTCTTTCCGGCGTATGGGCTTCCGGCGCAAACTCTTACTACGCAGTGTCCGAATGGGCCGTTGCTGCTGAATACGCAATCAAGGCAACAGACAAGCTG
>NZ_NXEJ01000014.1 GCF_002915175.1 Agrobacterium rosae | reverse complement strand
AGCAAACCGAGTGTCACCGCCTGATCCGTCTGGATTGTCACCGGCTCCACATCGCACAGAAGCGTACGTTGTCCGCCATCGTTTCAAGCTGACGACAAAGATCGATCATGAACCCATCAAGGCTGACGGTGTGCACCTCATCTGTGCGCCATAATCTGTCGTGGACCGACGCTTTTGTCTGAGCACGCGATTGAGCATCTGTTAGGGCCTTGCGAATTTCCTCGCCCGATGAACCTCTGGCCTGCATCGCAAGGCGGCCTCCATAGGTTGATATTATCGGATTCTTCTGACGTCAGAATGGAACGTTCCACCCCCTGTTTTCAGCCCCACGCCCCGAAATGGAATAGTTTTTGAGTGTGGACCGGACGTGGCTTTTTATACCGCCAAACAGAATTCTGATCCCGCACGGTATTCATGGTGCCGCGCCAACGCGCTATTCCGCCACCATCAAACGTAAGCCCCACACAATGACTCCACCGTCTATTTGTGATGTAATTATTAGCGCAATCTTGTGAGGTCAGGACAATGAGGCTCTTCAAAATCAAGCTTACATATCTGGACGGCGCGCGATCCCATCCTTGGTCGGTGTTCGCGTCAAGCTTCGGTTCCGCTCTATCAAAGTCTCGAATCAATCGGGGTCACATCCGAAATACTGCGTGCGGACATCCAGGAAGTTTTTAGGCCAGAAGCCGGGTATTGGGGGAGAGACTACGACAAGCCGAATAGACAAATTGAGGAACACCGCGACATTCAGTGGGTTGCAGGCTAATTTTTCCAAGATGCTGGCAAGGAGTTGGTTCGCTTCCTGGATTTCATTGAGAACGCTGAATGGCCCTCATCCCAGACGCAGGGTGAGATCGAACGCTTTCATCAGACGCTCAAGAACCGCATCCTGCTCGAAACTACTTCTTCAAGGAAGACCTCGAGGCCCAGATCGCGGCCTTTTTCGAGCATTACAATCATCGCCGATACCACGAAAGCCTCGACAATCTCACCCCCGGCCGACGTCTACTTCGGACGCAGCCAGACCATCCTCATCGAACGCGAAAGGATCAAACGAGAAACCATTAGGCACTGATCAACAGGGAAATCTTCAAGCGGCGTGCGAAACTGCATGCAGGCATTGTTGATCAAAATGTCGATTTGGCCAATGTCCAGCTCGATGGCGTCAACACCGCGCTTCACGGCTTCTGGATTTGTCACGTCAAAGTCCGAAATCGAAACCGAGCTGTGACCAGCCTGCCGCAAGCTCGCAGCGGCTTCCTCCAGCTTGCTGCGATCACGGCCGTTCAGAACGACTTCAGCGCCATGCCCCGCAAGCCCCTGCGCCAGCGCAAAACCGATGCCTTGAGACGAACCCGTAACCAACGCACGCGAACCGGATAGATCAAAGAGAAGAACGCTCATGCAAATCCCTGATCAACGGGACAGTGTCTTTTTAACGCCGTTCATGCCAATGCGCAGGAACGGATCGGAATGCATGTAAAAGAACTGGACGCCCTTCTCGAGCCAGTGCGGCAACTCGTCAGAGGTTGCCAGTGTTCCGGCAATCTTTCCAGCAGCCCGGATTTTTTCGACCGCAACGGCAACCTTGTCCATAACCACTGCTGGGCGCGGTTCACCGAAGGGCGGCGCAGGTGGAAAGCCCATATCCTGTGATAGATCACCAGGTCCGATGAAGAACACGTCGATGCCTTCAACGGCCAGCATCTCTTCAAGATTATCGACGGCTTTGACAGTCTCGACCATGCTGATCACCAGTCTCTTCTGGTAGTCGGCTGGAATAGCATACCGCACTGTATCGACAATCGCCTGCGCCTGTTGCGCCGTGTCGACCATCGGCACCATGATACCGTCTGCACCAGCATTTAGATACCGGATGATAAGCGGACGTTCGTGTGAATGCGGGCGAACAATCGCGGCACCATTAACGGAGCGGACGATCTGCGCTGTTTCACGAACGTCTTCGAAGCTCCATGTTCCATGTTCGCAATCGAGAAAAACAGAGTCCGCACCCAGTTCCACCAGACGCGCAGCCATGCCGGATGATGAATGGTGCGGCGTGAACATGGTGATCGCTTCGCCGGCCTGAAGGCGGGCACGTAATTTCGCACCGTTCATAATGGATGCTCCTCCTACTTAACTGTCTTGGGCAAATCGGGCGTGTCGGCTGGTGCGCCAACCCAACGTGCTGTCTCGATATCGGCAGATGTGTCGCGCATGAATGTCGGGCAAATATGCAGCTCCGGGATCACCGCGCCATTTTGAAGGCTGGCGCAGAGGTGAACAGCACGGGCCACATCATGCGGATCAAGCATGATCGCACGCTCGGTTTCCAGCGGCGGGCGGGCACGATTGTTCATGATCGGCGTGTTGGTTTCGCCGGGAAGGATCGTAGTCGCCCGAATACCCTGATTGCGGTAGGTGTTGTGAACGAAGGTCATGAAATTTTTGACGCCTGCCTTTGCCGCGCCATAAGCCGCGCCGCCTAGCAGATTGGGGTTAAGAGCCGCAAGCGAGGAAACGGTGATGACCGTTCCCTGCCCCCGAGCGATCATGTCCGGAAGGACTGCCTGCGTCAGATTGAAAACGGCGGTCAGGTTGACATTGACCGTCGAGTTCCACTCTTCTTCACTCAAAAAGCGGGCATTCAGCACCTTGCTTGCGCTGCCAGCATTGTTGACGAGAATATCGACTGGACCGATGCCGTTTTTGACCCATTCCACAGTGGCAAAAATCTCATCGCGGGATTCGATGTCGAGAACATAGGTAAATGCCTTGCCTCCCTTTTTCTCAATCAACGCAGAGACTTCCCGAAGCGGAGCAAGACGCCTGCCGGTGAGAACAACGGTCGCACCGTCCTGCGCCAGCAGCAGGGCGGCCTCGCGGCCGATACCCGTTCCGGCACCCGTGACCAGTGCGGTTTTTCCATCAAGCAAGCCCATTCCCAACTCCTATTCTGCGGCTACAGCGAGTTTACCGTTGTAGCTATATGCATCCTTCGCGGCCTTCAGCGTAATCAAGCCTTCTGCAAGATCATGTTCAACGTCCTGTGTCGCACGTTCGCTCGCACGACCCCATCCTCCGCCACCTGGTGTCTCCACTTCAAGCCGTTCATTCGTTTTAAGAACGACTTTTCCCTTGGGAAACTGTGGCTTTCCATCTTTCGATACCTTGCCGGGGGTGCCGCTTTCGCCTTCGACAACGCCAAAGCAGGGATGACGAACGCGCTCGGAAGCGAGGTAGATATTCATGGGCGTGTTTCCGATATTGCGAAGGACAACGCGCTGACCCAATCCGCCGCGGTATTTTCCGCGTCCGCCGGAATCTGCAATCAGTTCTTTCCGCTCGGTGAGAACCGGAACTGCAATTTCGAACATTTCAATGGCGGTGACTTTGCAGTTGGATGGGAAGCTTAAAGTGTCGAGGCCATCGAATTGCGCACGCGCACCTTGGCCGCCATGGAAGTTTTGAACAGAACCATATTGGGTTCCGTCATCCCTGCGGCCCACGCAGTTGGCAGCCCAGATGGGGGCACCACCGCTATCGCCCATGACCTTGTTCGGCACGACGGTTTCCAATGCTTTGAAAATCAGGGATGGAATAGCGTGGCCGATCAGATTTCGGGAGTTGCCAGCCGTCCATTGCTCAGGGTTCAAGATGGAGCCGAGCGGAGCATCATCGGTAATAGGCGTGATGCAGCCTTCATTGTTGGGCGTATCAGGGTCCAGCAGGCACTTCAGCGCATAAACCGAGTGGGCATAACGATAATTCGTGCGGCAGTTGATTGAATGGAGAACCTGATCCGACGTGCCGGCATAGTCGACATGAATGGAATCGTCCTTGACGATAACGGTAGCCTTCAACTTGATGTCGGCTTCATAACCATCCAGCAGCATCTCTGCTGAGTAGCTCCCATTCGGCCAGTCACCAATTGCCTTGCGGGTCTGCGCTTCGGAACGAACATGGATCGCTTCTGCTAGACCATCAACATCATCCAAACCATATTCGTCCAGAAACTTAACGAGTTCTCGGCCCATCACATTATTAGCCGCGATCATCGATTCCAGATCGCCGCGGACTTCCGTGGGGAGACGGACAGATGCCGCGATAATATCGAACACGTCTTCGTTCGGCACGCCCGCTTTTAGTAGCTTGACGATTGGAAAGCGGATGCCTTCCTCGAAGATATCGCTTGCCTCAGAGTGCAGCGGCGCACCGCCAATATCCGGCAAGTGAGCGATGGAGCCGGCATACGCAACGACCTTGCCGTTCTTGAAGATCGGCGTGATCATAGTTACGTCCGGCAGGTGGCCGGTGCCGATTTCAGGATCGTTTGTCGCCAGCACATCACCTTCGTTCAGGGATTCAGCCGGAAATTTCGGCAGGAAGTATTTCTGGGCTGCCGCTGGAAGCGATGTGATGAAAACTGGGATCGACCATGTGCACTGGGCAAGCGCCTGACCCTTGCTGTCGAGCAGCACGGTCACGTAATCGTGGTTCTCGCGGACGATGGGCGAGAACGCCGTCTTGCCAAGAACGTTGTCGGCTTGGTCAGCGATGAAGATCAGACGGTTCCACATGACCTGTAGATTGATCGGATCATTAAAATCGGTTGCGGGCTTCGACATCTGATGTCCCCTTAGAGAATATTGATCACGAGGTTGCCACGGGCATCCACATGGAAGACGCCGCTTGGACCAACGACTGCGGTTGATTCACGCTGCTCAACAATGGCTGGCCCCTTGATCTCGTGACCGACGGGAAGCTTGTAGTGATCATAGACCGACGTTTCGGTATATTTTCCAAGCTCCTGGAAATAGACCTCGCGGCTGCCCTTCTTGGCATCGGCAACCTGCGTTTCATGAGGACGAGTGACCTGATCCTTCTCACCGCTGGCGCGCAGGCGCCATGTGATGACTTCGACCGAAGCAGCAACCGTGCGTCCGAAAAGCTCCTTGTAAAGCTTGAAGAAGTTGTCGAGCAATTGCTTGAGGAACTCTTCCTTTGGAAGCTTGCGATCAGGCAGAACAACCGTAATTTCATGGCCTTGGCCAACGTGGCGCATATCGACGGTATAACGATTTGTGATCGTGTCCTTGCCAACACCAGCGGCAGAAACAACCTCTGCACCCTGTGCGGAGAGATCGTCCAACAGGGTGTTCATCGCATCCATGTCCCAGGCATCGACGCCCATCGGATGGCTTGCCGAAAGATCAACGGCGACTGGCGCAATCAGCAGACCGATGGCGGAGGTAACACCTGCACCCGTTGGGCAGATAACCCGCTTGATGCCGAGCTTTCTGGCAATTCCGTAAGCGTGGACCGGGCCAGCGCCACCGAAGGCGACCATTGGCAATGATCTTGGGTCAACGCCCAGATCAGTCGCGTGCATCGCCGCAGCCTTGCTCATGGATTCGTTGACGAGGTCATGAATGCCCCATGCGCAACGATCAACGCTGACATCGAGCGACGTGGCGAGTTTCGCCATGGCTTCGCGGGCCGCGTCTTTAGAAACCTTGAACGATCCGCCGACGAAAGATTCCGTGCCCATATAACCGAGTAGAATATCGGCATCGGTCACGGTGGGCTGTATGCCGCCGCGCTGATAAGCGGCTGGTCCCGGCATTGCACCGGCAGAATGTGGGCCAACATCAAGAAGACCAAGCGGGTTCTTGGCAGCAATGGAGCCGCCACCGGCACCGATTTCGATCATCTGAATGGACTGGATTTTCAGCGGAAAGCCTGAGCCCTTGCGGAAACGCTGGTAATGCGCGACCTCAAGATCAGTACCGACTGTTGGCTCACCATGCGGGATGAGGCAGAGTTTCGCAGTCGTGCCGCCCATGTCGAATGACAGAACGCTGTCTTCACCAGCGATACGACCAAATTCCGCAGCGGCAACAGCGCCCGCAGCAGGACCGGATTCAATCAATCTTACAGGCAGTTCAGCGGCGCGGCTGCTGGGAACAAGACCGCCAGAAGAGGTCATCCAGAGAACCTGACGATCAATACCCTTTGCGGCAAATTCGCGCTGAAGGTTGGCCACATGGCCTGCCATTTGTGGGCGGGTGTAAGCGTTTACGACAGTCGTGGAGGCGCGGTCAAACTCGCGCATTTCAGGGCAGACTTCCGAGGAAAGCGATACGAAGATATCAGGATATTCTTCACGCAGAAGCGCTGCGACACGCTGCTCATGCTGCGGATATTTGTAAGCGTGAAGGAGACACACCGCGACAGAGCGAATGCCCTTGTCCTTGAGCTTGATCGCGATCTCACGAACTGTGTCTTCTTTCAGTTCCGTCATGACCGTGCCGTCTGCGGCAATACGTTCCTGCGCGCCATAGCTGTTTGCGCGGGCAACCAGCGGATCTGGATATTTGATATTCAGATCGTAGAGATCATAGCGGCCTTCGTTGCGGATGCGGAGCATATCCTGAAAACCGTCTGTCGTGACAAAGCCGGTTTCAACGCCCTTGCGCTCCAGAACCGCGTTGGTCACAACCGTGGTTGCGCCAAGCACCTGCAGGTTCTCTATCGCAATCGCCCCTGAAAAATTTTCGAGAAGTTCAGAAACGCCCTGCACGACAGCTTCCGCAGGGTTCTTCGGCGTGCTGAGAACCTTGTGAAGATGAAGCTCGCCATTGTCATCCAGAAGAGCAAAATCCGTGAAGGTGCCGCCGGTATCAAATGCCAGTTTTGCCATGTTTTCCTCAGAGAAACGGTAAGGCAACGAGGTGCCGAACAGGTTAGGTCCGACTTTCCGGACCCGTTATCTGTCATGAGGTTAGGCGACTTGTGACATGATTGGCCAACACAACTATGGTCTGCCGCCATAGGGTTTGCTTATGGCAATTTGATCAGACGGCACGAATTCCCGGATGGTCGCCAGCCATCAATTTGCTGACGACGCCGAGCAGGACGGAGCGCGCCGCCAGCGCAGGTTCTGACAGCGGGAGATGGTCGGATATACAAAGCGAAACAGTCGCCTCAATAACCGGCTTCACCAAAGCGCGTATCTCTGCTCCTGCAAAAGCGGAGTTTTCCGTCACGACGGATGCGGGCAGAATGGTGGACCCCATGCCGTCCAGAACCGCGGCGCTGAGTGCCGGAACCGATTCGATTTCCGATATGACTTTCGGTGTTGCCCGCGCTCTGGCCATCGCCTCATCGATGAGCCTACGCAGAAGGTGCCCCTTGCTCGGCAAGAGCAGCGGAATATTATCCAGCTCCGACAGGGGCAATGGCTCTCCCTGATCACCCGGTAGCTTTATTCCAGGCGGGGAAACAAGGAACATTTCTTCGCGGAAAAGCGGCTGCAAGGTTACGCCTTTGATGGGGTCTGCCGCATAGATCAGCGCCATATCCATTTTGCCAGTCATGATCAGCTCGCTCAGGATGTGGCCGAAACTGTCATTGATATGCACGACGATTTGCGGGTGCTGCGCCTGCATTTCCCGGATGATCGGCAGGGTCAGCGCGCTGGAGGTCGAATAGGTAGCGAGACCAATCGATACGCGCCCGGCAAGGGACTGCGTGGAAAGATTGATGTCGGTCTGCGCCTGCTCAAGCTGCTTCAACAGCATTTGCGCATGTCGGTAAAGAATGAGGCCCGCTTCGGTGGGCGTTATGCCAACATTACTACGGATCAGGAGCTTGTGCTTGAAATGCGCCTCAAGCGATGCGATTTGCTGGGACAGTGCCGGCTGGGCCGTGCGCAAGATAGCGGCTGCTCGCGATACACTTCCGGTATCGACGATCTTGACGAAACTTTTCAGTTTTCTGAAATCAACGCTCATGGTCCCACCCTTTGGCGAAACCTAAAACGTCGGGCAGGTGTGATACAAGCCCTGCCCGACGAAAGACTTTAGCGAAGCGCAGCGACTGCACTTTCAATACGGTTACAAGCAGCCTTGATCACGTCCATGGAGGTCGCAATCGACAGGCGGAAATAGGGCGACAACCCATAGGCCGCACCTTGCAGAGCCGCAACGCCGACGCCATCCAGCAGATAAAGCACGAAATCAAGGTCGTTTTCGATGGTTTTGCCATCCGGCGTCGTCTTGCCGATAACGCCGCTGCAATTGGGGAAAAGATAGAATGCGCCGTCTGGCACAAGGCATGACAGTCCTGGGACGGCATTCAACCGTTCGCAGGCGTAGTCTCGGCGCTCTTTATAGACCTTGACGCTATCGTTGACGAAAGACTGGTCAGCAGACAGTGCGTAGGCCGCAGCAGCCTGACTGACTGAAGACGGGCACGACGACATCTGGGATTGCAGCTTGTTGATCGCAGCAATCAATGGAGCTGGCCCCGCCGCATAACCGATACGCCATCCGGTCATTGCGTAGGATTTGGATACACCGTTTGCGAGGACGATACGGTCTTTCAGTTCCGGCACCGCCGCAACCAGCGTCGTCATCGGCTCATCCTTGAACCAGACCTGGTCATAGATATCGTCGCACAGCACGAAGACATGTGGGTGACGAAGGAGAACCTCGCCAAGCGCTTTCAGTTCGTCCTTGCTGTAAGCCGCGCCGGTTGGATTGGACGGCGCGTTCAGGATCAACCACAGCGTCTTCGGCGTAATGGCCGCTTCCAGTGCCGCCGGTGTCAGCTTGAAACCCTGCTCCTGCGGGCATTGCACTATGACGGGCTTACCATCATTGGCGATGACCATATCGGGATAGGAAACCCAATAGGGTGCCGGGATGATGACTTCGGCGTCATTTTCGACGCTTGCCATCAAGGCCAGAAAGAGAATCTGCTTGGCACCACCGCCCACGCAAATCTCGTTTTCGGCGTAGCTGACATTCAGGCGACGCTGAAAATCACCAATGATTGCCTTGCGCAATGCAGGCGTGCCATTGACGGCGGTATACTTCGTTTCGCCTTTGTCGATTGCCGCATGGGCTGCGGCCTTCACGTCATCTGGCGTATCGAAATCAGGTTCGCCCACCGTCATATCGACAATATCGCGGCCTGCGGCCTTCAATTCGCGGGCGCGCGCGGCGGCAGCGGTGCTTGGAGACACCTTGATTTTGGACACGCGCGATGCAGGCACAAAAGTGCTCATGGAAGTTTCCTTAGATTGTTCTGTGATTATGTTCAGGCAAGGCTAGTGAACAGCCTCGGTCTCACCACGCATTTTTCCGGTCAGGAACAGTTCGCCCAATTCGTCATGCGTAATGTCCTTGGGCAGACCATCCCAAATCACCTTACCCAGACGCAATATGACGGCACGCTCCGCGACTTCCATTGCCTTCTTGGTGTTCTGTTCGACGAGAAGAATGGTTTGTCCTGCGGAATGCAAGCGAAGAAGCTCATCAAAGACGATGCCGATGGCGGCGGGCGACAGGCCAACCGAAGGCTCGTCCACCAGCAAGACCTTGGGCCGTTGCAACACCGCCATGGCGACTTCCAGCAATTGCTGCTCACCACCAGACATATTGCCAGCCAGCGTGGCGCGACGGTCTTTCAGAATGGGGAACAGGTCATAGACATAGTCCCTGTCCGCTTTCACCTTGGCGTCTCGCAGCGTATAGGCGGCCATTTGCAGGTTTTCATCCACCGTCATGACGGGGAAATTACAGCGCCCCTGCGGCACGAAGGAAATGCCCTCGCCCAAAATCGCTCTGGATTTGGCACCGGCAATATTCTTGCCCTGCCAGTCGATGACACCGCCTTTAACGGTCGTCATACCATAAAGCGTTTTCAGAAGCGTCGATTTACCAGCCCCGTTCGGCCCCATCAGCGCGACGAACTGACCCGATGGAATGTCGAGATCGACGCCGTTCAAAATATCAAGTGAACCGTAGCCTGCGCGGAGATCTTTGATCGTAAGGTTGGAATTAGCCACCAAGATAGGCCTCCCTGACACGCTGGTCTGCAATGATATCGTGCGGCAATCCCTCGACAAGCTTCTTTCCCTGATCGAGAACGATGACACGTTCGCAAATGCTGGTCACGACATCGATGTTATGTTCGATGACGAGAAAACTGGTTCCGAGGGACTTGTTCGCGTAGCGAATGGTATCGACGACACGTTCGATGATTTTCGGATTGATGCCTGCCATCGGCTCATCCAGAAGAATGATCTTCGGTTCCGGCATCAACATTGATGCGAACTGAATGAGCTTCTGCTGGCCGCCCGAAAGGTTGCCCGCAGGCATGTGGCGCACGTCCCACAGACCCGCCATCTTGATCAGCTCACGAGCGCGTCCACGCAGAGCAGAAACACGGGTCTCGGACATGCGGCCAAGACCAAATGTCGACAGGATCGAAGGGAAGGTAAACATTTGCCCGGCAATGATGAGGTTTTCTTCCACATCCAGCGCCTTGAAGACGACTGTTTTCTGGAACGACCGCAGCATCCGGCCTTCCCGCGCAATACGGTTCAACGTCCAGCCTGTGATATCCTGACCATCAAGTTTGACAGTACCAGAATCCGGTTTTCCAAGGCCCGTGCTGCAATCGAAAAATGTGGATTTGCCTGAGCCATTCGGGCCGATCAATCCCGCGATTTCACCGCGATTGACATGAACGCTGACGTCATTGACGGCTTTTACGGCACCGTAAGACTTGGTGAGGTTGCTGATCTCAAGGATAGGAAGGTGGTTCATTTCGTGCCTCCGATCAGGTTCCAGAAGCGGTTGATGAGAGGTGCACAGCCCTTTTTGAACCAGAATACCAGCACCAGAAGGCAAAGCCCGTAGGCAATCATTCTAAGTTCCGGAGTGATTCTGAGCGCTTCGGTCAAGCCCACAAATAACAGGCTACCGAAGACCACGCCTGAAATCGTACCCGCACCGCCGCCAAGCACGATGATCAGCATCGTCGTGGAATAGTACATCTGGAACGTCAGCGGGCTGACAACCGTGAGGTAATGGGCATAAAGGCTTCCACCAACACCAGCGAAGACGGCACTGAGCATGAAGACGATAAGCTTATAGCGCCATGTTGGAATTCCAACAGATTCCGCCAGTGTTTCGTTTTCACGAATGGCAATCATATTGCGTCCGGCTGGCGATCTTACGATGGCCCACACAGCCAAGGTTGCCAAGGCACCAACGGAAAGCGCGAGATAATAAAACGCGGTGGTTCCAGAGACCGTGAACGACAAAGGGCCAAGCTCAAAATAGGGCTTTGGAATACCTGACAGGCCCATGTCGCCGCGGGTCACGGTAATCCAGTTTTTGGCGATGGCCTGTCCGATGATAACGAAGCCGAGCGTACACATAACGAAGGATGTTGCACGCAGACGAAGGGCTGGAATTCCTAAAGGAAGCGCAATGGCACCAGTGACCAGACCTGCCGCCGCCATATTGATATAGAAGGGCGTGCCGTAGGTCACGGCAAGCAGGCCCGCAACATAAGCACCGATGCCGAAGAATGCGGCCTGCGCCAGTGAAAGCAGGCCGGTATAGCCCACCAGCAGGTTAAGACCGTGGGCGGGAAGCATGAAGATCAAAGCGATGATCAGAGAGTGTGTAACGTATCGGCTGCCGATAAAGGGGGCGGCAAGTGCGACAACGATCAGAATAACAGCCAGCGGGATACGCAGATCTCGCTTTCTTATCGGCTGTGTTGTTTCTGTAATAGCCATGTCGGGTCCTCGAATTCAGGATTGATCGGCGGATGCGCGTCAGAAGCGCGCTTGCGTCGAAAAGAGACCGTGTGGACGCCACATCAGCATCAGGATAAGGGTTGCAAAGCCAACCGTATCGCGGAACTGAAGCCCCACATAGGTCGCAACCAGACTTTCAGCGACACCAAGGATCATGGCTGCAAAGAAGGTTCCCCGCACGTTGCCAAGACCACCCATGATGATGATTGGGAGGGTTTTGAAGGTGATAAGTTCACCCATGCCGCCATAGACGCTGACATTGACAGGTGCCGTGAGGACACCGGACAGGGCAGCAAGTGCAGCACCAAGAACGAACGTCCGCATCACGATCTGTGGCACGTCGATGCCAACCACTTCGCAGCATTCGACATTCTGCGAAACGGCCCGCATCGCCTTGCCCATGCGGCTGTAAGTTACCATCAGTTCAAGGCCGACAAAGACGAGCAGGCACACGACCAGAATGAGGATGCGCTGCTGCGCCAGGCTGAAGCCAAGAATCGAAACCGGCTCGATATAACCGCCAGCAAAGAACTTGTAGCCCCCGCCGAACACGAGGATCACCGTGTTCTGCAAAACCAGTGCGATACCTAGCGTGGCAAGCACGCCGGATTCAGCCGGAGCACCAACCATGCGACGCATGACCAGTTGCCCGACAATATAGGCAACAACGATGGTGGAAAGGACGCCTACGAAGATTGAAGCCTCGTAGGAAAGCCCGAGATAGTCGATGGCAAACCATGCCCCGAAGGTCCCGAGCATGTAATATTCGCCATGAGCGAAGTTGATCGCCCGCAGCACGCCGAAAATCATCGTCATGCCGACTGCGACAATCGCGTAGACGGAACCCGTCACAATACCATTGATAATCTGCTCGAGAACTGTCGAGAACATGGTTCTATCCTCCAGAAAGCATTACTTGGCAGGATACTGGATATCTGCTGTGAAGGCACCCTTGATGCTCGGCTTGCCGTTCTCAATCTGAAGAAGGATCATCGGCAGACGCGCTTGGTTGTGGTCATCGAATGTGACGTCCCCAACAGGGCTCTTGTATTGGATTTTGGAGAGAGCATCGCGAACCTTCTCACGGTCCGGGCTGCCGGCTTCTTTGATTGCCTTGGCAAGCAAGTTTACCGTGTCCCAGTGAACATAAGCATGGTTGTTTGGTGCTTCGTTGTATTCCTTCGTGAATTTCTCGACGAAGGCCTTGCTGGCAGAAGAATCGAAGGCAGGAAGCCAAGCCGCCGCCTCGACAGCGCCTTCCATGGCGGTCGGTGCAGACTTGATAGTTTTTTCGGTGTTGAATTCACCATTGCCAATCAGCGTTACCTTGCCGGCAATGCCTAGCTCAACCATCTGGCGGGCGATGATTGGCGTGGTGTCGGCCAAACCATACATGATGATTGCCTGAGCGCCGTTGTCGCGGATTTTGGCGAGAACGCTGCGGAAGTCGACTTCACCTTCCTTGTAGTAATCTTCGCTGAGGATTTCGCCCTTGAATTCGGGAAGATACTTCTTGGTGAAGGTAATGGCGGAGCGTCCATAATCGCTATCGACGGACAGAACAGCAAATTTGGTAAAGCCGCGCTGTTCAGCTGCATATTTTGCAACGATCAAGGCGCGATTTTCATCGGTTGGATAGTTGCGGAACGTCCACTTAAAGCCGCCGACACCAGCACCATAGGTAATTTTTGGGTTGGATGAAGCCGCGTTCAGCAAGAGCACGCCAGAATCTTCTGCGACAGGCTGCATCGCGAGTGTTACGGAGCTGGAAACGTCGCCGATCACATAATCGACTTCATCTTCGTCGATCAGTCTGCGCGTGGCGGAAACACCTTCAACCGGCGTTCCCTGGCTGTCTGCGTTGAAAAGCTTTATTTTGCGTCCATCGATGCCGCCAGCCTCATTGATTTCTTTAACTGCAAGCTCAGCACCGTGCATGGAAAATGCGCCGTAACGGGCGTTTGGTCCGCTCATTGGCGCGACAAGACCAAGCTTGATCGCGTCGTCTGCCGCCTGAGCAAGTCCTGAAATAGCCGGCATAGCCGACGCCAGCGAAAGAACTGCTGTCGAAATGCAAAGTATTCTGCGAGTTAGCGTGTGTTTCATGTTCCCACTCCGTTTTTCGGATGCTTTCGTCCGGCACATGCCGTGACGTGCTTGCTGCCGCTTTTGCGGTTCTATTTTTTGCGCCAGCGCGTAGCCGACACCATCACAGTAGGTTCATAAAAGCGTTTTTGGCCAACACAACTCCATTCTGCCGCCATAGCGTTTCACGATGGCGGGAGAGGGCGTTTTATAGGATTTGATAGCAATCTAGGCGTGACATGCACTTTTGGCATGCCCAACCTGCGCGCATATGCATTCTATTTCATCACAAAATGCACATATATTGCGCAGCAAAGCAGGAGCTTACAATGAACATCTTCAAGAAAATCAAGACATATGCCTCTAACCGTCGCGCCATGCATGAACTAGGTTCGCTAGACGACCGTACCTTGCAGGACCTCGGCGTCTCTCGTTCGCATATCCGCAGTGCGGTAACCGGTGCTACAAGAGGTTAATAGGTGGCACTCTCCGGTTGGGTAGTCGCAGCCATTTGATCGCCAATCTTTGCCGTGCATAATTACATGAGTGAACCGCTATGCAAATTGCCAAAGATTTGCTGCTCTTGCCGTGTTGAACGCGTAAAGCAAGATCAAGCTATCTGACTGCTCTTGATAGGAATTGAACTGGCGACCAATATCAAAACGCGCTTCGGGGTCCCACTCTTGAAGACATCATTTGCTCCGGCAGGCTGAACTTAGCGCTCAATAAGATGATCGAAACGCTCCACTATTGATTCTTATCCGGCTCGTCGCTATGCAAGTCTCAACGAACTCATGGTGCTGATCCAGTCACCGGATAGCGATCATATCGGCCGGGGCCGCAACGAATGGCAAGCCACGATGAAAAAATGGTCGCAATTTTCATGCGCGAACGCGCAGGAATATCACGCTACCTGTCCAGACGCGCCGGATCCGCTGAAGATGGCGAGGATTTGGCGCAGGAGGCATGGATCCGGTTTTCCCAAAGCAAAGCGATGACCCTTGTCGCTCCCGTCCCCTACCTCCGCCGCCTTGTCAAAAATCTTGCTATCGACCACAGCCGATCGGCTCACCGCCGCCGCCTCCATTCGCATGAGGTTGACGAGCTCCTGAATGTCGATGATAACAGACCCGATCCCGAAGCCGTCTTGATGTCTCGCGACACACTGTCGAGGTTGTTGAAAATCATGGACGAATTGCCTGAAAGGCGTCGAGCAATCGTTTTTGCCGCACGCGTTGAGTGCGAGCCACATCGGCAAATCGCGGCGACCCATGGCGTCTCGACCCGAACCATTGAACTGGAAATTCGAGCGGCAATCGAATACTGCTTCGCACGCCTGCACGAACCTGCTGATCCAGAATAATAATCTGCCAGCGGGTTTCGGCACCACTGCTGCCAATCGTCTTATCATTGTAATACAACTTCGCTGACTGATATCCTGATCGATTTTGCCCCATGCCCCTCGACGACGAGATTAAACGCGGCTCACCCCTCACGCAGGAGGCAGCCGAATGGATTGTGATCCTTACGTCAGGCGACGCCACGACGGATGATGTACAGCGTCTGCAGGCATGGCGCGGCATCAGTCCCAGCCACGAGCAGGCCTTCGTTGATGCGGCCCGGCTCTGGAAAACGATGGGACCGGCGTTAACGCGAAACCATTCACGGGGCATGGGCTTATCCCGCCGTGCGTTTATCGGTGGAGGCGCCATCGCTGCGTCCGGCGTTGGAACAGCTGTCGTAGGCTCCCTCCTGGGAATAACCCCATCCTATTCGGCACTTGCAGCCGATTTTGCGACAGCGCGCGGAGAACAGAAGACCGTCATGCTTGCCGATGGCTCGACCGTTGAAATGGATGGCGGGTCAAGTCTGTCATGGGACTTCACCTCATACACGCGAGCGTTGACCCTCAGCGACGGCGCCGCGGTATTCCATGTTGTCCCTGATTCCCAACGCCAGTTTCGGCTCTCCGCCGAGAGCGGCATCACGACCGCATATGCCGCAAACTTTGCCATTGGACGTGGCTCAGATGAAGTGTCCGTAGAATGCCTGGAAGGGCAGATCGAAGTCGAATGTCGTGGGAAGATGTTTTTGAAGTCTGGTCAGTCGGTCCGCTATTTCGATACGGGCCTGGGCGAGATCAATCAAGACGAACCGCAAAACATGGCCGCGTGGAGACGCGGGCTACTGGTGTTTCGGGACAAGCCCCTGTCCAGTGTCGTGATGGACATCAATCGCCATCGACGTGGCAATGTCGTTATCGCTAGCAGTACGCTTGGTCAAAGACGCGTTTCTGGTGTCTTTCACCTGTCCCGGCCCAACGAGATCATTGCCCAGTTGGAGGCGACGCTGAATGTTTCAGCAACGCGCTTGCCCGCAGGTATCGTCATTTTGCGTTAGCGCCCACGGCCATTTTCAACCGCTCGGCTAAATTTCTCAGAAAAATCATCAAAAGCGATTTCGGCTTCAGCGCGGACATTCGTTCTTGTCTTTAGTGGTGTCGGCAAAACCGTGCCATGGGCAGCATATTTTGGGGACTATGATGAGCAAGCAGAAACGCGGCGCGGCGAAAAAAAACCGGTTCCATCTTTCAAACGTCACGACGGCGGTTGCCTTAGTGATCGGGACATCATTGATGACCGCAGGACCGAGCTGGTCTCAGCAACAGACGCAACAGATTTCCGTCCCGGCAGGGGCACTCGATACAGCGCTGTCCAGGTTCGGTGTCGCGAGCGGTGTTCAGGTTCTATATGATGCCGGGCTGACGCGGGGACGAACGTCGCCTGGCACCAAAGGCGCGCCCTCGACGGAAGCCGCCATCAGACAGATCCTTGACGGAACCGGCCTTACATACAATTTTACCAGCCCAACCTCCGTCACCATAGCGAGCGCTGCGAGTCAAAAGACTAGCGTCATTTCATCAGGTGCTTCCACCGTCCTAGAGACCATTGTTGTTCAAGGACAAAATGCCTTTGGCCCGGTCGAGGGGTATCTCGCCCAGAGCAACTCATCTGCCACCAAAACAGACACTCCCCTCATCGAGACACCGCAGTCTGTCACAGTCGTGACGGCAGACCAGATCAGCAATCAAAAAGCGACCTCGGTCGCCGACACACTCAGCTACACTCCCGGGGTGACGACGCAGTCTGGCACCTTCAGCCGTATTGTGGATGACTTTACAATCCGGGGCTTCAATGTGGCGAATGGCAATACCGGCACACTTCGCGACGGAATGAAGTTTCAGTCAAATGTCTATGATGGTGGACAGGAGCCTTACGGCCTTGAGCGAGTCGAGATTCTGAGAGGCGCATCATCGGTTCTCTATGGGCAGTTGGCTCCTGGTGGCATCGTCAACGGCGTATCGAAACGCCCAACCGATACGGAGCTGCGCGAGCTAAACGTCGAATATGGCAGCAACAACCGCAAGCAGATTTCAGGTGATTTCGGCGGACCAGTCACCGATGACGGGGTGCTGACGTACCGTCTGACAGGACTGTTGCGCAATGCCGACAACTGGGTCGACAACACACCTGACAACAAGACCTACATCGCACCTGCCTTGACCTGGAAGCCCGATGAAGCAACGTCATTGACGGTTTTATCCAGCTACCAGCACATTCATACCCGGTTTGCCACGCCGCTCCTCTACTCTGATGTCAGTGCCGGAAATATTCCCAGGAACACGTTTCTCGGCATAGACGGTTTCGACAAATACAACATCGACATGTACGCGATCGGCACGATCTTCCAACACGAGTTCGATAATGGTGTGAAGCTTTCAAACAGCAATCGTTATTTCCGTTCTGACCTTGAATGGAATTACATGATGGGAAATCTTGCTCCCCTGTCGAGGAACGGCGGGCTGCTGGCGCGTCTGGGCAGCGCACGTAACGAATCGTCCTATGGCGTCACCTCGGACAGTTCACTTGAATACTCTTTCGATGCGCTGGGTGCTGATCACACCGTCCTTGGCGGATTTGATTATTACCGCCGCTCATATGATTCCCATCGTTTCCGGGGTGCGGCAACAGACTTCCTTGATCTCGACACCGGCAATTATAGCGGATCGCCGTCCATCAACTACGCCGTTGATCGTGGCGCTGATGCGATTGGTGATCAGTATGGGGTCTATTTGCAGGATCAAATAAAGTTCGACGATCACTGGGTCTTGCTTCTGGGCGGTCGGCACGACTGGGCAAACAGCGAGTCGAAGAGCTATCAAACAGGGGTCATTACCGGACAGACGGATTCCGCTCTGACAGGACGCGTTGGTCTTGTTTATCTGTTCGACAATGGATTTGCGCCTTATCTTAGTGCCAGTCAGTCGTTCCTGCCGCAGGCAGGCATCGATAATATTACGAAGGCAGCATTGAAGCCCAACGAGGGTGTGCAGTACGAGGCCGGTCTGCGCTACCAGCCACTCGGCAGCAACATGCTGTTCAGCGCGGCTGTCTATGATCTGACACAGACCAATGTCGTTACGTATGATTCCGCCGGGCTTTCCTACCAGCAGGGAAAAGTGAAATCGCGCGGCCTCGAGCTTGAAGCACGCGGCGAATTCGGCAATCTCGGTCTCATCGCAGCCTATGCCTATACGGATGCAGAAATTACTGAGAGCGCAAAAACGGCCGAAATCGGCGAGCAGGTTTCTCTGGTTCCTCGACACAATGTCTCTCTGTGGGCAGATTATGCACTCGACGATGTCGGGTTGGAAGGCGTGAAGATCGGCGGTGGTGTCCGCTATGTCGGCGAGACCAATCTTACCGATAGTACCAGCGACATCCCAGGTTACGTGCTTGTCGACGCGATGGCGAGTTTCGATTTGGGTAAGTTCAAAAACGAACTCGATGGCGCCACGCTGAAACTGAACGCGCGCAACTTGTTCGACAAGCAGTTTTACACTTGCGTCGCGTCTGATGGATGCCGCTATGGCGAGCCACTGACCGTGTTCGCGACCCTTTCTTACAAATGGTAGGAGCGCCACTCCTCGACAGGCGAAAGTTCATCGGGGTGGCCTTGGCCGCTCCGGCCCTTTTCGCCTGGGTCGGCACTGCCAAGGCAGCGACACCGCAGCGCATCGTAAGCATGGATCTGCTGTTAACCGAATTGCTGCTGACGCTTGGCATTCAACCCATCGCTATTGCCAACATTCCTTTGTACCGGCGACTGGTGGCCGAGCCTGCCCTGTCGGACAAGGTCGCCGATCTTGGCCCGTTGAACGAGCCCAATCTCGAGTTTTTGCAGATTCTGAAGCCGGATCTGTTGCTGATGGCCGACTGGCAAACCGCGGGTCTCGACAATTTAAACAGGATTACCGAAGTACTGCCGTTTGCGGTCTTTCCCAAAAACATTCCGGCGGTCATTTTCGTCCAGTCCGTGTTGCGGCAACTAGCAAAGCTTCTGAGCAGACAAACAGAAGCAGAATCCGCGATCGCTGCCTGCGAACAGGCAATTGCGAATGCCCGTGGAACCTTGAGTGGCCTGCGCCGTCCTGTCTATGTGTGTCGGTTCACGCGTGACGGTCGCAACGCCGCAGTGTTTGGTGGCAACGGCATGATTAGCGATACCCTGGCACGTCTAGGCCTGCGCAATGCCTTTGGCGGTCGTGTCAATGGATCGGGAGTAGCTTCAGTATCCCTAAGACGTCTGGCGGATGTGCCCGATGCAATCATCATTCATTTCGATCGGGGCATAGAGACCGACCGCGCCCTGGAACGTCTGGCGGAAAGCCCGCTCTGGAACGCCTTTTCAGCCGTGCGGGGCGGTCGGGTCTTGCGGATGCCGGTTATTTACCCCAATGGCGGAGTACGCTCGATCGAGCGACTGGCAACGCAGTTGGAAAACGGTCTTGCGCAGGTGAAGGATGTCTGATGCCATAACTGGCGGCCCGGCCAGAAACCGGGGTTTGCTACTCGCAACCTTGTTGATAACAGCAGGATGCGCGCTATTCATTTTCAGTTTGCGATCCACGAACCTCTCTGCGCCCGGATGGGCAACTGCGCTCGACCCGGATCTGACTAATATTGATCAGGTTGCGGTATATTTCAGCCTATTACCGCGGTTCGTCGTCGCCATCCTGAGCGGGTTAATGCTCGGCCTCAGCAGCACGATCCTGCAGCAGGTGATGCGCAATCCCCTTGCGGAACCAGGTACGCTTGGCATTTTTTCAGGCGCGCGCGTCGGAGTAGCAATCGCCATGCTGTGGTTCCCTCCCCTGCTCGTATTCGGCTTTGCACTGCCTGCCCTCTTGGGCGCGTCACTGACCATTGCATTGGTTTTGGCTCTATCGGCGCGCGGCAACTTTTCTCCGCTGTATCTTGTCCTCAACGGTCTTTTGTTATCGCTATGTCTGGACGCACTGACAGCCATGCTGATCCTGGCCAACTTCGAGGACCTTGGCGAACTTCTCACGTGGCAGGTCGGATCTCTAACGCAAGACAATTGGCGCATAGCCCTCCTGCTGTTGCCCAGTTTAGCTGCGGCCTGGATATCGGCATTCTGGTTGTGCCGTCCTTTGACGCTGATTGGACTGGAAGAGGTTTCTGCCCGTGGGCTAGGGATTTCCCCGGCTCGACTGCGAGCGCTGGCGCTTTCGATTGCAATCGTTCCAGCAGTGTTGGTCGTTGCCCAGTTGGGCGTGATCGGCTTCGTCGGCTTGGCCGGCGCCGGATTGTCGCAGGCCAGCGGCGCGCGACGGTTCAAGGATCGTCTGCTTACGGCCCCGTTGATTTCGGCAGGTCTGCTGCTGGTCACTGATCAGGCTCTGCAAACATTCATCACTGTAATCGAAATCCCAGCTGGTGCGGTGACCGCAATTCTTGGCGCGCCTATGCTGATCTGGCTGCTCAGCAGGGTGAAAAACAGTCCTGCCGGACATCGGCAGCCGCACCTGCCGGCACTTTGCCGCAGTCCAAGAACCAGTTTGCTTGCAGTGGCCAGCGCACTTGTGCTCACCGCACTGATCGCCACCAGTGTTGGCAGGCTTCCCGACGGCTGGCACATAGCAACCGGTACAGATTGGGTTAATCTGTTACAATGGCGACTTCCGCGCACAGTCGCTGCTGCCAGCGCCGGCGCGATGTTGGCGATGGCGGGTTGCCTTATGCAGCGGATGACCGGAAACGCGCTTGCCAGTCCAGAGTTACTGGGGGTCTCTTCTGGCGCCGCATTGCTGATGATCCCCGTCGTCTTTTTTCTACCGCCACTTGGGCGCACCCAGACAATGCTTCTGGCGACGTTGGGTTGCCTGTTGTTCCTAGCCTTCACCATGCGCATCGCGAGACGCTCGGCTTTCGCGCCGGAAAAGCTGCTCCTAAATGGCGTGGCCGTCACCGCATTGGCGGGCTCGGTCATCTCCGTTTCGGTGCTGTTCGGCGACGTCCGCGTCACTCGGATGCTGGGTTGGATGTCGGGATCAACCTATTCCGTACGAGCCGAAGACGCTGTCGTCGCCATCGTGTTACTTCTGATATTTCTGATACTCCTGCCGCTGGTACGTCGATGGCTGACCATCGTTCCGCTGGGGCCTTCGGCTGCCATCTCGGTCGGCCTGCCTCTTGCAAATGCCCGTCTGACCATGTTGCTCATGACCGCCGGGCTCACGGGAACGGCAACAATGATCGTTGGGCCCCTAAGCTTTGCGGGGCTGATTGCACCGCATCTCGCCCGCATGATCGGCTTGCGAAAACCGGTTACCCAATTGGCAGGAGCGGCATTCATAGGTGCAACGATCCTTGTTCTTTCAGACTGGGTTGGACGCACCATCGCATTCCCCTGGGAAGTCCCGGCCGGGCTGGTATCAATGATTATTGGTGCAGGCTTTTACGGACTGCTTTTGGTGCGTCGATGAATCCCGAACTGGCAGGATTATTCCGCGGAGACCTGGCCGCTGTAGGAGCAGCGCTCGTCATCAAAGACCATACCCGCAGTTTCGAACCCGTCGCTGACCTGATGCAACCCGATCGTCTGTCTGCGATCCTCGAAAAGTTTTCCACGTGCTATCAAAAACCGGAACGACGAGCGGTCGCGTCGCAGTGGTCGAAAATCTACTTTTCAAAACTGATTGTTCCCTCGGTCGCGGCCGCGCTCATGCTTGATTGGAGGCTGCCGCTTGACCTCGGTGTCACCGGTATCACACTGGACGAGTTTGGTCGTCCAGGAGCCTTTTGCCTCACAGATGCTGGCTTAGCGATAGCTGCACAGACCGCAGACGAACGTTTTTCCTTTGTGATTGACGCACATATCGCCCCGGTCATCGGCGCCATCGCTGGTGCTTCAGTACTGTCGCAAAAAGTTCTCTGGAGCAATGCAGGCAATATCGTCGAGAACGTTGTCAGCTACAGCGAAAAATCTGCCCCTGCGAAAAAAAGCGTTGAGCAAGCACGGTTGCTCCTAAGGGCTCGCCGACTGTCTTCTGGCGAACCCAACCCGCTTTTTGAACCAGTTCGCTATACTCATATTGGTGAGACACAGGTCAGAAAACGGCGGGTCTGTTGCATCCGGTATCTGATCCCATCCTTGGGCTACTGCAAGACGTGCCCACTTACAAAACAAGACATGGGATAGTGGTGCGCTTCGCATCTTTACCCGTCGCTGCGTAGTGATTTTCCGCTTCAACCCTTACAACATTCAGATGATACGGCCACCAGACTGTCCCAAAGGAAAGGAATTGATGTGGCGATAGCTCAAGAGATCGACGAAGCAGAGTGGGTCACCAAGGCGTTCGCTGTTCAGAACATAGGACTTGTGATTGACCGCCGCGTAATCCTGTCGGATGTCACCCTCGACTTCCCTGCCGGCGAGGTTGTAGCTCTCGTCGGGCACAACGGCTCGGGAAAATCCAGTCTTCTCAAAATCCTCGCCCGACAAATTCTACCGACGACTGGACGTGTCACCTACGACAGCCAGAACCTGCGGATTTTCCAGGATCGAGCCTTCGCTCGATCGGTCGCCTATTTGCCGCAAGACGTCAGCACTGGGTCGGAGATGACGGTCCGCGAGCTCATAGCCTGTGGTCGCTACCCGTGGCACGGTGCACTCGGCCGATTTTCACAAATAGACCACCAAAAGGTTGAGGCCGCCCTAGAAGCTACCAAAATCGAGAGCTTGGGCGACCGGATTGTGGAAACCCTTTCGGGTGGCGAACGACAACGCGCTTGGATCGCTATGATGATCGCTCAAGACGCGAATTGCATCCTACTAGACGAACCCACAGCAGCACTCGACGTCGCCCATCAGATCGAGGTGCTTACGCTTGTCCGACGTCTGGCGCACGAACGCCGCAGGAGCGTCATCATCGTTCTGCACGACATAAACATGGCAGCCCGTTTCTGTGACCGCATTCACGCATTGAGGGCAGGGTCCGTTGTCGCCAGCGGACCGCCGAACGACATTCTTGTACCAAAGGTGCTGCATGACATCTACGGGATCGACATGGATGTAATTTCCTCGCCCAACCTTGCAAATCCCCTCGCCTATGTTCGCTAAGAGGACTTGGGGACGAAGCCAGGACAGGTTCAGCATTCACTGTCCGACCTGAGAGATAGGTGACGTTTTGTACCGGAGACATGGGTAATGCTTTTCGCTGTTGAGCGTAGTGCGGCCGCCATCATCGGAAAGATCATCCGATAGGCCAAGGTGACCCAGCACGGCAGGAGAAACTTGGAAGATAATCTATTGAACCTTGACGAACCAAAGTGGCTCAACGATTTTCGAGGTGAACAATAGGGTGTCTTTTCATGACCGCATTCACGATCCGCGTCCCAGACGAGGTGGCCAACCGCCTGAACGAGATTGCTCAAAAGCTCGACCGTTCCCGCTCTTACATGGCAGCGCAGGCCGTTGAAAATTTCGTTTCACGCGAAGAATGGCAGCTTGCGGAAATAGAAGCCGGAATTGCGGAGGCGGACCGGGGCGAAGTCGCAAGTGATGAAGACGTGGCACGCGTAATCGGTAAACATATCAAGGCGACTGCTTAGTCATGAAGCAGAGGCGCATTCGCTGGACAGTGCGGGCGTTGCAGCGTCTTGACGAAATTGGTGCGTACATTGAGCATGAAGACCCAGATGCCGCTGCAAGGGCCGTTGCACGGATTGTAGCCTCGTTGATATGTTGGCAGAGCTACCAGCCGCTGGTCGTATCGGTCGCATAACCGGCACGCGCGAAGTTGTATTGTCCGACATTCCTATATCATCCCTTATCGGGTTCGGCAGGGCATCGAGATTATTACGGTGATGCACGCCTCGTAGAAATGGCCGAAAAGGCTTTGGAAACAGTGCGTCACGTGGATCGACGTCGGCAGTTATGATTCTGCCATCACACTGAAGGAATAGGAACCGTCGATCCCTTGGTTCTATAAATCATACCGGCTTTAAATTTTCAGTCCAGGCAACTACTGAGCCTCTGGGAAGGCTGGAGTGGGGCCGATCGCTGACTGGCAGTGCAACTGGTACTTCAATCGATAAGCTGGCATATCGGCGATGAATGTCCGAGGTAGAGACCGGCTCTAAGCAGCCATCGGCAGTTTCATGATCGTGCGTTTCAGTGGTGTCGCGGGACACTGTATTCCTCTGGAATACCGCCATGGCACCTCGTCCGGTCTCGGCGTTTCCCGTTAAATGGCTGGGATGTCAGCATTGCGCCCCATTGATCGAGCATCGATTGCGCCTCCTCCAATGAAAACTTATGATTGCGAACTACAATTAAAAGGCGCATACCGGTCTTCGCTCAGCAGCTCTCCTCCGGATGTTGCTCGTAGCTTTCGTCAGGATTGCCACATGAACGTGCAAGAGATGACGACGCCTGAATGCCGGGCCATGCTCGAAGCCAACAGTATATGCCACTTGGGCTGCATAGCGGCCGGCAAACCCTATATCGTGCCGCTCCAGTACATTTATCGTGGTGGTATGCTTTACGCTTTCTCGATGCCGGGCAAGAAGATTGATAGCCTGCGCGCCGACCCGCATGTCTGTCTGCAACTGGATCATGTAGAGACAAAACAGGAGTGGCAAAGCGTTCTGGTCGAGGGACGTTACCAAGAGTTGCCCGATGACGAAAAGTGGCACGGAGAGCATATGTATGCTTGGTCACTCCTCCAAAAGAAAAACGACTGGTGGGAACCCGGTGCATATAAACCAGCCGGAGTTGAGCCTCCCAAACCTGCATCTCTGCCCGTCTTTTTCAGCGTGGAGATTGAGACCCTGTCTGGCCGCTGCGCGAGAAACGATTAGGATGATCAGATGCTTGAGCCGTCTGATCACCGTCGTCAAGGTCTGCGATCGAACGACGGAAAACTCCTGACATTCAACGCTGGTTCGTCGTCCATCAAAATGGGTCTCTTTAGCCTGGTAACCGGCACTCCCGAAAGGATCGGCAATGGCACAATCGATTTTCAGGGAAAGTCTTTAAGATTCCATATTGAGGGTTCAGGGACATCCGAGATCGCATTTGAGCACGGCGGCGAACCGCATCCCAACGCTATTGTTGAAGCCGTTTTTACAAGTCTGGCTTCCCATATCGATATCTCACATATCGCAGCGGTCGGCCACCGCATGGTGCATGGAGGCGACCTTTTCCACGGTGCAGTGGCGATGAACAACTCGGTGCGGACATCAGTGGAGAGCCTGCTTCCTCAGGCTCCTCTCCACCAGCAGCACAGCCTTGAGCTGATTGACGCGGTGTTGCAACTGCATCCAAACATGTTCCAGACCACATCTTTCGATACATCGTTCCACAACACCAACTCTGCGCTTGTGAAACGATACGCCCTGCCCCGTGCCCTGCATGACCAGGGCATAAAGCGTTTCGGATTTCACGGCTTATCCTATTCATTCATTGCCCGGGAGTTGGCCCGAGTGGCACCAGAGATAGCGCATGCAAAAGTCGTTATCGCCCATCTTGGTAGCGGCTCCAGCCTCTGCGGGATGGATGGTGGCCTGAGCCGCGATGTCAGCATGGGGTTTTCGACGCTGGACGGCATACCGATGGCCACGCGCTGTGGCGCGCTGGATCCCGGCGTCCTGCTTTATCTGCTCACTGAAAAGAACCGCACCCCGGCAGAGCTAGAGCATCTCTTATATCACGAAAGCGGCCTCCTGGGCGTTTCAGGGATCAGTTCGGACAGCCGCGTCCTTCTTGAAAGTGATCTCCGTGAGGCAACAGAGGCCATCGACCTGTTTGCGTTTCGCACCGCTGGTGAGACCGCACGGATCGTCAACACTCTGGGCGGAATAGACGCCTTCGTGTTCACCGCTGGAGTAGGTGAAAATCAACCATCGATCAGGGCAGCCATCTCTTCGCATCTCGGCTGGCTCGGTCTCGACATCGATTTTGAGGCGAATGCGGCGAACGCCCAGCTCATCAGCAGCACGGACAGCAGGATCAAGGTCTTTGTGATTGCGACGGATGAAGAGCAGGTGATTGCAGACGATGCCTTCGGCTTGCTGAAAGCACTGAGGGCGAACTGGGCCAGGCCTTTAGGCTAGACGCCAAGCAGCCACGTTTCCACGCGCACGACAAACCTCTTGGTTTCCGTTTTCAAGCCGCAAAACCAGATGCCACAGGAGCAACTATGGATCATCTCAATCAGACGGCGCAGCCACTCAGTGGTGAGGAACTTCACAAGATCGATGCGTGGTGGAGGGCAGCTAACTATCTGAATGTGGGGCAAATTTACCTTTCAGCGAACCCACTTCTACGCGAGCCTCTAAAAGTCGAGCATATCAAGCCGAGGCTGCTGGGGCATTGGGGTACGTCCCCAGGCCTGAATTTGATCTACGCTCACATGAACCGCCTGATCAAGAAATTCGACCTTAACACTATTTACATGGCTGGCCCCGGCCATGGTGGCCCTGCCCTGATTGCAAACGTCTATCTTGAAAAAAGCTACACTGAGTTTTACCCTGACGTAACACAGGACGAAGCCGGTCTGCTGCGCCTGTTCCGGCAGTTTTCGACACCCGGCGGCATACCCAGCCATGTCAGCGTTCCCACACCCGGCTCGATCCACGAGGGCGGGGAACTCGGTTATGTTCTGGTCCACGCCTTCGGAGCGGTCATGGATAATCCTGACCTTCTTGTCGTTGCTGTGGTCGGCGATGGCGAGGCGGAAACCGGTCCACTGGCTGGCAGCTGGAAAAGCATCGACTTCATCAACGCAGCACGCGACGGAGCAGTTCTCCCGATCCTGCACCTCAACGGCTACAAAATCGCCGGTCCAACAGTCCTTGCGCGTCATAGCGATGAAGACTTGCGGAAGTTTTTCGAGGGCCAAGGCTACGAGCCCTATTTCGTCGAGGGTGACGTGCCCGTGGTCGTCCATCAGCTTTTCGCCGGCGTGGTCGAGCGCGCTGTCTTGAAAATCCGCGCGATCCAATCATCGGCGCGCAATGGCAGCGCAAGCACTAGACCTCGCTGGCCAATGATCGTCCTGCGCACGCCAAAAGGCTGGACCGGACCCAAGGTCGTTGACGGCATTCCCATCGAGGGCACGTTTCGAGCCCACCAGGTGCCTGTATCTGAGGTTCGGACAAACCCAGAGCATCTCACCATTCTGGAAGACTGGATGCGCAGCTATAGACCGGAAGAGCTGTTTGATGGCAACGGAACGTTCCGCGCAGAATACGCAAATCTTTCTCCCGAGGGGACGTCGCGCATGGGGTCAAACCCGCATGCCAATGGCGGCACGCTGACAAAGCCTCTCGATCTACCGGATTACAGGTCCTATGCCGTCCAATTGGAGCAACGCGCCACGGAGCGGATGGGGTCTACGGCGGGCCTCGGAGACTATCTTCGCGATATTCACATCAAGAACCCGCACACCTTTCGTCTGTTTTGTCCCGACGAAACCAACTCCAACCGGCTTGGAGCAATCTTCGAAGTGACCGATCGATGCTTGGTGAGCGAGATCTTGCCGGGCGATGACCACGTCTCCCATGATGGTCGTGTCATGGAGGTGTTGAGCGAACACTGCTGCCACGGATGGCTGGAAGGATATACGCTGACAGGCCGCCATGGCCTCTTTGCAACCTATGAAGCCTTCGCCATGATCGTCGATTCAATGTCGATGCAGCATGGCAAGTGGATGGAACATGCAAAACATGTCCCCTGGCGCGCCGACATCCCGTCGCTGAACTATCTCCTGACATCGACCTGCTGGCGGAATGACCACAATGGCTTCAGCCATCAGGGACCCGGCTTCATCAACACCATTATCCACCGCAAACCAGCGGTTGCCCGTGTTTATCTTCCGCCAGATGCCAATTGCCTTCTGTCCGTCGCTGACCACTGTTTCCGCAGTCGTAACTATCTCAATCTCATCGTCATCGACAAGCAACCGCAGTTGCAATGGCTGACGATGGATGAGGCTCGCGAACACTGCGCGAAAGGTGCTGGCATCTGGGATATGTACAGTAATGAACCCGATGAGCCGGACGTCGTTCTGGCCTGTGCAGGCGATATCCCGACACAGGAAACGATTGCCGCGGCATGGTTGCTCCGTCAAAAAACTGCGGGATTGAAAGTTCGCATCGTCAATGTTGTCGATCTGATGCGTCTATGTCCCGCAAACAAGCACCCCCATGGCATGAGCGACATCGAATTTGCAGAGATATTCACGACAACGGCACCCGTCATCTTCACATTCCACGGATATCCGGGCGTCATCCACGATCTCTTGCATGGCCGTGAAGCGCACGACCGCTTCCATGTGCGTGGCTACCTCGAAGAAGGAACAACCACCACGCCGTTCGACATGGTGGTTCTAAACAAGATCAGCCGCCTGCATCTATGTCTGGACGTTCTGCGGTACGTTCCAAAAATGCTGATCGATGGCGCTGACCTGCTGACATATTGCACCGACACGCTCGCAACACACCACGATTACATCCGCGAGCATTTTGACGATTTGCCGGAGATCAAAGACTGGGTGTGGAGCTCTTGAACAATTACGAACCCTCGACCACCCGTGAAATCGCATCTGGTCATAAATTACCTCCTGCTCAGCAAAAACATTAAGAACGGGGCTCCGACGAGAGCGGAGACGAGGCCTGCGGGGATTTGGTAAGGAGCGGCTATCGTGCGACCGATAAAATCCGCTGCGACCATCAGCCCGCCGCCGATGACGGCGGCACCTATCATCTGTGGCAGGGCTCGCGTGACACCCGCCTCCCTGGCAAGATGGGGACCCATGAGACCCACGAAGGACAATGGACCGACGGTCAGCGTCGCGGCTGCGGTCATAAGTCCGGCGAGCCCAAATAGCGCCAATCTTGATTTTGCCAAAGGCATACCAACGGCAGTTGACGTCGCTGGCCCAAGCGGGAGGATGTTCAACCAGCGGCGCGCACCCAAAGCGGCTGCAATCAATACGGCTCCGATGGCCACTTCTGCCGCAGCGGTCGTGCCTGAGACCAAATATGTTGAGCCGCTCATCCAGCGCATCAGCAGGACCGCTCTCGGGTCTCCCGTCGAACTCAGTATGCCGACGACCGCATCAACCATCGCGCTGAGCGCAATGCCTGCCAGCAGAATGCGTTCCGGAGCGAAATTGGACTGTCTCGAACTTAACAGAATAACGGTAAGAACGGAGACGGCACCGCCAACAGCAAAGACGAACTGACCGGAAAAACCAGGGGCAATGACAAACAGCGCGATGGCCACCCCAAAGGTCGCACCCGCGCTGATTCCTAAAACTTCAGGGCTCGCCATCTCATTACCGGTCAATCTCTGGAGGATCGATCCAGCCACGCCAAGCATCGCGCCGGACGCGAGCGCCGCGAACACTTTTGGCGCGCGGATCGCAAGAATATCATCGACGTATTCCCCAGAAAGGAATGTCCAGCCTCCAGCCGGCCCTCGGCCAACAAAAAGGCTGACAATCAGAAGAACCAAGATGCCGGTAAAAGCGACGACTGCCAGAGATTTTGTATTCCATTTTCTTGGTCGCGGGCGAGATACAACCGGCTGAAGTCTATGGCGAATTTTCAACCGCGGTAGCAGTGCCAGAAGCAACGGCGAACCGAAAATTGCCGTGACTGCGCCAGTCGGTAGAAAATCGCCAAGCCCTCCTGCAGTGAGTTGCAGGACGGAATCGGCAAGCAGAAGTAGGCCAGCACCGATAATGGGTGACCATATGATCAACTGCATGGGCCGACGTGCGCCGGTAAGCCTTGCAAGTGTGGGAGCGACCAGCCCGATGAAGCCAATGACGCCAACAGCGCTTGTGACAAAAGCAGCAAGCGTTACCGCACAGCCGACAACAACAATGCGAAGGCGGACCAGCCTCACCCCAAGTGCTGCCGAACTGCTTTCTCCCAGATCAAGCAGCGACAGCGGCCGCATCACAAGTGCGCAGATTAAAGCGATGACGGCAATCTTCCAGCTGAGTGACAAGGGGATCACCCAGCTCTGCTGCGATAATGAACCGGCACCCCAGATGAAGAGGCTCGCGAGATATCGCTGATTGAGATACGTCAAGATCGCCGCAAGTCCGCCGCACCAGAGGCTCAGCACAAGGCCCGCAAGAACGAGAGAATAAGGAGAAAAGCCCCGGCGCGCGCCAAAACCCACGACGATTGCAGCAGCGACCGAACTTCCCAACAAGGCGACGACGTCCCGGCCGGCACCGAGAAGGCCAGGGATAAAAAGCGACACCAGAATCAGTGCAAGATTGGCACCAGCCGATACGCCCAGCGTCGTTGGATCAGCCAGTGGATTTCGCAAAACCTGCTGGAAGAGGGCCCCGGACAATGCGAGCGCACCTCCGGCAAGCACCGCCGTGGCGAGACGAGGCAAGGTCGAATAGTAGAGCACCATGCGCTGAATGTCATAGTTGTGTAATGTTGCTTCCGAAAGTGCCGGCTGCACCAGAAGCCATGATGCTAAACACCCGCCGCAGAGCAACATCACAGACACAACGGCTGGTCCAAGATTATCACGCTGAATTCCGTTCATGCGTCTTGTTCCAGTAGATCGGTTACCAGACCTGCGAACCGAACAGCCTCGTTCACCATGCCGAACATAAGTGCTGGCGGAACGACCGAGAACTGACCGGGCCGTGCGAATGGCAGCGCTTGCCACAAGGGGCTCTCGGCGAGTTTCGGCAGGACGTCTGGCGGAACAGGATCGAATGCGATCAGCCTTGCGTCCGTTTGGGTTATCACTGAAAGCTCCTCTATGCCGATCGTCTCGAAGCCCCAATAGTTCGACTGCCGTGTCCAGGCGTTGCGTATGCCAATGCGCTCAAGCGCGTTGTGGAACAGACCAGGAGCCGAATAGACACGGACATGTCGCGCATCCATAAAGCTCACCAGCGCGACCGGCGGAACCGCTACTCCTCCCAGCCGTTCGCGGCATTTATTGAAGAAAGCATCGGAACGTGCGAGAAATTGTTCCCCTTCATGTGCACGCCCGAGTTCGGCCGCCAGTTTTCTCGTCGCCGCCATGGCCGCTGGCAAAATTTGGCCCGTATCTGGCGTGAAGATCTCCATCCGGAGAATTTTTGCAATCGGTTGAAGCTTGGGCAGCAGTTCATCCAGATAAGGTGTCGTGAGGATAACATCCGGCTTCAACTGTATGAGACGTTCAAAATCGACTTCGTAGGAGCTGCCGATATCGACGACCGAATGTGGCACGACGGGATCGACAACCCACCTGCCCCAGTCGGCAAGGTCGGATATTCCAACGGGGATCACGCCAAGCGACAGTAGCGTGGATGTCAGTCCATAATCGAGGCTAACCACCCTTTTTCCGGCTACCTGCGCCCGTAATGGTGCCGGGATCAACAGACTGGCAGTCACGATGGAGTGCAGAAAAACGCGTCGTGAAATCGTCATCTGGGAGCAAACCTCAGCACGCATAGGCCAGCGGATATGGCAGGTGCGGAACGGAAACCACATCCATGTCGATCCCGTAGATGGCATGGAGTGTTTTCGGCAGCAGAATTTCCCCCGGCGTCCCGCTTGCCACCACTCGCCCGCCTTTCAGCGCGTGAATTCGGTCGCAGAAGCGAGCGGCCATGTTGATGTCGTGCAGCACGACAATGACGCTGCGCCCATGCTCGCGTGCCAACTGGCGCACCAGAGAGAGCACCTCGACCTGATGGGCGATATCCAGCGCCGCGGTCGGCTCATCCAGCAGCAGACATCCGGCATCCTGCGCGATCAGCATGGCAATCCAGGCCCGCTGTCGTTCGCCACCGGAGAGTGTTCCGACCACACGTTCGGCAAAAGCCTCGATATGCGTTGCGACAATGGCCGCCTCCACCTTTTCCTTGTCGAGAGCAGAGAACCGGCCAAGAGCGCCGTGCCAAGGATATCGCCCGCAACCGACGAGTTCCCGGATCGTCATGTCCGATCCAGTCCCAAGATCCTGAGGCAGATAGGCGACGGACCGCGCAAAGTCGCGGCTATGATATTGCGCCAAGTCTCGACCATTATAGGTAATCGATCCTGCGGTCGGCGTGATCTGCCGTGCAAGAATTTTCAAGAGGCTGGATTTGCCCGATCCATTGTGACCGACTAAAGCCACGACCTCTCCTGCCGGAAAATCGAGACTGACATTTGACAGGATTGCGCGCTCGTCGATCATAAGACCGACGTTGTTGATTGCAAACGCTCGCATTGTGTCAGGCCCCTTCTGAGCTAGCTGTACCGAGACCACGTCACCTCCTCTATCAACATTAAACGGAACGGCGAAAACGAAGGTGCTTGTCACGCATTCGTAGCTATCACTTCAAAGGCAATGCCGACGGCACGATTGACGGCCGGTCCGACGACGGACATGTGGGTCTGCCCTGCAAAAACTTCGAACTGCGTGCGAATGCCGTCAACGCTATTCAATCGTTCTGCCATCTCCTTGGCCAATGCCACAGTCCGTTCAGCTTTCCGCTTGTCCAGGCGCGATGCTGCATCTTCGTTTTGGTACTGAAAGGGCGCTAGTTCATCGCCCTCATGTTCACCGGCCGAAAGATGCAGGAAAGTCGAACGTCCTATACTCTTGCGGTTGGCCTCATTGTTATGGATTTCACTGCCTTCCCAATAGATAGTCGGGCTCGCGGCAATCCAGTTGGCAAAGAGGTCTGGACGTTCAAAAAGAGCGTAGAGCGTGAAAAGACCGCCAAAAGAATGCCCGAAAAGCGATCGACGCTCCCTATTGATTGGCAGCCGATCGGCAAGCAGAGGCAACAGTTGTTTTTCGATGAAGTCGAGGAGTTCCCCTGTCCCACCAATACGGACCGGTGGACCACCTTCGAAATAAGGCGAATAGGATTTGACCGGCGGAGGACCTAGGTCCCACGCCCTTCGCAACGCATCATAGGGTTCGTCGGACGGATATCCAATTGCCGCGATGACGCCCCAACCGACATTGGTTCCAGTGGGATAAGGCGCTTGCGTCACCAGACTGGCAACCGCAAACGGGAAGGTCGCATTGCCATCGGTCATGACGAGAAGGGGCCATCCCTCGGCAGGCGGGTCTCCTGCGGGCATATACAAGAATATACGATACGGTTCGCGGCCCGTTGATGGTTCTAGGTCGAAGTGAAGGGTTCCGGGCAACGCATATCGCTCTTCAGTCATGCTCATCTCGCTCTGGGTTTTTCATGGGCACCATTTGATCGATCTCTAAGCATTCGTTCCGGCCTGAGTGTTATCTTTAGGGTGACCGCATCGATTGGTTAATGCTGTGGTTGACCCCGTCACCACTTATACTTCAGCGAACCTAAAACCGTGCGGCCCTGGCCGAAGTAGCAGTACCCCCCATTGCAAACCTGCTCTTGACGGCCTGCAAGGTTTGTTGCGCTCACGGCAAGCGAAAGACCTTTCAGGTCAGGCGACTTCACGCCGAAATCATAGGAGAGCGAAGCATCAAAATAGACTGCGCCGGCATTCTTGGCCGTATTGATGTCATCGGTAAAGGATTCGCTTGTTGCACGTATTCCACCACCGATGCTGAAACCACCGATAATCAGATCTTCCGCTACGGTGTAATTGGCCCACAACGAAGCCATATGCCGGGGCGTCGTTGTCGGCGTGTTACCAATGATGGAGCTGTCGAGATTTCCCGTAATTTCTCCATGGGTATAGGTGTAGGCAGCGATCAGACTGATACCGTTGTCAAACGTAGTGCGGCCTTCGACCTCAAAGCCGGTGAAGGTATTTTCACCCGAATTTTCATAGAGAAAGAGCGGAGCGGAATAGCCCGCATATTGTGGCTTGCCTGTTTCGACCAGCTTATAGACCGAAGTGCTGAGAGAATAATTTTCACCATCGGGCTGATATTTTATCCCGGCTTCAATTTGGCGGCCTTTCGTAGGATCAAGCACGCCACCATTCGCGGAACGCTGCGTCGAGGGCACAAAGGAGGTTCCGTAGCTCACATAGGGAGCAAGGCCATTGTCGAAGAGATAGAGGAGCCCAACCTGTCCGGACAGAGCGCCGTCATCTTTCTGGGCACCTGTCGCAGCGACTTTGTCCCGTGTTTCCTGATGCAGCCAGTCGTAGCGCAGGCCGCCGACGAAACGCCAATTTCCGATTTCCGCCTGCTCTTGCGCGTAAAGTCCCGTCTGGCGGAGATCGTTACTGGTGAAGCCCGTTAGTGCGGGAGATAGTGCGGAGCCGATATCAGCTGGGAGCGTCGAACCATATCCGTCGGCGAAATCCGAATTTACACTGGTAGAATCTAATCCCGCGAGGAGCGTATGGGAAATGGCGCCGGTATCGAATTTGGCCTGAAACTGGTTATCAATCTGATAGGCGCGCACTTTGTCAGTTACAGCTGCAGTGGGCCAAGGATCGGCGGGAGCGCTGAACATGGTTCGACGGTCTGCATATCGCGCCCTCAGTTCAAGATCGCTCGCTCGTGCGTTTTGTCTAAACGTAAGGCCATTATCAAATTCATGCTCCAACTGATAGCCCAGCTGATACTGCCGAACCTTCTGGTAGTCGTAATCCGGGTCGCTGACGCGATAAATTTTTCCGTCGTTCTCGAAAGTCCAAGCACTCGATTCAGTTTCGGTATCCTGAGCCAGGCCGTAGATTGTGAATTTGGTCGCCTCGGTCGGTTCCCATGTGAATGATGGCTGTAGCAGGTAGCGGTCATCCTGGATGTCGTAGTTGCTCTCCCCTTGACGAACGAGACCAACGACGCGGTAGAACAGTTCGTCGCTTTCGCCGACTGGTCCACCAAAATCGAACGCCGCCTGCTTGCGCCCAATGGTGCCGTACTGAACCTCGATCTCGTGATGCGCATCCTTTAGAGGAAGCTTGGAAATCTTGTTGACGATGCCGGCAGCGCTCGCAGCTCCGTACATGACTGAGACAGGACCTTTCATAACTTCAACACGGTCGAGCGTGTAAATCTCGGTCGTGAAAGCACCGTAGTTCATCACGGGCTGGCGCAATCCGTCCCGGAAATCACCGCTCTCAGTTGTTTCGATCCCTCGAATAGTAATCTGGTCAAATCGCGGGTCGTAGCCGAAACCACCCGTACTCACCCCAGAACTGTACCGCGTTGCTTGAACCATGTCAGTCGCGCCGCGCTGTTCCATTTCCTTCCGTGTGACAACAGAAATCGACCGCGGTGTCTCCACCAACGGCGTGTCGGTTTTTGAGGCCGAGACGGCGCGTGTTGGAACGATGGTATCATTGTCCTCACTGATCGTCCTTCCGGAGCCTTGTATAATGATTGTCTCAAGTTGTGTCGCACCGCCAGCGGCATCCTGCGCAGATGCGATGCAAGGCGCGAAACCTGTAGTCATCGCACCAGCGAGTATTGTGGAGGTTAGAAGATTGCGACTCGGGAAATGGTCGAAAGAAAAATTCATTGCCCTATCCTCTTCGGCAAGCGGCAGATTTCGGTAGTGATCCGGAAGGTCACAGATGAAGGGGAGCAGCGAGGAAGGTCGCCGAGCGGTATGTTCGCCAACCCGACCTATAAGAACTGAATTTGTGACAATCAACAAATATGATAATTAAAATCAACTTTCCTGGGGAAAGCGGCAAATCCTTGGGACAGCTCAAACGGTGGTGTCCCAACTCAAGCGAGTATCTCCAACTCTCATAGGCGCGATAGCTTAACCGCAGACTGACCAAGCCTTGACGGCGGTTCTACCTGCCTGCCTTGAACAGATGTGAACCGTCGGAACAAGGATCGCCAACATGCCACACCATTGACAAATATAAGGATTGCGGCGGTCAATATTTTCTATTGGAGTGAATGTCCTCAAATTTTATGCTTGGATGGCCACTCAACCTTTTGTAACTCCAAGCCTCAAATTATCCTTCCAGATCGCTTGGCTTATTGTGCGATTGCCAAATCTGCTATTCCAATAATCCCAGCTTTCGATCCCAGGGTTGCCGCTTCCACGTATGGTATTGCTGATGGCGCAAGCGCTATAATTTCCGCTCTCACTTTTTCCAGAAATCCGGTGGCCAGCCCCACACCGCCGCCAACAACGATCCGCGCTGGATCGATCGAAAGCTGAATGTCGCAGCAAAGAAGAGCAAACCGTTTGGCAACGCCGTTGACGATCCCGTTTGCCCAGTCTTGGCCTGATTGGGCCGCTTCGAAAACTGCCTTGGGATCGCATTCATGGCCCAGACGCTTTGCTTCGGCTGCGATCCATGGACCGCAGATCTGACTTTCGAGCGGGAGATCGGATCCGGACGATCCGCGCATCTGTCCGAAGTGGCCGGCGACGCCGCGTAGAAGATGGCCGCCAGAAACGATGCCACCGCCAAGTCCCGTAGAAACAGTGATGAACACGAGATCGGACTGATCTGCCTTCGCTTTGAACTCGCCCCAGGCAGCAGCCTGTGCATCGTTGACGACCATGACCGGCAGCCCGAGGAGGTCCTTTGCTCGCGCCTCCAATGGGAATTCCCCCTCAATGCCGAGAGTTGCCTTGTTCATGGCGCGCCAGTGTCCGTGGCGGACTGCACCGGTGACCGCAATACCGGCAGAGGTATAACGCCCGGCCCAAGGCTTCACAGCTTCGGCGATTGAAGCGAGCCATCCTTCGGGCCCCCCGTTGCGATCGGTTGCGAACGTGAGGCTGTCGAGAACTTGATCGCTCTGAACAAGCGAGGCCATGATTTTTGTCCCGCCAAGGTCAACTGCCAGAACGACGGGCGCGGGCGAGTAGATCTCATCAAGGGCCTCACGAAACCAGGCCGTTACATGTTCCGTCCTGGTAATTGCGGATCCGACAACGACGCACGCGGCCCCTGCCCGCGCCGCAGCCTGGGCCTGTTCAAGGGTGCGAATTCGCCCTTCCGCAATCACATGCGGGGTCAGCTCTCGCAGCGCTGCGACAAGTACGATATCGGGATCGACCGGCTCCGGGCCTCCTGTATAGCCCGACATCGTTGAACCTACGAAATCGACCCCGGCGGCAAGAGCGCGGCGAGCATCATCGATGCAGCTACAATCCGCCATTGACAGCTTACCGGCATCACGGACGGCCTGAGCCAGATCTTCAAGGCTGACGGGGCGAATGCGGTCCGTTGCATCGAAAGCGATGATGTCGGCACCAGCTTCTGCAAGTGCGGCGACGTCGTGAAGGAATGGCGTGATCCGGACCGGACTGTCGGCAAGATCCCGCTTTATCAGGCCGATGACCGGGGCGTCGGTGGCGGCACGCACGGCCGCCACATAGCGTGCAGACTCAATGCGAAGCGCAGATGCGCCGGAGGCCATGGCCGCAAGCGCAAATGCCACCACAAACTGGCTATCATCCATGGCACCGCCAGGAACAGGCTGACATGAGACAATCAGAGCGTTCTTGAGCGTGTCTTTCAGACCGCTTGCGTGGTTGTCGGCATCTTCGCGTGTCATGCTCCAAGCTCCGATACTTGCGCGCGCTCCAGTTTCTGCGCCGCTGCTTTGTCCAATACGAAGGTAGTGTTGGTGTGCCTCAAGAGAGCAGACCCAGGAACATCCGCCGAGACAGGCCCCTTGACGCTGGCCGCGACCGCACTCGATTTCTCGGCGCCGGTCGCAAGAACGATGATCCGACGGCTTTCGAGGATAGTACCGATTCCCATTGTTATGGCGTGCGATGGCTGTGTTTTGTCCGACGCGAAATAGGCGGCATTCGCTTCAATCGTCGACTGGGCCAGTGCAACGCGGCGAGTTCGTGACTCATGGCTAGAGCCCGGCTCGTTGAAGCCGATATGAGCGTTCCGGCCGAGACCAAGCAGCATGACGTCAATACCGCCGGTCTCGGCGATCAGGGCGTCGTATCGCCTGGCTTCCGCATCGGCGTCTTTCGCCGAACCGTCGGGGATATGTGCATGGGCGGGATCGATATCGACATGCCAAAAGAAATTCTTGCGCATATAGAACGCGTAGGAAGCCGGGTCTTCGGATGATAGGCCGAGATACTCGTCGAGATTGAATGTGGTGAGCCCGCCATAGGATCCGCGTCCACCGGCGAACTCCTCGGCCAGATAAGCGTAGACGGGAAGCGGTGTTCCGCCTGTCGGGAGGCCGAGAACGCTGTCGGGCTTGTCGGAAATTTGCCGCAAAAGCATATCCGCAACAGCCGTGGAGGCATCCGCAGCCGTGTCCTTGATGATGATCTTCATGGGTATTCCGTTTAGTTAAGTCGTTTTCCGTTCGCCGCGTCGAACAGCGAGACCTTATCGGTGGCGATCTGCACTCTCACCGTCTGTCCAGCCTTCGTACTGCCTGTTTCTAGGCGTGCGGTGACTTTCTGGCCATTGACGGAGAGGATGACGTTGTCTTCAGGTCCTGTGGATTCGACCAGATCAACGAGGGCTTCGTGCCCCTCTTGATCGGGGCCAACGAGTTTGATGTGCTCGGGACGGACACCGAGAATAATCTCGTCGCCTCTTTCTAGCGGTAACTCGTTGAAGGGCAGCGAAAGCGTCCAGTCTTTTCCATCGCTGAAACTCACGCCCTCGGCAGCAGTGGTCAACGTTCCGGTCATGAACTGCATGGATGGGGAGCCGACAAATCTCGCAACGAAGGTATTTGCGGGCTTATGGTAAACCTCAAAAGGGGTTCCGATCTGCTGGATGTCGCCCTTGTTCATAACCACGATCCGGGTCGCCAGTGTCATGGCCTCGATTTGGTCGTGGGTCACATAGACCATCGTCTTGCCGATACGCTCGTGCAGACGCTTGATTTCGGCACGCGTCTCGACGCGTAGAGTTGCGTCGAGATTGGAGAGCGGTTCATCGAAGAGAAAGACCTTTGGGTCGCGCACGAGGGCGCGTCCGATGGCAACACGTTGACGCTGACCACCGGACAGTTCGCGAGGCTTGCGTTGAAGCAAGGGCTCGATCTGCAAAAGACGAGCCACATCGGCGACCTTCTCGGCAATCGCTTCTTTCGATAATCTCCGCATACGAAGCGGGAAACCGATATTCTGCGCGACCGACATGTTTGGATAGAGTGCATAGGACTGAAACACCATCGCGATATCGCGCTCGCGTGTCGGAATATTCGTAACCTGTCGACCCTCAATGAAGATCTGACCTGAATCAATTGGATGCAGACCGGCAATAGCGTGGAGCAAGGTCGACTTCCCGCACCCCGACGGTCCAAGGAGAACGATAAACTCTCCCTCCGAAACTTCGACGTCGATGCCTTTTAGGACGGTATAGTCCCCGTAAGCTTTGGTGATTTTCTGAAGAGACAGAGAGCTTTTGTTTGTTGGGGTCATGCCGATCATCCTTTGATACTACCGAGCGACATGCCGCGCACGACTTGTCCTTGAACGAGCATGCCAAGCACCAGCATCGGCAGCATAACGAGGGTGGCAGCCGCCGTAAGAGGGCCCCACTGGACGCCTTGGAACGTCAGGAACGAGGTGATGCTTACGGGCAGCGTCTGGGTGTCACGACCGGTCAGGACCAGAGCGACGAAGAATTCATTCCAGGTGAAAAGGACGTTGAGAATAAGGGTTGCAACGATGCCACCCTTGGCCACGGGCAAGAACACGTTCCAGAAAATCGTAAATTCTCGAGCTCCGTCAACCTTCGCAGCGTCACGCAATTCCCGCGGAATATCCTCGAAGAATGTGATGAGGAGCGAGATGGCGAACGGCACGTTGATGAATGCGTAGACAGCGATGATCACCCAGTGGTTATTCAACAGCTTGAGTTGTGCGGCGAGGAAGTAGGTAGGGATGATAAAAATAAGGGGTGGCGCGATACGCAGGCTGAGCACGAACTTCTCATTCTTTCGTCTCACTGGCTCCTCTTGTGCGACGAGGCCGTAGGCTACCAGCGCTCCAATTCCAACTGAGATGACACTGGCGCTGAAGGAGACAATCACGCTGTTGAAGAACGCCCGGACGAATGACCCATTGTTGAGAATGCGCTGGTAGTTCTCCCAGGTTGGTTCGAAGAACCAGACAGGCGGGATTGCGAAAGCATCCTTGGTTGACTTGATCGACGTTACGACAACCCAATAGAGCGGGAAGAGAACTGCAACGAGGAGGATCGCGATCGCGACATAAAACACCAGTTTACGCATCATGCGGCTCCCCTCGCCTGAGCCTTGAAGGCCAGATTGTAAAGCAGAAGCAGGGCGACATTCGTGAAAATTGTCAGCACCATCGCGATGGTGAGAGAATAGGAAATGTCGAAGTTGGTGAAAGCTGAAATATAGCCGTAGAGATTGAGTGTTTCGGTCGACAGGGCCGGCCCCCCACGTGTCATGATATAGAAAATATCAAAGGTCTTGACGCTGTCGATGCCGCGAATCAGGGCCACGACAAGCAAGGCACGCTGCAGCGCAGGGAGCGTGATGTACCAGAGCACCTGCCACTCGCGGGCTCCGTCAACGCGGGCCGCATTTTGTGGGTCTCCTGGCAGGGATTCTAGCGACGCCATGGTCAGTAGGACCACAAACGGTGTCCATTGCCAAACATCTGCAATCATCACTGAGTATAGTGCGACGCTTGGATTGCCGAGCCAGTCGATCGGTCCAAGATTGACCAGCGAAAGAACATAATTGGCCATGCCGCTCGAAGGATCGAACATGAAGCGCCAGGTCAAACCGACAACAATCGGGGTCATGACGATCGGCACGAGCATGATGGCGCGCGCAATCTTCTTGCCAAAGAATTCTTTGTCGAGCAGCAGCGCGATGGCAAGCCCCAGGACCAGCTCGATGGCGGTGGCGCAGATCGTAAACAGAACGGTTCGCCACAGTGCGCTTAGACCACGCGAGTCGAACAGCAACCGGATGTAGTTGTCGAAACCGATGAACTGCTGGGCTCCGGGCCGCAGTAGGTTTATGTTATGCAATGTCAACCACAGTACGTAGATCGTGATGACTACCGAAACAGCGCCAAAAAACGCGATCACGGGTTGGTAAAAAAGCTTGGTTGCGTCCCTGTACACGACACGATCCCCTTTTATTGGTGCCACGCCTGGCATCGACCGGGCGTGGCTACGGATTGCTATCGGGCCAATGCGGCTTCGTTTGCCGTGTTTGCCTCAGCGAGCGCATCCTTGGCGGAAGCTGTTCCGGCTATGGCCTTGGAGACAGCGATACCAGCGTTGTTGATGATTTCGTTTGCGGCCTGGACAGTTGGCAGATATTGCGGATTGCCTCTGGCGATCGAGGCGAGCATCGCTTCTTTGAAGGTACCGTATCGCTTGTTGAATTCATCGGAATTCATGGCGCCCTGGGACGTAACACCCGAATTCGGAGCAAGGTCGAAGGACTTGATCTGCTGCTGCTTGGCGGTCGCCCACGATGCAAAAAGCCACGCGGCTTCCTTTTGTTGCGACGCGGATGTAACGTAGAGGCTGTGGACGGCAAGAGATGAAGAACCGCCTTTGAGATTGTCGCTCTGCGCGGGAACAGGCACGTAGCCAACCTTTCCGACGACCGACGATACCGAAGGATCTTCGTTGAACGCGCCGTTGACGGTGGCGTCCATAGTCATACCAGCCTTGCCCTGCTGGAAAAGAACACGGTTTTCTTCCCAGCCGAAATTCGCAACGCCGACGGGCCCGTAGTTACGCAGAATATTTGCGTAGGCATCGAGCGACTTCGCTGCCTCTTCGGTACCGAGTGCCGATTTGCCATCCTTGGAAATGAACTCTGCACCGTAACCCCACAGCCAACCAGCCCAGACGTAGACGTTCTCAATGCCCTGCTTGCCACGCATGGTGATGCCGACAATCTTACCGTCCGACTTTTCCTTGATTGTCTTTGCAGCGGTAGTCACGTCGTCGAACGTTTTTGGCGGTTGCAGGCCATACTTTTCAAACAGATCCTTCCGATACATCAGAAAGGTGCTCTCGCCATATACCGGAAGGCCGTAGAGCTTCCCGTCGGCGATACTGGTGTTGAGGTATCCTGGAACGAAGTCGGCCTTGTCGAGATACCTTGGCAGCTTATTGGCGAGATCGTCGAGCGGATCGATGTAGCCGGCCTGAACGAAGCCGGGAATGTAAATTATATTGTTCTCGACGAGATCATATCGACCAGAGCCGGAGGAAAACTCTAAGAGCATCTTGGCGGTTATATCGGACTCCGGCACCACTTCGAGCTGGACCTCAATGCCAGTTTCCTTAGTGAATTCCGGAAGCAAGGCCTGGATCCCGTCAGTCGTTGGATGGCCTTCCATCAGTACCGACAGCTGGATTCCGGCGTATGGCTGGGCTGCGTCTTGCGAAAAGGCCGGGACAGCGGCCGAGGCCGAAAGAGCAAGAGTCAAAGCAAGTAGATGGCGTCTTTTCACGTTATTCCCCTTTTATGATTTTCATGAGTTGCGTTGAATTGACTAGTCGATATCAAGTCAGAGCTTGACCACTTCTCCAGTCTCAGCAGACTGGATGAGAGCACGCGTGAGTTCGAGCGAGCGTATGGCTTCTTCGCCGCTCGCAACGTTCGACGGTCCGCCATCAAGCCATTCCAGGACGCTGGCGAGCTGGATCTTGAGGTCCCCTCCAACGCGCCCGCCGATGATCGGCCAATGCTGGGTATCGATTTCACGTGATGTCTGGTTGTCGGCAAAATAGAGGCCGCTATCTCCGCATTGGACCTCAAACGAGCCCTCGGTTCCGATCAGCTCCATGCGGGCGTCGATCATGTGGCGCGCGCCACCGGGCAGCGACCAGGCGCTTTCGAAGTTGACAACTGTTCCGCCAGAGAAGCGAACAATCCCCGCGATCGTGTCCTGGGTGCCGATTGAGCCCAGCAGAATGTCCGTCTGTTGTGCGTAGACGCTGACAGGCGTCTGCCCTTCCAGCATCCAAAGCACCATGTCAACGTCGTGAACCGTAACGTGCAGTGCGAGCGGAAGAGTGCCTGCATACCGTTTCGGACCTTCTGTCCGGGCGCTGTTGCGGCGCGCGTAGATGTGGATGGGAACACCGATCTGACCCGAAGTGATCAGCTCGCGAGCCTTGTAATAGCGGGGGTCGAAACGTAACAGATAGCCAATGCCGAGCTTGACGTTGTTTGCTTTGCACGCATCGACAATCTTTTGCGCATCTTCGATCGTGGAAGCGATCGGCTTCTCCACAAACAGGTTGATGCCCTTTGCAGCAATTGAAAGCGCAGGCTCGAGATGCAGGTGGTCCGGCGTGCAAATACTGACGAGGTCGAGTTCTTCGGCAGCAAGAAGGTCCAAGTGCGACGCATAGGCCTTGACGTGACTTCCAAGCTCCTTGGCAAGCTGTGTCGCGCGATCGACGTTCTCGTCGACGACTGCAACAAGCTCGGCTCTCGGTTCGTTCGCAAATATCTGCGCATGCATGGAACCCATGAACCCAGCGCCAATAACTGCGATGCGGAATTTACTGCTCATTTCATTTCTCCGTTGTCCTCGGGCTCAAACCGCAGAGCGTCTACGGCGTTTGCAAATCGGCGTTTAATCACGTCGGGGCGGGTGATGGCGGAACCAACAACAACGATAGCAACAGCGTACCGCTCGAGAGGCACGCGTGAGCTGCTTGCCGTATATTCACCATCGCTTAGTTCCTGCTTCTTGTTGAGATAACGCTAAGAGAAATGGCGATATTCGTCAATATTTTTCTTTGGATGAAAATTTTCGTCAAAACAAAAATCAGCAATTCATCTGTCGTTTTAGGTGTCAGATGGTTTGCGAACTATACGCTTCGGTCGGTAACGCTTTGAGCAGTTTCCCGAATAATATCAACACGTTCCGGCGCTGCCTTCGTGATGTACGACACGATCGCGTCAACGATGAGCAACTCACTGATCTTCGACGGATAGGCACCACCGGTAAGGGGCGTTTCAGGCCAAGAAGCGAGTAAAATGAAGTCGCAAACCGCCGCCAGAGGGCTTTTAATGCGGCTGGTTATCCCCACGACACGCGCTCCACGGGCATGAGCGAGTTGCGCGATCTTGACAGTGTCCAGCGTCGATCCAGAGTTCGAAATCAGGAAGAAAACATCTTTCGAACTGGATGTTGCCGCCGCCATCGTCGCAAGATGGGCGTCTCGAGGAATATGGGATTGAAGACCGAGACGTGCGAGCTTGTACTCGAGATATTGCGCTGTGATAGCGGACGCTGCGACGCCAAAAATTTCGATGTGGCTGGCACCCAGGAGTTCATTTGCGACTGTCTCGATGGTTCGGCGATCAAGCAGCCTTTCTGTTTCGCTGAGAGCGGTTCTAGCGGTTTCGATCAGGTCGTTGACCGTGTCGCCTTGCCCACTACTCGCACTGGGCTGCTCCTGAGTTGCAAGTTCCTGAGCTAAAGCAAGCTTGAAGTTCTGGAAGCCGGCAAATCCCAGCTCCCGGCAGAAGCGCATGACACTGGCTTCTGATGACCGTGAATCCTCGGCGAGCTCAGTGATACTCTTGTAAAGGACAGACTTGGGATCCTCCAAGGCATGGTTGGCGACACGCTGCAACGCCCGGGTCATGTTCGGCGCGCGAGAGCGGATGCTGGCAATCAGGGCCATGTGGTGAGTTGGATCCAACTGTCTATTCCTTAAAAGTGCTCACCAACCCAAGGGGTCGGTCCGGAGAAGATATTGCAGCACTGCTTTATCGCCGCGGGTTCTCCTGAAATCCATCCCGCTTTGGCAAGAAATTGCGCGTTGCGGAACCCAGAGTAAAGGGTTGCGAACTGCGCAAGTTCGATCGTGATATCTGCGGAGCCTAACGCATCCTCCTCACAGGTACCGATGCCGCTATCGACGGTCAGAAGAAGCGAGTGCTTCTGTGAAGGTTCAACAACGTCAATCCTCAATCGTCCAGATGAGCACTCATAGCCCCGTGCAGCAAGCGCGAGCTTTGGCGAGAGGATCCGCATTAGGAACTCTTCCTGATGGACAAGACGCCACCCCTTGTCGGGCATTTCGAATGTCAGCGCGTCTTGAGGCGCTCCGTGCCATCGGACACGAGGATAGACCGTTGAGAATGTGCCGAGGAATTTCAGTATCTGCCGTGCGGTTATTCCAGAGAGAGCAGCCCAGTCGCGCAGCACAAGACCCTCCGGATTGCCGGTGTCCAGCACAATATACCCGATATCGTGCCCGTTATCTTCGAAGACATATGTTGCAAGCTCATCGCCAGACGATTGCAGCAGCACGTTCCAGTGAGCCTCGTTGCGATCGAGGACGCCCGCCTCTGTCCGGCAATGCTGCGCGTAGATCGGTTTAATAATCTCCCGGGCCTGCGCCATTTCTACGCGACGGCATTGAATTTGACCTTTAATCTTGTAGAGCTCGCGGGTGTCGGCCTCGTAGACGATTTCGGAGCCAGCCAGTTCAAAGCCAGACTTTCGGTAAAGTGGCCGCGTTGATGCAAAGAGGCTTGCGACCATAGCGCCGCGTCTGATGGCCTCCGACGCTGCGAAGTCCAGGATCGTTCCGGCAATGCCGAGCCCGCGGTACTCGGGGCTGATGGCGACATGTGCGATGTTACAGGCAGGAACTATTTTCCCACTAAACCAGTGGCCTGTTTCTATCAAAGCCAGTACCGCCGCGCGGGAGCCAGCGTGTTCGATGACGTGAAAGTTCGAGAGACCTGTCTGTTCAATATACTCCGTCGTACGGTCACGGCTAAAAGCAAAGGCAGACGCGTAGGCCGCTACAATGAACTCTACGTCGGATTTGGTCGCCACTCTCATAGGCTTTGCCCCTGTGTTCTCTAATGACTTGCCCCGCGTCCCTGAATCGCTAGGGACGCATGAATTTCTTCCCATCAATCCACGTGTCAACATGTTCCAGCTCGCGGCTGAGCACAACAAAATCGGCGATATAAGACGGCTTCAAGGATCCGAAGTATTCATCGACGCCCGCAGCCCTTGCCGGTGCACTCGATGCCAGCGAAATCGCAGCCTCCAGCGAGAGGCCGACAACCAAATGGATAAACCGGATGCTGGTCAGCATATCAACGTCGGCACCCGCAAGAGTGCCATCATCTAGCGTTAGCGTCCCGGCACATCGGTGAATGACCCTGCCATTGAGCTCAAATCTCTTGAGAGAGGTACCAATTGTCTGCATGGCATCTGTGACTAGGAAAATCTGGCCGGGTGAAAGTTTGGCACGGAGTGCCACGCTGATTGTCTTTGGATCAACGTGGATCCCATCTGCGATCAGCCCCGCGTGGACACGGCCATCATCCAGCGCAGCGCCAACGATACCCGGTTCCCTGTTGCCGAGCGGGCTCATCGCATTGAACAGGTGAGTGACCATTGACGCACCCGCATCGAAATAGCTCTTCACGGTCGCAGCGGACGCGTTGCTGTGCCCGATGCTGACGACGACACCTTCCTTGGCAAGGGCCGCGACCTGCTCTGTCGTCACGTTCTCTGGAGCGACAGTCGCGAGGATGAACCCACCCTCCTGGCGATACCCACAGATGAACTGCAAGTCCGAATCCGTCATCGGACGAATGAACGTCGGATTGTGAGCACCTTTCCGTTCCAAGGAAAGATGGGGGCCCTCAAGGTGCAGCCCAAGAAATCCGGGAATACCCTTTGCGCGAGCCTCGCGCCCACCTTCGAGTGCTCGCATAGTGACCTCCGGCGTGTCCGTGATGAGAGTCGGGAGAAGCTTGGTGGTGCCGAAGCAAGCATGCGCCGCAGTAATTGCGCGGATGGCCTCAGCCGACGTCTCCTCTCCAAAGCGAATCCCGCCTCCACCATTGACTTGCAGATCGATGAAGCCAGGGACAATCAGCTGGTCGTCGTAGTCTTGCCGACGACAACCTCTTGGAACTTCATCGATCCCGACAATAGTATCAATCCGTCCATCACTGATCAGAACCGCGCTGTTTTCACACCAGCGAGTACCATCGAAGATACGAGCAGCAGAAACTGCAGTGGGAGCGCTCATCGCCTTGGAAACCTTGTTATGATCATTACGATGTTTCAACGCTAAAACGAATGGAGATAACCGTCAATATAAATTTTTTTTTGAAGTTTTTCGCCAAATTACGTGGCTGACGCTGTCGACCAATGAAACCCAGCCCAATCGTCGCTAAGTCTCGGCCAAGAAAGCCGGTGGCATGAACCCAAATTGTCGATTGCTGCCCTTGAAGGGAACCGAACCTGAGTCTTATTTTTTTGCCGTCGGACTTCCAGGACCGCTCTCGCGTCTGGAGCCTAGAGAGAATCCCCAGGCGCTAATGCCACAACGCCGAAATTGGAACCGCCGATAAACGTTCTCCAAATGGAATTACCTTGTGGTGGTCGTAAAGGACCATGCCTGATACGAAGCGCTCTCCGCATTCCTCGGCCAAAATTCGTAAGCCAGAGAAATCGGAATTTGTGACGGATGCTGCGGCTTTTATCTCGATACCGACAATCCGCCCCCGCCTGTCTTCAACGACAATATCGACTTCATTCTGCTGCTTGTCACGAAAATGCGAAAACTCAAATCGTGTATGTGCGGCACTGGCGAGTTTGAGTATCTCCCCAAAAACGAAAGTCTCGAGCAACGCCCCGAACTGCCTTCTGTCGTCCCGCATTCTCTCGAGAGACAGGTCACGAAGAGATGCGAGCAGACCAGAATCGAGGAAATGTATTTTAGGGGTTTTGGTCAAGCGCTTTAGTTTGTTGGAAAACCAAGGTTGAACGGTTCGGGCGAGGAACAGGCTCTCGAATATACCGACGTATTTCTGGGTTGTGACGTGGTTCATCCCGATGGGGGCGCCAATTCCGGAGTAGTTCACGAGTTGTCCCGAATGCTCAGCTAGAATGCGCAGCAAGCGCGGCATTTGCGCAATCTGCTCGATTTGGGCAACATCACGAACGTCGCGTTGAACGATCGCTTGGATATAATCCGCATACCAGTCGTGTTTGCGGCTCAACGTTTTGCGGCTCAGTGCCTCGGGATATCCACCGGCAAGGACCGCAGCAATCAAGTCGTCACCGATGACGGGTTCTCCGACCTTTGATTCATTTTGAAAGGCGTCGCTCAGGAAGCTGCTGCCCGCGGTTCTGATCTCGCTCTGCGCAAGCGGCAGCAATCGAACGACCTCCATGCGTCCTGCGAGCGAGTCCGCCACACGTGGCAGCGTCATAATATTAGCTGAACCGGTCAGGAGGAACCGTCCCGGGCGCTGGTCGATATCCACACTTTCTTTGATTGCGAGCAACAATTCGGGCGCGCGTTGAATTTCATCGATGACGGCGCGATCTATACGCCTTACGAAGCCAACCGGATCCTGTCGCGCTGCATCCAGAGTGGTCGCATTGTCTAGAGTGTAATACTCCATGGTTTCTTTGGCTATCTTCTTTGCCAGTGTCGTTTTTCCTGATTGTCGGGGACCGACGATCATAATCACCCTTGTGTCTAACATGGCATCGGCAACACGTTGCTCGACGAGTCTTGGATAGAGCATCACGGCCTTATTCCTCTCAATGACCGTTTGAAAATGCATTATTGACTAACTGAAAGTCAATATGTGACCATTTGAAATTCACTTGACGGCTGATTGAAAATATAGGTCCAAACTCGGTGGCACGAGGTAGGCGAGAATTACGCAGGCACCGCCTCTCGCTAATCAATCACCCGAACTGATTTAGCTGAAACGCGCCGAGAGGATGGTCATGAATGATGAGGAAGGCAATTTGTGTACCTCCAATGCTCGGCTGGCACGTCAACTGGGGAGAAATTTCGCCCGCATTCGGTCTTGGGAAACATCAGCAGAACTCAGGAGAATTGCCCAATACGGTTTTGACGCGATATCACGGTGGCTCGCTGACACGGGGCCAAGCCATAGAAGGCCCTCAATCACCTGCAATTCAACAAAGACACGCAGCCGCGCAAAAGTCTTTCAAAAAAAAGCACGCCTGACGCGGCAAAAACCAGTTATCGATCAAAGCCCGGTCCGAAGCCCAAGCCCATCGAAGAGTTACCAGAACCGCTTTTCGAGACTTATGAGGAACCGATATCTTTTCAGGCTGCTCTCCAATTCCATATCGACCGTTTCGGTGAGAGCTATTACCATTTGCATCGCGCCATATTCCGAGACGGTGACGCTCTTGAAGCAACGACCTTGTTGAGCTGGTTGAAGGGAACGAAGGTGCCGCGCAGTGTGGCAACCTGGACATTCTCAATCGAATAGAGCGGCGCTACCGACTGCCAATTGGTTATTTCAAGGAAAAGCTTCCGCATCAGTCTCGTGCCGGGGTCGGATATGATGTCGGTGACGATGTATCTCCTGCAGAGCGTCGACGTCTGGCAAGGCATCTGCCGGATGACTTCAACTTATTGCCGGAGGAAAAACGTGCTGAAATTCTTGAATGGGTAAGGCGCGTAATCTTAACCGGTGCGACGGACTATCGTCGTATCAAGGGCTGGCGACGAAGCAGCGTTATGCCATCCGCGTCCCTGGCGTGACGTCACAGACCGATGACCTCACCCCGTAAGATGGTTGATAGCTGTAAAGACGAGCCGGAAGACCCCGATATGCTTTCAGGGGTAGCCTCCAGCATCTCGAGCAGCTTTCGTCTGATGTTCTGAAGATCGACAAATCGTTCGTTGACAGTATTGGTATCTCATCACCGAAAAGCATGGTGATCCATCATATCATCGAAATGGCGAAATTGCTTGGAGCACGCATCGTCGCGGAGGGGGTGGAGCGGTCTGAACAAGCGGAATACCTCAGGGTAAAGGGGTCGAATTCGGACAGGGGTGGCTGTTCAGTCGTGCGTTGCCAAAAGACGAGTTTGCGAACTTTCTGATCAAGTGAGGGACGTCCCTAGGTAGAAGATTCAACGGATACGAAAACTATTTCGCTTTAGTTTTAGTTATTTCTACCGCCTTCATCCCATCCGGCATCATCTGCATGATCTCGATGCGATGAGCGTCGGGATCCTCGACGATTTGTCTGATGGTCTTGCCGATGTCGGCCTTCCTGAGTTTCCCTCCGGGTCGCTCACGCATCTGCAACCGTTGTAGGCGCTGGTCAGACTGATGAGATTTGTGATGGCCGCCATTGTATTCTGGATATCCTAAGCCCGGGACGCCACTCCTACTGACTTGCGACGGGATTAGATCTAGAAGGCATTGCTGAAGGCATTGAGACCGCCGAACAGGAAGACCTGATGCGTCAATACGCATGCGATGAAGGACAGGGCTATCTCTACGGACGACTAATGACAGCGAACGACTTCACGCGCCTTTACCTCGCGACATCTATGAATCAAACTATGATCAATATTTTAAAATCAATCGCGTAAAACATTCGAGTCAATTTTTGGTGCTCAGAGCTCACAGACGTGATCCTCCATACTCTTCGCTGAGCATACTGACTGTCGAGGATGAGGTAGTCGTCGCCACAATGATTGAGGACATTCTGGCCGATGTCCGGTTTCTGATACCGACAGTTATTGGTCCGTCTTGATCGGCCTGAACTGAACCATAAAGCGTGTTCCCGGCGATGTGTTCATCCAATGCGGAGAGCCGCCCAGT
>NZ_NXEJ01000012.1:129519-354725 GCF_002915175.1 Agrobacterium rosae | reverse complement strand
CTGGTACTAACGCCAGATCATCGCCTGGATGGCTCAGTTCGCGAAATGACTTGGCCGGACGCACACGTTTGCTCAAGACCACATGCGCACGAAATTTCTTCCCAGTTGACATGCCTGCCGAGCATTGGAGGAGGCATCCGGTCGTCAATGAGATCGGTCATGTATTCCGAAAGTGCTCGAAGTTGTCTTGCGTCTGTGAGCGGTGCCAACTTCATGTCGCAGAAACTGGAAATCTTGCGCCGAAAGACGATTGCCGATTGATCTATGCTCATTCAGGTTTCCCTTGCAGATTACAGTCCAGCCCGGAGGCGGCTTGCTAAGGGAATGAGGTTAACGAGGCATTAATATGCTGATTGAGTTGATGCGACTACGCCGAAGAGATGTGTTTTGCTTTCCGGACGAAGCGACATCGCGAATTCTAACGCCTCCTGATTAATCTCCTCTGGACAATTGGTTCACCGGAAACTCCACAATCAGCTCATAGGCTGTGCTGCGGCCTCCAGCGTCTCCCTTTCTCAGGATGCCTTTCTCTAACAGGTCTGCAATGTCGCGGGACGCCGTATCTTGAGATGCGTTCGTCAGCTTTGCCCACTTCGTCGATGTGAGCTTGCCTTCGAAGTTGCCCTCTAGCAACCTGTTGAGGACCTTAGCTTGTCGCGGGCTAAAATCATGCGCAGCATGCTTTTGCCAAAAGTCATTTTTCAGCATGACGTTGTCAAGAGTTGCCAGCGCGCCTTCAACAGCGTTGCCCAAACGATCCAAGAACCACTCAACCCAGCTTGTTATGTCGAGAGATTCATTGCCGGTGATGAATTGCAGGGCTTCGTAATAGCCAGCGCGTGACCTCTCGATAGCGGCGGACATAGAGTAAAGTCTTTGTGCCCCACCACCACTCCGTGCAAGTGTCATGTCGGCGATTGCACGGGTAATGCGACCGTTGCCATCTCCGAAAGGATGGATGGCTACGAACCAGAGGTGGGCGATAGCCGCTTTGACAAGAGGATCGAGATCATGCGTTTCGTTGAACCATTCGAGGAAGGTCGACATCTTACGTTCTAAGCGGTCTGCCGGCGGCGCGACATAGTGAACTTTCTCGTATCCGAATGCGCCTGACACGATTTCCATACGACCGCCCGAGTCGTCACGCCAATCTCCGACACGCAGCTTGTGACCCCATTCGTTTCGGCCAGTGGGAAAAAGCGCTGCATGCCATTGAAATAGCCGCTCTGCCGTCAGTGGGTATGAGCAATTGATCGTGGCGTCGAGAGTGATTTGGACAATACCCTCAACAGACCGGTTCGGGGTCACGAAGCCATCGATGTCGATACCAAGCCGTCGGGCTAACGATGATCGGACCTGCTGTTCATCCAAGCGCTCCCCTTCGATCGCCGAGGATTTAACGACGTCGTCTGTCAGCGCCTGTAGAAACGCTGCCTCGCGTGTGCGAAACCCAAGGCTTTCGACGCGGCCGATGAGGCGCCCCTGATCGAGTCGTACGGCTGAAAGCCTTGATGCAAAGTGCTCGAACTTCCATCGAAACTTCGGCCATTGAGGAGATTGCCAGATATACACCATAGTTCAAAGTACGCGCCGAATGCGGAGAATAGCAAGTTTAATCTCCGCAGTTATGCGGACTTTATAACACTTAATCTCCGCACGGTGCTTCAATCAGTGATGCTAGCTGGCACCATGAGATGACGACCGATCGATCAGACAATCTCTCAACCGGGAAAATTAATTAGCAGGGTCGCTGGTTCATATCCCTTCAAGGCGATGGAATTGGCAAGTCCGCGTGATCAGCTCTATTTCGACGTTACCGGCCCAGAGAAGTGGTTTCCACCTGCTTGCCGAGCTTCTCAGCTGCCTCAAAGTCGGCGATGAAGAGCGTCGCTAGCAGCATAACACGACTTGCAACGGATCACATCACGTGTTTGGCCATCTACGCCGAGGATGGTCTCCGTCAGATACACCACTTTACCCAAACCCTGTTCGCTTATGGATGACGGACATGCGCGGCGGTGCCCTATTATGAGTGCCGCCGCGTGGGTGCTCAAGCGATGAAGCGTTCCGGTCGAAACGTCGCTAGAAGCGGATGTCGGTTGCCTGTCGCCATTTCGTGGGCTGTCAATTCGCCAATAATGAGGCCGAGAGTGGCGCCGCTATGGCTAAATGCGACGTGGCAACCTGGGACATTGGGCAATACCCCAAGCACTGGCTCGCCGTCACCTGGTATAGGCTTACGGCCGGCACTGTAGGAGGCCATTTCCAGCTTTGGCTGTCCGGCCAACACAGTGGAAGCTTCCGTTAATAATCTGTCTATGGTGGATTGTTTGACTTCGTAGGAGCCGTCGGCGCGCGTCACAACCTCATCGGCTGCCCAATCCGCGTCGATGGCGAAGGTAGCGTCGGGGGCTGGGCGGATGGCAACACGGGGCGTGTTGAGTACGGCTTTCAACGGATGGACGATCGGTTTGGTGGTCACTAGAAGGGCGACAGGGGTGCCGTCGTCAATTTTTTCACCGAGTTCGGCAGCCATTGCTGGAACAGCGGGTCCGGTTGCGACGAGAACCGCATCAGCGATATGTCGCTGGCCTGCCGACGTCTCCACGCCAATAGCTCGCCCTTCTTCGACAGCAACCTGCGCCTTACCCTCGTCGGAGATGAGTACCCCACCGCGCGTAGCAAATTCTATCATCAGATGACCGATAAGCGAGGGCAGATCTACCCATCCCTCGCCGGGATTGAAGATCGCGCCGATCCCAGTGATCGCTGTTGTTTCGACACCGGGCGTCATATTGGCTACGTCGCCAGGGGGCATATGCTGCGCGTCATAGGCAAGCGACACCTCATGGGCATAGGCCGCCGATATCTCGTTGCCTTCGCCTTCCGGGTCCCAAGTCAGACCACCATCGAACTTGAGCCAGTCGACCGGACCAAGCTGGCTTGACAATGTCCGGTACCGGTCGATCCCGGCCATGCGCAGAAGGTGATAGGGGTTCGAGCGCATACGGGCTGAATTGAGCCACGAAAGCGAGCGGCCAGAGGCCCCGTTGGCTACAGGGCCGTCGTTAATAAGGGTAACGGTGATGCCTCGCCGCAACAGATTTACGGCTGTTGAGACCCCGAAGATGCCAGCGCCGATGATAACGACTGAAGAGATTGTATTTTTGGACATAGGATTGTCTTTCACTCAGATTGCTATGCATAAATTCAGAGGGTTTCCCAGCGGCCGGAGATGGCCGAGCGAAAAAGAGCGTCGATTGCCCTCATATTGGCGATGGCGTCATCGAGACCTGGTAGGGGCGGCGCGCCAGAGAGAATTGCCTTTGCGAAAGCGTCGGCCTGCAGGCGGTACTGGTTGGCAGATGCAATCTCCATCACCTCGCGACCGGAGCCTGAAAGATCGCGTCCATCATCCACGGTGATTGTGGTGGTGGCGTCGAGCGGAGCATTAAACGGCGCATCGATTTCAATACGGCCCCCTGTTCCAAGCAGCGTTACCTTTTGCGTCAGAGCCAACTTTGTGGAGCAAGTAAAGCCAAGTTGACACCCGCCGGGAAACTCGAGAAGACCGCTGGCTAGCCTGTCCGTTCCGAACTCTGGATCACGGTCGAAAAGGCCGATCGCGCGAAGGGGTTCGGCTGCGAAGGCATAGCGTGCTATGTTGAGGGCATAGCAACCGACATCGTAGAGGCCACCACCGCCAGTGCTTGGCTGATTGCGGACATTTTCCGGATCGTCCAGAAAATACGAGAACAAAATCTGGATCGCTCGCAGTTCGCCAATACGGCCGCTGGCTATAAGCGCTTGCACCTTATGCCATTGCGGATGATGACGGACCATGAAGGCTTCCGCGACCGGCACCCGCAGGATTTTGGCCGCTTCGGCAAGCGCTTCGGCCTCGTCAGCTGTAAGTGCGATGGGCTTTTCGCAAAGCACTGGTTTGCCGTGCTGCAACGCCTTCAGCGTCATCGGTACATGCAAATGGTTAGGAAGCGGATTGTAGATAACATCAATATCGGGATCCAACAGTAACGCATCGTAGCTGCCGTAGTAGCGCGGGATGGAATGCGCCAGGGCCACGGCCTTTGCCTTTTCGAGCGATCGTGAAGCGATTGCCTCTACACGCCCAAGCATGCTCGTCTGTATTGCTGGAATGACCGTACTTGTCGCGATGTCGGCGCATCCCAATACGCCCCAGCGGAGTGTCTTCGTCATGTCGATCCTCTCTTTGATGGCGGTCGGTCACAATACTTCGGCGAGGAAGCGGCGTAGACGGGGGCTTTGCGGGTCGTCGAAGATCCGGTCTGGCGTGCCGGTTTCCACCACGCGACCTTCGTCCATAAAGACGACCTGATCGGCGACGCGTCGGGCAAAGCCCATCTCATGGGTGACGACCACCATTGTCATACCCTGCCCACCAAGCTCCGCCATCAGGTTTAGGACACCCTTGACGAGTTCGGGATCAAGCGCGCTCGTCACTTCGTCAAACAGGATGACTTCTGGTTCCATTGCCAGGGCCCGAGCAATAGCCACGCGCTGTTGTTGTCCGCCGGAAAGACCACCGGGCCGATGATGTTGGCGACTGGCCAGTCCCACATCGGCAAGGCGTGCCTTGGCAATGCGCTCTGCCTTCTCTCGGGACATTCGCTTGATTTTGGTCAGGGACAACATGACGTTGTCGAGCGCCGTGTGATCGGGAAACAGATTGAAATGCTGGAATACCATCCCAACGCGCCGCCGAAGTTTCTCGGGCTTCATTGCAAGAATATTGTCACCATCAAGCAGAAGCGTGCCGCTCTTTGGTTCTACCAATCGGTTGAGGCAACGTAGGAGCGTGGATTTCCCAGAACCTGACGGGCCTATGATGCAGGTTACGCTGCCCGGCTTGATCGTGAGGTCGACGCCTTTCAGCACCTCCAACTCGCCGTAGGCCATGGTCAAATCCCGAACATTGATGCTCCCGCCCTTGAATGCCGCGTTGGTATCCTTGGTCTGTTGGGCCCGGTCGAGTTCGGAGACCTCTTCCAGACCGCTGGTCAGGGTTGTCGACTTCTGCTTGCCAATGCGCAACCGCATATCGATGGTGTTGACCACGTGCGTCAGCGGTACCGTGATTACGAGGTAAAAAATTCCGGCCAAAAGCAGAGGTGACAGGTTTCCTGTAACAACGGCTTGGTCCTGTCCAACGCGAAAGATTTCGCGCTCAGAGGCGAGCAGGCCCAGGAAGTATACGAGGCTAGAATCCTTTACGTTACCGATGAATTGGTTGACCAGAGCTGGAAGCACGCGACGAATGCCCTGCGGCACGACGATGAGCCGCATGCCCTGACCGTAGCTCATGCTGAGAGCGCGTGACGCTTCCATCTGCCCTCGATCAACGCTTTGAATCCCCGAGCGGAAGATTTCGCCGATGTAGGCACCGGCGATAAGGCTGAGTGCCAGAATGCCAAGAGGGTAGGGAGATGGCCCAAACAGATCTCGTCCGATGCGAGCAAAGCCCTGACCGATGAGCAGGATGGTAACGATGGCGGGGAGGCCGCGGAAGACGTCGGTATAGATACGCGCGGGAATCCGCAGCCATGGCGAGCGGGATATCCCCATGATTGCCAAGATCATGCCGATGATAACCCCGAACACTGTCGATGCAAAAGCAAGTATCAGCGTATTCTTAAGCCCAACCGTGATCATCGCGGGCAAAACCTCGGCCATGGCATTCCAGTCGAAAAAGCTTCGACTGATATTATCGAACCAGTTCATACAGTCTTCCTTCGAAGTATCTTTACCTGCAGGGCAGGGCGAGGAAACGTGGCGATCAAGCGGTCGCTTGAGAGCCCGACCGTGAGGCGGTCGGGCCACCGCATTACTTCTTGGGGAGATAGGCTTCGGGCATCGGAGAACCTGGGAACCACTTTTCGTAAAGCGACTTCCAGGTGCCGTCCTGCATGGCGTCATGCAAACCCTTGTTGAAAGCAGCCTTTAGCGCGTCATTACCCTTGCGGATGACGAAGCCTGCGGGGGCATCGGAGCTTGGAATGTTGATTGCGATCTTCAACGCCGGATAGCGGGCCGTGTACTCCTTGGCGGCCTCGTAGTCGAGGAAGTGGCCATCTACGGTGCCATTGTTCAGGCCGGAAATGGCGGAGTTGTTATCGGGAAATTTGACGAGGTCTGTTCCGGCAAAGTTTTTCTCGGCGTATATTTCCTGCAACGTACCCTGTACCACGCCCAGGCGTTTGCCTTTTAGCGCTGCCGCATCCTTGATAGCAGCATCGGGCGTGACGACCGACAGATATCCGGCGAGGTACCCATCCGAAAAATCAACTGTCTGCTTGCGTTTGTCGGTCGTTCCAATGGCGGCGACCGCAACGTCGAAGCGTCCATTGGCAACCGACGGCATCAGCGCTGAGAACTCCTGGCCTGTGAAAATGACCTGGTCCTTTTTGAATCCCATCCGCTCTGCAACATTCAAGAAAAGCTCAATATCGAAGCCGGTAAAGGCACCGTCCACTGTGGTAAACGTATAGGGCTTTGCGTCTCCCATTGTGCCGACGCTGATCGTCTGCGGGTCGATCAATCCGTAAGGGTTTTCAGCCGCTCTGACAGCGGTTGCTGTTCCGCCGGCCAGCACAAGGCTGAAGGCGAGCGCTGCGGTGCGCATTTGCGCTGAAAACGAGAATTTTGGCAGGGCAGAAATCTTCATTTTTGTTCTCCGTCTCTGGTGGTTGTTTGCGGATCGGTTTTGCATGACATGGAGCATTGGCCGACGGAGGTTGCCCTCAGTCGTCACTTGCGTCACGGCCCGGTTTCTCAATTGGTATTCCACTGAGACCAGTCTCTTTTGAATTGAGACCGGTCTCTTTGTGGTTTTATGATTGTTATATTCGAGTTGACCGCTCGTCAATATCTCTTGTAAAGCTTAATCCATGAAAGAAATTCAGCCAAAGAATACTGCTACGACGGTGGCCGACGTTGCACGTTCAGCGGGGGTATCGAAAGCGACAGCCGCCCGCGTCCTCGGTGGGTACGGTACTGTCAGCGATAAGGTCCGGGACGCTGTCGAGCTTGCTGCGAAAGCGCTCGATTACCGCCCAAACGAGCTAGCGCGCAGCATGACCACCGGCCGGTCTGGCACGATCGGTGTTGTGGTAGGTGATATTGAAAACCCGTTCTTTGGCTCGGCCGTACGCGGCATCTCGGATGTCGCGCGTGCGGCAGGCTTCAACGTGGTACTGGCCACTTCGGGAGAAGATGTTGACGTCGAGCGCGCGGCTGTCAAGACGCTTGTTGCCAAGCGGGTCGATGGGTTGATCGTCTCGCCAGCGCAGGAGAGTGAGACCGAGCATCTCAAGGAACGAGGACGTGCGGGCCGACCGTTGGTTCTCCTTGATCGCGCCATTGCGACACTGGCAGTTGACAGCGTCACGACCGACGATAGAGCCGCGTCGGAAGCCGTAACACAGCTGCTGCTTGATCGTGGTCACCGCCGTATCGCCTATGTGACGGCTTGCGACACGCCCACGCATCTCTATCACAATATTGGAGACATCCTGACTGCTTCCGTGAGAGAACGCATCGAGGGTTTCCTTCAGGTAGGCGAAGAGGCCGGGATTGATAACATGCCCCAATGGGTGCGCTTAGGGGCGAACACGCCGGAGGCAACGCGTCAACTGACTATCGGTTTACTTAGCGCCACTACGCCTCCGACGGCGATCATTGCCTCAGATAGTCTCATTGCAATCGAGGTGTTCAAGATTGCACGCGAACTTGGCATTATTATGCCGGAGGCCCTCTCGCTCTTGACATTCCACGATGCAGCCTGGACAGCGGTGACAACTCCGCCTGTTACGGTCGTTCGCCAGCCTGTCTACGAACTGGGCGAAGCCGCCGCCCGGATGCTGATCGAACGGTTAAGCGGAAACGATAGTCCTCCGCGCCAGGTGGTTCTTCCTACGACACTGATTGAACGTGGCTCAATCACAACTCTTTATACAGGGGTCTAAACCTCAATTCTGATAGATGTGCTGTAACCTTAAATCTCGGAAGCCGATGCTTCAGGCTCCGATAAACTCCCACGAGTTCAGTCCAGTCGTCCCACGTATCACTTGATATCGGATTCGGGGAAAGCGCCGGGATCGTCGGTGATCCGCCGTCGCTACGCGCGAGTATCGACTTCGGCAATAAAGCTAGAATTTTTTTGCCCGAGCTCTTGAACCCGAAATTGTGAAAAACCAAATCGATTGCCGCCAGTCGCTAGTAAAGGGCTGGTCTTGCTGGAGGTGCCGTGTTTCGGCGCTTCCGTACCCCATGTTGCTTCAAGGAGGATATGGCTATGGCAACATCTTACGACTACGCACCTCTTTTCCGCTCGAGCGTTGGTTTCGATCGGGTCTTCAACCTTCTGGAAAATGCCCAGCGCGCGCGCTCGGTCAGCGATTGGCCGCCCTATGACATCGTCAAGACTGGCGATGACAGCTACCGGATCTCTGTGGCTGTGGCAGGCTTTGCGCAGGAAGACCTCGACATCACTTTTCAGTCCAACCTACTGACCGTCACGGGCAAGAAGCAGGAGGCAGCAAATGATGGCTACCTGCATCGCGGCATTGCCGGCCGTCCTTTCGAGCACCGCTTCGAACTTGCCGACCATGTCAGGGTAAACGGAGCGGATCTGGCCAACGGTCTTCTGTCCATCGATCTTGTTCGTGAGATCCCCGATGCCTTGAAACCGCGCAAGATTTCCATCGAAAGCGCACCCACGCTGACATCAGCTGCTCCGGCGCAGATCGAAGCGCAAAAGGCAGCTTAAAGTTCATTGTCTGCTCAACAAGAGGGTGCCGTTGCAACGGCACCCGTCAACATTCCGGGTAGGGAAGGAGAGAACAATGAAACCCGAAATTTTCAGACAGCCCGTTTCGATTATGGTGGGCCTCGGATTTCCGGCTGAGGTTCGAAGCGTGATGGACGCTTACCGACATCTTGTCGAATGGCCGCCATCGCAGAGGGACAGCGCGCACTCGGTCGCGCTTAAGGCATGCAGTGCCGCGCTACGCGGTGAAATCGAAGCCGAGACGGCGCGCAGCTTTTTTGCTGCTTTTGCCGAGAAACACGATCTGATAGCGCGGGAAACAGACTCGAGCGCTGCGTGGCGTTGGTGCCGAAACAAAGATCCGCACGTGCTGTGAGGTGACGTGATGATGCACCATATGCTCTAGAACACTGCCAACAACGCGATGAAACGAACGGTCCTGGTTAAGGTCAATGAAGCCGAACAGCTCGCGACCTCTCGAGGAGAGGACGTGCTGTACTTATGTTGTGTGCCAGAGCTACGCACATTCTATGGCAGCCTTTGATGGACGAGATCGAGTCGAATCTTGGCCGGGAATAGGCACGCGTTTTTGAAAAGTCGATGACGCAGAAAGCTCTGGTTCTGTAGTGGACGTTAGCTATATTGCGGCCACAGCGGCGGCAGACGGTCTCGCGATCTTAACTCGCAACGTAAGCCCGTTTTAGGCTACTGGGCTGGAAGTGATCAATCCCTGGTCCAGATGAGGACAGTGCTAATCTGATTATCCCAAGTTCACCCCGCTTCAAGGCACCTGAACTGCCCCCCCATTTCGACCGGACAGTCGGCATAAGCAGAAAGGCTCAAGCACAGGCTTGGGTATAGGCTTATGTCTAACGAGTATCGACACGTTGAACTGCTGACGGGAGATGTGCGCCGCAGGCGGTGGACAACCGAGCAGAAGCTGACAATGATTGAGCAGAGTTTTGAACCAGGCGAGACGGTATCGTCCACCGCTCGCCGCCATGGCGTTGCGCCCAATTTGCTTTATCGGTGGCGCAGGCTTTTGAGCTAGGGAGGTGCTGCAGCCGTGGATTCTGACGAGCCGGTGGTCGGCAATTCGGAAGTGAAGAAACTGGAAGATCGCGTCCGCGAGCTGGAGCGCATGCTCGGCCGTAAGACAATGGAGGTCGAAATCCTCCGCGACGCCCTTTCCAAAGCGGACTCAAAAAAACGGATATCGCGGCCGATCTTGTTGCCGAAGGACGGTTCGCGATGAAGGCCGTCGCAGACACGCTAGGCGTCTCCCGTTCCAACCTCATCGAGCGGCTGAAAGGCAAATCAAAGCCGCGTGGGCCCTACCACAAGATCGAGGATGCAGAGCTTCTGCCCGCCATTCGCAGGCTGGTGGATCAAAGGCCAACCTATGGCTATCGGCGGATCGCCGCGCTTCTCAATCGCGAAAGGCGAGCCGCCGATCAGCCTGTCGTCAACGCCAAACGGGTTCATCGTATCATGGGCAACCATGCCATGCTGCTCGAGAAACATACGGCCGTTCGCAAAGGCCGCATCCATGATGGCAAGGTCATGGTCATGCGCTCTAACCTTCGCTGGTGCTCGGACGGTCTGGAGTTCACCTGCTGGAATGGCGAGATCATTCGTCTCGCCTTCATCATCGACGCCTTCGACCGCGAGATCATCGCTTGGACGGCAGTCGCCAATGCAGGCATCTCCGGCTCTGACGTGCGCGACATGATGTTGGAGGCAGTCGAGAAACGCTTCCGCGTAACCCGAGCCCCCAATGCTATCGAGCACCTCTCGGACAATGGTTCGGCTTACACCGCGCGGGAGACAAGGCTGTTCGCCCAGGCACTCAATCTGATACCTTGCTTCACGCCGGTCGCCAGCCCGCAGTCGAATGGCATGTCGGAAGCTTTCGTCAAAACGTTGAAGCGGGACTATATTTGGATATCCCAAGTTCCGGACGCCCAAACAGCGCTCCGGCTCATCGACGGATGGATCGAGGACTACAACGAAATCCATCCCCATTCCGCGTTCAAGATGGCTTCCCCTCGGCAGTTCATCAGAGCTAAATCAACCTAGCCGACCTGTCCGGTGAAATGGGGTGCACTCCAGCACCGTTACTTCGTGTCTTGATCAAATTGATCACGGGTCTGGCAAAAAAATTCCGCTGACCATAGGCAGTGCGAGAGTTGGCTTCTCTGCAAAGCCGGTGGAGCCGCGCCACCGTAGACGCATCAGCACATTGGCGGGGGCGGCCAGCTGCGCTAACCAAATCATCGGCTCAGGCCATTGCTACGACTAAAGCGACAGTCACAACCACAAGATAGACAATACTGAACATAGAAGCGCAGCGATTGGATTTAAGTCGTGGAACGGCTTCTTTGTGCCTCTATGTTCTCTTGACAGAGTGCGAAGGAAGGCTGGCCAGCATGGCCGCGGCCAGCCCTTTGTGTTGACTGAGCAGCTTACTCGTCGTCGTACTCAGCTGCAGCAGCGTTTACAGAGTCCTCGGCAAGCTCTGTAAGACTGGTATCTGCAGCTTTTTCTTGAGCGAGAATCTCGTCGATGTGCTTCTTGGCTTCGTCCATACCTAGAGCGTCTGCGAAGGCGCTCATTGAGCCATAACGGGTGATCTCATAGTGCTCGATCGCCTGGCAGCTGAAGATGATAGCAGCATCTGCTGCTACGCTCGAACCAAAATCGTCCAGCAGGCTTTCGCTCTCCTCCAAGATACCGTCTATGGCATCACACTTTTCCGCTTTTGCACGTTTGCCCAGGAGCTCGAAAATTGCTTCCAGCTTCTCGATCTGACCTGCAGTTTCCTCGCGATGCGAGGTCAAGGCCTGAACCAATTCTGGATGATCCGCAGCCTTGATCATCTTCGGTAAAGATTTGTAAATTTTCTTCTCAGCGTAATAGATATCACCAAGCGCGTGTTCAAATAGGTCGGAAAGGCTCTTGTCATCCTTTGCAGAAGCTCGTGCGACCGTACGGGAGGCGGACTTTGTTGCGACCGCCTGTGCTCGCTTTTTACGAGTCTCAGCATTTGCAGCTACACTTTTCGTTCCGGAAGCTCGCGCAGTCTTTTTTGCGACGGTTTTCGAAGACTTGTCATCCTTGGTGGCTTTTTGAGCAGTTGCCATATCGTTTCTCCCTTGAGGCAGCCGTGTATCCGGCGACTGTGAACGAGCCTTGGCACCTTATGTTCCAACCCCCGAGAATAACTACGCTGACCCGTATCTAAGATGTAGCTACTGTTCTCAACTCCATCCTGATTGCCTCATTGCGATAATAAGCCCGTCAGTGATTGCCCTTGGGACCGCCTATTCTGTAGGGACCTTTTCGCTCCGGCATCGCGAGCGACTTCCAGGTAAGGCTAATCTCCGATCGCGCATTTAAGGCATCGACCGCTTCGTGGACAACCGGCATATATTTGCGCCATTCAAGCGGGGCACCGTCATTCTCCGCAAGACTTCGCGCCACTTCGCTCGGACAGGTTGTGGCGCTAGGTCGACGTGTAACGAATCCTAAAATCGTGATTTCTGCATTCGGTTTCATTCGTTATGCCGTCAGTCAGCTACCTCAAATGTGAACGTATCACAAAAACCCGATTTTTTTAGTCTGTAAATATGCGCGCAATAAACGCTGCTAGATCGCGCAGGCGTTAGGAAGGTCGGTACGGTTTCGCCCCGGCATTTTTGTTGAAGTGGGTAACCGGATGGGCTGGGCCAAGTGTCTCAGTCAGTGAGCTCGAGCTATTTCTGAGACACAGATAAAAAATTGGTCCAACATTCGTTGTTCAAATCCCATTACCAAATATACGAAGTCCGAAGTTGGACTTTGCACTGCGAGGCTCTTAGAGATCGGACGCGATCTAGCGTCAAGCAACAGACGGGCAAAGGGCTCTATTCCACTCACGAGCTAAGGGCGGTTAAGGGCAAAGCTCAAGCTGACGTGTTCCTATGTTGGGCGCATCCGAGGCCTCTGGGCAACATTCGCACAGAGTATTGGCAGTGGCGTTGCACAGCCGCACGAGCCGCCGACATTCGCACGATCACAGTCGCGGTTGCCGACTTATATATATGACCGCGATTGACGAGGAGCGTGTCTGATGCCGTCGCAATCATGTTAGGTTTTTTGGGATATTTGAAAATACGGATCACGGTGAAACTATAGATCACGGGAACTAAGGCTAATGTCGACAGAAGGTTTCAATAGAAATCTAAGTTGAGAAGTTACCACCTGTCTATCTTCAATCGGCAATTTTCATCGTAAGCCAAAAATAATTTCTCTTCATGTATTGTAGGAACTTATGCGTCGCGCCCCGGTTTCAGGATCTATGAAACGGGAGAATAGCGAATGAATATCCGACCACGTTACTATGGTACCGCAGCCCTTGCCTTGATCCTCCCGCTCGCGACGGCAATGCCGTCTATGGCCCAGGAGATGGGCAAGCCGACCATCGAGATGCAGGCCGTTCTGGACAAACTGGGTGCGCTTGATGCCAAGCCGTTTTCAACATTGGCCGTACAGGAAGCGCGCGCGCAGGCAAGCCCAGCAGATGCAGCACATGCTGTGCAATGGGATAAGCGCTTGTCTTCAAATCCAGAAGCGCAGGTAACGACAAAAGACATCGCAATTCCCTCAAAAGAAGGAGGTCTTGCTGCACGTGTCTACATTCCGGGCGGAAATGGACCGTTCCCCGTAGTCGTCTATTATCATGGCGGCGGCTGGGTCGTTGCCGATATCAATGTCTATGACAGCGCCCCGCGTGCACTGGCTATGGGAGCCAACGCCATTGTCGTTTCTGTCGAATATCGTCATGCGCCAGAACACAAGTTTCCTGCGGCTCATGACGACGCATGGACGGCCTATAAGTGGGTGGTGGAAAATATCCACGAGCTGAACGGCAACTCGGATAAAATTGCTGTCGCTGGCGAAAGCGCAGGCGGCAATCTTGCGGCCAATGTTGCGCTAATGGCCAAGGATATGAAGACCAAACAGCCGGTTCATCAGCTGCTCGTCTACCCAGTTGCCGGTAACGATATGGACACACCGTCCTACAAGGAAAATGCCAACGCCAAGCCGCTTGGCAAGGCCGACATGGAGTGGTTTGTGAAGAACACTGTTTCCTCCAAGGACGACACAAAGGATCCACGGATCAATCTCAACGGCCGTTCTGATCTGGCAGGTGTTGCCCCTGCAACCGTAATCCTCGCGCAGATCGACCCTCTTCGCTCCGATGGTGAAACATATGCATCCAAGCTGAAGGATGCCGGGGTGGCGGTGAATACCAAGACCTATAATGGCGTGACGCATGAATTCTTCGGGATGGGCAAAGTGGTTCCTGAAGCCAAGCAGGCGGTCGATCTCGCTGTCGCCGATCTCACCGCTGCCTTTGCCAAAGCCAAGTAAGGATTAATGACCATGAAGACTATTTTCAAATCGACCCTCACCGCCATTGCCTTAGCGTCCTCCTGCGCGTCGATGGCAACAGCCGCCATGCCCGCAAGCGCCGATACTGCCGCCCCTGCGATGAACATGGACAGAACGTCTTTCGTCAACGTCGTGACCAGCTCCAACGCCTTCGAAATCGAGTCCAGCAAGCTGGCCGAGCAAAAGGCCCAGGATGCCGACGTCAAGGAATTCGCAAAACAGATGATCGCCGATCACACGATGGCTGCGGAAGAACTGAAAAAGGTAGCCAAGCTGGGTGATGAAGCGCCCAAGCTTTCGCCGAAACATGCCGGAATGCTCGAGATTTTGAAGGGCGCATCCGACGCAGAGTTCCAGCCACTGTATATCGAGATGCAGACCACAGCGCATATGGAGGCGGTTACGCTATTTGCAACCTATGCAAAGGGCGGTGACGGTGCTGCGGTAAAGGAGTTTGCTACCAAAACTCTTCCAAAGCTCGAAATGCACAAAATGCATGTGATCAAACTGGTTGCTGCACACTGATCGATCGCTTGGTAAGCCCGGCTATGGCGCTGGGCAAGCCTGCGACCTCGGCGCACGAAGGGCGGCGTTCTGGCCCCCATTTCCAACGCCCATCATCGAAAAAATCGGAGGATTGAACGTGAAAGCTTTAACGTGGCACGGAAGCGGAGACATTCGCTGTGAACAGGTGGACGACCCCATCATCCAGGATGATCGTGACGCAATTATCAAAGTGACGAGTTGCGCGATTTGCGGCTCCGATCTCCATCTCTATGGCGGTTTCGTTCCCGGAATGCATGCTGGCGACGTCATGGGCCATGAGACCATGGGCGAAGTCGTTGAAGTCGGCCGCGGCAACTCCAAGCTGAAGGTTGGTGACCGGGTCGTTGTGCCGTTTACCATCTCCTGCGGCGATTGCCGCATGTGCAAGTGGAACCTGTTTTCGCTGTGCGAACGATCCAACCCTAATGGTGGCGAGCAGGCGAAGCAGATTGGTTACCCAACGGCGGGATTGTTTGGCTATTCCGAAACATACGGACGTTTCCCAGGCGGTCAGGCCGAGTATCTTCGTGTGCCTTATGCTGACGTGGGACCAATCGTGGTGCCGGAAGGCCTGAGTGACGAGCAAGTACTTTTCCTGAGCGATATCTTTCCGACCGGCTACATGGCTGCCGAAAATTGCGACATCAAGCGGGGCCAGACCGTCGCCGTGTTCGGCTGCGGTCCTGTTGGGCTGTTCGCCATAAAATCAGCTTTCCTTCTGGGAGCAGAACGGGTGATTGCGATAGATACAATCCCTGAACGCCTCGCACTCGCACGGCAATCCGGTGCGGAAACGCTCGATTATTCCGACGAAGGTCTGCAAGAGCGCATTCTCGATATGACGAATGGTCAAGGACCTGATGCCGTCATCGAAGCGGTTGGCATGGAAAGTCACGGTGCCGGTGGGGTTATGGAAACCCTTCAGACCAAGCTGACCTCCATGGAACGGCCCTATGCTCTAAGCCAGGCGATCCTTGCTTGTAGACCCGGCGGCACCGTATCTCTCCCGGGCGTGTTCATAGGCTCGGCGGTTCCTGCTCCGCTTGGCGCCTTGGTGGGTAAGGGGCTGACCTTGAAGACAGGGCAAACGCATGTCCAGCGCTATCTGGAACCGCTCATGCAGCTGATTGTCGAAGGGAAAATCGATCCTTCCTTCCTGATCACCCACCGTATCGGGCTTGAACAAGGGCCGGAGGCCTATAAGTCGTTCCGCGACAAGACAGACGGTTGCGTGAAGGTGGTTATAAAACCCCACGGCTGAGGTGTGAATAAAGGTGCCCGCTGTCTTCTCAGGATAGCGGGCACGGAATTTCCTATGGGCCGAGGCGCTGCGATCAACACAACTCTAGCCACAATACGCCTGGAAATATGATCACGGTTGCGAAGAGACCCGCGGCTGCGCATTAGCGCCTGATCCTTGTGATCGCAAACTGTCCAGTCTCTATTCGTCCGGCCAGCGAATACATAGCGACTGAAAGAATGGCCGACACTGCTACGATTGCAACGAGTATCACTCGTAAAAGGAGAATGCCGACGATAAAAGCATTATCCCGGTCCGCCGTGAATCCCGTTGGCGTCCGAATGCGGAGAATAGCAAGTTTAATCTCCGCAGTTATGCGGACTTTATAGCACTTAATCTCCGCACGGTGCTTCAATCAGTGATGCTAACTGGCGCCATGAGATGACGAGACCGATCGATCTTATTCAAATCGCCCCAAGATATTGCCTTAATAAGACAATCTCTCAACCGGGAAAATTGATTGGCAGGGTCGCTGGTTCATATCCTTTCAAGGCGTGGGAGATCGAAAGCGGCCTCCTATCGGATGACGTTTAACCAGCGTCCCGTGCATGCTTCTTTTTGATCGCTGCGACGGTATCGTACCGAGCGGCAGGCGCAAAGGGCCGTTGGCAAAGGGACCTGGACCTCAACCAGCTTTTGAGGGCCCGCGGGTTGGTTATGGCTGGGGGCGGCGCTCACGGTTCGCACCTTGCCGACAATGTCTGCACAATCGCTGACAACAGTTTGATTGCTCACCAAACCGATCGTTGATTGCTTTCGGATGCGGGCGTTGGCGACGACGGGGTCGTCCCTTCAAGAGCCCGTGTGGTGACGATGGCGCCAAAGCCACGGGAGGCGCCGCTCGCCCCAATTGTCAAAACAAGGCAGAAATCAAGACCAAGAGTAGTCCCGGAATATCAAAGACCTTTGACAAATTCTCCGCCTTTGAGAATAAACGGCATATGTTGACCCTGGCCGGTTAACAAAGACAGGTTCTCAAGAGGATTGCCGTCGACCACGATAAGGTCTGCAAATGCACCAGCGGCGACGGTTCCGAGCTTGCCCTCGTAACCCAGGGCTTTTGCGGCATCGAGCGTGGCGGATCGAATGACGTCTGCGGCGGGAAGGTGCTCGCCCCGTAGAACAAATTCATCTGACTGATGCTCATGCATTTCTCCGAGAAGGTCGGTGCCATAAACCATCGTTACACCCGCTTCATGTAGAACCTTGAGGGCTTTGAAACCCGCGCTCCGCACGTCTTCAATCTTCGCGACAGAAACCGGTGGAAGGCCGAGTGATGCGCCGTCCTTGGCCAGACGATCATAGACGATGTTGGTCGGCACGACGAATGCTCCGCGTTCGCGCGCCAAATTTGCCGTTTCAGGCGTGATCAGATTGCCATGCTCGATTGATTTGACGCCGCATTCGATAGCTCGGCGAATTGCAGCATCCGTGTAAAGGTGAGCGGCAACATAGGTCTGGGCATTCTCCGCCTCCTCGACAGCCGCAAGCATTTCATCTCGCGAGAAGCCAAGGTTTGCGATAGGATCGGTCGGCGATGAGACGCCACCATTTGCCATGAGCTTGATGAATTGCGCGCCACCTTTGATTTCTTCGCGGCAGGCTTGACGAACCGCATCGACGCCGTCGCAAATACGCCCCAAAGCTCCCAGTTGATCCGGGTAATGTTCAACCGAACGACGATTGAACCGGCCTCTATAGTCGGTATGGCCACCGGTCTGGGACAGCGCCTTGCCGCAAATGATCAATCGTGGACCGACGATTGCTCTTTCTTGCAATGCCTCCACCAGGCCATGATCGGCGCCGCCAAGGTCACGAACAGTCGTAAAGCCGCGCATCAACATCGCCCTCATGATGTTGGCAGACCGTAACGCTACCAAAGAATTAGGCAAGTCCGCGTTCGCGCCCAGATCGAGTTTTGTGGCGATAACATGCACATGTCCGTCGATCAGGCCCGGCAATACAGTCTTGCCTGTAAGATCGACCACCTGGTCAGCCTGCTCTATTATCCCGCTGCGCACGTCCACGATGAGATCGTCCCGGATAAAGATATCAACCGGATCAGCTGGCTTATTTTGTGAGCCATCAACGATGCAGGCATTTTTTAGAAGAATTGTCGTCATCAAGATTTGCTTTCATTCGGACTGCTATGGGTACGCCAAGAAATTTTTAAAAGTGCCGAGCCGCCTGCAGAAAATAGGGGATGATCCACGGCGCGAAAGCTTCTGCACGAGCCAGATGGCTTTCGTTATATTCACCTGCGCGGTGGGTAAGATTGATGGTTCCGATGCATTCGCCATTGAATACAACGGGTACGTTGATCTGTGTTCCGCCGCCAAGGCTCGCGATCAGTTCATGATCGAAAAAAGCCCATTTCAAGTCGTCCATGTCTTTGGCAAGAAAGCTCTTCTGTTCGCCAATCACATGACGCCCCCATGGCGTATCGGTCATGGGTTTGCGTCCGGATACTGGATAGTGGTCAACATCGGACGAATAGATGCGAACGACCTCATCGCTATCGACCGCCAGAAGCGTAAAAAGGATATGCCCCACCTCCTGTTGCAACAGCGCGTCGAGCGCCTGAAAGAAGGGCTGAGGCTGATTGCTCTTTTTCATTGCCTGGTAAAGCGAAATGTCATTTTCCATACGGGTTCCTTTCCCATTCCGGGGAGCGACAGGCGCCGCTCCCACTTGCCACAACAGAACGCCGTTTCAGTTCGAGCGTCCGGTGAACTCTTCAGCCTCGATTTCCTCAAGCGAGCGGTTCTTGGTCGGAATACCCAAAAGCAGAACCGATGCCGCGCCGATCAGCAGGATGACCGTCGTCATGCCAAACACGCCGGCAAAGCCACCGATTGGATAAACCGCGCCGACGAGGATTGGTGCTGCTATGCCGCCAATTCGACCAATTGCCGATGCGGTGCCGACACCCGTCGCGCGGATACGTGTCGGAAACACTTCCGGTGTGTAGGCATATTCTCCAGCCGCAACACCATTGATAAAGAAGGAAAGTGTCATGGCGAGCGCGATAACCTGATTGTCACCTGTGGCGAAAGCGAGCGATAGCGCCGATACAGCGGCCAACGCCATGTAAAGGACGATGGTGTAGGGGCGACCTATCTTTTCGCAAAACCATGCAGCGGTAAAATAGCCTGGAATTTGCGCGGCATAGATGAGAATGGAGAAGGAGAAGCTCTTCGTCATCGTCATGCCTCGTTCCACCAACAGGCTCGGAATCCAGGTCATGAACGCATAGATGCTAAAGGTAACCGATACCCACAACAGCCACGTCATGATGGTGATCCGCAAGAACCGTGGCGACAGGAGTGTTTTAAAATTCTTGAACAGAGAGGTGTTTGGCGTTGCTGCAACGTGGGGCGCAGAGGCAGCTGTTGGTAGTGACACACCACGTTTGTGGTAGTCATTTTCAATCGCCGTGACGATTTCGTTGGCCTCGTCGTATCGGCCCTGGCTTTCAAGCCAGCGCGGAGATTCTGTCAGACTACGACGCCACCACAGAACAACAATGACAGGCATGGCCGTCACGATCAGTGCGTAACGCCATCCATTTTCAGACGTCGGCACCAAGAGATAATTGAGCACCGCCGAGATCACGAAGCCGAATGAGAAGAAGGCTGCGAGCGAAGCGGTAAACCTGCCGCGATATTTGGCACCAACGAATTCCGACAAGAACGGCGCGATGATCGCAGCTTCTGCACCCATCCCGATACCGCCGATCACACGAATTGCGAAAAACTGATGCCAGTCGTTGACCGCAGCACCTGCAAGACTCGCGAGGCAGAACAGTACCAGAGCCCAGAGCATTACATTTTTGCGGCCATATCGATCACCAATCGCTCCCGCGATCAAGGCACCGATGAGAAATCCGACGTAAGTGCTGCTGGCGAGATAACCGACCTGCAGACTGGTCAGTTGCCACTGCGCACGCAAGGCGGGAAGCAGGAAAGCGATAATACCCGCGTCCCAGGCTTCGAACATGTAACCAAGGCCGCCCATCATCAGTAATTTATATTGGAACCGGCCGACTGGCAGCCTCTCCAGTCTCGCAGCGGTGTTATACATTTCCTGTTCCCATTATATAGTGTGATCGCTCACCGCGCCAATGCGGATTGCGCGCGCAAAGTTTTGTCGCGCAATAAGTTTTGCACAGGAAGATTTAATAATGCAATATGCAAAGAACGCTGCATCCGAATTTATGCAGTCGCTTGAGGACTGGCTGCGTCACCTCGATGAAAAACATGAGCTAACGCCAGCCGCGCACGAAGTTGTTCAAGCCGTGATCAATGATCCGCGACATGCGTCCTTTGCATCTGCAGCAGAGCTTGCAATGCGAGCCAACGTCAATGTAGCGACCATTACGCGAACGGCTCAAAGCCTGGGTTTCTCCGGCTGGCCGGATCTGAGACAAGAAATCCGCGCCCGCTTTATGAGCAAGCTTTCTGCACCGGAAGTTAGTGTGGTGCATCAACAGGAAACCGGTTCGGAACGGCCCTTCGACGCGGCATTGAACCGTCAGATTGAGCAACTGACGGCATTGCGGAGACGAACGGACAGGCAGTCTGTCCGCGATGTTGCAAAAACTATTGCAGACGCCAAACGACGCATTGTGGTTGGGTCCGGCAGCTTTGCATCGATAGCCAACATCCTCGCGCACCACGCCACGCTTTGTGGTTATCGTACGGAGCTGGCTACGGATGGCGTGATGATCGCTAACGCACTGGGTGATGTGAAGGAAGGTGATGTCGTCGTTATCATCACCTTCTGGAGGCTTTATAATTCCGCCATTCGTGCCGCGCGACAAGCCAAAGAACGCGGTGCGACGACGTGCATAATCACCGATGCCGCTGTCGATGCCCTCGCCGAAAATGGCGACCATCTCCTACTGGCACCAGCAGAAAGCACGTCGTTTTATACAACTATCTTACCGGGCATCAGCCTTGTGGAAGCAATTTCAGCGGAACTCGGTGCCCTTGATCCCGCGATGAGCGCTAGATCCATCGCAAATTTTGAAGAGCAGTGGCTAAGTCAGGATTTGCTCTTTACGAAGACCGCGCCCATGGCAGGAAAACCCTTTGATAAAATTTGAACATCCGCGCCCACTTCGGGATTTGATGCTGGGCCATCGAATGCAACGAAACGACTGGCCCTAAGGTCGGAATCGTATCAGTAAATTTTCTGATGATCAGCTTCGTCGGGAGAAGAGCAGGTCGTCGGTTTACATCTCTTCAAGGCGCTCTCGTCCAAAAGCGCTACATCAATTAGGCCGCCCCCCTCGCCACTACCCGCAACTGATGATGCAAGGGTCACTTCACTGCGGCGGTCGATCCCCTGTCGGATTTCAAAACAAGATTTAGCCTGTAACCAAGTGCGTCAGCTACCTTTGCGATCGTCCCAAACTCTGGATTGCCATCCCCACTTAATGCCCGGTAGAGAGCAGGTCGTGTAAGTCCGGTATTCCGAGAAAGGTCTGACATGCCGCGCGCGCGCGCGACAACTCCAAGAGCGCGAGCAATATGGTTTGCGTCTCCATCTTCGCTAGCAGCTAGAAGATATTCAGCAATCGCTTCCTCACATCCAAGGAATTCGGCGGAGTCGTACTCAAACGTCTCAAGTGGCATGCGATTACTCCTTTTAATTGCTGTGCTAGTTTTTTAGCTAGTCGAATGTCTTTGTCCTGCGTACTCTTGTCGCCACCGCAAAGAAGAACATAAACGACCGACCCGTCCCGGACAAAATAGACACGATAACCAGGCCCATAATTAACGCGGAGTTCACTCACGCCTTCGCCGACTGGCTTTACATCGCCAGGATTTCCCGCAGCGAGACGGTCAATGCGGTCGGCAATTCGAGCCTGAGCACGAAAGTCTTTTAGCGTTTTGATCCAGTCCGCATAATCACGGGTGCGCCTAATCGTGAACATGAGTTTATGTAACCCATAGGGGACATAACTTCAAGGCGGCGCTCTGAGTGCTGGATGTTTTGATTTTTTATCACAAATGTCAGCCATATGATTACCGCAGGTTCAATCTTCATCACATCAGAATGGCCTGTTTTTCCTGTTGCGGCTGTCCATAGCGGTTTGCCCGCTTTGCGTGGCCCAAGACCGAGCATTCCGAGCGCAAATTGATGCAAAGACACGTGATCCAAGCGACGGGGTCGCCGGTTCGTATATCAACAAGGCGGTAAATACAGATTGTGCCATTGTACAACATGTAAGTGCCGCATATTTGGAACATGTATCATCCAATGTGCGGCCTAACGCATACCCACATAAGGGAAACGACGTTCGCAGCAACATCTGGCGGTGCTGGAACGATGCCGCTTCTAGCATTTTGCGACGGTGCCGATTTGCTTGAGGTTGGCATGATTGAGAGGGTGGGGGCGATGGACCTTGACGGATCGGCCATCTCGGGACTCAACTCCGACCAGACCAGGGATGAGGTGCTGGAGGCGAGGGTAATCGCCGCCAGACGGTCTGTTTCATTCGCAGATAAAGTTCACGATTCGGCGGTGCGTTTTCCTGAACCCTGATTGCGCCTGATACGATGTCCTCAAGGTTTTCTGTCAAACGGAGTCGGCCCAGCGGAGGCTGAGTTTGAGCCACCTTTGCGCCGTGAAAGTCCCCGCTTACATTCACGGTTCGTTATTGTCTTAATCGGGTTCGCTCACATCCAAGCTTTCGGGATTGTCTGGAATTAAATATGATAATAATACTCCTGTTTAATTTACCGGTACGCGATGGCGTTTGACGCCCACCTTCTGGGCTTTTGCGATCCCGGCCAAACAATTCGGTTCCCGCATGGCAAACATCGATGAGAAGATTTCTGACAGCGCTGTTTTGACCAAGCCATTCGAGCGACGGTTGGTGGGTGTGTTGGGCGGCCTTTATCTTGCTCAGGGCATTCCGACCTATCTGCTGCTGGTCGCCCTGCCGCCGATCATGCGAGAAAGCGGCGCGTCGCGCACGGCTATCGGGTTGTTTTCTCTGCTGATGCTCCCCCTGATCCTGAAGTTTCTCGTTGCGCCATTGGTTGACCGCTGGTCTCCCTGGCCTAAGATCGGGCATCGCCGGGGATGGGTGGTGCCCACCCAGCTTCTGGTGAGCGCCGGTATTGCCTCGATGGCTCTAGTCGATCCCAGCAACGTTTCGGTTCTCTTTGCCATTTGCATTTGCATCACCGTTACGTCCTCCATTCAGGACATTGCGACTGATGGCTATGCGGTGCGGCAACTGACGGACAGAACACGGTCCATGGGTAATGCGGTGCAGGCTGGGGCCGTAGCGCTAGGCGTGATCATCGGCGGAACGGCGGCTCTGGTCGTGTTCCATCTTGCCGGATGGCAGACCATGATCCTTCTGGTTGCCGCCTTGTCTCTTCTGCCGCTTACCGCTGCCGTCGCCATGCAGCCGGAAGCGCCAACTGCGGCGAAAAGCCAAAAGCCTGCGAGCTTGCTCGGCTTCTTCCGTCGCCCGAATGCTTGGTTGATCCTCGGTTTTGCGCTGACATATCGCGCCAGCGAAGGTCTCGTGCGCGGCATGGAAGGCACTTATCTGGTCGATATCACTGTGCCAACGGACTGGATCGGTTATCTCTCCGGCGGTGCTGCCGCAACGGCTGGCCTGATTGGTGTGGCGATTGCCGCATTTCTCATCCGCAAGGCTGGACTGACCGTAACGCTTGTTTTTCTGGGTGGTCTGAGAAGCATATGCTTTCTGGCATTTGCGCTGAACGCAGCAGGCGTTCTCCCCGGTATCTGGGTGGCGCTATCGGCTTCGGCGTTTCAGACCCTCATCCGCTACATGGAACTCGTCGCCATCTATTCCTTCTTCATGAAATCCTCATCGCATGATCAGCCCGGCACGGATTTCACCATCCTGACGTGCGCGGAACTCATCATCTACATGGCAGGTGCATCCGTGGCCGGTATCGTTGCCGACAAGCTGGGTTACTCCGCGCTGTTTTCCACGGCGACCGTCATCTCTCTTGCTGGCATGGCACTGTCAGTGTGGTTTCTCCAAAGGCTCGGGCGCTGTTCGCTGGCACCTGTTACGGCAGGTGTCTGAGCGAACGCGAATTCCACGAAAGATTCCACTGGAGTTGATCTTATGGACACGTTCCAACGGCACGATAACGAGTTCTATCTCAAGCGTCAGGCGCGCCGAGAATCCAATGCCCGCAGCTACCCACGCCGCTTCCCGCTGGCCCTGAAATCCGCCTCTGGCTGCATGGTGACCGATGTCGAAGGCCGGACCTACATCGATTGCCTTGCCGGTGCCGGAACGCTGGCACTCGGACACAACCACCCCGAGGTTATCTCAAGCCTGCAAGAGGTCCTCACTTCGGGTCTGCCGCTTCATACGCTCGATCTCGTGACCCCGGTCAAAGACAAGTTCGTATCGGATATCTATGAAACGCTGCCCGCCGGTCTGCGCGAACAAGCAAAAATCCAGTTCTGCTCACCCAGCGGCTCGGATGCTGTGGAAGCCGCTATAAAGCTTGCCAAGACCGCTACGGGCCGCACGGATATCGTTGCGTTTCGCGGTGCCTATCACGGGATGTCGCAAGGGTCGCTTTCCCTCATGGGGTCTTTGGGGCCAAAGGTGGACGTGGGCCAGTTGATGCCGGGCACACACTTCTTACCGTATCCCTATGCCTATCGTTGCCCATTCGGACGGGGCGGTGCGGAAACCGCAACGCTTGCTGCAGACTATTTCGAGTCCGCGATGCGGGACCCAGAAGGTGGCGTCAATCTGCCCGCTGCCGTCATTCTGGAAGCCGTTCAGGGTGAGGGCGGCGTTATCCCCGCGCCGGTGGAATGGCTGCGCCGAGTTCGCGCCGTGACGCGTGAACTCGGCATTCCGCTGATCCTCGATGAGGTGCAGAGCGGCGTCGGTCGTACCGGAACATTCTATGCCTTCCAGAAGGCGGACATCGTTCCTGACATCATCATTCTTTCCAAGGCCATCGGCGGCGGTCTGCCAATGGCTGTCATGATCTATCGCGAAGGTCTCGATTTGTGGAAGCCGGGTGCCCATGCAGGCACATTCCGTGGCAACCAATTGGCCATGGCGGCGGGCTCCAAAACACTTGAGATCATCAAGCGGGATGGTCTGGTCGAACGCGCGGCCATTGCCGGGCGCAGGCTACGCGCCAATCTGGAGCGCATTCGGATGCAGACGCCTTACATTGGCGATGTGCGTGGTGAGGGCTTGATGCTTGGTGTCGAAATGATCGATCCAACGCGCAAACCTGATAGTGCGGGTCAGCCGCCGCATGGCGGAGATATGGCGCGCGCGGTGCAGAGCGAGGCCTTTAGAGCGGGACTTATTCTGGAAACCGGTGGACGTCATGGCAGCGTGCTGCGGTTCCTGCCGCCGCTCACCATTTCCGATGCTGAGATCGATCAGGTGTCGAACATTTTGTCCGACACGTTTTCGCGCCTTGGACGCGACGCGGCATGAACGTGACCGTATTGCAAAGCAAACAGGTGCTTGCCGCCGGGGATGAGCTTTCAGCGTCCATCCTCGGCCCTAGCCTTACATCGCAGGCATCCTATCGCAAGGCGATGATCGAAGCGGTGGATCTGGCCGTGCAGAACGCGTCCAGACACCGGGTTCATTCTGGTGTGGATGCGGATGATATGCGCGGCTTTCTCTCTTCGCTGGATGTCTTCCCGCAGCAGGGCACCGGTCTCTCCGCAGCGCTTGAGGATATTGGCGTTCCGGCGGTTAGGCATGCGCTCGATGTGGGAAACCCGGCAACCATGGCGCATCTGCATTGCCCGGTGGCTGTACCCGCACTGGCGGCTGAAGTGCTGATTTCCGCCACCAATCAGTCACTCGATTCTTGGGATCAGTCACCCTTCGCAACGCTGGTGGAAGAACGGGTGCTGACGTGGTTGACGCAGTTTGCCGGTCTGCCAGCATCAGCAAGCGGCAGCTTCACCAGTGGCGGCAGCCAGTCCAACATGACGGCGCTCTATCTGGCAACGGAACGGCACGGTGCAGCGGCGAGAAGTCACGGCGTGATTTTCACCTCGGAGCATTCGCATTTCAGCATTCGCAAAAGCGCATCCGTTTTGGGCTTTGCCAGCGATGCCGTCGTAACGGTGCCGACGGATATAGAAGGCCGCCTGTCGGTTTCGGCTTTGAAAGAGGCTGTAGACCAAGCCAAAGAGCAAGGCCGCGTCCCCTTCGTCGTCGTGGCAACGGCGGGCACGACCGATCTCGGTGCGATCGATCCGTTGAGCGAGGTGGCTGATCTTGCTGCATCTTATGGGCTCTGGCTGCATGTGGATGCGGCCTATGGCGGCGGGCTTCTGTTTTCCCGGCATCGGGATTGCCTCGATGGCATCGAGCGGGCCGATTCCGTCGCGCTCGATTTCCACAAAATGCTGTTTCAACCAATCAGCTGCGGAGCCTTGCTGCTGAGTGACGGCGCGCATTTCTCGCCTCTGTCGATGAAGGCCGATTATCTCAACCCCGAGGTCTCAATTTTCGGAGATGTGCCGAACTTTGTGGAATCATCCGTCCAGACCACGCGCCGAAGCGATGCCTTGAAGTTCTTGATGACGTTGCGTGCCATCGGCCAAGATGGTCTCGATGCCCTGATCTGCCGGACACTGGACAACGCGCTGGCGGCGGCTCACTCCATTCGCAAGCGCGACTATCTGCGATTGGCGCAGCAGCCCACGCTGTCCACGGTCCTTTTCCGTTACATCTCGCCACACGGTGCTGCGCGATCCGACGAACTGACGCTGGCCATACGGGCACAGCTTTTCCGCGACGGCACCGCCGCCCTTGCGACAACCGTCCTTGATGGGCGGGTTCATTTCAAACTGACGCTTCTCAACCCGAATTCGACACCTGACGTCATCGACCGTGTTCTGGACGCGGTTGGAACCATGGCGCGCGAACTGGAGAACGACCATGTACGCCTGTAAGGCAGCAACACTCGCCCTTCGATCCCTCCTCAACTGCGTGACACGCGAATATGCCAGCCGCATCGTCTGGGGCCATGATGGCAGTGGCCAAAAACTGACGTTGAACTTTCCAGGCCACGGCGGCAGCCTGAAAATCCCAGTGCTGTATCGCTCCGCGACCGGCCATCACCTGTTCGGCGAGCCAATTGTGCTGACCGATGATAACGGTACGCGCGCCGTCAGCGCCAGCGACACAATCAGCATCATCATTGAACGGCTGGAGGCCAATGCCTCCGACGAAGGCCGTCGCGACCTTTTGAGCCGTGCTCATTCCAGCCGCATGCTGGTGGAAGCCGCCCTTCAGGACCGCCAAGCCGATCTCGAAAAACTCGTCGGCGAGGACGTTTCTTTCATCGAAGCGGAACAGGGCCTAATTGCCGGGCACGGCATTCACCCTTGCCCGAAAAGCCGCGACGGCATGACGGAAGAGGAAGGCAAGCGATATTCACCTGAATTCGCCGCAAGCTTTCTATTGCGCTGGTTTGCCGTTACCCGTGACATCTATCACGCTGGCCATTCCAATGGTTCGCCCTCTGTCGAAGCATGGTTGAACGCAGTAGAGGCCGAAACGCTGGGCGTTCTGCGCAGCCAGCTGCCTGAGGGAGACTTTGCCTTCCTGCCTGTGCACCCCTGGCAGGCGGATGCCATGCTGAAAGATGCTGATGTCGGCGCATTGGTGTCTTCGGGAAAAATCGTGGATTGCGGAGAGGCCGGAAAGCGTTGGTTTCCCACGTCATCCGTACGAACGCTCTATCGGCCCGATGCGCCCTTCATGCTGAAGCTCTCACTCGGCATCGGCATTACCAACTCCGTGCGCATCAATCTGGCGCGGGAGCTTTTGCGCGGCGATGACATGTATCGCTTCCGCGCAAGCGCGTTGGGGAACGCTCTCGCAACTGACTATCCCGGTCTGAATTTCATGCCTGACCCAGCCTATATCGGTGTCTCCGTCGGCGGCGAGGTAAACGATGGGCTGTCCGTGTCCATGCGCGAAAACCCGTTCCACGGTGCAGAGGTTGGCCGCAATGTCACGCTTCTGGCGGCGCTGTGCGAGCATTTGCCGGAGCGCGGCAGCCGGCTCGGGGTGTTGATCCGCAAGCGGGCCGATATTGAAAGCCGCTCGGTCGAGGCTGTTGCGGAAGACTGGTTCGCCCGTTTCCTCTCTGTTTTCGTAACGCCGGTGTTTGCGCTTTACCTGCGCCACGGTATCGCCATTGAAGCACACCAGCAAAACACGCTGCTGGAAATTGCCGAGGGTTACCCTGTCGCGGCTTTTTATCGGGATAACCAAGGCTTCTTCCACCACGAGCGCGCCCACGGAGCGTTGAATGCGGCCATTCCGGGCATTGGCGAACGAAGCGAGTCCGTCTTCGGTGAGGACGCCGTGGATGAACGTGTTCTCTATTACGGCTTGATCAATTCCACGCTGGGCATGATCGGCGCGCTTGGTCGCGAGGGCCTGATCAACGAGCAACGGCTGATCGGGATGCTGCGCGAGGCGCTGTTGCAACTGGACGCGGAGGAAGGCGGCCGATCCGGCCTCGTCAGCAAGATGCTGGCACCGGCTCTGAGATGCAAGGCGAACCTCAGAACGAGGCTTGCGCAGATGGATGAACTTGTCGGGCCGCTGGAAACACAGTCCGTTTATCTGGAAATCGATAATCCGCTGTTTCAGAGCGCCAGGGTGCAGGCCCATGGCTGATTTGACCACAGCCAGCAGCCAGTTTGCCTATTCGAGATACGACCCGGATATTGGCCGCACGGTCAGTTTCCGGATGCTGGATAAGAACCGCGATCTCGATCTGCTTTGGCGCTGGATGAACCAGCCACATGTGGTGCCGCAATGGAAGATGGCAAAGCCGAAAGAGGATATTGCCGCCTACATCGACACTAATCTGGCTGATCCGCATCAGGACCCGTATATCGGCTTCATTGATGGCTCGCCCATGAGCTATTGGGAAGCCTATTGGGCAAAAGATGATATTCTCGGCCGCCACTATCTGGCAGCGGAGAAGGATCGCGGCTGGCACATGCTGGTGGGGGAGCCATCCTTTCTGGGCCACGGCATTGCGCCAGCGGTGATCCGCGCCTTCACGCGCTTTCTGTTTTTGGATGACCCTGCCACGGAGAAGGTGGTGGGCGAACCGAGCGTCGCCGCCCGTCGCCTGCTTCGCTACGCCCCCATCTGCGCCTTCGAGGAGCAGGGGGAAATCGATTTACCGGACAAGCGTGCCAAGCTGATGTTTTGCCACAGGCAGCGCTTCACCGAACAATTTGGACTTTGATCATGACAACACTCGATCTGACCGGCGTCGGTGTCGGGCCATTCAATCTAGGCCTTGCGTCGCTTCTGTCTTCCCACCCGCAGATCTCGGCCACCTTTCTGGAACGCAAGCCGAGCTTCCGCTGGCATGAGGGCCTCATTCTGCCGGGTACCACGCTGCAAGTGCCGTTCCTTGCCGATCTCGTTTCCATGGCGGACCCGACGCATCGTTTGAGCTTCCTGAATTACCTTGCGGTGCACGACCGGCTCTACAAATTCTATTTCTATGAAAACTTCCTGATCCCGCGTCAGGAATATGATGATTACTGCCGCTGGGCATCGCAACAGCTGGAAAGCTGCCGGTTTGGCGAAAGCGTTGTCGGTGTGCGGCACGATGCGGCCTCGCAAACCTTCGTAACGGAAACGCGATCTCCGGCCGGCGCTGTGCGCAGTTATCACAGCCGCAACATTGCTCTCGGCATCGGCACCGCGCCGCATTTGCCCGCATGGACAGGGGTTCGCAGCAATGCGCCGATTTTCCATTCTGCCGAATTTGCAAAGCGAAAGGCGGAACTGACCAAGGCGCGTCGGGTTACCGTCATTGGCTCCGGCCAGAGCGCGGCCGAATGCGTGCTGGCGCTGTTCAACGAATTGACGCCCGAACGGATCGCAGCCGGTGCTTCCATTCGCTGGATCACCCGTTCGGCAGGCTTCTTCCCGATGGAATATTCCAAGCTCGGTCTGGAATATTTCACGCCTGATTATATGCGTGCGTTCCACACCCTGCCGCGTTCAAAAAGACGCGATGTCGTCGCCGATCAGGGGCTGCTCTATAAAGGCATCAGCTTCTCGACCATCTCCGACATCTTCGACCTTCTCTATGAGCGTTCCATTGGCGGGCGCGATCCCGGGCTTTCCCTTTCGCCCAATTGCGAAGTCACCAATGTCGAAGGCACAGGTTTCTCCGGTGATTTGAAGATTGGCGTCCGTCACAATCTTTCCGAAGAGGATAGCATTATCGAGGCCGACGCAATCGTGGCCGCGACAGGATATCGCCATGCGTGGCCCCAATGGCTGGACAGGCTGAAAGGCGATGTTCTGGAAACCTGTGAGCGCGGCGATCTTGTCGTTGGCGCTGATTTCCGCGCGAAACGCCGCGATGGTGGCAAGGGTGCCGTCTTCGTTCAGAATGCCGAAACTTTCCAGCATGGTGTCGGGGCACCCGATCTTGGGCTTGGCGCGTTCCGCAACGCCGTCATCATCAACCAGTTGCTCGAAGAAGAGCATTACCGGGTCACCGCACGCTCTGCATTCCAAAGCTTTGGAGTTCCACAAGATCCGGCCCAATCCTCGAAAATGTCAGGAGATGTCTATGCCCGCGCCGTTTGAAGCACCTTTTCAGCCCGCTTTCGCACCGACCCTGTGGAAAGAAACATCCCGCCGCCTGCTGGCCAAGGTCATCGAAGAATTCGCCTATGAGCGCGTGTTCCCGGTAAAGCAGGAAAGGTCAGGCCACTACCAGATTGAATTTTCCAACGCATCCTACAGCTTCAAGGCAAAGCGCTATGTGTTCGACAACCTCTCGGTCGAACCAAACAGCATCGTAAAACATGCGGACGGCGTCGATACACCGGTTCACGATCCGCTTGCCTTTTGCGCAGAGGTGCTGCCTGAGCTTGGTGTGAAGCCGATGACGGTCGCACATTTCATTCGTGAGCTTGGCAACACGCTGGTCTCGGATGCTCATATCGCGGCCCGCGCCAGCAAGACCGGAGCCGAACTGGCCGAGCTGGACGATATCCGTATGGAAGGCGAGACGACCGGCCATCCGTGGGTTACCGTCAGCAAGGGACGCATCGGTCTGGGTTATGCCGACTATCTGGCCTATACGCCAGAAAACCGTGCGGCGATGAAAATCGTCTGGATCGGGGTTAGCCGCGAGCGCGCGTCCTTTGTTGCCGAAGATGGCATGACGAATGAGGCACTCGTTGCCGAGGCTTTGGGTGATGAGGCTTTCGCGACCTTCGTTCGAAAGCTCGAAGCCGCTGGCGCATCACTGACGACACATGACATCATGCCGGTTCATCCCTGGCAATGGGACCACATGATCGTGCCGCATTTCGCCGCTGATATCTCATCTGGGCATATCGTGCTTCTGGGCGAGGGGAATGATCTTTACGTGCCGCAGCAGTCTGTCCGGACCATGTCGAATGTCAGCGCACCTGCCAAATCGACGCTGAAGTTGTGCATGACCATACTTAACACGGCGGTTTATCGTGGCATTCCGGGTAAGCGCGCCCTGACGGCTGCTCCCTTCACAACGTGGCTGGACAAGCTGCTGGCGAGTGACACTTTCCTTTCCGAGGAATGCGGCCTTATTCTTCTCGGTGAGCGCGCGGGCATGCATTATGTCCATCCGCAATTTTCCAAAATCCCGGGTGCGCCATACCAGTTCAACGAAATGCTGGGATGCCTGTGGCGCGATAGCCTAGCCGGTTACCTCAAAGCCGGTGAGACCGGCATGCCGTTGGCCGCCTTCATGCATGCGGGCAGCGATAGCAAGCCGGTGGTTCAGGCCTTGGCGGAGAAGGCTGGCGTTAGCGTTGAAACCTGGATGGCGCGATTCTTTGATGTGGTCTTGCCGCCTGTTTTCCATCTGCTCGCACGCCACGGGCTTGCATTCTCCGCCCACGGCCAGAACGCAACACTGATTTTGAAAGATGGCTTGCCGGAGCGGCTGGCACTGCGCGACTTCATCGATGATGTCATTGTCTGCGACCTGAATTTTCCGGAAACTGCCAGCCTTCCAGCTAAAGTTGAGGACGTTCTGCTTCGCCTGCCGCCGGACTTCCTGATCCACTTCATCCAGACAACGCTGTTCGTCTGCGTGTTCCGCTATATGTCGGTACTGCTAGACAAGAAGTCCGGCCTTTCGGAAGAAGCGTTCTGGGCCTTGGCTGGAGCCAGCGTGAAGCGGTATCAGGCGCGGTTCCCTGACATGGCCGACCGCTTCGAGATTTTCGATCTGTTCTGTGAAGAATATCCAAGGCTTTGCCTTAATCGCGTTCGCCTCTTCACCCATGGTTATGCCGATGATGACGAGCGTCCAGTGCCGGACTTCCAGGGAATGGTCAGCAATCCGCTGGTTCATTTCGACCGGAAGAAAGAAGCGGCCTGAATATGACGGAGGGCGTTGAGCCCTCCGTCACGCCTCTTCGCTTTATCCTGTCATGCGCCGCAAATCCGTGGGGCGTATGCCATAACGGCTGCGAAACGTCCGGTTGAAATAGGACAGGTCATTGAAGCCGACGCTATAGACGATCTGGCTGATCGGCGTTGCCGCAGTGTCGGACAGGATCAAGGTCTTGGCCAGTACGAGCCGCCGCTCCAGCACATAGCGAGAGAATGTCGTTCCTGTGCGACTGAAAATCTTCTGAATGGCTCGCGGCGTGATGCCCTCGGCCCTGGCGACATCAGTGATCGAGAATGAGCCATCCGCCAGATTGTCTTCGATCAGCACCTTCATCGATTCCACCCGATTTTGCGGCACCTCCGGCGGGGTGGTTTCGTCCTTCACCTGTTGCGCCAGAACGGGCAGCAACGAATAGAAGTGAGCGACCATCATGCTGGCATGGTCCTTGTCCTGATGGTCCTGTCGCAAGAGGTAGCCCGCGTAATTTGTGAGCAGTTGAAGCGGCAGGCACTCCGCCTGAAACCGTCGCAGCAGCAGGCTTTCGAGCGATTTTCGAACCGGCGCAATGGCCGAATGCGGTAGATGCGCACAATCGAACCTCCCACCCTCAGGCAAAACGATTTCTGAAGACGTATCCGCCGGAAGCAGAATGACGTCTCGCAATGCCAGCGTAAATGTCTGCTGGCGATGATGCACGATCAGCGGTCCGTCCGTGGCCCGAAGCATGACGATATCAGGGGTGCCAATGCCGTTTGCTTTGAGGCGCAGTGGCGTTTTGGGAAGGTAAAGGGTTGCTAGCGAGAGATCGACGTGTTTCCAGAAAAGTCCGGTCACACCAGCCAGATCACCATCTTCGACAGTGATCGTTGCTTCCCCCAGCATATCCAGCAAAATGGTGCGGCAAACGAGCCTGCTTTCGGAGTCGGGCAAAGAAATGGTCCCAAGTTTGAGAGGCCGAATTATTTCCATAAAAATCAACCCGTCTTTATTGTTGATGTTCGCAATTATCCAAAACGTGTTCGTTCTCATCCAAGCGCGTCAACGTCTTACCTCATAAAACATGATAAAAATAGTCTTGTATTTTTCGCAGTTAGACGGCTGCGGGGATTTTTTGTGCATCGGGGGCGAAATGTTCAGAAAGTGGAATATTGGCGTTAGCCTGTTGGCTATCGCCGTTGCAACGGGTTTGCATGCATCAGCGCAAGCGCAGGATGCGTCTGAAAATACGCAGGCGAGCGGGGACTTGACGGTTCTGGAAACAATTGTGGTGACAGGTGGCCGCTCTCCGCAGCAGATTTCCGAAACTGCCAAAACGATCTATGTGGTGGAAAGCGAAGAAATCTCTTCGCAGGCCAATGCCGGGAAGTCCGTTCAGCAGATACTCGCTGATACGGTCCCAAGCTTCGACCCCGCCAGCGATGGTGCGAGAACCTCCTATGGTCAAAATCTTCGCGGTCGTTCGGCTCTCGTGCTGATCGATGGCGTGTCCATGAACTCCGCCCGCGGACTAAGCCGCCAGTTCGACTCGATTGACCCGTTCAATATTGCGCGCATCGAAGTCTTGTCCGGTGCGACAGCCATCTACGGCGGCAACGCAACCGGCGGCATCATCAACATCATCACCAAAAAGGGTAAGGACGCCCCAACGGGCATGCACAGCGAAGTTTCCGTCGGCGCGGAAAGCGGTTTTGCTGGAAGCCAGGATTTCGACCGCTTCGCCAAGGGCGCTGTGACGTATAATGCCGAGAATTGGGATGCACGTCTCTCCATCTCTGGAAATCGCAGTGGAGCTTACTACGATGGTAGCGGCACTATGGTTATCCCGGACATCGTTCAGACGTCGACTGCGTTCAATAAGCGTTTGGATTTCCTTGGGTCGGTTGGTTTTCAAATCGACGATACGCGCAGGTTAGAACTGTCCGGACAGTATTATGATAGCAGACAGGATTCTGACTATGGGCTTTATTACGGTGCGGGCTTGGGTGGTTTTCTGACGCGAAATCCATCTCTTTTCGAAACACGCGCTGGATACGATTCAGACTTCAATCCACGCACGCAACGCACGATGCTGAACGCCACCTACACAGATGAGGACTTCCTCGGACAGCAATTGTTGTTGCAAGGTGCTTTTCGGAAGGAGCGCATATCATTCAGCCCGTTCCCGGCATCCAACAGTTCTTCGCTGCCCTTCGGCTTCTACTTTGGTGGAAGTGCGCAGGATACGGACTACTTCTCTGGGAAGGCTGCTTTGGTTGCAGAGCCGACCGATAAGCTGAAGATCACTTATGGTCTCGACGCCGATCACGATGCACTATCCTCTCACCAGAACGTATTTGATTACGCGACCGCATCGTCCAGCGGTGGGCTTGATTTCAATACGATTGGAATAGCGGGCCTCTATCCGAGCATCAAAGTCTCTACGATCGCAGGTTTTGCAGAAGCATCCTATGAGGCTACGGATCGTCTCACGGTCAACGGTGGAGCACGGTACCAGTTCGTTCACACGAAAGTTTCGGATTTTGTGGGAGCTGGCCAGCAGGTCGCCATCGTTCAAGGCTCCGGAACCTCAGCGGATACCATTCCCGGTGGTAGTGTCAGCTATGACGACTTCTTGTTAAACTTCGGTGCGGCATATGAAATTACGAATACGCAGCAAGTCTATGCCAATTTCAGCCAAGGGTTCGAACTGCCTGATCCCGCCAAATATTACGGCGTGGGCAGTTATACGCGTGTCGGAAATCGATACGTCTTAAACAACAGCGTGAACGTAGCGGATTCTGCGCTGCAGGCCATTAAAACGAACTCCGTTGAAGTCGGATACCGTTTTGATGATGGCACGTATACTATGGAAACTGCGGCCTATTATTCCTTGTCCGACAAATCCATTACACTTGACCGCACATCCCTTGCGGTCAGCGTACTCAACGAGGACAAGCGCGTGTATGGCGTGGAAGGCAAACTAGGAGCAAAGCTCGACCACGGTTTTGACGTTGGGGTATTGGGCCAATGGGTTCGCACAGACGTGAAGGGTGACAATGGTTGGGAAAAGGCAACAGTACAAAATGCCAGTGTTTCCAAGGTAGGCGGTTATGTCGGCTGGACGAACGATGCGCTCAGTCTCAAATTCACTGGGCAGCATATTTTCGATCTGACGGATGCCGACAACTTCAAAATCGAAGGTTATACGCTTTTCGATCTGACAGGCGGCTACAAATTTGAAACAGCCAATACGACGCTGAATTTCGGCATTCAGAATGTCTTTGATACGGATTACACGACCGTCTGGGGCTCTCGTGCGAAAGCACTCTACGGCGGCACGGTGGGTCAGTCCGTGGCCAATGAAATCTTCGACTACAAGGGGCGCGGTCGTACCTTCGCCGTTTCGCTGACGAAAGTCTTCTGATGGATCATCAGGGTGACATAGGGCACGGTATCGTCAATCCCTCCGGGTGCCTTTCATCGGTTTCGGCGTCCGACCCTGTCGTCTATCGAGCCTTCTGCCTCGACGGTCTGGATGCCGTCGAGGTGCGTCGAAGAGATTTTGTCTTGTCAGTCTCAACTGGGCAAGACCGGAATGCTACGTTCCGGCTTACCCTGAGCGGTTCCAATGCTCAGATTGAAATTGTCGATATTTCTCGAGATGTGGATAACCGCTGGCGGTTGGTGAGTGCCGTTTTAGAGTATTTGTTTGCAACGTCATCCGCACTTCTATCTCTGGCACTTAAGGGTGAGGGGTGGTTCGGCATTCGCGACGAGTTGTCTCGCAATGGAATTTGGCTTCACGAGGATGAAGCAGCCGGGCAACTGATCTTGTTCGCCAATATGTTCTGGCAAACAACCGGCGTCTGGACTTCGTCTGCCTCGACTGCTTTTCCACGGCATGATATTTTCGATGGCAGGATAGCGCATCCCTGGCGGCCACCCAAGCCGCGGGGAACTGTCTATGCTCGCTATATTCCCTGGCTAGGCGGCGTATTTTCGCTCGATGTGGCCACGCTTGACGCTCTGCCAGTCGTGCATCGCTGGATGAATGAGCCACGGGTCAACGAGTTTTGGCACGAGGCTGGCGACGAAGACAGGCATCGCCGCTATCTGGCGGGCATGTTTGCCGATCCGCATATTATGCCGCTGATCGGCCGTTTCGATTGCAAGGCATTCGCCTATTTCGAAGTCTACTGGGCTAAAGAAGATAGCGTTGGCACATTCTGCGATGCAGGTGACTACGACCGAGGCTGCCATGTCATCGTCGGTGATGACGCTTGCAGAGGTCGTGACTGGTTCACCGCATGGCTACCTTCGCTTCTCCACTACATGTTTCTAGACGATCCCCGCACCCAATCTATCGTGCAGGAGCCAAGCAGCAGCCATCATCGGCAGTTGCGCAATCTCCAGAAATCTGGCTTTTCCCACGTTAAGAGCGTCAATCTTCCGACGAAACATGCTGCCATCATGGCAATTACCCGCCAGAGGTTTTTTTCGGATCGCTTGTGGCATGCAGCCGATTAGGCTGTGTGAACCCTCCAGGCAATGATCATGTTTTCAGACTGGATGTTTAATCACCTCAAGCAGTTCCGTGGAATTACGACCTGAAATGGTAACCCAAAATTCTCCTCAGCATTTCCTTTTCTCGCCGCCGTCAAAATATGGCTGCCAAAATTCGTTAGCAGTATCTTGCCGCAAACATACAGTGACGCCGAATCTTGGGCCTCTCATTTGCTTCACCGTGTAAGCTTGAAACCCTGTCGTGTCAGGTCATCATCCTAGAATTTCATTTCCACAGTTCTATCCCTATCAAGGCGATCGATGATTTTAGAGTGCCTTACTCATCGACCAAGAGGTGCGCTCCGCGATGAATTCCGCGAACGGTTTGACGTTCATGTGGACGCTCGCCTGTTCAAGGCCGGACAAATAAGTTGACCGATCCTCAACCCTAACCACTGCCCATGGAAACCCACCCGAGGCGAACATGGCGTTCATTAGGAAGCGTGCCATCCGTCCGTTGCCGTCAGGATAGGGATGAACATAGCCTATCAACCAGTGGCCAAGGACTGCCCTAACCGCTGGTTCGCTTTCCTTCTCCAGTAGATCGAACAGGGTCTCCATTCCATCCGGAACCGCTTCGGAACGCGGTGGTACGTGCCATGATCCGCGAAGATATACAGGGTGGTTTCGATAGCCCGCGAGGGCGCTGGGTTTTAGGATACCTGCGGCTACGGAGGGACCGAACAGTTCGCGGTACCAATCCCTATGTTGCATACGGATAACGGCTCCCGCCGGTGCACCGCGGAGAATCTCCGCAACAGATTCCTTCACGCTCTGAAATGCCTGCCAATAACCGCGTGCTGCCAGGGCGTCCCGGTTTTGCCGATCCTGCTGATCCACATCCGGATCCCACGTACCAGCGCGCACGCGATCAATGAGTTCCGGAGTAACGCTGTACCCTTCGATCGAAAGCGAATGGTATGCGTCGTTCTTGTATATGTCCTCGACCGATTTTATGAATTCGGTGGTGTCCGAGGGAAGTCCGGGTGCAGCAGGAAAAACATCGAGGACCGCCTGACGCTGGCTTTCCCATATAGCATTGAGACGCGCCACAATGGGAGATCCAGCGACAGCTAAGGTGGAGACTTGCTGGTTTTGATCGAACGGGTCGGTCTCTCTAACGTCGTACATCGCGCCTTTCATCGTTTTCAAGATATCGTCGGCGAACTCGCCTTTTCCTATGCGCCGAAATGCCCCGGCCAGACGGCCTGCCACGGCCGAATGCCCTCCGTCGAGTAATCGACCGAGGACACCCGACACATCGCGCATTGATTTCAGCACGATCTGGGCTTCGATAGGTGATCTTTTGAAAAACGCTTCAGCAACTTTTACCAGGGCGGCGTCCGCAGTATAGAACCTCAATCCGTTTTTCTCGACGAGATCCTCGCGCGGTGGCATTTGCTTGGTCTTGAGATCGTAGATGGATGTGCCAAAAAGCAGTGATAAATTGTTGCTCGTTGCCTTTGGACTGTTGATAATCACCTGGGGCGGAATCGCAGTTGCTTCTGCGTGGAGTAGCATCGATTGTTCCGGTGACAGATGCCATTCCCGTCCAAAGCGGTCGTCGCAGTAGAGGGAGCAGAACTCCCAGAATGAAGCGTACCAAAGGGTTGTGTCGCCGTCTTGGGACTGGGGTCCCGTTGACATTTGCCAGCCGCGGATGACTTCTTGGAGAAATCCGCTCCGTGTAAGGCGCTCTCGGTGTAGTCGGCTGAACTCGTCGGACTTGAGTATTCGACGCCCGCCATCCTGCAATGTTTTGAGGGCTTGCAGAGCGTCAGCCAACTTTTCATTTGGTGTAGCCATTTGGTTCTCACGACCTCGTTATTCTTTCGCGAACTCACAATGCCCCGGCTCAAAGGCAATTCCTGCATCATTGCACGTTTTTGATGTCGTTTATATGCGCGTTTTTAACGTCGAGTAAATACGAGTTCAAGGTGATGATTCAATAAATGTTTTTGATGATGAGTCATAACGCGTTTTTGGTGTCGTGAGTCATCGCAGCATTTCGTGCACCGCGTTTACGCCGCTAAACATTCCTTCCCTTAGACATAGAAGTTCGTCTCGGTGACGTTTCCGACAGCAGCCTGATCTGTCGCCGGCTTGGCTGGACCACGGCCTTTCTTGTTGCATCGCCCGGCTATGTCGCAGAGCGAGGCCAACCTCGTGGCCTAAGCGAGATCGCAGAGCACGACTGCATTTGCTACAGCCGCGGCGGTGAAACGCGTGCATGGATATTTGCCGATGGTGCCGATCAGGTGCGGGCAGCGATTAGTCCGCGGATGGTGTTCAACAATGCGAGTGCTGTCTATCGAGCGACCGTCGCCGGAGGAGGGCTGGCCATCCTCTCTCATATCCTCGTTGCCGAAGACATCGCATCGGAGAGGCTCATCAACGTTCTGCCTTGTCTGCCGAAGGCACGGCTGCCGATCACCGCGGTCTATGCTTCGCGCCGAAATCTTCCAATGCGGGTCCGCACGGTTTTCTACTTTCTTGCCGACGCAGTCAGGGAGGGCGCATCAATGACTGGCGCGGCCTGCTAACGGACAGCCTTATCTAGCTAAACCAGTCACCGAGTCCCCCAAATTGCTGGGTCGTCGGTTCATAATGGTTCAAGAGCGTGGCCTCAAATTACCTCGTTAGCCGATATGATGTTGCTCAGACGAGCCGACATGCATATTTGTTTTTCGCAAGCGATCGACTGCAGTTCGATGGCGAACTTGACCAATTAGGTAAACAGCTTTCCGTTGGGCTCATGTGGATTGAAGTATGAGACAAGCCGAGCTAGCTTCTTCTCACCATCATCAAAAGAAGTGCAACATGAAGCGTGTTTTCAATCCTCCCTGCGTGCGCCAACCGTTCGGCGCTTATAATCATGGATTGCTGGTGGAGCCTGGTGCGAGCCTGCTCGTTACATCTGGGCAACTGGGGATCGGCCCGGATGAAATAGTCCCACCAGACGTCACCTCTCAAGCAGAACTGTGCTTCAAGGCGCTTAGCGCCATTTTGGAGGAGGCGGGCATGACCTATGCGGATGTCATACGCACCTCCGGTTTCGTCACCAAGCGCGAAGACTTCCCAGCCTATATGGCCGTTCGCGATCGTTTTACGCTTGATCCGAAGCCGGTTTCGACCTTGCTTGTGGTCGGCGGCTTCACCCGCGAGGAATTCCTGGTCGAGGTAGAGATTACCGCCGCCAAGGTTTTTTGAGATGGTCAAAAGGTCATAATTTTTAGCGCATTGTCTAAAGGCGCTGCATTTCCGCACGGACCTTCGCCAGAAATCTCCTACGGGTTTCAACCGTGCAATTGTTCATATCGTAATGCGCAAGGTAGGTGACGCCTCTTGCCGGTCTGGCGACTGCGCGCAGCACACGGGTTGCCATCTTCCGCGGCGGGTCACCCGCCAGGAAAGCACGCCAGCGATTTCCGCCATAGGTCGTCAACACGATGATTTTCTTGATGTTGGTGAGCTTGCGGGTGAGTTTGCCACGGTCACCCTCATCCATGTCGAAGGTGACACCCGGCAGCCAGACGCGGTCGAAATAGCCTTTGAGAATAGCTGGCCATCCGAAGTTCCAAACGGGTGTCACGATTATCAGTGCATCGGCGGCGCGCAACCGTTCGACATATGAGCGCACCGGCTCGATATTGGTTGGCACGGTGTGGTAACCAAGGCGTTCATCGCGGGTGAGCACAGGATCGAAATTTTCTGCATAGAGATCGCAATCGTCCACCTCATGGCCCGCAGTGCGCAGGGTGTTCAGGGCCTCGACATGCAAGGCCGAGCCGAAGCTCGATTCAACCGGATGAGAGTGGAGGAGCAAAATCTTCATCAGCCACCCGCTGCCGCCAAACCGGGGAAGAGGTAGTTCTCACCGCTTTTGAAGTCGAAGTCAGGATTGTCCCAGGCGATCATCTTGCCAGGGTTGAGCAGGCCATTCGGATCGGTTTCTTTTTTAAAGGCAAGCTGTACGGTGTCCGTCTGCTTCATGCCACCTTCCTCGAGCGTGTAGCGATGGGGATTGAAGATCGGGCAACCATTGTCCTGATGGATTTTTATGATTTCCTCCAACCGTTCTTCCGTGGTGAAGCGCACCAGCGGTAGGCCCGAGCACTGGATGTGACCATCGAATTTGAGGAACTCCAGGTGTCCCGGAACCTCATCGCCGAAAATCTCAGTCATCCTTTGGACTTTAGCGACATGATCAGGCCCCGGATATTGAACCTGTAGATAGGTGAAGCTGGGGTCGACCTTCAGCGCGCGCAGTGTCGTGTGGTTCCAGGCAAGTTCATAGGCGTGCGGGATGCCTTTCATGCTTTCGACCTTGTCGGAGCGAAACAGGATTTCGCCGTGCTGACGTTCGGTGAAAGCGGCAAACGCATCCATAGACTGGGGTGCTACCATGAAAACGCAGATCGACTGACCTCGATGCCGAATGAACGGTTTGTGCCGCGGGAAATAGTCATACGGAATGGGTGCCGCAATCGGCGCGATTTCCTTCACGAGAATACCGTTCTTGTGGGCAATCGCATCGCCAAGGCGAACCGCATCCATGTAATCGTCATAACCGACGAGAACGTCTACCCATTCATAGGCGGGGGCGAGCGGCATTTCCACTTCAACGATGATGCCATTGGTGCCATAGGCGTGTGTTACTTTTTGCAGGTCCCATGCCGTCAGATCGAGCACCCGTGGTTCGGCCTCCATGGTGACGACGCGCAGGCGCAGGATATTGCCCAAATCACGCAACCCGCCCCAATGGATGGAGCCAACGCCGCCGGAACCCCCGGCGATAAAACCGCCGATCGTTGCTGATTGCGCTGTAGATGGATGGAAGCGCAGTTCCTGGTTGGAATGCGCTTTTGTCTGGCGATCCAGTTGAGCGATGACAACGCCAGGCTCGGCGATGACGCGGCCGGGATGGATTTCCTTGACCGCATTCATGTTGATGAGATTGAGGACGATACCACCCGAAAGTGGCATGGCCTGGCCGTAATTGCCGCTGCCGGCGCCGCGTGGTGTCACCGGCACGGAATGGGCATAGGCAACCTTGAGAGTTTGGATGACCTCCTCGACCGACTTTGGCGAAACGACGAGGTCGGCTGTAACATTGTCCAACTGACGTTTCAGGACAGGGGAATACCAGTAAAAATCCCGACTTTTCTGACGCACGAGGGCGGGATTGTCTTCTGTCGCAATGCCTTCTAGCTCTTTCTTGATCTGCGCATAGTCGGCCATGGGTCACTCTTTCATCAGGATGGGATCAAGGTCTCGGTAGTCCGGCAGGCAACGGTCGATGGCCTTGCCATCGCGTATCACGATGCGATCCGCCTGCGGACGGGACAGGAATTCGCTCCACCGACGCGCACTGAACAGGACCAGATCGGCGGGCAGGCCCGCGCCGATTCGGCCGACATCACGGCGTCCGAGGATGTCGGCAGGCGTCGTGGTAAAGACGCGTGCGACGTCATCGATCGGGTGATCCAGATGGAGAATGCGCACCGCTTCTCGCAACACCTCGACTGCGTCGAGATCGCCATAGGCATAGAAGGGATCACGGGTGTTATCGGAGGCGACGGCGGTGGGCACACCGGCGGCGGTGAGTTCCTTGAACAAAGTCGTGCCACGCCAGCGCGGCGTTCGGCCCGCATGGCGGTCCTGAAGGTACATATTGCACATCGGCAATGACACGACAGAGATGTTCGCCTTGGCGACCTTGTCGATCACCCGCTTTATCGTGTCGTCGTCTTGGCGCGCTAGCGAGCAGCAATGCCCCACGGTGACGGTGCCGTCAAAACCGTGACGAAGTTTTGCGTCGGCGATGGCCTCCAGCGTCAAGACTTCCCGGTCCTCGGTCTCATCGACATGCAGATCAATGTCGAGGCCGTTATCCGCAGCGTTGCGAAACATGGTGTCGAGGATTTTATCGAGATCCGGCAGGATGCGGGTCGCGCCACCCAGCAGGCCGCCATGTCGTTTGGTGGTGGCGACGATGGCGTCGAACACCGGTTTGTCGAGCACGCTCTCGAGCGGCAGAAGGGAAACCGCCTGCAAAGCGATGCGGTCCTTCCATTCGTCCTGGATTTCCGCAAACAGGGGAAAGGAGATATCCGTCTGCGGTGGAATGCTGTCCAGATGCGTGCGGATCAGCTTCGTGCCGTGGGCATAGGCTGCCTTGAGTGAAAACTCTATACGTGCGCGGACATCGTCGCGCGACCAATGGGCGATGCGGTCGGCGCGCACATTCTCGAGGGCTCCTGTGAATGTGCCGTCGGGGTTCGGCCGGCGGTCCCACACATGGCCCTTGTCCAGATGGGTGTGCATGTCGACGAAACACGGGAAAATCATGCCGTCGCGAAGGTCGGCCTGTGGCATGTCCGAAGGGGTGGAACCGGCCGGTAAGACCGCCTCGATCATGCCGTTGGCGATCACGATGTCCGCAGAAACAAGGCCATCCTTAGCCTGTGCTTGAAACCCTTCAACCGTCACCGAAGGCAAGGTGGCGTGCGTGAGTGCGAAACGGTCTGCCTTTGGCAGGACCACAAATCCATCGGTCATCAGTTTTCTCTCCTCAGGCTGCTTTCGTGCCACCGGTGCAGAAAGAACCACGAAACAAAGGAGGTTATACAGAAGATCACAACGCCCAGCAGCGACAACAGCACCAGTGCTGCGAAAAGCCGTGGAATGTTGAGCCGGTATTGTGATTCCAGCAACCGGAATGCGAGGCCGGAGCCAGCGCCTGCCGAACCTGCGGCGAATTCTGCGACGACGGCTGCGATGAGTGCAAGCCCACCGCCAATCCGCAGACCCGTCATGAAGTAGGGCAACGCCGATGGCAGCTTGAGATAGATCAGCGTTTGCCAACGGGATGCGCCGTACAGGTCGAACAGGTTGAGCAGATTGTGATCTACGCTTTTCAGGCCCTGCGCCATGTTCGACAGGATCGGGAAAAATGCGACAAGGAAGGCGCAGATCAGCAGCGCGATCTGGGTCGTCGGTGTGTAGATGAGGATCAGCGGCGCAATCGCGACGATCGGTGTCACTTGGAGAATGACCGTGATCGGATACAGCGCAATTTCCAGCCATTTCGATTGCACGAGAATAATGGCAATGCCGACCCCGCCCAGCAAGGCCAAGGCCAATGCCTGAAGCGTGATCTTCGTGGTCACCAGCAGTGCTGGCGACAACGTGCCCCAGTCATTGTAAAGGGATTTTCCCACAGCGATGGGGCCAGGCAGGATATATTGCGGGATCGCGTACGCGCTGATGATGGCCTGCCATATCGCGATCATGCAGATCACCACCGCGATCGGAATTGTTATGCGCAAAGCCACGTCACGGTTGAAGGTCATGGGTGTTCTCCGCCGTCCATGGCTTCGATCAGCATGTTGGAGACTTTCTCGCAGGCCTGACGATATTCCTCAGAAGTGCGATAACGGGCGTCCCGCTCTAGGCTGGTGACGAGAGGGAAATCCGCATGCACGCGACCCGGCCTTGGTCGCATGATGACAATACGGTTTGACAGGTAAGCGCTTTCGAAAACCGAATGGGTGACGAAGACGACAGCGATGCCGGTCTGCTTCCAAAGCTTCAGCACGTCGTCATTCAGTTTTTGTCGCGTTATCTCGTCGAGCGCCGCGAATGGCTCGTCCATCAACAGCAGTTTCGGCTTCGTCACGAGCGCCCGAGCGATCGAGACACGCATCTTCATGCCGCCGGAGAGTTCGCGCGGGTAAGCCTTTTTGAAATCGCTGAGACCAACCGTCTCAAGCGCACGCGCGACGTCATTTCTGGCGGCCGCTTTGGACACGCCCCGCAGCTTCAATGGCAGATGGACGTTGCCAAACACCGTCTGCCAGGGCATCAGTGTCGGTTCCTGAAAGACGAACGAGATGTCACCTTCCGGCAGGCCGTTGGAATTGATCCGTGAACTCGGCCAATCGATCGTGCCGGAGGTCGCGTTTCCGAGCCCCGCGATAATCCTTAGTGCTGTCGATTTTCCACAGCCGGACGGCCCGAGCAGGCTGACGAATTCGCCATTCTCGATGCTCAACGAAACGTCGGAGAGCGCCAGCGTTCCGTTTGAAAACTGCTTTGAAACGCCCTTCATGCTGACCAGCGGTCGTTTGCGACCTTCTTTACTGGATGGCAATTTCGAAACTGGCGATAGGGTCATAGCATGGCCTTGGCAAACGTCGTGGCGTCGGGAGTTTCAGTGAGAAGGCCGGGTGATGGGATGGCCACGGCTCACCCATCGGAGTGAGGTGTACGATCCCATCGCGCTCTCTTATTTTTTGAGGGCCATGCCCACGCCTTTGCAAACGAACTTTGTCGTATAAGCCTGCTTGTAGTCCAGGTCGGCTGGTTCAACACCAATTGCCACCATATTGTCGAAGAACGTCTTGTATCTCTCGTCGGTCATGCAGCCGATGCCCTTTGTCGCTGCTTCACCAGATTCAAGAATGCCGTATTCCTTCATCTTCGCGATGGAAAAGGCGATCTGGCCATCCGTCATCTCCGGGTTGTCTTTCTTGATGAGATCGTTGGCGGCTTTGTTGTCGCCGTAGAGGTACGAGTACCAACCCTCCAGCGTGGCATCGACGAAGCGCTGAACCATTTCAGGCTTTTCGTCCACGGTCTTCTGCATGGCGGTTATCATGGTCGAATAGGGGGCGTATCCGGCATCAGCCAGCAGGAAGATCTTCGGCTTCCAGCCTGTCTGCTTTTCGATCTCGTAAGGCTCCGATGTCAGGTAGCCCTGCTGTGCGGATTGCTTGTCGGCGATGAACGGTGCCGGGTTGAACGTGTAGGGCTTGTATTGCTCTTCCCTGAAGCCGGGGAAATTCTTTTTCATCCATTCGAAGTAGGTGGTAAAACCTTCCTTGCCCATGAACACGGTCGTCAGCTTGCTCATATCGCCGAACGTCTCGATGCCAGCATCGGGGTGCGCCATCAGGACCTGCGGGTCTTTCTGGAACAGCGAGGCAACGCCGACCACCGGAATCCCCTCTTTGCGGGCATCCATGTCGCCCAATTGGCCGCTCATATAGAAATCGACTTTTCCGGCAAACAACAAGGAACGGTTGGCAGCGTTGGGGCCGCCTTGAACGATTGTTACTTTCAGACCGTGTCGCTCGTATGTGCCATCCGCAATCGCCTGGTAGAAGCCGCCATGTTCAGCCTGCGCCAGCCAGTTGGTTCCGTAGCTGACTTCATCAAGCGCCCATGCTTGCGGAGCGGATAAGGTAGCGGCACACAAACCCAATGCGGCAAGGCAGTTCTTCGTCTCGGAATATCTGAACATTTCGATCTGTTCCCCTTTTACCGGCATCGTAGGCGTGCCTGTTCCCTTTCATTTGAGCTGTTGCATTGATCTTTGAAAAGCATCAAAATTCGTGCGCATTGATGCCTTTACGGCATCGCTTGCGAAACCGACTGCTGAAAATGGCAGCCTTCCTTAAATTTGAGCAAAGGGTTCTTCCGTGCTGCACTCACGAAAACTTCGCTACATCGATGAGATTGCCAGATGTGGTTCGATCCGCAAGGCTGCTGCCAGGCTGAACGTCGCATCATCAGCGATCAACCGCCAGATACTGGCCTTGGAGGAAGAGTTGGGTGCGCCGATCTTCGAGCGTATGCCGCGAGGGCTGAGGCTGACGGCAGCAGGAGAATTGTGCATCGAACACATCCGCGAAGTTCTCAAGACCTATGAGCGGATGGAAGGTCGCATTCGCGGATTGAAAACGCCTCAGGCGGGCAAGGTTTCGATGGTCGCGACCGTCGGTCTCGCCGCGGGACCGCTGCCAGACATTGTCGCCAGTTTCATCGCCCAGCATTCAAGAGTTCATGTCCATCTGCGCAATGATGGCCCGTCGACCACGATTTCACCCGTTCTGGCCGGCGAAGTGGATATCGGCCTTGGCTTCAATATCCCGGCAACGCCCGGTATTCGCACACTTGCAAATTTTGACATACCAATTGGTGCCGTCCTGCCGCCAGGACACCGTTTGGCAGGCGAGGGGCCAATCGACCTTGCCGATATCGCACAAGAACCTTTGGTCCTCGCACAGTCAGGCACCAGTCTTCGCAACGTCATCAATCTGGCTTTCGCGCCACTCTCCGTTGCCGTCCAACCGGTTGTGGAGAGCAATGCGTCCGACATGCTCAAGCAACTGGTCAAGCTGGGTACGGGGCTGACGCTGCTCAACCCCCTCGATGTTCTGTCGGAATGCCGTCGAGGGGAACTCGTCTTTCGACCGTTGGCTGGCCCACATCCTCGGCATCAACCGATGAAGCTCTTCGCGCGGTCCCGCTCTTCGCTCGATACGGTGACCAGTCTCTTCGTAGAATTCCTGCTGTCTCGACTGGCAGAACTTGTGGCGGAGCTGGAAGCCAAGGGGCATATACCGCCGCAACGTCAACCGGACAGAAGCGAAGGCGCTCACTTCACATAGAGATTGTCCAGTGAATAGTCTGACAGGTCGCGCAACAGGTCGATGAAGCCAGCGACCTGATGACGGCAGATGGCTTCGCCCTTGGTTGCCGTGGCGGCCGCCGCATTTCCGACGACGCCGTGGGGATTGAGGTCATGAGCAATCCAGGCCAAGGAGTGCGGTGGAAGGGGCTGCAAGAACCGCGACTTTTCTTTCATCCACTCGGCCTTGGACGTGAAATTCTGGGCGTGCTCCATCCGCACGAGGTCAGGACGCAAATGCAGCATCAGCGACGTCTCGACATCCCCGCCGTGAATCCCGAATTTCTGTTCATGCTCGGAGATCATGCCGTCTGGGTTGCCGAACCGGCCCCACTGCGTGCTGACAACCGCCATCTGATGTCTGACGCGCAACTCACGCGCAACAATGCTCATGATATCGACATTGCCGCCGTGGGAGTTGACAATCACCATTTTGCGAACGCCCGCCTCTGCCACCTTGGCGCCAATCGCCGTCCAGGCCGGGATGAGTATTTCGGGGCCGAGTGATAGTGTGCCGGGACCATATATATGCTCATTGGCTTTGCCGATTTCCTGTGTCGGCAGGACGAGGAAGTCGAGATCATCCGGTCGCTGAGCCCTGAGTTCCGCCAGCATTCCGTTTGCAATAGCGACATCTGTCGCCACGGGGAGGTGAGGGCCGTGCTGTTCGGTCGAAGCGATCGGCAAGACGGCAATGGTTCGCTCCACGGACAAGCCCGCAAAATCGAGGGTGTTCAATTCATTCCAGTAAAACGGCTTTCCCATTGTCGTCCCTGCTTTCGTTTTTTCCGAGACAGGCGTAAGAGATGAACGGAGGATCGGAAAGCATTGATTTCAGTCTGCCCTGATGCCTTTTTGTGTGCGCAGATACTCTGACCTATCGGAAATTTAGATGTTTCAGGTTTAGACAAGCGTGACATAAATGGCCCCGGTAGGGCGATGGTTCCCCATCGCTCCCTGCCAGATCCACCAGCGCCTAATTGATGCCGCCGGATCGAATTGGCTCAAGAGCGCCCTCCTATCATCAGAGTGCTTTCAACAAATTTAACTGCTGAAAACCCCTCAAAACATATCTTACTTGTAAGCTGGCCCGAATTATTATCGTATGCTAGTGCCAAACCAGCGATGCACATAATTGTCGTGCTCAGTTGGCTGCCGATCGACCGTTTTGAAGCGAGTTAGCTCTACAAGGGGGCCAGATATGACCAAGCGTATCGTCTTTACAGGTGGCACAGGCAAGGCTGGGCGCCATGCCGTTCCAAAGTTGCTGGAAAAGGGCTATTCCGTTTTGAACGTCGACCTAAAGCCCTTGGATCTGCAAGGGGTAAACACGCTGATCGCAGATATCACCGACAGCGGTCAGGTTTTCAATGCACTGACAACACATTTTGGCTTTGACGGTTTCGAAGAGGGCGTTCCTCCATCTGCGCCTGATGCCGTCGTCCATTTTGCAGCCATTCCCCGCGTGTTGATCGAGCCTGACAACAAGACCTTCGAAGCTAATGTGGTCGGCACATACAATGTCATCGAAGCAGCTATGAAGCTGGGCGTTCGCAAGGTCATTATTGCCTCGAGCGAGACGACCTACGGTGTCTGTTTTGCAGAAGGAGACAAGGATTTCCATGCATTCCCACTGGATGAGAATTACGATTCCGACCCAATGGACAGCTATGGCCTGTCGAAGCTTTTGAATGAAAAGACGGCGCGTGCGTTTGCCATGCGCTACGGGGCAGACATCTACGCGCTGCGCATCGCCAACGTCATAGAACCACATGAATATTCTAAGTTTCCAGCTTTTCTTGACGATCCTATGTCCAGAAAACGCAATGCCTGGAGCTACGTGGACGCGCGAGATCTCGGCAATCTCGTTCACCTATGCATCGAAAAAGATGGATTAGGATTTCAGATTTTCAACGCGGTCAATGACACAATTACTGCCGATCTTTCGACCGCTGAGTTTCTCACCAAATACTGCCCTGATACGCCGATCCTACGGGAAATGGGAAAGGACGAAGCACCGCTCTCGAATCGCAAGGCCCGCGACGTACTTGGCTTCAAAGAAGAGCATCCGTGGAAATTGTATGTAGTGAGGTAACACCTATGTCAGGACTAGATGAATGAGAATAGACCGGTGGTTCGAAAAGTCGATCTTGTCATTTTCTCAACTTAACCGTTAACATGGTTTCGTTTCGTAATTGGAGAGAGAAAAATGGTAAGTGGCTGGGACAAAAATCCGGTACCGAGCAACGACTATACTGCTCGCCCAATCGTCTTGTCGGAGCTCGTAAGAGCGCTAGCTATACCATGCCGCGTTCTCCTTTCGGTAATCGTGTATCACTTCTATGGTTGAGACATAGGGCCGATTGAGTTGGACTTATTATGACCGACGACGGCAACTTCGCACTAAGTACATCCCCGTGTTATACGAAGCGAACTGGTGTCGCCTTTCGCCAAGAAGCGGGCGGTTATTAATAACCAGCTTCACACAAAACGCCCTTTTGTACAAAGCGGCCGTACAGGTATTCTTTACAGTGCGATACAAAGCGATGAGATCAAATTGTAATTAATAATATAATGGAGTTCCTTGGCTTTAACTTCGTCAAACAGGGCTGGTGGGAACGCGCCGTAATAGCCGGTTTCACCGTCCATCGGCCTGACGTCGGGTCCGGGCCATACAAAACGGTTACTTTCTGTCAGAACAATCCACGAGCACTCGTCATCGAGTCCCAGGCGCCTTTTGGTGGCAGCTGGGATTTCAACGTGAGCGTCCGGCGAAAGCATTTTTCGGGTGTCGCGAGATAGAATCTAAAGGCCGCGCTTCATCTTATCGGCCATGATGCGGTCGATTAGTTCAGGATCGCACTGTGTGTCGATGAGGAACTCGCAGATACCGCCGTCCCACGTCCTGTTGTCGGCAAGTAGGCTTTGAAGTTCTTTGATGCCGTTCTCGGTCAGAGCCTTCGTGCGACTTCTTTTCCGGATCGGGATCGTCCTACGTCATTGGTAAGGCGGTGGCGACAGAAGATGAAGAGTGGGACTTCTAAACTTCTTTAGGATCTGAACAATTCAGTGATCAAGCGTTGATTTAAATGAGGAGCCGATGGGTCGAATCCATTCAAGGCGTCAATATTGCTGAGCGGTCCTTGCGTTATTGTTAATGAGAGGCGTGCGCATGCGGATAAAGTGCCGCACCAACTTTTTGCGCTGCGGCCGCTAGGCGCTTATCTCTTGTCCACAAGCTTGATCGCCGGTCGAGCAACGTTGAAGTCAGTAAGTGGGCATCTGTGTAACCAATCCCCATGCTGAATATCGAATGGCGATCAATCATCATCATTACCTCTGCGTGGGTCGCGATCATTGCTTCGCGTTGAGCTGCTAGGAAAGCTAGAACTGCGCCTCGTTCTCTTAGGCCACCGAGCGCCAGTTCGCCGACAACGAACGGGTGGCAAAGCAACTGGTCATCATTGATGATTTTTTTTAGTTCTGCGTCGTCGTATCGAAAATGATCTATCCAGATCGAGGTGTCTACCAGGATCACTTGGCCACGTCGCTCCGTCGGCGAGGCGATGCCTCAGCCTCAGGCATAGAGCCGCCAAGCGCGATCAAGCGTTTGCCGGATTCCACACGCACAAGCGTCTCGAGCGCTTGTCGGACGAGAGCTGCTGTTTCCTTGGTGCCCGTGAGGGACTTGGCCCGTTCCATAAGATTGTCGTCAAGATTTATGGTCGATCGCATATTCTAGCTCCCGTAAATGAGTAGCTCGTATAGCACCATTTGGTGCACAAATCTACGACTCGTTGGGTGCAGCTAATATCTCCATGTTTACCGGGTTGTAGGTTCGTATCCGTTCAAGGCGAGTAAACTAATATGAACATCGCAATGGAAAGGCCACAAGTTCGCAAAGATTTGCCAGGGAAGACTAACCGAGTGTCATTGCTGGAGTTCTTTTTGGTGATTGGGTGGGTCGTGTCTTGATGACGGGGCTATAGTGCTGACGATAATATCGGCCAAAAGATGGGCCAAATGTGATGGTAAATCGACAAAAAACCCATATATATAAACGATATAAGGAAACTGGATATCGGCCAATCGAACCGGCGCGTATCGAGCATCCCAGTGGCGAACTGCTGGACATTTCGCTTGAGATTGTCGCTAGGGCCGAACGACTTGGCCGGGCTCTCCATCCTGAAACCGCAGCCCAACTGGCCCGCACCGTCAGGATCATGAACACCTACTATAGTAATCTGATCGAAGGCCACAACACCCGACCACGTGAGATCGAGCAGGCCCTGCAGGGAATTAAGCCCGAGGACGATCGGCGCGACCTCAAGATCGAAGCAGTCGCCCACTATCGTGTTCAGCAGGAGATCGACGAGCGAGAGGCGGCAGGGACGTTGCCTGATCCTGCATCGCTTGAATTCATCCGCTACCTTCACCGCGCCTTTTATGATGGCGCAACAGTAAAGATGCTGACGATTGTTGGTAACCACCACAGCTTTGTTATGACGCCCGGCGAATGGCGGCGAGGGGAGGAGCAGGACGTCGAGGTCGGCAGGCATTTGCCTCCTGCGAGCGATCGCGTGCCCGATTTCATCAGCGGTTCGCCTTCCAGCCGGCTCCTGAAGAAGCGATGATGGCGGTTGGGAGGAGCCGTAGCGCCCGCCTTTTTGCGATGGCGACCGCGCATCACCGTTTCAACTACATCTATCCGTTTCCAGACGGCAACGGCCGAGTTAGCCGTTTGATGAGTCATGCGATGGCACAAGCGGCCGGAGTGGGAGCTCATGGTCTCTGGTCAGCTTCCCGCGGCTTGGCTCTAGGCCTGGCCGGGGGGCCTGAAGGACGGGCCGAATATAAGCAGCATATGGCTTGGGCAGACGAGCCACGTCAGGGCGACCGCGATGGACTGGGCAACCTGTCGCTCAAGGGACTGGAACTGTTCACCAGTTGGTTTCTGCGCGTGTGTCTCGATCAGCTCGAATACATGGACAGCCTGTTTGAACTCAAAACACTAGGGGGACGCCTCAAGCGTTATGTCTATCGTCAGGAAACTTTGCCTGACGAGTGCGCGCCCTTACTTCAGGAAGCCCTTGTGCGCGGATAATTTGAACGGGGAGAGGCTTCGCGTATCACTGGCCTGCCAGATCGATCGGCGCGGCGCGTTCTAAAGGCGCTGACGGATGAGAGCCTGCTTGCGTCAGTTACCGAAAAGGGGCCTGTGTCGCTGCGCTTTCCAGTCCAAGCGCTCGATACCCTTTTCCCTCGTCTCTATCCCGAGGACGTATGACTATTTCGTGTACTGGCGGACCCCTCACTGCTGCCTGAGAAGCGTCCAGAGGAGGTTTAATGGTACGCGGAATAGCAGCTTAGCCGAACTAAGGGTGCAGCGTTCGATTGCCATCAAGAGCACCAATATACACCTAAAGTTTCAACACTTCATATTTTAGTCGGCACGTAATCGCGACCAGGGTCGACACTTGATGGTCGGCCGTCGATAAACAATTCTCCGATCCGCGGCGCGCTTCGGGAGATCACCTTGCCATTTTTGAGCACAAACAAGCGGGTTGGTTTCAACCGCAGGGCCTCCGTCACATCGGCTGCTTGCAGGATGATGAGATCGGCATGACATCCGACTTCCAATCCGTAGCCCTCAAGCCCCATGGTCTTCGCGGAGTTGACGGTCAGACCTTCGAAAATTCTCGTTTTGTCTTCAATGCCACCCATCTGGGCGACGTGAATGGCCATGTGTCCAACTTCCAGCATGTCTGCCGAGCCCATTGAGTACCACGGGTCCATCGTGCAATCCTGACCGAAGGAGACGTTGAGACCGGCGGCCATCAATTCTCGCACGCGCGTCATGCCTCGGCGTTTCGGGTAGGTATCATGGCGACCTTGGAGCATGATGTTGATCAGCGGATTGGGGATCACATTGATCTCGGCTTCCGCCATCAGCGGAATGAGCTTGGAAACGTAGTAATTGTCCATCGAATGCATTGAGGTCAGATGGGAGCCAGCGACACGGCCCTGAAGACCATAGCGCACAGTCTCATTGGTAAGCGTCTCGATATGTCGCGACATGGGATCGTCGGTCTCGTCGCAGTGAATATCAACCGGAAGGCCGCGTTCAGCGGCGATGCGGCAGAGCGCTTCGAGCGAGCGTCGCCCATCGTCCATGGTGCGTTCGAAATGCGGTATTCCGCCGACGATATCGATGCCCATGTCCAGCGCACGTTCCAGCGAGGCCTCACCATCTTTGGCACGGTAATAGCCATCCTGGGGGAAGGCGACCAGCTGTAATGTAATATAGGGTGCTACGCGCTCGCGTACCTCGATCAGCGCCTCTGCGGTCACAAGCCGCGGATCGGACGTATCGACATGACTGCGGATGAACAGCAAGCCCTGACTGACGGCCAGATCGCAATAGCGCAACGCACGCTCGACAAGAGCCTCCTTGGTCAGGGTCGGGCGCAACTCACCCCACAGCGCGATACCTTCCAGCAATGTGCCGGAAACATTCATGCGCGGCATGCCGAGCGAAAGCGTGGCGTCCATGTGGAAGTGTGGGTCGCAGAAGGGCGGAGAGACCAGTCGGCCGCTTGCATCGATTTCTTCAGCCGCCTGAGCGTCTATCCGCTTTTCGATGGCAGCGATTTTGCCATGTTTTGCCCCAATGTCGAAACCGCTGCGTCCATCGGGCAGATTGGCATTGCGGATGATGATATCGAACATAACGGGCCTTTCTTGATCAGCGTTCGCCACGCCGATAGGGTTGCATGAGTGCCTGTGGAACGCGGGCGCTTCGTGCCATCACTGCAAGCGCCACAATCGACAGAACATAAGGGATCATCAGGAAAATCTGATAGGGAACTGCACCGCCAAGCACCGTCTGAAGACGAAGCTGAAACGCATCGAAAAACGCAAAGAGCAGCGCACCGATCAATGCTCGTTGCGGCCGCCAGGATGCAAAGACCACCAGCGCGATGCAGATCCAGCCGCGTCCTTGCACCATGGTGGGAAAAAAGCTGTTGAATGCGGACAAGGTCAGAAAGGCGCCCGCCATGCCCATAAAAGCACTTCCTGCAATCACGGCTCCGTAGCGCACCACCATGGGGTTGATACCCTGCGCCTCAGCTGCATGCGGGTTTTCACCGGTCATTCGGATCGCCAATCCAAGCGGTGTGCGAAATATCACGTAGGCAAACAGCAGGGCGATAACGATTGCAGCATAGGTTGGTGGCGTCTGCGCAAAAACGGCGGGGCCAATGAACGGCAGATCGCTCAAGCCGGGAATGGAAATCGGCTGGAACGGCGTGATCGTGGGCGGCGTGCCGCCAACTGGCACCATGAGGCGAAATACGTAGTAGCTAAAACTGGATGCGAACAGCGTCACCCCCAGTCCCGATACGTGTTGCGACAGGCCCAGAGTAGCGGTCAGCAGCGCGTGCAACATTCCGAACGCTGCTCCGGCAAGCCCAGCCACCAGAAAGCCCGTCCAGAGATCGGCACCGTTGTAAACGGAGAGCCAGCCGATCATCGCGCCGAAAGTCATGATGCCTTCAATGCCGAGGTTGAGCACGCCTGCGCGCTCGCTTAAAACCGCGCCCAGCGTTCCCAGTATCAAAGGCGTCGCGATTCTGAGAACCGCAGCCCACATCCCGGCGGAAGCTAAGATGTCCACAATGGCGCTCATCGGCGGATCCTGTACTGGGTGAAAAAGACGGCAACCAGCATTGTCAGGAGCGACAATGCCACGATCACATCAGCAATGTAGCTTGGAATACCAAGGCTGCGGCTCATGCCGTCCGCGCCAACAAACATGGTGGCGGTGAAAATGCCTGCCAGCACGACGCCAAACGGATTGAGATTGGCCAGCATGGCAACAACGATTCCGGAATATCCATAGCCCGGCGAAAGGTCGGTTGTGACATAGCCTTTGACGCCCATGACCTCCACCGCGCCTGCAAGGCCTGCCAGTCCACCGGATATGCATGCGACGATAACGAGCGTGCGACCGAGCGGCACACCGGCAAAGACCGCGGCTTGCGGATTGAGCCCCGCTGCGCGCGACTGTATGCCAAAAACCGTGCGGGACTGCACGAAGACGAGAAGCAAAGCAAGCAGGATGGAGATGACCAGCCCCAGATGCAGACGCGAACGGGCAAGCAGCTTGGGAAGCATGGCCGCATCCGCCACCGATTCAGATTGAGGCCAGCCGAATGCCATCGGATCTTTCAACACCGTATCGATCAGCATGGAAACGAAAAGAAGGGCGACGAAGTTGAGCAGCAGCGTCGTTACCACCTCATCCACGGCAAAGCGCAATCTCAGCCACAGCGGCACGAGCAGCAGGATCATGCCGCCGACGGCACCTGCAACAAGTAGGATTGGGATCTGAACGATGGACGGCATTGAGCCGAGAAAATGGGAGCTGAGCCAGGCAACCGTGATCGCACCGATGTAGAGCTGTCCCTCTGCGCCGATGTTCCACAGCTTGGCACGGAATGCGACGGCAGCAGCAAGACCGGTGAGGATGAGAGGTGTTGCCCGGGTCAGGGTTTCGGTGGCCGACAGCCTGGAGCCGAAAGCGCCTTTCAGGATGCGCCAATAGGCCTCGAGGACAGGCGCTCCTGCAAGAGCGATCAGTATGCCCGCAATTCCCAATGCAACGATGATAGCGATGACCGGGGTTGCGATCACAAGCGCTGTCGGTCTGTGTTCGCGGCGCTCAAATCGCATGAGCGTCCTCCTTGTCCCATTCTCCGGCCATCATGAGACCAAGCTTGCCAGACGTTGCCTGCTCCACGTCGATGGGTGGCGACAAGCGCCCACCGACAATGGCCTGAATACGGTCAGACAGTGCCATGACCTCGTCCAGATCCTCCGAAATCAACAAAATCGCAGTGCCTTGCCGTCTCGCTTCTAGAATGCGTTCATGCACGGCTGCGACCGCACCTTCATCCAGCCCACGGGCGGGCTGGGCTGCAAGCAGGATGTGTGGCCTGTTGATGAGGTTTCGTCCTAGGATCAGTTTTTGCATATTGCCGCCGGATAAAAGCCGGATACGGCTTGCGGGAGAGCCGCCGCGAACGTCGAACTGATCGATGATCTTTTGTGCAAAGGCCACTGCACTTTTCCGATCGACCATTCCTCGTCTGGAAAAGGACGGCAATCTTTCCAGGATTGTGTTTTCCCAGATCGCCATATCGCCGATCGCACCTTCCTTGTTCCGGTCTTCTGGAATGCGACCGATGCCCGAGGCCACCACATCGGCAACCGATAGGTTATCTACCGCCTTGTTGAACAGCAGCAGATCGCCTCCGGTTTTTGCTTGCGTGCCGGAAAGCAGCTGAGCAAGTGTAGCCTGGCCATTGCCTGAGACGCCAATAATGCCAAGCACCTCACCGGCGCGAAGTCGGAAATCGACCGATTTCAGCCTGTCCACACCGCCGGATCGAACGGTAATCGATACGGCTTCCAGCACCACGTCTCCGGGCGTGGAGGGATCGCGCACCGGTCGCGTCACGGTGCGTCCCACCATCAATTCGGCAAGCTCGGCCTTGCTGGTCTCAGAGGCCCTGCGTTCGGCAACATGGCGCCCGCCGCGCAGCACCACAATCCGGTCTGCCGTCGACATGACCTCATCCAGTTTGTGGGAGATGAATATCAGCGACAATCCTTGCCGGGCCATGTCCTTCAGCGTCGTGAAAAGCCCTTGCGCCTCCATCTGTGTTAAGACGGCAGTCGGCTCATCGAGAACGAGGATACGCGCGTCGTTGTATAATGCTTTGAGAATTTCGACGCGTTGCTGTTCACCGACTGAAAGATCGCCAAGCCGTGCATCCGGGTCAACCTTGAGGCCGAAACGGGTGGAAATCGAAAGCAGTTTGGCCCGTGCCTCTGCCCGACGCGAGCGCCATGACCAAAGGCTTTCAGTGCCAGTCATCACATTTTCCAGAACGGTGAGATTGGGTGCCAGAGCAAAATGCTGATGCACCATACCGATGCCAGCACGAATGGCAGCACGCGGCTTGCCCTGCGGCAATTCCTGACCATCCACAAGTACCCGGCCACTATCGGGCACGTAATGGCCGAACAGAATGCTCATCAGCGTCGTCTTACCCGCACCATTTTCTCCCAGAAGGGCAACGATCTCACCCTTGGCGAGCGATAGCGAGATGTTGTCGTTGGCACGCGTTGTACCGAATGTCTTGCTAACGCCCACTATGTCCAGAACCGGTGTCGTCATGTGGGCAATCCTGCGACGGGAAAACGGTGCTGCCAGCGGCCATCCTGCTCAAGTTGTTTTGAAAGCTGCAAAAGCAGATAGTCTGAACCCATGGGCGCCATGAGTTGTACGGGAAGCGGCAGTCCGGCACTGTCCGATCCGAACGGCAGGGTTATGGCCGGAAAACCGGAGGCGTTGGCGACCGCTGCCAAAGGCGCGAAAGCGGCCATACGATGGAAGTGAAGCTCCGTATCAACATGGTCGCTGGGGAAGGAACCCAACGGCAAGGGAGCGGACGACAGTATGGGGCTCACCAGACAATCGATGTCATCGAACAGACGCCAGAGATTACGGCTGACCGTGAGCATGGCATTCAGACTGTGCCAGACATCCCGCGCCGAAAGAGACAGGCCGCGCTCGATGACGGCTTGCGTGAGGCGTTCTGTTTTTGAAACTTCGAGATCGAAGCGGGTGATGGTGTCGGCAAGATTGATGCAGACAATGTCAATGAAGGATTGGCGGCTCGCAGCAGCAATCGCTTCTATCGCCGTAAAAGGAACGGCGACGAGCATATGCCCGGCAGCTTCAAGATATCTGGCAGCGTCTTCAACCACCAGACACCGTTCTGCCGAGGTCGGAAGATCCGAACCCGTGTGGGAAAGCAGGCCGATACGAAGCTTGGTTCCGTGCTTTGGCCGCAACGCAACGGGTGGAAACGGGCCGCGTGTCGTGCCAGCCAGTGCTGAAAACACCGCGGCCGTGTCCCGTACAGACCGGCAAACTGCAAGCTCTGTTGCAATTCCGGCCAGATGATTGCCAAAATGTGGGCCTGCTGGCATGACGCCACGGCTCGGTTTCAATCCAATAAGTCCGCAACAGGCGGCTGGGACGCGGATCGAGCCTCCCGCATCAGTCGCGTGAGCGATGGAAACGATGCCCGACGCAACCGCTGCCGCCGCACCGCCAGAGGAGCCGCCAGCAGACAGATCCGTTGCCAAGGGGTTGCGTGCGATTGGCCCGATGGCGGGTTCGCTGGCAAGAGACAGACCAAATTCCGGACTGGTGGACAGACCAAAGAAGCAAAAGCCCGCCGCCCTGAAGCGCTCTGCAAGATCGGAATCGACCAATCCTCCACGACGCTTCATCAGCCGGGAACCTGCCGCCATCGGAAACCCGGCAAAGGGTCCACCAAGATCCTTACCAAGCGTGGGTATGCCAGCGAAAGGCATGGCGAGACGCTGGTCGGTTGCCCGTGCGTCCATCGACTCGGCAGCCGTGAGCCCCTTATCCCGGTCCATGTAGGCGATAGCGCCCAGACTTTCGTGTGTCTGGGCAGCATCTAACGAGGCCTGCATTGCCTCAAGTGACGTCAGCTGCCCAGAGGAAATCGCCTTGGACAGCGCTGTTGCATCGGCTTGCATGGCAAGGCTTACTTCGGCTCGTCCGTGATTTTGGGAACCATGAACGCACCGGATTTGATGTCTGCGCGTTTTGCTTCCATGGCAGCTTCCGCATCCGCCGGAGCTGTATCCTTGACATAAACGATATCGCTGCCACCTTCCTTCATCAGGCCGTAAGCAGTGTAATCTCGGCCGGTGGGCTTTCCGGCAGCAACGTCTGCAAGGGCTGCATTGAGGATCGGACGGAAATTCCACAGCGCATTGGCGAAGACCGTATCCGGATAGCGCGGCGTATAATCGATCAGCGAACCGATAGACTTGATCTTGCGTTCTTTCGCAGCATCCGCCGTCCCGATCCGCTCTCCAAACAGAATGTCGGCACCGGAATCGATCTGAGCCAGTCCCGCCTCGCGGGCTTTCGGCGGGTCGAAAAAAGTGCCGATGAAAGTGACGATGTGCTTCGCATCCGGGTTGACGGCCTTCACGCCTTCGCCGAAGGCGTTGATCAGCATGTTGACTTCCGGGATCGGCATTGCGCCCACGGAGCCAACGATATTTGACTTCGTCATTTTGCCGGCGAGCATTCCGGCAAGATAGGCTCCGTCGAAATTCCACGTGCCGAAGACGCCGAAATTGTCGCCGGCTTCCTTGCCGCTGGAACCCATGACAAAGGCCGTATCTGGATAATCCGCCGCAACTTCGCGCGCCTGTTTTTCAACCGGGAACGTCTCGCCGATGATAAGCTTCGCACCCTGTTCCGCATATTCGCGCATTGCCCGCGGGTAGTCCGTTCCGGAAACGCCTTCTGAGAATACATATTCAATGACACCTTCCGATGCCGCGTCCTGTAGCGCTTTGTGAAGGACGGAATTCCAAGCATTTTCCACAGGCGATCCATGGATGCCCGCGACCTTGATCGGCACCGCAGCACGCACGGAAGGTATGAAGGCGGCGGCACTGAGCGCCAGTCCCGACGCGAGCACACCGCGACGGCTCAGGATGATTTTATTGTTCATGAACGTTCCCCAGGTTTTACCATTTGGTTCAAATTTTTAGGATTAGAGTAAAATAAAGTCAAATAGAATTGTCGATTAAAAAATAGGCCGAGTGGAGGGATGCTGCCCCCGCATAGCCCCAAAATTGAGCAGTTTCAAAAGCGATTTCGGCTGACGGGCACCAATATTTTCTCACCAGTGCAACCACCTGCCAGCACCTACAGCCGACAGTGCAAATCGTCGCTGGTGTAAGCCTCGAACTGGACTTGTGCCATGGAACAACGCGCGGCCAACATAATGTCGGAGTTCCGTTTGGGAGTTTTTCCGCGCGACCGCGAAGCGATGTGCGCTTCGGATGCGAGGATCTGCCTTGCTGTCTAAAGCGGCGGCCAGCCTTGAGCATGGATGACGATGGCTGCGGGATTTGTAACGAATGACTGGAACCACAAATGACGTCGGCGAAACCCCGTGCCATGATATCGGGTCGGTCGAAGACGCACCTAGGAGTTTGCTGGGCGGCTATGTCGACGGATGTCTCGTGGTCGACCATCGAGCGTGACAATCAAGCGGTCAGAGCACGGCAGATGTGTCTGGCTTCTGGCGACGCGCTATTTTGGAACGGAGATCGTTAGCTTCAAAGCCTATCGACTAGCCGGGCCGATTGCGATCCTGAAGCCATGTGAAATATCCTTTAGAGCGGGACTTGGATTGGTTATTGGTTTCGACCCACTCTCCGAAGGACCACTTGTGTCGGTTTCCATGCGGAACTGAGCCGGTGGGGGGTGCGGATAAAAAGTTGGACTGCTTCATAATTTAAGGCCGAGGCTCTTACGGTATTCGACCGGGCTGAGCGATCCCAGTGATATCTTGATACGCTTCTCATTGTACCAGCGGATATAGGCATCCACCTCGGCGACGATAGGAACGCTGTGGGTCGTCGTTTATTCCATTGCTCATCCGTATTTGTTCTCACGTCGGCATGAGCGGTTGGCACGCGCGGTACTATTCCGGTCTGCGCGAATAATTATGGAAGGCAGATCGTGACTCGAGGCGTGCCCAAATGCGGCTTGCTCATATGCCGCCAGGAGGATCACGCGCGTTGGATCCAATCTGCCTGGGAACGATGTCTGAAGGGCGATACCCGCAACGGATTGCGGTATGGACAGTGAACAGCCGGCGGGAACAGGGCGAAAAAGCAGACATTCTAAGCCGTTCGACGACGGCGCCCAGTCGTGCGTCTTTTCAGAAAAAAACCAGCCTGGTCGATCGTAAGGAAACTTCCTACAGGGAATTCCGCCACTCTCAGATTTTGGTTTCACTCCAGGCTGGCGGTGGCTTTTATGACTGCTTTGGCGACCTCGTTGAAACTCATTTCAATCCGAACCTGTTGGCCGTTGACGAAAACCGATGGCGTGCCGGCGACTCCGAATTTTTTGTTCGCTCCGGTTGTCGCAGCATTAAGCTTGTCGAGATTGGCCTGATCGGCGACAGCGCGATCGAAACCCGCGCGGTCGATGCCCATGCTAGCGGCGATCTCGCGCAATGCATCCTCGGCATTGGGGCGCAGCAATCTCATCGAATTTCGATATGAAGGACGATATCGTCTCGTCGAATTTGTCTGGGCCCCGCGCATTCGCCAGCATGAAGATAACGGCATCCACCGAGTTTCGCACGAAGGGCCGGTACGCGATCGTCTACTTACCCGATGCCACATATGTATCCTGCAGTTTCGCCAGGTCTCGTTCACGGAAGTCGACGCAGTGGCTGCAGGTTGGGGAGGAATAGACGACCAGCGTGACTGGAGCGGTCTTCTGCCCAACGAAGCTGTCTTGGAATACGGACGGGTTCACCAAATCCTGCACGGGTTCGGCCTTGGCCGATGTCACGCATCCCAAAGCAATGCCGACGATCATGGCCATCATACGAAACGTCATGTCTTCTCCTGTTCGGTTACGAAAAAACACTCCGGCTTGAATAATGCCGGAGTGTCATCGGTCGGCCTTGAGGCAGGGCGAGACGAAGAGCGAGCGGTCAAGAGTGCCCTTGATCGTCTTGGCCACGACCAGCAGCCACATGGAGACAAGTGCAATAACAAGAACCGCGCCAAAGATTGCGATAGACGACATCGGCACCATCATTGAGAGACGAAGCGTGGCGACGGCAAACACGCCAAGCGGGAAGGTGTAGCCCCACCAGCCGATATTGAATGGCAGGCCCTCGCGAAGGTAGCGCAGGGTGATCAGGACAGCAGTCGCCAGCCACCAGATGCCGTAGCCCCACAAGAGGATCGCGCCGAGGAAGCTGGCGCCACCGAAGGCCGGAGCAACGCTCGCCAATCCATTCGCCGACAACACGGCGGGTCCGGTCTGGCTCATGACGAGAAGACCAAGGGCACCGGTTCCGATCGGGCCGAGAGCCAGCCAACTCGAGGCGGCCATGTTGACATGCGGAAGCTTGTGGACCGCCATGCGCAGGAAAAGGATCACGAGCACGCTCATGGCCAGCGGAACCGAGCAGGCCCATAGGACCAGGCTGGTCATCAGCACCGTCAACTGCGTTTGAGCGTCGGCGATATGGGGCAAAAGCAGGCCACCGCTGACGGCCGCCACCTCGCTCGCCACGATCGGCAGCAGCCAGACCGCTGTCATTTGGTCAATCGAGTGGGATTGGCGCGTAAACATCATGAATGGTATTGCAAGACCGCAGGCCAGCGACACGGTGACGTCGATCCACCAGAGCGTCGTTGCGATCGCCACCGCCGTGTCGCCGATATGCGGGATGCCGTAGATCAGAAAGCCATTGATGATGGTTGCCAGTCCCATCGGGATGCAGCCAAAAAACATCGACACGACAGAATGCGAGAAGACGCGGCTTGCCTCATGAAAATAGAGCAGCCAGCGTGCCGTGTAGAGCGTTGTGCAGGTGGCAAATAGCAGGATATTGAAGAGCCAAAGCGCCTGACCCATCGCGAAAAGCCACGGATGCCCCGGAAACTGTGCGAAGGCGACCGAAAGTATGCCGGTGCCCATAGTGGTCGCGAACCAATTTGGCGTAAAGTTCCGTATGACATAGCCTTGCATAGGAGCATCCGGAGCTGGCGCTACCGGCTTCTTGAAGGCAACAATCTTGTGCATCGAATTTCTCCTGATCGTTGAGGAGAAAATACGTGGGTACATCGATCAATTCCAACGCATAGTTCAGGATATTTCGATCGCTGTTTTCGATTGATCGCGTTTTGCGGCGGCAGCTTCGAAAGCCGCGTGAAGGCGGTCGCGCAGCGTCGGCGAGGCATCGATCAGCGTCGGGCTCGGATGGGGGCAGAGGATCACCTCGATGCCGGCATCCACCAGTACCCTTCCAGCACCGCTCGCCACCGCGCCCGCCAGGATGGCGACACGTAGGTCCGGCAGCAGCCGCAGAAGGCCTGCAAGTCCCATGATGCCCTCGCGCCGCTCGCTGGCCACGATCGAGCTTCGGCTCGCACGGACCCAAGGGACCGTATTCACAGAACGATGTCTCGGCGCGATATCGCTGCGCCAGTCAGTGCCTCGCGCAGGTTCTTCGCCGTGCCGGTCGGGTTATCGAAACGCCGGCCGCATTCGACCGGACTTGGTCCAGGCGTCTCCAAAAGGATCAGCAGTCTTGCGCTGATACTGCCATCGTATGGATCTAAGTTCGGCATATCCCGGTCGGAGTTAAGCTGAAGGTGCTCCCGGAAGGCGTTCAATGGCTGCATATGCGCGCTGTCAAGCGCGGCCAATCGCTCCTCGCGTCGATGCTCGTGCGAGAGCGTATCAGGCCCGCGATAGGTCATCGTGTCTATTCCGACAACAGGGCTTCGAACGCATCGGCCGCCTTGGAGCGATACCGCTCCTTACGCCGGAGCAGGAAGAATGGGCGCGGAAGCTGACAAGCATTGGCCTCGACCAGCAGGCCGCTGTTGAGTTCGGTCTGGGCAGCACTTCGCGATGTCAGTGTTGCCCCCATGCCGGCCTCGACTGCGCCGAGCACGGCCTCGTTTCCGGGCAGGACAATTGCAACGTTCAACGCCTGCAGCTCCAATTTCATTTTCGTCATCATCGTCTCGAAGGCGAGCCGTGTTCCCGATCCGGGTTCGCGAAGAACCCATGTCGCGTCTTCAAAATCGGCCTTTCCGAGCTTTTTGCCTTTGGCCCAGGGATGAGTTGGCGACACGACGAGGATCATCTCATCCGTGGCGATCATGCGCGACGACAAGGCCGGTCTGTCGACTGCGCCCTCTACAACGCCGAGCTCAACCCGCCCTGCCTCAACCGCGTCGCCTACCGCCTCGGTATTGCCGATCCTGACTTCGAGACCGAGACCAGGATAGCGTGTGTGAAACTTCGCTAGCTTGGAGGGCAGCCAATAGGCACCAACAGTCTGGCTCGCCATAACCGACAATTCGCCGCGCAAAAGTCCCGCCAGGTCGCTTAGCGCAGACTCGGCGGCTTTCGCCTCCGCCAGCACTTGAAGGGCGTGTTCGAGAAATATTGCTCCCGTTTGATTGAGAACGATAGAACGACCGATACGGTCGAACAAAGCCACGCCGTGCCGTTCCTCAAGCGCGATGACCGCAGCACTGACGGCCGACTGCGTCATGTTCATCGCTTTGGCAGCCTTGGTGATGTGCTGTTGGCGGGCGACTTCGGCGAAGATGCGCAACTGGTCGAGGGTCATGAAGATAGCAACCTTGAATTTGCTCCGAGTTATAATCGATTTTTCCGAATGTTCGTAGCAAAATTATGCGATGGAACTGATGCATAATGGCGCTAGTTTTCTCTGTACCAGAATTAGGAGGAACTCGTTGCTGAAGAAGGCACGCTCTATAGCTCTTCCTCCAACACGTGTGCGTATTGTCGCAACTCCTAGATAGGGTCGAGTGGAGGAGCGCGACAATTTCCCTGACAGCTTATACTGAGATCAATTGTCATCATCCGTATTGGGCAACTCTCCTGAGTTCTGCTGATGTTTGCTCAAGACTACATGCGCACGAAATTTCTTCCCAGTTGACGTGCCTGCCGAGATACCGTTACGCGCAAAAATTTGCGATCCGCCCATAAAAGAACCCGCGTATCTTTGGACCGTTGTCCAGTAAAGCCGGCCGAAAAGCACGATCATTAGACGCCAGCTTTACGCTGCCGCTGCAAGGAGTCCAACGCTCGTTGCAGGCCGGGTCGCGAATTGCCCCACCATTTGGGCCAGCATTTCAGTTTCCTGTAAGAGAGTTTGAGATGCGGCAGTTGTTTCCTCGACCATAGCTGCATTCTGTTGGGTGACCTTGTCCATCTCGTCACCGGCGTTGGAAACCTCCCGAAGACTGACGGCCTGTTCCCGCGCCGCCATCGCAATCTTGTCTATGATGACGCTGATGCCGCCGATCTGCTCGCAGATGTCTTTGAGCGATATGCCCGTTTCGTCGACGAGCTTGACGCCTGCTGTAACCTGAGCCGTGGATGTTGAAATCAACACCTTGATTTCGCGAGCCGCACTTGCAGATCTTTGCGCAAGCTCGCGCACTTCTTGGGCAACGACGGCAAAGCCTTTGCCGGCTTCCCCGGCACGCGCAGCCTCGACCCCTGCATTGAGCGCAAGCAAATTCGTCTGGAATGCGATTTCGTCGATGACACCGATGATATTGCCGATCTTTGTCGATGAATCCTGAATTCCGCTCATGGCGCTGATGGCGCGTTCCACCACCGCTCCGCCGCTTTCAGCATTTGTTTTAGCGAGCGCAACCGTCTTTCGAGCGTGGCCTGCGCCATCGGCAGTGCTGTTGATCCCGGTGGCCACCTCACCCAAGGCGGCAACTGTTTCTTCGAGAGAGGCAGCCTGCTGTTCCGTCCGACGGGCAAGATCGTTGGATGCGCTTGATATTTCTGATAACCCGGACCGAATCGTGCTAACGCTGAGGATAACAGCGCCGATTGCCTCTTCCAACGTGGAAACGGCACTATTGAAGTGATCTCTGATACGCTCGTATCGGGAGTCGACTGCTCCGATTCGCGTTGTCAGATCCCCCTTGGACAAAGCGTCCAGACCACCGGAAATCTGTCGGAACGCATGTTCCATCGCTTGCGCCTCCGTCACACGCTCGGCTTCACGTTCAACCCGCAGATTTTCTGCTTGTTGCCTTTCACGACCTGTCTCGGCTTCGGCATTTATGCGAGCGCGGTCGTTTTCTTGAAACACTTGCAGTGCACCAATCATCTCACCGATTTCGTTGTCGGTTTTCGCAAGCTTCAGATGCGTATCAGGTTCCCCTTTTGCTAGACGCGCCATTGCCTGCGCAACTTGCATCATCGGCCGCGCAACGGAGCGGACCATGAAGAGCGCAATGGCCATAGCCAGGACTAGGCTAAACAAACCGGCTCCCCACATCCAGGATGTGCCCTGACTACCCTGGCGTTCTGATTTCGACGCAATTTCGCCTGCGATCTCGACAATACCGTCGGTGACGCTCTGCGATGTCGACACGACCAGCGACGCCTGCTGATCGAACGACGCCAAATTCTTGTTCATAGCATCGAAAGTCTGGCCCAGTTGGGCGAGACTGGCAGTCATGTCATTCCCGGTCGTCTTCGCCAGCATGCCACCGAAGGCTTCCGCCTTCTTCATGCCTGCCGCCACTACTGCTTCAGCTTCAACAGAAGGCTGCAGGCGGTATCGTTCGACTTGAACAAGAATGTCTTTCAAGACATTGCTGAAGTTGCGTGCGGTACCGGAAACTATACGGGCCTTTGATCGGGCCTTATCTTTTTCGCTCTTGGAGGCCACTTCCGTTTCTGCGGATTTACGTAGCACCTCGTCCAGCTTCTGAGAGGCGGTTGAAATGTTAGCGAACAGCGTGAAATCCTGTGTCGAGAAAAAAGCTTGGCCATTATCTTTCGTAATGGCGGTCTGAATCTCTGTGAAGCTCTTCTCTAGGCTGCTGACGATCGGCTGGATCTCAGGTGCTCCTCCCAGCTTGACAACTTCCGTCAAGCTGGCCTGAGCACGGGCCATCGGGTTTGCGATCTGATCGTTCGCTATCTGTCCACCCTGCGCGGAGGCTTTCACAAGCGCCAACTCAACAGCATTGATCCCTTCGCTGAAATTGCCAGCATTCTGCATAAGGATACGGATGGTATTGAGACTGATCAGCGCGTTGTTCGAATTGGTCTCGGCCTGGTTGGCGATATCCTGTGCACTCTTTTCAGCCTGATCAGCCAGGGAAACCATGCTTCCGGTCGTATCGCGCAAAGCTATGGCTGTTTTCTGAACAGCATCCTGAGCGGCTCCGAGAGCTCTGATCGCATTTGACATCATCGAGATGCCAGCTGTGAGCTGCGTGCTTTCTTCTTTTGACAGGGCCAGAGAGGCGAGTGTCGCTTGCGCCGTCTCAAGCGCGTTAGCTGCTTGATCAATGCGTTGGGGTTCTTTGCTGACGAGGTACTGGATTATGGCGCCTTCAGCCTTGTTGGCTCCAATCAGGACCTTCGACGTATCCACGGTTTGAGATACGGCACCTGTCAGACTTCCGATCCCGCGAATCCCCACAAATGCGACCAGCACGACCGACATGAGCAATAATGCCATCCCACTCGATGTTCTGAATCCGATGGATTTCATCTTCCGGGATAATTTCATGCTCTAACCTCTTCCCCGCGGCACAACGCCGCCCCAGTAGCAAACGCTAAGGGAAATGAATAAAAAACTGCTTAAATCCGTCAGAGATCGTTTGAAAGGCGAAAGAACGCGAACAATTTCCCATTTCCGGCGGCTCGTAGTACGACTTGAAAATGCTATCATTTCCGTGGTAGTGATATCACAGCGAAAATATATATAGGATCGCATAAATGGCGGCGGTGACCATACGAAACCTCTCTGATGAAACTCATCGGGCGTTACGCGCAAGAGCAGCTTACCACGGTCGTAGTACCGAGGCCGAAATTCGTGACATTCTCGAAGCCGCTGTTCGTCCATCTGGACGCGTGAAACTCGGCTCGCTTCTCGCGGCTATTGGCCGTGACGCCGAAATGTCAAACAATGATGTCGAAGCGCTGCAACAACAGCGCGACAGGACCCCGGCAGTACCGATGACTTTCGAATGATCTTGCTAGACACTAATGTAATATCTGAGCCTTGGAAGCCAGCTCCCGATATCGCTGTGCTGACTTGGCTGGATGCACAGGCCATCGAAACGCTATTCATTTCTGCTATTTCAATTGCCGAACTTCGTTTCGGGATTGCCTCAATGCCGTCGGGGAAGCGTCAGACAATTCTCCACGATCGCCTTGAAGGTGAGGTTCTACCAATTTTTGACGGACGCATTCTGCCCTTTAATAAAGGTACCTCACAGTTCTACGCGGACCTGATGGCGAGCGGCCGAACATCTGGAAAGGCGATCGGGAAGGCTGATGGATACATTGCTGCTACGGCCGCAGAAAACCATCTCGCGGTCGCAACGCGAGATACAAGCCCATTTGAAGCAGCCGGATTGATAGTTATCAATCCCTGGTCCGCCTAGGTCTTTAGAATTACAGGTCGCCGGTTCATATCCTTTCAAGAGCGTTGAACACGTCAAGTAGCGCGACACGATCGCTTAACGGTATAGAGAATACAGCCGTAGATGTATCACCTGATCAGAGGGCTCGATCTTCCATGCGCCGACACGACCAATTAGGCGGAGGAATTAGTTCTGGCCCGCGATTTTTCATATAGTTCAAGCGATTGCCCGTTTCCAACTGAGCCAAAATGCATTGTTCATCATCAGGGGCGTGGTGCCATCTTGGCGTCCTGGCACCACTCTTGACTAAAACCACCACCTATTAGGCGGCCCACTGTCCCCGCAGATCGGTGTCAGAGGCTTGTCCACCACGCAAGTCAAACTGTGCCAGCAACTGGTTGAGCGCAGCCGCTTCTCGAGCAAGGCTGTGGCTCGCCGCAGTCGACTGCTCGACCATGGCTGCGTTCTGCTGAGTGCCCTGGTCCATCACGTTAACAGCGGTGTTTATCTCCTGCAGCCCCGTAGACTGCTCGCGGGATGATTCCACGATCGCATTGACATGACGGCTTATTTCCCGGACCTCGTCGACAATGGTGTCGAGTGAGTTTCCTGTCTGCTTCACCAGGCTGACCCCAGTCTGAACCTGCGAACCGGAAGCCGCGATCAGAGTCTTGATTTCCTTTGCGGCTGTCGCCGAACGTTGCGCGAGTTCGCGAACTTCCTGTGCAACGACCGCGAACCCTTTTCCGGCTTCACCTGCGCGAGCAGCCTCAACACCGGCATTCAAGGCCAGCAGGTTGGTCTGGAACGCGATCTCGTCGATAACTGAGATGATGTTGCCCATTTCACCTGCGGATTTCTCTATAGCCATCATGGCCTGTACCGCGTCTTGCATCAACTCGCCTGAGCGCTCGACGCCGCTTCGCGCTTTCTCAACGAGCTTGCCTGCATCGTCAGCGCGTTTGGCTGAGTCCCATACGGTGGTGGTGATCTGTTCTAGCGCCGCAGCCGTTTCCTCGACAGATGCAGCCTGCTGTTCTGTGCGTCTCGACAGATCGTCAGCGGCAGATCTGATTTCATTTGCACCAGCATCGATGCCAGAAGCATTCTGTCCAACGGATTTCAGAACCGAATGGAGTTTTTCGACCGATCCGTTGAAATTCGAACGAAGCTCGTCAAGCGTGCCCGTGAATGGAGTGCGGATCCGGTGAGAGACATTCCCGTCGGCCAGAGCTTCCAGACCACCGCGCAGAGCGTCGACCGCGAACTTCGTGTTCGCTGCATCTTCCGCCTTCTGTCTTTCCCGTTCCAGTCTCTCGCTTTCAGACAAGGCACGGTCAGCATCGGTCTGTTTTTCAAGACGGTCTTTTTCGATTGCATTGTCACGGAAGACAGCGACTGCTGACGCCATGCTGCCGAGCTCATCACGTCGATCGGCACCTGGAACGACCTCATCGACCTTTCCAGAAGCAAGAGACATCATGCGTAAACGTAGACGCTCGATCGGAGACGTGATTTCGCGTTTCGTGACAAACACGGCCAAGAAAAGCGTAAGCGAAAATACCCCGGCGAGGGTGATAAGGGTGTAAAGGATGGTGTCGCTGGTCTTTTCGGAGAGTTCTGCTGACCTGGTCTTGATGCCATCGCTGGCGCCATTGATCCAGGTTCTCATCTCACCGATCGCCTTGGCAGCCTTCTCGTCAGCCTGAACGAGCAGCGCTTTCGCTTCCTCATCGCGATTGGCTGATCCTGCTGCTACCGCCTTGTCGGTAATCTCGATAATGGATTCAGCCTGAGACTGCAGAGCGCCAAGCGTCTGGCTTTCTTCTGGCAACAGTTTTTCGGCATTATCGATCAGTTCGTGAAGTCTGGTCTTGCTTGCAGCGTAGTCATCCGTCGCTCTCTTCATTCCTGCTGTACCAGCGTCGTAAAGGAACACTTGATACGCATCATAGACGATTGCAACCAGGCGCTGGCTGGCGATCGCCATGTCGATCTCCGCATTGCCGTCATTGCCGATGAAGTCGGTGTACTCAGTGTCGGCGGATTTAAAATTGTTTGAGACATAGATAGCCCCTCCAATGCCGATTAGGCAGGTGGGAAGGACCAGAGACAGGACTTTCGTCCTGATCCGGAGGTTTTGCATGAGAGACATGGGAACACTTCCATGAACAGAGGTGGAGACGCAAACAAAGGGGTGGACATCATTGTCCGCGTTTCAGAGCGGCATCTGCCGTTCGCGCCTCTACCCCAAATTTATGTAGGATAATATTCGCTCAAAACATTAAAGTGTTGTTAAGCTTATTTTGGGTTGAAATAGGCACCTTTGTCAGTATTTAAAACAACTCTAAATAAACGTTTTCTGCTATACCCTACTAAGGAGTTGGTTTTACGGTCCTATTCCAAGCTGGGTGAAAATTCACAAGACACTGTCTGAGGTGAATTTTCTGGGTCCGGATCACAACAGGGTGACTGCGGAGTGCCCAGTGACTGGCCAACTCGAGCCACAAAATCAAGATCGGACCCCGCAACTTCGGCGAAACCTCCAATACTGCCGCGAGACGTGTGGGTTTCAGTTGCCCCGATTCCGGACCACCCTTTTATCAAGAAACGACAGGGCCCCATCGTACTCCGTTTGGGGTCTTGAAGGTCGTTCACGGCGCGCTTTCTTATGACACATTGACCGGTTCATGTAGCGCGGCATTCAAACAATCAAGAGCGAAGTTCCCATCTTTGCTGGCGATTCCAGATGGACATTTCGCAGAGCAATTTAATCAGGGCGCAGGGCTTAATATTCCAAAATTGGTTTGTGAGATGTCATTTTTCATCTTGTGAAATCTTAACGTTTCGATATCGTCATTGCATGCTCGATCAATCATCACCCTTCGCCCATCCCGCCCTTCAACCAGAAGGAAAGAATGCATTTGCCTTTAAACGCTTAAAACGAGCTTTGATCGAATGTGAGCTGGCACCAGCAGACGCGGTATCTGAAGGCGACATTTCGGAACGCTTTGGTCTGGGTCGAGCTGCCGTGCGGAACGCCCTTGCCAGACTGGAAGTGGAGGGGTTTATCTCTCCGATTCCAAGAAATGGCTGGCAGGTTGCCCCTATCACCGGCGCGGCAATTGGAGACATTCTAGAAGCTCGGAATGTCGTCGAATCCCAGTTGGCTAAGGGTGTTCTCTTGCCAGAGGAGTCGGCAAGTTTCAGGATTATCGCTTCTCAACTTGACGCTCTAGCTGGTCGCTCAGAGGCTGAGGCTATCTTAGCAGCCAGAGCGCTCGACCGCTCCTTCCTAAATCTTCTAGCAAGGCGGCGCGGAGAAATAGTCGTACAGTGGCTTAATGGCGCCCTAGATCATTCCGCAAGGCTGCTGTCTTACTTCGAAGGAAAACATCCCAGCTACGTTTCTCCCTCCCGCACCGCTCTGGTCGATGTCCTTGAGAATGGCGATGAAGCCGCTGCAAAGTACCTCCTGTTGGAAGATGTGCAGCGGTTCCGCGAATACATCGTCGATCATATGTTGCGATCGAAAACCTTCACATCAGCACTGCCTCAGCCTGCCTTGGCCAGCCGGATGAGTGAGCAGCCTTCCATCGACCCCAGTGCTGCATCACACATCCTCTTAGGCGCGTCGAATTCCGAAAATAAGGGTAATGAGCAATGACAAATTCGCTTCGCAGAAAAATGCTTGTTTCGGTCTTGGGAGTCTACCTCTTGACCGCGCCCATGGCTGGCCAGGTCTGGGCGAAGGATGCCCTGACGATTGATCTCGTCAACGAGCCATCATCGCTGGACCCGCATGTGCAGTGGAATCCAGACAGCTACTACGTCTATCGAAATATTTTTGATAATCTTGTCACCCGCGATGACGCTGGCAAGATTATTCCGCAGGTTGCCACCGAATGGAAATATCTGTCCGATACCGAGATCGAGTTCAAGATACGCAATGACATTACGTTCCACGACGGTTCCAAGCTGACGGCGGATGATGTTGCCTTCAGCGTCAAGCGCATCACTGACCCGAAATTCGGCAGTCCACAGCTCGGCCAGTTCAACAAGATTGTTGATGCGAAGGCGACCGCTGAGAATACCGTAACGCTGACAACGGACGGTCCTTACCCTGCGCTCCTTGCCCAGCTCGTTAAATTGTCTGTCGTGCCAAAAGCGATTGTCGAGCGTGTTGGCAAAGACGCTTTCAATCTGCAGCCGATTGGCAGCGGACCCTACAAATTCGAATCGTGGCAGCGTGGTGTTTCCGTCACCCTTGCGCGTAACGATAACTATTGGGGTGAAAAAGGTAAATTTGAAAAGGCGACGTTCAGGGCCGTGCCTGACGCATCTACCCGATTGGCCAACCTCCAAGCCGGGACGTCTGACCTCGGCGTCACTCTTGATGGCGATCTTGCAGCGCAGTTGGAAGGCTCCGCTTCCGCAAAAACATTGTCGGCGCTTACGGAACGTGTCGCCTATCTGCGCCTGAATACGCAAAAACCTCCTTTTAACGATGTAAAGCTGCGTCAGGCCGTCGCTCATGCAATCGACAAGGAAGGGCTGATTGAGGGCATTCTCGGCGGTCACGACAAAGCAGTCGACGAGCTTGCAACGCCGGTTCACTTTGGCTGGGTCGATGGCATCAAAGGGCCCACGTTCGATCCTGATCAGGCTAAAAAAATCGTCTCTGATGCCGGAGAAGCTGCGAAGGCGAAAATCAATTTCGCAACGGCACCGGTCTTCGATCAGCGTGTGGTGCAGGCTATACAGCAGATGCTTACCGATGTCGGCTTTAACGTCGAAATCGAAATGACGGATATGGCGACCTATCTGAAGCGCTCTCAGGGTGGTCCAGAAACCGCATCCTTGCTGGGCTATGGCCGCTGGTCTTGCGCGTGCCAGGATGTCGATGGTGTTCTCTTCCCGCTTCTGGATTCTAAGAACATCTGGTCCACATATCGAAATCCCGAGGTCGACAAGCAACTGGCGGATGCCCGCTCTACGCTCGATGAAGGCAAGCGTCTGGAAAGCTACCAGAAGGTCCATGAAACGGTGGCGAGCGACATCCCTGTGATCCCGCTCTACCAGGTGGCCGCAATCTATGGCGCATCCAATCACCTCGCATGGACGCCGACTCCGAATGAAAGCCTGTTTCTGAACCGCATGACATGGAGTGATTGAGGCATCGTATCGAACGCTTGCCAGAGCGTATCTGGCACCAGCTCAAAGAAGCAGAAAGCTTCGAGTATAAAGGGAACGAACATGAAAAACGTGAGGAACGGGTTGCTTGCCGTAGCCGCAGGTTGGTTGCTTTCGACGGCCACCCCGCAATTTGCGATGGCAAGAGATATGTTCACGGTCAACCTGGTGAACGAGCCGTCGTCACTGGATCCCCATTTGCAATGGAACCCAGACAGCTATTTCGTCTATCGAAACATCTTCGACAACATCGTCACACGCGACGATGACGGCAAGATCGTTCCGCAACTGGCGACCGAGTGGACGTATCTGTCCGATACGAGGATCGAGTTCACCATTCGTGACGATGTCACCTTTCACAACGGTCAGAAGCTGACCCCGGAAGATGTGGCCTTCAGCGTGAAGCGGATCATCGATCCTGCTTTTGCAAGCCCACAGCTGAGCCAGTTCAATAAGATCGTGAATGCAGAGGTGACAGGCCCGTCAAAGGTCACGCTGACGACAGACGGTGCCTATCCGGCCCTGCTCGCGCAGTTGGTGAAGCTTTCGGTGCTGCCGAAGGAGACCGTTGAAAAAATTGGCAAGGACGCTTTCAATCTCAATCCGGTTGGCAGCGGGCCGTATAAATTCAAGCGCTGGGATCGCGGCGTTGCAGTCGTCGTCGAGGCCAATGCAGACTACTGGGGTGACAAGGGACCGTTCAAGGAAGTGACATTTCGTGCTGTCCCGGATGCAGCCACGCGCCTTGCCAATATTCAGGCCGGAGCTGCAGATCTTGTCGTCACGCTCGATTCCGACCTGGCCGCCCAGCTTGAAGGCTCTGCCTACGGCAAAGCACTGTCTGTCTTGACCGAACGGGTCGCCTATTTTGCCTTCAATGCTCAAAAGGCTCCGATGGACAATGCCGACCTGCGTAAAGCTGTTGCCTACGCTATTGATAAGGAGGGCATCACCCAGGGTATTCTTGGTGGATATGATAAGCCAGTCGATCAATTCATGAGTCCTGCGCATTTTGGCTGGGTAGCAGGTCTGTCCTCCACACCCTACGATCCAGAAAAAGCCAAGGAACTGATTGCAGCCGCGGGTTCGGCGGCAGCACAGCCGATCCCACTTTTGACGTCACCCGTGTATGACCAGCGCGTCGTGCAGGCATTACAGCAGATGCTGACCGATGTAGGCCTCAATGCGCAAATCCAGATGACCGACATGGCAACCTGGTTAAAGCAGATGCAAGGCGGGCCAGCGACCGTCCCGGCAACGGCGTTCAGCCGGTGGTCCTGCGCCTGTCAGGATGCCGATGGCATTCTATTCCCGACGCTGAATTCCACCAGTGGCTGGGCCACGGCAGGCGACAAGTCGATTGACGATGCGCTGGTCGCAGCGCGGCAAACGCTTGATGAGGCCAAGCGGCTGGAGCTTTATAAAACCGTGCAGCAGATCAACTCGGAAAAGAACTACCTTATTCCGCTTTATCAGGCCGCGATCATCTACGGTGCTTCGAACAAGCTCCAATGGAAGCCGACGCCGAATGAAAGCATGTTCCTCAACCGCATGACGTGGGCTGACTGATGTTGGCAGCATCATGAAACATTTTCTTATCAAACGACTGGGCGAGGCTTTGGTCGTGGTTTTCGGCGTCACGACGCTCATCTTCTTTCTTCAGCGTCTGACGGGCGACCCGACCTTCCTGCTGGTACCCGAAACGGCATCGCTTCAAGATATCGAAGCGATGCGGCGTTCCCTCGGCTTCGACCGGCCGCTTCTCGTTCAATATGCTTCCTTTCTTCTGGACCTGATGCGGTTCGATTTCGGGCGATCGATCATCCAGAACGTGCCGGTAATCGATATCATCGCGTCGAGACTGCCTTACACATTGATGCTCGCCGGTGGCGCGCTCTTCGTAGCCTGTGGCATCGGTATTCCGGTCGGAATCTTTCTAGCGCTGTTTCACCGCAATCCGGTCAGTGTGTTTCTGGCTGGCGTTGTGCTGGCGGCGCAAAGCCTCCCGACATTCTGGAGCGGTATTCTGCTCATCATGTTTTTTGCCGTGAAACTCGGCTGGCTGCCGCCGTCATCGGCAGGCGGTTTCGAACACCTCATCTTGCCCTCCATTGCACTAGGGCTGATCAGCATGGCGACCTTTGCCCGTGTGACGCGCACGGCGCTGATCGATGAACTCTCCAAGGACTATGTCAGGACAGCACGCGCCCGTGGCGTGCCGCTGGGGCGACTGGTGGTCAAACATCTTCTGAGAAACGCATCCATACCCGTCATCACCGTCGCCGCACTCGAAATCTCCAATCTTCTCGCCGGTGCCGTGATCGTGGAAACGGTCTTTGCATGGCCGGGCCTTGGGCAGCTGACGGTGCAGTCTATCATTTCCCGCGATTTTCTCATCGTTCAGGGCGTCGTCATCATGGGGGCTTTCGTGACCATCGCGCTGAACATCCTTGCAGACGTTCTCTACAGCGTTGTCGATCCGCGCATCAAACTGGAGATCAAGCGATGAGCGGCGCAGTATCGGCGGCATCTCCGCGCACAAACCCCAGACGTCTGCGTCGCAATCTTAAGGCGCTGCCATTCATCATCATCATGGCGCTCTTCGTGCTGGCTGCCATCTTCGCACCCCTCATTGCGCCCTATGATCCCAACACACAAAATCTTCTGGGGCGACTGAAAGTCCCGGGCACAACCGCACGCAACGTGTTTTACGCACTGGGCAGCGACGAGCTTGGTCGTGATCTAGTAAGCCGTCTGATATATGGCGCACGCGTGTCGCTCTTCGTTGCGTTCTCGTCTGTCATCCTCTCCGGCATCGTCGGCACTGCGCTTGGAATGATCGCTGGTTACGCCCGTGGCGTGGTCGAGACGGTCATCATGCGCCTGACCGACATCTTCCTTTCCATTCCAGCCATCCTGCTGGCCATCATAACTGTCGCGATCCTTGGTCCCGGCCTCGTCAATGTCGTGATCGTCCTGGCGCTGACACGCTGGCCACGCTACGCCCGTGTTGCCTACGGCCAGACTCTGTCCGTCGCCAATATGCCCTATGTGCGGTTGTCGCGCTTCATGGGTGCCGGTACTCTGCACGTTCTTCTGCGCCATGTCCTGCCAAACATCATGGGTGCGCTGATCGTTGTCGCAACGCTGGAGTTTGGCCTCATGGTGCTGTTTGAGGCGGGGCTTTCTTTCCTCGGACTGGGTGTCCAACCACCCACCGCCAGCTGGGGCGCGATGCTCAGCGTGGGGCGCAATTATGTGGCCACCGCCTGGTGGATCGCCACGTTCCCCGGCATCTGCCTGTTTCTCCTTGTCCTTTCCGTCAACATGCTCGGCGACCAGCTTCGTGATCGCTTCGACCCCAAAATGAGGTAGTTCTATGAGTAGCGGTTTTTCCGGTAAACGGATCGTTGTGACAGGTGCGTGTGGCGTCATCGGTCAATGGATTGTCGAGGCGCTCCATTCAGCAGGTGCGCATTTGTGTCTCACCGATGCCCGAACAGCAGAACTCGACACACTTGCTGCACGGCTGAGCCTGACCGAACAATCGTTTGTTCACACCTGCGATCTCACGGATGCACAGTCTATCCAGGGACTTGTGGACGCTGTCGGAAACAACTGGGGTGCACCGGATGTTGTCGTGAACAATGCCGGCATCTACCCAAGCGGCTTCCTTCTGGATATCGATGTCGCGGAATGGGACCAGATTTTCGACATCAATCTGCGCGCTCCCTTTGCGATTACGCGCGGCATGGCTCTGTTGATGATCAAGGAGAAGGTGCGGGGCAATATCGTCAACATCTCCTCTGGTGCCGCCCGCAAGATGCGTCGCACCGTTGTTCCGTATTGCGTTTCGAAGACAGCGCTCGATCGCTTGACCAAAGGGTTCTCTCTCGAGCTTGCGGAATATGGCATTCGCGTAAATGCGCTCGAGCCCGGCTTTGCAGCAGGCAGCGCCGTCAGCAAGCTCACCGATGACCACGTCAATACCGTGACAAACACCATCCCGCTGGGCAGGGCATCGTCCGCAAAGGATGTCACCGACGCGCTGTTTTACCTCGCTGGTGACACCGCAGCTTATGTGACCGGCGCGACGCTCACCGTCGATGGAGGCAATTCCGCAGGGGTGATGACGGTCTTTCAAGACAAGAGGACCGCGCTTTGACAAATCATTTGAAGAATTCAGGTCCATGGCCTAACTATCAATGGCCTGACGGCAAGAACAGCGCCTTTTCTTTTTCTGTCGATGTCGATGCCGATTCCCCGTGGCTCTGGCAGAACCGGGACGACGCGTCTCCACGATATCTTGGTCAGTTGGAGCAGCGGCGCTTTGGTCCCCGGGTCGGGATCTGGCGCATCTTTGACTTGCTGGATCGATACGACATCAAAGGCAGTTTTTTCGTGCCGGGTTCAGTGGCCGAGTTCTATCCTGAGCTGCTGCCAGCTATGGTCGAGCGAGGCCACGAAATCGGTTTGCATGGCTACTTTCATGAAATCGTCTCGCAGACGAGCGATGACGAGTTCTCCGAGGCGCTTGAACGGTCACTCGATATTTTCCGCAGCCAAACGGGGATAAAACCGGCCGGTTTTCGCTCACCCGCGTGGGAGCTGACGCCTCATATGCTGGCGGAGATCAAGCGCCACGGGCTTTACGATACATCGCTGTCGGGCTTCGATCATCCATACACCATTGGCGATGTCGCTGAGGTTCCGGTGCAATGGGCAATCGATGACGCCATTTATTTCAAATTTTTAGGCGGCGGAGTTGACCACTGGCCACCGGCGTCGCCACAGGCTGTTTTCGAAATATGGCGTGACGAGTGGCAAAACCTGCACCGTTACGGTGGCATGCTGATGCTGACCGTCCATGACTGGATTTCCGGAAGGGCGCACCGCATCCATCTCCTCGAAAAGCTGCTCGACCTCGTCACGCAGGAAAAAAACGTGTGGATCGCCACCGTCGGCGACATCGCCAGACATCACCTAAACTCGCCCAATCGTGACAGATATCACGTCGATGCCGAAATACCGGTGGGTTTCAAAACCCGCACAAACATGGAATAGCCTTATGCAGACCTGGACAATACAGAAACCTTCCGTCGAAAGTCGCGCCGGCATCGTTTCGGCCCAGAACCGTTTCGCTGCGGAAGCCGGGGCGGATGTTCTGGCAAAAGGCGGAAACGCCATGGATGCCGCAGTCGTCACAGGCCTTGTCCTGAGCATCGTGGAGCCATGGCTTTCGGGCATAGGCGGAGGCGGGTTTCTGCTCCACGCGGACGTGAAAACCGGCGAGGTCCATGGTCTTGATTTTGGTGTGAAATCATCGCGCAGACTGAACCCGGAGAGCTATCCGATCACTGGCGACCAAGGCGGTGACTGGTTCAATTGGCCGGGTGTGAAAGACGACCGTAACCTCATCGGTTACTCATCCATATGCGTCCCGGGAACCATTGCAGGCTTTTCCGAGGCACTTGTGCGCTTTGGGACATTGAGCTGGGCCGAGGCACTCGCGCCTGCCATAAAGCACGCCGAGCGCGGTCTGCTGATGGACTGGTATTCCTGTTTCTGTATCGCGACCGAATGGGCAACGCTGTCGACGTTCCCGACGACCTCTGATCTCTTCATGGAGAATGGAAAACCGCCCCGCACTTCAGACCGTGCCGCAGACGTCTATCGTCCTATGAAAGCCAAAGCAAAGGTTCTGAGGCGGCTGGCAGAAGTGGGTGCGCGTGACTTTTATGAAGGTGATATCGCCAAAAGTCTGGTGCGTGACCTCAGCGCGGGTGGCTCGCCCATCGATCTGCAAGATCTCGCCTCCTACCAGCCGCGCTGGGTCGAACCCAGGACGATGGATTACCGTGGGGTCGAAATCAATGTGATGCCGGGATTGAGCGGCGGGCCGAGCTTTATCGACGCGATGGAGTTGCTTGCGAATTCTCTTTCGGCTCAGGCAACGCCGGATGCGACCTCAGCCGTTGCCTATGCCACCGCGGCACGCACGTCCTATCGGAAACGGCTGACCACGATGGGACAGGCGGCGACACCAGATGGTGATTGCACCAGCCATATCAGCGTGGTCGATGCCCATGGCAACATGGTCTCACTGACAAACACGCTCCTGTCCCGGTTCGGATCGAAGGTCGCGTTGCCGGAAACCGGCTTTTTGATGAACAATGGCGTGATGTGGTTCGATCCGCGCCCGGGCCACCCGAACTCTATCGCTGCAGGTGTGAAGCCGCTTGCCAATATGTGCCCGCTCGTACTGCGCAAGGATGGACAGCCGTTTATGGCCATCGGCGCCGCGGGTGGTCGCCAGATTTTCCCGGCGCTGACGCAGCTTGTTTCCTATGTTGTCGATTACGGATTGACGCTCGAAGACGCATTTCATCGCCCCCGCATAGACAGCAGCACGCCGACGATCAAGATCGACCAACGCGATGCGGACGACATCGCCGCTGCCGTATCCAAACACTATCCGGTAGAGATTGTCGACAATGCGCTCTACCCGGTCAATTTTGCGATCCCGTCGGCTGTGATGATCAGAAGCGACGGCATGCGTGTCGGCCAGGCGCACCCCTACAGCCCCTGGGCCCATGTGGCGGCTGAGGGCAAGACCGGCAAGGAGGCAACGTGATGGTTGGGCAATCGGTGCCGCTGTTGAATGTGGAAGGGCTACGCGTCAGCATCGATGGCGCCGCGATTGTCGATGGGATTGACCTTTCAATACAGCAGGGCGAGATACTGGCCATCGTCGGCGAAAGTGGCTGTGGCAAGAGCATGACGGCACTGTCTATTCTGGGGCTCCTACCAGACGCGGCTAAGATGCAGGGAAATCTGCGGATTGCCGATAGGGATGTCGTCAATCTGAGTCCGAAAGACCGACGAGCCTTTTGCAGTGCCAATATGTCGGTGATCTTCCAGGAGCCGATTGCCGCGCTCAATCCCCTGATGCATGTCGGTGACCAGATTGCCGAAGCTCTCATTCTTAATCGCGGAACCGGCAAGGCCGAAGCCAAAGAGACGGCCATCGAGATCATGCGCCGCGTCGGTATCTCCGACCCTGAGCGACGCTACAGCCAGTACGCCTTCGAGCTCTCCGGCGGCATGTGCCAGCGTGTCTCGATTGCGGCAGCGCTGATCTCCAAGCCGAAACTTCTGATTGCCGACGAGCCGACGACGGCGCTTGATGTGACCATCCAGGCGTCCATCCTCGACCTCATGAAGAGCCTCCGACAGGAAACCGGCATGTCCATCCTGCTGATTACCCACGACATGGGCGTCGTGGCCGAGATGGCTGACCGCGTGGCTGTTATGTATGCGGGCAGAATTGTGGAGACAGGTTTGGTGGACGACGTGTTTGCCGCGCCAGCGCATCCCTACACAAAACTTCTGCTGACGACGATCCCCAAGCTTTCTGGGACACGCAAAACAGAACTTAACACAATAAAAGGCACAGTTCCCGATGTTGGCAACTGGCCTGCTGGCTGTCGTTTCCGCAATCGCTGTCCCTTGAGCGATGCGATTTGCGAAATACAGCCAGCCACAGAACCTGCGCCGAATGGCCGCGCCGTCGGCGGAGACACTCACCTGCGTGAATGTTGGCACGCTGAAAGAACGGTGGAACTGGCATGACTTCACCCCTTCTCTCCGTAAAAGACCTCAAGATACATTTCAATGTCAGCCAGCCTGCAGCATCTGGCGGACGCGCCGTCCTCAAGGCCGTGGATGGCGTCTCGATGGACATCGAACGCGGTAAGACTCTTGCGCTTGTTGGCGAAAGCGGGTGCGGCAAGTCCACGACCGGGTACGGAATTCTGGGTCTTGCATCCGTCACCAGCGGCGAAATCCATTTTGATGGCAAGCCTCTGAGTTCGATGCAGCCGAAGGCACGACACGAACTCATCTCAAGCGAGATGCAGATCGTCTTTCAGGATCCGAGTGCCGCACTCAATCCCAAGATGTCCATTGCCGACAGCATCGGCGAACCACTGAAAATCCGTGGCTGGTCGCGTCCGGATCGCGCCAGGCGCGTGGCCGAGCTCATGGAGATGGTCGGTCTTTCAGCCATGCAGGCCAGCCGTTTCCCCAACGAAATATCGGGTGGCCAAAGGCAACGCGTGGTGATTGCGAGGGCGCTTGCCCTATCTCCCAAACTGATCGTGTGTGACGAGGCCGTATCGGCCCTTGATGTCTCGATCCGGTCGCAAGTCCTCAACATTCTGATGAAACTGCAACGAGACCTGAATTTGAGCTATCTGTTCATCTCTCACGATTTGTCGGTCGTTCGCCATATCGCCGACGACGTGGTGGTCATGTATCTCGGCACGATCGTCGAACGTGGTAAAACCGATGATGTGTACGGAGCGCCACGCCATCCTTATACTGAGGCGCTGATATCTGCTATTCCACTGGCAGATCCGGTGGCGCAAAGAGCACGCAAGAAGATCGTTCTGTCCGGCGAAATTCCAAGTCCACTTGCTTCACCAACTGGCTGTCCTTTTGTCACCCGCTGCCCGATCAAAGTCGAGCGGTGCTGGACAGACCGACCTCGACTTGAGCCAACAACGAGCGGAACTGATGTTGCGTGCCACGAGCGCCGTGGTTAAGCCTAAGGAATGAAGTGCATGTCAATCATCGATCACATTACGAGCTTTCTTCCCGACCTTGTCGCCATCCGCCATGATCTCCACGCTCATCCCGAAATCGGGTTTGAGGAAGAGCGAACCTCAGATGTCGTAGCAACGCATTTGCAGGACATGGGCGTAGAAGTGCACCGGGGCATCGGCAAGACCGGCGTGGTGGGGTTGCTGAAAAACGGTGAAGGCCCGACGATTGCCTTGCGATCGGACATGGACGCTTTGCCAATGCAGGAATTGACCGATCTTCCCTATCGGTCTCGCCATGACAATCGCTTTCATGGTTGCGGGCACGATGGACACATGACGATGCTTCTTGGAGCCGCCCGCTTCCTTTCGGAAACCCGGAATTTCTCAGGGACTGTAATGTTCGTGTTCCAACCCGCTGAAGAAGGATTGGGCGGCTCGCGGGCGATGATAGCCGACGGTCTGTTCGAACGTTTCCCGTGTGATGAAATCTATGCGCTTCACAACGCACCGCATCATCCCAAAGGAACGGTTGCAATCTCAAGAGGCCCCGCGATGGCAGGGGCCGACTTCTTCGATATCCGCATCAAGGGCAAGGGAGGTCACGCAGCTTTGCCCGATACGACGATTGACCCTGTCATTGTCATGAACACGCTGATCCAGTCGCTTCAGACGATCGTCTCACGAAACGTCTCGCCTATTTCTTCTGCGGTTATTTCGGTCACAAAGATATTGGCTGGCTCAGCTTACAATGTCATCCCTGACGTCGTGGAGTGTGGTGGAACGATCCGCGCTCTGGATGAAGGGACGAGATTGCTCATACGCGAAAAGATGCGTCAGGCGTCAAAGGGCTGCGAGGCGCTCTACGGCGTAGAGATCGACGTCGATATCCGAAATGTTTTCTCGGTGCTTTTCAATCATCATGCTCAGACACAAGCAGTAGTCGACATAGCAGGTTCGCTGCTTGGCGAAACGCAGGTGACGGCAGATTGCCCACCGTTCATGGCGAGTGAAGATTTTGCAGATATGTTGAATATTGTTCCCGGCGCATATTTTTTCATTGGCCAGGAAAACACTGCTCCGCTGCACAATCCAGCCTACGAGTTTGACGATGATATCATTCCAGTCGGCGCGGCCCTTCTTGCTTCGATCGCGCAGACCAGAAGTTCATTGCGCCGGTGACAGGCAGTTTTGTTTGCGTTTTTCGTATAACACAAGGATGCCGAGAGTTCATATCCTGTCTAGAGCTGTAGCTTCGGTCAGTGAACAGGCTGCCTTTGATCGCTCTACTCTCAATGAACCTTGAGCGATCTCACATAGTCGGCGCTCTCATGCGCATGCACGCGGGTAAACCGGATCAATTCATCGAAGTGGCGCTGCATCTTGCGGATCGACTCGGCGTTGTTGAGGACGAGATACATGCCGCCCACGAAGATCGCCGCGCGGTGCGATCCAAAGATCGTGTAAGGCACGGAGAAGCGCTCCTTTTCGTAAAACAGAAACAGGCGGAAGGATGGATACAGCTCATTGATAAGATCGGACATGTAACGCAGCTGTGCGGCTCTGACCTCTTTTTTCAACCCGCTCCACATGCCCTGTCCCTGTGCAAAGGCTTCCAGCGTTTCGCACGGCATGCAGACCTCCATGTCAGTGCCCGGTTGGCGATTGTAATCGAGCCGAAAGGCCGTCTCACTGGCCTGCGGTCCGACGTTCTGATGCGCGCTCTCGGCTTCGAAGGCTATGATCTGAGGGGTCCGCAACAGGTCGGGGATGCGTGCTGGAACATAGCGGATCTTCGACCCAGTCGCCTCGGCATGCCATTTCATTAGCAGTGTATCGGTATAATCCTCGCCGCCTTCCTCGATTTCGAAGCTCGGTCGCAATTCGCCTGTCAGGCCGGGGTCGTGCGAGATGCCCAAAAGCCAATCGAGCGAAACCGCATGGCGCTCGGCAATGTTGAGGAGGGTTTCCACGCGCGGCAGACGCGCCGAATCACCCGACAAAAGCTGCGAAAGCGCCGAGCGATCAATGCCGATCCCGGCTGCAAACGCGGAGTGTGTGACGCCCGAACGTGTCACAAGTTCTAGCAAGCGGACACGAAAAAGTTCCGCCAGAGCCCGCTTGTCCATAATCAACCTCATTGTTTATAAAAGTAAACACATTACACCTCCTGTTACCAGAAACAACAATTGGTCACCATCCTCTCGTTGCTCGCTTGCATTGTCGATGAGATCCTGATCCGGGATAATTTGTGGGGATCATGATGAGCGGAACTTTTTCCGACAGACAAAAACTACGATCGCACCACCGTCTAATGCGGAAGATGAGAATAGAGTGGCCCACGATCGGTCTGCTGTCTGCGTGCTACGGATTTTGGGGGGCTGCAGGCTACGGTCTTTATCCGACCTATCCAATCGCAGCGCTCTTACTGATGGGGGTGGCGGTGGCCTTACACTCCTCGCTTCAGCATGAGGTTCTACATGGGCATCCTACGAGAAGCGCACGGGTGAATGAGGCGCTGGTCTTTGCACCACTCGGCGTGTTCTACCCCTATCGCAGCTACAAACGGACGCACCTTCAGCACCACGCGGATGAGCGTCTCACCGATCCTTTTGACGATCCTGAAAGCTACTACCGCGCTCTGAGCGACTGGGAGACGATGCCGGTGTTCCTCAGGCACCTGTTGTCCTGGAACAACACATTGATCGGACGGGTGATTATCGGCCCGCCTCTGATGGTTGTCGGCTTCACCGCCTCAGAGTGGTGTAAGATATTGAAGGGCGATCGCAAGGTCATCATTGCATGGATGCTTCACCTTTCGGGGCTCATCCCGACCTTGCTGGTCGTCTCTCATCTCTTCGGCATTCCGGTCTGGCTCTATGTCGGCGTTTCCGCCTATCTTGGGGTTTCGATTATCGCCATCCGCTCCTATTGCGAGCATCAGTGGGCGGAACAGCCGGACGGGCGGACGATCATCGTCGAAAATTCGCTACTTGCACCCCTCTTTCTTTATAACAACCTGCACTTCGTGCATCACAAGTTGCCTACCGTGGCCTGGTATGACCTTCCATCGCTCTATCGTAGCGGACGCGCGGACTGGCAAAGGATGAATGAGGGTTACGTCTTTACCAACTATTTCGAAGTCTTCCGCGCCTTCGCATTCAAGGCGAAGGAGCCCGTGGTTCATCCAGTCCTGAGGCGTGACGACGCTTTGCCCATGACTATCGTTTCCTCCCAGGAGCAGATTAATCTTTCTGACTTTCTTCTACCCGGCAACGTCGTAACATCGGATCTGTCCGCGTGAGATGGATTGCAGCTCTGCCGATGTACGACTGGCCAGAAGTGCGTTCCAATGTGGATGGCACTTGGGAGGAAATGCGTGCCCGTTTCATGGCAAAAGGCATTGATGCGCCACAGCACCTCGTTCGACGCAACGCGGACATGCCCCCAGTTCCAGGCGGCATTCGCAGGGAGGGCGGATCGCTCATCGCGCCAGACCCAGCGACGCTCGATCCTGACGCCCTCGACCTTGCCGTCCTCTGGCGCCACCCAGCTCTTCTTATCGCGACCACCTGCTGGGGGCCGATGGAGCTTGGCCTGCAGGATCATGTCCAGGTCATTGGTCAAAGCTCCTATGACAATATCGCAGGCGGCTCTGGTATCTTCTACTCGAGCGCCGTTATTGCCCGCAGGGAGAATGGCTCGAGCGTCGCGGTGCCTGACACTGGCGGACCTGTCTTGCCGGTCACGCTGTTTCAGGGCCGGAAACTTGCCTTCAACGAGCATCGCTCGATGTCGGGTTATCTAGCCTTAAAGCGTGACTTGGAATCCATCGGCGAAAGTCTCGACCTATTTTCCGCATTAATCGAAACCGGTGCACACCGCGCCTCGGTCATAGCCGTGGCAAGGGGTAAAGCGGATTTTGCCGCAATCGATTGTCAGTCATGGATGCTGGCAGAACGATACGAAGCTGCGGCAAGGGATCTGCATGTCGTTGGCTGGACGGGACAGCGCAAAGGCCTGCCATTCATCCGTGCCAAGTCCGTCAAGCTTGACTTACTGATGTAGCCGCCCGCCCGAATTGACTAAAGTAACTGTGGAGGGATGGCCTGCGATAAGAACAGTCTCGTTTTTTCCATGTCGGACGAGATTGGGCGGTCATCCACGTAATGGCTGAGCTGCGACCGCAATAGGCTGTGGAGCACGTCCGTGCCCGGTGCCCTGCACGCCACACTTTCTAAAAAATCATGGGCCTGTGTGGCGGCCATCCATTCGATGGCTAGGATGTATTCAGCATTGTCGAGAACGGCGAGAAGCTTGTTGGCGGCGGCCGTCGGATGCGCCAGGAAATCCTCCTGAAGAGCGGAGGTCAGGCCACCATCGGTCGAGGCGGGGGCCGCAAGCCGTCGATTGTCGTTTGCAAGAGTGGCAGCAGTATACTGCGCGATCATGAACCCGGAGTGGCTTCCCGGATCGGAGGCGAGGAAAGGTGGCAGCCCGCTCACCAGCGGGTTGACCAGCCTGTCGATTCGTCTCTCGCTCATAGCCGCGATCTGGGCAATGGCGATCGCAAGAGAGTCTGCGGCGAGGCCAAGCGCCGGGGCCACCGCATGGGCTTCCGACCAGACGAGCGGCTCCTCCGGCGTGCCAGCGACTGCTGGATTATCGGTGACCGATGCGAGTTCTCGATCTACAACGGTGGCACATGTCTGGAACAGATCGCGTGCGGCACCATGGGCATGGGGAATGGCGCGCAGGCTTAACGCATCTTGTGTGCGGCGGCCTTTCGATGCCTCTATAAGGCCACTTCCCGCCAGGCGGGCGCGCAAGGCCGCGCCGACCTTGGCAATGCCATCGGAAACGCGCAGCGAAAGGACGGGCTCGCTAAAGGCGGATATCTGGCAACCGGTAGCCTCCAGTGTCAAGGCAGCAACCGCATCGGCCCAGTCGAGCAGCCGGGAGGCGCGGTCGAGAGCAACGCTGAAAAGTCCGGTGGCGCAGGCCGTGCCATTGACAAGGCACAACCCTTCCTTCGGGCCAAGCACCAGCGGCTCCAGTCCGATCTCGGCCAATGCGTCCCGCCCACTGAAGATGCGTCCTCCTATTCTGGCGGAGCCTTCGCCAATGAGGACGAGTGCTGTGTGCGCGTTATGGGTGAGATATCCTGCCGATCCGCGAGAGGGCACGTCTGGAATGCAGTCCAGTTCGAGAAAGGTCGTCAGATGCTTGATAATCTGTCGGCTGACGCCGGAATATCCATGGGCGAAATTGGCGATTTGGGCTGCAATGATTGCGCGCACGTCGCGAGGCGGGAGAAGGCGACCGACGCCGCAGGCGTGGCTCAGAATGATGTTGTGCGAAAGTTTGCCAAGCGCTGCCCGGTCGACCACCGTATCTGACAAGGCTCCGACGCCGGTGTTGACCCCGTAGGCACGGATGCCGCGCTCGACAATGCTGTCGACGATCTGCTGCGCCGTCTCGATGCGCTGAAGGGCAGCGTCCGACAGGGCTAACGCTTCTCCCCTACTGACAGCCGCCACCTCCTGCCAAGTTAGCCTGTCATCGAGCAACACGGTCATGCGAGTGTCCTGATATTCGTTCGGAAAGGGACTGTTCATTCGGGAGGAGACGGGCATCGTCCCCGAATGAAGGATCAGGTGCTGTAAAGGCGGTAGCGACTGCCGGGGTAGAGCAGGCGCACCGAGGAGATCACGCCGGCTTCAGACCACGTGCGGCGGCGCACTAGAAGGCACGGTTCCGTCTTGGAAATGGCGAGCAGTCTGCACTCCCAAGGCTGCGCCGTCACCGCCTCGATATGCTGCTCGGCTTTTACGATCGGCGCCACGGATGTGAGATAGCCGTTCGGCGTGGTTCTGTTGAAGTCCTGATCGATGTAGTGCGGAACGATGGTGTGGTTGACGAAACGATCCTCAATTTGCATCGGCATGGAGTCTTCCGCATGGACCATGATCGAATGCGACACCGGGCTTCCGATCTCGACCAAAAGCGCCTCTGCCAGTTCGGCGTCACAGCTTTCCATGCGCAGCACGATGACGTTGGCCGTGTGGACGCCGCCATTGCGGGTGATCTCATCGGCAATGTTGGGCACGCTCTGAAACTGCGACGTTCGCTTCTTGCTGGCAACGAATGAACCCTTGCCCTGCACACGAATGACGAAGCCTTCATCCGCCAGTTCCCGCAATGCACGGTTGGCGGTCATACGACTAACGCCGAGCAGCTCGACCAATTCGTTTTCCGAGGGAACCCGTTGACCGACCGACCATTCGCCGGTTTCGACACGGCTTCGAACATAATCCTTGAGCGTGACGTAGAGCGGCTTGTCGGCTAACTGTTCGCCTTGGCCCTTTTTGATCTGTTTCTCTACCGTCTGCATGAGGCTCCAAAAGGCGAACGACGAAGGTTCGGCATCTGACGCGTCGTCGGCGCGTGTGCGGGTATGGTGCGTGCCATACCCGCAAACAGCATCTAGTTCAACTCGTGAGTCGTCAGCCACTCTTCGGCCACCACATCGAAGCTGTCGTGATTGGCAAGGCGACCGTTCATCACGATCAAATCCTTGGTGGTCAAAGCGGAGGAAACCGCATTCAGCGTTTTCGTGACCGTATCGTTGACCTTGGCCTTTGCCATGACCGGCACGATGTTCTGGGCCGGGAACAGGTTTTTGACGTCTTCGAGAACGACCAGATCGTTGGCCGCGATCGCCGGATCCGTCGAGAAAAGGTTAGCTGCCTGAACCTGGTCGTTCAGGAGTGCAGACAGGGTCAGCGGGCCGCCGACATCTAGGGGCTTGAACGACTTGAACTCAAGGCCGTAAAGGTCCTTTAGGCCGATGATGCCTTCCTTGCGCGTCTTCCACTCCGGCGGGCCGCCGAGGACGATTTCTGATGCAGCCGGCGCGAGATCGGCGATCGTCTTGAGCTTGTATTTCTCCGCCGTTGCGCGGGTCACGGCTACGCCGTCGGAATCCTGCGCCTTGGACGGTGTCAGCATCGTGACGCCTTCCGGCAGGGCGGCCTTCAGAGCATTCGCCACGTCTTCCGGCGAGTGGGCGGTGGCATTCTTGTCGAGGTAGCTCAAGGTCGCGCCAGCATATTCCGGCAGGAGATCGATCGAGCCGTCTAGAAGTGCCGGCATATAAACTTCGCGGCTGCCAATGCTGAGCTTCGTTTCAGTCTTGATGCCCTTTGCCTCCAGCGCCTTGGCGTAGATGGTGGCCAGAAGCTGGCTTTCAGGGAAATCGGCCGAGCCGACGATGATGGTGGACGTATCCGTACGTTGAGCCGGAGCCTTTCCAAGGGGGTCGGTCTGGGCGAGCGTCGTGGTAGCGGAAAGCGCGATCAGCGCAAATGCGCCAGCGACCTTTAAGATATTGAATGCCATGCAAACTACTCCTTTTGTTTCAACGTCTTCAAAAAAAATGCAGTCTTGGTTGAGGGCCCGCCTTATGCGCGGCGGGTTAGTCCGGGTGACACCGTGAGCCTTGATATGATGCCGATCACCAGATCGACCATAAGGGCGAGCGCACCGACCAAAATGGCACCGGCTGCCATCTGGTAGTAGTCGTTCTGCGCTCGGCCATCGATGATAAGGCGTCCAAGCCCGCCAAGCGACACGTAGGCCGCGATGGTTGCAGTGGAGATAATTTGCAATGTAGCGCTCCGTAGCCCGGAGAAAACCAGCGGCAGGGCGCAGGGCAGTTCTACATCTAAAAGAATACCGAGCGGACGCTTGCCCATGCCGCGCGCCGCATCCACCGCCGCCGCATCCACCGCCGCAACGCCGGCATAGGTCGCGCTCATGATGGGTGGAACGGCGAGCAGAACGAGAACGATGATGCTGGGCACGATGAATGCCATATCCGATGCAAAGACCGGACCAAATAGGATGACGAGCAGTACGATAAGACCAAGGCTTGGCAGTGCACGCAGCGCATTTGCAAGACCTGCAATGACAACCACACCGCGGCCGGTGTGTCCGACATAAAGACCGATTGGCAAGCCGATTAGGCATGAGAAAAAGAGGGCAACACCGCTATAGATCAGGTGCTGAATGACGAGGGCGAAGACGCCATCCGTGCCTGTCCAGTGGGCCGGATCGGAAAACCATGCGATCATCGTTCTGCACCTCCGGGCTGCCATGGTGTCAACCGTTTTGTGGCAAAGAGCACGATCCCGTCGAGGAGGGCTGCCAGCAGCACGCAAAGAACGATCCCGGCAAAGATCGGCGTTAGGAAGCGCAGTTGAAGCCCTTGGGTGAAGAGAAGACCGAGCTGCGGTGTGCCGACGAGTGCTGCGACGGACACGATGCTGACATTGGAGACCACAGCGACACGCAGGCCCGCGGCAATGACCGGCACCGCAAGGGGTAGCTCAACGAAAATAAGCCGCGGCAATGTGCGGTAGCCCATGGCGTTGGCAGCCTGAATGACATCGGGCTGTATGGAATTGAGGCCGTCATTGACGGTGCGGATAAGTAGAGCCAGCGCATAAATCGTCAGCGCGACAACCACATTGAGCGGATCGAGAATGCGCGTGCCAAGGACGAGCGGCAGGAGAACGAAAAGAGCGAGAGACGGGATGGTGTAAAGCAAACCAGCCGCACCGAGCATAGTCGAACGGAAGAAACCGGCCCTTTGCGCAAGCCACCCAAGAGGAAGAGCAAGGAGGAGGCCGATGACCACGGGGATCACGGAAAGCCAAAGGTGCCAGAGGAAGAGTTCGGCGATACGGCCGGACTCGCGGTACAGCCAATCGAACCTCATACTTGCGCTCCCACACGACCGGAGCGAGCCGCCTCGATCGCGGCTGCCACATGAGACAGGGTGACGGTGCCCGCCAATACGCCTGATGGTCCAACGATCACGCCACGACCCGACGGTGAACTGAGTGCAGCATCGAGGACGTGGCGCAGGCTGCTGCCTTCGACGGCAAGCGTTCCGCTGAGATTGAGATCGCCATCTCTCAATGGAGCCTTGGCGCTTTCGATATCGGCCCAGCCTAGTGGTCGGTGCTCGGCGTCTGCTACGAGCACCCATCTGTCGGTCGCTATCTGCCGAAGAGCTTCTGGGGTGGCGCCAAGCGTGGCTGTCGGTTCCTGGCCAAGTGGCACGCCGCCATTATGGAATTCGGTAAAGCCGAGGATGCGATAACCCCTGTCGCGTCCAATGAAATCGGCCACGAAGTCGTCGGCGGGTCTTGCCAGCAGTTGTTGGGGGGTGGCGATCTGCGCCAGCGTACCGCCGGTGCGCAGAACTGCGACTTGATCTCCAAGTTTCAGAGCCTCGTCAATGTCATGGGTGACCATGATGATGGTTTTACCGATTTCGCGCTGAAGGCGAAGGAACTCGTCCTGCAACTGGGCGCGGACCACCGGATCGACAGCGCTGAAAGGTTCGTCCATGAGCATAAATTTCGGGTCTGACGCGAGTGCGCGCGCAACGCCGACACGCTGTTGCTGGCCACCCGAAAGCTGCCATGGATAGCGATTGGCAAAGGCGGAGGAGAGACCGACACGTTCTAAAAGGTCATGAGCAGTGCCAAGCGCCTGCCCCTTGGGCGCTCCGTTCAGCCGCGCGGTTGTAGCGATGTTCTGCACGACGGTGCGGTGGGGAAACAGTCCGGCGTTTTGGATGACATAGCCGATCTTGCGCCGCAGTAGCGCGATGTCCATCGCATCTGTTGGCTCGCCGTCGAGAAGAATTCTACCCGAGGAGGGCGTGATCAGCCGGTTGACCATACGAAGTGATGTCGTCTTGCCGCAGCCTGAAGGGCCGACAAAGATTGTGAGCTTGCCGGTCGGTGCAGTCAGCGACAGATTATCGACAGCCGTTGTCGGGCCACGGTAGTGCTTAGTGACTTGGTCGAATGTTATCATGGCACAGTCCCCTGATATCGATATCGGATCTGGCCAATGCTCCGATATGCTTTGGTTGTCTATACAAGCATGAAGATCGGACCTAAGCAAGCGGGGCGCTTAAAAAAACTGCGCACTCTGATAGTGCTTAAATCTTATGCGGGACTATTATGGCAAAGCAGCGAAGGGGTAGGATCACTATAAAGTGGGAGAGGTGCTCAACGGGTATATCGCTGCTAGCTCTAGGAGTGCTCAACTCGGCCATCATCCGTCCGAGCGCCCAGCGCATCGCCGTCTGCTCTGTTTCGTCATTGATATGGACAATGGGTGGACGCATGCCCAGCAGTAAACTGGAATCCGGTCCATCGAAACCGAATTGCTGCGGCACATTTTGAAACAAATGCCGCCCTTTTCATAGGTGAAGACTTCACCGTTGCGTCGGCCAGCGAAAAAAAGCGGCATCAACGGACGCGAGGTCTGATTTGCTGCTTATGCGAAACGGACGACCGCTCGGCAGCAAAACGCAATGCCCTGATTTCAGCCGGAGCCGCGGATAGAACCACACCGCCGCGATCCGTCGTACAAACTAGGAAACTCCGCTGCGAGGTCGATCACAAGGATATGCACCTGTGTCGTCTGCCTTTCCTCCGTGAGCGTCACCATGGCGCTGAGCAGGCCATCATATTCCGATGCCCACCGGAGGGGCATCCACCCCATCAGTTCAGCCCCTGACATTGATTTTTTTACGCAGCACTCACCGCAAAGTCGTCTTGTATTGCAAGCTCAAAACTATTCTTACCTCCTGCTTTGGCCGAATATAGAGCGCGGTCAGCAAGTGCGAAAACGTCGTTGGGAACTGCTTCCTTTTTGATGATGGTTCCGCCGACCGAAGCGCTAATTTTGAGTTCGATGGACGATGGATCCCACCACCATTCAAGAGCGTCAACGACATGCTTTCCAAGGTCCTGAAGACGTTTTGCGGACTCGCAAGTGTGAATGACAGCGAATTCATCACCACCAATACGCGAGATAACAACGGCGTCAGGTAGCGCTTTAGTAAGCTTACTCCCCGCTTCTCGTAGACATTCGTCGCCCATTTGGTGCCCCAGCGTGTCGTTGATTGCTTTAAAGCCGTCCAGGTCCACAAGTAGCAATCCATATTGGACGTGGGTGCCACCTGTACACATCGCGGCGAGAACAGATTCAAACTTTGCGCGTGAAGCGAGTCCTGTCAGCGTGTCAATTTCCGTTAGCCGACGAATATTATCGACCATGGCTTTCTCGGCGGTAATATCCTGCTTCATTCCAAAAATGCGTATAGATCTTCCCTCGCCCCGCTCGACGATAGCGGTAATCCTGATCCAGCGCGAGTTGCCTTTCGCAGTGATGATCTGCGCATCAAGTGTAAAACCGTCGCCGTCTTGTATCGCCGCGTTGCGTGCGGCCCTGAGCTTTTCTCGAGACTCTGACGTATAGAGTGCGACGATGTCAGCTCTTGTAAGAGGGGTTTGCGGAGGTAGGTCGAAAAACTCGAATACGGTATCTGTCCACGTCAGTGTCTCGTCAGGCAGGCTACATTCCCAGATACCAACACGGGCCGCCTTGAACGATTTCTCGAACAAACCCTGCAGGTGATTGAACTGCTCGGACGGCGACGCTACACCCTCGTTCATATTGAACGGAGTGGCACGTTCAGGTGACGAATGCATGTCGGCCTCACTGGCTAAAGTCGACGCCAGCTTCACATTGGCGCTCAACCCATATCTTTACATTGAAAAAGTTGAATGAAAGTTTCGGTCTCCTACCTTGCGGTAAAAAATGAAATATATTTTTGCTTATTTCAATATTTGTGGCTGATGCCATGGCCGACGCGTCAAAAAGAACGGCCCGGTCTCCGCTCCCGCCACTAGTATTGGTTTTCATGTGATTGTACCCGTTCCTTCACCAGTAACAAAATCCATTTCACATAAGGAGAACGACAATGGGTAGCACCAAGGTTAAGCGCAAGGCCAATGAAGTGGCTGGCGAAATCCGTCAGGCCCTAGGTAACACGAACGACAACCAAGAAATGCAAGGCAGGGGCGTGGCCCACGAAGCCAAAGGTCATGCGCAGCAGGCCAAAGGCGAAGCTTAGGAAAATGTGAGGATATCATTGACCGAGCATTATGGGCACGACGATAACTGTGAGCCGAAGTCGGATCGGGGCCCTTTTTCTTGCTACGGGTTATCGGAATTCTGTAATCCAAATATCAGCTGAAATGCACGAAGGGGCCTTTTAGCGATGACCACGTCTCAAAGTGAAGGCAGGTGGTCATGACTTTGTTTCATTAATACTGCATCGTGGAACATTCGAGTGCGAAGCGCTTTCCAGCGCGATGAACACCTTAAATCTCCGTCCTAAAGTTTTCATTGTGGAAGACCAATTGATTATCGCAATGTTGATTGGGGACCGTGGTCGCCGCAGGGCTTGAAGACGCTGGTCTGGCATCGTGCAAGGCTGATGCTTCGGATCTGGCTCCTCTTACGAACATCGCGCTGGTTGATGTAAATTCAACCGACGGTCCTATGCGCCTTGAGATCGGCGCTGTGCTGAAAGCAAGGCTGTATTCTTCATGACGGGGAACCCGAAAGAGGTTTTCAGTAACGTTCCAGAAGAACTTGGCGTCAATGCGAGACCTGTATCCGACGAGGATGTCTTTTAGGCCATTATGTTTGCGGCCATCCACTCCACAGGGTCAGAGCACCGTCGACCCAGAAACCTGACCCTCTTTGATCAACGATAGTGGCGCCAGCTAGGGTTGGAGCAGGCTCAGACTACGGAAATTTTCTGCGCAAAGGTCGAGCGCTCCTGGAGGAAAGCGGCAAACTCGTCTTTTGGCAACGCACGACTGAACAGCCACCCCTGTCCGAATTCAACCCGCGTTTCACTGAGGTATTCCGCTTGCTCGGACCGCTCCACCCCCTCCGCGACGATGCGGGTTCCAAGGGATTTTGCCATTTCGATGATATGATGGATAACCATGCTTTTCGGTGATGAGACGCCGATACTGTCAACGAAGGATTTGTCGATTTTCAGGACATCAAACGAAAGCTGCTCGAGATGCTGAAGGCTTGAGTAGCCAGTTCCAAAGTCATCAATACAAACAACATAGCCTGACTGGTGCGCCCGTGAGATTGTCTCGCTGACAGCGGCGTAGTCTAGGAAGCCACGCTCTGTCGCCTCTAACCAGATTTGGTTCGGTTGAAGGCGATGATCTCGAACGAGTCGGTCGATAAGCCGCAGAAAGCTACCGTCGGCGAGGTCCTCAGCCGACAGGTTGATGGCGATATGCAAGGACGAATCCCGGGACAAAATCTGACCGATGTCCTGTCCAATCCTATAAATGACCTGTGCAGTGATCTTCTGGATAAGCCCTGACTGTTCCGCGACAGGGATGAACAGATCCGGGCGAACCCAGCTGCCGTCAGGGCGCTTCCACCGCACTAACGCTTCCGCGCCAATACACTGCCCGGTCTTCAAGTCGATAAGTGGCTGGTAGTGAACTATGAACTCTTGCTGCCGGATTGCGATCTCAAGCTCACGACGCATGGATAATCTCTGCTTGGAAAACCAGACCACGGTCGATACCATCACACCTGCTAGCATAAGCGCCAGCGGTAGCATGAGGAGTTGCTCTCGCCTCAGCGTGCTGAATAATGCTGGATGCGGTTCGAGCGCTATAGCGATCCAGTCGTCGGATTTGACTACGCCGTAAGCATAGGTTCCATCAGGAGCGGATTGCGCCTGGGCAGCAATCCGTCGGATGGCCTCAAGGTCGGCGGCCTCCGTATGCGCAAAAACGCGTCCGTCTTTTGCGGCCACCGCCATGTGTATTTTCTGTTCCGTGATCACATCGACAAATCGAGCGGGATCGACAAGAACGTTATAGTTATCCTTTCTGTAGGCGAGCTTGGGAGTGCCACCCCTGAGTGCTGGCCTCAGAGCGAAGGTCACGTCCAAGCCACTTTCCGTTCGAAAGTCCGGAGTTGTCTCCGGAAGATCGAGACGCGTGCCCCAAGACGTGCATCGTAGAGCTCCGTCCTGAAGATATCCCATTTCCTCGATTGTCAGCATATTGAAGACTTCGCGCTGCATCAGGGCGATATTTGCTGTTGAGCAGGGTTCGCCATCGCTGTCGGATAACATGTCGATTGCAGCTTCCGCTTCAGATGCGGCGCGCGTGGCTCGAACCAGGATGCGCTCGGCAACGGTGTTGAGCATCGTCTGCTCGTCACTTCGGGCCAGAGCCCATGTGATCCAGAGCATGCCGAAGATCGGAACGCCGGCACCCAGGATACCGAGAAGGAGCGAAACCGCGATAATTTTTGAGCGTCGCAGGCTGACCTCCCGTTTGCTGCCGTCTATTTCCAGTTACAACAGTGCGCTAGGATTGTCATGAGGCGGAACGCTTGTTTCAAGACATGATCAAGAGTCACCCAGAACCAAAATCCCGTCATGGTAAGCAAGGATCCGGCGTAAGATGGCATCCGTCGACCACCCCTACGCGTAAGCGATGTGCCAGTACCACCTCGGTGTCCGACGGCATGGATTTCCGGGCGACCTCTCCCTCGCAATGGAATCTCGGGAATGGTGGACGTTGACAGTTCGCCCCAACATCACATATTGGTGTGAGCACGGTAATGGATTCTGCCGGGCGCAATGCCGAACCGCTTCCCCGACGAAGCTGATGACTCCTACTCAACGCGAACCACGCGAAGGAGTAGAGTTGTGTCTGGAATTCATTTTCTACCGTATTGCCATTCGATTGCTACATACGACGGAGCGTCTCTCGCATGACGCTCGCATCGATTTTCGGTCTTCGCTTTCAGCAAATCCGCAGTCTCGCAAAATGGATCGTTATCGTCGTGCCGATGGCGATGGCCGTTGGCTCACTCGTCGCCCTGTTCCTCTGGAGCCTCGACAGGGCAACCGAGTTGCGCTTCGAGTTCCCTTGGCTGATCTTCTTCATGCCGGTCGCAGGCTTTGCCATGGTCTGGGCATACGGAAAGTTCGGAAAGTCTGCCGAAGGCGGCAATAATCTCATCGTCGATCAAATCCATGAACCGGGCGGCGGCGTGCCGTTGCGCATGGCTCCGTTTATCTTGGTGACGACAGTTCTGACCCACCTGGTGGGCGGATCGGCGGGACGCGAGGGAACGGCCGTCCAGCTCGGGGGCAGTCTGGCAAGTGCGTTCGGCAAAGTATTCAAACTCACGCCATCCGATATTCGAATTCTATTGATGGCTGGAATCGCGGCTGGATTTGGCGCGGTTTTCGGCACTCCGATTGCAGGTGCGGTCTTCGCGCTGGAAGTGCTCACCATTGGCCGTATGCAATACGAGGCGCTGCTGCCAGCTCTTCTCGCGGCCGTCGTTGCTGACTGGACCTGCCATGCCTGGAGCATCGGTCACGTCCAGTATTCCATTTCCTATCTCGGCGGGATCGGTGAAGGCATCGGATTCCACCTCGACGCGCTTCTGATGCTCAAGGTGGTGATCGCAGGCGTCGCCTTCGGTCTTGCCGCGCACTTCTTCGCGGAACTCTCGCATCTGGCTTCATCTGCCTACAAGGCGATCCTGCCTTATGCGCCGCTGCGGCCCGTGCTGGCCAGCGCCATCCTGATCGGCCTAGTCTACGTCCTTGGGACACGCGAGTATCTCGGCCTGGGTGTCTGGTCGCCCAATCCGGACGACGCGACGATTCTCGGCTTTTTCCGCCCCGATCACATCGACTACTGGAGCTGGGCCTGGAAAGGGCTGTTTACCATCGTCACCCTAAGCGCGGGCTTCAAGGGCGGGGAGGTCACGCCGCTGTTCTTCATCGGCGCGGCGCTTGGAAGTGCGCTCGCTGGGGTGCTGGGCGCTCCGCCGGACCTGTTTGCTGCTCTCGGGTTTGTTGCGGTGTTCGCAGGAGCGACCAATACGCCGCTCGCGTGCATGATCATGGGCATAGAACTCTTCGGAGCGACGCACTCCGTCTACATCGCGGTCGCCTGCTTCGTCGCCTATCTCTGCAGCGGCCATTCCAGCATCTATCTCTCGCAGCGTGTCGGCGTGCCGAAGACAGCGGCCGCCAGCGACATCCCTCCGGACATTTCCGTCCGCCACATGCGCGACATGAACGCCCAAGCCAGAGGCGACCTCCTGGCTCAGGTTCGTTTGCGCTCACTCCGGACAACAGCAAATCTACAGGAAAGGCCAATCGCCATGACCAGCCACAAGCTCTCCTCACGCGAGATCGGGATGATCCGCGTTTATCTGAAGCCGCGCGAGAAGGCCGTCGGCAAGGGCGGATGGTTCGGCGGCGGCAAGCCTCTCTACCGTGAGCTTGTGATGCAGGCCAAGGCCGCAGGGATCATGAACGCCGTCGCCCACCACACCCATTTTGGCTACTCGAACAGTGGCAAGCTCCAGGACGAGGGCTTGGAGATTCCCAATCCGGACCTGACCATGTGTGTCGAACTCATAGCGGATCGCGAACAACTCGAACAGTTCTGCCGCACACATGGAGCGCTCCTGAAGGGCAAGGTGATCATCTACAAGCATATCGAGCACTGGGATGTGCTCGGTCACGAGATCGCCGCCGAAGAGGCTTTGAGGGAAGCGACGCGCTGAGGAAACGGCCATGATCTATCTCGTCGTCTTCTTCGGAGCTGGGATCGGCGGGGCTGCGCGCCACGCGGTCAACACGAGTGCCGCGCGGCTGTTCGGCTATGGCTTTCCCTTCGGTACTCTGACGGTGAACGTCCTCGGCTCCATCTTTATGGGTCTGCTGACCGAGTTCTTCGTGGTGCGCTCCGGCCTGCCACAGGAACTTCGCCTGTTCATGACGACCGGACTTCTCGGCGGCTTCACAACGTTTTCGACGTTCTCCCTCGATGCAGTCAGTCTGTAGGAGCGCGGACAATGGGGGATGGCGACCATCTACGTGGCGCTGTCGCTCTTCGGCTCGATGGCGGGCCTCTTTGTTGGATTGTCAATGATCCGCTTCAGCGGACACGGGAGCTGAGCATGAAGAACTTACTCACAAGCTGGCCGCTTTGGGCGCTGCTTTCGGCAGGATTCGCGGCCCTGACGGCCATTTTCGCGAAGGTCGGCATCGAGAACGTCAATTCCGATTTCGCAACCTTCTTCCGCACCATCGTCATCCTGATGGCCGCTGGCCTGATGCTGTACATCACTGGCAACTGGCAAGAGCCCTCGTCTGTGTCGCCGCGAAGCTGGCTGTTCCTCGTTCTATCAGGCCTTGCCACCGGAGCGTCATGGATTTGCTATTTCCGGGCGCTGAAGCTCGGCGATGCCGCACGCGTGGCCCCCATCGACAAGCTGTCGGTCGTTCTCGTTTCCGTCTTCGCCGTCCTGTTTCTTGGAGAGCGTCTGTCGCTGCCCAACTGGCTCGGCGTGGTGATGATCGCGGGAGGAGCGGTACTCGTTGCATATCGGGCTTGAGATTAGCTCCAGGAGGAGGTGGTGGAGGATGAGGGAGGAGAACCTATGGCGGGAGTGGTACGCATGGTTTCCGGTGAAGCCTGTCGACGAACGTCTTTTCTGGCTGGAGATCGTCTGGCGGCGGACGAACCCGCAATCCGGGCGCTGGGAATATAACTCGTTTCGCACGGACCGAGAGAAGGAAGATGAAGCTGCCCGCCGGGAGATATAGCGACCGCAGCGCGTCGCACCTTGGGTGATCGGTTCATTCAATTGAACAGCAATAGGATAATGGTTCATGGATAAGGCTGTCGCCTAGTCAGTATTTCCTCCATGGCAGAAGCTCATCGATCTGGTTCTGTTTGTGGCCGTTGACGATGGCGGTGATTGTTGCGGTCAGATAGTCCAAGGGATCGACGGCATTGAGCTTGCAGGTCTCGATCAGTGAGGCGATGATCGCCCAGTTCTCAGCTCCCGCGTCATGGCCTGCGAATAGTGCGTTCTTGCGATTAAGGGCTATTGGTCGGATGGTTCGCTCGACGCTGTTGTTATCAATCTCGATGCGACCGTCGGTCAAAAAGAGCTTCAGGCCATCCCAGTATTTTGCGATGTAGGCTAGGGCTTCGCCGAGCGGGGATTTTGCAGCGGCACTGGCGCGGTGATGGACAAGCCAGGCCTGCATGTCATCGACGAGCGGCGCAGATCGTTCGCGCCGACCTGCGAGACGAGCCTCGGGATCAAGGCCTCGTAATTCGGCCTCGATGCGATACAGTTCACCGATCCGTTTGACGCCGTCCTCAGCAATGGGTGCTGTTGCGTTACGAGTGATCTCTACCAGCTTGCGCCGCGCGTGCGCCCAGCAATAGGCGAGCTGAATGTTCCGGCCTATGCGGTCGGGTCCGATCAGTCTATTGTATCCGGCATAGCCATCCACCTGCAAAATCCCTTCAAACCCCTGCAATATCCGTTCCGCATGAATGCCTCCGCGACCGGGAGCATAGGTAAAGGCCACACCTGGCGGAGCTTCGCCATTCCAAGGACGATCATCCCGCGCTAGCGCCCAGAAGTACCCGGTCTTGGTTTTGCGCGATCCGGGATCGAGAACCGGAGCACGGGTCTCGTCCATGAACAACTTGGTCGAGCGCTTCAGCTCACTGATCAGCGCATCGAAGACGGGACGCAGTTCATAGGCTGCCCGACCGACCCAGTCGGCGAGCGTGGAGCGGTCGAGGTCCAAGCCTTGGCGGCTCATGATCTGCGCTTGCCGATACAGCGGAAGATGATCGGCATACTTGGAAACCAGCACATGGGCGATGGTTGCTTCTGTCGGTATTCCTGCCTGGATCAGCCGTGCCGGAGCCGGGGCCTGAACGACACCATCGGTGCAGGAACGGCATGCATATTTGGGACGACGTGTAACGATGACCCGGAACTGCGCAGGGACCACATCCAGACGCTCGGAGACATCCTCGCCGATGCAATGCAGGCAACCGCCGCAGGCGCACATCAGGCTTTCCGGCTCGATCACCTCTTCGACGCGCGGAAGATGTTTTGGAAGGGAGCCGCGATTGGTCGCGCGTGGCTTGGTGACCCTGGTGCCTGCAGGAACGTCCGCCTCGTCCTCGGCATGGATCGCGGCCATCGCCGTTTCTAGGTCTTCCAATGCCAGATCAAACTGATCGGGATCAGTCTTCTCGGATTTGCGCCCGAAGGCTGCCTGCTTGAAGGCGGCCACCAGCTTCTCAAGCCGTTCGATCCGCTCATCTTTGCGAGCGATATGCTCGTCCTTAATTGCTATCGCGACGTCCTTGGACGTCTCGCGTGCTTGGGCTGCGATCAGCATCGCCTTCAGCGCAGCAACATCATCGGGAAGATCGGCGGTGTCCAGCATGGCTGGAACTTACCAAATTCTGTGCCGATTTGCCCTCGGAATCTGTTGTCCTGAGTCATCTTGCCGCAGCTATTCGATGGTCTCCGGCGTTCTCGTCCTGACGGCATGAACCCGCCGCCAATCTAGGCCCGCAAACAGGGCCTCGAACTGGGCATGGGTCAACGTCATCAATCCATCCTTGATACTGGGCCATGTGAACGTGTGCTCTTCCAGCCTCTTATATGCCAGCACGATACCACTCCCATCCCAGTAGATCAGCTTCAACCGGTCCGCCTTGCGTGACCGGAACACGAAGACCGTTCCCGTAAACGGGTCCTTGTGCAGTTCGTTCTTCACCAGCGCCGCCAAGCCATCATGACCCTTGCGGAAATCCACCGGCTTGGTCGCCACCATGATCCGCACGCGGTTCGATGGAAAGATCATGTCGTCGCCACCAAAGCACGCGCGATGGCGGCGATCCGGGCAGCAGACGCACCCTCCTCAAGACGGATCGTGACAGGACCCACGACAATCTCGGTGCGACCAACCGCTTTAGGCGGAGGTTCCAAAACAGGTGGATCAACGATCACCGCCGCGAACTCTACCGCATCCTCCGGTGCTGGCAGGATCAACTTGCCCTGCCGCGCCATCGTCCGCCATGTGGAGAGGCTGTTTGCCCGCAATCCATAGCGCTGCGCAACTTCATTGACCGTCGCGCCAGGCCTCAAACTTTCCGAAACAATCTTCGCCTTGATCTCATCAGGCCAATGTCGCTGAACCCCACGTCCAGCCCTACCTGTTGTGAGAAACTCAAATGAGGTCTCCATCGAGAAACTCCGCTCTTTATCCATGAAAACTCGATCACAGATCAAACGCCGGAGGGCAACGTGGGACCAGAACACCGGTTACCCCTACGCCTCCTAGGTGGTCGGTACACGGCCAAGTTCGAGCACGAAAATGAATCCTGCCCAGTCCTTAATGATATGGGCACCCGCCGAGACCCAGAGGTTACTGGTGGCGATATAGGCGAGCGTAAAAATGAAGCGAGCAGACCCGATCCCGACCAGGGACTGCGCAGATCCCAGTCGTAGATTGGCAGGGGCGCATCTCCAAAAAACAGTCCGGGGACGAGGAGGGCGATCAGATCCATGACCTCTGCGACATGTGCAGATTCTCACATTCTTCACGCAAGCCGTAGAACAGCAGGGAAGGGCAATACCCTGAAAAGCTCTTCGCCGAGCAGTTAAATGCTGGTGGCTATGAATGCCTCACCGATCTGAAGTGGACATTACGACGATCTTCTCCGCGACGGGATTGGAGTGCAGCTCGAAAAAACCTCTGCAAACTTAACAGTCTGTAACTAAACGACCCGTCTGGATCGCGAGAATAGGGCGTTTGTTGCTAATCATTGCACGCTCTGTCTTTCAGATTTCTCGTCTCCTTCGGGGCAGGGTAAGCGTGGCTTTCAGAGCGTTCCCCCACCCGATCCATTATTTGACCGAAGCATACGATGGCAATCCGATCTCCAGTCTTTTTCGCCAAATACATATATTCATCTGCGCGGTCCACATAAGAGGATGCCGTATCTCCAGCTTGCAGGAAAGTTACGCCAACCGCAGCCCCAATAAACTTGACCTGACCTTTCACTGGAATAGGCTTGAATACTCGCTCCATCGTTTCAAAGAGATGGGATTGGAAGCTCGCAACAAGGCGATTGTCCAAATCGAGGATGACAGCAAACTCGTCGCCACCAATTCTCGCGATAAAGTCCGTTGCCCTGAAGTTTTCGCGCATTCGACTTGCCACAGTTCTGAGAACTTCATCCCCAGCTGCATGGCCGGATGCATCATTGACCGCCTTGAACCCGTTCAGGTCGATATAGGCGAGAGCAAGTTTTCGGTCATTTGTCAGGTTGCGCTCGACAGCCTCAGTAAGGAACTCTTCGAAAGCGGCTCTGTTTGGGAGCCCTGAGAGGGAGTCGGTTCGTGCGGAAGCTTTTAACGCGTTTTCAATTTCTCGTTGCTGCCTTACTCTGGCAGATACATCCAAAATGATTTCGACGTCAAATGATACACCGTCGATCAGTGTTCTTTGCGCGGATATCAGGGTAGGGATGACAGTACCGTCGGCGTAGGCGATGTCCACTTCTTCCAGTTGGTAGGACCCCTCTTCTGCCAACAGTCGATGGCGCCGATCACGGGCCGGATTGTCTATAGCAGCACCTTCGCCGGTCAGCGTCTGCCCACTAATATCCTCCCACCTGCGTCCAGTGAGGCGTAAATACGCATCGTTAACCTTGACGTAACTGGAAGTCTTTGTGTCACTGGTGGTGATTGACATGGCGATCGGCGAAAACTCGAACATTCGCATCAGCATCGCGACAAGGTGGTCCGCAGGGAGGCTATCTTCCATTTTCGAGTTGTTATCAGGCCGATGGATAATCGGTGACACGGAGCTAATACTGTCCAGCTCCAACGTTTCAGAGCCTGCAAAGCCAGCAGAAGATTGTGTTCCCCTCTCAACGATATCAAGCATCGTCTTATAGCGCGCAAGTTTGACGCTCAGTTCTTCTTGCGTCGAGATCTCGGTGATCACGCCGAACCAGCCTGAGACCGCGTTCGTCCGATCGAGTTGCGGCTTAGCGCGGCTCAACATCCATCGCCACGTGTTATCCAACAACCTCATCCGAAACATAGTCTCGAAAACTTTTCCGGTTGCAACCCTCGTTCCCCACTCCTCCCTGACCCGGTCACGATCTTCTGGGTGCATCCGTGCCTGCCAGTCTTCGATACGTTCAGATATAGTCTGTTTCGCCTCGTCGGGGCTGGGGCCCATGAAGTTGACCACACCATCTGCGTCAGCAGACCAAGGGATGTTTGGGCTGAGTTCCATAGACCAGCGTGCAGTCTCTTCAGTCTTGCTAAGTGCTGTTTCTATTGACTTGCGATCACTAATATCTATCGCAGTCACGGAAACGCCGATAGGCAGGCCATCGTCATCATCCACGCGTTGATTGATCACAAAATAAGAGCCGCTTCCGCCAGCCGGTCGGTAATCCTGGACTATAATCGTCTCGCCGCTCAGCACGCGTTTCAAATCTCTCGTTACATGCCGGGCCTCTCTATCGGGCATGAAGTCGCGGACCGTACGGCCAATCATGTCTGCCGGTAAAAGTCCGAAGATGTCAGCGAAGCGATTATTGACGCTAATATGGTTCAGCGTGGTGTCGAGGAAGCATAAGCCGATCGGCGCGGCCTTGTATAATGCCTCTAATTGATGCACTCGCTGAAACATAGAAATCATTGAGTCTTGGGCAGGCAACGCCTTTTGACGGGAGGTGGTTAGAACCTCCTCGGTTTCCTTCCCGTTGAGAGGTTTGCCGAACAGGTAGCCTTGCCCAAGATCGCATCCCAGACCCCTCAGTATAGAAGCCTGCGTCTCTGTTTCGACACCCTCTGCAACGACAGCCATGCCTAGACTTTGACCAAGCCCGATCACCGAAGCGACGATTTTGCGGCTGGCCGCATCGTGCTGCATGGAGCGCACAAAACTCATATCGATTTTCAGTTTGTCGAACGGAAAGTAATGCAAGCTGGTCAGGCTTGCGAAGCCAGTGCCAAAATCATCCAATGCAAGGCCCATACCTGCGGACTTGATAGCTTTTATATTTGCCAGGACGACTTTGTCGTTCTCGAGGAGGGCACTTTCGGTAATCTCGACCTGTATCCGGTGTAGCGGAAACCCTGTTGCCTGCACCGCCTGATTGAGAGATGCGAACAAGTTCGGATCACGGAATTGGGTTGGCGATATATTAATGGCGAGTACAAATGTTCCGACCCACGTCGCTGCTTGACGACACGCATCGGAAACGATTCGTTCCGTCAGAGCGTTTATCAGTCCTTCTCGCTCGGCCGTCGGGATGAAAGCCGAAGGAGCGATCGCAGCTCCTGTCTGATCTGTCCAACGAGCAAGCACTTCAAACCCGAAAATTGTTCCGGTCTTTAGATCTACGAGTGGCTGAAACGCTGGCCATATCTCTTTCTTATCAATCGCGCGTCGTAGAGCTTGCCCCAATTTATCGTCACGTGACGAGTTCGAAATCAAATTTCGAACAGGCCGCTTGTTTTTATGTCGGCGATTGATCATGGAAACCCCCATATTTTGGGGAATTTTGCCGCAGCTGCATTAAAATCGAATTACTTTATAAGCATTATGAAAATAACTATCTTCAAGCCAGTCCGAGACGATTTACGAGCGCAGCGAAGACAGTCAACCTTTCAGAGTTACACCTCCATCAAGCCCGAGAATATCTCACCTCAAGTTATGCCAGGCGATTATCCAAACGATCCGCATCTCTCGTGGACAGGCGACCTGATTTTAGATGCCGTGCGGTCCACAGACTCCTTGGCTGTCAACGGCTTATCAAACAGGTAGCCCTGACCCTGATGGCTTCCGGCCGCTTTCACAATTCCAAGGTCTTCCTCAGTTTCTATACCTTCGGCAACAATCGTCAGGTTTAATCGGTGAGCAAGATCGCACGTTCCTGCTATGATCGCGATGCCTTCCTCTCGATGAGAGGCACCGCGCAGGAAAGATTGATCGATCTTGATTTTATCAAACGGAAAGCGCCTAAGGTAGCTGAGTGACGCGTAGCCAGTACCGAAGTCGTCCAGAGAAATACGGCATCCCATGCGCCTAAGTTCATGAAGGACCGCAAGCGCCCGCTCATCATTCTCGATCAAAGTGCTTTCCGTAATTTCAATCTCAAGCCGCTGCGGCGAGACGCAGTGCCTTGTGAGACAAGCGCGTGTGTGAAGGACCAGCGAAGGATTCGTAAGTTGGGCGGCAGACACATTGACTGCAATGAAAGTTTCCGTTGGTAGAACAGCTGCCTGGTGACAAGCGGCATCAATTACCCAAGCGCCAATGGGTCCAATCTGACCGCTTTCCTCAGCGATTGGAATGAATTCGGTGGGAGAAATTAGGCCGAGTTTACGATGCTGCCAGCGCACCAGTGCCTCAAATCCGCGCGTTGAGCCGGTAGCTAGATCAACGATAGGCTGGAAAAGTAAAAAGAGTTCACCGTTCTCAATCGCGTCGCCCAGATCTTTTTGGAGGTGCTGCCAGCGCGTGAGTTGTTGGTTCATGTCCGGATGAAACGTTGTAAACCGATTACGGCCGGACTTTTTGGCTTCATAAAGGGCAATGTCGGCATTCTTGAATAGTGTAGAGCCATGGTCGGGATTAACACCCACCGATCCGATGCCGAGACTGACAGTCGCTGGTACTAGCCTACCGTCGATTTTAAATGGCGCGCAAGTTTCAAGCAAAATCCGCTCGCAACACTTCGTGGCCTCGTTGACTGCGTTTGGGCCGCTGTAGAGGATTGCAAATTCGTCACCGCCAATGCGTGCGATGACCTTCGCGCCGCGGCATGCAGTGGCAAGTCGCTGCGAGAGCCCGATCAAAAGTTGGTCGCCAGACGCATGGCCTAGCGTGTCGTTGATAGTCTTGAAATGATCAACATCCAGAACAATCAGCGCTTGCTCCACATCTGATTTCATAGAAATAGAAGCGCTAAAACCAACGCGATTGGCTATCCCGGTCAAAGGGTCAACCCTCAGCACGCGGTCCAACTTTGCATTCTGGCGGAAGACAAACCACAGCAGTACGGTGCCAAAGGCGACAAATGTCATCGTCACGAAACATATTGTCGCAAAGATTATGCTGAGTTGGCTTTGGTTTTGCTGGATTTCATCGCCGACGCTCGCATGAGATATCGATCCTAATCGCAAGACGGGAGCGACAAACGGTTGCAGCAACGCAACAGCGTTGCGCATTGCTGCCGGTGAGTGCGGTTCGACAACCAAAGGTTCAAGCGTAGACACCGCTTCCGTGAGATTTTCCAGCATCGCCTTTTGCTTGGGCTCGCTGTTTGCCGGACTCGATGATAGGATTTTCAAGCGATTGGTAAGAATGTTCAACCGAAATGAGACGTCTCTAATATCGCGAGAAATCTCACTTTCTTTTAGCGCAAATTGAAGGCGCAACAACTCGACCGCGGTCTGACCGAGATCGAAGGTGCTGTTGTAACGAGATGCCTCAATGATATGGCGCTGGTAACTGAAGGCAAGGAAAGAACTCCCGACCGCAATCAGCGCCAGCATCGACGTTACGAGCGTCAGAGCGGTCTTGAGGCGCCGATAACGAATAGGAAGGTCAATCTTCTCGCCCAGCGCTTTCATCGGATGTTGATTTCCGCAACTTGCCAGACAGCCCGACTGTAGTAGCTTTGATGCTGCAGTTCAGGGCGACTGTCGAACGGGAAGACAATGAAAATCGGACCCTTGTCGCTGACGGGCATGATAATTCCGTCTTGACGGGTTGCTAGCAGTGCGCCAGCTGCCTCCAATTCAGTAACGCTGGCTTCAACTTCGTAGTCATTGAGAGCAATGATTTGAAGCTTTTTGCCGCTAAATTTCATAGTTGCGAGAAGGTCCTTCAGAGAGACACCGCTGAACTCGGTTACGCCCTTATGCCAAGGTGTGGTGGTAGAAAAAGATGTCCTTGGCATTCTATCTATTGCGTCGAGATCGAGAACGACGTTTGTGTCCTGTCCAGACCCCATCACGTTGATCTTCAGGATTGGATCGGCAGAATAGGCATCTCGGGTTGTCGGGAATGTTGTAACTAAAAGTGCTGATAAAATGAGCAATGTTTGGCGGCGAGTTTGCATGGGAGGCCTCGGTTCGACTACAAAGCCAGTATCCATTAATCGTTGCTGATCCCTTATGGTCAGCAGCTTAATTAAATTATGAATAATTTTCATTTAATTTCGAATTTGCAAGTGACCTTCGTATTGGATTGCTGGCTCTACCTTGATGGTCCATGTTTTCGTCAGCCTGATGCGCCTACCGGCTCGTGATGGATGGCCCCGCAGTAATAGAAAGAGTATATTGTTGGCATGCGACACTTGTGAAATGTAGATCCGGTTTTTTCATACTGTCATAGCTTCATGCGACACCGGCGATGCTATCCGAGCACAAGTTGCCCTTATCGACCGGCCAAACGACCTAGCATCCGGAGCAAGCAACCATCCGACTGGTAGAACGAGGCCTGGTTAGGAATACCAACGGAGAGGGCGTCATCGTAAGGATGCTCCTCAAGCGACGTCCCGCTCCCAATTCTGCCGGAATGCATTGTTCATGACAACGGACGTGGTGCCAAAATGCTTTTTGGCACCACGTCCGAGTAAAACTGTCGCGTTCGTCAGGCGGCCCACTGTCCGCGCAGAACGCTGTCGGAGCCTTGTCCATCGCGCAAGTCAAACTGTGCCAACAACTGGTTGAGCGCAGCGGCTTCGCGAGCAAGGCTGTGGCTCGCTGCGGTGGGCTGCTCGACCATAGCTGAGTTCTGCTGAGTGCCCTGGTCCATCACGTTGACGGCGGTGTTGATCTCCTGCAGTCCCGTGGACTGTTCTCGGGAGGATCCACGATCGCATTGACATGACGGTGTTTATTTCCGCACGATTTTGAGCCACTTTTCCATTTCAGGGGGATCCACCTACACGGTGAAAAGGAGTGTGCCGTCAAGCCTATAAACGTAGCTACGTGGTACAGCACGAAATGGAAAAGTGGGCCAAATCCAACTGAAACTCAACAAACGAATCGTTTTTCAATGACTTAGGCGCACGTGGTCTCCCGTTTTGCGAGTCTGTCTTAGGTCGCTGATTCGAATGCATCTTTTGACAGCAGCGCGCGTTTTCCTTGGACAGCAACCAAAAGGGAGATCTGTGATGACCAAGCGCGAATTAATCGATACCGGCACTGACAAGCGTTACGTACGCCGCGATGAAGACGGAAAGTTCAAGGAGAGCGTCGATGTCTCTCGTTCGCTTTCAGCCGATGCGCGCCATGACGCAAAGAATGATACCAAATCAGGCGAGGGCGACAAAGGTGATCGCAAGCGCTGACATATGTCGGTGAAACTCGCCACCTTTAACGTAAACGGCATCAATGGCCGCCTCGACATCCTCCTTCGTTGGCTGGACGAGGCGCAACCTGACATCGTTTGTCTGCAAGAACTGAAGGCACCGTCCAATAAATTTCCGCGCAAAGAGCTGGAGCGTGCTGGCTACGGCGCGATATGGCATGGCCAGAAATCGTGGAACGGTGTCGCGATCCTTGCACGCGGTCAGGAGCCGCTTGAGACGAGACGTGGGTTGCCCGGCGGCGAGCACGACGACCAAAGTCGTTACATAGAGGCTGTCATCGACGGAATGGTTGTCGGATGCCTCTACCTGCCAAACGGCAATCCGGTCCCAGGTCCGAAGTTCCAATACAAACTAGACTGGTTTCGGCGACTGCATTCCTACGCGGAAGAACTGTTCGAACTCGAGGTGCCCGTTGCGCTCGTCGGCGATTTCAACGTCATGCCGACCGATCTCGATGTCTACAAACCAGAGCGTTGGATAGATGACGCGCTGTTCCGGCCCGAGGTCAAAGCGGCTTATGCGAATCTGGTGGCGCAAGGCTGGACGGATGCGTTACGGCATATCCATCCGAACGACCCGCTCTACACCTTCTGGGCATACTTTCGGAACGCATATGCGCGCGACGCTGGTCTAAGGATCGACCACTTTTTGCTGAGCCCGGATCTCGTCGAAAAGCTCGTGAAGGCCGAGGTCGATAAGCNGGATCGACCACTTTTTGCTGAGCCCGGATCTCGTCGAAAAGCTCGTGAAGGCCGAGGTCGATAAGCACGTCCGTAGCTGGGAGCACACCAGCGATCACGCGCCTGTCTGGATTGAACTTGCTGAAAAAACCGCCAAACAAAGGAGAGAAAAATGACCGATAATTGGAAACGTGAGGTTCGCTCAAAGCTTGAAGAGCTGGTTGATGGCCTCGTTGTAAACGGCATCAGTTATGAGGACGCCTGCAGTGTTATTGTCGTGGAGGTCAACAGCATGTTGGTCGCTCATGAGCATGATCCAGATCCCGCAGATGATGATGTGATCGAGGAGCCGGCCAACGACTGGCCAGCGGCGGAAGGCAAACGACCTGTAGATTGAAGGTTTGTNGATCGAGGAGCCGGCCAACGACTGGCCAGCGGCGGAAGGCAAACGACCTGTAGATTGAAGGTTTGTGGCGGCCCCGGAGGATAATCCCTCAGGGGCCGTTCGACATCTTACTGAGGCGGCTGACCGTTCGAGGCCGACATTCCACCGTCGACGGGCAGGTTGACGCCTGTCACGAACCGAGCGTCGTCGCTTGCGAGGAATGCGATCACCGCCGCAACGTCTTCTGGTTCGCCAGGGCCTTTGAGCGCGAAGCGTTCGTTGAATTTCGCGATCAACTTGTCGTCGTCCATCATGTCCTCGGTCATTCCGGTGCGCGTCAGGCTAGGGCATACTGCGTTGACCCTGATGCCGTCCTTGCCGTGGTCCATAGCCATCGCCCGCGTGAGGTTGGTAATGGCACCCTTGGCGGCATTGTATGCCGCCATACCCCAGTCCCCACCTGTGCCCGATACGGAGCTGACGTTAATGATGGAGCCGCGCGACGACTTCAGATGTGGGATGGCCGCACGGCAGGCGTAGAAGACGCCATCCACATCTGTCGCCATGACAGTGCGCCAATCATCTGTGGTGAGGGTGCCGACATCGCCTTGGGCGACAACACCTGCATTGTTGACAAGAACATCTAGGCGCCCGAACTTTTCGACCGTCCGAGAAATCAGGTCTCTCACGTCACCGTCATTCGATATGTCAGCCTCAGTGAGCAGAACCCGATCGTCAGGATAAGGCTTGGCGACATCCTCAAGCTTTTTCCTCGTGCGGCCGACCAGGGTCACCATCGCGCCCTCGCTGAGGAAACGCTCCGCCGTTGCCTTGCCTATTCCTGAACCAGCGCCAGTCACGACGACAACCTTGTCCGCAAATCGATGCATTGAAATCTCCTTGAGTGTGCAGTGGTGCCTCATTCTGAAACGGGACATGTGCGGGGTTGTTCCCGGCGCAGTGACCTTGGCGATTAGAGGCAGACAAGTGGCAATAACGAGATTGTCAGTGGCGGCGTAGCTTTGGAGCGGAACGAACGTTCCGAGTGAAGGTTGAGGGGGGTGCAACAGGAAAGTACCATGACGCCCTCAAATCTCGCCCCAATCTTCTCCTTATTCGTCATATTCATCGGCACAATGTACGTCGTCGCAAGCCCTGGTGTTGTGATGGCTGCGGAGACAAGACCCCGAATGGTGTCGCCCAAGGTCGACCCTGCGGCCAAACCCTTGCAGATGGTACAGGCAGAAAGCACCTCCAGATCGACCGCTTCTCGAGTAGGAACGCGTGCGGATCATCTGGTGATCCTGTTCCACGGCATCCGGGGACGAGGGTCGGTGATGGAAGCGCTCGGGAACTCTTGGCGGGCTACGCTGCCAGACACAGTATTTGTTGCGCCAGACGCGCCATTTGCGCATAGGTCAGGCGGTCGTCAATGGTTTGCAATCGATGACCAGCTAATGCGCCCCGAGCGGATAAACGCCGCGCGTCGAGCGTTCGACAGGGTGGTCTCTGAAATTGTCAAACGTGAAGGGTTCGAAGGCGCGCTGGACCGAGTGGCGTTCGTCGGGGTGTCGCAAGGCGCCATTATGGCGCTGGATGGGGTCGCATCGAGTCGTTGGAAGGTCGGCGCTCTCGTCACTTTTGCAGGGCTGTTGCCTCTGCCGCCGACGTCATCTTCGACACGAACAGATATTCTGATGATGCATGGTGCGGAGGATAAGACAATTCCACCGGCGGCGACAACTGTCGCGTCTGGCCAACTGCGATCGGCAGGCTTCACGGTGACGTCCAAAATCTATCCTGGGGTCGGCCACACCATATCGTCGGATGAGGCAAAGGATGCCGTCATCTTCCTCCGCGACGGTTTCAAATAACGCATAATCGGGAGGTCGGGTCGCTATCTCTTGATTGGTTCGTTCTAGCCACGGTAAAAGCGGCAGGTACGGGGTCCGATTGAGACCGGACCCCGACAACATCAGTGGTGATGTTCTGGCATCTCTTTCAACTGGTCTTTGGTCCACGACGTCACAGCATGAACATCGCCATCCTCATCGCGCATGAAATCAAGATCGCTTAACGCGACGGCTACCGGCTTGGCACCGATTCCGAGAAAGCCGCCAACATCTATGATGGCTTGGCCACCTGTTCCGCCATGTACGTGATCGACCTTTCCAACCTTATGGTCATCTGCGCCATATACGGTTGCACCTTCCAGGATTTCTTGGGTCAACTCTGTCGTCGATAAGCGAACGTGGTTTGTATGATCCATTGGTTTTCCTCCTTGTTGGATGATTACGTAACGGAATCACGCTCCTCTGGTTCCCTAATAAGGCAAAGCGTTAACTGACCCGAACTAACAGCTGTTCTGACTCTCCACGCTACAGGTTTATATTCGCGATAGGATCCAAGTATTACCACCTGTAGTCACGATACTCATGTCGTCCACGCCATTCGCGCTGGTCATAAAAACCCCTGCGTTCTCGCCATTCGCGACGATCGCGTCTGTCGCGCCATTCTCGTCTGGCTTCCCAGGGGTCACGTCGATCCCACCGATCGCGATACTCGCGTGGAGGGCCATTTGGTCGGCAATAGCCACGTGGGGAAAGGTGGAAGCCTCGTCCGCAAGCGTAGTCGACCTTCTGCACGGCTGAGGCCGAGGGGACAGGTGGTTGCGCCGCCGGCATCGCGTTAGCTCCGTTTGCGAAGACACTACCCAGAATTATTCCCGCGCTGAAAATTATCGTGCGCATCTCACATCACTCCGTTGCCGATGACGTGATTTAGCGACCTGCACCGTGAACCATGCCTGAATGAACTTTGACGTTTTCGTGGCGTTGCGAGTTACGAAGATTAGCGAGGATGCATTTTGAAACCTACTCTCATCGCACTGGAGGCGGGAAGAGCAATGCGCGAAATTCCAGGTTTCCACACCCGTGGCTTGGATTTGGCGGAGATGATCCTAAATAGGGAGTACCAAGCATCACCGAGGAGCAGGACATGATTTCCGCGCGTCGCATCCTTCTGGCAAGCAGACCAACAGGTCAGCCTGGACAGGACAATTTCCGTATTGAAGACTTTGAATTGCCAGAGGCAAATGAGGGGGAAGTCACTGTCAGGTCTCTGTATCTTTCGCTCGATCCTTACATGCGTGGTCGCATGAGCGACGCGAAGTCCTATGCTGCTCCCGTGCCCATCGGCGGCATCATGGAAGGCGAGGCGATTTCCGAAGTGGTCAAGTCACGGCACAACGGCTTTTCTCCGGGCGATCTCGTCCGGGGAAGGACTGGCTGGAGCAGTCACGCCGTGATCAAAGGCGACGAACTCCGTGGCGTCGAGACCCACGGCGCGCCGATCACGACATCGCTTGGTTCGCTGGGAATGCCCGGTTTCACGGCCTGGGCCGGACTTAAGTTTATCGGACAGCCGAAGGCGGGTGAAACGGTCGCCGTTGCAGCGGCATCTGGCCCAGTGGGATCAATGGTGGGTCAACTCGCCAAGCTCGCTGGAGCCCGCGCTGTCGGCATCGCTGGTGGAGCAGAGAAATGCGCGTTCGTGAAGAACGAACTCGGTTTCGACGCCGTTGTCGATCACCGATCGGACCGCTTTTCGTCTGACCTGCAAAAAGCGTGCCCGGATGGTGTCGATGTCTACTTTGAAAACGTGGGCGGCCAAGTCTGGGACGGCGTGCTTCCGCTGCTCAATCAGTTCGCCCGTGTCCCAGTTTGCGGGCTAGTCGCACACTACAATGGTTCGGGTGCGGCCGATACCGATAGGCTCCCCGCGACCATGTCTGCGATCCTGCGCCGAAGCATTCTCGTCCGTGGTTTTATTCAGACAGAGTTCGCGGCTGAGCATTTCAACGAATTCTTGAGTGAAATCGGGCCTCGCGTAGCGTCAGGGGACATCCGCTATCGTGAGGACATCGTTGATGGACTTGAAAACGCGCCGGAAGCCTTCATCAGCATGCTGACAGGCGGCAACTTCGGCAAGCTTATCATCAAGATCGCCGATTGATGTAGAAAGAGTACTCCGTCAGTCACTTTCGAACTGTTCGAGCCACGCTGCGTAAGGAGTATTCTTGGCAAGGTGCCGGTTGAAATCCGGCGCCCCGTCATCCCACCAGACTGGGCCGCGTTCACCAAGCGCGACCTTGGCTGCATCCACTTTCTCGCGGGCTTCTTTCATCTCTGGCGATCCTGCCGATGCATCGCGAACCGCCCGGCGTGCAGCCATCAAATCCTTGACCAGTGCCGCACGAGTGAGTTCATCAAGTGCAGGATTGCTGCGACGCCACAGCCGTTCTTTTACGACGAAGTATCGACCATCGGGCGTGTCCGGATACCTCTTGCTCATTCGAATCCAAGCGTCCGTTGCGCTGGTTCCGCATCCTGAGATGGCTTGTCCTCATTCCGACGGAACAGTTCGGTCTGTGCGCTGAAACGCACGTCAACATCCCGATCTGCTATAAACGCGTTCAGTGTTTCAAGGCTGATGCGATCCCACGGTTTTCCTCGATCTGGTCCGGCAGGTATGCGTGGCAGAAGGCCTGGTTCGCTGCTCCATGCCAGGCAATCCTCAAGCGAGGTTTGGTTCAACATGTCGCGGAGATGATGAGCCGTAACGTAGGCGTCAGGCATCGCCCGATGCGCTGGCAGGCCGATTTCGTGTACCAGTCCTGTTGGCATTCGTTGATAACGCAGCATCTGGTTGGAAAACCGCGGAAGCTCCGGCCAGACGCGCAGCGCGCATTTCCACGTGCAGATCCAGGGTGTTCCGCCTGTAAACCGCGGTGTGCAATATCTTTGTTCGAAAGCGGCTCGATGGGCTGCCAAGGCGTCGATACGGCCGGGTGGGCGAAGGACCGTCGAGGCTATTTCCTTCCAGAAGGGAGAATCCGCGACTTGGGCATCCAGGATATGATGAATCGCCATAGTGTCGGGTGAAATCGGACGGCCAGGGTTGACGAACAGCGCCCCGCGCTCATCGGTAACCTCCCACTTTCCAGCTTGGTCGATGACGACATCCTGCCAGCCGATCTCGCAGACGTCGTTCGGGCCATTGCCTCCTGTTTCGAGATCGATGACGCGTACCCTGGCTTCGATCACTTCGGTGCTACCTTTCTTCAAGCTTCAGCATTGGTAAGCGCGATCGGCGTAGGATGGTTCCTGAATATGATGCCTGCGATCAGCGCAGCTTGCACGCATCGACAGCCGATGCTGAGAGATTGATCAGGCTACCCTAAAATTTATTTTGTGCGCGTCACCCAGCACCATTCCAAATCTTACTCACTGATTCAATTTGCGAATCTCTCAAGTTGCTAAAAATAGAGGACTGCATTCCTAATGTAGCGCCTCTTGACTCCTGTCCATCGCAGGAACAGAACGTGAACTTCAACATTGAAAACGGCATGAAGCCGTTCCCATAAACGACACGAACCGGAAGGATTGCGTGAACGATGGCTGCTGCGCGCGAGCATGTCATAGCGGATCTGCGTGATCGCATCGCCTCGTTGGAAGGCGTCGTGGCCAAGCAAGCTGAGTGTCTGCCGTTCGGGGTAAGCGCAATCGACGCGGTGCTGCCAGGAGGTGGTCTCGCCAGAGGCGCTCTTCATGAATTTGCAGGTGGTGGCGCCGGAACAGTCGATGGGGCAGCCGCGGCCCTGTTCGTGGCAGGCGTTGCCTCCCGTACCAAAGGCCAGATCGTTTGGTGCCTGACGCGCCCGGATCTGTTCTTTCCTGCGCTCGCGCAGGCAGGTCTCAATCCTAACCGCGTCATCTTCGTGGAAAGCGATCGCGAGGAGGACGTGCTTGCCTCAATGGAAGAGGCGCTCTCCTTCGGTGGGCTGGGTGCGGTCGTCGGTGAGGTCGTGCGACTGCCGATGCTGGCGAGCCGGCGGCTTCAGCTTGCTGCGGAAAAGAAGGGAAGCCTGGCGCTTGTTGTACGCAGGTGGCGACGACAGACGGAAGCCAATGATTTTGGGCAGCCGACGGCGTCGACCACCCGATGGAGGGTAAGTGTGCTGCCGTCGCAGGAGTTACCCGTGCCGGGTGTCGGGCGGGCAAGATGGTTGCTGGAACTGATGCGGTCGCGTGCTGGAGAATGTGCCGAATTTATCGTTGGAGCGTGTGATGACCAGGGTCGTATCGATCTACCTTCCGGATCTGTCGACGGATCGCATTCGTCGCGCCGATCCCGGCATTCCGGCTGAACAGGCCATCGCCGTGATCGCAAAATCCGGATCGAAACGCTGGGTATCGGCGGCAGATGCTCCAGCTAAAAAGGCAGGTCTGCGTGTCGGCATGCAGGCTGCAAAGGCACAGGCTCTGTTTCAGGGACTGATGATGATCGATGCCGATCCGAAGGCGGACGCCGAAGCGCTGGAGCGCATTACCTTCTGGGCACTGAGCCAATACTCTCCGATCGTCGCAGTCGATGCGCCTGATGGCATCGTCATGGACACAGATGGTGCCGACCATCTCCGGGGCGGAGAGCTTGCCATGTTGACGGGGATTGCCAATCGCTTTCGGGGCAGGGGGCTGACGGCCCGTGTTGCCATTGCCGACACATGGGGTGCCGCTCATGCTTGCGCACGTGCCATCACCAGAGAGACAGTGATCGTGCCGCGGGGTGAAGCCGTAAAAGCGGTCGAGCGATTGCCGATTTCCCTGCTGCGTCTGCCTGAAAAGGTCATCAGCGATCTGAGAACGCTCGGCTTTCGAACCATCGGTGAGCTTTCTGCGACGCCGCGGGCACCGCTGACACTGCGCTTCGGCCCGGAAATTGCCCGCCGCCTTGACCAGATTTTCGGGCGCATCGGCGAACCCATCGACCCCATCCGCACGCCCGAACTGATCGAAGTCAGCCGCATTTTCCAGGAGCCGATCGGGGCAGCCGAAACGATCGACAAATATGTCGGTCGTCTGGTCATCGAACTTTGCAGCCAGCTCCAGAAAAAGGGTCTGGGTGTTCGCCGTGTCGATCTTATCGTCCACAAGGTCGACAACACAACCCAGGCGCTGCGGGCAGGAACGGCAAAGGCCGCCCGCGATGTCTCCTGGTTGACGAAACTGTTTCGCGACATGACCGAGAAGATCGATCCTGGCTTCGGGATCGAGAAGCTTACCCTTGCGGCGATCATGGTTGAGCCGCTTGAGGAAACACAGAAGGCGTCGTCGCTTGTCGAAGATGAGATCGCGGACATCACTCCGCTCATCGACATCTTGGGCAATCGTGGTCAGCGCGTCTATCGTCTCGCACCCGTTGCCTCCGATGTTCCCGAGCGCAGCGTTCAGAGGATTGCACCTGTTGCAGATGACGTTGTCGCCGCCTGGCCGCATCACTGGCCGCGTCCGGTACGACTGCTCGCTCACCCTGAACTGGTCGAGGTCATCGCATTGATGCCCGACCATCCTCCCGTTTCCGTCACATGGCGTGGCAAACGCCGCAAGGTGAAACGCGCCGATGGTCCCGAACGAATATTCGGCGAGTGGTGGCAGCGAACATCCGAGTGGGCCGCAGTCCGGGACTACTTTATCATCGAGGACGAAGCGGGCGAACGCCTTTGGGTTTTCCGGGCTGGCGACGGCGTAGATAGCGAAACCGGGTCGCACAAATGGTTCGTCCAGGGAATATTCGCATGAGATATGCCGAGCTTCAGGTCACCACCCATTTCTCGTTCCTGCGCGGTGCGAGCAGCGCGACCGAACTGTTCGAGACGGCGAAAAGCCTCGGCATCGACGCCATCGGTGTCGTGGATCGCAATTCGTTGGCGGGCATTATCCGGGCACTTGAAGCGTCGCGTGCCACCGGCCTTCGTCTCGTCATCGGCTGCCGGCTTGACCTACAGGATGGGATGTCGATCCTGGTCTATCCGACGGACCGGGCCGCCTATTCGCGTCTGACCCGGCTGATCACGCTCGGGAAGGGGCGAGGGGGCAAGAACAACTGCGTCCTCCATTGGGACGACGTGGTGACATACGCCGATGGCATAATCGGCATCCTCATTCCCGATCTCGCCGACAATAAATGCGCCTTGCAGCTCAGGAAGATGGCGGAGGTGTTCGGCAGTCGCGCCTATGTTTCCCTTTGCCTGCGCCGCAGACCAAACGATCAGCTTCGGCTACACGATCTTTCCAACATGGCCACGCGCCACAAGGTCAAAACCGTCGTCACCAATGACGTACTGTTTCATGAGCCGGGACGGCGGCAGCTTCAGGACATAGTCACCTGCATCCGGACCAAATCGACCATCGACGACGTCGGCTTCGAGCGCGAACGTCATGCCGACAGATATCTCAAGCCGCCAGAGGAAATGGAACGGCTGTTTCCGCGCTATCCCGAAGCATTGCGGCGGACGATGGAGATTGTCGATCAGTGCAAGTTCTCGCTTGAGGAATTGACCTATCAGTATCCCGAGGAGGCGATCGTTCCGGGTAAAGACGCGCAACAGTCTCTCGAACATTATGTCTGGGAGTGCGTACCGGACCGCTATCCGGAAGGCATGCCTCCAGACGTTCTGGCGACTGTTCGGCACGAACTTGATCTTATCAAGGCGATGAAATATGCGCCGTATTTTCTGACGGTGTTTTCCATCGTCCAGTTCGCGCGCTCGCAGGGAATCCTCTGCCAGGGGCGAGGATCGGCTGCCAACTCGGCCGTCTGTTATATCCTCGGCGTCACCAGCATCGACCCTTCGACGAATGACCTCTTGTTCGAGCGCTTCATCAGCCAGGAGCGTGACGAGCCGCCGGATATCGATGTCGATTTCGAGCACGAACGACGTGAGGAGGTCATTCAGTGGATCTACAAGACCTACACCCGCGAGAAGGCGGCACTGTGTGCGACCGTCAGCCGTTACCGTGCCAAGGGTGCCATTCGCGATGTCGGCAAGGTGCTTGGCCTGCCTGAGGATGTGATCAAGGCATTGTCGTCGGGCATGTGGTCGTGGTCGGAAGAGGTCAGTGATCGCAATGTGAGGGAATTGAACCTCAATCCCGATGACCGCAGGCTGAAGCTGACGCTGCAACTTGCACAGCAACTGATGGGCGCACCACGTCATCTCGGACAACACCCCGGCGGGTTCGTGCTCACCCACGACCGCCTCGATGACCTCGTTCCCATAGAACCTGCCACGATGGAAGACCGGCAGATCATCGAATGGGACAAGGATGATGTGGAAGCCCTCAAATTCATGAAGGTCGATGTTTTGGCACTGGGCATGCTCACCTGCATGTCCAAAGCATTCGATCTGATCCGCAAGCATAAGGACGACGATCTGGATCTCGCAAAGATCACCCAGGAGGATCCGGCGACCTATGCGATGATCCGCAAAGCCGACACCCTCGGCACGTTCCAGATCGAATCCAGAGCCCAGATGGCCATGCTGCCACGACTGAAGCCGCGGACATTTTATGATCTGGTCGTTCAGGTGGCGATCGTGCGTCCCGGTCCTATTCAGGGGGATATGGTGCATCCCTATCTGCGCCGCCGGGAAGGCAAGGAAAAGGTGGACTATCCAACGCCGGAACTGGAAGCCGTGCTGGGCAAAACACTGGGCGTGCCGCTGTTTCAGGAAAGCGCCATGCGCGTCGCCATGGTCTGCGCTGGGTTCACGGGAGGTGAGGCCGATCAGTTGCGCAAGTCAATGGCGACCTTCAAATTTACGGGCGGCGTCAGCAGGTTCAAGGAGAAGCTGGTCTCCGGAATGGTGCGAAACGGCTACACCGCCGAATTTGCCGAGAAGACATTTTCGCAGCTCGAGGGATTTGGGTCCTACGGTTTTCCAGAATCCCATGCTGCCTCGTTCGCGCTGATCGCCTACGCTTCGAATTACATCAAGTGTCATTTCCCGGATGTGTTCTGTGCCGCACTCCTGAATTCCCAGCCTATGGGTTTCTATGCCCCTGCGCAGATTGTTGGCGATGCCCGCGCCCACGGCGTTGAGATCCGGCCTGTCTGCATCAATCGATCCCGCTGGGACTGCACGTTGGAGCGGATCGGAAATACCGATCGCCATGCCGTGCGCCTGGGGATGCGAATGGTAAAGGGCCTGGCAGCGTCGGACGCGGCCCGGATCGTTGCCGCGCGCATGAACGACGGTTTCGGTTCCGTCGATGATATGTGGCGGCGATCCGGTGTTCCTGCTGCGTCCCTGGTCGAGCTTGCAGAGGCAGACGCCTTCCGGCCATCGCTTCAGCTTGAACGGCGCGATGCGCTTTGGGCGATAAAAGCCCTGCGTGACGAACCCTTGCCGCTGTTTGCAGCGGCTGCGGACCGCGAGCAGAAATCGATCGCTGAGCAGGCGGAGCCTGAGGTCGAGCTCCGGCAGATGACCGAAGGCCATAACGTGGTTGCGGACTACGGACACTTCGGCCTGACGCTGCGCGAACATCCAATGGCATTCTTGCGGGAGAGCTTGGCGAAACGCAGCATGGTGACATGCGAAGACGCAATGTCGGCCCGCGACGGGCGATGGGTCTACACCGCAGGTCTCGTTCTGGTGCGACAAAAGCCGGGGAGTGCCAAGGGGGTGATGTTCCTGACGATCGAGGACGAGACGGGTCCCGCGAACGTCGTCGTCTGGCCGAGTTTGTTCGAGAAGCGGCGCCGTGTCGTGCTGGGTGCATCGATGATGGCAATCAACGGACGAATCCAGCGGGAAGGGGAGGTCGTGCACTTGGTCGCCCAGCAGCTATTCGACCTGTCTGCCGACCTCTCCGGCTTGGCTGACATGGACGTCGTGTTTAAGTCACCATCAGGACGCGGAGACGAATTCGCTCACGGATCGGCTGGTGGTGGAGATTCTCGCGACCGACCGAAGCCGGTGCCAGAGGCGCGAGACATCTTCGTGCGGGACTTGCACATCGATACTCTGAACGTGAAAAGCCGGAACTTTCATTGAGCCCCATAGGGCGAGAACAGCTTGCCGCTATTCAGCGGTCTGGCTGGTCTCGCGGACCGCAGGTCAGAGCACGCTAACGTTCTCAGCCTTCGATTTTCCAGTTTTCCGGTCCTGGCCAACTTCGAAAGTGACCTTGTCACCTTCTCTCAGCGACCCACCTTGCTGCAAGGCAGATACGTGAACGAACACGTCCGTTCCACCATTCTCAGGCGTAATGAAGCCAAATCCCTTGTCGTCATTGAAAAATTTTACTGTACCGGTAGGCATAAGAATTCCTTTTAATGTCCTGCAGCCACTTGACCCGCAGTAGGCTTTTTACCGTCCGTTTGCCTGACCGGCAACCTCCAATACCATGATAGTTGCACCGAGATTTTTTGCAGGCCGCTGATCGACTACTTGGCCGCGTTGACAGCCTCCTCGAGTGCTTCAATACTCGCCATGACCGCATCGAAACCGGGTGGGTTTGCAAAGATCATCGCTGACATTCTATTTTAGTCAACGGCTGGGAGCGGATGAAGGTGCATGGCCCGGCGCATGCCATGCGCTCGAGGGTGAAGCCGCGCCGCTTGCGGATGTCAAACAAAGCCAGAACTAAAATTGGTAAAGTCGATTTGCGGCCAGGTTGCTCCTCGCGATCTGGCCGTTGGTGACTTTAAGGAACCGGTTGCACGGCGGAAAACTTCGAGCGGCTTGAAGCCCTGATTGGTCCAGGGTGTGGTCTATCTGAAGCTGGGAGTGGGGGAGTGAGCAAGTCTCAGTCTTGTCACCCATCCAGGCATGGTACCACAACCAACAGCGCGAAGAAGCAATGCAGCGTTCCCGGGAACCTCCCAAATCCAGTCGTTGGCTTCGATCAAGTGTTTGGGGCTTGTGGGCGCTATGCATCCATTCCCATTGGTCGCCACCCGATGATGCCAATGTGTATCCCTTGATCCGCCAGCTGGCACGTCCACTGCGGTCTCGATGGGGCATGTCTGACCAAAGACCGCCTCGCGATGCTCTGCTCGATCGGCATCCGCAACGGCCGGGTCGTTTTCTTCCCCTGTGCGCTGAAGCGCCCATTCCTCGCGAGACAAGAAAGCCTTTTCCTGGCCGTCCTCCACTCCGTTTCGGCCTTTCAGGTGCAGGCCGATCGCCTCTGGTCCAATCGACTGCCATCGAGGCCGCGATGGACGCGGCCCGAACAACCGAAAAGGAATACGACAATGGCAACCATGGGCTTTTTCACCGCTTCCAGCAACGGCTTCTCCGGCACCATCAAGACCCTCAACCTCAACGTCAAGGCAACCATCCGCACCGTCGAGCGAACTTCCGACAAAGGCCCTGACTACCGCATCCTCGCGGGAGCCACGGAATTCGGCGCAGCCTGGAAGAAGACCTCGAACGAAGGTCGCGACTACCTCTCCGTCAAGCTCGACGACCCGAGCTTCCCGGCCCCGATCTACGCAACGCTGATCGAGGTCGAAGGCGAGGAAGGTCTCTCTCTCATCTGGTCCCGGTCGAACCGGGACTGAGACTGGATGCCCCGCCCGCCAAGGCGGGGCTCTCCACGTCAGGGATCACTTGTTCAGCGCATCCTTGAGCGCCTTGGCAGGCGCAAAGGTCAGCTTCTTCGATGCGGCGACCGTCATCTTCTCTCCGGTCGCCGGATTGCGACCCTCGCGCTCAGGCGAAGCCTTCACCTTAAACTTTCCGAAGCCTGGGATCGACGTTTCAGCGTCGGAGCCTGCAGCATCGGCGATAGCCTGAAAGACGGATTCTACGATGCCCTTGGCCTGAACCTTGGTCAGGCCGTTGTCAGCTGCGATCTTGTCGGCGATTTCGTTGGTGGTGGTCATGGAATTCCTCATCTTCTTATCAAAGATAAAATCCGTGTCAGCTTCTGACCAAGTTGTCATCGGCGATGATGAAGACGAGTGTCAGATCCGCTTGATGTCCACAGGTCGTTTTGGCCGATAACCTCGTTTGCGCTTCTCGCGAAGCACGTCGAGGAACAGGTTGATGGCCTGGCTCTCATTATCGAACAGATGCACCATCTGCTGTCCGCGCGTTCCAATCCGCCCCCAGGCGCGTACAAGCGAGACATCGCCGAACAATGTCGGCTGAACGGCGAGCGTGTAAAACCGCGCCATATTTTTTTCCGGCGCGATACGCTCGACGTAGAGGTGGTAGGGCTGCTTGATCATAAGAGCAGAATCGCGCGTTCGGATTCCGCCGTCCAATGAGAGTTTTGAATCGGTCGGGCATTATCGATTCACAACTTTGATCTGTCGTGGTCCGTTTCATTCGCACCAACTCCGTCGTGATCCTTCCCACTTCCGGGCTAGGCCTTCGGCGACGAGAATATCGCCGACCGATCGTCGCTCGCGGTAGACGATCCTGACCTTGCGACCGAAGCGATCTTCATCCCTGGCGGTCGTCTTGAACGAGAGCGGACCTGAATTGAGGATCTCGAGCAGACGCTGTTTTGCCGCAAGGCCCAGCTCGCGTTCGCGCTGGCATCCTGGCGGGCTGAGCTCCGGCGTGTCGATGTCGGCGATCCTGATCTTCTCACCTCGAAACCAGAACGTATCACCATCCACCACGCAGGTGATCCTATGGCCGCCATTACACATCGAGAAGGTTTCACTTGCGCTGCTTGGCGACGCTAAGGCAACAAATGCAAGGATGCCAACGGCGAAGAGGGATAGTCTTGCAATAGCCGTACAAAATCTCAATGTCATGTCTCCTCAGTATCTGTCGTCGGAACGGCCTTATAGCTCTTCATCCCTTCTGTGGCTCGGCTGTGAAAGCGGTTTTCTCCGACGGACGCGCTCATGTCCTTGCGTCTGAACCAAATCGCGCGTCCACATCTGAGCGGCGGATTGCCCGATGTGAACACGATCTGCTCGTCGCTGCGCATGCGTAGCACTTCATGCGGCAGGATCAGCGGTCGGCGGCTGAGCTGCCGGGAACGTGAGCGCGACGATCCCTTCATCCCTGACGAGCGGTTTGTCTGTTCGACCTCTACCGTCGTATCGCCGCAGCGTTTCGAGATGTAGTCGGCAGTATCAGGGTCGTTGATCGCGGCAAACGAGATCCACGACGCGGATTCGAACCATTTGCTCGTCGCGTCCCGACCGCCATAGGCCTCGCGCATCTGGCCGATGGACTGGAAGATCATCGTCAGAGTGATGCCGTATTTGCGTCCGGCATCCCGTGCGGTCTCTAAGATGCGCAGATAGCCGAGCCTGGCGACTTCGTCGAGCAGGAAGAGAGCGCGACCTTTCACATCGCCGTTTCGATTGTAGATGGCATTGAGCAGCGATCCGATAACCACACGGGCCAATCCCGGATGGGCTTCCAGTACCTTCAGATCGAGCGCAATGAAGATGTCTGTCCCGCCATCGGCAAGATCGTCGGTCGAGAAACTGTCGCCTGAGACGAGCGCGGCGTAGTTCGGATAGGACAGCCAGTGGGTTTCTTTCACCGCATTGGCGTAGACGCCAGAAAAGGTCTCGGGTGTCATGTTGACGAAGACCGAAACATTCTCCTTCACGAAGCCCGATTCCGACTGCTCGTAGATTTTTGTCAGGCGCGCCCGTAGCTGGGGTTCAGGCTCCGAAAGGTTCTTACGCACACGGCGCAGCGTCTGGTCTTCTTCGTCCGTGTGACCGGACAGGCATACGTCTGCGATGAGGGCCGTCAGGAGCTGCATCGCCGATGCCCGGAAGAAGTCGTCGCGGGCAGACGCCGAGCGCGAATTGTCGGTCATGATCCAGGTTGCGACGGCGACGATGTCCTCTTCTTTCGTGCTGCCACGTCGCCCGATCCAGTCGAGCGCGTTGAAGCCGACGCCTGACGCCGAGGGATCGAGAATGACCACCTTCCGGCCAGCCTTGCGGCGATGCTCCGATACCATCGGCGCGACCTCGCTCGATGGATCGAGGACAACGAGTCCACCACCCCACTTTAGCGCGGTCGGGACCGTGACCGACGTCGTCTTGAAACCGCCGGAGCCGGCGAAGACGATGCCATGCGAGGAGCCGAACGAGCCGTCGAAGCATAGGAGCTGGCTCTTGCCTCCCGCGCCCCAGGTCGACGGATCATCGGCGCGGAACGACACCGCCGCAACGCTATCGCGATCGACACGATACCGTTCACCGACGACGATGCCACCGGGATCGGGGAAAAGTTTTGCGGCCTCCTGCACTTTCATCCAGTCGGCCTCGCCATGCACCGCTCGCTTTCCCCCGATCCGCCGTGGTGCGGCTTTGGCAAAGGCGGCGTTCCCCTTCATCGCGACGCGCAGTGCGAAGACGCCGGCGAGGAACATTGTCGATGCGCCAAGCATCGTTGCGGGGTCCACGTATCCGAGCACGGACTGTCCTGCTGGCACGTCACCAGCGATCCCGGCCAGGCGAACCCCCTCACGTAGCACCGCGATGAGGATTGCCACACCATTTCCGCTGACGATCCCCCATCCTGCCGCCTTAATAGCCGCTGTCCCGTTCGCCGCGAACAGAAAGATCGTGCCGATAGCAGCCGCGGTCGCATAGGGCAGCGCGAGGCCGATCCGCCCGAGCATCAGCTTGGCCTGCGCGGTTTTCCCAAACGCGGCCAGCCAGTGTTCGATCCCCGGCATAAAAACCACCACGGCGATCATCGTTGTGGCCGGGAAGGCAGTTAGGACCAGTCTACTCGCCCTCACGGTCGAACGCCTCCGCTCCTATCACTGTCAGGCGCGATCGCTCGGCATCGTCGCCTCTGATGCGGCGGCTTGCATCGATCAGTATGCCCAGCAGCAGTACCCGCTTCTCGTAGCGCAGTCCTGCCTTGACGATCAGGCCACCGAGTTCGATTTTTTCGCGGGTGTCTTTTTTGCGTGCGTCAGCCGTCATCGTGCGGGCCATGCGTTCAAGCCTCACCAGGCCTGCCCGCAGGCGCGCCAGTTTCGATCGTCGTGACCGTCTCGCCTGCGGTCCTACCGTTACCTGCATTTTTCTTTCCGGTCGAAGCGGCATTACCTCCGCGAAACCGCCCTGCAATCTCCTCGAACGCCGCCTGTAGTTCGTTTTCCTCGATCTCGATCTCACCAAGTCCTGCCTTCAGCGCGATACGGCCGATGCGCTCGGCCTCGCGTGTTTCTGCTTGTCTCAACTGATCCTGCAGTCTGGCAATTTCTTCCCTGATCTTCGATGATGGTTTCTTCATTCCGGTCGCATCTCCCTGGAAATTTTGCGTCGTTTGAGACGCTGCAAGATTCCCGCAAAAGCACGTCCGAAGGAATGTGCAGATTTGCACGTCGTCACGGCCGACACTTTGGAGGATGATCCCGCCGTTCCGAAGGAGCGGATCCAAGGGCGCAATTATACGTCGCGATGCGACGTGCTTGCTCAAGACCCCGGTTCGGGGGCCGCGTGGTGACCACCACTCCTGACGAACGCAGTTCGAACAGGGAGTTTCTTGCGCCGTGGCCATCGCCCATTTCTCAGCCAGCATCGTCAGCCGCGGCGGCGGCCGCAGCGTGGTGCTGTCTGCGGCCTACCGGCACTGCGCGAAGATGGAATACGAGCGCGAGGCCCGTACTATAGACTACACCCGCAAACAGGGGCTTGTGCATGAGGAATTTCTGCTCCCGGCCGATGCCCCTAAATGGGTCCGCGCGATGATCGGCGACCGCTCTGTCGCCGGAGCTTCGGAAGCCTTCTGGAACAAGGTCGAGGCGTTCGAAAAGCGCTCCGATGCGCAGCTTGCCCGGGACCTGACAATCGCTCTTCCGCTGGAGCTCACGCACGAGCAAAACATCGCCCTGGTCAGGGATTTTGTGGAAAAACATATCCTCGCCAAGGGCATGGTTGCCGACTGGGTTTACCATGACAATCCCGGCAATCCGCATATCCACCTGATGACCACATTGCGCCCGCTGACCGAGGACGGGTTCGGATCGAAGAAGGTGGCGGTCATCGGCGAGGACGGCCAGCCGGTCCGCACCAAGTCCGGGAAAATCCTTTATCAGCTCTGGGCGGGTTCGACCGACGACTTCAATTCCTTACGCGATGGATGGTTCGAGCGGCTGAACCATCACCTGGCGCTTGGCGGCATCGATCTCAAGATCGACGGCCGTTCCTACGATAAGCAGGGGATCGACCTCGAGCCGACGATCCATCTCGGCGTTGGTGCCAAGGCGATCGAGCGCAAGGCGCGGGAACAGGGCGTCCGGCCAGAGCTTGAGCGCATGGATTTGAACGAAGAGCGGCGGTCGGAAAACACCCGCCGCATTCTGAACAATCCAGCCATCGTGCTCGATCTGATCATGCGAGAGAAGAGCGTCTTCGATGAACGCGATGTCGCCAAGGTTCTGCATCGCTATGTCGATGACCCGGCTGTTTTTCAGCAGCTGATGTTACGCATCATCCTGAACCCGGAAGTCTTGCGTTTGCAGCGCGACACGATCGAGTTCGCGACCGGAGAAAAGGTGCCGGCCCGTTATTCGACCCGGGGGATGATCCGGCTGGAAGCGACGATGGTGCGGCAGGCAATCTGGCTGTCGAACCGGGACGGTCATGCTGTCTCTGAAGCTGCTCTGGACGCAACGTTCCGGCGGCATGAGCGGTTGTCTGGCGAGCAGAAAACCGCAATCGAGCGGATCGCCGGTCCCGCTCGGATCGCCGCCGTGGTTGGACGCGCCGGCGCCGGCAAAACCACGATGATGAAGGCAACCCGCGAGGTGTGGGAATTGGCCGGATATCGTGTGGTCGGTGGCGCGTTGGCTGGTAAGGCAGCGGAGGGGCTGGAAAAGGAAGCCGGGATCCAGAGCCGCACGCTTGCGTCGTGGGAACTGCGCTGGAACCGTGGCCGTGACGTTCTCAATGAGAAGACAGTCTTCGTCATGGACGAGGCGGGCATGGTCGCATCAAAACAGATGGCGGGCTTTGTCGATGCCGTGGTCAGGTCCGGTGCCAAGATCGTCCTGGTCGGTGACCCCGAACAGTTGCAGCCGATCGAAGCGGGTGCTGCCTTCCGCGCCATTGTCGACCGCATCGGCTATGCCGAACTCGAGACGATCTATCGCCAGCGCGAGGACTGGATGCGTAAAGCGTCGCTTGATCTGGCGCGGGGGAATGTCGAAAGGGCGCTGGCCGCCTACAATTCAAATGCCAGGATTACCGGCGAGCGTTTGAAGGCGGAAGCAGTCGAGAGCCTGATCGCTGACTGGAACCATAGCTACGATCCGGCGAAGACCGCGCTCATCCTCGCGCATCTGCGCCGCGATGTCCGCATGCTGAACGTCATGGCCCGCGAAAAACTGGTCGAGCGCGGCATTGTGGGTGATGGCCACGTCTTCAAGACGGCTGACGGTATTCGCCAGTTCGATGCAGGCGACCAGATCGTCTTCTTGAAGAACGAGACCTCGCTCGGCGTCAAGAACGGCATGATCGCTCATGTCACTGAGGCCGCACCGAACAGGATCGTTGCTGTCGTCGGAGAAGGTGATCAGCGCCGGCAGGTCATCGTCGAGCAACGCTTTTACAGCAATCTCGATCATGGTTACGCCACCACGATCCATAAAAGCCAAGGCGCGACCGTCGACCGCGTGAAGGTGTTGGCAAGTCTCTCGCTGGACCGGCATCTGACCTATGTGGCGATGACCCGCCATCGCGAGGATCTGCAGCTTTATTATGGGACGCGATCCTTCGCCTTTAACGGCGGCCTGGCCAAGTTATTCTCCCGAAAAAATGCTAAGGAGACCACGCTCGATTACGAGCGCGGAAAGCTTTACCGCGAGGCGCTGCGGTTTGCGGAAAGTCGCGGGCTCAACATCATCCAGGTGGCCCGCACACTTGTCCGCGACCGGCTTGACTGGACGCTGCGCCAAAAGACGAAATTGGTCGATCTCGGCCAGCGCCTTGCAGACTTTGCAGAGCGTCTCGGTCTGCACCACCCCTTAAAAACCCAAACGATGGAGGCCGTGCCCATGGTCGCAGGCATCAAGACATTTTCCGGTTCCGTTGAAGACACTGTAGAGAACAAGCTCGACACCGATCCAACCCTCAGACGACAATGGGAAGAGGTTTCGACCCGTTTTGCCTACGTCTTTGCCGATCCCGAGGCCGCCTTCCGGGCGATGAACTTCGATGCGGTGCTAGTGGATAAGGAAACGGCCAAACTGGCGCTTCAGACGCTGACGACCGCCCCGGCGTCGATCGGACCGCTAAGGGGCAAGACCGGCATTCTTGCCAGCAAGACTGAGCGCGAGGACCGCCGTGTCGCAGACCTCAATGTTCCGGCCTTGAAGCGCGATCTTGAGCAGTATCTGAGGATGCGCGAGACCGCCGCGCAGCGGCTGCGGGCTGACGAGCAGGTATTGCGTCAGCGCGTGTCGATCGACATCCCAGCATTGTCGCCGGCAGCACATCTGGTGCTGGAGCGTGTGCGTGATGCGATCGACCGCAACGATCTGCCGGCGGCCATGGCCTATGCACTCAGTAATCGCGAAACCAAGACTGAGATCGACGGGTTCAACCAGGCCGTCACTGAGCGGTTCGGGGAACGCACACTGCTCACCAATGCCGCGCGTGAACCGTCCGGAAAACTCTTCGACAAACTCTCCGACGGAATGCAGGCAGACCTGAAGGAGCGGCTGAAAGAAGCCTGGCCGGTTATGCGCACGGCTCAGCAGCTTAGTGCTCACGAGCGCACCGTCCAGACCTTGCGGCAGGCCGAAGATTTGCATCTCGCCCAGCGCCAGACTCCGGTGATGAAACAATGAGGCGGCGCGTTCTCCTATTCCCGGCCGGCTTGAGCGGGATGATCGCCGCTCTGGCGGCAATCGCATACTTCGGCGGCTTTCGGTTGAACCTGACGCCGAGCGAGCCGCTTGGGCTCTGGCGTATCGTGACCCTGCAGCGTCGGGTCGAGGCCGGCGATCTCGTGTTCATCTGCCCACCGGCGACCGCCTCATTCGAGGAGGCACGGCACCGCGGCTATGTCAGGCGTGGCCTCTGCCCTGGTGGCTATGCGCCGCTGATCAAGACAGTGGTGGCACTTCCCGGACAGCATGTCGAAATCGGCGGGAATATCACTGTCGATCGCACGCCTCTTGCCTCATCGATCGTTCGCGCGAGCGATGGAGAAGGCAGGCCGATCACACCGTTCAAAACCGGCATCGTGCCACTGAGAAATCTGTTTCTTCACTCATCATTTGCGAGCTCCTATGATAGTCGGTACTTTGGGCCGGTTCCCGACACGGGCCTTCTCGGCCTGGCGCGGCCGGTCCTCACGTTCGAACCATAACTGGTGGCGTTCCTGCCTGCTCATTGCGGTATCCGTCGCTTGCGGCTGGACTGCCTGGAGCGGTCATGTGCTGGCCCTTCCTGTCGCTGTGTTGTTCCCGACGCTCTGGGCGATGTCGCCGTCGCGGCTGATGGCGGTGCTCGTGTCGGCCGGATATTTTCTGGCTGCCTCGCGTGGGCTGCCGCAGGGCGTCGCCAACTTCTATGGCGCCGATCTCTGGCCTGGACTTCTGCTCTGGACAGCTGCTTCACTCTCCTTCGCCGGCGTGCATGCGGTGCTCTGGAAGGGGCGACCGGAAGGCAAGTCTCCGGGAGAAGGTCGAACGGGAATGGCAATGGCGGCGCGCTATCTGGCGGCGGTGATGCTCATGGGACTGCCGCCCTTCGGCATCACCGGCTGGGCACATCCGCTCACCGCTACTGGTGTGCTCTTTCCGGGATGGGGATGGTGGGGGCTGGTCGCGACGACAGCCGGCCTCGCGATGATGACATCGCGATATTGGCCAGCAACCGCCATCGTCCTGGGAGGATTGTGGCTCTGGTCCGCCGCTACATGGACATCACCTGATATACCCGAGGGATGGAAGGGCGTCGACCTCGAACAGGGCGAGCGCCTCGGACGAGACGGCTCGCTAGACTATCACCGTGACCTGATCGCAACGGTGCTAACGGATGTGGGAGAGAAAACCCGGTTCATCGTTCTTCCCGAAAGTGCACTGGGCTTCTGGACGCCGACCTTGGCAAAGCTCTGGAGCCAAGGCTTGCGAGGCTCGGCACTCACTGTGATCGCCGGCGCTGATGTCATCGATCCGGGCGGCTATGACAATGTCATGGTGGCGATTTCGGCTGATGAAGCACGCATTCTCTATCGTCAACGCATGCCGGTCCCGGTCTCCATGTGGCAGCCATGGCGGGTATGGACCGGGCAGGGCGATGGAGCCCGCGCCAACCTCTTCGGCAATCCAGTTGTGCAAAGCGACGGCCAGAAGCTTGCCGTGCTGATCTGCTACGAACAGCTCCTCCTTTGGCCGGTCCTGCACTCGGTGCTGCATTCCCCCACCGCAATCGTTGCCCCGGGCAACGGATGGTGGACCGCGGGAACGTCGATCGTCGCCATTCAGAACGCCAGCGTGATGGCTTGGGCAAAACTGTTCGGGTTGCCCGTCGTCACGGCGTTCAATACATAAGGAGATAATCGCGATGGTCGATGCCGCCCTCATCAAGGAATGCAGTGATCGCGGCCTGAAACCGGCGATCGTTGAACAGTTCATCGAGCGGGCAGGGTCGCAGGATCCGTTGTCGGTAACGGTTCGCTCAGGCTACCGAGTGGTGCTCGTACCCGCGCCGAGGACAGCGGAGGAGTCGTTGGCGCTTATCCGAGACAACCTCGGTCGCAATACCGTTCGCGTCGGGATCACACAATATCCCGCTGGGCTCGGCGTCGTGGAGGCGGGCCAGATGAAGCCGGACTTGGTCGATGCTTGCGAGAACATTCGCATGGGCACTGCATTGTTCGCCAAGGTCTACCGTATTGTCACCAAATGGTATGGGTATCCGACGGCCAGCGATGTTCTACCGCAAGTGTTCAACGATGCGATCATCGCCTGGCAGACGGGATATTTCGAGGGAATGGCAGTGTTTCGCGCAGAAGATCCGGGTAATATAGAGCTCGCCCAGCCAGGGCCGGTCAGGCGCGAAGGCAAAGGCACACAATCTGGCCTTCCAGAAAATGACGTCAAGCCCGACGTGCCAGCCGAGGCTTTGGCATCCGATCCCAACACAGCAGGCATCAGGATCGACCTGTCCGGTATTGACGCAAAGCGCTGACACTTCCGTATCTGCAGATCTGCACGGCGATTGTTCGTCCATCGCCCTATCGGAAAAGATATCCACATTCTATGAGGGCGGACAAGGTAGTACGCGCTGTCCCAAGGGTTTGGAAACCTCTCGAAGATTAACGTGTGCGGGGGCGAACCGCAGACAATATCAAGGGTTGGATCACAAATGGAATCGGAAGACTTAGAAGTGGACACATGTAATCTGCGCCCGGTGATCGGTCTGACGGGTGGCCTCGCAACGGCAGACGTCGAGAGGCTGACCATCAATGCCATTCGGCTGCACAGGCAGCTCTTGGAGAAGGCGGATCAGCTGTTCCAGGCTTTGCCGGAGGACTACAGGACAGGAAAAGCCAATGGCGGGGTTCAGCATCTCGAATACATTGAAGCAATGATCGAGATGCATGCACAGATGAGTGCGGTCAACACGCTCCTGGGCGTTCTCGGGTACATTCCCAAGATGGCCGCGAAATGATCCCGATTTGGGTCAAGCCTGATGCGAAAAAGATCGAGCGGGGTCGGCCACCGGTCTTTCAGATCAGCTTTCTACGAATTGCGAGCGCGGTAAGATGGGCTTTGCTTCGAACATTGAAGCGCTTCATAGCCTCGCGGAGCTTGACACGGACACTGTTGTATTTAATGCCCTCCACGTCAGCAATCTCCTCCATCGTCATGCCGACAGCAATCCATCTGAGATAGGTCGCCTCTTTCGGATCGAGCCAGGCGGCATCTTCCACGGTCGGAGTGGTTTGGAGAAACGAAATGCGGGCATGGAGTTGTCCAACGGCCGCAGCCGCTGCGACCGCGTCGATCTCACGGTTGAGATCGATCTCCGGCCTTTCCGACGCCAAAGTGAACATCGACATAGAGCCGTTGGCAGTCTTGATCGGAACGGTGACCCCGGACCGGATGCCGAAATCGGCGGCACGCGCGTAGAAGGTGCGCTCTTCCTTCGATTGCCTTGCACGGTCCCGTTCGCCAGACCAAGTAAAAACCTGCTTGCTTGACCGCGCGCGTTTGACGACGGGATCGAGCCTGTCGAAATTCTTCTCGAAATAGGTCGACCGCCACTCGTGATGATAATTGGTAACTGCGATGCTGTGCTTATGCTGGATGTGGAGATAGGCGTAAGCCGTGAAGCCGTAATGTTGGGTGAGGTCAGAAAGGCCCTGCGTTAGGATGCTTTCGTTGCCGTGTATAGCCGCAAGATCGGTCAGCTTGTCCAGCCAGTGCTGCATTTTTCACTCCGTTTCGGTGATTAGGTGAAACAGGCCACGCGAGTCACTCAAAGCTCGTTATAACACTCACTTTAGAATAAATCTAAAATTGCATAATATATCTTATGGAACTTTTGGTCAGTTCGTCTTATCTGCGGCCTGTTGGAGTGCAGAGACATGATCGCTACAAACGACGTTCACCAGAGCAAGTAAAACTGCGGTGCGCTCGCCTAGCCATTCGAGTGCCTCCGTGCTGATTTTGTAATGGTTCGAATAGCGTGCCTTCACATAAGCTTCGTTGATGACATTGAACGCCGCTCGTTCCCGGTGGTGCTCGCGTGGAAAAGCTTCCGCCAAACGGCGGTCCTGTTCCTCGGCGAAAGAACGCAAGATTTTAAGATTGTGAGATGCTGGGGCATAGTTCGTTAGCGTAAGAAGAACGCTAGAGTAGGCTTGTTCAAGCGATTGGTGCAGGAGAAATGCCGCTTCGTTCATCATATCAATTCGCAAAGCCTGCTTGGAAAGCAGCGCGAAATTGGTAGCGACCTTGAACCGCTTCTCGAAATGAATGCTTGCCATCCTTAGCCGCTCACTCGGTTCGAGTTGCGTTGGTTCAGCCAGCGGTTCGTCATTCAGCTCGTAAAGGACAATGCCTTCCTTGCGAATATCCGAGAAGAAATGATGACCTTCCTTCAGGGAGGTATTCACTTCGCGCAGCGAATGCACGATGAACTGAACCGGTAATTCTATTTCCTTATCCCGTATCAGTCTGTCTTCCGCTTTGTGCCAGTACTCTGCTAAGTCCGTAAGCTTGCGGTTGTTGACGATCACGAGAATGTCGAAATCGGATCTGTACCCTTTCGATGTGAAGGGTTCATCCACGAAGGTAGCCTTGGCATAGGATCCGAACAATATGATTTTCAGGATCCGACCGCGTTTCTTGAAGTCTGCGGTCGCGTCCTTCAATGCGTCCTCGAACTCCTCGTGGAGGATTTCCAGAGCTTTCGAAAGCTGCCGCTGTTTTTGTGGAGGAATGTGGTCAATCGTTGTTTTCATCGTCGGTAATAGATCTTTTTCTGCGATGGCAAGAACTGGTTTCAAACATCAGATCAGTAGTTTACATGACACGTCACAAACAACAAATGCATACCCATCACCTCTCTCCGCAAATTTGTAACGTCCATAGCCGCCACTGGTATGAGGGTGTTGTCGGTAGGCTGCACGAGAGCAGCCTCGCTGATCCGACGCAAGGTGCCCTCTCTCAGCTACCCCTCCGATTGAAAATCCAAAGCATCAGATAGGGCCGCGCACAGATCGTGGACCTGTTCGGTCGTATGGTCCGCGGTAACACAAACACGAATTCCTGCCCTTCCCTTTGCAACGGTAGGGAAAAAGATAGCGGAACCGTAGATGCCCCGATCCAGTAGTCCTCTCGTGACAGCCACGGCTCGTTCCTCCGAACCAAGATCGACTGTGCGGATAGGCAATGATGCGCCCGCCTGTTTTGAGCGCAAAAGCGAGTCCAGCAACTCGATGTTCGACCTGAGGGCGCTTTGCCGCTCGGCGAGCTCACCACTGCGATGGATTGCGGTCGAGCCAAGCGCCGCGCCGATTGACGCGACGTTGAGTGATGCAGAAAATGCGTGCGCTACGGCAAAACGTCTGAAGAGTTCTTCTTGCCGCGCCGTGCCCAGCATCAGCATCCCGCCGGAGGCGCCAAACCCCTTTCCCAGAGATGCTGCAATGATTGTACGCGGGCCGAGATCGCTGCCGAAATGTGACCGGGCAAAACCCTCGCCTTGTTTCCCCCATATCGAGATCCCGTGAGCGTCGTCAATATAGAGGAAAAGGCCATATCGATCCTGCAAGGAGAGCAAATCGTGCATCGGTGCATTTCCGCCCATGGAATAGACGCCATCGCAAATGTAGGCGACAGATTTGTTCGTCTTGCAAAGATCTTCCAGCATATTTAGGTCATTATGTCCTATCGTGCGGACCTGCGTCTCCAGCGCGATGGTACCCTTGTGGAACGCGAGTGTCGCATGTGCGTGCCGATCGAAGGCCATGAGCGGCCTGACCCCACCCGTAAGATGGCCCGAAGCGACAATGGGTAGTGCACCCATGTTTGCCGCCAAGACCGTGGTATAGGTTATGATCCTTGCCTGGAAAAGGTCCGCAAGCGTCAACTCCAGATCACGAAGTATCGCGAAATTGAGCCGGGTTCTCGCGCAAGACCAATGCAGGGCCCTGTATTCCCGCAGCGCTTCAATCGCTCCATCAACCACCATTGGATGATTGTCGAGTCCAAGATAAGAACACCGAACGAAATCGGTTACCCGTTTAGCGTCAAAGCCATCGAAAACGATATCGACCTCCCTGCCCGGCCGCGGCTGAGCATAGAGTGCCATTAGTCCCTGATGATGCGCGGCGGTGAAATACCCTTCCGCGTGACTTATAAGGCCAGCTGTGTTTCGGTGCGCAGTAAGAAGCTCTTCATCGGTGGACATTTCTGTGATCCTTGATCGAAACGGATGACGGCAGGATCGGCAAATGGACAAATTGATCAACAAACGGTTGCAGAATATTATGAGAAATCTTTGTGAAGGCTGTTGTCATCAAATCATATGAGCAGCAGGTTCGTCTCCTTTTACCAACTCGATTGCGTAACCGCTGGAGCGAGCGGTCCGGATCACATTTGATCCCGTCGCCTTTTTGAGGTGCCGTCTGATGCGGCCAATGTGAACGTCGACAGTCCTTGGTTGCACGTAGACTTCCTGTGGCCACGCCGCCGCAATCAAGTCGTCGCGACTGAATATCCTCCCTGGGTCGGTGAGTAGATGTTCGAGGAGCTTGAATTCAATCGGACCAAGGAGGAGTTCTGCTCCGTTGACCGTCGCGCGCTTACGCTCTGGCCAAAGCTCGATGTCTCCGAGCTTCAAGCGAGCGTCTGACAGCGGCATTGATCGATCCGTTTGAGCAGGATTGATGCCCTTGAGAAACGTAAGAAGATGCGGCGGCCAGAAAGGACGTATCAAGCACTGGTCCGCCCCTGCGCGCATGAGGGCCAAATATGTCTCTGTCTGCCCGTTGGGTATGACTGCGAGAACTTGCAGGCTTTTCCCTGACACGCTGGATTTTATGCGGTGACAAATCATGCTCGCGTCCTCGCCATCGGCATCTACATCGATGATAAGTCCAACGATATCCGGATCTGCACATCTAATGTCTACGTCCGTTTCGTTGCACAACACTGCTCTGATGCCCTCCGTCGATAGAATATGCTTGAGGATAGCGAAGTAATCAGCACTTCGCGTGATGATGGCGACTGCTGTGGCCGTATCGAAATTTTGTTGCATTCCAGCTCCGCGATATCTGGCATTGAGAGGCATTTATGATGTCACAAAAATCATACAAAAGATGGTTACAATGCTATATCGCTGAGGGAAAGTAGAAGAAATCAGCATAATTTGTCTTATTGACTTGATCTTGAATATATTTTTGTGACATCAATAGCGCGACTTTCCACCGTCATGATATGGGGGTGGAAAATTCTGTAACCGCGATGGTTTGCCAGGGGCGAACGTGCAGCTGTTTGACAGTCCTGCATCTCTGAAACGAGGCCAAACGCCCGGCTATTCAAGATCCTGCGCCAGGCTCGTAGGAGGTTACATGCAATTTAGAACCAGTACTAACGTCGCCAACTGCCTCGGCGATGCGATCTCGACGCATCATAATGCATTCGATATGGCATCCGCAGCATGCAAACTCTTTGGTGCAGACGCAGCACTTGCGGTCGCATTCAGTGCCCTTGATGCACGCCTTGACGGCAGAGACAGTGATTTTCGATTCTGGACGTCCGTATTCCACACACTGACACGCGATTGACGCGATAAGGCTTATCGACCGTTTCCGGCGGCGTATCCGATTGATCGAACCGTTCGGATCACGTTGGCGCCGGACTGGTTCAACGCCTGCCTGATCCGGCCGACATGGATGTCGACCGTACGAGGTTCTACGATCGCTCCGGTGGGCCAACAACACGCAATAAGTTCGTCACGACTGACGACCCTGTCAGCGTGTTTCGCAAGATGCACAAGCAGCCTGAAATGTAATGCTGAGAGAGTGATGTCAGCATCCCCTCGGCGGACACGCATGGCCGCCAGGTCGATTTCTACATCCGCGAACGTCACTCTTTTATGGTTTTTTGACGTGGGTTTTGAAACTTCGCCGAATTGTAGAGAGTTGAGTAGGTCCAACGGATTAAAAGGGCGTTTCACCAGATGGTCAAACAAGCCGAGGTTCGCTTCGTCGATTGGCTTGTCTCCAAGAGGAAAACCGACAATACGCAAGTCTGGCCGTTCTTTTTTTATCAGCGAAGAGGTGCGGAGCAGATCATCTGCAGCAAGGCAGAGAAGGATTGTGTTACCCTTCGCATCTGAAGGCGGTGTCGCGTGCAGCAAAACATCGAGATTGGGTACCAGATCCACGATATGGCCCGCCTCTTCAAGTATGTACCGTAAAATGAGATAGAATTCGGGGTCAGTCGTGTGGATAAGGAGCGAGTGACGCACGTACATCTCCCATAAAATTGTGTTCTGCTGATCGCTCGGTCGTTATGCGGGTGTGTATTCGCCACCATTGATGTCAACGATAGCTCCGTTGATGAAAGCCGCTTCATCGGAGATGATAAAACCCACCAGCGCCGCAACCTCGTCGCTTTCTCCTGCTCGTCCAGCCGGAATTCGTTTTGTTGCGTCGAGATTAACCTGGCTTGTTCGGCTTCCCGCCATAGGCGTGATAATGCGTCCGGGTGCGACGACATTGACGGTAATGCCGTTTGACGAGAATTCACTAACAAGCGCGCGGGCGAGACCACCAAGTCCGGCTTTTGAGGCCGCGTAGGCCGCTCCAGCAATCATCGGTCGAGTACGCCCTGCGAGCGACCCTATTAGCACAATACGCCCGAAACCGTTGGCCACCATACCGGGAAGTGCCAACTGGGAGCACAGCACGGCCCCAGTCAGGTTCACGTCGAGCACATTCTTCCATTCGTCCAGATCAATCGACATAAAAGGCTGGGCCGAGCCATCCGGCCCTTTGGGTGAGATGCCCGCGCAATAGACAAGGATGTCGGGAGCAGACCACTGGTACTCAAGATCCTTGAAGAAACCCCTCACCTCACTCTGGTTTCTCACGTCGCAGCATTTGATCATGGCACTGTTGGACTCGATGTCTCTTCGAAAAGTGGAGCGCGCGGCTTCTGCCGCGCCCTCCGTGTGTCCGAACAATGCAACCCTATGGCCAAGGCCGAGGAGATGCTGCGCAACCGACAACCCAATACCTGAGGTTCCACCGGCAACGACGGCCACCCTGTTTCTATTGTTTTGTATCATGCGGCGCTGTCCATCTGCGCGAATAGGGAAATGGCTGGGTGAGCCTCTGGATCTGTGACCACTTCAATGAGCAACGGAACGTTGCGACCCCTGACTTTTTTGATCTGAATTTCAAGTTCCCCAGTGTGGCTGATCCGCACTGCCTCACATCCACATGCCTGTGCGATTTTGACATGATCCACCTCCGCGAAATGGCACGCCGTCGTGTACTTGCCGAATTTCACGGTTTCCGCGTCACGTTGAAAACCGAGAATACCGTTGTTGAGCACGATAATGGCGATTGGAATTTGCATGCGTACCAGCGTTTCGAGCTCGGCCCAGCTGTGTGCAAATCCGCCATCACCCACCAATGCAACAACATCGGAATGTGGTGCTGCGACTTTTGCCCCGATTGCAAGCGGCACGCCCCACCCAAGGCCAGCAAGCCCTCGGGGTGTGATAATCCGCGTTTTTTCCGACGCCACCCTCAACTGACCGAGAACCCACATTGAGGAATAACTGGCGTCCGCAACAACCGTTGTGTTTTCGTCGAGGATGTTTTGAAGTTCAGCCATTACCCTTTCAGGGCGCAGCGGGCTTGCATCAGAGCCATAAAAAACCTGACGATCGGCGTTGAAGTTTTCCCAGCATGCGCGGATGCGCTTACTTAATGCCTCGCGAGATTCCGATCTGAGATGCAGATCGCAAAGCTGGATCCTTTCACGGAGACCTGCAAGGGTCTCGCGAGCGTCGCCGACGAGCCGGATTGCTTCGTAGTTCCGGCCGACCTCCTGAGGATCGGCATCTATGTGAATGATATCAGCATCTGGATGATATTGACGCCAGCTGTCAGTACCATTCTGGTTGGTCCTTGTGCCGACCAGAACGACAAGGTCTGCCTCCCGAACCATTTCGACGGTATGTCGGCCTAGTGATTTTGGTCCTACGAGTGATGCCAAAACGCCTGCGGACAATGGATGCCACTCGTCCACCGCACCCTTGCCCATATTGGTCGTGAAGACGGGTAAAGAGCCCTCGTCCTGGAGCATTCGCAATTGCGATGCAGCGCCGGAGGCGTGCACGCCGCCGCCCGCAATCACGACCGGTGCTCTTGCGGCAGCGATCGCCTGCGCTGCAATGTCGAGATCGTTGTCGGCAGGTCGGGGTCTATCCAGCGGCCAATGACCAAGATTTTTCCGGCGAGCCTTTGATGAAGCAATGTCTGCGGATCGAAGCAAATCTGCGGGCAACAGTAGGACGGCAGGGCCCGCGCGACCTGATGTTGCTGCGGTGAAAGCGGCATCGACGTAGTCTTCTACGCGCTCTTCAACCGACAAACGTCGAACCCACTTCGTGCACGACTGGAACAAACTGATGTGATCAAGATCCTGGAAAGCGTTGCGATCGGTCTGGTCGCGCTCCACATCCTGCACAAGGGCAATGACGGGAACGCTTGCCTTGAGTGCCTCTGCCAACGGAGCGACGAGCAGTGCAGCAGCCGGCCCATTCTGTGCGGCCACAATCCCGACTTTGCCGGAGCGCCGGGCATAGCCGTCTGCCATAGCGCCGCCCATGTTCTCCTGCCTGTAAGATACTTGTCTAATGCCAATATTTTCAGCTGCAAGTATGACAGCGGACGGAAGGCTTTGGCCAAATATGACCTCGACGCCATGGCGCTTCAACGCATGTGCGATTCGTTCAGCGACAGTATTATTAAGAACTGTAGTATCCATCAGGCTGCCTTCCCGGCATGCGTTTTGAAGTTTAAGAGGAAATCGTCGAAGACGGAGATGATGTTGCGCATGTCCTCTTCCGTCATTGGTGTCGAAATCGACGCCGCTGCTCCGTGTGGCATCAAGATGCCATTGCTCAAGAAGTGGCGGCTCAGCATCTTCAGGGCATTTCCCCCCGCTGGCGTCGGCAGGCTTTCGCGAAACGAAGAGGGTTCGGATGCCCTTGCGTGAATGCGAAAAAGCGATGCTGCCCCCGTGACGCACAAATCGGCACCATGATGCGCGATCCTTGAACTCAACCCGTCACGCACGAAATTGCCAAGGCGTTCAAGATGTTCGAAAGCCTCTTCGTTCAGCGCTTCCATGGCAAGGCGTCCCGCAAGCATTGAAACCGGATTGGCCGAGAAAGTACCGCCTTGGGGCACAACTGGTTTGCCTCCAGTTTTGCCAAACACCGACATGATTTCCATTCGGCCTCCTATTGCGCCCACAGGAAAGCCGCCACCGATGATCTTACCCATTGTGACAAGGTCTGGCTCAAGGCCGTACCGCGCGGAGGCACCCGCACGCCCTTGTCGAAGGTTGAGGACTTCATCGGCTATGATGACAATTCCGTAGCGCTTGCCAACGGCGTTGATTGCTTTCATGAACTCCGGCGTAGGTGGTATTAGGCCCGCGCGACTTGGCATCGGATCGATGAGGATGGCCGCCAAGCGCTCCGAGTGTTTTGATACCTGCTGTTCCAAATTCTGGACGTTGTTGAACTGAATGACGACCACATCATCAAGAACACTTTCTGGCGTTCCAAGATATGCGCCGCGAGGCGTGGTCTGCGATGCGGACTGGCCAGCCTCAGCCCAGTCATAAGCTCCGTGATATGCGCCTTCAACCCTCGCAATAGCGACGCGACCAGTCGCCGCCCTCGCAGCCTTGATAGCGAACATCACAGCCTCTGTCCCGCTGACGACAAAACGCAGATGTTCGACTGCGGGAATACGGCCGATCAGCAGTTCTGCTAGATCGATTTCGTGGGTCATAGGATTTGCGAAACAGCTTCCCAGCCGCAACAACTCAGCAACAGCCTCGGTTATTGGAGGGAAAGCGTGTCCGTGGATCAGTGTCGTGAAATTATTGTTAAGATCGAGCATCCGATGACCATCGATATCGGTCACGTACGCGCCTTGTCCGTACGACAAAAAGATCGGGTGAGGATCTAGCTCGATAGTTGAACGTGTTACTCCTCCCGGAAAAACCGATTGGGCCCGGCCAAATAACTCGATCGACCTTTGCCGCTTGATTGCGGGGTTACGAACAGCATTTCTGTGTGATTGCATTGACCCTCATCCTTTCATGGAGAAAAACGGACGAAGTTTACCCGTCCTTCACAGTTTTGTTGCAACAAAAATATGAAGAGTCAATATGTGACGTCAATTTGGGGTTTAGTTGTTATTCCGGGCTGTCGGGTGCTGCGGAGCGCAGTTTTCGGTAACCCTCCCGGATGTCATTCTCAATAGCGGCCCTTACGCCTGTCGGGTCCCGGTCTGCCAACGCTTCAATTGCTACCATGTGATTTTGAACGCCCTGACGGTGTTGTGCATACTCTGGATAAAGATTGAGAAGCGTCGGACCGACCCTCACCCAGAGCGATTCAATCATGCTCAAAAGACCAGGCATGCCCGACAACTCGTAGATTGCAAAATGAAACTCCTTGTTATGCCAGAGCGCGTCATGATAGCGGCCAGTCTCAAGGCTAGCGTTTATAAGACATTGAATTCCCTGAAGGTTTGACACAGTTTTCTCGTCAAAGGTCCTGGCACCGTACTCCGCCGCTACCCCTTCAAGCGCGATGCGCGTTACCGTGATGTCGCGCAGTTGGGCTTTGGTCAGCGTAGGCACCACCAGTGTCTTTGGCCCGGAGAAGGTGAGCGCAGACTCAGTGATCAGTCGGTTCAGGGCGTCGCGTGCAGGTGTTGTACTCACGTCGAGTTCCCCAGCTACGCCGCGCACTGTGAACTTATACCCTGGAGGGTAGGTGCCGCGGATCATCCTTTCACGAAGGATATCATAGACCGCACTCCCCATTCTCTGGTGTGGTAGGTTTGCATCACCCTCTTGACGTGAATTTTCAATCATTTTGCCTCCGAAGCACGTTGACTCGTCATATTTTTGATGTCACAAAAATCAAATACTAAGCTTTTGCGAAGGCTATGTGACATCAAAGACTGAATATCATTGATTTCAAATGTTGTCTCTTGGGACATCAGAATAACGCTGCATCTGCTTAGAACGCACCTAAAATAAAAGGGGATTCAATTGATTGGCGAAGCACTAAATCTCGATGGTCTGGTGAAAAGTTACGGAGATACGATCGCGGTGGACGGAGTCGATATCCGTGCATTGCCTGGCGAATTCGTTTCTGTTCTTGGGCCCTCGGGCTCCGGGAAAACAAGCGTACTGACAATGATTGCAGGTTTCGAGCGCCCATCGGCAGGGAGGATAACCATCAGCGGCCGGGACATTACCAACCTTGCGCCGAACAAGCGCAACATTGGGATGGTTTTTCAGAAATATGCGCTCTTTCCCCATCTCACGGTACGCCAAAATATCGCGTTTCCTCTCAAGCTCAGATCGAAGTGGAAGTCCGGATGGAAACAACGGGCCGACGAGATGTTGGAATTGGTGCAAATGGGCCATCTCGCGGACAGGCTGCCTTCGGAGCTTTCCGGCGGCCAGCAACAACGTGTGGCCGTGGCCCGTGCGCTCGCGTTCGAGCCGCCGGTGATGCTTATGGACGAGCCTCTGGGGGCGCTCGATAAAAAACTGCGGGAAGCAATGCAGTTCGAGATCAAGCGAATCCAGAAACAGGTCGGAGCCACCGTCCTTTATGTCACCCACGACCAGGAAGAGGCGCTGACTATGTCAGATCGGGTCGCAATCATGCATGCCGGACGTGTCGTTCAGATAGGAACCCCTGCTGCGCTCTACCACGCGCCATCCAACCGATTTGTGGCTGATTTCATTGGAAAAATGAACTTCCTTGACGGAAAAATCCTGTCTGTGGAGCATGAGAAGGTGCTCATACGGCTATCCGGGGATGTGGTCGTCCGCACCACAGTTAGTTCCCAGGTCGCGCTAACGGCAACGCGAGAAGGCGATAGAATATGCTTTGCGATGCGGCCTGAGCGACTAGCACTCAAGAGCCGCGGATCTCAGACCCTTGGAGCTATACCAGGTGTCATCGAGAGCTGCGTTTTCACCGGCTCGTTCCACGTTTTCCTTGTCCGGCTGGAATTACCTCGATCACCAGTGGTCGAAGTTCAGGTGGTAACAGGCAGGGAAGCGGAATTCTCGGTAGGTCAAAGCGTTGACCTTCTACCCGACCCAGAGGCGGCCAGCTGTTTTCTAGAAGATGAGAGGCGTGCGGTATGACTGCTTCTTCGACTGCACATCACGCGCCTCGCAAAATGGCTCACATCTTGTTTTTATCGGCCTCTGCAAAGACTTACTCTCACGCAACAGCACTTCTATTGCTGTCGCCCGCAGCTGCCTTCCTATTGGCGGGGTTCGCTTATCCGCTTGCGAAGCTCGTGGCGATAAGCATGCCAGCGATGAGCCTGGAATACTATCTGCGAATCTTTCGAGAACCCCTTTATCTGGACGTTCTGCTCTCGACTGTATTTGTCGCAATCGTCGTTATGTGCGCTAGCCTTATCCTTGGCTTTCCTGTGGCCTACGCCATGACGCGACTGAAAAAACCGGGGGCTACAATTGTAACAGCATGCGTGTTGATCCCGCTTTGGACTTCCGTCCTGATCCGATCATACGCGTGGATTATTCTGCTTCAGCGTAACGGCATCATCAACCAGGCTCTGGTTTCCGCAGGCCTCGTGGATGGACCCTTGCGAATGATCTACACGCAAGGTGCAGTCATTTTAGCTATGACGCATGTTCTTCTTCCCTTCATGATATTGCCAATCTTCGCCGCGTTGCGGGCAATTCCTAACGAGTATGTCAAGGCAGCGAGAAACCTCGGCTCGGGCCCTGTACACGCATTCTGCAAGGTTACGGTTCCATTGAGCCTGCCCGGCATATTCGCAGGCTGTGTCATGAGTTTTGTTCTTGCACTTGGATTTTATGTAACACCGGCGCTCGTCGGTGGCGCAGGTTCACTCATGATGGCTACACTGATTGGCCAACAGACGATTGTCTTGCTGGATTGGCCTTTCGCAGCAGCCCTCTCCACAACGCTTCTCATCGTCACACTCGCGGTGATAGTCGCGTTCCGCAAGACACTATCGTTGAGCAAGGGGCTGACCAATGGCATCTGACAACCCGACATTTAAAACGCAGTTCCAGACCAACTCTCTAAGGTCGTCACGAGAGTCTCGTCGCAGCATTGCTGCCCTGTATGTTGCAGGCCTATTGGTGTGCGCAATCATGATCTTTCTCATTTTGCCGACATTTCTGGTCATTCCAATGAGCTTGAATGAAAGCAGCTATCTTGCGTTCCCACCACAAGGGCTGACTTGGAAGTGGTATGCCGCGTATTTCTCGGACCCAGATTGGATGGCTGCAACGGGGTTCAGCCTCCAGATCGCGCTGGCAACATCCCTTGTTGCAACCGTCACGGGGACAATGGCCGCGCTGGCTCTCGCAAAGAGTAAACTTCCCTTCAAGGGTTTTCTGCATGGCTTGGCTCTGGGCCCTATGATCGTGCCACACGTGGTTCTCGGCGTCGCACTTTACCTCGTCTTTTCACCCTGGAGAATGACTGGGACGCTCAGCGGCTTTGTGATCGCTCATACGGTTCTGGCCATACCCTATGTCATGATTGTGGTCGGAGCGGCAGTTCAGAAGTTTGACTCGTCATTGGAATTGGCCGCACTGAACTGCGGTGCCAATAGAGTTCAAGCGTTCTTTCTGGTCATGCTGCCTAGCATCGGGCCGAGCATAGCGTCCGCTTCCGTATTTGCCTTTCTAGCCTCTTTCGACGACGCGACAGTCTCGTTCTTCATATCTGACATCGGGGGCAAGTCGATCGGACGCAAGATGTTCGAGGATATCGATTTCAATCTGACACCTGTCATCGCTGCAGCGTCGACAGTGCTCGTTGCTATTTCGCTTGCACTGATGACCGGAGCACAACTTTTGACATCACAACGCAGACGCTAACTCAACTTTACAAATAAGGGGATTTGAAATGATCAAACTGAATCGGACGCCGAAGGCTTGCCTGAAATCAGGTCTTGGAATGATGTTGGCACTCGCTTTCACAACATCTCTCGACCTCGCCAACGCACATGCAAACGAGCGCGTCGTCATCGCCACAACGGGTGGCACCTATGAAAAGGCCCTGCGGGATGCCTGGTTCATCCCTTTCACCAAGGAAACTGGGATAGAAGTTGTTACGGTATCTGCCACAGACGCGGAAAAACGAGCCAAGGTCACGGCCATGGTACAAACCAACAACGTGACATGGGACCTTTATCTGGACGGGGAAATTCAGGCAGGATCCGACGCTCATTACATGATCACCGAGGATCTCTCAGAATATTGCCGGCAGTTCGATGATGATACTCATCTCGTGGCCGATGCGTGTACACGTGGCGGAGCGCGACTGCAGTCCACCGCAACCCTGTTGGCCTACAAGCCTGGTGGAAATGGCAGTGACCCGAAAAAATGGGGTGATATGTGGAACGTTGAAAAATTTCCAGGTGGGAGAGCATTCCCAAACTTCGATGACCCCTGGCGGGTGCTCGCCGCGGCATTGCTTGCTGATGGCGTTGCAAAGGAAGAGCTTTTCCCAATCGACGTTGATCGCGCATTCCGCAAGCTGGATGAAATTCGACCTGCTGTGCAACTGTGGTGGAAGACCGGTGACCAAAGCGTCCAGGGCTTTCGCAACGACGAGTATCGCCTCGGACAGATCTGGTTGACACGCGCTAAAGCGCTGCAGGCTGAAGGGTTTGACATTGGCTGGAGTTACGACGGAGCTTTCCTCGTCGGCGATCGTATCGCGCTCATTCGAGGTGCGCAAAACCGCGAAAATGCTTTGAAGCTGATCACGTACTGGCTGAAAAACCCATCGGTTCAGTCGAAGGCCTGCGAGACGCTTTCGTGCACTCCTCCAAGCCAACAAGCAATTTCTATGATGTCTCAGAAAGCCCGCGACAGTCTCCCATCACCTTCAGATGTCGAGCAACGCATTATCGTACCTGATGCGCAATGGATCAACGCAAATATGAGCATGCTGGTACAGCGTTGGAATGAATGGATCCGCTGATCTGTTCTCTAGGAGGCAAGGCACTGTGCTGCCTCCTAGTACATTGTTCCTTTTGAAAATTTGCCTTGAAACAAAGGCTCCACCTTACACCTTCTATTCTGGAAATCATGATGTCGCATAATCACGTGGGCACCGACTGGCTGAATGAACGTAATTTCATTGACGGTGCCTGGATCGAAGCGGACGACCGCAAAACACTTGGCGTCACCGACCCTGCAACCGACTGCATCATAGGAACTGTTCCCTATTGCGGTGCAAATGAAACGGCCCGTGCCATCCTCGCTGCAAACAACGCCTTTCTAACCTGGAGCAAATTTACCGCAGGCGAGCGTGCACGCGTTCTTCACCGCATGGCTGATCTTATCCATCTGCATCGCGATGAACTTGCCGGATTGCTAACCTTGGAGCAGGGGAAGCCGCTTCTCGAGGCCCGAGGCGAGATCGACAGCGCAGCCGCCTACGTCACCTGGTTTGCGGAACAGGCAAGGCGTATCAACGGCGAAACGATTCCGTCGCCCTGGGCTGACCGCAGAATCATTGTGGCACGCGAGCCAGTGGGTGTTGTCGGCGCGATCACGCCATGGAATTTCCCATTCTCCATGATTGCCAGAAAGCTGGCGGCGGCGCTGGCTGCCGGTTGTACTATCGTCGTTAAACCTTCAGAACTGACGCCTTATTGTGGCCTCGCTTGGGGTAAGCTCGCTGTTGAGGCGGGTGTTCCTGCGGGTGTAGTCAACGTCGTTACCGGAGATCCCATCGCAATCGGGGCCGAGTTGACGTCCAGTCGAATGGTTTCGAAAATCACTTTTACGGGTTCGACGGCGGTGGGAAAACTTCTGTATGGTCAATCGGCGCACACTATGAAGCGCGTCTCCATGGAGCTGGGGGGCAACGCGCCCTTTATTGTTTTCGACGATGCGGACATCAACAAAGCAGTCGAAGGCGCGATGGCCTCAAAGTTTCGCAATTCGGGGCAAACATGCGTCTGTACAAACCGCTTCTATATTCATGACAGCGTGTACGATGCCTTCCTCGAAAAGCTCTCTTATGCCGTGGAGACATTGAAAATCGGAAATGGTTTCGATGAAGGTGTCGAACAAGGTCCTCTCATAAACACGGCCGCACTCGAGAAAGTCGAACACCACATTTCCAATGCCGTTGCGGATGGTGGCCGGATCGTGGTCGGAGGCCAACGACACAAGCTTGGAAAAACGTTCTTTCAGCCCACTGTGTTGGCTGACGTGAAGGATCATATGGCTGTCTGCCGAGAAGAGACATTTGGGCCCTTGGCTGCCGTCTCTCGATTTCGTACGGATGAAGAGGTTATAACAGCAGCGAATGCGACGGATTCCGGACTAGCTGCATATTTCTATACTCAGAGTCTCAAGCGCACATTTGCCATTTCTCAGAGCCTCAAGTTCGGCATGATAGGGGTAAATGCAGGACTTATCTCCACCGAAGTGGCCCCTTTTGGCGGGGTGAATGAAAGCGGTATCGGAAGAGAAGGATCAACCCACGGGCTGGATGATTATCTAACTTGGAAGTACATGTGTTTGAGCGGATTATAATCCTCGAGTGGGATAAGCTTCGCATGATTAGTCGTGGTCTCGCCTCGCCTGTGCGTCGCCGTCGCTGGTCGAATGAAGAGAATCTTACGACCATCTGGGAAACAGAACTGTAGCGGGTTACCTGACCTTGCCCCCAGGTCTTATCCGGTTTTGAGTGCGGTCCGGCGGCTTTTGAGGCGTAGTGTCGGAAAATCCGTTGCGAGAAGACCACCTGACGCGCTTTGAAGGCCTGCACGATGAAAAAGACCCCGGGCCGCCGGCGTCCTCAACAGCATATTGACGTTCCTCGAACCGGCCGATTACCCTCCGATCGTGACGTTTGCACTATCGCCGCCAAACCCACCGATATTTTTCTTGACCCATTCGAGGGCTGTCACCAGATCTTTGACCGCGTAATTGCCAGAGGTCCCGTCCGGGCTTTCCCTACTGAGTTCCTCAAGCGAGAGAAATCCGAAAGGACCGACACGATATTGGACGGGGACGACTATGATCCCATTGGCAGCCAGTTTGGACGCGTAGAATTCAATCTCCGATGCGTAGCCGTGGTCCCACACATAAACAGGGAGCTTGTCTTCAGGGGACTGCGCGGGTGTAAAGACGTTGGGGTTCAGGCCGTTTTCACTTGCTGGCGGCATGAGCTCCTTGTCGAAATAGAATTCATCTCCCCAGAACATGCCGACTGGATTGAGGTTGACGTCTTGCATAGCCTGGTCGCCCCACTTGTCGGCAAGCTTGACTCCGCTCCAAGGCTGGAAGGGTTGCGCGACACCGAAGCGGTGGTTCCTGTGGTCGATGCCGCACGGGGAAGGCCCTTGAAGACCTGAACACCCACGACGTCGCTTGGAACACCTCTAACCTGGCCTCCGTCAATCTTAACGATATCGACCGGCGTGTTCTTCGCGTCGGTTGCTGTCGTTCGAGCAAAGGCCGTAGGGGCTGGAACTAGCACCGACATGCAGACAATCTATGCCATTAATACAAGAGATTTTTTCATTTTGTCTCCTCCTAATCGAGAAGTTTAGGTCATGGACGCTGCGCTTGGCCTCTTATCTCTGCTTCGGTCATACCGATCCCTTCGAGGACCTTCTTGCGCAAGTACGCATCTCGGGTCGGATAGATCGTCGAGGTTCGCATGGCCACCTCGCCTTCGTGAAAGCGAAGGAATTGTCCGCCGGACTGTGGCGTGACCTGTCCCCAGTGTGAGACATCGTTCCCGTTTGGATCGCCGGTTTTGACGAAGTTCGCGAGATAGCTCACGGCGATATCACGCATCGCGAAATCTGGATCGGTCCAGGGCAGTTGGCCGGGTTTGTCAGCGCGGATGGAACCATTGAAATACCAGTTATCGGCAGCGTGCCAAGCGCGCCGGAAACCCTGGTCCTTGCCAGGCGGCCAGTGATCCCAGTAATAAAGATAGACGTTGGACTTGCTATGCGCTTTCGCATATTCGGCTCCGACACGCACATATTCGAACATGTAGTCGTTCAGCATGCGCAGCGACAGGCGATAGGCCTCGGTCGGATCATCCGTTGCGTAAAGAGGAAAGACCTTTTCGTCGACATTCCCTGCCTGATGCGGACGAATTGCGGAAAGCATGGCTTTTTGCTGTTCCTCCTGCGTCATCTTCAGATCATTCGGGCGCAACCCGGTATACTCGTCCGCTGTCTGGCCAATGATGATATCAAGCCCGTCGAAGTCGCCCGGCTGGAGCAGGTTCACGGAATCCGGCGTGTAGACGTAGTCGTCGATCGTGTAGAACTGGTTGGTCGCTACGGCACCCGCCATGACGCCAAACAGTGTTTCCTTTCCGCCCTTCCATTTTTCCAGCCAAGCATCATTGCCAATGCTCCGCAGCTCGGCAAGGGTTGTCTCTTTGCCGAACAGCTTGTTGACCGCCTGCCGGTTATCCTGCGACTTTTTCGAAAAATCGACGATCTTTCCAGGCAGGAAGCCGGTGAAGCTCGACTGAATGAATGCTCGTTTGAACAGGCCCTTGGCTAGAGGCGTTCGCAGCAACGCCACCGTGTTTTCGCCGCCCGCTGATTGTCCGCCGATCGTCACGGTGGCAGGGTCGCCGCCGAATGCTTCGATGTTGGTCTGGATCCATTTCAGCGCATCGACGAGATCGAGGACACCGAAATTGCCCTTCGGCCCGTTCGGGTTATCTTTGGCCATCTCTGGCAGAGACAGCCAGCCCAACGCTCCCAGCCGATACTGGACCGAAACGACGACGACGCCCTTTGCGGCCAATTGCGCGGCATACAGGTCTTTCATCGCGGCCGAGCCCAAGCGGTTCGCACCGCCGTGAATCAGCATGTAGACGGGCAGACGATCATTCGTATGCTCGGCGAGCGTCCAGATCGAAAGGTTCAATCCGTTGTCGCTGATCGGGCTCTCGCCCTGCCTATTGACATCCTGAAGTATCTGGTCGCCCCACTTGTCGGCGATCAGGACGCCATCCCACGCCTTCACAGGCGGCGCGGGTTTCCAGCGGTTTTCACCACCTACACTGCCTGCAAACGGAATTCCGAGAAATTGCGCGACGCCGGGCGTGTCGCTCGGCACACCCTGTACCTTTCCACCGGCGACGGATGCTTCGATAATCGGTGCGGCGTGCGCGATCTCGCCGAAACCTTGTCCGAGGGTCATGAGTGCACCAAGCGCAAGGCCCTTCACCGCTCGACGGACATGTTGGGCCGACTGTTTGAAATTCGTTGTTTTCTTCACGATATCCTCCAAGGATAGCTTCATGGGCATCGGGATCTCTGACAACCTGATCTGACCGTCTCTGCTCTTTGCTGTGACAGGGAGCAGTCCTGCAAAGAACCGATCATAAGGAGCATCGTCGCGCGCCGGCAAGTTTGCGTCAGGCAAATCAGTTATGCCGGCACGGCATCGGATCACCAAGGGATGCCGCCTGGAAGAGTGCGGCTTCTTTTCTCTTGAGTACTTCAAGAACCATTCAACGAATTCCCAAGTTTAATGCCGCCAAACTGTTCGGGTAATTGAACGACATAGATCTTCCATGGGCGCTTGACCATGTCCTCCTTGTTACCGAACAGCTTGGTTCGCCGCGACTGGGTGATCGGAATGTAAAGCTTGCGGTCGACGCTGATGAATGACCCGTCCGGGCTGACAAACTCCGCGTCGGAGGTCAGCACTGCCATCTGCCCGCTCGGCGAGAGGATCGTCACCCGTTTGTTGTCGAGTTCGGAAAGGTAGAGATTTCCCTTAGTGTCGAGTGCGCAGCCGCCACTGCGGGCAATCGGGAAATACTCCTCAACCTGTTTCGCAAGATCGGCGTCCGAGAGGGCTGCATTGCGCACGGCTGCTGCCTTGATCTTGATGAACGGTCCGGTGGGAGCCGCTACATAGATCCATTCGCCGTCGTTACTGATCTCTATCATGTCGATCTTCGGCGTTTGGTGATTGCCCTGTTGGAGATTGGGCTCGACCTTTGCCTGCATCTGCGGAAAGCCCGACATCCGCCGCAATGTCTGGCCAGTTGAAAGGTTATGATAGATCAAGGCACCAATCCCGGAATCGGTGACGTAGACATGGTCACCGAAGACCCGTAAATCGTTCATCTTGGCACCCTTGGGAAGCACGCTGTCGTTGAAACGCAGGACATGCAGGACCTTGCCGGACTTCGGGTCGAGCTGAACCAGTTTTTGGGCGCCAGGTTTGGGTTCGGAAAGCTCGGGTGGGTAGGAATCTGCACGCAACGCACCCTGATCCACCGCCCAGACGGTATCGTCCTTGAAAATGTGGATCGAGTTCACATAGACGAAACTGTCGCGTCCATCGTCGCCGGGCGTCCACGCGTTCCAGGCATTGCCCGGGAAAGCCACTACCTTCCCGTCAGATCCACGCTTCGCAAGGCAGGGGGTGTCGTCATAGCCGGGATAGCGGGGTAGACCGAAAAACATTTCACCGGAGCTTGTCAGGGCAACCTGGTTGCAGAACCAGGGCAACTCAGCCGCAACGGTGTGCGGAAGTTCGACACCTTCTGCGAATGTTTTCCGGAATGATAGCGGCGCGACCGCTGTCGCAATCCCGGCGGCAGCGATGAATGATCGACGTGAAAGTCTCATGATTTCCTCCCTCGTGTTAGTGTTCAGCGGCATTGCAAGCGACCAGCATCAGGCACAGCACGACGGCGCGCATCGGCAATGCGCGATGGACGACTTGATGTGGATGACACTCAGGCAGCGGATTGGCCGGTTCCTCCTTTGGCCTCTCCGCTCAAGGACAGTGTGGGATAACAGCTGTCGTTTCCAGTTGGCTATCGGGTATATCAGTCGTGCCGTTTTGGCATGAGACAACCCAAGCATGTCGCGTATCCTCTCCTTCGACAGAGCAGTCCGACATGCGTTCGCATCGACGCGCCATCACCTGGGCGCCGCCGCCCTGCACGTCAGAATGTACAAGCGGACAACGGACATGTAGCCACGGCATATCGATTGACGCGCACCGGATCGCGTCAATCGATGAGAATGTCAGCCTTGATGAGGCCCGCATCTCGACAGTGTTCGCTGGCGTTAAGCCCGCGCGGCTTTTGCGAAAATGATAAGATGAGGACCCGGACTGCCTATTCAGGGACGATAACATCCGGATGCCCGCTTTCATCCAGCGCGCGCCGCACAAATCCCGACGCCTTTTTCTCACGCACAAAGGCCATGACAAACTCTGCGGCCAGAGTATTTTTCACGCTGACTCCGACGGCTTGGGGAATGGACATGAAGGGTTCAGTCATCACCTCATAATCGGGGTCATATGCAGCAACCTGATTCATAGCCTGACGAACACCCGCAAGGCCGTCCACTACCCCCTCTTTGAGCGCGGCGACCGCGTCGGCGAAGCTGTCGAAGCGGATGAGTTGCCCTGCCCCGCCGATGCGCGACAGGAAGAGCTCGTAGGCGCTCCCCACAACCGCACCGATCCGTAGCTGCAGTCGATCGACGTCCTGGACGACCCTCACCGATTTGGCGTGCTGGACGAGAAAGGCACCCTCGATCTGCACATAGGCTTCGCTATAGGCAATATGCTCGGCCCGCTGTGGGTCGATTGCCAGGAAGCAGACGTCCCATTCGCCCGAATCGACGCTTTTCGAAACGGATCCGGCCTTGTCGTAATGGCGAAATGCAATCGGTGCGCCCAGTGTTGCCGCAAGCGCTCGGGCGAGATCGACCGATACACCGGTTGGTGTCTCATTCGTTTGGCCGCGACGGACGAGCACCACGTTACCGTGGTTCAAAGCGCAATTGAGAGTCCCTGATGGCGTGAGTTCGGCCCGAACGGCATCCATGTTGAATTCTTGCAAAGCAATCTCCCGTGTCCGTCTCAAGCCGTTCAGATGGATTTCATCCATTCGTCTTCACGCGGGAACTGCGTAATCATCAGTTCCAGTCCATCTTCGCCTGCCCGGACCTCCGCTGCCATATCGTCAGAGTGCACGAAAATCAGAGAGTAAGGCTTATACGTCTGGTGTTCGTAGATCAGGCTGCCGTTCAAAATGATGAGATACTGACCACCGCCTTCGGCCGGGTCAGGCGTCTGCGCCATCATGCCTGGGCCAAGGCGCAGGACCTTGACGTTCATGCCCTCATCGCCTTCTTGCTCTTCGATCACCGTATCGATTGTCAATTCCGTCCGGTTTCGAAGCACTGGCTCGATTGACAGTGCAACTGCGCCCGACGTGCGATGGCGCCGTTTGGTGGGTCGCAGCTTGTCGCGGACATTCGGGGTGCTGAGATAGACCAGTCCGGCATCCGTCTTGCTGCGCAGCGTCAGGTACGACAGCCCCTGAGCGCTGGCGATCAGCGGACCGTAGCCTGTGTGGTGGTCGGCATAGTGAACCGTTACCAGATGCACGTCGTCGCGTCCGATCGTGCCGCTGCCGGCGATAAATACCTGGAATTGGTCGACGATATGGAAATGCGAGTCGAGTTTCTGGTGGGCATTGAGGTCAAGCCGGAATGCCTGGGGGTCTGGTGCCGCGATGTCGGAGTTTTTTCCGAACATGTTGATCTTCCAGGATTGGCCGCGGCGGAACCTGCCCGGTTCCTTTTCCGTGTAAGATGCAGCCTGCATGCGGGAAGTCCTCCTCTGACGATGGGTTTACGGTCTGTGTTCAGTGATGGTGCGGTGGTGGAAATTCGACGTCTAGGGCAACCGCCAGCGCATCGCGGTCCATGCCGATCATGTCATGCAATTTGCCGAACTGCTGTGCGCCGTTGATCGTCTGCACGGCAATCAGGCGATCGCCTTTAAATCCAAGCACAGAGAATGCGCCACTGACGGGTGCATTGAGAACCGCCTCCATATCGGAGCCATGTACGTCCCCGGCCATCTGGATCTGGATCCCTGCCTGATGCGACCAATATCGTGCAAGCCGCTTGACCGGCAAGGGCGAGCCCGCGATGGAGGCGGCGACTATCTTGGCCTGATCCTGACCGGGATTGACCGCCTCATTGCGAATGTGACGCTGGAGAATTGGATCGTACCAAGCCGAACAATCCCCGACCGCATAGATCGAAGGATCCGATGTCAGCCCCGTCTCTGAGCATAGAACCCCGCCATTCACCTTCAGTCCGGCGCGACCAGCAAGACTGTCGTGCGGTACCGCTCCGATTGCCGCCACGACAAGGTCGGCCGCGATCGTTTCACCGCCGTCGAGCGTCACTATATCGGCACCACGCCCGCTGTCATGATGGAGAGCTGTCAGCGTCACGCCGAACCTGACGCTGAGCCCTCTGGCTTCGTGCCGGTCCAGCACGTAATTGGCAATCGACTTGCTGACGGTTCGCTCCATTAGCCGGTTGCCTGCCTCGATGATGGTAGCGCGAAGGCCATTCTCAACCGCGATCGCGGCTATTTCCACCCCGATCAGTCCCCCGCCGATGATCGCGACAGATCCGGCCTGGGATAGACGGGCTTTCAATGCTTGAAGGTCATCATGGGTGCGCAAATAGTGTGCGATCCCATCTGGATCGATCGTCCGCGGCAGACGGCGGGACTCTGCGCCACAGGCAAGGATCAGCCTTTGATAAGGGTAACGTGTTCCGTTGGTAGAGAGGACGTATTTTTCCGCAGGGTGAATGCTCTCGACCATCACGCCCTGCTTCAGTTCGATGCGATTGGCGGCGTAGAAGCTCTGCGGGCGCAGAAGAGGCGGCGCGAAGTCCTGTTTTGTCAGCCCATCCTTGGAAAGAGGTGGTCGATGATAGGGCAACGCGCTTTCTTGGGTCACCAATGTGACGGCGTCTTCGCAGCCAGCGACACGCAGCGCTGCCGCAGTAGCGACGCCTGAATGGGATGCGCCTAGGATCAATATGCCTGCCATAACGAGAACCACCGTATCCCTGTGTCGTCAACCAACGACGATCATGTCGAACTCGCTCTTGCGAGCACCGCATTCAGGACAGACCCAGTCGTCCGGGACGTCCTCCCATTTGGTCCCGGGAGCTACGCCGCCGTCGGGATCGCCAAGTGCCTCGTCGTAGACATAGGCACACAAAATACACTGCCAAATTTTAAAATCGCTCCGTTGCGAAAGGTCATCTGTAACCGACATCGCATCTCCTCCAGAATTGACGTGATGATAGAAGCTATTACGGGATGCTTGATATCGCTAGACGTTCTGGATAACTATCAGACATATCATTTCGGCATATCTGGAGGAGGTAGCGGCGTGGATATTCGGCAGCTCAGTTATTTCGTACGTGTCGCGGAACTTGGCAGCTTCAGCCGGGCCTCTGCGTTTTTACACATCGCCCAACCCGCGCTGAGCAGACAGGTCCAGAACCTGGAAACGGAGCTCAAGGAAAGGCTGCTGATCCGCAATGGACGCGGTGTTGAACTTACCGAAGCCGGCGAGCGTCTTCTGGACAATGCTCGCGGCATTCTGCGACAGATCGAGCGTACCTATGAAGATATCGAAAACTCCCGGACCGGAAAGTCCGGCAAGGTGGCGATTGGGTTGCCCGCCACGATTTCGACTGCGATCGCGACGGCCTTGATTCGCAAGCTTCGGGACGAGTTGTCCGACGCACAGGTGATGCTTGTCCACGGCCGATCTAACCAGTTGCAGGAATGGATCCTATCGGGCCGACTAGACATGGCGATCATGTATGACGCCCCCTCGTCTGCCATGCTGGAGATCCATGATCTGGTGGACGAAAATCTTTTTCTAATTGGCCGCGAGGGTGCTTTCAATGACACCGATCCCGTCATGCTGGAATCGCTTGCTTCACTCCCGATGGTGATCGCCTGCCGGCCGAACAGCACCAGGGTGCTACTCGATTCTGAGCTAGCGCGGATGGGACAGAAGCTCAATATCGTCTTTGAACTCGATCCTCTCGACACGATGTTCGACCTCGCCAGGGACGGATATGGCTTCACTGTCGCATCTAAACGCACTCTCGCATCGAAGGGCCCTGATGCGGGACACGGTCTGGCCCTGCGCAAGATCATCGGCCCCGAGCTTATTCTTTCCGTCCAACTTGTACTGCCGTCGCGCCGGCTTTCCAACAAATTGCACGAGGCGGCATTTCGGATATTGCGAGATTTGAGCCTTCGTCTGCTGCAAGAATCATGAGCGTAAAGGCTTCATCACTTTGAACTGCACGAGGAAAGCCCGATCAGCCCCACGATGGCGATCATGACTGCTGCACTTGCGAGGACCGGCATGGTCAAGCCAAAGACATCCGAAGTAAAGCCAAGGATCATTGCACCCAATGAAGGACTTGCCCGGAAAATCAGGCCGTGAATGCTCAGCGCTCGGCCTCGCAACCCGGCTGGTGCTGCTAGTTGTATGTAGGTCTGCGTCGCCACAAGGCTGACCGAGCTTAGATAACCCATTGCCGCGGCAAAGAGCGCCATGAGCCATAAAGAATGGCTGAGAGCAAAGGCGATCGCTGTAAGGGCAGCGAGCAGCCATGCCATCGTGACCTGGATCGGCAGTTTCGAAGGGACAATATATAAATTCATGGTCAGACCGGCAGTGACCGACCCGAATGCCATGGACGAGGTCAGCACGGCGAGGCCTGTTGCCGCCGGACCGGAAAATCCGGCGGCAAATGCCGGAAGCATTTCCGCAATCGCACGAACGAATATTCCTCCTGCGAGAAGCAGGAGCAACATCCGGCGCATGCCGCGATTGGAGGCAACATATCGGAAGCCCTCAACGATCTCGATCAAAAAATTTCCAACTGGCTGGTCCTTCAGGCCCGCCATAGGCGCTTTCATTCGGTGCAGGACCAGAACAAAGACGATGGTGGCGATGGCATTCAGAACAAACACCCAGACGACATCAAACTGTACAATAAGAAGGCCGGCCAAGGCCGGGCCGATTAGTCGGGCGAGATTGACGTTCATCGAATTGATGGCGACAGCTCTCGGGACGTCGTCCCGACTGACCAGCTCCTGGACGATCGTCATGCGTGCCGGTTGTCCAAGGGCAATGATGCAGCCCTGAAACAGGATCGCTCCGATCAGGGTCCACAGAGACAAAAGATCGAAATAGATGAGCGCAGCCACAAGTGTCGCGATCACCGCGAGGATGAACTGGCAAAGTTGGTTCAGTTTGAGAACATTCCACCTGTCGGCTGCAGCTCCGCCCAGCGGTCCAACAACGATCGTCGGCAGAAGATCAGCTGCAGCTAGCACTCCCAGCCATGCCGCCGATTGCGTCATATCCCAGACAACCAGGCTGCAGGCAATCCGTTGCATCCAGGTTCCGACAAGCGAAATGCAGTTGCCGGCTGTATAGACCGCAAACTGCCCCCGCGACAGTAGCCGTATCAGCGACATGTGCGAACTTTTATCGACATGTCAGGATTGTTGACGCCGCGGTCTCCGGCTTGACCATGTTGACCACGCGATCGGGCTTGCCGTCGAGAAAACATCCGATCAGCCGGATCGCATCGCCGTAATAGGTTCCCAGCATTTCGCGGGTGAAATAGCCAAGATGCGGCGTGATCACCACATTGGGAAGATTTCGGAACGGATGGTCGATCGGTAACGGCTCGTTTTCGAAGACATCGAGTCCAGCACCGGCGATTGCACCGGACGCCAGGACATCGATGAGCGCTTGCTCGTCGATGATTGCACCGCGCGCCGTGTTGATGAGATAGGCGGATTTCTTCATCATCCGCAATTCGTTCGGGCCAACGATACGGTGGGTACGCTCGCTCAATGCCAGATGTACCGTGATAATGTCGGAGGTTGCAAACAACTCTTCCTTGGTCACGCGCCGCGCGCCGCACGCTGTCGCCTGCTCGTCAGTCATGTTCTGGCTCCAGGTCACGAGATCCATGCCAAACACCTTGCCGATTTCCGCAACGCGGCGGCCAAGCCCGCCGAGCCCGAGGATACCGAGTGTCTTCCCGCCGATCGTCGTGCCTGCCTGATGCTGCCATCCGCCATCTCGCATCATCCGATCTTCGGAAGCGATATGCCGAGTGGCCGCCAGAATAAGACCCCAGGTGAGTTCTGCAACACCCCCGGCACCGGCGCCTACGACGGGGGTATTGGAAACGGGAATGCCACGCGCAGCCGCCGCTGCAACATCCACCGTGTCATATCTCTTTCCGGTCACCACGATATATTTGAGGCGCGGCAAGCAAGTGATAAGGTCCGCCGGGATCGGCATTCTCTCTCTCAGAGTGCAGATCACATCGAAGTCCGCAAGCGCTCGTGCGGCCTCGTCCGGAACGGCAAGCGGTCTGTCGAACACCACAACATTGGCGCGAGAGGTCAACGATGTCCAATCGGCGACCTGCTGCGAAACACCGATATAATCGTCAAGGATGGCTATATTCATCCGCATAGAAAGTCCCTGCTTTATGTGTTGCTCGACAGACAAGCTCTCAGGTGCCAGCGTTATTTCCGCTCCCATTCTTCAGCCCAGATCTGCAGCGGGTCGAGCGTGCCCTGCCGGAAATTGACGAGATCCGGAACGGCAACATAGGCACGTGGGTAAAAGTAGAGCGGTAGCATCGGCAGATCTTCGGCGAAGATCTTCTGGACCTCGGCCCATCCATCCTTCGTCGCCTGGGGATCGAGCGCGACTTCAAGTTGGGAAATGGCCTTGTCCATCTCCGGGCTGGCATATGCAGAGAAGTTGTTGCCGACGAAGTTGTTTTCAGGCTTGGGCACGGTGTCGGAGCCGAGCGCGATACGCGGGGACACGGAGGGCGAAAAGTCGATCGAAGACATGATCAGCGCCTTGAACTTGCGCTTTCTCGCCATATCGCCATTGAATTCCTGCAGTGGAACGAAGTTGGGCTTTATCTCGATGCAGACCTCCTTCATCTGGCTCTGCAGGACCTGGGCGATCTGTTCACGCGTCTGGTTTCCTGCCGTCGAAACCAGTTCCAAGGATAGCCGCTCGCCCTTGTCGTTGACGCAGATGCCACCGGCCCCGGGCTTCCATCCCGCCTCCGCCAAAAGGGCTTTCGCCTTCTCCGCGTCGTATTTATAAACAGTCATGTCCTTGTTGTAATAAACGTTCTGATCACTCAAAATGCCATTGGCCACGGGTTGCAGGCCGCCGAAAAGTTCGTCGCTGATGGCCTGGCGGTCAATCGCATATAGCAGAGCCTGGCGAACGGCCTTGATCTTGAGGATTGGATTTTCGAAGTTGACGGCGATGCGCTCGACGTTTGTCCCGTAGTCCAGATGGTAATTGAACTTGGTCGGCTGCTGTGTCCTCAAATCGAGCATTTGCGAAAAGCTAATACCGCCGGGGCTGACAGGAACCGCATCGACGGAACCAGCCAGCAGGTTCTGCAAGAGTGAGGAAGAGTTGTCGCGATAACTCAAAACGATGCGCTGCAGATGCGGCTTTGAACCGACCCAATGCGGATTTGGAGTGAAGACGATGCGGGTGCCTATCTGATAGTCGCTCAACAGGTAGGAGCCATTCCACAGGCCCGGATTGGTTGGCTGAGTGTTGTAAAGAGACTGCTTCACGTAGCTTTCGAGTGTCGGATTGGCGGCGTAGACCGGCCCTTCGAGATGCTCGGGAATGACCTGGTCCCAAGAGTTGTAGCTGGACAGGATCTGCGGCAGCGTCAGGATCACGGTGCTTTCGTCGACCACCTCCACTTCGGACGCGCGGTCCCAGGAATTATAATTCGAAAAGCCGATCTTCGGGTCGCGAGCCATTTTCCAGGTGAATGCGATATCCTTTGACGTCACCGGTTGGCCATCTCCCCAGGCCAGACCCTTCTTCAGTTTGAGGGTCACCTTCATGCCCTTCTTGCCGTCGGGCAAATCAACGATCTTTGCGAGCCCATTTTCGATGGTTGGCAACGTCTCGCAAAGAATGCATTGATTGACGACATTCTGATCGAAGGCGGTCATCGGCCGAAGCGAATAGTTGACCACCAGCCTTTTGGTGTTGTTGACCTGGATCAACGGGTGGAAATTAGTCAGAAACTGGAGCTGCCCAACGACAAGCTGGCTCTTGTTTGCCTGCGCTGATGCGCTCGAAGTGCCGGCAACCGCTATCGCCACCCCGGTCAGCGCAGCCTTTGCAAATCTCTTGATGGTTGATCTCACAGACGTCATCGTGTTCTCCTCCCTAGATTTCTGTTTTAAACGTTTAATGCCCCGACGAACCGGAATCAGCCCGTGGATCGAATGCCGACCGAACGCCATCTCCGACAAAATTGACCGCCATCACGGTGGCGAAGATCAACAGACCGGGATAGACGGCGAGCATTGGCGCGGAAATTATCAACTGTTGAGCATTGGTCAGCATGTTGCCCCAGGTGGGCGTCGGCGGAATGATACCGAAACCAAGGAAGCTGAGCGTCGATTCAAACAGGATGATACGTCCGACCGAAAGCGTCATCGCAACGATCAAGGGCGTGGCGATGTTGGGCAGCACATGGACGAAGACGTTGTAGCGACCCTTGGCACCGCTGACGCTCGCCGCCCTGACATAGTCGACATCCCGCAGGCCGATCGCTCCAGCCCGGCCTATCCTGGCGATGGTGGTCCAGTCTACCAGAGCGATAATGATGACAATCCGTAGGAAGACCGCAGTTGGCGAGGTCGCGGCATCCGGGCTGAGGCCGAGCTTGGTGAGATCAACCGCGCCAAGCACGATCAGAACGGGGATCAGCGGAAGCGCTATGATGCAGTCTGTGATCCGCATCAGGATATTGTCGAACTGACCACCGATATAGCCGGCAGTGACGCCGATCGCGATGCCGATGGCTGCGGTGATGAGCGTAGCCAGCAGCCCGACCGCGATCGACACCTGCCCACCATACAGCAGACGGAGCAGCACATCGCGTCCAATTTCGTCAGTTCCAAGCCAGTGCTGGACTGACGGTGGTTTGAAACGCCTCAGCAGATTGGTCGCGTTCGCATCGATGCCACTGAAATATTCGATCGGGCCGGCCATTGCGCAGGCAATTGTCAGGACGAGCAGGAAAACAAGTGAAATCATCGCCAGCTTGTTGTGCCGAAAACGGTCCCAGCGCTTGCTCCAGACGGAGTTCTTCTCGGCCTTCAGCGGCCGGCTTTCAATGGTAACAGTACTCATGTCAGCGAAATCCTCGGATCGAGCCAGGCATAGGCAAGGTCGGCAAGCAAGCTCGACACAAGCGTGACGATGGTTGCCAGAAGAAGGCCGACGAGAGCCAGGTTGAAATCGATGTTGCTAATCGAGTCGTAAATGACCTTGCCCATTCCGAGCATGCCGAAGATGGTCTCGACCACGAGCGCTCCTGAAAAAAGGGAGCCAAAGCCAAGGGCCAGCACTGTCACCATAGGAATGAGTGCGTTGCGTAGAGCATGGCGCATGACGACCGTGGTTTCCGATAGTCCCTTTGCCCGTGCCGTGCGGACAAAGTCCGAGTTCAGCGTCTCGATCATCGACGCGCGCACATATCGAACGAGCGGTCCTACGTGGAAGAAGGTAAGCACCGTGACCGGCAGGATCAGGTGATAGAGCTGCTCGGCAAGCGAAGCATCACCCAGCAGCGGCGTGCCGCTGGCCGGCAACCAGCCGAGCTTGACGGAAAACACGATGATCAGGATCAAAGATGTCCAGAAGCCCGGCAGCGAAATGCTAGCAAAGGCAAACAGGCTGACGAGGCTGTCGGTCCAGCCACCGGGCTTGCGCGCAGCGATCGCACCCAGCAGCATCGCCAGAGGAATGCTGATCAGTTCCGTCAGGATCAACAGCTTTGCCGTCTGGATGACGGCTGGGCCCAGGACATCCATCACAGGACGGAAATAAACGCTCGAATAGCCCAGATCACCGTGAAGGGCCGAAACCAGCCAGTGGCCGTAACGCGTCCAGATCGGCTGATCGACGCCGTAAAGCGCGCGCATCTGGGCCATGGATTCCGGTGTCAGCGAGGGGTTGCCCTCCAGCATGTTTTCGACCGGATCGCCCGGCATCAGGCCGATCAGCATGAAGAGAAGCAGCGACATCACCAAAATGACGAGGACCGCTTGGAGAAGACGCGATATCGTATATCTCAACATCGGTTCAATCCTTGAAGTGGCAGGCGGAGAGTTGCTTGGGTCGACCGGGTGCCGGCGAAAGCAGCGGTTTTTCCGTTCGGCAGATACCCTGAGCCTTGGGACAGCGTGTATGGAAGACGCAGCCCGATGGCGGCGCTAGCGGAGACGGCATTTCACCCTTGAGAAGCTGCTCGCGCTTTCGCCTGCCCCTGCCGATCCGCGGCACGGCAGCAAGCAAAGCTTGTGTGTAAGGATGACTGGGGGTCTCGAAGAGATCATCTCGACTTGCGATTTCCATCACACGGCCCAGATAGAGAACCGCCACCCGGTCGGCAAGATGGCGAACGACGCCAAGATCGTGGCTGATGAAAAGATAGCTGATGCCGTGCTGCTGCTTTATGTCGTCGAGCAGGTTGAGGACCTGGCTCTGGATGGAAACGTCCAGCGCCGAGAGCGGTTCGTCGGCGACGATCATCTCGGGTTCCGCGATCAGGGCACGCGCAATGGCGATGCGCTGGCGCTGGCCGCCGGAGAACTGATGCGGATACCGACGGGCCGCTTCCGGCGGCAAGCCTACCTGCCCGAGAACCTCAATGGCGCGGGCGCTACGCGTTGCCGCAGGGACGCCCGCCAGCCTCAATGGCTCCGCGACGATATCTTCGACCATCATCCGTGGATCAAGTGCCGAGAACGGGTCTTGAAAGATGACCTGAACCGGCGGCCTGCCGTCTGGCGTTGGCCTGCTGCTGTTGAAGGTCACCGACCCGCCGGTCTGCTTTCGCAGTCCCGCCACGACGAACCCAAGCGTGCTCTTGCCGCTGCCGCTTTCGCCGACCAGTGCCAAGGTTTCGCCCTTGGCAACGGTCAGAGAGACGTCGTTAACCGCCTGCAGCCACAGTTTGGGCTTCATAAAGCCGCCGCCTAGTGGAATGTCGACATTGATGTGATCGAGCGTGAGAAGGTCGGTCATGGATTTGCCTTGTGACATGCAACGCGATGGCCGGGAATGACGTCAAGAAGCGCTGGCTCAACCGCGCGACAGTGATCGTCGGCAAGTGGACAGCGCCTGGCAAAGCGACATCCCGGGATGGCTTCCGAGGTGACCCGCCCGGGAATGACATAAAGGCGCTTGACCGGTCTGTCCGGATCGGGAAGGGTCGCGATCAGTCCCTGGGTATAGGGATGAAGTGGATTTTCAAACAGTGCCTGGGAGGGTGCGTATTCCACGGCCTTTCCCGCATACATCACCATGATCGCGTGGGCGACCTCCGAGACCACCGCGAGATTGTGGCTGATGAACTGGATCGACATCCTTGCCTCGTCCTGAAGCGTCAGCATCAGGTCGAGGATCTGCGCCTGGATGGTGACGTCCAACGCGGTCGTCGGTTCATCAGCAATAAGAAGGTCGGGTTTACACGCCAGCGCCATGGCGATCATGGCGCGTTGGCGCATCCCGCCGGACAATTGATGCGGATAATCCTCTGCCCTGCGCGCCGGCGACGGAATACCCACCTGATCCAGAAGGTCTACGGCGCGGCTGGCAGCTTCCTTCCTGGAAATATTCTCATGCTTGACCAGGACTTCGCTAATCTGGCGGCCTACCGACATCACCGGGTTCATCGCCGTCATCGGCTCCTGGAAGATCATCGCAATGCGCCGGCCGCGCAGTCTCTGCCATTGCTTCTGGCTGAAGGCCGCGAGGTTTTGGCCATCAAAACCGATCGTACCACCGACCTTGCCATATCCAGCAATGAGCCCAAGCAATGCCAGCGATGTCATCGTCTTGCCGCAACCGCTTTCGCCGACGATCCCAAGTGTCTCGCCCCTGGCGATGGAATAGTCGAGGCCCCTGACGATCTGGGTGGTACCGGCACCATTCGGGAAGCTGACGGTAAGATCGCGAACGTCGAGCAACGCGCGCGAGCCGACCGTCGCCTGCGAAATGCTCGCATCAAAATCCGATTGGATCGCTTGTTGCATTCTTTACCTCCCTACGTGTCCATGGCCGTTGTTCATCCGGCCAATCTGGTCGTTCTTGTCGAATTGCGGCGACATCCTCCTCCGCCGCAATTCGGTCTTTCTGTTTACAGCTCGATCACACCGACACCGTCCCGGATGACAATCGTCGTTCCAAACGGCTCGGACAGACGGCGATAGCGATCAAGAATTCGGACAGCGTCATCTCCCTTTGCCAGGATCGGACGACCTTCCGTGTTGTGATGTTCGCCGTTTCCGGTGCGGCGGGTCTGCTTAACGTCAGGTGTCGTATCGCGGCCCATTTCGACCGGATGCAACAGGATGCGTTTCAGCTTTTCGTCCTGCATTTCGAGTTGGATGATCGCCGAGCTCCACCATGTATCGACCGGAGTATCGAGGCCCGGATGCAGTGGATAAGCGGCTGGCGTCAGTGTCTGCAGGCGGTCGACATCGTGTCCCCATGCATCGTAGCTGTCATAGGGCACGCGCTGGATGAATTCCGACTGTGCGAAGAAATTTCCGACACCGTAGAAAATCGGCTTGCCATTGTAGATTTCAATGCCGAGCGTCCGGTGCCAGCCATGGCCGACGTAAATGTCGGCACCACCATCGATGACAGCCCGAGCGAACTCTTTCACAAAACCTGGCGGAGTATCGCCACGCGGACCGTCGGAAACGCTGAAATGATGCGCGACGATGACCAGATCGGCCATTTCCCTCGCTTCATGGACAGAGCGCAGATTGCGCTCGAGATCGCGCTTGTGACAACGGCTGATGATTTCGCAGTGGTCGCCGACAAAGAACGATTCCGGATCGCCCCATTGCTGTGCACCCGGGATCTGTATCCCGAAGGAGCCCTCCCGGCCGTGCTTTGGCTTTTTGGCAATATTGAGCTTATCGCCAAAGGCCTTGAGTTGATCGGCCGTCTCCTGGTCGAGCATGAACTCGAACGTGAGACGCTGCGGATTGACGCCAGGCCGGCCACGAAGTGCGCCTTTGGAATGACCCGCCCACATGAAATGCTGGTTGCCGGAACTGGTCGAGACAAGCGCGACACGTCCGTTTTTCTTCTCGACATATCCAGGTTCGCTGGCAAGTTCGAGATCGGCACCAGTGCCTGCTGTGACGATGCCGGCCGCTTTCATGTGCTTTTTCGTGGCGAACAGACCTTCTGCACCGAAATCGAAACTGTGATTGTGCGCCGTCGACATAATGTCGAAGCCAGCCCACTTCAGGTCCTTGGCGATTTCAGGGTCCGACATCATGAAACTGCCAATGCCCTGTCCGCGTGCAGGCCATTTCAATTCTTCATATTCGGCAAAATTCATTTCGAGGTGACCATAAGTCACGTCCGCGTCTTTCAGCAATTCCCAGACCTTTTGAAACTCCGGTTCGTCATGCATGCTGAACGGCCTGCTCACCATGACTTCGCCGGCCAGACTAACTTTCCAATTCCGAGATGATACCATAATAACCTCCTGCACGTGCTGCCGCCTCGCCACCATTGTGCGACCCGTGCATCGCTGCATTCTTGATTGCGTAAACCTGGAAACTCCCTTGCGACCGCTCTCCTTCGATCGCCCAGCAACCATATCAGCACTCTGCGATATCACCAGTTTCGTAATGCGCCTTTCAGAAATGCCGTTTTGGCATATCTTCGTGATGTTGCCGCAATTGCGGGACCCAGACATTCAGATCACGCGACGGCTGTGCGCGCCCGGATCCTCTCACCGAAACAAGACGCCCGGCATCTCGTTGATCACAACATGTATGCAGCGCGTTTGAGGGCTATTCCTGCCCACCTTGGGCTTTCCGATATCTTCGGATATGCGGCTTCGTGGGACGGTTCACGATTGCGAGTTAACCCATCGAGATCGATCGCTCCTGGCGGCTATGCCCGATGGCGCGGTGCATCTATCAATAAGGCGTGCCAGAGGGGCTTTGCCGACGACGTTTCATACATCGCAGACGTGCCTTCGCGCTACAGCACCTTTTGCGTCACGTGCGTCCCAATATCATGTTGCCGCCAACCGAAATCATGCGTCTTACTAAACGGCTGGTGGCGTGCCGTGCGTATGGAATGTCTCGATTGTTTTCAGGCCCCATGCCTGGCCTTTCTTGCGCTCCGTTTCTGTCCAGACAACCGGTTCCCAGTCGGGGGCGAGGATCAGGCGGGCACCGGAATTGGCGAGTTCGACGCGGTTTCCAGCCGGCTCCCAGACATACAGGAAGAATGTACCCTGAATGGCATGCTTGTGTGGCCCGGTTTCGATATGGACCCCGTTTTCCAGAAAGATATCCGCTGCCCTTAGAATATCCTCGCGCGTATCCGTCGCGTAGGTAACATGATGCAGCCGACCATCGCCGCGTCCGTGCTCCTCGGTGCAGGCAAGATCGTAGGTCTTGTTGTTGATGGTGAACCAGCAGCCGCCAAGCCGACCGTTGTCGAGCTGGATCATTTCTGTCACACGCGAGCCCAGGCATGTTTCCATGAAACGGCGGAATTCCGAAACGTCACTTGCCAACAGGTTGAGGTGATCGAGCCGGCGTGGATGGCATCCGCGACCGTGGAACCGTTGCGCCAAATTTTTCAGTCTGGGTTTTTCCGTCACCGGGGGTTGGTAGCGTACCGTATCAAAGTAGATTTCGAAGACATGCCCGAACGGGTCCGCGAAGCGGAAGGCTTTGCCGTGGCCGCGATCACCATCGACCCAACCGATCACCGGGTACCCGCTTGCTTCGATCACTTCGACCCTCCGGGCCAGCGCCTCCGGAGATGAGGTCCGGTAGGCGATATGACCAACACCGGTTGTGGTATGCCGGGTGAGTTTCAACGTGTGGAATTCATAGTCATCCCACGCCCGCAAATAGGCTGAGTTTTCGTCCCTGTCGGTGAGGGTTAGACCATAGACGTTGATAAAAAAATCGAGACTGTCTTCGAACCTGTCCGAATACATCTCGACATGCGCCAGATGCGCTATGTCAAAGCATGGTTCCATGTTTCTTTCCATCCAATCGCTTGTCCTTACACACCGTTCCCGGTCACGGGACCGGGAACATGGGGCGGGCTTTCGCTCTAACCCATCAGGCCGCGTAAGAGCGGCCCACACATCGCGCTTGCAGGCGCGCGAACGCCAAACATGTTCACGCTGGCAACGCGTCTGCAATCGACTTGCGTCCAACCACGCATGTTCTTACTGCTTGGGGATGTTGGCCGTCTGGATCACGGCTCCCCACTTGGCGATGTCATCAGCCAGACGTTTGCCGATCTCTTGTGGGGTGCTCGACCGCGCCTCAACGCCGAGATCCGCAAAACGCTTGCGCACCGCCTCATCTGACAGCACTTCGATCAGCGCGGCGTTCAGCGCCGATACAATGTCGGGCGGGGTTCCTTGCGGGGCAAAAATTGCGTTCCACGATGTGACGTCGAAGCCGCTCACACCCAATTCTGTTGCGGTCGGCACATCTGCGGTTAGAATGGACCGCTGCGGCCCAGACGATGCGATCGCAATGGCCTGATTCTGCTGCAAGGCAGACTTGAGTGCGGTCTGGCTGTCGATGATCATATCGAGTTCACCGCCGAGAAGTGCGACCTGCAGATCTGGCGTCGCCTTGTAGGGGACAATGGTGAAATCAACACCTGTCACTGACTTGAACAGTTCAGCTGCCAGATTCTGGCTGCTTCCCGTGTTGATCGTTCCGACGTTCAGTGCACCTGGCTGGGCCTTGGCGGCATCAAGCACATCTTTAAGCGTTTTGAACTTGCTGTCGGCCTTGGTGACAAAGACAAAATCGAAATAGGCAAGGCTCGAAACCGGAACAAACTCTGCAACCGGATCAAACGGCAGTTTCTTGAACAGCGGAACGCTTATTGCCGTGCCATTCGAAAACAGTGCCAGAGTGTAGCCATCCGCCTCGGCATTGAGAACGGCTCGGGCAGCCGTCGCACCTGCTGCACCGGGTTGGTTTAGAATAATGATCTGTTGGCCGAGCTTTTTACCCAGCGCATTTGCGACGATACGAGCGGTGATGTCAGCGATGCCGCCCGGCCCGAATGGCAGGACCAAAGTGATATCACGGCTGGGGTAGTTCTCTGCCGCCGCTGTCGGCATCAGGGATGATGCGAGGGCCGAACCGACCATCGTCATGATTAGAACGCACCGGCAAACCCATCTTGTCAAACTGTTCATGTCTACTCCTCCCATTTATCTTGTCCCGCATGGCGGGCGTCTCAAAGATCGTTATCATCTTAGTTGCAGCATCACCCAAAGCTCCTCCTCGAGAGGACGCCACAACACCATTCCGCCTCAGCTGGCAGGTGCGGGAAACACCAATCCTTCGAACAGCTTACGTGCGGTCCGCACAGTGCCAGCCGCTTTGATTTCCCCATCCTGTCCGGCATCGAGGAACACCTCCATGGCACCGGTTGGATGCTCGATCAGATATCGTCCGTCTGACGGCTGCGTCGCGAGATCCGCCGCCGGGCTATTCGCAAGCCGCGTCGCCGTGGCGACCGTCACTGCAGCCAGCACGCCAACGGATGCGTGGACACGATGGGGGATGAAACTGCGGGTAGAAATCGCACCGCCATTTTGCGCCGCAGAAACCAGTGTCATCTTGGGAACAGAGGCTGTCGTCACGTCACCCAGGTTCATCATCGGGCCGGCCTTCAAACGGATGGCTTCGATACGCGACTTAACCGCTTCATTCGCCTCGATTTCCTCGCGCGTTTCTGAACCGCTCAGGCCAAAATCAGCAGCCCGCATCACGACGCAGGGCATGCCATTATCGATCAATGTCGCCGGAATCTCGTCGATGACATCGACCTCGTTTCCGGTCGGCAAAAGAGCGCCGCACATCGATCCGGCTATGTTTTCGAACAGAAGCGGGACAGCCGCGTGTCGCCCGGGCACACCAGCGATCTCGGTATCGCCCGCATAGGTGACGCGTCCGTCTGGCGTCACGACCTTGGCAACTGCCACTTCACCGGTGTTGACCATATGGATCCTGACCTCCGTGACACCGTCTTTCGCCGCCACCAGACTACGCTCGATCGCTGCCGGTCCGACCCCGGCCAGAATGTTGCCGCATCCCTGGGCGTCACTGACCAGTCCCTGTTCCACGAAGACCTGCAGAAACAGATAATTGACATCGGCATCCTCGCGGCTGGAGGGTGAGAGGATGGCGACCTTGGACGTCAAGGGGTCGGCCCCGCCGATACCGTCGATCTGGCGCGGATCCGGCGAGCCCATGATGCGCAGCAAAAGCGCATCGCGTTCAGGCGGATCGACGGGCAGGTGCTCGGCCAGAAAATACGCCCCTTTAGACGTGCCGCCGCGCATCCAGAGGCAGGGTATGCCGTTCTCATACATAACGCAGACCTTTCTTCTCCAGGGTCGGGCGCATGTCATAGATATCCAGACCCAACTCGCCTGCGGCAAGACGGCTACGCTTGGCCTCTTCATTGGCAAGGCGCTTTTCGGCCGCGGCAAGAACTTCCGTGGCTTCCGTGCGTTTGACGACGCAGACGCCGTCATCGTCGGCAATGATAATATCGCCCGCCTCGATATGGGCACCGGCACAAACAATCGGCACGTTGACCGAACCGACGGTCTCCTTGACCGTACCCTGCGCAGAGATTGCCTTCGACCAAACCGGAAAGCCCATGGCGGTCAGGTCGCGGATGTCACGCACACCCGCATCGATCACCAACCCTTTGCAGCCGCGTGCCATTGCCGACGTTGCCAGGAGGTCTCCAAAATAGCCGTTGTCACAGGGTGATGTCGGTGCCAGGACGAGGATGTCGCCGTCCTTGAGCTGTTCGATGGCCACGTGAAGCATCCAGTTGTCGCCAGGCGGGGACGAGATTGTCACTGCCGAACCAGCGATCTGCGCGCCCGCGTAGATCGGACGCATGTAGCTGGCGAGCATCCCCTTGCGCCCCTGCGCCTCGTGAACGGTCGCCACACCGGCAGTGGCGAGCCGGTCAAGGATGTCGACCGCAACCCGTTCGATATTCTGAACAACTATACCCATGTCTTTGGTTCCCTTTGTATAAAAGCTTTCGGATCCAGTCTTAGGCTACGCCGTGCGCACGTCGCAGACGCGCATTTCCGACGGTTTCCGCCAGTATCCGCTCGTCGAGTTTGCCTTCCCATTTGGCAATAACAATCGAAGCGAGCGCGTTGCCGATGAGATTCACGAAGGTCAAGCCTTCGGCCAGAATACGATGGATCCCAAGGATCAGCGCAATGCTGGCAACAGGGATAGCACCCGTTGTGCTCAAAGTGGCCGCTAGAACGACAAAAGCCGCACCAGCTACACCTGCCGCACCCTTGGATGTCAGAAGAAGCACGCCGATTAGGCTAAGCTCATGCCAGATCGTCAAAGGCGTGTTTGTGGCCTGGGCAAGAAAAACAGCGACCGTCGTCAGATAAAGGCATGTGCCATCAAGATTGAACGAGTAGCCCGCAGGGACCACGAATCCTACGACAGATTCCTCGCAGCCCACCTTGCCCATCTTCTCAATGAGCCGTGGCAGGACGGTCTCGGTCGACGTTGTGGCGGCGACAATAATGATCTCGTCCCATAGATAGCTGAACAGTCGCAACAGGCTGACGCCACACCAGTGGGCAATCCCGCCGAAAACGATCGCCGTGAACAGGGCACAGATGACGAAGAACTCGATAATCAGCGAACCCAGAGACCATAGCGACGACGTGCCGAACTGGCCGATGGTGAACGCGATGGCCCCGAACGCGCCAAGCGGGGCGAAATACATGATGTAACCGATGATCTTGAAAAAGCCCTGCGAGGCGCTCTCGATCACATGAAAGATCGGCTTGCCGCGCTCCCCGATCGACGCCAGTGCGATACCAAAAAGAACCGAGATGAACAGAACCTGGAGGACGTGTCCCTGCGTAAAGGCACTGACGAAGCTATCGGGAATGATGCCCATGAAATATGCCGTCATCGACTGGTCGTGAGCCGTCGCTACGTAGGATTTGATCGACGAGGCATCCAGTGTCGCCGGATCGATGTTCATGCCCGCTCCGGGCTTCCAGAGATTGACAGCGACAAGTCCGAAAACCAACGCGATCGTCGTGACGACCTCGAAATAGATAATCGACTTCAGCGCAACGCGCCCCACACTTTTCATGTCGTTCATGCCGGCGATGCCATGGACAACTGTAACGAAGATGATGGGTCCGATCATCATGCGGATCATCTTGATGAAGGCATCGCCAAACGGCTTCATTGCAACGGCGATGTCCGGTGCGAAATGTCCGAGAAGAATGCCGAATATGGTTCCTGCGAGCACTTGGAACCAGAGCTGCCCGAAAATCCCAAATCTGCTGCGGTCACTCGCCTTGGTTGGCGAGGGATTGGTTGCACTTGAATAAGCCACGTGTTGGTCTCCTCCCTGAATCACGTATGCGGACGGTGCTGTCGTTCGGAAGCCAGACTGTGAAATCCCACCCCTGTCCGAACAGCAGCACGTGAAGAGGAATCGATTTGATCCACACGATCCGAAACCGCGGACATGCCACGACGAAGGCGCAGTCGGTCAGATTTTCGGAACACTTCCTCCTCGTCCTCCTTGTGAAATTAAGCGACGAGCCGCCGGAAAAAGCAAAATGGAATTGCGCACCTGCCATAAGTTCTGGTTAAGTATGGCAATGTACACGCATCGTGAAATCAATCTCCGCCACTTCGAGGCGGTCGCCATTGCCGGTCGGACCGGAAGCATCAGTAATGCTGCCCTTGCGATGAACCTGTCGCAGCCGGCCGTCACGCAGGCTGTGGCAAAGGTCGAAGCACAGGTTGGTTGCAATCTTCTCGAGCGTCAGCCCGGCGGAGTGGTCATGACCCCGGCGGGCGCGTTGATGACGGAACGGATCGAAAGAGCGCTTGCCTACATCGTCAAAGGTGGGCAGGGCGTTCGGCGTTCTGCCCGTTTGCCGGCGCTACCAAATATCGAGCGCCGCATCACGCTCAGCCAACTGAGAGCGCTGACGGCCGTCGATCAGGCCGGAAGTTTCGCACTGGCGTCGAAGGTAACGGGTTTATCAGAACCAGCCCTCCATCGCTCGGCCCGAGAGCTTGAGCAACTTTTGGGGATATTGCTTCTGACACGCCATGGACGAACGGTTCAGCCGACCCCTGCTGCGGCACATCTTCTGCGTTTCGCGCAATTGGCCTTTGCTGAATTCGAGGCTGGCTTCGACGAACTGGCGGCATTGCGGCTGGAGGGTGCCGGGCGTATCACCATCGGAACGTTGCCCATGGCGCAGGCAATCCTTCTGCCACGGGCGCTTGCCAGGTTCTCTAGCGCCTATCCGGCCGCGAAAATTACCGTGCTTGAGGGACCCTACCCTGACCTGCTGACAAATCTGCGCACTGGTCAGATGGATGTCCTGATTGGTGCGATCCGCGAGCCAGCGCCCTCCAAGGATGTCGTTCAGGAGGAATTGTTTGATGATGATCTCGTGATTGTCGCACGGGCTGACCACCCGCTGACCATGGAGCACGATTTCGACTATGGCCGCTTGAGGGATTTCCCATGGATCATCGCGGCGAGCAGGGCCCCCATGCGGGTGCGTTGGGATGAAATGTTTTCCGAGCGCGACATAGATCCACCGGCGATGCGCATCGAGAGCAATTCGGTCGCGATCAGCAGAGGTTTAATGCTCAGCGATGACTGGCTGACCCTGATGTCGCGCGATCAGTTCATCCTTGAGCGTCGAGCCGGACTGTTGGTCGAAGTGCCGAGTGCTTTTTCGTCGCAGCGAAAAATCGGGCTGACGGTACGTGACGATTGGCGGCCGACACGCCTCCAGGCCGCGTTCGTGGCAGAATTCCGACGGGCATGCAGCGACTGGACTTCAGAAAAACTAATGGCGCGAAACTCGTTCCGATATGCTTAGCGACGACCGAACGCGTATAAAGCTTTTACGACGAGGGAGGAGAACAGCTCGCCAAGCCTGACCGCGCCTGGCGCCCTCCGTTGATCATTGACGCTGCCGAAGCCGACGCTTGCGGCTGATTGGAAATGTTGGAGGACCACAACGCCATGATTATTGATTGCCACGGCCATTACACCACCGCGCCTGCCCCCCACACCACGTGGCGAGGCCAGCAGGAAGACGCCATCGCGAATGGCGGCGATATCGATCCCGCTTATCCCGAGATCTCGGATGACGAGATCCGCGAAACGATCGAAGCCAACCAGTTGCGGCTGTTGCGCGAACGCGGTGCGGACATGACAATCTTTTCACCCCGGGCTTCAGCCATGGCACCGCATGTCGGAGATCAATCGGCGGCCAAGGTTTGGGCGCGACGCTCCAACGACCTCATCAAACGGGTGGTAGATCTCTATCCTGAGACATTCGTGGGCGTTTGCCAGTTACCTCAAACACCGGGGATTTCGATATCCACGTCAATCGACGAGCTTGAGCGGTGCGTTTCCGAACTCGGCTTTATTGGCTGCAACCTGAACCCTGACCCGTCCGGCGGTCGTTTCGACTCGCCGCCTTTGACGGATAAAGCCTGGTATCCCTTCTTCGAGAAGATGGTCGAACTCGACGTGCCAGCCATGATCCATGTGTCGGGAAGCTGCAACTGCGCCATGCATGCCACGGGGGCCTATTATCTCGCCGCCGACACGATCGCTTTCATGCAGTTCCTCGAAGGCGATCTTTTCAAGGATTTTCCCGACCTGCGTTTCATCATCCCGCATGGAGGCGGCGCGGTTCCCTATCACTGGGGCCGGTTTCGCGGACTTGCAGATATGCTGAAGCGACCGCCGCTGGATCAACATGTCATGAAGAACGTGTTCTTTGACACCTGCGTTTATCACCAGCCCGGAATTGATCTGCTGTTCGAGGTCATCGACATCGACAATATCCTGTTCGGCTCCGAGATGGTCGGAGCTGTGCGTGGTATCGATCCGCAGACCGGGCATTATTTCGATGATACCAAGCGTTATGTCGATGCTCTCGATATTCCGGACGTGGACAAGCGAAAAGTATTCGAACTGAACGCCCGCCGCGTCTATCCGCGCCTCGACGCCCAACTCAAGGCAAGGGGGTTGTAATGGCCGCGTTTACAATGGATCCAAACTGGTTGAGCTTCGACCCCAGCCCCAGCAAGCCGGCCTATCGCCCACCAGCCGGTGCAGTCGATGCACATTGCCATGTGTTCGGACCCGGCGACGAATTTCCTTACGCGCCCGAGCGGAAATACACCCCTTGCGATGCTGGTAAGGACAAGTTGTTCGCCCTGCGGGATTATCTTGGTTTCGAACGCAACGTTATCGTTCAGGCAACGTGTCACGGTGCCGATAACCGTGCTTTGGTCGATGCACTGCGGTCTTCCAACGGCAAAGCGCGCGGTGTGGCGACCGTTCGCGACACGGTGTCCAACGACGAGCTAAACGAGTTGGACGAGGCTGGCGTGCGCGGTGTCCGCTTCAATTTCGTCCGTCGTCTCGTTGATCCGAAACCTGACACCTACTACCACGCGATCATTGACAAGATCGCGCCGCTTGGATGGCACATTGTCATCTATTTCGAAGCAGCGGATCTGGAGGAGCGGTGGAACTTTTTCACATCGCTGCCAACGACTGTTGTGGTGGATCACATGGGCCGACCGGACGTTTCCAAGGCTGTTGACGGCCCGGAATTCGGACGTTTCATCAAGTTGATGGCCGAACATGATAATGTTGTAAGCAAAGTCAGTTGCCCGGAGCGTCTGTCAAAAGTCGGAGCGCCGCATTACGACGATGTCGTACCGTTTGCTCGCAGTTTGGTGGAACGCTTTCCAGATCGCGTTCTCTGGGGCACGGACTGGCCGCACCCCAACATGACGAACCATATGCCCGACGACGGCCATCTGGTCGACATCATCCCGCGTATCGCGCCGACGGACTTGCTGCAGCAGAAACTCCTCGTCGAAAATCCGATGCGGATCTACTGGAGCTGAATGCTCTGGGCCTATCGAAAGGAAGCTGACGATGAAAATCTCTACTCTTGGCTTTGGTGAAGCGGCGTATGCTTTCGTGTCAGGATGGCGGGAGACGCCTCCGTTCGAGGACGTTGAAAGGATCTCGACATTCGACATCAAAATCGAAGACCCCGCTTCAAAAACAGTCCTGATGGAGGCGTGTGATAAGCTTCGTGTTGAATGTGCAACTGACCGAAACCATGCCTTCGCCAATAGCGACGTGATCTTCAGTGTCGTGACGGCGGATCAGGCGCAGGAAGCTGCGATCTCAGTCGCTGACGATCTGGAGGAGAATGCACTATTTTTTGATTGTAATTCATGTTCGCCCGCGACCAAGGTCGCCGTCTCTAAAGTTTTGGGAAAACGCGGAGTTCGCTACGTTGACGTGGCCGTTATGGCTCCCGTCTATCCTGCAAAGCATATGACACCGTTGCTCATTTCCGGGTGCCACGCCCAAGCGGCGATCCCGATTCTAGAACACTTAGGCATGCAAGCAAATATTGCCGGTGAGGAGGTTGGGCAAGCGTCGACCATCAAGATGCTGCGCTCGGTCATGGTGAAAGGTCTGGAGGCGCTAACCGCCGAATGCCTACTTGCGGCAAGAAAAGCTGGTGTTGAAGAACGGGTTCTCGCCTCGTTGCAACAATCTCAGCCAGGGATCGAGTGGCAAACCCGCTCATCCTACAATCTAGAACGGATGATGGTTCACGGTAAGCGTAGAGCAGCAGAAATGCGTGAGGTTGCCGCCACTCTGAGTGAGCTTGGGTTACCGAATAGAATGGCTTTGTCTGCCATGGAATGGCACGATGAGATTGGCGCTTTACTGGAGAAGCCCGGTCCAGATGATCTAGGCCAACGCGCTGATATTTTATTGCGAAATCTGTACAGATGAAGTTTCGAAAAGGTGTATTTCTTCAGAAATTTATTGCCCTTGAGGACGGCCATCTTATTCGCCTTGAGCCGCCACGAACCGTCGACACATCGATAGTGAACACTAATTTTTGATTTAACTGATTAAAAAGTTCGGGCTCATTGCCGAGCACCATAAAATAAGGGAAAAACACGAACCGCAGAGTCCGTTATTATTTAAGGGCAGCGGATCTCTTTTTCACAGCCTGGCTTGCATCGATTATTGGGGGACGACATTGGCCACACTGGTGAAGGATGCTGCGCGACTCGCCTTCTGAGGGGAACCGGATTAACATGGCAACGGCGCGGCATATACATCCCAAACAAGCAGGTTCGTACGAACAGGCCGATAACTTATCAAGTGATCATGAAAATATCTACCAAATCAGGCGGACGACCCAGGCAAGAGGAAGCGGCACAACTCTCCGGCAAGATTCTCGACGTTGCCCAATCCCTGTTTCTCGCGCAAGGGTTCGAGCGTACCTCGATTGATCGGATAGCAAACACTGCCCACGTGGCGAAGCGCACACTATATGCTCGTTTCGCGGATAAGGAGGCGATCTTCGACGCGGTCATCAAACGGCGGATCGACCAGAATCTCTTGGAGATAGATAGCCTTGAGCTGCAGGGGTTTACGCTTGAGGATAAGCTGATGAAGCTTGCCCATCTTTTGCTCGAGCACGTCCTCCAGCCAGAGGCGCTCGAGCTGGACCGGGCGATCACGGCGGAGGCCGTTCGGTTCCCCAATCTAGCACGCCTCTATAGAGAGCATGCCGCACCTCGCTATATGGAATATGTCGCGCGAATGCTGATCTCTTCGCCGGGCTATTATTCGGGCGAACGCCAGCAAGCTGATCGAGATGCGAACAACTTCCTCGTTCTAATGGTCCTGCCACTTCTACGAACGGCGCTGTTTTCGACGCCCGACCAAGTCAGGCGAGAGTTAGAGGGTGGTATCATCGAAGACCGAATCCGCTTTTTCATGAACGGCATCCGGCCATAAGCCGGCAATGCCCTTCATCGTGTCCTTTGATCACTTGGCCGGCGCGGTTCGCTTTTCAGGATCCGGTCTTTGCTCGGCCGGATTCTTACTGAACTTCATCACGAAGGCAAAGAACACGGGCACGAAGAAGATCGCCAGGATCGTTGCAGAAATCATACCTCCGAGGACACCTGTCCCGATCGCCGTCTGGCTGCCGGATCCTGCGCCCGTAGCGATCGCCAGAGGAACCACACCCAGAGCGAAGGCGAGTGACGTCATCAGGATTGGTCGGAAACGAAGGTGCGCAGCCTCCACAGCTGCGTCGAACGTAGACTTACCCTCAGCCCTGAGGTCCTTGGCAAATTCAATGATCAGAATGGCATTCTTCGCTGAGAGTCCCATGATGGTGATCAAGCCAACCTTGAAATACACATCGTTCGGCATGTCACGCAGCATTACTGCACCGACCGCACCAATCACGCCAAGTGGAATGACCAACAACACCGAAAGCGGTATCGCCCAGCTTTCATAGAGAGCTGCAAGGCAGAGAAACACCAGTATGACGGACAGGCCCAAAAGCATCGGCACCTGCGAGCCGGACTGGATTTCCTGTAGCGACTGCCCGCTCCATTCGTATCCAAAACCGGATGGCAGCGCGCCAGCAATCCGTTCGACCTCGGTGATGGCATCGCCAGAGGAGTAACCGGGGGCCGCCTGACCGCTGAAACGGACAGCCGGGAAGCCATTGTAACCGACGATCTGCGCCGAACCCTTGGTGAACTCATATCTGGCGAAGGCCGAGATCGGCACCATGCCGCCTTCGGAATTTCTCACCGTCAGTTTCATGACGTCGAAGATCGTACCGCGCTTGTCCGCATCGGCCTGCACGGTGACCCGCTGCATGCGCCCAGCATTGGGGAAGTCATTGACGTATGCAGAGCCGAGGCTGGTGCTGATGGTCTGGTTGATGTCGGCGAAGGTGACGCCATAGGTGTTGGCCTTCTCGCGATCGATGGTCAGCACGGTTTGCGGTGCATCGGCAAGACCCTCGACCATGACCCGCGCAAGAATTGGGCTCTTGCCGGCCTCTGCCATGAACTGATCACGCGCCGAATTTAAAGCGTCTGTACCTTGGTTGCCGCGATCCTGAAGCCGGAACGCAAATCCATTGGAGGTGCCGAGGCCAGAAATCGCGGGCGGCGACAGGGCGTAAGCCGTCGAGTCCTTGATGGCCTGGAAGCCGGCATTGAACTTATTCGACAAAGCCTGTGCCGACTGCTCAGCGGTCCGTTCGCTCCAATCCTTTAGGGTGATGAACGAAAGTCCGGCGTTCTCGCCTGACCCGGAGAAGCTAAAGCCACTGATCGCCACAATGCGATCAACCGACGGTTCGGACGTGACGACCTTCTCCATTAGCTTGATAGAATCGAGCGTCCGTTCCGCCGTAGCATCGGCCGGACCCTGGACCTGGGCGAGCAACGTGCCCTGATCTTCATCAGGAAGGAAGGAAGATGGCAATTGCAGGAACATCCAGGCCGTCGCTGCTGCTACGACGAGGTAGATCAGCATGACGCGTCCTGAACGCTTGATCAGGCGCCCTACCCAACCACTGTATGTATGGGAACTACGGTCAAAGCCACGGTTGAACCAACCGAAGAAACCCTTCTTAGTGTGAGTGTGCCCCTTTTCGACAGGTTTGAGAAACGTCGCACAGAGAGCAGGGGTTAGCGTCAAGGCGAGGAAAGCAGAAAACAGGATCGACGCCACCATTGTCAGTGAAAATTGCTTGTAGATAACGCCGACTGCACCCGGGAAGAATGCCATCGGAACGAAAACCGCAGTCAGCACCAAAGTAATGCCGACCACCGCGCCGGTTATCTGCGTCATTGCCTTCTTGGTCGCCTCTTTCGGCGAAAGCCCCTCCTCCGTCATAATGCGCTCGACATTCTCAACCACGACGATCGCATCATCCACCAGAATACCGATGGCCAGAACCATGCCGAACATCGTCAGCACGTTGATCGAGAAACCGAGCACGAACATCACACCGCAAGCGCCTAGCAACGCGATCGGCACGACGATTGTCGGAATGATGGTGTAGCGGATATTCTGCAGGAAGAGGAACATGACGAGAAAGACGAGGACCATCGCCTCGGCCAGCGTCATCAAAACCTGTTCGATGGAGATATAGACGAATGGCGTGGTGTCGTAGGGGACCGAATATTCGATGTCTTCGGGAAACGACGGTGCCAGCTCTGCCAGCCGCGCCTTAATTGCCGAAGCAGTGATCAGCGCATTCCCGCCCGGTGCAAGCTCGATCGACGCACCGGCAGCAGGTTTGCCATTTATCCTGACCGAGGTGGCATAGCTGTCGGCACCGACTTCGATCCGGGCTACGTCTCGCAGTCTAACTGTCGAACCGTCTGTTTCGGCACGGAGTACGATCTGGCCGAATTCGTCCGGCGAGGTTAGCTGCCCCTTGATCAACAGCGATCCCGTGGTGCGCCTGTCTGGCACCGATGGTGCCGTTCCGAGACGGCCGGCAGCAACCTGAGCATTCTGTGCCTGGATAGCACTTGTAACGTCAGCTGGCGTCAGATTGAGACCAAGCAGTTTATCGGGATCAATCCAGACGCGCATGGCACGCTCGCTGCCGAACAGCTGGGCATTACCGACACCCGGAACGCGCCGCAACTCGTTGGCAACATTACGGCTCATGTAGTCGCCCAGCGCGATACCGTCCATCGAGCCGCTCTTTGATGTCAGAGCCACCAGCAGCAACGTGCCACCGCCTGCAGTATCGACACTGATACCCTGCTGGACGATGGAGGATGGCAGTCTGGCCTCAACGCGGCGAACACGGTTCTGAACTTCGACAGCCGCCGTTTCGGGAGCCGTACCTGGTTCGAACGTCACGGTAATGGTGATAGCACCTTGGGCATTCGAGGTTGATTCGTAGTAGAGCAGCCCCGGAATTCCGTTAAGCTCTTCCTCCATCAGACGCGTCACACCCTCATAGGTGTCTTCAGGCGATGCACCGGGGTAGGTAGCGGAGATGGTGATCTGCGGAGGTGCCACATCCGGATATTGGGAGATGGGCAACACGGTCAGCGAAATTGCGCCTGCCAGCATGATGGCAATGGAGAGCACCCAGGCAAAGACGGGACGATCGATAAAGAATGCAGGGATCAAGGATCAACCCTCCTTTTTCGGGGAGGCGTCAGCGGCGACTGGATTGATCCATGCCTCAGCCTTTACGGCTTGCCCGGGCCCTACCTTCTGAAAACCTTCGACGATTACCTTGTCGTTGGCATTAAGCCCTTTGATGACCACCCATCGGCCATCGAGTATCCATCCGAGCGTGACCTCCCTGACTTCGACCTTGCCCTCGGCATTGACGATATAGAGCTGCGGCTTTCCAGCGGTATCGCGCTGGACCGACTGTTCGGGCACAGCAAAGGTTCCTTCGAGCGCTCCCTGCTGGAGCTTCGAGCGAACATACATGCCCGGTAAAAGATTGCGCTCCGGATTGGGGAATTCGCCACGTAAGATGAGTTGGCCTGTCTGGGCATTGACGCTTGCCTCAGAAAACAAAAGCTTGCCGTCATGAGGATAGGGACGACCCTGCTCCGTCACCAGCTTCATGCCGACGCCACCTGCAGCATCTTCCTTGAGATCGCCATTCTTGATGGCGTTGCGCAACAGGATCAACGTGTCGGCCGGCTGGGTGAAATCCGCGTAAATCGGATCGATCTGTTGGATAGTTGCCATCACGTCGGATGTCGGGCTAACCAGCGTGCCTTCTGTGATCAGTGCACGGCCGATATTGCCGCTGATTGGCGCCTTGATTTGAGTGTACTGTAGCTCGAGTTGGGCAGATCGGAGGTCTGCCTGAGCGCGTGCGACATCTGCATTGCTCTGCGCAAGCTCGCCGATTGCTGTCTCGCTGGCGTCGGCACTCGCGACACCGCTCTGACGTAGCTGGGTCTGCCTGTCTGCCTTCTGCCCTGCAAGCCTCTGTGCTGCGAGCGCGGCGTCGAGAGTGGCCTGGGCGGAGTCGACCTTTGCCTGAAATGGTGCCGCGTCAATGACGTAGAGAAGATCACCCTCTCTGACGGCTGCTCCTTGCTGGAATACCCGCTTTTGCACGAGACCGGTTATCCGGGGACGGATATCCGCGGTAATCATCGGCGAAACGCGGCCCGGTAATTCGCTGACAACCGGGATGGTCTCGGGTTTGACTTCAACGATAGAAACTTGTGTTGGCGGTCGTTCAGCCCCTTGTTTCTGTTCCCCCTCCCCTTTTCCACAAGCCGCGAGCGAAACGGCAGCACAGGCCAAAATGGCCAAGCGGATGGAGTTCGTCATAAGGTGCATTGTTTATCCTGAAATTAATTGGCGCGGCTCGCAACGCTGCGCTTCCGATAGGAGTCGAACGCAACAGAAACGAAACGGTTCCGTTGCGTTTCTGTTGCGCAGCATTGTTGATTTCCATTGCGGCTCAGTCTCACAATTCTGCGATGCGCACGAAGAGGCATTTGGAGTGAGCGTCCCCTTGGTTCATGATCAGTATGCGGCATACGTGCCGTACGATCATGCCAGATCCAATTGTGTCTTAGGATGCTATTATGTTCAGAAATGTTGCAGGGATATGCGCCTTGCCGCGCCGCGCGGCAGCTGTCAGCAAAGTGCGATGGCCAGATAATGCGGATCGGACCTTCGTTTAACGCTCGGTTCGTTTGTCGTAGTCCTCGCTGGACAGGATATTACCCATAGCCGCACCACACTCACTCAAGCTGCCACCTATCCCTTGGCGGAAGTTGGTCGGCACCCCGCAGAGGCGTACGGTGAAGTCAAAGCAAGGCTCGCCGCACATTATTTGGATCTATCACGTCGTGTTCCGCGATGGATAGAAGATTGGCAGGGTCGGGTACCGAGCAAGACGCTTCAGGTCGACGAAAATGATCTTTGGATCGTCGCGCAAGCGATCGAGCGTGACTACCTTCTAGTTACGAGCGATCTCAGACTGGCCGACCGTTTCGGTAAAGCGATTCCAGAATTGCGGCTTTCGGTCGTGTGACCATCCACCTATGCGCCCAAAAATCCGAACTTTCGTACATTGCAGCGTTTCCCATTCAAAGTAACTCATATCCGCACGTTTTGAAGTAGTTTTGAGCCTCCTTTGGATCGACCAGATCAATCAGTTTCCCGATGCGGTTCCAAGCCCGGTGACGTTTCTATCGGCCGCGTTTCGCAAGAGTGTCTATGCGTTTCGGATGATTATGTTTTGTTGCAACCACGCTTTGCGCACATAAAAATACACAAAACCGAACACAGTGCTGCAATGGCCCGGGCTAATCTTCGTCATCACCGATGAGGAAAGCGCCACATGCTCCACCCCCCGAAAGTTTCGAAAATACTGGTCTTTCTGCCTGAGGCAGCCGGCGCGACCATCGTTGCCAGGCTGGCAGACCATGGATTTCAGTCTGTCTGCCTGTCCACGGTGCCCGAGGCTTTTGATGCCTTACGATCGGACGAGTTTGTTTTTGCCATAACGAGTTGGCCGGACATTGACTTGCTGCGTAATATTCGCGTCTTACCCGTCATCAACCTCGAAGTTTTTTTCCATGCCGACATCTCAAGCGATGGTAGGCGAGTGAATGCAAAGCGGTTTGACAACAAAGCCTTTCTTGAAAGGGTACAGTTTCTTGCCATGCCAGTGCCGGCTACAAGGTCGGTCATGGCGACAGGTCACGTGACACCGTTGACGACAGGGGCGAAGCGCACTTTCCGATGGTGGACCATAGCCGCAAATGCGCTACGCTCTCACAGTCGTAAGGATACGATGGATGTTCCCTTCTGATCTACCCAGGCATTCCACAGGCCGTCCGTCAAATGTATCGCAGGTCTCAGCGCTCTTGTCAGAACCGCCTGCCGGGCGGGTGAAGAGCTGGGTCGCGAGACGACAGCGATCAAGCCGGTTTTTGCGCGTCAGTGAGATTTGGCAAACGGCCGCACCAATAAAGGAACAATGGTTTTTGGGAGTATGCCTTGTAATGTCTTGGCTGATTAGTGCTGCATCCTTGACAGGTTACGTCATCCTGGCAATGTTTGTGCTCGTGGCGCTTGGGCGGGTTGCCAAACATAGCTGCCTTGTATTGGCAGGCAGATTGCCTCGCCGGTCACGATCGAGGCATCACGTGGTAACCTGGGTATCCGCCGCATTTTTTTCGCTCCTGACGGTCAGAGCCTGCTACATCGCAGCAGCCATTGTTGACGCCGAGTTTCGGTCAAACCCAATCGAATACAGCAAAAGAGAGTAAGCGCATCGTTGGATTGTCTTTATTTTTTACGATTCCGATGGGCAGTAAGTTCAATGCGCCCGTTCGGACCGCACGCGTATTTTGTTATAAATTTCTGCGGTCTGCAAAATATTTCGGGGCCGCAACATCTTGCAATATTTCCTAATAAAGTTTTGCATGAGATCGGATAAAGGTTGGATTGCAGGCGGGCGGTCCCGCTAAAATTCGCCAAACGGATTTCCGATATCACCCGACAAAAGGTTGCATATGGCAATATCCCCGCAACAGCCAGGAAATTTGACGCCGATTAGAGCGGGCGCACTGTCGCATAAAATCCTGATAGTCGAAGACGACAGAGATATTGCGGACATGCTCGTCGATCTGATGAAAGGCCACGGCTACGACGCTGCCTCGGTCGGAAACGGCATCGAGATGGACAGAATCCTTGGCCGTCATAGTTTCGATCTGATCCTTTTGGATGGAATGCTACCCGGGGAGGATGGCTTCAGCATCTGCAGGCGATTGCGGTCTTCAGGAAAGACGCCGATCCTGATGTTGACAGCACTTCGCGAGGATATAGACCGCATACTCGGGTTGGAACTGGGCGCGGACGACTATGTTACCAAGCCGTTCAATTCTCGAGAGCTGCTGGCGCGCATTAGAAACATCCTGCGCAGAGCATCTGATCATGATGAGCCTGAAGCTGAGCTTGAACCAATGACGTTTTCGGGATGGCGAATAGACCCGCGGAGTCGTCAGCTATTCGATGCGGATGGCGCGCAGGTTTCCATGACAACAGCAGAATTCGACCTTCTTTGGGCCTTTTGCTGCCACCCCAACAAGGTTCTCACACGTGAACAACTTCTTGCGATGACGCACGCGGGCTCGGCAGGCCCGATCGAACGAAGCATTGATGCCCATATCAGCCGTGTTCGGCAAAAGATTGAGCCTAATCTCAAGGACCCGACATTCATCAAGACCGTGCGGCTGGGTGGATACCTGTTCGCCTCGCAGGTTGAGCGTCTTCCATGAAGGGGCTTCGAGGCGCCTCTATCCGCAAACAGCTCTTGTTTCTTGCGATCCTGCTTGTCGTTCTCGTATCAGTTGTTGCAGCGACAACGGAGCCCTTTATATATGGGAGGCACGATAAGGGCATAGAGATTGGGTTGTTTGCCGGTCGTGTCGAAACAGTGCTCGAACAATATTCCCGAGGCCAAACCGAGATGGAGGAAGAGGCCGCACTGCGCTTTGCCGATCGGCTCGGCATTTTGACAACGCGCGCGTCTGTTTCCCGAGCTTCCATGTTATACGAGGCTGGTACGCCGAACCCTGACATCCTGCAGCGTGTTAAAGAGCTCATAAATGATGGGATCGTGACAGCGATGCAAAATGCGGTCTCCAGTGATCATGGCGCACCCGTGCTCACCATCAAAGTCGATGAAACGAGAGCTCTTTCTTTTACAATGCCGCAGTTTCCTACCAGCGTCTGGCTGGTACCAGCCATGGCAAGCGGCATTTTGAAGATTGTCATCCCGCTGATCCTGTTGGCATACCTGGGCAGTTGGTTAATCACAGAGCCCGTGATCCGGTTCGCGGCAGCTGCGCAACGCGTCAGCATGGACGATCATTCCGAGGAGCCGTTCAAAACCGAGGGTGCGTTAGAAATCAGGAGCCTGGCGGCATCGCTTAATGTCATGCAGGGCCGAATACAGACAATGCTACGTGAGAGGACGAGGGTACTTCGAGCGATCAGTCACGACCTCAGAACACCACTCACAAGGTTGCGAATGCGTATCGAAAGATCGAATGAACCCGCTCTGAGAGAGATGATGCTGGCTGATGTGACAATGCTGTCCTCGCTGATCGACACCAGTCTCAGCTTTCTCGACAATAGGTTCGAGCCGGCCCGCAAGGTGGACCTGTCGAGCTTGCTGCAAACGATTTCTGACGACTTTGCAGATACTGGTGTCAACACTCGCTTTATCGGGCCCAGGCGCCTCACATACATATGCATGCCGCAAGGTCTGACACGCGCCATTTCAAATCTTGTGGATAATGCCTCCCGGTACGCCGACCATATCGAGATCGCGCTTGAAGACCGGCATGACACAGTCACCATCACGGTTTCAGACGATGGGCCGGGTCTACCAGATGATTTGAAGGAGAAGGTTATAGAGCCGTTTTTCAAGGCAGATGCATCCCGTCAATCCGGAGCAAAAACCGGTGGTTTCGGACTTGGTCTATCAATCGCGCAGGGGATCGTGGTGATAGGCCACAAGGGCGTGTTCACATTGCGGGACCGACAGCCAAACGGCCTCATCGTTGAGATCAACCTGCCGAAAGGAGAGATTCTCCAGTCTCGGAACTCGCCCTCCGATACTCTCATAATTTAATGTCTCCGACCCGCGCGAACATTTCCTAACATTTTTGAAAACGCAATACCGTTGCGGTCAGCTATCGGTCATCCAGCCACACTTGCCACACGGCGCCAACCGGCTGGAGTCAGACCATTGAAGATTACCTACAAAGCAAGCATTTGCCTTGTCATCGCCAGTGGCCTGCTTGTCAACTGCACCACTGCAGATCCGACTGCCTACAGCGGTCTGGCGTCGGCGCAGTACCTCAAAGCCGACACCAGTGATCGCAATGGCCGTGTTCCATACAGTTACAATAGCGGGGCAAACTGGAGCCACTACGACAAGGTCATTGTTGATCCTGTCACGGTTTACCGTGGACAGGACAGCCAGTTCGTCAAAGTCAGCGAGCAGGACAAGGTCGCTCTTGCCAGCTACATGCAATCTCGGTTCACGCAGAAACTACGGACGCGTTTTTCTGTTGTTTCCGCACCCGCGCCCGGAACGCTGCGCGTTCATCTGACACTCACCGGCGCAAAGACGACGACGCCCGTTCTAGGTCCTTTCTCGCATCTTGATGTCGGGGGAGGTATGTATAACGCGGTGCAGGCCTTTCGTGATAAGGAAGGCACAATGACCGGCTCGGTGTCCTACGCTGTTGAGATATTCGACACGACGACGAGCACGCTCTTGTCGGCCTACGTTACCAAACAGTATCCCAACGCGATGAATGTTGGTGCCAGCTTCGGCTCGCTAAAGGCGTCGGAAGTGGCGATCGACAAGGGTGCCGATGCGCTGCTGTCCCGGTTGCGTCCCTGAGGCCAGCCGCAACATCTCAGAACAACAAACGACACACAGCAACAGTAGCCACGTGCATGATGCCGCCATGCTTCCTTTTGACATGCCAATATCCGTCCCTCGGGGCACTGGAGCATGCTGTTCAATGCACACTAAAGGAGAAGATCATGAGACGCCACGTTATACTAATCAGCGCGACCGCTGTCTTCAGCGCGATCGCTGCGCTACCTGCCATATCGCAGGTCGTGATTTATGATGGTCAATCATCGGAGCCCTATTCTGTGGATGACAACACAGAATCGAACTTCCTTCATGCCTGGAACCGCAACCATGACGATCAGAACAGATGGTCCCAGCGAGGCAGGCGTTTTGGACCGGACGACGTCATCACCTTGCTTGAGGACAGGGGTTACCGAGTAAGAAACGTTCAGGATGTTGGTGAACGATTTCTCGTCAAGGCGACCCGCGGAGGCGACAACCTGCTCGTCAGTGTATCGCGTTCTGGCGATATCATGGGGGTTGTTCACGACCAGTACTGAGGCATAGGCGCATCATTCCAACACCGTCAACCGAAAGGCAACCCATGGCCATTTATCTCAACGGCGATATCATTCCGCCATCCCCAGTACACACGGATAGTGCAATACATCTCGAGCGCGTATGGCGGCATCGCCATGATCTCGAGCTCGGAGCGGGAAAGCCGCGGCGCGTTCGTTTAGCAATGCTCGCACTTGGGGTTGGCGGTCTTCTTCTCGGCTCAATCGGTATGTTATGGTATGGCAATCTCGGGCCTGCCCATACCACCGTTTTTGAGGAAGCTATGGCTTCCAGACCTGTTCGGCAGGTTAGTAAAGTCGTTTCGACAAACCTGAGAGAAGTTCGCGATGTAGCGTCGGTGCCCGTCTCGGCAAGCAAGGCCGAACCTCAGAAAGACACTCTTCCCTATAGTGTCATTCCAACCAAGCGCCCGACCTCTGCAACGATCAAGTCCGGTGGGTCCCAGGCGACTGGTAAATTTTCTACAGCTAACTCGGCGAAGGTCGTTCGCTATGACCGCTGCCAACCCAAGTGCGAAACTCAAGACCCGCTCATTGTCGGCACAATACGGCCTGTAGTTTACGTGCCAACGTCCACGGGCGACGCCGAAACCATCGTAAGTGAGCGTACGGACAAAACTCGTGATATCGGTGCAGCCGCAATGAATAGCGCGGGAATGGTACTTTTTCAGACCGCAACCTTGCCTTTTACGGCGGTGAAATTCGGTCGGGATGCCCTGATCAAAACGGCAGACTTGGATTGACTAGCTCTGAGCCCGTTAATGGGGCCTACTGAGACGAGAAACAATCGCGTTCGACCACAACTGCCGCACGGGAGTGCCTAAACCTAGCCCCTCGATCGGTCATAATCCTGTCCGCAAAGCTGGTCGCAGCCGTGTCACCAAAAGCTCCCACCCTTGCGACCATATAGATAGATCTAAATGCAGTCGTTACTAGACGTTGTTGTTAACTACAGTGAATAATATGCACATCCGCAAAATCGACGATGCAACCGCCCTCATCGTGATCGATCTCCAGGAAGGCACCAGATGCTTTGTCGGCCAAGCTGGGCCACAAGTTTATGCTGTGGCAGCCTTGCTGGCGCGCACGTTTCGCGCACGTGACCTGCAAGTCTTACTGATCATTTCCGAAGGAGGCAAGATGGGTAGAACAGACACGTCCCCTGATGGCGGCGGTTTCATGTTTTTTCCACTGAGGCCCAACAGCCCGTGGAGCAGGCGGAGTCCGACATTGTCGTCCGGCGCGGACCTTGGGGGCGTTGAGCGGGTCGGACCTACAAACTTTGTTGCTCTCTCGCGGCGTCACCCAGTGCGGCACGGCAGCGAGCGTAGGCGTCGAGTCGACGGCCCGTCAGGCCTATGATCTGGCTCTAAATGTGACTATCGTGCTTGATGCGATCTCGTATTTCAATCCGGCTGCCAAAGCAGCTTGTGAGACCAACATCTACCCCATGCTGGCTGAGACCGGGTCTCTACTAGAGATCATCGAGGTCCTTAATCGAATTTCCCGGGCGTAAATGTCCGCCGTGTTGCTTGGATCGGTTACTGCCAGTGCAGAAATCAAGGTTTTTGCAAATCGGTCTGCATGCGTTTTCTCGCACGCCTAAAGCCGATTTCCAAAAGGCTGATTGGATAATCCCACATCGCGCGACACTAGTCGTCAGCGGCAAATGTTTCAGGCTTTATACTTAGTGCGGACAGGACGCGCTGAGCGGCTCCAATGTCCTCCGCAGGCAAACCCTCCGCCAGAGCCTCTAAAAGCTGAAAATAAAGGCTGATTGCGGCTTCATAGGTTCGCTTCCCGTGGAGGTTAGCCGCGAACGTGTCCTGGCCGCCAGCATCATCCGAAAATACGGTGAATTTTAAACGGTATTCCATGTCGTATTCACCCAGTCGATTACCAGGCTGTTGAAGCCTCAACATTTCGCAACAAATTGAAACACACAGCAACGCGCGCCCAAAGTAGGTTTCATCACAAGCTAAAAACCTAAGCCAAGGGTGGTTTTGATGAAAGATGTTTGAACTTTGGGTCGAACTAGTGCCTCCGCCTCCCACGTCAGCGTCGCGTCCCGAGGGCGGTTGCGGGGAAATTTCAATGACAGACGTCATTCCCAAAAAAGAGACTGAGGACGATACGGAGCCAAGGCAATAACGCCGAGTGCGTGGAGACTGCCGACAAGGCCGCGTGAATTCGCAAACCGGGACAAGATATCGCTGGGAAGGCTTGGGGATAGTGTGTCGCGCTGAATGCACCCTGGGACAAGCCAACGTTTAAAACCGTTTTCATAAGCTCGTTGACTAAAGCCTCTGCTCAGTAAGTCGGTGAAACGCGCTGAACTTCTAATACGCTTGTTGCAATCAAACACGCAGGAGGATTGTCCGTTGCTTCTCGATGTCATGAACAATCGTTCTCGGATTGTACCAATTTTACAGTCGGAAGCCGCGGAATGCGGGCTTGCATGCCTAGCTATGGTGGCTTCGCATCACGGCCATCTCGTGACAATGTCCGAACTGAGAAGACGCCATGCGGTATCGGCCAAAGGAACCACCCTCAAGAGTCTGATTTCCATTGCTGACGACCTTGCCTTTACCGGTCGGGCATTGAAGGTAGAAATGGACGGCTTGGGCCAGTTGAAGACTCCTTGCATCCTTCACTGGGATATGTCGCACTACGTCGTTCTCAGTCGTGCCAACAGGAAATGGATCAAAATACACGATCCAGCGAGTGGATACAGACATCTTACCCTAACTGAAGCATCTGCACATTTCACTGGAGTTGCGCTGGAACTCACACCGGCAGCTTCATTTCAAAAACGCCAAAAAGTCGAACGGGTGCACCTGACGGATTTGTGGTCAAGGAGCGCTGGGTTTATTCCAAGCCTTGTTCAAATCCTCCTTCTTACTGCTTCGCTTCAGTTTTTTGCTCTTGTGTCACCTCTGATCAATCAATTGATCGTCGATGAAGCGATCGCGAAAGGCGATTTCAGCCTCCTGAACATTATCGTCATAGGTGCCGGCCTCTTATTGTTGATCCAAGGCGCAACCACATTGCTGCGTGGTTATGTTCAGATGCACTTCAGCACCCTTTTGACGTTCCAGATGCGTGGTAATTTGCTTCGTCACGCTTTGCGTTTGCCAGTGCCTTGGTTCGAGAAGCGTCGCCTCGGCGACATTTTATCTCGATTTAATTCCCTCCAACCTGTTGAGGATCTTTTAACGGGTGGCTTGGTTTCAGGTATTCTGGACGGGCTGATGGCAATCCTCACCCTCGCGGTCATGCTCGTCTATGCGCCCTATCTTGCACTTGTGGTGTTGGCCTCACTAGCAGTCGTCATTTGCACAAGGTTGATCACATTTCCTTGGTTGCGCAATCTCACCAACGAAGGGATTCAATATCAAGCAAGAGTTGACAGTGTTTTCCTGGAAACCATCCGCGGCGCACGGGCTTTCAAGCTCTTTGGCCGAGAACTGGAACGACACGGGGTATGGCAGAATGCCTATGTTGCCAGTCTCAACAATAATGTGCGCCTTCAAAAAATCGGCCTAAAAGGCACGGCCGGGCTGTCGATTGTCACAGGCGGAGAACTGCTTTTGGTGTTCTATCTCGGTGCGAGCGCGATCATCCGAGGTGAGATGACGCTCGGCATGTTGCTGGCCTTCCTGTCCTATCGTGGCCAATTCAGCAGCGCTGCGCTGTCATTCGTAGAACAGTGCTTCCAGTTTCGCATGACGGGACTGCATCTCGAGCGATTGTCTGACGCGGTGCACCAAGATGCGGAGCCTGGTATCGAGGCCGGTTCGCACGCACTTCGCCCTGTAGTGGGCGGGCTTAGCATAAGGAATCTCTCATTCCGATACGCCGAGCGCGAAGCCTGGGTGCTGAAGAATGTTTCGCTGGACATCACGGCGGGTCAATCAGTGGTGTTTGTCGGACCTTCCGGTGGTGGAAAATCGACACTACTGAAGGTGTTGATGGGGCTTTATCCGCCGTGTGAAGGCGAGATATTGGTTGATAGTCTGACCTTCAATGCTGTGGGTATGAGAACTTATCGGGCGCAAATTGGCGTCGTGATGCAAGATGACCAGCTTTTTGCGGGCACGATTGCGGATAATATCGCCTTCTTCGATCCAGAGATGGATATGGCGCAGGTCGAATATGTAGCGCGCAAGGTCGATCTCCACCAAGAAATCGAACGTATGCCGATGGGCTATATGACACTGGTTGGAGACCTGGGCACAACATTGTCGGGCGGGCAGCAGCAGCGCGCGCTTCTGGCGAGAGCTCTCTACAAAAGACCCAAAATCCTTTTCCTTGATGAAGGGACAGCCAATCTCGATCTTCTGTCCGAACGTCGCGTTATGCAGTCTCTCAAGGGACTCGGTATAACCCAGATCATGGTCGCCCATCGCCCTGGCGCTATTGAAGGGGCGTCCCGTATCTTCACCATCGAGGCAGGCGAGGTTCGCGAATTGCACCGCGAAATCTCAGCGCATCCATTGCAGGTGGTGCCATGAGCAACACGCTGTTTAGACCCGAAGCAATTGAACATCGTCGCAGGTTGCGTGGTGAGGTGATGATTGCACAGCCCGTGAGTTACGGTTTGATGACGGCGGTGCTGTTTGTCTTCGTCGTCGTCGGAGGTTCGTATCTGATGACCGGTACCTACGCACGAAAGGAGACGGTCCAGGGATATGTCGCGCCAACCGGTGGCCTGGCACAATTATATGCCACAAAAGGAGGCGTCATTTCCAAGGTCCTGGTCCGTGAAGGCGACCTGGTCACTCAAGGTCAGCCGATGGTAGAGCTTTCGCTGGAGACAACCGGTGCTCAAGGGAAGGTAGGCGAAGAGCTGCGCTTGCAGATCGTGTCTCGCATCCAGTCCCTCGATATACAAATTGAAGCGGCCGAAGCACGCTTTGATGAAGAGCGTCGTCGACTGGCTGCAAGACTTCACGGTCTTGCCGAAGAGCTTGCCTCGCAAACCCGCCGGCTCTTGTCGGAACGCGAACTCAAGGATCTCCAAACGCGAGATGTAGAACGCTACGCCAGCCTCCAAGTGGGGGGCAGCGGCACAAAGTTTGAATTGTCGCGCCTGCAGCAGCAGATTCTATCGCAGAAAAGTGTAATTTACGAACTGGAGCGCCAACATGCACAGCGCCAGGGTGATCTGGATGACATGCAGTCGCAAATGACAAGTCTACCCGCTGAGCAGAACGATAAGCTCGCCCAGTTGCATGGGCTTCGCAGCGAACTTCAGCAGTCACTAGCTCAGCTTCAGATTGATCGCGCTTACGTCGTCGTTGCACCCGTTGCCGGTAGGGTTGCTGCTCTGCAGGCGCAGCCTGGTCAGACGGCCGTGGCTCAGTCCCCCTTGGCAGCACTTGTTCCGGCGGGAAGTTCTCTTGAGGCAAATCTGCTTTTGCCGTCACGAGCCGGCGGTCTGGTCCAGATCGGCCAGGACGTCAGGCTCAGGATTGACGCCTTTCCCTACCAACGCTTTGGAGTGATTGTCGGCCACGTCGCCCAAGTTTCGCGCTCGACCTATCGCGAAGGCGAATTATTGGCTCCAATCTCATTCGAAGATCCCGTCTACCGGGTCACCGTCAGCCTCGATCGTACCAGCGTTTCCGCCTACGGCGAGGAGCGCCAACTGACGCCCGGTATGACACTCATCGGCGATATCATTACAGATCGCCGACACTTCACCGACTGGATCACGGATCCGCTAAAAGCCATAGCCAGTCGGTGAATCCAGCAAAGGGAACGACCTTCCTGGTCTGACCTACGACTAACCAACCCAAAGGAGACTAACATGAGCAAGATGATTGAAATCAACAGCGATATGCTCGATCTCGTGAGCGGCGGTGCCACGACCGTCGCTTCCACGGTTACCATTGGTGCTGATGGCGCTGTCACCGGGAACTACTCGTTCGGTAGCCGCTCGGGAAGCTTCTCGGCAAAATTGCCGGCCGAAGTCGTACAGAAGGCGGGAACGTTTTCTTTTAGCAATAAGTCTGGTTCTTTCAGCTTTGAGAACTCGTTTGCTAGCTAGATCTAGCTGACCAAACTGAGCCTGGCGGATAAGATCTAGCCGCCAGGCCCCCCCTTCCGGGACCTTCGCATCTTACCCGTCATGAACTCAGAGTCTTTTCCCACCGACATTTCTCGCGATGGAGGCTTGGTAATGCTAAGCGGGGTGATAGCGAGGCATTGCTGACAAGGGATGAGTTTCTCGCTATACCGGTGCCAGCTACAAGGTTCGGTCATGCCAACAGTTCAGGTGGCACCGTTGTCGGTAGGCCTGAGTGGTGACGTCGATTGAAGAGCATCTGTTAGACGCTCTTCACACAAAGTAACTATCAATCGAGTCTACATCCCGTCCGAAATTGCAATCTTATTGAACACCTTGCCTCTATGTCGACTTGTTTTCGACATCGCAAGGTTACGTGGCGAGCGCATAAGCTCTCCAAACAAAGGAGACGAGTATGTCGCAAACCGAGTTGACGCTTCAAGAAGTTCTCAATGACCCGCTGATTCTTCAAGTCATGCAAGCAGATGGAATATCCACCTGTCAATTGCTGAGTTTGCTTGGTGAAGCGCGTGATCGTCACGGGAACACCAACAACCGCGACATCCGGGGATCGCCCATGACTGCATCGGCCACCAAAACTGGTCTAGCACCAAAGAAAGTCAAGACCACATTGCAACATAACATAATGTGAAAAGACACTCTGCAACAAGTGCTTAGGCCATAATCGTTCTCGAACAGGGCTAGACCGTCGCGGGTTGCCTGTTCCGCCATTCAACACAGGAACGATCACATGAAATTTAAAATTTTTGCGCTTGCAGCGCTCGCAGTGTCTTCTGCAGCACCGGTTGTTGCAGCAGATATTGTCTATGAGCAGCCTTCGGCTCCAAATGAGCAGCAGGTTTCCTCCTCGTATGATTGGTCTGGCTTCTATCTCGGCGCGCAGGGCGGATACAGTTGGAACCAGGCGGCATTATTTGGCTCTGACGTGGATCTCGACAGTGGCTCAGCAGGCGCGCATGCTGGGTACAATTTTCAACATGGAAATATCGTTTTTGGTATCGAGAACGACTTCAACTACAATTTTGAAGAGAACAGCGGCGCTAACATCGAGTGGGACGCCTCCGGCCGCGGTCGTGTTGGCTATGCTTGGGACCGAACTTTATTCTTCGCTACAGGCGGTATCGCTGCGGCGGGTGTTAAGGTCGATGTTCCTGGCTCGAACAAGAAAGACGATATTCTGATTGGATGGACAGCCGGCGGCGGTGTCGAGCATGCCTTCACGGATAATATTCTTGTGCGCGGCGAATATCGGTACTCTGACTTCGGCAACAAAGACTTTGGGTCGGCGATTGGTGAAATCGGAGCAACCCAACATAAGGTCATGGTAGGCGCGAGCTACAAGTTTTGACAATCCGGCTTCCGATTTCCTCCAGTCTCGGAGGCCGGTAAAATGGCGGATTGTTGGTCACTGCAAAGCATCAGAGCTTGTGGAAGATCAACAATCGACTGCCTTCGAAGCTTGGCAGGCCTGACGACGGTGGTCTCGTGGGTGCACGGTGCGCTGTCATCAAAAAAACCAGTCATCAGACGCCCATGCAAAATATGCGGCCGTCCTCCAGCCGTTTCGGCGAGCATTCCTGCATCTCCGGTGTCCTCGACCGGGGACTTCTGATCCTCAGCCTGTTCAACGTTCAACATAGAGCGCAGCCAGATGCACCTGCGCGAGATCTCGGAAATATCCGGTCTCGACAAGGCGACGACACTCAGGGCGCTGTAATCACTGTCGAATTGTGGATTTCTGTAACGGCATGCTGATGGCAGCTATTCCCCTGCGGCTGGCGGCAATCTCCAAGGCGACCTCCAATCTGGTCAACCGGATTGCCGAGCCGCTCAACCGGACCAGCGATCATCCATCAGGTCAAGGCCTTCTACATTCGCACCGAGGGCAATCATCTTTGTGTGGTGCGCAGCCGCGTCAATCGCAACCACAGCTGTTTCGTTGATGTCGGCGTGTCGGTATCCTTGTCGCATGGCGGTTCCGCGGCCAGCGTGCTGCAGGCCTATTCGGAGCCCGACAATCCGCTCTTCCAAGATGTTCGCGAGAACGGATATTCCATTACTCGCGGCGAGCGATTGCGGCACTACGCCTCAATATCGATCCCGTTATTCGATGCCGACAGGACATTTCTTGGCGCTTTGACAATCAGCGCCTTGAGCGTCGACGCGACCAACGAGGATTTTTTTGGCTTCGCTGATTTACTCCTAGAGAGGTTCAACGATCCGGGTTTACGGCGAGGTTTGTCATCCGGCTTCCAAGATTGACCCCTTTCGGCGGAAGGATGACCCCTTGTGCTACGTAATATGAACCTGATGTGTATCAATTTTTGCTGTCCAGCCGGGTTCATCTTTTCGCACCTGCGGCGGGGTCAAATGGCTCGCCGAAACACAGCCTTGAGCCGTACGCCGTCGGCAAGGACTGTCGCACGCCTCATGACCATCGGGCGCGACGATCTTTCCAAGTCTCAGACCGTTACGGTTGCCGCGATTGAAGGCGGAGTGCCTCAACTCATCGAAGCCCGGGAAGTGGTCGCCGCTTTCCAAGCCATGATCCGCAAGAAATCTCTTGCCGATCTCGAACCGTGGTTGGAACGCGCTCGATCAAGCCTGGTAGCAGCCTTCGCCAATGGTGTTGCCAAAGATTGGGCGGCTGTCAGTGCCGCGATCAGTTCGCCGTGGTCGAACGGACAGACAGAGGGGCAAATCACAAAGCTCAAGCTTGTAAAACGCCAAATGTACGGTCGAAGAAAAATTGACCTCCTTCAGGCCCGCGTCATCGGCGTCGGATAGCCACTGACCACCAAAATTGTGTCAGAGCCAATATTCCATGCCGAGACACATTTTCTTAAGCCACTCATAAATACTTCGCTTAATAATGTCACCGATCAAAACGTTGCTGACCCTCGACTATTGAATTCGATGCTCGGAGTGAGGAGATCCCCCGTGATCATATCGCTACGTTTTGCGGACCATGGCCGGCCTGCGCTTCGTGAAGTGCGTGATAACGACCGCCAATGGCTTGGAGCAGATTGTGATGCGTTCCCTCCTCGACGATTCGTCCACCTTCGACAACGACGATCCTATCGGCATTGGTGATCGTTGCCAGCCGATGGGCGATGACCAGCGTTGTGCGACCGTTGGAAAGTTCCGCAAGAGACTGCTGAATAGCCCGTTCAATCTCGCCGTCAAGCGCTGAAGTTGCCTCATCGAGGATCAAAATTGGCGGATTCTTCAGGAAGATACGTGCAATGGCGAGCCTTTGCTTTTGCCCGCCGGACAGCTTGACGCCGCGCTCGCCTATGATTGTGTCGAGCCCGTCGGACAATGCTGAGATGACATCGTCCAGGCGGGCAAGGCGAGCCGCTTCGATAATCTCCTCCTCAGAGGCGTCTAGGCGACCGTAGGCAATGTTGTCTCGGACCGTGCCGGCGAACAGGAAAACGTCTTGCTGGACAATGCCAATGTTTGAGCGAAGCGCGTTGAGTGTAATATCCCTGATATCGATGCCATCAATACTTATTGTGCCATCCGTCACCTCATAGAAACGCGGAAGCAGAGCGCATATCGTTGTCTTGCCGGCGCCGGAGGGCCCGACAAAGGCCACCGTCTCGCCAACCTCTATCGACAGGTTGAGGCCGACAACGATTGGCGAGCTCTTTTGATAACCAAAGTGGACATCCCGATACTCAATCCGCCCAATCAGCCGTGGGATCGCGCGTGCGCCGGGTCGATCCTCAACATCGGGCTGCCGATCCAGAAACTCAACATAGCGTTGGAAACCAGCAATTCCCTTCGGATAGGTCTCGATGATCGAGTTGATCTTATCAACCGGGCGGAAGAATACACCAATCAGAAGCAGGAAACCGACGAACCCTCCGGCGGTGAGTTCACCCCGTGTTACGTACCAGGCACCGACGAGCATCACGACTACCTGGACAAAGCGCATAGAAAGATAGGAAAGCGACATCGAAGCCGCCATGATCCTGTAGGCACGAAGCTTGGTCGTCAAATAATTGAGGTTGTTCTGCGCAAACAAAGCCCGCTCGTGCTCCTCGTTGGCAAAGGCCTGAACGACGCGGATGCCACCAATATTCTCCTCGATCCGAGCATTGAACTCACCCACCCGACCGTAAAGCGCGTGCCAGGTGGCCATCATGCGTTTGCCGTAAACCGTTGTAACAACTGCCGTTAAGGGGACGATCAGTGCCGTTAGAACAGCAAGTGGCACATGGACCGAAAGCATAAGCGCGAAAGCGCCAATCAGTGTCATGATTGCGATGAACAGATCCTCGGGTCCGTGATGAGCGACTTCTCCGATCTCTTCCAGGTCCTTCGTCAACCGAGCCACCAGATGCCCGGTCTTGTGTTCGTCGAAAAAGCTGAATGAGAGCGTTTGAAGATGATCGAAAGCCTTACGTCGCATCTCTGTCTCTATCTTCAGCCCAAGCATATGGCCCCAATAGGTGACAATGACCTGCAACCCGGCATTGACCAGATATATGACCATTAGCCCGGCAACGGAGAGCACGATCAGTCCCAACTGATTGGTCGGTAGCAGTTTGTCGATGAACAGGGTGACCGCGACCGGAAAGGCGAGCTCCAGTACCCCGGCGAGGACCGCACTACCGAAATCGAGAGCAAACAGACCGCGATGCGGTCGGTAATAGGTCGCGAACCGCTTGATGAGCTCAGTCACGACGGGCCACCTTTGGCTGGCGGCCTCGCGGCACGATCATCGGTGCGCCGCAGATAGGATCGGGCATGACAAGACAAGGGAGGTCGAATATGGCTTCGACCAGATCAGCTGTGACGATGTCTGTCGGTTTGCCAGTGGCGATAATCGCACCGTCCCTCATGGTGATCAGATGAGATGCGTAACGACAGGCATGGTTGAGATCGTGCAACACCGCAACAATGGTGCGACCCTCTGAATTCAGATCAGATAGAAGTTCAAGCAACTCGATCTGATGAGAGATGTCGAGAAACGTCGTGGGCTCGTCAAGGAGAAGGATCGGCGTCTCCTGCGCCAGAACCATCGCAACCCAAACTCGCTGGCGTTGTCCGCCCGAGAGTTCATCGACCAGTCGGTCGGATAGGTCTGCCACATTGGTCGCCGCCATCGCCCTGACAACAGCTCCCTCATCATCGCGTGACCATTGACGCAGAAACGATTGGTGAGGATAGCGTCCACGCGCGACGAGGTCGGCGACAGTAATACCATCGGGTGCAAGCGCGGTTTGCGGCAAAAGTCCGAGACGACGCGCGACCGTTTTTGAATCAATGTCTGCAATGCTTTTTCCATCGAGAACGACCTGCCCGACCGAAGGCTTTAGAAGCCGGGATAGACTTCTGAGCAATGTCGACTTACCGCAGGCATTTGGTCCGACAATAACGGTGAACGATCCATTGGGGATTGACACCGACAAATCCCTTGAGATCGTTCGCGTGTCGTATCGCAGGGTAACAGTATCCGCGTACAAACGGCTATCGCTGAACAGAGTAATCATTTGTACCCCTCGCGTATGAGGAGCCACAGGAAGTACAGTCCGCCAATACTGACCGTCATCACACCGACAGGCAACTGGACCCCTAAAGCATGCTGCGCGGCCCAATCGGCCACCATCAGTAGCGATGCTCCCGTTAGACCAGCCGGGACAAGCGCGATACCTGCGGATCGCGACAGTCGGCGTGCAATCTGAGGCGCTGCCAGGGCGACGAAGGAAATTGGCCCAGCGGCTGCAGTCGCAATCGCAGTGAGTGTCACGCCAAGCACGATGAGAGAGAGCCTTACCCGCGTGGCATTCACACCGGCCGCTTGCGCCGCATCGTCGCCCAACTCCAACTGGCGCATCGGGCGAGACAGTATGGCGATAAAAGGTACTGTCAGAGAAAGCGTCAGCATAATCGGAAACGCCTGCTCGTATCCAAGACCGTTGAGAGACCCCGCTCCCCTGAAAGCAGCAGACAGCGCGACATTCAGATCAGCCTGTTTGATCATCCAACTGTTGAAGGCACCAAGCATTGCTGCGATGCCAATTCCAACGATGATCAACCGAAACCCTTGCACGCCCCGCCGGTAGGCAAGGAGATATACAGCGAGCGCCGTGACGATCCCGCCAATCACAGCGCCTATGGCGGTTTGATAGTACCCACCTGACAACAGGATGATGACTACCAAAGCCCCGGTGTAAGACCCCGCAGAAAAGCCGATCACGTCAGGAGAGCCCAGCGGGTTTCGCGTCAGCGATTGAAAAATCGCCCCACTTACACCGAGCGCACCGCCGAGCGTGAAGGCTATCAAGACACGCGGCAAACGCCATTCAGTAACGATCATTCTTGTGAATTCGTCACCGCCACCCATCAAAGCCGAAATCGCTTGGCTGGCGGAGACGGCGTATTTGCCGCTAACGAGCGAAATAATGCCGATGCCTAGCACAAGCCCCAGGATCAAACACACAACGATGATGGTGCGTGATCGGGCGCGAAACGAAATCCTGCCATCAACGATTCGCAATGCAAAACTGGACCCTTCAAAGCGTCTGCGTCGACGAGTAAATTCGTACGTCATTGGCTGCTTGCACCCTTTTTGCGGACGAGAAAGATCAGGACGGGCGCACCCACGAACGCGGTCACGATTCCAGCTTCGAGTTCTCCAGGGTGAAGAATAATCCTGCCGAGAATATCGGCGGACAAGAGAAGCACGGGCGACAGAAGTATTGTGAACACCATGATCCAGCGTTGGTCGGGACCAATCAGCCAACGAACGACGTGCGGAACCATTAGCCCTACGAATCCAATTGGACCCACCGCTGCCGTTGCCGCACCTGCCAGGAGCGTGACTGCGATCACGACGATCAAACGGGTTCGCAGGATATTGTTGCCCAGTAACCGAGCCATGTCGTCCCCAAGAGCCACGGCATTAAGTGATGGCGCGATGGCAATGGCAAGCACCAATCCCACACCGATGAAGGGAGCAGCGGTGCCAACAATGCTCATGTCGCGCGCAGCAATCGACCCGATTGCCCACATCCGCATTGCGCCAAATGCCTGAGGTTTAAGAAGCGTGATGGATGACTCAACACCACCCAGAAAGGCGGCCAAGGCGACACCGGTCAGAACCAACCGAACTGGGGTTGCGCCATATCGACCCGCCGCACCAAGACCATAAACGACGATGGTACTGACAACAGCGCCCGCAAAGGCGACCCATATGTAAAGATCAATCGAATGCCAGCCGAACACACCGACCGAAAGCGTGATGAAAAATGCCGCACCCGCATTGACGCCAAGAATGCCGGGGTCGGCAAGGGGGTTTCGCGTCATCGCCTGAATCAAAGCACCAGCGACGCCAAAAGCCGATCCGCACAAGAGGCCAAGGAGCGTCCGCGGGAGGCGATAGTCTCGGACAATGATCTGCGTGGCCGAACTCGCGTCGAAATTAAAAAAAGCACTCCATACATCGTCAAGAGCAACAGAACGCGTGCCGACAACAAAACTGAGGGTGGTTACCGTCAGCAAAGCCGCGAGGGCAAAAAGCATGCTTGATACTAGCCGGCCATGACCAACTGTACGCCGCGTCGTAGGCCATTGTTCTGTCTCGGTGAGAACTGTCTGTTGGTCGAGCGTTCTCACACTCTTGCCTGCCCTTCTATCCAGTAGCCAATGGCGTCGATACGCTCCTTGTCGAACCCCAGCGTGTCGCGAAAGTGCTTGCGGCTTTCGGAAACGGCTCGCGCCTCGCCCGCGATGTAGATAAAGCCGGGGCCAGCAGGCAGCTCTATGATCTTGCGCGCAAGGTCCGGCAGCTCTGTGTAGCCGGACCGATAGGGTCTTAAGCCATGACACGCATGCCATTCTATTGAGACGTCGGCGGCAGTTTCTATCTCTTGGCGATCAGCATCGGTGGGAATCTCGACATGGACAATGGTCTTGAACCCAGCAGGTAGCTCCTCAAGGATTCGTCCGATTGCAGGTAGACCGGTGATGTCGGACAGCATCAACAGCCATTCGCTACCTTTCGGAATCCAGAAACGACCTTCCGGATTGCAGATCCCAACCACGTCGCCAACCTTCGCCTCCATGGCCCATTGCGCAGCAACACCACCCGAATGCGCGACGAGATCAATGGTCATTTCACAACGATCGGCATCCCAGCGCCTAATCGTGTAGGGACGGTTTGGACAATCATCTGACCCATCAGGTCTACCCCATTTTCCGCTGTCCATGAGAACGGGCAACGTGACCGGTGTGTCCGCATCCGGACGCAGCGCTAGGCGTGTCCACTCGTCAGGGTGCCCTGAAGGTACCAGCCTTTCACCATTCTCGATCTTCAATATGACGCGGATCATGGACGGTGAGACATACTCCACCGAGATCGTCTCGCCGAAAAAGTAATCTCTGACATAGGGAGCATGATGGCCGTCATCATGATCGAATTGCGCCGAGGTCGCATATTTCATTATTTTTGCTCCAACTTGCGCGCTGCTTCCGCCAGTCGCGGTACAAATTTGGGAAAACCATAGGGGATGGAGAGAACGCTGAGTGCTGAGGTTGACCAGACTGAAACCGGGTCATCGAGAGCAACGTAGCCACCACGTTCAACGGCGCCGAGGGTCTGGAACAAGGGCTGCGCCTCTGCGGCCTGTCTTGCGCCATCACCGAACCACATGATGAGGAGGTCGGCGTCTATCGCCTGTATTTCTTCAAGCGAAATGCTGACCGACGTTTTGGAAGGGTTCGCTTTGGAGAAATCGGCCACCCGAGGCGAAACCGTCAAGCCAAGCACTGAGAGCGCCGCAACCCGAGGGTCCGAAGGAAGATAAACGACAATACTGTTGGAACCCCTGAAATAGGTCGCGAAGGTGAAGGTCTTTCCATGCAGTTCCGGATGGGTGGCACCAAGAGCCTGAAGATAGGCCGTTGTATTCTTCTGAAGCTGTTCGGCTTCCTCGTGCTTTCCGAGTGCACGCCCAACAATATCTGTTTGTTCCTTCCAGTCCGCCCGCCAGGGGCCAGAGCGATAAACAACGGTGGGTGCAATGGCTGAAAGCCTCCGCCACGCAACCTCGTCGACACCGGAGAGAACAGCAACGATGAGATCGGGTCGAAGTGCCGCAATCGCTTCGTAATCCGTCTCACCCTCAAAAAGTTGCGGAAGGGAACCGGAAAGCCGCTCCTCGTCCCACGGAAACATGCCGCTCGGAAAAAAGCCGTACCGGGTCATTGCCACTGGTATCTTGCCCAAAGCGATGACGACATCCTCCCCGCTCCATCCAAGCGTGACAATGCGTTGTGGCTTGGCCGGTATGGTCGTTGAACCCAGCGCATGCTTGATGGTGACTGGAAAAGGATCGTCCGCGTTCGCCATTGTGGCAAATGCGAACACAAGCATCGCGAATACTAAGAAAAGAAATTTCTGCATCTTCATTCCTATCAAAGAAACAAACAGACCTCCGCCTTTGGCTTGTGAGAAGCGGAGGTTCAGCCTTGACGATTGTCAGAACGTCTTTTTGAGGGTGAATGTGACGTTGCGCGGCGCACCGAAATTGCCCGTGGCATAGGTCTCATCGAAGCTGCTGTAATATTTTTCGTTGAACACGTTGTTCACGTTTAAGCTGGCAGTGACACCCTTGTCGAAATCATACTTGGCCATCAGACCGACAACAGCATAGGAATCTTGAACTGCTGTTCCCGACGCCGGCCAGGACCAAGTGTTGAATATCTTGCTTTGCCAGGAGAGGTTCCCGCCCACGGTAAGACCTGTGTTTGGCACGTGGTATGTCGTCGCGAGGCGGATCATGTTCTGGGGAATAACTGTCGAAATTCTTTGTCCATCTGCGTCTTCGGTGCGGCTGTGGGTAAAACCGCCACCCAGTTGCCAACCCGGTAGAACCTCTCCCGACACTTCAAGTTCGATGCCTTTGGTCACCGCACCGTCAATGGTCCTGTAAGGGTTGGATCCATCTGGCAGTATGAGAGAGACGCTGCGGTCTCTCGTGGCCAGATTGTCCTGCTTGACGTAGAACCCGGCCAAAGACACGTTCAACTGATCGTCGTAAAACGCACCCTTGAGGCCAGCTTCGAAGTTGGAACCTGTCGTGGGATCGATGATGGCGTTGTTCTTGTCTCGATAGGACTGCTGTTTGAAGATGCTCGTGTAGCTGCCATAGACAGACCAGTTATCATCAAGATCGTAGACAAGACCAGCATAGGGTATCCACTCCCCGTTCCTTTTCGAACGCTGGCTGGTTGTCACACCCGAATTAAAATCCTCGGTGTCGAATTTATAATCGTAGAAAACCACACGGCTGCCGGCGATCAGCGAAAGATCGTCTGTCAGGCTGAACTTGCCACTGCCATAGATGCCAGTTTGGTTGATCTTGGTAAGGGAACGGAATGAGAGATCACCTTGATAGGGCGTAAGATCAAAATCACCACTCCAGTCGAAAATGCTGCCCGGAAGTGGTGAGTAGTCGAAACTTGAGCCAAATGCTTGATGGTCGTCCTGGCCGAATGTGCTTGTCACGCCAAAGCGAAGGTCATGTTGGCGGCCGAGAAATTCGATGGGGCCTTCGACATAGGCATTGATCGCATGTTGCGTCGTTGTCGTATCCGGAAAGCCGCCGAGCATTTGGGCACCGGTTCCGTCGTCATTGATGACGCCCCAGGATGCAGAAGCAAGCGCCCCCCACCGCTTCGCGCGATAGTAAGAATATTCCGAGTGGAGTTTCCAGCCGTTATCGAACTCATGATCGATACGCGCGAAATGTGTCCTAAAATCTTGATTATAGGGAAGATTGCCACCTCCTGGATTAAAGGAGTTGTCGTAATCAACGAGCGATCCGTCCGTATGGAAAAGCGGAAAACCACCAAACTGGGTGTCGTGTGACTTCCGGCGTTGATAATCAGTTCCAACGGTGAGAGTGGTACTCTCTGCGATATCAGCCTCAAGAACACCATAAACCGTCCCTTCCCTCAGTCCATAGCGGTCAAGATAGGAATTGCCATCCTGGAGGCTGGACACGAAACGGCCGCGCACAGACCCTTCCTTGTTTAGAGGACCGCTGACGTCCAATTCGGAACGATAGGTCGCCCATGATCCGGCGCTCCCCGAGACATATCCCTGAAACGTATCGGTCGGGAGCTTTCTCACAAGATTGATAGTGGTGGACGGATCGCCCGCACCTGCCATAAGACCTGTCGCACCGCGAAGGACTTCCACACGGTCGTAGAGAACCATATCCGACACGCTCGGTCCTGAGCCATACTGGATGCGGTACCATGTCGGCACACCATCGATCAGCCAGGTGGGGTTGGAAAAGCCACGCGCGTACACGTTCGTCCGCTCGGAGTCCATCTGATGAACGGTGATGCCCGGTGTTTGGTTCAGAACTTCTGCGATAGTGGTGAGGTTCTGATCTTCCATTTTCTGCCGGGTGATGATTGTGACAGACTGCGGTGTTTCCCGCAGTGAAAGAGGCAACCCGGTCGCCGTGCTGGTTTGCGACGCCGTATAAGAACCTGTGCCTTCAGTCGACGTTCCCCGTCCCGAAACAACAATCGGCTCCAAGATTGTTGCACCGGTTGCAGTAGTTTCGTTCTGTTCTCGCGACGAAGCAACCAGAGCTGCAGTTTTAGAGCCCGCCAACCGCATTGTTATACCGGTGCCAGCCAACAATGTCCGAAGTGCCAGCTCAGGTGGCAACTTGCCGGTCACAACTGTTGAGCGTTTTCCGGATACGGCCTCCGACGTGAAACTGACATCCCAGTCGCTGGTACGCATGAAAGCAGACAATGCCGCGGCCAGAGGCTGCGCCTGTATGTTAAAATTGACGAGTTGATCGGTTTGCTGAGCATACGACACAGTTGCGGACCCTGCTCCAAGCGTCGCTAAGACTGTGGATGAAATCAGCGCCGACACAAGGTGTGACGCGCAACGTCCTTTTCTCGCCTTCCCGAGCTTTGTTAACAAACCGCCCTTTGAAGCATTCCCCGTCATTCCCACGTCCCTCTCAACAAAACAAAGGGACCAAAATAATCCTACTCGGTGGGTCCCTATAGTGAGGACACCCCGCGAAGATCAATCTCACAAAAAAAGTTGATATTTTAGCGAAGGATTAAAATTCCGCCGGGAATTCGGGTCACGGACGCGCCAACCGTCGTCGCTAGTGAGCGAATGGCGCGCTCGGGATCATTCACCCTATACCGACCATTGACCTTCACGCCGTCATACGCACCGTTTGCGATTACGACGGAGTAACCGTAGTACCGGGAGAGCTCATGAACGACAGATTTAAAAGGCCGATCCTGAAACGCGACTTGGCCTTTAAGCCAAGCGAATGCTACCGAGCTATCAATAGAATGGGCAGGCAAAATTGAGGTTGCAGTCGCAACAATTGCCTGACCCGGATCGAGATCAGCTCTATCGCTCAAATCAGACGGTCGGCGAACCTCAACATGCCCACGTTCAAGAGTAACCAGGTCTTGATTATCGTCGCTTCGAACGGAGAATGCCGTACCCTTGACCTCGACCTTGGAGAATTCGGCTGCCACGATAAACGGGTGGGAAGGATCATGGACGACGTCGAAATAGGCCTCGCCCTTCAATAGCTGAACCGAGCGTGCGCCATTCTTAAAATCTAGTGCAATCGCGGTGTTGGTGTTCATTGTCACCTTTGACCCATCGGGAAGGTTCACCTCACGCTGATCGCCGGCAGCGGTTAAGTAATCCGCTTCCCAACGGATGCTGAGACTTGGATATTGCTGAAGGCCGATTGTTACAAGGATGGCAGCCGCTATCGCGGCGATCCAGCCAACGATTTTCTTCTTCGGTTGCTTAAACTCCACCACATTCACAGGAGGTGGAGTTATAGTGGCTTTTGCGAGATTGTGAGCGACCTCGGTGGCTTCGGGAATGTCCCACGCCGCAGCCACAGCTTGGAATTTACTGTTGTTCGCGGGCGCTTCTCTACGCCAAGCTTCAAATCGGTCGCGCAAAACTCGATTGTCCGGATCGGCTTGAATCAGAAAGAACCAATTCAAAGCAGCATCCATGACAGGGTCCGGATGCACATATCCCTGGGTATCGCCGGTAGTGGTCGGTCGATCGTGTCCCACTCAGTTCCATCCTATTCGAGGGGTTGCGAAAGTAACGGCCTTATACATGAGACAGTTGCCCATCATAAATCTCACAAAAATAGTCTGTCGACACGGACGCCTGCTACCCATTGTCAATTTTTACCATGGCTTCCATACAATGGGCGTGCGCCATTTTAAGGTCGTTGAACACGGTGTTAGGGGACACACCGAGGTGCGCTGCAATTTTTGGGTATGGCCACTTTTCGACTTTACTCAGCATCCAGACAGTTTGTGCGCGGTGTGGGAGTTGCCTGATCGCCTCTTCCAGATGTGACAACCGCTGGCGATGGATGAGTGCTGTTTCTTGTGATGGAAGAGGTGAGGCAACATTTTCGAGATCACTCTCGGAGACATCATTCCGCTCTATTCCGCCGCGCAATTGATTGCTACGCCTGTAATTGATAGCAAGATTCCGCGCTGTTCTATAGAGAAAAGCCTCAATATGCTCGACGGCTCCGGTCTCGACTGCGCGACTGACCCTGACAAATGCTTCCTGTGCCACATCTTCTGCCGCTTGGTCGTCCCGAACAATCCGCATGATTGAGTAAATCAAAGCCCTACGGTTGCTCAGGAATATCTCAGTGAAGCTCGCGCTCACGTGCAACCTCTCGATGGTAATATCATTGTCTGAAACTGATCGAACAGAAGCAATAACGTACCGGCATTCTTGCTCGCCACGTGCCAATCATTTTAGCGGGTTCAGTTTGATGAAACAATAGTGGAGTTAATTTATCATATTAAACAAAGAGAAGTTAAGCGTGCGCCTTGACAGGATTCGAACCTCACTTGCCTTTCTTACTTCCTGGATTGTATAGGAAAAACGATGTCCTGATCGACGAGTACATTGAACTTGTAGCCAGGACGAATTTCGAGCGTGGGCTGAACATCCATGTTCCGTTGGATGGTACGATCAGCAACCCGCCCAAAGGTTTCTGCGAAATTCCGCCGCGTCGCATCCGAGGCCGTGTCCTGGGTCGCGAGCGTCGAACTTTCCGGAACGGCCATATCGATACCTGTCCCGATCAGGGCGACCAGCACCGCCGAGCCGAATGTTTTCAAATAATGGTTGTTCACCTTGTCGCTGAAACCGCCGTACCCTTGCGCATCTGTCCCCGACATGCCGCCGATCTGCAAAGTCGAGCCGTTCGGGAAAATGATGTCGGTCCAGACAACGAGCACGCGCTTCTGTCCGAATGACACTTTGCTATCGTAACGGCCGAACAGCTTCGTTCCTTGCGGAATGAGCAGACGTTGGCCTGTCGCGCTGTCGTAAACGCTCTGGCTCACCTGGGCGGTGATCCGCCCCGGCAGATCTGAATTGATGCCAGTGATCAGTGTTGCCGGAATGACCGAACCGCGCTTCAGCTCGAAGGGCGATTGTTGGGGCACGACACGGTTCGGCAGGTAGCCAAGCTCTTTCAGGTCGGCGTTAAAAAAGTCCTCCTTGGCGCCTTGTGCATTGGGATCAACATTTTGACCACCGAGCCCGGCGCGGAGCGCCGCTGCATAGAGATCGGGGGAGCTTCCGGTGTTTGTCGGAACTGTCGCGGCTCTTGCAGCCGCGTCTGCGGTCGCTTCATGCGTTTCAGCACGCCCATCCAATTTGCCGCGATCGATGGCAAGCGGCGCATCATAGGCAGCGTTGTTCGCCTGCAGCCTGGCCATTCGCTGGCGCTGCTGCTCCCGCATAACCTGCTCCTGCTGTTCCCGCTTCAGCCGGGCTCGCCAGACCGCTTCCGCTTCGAGGTCCTGGCCGCGCTGCTGCACCTCGCGTTGCCCTGGCTGCGGCGTGAAGGGATTGCTGGCTTTTTCGTCGTCTTGTTTCGTCTCGATCGGCGTCGGCTGGAAAACCGTCTGCTGCTGCGGCTCGCCGATAATACCATCGGTGACGCCGCGTTTGATCTGTTCGGCGAACGTCGAGGCGGGGTTGCCCGAACTTGTCTCCGGGCCGGTGTCCTTGCCGAAGTACAGGCCGCGCGAGGCGAGCCCAAAAAAGATAACGCCAAGAAACGTGAGTGCCAGAACGATGACGACGACGATCGGCAGACGGTTGATCCGCCGGATAGTGGATGGGGCCTGGCTGTTTTGCGCCCCGCCTAGATTGAGAGATTGCACTATATGACCCTCCCTCACCCGCGCCGCATGAGCGACAAGGCGCTCGCGGGCGTCGCGCCACTTGCCGTGACTGAATAAGCGCGGCCGAGCTCGACGCTATTTGTCGATAGACGGGCCAGCGCCTGACCATCGACAGTCAAGATCACATAGGCGAGCGGGATGACCGTCGCGCCGCCACCCGTCTTCTGGTCGGTGACGACAGCATAACCCCATCCCTTGAGCGCAGCTTCCAGCGCCTGGCCGAAGGGCGAGGTATCAGTCTTCAGCGCGACGGTTGCCTTTCCTGGACCGATCTGTTCGGCAAGACGGCTCACCAGATCGCCGGCGATGGCGCTGGCTGCGGGGCCGGAGATTTCCGGCGGCGCGCTGCTGGAGGCGAGCTCTTCTGTTCCGGTCGACTGGCATCCGGAAAGAAGGGCGGCTAGGGCGCAGGTTGCGGCAAAATTGCGGAGGCGTTGCAAGAGGCGCGAATGGGAGAGAGGGATGTTCATTACCGCCCTCCCCGCTTGATGGTGATCTTTTCCTGTTTCCAACCGACCCCCGACACGAGCACCGCGCGATCGACATGGTAATCGACGACCATCATGTCGCCCTTCATCCGATAGTTGACGATCCGGTTCTGCCCGCCTGAGGTGACGAAAAGAACAGGCGCATCCTGGCCGGAGATCGAGCGTGGAAACTGGATGTAGGTCTTGAGCCCATCGGAATAGACCCGCGTAGGCCGCCAGCCGGCGTTGCCCGAGACCGAATAGGAAAAGTTCAGCTGCTCGGCGGGGACGCCTGCGCCTGGGATGGTGGTCGTCTCGATCCGGGCGTTGATGTCGGCCAGCTTCGCCGAAACATCCTCCGGATATTCGAAGCCGACACGCGCCATATACTGCGTCGAGTGGGACTTGAGCTGAATGTGATAGGTACGCCTGGACGTCGTCACCACCATTGAGGTCACAAGACCAGGCTCCGACGGCTTGACGATCAGATGGATGGCCTGACCGCCGGTAGCACCTGAGGTCGCCGGTTCGACCTTCCAGCGCACGGTGTCACCGACCAGAACGTCGCGGACCACCTCGCCGCCCTGCAATTCAATGTCGCAAACCTGTAGCGGCGAGCAGACGACGGAGGGCTGCACCTCGCCGTAGAGGAAGATCACCTTGCCGTCGGCGCCCTTGGTCACTAAGCCACGCGAACCCCGCCATTGTGTGGAAATACCCATGCCTTTTGCTTCGTTGGCGGTGACGCCATCGGCCGCAAAAGCCTGTAGAGGAGCGACCACTGAAGACGCCAAAATTGCCAAGGCGAGAGCGCCCGTCAGCGTGGCCCGTGTTCTTGTGCGCAAGATGATCATATGCGGGGCCATGCCTTTCAAAGCTGTGCTGTCCAGTCGAAGTCGCGGAGATAAAGACCGATGGGGTTCAAGCGAATGACGCCCTCGTCCTGCGGCGGCGTCAGGGTCACTGTGACAATGCCGCGGAAACGGCGGACGGCGGTTTCCTTGCCGCGCCTGTCACGCTCGAACTCGGTCCAGTCCATCTGGTAGCTCTGGTTCGAGAGCGCGACGATATTGTTCACCTCGATGGCGACCGTCGAGTTCTTCGCTTTCTCGAACGGCGAGTTCGAGCGGAACCAGGCATTGACCTTCTCAGTCGCCGGATCGGATGTCCTCAGCAGCCCATAGGTTCTGTCGATATATTGCTTCTGCACGACAGCATCCGGCGTGACGCTGCGAAAGTTGGAGACGAAGCTGCCGAGGGTCGCACGCACCACGCGCGGATCGGCATATTCGATCTGTTGGGGAAAGCCGGCACTGACGGCCGTGCCGAGCTTGTCGACCTCGACGATATAGGGAACGAGCTTGACCTGGGTGCTCTGGTACAGTGCGTAGCCAAAGCCGATCACGGCCATGGTCATGCCGGCGATGCCGACGATGCGCCAAGCGGCGGCGGATCTGACATAGGAGCCATAACGCTCGTTCCATTCGTTGCGGGCGGCGATATAGGGATTGGCAAAATCGGGATTATCGAGCGGATTGGGCCCAGTCATGGCGGATCGGCCTCCAGTTATTTGGTCTCGTTAAGGGGCGGCGGTGGAGGCGGCGATGCGGTACGACCCGGCTGCTGGTCGAGTTTGGCATTGGCAAGCCCGAGCAGCGAACCGGCATAGGCGCCGGGCGATCCGACCGCCTTGTCTTTCGCGGCCGAACCGACGGCGCCTGCCGCACCGCCGATGCCTGCCTCCATGCCACGCATGGCGGCACTACCGACGGACGCTCCCCCTGCCCTTGCCGCGCCTGCTGCCTGAAATCCTCTGCTGGCTGCCGTCGTCGCCAAAAAGCCAGCGCCGGCCGCAAAGGATGCGGCCTGGCCCCCATGGCGGATGGCTTCCATGCCACCGGAAACGGACGCACCCTGGACAACCCCTTGCAGGATTGGCGGCACATACATGGCAATGACGAAGACCACGACCGATATGCCGGCGATCGCCAGCGTCGTGATGAACTGTTCTGACGTGGCTGTTGGGGCCTCTGCCAGACCGACCAGGATGTCGGAGCCGATCTTGGCAATCATCACCAGCGCCATGAGCTTCATCCCGACGGAAAAGGCGTAGACCAGATATTTGATGGCAAAATCCTTGGTATAGGACGTACCGCCCAATCCGAGCATGATCATGCCGGCGAGCAGCCCGACATACATTTCCACCATCACCGAGACGAAGATGGCAGCGACAAGCGAGAAGCAGACGACAACCACGACCATGGCGAAGACGGCGGCGATCGCCAGGGCGTTGTCTTCCCAGAGGCCGAACTTCGCCTGTTCGGACATTTTGGTCGCAACGCGAATTCCGGCGTCGAAAATGTTGGCGGGAGAGGCCGACCCGCCGCCAGCACCAATCTGGTAGAGGCTGTCGACGACCGCCTTAGCGAACTCGGGGCCCTGCTCAAGGATGAAGGCAAACAGCCCGATGAACATGATGCGCTTTACCAGCTCGGCAAACCAGCTGTCGAGCGAGGCAGCATTGATCGCCAGCCATACGGCGGCGATGCCGACCTCGATGCCCGCCAGGATCCAGAACAACGACCGCGCCGCATTCATGACCGTCGTCTCCCAGCCTTTGGCTGCGGCAACGACGGAATTCTCCACAGTCGTCAGAACTTGACCCTGCTGCGCCAGAGCGGGCGTGCTCGTGATCAGGATAAGGCCGATCGCGACGAAGGCAAGCTCCACGCGCCGGGAGAGATGAACGATCACCATCTTGGCTTCATCTCCTGGCCGCCGCGAATGTCGTGCTCGGTGTTGCCGCCAAAGAACTTCTCCCGGTGAGCCCGGCGGTCTGCATCGGATACAGATTGCGGTGACGCTTCGCCCGCGCCAGACAGGCGCGCCGGGGACGGCTGCACGATCCACCTGGCCACGCCGATACCGGACGCGATGATCCCCACGACGGCAAGGATGATAACAAGGCGCGGGCTCACCAGCGGGGCTCCATCGTCTGCCCACCGCGGATGTCATGCTCGCTTCCGCTGAAGAATTGTTCGCGGCGCGCCTGGGCGAGATCCTTTTGCGCCTGCTCCGACTGGAACCAGGTGCCCATCATCGTCATCTGCTGGGAAACCAGGCCCCGTAGCTTTTGCATCTGCGCGACCTGTTGGGCGGCGATCTGGTGTCCGACCTGCAGCGCCTTCATCTGCCCGTCGGCCGATTCCGACATCGACCGCAGAGACGACATCGTGCCTTCCTCGCTTGAGAACTGGTCCGCCGTCAGGTTTGCGGCCTTGAGGGAACCGGCGATCGTATCGCGGTTGGTGTCGGACCAATTCTGATAGGTGGACGAGAAGCCGGCTCCATCAGGCAGATTGCTCTTCATGTCGGCAAAGCTCTGGAAACGTTGCTTGAGCACATCGTCGATATTGCCCATCGAGAAGGCGACGCCCTGCCCCTGCTCCACGACGTTCTGCAGGTTCTTGAGATCGTTCTCGACCTGACCCCAGATGTGGCTTGGCAGTTGCGCTGTGTTCTGCAGCATGTTGTTGTAGATGTTGATCTGGTTCTGTATCTGCTCGGCAAGCTGCGAGATCTGGGTAATCTGGTTGTTGACCTGCTCGGCCGACTTTCCGACCAGCGAAATCAGTTCTGTATTGTTGGCGATCTGTGTCCATTCGGTCGCCTGGCCCGCCACGCCGCCGGCTTGAGCTGAAACCGGAAACACGATGGGGAGAATGATGGCCGCCATGGCAGTGGCACAGGCGATGTTATTCGACTGGGAAAAGTGTCTCGGCATGGGCGATCCCCCTCTGCTGGAGCCAAGGACAAGGCCACGCGGCCCCGTGTTCGGAGTGCAGGCTGCGAATTTGCTTCAGATCTTCCTTGCCCGTCGCCCCGACGAAAGAGAGCGCGACCGGACCGAGCGCCATGTTGAAGAGCCTTCGGCCCTCCGGTGAGACGACGTAATATTCGCGCTTGGGAATAGCGGTCGCGACGATCTCGATCTGCCGTTCATTGAAGCCGATGCGCTCATAGAACTCACGCGTGCCCGGTTCGCGTGCCGCGCCATTTGGGAGGCAGATTTTCGTCGGGCAGGATTCCTTCAGAACGTCGATGATCCCTGATCGCTCCGCATCCGAGATGGACTGGGTGGCGAGCACAACGGCGCAATTGGCCTTTCGCAGCACCTTCAGCCATTCGCGGATCTTGTCCCGAAACACCGGATGACCGAGCATCAACCAGGCCTCATCAAGGATGATCAAGCTGGGTGCGCCGGTCAGGCGTTTCTCAATGCGGCGAAACAGGTAAGATAGTACAGGAACGAGATTACGCTCGCCCATGTTCATCAGCTCCTCAACCTCGAAGCACTGGAACGCGCCAAGCGCCAGACCGTCTTGCTCGGCATCAAGCAACTGACCCATCGGTCCGTCGACGGTGTAGTGATGCAGTGCATCCTTGATCTCTCGCATCTGCACGCCGGAAACGAAGTCCGACAGCGAGCGGCCACGGGATTCCGCCATCAGTGCGATCTGCCGGGAGATGGCGTTGCGATAGTCCGGGGTGATGGTCACACCTTGCAGCGCCACCAGCATCTCGATCCACTCGGATGCCCAGGCGCGGTCGCCGTCGGTCGACAGTTCTGCGAGCGGGCAGAAGGAGAGCGCCTTCACCTCACCATTTGCCGAAGAGCCGATATCGCCGCCGATCGGGTAGTGATCGCCATCGAGGCCCAGCGTCAGCGGCAGCATCGAGCCGCCCTTGTCGAAGGCGAACACCTGGGCATCGGCATAACGCCGGAACTGCGCCGCAATCAGCGCCAGCAGCGTCGATTTGCCAGAACCGGTCGGCCCGAAAATCAGAGTGTGTCCGACATCATCGACATGCAGGTTCAGCCGGAACGGCGTGGAGCCAGACGCCACTTGCATCAGGGGTGGCGAGGCCGGCGGATAGAACGGGCAAGGCGCGTTCGGACTGCCCGACCAAACGGAGTTCAGCGGGATGAGGTCGGCGAGATTGCGCGTGTTGATCAGCGGCTCGCGGATATTGGCGTAGGAGACCCCGGGTAGGCTACCCAGAAAGGCATCCGTGGCATTCAACGTTTCGATCCGGGCGCCAAAACCTTCGGCTTGGATCAGCCGGCGGATCGCCTCGCACTTTTCCTGGAGCCGGACCGCATCTTCTTCGAAGATGACGATGACCGGCGTGTAATAGCCATAGGCGACGAGCTGCGAGGAGGCTTCGGCAATGGCGTCCTCGGTTTCCGCCACCATCATCATGGCGTCCTGATCGACCGAGCGTGACTGCGTCTGGAACAGCTGGTCGAAGAACGGCCGCACCTTCTGCTGCCACTTCTTGCGGGTGCGTTCGAGCCTTGCCCGTGCTTCTTCGGCGTCGAGGAAGACGAAGCGGGAAGACCAACGATAGGTGAGCGGCATGCGGTCGAGCGTGTTGAGAATTCCTGGCCAGCTTTCGGCTGGCAGACCGTCGATCGCCACTACACCAAGAAAGCGGTTCTCGACCATTGGAGTCAGGCCATGTTGCAGCTCGGCGGTCGCCAGCCAGTCGAGATACATCGGGATGTCCGGCAGGCGAACCGGATGGTTCTCGCCGGTGACGCAGAAGCGAATAAACTGGAACAGCTCGTCGTAGCGCGCGACGCGATAGCCGCCGCGCTCCGGCGTCTCCCGTGTCATCATCCGGCGGATCGAGACGACATTGGCGAAATACTGTTCGACCTCGCGGATCGAGGTGAGGAAACTCTCGAGTGCCTTGTCGGCATAGGTGGCGGAGCGGCTGGCCGCATCGGAATAGATATACCGCGTCAGGCCGGAGCGCCGCGGCTCCGGCGGCCGCCAGGTCAGGATCAGAGCGTGCCGGCTTTCGAAATGCCCCCTTTCCGTCTGAAAGTGCACTCGTCGCTCATCATCGATGGCGCGCGTGACCGGATCGGGAAAATGGGATTCACCCACAGTCGGATATTCGCCGGTTGGCACCCTGATGGCCTCGACCTGGATCATCCATCCCGAGCCAAGCCGCGACAGGATGGCGTTGATCTGTCGCGACACCTCGTTGCGTTCAGCGTCCGTCGAGCTCTCGCTATCCGGCCCGGCAAAATACCAGCCGGCCATCAGCGAGCCGTCCTTCAACAGGATGACGCCGTTATCGACCAGGCCGGCGTAAGGCACTAGATCGGCGAAGGACGGCCCGGAATGGCGGAACGATTTGAGGGCAACCATCTCAGTCCCTCAGAACTTGCGCCACGTCGACGACGTCGCGCGATAAGACGTCTTGTAGGAGATGTGGCGGAGATAGACCCGGCGCATCAGCGGATCGGATTTGGCCATCATGCGGAGTGCCGCCACGACGACCAGCCAGATCGCAATGCCGAACAGTGCCGCGTACCAGGTCAGGACAACGAAGATCAGGATGATGGCGGCCAGCGCCGTCAGCAGCACGAGCTCGCGGTCGGCGCCCATCAACAGGTTTGGGCGCGATAGCGCCCTGTGTACCCGCGACCGCGCAAGAGAAGATCCGGCCTCAGCCATGAGCCCCCTCCCCCGCTATGGCCGGCGTCGCCTTCGGTTCGGAACTTCCTTGCTCGGCCTGTGCGTGGCCCTCGCCGATCGAGGCGCCGGTCGCACCGAAGAGAGCGACGATCTGGGTGGCTCCGAGGAGTACCCCGCCGACCAGTGCGACATAGCAAAGCCGTCTCGCGAAATCGTTCAGCTCGCCGCCGAAGATCAGCATGGCGCCGGCGATGGCGACAGCGGCCAGCGCGATAAACCCGGCGACAGGCCCGGTGATCGATTGCTGGATCTGTTGCAGCGGTGACTCCCAAGGAAGGCCTCCTCCACCCGCCGAAGCGAGCGCCGGTTCTGCTAGGCCAACAGAGACGGCGGCCAGTGCCGCACAGGTGAGAAGAATATTGATTTTACGCGACATGGCTGTCCTCATCGATCTGGGCATAATGTTCGGTCTGGTAGCGGCCGTTGCGGTATCCTTCGATGTGGATGACCTCGCGAACCCGCCTCCCCTTTCCCGTTCGTTCTATAGAAACGACGAGATCGACGGCTTCGCCGATCACCTCCTGCATCGGCTGCTGGCTGGCTTCCGCCGTCAGGTGCTCGAGCCGGCGCAGGGCTGACATCGCCGTGTTGGAATGGATCGTTGTGACGCCGCCTGGGTGGCCGGTGTTCCAGGCCTTGAGCAGCGTCAGTGCCGCGCCATCGCGGACCTCGCCGACAATGATTCGGTCGGGTCGCAGACGCATCGTGCTCTTTAGCAGGCGCGCCATGTCGATGGTGTCGCTGGTGTGAAGCGACACGGCATTTTCGGCCGCGCATTGGATCTCTGCCGTGTCTTCGAGGATGACCATCCGATCGTCCGGGGCAGCAGCCACGATCTCGGCGATGATGGCGTTGGCGAGCGTCGTTTTGCCCGACCCCGTGCCACCGGAGATGACGATGTTCATACGAGCGTCGATCGCGCTTCGAATGGCCGATGCCTGGGCTTCGGTCATCGCCTTCGACATCACAAACTCTGTCAGTGGAATAAGGCGTGACGCGCGCCGGCGGATCGTGAATGCTGGTCCGGAGACCACCGGTGGCAATATGCCCTCGAAGCGGTGCCCACCAATCGGAAGTTCGCCAGATACAATCGGCCGCTCGTCGTCGGCCTCCGACTGCAGGGCATGCGCAACACTGCCGATGACAACTTCGGCTGCGGCGGTGCTCATTGCGCCGGCCGATGCCACGCCGTGCCCTAGACGTTCGATGAAAAGGCGGCCGTCTGGATTGAGCATGATCTCCACGACGGTTGCATCGTCGAGCGCGATGCAGAGTTGGTCGCCGAGTGCGTCCTGCAGTTTGCGGACGAGGCGGGGATGAGAGCGGAGCTGGGTCACGCAGCACTCCGGATCTGACGGCTGTGATCTTCGGCGGCGATCGAGCGGTAGCCATGCGGGCAAACTCGTTCAAAACTTTCCCGATTTGCTCGCAGGGTTCCGGCGACGGCCACCGTGTTGCCGATCGCCACGGGATCGCCAAGTCGTTTCATCGGCCATCCGGCCCGATTCAAGATCCGCTCAAAACGGAGATCTGTTGCAGTTACGATCTCGTCGTAACCATTCCTCATCGACCAATCGATGATCCCGGCGAACATTGTAAGTGTCGCGTAGTGGATCTGGCCCCCTACCCTTCCTTTGGGCAAGGATGTGTCGACGCAGAAGCGGGAGCTTTCAACCATATGGGAAGAAGCTCTTATTGAACCGGTTGCGAGCAACTGCGGAAACGTCCGCACCAGCATGGTCGGACCTATCGCCGGAAGCAGACGAGCGGAACCGACGACCCTCTCTTCGTCTGTGACCGCTAGAATGTATGTCGGGCCGAGACTGTCGTACTCGTCTTCCTCTGCGCCATCAGTAATCGAGACGTCCCAGCCCAGACGTTGGCGAAAAACCACGCAGCGTAAGCGATGCATCTCTCTCAGAAGGTGTGAATGAACCGCATATCGGTTAGGGGGAACGGTCAAAACCTGCATGTTGATCTCCGCTTAGTGGGCATGAGGGAAGAAAATCATGTCACTCGGGATTTGCAAATGTGCAGAACTGCACCGGATGATTCTGTTAAATCTCGCCCGGGACCCAGAGTCGAAAGGGCAATAATCAATTGTTAATGGGAAAGACGTGTGCAAATCTGCACGTCGGTTTCGCCCTCGGGCGTTTAGAAAAGTGATGTAAATATCTGTTTATCAACACGAAAACCACTGGCATGTCTAGCAGGCCGTCACCTATCGTTAAAGATTGATTAACCTAAAACCTCTTGCCCAGAATTCCGAATCGGAGCTAACTACGAGTGGCGGAACTTTAGCTGTTTCGCGAAAAATATCGCCGATGGCAGAAAATGGGTTTTGAAATGGCGAAGACCGCCTCTAAGGCACCGTCCGTGGTTGAGGGACTGACATCGTTGATGGAGCGTCACGCTGACGCTCTGTCGACCCAGTTGCAGGCACATCACCTCAAGATATTCCCTCCGACAGCCGAGAAGGGGATACGGACATTTGCACCTTCGGAAGCCGCGAAGCTTCTGGGTGTTGGTGAATCCTATTTACGGCAAACTGCGTCGGAGATGCCAGAGCTCAACGTCGGAACAAGTCCAGGTGGCCGGCGCATTTTCTCGATTGAAGATATCCACGCGATTCGCAAACATATGGATCAGGGCCGCGGTAGCCGGCGCTATCTTCCTCATCGCAGAGATGACGAGCAGCTTCAGGTCATTTCCGTCATGAACTTCAAGGGCGGTTCTGGCAAGACGACGACCGCTGCGCACCTTGCTCAGTATCTCGCAATGCGTGGCTATAGAGTACTCGCTATCGATCTTGATCCTCAGGCAAGCTTATCAGCTCTGTTCGGCAGCCAGCCGGAAACAGACGTCGGGCCGAACGAAACCCTATACGGCGCGATCCGCTATGACGAGGAACAGGTGCCGATCGAACAGGTCGTACGGGGTACATATATTCCTGACCTCCACCTCATTCCAGGTAATCTTGAACTCATGGAGTTTGAGCATGACACGCCTCGCGCTCTGATGAAACGCAAAGAGGGCGATACGCTTTTCTACAGCCGTATCAGCCAGGTTATTGAGGATATCGCTGATAATTACGATGTCGTGGTGATCGATTGCCCGCCACAACTGGGATACCTCACCTTGTCGGCGCTGACTGCCGCCACGTCAATTCTTGTCACCGTGCATCCACAGATGCTCGACGTCATGTCGATGAACCAGTTTCTGGCGATGACGTCCAATCTTCTGCGGGAAATTGAAAACGCCGGTGCCGAATTCAAGTTTAATTGGATGCGATATCTGATCACGCGCTTTGAACCGAGTGATGGGCCACAAAACCAGATGGTCGGATACTTGCGGTCGATCTTTGGAGAAAACGTACTCAATTTTCCGATGCTCAAGACGACGGCTGTATCGGATGCAGGTTTGACCAATCAGACGCTTTTTGAAGTCGAACGCAGCCAGTTTACACGGTCAACCTACGACCGCGCACTGGAATCCATGAATGCAGTCAATGGTGAGATTGAAGCCTTGATCAAGACTGCATGGGGAAGAACATGAGCAGAAAACAGATCCTTGGCGTTTCTACAGAAGCAACTGATAGCCAATTCCCCGAAGCGCGGACGTCAAAGAACCGTCCAATGCCGCTTTTGGGTGTTGAGCGCAAAGAGCGAGATCCTTCGAAGAAACTGACGGCGAGTATTGGAAACGCCCTACGTGAGCAAAACGAACGGCTGACCCGTGCAGAAGATATAGAACGCCGACTTGCTGAAGGCCAGGCGGTCATTGAGCTGGATACAGATGCAGTTGAACCGTCGTTTGTCCAAGACCGAATGCAAGGTGAAATTGATGGGTTAATTTCATCGATTAAGGAGCAAGGCCAGCAAGTCCCGATTCTGGTTCGCCCTCATCCTGATCACTCTGATCGTTATCAGGTCGCTTTCGGGCACCGCAGATTGAGAGCAGTCTCGGAGTTAGGACTGCGGATCAAAGCTGTCGTGCGTGATCTGACAGATGAACAGCTGGTCGTCGCACAGGGTCAGGAAAACAACGAACGTGAAGATCTAACCTTTATTGAGAAGGCACGCTTTGCGCATAAGTTAAACAGCCAGTTTTCGCGCGATGTCGTCATAGCTGCACTTTCGATCGACAGAAGCAATTTGTCAAAGATGATCCTGCTGATTGATGCCCTCCCCCCTGAACTTGTTGATGCAATCGGGGCTGCTCCCGGGATTGGTCGGCCGAGTTGGCAGCAATTCGCAGAGCTGTTTCAGAAAATATCGTCGCCGAAAGATGCCATCGATTATGCGGTCTGTAAGGAAGTCCAATCTCTCCCATCTGCCGACCGGTTCAAGGCGGTGGTGGCAAAGCTGAAGCCCGCACGCACTGCACGCGGAGTTCCAGAGGTCATGGCGACGCCTGATGGAGATAGGCTTGCTCAGGTAAGCAAAAGCAAGAGCAAGCTGGAAATCATTATCGACAGGAAGACGACGCCGGAATTTGCGGCCTTTGTGCTCGAACAATTGCCGAGACTCTTCCAAGAGTATCGTGCCGAAGCGAAAACGAAACACGGAGACTAAGCGGTAAAGAAAAAGGCCCCAACGGTTGCCCGTGGAAGCCCTTCTCGATGTCTAAGCAACTAGAGAATCGCATTTCCACGAATCCACGTCAAGAGTTTTTGGCACCGATTTGGTGAGCTGATTTCTTTTGCCTTTTGAAAGGTGAGAGACGATGCAGACTGGGAATATAACGACGCCCTTTGGGCGGCGGCCGATGACGCTTGCCCTCGTGCAGAGACAGTCGGCCACGGCCAATATAAAGCCGGGCAAAGCAGCGGATAAGTGGAAAATTTTGAGAGATGCCTCAGCTGCAATGAGTTTGTTGGGTGTGCAGTCTAATAGTCTCTCCGTCCTTGATGCGCTGTTGAGTTTCTATCCCGAAACAGAACTGCGGCAAGATGCCAGTCTGATTGTTTTTCCGTCAAACCTTCAGCTAGGTCTTCGAGCACATGGCATGGCTGGCGCTACGTTGCGTCGACACATTGCGGTCTTGGTCCAAGCGGGCCTTATCACTCGAAAGGACAGTGCGAATGGCAAGCGCTTTGCGCGGAAGGACAGCAACGGGGAGATTGATACTGCTTACGGCTTTGATTTGTCGCCCTTGCTGGCGCGTTCCGAAGAGCTCGCGGTCTTAGCCCAGACAGTGATTGATGAGCGAACGGCGTTCAAAAACGCAAAGGAAGCCCTGACTGTGTGCCGCCGGGATGTTCGCAAATTGATTTCTGTCGCGATTGAGGAAGACGTTGAAGGAGACTGGCAAGCAATAGAGGCTGTGTATGTCGCCCTTGTCGCCCGGATTCCGCGAAAGGCTACGCGAGAAAACCTGATGCAATTGCTCGAGGAGATGAAGGCACTGCAGGCCCGAGTGGTGAAACATATGGAAACTAACGGAAATACACGAAATAAGAGCGCCAATGACGCTCAAATCGAGCGTCACATACAGAATTCAAATACCAACTCCCTTAATGAACTTGAACCTTGCTCCGAAGAAGAGCAGGCCGGAAAGCTGGATGCTGGATCTGAAACGGAAAGCCTGCCGAAAGCTAATCGGAATAGAGAACAACTAAAGGCGTTCCCCCTGTCTATGGTTCTGAGGGCCTGCCCGATGATAAACGACTATGGGCCGGGTGGGAAAATATCCAACTGGCGGGAGTTGATGACGGCTGCGATCGTTGTGCGATCAATGCTGGGAGTGAGCCCATCGGCCTACGAACAGGCTTGTGCGGCAATGGGGCCGGAAAATGCTGCGGTGGCGATTTCCTGTATTTTGGAGCGGGCGAATTTCATCAATTCACCAGGTGGATATCTTCGTGATCTGACGAAGCGGACGGAGCGTGGTGAGTTTTCACTTGGGCCAATGGTCATCGCATTGCTGAAGGCAAATGGTGAAGGTAATCTTCAAACTGCGTGACCATATAACGAACTATAGCTGGTATTCGTCAACCACCTCGTCGCCTCCGGTTTTGGGCAGCCACTCATGCGTAAGCGACCCAACCTCGGAAGCTGAATGCCTGATAGAACTGCGCAATTCCGGTGAACCCGGCATGTCGTAGATTGGCTTCTTCTTGCTCCGGAGAGGAAATGAAGAGACGCTCTTTCATCGCAATTCTGGCAGCATCCGGCTTGTCCCTATGTATTTCTGCCTTCGCGCCGAATGCGATGTGTCGGTCTATCCAAAGCGAGCGGTCCGGCTCGCGCTGAGAGATGCTGATATGAGCGAGCACAAAGGGTGATCCTGGATGCAGACGTCGGCTGATACCATGAAGCGCTGCTGCCCGCTCCTCAAATGAGAGGTGATGGAATACCAGAAGGCAGACCGCCCCATTGAAGGGACCATCGGGGGCAGACGAGATGTCGCACTGGTGGAATCCGATCCGCCCTGCAGCGCTGGCTGTTGTCTCTTTTGCCAACATGAGCATATCAGTTGAGGGATCAATGCCATCAAATGACCATCCACGGTGTTGCTCAGCCAGTGCTTTCAGTTCAAGGCCTCCACCTGCCCCGACAACAAGCACCCGTCCATCTCCTGGAACGCGTTCCGCCAGAAGCTGACCCGTCATTCGATGGAGACAGTCCAGACCAGGCACATTACGCATTGCACCTTCAATATATCTTTCATGTTGCCCGTCGAACTTAGCCATGGGAGATTGCACCGAACATCAACGACCGGTGTGCATTGACGCCTGCCAGACTCCCATCTCCCACAGCCAAAGCAACAGACGCCATAGGACGTGCGGCGTCTCCACAGGCAAAGACACCCGGAATGGAAGTCTGCTTCATCGCATCAGTCTTGATAGTAGAGCCAAGAGGTCCCTGCTCCATGTCGAGGCCAAGCTGCTGTAGAATTGGGGTTGCGACTTCAAAGGGAGCAAGAGCGAACAAGCCGGAAAAGGAAATGGTCCTACCGTCGGCAAGCAGGACGTCGGCGTGACCTTTGATGGACTTAATACCGACGCGCTCAACGATGACGTCGCGAGCTGCGAGACGTGCAAGCTGTTCCGGGTTGGGCTCGAAGGAGTCGTTAAGGAGTAGAGTTGTCGGACCCCAATCAGGAAGCATCAACGCATGGTGCATGGAAAGCTCAGAGCCAGCGATAACGCCAATCTTGCCCTGGTTCAATTCGTATCCATGGCAGTACGGGCAGTGGAACACACTTTTACCCCAGCGCTCCGCCAAGCCATCGATTTTAGGAAGATTATCTTTCACACCAAGAGCCAGGATCAGGAAGCGCGATATGTGACGGGTTTCTCCAACCATGATTTCAAATGAGAGGTCTTGCGAACTCGCCTCCCCTTTTTGTTGTACAGCATCTGCACGACCAGCCAGCCATTCTACAGTGCTGTACCTCATTACCTGAGCACGAGCTTCTGCAGCTAATATAGCCGGATCGGTACCGTCTTGAGTGATGAAGCCGTGGGAATGCGGAGCGAAACGGTTTCGCCTGAGGCCTTCATCGATGATCAGTACCTTGCGCCGAGCGCGACCAAGCTGCATCGCGGCCGACAGTCCGGCATAACTCCCGCCAATGATGATGACGTCGTAAATGGTGTCGCTCATAAACTTTCTCCCGTTTCATGTAACAACATAAGTACCGTGATAGTGGCTTGTCAATACTCATGATACTCCGATTGTATCGTAAGAGCGCTTCGTGCTACTGTTGTCGGGCAATCATGGAAAGAAGGAAAAGATATGAGGCAAGACAGTCGACTTTCTCGCATGCTCCACGTCTTGATCCACATGGGACGCCATGATGGAGCGATGACGTCCGACGTGATCGCGCAGATGCTGGACGCCAATCCTGTTGTAATCCGTCGCACAATGGCAGGGCTGCGCGACGAGGGATATGTAAGCTCAGTAAAGGGTCATGGCGGCGGCTGGACTTTGGCGCGTCCACTTGCGGAAATTACCCTCCTCGACGTTTACCGTGCCGTGGGAGAACCTTCCATATTTGCGGTTGGCCCCGCCTACGACATGCCTGGATGCCTCATCGAGCAGGCTGTCAATGGGACGTTGAAGGATGTGTTCTGCGAGGCAGATAAACTTCTGCGGAAGAGGTTTGCGGAAATGACACTTGCTGACGTGGCAAAAAGTTTCACCAAGATTAGCGAGCATACTAGCAGTGCGCGCTGCGGGCCTTAAGTAGCTTGCACCTGAGATGGCGTGTGGACCCAGTGCGGAGCTTAGGTCGACATTAGATGCCTAAGACGTCGAAACTGATAGCCTTATCGATACATCCAAAATTGGCGTTAGTCGTTTCAAGCAGATTTAGGAAGTCGACCACCCAACAATTGATCCAGCAGGCCTGCATCGTTGGTCCGCAAACTCGTTCGACCGAACCGAAATAATCCTCGGCAAAATGACGACATTATTCCGCTCACTTAGGTCGATTTCTTAGAGTAAGATTGTCAAAACATTCTCACCCCTCCCCCTCCCCCTCCCCCTCCCCCTTCCCTTCGCG
>NZ_NXEJ01000012.1:0-129506 GCF_002915175.1 Agrobacterium rosae | reverse complement strand
CCCTCCCCCTCCCCCTCCCCCTTCCCTTCGCGCAGAAACTTTGACCAAGCGTATTTGTTACCTGCGCTGCTAAGGCCAAGACCTGTGCCTCCCGGCAATGAGTTGATGCCACACATGGTCATTGAATGAATGACGTAGGGCGCAATTTTGTCTCCAGCCTGGATAAAAGCTCTCACTGGGGATCAGTTCTAAAAAGCCCATTAAAACAGATACTTATCACTGTGGTCAGCTGACCACGAAGATTATCTATTGTCTGCTGCTTCCAATGCTACAGTTTTTCAACCTCGCCCGAAAAGCTCTTAAACGAAAGTCGGTGTTATCCAGTTTAGGTAATAGCCATGTTCGTATACATCGCAGCTCAGATCGAACGGCGCACAGCGGGTAGCGTCTGTCGCTGAGGATGTCGTGAACACAATCTGTGAAGAGTCGTCTTATAGGACGACGTTGTTACCATCAGACAACTTCTATGCACCTTTCGCGTTTCCTCGTCAGATGTAGTGTCGGGGAGAAGCATTGCTACAAGCACTTCGTTTCGAGATGCTCGCAGAGTTTGGATATGCCGCCCGGGGTGTAGTGTTCTTTCTCGTCGCGACGTTGGCATTGTTCTCAAGCGTCGGAGGTCGATGACCCGAGAGTAAGTCGCGATATCCTCAGTGCTTGATCAACCATTCCGAAGGATATGGGTTTGGATGATCGGCGCTGGTTCCATTTGCTTCGTAACCTGGTGTTTGGCACAGGCTTTGGCAGACAGTGATGGTCATGGCAGGGTAACAAAAGGATTGATTATAGCGGGGGCTTATTCGGTAGCGCAGTCACTTATAAGGACTTGGAAGCGACGCTTTGGGGCATTCAATCTTCGCGGCTGGCAGAGGCGAGGGATCAGGTGAGAAAGGCCTCGCGGCATGGATCATCTCTCAACCCTTGAGTTCCTATTTCGCCATCGCCATTGGTGGCGCCTTGTTTGTCGGTAGCATCGTTACCTTCATTAGAAGGTCTGAGCTGCAAATTCGAGAAATACATCAGTATTCCCAACAGTTCATCTTGGCTCTCCTACGTCTGTCTTTAGGGTCTAACAGCCCGTGGAACTGTATTCGCTGTCGTTGGCGTGTTGTTTGCCTATGCAGGCTTTCAAGTAGACCCGGATTATGCTGGCAGGACGGCCGACGCGCTAGAGTGGATGCGCCAGTTGCCGGGTGGCGCGATTAGTTTCGTTGTCATGGGGGTCGGTCTTGCTGCATTCGGCGTTTATGATCTGGTAGTAGCGCGTTATCGGACGGTTAGTGGCCCATCGATGGCGAATGTAGAGCTAGCGGTCCGTAGCCCGTTCAAGTAAGTTCAGATCTAATCTCAGCTCAGGAGGTGAGCTTTAGCTGAACCTGCGCCGTTCAGTTTCTGTGTTGTGTCACCTGATTGTCTACGACGTTGACTAAGGACGCTTCCTCGCGGCGTGATCAGCTAAAAACATGGGTCGATCTTCGCGACAATTCGTAGTTCTATTTCAGATTGGCCGGGGGCTAGGAAAATAGGCTTTCTTGCATACCTGAGATTTGTGGTTCCTGCCTAAGTTCGTATCTCCCTCTCGGTCAAGGAAGAGGCGGCTGCGAGGGACATCGCGGTCACTCAGTTGGGAAGTCTCTCGGCCGATAAAGGAGGCGATAGGATTTTGGACCTGGGGACTCCCGCAACCGAGGTTAGACCCTTGTCCGAGTTTTGGCGATAGACTTCGCTTTATCTCAGCCATCGAGGTTTTCTGTCTGGGCTGTAAGTGGGAGGTCGACTTCGGTGACGACCGCGATATGTTAAAAGTTGGCGTCGGTTCCTTTAGACTATGTAGCGCCCAGCGTTTCGATCACGAAGCCCTGCCAACTGGGATCGAAAATTGGATGTCCGAGCAACTGTTCAGCAACTCCCCGTCTGTGAAGCTCGTTGGCAATGCCGCTGCGCCTCACATAGACCCTTGTTGATTCAACCGGCTGATTCCTTACTTTGGTACATCATGGTTCTAGGCGGCGGGAGAGAAGCTAGCCGGTGAAACTCTGCATCCCAATCTGTCATGTTAGCCCCTCCGAAAGAGAGCCCAAACTATTTCAGACCTAACTTGCTCGAACCTGCAAAAACATCGCTAGTGCCGGTATAATAAAGTCTGATTTCCGCCCATGGGGGTGGAGATGAGAGGGCGCAACTGCAGGAGTTCCCTCTCCATAGGAGCCGCCCCAGGGAAGGCACGATGATAGATTTCCAAAAAAGCCAGATTCTGGGCTGGCGGCATCCCTTTTATAAAAGGCTCCTGCGCTTTGTTAGTCGCTAAGGCAATCGCCGCCGGGTTGTGGATCGACTTCAGCGTGAAATTGACGATTTTGCGCAGGGCACCGTCGCACATATCGTAAGCCGGAATGTCATTGGCCTCGGCAAACGCGGCTACAGGCACCAGCGCGTTCAGCGCAAAAAGGTGGTATTCGAGAGCTTTCTTTCCGCGTTCAAGTTCCAGCGGCAACGCGCCTTGAGCGGTCGCGCCGCAGACACCGCGATGGTACGTTTGCACAGACCAGTCAAGCAGGGCTTTGTCATCAGCCAAAGCTGCCACACTTGCTGAAGCGAGGGCGACCCAGTAGGCATGGTTATTCCGCGACCCTTTGAGCCGATCGCGCGTGGCATCAAAAAACGCGTTGGTTGATGTGGCCAAGTCGGTCATCCAGCGAACGACAGTAGCGAAGCGCGCGTCATTTCGTACGGCAGGTGCGACCTGCAACAGCGCAATGCTCAGCCCGGCGAGTGTTTGGGCGCGCTCAAACTCCGCATTGGGATTGTCCATCTGAGAGAGCGCTTTGCCCTGTGCCCATGCATCCAGCCATGACAGCGTGCATTGCGCATCGGCAATTCCACCTCGCAGCGTATAGCGGTTCGCCCTTTTGACGAGCTGCTGGGAAAACGCTCTGATAGGCTTCATCTGCTTTTTGAAGGTGCGATTGGCCTCTGCATCGATCGTATCTCGCTGTGGTCCATCGCTGCCGTATTTGGAGGTGATGGCAAGACTGACAATCGCTTCTGGTGGCGTAGTGCAATCCAATGACATTGCAGCATCGCTGGGAGTGCGTTGCGGAAATGGTGCGATGATCTCGGAGGATGCGAGCGAAGGCAGCGCAAGGATGGCGAGGGCCATCGCAACGATGCCTGAGATGGATTTGTTCACTAGCGCCTCCGGTTCAGCTGAAAGACGCTCAGTTATTGGAGTCCTTTGTGTCGATGATGAGGGCATGTGCTGTCTCCGGGGCTGTCGATCAGATAGAATACTTCTGATCTTGCTGGATCAAGGCGTTGCCATAGACCAATGCTGCGCACAGCCACCCTATCAGAAACGCACCTTCGATGACTGCTTTCAGGCGGCAATTAATGCGTTGCCTTTTGATGGTATGGTTGAGGAACGTGAGGGATTGCCTAGGCAGCTTCTGCTGCCGCCGTGTTCGGGCGAGGGGTTGTGTTGGTATCGACGCCGAAGGAACGTGCATTGCTGGCAAAAACAATGGAAGTAATAAAGTTGAGTTAGCCATCAAGATGGCATCTGCCATCTTGATGGCTAACTTAATTCAGGTTAAATTGGATCCAGAGGAAGGAGCATCAAATGGTAACCCCCCAACTATCTGTCCGCAGTTCCAAAGCACGCGACCTTGCTCATAAGCTGGCCCGCCGAGAAAATCGCACGATTGCCGATATCGTTGAGCGCGCGCTCGAAACTTATGAGGCTCGTGAGGCAGGGCGTGAACCCGCTGCGAAATTCTACAGTCGTCTTTCATCGCACTCGGGTACGGATATCGATTTGGAGAATATCATCGATGAAAACAGACGCGCTCACAAAGGCGTCGAACTTTGATATTTCTCGACACCAATGTGATCTCGGAGACGTTGAAGAAAGCTCCAGATTCTGCAGTCATAGCGTGGCTGGTTCGCCACGACGCCGAATTGGCATTGCCAACGGTTGCAGTTGCTGAGATCGCGTTTGGTATTCAAAAGATAAGGCCGGATCAGCGCGCAGATCGCCTGGAAGAGGGGCTAGCGAGCTGGCGTCGCCGGTTCTCCGAAAAGATGTTTGCCTTTACCGAAGAGGCGGCTTTAGCGTATGGGGATATCATGGGAGACGCGTCGCGGCAGGGGAGGGGGATGTCAGCTCCGGACGGCATGATCGCGGCGATAGCGCGGATCAATGGTGGCCGGTTGGCGAGCCGAAACCTCAAAGATTTCGAGACAACAGGGCTCGAATTGATCTCGCCATGGCAATTCTGACAGTGAGATCCGGTCCTGCAATAATCGGGCCGCTCGCCGCTTCTCCGTGTAGCGCTGTTATAATAGCTTGATGCTTGCTGGACGGATCGGTGACGCGATTGCTCCATCGCCTCCGGGAGCGGGATGCCGCGATTCGCGGCCTCGGTCAGATACCCCGACTGTGAATCGGCAGGGGGTCCCTATGCCGATACGCACGATAACGCCTTGTTATTTTTCACGTTGACGGGGTCATTTCTGTATGCCTAATCACAGAGCACGTAAATCTCACCGGCGATTACATATGGGAGGACAAGCCTGCGCTTGACGATACCGGCTTCCGGCCACTGCCGTTCTCGGTCTGATCCATCTACCGTATATCTGTGCCCCTTTAATGTTGAGGGGCCACCTTTGGCTTCTGAGCAGATCATTGATCTGATTTTGAAGTGCAGGCCGGAGTGAATTAGGCCTGTCTGCATCTCAACTACACTTGTCCAGGAAGTTGGATGTTGCATTGGCTTTTGAGAGGATAAAGGTTAGAAACCGGCCGGCTGAACGGCGGCATGGTGATGAAGAAAATGGCCGTTGCTGCGATCTCGCCGCCTGAACACCTCGAAACAAGCGCTGAGGCACAAAATCTATCCGTACTTACTGCAAAAGCTGGTCACCTAACAGCCACCAGTTGATAACCCATCAATAGACGATAAATTGACCATCAGGAAAGGACCCCGAAAATCCGCAGGGAAAATGTCCATTGAAATAATAATAAGAAAGCGAGGAAAAAAAAGCTGGTTCAACAATATCGCTGTACTCAGCTTCCATGCACAAGTGAAGTATATCCCACTTGACACAACCCAAAATCACCTGATGAATTTCGTTATCAGAAAATATTCCACTCGTTTTCTCTTCTGACAGAGCCTCGGCAAATGGCTTCACAATACGGACGACTGCATTCCATTCATTGAGCCTCTTTACATCAATTTCCTTTATCCTTTCACGAAGTTGATTGGTTGCCTCCAAAGTTAGATTTTCCCAGTCAGATGCTGAGCAACTTCTAGACGCCTCATCCCAGGACCGGACGTAATGAACCATTTTTTGATCATGTTCACCAACATTTCTGAACCAATTTACTGAGGCCAATTTGTCTAGTGTCGCAATTGTACTAGAACGAGGTTGTGACACAGCTTATCCTTACTTTGATTGGTTAATTCTGCCAGGTATTCTAGGAACCAGCCGTGATACCGAAACCCCGGCTCTGAACACGCCTCGACCAGCCGCTGCTTCCATGCGGGATCATAGCGGCGTCGGCGATCTTGTTTTGAAGAGGGGAATTTAAGAGTGTCTTTGTCCATCAAGGTGTCCACCTATGTTAAGTGGAAACCGCCATGCCTAACAGCATTTAAGAGAGGAAGGCGTATAGAAACTCGCGCTTACGAAACAGTTTACTACCGCTGATTGCTACCATCACAACTCTGGCACGATGCGATGCCGTCTGGGGAGGCGGCAACCACCCCATCTTGTTCTGCCCCCAACCACCCTAGCGCTCACCACCATCAAACCGGCGTGTCCACCATTCGGTGTACTCCATCTTATCGATGTCATGTGGTGCTCTAAGATAGGCGCGCTCCCAGTTTTCATAACGCAGGGGCTTGAGAAAATCGTTGATTGCGCGGTAGGCCGCGGGCACGCACCCCTTGTTCAAGTCGCCGAGCACAGGCTGCTCTCCAGCCTGGAAAACGACACCGCCCTCGTAAGGGTGAAGGATGACTTCCTCGCCAAGTACCGTTCGTGCCTTATCAATTCCGCCAACCCGCGCGAGCAGCTCATCGTTGACGGCCGTAAGCCAGTTCACATCGCGGATCGTGTCCGTCCTGTCTCGTATCGCCAATCCAAAACGCGCGCCATCCTCGTAAAGCAGCCCGGGAAACCTGCGAAAAAGAGGGTAGGCTTTTGCCGTTGCACCCGACGCGTAGGAATAAAAAAAGAGCGACAAACCCGATACGGCGTAGAAAACCCGCAGATCGCGGCAGGCGTCAACGAAAAAACGGACCAAGCCATCCCGATCGCGCGACAGCGCCGATAGCCTCGTCTGGCACATAAGGTGCCCATTGCCACCGCGATAGCCGACGCCGGGAAGGAGGGCAGTGAAGTAGTCGTGGACCGGATCCGTCGAACGCAACGCCTGTTTTGGCATATGCCTTACATAGAAACTCGCCGTCTCCTTCTCGTCGTAATAGCCGCCCTGCAACAGATATTCCTCGATCTGTTTTCCTGCTGAAATACGACGTGTCCGCTCATTGAATGACAATAAATTGGTGTTACCCTCTGCCAGATCGTAATAACGCAATGCCAAACCGAGCATGGATTGGCGTATTTGACGCGTTTCCCCATCCGCAAAATAGAAGCCGGAGGTCAGCCCAAACAGCCATTGGACGGTATTGCCAGGGGGCAAACCGATTTCATCCAGTTTTTCGAGTTCACCCCGCTCCTCAAGGATCGCCATCGTGGTGATGAGTTCGTTTAAATTCATGATATTATCCTACTTGATCGGTATCAGGCGGCCGGGGAACCGACGACCGGGCAAGGGCAACCAGATTGGATTCTCCAGACCTTTCTGGAGTTCGCGCCACCGGCTCTCAGCTTCCCATTGCCGTTCCTGTTCGCGCTGCCGTACAGATTCCTCACAGTTGTCACACTCGTCCAGCACCACGAACTCACTATATTCAGCACCGTGCCGGTCAGCGATATCTTCATATGCCCTGGCCTTCGCCGCATCATTTGGAAACTTGTCACCCGGAAACTTCATGTCGTACATATGGGTCATCTGGCCGTTCTCGACTTTCACCACATCGAGCCAGCGGGAGCCACGCACATTGAACCATCGCGTACCGCCCCAGGGCGCCCTGCGGGGAACCTTGGGAATGTCGTATTCCTCTCCTTGCAGGATAACATTTCCGGGTGGTTTGTCCGGGAATGTGTTGCTTGGATTGTTCGGGTCCCAGAATCCAAGCTCGGAAATATAGCCATAATTGGTGCGCGGATCGCCGACCGGCATGCTGCCGCCAAGAACCGTGTTCGGATATTGTGCCTGGATCGTCGCGTCGACACAGCGCTGGTAGCGACCGGGGCTCGCCTCGTCGTCGCGCGGCAGAACCTCGTCCATCCATTCAAGCCCCTCGGTAACGCTGTTTCTCGGACGATGCAGCGCATAACAGCGGCAGCCCACCTCGCAGAGATAACGTTCGGGATGGCCTTCGGGCAGGTCGGTCTTGTAGCCACCGACCGATACGGTGTTGCCCTTGTTGAGGAGCATTTTGTCGGTAAGGCGCGTCACTGCGCGGCCTTGCATGAACACGTTGGGAGACCAGGACAGGAAGGTGGCCTCATGCAGATGCGTGCCGGATTTGACCCCTCCGGACGAACCCGGTTCGTCACCTATCGATTTGGCGAACCGGGAGCCGCGCACGCCATTCATCGCCCCACCGTGCGAAAACACCGTGGTGGTACCGTTGGCGAGGTCGCGGGCGAATGCGGTATTCGTATACGGCACAGGCACAGGCTTGGGCGGGGTGAGGCATACATCCGGCAGAGTCGAGCGAACATAGCCATTCGAGTTTTTGTGGCAGAGTGTAATCCCGTTGATGCGGATTGTTTCCTTCATGCGTCTATCCTGCCGGTTTCAATGTCGTGCTGGACGCTTTCCACGATTGTCGCCGCTCTCAACCCGTTACGGGAACTGGCGGACAGAAGGGTGTAGAGAAATTCCTTGCCGCCCAGCTCTGCCTTTTCTACGGGCAATCTTGGCGCGGACCCAAGCGCAAGCGCGGTCATTACAAGCCCGCTTGCGGATCCAAGGTCACCCAGCTGGAGCGTCGGGATTTCCGCTCTGTCAGACAGGTCGGCCATTTTCGCAGCATTGGTTGTGATCGCGTATCCGAATTCCTCGGCGCGGACACGATCACCATTCAAATCAACAATAAAGCGGTCCGGAGAAAAGCCGCCTTCGAGGAGGGTTCCATAACAGCTCGCGAGGGCGCGCCCCAGCAATCCGCGTTCGGGATCAACAGGGCTCTCAGGCTCTTCCATGATCGAAAGGCGCGCAATCCGGCCAAGCCGCATTTTGTCTTCCGGTCCTAGCGCGAGCACAGCAGCCGCTTCACCGGGGACCATGCCGTAAGGATTGTCCCGTGTCAGCAGCTCCCCGTGATAGGCCAGACTGTCGAGCATATCCGAGTGAATATAGCTGTCAACAACCGCAACAAGGACAACTCTTCCTGTTCTCCTTACGATTTCCGGACCATCCTTACCAACAAGCTGCAGGCTTTCTGCCTGTCCGCCGAAGGAAACGGAAAGGGTCTTCACCAACGCAAGTGGGGTTTTCTGGAGCCTGGCCTCGAAGGCCTCCGCGACGGTTCCGCCTTCCATCCAATAGGGCAGCAGCAGAAGCATTGCATAATCCGCGCTTTCCTGCCCACGTTGCGCCAATTGGGCAAGGCAATCAGCAAGCGCGCAGGAGAGTAACTTGCGCAACCGCTCGACATAGTCCCTCTCTTCCGTCAACGGATAGACCGGCGCCAGGGTCGGTGGTTGCCCGTCCGCCATCACCAGATTGCGGTCCTTCTCGGTGAACCGTTCGCCGCTCGAATAGGCGGCAGTTGCCGCTTCAAAATCTTTGCCCGCGGGACATGTTAGACCAGCTGCTAAGATCGAAACCGCTGCTCTCATGCGATGACCCCGGCCATTTGCCTCAGTCGAAGGAAAGACACCTCGACGTCCTGATCGCGCCCACCGCATGGCACATGGGCGTTCCAGACCATATCTACCAGTCGCTCATCACCAGTGATTTCTACCTGAATAAGCTTAAACCTGTGCGTCAACATTTTGCCAGCGATCCGCGTATCCGCCTCAAGGATACATTGCGGAAGGCGAAATGCATAACTGCCTTCTGGATGAAGCCCTTCCAGACGGACCGGTTCGCCACCACGCAACTCGCCGGGATAGATTTGATCGATCGGAGCGGTCTGGTAAAAATTTTCCGAGAAATCGGCAGGCAAAAGCGGCGACCGGTGTTTCATCCACGCGTCATCATAGGTCCCGGCGTGGATACACCGCGCTGCCCAGGCCGGCTGAATCGCGCCGAAGCCGAACGGCTGCGAAAGCGGACGGTCTGGATCGAAGACATCGGTAGGAGCCGCGATCTGCGGCATAATCACTTCTGTTCCCTCCGGCGCGCGGTCGAAATGCCGGGACCAGCCGCGGCCAATGGGATTAGCTTCGCACGCGTCGCCATCGTCATAAGAAAAGGGATCTTTTCCGCCGAGCGACCGCGTCCATGACAGTTCAACACGTGAGGCCCTCTCTCTTTCGACAGTCTCCCACCCACGTTTTTTTTTGATCATGCGCGCTTCTCCCGTCACGACGGCCTGCTTAGTCATTATACCAACAGCGACCATTACATCGATACGGTCCAGGGCCTTCTCGTCCAGCACAACGGCTGAGCCATGGAGTAGAATATCTGCGGCGGGCCTGAACGGCGCAAAATCAGCATCCGCGAGGAGTTCATTTGCACATTCATCGCGATAGGCCGGCGATAGCCGGACAGGCTGTGGTTCAAGAAGATCTGTCATGCCATCGGCACGCACGCGAAACCGCCCGCGCACGGCGACACACCAATATTCCTTTCCATCGCGGTCTCGAACGAAGTAACCGTCCGCGGAGAAAGGCGTGTTGTTGCTGACAACCCACATGCTGGTCAGTTCAGATCGATATAGGCGGCGTCCAGCGCGATATTCTGGCGAGCCATTTGGATAATTTTTTTGCCTTCAACCCTCACGACTCCATCGGAACCCAATGAAATACGGGCTTCGCCGTTGCGAATCGTCAGCGTACCCGAACCATCAAGTTCGATCATCGCTGCGAGTTTCAAAAGTTTGCCAAACGCGTCGTCCGGCAATGGAAGAACCTCTTCCAAAAGCATTTTACGATCAGAGATCTGATTCATATTGTGGAAACTCCCTCTAAAACTCACCAGATGGAACGCTGATCGCAAACGTCGGCGCTTCCATCGACCACAACTCTCTATTTCAGTTGATCCACCAAACCGTCTCTAACGGTGCGCGTGACGAAGTCCGTATGGATCATTGTTGCAATGTCCGTTGGCGTGGCAGGAAACGCCGTGAGCGAAGCTATTGCGACAACCACGCCCTTCTTGAGACTTAGTAAGGTCTTGGCACGTATCTTCTGTCCGCTACCCTGGAGAGTGACGATATCAATAAAGCCTTTGTCCGCGTCGCCGATTTTTTCCTCCGGAACGAAGCTTACATCCTCATCCAATTTAAAGCCGACGTCTGGCATAAGGTTTTGCAATTCGATCTCTACTACTTTCGCAGCGAGTTGACGCAATTGTTCATCAGTGGGAGCGAGGTCCGCCTTTGGTGTCGGAAAAACGAATAAAGATACAGCCGAGTTTCCGTCGGGATCATTAGAGTTTGTAAAGATCGCACCAGTGTAGGAAGGATTTGGATCGTCGTTTTGAGAAAGCTTTTTCCATCCATCGGGTAGTCGAGCGGAGTATGCAGCACGACCGCTGGACGGCAGCTGTTCCAAATGCATCGCGTCGTCAATGCTATCAGCTTCTTTGTTGTCAAGCTTTAGCGCCCCCAAAAATTTTGCGATTTCGGGTTCGACACGTTGAGCCTGATCTTGCGCATAGCTGGCTCTTATGATGAGCAAAGACGTGTCTTGACGCCAAACAGCGACCCTTTCGCGACGTTCGAATCCGTTATCAGGCCCAATAGCGAAAACGTCACCCGCGTCTCTGCCATATTCCTTCATTGCAGAGACCGACGCTCCCGACTCTGTTGCGAAGAGGCGTGCGTAATCTACGCCTCTCGCCACTTTTTCGGGCTTGATTTCGGCGCTAATAATCTGAATTTCCAGATGGTCCCGGTTAGAGGGGTCATAGCCAATAGATTTCAGCTCAACTTTGTCGAACACGGAATAGGCATCCCACTCCGACAATGTTCTATCTTCATTAAACCATCTGACGCCATCAATTTTTACAGCGTGAAAATTCAAATTCTTCGAATCTTTAACGCTGAATGCTTCTGAAGCCTCGGCGTTTTTGTCTAATTTCAAACGGCTCGCATAATCTTCAGCCATCACATTCAATCCAATTGCGGTGGTCAATAAAACTAGCGCTGAAAAACACGTCCAACGCGTCACAGAGAATAGGTAATGCAACGTTTTTTCTCCCTGTCATTTGTATTACCATCCCTTGATAAGGTCAGCTGCCTTATCAAGACCAGTCAAACCAGCCGATCCTTTTACACCGCCGCCCAAGCCAAGGCCCAGTTTTACACCCGCTTCAGCTCGAGCCTTACCATTCTTAACCCCCGCTTCGGCGGATCCCTCCGCTTGAGCACCCACAGCTCCCTGCAGTTCGCCGCCTAAACACACGCCGATGTCCCATTTGTCATCTATATAGGGCTGGTGGGAGCCAGATAGCTTGTTCCATAGGAAAACCCCAGCATTACCAACACGTGTCGGAGTAACGCAGAGCTCTCCTTTGATCGTACCCTCAACTACGTTAGCCTTAGCCCCCAACTTACCGGTTAAGGTAATCTCCTCGGGATTTTTAACAAAAGCTACTTCCCCTTCCGCCTCAGCTTTTAGAAGGGCGCCTTCTGCAGATCCTGATAGCAGTTGGTCTTTTAGTACCTCTACTTTACCTTGAGCTGCCGCATAGCTTGCCTTTGCTGTGGCTTTGGCATCAATGCCGCCCTTCGTGAAAGAAAAGCCTGCTTTCGCGTCGCCTTCTCTTGCGTGTATTTTGTACTCGCCTGAAGCCCAGTCTGTTTTTGGATCGCCGAATTTATCTTCGTAGGCGCTTTTATCGAGCTTCCACCAAGTATACTCTGCGACCTGGAAATTGCGTTCCTTCCACTTTCCCCGCCAATCTGTGTCATGGTCAGTTTTGCCATTGGGATTACGTCTAGTGTAGCCGGACGCCAAGTACTCCCGGACACCCCGCTGAATCCCCCTGCGTTTTCCAAAGTCCTCATACTTTTGACTGAATTCCCCGAACTTCCATGCCTGCTCTTGTTCTTCCTCTTGCTTTTCGTTTTGGCGTTCTTTTGGTGGAACAAGTTTGTTGACAGTCGATGCACGTGCAAAGGAGACTGCGTCCGCAACATCAGGAATGTGCTCGCAAAGCCTTCCACAAGACTGAGCGTTTGACTCTGGTACATTGTGCGAAAGGGATGGAGAAATCCACGGGGAGACCGGAAAAAAGGGGTGCCGTCTGTACGTCGATAGGTCTGTCTCCAGCATATCTAAGACGTTTTCGTCCTCATAGGCTGAAAACGGGACCCCCATCCAAGGTGACCTCTCCAGTTCTTTAGGTTTTTCCGCCATTATGATCTCAGTTTTGAGTTATTTGATCAGCTTCAAACGCTATGTGTTTCCCTTTGATGACAATGTGGCCTTCTCTGGACATCGTCAGCATCGAGTTCTCGCCAACTTTGATGGTTAACTGTTCCCCCACCCGAATATTCATGATGCGTCCGATATCCGTATCAGAACGGCCCCTTACTATGACGCTATGAGATTTACCTACTGTCGTTTGGTAAGTATGGCCAACAATTGTAGATTTCGCTCCTCCCACAACCTCTGACGATCCGATACCCACGACTTGAGAATGATTTTTCTCTACAAAGAGTTGGAAATTCCCTTTTGCAAAATTAAAGGGATCAGGAATTTTAAGTTTTTCGAGTGCTGTTCCAACCGCATCAAAAACGAGTTTTGTCTTATCTCTTAGCAGGGTGGATAATGCATTCTCACCAACCGAAATAGACATGTTTCCAGCGATTACTTCATCATGGTCCCCAAGAACCTCTGTTGACTTGTCGTTTGCCACGAGTTCAGACTTATCGTGGCCAACACGTTTGGAGTAATCGTTCAATATTTCGAAGTTTGTATCTTTCTGAGCATGTAGGAATACCTCTTCGTTGTCTGCCGCATCCTCAAAACGCAATTCGTTGAACCCTACGCCTTTGTGCGTATTCGTCCTAAAGGTACTTCGCGTCTTATTCGCCGGTAGATCATAAGGCACAGTCTGTCGTGCATTCGGCACAACCCCCGTCACCAGCGGCCGATCCGGATCGCCATCCACAAATGCAACCATCACCTCCATGCCAATGCGCGGAATGATCTGGCCGCCCCAGGTTGAGCCTGCCCAGTTCTGCGCGACCCGCACCCAGCACGTATCGGTGCCATCCTTCTTCGCCTTACGGTCCCATGGGAACCACAGCTTAATGCGGCCATATTGGTCTGGATGGATTTCTTCGCCTTCGGGACCCGCGACGATGGCCACCTGCGTTCCCTCGATCTTTGGGCGCTTGGTCGTTCGGTGCGGGGTGAGGGGGACGCGGGCGGGAATGGCCTCGAACTGGTTGCGGTATTCAGGCTCGTTGCTGTTGGTCTCGTAGGAACGATCCACAATGGTGTGGCTGGCCCTGATAATCACATGCTCTTCGTATGCATGCTCAGGGTGGGCTTCCTCATAAGGTGTGAAACGGCGACCAGCTTCCAGAATGCGCGAGGTCGATGCGCCGAAGACGCGGTCATGATCGGCCTCGGTTGCCTGCACCCTGAGCTTTTGCGCTCGCTCTGCTTCCTCGACGGTCTTGATGCGAGAGGGGTATTCGTAAAGCTCCCGTTTGGTCGCATCCGGCATCTGAACCAAAGATGGCGTCATTGTGCCCGGCACCATGGAGGGTGTCTCAAAGTTCCAGTCGGCACCGGCGCGCTGACCCGGCACATAGGAAAAACGACGAGCCCAGTCATTGATGTGGTTGCGATCCGACGATCCCTGTGCCAATCTCACCTTGCCTTCGCCTTGTGCGGAAGACGACGGTTCAAGCCATCCATTGGCGGTATCGGCCACATGCAGCTTGTGAGATCCGTCCTCATGGCTGAACCAGTAAAAAAGACCGTCTTCCTGAAACCGACGCAAGAGGTAATCAAGGTCCAGTTCATTGAATTGTACGCTGTATTCTTGTGCAGGCGGTGGTTTAATAACGCCTGACGTATCCGGTGCTGGAATGCCGTGCTCGGAAAACAGCGTTTCGACGATATCGATAGAGGTCTTGTTTTGCCAGATGCGGCAGTCTGAACGGCGCGATAGTAGCCACATCTGTGGGCGGATGGTCACGGCGTAGGAGCGCAGGCCACGGGTGATCGGTGGCCCCTCATGCAGATCGGTCACCAGTCCGTTGAAGGGACGGCGCACGCCACCACCATCTTCGCCCTGTTGCACCTCCACCGAAACATCGATCAGACGCCCAATGAGTTCCTCCGGCTTCACCGATTCCTTCTTGGCGCGGACATTCAGCTGTATCTCGAAAAGCTGGGAAACGCCTTCATTGATCGCCATGCGCTCAGGCAGCAACTGGTCTTCGCCGAGCGGCGACTTGACCTTCAAAACACGGCTGGCCTGGATGAAATCGGCGGACGATGGCTGGTCGGTCATGGGGAACCCCGGTGATCGGATTGGATAAAATATCAATCAGCTGTCAAAATCTGCAGGTAATGCAATCAATCATTGTGGCAAAAGCAAGGAGCTTTCGCCTTTTGTACAACCTGTTCGACATAAAATTGTTCCGCCGTCCCAAACCCGCCGTAATCTACAATCTAATTTTAAGTGAAACGGTTTGGATGGGATGCACTCATGGCGCTTGTTGATATGGACAGCACATTGCCCAAAAAACGCATGAAGGCTCATAGCCCCGGGACAAAGCACGATGCCGAAGGTTATGGACTCTCGCGCGACCAGGCAAACGAACGTCGCGGCGCGGGTTGGTGGGTGAACCTAAGACGGCGCGGTCACAAGATTGTGCGGCTCTTCAAGGACAGCATCTATGGGTCGAATGACGCTGCCTACAAAGCCGCACGTGCCTATCGCGATGCGATCATCGAAGCCATACCTCCCGCCACCAATCACGAACAGGCCGTTCTCCTGCGCAAGAACAACCAGAGCGGCATTTCTGGCGTGCGCCGGATCGAGACCCGCGAGGGCGACGCGTGGCAGGCGACACTGATGACAAATGACGGTCAGAAGCGCGAGAACTTTACCGTGTCGAAGTTCGGTGAACTTGCAGCCAAATCCATGGCCATTGCCCAACGCCGCAAATGGTTGGCCGATCTGCCCGTGACGCATCTGGCCTATGCCCACCACGCAGCGGAGGTGGCGCACGAGTATTTTGCCGACGATCTCATTCCCGTCAGCGACGTCATGCCGGAAACCCATCTCACGGCTGAGGAGATCGAAGCCCGTATCCAGTCGATCAACGATGACTTCGATAAAGCCCGTCCGAAACGGTTACGGGTCCGGGTTAAATATTATCACGGTAGCAGGCTCTCGGTGTTCGTGTCCGATGCAGGCAAGCCTGCCAAACGCAAGCTTGTGCAGATCAACACACGAAGACTGGAAAAGCTGGACGTTTTGACCGAAGCGAAAGCAAAGGTCGAAGCTGCCATTGCGGAGTTCTACGATCACGACACCGCGAAGTGGTTCATGGACGCGCACGGCAATGCGTTGCTAGCTGGAGACACGTTTCATGTCAGAGAGGGTTTCAACGTGCTCGTGATGGTCGAAGCAACAAAAAAACTGCCGTCTAACTGATAGCAATGTTTGCAGCTTGAGATTGACAAGTAAAAGGCTTCTGCGCACAATTGGTGCTCGGTAGATACAGCCTGCTGCTTGCGCCCCGTCGGGGTACGGTGAATGTATCGAGCCACTTATGGCTCCCTTTGCCCGAACGAACGGGTCAGCAACGCAAGCCCCTGACAATCTCCGTTCGTTTATGCAAAGGATCATCTCATGCGCGATTTCCGCGATGCCAAAGCTATGGCGAAAACGCTACGTGAAGCGCTTCACGCTAAATCTGTCAACTTTACCAACAGTGAGAGCCAGGAGCTCGTTGCTCGAATACTTGGTTTTCGAGACTGGAACGTATTGGCCGCAAGGATCCAAGCGACCCAGTCGTCGACAACCTCGGCGCAAGCTAGCACGCCTTTTCCAGTCGAAATAAACATTCCCATCGTTCCTATGCGCGACATGGTCCTGTTTCCACACATGATCTCGCGGATTTTCGTGGCGCGGGACAAAACCCGGCAAGCCGTGGAACACGCTCTCGCTGGTGATCGGCGCGTTGTCATTGTCGCCCAGAGGCACGGTGCCGACAATCGTCCCACCACTCTTGATGCCCTCCATCCGGTGGGCGTCGTAGCAAACGTGGTCGATCGTCAGACACAGGCGGACGGGGCTCTCAAGGTCACCGTTTGTGGGCTGCAGCGAACAGGCATCGTCCGCCTTACAGATGGCGAGTTCCTGGCGGGGGAGGTTACGCCGATTGAAGAACAGGGCGGCCAGTCGAAGGAGGCCGCCGCTCTTTCGAATGCGGTTCTCGATGCCTATCAGACTTACGCCGATCTCGATTTTTCCGCGCTTCCGCCAGGATCCAAAGCCCGTTTCGGCCTGCCTTCGATAGGCGATCCGAGCCTGTTGGCTGACACAGTCGCCCCGTTACTGTCGACCAGTATCGAGCAGAAGCAGCAACTCCTGGAAACCAGGGACGTGGTGACTCGACTCAAAACACTAATTGAGTTGATGAGCACTGGTCGCCCGATAGCTGTCGCATAAATACTGAAAGGGAGCATCCAGCCGTTGCGCTGAATGCTCCATCCCGCTGCCACAGAAAACTGGTCAACGGACCAAACATTTGAAGTGGAACGGTGTCGCCTACTGGCAAGCAACTTCTGGAAACCGCCTCATCGGCAGCTTCGGGCCGACTGGGCCTAACAAGATCAAGTGATTGACGTTGTTTCCGAGAAAATTTCTTTCCACCAGATTTGGTGTTCTGTGAGCGATCCCACGTCAAGCTCAGGGGCAGCATCAAACAGAAAGTATAGTTTTGTTTTGTCAGGCTTATCTATATGATCACAAGCATATAGCAGAAGTCCGGCGTTAGCATCTCTGACAAGAGGCGACATGTATGCTCGAATGCGAGCGCCATTACATACGAATTTGTACTCACTGTCGACGCGACTTCGTATTTTATTAAAAGCGCTCCAAAAAAAGTTCTCCGTCTTAGCCTCTTCTAGAAATGTCTCTCCGGCTATTCGAGCCCTTAACGTAAGATTTTGTACGTCATAAGTAAACTCGCATTCGTGGAGCGTTTCGCCGAAAATATAATTTACTAAGACTGTCTTTGTCATCGATTTCACTTCACATAATTAGGGTGGACCCTTATTCTCTCGAATTCAGAGTAGGGTTTTCGGACGCTCTGCCCAATTGAAACGACACGTGTTTTCCTGACTTTTGCGCCAGCCGCGATGTCCGGTGTTGGCGCAAAATTGATTGGCCATCACTGGGGTGTAATGGGCTTGTTTTCAAAGCGAATTCTAAAGTTTCGACGTTGGAAATCTTCTCTGAAACAGACGAAAATCAGTTCGAGATCTTGCAAAGCGTCTTTCCGTCCCAAGAGACTTAACGAAGCGACGATGACGCCGTTATATCCGCGAGTGATACGAAATGCTGCATTGCGCATTGCGATGGCGTCAGGATCTCCACGATCCTCTCGACGGTCATAGACAACCCAAAACCGGGCTGCTTTCCACGTCACTTCCAGCATTTCTCTGATTTTTGCGAGGAATTCTTCAGCGCTCATCGAGGGTCCCCACGACAATGGCGTCTCGCCATCATCGTCCGCAACACTGAAATAGCCATCATATTCGCGACCGGTGTTCAGCGCTTCCTTAATCTTTGCAAATGCCTTGTCTTCAGTGATCGTCGTTTTGAACAGGATTGTCATGGACTAAGTTCCGAGCCTTTCCGTCACAGCATTCTTGCCGCTCGACCGCTGCGCCGTGTGGCATTGTTGTAGTAGCTGGATGCTTGCTGAACAGAGCGATGGCGTGACTGCTCCATAGCCTCGGGCAGGGGAATGCCACGGTTCGCGGCCTCTGTCAGATATCCAGATCGCAGGCCGTGAGCGGAAAACTCCCCCGGTTCCAGGCCGGCCATAACCACACGCTGTTTCAGGATCGCATTGATGGCGCCCGATTCCAGCGCATGCTTGGACAAATTTCCCCAGCGATCGATCTTGCGGAAAATGCTTCCGCTATCGATGCGCGCGGCCCTCATCCATGCATTCAATGCATCGACGGGCCGCCCCGTTAGATAAACAACGTCATCGTTTTCACTTCCGGACGTTTTTGTGTGGCCAAGGTGAATGGAGAGCGAGGGGAGGGGAGGGGCGTTGTCGACGGCAATCGGGGCCTCGACGGTCAACTGCTCTTTGCGCAGCCCAGCGATTTCGCTGCGCCGACGACCGCCGGAGGCAAACGCCACCATCAAAATTGCCCGGTCACGGACATCTCGCAGGCTATCGGTGCTACAGGTCGCAAGGAGCTTTGTCAGGACGTCACCGGTCACAGCCTTGGCGCTTTTGCGTTTTCGCGGACGCGGGGTGGCACGGACAGCCAGTCGGATCGCTTGTTTGAGTGCAGGGGAGGAGAAGACGCCTTGATGGCCGCGCCATTTCGTCAGCGTCGACCAACTTGCCAGCCGCCTGCGGACCGTATCGGGTGCGTGAGGACCGATGGATTTCAGAAACCCTTGCTCGCGCAGAAGACGATCGACATTTTGTGGCATGCCGTGATCCAGATCGCTAATACGCTTTTCGGGATCCCACAGATGATGGGCAACGAATTTGAGCAAGAGCGCTTCGGGTGCCGGCCAGGGGAGCGAGGCTCCGGTTGCCGCTAGCGACCAAGCCTGCAGATAGGCAAGGTCAGACGTCAGTGCCCGCAGCGTGTTGGCACCCATGCCCTCATTGACCAGATGTCGAAGCGTCTCGATATCTTGATCGGTCAAAAGCTCCGCAAGTTCATCACGCCGCTCAATCGGCAACACGGCCGCTATGGTATCAAGTTCTTCCGCCCGCGCAGAAATCGTCCTATCATTAGTCGCCATGAGCGAATGGACCCAAAATCCGGATATCTTGCTTTCTGGCAGCTGCAGCAAGCTTGCGGTCCAGCGTGGCAATAGGCAAGCTCCTGTTCATGGCAAGTGCAAGATAGGCAGCGTCATAAGCACTGAGCGTGTGTTTGCTCGCGAGCAGAAGGACCAATCCATCGCTGCCTATACCGGCATCCTCCAAAGGCAGACGTCTGACCCGCTCCATTCCGACAAGGGCATCGCCCGCCCCGATCCGACCGCGCCGCTCTGACATTGCCAGAATGTTTCTGATTTCGAACCAAAACAGGGATGGGATAGGGCAGGTTGCTGCTATCGAGCCAATGACATCTTCAGCTTCCGTCGAAAACTCTTCGGGCAGAAGCCACGCGGCTGCCATGGATGCATCGATAATAAAAGTCATCAACGACGGCCCTCGTCGCGCCAGGACAAGATCTCGTCATGCGTCGATGGCATCGCCCGTGATCGTGCAGCTCGAACTTCGTTCATCAGCAGTTGCAGATCGCTTTCCTTACGGATCCTCGACATGCGAACGATCGGGTCGTTTCCACGCGAAATGATCACATCCTCACCCGCTTCGACCCGCACCAGCAGTTCGGACAGATGGGCCTTGGCTTCAGATACTTTGACGGTGGTGCTCATGGTCTCTCCAATGAACGCGTTTCGCACAAAATACGGTTCTTAACCGATGTGGTCAACCAGAGAGTCTGATCACCATCGATAATTGGTACTTATCGATGGTTACAAGGCCAACCTACAAAACCACGAAGTGACGGACACAAACTATCCACTGGTGTCCGTTTAGCAAATCATTTACCATGTTTTCAATGTCTTACGATCTTGCCAAATTACCCATCCAAAGCCTGCTGCGGCCGATTTCGGACGCGGCGTCCGCCCTGTCGCGCCTTGATGAGCGCATCGCCCGTTCTCCGGTCGGCGAGGGTTTTGTCGGACGCTCGCATTTCACTGACGCCTGCGCCTCTTTGTGGATCGACGGCGAACTTGTCCATCTCGAAGACCTCGTCCTCCACGACGCCACAAAGGATATTCGCACCCCGACCCACGAGCTGACCATTGCTCGCGATATCTTGCGCACGCGCCGGCGAATTGCCTCACAGCTGCCGGGCTGGGCGCTGTCAACCGAAGGCCTGCGCAGCCTCCGGCAGGCCCGGACATGGCCGGGGCAGGCGTTGCCTGCAGCATCTTTAAGTGATGATAGATCCGTCGCGACCGCCGACGACGCGCTGCCCGACATTGCCAACGGAGCAGGGGAGGGCAACGAGGATGACGGTGCGAGCACGCTTGCGGAAGAGTTCGCCGCCATCGACGCTTTGCTCGCCCGCTCCAAGGCCGCCATCGAGGATGCCACGCGACCTGCACGCGCCGTCGGCAACCGTGCGACGGCTAGCCGTCCGGCCGAAAAAAATCCGATGATCTATGATCTCGACTGGGATGAGGATCAGCGGCTCGACGAATGGCACGGTGTCGTGCGGCAGTCCGAAAATTTGCCGCCGGTGTTGCAGGCGATCGTCGCCCTCGATGCCTGGAATGAATTGGAGGTGCTGCAGCACGGACCCTGGCTTGGGCGGCTGCTAGCCGCCTCGATCCTGCGTCAGGCCGGCGTCACATCAGGCGCTCATCTGGCGGCCATCAGCCTTGGCCTGAAAACCATTCCTGTCGATCGCCGTCGTCATCGCGACCGGGAAACGCGACTGCTGGCCATTGCTCATGGTTTGCTGGCGGCCGCAGAGCTTGGCCTGAAAGAACATGATCGGCTGGCGCTGGCACGCACGATGATGCAACGAAAACTGGTCGGGAAGCGGACGTCGTCCAAACTTCCGCAGATGGTCGATCTGGTGATGGCAAGACCATTGGTGTCGGCCGGGATGATCGCCAGGGAACTGGGCGTTACGCCGCGGGCGGGGCTGCGGATCGTCGAGGAACTGGGCTTGCGCGAGATGACGGGGAGGGGGAGGTTTCGGGCGTGGGGCGCCTTTTAACTAATCGTCGTCGCCTTGCTCTTGCAAGACCGGACAGCCACTCAAATTAGCGGCTGTTCGGAGGTTGGATTATTCCAAGAAGCAACGGTAACTTGCTACTCTTGAAGTCCCAGTTGGATAGAGGCGTAAACCATTCAGGCGCGGGCTCTCCATCGAGCTGGATTACTTGATCGCCCTCGATCGTCTGGTCAGCGTAAAATCCGCTAAAGATCCGGCTCGCCATGCCGATGCCCTCCCAGCCCTGATCAGTGGGTTCTACAGGTGTTGCTACAAACTCGACGCCTGTAAACTGTCCATCTTCGAAAAGTGCCAATGGCCCATCAACTTCCCATTCGCCATAGAGAAGTAGGACTTGGGCGAGTTTGAGATCTTTCGAATCCGTCAACTCGATATCCCGACTATAAATCTTCGCCGATTCGATCATGAAGTTGGCCAGGCCTTCGTCACTAACGGAGCGTGGCATATCGGTGGCTGCGCCGAGGACGAGGCGCAAAGGCGGCTTTGTCATGATCATTTTCTCGCCGAGCCGCGCGAACTCGCTTGCGAGCATCGCTTGCTGCATTGAGACCCGCAGCCCGCCCGTGGGGGTCCGAAATTGGTCGACCGAGATCACGGACCAGAATCGCCAGGCCGACCAGTAGATCGCGAGCTTCAGTGGTGCTCCGACTGCATCTGCGTAGTCCTGGACTGACGCAAGGTAATTCCTAGACATCTTCAGCTCTTGTCTATGGGGGGCCTTGCTCCGCACGTTTTTGACCTCGACAAGCCATTGCTCGCCATCATCCAGCACAATGCGGAAGTCTGGAGCGCGCAAAGACTTCGCGGAATGTACGCGACCGACATCCTCGGTCTTCACGAGCTTGAATTGTCCGAGGCTCAGCAACGTCGCTTCAAAAAGGCGCTCCACCCTCGAGCCGTGAATCAATGCTGGATCGGCCAGTGCCTCCCGTAGACGCGGTGTGGCGTCTGCCATGAAGCGATCGATCAATGAAGGATCGCTAAGTTTGATTCTGTTACGCCGTGCAAAAATCGCCACTGATGCAAGCAGGTCAAAGGCCTTCTGCTTCTTAGGAGGTTCAGAGCGCCCTTCTTCGTTCACAGATTTCTCCTCGCGATCCTCATGTCCATTTTCTGTGGCGAGAACAGCGACGGCCCTGAATCATCCAATAACGAGAGGGCTTTATCGACGCTCTGCTGGAAATCCCGTGGAGCGGAGGGAATCATGAACTTACGCATTAGTTTTTCCGGGACGGTTATGCCGTGCATAGCCATCATCATGAACATCATAGTGCGCGTCATACCAAGCCTCGCTCTGCCTGGTGTGTCGGCAATTTCGAAAGCGAAGGTCATCAACAACGGCCCCAAACCATCACCCGACGGTGAGACTAGATTCACGGTCCCCGGCGCTCGGGCAGCTTCCAGTAGATGGCGTTTGGTTGATGAACTCCAGGTCCCAATCGGAGGAAGGCCCAGGTGCTTGAGGTGAAAGGTTGAAATAACGAGCGGCGTCGGCCTCAAATGACCGAGCGGGCCATGCACAAGCATTAGCTCGTTCGCAATTTCCCAAGCCCCCTGATCATATAATTCGTCAAGGAAACGGCGCGCAATCCCGAGCACTGCTGGGTTGGGTTCACGAATCCCTGCAGCCCAATGTTGAAGTCGTGTACGGCGCTTCAAAGCCGACAGGGCACAGACGGCATATCCACCGAAGCCGGGACGTGAAATCAGCCCGCAAATTGCGCCCAAGCCGTCCTCCGTTCGGTTACAGTCAGCAAGCGCGACTGGCCTCCCGCGGACCATCGCTAGGACGCAATTATCGGGGTTCCAATCCTGCAAGGAGGAGAAGCGTTCGCGTATGACTTTTAGTTTGAGTGAGAGAACGAACGATTTCGCAGCAGCCACGTCGTCATAGAGATATTCAATCTGTTCCATGCTGCCCCCGATTAAATTTGCACTCTCATCACCTAATCGTCGTCGAGTGTTCTCAGACGGGGCGGCAATGTCGCCAACCTCGGCGTCAATGTTGTGAGCCTCGGCGCTGGCCGAAGCTTCTCTTCCAACGCGGCGAAGCCTGCTTTGGTTAGGCGGTAGCACCCCACACTCGCATCTTTTGACCAAGGTGTCCGCGCCGCATAACCCTTCGCCACGAGACGCTCTGCCATATCCGCGCTGATAAATGGGATGCGTGTTATGGGCTCGTCGAAACTCGCTGCCTTCAAAGCATTTATCGCTTTGATGATGGACGGTGGTTCTCGCATTAGCTGAACTCGATCTGGAGGAGATTATCTCCCCTCATTTTAAATCTGCCGAACCGTAATGGATCACCATGTTCGCAGGTGCCAAATATCACTTCGGCGTCATCAGGCAGATGCGCGATCGCGTCTTGGATGTCCTTTACCGTCAGATAGCCGTCGGAGCTGCCGGAAATCATGGTCCCGGATGCTTTGTGTCGATGATTATAGTTGATCTCACTCATCACGCTGAGTCCCGCTCCGTTTAAACACCCAGGTGACAATAGGCCACGAGTGTGGTTCTAGCTCAAACCCTGATCATGTCGAGCTTGTTAAATGGCGACGATGAATCCACAACTATTAACAGGTGTAGCTCTGCCTGTGATTTGCGTCTGTCCATTGGAGAGTAAGCTGGTTGTTCCCAGTTACCTCTGCACTTGCTGAGAAAGTTCATTCCATGGATGAAGATAGGGAATTTGATCTGCAAGGTGCCGTGGAAGAAGATCCGTACGAAAGGGTTGATATCGCAGCCGGGGCCTTCCCCGGTGTAAGGTCTATTGCTTGGCCGATTGCGGGAAACCCAGGCGGCTTCGTGAGTTTTGACGACTACTGGGAATGGCGGACGATGTTCCTGTCCTTTTCCCTTCATAAGGCTGTCCCCAGAATCGTAACTGCAAAGTTTAATCGGGCGCTCAAGCTTCATCTTTTAGCTTGGATTGATGCAGATCTGTTCAAGGCAGGTGAACTCGTCGGATGGACCGCGCTGGAATCGGCTTTAACTGAGGTTTACAAAGGTTCGATACTGAGCAAGAGGCGATCAGAGGCAGCACTAGCCGGCTCGGCATTTTCCGAGAAGGTGACATTGGCCCAGATGCTAAAATACATGGTGATGGACGATGGTTTAACCGACGGCCAGATCTCGCTCGTTCTGCGAACTGGTGGTTCCATTGTTGACAGACTAATCGGCCGACAGCAGCCGGCCTTGAATCGCCTCCGCAACGATCTGGCGCATGGATAGCCGAAGGCGGTTAAGCCGACCAAAGCGGATCGTGCACCGTGTCAGGGTGGTAATGGCCTACTATGCAATCCGGAGACAGATCGCTTGATAGGCTGAAACCGCTTCCCGCCCCGGGGCTGAGTGCATAAGGCTGCAATTCGTCCACCAGCTCGCAGAACAGAATCTCTAGGATCAAGCCTGCAAACTCTTGTAGTGTGTAATCTCTGACCTGAGACATTGGGACGTCACAAATGAACAATGTCGGACGTCCGATCTCTTTCAGAATTCGCTTTATTTCTGAGCTGTTGCCTAGACCTATGCCGAGGCAGTAGAGATATTCACTTCCATAGACGAGATAGTGGCCCGAGCTGCCAGAGCTGGTAATTAGATTGCGCTCGTCAGCGCAAAAATATAGCCGGCCCTCCCGGCCACCCGTCACTTTTCGGGCGTCTATCTCGTTGATAGCGAGCTGCAGTCGTTCCTCAGTCGCGAATCTGAGTTTGCCGTTCAGAAAAAGGGATCTTGCTCGATCTTCGACTTCATCAGAGCGGAGAAAGCGCAGGCCGTTGTTATAGAACTGAGCCAAATCATTCGTTCGGGTACCGTGGGCCGCGCGAAAAAAGCGGAATTTCTGCCGGAGGCGCTGAGCGGTAAGCTCTTTAATGTCCCCGAGCTCTCCCGTCACTCCAAAAATCAGGTCGTCCAGCCAGCTTAGGTCATCCGATACGACAAACTCTGGGGGCGCTTCCTTGAATGCGAGTTTGACGTCGTGGGTGATCACATCGCCAAGGAGTGACCAGATTGTCTTCCGCCAGGAATTTACGCGCGGATAACAGAAAACGTCTCTTGGGACGTTGCCACGGAGTAAGGGATCTTCGGCTATCTCGCGATCCTCGTTCCCAGGTAACATCAACCCCGTCCGCTCGCATGTAGACCATTGGTAATTCATCAATCCCTCGCCAGTTCTGTCACGTCCACGCTACAGCCGTGTTTTTCGAGCAAAGCTTTTAAACGCACTACACGGCTATGCGGAATGGCGATCACGAGAAGCCGTTCAGCGCGAGAGGCCGCAACGTAAATTTTTCGAGCATCTTCTTCCCATTTCGCGGCCGGACTTCCCTTAAGAAAGTCGAGGATTCCACCACTTGTCTGAGTGGTCATAACCACGCAAACCCCTGGAAACTCCATACCCTTTACCGAATGGATTGTTCTCGCTGGAGATGATCGGAGAGGCGGCTGAGAAAGGACTGTCTCGAGGTTGTTATGCCTCCTCAATCTCTGGCCAATTTTCCGCGTGCCGACGAGACCGGTGCTGAGGACGGATCGCGCGCGCGCGAGCCAGTCCTCCGCTGTTTCGCCTTCGCGCACAACCAGGCCGTTTGCTATCGCAATAAGTGCAGGACGCCACCGACCATCGTCAAGGTTCGTCTCGGCGACGTGGGCGTGATAGCTGCCGAGCGATGGGATCTTTTCTTGGACGTACAGTACGGTTCGATGCAGATTGACGAGCGCCTCCTTGCGGTTTCCTGACGCAAAAGCAAAATGATATTGCATCGCCGCCTCTGCTAGAAGCAACGTCATTTCCTTGGTTCGGCCAACGGTCGGTTGCCCGATGGCATTATTTCCGGTTGGTCGTGTCGAGGCGATTAACGGTGTGACCTCTAATGGGATTTCGTACTCCTCGACTATCTTCTGATATGCTGCGCCTATCGCCGACGTGACTTTCGTACCCGGGTAGGACAGGATGTGAACCGGCGTGCTGTCATGTTTGTGCGGGCCAAGCGGCTTGTCGACTGTTGCCACGCCCCCAGGTGGCTTGAGGGCCACGACTGCTGCGCAGATCGCGGGCGATGATCTAAAATTTCCGGTCATCGATAGCTGCTGATCATCAGGAAACGTCTTCGCAAATTTTATCAGCTCATCTGCGACGCCGCCCCGAAACTGGTAGATCGATTGGTGCGGATCGCAGATGACTTTGATCGCGATTCCGGCCGTCCTCAACCATGCGACTATGTCAAGATCCGCGGGATTGCAGTCCTGAGCCTCGTCGACAATTACCTCGAAAAAGCGGGCGGCCAGCGCCTTTCCTACGCGCTCTCGAAAACTGCTATCTCCCAAGCGCTGTGACACGATCCAACGCACATCGTCAAAGTCGATCATCCCCTTGCTCAGAGCATTTTTCTGGGTGCGGATCGCAGCGGTTTCCCATGCGTTTATGTTGCGTGTCTCAACATCGAAACCCGCTTCTTTCAACGAGTCTTCATCGGCGTCTCCGGTCTGTCTATCGAAGAGGCGAAAAGCGAGTGGTTGAGCATTTGGGAACGGCACTATTTCCCAGTCGGATTTGTCTGGAACGAGACGGGGTAAAACGGCGATGCCCGGAATACCGAACGGTTGAATGAAGAACTGCCAGAGAAAGCGATCGAATGTTCCGAGGAAGCTTGGGAAGAGCGGCGCTGGCAGGACGCGTAAGCCTCTGAGGCGGGCTTCGAGCTCCTCGACCGCCGCGTTTGTAAATGAGAGAAATGCAACACCGCGGCGATGTTCCCCGTCTTGCAGTACTGTCCTCGCGCGCTCGACGAGCGTGCGTGTTTTTCCCGCCCCAGGGCAGGCGGTGATGAACGCCGACCCGGTATGGTTGATAATAATCCTCTGTTCTTCAGTCGGTGTGAAAGATTTCTGGTTCACGAGACCACGGCCTCAATCGCGTCGCCAATGTAAGCCGGAACCTTGAACGCCTCGCCATCCTCAATTCGCTTGGCCAGCATCTGGGCAAAATCGCCTTTCCGGGTCGTCTTGAAAATTTTGTGGATCGCCTTTGCTCGCGCGTCGCCCGACAATGCGACAGCCTTATCCCACTTTCGCCGCGACCTTGGATGAAGATCGAGGTACACGTTTCGGAGAATGTCGACGTTTCCAGCCTCGATCAGTTCGGTTTCCAGGGAGTAGATGCTGGTTATCGCCCTGAAGTGATCAATGCCTCCAAGCGACGTCGCCAGATCATCGAATTCTTTCTTCCGCCGCTCTCCAGGTATAACGGGATCGACGGTTTTCGCCTGGGTGTCACCTTCATCCTCCTCCCTCTTGAGCGCTTGCGCGACCTCTTCTCGGACTAAGGCGCTTTCACCGTTGTCTTCCGATATAGGTGATGGACCGACACCCGCGCTCTCGTTTATCTCGTCCTGCGCAGCGCCGTCGTCTTCTTCATCTTTATCCTCGTCGACCGCTCTGTCGCCGTCGGTCATAACAACAAGTCGATCGGCTATGCGTGCGTCGTTGATCGATGTCAGCAGCAACTTTATGTACGGAGCAAAATCGACACCGTCGATGGGCACGAAGACAGTCGACATGAATAGCCGCAGCTTTTCCGGGTGACTTTTCAACGTGTGGTGTTTCGCGACAATGGGAAGCAACAAAGCCTCCGCAATACCTTCTACGAGAAGCACGCGACCACCGAACAGGAGGGCAGCCTTGGTGACGTCGAGATAACGATCGATTTTCCGGCGTTCACCGTCGTCAAGGGGAAGTTGGCAAAGCGGAATGACGCGCGTCGATCTGCGCATCGCTGCGGCCGTCATTGTCGCGTCGACAACACCTTCCTTCAACTCGCCAGGGGAGGACGTCTCGGATGCCGCACTGCTCTCGATTACAGCCGCGTCGGCCAGCTGTGGCTCGGGCTCCGCTTTTTCACTATCCGAGGGAGGTACTGGCACTGCGACTGACTTGAACAAGACCAGTCTCTCGTTGGCCACCCACGCCGATAGGTTTGGTGAGTGTGTCGCGACGACAACTTGAAGCTCTCCGGCCAAGGATCCATCATCAGGAGGAGACGACCTAGAATGGGCAGCCTGATCGCGAAGAAACGACAGGACGGCAGCCTGTAGCTGAGGGTGCAGGTGTGCTTCCGGCTCCTCCACCAGAAAAAGGGTTAGATCGGCCGTCCGAACCTTTTCGAGTTCCACCGCAATGGTCGCCATGAACAGCAAGTTAGCATAACCATGTCCTGAATACCGCAGATCTTCCGGATCCACGCCGTGATCAGCGAGTTTAAAGCGAAGGTCGCGAGCGATGTCGACCAGTGCTTCATCCGATGCAAACCCAAGAGAAGCGGTTTGCCGCCGCACGCCGGAAGTCAGGGCTTGCAGTCCCTTGTCGACCGCACCATCAACCTTTTGAAGCACATCGTGCGATTGAGTGCGCGCCAGATCCTTTGCCAGTTCCGCTGGCGACGACCCATCGAGAAAATGCGTGAGGAGAGCCATGATCCGGGTCGGGTTTCCGGACGCGAGCGATCGCTTCGCATCTCTTAGGGTGGGAAGATAGACGTGGCGTATCATCTCATGACAACCCGGCTCGGGCGTGTTGCCATCTTTTCCCGCCCATAACGTTGGCCTAGCGCCAAGGCGGTCCGCTGAGAAGTTCAGTCCGAACGCGGCGCGCGTAAGAGAGACGTCCGTAGCCGCTGAGATTAGACGGCCTTGCTGGCCGGTGGACAGTTCCTCGAACTCGCCGACGATCTCGAAGTCCGGCCGCGTGCTTTGAAAGCGAATATCGGTTCCTTCGCAGTATATCTCGCGGCGGCCACCAAGCGGTATCGTCAAAAGCCGTATCGCATCGATTGCGTTACTTTTGCCGCCGTTATTTTCGCCAACGAAAACCGTGAGGTCTTTTTGAAGCTCAATCTCCGTCTCCTGAAACGAACGGAAATTTGCGAGCTTTATTTTTCTTAAGTACATCGAATCCCCCAAATGCCAAGACTGTAGCCGATCAAACAGAGATCCTCGACATCCCACGTTCGCAATCCACGAACGAATTTTGTCTTTCACCCTTGTTCTGTGGTTGCACTCGGTTTTGCTTGCGTATTGGCCGTGTTTTATTCAGGTCATCGACCATGTCTGAAACAATGCGATGCTTAGGGCCGGCCGATCGGCAACGTGCGATTGCCAACTGCGAGCGACGCCTTGTGACCCACGAAGAACGGCGATGGCAGATACGAAGTCACTTCTGGAGTTTGGCAACCTCGAAAATTCTATGTTTGAGACTTTGGACATTGAACAAGTTATGGTTGTTCCCTTGATGCCTGACGGTAGAGAGCAAGGGGACCGGCGTGAAGATTGGCGCTCGCGATGATTTCGAGAATAACTACATGGGCAAATTCCGGGCGCTGGCAGCTCCGCATGGCTTGTTTGTCGAGTATGAACGCGATCGTGCTGGCAGGGACATTGGTCTGCAGTTGACGCGCACAAACCAAGCTGGTGACGGCAAAATCGTCACCCCTGCATTGATCTGGTTTCAGATGAAAGGAATCATGGCCGGCACATTGGCCCTTGCCGACTATCAGAAGTCGGGAGAGGTCGTCCTTGACCTCGACGTCGCCCATTTGAGGTTCTGGTACCTCAATATCCAGCCAACGTATCTTGCTGTCTATGTGGAAAGCGCCGATCTTTTCCTCGCTATTGATCTGCAGAAATGGGTGGAGCGCAACTACGGTGAGGAGATACTTCGCCTTGATCAGAAAACGGTGCGCGTAAAGGTCGACAAGAGGAATGTTCTCGACGAGCATTTCTTCCGAATTGTGCTGGACCGCAACCTCGTCCCCGTTCTTAGGAGCACTTTGCGACGTGAGGAGGAGACGGGCATTGCTCGCTTCCTTCGCGATTCCTCTGTGGTTCATTGGCTGAATAACTGCAGAGAGGAAGGACGGAGTGCTCGTCTGATAGTCATCAAATGGATGTCGAAGATGCGGACCGAAGTGTATTTCGAGAGCAAATCTCCGGAGGGAGAATGGGAGCCATTTCGGACCCACTGGCAATTCTCTATGGGTGATTTATCCTCGGCTTTCCCCTACCTGGCCTTCAACCCGGCGCTCGAGGCAATGCCGGTCAGGTGGTCTGAAACGGACGAAGACTTCGACGGAATCCCCTTCCAAGTGTGGCACGAGAGTTTCTCCGTCACCGACACCTCTACCGGCGACGAGCTGGATGACGAAGAATTCGATGGAGAGTGCCTACTTGATCTTGGCAACGAAAGGTATTCCTACGGTGACATGGGCGGGGGCGAGATGATCGAACATCGCCTCGCTGTCGATTTGAACGAGACCGGGGAGCGATGGGCCACGACCCTGCAAGTGCTCGTGGAAGCCGAGGTGATGTCGGTGGAAACCGAACCGCATATGATTAGCGTCGCGCCATGGCACGCGCGCGATGTTTAAATGATATAGCCGTGGGGCGATAAATCGACCGATACGGACGGCAGACCCGAAACTCTCTCCATCGCACTCTGTTTTCACATCAATGTCGGGTGTCGATATGCTGACCGACGAGCGTCCCGGTGAATGTCTCGGATGGTTTCATCCATTGCCAGTATGCTAGGGTTATTCACCAGACGGACCTGAGGCTTTAATGGCTACGAACGCTGCGTCGAGGTCAGCGGCAGAGAGGCGAAATGCACTTCGATAATGAAATGCTTCTGGCCCAACCTCACATACGTTGGGTGGGTTCTGGGGTATAAGGGACGGGTCGAATAGCTCTGGCTCATTTCCGACAAGCTCGACATTCCCATGTTTGAGGACATTCACAATCTGGCGTAACCGATCTATCCCGACCTTGTCGATTTTGAAGAAATCGGAGGCCCTGTCGAAGACCTTGTCCTGATTGTAACGCATTATGCTTAGATGGAAGCAGGCTTGATGCTCCCAGTAGTGGTAAAGGATCAGCGCGAACGCTTCGCGAACGGCTTTGATCGATTGCTCCGACTGGAGCGCGATCTCGCCAAGGTGTTCAGCTTGGTATCGGGTCTCTTCATCATCTGCGTCGAAGTTAGGCTCCGACCGCAGCCGCTGCCAGCGCTGTTCCGATGTCGCTCCTTCAGCTTCAAAGGCCTTGATGCTTTCACGGTAGGCGCGCTCAATACTCCTGACGGCATTCAGATAGCTAAACCTAACCCAGTTCATTCAACTCGCCTCCTTCAACCGTGAAAAGCCTGGAATATATAGTTCAAAAGGGCATCCATCTCCGGGAACTGAGCCCGCAAGCTCCCAGGGTTGCCCCCAGCCTTCACGGCATCGAGGAAATGTTGTGTAGCCGCGTTCTTGTTTTCAAGCTCGCCTTGATATCTGGCAGCTGTCTTATTCCATGCCGTCCATCGAACAGGCCGTAGGTTGCCGCGCTCATCTGAAATGGCTTCACGGCCCAGGAAAAGTTCGATGGAACAAGCTGAACCGTTGATGTCCATGTTCCTAAGACCTTCGGGGCCGAGCGTCGGATAGTCGTTCCCGACCTCAACGTCAGGGAGAACCATTATCCGGATCGAAGGAGGCAGATTGGTCATCCGGTCGAGGAGATTTTTCTGCTCCCATCCAGCGGCGTCATTGTCGAAAAGCCCGATAGTCTTCTGTGTCAGCCGAACGCCGGCAAATGCCTTGATCATCTTGGTTACGGCCGAGACTCCGCCCTCAATCTTGAATTCCTCGAAGTCGATGAACTCATACATATCGGCAAACTCCGGATACATCGCCCGGATTGCTCTCGAGAGTATCTTCGTGTCGGAGGTCCCTTCCGTCAAAATTAGGACGTTCCCTGAGGCTTCGATAAAGTCGTATTCGTAATCGACAGGGAGAGCATCAATGTTTTCTCGGATCGAAAGTCCGGGGTCATAGTCGAAGCTTTCAGTGAATTCTGTCCAGATCATTTCCGGCTTATAAACATCGACGTAAAGTGCCAACGCAGCGAAACTGTCTGCGAAGTTGAAAATGTGGACCCCGTTGAAACGGAAGAATTCGTCAACCCCTGCAGCAGCCTGCTTCGCCTCCCAGGTTTCAAAGGTGAGGCCCTTCTGCTCAGCAATCTCTTTGGCGAAGTCTGGGTAGTCGCCGTTAGCGACTAATTCCTCCGCACGAGCTATATGGTGAGCGAATTCTCGTTCCCACAAAGCTCTGCATCGTTCAGCAGTGTAGCCCTGCACCTCCATACGGCGGCGAACTTTGGCGGCAGGTGCGCAGAAGTAGCTGATGACTTTCTCCTGGTCTGAATACCATTCGAGGGCCTTTGCTTTTACGACGGGGTGGGCGTCCTTGATCGGGCGCTGATAGAGGTCGGAGTCCGTAAAGCACAGTTTGGACGCGCCTTCCCAGTTGTATTCAAGATCGCGGAAAGCCTTGTCGTCTGTGTAGAAATCGCGCTCGCTCATCTCATCCTGATCTCGATTGATTCCTTCGGCATATCATTTTCGTCGGCCATTTGTCCCTTGCATCTCGTCGACCAATTATCTCCTAGGTAATCGCAACAATGGGAGGTTTTACCTGTGTCTAAACTACTTCACACAATCGCAAAGACTATTGCGTCAGCATTAAAGACGACGGAATGCCGAAAGCTAAACGTGAGCAATTGGATCCGTGATAAGACGCCGATAAGGGGATGAGGGTGAAGATGGAGCCGGAGAAGATCGAGGCGTTGTGGCGAGCGCTGCAAGGTCCTCTATCGAAGTCATCCGTCATTCCTCGGAGCATCGAAGATATCCAAGAGGTCTTGAATGAGAGTATGGCGGAGACGATCGTGTACGAGGATGCCCGGTCGATGGAAGAGATACTGAAGATGTTTGAGACGCTTGGAATTTTCAGGGCGACCATGGAGGGGCTGCGGTCGGCATAACCGAAAAAGTAACCACTCAATCAATCGAAAGGCGAAATGCTTCAACGTCGTCAGTGATAAGTTCGCATCTCTTCAAACGGAACTTGAGGCATTGAGGGATTTCGCCGTTCGGATCTTTAAAGTATTGATAACGATAAGCGGGGTTGATGGAAACATCGGGGTCGCGGGGTCGAATCTTGTCAAGAGCAAGCAAACCGTTGCTTTGGACCATCTCTTAATGACGATAACGTTCAAGAGCAGCATTGCGCCGATTCCCAATCCTTTTGCCGACCGTGATCGCCACGAACGCATCTTTCTTATGACACGAAAACATCGATCAAACCTCAAACCGCTGAGCCTCTATCTACCGCAGGCGTCCCAAATCCTTCGTGAATTTTCGTGCGACAACATCCCAGCTGAGGCGCGCCCTGAGCGCATCGCGGAGTTTCGCCGCCCGCTCGACCGCCGCCACATGATCAGAGAGGATGGCATCGACTTTCTCGGCCCAGGCTTTGATGTTTTCACTTTCCCCGCGCGTCACTGTTGCAATAGACGGTTCGACAAGCGCCTGATCGAGGCCCCCGTTAAGCTCCGGCTTAAGCAGATAGTGGGCAAGCCCGCTTTCCGAGGAGAGCACCACCGGCACACCAGCGGCAATTGCTTCGAGACCGGTCAATCCGAAACCCTCGGCAACGGACGGCATAACGATCAAGGCAGACTTTTCATAGTCCTTGCGCAGTTCAAGTGGGTCGGTCGAATAGGAACGGCAAAGCACGAACTGTGCGTAGTCCTTGCGAAACCCGATCCGATCGAACTCCTCGTCTGCCTTTTGCTTGCTGAAACCCCGGATCGAAAGCTTCGGGGTAAGTCCCGACGGCCAAGTCCGCGATTGTGCCACATGCTTGACAACATCACAGGCCAAGCGCCCGCCCTTGAGACTAGCGTCTTCCATCCGGCCCGACATGAGACACAGGTTCATTCGACGTCCGCTAGGGCTGAGCTGCATCGACAGAAGTTCGCTGTTCAACCCCGGGACCATCATCACGACCTCTGGGGGATCGTAAACCTCGGTGAGAAAGTGATCTTCGATCCTTGGCCCAATAGCAACTATCAAATCGGCCGCCCTTGCCAGCGCGACTTGTTCCGCGAGTTTCGCTTCTCCACCCAGAATAGGGCGATCAATTCCGTCGCGTGCATCCTTGAGGGCTTCGTTTTCCTGCGGAATGGTGTGAAGCATGTGAACATATTTAGCGCCGAATCGGGTGGCGATCGCTCGGGCATAAGATCCCGTTACGTGATCATGGCCTATGACGATGTCAGGCGTGGTTTCCAGATCGTCCCGTTCGCACAAAAGCAGTTGTTCGCGCCCGGTAATGCCTGCGGATTGCCTGGTGCGGACAAGCCTGACCGAGCGACCGATGGCATCATTTTTATCCACATCGCTGGCATCGACGACCAGGCACTGGATCCGGTGCCCGATGGTCGCAAGCGCGATACACAATTCGCGGTTCAGGGTCGAAATTCCGCCATGGGTCGAGGACCACTCTGTCGCCACCAGGAGTATGTTGCGGCGGCTCGCCAGATCCAGCTTTTCGGATGGTTCCGCAAAACGTGCTCGAACATCGATCCCCGCGGGAATGGGTATTGCCTGGTCCACATCCGGTGGCGACCCGGACGACGGATGCGGTTCCGATCCAGCCAACGCGATGCTCATGTCGGCGATCCGGGCCAAGATCTCGGCGGCATCTTCGCGCTTGCCCGCCTTGCTGCGTAGATTCTGTCGCGCTGCCCCGATCGACCAGCGCAGCTTGTCGGCCAATGCGGGCAGCGCACGCTGGATCCGGTATAGCTGCTCAAGTGCGGAATTTGTACCGAGATGCACGAGCCTGCCAATGACGGTGGCGCTCAGCTGCGCAACATGGTCCCGGACATCAAGCAGCCGGGCGCCCGAGGTCTCCGGCGGCTGATCGGGAAGCAGAGCCGCGAGATCTATGTAGGTCTGAGCAAGTTCGTATTCACTCAGTTCTTCCAGATGTAGCGTCCGGTCGAAGGAAACCTCTTCGGCCAATCCGATCCATATCGCTCTGGCCATTGCGGAGTTCGAATGGCGTAGCTCAAGAAGCATGTTCCAGTGTGCACCGGGACGTCTAATGCACATTTCGATCGCAGCACCAATTGCCTCCTGCCCCCCCGGCGACGAGGGCAGCGTTTGTTGCTCCGTAGCCGAAAGCGCCTTGCGCACGCGATCAACGGCGCGCGCCTCGTCATGACGGACAAGAAACGCCGATATATCGGCGCGCGCTGTTTCTCCTTTCAACCCGTCCACTTCGCGCAAGCGCTCAAGAAGATCGGCCAAGGAGGCATCAAAAAGGCTGCCGAGCAGGTCGAATACCCGCTTACTCAGTCCTTTAGAATGCTCGCCGAGTGCTATCTGTGTGATCGCATCATGGATCGCGGAGGGGGCCGCACGGTAGCTTTCAACGAGAAGTTCACGCTGCGCATCGCCGTCGTCGTCAAAATCGTTGCTCAGAAAGCCGATGATTGCCGGCGCCCAGGCTTCCCAAGTCTCCATTGGCAATCGGTCCAGTACCTCGTGCCTGCGCCGATAGAGGAGGGCCAGAGCTCTCAGTCCGGCATTGGCAGGACGGTGGCTGGTATTTGTGCCCAGCCAGCTTGAATCTGTGAGCGGTGCGGCGTTCAGGTAAAGCTCTGCTGTACGCAGGATACGGTCATGGTCGTTAGCGCCGAGCGCTTTCCATCCTGGAGTGCGTGTCAGATCTGCAGTGAATTCGAATTGCTCGTCATAACCCAGGACGGGATCGTAGAAGAGCTGGAGATTGAGTTCCCACCAAAGTCCCGCTTCGCCCCCTTCAATCCTGTCGAGGAGAGACGTCACGTTCTCTTGCCAGCGCGTTTTGGCCTCCTCCACGCGGCCAATGCGCTTACGTTTTTCTTCGTCGCTAACCCACTTTTGCCGCATCCGATCAGCGGCGGGCGAGCGAATAACGACCGCGTATCTCTGGGAAAGCAACGCAGCGAGTTGCGGAATTCGCGAAGCCATCTGCCAGACTGATGTCAGGCTGTCGAGCGGGATATTCTGTGCCAGATCAACGATGATCTGCGTCCATGCGTCGCAGATCCGCGCGCCGACATGCGGCAATCGCGTAAGGAGCGTTTCCAGATCCTCTGAGACGACCAGTCCGGGTAAGACCACCGAAATGACAGTAATAGCGCGTAACGGATCGAGCGACTTCTCCATTATCGCCTGCACCAGGTCGGCGCGCGCATCTGGGGTTTGTGGCCAGTTCAGGGAAACATTGCTTTGGCGAACCGTTATCTGGCCAAGTTCGTGGCCGACGTCGTTGACAAGCTCGGCTAGCAGCTGCCTGACATTCACGTCGGCAGTCTGCCTCGCTACGGCCGAAAAAATCCCCTGCATTACCCCCAGAAGTTGGCCATGATCGCGTTGATCGACATCGATACGCTCGCGCAGCCAGATCAGAGCGTCCGCCGCCATCTCCGATGTTAGATCGGGCGGGACAAATCTGTGGAGAAAGAGCTGATAGGGTCCAATGAAATTGAGCTTTCTCGGGACGCTCAGCGCGCCAAGCAGTTCACGGAAACTCAATTCGTCTGGCCAGTAGAGGTCGAGCAGCGCACCCCTAAGCCGATCCTCGTCATCTCCTTGCAGCTCGCTCGCCAAAAGCGGCTTCAATCGCAGTCTGGCAAAGGGGCAGTCGAGTTTCACGCCTGCCCGCAACGCAAGGTGACGTAGGATCGCGTCCCGAGTAGTATCGAGCGCAACGTCGATCAGCGTATCGGCAAGCTCAACCGACCCGGATGCAACAGCCATGTCGATGGCGGCACGCCGTTTGAACGGCGTGGCCTCGTCATTGGCGATAACGGGACGTAGTTGTTCTGCGAGGCCGGGATGGTCGAGCCGTGCGAGCAACGGCTGGAGCTGGTGATACTGCTCGAGAAGATCGTCGTTTCCAATGCGCTGAAGGAGCGCGCTGGCAAGACGTGACTGTTGGCTGGCATCGAGCGTCGTCGCCTGCGCCCGCAACAGCACTTCCGGCTGGCGTTCGAGCAAAAGATCAAAAAAGGTGGGTGACAAAGAAGCGACCCAACCCGCCATTTCAAGCAGCTGGAGCGGGATGCCACCTGGTCCGGCGACCTCCTTGACCGCCACCATCGAAAAGATCTGCTCGGCTGAAAGCTGATGATCGACCAAGTAGCGAGCCGCAAGAAAGTCGCTCAGGATCCGGTGCGACCATTCGAACACGTCTGGCTCAAGCTCGGTGAACAGACCGGTGTGGAGGCAGCGCGCCATCATCGCCGGCGTCACCACGAAGGGGCCGCTCGCGGCCGGTTCGGTTCCTCCGGCGATATTAGATACCGGCAAGGCGTCACTGAGAGACCTTGCCCCTGGCAAGCTCAGTCGCGGGTGACCCGAAAAAAGGCAGGCTGCGGCCATTCGGCCAACAACCCGCATAAGCTTTTCGAAATCTTCTTCGGGCGCATTGGCGAGTACCCCTTCTATGGCATAGGGGAGGAGGTCGCCCGGTTGTTGAGGCGCAACAGCGCCTGTGCGATACCGAGCCAGAAGGAGCTTAAGAAAGATCGGCAGGCCAGCAAGCGTCCGCAGCTGCGGCGCAAGAAGTCTCTCCGCCAAATCTATCCGTTTTTGCTCATCTTCCTCGACTTGCGCTATGGCTTGCTCTATCGCCGGGCGATCGAGCGGTACGAGAGCAAGCTTGCGAAGGGTTTCAGAGGGCCAGCGATCTTCGAAAAGACGATCGAAATCCTCGCTCCAGCCCGATGTCCGGCAAGTAACGATAAACCGCAAACGGCCGGTTTCCCGATGTGTCTCGAAAAGACGGTCCAGAAATCCCGCCAACAGAGTTGCTACTTCTTTTGAAGGAGCGATTTCGTCCAGGCCATCGACAAGGATATGCCAGGGCTTCCGATCACCCGACCAGGCAGCGTGATGGGGTGAGGAAAGCAGTCCATCGAGTGCGGCGGCAAAATCCGGCGCCCGCCCGTGAAGCAGGTCCACCGCCATGCCGTCGTCACGCAGGTGCGATGCCCAGCGGTCGATTTCGTTTGTCTTGCCGAGTCCCGGTTCGCCAAGCAGAACCAGACAATCGATATCCGTAACATTGCGTAGCTCAACCGTCTGGCCGGCATCGAACGCGACATGACCTCCCCGCCGCGCCGACAGCCAGGAAGTGGTCCAGTCTATCGGCATCCAGCGACGGACCCAGTTGAATACCGCTTGACCGTAATGCTTTGCGATTGCCATTTCCCCGCCCCAAACTTGCTCAACGTAGGTACTATTCCGATTCGACTAATAGACCCATGGATCTCGTAATGCACGGCCAACTCAAGGATTTGGTTACGAGAGGTTCCTCACGCCAACGGCTCGTGTGCGTTAGGGGCGGTGAGATTGAGGATTTTCTCAGGGCCCGCTACGGGTTGCGGGCAATCGATCAGCCCATGAGATAAAGCTAGACTGGAACAGAACCCGAAGAATCTTGGCACCAAGATAGTCGTAACAAGTGTGATCGCAAAGCCGGATCCAAACACGCTGGCGATACGCCGAACCTGATTGCCACCCCTCTCCGCGATATGTTGGGCTTGATCTGCAAACCTGTACGCTGACACAATAAACGGCTGGCAGAGATGCAAGGACGCCGACCGGAAAGACTATCCCACTCGAGGAGTTCCTCAACAAATCTTGAAACTAGACGATCTATCGGCTAGGCGGTACGGAAGGCTAGAAACAGAGTATCTGGGTCAGATCCGGCCTTCAAATAGGCGGGTATACGCACATCCAATTTCGATCCTATTGTCGTAAGTGTTGCCTCGACTAGGTGTACAAGAGGGAGTTTACTGTCATCTCTAAAGAGACGCACGGGCTTTTCCAAACATCCTTGACCGCGCCGCCTAGCGGAAGTTTCCCCTTGCCGCCCGTTGAGACCACCCAGATGTCTCTGCCGTTCGGCGGACTTTCTTGGGAGAACTTCGAACGTCTCTGCTACCGTCTTGCTATGAGGGAAGGATCCTTTGATCACGTCGCTCGCTATGGACGACAAGGGCAGCAACAGGAAGGTATCGACATCTTTGCGAGGCTTCCCGATCTACGATATGTCGTGTGGCAAGCGAAACGCTACAAGGCATTCGGACCGACGCAACTCGCGAAGGCCGTGAATATCTTTCTGGCGGGTGATTGGGTTGAGCGGACCGAGACCCTGATGATCGCCGTTCAGGCTAATCTCGACGACACCGCAGTGCAAGACGAGATAGAGATGCAGACTGCCATCCTGCGAGCGAAAGGAATTTCGCTTTTGGTGCTAGGCGGTGACAGCCTTGTCGAGAAAATCCGGCCCCACCAAGACCTTGTTCTCTCTTTTTTCGGGAGAAACTGGTACTCGGTCTTCTATGGTGAACTTGCCGACACTCGGCTAATGACCCGCTTGGATGGCGAAGAGTTCGCGCGTGTGCGGGATCAGCTCTACCGCCTCTATACCGCTCGTTTCAGCGACCTGGACCCAGGAATGGTAGCCGCTGATTTCAGTGGTCAGCAGTACGACCATCGGTCGGTACCGTTGCTTGACCGTTTTACGATGGCAGACGTCTACATGCGTGAGCGTGTGGCTGTACCAATGGGTAATAACTATTCCGCGTCGTCGCCGAGCGTTAATGAAATGAGATCACGAGAAAAAGCTCCCGCTGTCCGTGAAGAAGTCCGACGCATGGCGGCGGCCGATTGGTTAGCAGATGGCGAACATATAGCGATCGTTGCTGACGCAGGCGCAGGCAAGAGCACGCTGTTGCGGGCGCTTGCCTTGGATTTGCTTGGCTCGCAGTCGATATTCGCCAAGGCCGCAGCGCGATGGGGTGAGCGGCTCCCGGTCCTCGTGTCGTTCTCCAAATGGGCCCGGCTTACCTCGGTCAGAGGCGACGAGATCGGGCTGAAAGATGTGATCGCAGCATCACTTCAGCCGCTCCTGACTGCCAGTTTAGTGGATATGATCAATAGGGCAATCGAAGAGAACAGGGTTCTCCTTATTGTTGATGGCCTGGATGAGTGGGCGGACGAACAGGCAGCACGCACAGCATTGCAGAGCTTCTTGGCTTTCGTGCAAGTCCATCAGGTGCCTACGGTTGCCTCCGGACGCCCACACGGTCTGCGGAAAATTGGCTCTTTGCCCCAAACCTGGAAGACCGGCCAGTTGGCGCCTCTATCGGCCATTCAGCAGAGGCAGCTTGCTTCCAGTTGGTTCTCACATGTGAAGGGCGAGCGAGAGCACGAGAATGAGGGCAATCCATCACTGTTGCAGTGGCAGGCAGACCGCTTTCTGAACGAACTCCGCTCGGAACCTGCTCTCGGCGAACTCGCCCAGACACCGTTGCTATTTGTAGGGTTGCTCTTTCTGGCCCTTCGAAGGGTCGCTCTGCCTAGAAATCGATCAGAAGCTCTCCGTTCCTTGATTGAGCTCCTGCTGGAGATCCATCCTGCCACTCGCGCAACTGCGGCGGGAGATGTTCGCCCAAGGTTTCAGGCATCCCCCTCGCTTCGGTTACGACAGGGCGCATTGGCGGCGCTGGCCTTTGCGTCTCGCAAGAATGGCAGTGATGCTGGATACGCCTATAACGATGCCCGAAATACAGTGCAAAACTATCTTGTTGATCAAGCTGGGCTTGACCCGATAAAGGCGGAGACTGCAACCGACGAGCTACTTGCTGTCAATGCGGAGACGGTTGGTCTTATCGTGGAAAAGGGCCCGGGCGAAATCGGCTTCGCTCATGCCAGCTTGGAAGAGTTCCTTTCGGCGCTTCATATCCAGAGCTGGCCATTCTCGAACCTACTCGATTTCATACGATCTGAGACAGGAAATCCGAGATGGAAGAATGTCCTCAGAAACGTCGTCGCCATAAACGATAGGGCAAACGAAATTGATGATATTGTTGCGGCCATCGAATCCGCTGATCTGGATCCGATCGGAAGTGCTAATCGGCGGCAATTGCTGGCAGAGATAACATTCAGCCCTTCGCCAATGAGGCCACACACAGCAATCCGGCTGGCTAAGGGGGCATTCAGAACCATCGAGGGTGTGGCAACGGGGTCTGAGAAGGCGGAACTCGCCCGAATCGTCGTAAATGGACTGAGTGATCCAACATTATCACCCTTAGTCGAGCGCCGGATCGCAAGATGGGCGCCGCGCCGTGTCTCCTACACCGCGGAAACCTATCAGGCGATGGCAACATGGGATGCAGACGACGAAACCTTCGATGCTCTCGCCGGCGGCCTCTGTGACGAGGACCGCTCGGGCGCACGCGCGGCCGCGATGGCAATCGCCCGCCGTTTCGGCGGAGATCCTGCAAGGAAACAGGAACTCGAAAAGCTAGCTGGTAGCACTTCAAATATAGAAGTCGCTGCGTCAGCCATCATGGCGCTCGTAATAGGATGGGAGGAGGTCGACTTCTCCAATCTGATCGAAAAGTCGATGAACAGCGGAAGCCCGTTGCTAGAAGCCGTTGCGATATGGTCGAAGGTTCGGCGCAGGCGACATACCGAATCCGACCGCGCGAGCTGCCTGAAACTGGTCGCCTCTTCGTCAATGCTTGATTTCCGGGATCAAGAGATCGCGCGCGACGCGCTCTTTGAAGGCTGGAAAGATGATGATATTGTCGTAGATCTAGCACTCGCGAGCCTTAACGGGCTTCCGGAGGATATGCTCGACAGAGCCTTCGCTGCTTTCTACCTGATGCGCACGGTTCCGGGTAGACCCAATATCAAGTCATGGATACTTGACCAACTTCAAAAAGACCACCCTTTTCCGCTTTTGTTCGGACAGGAGTGGGACGCATTGGTCCCATTTTGCGAAGCGGATTCAGATATTCGGGAGGCGACAATCTGCGTCGTACTCAGTGGCAATCTTCTCCATAAAGGCAAAGATTTCTGGCCAATCGTTGCAAATGTGAAGGACGAACGACTGCGCGACCACGCTATTGAAATGGTTCGCGGTTCAGAGACATTCGCACCCTATTGGAACCTTCTGCCGCTGCTTAGGGGTTGGTCGACAGACCCCGCTGTTTTGTCACTCAAGAAAGAGGTCCTTGAGTGGGCCGACGATCGGCTTGGCATGCTCGTTGCGTTGTTGCCAGAGCTCTATGACAACGCCGAGGATGCTCGAACGAGGTTGTTAAGGATTGCAAAGGAATGCAGCACTTCCCGTATCGATCTCATCGTGCATGCACTGGCGGATCTCGGCTGTGACGGAAGCGATGACGAGGCGACGCGGATCGTCATGAACGCCGCCGGTGAAGTTCCGCTTCCCGCACGCGAGCCGGTTTTGCTTTACCTCGTTTTCAAAGATCATCCGCTGGTCGAAGCGGCCGCAAGAAGACGCCTTGAATTCCCTGATCCCCCTTTGTCGTTACTTGCCCGCGCATTTCCAAAGGATCCCGCCATTCGAGAGCACATTCTGTCTATAGCTCACTGCGCACCAGTGGAGGTACGCGCCGTCATTGGTAGCGCAGCCGCACTGGGTGCCGATCGTCATCCATCGTTTCATAAGATCCTAAAGACTTACAGGGATGAAGTTGATTTCCCGCTCAAGGTTCAACTATCGATCGACTATCATACCTTAGGCCGCGCTGAAGGCCTTTCAGATCAACTCATACCGAGGCTAGTGACAGAACTCGAACGGCCCGATATCATGTTTGAAGATCAGCGAGCAGCTACATTCGCGGGACTGTTGATACAAGGAGCGCCGGAGAAGCTTCTTGACGTCAAACTCGGCCGCAGAAGGATCCTTTTATCTTCACTCGTCGGTGGGGGGACCAGTGCCGCGCTCTGTAGCTTGATTGTAGGTCGTTGGGAGGAGTTGAGGTCATCGCTTGGTCCGAGTTTCGTTGATAAACTCTCATCGGCAAATGGTGATGAGGTCGCTTGGCATGCGCTTTCGCCATACGTCGCTAGCAACCCGTGCGCTAGTCAGGATTTTTTCGAATGGTGTCGGACCGCCGAGAGCCTCGGCCCTTCTTCCCTGAAGGCACTTGCTGACCTTTATCCAGGAAATGATATTCTATCTCGACATGTGTGGGACATCTTGGAAAATTCCGGGCGTTACCGCAATTACCCTCCCATCAACGTCGTGGCCGCTGCAGAAATTCTACGTGATCAGTTCCGCACAGACGACTCCATCGAAAAGATCCGGCGTTTATTCAGAGAGGACAACGAGGTAGTCCGCGCGATTCCACTCGCGATCATTGCCCCAGGAGATCCGATGCTCAGGGAACGCCAGATTGCGATAATTGATATTGGAAAAGAATACCGCGACTGGCTTAGTGCTGTGGTTCTATCTGCATATCTTGATGATTCCGCTGAGTTTTGTAGAGTCGTACACGCAATGTCGGAGCGGGATGTCTATCCAGGTCACCAGGGACAGGAGGCGATGACGAAGGCAATTGTCGAAAGGCTTTCGCGCGACGAGCAGGCTGCCGCCATCTTAAATCGGAGCCTCCAAAGCCCGCTCAGTGCCAAGGCTTTCGCCGCAAGCGCCATGGCACTAGTGGCAGCTGGCCGTCTTGATCCGACTGGCCATATTATTTGTTACGACAAAATGGTGGAGGAATATGGACGCGACGGGCCACCGCTTGCTGTGCTTGACATTATGCGCGATGAAACAAATTCCTTCGCACATCTGCTAACGGATATTGTGCGGACGAGAGCACTCTGAATGTATAGCTAAGTCATTGCTTTATAGATAAATTGTTTTCGATCACGAGTTCGAAACCTATCACGGGCGTAGGGCGGGGAACCACGATTAAGGAGACGGTGAGCTTCGGCTTGCCGCGTAAGTCGTTGCTCCGTTCTTTTTAGTGTAAGATTTAGATTTCCTCATCTTTTACCTGCAATTACCCACTATGCGTCAACGCATTTCCTCTCGTTCCGCATTGCGGCGGCTGTTCAGGGAGCGTTGTGCGGCGAAACCCTCCCATTTTTCAAGAGACAGCTGCTTAAGGCAAAGTTGGTCACCGGGAGTTTCAGATAAAAAAGGATCGATCCTGCGCAGAAGCGCTGTAAACAAAGACCTTCTCTGTGGTGCGGGCGCCTCTCTCACTGCGGCCAGTAGATCGAGCGTGTGCTTCTCGGCGCGCTTTCGCCAAAGGGCGGCAAAAGCGGCCTTGCGGATACTGTCTTCGATTTCATCATCGAGAATTTTATGGACGTGAAGCAGTAAAAAGTCCGGTCCCCCAAATCCTGCGATCTCGCAGGCGGCGACACGATCGGATACGTCGGTGCTTGAAAACATTGTTTCCACAATGTCGACTAGCTTATCCTTCGGCGCTCGCCGCAACGCGCGTGCAATGGCAGCTCGAACCACATTGCTCTTTTCGACCTTCATGTGCGTGCAAAGACGTTCAGTTCCTATTTCTGGATCAAGTGTGATGATCAGCTCAACAATTTCGCGCCGCCAGCGAGGAGTACCTTCAGTCAAAGCGATCGACGCTGCCTCCAATGCTGCCTCGCGGTCAAGCTTCCACAGGCCCTTCAACGCTGCTGCTCTTCGGTCGGGCCGGTAGGGCAAAGGAGTTAGGGCATAGTCCAGGAGCATATCATGTGCCCGCTCGGTGCCAATCTCCGGGAGAAATTCAAGGTAAGCGAAGCTGTGTGGCAAACGGTTCTGTCCGATCCAATCACGAAGTCTTGCCGACACCTCATGATGTTTGTCCGTTCGCAAGAGTATAAGAAATACATCCCACGTGAATTCCAGATCCTCGGCGACATTCGCCTCGTGCCTGAAATGAGACAGTATCGTCTCAATCGCAACAGGCGTGTTTACGACTAGCAGAGCATTGACGGCAGCTTTGCAGTTGCTTTTGCCGCACGCCAACATTGAGGCCAGAAAGTGCACGAATTCGGCTGACTGTTCTCCCCTGCGAGACAAGCTTGCAGCGACAAGATCTGCCACCGGCAACACTGGGTCGATATCTTTTAGATTTGCAGTTATGAAATCGAACGCTTCTGCGCTTCCCGAAGAAATTAACTGCCTGAGTGCTATTGCCGCTGAGATAGGATCTGAAAGGACGCCCGGCTGCGGGATAGATATCGCAACTGCTGTTTGTGAGCGGGACGCAGCCAGCCAAAAGGGTATCTGCCGACCCGACTTTATCGCAGCAACATCGATACCGTCATAGTCGCCGCGATAGTCAAGGATCTCCACGGCTAGGATCCATTCATCCTCGCTGGTGCCGTTTGACGATCCGGCGACCGCTTCGCTCGCAACGCGTCTTACGGCCGCCGTAACAGCTTCTGACGGATGTGCGGCAGCTTGAGAGAGCCCGATCCACCGTGCGGCGCTGTCGGGATGGCAAAGCGCAGCAAGCACGAGGTCCTCGTATCGTTTGCCACTAATGCGCCGCAGCAGTTCAACAGCATCCGTTGTTACGTCATCATGTCCTTTGATGTCCTCCAGAAGAGACAGTCTGCCAAGCGCTATCGCATAAACGTCCTCTTCAAAGGGTGTCCCCGCCTTGCTTTGCAGGGCCAGAAGATGGTCATGTCGTGTAACGCTTAGCACAAAGGAAAATGGTGAATAAAAGTCATTCGGATGACGATAACGCTCGCCCTCGATGATCCCACGGACTTTAATTGTCAGTTCACCCAGCCAATGGTTCCACAGCGGGTCATCGATTTCGTCTTCGACGCCACGAAAAGCACTCTGGGCGGTTCTTGACACTTCGCCGTCGTCCGCAAGTATTTGCAAGAGCGCGTTCCGGAATTGGTCAGGTTTTTTGAAGAGCAGTGGACGTGCCCACCATGAAGTGGTCCCTTTTCCTTGCTTGATCCCTGCCGTCATCACGGCGAGCGCCTGATCGGGATCAAGCTCGCATAGAGCTGCGAATGCCGCCTGCTGCATCCAGTCCTCTTCTATAGCCAGCCAGTCCTTGAGTGCTGGAATTTCGGCCTGATCACGGAACCGCCTCACTGCATAGGCAAGGCTTCTCATTCTTTGCTTCGGCATATGTTCGATCAACATCGCCTTGTGTAAAGACCAGATCGGTGAGCCAGCTTCTGGCCTTATGCCAACCAACATATATGCCAGACCGTCCAACGGATCTCCACGAGACACCGCGTGCTTCAATCGAGCGTCTAGCCATGACGGGGACAGATCCCCGCATCGACGGAGCGCACGCATGGCATCTTCTCGACTGTTGAGATCCGGGTAATCGCGGTCGGGCTCGTTTTGAACTTCCTTGTTTTGGAGCCATCGATGGCGGTCGCAATAGACTGTCCATAGCCGGTCCAAAAGTACAGGTGATGGGACCGATTGAGCGAGAGCTACGCCAGCATCTTGCAAGATTGGACTATCTTCCTTCAGTAGCTGTCCCGACACGTCGATGGCATCCTCGCGGGCGACTTTTAGAGACTCGACAAGTGCTTTCATGACGATCTTAACTTGCCATAGCGGCGCGTTTGCTTTTCCCATCTCTCGTAAACGCTGTTCCAACGGCTTGGCGGCTCTTGCTCCAAGAGTTGGGACGAGAAGTAGATAAATCCCCTGCATGTGCGCGTGTTGGACAGGATTGCCCTCCAGACGACGCATGAGCATGGTGCAATCTGACAGATCGGCTGCAGTGGGCGAGGCCAAAGCCAGCCAAAGATAGTCCATGGCCACGTAACCCAACGACCTGCCGCCTATGGTATGCTTGCTCTCATACATTGCTTCGATGATGTCACATAGATGCTTGGCATCGATCTTGCTCTTGCGACGCAGCCGCCTGAGTGTCACGGCCACCATCCAGTTCAGCACGCGGTCGTGCCAGATTTCAGCGTCTGCACCATCCGTCCCTGCGATGATCCCCGCGCGCTCTAGCCGTATGCGCATGTCGCTATTGATGCCGAGCTTCGTGCGGGTGGCTGCATCCCAGGGATATTCGCACTTTCCATCAATGGTTGCGGACAGGAGTTCGACGACCATGGCCTCATCGTCTGGGTGGTCCACCAGACCTCTCAGCTTCCAAACCTGGTCGTAGTAGTTCTCGAAAATTTCGTATTCGTTCTGGGGCGTAAACGTCTCTGAGACCTCGAACTGAGCGTAAACGCGAGCGAGGACCGGCTTGCAAAGCAGTTTTCTCAGATCATCAGGCAAGTCATTGAACGGACGGTCTCGCAATCGCAGAAACTCGCGAAGCTGAACGAACGAGAAGTCGCCAATGGAGCGCACCTTCGAATGTTCACTCCCGATTTGGCTGGAAACTGCCGCTCCCACATTTTCTGGAACCGACATGACGAGACGAAATCTCCCATGCTCCATTATTTCGAGTGAAAGTTCGCGCGCCTCCTCCACCGTCTGAACATTATCGACGAAAATGATCGCCAGTGGCAGGTTGGACGATTGGTCTTCTACTGAGTCTCCAATGACGGACTTCTGCACTCGCGCGTGAACCACCTTCAGGGAAACATCCTCGTCGTAGCCCATTCCATCGATCCAGAGCCTGTTCGCGGCCGACTTAAGCGTCTTGTCTGCATCGCCTTTGGATCGTACAATAACGCTGGGCAAGCCCGCGCGCATGGCGGCCTCAGCAGCGGAACACAGAGCCCACGTTTTCCCGCTGCCGCTACCGCCGGAGAACAGCGTTACGGTTTTTTCGCCAAGCTCCAAGAGCGGACGCACGTCGTCTTTGCGGCAGTAGCCCAAGGACGTCATTGCGACGCTCATAGCCGAAAACAAGGCGCGCGCGAGCTTAGACCGATCACGGATGGGCTTGGAGACGAGGCCCGCCTCTGAAAGTAGCTCTTCAGGCGTGATCTCGATATTGCCGACGGCAGACTTGTCGAGCAATATGCCGTAAAGCTCACGACGCTTAGCTGCAATATTTTCGCGGTAGTCAACGACGACCTCAAGAAGCGCATCGATTTCCGCAATGTAGGCATCGTCGGTAGCCTCCATTTTAACCGAAAAACCGGAAAGTAACCGCCTTACTTTTTTGCGATGCTCCTCGGTATTCTTGTCCGTCTCGCCAGCAAGCTTGCTGCAAATGTGGTCGAAGAATGCGAGATCGGTGCTCGGATAGTCCAACGGATCTGCGGTGCTCGGATCAGTGGGCGCATTGAAGAAAGAGCGTATCACTTTGGTGTCAAGGCTGGCCCCGGGCACGCTGGTTTCGGCCTCGGCGGCCAGCTTCTCGATGACGCGGAACAGCTCGTCGTATCGAGCACCTTTGCGGCCGTCGGTCACAAAACGAAAAGATGCTTGGCTGTCATCGCTCAAATCTGGCACGGCCTTCAGTAGGTCAGGCAAAACCTCCGAAATAACGTCCTTCAAACTCCAAGTCCGTCCTGCTGATCGGGTCTTATATTGTTCTATCAAAAGGTGGTCGCCGTCGAGTACGGATGCATCTCCAGCGCCAGGCTCCAGTGTAATCACAACAGTAGAGCTATCTTCGTCGGAACTGGGGCTGAGCGTCGCACGCGAAATGTGAGCAAGATTAGCGAGGAACTGGTAGAGGAACCCGTTGATAGCTGCCGGCCCCCCGGGTGCAACCGACTTAAAATTGTGCGAGACAGAGTCGCCTAGATTTGACTCGCGATCATTGCCCGTAGTATCCAAAATACTTTCTCCAAATACAGGGCTCTTCCTAAAACGAAAGGTGCCTGATTATATATAGTCGTCATAAGCACTCGTAAGCTTAGCGCACCCGATTTTGATGGCCACGCAATGTTAATACCTCACGGCCTAGACCTCCGTTGTCGGTCCAAAAAATGGGCGCCAACTTGGCGCATCGGAAGCCTTACCAATGATCGGTAAGGGAACCTCCGGTGTAAACCAGTGTGCAAAAGTTAGCAGGTTGCGGGCGGAAGTAGCGTTAAAGGCTTCCGCCTAATTATGATCCAATGTGGATGATTAGCCGCAGGACCTACGTTTCCGCCACCATATACGATGCTTTAATGTCCTCAGCTGCCCTCTCGAGGCCAGGATAGACAGTACTGGCTTTAATATTGAGTTTCGCCAGTTCCTCCAAGATACCGGCTTTATTCACCACGTTGATCCGGTGGATATCAAGGCCGCTTATTCCGGTTTCTGGTAGCTCGGCGTTTATTCCAAATACCAAGAATGCTCCCGCCTGAGACGCGATACGCTCATGCGTACTTCGACCGCGCACGAAGAGGATTTCAGAAAGGTCGCTCGGGTCAATCTTGTCCTGAAAATGAGGTTTCTCTCTCCGCACAAAATCGAGAAGTCGTTTGCAGCTTTCCTCCTCCTTAAAATCATCAACAGACATTTTCTTGTCGATGTTATTTTTCTGATCATTCGTCAAAAGCGTAACGCATGAAATCAAGCTTATCTTGTCGGAGTCGAAATACTTTACCTCTTTTGCTTTTGTCGTCAGGATAATTACCTGCCCGGGCTTGTTCTTGTCGTCGTCCTTTGCCTTCGGGTCCGCGCAACTGAAATAAAGAGCGATAAGTGGATTTGAGGTGAGGTCCAAGAGCCGAGTCGGGAGTCCATAGTGCTGCATTCGTACTAGGTGATCAAGCATCGACCGATCGTTGGCAAACTCCCTTGCTTGTGCGCTCATCAATTCACGCACAATCACGTCTTCTTTTGTGAGCCATTTCCAAGTGCCATTTGGATGTTTGCGAAAAAGCGTCGGCGTGAGCGAATAGTCGTTCCGATAGTGGCCTCGATATAAGACTGACACGTCCGGCGACGAATTGATCTCTCCTATTTCGCGAAGAAAATCGCTGATGGAGTTTACCTCCGGAATATCTTGCCCGACCATCATGGAGGTCGAGATCGGCGCTAAGCCGACATCGACATGGGCCGTTGCCATGGGAGCTACAGCATTAATCGTGATCGTTTCGTCAAGTGCGTCCTCTGGAACGGACAGGCCGGCGCCGTTTAAAAATTCCTGTAGCGATATAGTCTTCAAGGCCCAATGGGTCCTGTAAAGTTCCCCACTGCCTAATCCTAGCCGTTTCTCGAACTCACTACGGCCTTTCCTGACAAATTCCATCCGATTAAACACATGCGTGATCTCAAAATCAAACCGAATGTCGCGATTTTTAACGCTTACATTCTTGATTCTCCCAAGCCTACAGTCAACGTAGTAGGTTAGGTCATCATCCTCGAGTGACTGCATTTCGCTCATAAATACAGTTGGAAAGTCTCGCAATCGCGACAGCGTCTCGTCCGTCACTGGCAAATACTCTGCTTCAATTGATTTTTCGGTATATTCCAAAAACCGTGCAATTTCGAACGATGAACTTCCGATCTCTCCTGCAGACTTTCTATAGTCTTCGAAATTTGCGCGAATTATTAGATTAAGCATTCTGTTCCCCCTGACTGCTTCAAGTAGTGGAATAGCAGTTTCTATTTAAGATTGTGTAACAAGGGTCATCACGAGCGACCGTGTTCTAGAGGGCGATCCCGGCTCCAGGCGAATTGACACTCTACGCCGCTCCTCACTTCGGCCAGAGATATTTGCGTTAGCGCCTCGCCCTCAAGAGTAAGCGCGTCTTTCTATGCACATTGATTGTGTTTAAGCATGGAATGTTCGGTGCTGATTGACAATCATCGGGTCCGGCCCGGATAACAACATCGCCGATGACAACATCAATCACCGAAATTGAGCCGCCAGAACCGGCTTGCGTGCAAACAGCGGCTCCGGACGACGCGGAGCGCTGTCGCTCTCGAGCATCGCGACGCCAGCCAAATAGCTGCGATGGATGAATTCCAATGCGATGTGCGATCGCTGAAACACTGGCACCCGTTTCCATCGCCTCTGCAACAGCACGTTCTGTGAATTCATCCGACCAACGTCGGCGCAACTGCCTCGGAGCGCCTTCCAAGCGCTCAGGGACAGCCTCGATCATATGAAAGTTTCTGGTTCCAGAGCTAGACGCAGACATAGAAGCTCACAGTTCGTGAATCGTCTATCTGCAATACAGCCGCAAGCTCTAACTACGCCACATGGGGTCAGCTTGCCGGTTACTTGCTATGTCATCGACGATTGGCTTCACAGTGCCGGGGGCGAACCTTTGTAGCACCCAGCATAAATGGAGGCTCTTGGCCGTGGCTTCGTCTTGCCGAGCAAGTGCTAATGTCCGATTTAGCGTAATGGTGGCCGAAACCTATCAGGCCAGGCGGCCCCATCTCGGCCAGTCACCAGAGCAAACTCATGATTCAAAAGGCATATTCGCCGCGAATATGACAACTGAACGACCGGGTCGTCGGTTCGGATCCTTTCAAGGCGGGGTAAACAAAGCAAGTGTTCGCATTTACAGCGGCATGAAATAGGGATATGATTTATCCTTAATTCGTTGCCGAGCACTCGCATGATCCTCAAGAGCCAAGTCGAATGGGCGTTACATTGTTGCGCCATTCTCTCGGGCCTTCCCGAAGGCCGATATCTTTCAACTAAAGCGCTCGCTGAGCTGCATGGGCTTCCGAAGGAATATCTGTCGAAAGCGCTGCAGAGCTTGTCACAGGCCGGCCTTGTCCACACCACGCTTGGGCCATCCGGCGGATACCGTCTCGCCAAGGCCGCGAATGAACTGACCTTCCTCGATGTCGTTGAAGCTGTCGAGGGTAGCGGTCGAACCTTTGTTTGCCAAAACATCCGGGCCAATAATCCCTGCCGTCCGAAAGGCCATTGCGAGAGTGGACCTTGCGCGATTGCCCGCATCATGTGGGAAGCCGACGAAGCGTGGCGTTCCTCCCTTCGAAAGGTGACGTTCGCGGATCTTGGCACGATCCTGCAACAGGAAATCACCCCAGAAATCTGGTCCGGGACCTTTGAGTGGGTTCTGAAGCGTGCCGGCTAAGCTCGACCCGATGCCTTATTCAGCGGCGAATTCCCTACGATCCCAAGATAACTTTGTGCGGGCATCGCTAGTGACAGGCCGTGAGTTGCACAGCGCTGATGGACCGTATCGATAACCTCGTTGCGCGCCGGCGTCCGGGCTGCCGGGGCCGTGACCCGAAACTGAAGCTCCACATCAATTGCGATCGCGTCGATACCCTTAAGTGCAACAACCGGAGCCGGTGACTGGACGATGCACTGACACGTCTGCAAGGCGGACTTAAGGATTGCCTCGACCTCGGCTGGTCGGCTGTCGGAGGTGATACGGATCGGCAGGATAACGAGATGGCTCTCGTCAGGTTTTGTAAGGTTGGTCAGGCCGACTTTGGCAAGCGTGCTGTTGGGAAGCACAACGAGATTGTTTGCTGATGTCAGAACCTGCGTCGATCGCCAGTTGTTCTGAACGACACGTCCTTCGGTGCCATCGGCCAGCTGAATCCAGTCTCCGATCGAAAAAGGCCGCCCGAGCGTCAGTGCGATGCCCGAAAACAGATCACCAAGCGTGTTCTGCAACGCCAGGCCCAAAATGATTGCCACGACACCGGATGTGGCAACCAGGGTGCCGATTGGGGCACCGAATACAAAACCGACAATCGACAGCGTAACGCCGAGATAGACACCGGCAACGATCAGATCCTGGATCAGCCGCGCTTCCTGCGGGCGGCGATCAAGGACGATGTAAAGGCGGATGAAGCCAATGGTCGCCCAGGCAAGATGAACCCACCACAGGACGCGGGACGCAGTGCCCATGTAGAGCGCGAACCCATCGGTTTCTCCGGGGATTACGCGGTGTGGCGGGATGCCGCTCACAATCAACGCTGTCGTCATGGCGGCGAAAAACAGGATCTGGACGATCAGTCGGGCCGTCGGTCTCTGCTGCCCCTGTAAATGCCATACGAGAATCCCGAGCACGCCGAGGAGATCGACGGCCAGAAAGGCCGGCATCAGCGAATTGTAAGCCATTGCGGGTCCCTTGCCTTGAAAAGAAGAAGGACCTGGGCTGCTCTAGTACCCGGTCCCTGACTGATTTCACTTCTTTATCGGATAGGTCAGTTCCGTCTGGGTGGTATCGACCACGAAGACGGCAAGAAGTTTGGCGGGCTTCGTGTCGCTCCCGTTCTTGCTGACGCCGTGCTGGTCGCCTGGATATTCCGAAAAACTCTCGCCGGCTTTGTATTCTTCTACAGGCCCATCATTAACCTGGCTAAGGACGGAGCCTTCAAGCACGGTCGCATAGATGAAAGCCGAATCCGGATGGGTATGGGCATCGGAGAAGCCACCCGGACCGTATTCGACGAGTACGCCCTTCATGCTCTTGCCGGGCACATTCGGCAGTTCGTGTTGATAGACGAGTGTCACCTTCGAGGCGGAGCCGCCTGAGGTGTCGTGAGCACCGGACGTACTGGTTATGAGAAAGAATGCGGCGAAGGCCGCAAGGCAGGGTCTGATCATAGTATTGTTCCTGTTCAAATGAGCGGAGCTTTGGGCGGGCTACTTTCGCGGCGCCGTTGCAAACCATTGATCGAAGCCGATTTTGCCAAGCCGGGGATTGGTTTCGGAGACAAGGGATCCGTCATCGAGACGCGCCCCGAAATATTTCGCTTCTGGATCGGCGACAACCTCGCGGCTGTCTCCTGTCAATTGCAGATAACGGGCGACGAACTCGTTGAGGCGGAAGCGATCCGGACCAGCGATCTCGACAATTCCGGCGGCTGGCGTAGCAAGCGCAACGTCCGCCATCGCGTCGGCGACGTCATCAGAGGCGATCGGCTGAACAAAGGCCGGTGAAAGGTGCACCTTGTCCCCGACAATACTCGATTGAGCGATACCGCCAACGAATTCCATGAACTGCGTGGAGTGGACGATCGTGTAGGGAATGCCGCTTTCCCTGATCAGCTTTTCCTGGACGAGCTTTGCCCGGAAATACCCGCTCTCCTGCAAGCGCTCCGTCCCAACGACGGAAAGCGCGACATGATGTTTGACGCCTGCTGCCTTTTCCGCTGCCAGCAGATTCCTGCCGGAGGCTTCGAAAAACTCCATGACCGCCTTGTCCTCGAAGGATGGCGAGTTCGCAAGGTCGAGTACGACCTCGGTGCCTTGAAGTGCTTTTGCAAGGCCTTCGCCGGTGATGGTGTTGACGCCGGTGTTCGGAGAGGCGGCAATCACCTCATGGCCTCTGGCGCGAAGGCGCTCGGTCGTTTTGGATCCGATAAGTCCGGTTCCACCGATGATGACAATTTTCATAACTGTTTTCCCTTGAGGTGATGAGTGCCGAATGGACTTGGAAATGGCTGCTGTTGTGGAAAAAGGCCTCAGCTGAGGCCGGCTTTCTCCAGGCCGTAAAGCTTGTCCGCCGAACCGGGCACGGCCTTGAAGGCGATGCTGACACGGTTCCACGCGTTGATGGTCATGATCGAGAAGGTCAGATCTGAAACTTCCTTCTCTGACAGCTGACCGCGAACGCGCTCGTAAAGCTCGTCCGGAATGCCGCCTTCAGCCAGTCTGGTGACCGCTTCGGTCCAGGCGAGGGCGGCGCGCTCGCGCGGAGCGAACAGGTTCGATTCCCGCCAGATCGCGACGTGATAAAGGCGAAGCTCGCTCTCGCCGTGGATCTTGGCTTCCTTGACATGCATGTCGAGGCAGAAGCCGCAACCGTTGAGCTGGGAGGCCCGGATGTTCACAAGATCGCGGATCGACTGCTCGATGACGCTGTCCTTCAGCGACAGGCTGAGGTCCGACAACTTCTTGAAAAACTCCGGGGACTGGGCTGCATAGTTCAGGCGCTGTGTCATGAAGATCTCCATCTATTAAGGATGCAAAATATCCTTATGGATATACAATATCCGTAATAGATGGACACGCAACCAAAACCGCTCTAAGCTGCTCGCATAAGCTTTATGCGGGGAAGTATGAGGGGGATGACGGATGGATGTGGTTGCTGCCTTGCGAACCTTCCTGAGGGTTGCTGAGACTGGGTCGTTTTCAAGCGCAGCGCTGGACCTCAGTTTGACTCAGCCTGCGGTGTCCCGGCAAATTTCATCGCTGGAGGCGCATTACAGCACCCGGTTGCTGCATCGGAGCACCAACGGTTTGTCTCTGACAGTGGAAGGCGAGCAGATGATCCCGATGGCCCGCAAGGTTATCGACGCCATGGAGGCGCTGGGTGATGCAACGGTAGCTGAAAGCGTGACGGCGTCCGGCCGCGTAAGGATCAGCCTCCCGGCCCCGCTCGGATTGCATGTCAGCGAGCGCCTGCCGGCGCTTTTGAAACTCCATCCGCGCCTGACGGTCGAAATCGTGTTTCGCGAGGACCCGTCGGATCTTGTCGGCGAGGGAATAGACATCGAAGTTCGTCTCGGTGACGTTTCCGACAGCAGCTTGATCTGTCGCCGGCTTGGCTGGACGACGGCCTATCTTGTTGCGTCGCCCGGCTATGTCGCAGAGCGAGGCCAACCTCGTGACCCAAGCGAGATCGCAGAGCACGACTGCATTTGCTACAGCCGCGGCGGTGAAACGCGCGCATGGATATTTGCCGATGGTGCCGACCAGGTGCGGGCAGCGATTAGTCCGCGGATGGTTTTCAACAATCCGACTGCTGTCTATAGAGCGACCATCGCGGGAGGAGGGCTGGCCATCCTATCTCACATTCTCGTTGCCGAAGACATCGCATCAGGGAGGCTCATCAACGTTCTGCCTTGTCTGCCGCCGGCACGGCTGCCGATCACCGCAGTCTATGCTTCACGTCGAAATCTTCCCATGCGGGTCCGCACGGTTCTCGATTTTCTTGCCGACGCAGTCAGGGAGGACGCATTAATGACTGGCGCGGCCTGCTAACGGACAGCCTTATCTGGCTTAGACCAGTCACCGAGTACCCAAATTGCTGAGTCGTCGGTTCATAGTGGTTCAAGAGCGTAATTCAGGAGTGTCTGCGTTTGACCTTAAGCGGACTTATCAAACTGCGACATGTTATTTTCTTCATTGTGTTCGGAATAAATGCGCCTTGAATTCCGTATACTAAATCATGGACCCGAAGAACCAACCGTTTGACGTTATTGGACAGCTATCGAGCCTGAGGCGCTATGCTCGTTCCCTCGTGCGTAACTCCAACGATGCTGACGACCTCGTTCAGGACGCGCTTGTCAAAGCATACGAACGTCAAGGCTCCTTCAAAAGCGGTGGCAACCTGCGCCACTGGCTCCTGTCCATCCTGCACAACACGCATATTGATCGCTACCGAACCTCGTCTGCACGTCAGCGCAGGGACGATGTGGTGTCGGCAGAAGCTGGGTTGTCCTATCCGGCACCCCAAGAACAGAGCGCGTACCTGTCACAAGTAAAGGACGCGTTCATGCGCCTACCGGACAAACAGCGCGAAGCCTTGCATCTCGTGGCCGTCGAAGACCTGTCTTACCAAGAAGCTGCCGACACGCTTGGCATTCCCATCGGCACGTTGATGTCACGGGTCTCGCGTGCGCGCGCTGCGTTGCGGTCCGGCGAGATTCCGAACCAGCCCCGCAGTCATCTCAAAATCGTAGGAGGCGGCCATGAATGAGCACGACCCCGTACCAGAATTCGATCTCGACGCCTACGTTGACAACCAGCTCGACCCTGCAGGTCGCGTGCGTGTCGAAAAACATCTGGCCAACGATCCTTCCGCAGCGGCAAGGGTTATGGCCGACCTTGCGACGCGAGGCGCGTTGCGACTGGCTCTTCAAGGCGACGAACAACCATCGCGACCCCTCAAGGATGCCGCTCATCGTCTGTCCAATGCACTCTCACGCAAGCGCATGTGGTCGAATCTTCAGCGCGTTGCGGCCATCGGTATTCTGGTGACCACGGGATGGATCGCCAATTCCATCATCGGTCCCTTCGCCGCCACGGATGTCGTCGCATCTGTCCATCCGCCTGCCTTCGTCGAACAGGCGATCAAGGCGCATCAGACGACGCTCATCCGCGCAGCTATGCCCTCACAGCCGGAAGTCAAACACTTCGACGCGGAAGACATCCGGTCAGCGACGGCTATCACCATGCCGAAGCTACCAGACGACTGGGAAGTCGTTGATGTGCAGGTATTTCCCTCTGACTTCGGCCCCAGTGTCGAGATGAGCATCGTGACGCAGGAGGGGACGCGGATGTCCCTGTTTGCAGTTCGACCGGGAACATTCACCGTCAAGCCGGTCGTCAACGTCAATATCGCCAATTCCGAGGCTGCGTATTGGCAGATCGGCGAGATCGCCTACGCGCTTGTTGCAAGTGCTCCGGATACGGGGCTGGCGGACGAAGCCGAACTTCTCACGAAATCGTACTTCTAAAACTGACACAGGAGCTTTCATGTACAACAACGAACGGCGTTACGGCGCAACTACACTCCAATCCGGAGCAGCCTTCGATGAGGGCCTGCGCCAGCACATGCTGCGCATCTACAACTACATGGGTCTTGGCCTTGTGGTTACCGGCCTTGTTGCACTCATCGTCGGCAGCACGCCAGCGCTCTACGTGCCGATCTTCTCGACTTCCTTGAAATGGGTCGTGATGCTCGCACCACTGGCATTCGTCTTCTTTTTCACATTCAAGATGCAGACCATGTCGGCGTCCGCTGCACAGATGACCTTCTGGGCGTTCTGTGCCGTCATGGGCCTGTCACTGGCATCGGTGTTCCTGGTGTTCACGGGCGCTAGCATCGCCCGGACATTCTTCATCACCGCCACGATGTTCGGAGCCACCAGCCTCTACGGTTACGTGACGAAACGTGATCTTTCCAAGTTCGGGTCATTCCTGATGATGGGTCTGATTGGTGTCGTGATCGCGTCGGTCGTGAATATCTTTCTTGGCTCCAGCGCCCTGCAGTTTGCGATCTCGCTCATCGGTATCATCGTGTTCGTGGGCCTGACAGCTTACGACACGCAGAATATCAAGGAGCAGTACGGCGAACATGCCGATCACGAATCACAGCAGAAAATGGCGGTCTTCGGTGCTCTCTCGCTCTACCTGAACTTCATCAATATCTTCCAGCTTCTGCTGAACTTCACCGGAGATCGTGAAGAGTAATTTCGCTACATAGGAGTGCATGAGATGGATAGAAACGATCAACAGGCTATCGAGAACCTTTTTGGCAAGCTGGCAAAGGTCGAAAGCCAGGTGCCCCACCGGGACGGAGACGCCGAGCGCTTTATCCGGGATCGGATTACCTCCCAGCCTGGCGCTCCCTACTACATGGCGCAGACCATCGTCGTTCAGGAACAGGCTTTGGAGAAGGCGCAGCAGCGCATTGCCGAACTGGAAGCTCAGAACGTCCAAAGCCCAGAACCTGTCCAGCCACAGCGCGGCGGCATGTTTTCTTCGATGTTCGGTAGCAACGCCGCGCCAGACAGAACTGCTGGCGGTTCATCTGAAGACCGTCCTTCTCCGTGGGGTCAACGATCTGGCTCGCAGCCTACGCAGCAGCGTGGCGGCGGTGGCGGATTTCTGGCTGGAGCCGCCCAGACAGCGGTCGGCGTTGCGGGTGGCATGATGCTCGGCAATGCCATCATGGGCATGTTCGGTGCGGATGAAGCACAGGCGGCAACGCCTGCACCTGAAGCTCCGGCAGAACCTCCCGCTGAGGATGTCGATGACGGCGGTGATCTCGGCATGGACGAAATAGAATTCTAGTCTTCGAACTCTAGCATTGACGACCGCCCCGACGAAGGCGGTCGTCACCATTTCTGCGCTCTTCCAACATATAACGCTCCGCCGCTCCTGGCGGTGTTCTTGGATTTTTCCAGTAGAAGGAAATGCCGCCTGAAACGGTCGGCTTTTGACAATGATGATATTTGAATGGATGTCCGACCCAGCCGCCTGGGCGGGTCTTGCCACCCTGATCGTCCTCGAAATCGTGCTGGGGATTGACAACCTCGTCTTCATTGCCATTCTCGCAGACAAGCTTCCCGAACATCAACGTGAAAAAGCCCGCTTGATCGGTCTCGGTCTCGCACTCGGCATGCGGCTCATCCTACTGGCTTCCATTGCCTGGATCGTCACGCTGACCGCGCCTTTGTTCACCGTTCTAGGCGTCGAAATCTCAGGCCGTGACCTCATTCTGATCTTCGGCGGTGTGTTCCTGCTGTTTAAGGGAACCATGGAACTGCACGAGCGTCTCGAAGGGCACACCGAGCGCAAGGATGGTCCCGTCGAACATGCCATCTTCTGGCAGGTTCTCGTGCAAATCGTGGTTCTCGACGCGGTCTTCTCCCTCGACAGCGTCATCACCGCCGTCGGCATGGTCCAGCACCTTTCGGTCATGATGATCGGTGTCATTGTCGCCATGGGTGTCATGATGGCAGCCTCCAAACCGTTGATGGCTTTCGTGTCGAAACATCCGACCGTCGTCATCCTGTGCCTGGGCTTCCTGATGATGATTGGCTTCTCGCTGATTGTCGAAGGCCTGGGTTTCCATATTCCAAAGGGCTACCTCTACGCAGCCATCGGCTTCTCGGTCCTGATCGAAGCATTCAACCAGGTCGGACGTCGCAACCGCGAACGGTTCGTCACGACTGGCGACATGAGAGAGCGGACGGCCAACGCAGTCCTGTCATTGCTCGGCCGTCGTCGTGGAGAGCCGCAGCTCGGTGAGACGGCAGACCTCATCGCCGAGCGTGCGACCGAAGGCGAGTTGTTCACCACGGTTGAACATGAAATGATCGAAAGCGTTCTGACGCTGGCCGACCGCCCGGCCAAGTCGGTTATGACACCGCGACTGGACATCGACTGGCTTGATATAGACGACAGTGACGAAGAGCTTCGCCGCAAGGTGATAGAGATGGGCCATTCCCGGTTCCCGGTTGCCCGTAGCAGTCTCGACGAATTTCTCGGGGTGGCACTGACGAAGGACCTTCTTCGCGACTTTATCGAACACGGCAAGTTCGATTTCACCAAATCGCTTCGCCAGCCGCTTGTCGTCCATGAAAGCATCAACGCGCTCAGATTGCTTGAGCAGCTTCGCAAATCGCCCCTGCAGGTGGCGATGGTGCTCGACGAGTTCGGCTCGGTGGAGGGTATGGTCACACCGACCGATCTGTTGGAAGCCATCGCAGGTGATTTTGCCGATGACGACGAAGATCAGTTGGCGGTCGAGCGGGGCGAGGACGGCTCGCTTTTGGTCGATGGCTGGATCGACATCCGCCACGTCTCGAAGCTTCTGGACATCGATTTGGTGGACGATACGGATCGCTATTCCACGCTCGCAGGCCTAATCCTTTGGAGACTTGGACACATGCCCACTGTCGGTGAAAAGGTGGCGTTCGGAGGGCTCGTCTATGAAGTAATCGCGTTGGACGGACACACCATCGACAAGGTCAAGATTAGCAAAGTCGACGAGGCCAACAAAATTTCCGAGGAACCATGACGCGCCTTAACCCGTTGTTTTATCAATCGAGCAATGCAGCTCATATAAGGAGAGCGACAATGGGTAGCACCATGGACAAGGTTAAAGGCAAGGCCAACGAAGTTGCTGGCGAAGCTCGTCAGGCCGTAGGCGACGCGACCGACAACCGCGAGATGGAAGCCAAGGGCGCAGCCCAGGAAGCCAAGGGTCATGCACAGCAGGCCAAGGGCGAAGCGAAAGAAAAAGTGAAAGACGTTGTCGACCGTGCATAATGCTCACGTCTAATTCTCAAAAAGGCTCCGGACTTGTTCGGGGCCTTTTTTGATTCCGCGTCGTGGCTTTTTCGGATCATCCGACGACCTGAGCGATGGCTAACATTCGCCGTCAGTCGACGATCAGCTAGGTCGCGGGTGCAGGACTTGGACATCGGCTTTCAGTTCGGTTCATAAAGCGATGCAGGACGTCACGCGCGATGACCTCGCTACAGCGTTTGCTTCACACATGGAGAGCGAATAGATGTTCCGCAAAGTAGCAGTGATGAAAAATACGAGAGCCGGATGCCTCGTGGCATTCTCGGTCTTGTCCACGACGGCTGCATCGGGCGAACAATTCGACCGAAGCGTAACGGCGCTGACAAAGGCCTCCTTCGTCCATCTGAAGGTCGCGTATGGCTGCCAGCGTCACCTTGGAGTGGCCCGTTATCACGAAGCCCATATCGCAGTCGAAAACGCGTTGCGGGCAACCGGTCTGCCGACACATGTCGCGATGGCGGCTGCGGAAGATCTCGCAAAGGAAGCACGAGCGTCGAACCTTCGAATGCCAGATCGTAGCTCTCAGAAATGTTTTGCGACCTTTGTTCATACAAAGAACGATCTTAATCGGTGGCGTGCGATCGTCACAGCACCGCCGTCGCCTCAGCCGAGATGATGTTGCAGTTTCAAGGTTGAGCGAAGGGGCCAGACTACCGGCACTCTCGCCGCTCTTCACCCGCAGGTGCCTGACCGGAATACACCCATCCCATCGCTGTGGATGCATTTGATTTCAGCCGTGTTCCGGAGCTGACTGGGATTTTAGCCCGCCCCTTTACGGCGCATGTGGGTCAACAGGCTGGTGGTTGGTTCGTCCTGGAGCGAGAGGCCTTTGGACAGTGAAATGCGTGACCGCCAACGGACGGCTTGACGGCCACGTCTCCACTCTATATTCTAATGACCTATAGAATGATGGATTATTTGATGGCAACTGAACATCAACTGGAACTGGCTGCTGCGATGTTCAAAGCCCTCGCGGACCCTTTGCGGCTGAGGACATTGGTTTTGTTGGCCGAGAAGGAACGCGGCGTCAGCGAACTTGCTGACATCGAGGCGGAGAAAATCGGCACGGTTTCGGCGCGATTGAAAGTTCTTCGGACAGCGCAGCTCGTGAAGCGGCGCCGGGAGGGGCAGAATGCCATCTATTCTATCGCGGATCATCATGTCCTTGCGCTGGTTGAGAACGCTATCGACCACGCCTGTCATCATTAAACATCAGAGGAGTTCACCATGAGCAATTGCAATCTTCCACATCATGATCACCACGACCATAAACACGGCGCCGGCTGCGGCCACGTGGCCGTCAAGCATGGCGACCACATTGACTACCTGCATGATGGACACCTCCATCATCCGCATGGCGATCATATCGATGAACATGTGATCGAAGTGAGTGGTGACAACCCCGATGGCTGCCGTCCGATCAAGGACCATGTCGGCCACGATCATGGCCGTGTCCACGGCCCGGATTGCGGCCATGAAGCCGTGCCGCATGGTGACCATGTCGACTATCTGGTCGACGGGCGCCTTCATCACCAGCACGGCGACCATTGCGATGACCACGGTCCACTCGAGGTCGTCGCCGCCTGATGTCGGTCTGGCGTGCGTTCGAGAACGCACGCCATTTTGCTGTCGATTGCATCCAGCAGTCCAGCTCCTAAGCGGCTTGAGGCTTAACCCCTCACGGTGCCTGCCAAGAGCGAACGCAGCCTCTGCGTACCATCTTATGACAAAAATCTCTTGAATATTCGAACGACGGGGGTTGCGCGCGCTTCAAGCTGCCCATAAACGTTATAGCATTACAAAATTGTGTCACTCAGTGGCATCTTGCGAGTGGAGTTGTAGTGTCGTTGTGACTGAAGCATGCCTGACCTTTGACAATCTGACCTTGGGTTACAATCGCCATCCTGCTGTACATCATATGAATGGCGTTGTGCGCAAAGGAAGCCTGGTGGCCGTCGTTGGCGGCAATGGGTCAGGTAAATCAACCCTGATGAAAGGTATCGTCGGCCTGCTGAGGCCCATGAGTGGGGCATGCTCGATAGCACCGGGCACTCGCTTCGCGTATCTGCCTCAGCTCTCCGAGCTGGATCGATCATTTCCCGCTTGCGTGAATGACCTAGTGTCTCTCGGGCTCTGGCCCAAAAGAGGTCTGTTGGGTCGACATTGCGCAGAAGACAGGCGATCGGTATCGCAAGCGTTGATGGCCGTAGGCCTTGGAGGTTTCGAGAAGCGCTCGATCGATACCCTCTCCGGCGGTCAGATGCAGCGAGCCTTGTTTGCTCGTGTCCTCGTACAAGATGCTGATTTGATCCTGCTCGATGAGCCATTCAACGCTGTCGACGCCAGGACGCTTTCTGACCTGATCGGTGTCATCAAACACTGGCAGGGTCAAAGCCGCACTGTCATGGTCGTTGTGCATGACCTTGATCTGGTGCGCGAGCATTTTCCCGAGGCGCTTCTACTGGCGAGACGACCGGTCGCATGGGGCGAGGCGAGGCAGACATTGTCCGCGGAAAATCTCCTGCGCGCACGCCAATTCGGTGAGGCCTGGGACGAGAACGCCCCATGGTGTGGCCAGTCAGGTCCCCATTCTCATGAGGCGGCGCATGGTCATGACATCATCGCTGCGCAAACTGCGCGGGGTGGATTGTGATCGATATGTTTTATGACACTTTTATCCAGCCTTTCGTAGAGTTCGGTTTCATGAAGAGGGCGCTGTTTGGCGCGTTCATGTTATCGCTCAGCGCTTGCCCGGTCGGCGTCTTCCTCATGCTGCGTCGCATGAGCCTGACGGGTGACGCAATGGCGCATGCGGTCCTGCCAGGCGCGGCGGCTGGCTTTTTGCTTTACGGCCTTGAGATCATACCCATGACCATTGGTGGTTTGGTTGCCGGCGTTGTCGTTGCACTTGGCGCAGGTGCCGTCGCCCGGTTCACAATCCAGAAAGAAGACGCCTCTATGGCCGCCTTCTATCTGATTTCACTTTCGCTTGGTGTCCTCATGGTCTCTATGCGGGGCTCGAGTGTCGATCTGATGCACGTCCTGTTCGGAACGGTGCTGGCGTTGAACAATGATGCGTTGATCTTGATTGCGATTGTGTCAGTGACCACGCTTTGCGCCCTTGTGATATTTGGACGCGCGCTGGTGGCTGAATGTATGGACCCACTGTTTTTCCGCTCCGTGTCACGCCTGGGCTCGCCGGTCCATTTCCTCTTTCTTGGTCTCGTCGTGACTAATCTGGTCGCAGGATTTCAGGCGCTTGGCACCTTGCTTGCCGTCGGCTTGATGATCCTGCCTGCGGCTGGCGCACGCTTCTGGACGCAAAGCGTTGCAACGATGTGTCTGCTGTCGGTTTCTATCGGGCTATTTTCTTCAGCCGCGGGCCTGTTGTTGTCCTACCACGCATCTTTGCCCTCGGGACCAGCGATCATGTTATCGGCAGGTTTTGTCTACCTTATCTCAGTTATTGTGAGCCCTCGCGGCCTGCTTCTGTCGCGCCTGCGGCGCACCGCTCACCGTAGCGCTTGAACTGCATTGGAAACATTATGAAGAACGTCAAAAGGTTCATAACCACCTTGGCCGTCATGTCACTTGCGTCATTGGCTGTTCCCGCGCTCGCGCGTGCGGAAAAGCTATCTGTCGTCGCCAGTTTTTCGATCATCGGCGATTTCGCGAAAGCTGTCGGCGGCGAGCGGATCGCTTTGCGAACTTTGGTTGGGCCGAACAGTGACGCCCATGTTTACGAGCCAAAGCCGGCCGATGCCTTGGCTCTGGCAAAGGCGGACGTCATTCTGGTCAACGGGTTGCTCTTTGAGGGCTTCATGGACCGTCTGATACAAGCAAGCGAAGCCAAAGCTAAAGTGACGGTTCTGACCGAAGGGGCGGACATCTTGAATGACCCGGCAGGTGGCCATTATCACTACGTCGACGGAAAACCGATCTTTCATGCAACGCCAAACGATCCCCATGCCTGGCAGTCTGTCGGCAACGCGAAGATTTATATCCGCAACATCGCCAAAGCCTTTTGTGATGCAGACGCACCGGGCTGCTCGACATATGAAGCAAATGCGTCCGCTTACGAAGGACAATTGACGGAGCTCGGCAATGAGATCGAAGCTGCCGTGAGCGCTATCCCGCAGGAGCGGCGTGTGGCGGTTGTCGCACACAATGCCTTCCGCTACTTCGAGCGAGATTATGGCGTGGCGTTTCTGGCACCCCAAGGTGTTTCAACCGAATCCGAAGCATCTGCCGCAGACGTCGCCTCGCTCATTCGTGAGATCCGCGAGAAGCGTGCTGCTGCTGTCTTTGCAGAAAATATCTCGGATGCGCGCCTCGTTGAGCAGATCGCATCGGAAGCGGGACTAAAGCTTGGCGGCACCTTGTATTCGGACGCCCTGTCGCCTGCCGATGGACCTGCACCGAGCTATATCGAGATGATGCGTTATAACGTCCAAACCCTGAAAGTTGCGATCAACCGCGGCTAAGACCCGTCAGATCAGACGGAGAAATCCATAACGTCAGCGTTATGTAATATCATTAAAAGGAGAGATGAATGAGATACTTAACCCGAGGCGTATCTGCGCTGGCGCTATCTGCGACCCTGTTGGGGTCGGCTGCTTTTGCCCAGGACGATGAAGACAGCGTAACGCTCTATCGCGTGTTCGTCGGCGACCATAAGGGTCCGAAGGTCACGGCATTCGACCTGAGCAAACCCGAGAAGCGCTGGACGTTCGACACAGTCGGCCAGAATAAGCTCTACAGCGTCAATGATGGTGCCAGCATTGTCGCCGTTCAGTCTGACAATGATGCCGTCAACTTTATCAATAGCGGCATTTCTCTCCACTCTCATGGAGACCATTCGGATATCGAGATTACCGATCCGTCGGCCGTAGAAAAAGCTTTGACCGGTCCACGCCCGTTTCACGTCATCGACCATGACGGCAAGATCGTCATCAACTTCGACAAGGGTGGCTACAACGAAATCATCGATGCGCACGAGTTGACCGATGGCGAGATTGAATCGACACGGCTTAAGCAGGCGCGTGCCCATCACGGTTTTGCGGCGCCAGTGGGAAATGGCTGGGTGACGACGGTTGCCTCCGATGCCCCGGTTGAAGGCGATAAGGCTCCAACGCGCGTCGGCTTGCGTGCGGTGAAGGAAGACGGCACACCCACAGGCGATGTTGCGACCTGCACAGGCATTCACGGCGAAGCATTTTCGGGCGCTTTCCTCGCCGCTGGATGCAAGGAAGGCATTCTGACCGTTACCGCGAGCGCTGAAGGCCCGGTGACCAAGATGCTGACCTATCCAGCCGATCTGCCGAGCGGCGAGACAACCGGCACGTTGCTGGGTGCCAAGAGCATGCAGGTGTTTCTCGGCAACTACGGTGCCAAGGGTCTCGTTGTCGTTGATCCCGCGGATGAACGGCACTTCCGCTATATCGAATTGCCATTCCGCCGCGTTGATTTCGCAGTCGACCCGGCCAACGCCCGCTTCGGATACGTGTTGACCGAAGATGGCTCACTGCACCAGATCGACGTGCTCGACGGCAAGATTTCCAAAAGCGCCAAGGTAACCGAGCCCTACTCAATGGACGGCCACTGGAACGATCCGCGCCCGCGTATCGCCATGGCTGGAGATGAAGTCGTCCTGAGTGATCCCAATGCCGGACTGGTGCGTCGAATTTCCAAGACGGACCTGAAAGAGGTTGGCACAATCAAGGTTGAAGGCAAGCCCTACAATATTGCGGTTGCTGGTGGCAGCGGCAAAGTCCATGAGCACGCTGACGGCGAAGCTCACGACCATACCGGTCACGATCACGCCCACAGCCACGGTGATCCCCAGATCTACAAGGGTTATTTCGAAGACAGCCAGGTCAAGGACCGTCCGCTGTCTGACTATGCTGGAGACTGGCAGTCGGTCTATCCTTACCTCAAAGATGGCACTCTTGATCCGGTATGGAAGCATAAGGCAGAGAAGGGCACTTCAAGCATAGACGACATCCGCGCCGAGTACGAAGTCGGCTACAAGACGGACGTGGACCGCATCACGATTGAGGGTGATGCTGTGACCTTCTACAAGGACGGCCAGCCGTCTAAGGGCACCTACACCTATGACGGCAAGGAAATCCTGACCTACAAGAAGGGCAATCGAGGCGTACGGTTCATCTTCAAGAAGACAGGCGGTGACGCGACGGCTCCCCAATACATCCAGTTTAGCGATCACGGAATTGCTCCGAACAAGGCTGACCATTACCACCTCTATTGGGGAAAAGACCGTGCCGCCCTGCTAAACGAAGTCACCAATTGGCCGACCTACTACCCGTCGTCATTGAAGCCAGAACAGATCGTTAGCGAAATGAAGGCTCATTGATCGATCGAGTTACCCAACACAGCATCCGGCAGCGAAACGCCGGATGCTAGTGTGAAATGCCGAATGGCAGACAGGTCGTTACAGCCCAGTGGTCGCCAATGATTTATGCGCCGACACGAGATAGCGTTCAGTAAGCTCGTGCCTGCCGTTTCTTGCTAAATCGATCGCCGCCGAAATCTGGGACTCGAGTTGCACGGCTTCCACTGCATTGCCGAAATTCCGCTCGACGAGAACGATTCCAGTATAGATTGACGGATCGCCGTTTGCGTCTCTCGAACACGAGCCCATGCTCAGAAGAGCTTTCGTGCAGCCGCTCGGACAAACGATGCCGTACGACGAAACAAATGACTGCCCGCCAAGAATGACGTCATGAATTCGAGCTGCCAACCGGGGACGGTCTTGGTCAGCGATCCTGGCGAGGATGTACTCGACCGGTAACCCATGCGCCAGCTCTCTCTCGTCGATCTCGTAGATGTCCGCATATGCCTTGTCGGCCGTCAGAATATTCGTGTGGAGTGACCACGAATAAAAGCCTGCTCCTTGCATCGAGTGTTCGATTAATTTCGGTCTTGGATTTTCCATACCTGTCGTAGCTCTTGTTCTTTTCATGCCAACATGCCGTGCCGTGAGGGATGATTGGCAGTGCAATCACCACTCACGATCGATTAACATTACGGTCCGCAGAACAATTCGGTTTAGTTGCGAACCACAAATATCACCGAGGATCAGCGACCGCCACGTACACGAGCGTATGGCCGTCATACCGAGGCTCCAACCATCGGCCCTTGCAGCCTCTTCAGCTGACGCCGTTCACCACCACTATCTGCGAGACTGGAATTTATTGGTCGCAAGAACTCGTATTGACCCACAAAGTCATTTTGATGAAATTACGCCATGAGCCAGTTCGAAAAACGAAAAAACATTCATGATGAATTTTGGACCGTCATCGACTCTGTCACGGCAAGTCCGGCTACAGTCGATGACCTTCCTATTGATGCGCTGACAGAGGACGAGGCAGACGAGATGATCGCACTTCTCGAAGCCCACCATATCCAAACTGACGAACCGGGAAAATAATCGATTCCCACTCGAACGGTAACGCCATGCCAATGTATTTTTTCCGTGTCCACGATGAAGACGGCGAGATGATCGACGAGCACGGCGCTGAATTTGCGAATGACAAAAATGCGTGTGTAGAGGCGATGAAGACTGCGCGAGAACTGGCCGCGGACAGAATGATTAACGGTGACGACCTAAACGGAATCTATTTTGAGATTGCGCGCTCGGATGGGTCTTCAATGGACAGGATACTGTTGAATTCGGTGTCGAGAGGTGTGATTGCTGAAGACGCCTGACGCGCCCCCGCTCGACCCCATTCAGCCTCTCACCTATATTTAACTCGGACCGATTGTTATGGCACACCCGTTCGAGAGCGCCTACGATCTTAGCTTTTTTACGAGAATGACCAGGGATAAAAAGAAACAAGCGGAATTTGTCAAGATGATAGGCCATTCGGTGCGCATCACCCCGAATGCGGTCCAGAGCGCAAATCCTGTAACCGTGAGACAGTACATTCCTGTTGAGATTGCTTTCGTATCGTCGGTCCTGACAACCTTATAGACCTGTGGAACGAAGCTTGAGACCGAACACATCGAGGCAAGGTATCCGACCAACAGAGCGGTATCCAATGAATGTTTCCTTCGTGCAGATGCTGCTATTGTGAGCGCCAGCAGGCGGCCCCTCATGACTAGTTTCGATAGTATCGACCCATTGTTGCTCTGACGAATGTCGTCCACGGCTAAGTCGTCTCTTCGTGTTTTCGGATGGCCAGTATTTCCGAACCATCAGGCGATGCGCGGGTTTGCATCATAAGCTCGTATTCTCGGACGGCTTGCAGCCAGTGTTCGTTATCGTGTCCGTTTATCCGCCCGTTTTCTTCCCAAAGTGCATATGCGCGTGCGCTGATCCAGATATCCCGTTTCTCGTTCATTGGTGCTGCTCGGGTCTCTTTGTTGATATTCAAGCCGGACTGGCAGGCCTTTCAACTGTTCAGCATCGACAATGTTCCTGGGGCTTGAAGGAACGATTTTCGTCCTTTGTGGCGCTCAGCGAGGATAGCATAAGTCAAAGGACCAGTGTCCAGATCATATGATTTGCTGGTCTCATGGACGTCGAAGGGAATGATCGTTGTTCTCAGGTTGATCGGCACGACCGACCGATTGCGATATTCAGCGCCTCCAAATCTTGTGGGCTTATTTTCATCATCTCCATCGGTTGACCAATTGTGACAAACTGCCGGATGCGGCGGTCGGGTGTTCACGTGACGACCGAATGTGAACCGCATGTTTCGGGGAACCAAATACCCCGTTCCAAGGTTGGCATGGCAGTTGTTTAGCTGATCCTGGGCCGTCGATCATCGTGATAGAGATTGCTGAACGAACACACATTTTTCTGGAGGAAGATATGGCACTGAAGGTTCTTGCCCTCAACGGCACTCTCAAATCATCATCATCAACAGAGACATCGTCGACCGCACGTCTGCTTGACCTCATAGCGGAGGAATTCAAGTCTTTCGATGCAGTGACAGAGACGGTTTGGCTGGCAGATCACGACATCAAGCCCGGCGTCACATCTGATGAGGGGGAGGGCGATGCTTGGCCCGCGATAAGGACGAAAATTCTAAATGCGGACATCCTTCTTGTCGGCACCCCTATATGGCTTGGGCAGCCGGGAAGCGTCATAAAGCGGGCGCTGGAGCGCATGAATGCGTTTTTGGAGGAAACCGATGACCAAGGTCGTATGGTTTCTTATGGAAAGGTTGCCGCTGTCGCTGTGGTTGGTAATGAGGACGGTGCCCATCATGTGTCTGCCGAAGTTTTCCAGGCCTTGAATGATGTCGGCTTTACGATCCCGGCAAACGCCGTCGCCTATTGGGTTGGTGAAGCAATGGGATCGACCAACTCCGTCGATTTGGATGAGACCCCCGACACGGTAACGACGATGGTGGAAATGCTGGTACGGAACACGGCGCATCTCGCCAACCTCCTGCAGGGGCATCAATATCCCGGTGAGCAATGAGTTTGGCCCCATGTAGATCGGCCTACAACTTTTGCCCCGCTTTGAGCGCGTAGATATTGGAAACGATATATGACCTCGGAGGCTAACGCTGACCTAAGACAGCAGAACCTCGGTGGGCTTCTCCGAGATATCAAGGCTCTCGCGCGAGACTCTGAAGAACTATCAATTCATAAGATAAGGGAAACAGTTGGAGAACGCAGTTTCGGACCTTTTCTGACAATCCCGGCGCTCATCGAGATTAGCCCAATCGGAGGAATCCCGGGCCTTCCGAGCGTCATTGCACTTGCTGTCAGTTTTTTTGCCATACAAATCGTGTTCGGGCGAGCGCATATATGGCTTCCCGGTTGGCTGGAAAAAAGAAAGGTAAGTGGCCGCAAGATTGAGCGTGGAATTGAGAAGATCGAGCCCGCATCGCAATGGATCGACAAGGTAGTTCGCCCGCGACTAGCGTGGGCAACGAAACCACCTTTTCTTCAGGGGCTGGCGGCATTGTCTATCGCCCTTTGTGCGACAGTACCACCACTTGAACTCATTCCTTTTGCGAGCACTTTACCGATGGCGGCAGTAGCTCTCATCGGGTTGTCACTTGCTGCGCGCGACGGCCTGCTAGCATGTCTAGCACTGCTATTAGCTACCGGGACGGGCTACGCAGTGTTCAGAACGCTGTCAGAATTGTAAGTCAGGGGTAACCGGATCACGCGTTATATCCTCGTACGAGTGTTTCTCCATCTAACGCCTTACGGCAAACCGTTTGGCCTTTAACGAATCTTTTGCCGTGATAGTTATCTTCCAATATGTCGAAATTTGAATATACCGTTTCACGACTACGCCTTCACATTTTGATCGAAAAGCGGCGGAAACGAAACACTCGGCCATGGATGGCACCGGAGGACGTCACTTGAGCGAATGGCTTTTATCGTTTGGCATTGAACTCAACTTCTTTCCTCATCTGATCGCATTACTTGTAGCGTATCTTCTCGCACTTCCTATTGGATGGGACCGCGAGCAACATGAGCGAAGCGCGGGCCTCCGGACCTTTCCATTGGTTGCGATTGCGGCATGTGGCTTCATACAAGCGTCGGAAAAGATCACGCTCGGCAATGCAGAGGCAACCGCCCGGGTGCTTGAAGGTCTGATCAATGGCGTCGGTTTTATCGGAGGCGGAGCGATCCTTGTCGGCAAAATGGGAACGCGCGGAACTGCAACGGCTGCGAGCATATGGGCGACAGGTGCCATTGGCGCTGCAGTGGGGCTGGGATCATATGACACAGCAATTGTTCTCTCAGTTGTCACTTTCGCGACCTTGAGAGTGATGACCAACTTTAAGTCCGAAGGGAACCCTGTCAACTTGCCGGTTAAACCGCCGGATCAAGAGTAATTACCTTGGCCACCGCAAACGAGTAGCGCAGACCAATGAACATGGTTACGGGGCACTAAGCTCGACCAGATGTCATTTGTTCCAGAACCGCAGTAGCAAATTTTAGTGTCGATGGCGCGCTTCTGCGACCGCAGCCTCAAAAGCGGTGCGAGCATCATCGACAGATTTATGTCCCGCCAGTGCCGCCCGGCAGGCGCTTCGGGCTCTCACAAAATTTGGGCCTTGGACAGCTGGCCACTGTTCCGTCATATGCACGAGCGCTTCGAATGGGCCGCCCACCTCATAGGAGCCGTTCGATGGGAAATTAAACTCGACAGGGGCGCTCCAACGAGCACTTGGTCCGGACATATTTGCAACTCCTGAATAAAGTGCGCCACAAACGTCGAACCCCTTGTTTAGTTCCGGCTCACATAGCTGACGAAATGATTTTTTGTTTCGAAGTAAACCAGCCATCTCAAGCCATGTTGGACGGTGGAACAAGAACCTTTTCCCTAAATTTCGGGTGGGTGAGACCTGAACCAAGCAATGGAAACGCTTCAGACGAAAATACAATTGATCGTCGATGGCAAAATCGATCCTTCGTTCCCGATCACTTACCGTATCGTGCTTGAAGAAGGACTAGATGCCTGCAAGACGTTCCGCGGCAAGACAGACGTTTGCGTCAAAGTGGTTATTCAGCCCCAGGGCTAACGTGAGATTAGGTTGCCGGCTGCCTCGAGATAGAGGCAACTTGATTGCGTGAAGGTTCAGTGCGGCGTTCAACACAATTCCAACCACAAAACGCCCGGAAAGGTGATCATGGACGATAATATTCCTGCGGCTGCGCAGTAGCGCCCGATCCTTTTGATCACCAACTGGTTCATTTCTAATCGCCCGGCCAGAATATACATTGCCACCGACAGAATGGTCGATGCCGCCAGGATAGCCACAAGTACCACTCTCAGCACAGAAAAGCCGGGCAGAAAAGCCGTGTCCCAGTTCGCCCTGCATCCGATGGCCTGGACCCCGTAGAGCGTGACGAAATAGACGCTCCACAATATGTATGGTCCGAGAATGAGGATGAGCAGGCGATATCGCATGGCTTATCTTCCTGGCGTCAGCGTTGTGAGGAGAAGTGGATACAGCCACGTGATCAGGACGACGCCAAGAAAGTACCGGTGCCAGAGAGAACCAATTCGCAGATCGTTCTGCCGTGCGTCAGAAACATATTCCCCCGTGCGCCACAGGCCAAAACCGGCAAAAACCAGTCCAAGGCCAAGGTGAAGAAGCAGGTAGCAGGAGACCGCAAATTCGACGGCGTTGAGGGCCGTAGACGTGGCGATGGTAAAACGTCTGTGCAATTCCACCAGCAACAGCGTCGCTGCCAGACCATAGGCGATGAGCGATGCGAGAAACATGGGACGATACAGCCCCTTTTTCACGCCCGATGCCGCGCCTGCACATGCTGCAAAAATGGCGAGGGGTATGATCCAAGCCGCACCTGCGGTGGTTACAACGTCGGTGATTGGTCTTGGACCAAGGTTGGAAACCCACACGAAAAGGCCGCCGAACAACAGCGATGCAAACAGCGTAGCATTGGCAACGAGCACCAGACGCATCGCCAGAATGGTCGGCGCCTCACGACTTTCGAAATGCAAAGGAATGCGGCAGTCGCTGGAAGCGTCGAGGAGGCCACGATCCGTCTTGGCATCCGGGTTGCGGGTCCAGAGCAGGAACAGGCCAAGCGTTGCCATTCCGAAAATCACCGCGACCGGATAGAGCTTCAGCAATAGCGATACGAAGACCCCGCCAGTTGTGATTGCCGTGAACAGGGGCAGGTAGGTCGGTCTCGGCAGAAGGATGATGTGATTGGGTTCGCCCGAAATGGCATCGACCCCAAGTGTTTCCATCCAGCCATTGCGTGAAAAGCCCAGATAACCCTTGCCTGCGGCCAGTTCTGCCCCAAGCTTGTCGATCGGCAGATTGTCGGCCCGTTCAGAAATGCGGGGGATCGACGCGAAGCCGTAGGATGGTGGAGGTGTGGGCATGGCCCATTCAAGCGTTCCCGCTTTCCAGGGATTGCGCCGGAAGGGTTTTCCGAAGATGTAGATCAACACCATATCGAGCGCGACGAGCATGAAGCCCATTGCCATGATGAAGCTGCCGAAAGACGAAAGCAGGTTTAGCCATTCCCACGGCGAGCCCTCGGGATAGGCATATATCCTGCGCGGCATTCCCAGCAGGCCGGTCAAGTGCATCATGAAAAAGGTCAGGTTGAAGCCGACGAAGATCATCCAGAACGCTGCATGCGACAGATGTTGCACGGGCTGGCGTCCGCTGATGTGCGGCACCCAGTAATAAAGACCCGCAAGCATCGGAAACAGGAAGCCGCCCACAAGAACGTAATGCAGATGCGCGACGACGAAGTGGGTATCATGTGCCTGCTGGTCGAACGGAACCATGGCCAGCATCACCCCGGTCAATCCACCCATGACGAAAACAAAGAAAAATCCGATGATGTGCAGCATGGGAATGCTGATCTGCGGCCTTCCCTGCGCCATCGTCGCAAGCCAGGCGAAAATCTGAATCGCCGTTGGTATGGCGACAAGCGCGCTTGCCGCTGAGAAAAACGACAGGGCGACATGGGGAATGCCCACCGTATACATGTGGTGCACCCACAGGCCGAAAGAAAGAAAGGCCATGGCCACCAAAGCCGCAATGATGATTTCGTAGCCGGTCAGCGTCGTTCTCGCCAGCACCGGGATGATGGTGGACAGCGCGCCTGCGGCCGGCAGAAAGATGATGTAGACCTCCGGGTGTCCGAACAGCCAGAATAGATGCTGCCACAAAAGCGGATCGCCGCCGCGGTCGGGATCGAAGAACGGCAGGTCGAAGGCCCGTTCCGCTTCCAAAAGGATCGAACCGAGGATGAGGGGCGGAAACCCCACGAGCATCATGCCGCCGACCACGAGCATGTACCACGCAAAGATCGGCATTCGCACCAGTGACATTCCGGGTGCACGCATGCGGATGATCGTGACCACGATTTCGATGGCGGCGCTGATCGCGGAAATCTCCACGAAAGTGATGCCCAGCAACCAGATGTCGGCATTGATACCGGGGCTGTATTTAGATGAGGAGAGCGGCGTGTACATGAACCAGCCGCCATCCGGGGCAATGCCCGTGACGAGGGCGAAAATCAGCATCGAGCCGCCGAAGAGATAACACCAATAACCGTAGGCGGATAATCTGGGAAAGGCCAGATCCCGCGCGCCCAGCATCTTCGGCAGAAGATACATGGACAGACCTTCGAAAAACGGGATGGCAAACAGGAACATCATGATTGTCCCGTGCATGGTAAAGACCTGCGCATATTGCGCGGCGTCCATGAACCCGTTTGAGGCCGTGGCCAGCTGCGTGCGGATTAGCATGCCCAAAAATCCGCCAATCGCGAAAAAAACCAGCGCCGTCACCATGAAACGTTTGCCGATGACATTGTGATTGACCGCGGCAAATCGCTTGATGCCCGAACCGGCATTCCAGATCGCATCAAGCTGCCTGTGCAAGGCGATTGGAGACAGCTTCTGCGTGGGTATGGATTGGTCCATCACGGGGCTAAATTCCTCAATGCGTTTTCAAAGTCGGTTTCGTTGTGGGCCTGGACACGGAAGTTCATGCCCGCGTGGCCTTCTCCGCAATATTCCGAACAGACTCCGCCGAATGTGCCTTCGATATCCGCGAGCAGGGTGATCGTGTTGACTTGACCGGGAATGGAATCGATCTTGCCGCCAAGCCGTGGCACCCAGAAACTGTGGATGACATCGACGCTGGTCGTATCGATTTTCACTGGCAGACCGACTGGAACGTGCAGAAGGTCGCGGGAGACTACCCGCCTGCCGTCAATCTCATAGGCGAACTCCCAGCTCCACATTCTGGCCGTTGCCGAAATCGTGACCGCCGGATACGGTGTGTTTGCACCAAACATTCTCTCGCCCTGATAGAAGACATAGCCCAACAAAGCGATGAGGATAGGGATGGGCATGAGGACGCCGCCCAGCACGATCCAGCGCTTCGGATCGATGAATTTCAAACGCCCCCGCGCTATCAGGACGGTGACGAGCAGGACCATGACGAGTGCGAAGATGATGGCCGAACCTGCCAGCATCGCCCACCAGAGTTTTGCAAAAGCTGCCGTCGATGGTCCGGCGGGATCCAGCGTCGACAACTCCCCTTGACAGCCGCAGAGCATAGCGCTTGCGACCCCCAACGGGATGAACAACCGGAACCGGACAGCAAATCGCGGTGTTGATAGCCAAACAGGAGAAGATGGATGCCAGACACTGATAGGCCGAACCCGGTGATTTCGAAGGTAGAAGAGAAGACCACCAACTCTGCGGTTGCGGTGGCCGGTCATCCCCTTCACGCCATGACGGTGCACTTTCCCATCGCACTGGTGATCGCCACTTTGGCCGCGGATGTCATGTTCTGGTGGAGCGGCGACAGTTTCTGGACGAGGGCGGCACTTTGGGCATCGGGTGGTGCTTTCTTCAGCGGCATCGGGGCCGGACTGATCGGCACTGCAGAACTCCTGCTGGTTTCGGGTATTCGCGCACGCGTGGCCAGCTGGGCGCACGGAATCGCTGCGATGTCGCTGATAGCCGTTGCTGGCACCAATTGGGGCGGACGCGTCACCGAAAGCATCGCGGTTCTTCCGCACGGGCTGGGTCTCTCGCTTCTGGCATCCGTTCTGACCGGACTGGCAGGATGGCATGGTGGCAAATTGATCTTCGATCATGGCATCGGCCTCATGGTATCTCCCAAGGACTGACCTGTGAGACGATCAGCTTAAGCGCGCCTGGCTCTACCCATCCCGATGGCAGAGCGAAGGGTGCTTCTGGGCGCGCCAGAACCAGAAAGAAGATACCCCCCACCACCACACCGCTCGCTATGGTGACAGAGACAAACCGCCAAACCGGATAAACTTCGCCGTCCTTGAAAAGCCGGATGATGACGAGCCCAGTCATGACGTGAATAACGACCATGATGCCGACAAGTGCAAGCTTCATGGAGAACCACGCACTGAACGGGTTTTGCAGAAAAATGAGACCAGTGCCCGTCGCAATTGCGACGAAGGCTGCGGGCGAAAGAACGCGTACGTAAGAGAACCGGACGATCTTCTGAAGCCGGTAGAGATCATTGTCCTTCACAATATGAGCGCGCTGTACATAGAGGCCCGGCAAGCTGACAAGCCCGGCTGCCCAGACCGAAATGGCCATGATGTGCAGGAATTTTACGAAGACCATCGCGTTCACTGTTCTACTGGGCGAGGAAAGAGCAGCCGGGTGCGCATGCACCAAAGCACCACGGTGACGTAGGGCACAAAGCCCAGCGTCCACATCAGCACACCCGCCAGTTGCTGGTCCTCGAGCGGTGTCAGGCCAAAGGTCTGCGTCGTTGCGAAGTGTGCTTCGAAAAGCGGGCTCGGTGCGAATGTGAGGATGGCACCGAGAAAGCCCATTTGCACCATGGTGCCGAGTGCAAGGCTGGTGGTGGCCACCACTGACGTGTTGCGCGACAGCAAAGCCTGCCACAGCAGGACAGAGGCAAAGATGAGCGCGATCTGCATCAGCCAATATTGCCAGGTGCCAGACAGAGCGAAGGCATAACCAAACGGTAGATGCCAGACCCAGTAGATTGCAGTGTGCGCAACAAAGACGGCTTCGAGAGGAAGCTTCGTCAGCCATCGTTTGGTCGCAGGGCTAACCATCACTACAAAAGGTGCAACGACGGAACCGAGAAGAACGTGATGGGCTAGTCTTACCGAGAATAGGGCGCTGGTGATAGCGCAGAATGGTGAGACGAATGCGACAATCAGCAGCATCAGAACTATGCCCGTCTTCCAAGCCTTTGGGCGTGGCGTGACATAGTGAAACGCGCCTGCAGAACACGCCAGACAAGCAATGAGAACGGGATCGAGATTCCACGAGGATAGTGCATTTTGGAGCGTGGGAGCCGCGCCGCAATAGGGGTCGAGCGTACTCGGCAATAATTTGTTTCCTGTTCGTTAAACGGTGCGAGTTGCTGCTTTGAAGGAAGCAACGTACGTCGGCGCGAACGGTTCCTATCTCTTAATTTCACGCTTTAGTTACAGCTATCGATAGAATTATTTCGGAACGATCAGCAATTTGAGTGATTTAATAACCTTTGATTGCAATCAAGGGAGCGGATGATGCCGCGTGTGACAGGGCTTTTCCAATATCGCTACGGCGCTGAGCAGGCGGTTCGCTGTGTGAAACGCCTTGGGATTGATAGTCGAGATATCGCGATTTTTGCTTACGATCCCGCATCGATGCCTTCGCCGCATCCAAGCGCAGAGACAAGTGCGGTAGCGGGAGCGGGAGCAGGCAGCATTTTCGGGGGCGTAGGTGGTGCGTTGGCTGGGTTAGGCTTGGTCGCTATCCCCGGGGCAGGCCCCCTCGTAGCGTCAGGCTGGTTGGTCACGGCGATCACTGGCGCGGCAGCTGGCGGTGCTACTGGTGGTGCTGCCGGCGGCCTACTTGGTACTCTTTTGTCTAGTGGCTTTACAGAACCTGAAGAGATCAATCGGGAGCTTCTGAACGGAGCGACTGTTGTTCGAGTATCTGTGCCCGATGAGTGTTTTCATCAGGTTTCAGAAAGCTTTCAAAAGTTCGCAAAAAGCAATGGAGATCAGCCAGAGAACGGGCAGGTAGCCGACTTCGTTTGCCTGCGTTCCAAAGAAGAGAGATGATCAGTGAAAAAAGTCCATTATGCGCCATACAAAATGCCAACAGGCGGTTGGGGATCGATCAAATCCGTGGTCAAGAATGCGGTCACACAGAAGGCCGTAAGAACGGCCCCCGGCCTGATGACCGATCACAACAAAAAGGGTGGTTACGCGTGTACCAGCTGCGCCTGGGCAAAGCCGAGCAAGCCGCATCTGGCAGAATTTTGCGAAAACGGTGCCAAGGCGACGTTCTGGGACCTGACGGCCAAGCGTACCGCGCCCGAGTTTTTCTCCAAACACACCGTCACTGAATTGCTTGAGTGGGCCGATTACGATCTGGAAAACGAAGGCCGTCTGACGCATCCCATGCGCTATGATGTGGAAACCGACAAATATCAGGAAGTAACATGGTCCGAGGCATTTGCGGATATAGGCGCTAAACTGAAAGGCTACGATCCGGAATCCGTCGTCTTTTACGCATCAGGCCGCGCCTCTTTGGAAACGTCCTATATGTACCAGTTGCTGGCGCGCCTTTACGGAAACAACAATCTCCCCGACAGTTCCAACATGTGCCATGAAACGACGTCCGTCGCACTGCCTCAGAGCATCGGAACGCCCGTTGGCACTGTTCTGCTGGAGGATTACGAGCATACGGACTGCATTCTGTCGTTCGGGCAGAATGTTGGTACCAATGCGCCGCGGCTTCTCCATAGCTTGCAGGAAGTGCGGGAACGCGGCGCGCCGGTAATCGTGTTCAACCCCCTCAAAGAGCGCGGCTGGAGGGAATTCGTCAATCCACAGCGTCCGGGTCAGATGCTGACCAACAAGCCGACGGATATCGCCACACAATATTATCAGGTCAGCGCAGGCGGCGATATTGCCGCCATGGTCGGCATGGCCAAATGTCTGTTCGACTGGGATGATGAGGCCGTTGCCAATGGTCGGCCGCGTGTGCTGGATGTCGCGTTTATCGAGGAACATACACACGGTATGGCCGAGTTTGAAAACTATGTTCGGGCCATGCCGTGGTCCGATATTCTTGCCACATCCGGCCTTAGCCATTCCTCCATCGAGGCTGCGGCGCGGACTTATTCAAAAGCTCGCAACGTTATTGCGATCTATGGCATGGGTCTTACGCAACACAGGTACGGCATCAGCAACGTACAGATGCTGATCAATCTCCTGCTCATGCGCGGTAATATTGGCAGACCTGGCGCTGGAATCTGTCCCGTGCGCGGTCACTCCAATGTGCAGGGTCAAAGAACGGTCGGTATATCTGAAAAGACCGAGCTGGTTCCGTTGGAGCTGTTGGGCGAGCAATATGGCTTCGAGCCACCGCGCAAGGATGGAGTCAACACGGTGGAGGCCTGTGAAGGCATTATCAATGGCAGCATAAAAGCCTTCATTGGCCTGGGTGGCAATTTCGTGCGCGCCATTCCAGAGCGGACGTTGATGGAAGAGAAATGGCGTGGGCTTGATCTTTCCGTGCAGATCGCAACGAAGCTTAACAGGAGCCATCTCATTACTGGTGCAACGACGTATCTTTTGCCCACGCTGGTCAGAACCGAAATCGATGAGCAGGCGACCGGCCCGCAGATCGTCACTATCGAGGATTCAACGACCTGCATTCATGCCTCCCGTGGCAAATACAAGCCCGCTGCTGAAAGCCTGCTGTCAGAACCCAAGATCGTGGCGGAGATTGCAAAGCACGCGCTGGCGCCCAATCCCAAGGCTCCCTGGGATGAATGGGTTGATGATTATAGCCTGGTCCGAGATGCCATAGAGGCGACGTTCCCTGAACCATTCAAGGACTTCAACAAGCGCCTTGATATTCCTGGCGGCTTCCCGCGTCCCGTCGCGGCCAGAAAACGTCTATGGGAGACGGACACGGGCAAGGCAAATTTCAAGCTGCCCAAAGCCCTCTGTTCCGGCTTCTCGACGGGAGAAGATCGAAACGTACTGAGCCTCATCACCTTGCGCTCCAACGATCAGTTCAACACCACCGTTTATGGCTATGACGACCGACTGCGCGGTATCCACAAATCCCGCATGATCCTGATGATCAATGCAGATGATCGTGTCCGATTGGGGATTGCGAAGGATGGATTGGCCAGCATCACCACAGCGGTGGACGACGGGATCGTCCGCGTGCTGAATGGCATGCAACTCATCGACTACGATCTGCCGCCCGGTAGCTGCGCTGGATATTTCCCCGAATGCAACTCGCTCATTCCACTTTGGCAGCACGATGAGGAGAGCAAGACACCTGCGGCTAAGTCCATTCCCGTACGAGTTGCTCCGGCATGAGCGAGTTTCCCAAGCCTGCAGAATTGACCAAAACCATATTCGAAGCGTTGGCCCTCAAGGCGGGGCAGCCGATCAAAACGATCGCAATCCTGGGCGTGTTGGCCGGAGTGTACATTGGCCTGGGTGGTGTCGCTGCTACCGTAGCGCTGGCAGGCGCTGACGCCATGCCGTTCGGGGCAGCCCAAATCCTTGCGGGGCTGGTTTTCTCTCTCGGCCTAGCGGCGGTGGTAATCGCGGGTGCCGAACTGTTTACCGGCAACACGCTGTTTGCCGGTCCCGTTCTGTTCGGTAGAGTTTCTGCGAAGGTCGCAGCCCGCGCGCTCCTGGTGGCCTATGTCGCGAACCTCATCGGCTCGATTTTGCTTGCTGTGGTCGTGCTTGCCGCGCGATTTCACGAAGCAGGGGATGGTTCAGTTGGCGCTGCCGCCATCGAGCTTGCAACCACAAAAGCCACAAAGAGCTTTGTCAACGTTTTTGCGAGCGGCGTCATTGCCAATATTCTTGTTTGTCTTGGCGTGTGGTTCGCATTGGCGGGCAAGAGTGTCACTGAAAAACTGATGGGGATCCTTCTTCCCGTCACAGTCTTCGTCGCGGCGGGGTTCGAGCACTCAGTGGCCAACATGTACTTGCTGCCCTACGCATATATGATCGACGAAAGCCAAGTTGGGGTGTTCCCGCTCACCGTATCGTCGATCGTCAGCAATATCTCAGCTGCAACACTTGGCAATATTGCCGGTGGTGGATTGATCGGTGTGGTTTACGGATATCTGTTCGAGCATGATATCTCGCGACAATAAGTGAAGGCTTTGATCCGGCGTGCCGCATAGCAAATCCATGCGCCGCAAGTCCAATGCTGTTCAAGACCTTCGGAGAGTAGGAGGTAGGCTGTCGAGCCTTTCTGCAGCCGCCTGAGATTATCGGGAATGTTTTTGAGACAGGCCTCGTTCTCGCCCCCTGAGGCGTGCGGGCAGTTTTAATGTGCCACCCCCGTCGCCGCTTTCTCGGGTCTGTATGTGCCGCCCTCGTGTAGATCTTTGAGAGATCTTAACCAGTCGTGATGAACTTCTTGGCGTGGTTCTCGTTACCGAGACCGTAAGATCCCCACGTTGGGGCGTCTGAAAATCTCGAAAGAGTTCATCATGGCCACAGGAACAGTAAAATGGTTCAATGCCACTAAGGGTTTTGGTTTCATCCAGCCAGATAGTGGCGGAGAAGATGCGTTCGTCCATATTTCTGCTGTTGAGCGCGCCGGTATGCGCGAAATTGTCGAGGGACAAAAACTCAGCTACGAACTGGAGCGTGACAAAAAGTCCGGCAAAAACTCAGCGACCAACCTTCAGTCTATCTGATATTTGCTAGCAATGAGATAAAGGTCGAGCGGCAGCTCGGCCTTTTCACCCCCCGCATTCCATGAACCTGACGAAACCCTTGTTACGGGAGCAGTCGACTCTACGCCAAAGGTCTACACTATCCGACTGCCGCATCAATGATGCCTGATAAGCCATAAATCTATGTCGGTAGATTTCGGCAAGTAAACGCTTCCAATGTTTCTTGTAATACAGTCTAGAGTGGCCAAGAAGCGCGGATCGGGCAAAATTCTGTACAGACGCAATTAATCAAAAGATGCTCTGAATTCTGTTCGGCGTGCTGTCAAATCCATGTGGAACTTGCCACCAGACAACGGCGTGTCCCGCGCCATGTCTTTTGGTCTCTCTGGAATCGACACTGTATTGGAAAAAAAGGGCCAGCGGAAACCGCGGCCCTTAAGGTGTGAAGGTATAAACCTCCAGAGGGGAACAGCTGAAGACAGTCCTGGGAGAACCCTGTGCCTCAGCTATGGCCTCATATGGTCAATGATGTCCGGGAGTGCAACCCAGTTAGAGGAAACATTTATCGATACCGAGGGTATATTGAACAAAACAGGCGGTCTCAAATCGGAAATTCACGGCTCCTTGCAGGCGTCTGGCAACAGCCAATATCTCAAACATTCGAGCTTGCTTATGTAACAGGCCTATTTTAGGTAATTGTTCTAAGCCCTGATGCCATTGAGAAAAGAGCCGTGACGACATCGGATGAAATACACCGCCAAATTGTTGATCGACTAAGTGCCGCGCAGGCGGCGGGCGGCATTGGCAGTTTTGCCATAGACATTGCAAACGATCTTGTTGTGGCAACCCCGGAGTTTTCGCGACTCTATGGACTGGATCATATCAATATCCGTCCGGCAACCGACTTAAGATAGCTCCAAAAGCGCGCTCCTTGGGAAACCGCATGGGATGGAAGAGCTGAAAGCCGCGCTTAAAGCCGTGAGGTGATTATGCGGGCTCTGCTCACAGACACGGGTGAGTCACCCGCTTTTCCTTCCTACAGCACACCGGAAAATGATTTTCCGAGATTTTCTAAGCGAGTTTACAGGCCAGTGCTCGTTGGCATTCGCAATGGCACGAAACCGAGGACCTGTTGAGGTTGGCTGATCACTATGAGGCAGTTCCGTTGCCGATTTTGCAAGAGGGATGAATTTGTCCATGGCAGTGGTGGACCTGTTTCCCGCCAGCGCAGAAGCCGTGGTCCAGCCGCGCGACACGTTTGTCAGGGGTGTTTGGGACCGAGGCGGACGTCTTCGACGGGTGCGCTGATTTTTCGAGATGCTGATTGTTGCCTAAAACTTATGTCACGCGAGATATCCTCACTTGTATGCCTCAGATAAATCCTAGTTGACCTGACGTCAGTCCGAAATTCCAAATCGCAATAGTTGCAACTCTGCCTAGTGATTGGGCACATTGAGTTTTTCGTGTGCAAAAATAACCAAATTTCAATGGTTTATTTTTATATGACTGAAGCAGTTCCCAGCAGACACGCTTTCATCATCAGAGGCCAAAAGTGAGCATATTCGGCAATCTAAAAATCAGGACGCGCATCATTATCGTTGCCGCCATCCCCACGATCGCCTTGGTTGGCGCAGCCTTGCAAGACAATGTCAAGCGATTGCAAACTGCATCTGAGGCACGGTCGGTGGCAGAAATTGCTTCGATGGCCCCTGTCTTGGGTGCCACAATCCATGAGGTTCAAAAGGAACGTGGAGCTTCCGCCGGTTTTGTAGGTGCTCGTGGACAAGGCGAGTTCGGCCCGCTTCTTGAAAAGCAAAGGGGTGCTGCAGACGCGGCAATCCAGCGTTTCATCGCGCTTGGTCTAACAGACGAAGATAACGATATGGCACCTGCTTTGAAAGAACTTGCTGCCACCGCTCAGGCCAAACTCGATAAGCTTAAAGCAATGCGGCAGGATGTAACGTCTCTCAAGGCTGGTGTGCCCGATCTCGCTGCATATTTTGCCGATACTATCGGTAGCCTCATCAAGATCATTGAATCGATGAGTTCCCTGACGACAGACAGCACTATATCCAACAGAATTGTCGCTTACTCGGCCCTTCTGCAAGGGAAGGAAAGGGCAGGCCAAGAGCGTACGATTGGAACTGCGGCTTTTACATCCGGCAGCTTCAACCCAGAAAGCTATCAGCTTTTCGTAAGATTCGGTGCAATGCAAAATGTCTATTTCTCTGATTTCAACAGCTATGCGGGCGCAGACCAGCGCGCAGCTTTGCAAGATGCATTGAGCAGTGATGCAGGCAAACTCGTCGAAAGCCAACGCAAGATTGCGATGGCTAGTCCGTTCGGAGGACAACTGAACAGCGTAAGCGGAGAAGAATGGTACAAAGCTTCGACCAATCGTATCAATGCACTGAAAACTGTCGAAGACAAAACAGGCCTCGACTTGCGCGATTACGCCGCAGCGTCTGCTGCGCAACAGCACAACAGCCTTCTCATCTCCTTGGCAATATCCGCAGGCGTTCTTGCACTCGTCGCGGTGCTTGCAACAATCGTGACACGTTCCATTACGAACCCGGTGACCCGCATTGTGAAAACGATGCGCGAACTGGCGGATGGCCATGCGGAAGCCGAATTGAGCGTCGTTGCCGACCGCAGTGAAATTGGCGACATGGTGAAATCCGTGGCCGTGTTCAAAACCAATGCGCAGGAACGGTCGAAATTGGAAGCCGAGGCGCAGGCCAACCGCACGCTGTCTGAACGAGAACGGCTGGAGCAGCAAGAAAGAGAAGCAGCCGAAAGTGCAGAAGTTCAATTCGCGGTCGATACACTCGCTGCAGGCCTCGGCGCGATGGCCAACGGCACGTTGAACTACCGCATCAACCAGTCCTTTGCGACCCGTCTCGATAAAATCCGGGTGGATTTCAACGGTGCAATCGAGCGTCTTGAGGATGCCATCGTCAATGTGAGCGGCAATGCGCAGGCCATTTCCGCTGGATCCAACCAAATCCGCGCCTCGGCTGACGATCTTGCCAAGCGCACAGAACAACAGGCAGCATCTGTCGAAGAGACGGCCGCTGCGCTGGAACAGATTACAACAACCGTTGCCGATACCAGCCGCCGTGCTGAAGAGGCCGGTCGTCTCGTAACCAAAACGCGCGAAAATGCAGAACATTCCGGCACGGTAGTGACGAAAGCCATCAATGCGATGAATGCGATTGAGACGTCGTCCAACGAAATCTCCAACATCATCGGCGTTATCGATGAGATTGCATTCCAAACAAACCTGCTTGCCCTGAATGCGGGCGTGGAGGCGGCCAGAGCGGGCGAGGCAGGCAAGGGCTTTGCCGTGGTTGCCCAGGAAGTTCGTGAACTCGCACAACGTTCGGCCAGTGCGGCAAAAGACATCAAGGCACTGATTGCGAAATCAGGAGATCACGTCAAAAGCGGCGTTGGTCTTGTCGCACAAACGGGGGAATCGCTCGGCAAGATTGTCGAGCAGGTGAAAGAAATCAGCGTTAACGTATTGTCTATTGTTGAAGCATCCCGCGAACAGACGACCGGCATCAAGGAGATCAATCGGGCTGTGTCACAGATGGACCAGGGCACCCAGCAAAATGCGGCGATGGTGGAGGAATCTACGGCCGCGAGCCATGCACTCGCACGAGAAGCCGATGCCTTGTTTGTTCTGGTCGGAAAATTCGAGACGGATGCCAGAGCAAAGTCTGCATTCTCGTCCACATCAGGTCGGCAGCCGGATCAAAAACGGTCGCCTGCCCGGCAATTACTGAACCGGGTGAGCTCGTCATTTTCCGGCAATGCAGCTCTTAAAACCAAAAGCTGGGAAGAGTTCTAAGAAAAACCGGCTTTGACGGACTTCGATCAGGTCACCTCCCTTCGAGGAATGGAGGTGACCTGTTACCTATTCCTTGCAATCGCAATGTGGCGATCAAAGCCAAGGGTTTCCGCGCGAGACGCCTTCCGGTTCGGCAATAACTATATAGGGAATTTCTGATGAAGCTTGGCCGTAGGCAGCCATCTTTCCCCCGGTGGGAAGCTCACATCAAGTGAAAAAAAGCGAAGCCATAATCTCAAATTAATGCAGGGCTATCTTGTTGAAAGTGTTGGGACTGGGATCTTACGATTAAATGCAGAACGACAGCGCGGTAGAGATCACATATGCGCCGCAAGCTGCGCAATCTTGACGGTCGCATCGTATCCGACGCCGTTGGACATAATGGTGATGCTGTCTTTGTTCTTGAACATGTACACCGAGTAGAAATTCGTAGGATTTTCGGCGATTTTCAAGCCCCAGGCACTTTCGCCTAACGCAGGGATTTCCACGAGCTCCCCGGGCTTGTTCTCGGCCTTTATGACTTCGATACCCTGATCGAAATAAGCCCGTTCCGCTCCAGCGGGGATACCAAGGCTTTCGCCCTTGAAATACATGACCTTTACATAGGCACCTGATATGCTGCCTTTCCAAGAACAAAAGCCGTTGTTGGTCTCCCGTATACGTGCAGGAGCACCAACGAATTGCTCCATATCGGCCGCAGGCACCTTCAGGCAAGCCGGCTCGTTGGGATTGACCGACACCTCTGGTGTTTTTGATCCGTCCGCCGCTATGGCCGCCGTGGCTATGCTAAAACCCAATAATGCTAGTCCGGCATATCTGCGCATAGCTTATCTTTCGGTTCAACTTGAACTTGAATGGTGACTTTTTACTCGCGAGGGCTAATTTTTAGGCAATTCTATCCAGTTGTTTATAATTCATAAACAGATTGCCCCTAGATTTAACGGGTGCGCCCATGATTGTCCAATCCGCGGCGAGTTGAGGATGGGGATCCTCAGCGAAGCATCATCCTGCCAGACAGCCCCGAACAGTTGCCGAATTATCGAGAGACGTGCGTCTCTATTGCCTGGTTGAGGATGTAATGACTATCCGTGTGAAACTACTTGCCTGCATCTCGGTGCTCACCGCTACAATTGTGATGATTGCTGCTTTTTCCTTTTACGCAATGGAAAGGGAAGCGAAAATTGCTGATTCCATCGTGGTTGATCGCGTCGAACCGATGGAGCATTTGAAAATTATTGCTGATCGCTATGCGGTCAACATTGTCGATACCGTACACAAGGTTCGCTCCAGTGCATTGTCCCCGATTGAGGGGACCGCAAATGTTCAGTCTGCACTGGCTGATGTGAACGATCATTGGAAGGCTTACACAGCCACCGCTCTGACGAGTGAGGAAAAGCAGATTGCTGATCACTTCGACGAAGCGCGCCGGAAGGCCGACATACACGTCCAGAAACTTCTCGGTATCCTTACGTCGAAAGATGCTTCTGCGCTCGCCAGCTTCGCAGACAAAGAACTCTATCCGGCAATCGATCCTCTAGGTGGAGATATCGCCAAGCTCGTCGATCTGCAAATCCGCGTCGCCAAAGAAAATCTGGCTGAGGGCATTTCCCTGAGGACCACGCTCACAACATTGATGGTAGCGCTAACAGTAATGGCAGCCGCCGTTTCCGCTTTTTCGATCTGGACAGTCATTGCCGGTGTCATCCGTCCGGTCAACGCAATTACTGGCGCAATGGATGCCCTTGCCAAGGGTAATCTCGACGTCAACATTTATGGCGAAGGACGTTCTGACGAAATCGGCACCATGGCGTCCACGGTCGCTGTTTTCCGAGATAATGCACGCGATCGGGTTCGCCTTGAACAGGAAGCGGCAGCAAACCGTTCGCTTTCCGAGCAGGAGCGTATTGACCACGAACGGTTGCAGGCACAGGAAGCGTCGGAAGTTCGGTTTGCAGTCGATAGCATCGGCAGTGCGCTTGGCCGTCTCTCTGATGGCAAGTTGAACTACAGGATTACCGAAACCTTTGCAGACCGGCTTGATCAAGTCCGCCTCGACTTCAATGACGCCGTCGCAAAGCTAGAAGACGCCATGCGGCGCGTTGGCCAGAATGCGCAGGCAATTGCAGCCGGCTCTAACCAGATCCGCGCGGCGGCCGACGATCTTTCGAAACGGACGGAACAGCAGGCAGCATCGGTCGAGCAAACAGCAGCGGCACTAGAGCAGATAACGACGACGGTCACCGACTCAAGCAGGCGCGCCGAAGAGGCCGGCAAAATGGTCCAGCAGACGCGTCATTCGGCGGAGCACTCAGGTGAGGTGGTTAGCAGAGCTGTCACCGCCATGCACGAGATCGAGACGTCGTCGAATGAGATTTCCAACATCATCGGTGTCATCGATGAGATCGCCTTCCAGACCAATCTGCTTGCTCTGAATGCCGGCGTAGAAGCCGCCAGAGCGGGCGAGGCGGGCAAAGGCTTTGCCGTCGTCGCACAGGAAGTTCGCGAACTTGCACAGCGCTCCGCGAAGGCTGCGAAAGAGATCAAGGCTCTGATCGGCAAATCGGGTACACAGGTCAAAAACGGCGTCGAACTGGTGACGGAAACGGGCAAAGCTCTGCAACAGATCGTCGCGCAGGTGCAGGGTGTCAGCACCAACGTTACGGCGATCGTCGAAGGCGCGAAGGAACAGGCGACCGGCTTGCGGGAAATTAACACTGCCGTCAACACCATGGACCAGGGCACTCAGCAGAATGCCGCGATGGTCGAGGAATCGACGGCGGCAAGCCATTCTCTCGCCAGGGAAGCGGAGGCACTATTCCAGCTGATCGCCAGATTCGAGATTGGTTCAACACATGCAGCCACCGGTCCTCGCAGAGAAATGGTAACACTACCTGTGGCGTCTCCGGCAAGACGTCTGATCGCACGCGTTTCTAACGCCGTGCGTGGCAATACCGCCGCAAGGGCCGATAGCTGGGAAGAGTTCTAAAAAGTCTGATCTGAAACCTGTCTACAGGCCTTGTTGAAGCAGCTTCCGCCCAATCTTCTCTACAAGATTGGGCGGAGGGCATCAACATCATGGTCGCGCGTGTTCGACATCAACGCCCCTGATACAAAATTTATTCATTTGAGAAGAGAGGGCTTTCGCCTCATCGTAGCTCACATCAAAGGAAGCGAGGATGAGACAAAATTTGAGCCGCCGAATTCTCCCGCCGAACAGGTTATCAAAGATATCCAAAGGGTCATGCTGCCACAACGACGAAGGCCTGCCTCATACTCCACCCAGTTTGTCACCTTGAACTTCATTTTACCGATGTGATGGCGGCGAGTGGCGTTTATGTTTGTGCGGCATGCTGGACCAATCAAACGAGTTTCGATCCCTGCCGCATAGATGAAAAATGTTGAAATTTGATCCGTGCACCAATTCCACACCAACATAGTGTTTCGGCCGATCGTCAGCCCGATGCTCTGCCGTCGGCTTGGCATCCTGACACGGGCTGGCGGCACTCGTTCGCCGCCCGTCCAGAAGTTTTACACAACGTTCCGTCCGATCTGGAGCGGCGCAGTCGCGTAATTATCCCGCTTACGCGACTGCGCCGCCGTCAGGGGTTCACCCAGTCACAGCCGCCCAGGCTTTGACACCCATTCGCTGACAAAGTCGAACACCTGTTTTTTCGTGTCACCATATTCCGGCTTGCAGGGCTGGAAGAGATGGGTGGCGCCTTCGACGGAGGCATAGGTTTTGTCTTTTGCGCCGAGATGATCATAGATTACCTCGCCGGGAACAACGAGATAGTGGCAACTCATGGTCAGAACCAGCGACGGGACCGTCACGCCCTCGGCATTGGATGGCGTCGAGGTGTAGGAGGAGGCCCAGTCGATCCCCTCGATGTCGTCGGTAGTAAACGCGAAATCCGGTTTTACCCGTATTGCAGAGTTGGCCAGGAAGCTGCGAACCGTTGTCGAGTAGTTCATGGCTCCGAGTTCGTTCAACATGCCGAGCACCTGCTTGCCGCCGGCCGATGGACGGACCGATTTGACGATCTCCTGCGTCCGGCTTCCATCGGCATGGATCAAAGTATGGGGCTGCCTGGTATGGGCGGCAAAGCTGAGATCGGGCTGGTAGAGCCGCGCGCCAAGCGCGCGGATGCCAACACCCTTGACCAGAAAGGGCTCGTCATTGGAAAATTCGCCCTTGCCCACCGTTATCAACTTAAGACGTTCGACCGCCTGATCGACGATCTGGTTGTTGCGGGCTGCCTGCGCGGCATAGAAACGCTTGGCAAAGTCCGGCGTATAGGTCGCTTTTTTGCCGTCGATGTCATAACCGTTTTCCCTGGCAAACATGTCGAGCGCTGCGTCGCGGCCCTTTTCGCCCGCCGCCGGATCGACCGCACTCATCTGATGAGCGGCGCCCAGTGTCGGATCGAGCAGGATGAAGCCATCCGGTTTTTCCAGACCGGAGATGTGCTTACCGTTGCAGGGAACGATCTTCTCAGGGCCTTGGCAGGCGGCCGGGCCATGTTCGGCGACGTTTTCATAGAGCGTGCCCATATGGGTGCCGCCGCTATGGGCCAGCAGGACGACCTTTTCAATGCCGGGAAGTTTGCGCAGATAGGCGATGCCCCGCGAAATGCTCGGCAGGAAATCCTCCGGCGGCGCATCGGCATTGTCGCGATTGGGATGGGAGAAGACGAAGGCGATGCGCGCATCCGGGGCGGGAATCAACGGCTCCAACAGCAAGCCTTCGGTGTCGTCGCTCAGGCGGATATATTGGGAACGGAATTTTTCCGATTTTGCCGCCGGATCTGCCGGAACCGCTGCAGGTGCAGTGGTTGCCTGCGCCAGGGCGGGTAGCGGCACCAGGCCGAGTATGATGGCAAGGCTCGCAGCTTTCATGTGGTTTCTCCCTTTGTATGGCGTTGCTGTGGCGCGTTTCCAAAGAAAGGCACCTTGAGCCGGTCAAGGAATTACGTTGATATTCAAATGCGAGACCGCGGCGCGTGTATCGTCGCACCCGTTGTTCCATCGGCCGCCGATGCTGCATCCATGGATACATCGACCCTCATCGCGCAAAGACTTGGCAAATCTCTTGCCTCCGACGGAACCCCCTCACATCCACTCAACTCCTCCCAAACGCCTATTTGTGTCGATTAGGAGCAGCCTGTCTAATCAGGATTTTGACAGTTTTGACATAGGTTTTATCAATGATTAGCTGGCGATATCGCCGATCCACGATCATATCGACGGTCATAGGGGGCGTATTCGCCGGGAAATCCGGGCAGGCAGCAGCACGCGGTGGACGCGCCGAATTGCGATGCAAAGCGCCAGCCTGCATCTTCAAGTATAATTTATTGGACGCAAACAACTTACACGGCGAACTTGTAGCAGCGTGTAGCAGATAGATCTGCTTGCACCAGTGCGCAGCATTGGCGGATAACAACCTAACCGATGTTTGCCTTGGATGACTGAATTTGGGCCGAACGGCCGGTGCCAAAGGAGCATTTTATATGACCCGTCTCACCGCCAAGGATTTTCATCCCGAAATTCTCGAACTTTACGATTATTAGGCGCATGGTAAGATTACAAAGCGTGAGTTTCTGGACCGCGCGGCCAAATTCGCGATTGGTGGCCTGACCGCCGCGGCGATCCTGGCGTCCATGAGCCCCGATTATGCGCTGGCGCAGCAGGTGGAGTTCACCGATCCGGATATCAACGCCGAATACATTACCTATCCGTCTCCTCAGGGGAACGGCAATGTCCGCGGCTATCTGGTGCGCCCGGCAAAAACCATCGGCAAGGTGCCAGCCGTGGTGGTAGCGCACGAAAACAGAGGCTTGAACCCCTATGTCGAAGACGTGGCGCGCCGCGTCGCCAAAGCCGGATTCATCGCCTTGGCGCCGGATGGCCTGAGTTCGGTCGGCGGTTACCCCGGAAATGATGAGAAAGGCCGCGAACTGCAGCAGAAAGTTGACCCCGAAAAGCTGATGAACGACTTTTTCGCAGCGATCAAATTTCTGATGCACCATGACCTGACCACGGGCAAGGTCGGGATCACCGGATTTTGCTATGGCGGCGGCGTCGCCAATGCCGCGGCCGTGGCCTTTCCAGAGCTAGGCGCAGCCGTTCCCTTTTACGGACGTCAGCCTCGGGCGGAAGACGTCGAGCGCATCAAGGCGCCAGTGCTCTGCATTATGCCGAACTGGACAAGGGAATCACCGATGGCTGGCCTGCCTATGAAACGGCGCTGAAGGCGGCAGGAAAGACCTACGAGGCCCACGTCTACCCCGGCGTCAATCATGGATTCCACAACGATTCAACGCCGCGTTACGACGAGGCGGCAGCCAATCTCGCCTGGGATCGCACGATCGCCTGGTTCAAGCGCTATCTCGTGTAAAGACGATTGGCTGGAGTCGTGCAACAATGAAGCAGACCATGTCACGATGTGAGGTGGCCTGCTTTAGGTTCACGGAAAATCGGCTCCATGATAAATAAACTCGTTATATCGAACCTCGCTCCTGAGACCGGAAGTAACCGATCTTGTCGGTGGCGTTCTCGATGCTTTTGAGAAGCGCGTAGGTTCGCGACTGGTCTGCGGTGGCGCGATCGGCCACGAATACGCGGCCATCGACCAGTTGCGGGATCGATGAAAGCATGGAAATAGCGCCGGCCGCCGGATAGGCTTGGATCATCTTGGTCGGAAACACCCCAAAGCCCAAGCCGGATGCCACGAGTTGCATGGCGGCGTTCAGACTGGAGCAGAGGCAGATCCGGTCCGGCGTGACCTTTGCTTCGGCAAACCAGCCGATCGTCGCGCGGTACATTGCCGTCGGTGGTGGGGTGGTGATGATCGTCTGCTGTGCCAGTTCCGCCGGCGTGCCCTTGATCTTTCCGCGGAATTTTGCGGCGGCAGCCCAACTGTTTTTCTGGACCCCCAGGGCCGACAGCCTGATATCGCGCAGACCGATGGGGTCCACCAGGATGGCGACGTCGAGTTCACTGTCGGCCAGCGCCTGTTCCAGTCCGGAACTGGTCGCCACCGTCCATTCCGGCCTCAGCAGAGGGAAGTCGGACTCCAGCGACGACAGCACGCCGGCCATGCAGGCGACGGCAAAGCCCTCGGCCAGGCCGATCCGAAGGCTGCCGGCAATATCGGTTGCCTGGGATGATTTCTCCAGCTCGCCGCAGGCATCGAGCACGATTTTCACGTGGCTGAGAAAGGTGTGGCCATCGCGCGTCAGCTTCAGTCCTCTGCCGTGGCGTACAAATAGCGGCGACGGCAGTTTCGTCTCAAGTTGCTTTAACCGCAGCGACAAGGTCGGCTGGGTGACATGCAGACGGTCGGCCGCCTTTTGCACGCTGCCCAGTTCGGCGGTCCAGAAAAACGCTTCGAGTTCCGGTATCGACCAACGGCTCATGTCTGTGTCCCTGTCATCGGCTCACGTCAGCTTGCATGCCCAAAGTGCCACGGCCGCCTGCCATTGGCCATCCACTCATTGAATTTTCCTATTCGTTATCGCCGAAAGAACTCATTGGACAAGTTGCGCCACTGAAACAACAGTGTCGAAGTGCGGAATTGGGAGATTCCGCCGCAGTTCAGGGGGGAGAGTACATGCACAACCGGCGCTACTGGATCGCGCTGCTGATTTTTACAGCAGTCATCATCAACTACATGGACCGGATTGCGCTGTCGGTTGCCTCCAAGGAGATAGCAGCCGAGTTCGGCTTCTCACCGATCCAGATGGGTTACCTGTTTTCCGGCTTTCTCTGGACCTATGTCGTCTGCCTGATTCCCATCGGGCTGCTGGTGGAAAAGGTCGGGGCCAAGCGCATGGTGGGCGGCGGCATCGCCGTCTGGTCTGCCGCTACCGCAGTCACGGCCATGACAACAGGGTTCATCTCGATTTTGGCAGCCCGTCTGGTGATGGGCGCCAGCGAGGCTTCGACCTTTCCGGCCTGCGGGCGCATCATCCGCGACTGGTTTCCGGAAAAGGAACGCGGTCTGGTCACCACCCTGTTCAATGGCGGCTCCTCGGCAGGTCCTGCGATCGGCGCGATCGTCACCGCAGCCCTGGTCAGCTCGGTTGGCTGGCGCACATCCTTTGTCCTGCTCGGCATTCTCGGTTTCATCTGGCTCGCCGCGTGGATCTACTGGTATGGCGCGCCCGAGGCGGTGCGCTGGCTGTCTGCAGCGGAACGCGAAAAGATAACCGCTGAGCGCAATGGCGACAGCGCCGTGGCATCTGCGGATTATCCGGCGCCGTCCTCGCTGCGCTATCTGCTGGCACAGACGAGCATCTGGGGCCTGGTACTCACGCAGGCTTGCCTAGTCTATACGGCTTATCTGTTCCTCACCTGGCTACCGACTTTTTTGCAGTCAACGCGCGAACTCTCGACCATGAACACCGGTTACCTGACGGCAGCGCCCTATCTGCTGACGATGGTATTTGGCCTAATAATTGCCTGGTCCAGTGACAGGATCCTGTCCTCGACATCGATCCAGGCCGGCAAGCGGCGCTATTTCGTGGCCGCCATGGCCCTGTTGTCGCTGCTGATCCTTCTTGCGCCCGTGGTCGACAACCTCTGGCAGCTGCTGGCCGTGCTGACCCTGGTGCTGACCGGATCGACGACAGGGGCCGGTTTGAATTTCACCCTGGCGAGCGATCTGCTGCGCAATCCGCGCGACGTTTCCCGCGTGATCGCCATCACCGCGCTGGGTGGGAACCTGTTCGGCCTGATCGCGCCAATCATCACCGGCTATGTCGTGTCGGCGACCGGTGGCTACACCTGGGCCTTCCGGATTGCAGCATTGCTGCTGGTCTGCGGCGCGATCGCAACCTTGTCCCTCAGCCGCAAGCCGATCGAACCGGAATTCCGCAACTCTGCATCCTGAGGGGGATGTGCCAAGCGACGTTGACAGCGACTGGAACCGAGATGACCTACCACTACGCCACCCCAAGACGACCGATTACCGACGCGATACGGAAAATGGTGATCAGTGATTTTCCGGAGATCGCGCTCATCCCGGACATCGACATGCAGGACAAGGTGGTGGAGGCCTGGAGCTATGCGCTCTGCTGTTCCGATTTTTCGCGCATCACCGAGATCCCGCCAGAAGGCAATCCCGGCGCGCCTGTGCTCGTTCAGGGAACGCAGGCCGATCATATCCGCGGTGTGATGCGCTACACCCGCGCTATCGCATTGGAATTCGAGCAGGCCTATCCGCAGACGCAGATCGACTGGAGCATTCTCCTGGCCGGGGCGGCCTGTCACGATGTCGGCAAGCCCTACGAATTCGATCCCGCCAACCGAAAGCGCTGGGCGGAGTGTCCCGCGCAATCCGGTGCGCCGACATTCCGGCATTCGGTGTTCGGCATGCATGTCTGTCTGATGGTCGGCCTTCCGGAAGAAGTCGCGCATATCGCGGTCGGCCATTCACTTGAGGGGCTGCACATGGGCGTGAGTGCGGAATGCACCATTGTTCGCCAGGCCGATCACGGCTGGTGGCATGTCGCGGGGGCCCTGGGCCTGATCACGCCGGAGTCGCTTGGCGCGCTCTCCGGCAACCTGCGCGCCCGTCCGCAGCGATCGGAGGATCAGGTGGGACAGAGTTCCGGCATGGATCACGTTTCGCACGGGCGCGGCAGGGGTCGCACGGGATCCGGTAACGGATCGAAATGAGAATTGGGCGGTGCCCGATCATGCAGGTGCCTCGAGTTTTCGGAGCACGGTTTTCAACAGGGAGGAGATAAAATGCAACAGGATAGAAGAGACGGCGATCGCGGCAGAACACGACCCGCTTTCGCAAAGAGACTGCGCACCGGCACCGCGATTCTGGCACTCGGCGTGCTGCCGATCTTTTTGGTCCCGGCAATGAGCGCGCAAGCCAAATCCGCTATCGCCGTCGAGACGGTAAAGATCGAAGGTGGCTCGGTGCGCGGTGTTGGCACCGACGTGCCCGGCGTGCAGGTGTTTAAGGGCCTGCCCTTTGCCGGGCCGACCGGCGGCGAGAACCGCTTCCGCCCACCGCAGCCGGTTACGCCCTGGGACGGCGTGCGCACCGCCGACAGCTGGGGCGACCAGGTGCTTCAGGACGTCAACGGCAATCCGACGGGCGCCTTCTGGGGCGACGAATTCTATTACGACCCGGCCTTTATGCCGAAGGCCAGCGAAAACGGGCTCAATCTCAACGTCTGGACCCCGGCCAGGACGACCGGTGAAAAACTGCCGGTCTATGTCTGGATCCATGGCGGGGGCAATCACCACGGCTATGCCTCCGAGATTGAGTTCTATGCCTCCAAGCTCGCGGCCAAGGGGATCATCGTCGTCTCCTTGCAATACCGCACCGGCGCGCTCGGCTATCTCTCGCTTCCGGAACTTTCGGCCGAAAGCCCGAACAAGGTTTCGGGCAATTATGCGGTGCTTGACGAAATCAAGGCCTTGCAGTGGGTGCGCGACAATATTGCCGGGTTTGGCGGCGATCCGCGCAATGTCACGGTCGGTGGTCAGTCCGCCGGCGCCCGCAACACCACGATGCTCCTGCGTTCACCACTTGCCAAGAAGCTTTTTCACCGCGCGGTGATCGAAAGCGGGTCGACGGGATTCTTCCCATCGCCGATGTCGAAACTCCCCGAGCGCGAGACCGCCAATGCCAAGGGGATAGCCGAGGTGTTCGGCAAGCCGATGAGCCTTGCCGACCTCAGGGCCATTCCAACGGAGGATTTCATTGCAAAGAAGGCGACCGACGGAAAGACGCAGCTGTACGAAGCCCTGCATCAGGCAACCAACGGCACCGCGCAGCATACGATCGATGGCTATGTCTTTACCGATGCGTCCGTCGATCTGCTGAAGCCCGGAGCGCTCGAAGGCTTTGACATCATGATGGGCGGCACGTCAGACGAATACACTTCGCTTCAAGGTGGCCCCGACAGGACGATGACGGCGGCCGAACTCGGCCAGGCGATGAGGAAGATCGGCTATGACGACGGCTGGAAAAACATCTACCGCCCATCCGATCCGCGCGACGCCTATCGAAAATCCTTGCGCGCCCGGACGGACTTCAATCTGCAAGGGTTCATTCTTTCGGCCGAGATCGCCAAGGCTCGCAACAAAGACCTGAACGTCTATACCTTCTACTTCAACCACGCACCGCCGGGACGGGATTCGGAGTTCTATGGATCATTCCATTCGTCGGATCTGTGGTATTTCTTTAATTCGCTGCGCAATCAGCCGGGGCAGCGCAGCTGGACGGATGCCGACTTCCGCATGGCCGACATAATGTCGTCCTATCTCGCCAACTTCGTCAAATCCGGCGATCCGAACGGCGCCAGCCTGCCTAAATGGCCGCAAACCACCGTCAAGGACGGTGGCAGTTTTATCCGCTTCCACGACGGCTACGCCTATCCGGTGAAGGGGACACCCTATCCGGAACGTGATCGTTTCAATCGGGAGGCGGTGATGAAGGTGCAGGGTCTGAAGCCGGCTGACCTTTCAAAATAGTCGCGACATCTCGTCTTGGCAGATCGCAGCGCTTGGTCGGTGTTGCGGTTATCCGACAGCTTTCGACGAACGGGTCATCTGGCCGTTGGCTCGTCTGAATGCATCGTCAACAGAAGGATTGAATCATGAACACAACCAAATTGCTGATCGCGGCACTAGTCGCGACCACGGGTTTGTCCGGCGAGGTCCTGGCCGAGACGGCTAGCGGCAAACTGCGGGTCGGAACGGCACGCGTCGATATCACCCCGCCGGTCAATCCGGCTTACCCGCCGATGAACGAGTATGAGCACGAAAAGCTTTATATTCGTGCGATCGTCATCGACAACGGAACCACCCGGGCCGCTCTGATCGGTGCCGATCTCGGCGGCATCGAAGAGCCGGTCTGGGCCGATGCCAGCAAGCGGGTCGCGGCCGAGCTTGGCACCCCGGTTGAAAACATCATCATTTCGCCCACCCATATCCACAGCGACAGGCCTGCTGGCCCGCCGCCGACAGGATCCACGCCGCGTTACGCCAACGATTTTGCAGCCAATGTCATAGCCGATGCCGTGAAGACGGCTTTGTTGAACCTGCAACCCGCGCTGGTTGGCTACGCGACCGGAGCCGCCGACCTCAATGTCAATCGCGATGCCATCGACCCGCAGACCAGCCGCTGGACGCAGGCGGCAAACCTGAAGGCATCGTCCGACAAGACGGTCGGTGTGTTGTCCTTTGTCAAGCCGGACGGCCAGCCGATTGCGGCCTATGTCAATTATGCCATGCATCCGGTGAACGGCTATCTCAGCGGTGTCGTGACCGGCGATTTTTCCGATGCGACAAGCCGTCACGTCGAACAGGCATTCGGCGACGAGATGGTCACCGTCTTCAGCCAGGGCGCCTCCGGCGACCAGAACCCGCGCTGGCTGCGCGCCGGTACCAATGCGCTTGCTTCCGTCACCGGCGTCAAGATCACTGGCTATGAACTGACACGCGAAGCGGTCGAGGCACCGCTCCGGGACAACAAGGTTCCCTATGGAAAGCTGGACCAGAAGGTTGCCCACGACATGGCCGACTACATGCAGGCGCTGGGTATAGTCCTCGGCGAAGAGGTCATTCGCGTGATGAGCCACACCGAGGGACGGTTGGCGGACGCCGACATCTGGGGCAAGCAGACCATCCTGTCCTGCCCTGGCCGCAAACGGCTGGACAATGCTCGCGAAGGCACCGAAGGCAAATATGAGGATGGCCCGAATGTCGATATCCGGCTCGGCGTTCTGGGCATCGGCGACACGGCGCTGACGACGGCCAATGCCGAGATCTACAGCCGGATCGGCCTGCGCGTAAAACAGGAGTCGCCGCTGACCAAGACGATGTTCGTCACGCTGGCCAACGGAAAAGCTGCTTCGGGATATATTCCCGACGACGAGTCTTTTGGCCACCAGAGCTTTCAGGTGTTGGGCTCGCGGCTGAAGCCGGGTTGCGCCGAAAGCGGAATTGCCGGGGGCATTTCCGGGCTGGTCACGGACTACCTGAAGCACTGACAGAAACTGTCAAAATCGGTGGTTGAGCATCTGTTAGCCTGCGCGGTCTGCAGATAAGGCCAATGTGCGTCGCCATGCCAGTGCGAACCAAAGCCTGTATTGCTTCCACGGCGGATGAAGCGCTTTTGGAACCGACAACGAAAAGTGGCCGCAGTTTCCTGCGGCCACCCGAAGCTATTGCGATCAGAATGCCTTTAACGGCAGACGCGTTCCTTCTTGATCACGACATGGCCGTGCACCATGTGCTTGACCGCCTTGACGACGCATTTCTGCTGATGGGTCTCATGGCGGGGCTTGTGCATGTTCGCGGCCTGACTGGCCGCCGATCAACGCCATCGACGCGAATGCGATGACTGCAGTGATTTTTAGGTTGTTCATGGTTAATCTCCTCAAGGGGCAGGGTGGCGATGCGCACTGGCGCATCCGGCGTGACCGGAATTCAAAGATTTGATGCTGGACAGCTGCATTCAGCATCACTTGTGCAGGTCCTGCCTGGCAACAGTAATGCGTGCGATCAGCTTGGGATCAATTACAATACCAAGGCCTGGTCCAGTCGGCACGGTGACGCTTCCATCTCCGTTCAAGGCTGGACGTCCGGCCAGCTCCAGCAGCGGGTTGGGTCCGACGTCATATTCGAGATAGGGAAAGGCCTGGGCCGGGCCGGCACGGTGCGGGGAAAGCGTCGCCGTCAGATGCAGCGCTGCGTGGAAATTGATGGTGCTGCCCCAGACATGCGGGATCACCGGACGATCAAAGAGCTCGCCCAGCGCTGCCACCCGGCCGACGCCGGTCAGGCCGCCGCAGATGGCAATGTCGGGCTGCAGGACATCGAGAGACCCGCGCGTCAGGAACGGCAGGAATGCCGCGGCGGAGCGAAAAGTCTCACCGCCCGCAATCGCCGGCTTGATGTGCCCGGCAACAAGGTCATAGCCGTGCAGATCCTGCGGGCTTGCCGGCTCCTCGATCCAGAGTAGGTCTGCCTCCTCCATCCGGATTGCGGTGGCAATCGCATTGCGCGGGGTGACGGACTGGTTGAAATCGATCATCAGCGCTGCGGTCTTGCCGATCTGCTGTCGCGCGGAGATGGCGGCGGCGGCATCATCGACCGGATTGAAGCCGCTGCGCAGTTTGAACGCCTGAAATCCCTGGGTGACGTAGCCGTCAATCTCACGCTTGAAGTCGCGATACGGGTGGCCTTCCGGCTTGAAGAATGGTCCGCTGGCATAGGCAGCGACGGTGTCGCGCAGGGCGCCGCCCAGCAATGTCGACAGCGGTACGCCATAAAGGCGTGCCATCAGATCGTGCAGAGCCATATCCATGGCAGCCACTGCCGCCATGCCGGCGTCGCCGCCGGCGGCCTCGCGCATCTGTTGCCAGAGACGGCCGATATGCGATGGATTCTGGCCGAGAACGCAGCCGGCGAGGTTGCTCTCGATCAGCTTTGCTGCCGCTGCAGGCGAAACCCAGGCCTCGCCCCAGCCAGACACGCTCTCTGCAACGATCTCCACCAGAAGCGTGTCGCGGCTGGCAAAGAACATCAGGGCATTGCCGATCGGTTCCGAAAGCGGGGCAGAGAGAAGGTGAAGTTTGACATGCGTGATATTCATGAAGCTGCTCGCGTTTGGCCAAGTTCGGGTTTGGGCCGCAGCAGCTCTTTCATGCTGCGACCGAGAACCAGGATGGCGACGGCGGTGATCGCCATGGAAATCGACAGAAACAGCAGCGACCCTTGAAAACTGCCGGTGGCATCGCGCACCCAACCGATGACCGACGGGCCGAAAAACCCGCCTGTGCTGCCGACCGAATTGATCAGCGCGATGCCGGCTGCCGCGGCTGTGCCGGTGAGCAGCGTCGATGGGAAGATCCAGATATTCGGAGATGCGCCGCCAATGCCCGCAGCACCGATCGTCAGGCCAATCAGTCCGAAGATCGGATTGCTGGAAAAGGCTGCGAGCGCAAAGCCGACAGCGCTGGCGAGGAACGGTCCGGCTGCGTGCCACACCCGCTCGCCCGTCTTGTCGGCATGGCGACCGACCAGGATCATCGCCAAAACGGTGAACAGCGCCGGAATGGCGGTCACGCAGCCGGTTTGCAGATTGCTCAGGCCGAACTGCTTGATGAACTGCGGCATCCAGATAGCGATCCCCGTGGTACCCATGACCAGTCCGACGGCGATGAAGCACATCAACAGCACGCGCGGATCGAACAGCGCCTTGGGAACCGAAAAGTGCTCGACCGTTTCTTGCGTCTGGCGCTCGCCATCAAGGCGCGACACCAGCCAATCTTGCTCTTTCGGGGTCAGGAATGTCGCGGTCGTTGGTGAATCGGGCAAGCAGAACAACACGACCAGGCCCATGATGATAGCCGGAAGCGCTTCGATCAAAAACATCCACTGCCAGCCGAAAAGCCCGCCGACGCCGTTTAGGTGCTCGACGATCAGGCCGGATGCCGGGGCGCCGATCATCGAGGCAAGCGGAACGGCAATGTTGAAGGTTGCAAACATCTGGGCGCGATAGGCCTTGGGAAACCAGAGCGTCATATAGAAGATCATGCCGGGGAAGAACCCGGCTTCCGCGGCGCCGAGCAGAATTCGAACAATATAGAAGCTTGACGGGCTCCACACGAAGGCCGTGGCGGCCGAAAGGATGCCCCAGCTGACCAGAATGCGCGCGATCCAACGGCGCGCACCGACGCGTGCCAGGATCAGGTTACTCGGCAGTTCGCAGAGCACGTAACCGAGAAAGAAAATACCGGCCCCGAAACCAAAGGCCGAAGCTGAAAAGCCGAGGTCCTTGTTCATCGTCAGTGCGGCAAAGCCGATATTGACGCGATCGAGAAAGGCCGCGAAGTAACACAGCATCAAGATCGGCAGGATGCGCCGCGCCGCCTTGGAGATAATGTCTTTACGCTCGTCCATCTTGCTCTCCTCCATGCGCCGGCTCCCGACCGGTCACGCTCCACATAGCGTTATGCGTTATTGACTTTGACAAACCAAATGAGTTTTCTGAGCGGAATAATATAGGAATTTCCAATGTCGCGGATAACTCTAGCGCAGATCGAAGCATTCTTCTGGACGGTCGAGCTGGGCTCTGCGCAACGGGCGGCTAATCATCTGCATCTGGCCCAGCCGTCGATCTCGCTGCGATTGAAAGATTTGCGCGACGCCGTCGGCAGCGACTTGCTGCAAAGGTCGAGCAAGGGCATGGTGCTGACAGCAGAGGGTCGGGCCTTTCTGCCGCGTGCCACCGCGATCATGGCGCAGATCAGGGCCATCCATGAGCCTGCGGCAGGCGAGGGGATTGCCGGGACGATCCGGGTCGGTCTGGCGGAGGGATTTGCGGTCAACTGCCTGGCGCCACTGCTTGCCGGCCTGCTGCAGGACCACCCGGCGCTGGTGCCGGAATGGGTCGTCTCCACCAGCACGACGCTGGAGTCGGCCCTGGTCGACGATGGGCTCGACGTCGCCGTTCTCCTCAGTCCGATCGGGCACGAAAGACTGGCGCTCAAGCCGCTTGGGTCACAACCGACCAGTTGGGTCGCGCCTTCCATCTGGAAGATCGACGGCGCCGTCGCGCCAAAAGACATTTGGGACAGGGCGATCATCTGCAATCCATCGCCGTCCGCGATGTACCGGCAGATGACCTACTGGTTCGCCAATGCCGGGATGCAGCCCGCCAATGTCAGCAGTTGCACCAGTGTTGCCGTGATTGCCGAACTGGTGGCTTCAGGGCTGGGCTGTGCGGTCCTGCCGGTCAGAATGGCGGCGCGTCACGTCGGTGAAGGAACGATGCAGCTGTTGGCCTCCAACCCGCGGATTGAAAACGGCCGGCTGTTCACGGCATCCCGCCGGGGCGTGGTCGACCCGAAAATATCGGCCTTTGAAACGGTGACCGCGAAAGTCCTTGAGCGGATGGATTATCTGGTCCTCGGCATGTGAGCGTCGCTTGCGCGGTTTTGAGCCGCTTATGTCACGAGAAATTCGACGTCCGGCCGAGCGTGAAGCTGGCGCCTTGTGGGGCGCCAGCCTTTACTGATCACGACTTGTTCGGATTTCCCATCAGCTCGAGCAAGGCCTTGTCGTGCTGGCGTCCGAGAATGCTGTAGTCGTCGAACAGCATCGTTGCGCCGTTTTCCGGCGTATAGGATGTCCAGTCCGGAATCCCGGGATTCGAGGGGTTCGACGTCCGCATGAAGTTGATCCAGGAGCGGGCCATATCGAACGACATCGACCGTGCGGCCTCGCCGCCGCCAAACGACTGCGGTGTGCGATCGGCATTGTAGAGGGCCATGGGAACATCGGAGACATGCCACGCGCCGGCAATGCCATCGAGGACTGGCGGGTTCCATTTGTAGAGATAGACGAAGACAGGTGCAGCGCCCGATTTGACCTTCACGTCTGCCGCGCCCAGAACCCCGGTTCGGGTGGCATTGGCGAAGACCAGGACCCGCGACAGCGGGTCGCGTGGATAGGCAGCCTGCCAGGCGTCGGCAATGCCCTGCGCCTTGGTTCCGAATTTCTCAGTCAGCTTCGACAGCACCTGATCCTTGCTCCATTTGGTCCAGTTGTCGGCATAGAGCGCGGAGTTGTTGTTGCCGATGACCGTGGTGGTCTCCTCCATGACGTTGCCGATCATCAGGGGTTTGTCGCTGGAATATTTCTGCCAGCCCTCGGTGACGGGATCGGCCGGAATGAAGGAGCCGTCGACACTCGGACGCCAACTGATGGCCTTGCCGAGCCCGTCGGCCTCGGTCTGTTTCAGCGCTTTCATACTGGCCGCAAGCAGCGCCGGATAGGGTGTGGTTTCGATCTGCGCCACGGTTTCCGCCGTCAGTCCCAGATTTTCGAGCGTGTGCTTGGCGATGGCGGTAGAAACATCTTTCGGGTTCGCTGCACTCGATCCGGTTCCGCTCATGACGATCGCCTTGGCAAACAGATCCTTGGCATCAGCAATCCCCATCAGCGTGCGGACTTTGCCGCCGCCGCCCGACTGACCCATGATCGTGACATTGGCCGGATCGCCCCCGAACATGTTGATGTTCTGGTGTACCCATTGCAGCGCGGCAACAATGTCGCGCATGCCTGGGTTGGAGGATGCTTTGTAACGGTCACCAAAGGCGCTCAGATCGAGCGCACCCAGAACGTTCAGACGGTGGTTGAGCGTCACGACGACCGCATCACCGAGATCGGCGAAATTCCGGCCATCATAACCCTCGCCTTCGATCGACGATCCGTTGGTAAAACCGCCGCCATGCAGAAAGACCAGCACAGGACGCTTCTTTTCGCCGCTTGCCTCCGGTGTCCAGATATTCAACGACTGGCAATTTTCGCTCGCCGGCAGATACCGGTGGGGATTGAACTGCTCGTCGGTTGAGACCGCTGTCATCTCCGGTACCGGGCAGACGGCACCATAGTTGGTAGCGAGCCTGATCCCACTCCATGCATCTGGCGCCGTCGGAGCCATGAAACGCGCCGCCTTGGCGTAAGGAACGCCGCGGAAGGTATAGACGCCGCGATCGCGAAAACCCTGAAGCTCGCCCTGAGCCGTCTTGACGACGGCTTCACCGGCCGTGGCGACGTAGCTATCATCGGAAGCATGACCCAAGGCGCTGCAGCCCGCTGATAGAGCGATGCCAAGCAGCAGGGTCGATGCGTAGTCTTTTAGTGATCTCATAGTATCCTCCCGTTCCAGTGATCAGTAGTTATTGGTCAACATCAGGCGCCGAAAATTTGCTGTCCTGAACGTGTAAGATGAGGTGAAACGACCAGCTTACTCGTGCCGTCTCGCAGTTATCTGGATTCAGGCCGACAAGGGGCAGGTGTCATCGACAACAGCGCTCCTATACAATCGCGGGCCGAATGAACGAATGTCGGCCTCGCAATGCAGACAGGCCACGATCCACCAGCTGTTCAATAGCAATCTAAAAAAGATGATGTGCGACCCTCCCAAGCCGAGCACGGAAAGCCTCCATTCTTTCCATCGCCATCTTGGACGACGCGCCAATCTTGTCCAATCGGAAATGCTTGGCAAAACCCATAGGAATTTTCAATGAGAACGGTTTCGTTCGCTGTGCTAGGCGGCCGGAGCATGAAGTAGCAAATCAAAGCACGCGCAGTCCTGCACTTGTTCGTTGAAATACATCTGCAGGAAAAAGTTCTCACGGTATTCTTCCGCCTGAAAAATACCTCAAGTCCCCGAGCTCTCGACCGCCACATTACGATCTTTTAACGTGTGTTTTTCCGACGGCTGCGCCACTCATAGGTAAATCGGGCAGTAGCATGCTCGATCGCCCGCCGTTTCTCTCATCCGGATCGTGTCCCAGCGCGTGGTGTAGCTTGGTTTCATAGCCATCGGTGATTTCCGATAGGGTCGGGTTGCTTATGACCAACCTGAAGGACACCACCGATGACCAACGATATGATGAACCTGCGCTCGCTTGTTGAGAAGAGCGCCGATGCCGATTTGCTGCGCGAGATGATCGGCTTTGCCGCCGAGAAGCTCATGGCCGTGGAAGTTGGCGCTACGACTGGTGCGGGCTATGGCGAGAAGATTGCGCTTCGTCTCGCCCAGCGCAACGGCTATCGCGACCGCGATTGGGAAACGCGGGCAGGCACCGTGGAGCTGCGGATTCCAAAGCTACGGACCGGCAGTTATTTCCCAAGCTTCCTTGAGCCGCGTCGCATGGCCGAAAAAGCTCTGACGGCCGTCATCCAGGAAGCCTACATCCAAGGCATCTCGACACGTTCTGTCGATGATCTGGTCAAGGCCATGGGCATGTCTGGCATCTCGAAGAGCCAGGTGTCGCGGCTTTGCGAGGAGATCGACATCAAGGTCAAAGCCTTCCTCGATCGCCCCATCGAGGGCGAATGGCCGTACATCTGGATCGATGCCACCTACCTCAAAGTAAGGCAATGATGGCCGCATCGTATCCGTGGCGGCCATCATTGCCGTCGGTGCTAAAACGGATGGACGCCGGGAAGTGCTGGGGCTGGAAATCGGCACGTCCGAGGCCGGGCCGATCTGGACGGAATTCCTGCGCAAGCTGACCCGTCAAGGGTTGAGAGGCGTAAAGCTCGTCGTCTCGGATGCCCACGAGAGCATCAAGACGGCCGTCAGCAAGGTGCTGAATGCGACCTGGCAGCGTTGCAGGGTTCACTTCATGCGCAATGCCTTGGCGCATGCGGGAAAGAGTGGGGGGCGCGTCTTCTCCGCTTTCATTGCCACGGCGTTCGCACAGGAAACGCCGGAAGCGGCCAGCACCCAGTGGCGCAGCGTCGCCGATCAGATCAGGCCCAAGGTCCCCAAACTCGCTCATCTGATGGACAATGCCGAGAACGATGTGCTGGCCTACATGACTTTTCCCAAGCAGCATTGGGCCAAGCTCCACTCGGCCAATCCCATTGAGCGTTTGAACGGCGAGATCAAACGACGCACCGAGGTCATCGGCATCTTTCCCAACGAGGATGCCATCATCCGTCTTGTCGGCGCTCTGCTGCTCGAACAGAATGACGAATGGGCGGTCCAGCGATCCCGTTATATGACGCTGGAAACAATCGTCCAAATAAGCGATGATCCCCTCATCAGCTTGCCTGCCGTGGCCCGCTGATATTCTCTCCGGCCGAGCCGGAATAAGCCGTGGCTGGCAGAGAGCTACACCACGCCACGGGACACGATCGGATATCGTGTAGTCAATATACCCCCAACGACTTCTAGACTTGAGCCTAAGTGCCGAATGTTTCCCCACGGCCGCATTTAATGGCTTAAGGAACTGAATTATACAAGACACTAAATCAATCACAGGTAGTTTATTGAATGCCATGGGTTCAGAGCACTGAACTCGCTTGCCGGAACTGATCGAGGGGATTGCGCTTAGGCCGCACGAATGAACAGCAATTTCATCTCCGTTGACATATGTGGTGCCGTTCCGGTGTGCCAACGCAAGTACTCGTCCAAATCGCCCAGGCCGACGCCTATTCCCCAAGCCTAAGGCTTGAGCGCCGTGACACGCTATGCGTTATTAGGCCTTGCTTGATGAACCTCTACCCCCTCTTTGCTGCAGCCGCCGAACGCGAGATGGCAACGATCGCCGAGCAGCAGGAGCCGGAGGTCGCGCTCAGGCAAATGATATCAGCTGCCAGGTGCAAACGTGGAAGGCGTCAGAGCCAAAAATGACAGGCCGCAATGTCTCTTCATCTACTCGTTGACGACATCAAACAATTTCACTGAAACATACATTCCGTCCCGCCACTTTTTAGGGCTCGGCTTTTTTCCCGACCTCAAAACAGCCGATGAGTCTGCAAAGAACGCTCGATTGGGCCGCGGAATCCTATTATATTGTCCTGCGGGGCTGATTTCATACCAGCTTTGGTCGAAGAAAGAGGTCGCTCAGTGGCTATGATGCGCGGTCTCGCCGATTATGCTGGGGGCCGCCGCTCCCACCTGGTAGGGCTGTTGAGCAATCGCTGCACCTCGGAATCAACGCGGCCGTGTGAAAGCCCCGCTATGCCGAACCTGTCAAAGAGGGACGCGAGCAAGGGCAGAAGAATTTCGGCTAACCTGCCTTCGACATCGTCTGACGAGAGAGAGGTTTCCAGTACTGCCTCGTCGCTTCGTGCCGCGTAGCCTTCAATGAGCATCTCACTTAAGGGGTTTGCCCATGAGCGAAGCACCCGACCGGTTAGACCTGTGTACATCGCGCGAAAATGGATCGTGACGACGCTGTCTAGCTCCCGTTTGAGCAACGATGCCAGTCGTTCCGCGTGCAACAGAACTTCGCCCATGCGCCATAGGGGAAGCGTCGTGTCGAGGATGCTCCCGGCTGGAAACGTCTCGTTACTGTCTTCCTGATAACCCCGGATCAAAAACATGTTGCCGGCCGGGGCGGCTCGCCAAAAATCGCAATGGGCAGGATCGCTGAAGCCGCGTTCAAAATCGTTGCTTTGCGGCGCAAGCCAGCACTCGATGACCCCGTCGATCTCACGGGCTCCAAACTCTTCGCGCGTTGGCAGGAAGAATGGCGGCCATCCTGTTTTTCGGACCACTGCCTTTTCAAGAATGCGTTCGAAGGCACCCAGATCGGGGATTTTCAGGTCACCTTCGAGCCAATAGTCAATCCGATAAAAGCCATTCGGGAACCGTGCAGGTGAGTCCGTTGGAAGGGGTGTGGTCAGATGCCGCCAACGCTCTGACGCCTGACGGACAAAGCGCGACTGAGCATCCCCCTCCGCAGGCTCGTCGACAAGACCGATGACCCGCAGGATGTCGAGAGCTTTTGCCAGCGTCAGTGTCGTGTCGCCACGTTCGAAGGCCGCCATCGTCGGATAGCTTACGCCCGCAAGCGCTAAGTGGTCCTTCTGGGTGAGACCCTCGGCCTTGCGTCGACGCAAAGCTTCCTCGACGATGCGCTGCCAGGAGAGCGGCGCTATGCTTCCAGTATTCTCAAACATGCGTTGTCCACAATCTCTTTGAACCTGTTCATGAAACCATCCGGCGGCTCGGCATCGGGCGGCTGGATGATTGGTGCGGCCTTCGCAACCTGACGCTTCAACTTTTTGAACGCCTGGTTAACGGCTGATTCAGGTAAGCCGATCGCCTTGCCAAAGTTACGAAAAAGCCCCTGGTCGGCATCTTCTAATTGAACCCTCTCACCGCCAAACGATAGCGCCAAGGTCTGGTCGAATCCGTCATAAAATGCGGTATTCACAACGTCATAGGCTGGGGAAAGACGCAGGCCACTCGCAGTCTCCAGGAGCGAGAAATTCTTCAGATGTCCGTCGCAGTTACCGATGAGCGCGAACAGGACCAGACGGTTAAAAAATCGATACAGATCGATCTGCGCGCGAGATGAGTGCTGGCGAATGATTTCGGCCACATCCTCGTAAGCGGCGTCATATTTGCCGCCATAGTCCTGCCCCTTGGGTTTGACGAGAATCTGCGCGCAATCTTCAAGTCGGAGCTTCTCGCCCTTTGCCGTTCTATCGAAACGCGTAACGATAAGCCCGGTCTCATCGATAGCTGCTATATAGGACATCTGAAATGCAGTCACTTCGCTTGGGCCGAGGACGGCCGCCGTCCATCGAAGGCTAAGCGCTTCATTGCGCACAAGACTGGTGATCTTCTCGGAATTGAACTTAGCGATATATTCAGCCGAGCCTGTAGCCTTTGCCGGAACAAACTCACCCTTGGCATCCTTAGTGACGAGCAGCTTCTTTTGCACGCCGGATACCGTGCGACCGGGACTGGCCGTCGCCTCCGTTATCTCAGGAAGATCTGCGGACCCTTCAGGTGGGCTAACGCCGACGGCTCCGATGCAGTCTGCGCCGTAGCGGAGGAGCAGTCCGAGATCGTCTTCTTCGACCACGTGCGCTGAGCGAGCTTGCTCTTCGCGCAACCAGCCTTCAGGACCAAGGTGCTGGAAATAGGGATGCAGCCCCACCGCCCAGTCGTGTTCGCGCTTTGTCGAGGGCAGACTGCAGGCGATATCACCCTTTTGCCAGTCGGCATTGTAAGAAAAGCGTGTCCCTCCTGCTGCGGTCTCCGTAAGGGTGCCGGCCACCTCTTCCTTAAATAAAATGTCGGCAGTGCGGAGTGGCATTAATCAGACCTCCATGAGAGCTTGGCTTGGCACGAAAAGGCACCAATTATCAATCTATAAATGGCATATTGAAGATTATCTAGAGAAAATCAAGTCATAGATTGTTTTCTGGAAGCTTGCGCCTAGAATTTAGTTATTTGATCATTTCGGTTGGCCAACGTAGGATTTTCGTCAAGAGAAGAAGGTATAGCTGAATTCTAAGCAAGCTAAAGTGGCCCTGTTGAGGCAAACCTCTCTACCCAAGTCATTGAGCGCTGGATACACGTGTACTTCAATCTTTAGGGTGAACACAGGTTAGCGCCACGACTGCCATCTGATTAAGGCGTACCTGGTAGCATCGTTGCTACGTTATTGTTGGCGGCTATCTGCGCTCATTGCTACCATCATCTGGACCGCTTGCGGCCCTGTCAGCCAGATGAGACAAACGACGTCCGTTGGTGAGGAATTTCAGCTCGATAGATCTCCTCTAATTGCAGGGTCGCCTGTCCGAGGCTGTTCAAGGCGATAGGCTCTGTGCGAAACACACAAGGTTGAACAACTAATTTCCTTTACTAACTTAACGAACTTGACGAGATGATAGCAACTGGTTAAATTCATTTTCGAAAGGTTGATTGTTATGCCCCTCACAAAAACGTCAGCAAGCGAAACTCCCAATATCGCTCTATCGATGAAGCTGCCCCGCAAGGCCGATTTCGAAAAAGCGTTGCTCAACCAGTATACCAAGGCGGTGCAACTGAGCCAGAAGGCTGGCCATCAGGTGAGTTTCCGCGTCGTCGTGGATCCGCGCGCCGGAGCGCAGACAATTTCGATCGTCGAGGAAGACCCGCTGGTTGGCGACGGTGCGTATCCGGTCGAAGAGGCTGGCGAACCGGACGACGAACTCAAGGCAGCCTTGTCCTCCGCACGAGAGCGCGGCCATCGCCGTGTTGCAGAGATACTCAGCGAAGACGATATGCTCAGCGCCGACGCCTTTTCAGACCTTCTTGGCGTTTCGCGGGTCACGGTCAATACAAAGCGTCAAAACGGCCAGGTGCTCGGCCTGGATGGCGCTAAGCGAGGGTTCCGGTTTCCAGCCTGGCAACTTGATCAGGACGGCCGGCCCTATGCGGCGCTTTCGAAATTGCACGAGATCCTGGCGGGTGCCTGGGCCGTTTACCGCTTTCTTGTTTCGCCCCACGGTGCGCTTGACGGTCGCACCGGGCTCGACGGCCTGAAGCGGGGCCGGGATAGCGACGTGATCGCCGCAGCCGAGGGCATTACCCGCGGTGACTTCCGCTAAATGGCTGGTATCAAGCCGCCAGCCGGTTTCGAGCGTCAGCCGCTCGATATCGAAAAGATTCCGTCAGGGCGTCGCTTTGGCCGGATCTACGCAAGCACCTTTCCGGACCCGCTGGGATTTGGAAAGACGGCGAGCCGTTTCAGCGACCCGCGCCGACGTGATGCAACGAAGCGCTTCGGCGTTCTTTATCTGGGCGAAACACTCAAGGTCTGCTTCCTCGAAGCGGTCCTGCGTGATCGCCGCGACGGTCTTGTCGGCGATCTTCCGATTGAAGAAAAAGAGATCTATGCGCGGTGCTACGCTGAGGTCGAGACGATCTCAGACCTCAGCCTTGTTGACCTGCGCGACGATCACGCCATCAGGATGGGAGTTCCGACGGACGTTGCGAAATCCTCGCGTCAGAGCCTGGCGCGCTCCTGGGCGCTGGCTTTCCACGAGCACCGGGCGCTTCCCGACGGCATCATCTATCCATCTCGCCTGAACGGCCACACAAATATAGCTGTCTTCGAGCGTGCCGTCCCCAAGCTGGCGCCGGCCCGGGTTGTGCCACTGATCGGCGCACCAGGGCTCGCCGCGGTCATCAATGACCTGCGTGTGAGTCTCGTTGATTTCCCTTGAAACATTGTCGGTTTGAGTGCTGCTCGTTCAAGCCGGTTCGGTTGAGGAGCCTGCGTTCGTCCGGCATTGACGGCATCATCTTCGAGCGTGCTTCTCGTCGGTGAACGACAAATTCAGCGTTTCCTGCAGCTTGCCCAGCGTGCCGTCCTTTCGAAACCGAATTCCCGACACCATGAAGCTGACGCTGCTGCCGCCGGAATACAGCGTTACGCCCGTAACCGACAGCCGCAACAGTTTCCCGCGGCTTTCGGACGTAACGATGTCTCCAGGCACGATTCCAAGGATGGACCGGGCAAGCGCTGATCGTTCCGCTTCGAGTTCGGTATCCCATCGCTCCAGTTCTGTTTCGACATGGCGGAACGCGTCGCGCGCGGCTTGAAAGGGACGTTCTTCCCCAAACCACAGGCGATCTACGACCGAAAGGATTTCTCCCGGGACCTCCCTCTGCATTGCGTAAGCGGCGGTGCTCATCATCTCGTGGACCCGTTCCGCCTCTTGCAGGGCGCGAAGCCGGTCCGCATAGGGCGTGATTGCCACCCTCGAAACGACCGGCGAGAGCACCTTGTTGGAAGTGGACAAGAAGTCGACCGGCATCACCTCCCGCAGGCCGATCCTGTTGGTCGCATGCCGCTCGGGCGGCTCTTCCTCGCGCCAGGACTTGCGGTTCCATTCCACCCAGATCTCGCGAGCCGAGACACAAAGCCAACTATCCAGGAACAAGTGCGATTCCGGGGAATAGAGGTGGTGCGTCGACCAAGCGTGATCTGCCGCCGTCAGCGGCATCACCACATGCTGGAGTTCTTGATCCCTGACCATCGCCGAAAGGGCGGCAATCCGCTCCTGCAACGGCACTGTCAGACGGACAAAGATCACCGGCCCGTCCGCCATGAACGATGTTCGTTTGCTCTCGGTCTCGAATACCACGAGTTGCTGCCGCGCCATTGGCAATAGGCGCTCAACGAGTTTGGCAACGCTGTTGCGAACAGACGGTCCCCATCGCGTGGCGATGCGACCGTCTTCGACCCAGGCCTGTGCCCGGCCTTGAATGAGCAGCAGGATCTGTGCTGCCACATCGCGATCGAGATTGGCGAGCGGTTTGGCCCCTGGCGGTGAAGCGATACCGGCGCCCCGATTGTTCATATCCGACAACGCCATTTCGAGGAACTGGCGCTGCAGTTTCGAAAGCGATTCTGCTGTTTTCGCACGCAACTCGTCGCGTCGCTTGGTGTCGAGTTCCTCGCGGAAAGCAACCAGGGCCGGTCGGCGTGGTCGCTGCCCGGCTTGCATGCGGGCCCAATAACCGCGAGGCGGCTTTGGGACCTGCAGCTTGGTGCAGAGTTTACCGATCGCCACGTCCGAAAGGCCAAGTTCCTTGGCGATCTCGCTGGTCGGTTTCTCCCATACGAGGGCGAAGAGTTCTTCCCTGGATAGTTTCCGTTTTGGCATCTTCATGCATCTTTTTCATGCGAGCGCCTTCACCAAGGCGACACCTGTGGTTTGGAGCGGGACATTTCGGATAGGCCGCCGCGATCCCATTGGCGGTCGAGCCTAGCCGTTGGGCTTCGGCCTTGCCTTCCCCTTCATGCGCACCGTGACAATCTTCGGGCTGTCGCCACTTCTCTCCACATCGACGATGCCGGAAGCCTCGACGAGGTCGGTGAGGCGGGCAAAGCCGTAGTTGCGTGCATCGAAGTCTGGCGATTGTTTCGCCAAATGGGCGCCGACACGTGCCAGGTTGGCCCGACCGTCTTCATCGGCCGACGCGGTCACAGCGTTTTCGAGCATCTTCAATGCGGCAGCGTCAAGCTTCGGTTTTGCTGGCGCCTTGGCGGGGGATGCCTTGGCCTCCTTCGCTTTCGATACAGCGGCCGGTTGCGGATCGTGGCGCGGCGCCTCCGGCTCGACCGAGTTGGCGTTGAGCACGTCGAAATAGACGAACTTGTCGCAAGCAGTAATGAAGGGGCGCGGGGTTTTGCGTTCGCCGAAGCCGTAGACGGTGACGCCCTGTTCGCGGATACGTGAGGCCAGTCTGGCGAAATCGCTATCGCTGGAAACGATGCAGAATGCAGAAAAGCGGCCGGTATAGAGCAGGTCCATCGCATCGATGATCATTGCGCCGTCCGTGGCATTCTTTCCCGTCGTGTAGGCAAATTGCTGGACCGGTTGGATGGAATGCTCCAGTAGGCACTCTTTCCAGCCGTTGAGGTTGGGCTTGGTCCAGTCCCCATAGATGCGCTTGACACTGGCGGTGCCATAGGTGGCGATCTCGGCCAGGAGCCCACTGACGATTTTTGGGGAGGCATTGTCGCCATCGATGAGGAGAGCCAACGTGTCGGATGTGCCGGTCATCTGTCGAGCCTTTTGTTGCAAGCATCCCTTTTTGCCTTAAACAAGCGGGTTCCGCTACCTGGATACTCGAAGCATTTTTTGCTTGGGGTCTAGGCAATCTGCAACACGCTGAAACGATGGCAGTTGCCGTGCGGAACGGTTGCGTGGGCGGCAGTCGGTTCCGCCTTCCGCTTCGCGGAGCTGTGCTAAGGCTCCTGCGGCTGCCTCTTTCCGGCGCAACCGCGCCGAGAATTCCCGCTTTCCCGTCCTGGCGGTCCAAGTTTTCGTCCGCATCCCCAACCGCCTCAGTTCCGCATGGAAACCACCTGCGTGTGGGTCTAGTCGATCTCCCTTGAAACATTGCCGGTATGAGCACTGGTCGCTCATCCCTGCTCGGTTGAGGAGCCTGCGATCGTCCGCCACTGACGGCGTCGTTCTTGAGCGCGTCGCTCGTCGATGAAAGACAAAATCATCGTTTCGTGCAGCTTGCCCTGCGCTCGGTCCTTTCGAAACCGAATTCCCGACACAATAAGCCGACGCTGCTGCCACCTTAATACGTCGCTAGTCCTAAAGCGATTGTCTTGGATTTCGCCGGCGCACATGAGAGGAGATGAAACGGTACTCTTCGTCGTCGGTCTGGGTCCATTCAAGTGCCCCTGATAACCAAACAGATCGAAGCGCAGGGCGAATGAACGTTTTGCAGGGTCGGCTGGTTTATCGTGAGTCCGCGTGCTTTGGCTTGACCGCTTCGAGGTGCAGCAATGCTGCCGTGTCGACGGCTTCAACGAGGGCCTGGGTGCGCTCGATCAGCCATTCCAGCGCTTCTTTCGTAATCTCGTAATGATCCGAATAGCGGGCTTTGACATAGGCTTCATTGAGGATATTGAACCACGCCATAAAGCGCTGGTTGTTGCGCGGCCAGACATCGATCAGGACCGGCTCTAACTCTTCGGTCAAACTGCGCAGAAACCGGATGTTGTGGGATGGCGGGCTGTAGTTGGTCTTGATCAAAAGCAGCGTCGAGTAGGCCTGTTCCACCGCTTGATGAAGCTCAAAACTAGCGTGTTTGAACTGACCCTTCTGAACCAGATATTGGGCTGTATCGAGAAACGATTTCATACCAGGTAATTTGTTGTAATAATACTCACACGCGATGCGCCACGCCTCATGCGGTGGCAGCGCTTCCGGTTCAGCCAAGGGCTCTCCATCGATATCATAAAGCGCAATGCCGTCGTGGCGGATTTCGACGAAGAAGTACCGACCCTTCTTCAGCTCCGTGTTCACCTCACGCAGGGAATGAACGATGACGCTGACGGGTGCACTGATCTCACCGGTGCGCGCCAGCCGGTCAAATGCCCTGTTCCAGTAGGCGGTGACATCGGTCAGCTTGCGATTATTAACGATGACGAGAATGTCGTAATCGGAACGGTAGCCTTTTTTGGTGTGAGGTTCATCGACGTAGGTGCCACGGGCGTAGGAGCCGAAGAGGATGATTTTGAGAATGCGGCCTTTTTTCTTGAAGTCGGCGGTTGCACCTTTGAGCGCGTCGTCGAACTCTTCATGCAGGATGTCGACCAGCCGTTTCAGTTCTGTCTGCTTTGCGGGAGGCAGATGATCCAGGCTGGTTCTCATGGATGTTTCCTGATCCTTTTGAAACGGTTGACCGCGATGCTTGCTTGGCGATGATCTTCGCCGATCATATCAGCGCCACATCGTTACCGTCCGGTTTACAGGACGGATCGGAAATGACAACGGTGGCGTCCCTTCAGCCCGCATATGATCGGACAGGGGTAGAGGCATTGTCGACTTGACGCATGTCACTCCTCAAAATCCTGGTCCGACCTTGATAGGTTCGTCAACTGTGGCGAGCGTGCTGGTCTAGCCACGGCGCGACCCAAGCTCCAATCGGCAAGCACGCCGATAAGTGTGGGGTCCACCTTCACTGAGTGACGCGACTCTCCCTCATCCGGTCCTGGTCGAACCGGGACTGAGACTGGATGCCCCGCTTGCCAAGGCGGGGCTCTCTACCAGAGATCACTTGTTCAGTGCATCCTTGAGCGCCTTAGCAGGCGCAAAGGTCAGCTTCTTTGAAGCGGCAACCGTCATCTTCTCCCCGGTCGCGGGATTGCGGCCCTCGCGCGCAGGTGATGCCTTCACCTTGAATTTCCCGAAGCCTGGAATTGACGTTTCAGCGTCGGAGCCTGCTGCATCTGCGATGGCCTGGAACACGGCTTCAACGATACCCTTGGCCTGGACCTTGGTCAGGCCGTTGTCCGCTGCAATCTTTTCGGCGATTTCATTTGTTGTGGTCATGGAAATTCCTCGGATATTCTTACAAAAGAAAAATGCGTGTCAGCTTATGACGACTTGTCATTGGTTCTCCTGTCAAATGCTGGAAGTTTCCAAAGTTCGTTTTGGGAGATACCCCTCATGCGCTTTCGCGGAGGACATCGAGGAAGAGAAGGACAGCCCAGCTCTCGTTGTCGAACAGATGCAACATCTGCCGTCCGCGCGTGCCAATCCGGCCCCAAGCGCGCAAGAGATAGCGCGCCGAACAAAGCCGGCTGAACAGTAAGTGCATAAACCGCGCCATGTTCTTTTCCGGCGCAATACGCTCGACATAGAGGTGATCGGGCTGCGTGATCATGACGGCAGAATCGCTCATCTGGATTCTGCTGACCAACGAGAGTTTTGAATCGGACCACCAATGTCGATTCATTACATTGATCCGTCCGTGCACGGATCATTCGCACAAGTGTTGGCGCGATCCGTCCAACCTCCGGCCCGTTTCGCTGATCCCGGTCAAGCCTTCGCTTCCGTGAAACCATTTGACTAAGTCCTCGAGGCAGCCTGAAACTCTGCTGCGTAGACTTTGATCTCACCGAGACCGGCCTTCAGCGCGATCCTGCCGATGCGCTCGGCTTCGCGTGTTTCTGCTTGTCTCAGCTGATCCTGCAATCTGGCGATTTCTTCCCTGATCTTCGATGATGGCTTCTTCATTCCGGTCGCATCTCCCTGGAAATCTTGCGGCGTCTGTTCCGCTGCAAGATTTCCTCAAAAGCACGTCCGAAGGAATGTGCAGATCTGCACGTCGGCAAAGCCGACACTTTGGAGGATGATCCCGCCGTTCCGAAGGAGCGGATCCAAGGGCGCAATTATACGTCGCTGATGCGACGTGCTTGCCCACGGCCCTTGGCGGGGCCGTCGTAGGGGGGGCAGAACAAGAGCAGTCGAAAATCGTACGCTAAGCCCGAACGAAGCATAAACAATGCCATAGCTCGAGTTTTAGGCATTCGATCTCTTGGATTGCCATCGACATGCGCCAGTTTTTGTTTCTCTGTCCGGCCCGACTCGACGACGCTCAGCGCAGAACTCCGGCTTGGGAAAAGGATTAATGCTCGGCGCTGCGAAAATTCTATCGAAGATCGCTTGGATCCCTGCGTCGTAGCCAATCAAGAGCTCTGAAAAATTCGGCAGCGTGTCGCACACAAATGTCCCTTCTTCCATGACTTACTGCTCCTAGGTTACTTCTGGGGCGCCTAAGTCCTCACATAAAAATTGGTCGATCCACCATCGTCCAGCAAGATTTCGGTCGGCTCCTCTGCAGAAAGCTGTAATCGTAGCACACTGCGATCATCTCTTTCTGGAGCAACTGACTGGCCGCCACCAAGGAATGCTTCCTGCTCGCTTTCCGGCAATTCCGCCCAGAAGCCATCGGTGGCAAGAAGAAGCGTGCCGCCGGCCTTCTTTTCTGCGAGGACGTCTAGGGTCATGAACTCCCTAGAACGAAAACTCTTGGTGAGAAGGTGCCTCGTGGGGGATTTTGCGATCGCATCGAGAGGTATGTCCGCCAGGGCGTTTGCAAGGGTATGTGGCGTGACTTGCCAGTGTACCTAGCCGTCGTGTTTGCCGAGAAGGCAATCTCCTGAGTGAAGAACCGTAAAGGAGCCCGTGTCCCTTAGGTGAAAGAGGATAATGCTGGTGGACCCCCTCGGAAACGAGTTTCGAAGGGTGTGATTAATCTCCCGAAGCTTGGCTTGCATGAGCTCGTGGCCCCACGCATCGTCGGTTCCGGCAAACCAGTCGACGACAGCTTCGACGATTGCCCGTGCATATCCTCCGTTGTTCGAGCCGTTCGTGGCACCTCAGCCACGATAGCGAGGAATTCGCCATGCCTCCCGGCGATCCCTGCATGGTCGCGATTGTCGTCGGTGCGCGTTCCTTTTTGGCTCAACCATCGGGCCTCGATTTTCATTGTGCGGTGCCATCCGCACAATTGCTTATCGAGACAAACCTGTCCTTGACGATTTCTACACGACCGATGGGCCCGCGGATATTGCCGTCGAGGAAATCGTCGAAGTCACCTTGTTCGAGGAGCGCACAAAATCGTCCGGCAATGAAATTTCGAACGTCGTTGCCGGCCGCCGTGACCTCCGCAAGGAGTTCCTCCCTGCCGTCGACGATAAGGAGGATGTCTTCAGCGTCACGGCTCATGATCAAGTCGCCGTTTCCCCTTCCGGCATAGGCCTCGAGCTTCGTCGCAAGAAACATTGGCGGCGTCAGGATCCGAATCGCGAGGTCTTCTGAGAGCTGGTAGTGCTGTGCCGTCTCGATTCCACCCGCGTACCATCGATTTCCAAATCCGAGGATAGCCGAATCATCCGGCATGAAGTCAACCATGAGCTTGCCGAGACGCATGCGGCAGATCACCTCCTCGTCGGCGGCCTCCATAAAGCCCCGTTGTCGAAGTTCTTCCTGGAGCTGTGCCCAGGCGGGAAGGCCCGCCAGGTCAACGATCAGGTCGATGTCGTCTGTGGCACGCACATCCTCGAGCGTGACCAGATCAGTGATGAATAGCGCGGTCGTACATCCGCCGACGAAGACTAGGCGCGAGCGGAGGTCTTCGCCAAGGGCCGAGGCAACGGCTCTCATCATTTCCAGCAGTTGAGCGCGGATCGCTGTCATTTGCTCATGATCCTTGACTTAAGGCGGTCGGTCGCGAGACCAACTTCCCGCTGGTTCCCCAGCCGGATCGCATCGACCAGCGCAAGGTACTCGTAGAGTGCGTCGTCCTTCAGTACTGCGTCCGGCACGGTCTTGAAGAGCGGCTCCACCGCCTGCCCCATCTCCCTTCCGTTGGCATAGGGCCAAACGTAGTTGTACGTCCCGCCGCTGATCAGGAGTTCCGTGAGCATAGGTGCGGCGAAGGCGGTCGGTACGCCGCGCTGCATCGGCCCAACTTGGGCGGGGAAGACGAACTTTAGCCCGGTGGTAATGAAGCCGAACAGGTTCCTTCGGCTTGGCCTAGGCTCGTTCTTGCTATTATCTTTTCGCGCGATACCTGATGCGACACTGCGCTTGATCGACTGCGCTATTTCGGTCTTGCTGATCCCGAGTAGCGCCTCTAGGTTCCGAACAGAATAAGGGTCTCCCCCCACGGATTCCGATCGCAACTGATCAATGCCCTTGGTGAGTTCCTGGTCTTGCAGGCTTACCAGCTTTAGCAGGACGACTATATCTTGGCTCTTCATAAACACTGTCCTCTGTCCTAGGACTGAGGACAGTTAGCCCGAAGCAGTACGTCCTGTCAATATGTGGACACCGCGCCTAGAATTAATGGTCTGTGGCAAAAAGCTCGATGTGACACACCAACTCATCGACTTCGCTAGGGTGATTGCTACCCATGGACAAAGGTTGGATGACGACGCCACATGTCGAATCTAGAAAATCATACAATATCGACAATTTAACCTAAATGACTGTTTTATCGAAATTTCACTCTGCCAAAATTACTCTTCAACGGTTCGAATCTCATCAAGAGCTAACCTATTCAGATGGTCGTGTCATCCGGTTCATCATGAAAGACCGTACCATGCACCGCGGCCTGCACCGTGCAGGACGAGGTGCCCTTGATCCACAAGTGCCTTGAGATGATCCTTGATTGTGTGACGGCTTGCATGGGTGATACGTGCGGCCTCCGCAACCGTGATCCGCCCATGCTCGCGCGCTAACTCGAGCAAGGTGACGGATAATTCCGGCATGTCGGCGAGAATAATACGCTCGCGCTCCATTTTTTTTTCAAGCCGGATCTTTTGCCGATGCAGGGCACTCAAAAAGAACTCGATCCAGGGGTTCCAGTCGGGCTCGGCGCTGCGGATCGTTCCCTGCGTGCGGCGAAGCGAGATGTAATAGCTCTCCTTGCTTTGCTCGATGATACTTTCGAGCGAGCTGTAAGGGACGTAAGCGTAACCGGCCCGCAGGAGCAGCAAGGTGGTCAGGACACGTGATAGGCGGCCATTGCCATCTTGGAACGGATGGATTTCTAGGAAAACCACAACGAAGATCGCGACTACCAAAAGTGGATGGAGCCGTTTTTCGCGCCCTTGCTCATCCAGCCAAGCGATCAGTTCTTCCATACGACGTGGCGTATCGAACGGCGAAGCCGTTTCGAAAACGATGCCGAGGCTCTCACCCTGTTCGTTAAACGCTTCCACATTGTTGGAGAGAGTTTTGTAGGCGCCGCGATGCCTCTCATCCTTTATCGAATGCGCAAGAAGGTCGCGGTGGAGCTGACGGATATGATTTTCAGTAAACGAGATAGCTTCGTAAGCAGTGAAAATGGTCTCCATAACCTCCGCGTAGCCGGCGACCTCTTGCTCGTCGCGTGTTGTGAATGACCCCATGCGAATGTTTGCCAACAGCTTTTCGACGTCGCGGTCGGTGAGGCGCGCCCCTTCGATACGTGTAGAGGAACCGACACTTTCGATCGTGGCGACACGCCTGAGGCTGGATAATCGATCAGGCGCGATCCGGCCGATCGCACGCCAGGCACCTTTGAATTCGTCGATTTCGGCGATCAGCGACAGGATTTCGGGCGTGATTCGAACGGTAGCCTTAGTTAGAAATTCCATTTTATCATCCATTCCCATCCGATTCCTGAAACGAAGTATGCGCCATTAATGCATCCGTTTCCATCCAATTTCCCAGCGCATAGTTTTTCACATCTGCAGGTTGATCGCGAGCCGATTCAAACTTTTTCAGCGAGACGAGAGAAGATGCGAGAGGACAGCTCTCAAAAATTCGAGACGGTCATCCTATGGGACCTTAGCTGAGTATTTCAGCCCAGAAGGTGATGTTCGCGACGAGGAAATATAGGCGGCTCTTTGCGCGGGGGCGCAGGTGGCGGCTCAAGACGATCCACGACTTGCCCAAGCGATGGCGCTCAATATCCTTGGCCGCCCAGGTTTTGCGCATGGGCCTGCCCATCGCTTTTCGCAGACGTTGGTGAACAATGATGTCGGTGAGAATGTCCTAACGGATCTTGATCTGGAGGTAATTGAAGCAGCCCCCCGAGATCATCGAGTCTGCAATTTTGGATATTCAGGCAGTGTCCAACCGCGCAGGCGTTCCAGCCCGCCCGGTCGGGCGGCCCAAGTATGCTTTACCAGGTATGACGATGGAGCGAACAACGATCGAGACTAACCCCTAGCTCACCTTACCCTGTGGCAGGTGATTTTTTGTAGGTTGTCCGTGACCAGCGTGAGCATCAAAGATGTCTTTTGGTAACAACAGAGGAGGGTGAGAGAACGTTCCGACGGTTCATGTCAATCAAGAACTGTGATAATTTCAAGATCGCTTGCGACGCCTTGCTCGTGGCCCGGTAACACAACCCGGCACAGGAATTATTGGTCACCATCGATCGTAGTGCATACCGTTTAATTGTCGCTTTCTGCGATACCTGGCGAACCAATTGTTGCCCGCACCCCCGCGACAGCCTCGCTCACGACTTGGTAAAGCTGCTCGCGCGTTGCTCCATCTCTAGCTTGAACGGAAAGACCTTGAAGGATGGTGGCAAGGAAACGAGCAAGTGACCCTGCGCGATCGTGATCGAGCCACCGCTGCAGTCCTGTTGAAATGGCATCGCGCATCTCGCGCCGCCGCTCGCTCAGCTCAGCAGCAAGCGCCGCGTGATCGGGAGCGCATTGAATCATGCCACTTGAAATCATGCAGCCGAGCTCTCCGGCAGGATCCGTGACGGCGTCGACGGCATTGCGCAGCATGCGATCAATAGCTTCCGTAAGAGACATGGAAGCAGGTGAGCCGATCTGTACGCCACGCGGCTCGAAATAGCGATCCAGCGCCTCCCTATACAATCCAGTTTTGCTACCGAATGCCGCATAGATGCTTGGCGGCGCAATGCCGATCGCTGACGTGAGATCGTTCAATGATACACCTTCGTATCCATGCCGCCAAAACAGCCGCATTGCGGTATCCACCGCCTGATCGCGGTCGAACGTTCTTGGGCCTCCGCGCCGCTTCTTGCTGACCTTATCCATAGCGATCACTAAAGATGACTTGACATAGAAAGTCAAGACTGTATCGTTTAGTGATCACTACAGATAATACGCAAGCACGCATGCAAAGCTTTTGTGAGCATCTGGAAAAGCGAGACCGAACCCCCGGGCAATCACGCCTGCGTTTTATGTTAGGAACCCTATGACTATCAAGCTACCACGAAGAGCAGCACTCGGGACATTGGTGTCCCTTTTGATGATCGTACTCAGTTCGATCGCATCGGCTGCCGAAAAAAAATATACAGTAAAATCATCCGATGGCGTTATCATCGCCGTGCAGGAAACAGGCAACCCGGATGGGCAGCCGATCGTGTTCGTCCATGGATTGCTAGGCAGCCATATTAATTGGGACAAGCAGACCGGTAGTCCAGAACTGCAAAAATATCGGATGATCACGTATGACATGCGAGGACATGGCCTCTCCGGAAAGCCAGACGATGCGAAAGCTTATAAGGACGGCCGACGTTGGGCTGATGACCTTGCAACTGTGCTGAAAGCTTCCTCGGCCCAAAAGCCGGTTCTTGTCGGATGGTCACTTGGAGGCGTCGTCCTTTCAAACTATCTCGCAGCATATGGCGACGCCAGTATCGGTGGGTTTGTTTATGTCGATGGAGTCATTGAGTTGACAGGCGCGTTGATTACTTCGCATCCGCAAGTCTATGAGGGATTGGCTTCCGATGATCTAAGGACACACCTCGACACAGTCCGCACGTTCCTCGCCTTATGCTTCGAGACGCAACCTAACGCTGCAACATTCGAACGCTTGCTGTCGAACGCAGCGATGGCATCGTGGGTCATGACGCGATCAACGCCCTCGATGACGGTTTCAGTAGCAGAGGGACTGCCAAAGGCGAAGGCTCCAATGCTGTTGCTCTACGGAGCGAAGGACAAACTTGTTAACACCCAGCCGAGCATTGATCGCGCCCGAGAACTGAATCCGGGCATAAAGACCATCATTTATGCGGATTCGGGCCACGCGCCGTTTTTTGAAGAGGCCGCCCGCTTCAATCGCGACCTTTCTGGTTTCACGGATTCGGTACACAGCAAGAGCTGATCAAGTCAGCCGCACCTGACCCTTTCATCTCGTCAACTTCCGGGCGTCCTAGCTACTGATTTGCGACGCCCATGAACGCTCGCCTTAGCCATTTTTAGAATGCGCTCGGCAACGTTTTTTGCCCACCCTGAAAGATAGTACGCCCGCTGATGGTGCGGGCGGCTCTTCCTTTAGCCTACGCCGAAGCGCTGATCTGGAGATCCCTGGCGAACAGTTGGGCCATTCGCAGTTTGCGTGGCAGTGTTGCGTCAAAGTCTGTTTCATGTTGAACGCATATGATGATCTCATCAAAGCGATGCGCCTCCTCCCGCAAAGCTTCGAATTCAGGCGGCCCACTCCTCTTCCCAAAGAGACGTCTGTTGGAACAGCGACGCACCTCCCCCCAGTCGTTGTTCGATTCTTTTGGAAAGCCTGCCGCACTTCCTCCCGCGGCAGGCTTTTTTCTTTCAGGAACGTCGCGTCGAAGCCCTGACGAGTTGCAGTCCTAGTTGGACGCTTGACAGTGAGCACTGAGCCCAGTGAGGTCTCTGTAATCTCAGGCATTTGGACAATGTCCGAGACGACCTTAGTTCTGTTTGGCCGCGTCAAAAATGGAGGTTTCGATCCCTGAGCTTCATTTGTCCGCGCCCGTGCTTTGAGCTACAGCAAATAGGTCTCGGTTCCGAGGGCTCAGATCCAAGAGCTATAACGGTACCACCTTGAGGATTTCGTACCACTGGGCTGCACGTGATCGCAGCTAGACAGAGACAGATTTTTGTCGTCACGCGCAGCGATTTAAGCGTCGTTTTGTGACTGAACGTCAGGCTCGGAAATCTTTTATTGGCAACATGATCGGTCTTGACCTAGAAAAGACCCATGTCAGAACAGGACGACCATATTCATCCGGAGGCGGCAGTCGCCCCCGGCTATCTTGCCAACCACGCTGCCCGCGTGTTCAATCGACTGGTGGATACGGCCCTTCGACCGTACGGGCTTTCGCTTTCTCTCATTGGACCGATCATGCTTCTGTCCTGGAAGGGGCCAATGCTCCAGCGCGACATTGTGCGGTCTTCAGCCGTCAAGCAGCCAGCGATGGCAGCGCTCCTGGACAAATTGGAAGCAATGGCGCTCATCCGTCGGTCACCCTCTTCAAGCGATCGCAGAGCGGCAATGGTGGAATTGACGAGCCAGGGCCAACAGGCAGCCTTGCGCGGGCGCGAGGCGCTATTGGCGGCAAATGCTAAAGGACTGGAAGGCTTCTCATCCGCGGAGGCAAGCTCGATGGTGCGCCTGTTTCAGCGGCTGATCGACAATTTCGAGCGCTGACAGCGGAACAAACATATCATGAGTGATGTTCTTTGCGAAAAGGAGAACATCTTATGTCCCGCAATATCCTCATCAGTGGCGCAAGTGTCGCAGGTAACACGGCCGCCTGGTGGCTGGGTCGCTACGGCTTCGACGTGACAGTTGTCGAACGTACCCCTCAGTTTCGAGACGGTGGCCAGAATATCGACATCCGAGGTATTGGTCGTGAGGTGCTGCGCCGGATGGGGCTGGAACGGAAAGCGCTCGATCGCGGGACAGGCGAAAAGGGGACCGTGTGGATCGACGATAAGGGCGCAGTAGTTGCCAGGTTCGTCACAGAGGAACTCGGTAGCGATGGCCCGACAGCAGAGATGGAAATCTTGCGTGGAGATCTTGCCCGCCTCTTGTATGAGCCTGCCCGTGAGCGCGCGACTTTTCGCTTTAGCGATCACATCGAGCGGATAGAGGATGGCGCAGAAAAAGTCTCGGTCGCTTTCGCGAGCGGGCAGACCGCACATTATGATGCGGTCATCATTGCGGAGGGGGTAGGCTCATCGACACGCGAACTCGTTTTCCCTCAACAGAACGACCCGCGATGGATGGACCTCACTATTGCCTATTTCACCATATCTCGACAGGCCGACGACGACCAAATGTGGCGCTGGTACAATGCGACGCAAGGCAGGAGCATATCGCTGCGACCTGACACGCATGGAACCACACGGGCCATGCTATCGCTTCACCAGCCACCGAATGGCGAGCATGAATGGAGTGACGAGCAGCAGAAAGCCTATTTGCGCAAGCGCTTCGCCGACGCGGGCTGGCAGGCTCAGCGAGTGCTTTCCGCTATGGAGGAAACAGATGACTTCTATTTCGACGTGCTGCGCCAAGTGCGGATGAGCCAGTGGTCGAAGGGGCGCGTCGTGCTCACCGGCGACGCTGCATGGTGCGTGACGCCTCTCGCAGGTATCGGAGCCACACTCGCCGTCACAGGCGGCTACGTACTTGCCAGCGAACTTCAGCGTGGCGGCGATGTTAGGCGAGTCTTTTCTGCATACGAGGAAGCAATGCGGCCAATGGTCAAGAAAGGCCAGGGCGTGCCGAAACTTGCGCCTCGTATGATGAACCCCCACAGCCAGCTTGGCATTAGCGTGCTGCATAAAGTCCTCAACATCGCAAGCAAGCCGGCTATCCGCAGCCTTGCCGCCAAAATTTTCGCAAGCGAACCGGACGGGCCCGATCTTTCTCGCTACGACGCATTCATGGCAAGGATCGAAACTGGTGATCGCGGGCCCGTTGCTTGATGGTGGCATTTCCATGGAGCTTTACAGCCCAGAAATGTATTCCGATTCGAGCGAATTCTCAAAAAAATGATATCGAAGTCCGGCTTCTCTCAAGAAAAGGTCGAATTTTTTTCTCGTTGAACGTCGCATCTTGGCAAGCGGTGCCTGTAGTCTACTAATTAATGTATAATTTCGATTCCATATTCTTTTCTAAGGAATTTGGAAATGGGCGTGTTTCGCCGGTTAGCAAAATTGATCAGAACCCAAACCGAGCTCGAGGATACCTTGAAGTGCCACTTCAGTCGTAGATGCCGAAGATATCAACGGCAGCGTCCACCAATATACCTGTCTAGGCATGTTTGAGTGACTTATCGATCCCTTCGACGGCCCGTTATATGCCAACTTTCCCACATTTCGGTACGCCAGTCCGGTCTGCCATCTGTCCAACGACAAAAGAGGTGTGCCTGATCGGAAGATAGGTGAGGCCGATTATCGTCTGGATGGTGACCGCCAAACCCAACAGTTGCACCTGCATGGAAACGTTAAGTCCAGAGGTCGAATCATTGCAGGCGATGCCTTATCTAAATTCGAGGATCACCCCGCTCATATGATGGGCTCAATAACCAGCCTATTCCTTGATGTCTGCGCCAATGGAATATTTTGCTCCTTGAAAAAGCGCCCTGTCTGCTCCAAGTCGCTGGGCCGTGCGGTCTCAACGCGATTCCGCCCAAGAGCTTTCGCGCGGTACAGCGCGCTATCGGCGCTTGCAAGCATCCCGGCGAGGTCGTGGCAGTCTGGTTCCGCAAGGCCGATACTGACGGTGGCCTGGATTCTCAAGCCCTCTGCCCGAGCGGCTGCTTTGGCAAACCGGCTTGCGATCGCCGAGCCGCGACTGAGAGCTTGGAAATGGTCGCACCCTGGCAGAAGCGCAGCGAATTCCTCACCGCCCAGCCGGACAATAAGCGCTTCGGGCCCCGCTTCTTCGCGGGCGGTTTCGGCGAACAGCTGCAAAACTCTATCTCCGGTTGGATGTCCATGACGGTCGTTGATCGCCTTGAAGTGGTCGAGGTCGAAGGCGAGCAGTGAGACGGGGTCACCATGCCGCTCCCGGAGGATCCGAGATGCCTGCTCAAAAAAGGCGTGACGATTTGCAAGCCCAGTCAACTGATCGGTTTGTGACATGCGGAGCAGGTGCAGCTTTTCCTCCTCTCGAATGATCATCAGAAAAGACATCGGCATCGCTACCGAATACAAGACGGCCTCGTACATCGTCGCCTTCCCGATGATGGAGATAATATCTTGCCCGTACCGTTGAAGTAGAACAGGAGCAATGAACGCTCGGCCAAGATAGAACACGGCATGGACGGCCGAGATCGATACTGCGATCGGACGTGAGCGCAATCGCTGGACTGTGCGGCTGCGCAGAAGTATCCATGCTGTCAGGCCGCAGGCCAGCGCGATGGGGATAGACGAGACATGGTTCCAGAAGGCGGCCGGGAAGTGCGTGCCGGCGATCGCCCAGGCGATGGCTAGGAAGCTTAGCGCTGCGACGGACGACCAGAGATACCGGTGACCGTCGAGGCCGGCGATGGCGTTAAGGACCAGAAGGTAGCCCAACATCATCAGGATGTTGATCGCCCCCATGCCGAGCGTGGCCGGAAAGTGGCTGCGGTTCATTGCAAGCATGCAGCCGAGAACGAACGAGAACAGTGCCGCGGCCAGAACACCGAGCACGCGTGCGCGACCTGGATGAGCCTGCCTCTCCCAAAGGAGAAGCGACGCTGACACAAGGAGCGTTCCAACGGTTAAGTACCAAAGGGTTTGTAAATCGATCTGCATTGCTCTGCCCGCCTTATGTAAAAGCTTACAGGGCGGTCTTTATAAGATTCTTTACGTCGCCTCTCATATTGCTGACATGGTTGGCGTAGCGTTAAGCGTGCTGTTGAGTGCTGGCACTAAAGCTAGGGGTGCGATCCGCAAAAGGGTTCGCCGGCTGATCGAATACGACGGTACAAGGGGACTGTCTCGCGAGAGTCGTATCGGTGCTGAACTATCGCCAAATAGGGGGAAGCCCCCTGCGTTCGCTTGCCGAGTAAGTCCGCGCATTGAGGGCTGCTTCCACAATGGGCAGGGCATGCGCAGGGATCGCGAAGACTATGGTGAGAAGCAGGCCACCAGAAACTAGCGGTTGGCCCGATCCGCATTTGCAGCCGTCATACCGCCAGCTTTTGCGACGCTGGGAACGGATCAGGCCTATCCTGCCAGAGCTCCGGCATGCATCCAGCTCTGCCCGAATAGCCGCCTGGTTCCTGGGATCTGCGCCGATGAGGACGATCTCCTGCTGTCGGTCACCCACTGGACAGAAGCTCTACGACAAGCTGATCCGACCAAGGCGCCGTTGAATGGGGCGATAGGCGCTCACTACAAAAACGCTAGAGCGAGTTCAAAGCTTGGAAAGGTCAGCATCGGCGGCTATCTGAACCGTGAGGTAGTGATCGTGATGGTCGACGTACCACACATAACGGCAGTTCATGCTGACGACTGGCTCGTTGAACCGCGCCGCCCTAATGAAATGCGCGAAGTTGATGACGTAGCTGCGGAGGGTGAGGCCCTTGCAGACACCCGTGCCGGCGGCGGCGAAGTCCATTATCTCAGGTTTGAAATATAATGGAACACGGCGCAAAGCGTGTATTCTTTTCCGAAAGACGTGAGGCTTGTGATCGATAACATAGAGAGGTCCAAGACGTCATGTCAAGCTCCACAAGCATGATGGTGGGCCTCAGTCCCGATATGTCATCTTCGGCGATTGGGAACTGAGAAAGTTTGTCTATTGGGGACTGGCGCTAGTCCTTCTTTCGCGGTTTGCCATAGGCGCTCGGGCTGGCGCAATGGGGTTTTGATTGGCACCCACGCTCCGCAGCGAGAGCGCCAAACATCAACCCAAGATGCTCGAGCTTCTGAGATGCCGTCTCTTCACCCCATACGCCATTTCGTTTGAAGCCGACTGCAGTCAGGGTCGCGTTCTTGAACGACATCAGATTGGCCATTTCAAGCGCCAAGCGGGCAGGGGCGTCAATTACCCCTGAAAGCATATCGGAGTCTTCCAGCTCGTCGTTACTTTTATCGACCACATTACGCGGTGATGTCATCGGTCTATGAGAGCCGCCGTAAGTTACGCCGGGGAAGCGGATCGCATAGCGTTGCTTCGTTGCCAGCGCCTGGTAACGACGGTACTCCGTCGCACCCGTTAAGATCACGCGCCTTACCCATTCAAGAATTTCGGCACGCTTTTACTCTGGTAATAAGTTGAAATCATCCGGCAGATGCCATGCCAGACGTCGGCGCTCTGCGGGCGACACATCGTCACCGATATCATATCCGATCCCGGCACGAGACTGGTAAGGAAGCTTCTCCTTGAAATAACCAAGTGGCAGTCGGTACCGTCGCTCTATGCGATTGAGAATTTCCAGGTTTGCCACACTGGGTGGCACTTTCGTCCCCTTCAGCCAGCTCAGCAATGTCGTTGCTTCGAGTGTGTGACCATCCCGGAATATGGCGCGATGCAAATGGTAATAACTCTCGCCGAAGCGGTCGATATGGAATTGGAGAGCAGCCTGAAAAGATATCGGTTCCTCATAGTCTCGAAGAGCGGCTCCGGGAACTCTTCGATGGGCTTGGGCTTCGGACCGGGTTTTGATCGATAACTGGCTTTGGCCGCGTCAGGCGTGCTTTTATTCAAAAGGCTTTTTGCGCGGCAGCTTGTCTTTGTTGCTTTGCCTGTGGCCGAGGTAGTTCCATGTCTGGAACCCGGTTCGGTCAGCCAACGTGAGATCGAATCGAAACCGTATTGGGCAACTCTCCTGAGTTCTGCTGATGTTTGCTCGTTAGCGTCCGGTGAGCGGACTTTCGGTCAGCATCACTCAATCCTGTCTTAAGCGGCCCATCAGGC
>NZ_NXEJ01000011.1 GCF_002915175.1 Agrobacterium rosae | reverse complement strand
TCCAGAACGAAGGACATCGTCGCTAGCAGCGCCGCCGCCCTCGTCAGTGAGCGGACTTATAGAGGACACCCACTGAGATAGTCAACAGCACCAAAAGAAGAAAAATCAGAAAAACGGTAACTGGCTGATTCAATTGCGGTATTTTGGCTTCTTGGACTGAAAGTGGTTTTGACGAGCCATAAGAAGCGTGGACGAACAAACAAGGCACACCAAAAACACACAGGATTGCAGTCTGTTGGTTCCCAAATTTCCAAACGGGCCATCTGATGCAATGCGGAAACCCGTGGCTCTCTCAAAATCTAGCCTTGGTACCTTCATTCCCAATCTAAAGAGACCAATCTGTACGAGTCCTAACCATCTGACAGGCCCGGTCGCGGCGCAAAACTCTGGAAAGGGTTGTACACCTCGTGAGGTTGCCAAGATGGAGTGCCCTCCCCTACCGTCCCGGAACGTACCAATCGTCCACGGTTTCACAAGATAGGAGTTGATTGCCTAAGAGAGCAGGTCGACTACCCCAAAGCCGCCTCATCTGTTGATCTGACATCGTGACAGGTCAGTCGTGCATTGAAATCTGATATAGCAGATTTCAATGTTTGGGGTATATTCATGTTATCAACGCAAGTCCCGTTGTCGGTGTCGGACGATCGTATCGAACGGCTTGATCCGCAGCTTTTGGCGACGCTGAGAGACCACGTCTATCGAGCACTGCGAACGGCCATCTTGTCAGGTCGTTTTGCAGCTGATGAACGTGTGAACGAACGGCAACTGGCAGAGCAACTTGGTGTCAGCACGGCCCCTATCAAGGAAGCGCTTCTTCAGCTTGAAGCAGAGGGACTGGTTGAAACTCTATCCCGGCGTCGCGTTATTATTCGTTTTAACGCAAATTGGGCTGAGGAGACAATATTAGCCCGCGCAGCACTTGAATCCATGATCGCACGTTTAGCGGGGAAACGGCTAAAGACCGATGCGGTCGAGGCCTTGGAGAAAACCGTCAATCAGACGCGAATTGCCAGCTCCAATGCCGCGGCCGATGACCTGGTTACACTCAATGAGATGTTTCACGATCAAATCCATGCAGCGTCCGATTGCGGTATCTGGCCCGGATGATTGAGAGGCAGCGGTTCTACGACGCCAGCATTCGCCGGGTCATTCATCTGGACCCCTCGGAGCGAGCAAAAAGCGCTGGCGGAACATATAGACATCGCCGCAGCAATCATCGCTGGCAAAAGCGACGAGGCAGAGAGAGCCATGCGCGACCATGTGATAGGTTCAGGAAATATCTATTTGAGTACGGTCTTCAATAAACGGGAGGAAATACGATGGATTCATCAATGGAAAAGGTTCGCAGCGCGCTGACGGGGATATCGGGAGTGCCGGTCACGCCCTACACGTCTGATGGTGCTGTCGATGCCTCAAAGCTTTCGACCCTTATCAAGGGTCTCGCCGAGGCAGGCGTCCATAATCTGATGGCGGCTGGCAACACGGGAGAATTCTTCACTCTGACTTTGGAAGAGGTTCGCCTCGTACACCGCACGGCGGTCAAGGCTGCGGCTGGAAAGTCTCTGGTCAGCGCAGCCGTTGGTCGTTCGTTGACAGAAGCAAAGGCTTTGGCCAGAGATGCCGTGGCCGAAGGCGCAGACGCTATCATGGGACATCACCCGATGGACCCCTTTGCTGGGCCAAGCTATCAGGCAAAATACTTTTTGAATCTCGCGGACGCCGCAACCGTTCCCGTCATAGCCTATGTGCGTAGCGACAGCTTTTCCGTCAGCGACTTCCAGCAACTGGCATTGCATCAGAATATTGCAGGGATCAAATTCGCGTCCAGCAACCTGATGTTACTGGCAGAAGTTATTCGAGCCACGAAAGACACGCCAACAATTTGGGTCTGCGGCCTTGCCGAGGGCTGGGCACCAGCGTTTTTTGCCATGGGTGCGCGCGGATTTACCTCCGGTCTCGTCAATGTTTTTCCAGAGCGCTCGCACGCCATTTACCAGGCACTGGAAGCTGGCAACTACGAAGCGGCTCGCAACCTGATAGACGGGATTGCCGGTTTTGAAGCCATGCGGACGAAATATTTCAATGGCGCAAACGTCACCGTCGTCAAGGAAGCCATCAAAATGCTTGGCACCGATGTCGGCCCGGTACGCATTCCAGGCGTAGAAGCACTCAACGATGCTGAACGTGCTGAACTGAGAGAAATCGTAGAGCGCGTAAAAAGTTAGGCCTCAGCCGTTCATTGATTAAAACCTTTGTGCATCACCACATCTCGTGTGGTGGTGCGCAAAGAAATCCCAACCGATTTCAATATTGTCAATCACAACGCATTTTTCGTCTTGCATAGCGAGACAAATCATTTATATGACGCCTCAGCGAAGCGGTTCAGACCACTTCGACAGCGTTGGGGAATAGTTCAACGGTAGAACGACGGACTCTGACTCCGTTAATCTTGGTTCGAATCCAGGTTCCCCAGCCAATTCTCCCCAAATACCCTTAATCCCTTGATTTTCCAGTCGTGTCGGATATCGTTTTGGCATCATTGGCGACCTGATGCCCAGAACTGTAGCCCACAGGTGATGCCCACGCGCAATATGCGCGCCGGCATTTGAAGTGGCAGGCAAGGGTAGAACTTCATGGCGGTCCGCCACGACGTCGAGAATCTCATCCGCCGCGGCAATATCTTTTATTGGCGTGCGCGTGTTCCAAACGCGTTTCGGCAATGCCCGCCAGGCAGCCGACTTTCATTAAGCCTTCACTGTTCTGATCATAAGAAAGCTCAAGTCATTGGTCGCAAGCTCAACGTGCTGATGGCCGAACTTAAGTTGAAACAGAAGGACCCCATGTCAAAGGCGCAGCTCCAAAAGCTTTGCGAACACGAACGTGACAAGATGCTCGAGCATCTGGACGACGTCTCGATGGTCGCACGACGCTATGGCCGTCCGGCCGATATCGCAGAGCTGGAAATGGATCTCGAAAATGGCTGGGCCTATCGTCTTCTTGAGATGTTCGGGATTCGCCATCGCCTGACACTGGAGGCCGATTGCCCCGGCCACACCTATCTTCGAAAACAAGGGTTCCCCGCTTCCCATTTCTTTTCAATCCGCTCGAACTATCTCGAACTTTGTCAGGAGGCGACCTCACGCGGTTTTCAGGAGGGTCTCTGCTTTGCAAGGATATCAAAAGAAGGCGCACTGTTAACCAGTCAATGAAACGCAAGACCACCAGAGATCTACTTGACCACGAGTTCATCGCCATTTGGAAGACCTTACATCAGGCGCGATTGACTACATTCCGAAAATCTCATGGATATCTCTGTGAACGCTTCTTCGCGACGTCAGCTAGCACAGAAAGTCCGAGTGTCGCTGAATCTCGGGCTGGCCCGAAAATTCCAATCGGCGCATTGATGCGGTCAATCTCACAAGCAGTGTAGCCGAACTCGGAAAGTCGTTCGATGCGCCGGCGGTGTGTATTAAAGCTGCCCAAAGCGCCGATGTAAAAAGCGGAAGATCTCAAGGCGATATCAAGAACTTTCGTTTCTTGATCAAGGTCGTGATGAAGGAGTATAAATGCAGTGTAAGCATCTATGTGTTGACCCAACTCAGCCGTGTGCTCATTTTGCTGACATAGAAGCACCTCATAGCCTGAAGCGACTGCGATTTTTTGTACGCTTTGCGTTTCGCTCTTTTGCCCAGAAGCAATGACGCGAGTGACTGGCCGATAGACAAGATAGACATTCCCGTCTTTCACTCCTGCACGTTCAGGCGGCTCAATGGATGTCAGCGCCTGTCGTTCGGGCTCGTATTTCAATCCCGCAGATTTGCGCTGCGCCAGGCTTTGAAGCACATACTCGATAATATCGACCGATCGCAGCACATGAATGGCGACCGTGATGCCACCACCGCACGGCAGCACGATATCGAGGAATGGGGAACCGTCGCCGAAGGACACCATGCGGTCAGATCGCGTCTCCATGGCTAAAAGGGCTTCGGCGGCAACTGCCGCTTCAACACACCCGCCTGACACATAACCGGAGAAACGACCATCTGCGGCTACCACCACTTGCGATCCAAGCGCGCGAGCTGCTCCCCCTCGAATGTCAACGAGTATGGCAAGCGCAACTCGTCCTTCTCGGTAAGCATTAACGGCGAACCGAAGAATGTCGCGAGGATCGTCACTCAACATCGCCCTCATGGGGGTTGGTAGCGATTTCTTGAAAACATCGACCACGAAAAAATCCCCTTCAGGGAAGACGGCAGGCCCTCGAGACCTGCCGTAAGATGCGTTACGCGACATCCGGAAGGCCATCGAGCAGCTTGTCGAGCGTGATCGGATAATGGCGAACCCTGACGCCGCTTGCATTATAGATGGCGTTTGCAATCGCCGCCGAGACGCCACACAGGCCGAGTTCGCCGATACCCTTCGCCTTCATCGGCGAGGACATCGGATCGGTCTCGTCCATAAAGATCACCTCCTGGTGAGGTACATCGGCGTGAACAGCGACTTCGTAACCGGCAAGGTCATGGTTGACGAAGAAGCCGCGGCGCGTATTAACTGCAAGCTCCTCCGACAGCGCTCCGCCCACGCCCATGGTCATCGCACCGATGACTTGGCTGCGGGCAGTGACCGGATTGAGGATTCGTCCGGCAGCACAGACCGCCAGCATACGGCGGATCCTGGTCTCGCCAGTAGCGACATCCACGCCGACTTCTACGAAATGCGCGCCAAATGTCGATTGCTGATGCGTCTCGGTAAGGTTGCCCCACTGCATCGTATCCTCTGCCACAAGGCCCTCGGGGCCAGCAGCCTCGGCAAGCGACACCGACCGGCTCCCTGACCGAATCTGACCATTTTCGAAGACCAAGTCTTCAGCGTTCAAGCCGAGCTTCTGAACGATGGCGTCGCGCAGCTTCGCGCATGCGGCGTAGACACCAGACGTCGAAGAGTTGGCACCAAACTGCCCACCAGAACCAGCCGACACGGGAAAGCGGGAGTCGCCCAGTTGCACACCCACTTTGTCGATGGTGACGCCCATCATCTCGGCTGCAGTCTGCGCAATGATGGTGTAACTGCCGGTTCCAATGTCTGTCATGTCGGTCTCAACCGTCACAATGCCCTCATTGTCGAGGCGGACTCTTGCACCGGATGGCAGTACCATATTGTTGCGAAAGGCAGCGGCAACACCCATACCAATCAGCCAATTGCCTTCACGCCTTGATCCAGATGCTCGCCGTCTATCCCAGCCGAACCGCTCGGCACCAAGCTTGAGACAGCCGACAAGATCGCGATGGGAAAAGGGCCGCTCGGGATTTTCCGGATCGACCTGCGTGTCGTTGATGATCCTGAACTCGATCGGATCGATGCCGAGCTTTTCCGCCATCTCATCGATCGCAACCTCAAGAGCCATAAGACCCGGCGCTTCACCTGGCGCTCGCATGGCATTGCCCTCTGGCAGATCAAGCGTTGCCAACCGCATCGCGGTCATGCGATTTTCGCCGGCATAAAGCAGCCGTGTCTGAAGCACGGCCGCCTCTAGCTGCCCGCCAGCCTGATCACCAGACCAGCTCTCATGCCCGATGGCTGTTATTCGTCCATCGCTCTGTGCACCAATGCGGACGCGCTGAATAGTAGCCGGACGATGGGTCGTGTTGTTGATGACGAACGGGCGCGGCAATGCAACCTTGACCGGCCGTCTGGCAGCCTTTGCACCAAAGGCTGCGAGTACCGCATCTGCGCGCAGGAACAGCTTGCCGCCAAAACCTCCACCAATGAATGGCGACATCAGGTGGATCCTCTCTTTGTCGATATCGAGCGTCGTCGCAAGGTCGGAGCGCCACCAGTCGATCATCTGGCTCGATGTCCAAAGTGACAGATCTTCGCCATCCCACGCAGCGATGGATGCATGCGGCTCCATCATGGCGTGGGACTGATCAGGCGTGGTGTAGGTCTCTTCGCAGGTCACAGCGGCCGCCTTGAAAGCAGCGTCGAAGTCGCCGGCACTGGAATCGGGATCACCTGTTTCGGGTTTCGTCGCTGCATCCATGGCCTTGCCTAGCTCGAAGCTCCCCTGCTCCTCGCTGTAATCGACCTTAACGAGAGCCGCCGCCGCGCGCGCCTGCTCAAACGTCTCGGCTACGACGACCGCGATCGCCTGATGATAATGCTGAATCTGACGACCGCCAAAGAGCCTCACCGTGTTGAACTTACCCTTAGTCCGCTCACCGACATCAAGGGCAGTCACCACTGCGATGACACCCGGCGCCTTTTGGGCCATGCTCGTATCTATGGATTTGATCGAACCCTTGGCTATCGCTGAACCGACAGGATAGCCGTATGCGTATCGAGTGTTTGGATCGTGCCATTCATATGCGTAGATGGCTTGACCGGTCGATTTGAGTTGCCCGTCAATACGAAGAATTGGCTGGCCCACAATCTTCAATCTATCAATCGGGTTTGTGCCTGCTGGTTTATCGAACTGCATGTTCAGCTCCTTGTTTGGGCAATGACGGCACTCAGAGCGCGTTCGACCAATTTGATCTTGAACCGATTATGTTCGGTTGGTTTTGCATCCGCAAAAAGCACAGCCGATGTTGGCGCAGCCCCCTTTGGCAACTGAGCATCTGCTTCTTCGATGCGCCATGGCTTGTGGGCAACGCCCCCAACCGCAACACGCCCGTTACCGTCTGGCTGGATAACGGCGCCAATCGAAATGATGGCAAAAGCGTATGATGCTCGGTCGCGGACCTTCCGGTAGATATGTTGTCCACCAAGCGGCTTGGGAAGGATGACGGCGGTGATGAATTCGCCCCATTCGAGACTGGTTTCTATATGCGGCGTTTCGTCCGGTAGTCGGTGGAGTTCAGCGATGGGTATGACATTTTGACTGCCATCCGGCTTGACGGTTTCCACGACCGCGTCGAGAACACGCATGGCGATTGCCATGTCGCTTGGATGGGTCGCAATGCAGGTGTCACTGGTGCCAACGATGGCATGGAGGCGACTAAAACTGCCCATGGCTGAACAACCGCTGCCCGGCTGGCGCTTGTTGCATGGCTGGTTGGTATCGTAAAAATATGGACAGCGGGTGCGTTGTAGCAGATTGCCGGCAGTGGTTGCCTTGTTGCGTAGTTGTCCTGATGCCCCGGCCAGAAGAGCCCGTGACAGAACTCCGTAATCTCGACGGACCGTTTCGTGCGCAGCAAGCTCGGTGTTGCGTACCAGCGCACCGATGCGCAGGCCGCCTTCAGTCGTGGCTTCGATCTTGTCGAGGCCGAGACCGTTGACGTCGATTAGATGCGTTGGCGCCTCGATCTCAAGCTTCATCAGATCGAGCAAGTTCGTACCACCTGCGATGAACTTGGAGTCTGGATTTGAGACCGCGGCCTTGACGGCGGTGTCGATGGATTTGGCGCGCTCGTATGTAAAGGCTTTCATGCTTTTATCCCCGCAGCTTCGGCAATGGCCTCAACGATGTTGGAATAGGCGCCGCACCGACAGATGTTACCACTCATGCGCTCGCGAATTTCTTCAGGCGTGATGCTCGCCTGTGCGGTCAGATCGATCGTGACGTGGCTTGGAAGGTTGGCCTTGAACTCCTCCAGCAATGCTATGGAGGAACAGATTTGGCCGGGGGTACAGTACCCGCACTGGAAACCGTCGTGCTTGACGAAGGCTGCCTGCATGGGATGCAGCTCGCCCGGCGTTCCAAGTCCCTCGATCGTGACCACGTTGTCACCTTCGTGCATCACCGTCAGCGTGAGGCAGGCGTTAATGCGGCGGCCGTCTACCATCACGGTACAGGCACCGCATTGCCCGTGGTCGCATCCTTTCTTGGTTCCCGTAAGATGAAGGTGCTCGCGCAGCGCATCGAGCAAAGTCGTGCGGTTGTCAACGTCGAGTGTCATGCTCTCACCATTGACGGTCAGGGAAACCTTAGATGTCAGTTTTCCTTCCTCAGGTGGCGACTGTGCAATCGCGTCCCCGGCCACACCGGTCACTGCAACTGTTGCGGCTGAGGATATGAGCAGGTTTCGACGCGATATCTCAAGTTGAATGGGGCTTTGCATATCCGGCTCCGCTTCGTTTTCGGTTTTGTCGAGCGCGGATGAACCACGCCACACTGCAAAGTAACGGTGCATTCGAAAATGATTAGGGGCGTTCAGTCGCTTGTACTTATCGTGTCTCGACATAAATACCTCGACTCGAAGAGCACTCCATTGATGTTGGAAATCCATAAGTCCATGCGGCATTCTCCGGCTAATCCCGAATGATCGATTGACGTATGGTGGACTACGGTTCGACAAGCTTGAAAACCGATCCTGTCCTATCCCAGCTTGTTCGCCGCCTTGGTTTGCGACAGGACTGGACGATTGGAATAAGATGGTTGAAAAACGCCCCGCACTCGACTTTGCCGAAACGACCGCTAATGCGCTGCGAAAGGCCGAGCGTGCAGGCTTCAGGTTCGCCGTGTTAGGCCGCACCGTGGCCGTTATGGCGCTCGCGATCAGCTTCTTGCTCAGTTACTATTACCCCATCAATCTGGGAATTTTCGGCATAACAACGTTCATTGCCCTCGCAGGCCTGACGTCGCTTGCGGCGATCCGCACGCGCTACGAGAAGCCTGCCAGATTTGCGCTCTTCGCCTTCGATACATCATCTGTGACCGTCTTGCTCGCATTCGTACCCTTGAGCAGCGGCGGCGATATACCCCAGAACCTCGTCTTCCTGACAAGCTCGGTGCAGCACTACTATCTCGTTGTTGCCGCCGCCGTTCTTACGCTTTCACCCCCGCTTGTTCTGTGGACAGGAACCTGGGCAGCAGGCGGACTTCTCTTTGCAACATGGTGGATCATGTCCGGCATGGCGCAGGTTATCACCTATGCCAACCTTCCCATTTCCCCAACGCGGGATGTTTATCTCAAGACCGTGCTCAACCCAGATTTTCTTGGTCTGGCATCACGGGTTCAGGAAATGCTGATCATCCTTCTGGTCACCGCCATTGCGGCGCTGGCGGTTCACAGAGCACGACGGGTTGTGAGCGATCACGCCGAGGCCAGAGCGAGTGAGCGGCGCGTTCAAAAAATCTTTGGCCGGTATGTTCCGGCCCCAGTCCTTCGCGAGCTCCTCGATGAAGGACATCTGGCTCACCAGACCAGGCTGGCAACGCTTCTCTTCGTCGACATTAAGGGTTTTACCAGCCTTTCCGAGGGTTTGCCGCCTTTGAGGCTCGTCCGTTTTCTGAACGCTTTCTTCAGTGCTGTCACTGATATCGCCGACCAAAATGGTGGAGTCGTGGTGAATTATATCGGTGATGCGGTGCTGATATCGTTCAATGCACCACTTCCCGTTTCAGACCATGCCAAGCGCGCACTCGCCGCATCTGGGGACATTTTGAAGGCAACGCAGAATCGGCAGTTCGATGGGATTTCTATCGGTGTGAGGATTGGAGTTGCCACCGGACTTGTTGCAGCCGGAACACTGGGTGCTGACGATCGCCAAACCTACACGGTGTACGGCGACGCGGTCAATCTGGCGCAGAGGCTCCAGGAGTTGAGCAAACAGACAAAAACTGACTGCCTGGTTTGTGAAACAACAGCGCGTCAGGCAGGTCATGATCTCGCCCTGACGAGCCTTGGGGTCCATCCGATCCGCAACCTGCTTTCACCGGTCGAAGTCTTCACATTCTCCGATGGCGTTTTGGGGTAGCCTGCACGGCGCGTTGTCTTACGGGGTGTCCAGTGCAAGTGGAAACGTCAAGCCTTCAATGCATCGACGACGACCTTGAAAGCGGGCGAGTTTTGCCGTCTGCTTGGATAAAACAGATAGTAGCCCGTAAACATGGGACACCAGTCATCGAGGATCTGTATCAATTGCCCCGATGCCCGCTCTTTTTCAACGAGACTTTCCGGCACATAGGCAATGCCATATCCGGCAACTGCTGCATCAATCATCGCGTATGACGAGTTGAACGTCAGTTGCCCCTCCACACGAACCCGGACTTCTCTGCCGTCCTTTTCGAACTCCCATGCATAAAGCCCACCCGCTCGCGATTGCCGGTGATTGATGCAATCGTGACCCACCAGTTCTTGCGGCGTCGAGGGCGTTGTCCGGATCTCCAGATACTGGGGAGACGCGACTGCGACCAACCGCCAGTCTGGGCCGATGCGAACAGCGATCATGTCCTTGTCCAGGCTTTCACCCAAGCGGACGCCTGCATCGAACTTCTCTTCAACGATATTCCGAAACCCATTATCACTGTTCAGCTCAACCTTGATATCGGGAAATTCGTGCAGCATGGATCGCAGTTTAGGCCAAACGACGCTTTCAAGCGCGTGATCGGAGAGTGTTATTCTGACCGAACCGGATGGTTTGTCCCTGATTTCCATGAGCGCGTCGATCTCGGTTTCGATTTCCTGGATTCGCGGTGCCAGTGATCTAATCAATCTCTCACCGGCTTCCGTTGGAGCTACATTGCGCGTTGTCCGCGTCAGAAGGCGAAGCCCCATCCGAGCTTCAAGTTTTTTGATTGTGTGGCTGATGGTGGATTGCGAGGTGCCAAGTTTCGCCGCCGCTTTGGTAAAGCTTCGCTCCTCTGCGACTGCCAGAAACCACAGCATGTCATTAAGATCTTCCCGTTTCATGGTCGCCTCCGCCATCATTTATTGATGTCATAGATCGATAAGTCCAAGCGAATTGCAATGACTAATCTTCGAACTGGGCGCGGCATATATTGCCGCCATGACACATCAAGCTTTCATATCATCCGAATTCAACGACGGTGACCAAGACACTGGGATTCCGGCGGCGCAGACCAAGCACGGGCATAAGGCTGCCTGGGGCGCTGTCTTCTCAATGGCCTTGTGCGTGGCCGTCTTGATTGCTTCCGAATTCATGCCGGTAAGCCTCCTTTCACCGATTGCAACCGAACTGGGTGTGACGGAAGGTCGTGCCGGCCAGGCCATCTCGATCTCCGGCGTCTTTGCTGTCCTGACCAGCATTTTCGTCGCAGGCCTAGTGCGGCGGTTGGACAGGCGTCTGGTTCTTGCCACGTTCTCGCTGATGCTGGTGCTTTCGGGAACGATCGTGACATTTGCGCCAAACTATATCGTACTGATGGCCGGGCGCGCCATGCTCGGTGTCGCCATTGGCGGCTTCTGGTCTATGTCGACCTCGATCGTCATGCGGCTGGTACCGGACGAGTCCGTTCCCAAGGGCCTTGCCATGCTGAACGCAGGCAACGCCATTGCAGCCACCGTCTCCGCACCCCTTGGAAGCCTACTCGGGAGCTATATAGGCTGGCGCGGCGCATTCTTTGCCGTCGTCCCTCTGGCGCTGGTCGCCCTGGTTTGGCAGTGGATCAGCCTGCCGTCGCTTCCACCCCGCCGCCACGAGGGTTCGTCGAATGTCTTCAGACTGCTCGCCCGGCCTCAGGTTGCCATTGGCATGGTCGCGATCATGCTGCTGTTCATGGGTCAATTCGCCCTGTTTACATATCTGCGCCCATTTCTCGAAACCGTCACCGCGGTCTCGATATCGACGCTCTCGCTCCTGCTTCTTTTGATGGGTGCGGCAGGCGTCGCCGGTACCACGATCGTCAGCCAACTGCTGCACAAACACCTCTTCCTCATTCTGGGCACGATCCCTCTCATCATGGCGATCCTTGCCGTGGGACTGATCACGTTCGGATCGTCTCCCGTCCTGACGGCCATTCTTCTCATCGGCTGGGGCCTGTTCAGCACGGCCGCTCCCGTCGGCTGGGGTACCTGGCTCAGCCGCACCATGCCTGACGATGCGGAGGCAGGCGGCGGGCTGCAAGTCGCAACCATCCAGCTTGCCATCACGCTGGGCGCTTCGATCGGCGGCGTGCTGTTTGATGGCTACGGCTGGTCGACCGCTTTCCTCTTCGCAGCAGGGCTGCTTGTTGGTTCGTTCCTGCTCTCCATCGCCGCATCGCGTTTCTCGACACGCCCCTAAACCGTCACGGCGGTCATTCCAAGCAATGCACCCAAGTGAAATCCAGCTCATCACCATTCAAGGACACAAGCAAATGATCAATCAAGATCAAGACGACACGAGAACGCAGAAAACCGCCATCGACCGCCGCAGCCTACTCAAGATGACAAGCGCTGGCGTCGCTGCCCTCGGGGCGATGTCCATTTTCGACGCAACAATTGCAAAGGCTCAAGACATGTCCAACGGCGCCTCCAATTTCTACACCAGTGATAAGGTGACCCTGCAGAAGGTCACATTCAAAACCCAGTATCAGACAAATGTCGCCGGCAATCTTTTCCTACCCAAGAACCTCGACCAGGCGTCGAAGAACCCGGCGATCATTGTGGGCCACCCAATGGGTGCGGTCAAGGAACAGAGCGCGAATCTTTACGCCACCAAGATGGCCGAACAGGGGTTTGTCGCGATGTCCATCGATCTGCCTTTCTGGGGCGAAAGCGAAGGACAATCGCGCAATCTGGTTTCTCCGGAAGCCTATGCCGAAGCCTTCAGCGCCGGCGTCGATTTCCTTGGCTCGCATGCCTTCGTTGATCGCACCAATATCGGCGCCATCGGTGTCTGCGGCAGTGGAAGCTTCGTTATCAGTGCGGCCAAGATCGATCCTCGCATCAAGGCGGTCGCGACCGTCAGCATGTACGATATGGGCGCTGCTTTTCGAGATGCATTGAACAAATCGCAAACAGTCGAGCAGCGTAAGCAGTTCATCGCTACTGCCGCAGAACAGCGCTGGGCCGAGGCAGATGGCTCCAATATCCAGTACATCGGTGGCACCACACTGGAACTGACGGCTGATACGGATCCAATCCAGCGTGAGTTCTATGACTTTTACCGGACGCCTCGCGGTGAATTCACGCCTGAAGGCGTGGCAAGGGAGACGACGACCAAGCCGACCCTGAGCAGCAGCGTCAAATTCATGAATTTCTATCCGTTCAACGACATCGAGACGATCTCGCGCCCGATGCTGTTCATTTCCGGAGACCAAGCCCATTCGAAGGAATTCAGCAAGGATGCTTACAACCGGGCGTCCGAGCCAAAGGAACTGGTCTGGGTCAAGGGAGCCGGCCACGTCGATCTATATGACCGTGTCGACCTCATCCCGTTCGACAAGCTGAAAGGCTTTTTCGATCAGCATCTGGCGTAGGCAAATCCATCGCAGGAAGTGGCTATTTGTAGCGGGGTTCGCCGCTGCCACTGCCCCGTATCTGCCTCTCGAAAGGAGACCTGGAATGACTGACAACATCGCCGCCAAAACCATAGTCATCACCGGAGCATCAAGCGGGATGGGAGCGGCAGCCGCCCGTCTCCTTGCCGCCAAGGGCGCAAATGTTGTCCTCGGTGCGCGTCGTGCCGACCGCATCGATACACTTGCCGCCGAAATCATCGATGCTGGTGGCAAGGCGACTTCTGTCACGACTGATGTGACGAGGCAAGATGACCTGCGGACGCTGGTGGACACTGGCGTGGAAATCTACGGACGGATCGACGTGCTCATCAATAATGCGGGCATCATGCCACTCTCTCCGCTGGAGAGGTTGAGGGTTGATGAGTGGGACCAGATGATCGACGTCAATCTCAAAGGTGTTCTCTACGGCATTGCCGCAGCACTACCGCACATGACAGCCCAGAAATCCGGCCACATCATAAACGTGTCCTCCGTTGCAGGCCACAAGCTTTTCGGCGGCTCGGCTGTGTATTCAGCGACCAAGTTCGCCGTGCGGGCGGTGTCCGAGGGACTAAGGCAGGAAATGGCTCCGTACAACATCCGCACCACGATCATATCTCCGGGCGCTGTCAAAACGGAACTCCTCGAACATATCACTGAGAAAGATGTGCAGAAAGCGAACCAGGACTATGTCGGCCAAGTCGGCGTGCCAGCCGAAACCTTCGCCCGGATGGTCGCCTTCGCGATCAACGAGCCCGAGGATGTTGCGATCAATGAGATCCTTTTCCGTCCCACAGCTCAGGAACTTTAAACCTTGAGCCGCAAACCGTCCTAAGGGCCGCAGTCACGACGGCCCCGAAGTTCATGACAGTAATTGAAGGATACCCAGATGAAAAACATTGCCGCAAGCATTGCCATCTCGGCTCTCGCCGCAACAGGAGTGGAAGCCCAGGAAGAGCGAAGAAGGGTTGCTCCTCCAGCCGTCTACACGGTCGCACCGGGGCTTGGCCATTTCACGGATGACGTACTGTTCGGTGAGGTTTGGGAGCGAACCGAACTTGCGCCTCGCGACCGCAGCCTGGTTACCCTTTCGGCGATTGTGTCTACCGGTAAAACCGAGCAGATCGCTGCTCATGTGAGCCGTGCTTTAGATAACGACGTGAAGCCAGGCGAGATCGGTGAACTCATCACGCATCTCGCATTTTACTCAGGGTGGCCGAATGCAATGTCTGCCGTCACAGAAACGAAGAAGGTCTTCGATGAGCGCCAGATCGCACCTTTGGACAACAGCAAAGCGACACGCATCGAATTAGAAGTCGCAGCCGAAGCCGCTCGAAAGGCGACGGTCGATGCCGCAGTTGCCCCGACAGCGATGTCACTAGCAGACCTTACCAACCGTGTGCTGTTCGGAGACTTGTGGCAGCGACCAGATCTTTCAGCGCGAGACCGGAGCCTCGTGACGATGACCGCCCTGGTCGCTGTTGGCCAGCCGGAGCAATTGCCGTTCCATGCCAACCGCGCGATGGATAACGGCTTGACGCCGCCGGAAGCTTCCGAAGTACTCACACATGTTGCATTCTACTCTGGCTGGCCCAGAGCCATGTCCGCGGTACCTGTCCTCAAACAGGTTTTTGAAAACAGGAAAGGAATTCAAGTGAGCGCTCCACAGGCAAACATCACGATCACTCCCGCAGGCGCCGGTGCCGCGCCAGCTCCTGCTGAGTATTTCACGGGCAACGTCCACATCTCGGGCCGTTATCAAGCCGACGCCCCTGCGCGAATCGGCGGGGCCACGGTGTCCTTCTCGGCTGGTGCGCGTACGGCATGGCATACACATCCTCTCGGGCAAACCCTGTTCATCGTGAGCGGGCGCGGCTGGGTGCAGAAGGAAGGTGAGCCAATTCAGCAAGTCGGCCCAGGAGACGTTGTCTGGATACCACCGCTGATCCGGCATTGGCATGGGGCCTCACCTAGTGAGCCGATGAGCCATTTCGCGGTTGCCGAAGCGCTTGACGGAAGCGCTGTCACCTGGATGGAGAAGGTATCTGACAAGGACTACGGCATGGGTGCCACGGAGTAGAACCAAACTATCGACGGCGGGGTGGGTGACCACTCCGCGCATTCGATGCAAAACGAAACGGAGACGATCACGTGCCCAAGACAATATTGGCCTCTGCTGTCGTCGTACTGGGATTGACGGGACCTGTCATGGCTCAAGAAAGCATTCGGATTTCCTCAGCGTGGGGAGAAGTCACCGCTACCCTCGCCGACAACGAAGCCGCCAGATCGCTGGCGCGGATGCTGCCATTAACAATCGAGATGTCCGACCATCTTCGCCAAGAAAAGACGGGAAACCTGCCCTCTGCCCTGCCTGAGCTAACACGACAGCGAGACTTCTCGGTCGGCACGCTTGGCCTGTGGAGTGCCGATCATTTCGTGATCTATTATCGCAGTGGACGTGTTCCCTCTCCGGGCATTATTATCCTCGGGCAGGTGACGGGAGATGTCTCGGTCTTCGACCGCCCAGGACCTGTCACCGTAACGCTCGGGGCTACGGACTGAGTGACGCATGCAAACCCAACCGACTTCGCATTTTCGCCGTTAACATTTGCTCGATCTTCTGAGATGCCACGCAGCACACATTTTTCACGCGTTCAAGATCGGTTTCGGATCTATCATGTGAATCGCTGAGTGGCACCGTTACGCTGTAAGGTCATGAAGATCGGTGGTTATCGCTGCACCTATTGTGAACTCCGAAAAACGAACATCCAGTCCGCCTCGCTCCGGAGTGCACGCTGTCGGCCCGACGAGATAACGAGGTGCCTCCGGAAACGGTGCCAGTCGCAGCAGTGGCCAAATCCTGCCGTCTGACGACGCCTGAATGCGCATTGCACCTTGTTTCAGGGTAACCCGAATATAGAAATCCCCGAGTTCCTTGAAAGGCTGGGACACCGACCAGTCAGATTTTCCGTCGGTGACAACGGTGCTGAGGAAGCGCTCCCCGTCTGTGAACTCCACTCCGGTCTTCACCCATCGGTTCTCATCAATGCGAACCATGAGGCCTGCCTGATCATAGAGAGACCGGAATTCCCCCTGTATGCGGACACAGGCTGTGAATCCGTCGTCAACGGAGGACCCGAGGAAATGACCGCTATCGCGCGTAAACCCATAATGGGTTTTACGCCAGAAATCGGTGTTCACATCCGTCGTCAAGGTGAGGGCGGTTTCTGTGGCCTCCCACACCGCCGGCTCGTTCAGCCACGTTGCCTCTCTCAGATTAACGACCATGATACTGTCCTCCGTAACTACCATTTGCGCCCATGAGGCGAGCGTCATTGCCAGGTTGAAGCGGTACCTGTGATCGTTGCCTGCGTAAAGAAAGCGTCCTTTTTTTGGGAGACGCTTCTCAAAACAACGCTGTCAGGCAGGTAGTTTCATCTGCTTGCGCAGACTTTTGTCAAACGCACTTGCTGGCACGAAACGGCGCAGAAAATGCAGTTGGCGAGCGGCTTTCGTGGCGGGGTACCGCAGCTTCGGCGACCTGGCTGTCGCCGCTTTCACAACCGCTTCTGCAACAAGCTCCGGCGCATCGCCTGCCTTGATCGCAGTGTTCCATAAGGCTTCGGTCGATTTGCGGCCTTGATCGTAGACGCTTGTCATACGGTCGGGCTGTGTCGCGTTATGGTCCAGGGCTGTGTTTGTGAACGCAGGCTCCACGAGAAGCACCCGGATACCAAGTGATCTGACTTCATGGTCGAGAGATTCCGAATAGCCTTCGACGGCGTGTTTGGTGGCTGCGTAAAGCGCGCTGAACGGACTTGGGATAAAGCCAACAACCGAGCTGATATTAATGATGCGCCCGCTGCGCTGCTGGCGCATGATGGGCAGCACCTCGTTGGTGACCCGGATGATACCAAAAACGTTGAGGTCGAAAAGCGCCTGCGCCTGCTCGACCGACGACTCCTCGGCTCCGCCGATCAAAGCACCACCGGCGTTGTTCACAAACACGTCGATGCGACCCGCCTGATTGACGACTTCCGCGACCATGCTGGCAACCGACGCGCTGTCGGTCACGTCACATTCGAGCATGGTGATGCCTGCTGATGACCCCGCCCTTGCTTTCCGGCTGGTGCCAAAGACCCGATACCCTGCCAACAGAAGGGCTTTGGCAGTAGCAAGGCCGATGCCTGATGCCGCCCCTGATACGACTGCTACGCTGCGATTATTTGTATCCATTTCGATAACTTCCATTTGCTGACGAGGCAGTTGAGTGGGTGAGTGCCGCTGGACGGACCAGACGCGGATAATACTTTATTTTCGGTATCGAGTGGCTGGTTCGGAATTGCTGAAGCCTGCGGCCAGAACACCTCGTGCCTGCTCGAATGCTTCCCATGCTGCGACATCCGGCACAGGCGGGATCGTTACGAGTTCCTTGCGGTCGAAACCGATCAGCGCGGCATCGACGAGGTCTTCAACTTCCATGACGTTTGGAACGCGGCTGATGTCGCCTCCGGCCCGTTCGAATATCTCCGTGCGCGTTGCGGCTGGCAGAACAGCCTGCACATATATACCCTTGGAAGAGACTTCGGCGGCAAGGCTCTGTGACATCGTCAGCACATAGGACTTCGTCGCCGCGTAGATTCCATGGGAGTGCTCCGGTAGAAGTGCCAGTACCGACGCAATGTTTACGATCGATCCACTGCCACGCTCCACCATTCCTGCGATAGCGGCGGATGTGAGCAAGGTCGGAGCCAGAACATTCAGCCGCAGCAGCTTGTCCATCGCGGCGGGATCGGCTGACGTAAAGCCTCCGAGCATCCCTGCCCCGGCATTGTTGACGAGGATGTCGATATGCGGAGCAGCCCTGAGGCGCGTCATGACATTATCGAGTTGGTTTTCGTCCGTCAGGTCCGCCGTGATGGTTTCGACAGCGACACCATGTTCCTGCTGAAGCTCAGTACCGAGCGCCTCCAGTCGATCGGTGGCGCGGGTAACCAGAATGAGATCGTGGCCACGAGCAGCAAGGCGACGTGCATAGACCGTGCCGATGCCGCTTGAAGTGCCAGTGATGAGTGCGATGGTCATGAGGGTTCCTTCAGGCGGTCCCTGGACTGCCAGTTGTTGATAGATGCAAGATGAAGTGGCGAGATTTACAGCATTAGCCGCGGGACTTTAGGTGGAGCATTGGATGGTGCTCGTAGTGGCCGACACCGTTCTGCACGATCGGGTCTTTGGATGTCAGCGTCTCGATCTCTTCGTCATCGGCGATCTGATAGAGCGAAACACCGTAGCCGCCCGCAGGATCCATGACAGGTCCATGGGCCACGATCTTTCCGTCGCCTAAGAGCTTGTCGAGATATGCGCCGTGTTGTTCCATCCAGTTCTTCTCGTCCGCACTCATTGTGGCCAGGAAATCGGCGCGCGGGGGTATGTATCTGCAGAGGTAGTATTTCATGATCGGGTCCTGATTGAATGGAAATAGGTTGCTTCTAAATTCCTTGAAATTTGCGCTGGAATGTCGATGACCGATGGGATACTATTAATTTGATATTATGTCACTATTAAAATGAGACTGACGTGAAAAATCTTGCAGACCAACCCTGCCTTATCGCTCGAAGCCTCGCCCTGGTCGGCGACGCGTGGAGTATGTTGATCCTCCGCGATGCCCATGCAGGATCGACACGCTTTGAGGAATTCCGCAAAAATCTGGGCATCGCGCCAACGATGCTGACGACAAGGCTTACCGCTCTGGCCGAAGAAGGAATTCTTGAGAAGCGACGATACTCCGAACGCCCGCCAAGAGACGAATATCAGCTCACGGCGTCGGGCCGCGACTTTTTGCCAGTCCTCTTCGCTCTTGGAGCATGGGGCGGAAAACATCGTGGCGGGGGCGCGTATACGAGGTTCTACGATGAAGAAACGGGCGAGGAAATCGATCCAGTGACCATAGACCAAAGAACGGGTGCACCCATTGGATCGCGCCCTATCAAGATCGTCATGCCGACCTTAAACTAACAAGACGTAGTTGCAGAACGGCGTTGTTTCCCGGTTTTATGGTTGCCACACCACGAGCCTCTGACCATCGACCGAGCGATGGCCGCTTCTGGATGCTGCCAACTTCTGGCAGCATCCGTTAAATGGCGGGTTATTTTCGCTGGATCGGTTAGCCTACTCCGCCGCCATAGCATGCCCATGGCCCGGCTCCCGCTGAATATCAGTCTGCAGAAAAGCTTCAGCTTTCGGGGGCTTAATGCGGAACCAAACGGCGTAGAGCGCTGGCAGGAAAAGCAGGATCATCGCTGTCCCCGCCGCCGTTCCACCGATCAGCGTATAAGCCATAGATCCCCAGAACACCGAATGGGTCAAAGGAATGAATGCCAGGATCGCCGCAAGCGCCGTCAGGATCACAGGTCGTGTTCGCTGCACTGTTGCTTCGATAACGGCGTGATAGTCATCGAGCCCCGCCGCCTGGTTTTCCTTGATCTGCTCCGTCAGGATCAACGTGTTGCGCATGAGGATACCCGCCAGTCCAATCAGTCCGAGAATCGCGTTGAAGCCGAACGGCTGATTGAACAGAAGCAAGGTTGGGACCACTCCGGCGAGACCGAGAGGTGCCGTCAACACCACCATCGTCATCGTTGACAAGCTTCGAACCTGCAAGATGATGACAATCAATGTGGCCGCGATCATAAGCGGGAAGACTTGAACCAGCGCCGTGTTGGCCTTGAGCGACTCTTCGATGTTGCCGCCCATCTCGATCCGGTATCCGACAGGAAGCGAAGCGATCAGCGGCTGTAGGGCCTTCATCACCTGTTGAGACACTTCCGGAGGCTGGGTCGCCTCGCTGATATCGGACCTGATCGTGATGACCGGTGTCCGGTCGCGACGCTTCAGTATCGGTTCCTCGAACCGGATCTCGGAGTGCCCGAGTTGATCCAGCGGAACCTGACGGCCGTCCCTGCTCATCAGTGAGAAGTCCGCCAGGCGTGATGGGTCGAGGCGATTTTCACCTGCGCTGCGCGCCACGACTGGTACGTTGCGGATGTTATCGCGCACCTGTGTCACCGGGATGCCGCTCAGCAGCAACTGCATCTGCTGTGCTGCCTCCGAAGGCGACAGGCCTATCAGATTGAGCCGCTCCTGATCGGACACGAACCGCAGGACAGGGGTTCGGTTGCCCCAATCCCTGTTTGCCTGACGGACATCGGGAACGGTTTTCATGATGGCTAAAGCCTGTTCGGAGATCTTGTAAAGCTCATCCTGATCAGGTCCCATAATGCGGAACTCGACCGGGAACGGTGTGTAAGGACCGAACACAAGCTGGGTCACGCGCACCGACGCCTCGGGAACCAGACCTTCCGATATGGCGGCACGAAGACGGTGCTTCAAATCTTCTCGTGCATGAGCATCTGGTGTGAGTACGACGACCTTGGCGAAAGCGGGATCCGGCAATTCCGGTGACATGGCGAAGAAGAACCTTGGAGCACCCTGACCCACATAGCTGGTAACGATATTGGTCTCGGGCTGCGTTTGCAGCCAGTCCTCGACCTTCTTGACCGCAGATGTCGTCGCTTCGATGCTCGTTCCCTCCGGCATGCGCACCTCGACAAGCACCTCCGGCCGATCCGATGTCGGGAAGAATTGCTGCTTTACGCCACCCATTCCGACAACAGAGACAGCCATTGTGATGCCAACGATTGCGCAGGTCATGAACTTGTGGCGAACCGCGAACGCGATTGTTGATCGCAGGCGTCGGTAGTTCGGTGTATTATAGATGGCCTCATGGCCGCCCTCGACAGGCCTGATGTCCGGCAGCATCTTGACGCCGAGGTAAGGTGTGAAGGTCACGGCGACCAGCCATGAAACAATGAGGGCAAAACCCACGACCCAGAAGATGTTTCCGGCGTATTCGCCAGCCGCCGATTTCGCGAAACCAACGGGCATCAATCCGATGATCGTGACGAGTGTACCAGATAGCATAGGGGCTGCGGTATGGCTCCAAGCATAGGCGGCGGCCTTGATGCGGTCCATGCCTTCTTCCATTTTCACGACCATGACTTCGATGGCGATGATGGCATCGTCAACCAGAAGTCCGAGCGCCAGGATCAGTGCTCCGAGTGTTATGCGGTCGAAAAACCGCCCGGTTTCCAACATGATGAGAAAAACGACGGCAAGAGTGAGCGGCACGGCCAGCGCGACGACGATCCCGACACGCCAGCCCAATGCGACCAGGCTTACGAACAGGACCACGCCAAGTGCCATTGCGAACTTGAGCATGAACTCGCCAACGGCCTCATCAATATTGACCGCCTGATCGCTGACTTTGGTGAGCGTCATACCCAGCGGCAGCGTCTGCGCGATCGCCGCCGATCGTGCTTCAAGCGCCTTGCCGAGATCGAGCCCGTTCCATCCCGCCTGCATCACAGCACCCAGCATGATCGTCGGCTCGCCCTCATGGCGAATGATATAGGTCGCTGGATCTTGATAGCCGCGCCCCACCTCCGCCAGATCGGACAGCTTGAGTGTCCTTCCACCGACCGCAATCGGCGTGTCGGCTATTGCCTGCTCACTGTTATAAGCACCGTCGAACCTTATGAAGACTTGCGGCCCTTTCGTGTCGATCGACCCTGCAGGCGTGACGGTGTTTTGTCTCTGCAAAGCTGTGGCAATATCCAGAGCGGAGATGCCGAGCGTAGCGAGCTTCGCGAAGGAGAACTCGAGGAAGATCTGCTCGGGGCGTTCACCGACGATGTTGATTTTCTTGATACCGGGGACGTGAAGCAGATCCTGACGGATGACCTCCGCCTGCCGCACCAGGTCTCGCATCGGCATGCCCTTTGCTTTCAGGGCGTAGAGACCGAAGGTAACGTCGGAATATTCATCATTGACAAACGGGCCCATCACGCCCGGAGGCAGGTTTCGGGCTTCATCGCCAAGCTTCTTACGTGCCTGATAGAACTCCTCTCCAACGGCAGACGCGGGCGTATTGTCTTTCAGCGTGACTGTAAGAAATGCATAACCAGGTCGAGTTGTCGTTTCGACGCGGTCGTACCATGTCAGTTCCTGGATGCGCTTTTCGAGAGGTTCGGCCACGAGATCCTGCATCTCGCGGGCGGTTGCACCCGGCCAGACCGATGTAACCGTCAGAGTCTTTATGGTGAAGGAGGGATCCTCGGCGCGTCCCAGCTTTATAAAGGCGTAGACGCCCGCAGCAGCCAGCAGCACGATGAAGAAAAGAGTGACAGCGCGTTCGCGAACGGCGATGGCGGAAAGGTTGAAGCTCATTACTCGGCCCCTTCCTGCTGTGCGGCGACCCTGACGATCGCGCCATTCTCAAGAAGGTGAGCGCCCAGTGCAACGACGTGCTGGCCAACTTCGATGCCAGTGACAAAGGCGTTCTCTTCGCCAATTCTCTTTACGGTAATCGGCGCGAATTTCACCGACGATGAAGTACCGTCGATCACCCACAAGCCGGTGCGGCTGCCGTCATCAAGAATAGCACCGACCGGGACAGAGACTTCCGACTGCCGGTCGACGTCTTGAATTTTGATTGTGACGGTCGAACCAAGAGGGGCCGAGGCGGCATCACCATCGAGGACATAGCGGGCCTCGTAGGTTCTGGTTTGCGGGTCTGCGGCATCGGAGATCTGTCTCAGTCGCGCGTTTCCACTGAGCCCGTTGCTGCCATAGACACTGGCCTGGGCTTCAGACCCAACCTCGGGGCGTAGTGTCTCAGGCAACCAAACCACCGCTTCACGGGGACCTGCCTTTGCTAATCGCACCACCGTCTGGCCCGCCGCCACCACCTGTCCTGGATCGCCAAGAGTTTCAACGACCGTTCCGTCCGAGTCAGCCAGAAGAGTGGTGTAGCGTGTTGCGTTTTCAGCAACCTCCGCCTCCGCTTGCGCGGCGGCGAGCTGCGCCGTTGCCGTATCCAGAGCCGCCTTTGCCTGCTCGTATCTCTGGGGCGTAGCGGCAAGGCCATTTTTCACCAGCGCCGCATAGCGTTTTTCATCAGCCTGTGCCTGGATCAGGACAGCACGTGCTGCGGTGACCGCATTTCGTCTGGCTGTGAGCGCTAGTTGCAGGTCAGCTTCGTCGACCCTCATCAACGGCTGTCCAATATTCACCCGCTGGCCAACATCAACCATGCGCTCGACTATCTTGCCTGGAACTCGAAAGCCGAGGTTGCTTTGCACCCTTGAAGCGACTGTTCCAGTAAATGAACGCTCTAACGCATGCGTTTTCGTTGCCTGCGCGGCACGTACCAGTGGTGACGCGGTTCTTGGATCTGCAACTACCGCCGTCTGCGCAGATGTTTGCGACATCACTACAAAGGCACCAGCGCCTGCTGCGACTACGAGGCCGAATAGGATCAGGACATGTTTGCGTTTCATTTTCAGTTCTCTTCTTGACGAGCGATACAAACAAAATAGATTGCGACCTAACTCTATTTATATTATAGATGTCAATCGAAATCTAATTGGAGATGGTCATGAGAGTGAGCCGAGCGCAGGCAGAGGAGAACCGGGATAGGGTTATCGATGTCGCAAGCCGTCTGTTTCGAGAGCATGGCTTCGATGGCATAGGGCTGAAGGACCTGATGAAAGGTGCTGGTCTCACCCAGGGCGCTTTCTACAAACAGTTCGCTTCCAAGGACGACCTCGCGGCACTGGCATCGGCGAGAGCCATGGAGAGCGCCACAATGAGATGGTCCGAAGCCGCCGCAAACAGCTCGGATCCGCTCGAAGCTGTCATGGACTTCTACCTGTCGACCGAACACCGGGGAGAAAAGACAGAAGGTTGTCCTTTGGTCGCTTTGGGATCGGACGCAGCTCGCCAGAACGCAGAGGTCAAGCAACCATTCGAGGACGGGATTCTCGCCCATTTCGATGTGCTGGAAAACCTGGTAGGCGGAGCCGGTGACCCGGAAGCCAGCCACAAGGCTATGGCGATCCTTTCCCTCATGGTGGGTGCGGTCACGCTTTCACGTCTTACGCAAGATGAGACCCTGTCTCAGGGCGTCTTGAAGTCAGCGGCTGGCGAGGTCCGGCGTATCGCAGGTCGGGCTAATACGCCCTGAAAAGCGGCCCAAACCTGAGATCCGTTGGGAGTGCCGCCATACGGCACCCCAAAAAGGTGCATTTGGCGATGTCTAACCATATGCGGCGCTAAGCCGATTTCTTCTTCTTTCGGCGGCGGGTTCCCGCGTCATTCCAGGTTCGCCTAGGTCACAGCGAGATATACCGTTCCGTGAAGAACAGCCAAAGCGCGAGCCGCGTATCTGTTCCTTGTCACGGAGGGGTTGTTCCGAATGTTCGAAGAAGACGGCCGCAAGGAGAACATACGCTCCTCTTCGCAAGTGCCATAGAAGCGGACATTCCGCTTTGAAAAGAGCTGCCTGTTAGCGGCACGATGATTGTGAAACGGCAACGACAACCTTCCCTTTCGCGCGTCCGGTCTCGACATGGGCCAAGGCCTCCGCCGTCTGCGCAAAGGAAAACACCTTGTCCACAACAGGACGGATGGCACCAACGTCGATCAGCTTGGCGATCTCCTGCAGTTGCTCACCTTCCGCCCGCATGAATAGGAAGGAATAGTCGACGCCCCGGCTCTTTGCCTTTTTCAGAATTCCTCTGCTGAGCATCCGCATCACAAGGCGCAGGATGAGGTTCAGCCGCAGGGATTTTGCGAAGGCGACGTCCGGCGGTCCGGAGATCGAGATCAGTTTACCGCCGGGCCTCAGTACATTCACCGACTTTGCTACCGCTTTGGCATCCTGGCTGTTCAGCACGAGATCATATCCCGAGAGCACCTGTTCGAAATCCTGTTTTTTGTAGTCGATGACCACATCCACGCCGAGGCTTTTGACAAGCTCGACATTTGCGGCACTGGTGGTGGTTGCCACGCTGGCACCAAGATGTTTGGCAAGTTGGATGGCGAATGTGCCAACACCGCCAGACCCAGCCTGGATAAACACCTTTTGACCGGGCTTGACCTTGCCCACCTCAACCAGCGCCTGCCACGCGGTTAATCCGACCAACGGGATCGAGGCAGCCTGCACCATGGAGAGGCTTTTCGGCTTCAGCGCCAGGTCTGCTGCGTCAACCGCTATCATTTCTGCGAAGGTGCCAGCCCTGTGATCCCGCGGACGGCCATAGACTTCGTCGCCTGCCTTGAACTGTTGGACATTGGCGCCGGCGCGGAGGACCGTGCCAGCCAGATCATGACCGAGGATGAAGGGCGGGCGATAGGGCAGGAACTGCTTGAATTCGCCGTCACGCAGCTTGGAATCGAGAAGGTTGATGGCTGCAGCCTCGATGCGAACCAGCACGTCATTGGCACCGATTTCAGGATCCGGCATGTCCGCAAGACGCAGGGGGTAATTCCTCTTGTATTTGTCGACGACGAAGGCTTTCACGGGTTTTCTCCGGTGTGAGACGATTATCGGGTCAGACCGCCGGGAAAGCCAGAGCTTTCAGCACGAACTCGGCATGGTAAGGCAAGATCGCACCTTGGCGGGCGTCGTCAAAGATCATCAAATCTCAGGCTATGTTGAATTGCTTGCGCAAGATACGATCAAACACCGCACGCGGAAGAAAACGCCGAGCGAATGAAGTCTCTCGGGCAGTCTTGCCCGAGGGGTAGCGCAAGCGCGGCGTCTTAGTCTGTGCTGCGGTAAGAATGGTCGTGGCGACATCGTCTGCCGTGTCGCCGGCTGCCATGGCGGCATTGAACGCCGCTTGATATCGGGCGAATGTCTGACCATAGGCCGCAACAGGACGGTCGCCACGCGGCGAGTTGGCTTCGATGGACGTCTTCGTCGCCCATGGCTCAATGACGGCGACCCGAATGCCAAAAGGCCGCACTTCGTGATCGAGAGATTCGGAATAGCCCTCGATCGCATGCTTGCTCGCCGTATAATAGGCGCCGAAGGGACCAGGAATAAGCCCCACGACCGAGCCAATGTTCAGTATCCGCCCAAAACCCTGTTGACGCATGATCGGAAGAACTGCATTCGTCACCCGCACCACGCCCAGAAAATTTGTATCGAACAGCGCATGAACCTGCTCGATCGAGCTTTCTTCCGCAGCACCTGATATGGCGTATCCGGCATTGTTGACCAGGAGGTCGATTTGGCCGAGTTCTGCAAGTGCCAGCGACGCCGCGGCGGCAACGGAAGCGTCGGAGGTCACATCGCACGCGATCATGCGTATGCCGTCGCGGACCTCGTCGGGTAACGCCTTGCGGCTGGTGCCAATCACCCTGTAACCCGCGCGGTTGAGCGCCAATGCCGCCGCTTTGCCAATGCCGCTTGAGGCGCCGGTTACAAATGCAGTCTTCTGTCCTTTTGATGCAGAGGTCGCCATTGGCTTTCTTCTCGATTTGGTGCGCGACATCCGTACGCGCAGCCTTGGGAGTTGTCAGGAATTGATGGTGATCGACATGAGAGGGGCCGCGCCGAAGTATGGCCCCTGATGGCTCAACGACCGGAGGTCTTAGTAAAACGCGGATAGTCGGTGTAACCCGCAGCTCCACCGCCATAGAGCGTGGCCGGATTGATCTCAGCCAAGGGCGCACCGCTTTGCAGTCGCTCCACGAGATCGGGATTGGCGATGAAGGGGCGTCCGAAGGCAATGAGATCCGCACTGCCATCGGCCAGATGCGACGTCGCAAGCTTAAGATCAAAGCCATTGTTGGCGATGTAGATTTTGCTGAAGCGGCGGCGCAGCGACCCGTAATCGAAGGGCGCGACGTCGCGCGGGCCGCCGGTCGCACCTTCTACGACATGAATGTAGGCGATGCCGAGAGCATCGAGTTTATCAACGATGTAATCGTATTGCGTCTGGGGATCGCTACAGGAAATGCCGTTGGCGGGCGAGACCGGCGAAATGCGAATGCCTACGCGCTCCGCGCCGATCTCCTTCGCCACTGCGGCGGTGACTTCGAGCATGAGACGCGCGCGGTTTTCCACTGAGCCGCCATAGGCATCCGTTCGAACATTGGCACCGTCTTTTGCGAACTGCTCGAGCAGATAGCCATTGGCCCCGTGAACTTCAACACCGTCGAAACCGGCCTCGATGGCATTGGCTGCCGCCTTGCGGAAGTCGTTGACGATACCGGCTAGCTCATCAATCTCCAGGGCGCGTGGCTCGGACACATCGACGAAGCCATTGTTGACAAAGGTCTTGGTCGCAGTACGAATGGCCGAGGGCGCAACAGGCAGGCCGCCATTGGGCTGCAGGTCGACATGGCTGACGCGACCAACATGCCAGAGCTGCAGGAGGATGCGTCCACCCTTTGCGTGCACAGCGGTCGTCACCTTGCGCCAGCCGTCGATCTGGTCCTTCGTATAGATGCCGGGCGTGTCCTGATAGCCCTGGCCCTGCTGAGAAATCTGGGTGGCCTCGGAAATAATCAGCCCTGCAGACGCGCGCTGGGCGTAATATTCGGCTGTCAAGTCGCAGGGCACGAAGCCCGCGCCGGCACGATTGCGGGTGAGTGGTGCCATGACGATACGGTTTGCAAGCGTGATTGCGCCTAGACTGGAGGGTTCGAAGAGCGTGTTTTTTGTCATGATATCACTTTGATATTTCTTCTGGATCGGCGTGGGTTCATCGAGTTCTGAAAGCTCACACCGGCGTGCGATAGCGTTCGGCAGGAAGCGCATTGGCGAGATTGCCGAGCATGGCTTTGCGCGCGCCATCGAAGGCGTCCCACTGGCCGATCTCGTGCAGCGGCGGGATGGTCACCAGTTCGCGGCGGTCGAAACCGACAAGGGCTGCATCGACCAGATCACCCACTTCCATGACATGGTTCATGGCATTGACGTCGGCGCCGACGTGATCCCAGATTTCGGTCCGGGTCGTGGCGGGAAGCACCGCCTGAATGTAAACACCCTTCGGTCCGAGCTCTTGCGCAAGTCCCTGTGACAGGAAAAGGACGAAAGCCTTTGTCGCACCGTAGACGGTCATGCCGAATTCCGGGGCGAGGCCGACGACCGAACCGATATTGACGATCGCGCCTTCCCCTGCCTTGGCAAGACGGGGAGCAATAGCGCTGGAAAGCCTGACGAGCGCGATCGCGTTGAGCGCAACGAGCTTGGTCATGTCATCGACGCTCTGGTCGACGAAGCTTCCACCGATCGCCGTTCCGGCATTGTTGACGAGAATACCGATGCGCGCATCGTCGCGCAGTTGGGTCTCAACCTTTGCAAGATCCGCCGTCTGGGTGAGATCGGCCGGGAGGATGTCGACTGTCACGCCGGTTTCCTGGCGCAGGCGGCTTGCAAGCGTTTCCATGCGCACACCGTCTCGGGCGACCAGCACGAGATCATGGCCGCGGCGTGCGAACCGTTCAGCATAGGTGGCACCGATACCAGTGGATGCACCGGTAATCAGGACTGCGGAAATTTGGCTCATTGGATTGCTCTTTTCTCTGATTGAACCTATATTCATGATCATCATCATGATTGGATTTAAATATGATCGCCATCATGTAAATGTCAACAGGCGTTGCGGAGAATTTTGAAAATGAAGGTCAGCCGAGAACAGATGGCAGAAAACCGTCGCAGGATTCTGGATGTCGCGAGCCGGTTGTTTAAAGACAAGGGGTTCGATGCGGTCAGTGTGGCCGAAGTCATGCAGGCAGCCGGACTAACACATGGCGGCTTTTACGGACACTTCACATCAAAAGACGATCTTGTGGCCCAGACGCTTGCACAGGCGCTAGCATCTGACAGTGTCGGAGACGGCGAGTTCAACAGTTTCGTACGTTCTTACCTCGCACCTCGTCATCGGGATAATCCCGGCAACGGCTGCCCGACAGCAGGCCTCGCTGCCGCTATTCGTCACCAGACGCCTGCCGCAAAAGCCGTCATGACAGAAGGGCTGCGCACCCAGATCGCGCGCATTGAGCAGGCGTTGCCGGAGCAAGGTGCAGCCGAAAAGCGACGTGCGGCGATAGGAAGCTGGGCCGCAATGGTGGGAGCCGTCATCCTCGCCCGTGCTGTCGATGATCCCGAATTGTCGGACGAGGTTCTCGAGCAGACCCGCACATGGATCGACACCCGTGTCGGCTGAGGCGTCAGAGAGCGCACAATCTGCGCATTCGATCCGGTAGAGGCCAAAGCTCACCACAACGAGGAACGATCTCCCTGGAAACATCTGGTCTGCCGCAACCCAACGTTACCCCTTCGATCGCAACACTCAGGCACGAAAATTATGGATTAGAGAACCATGAGGCAAACGTGCGCTTCAAGGAAACAAGCGAACCCCACGTGTTGGATGAGATAAAAGCGCATGGAAAAGGATCTTTCGCCCCCTACGATGTCTACATCTCGCAGCCTGACAAAAACCGATAACGAGGTCGTCGGAAGCTTGAGTGAGCTTTACGCCCTATCACGCACCAAACTTCCCATCACCAGATCGACATGTGACTCGACATACTCGTTGAGATGAAGATCGTGACGGCCGCCGCGGATCAGTATTTCGACGGCCATGGCCATGATGGGGGAAAAGAGGATGCGGGCGGATGCGCGGGAGCCTCCTGAGAACTCTCCGACGTCAACGCCTTCATCGAGGATCGTTTGCATTTGCACGAGCAACGGCTCAAAAAGTTCCTCTCGGTGCCTGTCTATGACATGAGGAAAGCGCTTTCCTTCCGATATGACGAAGCGCAACAACTCGGTGAGCCTTCGCTCTTCCAGCATGCCATCATAAAAAAGCAGAATCATCCCTCTTAGGCGATCTGCGCAGCTTCCTTTGAGCTGATTGATATCGGCAAGGATATCTTCGAAGGGTGTTGCAATGTGGCGGATCATTGCTGCGAAAAGTTCTTCCTTCGTCGAGAAGTAGACGTAGACAGTCCCTTTGGTCACCCCGACCCTCTCGGCAATGTCCTCAACCCGCGCAGACGTAAAGCCATGTTCGACAAACTCTTCAAACGCGGCTTCCAAAATCTGCGTCGGTCGAAGTGCCTTTTGCTCGGCGCGTGTCAGCCGTTTCATAATAACCCTTAACCATTTGCATTGCGACCATTCGACTCGCAAACAATTTCATTGACTGTCTGGTAAGTCAAATGTATCAGTTAATCATGATGGTTCAAGAGGCAATTTATGAGACGCTACGCAATAATCGCCTTTTTGGCGGCAACACTGCCAGGTTTGTCCGCCTGCGCGCCTGAAAAAGAAGCGCAGGAGAAACCTCTGCGACATGTAGAGGTGACCCGAGTTAAGACCCTTGAAATAGCAGATACAATCTCGACAACCGGCGAGATCAGTGCTCGTGTGCAGTCCGACCTGTCGTTCCGTGTCAGCGGTCAGATTGTCGAACGCCTCGTGGACGTCGGCCAGCATGTGTCAGATGGTCAGGTTCTGGCGCGCATAGACCCACAGGAACAAAAGGCCGATCTTCAAGTGGCATTGGCCACCCTTCAATCGGCGCAGGCCCAGCAGACCCAAGCCCAGCAGGCGTTCGACCGCCAGCAAAGCCTCTTCAACACAGGCGTTACCACCAGAGCAGCGCTAGATCAGGCACAGGAAACGCTGCTTACGGGCCAGGGCACCGTTCAATCGGCTCAGGCGCAGGTGGATACTGCTCGCGACGCGTTGGAGCAGACAGAACTGAAGGCCGATGCCGATGGCATCATTACTGTGCGAAGTGCGGAGGTCGGCCAGGTCGCTCAGGCCGCTCAACTCATATTCACGCTCGCCCACGACGGACCACGCGACGCCGTCATCAACGCTGATGAGACCACTCTCCTTGGGGGCGAAATCCAGAATGATGTCGTCGTCAGGATGATCTCAGGCGGAGAGCCGATAAAAGCGACGATAAGGGAGGTTTCACCGACGATCGATACCACCACCGGTACGATCCGCGTGAAGCTAGCACTGGATCCAGCGGCAGATGTTCGGCTCGGAAGTGTCGTTGTCGCAACGGCTCACTACAAGCCGGTCAGCACGATTCAGCTACCTTGGTCCGCGATGGCTTCGTCATCTGGTCAGCCTTCCGTTTGGATCATTGACCCCAAAAGCAACGCCGTATCCTTGCGCAAAATCGAAGTCGGCACCTATGTGAACGAGCATTTTTCGGTTCGATCGGGTCTGTCCGAGGGAGAAACTGTGGTCACTGATGGCACCAAGTTTCTGTCCATCGGCGAAATCGTGGCATACGAAGGAGCCGCACAATGAAATCCCCCCAAATTGCCCTTGCGTTATTGCTGACGACAACATTCCTCATGTCTTGCAAGAAGGAAGACGAAACGGTCGAAAAACCGAGACCCGTTCTTTCCGTTGTTGTAGAACCCGCCCCACAGGCGACACTTACCCTGCCCGGCACCGTCAATGCACGTTTAGAGACCCAATTCGGCTTTCGTATTCTTGGTCGTATCGTCGCTCGGAATGTACAGGTAGGCGACGTCGTCAAAAAGGGTGATGTCCTTGCCACGATAGATCCCCTCTCCCTGGAACTTGCCGTCAGAAGCTCGCAATCCGACCTTGCGAACGCCCAAGCCCAACTTGCAAACGCCGTGACCAACGAGAAGCGACAGCAAACGTTGTTCGAACGGCAGTCGGCGGCGAAAGCAACCTTTGAAACCGCGCAACAGGAGCGCGCGACGGCTGAAGCCAACGTGAACAAGGCGCAAGCCAATCTCGACAAGGCGAACGAACAGGTAGGCTACACCCGGCTCATCACCGAATTCGACGGCGTCGTCACAAGCACCTCTGCAGAGGTTGGCCAGGTCGTTTCTGCAGGGCAGAGCGTGGTAACCGTGGCACGACCCGACGAGCGTGATGCCGTCATCGACGTGCCTGAAGCTGCCGGTGCCTTGCTAAAGTCGGGTGCCGCATTCGATGTATCACTTCAGTTGGACCCGACGATCAAGGCCAAAGGCCTCGTTCGTGAAATCGCTCCCGAAGCGGACGATGCAACCCGCTCCAGACGGACGAAGCTGGCACTCCAGAACCCGCCTGAAGCGTTGCGACTGGGTTCGGTCATCACTGCAAGCGCGACAGTGGATGAGCATCCCGTTATCAGGTTACCGTCATCAGCCATCAGGCGTGATGGTTCAAAAGCTTTCGTGTGGGTCGTCGATAACAAAGCGGGCAAGGTTTCGTCTCGTGAGGTAACCCCGCAGGCGGGCTCGGTCCCTGGTGGGACAATCGTTATCTCCTCGGGGATCAATGCTGGCGACCGCATCGTGGTCGCAGGCGTCAACCAACTCAAAGACGGCCAGGCCGTTCGTGTCGAGCAGGAGAATGCCCAGTGAAATCGTTCAATCTTTCCGACTGGGCGCTCGATCACCGTTCGCTCGTCTGGTACTTCATGATCATCTTCATCATCGCAGGCACGTTCTCGTACCTGAATCTGGGCCGTGAAGAAGATCCGGACTTCACGATCAAGACGATGATCATCAATGCGCAATGGCCCGGTGCCTCCGCGGAAGAGGTGACGAAACAGGTCACCGACAGGATCGAAAAAAAGCTCCAGGAACTCGACGCTCTGGACTACACCCGCAGCGAGACCAAGGCGGGCCAGACGACGATCTATGTCGAACTTCTTGCAACCACCAAGGCCAAGGACGTCACCGGTAACTGGATCCGGGTCCGCAACATGGTGAACGACATCAAGGGGGACCTGCCGAGCGGGGTCCTCGGGCCAACCTTCAACGATACGTTCGGTGACGTTTACGGCAATATCTACGCGTTCACCTCGGATGGACTGTCCCAACGGCAGCTACGTGATCTCGTAGAAGACGCGCGCGAAAAGCTGCTGACCGTTCCAAACGCGGGTAAAATCGATGTTGTGGGTGAGCAGGATGAAGTCATTTATCTGGAGTTCTCGACCCGCAAGATCGCCGCGCTCGGCATTGATCGTCAATCGATCATCGATACCCTCCAAGCGCAAAACGCCGTGACACAGTCAGGCTTTGTCGATGCTGGCCCGGAACGTATCGCGCTGAGGGTTGGCGGTGCATTCCTGTCTGAGGAAAGCCTGAAGACGATCAATCTTCGCGTCAACGACCGCTATTTCCCTTTGACGGACATCGCCACCATCAAGCGCGGTTATGTCGATCCTCCCTCCTCTCTTTTCCGCTTCAAGGGTCAGCCTGCGATTGGACTGGCTATCGGCATGACACCGGGTGCAAACCTGCTGACGTTCGGCGAAAATCTGGATGCCGAAATGAAACGCGTCGTGGCCGATCTTCCCATCGGCGTCACCGTAGAGCGTGTGTCCGATCAGCCGGCGGTGGTCGAGGAGGCAGTGTCCGGCTTTACGACTGCACTGTTCGAAGCCATCGTCATCGTCCTGGCAATTAGCTTCATCAGCTTGGGCGTGCGCGCAGGCCTGGTGGTTGCGATCTCTATCCCGCTTGTTCTCGCCATAACGTTTGTTGTGATGGAATATACCGGCATCTCGCTTCAGCGCATTTCGCTTGGCGCGCTTATCATCGCCCTCGGGCTTCTGGTGGACGACGCAATGATCGCGGTCGAAATGATGGTATCTCGGCTTGAGGTGGGCGATAATCTGCGAAAAGCTGCCACCTATGTCTATACGTCCACTGCATTTCCGATGCTGACAGGCACGCTCGTCACGGTGGCAGGCTTTATTCCGATTGGCCTCAACAGCAGCGCTGCTGGCGAATTCACTTTCACACTCTTCGTTGTCATTGCTGTATCGCTCGTGGTGTCATGGATTGTCGCGGTGGTCTTTACGCCGCTGCTTGGCGTCGTCATCTTGCCGAAAACCATGAAGTCGCACCATGACAAGAAGGGGCGCGTTGCAAGCGCATTTGCTTGGTTACTTCGCCTGGCGATGCGGTGGCGCTGGATAACGATCGGGGCAACGGTCGCCGTTTTCGCCCTCTCTATCGGCGGGCTTGGCTTGGTCCAGCAGCAGTTTTTTCCAGCCTCCGACCGTGTTGAACTGGTGATTGACTGGAGCCTGCCGCAAAACAGTACCCTGGCCGAAACGAACAGGCAGATGGCTCAGTTCGAAAAGGAAAAACTCGTCGGTAATGGCGATATAGATCACTGGTCAACCTATGTCGGTGAAGGGGCGCCTCGCTTCATCCTGTCTTACGATGTGCAGAGCCCGTCGGCATGGTTTGGCCAGATTGTTATCGTTGCGAAGGATCTGGAGGCCAGAAACCGCCTCAGAGGTGATCTTCAGGCTTACCTCGCCAAGACATTTCCCGGCACCGACGCGTTTGTAAAGCTTCTGGATATCGGACCGCCGGTTGGGAAGCCCGTACAGTACCGTCTCAGCGGACCGGATGTACAAAAGGTCCGCCAACTTGCGCAGCAATTCGGCACCATCGTCAATGCCAATCCGCTTTTGTCCAACATGGCTTATGACTGGAACGAACCCACACGCGTCGTAAAGGTTGATGTTCTGCAGGATAAGGCCCGACAACTGGGAGTTTCCTCGCAGGATATTGCGACGGTTCTCAACGACGTCGTCGAGGGAACTTCGGCAACTCAGGTCAGAGATGACATTTATCTGATTGATGTTGTCGGCCGAGCCGAAGATGTGGAGCGTGGCTCGATAGAAACGCTGAGGAACCTGCAGTTGGCTGGCTCGAACGGAAAGTCCGTTCCTCTTTCTGCCGTCGCGAAATTTCACTATGAACTCGAGCAGCCCATGATTGGCCGCAGAGACCGCATGCCAACAATCACGCTGAAGGCAGCCGTCATCGGACCCACGCAGCCAGCGACGATCGTTGAACAGTTGAAGCCAGCAGTCGAAAAGTTCTCCGCTTCTCTTCCAGCCGGTTACAAGGTGGAAAATGGCGGCTCGGTTGAATCGAGTGGAGAGGCTCAAGGACCAATCGCGGCCGTGTTCCCGATGATGCTTCTGGCAATGGCAACGATCCTTATGTTCCAGTTGCAGAATTTCAGTCGATTGTTTCTGGTCTTCGCTGTCGCCCCGCTGGCACTCATTGGCGTCGTTGCGGCGCTCTTGCTCAGCAACGCGCCCATGGGGTTTGTCGCCATTCTCGGCATTCTAGCACTGATCGGCATTCTGATCAGAAACTCCGTCATTCTTATCGTGCAGATCGAGCATCTCAGAGAAGAAGGCGTCAGTCCCTGGCGTGCGGTCATCGAAGCAACGGAGCACCGCATGCGGCCAATCATGTTGACGGCTGCGGCAGCAACACTTGCATTGATTCCCATCTCGCGCGAAATTTTCTGGGGACCCATGGCCTACGCGATGATGGGTGGGATTGTCGTGGGAACGGTTCTTACGCTTCTATTCCTGCCTGCACTCTATGTTGCCTGGTTCCGAATTCCACGCGAAGACGAAACCGAGGCGACGCAGAAGCCTGCGGCTGTTTGAATTCAACGAGGGCGCGTTAGCGCCCTCCTCCCTTTGGTCCTTCTTTGAAGCGAAGCATTTATGTTTCTTTTTCCATCAAGCGATTATCGCTGCTCGCCCGCTGTATTAGCGATTGTCGCCACAGTGTTGATATTGTCCGGATGTGTGTCTCGCCCGACAACAGAGGTTCTGCAACCCGTCGTTTTAAAGACAGACCCAGGCCAAAAAGTCAGCATCCTCTCTGTTACAAACCGCGACCGCCAAAGCAAAGACAACTCCTTTGGCAATCGTTGGGCATCAGACGTCCATTATGATCGCTTCGTTTTCTCAATCCCGCCAGAGAGAAAAGGCGCGGCAATTACCTACCCCTCGAGCAAGCCGGATGCCAAGCGGCAGTTCATCGTTACGAACCGCGAGACGCTGTCACGTGATCAACTTGTAATGGACGCCACCGCATCGTCAAAGTTCGATGGCACGGTCTCCGTGTTCGTGCATGGCTACAATTACTCCTATCAGGAAGCATTGTTCCGAACCGCGCAGATGTCAGCCGATGCCGTCTCCATGAGCCCCCCAATCATGTTTTCCTGGCCGTCCTCGGCAAGCGTAACAGGTTACGTCGCAGACAAGGATGCAGTTTTATATTCCCGCACCGAGCTAGATGCCCTTCTTAAAGCGCTTGCGAATACACCAAGGATAAAGAGGATTGTTCTGTTCGGGCACAGCATGGGCGGCTTTCTCTCCATGGAAGTCGCAAGACAACTCAAGCTTCAGGGCCACGACGACGTTCTCGCAAAGCTCCAGATCGTCCTCGCCGCCCCCGATATTGATGTCGATGTCTTCAAATCGCAGCTCAAGGACATAGGCCGCATTCCAAACCCGGTGACGTTGCTGGTGTCGAAATCGGACAATGCGCTGAGCATTTCGAGTTTTGTCGGAGGCGAGCGACCACGCATCGGGCTTCTCGATATCAATGACCCGGTCATTCAACAAACCGCCAAAGCCGAACATCTGACGGTGATCGACATTTCCTCCCTGCAATCCTCGGACGGCCTCGGCCACGACCGTTATGCCTCGCTCGCCCGTTTTGCAGGGGATATCGACAAGGCCGATGCACGGATGCGCAGCAACGGTGGAAACATAGGTGCTTTCGTGTTCGATGCCGCAGGCGCTGCCGTGGCGAGCCCCTTCAAACTCGCCGGGCAGATAGCACGCCAATGATGCGAACGTCGGAGACTGAAGCGTTCGAACAACATTGCATCCGGCTGCTCCGAACCAGAACAGAAATTTTAATCGCCAGATAAGCCCTGAAATGTGCGAGCATCACTCTCGTCATGCTGGCCGCTTGGTTCACATCCGATCTAAGAGACCGCGACCAGCCAGATTGCGAATGAGCGCCCCGACGCCAAAAGTCCATTGTGGGCAAACATCGGTGCGCTCAACCCAATTCACCAGCCGGCCGAGTTTAGCGGTGGAGATTTCCACGCGATCGCCGACCTCATGGGTAAAGCCTTCGCCGGCACCGCGGCGGTCTTTCACAGGCGCAAACATCGTGCCCAAAAACAGAACCGCTCCATCGGGGTACTGGTGGCTGCGGTTCATGAGTTGCGCGGCAAGGCTTTCAGGTGAACGGCTGATTGCCTCCATCGGGCTTTCACCCGTCATTTTAAATCCATCCTCGCCATGCACTTCAAGACCGACACGGACGCGGCGCAGGTCTTCCATTGAGAAGCTGTCATCGAATAATCGTATGAAGGGACCAATCGAGCAGGAGGCGTTATTGTCCTTTGCCTTTCCTAGCAACAGGGCGGAGCGTCCCTCGACATCGCGCAAGTTCACGTCATTGCCGAGGGTGGCACCGACGATCGTGCCATCGGATCTTAGCACGAGGACGACTTCAGGCTCTGGATTATTCCATTGCGAAATCGGGTGAATGCCGACCAGATCGCCGCAACCGACAGAAGACATGGGCTGGGACTTGGTGAAGATTTCAGCATCCGGCCCGATGCCGACCTCGAGATATTGAGACCATAGCCCCATATCCTGAAGCAGCTTTTTAACAGCCGCTGCCTGTTCCGAACCGGCCACCAGCCCACGCAGGCTATCACCAAGAACCGGCGCAAGCTTGACGCGGATATCCTGGGCGCGGCGCGGATCGCCCTTCGCCTGCTCCTCGATGACACGTTCCAACATGCTGTCTGCAAACGTCACACCGGCGGCCTTGATGGCCTGAAGATCGATAGGCGCTAGAATTTTACCGGCTTCGCCAGAGAGGAAGCCTTGCAGGTCACCGAGATCTGTCAGATCACGGGGTTGGCGCAGATGGTCTACGAGGTTTTCCGTTTCCATTAGACCGGACATCGTAGCAGCGATGCTGGTCGAATCCAGAACGCGATCACCAGAAATCAGCACGGGGCACGGCCCGCCCTTTGCGTTCGACCAGACGCGCCCGACCAAAAGAGCATTGGCGGCATCCTCCGGCAAGACGGACTCTGCGCGCAGCACACGTTCGGATTTCAAAGTTAGTCCTCCACATTGTCAGGTAAAACCGCGCCCTCCAGCGAAGCTTTTACCATTGCCAGGATGTCTGACAATTCTCCCTGATCATGTCTATTAGGGCTTACTCGTCATGTCCAGCGTTCGACAATCCAGTTATGCACTTTCGAGCGGCAGAAATGATGGTGCTTCATGCTCGAAGACGGATTTTTCACTTGGCGACCGATACTTTCTAATATATTGTTCATTAATAGAAATATATTCTTCCAAATCATTCAAAAATAGGCGAAAAATCGTGACACGTGTTGATCGCAAGAATGACAAAAGGTCTTCTTTTCTGACTAGAGGGATCGCACTATGACATTGGAATGCCTCGCGACACCACCTCTGACACCCCTGCCCGCCTGTGAAGATCGTGATTGGGCCAGACGCGCTATCGGTATCCTTCAGGGCGATGGTCGTCGCTCGGCGGACACGCATCTCGTCAAGCCTGTTTTTAAGGGGCTAAGAGGCATTTCGATCTATCTGAAAGACGAATCGACACACCCAACCGGCAGTCTCAAGCACCGTCTGGCGCGCTCGCTGTTTCTTTACGGCATCTGCAACGGCAAGATTGCGCAGGGAACGACGCTCGTAGAAGCCTCGTCGGGTTCGACGGCGGTCAGCGAAGCCTATTTTGCCCATCTTCTGGACTTGCCCTTCATTGCTGTCATGCCGCACTCGACCAGTCCGCAGAAGGTCGAAGCCATCGAACGTTTCGGCGGAAGGTGTCACTTTGTCGACAAGCCATCCGAAGTTTATACCGTTGCGGAACGACTGGCTGCCGAAGCGGGCGGGCATTATCTCGACCAGTTCACCTATGCCGAACGCGCAACCGACTGGCGTGGCAACAACAACATTGCCGACTCGATTTTCGAGCAAATGAAGAGTGAAGAACATCCGGAGCCGGAATGGGTGGTCATGAATGCGGGAACGGGCGGCACATCAGCCACGATTGGTCGTTTTATCCGCTACCGTAATCTGCGCACCCGCCTGTGTGTGGTGGATGTAGAGCATTCGGCTTTTCACGCGTCCTACATGACCGGTGATCGTAACGTCACCTGCCCAACACCATCACGTATTGAAGGCGTCGGACGCCCGAGAGTGGAGCCTTCTTTCATTCCCGGCGTCATCGATCACATGATCAAGATACCGGATGCAGCCTCAATCGCGGCAATGCATGTTCTGTCAGAGCGGCTGTTTCGACGCGTCGGCGGCTCAACGGGCACAAACTTTTTCGGGCTATGCTGGATTGCCGCCGCGATGATGAAGGAGGGCAAGGAAGGCTCGCTCGTTTCCTTGATCTGCGATAGCGGAGACCGCTACGCAGCCACTTACTACAACGCCGACTGGCTGGAAAAAAACGGCATCAACATCACCCCATACCGGGAGATGCTGGAAACCTTCATCGACAGCGGTGAATTCAAGGATCTGAGTGGCGCGGGACTAGCCTGAGACGCGCCAACTCCTCGGTAAGCCAATCCCGTCGAAGAGCCTGCCTTTCCTCAGACCCTTCGGCCATCCGCGCCGAAGACATGGGCATTGGCAAGATCGAAGGAGAGCGGCACGGTTTCACCCATCCGCAATGACTTCTGTCCCTCCAGCAAAACCGTGACCGGCTGACCATCTGCGGTATTGGTGTAAAGGACCGTCGAACCACCCAAGTGTTCGACCAACTGTATGTTGCCCTGACCGAGACTGGCGGATTGCGTCTGGGCCTGGATATGCTCTGGTCGAACACCCAAGGTTAGGGCCTCGCCATCCTTTGCGTCCAGCGGACGCTCCAGAACGATGTGCTGGCCCGCAATCTCGATTGTGCGACGCGACGTATCGGATACCACCAGCTTTGCGGCCAGAAAATTCATCTTCGGAGAGCCGATGAACCCGGCAACGAACTGGTTGGCCGGATGATTGTAGAGATCCAGCGGCCGCCCCACCTGCATGATGCGCCCTTCACGCAGGACAACGATCTTGTCAGCCATGGTCATAGCCTCCACCTGATCGTGCGTCACATAGATCATGGTGCTGCCAAGGGTTTGGTGAAGCTTGGCGATTTCAACGCGCATCTGCACGCGCAATTCCGCATCGAGGTTGGAAAGCGGTTCATCGAACAGGAATATCTTTGGTTCGCGCACGATGGCACGACCAATCGCAACACGCTGGCGTTGTCCGCCTGAGAGCGCTTTGGGCTTGCGTTGCAACAACGGGTTTATCTGCAGAATATCTGCCGCTTTTTTGACGCGGGCCTCAATCTCAGGCTTTTTATAGCCAGCCGTTTCCAGCCCGAAGGCAAGGTTTTTGTAGACACTCATATGCGGGTAAAGTGCATAGGACTGGAACACCATAGCGATGCCACGTTTGGAGGCGGCTGTTTCGTTGACCCGCTCTCCATCGATGCGCAAATCGCCCTCCGATATCTCTTCCAAACCTGCAATCATGCGCAAGAGCGTCGATTTTCCGCAGCCGGATGGACCGACGAAGACCGTGAACTCTCCCGGCTCTATCTGAAGATCGATACCGTGCACGACCGGAAACGCGCCGAAACGCTTGACGATTTTTTCTAGAGTAATGCTGCTTGCCATACCGTTCCTCCCGACAGACCTATGGTCGCCAGCTAATGTACTTCGGGTGGCCCTTCGTAATCGGCAGGGCTACGTCCGCATTGATATCGTTCGAGTGATAAATCGCGGCGACAAGCTCCAGCGAACCCCGCGCGTCCGAAGTTGTCACAGGCGGTTTTTCGCCCTTTTCCAACGTGTGATAAAAGGCTTCCATCTGTCCGTTGAAGCGGCGACCAACGGTTGGCATGTCACTCAGCAACGCGTCGATCTTGTTGCCAATCTCTTCATTGGCAGGGATGATGCGCCATGGTCCGTCGCCCGGCGAATAAGCCGCGTGATTGCTCTCGAACGTCACATTCTCAAAAGCCAACCGTAAACGGCTGATTTCTTCCTGAGAGCCCAGCGTCGCGGTCAACGAGACCAAAGCGCCGTTTTTCATCAGAAGGCTGGCCGAGACGCAATCCTCAACTTCGATTGAATTGACCCGCGTCGCTGCACGGGCAAAGACGCGGTCGATGGGGCCCATCAGATAGGTCATCATGTCATGAAGGTGGATGGCGTGGGTCATCAACACGCCGCCAAGTTCCGTCGCCCAGCGTCCACGCCATGGATTGTCATAATAGGCAGCATCCCGCTTCCACAACGTTTCCGCCGTAGCGACATAGGGCTTACCCGCCAGACCGCTCTCGATAATGCGACGCGCCTGCTGGACGCCGTCCCCATAACGATACTGATAGATCGGCATCAACATGCCCTTCGCCGTCTGCTCGGCAGAGACCACCTCGTCAAGTTCTGCAAGCGAGCCTGTCAGCGGCTTTTCGCACACGACGTGTTTTCCAGCAGCAAGTGCCTGAAGGATGAGCTTGGTGTGGATGGCAGGCGGCGTGCAAATATCGATGATGTCGATATCGGGCATTTCCATCAACTCGTCAGATGATGTGATACGGCATGGCACACTGAACTCATCCGCAACAGCATTTAACCGCACCGCGTCGAGATCGCAGAGAACGGCGACCTCATATTTATCCGGGTGCATCGCATATCCCTCGGAGATGTGGGACCTGCCAATGCCGCAGCCGATGATGCCGACTTTGTATCGTTTAGTCATGCTGACGACCCTCCGCAATCTGCTGGGCTTTCAGAGCGATTTCCATGGCTGCAAAACAGCGTGCCTGCGGCATGGCCGTTTCGGTGCGGTTGCGAATGTCAGAAAGAAGCTGTGGCCCATAGCGCAGCGCCACGTCGGCACAATCGATATGCTGCACACCTTTTTTGTCAGTCAGGAACAGGTGATTGCCGCCATCCCTTCCCGCGATGTCGACATTTTTTCGAATCTCTATTGCACCTTCCGTACCGGTGATGAAAAGCCGCCCGTCACCCCAGCTCGGCAGACCATCCGGCGTGAACCAGTCGACTCGGATAAAGCCATCGGCATCCTTCGTGCAGAGATGAATATCGCCGCTGTCCTGCAAGCCTGGCAATTGCGGGTTCCCACGGTTCGAGACTTTGGCTGACAGGATATCTGCCTTGTCCGAATTTGTGAAAAACAGGAACTGCTCACACTGATGCGACGCAATATCGACCAGAATGCCGCCGTATCGGGCGCGCTCAAAAAACCAGTCCGGCCTGGTCGAAGCCCGCAGACGGTGCGGTCCGAAACCGGCCGTCGAAACGACCTTGCCAATTGCGCCCGCCGCAATCAGTTCGCCCGCCTTCACCGTAGCGCGATTTTCGAAATGCTCCGAGTAGAGCACCGAAAATATGCGTCCGGTTTCAGCCTGAACTTTTTTGACCTCTTCCAGCTGGGCAAACGTGACCATGCCTGGCTTATCAGTCATCACGTCCTTGCCGGCCCGCATGGCCTCGATGGCCAGCGGCGCACGCTCATCTGGAATGGCAGCGGTTATGATGAGGTCGATGGAAGGATCGTCCAGCAGCCGACGTTTATCGTCGATACGCTCAACGCCGGAAAACGCTTCGGCATATTCATTCGCCAAATCATCCTCGATGGCATGAAAGCCGACCAGCTCAGCGCCTGCATTCAACAGGCAGTTGGTCTGCCCAAAGATGTGATTGTGGTTGATACCGATTGTTGCAAATCGAACGGATTTCATTGTCCATGCCTTGGTGTTTCAGCGTTTCATGCCTGTTGTGGCGATGCCCTCGATGAGGAGGCGCTGGAAGAAAAGGAAAAAGAGAAAAACGGGAACAAGCGAGAGGTTGGACATGGCAAACAGGGCTGTCCAGTCCGAACTACCGGTGCTGTCCACGAAAGATCGAAGGCCCAGTTGCACGGTGTAGGTGTTGATATCATTGAGGTAGATCAGCGGCCCGAAGAAATCATCCCAAGTCCAGATGAAGGAAAAGATGGCAGCCGTCGCCAGCACCGGGGATGACAGCGGCAGCATGATCTTCCAGTAAATACGGAAGGGACTGCACCCATCCATTACCGCCGCCTCATCCAGCTCACGCGGAATGCCGCGGAAGAACTGCACCATCAGGAAGATGAAAAAGGCATCCGTGGCGAGATACTTCGGAACGATCAGAGGCAGAGACGTATTGACCCAGCCCATCTCTAGAAACAGGATATATTGCGGGATAAGCACCACATGATAGGGCAGCATCAGCGTACCCAGCATCAGTGCAAACCAGAAATTCCGTCCGCCAAAACGAAGCCGCGCGAAGGCAAATGCCGCGAGCGAACAACCGGCCACGTTGCCGATCGTGGCAAGCACCGCGATGAAGAACGAGTTCCAAAAGAACTTGCCGAACGACACCTGAAGGCCGGTCCAGCCGCGAATATATCCGCCCAGATCGAGTGCAGAGGGGATAAGAGACGATGAGCCGAACAGCTCATCCTGCGGGCGAAACGACCCCGATATCATCCACAGGATCGGATACATCATCGCGATGGAGGCTGCGATCAGCACCAAGTGCAGTAGCGCAGATTTCCAAAGCGGGCGGTTGCCCCCCTGACCGGGGCGTAAAGAGGTAACGGCATCAGTCATCGTAATGTACCCAATAACGTGCGCTCAGAAACGAAAAGGCCGTGAAGAGCGAAATGATGATGACCAATATCCACGCCAGGGCCGAGGCATAGCCCATGCGGAAGAAACCGAAAGCTTCCTGATAGAGATAGAGCGTGTAAAACAGCGTCGAGTTGATCGGTCCGCCGGAGCCATCGGAAATGATGAAGGCAGGGGTGAACGCCTTGAAGGCATCGATTGTCTGGATCACGGCGTTGAAGAATATCACCGGCGTCAACAATGGCAGCGTGATGCGGAAGAACTGACGCGCCTTGCCTGCCCCATCCATATCGGCAGCCTCATACATATCCTGCGGAATCTGGCGAAGACCGGCAAGGAAGATGATCATCGGCGAGCCGAACTGCCATACAGACAGAATGACCAGCGTGTAGATGGAGTAATTGGGATTTGATATCCAGCTCGGCCCTTCGTAACCAAACAGTTGCCACAGCACCATGTTGACCAGACCGTCCGACGCAAAAAGCTGACGCCACAACACCGCAATGGCAACGCTCGAGCCCAGCAGCGACGGCAGATAAAAGACTGCTCGATACATCGTCAGCCCTTTGATGCCGCGATTGAACGCCATGGCAACCATGAGCGCGAACATCAGCTTTAACGGTACGGACAGAATGACATATGTGAACGTGACCCTCATAGCCGCCGCGAATTTCGGATCTGCCGTCGCGATGCGCACATAGTTGGATGCACCCACCCAGTCCGGCGATTGCAGCAGATCGTAATTCGTAAAGGACAGGTACAGCGAAGCCAGCGCTGGCCCGAGCGTCAGCCCGAAAAAGCCGATCAGCCAAGGCAGCAGGAAGACATAGGCGTGGACGTTGCGGTCAAAAACCTTACGCAGTCGGCCTTGCCTTGGGAGAGCCGCTGAGCGGCCCTCCCTGTGGGTCGTATCGGATTGGAACGTCATGGATGTTTACTTCCGCTTGATGACGGTTTCCGCTTCTTTGACGAGTTTTTCGCCGCCCTGTTCCGGCGTGATCTTGCCGAAAGCGACCTCTTCGGAGGTACGCTTGAGAACGAAGGCAAACTCCCCGGCACCCGGAGGTGGTGCTGGCGGCAACGGCCCAACTCCCGGCGTGACTTCAGCGATATATTCGACCATCGCCTTGCTGACATCGTTGAGCTTGGGGCTAAGCTGATCGCGCATGGAAGCGGATGCTGGAACCCCGCGCTCGACACCGAGGATATCCACACCTTCAGGGACTGCAACGAGGAAGTTAATGAAATCAACCGCCGCTGCGATACCCGCGCTGCCATTTGCCACACTCATCAGCATCGAAGGCTTCAGATAATGGCCGGATGGCGTGTCTTTGGACACTTTCGGATAGGACGTTATGGAGAGCTTCGCTTTATTGACAGCCTGATAACCGACGAACTGGTTGGAGTGTGCAAAGGCAGTTGCTGCCTTGCCGGTTGTCAATGGGTTGGTTTCGATGCTCAGCTGGTCAAGCGCCTGAATGTCGGCAGGTACGCAGGCACCGGCTGCACGCATATCGGCCCACATCGCGAACCATTGCGTTGCGTCCTTTGCGTCGTAACCAAGTGCCCCGTCTTCACTAAACAGAGACTTTTTGCTCTGTCTTAGCCAGTTTTCGAAGCTGGGCTCGACGCCGCTGGCGTCTGCTGTGGCGTAATAGCCGGGCTTTGGCTTGTTCTTGCCGAATTCAGCCGCACTCTTGGCAAATTCCTCCCAGGTTTGCCCAGCGGATGGTGGCTTTGCGCCGGTTTTTTCCCAGCCTGCCGCATCAAAGAAGACGGCGCTGGAATTTACGCCAAGGTTGATGCCGTAAAGCTTACCATCCACTCGACCAGAATCGATATTCGGAGCGCCGAAATCATCGATCTTCAAGCCCTTGCCCAGATATTCATCCAGCGGCGCAAGAGCCCCGCGTCGGGCGTATTCGAAAATATAGCGGTAATCCATCTGGATCAGGTCGGGCGCATTGCGACCGGCCACTTGTGTTGCAAGACGCGGCCAATAATCCGACCAGCCAGCAAACTCACCGGCTATGTCGAGGTCGGGCTTGACCTGTTTAAACGCCGCTATCGCCTTGTTCGTGCGATCGGCACGCTCTTGCGATCCCCACCAGAGCAAGCGAATACGCGCCGCCTGCGCAAATGCTGACCCTCCACCCACTGTTGCGAGCGAAAGTGCAGCTAGACCCGCGGTCAAAACCGCACGTCTTTGAAGCATCATGGACATTGGCAACTCCTCCCTAATTGACTGCCAAATTGAATGATGTTGGTAAACAGCGCTTGCCGTTTTATAACTATCTGGTTACATGGGAACACTGATCAACACCATTGTCAAGCGGCCAATAAAGATGGATGACACCAACAAAACCGTTTTCGAGAAAACGGGCGATCCGGCCGAAAAAAAGACGGTGGCAACCCGCAAAAAACCGGCGACCCAATCTCGAAATCCTGAGCGAACCCGTGCGGCTATTCTCGAAGCAGCCCGCCGCGAAGTCGCGGCCAAGGGCCTTGCCGGTGCGCGCATCGATGTTGTGGCGAGACGTGCTGGCACCAACAAGCGAATGATTTATCACTACTTCGGCGATAAGGATGCGCTCTATCTGGCCGTGCTGGAAGATGCCTATCAACACATCCGCAACGCGGAGCATCGGTTGGATTTAACCCGCAAACCGCCCGTGGAAGGATTGCGGGAACTTGCCCTGTTCACCTGGCATTATTTTCTCGATCACCCGGAGTTTCTCAGCATTCTGGCGACGGAAAATATCAATCAGGCCAGATACTTGCGCCAATCAACAAGCATTCCGGAGATGCATTCCAACTTTATTTCGGAATTAAAGGACGTATTGCTGCGTGGCGAGAAAACGGGGGATTTTCGTTCCGGACTGGACCCCGTCGATGTCTATCTAACCATCGCCTCGCTCGGATTTTTTTATCTGTCCAACCGCTTTACGCTTTCCACGATCTTCCAGCGCGATCTCGTAGCGCCCGCTGAACTGGAGCGTTGGGGCCAGCACATCGTCAACACGGTTATTGCTGCACTGCGGCCATTTTGAATGCCTGCGCCAAATTATCCAACAAGAACAATTGCCCGCATCTTCGCAGATGCGAAAGCCCTCATGATCGCGACACAGGATGCGTCGATAAAGCTGATGGACACATGAACTCCATCGCGATTTTTCACATCAAAAACGTCTTGACAGAAACGGCGTTTCACGGCCACAAATAACTAAATGGTTACAAAATAGAAACCAGGAGATCGTGCCTTGACGGGAGTGAGGCGCTTTGGGAGGAAATTTCATGCAACGTATCGGCGTCATCATGCACGGCATTACCGGCCGTATGGGATATAATCAGCATCTCGTTCGCTCCGTTCTGGCGATCCGCGATCAGGGTGGCGTGAGCCTCAAAAGCGGCGAGAAGGTCATGCTTGATCCGATTCTGGTGGGCCGCAACGGAGAGAAAATCGAAGCGATTGCCAAAAAGCACAATGTCGCCCGCTGGACGACGGACATCGATGCGGCGCTTGCCAACCCTGACGATACGCTGTTTTTCGACGCTGGCACGACCCAAATGCGTGGCAGCCTGCTGACCAAGGCAATCAAGGCCGGCAAGAACGTATACTGCGAAAAGCCCATTTCCGATAATATGGAAGAGGCAATCGCCGTTGCAAAGCTGGCCGAAAATGCTGGCATCAAACACGGCGTGGTGCAGGACAAGCTTTTCCTCCCCGGCCTTCGCAAGCTTGCCATGCTGCGCGACAGCGGCTTCTTCGGCAAAATTCTTTCCGTAAGAGGCGAGTTCGGCTATTGGGTTTTCGAAGGCGACTGGCAACCAGCCCAGCGCCCCTCCTGGAACTATCGCAACAAGGACGGCGGCGGCATCATTCTCGATATGCTGTGCCATTGGCGTTACGTGCTGGACAACCTGTTCGGCGAGGTCAAAGCCGTCAGCTGCATTGGCGCAACCCATATTCCCCAGCGTTTCGATGAACAGGGCAACGCTTACGTCGCCGACGCGGATGATGCCGCCTATGCGACATTCCAACTCGAAGGCGGCGTCATTGCCCACATCAATTCTTCTTGGGCTGTGCGCGTACGTCGCGATGATCTCGTAACATTTCAGGTGGATGGCACCCATGGATCTGCCGTTGCTGGCCTGACGAAGTGCTTCACGCAGCATCGTACCAACACGCCAAAACCAGTCTGGAACCCGGACCAGCCGCAAACCATCGATTTCTACAAAACCTGGCAGGAAGTGCCAGATAACGTGGTTTACGACAACGGCTTCAAGGCGCAGTGGGAGATGTTTGTGCGGCATCTGGTCGACAACGACCCGTGGCCTTATGGGCTGATGGAAGGCGTCAAGGGTGTGCAGCTTGCCGAACTCGGTCTGAGATCCTGGAAGGAGCGCCGCTGGCTCGACGTTCCCGCCATAGCTTGAGGAGGCTCAAATGACCCAACTCAACCTGCCCAGAGAAGATCGCTCGATTGAGCTTTACACGCTCAGCGGAACACCGATTGCTTTGGAAAAACGCAGTGCTGCTGATTTCAATCGCATTGCCTTTGCCGCAGCCCATGTGGTGGCCGATCCGTTTGCAGATAATGACCCGTGGCTGACACCAGCCATTGACTGGGACGCCACGCTTCGCTTCCGGCATCGGTTGTGGGATCTGGGTTTGGGCGTCGCAGAAGCGATGGACACGGCTCAACGCGGCATGGGGCTAGCATGGCCGCAGGCGCAGGAATTGATCTCCAGAGCCTTGAAGGAAGCCGCAACACGACAAGATGCGCTGATCGCTTGCGGCGTGGGGACCGATCACCTGACCGGCACCGGTTATAGCCTCGATCAGATTGTCGATGCCTACCAAGAGCAGCTGGATTTCGTGCAGGGCGAAGGCGGGCGCGTGATCCTAATGGCGAGCCGAGCATTGGCCGCCAGTGCGAAATCGCCCGATGATTATCTGGAAACCTACGCCCGCGTGCTTGCGCAGGCCAAGGAGAAAGTCGTCATTCACTGGCTCGGCGAAATGTTCGATCCCGCGCTCGAAGGCTATTGGGGTGCCAGTGACCATATGGCGGCCATGGACACCTGCCTTGATATGCTCAAAGCCAATGCCGACAAGATCGACGGTATCAAGATTTCTCTCCTGTCCAAGGAAAAGGAAATCACGATGCGCCGCCGCCTTCCGGCAGGGGTTCGCATGTATACGGGCGATGACTTCAATTATGCGGAACTGATCGCGGGTGATGAACACGGACATTCCGATGCCCTGCTCGGCATTTTCGACGCAATTGCTCCGGCAGCGTCCAAGGCTTTGGCAAGTTTGAAAAGCGGGGCGAACAACGAATTCTTCGATATTCTCGAACCGACCGTGGCCCTATCGCGCCACATCTTCAAAGCCCCTACCCGATTCTACAAAACCGGCGTCGTGTTTCTGGCCTATCTCAACGGGTTGCAGGAGCATTTCACCATGATCGGTGGGCAGGAAAGCACGCGCTCCACTTTGCATCTTGCCGAGCTTTTCCGACTGGCGGACAAGGCAAATGTGCTTGCTGACCCGGATGATGCCGCGCGGCGCATGAAGGCGATTCTCTCGGTCAGAGGTGTGCATTGAGATGGCTGAGGCTCCTCTATTAAAGGTCAAGGATGCCTCGATTTTCGAGCGTCGCTTCACAATGCGGATGCCGTTCCGTTTCGGGGCGGCAACAGTGACCGAAGCCGCGCAGATTTTCCTATCACTCGACGTCGAGGATGCACAGGGACGGATCGCCACTGGCTATTCAGCAGAGCTGATGGTGCCGAAATGGTTCGACAAGAACCCTGCGCTCAGCAATGCTGACAATGAACAGCAGCTACGCCGCTCTGTGCATTTGGCAGTGGCACTTTCGAAAGAAGCGCCGGCTTCCACAGCCTTTGGGCTGCACGCAGGGCTCGAACCACAACACCATGCCCAGGCAGCATCAGAAGGCCTCAATGGGCTAATCGCATCCTTCGGCCTCGCACTTGTGGACCGCGCCATTCTGGATGCGCTTTGCAGGCTGCATGCTCTGCCTCTGGTGGATGTTATCAGATCCAATCTGCCAGCCATGGACCTATCGACCACACCCGATCTCGATGGTTTCGACGTTGCCGGTTTTCTAAAACAGGTGATACCACACAAGACGCTCTATCTGCGCCACACCGTCGGTTACATCGATCCGCTGACCCCGCAAGAGATAAACGGACCTCGTCGCGATGATGGCCTGCCCGAGTGCCTGAGAGAAGAGATAGAGACCTACGGCATTCAGTATTTCAAACTGAAAGTCTCCGGTAGGCCGCAGGAAGATACGGAGCGATTGAAGGATATCGCCGCTGTCCTCGATCGATTGCCGGGTTACAAAGCCACACTGGATGGCAACGAGCAATTTGCTGATGAAGCCGCCGTCATCGATCTGATGGACCGCATCGAGAAAGAGCCCGCGCTCGCAAGGCTGCGGCAATCGCTGCTTTTTGTGGAGCAGCCGATCATTCGTACAATGGCGCTATCCCAGCCGGTCAAGACGCTGGCTAAGCGGGTGGCGCTGGAAATCGATGAGTCCGACGGCACCAAGGATGCGTTTCTAGAGGCGCGCGAACAGGGCTATCTCGGCGTCTCCTCCAAATCCTGCAAAGGGTTTTATCGCTCGTTTCTCAACAAGATGCGGGTGGAGAAATGGAATGCGGAAACGGGTGGCGGCTATTTCATGTCGGCCGAAGATTTGACGACGCAGGCGGGCATTGCCGTGCAGCAGGATCTGGCACTGGCATCGCTTCTCAACCTCGGACACATCGAGCGCAACGGGCACCATTATGTCGATGGAATGCAGGGCGCATCGGCCTCGGAGGATGCCGCGTGGCTTTCCGCCCATGGCGATCTCTACCGCGATCACCAAGGGCGTGCGCGTTTAACTATGCAGAACGGCCAGCTTTCGCTCGATACAATTCTGGCAGCCAAGGGCCTTGGCGCCGCGCAAGCCGCTGCTCAGGCAACATTTCAGACCCTTCAAGAAAAGGAGAATGCCGCATGAGCCTTGAAGGTCTTTCCATCAATTTCGCCACTATCAAACAGGGCGGATCATTCGGCACGCTGGTGGATGCCTGCCTCGCACAGGGCATCACCACCATCTCCCCCTGGCGAGACCAGGTACATGGCGTAGGTCTGGAAGAAGCGGCGCGCATCGTGGCACAAAATGGCATTCGCCTCAGCGGACATTGTCGTGGTGGATTTTTTCCCGCACCAGACGCGGAAGGACGCCGCAACGCCATCGAGGACAACAAGCGCGCAGTGGATGAGGCCCAAGCCTTGAATGCCGATTGCCTTGTGCTGGTGGTCGGTGGCTTGCCAGCCGGATCAAAAGACATCAAAGGCGCGCGGCAGATGGTGGAAGACGGCATGGCAGAGCTTCTGCCCTATGCCAGACAGGCTGGCATTCCACTCGCCATAGAACCACTGCATCCGTTCTATGCAGCAGATCGCGCCTGCTTCAACACGCTGAAGCAATCGCTCGACCTGTGCGATAAATTGGGTGAAGGCACCGGCGTTGCGATCGATGTCTATCACGTATGGTGGGACCCGGAGCTGGAAGAGCAGGTTGCCCGGGCCGGTCGCAATGGCCAGATATTTGCTCATCACATCTGCGACTGGCTGGTGCCGACGACGGACCCCCTCAATGATCGCGGCATGATGGGCGACGGCGTCATCGATCTCAGGGGCTTCCGCCGGATGATCGAACAAGCTGGCTTTTTCGGCCCCCAAGAGGTGGAGATATTCTCCTACAATTGGAATGCGCGGCCTATCGATGAGGTGCTGTCGACAGTAGTCGAACGCTTCCAGACTGTTTGTCAGCCATAAATTAAGCTTCCACCGGACAACATTAAAAAGGGCGCGTAAACTACGCGCCCTTTGTTTTGCTTCATCGCTCTGAAGCGATCACCGCTCCTTGGTCACAACTTCGAAACGCGAATACCAGGGGCTTACGATCATGCCTTCGACATCGCTGCGATAAGCCGCCGTATCGACCACTTCCGAGAATGGCTGGATCGAAATGACCAGCTCATCCATATAGGCTTGAATGTCTGCGTAAGCCTTGGCCTGCTTGGCAGTGTCGCGCTCTACCAGCGCCTGCTCGATCATGGTGTTGAGCTTTTCATCGAAAAAGCTCGTGCGCCAGCCCTGATAATTGGTGAGCTTTGCCTCGTCGGCATTGTTCGGATTATAGACCATGGCGCGTAGATTGTTGTCCGGGTGCGGCTGCTGACCACCGCCGCCACGACCAACGAGCAACTCGAACTTGCGCTCGCGCATTGCGCCGTAAATTTGGTCGCCGGAACCACTGATGAGTTCAGCCTGAATGCCAGCTTGGCCCAGCGTGTTCTGGATCGCGGTCGCGGCCTTCATGAAGGGATCTTCGGAGAGCACGCGCAGAGTCGTTTTGAAGCCATTGGGATATCCGGCCTCGGCGAGCAATGCCTTAGCTTTCGGTACATCGAGCTTGAAACCTTCATCCGGCAGAGCGCCCAGAACACCGGTGCTGATCGGACGCTGGTGAAGCTTGCCGTAATAGGGCATCACGGCCTTATCCAAACCTTCGTAATCGATGAGATAGCGGAGCGCCTCGCGGACCTTTTTATTGGCGAAACGCTCGTCTTTCATCGAAACGCCCAGATAATAAAAGCCCGAACCAGGTGTGGATTCTATCGCGATGTCTTTGTCCGCCTCAAGCGACCTCAAATCGGGTGCCTGCAAGGAATAGGCGACATCGATGTCACCCTTTTCGAGCATGAGGCGCTGCGACTGCGACTCCGGCAGATGGCGCATCAAAACCCGTTTCATCGCAGGCTTTTCGCCCCAGTAATCGTCGTTACGGGTTAGAATGATGAATTCGTTTGATTTCCATTTCCCCAGTTTGAAGGGGCCGGAGCCTGCAGAATTCAATGTCAGCCAACCAGCGCCGAGATCTCCGTCTTTTTCGTGTTCCAGCACGGCTTTGCTGTCAATGATGGAACCCGGTCCGTTTTGACCAAGGATCATCAGCAACAGGTTCGGGTCATCAGGCTTTGGCAGGTTGAGAACGAATGTGTACTCGTCCTTGGCAACGAACAGCTTGTCCGCATCCTCGACCTTGTAACCGCGGGTCTTGAGGAAAGACGATTGTGCGAGATTGCGCGACAGGACGCGTTTCAGGCTCCAGACGACATCATTGGCCGTTACGGGATTGCCGGACGCGAATTTTGCGTCCTTGCGCAGATGAAACGTGATGGAGTTGCGGTCTTCGGCAATCTCCCAACGCTCGGCAATACGTGGCTGAATGCTGCGGTCTTTCTCCGACAGGATGACCAGCGTGTCATAGACATTGTTCAGAACCTGAACGGTCTCGCGACCCGTGATCGCGGCAGGGTCGAGCGTCAGAATGTTGCTCATGGTCGTTGCGACGACCAGCTGATCCTTCGGCGTTTCGGCCAGAGACGTCAGCGGCATGGCACCAATCAATAAGGCACCGAGCGCTACTGTTGTAAAAAACTGTCTCATGTTTCCTCCCAATGAGCCGTGTTTCATGACGGCGTTCAAATTTCGATCAGGCCACACTCCTCTGCGGCGATGCTGATCAGCACAAAACGGCGCGAACGGGTGCAACGAGCGCCCGCCCTATTCTTGCGGTTGTCTCGGCGTCGAGATGAACGCCATCGACCGATGACGCGCGCGCAACGGTACCCGCATCGAAAAATGCGCAGGTGGTTTCACCGGCAAGCTTCTCGTAAAGCGGTGCCAAGCGTTCGGATTCGGCAATTCTACGACCCGCCGCTGGCGCACCGGCGGGCCCTGCAACACATGGCGGCGGCGCAACGATAAGCACTTTCGGCAGCGCTGAGCGCGGCTTGTAGGGAAAAGTCTCCACGATCTGCGCCAAGCGTCGCATGCCTGATACTGCCGTTTCAGCTTGTCCACCGTGAACGGGCTTCAGATCGTTCGTCCCCAGCATGATGATGACCAGATCGAGCGGCATGTGGCTGGCTAACGCAACTTCCAAAGCTTTTGCACCGTTGCGGCAGGCCGGGCCAGCATGGTCGTCATAACACGTGGTGCGCCCGCCCAAGCCTTCCGCCAGAACCTTCGCCTCACCTGCAAGCTCGGCTTCCAGCACCTCCGGCCACCGATATTGCGGCGGATGGCGCAGTCCGGTCGTCGGGTCTGCGCCCCATGTCAGGCTATCGCCAAATGCAAGTATGGTTTTCATCTCAACTTACCTTACGCGGTTGTTCTCGATGAAGTTGAAGTCTATGTCCTCACCAAGACCGGGGCGATCCGGAACATGCACAAAGCCATCCTTATCCATCGGGTCGGACAGTGACTTCAAATAATCGAAGCCGACATCATACTCTAGGAAGGGGTGCAGCAAGCCGCGCTCATACCAGCGGCAGTTTTTCGTCGCTGCAACCACATGCAGGTTCATGGCCGTATTGCCGTGGACCTCGCACTCCACGCCAAAGGCTTCGGCCAAATGCATGGTCTTCAAAGCGGGCGTGATGCCGCCGACATCGTTGACGCCGGTTCTGAGAATATCGCAGGCACCCGCCTTCAGCCACTCAGCGCGGTGCCAGTGCTTACCAGCAGCGCTTTCCGGACCAACAACGGGAATGTCGAGATTATCGGCCAACCATTTGTAGGATGACATGGACTGCTCATCCATCGGCTCCTCGATCCAGTCGAAATCGAGCTTTTCAAGACCGCGACCCAAGGCCAGCGCATCCGTGCGGGAATACCAGTGGAAGGCATCGATCATGAGGCTGATATCCGGACCGACCGCTTCGCGAACGGCGGCGCAGGCCTTCAAGTCCATCTTCACATCAGGAGCCCAACTGACAGGTGGCATCCAGGTGTGCAGCTTGATGCCCTTATAGCCGCGCTTGACCAGCGTCTCAGCGAAACGACCATAGTCTTCCGGCGTCGCGAGACCGCCCTCAAGCTCATCGCCGCACATGATCGAGCCATAGGCCAGCACCTTGTCGCGATAACCACCAATCAACTTGTATACAGGTTGGTTGAGCGAACGACCCGCCAGATCCCACAATGCACAGTCAACGACTGCCAGGGTTCTGTCGGTCAACTGGGCGGCAGAGCCGCGCTGCCAGTGAGCAAGGTCCTGCCACAGCCGTTCACGGTCGCGATGATCCTCGCCGATCAGCACCTTTTTGACGAACTTCTCGATCACATGGGGCCGGACGATCTCAGGTGCCGTAAAGGAATGCCCTTCCTTACCGTCCTCGGTGCGGACCGTCAGCATCGCCTGCTCGACCTGATGCGCAGGACCAGGATGAGCATGGCCGGCGCTATCGGAATGTCGGCGCGTTGTTGTCTTAAAGACCCGCACTTCGATGTCGGTAATAATCATCTGTCCTCCCAATGCAGCCCGGCGGCCAACGGCAATCCATAACACCCCTTATTAGACAGATATTCAAATAATTGTCAAACATGTATGACATGTTGTTTTTTGATGTTGCGCTGTTCTGGTGTGATGGCGGGTCGGCAGTAATCGATGCCGGCAAAGCGAAATGATCCACTTTGTCGGTTTTGCATTCGGCTATAATCGTCTAAGAGGTTCAGGCCTCTCCGCCCATCGTCTGCCCATATTCAGAGTTTCCAATGCCTCCTCAGTCCGTAGGTTATCTTTACGCGTTAGCGGCCTTCACTATTTTCGCCGTTCAGGATGGCATCTCGAAACATCTCGGTTCGGCATATCCGCCGATATTCGTGACCATGTTGCGGTATTGGGCCTTTGCCGTTTTCGTGATCATTCTCGCGTTGAGATCGAACGGTGGCATCCGGCAGGCGGTGTCAACAAACCGGTTCTGGCTACAGGCAAGCCGCGGTGTCATTCTCGCCGTCCAGATCGTGCTTTCCATCATATCGTTTTCGACTGTCGGGCTGGCTCACACCCATTCCATTCTCGCGTCCACACCGCTGATCGTCGCGGCTTTATCCGTTCCGCTTTTAAACGAGCAAGTGGGTTGGAAGCGTTGGTCGGCCATTCTCGTTGGCTTTCTCGGTGTCCTCGTCATCCTCAAGCCTGATGAAAACGGCTTCGACCCGATACTCATCGTCACATTTGCCGCAGCCTTCCTGCTCGGCCTCTATGGCGTGCTGACACGGCTCGCCAGCCGCACGGACAAGGCGATGACAAGCTTCTTCTATACCGGTGTTCCCGGCGCTTTCGCCTTGACGCTGGTCGGGCCGTTTTATTGGGTGAACATGCTGCCTTATGACTGGGGCTGGATGCTGGCGCTGTGCATAACCGGCATGAGCGGCCACTATATGCTCATCCGCGCCTTCGAATTTGCCGATGCGGCTTCGGTTCAGCCGTTCTCCTACTACCAACTCGTGCTGGTCTCCATTGTTGGCGTCAGCCTTTACGGAGAAGTATTGAGCCCGCACATGGTCGGCGGGGCAGCAATCGTTATCGCGGCAGGTTTGTTCACCATCTGGCGGGAGCAAATGGCAGCCCGAAGAAAACGTCTGGAGCGGCTATAATACCGCTTCAGGCTGGGTGGGTGACAAACCCTTTGTCGAGGCCTCACACCGCAACAGCATGCCGTAGAGATCGCGCGGCTCGTCGGGGTCGGCCAGCAAATCCAGTTCCTCATAGAGGCCCGTTTGGGCAAGCTTCGATCTGACATAGCGAAGCGCAGAAAAGTCTTCGGTGGCAAAGCCAACACTGTCGAACAGCGTAATCTGCCGATCCGTTTTTCGCCCAACCGTGCTGCCCGCAATGACTTGCCAAAGCTGGGTCACGGGATGATCCTGTGGCAATTGCTGAATTTCGCCTTCGATACGGGTCTGTGGCGGGTACTCAACGAAAATATCGGAGCGGAGCAGAATGTCCCTATGCAGTTCGGTTTTCCCCGGACAATCTCCGCCCACCGCGTTGATGTGAATCCCGGGACCAACCATGTTGTCTGTAAGGATGGTGGCGTATTGTTTATCTGCGGTAACGGTCGTGATGATATCGGCACCTTCAACCGCCTCTTCCGCGCTTTTGCAGATCGTTATTGAAAAGCCCTGTCCCTTCAAATTTCTTTGGCATTTGAGGCTAGCGGCAGGATCGATGTCATAAAGCCGGAGTTGATCGACTCCCAGAATTGCCTTGAAGGCACGGGCCTGAAATTCGCTCTGCGCACCGTTACCGATGATGGCCATCGAGCGCGCATCCTTGCGGGCGAGATATTTCGCCGCAACAGCAGAGGTCGCCGCCGTCCTCAATGCCGTCAGGATCGTCATTTCCGTCAGCAACATAGGGTAGCCATTGCCAACATCTGAGAGAACACCGAAGGCGGTCACTGTCTGCCTGCCCTGCCTCGTGTTTCTCGGATGTCCGTTGACATATTTGAAGCCATAGAGCTTCCCATCACTTGTAGGCATCAATTCTATAACGCCTTCTTCCGAGTGAGACGCGATGCGCGACCTCTTGTCGAACGCGTCCCAGCGACGGAAATCCTCTTCGATAGTATCGGCGAGTTCACGAAGAAACGTGTCCATGCCGACCGTCAAAATTAGCTTCATCATGTTATCGACGCTGATGAACGGGACGATGTTGAGATTGGGTGTTGCTGCCATGATCCTGCCCCCCCCCTCAACCTGCTCTCGTCGGGCGGTCCATGACGCGCTTGCCCATCAGGCTTGCGGTCAGGTCCACCATCAAGCGCGCCGTGCGCCCACGCTCATCGAGAAATGGATTGAGTTCCACGAGATCGAGGCTGGACACCAACCCGCTGTCGCACAGCATTTCCATGACGAGATGCGCTTCCCGGAACGTCGCACCGCCCGGCACGGTGGTGCCGACGGCGGGAGCGATGGAAGGATCGAGAAAATCCACGTCCAGACTGACATGCAGGAGACCATTCGCGGCAGTGACACGCTCTATGAACGCACGCAGAAGCACGGCAACACCGTGTTCATCAATCATTCGCATGTCATGAATAGTGACGCCGGTTTCCTCCAGCGCTGCACTTTCGGCGGGATCAACACTACGGATGCCGATCATGCAGATATGGGATGGATGGACAGGATGGGGAACCGGCGGGAAGTAGCCTTCAAAGCCTTCACGTCCACTATAATAAGCCACCGGCGTACCGTGTAGATTGCCGCTGCGCGTGGTTTCCAACGTGTGATAATCCGTATGTGCGTCCAGCCACAACACGAACAATGGTCGGTCAAGCTCTGCCGCTCTGCGCGCCACACCCGTCACACTTCCTGCTGAAATGGCGTGATCTCCACCAAGAAAGATCGGCATCGCATTTTCGCTTTCGCGATAGGCAATCTCGGCCAATGCTTCGGTCCACGCAACTGTCTCGGATAAATGGTGAACTGCGCCGTTGGGATGGTTAAAATCGCGAAACGGAGCAGGCGTTACATTGCCAACGTCGACAACAGAATGTCCGAGGTCTTCAAGCGAGGTCTTCAGCCCCGCAATGCGCAAAGCACTCGGCCCCATCTCGCACCCCAATTGCCCGGCACCAATCTGTAACGGCACCCCAATTAGCCTGCATTCCATGTTTTTCTCCCCTTCGATCCAACGGGTAAATTGAAGCAAAAGGTTGCGGCAGATTGAACGATAAAGATTGGCAAAATAGCATTATTCTCTTACCACAATGAGAAATATATTGAGCAAAATGGAATGTCATGGATAATCTGGATGAGAAGCTGATCACGCTTCTACGCCACAACGGTCGTCGTAGTATCTCGGATCTTGCGCTCGAAACAAAAACGTCTCGCGCCACGGTGCGTGCTCGCATCGAACGATTGGAAGCGAGCGGCACGATTATCGGTTACACGGTGATATTGCGGGCCGACGCCGTGGAAGAGGCCATACGTGGCACCATGATGATTGAAATCGAAGGCCACGTCACGGATAAGGTCATCCGCACTCTTGGCGGATTTCCTGAAATTTCGGAAATTCACTCCACCAACGGTCGGTGGGATCTGATTGTCGAACTCAGCGCCTCTACCTTAAGCGACTTCGATTCCGTCCTGCGTCGCATACGCCTCGTCCCCGGCATAACGGGGAGTGAAACAAGCCTTCTTCTTTCAACATCCCGTTCGACAAAAGCCCGGCTTTGAAAGGGCACGATCGGACCCGTGCCCTAAACGGTTCATGTTTTGCCCTTAGGCGACACGAAGTCCCTCGCGCCAAACGCCCGCAATCAAAGGCGGCAAACCCGAAGTCGAGCGAACTCTGACGAGATCCGCCCTGAGCCCGATTTCAATACGTCCGCGGTCGGAAAGCTTTGCAGCGTCAGCGGGATTGGCGGAAATCAGGCGAATGGCATGTGGCAGATCAACAATCTGCTTCTCGGATAGAAGGAACGCCGCCTGCACAAGGCTGAAGGGGACATAGTCGGACGACAATATATCCAACGCCCCTTTTTCCAGAAGTTCAATGGCCGAGACATTGCCCGAATGAGAGCCACCGCGCACCACATTCGGTGCGCCCATCAGCACTTGCAGGCCAGCCTCTCGTGAAAGCTGCGCTGCAGTTACGGTTGTCGGAAACTCCGCCAGCGAAATGCCGAGTTCAACCCCTTCGGCCACATGTTCTGCGGTCGCGTCATCATGAGATGCGACAGAGATGCCGCTTGCATGGCAACGCTCGGCGATTAGATGCCGGTGTTTTGCTGAGTAGGCGTCGGACTGCGCAATGCGCCTTTCACTGAAAGCAGCGAAATCCGCGTCGGACAGCTTTTTCTTGCCCTGATAATAGATGCGATAGGCTTCAAGACTGACGAACTGCCGCTGGCCGGGAGCATGATCCATCAAAGATGCAAGTCTGACACGATCATTGCTCTTCATCTGGTCGAAATGCTCGACGGCATCAGGCATCGAAACTTCGCAGCGAAGGTGAATGAAATGTTCGGCCCGCAACCGGTCTGCTGCCATTGCCGCCGAAATGGTCTGCGCCATGGCAGACATATCGTCCGAACCGAGTTCCGTGTCGCCATCCATCCCGACGCGCAAAGCATCGAAAACAGTGGTGATGCCAGCTGTGGCGATCTGACCGTCATGCGCCTGAAGGGCTGCATCCAGATTCCAACGGACCTTCGGGCGCGGCTGGACGTGGGTTTCGAGATGGTCCGTATGTAACTCGACGCAACCCGGCATCACAAAATCGCCATCCAAATCGATACCGGAAGATGAGTTCCTGTGGGTGATGTCTGCGATTTTCCCATCGCGAATAAGCAAGGTGCCGTTGATGATTTCCTGCGGGAGAACGATTGCGCAGTTGGTGAAGACGAGATCTTTTTGCATGATGTTCATTCGGTTGGATACGCCGTCATGAAACGGCTGTGAAGAGAAAGCAGTCGTAACCGGCGGTCAGATCACGATCCGGCGCAGTTGCTGCGAGATGAGGTCCATGAGCGTAACCGTCAAAACGACGATGATGATGATGGCGGATGCCTGCGGGTAATAAAAACCGCGGATCGATTCAAAGAGAACCTGGCCGATACCACCCGCGCCGATAAGCCCCAGCACGGTTGCGGAACGTATGTTCGATTCAAGGCGATAGAGCGAAAACGAGATCCAAAGCGGCAAAACTTGCGGGATGACGCCGAAAATAACCTGCTGCATGCGCGAGGCACCGGTCGTACGGATAGCCTCGACGGGACGCGGATCGATGGCTTCGACCGCTTCGGAAAACAGCTTTGCGAGAATACCGGTCGTGTGAATGAATAGGGCCATGACACCCGCAAAAGGTCCAAGCCCCACCGCCACCACGAACAACACAGCGAAGACGACTTCATGAATGGCCCGGAACATGTCCATCAGACGTCGTACCGGCTGGTTGATCCACCATGGCGCCATGTTGTGGGCAGAAAGGATGCCGAACGGGATCGACAGAAGCACTGAAAGGAAGGTGCCCCAGAGTGCGATCTGAACCGTGACGATCATTTCTTCGAGGTAATATTGCCAGGTGCTGAAATCCGGCTTCAGGAAATCCTTGGCATAGGTGGCCATGTTGCCGCTGTCGCTGAACAGATAAGTCCACCGCCCCATCTCGGCAGGTCCCCAGCTGATCAACAACGCTGCAACCAGGCCCAAGGTGAGTAGGCCGTTGCGCAGGCCGCCCGGCTGTTTCGCAACCGCCATCGGGATCGCTTTGTTTTGCAGAGATGTTTCGCTCATTGTCGTCAATCCGCTGTCAGAGAAAGCTGGGCGGGGCCGATGGTCCCGCCCAGAAAATTTTGGAGAGATCAGGTCTTGGACGCTGTTGCGAGTTCGGCTTCGAACTTGCTCTTCTGTTCCGTCAGATCTTTGATCTTGGTGGCCTTGGCTTCAGCGGAAAGCGATGCATCGGCCTGCGCCTGGGCAATCGACTTCGACAGCTCCATGACGCGGATCGGCAGAAGCTGCTTGTCGGTCGAGGCGCGGAAAGGAGCCCATTTGAGACCGGCCAAGACCTTCTTTTCCTCTGCAACATTGCCGGTGGACTTATCGGTGCCATAGGTCAGGAAGAATTCACGAAGTTTGGTTTTCGTTTCTTCCGGCACGTCCTTGCGCCATACGATCGGGTCAGACGGGATCAGAGGCGAACGCAAGACTTCGCGGATATTGGCAAATGCATCCGGCTTGTTCTGCTTGATCAGAGCCATGTTCTCGGTGTTGTTGGCAGCGGCATCCAGCTGCTTGTTCGCAACGGCCATGGCGTTGGTTTCATGGTTGGCGTTGGTCACGTTCTTGAAGCAAGACTTCGGATCGATACCGCGTGCGCCGAAGACGAACGTCATTGGAACAAGGTAGCCAGAGGTCGAATTGGGGTCGCCAAGGCCGAAGTTGATCGACTTGTCGCACTTCAAAACGTCATCAATGGTCTGGATCGGGGAATCCTTGGGAACGATGACCACAGACCAGTAGCCAGGCTCGCCACCGACAGGAACGCTCTGCACGAAAACTTCGCCATTGGCGCGGTCAACGGCTTCCATGGCAGACTTGTTGCCGTACCAGGCGATCTGCACCTTGTTGAAACGCATGCCTTCGATAATGCCGGCATAATCGGAAGCGAAGAACGCCTTTACGTCCAGGCCGGTCTTCTTTTTCATGTCGGCGAGAAGCGGATCCCAGCTGGTCTTGAGGTTCTGCTGAGACTCGGTCGAGATGATGCCGAAATTGATCGTGTCCTGCGCAAGCGCTACGGACGTCATTGTAAAGGCGATAGACACCGCCGCCATGCTTTTCAGTATCGCGTTCATGAGAGGTCTCCGATAACAGGGAAAGTCAGGCCGTGGTAAACGCCGGCTGACGGTTGGGCAGCTCCGTGGCAGGCACAGGAGCCGATTGCTCCGCCGGGGCATCCGGCAGGACCAGTTCTTCCGATGCCGAACCGTAAAGTTCGGCCAGAAATGCGTTGGACAGCGAAGTCGAAGGACCATCGAAGACGATAGCGCCGTTGCGCATGGCGATCGTGCGCTTACAATAGCGACGGGCATATTCAACCTGATGCAGTGAGACGAGGACCGTGATCCTGTCCTGCGTATTGATATCGGCAAGTACATCCATCACCCGGCGCGCCGATGATGGATCGAGCGCCGAAATGGGCTCGTCGGCAATCAGGATTTCAGCGCCCTGCACGAGTGTGCGGGCAATGGCCGCGCGCTGCTGCTGTCCACCGGACAACGTAGAAGAACGCTGCAGAGCAACCTGCGGAATACCGACACGGGTAAGCGCTGCGCGGGCTGCGGCTTTTTCTTCCGCGTTGAACAGTCCCAGCGTTCCGCGCCAGCGCGGCACGCGGCCAAGAAGACCGATCAGCACATTGGTCAGTACGGACAGGCGACCGACGAGATTGAACTGCTGGAACAGCACCGATACGGCACCACGCTTCACATATCCGGTCAACCGGCCAGCTTTTTGCGAAACGGTGTCCAAAATCTCGATCCGTCCATTTTGACCATCTCCCGTCTCAAGGCCAGCGATATGGCGGATCAACGTACTTTTACCGGAACCGGACGCCCCGATCAAAGCCACCATCTCGCCCCGCTCGAGCGTCAGATCCACGCAGTCGAGAGCAAGCGTATTTCCGTACTTTTTCGAAAGATTGGATACGGTGATCGCAGTCATTTTTTGCTCCTGATGCCGGTCTGTTCGAAGGGACATTGGACGGCTTTCGATGATCGTACGGTGACGATTTAATGAAGTTTTTATGTCAGCCGCCGTGACGGCTGAGAAATTCTTCAACAGGCAGAGAGCGGAAATCGGCAAGCGTTTCAAAAAGCTTGTCGTGCGGCCAATCCCACCAGGAAAGCCGGTCCATTCGAGCACCAATTTCAGCAGTAAACCGCTCGCGGATCACACGGGCAGGTACGCCGCCGACGATGGTGTAAGGCGCGACATCGCGGGACACGACGGCTCCTGCGCCGATCACGGCTCCATTACCGACAGTGACGCCGGGAAGAAGTGTCGCCCCATGACCGATCCAGACATCGTGACCAATCACCACCCGCTTGGCGCGGCGGGCAGCGAAGAAATCCGCCTCGTCGCCTGCACCCTCCCAATAGTCACCAGCGCGATAGGTGAAATGATGAAGGCTTGCACGATCCATCGGGTGGTTGGTGGCATTGATACGCACGCTGGCCGCGATGTTGACGAACTTTCCGATCGTCGCGCACCAGACCTGGCCGCCGCGTTCGATATAGGAATAGTCGCCCATTTCGGTTTCCGAGATATGGCAACCGGCGGCTACTTCCGTATAGCGTCCAAAAACGCAATACTTGACCTGGGCGGTTGGATCGATCAGCGGTTCAATGGAGAGCTTGGTCATGATGCTGCCTTTCTTGCCGAGAAGCCCGATACATCAAGCATGCGAGTGGCAACCGCATTGCGCACGGGAAGATCATGGAAAATACCGAGAATGGCTGTGCCTTGGCCGAGCTTTTCCTTGATCATATCAACCACAACATCGCGGTTTTCAGCGTCCAGCGAGGCCGTTGGTTCATCCAGCAGCAAAATGGGATGATCGGTGATGAAGCCACGCGCGATGTTGACGCGCTGTTTCTCACCGCCCGAGAACGTCGCAGGCGGCAGGCCGAACAATGCTTCCGGCAGATTGAGCCGGGTTAGCAAAGCGGCCGCGCGAGCGACGGCGTTTTCCTTGCCGACACCACGTGCCGTCAAAGGTTCGGCTACGATCTCAAGCGCCGAAACGCGCGGCACGGCCCGTAAAAACTGGCTGACGTAACCGATACTATTGTGTCGCAGCGCAAGGATCAGTCTCGGATCGCCGCTGCCAAGGTCATTCATGGTGTCGGTCGAACCATCGCGAACCAGAATATGGCCTTGGTCGATGGCATAGTTGCCGTAGACCATGCGCAGGATCGAAGACTTGCCGACACCGGATGGGCCGCCAAGCACGACACATTCTCCGCGATGGAGATTGAAGCTGACGTTGCGTACCACTGGCAAGACGATGCCGTCGCGCAGATGCATGGTGAAGGATTTGGCGACATTGCCGACAGAAAGAACGATCGTCTCTGCAAGCGCCGAAGATGTGTGATGAAGCGTCATTTCAGCTCTCCGGTATCGAGGCGACAAGAAGCTGGGTGTAGGCATGCTGCGGATCGTCCAGCACCCGGTCGGTCAACCCTTGTTCAACAATGCGACCGCTTTTCATGACGATCATCCGCTGCGACAGTAGGCGTGCGACAGCCAGATCATGCGTTACGATGACCACGGAAAGACCGAGGTCGTTGACGAGATTGCGCAACAGGTCGAGCACGCGGGCCTGCACGGACACATCGAGGCCACCAGTCGGCTCATCCATGAAAATCAGGCGCGGATGGGTGACGAGATTGCGGGCGATCTGCAATCGCTGACGCATACCACCGGAAAAGGCCACCGGCTGGTCGTCGATACGGTTCACCGCGATTTCCACGCGTGACAGCCACTCACCGGCGGATTTGCGGATATCACCATAGTGTCGCTCGCCGACCGCCATCAGCCGCTCACCGACATTGGCACCGGCTGACACCCGCATGCGCAGACCGTCGGCAGGATTTTGATGAACGAAACCCCAGTCGGTGCGCATCAGAAACCGGCGCTCCGCCTCTGAAAGCTCCTCAAGATCAGGAAACCGCCCATCCCGCATGCGGTACTGGACGCTACCCGAGGAGCGTTCAAGCCGTGCCGATATGCAGTTGAGCAGCGTTGTTTTGCCGGAGCCGGATTCACCGACGATAGCAACAACCTCACCCGGCCAGACATCGAAAGAGACATCCGTGCATCCGATGAAATCACCGTAGCGACGCTCCAGCTTTTGAACAGAAAGGATCGGACCGGTCATGACTGTTCTCCTGTCGCCAGTTGGGGCAAGCCTGGGCCGTGATGACCCTCTGCCTGGCGGGTTTCGCAATGGTCGGTATCAGAGCAAACAAACATCCGGCCCCCGCGATCATCCGTCACCACTTCATCGAGATAAACGCCGGTGGCATTGCAGAGCGCACAGGGAGCGGTGAACCGCTGAATAGCGAAAGGGTGATCCTCGAAATCGAGGCTGACCACTTCCGTGAACGGCGGCAGGGCGTAGATGCGCTTCTCGCGCCCGGCACCGAACAATTGCAGCGCAGGTGAATCGTTCATTTTCGGGTTGTCGAACTTCGGGATCGGCGACGGGTCCATGACATAACGCCCCTCGACCTTCACCGGATAGGCATAGGTCGTAGCGATATGACCGTGCTGGGCGATGTCCTCGTAGAGCTTTACGTGGATAAGGCCGTATTCCTCCAGCCCATGCATGACACGCGTCTCCGTTTCACGCGGCTCAAGAAACCGAAGCGGTTCGGGAATGGGAACCTGGTAGACGATCGTTTGGCCAGCTTTCAGCGGCGTCTCCGGAATGCGGTGACGTGTCTGGATGACTGTCGCCTCCTCCGTCTTCGTCGTCGTGGCAACGCCTGCCGTCTTTGCGAAAAAGGCGCGGATGGAGACTGCATTGGTGGTATCGTCGGCACCTTGATCGATGACTTTTAGAACATCGTCCGGACCGAGAATGGCAGCGGTAACCTGTACGCCACCGGTTCCCCAGCCATAGGGCATGGGCATTTCACGCGATGCGAACGGCACCTGATAGCCGGGAATGGCAATCGCCTTCAAAATGGCGCGACGGATCATCCGTTTGGTCTGTTCGTCGAGATAGGCGAAGTTGTAGCTTGGCAGGTTCATTCTGCGGCCTCCTTGGTCGCCAGCAGCTCTTCATTTTCACGCCGAAGCATGCGCAACAGGCCGAGTTCCGCCTGGAAATCTACGTAATGCGGCAGTTTCAGATGCTCGACAAACCCGGTGGCTTCGACATTGTCGCAATGGGCAAGAACAAATTCCTCATCTTGCGCGGGCGCGTTGCGCTGTTCCTGAAACTCGTCGGCGCGGAGAGCGCGATCGACAAGGCTCATCGCCATTGCCTTTCGTTCCGACTGGCCGAAAACGAGGCCGTAGCCACGGGTGAACTTCGGCCCCTCCTCGCCCTGCCCCTTGAACTGCGAGACCATCTGGCATTCCGTAACGCGGATGGAGCCAAGGCAGACGGCAAAGCCAAGTTCCGGTACGTCGATCTCGATGTCGACCATGCCGATACGCACTTCGCCGACAAAGGGATGGGTGCGGCCATAACCGCGCTGGGTGGAGTAACCAAGAGACAGAAGAAACCCTTCATCACCCCGTGCCAAAGCCTGCAATCGCAAATCGCGATCGACGGGAAATGCCGTTGGGTCACGCGTCAGATCGGCAGGCTCCTTGTCCGAGGGGACATCCGGTTCGATCAAGCCTTCATCGTTGAGAATATCGGTCACTCTCGGAAAGGCTGGCACATCATCCAGAGCGCGTCTTGCTGGTTCATCCACCGGCTCGTCACCGGCCATATCGGGATCGATCAGCCGGTGGGTGTAATCAAAAGTGGGCCCCAGCAACTGGCCACCTGGGATGTCCTTATAGGTTGCCGATACGCGTCGCTCGATGCTCATGCAATCCGTGGCGATAGGCCGCGAATATCCGAAGCGCGGCAGGGTCGTGCGATAGGCCCGCATCAGGAAAATCGCCTCGATGAGATCACCCCGCGACTGGCGTACACACATGGCTGCCAACTGCGGATCGTAAAGCGATCCTTCAGCCATGACCCGGTCAACTGCCAGCGACAGCTGGCCGGCGATCTGCTCCAGCGTCAAGGCGGGAATATCGCGATCGCCACGCCGGCGGTCCGCCAGCAGCTTATGAGCTTTATCGATGGCTGCTTCGCCACCCTTTACTGCAACATACATGGATCACACCTCCCGAATACGCGTCGTGCGCGGCAAGGCAATCGCCTCAGCACCGCAGACAAGCAGAATGTCAAAGCCCAGCGGATAACGGGCGGCATTGGCTTCCATGGCACCCACGAAACCCTCTGGCAGACCGGCAGGCGCGATGGTGCAGGAAGTCTCGATGCCTGGTCCCGTCAGCTCAAGCGATGCTCCACCGTTGATCGAGCGGACCGGTAGAATGAGGGTCGCAGAACGGTCTGGATATTCCATCGTTCCATGCGCAAAGGTCTGCCACTGCGCCACATCGCTTGCTTCAGTCAAAAGCACGAAACTCGCCTTCGACGGCTCTTGCGCAATGGGTGCACCGCTATGGAAGGTGAGCCACGCTGCAACATCCTTCATCGCGTCCGAGGCCTCAATCCACACGGGCGTATCGTAGTCAGCCAGTGTAAGCAGAATTGCGGATGCGGCAGCATTTAGCGGCGCTGGGCCAGCGGCACGCTCACCCAGCGTTGCAACCGTTCCCGGTCTTGAAACGGCATGCATTACGGCATGAAAGACATCTTGCGAAGCAAAGACCGGATCGGCAAAGCCGCCATCGAACGTGACCGTACTCATCAGTCTTCTCCTCTCGCGACGGTGAAGAAATCAACCTTCGTCGCTTCCGTTTCTTCAGCCCGGCGGAGTTTGGTGTCTTCCAGAATAGCCAAGGCGGGGCGAACAATTTCGTCATCGATGCGCGCGACCCAGTCAGGGCTTTGCCGCAACGCATCCAGATGAGCGACGATATGTGCCTTGCGCTGATCGCGACCGAGAACAATCGAATGCCCAATCTCACCGGTTGCGAGCTTGACGGTTGCGCGAGTGACGCTGGCTTCCCCAAGATTGAATGCGGCGCCGCCGCCGCCAATTTTGCCGCGAACCATTACGGTGCCGATTTCAGGCCCTCGCACAGGCGCTGCCCGCGGCATTTGCGCCTCCAGCACGCCGTAGGTTTGCAAAAGAACATCTGCCGGTGCGTTGGCAAGGATATCCAGCGCTTGCTTTCGATTGAATACTTCCATCATTTTGCCGCCGATATGGTAGGTTTGTAATTTGTCTATTTGTATAGACAACCATTCTTATTTGTTTTATACATCACTAATCATGACGATGGAATGACAGCGGGACGTTTGAAGAAAAATGAATGCAAATGACGATGGCATATCCCGATGGCGCAGGGTGGCGGATGGACTTCGCGGCGCAATCGCCAACGGCGAAATGGGCGAGCAATTGCCGCCGGAAACCGAACTCGCCACGCAGTTTGGCGTCAACAGACATACGGTCAGGCGGGCCATTGCAGCGCTATCGAGTGATGGAGTTTTACGTGCTGAACGTGGCCGCGGGACATTCGTCAATGCGGCAAAGACGCGTGTCGCTTACCCCATAGGGGAAAGGGCGAGGTTCTCCGAGAACATGATGCAGCAATCGCTCGCCCCTTCCGGTCGTCTCATTCATGCAGAGATCGTGGCGGCCGATACCGCCCAGGCAAAGCTCCTGTCCTGCGGCCTCGGCTCCCCCTTGCACCGCGTCGAGCATTTGGCAGTCGCCGACGGCGCGCCGATGTCGCGGTCTGTTTCCTTGTTCTCAGCAGATCGGTTTCCGGGCATCATAGCTGGTTATGCGGAAACCGGCTCGATCACCAAAGCGCTGGAGCGTGAAGGTCTGGCCGATTATCGACGTCAGGAAACGAGATTGACTGCCGAACGGGTCTCGGCTCGCGACGTGGAACTTCTCAATTGCGCCGCAGACAGCATCGTTCTCGTCAGCCAGGCCGTCGACGTCGATATGGATAGCAAGCCCATCCAAAGCATCGTCACACGGTTTCTTGCCGACCGTATGGAGCTGGTGTTTTCCAACGTTGCCCAAACGGCTTGAGGCTCGATTGGACTAATGATGGGTTTATTCGGGGGAACGTATCGGCCAATCACTTGTTAGCAGAGGGAAAGGCATTCCCGCCAGCAACATGATTGGAAGTTTGATGTCCGATACAAATCGTCCCACGCCGCCCTTCGCTGAACAGCAACAGGAACCGCCGGGAACGACTGCACAGATGCAGCCTGTTCCTGATCACGGCGAGCACTCTTATCGCGGAGACGGCAAACTATCGGGAAAAGTCGCGCTGATTACGGGCGGTGATTCCGGCATTGGAAAAGCCGTGGCCATAGCCTTTGCCAGAGAGGGAGCCGATATTCTCATTTCGTATCTTAACGAAGACGACGATGCGAAAGACACGGCCAAGTGGGTCGAAGAAGCAGGCCGCAAAGCAATCCTCGTGCCCGGAGACATCAAATCCGAAGCGCACTGCAGATCGCTTGTGGCACAGACGGTCGAGAAACTGGGCGGGATCGACATCCTGATCAACAATGCCGCATTCCAGCGCACTTACGCCTCGATAGAGGACATCACCGCAGAGGAATGGGACGAGACGTTTCGGACCAATATCTACGCGCCGTTTTTCCTTTCCAAGGCAGCGGTCCCGCTGATGAAGCCCGGTAGTTCCATCATCAACACAACGTCCATTCAGTCACGACAGCCATCGCAGGCTCTGCTGGCCTATGCGTCGACAAAAGGGGCGATATCCAACTTTACCGCTGGTTTAGCCGAAATGGTGGCAGACAAGGGCATCCGGGTAAACGCCGTCGCGCCCGGCCCGATCTGGACGCCTCTCATCCCGTCCACAATGCCTGCTGAAAAGGCCGCAAAATTCGGCGAAAAGACGCTGTTGGCCCGTGCTGGCCAGCCAGCGGAATTGGCAGGTGCCTATGTGCTGCTCGCATCCGAGCTTGGAAGCTACATGACCGGAGCAGTCATCCCCGTAACGGGCGGCGAGATCATGATCTAGGACAGCCCGACAGCAGGTCAGTTCCGCCGAACACTCGAAGACGTCACAAATTTGCATCATTGCAGATTTGCAACTTACGCCGGTGCCAGCCGTTAGTCTGGCTCCGGTCAGTCTATGATGATGTTATCAAAGGGTTTTATAAAATGCTTGACGAACTGGCTGTTGCGCGTACTGGGTCCGAAACTCGCTCTACTCTAGCTTGGGGCGCTCAGCTCATCGATGGCGGAACGCGTTTCAGGCTTTGGGCACCCAACCAGAAACAGGTCAAGCTGCGCTTATCGGGCGATCATCTCATGACCCGTTCGCAAGACGGCTGGTTCGAAATCTTCATCAACGAACAGCCGTTTGGCTCATCATATGGTTTCGTTTTGGATGACGGTAGCGTTGTCTCGGACCCCGCCTCACGCCGACAACAATCCGATGTTTCAAGCCTGTCCATCCTGACAGATCCGAACGCCTACCAGTGGAAACACCGGGAGTGGAGAGGCAGACCATGGCATGAGGCCGTGATCTACGAGATTCACATTGGTACCTTCACACCTGAGGGGACATTCAATGCGGCCGCTGCCAAGCTTGATCACCTCAAGGAGATCGGGGTGACCGCAATCGAGATTCTGCCACTCGCACATTTCCCAGGAGCGAGAGGATGGGGGTACGATGGCGTGCTGCAATATGCTCCCCACACAGCCTATGGTACACCCAACGATCTTAAAGCATTGATAGACATCGCCCACGGCCTTGGTTTGATGGTCTTTCTCGACGTCGTCTACAATCACTTTGGTCCCGAAGGAAACTTTCTGAGCCAATATGCGCCTGAGTTTTTTCGGGATAAACACAATGACTGGGGACAGGAGATTGCCTTCGAGCGTCAACCGGTCAGACGCTATTTTACCGATAATGCCCTGTACTGGCTTGAAGAGTTTCGACTGGATGGCCTGCGCTTTGATGCCGTCAATGAGGTCAAAGACGACAGCAGCACACATATCCTTGAAGAGATACCTGCTGTGATCAGAAAGAGACTGACGGATCGTACCATTCATTTAATGATCGAAAATCCACCCAACGGGACAGACCTGTTGGCGAACGGGTTGTTCACGGCGGACTGGAATGACGGTTTTCATCATGTCGTACACCGGATCGTGACAGGCGAAACCAGCGGAATCTTCGACAAGTTTGCCGATACCCCTTTTGATCAACTGCGCAAAATCGCGGCAGAAGGTTACGTAGACGCGGGAGAACCTACGATCAGCAAGCATTTGCCTCCAACTGCCAGCTTGCCATCAACGTCCTTCATCCATTTTCTTCAAAATCACGATCAGGTCGGCAATCGCGCGCTTGGCGACAGGTTGCACACCACCATCGATGATCAGCTTCATCGCGCATTGACTGCGCTGCTTCTCCTATCTCCTCAAATTCCCCTTCTCTTCATGGGTGACTCCTACAGGGACAACACCCCGTTTCATTTCTTCGCCGACTATAAGGGCGAACTCGCTTCAACCATCCGCGACAATCGCGCACCTGAAGCCGAAAACTTCGGCGGTTATCCCAAGGGCTTTTCAGCGGACGACATTCCGGATCCGAATGCGGAAGCGACATTCCTAGGCTCCAAAATCGATTGGGCCCAATTAGAAACCGAAGAGGGACGCGCGTGGTCGGGCTGGCTCAAGCGTTTGATAGCCATCCGTCAGGCGCACATTGCGCCTAACCTAGCAGACGCTGGTGAAACCAACTCTGGAACAGTGTTGGATTGCCCAGCAGAATGCGTCTTCGTTGACTGGACAATCGGCAAAATTCTCCTGCAACTCCGCCTTAATCTCTCGAAGACAGAAGCTCTTTTGGATTCGGATTTAGGCAAACGCATTTGGCCTGAGACCGCGGATGGCGCGACCGATCATCTGCCTCCTATGTCCGTTGCTTTTTATCGGCGAGACATTTCCGGCTAGTCGTCAGGCTATCTTTACGTTGTTTAAAATTTGGTCACTATCAGACGGGCTGGGTTGCCATTCCAACGATCCCAAATTGTTTTTGTGCAATAACTTGGCAAGCCAATCTACAAAGACGCGGACTTTGTTCGTGACATGCCTCGTTTGCGGGTAGACGATATAAATCGGCATGGGCTCCCGCTTCCACCCCGGCAGAACCGGCACGAGATTGCCTCTGGCGAAGTCGTCGCGAACCATAAAGGGAACAAGCTGCGCCACGCCCATTCCGGCCAGCACCGCGTTCTGATAGGTGCGGCTATCATTGGCGGAAACGATATAACGCGGCGTGATTTCCACCGCGCGTGTTCCGTTATCGAACGGCATCGTCATGATCTGGCCAGATGTCGCGTTGAAGTAGCCAACGCAATAATGGTCTCCCTCCAGGTCTTCGGGTTGTTGCGGCATGCCAAATCTCTCGATGTAAGATGGTGCTGCGCATGTCACGAATTCGAGTTCAGAAACCTTGCGGGCGATAAGCGACTGGTCCCGAGGCGTTCCCACCCGCACAGCGCAATCGACGTTTTCTGCGATGTAGTCCACCAACCTGTCGCCAACACCAAGGTCAATTCGGATGAGTGGATACCGCTCATAGAAGTCGCAGAGATTGGGAATGATGATATGGTCGGCGAAAGCGCCCGCCATTTCCACGCGCAGACGGCCCGATGGTTGCGTATCCGTGTTGGACAAGCTTCCATCCAGTTCGTCGATCTCGGACAGTATTTGTATGGCGCGCTCGTAATAAAGCGCGCCGTCCGTCGTCACCATCACTCTGCGCGTCGTCCGGTTCAATAAGGTGGTGCGCAAATGTGCCTCAAGCCCTTGCACCATATTGGTGACCGTGGTCTTGGGAATATTCAACGCGGTGGCTGCCCGCGTGAAGTTGCCGGTCTCCACTACGCGCGCGAAAACCCGCATTGCCGACAACTGATCCATCGCCCATAACCTTTATTGCCTATTGTCCGCGCATTTGGAATAGTGTTTTCAATTTCGCAGACTTGTGTATTTTATCTCGAACAATAATATCTATTTCAGAAATGACCGCAAGTGGTGGCTGATGGATTGCCTCCCGAGGGCAATAAAATGAACACGCAGTGGCACACCATCGAAAGCGGAGAGAAGGCGCAGCAGCCTCTTTCTGTTCGTGTCTATAAGGGTGAAGGCGAAAACCGGACACCTCCGCTGGTGCTTTATTTACGCGGTGGTTCGTTTCTGGAAAAGGGCGGTCAGTGTCCGGAATTGCCGGTTGCCAGAGCGCTTGCTGATAACGGCGCGGTGGTGGTCGAGGCAGATTATAGCACGACATCCTGCAACGAGTTTCCAGCGGTCATCGACTGCGCTTTCGACGCGCTCGACTGTTTGAGCAACAACCGCAAGCAGTATGGTGGTGCAAAATCGCTGCTGTTTGTGGCGGGAGAAGAAGCGGGCGGCAACGTGGCGGCAGGTCTAGCGCTCAAAGCGCGGGACAGAATGCCTGGAAAATTGGCGGGGCAGATTTTGCTCTCGCCAATGATCGATCCGATGATGGCAACCACGTCTTTTCGGGATGCCGACAAGATTGGTATGCGGCAGCGTTGGGCAGAGGGTTGGAGCCATTATCTGGCAAAGGCCTGTGGGTTTGCACACCCATATGCTGCACCTTGCCAGTGTACGCGGTTGAACCGTGTTGCACCGGCGCTGATATTTACAGCTGAGGATGATCCTCTGCGTGACGAGACCGTGAATTATGCCGGTCGGCTGAGTGACGCAGGGGTTCAGGTTCGGCAGCATGTTTTCCTTGCCGGCTCCGGCTGGACAGGGCTTTACCGCGGTGAAGGTGGCAAATGGCTCTCTGCCGTTTGCACGGAGTTTTCGGATTTCGTTCAAAACCTGAAGCATTAAAATTTTTTCGACTTAACTGGTCGGCTCCCCATGGAGCCAAGGAGATACCCATGACGCTCAAGAACAAGCGCCGTGCCCTTGCGGGTGCCGGCATAGGCCTTGCCGTGTCCGTTGCAGCGGCGGCATTCTTATTCGACCTTCCCATGACCACTGGTGCGGTGGCGGCATCCGGCCCGGCGGAAACGCCTGCTGTTCCAGTGACGGTCGCGGTTGTTGAAAGCCGGGATGTGACGCGTTGGGAACAGTTTTCCGGGCGTCTTGAAGCTGTCGAGCGGGTTCAAATCCGTTCGCGTGTCGCCGGACAAATCCAAGCGGTTCACTTCCGTGAAGGCGCTTTGGTAAAAGCCGGCGATGCACTCTTCACCATCGATCCAGCTCCTTATCAGGCAACGGTTGCCGGTGCGGAAGCACAGGTCGCCTCTGCCGAAGCTAAGGTCGGTCTTGCCAGAACCGAACTTGAGCGTGGACGCAGGCTATCTGACAATCGCACGATTTCGCAAAGCGATCTGGATCAACGCCAGAGCAATTTGGCAGATGCCGAAGCACAGGCTCGGGCGGCCCGCGCAGCACTCACCACCGCCCAGCTCGACCTCAGCTACACGGAGCTTCGCGCTCCGGTTTCCGGTCGCGTCGGCAAACTTGAAATCACCACGGGCAACCTTGTTGCTGCCGGTTCGGGGTCACCCGCACTGACGACGCTGGTGTCTGTCGATCCCATCTATGCAAGCTTCAATGCCAGCGAAGAAATGGTGGCGAAGGCGCTTTCGCAGCTTCCAGTATCAGACGGTGCGCTTCAGGCTTTGGAGCAAATCCCTGTCGAAGTGGGCACACTGGCCGATGAAGGCACGCCGATCAAAGGCACCCTGCATCTCATCGATAACCAGGTCGACGCCGCAAGCGGCACGATCGGTGTGCGCGCCGTATTCGCCAATACGGATGGACATCTGATCCCCGGCCAGTTCGTACGCGTTCGCTTGGGCGAACCGAAGTCCGAAAACCGTATCGTGATCACCGATCGCGCCATCGGCACCGATCAGGACAAGAAGTTCGTCTTTGTCGTAGACGGTGAAAACAAGGTGAACTATCGCCAGATCAAGCCCGGCTCATCGACGGATGGCCAGCGCATTGTCGAAAGCGGCCTGGCCGTGGGAGACAAGATCGTCGTTAACGGCCTTCAGCGCATTCGTCCCGGTGCAATCGTCGCACCGCAGACGGAAGAGAAAGTCGCCTCACAGTAACCATTCGTGGCGGGTCGATTATAGGCCCCCCAGCATATTCAAAACAGAAAAGCGATCCGCCGGTGGCCTGATGCCACCGGAGCGGTTTTCTGCATCCAAATTCCACCCGGAGGCGAGAGGGCCTTTGCTATGAACATCTCCAGATTTTTTGTGGACCGGCCGGTTTTTGCTGGCGTGCTATCGGTTCTTATCGTCGTCGCAGGCTTGATCGGCATGCGCGCCCTGCCGATTTCGGAATATCCGGAAGTCGTGCCGCCTTCCATCGTTGTTCGCGCCACCTATCCCGGTGCGAACCCCAAGGTCATCGCTGAAACGGTGGCAACCCCGCTTGAAGAACAGATCAACGGCGTCGAAGACATGCTCTATATGTCCAGCCAGGCGACATCCGACGGCGTCATGACACTGACCGTGACGTTCAAGCTCGGTACGGACCCGGACAAGGCTCAGCAGCTGGTGCAGAACCGTGTCTCGCAGGCGGAACCCCGTTTGCCTGCCGAAGTTCGAAGCCTTGGTGTTTCCACCGTCAAAAGCTCGCCCGACCTGATGATGGTCGTGCATCTGGTTTCGCCCGGTAATCAGTATGACCTGACCTATCTGCGCAACTATGCCGTCCTCAACATCAAGGACCGGCTGGCCCGTATTGAAGGTGTGGGCCAGGTGCAGATATTCGGCGCGGGTGACTACTCCATGCGCGTCTGGATCGACCCGCAAAAGGCTGCTGAACACAATCTGGCTGCCAGCGATATCAGCAACGCCATTCGCGAACAGAACGTGCAGGCCGCAGCCGGCACCATCGGTGCTTCGCCAAGCCTCAACGGCATCGACCTTCAACTCAACGTCAATGCGCAAGGCCGCCTCTCCACGCCGGAAGAGTTCGGCAACATCATCGTGAAAAGCGGCACGAATGGCGAAATCACCCGCCTGCGGGATGTTGCACGCGTCGAACTCGGTGCGGCGGATTATGCGCTGCGCTCGCTGCTGGATGGTGAGTCTGCCGTTGCTATTCCCGTCTTCCAGGCACCCGGCTCCAACGCCATTACCATTTCCGACCAGGTAGCCGCCACCATGCAGGACCTGCAAAAGGCAATGCCGGATGGTGTGAAATATGAAATCGTCTACGATACCACGCAGTTCGTGCGCGCTTCCATCGACAAAGTTATCGATACCCTGCTTGAAGCCATCGCGCTCGTCGTTATCGTCGTCATCCTCTTCCTCCAGACATGGCGCGCCTCGATCATTCCTTTGATTGCCGTGCCCGTATCCATCATCGGCACATTCGCTGTGATGTATATCTTCGGCTTCTCGATCAACGCGCTTAGCCTCTTCGGGCTGGTGCTGGCCATTGGTATTGTCGTGGATGACGCCATCGTGGTGGTTGAAAACGTCGAGCGAAACATCGAGAACGGGCTGTCGCCGCGTGATGCGACATACCGCGCCATGAAGGAAGTGTCCGGCCCGATCATCGCCATCGCGCTGGTGCTTGTCGCAGTGTTCGTGCCGCTAGCCTTCATCTCTGGCCTGTCAGGCCAGTTCTACCGCCAGTTCGCGCTGACGATTGCCATCTCGACCGTCATCTCGGCCATCAACTCACTGACCCTATCTCCTGCCTTGGCGGCACTGCTTTTGAAGGATCATCACGCGCCGAAGGACTGGCTGACGCGCGGCATGGATAAGGTCTTCGGAGGCTTCTTCCGTGGCTTCAACCGCGCTTTTGGTGCGGCCTCGAACGGTTACGGCAAAAGCGTCGGCGGATTGCTGAACCGCAAAAGCATTGTCATGATCGTTTACGTGGTTCTGGCAGGTGCGACCTATGGCATGTTCAACGCCGTGCCGGGCGGTTTCGTACCCGCACAGGACAAGCAGTATCTGATCGGTTTTGCCCAATTGCCCGATGCCGCTAGTCTTGATCGTACCGAAGACGTCATCAAACGCATGAGCGATATCGCCATGAAACAGCCCGGCGTCGAACATGCGATTGCCTTCCCAGGCCTGTCGATCAACGGCTTCACCAACAGCTCCAACGCGGGTGTCGTTTTCGTTGGCCTCAGCCCCTTCGAGGAGCGCACGACACCGGAACTCTCCGGCGGTGCCATTGCCATGGCGCTCAACCAGAAATTCGGTGCGGTTCAGGATGCCTTTATTGCCATGTTCCCGCCACCACCGGTCAACGGTCTTGGCACGACGGGTGGCTTCAAGATGCAGATCGAAGACCGCGCAGGTTTCGGCTATCAATCGCTTGATGAAGTGACCAAGGCATTTCTCGCCAAGGCCTATCAGGCACCGGAACTGGCTGGCCTGTTCTCCAGCTTCCAGATCAACGTGCCGCAGCTCTATGCCGACCTTGACCGCGCAAAGGCTGAACAGCTCGGAGTTTCGGTAACCGATGTTTTCGAAACGTTGCAGATCTATCTCGGCTCGCTTTACGTGAACGACTTCAATGCCTTTGGCCGTACCTATAGTGTGCGAGTGCAGGCAGATGCGAAATTCCGCGCCCATGCAGAAGATATCGGTCAGTTGAAGGTGCGCTCGTCCAATGGCCAGATGATACCGCTCTCAGCCTTGCTGAAGGTGGATGCCACGACGGGAGCAGAACGCACCACGCGTTACAACGGCTTCCTTGCAGCAGATATCAACGGTGGTCCGGCTCCCGGTTTCTCGTCGGGAGAGGCGCAGGCCGCCATCGAACGTATCGCTGCCGAAACCCTGCCATCCGGTATTGCTTATGAATGGACGGATTTGACCTATCAGCAAATCCTTGCAGGAAGCTCGGGCCTGCTTGTCTTCCCGCTGGCCCTGCTGCTGGTCTATCTGGTGCTGGCTGCACAATATGAAAGCCTGACGCTGCCGCTTGCCATCATCATGATCGTGCCGATGGGTGTGCTGGCTGCTATGACCGGCGTCTGGCTGACAGGAGGTGACAACAACATCTTCACCCAGATCGGCCTCATCGTCCTTGTTGGCCTCTCGGCAAAGAACGCGATCCTGATCGTGGAATTCGCCCGGGAACTGGAGTTCGAAGGTCGTTCCCCCGTTGCCGCCGCCATCGAGGCAAGCCGTCTACGCCTGCGGCCGATCTTGATGACATCACTCGCCTTCATCATGGGCGTGGTGCCGCTGGTGATCTCCACAGGTGCGGGTGCTGAAATGCGCTCTGCCATGGGTGTCGCGGTGTTCTCCGGCATGATCGGCGTGACGATCTTCGGCATCTTCATGACACCGGTGTTCTACGTGCTGGTGCGCAAGCTTTCAGGCAACCGCCCGCTGATTCAACACAAGCCCGAAGAAGCTGCGAATACGGACTTCAAGATGGACAAAGCCGTCTAAGGCACGAACATTCGACAAAAAAACAAAGCCGCAGGACGACACCGTCCTGCGGCTTTTTTACGTTGAACAGGCAATCAGTTGCACTTGTCGGCGGGAGCTTCGTCCAGCTTTGTCCACTGGCCGTCCTTGATTTCGATGACATAGCCGGGCAGTTCCGCATCGTGGCCGACGAAGCAGATATTGTTGCCGAGAATGCCCGAGAAAGTAACGCCCTCCATGCCCTTGGCAACGGCTTCGCGTTCTTCATCCACCTTTGCCGGATCACCGGTCACCCCGGCCTTTTCCATGATCTGTTTCATCAGGAAAAGCGTGTCATAGGTCTGCGCATCGGAATGGTGAGCGCCGAGCTTGTGGATGCCGCGCTTTTCGGCCTCGCTCACAAATTTGTCGTTGAAGGCTGAAGAGCGCTCGCTAAAGCCTTTCCAGAAGCCGGCGGCCATGACGGTTCCGTTGCCTTCAGGACCGAACAGTTCGACCACGTTCGGATCTGCAAATATCTGCGAGCCGATGATGCGGCCCTTGTAACCCTGACGGCGCAATTCCTTGATGACCTTGGAGGCGGAATCCGGCAATGCGGCGATGGCAACGACATCCGGGTTGACCTGCATGATCTGGGCCGCCTGGGCCGACATGTCGAAGCTCTTGTACTGAACGGCAAGTGGCGGACCGTACTTGATGCCCATCTTATCGAAGATGGCCGGATAGAGCTTGGTGCCGGAGGCGTTGGAAACGACCTCTTCGGAGATGTAGATGATCTGGGCCGTGTCCAGCTTCACGCCCTTGTTTTTCAGCGATGTGAGCATGCGGGTGAACTGCTTGGATTCGTCCTCCGTCAGCCTCCAGCCATATTTGCGGTTGTTCGTCAGGCCCGGCGTCGAGGCCGCGTTCGGCATCATCAACACCTTGAGACGGTCGGCATCATTGAACGCCACAGCCGCTTCACCGGAGGACAATGGTCCGACGATGGCCAGCACGCCGTCATCCTGGATCAACTTGCGCGCGCCGACAGACGCCTGTTTGGGGTCGGAGCCGGTCTCGAAGCGCACGAGTTCCACCTGCTTGCCATTGATGCCACCAGCAGCATTGATTTCCTGCAACGCTATGTCTGCGGCAACGACGGTCGGTTCGCCCGGTCCCTTCAGCGGGCCGGAAGTGGCGACGATGTTGCCGATCTTGATCGTATCTGCCGCCAGCGTCGGGCCTGCGAGCAATCCTGCCAGCGCGACTGCGGTCAAAAATCTAGCACTCAATTTCATGACATTCTCCTGAAGCTGAACGGACCATCCGTCCGTCGCGGGTCACACGGTTTGGGTTTGTCTAGGTGATGTCGAGGAAGCATGGCTGCCACCGAGATAGGCTTCGGTCAGGGCAGTATTTCCGGCCAGTGCCGCGGCACTGTCGGCAAGCACGACCTTGCCCAGTTCGAGCACATAGCCACGGCTGGCGGTCTCCAGCGCCATGCCTGTATTTTGTTCGACTAGGAGAATGCTGATACCGTCGCGGTTCAGCTCCTTGATCAGTTCGAAGAGGTTGTTGACGAAAAGCGGCGACAGACCGAGCGATGGCTCATCCAGCATGATCAACCGGGGCCGGGCCACCAGCGCCCGCCCGATAGCCAGCATCTGCTGCTCGCCGCCGGAAAGCACGCTGGCCTTCATGTCCTTGCGTTCCGACAGATTGGGAAAGCGCTGATAGACGGCCTGAAGGTCGCGGTGCCAGTCGCCGTCATGGCGAAGGTAAGCCCCCATCAGCAGATTTTCGTGCACCGTCATGCTGACGAAGATCTGGCGTCCCTCCGGCACCAGCATCATGCCGCGCGTCACCCGGTCGGCGGGCGAGAAATTGGTGATATCCTCGCCTGCGAATTTTACCGAACCGCCAGCGGGTTTGACCGCGCCCTGCAACGCCCGAAGCAGGGATGTCTTACCCGCCCCGTTCGAGCCAAGAACGGTGACGATCTCGCCTTCCTGAATGGTCAGGTCCAGCGCCTTGACGGCATGGTTGCGGCCATAGCGCACATGCAGCCCTGAAACTTCAAGCAACATGGCTGTCCTCCTCTTTCGCCTTAACCATGGCTCTGGCATCGCGCGGCCCGAGATAAGCTTCGAGCACCAGCGGGTCTTCCTGCACGGTGGCGGTGGGGCCGTCATAAATCTTGCGACCGAAGTTCAGCACAACCGCGTGGTCACACAGGCGGCGAACGAGGCCCATGTCGTGTTCCACCACAAGCAACGTCACGCCGGTTGCAGATATGCGTTGCAGGAATTCGGTCAGGCTTTCGGTTTCGGCGGCGTTGAGACCGGCGGCAGGCTCATCGAGAAGCAGCAGCTTTGGCCGGGCAACAAGCGCCCGCACCACCTCGATTTTCTTGCGGATACCGTAGGGCAGCGTCGCGACCACTTCACCGGGATAGGTTTTCAACCCCATCTCGTCCAGCAGCGCCTCAGCTTCCTGCCGCCAATGCGAGCGACCGAAGATTGAGAGGGGTTTCAACATATCCACCACGCTGCCAGCACGAGACTGCTGCCCGAGCATGATGTTTTCCGTGACGGACAGATGCGGCATCAGGCGAATGTTCTGGAAGCTGCGGGCAATGCCCAGACCGATACGCTTGCGCGACGGAATTGACTGGATAGCCTGGTTTTCCAGAAGAATGTCACCCTCATCCGGCAGGTAGAAACCGGAAATGAGATTGAAGATCGTCGTCTTTCCAGCGCCATTCGGGCCAATCAGCGCCATGCGCGATCCAGCGGGAACATCGAAGCTGACATCTGTTATGACGCTGAGGCCACCGAAGCGCTTCGATACGTTTTGAAGGGAAAGAATATTGCCGCTCATGCCGCGATCTCCCTACCTTGAGCATCGTCAGCGGTTTTGCGAAAACGTAGCCGCTCCAGCATCGTGCGGGTGATCAGACCTTCGGAGCGGAAGATCATCATCGTTACCGTGAGAACACCGAGAATGACGAAACGCCAGCTCTCGTCAGGTGGCGAAACCGATGCGCCCAGATCGAACATCGTATTGGCCCACTGCTTCAGATCAGGCAGAAGAATGCGCAGTGCCTCTGGCAGCATGGTGAAGAACGTCGCGCCGACCAACGGCCCCCAGGCCGTCTGCGTGCCACCCAGCAGCACGTAGAGGAGCACATAGATCGACAAGGCCGAGTTGAAGCCCTGAATTTCCACGAAGCTGAAGGAGTGTGAGTAAAGCCCGCCCGCGAGGCCCGCCAGCGCGCCGCCGATGGCAAAGGCGCAGACGCGCACGCCGCGAACATTCACGCCCATGAGATCGGTGACGATATCGTCATCATGGGCTGCGCGCATTGCCAACCCGAGGCGCGTCGCCATGAGATAGAAAACGAAGAGACTGACGAGAACGGCGGCTATGACCGGGACCTGATAATCCACGAATTCCGGCACCGACATGCCCATGGCACCGCCAAGTGTTTCGGAATTAAGAATGGCACCAGCAACGACTTCGGCAAAGGCAAAGGTCGCCAACACCAGATAGACGCCCTTTGTGCGCAGCAACGGGAAGGCGATCAGATAACTGACGAGACCCGTCACAGCCATGGCCGCCGGAATGGTGACCCAGGCAGTGAGGCCGTAGGTCGCGGAGATATAGGCTGCCGTATAGGCGCCGAGTGCCTGGAACCCTGCACCGCCCAGATTGAGCTGACCGGTAGCGACTGGCAGGAAGATCGCATAGGCCATGATGATATTGAGCGAGAGGATCGTCAGAATCCCCATCCAGTAACCACTCATCAGAGCTTCCCCTTACCGATGGAATGATGGCCGAACAGACCCTGTGGCCGAACGAAGAGAGTCAGCAGCAGCAGCCCCCAGACCGCAACCTGCACGGTGTCGGCACCGAAGAAGTGGATGGTCAGCATTTCGGTGAGGCCGATGATCAGGCCACCCAGCACAGCACCCCAGATGGAGCCGAGACCGCCCACGACCATGCCAGCAATCGCCTTGGAGCCGATGTCTTCACCCATATGCGGCGAGACCTCACCGTAATTGACGGCAAACAGAATACCGGCAAGGCCGCAGAGAAGACCCGTAAGCATGAAGATGACAGGCACGAGCTTGTTGGCCTGAACGCCCAGAATATTGGCGGCATCGGGGTTTTCTGCGATGGCACGAAGCCCGCGACCGATGCGGCTGTGCTTCAAAATCCAGTTGAGGCCGTAGACGATCACTAGCACCACGATCAGGCTGATGACCTGTGGCACCCGCAGAAACAGCCCGCCGATGTTGATCGTCAGATCCGCACCACCGGCACCCGCAACACGCTGCGCCTCCGTGCCGTAACCGATGCGAATGAGATTTTCGATGATCAGCAAAAAGCCGAGCGAACTGACCAGTGGGATCGCATGCTCTGTCGAGTCACCATACTTGGTTTTCAAGAACCGAAACGTGAAACGTTCGATGATCAGCGACATGAGAATTGTCATGACAATGGCCAGCACCGGTGCAATAACCCAAGGCACGGGCGGCCCGATGCCGAACAATCCCCACTTGGTGAAGGCCCAGGCCAGCATACCGGCCATCATGAACAGCGTCGGAATGGTGAAATTCAAAAAGTTCAGAACGCCAATCGTCAGAGTGAATGCGACAGCGACTGTCAGATAGACGCTCCCGAGCATGACGCCGTTGATGATTTGTTGAAGAAGCAGCATCGAAATATCTCCTGCGATATTTGTATACAAAAACGTGCATTACTCGGGGGAATTTGATCCGATATGCCGGTTTTGCATCGCATGAGTGAGGATGCGCTTGACGGTACGATCTCTGACTCCATGCCAGCTATCGCCATGACCATGATGGCTTTTCATCGCAGAATTTCCCATTCTCGTTCCACTCTTGGCGCTCGTTGGCGCGCTTTTGCTCGTCAGGGCACCTTATGGGCCTCCGCGATCGATATTCGTCCGACCAGTCTAGAAAAATGACCATTGGTCGGATAGTGCGTCTCGACATTTATAGGAAAAATAGAATTATATGTCGTGACATTATGTACACATTGAGTTAGACCTTGATTGTTGTCAAGGGGAACATTCACGGAGAAATGCAGGCAATGAGCGGGAAAAAAGAGCGGATTATCGTTGTTGGTGCAGGTCCGGTCGGGCTGGTGGCTGCCTGCTGCCTGTCACAGTCCGGCATCCCGGTGACGATTGTAGAGACAAGTCGGGAATTACCCGGCGATCTGCGCGCTTCGACCTTTCATCCGCCGACGCTGGATATGCTGGATCGCTTCGACATCAGCCACAAGCTCGTTGCCCGTGGCCTTGTCTGCCCGCAGTGGCAGTTTCGTGACCGCAAGGAAGGCGTGATCGCCACTTATGATCTAAGCATTCTTGCCGGAGAAACTGCCCATCCCTATCGCCTGCAATGCGAGCAATGGAAGCTGTCCGAAGAGTTGCGGGAAATTATCGACAATGACGACAAGATCGATCTCATCTATGGTGCCAAAGCGGTCGATGTCCATCAGGACGAAGACGGCGTCGTGCTGTCCATTGAGCGGCCGGATGGCAGCGTCGAAAAGCTGGAAGGACGCTATCTGATCGGCGCGGATGGCGCGCGCAGCACCATTCGCAAGACGCTGGGTATCGCTTTCGATGGCCTGACAATCCCGGAAATATTCCTCTCCATGTCCACGACGTTCCGGTTCGATGAAGCCATCGCCGATCTCGCGCCTATTGCTTATCTCACCGACCCCTCAGAATGGGCGGTTCTGTTGCGTACCCCTTCACTGTGGCGCGTGCTTCTGCCAACAGATCCGAACCAGATCGACGAAGAGATCAAAGACCCCGCGACGATGGAACGCCGCCTTCAGGGACTATTCCCAAAGGACGACGCTTACGAGATCATCCATTCAACGGCTTACCGGGTGCACCAGCGCGTCGCCGAAACCTATGTGGCCGGACGCATTTTCCTCGCTGGCGATGCTGCCCATCTCAACAATCCACTTGGCGGCATGGGCATGAATGGCGGGATTCACGATGCGGTCAATCTTTGCGACAAGTTGGCCGATGTCTGGCATGGAAAGGCACCGTTGGAGATCACCGAGCGCTACAACCGCCAGCGTCGCAAGGTGGCGATCGAGACCGTGCAGCAGCAATCGCTGCGCAACCGTAAAATGATGGCGGAAAACGATCCGGCGGCCAGAGCTGCCTATCACGACGAGTTGCGCCGAACAGTGGAAAATCCCGTAACCCACAAGGCGTTTCTCATGGGTTCATCGATGATCCAGTCTCTGCGCGATCTCGAAAACGTGGCCTGACACCCCGGCACTCAATCCCATCTCTTTTCAGAAGGATATCTCACATGGTCGACAGCCTCGGTTATCGCAAGAAATTCGGCGTCATCGCCCCCTCCACAAACACGTCCGTGCAGCCAGAATTCGATTCCATGCGTCCGGTCGGCATCACCAACCATTTCTCCCGCATCACGATCCCGGATGACCCCGTCAAAAGCGATGAGGATTTTCTGGCGCTCATCGACAACATCCGCGCTGCCATTATGGAATCGATCGATTCCGTCATGACGTGCAGCCCTGACCATCTGGTCATGGGCATGTCAGCTGAAACCTTCTGGGATGGTCTCGATGGCTCCGCCCAACTTCAAAAGCGGGTCGAGGAACGGGCTGGCGTCAAGGTCACCATGGGTTCGGATGCCTGCCAGGCAGCACTCAAGAAATATGGTGATATCAAGCGCATCGGTGTGGTGACGCCTTACATGCCGGTGGGTGACAAGCAGGTCACAAAATTCTTCAGCGACTGCGGTTACGAGGTCGTGCATCTCAAGGGCTTGAAATGCGAAAGCCCGATGTTGATCGCCCATACCAGCGAACAGGTGCTGCGCGATTGCATCATGGAGGTCAATGACAGCTCCGTGGAAGCCATCGTTCAGGTCGGCACCAATCTCGCCATGGCCCGCGTTGCCGGTCTGGCCGAATTCTGGCTCGACAAGCCGGTGATCGCCATCAACACCGCGACCTATTGGTATGCGCTGCGCGAAAACGGCATCGAGGACAAGGTGCAGGGCTGGGGCTCGCTCCTCTCCCATCATTGATCATAAGTATGTCAGGAGCTTTCCATGCAGTATGATTTCATTCCCATCAATGAACGCAAACCTCTGCGCTGGCCAAACGGTAAGCGGCTGGCCATCATCACCACCATCAATTTCGAATATTGGGATGCGGTACGCGACAGCGCAAAGCCCTATTATCCCGGCGGACCCAGCATTGTTGGCGGCGACCTGCCCGGCAATGTCTATGACAATGCCAACTACACCTGGCGCGAATATGGCCAGCGCGTCGGTGTATGGCGTCTGTTCGATATCTTCGACGAAGAAGGCGTGCCATCCAGTTGCACCATGAATGCCAAGATGGCGCTTGAACGCCCACAGGTCATTCAGGCCGCACTCGACCGCAAATGGGAAATCGTCGCACATAATTATGTGCAGTCCGATCTTCTGACGGACAATATGTTCGACGAGGAGAAGGAGCGTGAAGTCATCCGCTCCACGCTCAAGGTCTATGAGGACTTCTGCGGCTTCAAGGCAAAGGGGTGGCTGTCCAGTTCGCTGCGCTCGACATTCAACACCGCCGATATTCTGGCTGAAGAAGGCCTGCTCTTCTTCACCGACCTGCTCAATGACGACCAGCCCTATCTGATCAACACCCGCAGCGGTAAGCCGCTGGTATCCGTCTCCTACACATCCGAGGTCAACGACTTCAGCTTTCTGCGCCAAGGGCTCGGTGCGGAAGGCGGGTTGCAGATGTTCAAGGAGCAGTTCGATTGGCTTTATGCGGAAAGCGAGAAGACCGGCAAGTTCATGAATATCGGCTTGCACCCGCATGTCATCGGCCAGCCTTACCGCGTGCGCGCGCTTCGAGATTTCATTCGCTATGCCAAGCAATTCGATGATGTCTGGTTCGCAACCCGCGAAGAGATTGCGGCATGGTATCTCGAAAACCATGAGAGCCACATCGATCCGGTTGTGAAATAACAATGGCCGCAGAGGAGGAGTTTGCAGCCATGATCAATATAGAATTGCCGGATGAAGCCGATGACGAGACGCTGGAACTGGAGCAACGTCCCGTCGACCGGGCCTATGAGGGCATAAGGCGGGCGATCCTGATCGGCACGCTGAAGCCGGGCGATCATCTGCCGGAAGAGATGCTGGCGACCATGACGGGCACCAGCCGCACACCGGTACGCGAAGCCCTGCGGCGGCTGGCAGCGGAGGGTCTTGCCACCGTCATCAACCGGCATCGCTTCGTCTCGAAATTTTCTTACGAGGAAGTGATCATCGTGTTCGAGCTGCGCGCCCGGTTGGAAAGTTATGCGGCAGAGGTAGCGGCGCGGAAGATCACCGAGGCTGAACTGGTCAAGCTTCAGCGGCTGATCGATGAGATCGACGATATTGCCAATGATGGGAGCGATGGATCGCTTGAAAAATTCGTGCTGCTGAATGCCGATTTCCACTCCGCGATTGCCGCAGCCACGCATTCTGCGCATCTGCAGCAATTGATGGCACCGCAAATCTCGCTGCCACTGGCCATCTTCAAACAGTTCGTGGCTGACCGGGCAGTCAATATCAGGCGATCCAATGACCAGCACCGCGATATCCTTGCCGCGCTCAAGGAACGCAACAGCGATTGGGCGGCCGCAGCCATGAGCGGGCACATTTTGTCCACCAGACCGCAGCCCCGCGAACCGAAACGTCGCTAGGCAACGCGCGCCGCGAAAGGAGACAGCCATGACCGATGATCGAGACACTCTGACAAAGACCCCGCGCCGTCTGAACGGTTATATGGACGGGGCATTTGTGAAAGCGGGCGGTGAGGAAATCCCCGTCATCGATCCGGCCACGGAGCAGACGGTGGGTGTCCTGTTCGAATCCTCCACAGATGATGTCGACCGTGCGGTTTCCTCAGCACGGCACGCCTTCGATAAAGGGCCATGGGGACGCACGACTGTCGCCGAACGCCAGACTGCGTTGATGGCGATCCATGACGCGATCCTCGCGCACGCTGACGAACTGGCGGTTCTTGAAACGATCGATACCGGCATTCCGCTTAATCAGACGCGCAACATCCATGTTCCGCGCGCAGCCTATAACTTCCGGTTCTTTGCCGAATATATCAACCAGTCGGGCGGCGATGTCTTCACTCAGGAGCCGGGCCTGATGAGCATCGTCACCTATGAGCCGATTGGTGTTTGCGCGCTGATCGGCCCGTGGAACATGCCTCTGGGCCTGACCGCCATGAAGATCGCCGGGGCGCTGGCTTTTGGAAACTGCTGCGTCGTCAAACCTTCCGAACTGACCCCACTCACGGTCACCCGCCTTTTCGAGATCATCGAAGGCATATTGCCGCAAGGCGTTATGAACCTCGTCAACGGTCGTGGTCATATCTCCGGCACGGCGCTGGTATCGCATCCCGCCATCGACATGGTGTCCTTTACTGGCGGCACAGAGACGGGTGCGGCAATCCTCACCTCGCTGGCGAAAGGCATCAAGGGCTCGGCGATGGAACTGGGCGGCAAGTCTGCCAACATCATTTTCGATGATGCCGATTTCGATCAGGCACTCGATGCGGCGATGCTGAGTTCCTTCATGAACAACGGCCAGATGTGCCTTGCCGGAACGCGCATATTCGTACAGCGCTCCATCTCCGAACGCTTCATCGAAACCTTCACGAGCCGTGTCAAAGCACTGAAGGTTGGAGACCCGCTGACATCTGGCACAGAGATTGGCCCGATGATCAATCAAGCCCAGCGCGAGCGCATGTCCCGTTACGCCGAAAGCGGCATATCGCAGAAGGCGCAACTGCTGGCCGGTGGCCACCGCCATGCCGGTTTCAACACCGGCTATTATTTCGAGCCAACCGCCATGCTGGCGCCCGACAACAGCCTCGCCATTTGCCAGGAAGAAATCTTCGGACCTTTTGCAGCACTTCAGGTCTTCGATGATGAGGAGGAAGTGATCAGCAGGGCCAATGACAGCGACTTCGGCCTCGTTGGTTATGTCTGGACACGTGATCTGGAGCGATCGATGCGAGCCGCCTCGGCTCTTCGCACCGGTACCGTTCTGGTCAACACCCCGATTGTCCGGGATCTCAGAACCGGCTTCGGTGGATACAAACAATCCGGCCTAGGGCGCGAGGGGGCCAAAGGCTCGCAGGCGATGTTTACCGAAATGAAGACGACGATCATCGCCCGCGAACCGCGCAAGATACCGCGTCTCGGCATGTCCGGCTGAGGAGGAGAAGACCGTGATCGATTATCCCTCCCTGAAAGGCCGTTCCGTTCTCGTTACCGGCGGCTCCCGAGGCCTCGGCAAGGAAATGGCGTTCGCACTGTTGGAAGCTGGCGCATGCGTGGCTATAACAGGGTCTCGCGACAGCCAGGCACTGGAAGACACCATTGCTGAAGCAACGCGGATTGCCGGGTCGCAGAATGTGTTGGGTCTGGCTGCTGATGTCAGCGATTATAGTCAGTGCGAAGCCACTGTCCGTTCGGTCATCGCCGCATTTGGAAAGATCGATGTCCTCATCAACAATGCGGGTGTCGGCATGCGGTTGATCAGCGAGACCTTCAACACACAGCCGACGAAGTTTTGGGAAGCCGATCCGCAGGCATGGGCGGCCATCGTCGCCACCAATATCAACGGCACCTTCAACATGGCGCGCGCCGCAGTACCGCATATGGTGACTGCCGGTTTCGGCAAGGTGATCAATATCTCTACCAGTGATCAGACCATCGTTCGCAAAGGCTATGCACCCTATGGCCCCACAAAGGCGGCACTGGAAGCCACGTCCCGCATCTGGGCGCAGGACCTCGCAGGCACCGGTGTGGACGTGAATGTCTATCTTCCCGGCGGAGCAGCCGATACCGGCCTTCTACCTGATAGCCCCGACAAGAAAGGTGCTGACGGCAATCTCCTACCTGCATCGATCATGCGCCGCGCCATCCTCTGGCTTTGCGCTGACCAATCCAACGGCCAGACAGGCGGGCGCTATATCGCAAGATTGTGGGACGACAATCTGGCCCCCGCCGAAGCTGCCGAGGCCGCCCGTTCGGCACCGGTTGCCAAACCGATGATCATGTGAGGCGCGGAATGCGGACATTTGGCGACGCCACCATCGACACGATCACTGACCTCGACCCCTTCGCGCTGCCGATCGATCTGCTGTTCCCAGGCCGGACGGTTGCGGACTTGCGGGAGTACGAAACGGTGCTTTCACCGCATCATGTGGATTTCGGTACTGCGCGTATTCTTCTAGGTGTTCACAGCCATCTGCTGCGCATTGGCGGACGCAATATCCTGATCGACACCTGCATCGGTGAACACAAGCCACGCCCGAGAAGAGCCGATGACTGGCATCAGCGCAGGGGCTCCGGTTATCTCGAGCGGTTGGCGGCGCATGGTCTGCGCCCCGACGATATCGACATGGTATTATGCACCCATCTGCATGCGGACCACGTCGGCTGGAACACTAAGCTGGTCGATGGACGTTGGGTGCCGACCTTTCCGAATGCTCGCTATCTCGTCGGCAAACAGGAGTTTACCCATTGGCGGGATGCAGAGAACAAAGCACCCGGCCAGCACAATCACGGCTCCTTCATCGATAGCGTGATGCCGATCCTTGAGGCCGAGCAACTGGACCTTGTCGATGCCGATGCCGAGATTGCCGATGGTATTTCACTCAAACCGCTTTCTGGCCATTCGCCGGGCCAGATCGGCCTCTGCCTTTGCCACGGCCAGCAAAAGGCAATCTTCTGTGCGGATGCCATTCATTCCGTGGTTCAGGTCTATCACCCGGATTGGGTCAGCCGCTTTTGCAGCGACCAAGAAATGGCCATTGCAACCCGCATGGAACTGCTGAACGAGTCCGCGGATAACGGTACAATCCTCATCCCCGCTCATCTGCGGCATTTCAGCGGCATGCGGATCAAACGTGTCGGCAGCAATTTTGTCCCGGAGTTCGTGACATGATCGCCACCACTGGCTTACTCCGTGGCGGTTTCCTTGCTGCGATGAATGCGCATGACATAGGCCATCTGGTCCGCCGGATGCCAGTTGAACGAGGCGATCAGCACGCCGGTTTCGGTCACGTAGCGGCGCAGAAGCTGCAACGACCACGACCCCGGCTTCAGCCCGAGCTGGCGGATCATATCCTCTCGCATCGGAACTGCACGAACCTCCTGCACGACCTCTTCAATAGAACCATCTGCATGCCGTTCCAGAAGCGCAAAGAAAGGCCCCTGAAAGCCGGGAAACTGCGCGACGACATCTTCGAAACGCTTGGGCACGTAGCTTTGCACATAACAGATCGGCTTGCCGCCCGGCTCCGTCCAGCGAACGCCGCTGACCAGCATCCATTCTTCACCCGCAAGACCACCGACAAGCTCGGCAGTCTCGGGCTTCAGAACAACGGTGCTGATATCCAGCACGACGAAGTAGGTCTCGACCGCGACCTGAAACAGTTCCTGGAGCGAGTCGTAGGACTGGAAGAAAGACGAGCGCGACGTGTTCGAAATCACCCGCGTGCCGACGCCCTGCTTGCGCTCCACATAACCGCGCTCACGAAGATAACGCAGCGATTCACGAATCGTCGTGCGGCTGCTGTTGAACTCCGCCGCCAGCTCGATTTCAGGCGGAATAAGGCTTCCGACCGGATAGAAGCCCTCGATCAGCCGCTCTTCGAGTATTTTCTGGATGCGGGCGTAGCGCGGAATGCCGTCACCAGCTTCGCCACCCGGCAGACCAATTTCATTATTCATCATCAAAATCCATCCGATGTTCTCTCCCGCGAGCATCGCTCTTCCCAAGCCCGTTCTAGCGCAAAATCCACAGCATGGAAGTGCATGACATGACTTATACAGCGATCACACGCGCATAGGTATGGACATTTAATTATGGTGAACATTAATGGTCATAACAAACTGAGTTGAGGTGCCCAGATGCTCGAGAGACATAAGTCGGTCTACAGCTACCGCGCAAAGCTCGGCCTCATCACGCCACCGACGAATACCGTCAACGAGGCGGAATGGGCCAGAATGATGCCGGAAGGCGTAACTTTCCATACCCATCGCATGCCACTTCACGCCGATACCAAAAGCGAGAGCGGCAAGGCAGCCTTGATGCACGATCTGGAACAGGTCTTTGCGATGCTCAAAAATGCCCGGGTCGACGCCATTGCCTATGCCTGCACAGCAGGGTCGATGATCAATCCGGTTGAGGCGCTGCCGGAAATGCTGACGCAGACCATGGACGTGCCAGCCGTGACGACATCGGCGGCGATCATCAAAGCCTTGAAGACGCTTGGCGTTACGCGTCTGTCGGTCGCGACGCCCTATGCCGACACGCTCAACGAGCATGAAACGCACTTCCTGCAAAACAATCGTTTTTCCGTCGAGCGCCTGATTGGCCTCGGTATCGGCAAGAACGGTCCGTCGGACTATATCCGCATTGCCGAAACGCCCGTCGACACGGTGGCGAGCCATGTGCGTGCAGCCTTCGTGCCCGGCAGCGAAGCAATCCTCATTACCTGCACCGATTTTCCGTCGTTGCCGCTGATTTCGGAGCTTGAGCGCGAGTTTGGCGTGCCGGTAATCACATCCAATCAAGCCACATTCTGGGCCATGCTGCGTATCGCTGGCATCGAAGACCGCTTCGAGGATTACGGCAGGCTGCTGGCAGAACACTGATAAAACAGGGGAGAGAGACATGGCCGATGCGAGACTAAGACAGGCGTTGGAGGCAAAAGAGTTCATTCTGGTGCCTGGCGTGTTCGATCTGATTTCAGCGCTCATAGCCGACAGGCATGATTTCAAGGCGCTCTATGTCACCGGCTACGGCACCGTCGCATCCTATCTCGGCCTGCCCGATGCGGGGCTGGCCACATACCGGGATATGCTGGAGCGCATTTCGCAGATCGTCAAAATGACCACCAAGCCGGTGATTGCAGATGCCGACACCGGCTATGGCGGGCTGCTCAATGTCAGGCACACAGTGCGCGGTTATGAGGACGCCGGTGTCACGGCCATCCAGATCGAGGATCAGGAATTCCCGAAAAAATGCGGCCACACACCCGACCGGCGCGTCATTTCCCTTGCTGATATGGTGCAGAAAATCAGGGTCGCCTCGGACAGTCGCTCCAGCGCCGATTTTCTGATCGTCGCACGCACGGATGCCAGAACCTCGCTCGGTTTGGATGAGGCACTGCGCCGTGGCGAGGCCTATTGCGAGGCTGGTGCGGATATTGTCTTCATCGAATCCCCCGAAAGCGAAGAGGAGATGCGCCAGATTTCCGACCGCATCGACGCCCCGCTTTTCGCCAACATGGTCAATGGCGGACGCACGCCCATTCTCTCGGCAGATCGGTTGAAGGAACTGGGCTTTTCCATCGCCATCCATCCGGCCATCGGTTTTCTATCGATGGGTGCGGCCCTTCAGAAAAGCTATGGCGACCTTGCCGCAAACGGCATCACCTCGCCCGACATCGACCTCTATTCCTTTAGCGAATTCAACAAGCTGCTGGGCTTCGAGGACATATGGGCCTTTGACAGGAAATATGCCGAGATCTCGTGAGACCGGCAAACAACGTAACCACAGGAAAGACAATGTCCCAGGATCTCGATGAAAATTACAAGGCCGCTTATGGAAAGAAGGCGGGGTTCGGCAAACGCCCGGCGCTGGTTCTGATTGATTTCGCGCAGGCCTATTTCGATCCGGAATGCCCTCTTTATGCCGGGGTAGACGACGCACTCGCCAGCGCCTTGCGCATCCGCAAACTGGCCCACGAAATCGGCATTCCAGTGGTACTGACCGAAGTGACCTATCACAGGAGCGGCATCAATGGTGGACGCTTCATGGAGAAGGCAAAGCCGCTTGGCGCATTTATCAAAGGCAGAAGCACGGCCGAATTCGCAAAGGGACTTGTGCCTCTGGAAGACGAGATCGTTGTTTCCAAGCAATATCCGAGCGCCTTTTTCGGCACCAGCCTTGCATCAACGCTCACGGCCATGGGTATCGACAATGTCGTGTTGACGGGCCTAACGACAAGCGGCTGCGTGCGGGCCTCCTGTGTCGATTCCATGTCGCACGGATTCATCACCACCGTCGTTTCAGATGCCTGCGGCGACCGCCATCAGGCCCCGCACGACGCAAACCTCTTCGATATGAACGCCAAATATGCCGATGTCGTTTCAGAAGACGAAATCGTCCAGTTCTTCGAAACAATCAGGAGATAAGATCATGGCCATATTTTCAAAACCGGGCCGAATTGCGGTTCTCGGCGGCGCGGGTGGTATCGGCCGTGCACTTGTCGATCATCTGCTGGGCGAAGGCCACGAGGTAATCGTGCTCGATCTGGCCGCATCGCTTGCGCGACACACGCTGCCCGTCACGTCGTTCGAAATCGACATTCTGTCCGAAGCCTCCATTGAAACGGCGTTCAAGGCGGTCGAAAACCATTGGGATACGATGGACGGCCTGGTCAATCTGGTGGGTTATAATAGCGACTTGCGCCCCATCTCGGAAACGACCACTGACTATTTCGACGAAATCCTCGAAGGCAACCTTCGCGGCGCTTTCATCTGCGCAAGACGATGCCTGCCGCTGATGGCGCAAGATAGTGCCATAGTCATGGTGTCATCCGGTTTGGCAACCCATGTTCGCGCAGGATACGGTGCCTATTCCATGGCGAAGGCGGGACTGATTGCCCTGACCAAAACCCTCGCCGTGGAAAACGCACCCCGCATTCGCGTCAATGCCGTGGCTCCGGGCCTGGTCGATACTGCGTTCCTGCGCGGCGGTACCGGCCGCTCGGAGGAGGACAAGGACGCGATCATCAATATGGAGGCCTATCGCAATGCCTTGCCCATGAAACGCCTTGCGGTTCCCAACGATGTCGTTGGGCCTATTGCCTTCCTTCTATCCGACGCAAGCCGCTACATGACAGGGCAGGTCCTGTGGATCAATGGCGGCGGCTTCATGCCCTGACGAGCGGATTTGTTTCGTTAGGCGTGCCGCTGGACTAACCCCGGCATTAGACGGTGGAAGTTGGTCGCCTGCTGAAACGCAATACCCAGTTGCAGACAAAGTGCATCCGCCTGTGGGCGTCCAACGATCTGGATACCGGTTGGCAGGCCGTTCCGGCCAAGGCCTGATGGCAACATGAGCGCAGGCAAGCCGGTGAGATCGAAGATCATGGTGTTGCGAGAAATCAGTGACTGGAAAGAGTGTGCCTGGCCATTCACATCTATGGTCAGGCTTTCGAGCAAACCCGCCTCTCCGCCCACACCGGGCGTCACGACAAGATCGACATCCGCCATGGCACTCACAAAACCGGTATGGGCTTGCGCACGGATTTGAAGCGCCTGCGCATAATCGACTGCCGTGAACGCAAGCCCGTTCTTCAACCGGTGCAGCAGCCCTGCATCGAAGAGTTCGGCACGGTCGAGCCGCGCTGAATGAAGGGCCGCAAGCTCACTTTGCAGGATGACCCAGCCAGCCTCGTGCCATGGCGCAATATCGATGGCGGGCAAAGGAACGAGCGTACAGCCGAGTGCATCAAATGTTTTGAGGGCAAGTTCCCAGTTGGCCAGCACCGCGTCATCCACCAGTTCGGTGAACCAATTTACCGGCACGCCGATTCGCAAGCCCTCAATGGCTGGAGCCGTTTCACCGTGCACAGTCACTGCAGCGTCGGTTTGTGCCGTCATGAATGGAAGAACGCGGGCGATGTCTCTGGCAGAGAGCGCCATGGGGCCGACATGATCGAGCGTCCATGATAGCGGTGCGACGCCGGAGCGCGAAACACGCTCGCGGCTGGGCTTCAGCCCTGTCGTGCCGCACCAGCAGGAGGGAACGCGGATGGAGCCACCCGTGTCCGTTCCAAGTGCGAGCGGCATCAGCCGGGCTGCAAGGCCAGCACCTGAACCCGTGGAAGAACCGCCGGTCCAGCGATGTTTATCCCACGGATTGGTCACTGTGCCGAAGCGTGGATTGTGTGGCGAACCCGTCGCAAACTCTGTGGTCGCCGTCATGGCAAAGGGGATGGCACCGGCAGCGCGAAGACGCGCCACGACATCAGCATCAACTGGTGCCACCCGCTCGCCGGTGAAATGAGAGCCGGAGGTGACCACCGTACCCTCGACGTCGATAATATCCTTCACACCGAAGGGTATGCCTTCCAAAGGCCTTGCCGTGCCACTGCGCCAGCGTTCGTCACTATCGCGAGCCGCACTTTGCGCACCAGCAACCAAGCGAAGCACAGCTTCAGTCCCTGCCCCGCTTGATTGAATGACGCCGGTCAATTCGGTCAGGATATCCGAGGGTGAGACACGCCTGTCCGCATATGCAGAAAGGAGGTCATCGACACCGGCCTGCCGCCACGGCAGATCGCCGAAATCCGGCTCCACGGGAGCCAGTTTCAGCTCCAAACATCGCACAGCAGCACCGCCATACATGCGATCCACCAACCCCGGATCGACCAGGGTCAGCGGATCGAACATGTCATCGGCCCCAACGCGCGGTTTGACAACGGTCTTGGCTGGCAGAACCCGGTTCATTCTACTCAGCTGCGATTTGTGTCTGGTTGCGGGACGCCATCAAAGGCTGAATGCGCTCGCCGAATGTATCGAGGCCGACCAGAAAGTCGTCAAAGGTCAGCATGATGCCCTTCGTGCCGGGAACATTGCCGGCCTCGTCCAGCATACGCGCGACATTGGCGTAGGATCCGACCAAGGTTCCCATGTTGAAGTTGACCGCGCCCTCGGGCAGGTTGATGTGCTTGGCCGTGGAGTTGCTGTCGGCGGTTGCGTCCTTGCCACCCTGATCGGCCATCCACGCCAAGGCATCCACATCGGCACCGGCGCGATAGCTTTCCCACTTGGCCTTCGCCAGTTCGTCCGTCTCATCTGCAATCACCATGAACAGAACATAGGCCCCAACATCACGACCGGTCTTGGCAGCGGCCTCAAGCAGCTTGGCGTTGTTAGGCGCATAGGCTGTCGGCGTGTTGATGCCGGAGCCCATGACAAAGTTGTAGTCGGCATATTCGGCGGCGAATTCCATGCCGCGGGGGCTTTGGCCAGCGGCGACGATCTCGATCTTGTTTTGCGGCGTGGGCTTCATCATGCAATCCTTCATGGTGAAGTGTTTGCCGTCGAAGCTGCATTCGCCCTTTGCCCAGAGTTCTTTCATGATGTGGACATATTCGGTCGAATAATCATAGCGGTAACCGAAATAGTCATCCCCCGGCCACATGCCCATCTGGTCATATTCAGCCATCTGCCAGCCGGACACGATGTTGACGCCGAAACGACCCGGAGCAACGCTGTCGATTGTCGTCGCCATACGCGCAACGATGGCAGGTGGCAGCGTCAAAACCGCCGTTGAGGCGAACAGCTTGATGCGCTCCGTGACGGCAGCCAGACTTGCCATCAACGTGAAGCTTTCCAGATTGTAGTCCCAGAACTCCGCCTTGCCGCCGAAGCCGCGCAGCTTGATCATCGAAAGCGCAAATTCAAGGCCGTATTTCTCAGCTTTCTGGACGACCTGCTTGTTGAGTTCGAAACTGGGCATGTATTGCGGCGACGTTGTCGAGATCAGCCAGCCATTGTTTCCAATGGGAATGAAAACACCGATATCCATGTGATTCCCCTTTTTATCTTGTGGACATAACGGGCAGTATGTACGAACTAATGCAAAATTAATCCGGGCTGTCCAGTCAAAAATGACGCAGATTTAGGCGTGATTATTTTTTAATCTTTTGATGATTTCGGGCGCAGGAAATCGTGCCGCCGATTTCGTCAAAAGACAAATCATGAGGCAAAGGCCTGATAATCGGGCGATGAAAGATCGGGGCTTCAGCTCTCGGCGCGAAGCGTGGTGGTGAATGTGAAGCGCTCGGCTGGCAGGACCTGGAACGCATACTCCAACAGACGCCGCCCGGAACCGTAATAGCGGCGCGTGACGACAAGCGCCAGATCACCCGCCTTGACGCCCAGCTTCGCAGCCGTCACGTCATCAAGCATCATCGGCTTAATATCCTGCTGAATTTCCTGGATTTTTTCGCCGGTGAACTGCTCAATATAGTGAAAGATCGCACTGCGGGCGACGGTGATATCCTTAACCGCTGCGGCAAGTTTGGAATCGACATACACCTCGTTCCAGGAAAAGGCGCGGCTGCGATCACCGGAGTAGCGGATGCCAGCCATGTGAATGAACCTACGGCCCGGACGACACCCCAACTCGACAGCAAGCTTGCCCTGCGCCGAGATTTCCTCCTTGGTGTCGATGACGAATTCCGTCTCCGCAGCGATCTCAAACAGCTCGGAGCGGGAGTGCGCTATGAAGCGCTTTCGCTCGGGATCGAAGCCAGCCTCGACGCGTGTGCCAACGCCTTTGCGCGCGGAAAGCCGACCCTTGCTGCGCAGCGTGCCAATGGCCTGCCGCACGGTCTGGCGGCTGACGCCCAAAGCGATGGCAATCTCGTTCTCCGTCGGCAGCAAAGTTCCGACCGGATAATCGCCCTTGTTGATGCGGCTTTCCAGATGATGAGCAACCTGCAGATAAAGCGGTGCCGTTTCGAGCTCCGGCTTCCAATCAGTGCCTTTTTGGTCCAAGCCCATCCCCACCTGTTTCGGCGTGCATTGCCACCTTCTTATGGAGCACGTTTCAACTCTCTTTCAAACGGAAAGGCAAACAAAATCCGGGAGAGCTGCAAAGCAGGCCCATGCCGCTTGCGATACGATTTTAAATCAATTAGTACGTACATATACCAGTTGATAGATTCCAGGATACCGAGACGCATGTCGGACTTAGTCGCCGAAGAGGCCCCACCAGCACGCCATGCCTCTTCGCTTGTTCAGACGCTGGTGGCAGCCACCCTCATCCAGATCGTGGCAACCGCAAGCGTGCTAGCACTCACAGCTATTGCACCGACCGTTGCAGCAGATCTCGACATCGGCGCATACTGGATAGGCTACCAGATCAGCCTGATCTATGCGTCTGGCATGTTTTCCTCCGCTGTTGCTGGAACGCTCGTGCAACGCTTCGGGCCCATCCGCATCGAACAAGCTGCTCTTCTATGTTTTGTGATAGGCTTCGCCGGTATCGCGACTGCCAATATCGCACTGATCATTCTGGCATCGCTTCTCATCGGCATCGGTTACGGGCTGAACAATCCGGCATCGTCGGAGATGTTGAGCCGCGTGACGCCCCAGAACAGGCGCAACATCGTCTTTTCACTGAAACAGTCCGGCGTCCCCCTCGGTGGAATCCTGGCCAGTTTCGCCTTTCCATTTCTGTCGCGCTTTGTCGATTGGCATATTGCATTGCTCATCGGCGCGCTGGCCCCACTTTTGACAATGGGGCTTTTGGCAATGACCCATGCAGCGGAACCGAAAATCACAGCTCAGGTGCCATCCATTCTGCGGGGATTGATCAATGAGCAATCCACGATCTGGCGAAATCCGCGCCTTCGGGCTTTGAGCTGTCTTGGCTTTGCCTATTCGGCCATGCAATTGTCCGTCTCCGCCTTTGCCGTGGTCACGCTCGTGCATGATGCCGGCTGGTCGCTTCTCGCTGCCGGCTCCGTTGCCGCCGCCATGCAGCTTGCAGGCGCGCTGGGCCGTATCTTCTGGGGCGTCATCGCCGACCGGATCGGCGGCGGCTATATCACCCTGTCGCTTCTCGGACTGCTCGGCGGCCTGGGCTATATCCTGCTATATTGGCTGCCGTATTTGCCGACAGCGGCGCAGGTCGCGCTGTTCGTCGCCATGGGTGCCGTCACCATTGGCTGGAACGGGGTACTGCTCGCCGAAGTCGCTCACAATTCTCCCGAGGGACGGGTGGGCGCGACCACTGGGGGCGTGCTGGTCTACACCTTCATCGGCGTGATCGTTGGGCCATCCTCCTTTGCCGGTCTCTACGCACTGACCGGACATTATGGTGCCAGCTTCCTGATCTTCTCTTTGTTCGGCTTCGCGGGCATGATCATCGCTTGGCGAGCCCACGTCATCAGCCGTCACATATAGCCTCATATGTACCGACATAAGGGCTTGGCGTCCCGCCGCCGCACGGGGACGCAAGCGCTTGCGTGCCTATGGCAGGGGCGGCGACAATCGGCCACTGACCATAATTCAAGCTCTGCTGTGGCAGGGTTTTTAGCAATCGCCGCATAAATGTGCAGCGCAAAAAAATAGGCAAAAGTCGATTGACGATAGCTTGAATATGTACGTACATTACCTCAAGGCGGCTCCTTAGAGCCACTTCAAAAGAGACCCGGAGACACGGGATCACAGAGGGGAATGTTGATCATGCGCCTGCTTTTCGTCAGTTCATTTTTGGCCACCTGCGCTGTGCTGGCCGCTTCCAACACGGCCGCCGCAGATCCCATGGCAGACGCCAAGGCGATCATTGAACAACACCGCGCCATGCCGGTCTTCACACCCCCGGGCGAACCCTTCGACGCCAAGGCCTGCATGGCGGACAAGAAGGTCCTGTCGATTCCCATCTCCATGACCATCCCCTTCAATGTCGAATTGCAAAAGGCGATGTCGGAGGCGGCCAAGGAGGTTGGCTTCACCTACACGACCTGGGACAACCAACTGAAGATCGACCAGTGGGTGCAGGGCATTTCCCAGGCGATCACCCAGAAGTATTCTGCTCTCGATCTTGCCGGCGGCTTGAACCCGGAGGTTCTCGGTCCCCAACTGGGCGAAGCACGCGCTGCCGGACTGAAAGTTTCGACATCCCATTTCTACGACGTGACGCAGAAAACCGTCGATAGCGTCGATTACTCCGGCAAGGTAGACTTTACCGGCGCTGGAAAACTGCTCGCGGCCTGGGCCTATGTCCAGACAGAAGGAAAGCCCAACGTTCTAGTCATCGGCTCGTCCGACGTTTTGCCCTCAATCCCCTTCGTCAAATCCATTCAGGACGAACTGGCCGCCCTGTGCGCAGACTGCAAGGTGAAGCACCTCGACGTTCCGGTGTCGGAATGGGCCACGAAAATCCAGTCCGGTACGCAGTCCGCGCTGCTTGCAGACCCATCGATCAACTACATCCTGCCGATCTACGACTCCATGTCGCAGTTCGTCATTCCGGCCATGCGCATAACCGGATCGGAAGGCAGCGTCAAAGTTGCTTCCTTCAACGGCACACCCTTTGTTCTGGACATGGTGCGGACAGGCCAGGTGCAGATGGATATTGGTGAGAGCCTTGGCTGGGCCGGTTATGCGGCCATCGACAACATCATGCGCATGCTGTGTGGCAAGCCGGAAGTGGCGAAGCTGAACGTGCCGCTGCTGGTCTTCGATGAAAGCAATATCGCAACCGCCGGCACGCCTGCCAACTTCAATGACGGCTATGGCGATGCCCATCTCGATGGTTTCCGTAAGTTGTGGATGCTCAAGTAAGCCAGGGCTGAGAAAGCAGGAGCCGCATCATGACCGATAATGCCGTGCTCACCATGAAGAACATCCGCATGCGGTTCGGCAGCTATGATGCTCTCAAGGGCGTATCACTGTCGATCAGGCGCGGTGAAGTCTTCGGGCTTCTCGGCCAGAACGGGTCCGGCAAATCCACGATGATCAAGGTTCTGGCTGGCTTCCACCAGCCGGAACCCGGCAGCGAAATTGTGCTCTGGGGTCAGAAAATGACCTTGCCGCTCGATCCGATGGAGATCAAGAAGCGCGGCGTCGCCTTCGTTCACCAGCATCTCGGCCTCGTGCCGTCTCTGACCGTGCTAGAGAATATGCGGGTAACGGCCCTTGGGCAGAAAACGCCCTGGTTCGTCAACTGGCGACGGGAAGCGGCAGCAATTTCGAAGCTGTTTGCCGAATTTGACCTGTCGATAGACCCTTTCCGCAGTGTCGCCGACCTCCCACCGGTGGAACGGGCCTTCGTCGCCATCATCCGTGCCTTTGAAGACCTTCGGGCATCGGATGCGGGTTACGGCGGTGAAGGCATACTGGTTCTGGATGAACCGACGCCGTTTCTGCCCGCAGCCGATGTCCAGCGCCTGTTTGCTCTCATCCGCTCCATCGTGAAGACCGGCGCATCCGTCGTCATCGTGACCCATGACATAGACGAGGTGCGTGACATTACCGACCGCGTGGCCGTGCTGCGGGATGGCGAGCTTGTGGATATTCTCGACACGCGCAGCTCCGCGCGCCAGTCCATCCTCGATACGATCGTTGGGTCAAGGATCGATGCCTTCGAGAAAACGCGGATGGCAAGCAGCGGAGTGCCTGCGGCAGTCAGCGTCCGCGGTCTGTCGCATGGCGGCGCTGCACCCTTCGATTTCGACATCCGCGAGGGTGAAACGCTGGGGGTAACCGGCCTCATCGGCTCGGGTTTCGCCGCCCTTCCCTATTTGCTTTACGGCGCAAAACGCGGCACCGGTGAAATTTCGCTGGGAGGAAAAACCGTCAGGATCGATGCGATGACACCATTTGCCGCTCAGCAGATGGGCATCGCCTTCCTGCCCGGCGACCGGCTGGGCGCAGCCGGTGTGGGTTCGCTTTCGGTCACCGACAACATAACGTTTCCCGTGCTGGACACCTTGCTGAAACCCTATGGGCTCGACCGGCCGGGCATGACCCGCGAGGCGGCCCGTCTCGCACAGATCCATGACGTCCGGCCGGACAATCCGCACCTGCCGCTCGGCACGCTTTCCGGCGGCAACCAGCAGAAGGTTCTTCTGGCAAAATGGCTGCAGATCAAACCGAAACTGTTGATGCTGGACGAGCCGACACAGGGTGTCGATTTCGGTGCACGCCAGCAGATTTTCAAGGCGCTGGACCGGGCGGCGGCCGATGGCACGGCCATTCTCTGTGCCTCGACCGACAATGAGCAGCTTGAACAGATCTGCGACCGGATCATCGTCTTTTCACGCGGTCGCCCGGTGATCGAACTCAAAGGATCGGATATCAGCCGCAAGGCGATAACCGAAGCCTGTTTCCATAGCCACGACGCGGAGGCCGCAGAATGACGACGCTTGATATGCCGACGACCAAAGCTCTTGCCGCGCCCAAAAGCCGTTTTACGCTCAAGACCGAGGGCGAGCGCTTTGCCCTGGTTGGCGCGTGGCTGCTGCTGATCGTCATCTTCGGCGCACTGATGCCGGATTCCTTTTTGAGCTGGCGCAGTTTCTCCACCCTGTTCGGTTCGCAGGCCATTCTCGTTGTGCTGACGCTGGCCATCATCATTCCGCTCACCTCCGGTGATTTCGACCTTTCGGGTGCTTCTACACTGACGATGAGCTGCATGTTGATCGCCGTTCTCAATGTGAAACTGGGCTGGCCAATCGTCCCTGTGATCCTCATCGCTCTTGTGAGCGGCATCGTCATCGGCGCAGTCAACGCCTTCTTCGTGCTTTATTTCCGCATCCATTCGCTGATCGTAACGCTGGGCGTCGGCACCTTCGTCAACGGGCTGATCCTGTGGGTCAGCAGTTCCCAAACCATATCCGGCGTGTCCATGGGTCTGGTGGAATGGGTGATCATCAACCGGCTGTTCGGCATTCCACTGGCCTTTTTCTACGCCATGATCCTGGCTGCCATTCTGTGGTATGCGCTTGAATTCACCATTGCAGGACGCAAGCTGCTTTTCGTCGGTCGCGGGCGTGAAGTCTCCCGACTGAACGGTATCAATGTGGACCGTGTGCGCGCCACATCCTTCATTCTCTCCGGTCTGATCTCGGCCTTTGCCGGCATGCTCTACGCCGGAATGACTGGCTCGGCCGACCCGCTTTCAGGTCTCAATCTGCTCCTTCCCGCCTTCGCCGCAGCCTTTCTCGGTGCAACAACGATCTCACCGGGCCGGTTCAATGCCTTCGGTGCCGTCATCGCAGTCTATTTCCTGGTCACCGGCATCACAGGCCTCACCATGCTGGGCGCGGATGCCTATGTGCAAAATCTGTTTTACGGGGGAGCACTGGTCATCGCCGTGTCGCTGAGCCAACTCGTGCGCAACCGCCAACCACAGGATTTCAGCTGATGGACGAAAAGCAGATCATGGCGGCACTGGCGCAAGCCTATTGGGGCCGCCCGGCCGTCGAACCGGAGCTTGTGGCGATGACGGGAGAACTCGCACGAGACAGCGCAACAATCGCCCCTCCACGGCATGGCCAAGACGCGACGCTTTTCGACGTCGAGCCGGCGCATTACGACGCGTTGATGCTAACGGAGGCCAAGCGATGAGCGCAGATCATCCCACCTCGTTGAAACAGGCGGCAGAGGCGATCCGCACCGGAAAGATAAGTGCTGTCGAGATGACGGAAGTGGCCATTGCCCGTGCCAGATCAAGTCACGTACGCCTGAATGCTTTCATTGACATCGAGGAAGGCCCCGCCCTTGAAGCTGCAAAAGCCGCAGACGCCGTTTTGGCATCCGGACACACTGTCGGTCCACTGCACGGCGTGCCGCTGGCCCACAAGGATATGTATGATCGCACAGGCCTTGTGACCGGCTGCGGCTCGAAAATCCGGGCTGGCCATATCGCCCCTACCACCGCAACTGTGATGCAGCGCTTGCAGACCGCCGGTTCGCTCTCCATCGGGCGATTGAATATGAGCGAATTCGCGATGGGACCGACCGGACACAATTTTCACCACGGTCGGGCGCTGAACCCTATCGATGCAGCCCGGATCACCGGCGGCTCATCATCTGGCTCCGGCTCTGCCGTCGGCGGCGGCGTGGTGCTGGCGGCCCTTGGTTCCGACACCGGTGGGTCCATCCGGTTGCCAGCAGCCTGCTGCGGTGTGGTGGGCATCAAACCGACGCAGGGGCGTGTCAGCCGGTATGGTGCCATGCCGCTGTCATTCTCGCAGGATTGCGTCGGACCGCTGGCGCGCTCGGTCGAGGATGCCTATCTGATGTTGGAGTTGATTTCAGGCCCGGACGGCCGCGACACGACCTGCGTGGATGTCGCAAATCCCGCAGCGCTGGTTGAGGATTTGTCATCGCTGCGCATCGGAATTGCTGGTGGCATGTTCGCCGAAGGTCTGGAAGATGACGTGGCAAAGGGCATAGGGGCGGTCGTCTCGGCCTTGTCTTCTGACGTTGCCACGATTACCCAAGCGTCCATTCCAGACCTTTCATCTATGGCAGACCTCGCCAATGCCGTTGCCATGACGGAGGCGGGTGCCGTGCACTTCGACTGGATGCGCCAAAGGCCGGAGGATTACGGACCGCAAATCCGCATGCGCTTGTCACAGTCTCTCGCCATTCCGGGACCAATTTATCTTCGCGCTTTGCAGCTGCGGTCCGTGATGCTCCAGGAATTTCTGGGCACAGCCTTTGCATCTGCCGATGTGCTGATTGCCCCCACCATGCCGTTCGTTCCTCCATTATCTGCTGATGTGGATGTCGGCACCAGTCCGGAGATGAACAGGGTGGTGAGCGCGATGACGTCGTTCACACGTCCCTTCAGTTATCTGGGATTGCCGGTGGTGACGGTTCCGGTCTCCGTGTCCGGTGAAGGTTTGCCAATCGCTCTCCAGATCGTCGCCCGTCCGTGGCGGGAAGATCTGGCCGGCAGCGTTGGTTTGCGTCTGGAAAGGGCGCTGGCCCTACCTGCTTTTACCGACATATCCCCCATCAGATCAGCGGCATGAACGTCGTAAACACCACGCCGTAGAGGCCGGAAAGGAATGTCCCGATGAACACCATGCCAAATCTCGTCGCACCAATCGGTGCCGTTGCCGATGTCGATCAACAGGCTTTTCGTGATGCCATGGCGAAGATGGGCGCTGCCGTCAACATCATCACAACGGATGGGCCAGCCGGAAAGGCAGGCTTCGCAGCAACGGCTGTCTGCAGCGTGACCGACAGCCCTGCAACGCTTCTCGTGTGCCTGAACCGTGCGGCGTCTGTATTTAATGCTGTGATGGAAAACAAAGCGATTTGCGTCAATGTGTTGACCGCAGACCATGAAAAACTGTCGTCGCTGTTTGGCGGCAAGACATCAGTCGAAGAGCGCTTCGCTGCTGCCAACTGGCACTACGGAGCAACCGGTGCCCCCGTGCTCGATGACGCTATGGTGTCGTTCGAATGCGCAATTACCGACATGCAGGATGTCGGCACTCATCGTGTTCTGTTCTGCTCAGTGAAGGCTATCCGCGAAAACGAAACCGCAAAGGCACTGGTGTATTACAAGCGCGCCTATCACCATGTTGGCGCATGATGATTGTGAATATCCATATGGCACTCAATATGAGTTCCGGTATTGCGCTATACTAATTCAACACCAGAAACCGATCCCGGAACGCTTCCAGCGTCAGGGGTCGTCCAAAGTGATAGCCTTGAAACGTTGTGCAGCCGCATTCGAGCATAAACTGAAACTGCTCGTCTGTTTCGATACCTTCGGCCAGGATTTCAAGGCCCAGGTCATGTCCCATCTGGGCTATGCTGCGCACCAGAAGCGCTCCGCGTTCCGTCGTGATGGCCCGCACGAAACTGCGATCGATTTTCAGTTGCTGGAGAGGAAGCTGCCGCAGGTAGCTCAAAGACGAGTATCCCGTTCCGAAATCATCAAGGGCGATGCCTATCCCTCTGCGCTGTAGAGCTTTCATCTTATTCACCAGCACATCGACATCAGTGACAAACATCGTCTCCGTCAGTTCCAACTGAAGCAAGCGTGGGTCGACGGACGAGGACTCCAAAGCCGATGTCACGTGCTCAAAAAAATTCTCGTCCAGGAACTGATCAGGACTGACGTTGATGGAAAGAACCAGATTTTGAGTGGCAGCGTCCTGACGCCAGGCTGAAAGCGTTTCGACAGCAGTTTTCAAAACCCAACCACCTAGCTCAGGCATCAGGCCTGCACGTTCGGCTACGGGTATGAAATTATCCGGTGCTACATAGCCCAGACGTGGATGCTTCCACCGCAGCAAGGCTTCCGCACCAATCAGACGGCCCGTGCCGTCGACTTGCGGCTGGAAGAAGAGTTCGAATTGCTCTTTGGCTATGGCCGAGCGAAGCTCTCGTGCGAGCATACTATCAGGACCGAGCTTACGCTGGATAAGCAACACCCCACCACACAGAAGAGATGTCACGACGGCCGCGTGGGTCCACGCGGTGATCGTGCGAACATCATCCGTCAACGGCGTCGCAAAGCTGAATGCCATAGGGGTGGCAGAGAAAAGGACGAAACAGGCGACGGCGACGAGGATAATGGCCAGTTGAAACCGATTAGGAGCAAGCTGGTGATTGACGAAACCTGCCAAAGCAATGATCAGCAGATAAAGATGTGAGACCCTTGGGACGGCATTATCATGGACGTCAAAAACCAGCGAAAAACATATGATAAAGCCAATGCACGCAACCTGTGCCAACAGCATACCTTGTGGAATATTCCCGCGCCTTGCAATCAACCATCCGGCAGATATCGCCACAAACAAAAGTGTGCTGATGCAGAGCAGCGCCCAATTTTGCATTAATGCAAATACGAGCAACCATGTGCCACTGACAAGAACGCCGACGGGAAGAGCGACACGACAGATAAACTGAAGATGCTGAAAACGCAACTCCTGCGTGTTGTAACTATTCGTGCCGGAAAATCTGTCCAAAAAACCGAACCCGCCAATGACGAAAGACACGCACAAATCAATGCGGTCGAACGACTTAATTATCCTACAATTATTTTCGCTTATATAATTCGATTGACAACAAAAGCATAAATTTTCTGCGAGTATTTTAACGCTGCCTCATCGGATTACCCGGCATGGCAATTTCGGCAACGCGACAGCAAGCACTTGAAATAGCTAAGTATTTATCGAAGTGACGACTTTCAATTTTGGAGGCCTGCTACGGCGGCTGACGAACTGAAGCAGCGCTTTTCAGCAACCTAGGAATGGTGTCCACGAGATGCACCAATCCAGCCTCCTGATTCAAATTTCATCAACAAAATCAATTATTTCTGATTTCGAGTCAACAGCCAAATTGTAGCAGTCGTCATTTTTTCTTGTAGCACCGAGCAAGTGCTGAAAGACCCCTCGCCCACGTCAAACCCAGCGCGATTCCAGAAATCCGGGTTCTTCTAAATACCTCCTGAAAATACAATCAGGAGAATAGTTTATGAATACTGAAATCAATTATAGCCGATCCGCTCTTGGATTTAGCAACAGCACCAACAGCGACAATAAAAGCCTTTACTACTGCTATCGCAACATCCTCCAGCGGTGCAACAACCCAAACCATCCGCGCTATCACGACTATGGTGGTCGCGGCATCAAATGCTCATTCGCCACCTTCATTGAGTTCTATGAAGAGCTTGGGTTGCGCCCTTCGCCAGATCATTCGGTTGATCGCATCGACAATGATCTTGGCTATGTGCCGGGAAACCTTCGTTGGGCAACGCCGCTTGAACAGGCGCAAAATCGTCGTCCACACAAAAACTACAGAACGCTTCACTAACCCCTAAAAAGCAGGGGGTGTTTTCGGTTCGTCTACATATTGGATGAACAAGACATCCCCAAAAGCTCTCCAGATCATCAAGGCATCTGAAGGCTGTAAACTCAAAGCGTATCTCTGCCCTGCCAACGTTCCGACAATCGGATACGGGCATACTAAGACAGTCACCATGGCTGATGTGAAGAGCGGCAAGACAATTACCCAAAACGAAGCTGACAGGCTCCTATCGACCGATCTCGCTGAATTCGAGAAAGGCGTGGCTACGCTGGTGAAGGTGCCGATCACTGACGATCAGTTTGGCGCGCTGGTGTCTTTCGCGTTCAATCTTGGGCTTGGCGCATTCGCTGGCTCTACCCTTCTCAAGCGCATCAATGGAAAAGCCTCAATGGCTGAGATCGGGAAGTCGTGGCTGCAATGGGACAAGGCAAGGGTGAAAGGCATTCTGAAGCCGTTGCGCGGTTTGACCATTCGTCGCCAAGCCGAGCTTGATCTATTCAGATTAGCGTAGGTAAGCCGCTCAGTAAGATTACACGCCTTTGATCGCGACGATTTTTGACTTGATGCCGCTTTGGACAACAACGACCTTACGAGGGACCGGCTTACCATAAATCTGAGCATCGAGCGCTTTTGTGAGAAGCGTGAGAACAGCATCGTCGGTCGCTTTGTATGGTGACGAGTATTCGAACCCTGTCTGATCAATATCAGAAAACTTGTCGTAGGTTAGATGGAAAAAATAGGTCGTCTTCACATTCGCTCTCCAAGTCCCGACCTAATCTCACGAACAGGTAAATGTTCCCATAAAAGAGGAATTTCTAATATTCCGATGGTACGGTAGCGTACAGAAGTGAGTACTAGACTACCACATAGAGTTTTTGTAATCGTATCTATATGGCAGATATTTTTGACCGCGTCGAAGACGCTCTCGCAAATAAGGTTGAGTTGTATCGGTCGGGCGAACTTTGGGATGTTCGCATAACGGAAGAAGGCTTGCTGACCCTATTTTCGTTTCCAGAAATGGATATCGCTGTGGACCATGCCGAAGCAGAGCGGAAGCGTCTTGGTCTTTCCGAGATTACCTTCCTGTAAAGATAATCACCCATCAGCAAATCGGATTCGACCTGTTTAAAGGTTTCTGATCGCCATAACCGTGCGGCTTTCGCCACCTTTCACGATGGCAATTTGATCAGGAAAGCGTTCGCCCGGAATGTCATCGTTCAAGCCAACGAGAATGGACGCGATGGTTCGCTCGTGAACTGCCTGTTTAGCAGACGAGAACGTCCTTCCGCTGGCATCCAAAACGAAGTGGCTATTGTAGCCAAGGTGATAGTAAAATGTTTGCACTGGTACACGTCTCGATCAAATTGCTTTCGCGCATAATGGTCGAGAATCCGGAAGGTTCCGGATCAACTGGCATTTTATTAAAATAAGTCTTTTTCTGGCTAAATCGTTAATTTTTAACGAGAAAACGTTAACCTTTCAACGCTTCAGAAGCGCGGTTCATCGCATGGACATTAAAATCCTGCTCTAAAACGCAATTGCCAATTGGCTGTTGATGCTATTGCAGAGTTGCCATTAGACTTATCAATGATCGCAATTCCGCCTGCTGCGATTTTCCAATTGATTGTAGTTGCGTTTGCCCAAAGCAAGATGCCAAAGGTGCCTGTGTTTGTCCAAGGCTGCATCGCGGATGCTTGGTCAAAAGTTTCACCAACAGACCAACCGTTCGAAGCGGTAGTGCAGACCATTTCACAAATGTACCAATTTGGCTTTCTTCCCAATCCATGGGTTACAGAACCTAGCCCCTGTGCCGTATATGTTTGGTTTCCGCTTTGAAAAGCGTTTGAACTGGCAGTTAAATCAGCTTTCGTTGCGTAGTCAGATGCGGCAAGACCACCCAATTGTGCAGAGTTCATAACCGAAAGGTTTGCAGGCTGGTAGACGTACATATTCTTACCATCTACGCCACCCCATAGCCAACTTGGTTGCCCCGGTTGACCATTCCAATTGAACACCATTCGCTGCGCATTGACGTTGCCTGCGTCGTAAACCGAAGCAGCCGAACCAAGCACGCTGATATTATGATTGGCACCGTTTGGAAGAACGTATTCGACACCGTCGCGATAGGTGCCGCCCTTGGTATTCCAGCGTCCAGCACGGAAGTCATAGTAACCTTGGACAGTGTTGTCGTAGGTAGCCATACCCATACCCCACCAACCCTTCATTACGGTGTTGTATGTCGTATACGATGCACCGTCACCAGTACCTTGTTTGAACGAAGTTTCGCTAACAGAAGGCAGGTTCAACGTGCCAGTGAACGTAGGGCTTGCGAGGTTCGCTTTACGATTAAGCGCTTCGCCAAGGTTAGAGCCTTGGCTTGCCATACCACCAGTGAAAAGGATGTTCCCGTCACCACCGAGGAATGAGCCTGATGTGCCGACATACAATTGACCTTTCACATTTACGTTCTGGTCAGCGTTGATCGCGCCCGAAACAGACAGCGATCCTGAAAGGACCGTGTTTCCAGACAGCTTGGAATCCTGCTTCATGTCAGTCAGCAATTCGAATGCCGTGCCGTTGTAGACGACTTCGACCATCTTGCCAGAAGCGATCTGACCAGCTGTAAGAGCCGATCCATCAATTGGAGAAACGATAGCCTTTGCGCCAAGCGTATTGATGTTCAGCGTTGCCGCGCCAGTATTGGAGATATGCGACCAAAACCGATAAATGATGCCTTTCGAATAGCCTGATGGTGCCGCCTGAAACGTCAACACATAAGCTGCGCCCGTGCCTGTCGATGTGTAGATCGCATTGGACTGGTTATAGAAGCGCTTCAGCGAACCACGAATGGCGCGAACGACTGGAGCCACCTGAGATGGACTGTAGCCACCCTGTACACCGTTTGGTGATGGGCTGGTGTTGTCAGCGTCGAGTTCTTTCCAATCCGTGGAAATGAGGTCTGTCATGAGCTTATCGCCCTCTTATTATTGTGTTGATTTATATAGGGATTATTCGCTTTCGTCGTAGCCGAGATCGCGAAAATAGTCGTTGATTGCAGATGCGAGCGCCTGATCAGATGTCCGTTTGCGGATGCCTAAAAGCTTCTGCATATGCCCGGTCATTCCGCCCTTCTGCATCTCTGCTTTCGGCACTCCGGCAATCCATGCGACTGTCTCAGGGTCCGTCAGAAGCTTCATACGGCTGCTATTGAAGCCTTTGCCGACAACAGCTTTGGTTGCCCCCTTTGCCGCACCAATAGCAAGCGCAGTAATAGGCTCAGCACCCGCCGCCATACCGAGAACAGAAGCCATCACGTTGTTCTTGTCCAACGGGTTCATGTTGTTGAGCATCTGCTGATGGGTTGCCGTGTTCGAATGGTTGGCACCACGACTGTAGTTTTTCATGTTGTCGGTGATGCGAGCAAGCCGATCCAAATCCTGTCGATATTGAGCATTCTTCGAACCCTTGAAAATGGCGTCCTTCGCTTCGGGCGACATCTTCTTCCACTTGTTCAAGAAGAGCGTCGAATTGAATTGATCGACGCCTTCTACATCGGTCGTCTTGCCAAGCTGTTCGATGGTCGAGGAAACGACATTATCCCAAGCATCCTTGCCGCCTTCGGACTTTTCGACCGTGCGTCTGATCTGTGCAATGCGGTTTCCGCCACGGTTTGTCGTCTCAGTTGCGAACTGCCAAATCTTATCAGTGTCCATTTTTGGATCGAGGATTTTGTCAGCAACAGAGCCTTTGCCAAAGCCTTTCACCGGGTCTTTCAAACGCTTGAACTGGTTGTTCGCCTTTCGCCATGCCTGAAGCCCTTCGCCATCACCAGATGCCAAGGCGGTCTTTTCCATGTCGGCAGTCAACGCACCATAAAGCCCGTCGAGATGACCTTTCAGAACCTTATCGTCTGTGTCGGCAGAACGTTGACCGATAATGGTGCGCGCCTTCTGTAGCTGGTCGAATGTCAAGCCGTTCTGCGCATCCTCAAGAAGTGCTGCGGTATCTTCCATAACACTATCGATCTGAGAACCGGCAGCGCGACGGTCAAACTTGCCCATGGCAGAACTGTCCGCTTTGAGCTTCTGCGCATATGCGAATGTATTGTCGATTGAAGCGGGAGATGTGATCTTTTCAGCGGCACGATCATAGAGTTGGTTGGAGCGCTTGTATCCAGCCGCTTTCGCTTCCTGTGCCTGCTGTTTCAGAAGCTCGCCAAGTTCAGCCTGCGTTTTCGGCGTCCCTGCATTCGAAACAATGCGGTCAAACTCGCCATCCATAGCTGTATGAGCGTCTGCGATGCGTCTGTTGATCTCGTCGCCATTTCGGAGAGAAGACAGTGCATGCTCAAGAGTGGATGTGCGTTTGTTTCCGTTGACCATGCCGGGAAGTGGCTCAGTCGCGCCAATAGCGTTCAGATCGGCAAGGCGTTTCTGTGCTTCAACAACATCGTCGGTTTCGCCAATGAGTTTGGATTTGAAGGCGTTCTTACCGGCTTTCCAGCCAGCACCAACGGCACGACCAGCGCCTTCACCGGCTGCACCAAGTGCGAATGTCTGCGCAGCATCGACAGCTTGTTCAGAGCCAGTTCGTGTATCTTCGTTTCCGAATAGCCAGTTCAAACCGCGCTGGACGCCTTCGCGACCAACAACGGAACCAGCACCGGCACCACCGATAGCGCCAGCAACAGTGCCCGCTGTCGTACCAACGGCAGGAACGGCAGAACCTGCAATGCCACCACCGGCACCACCATAAACACCGCCGATAGCACCGCCCATGATTTCACCGTACTCAGGCGCAATCGATGCGAAGTCACCGAGATTGGGAAGCCAGCTTTCACGATTGTATTGGCGAGTTCTGCCTTTTTCGTCGGTGAATATAAAGTTGTTTTCGCCATATGGCTTTGCGTCTGGATAATGCTTCTGGAGAGCTTTCAGCCGATCTTCTGGCTTATCGAGCGCACCAACTTCCATACGGACGTTCCATGGCGCATCGCTGGCGTCGTCAGAGATATCGCGTGGATCGGGACCAGCATTTTCGAAAATGTTTGTGCCGCCATCCTGTTCGATGATCTTGCGTTTCCATTCGGGAATAGAGCCGCCATCGCGTTCAATGATTTTCTTTTTCCAATCGTCCATATTAGCTGAAATAGCCTCCTAACCCGCTGAGTCCGCCTCTGCGTTTGCGCTGTTGTTCTGGCAACGATGAAAGAATGGAGATTTCAACGGGGCTTCCGCCACCAATCCTACCGCCCTGCGCTCGTGCTGTTGCCTGTATTTGGCTATTTAGCGCTTGGTCTTGTTCTGAAAGCGTTTTGGCGAAAGCGCCGATCTGCCCAAAACCCTTGGTCATCTTGTCGGTGTCCATTCCAAGAATGGTGTCGGGCACCTGAACATCTGAGTTGGTCAGCTTGTTGTACGCATCGATCAACACACCGTTGCGGCTTTTCGGCTCTTCCGGGGTTTGGGCAAGGGCTTGCGTTTCCGTTCCCGGAATTTGCTTTGGAACGGTTGCGGGATCGGCGGCAGCAATGACTTCAGAAATTACGTCTGGTTTGGCTTGGGAAGGAGCACCATTGTAAGCAGAAGTTAGCCAAGCAGGCGCATTGTCACCCTTGCCACCGGCTCCCCACACGCCGGGCTTGCCCATACCAACATGCATAGAGCCTGCTTGCATATAGCCGGGACCAGCACCGAAGCCGGTAATCCCGTTGGCTTTGCCCTGACTGACAATCTGTTCGAAGACAGGTCGATCCTGTTCATTTGCCCAATCAAGCTTGCGACCGTCTTTATAGAAAAACATGTCGCCAGCTTCGCCATGGTCATGTCGAGTTGAGCCAACACGAGCGCCACCTTCATCGATTCCAGGCTGTCCACCGGAAAACACTTCGGCAGTCACACCCAAATCTTCCAGATAGCCAAGACGTTTCAAGAGGGCGTCGGAAAGCTCGCGGTTACGAGTAGCCCCGGCATTGGAGTAGCGGATATAATTGACCATTAGCGCTTCCTCCGAACCATGTCTGGAGGATCATCAGAGAAGCGATAGGCAGCACCGGCAGGCACCTTCCCATAAGCATCTTCGCTATCAACGACGAGTGTTTGAGCGCCTTTACCATATGGATTTTCGGGAGCTTTGATGCCGCCAAAATAGGTCCGGTTGGTCTTGTTTTCTTCCGTGTCTGGATAGATACGGTCGATCTTCTCATTGTAGCGGTTAATCGTACCGTTCAGGGACTTCTCACGAATATCAAGCAGCTTTTCCAGCGTCACCTTATCGAGAGTGATATCACCGCCCGACACCTGCTGAACAAATCGCATGTCGCTATCGGAAATCTGAGCATTGCCGACAAGCTCACTCTTCATTCTCGCTGCCATTTCCATAGCCTGTGTGCGGAACGTTTCGGTGTCAGCAACCTTGCTGGAATCGCCACCTAGAGCGGCAATAGCTTTCTGACCCCACAAGACTTGGTTTGCAGCAAATCCGGTTGTCGCGTTGGCAAGAGAATGTTTCATCTGGTGGACCTGATTCAAAGCACCTTGGGCACCTGAAGCATTTTCACGCTCCTTGTCCAAAGCCTTCCACATGTCACCATCCTTCGGACCTGTATTGACCGAAATATTGGTGTCCTTCTTCTTCTCGGTCTCGTATTTGCGGAATTCAGGATTGTCTTTGCCGAACTGATAATCTTTCTGATCGGCTGTAATCTGCGCATTCTGCCCTTGAGCCGAACCAAGGCTTTCCGCCTTCTTCGTGTCAAAGAGGCTTTTCTGATAGCCATCAGCCAGACGGAAACCGTCTTCACTAACTACCATGCCATTATCCGCGCCGTGCTGTTGCAGCGCCTGAATTTGCCGTTGTGTCAGCCTTGCGCCTTCGTCGTCACCATTGGCAAGCTGCATCTCATGAAGAGCAAAAAGCGCCTCAATCGAATAGCCGTTTTCAGATGGAGAGCCATATTTTTCGATGAAAGCAGATGAACGAGTCTGCGCATTTTGTGCGTTTTGGAGCTTCACTTGGTTGACCTTGTTAGCCGTGCCTTTCGTATTTCGATCAGCAATACCGTCCATGTTGGCATTATATGCGCCAACGCCATTTCCAAGCCCTTGCCCAACAATGGACAGAAGATTGGTTGGTTTCTCCGAAGGACCGCCATTCGCCATCATAGCCGCGCCGCCAAGCAAGAGAGCCTGCGAGAGCGACTGCTTTTTATCAGGATCATCCGGCAGGAATTGCGACAGGAAGTTTTGCTTCTTCGCCTCTTCAGGGCTGAGAACGGCTTTCAGGTCGTCCTCGCCGTTGGTCTTCTTCTTGAGAAGGAAATCAAATACGCCAGCCATAATTACGCTGCCTCCGTCATAAGTTTCGTGACATCGATATGGAGCTTGTCGTCCAGTACGATTGCAGCGTCGGTTTTGCGATCAACTTCTTCCGCGATTGGACCGAACCAGCGCTGTTGATCAGGATCGTTTTTGTAGGTGAATTCGTAGATTGCGATGCGATCACCATTGGTGAGCGGCATGAAGCCGACATGCTTGTGCAGAATCTTCTCAGATGCTTGGCAAAGGGCAAACAAGCCAGCAAGCGCAGACAATCCGCCAAGAAGCTGACCACCCGTGTTCGAATAGACAGGTGTCTGCGTTGATTGGCTGTTGTAACCGCCGCCATTCAGCAAATTGATGAAGTTTGCGCTGTTAACAAGTGGCTGATTTTGAGCCTTATCCCATGCTCCGACTTCAGCCTGTTTCAACTGATCGAGCCGCCCATCCTGAGATGCACCGACATTAGCAAGCTGTTGGGCTGGCAGATATTGGTTCGCATACGTCTGACCGGACATGCCAGCCGCATTCAGTTTCTGCGTATTCAGGTTGGAATCTGCGGAAGTCTGCGCGTTGGCGGCATTGAGCTTCTGATCATTCAGACCGAGCATGTTGGAGATCGAATTCTGATAGTTGTTCGATAGGCTGTTCATGCCCTGAAGCTGATAGGAACGGTCGTTGGCGATTTGGTTCTGGTTGTTCGCAATGTCCGAGTTGTACATCGAGCCATACTGACCAGCCGCGTTCATCTGGTTCGAGACATCCTGATTGTATTGGTTGCCGTAGAGATCGGTAGCGACCTTCGCCATTTCGTTGGCAGCGGTGCTTTCGGCATTGTTGCGCTGTGAGGCGAATGCACCAGAACCCATGCGACCAAGGGTTGCTGCCTGACTGTCGATACCCGGATTGGTCACATTCTTCAGCTTGGTCGCGATCTGGTCTTGCTGATTGCCAACCATCTGATCAAGATACGGGTTCTTTCCGACATTTGCACCGGAAGCCGTGGACTGAAGATACTGCATCGCCGGGTTGTTCGAAGTCTGTCCAGTGGAAAACTGACCATTGGCAATCTGAGACGCCATATTATTCGTCGGATTAGGCGCGAAACCATTCGTGTTCTGAAGCTGAGAATAGGTGTTCTGCGCTTGCTGATTGCCAGAACTATTCATGACCGAATTGACGGCATTCGTTGCGTTGGTCAGTGTCGATGTGTTGCCGTTTCGAGCCGTGGCTTCAGCTTGTGCCAGTGCATCTTTTGTTGCCTGAGACTGGTCAGCAATAAGTGAGCCTTCATATGGCTTTGGAGCGCCGTCCTTATAGAGTTTATCGAGGTTCGCGTATTCTTGAAGCAGGTAGCCTTTGGCACCATCCCAAGGTTCTGTCTTAGTGGTCGTTTCGGTCGTTTTTGGAGTTGATGCCATTAATTAAAGCCTCTTGATAAATTCTTCTTCTTTCTTTTCGAAGCCGTGTTTCAGGATGAGTTTGTGGAATTCTTTTCGTGGTTGCCCGACTAATTTAGTGAATCCCTGATCTTTCAGGAAACGACATAAGGTGATCTGGCAACGCATGATTTCTTTAAGGGAATTGTTCTTCTCGCCGCCCAAAAGCAGCACATTCGCAATCCACTCATCTTCATATTTGCAAAGCTCAAGAACACATGCAGAGCGATCAGCGGTGACAAGATACCATTCGTTTTTGCGCAATTTCTCCAGCATTTCGGCTTCATCAAATACAGCGGGTGATGCATCGAATGCTGACAGCAACCATGCTCGAACCCGTTCATATTCTTGCTCGCTAAAAACCATCTGCATCATACGTTAAAAACCACATAATCGAAGGTTCTGGCAGTCGTTGCAGAAGCATGATTAATGACGAAAGAACCGTCATTGATTGCCGAAATGAACGTGCTGGCTGAAGCAGTTGCAGCGGCAGTCGTTCGAGCTTGAAGAAATATTTTGCTTTGGCTGTTGATCTTGGAATTGGAAACGGTTGTTGTGGTCGTTGAGTTCGCCAAAGACACAGAACCGCAATTGTCAAATTGCGAGACAACTTGATTCAGTACGCTTGTGACTTGTCGCGTGTTCGTATGATCGTAGACTCTTTCCATTACGCTATTTAGCGTTTTCCAGCCGTAGACCCGTCGATCTGGACAGCAAAAGCAGTCTTCCAGTTGCCAGAAATTTTGACGCGGAAACGCTGGAACCGAGACTTTTCACGGAAGTACGCAAAGCCGGTTTCAGGGCTGGTATCTTTCAGATCAGACCATGTGATTTCATCGGATAGAAGCTTGCGCGTTCCAACCTGAACACGAGCGGTTCCGTTGCCTTCAAATAGTGGTCTAGCTTTAGATATCGACGTGATGTCAGCACCTGTCTGGTTCGGCAGGATTTTCGATAGCTGATATTCGGGTGTCTCAATGGAAAGTTCGAGCGTCTGCCCTGAATAGCTATAGACCGCGCCTGTGTTGCTCATGCCCCAAAGCATGCTCTTTCCACCTGACCAGATCGGATCATCGAAAGAAGCTGGCACATTGTCGAGCGTTTGATACGTGTCCAACTGATCGATAGTCCAAGGCAGGGAGAGGCTAGGGAAAATCAGGTCCGCTGTTGCATCAGCCGTTGACCATTCTCCGGTCACGTAATTGAGGATGAGCATCATATCGGGTCTTCCCGTTGAGGAATTCACCGAACAGAACGACCAGTAGATCAGGGACTCACGGGGATCGGATGCCACGGACATAAGGTTGAGCTTGTCCTGATCGGCATTTTGCATGAACCACTTGTCGATGCGACCGGCACCAACCGGCGTAAGGTTGCCGTTCTGGAGCATGTAGAAGCCGTCATCTGAAAGGAAGAAATGGCGTCCACCTTCGATGGAAATCAGGCTTTCGGAAACAGAACAGCCTTTGCCAACAACGCGGTCTGTGAACTGCCAGACATAAGGCGCGCCGATATACGTCATCTGAGCGATCCCGCGCTGGAGCAAAATCCAGCATTGATCATCAGTGACGATGCCCATAATCGAACCGCTTCCAAAAATGTCCTGAAAATCAGCCTGCGTTGATTGCGAATAGACCCAATCGGAAGGGTTCTCGATTGCTGACCAGCGAACGCGATAGGGAACGCCACCGTCCAGCGCATCATATGTGTTGCCGAGAATGGCGAACCCTTTGTGCGTAGCCAAATGTCTGCCTTTGACGAGCGACGTGAGATTGGCAAACTGCACATCTGCGTTCATGTCAATGTATTGGGGTTCGTCGGTAAAATTGGTGAAAAGCTGGAGCGAGCCGAATTCGACCGACTTCCAGCGCTCCTTGCCGGTAGTCGAATAGCCACCCGATCTGGAGATGTTGGTCCATTGGCGATTGGTTGGCGACAGTTTGTAAAGTGCAGTTGCCGATCCACCATAGACCTTTGCATTACCATCCTTGTCCTGACCAATGGCAGTGCCGAGCGGGCGTGAAGCCATAGATGTATTGGAATAGAGGCTTGCCGCCTTCATAGGGAAGAAGGTGACACCACCCTGAAATGCGCTGTTTCCGGGCAAACCGTTGTGAGCCTTGACCAGACCCAGATTGTTCAGGGCGGGAAGATCAGGAGTCCATGACGTGAATGGTTGATCGATTAGTGCCATGTCGGACCACCAATCGTAATAGAGCCGGTCATGCGTCCACGGCGGTCGTCTTCAGCCAGAACGGACAGAGCTTCGTTCAGTGCGCCTTGTTCAGATGCAACACCTTCGGCATCCTTCTCCCAACGGTAGAACTCGCGCAAAACGGCGGAAATGTAGACGTTTTGGAAGTTTCCGAAGAGCCAGTTCTGGTTCGTCTCGGTCAACGGCGTAAAGGCTGAATAGTATGTCAGCTTGACCGTGGCTTCGACTTTCCCTGCAAATATCAGGGTTGATCCAATGCGATAATAGCCAACCTCGTCTGAAGTGGCACTGTTGATGGATATCGGCTTGTATCGCTTCTCGGTTCCTGTGATGGCACGGATTTCAATGAAGTCGGCAGGCAGATCAGCAATGTCGTCTGTGATCGAAAGAACGATTGTCTTTTCGGCAAGGTAATGACGAACGATTGGGCGCAAGTGAGATTCGGCGCGAAGGATAAAGCTGATGATCGGTGCGTCATCGCGGATCGTGTAGGATTTGATGAGGGCAAGAAACTCTTGATATGTCATGATCAGAGCCTCCAATTATTGACGCGAAACTTTGCATAATCAGCGTCATTGAGGCGGCGTTTCAATGCTTCCGGATCGTCAGTAATGCCGTCGCGCTTCCAATCGAAATACAAACCAATGGGAATACCAGCCACTTTCACGACATCAGAATGTTTGCCGGTCTGATTGAAATCGCTGGATTCGGCTGCGTTTGCATCCAGCATCGCCTGCATGTTTTTGTAGTCAGTTTTTACAATAATTTTGTCGCCGTCGCGGATCAAAGTAACTGTGTGAGTGGGCGTATCTTCCCATACGACCGAGCCGGATTGAAGAAGATCGCCAGCGTGAAAATTATCCATAGGATGCCTCTAAATTTGTCTATTGACGTATTTAGCGACCGCTTGATTTTGGCAGATTGCGCACAAAAAAAGAGGCTCCGAAGAGCCTCTAAGTCGATCCTTGAATTTATGATTATTAGCCGTTCAAGGTCAGCTTAACCATTGAGGTCTGCGATCTTGGCTGACCCCTTTTCGTTCAAACTCTGAAGAGTTGTCTCAGTAACGAGCATATAGCGTTCGCTATCGCCAGTCTTCGCGAGTTCAACCTTCTGAACATTGCGAAGGACAGCATTCTTCCAAAGTTCGGGGTCGTATGCGATCACGACATTCGTGGACATGAAACGATGAGGAACGATAGAAACAGTGCCAAAATCCGACACATACAAGTCCACTGCCTGATTCACGGTCTTCTTGTCGGCGTTCTGTTGCTTCGTCGCGCCACCATTAAAGGTGCTAATTTTCTGCTTCAGGGTGCCGGGTGCGATCACATCCTTGGGTGTGCCACCTTGTTCCCAAATTTTCTGCAATGCCGAGATAAACAGGGCTTCGGTCAAGGGACGAGCAGTGCCAGCGGTTGGTGCGTTGACAATGCCACCAGCGTAACCAGTGGAGGAACCACCAGCACCGTGAAGGGCGTTCGTGCTGATCCAAGCTTCCATACCACCAAGCTTACGGGTGCCAGTCGCAACGGACGCATTGGAGCTAACGAATGCGGCTTCTTGGTCTCGTTTGAGTTCGAGTCCCTTTTTTACCACAAGTCTGGAAAGTTCGTCCTTTGCCGCGCCAGCCGTATTGACCGCGTTTAAAGTGGAACTAAGACGAATATCTTTCTGGAAAATTTGGCAAATATTTCCAAGTCTGGTTGGGGTCGTAAGCGTAGAATCCGTTGCGTCCGCGCCTTCTGCCAAAGCATTGTTTTTATCGGCGGCAGCAAGCTCATCCATCAGAAATTCTGAACGAACGGCGGAAGCTTTGGTCTTACCGATAGACGAAATAAACGGTGTTTCGGTTGGTTCCAGCATGTTGATGATGTTGCTGAGGTCTTCGTGAATTCCAGCGTGATTTACAGTAGTTAAAGTAGGCATAATCCTTTCTCTTTTGTTCTTAGTTGTTATAGAAGGTTTTTGATCAGCGCAGCGGCATCCGCAACACTTCTCGATTGGTTGAATTTTTCGTAGCTTTGACGATCATAATCAGCACTGGTCTTGCGCGAATTTTCCTTCGCAGAAATGACCGGTTTCTTATTGATTTTCTCGATCACGTTCGGAATTGCTTTCTGAGCTTTCTCAGCCTGAACAACTCGGTACAGGAGATCGATGATGCGAAAATCAGCAATGCTCTTGATTTCCGGCTCGCTAAAGCCTGTCTCCATCAAAAGTCCAGTGATATCGCTAAAGACTTCGTCAGCTTTCGTTCTGTCTTTCAGATCAGGATACTTTTCGAAGAAGCGATTGCTCGTTTCCTGAATCTGCGCTTGATGCTGTTCTGCCTCATATGCTGCTGCCTTTTGCTTCAATGCATTTTCAGCATCATAGATTTGTCGAACGGCGTGTTCACGCTTTTCCCATTGGGCTTTCTGTCGGACATATTCGCCGGGATCATTTTCAGCCAAATAATCGAAATCGGGATATTCCATCTGGCGGAATTCGATGCTGATTTGATGCTTAAGGGCTTCAATGCCTTGCATCGCTTCAGATCGCAGCGTGTTAATATCGCGCTGATTTTCCTGATAGTATTTGCGCTGTTCAGCAATCTCTTGGGTCTTTTTGGTGTAGTCGGATTGTCTCATATAAGAGGACCGAATTTCACTCAGACTTACCTGATTGCCATCGATATCGAAATATTGCTCTTCTTCCGGCGTCTCGTCAGTTTCAGGAGCCTCAACGACTTCATCCACTTCCGGTAATTCAACGTTTTCGTCTGGTTGCTCAACAAAGGAGTCCTCAGATACGTCGAGAGTTTGGCTAATCAAATCAGCCGCTTCATCTAAACTAAGTGCAGTTCCCGTTTCGAGATTGTTGCTTTCACTTTCCATTTCTATTTAGTGTTCCTAAAGTTATTTTGGTTGGATTTATTTAGTATTTCTGATTTTTTAGACCGTCATTTCAGCCTTGATAGGCGGTATACGATGTCCAGAAATCGACCGTCTTTCAGATCAATCACTTCATCTTTGGAATATCCGCTATCCAGTAGCAGTTGTGTCATTGCTGCTAGCGCATCATGTTGCTTATTTCGTTCCAGTAATTCGGGATTTTTCGCATAAAAGAAAGATGCGTCATATTTTGTATTTTGAGCGTCCATATGGTTTCTCCTTAAAGTCATTTATTATCTGAGTTAGTATTCTTCATTTTTCTGCGAAGAATTTTCGAATTTCGCAATTTCAATGTATTTATCTAGCCGTTGATTGATCAGACGGAAGCCATGTGAAAGCTGATGAACGCTATCCAATTCTTCCACCTGACCCAATTTCGTATTCATAAATGCTTCGAATATTTCGGTTTCGATGCAGCGCATAAGATCGCGGAAATCTTCATTTTCTTTCAAGCGAATTGCTGCGTTTGCTTTTTCAATATTGTTCATCTGGAACCTCAATCATAAGCTGAGAAAGGTCATTTCTCGGCTCGCTTTGTTGTGTGTATTTCTTGTCCAATTCCATCAGCTTGAGTAGATAGTCCTGTTCAAGCTGCTTGGTTTTCAATTCCATCTGATCTTTGAATTCGGATTGCTGTTGCTGGAGTTGGGCAACGAGTTTCTGCATTTCGAACTGGCGATCAGCTTCATCGGATTGCGCCTTCAGTTGCGCCTTAACGGTTTCTAGGTCGATCAACCCCTGATTAGGATCGATAGCTGGTGGCGGTGGTGGTGGCGGCGGCAATGTCGAAGGATCAACAAAGAAAAGGCTGCTATTCTTGAAACCAGTGGTCTCACTGAGCTTGGCAAGGGTGTTGTAGATCGTCTGTGCATTCACGATTGGCAGACCAGCTTGCATCGCCTGCATTTGCTGCATCAAGAGATTCGACAGGGAGGCGGTGGACTGGTCACGGCTCATGACGCCAAAACTTACCGATGTGGTCACGTCCAGTTCGGGTGAAAACTCGTCAATCGGCACGAAGTTGTTGGTCAGCCGCGCAATGAATTCCTGCGCTTCTTCCGGCTTCTGGACAAGCTGATCTATGACGATGCGGATTAGGTAGGCATAGCCGGTGTCTGCGAAATAGCGGGAAACCATCTCAACTAATAGCTGGCTGGCAGAATTGCGGGAATTGACGGCTGTTGCAGTGGTGTTCTGAAGATCGGAAGCGTTCAGGCTAGACATCTGCGGACCAACGCCGGTGCTATAGTCGAGACCGTTCGAAATGTTGGCAATTACCGGCATAGCATCTGATCCGCTGAAGGGCGGGATGCTGTAAGAGATTCCGCCTGTGGGGTCAGTTGAACGAACAATCGAGCCGGGGTGAATATTCAGAAGGTCATCTAGATTCACCGAATCAGGGTTGACGATTTTGGTCGGATGAACGTGCGCGTGGAGATCATCGAGAATTGCCCTGTTTAGGCGTGTGATGAGAATATGATCATCGCCAATCTTGTCGGCAATACCCATGGAAAAGAGAGAGTCTGCCTGCGGGAACGGAACGAACGGCGCGTATGGATAGAATTTGCTGACTTCTTCGTAATCGAGTAGGACCGGCTTTTCGATGCCACCCGCAAGCGTGAAACGATAGTGGCGAGCTTTCTTATCGATCTTCATTTTGCAATAGACGACAAACACTTCAACATCATCGCCAGAAACGCCCTGATCGCCATCAAGGTCTTTGGAGCGCTCAAGCGCAATGCCGTCGTTCTTGGATGATGCAAAAGCAATCTGCGAAACCTTATCGGCGTCATAACCCATTTCGAGCAATGCCGATTTCGACATGATCTTTCGATGTCCCTGTAGCTTGGCAGCGATGCCACCGGTCTCAGGATCGATTTTTGCGTCACGGCTGATGATGAAATCTTCCGGAGCTACTGACAATACGTTGAATACGGGATTGCGGCGAACGTTCCTGATCTTCAGATCGCGAACGGAAATTCCAGCTTCATTCAGGTATGGCTTTGACGCGGACTCGATGACGATCTGACCAGCTTCTTCTTGCTGATCAAATGCGACTAGATTTGCATCGGGAACGCCCTTGAATGTGCGCGGCAGACCTTCAATAGTTTCGGTCGTAAATTCAGCGGTGACGATGCCTAAACCGCAAATGTAGCCGTTCTGGAGCCATGGCTGTAGAAACGCCAAATGACTATTTTTGGTCTTAAGCGTCCAGTTCACGATTTGCGTCTGTTGACGGCTGATAGCTTCGTCTTCCGGTCCAAATGGTAGGAATTCGCAGACATTTTCAGGGCTGTCAAAGATGCGGATCATGCTGGCAACGGACCAATCGACACGCTGCTGAACTTCGGGCGACACCCATTTCGAGCGTCCTTTAATCTTGTCGTCGCCGGGAAGATAGGCGCGCTTATAATACTTTAACGCCTGTTCATTTTTTGCCGCGATATTCGAATTGCTGAAATTTACAGCGTCTTTTAGCTTCGTCGCGATGCTGTTTTGAATAGCCTGTTCGTCCATAAATCCTTTCTCATATGATTTTTAGGTTATTTAGGCTTATTGGAAGCTTTGTAAGTTCGTGTATTCGATTGGCTTCGACCAAGAGAACTTGCTTTGAAAACGGGACGGATTGACACTGAAAGTGATCGCCAATGCGTCTGCATAATCGGGCGACCTTCCGATCCGTTTTTTGATCAGTTTCTTATCTTCAAGTTTGATTTTGCCCGAACCGTCATCGTAGGTTGGCGTGACCAGTTCTTCGATCAGCCGCTGATGATTTGGAATGCTGACATTTTCAGTTGCGAACCATTCGCGCATCTCGAACCAAATCTGGTCTCTGACGCGATGATAGCGATCTGGATTTCGGGTGGGTGTCCCGGCAAATATGCATGGGTGGCAAGGAAGACCGAAGTCTTTCAGGTTGCTCCAAACACCATGACCAAGACCGGTTGAATCCACCGCAATAATGGCTGGTCGAAGGTTCTTCGGTGTAGACTGATAGAGGTCTCTGACCTTGTAAGCCAATTGGGTTGGATCAAGTCCTCGCCATTCCTCGAAGCCCAACAGAACGTTGTCATGGCGCATTGCCAGAACCGAGCTATCCTTACCAGCGCCAGCGGGATCGAGACCCCATATGACGGGCGCATTCGGTGCTGGAATGACTTCCGTGTTGAGAATGGCAGTTTCAATCCATTCCCGACTGATCAGACCGTCGATATCGGAAAGAGGGAACTCTCCAAGGACCATGACACGGTATTCGCGGCTGAGTGGTCCACCATAGTTCTTTGCAAGCTGTTCAAATGTTTTAGGATCGAAATGCGGGCTGTCCTTCATCTGCCCGTGGACTTGGGTCCACTCATCTCGAATGTCGGGATCGCTGTGAGTGCGCCAGAAGAAGCCGCTTGCCTTGGATGGGTTCGAGACAAGGCATAGCTTGGCATTCGGGTCTGTGAGAATGTTCAGTAGTGCGCCCGTGAAAACGGCATCATCGATACCTGATGCTTCATCCACGATGACGAAGTTGTTGTGCGCGTGGATACCACGGGCATTGTCGGGCTTGTCGCCGCTGGCTAGTCGGTATTCCGCAAAACAGGAGCTTGGATTGACCACACGGCTGATGCGGGTTGCCTGAACGTCAAAACTCTCTTTGAAGAGCAGCGACATCTTTCCATGCAGAACCTGGAGTTCTTTCCAGATACCGCCGCGTAACTGCGGCTCCGATGGTCCGAAGATGGAAACTTGGATTTGGTCGTGGCAGATCAATGCCCACCATGTGACGATGGCTTCCGCATGAGTTTTTCCGAATCCAACTCCCCCTCTGAAGGTAATGGTGCGTTGGGTGCGGAAAGCTTCGCAAAATTCAATTTGTTTCGGGGTGAGTGTAGAGCCAAAGACTTGCTGCGCAAAGACAGCGATGTCGTCACGATAAACGTCTAGTAGGGCAGCTAGTTTTTGTAATTCTTGGTCATGTGCGGTCATCCGATATTTAGCGAAACCGCGTTTTGACCCTTAGTCGCGTTTGGAGAAGATGCGGATCACCAGATCGGAGATATCGCGACGGAACTTACCCGGATTGGATGCCCATTGCTTAGCAATCCCGATACAGGCTTCAGCCACGTACAGACCCAACATGCCGATAGCGAATGCGAGACTGTTTGCCGATTGAGTATCGGTAATCGAAAGCATCCACACGGCGAGTGGTGTGAAATACATGGCAAAGACCGTTCCGACAAAACCCGACGCAATCCGTTCTGAAATTGTACCTTTCGAACTGATGACTGCCCTCATGATGCCTCCAAAGAAGCCAGCCACAAGATGACTGGTCTGGAAGCCATGTAAGGCAAGGAATGCCGTAAAGACGACGAATGCCGATACGATCCAATCAATCACGGTCAATCACCACCGGCTCGATAAGAAGCTCCACAACTGGTTCTTCATGCGGGGTGATGTCGATGGTTTTTGTTTCGTCCTTCAACCGCATTTGATTTATCTGGCTGAGCATGTCGGCAATTGAGACCGCGTGATTGACGTTCACGTTGGTTGCTGCCTTCGGAACGAACGGATCAAGGAAGTACGCGGCTGCTTTGACACGAGCGGTGTCATTGCTAGAATTCATCATCACGTCTGCCATCACGGCAACTGCGTCCATGGTTTTAGCTGCCATGGCTTCTTTGACTTCTTCCGGAATCTTTTTGACGCCAGACCCTTCGATCTTTGGTTGCCCTTTTTTGCGACCGATATTCTTCAGATGTTCGCGATGTTCAGGCGTCTTTCGCTTGTCAATCTTGAGTAGTTTTTCCTTCAAGCTTCGCGCCCTCCAAATAGCTTCAGAAAGGCGTGAGCATCATCTTCATAGGTGAAATCAACTTCAAAGAAGCTGTCTGAAATGTTCAGCGTAAAATCCTCTGAAATGAGGTCTCTAATTCGCGAGCCGAACTTGCCATTCACCCATGCTTCGAACTCGTTGTTTTCCCGTGCATTCGTCATCTCTGATGAATATCCACGAGGGAAATCGTATTTAACTTTCACTTGCCTTTCTCGTCTAATTACGTTTCAGCTATTTAGGGCATTTGATGTTTGAAAAGGATTTTTGAAAATGATCACTTACGCTGATCTCGTCGCAAAACACGCTGTCAAAACGAACAAATCTGCTGCCGCATTTTCTAAGGCACTAACCAAGCAGATTGATGCCGTAAAGAAAGGTCAACTCAATCGCCGGTCATGGGCGAAAGAGGACATCACTGGCTTTCATGTGAAGCTAGGAAAATTGGAAGACGAATTTCATTTCCAGAGCAAAGAAGATGTCTTGTCGTTTTTCGATCAGGTGAAGGAAGCTGTACGCGATGACAGCGATTTTGTTGCCAAGATTGAGGAACTGTATGGCGATGATCAGCCAGTCGAGGCACCCAAGAAAAAACGTGGACCCAAGCCAAAAAGCGCTTGATTATTTCGGCTGAGTTGCAGCCTTTAATCGTTTTATGGATTGGGCAAATGAAGAATTTGCCTGATCTTCGCTCAATGCGTCCATCTGGTCGATGGCAGACCATTCCTTGGCGAAATTGTCTTCGATCACGCGGTTGGTCTTATTCAACTCCACAATCGATTTGGAAAGCGTTTCCGCATCAAGCTTCATCTGATCGATGGTCTTTTCATTTAAGGCGACCGTTAGCGACAGTGTGGCATTCGATGCGGTTAGCGTGTCGATCTGGCTGCTCGCGATCTTGTAGTAGATGCCGAACGCGCCGGAAAGAGCGATGAACAGGATGACAGCGCCGATTATGGCGTATGATTTGATTTGGCTAAGCATGCCGATATTTAGCTTGTGATGGCGATCATCTGAACTGCCACGCAACGAACGGAGATCGTGGGCGTTAGGTGGCAGTGACCATTACATTTGCGGATTGGAGAAAATTATGAGCTACGATCTGTTGCCGGGAACGCCGGGGGTCTACGACGCATCTGTGCTCCAGCCTTTTGTTGACTCATTGCCGTCACCGGAAGAGCAAAACCACTCCATGATCACTGTGCTCAATCTCCAAAATCTGTCTGGGTACGTGAATGACTACGCGGCGGCTGTCGGGCTTCATAATCACGTACAAGACCTTCGAAGAAGCTTGCTGAGCGCCAATGCGCCTGACACCTTAATTCTGAATAACAGCCTCCACCTCATAAAAAATTGGGATGATATGGCTGGCAGAGAAGCCGCGATGACGCTGTTCCATTTCGGAAAAGCTCTCATGCAGATCAAAGCAAACATGCGATTAACGCCGACAATCAAGGAAGAGTCAGACAGCGACATTTTGCGGAAAGCCTCCGGCGAACTTGAGCGCGGTTTTCCGAATTACAATGTCGCACGTCATGCAGTTGGGCATCGCGCTGAAGCAGTCGGATCGTTCGACGGCGTAAAGGAGCATGCAATAGAAATTGAGGGTGGGAAAGAATTCTTGATAGGACAGGTAAGAGGCGACGACTACATCGCTACGTTCGAAAAGAAGCTTTTGACTGTACCGCTGACAGAAGAAGCCCGGCAGCGATTGAGCGATATAGCGGCACTCATCTACTCAGCCTTTCCGAAGCTCGTTCATCTTTTACCGTCGCTCAGCTTTTCGGCATCGTCACCAGAGCCAAGCGAAACGCCTCTGGAAAACCACGACGCATAAAAATTTTCTGGAGGACCTGATACTGTAGCGAAGAGCCTGAGCAGGGGGAGGTGGGGGTGCGAGTCACACCTACCTTTGGTTGTTATTTGGCGTCTCCATTTGTCTATCTTTCCACCTTTTGAAAGGAGCAAATGCTGAGCGATCAATGTTCAGATCGTATTCTGGTCTTTTCAAGTAAGCGTTTTCCAGCCGATAGGTTTCGGTTTGCGTCAACCCTGAAACGGTCTCCATCACGATAAGCGCCCATCTCGAAGGGTATTGTGAATATGCCTTGCTGAGCTTGTAGTTAGTATGTGACCCCTTCTTCAACTTTCTGAAGTGGCTCATTACTCTTGATCTAATATTTGATGAAGAACCTACGTACATTGACCCTGACTTAATGCAGGCGAGTACGTAAATGCCAGCCATCTTCTCATCCATTCCGTCCAATATGCCATCATTGATGTAGTATATCTGTCTGTAAATTCCATTTATTTTAACTCGATTAGGTTTTCTGCTCATTATCCTTTCTCATTTAGAATTTGTGCATCTGTAAAAGCTTTGTGCGTTGTCGTTTGCACTGCTGACATTCGTGCTTCGTTTGAAGATATGATTGGTGACATCTAATGCGTTCCTATCTTGACCATGACCAAACATGTGGCGATTGGTCGATAGGATTTGGATGATCTCTCCGTATGAACACCCTGCCTTCTTCAGGTCTACACCCGCGTTGTAGAAATGGCGTCCTCCTTTACCCAAGCCCGGAGCGACTGCCCATTTGGTCAGGATGTCTTCAACAGCGTCTTTGCCGATCTGCTTGAGTTCCGATGGCGTTTCTGTTGTCGGATTGCTGAAGCCGATCTGAACGCGATTGAGATACCTTTCCACATCAAGGAATGAGACCGTGTATGTCATCATATCCTTCCAGACAGTGCCATTGATGAACAGATCGCCTTTGTAACCGGAGACGCATGGCATACTGATCTTCTTGTTGATGCTCTTGAAGCTGGCATCGATCTCAAATGCGCCATCAAATTTCTGAATGATATCGGCACTGATTAGCTTGAATATCTTCGCGTAATCATCGCCGCATACTGCCCGGCTCAACGGGATAAAAAGGTGGAAGCGAGGGTCTAATGGTTGGCTGCTATAGCTGTTAGCGATGACGTGAGACACGTTGTTCTTAGTGAGGAACAGGCTTAATTCGGCAGGATCAACGGTAGCTTTATCGATGTCCATCTGCATGAGTTTGGATGTCTGGATGTTGTTCACCAGCTTGTGATTATCTGGATCGATAAAGTAGCCTTCGCGAAGTTGCGGGCAAGCTGATTTCGACTTCAGTTCGAGACCTTTTGAATACTTTTGCAAAACCATCACGAAATCACTCCACGACATTGGCATGTTCGTTAACGGTTGAGTACAATTTACACTAGACCACTGTCGAATAAGGAAATTTTCGTACTGATATTGGCTTTCGATTTCGTTGGTTTTCATTTTCTTTTTTATCCTGCTTTTTTGAAGGCGTTCATTGGCGGTCATTGCCTGTTTCTTTTCACAGCGAAGCTCTTCCATTCCAATATCGAAGAAGATTGGTGCGCCTGCGCTGGCTTCACCAAATTGCTCGTGCAAAGCCATGGCTGAATTGAAATCCAGAACGATGATGGCGACGTGTTTGGTACTCTCATAGTCGCGGTAACTGGTCCGCGAAGCGAATTGATATTGTGCGGCGTATGAAACTGCCCACTTCACATCCTGAGACTGCATCTCATAGAATTCTCTCTTGAAGTTGTAGACGAATGTAGCTGGATTAATTGGTGTCAGATGGATGGCGACATTGTAGTGGCTAAGACCGTTGATCCCCTTTGCAGAAGGGTCTGTTCGCTTTCCCAAGCCGCTTTCGTCGTGCAGCCATGTGTAGGGAGTGGTTGGATTACCCTCATCATCTTTGGCTTTCTTGACGCAATAAATGTGCGGTGTGTTGGGAGAGGCTTCATGGAATGCGGTTGCAACTCGGTCCAGAAAGTCTTGATAGCCAAGCTTCTTATAATCTGCCCATGTGTCCATTTCATCGGAAAGGTAGAGGATTTGGACCAAGCCCTTTTTATGATCTGGAAGCGGGCGAAGAGATGAAATCATCTCGTCATTTTCGATGAAATCAACCTGCTTACGCCAAGCGTAATATGGCTCGGATGTCTCGAATCCAGCGCTTATCATTGTGACTGATTTGTAGTTGGAGAGTATGGAAGGTTTCGTGATGACTTGAAAGCGAAGCTTCATGCCCTTAACTGCTTCCGGGTCAGTGTTTAGCGCCTCTTTATAAGCCTTCAGCGACGATCCGCGAATGACTACGGTGTGATCATCTGATTTCAGCGCATAGATCATCTCACGCAACTTCGGGCTTGGAATCATTACCTCATCGTCATCAAACGTAGCGATGAGGTCTGCGATTTCCTTCGTGTAAGTCATTTCATAGAAAAGATGACTGTCGGAAATGATGGTGTCTGGAAAAAGCGTAAGCATAAGCTCTTGGATCATTGGAATGGATGATTTCAGGCTTATTGTCTTGTCAATTTGAGGAACCTCATCGATATAGAGATCGTAATTATCGACGCCTTCAAGCTTCTTAAGCGCAACAGAATGATCAACGATGATGACTTCATGATTGTCGGCTTTAATGGCATCTCTGAAAGCCTTTCCGCAATCTGAATAGGAGTCTACATCGTCGGTCTTTCCATCCTTTCCAGTGATGAGCTTAACCGTGAAACCAGCAGCTTCCAGTTTGGCTTTGGTCTCGCGACCAATCTCTTTTCGGGGAGTAGCGATGATAGCGCGGGAACCGTATTTGATTGTCGTCAGCAAGGAATGTGTCTTGCCGGAACCGGTTACGGATGAAAGGTATTTGATAATAAGCTTTTGCATAATGGTCTCGTAAAAAAGGCAATAAAAAGGGGTTTCCCGAAGGCGGTCCGCTAAGAACCTTCAAGGAAACCCCGATGTATTTTACGAGATTTTGAGTGCAGAGAAGATCAACGGTCCTGTTCGAATTGAAGACGATTAGGACTTAGCGGACCTTCTTGCTT
>NZ_NXEJ01000010.1 GCF_002915175.1 Agrobacterium rosae | reverse complement strand
GATCGAGGAGCCGGCCAACGACTGGCCAGCGGCGGAAGGCAAACGACCTGTAGATTGAAGGTTTGTAGCGGCCCCGGAGGATAATCCCTCAGGGGCCGTTCGACATCCTATTGAGGCGGCTGACCGTTCGAGGCCGACATTCCACCATTGACAAGTAGATGGGAGAGGGCATCTATTTCCGCTGTAGCACAGATTGACACAGCATCTGGCTCATGTCACGACGAGCTTATGGCTCAACGTTTATCCCGCAATGTTTCGCTGACCCCCGAGCTCGAGGGTTTCATCAACGACAGCTTGGCAACAGGCGATTACGCCAATGCCAGCGAGGTGGTGCGTGCTGCTCTTTGCAGTCTGAGGGATGGCGGCCCTGCGCCTTTTCAGGTGCCAAAGACTTGGCCAATAGGCGGCGGTGAGTGCGGCGAAATGATCCGTTCCAAGGACTGGCTCAAAACCATGGCGGGGCCCATCGAAGGATGGAGCGCCGAGATGCGGGCGACGGTGGCAAACATCGTAAACTCGCCTGTCGCCAAGGTTTTGATGTGGGGTCCGCACCATGTCATGATTTACAACGATGCCTATCGTGAAATCGCTGGCGAGCGCCATCCTATGGCACTTGGCACACCTGTCGCTGCGGCATTTCCCGAGGTCTGGGACTGGAACCGCCCGATCCTCGAAGCTGGACTGCGTGGAGAAACAGTTTCCCACCACGACCAGCCTATCGTCTTTAACCGGGCGCATGGCCCCGAAACCCTCTATCTCGATCTGTTCTATACGCCCGTTTACGACGCTGACGGTGATGTCGGCGGCGTCATGTGCACCATTGTTGACAACAGCGCCCGTGTTATCGCCGAAAGGCGGCTTGAAGAGCGTGAGGCAGAACTGCGGCGTGTGACGGATGCGGTGCCGATGCTGATCTCCTATGTGGACCAGGATCATGTTTATCGATTTGCCAACGGCGCGTATCGGGATTGGTTTGGCGTAGAGCCGGGCAGCATGATTGGCCGCCATGTCCGCGATGTCATCGGTGACGCAGCCTATGACGATCGCCGGGCGTCGATCGCTCAAGGGTTGGCGGGGGAAACAATCGTTGCTGAAACCGACATGAGACATGCTGACGGCGGGACCCGCCGCCTTGAGATCCGCTATGTCCCACATGTAGAACCAGACGGTTCTGTTCCAGGCGTGCACATTCTGGGCATTGACGTCGAGGAGCGGGCACAACGTGAAGCCGTCGTTGCCATCAGCAACGGCCGGTTTCGAACCGCCATGGATGCAGTTCATGGCGTCCTTTGGACCAATAGCGCCGATGGCCGGATGGTTGGAGAACAACACGGTTGGGCCGCTCTGACTGGCCAGACTCAGGAAGAATATCAGGGTTATGGTTGGTCTAATGCCGTGCATCCTGAAGACGTGGGCGCCACAGTCGAGGCCTGGCAGGCCGCTGTTGCAGTAAAAAGTATGTTCGTCCACGAGCACCGCGTGCAGCGACACGATGGTGCGTGGCGACAGTATGCCATTCGAGGTCTTCCCATCCTCGATACAGGCGGGGAAATCGTCGAGTGGGTCGGTGTCCACACCGATATTACCCATCAACGTGCGGCAGAGGCCGCCTTGCGCGAACAGGCGGAGACCCTTGCGCGTCAGGTGCGTCATCGTGAACGTGCGGAAGAGCAACTGCGTCACGTGAATGAAAATCTCGAGGCGCGGGTCATTGCAGAAATCGATGAACGGCGTCAGGCGGAAGCCAAGCTTGCGCAGTCCCAAAAAATGGAAACCGTCGGCAAGTTGACCGGCGGTGTCGCGCATGATTTCAACAATCTCCTACAGGTTGTCTCGGGCAATCTGCAGCTTCTTGCCAAGGATATTGCTGGCAACGAGCGCGCAGAAACCCGTGTCGCCAACGCGATGGCGGGTGTCTCCCGTGGCTCGAAGCTGGCGAGCCAGCTTCTGGCCTTCGGTCGTCGCCAGGCGCTTGAGCCGAAGGTCGTCAATATCAGTCGGTTCGTGCGCGGAATGGATGACATGCTGCGCCGTGCCATAGGCGAGGCGATCGAGGTTGAAACCGTGGTAACCGGTGGACTTTGGAACACATTCATCGATCCCGCGCAGGTGGAAAACGCACTGCTCAACCTGGCCATCAATGCACGCGATGCGATGGATGGCCGCGGAAAGCTGACGATCGAGCTCGCCAATGCCCATCTCGATGATACCTACGCGCGCTCACATGACGAGGTCACACCTGGCCAGTATGTCATGCTCGCCGTCAGCGACACCGGATCCGGCATGTCGTCAGAGATAATCGAGAAGGTGTTCGAACCCTTCTTTTCGACGAAAGCCGAAGGCAAGGGCTCTGGTCTCGGATTGTCCATGGTCTACGGCTTCGTCAAGCAATCGGGCGGTCACGTCAAAATCTATTCGGAGGTTGGCGAAGGCACCACCATCAAGCTTTACCTTCCCCGCGCCCTGCAGTCCGAGGACGTCGAGGTGGCTGTCGATACCGGTCCAATCTCAGGCGGCACGGAAACTGTTCTCGTGGTCGAGGATGACGATGCTGTTCGCGAAACCGTCGTCGCGCTGCTTTCTGACTTGGGCTACCGAGTGTTGAAATCCGTCGATGCGTCGAGTGCCCTCAACGTCATCGAGAGCGGTATTCCCATCGATATGTTGTTTACCGATGTCGTCATGCCAGGCACACTCAAAAGTCCCGAACTCGCCCGGAAAGCCCGCGAACGGCTCCCCAACATTGCTGTCCTGTTCACATCGGGCTATACCGAGAATTCGATTGTCCACGGCGGTAAACTTGACGCTGGCGTCGAGCTTCTATCAAAACCCTATACCCGCGAAGCACTTGCCCGAAAATTCCGGTCTCTTTTGGGGAAAGGCAACCAACGGTCCGTTCCTGCGGAGGCGCAGCAGGAACCAATGCCAGCACAGGCCGTCATCCCGACCGCACCATTGGTCACAGCACAGCTCACGGTCTTGCTCGTGGAGGACGACGCGCTGATCCGTATGAACACGGCCGAAATTCTGCAGGATGCAGGTTATATCGTGGTCGAGGCAGCCAGCGCAGAAGAGGCGATGGCAGCACTGGAAACGGTACCGTTTGATGTCCTTGTCACCGATGTCAATCTTCCGGGAGCCTCTGGTCCGGAGCTCGCCCGTCGAGCAAGAACGTTGCGGCCATCGGCTGCCATCGTCTTTGCAACGGGAGACACGTCCAGCGTCAAGAAGGAGGTTGGGGCGGGCATTCTGGGAAAACCCTACGATTCAGAAGCGCTGATCGCCGTCGTCGGCGCGACGTGGTCTGGTGTCACACGATCGATTGATGGTCTTGCGTCCGCTGATCAGACTGATGCACTGGGTGTTGGCAAAGGAACGGTGCAAGATTGAACGACATTCCTGAAATCCATGTAGAAACGTCCCCACTTGAGGAGGCGAACGATCCGGCCGAAGATCTTGCCTATCGGCTTCGCCAGCAGCGGCTGACGGCAGATTTTGGCTACTTTGCCTTAAAGACAGATGCGTTGGATGAACTGCTACAGGAAGCGACACGCGTCGCATCGCTTGGGTTAAACAGCGAATTTGCAAAGGTGCTCGAACATCAAGGTGGCGGTCAGGGCTTTGTTGTTCGCGCCGGTGTCGGTTGGAGGCCGGGCATTGTCGGTCACGCCACCGTTGGCGACGACCTCGAAAGCCCGGCAGGCTTTGCCTATCACACCGGCAAGCCGGTGATCTCCAATCATCTCGACAATGAGGAGCGGTTCCGCACGCCATCACTGCTGGTCGAACATGGAGTGAAGCGGGCCATAAACGTGCTGATTCAGACCGACAGTAAACGATATGGCGTGCTTGAGGTCGATAGTCCCGACGAAGGCAAATTTGATGAACCCGACACTGCCTTTCTCGAAGGTTTTGCCAATTTGCTGGGTGTCGCAATTCAGCGCAAGCAAAAGGACGAGACACTGCGTTTCAAAGAGAAGCAACTCGAGGCGACGATCCGGCACCAAGAAGTGCTCACGCATGAAATCAGCCATAGGGTCAAAAATTCCCTAACCGTTGTCGGAAGCCTTCTTGCGATGCAGGCCAGAGGTTCATCGAGCGAGGAAATTCGCAAGGCCCTAACAGATGCTCAATCGCGTGTTCAGACAATTGCGTCGGTCCACGACAGATTATGGCGCACAGATGAGGTGCACACCGTCAGCCTTGATGGGTTTATGATCGATCTTTGTCGTCAGCTTGAAACGATGGCAGGACAACATACGCTTCTGTGCGATGTGGAGCCGGTGACAATCCAGACGGATCAGGCGGTGACACTCGGTTTGCTCGCAAACGAACTTATTACCAACGCTTTTAAGTACGCTTATCAATCCAACGCTGGGGAAGTTGTTTTAAGGATTTTCACCGTTGAGAACGGTGACCTGTATTTCTCGGTGTCCGACAAGGGCGCCGGGCTACCAGACAATTTTAACGAGACGAAAAAGAGCCTCGGGATGAAGCTTATCAGCAGTCTCAGTCAGCAACTGGGCGGCTCTCCGCATTGGATGAACACATCGCCGGGAACACGCTTTATGGTTCAGTTCAGGCCAATCAAGACGGGCCAATAACTGTCGGTATCAGAAGCCGGACATCGGCCAGAATGTCCTCAATCATTATGGCGACCACTACCTCATCCTCGACAGCCAGTATGCTCAGCGAAGAGTATGGAGGATCACGTCTGTGAGCTCCGAGCACCAAAAATTGACTCGAATGTTTTTACGCGATTGATTTTAAAATATTGATCGTAGTTTGATTCATAGATGTCGCGAGGTAAAGGCGCGTGAAGTCGTTCGCTGTCATTGGTCGTCCGTAGAGATAGCCCTGTCCTTCATCGCATGCATATTGCCGCATCAGGTCTTCCTGTTCGGCGGTCTCAATGCCTTCAGCAATGACTTCTAGATCAAATCCCGCCGCAAGTCTGGTGACCGCCTCAACAATCACCTCGTCTTTCTTATTGCGCTCGCTGCCGCTGACGAACGAACGGTCGATCTTCAGGCGGGTAACAGGGTAGTCTTTCAAAAGGCTGAGCGACGCGAAGCCGGTTCCGAAGTCATCAAAAGCAATTCCAACGCCGAGTGAGCGCAGATGATGAAGGGGCTTCATAATCCGTTGTTCATTCCGCAGAATGATATTTTCCGTTATTTCCAACTCCAGCGCTGTTGCCGGTAAATGGCTGTCCGAAAGCGCTAACTCGACCGATTTCGCAAAATCGCGTGTCCGGAATTGAGCCGCAAACAGATTGACGCCGATCCTAAAATTTTCGCAGCCAGCGTTACGCCAATGCGCGGCCTGCGCACATGCCGTGCGCAAGATCCATTCGCCCACCGGAACGGCAAGAAGGCTTGCTTCCAATACAGGCAAAAAAGCACCGGGCGAGACAACGCCGAGGTTTGGATGGTTCCACCTTATCAGCGCTTCAGCACCCGCCAAGCTTCCATCGCTGAGTTTGATCTGAGGCTGGTAATAGAGCTCAAACTCGTGATTTTCCCAGGCCTGACGGATCGATGAACCCATCGCTCCCTTCTTCAAAGCCGCTTGGCGAAGCTCAGGGGTAAAAATACGAACGAGGTGGCGACCGTCTACCTTGGCCTGATAAAGGGCCAAATCTGCGTTCCCAAGCATCTGCTCACTCTCGTCTTCAAAGCCCGATCTGAGAGAAATGCCGATGCTAGCCCCGATGTGAATAGGATCGTTGTCAAACTCTATAGGTTCCTGGATTACCGAGATCAGCGCTGAGCCAAGTTCACTTGTCTTGAGCGGATCCACCGTCTCTGACATCAGTACGACAAACTCATCCCCGCCCAGACGGGCTACCATGTGGTGGGCAGGAACGGTTTCACGGAGACGATGTGCGATAATCTTAAGGACAAAGTCCCCCGCAGCGTGTCCCAGCGTGTCGTTTACGTCTTTGAAACCGTCCAGATCAATCAAAAGGAGCGCCGAAGGCTCGTGATTGTCACAGGCCTGCCGAATCCGCTGAGTTAAACTTGACCTATTAGCTAGGCCGGTAAGATGGTCGTATTCAGCAGCGTGTTTTAGCTGCTTTACTGCTTCCAAACGGGTTGTGATATCGCGAATGATGGCACCGAACTGCGGCTCGCCCGCCTCGCTCCATTGCGATAGGGAAAGCTCTATCGGAACGTCGGATCCATCACGACGCTTTGCTGTCAAATTGACAGAGGTCCCTATGATACGAGCGGGACCGCCCGCAGACACTCTGGCGAGACCCGCTCTATGTCTGGAGCGCATCGCATCCGGCATAATAATATCGAGAGCCTTCCCAAGCGCTTCTTCTTTAGAATAGCCGAAAATTGTTTCTGCAGACGCATTCCATGACGTGATCTGGTTTTTGCCGTTTGCGCAGATGATGGCGTCAGGAGATGTGGATGTAATGTTGATAAATCTGTTGCGGCTAGCTTCACTCTCACGTTCGACCCGGCGCAATTCCATTCTCTCGAGGACCATAACTGCCAGATCCTGGAGAATTCGCCGGTCACGATCCGAGAATGTCTCTCGCGGTTTTTGATCGATCAAACATAAGCTTCCAAGCGCATGCCCTTCAGACGTGATGAGTGGTGCACCAGCATAGAACCGAATGTTTGGATAACCGGTAACCAACGCGTTCGATTGAAAGCGGGCGTCTTTGGATGCATCCGGAATAACAAAGACTTCGGATTCCATGATTGCAAAGGTACAGAATGAAACATCTCGTCCCGTTTGGCACACATCGAGCCCGATACGGGCTTTGAAAAATTGCCGGTCACGATGAACCAAGGAAACCAATACCGTCGGGATGTCGAAGATCCGTGACGCCATCTGTATGATATGGTCGTATTCCCGTTCGGGCGGGGTATCCATCAGCGCGAAGTTATCCAGTACCTCGATTCGTTTCTCGTCATCGTTTGGTATTGGGTAATGGCTCATTACAATTGCTCGCTGAATGATTATCACAAGCAAGCTAACGCGAAAAACCTTAATGCACAGTAATTCGAAGCCGAGAATACCGCCAAGGACAGTAGACCGTGTGATTAGCGTTTCGAAAGTCTGAATAGCGTTGGAAGCGCCTCTCAACCAAAGCAATGCGTGAGAGACAGTAGACGGTTTGTATCCGGTGAAAACGTCCGAACAACCCGCAGCTTGCACCTCATCGCGGTGTTCTGTCATCCGCTTCGTAGAAACGTCGCAATGGAAATAATTTTTTATTCTAACAATGTTGAGCTTGCGTGCTTATTTGTCCCGACGAGTGCTGACTTTGAAGCAGCTGTTTGTGAAGCCAAGCTTGCTCGTCCGACAGTCGGGGGTTCTGAAGCCCAAGCAGGATATTTTCGCTCGGGTTTAAGAGATAGACGCTCCGTATGCCTGCCGCCTAGAATTCCTCCCAGCTTGCCTGTACCGCTGTGGCAGATGCAACATTTGGTGTCCGACGAGGTGCCGGGACAGTAGCTGGACGTTGTACTGGCGAGCGGGAAACGGTCGATGTTGCAGTCTTTAACGCAGCTGGCCTTTTGCTATCGATAAATCTTGTCGTTTGCGAGCGACTTACGCCGTCGAAACGGAACTGATCAAGTAATTCAAACAGCGCGGCAGCTTCCTTGGCCAGTTCATGGCTTGCCGCTGTTTGTTCTTCCACCATGGCAGCATTCTGCTGAGTGCCTTGGTCAACTGTATTGATGGCCCTGTTGATTTCGCTGAGGGCTGTCGACTGCTCACGTGAAGCCTCAACGATCGCTGAAATATCGCCATTGATGTTCTCGACGTGTGAGGCGATCTCTTGCAAAGCTGTACCCGCTTTCGTCACCAGCGTTACGCCGTTGCTGACAAAGGAACCAGATGCGGTGATGAGCGTCTTGATTTCTTTTGCAGCGGTCGCCGAGCGTTGAGCAAGTTCGCGCACCTCCTGAGCGACTACGGCAAATCCCTTGCCGGCCTCTCCGGCCCGCGCCGCTTCAACACCGGCATTCAAAGCCAGCAAATTCGTTTGAAACGCAATCTCATCTATCACGCCGATAATGTTGGAGATTGCCTTGGACGATGCGTCGATCTGATCCATAGCGCTGATCGCTTCACGAACGACATCGCCCGAATGGTTTGCATGGTCTTTGGTTCGGGCGACGAGGCGACCAGCTTCCTCAGCACGCTGGCTGGAGTCTTTCACGGTCGTGGTTATCTGTTCCAAAGCGGCAGCCGTTTCCTCGACAGAGGCCGCCTGTTGTTCTGTGCGCTTTGCCAGATCATCTGCAGACATACGGATTTCATTTGAGCCAGCGCTAATTGCTTGAGCATTCTCGGCAACCGCCGCCATCGCGAGCTTTAACTTCTGGGATGCAGAATTGAAGTCCGTTCTGAGTCGCTCCAGCGAGGGAATGAACGGGCGGTCGATCTGCTGCGATAGGTCGCCGTCAGCAAAACGCGTCAATCCTAGCGCTAACTGCTCGACATTTTCGACGCGACCTGTGACATCGGTTGCAAATTTGACGACTTTGATGATCTTTCCGCTAGGATCGAAAACGGGATTATAAGAGGCCTGGATATGGACGTGACGTCCATCCTTGCCAATGCGCAAAAATTCATCCGCGACATATTCACCCATGCGCAACCGGGTCCAAAATTCCAGATATCTCTGGGAGTTGGCCTCCGCCGGCTCAACAAACATGCGGTGGTGTTGACCAACGATCTCGTTCAGCGAATATCCAAGCGCTTTCAAGAAATTTTCGTTAGCGGCGAGGATTTTGCCTTCGGGCGTAAACTCGATTGTCGCCTGTGCGCGCGAAACGGCTGCAAGCTTTGCCCCGCTGTCAAGGCCATTCATCTTGGTCTGCGTGATGTCGTTTGCAAATTTGATGATTTTGAGCACTTTACCACTGGCACTTTTAACAGGGTTGTAATTGCCACGGATCCAAATCTCGTCGCCATTCTTGGCGATGCGTTTGAACTCGCTGCATTCAAAGGTGCCACCCCGAAGTTTTTGCCAGAATGCGGAATAGTCAGCGGAACCAGCATACTCTTTCTCTACGAAGATACGATGATGCTGTCCGACGATCTCTTGCTCGATGTATCCCATCAGGTCGCAGAAATTCTTGTTCGCTCTCAGGATCGTGCCGTCAGTGTCAAATTCGATGATGGCAAAAGAGAGGTCGAGTGCTGAGAGGACCTGATTGGAGTTGGAAGCAAAAAAATTGATCATCGCGCGCGCCTGGAATGAGGAAATTGCTGGCACGAATATAAACCAAGATAATTAATATAATTCGCTAACCTGAATGTCCCGGTTGGGTGACCGTCAAAATCGAGTTTGTCTGGCTCGTTGCCAATTTCGTTCGCATTTGACCGGCTGTTCACACGCATAGGCAAAAGTTAACCGACTGGATGGACTGAATGCAGTCCTACAGCCAACGGAAGCCTAACTCCGAGAGAGCCTGACCGAGCTGATCGCTTTTGTTGAAATGGACGGTGTAGGACTTGGGCCCAGCTGGAAATCAAAAAGACGCTTGTGAGTTTCCTAGATGCGTCGCAGGCTCAAAGCCGCTCCACGCCAGAACAGCCGCTCCTGCGAGGCGTGGGCAGTGCCGTGCTATATCTTTCGACCGCTAATCACCAAGGTTTGGGCATGAGTAATTTCCATTAGGAACCGTCATCGACGTCATCATTGGACGGATAATTTGTTCTCTTTACGAACGACCCGCGATCCAGGGTTCCTCTTTCAGAACGGTCAGCTCACGATGATGGGAATGGAAGCTGATGGTAGGACGATGACGCGGGCGTATCGATCTTCAGCAGTCCCTATGGTGACACGCTGGAGTTTTCCTCGACCGAGGCACCGCATGACCCGTTGACCTCTAAAGTGCAGGATCTGCGCAATGGCGACCACTTCTTAATCGGAAAGAAAGGAGAGGCCGACAGACCCGATTTGCCGCTCATTCCAACTAGCTTGACAAGCCGATCATGAGTTCTGCGCTAAACGGCTTACGGGAGCGGCTCGAGCTAAAGTTGGAGCAAGGTCACGACAATGCTATGCTACGCTTGGGACGAGGTAATGCGCTCATGAAGGATGGCGGCGCTGCCGGCGAGATCGCACATCCTGATCAAGCGACGGAGCATGATCTCGACTATTCTGCCGCATGGAAATCGTTGGGCGTTGCGCTGCGCTTTCTCGGCCGCCTTGATGATGCCGAGGTTGCTTGGATCATGGGTGTGGAGGTCGCGAAGCGGCGTGGTGACACCCAGACCGCACGGGAGATGAGTGTTTTCATTAGGCACCTGCAGCGTCTTAATTCGGAGCCATTTTCGCACTGATGCAACGATAGTGCAGGACCGATGTCGAATATCACATGAAATCGACGGTGGTTAATGATCCGCTTAAACCGAGAAGATTGGCAATCAGCACCGAACATTCACCCCTCTACTAACTGGCGTCCAGTTCTGCAGTGCGCTCCGCGACTTCTCTTTCCAGATCGGCCTTCCGCTGCTCGATCGCCGCGATTTCTTAGAGTTCGAGTGTCACGTTATAGGTTGTCAAAGGTTCGTGTCCTATCAACTTCGTGGAGTGGGGCGTCTGCTGTCGGCCGATATCTGCGTCGTTGGTGTCAGCGATGACCGAGAACGCCCGCTGTGGGCGGAACCCTGCCAAGGGAGCAGTTGGCCCGATCCGGAGACCGATAGGGTCAATATTGTAGTGATGATCGTTCTGCGGAAGAGATTTCATCGGCAAGCTCACAGCCGGTGTGCCTTGATTCCCGTCTTGAGATATTGTTTTTAAAAACAGGAATGTTGGGTTATCCGCCTGCCCACGCTGTAAACTCTGCCGCTCTGCGGATCGGCGTTGAAAACCACGTATCTGCGTTGAGGGCAAACCAAATCAAGGGATGTTTTGTGGCACTCAAGGATATCGGTTTTTCGTTGCACCTTATCTTTGGACACCACAGTGCGGTTTCGATCAAGGCTTTGGTTGCATCTGAACCCGTTTCGCGTCGCCATGTTCCTGGCGGTTTCCAGGGTAACGCCTACGGCATCCAACCTGTTCACGTCGCGATCGTGAATAAAATCCGGCACCTTCGTCAGTCCACATCCGCTGATACTCAAGCATAGGGCTATTAGCATTAAAAAACGGAGCATTTCCTCTCACTTATTGTGGTTGTCTGATGCCCTCCGTACACATTTGCACGTCCAGCCTCAAGGTGTCGTGCTTCTTATGGTGAGGTATGGCCTGGTCGGATTTTGAAAGTGATGTTGCAGCGGACCACGCGGACGAAACTCTACGCCCATGGCGGACCTCCAGCCCAAGTCTTCTGCAGTGCTTCAACAAATCGGCGCACCTTTGGCGAAACATGGCGACGGGTAGGATAAACTGCGCTGATAGGAGGTTCTTCACGGCCGAGGCTTTCCAGGACGGGGATAAGCCGGCCCTGCCGGATAGCCGAGCACGCTTACGCTCGCAGTGCCGAGGGCAAAATCAGCGCGGTGACCGGGGTGCCAGTCCGGGCCATCGTGCGGCTAGTACTCTTAGAAAATGCCCACTGGAAAACACGGCGATGTTGTCGGCTTCTCTACGCCTCCGGAGTGATCGGCACATGGCCAAGTTCGAGCACGAAAACGAAACCCGCCCAGTCGTTGATGATATGGGCGGCAGCCGAGACCCAGAGGTTTCTGGTGGCGATGTAGGCGAGCGTGAGGATGATGCGAGCAGACCCGATCCCGATCAGGGACTGAGCCCAATGCCAATCGTAGGTCGGCAGGTGCGCGGCTCCAAAGAGCAGTCCCGAGACGACGAGGGCAATCAGGATCCCTGACCTCCGCGACATGTGCAGATGCTTCACGCAAAGCCAGAGCACAGCAAGGAAGGGCAATATCCCGAACATTTCCTCGCCGAACAGTTGAATGCTGGTGGCGATGAATGCCTCCCCGATCTGCACGGCCGACATTGCCGCGATCGCGTCTGCAACCGGATTGGAGTGCAGCTCGAAAAACCTTTGCAGAACCCACCCGACAGCCATCGACCCCGCAAGTGTGGCTAATCCGAATAGCAACATGAGTACAAAAGATCGAAGATGGAGCGCACGGAAAAGACAGGTCCAGCGTCGCCCAGCCACGACCCTTAGAGCCAGAACCGGTATGGCGACGAATAGAAGCGTCGGAACGAGATTGTAGGGGAAACTGCGCAGCGGAATGAGGGTGAGCGCCAGGAATGCGACCAAGACTGATGTGACGAGAACGAGCCAGCCCGTCCCTTTGATCTCGACAGGCATGCCATCATAGAAGGGCAAATCCTGCCCGGATAACGTCCCTGACGCTTTCATGCCGTGTTCCCCCCAATACAACTTTCTCGATGTCTGGATTGACTATTCGACGTAGAGTGTGAGGTCGTAGGTTGCGGCCTCGCTTCTCCTCGCCGCATTGCGCATGAGATAGATGTCGATAAGATACTTTCCGCTTGAAGGGATCGTGATGGTTGTCCCGTTGCCGTCTATCGAGCTGTTATACATGGCCGCATCGGCACCCGGCGCGGTTATATTGAAATACAGGCTGGAATTCTTTGCATCGAGCTGGACTCTCATCTTCTGGCCAGCCGTGACAGAGAGCGAGTACTGGACGGTCTGGTAGCCTTTGACTGAAGACTTGATGGTGGACCTCGACGATGCCGCAGAGAAATGAACGACCTCGCGTCTAGTGTCATCCGCGAAGGACGGCACGGCAGCGAGAAGGGCTACACTCAATGTCAGGCTTTTCGTGATCCTCATCGATCGGCTCCTAGGGTCTTATGTTAGCACAAACTGATTTTCAACGTATCTATTCTGAAATCGTTGCGAGGGCTAGTTGTGCCTGAACCTCCGATCCCATCCTAGGGGCATTCTCGTCGTTACCCGGATCGCGAACATAATCAGTGGAGAGCATGCTCACGAAAATTATAAACGGTAATACCTGGAACCACGGCCACCGTGACGCACGCGGCTGTCGCTGGTAAAAGAGCGAACTTACACGTTTGCGTCTGATAGGAGGAATGAGCCTTTGGACTTCATGAAACTGCTGAAGTCGCTCGAAGAACTGCTCTACGAACTGGTGTCGTGGCTGGTGTTCTATCCTGTGACCATGTGGCGCTCCATCGTCAGGCCGCTGGAGATGATGCGCTACGCGGACACCGAACTGGCCGACAAGCCGGAAGACCAGTACGAGGACACCCTCAGTCCACCTCTGTTCCTGTTGATCACTTTGCTGCTGTCGCAAGGGCTCTCAAGTGCGCTGCCCTCGATCTACGATTCCACGGCCGCAGCCCGGGAACTCGGTTCCGCATCCAACCTCCTCATCGCGCGTGGGGTGATTTTCGGGATCTATCCCCTGTGCATGGCTGTGACGCTGCTGCGGTCTAAGAACATCAGGATCACACGCAACTCGCTTCGCCCACCATTCTTCAGCCAGTGCTATATTGCCGCTCCCTTCGCCTTCGTCCTTGTCCTCGGTTTCGATTTCTTCAGCATGCCGCGAGAGGAGGGAGCGCTCGCTGGCCTCATTACGATCGCTGTTACCAGTGTCTGGTATGCGCAGGCTCAGATCCGGTGGTTTATTCAGGATTTGGGAATGGGCGGGGCAAGGGCTATCTTCGTCTTTTTCGTCGCGTTCCTGTTTGCCACGGTCGCAGCTTCCGTTGTCGCACTTCTGATCACTCTTGATGCCAAAAGCATTGCTCCTGTATCCGGGTGACGAGCGGATTTCCATGCGGGACCTAATGGCAAGCAACCTATCGTCGCCGGAGCCATAGGAGCAATGCTAGGGAAATCAGAATTCCGACGACGGCCAATAGCACGAAATAGGCTCCGAGATGGAGCATGTCGGCTTCGGCTTGACAGAAGCCTAGGACAGCGGTCGCAGAGACCACCACCAGAGCGGTGACAGCCATTGATATCCAGAAGAGCATCCTGTCTCCACGATGTATGTGATCGGGGAGATTCAAAATCGGAACGCCCCGAACGACTGGGGTCCAGCCGACGGTCTGGCAGATAGAAGGTCGGATCAGTCTTTGCGATCAAAACGGGGCGTTCGTTTTGATGACCTTGCAGCGCCGGGTCCTCTGTGTGACGATCGTGTGCTCTGGAGGGTACCCATGAATCGCGGCGAAGATTTTGCACACATCGTCTACACGCTTCTCGTCGTTGAAAAGCAGAAGTCAGTCGAGGAGGCAGCCGTAGCCCCGATCCCACAGGCCTGACCGATCATCGTCCAGTCGATATGACCATTCATACACGCAGGCGATTTCCGGTAGATGATCAAACTGGCTAGATAAGGCCGTATTCTTCAACACTCGCCTGGATGCGATCGGAGCGAAACGAAGCTCGCAGAACTCCGAAATTTTCCGCTGAAAATGACGTGATGAAAGGTCGTGTTTGGTCATGGTCATTCCGTTTCTTTCGATACCAATGCCGAGGGCGAGCGGAAATAGGGTGCGCCCGTTAAACAAAATATGTTCAGGGTAAGTGCTCACCTGTTGATTGCTCCGTCTTGAAGGGAGAGCCGTAGTTTGTTGTGCTGAGCGATAGATGGGCTTGCAATAGCTCATTTATTGAATAATCATGAGTTATAGATTGGGGTGGTATCACTCATGAAATGGAACTGGCAAAAAACTGATTGGCCAAACTTCAGGTACGACACCGCAAGCGTGGTACCATTAGAGCAAAAATTCTTGCAATCCGCTGGCGAGGTTATCGGTGCCGTTCGACATTTCAACGAGGACGACAGCAACCAACTTCGCATCGACTTGCTGAGCGACGAAGCGGTCAAGACCTCAGAAATTGAGGGGGAATTTCTGGACCGCGTGAGTGTTCAGTCATCGCTCCGCCGGCAGTTCGGGCTAAGCACTGATGATAGACAGATCCGCCCACAAGAGCGGGGGATCGCCGAGATGATGGCGGATGTCTATCGAAGCTGGCATACGCCGCTGCGTCATGACGGACTGTCCCATTGGCATTCAATGTTGATGGCGGGAAACCGATACATTGAAACGGTTGGCGCTTACCGGACGCATGAACACGCCATGCAGATTGTGTCCGGTCGATTGGATAAGCCGACAATCCACTTCGAGGCTCCTCCGTCTCGCCAGGTTACCGGTGAGATGGAGACTTTCATCGCATGGTTCAATCAATCCGGGCCAGATGGCCAAACGTCGCTTCAAGCTTTGACGCGTGCAGCAGTAGGCCATCTGTACTTTGAAAGCATACATCCATTTGAGGATGGCAACTTCCGAATTGGGCGCGCGCTCGCTGAGAAATCGCTGGCGCAAAACGTAGGGCAGCCAAGCCTCATTTCACTCGCCTTTACAATTGAGAAGAGCCGGAAGGCCTACTACTCTGAGCTTGAGCGGCACCAACGTACGCTCGATATCACCGACTGGATCATTTTCTTTTCAGAAACGATCCTGGATGCTCAACGGGCGACGCTTGAGCGCATAGATTTCTTCATTCAGAAAGCAAAGTTCTATGATCGTTTTCGAGACCGGTTGAACGAGCGGCAGGAAAAGGTAGTCGCGCGTATATTCAAGGAAGGCACGGCAGGCTTCAAGGGGGGGCTAAGTGCCGAAAACTACATTTCTATCACAGAGACATCCCGCGCTACAGCAACACGCGACCTTCAGCAGCTAGTGGGGATCGGTGCAATGACGCGTACGGGTGAACGTCGGCATACCCGGTACTCGCTGTCACTGCAGAAATAAATTGCTGCTAGTTTAATGAACTCCACCAACGTTATTATCTACGTGAACGACTGTTCGATTCCATTCACATCAGGATTTTTGTCAATTGTTTATTCGAGTGGCATCGAATTTCTCCTTCTTAGGCGGATCCGCGGTCTGAGCCCATCGCTTTACCGGCTCGTTATCGAGCCTGTACAACCTCACATCCGGTCGCCGCTTCAACGGCAGACACCAATTTCCCGCTTTCGCGGGCGAGGGCTCAGGAGAACGGGACCAATCTCAAGACCGGCAGTTGAAGCCAAAAGGAATCCCGGTCCGTTCACCTGGATCCGTCAAGGCTGATCACGCTCTGAGGATTAGAATTTACTTCTCGCAGCCGTTTTATATGTCAGGCGGTTTTCATGATTGCACCTTCGATCACGACGCCTGAAGCAACATATTTCCAAAGCGCAACGAGCACCTTGCGGGCCAAAGCCACAGTCCTCGATTTACAGGCTCGTAATCTCGTATTCCCTGAGTGAAGAGCAGTCCCTTTATGCGATTGACGTGTAAGACATGTTCCGCAATCAGAGTTTTCCGCTCCCGCCCGATACGACGGTTGTCGTCCGCCTCGGGTGTAAGAAGTTCGACCATCGAGCACGCGCGGGGCTCGCCACGTTGCCATGCCATCAAAGCGCGGATCAGCGTTTTGCCGTCGATGCGCTCGGTCTTTGCCCGGCGATGGCGGCGGGGCATGGCAATCGATGCGGCCTCTACAATGTGGCTCTCTATCCAAGGTTCCTTGCTGAGCACTCGTCCTAGCCAAAAGCCATCCAGTCCGGCCTCCTGGATCACCACCATCGGATAAAGCTTGTCTTTACGCCGCGTGGCCTTCTGGCGAAGTGCGGCAAAACACAAGAATGGTCCGGCGGTGTCGCCTCCTGTAACTGTATGGCGAGACATCTTTTCGCTTCCTGGCCATAAAGCTGTCACGAGCCACGTCGATTTACTCAATTCCAACGAGACGAATAGTGCGCCCCTGACTCGCAAGCCCTCGCAGGCAAAAGTACTGTCGCCAATGCTGATGGTTCCAGACAGCTGCGATCCTACTCGCAACAAAGCGAACATCACTCTCACACAAGGTTTAATCATTGGACGGCGAATTCTCACCAGCGCAACAAGGATCGCCCGAGCATACCCCCCAGAAGCCCAGACAACGCGATCCCAAGTGTGTACCATAGGGAGACGAAAGTCAGGCCGTTTTCAATGCAGCCCCAGCTATAGACCCAGGCCCCGATTGAACCTGCTGTCAAGCCAGCAATGAGACCGGCGAGACGCGTGTGGGTGGGGGCGCCGCGTCGCAGGAACCAAAAGGTCGCTGCCATCAGCGGGGCACCGGATGCCAGGATGATCAGCGGGCAAAACCAGTAGGAAACGCCCGTCACCAGCTTGCGATACTCCTCAGGCGATGACGCCGTGTTGAGCTGTATAACGCCGATTGCGAAGACAAGCCCATAGATGATCAGCGCCGGGAGCGCCGCATCCACTGGCCTTCCACCGGGGCGCGCCACTTTCATCAGCGCAATGACGCCAACAATCGACAGAAGTAGCGGATAGGCGGATTTCACCCAAAAAACGGGCAGCGAAATAGCGTTAGAAATGTCGGGCCTCAAACCGTGGCCGAGCAGGATGAATGCTGCTGATAGTGCCAGGCCCGGCAGGATAGCAAGTACCAGCAACTTGCCCAGCGCGCCCTTGCGTACGGGCCGCAGGTCTCTCGCCAAGCCATCCATGAAATCATCCATCTTAGCCACGCTCGCCTCTCAATCTCGCAGCCAGTGCCTTGATACCCCGGTGGACACCGATCTTCACCATCGCCTCTGTCTTGCCACCGCTGGCGGCCGTTTCTGCAACCGAAAGGCCTTCCAGTCGCACCTGCCTGATCATCGTACCTTGCCAGGCGGGGAGACTGGCCAGCAGTCGGTTCACATCCATGGTAGCCGATACCGCGTCCTCGCTGTAGCCGTCCTCAATCTCCTCCACCGCCTCCAACCCAATGTGCGAACGGCGTCCGCTTCGTCGAAGGTGATCCACCAACTTGTGGCGGGCGATGGTAAAGAACCAGGCCGTGAACGGTCGGTCTCGGTCATATGTTATGCGTCGCTGGTGCAGCGAAAGCAGCGCATCCTGCACCAGATCATCAACATCGGCAGAAGCGGAACGGCCAATCCGCCGGGCATAATAATTTCTCAGCAGATGCCGCAGCATATCGAGCAGGCAGCGATATGCGACCTCGTCTCCGTCGAGAGACAAGAGCATCAGCGCTTTCAGTTCAGACTCGGTAAGCTGCTTCATGTCGTTTCCGTCTCATACGGGCCAGCACAAAAACAGTTACACGCCGGCGGAAATAAAAGCGAGGAAGGCGCGGATTAGAAAACGCGATCACATAGCCGTGATGACTGTAACCGCTTCGGCTGGCGGCCGAATGATCTCCTGTGAACCACAGCCGTGGAGTGCGGCGGGCACATCAACTGGGAGAAACACAATGACAATTCGGCTTTTCAGCACTGCCACCTTTGCAGCCCTTCTCGGCCTCTCGCTTGCGACCGGCGCAGCCCAGGCACAGACCAGCATGGACTCGATGAAGCAGCCCGACGCCATGAAGACCGACACGATGAGCAAAGATAGCATGAAGACCGACGGCATGAAGATGAGCGGTCGCAAGGCTGACTGTATGCACAAAGCGGGCATGGAAAAGAACAGCATGAAGAAATCCAACATGATGAAGTCCTGCGAGGCAATGAAGTAACCTCTCGGTGCCCTCGCATATTTGCGAGGGCACCGCGTCTAGACCGAACCCGTAGTCATGAGGAAAAGCCATGGACGCCTCCGCCAAGCCCGCCCCGACAACACGCATGCTCATCCGTCGTCATAGCCTGACCGTGCGCTTGTCACACTGGCTCAACGTTCTGTGCATGACTGTGCTCCTCTTCAGCGGCCTGCAAATATTCAACGCCCATCCAAACCTTTATTGGGGCCAGTACGGTGCCGATAATGATCCCTCCTTTATCTCCATGGAGGCGGTCCGGGACGGGGATGCTGTCAAAGGCGTTACTCGTATCGGTAGCCTTTCCTTCAATACGACAGGTGTGCTTGGCGTTTCCAATGTCGATGGCGAGCCGACCGCCCGCGGTTTTCCGGCCTGGGCAACGCTGCCGAGTTATCAGGACCTTGCCACCGGTCGCCGTTGGCACTTTTTCTTCGCATGGCTGTTCGTTATCAACGGGCTGATCTATATGGTCTACGGTTTCATCGCCCGGCATTTTCGCCGGGACTTACTGCCCCGTCGAGATGAGCTGACACCTGGCCATCTCGGCCACGAGATTGCCGACCACGCACGCCTGCGCTTTCCCAAAGGTGAGCAGGCCCGCCATTACAATGCGCTTCAAAAGCTCACCTATCTGCTGGTGATCTTTTTGCTGCTGCCGATGATGATCAGCACGGGCCTTACCATGTCGCCGGGGTTTGATGCTTTCGCGCCATGGCTGCTCGATCTGTTCGGTGGGCGGCAATCGGCACGCACGCTGCATTTCATTACCGCTAACGCACTTGTCGCCTTCGTTGTCGTCCATGTCGTTATGGTGCTGGTTTCCGGTGTCTTCAACAACATGCGTTCGATGATCACGGGCCGTTACGCCATTCATGTGGAGCCGAAGCCATGAGCCGCCTCATTACCCGCCGCCGCTTTCTGATTGGTTCAACACTGACAGCCTCGGCGCTTGGGCTCAGCGGTTGCGATGCGCTGGTCGAGAACCCCACGGTGCAACAGGCTTTGCGCATGGCCGAGGGGCTAACGATGCGCACACAGCGTCTGTTGCTCGGGGATAACACGCTGGCGCGGGAATTCACCGTGGCGGACATCTCACCGACCTTTCGCGCAAACGGCACCAGCATGCCCGATAGCCCGCAATATCAGGAATTGCTCAACCAAAAATTCTCGCAATGGCAACTGGAAATCGGCGGCCTAGTCGAAAAGCCGACAAAACTGTCGCTTGCCGCGCTGAAGGCGATGCCATCGCGGACGCAGATCACCCGCCATGACTGCGTCGAAGGCTGGAGCGCCATCGGTCAGTGGACCGGCGTGCCGCTCGGTGCACTTCTGGCCAAGGTGGGGTTGAAGCCGGAAGCCCGCTACATCGTCTTCCACTGCGCCGACGAATACGAAAAGTCCCTTGATGGCAGCGGCTGGTATTACGAAAGCATCGATCTTGTCGATGCGTTCCATCCCCAGACCATCCTCGCCCATTCCATGAACGGTCATGATCTGGAAGTGCCGCATGGCGCGCCGCTCAGGCTGCGGGTCGAACGGCAGCTTGGTTACAAGCAGGCGAAATACCTCATGCGCATGGAAGCCGTCGCCGATCTATCGGGCATCTACGGCGGTAATGGCGGCTTCTGGGAAGACCGCGGCTACGAGTGGTACGCCGGCATCTGATGTTCATTAGGCCGGCAGGATTTGCCGTCTCTTGTGAAAAACCGGCGGATTTCCAACCCGCATCTGCCGGTTGTTTTAAACGATAGGGCTCTGAAAGGAAGAAGATATGCTATCCATTTCCAAGATTATTTCCAGAACCGGCACATCGGTCATCGCAGGTACGCTGCTGGCCATGTCTGCGGGCTTCGCAGCGCAGGCCGCCGATCAGGTGCGGGTTCGTGGCACCGTCGAAAGCTTCGAGGGTAAAACCCTATCGGTCAAGACGCGCGAAGGCACGGACGCGAAGATCATGCTCAAGGATGACTGGAAAGTTTCGAGCGTCGCCAAAGCCTCGGTCGACGACATCAAGCCGGGCGATTTTGTCGGAATTGCTTCGATGCCAACTGCAAGCGGTGGTGACGGCGCGCTCGAAGTGCTGATTTTCCCAGCCGCCATGAAGGGCACCGGCGAAGGCAGCTATGCCTGGGATTTGAAGCCTAACAGCTCCATGACCAATGCCACTGTCGCCGATGCGGTCAAATCGGTCGATGGCCGCACCGTAACAGTCTCCTATAAGGGCAAGGAAAAGAAGATTTCGATCCCTGACGGTACGCCGGTCGTGACATTCGCGCCTGCTACCGAAGCCGATCTCAAGGCAGGTGCCACCGTGTTCGTGCCATCTGAGAAGGCAGCCGATGGCTCGATGTCGAGCGGTCGTGTCGTTGTCGGCACCAATGGCGTCGTTCCACCGATGTAAAAAAAACTTGTCGGAATTAGAGAGTGGCGGTTAGAAATTTCCGCCATTCAAAGTGTTCATGACGTCAAAACATATTCAGAAACTCTTACATTTTAGTATCGGTTCATGTGTCTTCGGTTCGTAACCGTTCAAGGCGATTACCAATCATTTTGACCCGATGCAAAGTAGCTAGCACCTGATCGAGTTCCCCACTTCAAGTGTCTATATATCTGTCATCGCTTTGTTGCGTAAGCGCAACGGTGAGCCAAGAAACGCGTGATTGATAAACGACATAGCTACAGATGCATCCATTCAGGCTTCCTATCGCTGAATGCCTATCTATTTGAAAACTTGATAATTCTACACATGTTTCTTCTAATTTTGAAAACACGCCATTCTTGTAGACTAGAACCACTCTAAGAAACTAAGCTTGCAGCATGTTTACACAGGGGATTAAAGCATTGGAATGTCTCGCATAACGATGGGACTCCAAACTTGAAGCCGCGAAAATGAACAAACTGATACGTGTTACTAACTCAAATAAGGCAAGCCACGGGCTTGATGTGGTCTCAACATGTCGTCTGGTGGCTTCAGAAAATAGTTCGTATGTCGCCAGAGAAGGCCACCGTTAATTGGCCTGGGATGTGCACGGACTTTTCCTTCGCCATGCAAACGGCATTGCCCGTTCACTGCGCAGGCGCGGGCTAAGCGAAGAGACGGCTGCTGACATTACCCAGGACACGTTTCTGCGCGTACTTTTGGTGCCACCGGCAGAAAATGTCACCAATTCCAATCCGGCGGCTTATCTTTATCAAGTGTCACGCAATCTCGGCATAAATCATCAGCGGCGGGAATGCCTGATGGACACGGTCGATCTTGGCGATGAAAGCGTTACAAATATCGTCGATCCATCTCCGCTTCCTGACACGGTGGTATATGACCGTCAGAGGCTGCGGCTCACAGAGGAAGCGCTTGCGGAACTTCCGGAGCGCACACGCCGCGCATTCGAATTGCACAGACTGGGTGAGCGCACCATCAGTGACGTCGGGCAGGAAGTCGGGTTGTCCACCTCGCGCACGTGGGCTTTGATCCGGGACGCATATCGCCATATTGTGATACGAACCGGCGGGATGTGATTTATTTTGGTTGCATCAAGAGAAAATCGCGGTGCTTCGTTTGTAGTAGATGCTAAGGGCAATGCGCAATGACATCGCTTTGGTGCCTGAAACCGGAAAACACGCATGAATGTTGCTGCGCCAGATCCCCAAAGACTGCTTGATGAGGCCATTGATCTCGTCATTCGTTTGCAGGTAGATCCCGGCAATTCAGTAACCCTCGAAATGATCAGGACATGGCGCAAGCGTGGCCCTGAATATGAGGAGGCCTGGTCCAGTGTGGCAGATGCCCACGGTATGAGTGGCAAGGTTCTGACCGACCGCGCAACGGCCGAAAACCGCAAAAGACTAGGACTGACGAGGCGCAATTTTGTCATTGGTGGCACTGTCGGTCTTGGCGCGGCACTAGCCGGGACAATCTATGGACCTTCCATAATTCTCCAGGCCAAGGCAGATTACTTTACCGCAAAAGGTGAAATCCGCGATTTCCAGCTCCAGGATGGAAGCGTTGCGACACTTGGGCCAGACAGTGCAATTGCCGTGAATTACACGCCCGAAAAACGTGGTATCGACCTTCTTTCAGGCATGTCCTTTTTTGATGTCGTCCGAGACCCCCGCAGACCCTTCGTCGTTCAGACCGCTGGCTTGACCGCAACGGCAATTGGAACAGCTTTCGATGTTGCCAATGATGCAGGCATCCTGACAATCTCTGTCGACCACGGCATCGTAGAGGCCCGCACATCGGTGTCGTCGCGGGAAACCGGCGAGCGGTTGAGACAGGGAGAGTGGCTGTCCTTTGATCCCTCGTCGGACGGCATCCAGCGTGGAACGCGCGATTTGGCGCAGATCGCTGTGTGGCGCGATAATGTTATTGTGGCCGAGCGGGAAACTGTATCGGCCCTCATCGCGAGGATCAGTCGTTGGTATCCTGGTAGGATCGTGATCGCTGACCCGTTTGTCGGATCGCAGCGGATCAGCGGCCTCTTTGACCTTCGCAATCCCCAACGCGCGCTCGAGGCCGTGGTGCTTCCGGCTGGCGCGCAGGTCAGACGTATATCGTCCAATTTGACGATCATTTCGCCCGTCTAAAAATAATTCCGAAAAAAAGAGAAAAAATCGGAGCCCCGTTTGTAATAGCTACAGGGGTTACGATACCGACGCTTACGGCACGCACCCCTTAACACGATCGAGCAGGAGAATAGGGGCTATGGTGCAGTTGTCGGGGAACGGACGTAAAACAAATGGCAAACGCAAAGCGCTGATTACCACGCTGATGATGAGCACCAGTATCGGCTTGGGCATCGGTGTGACGGCAAGGACGGCATTCGCGCAGGCGGCGGCGCAGACGAATTTCTCGATCAATGCCGGACCGCTCAATCAAGCTCTGATGACATTTGGTCGCCAGACAGGCCTTCAGATCACCTATCTCGCATCAATTGCCGCTGGAAAATCGTCGCCCGGTTTTTCTGGAAACGCGACACGCGAGCACGCGCTTGCCAGCATTCTGAAGGGTTCGGGCCTGACATATTCCTTCCCGAATGCGACGACCGTGGCGATCGCCGCTTCTGGGCCGCTTGCTTCGGGAGCGAATGTCTCGATCGATGGATTGACTGTGCTGGAGACCATCATCGTTGATGGAGCCACAAACGGTGTAAACAGCTTCGTGGTGGCGAATAGCTCTTCCGGAACAAAAACGAATGCACCTCTTGTCGAAGTGCCACAATCCATTTCCGTTGTAGGTCGAAAACAGATCGACGCACAGAACGCGCAATCCGTTTCCGAAATCCTACGATATGTCCCCGGTGTGACGATCGAAACCTATGGCCCTGATCCAAAAGGCTATGACTGGATCATGATGCGCGGTTTTAACGCCCAGTCCACCAGTTCCTATCTTGACGGGCTGCGCCAGATTTCGAGCGGTTACAGCTTCTTCCGGACCGACCCTTATCAGCTTCAATCGGTAGAAGTACTGCGAGGTCCATCATCTTCGCTCTACGGTCAAAGCGATGCCGGCGGCATCGTCAACAAGATTTCGAAGAAGCCGACAGACACACCGGTCCGCGAGGTCGAGGTTGAATATGGTAGCAACCAGCGTGCACAGGTCGGGTTCGATCTTGGTGGTCCGGTTAATGACGACAAGTCCGTCATGTACCGGGTGACCGGCGTTGCACGGAACAGCAACACGCAATTCCAGTATTCCGATGGGACCGATATTGGCGACGACCGGCTGATGATCGCGCCTTCGGTCACATGGGCGCCGGATTCAGACACGTCGCTCACCGTCACTGGGCAGGCACTGCGCGATAAGAGTGGCGGCACAGTCCTGATGTTCACGCCGACCAATACGCTGATAGGTGATCATACCTTCAACAAAAGTGTCCAGGAACAGGGGACGATCGGATACGAGTTTTCCCACCGCTTCAGCGACACGTGGACCGTTCGTCAAAACCTGCGTTACGGCCACGCAGAATTCAAGCTCGACAATCTTCTGGCCACCGGAATGGATGCTTTCGGCAATCTAATCCGCGGCACCCGCCGCTTTGATGAGAGCCTCGATGCGCTGACGATAGACAATCAGGCGCAGGCAAACTTCGACACCGGAGCTTTTGCGCATGAACTGCTGCTGGGCCTGGACTATGCGCGCTCGGACGCCGATGTGAAGCGTTATAGCGGATCGGCTCCTTCGCTAAATCCGAACAACCCGGTCTATGGCGTCGGCATTCCGCAGCCCACCACCGCATTCGCCAATTACAAGGAAAAATATCAGCAGATCGGGCTTTACGCGCACGACCGGATTAATCTGACGGATAACTTAATTGCAACGATTGGTGGTCGTTACGATTGGGTTGACATCGACACGAACAATCGACTCTCAAGCACGAATTCGTCTCTTGACGTCGGCAATTTCAGCGGTCGGGCCGGGCTAAGCTATAAGACGCCGTGGGGCCTTGTTCCCTATGTCAGCTACGCAGAATCCTTCGTGCCAAACACCGGCGTCTCTTCCTCCGGTACTGGCTTCGACCCATCGACCGGACGCCAGTGGGAAGTCGGCGTAAAATATGAACCGGTGGGCATCGATGCGCTGTTTACGGTGGCATGGTTTGATATCGTCAAGTCGAACGTATTAACGCCAGAGCGGGACGGTGCCGGCGCGTTGACTAATTTCTTTGTCGCAACCGGCGAAGTGCAGTCACGCGGTGTGGAGTTGGAAGGCAAGTTCAGCATCGCAAATGGCTGGGACCTGACAAGCTCCTATACCTGGACAGATGCCGAGATTACGAAGGACAATTCAGGATTTGTAGGCAAGACACCCTATCTGGTACCTGAACATCAGGCCTCCGCCTGGCTGAACTACACCGTTTACGACGGCGTGCTGGAGGGTCTGTCGATCGGTGGTGGTGTACGGTATGTCGGCGATAGTTTCGGTGACAACGCCAACACCGTGAAGGTGGATGGCCGTACCCTGCTCGATCTGGGAGCCAGCTACAAGGTGAGCGATAACGCAACCGTTTCTCTCAACGCCACCAATGTGTTCGATAAGAAATATTACACGACATGCGAAGACAGTATGTCTTGCTATGAAGGTGATCGCCGTAGTGTTATCGGTCGCCTCAAGGTGAATTTTTGAGGTCGCCGGTTGTAACAAATAATTTGTTTCCGGGCGGTTCGCAGCCCGGATACGCCATGCAGTCGCGTAGACATTTTCTGGCTCTCTCGCTTGTCTCCTTGATTGGAATGCGAAGCAATGCGTTTGCCTCGGGCAATGTTTCCCGCATCGTTGCGATAGACTGGGCAGCGGCAGAATCCTTACTGGCTCTGGGCGTTACACCAGCGGCTGTTTCGGACACCGGATATTTCCGCCAGAGAATGCCGCTGCCGCTTTCGGATAATGTTCTTGATATCGGTCCATTCTGGGAGATCAACCGCGAGCTTCTTGCCGAAATCGCGCCCGATCTGATCCTGATAAACAGTGCCAGTCTCATCATGACCCCAGATATCGCCCGTATTGGCCGGGTAGAAACCGTTCCGGAGAACATTGCCGCTGGAGACCGCTACGATCTCTCAATCGACATTCTGCATCATGCCGGAAAGGCCGCAGGAGTTGAGCCGTCCCGAATGGATGCCATTGCAGCGCAAGGGATTACGCACTTTGCAGCGTTGCGTGCACGACTGCCCAGCCGGTCCCGGCGTGTGTGCGTCCTGCTACCAGACCAGACGGGTCGAGGCGTTGTCGTTTACGGAAAAGGCAGCCTGCCAGATGCTGTCCTGCGAAGGCTTGGACTTGAGAACGCATGGCAAGGGCCGGTCAATGCAGCAGGCGTATTCCAGACCGGTTTCGATGCGCTGTTCGAAATGGAAGAGGACATTTTCGTTCTGATCGATATTCCGGTATTGAGGCAGCAGACGACCAGAGGCCTGGAGAAAAGCGCCCTGTGGCAGGCGCTTCCGGCTGTCGGACAAGGCCGAACCTATTGGATTAGACAGTTTTATCCATTTGGCGGGTGTATTTCTGCCTTACACCTCGCGGTTTCCATGACCTCAGTGCTGGAGGGAGCGGGTTGATAAAGAGCACACCGTCAGCATCCAACAGCCTGCCACGAAATGGTACGGTCTTTTTTCTGCTCATCGCTATTACGGCATCAGCACTTGCCCTGAACGGACTTGGCCATTCCCTGCCACCCGCGCAGTGGTGGGCGTTTCTCAGCTCTGCCAAAATCTCAACGCCATCTGAAGCGCTAGTGTATTATGGATTGCTGCCCCGCATAGTCGTGGCTCTTGTCGCAGGTTTCGCCCTTGGACTTGGTGGCACCGTCTTTCAGCAGGTTCTTGACAATCAACTGGCCGAACCGGGTCTCCTCGGCGTCTCGTCCGGTGCAGGTCTGGCTTTGGCTGCCAGCCTCCTCTACGCACCGCCATTGTGGCGCTCCGGCCCCGAAGTCGTTGCGCTGGCAGGTGCCGGATTGGCGCTTATGATGGTTCTCGGCGTGGCTTTCGGGCGGGGCATGGCCTCCAACACTCTCATTCTGGCAGGTGTCGTCGTCAATTTATATTGCGGCGCTCTGTATTCGCTTCTCGTCTTGTTCAATCACGATTTCCTCACCGATCTTCTGCGTTGGCAGGCCGGGTCGTTGCAACAGAGCGGCTGGCGCGGCCTCACCATGTTGCTTCCACAGGTCGCTGTCATCTCCGGCGCTGTTTTCCTCATGCAGCGACCGTTGACGCTTCTTTCGCTTGGGGATGGAACGGCGAAGACGCTCGGTGTGTCATCAACAACGATGAAGATCGTTGCTCTGGCCTGCGCCTCCATGCTTGCGGCTTTCGTCACGGCAAATTTCGGGATCATCGGCTTTATCGGTCTGGCTGCGCCCGCGCTGGCAAGGACGCTCTGGCCGAACAACAATACCAGACTTTTGCGGTCTGCCGTAACTGGTGCCGTGCTGTTGCTGCTTGCGGATCAACTCGTGCGCCTTCTGTCGCAATATGCTGGCGATATTCCAGTGGGAGCCGGAGCCGGGCTTTTAACCGGGCCTTTGCTTGTTTCTCTTGCTCTGCGTAATCGTAAGCCATCGCTGCCGCATCATGACATCGCGCCTATACAGTCATCGATCAAAATCCGGTCCACCGCACAGTTGACAGGAATTCTGGCCGTCCTCCTCATCGCCGTGACGATCATGGCGTTCTTTGTCGGGCAGTCACAAATGGGATGGCAGGTCGCTACGCTTTCCGATATGGAGCCAGCCGTGAATTGGCGTCTGCCACGCGTTCTTGCCTCCGTTGGTGCAGGCGCATGTCTGGCAATCTCCGGGTTTATTCTTCAGCGCAGTTTGCGCAATCCTCTTGCCAGTCCCGATCTGCTAGGGATCGGCCATGGCGCCGGTCTTGGTTTGGCCTTTGCCATCATCCTGCTGCCTGCAGCCAGCATCTGGTCGAAATTCGCTGTGGCCTCGGTCGGTGCCGTCTTCGTGCTGGGCCTCGTCGTGCTTCTTTCTTGGCGCAACGCCTTCCATCCCGAACGAACCCTGCTGATCGGCGTCGGTCTCGGCAGCACGATGAATTCGCTGTTGGTTCTTGTGCTCGCTGGCGGCGGCCCGAAAGCTGCCGCTCTGTTAAGCTGGTTTGCCGGGTCTACGGGCGGTGTTAGCCTTGACGAGGCGCTTGCTGTAAGCGTGGTCGCAATCCTTACGCTCATATCTGGCGTCCTGTGCCATCGTTGGCTGGAGGTGTCCTCTCTAGGTGATCCGACTGCTACCAGCCTCGGTGTGCCGATGAAGACATCCCGCGCGTTGGTGCTGGTGACGGCCTCGATCGCAACTGCTGCCGCCACAATCGTCATCGGTCCATTGAGCTTTATTGGCCTCATGGTGCCGCATCTTGCAAAGATGATCGGATTTCGTCGGGTCGCAGACTCCCTCGTTGGATGCGCTTTGCTTGGCGGCTTGCTGATGGTGTTTTGCGACTGGTTAGGGCGCAATCTGATTTGGCCGTGGCCAATGTCGCCAGGGCTGCTGGCCGCATTCATAGGTGGGCCACTGCTTCTTTGGCTCATTCAGCGAAACGAACGAGGATGACGAACCAGCGTTTCAACAGGCAGGAACATGTAAGATGAGTTTCGAATTGGCAGAGGTCAGTTTGCGTGTGGGTGATAATACGCTGCTTGACACTCTCACGCTCGATTACAGCAGGGAAAAACGATCGGACTGATCGGCCACAACGGTTCCGGGAAATCCACCCTGCTGAAACTTCTGGCCCATCAAGTCAAACCAACCGCAGGCCGGTTGCTGTTTCAAGGAAAGCCCCTTGAGAATTGGGGCGGGCGTCCGCTGGCACGCAAGATTGCCTATCTGCCGCAACATATGCCGGCGACGTCGGGAATGTTGGTCAAAGAACTCGTGGCACTGGGTCGATACCCATGGCATGGAGCACTTGGACAGTTTGGAACGACTGATCGTGATAAGGTCGAGCAAGCCATAGCTCTGACCGATACTGGAGCGCTGAAGGAGCGGCTGGCCGACACGCTGTCGGGCGGCGAACATCAACGTGTGTGGCTCGCGATGCTTGTGGCGCAGGATGTGGAGTGTCTGTTGCTCGATGAGCCAATCTCGGCGCTCGACATTGCCCATCAGATCGAAGTCCTGTCACTCATCCAAACGCTATCCAGAGAGAAGGGGATTTCTATTGTCTTGGTTCTGCACGACGTCAACATGGCAGCTCGCTTCTGTGACGATATCATTGCCCTGCATTCCGGCAGGCTTATAGCGCGGGGAGCGCCGGAAAAAATTATGACAACGGAAGAATTGAAGCGTATCTATGGAATTTCGATGCATGTGATTGTCCATCCACAAACCGGAAAAGCGATTGCACTAGCTTCATAAAGCGACGGCGGTGTGAAAAGACGACAGTCTACTGTGGTAAGCGAATGGTCGACGTTGCCCGAGACCGCATGCCGTAAGAGTTATTTTCCCTTCCTCGTCAAAGGACTGCGTACGACCTCATGCGTTCGGCTGTACTTGGGACAGCACTGTGATGAAGAGCGTTTGCGTGAAAAACGCCCAATTTCCCAAGAGATGGTCATCGCTCATTTTTGCCAGCAGGCATTGAATGCTGAAACGCTTCTAACCATGTTTCTCCAGTGCCTTGTTGCCCTTGTGCGTAGATCGGAAGCCCTCCTGCACGCGGACGAGATCGTAAGCCTCGCAGACCTTGGCGGTCATCTGAACGTGCAGCTCTTGACTGTCGTCGATGTCGAACGACTGGACCACCCCGGAGCTGATCGCGATGACCTCATGAGGTTCCAGGCTGCTGTTATCGATCAGCGGGACTTCATCCGCGATCCTCAGGGCCTCGGTCAGCTTCATCAGCGATCCTTTATGCCTGCGGATGTTTTCTTCAGGAATGTCATGACCGCCCTTGAGGACACGCTGCCTAACGCGCTCGACATTCGTCTCAACGGAATCCGGGGCGACGTAATACAGTCCTACTGTGAACCCAGCCTGCTTTGCTTCCTGCATCAACCGTATTGATTGCTGGCTGCTCAGTGTCGTCTCGAAGATAAAGCTTTGCCGGGTTCTTTTCATCTCGCCAATTTTCATGAGTGCGGCACTGCCAGCCTGCATGTCGGTCGATCTGCCATTGCAGTCCGAGGGAATCGCCTTGGCGATTTTATCAGCGTTGATCCAGACACCTTCAAGATCGAGCTTCGTGAACACGGAAGACTTGCGGGAGCCATTCGACCCTGCAAGGAGGATGCATGACAATTCCGGCCTGAAGCGACTACTACCTCACTGTCGCCGGGGCGTGATCCGTGCGCCCGCTTGCCGACCGATCCTTTGCCTCGTTCTGCTCGTCCTTGGCGGAGATCGACAAACCCCTGCGACGGCTCTCGGCAAGAGCTTCCCGGCCAATCTTCTTCAGGGCATCCTTGTTTTCGCGGTACTTCTTCAAAAGCATCGTATATCTCCTTTCCTTGTCTCGACTATGGAGCTTCACGCCATCCGCTGCAAACTCCGCTTTTGCAGGTTTTGCCGATAGCAACACTGGATCCAACAGGTCGCGCGAGACGGCCTTTAAGCACTGGAGGTAGCAGCTTAATAGTAGCGGCTCATGCCAAAGGGTTTCAACAAACTAGCGGCCAAGCTAAGCCAGATTATGTTGTCGATGGTTCTGATCCCATCAAAAGCGTGGAATGTACCCTGCAGGCTGTAATCCTAACGAACGCAGCAAGCTGGAAATAAATTAGAACATCGCTGGAGAAATGAAACTGCCTTGCAAGGGAAAGCAAAAACGTCGTAGAGGGCTTTTGTTTTCTCTCCGAGGCGATTGTAAACTTCTTCACGCCTGTCCGGCCGTGTTATGGGAGCGCCTATCAGGCATTGTCACGACCACCCTGGCCTTCGTAAGCAAAAGCCCCTGATGGCTTTGGGTTGCAATAGGACCGTCATAGTACATAAAAACTACGGTTTACTTGCAATCGGTGTTCTTCAGGAACGAACTGTCGATGATATAAGCTGCGGGTTCGGAACGATTATGGGATATTTTGCTGGGCGCGAGTTTGTTAGTTTGTCTGGCCGTCGCCCAACGCTTGCGTGGCAATTTGCCTTTGCGGGTATGATCGTTCTGTTATTGGGTATGATCCTGATCGGGCTATGGGTAACATCGAAGATCGAGAGTGCGGCCGTTAGGAACATGGCGAGCGGCACTGCCCTCTATGTTTCGGGCATCGTCTCGCCATTGACACAGGAACTGGCGACCAGCTCATCTTTGAGCGATGATGCGCGCGGCAAAATTCTCGACACACTCAACCAGGGGCCTCTAAGAGGTGAACTGTTTTCCTTCAAAATATGGGGCAGAGACAACAGGGTCGTCTTCAGCAGCGAACCAGGGTTGATTGGTAAGACCTTTGAAGGGTCGCTTGGGCTTTCTACTGCGTTCAATGGCACGGTTCATGCCGCTTTCGATGATCTGGAAGGTGAGGAACATGAAGAAGAAAAGCGCAGTGGCCAGGTGCTGCTAGAAATCCACAGCCCCATTCGTGACGCGGTGTCCGGCCGGGTTATCGCGGTCGCGGAATTTTATGAGCGCTCTGCCGATCTGATGTCGGAGCTGGACAACGTCCGCTATGAGAGCTGGCTGGTGGTGGCCGGGGTAACCGCAGGCATGTTGGTGTTGCTGTTCGGTATCGTCGCAAAAGGCAGCCATTTGATCGAGGCGCAGAAACGATCTCTGCATGTGCAGGTCACGGAGTTGTCGCGGATGCTAGAGGTGAACAGAGATTTGCGCCAACGTGTCGATCAGGCAACGCAGCGCACGGCCGCACTGAACGAGCGATATCTTCGCAGGATATCTGCTGAGCTGCACGATGGCCCGGCTCAGCTGCTAGGATTTGCAGCGTTACGGCTGGAGGCTATCCGCACCGGACGGGCAAGAGATGACGACGAAGCCATGGTGCAACATTCCATCGATGAAGCCGTCAGAGAAATCAGGGGTATCTGTCGAGGACTGAACCTGCCAGAGCTTGAAGGGCTTTCCGGTGAAGACGTGGTTCGCCGGTTGATTACTACACACGAAAAGCACTCGGGTCGATCTATACAATCGGATATCGCTCCGCTGGAGGTCTCATCCCAGGCAATGAAAATCTGTATCTATCGTTTCCTTCAGGAAGCCTTGAGCAACGCCACCCGGCATGCGCAGGCCGTCGAGATCGCTGTTTCCGCCACCGAAACGAATGGCGAAATCACTATTGGTGTCCGGGATAACGGTATCGGTTTTGTCAGGCGTGATGATGAGGACGGCCTCGGTCTGGCCGGTCTTGAGGAGCGGGCCGCAGGACTGGGCGGAAGATTGACGATTGTCTCTGCTATCGGATCAGGCACGTCGATCACCATGACCCTGCCGAGGGTCACTAGTTCATGAGACCGCATGTGATCAGAATCGTTATTGTCGACGATCACCCCATCTTTCGAAGTGGTCTGTCCCGTAGTCTGGAAGATGAGCCGGGTTTCGAAGTGGTTGGCGAAGGTGCCAGCGCCGCCGATGCAATTTCATTATTCGACCAACACCGCCCTGATATCATGTTGTTGGATTTGTCCATGCCGGGTGGCGGACACTCGGCATTGCGCGTCATTCTGCGCCGGGACGCTGCGGCTTCGGTGATTGTGCTGACCGCTTCGGGACACGATTCCGATATCGCGCAAGCTCTTGCTGAGGGAGCAAAGGGTTATGTGCTCAAAGGGGTTGGCGTATCCGAGCTTGTGAACGTCATTTCGACCGTTGCAGCTGATGATGGTTGTGGGGCGTCATCTTCGACGCGAAACGTTATGGCCGGACTGAAAACCGTCAACCATCCGGCGCAAGTCCTTGCCACCCTGACACCCCGCGAAGAGCAAATTCTTGAGCTTGTTGCAGCGGGCAATAGCAATAAGGAAATCGCTCGGCTGCTGAGCCTTCAGGAAAAAACCATCAAGCACAACATGACCCGCATCCTCCAGAAGCTGAAATTGCGCAATAGGACCGAGGCTGCCATCTACCTGCGCGAAGCGCGATCAAAAGGCTGATCCTCGAATAATCGGTTCCCGTCCCATTCTCCTGATAGGGACTTTAGTCCCCATGGCCCGAAACCATCCACGGGTATAAGTGGAGTTTATCCGAATAGTTTTAAGCGCGTTTCATTCGCGCATTCGGATACACAAATTGCACGGGAAATAGGGTCCGCAGCGGCCTGTTTTGATCGGGAGAACGACGTGACTAAACGATCTGGAAAACACCTTTTGATTGCGGCTGCGCTTGCCGCGACGGGCCTTGCTGGCGTAGCGCGTGCGCAGGATACCGATGGCATTGTCGTCTATAACGCGCAACACGAAGGATTGGGTAACGCCTGGGCAGAAGCCTTCACGAAGGAAACAGGTATCAAGGTCACGCTCCGCAAGGGCAGCGACATGGAGTTTGCCAACCAGATCGTTCAGGAAGGTGCCAATTCTCCGGCCGATGCGTTCCTGACAGAAAACTCTCCGGCGATGGCGCTGGTGGAAAGCGAAGGTCTCTTCGAGCCCGTTGCCAAGGAAACACTGGATCAGGTTCCTGAGCAGTTCCGCCCTGCGAACGGTCATTGGGTTGGCATTGCAGCCCGTTCAACCGTATTTGCCTATGACAACACAAAGCTGACAGAAGACAAATTGCCGAAGTCGATGCTCGACCTTGCAAAGCCGGAATGGAAAGGTCGTTGGGCCGCATCTCCAACGGGTGCTGATTTCCAAGCCATCATTGGCGCGCTGGTACAGCTAAAGGGTGAGGCTGAAGCCACGACATGGCTGAAAGGCATGAAGGAAAACTTCAAGGCCTATCGCGGTAATTCTACAGCCATGAAGGCTGTCAATGCCGGTGAAGTCGAAGGCGCCTTGATCTATCATTATTACTATTTCGGTGATCAGGCGAAGACGGGTGAAAATAGCAAGAACGTCGCGCTGCACTACTTCAAAAATCAGGACCCGGGTGCTTTTCTCTCCACGTCGGGCGGTGGCGTGCTTGCGTCTTCCAAGCACAAGGAACAGGCTCAGGCCTTCCTGAAGTGGGTTACCGGCAAGGGTGGCCAGACAATCCTGCGTGAGGGAGATTCCTTCGAGTATGCCGTGGGAAATGGCGAAGCTTCCAACAAGGCACTGGTGCCAATCGCCGATCTCCAGGCACCAAAGGTTGAGCCTTCCACGCTCAACAATGCCAAAGTCACCGATCTGATGACGGCGGCTGGCCTGCTCTAAATCATTACTGTCAGACAGAAGTCATCGCAGCTTGCCTGCGATGACTTTTCGATTTCGAGGCCCGAATGAAATCTGTCGTGGAAACCGGTCAATTCTCCATCTCCAGACCCGGTCTGGTGGTCGAGGTGCCATGGACAATCCTGATCGCAATCGTGGTTGCGTTTCTTGCGCTTCTGCCGTTTTGCTTTGTGTTATGGGCAGGCATCGAAACCGGTTGGAAAGCGGCATCACACTTGATTTTCCGTGCCCGCGTCGGTGATCTTATGGTCAATACGGTCCTGCTGATCCTCTTTACCGTTCCCATTTGCATCATACTGTCGGTGACGCTGGCCTGGTTGACGGAACGGACCGATCTTCCCGGTGCCCGGCTGGTGTCGTGGCTGGCCATTGCGCCGCTGGCGGTGCCGGCGTTTGTGCATTCCTATGCCTGGATCGGTTTGTGGCCGGGCTTCAATGGTTTGCCTGCAGGCATCGCAATATCTGTCGTAGCCTATTTTCCTTTTATATATCTGCCCGTATCGGCAGCGACCCGATTGCTGGATCCAGCGCTTGAAGATTGCGCGGAATCGTTGGGGTTGAGCCGCTTTGCGGTATTTCGCCGTGTCGTGTTGCCGCAATTGCGTCTGGCAATCTGTGGCGGAGCGCTTCTCGTTGGCCTTCATTTGCTTGCCGAATACGGGCTCTATGCCATGATCCGCTTTGATACGTTCACGACCGCGATCATGGATCAGTTCCAGTCGACCTATAGCGGGGCTGCGGCAAACATGCTGGCGGTCGTCCTTGTCTTCTGCTGCATTTTGCTTCTGTACCTCGAAGCCAGATTGCGCGGTAAGGGCCGCAGTGCGCGCGTGGGTTCGGGTGTCTCAGCCCGCAACCGCACTGTTCCGCTGGGCCGATGGAAATATCCGGCTTTTGCCATGATCATAACCGTTTCCGCATTCTCGCTCGGCGTTCCGGCTCTGACGCTTGGGCATTGGCTCATTGCTGGTGGGGCAGGCGTGTGGAAGGTTGGTACAATTGGTCTGGCACTCTGGCAGACGATGGAGATTTGCTTGATCGGTGGCATCGTTGTCACTGCGGCTGCCGTGCCGATTGCATGGCTTTCCGTCCGTCGCCCGACGCGCGCCTCCGGTCTGCTGGAGAAATGTTATTATCTGGCAAGCTCCATGCCGGGCGTGGTCGTCGCGCTGGCGCTGGTAACGGTGACGGTCAGGGTTATTTTGCCACTTTATCAAACCGTTTCCACTATCGTTCTCGCCTATGTCGTCATGTTTCTACCTCGTGCGCTGGTCAGCCTTCGCGCAGGAATAACGAAGGTGCCCGTTGAACTGGAACAGGCTGCGGCTAGTCTTGGCCGGTCGCCAACGCGTGCGCTTTGGTCCACAACGGTACGGCTTGCCGCACCGGGTGCAGCGGCAGGCGCGGCGCTTGCTGCTCTCGGCATCATGAACGAGTTGACGGCGGCTCAAATGCTGGCACCGAATGGCACCCGCACACTCGCCATGGCTTTTTGGGCAATGACAAACGAAATCGATTATGCCGGTGCAGCTCCCTATGCCTCGCTAATGGTGCTTTTTTCTCTGCCGATGACATTTCTGCTGCACAACCAATCCAGAAAGATTTCCGGTCGATGACATTTCTGAAGCTTCACGCCGTCGGCAAATCCTATGGCTCGGTGGTCGCGCTGGATGGCGTCGATCTTTTTGTCGAGGCGGGCAGCCGCACCGCCATCGTTGGCCCGTCTGGATGTGGAAAAACCACGTTACTGCGGCTTGTGGCCGGTTTTGATGTCCCGGATTCGGGAACGATAACGCTTGGTGGCGAGATGATCGCCGGTGATGGCCATCAGGTTCCAGCGCATCGCCGAAATATTGGCATCGTGGCGCAAGACGGCTGTCTGTTTCCACATCTCTCTGTGGCAGACAATATCGGCTTCGGCGTTAATGCCGAACGTGCGGTCAGACATGGCAAGGCGGCTGAGTTGATGGACATGGTCGGGCTTGATCGCGCCATGCTCTCGCGCAAACCCGATCAGCTCTCGGGCGGCCAGCAACAACGCGTGGCGCTGGCCCGCGCATTGGCGCGAAAGCCGCGTTTGATGCTGCTGGATGAACCGTTTTCGGCGCTCGATACCGGCTTGAGGGTCGCAACCCGAAAGGCTGTAACAGACGTGCTGTCTGCTGCGGGTATTCCGACCATCCTCGTCACGCATGATCAGGCAGAAGCATTTGCATTTGCCGAACAGCTTGTAGTGATGCGAAATGGCATTTTTGCTCAGGTCGGCTCGCCTCAGCAGCTTTATGCTCATCCGGTAGATCCTGTGACGGCAAACTTCTTGGGCGAAGCGATTGTTCTGCCAGCGGAGGTTTCAGGGGGCTATGCTGACAGTGCACTTGGCCGGCTGCCCGTCGATGACCCCCTATATCGCGGCCATGCCCAGGTCATGATCCGCCCCGAACAGATCGTCTTAGCAAGAACCCCCAGCAGTAGTCAGCCTTCGGGCACGGTCGATGAAATGAGCTTCTGCGGGCCAGCTTTCGCTGCAAAGATCACTCTCCATAGTGGCGGATCGTCTTTCTACGTCAATATTCCCTCCAATGAAGGCCTCAATCTCGGCGATAGCGTCTCTATTTCGGTTAGGGGAGCGGTACATTTTTTCAAAGCGTAACCGCTCGTCGTCACCGATTGGAATGCCGTGATCAATTGCAGTCAAGCCTTTATCGATCAAACGAGCATCGTTTTTGCTGTTGGCCACAAAACTTAAGCTCTTAGTATACCTGCGCTATTCCATGTTCTAGAAAATCGCAATCGACTTGCCTTCCGTTCAATTACCTTCAAGGCGTTGGACTTGAAGAAACAGGCCATCAGTCGATAAAATTCACCACAACCCCTGGCTTGATCATTGCGCCGAGCTCTTCCACGTCCCAGTTCGCCAATCGAACACAGCCATGTGACCCAACTTTTCCAACCAGCTCCGGTTCGGGTGCGCCGTGGATTCCATAAGTCGGCTCTGTAAGATCAATCCACACGGTCCCAACGGGTCCGTTTGGACCGCTTGGTAACTTGAGAATGTCCTTGTTTTTACCCTGCTGAAAATTAATTTTTGGATTATATGTGTAGGTGGGCATGCGCGACACGCCTTTCACCTTGTGCGTTCCAGTTGGCGAGGGAGACTCTTCGCTGCCGATGGTAGCAGGGTAAACCGATAGCAACGAACCATCTTCGGCAAAAGCGTATGCCTGTCCAGCTTTCCGGTGGACCTCTATGCGTTTGACTGATCCGCTTTTGTTGTCGCCGGGCATTGTCACGGCAATGGTTTCGCCCGGCTTGAACGCTGCTGCTGGATTGAGCGCCTTAATAAGGCCGACGTGCATGTGAAACCGTTCGGCCAGCTTTTCCATAATGCTTGTGTAGCCCAGACCGGTCATTTTGGCCTGTTCAGCATAGTCCTTCGGTATTCTGTCAACGATGCCCTGTCTGTCCTCTTCACTGATTTCGTAAGGTTGAACGGCGGGACCGTTGTCGACAAGTTTGGCTATAACGTCTGCGTCAAGCCTGCCATCGACCGGAAGCTGCTGCAGTGCTTCGAAACCGGCAATTGCCTTGCTCAGATTGTCACCCAAATAGCCGTCAATAACCCCGGGGGACGATCCAGCGCGATCCAGAAGAACTTGAAGGTGCACCACAGCTGGATTGGGTTCGGTCTGTTGTTCGCTCGGTGGTGTGTCCGCAAGAGATGAGATCACAGACGTATTAATGGATAGTGCATCGATTGCGGCCGCCGAACCGGGAAACGAGAGCCCCACACTGGACATAAGCAAAAGAAATTTGAAGGAATTCATGACGTTGTCCGAGATCTACAGGTTGCGATCGGTGCAAACGCTCCAACAGACATTCCGATGCAGGGCGGTCGAAGATAAATCTTCAGAAGTTCCTCAACCACGCCGACGACCGCGATAAAACAGAAGCAGGAGGTGTGCGACGATGCTGATATCGACACTTTGAGATATTTTCGGCAGTTCTCATATTGACATCTAGCGTTGGGCAATATGAAGGCTAGCAGTCTAATCAAGGGCCCCAAAATGCACAGAAAAGACGCAGCAGTCCGACCCACAAAAGGTTTTGGTCTCGATACTCCGATACTGATCGGTCTGGTCGGAGCACTGTTGTTTTTTGTGGTAAGCACTGTCGCTTCCCTTCAGACCACCCGATCGCTTCGCGAAAACAATGCACGAGTGGTGCAAACGCATGAAGTAATCGTTGCGATCGACCTTCTGCAGTCGGACGTGCAAGACGCCGAGACTGGTCAACGCGGATATCTCTTGACCGGCAATGAACGCTATCTTGAGCCATACGAACGAGCTCGGTCGCAGCTTACAGCGCGCTTTAAAGAACTCGAATTGTTTGTGGGAGCTAACCTTGTTCAGCAAAGACGCTTGAGCGAGTTGCGCAGCCATGTCGATAGAAAGCTTGATGAGCTCGCCCGGACGATTGCACTCAGACGTGATGGAAATACAGAAGCGGCCCTTGCCTTAGTGAATTCTGACGTCGGCAAGATTGCTATGGACGCCGTACGGTCGACAATCGGCGACATGCGTACGGAAGAGACCCAAGAGCGGGCGCAACGTCTCGTCGCCATGCACAGCGCCTATACCACAGCCTTTGCCTTAGTTATCAGCACAGGTTTGCTGGGGATCGTTCTCACTTTAGTTATCGGATTTCTAATGCGTCGAGCAACCATTGCTCGGCGCCGGCAAGAATGGTTACAGCAAGCTCAGCTTGGTTTGAGTGAAGCGGTCATAGGCGACAAAAACACCGCCGAAGTTGGCGAAAACATTCTTCGCTATTTGAGCGATTATGTTGGAGCAGTGGCCGGTGTGCTGTTTGTGAAAGATCATCATGGCTTCGAGCGGACGTCGTCCTTCGGGGTTCCGGTTGATAACTCACTTCACTCGAGGCTAAGTGCAAACGACGGATTGTTCGCGCATGTTCTCACGAACCAGCGACCTATTGTCGTTGGAGAGCTTCCGGATGGTTACATCAATTTTAGCTCCGGCCTGGGCAGACGGAAGCCGAGTTTCCTCGCCATCGCACCAGCGAACGTTGACGGTTCGGTAACGGCCGTCGTTGAACTGGGCTTTCTCCATCCCGTGGGCGACCATATTCTGGAGCTGCTGGAGCAAGCGTCAGACACAATTGGGACGGCTATCCGGTCGGCTGAGTTTCGAACGCAGTTGCAAACCCTGTTGCATGAGACGCAGCGTCAGACCGAAGAGCTCCAGGTTCAGGGCGAAGAGCTTCGAGTCTCCAACGAAGAACTCGAAGAGCAGGGCAGAGCGCTTAAGGAGTCGCAAGCGCGCCTGGAACAGCAACAGGTGGAACTTGAGCAGACCAACTCGCAATTGGAAGAACAAGCGCAGGAACTGGAACGGCAGCGAGACGGCTTGGAAAAAGCCAATGACGCAATTCAGTTGAAGGCGACCGAGGTCGAACAGGCGAGCCGTTACAAGTCGGACTTCCTGGCTAATATGTCTCACGAGCTGCGCACACCGCTCAACTCGTCCCTCATCCTCGCCAAGCTCCTGGCAGACAATCCTGATGACAATCTGAGCGCCGAACAGGTCAAGTTTGCCCAGACAATTCAATCCTCCGGAAATGATCTGTTGAACTTGATCAATGATATCCTCGATCTTTCCAAGATTGAAGCCGGCCATGTCGAGATCAGACCTGAACCTGTTTCTATCCAACGCACTGCAGACACGCTTCAGCGTATGTTCGCGCCAATTGCTGATAACAAGGGTCTCGGCTTCTCTATCGACATAGCCCCCGACGTCGTCCCGCTGATCGAGACGGATCCTCAGCGCCTTGAACAGGTTTTGAAAAACCTTCTTGCGAATGCCATCAAATTTACCGAGGCGGGTCACGTCTCGCTCACGGTCCGTCCAACCGGCTTTAAGCAAATTGCCATTTCCGTCACTGATACGGGTATCGGTATCGCGGAGGAACAGCAGAACCGCATTTTTGAAGCGTTCCATCAGGCCGACAGTACGATCAGTCGTAAATTCGGTGGGACCGGCCTCGGGCTATCCATTTCACGAGAGCTCGTCCGACTTCTTGGCGGCACGATCCATCTTGAGAGTAAGTCGGGATCGGGGTCGACCTTCACTCTGATTGTCCCGAACAAGTTTAACGCTGAACAGGCTCTTCCTGCCACTTCCATTGTTACCGCCGCTCTCGACACGAGCGTAAGGCACAATACTCCGCCTGTACCGGTGTCGCCTGCACCAACATCCATCACAAGCGCTTCTCGCGGGATCGTCGATGATGATCGCAAGACCGCCACAGAGAAGACACGCAAACTCCTCATCGTTGAGGATGACCAGTCATTTGCCTCGATCTTGCGTGACCTGGCGCGTGAACTCGATTTCCAGGCTCTGGTTGCCGGCACCGCTCATGAGGCACTTGAACTGGCAACGCAGTATATGCCGAGCGCAATTGTGCTTGATGTGGGGCTGCCAGATCAATCCGGATTATCTGTTCTTGATCGTTTGAAGCGTGACGTTCGCACACGGCATATTCCGATCCACATGGTATCTGCGGAAGACTATTCGGAGCGTGCTCTATCTCTTGGAGCGATCGGATACGCCTTAAAGCCAGTCCACCGCGATCAACTGGTTGATGTGATGAAGTCGCTTGACGCAAGAATTTCGCAAAATGTGCGACGCGTCCTTATTGTCGAAGATAATGAGGTACAGCGAGATGCTGTTGCTCGCCTCATTGGCTCTCCAGAGGTGCAGACAATTTGCGTAGGAACGGCTGCAGATTGCCTCGCGGAATTGAAAAGTCGGACTTTCGATTGCATGGTTCTCGACCTGTCCTTGCCGGATGCATCCGGATTCTCACTTCTTGAAACGATTAGTCAGGACAGTGAGCACTCCTTCCCGCCCGTTATCGTCTATACTGGTCGCGTGCTGAGCGCGGACGAAGAGCAGAAACTTCGTCGCTACTCCAAGTCAATTATCATTAAGGGTGCGAAGTCCCCCGAGCGTCTGCTTGATGAGGTAACGCTTTTCCTTCATCAGGTCGTATCTGAGTTACCGGACGAGCAGCAGAACATGATCCGCAAAGCGCGCAGCCGTGATGCGCTCCTTGAAGGTCGACGCATCCTCATCGTGGAAGACGACGTTCGCAACGTCTACGCCCTGACGAATATTCTAGAGCCCCGTGGTGCGCTTGTCGAAATCGCGCGTAATGGGGAAGAGGCACTGCAAAAACTGACACTTTCATTGGATCGGCAGGACGCTAAGATTGATCTGGTTCTGATGGATGTGATGATGCCAGTCATGGACGGCCTTACCGCGACCCGTCACATCCGCGCCAACGCCCAGCTTAAAAAGTTGCCCGTTATTACACTAACCGCGAAAGCTATGCCCGACGACCAAAAACGATGCATCGAGGCTGGTGCAAACGATTATATGGCCAAACCCTTGGACGTTGAAAAGCTTCTGTCGTTGGTTCGGGTCTGGATGCCGAAATGATGGAGACCTACGAGAAAGTAGAAGACATCGAAATTCGGCTGCTCCTTGAGGCGCTCTATCATCGATACCATTACGACTTTCGGGCATATGCTATGTCGTCGATACGACGGCGCCTTCGCCAGGCCCGCGAGCAGCTAGGTTATGCTACGATAACAGCGATGCAGGAGAGCATTCTTCACAATGAAGATATGCTACCCAAAATGCTCCGGTATCTCACCGTGCAAGTCAGCGAAATGTTTCGAGACCCGAGCTATTTTCAGGCGATCCGCGAAAAAGTAGTTCCGCATCTTCTAACCTATCCATCTTTGAAAATATGGATTGCGGGCTGCAGTACGGGAGAGGAACTCTATTCGTTCGTTATCCTGTTTCGCGAGGAAAACCTCGAGGAGCGCACGATTTTCTACGCGACCGACATCAATTCAGAAGCACTCGCTCACGCCGAAGCTGGTATCTACGACTTGGACAGAGTTCGGTTGTTTACCGAAAATCATCGCCGTGCCGGTGGCAAGAGCTCCCTGTCGGACTATTACCATACCGCCTATAACCGCTGCGTTCTCGACAAAAGCTTGAGGCGCAATGTCGTTTTCTCAGACCACAGTCTCGTTACCGATCAGGTTTTCAGCGAGATGCAATTTGTCTCTTGCCGCAATGTCATGATCTACTTCAATCGGGATCTGCAGAACAGAGCGATCGGATTGTTCAGGGAAGCGCTGCCGCGAAACGGCTTCCTTGGATTGGGCGCTAAGGAAACGCTTAGGTTTTCTCAGCATGAAGACGGTTTCCGTGACTTCGTCCGAGAGGAAAAGATCTATCAGAGGGCAGATCTTTGATGGGAGAGAAATATCGAGCCCTGATCATTGGCGCATCCGCAGGCGCGCTTGAGGCCTTGTCAACAATCTTACCGGCGCTCAGCAGTGACTTCGGCATGCCAGTTTTCGTTATTGTTCACGTGCCGCCTGGCAAGCGAAGCGTTTTAGCTGAGATTTTCGATGCGAAATGTAGCCTGCGGGCGCTGGAGCCGGAAGACAAGGAACCGATTAAATCGGGGGTAATTTATTTCGCTCCGCCAAATTACCATATGCTGATAGAAGACGCGAAAACGGTTGCCCTCTCAAGTGATGACGAGGTGCTATTTTCCAGGCCTTCGATTGATGTTTCGTTTGAGAGCGCCGCCGAGGTCTGGGGCGAGGGGCTAATTGGGGTGATTTTGACCGGAGCTAATCATGATGGAGCGCGCGGACTTCGTGCGGTAGCGAATGCCGGTGGGACGACGCTTGTTCAGGATTCAACTGGCGCATACGCCAGCGCCATGCCTGAAGCTGCGCAAAAAGCATGTCCCCAAGCGCTTGTCCTTCCTCTTGAACAGATCGCACCCCATCTGATGAGTCTCGCATCATGAGCGCGGCTGTAAAATTTCTGCTTGTTGACGATCTGCCGGAAAATCTTCTTTCGCTCGAAGCACTGCTGAGGCGTGACGATCTTGTTCTCCTAAAAGCACGGTCTGGTGACGAGGCCTTGGAGCTTCTTCTCGAGCACGACGTCGCTCTCGCTTTGCTTGATGTCCAAATGCCCGGTTTGAACGGTTTCGAGCTCGCAGAATTGATGCGAGGCAACGAGCGGACGCGGCGCATCCCTATTATTTTTGTGACGGCGGGGACACATAGCGACACGCGGAGATTTCAGGGCTATGAGGCGGGCGCGGTCGACTTTATTCAAAAGCCGATCGAAGCAGATATTCTTCGAAGCAAAACAGATGTTTTCTTCGAAATCTACCGTCAACGCCAGACGATTTCCGACCAACGGGATGTTCTGCACCGGCAGGCCGATGCGCTTCAACTCGCTGATCGTCGAAAAGATGAGTTCTTGGCGGTCCTTGCCCACGAGCTTCGTAACCCGCTCGCCGCGTTAAACGGCGGTCTCAAACTTTTGTCCCGCAAACTCGAGGGGCCGCAAGCTGAAAAAGTGACTGGCTTGATGGAAGACCAGATCACCCATCTGGTGCGCTTGGTCGACGACCTGATGGACGTTTCGCGCATAACTCAAGGCAAAATCGAACTACAAAAATCTTGGATTGATCTACGCTGTATCGTTTCCTCTGCTGTCAGCATGGCTGCACCCAATATCGAGACGAAGGACCATTCTTTAAAAACTCAGTTTCCAGAAACGCCGGTCATGGTTCTGGCGGATAGTTTCCGCATTACACAATGCGTTGCCAATCTCCTGAACAACGCCGCGAAATACACTCCGCAAGGTGGAGACATCCAAGTCGGTATTGCAAAGGCAGACAACGAAGCCACAATTTGGGTCGCCGACAATGGACTGGGTCTCAGCAACGAAGAAGTGAATAAAATCTTTGATATGTTTGCGCAGATCGACAGTCACTTAGAGCATTCGCGTGGCGGGCTCGGTATTGGCCTTGCTTTGGTAAAACAACTCGTCGAGCTCCACGGTGGGAAGGTTTCTGCAAGCAGTCCCGGCGCTGGAAAAGGGGCAACGTTTACTGTTCTACTGCCCGCTTCGGAAGCGTAACTCCATATTTCGTCGGAAAAAAGGGAACCCATATCAAGAAGTTGACTTGGTAGATCTGAATTTCTTAGCGAGCCATGTAGCAAAGTGTTTGGATGCTCATTGCCCTTTGCCGCTATGTACCAACGGCACTCGCCTCGATGTGCAATCCCAGCTTTTCGGACGTGGGAATGCAGTGGAAGAGACCGACCACGTGACCAGATCGCGTGAAGAATAAACCTCCCGCCTGCGTAAAGCACGGCTTGCAAAAGAGGAAGAAGACCGTTTGATAGCGGCCACCAAGCGCGCAGTCAAAACGCGCGAAAAGGCCTGACGGAGACGGCGACCTCTTGCTTGTCGCGTGTTGTGAATGACCCGAGGCGAATGTTTGTCAACAGCTTTTCACCTCTCGGTGGGTGAGGCGCGCCCCTCCGATACGTGTGGAGGAGCCGACGCTTTCGATCGTGGCGACACGCCTCAGGCTGGATAATCGCTCAGGTGCGATCCGACCGATCGCACGCCAGGCGCCTTCGAATTCGTCGATTTCGGCGATCAGAGAAAGGATTTCGGGCGTCATCCGGACAGTCTTAGTTTTAGAACTTCCATTTTAACATCTATTCCCATCCAATTCATAAGGCGCAGATGCGCGAGGACAGCTCTCAAAAAATTGAGACGTTCACCTTCTGTGGCTGGCGAGGCACTAGCGAACGAGCTCGTGAACTGGGATTTCTAAATCTTTGACGTCCCTGAGGGTCCGAATGAGATCGACGAGAAACAACACCGCGGTCATAGGTTCGACTCCGCTCAAGGCGATCGATTAGTAGCATCCTGATGACAACCGCCTATGCTATCAGGCTGCCGCGGCTCACAAACACGCGTCGCGAACGCCTTCCTCTTCCTCGTGCGAGATGATGCCAGCTACATAGCCGGCACGACAATAGCAGTCGATGGCTGGCAACTGTTGCTGAAAGGTGCGGATGTCCGGCTTCTGCCTTCATAAAACGGCCATATTCGCTCCCCGGCCATGCGGTGTCTCGTATGGCTCTCACAATCTCGGGAACCCCTGTGACTGGCGCGGGTTATTTACTCTTGACCCCAACGAGGAGTGGAAAGATGCCTAACAATGATAATTTCCCAACAGACCCAGCATCCTCACCACGAGGCCCGACATCAACTCCCGGAATTCCAGACCGTGTTCAGGAAAAGCCGCCGACACCGCCCGTTCAAGATCCGGTCGATAGCAAAAATCCAAACGATCCTACGCTTGATCCTGCTCTGCTGCCGATAGGTGACCCCGCTGGCGCGGCGTAAGCCAAACACCTTAGATCCTAGGCGCTTGAAGGACTTTGCTTACAGAGCTGGCTTTCAGGCGCTTTTTCATGTGTATTTGAAGGGGTTGGTCGAAGTATACGGTCAGGGCATACGAGATAAAGACCGTTGCCACGATGAAGGTCAGCCCAGCCAGAAGTGCCACGCCTGCGTCACCGGCACGGGGCACGAGAAATACCGCCCACGCAAGCAAAGGAATGTGCAGCACGTAAACTGCGTAAGACGCTGTTCCCAGAAAGCTGGAAACCCGATCAAGCCAGCCGCCCGCCTCAATTGAGGACGAGACATTTAATAGGATCGGCCAGACAAGCAACACGATGACGACGTCGAATATCGGGCGAATTTCGTCCGTGAGGGGCAGAAATAGTACCAGAGCGACAGCTGACAGGCACATCACGGCCAGCGCCGGGCGAGTTTTGATTGTTTGACTGCGAAAGCGATAAATGAGCACACCGGCGAAGAACGAAAAGAATACTCTACCCATGCCTGCATACATCTCGTGCCATCGAAAACCGAGATGAAGCTTCCCAGAATGGATGGTTGCGATGATAAGGACACAAGCGCTCAACGCTAAAATGACGCCAATTGTCTTCACCTGCGCGCGAGCGCCCTTGAGAGCATAGGCGATGTTGACCGCCAGTTCATTAAACAGCGACCAAGCGGGACTGACCAGAAACAGCGCGCCATTGAGCGTGAGCGTAAAGGGGGCCGGTAAAAACAGCATCCCAGTTACCAAGGCAAAACCCAGTTCCGCAGGCTGTATCTTCCGGTGAAGATCATCAATGGGAGTCGGTAGATCGAGGAAATACAGACAGACGAAGAAGGCTGTCATCAGCAGCAGCGCTAAACCATAAAGCGGATACAGCCTTAAGAACCGCGCCTTCATGAAGTTTAGCGGCTTTATTTGTCCGTTTGCAAGCCGCTCGCCGTAGGCGTGAGCCAAAACGAAACCGCTGAGCGCGAAGAACAAGTCCACAGCCAGATAGCTCGATGCTTCCGGCCTGCCAAAAAAGACTTCAGCATGCCGATGCACAATAGCAACTGCCGCCAGCCCCCGTATTCCATCGAGCAGCACAAACCGATGCGGGACGTGAGTGTCTGTCATTTATGATCCTGAAAGGCATAACGCGAACGGATCAAACGCATGGAAGCAAAACCGGTTCATAACGCATATCACATTGCGCGATTTTGTAGAGGCTCTGCCGTCATCAATGAAGAAAAACGTTGTAGCACGTTGTGAGAGAGTTCGACCTCGCGCACTAAACGTTTGACGGTGTTTCGCCCGAGCATAGAGCGGATCATGTGGCTTTGCGGTGCATGGACGCTCGAGACTATAGTCTCTTTTCAATCCTCGGTTCCCACCAAGCTCAGGAGCGAGAACGGTTATAGTGCCGGCATTTTCGATGACGCCACGTCGCAGGGCAAAAGCGTCGTTGCCAATCGGAAAACTGGCATCGACATCCCGCGAGATCGATGTAGACAGAAGAAGTGCTGCCACTCTTTTTCCGGTCGCATCCGGTCTTTCACTGCTGTTTGAAGGTGCTGGTGTAGCTGCGATAGACAGACCAGTTATGATCACTTGCGAGATGACAGCACGGCTGGCAATCATAGCAGGTATTCCGCACATTTTTTAACCGGAAGTAATGCCGATAGCTTGCCACTTTTTCTAAAGTGTGTTTGATTGACGCTACCCTGACTGGAAGGGGTTTTGGGTTGAGGCCCGCCGGTTGGGTGGGACCTAAGGCGGGCCTCCCTGACTTCCGATCGCCGTTTAACCTCAAATATGCCACGCGCCTTGTCGTCGCGTTCCTTTGCAGCCGCTGCAATGATACGCGCCACCACGCCGGGCGCGATGCTGTTGGCTGTCATTGAGGTTTGGCCATGATGAGGATGCCTGTGCTGCGCGCAGGTGACGAAAGGCGCTCCCAGTGTGGCCGTTAAATCGGAGAGAGAAGAAGGCGAGTCATGTCGCGACAAAGTTTGCCACTAGCAGCATCGGCGTACTGGAGTCCGTTATACGACAGGCAATCTGAAACGCACTTCCAGCGCTATGCCATCGGTGATTCAAGACGAATAAGCGTAAATCTTCGTGAAACTGCATTGTGACCGATGCTCCGGCGAGAAAGTTTCATGGTTTGACGCTACTGTGATTTAGGATGCCTCAAGATTTTTGCTCCAAACACGGTCGGTCCACTGATCGACCGACCGTGTTGCTATCCATCATCCAGGGAGTCTCGAGTTGATCAACGAACGTTCTCCCATTGCCCCATGTTCGTCCAACCGGGGCTAATCAGCACAGGTACCATGTTGCCGCATCAGATAGCGTTGAGGATTGAGGCAGCGGAGCATGAGTGGAAAAAAAAGAGCGCTTGCGACAAGGCGCTGCAAGCCCTCGTCGAAAACAAGGTTGTTTCGGAACCTGTGGTGTCGGATGCACGGCCCAGATTCATGAACTCGTGGTGGTGTCAACAGATGAAACGGTCATTTCGCCGTAGTTGCGGCGTAATCAGGTCTGAAAAGCTCAATTAGAACAGCCATCGATGTGGCTTTAAAGCCATGTTGTCTAGCTCTCACCGGACGATGCGGGCCTTTCTTTTGTAGGCACTTGAAGGTGCAATCGGGACCTCTCTTCGGTTTGCACATGCGAAGGATTTCGGCACGCGCTGCTTCAGCACCCTTCGAGGGCTGTTTTCAACGTACGGGCCAGACGTAAAGAAGAGCCGGGACGCTAACAAAGATGATCAACAATGACAGAGGCAACCCCAATCGGGGATAATCAGAAAACTTATAGCCCCCGGGTCCAAAAACGAGCGTGTTGCACTGGTGGCCAACGGGGGTCAGGAAATCGGAGCCAGCACCAATCGCCACGGCCATGAGGAATGGCTCTGGTCTGAATCCGAGATTTGTGGCGAAGGTCGCAGCGATTGGCCCCATCACAAGCACAGTCGCTGCATTGTTGAGAAACGGCGTTACTGCCATAGCGGTAACAAGGATGAGTGCAAGTGCGCCCCAAGCCGGAAGATTGGCTGCAGCGTCCCCAAGCCAGCGGGCGATCAGTTCGCTGCCACCCGTTGTGCGCAGGGAGTCGGAAACTGGGATGAGTGCCGCGAGCATGACCAGGATGGGGCCGTCCACAGACTTGTAGAAATCCGTAAGCGGAATAGCGCGGAACACGACCATGCCAAGTGCAGCAGCGAAAAACGCTACCGAAACAGGCACTATGCCGATAGCCGTCGTTGCCATGGCAATGGCCAAAATCACTAACGGAATGAACGAACGGCGTTTCGTGCCCAAAAGCACTTCTCGCTGAGCCAGCGGAAGCAGCGAAAAATCCTGCAGCACCGCAGTTAGACTGCTGCGGCTACCCTGTAAGACAAGAACGTCGCCGGTTGTTAGCGTCAGTCCGCCTAATCGCTCCTTCAGGCGTTGACCCCGACGGCTGATTGCAAGCAGGTTGACCCCGCGTGTGTACGACAAGGCTAACTCTTTCGCTGATCTTCCCGCAAGCGTGGACTCTTGGCTGACAATTGCCTCAACAGAGATAACGTCAGTTTGCGGCTGTCCGTGATCCTTTAGCGGCTTGCCCGACAGTTGCAAGTCGCCGCCTGACACGACCCGATCAATTGCGCTCGACGAACCTTCTAAGAGAACTATGTCGTTGTGACGCAAAGTCAGGTCTGGAAAAGGGGCCATGCGAGTTGAGCCCCGTAAGACAGCACTCGCTACGACTTCCCCGTCACCAAGTTTCAGTAAGGTGCTCAGAGGCTCGGAGATCAGCATTGAATGCTCCGGTATTGTGACCTCGCTCGAGTAATTCTTAATCTCAACCGCTTCCTCGATCGAGCTTTTTTGCTTGTTCCGGCTTGGAACAAGCCAGTGAAAAAACAAAAGGAAGGTTATACCGACAACCGCCAGTATGCCTCCAACGGGCGTAAAATCAAACATCGTGAACGAGGCCCCGGTGATCTCCTGTCTTAATCGAGAAACGACGATGTTTGGCGAGGTTCCAATTTGAGTCATAAGTCCGCCGAGCAGAGCGGCGAAGGCCATAGGCATCAGGTATTTCGATGGCGACACCCCAGACTTTTTTGCGAACTGAAAGGCTACCGGCATCATAATCGCGAGTGCGCCTATATTCTTTATGAACGCGGAAAGGACTCCCACCACGATCATTAAAAGTGCGAGCTGTGTTCGCAAGGTGCTGAGGCTTGGAAAGAACTTCTTAATGGCGATATCGACAGCGCCGCTGCGAGCGACACCCGCGCTGACGACCAGAGCGCTACCAACGATGATGACGATGTCGTCGGAAAAGCCTGAAAATGCTTCGGTCGGTGGGACGATACCGACAGCCACGGACCCAATCAACGCGCAGCAAGCAACGACGTCGTAACGGAAGCGGTCCCAAATAAAGACTGCCATCATGAGTGCAATGACGGAGAATGCGAGGATCTGATGCGTTGTCATGTCATACCGAAAAGGAGGCTAGCGTATATGCGACAACCAAACGTTATGGAAAACGCCATTTAAAACGAATGTCGGCAGGGCAAGTTCCAATAGCAACGAAACTTAGGCCGTTCTTCCCAAACGATACAACGCTGATGTCGACAACAGTGACGAGGTAAGATTTATCAAAAATGGGCAATAATCAGTTTTGAAAGCTCTACCTGGGCAGTAAACCATTTGAGTTAAAACGGCATTCTTAACAACTAGAAATCATTGAAGATTAGTGTCCACTAGGGCCTGCGAAGTGCTAAGCAAGTTAACGCTTGGACCTCGTGTCTCGCCGCTGGGCAATGGTGTAGGGCTTGCAAGGCCGTAGGACTTCGCGCCCGTGGTGACGGAGTAGTGGCGGGCAAGCACCGAGGAAGTCGCCGGCAAGCTTACGAACGCCCAGCGGAAGGCCATCGTGGCCGCCGTGAAATCTTGAGATTACAAGAAATCACCCAAGGCCAAGAACCGGGTTGGCAATGCTGCGGCCCTTGCCGTGATCCTCGACATGGACGACGGGTCGCAGCGGAAGCGGGCGGATAGCCCGGTCACGACACAGACGAAGAAAAGCGCGCTTGTCGAGAGGAAGGGCATGATCCGGTCAGGCGTGAGATGACGGTGTTTGTCAGGGCGGCATAGAGACGAATATCGGGCCAGAAATAGCTGGTTATTTTTTGGCGGAACGATGTGCTCCTGAGAGTGTTTAGGTGTTGCCAAAACGCAGTCGGTCGGGCTGCGCTGCCCGTTGCGTGCGGGAAGCGTTAAACGTCTTTAGGATTAGCTGCGTCGTTAGGACTAATTTTTTTAGAGGAGACCTTCATGAACTCGATCATTTATCTGGTGGGACTGGTCGTTGTCGTCCTGTTCGTTCTCTCTCTGTTGGGGCTACGTTGATGGTAGAATCTACATTGATCGAGAACCCGAACCGCAGCTTCGTTGACTGGCCTGCAATTTTTGCCGGTACGGCCATCGCCTCCGGCACTGTGGCGGTATTCACCGCGTTCGCTGGCGGACTGGGCTTAAACGCAATCTCTGCCGACAACGGCGGCGAACTCAGCATTACATGGCTCATCGTAACTGGCCTTTTTGTGGTCCTGTCCATGGTGGCGTCATACATGCTTGGTGGTTACATCACCGGTCGCATGAGACGCCCAGTTGGAGGCTCCGCAAGCCGAGATGAGCTTACGACTCGAGACGGAATCAATGGTTTGGTCGTGTGGGGCATCGGCACGGTCGTATCCGCTTTTCTTGCGCTCAGCGTGGTTTCGGGCGGCGTGAAGGCCGTCGGGAGCGTTGCTCAGACCGCAGTTGAGGCTACTGGCTCGGCGGTCGGTGGCGCGGCGCAGGGCGTCGGTCAGTTGGCTGGCGGAGTCGTTTCAGGCGCTGGTAATGCCCTTGGTGGTCTCGCCCAGGGCGCTGGTCAGGCCGCCGCTCCAAGCATTGAGCAGTCGTTACCACAGGGTCTCAAAGCAAACCCGATCGAATACTTCACCGACACTTTGCTGCGGACAGATACACCTGCACTGAATGCCGATCCTAACAGTGGTGATTTCCAGCGCCAAGCCGGCGGAATACTGAGCAATCTGCTGTCGACGGGCGAAATATCCGATGCGGATAAAGCATGGATGGCTAATCAGGTCGCTGCACGCACAGGCATACCTCAGGCAGATGCGCAGACCCGCGTGAACCAGACTGTGGAGCGTGTTCAGGCCGTTCGTGCAGCAGCGCAACAGCGCGTTGATGAAGCTCAAAACAAGGTTAACGAACTGACAGCCCAAGCCGAAAAGACTGTGCAGGACGCCAAGACTGCAGCCGCAGATGCGGCCGAGAAAGCCCGGATAACCGGTATTCTCACAGCGTTTCTTCTTGCGGCATCTTCGCTCGTAGCCGCAGCAGCAGCTTATATTGGCGCTGTACACGGTGGGCGCCACCGGGACGAGGGTCGCGTTTGGGGCGGCCTCGCGTATCGAAAGTAGGATCGATGCGGAGGCGGAACCATACGGGACTCTGCGCATTCTTAGTGCCAAGTAGCTTGCGCACTGACTACGGATGTACTGGCAGAAGATGACAAGCGGCAGGAAGGTCGGTGCGGTTTCGCCCCGGCCTTTTTTGTTCCGTTACGCTCAGGCCTCATAAAATCAGAGCCGGCAGATAAAAATGCCGCTGATGAAAATGCCGCACAGGTTCTCTATTTTGTGGCGTTTCCTGTAGAGAACAGGATCGTGCGAGACGGGCACTTCCCTGGTTGGACGGCGAAGGGCAGGCGTCGATCTTGCGCTCGGCTAAGGCGGCGTGAAACCAGTCGGCGTCGTAGCCCTCGTCCGCCAGCAACGTCCTCGCTTTTGGGGACACGCATCATGTGTCGCCCCTTTGTAATCGCCTATCTGGCCTCCGCTCAAAAGTAGGACTAGAGGCCTTCATTCTCCATCGCAGACGGCATTCAGTTTGGAGTTCAGGCCGCCTTTGGTTCGTCTTTGTTTATCAGGCTGGCTGCAGTGCGATCCGCTTTGAGGTGCGTGGCATCGATCATCATGGCCCGTACAGCATATTATCTAGGGCTTGCACGGCAAGGACATTATGAAGCGCTACAAGTTCATCAGCGTGTCTTGTCAGCGTGATGCTGATCGCCTTCAAGCGTTGAATATACAAACGCTCGTCGACCATGCATTCTGGCACTTGACCCATGATCGCAACCTAGCGCGCCGCGTCGTGTGTCACCTTGATGCGATTAAATATCAGTTTCCCGACATGAAGGCGGCTGCCTTACCATCCAAGGGGTGGTCGCAAAGTCGACGATCGACTTGCCTAGGGACGGTCGGGAAATGCAATGTTACTCCAAACACAGGTTTTATGTTTCGCGCCAAAAGAAAAGGCCCGCGTTTGAAGCGGGCCTAGAAGATTTACCAGCCGTCGCGACGATCACGATGGCTACGCCATTCTCTGTGATCTCGGCGATCTCGCCACTCTCTGCGGTCATGCCAGCGGTCACGACGATCCCATCTTTGCTCGTAGTGTCTTGGCGGTCCAACGGGGCGGCAATATCCGCGTGGTGACAGACGAAAACCACGTCCGCATGCATAGTCTACGTCGTGCACGACGGATTCAGCCGGTGCAGAGGGGTTGCCAACAGGCATGGCGTTTGCACCGCTGGCGATGAGCGCGGTTAGAATAATTCCCGCACCGAAGATTAACTTGCGCATTTCAATGACTCCTTTGTGATGAGCCATTTAGCTCCCATTTTTGTGAATGCCCTCTGAACGAAACGTGAGGATTTTGTGGCGGTCCCGCGTGCGTGCGTGCAAGAGCGCGCGTGCAAGGGGTTGAGCATGTCTGATAAGACAAGCCGCGTAGACAGCCTGGCTGAGGCCGTGAGTATTGCTTCTGCGGCTGCTGAGGAAATCCCGTTTCCCGATAAAGTCCTCTTGAATAGGGCGACGTTCCGTTTTTCAAAAATATCATTGCAGAATATGCCCGCGCCGAATGGTCAACCCACCGGCTTGAGATAGCAGCGATGCTGGCTCTCACGATGGCAGATTTGGCGTGTGAGCAGACCCTCTGCGAAGCGACGGTGCCGTCGCATGGACGGAGGCTTTCGGGCGAAAGCTGAAATTACGAACGGTGGGCTAATATTGATCGCCGCGACGGTCTCATCGATCTTGATTTCAACAGCGGTTCTCGTCCAAGTCGCCGTCAGCGCACAGCAGCGGAAGTGTTAGACTGCCATTCCCGGGTCATGTCTTTACGACAGATTGGAGTGCGGATTTCAGATAACGCTCTGTAAGTTCATTACCGCTTTGCTGGGCGAGCGTGATCGCTGCGGAAATATGGCCTTCGATCCCTTCCTCTGTCTCGTGTACTTTCATGTCATCGGCAGGCATCACAATCCCGGAGTATGTGACGGGTAAACCGTCCTCATCGCGTGAACAGGAACCGATGCTGACGAGGGACTTATACCGTCCGCTAGGGCTGAGAATACGATAAGGCGTAACGGCGGGAGTGCCGCCGAGCAGAACACTATGGATGCGCTCAGCCAGGCGCGCGCGATCATCTTCGACGATAAGCGAAAGGATGTGTTCCACTGGGACCCCTTGGATGAGGTCATCGTCACCTATCTCGTAAAACTCTCCAAACGTCTTGTCGGCGGTAATTATGTTCTCCGGGATCGACCACGAGTAAAATGCCACTTTTCGCAGTAAGCGGTTTAACAGCTTTGTTTCTTTAACTTCTGTCTGCATAGAGCACCACCTCTCCGCATGTTTCCTTCACCCTGACAAAAGCTAGAATCTGTAAATCCGGAAAACAAGACGCAAAGCTAAATGTTGACGCCTTATTCAATCCATCTAATGATTGCCGATCAATCTTTTGCTTATTGAACTTCGGTTACCGCGCCTGAACCGCGTCTCGACGAACTTTTCTTTCAAACTATCGTTACACTCCCCGCGAGGCTTTACGCCTTGCACTCATTCAACAACGTATTGAGAGGGTTCATCATGACCACAGGCACAGTTAAATGGTTTAACGCCACCAAAGGCTTCGGCTTTATCCAGCCGGACAACGGCGGCGAAGACGCCTTCGTTCACATCTCGGCTGTCGAACGCGCCGGAATGCGTGAAATCGTTGAAGGACAGAAGTTGAGCTACGAGCTCGAACGCGACAAGAAGTCGGGCAAGATGTCAGCCACAAACCTTCAGTCCGCATGATTTTTGACTGCTTTCGCTTTGATCACGGATGTACTGGCATCGCAGGAGCAGAATTTTTGGAAGGCCGGACGATTGTCCGGCCTTTTCCAGTTTGCATAAATCTACGGAGGGCTTGATGTCCCAGAGCAAAGCTCGCGAAGACTCCGAACTCGCCTTCAGCGACGTGCAATCTCAGTTTTTCGGACGTGGGAATGCAGTAGAAGAGATCGACCACGTGACCAGATCGCGTGAGGAAAAAAACGTGCCGCGTGCGTGAAGCGAGGCTTACAAAGAGGAAGAAGACCGTTTGACAGCGACCACCAAGAACGCAGTCAAAACGCGCAAAAAGGCCTCACCCATGGCCAGAGACCACAGACTCGATCACTCCGATTGGTCCTCCGGCGAGCTCTGCAGGGCTTTGCGGCGGGGGTGGCGCTATGGATATGGGAGGTGGGCACTGACGAGCTTGTGATGGACAGCCATAGCTACATGCTCTGCGATGTCACTAGAACCGAGCCGCTGACGGTCGAACCACTACGGTAGCAAGCTGCTACACAGCACTCTCGCCAGCATGCTCGGTGGAACAATCATGCACGACTGGTCGAAAGAGGGCCAGATCGCGACGCTGAAAATCGATGCAGCCCATCTCTCCGGTTAACTTTCATTGCTTTTCGCAGGTCAGCTCGGGCGCACTGAGAGTGCAGGATCATAGAACGCGAAGACCCTTGTCATATCTGTCTTGCGGAGGACAGAGGAGAGGCGGCGAGTCTCTCTGGGTCTCAGACCGGCATCGCGTTGATCCATTCCGTCGACGCACATCCCACCAGTAGGCTATGGATGCGTCATTCGCGTTCTGCCCGCCTCATCGGCATGCGATCTATAACGTCAAACATGTCGAGATCGCTCACGACGGTGTCACTGCGCAGTTTGATGCCGCCGTCTTTTCCTACCAAGATGACCTGGAAACGATCTTTCTTGATATCTGCCTCTCGCCGTAATGCGACCGCATCGAGTTTTGAGACTGATCCAAAAAAGGCTTTTGCGTCGTCGTCGGAGACACCGATTACAACGAGGTCTCGCTCGCTAAGTTCGGAACGTTGATCTGTCAGGATCTTTATCTGCTGTGCTACCCGGTGATCACGGACATCGCCGAAGACGATCACGGCGCGGTTCTTCCAGGTCAATTCTGAGAGGCTATCCATTGCAAACACCTGAGATGATATGAGGGCGATTAGAGCGGCGACGAGCAATCTTGCCATTGCGGGGCCTCCATTGTTGCATCCGTGAACGTCGTCATGGGCGAGAGGTTCAACCAGAAATGCTGTATTGCCATTACGGGTGAACAAAAACTGCGTCTCATTGGCCACGGTGACTTACATAGCCACGCATTGCTGGATGAGACGATTGCCTTCTTCGAGCGCATTCGACCTCAAGCCATCGCGGCGGAAAGTGCCACCTCGCAGTGAACCAACGTTGTGTCGAAGACAGGTACCGAAACGTTCTCCGCGCTCAACAGCATTCCGACTTCGGTACATCCGAGGATCAGGCAGTCACATCCTTCCTCCACCAGTCGCTCGGCGATGGATTCAAAGATAGTTCGGCTGCGTTCATTGATCACGTCACGGCAGAGTTCTTCGTAGATGATCCGGTGCGTTTCGTCCCTGTCTTCTGCGTCAGGCACGACAGGGATCAAATCGCGGGCTCTGAGGCGGTCGGTGTAGAAGGATTGTTCCATGGTGAACTTGGTTGCCATCAGACCCGGCCGCTTCAGCCCCTGCGCCGAGATTTTCTCAGCGGTCGCATCGGCAATGTGAAGGAGCGGTATCGAGAGACCATCGACGATCTTGTCGGCCACCTTGTGCATTGTGTTGGTCGCAAGCAACAGCAACTGCGCTCCGCCACGTTCGAGCGCCCGGGCCTCGGCATTGAGAATCTGTCCGGCCGTGTCCCAGTCCGACGAGGCCTGGAGCTTTGCTATCCCGTCGAAATCGACAGATCGAATCAGAAGGTCCGGGGAGTGCAGACCGCCCAGTCTTTCTCTCGTCAGCCTCGCCATCTCGCGATAGTACGTCTGCGTGGATGCCACTGACATGCCCCCGAGAATTCCGATCGTCTTCATATCAGCGCTCCAAGCTGTCGTTGTAATTCTGAGGCAGAGCAAATCAGTTCGTGCTTTCATAACAGAAAGCCGCGTTCCGGCAATTCGACGCCCCGCTGACTGAGCTAGAATAAAGACGCTCGTCCCGACCACCAGTCGGGTAGGGACGAGCGCCATCCATGGGTTCAGCCAAAAGGTGCGAGCTTAGCTTTTCTGAAGCAATGCGTTGTCGAGCTCAACGCTCCGCTCGTAGGCGTCTGTGGACACGAGGTTGTCAGCGTGTGTCGCGAACGCCCCCCGCGGAGGGATCGTTCCCAAACCGAGACCCCATCCAATATGGAAACGACGTAGACGTCGGCTGCGGTGAACCGTTTACCCGCGATGAAAGGATGCCGTGTTACCGCAAACTCGAGTTGATTCAACGTGCGCTCGAAGCTTCCATAACCAAAAAAGAAATCGTGTTCCGCAAGCGGAACAAATCCTGCGCGCTTGTTGGTAAAGGCCTGCTCCACCGGAGCTGCGGCAAAGAACATTTAACGATATAGTCGGCTTTCGATTTGTTCAGGGAGCCAGGTTCGCCGACGGAAAGACATCGGCGAGATGGGCGATGATCGCTCCGCTCGCTGATGACATGACTGTCATGTTTTATCTCAGGTATCTTGTCGATCGGATTGAACTCCCTGAAAAAGCGACCCTCCGCATTGCTCTCGTCGGTTTAGGGCTTGTTGAGCGTTGCGCCGCCCCAAGGGTCGCCCGCGCTCACCTTTTGGCACTCTAGCAAGGTGGTCTCGTGGGCACTTGCTTCTTCGAGCATTCAGCGGACCACGAGGAGTTTCTCGTCGTTCTCGAACCCAGAATAACCGTTGAGAACACTTACTCGCATTGACGCCGACAATCCTAATTTGACCGCGGCTCAGACAGATATCATTTTGGGCCACACCATCGGTGCGCAATGACACATAGTCGGCATTCATTCCGCCGCCCTTGGGGCAGCCGCTTTGAAAAGAAAAGGGGGTCCCGGCGATCTATATCGTCCTGAAAAAACCGGGGCATTCACCATTAGTCAAAGCATTGGCGCATTTGAGGCACGGGGGAGGGGCTGGTAGTCAACCAACTTGAGTTCAGTGACGCTATCGTCACCTTTGGCGATGATCTCGGCGTACCGGATCGAATGTCCCGTGGCATCACCAATCATCCTGTAAATGTCGCTCGCCAAGACAAAGTTTTACTGGGGTGCTCTGCCGAAAACGGGCGATTTGTTCATCGGTATTCGTCGACATTTCAAATGGACATGGCGGCAGCCTTCACGAAGCCATTGAAAACGTTTTCCTCACCTTTCACTCGGTATGCGTCGGATTCCAGCTGAGACGGTCGAGGCGGCGCACACCGCGGACGGCATTGTCTTGCCTTAACTAAGTCAGCTAGCCCACCACAGGCCGGGCGCTATCTTCCTCTTACGTAGACGGAGTCACTGTCTCTGGATCCGCTGTTCGCCCAGTCTCTACCGTTCTCGCGCCGCCAGTCGCAACGACCTGCGTAGGGGTGAGACACATCATCTTGGCCGTTGCCACATGACTGGCCGAGTGGGGCCGACGGACCGCCACGATAGCCGTGGCCGTCGACGCAGCTGCTAAGCAGGCCCATCGATGCGAGGCAAATTGTTATAAGGGAAAACTTCATGGCCCAATCTCCAATTTATCAAACCAAACGCTCGCTGGTGGACCAAGTTCCATTCCGCGGGTCGGTCGCGCAAAAGGAAAAACAATGCCAGTCACCAAAATCGCCACACAGGAGAGAGCATTCGTGCGCCTGCATGAGGTCTATAAACAGGGAGCTGCCAACATGGCTAGAGAAACTTTGCCATCTCGCTGGAGGAAGGAAGTTCGCAATATACAAGTTCCGCGTGCTGAACTGGAAAGGGTCTGGCAATCTCAAGACGAGACGGATGTCCAGCTTCAAAAGCAGATTGATGAGATAAAGGCCAATGCAGCGGCTACATACCCTCCCCGAGACGCTATGCTTGATATGAGAGAAAGGTTGTTGGAGCGCCAGCGCCCGTCTTCAAGTCATGACGGCGGCGTATTAGGTCGTAACCTTTTAAAAAAACAAGCCCGACATCGCTGCCGGGCTCATCCTTTACATGCAGAAACATGGGGAATTAAAACTTCACGCCGAGACCGACCCGAATTGCGTGTTGGTCGAGGTCGGAGTTGATCGTGCCGCCTCCAGCAAAGTTGAAGTCCTTATCGCCGAAATCGGTATAACGATATTCGATGCGGCCAAACATCATGTCCGTAAAGGCGTAGTCCACGCCAACGCCGACTGTGTAGCCGTTGAAGTTTTCTTTTTCTTCAGGCAGGCCAACTACTTCGGCATAACCACGGCCAACGGCCCAGCCAGCTGTTCCATAAACGAGTGCACGATCAAATGCGTAGCCTACACGGCCACGGACAGAGCCTTGCCAATCAAGACCATAATTAATCGTGGTAAAGCCAAGGAAACTTTGGCTGTCATCGCCCCAGTTTGCTTCGAAATCGCCTTCGACGCCGACGACCCAATTGTTGGAAAACTGGTAGTTATAGCCAACGAAACCGCCCGCAAGAGCACCATCAAAGTCCGCGGAAATGTCACCAAATCCACCGGAGATATTGGCATCCTGGTTGTTCCAAGCATAGCCGCCCTGAATACCGACATTAAAACCGGTCCAAGAAAAAAGCGGAGTTTCTACTGCTGCAGGGGCTGTGGGGACTTCATTCACGGCGTCAGCTGCCATTGCTGTCGAAGCGGCGAGAACGAAAGAGAGGGTTACTATGATATTTTTCATGATTTTCTCCCAATATAAGATTTTTGGAGAATACTTAATTAATCACAAAATGCTGTAGTATTAGAGCCACACCAACTACCATTGCCCGAAACTTAGTTGCTTTCTACAGACTTACCCAAAAAAAGTTCACAAATTTGATTTCGCGCATTATGGAAATGTTGCTTGAAATTCGCGTCGTCGCGAAACGGCCTTCGCCGTGGGCTTACGCCGTTACCCCATGTCCGGGGTTTCACCGTGCTTAAAGATGATCGTCGGAGGGCCGTACTCTCCGATGTCTGGATCTGCATCACGCGACCATGCCACAACGCCGTCATATTGGCTGGCGAGTGATTTTCCTTCGCGTATGGCGCGATCTTCAGTCGGCATCTGTTTTGCCTCCATAGCCTCAACCATGTTGCCTTCGTCGTCCCTTTTGTATGCAGCGAGAACGATCAATTTGATTTTAGCCATGTCTCAATTCCTTAGGTGGATAATGCTCTCAGCACGCCAATCGCATCACAAAAGCTACTCGCTTTCGATCCTCTGCAATCATGCCACTTTGAGTTTTTCGGTTTTGTCTCTGTTAACGCTAATCCGCTTCTCCTCAAGATTGGTAGCAGCCAATTTAATGATGTCGAAGTCAGCTTTGACTGAGGTACGCCCGGCTTTGTTTGGCTCTAGATCGGTCATGTGCAAATCCTTGGTTCTCGAAATAAGTGTAACTCCTTTAGTTCAACGCACTGGATGTGTAATCGTCGCCGCGCCTTCAGACCGCTTCGCGCTCCTGACTCGGAACCCACCCCCTCGTATATCCTCGGGCCATGGCCGTGACGGCTAAGCTCAGTTGATGTTGCAGGTGCACGATCTCTTCCTGCATTGCCGCAATCGCAGCCATGGCATTCCATCGTGACATTGCACAATGTAATCGGCAAACTCAGTGGCTGCTGGTCTAACTTCTGGTCGCACGTTCTCTATCTCCATATTTCAGAGTCCAATGCCGCAAATGTGTTTCTCGAATGCACGCCCGTCCGCGTCAGCTATGTTCTTATTGTGTTCTTGTTTGAGGGTGAGTCAATAGTCGCTTCAAAGCGGGATTACGTTTTATGAAATCGGCCACAAGCCGTGGCGTCTACCAGCCGCTCCCGCTCTCGAGGCCTCGCGCCGCAGTTCCAGTCAGCCATGTTTGCAGTTGTACCCCGGTGTCATAGTGAGGCGTCTTCAGTGCGGAACGGCGAAATGATGGGATAGACCTTAGCTATTTTCAAGCCTGGCCTGTTCCCTCAGCCTCCAGACACGGGGAGGTTCACCAGCCCGGCTGAGGAAAAATCGGGAAAAATAGGCGGGATCCGCAAAGCCCAAATGGGCCGCAATTTCGCTCACGGGAGCTACTGAAAACAATAGCTGGGCCTTGGATTCCTCCATCAGTTTTTCCGCAATCAAATCATGCGCCGTGCAACCCAATGCCGAGCGGACGATGCGATTGAGATGGGTCAGCGACACGTCGAGCGACCGCGCATAGAAGGCGACCGGCTTATGGGCGCGGAAATGCTGCTGGATCAAAGCTCGGAGCGCCTCGATACGGCTCGCCTTGTCTGAGCGGAATGGTTGTTCTGCAGTCTGCGCGGAGGATATCCGTGTCAAAAGCTGCAAGGTTGACGAGATATAGGCGGCCAGAAGATTGCCGCGCCCGAGGCGACGATTGTCGAATTCGTCCGCAAGCCGCGTCAGCGTTTGTGCCACATAGGCCCCATCCGCCTGGCCAATGTCGAGGCGCGTGACTAGCGGTACTAGGAGCAGTCCGCTGCGTTCGCCAGGCCCGTGGCCGAGATGTGTATTGAGGACCGTGAGCACGAGGCCCCTCACATCGCGCGAGAAGCGAAAACCGTGATTAAATCCGACGGGCACGCTGACGACGGCAGGCGGGAGAATCGGTACAATTCCGTCGCCAAACATAGCATCGCCAGATCCGCTCTCGAGGTACAATATCTGAAAGAAAGATTCATGCCGGTGAAGCCGGATTTCCCATCCATGACGGCTGCTCCGCGACTGAATCGTCTCGCAATGCACCCAGAAATCAGGCTCTTTGCGCGCATTCTCGCCGTAGAGCATATAAGTTGGAACGGACTGCATTACGATGTTTTCTCCAGCGCGAATGTTCAGATAGTGCAAGCATCCGGCTGAAATGTCCATTGCGGACAAGCCTGAAGCTCATCACACTTGCAACATCAACTGCGATCGGGAGGAAAGCATTGAGAACACAAGTTGCCATCATAGGCTCCGGACCATCCGGTCTGCTGCTCGGTCAGCTTTTGACAAATGCTGGAATCGATAACGTCATCGTCGATCGCGTCTCGAAAGAGTATATTCTCGGCCGCGTGCGCGCTGGCGTGCTGGAAGAGGGCACTGTCGAGCTTCTCGACAAGGCGGAAGCTGGTGCGCGCATGCATGCGGAGGGGCTTCCACATGGTGGGTTTTCACTGGCATTCGACGGCCGCGATCATCGAATCGACCTCTCCGGACTGACCGGTGGTAAGCGCGTCATGGTCTATGGCCAAACCGAGGTTACCCGTGACCTGATGGAATGTCGCGAAGCCAGCGGGGCTATGACGATCTACGAAGCGTCCAACGTCCAGCTGCAAGATTTCGATATCGGTTCGCCGTTTGTAACCTATGAAAAAGACGGCACGACACACCGGCTCGATTGCGACTTCATTGCAGGCTGCGACGGTTTCCACGGTGCCAGCCGAAAGGCAGTGCCACCGGGTGCGATCAAAATATTCGAAAAGATTTATCCCTTCGGCTGGCTGGGTATTCTCGCCGATGTCGCGCCCGTGAGCCATGAACTGGTCTATGCGAACCATCCACGCGGCTTTGCGCTCTGCTCCATGCGCTCGGAAACACGCAGCCGCTATTATCTTCAATGTTCGCTGGATGAAAAACTGGAGGAATGGAACGACGACCGGTTCTGGGATGAGTTGCGGCGCCGCCTTCCGGCCCACCATGCGCAAGCTCTGCTAACCGCCCCATCCTTCGAAAAATCGATTGCGCCGCTGCGTTCCTTTGTTGCCGACCCGATGCGGTTCGGCAGGCTGTTTCTCGTGGGAGATGCGGCCCATATCGTGCCGCCCACAGGCGCGAAGGGCCTGAACCTTGCGGCCAGCGACGTGCACTATCTCTTCAGCGGGATGCGGGAGCATTACAAGGATCATTCGGACGCCGGTCTAGATACTTATTCGGAAAAAGCCCTTGCCCGCGTCTGGAAGGCAGTACGTTTTTCCTGGTGGATGACCAACATCATGCATCGTTTTCCCGACACCGGAGACTTCGGCCAGAAAATTCAGGAAGCTGAACTCGATTATCTCACCCATTCGCCAGCGGCCTCGACGGCGCTCGCGGAAAATTATGTGGGTCTGCCCTACTGATGAAATGCCAAAAGGGTGCGTATCTCGCGACATGCGTTTAAGGACATAGGTTGAAACGGTGCAAAACCTGGGAGGTGCGCACCAAAAAGGGAGGACTAAAGCATGAGGAAAATCATTCTTGCCGCCATGGCGGCGCTCGCACTGAGCAGCACGGCTTATGCCGACGTCATCAAGGTAGGTGTCGTGGGGCCGTTTTCGGGTCCGTTTGCATTGCAGGGCAAAAACTTCAAGGCTGGCATCGATGCCTATATGGCGATTCATGGCAACAAGATCGGTGATGACACGGTAGAGATCATCTATCGCGATGTCCCGCAGGCCGATCCCGCCCAGTCCAAGGCGCTCGGACAGGAACTGGTCGTCAAGGAAAAGGTGCAGTATCTGGCCGGATTCTATTTCACCCCAGATGCCATGGCCGTGACGCCGATCCTGAAACAGGCAAAGGTGCCTATGGTCATCATGAATGCTGCGACCTCTGCGATCATGAAGACCAGCCCGTTGGTCGTGCGCACGTCGTTCACTACCTGGCAAACCTCTACCCCGATTGCGACAGTGGCCTTTGAGGCTGGCGTCAAGAAGATGATCTCGGTGGTCAGCGACTACGGTCCGGGCGTCGATGCCGAAAATGCCTTCAAGGCGGCCTTCGTGAAGGCAGGAGGCGAGGTGGTGCAGTCGATCCGCATGCCGCTGACCACCAATGATTTCAGCCCCATCATGCAGCGCATCAAAGATTCTGGCGCGGATGGCGTCTTTGCCTTCCTCCCGTCCGGCCCGACAACCCTCGGCTTCGTCAAGGCCTATAATGACAACGGCCTGAAAGCAGCTGGCGTGAAGTTCTTCGCGCCCGGCGACCTAACGCAGGAATCCGATCTTCCAGCACTTGGCGATGCGGCGCTCGGTATCCAGACCACGTTCCATTATGCGGTTTCGCACGATTCGCCGGAAAACAAGGCGTTCGTGGAAGCGGCCACCAAGGCAGTCGGCAACAAGGCAGAGCTTTCCTTCCCGGCGGTCGGGGCGTTCGACGGCATGCATGTCATCTACAAAATGATCGAGGCGACCGGCGGCAAGCAGGACGCGGAAAAGGCTGTCGATGCCGTCAAGGGCCTGTCGTGGACCAGCCCGCGCGGGCCCGTATCCATCGATCCTGAAAGCCGGCACATCACGCAGAACATCTATCTTCGCGAAGTCGTGAAGGCTGATGATGGCACCTATATCAACAAGGAAATCCGCACCTTCGAAAATCAGGGCGATCCAGGCCTTGCGGCTGCGAAATAAGCCTCAAGAAGAACCTCGAAACATCGGTGGGTCCATGACCCACCGATTTGAGCAGGATATTCCATGCAGACAGTCTTCAGCATAGCCATCGATGCCCTTGCCTATGGCATGGTGCTCTTCGTGATTTCCATCGGCCTTTCGGTGACGATGGGTTTGATGCGCGTCGTCAATCTGGCCCATGGCGCTTTCGCTATGATCGGCGGCTACATCGCATCCTACGTGGCCCGCGACCTTGGCCTCGGTTACTCCGTTGCGGTGTTAGCGGCTGTCGTGCTGACCATTATCATCGCCATCCCGATCGAGCGGTTCCTCTATAGACGCATCTACGGTGCCCCCGAGCTGACGCAGGTTTTGATGACGATCGGTATCACCTTCTGTGTCATCGGCATCGCCAACTACGTGATGGGACCGACGCTGAAAACGATCCCGCTCGCAGGCCCATTGCAGGGCGTTGCCGACCTTGGCTTCCGCAGTATTTCGGTCCACCGCCTCTTTGCCATCGTCTGCGGCCTCGTCGTGGCGCTTGGTTTGTGGTTTGCAATCGAAAGGACCAGCTTTGGCGTCAAGGTGCGGGCTTCTGTGGATGATGCCGCCATGGCCGCGGCACTTGGCGTCCGCACCGAGGTTATTTATGCCATCAGTTTCGCCATTGCGGTCGGTCTTGCAGCATTCGGCGGTGTCGTCGGCGCAGAGCTTCTACCGGTCGAGCCCTATTACGCACTTCGATACATGGTGACGTTTCTCGTTGTCGTCTCCGTCGGCGGCGCAGGATCCATTCCGGGCGCTCTCGCGGCGTGCTTGCTGCTGGGTGCAATCGATACGACCGGACGCTACCTGATGCCGGAATTTGGTGAGTTCTTTTTCTACCTCGCGGTGATCGCGATCATTTGCGTGTTCCCGCGCGGCCTTGCGGGGAGGGCGAAATGAAGGCGGAGAAAGTAGAAATGATCTCCAACCTAAACAACAATATCGCCCTCGGCGCGAAAACGCGCAGCTCTTTGGTTCGCGACCTCATCGGCATCAGCGTGATCGTGATTGCGGCCGTGGTCGGCTATATGCTGTTCCCGGACAATCTGGCTCTGCTGACGCGCATCCTTGCGATCGCCCTTCTCGTGCTGGCACTCGATCTCGTCACCGGATATTGCGGCGTCGCGACACTTGGCCATGCCGCGCTGTTTGGATCTGGCGCTTATGCCGCCGGTATTCTTTCGGCCCATTTCGGCATAAACGACCCGTTGCTTATGACATTGGCAGGTCTCGTCGGCGGTGCGATTTCCGGCCTGCTTTGCGGCGCGGTCATGCTGCGCGCCCATGGCTTGCCGCAGCTCGTCCTGTCAATTGCGCTCATCCACCTGTTTCATGAACTTGCCAACAAGATGTCATCCTGGACCGGCGGCAGTGACGGACTTGCGGGCATCGCGCCGGATCCCGTTTTCGGCATGTTCGAGTTCGACCTTTACGGTCAGACGGCCTATGTTTTCGGCGTCGTTCTTCTGCTGATCGTGTTTGCGTTTCTGAGGATACTCGTTCGCTCGCCTTTCGGCATGCTCAGCCGCGGTGTTCGCCAGGATACATTGCGAATTCGAGCGATGGGCGCATCCCCGAGCTCTGTGTTGATCAGGATGTACGTCATATCAGGCGCAGTCGCCGGCCTGGGTGGCGCGTTGAACGCCATCTCGACGCAGGTCGTTGCACTCGATACGCTATCCTTTACCCAGTCTGCGGAGGCGCTCGTCATGCTGGTGCTTGGCGGTACCGGTTCCCTGTTCGGTGCCTTGGCCGGAACGCTCATCTTCATGTTGTTCGAGGATTACGTCTCAGCTGCCAACCCTTTCCATTGGCTGACGATGGTCGGCGCGTTGCTGATCGCCGTTGTTCTGTTCGCGCCGAAGGGGCTTTACGGAACGGCCGCCGATTATGTCTCACGGCGCAGGGAGGCAAAGCCATGAGCGCGGTTTTTGAAGTCAACAAACTGAATAAGGCCTTTGGTGGGCTGACCGTCACCGACAACGTCTCGCTATCTATGATGCCGGGCGACCGTGTCGCGCTGATTGGGCCGAACGGCGCGGGCAAAACCACGCTCGTTAACCTCGTAACCGGCAATCTGCGGCCTGATTCCGGAGACGTGCGCCTTAACGGTGAGACCGTCACGAAAATTGGCGCGACGGGTCGCGTCAGGCGGGGTCTCGTGCGCTCCTTTCAGGTCACACGGCTTTTTCAGGATATGACGCCTGCCGAACATGTGGCGCTTGCGGTCCTGCAACGTGATGGCCGCGCCACTAGCCTGTTCGGGAATTTTTTGACGATGCCTGACGTTATGGCCGAAGTTGCGGCGCTGCTTGGAAAGCTGGGTCTGGCCGACCTTGCGCACCGCAGGGTCAGTGAGATTGCCTACGGCCAGCAGCGCCTGCTGGAGCTAGCAATGGCCCTGGCTCTGAAGCCGAAGGTGTTGCTTCTGGATGAGCCAGCGGCGGGCGTGCCGCAAAGCGATACCGGCCTTATCGAAAGCGCCCTTGCAAACCTGCCCGCTGATCTTGCGGTGCTCATGATTGAGCATGACATGGATCTGGTTTTCCGTTTTGCAAAACGCGTGATCGTTCTGGCGGGGGGAGCCGTTATTTTCGACGGGCTCCCCAACGATGTCACCAAGGATGCCCGCGTGCGGGAAGCTTACCTAGGGAGTTACGCCGATGCCAGCCAAGTCGCTTGAGGTCGAAAAGCTCTCCGCCGGATACGGCCAGACCAGGGTGTTGGAAGATGTTTCCTTTTCGGTGCCCTCTGGTCAGCGCTTAGCCGTGCTGGGTCGAAACGGCATGGGCAAGACGACCTTGTTGGCCACGCTCGCGGGCCAAACTACGCGCTACGAAGGACAGATACGACTTGGCGGCACTGATATCATGACCTCGCCGAGCGCATCGCGAGCGCATGCGGGGCTTGGCTATGTGCCGCAGGCGCGCTGCGTGTTTCCGACGCTGACCGTGGAGGAAAATCTGTTTGTTGGCTTGAAGGGGCGACCAAAATCGGCGCTAGACGAAGCCTACCAGATGTTTCCGCGTCTTAAAGAACGGCGTCGAAACCTCGGTACCCAACTGTCTGGTGGCGAACAACAGATGCTTTCTACCGCCCGCTCCATCCTTGGCCGTCCATCAGTTTTGTTGCTGGACGAACCACTGGAAGGACTGGCTCCGGTGATCTGCGAGGAACTGATGCTTGCGTTCGCCGATCTGGCGAAAACAGGTGACATGACAATCCTTCTGGTCGAGCAGCGCATTCAAAGCGCCCTTGACTTCGCTGAGCAGGTCATCATTCTCGAACGCGGTAGGCTGGCGTGGAGCGGAACGCCGCGTGCCCTTGTTGGCGACCATGACACGGTTGAGCGACTTCTCGGTGTCGGAGGACTTGTCACGGAGGACGCGTAGGCGTTCGAACGGTGCTGTGTGACCTTGCCCCGTTGAAATAATCCATTTTGAAGTAAGCTCTGGCCCATTGAGAGGACCAGGGAATGAAGCGCAACCGTTTTACAGACGAACAGATCATCGGCATTCTGAAGGAGCACGAGGCGGGCACGCCGGTCTCGGAGCTTTGCCGCAAGCACGGTGTCAGTGATGCGAGCATCTACAAGTGGAAGGCCAAGTTCGGCGGCATGGACGTATCCGAAGCCAAGCGGCTGAGGACGCTGGAGGACGAGAACGCGAAGCTGAAGCGGCTTCTTGCGGATGCCATGCTCGACAATGCAGCTTTGAAAGACCTTTTGGGAAAGAAGTGGTGACGCCCGCGGCAAAGCGGCGAGCTGTCGCTCATCTGATGGATCATCACCAGATGAGCGAACGGCGGGCGTGTAAAGCCATCGGCTTTTGCCGGATGACGATCCGTTACGAAACCAGGCGCAGCGATGATCACGACATTCGCGAGCGAATGAAGGCGCTGGCGCATGAACGCCGCCGTTTTGGATATCGACGCCTTCATGTGCTGCTTAGACGCGAGGGCCATCTTGTGAACCACAAGAAACTCTTCCGGCTCTATCGGGAAGAGAAGCTGACGGTAAGCAAGCGTGGCGGGCGTAAGCGGGCGATAGGCACCCGAGCGCCGATGTTGATCCCGACGGCTGCCAATGATCGCTGGTCGCTGGACTTCGTGTCAGATCAGCTCACCGATGGCCGCAGGTTCCGGGTGCTTACGATCGTCGATGATTGCACAAGAGAATGCCTGGCTCTCGTCGCCGATACGTCCCTTTCCGGCTTGCGGGTTGCCCATGAGTTGGACCGGATCATCGAGAGACGTGGCAAGCCGAGGATGATTGTCAGTGACAACGGCAGTGAGTTCACCAGTAATGCAATCCTGCAATGGGCGGATCGGACGAAAGTGGAATGGCACTATATAGCGCCTGGCAAACCGATCCAGAACGCCTTTATCGAAAGCTTCAATGGACGGCTACGAGACGAGTTACTGAATGAGACCCTCTTCTCGTCACTGACCCATGCTCGATCTTCACTTTCAGCCTGGCGAGGAGATTACAACGAACATCGACCACACTCTGGGCTCGGCTGGATGACACCTGCAGAGTTCGCTCAAACCATCAACCCGCGACGTGATGCGGTGATGCGCAGCCGAAGTGGCTCCGCACCGCAACCCGCCGCTACCGCCCAGAATGCAGCAACCCAAAACCGCTGGAGCGAACTCAAAACTGGATAAAACTTGGGGGCAAGGTCAGAGAGGTTGGATACATTTTCAATCCAGCCTTTGCCGGAAATGGATATGCGACGGAAGCGGTTGCCGCGATGATCAACATAGGCTTCTCCTCGTTTGGATTTCATCGAATATTCGCACGATTGGATGCAGCGAATGGAGGTTCGGTCGGTGTGGTGGAGCGACTAGGATTGCGCCGCGAAGCGCATTTGATCCAGAACGACCGCTTCAAAGATGTTTGGGGAGATGAGTACATCTACGCCGTCCTTGCCACCGAATGGAAATCCCGAACTAACCGCGATATATGAGTGGTCTCCGCTATCAATGCCCAAACTGCTTCGCGCCATTTCTTGCCGCCACGCCGATGTGCCACGTTCGCTTGTTGTGAAAAATCGGGCTGATCGAAACAGGCGAAACCTATACCTTGAGGAACGATTACGAAGAATTGGGGTCATCACAATGAACGATGAGAGATTTGAAATCACATACATCCTCACCCCACGCGATTATGCCGCGATGACGTCGGCTATTACGAGACGGTCGTTCGGCAGAAATATCTACACATTCGCGCTCCTAATGGCCTCAGTTTGGTGTTTGATGGTCTTCTTCATGAAAATTTACGACCCACTAGAAATGATGCGCAGGGTCGCCGCCGATAGTATTTCAGTATCCGCTTTTGCAGTTCTTTTGATCTTTGTGTGTGCGGTTACGATTGCCAATCAATGGATCGTCTGGGGAGTCTCGTATCTTCACTATAGGAAGTTGGCCTCTGCCGGTTCGACCATCAGTATGACGATGGACGAGACAGGCATTCAAAGCCGGTCCGCTGTGGCCAGTTCTGTAATTCCATGGAACACCGTAAAACGAGTGCTGCGGGAGAAAGACCACATAATCGCTGCGATTTCAGAACGAGAAGCGCTCATCTTTCCGAGACGTAGTTTTAAGTCAGAAAAAGATTTCGACGCGGCCGTGGTTTACGCATTAAAACGAGTGTCTTCTTGACGGTAAGCGGAACCGTCCTAAAACCCGTCATGTTCGCCAATTTGAATAATGGATGCACCCTTGCGATTTATTGTTTCGCTCATGTTCGTTGTGCCTGCATCGGCGGCAATCGCTGTTACGCAGCGGTCAACCACCATGGACATGCTCTGTCTGGTCCACATGCACCTCAGCCGACATATGTGTAGACTCTTCAGGTCGACGGATAGAGTTTAGCCTTTCTCAGATATCGGACGAAGCGAACAGGTATCACCTGTTGGGTGATGATGGCGATGCGCAGGTCGCATTGGAACTTCCCGACTTGGATGCCGCCACGCAATTTGCGCAAACCTACACCTCTGTTGAACCCGCACCGGCCATCCTAATTCGGAACGACTTGATTTCCGACACGCATAGTTTTTGGTTGCAGACCATCTCGCGGCGCGGTGACGGCACCCATTTCATCACAAATGAAAAAATGCTCGTCTCGTGTAACAGTATCCAAAAGTAACTGATGAAGAACGCAGAAAAGCTGGTTGCGTCGTTCACCGGCAACCGTGTGCCAAACAATGGATGGCTGTCTATTGAGGTTGGGCTGCCGCAATACTGCATTCTGCGAAAGCTTCTAGCTGGGACCGCGTTTTGGGCCAGTTCGCGATATTGGCGGGTCTGAAAGTGCCCTCAATAGATACCGTCGCGACGTCAAACCGGAAACTGCAGCCGGGATTGGGATAACGGTCCTTGCTCGCGCACTGGATGAGTTCGGTAATTTCACCGTTGTTCATTGCGATGTACGATGTCGACCAAAGGGAACGGTCCATTCGGTTCTGGTTAATAAACCTCTGAAGTCCCGGAACCGTCGATGGCACAAGCTCTAAATCAGGCGGGGCATTCAGGCTGGAAAAATTACCTTGCAAAGAGTTTAGCAACCTGTTGGCCGTGCGGGCGGTGGGCCATCCAGTGGAGAAATTGAAGGTGGTCAAAGGTCGGCGCTCCATGAGAGGTATCACTTTGCCTTGGGAATCGCGCTTATCTTGTTCTGTGACTGGCGTAGCGTCATCGCTGTGCATCTGAAACCGAGCTACCTCGACCTTCACACCCGGCTTTGGATGTTTTGACGGGAACGATTCAAATTGGATAGGATAACGGATGGAAACCGAGCGGCTCGGTATACCTGATTGCTCCCCTTGGTGGGGTAAAATCAAAGTTCTATCCAAGAGCTTCCCGATATTCCGGAAGCCGCTGCAGGCGGCGATGTCAGGCAAAGTTGCCGCGTCCGGCAATCGGGCATACGCTTTCTCTGCTTGCCAGTTTTTGTAAGACCAGTGGGCTGCCAGCGCCGCCGGTGGAATTGCGAGCCCGAGACAAGCTGCAACAAGCCCGCCGAGCGAAAAAACTCTTTTTTTGGTGAGTAAAAGCACGGACCGAGTGATGTGACCCGCAACGGCACCGATTACATAGACAAAGACCGGGATGCTCAGCGCCATCAAAACAAAGAAACCGCCAGTGCCCGCGAGCGCTATTATTGCGCACACAAAAACGATGTGAGCAAGCAGACTGATCCACCAATCGCGCCTCGAATGTATGCGCAACATAGGAAATAAAAAACCTACCCCATACATCAGGGCGATAATTAGGTAGGAGATCGTGGGGGTCATACCGCTCCAAGAATGCAAAGTGTTGGACGTTTACCTGCTGACACCAATCAGGGCCATCTGCTAATGTCTTCATATCAGGCTTGTCCAAAGATGTTGTTAGGGCACAGGCTCGATGGAATTCTTTATTTAAGCCATCTGTCCCAACGCGATCACCTATACTATTGCTCTGCCGCCGATTGATTTCTGGTCGCGATGTAGTTGTGAATGAAAAATAGGAAATGCAGCACGATTGCGAAGCATATGGCGTTTCTTGCGATGCCTGAAGCCTGTCTCCATCCGAGAACTGTCCGCAAGCCATTCACGGCCAGTTCTCCTTGGTTTCCACCCGCAGACGAAGCAATCTCGGTCTCCGTCGACAACAGCCACGAAGAGCCTAATATAAGTGCGTACGAAAAAACCGTATCAGCCAGCAAAACCGTATGGAATGTCAACGGAAACCTATTTTTTGAAGTGATGGCGCTGGCTGTAAACGACGTTAAAAGCAAAACAACGAAATAGGCGATTGACCCCAAAACACTGTAGAAAACTACATTGAATGCTAACCCATCGGAATTCGTTGTGATGCCGCTCAGGCCATAAACCCAAACAGCAGTCAGCAAAATCATTGAAGCAAATATCATGAATCTAATGAAAAAACTGCATGTGAGGCCGTTTCATCTAAGAATATCGAGGAGTTTATCTAGCAGCGCCTGGATTAAATGATCATGAAAGTCCCGATGAACCCGTTACAGCTATTCAAAGGCGACATTTCGGTACGCTACGAAATCACGATAAACTGCGCCGCAGCGGAACACCGTTTACGCTGTCCAATTGATTTGAATATATGGGCTGCATGACCAAACCAGAATTCCATGTTCTCCAACGGAACTTTTTAAGAATACTCACGGTGCTCCTGGCGCTTTGTAATTTCGATCTTGCGGATGCGGAAGCTATAACCTTTCCGGGTGGTTTCACGCTCGGAAGCTCATTCGGTGATGCCAAACTGCACGCGGACTCTCGTGGGTGGCAGATTACCCCTTTGTCACCTGAGCTACCGGGATCGTGGGTGGTAGAGGGGCAAGATATAGGGATTTATGTTTGCGACGATACCTTGGAGAGCTTGAGCAAGAGGCTTACAGGAAATCTGGACGACTTCGCAGCGCAAGTGGCGGAGCTAACCGTGTATCGAGGTAAACCGGCATTTCAGGTTGCCTCGTTCATGATAGGATCGACACGAATTTCGAGTATCGACGCACGCTTTCCAAACGTAGACAATATAAACGTTGCAGTGCAGTTCGAAAGCACGGGTGGGAAGCTCGCAATAACCACGAGATATTTTTCTGACAAATGTGCCGACCAGGTGGTCGGGCGTCCCATATCTACATCACGTCAGTAGCAAAGTTCTCTGAAAGCCGACTGACGCTTCGGCAGTGTTTCGCAGAAGACGTCTTCGAGGCCAAGCGCCGATGCAACGGCGTATCGTGGTGGATGGATTGCGCTGTTTCCGGGCGTGAGAACAAAGCTCGAAAACAATCAGGTTACGATCACTGGAATAGACCTAAAACCGTGTTGGGAGTTTGGTTGGCAATGCTCAGCGCCTGGAACGCCAGTTGTCGCTGTGATTGCAGCGCAGTGACCTTGGCTGACTGTTCCTCCATGTCGGCGTCGACCAATCGGCCTACGCCTTTGCTCACGTTATCCATCATAACTTTGTTGAATTCATCCTGCATGTCGACTTGCTGTTGGGTAGAGCCCACGGCCGCCATGCCGTCGGTGACCGCTCCCATTCGTTCGGTATCTGCCCCACCAAAGCGTTGTAATACTCGTTCCGGTCGAGGTCGCAAGCGGTAATCGCCAGCTCAGAATTTCGCAGCGTGTACTGGTTCTGGTTCTTGGCGACAGTGCCACCGTAGTCCACAAATGTGAGCGAGTAGATGATGTTGGCGCTCCACAGAATGCCATCAAGGTAGCCCATGTTTTCTGATCTGGGCTGGTTCCACAGATTGTCTTCGGTTCGACCGTAGTTGATCATCGTGGTCGCTTTTTGTGTCGATCTCGAGGTTTGAACCTTGTCATTGGCACAGCCGGTCGTAAATTGCCGCGTTACGCCGGGCATCCATCCCGGCGTAGGTTGTGTCCAAAACGGCTTTCGCGAGACCGATGCTGTCAGAGACAGCGCTCATGGCGTGCTTATCAGAATTCATCGTGGTGGAGATCGACCAGTAGGCAACGTTATCCTCTGCCTTTCCAACCCGCAGCCCGGATAACAACCAAGAAGGCTCATCCGGTAATGTCAGCGGCCTTGGACACGATGACATCGGTCGAGGTCGCGGCGGCGCTGGGCATCCATCCGGACCGTTTCCACTCAATCTTCGATGCAAAGCTTCTCCCCCCCGTGGAGGTCGCGCAACCTGGCATCCGCCCCTTTACCCGTGTGCATCGCACGGACTATGAAAAGTTTGCAGAGGGATTGGCAGCGCAGGTGGCAAGCGACGCAGAGCGGGGCTCTCTTGTGAGCGTTTACAGCGCGACGCGGCGGACATTCTGCAGCATTTTGGAAGTCGTTGCCCTAGCCTTGCAAGGAAAACTGAAGAGCCTCCGGCGTCATCTCTGGTCTTGGGGTTGATATTGCTGAACTCAAGCCTCTTCTTTTCGCCTTTCGAAAAAAAGAGGCTGCAGATCGCAAGCTCGCTGTTTTCGATTCAAGTGACCGTAACTCGAATCTCCTGAACGCAGAACAAGCGAAAGATCGCCTTGGCACGACAACGGAGACCGTCGCGGAACTCTTGCGGCTAAACTTCTTTCATTTTGTTGAAGCGCCGAACCCGGCAACGAAACGAGTTCAAAAATACATCTGCGCGAAGTCGGTCGAAGAGTTTTCCGCAAAATACATTTCGCTTACGGCTCTGGCAGAGCAAACGAGAATCTTCGGTGCCACGCTCCGCATCAGGCTTTCAGAAGATGGCATTTGGCCGGTCTATGAGACCTACGGCTAGGGACGCTCGTTTTTATACGAGGTCTGGCTTGGAACGCCTCGATCTCAGACGATAACCAACCGACACATATGAATTACAATCTTTGGGCTCGCTTCGGCGGGCCCTTTTTTTGGTCCGGGTTTTCTGGAAACCGGATGGGCGGACAAATCTATCGGATCATCTCTCCCATGACTTTGAGATAGCGTTTGAGAAACCGCAGCAAAATCAATAAAGCGGTTATGCTCTAGCGACGAACCAAGAGAGCGCAATCAATCTTATGTTCGTGTTGCGTTGCCGTTATGCTCTTGACTATTATGGCTATTGTGACAATTTCAGCGCGCATTCGACCATTGGAGAGCGACAATGAAATTTGCGGTAGCGACTTTTGGCTTAGTTCTTATCGCCAGCGCTGCACAGGCGGCAACCTGCGAGACGAACTTCAAGGTATCAGGCGTGCCCTTGATGTCAGCCATGAGCTATAAATCCTGGCAAGAGTTTCCAAAGGCCAAGGCATCCACTGTCTTGCAGAAACTCGCACAGGCGGTTTCAGCGGAAGGGTTTTCCGGTGTGAAGATCGACAAGGCTCTGTCATCTGTCGATGCCTTTCAGGAAACAACGGGCTCGGGCCGAATTCAGACGCTGAGAGTTGTTGCCCGTCAGAAAGGTGCCGGCGTCAGAGTGGATGTTGTTTTCAATATTCAGGCGGGTCAGGTCACCGACAAAGCCGTCGTTCGCGAAGGCATTTGCAATATTATGGCCGGGGCTCTCTGAGGAGAGGACTACAAGCGCGTAAACCGCGCTCGCCCATCACACTTCAACCGCGTTAAAAGCCGGATTGAACGCGGGAAAAAACCATGTTGGTGAACATGCCGATCTGAGAGCCGACGAAGGGCGCGGAAAGGCCGATTGCGACCATGACAGCAATGATCTTGGGAACGAATGTCAGGGTCGTTTCCTGAATCTGCGTCAGCGCCTGAATGAGCGCGATGATGATACCGACTGCCATGGCAGCCGATACCGCAGGACCGGATGCAATCAGGACAGTCCAGATCGCATTTTGCATGATGTCGAGAGCGTCGGCCTCATTCATTTCAGTCCGCTCGATCCAATCGGCGTCACGAAGCCGAATTGAGAAATCAAAATTTCAGTGACGCCGTTTCCGTCTGGATAGAGCGGTATATGATTCGCGATCAGCCGTTAAGACGCGGTCGTTGCGGTATCCGCGATTTTGATGCCTGAGCCGATGACGATCGTGCCACCAGTTGTTGTGGTCGCCGTAAGACCGTCAGACGTCACCTTCACCGAAGCAACGACACCCGTCGTCTTTTCGTCCGCACTCGTCAATGTCTTGCCGATATAAGACGATGCGTTCGAGAGGGTATTGATAGAGATCAGATTTTCAAGATTGGTGTTCGTCTTGATCGTCTGTTCGACCTGGGAGAAGGTCGCGAGCTGCGCGACCTGTTCACTGGCGTCCATCGGATCCGTCGGATCCTGGTTCTTCATCTGCGCGATCAAAAGCTGCAGAAAGTTATCGTAGTCCAGTGTTGCAGCTTTCGAATCGGACTTGGAGGCCGCCGTCGTTGCTGCTGTCGTCGTCGCTGTTGTGCTTGTGACGCTGTCTACCATGGTGCGATTTCCCGTCTCAGTTCATTGACCACCGCAGGTGTGATTTCATGGCTGTTGAGAATGGCTTCTTCCTTCGCATAAAGGCCACGAATGGTCTTGAGCGCGTCGAAAGGACGGCCGGACGATACCGTCGCATCAATCCGCTTCAGTTCAGAGCGAATTTCTTCGTTCTTGAAGGTTGTCAGCAACATGGTGATCGATTTGCGGAACAGCGAGAGTGACTGCTCCTTGCCTTCCGGATTGATCAGCATCATCTGGACGATGAAATAGAGCTGCCGCAAAGGTGTCGTGGTGTCTTCGAGTTGAAGAACGTGATTTTCCAGAAGGAAGGTCACGTCATTGAGGAACTCCAGAGACACTTTCCTGTCAACGCGCAGAACAGCGCCGTTGATGAAGATTTTTTCCCCAGACTTCAAAGAGATGCGCAGCGTGCTTTTCATTTTAATCCATCCTTGATGATGGTTGTAACGTCGATTATGCCCTGATAATTCTTGGATTTACGTTTGCGTATTTGCTCGCACTCTCTAAGAATCCAGATAGCGATGGAAATCAGGTTGGCTTTTAGTTCAACGGGAAGCTCATTCTCAGGCTGCTTAAGGTCGTCGATAAGCCTGGTCCAAACACGTCTCGTGTAAAAAATTGCTTCGATCCCGTCCTTGCCGTATTGATCGCGCTCTTTGGCGATGGCGAGAAGTTCGATCGACCTGTCGAGAACCTGTCTTTCTCTATCGCGGGCGATATTGGGGTCATCCTCCATTATCTCCGCATATGAAAACTGGAACATTCATCTTTCCTTCATGGTCTTAACTGCCACCTGTCATGGGTGTTTTCTGTTTTCACTAGAGATAGTTTACCAGGCTCAGGCCCTGTATTTTCGACGTGATCGAGTAAGATGTCTCGACCTGATTCATAAGCTCGGTCAGACGCGTCGAGGCCTCATAGGTATCAACGCCAACAAGGTTGGTCAGTTGAGTGTCGATGATGGTCTTCTGAGAACTCATGTAGGTATTCGCCTTTTCCACTCGTTCCTGGGACAGGCCAATTTTCGAACGCTGGGTATCGATGCCGGAAATTGCAGAACCAGCGAGGCTCGTAGTCGTGTCATTGACGACGGATAGCGCACTTGCGCTCAATCCAGAGTTTACCAGCTGAGACGATATCACACCTGCGAGTACAAGGCTTTTGAAACCATCGGAATTGGCCGTGGTGGATGTAGATACGGTTTCCGAAGTACTAATGCGGCTGCTCATGGTCGTCTCGGACGCACCTGTCCATGACGGCCAGTCGAAGCTGTCCTGATAGTCCGTCAGAAACGTCTTCATCTCGTCGGCGGTGACCGCAGACGGATCAGGAAACTGGGCCGAGAACTGAGCGTTGAAATCGTCGGCGATATCAGTGATGAACGTGTCACCCAGCGTCTGCGCGTCCGTATTGATGCCAGAGAAGAGATATTCGCCGTTTACAGCGGTGTTCGAATAGCTGACGAAATTTTCCAAAGTGGACATCGCCGTCGTCTTGGCAACGCTCAGACTGCTGGCATCGTTGTTACCGCTGAGGGCAATGACCGAGTTCAGAAGGCTCTGCGCCGAGGCCGACATGTTTTCCATGGCGAGCTGCGAAGCATCCATGCGTTGCTCGGCGATGGAATTGGCATCCATGATCGACTGGAGACGAGCACTTTCACGCGTGTAATCCAGACTGGTGGATGTGCGCGTTCCAAGCTCCAGACCAACGTCCGCATATGTGCCGGTCACGGCTTCCGTCTGCAATTTCGTGATTTCCGTCTGCGCATTGGTGACGGTCAACTGCATGGCATTGCTAATGGATTGAGAAGAAATGGGTGTGGTCTTCATATCAGTTCGCAGCCTCCATCAGCGTCTTCAAAAGCTCGTCAATCGTCGACATCAGTTTTGCGGCAGCCTTGTAGGATTGCTCGATATCCAGCATCTGGATCAGCTCCTCATCAAGGTTGACGCCTGTCGAGTTGGAATAGGCTTCGGTCGACTTGTTCAACATGGCCGACGAGCTTTCTGCAGCCGTCGTCGCGTTGCTACGATATTCTTCTACCCAGCCAGCAGAGTCCGTGGCGAAACTCAGCAAGGTGACATTCGTGGATATCCCTGCCTTGGGATCGAATTCGACCTGCGTGTTGAGATTGGCAGCGTACTTATACAAAAGCTCAGAGTAACCGGTCGAACCATCGACATTGGGGCTATCGCCAGCAATGCTGCCGTCACGAAGCTTGGTCGGCGTCGCAGTGGCATCGGCTGACACGCTGATCAAACCTGCCAGACCTGGAATGATCTCGGCAGTCGAAAAATCAACGTCCGAACCATCCTTGGTCGTGAACAGTCCAGCGATTGCGTCGCCGTTACCGTCTGTTTCAGCAAAGGCACCCATCACGCTGCGCGCGATCTCATCCAACTGCGCCTGATAATTTGGGTAGACCTGATCACGCAGCTGTAAAAGTGCCGGAAGGCTGCCCTTAGCCGTCGTGTTGCTGCCCTCGCCCATCTTTACGGCGACGCCATCGATGTAGATGTTGCTACCGGTGGCGCTGGCGTCATAGGCGGTCATCGAGTCAAACGACACTTTTCTCGCTGTCGTTTCGAACAGCGTCGTACCGTCGCTTGTGTAGATAGCGATGTCGTTATTCGAGCGAACCGCAGTCGAGATGCCGACGATCCCCGAAATCTGCTTGAGAATGCCTTCACGCTGGTCGAGCGCGTTGTTCGGATCGTTACCGGTGGCCGTGGCAGAGGTCACGGCATTGTTGGCCTGCTCGAATTGGGACAGAAGCTTGTTGAGTGTGCCGACGGTCGTGGCGATTTCACCATCAGCATCCGCTCTGAGCTGCTGAACTGACTGCGTCGATGTATTCAAGGAGTTTGCGACATCGGTCGCGGCGCTGATCGCCGCGGAGGCCAATGTCACATCACTTGGTGAAGCCGCATAGGTCTGCAAAGCGTCCTGAAAGGCAGCGAGGTAAGTGGAGGGCGCTGCGGTATATTCGGTGCCACCCAAGACGACGCTGAGCGAGTTCATGCCATCGAGGAACGTCTGTCTGCCTGCGTCGTCAGATGTCGCCGACAGTGCCTGCTTCAAAAGCGCAGTATCTTCCGTACGTTCGATTTTGACCGTGATTGCGCCTGTTGTGGCGTTCGTGGTCGTGATCGCAGTGCGGCGATTGTAATCAGCGGTGCTGGCATTCGAAATGTTGTTCGAAAGGACACCGGTCTGAACAGCAGTGTTGCTCAGAGTTGCCTTTGTCGTATTAAGCGCCGAAGCAAGCGACATTCACCCGTCCTTTAAAACTGTTATCGTACCAAGTTGATAAGAGTTTCCATCAGATCGGAACCCGTCTGGAATACCTTGGAATTGGCTGTGTAGCTGCGTTGCGCCTGGATCATTTCCGTCAACTCGGTGGCGATATCCACGTTCGAAGACTCGAGCTGCTTGGAGGCGATCGTACCGAAACCTGTTTGGCCGGCGAAACCGAGCGTCACGACGCCGGAGTCTGCGCTTGTCTGGAAAACGTTTCCTGAAAGGACTGACAAGTTGTCCGGGCTTGCGACATCGGCCAGCGGGATCTGGAAAAGAGCGCGGGCAGAGGACTTGGCATAAGTTGCGTAGACGGTGCCATCGGCAGTAATGGAGATGGACTGTACCTGCTCAGCCGGGTTACCGTTTACATTACCTTGTTCCATTGTCGACTTAGTTGCCGCGAACTGCGTCATGCCGGACAAGTCGATCGTGATGCTGGTGTCATTGTTCGGGTCGTCGATGACGACACTCGACAGATCAAAAGTCTTCGTATCGGGGTCAAAAGACATCGGCTCACCAGCGACTAAGGGGTCCTGAGAATAAGGGAAGGAGCCGGTGCTGGATGCATATTTCGCATCGTACACGCTAACTTCCCACTCGTTGTCTGCCGTCTTGGAAAAATAGAAATCATATTTGATTTCGTTGCCGAGAGCGTCATAACCGGTGACCGACGTCTTCAACGTGCTGATTTGATCAACAACCACGGTCGCATCTTTATCACTCGGGAGGTTCGCGGGATCCACGACCGGAGCGGAATCGCTCAGGTTGCCCGTCAGCGAACCGGAGGTCGAAGGCGTTGCCGTCATGCCGTTGGCCGAAACGTTGACTGGAACAAGACCGTCATAGCTGTTGATGACAGTGGTTGGTGTGGTGCCTGTATATTCATAGCCGAGAAGTGTGAAGCCGGCACTGTTGACGAGGTTACCGCTATCGTCGGCAGTAAATGAGCCGGAACGCGTCAGGTAGATATTGCCGGCCGTATCCTGAACAACGAAGAAGCCATCACCATTGATCGCAAGGTCCGTTGACGATTGCGTGGCCACCGCCGCGCCCTGTTGGGAGATCGAGTACTTTACGTTGGTATCGACGCCGCCGGAATTGTAGTTACCGCCGCTGGAGGACAAGACGAGCGAAGAGAAAGCAGTCGATGCGCTCTTGTAGCCGGTCGTGCTGGAATTCGCGATGTTGTCGCCGACAGTGCCCAGCTTGTTTGATTGTGCATTCATGCCGGACACGGCAGTTTTCATCGTTCCAAAAAGGCTCATCTCGAATCCTCTGTTCTTATCTGTACCAAAGTTAGGATGTGGGCCTTGCGTGAGGCTGTCTGTTTTTCTCTCTGTTAGAAAAGCCGAAGAAAATAAAATTTATCGTGGAACCTTTTTCGAGACCTGCCGTTAGTGTTGAAATTAAAGCATCTCGATTGTCGCCTCCGCCCAGGCGAAACGAATAACGCCGCACTCTTTTGGAGATGCGGCGCGGGACTTGCAGAGTTGATTTCGGAATAAACTCAAAGATTTAGAGGCGTATAGTCACGCCCAATCGATGCAGTAACCAAGAAACCTTTTAGAATCGATCGGGTCGAAGCCTAGCTTCTTGCGCAGTTTCTTGCGCAGCTTGCTTATGTGGCTCTCAACGACGTTCTCTTCGACTTCCTCATCGAAAATACCGTAAATAGCGTTGAAAATCTGTGCTTTCGAAACGCGACGTCCGCGGTTTGCGATTAAATACTCGAGAATTCGGCGCTCACGGCGCGGCAATGGGAAAACTTCACCGCTCACCTCTGGATCGCGTCCATCCGAGAATACCCGGATCGGTCCAGCATCTGTGAAATGCGTGAGAACCGACAGGCGACGGCGAATAGCTGCCGCGCGAGCAAGTATTTCACGTGGATGTACCGGTTTGCGGACGACATCGTCCACGCCCGAGTCAAACAGCGCCAGGGTAGCATCCAAAGAATGATGGTCGCTGACCGCAATCACCGGTGCCTGAGAACGATCACGAATAGCCCGCGGCAACTCGTGAGTTGCTTCCGCCTGACCGATCAAGAACGCTTCGATTGCCGCAATATCTGAGTCCGCTGCCGTGTTTACCCATTCGCCAAATTCAGCTGGATCAAATCCAGTTGAGGGAATTCCCTCGCGCCCAAAAAGGGCTGTGTACCCGTCCTTAACAAGCTTCCGCTCATCAACTACCACGATCATTCGTCCGCCTCCGAATCAGTGTAGCCAATCTACATGCTAGGGTGTACGAATCGCGGGAATCTCTCACAACTACAAAAAATCACAGACATTAATTAATAATTGATTAACCATATTGTCCCGATTTGATCTATATATAGTATGCCATTCCAAAATTAAGGATATTTTTTCGGGGGAAAAGTGCGAGTCAACCCACTTAGCGCTTGCCTTGCCTTTTTTGTCAGAATCTCGCCGCATTTGTTTAAGGTCTGGTTAATTGAACCATACTCAACTTTTGGTTGCTCAGCCCAAGCAGAAATTTCTCGCATTGGCAGTCCACTGGCCATACCCCGTGGCGATCAAATTGCTGATGACCCGGCAAACATAACGCTGTTGGGCGGGGTCATTATTGGGTCCCGCATGATATCTGGCGACTGCCATCGTCCATGTGTCATGACGATCATGGAGCCGTTTTAAGAACTGTGCGGCGTAAGCGACGTTCTTGGAGGGGTCGAACATTTCCGCAACGGAGTTGAATTCCGCACCGTGGAAATAGACGTTGATCTGCATGCAACCGATGTCGATCAGCTTCGCGCCGCTCCGTTGGGCATCTTCGACCAAGCGGTAGGCAGCCGGCAGATTTTCGGGGAAATACGCTTTGCCCTCAATGTTGATGGCATAGGGGCTCAGAGAGCCCTTGCGTCCCGTTTCAGTCAGTCCGACCGAATAGAGAATACCTTCCGGTATCCCGTAGCGATCTGCCGCAGCATGTATTTGCCGTTCGCAATCGACCGTGTTGACCGGTTGAGAAGCCTCACAGGTAAACGTGGTCAGGACGAGCACTGGCAACGCGAGCAGGTACTTCAGGGCGTGAAACGCTTTCATGGCTGATGGTCTCCTCTCTGGCGTTGCTTCCCGGCTGCCGATAGAACTGTTCCTGTTGCTTTTCTTCATGGCCGCGCTGCCCTTGTTGCGCACCCTGCTGGCCCGTATCCGCGGACTGGCGGTTATTGTTGGTACCGCTGTCCTGCCGGTCCGCACCGCTGGCAAGGGTTACCGTTACCTGTTCCACGGTAAAGCCCTGTGATTTCAATGCATCCAGAATGCCGGAGCTATCCTTTTGGAGCTCGCTATAACCCTTGAGCGTGTGTGCGGTCAGCTGCACGCTGAGCTCATCTCCGACCAGTTTCATGGCGGCGGTAACGTGCCCCAGGTCCACGGGTGTCATCTGGATCTTCAAGACGTGGACGACCTGCCCTGTGCTCGAGATCATCGGAGAGTTGCTCGTCTGGCCGGACATGGCTGTGGCCCATTCCGGGTCAGTCGCCATCGCCGTCGTGATGCTTGCTGCGTTGGATGTCGGTGCCAATCCTACAAATCGTCTGCTCTCCACCACCTGCACAACATCGGCAACATCACCTGAAGCCTTCGATACGTCGACCTTCGCAGATCCATCCTCGCTAGTCTCGAAATGGAGATCGAGAGCCGACGCATCCTGCTTCTGCAATCGCACGACCGTTGAACTGGTCGTCGCGCTTTCATCGATCGGCTCACCACCAAGCGCCGCGCCTGACACGGTACCCAATGCGGAGTTTCCATCACCGCGGGCCGGAGGTGCGTTCTGCTGGGTGGTTTGCTCGATCGGCATCACTGTCGAAGCAAGCAGCGTCAAAAGATCGTTGTTCTGGCTGGAGGCCTCGGGCAAGGCAACATCCACATCATCCACATCGTCGCCACTCTCGACAGTACCGTCCGTTTCAGAAAGTGCAGAGGAAGCAGATGTCTTACTCAATGCAGTGACGAGCTTCGCCAAATCGCTCATCACCGGCAGCGGCACAGTTTCATCCGTGGCCTCAAGGAGCGGCGCGATAGCGACCGGGCCAGCCTGCACGGTTTTGGCATTCTGAAGCCCATCGAACGGAACAGGTATCGCCGGCTGTGTGGTTGGCGGAACGACTGTAGCGTTCGTTGCCTCGAGAAAGATTCCCGGCGTGGTGATGGTCTTGTTGACGGCCGCAGTCGGTGCAGCGACGACAGGCGTCTCTGCGGTATCGGGCTGGGTAGCCGTTGCCGGTTGTGCAGCGTCGACATTGCTATTTGCAGATTTGCTGGCCGGAGCCTGCTTGGAAGGAGCGGCCTTGTCGAGCGTATCGGAAAAGCCCGATCCTCCCCGCTTCGACGAGCTATCTCTGTCCTGACGGCTCGCCTGACTGACAATCTCAGCATTACCGGGAATAGTCTTTAAGACATTCATTCTATCTCTCCTCCTGCTCCAGCAAGGAATCGATCTCGTTCAAGCGAGCGCGGCTCTTGTCGAAGAATTCTCTCAAAGGTGCTCCAGCAACGGCCTGCCCTGACTGTTTCTGTGGGTCGGCATCATCATTGCTGGCCTGCAAGACAGGCTTGCCATCATCTGCCAGGCCTGCCCCAATGCCTTCCGGCGGGCTTGCAGAGGCCGGCGCTCTTACGATTTGTTCGGCAATCGATCTGGCTGCATCACGGAGCGCAAGATCGCGCGAAGACAGTTCGTCGTTGGGTATGCTCGCCAGCGTCTCGCTGGCACTATGGACGGCGCCGCTTGGAACGTCTGCCAGGCCGGAATACAGCGCCGACAGAGGTGCCCGCGAGGTATCGCCAGTCTGTGATGTCAGCGCCTTCGCCTCGTCCGTCGCAAAACGCGCCAGCTCGACCTGGCCTCGTAAAGAGGCCTGACGCGCGATGCGCAGATAGATTTCCTCGGCCCGTTCGGGATCCATCAAATCCGCGATTTCCGTGATGTTATCCTTGGAAACCGACCCGAAGCTTTCGACAACGAAACTTACGAAGAGATCGGCGAACTGTGATGCGTAGGGCGAATGCAGAAATCTCACTGCATATTTTCGAACGTATTCGAGGGTCTTTTCGTGCTGCTTGGTCTGTATCATCGCGATGATCGATCGCCGCAACGCAGCCTCTTCGATTATCGTACCGGGTGCCGTAAGACGCGCATCATCGAAGAAAACAAGCGACGCCGCGGGATCTCTGGTGACGGCAATGTTGCCAGCAATCAGCATCAGATACGGGCCGAGAACACCCTTGCGATATTCGGGAAGAATATCGGTGATGATCTTTTCGACTTGCACGCCGCGCCCGTTGAAATATTTCTGCAGAACGTTGATGACGCGGGAATCGAAATGTCCCTGAACGTCGCGCGCAACGAGATAATCAAGCGTTTGCGGGTTGCCGCCACTCATGATGTAGGCGAGCGCCGCATCCGCATTTCGTGAATCCTCGAAGATCGACGCGTCGGCCGTTCTTAAGGTCGAGTCGATGGTTTCCAGAAGATATTTCTGCATCTCCCGCGCGGAGTGATCGCCCATGACGACCGAGTCCTGAACGAACTGGAGGGATCGCAGGATTTTGGCCGGCGGCAGATCGCTCTGAGCGTATCCGTGACTGGCGCTGGCCAGCCACGGAATACCCAGAAACAAGACAGCAATGCGGGTCGATTTCATCATCCGCTGCCTCAACTATCCTCTAGCAATATTTCGATGCGACGGTTTGCACCATTCAGCGGATCGTCTGAGGTTTGCAGACGCCGGTCGGCAAAGCCGGACAATTGCTTGATGCGCGTCTCGTCTAAGCCTCCGCGAGACAACATGAAGTAAGCCGCGTGAGCGCGATCCATCGACAGCGTCCAGTTGTCTTTACCGTCACTGCTGTAGGGCCGCGCATCCGTGTGTCCGCGAATGACGATAGCACCTTTCTGCTTGCTCAGAACTTGGCCGATTTTTTCCATGGCCAGCACGAGATCTTTTTGCGGCACGGCAGAGCCGATACCGAACATGGCAGTATTGGCCTTTTCAGAAATCGTGATCAGAGTTCCGCCTTCTGCCGGTGTGACGACGATGCCTTCGGCCAGTTTGCCAGCAACACCGGAGACCTGCTGGGCAATCTCGTCGCGCAATTCCTCCGTCGTCTTTTCCTGCGCGGCATCTGCTGTCGATTTTGCAGAAGCGTCTGTTTTCCCAACCTTCGTCTTGCTTTGTTTCGAAGACGGTTCGCCTATCTCATCGACCGAGCCCGGATCGACCTTCTGCGCCTTGACATCCGTGGCCTTCAAAGGCGGAGACGGTTCGCTGTCATTGATCACACTGGCCATGTCCTGTGACGCGACCACCGCTTTTGGATCCGTTTTCTTTTGTGCCTTTTCAGGCAGAGCCGTATCCTGGATCGCTATGCCGCCCTGATCGGGGCGCACGTCAACCTGTTTGCTCCAGAAGTCCGGATCGAACGGGTCGCGATAGGCCTCACCGCCGGACGCGCCGGTCGATGGACCGGAATTGCTGGCACCGCCCTCGCCCTTGGCGCTGACATTGGCCTGCTGTCCGACTTCCTGCGCGATTTCAGCCAGAACCGCGTAAGGGTTTTCGAAAAACGCGGCTTCGGAATAGGCCGTTTTGTCGCCAGAAGACGATGTCATGTCATCGCCGCTGGCCGCTGCGGCAGCATCGTGAGACTTTTCGGCTTTGGTATCGGATTTTTGCTGCGAATCCTCGCCCTTTGCCGTCTTTGCCGGCTGCTTCATTCCCTTGTCGGCGGGCTTCTCGTCCGTCAGCTTGATCGGATTGAAATAGCTGGCGACTGAGGCCTTGGTTTCCTCGTTGGCGGCATTGACCAGCCACATCACAAGGAAAAAGGCCATCATAGCGGTCATGAAGTCCGCATAGGCGATTTTCCAGGCACCACCATGCGCACCGTCGTGGTCACCCTTGTGACGCTTGACGATGATGATTTCATTTTTGCCGTGATGGTGATTTTCGCCTTCACTCATCAGCCAAACCCCGTGCGTTCTGGAAGAACTCCGCCAGTCTCGTCATTAAGACTGAGCTATCCAGTTGAACTTTAATATCAATATCGTCTGACTCGTCGTAATCGACCTGATTGTCGACCGGGCCTAAATCGTCGCGGATTTTGGACAAGAGATGCTCTGGACCGGTGATCTTGATCGTCCCAGCATACCCGCCTTCAATCTCACGAGTGATCTCGGCTGAAATATCTGCGGCAGTCGTTTTCGCGAGCTCCCGCTCCATCACCAAGGCGAACAGGCGAAAACAGGCTGCCTCGACATTTCCGGCAATCGCCTGCTTCATGGATATGACAGACGTAGCCAGATGCGTTGCAATCTCATCCTCGTAGCGAGTCTGCATCGCCTCCAGCTCTTTGCTGTGAAGGGCGCGCAGTGCCTCCAGTTCAGCCTCTTGGCTGAGAAGCTGTTCCCGTTTGCCCGTTTCTTCGCCTTCGGCAAAAGCTTTGCGCTTTTCCTCATCGAGATCGATGGCGATTTCGGGTTCCGGCAGCCAGGCACTTTCAAAGGAAGATACGGATGTCTCGGGCTCGAATACGCTTGGTGCTTCAGGCGGCGGGACGAACTGGCTGAAGTCCTTGAGATATTTCGCTAGCGCTCCGCTCATAGCCGCACCTCGCCCAATATCGCGCTTGTCTTTTCTATGGAGAAGAGAGTCATGAAATAATCCAAGGCATTTAGATACAGCCAGCGGAGCGACGTCGCACTTTCCGTGAGAGCGCGAAAACCCGGCAGCAATTCAGTGTCCGAAAGTAGAGGTTCAAACTTGTGCGAGGATGAACCCCACCGCACATCATCCGAAGAGAGTCGCTATGCTCTTGCGATGGTTGTTCGCCATGGACACCACCTCCACTGCCAAATCACGCTGCGTCTTGTATGCCGTCAGCTTTGTCGACTCTTCTTCCATGTCGGCGTCGACCAAGCGGCTCACGCTTTTATCCATAGAATCTTTCAGCGAACTGACAAACGTGGTTTGCTGGTCCATCCGGTTCGACATCGTACCGAGAGAGCCTCCCAGCTCATTCAGCTTTTTCTGCAATTGGCCAACGACATAAACCATGTCATCCAGTTCATCATTCGTCGTCGTGTCCGAAACGGCGATTTCCGTACCGGTCACTCCGCTCGCTGATCCCGCATCCAGGAGATAGTATTCTCGCGCGGGAGAGGTGACGTCGGGATTACGCGCACTGGCGTCAATGCCTGCGGTGAGCAAACCCCTGCTTGCGTCGCTGGTATCCACCATTGTGGTCTGGGTGGTGTCAACGCTCAGATATTGCAGGGAAATCGCGCCGGACACATCCTTGTGAAACGAAAACGGCACGGACTTGGTGTCGGGAAGCTGTTCAGCGGTGTTGTACAGCCAATTGTCGCCCGAGAAACTGGCGGCCTGCGACACGGACTGAAGGTTGTTTTTCAGCGCACTGATCGCGCCGTCGATTTGTCCTCTGTCCGCACCCGGCTCATATGCCGTCGTCAATTGCGTCATGATCTGATCGACCACACCAATCAAAGACGTTACCGCTTCATAGGCCGTATCGGCCTTGGATGCGCCAAGATTGAGGGCATCGCCAACGCTTGTCAAAACACTTGAATCCGACTTGATGTTTGTGGCCGTCGACCAGTACCCGGAATTATCCGCCGCAGACGCTATCTTGTAACCGGACGTGACGCGTTCCTGCGTTTTCTGCAGGGTGTCATCGCTAAACAAAAGCGTCTGAAGTGCACTCTGCACGGTGCCGGAGGAGATGATCTTGGTCATGGTACCTACATTGGGCAGGGAGTAATAGGACATGCCAGATTATCTGGCGAAAGCCGCGCTCTCATCATGAAGAGGCATAGGTGCGAAGCGATATGATCGCTGCATGGCTTAGGGTTAACGAAATGTGAATCCCGTTACAAGCCATATACAAGCCCAAGCTATAGCGAAACTTGCGTGATGGGGCCGGTGACACGCTATTGCGTCTTGACGGACCACCGACATGAAAAAACCGCGCCTCCTTTTCAGAGGGCGCGGTTCTGATGTTGAAAAAATATATTTTACTGCTGGAAGAGCGACATGATGTTGGAGGCGCTGGAGTTTGCAATCGAGAGCGACTGGATCGCCAACTGCTGCTGCGTCTGGAGTGCCGACAGCTTGGCCGATTCCTCTTCCATATCGGCGTCGACCAGACGGCTCACACCGGCTTCGATCGCATCCGACAACTTGGCGGAATAAGAATCCTGCAAATCGATACGGGTCTGAAGCGCGCCGATGGCTGCAGCAGAGTCCGTCAGTCCGCTCATCGCGGTTTCGACGATGTCCATAAAGGCGTCAATGTCGCCCTGCGTCGAAGCACTGGTCAGCTGCACGCTCATGATGCTGCCGAGGATACCTGCTTCCCCCACACCGTCGGCATTGATGGTGCCAAACATGGCGTAGGAACCGATGTTAAATTTCGCCGTGGTGACGCTTACGCCGCCATCGGAGGTGCGGATAAAGCCATCGACAACGCTTGCCTGGGTCGTATCACCGGCCACCATCCAGTTTTCACCGGAGAACGAAGCACCCTGGGCGATAGCGGAAAGCTGTTCCTGAAGCTTGCCGATTTCCAGCTGAATCTGGTCTTTGTCTGTCGATTCTTCGGAGGCGGTGACCAGCTTTGCCTTGATATTGTCGACGGCGCTGATCGCGCTTTCCATGGCCGCATAGGCGGTATCGACCTTTGCAGCGCCAACACCCAGAGCGTCCGAAGCGGCATTCAGCGCTTTATTGTCGGAGTTCATCGTGGTCGAAATGGACCAATAAGCTACGTTGTCTTTCGCCTGGGCAACGCGGTAACCGGACGAAACGCGGTCCTGTGTGCCGGAAAGGTCTGAATTAATCGAGCGCAGCGTCTGAAGAGCAGACATTGCAGAGGTGTTTGTCAAAATACTGGTCATCTTCAGGGCGCCCCTTTGGCAATTCTTTAAGAAGAGACATTCCGGTCAGGCCGGGAAACGCGGCAGTCAGCTTCATGCTTACCGACCCAATTGTTCGGTGCGCTGTTTCGATGACCACAGAAAACAGGTTTATGGTTAACAAAGGTTTAATCGTAGGGCTTTTTTTACTTACATGAATGGAAGATTAAGGCGGAAAATCACTGTTAATATCTGATAACATACTGTTAATATTGGAAAATTCTCAATTCTCTCCTCGTTAATTTTCCAAAAAAAAAGCCGCGCAAAAGCGCGGCTTTTTCGTTCAATTTGAAAATCATTAACCTCTGAAGAGGGTCATGATGTTCTGCGAAGAAGAGTTGGCAATCGACAGCGACTGGACGGCCAGCTGCTGCTGGGTCTGAAGAGCCGAAAGACGTGCAGATTCTTCTTCCATGTCAGCGTCGACAAGACGGCTTACGCCAGCTTCAATCGCATCGCTCAGCTTGCTGGAATAGTCATCCTGCATGTCGATACGCGAAGAGAGAGCGCCGAGAGCAGCTGCACCGTCCGTCAGGCCATCCAGAGCGGTCTGAACAGTCGTGAGGAAGGCATCGATTTCGCCCTGTGTCGATACGCTTGTGAGAGCGATGGTCATGACGGCAGACAGAATGCCACCGCTGCCAACGCCACCGGCAATGGTCGAGAACATTGCGTAGGAGCCAGCGTTGAAGGTCGCAGTCGTAACCTTAACGGAGCCAACGGAGTCACGGATAAAGCCATCAACAACAGTCGTCTGGGAGGATGTGTCACCCTGAACAGCCCAGTTTTCACCGTTGAACGAAGCGGCCTGGCCGATAGCTGTCAGCTGTTCCTGCAACTTGGTGATTTCAAGCTGAACCTGCTCTTTGTCGACAGATGTTTCGCTGGCGGTTGTCAGCTTCGCTTTGATTTCGTTGACGACGTCGATCGAGCTGTCCATGGCGGCATAGGCAGTATCAACCTTGGCAGCACCAACGCCCAGAGCATCCGTCGCAGCGTTGAGCGCTTTGTTGTCGGAGTTCATCGTCGTGGAAATCGACCAGTAGGCGACGTTATCAGCAGCTTTGCCAACCTTTTGACCGGACGAAACGCGGTCCTGTGTCGTGGAAAGGTCAGAATTGATTGTGCGGAGAGTCTGCAAAGCAGACATGGCAGATGTGTTAGTCAAGATACTGGTCATAGTATTAATTGCCCCTTTGGCAAGTATAGTTGAAGGGACATCCCGGGTTCACCGGTGAACAACGATCAGCGTCATGCCTGCCGAATACTATAGTTAACTTCCGGCCGTCGTTTCGATAACCCGATCTAACATCATTAAGGTTAAGGACTTCCAAACATTGTATAAAAATTTAGTTAATTTCTAAATAAAATGAGTAATACTTTGTTAACGAACCAAAACGCAAAAGGCCGGACCTCGCGGTCCGGCCAGTTTTTTCAGTTGCCGTAATCGTCTTAACGGAACAGAGAAATAATGTTCGAAGACGAAGAGTTGGCGATGGACAGCGACTGGATAGCCAGCTGCTGCTGTGTCTGGAGAGCCGACAGCTTTGCCGATTCTTCTTCCATGTCAGCGTCAACCAGACGGCTGATACCGGCTTCCATGGCATCGCTCAGCTTGCTGGAATACTCGTCCTGAAGATCGATACGTGTCGAAAGAGCACCGAGGGCAGCTGCACCCTTCGTCAGCGAGCCAAGTGCAGTTTCAACCGTGGTCAGGAAAGCGTCAATCTGGCCCTGCGTCGATACGCTTGTGAGAGCGATGGTCATGACGGCAGACAGAATGCCACCGCTGCCAACGCCACCGGCAATGGTCGAGAACATTGCGTAGGAACCAGAGTCGAAGGTCGCTGTTGTGACCTTGACCGCGCCAGATGTGTTGCGAATGAAGCCGTCAACAACGGTTGTCGTCGAGCTGTCGGAAGACTGAACAGCCCAGTTCTCACCGTTGAACGAAGCTGCCTGACCGATAGCTGTCAGCTGCTCCTGAAGCTTAGTGATTTCGAGCTGAACCTGCTCTTTATCGACAGATGTTTCGCTGGCGGTTGTCAGCTTTGCCTTGATTTCGTTGACGACGTCAATCGAGCTGTCCATGGCCGCGTAGGCTGTGTCTACCTTGGCTGCGCCAACGCCGAGTGCGTCAGTTGCTGCGCCGAGTGCCTTGTTGTCGGACTTCATCGTGGTCGAGATGGACCAGTATGCAGCACCGTCGGAAGCGTCGCCGATTTTCAGGCCGGTGGAAACGCGATCCTGGGTCTTGCCGAGGTCGTTATTGATGCTACGCAAAGTCTGGAGAGCAGAGCTGGCGCTGGAATTGAAGTTGATGCTAGACATAAGTTGCCCCTTAAAACGCGGTACAAGAGAGGGACATGCCGGATTACGAGTACCGGCGCGAACGGTTCGGCATCATGCCACTCGGTTCCGTTTTCTACTGGACACCAAACCCGCCACGCAGGTTCAAAATGCGCGGCAAGCATTTCCAAGTTCTTAATTTCAGGGATATCCCCAGACCCGTCGATTTTGTTGGTTAATGTTGCGCAAATGGCCTGAGACAGGGGTTAACCACAATGAAGCAGGCAAGGCGCAAGCAGACCTGTTTCAAGCAAGGTTCGTGCAGTATCTATCAAAACTCTAAATCGCCAAGATCTGCGTCCGTCACGGGCTAGCGTCCCAAAACAAAGACGGCAAGAGGATAGAACGAGACAAATGTTAAACGAAATCAGCTATTCCGCCGCATCGAAACATTTCAAGACGGGCCAATACACGGAGGCTCTTTCGACGCTGAACCAGCTGATCGACACAAAACGCGATGCGCGCACCTATGCGCTGCTGGCGAAAACCTGTTTACGGATCGGAATGCCTGAGCAGGCCGCGACATCTTACGAACTCGCATATCAACAGGACGGTATGGACGCCGAGAGCTATCTCGTCGAAAGCATCAAACTCTACTTCGACTGCGGACAAAAAGACAAAGCGCTCGCGCTGTCCAACAAGCTGATCCACAAATTCCACAAATACCCCGATATCACCTATATCGTCGGAACAGTCCTGCTGGAGCGTGGCGAGCCGCGCATTGCCCGGGCTCTCAAAAATATCTTGATGAAAAGCGACACCATCGAGCACATCAAGCTTGGTGCGCGGATCGCTATCACGACCTGGGATTTGTTCGATCCGAAGGACATCGAGACCGCGCGCCTGCTTTTGGCGAAGTTGCCGCGCCAGCAGGCCGTTCGCCTGATGTATCTCGTGTTCTGCCGCGAACACAGCAAGTTCGATGCGATCGAAAAGCACCAACCCATAATCGATGCCGCCGTTGCCGCTGGAGATACGTCCTTCATCTCACTCGATGGCACGTTCTTCAATATCCATTGGAGCGATAACGAACACATCAACCAGCTGGCGCGCAGCAATACCCCTGCTTTCACGCCAGAGATGACCGCCAAACGGCATCAGATGCCGCATGAGTGGGGACAGAAGATCCGGATCGGCTATCTCTCTTCCGACTTGTTCGACAAACACGCCACCATGAAGCTTATTCGTCGGGTTCTTGAACTGCACGACCGCGACCGCTTTGAGGTCACCCTGTTTTGCCATTCAGATCCGGATCTGCTGAAGACAAACCAGGCCGATCGCGCCTTGTGGGGCAATGTCGTCACCATCAGAGACATGACCAACGAAGAGGCCCTCGCCGAAATCAAGGCGCGTAACATCGATATCCTCGTTGACCTGAAAGGTCACACGGCTGGCAACCGCACGGCCATCCTGAACATGGGTGCAGCTCCCGTGCAGGTGGCGTGGATTGGCTTTCCAGGCTCGACAGTCAATGTCGATCTGGACTACGTCATCGGCGACCATCATGTGCTGCCAGACAGCTCAAAGCCCCATTACTACGAAAAATTCGTCCGCCTGCCGGACAGCTACCAGCCCAACGATCCCATCAATCGACCCCTTGCGAAACAGATCAGTCGTGGCGATGTCGGTCTGCCGGAAGACGCCTTCGTTTTCGCGTCGTTCAACGCAAACCGTAAGATCACGCCACGCACGGTGGAGCTCTGGTGTGACATTCTGAAGCGCGCACCCAACAGCGTGATCTGGATTTTGCACAACAGCCAGGATAGCAAGACGAATATCCTCGCCAAGTTCATCGCCATGGGAATTTCCGCAAAGCGCGTCTTCTTCATGGGCAAGCTGGAGTTTGAACTTCACCTCAATCGTATCACCGTCGCTGATCTCGGGCTCGATACATTCCCGGTCAACGGACATACGACGACCTCGGAACAGCTTTGGTCCGGCCTGCCCGTTCTGACGATAAAGGGCACCAATTTCGCATCGCGCGTCAGTGAAAGCCTGCTACACGCGATCGGAACACCGGAATTGATTGCCGAAAACGAAGCGGCTTATGTGGATCAGGCCGTTGCCCATGCTCTGGACCCATCACAGCTGAAGGAAATCCGCGCCCGCATCAATGCGAACCGCTTCACAAGCCCGCTCTTCGACGCCGAACGCTACTGCCGTCATCTCGAGGCTGCCTATGAGACGATGAGCAAGCAGGCAAAAGCAGGCAAGGCACCCGATCACTTCGACGTGCCAGCCCTGCCCGCACGCACCGAGCCTTTCCTCGTCAGATAAACCGACGCAGTGACCTGAAAATCAAACACGGTTTTCAGGTCACGACCTGACTACGAAATGATCAGATAGTGCGCGCCAAACCGTGCAGTGACCTTCGCTTTAATGAATGTAGCCCATACGGATCGCCTTCGCGATCGCCTGGATTCGGTTGACCGAATCGAGCTTTATGGTAGCCGAGCCGAGATAGGCGTTGACGGTGTGAACCGATAAGCCGAGCTTGACAGCGATTTCCTCACTGATGCGCCCATCGCCCGCAAGTTGAAGGCAGGCGACCTCTCGTTCGCTCAGAGATTCCGCAGGCGTTACACGACGCTCATCAAGTGCAAGCAGATCGACCATGATTTCAGTGCATTTGATGTGCTGCTCAAGAACCATCTCATTATCCAGCAGCAGGTTCCCACCACAAAACACTACATACCCGTTGCCAATCGTCCCTAGACGCGCAGGAAGAGCCAGTCCCGCATAGGAAAGATCATCGTTGACGAGCCTGACCATCAGCGCGGGAACGTCAGGTATCTCTGCGAAGCCCGAACCGTTTTCGCTCTTCCAAGTTACTGGCAGCAGCGAGTGCTCCATGTGGTCGAGCAGTCGCTCCCCCATGGACTGGACGAGACGGGCGCTTTGCTCATTGGCGTTGATGCCCCAATTCTCTATCTCGCAGAACAGTTTCCGTTTGTTTGGAAAACCCGAGGCGACTGCACGCAGGACCACAAAGTTCTTCGCGCCGAGAATCCGCTGTATCGCGACCAGTTTGGGAAAAAGATCAGATCGGCTGGTGGAGACATTTGCACGGGTGGAACCGGCATATTCGCCGTTTGATGCCTCGGATTCCTTATAATAGCCCATCCCACGCGCCCTCATACAAGATTATTTCGAACCGCATAGGCAATGGCCTCGGAGCGGGTCTTTGTTGCTGTCTTACGCATGACGCTGGTAATGTAGTTATTGATGGTATTGCGGGAAATTCCAAGGATCGTTGCCATTTCGTCGCTGGTCTTGCCTTCCGCGATCCAGAAGAGGCATTCGAGTTCACGCTCGGTCAAATCGATGTCACGCTCGACCCGAGATTCGGCGATAATGCCAGAGCTTGCAAAATAACCCGCCAGCATGGCGGCCTCGCGCAGGCGGTCATCCACCGGTACGCCATCTTCCACAAACAGCAAAAGCAGCGAAAAACGAACGCGACCGACACAAAAGGTCAAGGCGCAGTATTTTCGGTCAACGCCATGGGGAATGACAGCATCGTCAGGCAGAAACAGCATGCGCGGCTTGAGAAGCGCCAGGCATTTTTCCATCTCGCTGACGCGGTTCTGGTTGTTGGTCAGCTCCGCACCCAGCCTTCGCACGAGATCGAATGGCCAATCGGATGTGATGATGAAATTGAGGCCAGCCTCCTGAAGAAGATCTTCACGCGCCAGAAGATAGTGCGACGCGCCAGCAAAGGTCGCAAGCATTTCCACCGCAGCTGTAACGTTACCGTCAGTAGCCGCAATCGAAATATTTCGAATGAGTTGATCGCGCGGCAATAGCTTCACCGACCTATCAAACGGCGCGGCTGACAGCCTGCGAACATCAACATCCACCTTCAATAGCCTACGCCCTCTTGCTCTCCTGATCGGAGATTATTTAACCGGGATGGAAATCATTTCCATTCAGAACACAATCACAGTCCGTGGCTTGCATATCTGGCGACCGAATCATTTCATTTTAGGAAAAGCTACAGGGAAAACCATTCACAGTCGAAGGCATCCCCGCATTTATCTCCTGATCATACCACGAAAGCATATTGATGTTATCGACCTCGCACAGAGTTGATTTCAACTATTCCAACGTAAATTGTCGATTTGATGAACAAATTGTAAATTTCGTTCCAAATCAGACCATGTGCGCCAATGTGATGCAAGAGATAAAACGGAAGAAGGCCGGTGCTGGACCGGCCGTCTTGTTCAAGCTGCTTTTTCGATTGCCCACTTGCGCAGGATTTTGGCGGCGCGCTCTTCGCTGATTTCCACCATGCGGGAAAGGCGACGTTCCGGCCCTTCGCGAACCCGGCGGTTGAAATCGCCGCTGTCGCCATCGCCCGAGAGAAGGTCGTCGGTGCTGTCGAAGCCGAAGTCCGCACCGAAGCCATCCATGAGGCCGCCACCCGCGCTTGTTCCGCCCATGCCGGGAGAGAAGTCCGGCAGTTCGAGACCAGCTGCATCCTGACCGAGTTCCGCTGTCGAAGAGGCGCTTCCGCCGGACATGGAGCGAACGATGGGGCGGACACCGAGCCAAACGACCAGGAATGCGACGACGACGAAGGCGAGAGAGTTGATGATGCCGGCAGAGTTGCGGCTCATAACTTCCATGAAGCCCGGGCCAGCCACTGCCTGATCAAGAAGCTGCGTTTCCAGGAAGTCCATGGCGGTGATGGTCACGACGTCACCACGATCGGTCGAGATACCGGCAGCGGACGCCACGATCTTCTGCATTTCGGCAAGATAGGCATCGACCTTGGCCTGATCGGACGGTTCACCGATCATTTTCGCAAGACGGCCCTTATTGACGACGACGGCAATCGAAATCTTGTCGACGGTGTAGCCATTGCGCACAGTGGCTGTTGTCTTCGAGTTGATTTCGTAGTTGGTCTGTTCTTCCTTCTTTGCCGTCTCATCCGAAGACTTCGGACCACCGCCACCACCCTGTGGGGCCGCCTGTGGAACGTTCTGCTCTACGGTCGCAGCCGAGTCCGGCGTGGTTTCCTGAGACTTCTGATCTTCCTTGGTGGTGCGGACGGACCGTTCGACGCGCGATTCGGGATCGAAAACAGTCTCCTGAATCTGCTGGCTATCGGTGTTCAGCTCTGCCGTGACAGTGGAGCGGAAGTTGTCCATGCCGAGAAATGGTGCGAGCGCTTTGTCGATCTTGGTTTCGAGTTCCTGCTGCACATTCTGTGCAAGCGTCAGGGAGCGGTTCAATGCGCCGTTCCCGACATCATCGCCGGATGCGAGCAGCTGACCGGTGGAGTCGAGCAGAGTGACGTCATCGACCTCAAGGCCGGGAACAGCCGAAGCGACGAGGTGGCGAATAGAGGATGCGGCCTTGCGGCCCGCCGAGGCACTGGCGCGGATCATGACAGAGGCGGTCGGCTTCTGCTCTCCACGGCGAAAATTGCCGACATCGGGCATGACGATGTGTACGCGTGCGGCGGCAACACCATCGATCTGCTGAATAGAACGGCCAATTTCGCCCTCAAGGGCGCGAACGCGTGTGACTTCCTGCATGAAGGATGTGAGACCCAGCGAGCCGACATTGTCGAAAAGCTCGTAACCGGCATTGGCGCTATCGGGCAGCCCGCGTTCCGCAAGCAGAAGACGAGCCTTGCTCGTCATGCCAACGGGCACCTGAAGGCTGGTACCATCGGCTCCCACCTGGAAATCAACATTCGACTCGGCAAGAGCGATGCTGATCTTGTTCAGATCCATGGTCTCAAGGCCGACATAAAGTGTCTCATAGGCAGGTTTGTTGACATAAAGCGCGGCTGCAAGAATGATCGCCATGGACAAAACGCCCACACCACCCAGCACCAAAAGCCGCGTCTGGCCAAGAGCCGCGATATTTTTTAAAACCTGAGGGAATTGATTTAACAGATTCATTCTGTCCCGCACCGTCGTTCAAAGAGTCCAGAAACCTTTTGGTCCCAATACCTCACTAGACGGCGAAGCTTGCGCGAGCGTTTCCCTCATGGCTTTAAGAGAAGTCGCTCGCGCCTCGGATCAGGCGGCGATGTAGACCGAAATGATCGACGATACCTGGGCTGGCGTCAGCGAACCCATATGGGTGTTCAACAGCGTATCGATCTGCTGGCTGGACAGGCTGACGAGCGTGTCCGTCGACAACCCGGCAACACCGGAAGAGCTGAAGGCCGCGATATCCGCCGTGGAGAATTTAGATATATTCTCCTTCGAGATGGCCGCAACCTGCGTTGAGGTCAACGCGCCGACCTGCTGAGGCGTCAGTGCCTCACTCTGGTCCGTCGTCAGAACCGCGATGACGCTCGTCGATAGCCCGGAAACAGCACTCGTGCTCAGAGCGATGATATCTTCCGTCGAAAACAGTGCGATGTCTTCCGTTCCCAGCGCGGCAGCCTGAATGGCGTTCAACGCGTTGAGCTGCTTCGTGGACAAGGTGTCCACCTGCACGGTGCTCAGCGCGACGATCTGGTTGTAACCCAGCCCGCCGACCTGTCCCGGCGTCAGCACGCTGATGTCGCTTGTCGTCAACGCGGCGATGATGGCCGTGGACAGCCCTCTGATGGAACCCGACGCGATGGCGGCGATATCTGCTGTCGAGAAAGTCGACATGCCCTCAGTGGTCAGACCCGACAGACCGTCCGCGCTCAACGCTGCGATCTGGGTGGTCGTGAAGCTGTCGAGTTGATCCTTCGTCAGAGCGGCAACCTGCTTGCTCGTCAAGCCGGAGAGGCCCGCAGTTCCCATCGCCGCAAGTTCCGTGGCGGACAGAGCAGCAATGAAATCCGTCGGCAAACCACTGACAGCCAAGGAGCTGATCGCAGCGATCTGTGCCGAGCTGAGTGTATCCAGCTCATCCGCCGTCAGTCCCGAAACCGCGGTGGAGGTCAACGCAGCGACCTGTGCGGTTGACAGGTTGTGCAGTTGCTCCAGGCTCATTGCTCCCACCTGGCTGCTTGAAAGCCCTGCAATGCCGGCTGTGCTGATGGCTGCAATCTGGCTTGTCGAGAGAGCAGCAATGTCGCCGGTTCCCAGAGCCGCGACTTGCTGTGACGTGAACGCTCCAACCTGCGTCGGAGACAAGACGCTGATCTGATCGACAGTCAGTGCGACAACCTGTGCGGTCGAGAGGCCCGAAATACCCAGCGAGCTCAACGACGAAATGGTCTCGGTGGGCAGTGAAGACAGCGTTGCCGTCGAGATGCCCGATATGGCTCCGGCGCTGATGGCGGCGAGGTCCGCTGTCGAGAACGTCTTGAGGTCATCCAGACCCAACGCTGCCAGCTGCTTGGAGCCGAGTGCCGCCACCTGATCACTGGTGAACGCTTCCACTTGGTCTGTACTCAAGGCAGCGATCTGACCGCTCGTCAGTCCCGAAACGCCGGAGGTGCTCAAAATGGCAATTCTGCTCGTAGACATGGCGGCGATGGCTGATGTCGACATTCCCTGAATGACGTGGGACGGCAGCGCCGCAAGATCATCGGTGGACAGGACATCGATATCGTCATTCCCGAGCGCAGACAGTTGCGTCGAGCTCAATGCCGCCACCTGTGTCGGGGTCAAGGCTTCTACCTGGTCGGTCGATAGAATATCGATCTGGGCTGTCGAAAGCCCAGCTATGGCTGCACTGCTCAGCGCCATGATCTGAGCAGTGGAGAGGATTTTAGCGCCTGCAGTTCCAAGCGCAGCAACCTGTTTGGAGCCGAGTGCGGCGACCTGCGCGGTGGTCAGAACTTCCAATTGTGCCGTCGTCAACGCCCCGATCTGCGCGGTAGAAAGACCGGAGATACTCGCCGTCCCCAAAACGGCGACCCTTTCTGTTGCGAGACCGGCGATCGTCGTGGTCGAAAGCCCTTGAATGGCGCTAGACGACAGTGCTGCAAGTTCCGCAGTTGAAAACGCGCCAAGATCATCGGCACCCAGCGCGCTCACCTGTGTGGATGTGAGAACTGCCACCTGCGTCGTGTTGAGGGCTTCGATCTGGGATACAGACAGTTTCGCAATTTGGTCCGTTGAAAGACCAGCGATACCTGCCGTGCTCAATGCCGCGATTTGCCCCGTCGAAAGCGCCCCTGCCCCCGTCGTCCCAAGCGCAGCAATCTGCTTCGAACTAAGCGAGGCGACTTGCGCCGTCGTCAAAGCTTGCACCTTGTCAGGCGTCAAAGATGCGATCTGGTCTGTTGACAGGCCAGACACGCTGGCGGTTCCAAGCACCGCTATGCGGTCTGCAGAAAGCCCGGCAAGGGTTGAGGATGAAAGGCCCTGAATTGCGCCCGAACTCAATACCGCGAGTTCCGCAGTCGAAAATACGCCAAGGTCAGCAGCATCCAGCCCCGCCACCTGCGTGGAGGTCAAGACGGCCACCTGCGCGCTGTTCAGTGCTTCAATCTGTGTGGTCGTCAGCGCTGCAACTTGAGCCGAAGACAGACCCGGTACCCCGACGGTGCTGAGAGCTGCAATCTGGGCCGTCGAAAGTGCTGCGACACCAACCGTGCCCAATGCTGCGACTTGTTTTGAGCCGAGGGCCGATATTTGAGTCGTGGTCAGCGCGCCGAGTTGGGCCGGATTCAAGGCGGCGACCTGGGCCGTCGAAAGACCACTGATGCCAGCGGTAGACAGAGCGGCAAGGATACCTAGATTCTTCGTTGATAGGAGAGACAGTGTTTCGGTCGACAGACCCGCGACAGCACCACTGGAAAGCGACATCATATCCCTGGTGGAAAACACCGCCAGATCGTCTACTCCCAAGGCACCAACCTGCGCAGAACTCAGTGCTGCCACCTGCGCGGTGGTCAGAGCTTCGGCCTGTAACGTGCTCAATGCGCCGATTTGACCGGTCGATAGTCCCGTAATGCCATCAGAGCTTAAAGCCGCGATCTGGCTTGTTGTCAGCGCTATGATCCCTACGTTGCCAAGAGCACCCACCTGCCTCGACGTCAAAGTTGCGACCTGCGCAGTTGAAAGCGAGTCGACTTGATCGACGGTCATCGCCGCCACTTGGCTCGTTGAGAGGCCGGAAATCCCCTTTGTGCTGATCGCGGTAACCTGCGATGGCAACAGCTTTGCAATCGTGTCGGCTGACAAGCCGGAAATAGCCGTTGAACTGATGGCCGCGATGGCTGTCGTGGACATGGTGTTCAGATCATCAGTTCCGAATGCCGAAAGCTGCTGGGAGCTCAGAGCCGCGACCTGTTTGGTCGACAAGGCAAATATCTGCCCAGTCTGCAACGCCGATATCTGGCTGGTGGTCAGGCTGGCAACAGCATCCGTGCTCCAGTAAGCAATTTGGCTGGTCGTCAAGCTGGCAATCGTGCTTGTCGACAATGAACTCAGCACTGCCGTGCTGATTGAGCCGATCTCTTCATCCGTGAATGTAGCAATTCCCTCTGTCTTGATCGCGGAAAACTGCGCATAGCTTAGAGCTTGAACCTGCACCTTCGTCAGAGCTTTGGCCTGGTTGGTGTCCAACAACGCGATCTGCGCTATCGTCAGACCAGAAATCCCGCTGGTGCTGAGTGCGGCGACCTGCTCCGTCTTGAAAGCCTTAACGTCGTCGGTGCGCAGTACAGAAACTTGCTCCGCGGTCAGTGCTGCAACCTGCTTGGTGGTCAAACCTGACACCTGAACCGACGTCAGTGACGCCACCTGCGCGGTCGTTAGACCGGTGATACTGGCCGCGCTCAACGCCGTAATGTTGCCTGCGGAAAGCATTGACAGCACGGAGGTGGAAAGACCTGATATCGCAGAAGAACCGATTGTCCCGATCTCTTTGTCGGTGAACTTCGCGATATCGTCGGCTCCAAACCCTTCGATCTGTTCGGCAGTCAGCTTGGCGATCTGCGTATACGTCAGAGCCTCGGACTGCACGACTGACAATGCCGCAATATGCTTGTTGGAAAGGCCCGTAATGCCGGATGTGCTGATTGCTGAGATTTGTTCCGCGGTCAGTGCTGCGATCTGCGAGGTACTCATCACAGATACTTGGGTAGACGTGAACGCAGCGATCTGCGCGGTGGACAAGCCAGCAAGCTGGCTCGGTGTCAGCGCGGCCAGTTGCGTATCCGTTAGGCTCGTCACGGCGCTCGCGCGCATGGCAGCGATCTTGTCTGCCGACATGGAGGCCAGAATGGTCGGGCTGAGCACCGCAATCTGGGACGACGTCAACGCTCCGACCTGCGATATTGAAAGAGCGTTGAGCTGCGTCGAACTCATAATATCGACCTGATCCGTCGTCAGGCCCGCGACGGCCGCCACGGACAGACCTTGTATTTGTAGCGTCGTCAACGCGGCAATGACTGTTGAACTGAGGCCCGCCACACCCTTACCGCTGAGTGCGGCCACATCTTCCGAAGTGAAGGTGGCAAGATCATCCGTTCCAAATGCAGCGGTTTGCGTCGACTTGAGAGCTGCGAGCTGACGTGTCGTCAAGGCATCGACCTGCGTGGTGGAAAGCGCCACGATCTGATCGGACGTCAAGGCACCAACCGCGCCTACGCTCAAAACCTTGATCTTGTCGGTCGTAAGGGCGGCAATAAAATCGGTCGACAACCCGGCGGCACCGCTGGCGCTGAGAGCCTGGATTTGGTCCACGGACATCGCCGCGACGTCTTCGGCTTTCATGCCTGCAAGCTGGGAAGATGTCAGCGCCGCAATTTGTGATGTTGTCAACGATTTGATCTGCAAGGTCGTGAGATCGGATATCTGATCTGCGCCAAAGCCAGCCAGAGCCTTGGCGGCAAGCGCCGGTACCTGGGCCGTCGTCAGGGCAGCAATAGATGCCGATGACAGGGCAGCAACCTGGGTAGAGGTGAGGACTTTGATCTGCGCGGTGGAGAGCGCAGTGACCTGTAATGACGTCAGGGCCGAAATCTGATCACTGGTGAGCTTTGCGATGGAGTTGGAATTCAAAGCCGCGACCTGCGCTGCCGTCAAAGCAGCGACGGCTGATGTCGACAGGCCGGAAATTGCTCTGGTGCTGAAACCACCCACAGCCGATTCCTTCAGTGCTGCGATATCGACAGCCTCCAGTGCTCCAAGTTGGACCGACGTCAGCATGGCCACCTGAGCGGAAGAAAGACTGCCAAACTGGAGAGTGGTGAAGGCATCGACCTGACTCGTCGTCAGCCCCGCAATCGCCACCGTGCTCAGCGCGGCGATCTGTTTGGCAGTCAACGCCGCAACAACGCCGGTGCTCAAACCCTGAATGGCTTTTGAGCCTATGGCTGCGATGTCGTCGGTGGAAAATTTGGCGATGTCGCCCGTTTCAAGAACTGCCAACTGTGCGGACGTGAGCGCCTTGACCTGCACAGAGGTCAACGCTTCTAGCTGAGTGGCCGTCAGAGCACCTATCTGTGCTGTCGAAAGACCAGATATGGCCGCTGTACCAAGCGAAGCTATCTGCTCATTTGTCAGCGAAACAAGATAGTCCGTCGTCAGGGATTTGATCTGCGCCGTCTTGATAGCACTCAACTGATTGGGCGTCAGGGCTTTAAGCTGGCCGCCTGTCAACGCGCTGAATTGGTCAGAGGAAAAAACCGCGATCGAGGCAGTGCTGAGCGCCTTGATCTGAGCGTCTGTCAATACGGCAACGGCCGCCGTGCTCAGGCCTACAATTCCCTTGGTGGTGATGGCCGCGATTTCGTCGGCAGTAAACGTCTTGATTTCATCGGCACTAAGAGCGCCGATCTGCGCCGAGCTCAGCACCTTGATCTGCGTCGAGGTCAACGCCGCAACCTGGCCTGTCGAGAGCGCTGCCACTTGATCCGTTGTGAGTTTGGCAATCGTACCCGTCGCCAACGCCGCAATCTGGTCAGACGTCAATGCGGCGATTACGTCCAGTTTCAGGCCAGAGATGGCTTTGCCTGACAATGATGCCAGCGCTGACGTCGAAAACGCCTCAATATCGTCCTTCGAAATCAACGCCGCCTGAGCCGATGTCAATGCGGCGAGTTGGGTCGACGTCAACGCGGCAGGTTGGCTGATGATCAGCGCCGATATCTGCTCGGTTGTCAGTTTAGAGAATGTGCTGGCACTGATCGACGCAACCTGAGCGCTGGAGAGAGACGCGACGACGCTGGTCGTCAACTCTGCTGCTGCACTGCTCGTTATCGCTGCTATATCAGCGGTCGAGAACGTGGCGATTTGGTCTTCGCTGAGGCTCCCGATCTGAGCCGCGTTCATAGCCTTCACCTGAGCCGATGTGAATGCCTCAACTTGTTCGGTCGACAAAGCCGCGACGCTTTCAGCCGACAGGCCTGGGATAGCTTTCGTGCCAAGAGCCGCGATTTGGTTTGTGGACAGAGCCTTGATATTGAGGGGGGACAGGGCTTCTATCTGTGATGACTTGAGGACGCTCACCTGCTTCGTGGTCAAACTCGCCAATTGTTCAGGTGATAGCGCCGATATCTGGTCCGTGGACAGGCTGGCAACCACGGTGGTGCTCAGTGCAGCGATTGCCGCCAAAGACAGTCGAGAAATATCTTCGACATCAAGCGCCGAGACCTGGTTCGCTTTCAGCGCGGCAGCTTGGCCAGACGTCAGCGCACTGAACTGTACGAAACTCAAGCTCGCAAGCTGGTCTGTCGTCAGCCTTGCAATCGCACTCGTGTTCACCGCGCCAAGCTGCGCATCCGAGAGCGCGTTGAATGCCGAGGTCGTCATACCCGGGATAGCGTTGGCGGTTATGGCTGCAATCTGGTCGGTAGAGAGAACGAGAATGGCCTCTGCCTTCAACCCCGGCATGGCTTTGCTGGAGATGGCTGCCATATCTGCCGTGGAGAACGTCGCAAGATCTTCCAGTTCAATCGCGGCCAACTGGTCGGAACTCATCGCGGCGATCTGCGATGGCGTCAGCGCTTCGGCCTGATCCGTCGTCAAGGACTGCAATTGAGTTGACGTCAACGCCGCAACCTGGCCTGCGCTCAAGCCTTCGATCGAAATTTTAGTTAGGACTGATATCTGATCCAGCGTCAGTCCCACGACCGCTTTTGCCGAAATGGCGCTGAGCTGTTTCGGCGACATCGCTTCCACATCTTCCGCTTCCATGGCCGATATCTGGTCCGACGTCAGGACGTTGATCTGTTTTGAAGAAAGGACCTTCACCTGATCGGTCGAAAGCGCCGCCATATCCTCGGCAGACCAGCTAGAAACCTCAGCCGTTGACAGCTTGGTGATTTGGCTTGGGGTGAGGGTAGGTATGATCGACGTCATTTGCAGGCCTTGATCGCGAGTTCAGTTATCGAAAACGAAGTCTCGGAGCCAACACGCCCCGAACGTACGTCGCGCGGCCACAGAGCGTAAGGCAGCATTCGACATCGACAATCCTAGGTTTCGTTGCTTGTGCGAGGCTTTCAGTTTTATCGATATGAGAGCCGGCATGGCTCTTGGGCCACAGCACAGCCACGCCCTCCCTCACCCGTTAGGGAGAGGAAAGAGCGGGTAGCGGTTTACAGGATTGGCTTCGATGTCAACGCGGCATTACAGCGGCGGATTGAGGAAAGAGGGCATCGCCTCTTTCTTTTCTGCGAGCGACAGGAAAAGACGCGCCGTATCGAGCGCTTCACGGATCGTCACATCCATATCCAGATAACGATAGGTACCAAGCCGCCCCACGAAGGTCACGGCTTTCTCGTCATTGGCCAGCGAGACATATTGAGCAAGCTGCTCTTTTTCCTCAACGAGCCGGATCGGGTAATAGGGCACATCATCAGGGCCGCATTCGCGCGAAAACTCTCGGTAACAGACGGAGCTGTCGTGCTTTTCCCAAGGTGAAAAGTGCTTGTGTTCGGTGATGCGCGTATAGGGAACGGAGACCTCACCGTAGTTCATCACCGCACAGCCCTGATAATCACCGTCATAGGTGAAACGTTCGAAATCGAGCGTGCGATACCCTAGGCGACCATTGGTATAATCGAAATAACCATCGAGCGAGCCGGAATAGAAGGTGTGATCGTAATTGCTCACATCCGCACGCCCGAAATTGCTGTTCAGATGGACACGAATGCCGGGTTGATCGAGAATGTTTTCCACCATCGGCGTGTATCCGGTCTCCGGCATGCCCTGGTATTTGTGGAAGAAATAATCGTCGTCATAGTTGAACCGCACCGGCAGGCGCTTGAGGATCGAAGCCGGCAAAGCCGTTGGAGAGCAACCCCATTGTTTCTGGGTGTAGCCCTGGAAAAAGGCCTCGTAGAGATCACGTCCAACGAAGCGCAGCGCCTGCTCTTCGAAGGTCTGCGGATCCGTGATGGTCTTGTCGGCCTGCTCATCGATGTAAGCCTTGGCTTCATCGGGCCGGAATGTCTTGTCGAAAAACTGATTGATGGTGTGCAGATTGACGGGAAGCGAAAACACCTGGCCCCGGCTCGTCGTCTTGACCCGGTTCTTGTAAGGCATGAACGTCTGGAAGGTATTGACGTACTCCCAGACTTCCGCATCGTCGGTGTGAAAAATATGCGGACCGTAAACATGGACCATCACGCCGGTTTCCGTGTCCCGTTCCGTATGGCAATTGCCCGCTATATGGTCACGTCTGTCGAAAATATCGACATGATGACCCGCTTTTGCCAGTTCGCGACCAATGACGGCACCGGAAAGCCCCGCTCCGACAATTGCAATCTTTTTGGATTGAGACACTCGACCTGCCCTCATGATGTTTCAGAGCGCCCCGCATTTTTAAGTGCGCAAGGCCGCTCTGCTTTATGGTGTGTGCACTGTGATCGACTGAAATCGATAGTGATTTTCAGACATCAAGCCTTAGCGGCGGCCTCGCTCGTCCACAACCTGTTGTCGGTCGGGATCGGCGAATAGTCGTGCCACTCACGTAGCTTCTGAAGATAGCGCTGACGATAGGTCTGCTCATCGACGAACTCAAGGTTTTCCAGAACGAGTTCTGCGCCGATTTCGTAATAGACGTCCATGTTTCTGAGATCTGGAACAGGCGTTTCTCCACGCTCGGCTTCGCCCTGCATCTGCCAGAACAGTTCTTCCAGACGGCGCGCCAATCCTGGAATGTCACGAAGCGCACTCGTCTCTCGATTGGCCTGAATCTTGTCTCTGACCGTCTTCAATGTCTCAGGTGCTTTCGCATAGGCAATTGCCTTTTCGACATAGTCCTGCGGACCTTCGCAGATCAGTTCAGGCACACCCGTTGCAGCCACCACGCTGCTGCAGAAACGGGCGGCGAAGCTCTTTCCGGGGAATGTCAGGACTGGAAGACCAACGGTCAGCGAATCCGCTGCCGTGGAGTGCGCGCCATAAGGGAATGTATCGAGGAAAAGATCAGCAACGGCGATGCGCGCCAGATGTTGGGCATTCTGCGCTTTGGGTGCGAAAATAATGCGCTCGGGCGCGATACCTGCCTCTTCGGCAAGCTGACGCAGGCGCTGATCGGCCTTTTCATTACCGCTCAGCAGCCACAGCACGCTGCCAGGCGTGGCCGTCAATATCTTCATCCATTGATCGAAAGTGCTGGCATTGATCTTCTGCATACCGTTGAAGCAGGCAAAGACGAAGGCGTCATCCGGAAGACCGGCCTGCTGACGGGTAGGCTTTTCGGCAATTGTCCGTTTGCGGTCGATCGGCTGGTTGCAGGCAATGCGCAGCACTTTTTCCGCATAATAGATTTCGCTGCCCGGCGGGACGATCTGCGCATCGGCGATCATGTACTGGTGGAAAGCACCGCCCATCGAACCCGGATAACCGCAGAAGTTGACGATGACGGGAGCCGGGCGATAGGCAAAAATCTTCGTTCTGGCATGTTTCGTGAAGCCGTTGACGTCGATGAGAATGTCGATTTCATCGCTGGCAATCTGCCGCGCGGCCGCTTCGTCAGACAGCGAACCGATATCGTGCCAGGCATCGACGGCGGCTTTCATACGGTCTTGTGTCACATCGTTGGCAACCGCATCGCCGCAATAATAGGCGTGAATTTCGACGCTCTTCTTGTCGTGCAACTCGAGAACTTCACGCAACGCAAAACCGACCGCGTGATCGCGCAGATCGGATGAGACATAGCCGACGCGCAGGCGTTGACCCGTGCCTGACTTTTGCTTGACCTTTGCACGTGGGAAATTCTTGATGTCGAGGCGACCAACGAAACCTTTGATATACTCATGCGCTTTTGCAAGCTGGAACATCGGGTCGTCGGAATAACAGCCCAAAGTCAAAGGCGAGATGCAATTGATCATCTGCCGTGTGGTGATATGGCTGGACGGCTGAATGATCGGCCATTTGCACTGGCGTTGGCGGATCGCGGTCCAGTGCTGGCCGGTCTCGGTCTTTTCGGGACGCAGTTCCATCGCCTGCCAAAGCACGGTCTCCGCTTCCTCGAGCAAGCCCGCATTTTCCATGACGCGACCGATGTGCTGTAGTGCCATCAGTCTGTAGGATAGGCGATCCGGTGTCGTTTCAGATGTGCTGTCGGCAAATTTCTGCCATTGCTGGATGGCTTGCGGAACAGCGCCACCGTCCTCAAAAGCTCGGCCCAGATTGATATGGGCAGGCCCGAAAAGCGGATCTATGTGCAACGCGGTGCGCATGGCATTCATCGATCCGGGAAGATCGTTGGCCTGACGCAAGGTGACGGAGTAATTGAAGTAGACCATCTGCAGGCCAGCATGGTTGTCGTTGAAGGCCAGCCATGTCTTGTAAAGCGCCACGGCCTCGTTCACGCGACCTTCGGCGGTGAAACTCTCCGCAAATTTGAAGAGATCCATCAACGCCAGGCGTTGCGTCTTTGCCAGCTCCAGCAAATTCGGGAAAAGCGAGCTGGAAAAACCACTATTCGTTACACTATTCATCAATCATGACCCCGGAACTGGCCAGCCAAACGGCAAAAACCATTATCTCTTGTAAACCGGGGTGCAGATAATACTTTGAAGCTTGCGCGGCGCTTTACTTGCACAAAAACAGTGCTCTGCCGCTCATTATTTAATAAATTTTGGGTTTATAAGGCCTTCTGGCGCAACGATGACAGTGGGCCAACTCAATATGCGAGCAGGATCGGGCCTCACGGCCCGCCCGTCATCAGCGTCGACTGGCTAGAATAAATCAAAGTCGCCGGAGACCTTGTCCAGCGGTTGCGAATGTCCGTGACGCAAACCAGCACCCAGCGCTTTTTGCATTTCAGCGAGTTTCACGAGGCTGAGCGCCGTCGAAACGTCGACCGCCCAATCCAGGGGAATTGAGCCGGTGATCGTGTCGATAAATTCTGCAAGACCGCGCGTCTTCTGAACGGCGAGATCGATACCCTGCAACAGCCTCATGCCTTCGGTCGTTACTGCGCCATCGGTCGCCTCGAGCAATTGCGGCTCGATCCGCTCGATGAGGTAGGCCACGTCGTGTAATTCGGACACGACCCGCATCAACACGTCGGGAAGCGCTTCTTCGAACGCTTGAAGTTCAGCGTGCTCGGCGATCTGCATAAAATACTCCGTGACCAGAGCGCCGGACCAGAAACGTAATGAGTTTCCGGTTCGAAGCTGAAACAAAATGACTAAACGGCAAAGCAAACATGCTTGCGCGCGCCGCTTTAGAAAAACTCGATATCGTTGGCCACTGGCTTCGGAGCTGGCGCTGGACGCTTTTCCAGAGCAACCGTCGACTGCGTTTCGGCACCGCTGAGCGGATGCTGACGCGCCCGACCGGATACCGGCCAGAACTCCACCTTACGACCTGAATCTCCCCCGGTTGATTGCCCGAGAAGACGAATGCCTTCATCCCTTAGAAACTGCACCGCGAATGCGGCGTTCTGCTCGCCGACATTCGAGAAGCTGGCAATGGTTTTCGCCCCGCCGAAAATCTTTGCCTCGAGACGATCACGGCGTGCCCCCTGCTTCAGCAAGCCGTTGATCAGCAATTCCATGAGATGCACCCCGTAACGGGTTGCATCTCCACCCCCCGTACCCCCTGTCCCCGGCAGCAAGAAATGGTTCATGCCACCGACGCCCGCAACAGGGTCTCTGAGACACGCAGCCACGCACGAGCCGAGAATGGTCGTCAGGACCACATCGGGATCGTTGGCGATTTTATACTCGCCTTGGATAATATGTACGCGCTTGGCTGCGGTTTCGATCATTTCAAGGATCCAAATACGGCTTCGATCGCCGCCTTCATCTTGTCGATGGAGAATGGCTTTGCCAGAACATTGTTGGCACCCAGCTGGGCTGCCTTCTGAACCAGCGCGCGGTCGCCCTGCGCGGTCAGAATGATGAAGGCAGCTTTCTTGGTGGTCGGGTTCGTGCGAACCGCCTGCAAGAAACCAAGACCGTCCATCTTCGGCATGTTGAAGTCGGAGATCACGAGATGATGGGGCTGTTGCTCCATGATCTTCATGCCCTGTTCGCCATCGCCAGCGGAGGTGATCTGCTTGAAGCCGAGCTGCGTCAGCGCATCGCTGAGCAGCAGGCGACTGGTAACCTGATCGTCAACGATCAGAACTTTGATTTTTTCTGCAAGAGACATTAGTCGGAACCTTCTTTTCGGGCAGCAGTAAGTTTCAGAATTTCTTCGCCGATGGCGTTGAGCGGGTATTGTTGTTCAACCGCACCGAGCTCATGAGCAACGCGCGGCATGCCATAAACGACGCAGGTTTTTTCGTTTTGACCGATCGTGCGCGCACCGGCATGGCGCATCTTCAGCAATCCGGCAGCACCATCACGCCCCATCCCTGTCAGGATGACGCCAACGGCATTGCGTCCGGCAAGTTCGGCCACGGAATCGAACAGAACATCCACGGATGGACGATGGCCATTAACAGGTTCTTTTTCCAAAAGCCTGCAACTTGGTGCGGAATGATTAACGACCTGCAAATGGCGCTCTCCGCCGGGTGCGAGGTATATTTTACCGGTCTGGAGTCGTGCTCCATCCGTTGCCTCCTCGACCACGGGCGCACAGAGCCGGTTGAGGCGTTCGGCAAAGCTTTTCGTGAACGTCGAGGGCATGTGTTGTGTGATGACGGTCGGCGGGCAATTGGCCGGAAACTTCTGCAACACCGAAATCAATGCCTCCACACCACCGGTGGAGGAGCCGATAGCCACGATCTTGCGCCCGACGCGGTAATCGCTCACTGCCATTGGTACAGAAACAACGGGCTTTTCTGCCACGATGTTGCGGTAGCTCTGGTGCTGAGAACGTGCCGCAGCCTTGACCTTTTCGGCCAGATCGCCGAACGGCCTGCTGTCACCCGGCGCTGGTTTGCCAACGCAATCGAACGCACCGATTTCAAGGGCTGCCAGCGACGCACCCGCACCGCGATGCGTGAGCGTCGAGACCATGATGACGGGCATGGGCCGAAGCCGCATGATTTTTTCCAGAAACTCGAGGCCGTTCATCTCCGGCATCTCGATGTCGAGCGTTACCACATCCGGGTTGAGTTCCTTGATCGCGGCGCGCGCTTCCATAGCGTTGCCCGCCTGGCCAACCACCTGAACGTCGGGGTCAGCCTTCAGGACAGCCGAAATCAGGCCGCGCATCGTCGGCGAGTCGTCGACCACGAGAACTCTGGCGGGTGCAGTCATGCTTTTCTCCCGCTGGGTTTGCCGATGAAGCGATAGGTGGTGATGCCGGTGTTGTCGAACAGCGCCTTCGGATCACCCGAGACACGCTCGGAGTGGCCGATGTAAAGATGTCCACCTTCCGGCAGAAGACCTGCGAAACGCGACCAGATTTTCACCTGTGTCGGCTCATCGAAATAGATCACGACGTTGCGGCAGAAAATGACGTCGAAACCGCCCTTGAAGGGCCATTGCGTCATCAGGTTCAACTCGTTGAACGTGATAAGCTTTTTGACCTTGTCGCTGATCTGGTGCTTGCGGCGTCCACCGACATCTACGTCTTGGAACCATTGCTTGCGCATGGCGGGAGAAACGGTTTCCAGCGCGTTCTCGTCATAGACCCCTGCCCTTGCCTGGGCGAGAATCTTGGGATCGATATCCGTGGCCAGGATCCTGAAATCGTAATCGGCGGCATTGGGGAACATGCCCAGAACCGTCAATGCGATCGAATATGGCTCCTGCCCGTCGGAACAGGCGGCGGACCAGATACGGACACGACCACCGGCTTTTGCCCGGTTGATAAGCCCCGGCAGAACCTCATCGCGCAGATGCTCGAAGTGGTGGTTTTCGCGGAAGAAGCGCGTGAAGTTCGTCGTCAGATGCGACAGCATCTCACGGCGGGCATGCGCGCCTTCCTGTGACGAAACCAGGGTGCAATATTCCCGGAAACCGGCAATACCCAGGTTGCGGATGTGTTTGGACAGTCGCGAATAAACGAGCGACGCCTTTGTGTCGTTCAGATAGATGCCGGCATCGGCATAGATCATCGCGGCGATTTCGGACAGATCGCGGCGTGTCAGCGGATATTCTCCGCTGGCAAGCACTTCGTCCGGGGATAGGCGTGTATCGTTAAACTTGAGCGCTGTCATTCATCACTACTTTCAACCGGCTGCCGCAAGAGACATCTCTTGCTTGAGCGACTGGCCACGAGACGCACCGACAACGGCATCCACATCGAGAATAAGCGCGACGCGGCCATCACCCAGGATGGTTGCGGCGGCAATGCCCGGGACGTGGGTGTAGTTGGCTTCCAGCGATTTGATAACGACCTGACGCTGACCCTGGATGGCATCGACCATCAGAGCGCGCTGGCCGCCACCTTCCGACTCCACCAGCAGAGCAACACCGTCGACCGGGTTTGCCTGGGTGTTGCGGAAGTTGAGAATGCGACCGACGTCCACCAGCGGGCAGAACGAGTTGCGGATGGAGATCAGGCGTTGGTTGGAGCCGAAGGAGTGAATGTTCACGGCTTCCGGCTGCAAGGTTTCGACAATCGCCGTCAAAGGAACGACCAGCGTCTGGCCAGCAACGGTGACGACCATGCCGTCGAGAACGGCCAGCGTCAGTGGCAGGCTCATGGTGAAGGTCGAGCCGAGGCCTGGACGCGATGTGATGCTGATGCGACCGCCGAGTGCCTGGATCGAGCGCTTGACCACGTCCATGCCCACGCCACGACCCGAAATGTCGGAAATCTTGTCGGCAGTCGAGAAGCCCGGTGCGAAGATCAGGTTGTCGATTTCCTCGTCCGTCAGGTTGGCATCGGCAGCGATCAGATCGTTGTCGATGGCCTTCTGGCGAACACGTTCGCGGTTGATACCCGCGCCGTCGTCGGCCAGTTCGATCAGGATACGGCCCGAACGGTGCTTCGCCGTCAGCTTGACGGTGCCTTCAGGGTTCTTGCCTGCGGCTTCGCGCTTTTCAGGTGTTTCGATGCCGTGGTCGACGGCATTGCGGATCATGTGCGTCAGCGGCTCGGCCAGCTTGTCGATAACAGTCTTGTCGACTTCGGTGTTTTCACCCTCGGTGATCAGACGGATCTGCTTGCCGATCATGTCGGCAACTTCGCGGACGATACGCGACATGCGCTGGAAGACTGGCTTCACGGGCTGTGCGCGGATAGCCATGACGCTATCTTGAATCTCACGCGTCAGCTGCTGAAGTTCTTCAAGACCCATATTGACGGCAGAGGTACCGGTCGCGTCGTTTTCGATCACGCTCTGCGACAGCATCGCCTGATTGATGACGAGCTCGCCCACCAGGTTGATGAGGCGGTCGACGCGGTCGAGATCGACGCGGATCGTCTGACCAGCGCTTGCGTTGGCAGCGGCAGCAGCTGCGGCCGGTGCTTCCTTTTTCTCTGCGGCAGCAGAGACAGAGCGCGAAACTTCGGTGGCGGCAACGGCAGTGGCAACCGTCTTGGCAGCAATCGTCTCTTCCGCGGCAGCAGATAGAATAGCAGGCTCTTCTTCTACCTCATCCAGAACAGAAAGATCGAACGGGACCGGTATCATCGGCAGTTCTTCTTCCGCCGGCGTGTCGGACACGACTTCGGAAATTTCCAGATCGCAATCCCATTCGGCAAATTCGAACACGGTACGGATGCCAGCGGCACCCTTGTCCGTCTTGATTGAAATCTTCCACTGGAAATAAGCGGTTTCCGGCTCGAGGTTTTCAAGCAATGGCAACGCGGTCATGTCGCAGTTGATGCTCATCTCGCCGATGCGGGATAGATCGCGCAGCAACAGAGCCGATTCATTGCCCTTGGTGTAGAGCGATGTCTGCGGTTTGAAAACGACGTCGAAGGATGGCGTCTCCATCATTGGAACGGTGTCGTCCTCGAAATCGCCGAAGGAGAAGGCGACTGGCTGGAAGCCGCTATCGTCGGTCGGCGCGGGTGCGGCAACGGCGGCCGGTGCTACTGCTTTTGGTGCAGAAGCAGGCTCGGACGCAGACGAACCGGGAGCCAGCTTTTCGCCGTTAGCCAGCGCTTCCAGCTCCTTGACCAGACCGCGTGTGCGACCTTCTTCGACGCTGCCGCCATCACGGGCAGCATTGGTCAGATCGGCCAGAACATCGGCCGATTTCAGCATGACCTTCAAGACGTCCTGATCGGGTTCGAGCTTGTTCGATCGGACGCAGTCCAGCGTCGTTTCGAAAACGTGCGCAAAGGCCACGAGATCGTCGAGCCCGAATGCGCCAGCTCCACCCTTGATGGAATGAACGGCACGAAACACAGCATTTACGGTTTCCGGATCACGGTCACCGTCATTCAATTTCAGAAGACCCGATTCCAGTTCGGCGAGTTGCTCTTCGCACTCCTGGAAGAAGATTTCTTTGATTTCGTTCATATCCATCGTGAGTAGTCCCGTATCAAGCAGTTACGCGTTCAATGGCATCGATCAGCTTCACAGGATCGAACGGCTTGACGATCCAGCCGGTAGCGCCTGCCTGACGGGCACGATTCTTCTTCTCGGCATCGCTTTCGGTGGTCAGCACGAGGATGGGGATCGCACGGTATTTCTCGTTGCGACGAACGCCTTCGATAAAGCCGAAGCCATCGAGGCGGGGCATGTTGATGTCGGTGACGATCACGTCAGGCTCGCAGCCCTCGAGGACTTCAAGTCCTTCGATGCCGTCTTCCGCCTGGATCGTTTCGAAACCAGCATTGTTGAGCGTGACGAGCAGCATATTTCGGATCGTTCTGGAATCGTCGACGGTCAGAACCTTCTTCTTCATTTCGATGTCTCCTTCGGGAGCATATGATCGATATCCACGCCGATCAGTTTAAGGGTTTTGTCAAAGGCATCGGACGCCTTGGAAAAAGTGAATGACTTGCCATCGGCTTCCCAAGCCTTGATACCAGCCATCAAGACCTGGGCGCATTGCACGCCCACGCGCTCGACCTCGGAGGCATCCACCGCAAGCGGGGCACCCCTCATTTCCATCAGTTTTCCGTGCAAGACGGATGCCTGATTGAGGTCCAGCACGGGTGACAATTTCAATGCCGACTGCGCTGCTTTCCTGCCTGCCATCAAATCACTCCTTGGCGTCTGAATTGTTGCTGCACGTAGCCATACTCCACGTGTTCATCACGCGTGGTCGCCACATTGCCTTGATACGGTCTCGCCACCTGCTCTGAAGCGGTGTGCTGCTGGCGCGCGATGCGGAATTCCCGCACCGTCCGGCCCAGTTCGAGAATAACGGTATGCAGATCGTCGGCCTCTTCCGCCGCCGATGTCATCTGTGCTGCGGATCTGTCTGTCTCCGCGCCGATGGAACCAAGCTCCACTGCAACGGTCTGCAGACTGACGACGTTTTCGCCGGTGCGGCGCGCCACATCGCCGATCATGTCGCTGACGCCGGAGACCTGCCGGACGACACCGCCGATGGCTTCCTGTGTGCGATTGACCATGCGAACGCCCGCATCCACCTGTGTCTTGGTGCCGTTGACGAGGTTCTTGATTTCGCGCGCGGCATCCGCCGACCGCTGGGCAAGCGCCCGGACTTCCTGGGCGACGACGGCAAAACCGCGGCCACTTTCACCTGCACGTGCAGCCTCAATGCCGGCGTTCAGTGCCAGCAAATTGGTCTGGAACGCGATCTCGTCGATTGAGCCGATGATGCGGCCGATCTGTTCGGCGGATTGTTCGATACCGGCCATGGCGCTGATCGCCTCACCCACAGCCGTACCGCTTTCGGTCGCCGCGCTACGTGCCTGTGAGACTGCGCTTTCGGCGGCCGATATACGCTCACTGCTGGTGCGCACGACATCGATGACAGACCCAAGCGTATCCGATGCACTGCTCAGCCGCTGTGCCTGCGTGGATGAAGCCGCCGCGAGTGCTCGACCCTCACCCGCCAACCGTTCGGTTGCCGTATGTGCATCGCGAATACCCGCTTGCGCGGTGGCCATGGAAGCACCGATCTTTTCCAGCGCGCCGTTGAAGGCTTCGGCCAGATCGCGGTAGGCTTCGGGAATGTCGCCAGTGATGCGTGCTGTCAGGTCGCCCGCCGCAAAAGCATTCAACGCATCGCCCAGAAGACGCTTGGCATCAGCCTGATTATCTTCGCGCTGCTTGGCCAGTTCCTGCGTGTGTCGAATGCGCAATTCATTGAAACGAAGCGACACAGCGATTTCCGTATCGACCATGACCAACCGCACGACCGCCTTGACGGCATCAGCCAGTTCTTGCTGGCGTTTGCGGGTACCCGGCAAAAGGGCACGTGGGGAATGGTCGGCAATCAAACCGCCGAGAAGATTTTCCAGAACGACCGCATGACCGGCGACATGCCAGCGTGGGTCGAGACCAATGCGGCTTTCGGTGTCCGACAGAACCTTGATCCGCTCCGCATAGACGGCGTCGAAACGGGCGTCGGTCAGAACGCTCCAATGCGCGGTCTGGAGATCGTGCAGCCTGTCGAGCTGGTTTTCGCTTTCGAAAGATGGGGAACAGTCCGGCATGGACTGGAAGCGGACCATTAGGTCCCGCAGGCCAGCTTTGACATGGGGTTCCAGCATTGTCCGATAACGACGCAGCAGATCGCACTGGTCTTGATCAAGACCAGCGAAACGCAAACGACCACCCAGGCTGCTGCCCGTGGCCTTTCGCGTATGATCTGTTGGCAATTCCTGCCCCAAGCGACGTCCCCAAATGCTGCACCGGCGGTCACCGGCAGTTAACCGATTGAGAATGTCAGAATCCGGGGGGATATGTCACGAATATGCACACCAAAGATTGATGCCGCACCGACGCTGCTGAGCCTTCTGCAATCTAACGATAATACCGGATCAACCCGGTACGGCAGGGCGGCGTCATGCCTGGAAGAAGTTTGTTGAAACTCCATTCCGCCGTGAAATACGTCCAATCTTTATGGTTAATTCCTTGCTCGAAGGTTAAGAAACCACAGCTTCACCTATAAATGCTAAAATTTGTTATATAGCCTATCTAATCTGATGGTTTATTGCATCGACACGGGGTGCGACAAATTCGATTTTTGGAAAAGATTTCTGATTTTTAGCCGTGCTGCGCTGGACAAGCGCAACACCGTTCCCCTAAAACAAAATCACACAATATCCGCTTCCATGGTGATGTTTCAACGGAACACTGACGACGACTAAGGAGACAAGATTTTGCCATGGACCGGGAAAAGCCACTGGACCCCGCGCCATTCCAAAAGACTGATCAATGTCTTGGTCGCAGGCATGCTCGTTTTCGTGGGGCTTCAGACGGCAGCAAGCGCTGCTCCGGTGTTGAAAGCACATCGCCTCGAGCGTTCTCATCTGCCTCAGCAGCAATCGACGACGAGCACCCAAGTTTCGACGGTGCGGCCGGACCACGGCTTTGCAGCGCTCTATCAGCAATCCGATGATCACGACTTTGTTTATGCGTGTTTATCAGTCTGTGCACTGGTAACGGACGATACGAAAGCCCAAATCACGCTCGAAACCACGCCGCACGTCGTGCATGGCTTTCGCCTCACCGGAACGGCGTCGCCTCGCGGCCCACCTCGAACGACCTCATAGCCGTCGCGGCCAAATTCTCCGTCTTTTTCGACGGAACTGGCGAAGCTGACGGGCACAAGAACCGCCAAATCTTAACGCCAGAGAAAACTGCCGCCCCGTATGAGTCTTGACGTTCTCCTTCCCATTCTGATCGCCCTCCCCTTCATCGGCAGTGTTGCCACCGCCATGATGCCGAGAGATGGCGCTGCCCGTGCTCCCGCCGCTGTTGCGGGTGGCATCGCCCTGTTCAGCTTCATGGCGACCATCTTTCTTTACAGCAGCGTCGCTGGCGGAGCGGTCATCAAGTACGACGTGGAATGGTTGCCTCAGTTGGGCTTGAATTTCACGCTGCGGCTGGACGCATTCGCGTGGATGTTCCTGGTGTTGATCACCGGCATCGGTTTCCTGGTGGTGCTTTACGCGCGCTATTACATGTCGGCCGACGATCCTATTCCGCGGTTTTTCGCATTCTTTCTGTCCTTCATGGGTTCGATGCTCGGCATCGTGATGTCGGGCAACGTCATTCTGCTGTCGATCTTCTGGGAATTGACCAGCATCTTCTCGTTTCTTCTGATCGGTTACTGGCACCACAACGCCACGGCCCGTGATGGCGCACGCATGGCGTTGACTGTTACCGGCATCGGCGGCTTTTGCCTGCTGGCCGGCCTGCTGATCCTCGGCCACATGGCTGGCAGTTATGATCTGGATGACATTCTGGCAAAGGGTGCCGATATCCGGGCGCATGCGCTTTACGTTCCGGCACTCGTCCTCATTCTCATCGGCGCGCTGACAAAGAGCGCGCAGTTTCCATTCCATTTCTGGCTACCCAATGCCATGGCCGCACCAACACCGGTATCGGCCTATCTGCATTCCGCGACCATGGTGAAGGCCGGTGTATTTCTGCTGGTGCGCCTGTGGCCAGTGCTTGCGGGAACGCAGGAGTGGTTCTGGCTGCTCGGATTTTGCGGCATTACCACCCTGCTGCTCGGTGCCTACTTCGCCATGTTCCAGCAGGATCTGAAGGGGCTTCTGGCCTATTCGACAATCAGCCATCTCGGCCTCATCACCACGCTTTTGAGCCTTGGCAGCCCACTGGCAGCGGTCGCGGCCATCTTCCACATGATGAACCATGCCACTTTCAAGGCATCGCTGTTCATGGCGGCTGGCATCATCGACCATGAAACCGGCACCCGCGATATGCGGCGCTTGAGTGGGCTATACCGGTTCCTACCTGCAACGGCCACGTTGGCCATGGCGGCGAGTGCGGCCATGGCCGGCGTCCCACTGTTCAACGGCTTTCTGTCCAAGGAAATGTTCTTTGCCGAGTCCGTCGAAACCCATGCGGATTCTCTGCTGGATCAGGCGCTTCCCTATGTGGCGACGCTATCGGGTGCATTTGCCGTCGCCTATTCGCTGCGCTTCATCCACACCGTGTTCTTTGGCCCGCCGCCGCATGACATTCCCAACCCCACGCCGCATGAACCACCGCGCTGGATGCGCTTCCCCATCGAGTTTCTGGTTCTCGCCTGCCTGATCGTCGGCGTCGTGCCGAGCCTGTCCATTGGTCCGTTCCTGCATTCGGCCGTGATTTCGGTACTTGGGCCGCAAACGCCTGTTTACAGCCTTTCCATCTGGCATGGGTTCAATCTGCCGCTGATGATGAGCCTTGTCGCGCTGATCGGCGGTATCGTGATCTATGCGGCACTGGGCGGATATTTCTCGCGTTGCGATGATGGGCCGCCCCTGTTTCGCCACCTGCGCGGACAACGCATCTTCGAGCGTATTCTCGTCACCGTTTCGTGGAAATGGGCGCGTTGGCTGGAAAGCACGCTTGGCACCCGGCGTCTGCAGCCGCAGTTGCGCATGCTGATCATGATCGCGCTGATTGCCGGTTTCTCGCCACTCGCATCGTCCCAGTTCTCGTTGACGCTTCCCGGTGTGACGACTTTCGATCCCATTTTTGCAATCCTGTGGGGGATCGGCATGATCTCGGCCATGGGTGCTGCATGGCAGGCGAAATATCATCGTCTGGCGGCGCTGATCATGCTTGGCGTGTCCGGTCTCGTCACCTGCCTCACCTTCGTCTGGCTATCGGCACCGGATCTGGCCATCACGCAATTGCTGGTCGAAATCGTCACGCTCGTTCTCATTCTGCTCGGTTTGCGCTGGCTGCCGAAGCGCATGGTCAAGGTCGACAACAACAACGAGCTCCCATCACAGTTGCGTCGTGGACGGGACTTCCTGCTGGCGGTCGCCTGCGGCATTGGCATGACTGTGATCGCCTATGCCGTCATGACGCTTCCCGTTCCTAACACCATCGCCAATTATTTCCTCGATAAGGCCTATTCGGAAGGCGGCGGAACCAACGTCGTGAACGTCATTCTGGTGGACTTCCGCGGTTTCGACACGATGGGGGAAATCGCAGTGCTTGCCATCGTCGGCCTCACTGTCTTTGCCCTTCTGCGCCGTTTCCGCCCGGCGCAGGAAAGCATTGGTCTGCCGGAACAACAGTTGATCCAGAACGCATTCGATGCCGACAGCCCGGAGCGGAGCAAAGGCGAGACGGTGCGCGACTACCTCCTGGTGCCATCCGTCATCATGCAGTGGATGTTCCCGGTTATCGTCACGTTCTCGATCTTCCTGTTCATGCGTGGACATGATCTTCCCGGTGGCGGTTTCTCTGCCGGTATCACCATGGCGGTGGCTTTCCTGCTGCAATATCTGGCCGGTGGCACCCGCTGGGCGGAAGACCGCATCCGCATTCTACCGCTTCGCTGGATGGGTTTCGGACTGTTGATGGCAGCGGCGACTGGCATGGGGTCTTGGGCCTTCGGCTACCCGTTCCTCACATCCTATTTCCAATATACCGACATCCCCTATATCGGGAAAATGCCAACGGCGACGGCCTTGCTGTTCGACCTCGGCGTCTTCTCGCTGGTTGTCGGCGCAACTGTTCTTATTCTGATAGCATTGGCGCACCAATCGCTGCGTAATTACAAGGTACGTACGCCCGACGCCGCAAAAGCGGAGGAGGTGTAATGGAGCTTATTCTTGCCATCGGTATCGGCGTCATGACGGGATCTGGCGTTTGGTTGATCCTTCGCCCGCGTACCTATCAGGTCATCATCGGTCTTTCGCTTCTGTCGTACGCCGTCAATCTCTTCATCTTCGGTGTCGGCGGTATCAAGACAAATGCACCACCCTTGCTGCTGGATGGGGTCATTACCTCGACCCTGACGGACCCGGTGCCGCAAGCGCTGGTGTTGACGGCCATCGTCATCGGCTTTGCAACGACAGCGCTCTTTCTCGTCGTTCTGCTGGCGGCGCGCGGCCTGACGGGCACTGACCACGTAGACGGGAGGGAGAGAAATTGAACTTCTTCCCTGCTCACATCGTGGTCGCACCCATTCTGGTGCCACTGATTGCCGGTGCCATTCTGCTGTTTATCGACGAGCGCAAGCGCAATACCAAGGCTGTGGTCAGCGTCATCGCGACCTTTGTTTCGCTTGCCGTGGCAATCGCTCTGTTCCTGGAAGTGAATTCCACGGTCAATACGGAAGTCGCAGCCGTCATTTCGACCGGCGTCTATCTGCTCGGCAATTGGCCTGCTCCCTTCGGCATCGTACTGGTCGCAGACCGGCTGTCGGGGTTGATGGTCCTGCTCGTGGCATTGCTCGCCGTCCCGTCGCTCATCTACTCGCTAGCGAAATGGCACAAGGCCGGGGCGCATTTCCATTCGCTGTTCCACCTGATGCTGATGGGCGTCAATGGTGCGTTTCTGACGGGCGACCTGTTCAATCTCTTCGTGTTCTTCGAGGTGATGCTGGCCGCATCGTATGGCCTGCTGTTGCACGGTTCGGGGCAATTGCGCGTCAAGGCCGGGCTCCATTATATCGCGATCAACCTCGTCGCTGCGCTGTTCTTCCTCATCGGCGTCAGCCTGATCTACGGTGTTACTGGTACGCTCAATATGGGAGATCTGGCACAGCGCATTGCCGGGCTCAACCCGGATCAGCGCATGCTGCTGGAAACCGGCGCTGCGGTGCTGGGTGTCGCGTTCCTCGTCAAGGCGGGTATGTGGCCTCTGAACTTCTGGCTGCCATCCGCTTACAGCGCTGCATCGGCACCCGTTGCTGCCATCTTCGCCATCATGAGCAAGGTCGGAATCTACGTCATCGCCCGCCTGTCCTTCCTCCTCTTCGGCGAGACGGCGGGGGCATCTGCTGGCTTTGGTCATGACGCGCTTCTGGTGGGCGGTATCGCCACCATCGTGTTCGGTACCATCGGCGTTCTCGCCTCGCAGGCGCTGGGGCGTCTGGCCGGATTTTCCGTTCTCGTTTCATCCGGTACGCTTCTGGCAGCCATGGGCACCGGGAACGCGACCGTCGCTGCGGGCGCACTCTACTATCTGGTCTCCTCCACACTGACGATCAGCGCTTTCTTCCTGCTGATCGAGCTTGTTGAACGCGGCCAGGATGCCGGTGCCAACGTTCTCGCTGTCACCATGGAAGCCTATGGCGATGGCGAGGAGGATGAAGCCGAAGACGAGGTTGGCGTCACCATGCCCGGCACGATGGCCGTCCTCGGCGTATGTTTCGCCGCCTGCGGCATACTGCTTGCCGGGTTGCCTCCACTGTCCGGTTTTATTGCCAAGTTCTCCATGCTCTCGGCCATTCTCAACCCATCCGGGCTCGGGGCCAATGACAGCATTTCCACGCTGTCCTGGTGGCTCGTCTTCCTGATCGTGTTCTCTGGTCTCGCTTCGTTGATTTCCATGACACGCGCCGGAATTCGAACGTTCTGGGGTTCGCTCGAAGGAACCGTGCCACGCGTGCTGGTGATAGAAATCGCTCCGATCCTCCTGCTATTGGCGATGACGCTTGGCATGACCATCGCCGCAGACCCGATCATGCGTTACATGCAGGAGACAGCCCGCATCGGCGGCCTGCCGGAAAGCTATATTCAGGGCGTGATGACAGCACCTCGCGCCGACAACGGTTCGGAGGCAGCACCATGATTGGCCGCATTCTCCCCTATCCGTTGCTGACGATATCGCTGGCAATTTTCTGGATGACGATCAACAGTTTCTCGCCTGGACATTTGTTGCTGGGAACGGTGGTGGCGATGATCGCGTCCTGGGCAATGGCCTCCCTACGTCCGCCGAAACCACGGATCCGCAACTGGCATCTCGTATTCAAGCTGATCGCCATCGTCATCTACGACATCGTGCGTTCGAACATCGCTGTTGCCTCGATCATCCTGTTTCAGCGCAGTCGCAGAACCAAATCGGGTTTCGTGACGGTTCCGCTCGACATTCGCGATCCCATGGGGCTTGCCTTTCTGGCGATTGTGCTAACCGCGACGCCTGGTAGCGCGTGGCTGGAATATAATTCATCCCAGGGCACGCTGCTCATCCACGTTCTGGATGAGATGGAAGAACAGCATTGGCAAAGTCTCATCAAAGGCCGCTATGAAAAAATACTGATGGAGATCTTCGAATGAGTTCGGTCATCCTTTTCTGGTCGTTTTCAATCGCCCAGCTTTTCCTCGCAATTGCCATGGCGATTTCGGTTTATCGCATTGCCATCGGCCCACGCGCACAGGACCGTGTGCTGGGTGCCGACACGCTTTACGTCAATGCGATGCTGCTGGTTCTGACATTTGGGCTTCGCACCGGTAATGACGTCTATTTCGTCGCATCGCTGTTGATTTCCATCTTGGGCTTCGTCTCGACCGTTGCCCTTTCAAAATTCATGATGCGTGGGGAGGTTATCGAATGAGCAATGCCGCCGAATTTCCTTTGTGGGCTGCCATCCTCGTGGCATTTTTCGTTCTGTTGGGCTCATCACTGGCGCTGATCGGCACCATAGGCTTTGCAAGGCTGCAAAGTTTCTATGAACGTCTTCACGCCCCGACGCTCGGCACGAGCTGGGGAACGGGCGGCATCGTTATGGCCTCCATCATCTATTTCTCGGTGTCGGGCGAGCGGCCGGTCTTCCACGAAATCTTCATCGGCATCTTCATGACAGTCACCACCCCGGTCTCCCTCATGCTGCTGGGTCGGGCAGCGCTTTACCGCGACCGTGCCGAACAGAACCCCAACAGCCGCCAGAGCCTCTGATCTGTCGTAGGAGAATGCGTGCATAGGCCCACGCACGCACCTAAAGGTGTGAAAATGTGACAGGCTGTAAAACAACTTTTTCAGCCGTAGAAAATATATATGTCTAATACGATAATGATTTCCAATACTTGACGTCCATTAAACCAATAGAAAAGCCCAATAGTATCGGGTACTTACCTCGTGAAATATTCCCTGAATTTTAACAGTTTTCCTGCATTGTGGCAAAATTCAGTAGTTCTCGGGGTATGTGATGACGAGTTTCTTTAAGAGATCGATAGTCGTCCAGATGGTTTGTCTGACGATCGCGCTAATTTTTCTAGGTATCTTTGCCGTTGGTACAACAACCTATCTTCGGTTGAAGAACGATGTGATGGAAAGTGCTATCCTCGATACACATCGCGCTGTTCGAAGCATGGCTATTCTGTACGAGATGAAGGTCGGCGGTGCGACGGTTGCTATGGAAAATGGCGATCTCAAATCCGTTAGCAGACCAAGCATCGGGACATTGCTTGACTTTGATCTGGTCGACCGCACGGGTCTGGCAAATGGTGGCGTCGCGACTGTGTTCCAAACACAGGGTACTGATTACCTGCGCATCTCGACCAATGTTAAGAACGAAAAAGGCGAACGCGCCGTCGGCACCAAGCTTGCACTCGATCATCCCGCCTATGCGAAAATACAAAAAGGCGAGTCCTATTTCGGCGAGGCAAAGCTTTTCGGTACGGATTATATGACAGGTTACGTTCCTGTGCTGTCCAAGACCGGCGCGGCTGTCGGCATTCTCTTCGTCGGCGTCCCGATGACAGTCTATCAGTCGCACATCGATGGCTTGGGCAACATCGTTCTGTGGTGCGGCCTCGGCGTCATGCTGGTGTTCGGTTTCCTCGGATATTTTCTCATCAACCGCGCGCTACGCCCCCTCGGTCTGCTGACGACGGCAGTGAAGTCCCTGTCTGAAGGCAAGCTGGAAACAGAAATCCCCTACACAGAGCGCAAGAACGAATTCGGCAACATTGCCCGTGCTCTCGAAGTCTTCCGCGAAAATGCACACGAGAAACTCGTCATCGAAGGACGTAGCGTCGAAGAACGTGCAGAAGCGGAAGCAGAGCGCGGTCGCAACGATGCCGAGAAGCGCGAAACGGATCGTCAGATCGATTTTGCCGTCAACCAGCTTGCTGGTGGCCTGGCGCGTCTTTCGCAGGGTGACCTGACACAGACCATCGATACACCGTTCTCCGGTCGCCTCGAACAGTTGCGTTCTGATTTCAACAACTCGCTTGCCAACCTGAAGGACGTATTGGCGCAAATTCGCGAGAGAACGCTGGTCATTCAGCACAACGGCATGGAAATGCGCGAGTCCTCAAACGACCTGTCGCGCCGTACGGAGTCGCAGGCCGCTTCGCTCGAGCAGACCGCCGCTGCCGTCGAGGAAATCACCGTGACGGTGAAATCCTCCGCCGACCGCGCCCGTGAAGCCAATCAGGCCGTTCGCATCACCCAGAAGAGCGCTGACAGCTCCGGCACCGTCGTCAAGAACGCCATCGACGCGATGGGCCGCATCGAAGATGCGTCGAAGAAGATCGAACAGATCATCGAGACCATCGACGATATCGCTTTCCAGACCAATCTTTTGGCACTGAACGCCGGTATCGAGGCTGCGCGCGCCGGTGAAGCGGGCAAGGGCTTTGCGGTTGTTGCGCAGGAAGTACGTGAGCTTGCCCAGCGCTCGGCAGATGCCGCGCGCGAAATCAAGACGCTGATCAACCAGTCCACCAACGAGGTCGGCACGGGTGCGCTGCTAGTGCAGGAAGCCGGACAGGTTCTCTCCGACATCAGCACGCAGATCGTTGTCGTCAGCCAGCATGTCGAGACTATTGCGACGGCAACGGCTGACCAGGCGTCTGCGCTGCAAGAAGTCAACGGCTCCGTCAACCAGATGGACCAGATGACCCAGCAGAATGCGGCCATGGCCGAAGAATCCAGTGCTGCGACCCAAATGCTGTCAGAAGAAGTCGAGGCCTTGCTTGGCCTGGTGCAACGCTTCCAGATCGGCCAGAACGGTCAGCAGCAGGAGCGCTACAGCCGCGCTGCTTAAGACAAACCGCCTATCCCGAACCAAACAGAATGGCCGCTCGATCGACATCGAGCGGCCATTTTTCGTTTAGTCAAAAACACTTTGCGCTGCGCCACCTACTCCGCAGCCGCGCGTGTGATGCTGAAAATCTGATTGATATAAGCGCGCAACGCCGCTGGCCGCACAGGCTTGTGTTGAACGGCAATGCCTTCCTTTTCCGCCTGCGCCCGAACCTCCGGCGTCCGGTCCGCCGTGATGAGAAGCGCCGGGATTTCCCGTTGGTAAAAGCGCCTCAGGCGCAGAACGGCATCAATGCCGTCGCCATCATCGAGATGATAATCGGCAACGATCATATCCGGCGCGCTGCCATGCGTCTGCTGTATGTGGTCGATAGCGGCAAGGGATGCTGCCTGACTGACCTCGCAGCCCCAGCCCGACATCAGCAGAGCCATGCCTTCCAATATCCTGGGCTCGTTATCGATACAGAGAATATGGAAGCCGTGCATTTGATTGGCGATGGGCTGCGGCGTGCTGCGTTCCACCGCCTTGGCTGCGCGGCCATGCGCCACCTCGCGGGGCAGATGCACACGAAACGTCGTTCCCCTGCCTTGAGTGGATGACAGATGGACGGGGTGGTGCAGAATTCGAGAGAGCCTGTCCACGATAGACAAGCCCAGCCCCAACCCTGCAGCCGTCTTCGCTCCCTCGTCAAGCCGCGCGAACTCCTTGAAGATCGTGCGGAACTTCGAGGATGGGATGCCGATGCCGGAATCGGTGACCTGAATGACCGCTTCCTTACCGCGACGCCTGACGCCGACGATCACCTTGCCGGAGATAGTATATTTAATGGCATTCGAAACGAGGTTCTGAACCAGCCGTCGCAGCAGATTGATGTCCGACTTTACCGTCAGTGATGTCGGCATGACGATGAGTTCCAGATTCCTCTCCCGCGCCATCGGGGCAAAATCCGTCTCAATTCGCTTGAACAGATCGTTGAGCGGCACCGACGCCATACGTGGCTTCATGGAGCCTGTATCGAGCCGGGAAATATCGAGCACCGCGCCTAGAATTGTCTCGACAGATTCCAGTGCGGAATCGATGTTCTGCACCAGAGAGCCGTTATCAGACGCCCCCATTCTTTCCACAAGGGCTGAGGAGTACAGCCGGGCGGCATTCAAGGGCTGAAGAATATCATGGCCTGCGGCGGCAAAGAAGCGGGTCTTTCCGATGTTGGCTTCGTCGGCTGCGGCACGCGCTTCGGCCAGTTCGTGGTTGACGCGGGTCAACTCGCCGGTGCGTTCTTCCACGCGCTGCTCCAGCGTTTCATTGGCCTGTTTCAGCGCCTGGTCACTGGCAACGCGCTGGGTGATATCGGTGAAGGTCGCAACGATGCCCTTGTCCGGCATGGCGTTGGAACGCACTTCGATGATGCGCGCACCACCCGCCAGCACCAGCGAAAACGGCATATCCATCGTCAAAAACAAGTCGATGGTTTGCGCCCGCTGACCCGGAGGAATGTCACCGCGCTCCTCCAGCATAGCCACGATCTCGTTGAGCGGCAGCCCGACCCTGCCGAACTGTTCGGGCAGATCGAGCAGAGTGCGGAAGCGGCGGTTCCAGATGGTCAGTTGCTGGGAACTGTCGAAAACCGCGATGCCCTGATCCATCTGTGCCAAGGCCGTTTGCAGCATGTCCTGGTTATATTGCAGCGCTTCGCTTGCCTGGTCCAGCAGCCAGACCGTATCGGCGCTGGTGTCCTCCGCCTTCTGCAGGATCAGCGACAGAACCAGCCGTGCCGATGAGGAGCCGATGGCGCTGCCCAGCAATTGCTCCGAGAAATGGATCAGCGCCATGTCCGCAGGCTGATCGTCCTCCAGCTTACGTCCTGCGGTTTTTTCGTAGGCCGCCAGAGACCGCAACATCCGCTCTTCGCCGAGATATCGCGCCACCGCCGTTTTCAGATCTCCGACGCTGACGCGCGTTTTCCAGCCACGGGTGGCGAATTGCGATTTCGAGTGGCGCTTGACGAAGATGCCGGACTGGATGCGCTCCACCGGTCGTGGATTGCGCGACAGCGAGCCCAGTACGAAGGCCGCGCAGTTGACCAGAAGGCTGAGCGTGACCGCATTGACCAGCGGGTCGGCTCCCGGGCCGCTGAACAGCGTCGTGCCAGGCAACAGGAAACTCAGGACCGTCGCAGCGATATGGGAATTGTCCGGCCCGCCGAGGCTCGGCAGAAACAGCAGATAGCCCCAGATGATGAAGCCGGAACTCAGCCCCGCTATCGCACCCCGCGCATTGGCCCGCCGCCAGATCAGCCCGCCCAAAAGCGATGGTGCCATTTGTGCGATCGCCGCGAAGGCCAGCAGCCCGATGGAGGCGAGGCCAGATGCGCTATCCGCCGCCCGGTAATAGGCATATCCCAAAAGCAGAACCGCAAAAATGGCAATGCGCCGGATGTTGAGCAGCGTCTTGGCGAAATCATCGCGGTGCGAGGAGCGGTTCAACAGTTTCTGCCGCAGAAAAATCGGCATCAGAATGTCGTTGGACACCATAATGGACAGCGCGACAGAGGCGACGATGACCATGGCCGTTGCGGCCGAAAAGCCGCCGATGAAGGTGATGAGTGACACCACCGGCATCTGGTTGACCAGTGGCAATTGCAGCACATAAAGGTCCGCATCGCCGGTACCGCCCAGCGTCAGCAGACCTGCAATGGCAATGGGCAAAACGAAGATGTTGATGGCGATGAGATAGAGCGGAAACAGCAGTCCCGCCATACGCAGTTCATTCGGCGTGCGGTTCTCAACCACAGTTACATGAAACTGGCGCGGCAGCAGGATGATCGCAAAGGCCGATAGCAGCGTCAGCACGATCCAGCGGCTGATCGGGGTCTGGTAGGACATGGCCTGCATGACCTGGTTGTTCTCGGAGGCCAGCCGCCAGAGCTGCGACGGGCCATCGAACAGGAAGAACACGACATAAACACCTGCCGTACAGATGGCGACCAGCTTCACCACCGATTCCATGGAGATGGCGAGGATCAACCCGTCCTGATGCTCGGTCGCGTCCGTGTGGCGGGTTCCGAATATGACGGCAAAGCCCGCCATGACCACCGTCACCAGCAGAGGCAGATCAAGGAAATAGAGGTTGCCGCTGCCGATCCCGTAGTCGCTCGGGTCCACCATGGCCGCAACGGAATTGGAAACGGCTTTCAGTTGAAGCGCGATGTAGGGGATCGCACCGACAAGGGCGATAATCGACACCAGCGTCGCAACCGTCGGGTTCTTGCCATAACGCGCGGCGATGAAATCGGCGACCGATGTCAGCTTTTCGGCCTTTGCCAATTCCACAATCCGCCGCAGGATCGGCATTCCCAGCGTGAAGGCGAGAATGGGGCCGGTATAGATGCCGAGGAATTCCAACCCGCGTTCGGATGCCAAACCGACACCCCCAAAATAGGTCCATGACGTGCAGTAGATCGCAAGGCTCAGCGCATAGACGATGGGCCTGCCTCTGTTGGATGGCGTTTTGCGGCGGCTCTTGCGGTCACCATAACTCGCCACTGCGAAGAGCAGCAGAATATAGGCGAATGCCGATCCGAATATGATCCACCCAGGAAGCACTTGGCTCTTCTCTCCCACCATCCTCTTGACCAAGCATAGGATAGTTCGAAGAGAATGAGAATTGGCCGGGACTTGGCATAAAGTTTAAGATAGTGGAACCAATCGACTTTTTGCTTCGTATATCTGCACATTCGAAAATTGAATGTTATTGTGTGTATGCCGTGCGCTACGCATCGGCTGTGAGAGGGCTTCAAAGAGGGACGTCTGGAATGCTCAACGAGTTTAAAACCTTTATCGCCCGCGGCAATGTCATGGACCTCGCCGTAGGTGTCATCATTGGCGCGGCCTTCAGCAAGATCGTCGATTCCGTGGTCAACGATCTGATCATGCCGATTGTCGGTGCCGTCTTCGGTGGCTTCGATTTCGCAAACTACTTCCTGCCTTTGTCCTCAAAGGTCACGGCAACGTCGCTTGCGGCGGCACGAGAACAAGGCGCGGTTTTCGCCTATGGTAACTTCCTCACCGTCGTCATCAACTTCGTTATCCTCGCCTGGATCATCTTCCTGATGGTCAAGGGCGTGAACAAGCTGCGCTCCTCGGTCGAGCGTCAGAAGGTCGAGGAAAAGAAAGAGCCTGCACCACCGCCGGAAGATGTGCGACTGCTCATGGAAATCCGCGACCTGTTGAAGACCGCTGATACCAATCGCGCCTGATCCATCAGAAAAATCCGTGGTTTCTTCACGGAATATCATGCACAGCGGGCTTTTCATGCGCTAAGAAGGCACTCACACTGGAGTGCCTTTTTTCATGTCGGTTCTGCAAAGTCTAAGTGCCCGCTCTTTGGCAACGCCTGAAAGCGGTATTGTCGAAGTCAAGAAATACGCCCATGCGCGCGAAAATCTCCTGCCGCTGTGGGTCGGCGAAGGCGATCTGCCCACGCCAGCCTTTATCGCGCAAGCAGCAGCCGATGCGCTGACGGGCGGGGAAACCTTCTACACATGGCAGCGGGGCATTCCGGAACTGCGCGAGGCGATGAGCCGCTATTACCAGCGTCATTTCGCGGCCAATCTGTCGTCAGACCATTTTTATGTCACGGGCTCGGGCATGCAGGCCATCGTCCTTGCCGTGCAGGCACTCACCTCCCCCGGTGATGAACTGGTTTACCTCACCCCGACATGGCCGAACATCGTCGCAGCCATCGGTGTCGCAGGTGCCAAAGCCGTGCCAGTCGGCATCGATTTCACCAATGGCAAATGGGACATCGACATCGCCAAACTGGAACAGGCGATTACGCCCAAGACCAAGGCGCTGTTCATCAACACACCTTCCAACCCCACGGGCTGGACGGCAACGCATGACAATCTGCGTGACATTCTGGCACTGGCCCGCCGTCATGGTCTGTGGATCATCGCGGATGAGATTTATGCGCTCTATCACTACGCTGGAACGCGCGCGCCATCCTTCCTCGACATCATGGAAGAAGGTGACCGCATCATCTTCGCAAACTCCTTCTCCAAGAACTGGTCCATGACCGGTTGGCGGGTGGGTTGGCTGGTGGCACCGCCGGAAATCGGTCAGATCATCGAAAACCTCATCCAGTATTCCACGTCAGGTGTTGCGCAGTTCATGCAGCGCGGAGCCATCGCCGCGCTCGATCATGGCGACGATTTCATCAAGCAGAACTTCGCCCGTGCCGCCAAATCGCGAGACATTCTCTGCGATGCGCTGATTGCCACCAATCGCGTCGAAACGTTGAAGCCGGATGGCGCGCTCTACGCCTTCCTGAAGATAGACGGCGTCACGGATAGCCGTGCGGCGGCCTTCGACATCGTCGACAAGGTCGGCGTCGGTCTTGCACCCGGCAAAGCTTTCGGTGCTGGCGGAGAGCTTTTCCTGCGCGCCTGCTTCCTGCGCAATCCGGCACAGATCGAAGACGCGGCGGACAGATTGTCGAGCTATATTCTAGGTAAAAACCTCTGATAAAAACACTTTGCCACCGACGATCAACCAGGATCATCGGTGGCAAGATTACATGTTCGAGAAGTAGAGCGTGGCGCTCTAATGTGTCGCGTTGCTCGTCGCCGCATCCCTGTTCAGATAGAACGAGGCATGGCGCAAGCTGTCTGCCAGAAATGCCGTGTTCTCGTTCGGATCACTCGAAGGGTTCTGGAAGTTGATGTAGTTGATGTTGATGCCGGCACGGTCTTTTTCCAGCATCAACTGCGCATAGATGGTCACGCCTTTCGGCTTGATTTCCAGATCCAACGTGATGGAGGGATAGGTATCCCAGTCCAGCTTGTAATCGCCGCCGATTCCAAAATAGACCGTTCCTGGATGGAAGTAGAGTTCAGCCGCCGAATCCACCAGATCCGCCAGGCTGCTATAATATTCGAACTTTAGAAGAGAGATCAGATCTCCCGCATCGATCAAACGAAGCTCGGCAGCCACAGGGCCGATTGCACGAGCCAAAATTTCTTCTCTTTCAGCCGAATATGAGCACTTTTTCATATTGATCAGTTTACCCGTCTTTTGTTTTGGCGCGCCGCGTAAACTTTATGAATCAGTTCCGCAACGGCCTTATAAAATACTGACGGGATGACACTATCCACCGAGACTTGCGCAAACATGGAGCGGGCAAGCGGTGGGTCTTCAAAAATCGGGATTCCGTTTTCCTTGGCGATCTCTCTGATTCTCAGAGCGATCAAATCCTGTCCCTTGGCGACGATGATCGGCGCGTCGCTTTCCTCTTTGACGTATCGCAATGCGATCGCATAGTGGGTCGGGTTGGTGATGACGAGGGTCGCTCTTGGCACACCGTCCATCATTCTGCGGCGCGCGCGATCGCGTGCGATGGAACGCTGGCGCGCTTTCACCACAGGGTCGCCCTGTGATTGCTTGTACTCGTCTTTCACTTCCTGCTTGGTCATCTTTTGCTGGCTGTGCCAGCGGTGATTGGCCCAGAAGTAATCGGCTACGGCCAGAATCCCCGTCGAGAAAAGAACGACGGTCACCATCTTCTTCAATATCTCATATCCCGTCGACATGATGCTGTGCGGATCGGTGATCAGAGAATTCAGGAGGCGGTAGTAGTCATTCTTCAGGACTATGACCATGATGATCGCGACGATGACGACCTTGAAAAGCGATTTTCCGAAGTTGACGAGGCCATCCACGCTGTAAATGCGGGTGAAGCCGCCGACGGGCGATATTCTGGACGCCTTCGGCATGATCCTGTCGAGAACGAATTGCGGCAGGTTCTGCGCAAAGGACTGCCCTAAGCCAAAAACGATGAACAGGATCGCAGCGGGCAAAAGAAACGCACCCATTTCCTTGGCAAGATGAAGCCCCAGCGACACCATATCCGCTGCAGTGTTCATCCTCCACTGCTCCGGACGTTCAATGATATCTTCGAGTGTTTCACCCAGTCTTTTGACGCCATCGGGGACGAAGAAAACGAGATACAGATAGAACGCAAGCATGGAGGTAAACAAGGACGCTTCATGGGATGAAGGAACGTTTCCCTTCTCCTCCGCGTCGCGAAGTTTTTTCTCTGTGGGTTCTTCTGTTTTACTGTCTTTGTCTTCACCGTCTGACAAGACACGTCCCCTGAACAAAAAAGGCCCGCCGGAATCGGCAGGCCGTTAGTGTGAGGGTATAGGCGTCAGCCGTGGCCCGCAAGTCACCGGGGCTTGCCACACACAGGCTTTATCATGCGCCGCGGCGTCAGGCGGCGGCGGACTGACCGTCCGTCACAGCTTCCTTCAACAATATCTGGCCGGAATTGGCCAGACGAATGGCTTCCTGTGCAACGGCGCGGCGAGCAATCGCCACTTCGCGGGTGTTGAGCGATGCCATTGGCACGGCAAGATCGGACTCGATCATGCGGCGCTGGCGCGGACTGATGCTGGACAGCACACATTCCTTGATCTCGTTCGTGGCACCGCGAAGCGCCATGGTGAGAATGTCTGCCGAGACGTCGTTGAGCAACGAAACGCGGCTGCGCTGTGGCATGGCCATGAGATCTTCGAACAGGAAGATCTTCGGCTTGACCTTGTTTGCAGATTCCTTGCTGAGCGTTTCGAGAGAGCTGAGCAGGGTATCGACCTGCGGCTTTTCGAGTTCGTTCATCAGGTCGGCAACCTTCGCCGAGCCTGCAGCATTGCGTTCGGCCTCGAGTTCGGCAATCAGCGCCAGAACGCGCTTTTCGATGATCTGCGCGGCAGCCGGGCTGACTTCCTTCATGTTGACCGTGCGGTTCATGATGTCAGCGCGTTGCTCATCTGGAATGGTCAGAAGCACCTTGGCACCAAAGGAGGATGGCAACATGGAGAGGATGTAGGCGATAGTCTGGGGATGCTCGCGCACCAGGAACTTGCCGATGATCTGTGGGTCGGCATCCTGAAGCTGATCCCAGATCGAGGTTTCGTAAGCCTGGAATGCAGCTCGGCGACCGAGGAGACCGTCGACCTCTTCAGGTGTCAGGCCTTCTTCGAGAATGCTTTCGATGGCCTTGGCGTTGTCCATCAAGCCCGTACCTTCGGTAAACAGGTCTTCGAATTCCGCTACGATCACTGCGAGTTCATCGGGAGGAATAACCCGCAGCGTCTGAGCCGAATTGATGATGGTCTGCAATTCAGCCTGAGTGAAAAACTTGAGCAGTTTTCCAGCCACACCTTTGCCCATCGCCAGCAGTACGGCGGCGGCCTTATCAGCCTGAGACAACGGTTTCCCTGCTAAAGGGTTACCGAAATCCTCAAAGTCCATCATGGTCTTTCCTCTCCGTCCCCACAGGGATTAGGCTTTCTTGGTGCTCATTACTTCAATCAGCTTCACGCCGAAGCGCGTATCATCTTCTTCCAATACGGTGATTTCACCGCGCGCGATGCAGCGGCCATTCACCATGATTTCCACAGGCTCGCCAATCTTACGCTCAAGAGCGATCGTCGCACCTTCCTCAAGTCCCATCAATCCAGATACCAGCATGCGGCTGGTTCCCAGAACGATCTGGACATCGATCGGGATTTCCATGATCAGATCAAGGTTATCCGACAGACCACTGCCCAGTGGTGAAGGCGAAGCGGAGAGCGGAGCGGCGCTGGAGCCGAAATCCGACATGCCGAAGCTGTCCATTCCACCACCGAACGCAGCAAGATCGTCACCCGCCGGTTCAACGGCCGCCGAACCGAAGTCGCCAAAATCGCCAAAGTCTGAGAGCGATCCTTCCGAATCACTTTTCAGTACACCGCGCAGATCACCGATTGCCTGATCCAGATCGCCTGTATCATCAAGCGAAGCCATCAAATCATCTTCGGGTTTTGGTGTCTTTTTCGTAGCCATGCGCTAATTATTCCCTTTGAAACTTGCGTCAAGCTGCCCATGCCTTGCGAAGAGGCATGCCCGGCATTCAACCCATCAAATGTCTAAGAATTTCGTCGTCCGTACTGACGTTGTTCTTCACGCGAACCGTGTATCTATCGCCTGCGCGACCAAACTCGCAGTTGTACATGTTTGCGCCATTGGCGCTGACCTCGACGCAGATGTCGTCCTGGCGAATATCGCGGAAAGGGATCACATCCCCCGCCACAAGCCGCGAGATCGTTTTCAGCGTCAGGCTCTGCAACCGTATCTTGGCTTCCAGCGTCACCTGTGAACGCTTTACCTGTTCGGAGATCATCTCCATCCATTCTTCCTGCTTCTTCAGCGCCTGTGCCGAGGGCTTGGGCGCAACAATGGTCGTTTTAAGCAGCGTGCGCTGCGGAATGACCATTGCAATTTCGGAAGCAACCTTGCCGATTTCGATCTTGAGACGGATCAGCATGCCGAACTGTGCGGAAATCGCCTCTTCGAAAATGGTCTTGCCATTGCCGTTGAACGGTGGATCGATGGTCGGCTCGAAACCGCCGGGCGCATTGACCGAGGAGCGAAGCACTTCGCCGATACGCCCCATGACCAGAGCCGCCAGATCGAGCTCGATCTGGGACAAGGCCCGCATTTCAGGTTCCATGATCGTGTCGGGTGCGGCACCCAGCATGCGCTCCATCAATGCCATGATGAAGGCCGTGCCGGTTGCCAGCAGAAAATGGGGAGCCCAGTTGCGCAACGAGCAGTCGGCAACGGCAAAGTCCTTGCCCAACTTCTGAACGAGGTCCGTCATCAGGCCGGATTCACAGCCGATATAGTCCACCTCGATGGCGATGCCCGTTTCGCTGTGGAAGATATCCGGCAGAAAATTGCTGTAGATCTGCCCGATTTCGGCACCGATCTTGGCGACTTTCTTGCCATCACCCAGGCCACCCGTCAGCTTTGCCAGCAATGCGGGGTCCATCGGCGTGACATTCGATTGTGCAGCATTCGCCATCATCAAGCCGCCTTCTGGTCGCCACCCGGGTTCATCATTTCCTGTTCCACGGCATCGATGGACGGACGCTCGTAGTTGGAAATGGTCTTGCGTCCATATTCGAGAGCGACCTGCGGCACCGAGCCGTTCATATAGGCCAGCAAGGTCTGCTTCACGATGATGTAGAGGCGGTGCTGCTTGGTGCGGACGATCTTGATCTGCGCCGACAGCGGGTTACAGATGGAGTAGGACAGGATGATACCGAGCATGGTGCCGACGAGCGCCGCGCCAATCAGGCCGCCGAGAACGGCAGGCGATTCGTTGATCTTGCCCATGGCTTTGATAACGCCGAGAACCGCAGCCACGATACCGATGGCGGGGAAGGAGTCACCCATTGCGGTAATGGCGTGGTACGGCTTCATCTTGTCGTGCAGGATGGTGTCGATTTCCTCGTCCATCAGCGCTTCAATCTCATGGCTGCGAGCATTGCCGATGATGATGAGGCGCACATAATCACAGATGAAGGACGTCAGTTCCTTGTTCTTCAAAACCGATGGTGCGGTTTGAAAGATCGAAGATTCTTCCGGGTTATCGATGTGAGCTTCAATCTCGTTGCGCGACTTGGTGCGCAGATCGCGCATCAGCGAATAAAGAACGCCCAGAACATCCAGATAGTGACGCTCTTTCGGCACGGCGAACTTGAATGCTTCGCCAAGCGCCTTGCCGCTGTCTTTCACGACTTTCATCGGGTTGGCCATGATAAAGCCGCCGATACCCGCGCCGCCAATGATGACAAGCTCGAATGGCTGAAACAGCACGTCCAGATGGCCGCCCATGGCCATGTAGCCGCCGATAATACAGCCGAAAGTAATCACTAATCCGATAATAATGTTCATCTGAAGCTCGCGTCTGATGCCAATTTCGCATGTCAGGGATAGGCGACATGCCTTGTGCGAGGCTGGCTTGCAAACCGGTGCGGCCGACTTTGTCTGGAAATGGCGGCGTATCGTAGGCCAGCCAATACGCGCCGCGTTTCCGGCTTCTCATGGTGCAGCCATTCAAAAGCTTCGCACAAGCAAGCATCCGTAGTTTCGGCGAAAATAAGAGGGTTATGCGCCGTCGGTGCGCGCCTTCGCTCTAAAATTCCGCATAGGAGACACACATGCAATCTGGCATTTACGTCGGCATTTCCTCCCAGATCGCCTTGGAACGTCGCCTTACGACCATTGCGGATAATATTGCCAACATGAACACGGTCGGCTTTCGCGGCACGGAAGTGAAGTTCGATCAGATCATGAGCCAGACGCGAAACGATCTTAAGGCCGACATCTCTTTCGTAACACAAGGCAGCGACTATCTTTCCACCCGCAACGGCGAAATGATCCGGACGGGCAACTCATTCGACTTTGCCGTGAAGGGCGACGGCTGGTTTGCGATCAACACGCCCGCTGGCCAAGTCATGACGCGGGATGGCCGTTTCTCCATGTCTGTGACGGGTGAACTGGTCTCGACGCAGGGCTATCCTGTTCTGGATGCAGGTGGCGCACCTATTCAACTCAATCCGGCGGCAGGTGAGCCGACGGTCGGTTCCGATGGACGCATTCTCCAGAATGGCGCAACGGTCGCGCAGCTTGGTCTTTACACCGCAAACGCCAATAAAGGCTTTGTCCGCTACGAAAACAGCGGCGTAATCTTTTCGGAAGCACCGCAACCCGTTGTGGACAACTCCAACGTCGGCGTCGTTCAGGGTTATGTCGAGCAGTCCAACGTCAACGCCATCAGTCAGATGACGCAGCTCATCCAGGTCAACCGCGCTTTCGAAGGCATTTCTTCGCTGATGAAATCCACCGAGGATTCCTTTTCACAGGCCATCCGCACCCTTGGCGGCGGGCAGTAAAAGGCGTTTGATGTAAATGGAAACCCAGATCGAGACCCCTCCCCAACTTCCGGTCCAGCCGCCAAACATCTTTTCCAAGCTGGAAGCGCTGGCCCAGATGATGGAGACGCAGATTGCGTCCGGCATGCCGCTGTCCCGCGGCGGTCGGGTCAGAACCATCGCGGCAGGTCATTACACGGTCAGCGGTCTTTCCGAACATGTCCGTCTTGGCGAATTCGTGGTCCACAAGAGCTCCACGGGATTGCACCTGGGCGAAGTCGTCCGCGTCGAGCCCGATCTGGTTTATGTCTGCGCCATCGAGCCGGGCGATCCAATCGGCGTAAACGACATCGTGCTACGCGAAGGCGAGTTTCGCGTTCAGCCCGACGACAGTTGGTGCGGGCGCACGATCAACTCTCTGTGCAAGCCGATCGACAATAAGGGCCCTCTGTTGAAGGGGCCGAAAGACCGCTCCATCACCACGCTGCCGCCACCCTCCATGACGCGTAGCCGCGTCGTCACCGGTTTTCGCACGGGCGTGAAGGCCATCGATATTTTTACACCGCTGTGCCTGGGTCAGCGCCTGGGCATTTTTGCCGGTTCCGGCGTGGGTAAATCGACACTGCTTTCGATGCTGGCCCGGGCCGATGCCTTCGACAAAGTCGTCATCGCCTTGGTTGGCGAACGTGGCCGTGAAGTGCGCGAGTTCATCGAGGACACGCTCGGTGACAATATGCAGAAATCCATCGCCATTGTTGCCACCAGCGACGAAAGCCCCATGCTGCGTAAGATGGCCCCGATGGTCGCGATGACGATTGCGGAACATTTTCGCGACAAGGGCGAAAATGTCCTTTTCATCGCCGACAGTATCACGCGCTTTGCCCATGCCATTCGCGAGGTGGCGATTGCCGCCGGTGAGCCGCCGATTGCGCGTGGCTATCCCGCCTCTGTCTTTACCGAACTGCCCAAATTGCTGGAACGCGCAGGTCCTGGCGCGGAGGGAACGGGAACGGTCACTGCGATCATCTCCATTCTTGTCGATGGTGACAACCACAACGACCCGATCGCCGACTCGACCCGCGGTATTCTCGACGGCCATATCGTTCTCGACCGCTCACTCGCGGACGAGGGCCGATATCCGCCCATCAACCCGCTCGCCTCCATTTCGCGTCTGTCTCACAAGGCATGGACGCCGGACCAGCAGAAGCTGGTCTCACGGCTCAAGTCATTAATCCACAACTATGAAGAAACCAAGGATCTGCGCCTGATCGGCGGCTACCGCCCAGGCGTGGATGCCGAGCTCGACATGGCCGTCAAACAGGTGCCGTTCGTCTACGACGTGCTCAAGCAATCACCCGGCGACCGAACCGTCATCGACGCCTATGCCGAACTGGCAAACGCATTGAGAAACGCACCGGGCAACAACCAGCCAGCACCGATCCAGCGGCGGGGGGCATGATAATGAAATTCATGAAACAAAAGACAAATTCAACAGCGGATAACAATGCGCGACACAAGCGTTCGATAAGAGATTTCGACCGTCTGTTGACCGGCGGCCTTATCTTCGTTGCCGCAACAGCTGCCGCACTGCCATGGTACGTTTTCTTCAACCCTGAAAAATTCGGGATCAGTGGTGCCGGTTGGGAAGCGTTGAAAAACATGCCGCAAAAAGACGGCGGCGGCGTGACCGCTGTGGTGCCTCACATCAACGAGGGCCTGACCTCGGATGGCCGCAACGACGTGGCCAAGCCGGATATCGATGCCCTGACAACCGCGACCGTCCAAACTGCGGGAGAAGGCCACAACGCAAACGGCGACGGAAAGTCCCAACCCTTCCCCGGCGGAACACGCTTCAAACTTCTCCACGTCTCAAACGGCCGTGCGCTGATAGAAGACAAATCCGGCATGTTCCTCGTCCAGATCGGCTCAGTCCTCCCCGACGAAAGCCGCCTTCTTTCGATGAGCAACGTCGAAGGAAAATGGCAGATCATCACGTCCGCTGGTGAACTCTACGAAGAATAAGCGCCCGGCGCGCTTGGGTGCCCAGACAGCCAACGGCGCATGTGCCGCGATATCAGCGCAGGCGACCCATTTGCCTCGTGACGCTGTTTTGCCTCCGGAAGGCATTTAGCTGGTCACAGAGCACCAAATCCAAAGGGCTGAAACATATGAAATATATGGTTGCCTGCTGTCAGATTTTGTAAGCCGCGGGTCTTTACGCAAAAAAGCTCTGCGTAAGCCGATCACGCAGGGCTCTAAAGCAATTCCGCCACTGATGCGAAGCGGTTTGCGTTTTACGCCCGTGCGACGCTACCGTAGCAGTCTTACCGCAAACGGCAAAGTTTTGCGCGATATGCGTTAAAACCTCTCTCACACCGCGAGCAGCAACCGTACTTCCTAGCGATCTTGGTGATCGCACGATTTGTCGGCCGTAACCTCTCTACGGGCTCATCGGTCGCATAGATTTATCGAGAATTTCTCGGCTCATTCGAACACCACCTTGCGCTAACGGCGCGTCGAATAAAATCCTGTTCGGTAGTGGCAGGTGGGTGGCCCACGGGTGGTGGTCGCGTATTTTTTTACGGACAAATGGCTCAAAAGCAAGCGTCAGTGAACGGCAGTATCTTCGCCATCGAGGAAGCTGCGAATTCCATCTTTCTCGCAGGTAGCAAGGAATTCTTCCCACGCGTCTTTGTCTGTAGCAAAGGGCTCTTCCCAAGTCGTGACATCGTCTTCCTCGCTGACGACCTCCATTTGCCAATCATTGTTGGTGCCGGCTGGACGAAATATATCAACAAGCACAGTGATCCCGTCATCTTCAAACTCGCCTGAAAATTCCGAATGCTCTAGTTTCTGCTTCTTTGTCATATTAGCCTCCCGCACCCGTCGGCGCGTCCGGTTCAAGATGTTCTGGATATTGGACTGTCTGCGACTGGTCCGTATCGAACTCGCCGGGAGACTTCAAGAGACGTACTCCGGGACCACCGGCCGCAGATGTCTGACCGTCGTCAACAAACCTGATCCCGGCTTGTTCAAGGGCTGACACAACAGCTGCAACGTTGTTCTTCATACCCTCGGCGCGCGAAACGCTCGCTTCCATCCGGCGCAATGTTGGGGCTGATATCTTGGCCAGTTCCGCAAGCTCCACCTGCCCTATGCCAACCAGGGCACGGGCCGCTGCTATCTGTCGACCTGTTACGTGAGAATTTTCGCTCATCTTGGTAAATATCACCGGACACCAGAGTACTTTTAAATTTATTATCACCATGAGCGAAATCAATCAACAAATAGACTATGAGCACTAGGCCGCGTCCCCATAAACGGGGTTCATCTTGTTGATGTTGTGTGATTCAATCTCTTTGGAAGG
>NZ_NXEJ01000001.1 GCF_002915175.1 Agrobacterium rosae | reverse complement strand
TAGGCCGCGTCCCCATAAACGGGGTTCATCTTGTTGATGTTGTGTGATTCAATCTCTTTGGAAGGAGATTGGTATGCGCCGTCACGAATTAAGCGACGAGGAATGGGCGGTCATCGAGCCGCTTTTGCCGAACAACAGCCGTGGAATTAAACGCGTTGACGATCGTCGAGTGATCAACGGCATCTTGTGGCGTTTCAGAACGGGTTCGTCCTGGCGAGATGTACCGGAACGCTATGGCCCGCGCACGACGCTTTACAATCGGTTCTCGCGTTGGCGCAAGGCTGGCGTCTGGGACCGCCTTCTTGATGCGGTTTCAAAGCGTTACGATGGAGACATCGTGATGATAGATTCCTCCTGCGTTCGCGTTCACCAGCATGGTGCCAACGCTAAAAAGGGGGCACTGCCGATCCTTGCATGGGACGTTCGCGTGGCGGCCTGACAACCAAAATCCACGCGCTTGTTGATGCCGATGGCCGACCGATCCGACTGGTGCTTACCGCCGGTCAGGCCGCCGATGCACCCATGGCCGAAAAGCTGCTGAGCGACGTGAAGCCTGGAGCAACCCTACTCGCCGACAAGGCTTACGACACAGACGCTATAAGGAACTTCGTCAAGCAACGAAAATGTTGGGCGAATATCCCCGCAAAGGCCAATCGAAAACAGACCTTCAGCTTCAGCCGATGGGTATACCGCCAGCGCAATCTCGTGGAGCGTTTCTTCAACCGCATCAAACAGATGCGCGGCCTGGCCACACGATACGATCGACGCGCAGAAAACTACCTCGCAGCACTCAAGCTTGCAGCGGTAAGAATATGGATCGCTTCATATAATGAGTCCGCGTCCTAGTATTGCCACTGACCGTGGTCGTGTTGCGCTGCTTGCCCTTTACGACAATCGTTTCGAGTTCTACAACCTCCTCGCCATTGGGGGCATCAGTTGCCATTTGGCTTCTCCGGTTTTTTCTGCCGATAGAGGCTTTGATCAATGTAAAGCAGACGATAGAGTTTTGAATCTTTAGGAAGCGCGTAATGAGAGCGCTCCAACAGCAGCCTCATTGCATCGGCATATCTGCCATATTCATCATAGGAACTACCGATTTCGTCCGGGTCGGTTCGAGACCCTGCTTCTAATTCATTGGTTGCTGCGGAAATCATATCCTCCATATAGACGAAAGGGATTTTGTCGTAATATCCCTTCTCCGCGAGATACTGGATACATCTTGCGTTTCTGATCAATGTCACGCACCTAACGGCTATCGGCGTGTCGTGAGTACCCAATTTCCACGGGTCCGCACCCGCAATTAGCAAAATTTTGAACCCCTCAAAATTATCCCCTATGGTTAGCTCTAACAAAGAGTCGGCGTCTGGCCATCTATAGTTAGGGTCTAATCCATTTTTTAAGTAAATCTTGAGAAGTTGGTTGGCATAGGTCTTGTCGAAATAAGCGTCGTTAGGTGCAGGTAGCTGCGCCCCTTCCTGAGTCATGGCTTTGTATATAAAATTCCAGGCCCTGACCTGTTCTGATTCATGGCCAGGATCAATGGAGATATAGGGGTCAGCGCCCGCTTGAAGAAGAGCATCCACAGCTGCTAGGTTATGGCTTTCAACCGCTGTAATAAGCAGCGTGCGACCATATCGATATAATCCATTTGGCTTTCTATCCGGGAAGGATTTATTGATATTGTCTCCAAGCGCCTTTAGCTCAAGCTGGGTTGGGGTTTGACCTAGGAAAATCTTATGTGCAATAGCCCGCATCTCTGGTGGTGCTTTTGCATAATCAATCTCTACGAGCTTGAACCTTGCCTTCTGTTCTTCGTTCAAGTTTTCGTTTTCCATGATAGCGCGGCCTTCCTGGCTAAAATCATTTAAAGCATCGTCTTTTTTTTCATCACTACAACCTGAAACGATCAGCACCGCGATCAAAACGATAATACGAAACAGAAACTGCATTATTGGAAAGCCTCTCCGATGAAATAAAATTGCATCATTTTATTTTGACAATATCCCCTAGAATATCGAATACATCGTCCGCTGAGCCTATTATTCTTTTCCACTAATCGTAATTGTTCCATCAGAATTCAGAACAATTCTACTTTTACCGCAATTCAGAACAAGCTTTTTGCCGGCTTCGATGATAACCTCGTTAACAGCTCTCAGACTGTACTCGTCACCTACGTCGATGCGCTTTAAACGCCCAACATCTTCCATATGGGTGTCGCCAATCTTCTGGCTCTTATTTTTTTGAACGACGAGATGAAGATTACCATCGCCAATCGGAGCTTGGCCTTTGTCACCAAATGCGTAGGCCGCCTGTCCTACACCCTCTACCATATTATCGGCTTGTTGCGGGGTGATGCTCCATTTGTTTGATGGTCCAACCCTTATGTCCATATCTCCACCAATCACCTCAAAATGGTTATTGGTGACCTCGGTGGCCTTGTTGTGCCCACCCAAGCACTTGGCACTCAGAATGGCACCCAAGCGCATTCATCGTTCAAACAGCAAAAAGCAATATTGCCACAACACCATGATTTCATTGAAGGAAAATGGTGCCCGAAGGCGGATTTGAACCACCGACACGCGGATTTTCAATCCGCATTTTACTGTGTGTTTTCTACTAGTGTAGCAATTTCAATTTCGTCTAGACTTCAAATCAACATCAATACGTTAGCCCGACATTGTCTAGATGAAAAATAGACTGATTTTCTGCTTTTGCAAATGAAAAACCCCGCCGTGGTTAGTGTCGGGGTTTTGGTTTTTTAGGTTGGAAGCATCCAGTTTGGGTCGAGGATCGCCAACCTTATCTTCTCTGCTTCGTCATCATTTGGCGAGCAATCAATGATGTCCTGCATATATCGGAAGGCAACTTCGGCGCATCGATTGCGCTCGGCATGGACGGCTCGGGCGATAGCCAATGCACCCTCCGAGGAATCCAGATAGCCACTGGAGCCATTTGCCTCCGCCCAGGCTTTTTCTTGTATGTCTTCGGGAAAGGTCTTCATGAAATCATCAATCGCGCTCATGCCGCATCCTCCAAATATTGGTGATGTATTCCTCGGCTACCCAGAAATGCACAGCCTCTTCCGCCGTATAATTCCACCTCTTCTTTGTACGCCACCATTCTTTCAAAACTGCGACGCCAGCGACAACTCCATGAACGTGATACAGGCGCCCATGGAGTTTGAATTTTGCACCGGCCTTAACCCACTCTGGTAGGTGCTCGGGGATGTGCATTACGCCGCCAACCTCAAATTCCTGCTCAACGCGTCAAATATCGCTCGACACAAATGGTCAACACTTCCAGTATTTTGTATAACCATATCAGCCTCCCCACACCCGGCCTCGCTCACGTGGCTGCCGGCAATACCGCCGCGTCCGACAATCTTCCAGACCACACCGCCAAGCTTGCGCACGTCGTCGGCCTCATTCGGGAACCGGCAATCATCGACGACGACGCGGCCGCCTGCGGCAATGATGAGGTTGACCCGGCGTACCCATAGCCCAATCCAGAAGGACGGCCCGATGCATGCGCGACCCCATTGTGTTCCCAAGGTCTGCATAGCGTGACGCGGCGTTGCGCCCTGAAGCCACTCGCATGGCTCCTCCTTTAGCTCCCCTTCAATCTGCGCCTCGCTAAGGCCAATCGCCCGCAGCATATCCTTAAGTGGGCCTGCGAACTTCACCAGCTGATAGCCGTGCTTTTCGACAAGATACTTGCTGGCCGTGGACTTGCCGCTGCCAGCAAGGCCGGTGAGCGCAATGACGGGTGGCAGCATAGCTGTGCTGCCCTTCCCTATCGCTGCGCCTAGTGCGCACAGCTCGACAGGAACGTTATCATTCGCCGGTACGGCTGCGAGGCAGCCGGTGTCTTTGGATGTGATGGTTTCGCCGAGCGTGAAGTTTGCGCGAAAATCCTCCAGTGCCGAAGCGTAGGCGGCGCGGTTCTTCTCAACGAGTTCGTCAAGCTTATCCAGAATATTGCTCATACCGTCTCCTCAACCTTTTTCTCTTCCTCCACCGTCGGCTTCACAACCGGCCTGAACCGCCGCGCCGCAAATGGTGGATCCTCTTCGCCGAATTGCGGGCACACTCCCCTGTTCACGCCAGCCAGCCTGATGCCAGCATAGTCGCCGCCGAGATACGTGCGGCACATGCCCACCCACGTTGCTCGGTACACCTCCCCGGCACGAATGCCGAGGTATTGCTCTGGAAGGGTGGTGTCGTCGATGCAGATGACTTCGTCTCCTGGGCGGATGTTCATTCCTCGTAAACCTCCCAGACGTAAGTGACGGGCTGGACGTCCCCATCGACCTTCACGAAGGCCTCACCGCTGTCACAGTATCCCTCTCCTCCGTACTCAGACTTGAGGCCGATCATATCGTCGTGCAGGAATAGTCCCGGTCGGCACTCTGCGTAACTGCAAGGCCAGCCTTCTGGGTGGACAACTAAGCGCTTCATCTATGCCGCCTCCTTCAATACTTGCGCCGCACGACGCAGATGGCCGAAGTTCAGATGAAACCCTACATCTGTCTGAGCAAACCGCTCGTCATCCCGCCATTCGCCACAAAGCTTGATTTCTCCCGCCTTTGCGAATGGCGTCAGCGCTTCCTGCAATCGTTCAATAGTGTCTGCCGCCATATCGAAAACAGCATCATCGGTCTTTGTCGGAAGCTGGCGCGTGCCTTTCTCAGGATGCACGCAGGCCATGGTGCGAAGATATTCGACGAGATCCTCAACCGTCTTCGGCCTGTGATCGTCGACAAGCCTTATCTCTACAGTCCCCATCATGCAGCCCTCCCCGCCATCAGGGCATCGAACGTCGCCATGAATTCTCGTTCCGCCTTCTCCGGCGACCAGTACCGCAACCGAACGCCCAGCGGGTTATTGTGTCGCGCATGCCAAGGCATCGGCACCAGATTGACGAGCTCGTCGGCAATGATGCGATTGTCCGAGTCATGCACTTCGTCGGGCAGCTCGCGGTCAATCTGAAACCGTGCCGCGATCGCTAGCCAGTTCTTCTGTTCGATGTCCTTGTAGTTCGTCAGGTAGGGCTTCAACGGGCGGGGAATGTCCACGCAGTACGCTTCTGGCGCATCGTGCAGAAGGCCAGCCAGCGCCACTTCCGGCGCGTGGATTGCGGCAAGGCTGCGAGCGATGAGGACGGAATGTTCAGCGACCGAATAGAAGCGCAGGCAGTGGCCTGCATATCGGCATTGCAGGCTAAGCGAATGCGCAATGTCTTCGATGAAAACTTCGTGCGGTCTTGGGTCGCAAGGCCAGTATTGGCGGCCGGTGTATGTCTGCATGAAGTCGCCGGTGCGGGGCGGTTCGGCTGGCACAAACACGCCGCGCGAAGCGGGGTTATTGCAGTCGGGAATCCACTGGCCTTCGCGGTTGTCATTCGCAGCCACATACTTTTCGAGCGGTCCGAAGGTGGTAGTGGTGAGGTCGGAGTTATACTGTTTCTGAGAAAACGGTATAACCAGCTCTGCCGGTGCGGCTTGTTCTTTTCGCGTCAGCATCACGCGGCCTCCTTCTGATCCCAGAATCTGCAATGCTTGGCACCAAGGCCAGCGTCCTTTTCGGGGTAGCCGTCGCGGACAAGCGTGTCCTCCAGCGTCTCACCGGCAAAAGGCTTGTATTGCTTCGGAAAGCCATGTCGCCATCCGCCTGGCGGGTCGTACATTTGAGTCATTCTTATCTCCTCATTGGTGTGGTGGTTGACCGCCAGTTGGTGACTGGCGGGGTGGGTTGGTGTTTTTCTTCTATTAGCGGTCTTGAAAGAAACTAGGGAACTCACCAAATCTCCAGCACAAACGGGGGTGGCCGAGTGGCTTAAGGCGCCTGACTGATAATCAGGTGTACCTCTAAGGGTACCATGGGTTCGAATCCCATTCCCCCCGCCACCCTTTTTTCACGCCGCCACCTTCATTGGTTCGTTGTCATTGGCAGCATCCATCATCGCCACGCGAACGCGCGACACTTCCCCATATTCCTTGTGGTAACTGATCGACTGCATCGACCGGCCAGACAGGAAGCCAGAGCCGAAATGCCACGCATCCTGAGGCGTTGGTGTCTGGTGCGATTCCGAGATGACCCCGCCACCCTCAGACGCAAACTTGCTCGAGTGGTGGATATGGAAGCCATGAATGAATCGGTGACGAGTAGCACCCCAGTCCTCGGCGCGGCGATGCGCCATGATGCTGGCCATGTCCTTAAGCTTGACCGTATGACCGTGCGTAGCGCCGATCATGACTTTGCCGAACCGGAACCAGAAGAACAGCGAAGGATCGACGTCGACTGTTACGCGGGGCTCGTTGCGATACCAGGCAAGCAAAAAGTACGCGACAGCGACAGATGCATGCTCATCGTGGTTGCCAGGAAGGATACGAACCGTCACCTGCCCGTGGCGGCGAAGGCTGGCGTCGATTGCACGCACGACCAAACGACAGGCGGTCATCAACACCTTCTGATACCTGCCATCGACCTGCAGCGCATTGCCTGAGCGCGCGGTCTTGTTTTCGTTATTATCCGAGTGGAGGAGGTCTCCACCGCCCAACACAATCGCGTTTGCTGAAGGTGGCGTGCGGGCGATTAGATCCTCAATCGCCGAGCCAATGACGCTCTCCGCGATCTTCAAATCCCAGTTCGTATCAGTCTCGCGATGCCATGAGAAAAGGCCGATGTGCCAGTCCGCGAGTGGCGTCAGTGTCAGCAGGTCATCATAGACCTGCGCCGGCGCGGTAATAGGTTCGGCAGGGGCGACGTCAGTGAACGCTCCCTTCAGGATGGCGGCGATATCTACTGGGGAATACTCCACCGCCGTTTTCTGCCACTGCTGGATAACGCGCCCCTCAGCATCGACGAGGGCAGACACGCCTTTGACGACGTGGCCAGTTGGCACTTGAAAACGATCACCGCGCTCCGGCGCTTGCTGAATAAACGTGCCGCTCGGGGTGTTGCTGATGCGGCTGATGCGGAATCCTGGCAGCACTGGTTCAGTGCCAAGAAGGCCAGCTTCGGCTGCGCGTTTGATGCTGTCGTGCAGCGCAGACTTGCCAATACCAAGGGCAGCAGCTGCTTTGATCAGTGTGCCGTGCTCGCGGTAGGCGTCGGCTCTTCGGCGTAGTTCTTCGGTGGGTAGTGGCATGTAGTCCCTCGTGGTGGTGATGCCTTGGTAAGGCAGGCTGGTGAGGCCAAATATGAAGCTATACCGCTTTTACAAATTTGTCAAGGATTTTGGATTTTGAAGAATCCCGATTGACTCTTTCTCTGACCGGAACATAATAAGAACATGCAGAGAAGAGAGATCAACAAAAAGTTTGATGAATGGTGGGAAACGCAAAATGAATTCACTGCGCGAGACCGCCATAAAGCGCGCCGTATGTTCGCGGTTGCATGCACTCACGTCGTGAAGCCGCAGAGCTACAGATTTCAGTCCGGACGCTGGATCGTTACCGTTCAAGCACGAACAGAAGACGACGCCAAAGTCATGGCACTCGCAAAGCTTAATGAGCGCGCGCGAAAGTTTATGACCAAGACGCCACCGGGTGGATGGGGAATTCGCAGGATCGATGGAGATGAAATTGCGCCCACAGTTTGAAACACCAGAAGCAGATCCTGTCGACCACGTGTTGGCATGGCACGACGGCAATGAGCGGGAAGCGATAAAAACACTGCTGGACGACATCCAGCACCTGCGCGGCCAACTTGCTATGGCGACGCTCGCAATGGGCAAGGGTTATACGCGGGGGTGGGTTCCAAGCGAGGAGCGCGATGCCGTCTGAGGGAGCCATGCTTCTCTCGGACTATGGAGGCGAACCCGTCGGCGTAGTCTGTGAGAGGTGCCAAACGCTGAAATTTCTAAACGTCGCAGAGCTCATGTTGGAGTTCGGCGATTTGCCAATGCCAACGTTGCTGCATCATATCTCGCAAAGCGTGCTCAAATGCGAAAAGACGATGGTCGGGTTTTCCGATCGTTGTGGCATCTCTTACTACAAGCGGGCGAACCCGATTGAGCAGTTGGCAAAACCAGCATCGAGCAGAAAAGTATCAGAACTGAGGGCTTGGGAGGTCGTTGTCGTCAAATGCAGGTTCTGCGGCCATGTATCCAACATACCTCAATGGCGGATGAGGAATGTCGATAAAGACAAGTCTCTGGATCAACTCGGATCGCAGATGCGTTGTCAGAAGTGCCGCAAAAGAGGCGAAGTGAAAATCACTGTCGCGAAGATGCCGAGGTGACGCATGTGCAATCTGTACCAAGTCAAGACCAACCAAGAGGCCATACGCGACATCGCTGGCTCGATGCAGGAGCGCTTGAATCTTCAGCCCGATATCGAGGTTTACCCTGATAGGGGTGCGCCTGTCGTCCGCAACAAAGATGGTGCGCGCGAGTTGACTGAACTGACCTGGGGCATGCCTACGCCACCCAACATTCTTGGCGATAAGCCAGACACCGGCGTCACCAATATCCGCAATGTCGCGTCGCCTCATTGGCGCAAGTGGCTGAAAGTCGAAAACCGATGTGTCGTCCCGTGGACCCGGTTCTGCGAGTGGGAAGATACAAAGCCACGCAAGACGAAGCGATGGTTTGCCATCGATAACGGCGAGCCCCTCGCATTCTTTGCTGGCGTCTGGACAGATTGGCACGGCGTGCGAGGATCCATGAAAAACCCACGCGACGGACAACACGAGTTGTTTGCGTTCCTGACGACCGACCCGAACGACGTGGTAAAGCCGATCCACCCCAAGGCCATGCCGGTCGTGCTCACCACCGCAGAAGAGGTCGATGTCTGGATGAATGCTCCGTGGGAAGAGGCCAAGGCACTACAGCGACCATTGCCGGCGGAGAAACTGATTCTGTTGCCGGTGGAGGAGCCTCAACAGGAAACCACGGATCTGTTCGGTTAGGAGGCGATCATGAAAATCTGGACGCATATCTTAGAGGATCACGGCGTGTATGCGCGGCAAGGACTCTGCGACGGTTTCTTTTTGGATCCGGTGAAGAAACTCCACGAGGATATGAACGCTAGCCTTGTCTCCGAAGTCGACCGTGATTCTGACCTGACCGCATACACCGCGTATATAGCAGATGAAATTTCCGACGACGAGGATGACGCACCCACCGGCGCGGTGATGGAAATTCTTTTCAGCAAGCGCAAAAACCTGGCCGCACTCCGCTACGATAACCCAGACCTTTCCGGCGCGTTTATCGAGTGGGTGTCGTGCCACAGTCCAGAGAAAGCGTTGATTGAGTGGCGCAAGAAGGTGTTAGCCAAATACACCGTCATTAGAGGCGACATACGCCAGATTGTTAGTGAGAGAAGCGCGCCGTGAGACAAGCAAAGCCGCAGACGGCAAACGAGGAAAAGCTCCCACGCCTCCGTGACTACAAGGGCGAGAAAATCGACATGGCTTGTCACAGGTGCGAACGATACGGCATCTACGAGCGGAAGTCTCTTCTCAAGAAGTTCGGGGCATCGGTGCAGTTTGTCAGCCTACGGCGTGTGCTCGCGATCGGGTGCGATAACGCAGGCACAACAAAGTGCGAGGCGCACTTCCCTTGCCTGCTATCGGCAAACCTAAAATCTGAGCCACATTAAGGACTGACCATTGAGCGATCTAACGAGCAAAACCGGCGACGGCGTCCACGAGAATCACTACTGCTGCATATCGGAATGCAAGAAGTGGGGCGGGTTTGGGTTCGCCCGAAGCAAGGCGGAGCCGGTTCAGTGGTGGTGTGCGGAGCATTATCCTTACAAGGAGGTGCCGCGAAGGTAAAGTTGCCCGCCCTTATCCACAGTCCAATCGTTTACAAAACCCTAACAAAATCAACCAATCAGTAAGTGTCCCGAACTAAATTGTGCTCAAATTGCAACACGACACACACCGCGTTACTCCTACTTGCCTCATTTATGGCTAATGCAGATTGCGAATCCAGACGACTTTCTGTCTATTCCGAAGTCGAAGCGGGGGGCATCTCCTAGATTGTTCCGCTTTTAGTAACGAAACATGACTGGAGGTCATTATGAACATCAAGAGCCTTTTGATCGGCTCCGCTGCCGCTCTCGCAGCAGTATCCGGCGCACAGGCCGCTGACGCTATCGTCGCTGCTGAACCTGAGCCCCTCGAATACGTTCGCGTTTGCGACGCTTTTGGCACAGGCTTTTTCTACATCCCTGGCACTGAAACCTGCCTGAAGTTCGGCGGTTACGTTCGTTTCCAGACTAACTTCGGCCGTGACCTTTCTGGCACGTCTGACTGGGATTCGTTCACACGCGCTCAGTTCGAAGTTGACACACGCACAGACACCGAACTCGGCGCACTGCGCGGCTTCATCGGCTTCCGTGGCAATGCTGACAACGGTTCGGCTGCTTCTTCTTCCGTATTCGTTGACCAGGCGTTCATCGAACTCGGCGGCCTGAAGGTCGGTAAGTTCTACAACTGGTGGGATGATGGCCTCTCTGGCGAATCTGACGTTCTGTCCACAAACGCTCTCTTCAACTCCATTCGTTACACCTACGATGCAGGCTCTTTCTGGGCTGGCGTTTCGGTTGACGAACTTGAAGGCCTGAACTCGCAGCTCGCAGATTTCCAGGGCACAGTTACAACAGGCGCCGGCACATTCGGTCTGTTCACACAGGAAGCTGACAACAACGTTGGTATCTCTGCTGGCGTTGGCGCCAAGCTCGGCGGCGCAACACTTCAGCTGATCGGCGGCTACGACATCGACCAGGAAGACGGCGCTGTTCGTCTGATCGCAACTGCTGACATCGGTCCTGGCACACTCGGCCTGGCTGGCGTATGGGCATCCGGCGGTAACGCTTACTACTCAAACTCTGAATGGGCTGTTGCTGCTGAATACGCAATCAAGGCAACTGACAAGCTGACAATCACTCCAGGCGGTCAGTACTTCGGCAACGTTGCTGATACGATCGTTCTCGGCGGCCTCAACGCTGCTGGTACTGTCTTCACTCCGACAGGCACAGCACGTCGCGGTGACGATTTCTCCAATCGTGACGCATGGCAGGCTGGCGTAACCGTTGATTACAAAATCACGGAAGGCCTCTCCACGAAGGTTGCAGTTAACTACTACGACGAAGACGGTCGCGACGACCAGGTTAACGGTTTCGTTCGCCTTCAGCGTTCGTTCTAATACTTCTAACTTCGGTTAGTTGCGAGAAACCCGGCCATTGTGCCGGGTTTTTTGTTATCTAGACTTGAGAAAATACCTGTAGACAACCAGCCTTAGTTTTGTCACAGTGGACGCGATTGCAAGCGAAGATCCACAGCCGAGAGGCTTTCGCTGTTGATCCCAAGTCAAGCTCCTCGACCTTAACCGGTCGAGGAGAGGGGTCCCCAAATCACCCCACAAACAAAAAAATCCCCGTCCACCTTTCGGCAAGCGGGGTTACTGTTAGGACGATCTAGTCGGCCTCGGCTTGGAAGCCTGATTTTCAACGATGCGATCAACGCGGACGGTCATGTGATCGACGGCAGCTTTTACGCCGCTGATGGCATCCATGATCTGCTCTGTAGTCTCACGCATACCGGCCTTTGTGATATACGTCTCTGCGACGTGCAGCCGGTGAGATGCAAGCTCATCGCGCGCGAGGGCTGCTAGGGCGTGCGCAGCCGAAGCTGTGCCGGTTGCATCTGCCCTAGCCGAACTAATCTTTGCGTCGACATATTTCCAAAGACCGAAAAAGAAGCCGAACAGCGCAATGAAGAACAGCGCAACGGCCATAATTTCTGGGCCGGTCAAGGCTTCACCCCGCAAAGCTTTTGCAGCTTTTCGTTCTCGGCCAATATCTGGCGTTTGGTTTCGATGGAAAGGCTGTCCGCAACAGACGGCCGCACAGCTTTTGCGATGTCGCAGTAGCTACCGCTTGTCGCGCATCCACTTGCCAAGAGCATCATCAACGCCAGCATCATCCAGATTTTTGACTTCATTTTCGACTTCCCCAGCCCGCTTGATGGCCTTTGCATTCGCAGCGGCCTGTGCATCCTTCGCCGCGGTGCGCCCTGCCCGCTGGCCGTAAAAAAAGACGCCCGCGACAATCGCGAGCGCTGTACCGATGGTGGCTAGGTAGCCCTTGAGTTTTGCGAGGAGGATCAAACCTTCACCTCCTTGCCGCGCCAGCTGTTCCAGCGGCGAATAACGAGGTCGCGGTTGCGGTAGGCCACGTAGCCGACGACCGCGACAAGCACGCCTGCGGCAATCCAGCCCCACGGAAGGCCAACGGTGAAGGCAAGAAGTCCAGAGCCAGCCGCAGAGCTTGCGCCCTTCGTGACCACATCCTTGGCAGCGCCTGCGTCACGACGAAGCTGTGCAATGGTGGCAGGACCGATGATACCGTCGGCGATGAGGTGCGGATGCGCCTTTTGATATGCAATCACAGCCGACTTGGTCTTTGCGCCCATCCAGCCATCAACCGCGCCGGGGTTGAGGCCGGCTGTCGTAAGAAGCTCCTGCGCTTCCTTGACGACGGGATCCGGCAGCACCGGCGGCTCGGCGGTCGCTACTTTGGTCACGCCGACGACGCCAGTGTAGATGCCCTTCTCGAACAGCAAGGCCTCTTCCTTGCGGCGACGCACCAGTCCCGGCAGCTTCTTTCCCTTGGCGGTGTTGTAGTTGCTCGCGAGGTGGGTCGCAGCGGCCTTGATCTTGCCTGCGCGCCAAAGATCGGCCCACGTCCATTTCATAGCGCCAACGCCGAGATTGAACGTCACGGACGACGCAGCATCGAGCTCGTGCTGCTTACGGTCACTCGGCGAGCCAGCAACAACGGCAGGCACGTATTCGGCAGCAAGGACAGCATCAAGAATGGCGTCGCTCTGCGCGGCCGTGATCTTGGTCTTGCCTGGCACCAGCTTCGTGATGCCGATCTTGGCTAGCTCGCGGCGAACGGAATCGCTGCCCATTGTAAAGCCGGTACCGATAGTAGGAACGCCGACGGGGTCGAGATAGCAGGTCAGTGGGTTGCCCTCATGCAGGCGCACGAAAGCCCTCCCCTGTGTGGAGATTTTGGTGATTGGCATTGGTTTTCCTTGGATTATTTTGTGCGCATTACAGGTTGCATCTATTGTCTAGTAGATGACGCTGAAATAACGTCCCGGTGGCCGCAACTTGTGCCGGCCATGGGGAATATGATGAACCGTATGACTGTAGGCGTCGCCGCGCTCGCCTTTTTGCTTACCGGGTGCGCCGGTGCGCAGTATGCAATGCAGAATTATAGCGGGATAACGCCAATATCATGGGCCAGCCCAACGACGCGGAAAGCTTACCGCATCTTCGATAAGCCAGCAGAGAACCGCCTTATGATCACCTTAAGCATAGGTGGCGCTGCGGTTCAGGGTGCAGGCGCAGGCTTCACGTGGGGTCTAGCGGACACGCGAACGCCAGAAGTCGTCTATCAGGATGCGGCAATAGAATGGCTTGCAACAACCGGACGCAAGTGCACTGCCACCAATGCCTCGCTTATTCTTGAGCCGCAGTATGAGATCCGGTATGCCTGCGAAGCGGTAGTAGCTGCGCCTGCGACTTAAGGCCAGACGATTTCAGGCAGCTCTGCCACAAACTCTTCAATGGTCGGGATATCCCGCTCACCAGCCATCACCTTGTCCAGTTCGGCAGTTGAATACGTCCACACAGCAGACCGCCACGCGAAAAGCACAGCGGCTTCTGAGGCAAACACAGGGTTTGCATCATCCCGATATGAAATCGCCGTGTGGATGCTGTCATAGCGGCGCTGGCGAGCGGTTGTGTCGAGGTGGGCTTGAATGGCACTTGAGAACATCGCTTCAAGACCAGCGCGTTGCTCTGCTGCCTTTTGCTCCGCCGTGATGATGATCGATGTGTCAGGCGTCCACATGGTCGGCCTCCTGATGTGGCAGTTCTGGCATGATAGGCGGTTCCGGCTCTGGATCGAATGGCAGAGCCAAGATACCGTCTGGTGGGCTTACGAGCGCCACTGGAAAGGCGACAGCCTGCGATGGGTTGGCACCATGCGGTAGGATCAGGGTCAGTTCGATCTCGCCATTAATGCGGGACACAGGTCCAACAATCAATTCACATGGCGTGACACCTGCCGGGATCGTTGCGCCATCTGGCAGCGGGCCAAAGTTGAACAGCTCGCCGTTGATGCGGAGCCGGTCGCCGTTCTTTTCGACTGTCAGCGTGTCATCGCGGCGCTGTGGGGAAAGAGAGATTTTCATTAGTACCACCTGCCGATTATTACCCAATCAACCCGGTTGTTCGGAGAAGAACTGGTTGAAATGAAGTTGAAGTTTTGATTCCCGTCAGAAAAGCATGAGTAGTTAAAATCAAAAGACCCATAAGGAGTTACGGATGCGAAACACGGATTAACAGCTGAAATAAAGGACGCTGGAGACGTCTTAAGAATACCTACGTTAGCCGTGTAGCCAACAAAGTTACCACGGCAAATCTGCGTCCCATCCGCAAAGCGCACATACTCGCCATTGGCATTGCTGCCACGCTCCGGTGGGTCCGCGCGTCTCCAAGGTTGCCAGCCATTGTACCAGATATAACGTTCGTAGACCGCATGACCGTTGTCTGTGTATGCCCTCTGACGAACGCCACTAGCATTTCCGACACCGACTCCCTGAGCGATTGTTTGTATATACCAGTTGCCAGCACCAGGGGTGTTCGTGGACCCGCCCAGGGCGAAATGGTACCCTGTTTCCGTCAAGGTATTAACATCGATCACAGAGCCGGGAATTGTGGACCGAAGCCTCGCGGGCAACTGACCATTCGGCAGCACACCACCCGCCAACAACGCCCGCGCCGCCGCGTTGAAATCAGTCAGCGCACCCGCACCATTCGCACCGAAGTACGGCAGCTTTTCAGCGGTAGGCACCAGCGAAGCTAAAGCAGCCAGCGCGGGTTTATCCAGCCTCGACAGATACAATGCGAGCATCTGCGCATTGGCAACCGTCTGCTGACCCGGCGTGACGTCATAGGTAATCCAGTAACCCTGAGCACTTGCCGATGCCCCCCGCCATTGTTTGGCGAGGGTGATTTGCGTATCGCTGTCGATGGACAGAACCGGCACTGGGTTGCCGTTGGCACTATCAAGCCCGAACTGCCCGGCGACAAGGCCAGATGTTAGCCAGCCCGTGCCTACACCGGTCACAATAGCGCTGCCAGCGGTCACGGATACCGTGCCCGTCACATAGGGTGTGGTCATGTTGGTGATGATCCTTAGATGTCGTTTGGAACGTTTTTCGTCAGAATCGCGCCAAGCTGAATATCACTCCAGCTGATGTTGGGAGCCGAACTGATTTGAAGGCGATAAGTCGTTTGAGCCTTACTTTGCGATTCAGCCTGTGGTCTGTATGCGAACGTGGTAATTGGAATGCTCTGACCCGCTGCAATCGAGTATATTCCGGAGAACACGGCCCCTTCAGTAGTGGGGCCCTGTTCTAGGTCGTAAACCTGCCAGTTGATGTTTTGCGTTGATCCCGTACCGCCTCGAGATAGCGTAAGCTTTATTTCAAACCGCAGTTCATGATGAGTTCCGAGAGTGTTAGGACCGTGCTTCACAACAAAATCGTAGTTCCCGCCCGAAGTGCTGGCTATTTTCAGTGACTTGATAAAACCTGCCGCAGCGGGCTCAATCTGATTTCCATTAACGAACAGGTTTTTGATCTGAGCCTGCTCAATTTCAAGGTTGGGGATTTTCACCTTACCGTTCTCGACAGCGAAAACAGCCAGGCTGCCGGTTCCGTCGATGATCACAAACTTGTCGGCAAGGAATCCAATCTCGGACTTAAGGACGCCACTGACAGTCCTGATCTGGATGTACATGCCGCTTTCGATGAACGACTGAGACAAGCTGGCACGCAGCATGATCGAGAACCGCACCGAGACGCCGGCAGGTGCTGCCACCGCTTGGAACATAACTAAGCCATCTGCAAACATGCCGTTGAATGTGGCTGACACGCCATCGACCCGGGTCGATATGGCATTGTCTGCATTCACACGCGCGGTGGCTTCGCTTCCGATAGCTGCGGTGTTGCCATTTACCGTCGTCGTCAACGCTGTAATGGATGACGCAAGGCCGCTATCGGCGGTCGCCCTTGTCGTTTCTTCGGTGGCAATACGGGAATTCACCCCGTCAACCGTCGAAGACAATGAACTAATGGATGAAGCCAGCGCACTGTCACCATTGGCACGTGCGGTTTGTTCTTCGACTATCTTGGAGGCATTAGTTTCAACACCCGCAGAAATTATCACCAGCTGTTGAGCAGCGGCCTCATCAGCGGTAACCCTCAGCGTCCGCTCCTGAGATATCTCGGCAAACGCATTTCCCACGTCGGTACGCATCACATCGCGCTCAACCTGAGACACCGTGCCTTCCAGCGTTACCGCCTGCCCGATCTGCTCAATGCGCTGCATGAACTCATTACGGGCCTGAGAAATGACCTTGAAGACGTCTTTGACGTCCTGTCCCAGATGCTCCAGATCAGCAATGAAATCATCACCAGCAGCAAGGGTGCGGAAGTTCGTCACGCCTGATGGTGCAACAGACCTGCCATTGTCCACGACCAGCGTGGTTCGAACTTTCCAATCGGTCTCGCTAGTTAGGCCTTCCACGATCTGCACGACGCTAATGTCCGAGGACACAAGCTTTGTGAAGACCTGCGTAGGATTGGCGACCGGCCAGTATTCGACCAGAACGCCGGACACGCTGATATCCACGATCGCATCCCAGCGCAGAGCCACGCCGGGAAGCAGCCCGCCGCCTTCGGCTTCGACAACGTTGGGTGTAGCAGTGAAATTTTGAACCGCAGCCAAGTAGTCAGGCGGCGGCACAACGATGATGACGGGCGGGTTGGTGGCATAGGCAGTAGGGTCAAACACGCCATTGCTGATGCCCTGCAATGACACAGTGATATCACGCACGCCATCGCTGTTGTGCGGGCCAAGCGTGCGCGTCATTACCTGATACGTGCCGGTTCCGTGCTTGGCGCTTGCCCAGGTGATCCACCGACCTTCCTTCACCACGTCCAGAAAACGCGGATGGATGGTGATCTCTGCCGATGCCTGAAAGCGAGCTCCACGAATGGCGATGTCAGCCAGACGATCTACCTGCTTGACGTAAGTCACAGCACCGTAGGGAATGGTGCTGGCAAGAGTTTCGCGATCTTCGGCAAGGGCAGACTGGTCGATCCGAGTTGCCGCGTCCTTGGTCTCGTAGAAGTCGTCTGGCGAGACATATGACGCTGCAACCGTGTTGATGAGCTCAGTACGCTTGCGCTTCGCCGTGAACCGTTTTGGAGCGCCGATCTTGAGATCATCATCCGTGATGGTGGCGACGATGGCTTGCGGTGCGCCGGCGATAGGAAACTCGCCGTCCACACGCTCTACCCAAGAGCCACACATTGCTTCCAGTAGCGGCTGAAGGTTGGCGTCATGATTGGAGCCAGGGCCGTCTTTGGCAATCATGTGCGACCGGTAACGGTAGTAGCCGTCCACGATCTCGTCACAGATATTCGCCGCCTGCGTATATTCTGATAAAGGAAGGCGAGAAAAACGCACTCCCTTTCCGACCATCAACTGATTGCCGTTATAGAAACCGCGCTCAAGATTATATGTCTGAACAGCATTGTTGTCGCTGTATTCCCATGTGGACTGGTCAGCCCACCGGTGCGCGCCGGAACCACCAACGGTGCTATCCTTGCGCCAATCATAGAGCGGAGCGCCCTTGACTTCGAAAAGCAGGCTAGGAGGAGATGTTAGGCCTCGACCCTTCTTCTGCATCTGAGAATAAACGATAGCATACGCAACGCCAGCACCGCGATGATTGACTGTCCAGCGTCCAGCCGGTCGTGACTGAGAAATCAGATCAGGATCGGCTTGCTGATCCATCCTGCCGTAATAGAACTTTACGCGCACTTCGTCGTGGTTGTCACCGCTCGAACCCTCATTCGGAACATCGTACCAAACGCCAGGCAATGGGTTTCCACCACCAATGGTGCGCCATTTGCCGTTGTACTTCACCCGAGGGACCGCAGTGATGCGGAAGCTGGAGAGAACGTAAACATCCTGAAAGAAGCGGCCACCATCACCGTAGTTATTACGGTATATGTGGTGGCCCGTTATCCCGCATGTCCCCATGACGGCGGTGCGAGGAATGTTGGCACCGTACTCGGTCTCTATCTGAGCGGATGTGCTTGGCGTTTTCGGGGGAAACAGCCGATTAATGGCGTATTTAAGACCGATAGCAAACGCGCTCTGCACGATACCGGCAAGAATCGTGTTTGCTGCAGCCCAAGCGGAGATGGCTGCGATCCCCGACGAGATCGCAGCGGCGATAGGTGCTAGAAATGGCATGGGGCTATGCGCCTACCTTGTAAGCTTGCTCGATCTCGGAGACCGGCAGAAATATCGTGCCGTGCGGCTGCTTGATCGCAAAGCCGAGGCTGCAAACGAAACCGGCGACGAACTCGCCGTTGATAACAATCACGCCGACATCACCACGGCGGGCAGCAAAACGATTGACCGGCTCGAGCCCGATATGGATTTCGAAGAGATCTTTGACGTGATTGCAGCCGAGGCCGCGCATCTTTTTGGCAGCACCGACTTCGGTCTTGTAACGACCGCGAAACTCTTCCAGAGGATCGACGCCGACCACGGCATTTATAGCCTCGCAAGCCGACATCATGCAGTCCGAAGTTCCCCATTCTGGGAGGATGGTGACCTGCGCAGAAGCAACATCCTCCAGAGCGCGGTCCCAACCGTCACTTCTGGCTAAACTCGATATTGAAGAACTCATTTTTCAGCCTCGCAGCGTGCTCGAAGAACATGTCGCCTGCTGAGACCAGCTGTTGATCTTCGTGGCTGGCGTACCGGTAGCCTTCGCGGAAATTGTCGATCGCTTCGGTTTCGATGTTGGCCTCAAGCCAGGCATCTCCGTCCTCTTCACGGTGATCGATTGTGTCGACGTAGCCGTAGAACGTCGGCTCAGCGTGCAGGAAAGCGTTATTGTCCGGATCGAAATAGAAGTCGTACAGCGTGACCGGACGGCCCTTGTATTCTTCCTCTTCGATCAGAAGCAGCTTGTCTGGCGTCAGGCCGAAGTCGGAGCGCGCCGGCAGACGCATCGTTACCGGATTGGCCGTGGTACCGAGCGAATAAGCAGCTTCATTGATCTCGATGATCGAGTTGCCCTTGTAGGTCAGGCCGTTGTAATCAAGCGAGCCTTTGCCAGAGAAGAAACCATACGTGCCCGTGCCAAACTCAAACTTGACGCCAGACCCGATTTTCACCCTGCCCTCGTTGAGCAGCTGTTGCAGTCGTGTTGGGAAGGCCATTAGCGCGGCACCTCGATCAGGGTGAATGTCGCCGTCGGGCGGAAGTCATCAGGGCAGTCGTAGCTGTCCGGTACCAAGCGCATGTTCATGACCGGATTCTTGAAGATAACAGTCGCGCCGGCGGTGATGTAAGACGGCAGAAACGGCTCGACCTTGATGGAGACCGCTCCGCCAGCTGCCGTGGTGTCCTGCACCACACGAACAATGGTGTTGTAGTCGCCTTGGCTAAATCCGATGAGGTCGCCCTCCGTCAGCTTGAGACCGTTGGTGACACTGGACACCGTCAGCTGATTGCCAGCGATTGCCGACAGCACGCCGGTATCGAGAATGGCTGGCGCGGTCGGGTTCCCCCAGTAGGCCTGCGGCAGACACACGTGCTTCGGCGTATAGAGAACCGTCACCATGCCGTCGCGGCAACGCGAGATGAATGCCTCAAGCTTCTGCCGATCGGCGTTGCTGAGGGCCACCACCCGCATCGACACCTGCCAGAACGGATCGCTCGTTTCCATGAAGGAAATGGCGCGCTTGCCGTATCTCGAGACGCTGGTTGAGCGCATGAGTTTAGGATAGGTCGGCCCATATCTCAGGCCGACCGGTAATGTTTCTGCCATGTGGGTTGTGACCTTAGACTTTGACGCCGCGCGGACCTACTTGGCCCATGACCTTCAGGACGTTTGCTGCAAACTCTCGGTTCTGCTTTGCTACGACGGTCTCGAGCCTAGCGACAGCAGCTTGGTCCGCGCCACGAGCGTCGATTACAGGTGCGAAGGTAATGGTTGGCGCAGAATTGCTGTTTGCTGGCTTCATGCTCGGCAATGACGGCACTGAGACGCCAACTGCACCACCGTCGGCGTAGCCTTTTCGCATCGCCTCTACAGCACCAACGCCACCAGCCATCGCGACATCGCGCTGCGACCAGACAACCTCGCCTTTGTGAACGATACCAGCAGGCTGGTTCTTTCCGCCAGACCCGGTGTAACCGCCGTCAGCAAAACCAAGAAGCTTGAAGAATCCGGTCATCCAGCCGTTACTGCCCGTAGCTGACTTGCCGCCAAATATATTATCAAAGGCGCTATTCAACATCAGGTCGGCAAACTTGTTTGCCAGTCCCTTCAATGCCTCGCCCAAGCTTTCGGCACCAGTTACGACATTGGCAAATCCAGATTTTGCTGTGTCGTAGAAATCACGAGCGCTGCTTTCTGCTTGCTGCTGATTTTCAGCGACTTTCCTCAACTCTTCCGACTGCTTCGCATAGGCCGCCGCCTCGGCCTCGATTGCTGCCACCTTGTCAGGCGACAACTGGATGCTCTCAAGGTCTTTTTCACCCTTCTTTCGAGCCTCTTCACGTAAGTCGGCAAGTGCCTTTTGCTCAAGGTCTAGGGCAGCACGACGTTTGGTCTGCTCCTCATTGGAAAGTCCGATGAGGTCCATTTCCTGACGCAAAGCTTCCGTTCTGTCACGGATGGCTTGTAAGTCTTCAGTGAAACGGTCGGATGCAGTCTTCGCCGGAGTCTTCGCCTTCTTTGGTGTGCCGAAGCCGCGATTTTTAGCGCTATCGAGATCAGATGGACGGCTCTCGGGCGAAGGTCCATCAAAGGGTAATGGAAAGCGGTCTCCCTGAATCGTTGCATCAGCACCGAACTGAGTATCTTGCTGGCCTGCCCCCCGCCATGTCTTTGGATCATTGATCCGAGATGTGGCGACGGGGATTACATCGTTTACCTTTTGAACGCTCCCGGCCGCATCAAGTGCTGCTGCCGACAAGGTTGAGAAGTATTTGGCAAATTCGGACAAAGCAGGAATGCCGCTGCTGTTGATAGCGGCGCTGAGCGCGCTTTGAACGCGATCAACGTCTTCGGCTTCGGTCTTACCTTCTGATGCGGCTTTCGCGAACTCGTTGAAGGCGGACTGCAGATTCTTGATAACGTCTGCTTCTTCACCGGCCGACTGAAGTTGTGACACCAAATCGGCAATCGACGCACGGGTCGCCTCCACCTCTTTGCGTACATCGGCCAGCGTATCGGCGTTGAAAATTTCAGCGCCCTTCTTGAAGTCCGTTCCGTCTTGAGTTCTTTTCAGTTCATCGGCGTATGCACGCAAAGCAGGGACGGCGTCTCCCCAACGCTCTGCTACGGCAGAAATAATCTCAGCCTGCTCTTTCAGAACTTTGGCGGACTTGTCGCCCTCGCTCATCACCGTCGAAAAGTACTGGAACGCAGCAGCGCCAGCGGCAATCACACCAATGGTCACCAGAGACAATGGCGAGATCACAGATGCGAATGCAGCGGCAAGGCCCTGGCCTACGCCCTGTCCAGAATCTTTGATCTGCTGCAACACAGCAGACAACTGTGTGCCTTGCTGGAGAGCAATCTGGATCGGCGACATGCCCATCGCCGCAGTGACGCCGATATCCTGAAACTGGGCTGCAATGTTTGCGGTGTACCCATTGCCGCCGGGGGTTTTTGCAGCAGCTGTTGCTGCGTTCCTGCCCTTGATCGCCGCTGTAGATGCTAGGGCCGCCTGCCTTTCTCGCTGGATAGCGGCGGTCATCTCATTGGTAGAGATAGCGCCGACAGCGTGTGCTTGCCTGATCTCAGAGACTGCGTTTTTATAGCTCGTAATCGTAGAAAAAAGAGGGCTGTATTTGGACCGGAGGCGATCAAGCTCTTTCTGCTGATCAGCGAGGGCTCCGTTCCATTCCTTTGCAGCAGATGTGCCTATGCCCACCATGCTATTGATGCGCTCTTGCATCGACGATGTGAGGGATGAATTGATCGACTTGCCAGCTGATGCAAATCGCTTCTCAATTCCGCTGGAAGCCTGCCCGACATCGGATACCAACCTATTCAGCGCACGCTTTACGGTTGCGAGGTCGGTACTGATTGAGATAATCAGGTCATCGCTATTGTTACCGGCCAAGTCGGTTTCCTAACGTGGAAAAGCCCGCCCTAGCGAGCTTGGAGGATTCTTGGATGCCGAAGTGCTCGCGCTGCAACGACGATTTTTATCTTGGTGGGAAAAACGGTTACTGCGCCGATTGCGAAGAGGAGGTAGCAAAGGCCATGTCCAGCAAAGCGCTGGAATCCATCATCATGACCACGTCAATCGACGTCCCGAACCGTGAAGTCGAAAGCGTCATTTCGATCGTCGCTTCAGAGGCTGCGCTCGGAATGAACGTCTTCAAGGATATCGCTAACAACTGGCGGGATTTCGTGGGTGGTCGATCGGCTACGTCACAGTCCTCCCTGAAGGAAGCTCGACTGGCCTGCTTGGATGGTCTTCGCTCAGAGGCTCAAGCTGTTGGTGCGGATGCGGTAATCGCTGTTGATCTGGACTATAATCAACTGGCTACGGGTGGCACCGGTGGCATACTGTTTGTTGCCGCCACCGGAACCGCTGTAAAGCTGAAACCAGCCTAGCCACCGTATTTTTTGATCAAATCGTCAAGCTCATCTTCTGATGGAGGCTCGATCTCTTTCTTGGCTCCGTTCGCCTCAGACCAGCCGTGGGCCGCGAGGATGAACTCGGTCAGGGTCGCAGACCAGAATGTCCTGGGCATCCACCCAAGACCGCCGAATGCTACCTTCTGCCAATCTCGCCATGGAAATGGCTGTTCTACTCCGCCTTTTCCACGGCTGCGTCGTTTCCCACTTCATCCACATCAAAATGATGGGACAATGAATCGGAAATGGCTTTAGCAACGGCACCGAAGTGTTTCAGCTTGAGAGAGCCGATTGCTTTGCCTTTGTCGCCCCTCACAGTGAGAAGATCGAGCGCCGCAACCGTGGCCGCCGGCTCAACGCCAGAGAGGCGAAGAAACAGGTCCGACATACTCTTGCATGAAAGCCGCGTCGATACAGCGGCTAGGCCGCCCATCTCAGCTGCGATGACAAGGGGAACATTGCCGACCCACAACTCGACTTCGCCTCGAGCGCCATTAACCTCAAGTGGGAATGGTTTCTCGGTCAATTAAGCCTCCGCAACGAAGGACAGTGGGCCAGCGGCGACGAACGTGGCCGAAAAGTCCATGTTTCCTTCCATCTCGCCGCTGAATTCGAATTCAGAGACGAACCAAGGTCCGGTATAGGTGCCAAGGCCTGGGACGATGACCTTTGCATTGAACTTGGTCGCGTCGTTGACGTGCACCATGAATGCAGCAGTTTGCGCGCTTTTCACGAACTTGCCAGAACCGGCGAACGTACGATTTTTGATACCAGGATCAGCCGTCTTTTGTGGTGTAGCCGCCGGATTGACACAGTCTGGGATCGTCGTGTCGACTTCGTTTGCCGACATGTTGAAGCTGCGGGTTGTCAGGCCGCAAAGGTTGGAAAATACTTCTGGATCGTCGCCATCACCGGTCTGGATGAGTAGCGTACGACCAATCTGCTGACCGTCGGCCATGATTGAACCTCAATGATTTTGGGGATTGGGTGGCCGTCAGGCCGGTGTTTCGATGCGGGCGATGAATTCAACGACGCCATGCGTCGTCACGTCATCGGGGTCTTTCATCGTCCGAGAGTCCCATCGCGAGATCGATATCAGACGATGAGATGGCAAGACCAAAGGTGCCCTATCAATCGCCTTGACGATCTCGTACATGGTGTCCTTCAGCTCCTTGAAGCCTCCGGAATATTGCGACCAAACGTGGATCGTGACGTATACTGCGTCGGACGTGACGCAATTGACGTCAGCTGGTTTTACGTCACTTTCGCCATACTCCACGTACGGAAACGGCGCATTGGTGGGTGGTCGGTCGTAAATGCGTTGTCCAACTAGCGCGGTGAGCGCAGCACGACCCTTCAACCTGGCGACGATCGCGCCCTGCAATTCTAGATCAGGACTAGCCATTACTTTTTCATGGCCTCCCTCACACCACGCCAGACAGCATCATTGATCCGCTTTTTTGCGCGCTCGCGAAAAGAACGCCAAATTGGAAAAATGTGCGGTTGGGCTTTTGTGCCGGGGTGCATCCTCGCACCTTCTGTCTGTTTTTTACCGAGAGCCGTACCGCCACCCTTTGCGGTGTTGTGCGGACGAGTGCCGAACTCTAGGAAGTGCCAAATCCAAGATGCGAAAATTCCGGTGGCATCTGGGTCTTTGCTGGCCGATGTGCCGACCATCGCCTTGGCGTTTGGCCTGTCCGAGATACGTGCGCCTTGAATGGATGCCGCATAATCGCCGGCTGAGGTGCCGGTGCCTATGGGTGCCCGATCGGATATAGCCTCCGCAGCTTCATTGGCGATCTGAAGTTTTGCCTCAGCCGCGTATTGGTTAGCCTTTGGCGCAATGTCATTCAGCTTTTTGGTGAGCGCTTCGCGGCCGAGAACTTTGGCTTTGATCACGACGCCTCCCCCTGCACCACAAGCAGTTCAATCCACTCGTTGCGCTCATCGATGTTAACCGCAGTCTTGATCGCGTAGAGCGCGCCAGTGCGCTTGTTCCGCGCCCGCCATGCTGGCGTTATGGTGCGCGTGCGCGGGTTGCTGCGAACAGTCATGGTGAATGGCTGCAAACCTTGCAGGCGGCTGGCTATTACCGATTCCGACCCCACGCGTGGCTCAAGCCTCGCGGCCTCGAAAAACTGCTCCGCAAAGCCTACCACTACGCCACCGTAGCCATCATCGCCCTCGACCTCAGCTTCAAAGCCGATGCTTTCACTGAGCGATCCCGCTCCGGCTCTTTTGCGTTTTGGCATTCGGTCGATCCTTGGTGGGTTCGGCAGTCTTGGCTGCTATCGCAGCCGCTGCGCATTTGCGCGTAACATTGTAAAGGCCGACCTCATACGCGATGGTCGCGCCGGGGTGCGGCTTCCAGTCAAAAGGTGTAAGGAAACGTAACCACATCATCATCCACCGGTGCGCGCCAGACGCGCCAAGGAGCCAGAAGCATGCGGACAGCGCGCGGCAGAACAGCGTCGCCTGTCGCCTTCGGGTCAGGTTCGCGAACCTCGTAGAGGTCGCCAGTCACAAGCAGGATTGCCGAAACAATGGATGCCGTGGCTGCGATGCCATCATCTGCCGTTGGCGTTGCGCCGATGGCGACAACCTCGCGATCCAGATATTCGGTGATAATGCTCTCGGCGGCGTCACGGTAAATGCCGATCTCCGCGTCTTCATCGGAATAGAAGACGCGGAGGTGCTTTTTGACCGTTTCCAGATCGACGATTGGCATATCAGGCCGCCACAACTGCGGCCGTCGGCGCGCTCAGAACGTTAACCTTACCGGCCAAGCTTTGAGCTCGCGTGCGAACGCGGACTGTTTTGCCAACATCCTGGGCGCGAGGAACGAACGTCAGGCCAAAGGCACCAGGAACCTCGAATCCGCCGACAATCCACTGCCTGTCGATGGTCGGGGTCGGCGTACCGGTGAATGTGCCCGCACTGGCCGTCAAGGTTTGCCCTACCTGCGCCGTGCCTGTGATGGCTGGCGCGACAGTATTTGCTGGCGCAGCGGGGTTTGTCACCCCGCCGATGTAGCTGGCAAAACGCCTTTTACGCTGTTTCGTTGTCAGCATCTGTCTTGTCCTTTTTCTTCGTCGAACGAACGGAAGATATAGGCTCGACAGGTTCTGGGTCGGCTGGCGCTTCAACCTTCTTTGCGTCGTCTTCGAACGACACAAGGCCCAAAGCTTTCAGTGCATTAGCCTCGCCGCGCTCGACCGGGAAAGGGTCGCTATCAGCGGTCTTGAGACCGGAGCCGTTGTCAAAAGTCTTGAGCGGCTTCACTTCGATGTAATCAGTCATATTCGCCTCCTAGCGAAAGCGGGGCGTCCAAAGACGCCCCAGATCAATTAGGCAGCGGCAACAGGACCGGTAACGAAGGCTTCAGGACGATACACAGCCAGAGCCAGACGCTCTTCAGCGCGGATCGTGAACATGTTCTTCTCGAAGTCGTCCACGTTCTCGCTGGAAAGCAGCACTTCGATATCCATGCGGTCGAAGATCTGCGCAGCGTAGGAGAACGCGCCGGTCAGGAACTGGCCAGAAGCCATCGCCTGTGTCGAAACGACAGGCAGGTTCCAAAGCGTCGGCGTAAGCGAGCCCTGCGGATTACCGATGATGTAGTTTTCACCAGCATCCTTGGTCAGTTCGATCTTCGCCCAGTCGATCGGGTTCAGAACGAACGCAGTCGCAGGATACTCAGCGAGAACGACCTGCAGGATAGCCAGGCGAAGGCGGTCGATGCCGGTCACTGCTTCTGGCGTGAAGGCCGGAGCAAAAGCGGTCGCCTGCGGAACCAGACCAGCGATGTTCTGACCAGTGCCAGAACCGTTCAGGAGCTGATTTTCCTCGACAAAGCGAAGACCGTACCGAGCGCGACCATCGATATAGGAACGAAGCGCAGGCGCGTCATCCAGAATCTGACGGCTGGCCTTGAACAGGTGAGCCAGCGTACGAACGGGCGCGGACGCCATATCGAACGTGATGTCCGAATAAGGCTTGGCAGTCGTTTCGGCCACCGGCGCAGCGTTGTTCGTGTAGCCAGTTTCCTTGACGTACTCGACGTTGTTGGAAGAAGTCTGGCCAGGGAGCAGCAGGTCTCGGATCGTCATCTGGCGATCAGGAAGACCGAAGATGCCAGGGACGCGAGCGCCCGGTACCAGCGAGGTGCCAGGAGAACGACCAGTGCCGACAGTGGTGTTGGCGGTCGTAATTGCGGCGCGGTCGGCGGAGACCTTGATCGATGCACGGCTGGATCCGGTCAGATTGCCGGCCTTATAGGCGTCGGAATCGATAACCAGTTGGCCGAGCGACTTCTGCTCTTCCTCGCCGTTTTCCTTCTCACGAGCGGCGCGCTTCTCCATATCTGAAAGGCGGGTCGTGACGTCGCCGAGCTCGGAAAGTGCCTTGTCGGTCTTTTCCTTCAGCTCAGCGGAAACTTCGCCGTTTGCGGCAAGCTTCGAGGTAAAGTCGGTGGCGAGATTACCAACCTGCTCCTTGATGGATGCGAGGGAGGCACCAAGTTCGCCAATTTTTTCTGCTAGTTCAGCCATGTTGGCTCCTATTGAATGAGGGGTGATTTTGCTTCGGCCAAAAGCCGGTTAATGGCTGCCAAAGCAGCAGCATCCGTCTCGACGTCAGGAGCCCCCTGACCATCTTTGAGGTAGAGCCGAGCGGCCCGCTCTGCCTCAGAGCCCGACAACCCCATCAGTCCCCTGATGCCGTTTTCGAACTCGCGTTTTGTGATTTGCTCGCCGGCCGTCATCTTCGCTACCAGCGTTTGTGCGGCCTCTGCTTTCGCGGCGTTTGCAGCCTTGATGCGCTTTACCGGCGCAGGCTCTGCGTCCGCACCGTAGCGGCCCAGGGTCTCGTCAAGTGTGGCAACACGGTCGACCATGCCTCGGTCCATGAGGGCTTCCGCGTAGAACACGCGCCCTTGTCCGTAGCCATCCTCAACCTTGCTTACTGTCACGCCGCGCCCTTCGGCAACTGACGCGACAAAGCGATTGTAGGAGCGGTTCACACCGTCTTGCACATGGGCCAGGGTGTCTTTGCCAAGCGGCTCGGTTTCGTTGCCTTCAACCTTGTGCTTGCCAGCAGAAATGTACGTGCGCTTGATGCCACGCTGCTCAAGGGCAGCCGAAAGATCATCGTGCGCAGTGTAGACGCCGATCGAACCGGCACGGCCGGATGGCGTGACGACGATTTCGTCTGTCGAAGCCGCGATCCAATAAGCCGCGCTTGCCGCAAGACTGTTTACCTGCGCAATGATCGGTTTCTCGCCGCCTCGCAGCTTGCGAATTTCAGTGGCGAGTTCGTCAGTACCGGGCACCGTTCCGCCAGGGCTATCAATGTCGAGCACGACAGCCTTGATGTCTGCATTTGACAGCGCCTTGTGCAGTGCTTTCTTGATGCCAGCGTAGGATGTACCGCCGCTCATCGCGGAAAAAAGGTCCATTTTGTCGGCTAGAACCCCGTAAACAGGGATAATGGCCACGCTGCCGCTGGATTCTGCGATCTCCTTGGCGCGCGCATCATCGATTGATGCGGCGAACTCAGTCGAAAACAGCTTTTCGCCTTCGGCTCGCGCAACCAAAACATCAGCCAAAACGCCCAGTTTTTCGCGCTGAATAGCCCAAGGTTCGGCCAGAAAGGCCGAAATCAGGTGTTCAAATTTCATGATTTTCCCTTACGCAGCGCGTGCTGCTGGCGTTTGTGGCGCGTTATCGTTGGCCTGACCGACCTTATCGAGCGGGGTCATGGTGCCGTTGACGATTGCCTTCTCGCCGCCGTCGACAGGAGCCTTGTTCTCGTAGGAACGGGCTTCGTTTGGCGTGTAAATGCCGTTTGTGACCATCTTTGACAGAAATTCTGCCCTCGCCGTGCTATCGCCGCGAAGCAGTCCCTCCATGTTGAATTTTACGATGGTGGTCTTGCGCGTTTTCTCGTTGAGCAGGTCGCGGTAGACGGCCGATTCAATGCTTTTGACGAGTGGTCCAAGGCAAGTCTTGATGAACTGCAGGATCAGCTGCTCGATGCCGCTGCCCCAGGTCGTGGTGCCGTTCGAAGCATGGCCGATCATGACCGGTGGTACACCGAAGATGCGGCAAATCTGCTCTACGTTGAACTGGCGCACCTCAAGCATCTGCGCATCTTTAGGATTGATCGTCAGTTGCTGGTATTTGAGGCCAGCTTCCAGAACTGCAATCTTGCCGGCCTTATCCGAACCAGCAAACTGTCCGAGAATTTCGCTTAGCTGCTTGCGCTGGTCAGGTTTCAGTACCTGATCAGACGAAAGAACGCCTGCGACCTGCATTCCATTGGCGAACATCTTGCCCGCGGTCTTTTCACCCGCCAGAGCATTACCAACTGTATTGCGAACCACGCCGATCGGAGACATGCCGCGGTCACAGCCAGGCAAAACGGCCCCGCGAACGTGGAACATCTTTTCTTCAGCGATCCTGCGCTTCTTGCCGTTCTCCGTGACCTCGTAGTATCGCGCGTTGCGACTATCACGGCAGACGTTGACAGCGAGTGGCGGCAGCGGATTGAGCGCCACCAACTTGCCGCCATTCAGTTTCTTCTCAGCGAAGAAATTGCCATCTAGGCACAGGCATAAAACGACCATGGCCCAGAAGTCTGAGGCGGTGTCATCCATGTTCGGCATATCGTGCAGCAAATCGTAAAGCGGCGACGCCTTGTCGACCGTAACGCCATCGTCTTTGTAGACATTGCACGGCAGCATGATCACTGCATTCCGGATCAGATTGACGCACGCCCACACAGCATCAAGCTGCAGCGCCGTTTCAATCGTCACGTTTTCGCCAGAGGTAGTGCCCCAGCCGAAGAACCCGCGCCAGAACTCACCGTCAGTGAGCTTGATGGGTACTCCGCGCCATCTATCGAAGAGACCCATTAGATCACCATAACCATGTTGTTGATGAAGTCGTCCATGTCGCCGGTGTCACTGGTCTCGTAGGTTCCAGCCATCGCCGTTGCCATAGTCAGTGCTACCGCGCCGTCGATGCGACGCTCGCGATTGTGCTTCACCAGTTTTCTGTTTCCTGAAGGGTCTGCCTTGACGGTTGCATTCATCATGCACATCGTCAGAACCGGATGATCCCCGTGAGCAAGATTGCCATTGAGGATGGTGCTTTCTAACTCGCGGAGAGCGGGAGACATCGATTGGAACCCCTGCCCGAAAGGCTGGAATACCGCGTCATCGCCTTCAAGCTGATCATCCGTGAAGCCAGCCTTTTGCAGCCACGGCTTCAAGTGTCGGAAGTTCCACCGGTCGAACGCGATCTTGCGGATGTCCATCTCTTCGAACTGGTCGCGCAGGTAATGCGCAACGAACTCGTAGTCGACTGTCTTGCCCGGTGCGGCTTCAAGATGTCCGTCCTTGTGCCAGATGTCGTATGGTACGCGGTCGGCTTTTGCCTTTGCACGAATCCCATCACCAGGCAGCCAAAAGGTCGGCTTCACATTCCAGATGGTCTTACCGTCCTGCTGCTTAGGAGCCATCAGCACCAAAGCAGTCAAGTCGCTCACCTCAGAAAGGTCGAGCCCACCAAAGACAGGAAGACCATCAAAGTCCACAACTCGAGCGTTACACGCTCGCCAAATAGCCGGAGACACAAACGGTGCATTGGCATCGATCCTCTGATTCAGGTGCAACCAGCGAAAACTGGCTTCTTCGGTCGGCATGCGTGAAGCGCGCTCGGCGTCGTCGCGAACCGATGAAACTGATTTAAATATGCCTAGTGCCGGGTTGGCAGCTTTCCACGCTTCCTCGTCCAGCACATCGCAATCTGGATCCGCTGTGTAGAGATGCGAAACCGTGCGCGGTGCTTTGGAGGTCTCTGCATCGTCCAGCCATCGCGAGAACAAGTCGCCGTCGGTGGCCGCCTGAGTCGAAATGGCGAAGATCATCGCCTTGTCACCGTACGCGCCCTGCGACGTTACGATCGCCTCGACGAAATCGTCGTGTGGGCCTTTGATCTGGCCGACCTCGTCAAGGATGGCGACAAGTGGAGAACCACCGTGCGCGCTCTTGGCTTCGGCCGAACTGGCGCGATAGACGACGTTCTTGCGCAGGCCGACAATCATTTTGCCCGACGGCACGATGCGATACAGCCCTTTGAGTCGCGGCGACATCATCAACATCTTGCTGCTATAATTGTAGACTTCAGCGGCTTGATCGCGGGATCGCGCACCCGACATGATGCGGCTGTTTGGAAACGCTTCTGGGCCAATAACGTGGCCAAGAAGGAGACAAGCGATGGTGGCCGTCTTTGAATTTTTACGTGCGATCGACAAATAGGCGCGCGACGTGCCGTGCGGGTTGTCGTAAACCGACAGGATAAAGGCCACCTGGAAGTCCAGCAACCGGATCGGCTGACCAACAAGTGACCCCTCCGGCACAACCAAATATTCTTCGATGAAGCGGCACATTTTCTCGCCGCGAGTGAGCTCCGATGTCGGGAGTAAACGCCAATCACGATAAGGCGAAATCGGCCCACATTTGATTGAGTCAAGCACGCTCTGCGGCCAACTTGAATATTGGCCGGTCATTTAAGCTCCCACAAGGATCAGAGCAGGAACATAACCCTCGCCCTTTTTGCGTTGTTTTCTTCCCGCCACAAGGGCCTCAGATTACTCATTTGATTGAGCGCTATGACGTCATCCAAGGTCTTGGCCGTACTTATAGGAATGATGTGGTCAACGTCCCAATCGGCGGCATTATGCCAGCCCATGCCGTTGGTGAACTGCCTCTCAATATGCCTGGCTAGATCGGACGGTTCGTAACCGAGAATATCGAATGTTTTTCCACTCTTTGCGGATCCGACGTTATTGATCGCCCTGCGTATGTGCCAAGATAGGCGGCGACGCAGTCTTGTTTTTGGGTCAATAAGTCGCCTTCGCTGACCATCTCGCCTGTACTCAGGCGTGTTCGATACAGGTCTTTCCTGTTTGCAAGAGAGTCCCATCATCGAGGCAGCCTCTCGCTGAAGACAGCCGCACGATCTAGTGTTTGACTTTGTTAAGTTTCCAGTCGTGACATTGGCGTGAGCGCCGCATTCGCATCTACACAGCCAAACTACGTGGTCGTTTTTGTTTGAGAACAAACGCTCGACAACGGTTAGCCTGCCGAATTGCTGGCCAATGAGATCAATGTGATTTCGACGATCAAGGGCTTCTCTCCGCAAGCAACCGCATGAGGCGGTGTTCCCGCTGTTAAGATTTCCAGATACGGCCACCGCCGTACCGCCACAATCGCAAACGCATCGCCATTGCATAAGCCCACGACTGTTTGGTCCAATCTTCTCTACGACCGACAAAAGCCCATACCTGACACCCGTCAAGTCTCTGAAAGTTCCCACAGCAAGTACCCCTCTCGCTATCCAGATTTGGCGCTCGGCAGGCGGCTGGATGACCGCTTTTCAGGGGCGACCCTAGCCGAGCTATTCTTTATTTTATGAGCCATCGATTAGGCTAGCAGGTCATCGTCCGTGCTTGCGCCCGCCTCAATCTCTTTTGCGGTGTCGCGTCGCTTGGCTGAGTCCCTCGCTTCGCCTTGGATGGCTCTGGCGTGAAGCGCCAGTGATCGGCGAAAAGAAAGAATTGTTGATGCGTGCATTTGGACCAGTGACTTCCTCGGCGATACGACAGGCGTGCCTTTCTCGCTGTACGCCACCGACCCTTCGCTGCGCAAAAGGTCTTGCTCACGCACCAGGTCGGCCATTGTGCGAGCCAGCATCGCTGCGATCTCAAGCTGATGTGCGGACCATTCAGCGCGTGCGTATTCCGCAATCACGTTCTTGAAAAACGGTACGTCGCCCTCTTCGAGAGGGACGTTTTCGGGAAAGGTGATTTCCTCAGCGACCGCAGAGGCAATCCTCACGGCCTCAGCCACGCTATCTACGCGGCTTTTCTTATCAGACATGCCGAATCCCCTCGCGCACGCGCGCTTGCGCGCACGCTAGGCAAAAAACTGTGTTTGGATTAACGTTGCATTCCCCCGACGGTCCCTGGCCGGGTCGATCGTCGACTTTGCGACCACCCCCCCCAATCGGGCAAACTCTCCATTTTATCGCATATTTGAAAGCATGTCAACACTTACTTTCGATATTATTGAATAAAATCAAATGTTTTTCGATGTTTCTTCGAGTGTTACGTTAGCTCCACCGGATATCCATCAACGCCAATGACCACAGCCTGCTGGCCTCGCTCAATGCGAGCCTTAAGCTTGTCGTGACATGGAGCGCACAACGACTGCAGATTGCCTGGGTCGTAGAACAAGTCTTCGTCGCCCTTGTGCGGCTTGACGTGGTCACACGTCGTCGCCTCTGTCACATCCTCGATAGCCAAGCAGAAGCGACAAAGCGGCTCAGCAGTAAGTTGGGCCTCACGCAATCGCTGCCATCTGGCAGTCTTGTACATGCGACGGTAGAGAGCGGCTTCGGCTGAACGGCCGTTGGGTTTGGGCATTGTGTTGCCTGTTAATTGGTCTGCGTGGCTGGATTCGAACCAGCGGCTCCCGCAGTCCAGGTGCGGTACTCTGACCAGACTGAGCTACACACAGATGAATGGTGCCGGCAGAAGGAATTGAACCCACGACATCCTCGTTACAAAGGAGGCGCTCTACCTACTGAGCTATACCGGCGTGATTGGTGGAGCGTGTCGGAATCGAACCGACCGGCAGCAATCTTGCAAGGATTACCCGCTTACCCAGAGCACGTCCCATTGAAACTCAAAGCGACCCGCTCAACCACTTAAGGGAACGGGCCGCACGATCACCATGCAAGCGGAGGAGAACGCGCATGGGATTGGTTGCGCCACGATAGCGCAGTGTGGATCCCGACCAAGCACCACGCGTCCGTGGTGCACGCCTGTTAATTCAGGGCCAAGCTTGCAAGCAGAGGATTGGGTCGGCCATAGTTAGCCCCGGCTCATCTCTGGCCGAGGCTCTGTCGCAACATCAGTGCGTCCAGAAAGGTGTGGAGCCTTTTCGACCCCTTCACCTATACAGGTGGTGAGAACGCCTTTTTCCTACCTATGAAGCGTATTTTTTAATCGCTGCCATTAGATTATCGTTCGCAGCAATCAGTGCTCGCCTTCCGCCGTTCTTTTTGTCGGCATACTGCCGAGACTGACCAGCCGCCGCACCAACATCCGCAAACGTTTTAGCGGTTCTTGCTGCTTCAATCACGGCCCTATCCTTGGCACCCAGTCCGTCCACCCACACAAACCACTCCTTGCGATCTTCTCTCAACGTCGCAATGTCGGACCATGCCTGCGACCCACTACTGCCAGTGCAGACCTTCACCATGCCGGGGAACAGATGAGCAAGATTGGTTGGCGATGCTGGAAAACCGTCTTCGATTTTCTTGACTACAGGCATGACCTTCGTTCCCGCAATTGCGTCGGCAAGCCACTGGCGTTCTTCGGCTTTCGTCTTCGGCCCTGTTCTGTCTTTTCGCTTCGTACGCTTCACTGGTTTTGATCTTAGCGCCTTGAACAGACCGGCAGGGCGAAAGTCTGTTTCCTTTCCAGAGAAGTAGTTTCTCGTGCTGGTGGCGTCCTCAGGGTTCTCGTCGCCACCCCTCTGCACCCGTTCCTTGTCAGTCGTTCCTAGCATGCCGCCTGGGGGGACAACGAACTGGTGAGCAACGACCTCTCCGTCCACAGTCACCTTGAACCCTTGCTCTGTCTGGGTTCCATCACTGAACCGAAGCGAACCCCAACGAACCGTCTGTCCACGTTCGTTTTTAACTTCATCAGAGTTCAGGACCTGCCTCATTATCTCGCCGGTAGACGGGGAAATGTCCCAAAGCTTATCCACCTTCAAACCCTCAATGTCCTCTGGATTGTTGTCGTTCGCGACGGTGGTCGACCAATTCGTCTGTAGGGGCTCAGGTATATGGTCAGGCTCTGTTACGGCGCGACGAATGGCTGCAAGTTGCTCGGCTAGAGATGCGTGTCTGGTCATGCTTCGATCCCCTTCGTTGATGGCGTGATGGCGACGTAGTCGATGTTCATTTCGTCGAGCACTTTGACAATTAGCGTGTGTGCTTGGACAACATTGCAGGCAAACCATTCCCCCATAAGCCTGCCGCATGACGCTGCTAATTCGTGCGATCGTCGCTCTAAATCTTCTGCATCTCTGCCTCGGTCTACCCAGAATACCCTGTGAAGGAACAACTCGTAAGGATTGCCTGTCTGGATTCGGGAAAGCCTGCTGGACGGACAATACGCTCGACCAATCTTCGTCACTTTCCCTTCGATATCCGAAACGACGTAGACGGCATGGGCGCTCTTCTCGATGTTATCGTTTGCAGCCAGCATCTTTCTTGATCTTCGGGCTAAAACTCGAACGTCGTGAAGTGGATTCTCGTATTTTCTATCCAGTGAACTTCGTTGCTCAGGTGCCTCCCATTTGATGTTTCCATCTCCGATGACGAGTACATTTGGCACCCCAATCCCCCGAATGGCCAAATCAAGCCTCCTCTCGGTTGTCGTTGTCAGCGAGCCACTGGCGCACCAGCGTCACCGCCTTGCTCGCCGCCTCGACAGTGGACGTGAACCGCACCACATCGACAATGTGCCCCAGCTTGGCCAGCGAAGCGTGGCGATCGACTTGCGCCGGGGACAGCCGACCTTTGCCGACCTTGTTCTCGATCATCCGCAACTGGCCGCCCTTAAGATAAATCCGAAGGTCAGCTTCCCCTGGCGTCATACCGGTCGCAATAGCGTCGGCTTGAGCACGTGGTCCGCGCTTGGCGCTGTTCATGTCGCCAGCCAACAGGAACTGCCTGCCGAACTCTGGCAGGGCTCGCAGCGCACGCACCTGGGCAGACTGTCCTTCGCTTTCCTTGATCGGGGCGTCGTTGACGCTTACCTTGCCCTTGGCCGAAGTGCGGATAACGACGCGCTTGCCGTTGATGCGTGTCGTCTGGCTGGTGGCTTTGCGCATGCGTGTTACCCTCCGTTTGGTCTCAGAGGTATTTTAGGTTTTTCGTCGGAAAATGCCGTGGGGTGATGTGAAATAAATTTTGGCGGTGCAATCAGGTTGTATCGCAGTTGCGCGTCTGCACGATGCACGGTGCCCGAATAAAACTCTTCATCAACCGTGCAGCCAGCACACCGCCCTGCACGGTTGCACGAGTGGGGGTATATATAAATATATACTCCCCTAAACGTGCAAGAACCGGGCAGAGCTGTGCAGGTGTGAACGCCCAGCAAGTGCACAGATAATGCACGGATAAAATTCCTCTATCCGGGCGGTATCAGGAGTTGTGTTGGCGCAATAAAAGGGTTGTGACCTATTCAGGTTCCAGCATACTTAGTAGCGATCCAGGGCTAGTCACGAAACATGTTATTGGATCAAGAATATTGGGTATCGGAATGCCGAATCTTTCAGGAGTGCTTGTCGCAAAGAAGAAGATATGCAGGTTTCTGTGAAGCCCTACCAGCCCCGCAGTTATTGTTTTTTTGTCGGTGTTGAACCGGTACGCAAACTGATCCCATACAGTGAACTCTCCTTGCTTTAATTCGCCTTGACCTGGCAGTATATTCAACATCGCATGAGCGTGTTCTTCAGAAAGCCCGTGATTTGTATACCATGCCGCTTGAACGATCCCGCAATCTGGTAGGGCGGACCCAGTATGCTCATAGAAAAGCGCCATCGCAATTTTTGCTGAAAAAACGTTCATATGTCTTACGAAATTGGCGCCATTCAATCTCATTTCGACGCTTTTAAGCAGAATTCCAGCGCTGTTTTTAAGCAGTACGTTGCGCTTTGGAGTTAGCATAAATTCATGGTGAGCAAGTGGCGCATCCCTCCTGAAGGCCGCAAGCAATTTCTGACCTGCTTGCGAATACAAAAAATCGCCAGGCCCAGACTTGGGTATTCTTGAAATGAATGATGCTGCTGCATCAGCTCCTTTCGTTTTATTGTTACACTCAGTGCAAGATGGGAATGTCAGCCCGTAGGGTCTAATTCTGTTGTTGAACAGCATCAACGGCGGCATGTGCTCCACCGTGGTCGGCTTGCTATTGCAATAGACGCAGCGTTCAGCAGCCTCTACCATTTGCCTTTGTGACAAACGCTTTTGTTTTGCCTCTCCCAATACGCAGCCCCCATTTTACCCAGATTACATCTAGAGTTGTTTTATTAAAATGTGGAGGTCTTTAATTAGCATGTAACAAAAAAGGCCGGGGCGAAACCGCATCGACCTTCCTGTCGCTTGTCATCTTCTGCCAGTACATCCGTGGTCAGTGCGCAAGCTACTTGGCTGTAGGAATGCGCAGAGGCGCGTATGGTTCCTGGTCTGTTGCTTCAACTGCGCCTCTCGGATCAATCGAAATAAAACACTGCCGCGTTCGATGAACCCTGAACGAGAGTGATGCTGTGAGTGCAGTCGCTACGATTGACATAGCTTTCACTGCTTCTAGCGATTTCCTCACCATTCTTTGCGTAGTAAATCCAATACCAGTGGGAGCTTTTATCTTTTTTTTGCTGATAGCAGGGATAAGTAACGTCAGCCATTTTTCGGTCCTCCATTTTTTCGTTCTTACCATTCACTATCAGATTACCGACGCAACATGAGCGTGCAACGCTTGTTTTTATTCAGCCCAATAAAAGTCAACTCAAGGTAACTTTAGATATTGATAATTCTACTTAAAAGCACTCAATAGGCTTAGCCAATTTTGGCAAAAAGGGGGAAAAGATGAGGGTAATTACGATTGCAATAATCGCGTTGATGTCTACGGGTGCAGTAGCAAACGCTGCCTGCAAATATGCGAGTGACACAGCGAGTGATGGATCCAGATGCGGCGGTCGCGCTTCTTCTGAGCGTCCAGGCGGCAAATAATAAAAAAGCGGGCGATACAAAGCCGCCCGCTTCCTCCTATGTACTCACGCCGCCCGCACAAACACTGTCATCTCCCGGCGCACCGGATCCCGCTCTTCCTTCTCGACAAGCGCGCCTTCCTTCATGAGCGCCGTGACCAAGCTGGCCGCTCGCTTCCGCTGCGAAGCGTCGTCCAGGTCTAGACCCACGGCATAGGCCACAGCGTTGCCAACCCAGTTCTTAGCCTTAGGCGACTTCTTGTAATCCGACGATTCCACGGCCGCGAGAATGGCCATCCGCTGGTCGCTGGTGAGCTCGCCGGCAACTTCCTCGGCGCTCGGCCACTGCCATTCCGTCACCACCGGCGCAAAGTCCTGCGGCTTCGCCAACCCTACGCCATTGCCTAGCGGCACACCTTCCAGCTTTCGCCAGTCCAGCTTCGAAGATAGCGGCGTCAGGTTTGACTTGCCGTAGGTCACGCTGAAGAAACCATGCCTGTCGTTTTGATGAAGGCCAGCCTGATCAGCCTGCTCGGTGGACATACGGTTGAGCACCCGCACCGAACGCGCTGCGCCAATCAACGAGACCGCACCGCGGGCATCTTCGACCGTTGCTTCACGATCCGCCACCTTGCGGAGGTGATGGACGATGTCGATTGCGCTATTGGTATAGTCGGCGATCTGAGCCCACAGCTTGGCCACCTTGTCGATGGCACCATTGTCGTTTTCGTTGACACTGTGCGTAGACACAAACGGGTCGACAATCATCACGTCGATCTTGTTTCGCTCAATCTGCTCGACTACAGCCTCAACGATCGGCTGCTGTATGCGCGTGCCGGTCTTCTTGTCGTCCACCGCCACGACCAGCTCTTGCTCACGGCCGCTGTCGAGAAACAGGTGCCCTTCGATGTCCTCCGGCTTCAGCTTGTAATGAATGCAGGCAGCCATGATGCGCCGCTCCATTTCATCGCGCGGATCTTCGGCGTTGAATACCCATACCCGCAGACGTTTCGGCGGCTTTGTGCCCAGGAGTGCCCTACCCGACGACATGGCGAGGCTCTCCGCAAGCGAAAGGCTGGTCTTGCCAAGGCCACCGGGCGACACGGTCACCGAGACATACTTGCGGATCAGGTGCGTGCCGTAAGCGAACTCGCGGCGTGGCAAGGTTTTGGGGTCGATCCATTTGAATGCTGTGGCAACGATCGGGCTCTGCGGCTCGTTGTCGTTTGCTGGCTGGACGTCACTAGTCGGTGACTCAACGGGTATGACGTCCTTTTGCGCCACCACCTGCGCCACGACATCAGCATCCACAGCAGCCGCTTGATCTCTCACCCGTCCCTTCTCTAGCCCACGTTGGATCATACGCGTGATATCGACCAAGCGCGTGTTGTCGTGCGCTGGAAAGTCTGGCTCGGGAATATGGCGCGGATTCTGGATGCCAGCCTTCAAGCCGTTCTCGATGGTCTTGCAGCATCGCGACCAGTCCCTGCCCCAGCCGCGAGCGACGTCCTGCAACAAGGCACGCGCTTCAGCCTCGCCCAACGCACCGGCGCCGACGATGGTCCCGATAGAGAAAGCGGCATCGTTCAGCGCGTTGTTACGGCTTCCCATGGGCGCGCCCGCGAGGTCTGCCAGTTCGCGGTCCACGGCAGCATCGACATAGGCATTGTTTGTCGCCGACGATGGGCTGTACTGCGTATGCGTCGGCGCTGATTTCGGCAGCAGCAGGTCAAGCAACCATGCTGGCGCGTCCGCGATCTCACGCGTGTCGCCAACCCACCGATATGACCGACCGTCTGCCATAACGCTGTCGGCGGCTATGACATATCCACCCTCTGAGCGGATATCGACGCCAGCGCCCAGAGCGCCCCGGTTACGCGTTCCGACAACATATTTGAAGTACACGTGCATGCCGCCGTTCGGGCTTGTCACGCGCGCTGTGTCGGGCAATGGGCCGTGCTCGGCTTCCATCTCGGTCAGCCAGTCAAAGCCGTTTGCGCCGCCAGGCTTGTTGTCGATATCCAGCGCGAAGAATCCTGTCTTCTCGCCGGTCGGCAAGCCCACGGCCGCATCAGCCCAGTCCGACCACCATCTTTCGATGATGCGCGGAAAGCGCGTCGCGCCCTTAAAGCCGTTTGGCGTCAAAGGCGTTTTTTCGCCGAGCGTGAGGATCTCGCCGGTTGCCTGGTCGACGTGCTCCTCGGCATGCGAACGGCATGGAAAGACCGGCCAGCCTTGGGCGACGTAGTATTGCGCTAGTTCAAGCGGCGTTTGCAATGGGTGTCTCCTGATTGTCGTTGGCGACGTCGGCCAAAGCACGCTCCACCCTTAAGATGGCTCGGCCGATGGCTTCAGGGATTTGCGGGCAGACCGCGTCGCCGAAGGCTTCGACGATGAGGCTAGCTGCAACAGTCCCTCGCGGACCGCCGATTGCAATGCGCGACTGAGCCACCCAGCCGGATAACCCATCATCCACCCGTAGGTGATGGGCAAGGCCGCTGTTCCAGTCAGCCCATGGCTCTGTAACAGTTTGGCCAATGCTCTCGCACCCGCCCACTTGTCCGACGCCCGACCTGTCATTGCTCCGTCCATCACGGCATCCATTGTCGGGCTCTTGCGTCGATTGTAGGCTGTACTCCTGGAGTCCAGCCTCTTGTCCCGCTTCGTCGGCGTCGGTAAGGTCTCCAACGCGTATCGAAGAATGTTCGGTGTATCGATCTGCGCCTTCTGTCCGTTCGCCCGCTTCCCTGTCTCGATTGCCTCCTTCGACAAGGTGCGGCCGCCGTTCGGCTTCACTGGCGTCGGCATCAACTGCGGCTTGTTGCTGAAGAACTGATACAGACCAGATTCCTTCATCTGCTTCCTGGCCCCTGATCCGCCTTCCATTCGTATGCCACCTTGCTGTGACTGGGAAACGGGTGTCGGAAGCCGTTCGCGCGTTGAACCCAACAAGCCAGCTTCGCTTTCGCTCGTGATTGGCTCCGACGTCTCCAGCACTAACCACGAATGGCCAGCAGGTGTAGCCGATTGCCGCCAGCGCATCGATGACCCTGTCTGCGCCTCTAGTTCTGAGATTAGAGCTATTTTCAAGAGCGAACCAACGAGGTCGGCATTCGTCGATGAGGCGGACGGCTTCGAAGTAGAGGATGCTGCGCTCGCCGTCGACGCCCTTGCCTTTGGTGTTCGCGCTGCTGATGTCTTGGCACGGCGGGCTGCCGACAATGATGTCGGGAAGTCCAACGCCATCCCGAACAAGTCTGTCTGCGGTAAGGGTTGTGACGTCGTCATAAACAGGAACTCCCGGATTGTTCTGCGAGTAAAGAGCGCGACGCCAGTCTATGACTTCGCAGGCGGCAATGGTCCGATATCCGGCACGGTGCATTCCCAGAGACCAGCCTCCTGCCGCTGCACTGAAGAGGTCGAGAACACGGATCCCGGCGTGATTGTCATTTGCGTGTTGCATGTTGCCCTCCATCAAAACGGCGCCTCGGACAAAGCCGCCCTTAGCCCCCGCGCCGCGCCCTCCCATGCCTCCTTTACGAGCATGCGCTGCATGAGCTCATCGAAGTGCGCAAGGTCCGTCACGCCATGCGACGCGATGTACTCGCCCACCGCATCAACGCCCGCGTCCAAGGCGCGCAGCTCGTAGTCGTCGAGCCGCTCGATCTTCTTGTAATTGTCGATGCCCACGGCGCACCTCCGGCAGATGTAGTGAGGGTCCTGTTTTGGATTAGGATTCACGCCGATACCGAAGGCGTGCATGCCGCAGACAAAGCAGGTGGTGGGATTGTGGTCGGCGTCGACCGTTGGCGTGTGCTGGCGTGGGGTTGTGGGGAGTTTTGTCATGCCTGTGCCTCCGCCCATTTGATCCATGCCATCAGCTTCGTTGCAGGAAAGCTGCGCAGTCGGCTGCCATCATCCTTGACCTGCAACAGGTATCCCCGCGGGAACCTTGCTGGCGGCTTGAAGCCTTTAGGCAAAACCAGCGAAACGCTTGCCTTACTCTCATCCAGACCTAGTTCGCGCGCGCCGGTAAGGCTTGCGGTGCAGGCCTCTTTCATTTCGGCGGGCGTCATGCTGCCACCTTGGCAACATGATGATTATCATTTGCCAGTATTTCCCGGACTCGCTCGGCCGCCCAAGCTTTGTGGTACTCGCCAACCGGGTGGCCCAGCTGTGCAGCCAGTTTCGCAGCAAGATATTCTATCTTGTCTTTCATGCTGCCACCTCAGACTTATCAGAGAAGTTGTCGTTAGCCGCAAACATGTCTGCAGGCTTTTCTGCTTTTCGAGGCAACTCCAGAAACATGTCCCCTTGCGAGTACGCTTTCTCGATACGCTCGCAGGCAACGTCGAAATATTTAGGGTCCAGTTCAATGCCGATGAATTTGCGTCCCATGCGGGCGCAGGCAACACCAGTAGTCCCGCTGCCCATGAACGGGTCCAAAATTGTATCGCCTGGATCGGTGAAGTCTGCGAGTAGCTCGCGCATGAGCGGTAAAGGCTTTTCAGTGAGATGGCGCCCGTCTCGATCGCGCTGGTTCGTGAGGTGAGTGTAGACGCCGCGTTTGCCGCCGGCGTTCCACTTGCTACGCCCTGCTCCGCACCAAGCAAGCGGCATCGATTCATAGCCCATTGCAGGCATCTGGCCGTTGAGTTGCGGGGTGCTGTCTGGCTTCACCCAGATCATGGAACGCTTGTATTTTGCCCCGGCTTCCTCAAGGACATCGCGCCAATCGCCCACTGCTTCGGCCTGACAAAAAAATAGAGTCCATCCAGACGAAAGTCTGGCAGCATGAGCCGCAACGCCACCGCGAAGATCCTCCGTGATGGCGGCAAAATCGAGGTCAGCGTTCACACCTGCCTTGATACTTTTCTGTGTCCGGCGCATCGATCTATGCGCCTCTTTTTCGTAAGGCGGGTCGCCAATGACGTGATCAACGCTTTCTAGTGTTGCCATCACGTCCAGGCAATTTGCGTTATAGAGCACAGCTCCGCCGATGCGTTCAATGCGCATGATAGTCTCCTCAGTTGTGGTGAAGCCGCAGTTGGTAGCTACGGATGTGTTATTTACTTCTTGCTTCGGTTAGTCGCTCGCATATCCCCGAGGTGACGCCACTGTTCCTCATTGGGAAACTGAGCCAGCCATTTTCGCCACCCGTTGTCACCGAAGGACTTCCCAAGTACGCCCGCTGCTTTTTGAGCCGCAGGCGTCAAGTGCTTTTCCCTCGAGTTTCCGACCACGATCATCCCATTGTCCACGTAGGCGAAGTATTCGACCCCATTTTGGCTGAACTTCAATTTCGACCCATGCGGAACTGAAATACCCTTATCGGTCCAGGGGAGACCATCTTTGACCACAGATCCATTGCTTGGATCACTTATCTCGGTAACAATGTGCGCGGGCACGTTTTCATTCGGCTTAATATTCAGAAGCCGTCTTAGGACATCGTTTTCATCCTCATCCAAATTGATCCTTGCGCTAGTTATCGCCTTGAATACGTCGAGATCTATCTTGATGGTCTTTCTAGTCATTTCCCGCCCCTACTGAGGCAGAAAATCTCTCACAGCAGTGAGTGGCAGTAAAGAGTTTACGCCGCGTTGGTGGCGCGGCGGGTGGTGTGGTAGTGTCGCCCGACAATTCGGGAGACTAATTATGGGTGTACCTCTGCCAAAATCGAAGGCGACTCGGACCAGCGGCAATGGGGGCGTCGCCGAAAACGTTTCTGTTTACAATGACGGCGATCACCTCACCTTAGATTTTACGCTTGTGGGCGATCAGCGTGATCAGAGTTTTCGCGTAGCAATCCACCCTGACGACTTCCTGCAGATTGCGCATCAGATGCACAGGGCAAATAAGAAAGCGTTTCTTGCTGGGTTCGCAAAGGCGATATTAGAACAGGACTATCGTTAGCCTTTGATGCCGCCACCGCCGCGATGATGCGCGCAGCCTGAACAGCTGCGCTACCGTGGGCGATCATGTAGGTGGGTTTGGTCATGGCTGCACCATGCCCTTGGCAATCCGATAAACAGGAAAGCTAATTACGTCTCTGTCATGCTTCTCGGCAAACTCCACAGCGCCGCATTTGGTCTCGTGCAGCCAACAAACGGGTTCATCGCCGTATCTTGAAGCTCGAATGCCTGCGATCTTGCTCCGCGTCTGATCCACCGTAAGTATCGGTGTCGGCATGTTCTGCACTTGGTAAAGCCATCCATCGAACAGCTCATACACTGCGTAGCAGGACTGAAGACCCCACCTGATCTCGCGGCCAACTCCTGCGCCGATCGATCCATCGGGAAAGCGCATAAAGGCTAGCCGATCGCATGACTCAACGATCTTTTTGAAATAGTCCATTCCCTCACGATTATAGCCCTCTTGGTGGTGAGGGTGGTCTGGGTTTTCAATTTCAAGATTTGTCCGCGGCCACTGCTCTCGATAGTATTTCTGCAAAGAAGAGAGGGCTTCGGCTTGCTTCTCCGAACCATAGTCCGTAACTGGATGAGCAAAATAGATCTTCATGCTGCCTCCTCATAATCGATTGCACAGCCGCAGCCACTTGTGCCAGGCTCGTATTGGAAGATGAGCTGCGGCTTCTCTTCATTTCGCCTTCGGAATTCGGCCAAAGTCAGTGGCTGTTTTACGTCCGTTCCTATGCGGCTAGACAATATGGATATGTCTTTCCCCAAATACTCACGCAATTTGCGCTCAAACATCTCATCGTAGGCGTATCGCTCCGGCTGCTTGCGCAATCGGTTCTGATAATGTGCATGCCCCGCCTTAATGCAGAAGCCGCCGCAATTGTTGTGCATGTAGTCCATACGATACAGGCGCGGGCGCTCGATTCCAGCAGCAGCAAGGTAGCCAAATGGACCGAAATCGCCCTCTGTGGTGCCAATCAGTGGGGCGTGGTAAGTCCAACCCTCCTTTGCGTGTCGCGCAGCAAGCCTCTCGTATCTGTGCGCCTCATCTGGTCCAATGCCGACACAGAAAACATCTTCATTTTTGTCGGCAACAACGTCGCGCCACGCGTCTATCAACTCCCTCTTGGTTAGGAGAGAGCATGGGTCGACTCGGCTATTTCCAAGAAATCTTTTGTCGCGAAAAACTTCCCAAGGATCTCGACCTTCAACCAACCAAGTTAATTCTGGAATGCTGGACGTTGTTTGGCTTCGGAGGTGGGCAAGGAATTCTCTCCACTCAGGGTTTCCTGCATACGTGGCTATGTCGAAATCGCCCAAAATTCGGTAATCTGGGAAGTCTTCGATGGACGGCACTATGGCCGCCCTGCCAAGCAAATGTGCAACGCCCTCAATGAGGAACCGGTAGCAATCGGCATCCTCATACAAGGTGTCGGCGAAAACGAAGCGGTGCACTTCGTCCGGATGCGCAGTCATATCAACTTTGGCGGCGAGCCAAGAGCCAGCCCCACCACTTACTGAATGATATCTGGTCACGCCACCCTCACCGACAACTGCTCACCCGCATCACCCATCTGCGCACCACGGACCTTCTTGCCAGCCTGCAATGCTTCCTTGATGGCGGTCTTGTCCGGCGATGTCGAAACCCGCACGTAGGCTTTCGGCAATGCTGCTTCGTCGATGATCTCTACCGCAGCAGCCTTCTTGCCGATCGAGATAGTCGCCTCGGCCAGCGGCACGCGTGGCACGCCAGCCGCCTTCAGCAGCTTGAACATCAACCCTCGGCAAGCTTCCTTGCGGCGCTCGGCGCGAGACTTGCGCGCCTGCAAGTCGGAGATGCGACCGGCCACGGCCTTTGCCAGGCTGTCGGCGTCGCGTTCGGTGTTCACGATACGCGTGAGGACGGCGTGGAAGTTGGTTTCGCCTTCCAGCATGTCAGCGCGCAGTTCTTCGTCCGCTTCCAGCTCAGGATAGGCGGCAAGCATGTCGGCGAAAAGCGCTTCGAGGTTGGCGACGTCGGCGGCTAGGAAGTTGTCGTTGGCTGGTTTGGTCATGTGGAGACCTCCGGCTTTATAAAGCGTGGATATGCATATGGGTGGGCGCATCCATCATCAGGGATGATGATGACGAAGTAGTCATCGCCGCTAGACGAGATGCCGGGCATGCCGCCGTTCTCCGCGATGACATGCTCGCGCTTAATGGAAAAGACGTCAGCGGTAGGGAAGAAGCCACGGCCTTCGTATTTCCACTTACCGCTTTCCTTGAAGTATAGGTAGGTGCAATCCTCTTGTCTGGTCATGCTGCGGCTCCGACGTTGAGGACGATTGATTGCAGAATTTCGAGGCTCTCCCTCTGCTTCTTCATCTGATCCTCGAACTCCGCCGTGCGTTGCTGAACAGCTGGCAGAACCTCGTCAGTCAAGAACTGTGCAAACTTCTCGCGGGCCTGAGGTGGAAGTCTTCTGGCCATGTTGAGCATGGCGACACGATCGAACTGGTTGATGCTGGACCCGTTTGCATCGCGCGATTCGAAATCGGCAAACCAAAGGAATGTAAGACCCGCTGGATCGGAAGATTCGATACGAACACCCGTTGGACCGTTAAGGCGATATCCACCGCCAGCCTTGACGTCTGTCACCTTGTCCCATGGAAGGTTTGGGTCATCATCCTCAAGCCAAACGTCGCGCTGGCCAATCGCAAGATAGTGCTCAGCCAGAGCGCAGGCGCGCCTGTACGTTGTTCTGCTCATTCTCAATCTCCTCAATGTGGTGTGGTGGTTCTGCCCGCAGTTGGTCATGCTGCGGCTCCGACGACCCGATAAGCTGTGATCTGATCACGCTTCGGACGATCGCTGTCCCATGCCCAATCGTCAGCGCGCGCAGGTTCTTGATCAGGGCCGAATTCAGCTTGGATTACGACAAGCGTTTCTCCGGATACGGGGCAGTCTCCGCCCTTCCATTCGATCCATCCTTCTGCGGCCTTCTTCTCAGCGGCTTCGATATCGGCGTTGGTGGACATATTCTCAGGGTGGAAACTCGCGACGAATGAAGGGTAGTAGTCATCCGAGTTGTCGGTTCCGACCTCAAGGACGACTTTACCAGTTATGGTATCGATCAGTTCTAGAACATCATCGGTTTCGCCGTATTCCCCCGTCGTGCGATGCCGACCGAGAACTTCGACCGACGGAAACACGTTCTTCATTGTCGCGTCGTTGGCGACGGTTAAGTTGCGCATTGAGCTGCGGTATCCGTCATCGGGGTCTTCAATGGCGATGTAAACGACACCATCCAAGCGAAATCGGCATACCGAGCTATCCTCGTAGCCGTCGCCATAAAGTTCTTTGACTTGCTCGTTGTCGAAGTCGACAGCGTCAAGTCTTCTCTTGCCGATCAAGTCGGTCAATTCAGTCATATCAATCTCCTCAACGTGGTGACGCCATTGGTGTGGCGGTGTTACGGTCTTCTGGCTCCGACGCTCGGCGACTTCGGTCGATTGTGGGCAAGAACGGTGTTTGTCTCCGTCAAGCGAACCAGCAGTCGGCGCGTTTTCTTCTCGGCAACGACGCCCCGATGAAAGTCGAGGCTGGTGAAAGTGGTTATGGCGTTCGAAGCACATTTCGAAACGCGGACGTCAGGTGGGATCTGCTGCACAACTTCAGTCATATCAACGGGATCGCCAACCTCGCACTCTACTGGCTCATTTATGAACTCCGTCAGAGGTCCGTTCATTACGAACAGATGGTGCCGATCCGGCTCGATTCCCGGATGCGGAAACGCGCCGTCAATATGCCAGCCTGGGATGCAGCTATGAACGTCCGGCGTTAGATCCTGAACCTTTACGTCGATTAGTACGCGCCTGAACTCACCAGATATTGGCGTGGCGTCAATTATCCTGCGAACCAAGTCCGTGGTGCGCAAATAGACGTGCTGCACATCTGCATATTTCCAGTCATCGACCGGCCAGTCGCCAATCTCAGGAGTGAACCTGAGATTGGTAACGATCGGCGGACGACTATTGAAGATAATGGTCTTCATGTCGCGGTTCCTGTCAATTAGTAGCCGCAGTCGTATTCACCCGAAAACTTGACGAACTTTCCTTCGATCAAGACGAAAGACACATAGTAATTCGTGCCGTTCTCTTCTTCGACCGTGTCGAAAATCACATCTGTGATGGCGCTCATAATTTCAGCGGAAGGCTCGGCGTAGACGTGACCATGCTCGCGGCAAAGTGCTTCGTTGTGCGCAAGCGCACCTTCGTTGATCACGCGCCTGTATGATGGTTTTTCATAGGAAACTTCGTCCTTCAAGCCATCAATCAGTTCAGAAGGCAGTTCGAAGCCAAGGTATCCATCGTACAGTTCGTCTTCCTTTGCCCTCTTAACGTTGACGAAAAGATCGGCAGAATGCTCGCACGGCTCTCCATCGTTGAAACCGGGCGTGGATCCACGGACGACGATGAGCGAGACTTCTCCTGATTCAGCAATAACGTTCAGAAATGGATCGATCGCAGCTGATCTTGCAGCTTTCGCTTCTTCCTTAAGGCGGGCGATGTTTTCGTTGATTTCGCGAATGGCAGAAACGCTGCTCGTAACAGCCTCATTGATGGCGGTCATTGTAGTCTCCTCTTGGCTTTTGTGGTGCTGGTGGTTTGGTATCATCACGCTAAACCGCTTTTACAAATTTGTCAAGACTAGAAGGGGATCTCGCCCCACTCTTCACTCCCAAAGTTATCATTCGCCGCCGCCTGCCAATTATCATTCGCAGCCCCGACCACATGCCCGACAACATCCCAGTACTTCTGGCGAGGCTTCACGGTGATCTCTACCGTGTCGCGTAGCTCCGACTGGCGCTCGATCCATTCCAGCACTGTCTTTGGGAACGGTCGTGCGCCACCATGCGCAAGCCAGTAGCGATCGGCCTTTGACTTTGGGAAACCCTGATGTTGTGGGCAAATCCATTCGTTGATCGCGGTCGTGCCGACCATGTAGCTGACCTTTACAGACGGTGGCTTATCAGCCTTGCCTTCATGGTAATAAAAGCTGCGCGACGTCACGGTGCGGGGTTCTGGTGCCTGGGTCGATATGATAGGCGCATCGGTGGGCTTCGACTGCAGCTTTGGTGTCTCATCAAATTCGAACTCATGGCCACAGCACCAGCAGACGCGGATAGACGCGTGAAGTTGCTCCTCGCACTGAGGGCAGACTTTGATCGGGGCCGTGCCGTCGCCTTTTGTCGGCTTGGTTGGGACGATCATGTCCACCGGGCCATGCTCACCCACGTTGCCCGCGAAGTCCATGTATCGGCAGTTTGGCTTATCCCCGCCGAAGATAGCGGCTCTGCGCTCTTCAGCGGTTACAGCTTCTGGATCGAAGCCTCGCGGATAAATCACTCGAGTGCCTCGCCCCACGCGCTGCACGTAGCGGCTTGCCGACTTCGTCTTCGCTGCGTCAACGATGAGATCAATACGAGGAACGTTGGTTCCGGTGGACATGACGTTGTCGTTGCATATGCCCCAAATCTCGCCGCGCTTATAGGCTTCTATGATCTTGCGACGCTCGCTCTTTGGCGTCGTGCCCATAATGATTTCGCAAGAGCGTCCAGCGTCGCGAATGATGTCTCGCATGTTCGTCGCGTGCTTCTCTCCGGCGCAGAAAAACAATGCGGTCCTACGATGCGGCTCCGTGTCAAAAACCTCCTCGACAATGCGCTTGTTGAGCCAGTCTTGATCGACAGCCTTCTGCAACGCGCCTTTGGCCAAGTCATTGCCGCGAAGGGGAACGGTCGATGTGTCCTGCTTGGTCGAGGTTTGTTTGGACGTGATAGGTGTCAGATACCCGTCGTCGATACCCTCGCGGATTCCGTAGCTATAGACAGTACGATCAAACAGTCTGTCGTCGCCCTCGTCCAATCGTCCGCTGTCTAAACGGTAGAGCGTGGCTGACAACCCAACGATTTTCATTTCAGGATTTATGGATAGCAGCGCCTGGATGAAAACACGATACATTGTGTTTTCATCATCAGGCACGAGATGCACCTCGTCGATCGCCAGAACGTCGACGTGCCCAATTTCCTTGGCCTTATTCCAAACTGTCTGCAGCTGCGCAAAGAGTATTTGTGCGCGGGAATCGCGTCTTCCTAAAGCTGCGGCGTACAAGCCAACGGGCGCAAAAGGAGCAAGCCCGATCATCTCCTTGAAGTTGGATTCCACAAGTTCCTGAACGTGAACAACATTCAAGAGCCGCATATCAGGCCAGCCGGTGATCATCTCATGAAAAAGTGTGGCAAGCGTCATGCTCTTACCAGTGCCGGTAGCCATGTCGATGAGCGGATGGCCAGCCTCTTCGCGCCAATAATCGAACGTCGCATCCACTGCTTCACGCTGGTAGTATCGGAGAGCCATTCAACCCGCCTCCAACAACGCCGACACCCTCGCCCGCTCACGCTCAACCAACTGCCGAACGCGTTCTCGCCCCAGACCATAGTCGCGGCCGATCTCTTCAAGAGTTTCACCCATGGCGACGCGCAACGTCATGTCGCCTTCCCTGCCTTTCAGCAGTCCTAGGACAGAGGACAGCTCCGCGCTTTCATGTTGGCTGGATTTTGCGCTGCCTGGCAGTTCGCTGAAGGCGGATGTACTGACGACGTTAGCGGTGCGCTTTTGAGTAATGCGGGCCTTAGCCAGCGTCGAGTAGGCGCCGTAGACTGCCCAGTTCGACCACGTCTTGAATGTCTCCATTCGGCAGGTGTGAGCGCGGCGCAGGATATCTGCGACAGCCTCATGCAGAAGCTCCTCGGCGGCATCGTTGGTCTTAGCAAGTCGTCTGGCGTAGCGACGCAGGACCGGCAGCTGCTTTTCCAATGCAGCGTCGAATCCGTCTGGTCGCGGGTGATTATCGTTCGCCGCAATGGGTGGCATACTGGTCTCCTTGTGGTGTGGTCAGGCGTGGGTTGCGCCGTCGACGTAAATTGTGCCATCCCGCAGCACGTAAGTGATTGTCTCGTCCTCTTCCGAGAAGTCCGTCTGTTCGCCAGGCACGAGAGCCGGGATCGTGAGATGCGTAGGGCAGCCTTCCTTCTGCTCGTCGAACGAAATCGGCTTAGCCCATCGTGCGCATGACCAGTGACCATCGCCGCCCATCTCTGGAGAGGAGTGGATGCAGGAACGGCATGTTACGCGTGGCCAAGCGTTCTCCTTGCAGACAGGCTTGTGCTTGCAAAACATGCACTCGAACCAGTCTGGCGCATCGTTGATGCGTGACGGCGGTTCCGGCGAATTGATGACGCGCTCTAACCGCGCGAGCAGGCGCAGGCAGAACTCCGGATCGTGTTCGATGCGCTCGGCGTAGAGACTGTCGTCGTCCTTGCAGCTGACGAGGTATAAGCAGCGCGACAGCCCGAAGGCATGCATTCCGAGCTGGCACTGACCGTAGTGGAGCGGCTTGGCTTCCTTGCAGCCCTTCTTGACGATCTCCTTCATGCCCTTCGCATTGCTGGACTTGAACTCAAGCAGGTGCTCAGTCTTCGGTGCCTCAACGACGCCAATGGCTTTGCCATCGCACTTGCCGCGCACGTGGCCCTGCACCAGCCTGATCTTGTCCTGCTGCCCGTAGACATCGACGCCAATGCGCTCCAGGTCGGCAACGAGCCGGTCTTCCTCGATGTTGCCGGTTTCGAACAATCGAAGCTGACGACCGTGGTGTTTTTCAAGCGGCGAGGCCCATCGGAAGGCGTACCAAAGCGCGCGATCACATGGATTGTTGGCCTCGCCGACGGATATGCCGAGGCTATCCCATGACGAGGCTGCGGCTTCATATGCGGCGTAGATGGCTCTGACTGTGCTGGATTCTGGCTTGGGTAGTGGGGCCATTATGACCCCATCCCAGAAGCAAATAGTGGCGATGACGAAAGGACTGCCTGGTGGCCGCGCTGATCACTCGCCTTGATGTATGTGGTCCAGATTTCTTTGCCATCGCGAGTGACGGGGTGCAGTTCAGAGAGACTGACGTCGACCACCTCTAGCTCGTCGGCATCTGGCTCGTAGTCGTCACGGTTGATTTTCGCTTCAACCAATGCTTCCGCAGCCTCTTGAGTGTCCGCCTCGACCGTCTCGCAACCGCGACCGCTGAAAGTGTAATTCACCATGAACTTGGCCATCAGCTCACCCTCATAGGCATGCAAACGAGCGTAAGCCCCTCAAAGCCATCGGACGTGATCAGCCCCGGCGTGCCGCCATCCTGCAAGGCCAGCTTGACCGGCCCAGACGGCAACACGTTCAGCACGTCGCGGACATAGGCGGCGTTGAAACCGATATCCATCGGTTCGCCGCTGTATTCTGCCTCGACTTCGTCATTCGCCGATGCCTCGCCAGCGGCCACGGCAAGTGCAATGCTACCGGGCGCGATGCTGAACTTCACGGCGCGTCCCTTTTCAAAGGAAACCGTCGACACGCGATCGGACGCCTTCATCAGCGCGTCGCGGTCAACGATCACAACGCGTTCGTTGTTCTTGGGGATAACGCGCTCGTAGTCAGGAAACGTGCCATCGATCAGCTTTGATGTGATGCGCACGTCGTCCGACACGATGCGAATTTTCTGCGGACTGACTGCTACCTGAACTTTGCCCTTTGGCAGTAGGCCGACGGTCTTGCGCGGAACGATGACGCCTTCGAAGGCTGGCAGCTCTGGGCCATAGTGACGGCCGAGACGGTGGCCATCGGTCGCGACAGCTTCGGATTTGCCGCCCTTGAAGAATACGCCCTGAAGGTAATAGCGCGCCTCTTCGCTGGAAATCGCAAACGACACCGGCGCAAATAGTGCAGCCAGATCGATCTCGAATTCAGCATCAAACTTGTCGTCGCCGAGCGTCGGAAAGTCTTCTGCTGACAACGTGGCGAGAGAGAATCGCGAACGCCCAGACTTCACCAGAAGCTTGTCGTCGTCGAGCGTCATTGTGATGTCGCCGGTTGCCTTTCGAGCGATGTCGTTGAGCAGCTTGGCGCTGACGCAGATGTTGCCTGGCTTGATGACCTCGGCTGGTACGCCTGCGGTAGCAATGATGTCGAGGTCGGTGGCCGTGATGGCGAGACCGTCGCCAGCTGCTGCGAGCTGAACGCTCGACAGGATGGGAATGCTAACTCTGCTCTCGACTACCTTCGTCGTGGCAGCAAGCGCACGCGTCAGGTCTTCCTTGTGGATGACAAGGTGCATGGGTGTCTCCTCGGTTATGTGTGGTGGTGCCTGCCGTGGTGAGCGGCAGGCAGGGTGGTGTTAGGCCGTTGCGCCGTTGAAGAATTCCGTGTTGCGGAAGTGATCAACGCAAAATGTTTTTGGCGGAACATCGGTCAACCAATCCGCGACAGCCTTTTCTATCGCGCGCTCCAGCGAAGAGGTGTCGCCCCACGCTCCTTCATCACCATCGTCACCCCAGCAATCATAGTTATTCTCAGCCAGTTCTTCGATGATTTCAGAGACGATATTGTCCGCGTCGAAATTTGGCTTCACGACTGACTTATCAGCTTCTATCAGGACGAACGGATCGTCGCCGTATTCTGATTTTGCCTGCGCCAGCGCATCTTCGCGCGTGTCGCTTTGGCTTGTGAATATTTCAGCATCGACGCTCCCTGCGACATACCATTTGTAGTTTCTGTCACCCATGTCACGCTTCCTTCCATGCTTTGATGATGCGGTAAGCATTAACAACGCCGAGAGCCTGCGACTTCGCATCATCAAGGGCGTTGTGTGCTGTTCCGACGTCAGGCTGCGTTGCGCCCGTCAGATCGAACAAGGTGCGGCAGTCCCGTGGCGTCTTATAATGCCACGGGATGCTGATAGCGCACGCTCGATATGCGGACTCCAACAGGACAAGATCAAAGGATGGCGGCTTAGCCCAAACTCGGCTGGCCTCCACCGATTGGACGAACTGGTGCAGATCAAACAGCACCTTCGATAGATGCTGATCGCCAGAGAATGCCGCCTTTCGCGCATCCTCCGACTACTCCATCCACCATTTCAGGGTGGAAACATCAATCGTCAAACCCATGTCGACTGCAGACTGAGGCTCAACCGCAGCATAGAATCCTTCGCCAAACTCTCCTGTCTCGGCATTGAAAGTCACAGCGCCGACGCTCAGGATGACGCTTCCTGGCGCAGTGCCAAGCGTTTCTATATCGATCATTAAATCGAGCATCACTTCGCCCCCAACTGCGTATCGATAACCTTCACGAGGTCGCCGAGAGTGAAGCTGGCCTCAATCTGCTCGTCGCTGACTTCAATCTCAAAATCGTTCTCGATTTCAATCGCCAGCTCGACTTCGTCGAGGCTGTCTAGCCCGAGATCGTCGACAAGGCTGGCCTCCGGCGTGATTCGATCCGCATCGACGCCGAAGTTTTCGACGATGATGCCTTTCAGTTTTTCAAAAGTGCTCATGGTGTCTCCTCTTGTGGTGAAGTAGCGGGCCGCTGGTCACAGCCCGCAGTGGTGTGGTTACTTGCCCCAGGGTCGGCGTGTCGTACCGGCAGCTGCGGAGGCAGGCTTGTTGTCGTTGCTGGCGGCAGTGCGGCGGTTGTCGTTGGCTGCGGCTGGGGCGGCTTCGACTTTTGGCTCAGGCAGGTTGCCTTCATCAGGGTAGTAGTACTTCTTCAGCTCGTTGCGAGCGGCGTACTTCGGCGTGCCGTCGGCGTTCTTATCCTTGCTGTCCTTGCCCATGCCGATGCGGGCGAAGAATGAGATGAAGTGCAATTCATCGGAATCTTCTGGTGCCTCTGTAAGGCCGAGCGCGCGCAGAAGGCAGGCAAACTGGCGCTGTCCGATTTCCTGGGTCTGGGGATTCGGATGCTGGAGATTGTAGTTGTTGAAGATCTTGCGGCCCTTCAACTCTTCCGGCGCCAGCACGTCGATCGAGACGCTGAGGTTGATCGCGTGATCGCGAGTGCCTTCGTTCTTCTCCTTGATTTCTGAACCGCTGATTTCCAGCTGGTAATCGCCGTTCGGCAGGTTCGTAAAATCGCGCTGCTGCGTGTTCTCTTCGGTCGCTTCAACTCTGATGCCAATCTTGGCCATGCGTAGTCTCCTTGTGGTGTGGTGGTTAGCGAAGGTAATAGCGGAAAGGCCCGCTACCGAATTGCGTCGATTCCTGATCGCGCCAGACATGTGTGAGCCAGACCCAAATCAGCTGGCCTGAGCGTGTGCGTGCTTTTACCGGATGCCACGCAAACCACGATTCGCCGCGGAACATGGTCAAAAGAAACCTCCCGCATACAATAGGCCAGCGCCGATGCCCGTGCCGATTAAGGTTTGCCAAACACTGTATGACCCACGGCTCTCACCGTGCTTTACTGCGCTAATTGCTACGCCTGCAGCGGCGAGAGCGATCCAAGTGATCTGAGGCCAGTTCATGCCGCCACCTCTTGTTCATCAGGCTCGTCGGCAATCTGAGCGGTGACGACATCTGGCTGCGGAGGGAAGTACGCGTTCAGCGCCGCAAAACCTTGCCCCTGTTTGTATTCGAGAATGGGCTTAGCAATCTGGTACCGGTTGCCAGCGATGAAGCCTGGCCGTTCCTGCACAGCGATGTTGACCTCGCCGCCGCCCTGCCCGCGTTTCGCAGTTTTCTTGAAGCCAAGATCTTCCTTGGCGATCGACACGCGCTGATGCAGGAAGCCAATAAGGTCGGAGGCATCGCAGATCGCGCTACCCGCGTCATCGCGCAGGTTGAGCATGTAGCGAGGGTAGCTGTCGGTCGTCACGCCCGGTACCGTCTTTGCCTTCACGTGCGAGATGAGTACGACGTAGTATCCGGCCTTTTTCAGCTTCAGCAGAAGCTTGATAAATTCCAGCCAGACCGAGTGGGCCGCCGCGTACCCCCTGCCGAATCCTGGCTCTTCGATGTCGGCCCAACCGTTTCTGGCGCAGGCCTCGGCATTGACGAAAACTTCCATGCCATCGAGGGCATCGAGAACGAACGTGCGCCGATCGTGTTCGGCCTCCAGGATGTAGGTGATTTGGTCGACGACATCTTCGTAGGTCTCTGAAACGCCGAAAGACTTCATTGGCGCGCCTGCGCTCTGTCTCTCGCCTTCGCCGGTGCGGCAATAGTATGGAGCCGGCCATTCAGACGCCAATGTCGTCTTGCCTAGCTTTGCGCCGCCATACAGCGTGGTGATCGGCGGATCAGTGTCCGAAGTGTCCTTCAGTTCATCCCATTTGATAGCCATAAGGCCTCCTCAGTGGTGCGTGGTGAAAATGATTGCTGCGATGTAGGCAGCAGCTGCAAAGACGATCAGCCACTGCCAGTTTGCGATCAGCGAGCGTAGAGGATGCAAAACAGCCACCAGAATCCGCCGAGTACGGCGATTGCCACGATCGCCAACGGGAACAGCATGATGAGGCCGATTGCCACTACCGCTGTGAGGGCGGCTAATGCACCGCGCTTTAATCCGCGACGGACGTACTTGCGCGGCGTTGGTGTGACCGGCACGTAATCGATGGGTGGCGTGGTGGATTCGGTGTACCAAGGGGATTGGGGGTTGGGAGAGGTCATCCCTCCGCCCTCCCCTTGACCGCACGATGATAGCTCACAGGCGAGCCACTCACCCACGTGCCTTCGAACTTGCGCGCCGTGCGCTTGGCTTCGGCCTTCTGCGCAGCGGTGCGGTAAGGCTTTCGATTGAGCATGTTGATTTTGCCGGTGCGCGTAAGCCCGGTCTGATGCGCAAGGTGCGCCTGTCTCATGGTTGTCTCCTCGTTGTGGTGAAGTGCGGCTGGTTGGTGGCCAGCCGCTTTGGTGGTTAGGCTGCGTCGAGGAAGTACTCGACTGCATCCTTGGCAGACTTCAGGCCCATGCCGGTGATGCTGCGCAATTCCTTGATGGCGTCTATCTTGAGGCCCAGAACCGCAAGGTTCTGCCACTTGTGGTCATAGACCGTCGTGGCTTCCTCGTGCGTCGTGGTCAAAGTGAACACGCCGAACTGCTGGCCTTTGTGTTTTGCGGCGAGGTGCTTGGCTTCCTTCTCGGCTGCGCCGGTGGAAGTGTGGACATGCGGCGTTGAGGATGGCTTGGGCTGGCCGTTTTCGATGAGGGCGACGATGGTGGTGGTGGTGGGTGTGGCTGCCAACGTCAACTCGGCGTCAATGAAAGAAAACGAGCCGCTGTTGTCGAGCTTAACCGTATACTCCCCGACGCCGTGCACGATCTCTACAATTCCGGATTGACCGATTTTGCTTATCAAGTACGGCCGATTTCCAGTCACATCGACCCGATCACCAACCTTGAACTTCGGCTGCGCGTTGTCGTTGCTGGCTTTCGCCTTGGCGGCAGGCTCGTCGATCCATTCGGCGATGAGGTCTGGACTGTCGCTTGCGCCCTTAAAATAAGAGCCGCCGTCTGTTTTCCACAGACCCCCGCAGAGTAGGTCAGAAGACTTGAAGCAATCCTGTTCATCAGGCCAAGCCGCCATCGGCCCGACCTTACGGCCATCGCGCGTCTTGTAGAACTTGCCTGCCTTGATCTTTAGGGTGGCGGGCTGTTCTGGTGTGGCGGTGGTGGAGAGGAATGGTTCGAGGTCTCGGACGTAGAATCCGCCTGGCTTGCCAGCGAACTGACCTGTTTTCATCGAGACAATAAATATGAAATTGCGGATTTCAGTGACCTCTTCAACACCAGCCCACTGATTATTTGCATCAATCGTGACCCGCACCCGCTCGCCGACGCGCGGCTGCCAAGGTTCGTAATTCTGCGCGATACCCTCGTGACCATTCGTGAAAATTATGTCGTTGGTGCCGCCGCGAAACTTCAAATCTGAAACCTGACCAACAAAGCCAGATTCATGATTACCAGCGCTCGTATGAAGCGAGCTACCGCTAGTTCTGCGAACGAAATCACCCTTCTTAAACTCACCCATCACGCTACTCCCTCTGTTGGTGTTTCGGCGGTCAAAACCTGCCTTTTTTTGAAGTCCACACGCACGACGTTGGTGTCGTCGTCTTCCTTCGCGGGTGGCTGGCCATGTGGATCGTGCTCGATCTCGACTGAGTGCCACCAGATCGTTGATGCGCCGTCTGCCAAGCGAACGAGATACTCGCCGCCCCAGTCACGTTCGCCGATAACGAGGCCGGTCAAATTTGGATTTTGCTTGTTGCGGACCTCGTCACCGAAGTCGAAGAAATAGCACTCGCAGCTCATGCCGCCACCCCGCGCAACGCATACTCGTTGATCGCCATCCCGGCCTGCAGGTCGGCATCGTTGTCGTTGGCAGCAGTGACAACGCGCGGCAGAGAAACTGGCATAAGGCCAGACAGGGTGGAGCAACCGCCGTTTCGGGCTGCCATGTGTGTCGTGCGGTTCGAGTTGTTGTCGTTGGCCGGCCCCGGCAATCTTGCGGACAGGCCATACGCACGGCGCAGTCGCTGGTATGCAGCCATTGGCTTTACGTTGTATCTGGTGGCGATATCTGCGACGCTTTCACCGTTCTCACGGCGCACGTGCATATCCGCCAGCATCGTGCTGGTGATCATTGTCATGTAGTCTCCTCGTGTGGTGTCTTCTGGGTGGTGACCGGCTTGTGGTTGACAAGGCGGGTGGATTATGAAACTAAACTCTTTTTACAAATTTGTCAAGGTTTTGTCCGTAGCGGGGTTGTATGCCTGAGGTAAAGTCACAGCTCTTGCAGTCGATACTGAAAGAGCAAAAGCGAAGAGGCGTGAAGGATCGCGCCGTCTACGAAGAATTAGGCGTACCTCAGCAAACCTTTAGCACCTGGAAACGTGGTGCCGTTCCCAGACCTGTGATTTACCCCAAGATCGCTGCATTCCTTGGCATTCCTGAGACAGAAGTCGCCGACATGGCGAGAGAGGCCAGTCAGGCCGAGAGCCCGAACAAGATATCGGGATTTGTCGCCGCTCGCGTTTACGGCTCCATGTCGGATCGCAAAGACGGCAAGTGGAAGTTTCAGCCTATCAACGATGGCCGTAAGCGGATCCCCGAGGGCCGTTATGCTATCGTGATCGACACGAAGGTTATGGAGCCTATCTTTCACGTCGGCGTAAAAGCTTGGCTTGATCCTTCGCGATGGCCCTCCCCCGGCGACGATATTATGGCTCACTCCGGCGGCTACGCTTGGATCGGTCGCTTTGAGTCTATGAGCAATGGCGGAGTTCAGCTGGCCCGTTACAACGGCGTACCGGTCGAGGTGAAGAACGTTGAGGCCATCCATGTCATTATCCTTTCAGAGCGAGTGGTCACGGCATGATGGGCTGGTCTCCCAAAATACTTGTTGACCATTTACACAAATTTGTGTAGATAGCAGTCGTCCGATGTGGTGTCGGATATGGAACGCGTGCTTTGATCCCGCCTTACGGCGAAGGTCTCCTCGGCGCGTTAGTACGGAGAAGGGGCGGACTACGGGTGGTGCCGGGTCATTACGCCCCTTTTCGTTTTCTGAGGAACGACGAAAACGCCACAAGCTTTCGCCGGTGACGTTCGGGTATCCAGAATGTGGTTTGCGATGTTTCTCATTTCGGCCTCCCCTTTTTTAGCGTTCCTATAAAATGCAAAATGGCCCGCATCCCTGCGAGCCTATCAAGGCGGCCCCGTCATTGGCCGCCATCTTCTTCTGGGCGCGGGAGCCTCATGCTCCCGTCTTCTTCTTGCGATCATCGCTTGGGTCGACGCTCTTCTTCTTTCGTAGTCCGTTTCGTGGGTATTTTCGAAAAGGTCTTGTTTCATTTCATTCCTCATTATGATCGATTGGCCGGTGGGAGGCCTCAGTCACCGGTAATCGCCGCTGACAATCACAAACTACCGTTTTACCGGTTTAGTGTCAACTCTAAACCGGTTTTATTTTTGAGATTATTTCCGTTATACCGGTAAACATGGAAAAGCTGAGTGACATCATACGCATAAAACGAAAAGAGATGGGCTTGACGCAGAAGGCGTTCGGCAACCTTTTTGGCGTGCAGCAGACAACCATCTCCGATTGGGAGAAGGGAAAGATCAGCATGATGCGCAATTGGCAGAAACTGGCCAAAGAACTGGGTCTATCCGAGTCGGACTTCCTCGACCTTATGGCCGAAGCAACTGCAGAATCAGAAAAGCAGGAACGCATGATTCCCGCACTTCGGCAGGCCATGGGACCAATGGGTACTGCGACAGCTAAAATATTTGCCGCTCCTAAACCGCCATCTGGGGAGCGTGACGTGCCTATATTGGGCAGGTCAAAGGGAGGGTCAGAGGGTGAGTTTGAGTTCAATGGACAAGTCATGGGTTGGGAATGGAGGCCACCTCACTTAGTTGGAGTGAGTGAAGCATACGCGACATACGTGGACGGCGAGAGCATGTATCCTCGGTATAAACCTGGCGAAACGGTGTGGACTAACCCGCCGAAGAGCTACGCTCGTGGCGATGACGTGATTGTTCAACTCGCGCCGAAGGAAGAGGACGGCGTTCCGCGCGGCTTCATCAAAGAGTTTGTGCGATGGGAGCCGAGCTTCTTGGTCGTGTTTCAGTTCAATCCTCCCGAGGAGATAAAGTACCCTCGCGATCAGATCGTTTCCGTCCATAAAATCGATTACGCCCAAAAATAACGGTTTAACGCTTTAACGGTTGACGTAAATCCGATACCGGTCTATATCTCCTCTTGTACCCAGCAACCAGCTGGCCACCACAAGAGGAGACTACCATGTACAGACCAAGACCCGACGAGTTCGACGTTACCGTTGCAGCCGCAGGCGCAACTGCCCAGTCCGATGAGCGCATGCTGCGCCCAGACCACAAGGCCAAGAAACACGGCCGCCCTAAGACGAAATACGAGTACATGCGCCGCTTTCCCAAGAAGCCGCGCAACGGCGAGGAAGTCGGCGGTGGCCACTTCGTAATGCGCCGTGGCGACAGCACTGGACGCATTCGTCCCTGCATGTGGCCCTTTGAGCATCCCTCCTATGATTCCGCGCTGACGGAAGCCGCTCGCCTATTTCATGAGCATGGCGGCACCTACGACATTCTCTCGGTCTGCGGTCAGGTCGCGCCTATGCCGCTTGAGGCTGGCGAATGAGCGGCGTTGACCTGAATATGGCCCAGTGCCTACGAGACGTCGGTCGGTTCGGCTACAACGAAATCCATAATGTCTGCTCTGGCACGGTCACCACAGTGCCGTGGGGGCTTCCCGAATGGACCGGTGTGGCATTCCTCGGATTGATAGTTGTCTCCATTGTGCTGTTCTACGTGTGGCTCAACTATCCCAAGTGGCTTTGGCAGCGCCGTATGAAGCGGGAGGGCCGCCTATGACCGCTTCAGCCACTCCAGCTCTACTGACTGTCCAGCAAATCATCCTTTTCGAGCACAAACAGCTGATGCAGGACATTGCCGGTTTTCTGGCGATCTCGCTTTTCATTACGGCCTTGCTGATCTGGGCTTACTAGCCCGAAGTCCCTACCAAAGCACCACCACCACCGCCACACCACAGGAGACCACCATGAGAAGAGAACCCTACAAAGCCACGTCCTACACCCCTCCTCCGTATAACGGCGACGGCTTGGAGGTGATTGCCAACCTTCCAGCCAGCCTTTCGCCAAGCGTCGCCGATGCTGTAGCGCGCTGGCACGAGCGTCGACACACCAGCCGCAATCGCGTGATCGCTTCGGCGCTGCGCGCGCTGGTGCCAGCGAATGATAATTCGGGGAGAAGATGATGGTGATGGCAATCAAGAAGGCGCTGGAAGACCTGAACGCGCTAGTCGCCATTGTGGCCAACGATACCGGCGCGCTGGTAATGTCAGACCCAGACGAGGACAGCGTGGGATCAACGCTTGAAGGCGATTTGGAGATGACGTTCGGTCATGTCCGACGGGCTCATGCCGCGGTCGCCGACCTCGAAGCCGCCCTATCGACGGACGCGAAGCCGGTGAAGCCCGCGTCATCCGTTGCTGTGAAGACTTTGGAGTGGAAGGATATTGAGGCGTCATCACCTACGGGTCACTATCGGGTTCAACGCTTGGATGACAAATGGGAGCCGCTTCATAATGGCTATTACATGCTCCCGAGGGTGCACGGCGTCGTCATAGCTTTCGATACCCAACACGAAGCCAAAGCCCACTGCCAACAGTATCACGACGCAGCCATTCGCTCCGCCCTCTCCGCACGGGTGCAGGACGTGGCGGACACCGAGACGTATTACACGACAGAGAACAATTGGGAGAATATGTTCTTTGGCCCGGGTGCATCGACTATTGGAAACGATTTGATCTGGGACTTCGCGAAGCAGACTTGGGCGAACGCTGATTTCAAAATCACTGTAACCGCAGCACCCGCCGCCAAGCAGGTCACCCCATGACGCGAAAAGCGGGCAACGACAACTTCCCTCAGAGGCTTTTAACAAAAAGCCAAGCCGCGCAATATTGCGGCTTGGCGGTCTCGACATTTGGCGCGGCATGTCCTGTCCGGCCCATCGCTTTAGGCAACGGAGCTAGGATGCTCCGTTACGACGTGTGGGACATCGATAAATGGATAGATGGCTTCAGAGACGTCGGATCATCACCGATTTCGAAGTTCGACGAGTTGATGGAGAAATTATGACCATAGTGCGTGTTAAGGGCGTCAAACGCTATCACGAGCCCAAAACTGACAAGTGGTACGCCTATCATCGTAAGACGGGCAAGCGGATCACCGCCGAGTTTGGTTCGCCCGAGTTCTTCGTGGAGCTTGCCGCCCTTAACGCAGGCCTCACTGAAGTAAAAGCGAAGGCAGGCACTCTGGGTGCCCTCATCACGTCATATCGTAGCTCGGCAGGGTTCAAGTCACTGGCTGATCGAACGCGCTCAGACTACCAAAAGGTTTTAGACTATCTTCAAAAGCTTGCTGACTCACCTTTGACGGACCTAACCCATGGATCACTCTCTCGTCTGCGCGATAAAGTCTTCGAGCAAAAAAAGCGCAAGTTCGCCAACTACACGCTGACAGTACTATCCATTTTGTTCGAGCATGCGATCGAGATGGAGATGGCGACCGTAAATCCCGTCACGAAGGTGAAGCGAGTTCGAAAGACCAAAGACGCGGCTGAGGCAAACCGCCCTTGGACAGACTATGAGCGTGAGGAAGTCGAAGCGGCACTGCCGGATCACATGCGCTTGCCGATAGCTTTGATGATGTACTGCGGCCTTGATCCACAGGATGCACTCAGGCTGCCACGCACAGCCGTCTGTGATGGCATGATCGACACCCGCCGAGGTAAGACAGGAGTACCCGTTTGGATGCCGATGCCAGATCCTGCAAAGGACGTTCTAGTTTCTTCACCTGACCATAACGCACCCACCCTTTGCGCAAACAGCTACGGCAAGCCTTGGACATACAATGGTTTCAGCACTAGTTGGCACAGGATAAAAGTGAAGCTTGAGGAAAAAGGCGTCATTCAGCCAGGCCTAACCCTCAAGGGACTGCGGCACACAGTGGCTACCATCCTCCGTGAGATGGGCAAGGATCCAGCGACCATCGCAAACATGCTCGGACAGAAGACTGAAGCCATGGCGAAACACTATTCAAGGCGAGCCGACATGAGCAAAAACATGACGGAAACGGTCGATGCGTTTAGTGCTGAAGTGAACAGGCGACGAACGAAAGTGTCTAGAAAATAAAAAGCGACTGTCTAGAAACTTGACGCAGTAAAACTGCAAAACACCATTATATTCAACGATATCAAAGAGATAAAATGGTGCCCGAAGGCGGATTTGAACCACCGACACGCGGATTTTCAATCCGCTGCTCTACCAACTGAGCTATTCGGGCACTTCAGGTTCTTGACGAACCATCGCTTTTGGTAAGCGCCGCAGAAGCATTCTGCCCCGGAAGTGAGCGGGGTTATAACATCTTGTTCGGCCATGGCAAGCGCTTGCTTCAACTTTTTTGACAGTTTTTTGGCAGCGCTTGTGGATGGCGTAGAGGTGCTCCTCATTGCAGCGAATGTCCGACGTAAACAGCTAGGTTTAGCCGGACCACCGCTCACATCAGCAGTTCGGCTTCGCCTATTTCGATCCTGCGGTCATTCCAAGCGCGAAGGGTACTGCCGCAACCAGCAGTGCCATGATCGGCGAAGATGCAAAAATGCGTCCCGCAAGTGAGGTAATCGCGACGGAGCGGACGACTGGAAGCCAGTTGGCGACATCGCTGCTGTGACGTTGATGGGATGAGGTCGGCTGCGACACAATGGAGCGAGCGGCCTGAAGCTTTTCCACCTGTTTGCGAATGGAATCCACCTCGCCGCGGAGTTCTTGAACCTCTTTGCGCAACGACGCATCGATCGTGGCTTTTTCCGGCGACTTGGAACGGGCGGCAGGCTTGCTTGCTGTTGGCTTCACATCATCATCCAGTTGAGAAAGTTCGTCTTCAAGGTCTGACGGCTTGTCGAACCCATGGGAACGTATCGGCGCCCTCATGCAATTTTCCTCTCATGTGCAATTCTGGCCGCAAGAGTTGCGGCCAGATCGTGGATGAATTGCAAACGCAGAAGGACACAAAAGGATGCAGTGTTTTGTTCTTGAACCGATGCGGAAGATCAAAACCCGCCGAAAAGCCTACTTTGCTGGCTTCAGCGATTTTAGAATGCCGACCAGTTCCTTGCTGTGTGCATCCTGCGTGGCTTTTGTACCCCAGTAGGTCACGACCAGCATTTTGCCTTCCTTGGGAGATGCAAAGCCAAGCGAGACCTCGACCGGACCATCGGCATCCTTGCCGTCGAACTCGATGCTGCCGAATGTCATGCCGTTGATTTCGACATCGCCAGAATCGGACTTGGTCTTTTCATCGATGGTCACGCCGTTATCGGTGAGAAATTTGATGGCGTCTTCGATGACCTTGTCCATGTTCTCGTCAGTGGCGACATCTATCGAAAAATAGATGGCTGCGTCAGGCGAGGTCGCCTCGATGCCGGAAATGGTTTCCTTGGGTTCCCAGTCATCCGGGATTTTTACGGAAGCGATAGGCGCGTCGCTTGGAAATTTGAGTGTTCCGGCCTGGGCAAAAAATGGAGCAAGCACGATGGCAGCGGCGAGAATAATTCTTTTCATGGGAAATCCTTTGGGTTGAGGCGCGCTTAACCAGCAGCAAAGGTGCCTCAGCCATTGCCAAAGTGGATATAAAATAAAAATACAGCTTTATGAAACCAAATAATTGCAAGTAATGCAGAATGATATTGAGACGGTTAATGGGCGATCCCAAATTCCGTTATGTAGAATATGATAATTTTTGCTCTAACGGTCTCAACCCAAAGAATTATGCATTTATCTCGCACGTGTATTTCGTCGAAAAATGGTTGCGTCGATGTATAGTTTTGCAATCTCATAACAATCAAGCCATGGCATAACGGATACCGTCACAGCAACGCTCGTATAAAAAACAGGCCCCGAAGGGCCTGTCGTCGGTTGAGTGATCTTTATGCCGCCTTTGCGGCACTGCCGTATGGATCGAACCGCCCATAGAAGGTCTCGCCCTTGGCGGCCATGTCCTTAAGCAGCGGTGTCGGTGCGAAGTGCGGACCGTAGCTCTGGCTCAGTTTCTCCGCCAGTTCCACGAAGGTCTTCACGCCCATGCCATCGATGTAAGACAGCGCGCCACCGGTATATGGCGCAAAGCCGAAGCCGAGGATGGAGCCGACATCGGCCTCGCGCGGATCGGTGACGATGCCTTCTTCAACCGTGCGCGCTGCCTCCAGCGCGATGGTGACGAGGAAGCGCTGTTTCAGCACGTCCATGTCTACATCCTCAGGCTTCTTCTGCGCGTAAAGGTCTTTCAGGCCGGGCCAGAGAGACTTCTTGGCAGGCTTGGCCGGATAATCGTAAAAGCCCTTGGCATTCTTGCGGCCAAAGCGGCCTTCGCCTTCCACCATTTTCTTGACCAGCTCCATGTGGCGCGGATCAACCGCTTTCTCGCCCAGATCAGCGACGGTGGCCTTGAGGATCTTGTAGGAGAGGTCGATGGCGACTTCGTCGTTCAGCGCCAGCGGGCCGACCGGCATGCCGGCGAACTTCGCGGCGTTTTCGATCATGGCCGCAGGCACGCCTTCGATCAGCATGTCATAGCTTTCGGCCATGTAACGCAGCACGCAGCGATTGACGAAGAAGCCACGGGTGTCATTGACCACGATTGGCGTCTTCTTGATTTTCGCGACGTAATCCAGAGCTACTGCCAGCGCCTTGTCGCCGGTTTCCTTGCCCAAAATGACTTCCGTCAGCATCATCTTTTCGACTGGCGAGAAGAAGTGGATGCCGATGAAATCCGTCGGGCGCTTGGAGTTTTGCGCCAGGCCGGTGATGGGCAAAGTGGAGGTGTTGGAGGCGAAGATCGCACCTTCGGGGAGCACGGCTTCCACGGCTTCGATGACGGCCTTCTTCACGTCGCGGTCTTCGAACACGGCTTCGATGACGAGGTTTGCGGTTTTGAGCGAGGCGTAATCCGAGCTTGGCGTGATGCGGGCGAGGATGGCGGCACCCTCTTCCTGCGTCATGCGGCCTTTGCCAACGCTGTCCTTGACCAGACCTTCGCAGGTGGTTTTGCCCTTGGCTGCGGCTTCGTCATCGCGGTCGATGAGGGTGACATCGAGACCGGCAACGGCGGTGACGTAAGCGATAGACGCGCCCATGAAGCCCGCGCCGACGATGCCGACATGTTTCAGATCGCTCTTCGGCTGACCAGCCGGACGGCGAGCGCCCTTGCCCAGTTCCTGCATGGAAATGAACAGCGAGCGGATCATCGCAAACGCTTCTTTCGAGCGAAGGATTTCCGTGAAATAGCGCTGCTCCACCTTCAAGGCGGTGTCGAAAGGCAATTGCAGGCCTTCGTAAACGCATTTGAGAATGGCGAGCGCTGCCGGATAATTGCCAGCGCTTTCGCGGCGCAGAATGGCCGGGGCTGCGGGCCAGAGCTGCGCGGCAGCGGGCGTCCAGATGCCGCCGCCGGGGGCCTTGAAGCCTTTTTCATCCCATGGAGCAACGGGTTTCAGGCCGTCCTTGATCATCTGCTTGGCGGCGGGGATCAGTTGATCCGGCTCCACCACCTGATGCACGAGGTTCATGGACTTGGCGCGGCTGGCCGTCAGCGACTGGCCAGTCGTCATCATTTGAAGCGCGGATTGCGCATCGGTCAGGCGCGACACGCGCTGCGTGCCACCGGCACCGGGGAAAATGCCAACCTTGATTTCCGGCAGCGCCAGCTTGACGCTCTTGGCGTTGGAGGCCACGCGACCGTGGCAGGCCAGCGAAAGTTCCAGCGCGCCGCCCATGCAGGTGCCGTTGATGGCGGAAACCCATGGCTTGCCGTTGGTCTCGATCTTGCGGAACAGGCCGTTCATCTTGCCGACGAGATCGAACAGCTTCTTGGACGCTTCATCCGGGTTCTTCGCCTTCTCTTCATTGTAGAAGGAGAACATGGACTTGATCATCGACAGGTCTGCGCCGCCGGAAAAGCTGCTCTTACCTGACGTGAAGACCACGCCCTTGACAGCCGCGTCTGCAACGGTTGCGTCAACAATCGCGTTCAGCTCTTCCATGACCTCCGCCGTAAAGACGTTCATGGATTTTTCCGGCATATCCCAGGTAACGAGGGCAATGCCGTCTGCGTCTGTTTCGACCGTGAAATTGGTGTAAGTGCTCATAGTGGGATTCCTCTTCCCTGAATTTCTTGTGCTAACCGAAGACGCCGAGCAGGTAGCAAAGCAGGAGGACAAGCAGAGCAAGAACGATAATCAGTCCTCGTCTCTCTGCTTTCATCCGCGCTTGGCCTTCGGCGGTCGTAACGCGACCGGCTGCTTCAGCAGCCTCGGCCATGTCCTTGTCGAGTTGCCTCGTCTGGAAGTGACGCTTCGTCTCGTTTTGATGGCCCGCCATGCTCGTTGCCCCAATCAAACCCGCTCGATAACCGTTGCCGTGCCCATGCCCGCACCGATGCAGAGCGTGACCAGTGCGGTGTTGAGATCGCGGCGTTCCAGTTCGTCCAGAACCGTGCCGAGGATCATCGCGCCGGTGGCACCCAGTGGGTGGCCCATGGCAATCGCGCCGCCGTTGACGTTCATCTTGTCGTGGCTGATGTCGAAGGCCTGGAGGTAACGCAGCACGACGGCGGCGAAGGCTTCGTTGAGTTCGAAGAGGTCGATATCGGCAATCGACATGCCGGTTTTCGCCAGCAGCTTTTCGGTGACGTCAACCGGTCCGGTCAGCATCAGTGCCGGGTCGGAACCTATATTGGCAAAGGAGCGGATGCGGGCGCGGGGTTTCAGGCCCATGCTCTCGCCGCCAGCCTTGGAGCCGACGAGAACGGCAGCGGCACCATCGACGATGCCGGAAGAATTGCCCGCATGGTGGACATAGTTGATGCGCTCCACTTCCGGGTGGGCCATGATGCCGACGGCTTCGAAGCCGCCCATTTCGCCCGGCATCTGGAAGGATGCGTTGAGCGATGCGAGCGCCTGCATGTCCGTGCCGGGGCGCATATGCTCGTCGCGATCCAGAATGGTGATGCCGTTCTGGTCTTTGACCGGGATGACGGAGTTCTTGAAGTAGCCGTTTTCCCAGGCGTGCGCCGCACGCTTCTGGCTTTCCACGGCAAAGGCATCCACGTCATCGCGGCTGAAGCCGTATTTGGTGGCGATTAGATCGGCGGATACGCCCTGCGGCATGAAGTAAGCGGGGAAGCTTACGGAAGGGTCCATGTACCAGGCACCGCCGGACATGCCCATGCCGACGCGCGACATGCTTTCCACACCGCCTGCGATGACGATCTCATCGGCACCGGCTGCGATCTTTCCGGCAGCGAAGTTGATGGCATCGAGACCCGACGCGCAGAAGCGCGAAATCTGCATGCCCGGCGCCTTGGTGGAATAACCGGCCTCAAACGCCGCACCCTTGGCGATGACGGCCCCGGCATCCATGACCGGATCGACGCAGCCCATGATGATGTCATCGACGGTGGATGTGTCGAGCCCGTTGCGATCGCGGATGGCTTCCAGCGTCTTGGCGGCGAGGCGAACGGACGGCACTTCGTGCAGCGAACCATCCTTCTTGCCGCGTCCGCGCGGTGTGCGGACGTGGTCGTAGATGTATACGTCAGTCATGTCTCATCTCCCTGTCGGCGCGCGAGCGCCAAATATGATCGGCGTTGTCGCCGTATGGTTTCTTCTCCCCGAGGGGGAGAAGGTGGCCCGAAGGGTCGGATGAGGGGGCAAGGGTCGATGGGTAAGGAGAACTCGCCCCCTCATCCCGCTGCCGCGACCTTCTCCCCGGCGGGGAGAAGAGACCAAGGCGCTCCCTCTCAATCCAAAAGTAACCGCCCTCACAAAGAGGTAGAAATTTTCTGCTCAAAACGCCTCAGCAGCCAATTCCATCATCGTATCGGCACCAGCCTCAATACGAATCTTGCGAACCGCCGTTTCCGGCAGAATACGCTCCATATAGAACTTCGCCGTGACAAGCTTTGTCTTGAGATACTGCTCGTCCGACGCAGAACCCGAAGACAATGCCGCCTGCGCGGCCTTTGCCATGCGTGCCTGCATGTAACCCAGCACGACGAGGCCGAAGAGGTGCATGTAGTCGGTGGAACCGGCACCGGCATTGTCGGGCTTGGCCATGGCGTGTTGCATGAACCACATGGTGGCGGCTTGCAGGTCGTTCAGGCCTTTCTTTAGACCCTTGGTGTAAAGCGAAAGGCTCTCGTCAGTGCGGTTTTCCTCGCAGAAATCACCGATTTCCTTGAACAGCGCCATGACTGCGCGGCCGCCATTGAGGCCGAGCTTGCGGCCGACGAGATCGAGCGCCTGAATGCCGTTAGCACCTTCATAGATCATGGTAATGCGGGCATCGCGAACATACTGGCTCATGCCGTGTTCTTCGATATAGCCGTGACCGCCAAACACCTGCTGCGCCATGACGGCGTGGTCGAAGCCCTTGTCGGTCAGCACACCCTTGAGGATTGGCGTCACGAGGCCGAGCAGATCGTCTGCGGCCTGGCGTTCCTTCTCATCGGTCGCGCGGTGGGCGATATCAGATTGCAGCGCAGTCCAGAGCAGGAAGGCGCGGCCAGCTTCGTTATAGGCCTTGATGGTCATCAGCGTGCGACGAATGTCCGGGTGCACGATGATCGGATCGGCCTTCTTGTCCGGGGCCTTCGCACCCGAGAGAGAACGACCCTGAATGCGTTCGCGAGCATATTCCACGGCGTTCTGGTAAGCGATTTCACCAACCGACAGGCCCTGAAGACCAACGCCGAGACGGGCTTCGTTCATCATCACGAACATGGCCGAAAGGCCCTTGTTCTCTGCGCCCAGCAGATAACCCGTCGCACCATCATAATTCATGACGCAGGTTGAATTGCCGTGGATGCCCATCTTGTGTTCCAGCGCACCACAGATGACACCGTTGCGCGCACCCAGAGAACCGTCGTCATTGACGAGGAACTTCGGCACGATGAACAGCGAGATGCCCTTGGTTCCCTCGGGCGCGCCTTCAATACGGGCGATGACAAGATGCACGATATTGTCGGTCATCGAGTGTTCACCGGCGGAGATGAAGATCTTCTGACCGGTGATCTTGTAGGAACCATCCGCCTGCGGCACGGCCTTGGTGCGCAGCAGTCCGAGATCTGTACCGCAATGCGGCTCTGTCAGGTTCATGGTGCCGGACCATGTGCCCTCGACCATCTTCGGCAGATAGGTCGCCTTCTGCTCATCCGAGCCGTGAGCGAGGACAGCAGCGATCGCGCCCTGCGTGAGGCCCGGATACATCATCAGCGAGAGATTGGCGGACGACATGTATTCGCCGATGGCCGCATGCAGCGTGTAGGGAAGCCCCTGCCCGCCGAATTCCGGCGGCACGGCAAGGCCGATCCAGCCACCCGCACAATATTCGTCATAGGCTTCCTTGAAGCCATCCGGCACGGCAACGGAACCATCGGCACTACGCTTACAGCCCTGTTGGTCACCGGAAAGATTGAGCGGAAACAGGCGCTCTTCGGCAAGTTTTGCCGCCTCACCCGTAATCGCCTCGATCATGTCGGCGGTCGCATCCTCGAAACCGGGCAAATTGTTGTAGCGCTCAATGCCGAGCACATCATTCAGAATGAAAAGCGTATCTTGAACAGGGGCCTTGTAGACAGGCATTACCGATGATCCTCCGCATCGTTTGCCGGACCGCTCCGGCGTAAACATGAAGAGCACAATATTTGACGTGCGCGTAAACGTCAAATGACATTTCGCACGATTTTGACGTGTAGTCGGCAAGCTTCGCGCAAGCCAAATATTAAAGAAAGTATTAAAACAGAAATCACTAATTAACGATTTGTTAACCACATTTGGTCAATTGTTCCTGTTCAGGGACCGCGTCGAATCGTGGAGTCACTTTTAATACAAAGACCTTTGTTTCGCTCAGACCATTCGGTCAACGGGTGAAGCAAACAACCGGGCAACGATGAAGCGGGCAGGAAGATGAACGGATTGCGATCGAATTCCCATCGTCAAAACGACAGATCGTCTCTGGACGCGCTCAATCGCACCATTGAAGGACTGGAAGCCCGGATCGAGGATCTGCTGGGTGCAAAACCCGCTCGTCCCGTCTCCGATACTCACGCTCTCCGGTCCGAAAACGATCGCGCAGGATTTGAACCCGGCGCGGCAAGACCTTCCCTTAAGCCCCGGTTTGATCCCGTCAACGAAATTCGCCAGCGCCAGCAGGCGCTCGATGCCCGTTGGGAACGGCAGCAGGCAGACACGCCGCGCGGCACGGATCTGGCAGCAGAACGCGAGATGGACCGCCGCTATGTCGAGCGCGACTACCGCGCCTCGACCGCCATTCCCGCAGCTCGTCCCCGTCCTACAGCGCGTATCGAGCGCCCCGCCCCGCAGCCAGCCCAAAGCGATGCGGCCTTGCGCGAAGTGGCAGAAGCACTCGTCAGCCTCCGCCAGGAACTGAAGCACGAGATTTCCGAAGGTGTTGCCCGCGAAATGCAGGGCGTGCGGTCGGAACTGCGCAACATCCGCTCCTTTGCCGAAGATCAGGATTTCGCCGAGGATATTCGCGAGGACGTCGCACGTCTGGCCGCCAGCATAGAGCGCATGGGTGGATCACCCTCACCGGATGCTGAAGCGCTGCGCATCGAGTTCGAAGAATTGCGCAACCTCATGGACCAGGTTGCCCGCGAAGACAGCATGCACCGTATGGAGCAGCGCTTCGACACCATGGACAGCACTCTGCGCGGTTTCGACACGGCCCCGCTTCAGGAAGAAATCGTTGCCCTGGCCTACCGGCTGGACGACATCAAAAGCCAGCTTGGTTCGATGGGCGGCAATGCGAACGCCGTACGTGCGCTCGAAGAAAAGCTTCTGACCATTGCCAGCGCAGTCGAGCATCTGGGCAGGCACATGCAGCCCAACGACCAGGCTTACAGCGAGCATTTCTCTGGCCTCGACCAGCGTCTGGACGAAATCAGCCGCGCTATCGCCGCTGCCGGAAACCGCCCTGCCTCCTTCGATCCAGCCCTGGGCGAACGGTTGGAAAACCGTCTGAACACGCTCTCTGCGCAGATCGATACATTGAAGGACGACGCCTCGGAAAAGCCAACGGATGCGCTGGGCGCGCGTCTCGACGCACTGACGAGCCGGATCGAAGAGCTTTCTGCCGAACGCGGCGTGTCGCAACTCGGTGAGCGGCTCGATCAGCTTTCCCTGTTGCTGGAACGTTCGCAACGCCCATCCAACCAACCGGAACTGACATCCTTCCTGACGGATATCTCCCGCAAGATCGATGGTCTTGGCGAGGGTGCCGTCAACGACAAGCTGGCCGAACGGCTGGAAAAAATCGCGCGCCGGATCGAAGAGATCGAAACCAAGCCCGCCAAGGCCTTGTCCTACGACACTGCCTTCAAGCGTTTGGAAGATCGGTTGAGCGACATCGCCGCGAAACTGGATGAAACGAAAGCGCCTGTTGCAGCGGAAACCGCTGGCATGTCGCCCGAACTCGACCAGCGCATGGCCGCCATCGAAGAATATATGGCGTCCAGCGACGAATACATCATCGAAGCTGCACGTCAGGCGGCGGAAGCCGTTCTCGAAGCGCATGCGCGCAACAATCTGGCGCAGACCGCAAACAGCGCCGATATGGCAATCTTGACAGAGCTGGCCAACGACCTGCGCAAGCTGGAAGGTTTGAGCCGCAACACCGAAGAGCGTACGCACCGCACGTTTGAAGCACTGCATGAAACGCTGGTGCAGATTGCCGGACGCCTCGACAATCTCGATAGCCGCAACGGTTCGCGTGCTGTGGCTACCCCGGATGCCGACCGCGAATGGGCGGAGTATGATGGTGGGGCGCGGATGCCTGCCGCGACTTTTCCCGAAGAAGGATTGATTTCCAAGGATGAGCGGAGCGCTTTCGAAAGCGATGCTGCCCGTCAACTCGACACCGATACGCTGGTGCCGCCGCAAGCCGAAAGGCCCGCGGCACAGGAAAAGCGTGGCCTTTTGTCGGGCCTGACCCGTCGTTTCAAGTCCAGTGCAGCAAAGACCGAAGACGCGCCAACGGCTGAGGTTTCCGGACGCACGCAGGTCGATCCCGCGCCAGCGCTCGACCCTGTGGATGTGTTGCAGGCGGATATCGAAACCGAATTGCTGGAGCCAGGCTCCGGTGCGCCTGACATCAAGAAAATTCTGGAGCGCGTGCGTGCCAGCCAGACAGCCGCCGCCCGGGCTGGCACAGGCGAGAGCGACAACCGCGCCGACTTTATTGCCGCAGCCCGCCGCGCGGCACAGGCTGCCGCACAGGAAAGCGTGCCGGAGAGAAGCTCTGCATCGCGCCCGCAGCGCAGCAAGGCCACCGTCGAAAAGGAAGGCTCCGCCCTTTCCCGCTACCGTCGCCCGCTTCTTTTGGGCATCGGTGCCATTCTTCTGGCGATGATGGCGATGCCCGCCATCAAATCCTTCGTCGGTGGAGAAACGACACCTCCAGCCGCCGCAATCGAGCCGAAGAGCGTGGAGCCCATGTCCGCCCCGCCTGCGGCACCTGCAGAACCGGTCTCCGCCAGCGTAGCACCAGCCGTGACTGTTCCGTCTGAAAGCACGATCGACCAGAGCGCGAAGGCAGCCGGTGAACGGATGCAAGCAGATGCGGACAAGAGCGAGCATCTGATCGATACGAGGCCAATCGGCGGCGCACGGCTTCCGCAGGAAACACCGACCATCGTTGCGCCAACCGCATCGCGCAGTTCCGGTGTCGTTGAGCGCTTGCAGCCTGTCGCCGCCACGCCCGAGGTTCAACTGCCTGAGTTCAAACAGGCCGACCTGCGGGTCGCCGAGCCCGAGGCCATTGCCGTTCCGGCAGGCATCACCCCGCCATCCCTGGCCGATGCTGCCGCCAAGGGCGACAGGCAGGCACTGTTTGAAATCGGTGCACGCTATACCGATGGTCGCGGCGTCGCTGCCGATCGCGCTGAAGCTGCGAAGTGGTACAAGCTGGCGGCCGACCGGGGCTTGGCCCCTGCGCAATATCGTCTTGGCAACATGTATGAGAAGGCGAACGGCGTAGAGCGCAATCTGCCGGAAGCCAAGCGCTACTATCAGCTGGCCGCCGATCAGGGCAATGCCGGTGCCATGCACAATCTGGCCGTTCTCCTGGCCTCCGACGCCGCTGGCGCACCGGATTTCAAGGCAGCGGGTGACTGGTTCATCAAGGCTTCGAACCTCGGCGTTCGTGACAGCCAGTTCAACCTTGCCATTCTCTACGCCCGTGGCAGCGGTGTGCCGCAGAGCCTGGAAGAATCCTACAAGTGGTTCGCGATTGCCGCCCGTGATGGCGATGCGGATGCCGGCCAGAAGCGCGACGACGTGGCCAAGGCGATGCGGCCCGAACAGCTGGCTAGCGCCAAGGCCAATGTGGACGCCTGGCAGGTTACGCCGCTGAACGACGAAGCAAACTCCATCAACACACCAGCGGAATGGGCTGGCGTTGAGGAAGAGGTCAAAACCTCGTCGGTGGACATGCAGAAGGCAATCCGCAACATTCAGGCCATTCTCAACAACAATGGCTTCAAGGCGGGTGAACCGGACGGCAAGCTTGGTCGCACAACCGTGACTGCCATCAAGAACTTCCAGAAGTCCATTGGACAGGCTCCGGATGGCCGTATCACCGACGAGCTGGTCACCGCGTTGCTGGCTCGCAACAAGTAATTCGGCTCTTTGTCGATCTTTTCAAATTATCAACGTATTTGCCGTTGAATAATTGACAGCCATGCCCACCAAGGGCATGACCTTTGAAGGTCGCAAGGTTTCCTGCCTTCGCCATTCAGACAGATACCACCCCTTCGTGGCAAAGCCCGCCTGACGGCGGTTTTTGCCGTTTTGGACGCAACCACGTCCGAGGTCCGCATGTCCGAGGTCCTATTGTGACTGTCTATCTGCCCATCGCAGAACTATCGGTGAATATTTTCATCATTCTCGGCATGGGCGCGGCTGTGGGTTTTCTGTCCGGCATGTTCGGCGTCGGCGGCGGATTTCTCATCACGCCGCTTTTGATCTTCTACAACATTCCCCCCGTCGTTGCCGTGGCAACCGGCGCGAACCAGGTGGTTGCCTCTTCCGTTTCCGGCTCCATCACCCACTTCCGGCGTGGTACGCTGGATGTGAAGCTGGGCGGTATTCTGCTGATCGGCGGCTTGTGCGGAGCTACACTGGGCGTGTGGCTGTTTACGCTTCTGCGCAGCATCGGCCAGTTGGACCTGATCATTTCGCTGCTCTACGTCATTTTGCTGTCCACCGTCGGCGCGCTGATGCTGAAGGAAAGCATTTCGGCCATTCGTCGTTCCGCCCGCAATGAAACGGTAACACTGCGCCGTCCCGGCCACCACAACTGGGTTCATCGACTGCCGCTGAAAATGCGCTTCAAAAAATCGAAGCTCTATCTCAGCGTCATTCCCATCATAGCGCTGGGTTTCGGCGTGGGCGTTCTGACATCCATCATGGGTGTAGGCGGCGGCTTCATCATGGTGCCAGCGATGATCTATCTGCTGCGCGTACCCACAAATGTCGTCGTCGGCACCTCGCTGTTCCAGATCATTTTCGTCACCGCCTATACGACCATCGTGCAGGCGGCTACCAACTTTTCCGTCGATATCGTGCTGGCCTTCATCCTGATGCTGGCGGGTGTGGTGGGCGCGCAATATGGCGTGCGCGTGGGCCAGAAACTGCGCGGCGAACAGTTGCGTGCGCTGCTGGCGCTGCTTGTTCTGGCCGTTGGCGTGCGCCTGGCGATCACGCTGGTCATCAAGCCGGATGATCTGTTTTCCGTTGCCGTGGGAGGGCTGGGCTATTGATCCGCGCCGCTCTTCTTGCCGCCGCCCTTTGCGCCTTCTCGGGCATAGCTTTCGCGCAGACACCGCCGCTGGCGATCTCGCCAGATGCCTCTGGCCAGCCGCGGCCCTTGCAGGAAAACATCGAGATCGGCGCATCGACCACGGAAATCTCCATCGCGTCGGATTTTCGCGGTGCCGACTTCACCATGTTCGGGGCGTTGAACAATGCCGACCAGCTGCTGCTGGCCATCGGCCAGTATGACATCGTGGTGACGCTGGAAGGCCCGAACGACTATTCCACCGTGCGCAAAAAAAGCCGGGTGGCAGGCATCTGGATCAACACCAGCGCCATCACTTTCGCGCCGCTGCCGGAATCCTACTCCATGGCCAGCACCCGCAACATCGACAATATCGCAACGCCGGGAACGCTGAAGGCCATGGGCCTCGGCGTGGAACATCTGCCGTTGCGCAGTGCGGTGTTTTCCGGCGTGCCTGACAATGTCTACGACTTCCAAGATGCCTATCGCCGCCTGAAACTTTCGAGCGGCATCTACCGCAACGACACGACCGGCGTGCGGCTGGAACGCACCGGCCTGTTCTGGGCCACCCTGCGCCTCCCCGCCAACGTCCCGAACGGCGTCCACACCGCCCGCGCCTATCTGTTCAAGAGCGGCATGCCGGTGGCGCAGAAGGAACTGCGGCTGCGCGTGGTGAAGACCGGCATGGAGCAGGCAATTACCGATGCGGCACACCAGACGCCAGTGGTCTATGGCATGTTGTGCGTGCTGCTGGCGGTGGTGACGGGCTGGGGTGCGAGTCTTTTGTTTCGGCGGGATTAGGGCCTTTCTGGGTTGAATGGAAGCGTTATGCCGGAGCAGGTTTTCGTCAGGCTTAGCAGGGATTGTCTCGACTTTACCGTTGGATATGCCCTTCGACCTTCGCCCACGCCGGAGCAAGCTCGCCCCCCTCTGCCTGCCGGCATCTCCCCCACGGGTGGGGAGATTGGCTGGGGGTAACGTCTTGGCGATCTTGAGCGGTGATGATGGTAAGAGCAAGTTTGCTTTGTTTGTCATTCCTCTGATGTCCCCTGGGTAGAGGGATGAGCGTGCCTCTTGCCAATCTCCCCACCTGTGGGGGAGATGCCCGGCAGGGCAGAGGGGGGTGAGCGGCGTACTCTGTGCCCTCTTAATGGGTGGGCAACCGCACCTTCCGCCCTCATGCTGAGGTGCTTTGACCGGAGGGCAAAGCCTCGAAGCATCCGCCGCGCACTCTGCCTCAAGCCCGCAACCCCCGTCCTTCGAGGCTGCGGCTTCGCCTCCGCACCTCTCCTTCGACAGGCTCAGGATGATGGATGAGGGTTGCTTCGTTGTGCCCTTTTCCACTCCGTGTGATCTAGTGGGCTTACCAAACCCTCCGCCCTCATGCTGAGGTGCTTTGACCGGAGGGCAAAGCCTCGAAGCATCTGCCGCGCACTCTGCCCCAAATCCGCAACCCCCGTCCTTCGAGGCTATGGCTTCGCCTCCGCGCCTCAGGATGAGGGTTGCTCCGTTGTATCCGGTAGTTATCGCGTGTTCGGCAAACCTGCTCGTGCCACGAACATCTGCATCCACCACCTATTCGTCCTATCAAAAATCCCGGCCACCGCTTACGCAAGCTTCGCCGTTCACGCGGCAGTACCTGCCCGTGTCATGCTTCATTCTCAGGGCCCATAACCATTCGCGGCCATGGATAGTCGGACGGGGCGCTGCAAGCTGCCTCGTTGGGTAGTTTAGATATGGCACCTCACAGCGCCCCGTTCAGCTCTTTTGGCCAAACAGCAATCCACTTGCCACGGCTGGCAGAACCCGGACGGCGAAAGGGGGGAAGCCTTGCCGGAGAACCGGTCGGACATAGTCAACGTCCGACCCTTCCCATCCGGGTGGCGAACTCCATTGCTGGATGCTCGCCCTGCCAGTTCAGCCGCATCTGCCTTCGATTTGCTCCCGCGCCGATAATCTAGGGGCGGAAGGATCGATCCGTTTTCCGCAAGCTCTGCACCCGCCAGCCCCGGCCAAGTGCGCCCCTTGCGATCCGTCCGCACCATCTCTGGTGCGGAGCAGATGCAGCGTGTTCCTGTGTACCGCCTGACTTTCGCTTCTATCCTCATGGTCGCGTTCGACCGGAGGACGATGAGCTGTCGGTACACCCGGCGACTAGGTCGGGCATCGGGAGAATGACATCGGTCGGTCCGAAACCGGTGTCTTTCTCCTCCCGTTGCCGCCGGGGAGATTGCTGCTCGACCCCGGGATCGAAAGGTTTGTGTCACCCTCTCAACCTCAGCGCCGGTCCCGCCTCGCCGCAACGCCTTGCGGTGTATCCGAGGGCGGAACGGGGAGATTGTGGGGGTGATTCGCGCGCCGTGGAGAAAAGTGCGGGAGGATTTTGGGTGTTATTGCGGGTTTTTGGGTAAGATGTTGATTTTGTTGGGGAGTATTTTTAGTGGAGAGGTTTGAGGGTGTGGCTTACCCACCTCTGCCCTGCCGGGCATCTCCCCCTCAGGTGGGGAGATCGACTCGTAGATGGGTCTCGGCCATCTTGAGCGTTGTGATGTGGCAACGGTATGTTTTGGAGACATATCACTCTCTGACGCTTACGATTGGGCAGAGAGCGTGCCTTTTACCAATCTCCCCACCTGAGGGGGAGATGCCCGGCAGGGCAGAGGGGGGTGAGCGGCATATTCCGCCCTCTCATGGGTGCGGGCAACCACACACTCCGCCCTCATGCATCATCCTGAGCCTGTCGAAGGAGAGGTGGCGCGCAGCGCCCTCGAAGCATCCAGCCACACACTCTGCCTCAAGCCCGCAACCCTCGTCCTTCGAGGCCCCTGCGGGGCGCCTCTCCTTCGACAGGCTCAGGATGATGGATGAGGGTTGCTGCCGTTGCGGTCGCATCGAACGAGCATCCGAGCATCCGAAAAAATTTTACCCCAGCAAATTCCCGAACCGCACAGAATAAATCCGGTCCCGGCCCAGCAGATGGGCAACCAGTGCCGAATGGTCGAACAGGCCGTGCATGGCCTTGTGGCGCAGATCCAGACCACCGCTGAGCACGCCGAAGGCGGGCATCAACATGCGCGTCCCATCGGTCGCAAAACACGGGCGGCGCACCGATTTGTCGCGGCGGCGGACAGTGGCGGCGGGGTGGAGGTGGCCGGCGATTTCGCCTGGTGATGCGCCCGGTTTCGGTTCATGCCGGAAGATGAGGTTGCGGTAGAACATTTCATCCGACGATGACCCCGGCAAATCCACCGTACCATCGGGATCGTGGTTGCCGTTGATCCATATCCATTCGCGGCCTCTGGCCATCTCCTTGATAAGATCGCGCAGGGGCAATGGCAAATGCTGTGAGCCGATGCGATCGTGGAAATTATCGCCGAGGCTGACGACGATCTTCGGGTCGTAGCGGGTGATCAGCGAGGACAGGATTTTGAGGGTGGCGATGGTGTCGTAGGGCGGCAGAAGGCGGCCGCGGCGGGCAAACGCCGCCCCCTTTTCCAGGTGGAGATCCGAGACGACCAGCAGCGAGAGTTCGGGCAGGTAGAGCCCGCCCAGCGGATCGCACCAGCCGGCGACGCCGTTGATGGCGGTTTCCGAGCCGAGGCATTCGAAGCCGGTGGCAAGTTTGTCGCTCAGGGCAAGTCGGCTCAGCACGTTTCGGTTTTGTCCTTCTCGTCCTTCGGGCGGATGCATCATGACATCGCATCCGCGATCAGTTCGTCGGCGGCTTCGGCCAGCACATCGTCCATAGCTTGGCCCGGAACGGTCTCGCGCCCGATTTCCATCATGACCGGAACGGCCAGTGGCGAGACATGCTCCAGAGCGCAATGGGTGGTGTGGCCCTTGATTCGCCTTAGCATATCGCCAAGACGGCCAATGTCCAAAAGTCCGGCTGCGGCATCACGACGCGTGGCTTCCAGCAGGATGTGATCGGGCTCATGGCTGCGAAGAACGTCATAAATAAGATCAGCCGACACCGTGACCTGCCGCCCGGTTTTTTCCTTGCCGGGATGACGGCGCTCGATGAGGCCGGAGATGATTGCGCAATTGCGGAAGGTGCGCTTGAGCATGAAGGATTCGTCGAGCCATGCCTCTAGATCGTCGCCCAGCATGTCCTCATCCAGCAGGTCCGGCAGCGACAGGCGGTCCGATTGCAGGCGCATGCCGATATCTTCCAGCGCCCAGATGGCGAGTGAATAATCCGTGGCGACGAAACCCATCGGTTTCGCCCCAGCCCGCTCCAGACGCCGGGTCAGGAGCATGCCAAGCGTCTGGTGCGCCAAGCGCCCTTCAAACGGATACATGACCATGAAGAAACGTTTGCGGAAGGGGAAGGTCTCGACCAGCAACTCATCCCGTTTGGGGATAATGGACTTCTCCTTCTGAATGGCCAGCCAGTCGCGCACCTGATCCGGCAGGGCATGCCAGCGGGCGGGATCGGCCAGCATGGAGCGCACCTGGTCGGCCAGATATGTGGACAGCGGAAACTTGCCGCCAGCGTAAGAGGGAATTTTCGGGTCCATGGAAAAGGCCTGGCTGACGAGGCATTCGCTCTCGCGGATGCCTTCGAAGCGCAGCACCTTGCCGGCAAAGAGAAAGGTATCGCCCTGCACCAGCTGTTCGAGGAAATATTCCTCGACCTTGCCAAGCGTCATGCCGCCGCGCCCGATGGTGCCCTTGGCGTTGCGTTTGACCATGCGGACGTTCAGTTCTGCCGCTTCGACAATGGTGCCGAGGTTGAGGCGATATTGCATGGCGACCTGCGGGTTGGAGACGCGCCACAAGCCGTCCTTCGTCTGGCGGATGCGGGCGTAACGCTCATAGGTGCGCAGGGCATAGCCGCCGGTAGCGGTGAAATCGACGATGCGGTCGAAGGTTTCGCGCGGCAGGTCGGCGTAGGGCGAGGCGGTGGTGACTTCGCGGTAGAGGTCATCAGCATCGAAGGGTTCGGCGCAGGCCATGCCGAGCACATGCTGGGCCAGCACATCCAGCGCGCCCTCGGCAATGGGCGGCGTATCCTGCGCACCGATGTAGTTGGCATCGAGTGCTGCACGGCATTCCATGACCTCGAAGCGGTTGGCGGGCACGAGGATGGCCTTGGAGGGTTCGTCCATGCGGTGATTGGCGCGGCCGATGCGTTGGGCAAGGCGGCTCGCCCCCTTGGGCGCACCCACATGCACGACGAGATCGACATCGCCCCAGTCTATGCCGAGATCGAGCGTGGAGGTGGCGACGACGGCGCGCAGCTTGTTGTCGGCCATGGCCGCTTCCACCTTGCGGCGTTGGCCCGCATCCAGCGAGCCGTGATGCAGCGCAATCGGCAGGTTGTCGTCGTTGATGGTCCAGAGTTCCTGGAAGATGCGCTCCGCTTGCGAGCGGGTGTTGACGAAGATCAGCGTCGTCTTGTGCGCCTTCAAGGCCGGATATAGATCCTGCATGGCATAACGCGCCGAATGGCCGGACCAGGGAATGCGCTCTTCCGTGCCGAGAATGGCGATATCGGGCTTTGCGCCACCATCCACGGTGATGAGACCGGCAGTGGGTTCACCTTCTGCCTGCGGGCTGAGATAGCGTTGCAAATCCATGGGGTCGGCGACGGTGGCGGACAAGCCGATGGTGCGCATGGCTGGTGCGTGTTTGCGCACGCGCGCCAAGGCCAGCGACAGAAGATGGCCGCGCTTTGAGGTGACGAGCGAATGCAGCTCGTCCAGCACCACATATTTCAGGTCTTTGAAGAAGCGTTCGGCTTCCTTGTTGGCGAGCAGCAGGGAGACCTGTTCGGGCGTCGTCAGCAAGATGTCCGGGGGTTTCAGCTTCTGGCGCTGGCGCTTGGACTGCGGCGTATCGCCGGTGCGGGTTTCGACCGAAATGGGCAGGCCCATTTCCGACACTGGCTTCATCAAGTTGCGCTCGATATCGACGGCCAGCGCTTTCAGCGGCGAAATGTAGAGCGTGTGGACGCCGACGAAGGCCGAGCCGGGCGGCACCTTGCCGCGTTCTGCGAGATCGGTCAGCGAGGCCATGAAGCCGCCCAGCGTCTTGCCCGCACCGGTTGGTGCAATGAGCAGCATGTTTTCGCCGGACCGCGCGCGGGCTGATAATTCCAGCTGATGAGCGCGCGGGCTCCAGCCTTTTTCGCCGAACCATTTCTGGAAGGATAAGGGTAAGGTGCCGACGTTTGCGCCGGAGATGGGGGGCTCTGTGTGTTTCACAGCTCTAAAGTAGTGAAACACGGGCAAAAAAGAAGGGCCTTACATCGCGATATAGCGGTCGTTTCGGTGATTGACGGCGATGACGAGGTTCATGACGAGAGCGCCGAGGATGGAGCAGAGAATGATGAAGGGGGTGGCGACGAAGAAGGCGCAGATGAGGACCGTGCAATCGAACGCCAGTTGCGCAAGGCCTGCGCGAATGCCGAAACGGTCTTGCAGGTATAGCGCCAGAATGCCGAAGCCGCCGAGGCTGGCGCGGTGGCGAAACAGCGCCAGCATGCCAGCGGCGACCGTGAGCCCGCCGAAGAGGGCAGCAATGATGGGATTGACGTTTTGCAGCACGATGAGGTGCGGCAGATATTCTGACAGGACCGATGTCAGTGCGACGGCGCAGAAGGTCTTGATCGTGAAGGCGAGGCCGAGGCGGCGCAGGGCGATGTAATAAAATGGCAGGTTGGCGAGGAAGAACAGAAGGCCGAAGCTGAGGCCCGTTGCGTAATGCAGCAGGAAGGCGACGCCGACGACACCGCCGGTCAGCAGGCCACCGCCAGACAGAAGCACGACGCCGAGCGAGACGAGCATGCTGCCCGCAATGACGGCCTGTGCATCTTCCACGAGGGAATGCCGATCAGGCGTCGATGCCCAAAACCTGTTACGCTTGCGCTCTGCTATGTCGCTCATGATCGTCCCACGTTGCGTTCTCACTCTTTGCGCCGCGATGGACAAAAACTCAAGCGTTCAGCGCACGACGATATAGCGATCCGAGCGGTGGTTGATGGCGAGGAACAGGTTGAGCACGAAGGCACCGACGATGGAGTAGAGCACCGTTTCTGGATTGATGACGGCAAAGGCGGCGATCATGACGCAGCTATCGAAGGCAAGCTGGATGAGACCGGCGCGGATGCCGAAACGATCCTGAATGTAGATGGCGAGAATGCCGATGCCGCCAAGGCTGGCGCGGTGGCGGTATAGCGCCAGAAGGCCGTAGCCGAGAAGCAAACCGCCAAGCAGTGCGGCCCAGAGCGGGTTGATGCTTTCCACCACCATCCAGCGGCTTTCCAGTTCCGTCAGCACCGAAACGAAGCCGATGGCGATGAAGGTTTTGAACGAGAAGGCAAGGCCCAAGCGGCGGAAGGACAGGTAATAGAAGGGCAGATTGACGAGAAAGAACAGCAGGCCGAAGCTGATGCCGAAGGCGTAATGCAGGAGGAAAGCGACGCCCGCCGTGCCGCCGGTGAGCAGGCCTACCTTGGCGAGAAGGTAGAAGCCGAGCGCCGAGACGATGCTGCCGGTGACGATCCCCTGAATGTCTTCCAAGGGCGCGTGCTTGGCCGGATCGGCACTCCACATGCCATAAACGCTTCTCGTGAATGCCATGCGCGCTACCCCGAAATGGAACTGTCAATGCTGTTTGAAAGTGAGTCTTCGCATCACACATCCGCAAAGATGGATCGCTCGATTGGGGATTATTTTGCACTGCAAAAGGCCGGGTTTCAATATCGATATGTAAGCAAGGCTGACCTATCGATAAAAAGGCAAGAAACGAAAAGATCAGCCCGGTTTTCTGGCAAGAAACAGAATGCCGGCGAGGGGTTTTCCGGCGTCCTTGCGAATGGTGGTTTTGCGTATTTCCAGGGTTTGCAGGCCGGATGCGTCCAACAATGTGCGGACATAGGCTTCAGAATGGGCATAACGCAGAGATGGAAGGAGGATAAAGCCTTCCTCCTCGCCTGCATCCTCCACCGAAAAGGCGAAGGTTCCGCCCGGTGCCAGCAGCGCCAGGACCAGCGGCATGACGGTTTCCAAACTGCCGAGATACATCATGACATCGGCGGCTGCGACCAGATCGGCACGGTGGCGGGCAAGGTCATCGGCGAAGAGGCCGGATGTTTCTGGTGGCAGCGAAAGATCGGCTTGGGCCAGATGGTGGTAGATGGCCTTCTCTTCTGCTTTGGCCAGCATGTTGGTGGAGATGTCGAAACCTTCTAGACGCTGTGTCCAATCGCGGATTTCGAGACCGAGCAGGCCGGTGCCGCAACCGATATCGACCGTGCAGGCGAATTGGCCGCTGGCTGGTCTTGCTGTTTCGATCAGCGCTGCCAGCTTTTGCGGTACGCTATATTCAAGCTTTTCGACCAGCGATGTTTCGAAACGGTCGGCGTAATCATCAAACAGGCCTTCTATATAGGCGCTTGGCGGTTGCTCCGGTGTTGCGGCTGCTCCCAGCACCGCGAGTTTGAGGGGGGCTGCGAAAATTCCTTCGGGGTCTAGACGATCAACCGTCTCGTAGGCGCTGATGGCCTTTTCCTTATCCCCCGCCTTGTCGCAATAATCTCCCAATTGCACCCAGCCTGCGGCCCATGATGGTGTGAGCTCCAGCGCCTGCTCCATCAGTTCGGCAGCGGCGGCATGATCTGCGCTTTCCGCCAGCATACGGGCGTAATCGGCGCGCCGGTCTGCGATGGCATCGCCGGACGAAAACTGGTGTGGGGCCATGCACGCTTTCCTGAAAGAGGTGGGCTGTCTTTCATCAGGCCATAAAAAAACTCAAGTCCTATTTCATGGCAGCGGCAAATATGGCGCGTAGAATGTGCCGACGCTTGCATAGAGGCACCATGCTTTCTATGTCTTGGCTGAATTAGGAGATATGCTGATGGCCGGTGAGGTCGATAAGGTGCTGGGTGATAGTGTCGCGCGGACAATCGTCAAATTGCTTGTCGTGTCGCTGATCGTGGGTTTCGTCATGGCGGTCTTCGGCCTGACGCCGTGGAATATCATCTATGGTTTCAGAGATTTCGTGCTCGATATCTGGCACAGCGGTTTCCGCGCGTTGGGTAGCATTGGCGATTATCTGCTGGCGGGTGCTGTCATCGTCATCCCCGTCTTCATCATCCTTCGCCTGTTGAGCTTCCGCCGCTGATATGACCCAAGATTCCCTGATGACACTTTCACGGCGCGGCTTCGTGCTGGTTTCCGCCAGTGCTGCACTGTCCGCCTGCGTCTCAAGACCCACGAACAAGGGTATCGCCGCTGGCACGCGCGATGAAACAGCCTCGGCGCTTCCCATGGTCAACGAGCTTCGTCGGTCCAAGGGGCTACCAACGTTGTCTACCAATAGTGCTGCGCAACAGGCTGCCGCTTATCAGGCCAACCGCATGGTGAAGGCGCAGAAGATGGCGCATCTCATCGGCCTGACGGACAGTTTTCTCATCCGCATGAAGGATGGCGGCGTGCCGCTACCTGCGGCTGAAAACGTGGCTGCTGGGCAGGACACGGTCGAGCGCGTGGTGAAGGCGTGGATTGGGTCTCCGCACCATCTGGAGAATATGCTGGGCAATTATGGCGGGTTGGGTGTGGCGGTTGCTTATGATGCTGCTTCGAAGAACCGACCGTATTGGGCGATGGTGCTTTGTCGGTGATGGGGTTGGGTTGAAGGCCCGCGAGGCGAAGGCGCAAGGTTCGGTCTTTTCAATGCTTTCTTCGTCATGCTCGGGCTTGTCCCGAGCATCTGCTACGTTGCAATTTTGGAGGCGTGATTAGATCCTAGGGACAAGCCCTAGGATGACGGAAGAGAGGTGGGAGCCTCGAATTATCCGCTAAATCTTCCGCTCCGCCCAGCGGTCCACCGCGCTATCGCGCAACTCCCTGATATTCCCAACCCGCTCACGCTCCACCAATGTGGAAAGCCCGCGCACGATGCGGCCCGGCAGTGCGGGCCCCTCATAGACCATGCAGGAATACAACTGCACGAGATCGGCACCGGCGCGGATTTTCTCCAGCGCGGTTTCCGCCGATGACACGCCGCCGACGCCGATGATGGGCAGAGCGGGGCCAACGCGTTTGCGCATTTTGGCAAGCACCGTCGTGGAGAGATCGAAGAGTGGTTTGCCGGACAGGCCACCGGTTTCGTGATTGTTCGGGCCGGGGCGCAGGCCATCGCGCGACAGCGTCGTGTTGGAGACGATGAGGCCGTCGAGATTATGGGCCAGCACTTCTGCGGCGATATCGTCCAGCCCCTCCTCCGTCAGATCAGGCGCGATCTTCAGGAAGACCGGAATGGGGCGGTTGAGCTTCTGTGCCTCGGCATCCCGCTTTTCCAGCACGGCTTTCAACAGGGCAGACAGGCTATCGCGCGCCTGTAAATCGCGCAGGCCCGGCGTGTTGGGCGAGGAGATGTTGGCGGTGAAATAGGAGGCGACTGACGCGAAGGTTTCGATGCCCTTCACATAATCCGAGACACGATCTTCGCTATCCTTGTTGGCACCGATGTTGACGCCGACGAGGCCGCGCAGGCCGGCGGCGATGAGGCGGGCGAGCGCTGCCGCATGGCCCTCATTGTTGAAACCAAGGCGGTTGATGACGGCGTCGTTTTCCACCAGGCGGAAGATGCGGGGCTTTGGATTGCCCGATTGCGGGAGCGGCGTGACCGTGCCAATTTCGGTGAAGCCGAAGCCGAGCTTCAACAGTGGGCCGGGCACTTCGGCATTCTTGTCATAACCCGCTGCCATGCCGAGCGGATTGGGGAAGACGAGGCCAGCGACGGTCTGTTGCAGGCGCGGATCATGCGGCACCATGCAGGTGGGTATGAAGCCGGAGCGTAGCGCGGCGATCGACATGCCGTGGGCCACCTCCGGGTCCATCAGAAACAGGCCGCGTCGACCGATCGAGGAAAAAATTCCGCTCATCATGCAATCTCCGGAAACTGGTGGGCACCATCATCATCAAGCGTCAGCGGCGTTTCCCACAGCACCGCACTCAAAGACAGGGGCGCGTAGAGATGCGGGAACAGATCGCCACCGCGCGAGGTTTCGAACACCAGCTTGTCACCCAGCGCACCGCCATCGACGGCGACCAGCAGAAGATCGTCCTGACCGGCGAAATGCTTGAGCGCAGTTTCCTTGACCTGGGCTGCAGTGGAAAAATGGATGTAATTATCCTGGAGGTCGATGGCCGCGCCTTTGAAAACGCCTGCTTCCTTGGCGTCCCGCCACAGGTCAGTCGGCACAATCTTGTAAATAACGGGATTGTTGATGATCGGGGGCGTTTCACTCATACGGCGTCTCCTTCACTGCGGGCGGTTTGCCGCAAATGCCAGCGCTTGTCCATCGCTTCACGCAGATTTTTGCGCCTTGACGACGCCCCGAGGACCCCCATCGCAATCTAAAGCTTGTATTGCAGCGATATTCACGCAATCCTTGGCATGGCGGTGCTTGACGCGAGATGAAACTCCGCCAAAAATGAGGCGCACATGAAATGCTCTTGGGAGGGGGCGCGGCATGTCACAACTCACTATCATCATTGCAGACGACCATCCCCTGTTCCGTGGCGCATTGCGTCAGGCGGTGACGGGGCTCGAGGGCGAAAACAGCATTATCGAGGCGGGAGATTTCGAGGCCGCGAAAGCCGCCGCCGAGAACCAGCCGGATGCCGATCTGATGTTGCTCGACCTTGCCATGCCGGGTGTCAGCGGTTTTTCCGGGCTGATGTCACTGAGGGCGGAGTTTGCCAGCCTGCCCATCGTCATCGTATCGGCCAGTGATGACCCCGCCACCATGCGCCGCGCCATCGAACTCGGTGCCTCGGGCTTCATCTCCAAATCCTCCGGCATTGAGGATATGCGCGCGGGCATTCGTGCCGTGCTGGAGGGTGATGTCTGGATACCGGCATCCTGTCAGTCCGGGCAGGATCATGATCCTGATATGGCCGACCTGATCAACCGGTTGCGCACGTTGACCCCGCAACAAAACCGCGTCCTCGGTATGCTGGGCGAAGGCTTGCTCAACAAGCAGATCGCCTATGAGTTGAGCGTATCGGAAGCCACCATCAAAGCGCATGTCTCGGCGATATTGTTGAAACTGAAAGTCGATAGCCGGACGCAGGCGGTCATTCAGCTCTCCAAGATCAATATGTCAACGCTGGTCGCATAGATGTAAGGATTTTATTCCTTTTAATACTTTACTCTTTGGGCATATTTGGCTAGGTTTCTCTCGATACTGAAGAGCCGCGTGACGACGCCGCTCCACCCGGACCGTTCATCATGCTGTCACACGATAATATCTGGAGTGCGATCGATACGCTTGCCGACCGGAACCAGCTTTCGCCTTCCGGCCTGGCGCGCAAAGCGGGACTTGACCCGACCTCGTTCAACAAATCCAAGCGGCTGGGGCCAGATGGCCGCCAGCGCTGGCCGTCGACAGAATCCATTTCCAAGGTGCTGGAGGCGACAGGGGCAACAATCGACCAGTTTTTTGGTTATGCCATGGGCCATGCGAACAAAAACGCCATGCCCGATGGCAACTTCCCACCACAGGCGGGTGCCATTCCTCTGATCGGCTTTGCTCAGGCGGGCTCAGGCGGCTTTTTCGATGATGGTGGTTTTCCCGCAGGCCAGGGCTGGGATGTGGTGGACTTTCCTGCCTCTCCCGCCAACAAGGCCGGTGCCTATGCGCTGGAAGTGCAAGGCGACAGTATGATGCCGCTTTACCGCGATGGCGATGTGCTGATCGTGGAGCCCGGCGCGCAGGTGCGGCGCGGCGACCGTGTGGTCGTGAAAAGTCGGGATGGTGAGGTGATGGCGAAGGTTCTGGCCCGCCAGACCTCCAAGACCATCGAGCTTTTCTCGCTCAACCCTGAGCATCCCAACCGCAGCTTCGATCTGGCAGACGTGGAATGGGTGGCCCGCATCATCTGGGCAAGCCAATAACCACGCTAAAACAACCCGTAAGGGAAATAGCGGCGGTAGATTTCCTCCAACCGTCCGTTGCGGGACAGAGCGGCAAGCGCCTGATCGAAGGCAGGGACCAGCTTGTCTTCCGGATCAACGGTCATGATGGACAGGCCTTCGCCTAAAAAACGGTCCGACATATAGGGTCCGTCGAACATGGCGCAACAGCCATCGGACGCGGCTCCCGACACCCAGAAGGGCAATCGCAAGCCATCAGCGAAGACGGCATCGATCTTGCCCGACTTCAGCGCCTCATACATCGGCTCGTAACCATCGAAACCGTTGACGGCGACAGCGGGGAAAAATGCCTTCAGCATGGCCTGATGACGCGAATTGCTGATCACGCCCACCTTCTTGCCGGACAGCGCGCTGGCTGATTGCCCCTCCAGCCTGGTCGATTTGTTGATGGCGAAGCGGGCGGGCAACAGAATATAGGGCCTTGTAAAGCTAAAGCTTTTTCGCAGATCGGCACTGGAGGCAATGCCCGACATGACAGCCTCGCCCTCCCCCATTTCCACGGCGGCTTCCAGTTCGTCAAACGGCAGCGCCTGCACCTGGCACTTGCTTTCGATCTTCAGCTGCGCGCAGATTTCGCGGGCAAGATCAACATGGAAGCCCACCAGCCGCCCATCCTGATCAGTGAAATTGAAGGGCGGAAAATCCACCGACATCAAAAACCGCACACGCGACACGGTCGATAGGTCCGCTCCGGGCAACCGCTCCTGCGTATCGAACAGCACAGGCAGGCGACCACCATCCGTGAGGCTGTCCGCACGTATGGAATGTGACGCAAAAATAATGCTCGCACAAAAGAAAGAGGCAAAAATACCCGTCAGTTTTGAGGGTGCAACTAAGAAGCGCATATATATGATCCGCTACGGGGAATTATTGGGCACCACCGGCACGGTGGCAGGGTATGTGTATGTCGCGTTTTGACGAGTATACACAAGAATCGCAGAATGCGATGCTTGTGCAGGGCGAAATTGTGTTCGACCCGCTCGAAGACGATCCGTTTTCATTCCTCGACAGCTCTTCGGCAGAGAGTGACGAAGCTGCTTTTCTGAAGACCCTTGGGTTGGGGAAACCCTATATCGAGGCGTTCACGGAACGTGCGCTTCGCAACGGGTCGACATTTGAAGCGGAGCTTCTGGCGGACGGAACTGTCACGGAAGACGCGTATTTTGGTGCCTTCGCCCGTTTTCTGCGACTGCCATTCGTGTCCGAGCTGGATGGGGATATCGTAGTCGATACAGCGTCGCTCGATGTCCAGCTGTTGGAAACGCGGATGGTCCGCCTGTCTCCAAAGGACGCCAAACCCTATATCGCCATCATTCCCGATGTGGGCAGTATCGAAAGACTGAAACACGCGCTCGAGACTATGTCGGGTATTGCTGCGGATTTGGTTGTCACGACGCCATCGGCGCTTCGCGCTGCCGTCTGGCAGGCGGGCGCGCAACGGCGAACACGACAGACGGTAAACGCGCTGTTCGATGCGACACCGCTTTATTCAGCGCGCATTACCCTGCACGGAAAGCAGGGGTTTCTGCTGGGCGTCGGCGCGACCATCATAATAGGGTCGATGCTTCTTTCGCCCTCGCTGACCTTTCAGTTTCTGCATATCATCACCGCCGCGCTCTACATGGCTGCCATCCTGTTTCGCCTCGTGCCGCTGCGCTCCAAACCGGACAGGCGAACACTGGCACTGGTGGAGCAATCGGCGGACGAGCAGCTACCCGTCTATACCATTCTCGTTGCCCTCTACCGAGAAGACGCAATCGTGGAGCAGCTCGTCACCGCGCTGAACCGGCTGGACTGGCCGAAATCCAGACTGGATATCAAGCTGGTCTGTGAGGCGGATGATGCTTCGACCATCGCTGCGATCGAGCGTCTCCGCCCCGGCGCGCATTTCGAAATCGTGCACGTACCACCGTCCTTGCCGCGCACGAAACCGAAGGCTTTGACCTATGCGCTCTACGGCGCGCGTGGAGAATTCATCGCCGTATATGACGCCGAGGACAGGCCGCATCCCAAACAGCTGCGCGAGGCCTATGCGCGGTTTCGCAACGGCTGTGACAAACTGGCCTGCCTGCAGGCACCGCTCATCATCAGCAATGCCGATGTCTCCTGGATCACCTCATCCTTTTCGCTGGAATATTCCGCCCTGTTCAGACGCATGTTGCCCATGCTGGCACGCATGCAAATGCCCCTTCCGCTGGGCGGCACATCCAACCACTTCCGCACATCGGTTCTGCGCCATGTTGGTGCGTGGGATCCCTACAATGTCACTGAGGATGCCGATCTCGGCATGCGCCTGTATCGGCTGGGCTATTACTCCGATGTCATCAGCTATCAGACGCTGGAAGATGCGCCCAACGACATATTCGTCTGGCTTGCGCAGCGCAGCCGCTGGTTCAAGGGCTGGCTGCAAAGCTGGCTGGTGATGATGCGATCGCCGGTGAGGATCGCCAAGGAAATGGGGTGGAAAGCCTATCTGGTCTTTCACCTGCTGATCGGCGGCATGTTGTTGTCCTCGCTGACACACCCTCTGTTCATCATCTATTTGATGTTCGTTGGCCGAACACTCTGGGTGGAGGGCCCAGATGCTTTTTCCGCAGCGCAACTTGCGTTGGTCGGGATCGACACGCTCAACATCATCGCGAGCTACGCCATTTTCCTGTTGATGGGGACACGCGCCATGATCGACCATGAGCGCGGTATGATCGGGAAACGGTGGCTTGCAACGCCACTTTATTGGCTGATGCTGTCTGCTGCGGCCTGGCGAGCGGTCTACGAGCTTCGCTACAAGCCATTCGTCTGGAACAAGACGCCGCACAAACCGGTTTCGAAGACTAATTAGGTAAAATTTTAATTAAAATTGATGTTGTCCAAAGTAAACGGCGTCACGGTGAATCCCGCTTCACTTAGTAAGGCGAACGGCATTCCGTGCGCGCGCCCTGCTTCGTCTGATAGGTGTTGTCAGTGGCGTGATAGGACGTATAGGTCTGAGCACACCACTTCACATGCTGGATTTCTTGCGAAGACAGCGACAAACCGCTTGAATTGGCGGTCTCGGAAGGGCCGCCGGTAAACGCCACCGGTGGGTGATTGTAGGTCCCCTGCGTTTCTGCCTGACCCTCATAAGCGGGGGCGATAACGCTGAATGCATGCGCAGGAATTGTAGTAGTCGCAGAAAAACCGAGACCTATAGCTACGACAGAAATGAGTTTTACCATCTTGGACATTGGTAATTCCTTTTTTTCTATTTGGAAAACCAACGTGACTTGGGCAGCTTTTGTTCCAGAAAAGACGAGATTGTTAAAATTTGGTGTTGACACCACCGAATTAGGGCCTGCCAGGTAACAAATCGAAGAGGGTGTCGGAGCTGCTTCAACCAAAAAAAATCCACCGAATCTCTTCGGTGGATTTGTATCAAGCCATCTGGATTAAGTGTGTTAGAAACTGACCTTCCAGCCGGAGCGCAGCCAGACACGCGGGTCGCCGCCCTCGGTTGACGCGTTGACCATGAGGGATGCCGTACCACCGCCAACGCCGAATTCCGCGCCGAGGCCGCCACGGACCCACCATTGCTTCAAATCCTGGCCCGGCAGATCGATGGACGACAGGCCCAGGATTTCTGCACTTGTGGCAGAAGACTGGCTTTCAAACCGGTGCGCGACTTCCGTACGTGCCAGAAGGTTGACGTTTTCAGTCAGCGGATGAACGTAATCGGCACCCAGACGTGCAATCGTCGCATGATCGCTCATTTCGTCATAGGCGACAGGAAACGATCCGCCGCTTTCGGTGTAGGCATCGACATTGCTGTTTGCACGGGAAAGACCGATGTAGGGTGAGATTGCCGTGTCGGCAATGGTGACGGCATCCAGCCAGTCGAAGCGCAACTTGCCGCCCCATGTCCGGGTGTCCGTATTACCGTTGGAGAAATCAAGCGCTCCACCATTCTCGTATCCGCGATGGATGTCGATCTTGCCGCCAGCGTAATAACCGCCGAGCGTGACGTAGAGATTATTGACGACGTTGGCCGTGACTTCCGGCGAAACGTAGAAGCCCTTGAAGTTGAAATCACCGCCGCCTTCGAGGTCCTGATTGGTGTAGGTGCCGCCGAGCGCAAGGCGACCCGTGACGCCGTCCGCGATGCCGTAACCCATACCGATTTCGCCAAGCGCAAAGCCGCCATCAGACGAGTTGCTCTTATCGTAACCGCTATCGACCGTGCCCCAGGCTGAACGCTGACCGGCATTGAGAAGGTTGCGCATCGGGCTGCCTTCGGCACCGAACATGGCAGTGTTGGCATAGCTGAGCTGCATGTTGCTGGGTGTGACGGCCGCGCTTTGAACTGTTGGAAGGAACTGTTCAGGAGTTATGATACCGCTGCCGAGTGCACCGACGCGGGCGTAGTAGAATTGATTATCCTGCGTGTAACCAGCAACCACATTGCCATTGTCGGATACGGCCTCTGCAGTCCGCGTGACGTCCTCAGAAAGGTTTACACCTGCAGATCTCAACCAGTCATCAACGCTTTTCATGCCGGTCGCATCCGTCCAACGGAGGCCATGGGTCGTACTGCTGCTATCCTGCGAATCTCCGACGACGACACTGCCAAGGCGATCAAGCCGCGTGACCAATAGCTCGTCGCTGCGTAAAAATTCGATGACGGTCGCGAGTTCGGTCCTGCCTTCGCGCGTGCCGCCCGATACTTTTTCTGAGCGAATGATTTCACAGCCTTCATTTCGAAGACGATCAATCTGACCCTGCAAATCCTGATCAATGGTGCTTACGCGTGCGTAGCAAATGCGTGCCATATGTAACCTCAAGCTTTAGGCCTGAACTTACCGTGTCACAAATAGCCGCTGTCAAGTCAGATGTTACATAGACGGCTGTAAATAGTGGTGGGTCACATCACGGTATGCCTCGGCGTTACAACGAAGCAGTTTGTAAACTCGCGGGTATTTATGCTTGATAAGCGGAGCAGTTTAGCTCTAAGCCTCTCGGCTGAAACGGAAGCGAGAACGAAATTTTCTACTGCATCGCTATCTCTGTCCAGTTATCAACCAGATCCCAAAAATCAATATTAAGCATTGGATCATCATCATCAAGCCAAAGAAAGTTTGCTTTCGGCTTATCCGAGTGGACTGTGCTAATGTCTAAATATCCTTACCCTTTACCCCCACTATTAAAAATATGTTTATTATCGGAACTGAGCGTTCGCACTATACTACTTGAAGGCTCTTCCTGATAAAAATATCCATCAGATCCCAGTGATTTTATCAAGCGCTTAGGAAGTAATCCTCCTTACATGTTTAAATCACAAAACCCGTCCAGGTAATTGTAAAAAACGTCAATATTTCCATAGCTTTGATCCTGAGCTAGCGGTACGCCCGATACATAAAAAAACAAATCCTCGCCGTCTAATCCTTCGTAAACGTAATAGGGAATGTCTTCAAATAAGACCAAATAAGCATCTTTATACATGCTCTCTACTAACGATCTATTATTTGGCATATATGCCATTGCCTTAAGCAGGCTGCCTAAAAATACATCTTTCCTTTCGCCAGAATCTTTGCTGAGAATCCCAAGGTCGAGACGATAACGTGTTAGAGAATCAGTCGAATCCACAAGCTTAACAGACGGCAGGCGCGATCGGAGAATACCCAATTCCATAAAATTACCTCTGGCTTTCGAGCAGATCGTTGATCTGATTTTGAAGTGCAGGCCGGAGTGAATTCGACCTATCGATCATTTGATTCCTTAAATCAGGATTGACGGGAACCGCATTCCCTCCAGACCCATAGTTGGACTTAGTTGATCTTGTTGGAAACGTCGCTGGAGCGGGTGAAGGGAATCGAACCCTCGTATTCAGCTTGGGAAGCTTGATCTATCGCCTATTTATCAATACCTTAGTCGTAAAAACTGACCATATCCACGCCAAATTTCATAATGGTTTCAATTGTGCTGTAAAACTTTTGGAGTGCGGTAGCGGAACGGTGACCACATTGATTCAGAGATAGATTTCGGCGGATCATCCGCGCAATATGTGGACATGCCTGTTCCCACGCTTTCAAGTCGTGCCGTTCTGACGAAAGCAAAGTCTTTTCATGGAAATTAAACTTCTGCAATTAATGATGGCGCACCAGTTAGGGAGTTGGGTTGCATGGACAAAAAGATTAAGAGTGCGGAAGCGGTTGAACCGAATGACAAAGTTGAAGGCTTTGCTTCTTGGCTAAAGGATAAACAAAGCGCTCATGGTTCGCTAAAAGATGCAGCGATTACTATTATCGGTAATCTGGTGCGCGCTAATGGCATTGATGTACTCGCTGTAAGTGGACGCTTGAAAGATATTGACAGCGCTATAGAGAAGGTCAGGCGCAAGGAATACACTGACCCGCAGAGTCAAATGACTGATGTAGTCGGGATAAGGGTAATTGTTTACTTTGAAGGAGATGTAAAGCGCGTCTCTGACATCATTCGGAGATCGTTTAATGTAGATGAAGCCAACAGTTCCAACACTGACGAGAGAATGCTCCCAAATCAAGTTGGTTATCGATCAGTTCATTTTGTGTGCGACCTTGGCGATGATCGGGTCAAACTACCCGAATTCGAGGCTTTGTCAGGCCTCAAGTTTGAGTTCCAGATCAGAACTGTGCTGCAGCATGCCTGGGCAGAGCTAGCGCATGACAACAATTATAAATTTTCGGGGTCCCTTCCGCGTCCACTGGAGAGGCATTTGTTTTTATTGGCAGGATTGCTCGAAACAGCAGACCAAGGTTTCAACGATTTATCCGCCAAGATCGACGACTACAAAATAGCAGTTAGTGACGAATCCGCAAAAGGTGAGCTGGATATTGCAGTAGATTCGCTCAGCCTTGAGACCTTCCTTACACAGTGGGCTAAGGATGAAGGTTATACGTTCCGTGAAGTTGATAGAGAGGCTATCCCAGCTCGGCTGATAAAAGAATTAGAAGAGTTCGGCATAGAAACTTTAGCTCAACTTAAAGACATAATCCCGCACGATTTCGTGAAATTCATGAGTCAATACTCGGCACCCTCGACGATGTTAACTGTTGTACGAATGTGGATGATAATCCACGATTCAGACCGTATAGCGTCGAAAGTTCACCATCGATGGACCGTTGAAAAGCCGTTAAAGGGGTTTTTGAATAATTACTTTCCAGAGGAACGCGTGGCTCAGATAGTTAAGACGATTCGTGATTCTCAGGATCTGACAATTCCTAAACCGAAACTGTAGTTAGTTTTGGAGCTAAGACTGGCTTCTTCTTTCGATCAGTGGCCTCAGGACCGTTCGAGCAGAGCGCGATCCATAGTGGATAGTGCATCTATGGCGCGCCGATGCTTGCTTTCCGATTCCAAAGGTCACAGGTTCGAATCCTGTCGGGTGCACCAGTTGCGTTTATATCTGCGAACCGTATTTTCGCTGCCTAATCCGACATCGATATTGGCCTCGCGGGTGATCTCACCTTTCAGATCAGATAGCCTGCCAACGATGCTGATGTCGTCGCTGCTAACTTCGACGCGGGCAACTACTGAGGCGAGATAACTTTTCATGCTGGCTCGGTTTGATTTCCTCAGCCGCCTAATGATCAGATTCGAAAACCAATTGATTTGCTGCTCGGTGATCGAGACATCATTCCCCTCGCTCGCCATCAACACTTTCAGGCTATTTCGGTGCCGAGTCAGGTCACGTTCTAGTTCTCCCAGCTTGCTGAGCAAAATTGGTTCGCTTCCAAGGGATTCGGAACTGGCGACAGCAGCCAATAAGTTTTTATACGCGCGCTCTGAGGCTTCTAAATCAACTCGAATTTCCTTCGCGCGCGCCTCACCGTGTTTCCCGGCTACCGCGATCTTTTCGTTCATCGAATCGAGAATGCCGCGCAGCCTATCTGGCACGAGCACATTCTCGATAACCGCCTCTACCACGGAGTCATCTAGTTGCTGCTCTGGCACGGTTGCACCGTTACAAGTATAACGACCCTGTTTTGCAACGCGGGCACAGTGGTAGTATCGATAGATATCTCCCGAGCGACCCGTGCCTGTTCGGAGCGTCATTGCTGCCCCGCATTCACAATGCACGAGCCCCGATAGCAAAAGCGGACTACTCACCGTCTTCGCTGCGCCCTTGCGGGGATTTTTCGAGCGTAGCAGTTTTTGCAATTCGGCGAACTCATCAGGCGTGATGATCGGCGGCACCGGAATCTCTACGATCTCAGCGGCTACCGGTGTCCATCGTTTAGCCTTGGCGTTTTGATTATAAATTTTTCTGCCCATATAAATGGGGTTGGTCAGCATTGAATGTATGTTGTTGGTCGAGAATGGCGCGCCTGACCGAGTGCGGTAGCCCGTGCCGTTGAGGTAATTGACGATGGCTTTGATTCCGAGAGCAGGACCGTCGCCATTGCCATACAAAGAGAGCTGGAATATTTTCGCTGCGAGCGGCCTCTCACTTTCGTCGATCACGACGCGTTTTCGTCGCGGATTTACCTCGTCAGGCCGCAACGTATAGCCTAGTGGCTGGACGCCTCCGACGGCGTATCCTTCTTTTGCCATCGACGTCATGGTTCGCGTCACATCGGTCGAAGTTCGCCTAGAATGATACTCGTCGAATACGGCTGTCGTTGTTTCTGCGATAAATCCGCCGGTATCATTAGAAAACTGCTGGGTCAGACTGACGACTTCGACGCCATTTGCGTACAGTTGATTTGTAACCCGATTGTAGTCCTCGACGTTTCGAGCAAATCTGCTGATAGAGTGAACAATAATTCTCTGGACCGGCTTTGATGAATCCAGAGCCTCGGCAATCATCAACTGAAACTGAGGCCGATCCGCAGTCTTGGCTGATACCCCCGCCTCGATGAACGTTTTAAGAACCGTCCATCCGTTCTCAGCTGCACGCGCTTTGGCTTGACGCTCCTGATCAGGTATGGAGAGATCGCTTTTAACGCTCTTATTGTCGGAAACTCTGCAGTAGATAAAAACGGCGGGATTGGTAGTGCTTTCGATTGAGGGCCACGAGCTTGGCGCTTCGATTTGTTGTCGCCTCGCCTCTACCGAAAGGCGTTTCGAGGAGCTGCCATCCGACGACAAATTTTCGCTATGTTGCTTACGTTTTCTTCTAGCCATTCTTAGCGACCTTTTAGTGAAACGCGGAAAAATGGGGACGTCCCAGGCTGCTATTTCGAGGGCCATCCATCCGCATTTAAGCTAGGAAATATGGACCGAAGTTCCTCGCGCAGGGCCGTAAGCAAGGCGGTTGTCTCCATATTGGAAAACGCCTCCGTATTGGCAAAATCACAGAGTATGATTCTGTTGGATCGCGGCTTAACTCGCCTGATATTTTCTTTGCGAAATCTTTTTTTACCGGTTCTCGTGGGTGTCGATGTCCGGGGTAGTGCGATATCGAGCCCAGCTGGATCGCTGCTGTCGCCACCAACTGGGTGGTTGTCTGTGTATTTTCTCATCTCGATGCTCCATTCTACCTACATGGTACACAGGGTAATTTGAGGCACTCTCAATTCATTGCGGGCGAGGTTGCACTGATTGCGAGACAAAGGCTGTAATACTATAATTGATTTGTAAATATCTTTTGATGTTATGTTTAGGTCTTAACGCAGCGCAATAATGTCAACATTCAAAAATTAAAATCCCACATCTGTATTCTTTCAGAATTAAATATTGTCTGAATTTCTTCTTTTAAAGGATTTCTCCTGACTTTGGTTTGCGCCCTATTTTCTCAACTAATCTGGAACTCCTTACGCTTTAGCGATATCACATTTTCGTGAACGGCGGTGCGGCGTCTCGAAAACGGGCTTTTGTGTGGTTCGGACGCGGTGCAGGCTGGGCAACATCGCATCCACGGGCTCGGCCCAATCCGTCACGGGACGGTAGCATGGAACTTGAAGGTCCCTATCGAAATGACGGGGTTGCCTCATGCGGCAGTTTAGGCAGCCACCGTATGCGGCCGCGTCATTACGGCAGTCCGAATGACTGGCCACGATCATCAAAAATTTCCATCGCGCTCGGTAGAGCGGTGATCACGCTGATGGCAGCCGGTAAAAGGAAAAGCATTGCACCGATGGATAGCATGCTGAAGCAGAACATCGGTGCTCGCATCCCTCGACGATCAACAAATGTGTAGTAGTCCGAAATTAGGACCGGAGTGGCAATGCCCTCCTCCTTTGCATTTGTGAGGTCAGCAATCTTCACGCGAAGATCAGAAAGCTGCACAACGGCATCTGGCGGTATATCACTCAGAGTTTCAAGGGCAATGTTCAATTCGTCGGGATCAAGTCCTCTTACGACATAATCGACGTAGTCCCGTCGATCTCGAAAATTCTTAATCGGCCTTGGACAAAGCAGCCAGTACATGCCCATCGCGAGCAACGTTACGAAACCGCCCATAAACATCGACTTGAGTTGGGCTGCGACGACCATTCCGGTGGGGGCGTTAAGTCCGTCGGCCAGCTCAGTGTATTTATCGCTTAAAACGATAGTGTAGGCCAGAACGGACAACAGGCTCGCCGTTTGTGGCAGTCGAGTTCGCATCATGGCCGCACAGAGCGACCATCTTACCCAGAAGCCACGATCCTCTTTCAACAACTTCACCTCGACAAACAATTAGCGGCCTACATCGCTGAACCGAGTGCGCCAAACGTGCGGCCTCGTGTAGGAGCCACATCTTATGACAACGCATATGATGATGACGCACCACGGCATCGGTCGCAAGCCGCTTATAGAACGTCATTGAAATGCAGACGCATGCTGGATTGGCGGCGTGTTTTTCAGCGGAAGGTGACGCTCCGCCCGGGATCGTTTGCCAAATGTACTCCTGCGTCAGTTGCCACAGAAGCCGGAATGACGAACAAGTTCGGTGTCGCCTCGGCTTTTTACAGGAGGATATTTCGACCCATCACTCTTCCCTGGAGCGGATCGTCGTGTATGACACATACATCTTGAGATAGGCGCTTCCCGTGCCTTTTCGGCAGCCGCATTCTAGAACACAATACGGCGGCTTGTTCAAGTGTGACCATCTGCAGGGCGATCATTTGGACATATGCTCGCGCAGACTGGTTCCCCAAAATAAGCTGTCGGTAAAGCAGGCGGTTAGACTTCTCGGAGCGTAGTCTGTTGCACCGGGAATAGAGGATAATCCAGTCTGCCACCATGAGGAGGAAGCAGCAAAGTGTGCCGGATTTGTACACTATTCAAAAAAAGGAATCGATCTTGATGGATTTCCTCTCGGTAGCAAGATAAAAAGAACCAACACTTATAAATTGCCGGATTTGTATCTATGGAAGTCCAAAGCGTCAGCTACGATGGGTATGGTCAGCAGGAGACGATTCTTCTGAGGCCGCCATACTCGGAAGCAAAGCCGAATTGTTTTACTGTTATAAACGGAGTTAACGGTACCGGCAAAAGCGCAATCCTCAGAATCATATCGGATGCGGCGCTCGGATTGGAGTCGAGTCGACAATCTAAGCTTTTTGCTCGCGACATCAAAATTTCGATTGTCGGAAAAATTTCGAGAACAATTGCGCTTTCAGGTACCCATAACGACAGGTTCCCGCTGAATTCAGGTATTGAGATTCGGCAAAACATGAACCAGTTTGACCTGCTTCGTTTCTATTATTACGGACCGAAGCAATCTGGGAACTACACGTCTGTTTATAAAGCCGCCAACACCATCGCGCACTCATTGCTTAGCTTCGTTGAGCACCCATACTGGCCTAAGCATTCGTTAATCTCCCTCTTACAGTATCTTGGTTTCGAGCCAGCCATCACACTTTCGTTCGAACTGGGAAACCGTTTCAAAGGCGGTAGATACACGGATTATCTCCGATCACTGGGTCCCAGCTTGGGCCGCTCGCTCGGGGAGCTAAATGGGCCCTCAAAGCTTCCGGAAACGATCCTCGAATCTATTAAATTTGCTGACCATATTGTTTCCTCGGGCAAGCTTAAAGAATTCTTCAGACCATCCAAAAGAGGTAAGTCGATTTCCTTGGACCTCGCTTCTGGCCCTCTTGGTATAGGCGTATACGGCGACGAATTCTTTGATTTCATCGGTGCCGAGCTGACAGGACCACGTCCGCAACTCCTTGCGGACCTAATTGCACTGGGCGTACTAAGCACGCGGGTTTCACTGGTCCGGCGCTGGTCTGGACGAGCATCTGCGCTTGATGAACTGAGTTCCGGGGAGTGGCAGCTGATTTATTCTCTTCTGAACTTGGCAATCAATGTGGAGGATAACAGCCTAATCCTGATTGATGAGCCTGAGAACAGCCTCCATCCTCAATGGCAGTGTAGCTATGTTAGCCTTGTGCGCGAGCTAGTGTCGCACAGAAAGGGTTGCCACGTAATAGTTGCAACCCACTCCCCACTGATCGCAGCATCGTTGATGCCTGAGGATGGAAACCTAGTCCGCCTAGAGCGAAGAATGGATGGCGGTGATCTGCAAGTTGCAATGGAAGAATCCGCATATGGCTGGCTGCCGGAAGACGTGCTTAAAGAGCGCTTTGATATGGAGTCAGTCCGCCCGCCTGAGCTGACGCGCGCGATCAATAATGCTCTTCGACTGCTAAAGTTCAGCAGCGAGCCAAGTCTAGAATTGAAGGAAGCCGCGAATAAAATCCACGCGCTTATGAAATTCCTGCCGAGACACGATCCGCTATTTTCTGTCTTGAACGCGGTGGTCAAGATCGCTTTCAAAGATGAAACAAAGTAGTTTAGGTCGCGGACACTAATTAATGGACAACGGTAAACTCGCGCAAGAATTGATCTCTGCAGACTTGACTGCGCTCTTTGGCGAAATAACAAAGGCGAACCGCCAGTGGACAAGTGAAGCCGCCGCTGTCTTGGATGCCAAGAGCCAGTTAAAAGCCATTCTCTTGCATGCACAGAACGGGAAGTGCGCCTATTGCCGCCGAGCGATCCGCGATGAACCAGGTCATGTCGAGATTGACCATATCTTACCAAAAAGCGCCCACGGGACGGACAGTGCGAACTGGGTGTCAAACGAACGAATATGCAGGAAGGATACTTGCGGCTACGCGGGGTTCACGTTCTTCGCGCACAATCTCGCCCTGACGTGTAAGCGCTGCAATAACAAGAAGGGCACCTACGATCCTCGTAGAGACCGGAGCATTCCGGCGAGCGCTGATTACGTTTTGGACGCTGACTACTATGAGTGGGTGCACATTTATGCTCACGACTATGCAGATCATATTCGCATTTTGGAAGGATTGATCTATCAGGTGGTGGATGGGTCGGCGAATGGCGACGCTGTGATCTCGGTCTGCTTGCTGGACGAGATCGCAGCCGTAGAGAAGGCTGCGGCGGAGCTTAGGGTGAAGAACGCTGATACCATTGGAATCGGAATTGGCAATCTTTTGTCGCAAGTACAGGCAGCAGGTTGGGATTTTATCATCAACCTCGTTGCGGCTGAACATCCGGATATTCCCATCAGCGAAGTTGAGGCAGTCGCCGAGAAATTCAAGGAACTCTACAAGTAACAAGCTACGGCTGAACAAGCGCTGCGATTAGCCCGGCGGCCCCCCACGTTCGTGTGATTCAAGATTGAAGTCTTGGCTCCTTTCCGCGTAAAAGAATGACCCTATGGTGGCCGATATGCCACGCCGAAACACCTCATGGCGTGCGCATCGGTGTCGACCTCAGGATCAAATCAATTCCTATTATCTTTACAGCGTCGATGTCAGCACGACTTGCTATTAAAGTTTGCGCAAACACCTGCAGCGCTGCACAGAGCTTGTCAAAATCCAAGCTATCGCCAGTGACGGGATGGTTCCACGAAGATTGCTTTCCGTTTCGCAATAGTAGGAAAATACCGCTAGATGATCGCTTGTCACGAAGGTAATCGTTGCACAGCTGGTTTTCGACGCGTTCAAACAGCTTGGGGCCAGACCAGCGGTCGGCGATCTTGACTTCGGTCGGCACGGGGCCGTCGAAGCCGGTTGTTAGGAAACGAAGGTCCGGTCTTTTCGCATCAGCTAGTTCGTCCTCTTGTGGAACGACATACCGGCCTTGGGCGCGATCTCGAAGCCATCCGCCTACGAAGTTGCGCAGTTGCGTCTCCTTGGTTGCGTTCACCAATACGTCGGCTATGCTCGTGTCACCATTTTCTAGGTCGTCCTTGAGATCAAGAAGGCGCGAGCACGCAAGTTCGAATAATTGTCGGTGATCGGAAGGCAGGACCTCTGCTTCGCGCGAAAAATCTTTCACATCATTTGGCTGCCATGCGGGCAAATCTGAGTCTTGGATAGCTCGTCCTACGGCATGGGTCATCATCCAAGCCCGAGTCTCGATTTCCGGATAGTTCTCCGCGATTTCTTTGAGTGCAAGGTAGGTTTCCTTACCTGGAATCTCACTCAGCAACTTGAAAACGGTATTCCTCGCGTCTTGGGCGTCATCGCGGAGACCCGGAGAATATACGCCTTTCCCTGCACGTTCGATGTCGTCCTTCCGTTTGATATTCTCATGAAGGACAAAATACAGCTGGCGCAAGTGCCGAGCATTTTTGTAATTTTCCCGAAACTTACCGCTAGACCGTCTGCCACCCAAAAGTTGCACGGCAAAATTCATACAAAACTGCGTCCGCAATGCCTCATTGCTGAGATCGCGTAGGACGCCAAGAAGACTATCAATGCCCTGATCCGGATCAACCGAGACCAAGAGCGCGACGAGGAAAGATTTAGTTTTGACATCCGACGTCTTCGTCATCACGTTGGAACAAAATGTAGAGATTTCTTCGTCCGTAATCATCTCATCGCGAATGATAATAAGAAGCGCATTTTCTAAGCTTCGATAATTCTTAGGCAGTTGGCGGTTAAGTATGTCGATAATCTTCCGAGAGAGGCCGATCTGAAGATCATGGCCATGCCATAGCAAATCCGACAACAGGTAATTGGGGTCTACCTCGTTGTTAGATGTAGTAACTTCCCATTCGATCTCCCCTGCAAATCGGTCATGAACGATCTCAGGGAACACTTTGCTCAAACTCACCAGCCATGCTGGAAATCCATTCATTTCCCACAATGCGTACCGCACTGCTCGGTCTGCTTCCGCTTTCGTCAGCCCGGACGGCCAATCGATGGTTTCGCTGCTTTCAATGGCGATTCCACTGAGCCCGAGTACGATGGCGTGCGGAACGCTGTTCGGATTTTCCAAGCCCTCAGACCGAAGTGTCGGCTGATACTCGCGCCAATAAGCCACCATGCTATCTCGAAACGATTTGGCTACAGCAGAACCGTAGGTCACTTCCAGGTCACTCCAATTGGAATAGGCCCATTTGTTCCTGTCCGGTGCAGACTTGCGCATTTCTGAATGGAGGTTCACCTGGCAACGCCAAACCGACCCTTTCGCCGCTTCTCGATTGTCCAGCATCTGGGTGTGGTTCTCGATGAGCCACCGCCGATTTTGCTCGTAGATTTCCGCATCCCTCTTTTCTCGGTCGCGGCGTCGGCGCTTGTATTCACTCTCCTGCTTTTTCCATTTCCGCTCCGCCTCGGAAAGTTTGGGAGGGCAAAGGCGTTCCTTCATCACAGCTTCCAGCTCCGAATTTCCTTTGACCTTTCGGCGAAGGGCTCTCAATTCTACGGCTGGCCTTCCTGCCTGCACATAAAGGTGTAAGGCCATGGTCAAGGCGACGAGCTTGTCATCCTGATCTTGACGCTCTTCTATCTGCTCGATGAAATATGGGAGGTCTTCAGCTCTGAATTCCCAGTAGTCCCTGAAAATCCGGGCATGCCACCAATCGGTCAGTCGCTCACCATTTTCAGCTAGTTTAAGCTTTCGGGCATCCTCCACGTCAAACCAGAAGAGCGCCTTGTTGAGGTCTCCCCATGACCTAACGGCATCTTGAAAATTATGACGTTCTTCGCCATTCCCGCTCCAGTTCCTATCGAGGGACGTGAGGGATATTGCTCCGAGGCTCGTTCGATCAAGGGCATGCCTAGATTTCAGTGCGATCAATTGTGCCGCGATCATGGCTGCTATGGGAAGAAGCCATCTAAAAGCTTGTGAAAGCTCAAGCTGATTGCGTTCCGCGAACGGTGATCGCTTTAACAGCGGTGACAGCCCATGAAGCGTCTCAACAAGGTCGCCCTCTGAAAGACGGTCCACCAGATTTCGAAGAGATCGTTCGAGGTCAGAGTAGCCTATTTCCTCCGGTTCGATGGTATGTTCCAGACAAGCCAAAAGCTCGCTTATAGGCAGGTGCTCTGGTACGAACAGATCGACTACCTCAGAGAAAAGCCGTCTGCTGGGTTGAGGTCTTGATCTTGCGATCAACGTGGCTGCATCTGTTTTCTGCTGGATGGTCCCTACTACATTCAAAGCCCGTACGGCAGCAATTCGGCTGTACTTATTCTGAGCCGGATCAATGGCGATCTCAAACGCAATATCCTGGCATGAGGCGTACTTTCCTTGCCAAACAAATCCAAGAAGAAGGGAGTTCAGGTTGGGGTCGCTCTTGTGGAGGACGAGCAGCCGGTTGATCGTATGCTCCAAGTCATCGGTCGCGAAACGCCTTATCGCTGAATAATCCAATGAAGAGCGGAATAGCGTTTCCTGTTTAATCCGGTTACACACGTCGCTAATGATCGCCACTCGATCATCGTGTGGGAGTTTCGTTGGATCACCATCGTGGAAAAGAATTTCTGGTGCGATCTTCATCACTCGTTCGCGAATGCGTTGATCGCCGATGGACAGCCAAGGAAGTATTGGCCTGGAGGTAGGCACAACAACTTCCAGGCCATATTGTACCCTGAACAACAAGTTCTCGATTTCGCGGCGGGATTTCCCTTCTGCAATCAGTTCCAGTAGCCAAGCTGCACAAAGGAACTCGCGAACAGAACGATGATGAAATCGAACCGTACCGTATATTGCTTGGTCGAAAATTGGGCGGGATAAAAGAGAAGAAATGTCGTCCGCCGACCAATCGTCCAGCACCTTCGAAGGATCGATGCAGTCGGGGCGCAACTGACTATCTGGCACCTGAATACGAGACATTTTCTGATACGTCACTGCAGCAGCAAGTCGCTTTGCGCCAAGACATGCTTTGCTCCAAGTCAGCGGTCTCAGCCGATCTCGATTTGGATCGCGCTCCCGAAGCCTCAATTCGATATCCGCTTCCAGCAACTCTGCTCGTGTACCAATGCGCCCATTGGTCTTCCAGAAGCTGACCAACTCGATAAAATCTTGGGGGCGCGAGAGGTAGTCTCTGACATCCCGCCGTTCAATCTGGTCAAAAAATTCCTTTTCGTTGGCGACGTTTAACGCACGGGCCAGCTGCTTAACCTGGTCGTCATCCAGATGACCAAGAGTAACGACTCGAAACGTCCCTCGAATTTCTTCTGGTTTCGATGTTTCACCATCATCTTCAATATCGGGGAAGAGCACCTCATTCACGCGTTCCGGCCCTGCCATCTCGACCTTAGGCCGCGTCGCTTCAGCTTCGGCCTGATAAGGTAGCTGGGCAACAAGAAGATCGAGATCAGTCTTTGGACGCCATTCTGAAATTCTGCTTGTTATGAAGATATGGGCACGTTGACCCGCCGACCCGAGCTTTCTGGCTAGCTTTCTGATCGCCTTTTCGAAGTCCCGAGGATCGCTGAGTCTCGCTTCATCGACCGAGTCTAGGAATAGCCAACCTTCACCGTCAGACCTGAGCCAGCGGTCAAATTCATCAAACGTACCGGTTTGCTGGTCATCGAATGCATCTTCTATTCCATCCAGAACATATTCGAGACGAATGAAAAATGCCTGCTTCCCGGCCGCTTTGATCCTCTTCGTCGCTTGCTGTATTTCTATGGTTTTCCCGGACCCAGCTTCCGCGAGAATAATGGTCCGGTATTCATTCTCTAAATCATCCCAATGAATTGCCGATGAGAAAGCCCAACGCGGCATCTCTTCGTAGTCGGCCAGATTTGTAACGTCTTTTGGAACGACATAAAAATTACGACGAAGCTCTATGAATTCATCCATCGACCAGGCACCTGCGACTCGTCAGTTGTCAAATGCTGAATTTCCCGACATTCAGGTTGCTCAATCGCATAGGAGGCTCTAAATTATCTATAAGAAATTCATGCCTACGCACGGACCTTCAGTGTGCGATTGGTATGAGTGTAGTATTCTCCGACTGTATATTTCGGGTCATTTAGCTCTTCTGCGATCATTGACGTAGCGATAATTATCTGGTGCTCGGATTTTGCTATATCCGACATATCCCTGAGTAGTTTCTGGAAGTTTTTACTGCGCCCAGGTTCCATTCCCTTGTCCTCAATGGTGTCCATAATTAAAATACGCGGATGTGAGAAAAGCGGATCGTTTGCGGCAGCGTACAAAAAGGCTGCCAGGAAGCTATTTTTTAAATACACCATCGAACTTGCGGAAAAGAAACTGTCTCCATTGACAGCGATCCGATTGCCGTCGAATTCGAAATCGACACTCCTAGCGTTATCGAATGTGCTCTGACGGGAGAGATCAGCCTTCAGGAATTCTATCGTTATTGCCTCAATTTTTTGGCGGGCCGCTGAAACTCTCTCGCGTGTGCGGGTGTTTTCGTTCTCGATTACCGCCTTTAATAAATCCAGCTCCTGTTGAAGGGTTTCTCTCTCCGTACTTAGCTGCTCGATCTGCGAAATGACCTCACTCTTCCCGGCAAGCTCTTCCAACTGCTTAATGAGGTAACCAGCTTCTCGATTGAGCCTTCGGAGATTGGCGCGGATTTCGGTCGTAGGCGTTTTGACGGAAACGCTATAATGGCGGTTTGCCTGAGCCCACAACTCCTTGACGCTAGCCAACTTTGACCGAAGTTCGCGGATTTCCACGTCGCGCATGTTCTGCAGTTCTAGGGACTGCTCTCGTTGCCGTGAAAATTCGTTGATGAGTTTCAGTGAGCGCGACCGCGTTCGAGACTTGTCGAACGGCTCTTTGCAAAGGGTGCACGCTCCCTCTACACCATGGGCCTCCACCGGCTCCAAACATGATGGGCAAAACTGAAAATCCAATCGGTCAAATTCTTCTATAACGGCGTACGAATTCTGTAGCTGAAACAGTCGACCATCAATGGCGCTTATAAACTGAGCGGAGTCGGCTTGCTCTAAGCTCTTAGTGTTCAAGTCTTCTTCGATTGAAGCGATTTCAGCTTGCAACTGAACTATGCGTTTATAGGTTTCTTCCTGATCATTCAGCGTCAATCGATCATCAAACTGAGCATGAAAAATATCGTTTTCTAACCTTTCGATTTCGGCATTTTTGGCGCTTAGAGCCTCATTGATTGTAACGGTTTCGGCCTCCAACCATTCCCTCGTCAGAGGTGTACGGCCGCGTGAGTGCGCGGCGATGGTGGAGCGAATCTTCGTAACCACCTCGGCGAGTTCTTTAGATGCTTCGCTAGACCTTATTACGGCGCGGTAAAACTTGTCGCTGAACGCACCGCAAAGCAGATCGCCAACTGTCTGCCGAGTGACGGCGTCATCAAATTGCTGCAGCCGAAAGATTCTATCAATGGGGCTTATTTGATCTGCGTACAGGAGCCGCAAGATTTGGTTCATCGTGATCTTGCTCTGGCTTTCACCAGTCTGCACCTCGGGAAGGCCGAGGAATCGAAACAGCACTTGGGAAAAGCTGTCCTTGCTACCACGAGAATAGGGAAACACTTCCCATCCGTCTGCAGCAGAGCCGAGCGCGTCTTCCATTTCACCGATGTAAATCCGCATTGGCCGCACGGGCTGCGCGACGATTTCCCGCGAAAGAGTAATTGCCTTTTCGTTGACAGAAGCTTGGAGAAAAATGCTTTCGCAGTTCAACGCGATCTCGCGCCAGTCGAATAGGTCACCGCCTAAGCCGTAAAACAGAAAATCCATAATAGTTGATTTTCCAGAAGAGTTTTCTCCCCGAATAATATTCAGGCCGGAGTGGAACCTTTCGTCAAAAACGCGCTCTCCTCGTCCAAAAACGACCAGGCGGTCCACTCTGAGATTAGGATGGAATATAGTCATAGCGGAACTCTTCCAATCCAGTTTTGGCTTTCAAACCCATAGCCCCTGTTAAGGGCAGCAAATCCAAAAAATTTCCTATGAAGTTAAATAGAACGTCGTTGGCCGCGACATATTGGCGGACGTTTTCGGCAAGCTTTTCCGGAACCGGCTTGTCGGTCCGCTCGACCCTGTCGTCTCGAAGAGCAGACGGGGACAGGTATCCAAAGGAACAGATACTATTTATGGCGGCCATTTGCGCCGGGCGCATTCGCTTGAACATTATGCGTTTTTCTGGAATTTGCTCGTAGGCGTTTTGAGGATATAAGCGGCCTGTACGGTTCAGCTCTTTTATGAAGCCTGTAATCTTTTTTACCCCCTCAATCTCGGAGACCATCCAAGGGAAGCAAACGAAGAAGTCGTACATGAGAAGGCGTTCAAGCTCGTAACTCGACTTCCGATTGCCATCTAAAAGGCAGAACGCTCGAAATACAGCGTGGAATGGGTCTTGAGCAGCGCTGTAAGAAATATACATCAGTGCCACCTGACGTAGCATTTATCGGCCAGCCAATAGATCATTCCCCGGACGTGATTACGATTGATCAGCAACATATCGCTGCCGTCACCTATCTCATTGAATATTTTATCGATTATTTGATTATCGACGATTTTTTGCATATCTAAATATGACAACTCTCCAATAATCGGACATATTTTCTCATCAAAAACATCATGTATTATCGACAGAAAGTAAGCAAAAAGCTCTTGAGCGGAACTAAATTCCTGATACTTCATAAGCAGCTTCGAGAACTCTTCCTTTTTCTTCAGTGCGGAATAATAATCTATCTTAAAAGTTGATTTTTCAATTTTATCTTTCAAGCCAACGACATCAGCCTCATCTCGGCGATCAACAAAGAACTGCAGGCTCTGCACGAACTTGTCGCGAGCATCCTTGTTCTGAGATTCAATCTGGCTTTCAAGGCGCTTTAGCCAGCCTGCAACTTGCGATGAGCTAACTGAATAATAGTTCTTAATGACATCGCGGCCACCCTGATCGCCATGAACTATCGATCTCGACTGATTAGATAGAGTTGTTTCCATTCGTTATTTCTTCAGATCACGCCCAGCCTGGTCGCCACCGACATGGCTGCCGCGTTGATCTGAGAAATTTGCGTTCCTTCCAAGCCGTAAGCGCTGGACGGTCAAGGTAATGCCACATCCGAGCAGGAAGCCAATCGCTGCGGACAACAAGTCAATGTATTGTTTTATCAGGTCCATGGAATCACCCCACCGTTGTAAATTAGGTATCATGCGTCTGCGCTGGTTGAAAGAGGCGAGGTTATACTTAGAGATGTTTGCACAACCGGGTGTCCGTGCGCCTCGTGGTGGTTGTGCACCTGCCTTGCACGAAGGCTGGCCGTCAGCTTGCTACGGTGTCAGGGGGCGTGGTTTAGGTCATGGTCCCCGGTGAAAACTGTACGAGGGATGCCGGAAGTCAGGGGACGGAGGAGATCGTCCAACTCATGCCCGGAGACATTGCGCTTCTGTCTCAGAGTTTCGGCCAAAGAGAGGACGACATCCTTATGTTCTGCAAGGGTTTTACGTGCTTCTTTCAATGCGGACTGCAAAATGTCATCGATCTCTTGCTGAATGAACGGATATTTTTGAAACAGTGCTGCATCTTTGGTGTCGAGGAAACGGACCGGCAAGACGTGCAATGTGTTGCCCATTCCGAACATACCAACCATCCGGACCGCCAATTCGGTTGCTTCGACAAGGTCGCCTTTCTCCAGGCCGCCGGAAGCCGTTGATCGGTCTCCGATGAAGACTTCCTCGGCCGCAAGACCAGCAAGCTTCATGGCGATCTCCGCACGATAGGAACTCTCGGTGTGCAATGTGACCTGCGGGGCGAATATCATTGTTCGACCGTGAACGTCATCGTCCTGGTCGGCGCGATGGTCATCCGTGTAGATTTCGACCGAGGTGATAAGTCCGATGTCGAAAACCTTCGCGAGAACGGCGTGGCCTGCTTCGTGAAGGCATATTCGCCATAATTCATTTGGCTTTAATGGAGTGAAGACCGGCACCAATTCGACAAGGTCTGCGATCTTAAGTGGTCGGCTTTCGTCTCGTGCACGCTGCCGGACTTGACGGGCGATGTACTCAAGATCGGCACCGCTTTTGCCGTTCAAGTTCCTCGCGACCTCTTTCAAGGCACCGTTCCCAGAGAATTCGGGCAAATAGTTTGTAAGTATTGCCTCTCGCCCTGCGATATCCGGCTTCGACAACTCGATGTGTCTTTCCAGACGCCCGGGACGAAGGAAAGCCGGGTCAATTCTCTCAGGAAGATTGCTCGCCGCCACGATGATTACACCTTCACGGCCGGTAGCGCCGTCCACTGCTTCAAGCATCGCGTTGATGACTTCCAACGTGTACTGCGCATTGTCACCGGAAAGCTTTGCCCGATGTCCAAAAGAATCGAACTCGTCCACCAACAAAATCGAGGGAGCAGACGCCTTTGCCTCCGCAAAAGTCGCGTACATCGCTTTGAGCAGGTCGCCCATGTGCCCTGAACTCTGCCATTGACCGAGTGAGGACGCGATAAAGTGGGCATCGCACTCGACGGCTAACGATTTCGCAAATGTCGTCTTGCCGGTTCCAGGAGGTCCATAGAGCAGAATTCCTTTGTCGACCTCGCTCCAGTGGAGAACTCCTTCCCTCCAAAGCGCAAGATCGCGCTTCAGGCGCTGTGCCCATTCGCCCGCAGCACCAAATGACGACAAAGGAACGATTTGTTTGTTGTTAGCCGCTTGCGATGCGAGTTTCCTAAGCCGCCCGATAGCCCGTTCTGCTAACCTACCGCGACGGAATGTACTGTCGATCAGGCCGACGTCCTGATGCTGAAGGAATTCCCTGTCATCGTCAGAAAGCTCTCCATTTCCCAGAAACCTACAAAGACTAGCAACACATCGGCCATCGAAAACCTCCAGGTCGACTGTCCAGTCCGCCGCCGTCTCGAATTCCGGATGCAGCTCGGTCCCGTTCGGGACGAATACGACCGTTCTTGGTGCGGAGAGGTATCGTTGCGGCTGGAATTCCCATTTTCCCTTTCGGTTCTTGGGGCCGTGACAGCATACGCTGAAATCAAGTGTGTCCCTATTTTTCACTGTCCCGAAACAGATGTCTGCCAAGGCTTCGAAATCGTCCAATGGCCAATGCCTCGGCACTCGTACAATAAGGACACCGCCAGCCTTCGAGAGAAACTCATATTGCCGCTTTAAAATGCGGACTAGAGCACAATATGCAAGGAATTCATGTGGGCTTTTATCCAACAATTCCCTGCCTCGTCTGCTACGCAGACGTTGAGGACTTTTTCTAAGCAAACGATTGAGTTCTCGCTGGGCTTCTGCCACTGATCGCAAAGCATCGACGAACTCGTCGACCCGATAACCATGCCTCTCGCTCATTGCAGCACCGATTGATCGGACAAGGCGGGCCCCAGTCGGTACCACCTATTGAAAGAACGTGCCAAACCAGCGACCGGATCAATATAAAAAATCTCTGTCGTTGCGCCGATATTGCCGTTTTTGATCAAAGGGTGGCCCATCATCTTACCTACGAGGACAGGCACCACCCGCTTCGCATACGTCCATTCGGAAATAGAGACACTAGCCTCGATTCCCTCGGCTCCGACAGAATTCAGTTCATCAAGCGCAAATGCTAGGTCTCGCAATTTAGTGGCCAGATCAGTCAATTCGGTTCGATCAGCCGCTTTGTCGGGTGCTGTCATTGCATTTCTCCCCACGCAAACGGCAGCGAAGAAACTCTAGCCGGTACTTGGCCTATTGAGTCAGCCCAACGGGACGCGAAAGCCAAAGCCGATTGCTTGCCTTTACCATCCAACGGAGCGTTCCAAGGAGTTTTTGGTTCAGACTTGAAGAGTGTTTCGATCATTGAATGTCCTCACGATTCGCCTTCCATGCGACCAAGAGCACCGATTCGCGGTCGAAATGCAAAGAAAAAGATCGAAAACTCATAAAAAGGATCGAGAATGAGACTATGTTGACATTTCAAGCTCCAGCGATTTTCTGAAGGAATGCAATCACTTCCGGCCCTTTTGCGAGCTGCTCGCTTTTTGCTTGGTTATAGCCAAAGCCACGTGGAGACGTCGTGCAAGCTATCTAGCCGATTTCTGATCACTTTGGAGAACGGCACGCGGCAACGACTGCCGAGCGCGGCCTTGGCAGTAAAGGCTTATTACGAGGTACACGGAGTTGAATTTGTTGATCCGGGAGAGGGTCACGGTGCTGGAATTAGATGGAGGTCACCACTGACGACAGACCCGTTTGAAGGACAAGCCTTTCGCGCTGCGCGGGGGCTGGCCGACCTTTCCCAGGACAAATTGGCCGAGCAAGCTCAGGTCGGCCGAAAATTTATTGCGTTGTTTGAGCGGGGAGAATTGAAGTCGATTAACTTGGAGACACTAGCAAAAATCGAGCTTTGTCTTCGCGATCTAAATATCGAAGTAACGAAGGGAACGTCTTCCCACGGCGCAGGGGCACGCTGGATCAATAACGTGCTTCCGTAGCAGCTAAATTACAGATAAACGAATGATTTAACGCCTCAATGCTGTATTTGGCTCCAGTAGAAGACGCATCTACATCATCACTACGATCCTCTGACCGTTCGGGTATACCGTTTCACGGTCGATAAAGACACATCCAGGGCCTCGGCTATCGACGCATGTGTGTGACCGGCAGCTTTGAGTGTAACGGCTTTTCGTATTCGTGCGTCCTCGTTAAGCGATTGTTTATTAATAGAAAAACTCCAGAATTGCTCGGGGTTCGCTTTTATGTCATTAATGGTGCGCCATATTTCGCAGGGGTTCCAGCGTTATCTAGCTCTGAGGATATTTCCTAAAGGAAGCATATAGGAAGCGCCGAGTGTTTTCTGTTCAGATTGAGCAGTACAACGGCTTATCGGCGTTGAGCCACGTTTCACCGTCATACACGACCTCACCTTGGGTAGAGCCGATTCCTATCACCCCGCAACCTCGGCAGACAGCTTCGACATTGGTCTGTGCCGCCCATCCAACTGGCTGCGCACCACAAAGCTGAAACCCATGACTGCGTACAATCGCAAGGAACTCGTCTTCTGCTATTGTGTGAGCTGGGCTATTAGCCTGAATTATCGCTCTGACAAGCTGCTCCACCGCATTCATCTAAAACACTCTTTTACCGGAGGCATTCTTCTAACCTCAGTTGCAAATTGCACGCAACGTGATACGCATTTGCAAAACAGGCGAGCGCAATTCTATGTCAACTAAATTCTATTTCCAATCTGTCAAAGTCGAAAACTTCCGTAGTTTCCGCGAAATTACAATTCCAAAATTTAAACGAATAAATATTTTCGGCGGCTTCAACGGCGTGGGTAAGACTGCCATGCTTGAGATACTCTTTTTCCTTTTAGATCGTCGCAACCCAGCTTCGCTGATCAAGCCGTTGATGTTTCGTCGGTTCGCAACTTCGTCCCCAATCGATCCGCTCCAATTTCTGCACGAAGAAAAGCTGCCGCACGCTTGTGTAGAGTGGAACACACCACATAGCCGGTTAAGAATGGACATGGCCTACGAACTCAAGCCTGACGACATTTCCGTTCCGGTGGAAAGCAACTCACTAGGGCTTGGCCTCGCAGGTCAGTTTGGAACCGATAGTATTTTTTCGACGCAGAAAGGCCTCCATATATCCGTTACCGCAGACGGTGGGACCACGCCAATCGAGCGCTTCTTTACGATGGCCGCACCCGCAGGTCTGACTGGCATAATGAAGCAGACAGACAATTCGGAGGTGCCTCTAGGAGAGTACGTGAGTACGTCCACACGCGCCGACGCCAAGCAATTGGCTCAAATGATCTCTACCTTGGTTAAGTCTAAGCGGCTGAGGGAAGTAGTAGGATACATGCGGCTGCTTCACTCGGACCTAGAAACGTTTATGACATTGCAGGATGGAGAAGAGGTGCAAGTTTATGCCCAAATGCTGGATGGTAAAATGCTACCAGTTCAGTACATGGGTGACGGCTTTCAAAATCTTCTTCACACGCTTTGTGCCATTGTTCGTTGTGCAAATGGCGTCGTTTTTTTGGATGAGATAGATGCGGCAATTCACTACTCAGTAGTCACCGAAGCCTGGAAGATCATCTCCCGCGCTGCCGCTGATGAAAACTGCCAGATATTTGCAACCACCCACTCTCGTGAGTGCATACACAGTGCTGCGCTTGGGGTGAAACAGGCCGGACGCTCTAAGGACTTTCAATACATCAGGTTAGAAAAATCGTCGGAACGACACGCGGTAGTGCACTACGATATCGACGAGCTATCATCTGCCGAAAATTATGACATCGAGATAAGATAATGGCGGTAGCGGGGAAGTTTTTTACACGGTCAGTTGGAAAATCTCGGCTCGACGTCGAAACAGTTATTCTTGTTGAGGGAAGCGATGACGGCTTTTTTCTAGACGAGGTTCTCACCTCGATAGGTGCCCTGCCCGAGAATGTTGGAGTGTGTGTTGCAGAGGGCAAAGACAACTTCGCCAGTTTGTTACAAGCGATGCTGAAAGCTCCTACTTTTACAAATGGAAAAATCAGACGTTATGCTGTCATCCGCGATGTCGATGACAATCTAGCAAAATGTAAAGCTGAGTGTGCAAAGCTTTTCAATGGTGCGGGCGAGCCGGTGCCAGAGCCAGCTGCATTCGCGTCCCGAAACGATGGCCGACATAACGGACTGTTTCTAATGCCGAGCGGCGCTGAAACTGGAAGCTTAGAGACGCTCGCGCTCGGCACACTTCAAGATCATCCCGTCCTCAACGCTGCCCACGAGTATCTTGTTTCGTCTGGCGAGAAGGGAGGATCGGTTGACCATCTCGACAAACGACGCGCCCAAGCGCTATTAGCTTCCATTTCAGCCCCGCTTTGTAACGGGGTAGGCTGGGCAACACGAAGGGGTCTGTTTGATATTGGATCGCCCTCCCTACTTGAGCTGAAGAATTTTCTCACCACATTGCAGCAAGTCTGAATGCAAGCATTCGATGCACCAGTCCACTGCCATGACAGACCAATACAAGCCTCGGTATAAATGGAAAGAGACGTGGCCGGGCGAAGGCCATGAAGATTATAGTGGATGGGATGGCCCTGACATAATCGGTAGGCTGCAAATCGTGATGGGTGGCAAGTGGCTTTGGGCTGCGGGCCACGCAAGTTGGATACTTAAGCGCGTAGTGCCGCATACCGGCTACATTGATACCGCCAGAGAGGCGGCTAAACTAATCGAAGAATATCACGACGCCATGAAAGCTTCCCACGGCAGAACCCCAAATCTAAGACTAAAGGATGCGGGGCCAAATCCCCCAAAATTGTCGATCAACAACATGGAGACACATAGCTTGAAAATTACAATCGTTGGACTGCAGGGTCAAACACCAAGCTTCGATAATGCCGAAGAGCTCATCGCGGCGTCTGCTGGGCTTGGGATAACTCATATCGGCACCGAAGATCAAACGCACCTTCTGCCTCATCTTATCGGGCTCCCCAAGTTCAAGGAACTTGCTGGGCCAATGGGGAATGGGGAAAAAGATGGGGTCTCTCAAGTTCGGTACGAGACATGGGAAGCATACGACCTCCTTTCGCGATGAAAGCTGCGTAACCGAAGTGATGGTGCCTTAATCTCAAGGCTGAAAAGGCCGTTCGGATCTCTCCAAGCGGCCTTTCGCGTTACAAGTACCAACTCGGTTTAGTGACGAATTATTCCTTAGGGCCTCCGCCTTCCCGCTCAACCCTGTCCAGCCGTTGGCGCATATCCAAGATCACGTCGCGCGCTCCGTAAACCTCACCAGACTGTCGCTTCTGCTCATCGGTCTGGCGTTGCAAATCAATGAAGCGTTGATCGTAATTTGCGAATACCCGATCCAGTTCGGCGCGAGGCACTTGTGCGTCACGGATTTCCTTAATGGTGGCTTCCATCCGCGTCCGATCTTCAGCACCCCGCGCCTGCCGATATTCCATTTCCTGCCGGGTCACCATGCGCTCAGTCATCGTCACGATGCTTTGCTGCGTGGTATCGGCGAGTTTCGAAATGGATGCCTGCATAACCTCGCCATTTTTCAAAATGGCAACATCAAGACGCGACTGGTCTTTGCTAAGCGTCCCGTAAACAAACGCACCTAGTGCCGCCAAGATGGTGAACGACACGCCAGCAGCAGACCAAACAACGGGCCACTGCGTTCGACTTCGTTCGGCAAGGCTGGAAGATAGAGTTGCATTGGACGCCCGCATCTCGTTGGCGATGGACGCCATGCCGTTCTCAACCTGCTTGAAACCGGCGCGCATCTCAGTCTCCAGATCACTCTGACGGCGATTGAGGTTCGTAACCCGCTCGCCCAGCTGCGCCGTGACGGCATCGGCGTAACTCCTATCTACCTGAGTGCCATTTCCCATGTCATCAGTTCCCTGCGCCATTGCCTTGACCTTGCCCATACCCGCTAACCCTTTGCGCCGAAGCGCGTCTTGACGCCGTCATAAAATCCCGCACATCGACCTGTGCGCCGATCCACGAAATCCGCAGCGAATTCCCATCGCAGCTGCGTGTTTCTTGGTTTCTCGGTTCCGTATTGCGGGACGACCCGCGCCATCTTCTGACGGCATTCGTCGGGAAGATCGGGAAGGCTTACGCCCGCCTGCGTCCGGCCACGTGTGTCAGCCGCCGCAATCAGGCGCGCCTCTTTGCTTGCACAGCCAGAGGCGATCAGCATCACCCCAACGGTAATCACCGTCATCCATGTTTTGGTTGTCATCTTTGATTGCCTGTTCAAGTTGGGCTTCGAGCGTTTGCTGCGTGAGCGCGTCGGCTATCGAGCGCTTGCGGTATTCTTCCAGCGATTGAGCGGCAGCATTTCGCTGTCGCTCTTTCTCGTCGAGTAGGGATTGAAGCGTGTCGCGTTCCTGCTTGAGAACGTAACCTTCGAGCAACGCCGCATCGTGCGATGAAAGCCACCAGCGAAAGCCGCCGTAGGCCGACAAGACGATGAGGACGATGGTTATGGCGCGCCCGATGATGGAGGTGGGGAGAAGGAAGCTCATAGGCCGCTCACACACAGTTCGGCCTCGCCAACGCGTTGCGCGTCTCCCATCTCACGACGATTGACCAGACCGCGCACGATCTGCCCACCGGCCCGATTGAATGCGGTCTGCGCTTCGCATGCCGCGCGCCACTGACCCGCTTCAATCCGGGCTTTGGCAGTGGATCGGCACCATGCCCCGACCCCGAAATTGTAGGAACCGGAAATCATGGAGGCGCGGACGCTAACTGGCGACTTCAGGAGGTTGGGAGAGCAGACGATGATCGACTGATAGTAATCGTCATGGACGCGCCGCAAGAGCATGTCTTTGCATTCAGCGCGCGTCTTTGTCATGCCGGGGCCGATGCCCTTTGTTTCGCCGTAGCAAATGTCCCATATTTTGGCGAAGGGGTCCCAATGCGATTTCAGCATCAACCCTTCCCATGGGATAATTGCCTTCTCAACCGAAAGAATAACCGCAGCGTCCATTTTGGCTGCTGTCGCATACCGGTCATAGGTGGAATAAGCACCGGCAGAGATACCAGCCAGCACCGCTACAATAGCGGCCTTGCCGCGCTTACTCGACGTGATTTTGTTTATCGGCACTGGAGACACCTTTCTGGACAAGAAGGCGCGCGGTGAAAGCTCCGGCCACCGTGAGGCCAGAGAGAGCAGCGAACACGCCGGGAGGGATTTCGACAACGCCATCGATCAGCGGAAGCGCAACTTCCAGGCCTGACAGGATGGCGGCAATAATCATGAGGCGGACAGACCAAGCGCGTTTCAGCACTTGCCGCCAATTCTGGACGAGCATTTTCACTCCTGATTTTGAGGGGTTATTTCAGTCTAGTTTTCGTCTGTCCGGCCAAGCCGAGGCGTCAGGAAATGCGCAGGGGTCGCCGGTGTACCAGGTGCACTGTTGGGCGCGACCTTGCCACCGCCATTCGATCCATTGCCGGAACCCGAACCGGAACCGCTGCCACTTCCAGAACCGCTTTCGCCATCGCCGTCACCTTCAGACGATGACTTGCCGTCATACAACTTGGCTGAAATGTCCGTGGTGAAGGTTCCTTTCGCGACATACTTATGCGCCGCTGTATCGATCACGTAAGGGACACCATCGAGGCCGGGACGGATGCCCGCGTAAAGCAACGGTGCACCGGCACAAATGCTGGTATCGCCTAGAACCGTGACGAAAGTGGTTGCCTCGCCGCGCTTCAGGCTTTTGGCTTTTGATTGTGCAGCTTTGTCCGCTTCATCCGGCGACGAGAACGGTTCTGGAATGCGGTAGACGCTATCGCCGTCCGCATCGCCATCCGCCTCAATCTCAACCCGCTGCGCCTTGTCGCTGTCCTGATAGTAGGCAACGACCTTGTTATATTTCGTCCGGTCGCCGTGATCGAATTTCAGCGAACCCAGCTGCACCATTTCGGGCGTCACGATCACACTGCCGATGTTGGCCCCACTGGACGCCTTGCCGGAACCCAACTTGGAAAACAGCAAGCGACCGTGCTTGATGGAAAACAGCCCGTTGTGACGCTGCGCCAACCGCCGCAGAAAATGCAGATTGCTTTCATCTTGCTGCCCGACCCACTCATAAACGAACTTAGCCAGGTCGGAATCCACAGCGGGCGTCAGGTCGCTTTCGCTGGCGATCTGTGAGACGATATCGCCGAGCGAGGTTTTGTCCCATGCCCGTTCCTGCCGTTCCTTCAGCTTGCCGCTTCGGAAGTCCACGGCCTTGCCGGAAATCGACAGGCCGAAGGGCAGGCAAGCGCCGCTGATCTTGTCGGCTGTGAAGGTGCCGAGAGAAGAAAGGTTGGAGCCATAGCCCATGCGGACTTCGATAATGGCCCCGGTTCGTGGCAACGCTAGGAAGTTTGGCGGGCCATCGTTCAATTCCAGATCGACCGTGTCCGATTTCAGACCTTCCTTGTCGGTCACGGTCACGGATTTAAGACGCTCATAGAACCCACCGGCGACCGGCGTTCCATCAATGGTAATTTCGACGCGTGGGTGCATGACTAATCCCAAAGGCTCACAAGACGGCGCTCGGTTGATGTGGACGCGATGATGGGCATGATGATTGTGGTGCCGATCGGCAGCACCACACCCAGCGCGGCAAGGCCGGGATTGGATTCAATCACAGCCTCGACGACTTTCGCCGTGCGGCCATAATGCGCAAGACATGCGAGATCGACGGTTTCACCCTGCCGGGTGACGTAGGTATTGGACATGGCAATCACCGGAACAGGTCAGAAAGGAAGCTGGTAGCGCGGTCGATGATGCTGCCGCTGGAAAGACCAGCGGTATCGGCCTGCCGTTTCAGCTTGATCGAATAGGCGTTCCGCGCCGCAGCTCCGCGCGCATTGATAAAAGATCGATCTTCATCGACCCCCTGCACCGTGAACGTGCCGTGGATCACGCCTTCAGCCGCATCGCCCGTTACCAACATCATTGGCGTACCCGCAAGCGAGGCGGCAATCAGGCCATCCAGTTGCGCTTGCCCGCCAAATTCTTCAGGAAACAAGACGCCCTGAATGTTGACTTCATCCGAGGTCGGCCCTGTCCATTGCTGCGGATTGAGGGTTTGCGCCACGGCCACTTCGGTCCACGGCGTGTTCACAGTTCGCTTGACACCTTGATAGCCAAAGCCATGCGCCTCGAAGGCAAAGCCGCCGAGCATCATTGACGTGTTACCGGACATGATTTTTCCTAATCGCTAAACGAGCTTTCAGTTGCTCTTTGGACTTCCTGCCCAAGCTGCGCAGCTGCTGCACTTCCAGCAGCGGCCGGGTCGGACACGCCGGTAATGCTGATCGGCGCGTGGACAGTCACACTCACGGGTTGAGTGTTGGTGACACGGACATCTTGCGTCCCGCTTGGCCGGATCATTTCAGAGATAGACCCAGCATCGATACGCGCCGTAACGATATCGTCTGCTGTCTTACCCGGCAGGGTGTCTGTCGTGCCGCCAAACCCGTTTGCTCGGGCCTGCCTTGCGCCATCCATTGCTGTTTGCGCTGCAACCCTTGAAGGCAAGCCCGCCTGCGGATCAGCCGCTGTAAGCGGATCATCCATACCGAGAAAGCGTAGCAATCCCTCACGGTATTTCTTTTGGTTTGCGACCTGTTCCTCAAACGTGTCGCCGGGAGTGTCGCCCAAACTTTGGACGGACAAACCAAGTGCCGCCTGCGAGCCGAAACCCTTAAGCCACTGCGCAGCGCCAGCCAACCATGGCAACACTTCAGGAACGTTCGTGCCACCCTTCGAGGATTTGGAATTACCCTTCCCTCCGTCGCCACCGAGGCCGGGAAAATCACTCAAAGCCCCAAGCGCTTTAATCACCGATACAGCGGTACTCGCCCCGGAAAGCAACATCATCGCCCCGGCCAGCTTACGAACCGTTCCAGCGAGAAACGCGATCCCCATACCGTAAGCAAACAGCTTGAAGCCAAAGCCGGACATTTCCCCCAGGAATTTCGCAATAGGGTTATTCTCAACCGCATCGCTTAGTTCGCGGATCGATGCGCCCCATTCCTTGGCTTGCATGAAGATACTGCCGATACGGTCTGCGGCGTTCGGGTCGATTTTTCCGAACAACAGATCGCCGATATCTTCCGTCAACTCACGAACGCCACCATCATAGCCAAACCCCTGCATGAAGCCTTTCATGGACGCTGAAATCTGATCGAAGATCGTCACGCGGTTGCCCAGCGTATCGATGACGTAACCGATACCCGCTGCGCCCTCACGGATGGCGGGCAACATGTCGTCACCCATTTCCGAAAAGACGTTGGATATCTTGTTTCCCAGCAGTTCGAGAACGTTGCCCGTTGTAGCGGCGCGCTGGACATATTCATTGAAGGCAGAGCCGGAATACTTCGTTCGGTCGGACACACTGGCAAGCGCGTCATCGAGCAGCTTGATATTGCCCACCAACGGCATGAAGGCGCTGGCCTCGTCACCGAAGAATTCCGACAAGAGCGAGGTCTGTTGATGCTTCGGTGCCTTGGCAATGGCCGTCAGCACCTTGCGCATGGTTCCTTTGGCGTCTTTCTGCATATCCTTGGCGATGGACGGCAGATGCAGGCCGAGCGCCTTGGCGGCGTCTTTCTGCGATTTCTTGGCAAAGTCACCCCTTGCCAGAGCGCGGATGACGTTCTTCATTGCCGTTCCAGCGGTGCTGGCGTCCGAACCTGCCGAGATCATGGCGCTACCCATGGCCGCAACGTCTTCTTTGGCAAAGCCGCTCATTTCACCGATAGCGCCGACGCGCAGCATGAATTCGGTAACATCCTTCGCCTTCGAAGCCATATTGTTCGAAAGGTGGTTGATGGCGTCTGTCATGTCGCCGGTTTCGGCAACCGTCAAACCCAGCTGCGTTTTCAGCTTGGCAAGGCTTTCACCGGCATCAGCAGCCGTCATGTCGAAGGCAACACCGACGCGCGCGGCCATCTCTGCGAAACTTTGTAGATCCTGTGTCGCGATACCGGACTCGCCAGCCGCCGCAAACAGGGCAGCGATATCGGTTGCAGCCAGCGGGATTTCGCCAGACATGCGCCGAATGCTGCGGCGCATGTTTTCGAACTGTTCGTCCGACGCCTCGACAACCTTTTTCACATCGGCGAAAGCGGTTTCGAATTCGATGGCAGCGCCAGCCGTGGCCGAGATACCTTCGGTCGCGCCGAGGTAGCCGGCTCCCAGCGCGACAGCCTGCCCGATCAGCCCGCGCATCGGCGCAAAGGCTTTCATCTGCTGGTTTTGTAGACGGTCCAGAGTGCGGAAAATCGGTGCTGATTTGGCGACGACATCTTCCAGAAGGGAGATGCGCAGGGTGCTTTGCACGACAGACATTTATTGCCCCATGATTTTTCGAAGCTCGCAGGCCTTATGGAAATAGGCCAGCAGCTTGTCAGGCGACCAGCGCTCTATTGCATCGAGCGATGTGGAGTGAAGGTTCGAAACGAAAAGCGCGATCAAGCGCCAGTCGTTGGCTTCTTGTCCTTCTTGTCGTTTCCCAAGAGGCCAGCAGTTGCCGAGACGATGTTCTGGAAGTCCTTCGCGCCGATCTTCTTGAACGTCGGAAGCGTCGTGTCAGAGATCGAGGCAAGAATGGCTGTCATCTTGGACAGCTGGCCGGTGAAGCTGTCACCGATGATAAGATCGCCCACGGTCGGCTCGCGGAAAGTCAATTCCGTGATCGTCTTGTCATCGTGGGTTACGGGCTTGGCGAGACTAACAGTTACAGTTTCAGACATGGAAAACCTCAATGGGTGAAAAGCGCGCGCGGGGCGTCAGCGCTGTGATTGGATCATTTTTAGGAACAGACGCGACCGGGCGATTGCGCGCTGTGGTCAACTCGTCAGGAAAGTTTGCAAGGCATAGGCGGGGTCGCCTGAAGGAGAGGTTGTCGCCACGCAAACGAAAAAGATGGCGGGGCTAATCTCACCAGAGAGCAACCCCGCTTCTTGAGGCTGTCGATTACAGCAGCAGCGCGTTGCGGATGTCGCCGTACTGCGAAACACCCCCAACCTTGAAATCGAAGTCATCCATTTCGTAGATTTCTTCACCGTCGATTTCGAGCTTGTAGTAATTCACGTCTACCGCGTAGTCGTTTTCAGCGAGGTCGCCGCCCTTCCATGTGCCGGGGTCGGGCTTGTACATCTTGCCACGAATGGAAACGACAGCACTGTGAGTGGTGCCATCTTCATCAACCGTCGCGCCGGTAATCAGGAACGGCGTATCAACACCGGGCTTCAGACCGAACAGCTTAAGGATTTGCGGGTCAAGGCCCGGCATCTTGAAGCCCATTTCCAGAGCGTTATAGCCCATGTGGACGTTACGCTCTTTGATCATACCGGCGTTGCGCATCGTCTCGCGCTTGGACTCCGGTACAGGCAACGTGATGTCGGCAATCTGGCCGAGCTTGCTTTCACGGTCGGCCCAAAGCATGCAATCGCGCAGAATACCACGCGGTAAAGACTTCTCTGCCATGTCTGGCTACTCCTTATGCGGCAACCGAAAGCGGGCCGGTTTCAATGGCACCATTCACCTCGTCCAGCAGAAGCCGGTAATAGAGAATGTTGCGGTGAGTGGTGATGTGGATTTGCTCCATGATGCCGACCGGCTCAAACTCGACTTCCAGGAAGAGTTTGCCGTTTGCCATCAGCGTCGGATCATTGAGAACCGGGAACCAGCAGCGGCCACCAAGGATGTCGTCGTTGTTCTTGAAGACGCGAAGAGCAGCGTTGCCGTCCTCGATCATCATCTTCATGTTGGCCTTTGTGAACTTGCGATCCACATACTGGAAGTAAACGTCTTCCAGCGCTTCGTTGATCATGTCGGCAGTGGCGCGAACGCTGTCGAACTGCCAAAGCGGATCATCGATAGCCAGACGGCTACCCCAGGTACGGAAGCCACCACGTTCATTGATGATGGTCGATACCTGATTTTCGTTCAGGTAATTGCCGTCATCCGGGTACATGATGGTGCGCGCCACACCGTCAATGGTGCGAATGGGCTTGTTCGAAACCGAGCCGGACACACCCTCGTCAGAAGCCACAACACGCGACCGTACCCCAGCAAACACCGGCGCAACCGGCCTTGTGACCGGAACTCCGTTGACGTTCTTCAGCACCTTCGGATCGATGATCAGGATGCGGCCACCGCTGATCGTGCGACGGAAGCGCAAGGCCTCTTCACTGGTGGTGTTCGGACCGCTGATATAGGCGCGGGCGCGAATTTTTGGGGTTATGGCATTCAGCGCCGACACAAACGGGTTTGCCACATCTCCGACATTCGCGGTCGCAGCGGGCAGAACCTTGGCTGCATCTGCGCCGCCACCTGTGAACGTGATGACCGGCGGTTGAGACATCTTCTTGCCGGGCGTCACGACGCGGACGGAAACAACCTTATCGGCATCGACGCCGGTTCCCATGACGGCTTCAAGCGTCGGCAGAACTTTGCCTGCATCAGCGCCGCCGCCCGTCGCAGTCACGACTGGCGCTTCGGTCAGCTTCGAACCTTCAGCAGACAGCGAGATCGATACAACGCCGTTCTCTACCCATGCGCCGGTATTGCCAGCAGTGATGATGACACGCGGCTGATAGCTGGTCAGGGCCTTGGCGCGCAAAGCGGCGTAGAGGCCGGTACGGGCAACAGGATCGCCGATCAGGTTGGCTTGCTGGATTGCAGCGTCGGCGCTGGTCTCAACGCGGTTAATGATGCACCACGAACCGCCTTCATTGAAAACAGTCGTCACATCGTCGAGCAACGTACCGGCAGCACCCAGCAGCGCGGCCTGCGACACAGACGTAACGAGTTTGGGCATGTTGAGCGAGAATGTGGCTGGGTCCGCGTCAGGCGCAGTGCCATTGACGAACGTGATGCCCTGACGTTGGATGCGAAGAAGCGACGGGGTTACCGCGCTTTCGTTAAGTGACACGCCATGAGCATAGGCTAGGTCGGCCATTGAATGGACTCCTTTGAAATAGACAACGATGGAAGGAAGTGGCGCTAACGCCGGGTAGGCATCGAACCGCGCATCAACTGCGAGGCGATTTCTTGAATGATCGACTTTACCCAGTTTCCGGGAACAGTCGCCGGGGTGTATTTCCGACTTTTGAATTGTGCAGAACTACAGCTTGTGGTTATGTCCGCCTCAATTTTTTGGAGGTTGAGACAGAGCATGCAGCATCAGTACATATCTCTAGGTTCGGCATGTAATGCTGCGACCATGATGAAGGTGGCTGGCCTCAGGCGCGCGTCTTATCCGTTCGACTGGCTGCTAAACGTTGATGATGGGCTATCAGCAGTTACACAGATTGTCGTGGAAGACTTCAGCACTGTTTCCGAGAGTGGGAGCTACGAAATAGTCTACCACCCTCCCGTGGGGCGCTCGGTGCCAGCATACAAACTTTATCCTCGCACGTTCCACGTACACTCAGACCCAGCATCAGACCCTAGAACCCACACGGAAATGGTGAGACGCTTTGACAGGCTGCGCGAAGCACTTCGCACGGAGGATTTTCTACATTTTGTATATTACCGGGAGCTGTCCCAAAGCAGGGCACGAACCCCCGGCATAACGGCCAAAGCAGTTTTCGAACTCATGGAAAAGGAAGCCACCCAGTTCCTCTCCGTCATCGATAAAACCAGACGCGGCAGAACTAAAATACTCCTAGTCCTAGAAAGCTCTGTCAACGACAGGCGCGAGGCGGATGACGCCGCTCGATCAGCCTTTTCCTCCGACAACCGAGTGGCATTTGGGAGCGCGCTGTCCAGATATGACGGGGACAATCAGTTGCTTGAACAGTGGCAGCGAGATTGGATCAATCTCATCATTAAGCAAACCGATATGCCCCTTCGACTTGTTATTCAGTGCCAGCTGAAACGCGCGACACGGTCTATAAAGCGCTCTATAAAGAGCGCTCTTTCGCGTGGTTGAAGGCTATTCTCGCGCCGTCTCTGAAGGTGCGAGAATAGCTTTCGCCCGGTCCTCTCCGAAGAGACTGCTCGCGATATAGAAAAGCAGGGACCAAAGTTCATGGTCGCTGCGATATGAGTTCGCGGCCCGGAAAATGTTCTGCATCCGAAAAGACTGCCCTTCCATTGCCGCCCCAACCTGCAAGGCTTCATCATCAGTTAGGCGGCTCCACAGATCGACCGCATAAACCACGCTGATTGGCTCAGGAAGATCAAATGGCAACCAAGCCCCATCCTTCCAGACCTGCCGCGCATCTTCCGGTGCAGTGGCGACCTGAATTCCCTGGGCGAGGAAATCAGGAATACTCTCGTCCGGCCCGTCATAACTGCCGAGATATTTTCCGGCTTGGTCCACAAAGAAGCGTGGTGCAGAAGGCGGGAGCGGCTTTTGGGCAACTTCGGTAGCGCCGACGAACTCTTCCGGCATATCGCCATCCGCGTCATCGTAACTACCGAGGTATTCTCCATCTTGGTCTACGTAAAATCTCTGCGTCATGGTGAAGCCCTCACGATTAGCCGCCAGTTGGCAGGTGTAATGTTTCCGCTGGCACCGCTGTTTTGCGCTTTGTCCGGCACCTGAATAGCGCTGTACGGGAAACGAGCGATAATGTTTGTGGACGTTTTCTCCATTCCCACGCCGTATCCTCCGGGGGTCACGCTCGATACGCCTATGATACCAGACGGGACTTGTGTCACTTGTCCAGCTGCCCAGCCAAGCTCAGCCGTGACACAGATCAAATCAAATTGGACGATGCTTGGGATTACACCTAATCCATGCGCAACCGATACCGTCGATCCCATGGTGATCGTCTGCTGTCCGCTGGTGAATGGAGCCAGAGCGGCTTTAACAGCCGCAGCATCCGGGAACTTGTCAGCGACACCGTTCTTGATATCTCCGGCGGTGGCTTTGTCCCACATGCTGATAAGGCGGTTGCCGTTCCACATGAAGTTCCCAGCAAGGATATTCATGGTCCCGAGGCCGTTACCATCGTTGGCATTGCTGTCGCAGATTATTCGGCAGTTATAGTCTCTCACTGCCGCAGACGTGTGGAAATCCACGACCGCGAAACCCGCTTGGCCGGTCATACCCCCAACCTCTACCGCCCCTTTTACGTAAAGCTCAGAGGCTACATTCACAGGCCCGAGCGCGTCCATACCGCCTAAAGCCTGCAGTTTATTATTGAAACGCACCTGACCATCGGGAGCCATATACATGACCGTATTGTACGAATTATTCCACCGGTCGTTGGACCACTGAAAGACCAGATTACCCACGGAACCTTCCGCAGTGTCTTTGATTACGCGCCAGCCTGTACCCGTCGCGCCATAGCCGAACCAAAGCTGCGCATAATCGAAACCAAGTACGGGGTAGTTGGACATGATCCCACCCGACTTGGAGAGGCGCGCATTCAGCGCATCCGTCAGACCCTGCACCTGCGCAATCGTATGCTCATGGTTGCCGAGCAAACTGAGCGCAGACGCAAAGGTGAACTTGCCGTCGATGTTTTTCGACAGAACGTAATTCAGCTGTGCATCAGCAGCGCCAACAACATCGGTTAGATCGCCGATCTTGAATGTCTTGCTGGCGTCCATCTTGTTTTGGAGCGCCGAAACAAGGCCGTTGATCTGGTCGATAGCGTGTGTGTGACCGGCATTGGATTTACCGGCCACAGCAACTATTAGCTGGTACAGGGCTGCATCGACAAGCATCCAAGCCTGTTGCAGACGATAGAACTCATCGTCCACATCAGCACTTGGGTCAGGCATCGGGATGTTAAGATTTGGCGTATTGCTCATTTTCTATCCTCAAAAAATGCCAGCGCCAAAGTCACCAGCCATGACGCGGGCAGCAGGACCGCCCGTCGCCGTTATTTTCAGACGCACGTTGTCACCCGTCAGGTTGGTGGCCTCGTAGGTCTTCTCCGTCCAGAGCGGGAATGCCAGGGCGGCAGTCGCCTTCAAGGGAAGGTTGGTCCATGCCTGCCCTGCAATGGAGAAAGCCATGGCAAAGGTTGAACCGGAAGGCATGTAGGTTTTCAGGTACGAGGTCAGACGCACGGCTGCGCCGAGTGACATGGCTCGTGTGATGTAGGTGGCTTCCGTCGCGATTTTTCCGGCGATGATTTCCACCGGCGAAAACAGGATCGGCGATAGCTTTTCCGTTCCCTTCAGCACGGCCCGAAGCGTGACGGTTTCCGTGAGGTATTCCGTCAGCTGCAAGACTTGGAAGGGCGATAGGCGGTAGATCGTGCCGTTGGGACGCTGTATCTCGAACACAACCGAGCATTCCGCACTTGGCAGATCGACCGCCGCACGGATTTGCAGGTCCGAGCATTGGACCAGGTTGATCGTGCCGAGGTTTACCGTCTTGGTGGTTGCCGTGTATTTGGCTGCGACCAGTCGGAAGGACAAAGCCTCGTCCTGATGCGCAGTCCATGTGATGGCATTGACCGATGAAAAGCGCGGGCCAATCACGTAAGGATGTGACGACACATGCTTTTGCAGGTCCGCATCAAAACCACCGAGTTTCGCCAAACTGACCGAATGCTCATTATCATCTGTCTTGATAACGAAAGCCGAGCGGCGGTCGGGCAGCGTGGTGACGGGCAAACGATACCGCGCAGGCTTCCAACCAACGACAGCGCCGACCATAGGAATGTAGGTTTGGGCCTGCACGTCCACAGTCGGATAGCCGTTATCGGTCGTGACCTGTTCGACCAGCAAACCATGGGCGCGGTCGCCGATTTTGCAGAGATGAAAATCGACGCCGACAATCTGCCGGGGTTCCGAAACGCCGAACATTTGCGCTTGTGGGTCTGGGTCGCTACCACCGTGGCCACCGCTGTCGCTCCCGCCTCCGCCGCCACCACTGTTATTCCAGTTGTTAACGATCTGCATTTGCGTCCACGTCTGAATGGTCGTGACGCGCCGCATGACATCGGTTTCGATTTTACCCTCACCAGTGAACATGGCGTTGGCTTCGGTCGTGCCTCTGCCCTTTGCAAAGACTGGCTTCGTTCCCGCCGTGACATTGGCCGGGATATTGAACGTGCCAGTGATCTTGCCGTTGGCGTTCGCTTGCTGCTGGCCCGCAGGCTTCACGTTGATGCCGTCAAAGGTCAGGCTGTCGAGGATTTCGCCAGCACCGAAGCCGTCGATTTCAAACGCCACCGGGATGACGCGCAGAAACTCTGCCTGTTCGGAGCGTTGGTCTACAAGCTGTTCTGCCACAGACGTAGTTTGCAGCGGCCCACCGAATGTCATCCCCATATTCATGTTGATCGTCTGCGCCGACAGCCATTCGGTTTGCTGTACGGTCCAGAAATCAACCGCAGGCGTCAGCTTCATGCTGCCCGGAAGCGGCGAGAAGTTGGCATAAGGATTGATCAGCTCGCAGGCTGTTTTCAATTCCTGCGAGGCGATAACCTCTTCTACGTAGTCAAGCATGACGGGTGCCGTCAGGTTGGCGTAGAAGAACGTTGGCGTAATCGCCAGCTGGAATACACCAAGGCCAATGGCAGCAGTCTGCGCCGTCCCTGCATCGCGGTAGCTGTCGTCAGTGAAGGGATCAACGAAGACACCCTTCTTGGCGACAGGCTCACGGGAATCAATCCCGCTTTTCAGACGCTCAAGCTGGATAAGCCGCTCATGGTCAACGATGCGATTAAAGTAGCGCCAGATTTCCGAGTAGGGGATCGAGCGTACCGCATCGTTTTCGACAATAGGTTTCGTCATCCAGTCGTTGGCGACGGTTGCGAGCGGCAACACGTCACCAGGTACGATTGGCGGCACTGGATTGGAGCGCGCCGATACGCCCCTGATATAGACGGGCGAACCATCCCTGCGCAGTCCGATGCGATCAATGCGCGGCATCTTGGCTGTATAGGCCGTGATGATATCGCCGCCAGCTGCACCGCCAGATACCGTGATCGTTTTATCGGTGTAGGCCGTAGCCTGCACGGCAGCACGATACCGGTAGGTCACGGAATAGGTTGAGCCAGCAGCCGGTTCCGCGCCAGCCGGTCCCCAGTCCACGTTATTGCCGGTGCGAAGGTAGGTCGTGAAGGTCGTACCGCTCTGCGAAACCGATTTGATTTCGGTAATCGAGCTATCCGGTAATGCGTCCTGCCCGTTGGCAACAGCCCCGCGCGTGACATTGACGGTGCGCTCCTTGGTCAGCAGGATCGAGTTGATGACGCCAATCGGGAATTGATCGACCTCGAAGGTGTAGGACGCGCCGCCCGGATAGGTATCGGTTTCACCGGGAATGGCGAATTCATCCCATTCCTGCGTTTCCGTCAAACGAAGAGCGGCGTAACGAGTGCGCTTGAAGCCGGAAATATTGGCTTCGCCCTGTTCGATGGTAAACGCCTGCGCACCGGCATTCGCGCCGAGGGCAGTTACTCGGCAACCGGAAACGACATAATGGCCGTGAGCGCGGTCATATTCGGCGAGAGCCTGCATGGCCGGTTCCAGAAGTGATGGTCCGCGCTGGTCGATGATGGTGCCGTCCTGCAACGTGTATACGGCATAGAAGTCACCTTGGCCGTTATCATTAGCCTTGGCCCACGCTATCGAAGCAATCTCACGCGCTGCACCCGGCTCGCCTTCGGCTTCCGAGCCGGGAACGATACCAAGCAGGGACGCATCCTGCTCATGCGTGATGTAGGACTTGCGCAGGCGCACACCGATATCGACGCGGCCAACCATGGCAACATTTGTCAATACCGCCTCGCCAACCGGGAAGACATCACCGGCCACATAGATACTGCCCGCCGTCAGGGTGACAGTCTTTGCCTCGATATCAACAACGGCCTCAGCCCGCTCGATGCGGTCGCCGTCTTTTGCGACCAGACGGCCAAGCCGGTTGTGACGGGCGCGGGCAATCGTCTGCACCTCATTCAATTCCGGCCCTTGCAGAAAATGCTGTTCGCCGTAGAAAACCAAGCCTTGCTGTTCGGATTTCCCAACAGACCGGTCATAGGCATGCGGCAGGCCGCTTTCGTGCTCAAAAGCCATTTAGAACCTCACAAGAAACTTGAATTGCTCGCGCACGGTGGCGCGCAGCGGAAGGGAGATGTCGGTGGCGCTAACCGTAACGCCGCCGGACAAATCGCCGGGATTGAGCCAGAGCTTGCCCGGCGCAACACCCGCCGAGCGGACAGGATCAACCAGCAATGAAACCGATTTGGCAGTGACCATTTCGGCGTCGTTGAAATTGGTCATCGCCTCGATGTAGACCATGCGAGGGGCTGGCGATGGGGAGTAGGTTTCAGCGCCAAAACGATAGGTGCCATCGAAAGCAGCTTCGACCGGGCGAATTGCCCTGCATCGCCGGTAGCCGATAATTGCCCCAGCATCATCCTTCAGGACAGCGTAGGCGGAACGACCAAGAAAGGATGCGGCCATCAGATTTTGGCGCTGCACCGTAGCGCTTGCGGCCCATGGGAACGAAGCCGTTACCCAAAGGAAATGCATGTCCGCCCACTTCAAGGCCTCTTCTGCGGGTGGATCAATCCAGATGCCAAGTGCCTCGCCTTCGGCCTTTGTCAGCAAGTGCGGGATTTCGGTTGTTCGACCGAACGACCAAAGCGTGTTCGCAGGCGTGGCCGTGATGCCGCTTTCCCGATCAAGGTGACAGGCGTCGAGACGTGTCCAGTCACAAACAGCCGCGGGGATATCGTACTGGAAAACCCCGCGGCGAAGTTGCGACCGCTTCGGCACTGACAGCGTGGTGATACCTTCGATCCGCTCAAGATCGGGATCGTCATTATCGGGCAGTCGGTCAAAGCGCAGCTGGTAGCTATTCCACCAGGTGCGACCGTGCCATGCCTGCTCAACCGTCGCAGTGTAACCGATCCACGCCAGACCGCGCTGGACGGCCAGAAATGTGCCGCGCACCCGTTGCCACTGAATGCCCTCTTGCAGAAGGTCGTACAGGTTTGGCACGTAGGGCGTCAGCTCGCCGAGCCCGAATTCCCAAATGACAAACGGCAGGAATGATGATGGCGGCGAAAGCTTGTCATAGTTTATCGCGGCCACAGCATCAGAGAAGAAAGGCCACCTGTCCGCAAGTGATGCTTCCAGAGCCTTTTCAAACAGGTCGGAACTGGCAGGAAGCAAGCTATTGGTCATCAGAAGGCCCGGCCCTTGAAGTTGAGAGTTACAGCGCCGATTGCCAACGCCTCATCAGGAGGGACAATCACGTCACCAACAGGCGTGACAGGTTCGACCTTGTGGACGCCTTCCAGCATCAGCCGTGCCGTCCACCATCTTTCGGTGAAGTCGCGGCCAAGGGATTGCGTTTTCGCCCAGGCATCGCGCAACGTCGTTTCCATCGTGGAAAGCAGGCCGGTCGATGTGTCAGGCAAAAGCCAGACATTCGCGACCAGATCGATAACCCGGCGCACAGCCGTTCTGACAATGATCGTGTCATTGACCATGCGCTTGTCACCGGCCTGCAAAGCAGCGTTGACCGCAGATATCAATGCCGCATCCGCCACCCCATCCGCAGCATCGGAGAAGATCGCCACGTTGATGACCGGGCTTCGCCCGACCGTGTAAACAATGGCGTCACGCACCCGGATATCGGCATCCATGGCGATGGATGCGTAGCGGGCTTCCGTACCGCCCGGAGAGCGGCCCTGAATGGCGAGGATGACGCGCCGCTTCAGGCGGTCATCTTTTTCGCCTGCCATGCGCACCACGTCATAGAAGGCGGCAAGGTGATCGAGGTTTCCAAACGTTGCGAAAGCAAGAAGCCTTGCGACCGCCGCTTCGTTGACGCGCTGGCGCATCAAAAGTTCGCGGTAGCTTTCGGCCTCATTGACGATAACGGGCGGGTCCGTTTCCAGCATCGCCACATCATAGTCAGGCAGGTTCGCGTCAGGGTTTGCAGCCCGCACGGCAGACCAGAGCGCTTTGAACTTGTCGCTCTGGCGGGCAAGCAGGATTTCGTAATCCAGCTGTTCCACCACTTGTGGCGGTGGAAGCTGGTTTAAAACGCTGTCAGTGATCAAGGGAGTTACCTCTTATGGAGCGACCACGACCCGGACAGATTGCGTTTCCGAAACCGAGTAATCGCCGCGATGGCCGAGGGGGAAATATGTGCCGTGAATGGCAAGTTCGATTTGGCCGGTCGCTTCTGCCCGGCTGACCTGTCCAAACCGCATTCGGTAGCGCGGCTCCCATTTTGCAATGGCAGTTGCCGCCGCAGAGTAGAGCGCAAGCACATTGCGCCGGTTCATCTTGGCGTCGATCAGATCAGGGATTTCAGAACCAAAGTCGCGGCGCATGACGCGTGTCCCGATGGGCGTCAACAGTATCTTGCGGATAGACTGTTGCGTGTGCTCCCAATCAGTCAGAGGCGCGCCGGTTACGGCGTTGACGCCTGTTGAGCTTGGCATGGCCTACGCCCTCTTCCTTGAATTCAGAAACGACCTCGCCAAAGGGCGGCGCAAGTTCGCGCGCCTCATCGGCAGACAATGGGATTTTTTCGCCAGCCACACGCCAGCGCCCGGCAATCTCGCAGCCGGTGCGAACAGAATAGATTTTCATGGGAGCCTCTAATCTATGGCAAAGACAGTGTCGGAGCCTTCGACAATCGGCCACTTGCCGGAAGAAGAGCCGCTTTGAACGTGGACGAGGTCGCCGATCCGCGCCACCTTCTTGCCGCCCTCGCCGCCCAGCTGCACGTTGCCAGCTTGAACGATGACCTTTTCAGACTCGACAGTGACATTGGCAGCGGTCACTTTCACAAGCCCGCCGCTGGCCTCAATCACGGTATCTCCAATCTTGATGTGAAACGGCGTGTCGCTGTTTTCGCGGGCGTTGTCGTCGCTGTAGGTCGAGAAATCGATTTGGGCGTCTGCGAGGTCGCCGCTTTCGGAAACCACATCCACCTGTTCGCCGACGCTGTAGAGGACATCGACCTTCACGCCACCGGCAGACAGCGTCCGCGCCTTGATCCATGGCGTCACGTAGGGCTTTTCACCTTGGCGCGACAACTCGACACGGTACTTGCTCTTGTCGTCGCTGATCTCGGCAATCTTGCCCTTGCGGCGACGGTTGCGGTCGCGCCGTTCCAGTTCGGCAATCCGAAAGCCCATTTGCTCAATATGATCAACGATGCCCCTCATGGTGCCATCCCATCCGCAGGCGTCAACAGCATGGCATCTGCCTCACTGTAGATCATGCCAAACCGGCGCATGGCCGCTGTCAACTCTTGGTCAGAGCCGGAAATCTGCGCCCGCATAAGTTCGATCTTTTTCGCTATATCCGGGGAGGTGGACACGAGGTCGCTTTCGCACTTGGCGAAGAATGCCGCCATGGCGGAACCCTCTTTCAGATCGTCACCCCTGACCGGATCGGCCACCGCCTCGACAGTCAGTTTCAGTTGGTGGGCAGCAAGGCGAACGCCCTGCGTGTCGCCGCTCACCCGTGCGCGCTGGGACTTTTCATATTTCAGGACAAGCCGCCTGAATATTTCGGCCCACTCGTTTTCGGGGTCGGCCAGCACATCGGCAATTTGCCGCATGGTCAGATCGAGGTGAAATTCAAAGTTAGCGTCGGTTGCCGGGACGCCCTCGTAAATCACTGTCTCATCTGTGTTCGGATCGGTGATTGTATGCGGCGTGGCAATCCCGGCTTCGAACACAAGATCGACAAGCCCGCTTCTTGTCAGCGACCGAAGTTCAAGCCCGGTCAACACCTTGCCATCGTCGGCGTAGATCGAGATGAATGGCTTGTCTTTTGCCGTCCGCAACGTGCCATCACTTGCGGCATCGAGCGCGCCGATTTCGCTATCCAGCACGTTGGCACCGACAAGCGTATTCCCTTTCAGGGCTTCCACGGCGCAAATGCGCAAGGCGATACGAACAAGCGACATGGCTATTTCTCTCTCAATCTAATGGCAATGAGGTTGCTGTGCCGGTCGGTCACGTTGGCGACTTCCCAGACCGGCTCGCCGGTACGATCCATTGCACGGACGGAGTCGCCCGATTGCAGCGGTGGACCGTCATAGGTCGCACGATCCAAGAACAGTTCAGCCTCACCAGAGGCAAGCCGGGTTTGAAACTGGCCGGAACGTCCGCCGCCCAAATTCGAGATTTCATCACCGCCAACGCAAAGGGCTTCGCATCGAACGATGGTCTGCGGGCGATCCGGGTCGGCCTTGCCGCTTTTCATAAACGACAGACGGACACGCTCGCCAAAAGCGCCGCCAACCTTCCGGTCAACGGCAGCTTCCAGTTTGCGCCAATCCACCATGTTACGGGCTAAGAACCACGTCGCCGCGCTTCGTCGGATTGGCAGCGACCGCAGTAGCGTAACCAATCTTCGTGTTGCCGCTCGCGGTCGTGGAAACTTCCGTGCCGGTCCAGTAGACGATATCGCCAATGGCCCAAGCCTGCGCTTCAGTCTTTGGCAGGTCCCAAACGCCTTCACGGTCGATTGCCACCATTTCACCCTGCTTTACAGTGGTCTGCGCTACACCGAACAGCTTTCCGATAAGAACGCCATCGCCGGATTTGACATCTGCCGGTGCTGGAATGTCCAGTATCTTGCCCGGCTGCTTGAAATTCTTCGCCATGATCTTGTCCCTTATGAACGAAGTGAGAGAGAGATGGACACGAGGCCCACCCGTTGATGCGGCTCGCCGTTACTGCTGCTGCGCCGGGCCGGGGTTACGGAAGCCAAAACGGAAGTCCGTCGCGCCGCAACCGAAGTCGTGTTCGACGGACATGCTGAAGCCCTGACGCCCGAATGGCTCGTCCATACGGACGCGCGGAGCTTCGTAGCCTTCAAGGTAACCCCAGCGATAATTGGAGCCAGCAGCCGGGTCGGCATGGAGGCTCCAAGAGTTGTCCGGGATCTGCGAAGTTTCGACTAGCTCGAACTTACCGGAGAAGATGTTGACGGTGGAGATAGTCGCTGGTGTGATGGAGGCCAACAGCTTCTCCGCATCGGTCAGCTGGTTCGGGCCAACGAGCATGATGCGAGCCGGGTTAGCCAACAATGGTTTGTCATCAACAGACTTTTGCAAGCCCATCGATCTGCGGCCAGCACCTACAGAATCAACAGTCAGGCCAGCAGCAACGCCGATGTTGTTGTGATCCGCGTGGAAGACAGTTTTTCCGTCTGCAAGCTTACCGTTGTACGCGTCCGTGTAGAAGGTCACTTCTTCGAACAGAGCAACCGAAGCGCCATAGCTGGTGAGCAGTTCGGAGATCGCTCCCAGGTCATCGTTGATCAACATCTGACGGCTGATCGTGAGCGCGATGGCGTAGCTGAAAGCGCGCACTGCCTCTTTGCCTTCGCCGAAGGTGCCGTATTTGATTTCGCCACCTTCCAGAACCTTTTTCAGCATCGGGAAGTCACCAACCTTGACGGTCGTATCAGGACGGAAGTCGCGGAAGTTCTTCTTGCGGGCAAACCGCTTGAAGGTTGGTTGCGCCAGCGCATAACGCTGTTCAAGGGTGCGGTTTACGGCACCTTCGAAGATCGTGGAGAAATCCGAAGTCGTGTGCGAAGCGCGCGTGAAGATGTCGTCGATGTCACGGGCGTTGAGCATGCGACGGCCCGCGAAGTTCACACTTTCAGCGGCAAGGTCGATCAAACCTTTACCCATGTGCGAACGTGCAGCGGCGGAAGGGCCAGCCTGTGGAACCGGAGCGCCGAGGCCGTAGGCCAATGCTTCGATCTGTGCAGAACGTTGCGTGTCACGCTCATCCTGACCAACCTGCACCCGCACCCGGCTATCGGTGGGCGTCTGGCGCTCATTGGTCACCATGTGTTCGAGCAGCTGCGAGCGGAAGGATTCCAGCGCCGTGCCAGACAATGCGTGCTGGCGACCGAAATCAACGAAGCCCGCTCTTGCTGAAAGCTCTTCGATGCTACGGACGCGGTTGCGCTCTTCGTTGACGGCCTCACGAGCGGCTGCGCGGGGGTCAGTTTCCACTGGTGTATTAGATGGGTTTGCGCGCTCTTCGGCTTCCAGCCGCGCCACTTCGGCCCGTGTTTCCTCAACGTCTTTCAGGATCGAGGCGTGATCCGTTTCAATGGCGCGCGCCGCATCTTCGGAGAGGCCGTCAACCAGCTCGCCACGCTTGGCGCTTGCGCGGGTTGTCAGGTCTTCGAGTTTCTTGCGAGCAGCCAACAGCGCGAGATTGGCTTCGAAGACATAGCTTCCGCCATGGTGCATGAAGCTATCGGGACCGATCAACGTAGCTGCATGGGAAACGTCAGCAGAGAGAATGGAGAAGGCAAGGCCGAAGCAAACAAGTGCGACGGCGGCGAGAATAAAGTAAGCACCCTTTTTCATGGTGTGCAGTTCCTTTTTTAAGATTACCGGGCAGACAAGCGCCGTCGCCCTGCGTCCCGGTGGCAAGCAGGTGGCGAACTTTGAAATGGTAGATGGATGGTTTTAGGCGAGGCTTAGAGCAGCCTCGGCCATGCGCATGCGGGCAGCGCGGATGGAGGCATCAGACGCACCCATGATGGACAGTGGAAAGGTCGCCTCATTGGCGCGAACCTGCGCACCCGGATCGGCTGGCACGGTCACGAAAGAAATCTCGTTTGGCGTCCAGCGCTCGACGTAAATCTTTTCGACCTCGCCTTTCTTCTGTGGCTCTTCCACCCGGATTTTATCGATGGAATAGCCAACCGAAACATTCTTGATGATCTTGTCAGACACCAGGCCGAACATGCGGTCTGCGCTTTGGTCGATCCCGACTTTCGGAAAACGGATGGTTGCCCACCCCTCGCCCTTTTCGATCCAAGCCCGTTCGACAACCGCGATCTGCGAGAACGTTGACCACTTGGAATGGCTGTCGAGGACAGGCGCGCCAAGGTTCATGCGAGACAGGTCGAGCGCCCGATCAGAAACCACTAGGATTTCATCAAAGGGCTTGGCGGTGTCCCAGCCGGTATAACGAAGCCTGCGCACCGCAGCGCCGGTGGTAAACACCAGCGTCACGGTGCGGGCTTCCTCATCAATCCTGCTTTCCGAAAGCCCCTGCCCGCGAACCTGCATCGGCAGATTAGCGGGCGCTTTCCGAACCTCAAGTTTCGTCATCGTCGGTGTCCTTGTCGTCGTCGGGCTTGTCGTCGGATTGCTGGACCTGCCCAGCTTGCGACATGCGCCGGGGGTCACTGTCGAGGATCAGTTTCCGATCATCGAGCTTCTTGGCGTCGGACTGGATTTCATCCAGCACGTCATCCGGGTTTTCGCCCGTTTCCGCGATGGCGCTCGAAAGCGACCGGAAGCCGGAACGAACTTCTGCGCGACGTGCGAGAACGTCCTTCAGTGGGTCGGCGGAATAGAAGCGAGGCGGCGACCATTCCACTTCCACGGTCGGCGTATCGAGTTCGCCCGCAAAATATGCCGCCTCGCAGAACCAATCCCATATCGGCTGCAACATCATGGGAATGATGACTTGCCATTGCAGGGCCGAGATTAACCGACGGAAAGGCTCAAGGCCGATCTTACTGGACGAATAATTCACCTTGTCCAATCGGCCCGTCAGGACGGAATACGGCATGCGCCAGCCTGCCGCGATGGTGTGCAACTGCGAAACCTTGTAGGGATCGTAGCTGTCAGTCACAGCAGGTTGCGAGAACGTCAACCCGCGCCCGCCGACCGCGTTATAGAAAGAGCCAGGCGAGAACTTTTCGACGCGCTGGCCGTGAACATCGTAGATACCGGCTGGAAGAGGCTTGCCGCCCTCGTCCGTGGCAACCGGCGTACCCAGAACGTCATTATCTTCGCCGCCCGTCATGACGCCGACAATGCACGACTCCAGACGCTTGCGGATTTGTTCGGACTCTTCGTACACGGCGAGGCCATACATATCGTCCATCGCGGGAACGCCCCAAGGCGCGCCGCGAACCTGCGTTCTCTGCTTCTCGAACATATGGGCGATATCGGACGCAGGAACCGGCTTGGAAACGATAGACGATTGCGGATCAAAGAAGCTGTTGCCGGGATGAGAACCAAACATCCAGTAAGACCGCTTACGTCCAAGGGCATCGAATTCGATACCCTGAATGACTTTTCCGCCACCCGAAAGCACACCTTCTTTGCTGCTGTCGATAAGATCGTCCTCCAGTACCTGCAATTGCAGCGGCACTGGTAGCCCGTCTTCCAGCAGGCGACGGCGACGGCGAACCATGCCATTGCCGCTTTCGAACATTTCGCGAGCAAGCAGCGTCTGCATGCCGTAGAAATCAAGATCGCCGTCAGCATCACAGACCTTCTGCCACTTTTTGAAAAGCTCGATGGCCTTCTTGTTTTTGGATCGTGGGATAATCCCGTCACCGATAGTGTGGCTGACCAATTCGGAAATGGCCTTGGCAGCATGCGGATTGTTGCGAACCAGATCACGCATGCTGTTGCGCAGATCGCGACCGGCGCGGACAAGTTCCGCATCAGCTGATGTCGAAGGCGCGCGCCTGCCGGTTTTCAGTCGGCTGGTTTCGGCACCTGCATAGCCGCGCGACATGATGTCGATTGCGGCGCGGTTCTTAATCCGTCGAAGCCCGGCTTCGGGGGCAAAGTAACCAATAGTCCGGTCAAGAACGTTCCCGATACCCATCAATCGAGCGCCGCCAAGATCATACGGGAGCCACCGGACTGACGCGATTTCAGGTTCGCCAAAGCTTCCCGCATATCCTTGAGGGAGTGATATTCCACTTCGCGGCGTGTTCCGCCGGAATGGAATGTGACTTTCTTCGCACCCATGGCAACAGCCTCTTCAAGCGCGGAGATTTGATCGTCGATAAGGGCCATGGCTATAACCAATCCGATGTTGCGATTTGAGGTTTGGAAGGTGGCGGCACCATTTCCGGTGGCGTTGATAGTTCGCCTTCACGGTGCGCCCAGTTGGCATTGACCATCTGGCGGGCTGCGAAGGCGTAAACGGTGCAGTCAAGGGCTTCATGGCGGCGACCGGGAACCGGCACGAACTGCCGGACCGTCTGGCCGCGCTTGTAGGTGATTTCCATGCGCTCGCCCGCAACCTGTTCATACCAGACAGGGGCGAGGTCTTTGGAGAACCGCATGGACCTTGGACGTGTGAGCCTGCCCATGATGTTGCTCTTGATGCCATCGACACCGACGATGAAGAGGCGACCGCCCTTTACGGTGCTTTTCGAGCGCTCGATCCAAGGCCGGTTGCCCGCAGCGCCCTTGATCGCGTACACCTTGCGGTTAAAGCGAGGGAAGGCGAAGCGGTAGACCGTTTCCATGGTTTCGCCATCGGAGCTGTCAACGCATGTCGCATCGACCTTGATGCGACCGCCCAACGGATGATCCCATTGCGTTGACAGCAGAATGTCCAGCTCGCCCCACGTCACGGTGTCATCGTAGCGACCCCAGATGACTTCATGGCCGAGGACATAGGGAACACCCTCTTTATCCCAGCCGATGAATGTCACCTCCAGCCGGTCATCCTGCACATCCACGCCAGCAGTGATGATCAGAACCTCGACAGGGATTGCTTCGAAGCCGAAGTCTTCGGCGCGCTCGCTGATCTCGATATCGTCCAGCTCGTCGGACTCGTCTTTCCACCCTTGAGCAAGGATGGTGTTGACGAAGGTCTGCAAAGTGGATGGATCGTTTTTGACCGACACAAATTCCTTTGCCAGTCGCCCCCAGGACGCATTCGGCAACAGGGAAATCAGAGCATTCATACGGAAGCCCGCATGGTCTTTGACTTCCGGCTTGAGCGCTCGCCACCGACCGTTCGTCACCATCTCCGGCTTGTGCCGCTCATCAACGACCGAGCCGCATTCTACACAGACGTAGTAAGCTTTTTCCGGCTCGCCTTCCGGCCACTGAATGTCGGCCCACTGTATCTCGTGGAAGTGTCCGCACTCCGGGCAAGGCACCTCATAGATGCGCTTGTCCGAATGCTCATAGGCGCGCAGCACATGACTTGTGGCCTCGTAGACTGGCGTCGATCCCATCACAATCTTGCGGTCGGAGAACGAAAGCGTACGGCGCTCTGCCAGAATGGGTGCAGAACCTTCCTTGGTGTTGGTCATGCCATCGACCTCATCCATAAACAGGATGCGCACGTTATGGCGACGAAGGTTGCGCGGTGACTTGGCGGCGATGACTTTCAGAAAGCCGCCCGGAAAGCGCCGGGACAGCAGCGTGTTTCGTCCACCCTTCTTATCGTCACTCGACAGGATGCCTTGCAATGTCGGCGAGGCATCAAAAACCGGCTCGACATCGGAAACCATATAATCCCGACAGTCAGACTCGGTTGGCAACAGTGACAAGATCGGCGCTGGGTCATTGCTGCAAAAGCTTGCCATGGCGCTGGTCAGCAGTGTCGTGAAGCCTACGCGAACCGGCTTGACCAACGTCACGCGCTCAATCGCAGAGTTACCAATCGCGTCGGCAATTTCGACCTGCGGAGGCCAGAGCCTAACCTTGCCTGTGAGCGATGACACGCCTTCAGGCAAGTGGATGTGTTCTTCAATCCATTTCGATAGCCTCAATTTCGGCGGCGGTTGCAGGCTCTCCCACAACGCTTTCCGCAGCAGCGTCAACGCTTCTGTCATCGTCCTGTTCACCCAGATCGGAAAGCGCCGACCGGAGTTCTCGGTCGATCACGTCAACATCAAAAGTCGTGAGGTGCGGAAGCATCTGGCGACACCGCGAAGGAACGGACATGATGCCGTTTCGAATACGCCGACCAATCGAAGTCCATTCATGCCGCACGTCCGTTATTGGAATCATCTCACGACGCATGGCCGCATTCTTCATCGCTGTTTGGTCAGCTTGCTCACGAGCCAAACGTGCGCGCTCTGTCGTCAAAGCATCGGCACCATCACCGCTGCGGCCCGCCGCCATCGTTCTAAGATGCTCGCAGTACAACTGGATTGAACGGCGCATGTCGTAGCGATTCCGTTCTGTCTTCACCACGATTCCACGCTCGACAAAATCAGAGACAGCCCGCTTCGAAACCCCAAGAAGGTCGGCCAGTTCAAGCCCCGATATTTCCCCATCGTCGGCAGGCGCTGGTAACTCATCTGGTGTATCAGCCTCATCAATCGGGCCGGTTTCGCCCGCATCGACGTGTTTCTTGTGCGATTTCGCTGCAAAGCTTGGGCTTACGCCGAATTTCTCTGCGGCTTCGCGGACTGTATGGCCTTCGTCAATGTAGGCGATGACCTGCATGCGAAGATCGTCAGGATAGCTCTTTGCCATCTGATTCCGATTCCACTGAAAAGGCGGGGGAATCCCCCTATAATTTTTTGCAAAGCGAGAAATCCCGCAGTCGCGCTTACCCGCTAGTTGACCTCTTTTGGGGAAGGACCCAACCGAGGGGGGTACGGGAGTGTTGCGATTTTGACACAAACCGGCATCAGACAAGCCACCGTCCCGGTTTTTCGAAGCAGGACAGCAGGTTAGACCGCATAACTTTTGACCGTTTGCGAAGCTACGGGACCAGCTTGTCCAAGACAGCACTGACGCGTTGATCCAGAAGCGGCGCGGCAACGCGCTGGAAGGCAGCAACCGTCGCGCCACTCGTCATCTCTACCGGGATGAAGACACCAGACCGAGCAAAGGTGATCTTCGTGCCGGACTTGTTCAGACGGTAGTAGGCATGACCGTTGAAGTCCGGCACGTCCTTACGGTCTGGAAACAGACCGCCGCGAAGGAATGCACCCGGATAGAGCGTGGCCTTGCCGAATGGTCTTGCGACAACACCCGATGGCGTTTCCCGTGGCCGTAGATACTTGAGGCGAATGTTACCGCCCCGCGTGATCATGTCATAGGCGTAGCGACCGGGACGTGCTGCCAGTGGATTGCCGATGGCACGAACGATGACGGCCCTTGGCAAGCCTGTCTGCTGCGTCAGTTCACGAATGACAATCGTCTTCGAGCGATTGCCGACCTGATTGACGATGCGTGGCAGTACGGTCGGGAATTGCCGGTTCAGCTTTTCCAGCCGCTTGCCGTACATAGCAAGGTTTCGGTCGGCCCACTTTATGGTGATGATGCCTGCCATAGCCGAACCCCGCAGTTGACCAACCTATAGAATGCAAAAAGGCGACCGGATTAGGGTCGCCTTTCAAAATTCCATAGCGGTAGCTTCGGCCCTGAATCGGTGTCTCATTCAAGTGAGACTGTCAGGGTTGGGTCCGGGCGCGAGCGTAACCGCCACTAAGAACCGGATCGACCATGCGCATCTTTTACTCACACTTTTTCGAGCATGACAAGAGGCATGTTAAACACCTCCGGCTTTCCAAAAATGGGGATGCTCACGACTGCGTCACCATTGCCAGCGCCCGCAAAAGCTTCAATGCGAACCTCGTAGCCAATGAACGGCCCACTCGTCAGACGAACCTTATCGCCCTTGTTGAAAACTCCTGCATTTCGATCCCAGTCATACTCACCGTCCGCAGCCATCTTCTTGAAATTGTTCACAGCGTCGGTCGAGAACGCTACCGCTTTCTCGCCATTCATGACGATCTTTCTAACGTGTTCAAAGCTAAGAATACCGCGCATTGCCTCCCCTATACGGCGGCACCATACGAACACCAGCCCATTAAAGACCGGCATCAAAGACGGTGGAATGCGCTTCCGGTTGCGCTTCCTTTCCGGCCCCATACGCATTGGAACACACGCCTCAATACCAGCGTCCTGCATCTCTTTTTCCACAGCGGTTTCGTGCCCGAAGGCAACCTGCACGATGATCCAACTAGAATCAGTATGCGCCAGCGCCACTTCCATCCGGGCTGATTCGCGTTCCCTTGCCACTTGAGCGGCTTCTGTAGCGATACGATCCAGCTTTAGCAGACCGCGCAAAGATACATGCTGGGAGATATCCTCGAACTTATGCTGCATCATTTTCGCGCCCCTCGTTAATCTGCTGTCCGAAGGCGTCCCAAGCTTCGGAAACCGCCAAATCCAAATCCGTCACGTCTACTGGCACTGGCGGGAAGAACAGCCAGTCAAGGCCCGTAGGCATCGCTGGCAGTGGCAGCCCAGCCTTGTCGAAGAAACGCTTCCATGCCGAAGCCAGCTCGCTGTCCCGGCGAACCGTGTCAAAGGCTTCGGAAACCCGGAGAAGCTGCGGGCTGACAGTGACGCCTTTCCGATCCCCTGCCCGCTCATCCATCGTGTTGACCTTCGGCCATCCGTACTTGCGGCGACGGTCTGCAAGCTCTGCTTCCGCCGCAGCGCCGCCTTTCTCAACAATCTGGCGCTGGAACGGCGTAAGCTGCGGCATGGTCTGCGCAATGGGCCGCAGCAGTTCAGCGCAGCGTCCGGCATGCCATGGCCGCGTGTAGGGGTTATGCACCTGCGGCACAGCAATATCGGATTTCGGGTCTTCGAGCTTTTCCCAATCCCTGCCGGTCAGGTACGGCCCGGCATACGGCACCTTCACGCCCTTCGCTGCGTTGGCACGTTCGATGTAGGTCGGAGATTTCGCGATGCATTCGGCCCGTTGCTCCGCCGTCAGAGCAAACCACGCCTTTTCGGCAGCATAGGCGCTGTCCACCTTGCGGGTGGGCCAATCGCCGTACCAACGCTTGAACGACCGCGCCACGGCCTTCGGGTCTTCATCGCTTTTCAAATCAGCTTCGGGCGCATCTCCCTCTTGCTGATAATCAGTATTTTCTAAGTGTGAGTTATTACTAGGTGCCGATTTTACCGGCGACGGTGAATCCGGCGACGGCTTTACCGGCGACGGCATTTCAGTCTGCGGTAAAGATGCAACACCTACCGTTTCGGAGGCTGCACCTTCGCTGCGAGGCTCATCGAAAATAACCAAGGCAGTGGCGCTGAAACGGCCATCTTCGCGCGTCTGTTCGCGTTCCGCGTAACCAATATCAACCAGTTCCGCGATCATTTTGCGGGCCTTGTCCCGCCCGCAATTGCCCTTTTTGATGATGTCGCCGACGACAACGGTCCAGTTGTCTGGCTTCGAAAGAAGATAGCCCAGCAGCCAGCGCGCATCCATCGACAGACGTGTGTCCTCGAACACATGGTTGGGAAGGGTGGTATAGCGCGCATTGCGCACCCCACGCCGAATGGTAGGTTCGCTCATACCAAACCGCCTTTCCGCACCAGCGTTCGCATGAAGGCGCGCATCGCATTCAAATTTGTGACCACTTCCGCAGGTGGCTGTCCGTCCGCGCCACGCGTAGCGACGAGCAGCGTAAACTCCATCTCCAGAAGCTCGACACCCTTGAGGAAGCCCGCCGCGCGCAACACGCGACGAATATCCATCTGGCTGCGATAGAAGACGAAGCTTGGCACCTGCAACAACCATTGCGCCCGCTTCGCGTCCGTCTCACAGTCTTCCAATAACTCGATAATTGGCAGCATCCCCGTCATGCCTGCCCCCTTTTCCATATGTCGAAGTCGGCCCGCAGATCGATAAACGCCGTCTGCGCCGGCTCTTGAGTGTTAAGTTGTTTCTTGGAGGTCATGCCGATCAGCCGCTTTAAAACGGCGTCGGCTTGTTCCTTGTTGTGGATGGCAGAGCCGTCGCGATCCCGCCGCTCAAGGAACCGCTGAAACAGAGGCTCTGCGCACAAGATCGCCGCGTTGGCGGCAAAGTCACCGTCCCGCATGCGGCTCGCCTGTTGCGCGCCCTGCGTTGGCTGGTTCTGTTTCAAAGCCATGATGGCGCGACGGCGAATATCGAGGAACATCACCACGTTTTGCAACGCGCCGCTGATCATCTCGATTTCTTCCGGCAATGCTGTCCCTGATATGGTGCAGATCACGTCTTGCTCACCAGATGACCGCTTGGCGATGATATTCGTCTGCTGTCCATCGAAATCGATTTCCCAACGGTCGCCATGGCAACGGTTGGCAATATCGATCAATCTGGAAACCCGCGCTTTTTCCCGGTCCCGCGCCCCCTGCGCCCCTGTCGTCATGCGGCGACCTTCCTAGATTTCTCGTCCAGAAGATCGGCGTAGCGAGCGTGAATTTCGTCGGGGTAGAGAACCGAGCTTTCAAAGCCGTAGAGGCCAGCCACGTTGCGCCGGATGAATGAAAGCCGTTCGGCCTCATCATTCGTCAGCATGCGTAAGGGCCAGCCTTTGACGTATTTCATTTCGGGCGTGATATGCGCCTCAAGTTCGCGCCGGATCACAGCGAGCCGCTTGGCGGACGCCAGCCGTTTAGAAAGATCACCGTCGAGCAGCTGGGGTGCGACATCGCCAAGCCAGCGCGCACCCTGGAATGCGAAACCGCTATCTGCCTCAAGCGCCACCATACGGCGATACAGATCGTGGCTTTCAGGTTGAGCGGAAGCTGCCGCAAAATCCGATACATTCGACATGATGCAGTAGCGGCAGGACACGCGCCCCATGCCAAACTCACGATACGCAGGATGCGGACGTAAACCGCTGGCATCGATGGCGGCAAAGACTTCCTCTTCGCTCCAGTCGAGAATAGGACGCCAGTTCCAGACCCTGCTTTTCGCATCACCGTCGCAAATCGCCATCCGCGAACGGTTGCGACTTTCGGCGCGGCGAATGCCTGTTACGTTGATGATTTCCTGATCTGGATAACGCTTTTTAAGATCAGCTATGATGACATGCGTTTTAAGTTCCGAAGTGCAGAACCGCATGTCCGGCGTTGACCAGCACGGCACAAGCGTAACCGTTGAAAGCAGTTCATAACGAACTTTGCTGGATACCCAACGGCTTTCCCAGCGTTCCATCAGCCCACCGGCCTTGCGCCGCACTACGATGAGATCACACCGCAGATGGTCTGCGAGTTCTTCGCAAATCGGAAGACTGTCGTTCCACTCAACCAATCCGAGATCGGCATGGATAAGAATGCGAGGGCCAGCATGGCCGATGGCGTCAAGATACTGGAAAGTCGCCAAAGCCGCCGCTTGGCTGTCCTTGCCGCCTGAAACGCCGATGGCGACAGGGCAATCATGGGCAATCAACGCATCAATCTCGGGAGCGCGAGAGACATACATCATGTCGCCTCGCTTTCCGGTGATCCGGCCTGATTGCCCCAAAAATCCCACAGGCCATTCAGGCGGACATCGCCTTCAGCTAGACTTTCCTTCCGCTGAAAAAGTTCTATCTTGCGCAGCCCCGGCCACAGCCGGTCAATCTGTTCTGCATACCAGACAGGCTTGCGGCTGTGTTCCGTCTTCGCTTCGGCATAGAGGCTTGGCGGCTGCGTCCCAGGCAGAGGAGCCAGAGAGATTTTGCCGCGCTTTCCTATCAGCAAAATTTCGTGCCGGTCGCGCGACCAACGACCCATGCCGATGTTGACCTTGTCCCAGACCCAAGATGTAACAAATTCGAAGCCCCAGGCTTCAAGCACTGCGATGCCATCCGGCAGGCGATTGGCGGTCACCCAAAGCAGAAGAACCGCATCGCGCGTGAAGGGCGAATTATCGCCTGCGCATAGTGCCTTGATGTCCTCAACCGTCATCGACGGATATCGCAGACCCTTGTCCTGCCCGGTTTCCTCGCTCCACGCTTCTTGTGGCCATGCCGGGTCTGCATAGCCGATAGGATAGGCCGCGCGCGGCATGTCACCTCCAGCTTTGCGGCCATGTTCTGAAATGAGGTTCACCATCCGCAATCGCGATTCGCGGTTGCTGGCCTGTTGCGCCGTGCGCATTTCCTTCGTTTCTGCTCGCCTTGCCCTGTCTGAAGCGATGAGTTCACGCGCGAAAATCAATTGCGATTCTGGCGTTTCCAACTTCTTGAGCTTGTCGAGCGTCACACCCTTGTCGTGGATAGTCCCGCGCAGCATTTGAATGGCAGCGACAGAAATCTTCTCGCCCCGCTCGACATCACGACGAATGGTGCGTTCGTCCTGCCCCGTTGCTTGCGCCGTCGCCGCCGTAAAGGTTTTGACGTCACGGACAATTTGTCCGCCACGTCCTTGCGCCGCATTCGATGCGTTCGCTTGCGCAGCACCCCTCGCCGTTTCCGGGTGCTTGATCAGATAGATTTCCTTGCGCCGCGCCAGAAACAGCGCCTTGTCGGACGGTGTCAGGTCGGCACGAATTAGGTTTTCGTCAATCTCGCAAAGCTGACGGTCCAGCTCATCGCCGCCTGCATGGAAGCAAAGAACCTTGATGCCGAGGCGACGGCAGGCTTCCAGTCGGTGACCACCTGCGCCGAGGCGAACAACTGCATCAGTCTCTTTGCCGTACACGACGATGGGCTGTTGCTGGCTGTAAGCCTTGAAAGATTCCATCAGCGCCAGAACGGTGCCTTCATCCAAATTGCGCAAGCGGTTTCCGGCATCGACAGTCTGCGGATCACGAACCGTCGCCACCTTGCGTTCCGGCAGACTTGCTGCGTCTGCTTCCGGCAGCTTTCCGAGCGCGCGCGCCCGGTCCATCATGTCGATGGCGTTGACGCCGGGCCGAAACAGGTTTCCGTCTTTTGCATCGCGTGTCAGATAGCGTTGAGCCATGGCCTTGCAGGCGGCAATCACTTCATTTGGAGTGGCACAGCGGTACTCACCATCGCGAACAGCGGCGGCAACAATGGAAAGACCTTGTTCTTTTGGCAGCGGCAGGGTTTGGGAGGTCATTGCGCACCACCTTTCCGAACGGAAAGCCCGCGATCAGTGGTGATAATACGTTCCGCACACCGGGTAGCCGATGCGCCGCGCCGCAAAAGTCGTTCCGCCAGGCCAGGGTGAAATTCAAATGAAGCCGAGTTGATGACTTCGCGAACGACTGGCGGCAACGCATCAAACCGGGACATGCGGACATCGAAGCTTTCAACTTGAGAGGTTGCTACGTTCATCGCGCGCCACCCTCCTTGGCGTTAACGACAAGCTCTTTCAGTTCCCTGATAAGCTCGTGAACCTCTTTGGTGATGCGCTTTGCGACGGCGGCGGTGCCAAGCGTATTGTTGGCCTTGGCGTCCTGCACAACCTTGATGACATCGGCAAATTCCGACATCAGGTCCATCATGTCGGCATCATTGATGGCGCGGCGCTCTTGCTGCAATTCATCATCGACAACCAGCCGGTAGCCAAGCTTCCGTGCCATGGCGCTCACGACAATCGGGCTTTTCGCGCGGCGGTCTGCCTCGATTGCGATATCAATCGGAATAAAGTTTTCCTGATTTTCGTCGTTGAAGCTGGCGTACTTCGAGAGCGTCGAAACATTGACGCGCGTAAGATGCGGGAAGTCGGTGACGCCCCCACCCAACTTGTAGCTTGTCTCTGTCGCGCTTTTCAGTTCGCGTCGTTCTTCATCGGAAATAGTGCGCACGGAAACACCCCTGAAAGTGAGTCAAGGAAAGAAAATCGGAAAAGGATTCGGTGAACGGCAGATCAGTCAGCCGTAGAAAGGACCATCAACGCGAAACAGGAGGCCCGCATGCAAAACGAGAGTTACCCGCGCCGGAATATGGCATCGCAACCGATCCGGCGCGGGTCGCAGCGGGCTGGGAGGAGTCCCCGCGCGATACGAAAAAGAGGCCGCTCATTCTACGGCCTCCAGAACAGGCATCGGAAATGTGACGCCCCGTGCGGCGACATTAGCCTCATAAATCTGCGCGACCTTCAAACCCGTCAGAGCAATTATGATCGGCCAATGTCGATCTGGGATGCCACCCTTCGCCCACTTATAGACAGCGTCTTTAGAAAACGGCTCTCGACTTTGCTGACTGGCGTCAGCAATCGCTCTTGGCCCGCCTGCGCGACCAATGATTTCCGAAACAGTGAGAGTCGAAGTTGCTTCCATGACTGAAGCTGTAATGGATTTAAAATCCATTTTCAAGGCAGCGAAAATCCAAAACGGAAAATAACTCCGGCTTTATGATGGCATACATGAAATGGTGGCAGAGACTACAGCAGGCGGTAGATGAAAAGGGCTGGTCGAAAAAGCAGCTCTCCGACCGATCCGGCATCCCTTACGATAACATTAACAAATACATGCGGGGCGATATCGAACAGCCGCGCGGCAATACGCTTCCGACCCTTGCCAAGACACTAGGCGTGTCTCTGTTCTGGCTAAGAGATGGCATAACAGATTCTTCCGAACAAAATCTGAGAGTCACATCCAGCCCCCTGATGTCGGTGGCAGTTGTAGGGAAAGTTGAAGCCGGAACATTCCGCGAGGTAGATGCATTCGACCAGAGCCAGATGGAGCTGGTTTCTTTACCGCGAGATGAGCGCTTCCCTAATGCTAGACAGATGATATTCGACGTGTCTGGCGACTCAATGAACGAACTAAAGCCCAGACCCATCCTTGAGGGTGACAGGATAGTTGCGGTTTCTTTCGAAGACATAGCCCATGAAATCGTGCTGCGGGATGGCATGGTTGTTGTCGTCGAGCGGTCACGAGATGGGGGACAAACGCGCGAATGGTCTGTGAAGCAGCTTGAAATATACCAAGACAGAACCGAGTTTCACCCGCGCTCTTCCAACGCCCGCCATAAACCAATTGTTATTACGCGCGATCACGATGCGGATGACGGCACACAAGTGGAGATCATTGGCATCACACGTAGGGTGATAAACGACATTGCCCTCTAAGAGGCCAGGTGGAGTTTTTTGTTACCTGCAAACTCCGCGCAGGCATCTTCGATTTCTCTCAGCACCCACGGCTGAACAGGCTCGCACATCCTCATCGTCCCTTCATCGTCGGTAAAGTTCATTATTGGGATTGCGTGGAACGCGTCTTCGTCACCCACTGGCGCAATGCCAGCGATCTTGAAGGTGTACCCTCTAAACCGTCTCCGCAAAAAGTCCGTGAATGATGCCTCAGACGCGGCAATCTCGTGTCTCTTGTGATACGGCGGCACGACCACAAATTCCAACACCTCACTTTGCTTCATAACTCACTCCTTAATGCCGATAAGCTGCGCTATCGTGGCCCCACACGGGCCGCAGTTAAATGTAGTATTAGCCAGAAACCCGCTCTCAAGAAGCTCATCCGCGCATGTCGGAGAGTCATCGCCGGGTGGCACTTCCACTACCTTGGAACTATCCCTAAGGCAGTTTTCACACCTTAAAAACAGGGTGAAAGCGCGATATCGAACTTGCGGGCATCCCATTTTGTTCTCCTTTAGTTCTCATTTTGTCGAAAAGACCGTGAGAGTCGAGTCGTTTTATTGAGCTGGATTTTATTTCCATAACGATCTTGACCGCGCAGTTAATTGGATTTAATTTCCAATTCGTCCCAGGCCAAAAAGCGGCGTGGGATCAGCCGGGCGGCATCCTCCAGCAAAAGGTCCACACCCGTCCGGCTCCCTCAAACGCGATGGAGACAGGCATGCAGGAACGCACACAGGACGAATTAAAGATCATCAGCAGCATGGCAGATACCATGCTGGACCTTGGCGAAGGCTGCACAGAAGAGCAGCTAGCCAACCGCTTTACCCGCGCAGAAATCAAAACCTACAGCGAAGAGGCCCGCACGGTCGCTTATCGCAAGGCCGACCCCATAGCGGCCTGACCTTCATCCGCTCCGGTTTCCGCCTCAACCGAGGCGGCTTCCCGAACGGTTGAACGGAGAACGAACCATGTTCCGCATTTCCCCTATGATTGAAATACCACCGACCATCCATCAAATCCGCATGCTGCAAACCATTGTCGGCGTCTGCATCGCTGCGCTGCTGTCTGCGCTCATTGCCATGGGTGGCCTATGATGGTTGGCCGCTCAATCCCGGTTCATCCCGGAAAGCTGCCAAGCGCCGAAGAGCTTGCGAACCTTGTTCGTGAAGGTCACGGCAGCAACCAGATTGCCGAGCGCTTTGGCGTGACTGGCGACCACACCCGCAAGCGCCTGAAAGATTTGGGCCTCACACCGCCGAAGGACAGCCAGCCACGCCCGAGAAGCGCCCGTAGGGTTATGCAGCTTCACGGACAGCACGGCCCAATATCCTTGCCGCGTGTCTCGATGCTTACCGACATGGAGAAATACGCATGACCGGCAAGCCCCCCCCCAACACGCTCGATATAGCGGTTTGAGAGGCTTGGCATGGTCACGCTCAAGGTTTCGCCGCGCCTCACGGATGACGGATCGCATTCTGCGATTGCTGCAACGCATCTTGGACAGGCTCATATCGCTGGCACCGGCCCGACCGATGCAACGTGCTCGCAATGCGCATTCTGGCACCTATGGAAGCGCGTCAAGATCAATGGCGAAGTTCAGCAAACGCCGATTGAGCCAGGGCGATATAGCGCCCGGCACAAAGAGAACCCAGCCGGGCGCAAGGACGCGCTCTGCAACAAGCCCATGATGAATAAATCAAACCGCAAGGTGCCGCCTCACGCGCCAGCTTGCCGCTTTTTCACCCCACGTGACGTTCAATCCGGAAAAGACCAGAACCTTGACCCGCCGCCAGTCCATCTTTGATAAAATCATGAGCCGCGTTCAGATCGACCCGAAAACAGGTTGCTGGATTTGGACCGGACCTAATTCCGGCAAGGAAGGGCGTGGCGCTGGCTATCCGCGAATGTCGTTGGGCGGGCAAACAGTCGCCGTCCATATCGCCATGTGGACCAATGAGCACGGCTACATTCCCGGCAAAAAAGAACTTGATCACAAATGCCGCAATCGACTTTGCGTTAACCCCAACCCTGATCATTTGGAAATGGTGACGCGCAAACGCAATGCGATGCGGCGCGAGGAAGCAAGGCGCATGCGCTGCGAAGAGGTTACACCATGACAGCCGCAAACCCGCAAACCAGAAAGAACCGCCGCCCTACACTCCGCGTCAGAGACGTGAACGCTACGCTTGAAGCGCTCAAAAAGAGCGGCATGACACCGACTGCATTAGACACATTGCCAGATGGCACGTTTCGGTGGCATTTTACACCAGCGCCGCAGAGCGACGAGACCGATCTAGACCGCGAACTGGCAGAGTTTGATAAAAAGCATGGTTACAGTTGAGCTTAAAGGCATCCACACCGTAAAGGCCAAGGGCAGTATGTACTACTATGCTTGGCGCGGCGGCCCAAGGCTCATAGGCGAACCCGGTACACCAGCGTTCATGGCATCCTATAACGAGGCCGTTGCCAGCCGTACCGAACCAGAAAGCGGGAAATTCCGCTCTATCATAACCCACTACAAAGCAACAGAATTCAAAAAGATTGCCGATTCCACCAAGCGCGTCTGGACGCCTTGGATAGATCGGATTTCAACGCATTTTGGGGATTTAAGTATCTCTCAGTTCAACAGGGCCGAGAAGATCAGGCCGCGCATTCGCCAGTGGCGCGGGCAGTACAGCGACACGCCGCGCGCAGCTGATACCGGAATGCAGGTTCTTTCCCGCATCCTGTCACATGGCGTTGATCCCATGGGTAAACTCAATTCAAACCCTGCCGAGGGCATCAAGCACCTTTACACCAGCGACCGATCCGAGATCATCTGGACCGACAGCGATATTGCCCAGGTCAAGGCGGGTTGTTCGCAAGAGGTGATGTGGGTGATAGACCTCGCGGCGCATACGGGCCTGCGCGTTGGCGACCTGCTTAAACTCTCATGGTCCCATGTTGGCGAGGACGCCATCATCATTTCGACCGGCAAGAGCAAACAAAAGCGCGAAGCGATCATTCCCCGCTACGACGCCTTGAATGAGGTACTTGCGCGAATTCCGAAGCGGTCGCCTGTCATCCTCACCAGCACCAAAAAAAAGCCGTGGAAGCAGAACGGCCTCAACACGATGTTCTGGCGCGCCAAAGAGCGCAACAGCATGCTCGAGCGCGATCTGCACTTTCATGACCTGCGCGGGACAGCCGCAACCAAGTTCTACAATGCCGGACTATCCGTTCGTGTCATCGCTGAAATTATGGCTTGGGAAGAGGACGCGGTTGAGCGGATTATCCGCCGCTACGTAGGCCGGAATTCGGCGACAAGAGAGATGATCAGAAAAATAAATGAACACCGAAAACTCTGATTAGTTAGGCGTCACGCCTGTTTGATGGCGACTTTACACGGGGCGGGTCCAAATCCAAGTACTCGCGAGCTGGTTCCGTGCCAAACATGGCACTGTAGGTCTTCACGAGCCGATTTTCCACTTTATCAAACGTAATCGTGCCCCCGATGCAGGATTCCGCCACGACAGGATAGTCCGCATACAATGTAAGGAAATTCTCGCGCGCCCATCTCGTGATGAGCCTTTTCAACGCCATTGTGCCATCCGGCGAGTAGACTTTGTGATCCATACGAAAGCCGAGCACATTCAGGCAAACACAAAGGATCTGAGCGCCTTGATAATCTGGAATACGAGACATGTCGCTCACCTTGTCCCAGATAACGCGTTGCAGCCGCTTCCGAAAAATATTTTGAGCATTAGTGTGGTTGAATTCGGATAACAACTCATACCACAGTGTATTGTAATGAATGGTCCAGCTGCGGAAATCTGGTGCATTGACAGCCCCCGCGCATGCAAAAAGATCAAGGGCAATTTTTGAGAGGTGGTCGTAAATGTCTACGGGTGAGAATCTACCATTATGCTTTGATGGAAAACGATCCGCGACCACCTGATGCTGATTCAACAGTTCGACGGCGTCTCTGACGAAGCTGACGAGTTCGTTAAATTTGCGATATGGCAACGACTGAACGTAGGCCGCGTCGCTCATATCGTTCACTGAACGAATGTCATTTCCTAAATGTCGGTACCCTGAAAATATTTGATACATAGCAGTGCTAACGTAAGTACTTCTATCTCTTTTCAGTCTGTCACCGAGGTAAAGTAAAACTGCCTTATGATATGTTTTCCAGCTGGTTAAGGTCCATTCCCCGTGACCCATAAAAAGAAGTTGAAGCGGCGAGCCACCAACGTGTGAGAGCTTTTCAATAAGCACCGAGTTCCCAAACATTGCTGATGAAACGGGTTTCAAGTGCCCGATCAGGCCCGAGTAGAACTCGTCATCTTCGTGGTGAATGGCAGACTCAACATCGGCAAAAAATTCGGCGGATACGTTTCGGGAGAATTGCGCTAAGGGCCTCACATCAATCGCGTCCTGCGCAGCAGTTCGAAATATTTCCGCCGCAACCCAAGGCATTCGACGTGCCACCAGGCGGCAGAAACGACGATCACCAATTAAAGACAAGATGTCTGAGGCGACGTGGGCGGTTTCGGGGATATGGTGCTCAAACCCACCTTTCATTAATGCTCTACGCACTTCTCGCCGAGACGCCTCTCGCACCAGTGTTTCAACCGAACGCCCGACTTCATAAGCGCATGCGTGAAGTTGAGCTTCGTCACCATCTGCGATCCCGTGGAAGACTTCTGTGGCAAACGGTATCGCATTTCGCTTACTAAATCGCGGTGGGTAAACGAAACTCCGAGACATCCAGATACACAAAACGCTTATCAAAAGAGCCGCAATAGTTATCTGAAAAATAAATGGGTCGTTGATGGCTCTTGGAATTGGAAGCTCTACAGCAAACCACAAATTTGAAAGCAGGAGGCCTATGCCGCCAGCAACCGTCGCATAAAATAAAACTAGCCGATACGGAACAGACGACACCGCACTTCGAAACTTATATTTTGCATCAGATAGACTGTAGGCGACGACGAAGATCGCGACCGTCGCCAAGAAATCCGCAATGCCAAAAATCTGCGCGTTACCATTGGTTGACGCAGGTTCAACACATATCCCCAGCAACTTTGTCAAGCAGCTCACGTCCATCAACGATCCTTCTAAGAAGCTTCTAACAAAGTCTAGCGCAAACAAACTAGGAACCGGAGCTGTAAAACAGCCTGTAAAACTCACCAGAAAATATCGGACAGAATAGCTCTAGAAGCCCTGCAAAATAGGGCCGAGCGGGTGAAGGGAATCGAACCCTCGTATTCAGCTTGGGAAGCTGCTGCTCTGCCATTGAGCTACACCCGCGCGGGGTTGAAGGTCTGATAGTTCCGATAGGCTGTCAAGCTTGGTGGGCGGGATTATTCGCTGCGGAAGTGTTTGGAGAGTTTCAGACCCTGCGCTTGATAGTTGGAGCCTAGCCCGCTTCCGTAGAGGCCTTCGGGCTTGGTCAGCATGTGTTCGTAGACCAGGCGGCCGACGATCTGGCCGTGCTCCAGGATGAAGGGGACTTCGTGACTTCTGACTTCCAGGACGGCGCGGCTGCCGGTGCCGCCGGCGCTGGCGTGGCCGAAGCCGGGGTCGAAGAAGCCGGCGTAGTGGACGCGGAATTCGCCGACCAGCGGATCAAAAGGGGTCATTTCAGCGGCATAGAGCGGGGGAACGTGGACGGCTTCCTGAGAGACGAGGATGTAGAACTCGTCCGGGTCGAGGATGAGTTCGGCTCGACCACGGGCGTAGATCGGCTCCCAGAAATCCAGCACGTCGTGAGCGGCTTTCTGGTCGACGTCAACCACTGCCGTGTGATGCTTGCCGCGATAGCCGATCAGGCCCTTCTCGCCGAACCCCTGAAGGTCGATCGATAGCGCGATGCCGCCACCGGAGACGTTGGGCGTTTCGCTGGCAACCAGGGTTTCGGCTTCGTGCAAAGCCAGCAACTCCGCATCGGCAAGCACGGAATGGCCGATACGAAAGCGGATCTGAGACAGGCGAGAACCCTGGCGCACGACGATCGGGAATGTGCGTGGGCTGATTTCGAGGTAGAGCGGGCCGTTATAGCCTGCCGGTATCTTGTCGAATTCCTGCGCATTGTCGGTAATGACACGGGTGAAAATGTCGAGGCGGCCCGTTGAGCTTTTCGGGTTGGCGGAGGCCGACATATCGGCTGGGAGGGCGAGCGCTTCCATCAACGGTACGATATAAACGCAGCCGGTTTCGAGAACCGCACCTTCGCTGAGGTCGATTTCGTGCAGGCTGAGGCGCGTCAGCTTTTCGATGACTTTGGTGGAGGGGCCGGGCATGAAGCTGGCGCGCACGCGGTAGGCTTTGACACCCAGACGCAGATCGAGGCTGGCGGGCTGGATTTGGTCGGCATCCAGCGCCCGCTCGCTCTTCAGCTGTCCAGAGCGAAACAGTTCCCGGATAGCGCCATCCGCCAATATGCCTGTCGTTCTCGTCATCTTTTCATCATCCCTTTTCACGGCGACAAAACCAAAAGCAGGGCATTGACGCAAGTCGTTAACGGAGTTAAGGCACTCTTATCCCGTGGTGATTTGGCCGGTCGGCTTGCAGCCACGTTAAATAAGTGGCTAAAAAGACCGGGTGCGCTTGTAACCGGTCTGCTTTTGCGACCGGTTTTTTTGTTTGTAAGGTGATGACATGAGCAAGAAATGGCGCCCGGCAACACAGCTGGTACACGGCGGCACACTGCGTTCCGCTTATGGCGAAACGTCTGAGGCGATCTATCTCACACAGGGTTTCGTCTACGACACGTCCGAGGCCGCCGAGGCGCGCTTCAAGGGTGAGACGGAAGGCTTTATCTACGCCCGTTACGCAAGCCCGACCAATGACATGTTCGAGAAACGCATGTGCCTGCTGGAAGGCGCCGAAGACGCCCGTGCGACGGCCTCCGGCATGGCAGCTGTCAGCGCCGCTATTCTTTGCCAGTTGAAGGCAGGTGACCACATCGTTGCCGCCCGCGCCCTGTTCGGCTCCTGCCGCTGGGTTGTCGAGACGCTGGCTCCGAAATACGGCATCGAATGCACGCTGGTCGATGGCCGTGATCTGGCCAACTGGGAAAAAGCCATTCAGCCCAACACCAAGCTGTTTTTCCTCGAAAGCCCGACAAACCCAACGCTGGAAGTGGTCGATATTGCTGGCGTTGCGAAGCTCGCCAACCAGATCGGTGCCAAGGTCGTCGTGGATAACGTGTTTGCCACGCCGCTTTTCCAGAAGCCGCTGGAGCTGGGAGCACATATCGTCGTCTACTCCGCAACCAAGCATATCGATGGCCAGGGTCGTTGCCTGGGCGGCGTCGTTCTCTCCGACAAAAAGTGGATCGAGGAAGAACTTCAGGACTATTTCCGCCACACAGGCCCGGCCATGTCGCCGTTCAACGCATGGACCTTGCTGAAAGGCATCGAGACGTTGCCGCTGCGCGTGCGCCAGCAGACGGCCAATGCCGCCAAGATCGCCGATTTCCTGGCGGATCAGAGCAAGATTGCCAAGGTGATCTATCCCGGCCGTGCCGACCATCCGCAGGCCGATATCATCGCCAAGCAGATGACCGGTGGCTCGACGCTGGTGTGCTTTGAACTGAAGGGCGGCAAGGAAGCGGCATTCAAGCTGCAGAACGCGCTGGAGATCGTCAAGATTTCCAACAATCTCGGCGACGCGAAGAGCCTGATCACGCATCCAGGCACGACGACGCACAAGAACCTGACAGATGAGGCGCGTGCGGAGCTGGGCATTTCCGGCGGCACGCTTCGACTGTCCTGCGGTATCGAAGATACCGACGACCTGCTGGAAGATTTTGCTGCCGCGCTGGCAAAGGTCTCAGCCTGATGAACGTAATGTGGCCCGGTCAATCGCGGGCCACATTGAACGTCCCGCCGCAATGTTAATTCCGGGTTCATGAAACCAGAGTTACCGTTCCCTTTGCGAAATGCGCAAAGTTCTGTGAACGGCCTCTAATATGCCCGCATTTTATTGACGATCTACCGCGCCTTTGGTGTAGAGTGCCAAGAGAAGCAATTACTTAGGGTCCCGTGAATGTACCGTGCACTGACAAGAGATATCGAGGTCACAGTCGACCCCTATTATCTTGACGAGCAGTCCGACCCGGACGATAGCCGGTACGTCTGGGGCTATACGGTTGTGATTTCCAACAATTCCGATCTGGCCGTAACACTTGTCAATCGCTACTGGCATATCACCGATGAAAACGGCCAGGTGGACGAAGTCTCAGGCCCCGGCGTGATTGGCGAACAGCCGCATCTCAAGCCCGGCGACACTTACGAATATTCCTCCGGCTGCCCGCTGGACACGCCCTCAGGCTTGATGTTCGGCCATTATGAAATGCAGGCTGAAACAGGCGAAGTCTTCACCGTGGCAATTCCAGCGTTTTCGCTCGATAGTCCGGGGCTGCTACGGGTTTTGAACTAAAAAAGGCGGGGTCTTACCCCGCCCTTGGCATCAACCTTCGACTGGTAGTTCTTCCACCTGATAGTGATAGGTCGTCGAGCAGAATTCGCAGGTGACGGAAATGACGCCGTCCTCCTGGCTGTCGCGGATTTCCTCGGCGGAAAAGCCCGATAATACGCCCTTGATCTTATCACGTGAGCAATTGCAGCGATCCAAGATCAATTGTGGTTCGTAGACGCGCACGCCTTGTTCGTGGAACAGACGATACAACAGCTTCTCTGCCGGGACCTGTGGGTCCGTCAATTCATCCGTATCAACAGTATCGATCAAGGCGACGGCTTCGTTCCAGGCGTCGTCTTCCGCAACGTCGACACCACTCTCGTCACCGTCGCCGCCATGCAAATCCCGTTGACGAAGCCGTTCCGGTGCCTGTGGCAGAAACTGCGCGATGAGACCACCGGCACGCCAGCCATGACGTGGCTTGCCCTCCTCGTCCCGATCAAACAGTTCGGCAACGCCAAGCCTTACCCGCGTCGGCAACTGTTCCGACTGGCGGAAATAGACGCCTGCGATGTCTTCCAGCGTAGAACCGTCCAGCGGCACGATGCCCTGATAGGGCTGCATTCCGACGCCCTGATCGATGGTGAAGGCGAGGATACCGGCACCGAGAAGCTGCTCTGGTGAGGTATTGCCGGCAACTGTCGCTTCCGCAAGACGCTCTTCATCGAAGCGGGCATAGGCACGCATGTTTTCAGGCGCGGTAAAATCCGCGACCAGCAGATCCACAGGGCCATCGCTCTTGGTCTGAACGGTCAACTTACCGGAGAATTTCAGCGACGTGCCGATCAACGCTGTCAGGACCACAGCTTCAGCCAGAAGACGGGCGACGACGGGCGGATATTCATGCCGTTCCAGAATGGAGTTTAGAAGCGGTCCGACCTGCACGGCGCGGCCGCGCACATCTAGCCCTTCCACCTGAAAGGGAATGACCTTGTCGTCGCCTGCAAAATCGAGAGTGTCCAGATCTACCGTCACATCTGCCATGTCATAAACTCCTTGATGCCCGTCTGGCGCGCAGCCGCGCCAGACAATCGACACCGCAAGCAGCATCGATCAACGGGCCTGATATTCGTTCTCGCATAGATAAACCGGCGGAGGGGAAAACGGAACCACGTCCGGGCGGGTATTGCGGTGAACAATTGATGAAAAGCCGCCGTCACAAAATCTGGCAGCATCGACTTGGGCTAAAGATGGGAAGCCATGCCGGAAATTCAAGCATCCCGGCACGGCGCATCGCCTCGACAGCGTTTGTCAGATCAGATGACGCCCATGCACCAGGCGATGATGGCCTTTTGCGCATGCAGGCGGTTTTCCGCTTCGTCAAAGACAACGGATTGCGGGCCATCGATGACCTCATCCGTCACCTCTTCTCCGCGATGCGCCGGCAGGCAGTGCATGAACAGCGCGTCCTTGTTCGCCTTGCCCATCAGGCCGGCATTAACCTGGTAGGGCTGAAAGACGTTGTGGCCACGCGCCTTGTGCTCCTGGTTCATGGATACCCAAGTGTCCGTTACGACACAATCGGCACCTTCGACGGCACGTTCCGCATCGTGATACAGCATGACTTCGCCGCCATTGTTGCGCGCCCAGTTCATGAACCGATCATGCGGCTCAGACCCCATCGGCACCGCCATGTTCATGCGGTAACCGAAGCGCGCCGAGCCCTCGACCAGCGAATGCAGCACGTTGTTGCCATCACCGGTCCAGGCAATCGTCTTGCCCTTGATCGGGCCGCGATGCTCTTCGAAGGTCAGAATATCGGCCATGATCTGGCAGGGATGGGTATCATCCGTCAGACCATTGATCACGGGCACGGTCGCATGTTCGGCAAGCTCCAGCAGACGCGAATGGTCGGTGGTGCGGATCATGATGGCATCCACGTAACGCGACAGAACCTTTGCCGTATCGCCGATGGTTTCGGCGCGGCCGAGCTGCATTTCCGTACCGGACAGAAATAGCGTCTCGCCACCGAGCTGGCGCATGCCGACATCGAAGGAGACACGAGTGCGCGTGGAGGGCTTTTCGAAAATCATGGCCAGCATCTTGCCAGCCAGAGGCTTTTCCGCCGTTCCGTTCTTGGTCGCGATTTTGCGCGTGCGGGCGTCATCCATAATAACCCGCAGGTCTTCCGAACCGACGGCCGAAAGGTCTAGAAAATGCTTTGCTGATGCCATTTCAATAAAGTCCCATCAATGCAGGCCGCGCCACGCGCTTGCCTGAACAGTGCGCTTTTCAAGCGCTTTTTGCCATTTTCGTGGTGAGTGCTTCCGCAGCGCGTTCAAGGCGTGCCAAGCCTTCGCGCGCCTCTTCCACCGTCACGACCAGTGGCGGCAGCAAACGGATGACGTTATCGCCAGCTGGAACACCCAGAAGGTGCTCGGCACGAATGGCATGCAGCAGATCAGACGACGGAACCTTCGCCTTGACGCCGATCAGCAGCCCCTCGCCGCGAATTTCCTCGATCACATCGGGATAACGATCCTTTAGCGAGGCAAGCCCCTGACGGAACACCAGCGTGACATCGCGCACGTGCTGGAGAAAGCCCTCAGCCAGAACGATATCCAGCACGGCGTTACCGCAGGCCATGGCCAGCGGATTGCCGCCATAGGTCGTGCCGTGAACGCCAGCCGTCATGCCGGATGCGGCCTCTGCTGTGGCAAGGCAGGCACCGAACGGGAAGCCGCCGCCGATTCCCTTGGCAATAGCCATGATATCCGGCGTTACGCCCGACCACTCATAGGCAAAGAACTTGCCTGTGCGGCCAACGCCCGTCTGCACTTCGTCAAAGATCAGCAACAGGCCGTGCTCTTCGCACAGTGCGCGCAACTCCCGCAGAAACTCCGGCGCAACCGGACGAACGCCGCCCTCACCCTGAATAGGCTCGATGAGCAACGCCGCCGTTTCCGGAACGATCGCTGCTTTCAGTACTTCCAGATCGTTGAACGGCACCTGATCGAAGCCTTCGACCTTCGGGCCGAAACCTTCGATGTATTTCGGCTGACCGCCAGCGGCGATGGTCGCCAATGTGCGCCCGTGGAACGCACCTTCGAAGGTGATGATGCGGAACTTCTCGGGATTGCCGTGGGTATAATGGTAACGACGCGCGGTCTTGATTGCGCATTCCAGTGCTTCTGCACCCGAATTGGTGAAGAAGACCTTGTCCGCAAAAGTTGCATCCGTCAGCCGCTTGGCCAATGTTTCCTGGCCCGGAACCTCATAGAGATTGGACAGGTGCCAGACCTTCTCGGCCTGCCCCTTCAGAGCATCCACCATATGCGGATGGCTGTGACCGACCGACGTGACCGCGACGCCCGCGCCGAAATCCAGATATCGCTCGCCGCTCTCGGTCACGAGCCATACACCCTCGCCGCGCTCGAAGCGCAAAGGGGCTCTGGAAAACGTATCGAACAATGGCGTGGTGTCGGCCATGGCTGCAGCACTCCCTGCGCAAAAGCGCTATCAATAGGGCTTATCGGTCATCCCGTGCCTGAAAATCAAAAATGCCGCCTCGCGGCGGCTTGGGGTATTCTTGTACGTCGCGCGCACTATTGTCACTTCCCCTGCCGATGTCAACAAATGTCCGCCTGTTGCGGCCTTCTCAAGCCATGGTAGAGCTGAATTTGGCGCCCACAAGGTGTTGCTTTTCTGACTCACGGATGAAGCAAGTTGGGGAAAACCGGAAAATCGATTCCAGATGATTCTCCCGACTCTTGTCACGGAGTCTGCCGACGATTAGGTTAACTCTCAATTACTAGAACGCAAGCGGCGGAACTAGTCACCTAAAATCTGGCGGATGCTCTGCGCGTGGTTTGCTCCATGGCATAGAGCAAGATTCTGCCTGCGCGACGAGCGGAGAAGCGGTATGAACTGGACTGATGAACGAGTCGAAAGACTGAAGCGCCTGTGGTCCGAGGGACTGAGCGCCAGCCAAATCGCAGCGCAGCTCGGCGGCGTCAGCCGCAACGCCGTCATCGGTAAAGTGCACCGCTTGAACCTTCCGGGCCGGGCGAAAGCTGGTGGCACGGTTGCAACGACACGTCCTGCCGCCAAGCGTCCCGCAGCCGCTGCTGCCGCACCTCGCGCAACAAACTTCCAGGCACGCCCCGCCACTGCCCGTCCGACCATCCGTACCGCGGGCGCAACGGCGCTGAAGGACGAGATGGGCGTCGATACCGCGCAGGTTTTGGAATATGTTCCCGTCAGCAACGCATCGCTGCCGACATCTCTTCGCCTGACATTGACCGAGTTGACCGAACGCACCTGCAAATGGCCTGTCGGCGACCCGCTGAAGGACGATTTCCACTTCTGCGGCTGCGAATCCCACGAGTCGTCGCCCTACTGCAAGTTCCACGCGAAGATGGCCTACCAGCCTGTCAGCGAACGCCGCAGAGCCTAAAGGCTACAGAACTTTAAGAGGAAAGCGGGCCATTGGCCCGCTTTTTTAATGCCTGGAAATTTCCGCGTGCTTCCGCTGGCGCAGGCAAGCTTTACTCAGCGCATAGATCACCCCGCGATCGCTGTGATAAGCCAAGATGTCGCGCCACTCGTGCACGTCTTGCGCAGTGATAAGCTCCGGGAGGCGGTTTCGTACCTCGTCGTCTTCAGCCAAATGTTCGATAAAGCCGACGGCGACGGCGGTTTTGATCTCGTTATGCGGTGCTGTGAGACAATAGCGTGCGTAATCCAGGATAAGGCGGGGCTTTTCGATGTCGCCGCTTTTCATGGAGTCTTCAAACAACACGCGCAGCTCTATCCACGCCGCCACTGGCGACCAGGCCTGCTCGATTTGTTTGCGAATATCCGGTGCGGCCTCGATAGCCTTCCGACGCCATGTGCTCATGTCATCCGTCCAGCACTGTGTCTCACAGCCACATAAGCTATTATATTTTGAGAGAGAATGTCACGACAGATGGAGGGGCATTTTGGTGGAAACGTCCTCGACGGCTCCTGCAAGGCGCAAGGCCTGCCTGCGGAGTCAGCCGCAGGGCGCAACGTGCTTCGGCAGCACGGCGATGAGATGATCCAGCCCGCCGGATCGCAGCCCTTCGCATGAACGGCTGCTGGATCCCGGGTGAATGCTTCAGCCCTGGCGGGCCTTGCGGTTGGCGTAACGACGGTCGCGTTCTGCCTTGCGGGCCGCTTCGTCTTCAACGACGCGGGCGATACGATTTTTTTCAGCCGCCTTGCGGGCGTCTTCTTCAGCATTTGCAGCAGCTGCAAGCTCGGCTTCGCGTTCCGCGGCCTCTGCCTCAAGGCGAAGTTTTTCTTCGCGCTTCTGCGCGTCTCGTTCAGCCTGACGCGCTCTGCGTGCTTCGGCAACAGCAATCTGCTCCGCCTGCTTCGCTTCGAGTGTCGGTGCGGCAGCTTCCTTGGCTTCGCGATAGGCCTTCAACATGGCGGCCTTGGCTTCCGCGGCAGCGCCGCGACGTTCGGAAACTTCGTTGTTCTTGATATTTCTAGTGTTTCTCAAATCTCTATTCCAGTTGATGCGTCACGCCGACCGGGGGTCAGGATTTTTTGGCGCGTTTCGTTGGGATGATTGCGGGCTTCATGCTGTCGTCCAGTTCTTTCGCAAGGCGCGCTTCGCGCAACCGGATGGTCTTTTCGTCGCGAGCCTGGGCAATGGAGTTGAGTTCATCAACGGCACGGCCGCGCGCAAAAAACTGCGATTGCGTGGCACCGAAGGCGATTTCAGCCTGCTTGCGAGATTTGCTGTGAGCGTCAGACATGGATTTCCCTTCTTACCGCATCGCACTGAAAATCGGAATCGATTTTTTAAAAAGAACGATACGCAGATTTAGTCCCTGAAGCGTATTCGTGCATCTCGACGATGCAATACCTTCAAGCGCTTGGCCGCCGAGCGGCACAAAAAAAGGCCAGGCAACCTGCCTGACCTCGATTGGTCTCATGCTTTCAACAGTGCCAGTACATCCGTGGTCAATGGAAAGCAGATTCCGTATTATACAGCCTGCAGGTTGCAAGCAGACATTTTGCCCGACTTGTTGTCGCGCTCAAGGTCGTAGCTCAGCTTCTGGCCTTCAACGATTTCGCGCATACCTGCACGCTCTACAGCGGAGATGTGTACGAATGCGTCTGTGCCGCCGTTGTCAGGCTGAATGAAGCCGAAGCCCTTGGTGGAGTTAAACCATTTTACTGTGCCTGTGGTCATAATGAACCCTTTCAAAGCATATGTTATAGATCGCAGGACAGAAGCCCTACGTGCGAGTACAGCGATTTTTTTGAAAGGAAGGGTTAGTTCAAAGCGCGGTGCTAATCGCGCGGTAACCAAAGCTCAGCAAGCAAAAGATCGATGAGCCATTGATAGACGGTTATCGCCCTATAGTCAAACTTATAATTCCGAAATTTTCAATTTAGGGTTTGACGGGATTTTCATATCGATCCCAAAAGCCCGGCCCGAAAGGGCTTTGATGGTACTTTCAAGGGGCAAGATAACGCAAGACACCGCCCCTTTCGGAGCGGTGTTATATTTAGCTTAGCGTGACGCATCTCGGTTTTTAGTGGGAGCAAACCAATGCTCCCTGCCCCATATCAGGCTTCCATGGAATAACCCGCACCGCGCACGGTGCGGATGACATCCTGCATGTTGGAGAAGTTGAGCGCCTTGCGCAGGCGGCCGACATGAACGTCTACAGTGCGTTCATCCACATAGATATCGTGACCCCAGACGCCATCGAGCAGTTGGGAGCGCGAGAAAACCCGACCGGGAGACACCATCAGGAATTCCAGCAGGCGGAATTCGGTTGGCCCGAGGCGCACTTCACGGGTCTTGCGGTGAACGCGGTGGGTTTCGCGATCCAGCTCGATATCGCCGCATTTCAGAACCGAAGACAGAACCTCCGGACGGGCACGGCGCAACATTGCCTTGACCCGCGCCATCAGTTCTGGCGTGGAGAAGGGCTTGACCACGTAGTCGTCGGCACCGGTGGCCAGACCGCGCACCCGCTCGCTCTCCTCACCGCGTGCCGTCAACATGATGATCGGCAGCCGTTCGGTTTCAGGGCGCATTCTCAGACGGCGGCAAAGCTCGATGCCGGAAACGCCCGGCAGCATCCAATCCAGGATCAAAAGATCCGGTGTGCGTTCCTGCAAGCGGATTTCCGCCTCGTCACCACGCGGAATCGTATCCACGTCGTAACCTTCGGATTCCAGATTGTATCGAAGAAGAACGCTCAACGCCTCTTCATCTTCGACAACTGCGATTTTCGGCACCATGGCTAGGGACTCCGCCAGTCTTATAAGGAATTCACTCGGTGACTGCGCCGAGCGTGTTGGAACTATCGTCCTTCGGACGTTCGCCTTCCGGCTGGCTGCCGGTGGCCATGTAGTAGATGGTTTCGGCGATGTTGGTGGCGTGGTCACCGATGCGCTCAATGTTCTTGGCGCAGAAGAGAAGATGCGTGCAGGTGGTTATGTTGCGCGGATCTTCCATCATATAGGTCAGCAATTCGCGAAACAGCGATGTGTACATCGCGTCGATTTCTTCGTCGCGTTCACGGATGGCCTGGGCCTTTTCCACGGAGCGGGTCGAGTAAACGTCGAGGACTTCCTTGAGCTGAACCAGAGCCAGCTCTGAAAGATGCTCGATGCCACGCGCCAGCTTGCGCGGAACGCCGGTGCCGGAAACGGCCAGAACACGCTTGGCGGTGTTCTTGCCAAGATCGCCCACGCGCTCGAGATCGGCTGCGATGCGCAGCGTCCCGATGACTTCGCGCAAGTCTGCGGCCATTGGCTGCCGCTTGGCGATGGTAACAATCGCCTTGTCGCCGATTTCGCGTTCGGCGTGGTCCAGAATTGTGTCGTCCGAGATCACCTTCTGCGCCAGTGCAGAGTCCGAATTGACGAGCGCACGCACGGCGTCGGCGCACATCTGTTCGGCAAGGCCACCCATTTCGGCGATCCGGCGGGTGAGGAACTTCAACTCGTCATCATAGGCGGACATGATGTGGGAATGTGTCGGCATGGTCGAATTCTCCAGTTTCGTGACGCCGCCCCGCAAGCCTGACCAGGCTCAAGCGGGTTGGCGTGGATGTCTCATCACACAACAGACGACGGGATCAGCCGAAGCGACCCATGATGTAGTCCTGCGTGCGCTGATCATCCGGGTTCGTGAACATCTTGTCGGTATCGTTCTCTTCGACCAGATGGCCGAGGTGGAACATGGCGGTACGCTGAGACACGCGGGCCGCCTGCTGCATGGAGTGGGTCACGATGACGATGGTGTAGTTTGCGCGCAGCTCGTGGATCAGCTCCTCGACCTTGGCAGTCGCAATCGGGTCCAGCGCCGAGCAGGGCTCATCCATGAGGATGACTTCAGGCGAAACGGCAATGGCGCGGGCGATGCAAAGACGCTGCTGCTGACCGCCGGACAGACCGGTACCGGATTCGTGCAGGCGATCCTTCGCTTCGTTCCAAAGACCGGCCTTCTGCAGGCTGGCTTCTACGATTTGGTCCATGTCGGCCTTGTTGCGGGCGAGACCGTGGATGCGCGGACCATAGGCGATGTTTTCATAGATCGTCTTCGGGAACGGGTTCGGCTTCTGGAACACCATGCCGACGCGGGCACGCAGTTCCACCACATCGATGATCGGATCGTAAATATCTTCTTCATCGAGCGTGATCTTGCCGGCAACGCGGCAACCATCGATCGTGTCGTTCATGCGGTTCAAGGTGCGCAGGAACGTCGACTTGCCGCAACCGGACGGACCGATCAGAGCTGTAACGGTGTTTTCGCGAACGTTGAGGTTCACATCGTAGAGAGCACGTTTCTCGCTGTAATAGACGGAAACGTCCTTGCCGATCATCTTATACGAAACTTCATTCATTTTCTTGTCCAGCGCCTTTTCAACTGCTGCTTCCGACAACATGTTCATAGCCTTAGCTCCCTCTACCAGCGCCGTTCAAAGCGGCGACGCAACAGAATTGCGCCAACATTCATGACGATGAGGAACATGAGCAGGATGATGATAGCGCCAGATGTTCGCTCAACAAAGGCACGTTCTGCTTCGTTCGCCCACATGTAAATCTGCACCGGCAGGGCCGTAGATGGGTCCATGGGTGTTGTCGGATAATTCGCGACGAAGGCGACCATGCCGATGAGCAGCAGGGGAGCGGTTTCGCCAAGAGCATGCGCCAGGCCGATGATGGTACCGGTGAGAATACCGGGCATGGCAAGCGGCAGGACATGGTGGAAAATCGTCTGCATTTTCGACGCGCCAAGGCCAAGAGCCGCAGCACGGATGGATGGTGGCACGGCTTTCAACGCCGCGCGGGTGGCGATGATGATGGTCGGCAGCGTCATCAATGTCAGCACCAGACCGCCGACCAGCGAGGCTGAACGCGGGAAACCCAGAAAGTTGATGAAGACAGACAGACCGAGCAGACCGTAAACGATCGAAGGAACGGCAGCGAGGTTGTTGATATTGACCTCGATGAGATCCGTCAGACGGTTCTTCGGCGCGAATTCTTCCAGATAGATGGACGCGGCGACACCGATGGGCAGCGACAGCACCAGCACGATCATCATCATATAGAAGGAGCCGATCAATGCGACGCCGACGCCCGATGCTTCCGGACGGCTGGATGCGCCGTTGAAGAAGATGCCGGTGTTGAACTGCTTGGCAAGCTGGCCAGCATCGGTCAGTTGCTTGACCCAGCCGAGTTGCTGATCCGAAATGCGGCGGTTGGCTTCGTTGACGGACAGATCGATCTGGCCCTTGACGGCGCTGTCGAGATCACCCGACGCCAGAAGAGAAACCGTGCGCGTGGTGCCGATAATGCTCGGATCCTTGACCACGACGTCGCGCAGCTGAGCGCGGATGCTATCCGAGATCAGGGCGTTGACGGAGCGCAGGGCCGTGCGGTCATCCAGCGATACGCCGAGTGCCTTTGCAACCGCATTGCGAGCGATGACGGGATAGTTGGCCGTCGCCAGCTTTGCCGGGTTCTGGGCGCGGACATTGTCAGGATCGATGATCTGTTCAGAGAACTCGACCGGAACCGTGATCATGGTCTGCTGGAACGCCGTATAGCCCTTGCCGACAACCGACCAAAGCAGAAGAAACAGAAACAGCAGGCCGAAGGTGATGGCGGCAAGACCGTAGGTGCGGAAGCGGCGCTCGGAGGCATAGCGGCGTTTGATGCCGATATCGCGCCGGACCTTCTTCGTTGCGGCTGGGGCGATGGCGCCCGGAGTAACGACGTCGGTCATTCGTACTGCTCCCGGTATTTGCGCACAATGTAGAGCGCGTAGATATTGAGGCATAGCGTGATGGCAAAGAGAGTGATGCCAAGCGCAAAGGCAACCAGTGTCTGCGGCGAGGTGAACTCAAGGTCGCCCGTCAACTGGCTGACGATCTTGACGGTGACCGTGGTCATCGGCTCGAACGGATTGAGTTGCAGGCGGGCGGCAACACCGGCAGCCAGCACCACGATCATGGTTTCGCCGATGGCGCGCGAGGCCGTCATCAGGATGGCACCGACGATGCCGGGAAGAGCCGCAGGAAGGATGACCTTCTTGACGGTTTCCGAGCGCGTGGCACCAAGCCCCAGCGAACCATCGCGAAGCGTGCGAGGAACGGCGGTGATGATGTCGTCCGACAGCGACGAGACATAGGGGATCAGCATGATGCCCATGACGAAGCCGGCGGTGATGACGCTCTGTGCCTGGATGAAGTTGGTGTAGTCGCCGGTCGTCAGGCCGCTGATCTGCGAGGAAATATCGCGAAGGAACGGACCAACGGTCGTGAGCGCGAAGAAGCCGTAGACAATGGTTGGAATGCCGGCCAGAACTTCTAGAAGCGGTTTTGCGACCGAACGGAAGCGAGGGCTGGCATATTCCGCCATATAGATGGCCGAGAAAAGCCCGACGGGAACGGCAACGAGCATGGCCACGAAACCGATATAGAGAGTGCCTGCGAGCAGCGGTATAAGGCCGAACTGGCCAGCACTATCGGAGGAACCGGCAGCCGCAAAGCGTGGGTCCCAAACCGTGCCGAAGAAGAACTCATGGGCCGGGACCATATTGAAGAACTGAATGGCTTCTGTCAGCATCGACAACACGATGCCGACGGTGGTGAGGATGGCAATGGACGATGCCAGCAGCAATGCGGCGAGAATGACCTTCTCGACATTGTTACGCGCCCGGAACCGTGGCGCGATGCCGCGCATGGCGTAGAACGCACCAGCGATCGCAGCACCCAGTACGATCACGACCATTCCGATGCGGCTGGCTGCCGTCATCGTGTTGAGCGTTTCAGCCGCCTCGACCATGTAAGGCTGAGGATCGCCCGCAATCGCCACACCCTTTGCACCCAGCAGAGGGCGAAGCGTGGCAGGATCGGCTTTCGCCTGTGCAAATTCTTCCGGTGTCAGACGCTGCAGGCCGCGCGCAATCGAGCCGACCATACCATAGCTGAGGCTCTGTTGCGCTTCGGATTGCGCCTTGATGTCATCTGGAAAGGCACCGCGTACGGCCGATGTGATGACAAGCGGGCTAACGGCCAACCAGAGCGCCAGAATAAACGCAGATGGAAGAACGGCCCAGACCAGAACGTAGGAGCCATGATAGCCCGGTCGGGAATGCATGGCTGACGGACGAGCACCCGCCAGCGCAATGGCACGGCGCGAGCCAAGCACATAACTGGCAATGCCGATCAGCACCAATATAAGCAAAAGTATGGATGTGTTCATGGAGACTTTCCTCGGCGCATCATGAGCGGGGATGCGGTATCAGGCAGCTTTGTTATTTGAACATCGGATCATCCGAAAACCGTCTTGGACCTTATGGGCCCAGTGGTTTCGCGACAGGTGCCGTATTTCCTTTTGGCTTCGGCATTCCGGGTAGATACGTCGTATTTATCGACATCTTCGCCATACGATAAATAGGACCTATCAACCCACGCAGACCTTGCCGGCGGAGATGGGGTGGAGAGCGCGACGGATGCCGCGCCCTCCGAGAAGATTACATGATCTTGCCAGCTTCGAACTGCGCGCGGATTTCCTTGCGCTCAGCTTCCGGTGCAGCAACCAGGCCGTAGTTGGCCAGTGGAGAGTCAGGGCCGATCATCTCGTCAGAGGTGAAGAACTCTACATATTCCTTGAGGCCCGGGATAACGCCGACATGTGCCTTCTTGACGTAGAAGAACAGTGGGCGGGAAACAGGGTACTTGCCGCTTGCAACGGTTTCAGTGGAAGGAACAACGCCGCTGACGGTCGCAACCTTCAGCTTGTCCTTGTTGTTTTCGTAGAATGCGAGGCCAAATACACCGAGGCCGGTCTTGTTGGCGTCGATACGAGCGAGCGTTTCTGTGTAGTCGCCGTCGATGTCGACAGCAGCGCCGTCCTTACGAACTGCGATGCACTTTGCAGCAGCCTGCTTGGCGTCAGGAACGAGGGTCTTGAGAGCGTCGGTTGCTTTCGCTTCCTTGCAGCCATCAGCCATGATCTTCTCTTCGAAGACTTCGCGTGTGCCGTGCTTGGAACCAGGAATGTAAGCAGCGATCGCTACGTCTGGCAGTTCCTTGTTGATTTCCGACCACTTCTTGTAAGGGTTGGCAACAAGCTTGCCGTCCTTGACGACTTCAGCAGCGAGACCGAGATACAGGTCCTTTGGCTCAAGCTTGACGTCCTTGTTGGACTTGTCCATGGCGAAGACGATACCGTCGTAACCGATCTTGACTTCCTGAACGTCAGTCACGCCAGCCGTCTTGCAGGCTGCAAGTTCGTCAGCCTTGATTGGACGCGAAGCGTTTGCGATGTCGATGGTGCCTTCACCAACGCCGGAGCAGAATGCCTTCAGACCACCGCCTGTACCGCCGGACTCGACAACTGGAGCCTTGAAGTCAGGGAAGGTTTCAGCAAACGTTTCAGCAACGATCTTTGCGTAAGGCAGAACGGTGGAGGAACCGGCAACCTGGATCTGGTCGCGAGCAGCGGCGGCGCCGGCAAAAGCGACAGAAGCCACCAAGGCAGCTGCGGACAATTTAACGATATTCATGTGAATCTCCCGTAGGGTGCCCGCGGTGGGCATTTGTGGACGCTGCCGGCAGGAGTGTTACCCTCTCACCCAACTTGGGCTGCCCCGGCGCCTCTTCTTAATCAGTCTTGCAACACCCTTTTATGTCACTTCAGTGAAGTATTTGTGACAGTCTAAATCATTGATTTTAAATTATTATTTTTAAAGTGTACGTATGACGAAAGCGTTATATGTCAAAATCTGACGGTAAAGTCCGTTCCGACCTCAAGCTCCGAGCGGATAATCAGCCGGGCGCGGTGGCGGGTGAGGATATGCTTGACGATTGCAAGGCCCAAACCGGTGCCTTTTTTAGAGCGGCTGTCCGCAACGCTGACGCGGTAAAATCTCTCGGTCAGGCGCGGAACATGCTCTGCGGGAATGCCAGGCCCCTTGTCCACCACGCTGACTTCGACAGGTTTTCCGGCATCGACGCGCAAAAACACGTCTACCACCTTGCCGTCCTGGCCGTATTTGCAGGCATTTTCGACAAGGTTCTGGAACACCTGCACCAACTCGTCACGATCACCGGTCACTTCGACCTTTTGTTCCGGCACATGCAGATTGATGGTGATGTCGAGGTCCTGCGCCAGAGGCAGAAGCGAGTCCCGCACATGCCCCAGCAACGGCACCAGATCGACCTTTTGATCCGGCGCGATATTCGCACGCAACTCCAGCCGAGACAACGACATCAGATCATCGACCAGGCGGCTCATGCGGGTTGCCTGATCCAGCATGATGCCCAGAAACCGCTCGCGTGCCTTTGGATCATCACGGGCTGGACCCTGCATGGTTTCGATAAAGCCTCGCAGCGAAGCCAAAGGCGTGCGCAGCTCATGGCTGGCATTGGCAACGAAGTCGCTGCGCATGCGGTCGATCCGGCGAAGCTCGGAGACATCACGGAAAGAGAGGATATAGAGCGGCGCGCTGGCCTGCCCTTGCATTTCAGCCAGCGCGATGCTGACGATGAAGACGCGCTCGGAAGGTAATCTCTCGGAATGCTCGACCTGATTGGGTTGCCCCGTGGCAATGGTTTCGCGAATGACATCCAGCAGACCCGGAGAGCGTAGTCGTCCGGAAATGTGCGAGCCGACCGCTAGCGTTCCGAAGGCCCGGTCCGCGGCATTGTTTTCAAACAGGACGCTGGCGTTGCGATCCAGAATGAAAACCGGCGTATCGAGGACCGCAAGGCCGGAACGCACACCGGCGATCTGGCTTTCACTGACGGTCGGCTCCTCCTCAGCCACAACATCAGCAGTATGTTGCCGGGGCAATCTCACCACAGCGCCAGAGCTGATTGCCAGAATGGCGAGCACCGCACCCAACCAGAGAAACAGAGGAACATAGGGCGAGCGCAATTCCGAAAGCGTCACGGCGGCGAGCATGGTGACGACCAGAATGGGCAGCCAGCTTCTGCGAAGCCTATGCAAATATCGCCCCAATGAGTCTCCACCTTCCATGATTGCCATCGTCGTCCACTTTTCTTCTACGCCGAAATCAACGCATCAAAACCTTTTATCCCTCTTTCATGACAAAGATTCATCACTATGTCTTTTCCACAGCCTGTATCAACGCAATGCCACGACGCCGATCTGAAACACCACACCCCAGGGAGCCATGATGAGCGAAAACGCCAAGGACCGTTCGGTTGAACTTCAAATCGGGGGCAAAACCCGCATTTTCAATATTGACGATCCGGTTCTGCCGGACTGGGTTGAAGACAAAAAGCTCTCCGCCGGCGGCTATCCCTACGACAAGAAGATGAACCGCGACGAGTATGACGAGACGCTTGAGGCGCTACAGATCGAGCTCGTGAAAGTGCAAAACTGGTTGCAGGCAACCGGCAAGCGTGTGATGTCAGTGTTCGAAGGACGTGATGCCGCCGGAAAGGGCGGGGTCATCTCGGTCATCAAGGAATATCTCAACCCCCGTAATGCGCGCGTCGTTGCGCTGACCAAACCAACGGAAACCGAACGCGGTCAGTGGTATTTCCAGCGCTATATCTCGCATTTTCCAACCGCTGGCGAATTCGTGATGTTCGACCGCTCGTGGTATAATCGGGCAGGCGTCGAGCCGATCATGGGCTTCTGTACCCCGGAGGAGCACAAGCGCTTCCTCAAGGAAACGCCCCGGCTTGAAAAAATGGTGGTCCACGAGGGCACCTATCTGTTCAAGTTCTGGCTGGATACGGGTCGCGAAACCCAGCTCGACCGTTTTCATGACCGCCGTCATAGCCCGCTGAAATCCTGGAAGCTTTCCGACATGGACATCGCCGCACTGACCAAGTGGGACGATTACACCGCCATGCGTGACCTGATGCTGGAGAAGACCCACATTGAAGACGCTCCCTGGACCGTGATTCACGCCAACGACAAACGTCGCGCCCGCATCAACCTCATCAAACACATTCTGACGTCACTGGATTATGACGGCAAGGACAAGAAGGTGATTGGCGATATCGATGGCAAGATTCTGGGGTTTGGTCCGGATTTCTTGAAGTAGTCTAACCGGCGGGGAAAGACATTCACTGTCTTGGCGTTGCGATCGCCGCCCGCCGTCTCATTCCTGTGCTTGTCACAGGAATGAGGGAAAGACATTGGGAGCTGCATTACTCCCCAGGTAGAATCCGCACGGAGTAGAGATTGACCGGGCGGCCGTTGCCATCGATATCGCTGTTGATGACGATGCGACCGGGACTATTGGGGGCCAGCGTCCGGTCGAATGAGACGTTGATCAGCATATCGGCGCGCTCGGGCGTTGCCGTGAACCGGTGGCGGGCGCAATCTCCAAGGCTGCCGAAATCACAGCTGATGGACAGCTGCGTCTGCCGGTCGCTGGAAGATTGCAACGTAATGGCGATGGTCGAGGATTTCCCGGCCATCTCGCGCAGCACTTCTGTCGGCACCGCAATGCTGACGTTGCCGTCTGCCTCCGCCACACGCGACGTCAGCCGCACGGCCTTGCCCGCAGGTGTGGAAATACCCTCGATCGCGGCCAGAGAGCCTGCTTGCAGGCCGCTATTGCCTCTGTCAGCATTGAAAATCTCGTTCCAGGCATCGGAAAAGCCGCGCCCGGCTTCAAGGCTCGGCTCCGGCTTGGCTTCCGCGCCGGTGAAATCTTCCGACTGCACTTCAGGCGGCGGATTGGGAACGCCGGTATCGCGCTCGGCAGGGCTGAGCAGCAGGCCGGAACTATAGACCCACCACGCGCCGAAACCTAGAAACGCCAACAGGGTAAAATAAATGAACAGCCGGGCGACCAGCCGCTTTTTGCGCCGCGCTTTGGCTGCGCGCTGTGGCGTGAAGGCAAGAGACCCCATATTCGCGTCCGACGCGGATCGGGCATCCGGCGCGACCACGCCACGGTCGGCACGAAAATCTCCGGTGTCGTGATCGGTCGTCGTCTCCTCGGAAACGTCTCCCCTCAACTCCGCCTCGACTGGCAGCACATCGTCCTCACTCTGTGCGGAAGAGATGGTTGGCGGAACCTGGCGGACAGGAGACGGAGCAGCCGGTGCACGGGCTGCTTCACGCCGAACGTGATCTTCAACCACATTGAGCAGACGATTTCGCTCTTCGCTTTCGATAGCATGGACGAGCGTCTCGAGCCGCTGGCGCTGCTGCGCCACCACCTCGGGGTCTTCTATGCCCTGCTTGCGCAAACCCGCTTCCAGCGCCTGCCGCGACGATTGGTAGATCCGCGCGCGCACCTCGGCGCTCGATCTGTCCGATTTTTCCAGGGCATTCCTGATTGCCGTTTCCAGTCCGCTCACGACCCGTCCTTTTCTTGCCATGCAAAAAGCGTCTGCGGCATTGCGCCATGTTGTTTACGATTCGGTAACGACTCGCTTGGCCAATCGCAAGCGATGTATTTCACAAACAGCGGAATGGCTTGGGGAAAAGCATTGAAGAGCGCTCGAAATCCAGCGATTTCCCCGACTCGCCCTCTGGAAGGGGCCGGGGGCGATGCACGTGGCGGCGGTCGTATTCTTTTTCTCTTTTCATACCACATCGGCTTCGCTACATCTTACGTGCGCGTAAACGTCATTCATGGGAGGAAACATGCTGCCGTCCGTACTCAGGGACAATCTTCGACTGCCGGTTGTCGCCTCGCCCCTGTTCATCATCTCTCATCCCGAATTGACACTGGCGCAATGCAAGGCAGGCATCGTTGGTTCGTTTCCCGCTTTGAACGCCCGCCCGGAAAGCCAGCTGGACGAATGGCTGGCGATGATGACCGAGGATTTGGCTGCTCATAATGCGGCAAACCCGGAAAGACCGGCGGCACCCTTTGCGGTCAACCAGATCGTCCATACGTCCAACAAACGGCTGGAGCACGATCTTGGCCTGTGCGTCAAATACAAGGTGCCGATCGTCATCTCGTCGCTGGGTGCCGTGCCGGAAGTCAACGCCGCCATCCACTCCTATGGCGGGATCGTGCTGCATGATGTCATCAACAACCGCCATGCCAGCTCCGCCATCCGCAAGGGTGCAGACGGGCTGATTGCGGTCGCCACCGGCGCTGGCGGCCATGCCGGCACGCTATCACCATTCGCGCTGGTCCAGGAAATCCGTGAATGGTTCGACGGCCCCTTACTTCTAGCAGGTGCCATCTCCAATGGCGGTGCCATTCTCGCGGCCCAAGCCATGGGTGCGGACATGGCCTATATAGGCTCTCCCTTCATCGCCACGACAGAGGCAAGGGCAAGTGATGCCTACAAACAGGCCATCGTGGAAGCGCAGGCCAGCGACATCGTCTACTCCAACTACTTCACCGGAATTCACGGCAATTACATGAAAGCCTCCATCCTCGCCGCGGGCATGGACCCCGATAATCTGCCGGTGGCCGACCCCTCCAAGATGGATTTCGGAGCACCAACCAGCGGCGCGAAAGCGTGGAAAGACATCTGGGGCGCAGGCCAAGGCGTGGGTGCCGTAAAAGCCGTCGAACCCGTCTCCGCTCTGGTCGACCGCCTCGCGTCCGAGTACACCACGGCCAAATCACGCCTTTGCAACTGATATCGAACAGAGACGGCTGATTTTTGAGCCAAGCGATATTCAAGACTTGAAATCCGGGCCCAATGCCTGTATCAGCCCGCCATATTATACAGCGCCGACAGCTTTCCGGCGCTTGGTACGCCGCTTTAGCTCAGGTGGTAGAGCACATCATTCGTAATGATGGGGTCGCAGGTTCGAGTCCTGCAAGCGGCACCAGTTTCCTTGAAAATCAAAGACTTGCTTCCGGCTTCCACAGTGGAACATTCTTGTTCGCTACAACGGAGCCTTTTTCGTTGGCAACTGCCAAAGCAGCGATACCCACACAGCAAAGCCGAAACGATCAGATAACGTTTGCGCGACGGACAGAGGAAACACCTCGTTCTCACAAGCAACCGCGCCTATGTACTTTGCTCACGTTAGAAAAGGAGAGCGAATGAGCGAGAACTATGGCCCTTACGTCCAGATGGGGACACTTGCAGAGCGAATGGCGGCCCACTACCAGACAGATGCAAACCTGGAACTGGGCCCGCACCTTTCTCACTATATGGAAGAGGTCGAGGTAAACATTGCCGCCCATAGTTTCGACCATGTCGGGTTCATGAACAAGATTCACGACCGGCTGGAAAAGAGTGTGATGGCAACTTCAAGCCTCCGGCATAACGAGTTCTTGCATGCCGTTATTGCCGCACTTCAAGACCGAATAAACCGGCATTAGATAGTGGCGGCGGGTTAGCGGGCGCTGGGCTGCGGCAAGAAGACAAATTGTTAAAGCGAGAGTCTAGAGATAGCATTATTCCTTCGATACCGTCTGGAAGTGATAAAGATGATGGATGGGGATTGGGTCGATTGGTTCCCTGTAGTTCTGTTGCCGCTCAAAATTATCGTTTTGGGTGTGGGAATGTTTTACGCCATTAAGTGGCACCACGATCAGGCGAAGAAGGATAAAGAATCCGGTAAGTAGATATCCGCGATCAGTGATCAGTGTGTAATAGCGTACGGTCAGTTTCGGTCAGTCATTGATGGCGTTGTTGTCATCACGACACAGGACAAGCATTTAACCGTCATCGACTTCGCGAATTTGGAGCGCATCACCGGACAAAGGGAAGGCTAATCACTGCTGCGGCTGGGTCGTCGTTCTCGGTATCAACGTCCCGTCCTGACTTTGTGGCGAAAGCTGCCTGTCGCCGTTCAGGAATGCGATGCTCACCACGATGCCTACGAGCACGCACAGCAGCGCTACGAATATCAGGCCTGATCTGTCTATTTGTTGTTTCATGCGTCCCTAACATAAACGTGAATGTGAAGATGATGGGGCGAAAAACACATTTCTTTAACGACGGACATATTTGGTTATGAAAGCGTGAAGGCACGCTTTGGCGTGCCTTCGTTTGTTAAGGTTTACTGCGTTACCTGAATGGGATCAGATGATGCCGCCGCTGCCGCTTTTGGATTCCGGGCGTTCGGCTGCGACCTTGGCGCGGTAACCGCTGGCGCGGTAGGTGGCGACAGGGTCTAGGGCACCGCGTGATCTTCTGCGCGCTTCAGCAAGAATAGGCTCGACGTCGGTGCGGTAGGCGCGCTTCAGCGTGTCAGATGCCATAAGAGCATCGTTTTCCTGCTGGAAGCCATCGAGGGCCGTGCGGTCCACCAGAAGCGCCTGCGCATGGGCGCGGCGGATTTCGTTGGCGCTGGAGATGAGGCTTTCTATGGGGTCGGTCACATTGTGCGACTGGTCGATCATGTGCGCTGGATGAAAACCTTCGACGCCGCGGTGGTCGGCATCGACAAGTTCGTTGAAGACGAGGAACAGGCGGTAGGGGTCGATCGAGCCCGCATCCAGATCGTCATCGCCATATTTGCTGTCGTTGAAATGGAAGCCGCCGAGTTTGCCGAACTGGATGAGGCGGGCGACGATCATTTCGATATTGGTGTTGGGCGCGTGATGGCCGAGATCGACAAGGCAGAAGGCCTTTTCACCCAGCGTGTTGGCGATGAGGTAGTTCGTGCCCCAGTCCTGCACCACCGTCGAATAAAAGGCTGGCTCATACATCTTGTGTTCGGAAAAGATGCGCCAGTCATCCGGCAGCGCCTTATAAATCTTCGCCATTCCTGAGAGATAACGCTCAAAGCTCTTGGTGAAATTGTTCTGGCCGGGGAAGTTGGAGCCATCGCCCACCCACACCGTCAGCGCCTTTGAGCCGAGAGCGTTACCGATCTCGATACATTCGATGTTGTGATCGACCGCCTGTTGGCGCGTTGCCGCATCTGCGTGGCTCAGCGAGCCGTATTTGTAAGAGTGCTGCTGCCCCTCCGCGTCCGAAAACGTGTTGGAGTTCATCGCATCGAAGCCAAGGCCGAGCGCATCTGCGTGGGCTTTCAGCCTCTTCGGGTCTTGCTTGTCCCAGGGAATGTGCAGGGAGACATTAGGGGTAGCCGCCGTCAACTGGTTGATGACGGCGCAATCGTCCAGCTTGTCGAAAATGCCGCGTGGCTCTCCCTTGCCAGGGAAGCGGGCAAAGCGCGTGCCGCCGGTGCCGACGCCCCAGGAGGGAACGGCGACGAAGAATTTTGACACCTGCGCGATGATCGCCTCGATATCAATGTTGCGGCGCGCCAGATGCGCGCCCAGCGCCTCGTAATCTGCCTGATGGGCGCTCGCGCGCTTTTCATTTTCGCGATCAACGATATCTGCCGCTATTTTCAATTCGGTCATGCTGTCCTCCCGTTCCTCTCCTCCCGCGATTGAACCAATTCCGCGCTCCCCACGTTATGTGTCTGGAAACAAACAGACGGGATATTCAATCGTGGACGTTATTCGCATTCTACTTGCCATTTTCCTGCCGCCGGTCGGCGTATTTCTTCAGGTCGGCCTTGGCCTACAGTTCTGGCTCAACATTCTCCTGACGCTGTGCGGATATATCCCCGGCATCATTCATGCCATTTGGGTCATCCTGCGCCGATAAAAGGTCTTTCACCCGCGATTAGCGGGTGAAGCTCTGCGCATTGCCAGCATCGACATTGATGATGTTGCCGGTGGATTTTGCTGAGGCATCCGAAGCGAGGAAGTAAATCGCTTCGGCAATGTCTTCAGGCAAGACATTCAGCTTCAACAATGAGCGCTTGCGGTAATGTTCCTCCAAATCGGTTACTTCGATCTTGGAAGATGCCGCACGCTGTTCACGCCACTCCCCGTTCCAGATTTTAGAGCCGCGTAGAACCGCATCAGGATTGACCGTATTGACGCGGATGCCGGCATCGGCCCCTTCCAGTGCAAGGCAGCGGGCCAGATGGATTTCCGCAGCCTTTGCCGTGCAATAGGCCGATGCATTCGGCGACGAAGCCAAGCCGTTCTTGGAGGCGACGAAGACAATGTTGCCGCCGAGGTTCTGGCGGCGGAACAGGCGGAAGGCTTCCCGCGAAACCAGAAAATAGCCAGTGGCGAGAATATCGATATTCTTGTTCCACATGGCAAGCGTCGTCTCCTCGACCGGTGCCGAGGACGCAATGCCCGCGTTGGATATCAGAATATCGACGCCGCCGAATTCGACGCTGGCCTGGGTGAAGGCGGAGAGAACGGCGTCTTCCTTCGTCACATCCAGCTTAACGCTACGCACCGCATCAGTGCTAAAACGCTTCTCGAAATCGCCCTTGGTGGCTTCCAAGGTGCCTTCATCGATATCCGCCAACACCACGCAGGCACCTTCATTTGCAAGGCGCTCCGCGGTCGCACGGCCAATGCCACCGGCACCGCCGGTGATGAAGGCCACGCGCCCTGCCAGGCTCTTGGGTTTCGGCATGCGCTGAAGCTTTGCCTCTTCCAGCAGCCAGTATTCGATGTCGAAAGCTTCCTGCTCCGGCAGGCCCTGATATTCGGAAACCGTGGACGCACCGCGCATGACATTGATGGCGTTGACGTAAAACTCACCCGCGATGCGCGCCGTCGCCTTGTCCTTGGCGAAGGACAGCAAGCCAACGCCGGGGATGAGGAAGATCACCGGGTTCGGGTCACGCATTCCAGGCGAATTATCGTGTTTGCAGCTTTCGTAATATCTGACGTAATCGGCGCGGTAATCCTCCAGCGCCTGATCGAGACCTGCCAGAAGCACGTCCACATCCGGCTTTGCCGTATCGAGATCGAGGATCAGCGGGCGGATTTTGGTGCGCAGGAAATGGTCCGGGCAGGATGTGCCGAGCGCACCGAGCGGCTTCAAATCCCTGGAATTGACAAACTCCAGCACCGCATCCTGATCATCGAAATGACCGAGCTTGCGCTCCTCACGACCGATGCGACCACGAATCTCCGGCATCAGGCGGGCTGCGATGTCGCGGCGCTGTTCCGGTGACAGGCTCTTCACCACCGCGCCACCAAAAATGGTCTTGCCCTCGGTTTCCCTAGCAAACCACTCGATGGCCTTGTTGATGATCTCAAGCGTCAGTTCGTAGCATTTCTTTGCGTCATTATCCCACGTAAACAGCCCATGGCTTTCCAGCACCACGCCCTTGGCCGTGGGGTTCGCCTTGACGAAGGCTTCGAGGTCGAGACCCAGCTGGAAGCCGGGGCGACGCCATGGCAGCCAGCCGATGTCATCGCCGAAAATCTGCTGAGTGAGTTCTTTTGAATTCTTCGAGGCGGCAATGGCGATGATCGCATCGGGGTGCATGTGATCGACATGATCGAACGGTACGAAGCCGTGTAGCGGCGTGTCGATGGAGGCCGCGCGTGGGTTGAGATTGTAGGTGCAGTGAGGCAGAAAACCGACCATGCGGTCTTCGTCTTCCACACCCTTGTAGATGCCCTTGAGCGCTTCCAGCTTGTCGAGATAGAGCGTGGCAAAGCCATCCAGCTTGATGGTGCCGACATCGCCGCCGGAGCCCTTGACCCACATGACGCGGACTTTTTCGCCCGTCAGCGGGTCGGTTTCCAGAACCTTGGCCGAGGTGTTGCCGCCGCCGTAATTGGTGATGCGCTTGTCTGCGCCCAACAGGTTGGAGCGATAGAGCAGCTTGCCCGGCTCATCGAGTGTCGCGGCGTAGGCATCATCCCAGCGGTTGTCGAGAAGACGGGTCTGTCCCATCGCAATATCCTCCCATATCGGTTATTCGCGGACTCATCGAAGCAGCCCGCCTCCCATTGACGGGAGATATCGCGCAATCAAAAGCGCAATGTCAATCATAAACGATCATATATTTTCATTGTGCGATGCAGCATTGTTTATTTTGATCGAACTTGATTGACAACGTAAAAACTTTACGAATAACTGATGTTCAGGAGGACCCCATGCACGAGAGCGAACGACATCGCATTATCCTAAGCGCCATACAGGAAAAGCCTGTGGTGACGGTGCAGGATATTGCCGAGTTGACGGACGCTTCCGAAGCGACGATCCGCCGGGATATTGCGTCTTTGCATGTGCAGGGCAAATTGCGGCGCGTACGTGGCGGGGCCGAAGCGGTGCATCCGCCCCAGCTTGGAAACCTCGCCGCACGACCATTCCGCGTGTCTGAATCGGTCAATATCGATAAGAAACGCGCAATTGCACGCAAGGCCGTCGATCTCTGCGAAGAGGGCGACGCCATCATCATCAATGGTGGCACCACAACGTTCCAGATGGTGCATTATCTCTCGGCCCGCCGTTTGCAGGTCATGACCAATTCTTTTGCGATTGCAGAGCATCTGGTCAAGCACTCCAAATGCAATGTCAGCGTGCCCGGCGGCGCGATTTACCGCGACCAGAGCCTGATATTGTCGCCATTCGAAAATGACGCGATCCGCAATTTTTATGCGCGGCGCATCTTCATCGGCGCGCAGGGTGTTGGCTCGCTCGGCATCATGGAATCCGATGCGCTCGTCATTCAGAGCGAACAGAAATTGATGCGGCAGGCGGAAGAGCTGATCGTGATGATCGACTCTTCCAAGTTCCGCAAACGCTCGAGCCTCATTCTCTGCCCGCTGGAAAATGTCTCAACCATCATCACCGATGAGGGCATTTCCGACGAGGCGGCACGGATGGTGGAGGCGGCGGGCGTGACGTTGATCGTGGCCGGAGCGGTTGCGGGTGCGCAAGTATCGCGACCGCCGGACGAAGAGGATTCCGCTTCGGTCGCTTGAGGAGCACCGCAGCGGGAATAAGGTTTAATCGGGAGGAGAACCAACATGAAACTGACACGCAGAAAACTGAGCCAGGCACTGGCGCTCAGCGTCGCCATCGGCGTTGCCGGATTTGGCGGCATGGCGCAGGCCAAAGACATCAAGATCGCGCTTGTGGTCAAATCGCTCGGCAACGGCTTCTTTGAAGCGGCAAACAAGGGCGCGCAGGAAGCTGCCAAGGATTTGGGTGGCGTCGAAATCATCTATACCGGCCCGACGACGACGACAGCCGAAGGCCAGATCGAAGTCATAAACTCGCTGATCGCGCAGGGCGTGGATGCCATTGCGATTTCGGCCAACGACCCGGATGCGGTGGTGCCAGCACTGAAGAAGGCTGCACAGCGCGGCATCAAGGTTATTTCCTGGGATAGCGGTGTTGCACCGGCAGGTCGCATTCTACAGCTCAACCCATCTTCCAACGCGCTGATTGGCAAGATGTGCCTGCAGCTCGCAGCCGCGCATCTGGAAGGCGGCAAGGGTGACTTTGCTATTCTCTCTGCCACCACCACCTCCACGAACCAGAATATCTGGATCGACGAGATGAAGAAGCAGCTGAAGGACTTCCCCGGCCTCAACCTCGTGACCACCGTCTATGGTGATGACCTGGCCGACAAGAGCTACCGCGAAGCACAGGGCCTGCTCACATCTCAGCCGAATGTGAAGGTCATCGTGGCACCGACCACGGTCGGCGTGCTGGCTGCATCGCAGGCGGTGAAGGATGCGGGCAAGATCGGCCAAGTCTTCGTGACCGGCCTCGGTCTTCCCTCCGAAATGGCCGGTGCCATCAAGTCGGGTGCCACCAAGGAATTCGCCATCTGGAACCCCATCGACCTCGGCTATTCCGCCACCCAGATCGCCTACCACCTTGTGAAGGGTGATGCGGATGGCAAGCCGGGCAGCGAGATCGAAGCCGGACGCATGGGCAAGATCAAGGTCGGTGAAAACAGCGAAGCTGCGATGGCCGATCCGTTTGTGTACGACGCGAAGAACATCGATCAGTTCTCGAAGATTTTCTGAGGTGATGGCGTTGAGGGTGGGGCTTACCCCCCTCTGCCCTGCCGGGCATCTCCCCCTCAAGGGGGGAGATCGGCTGGGCGCTCACCCAATACTTTTTTCGCAAGCGTTCGAGATAGCCGAGAGGCTGCCGCAGGTCGATCTCCCCCCTTGTGGGGGAGATGTCCGGCAGGACAGAGGGGGGTCGCCCCACCCACAAATCAAAGAAATTAGATGATGCGTGTTGAAACAAAAATTGCAGAAGCGCACGAGGCCTCAAACACCTCGCCCATTCTCGAAATGCGCGGCATCAGCCAGATATTCCCCGGCGTCAAAGCGCTGGATGGCGTCAACATTGCGCTCTACCCTGGTAAGGTCACTGCCCTCATCGGCGAGAACGGCGCAGGCAAATCCACACTCGTCAAAATCCTGACCGGTATCTACCGCCCCAATGAAGGCGAAATCCTGCTGGATGGGCAGCCCGTTACATTTCACAGCGCGCAGGATGCCATCGATGCCGGCGTTACCGCCATTCATCAGGAAACCGTGCTGTTCGATGAACTGTCGGTGGGTGAAAACATATTCCTCGGCCATGCGCCGAAAGCCCGTTTCGGGCTGATCGACTGGAGGACGATCAACGAGAAATCCCGCGCGCTGCTGGAGCGGCTGGAAAGCAAGATCGATCCAACCATTCGGTTAAAAGACCTGTCGATTGCGCAGCGGCATCTGGTGGCGATTGCCCGCGCACTGTCCGTCGAAGCCCGCATTGTCATCATGGATGAGCCGACGGCGGCACTGTCGCGCAAGGAAATCGACGACCTCTTCCGCATTGTGGAAAATCTGAAGCGGCAGGGCAAGGCCATCCTTTTCATCAGCCACAAATTCGATGAGGTCTATGAAATCGCCGAAAGCTATGCGGTTTTCCGCGATGGCAAGATGGTCGGTTCTGGCGACCTAGTGCAGACACCGCAGGACGAGATCGTCCGGCTGATGGTGGGGCGCGATGTGAAGGACGCCTTTCCGAAACAGGCGGTCAATATCGGCGCGACCACGCTTTCGGTGCAACGTTACTGCCACGATACCGAGTTTCGCGACATTTCCTTCGATCTGCGCAAGGGCGAGATTCTCGGCCTTTACGGGTTGATCGGCGCGGGGCGCTCGGAGCTTTGCCAGTCCCTGTTCGGCATCACCCGCCCCGCCTCCGGCACGCTCACGCTGAATGGCGAGCCGCTTTCCATTCGTTCACCGGAAGATGCGATCCGCGCTGGCATCGTTTATGTGCCGGAAGAGCGCGGAAGGCATGGGCTGGCGCTGGATTTACCGATTTATCAGAATATGTCACTGCCGTCCCTTGCTCGCACATCGCGCAAGGGCTTTCTGACGGCGGCCAATGAATTTGCGCTGGCGCGTAAATATGCGTCGCGGCTGGATTTGCGGGCGGCGGCCCTTTCCGTGCCCGTCGGAACGCTCTCGGGCGGCAACCAGCAGAAGGTGGTTATCGGCAAATGGCTGGCGACACAGCCCAAGGTCATCATTCTGGATGAGCCGACCAAGGGCATCGATATCGGCTCCAAAGCTGCCGTGCACGGTTTCATCAGCGAACTGGCCGCCGAGGGACTGTCGATCGTCATGATTTCATCCGAACTGCCGGAAATTCTTGGCATGTCCGACCGCGCCATCGTGATGCGCGAGGGGCTGATGGCGGGCATGTTCGAACGAGCCGATTTTTCAGCCGAGAAGCTGGTGCGCGCCGCCACGGGCAATGCGTGAGAGGAGCAAAATCATGAAAAGACTGCTCAAAAATCGCGAATGGCTGCTGGCAGGCATCATCATCCTGTTGATCGCAGGCTTCTCGCTGCGCTCCCCCGGCTTCGAGCGCCCGGCCAATCTCGTCAATATCTTCAACGACACTTCGATCCTCATCATTCTGGCGCTGGGCCAGATGGGCATTATCCTGACGAAATCCATTGATCTCTCGGTCGCCGCCAACCTCGCCTTCACAGGCATGGCGGTGGCTATGACCAATGCGGCTTTTCCCTCGATACCCCTGCCCTTCCTTATTGCCATGGCAATCGTCATCGGCGCGTTTCTGGGCTCTATCAACGGCATTCTCGTATGGTGGCTGGGGCTGCCCTCCATCGTGGTCACCTTGGGAACGCTGACGATTTATCGCGGCATGGCCTTTGTTCTCTCAGGTGGCGCTTGGGTCAATGCACATCAGATGTCGCCGACGTTTCTCAACGTTCCACGCACGCCAATCCTGGGAATGCCGGTTTTGTCCTGGGTCGCGATCCTGATCATTGCAGGCGCGTGGCTGGTCTTGACACGCACGTCCTTCGGACGCTCGGCCTATGCCTCGGGCGGCAATTCTGGGGCTGCGGTCTATGCGGGCATCGATGTCGGTCGCACGCGCTTTCTGGCCTTTGTTCTTTCGGGCGCGCTGGCGGGGCTGGCAAGTTACCTCTGGGTGTCGCGTTATGCCGTCGCCTATGTCGACATCGCCTCGGGTTTCGAACTGGACAGCGTTGCGGCCAATGTGATCGGCGGCATATCGATTGCCGGTGGCATCGGCTCGGTGGCCGGTGCTGTGCTGGGGGCGCTGTTTCTCGGTGTCATCAAGAATGCGCTGCCGGTCATTGGCATTTCGCCCTTCGCACAGATGGCGATCTCAGGCGTCGTTATCGTGCTGGCCGTGGTCTTCAACGCGCGTGCCGAAGCCAAGAAGGGCCGCATCGTCCTGCGTGACAGGGCCAAGACCGAAATCGCCAAGGAGGCATCGGCATGAGCACGGCTGCACCCGAAACCTCGACGCCCCGCGTCATTCCAGACAAGCTCGGCACGCCGTTCAAGCGCATCATGGCCAGCTGGGAAGTGCTGCTTTTAGGCGTGGCGATCCTGATCTTCATCGTCAATTCCTTCGCGTCGCCCTATTTCCTCGATGCCTATAACCTCTCCGACGCAACCTTCAACTTTACCGAAAAGGCGCTGATCGCATTCGCCATGGCGCTGCTCATCGTCGCTGGTGAAATCGATCTTTCGGTCGCCGCCATCATCGCGCTGGCCTCCACCGCCATGGGGTATGCGGTGCAGATGGGGGTCGGCACGCCCGGGCTGGTGGCCATCGGCATCGGCACCGGTCTTGCCTGTGGTGCCTTCAACGGCTTTCTGGTGGCGGGGCTGAAGTTGCCCTCCATCGTCGTCACCATCGGCACGATGAGCCTGTTTCGCGGCATTTCCTATCTGGTGCTGGGCGATCAGGCCTTTGGCAAATATCCTGAGAGCTTTGCCTATTTCGGGCAGGGCTATGTGTTCTGGGTCATCTCGTTTGAGTTTGTGCTGTTCGTGGTCATGGCTGTCATCTTCGCCATTCTGCTGCATGCCACGAATTTTGGGCGTCAGGTCTTCGTTATCGGCACCAATCCCTTTGCCGCGCGCTTTTCCGGCATTCCGGTGGAGCGGGTGAAGTTCATCCTGTTCCTGCTGACAGGTTTGATGAGTGGCATCGCCGCCGTCTGCCTCACCTCACGCCTCGGCTCCACCCGCCCATCCATCGCGCAAGGCTGGGAGTTGGAAGTGGTGACCATGGTGGTGCTGGGCGGCGTCTCCATTCTCGGCGGCTCCGGCACCATTGGCGGCGTGGTAATTGCGGCTTTCGTCATGGGTCTCGTCACCTTCGGGCTTGGCCTCTTGAACGTCCCCGGCATCGTCATGTCGATTTTCGTCGGCCTGCTGCTGATCATTACCATCGCCATTCCCATCGTCGTGCGCCGTTTGCGGGCCATGAGGTAGACCATGCCAGAATTCGAAAAACACGCCTTCAAGATGAAGCTCTTTCCGGGCATGGAAGCCGAATACCGGAAACGCCATGATGAGATATGGCCGGAACTGGTAACGCTGCTGCACGAGGCGGGCGTGAGCGATTATTCCATCCATCTCGACCCGGAAACCAATATTCTCTTCGGCGTTCTGACCCGCCCAAAAAATCACGGCATGGCCGTACTACCCGACCATCCGGTGATGAAACGCTGGTGGGCGCATATGGCCAATATCATGGACAGCAACCCGGATAACTCCCCGGTTGCGACCGACCTCGTGACGTTGTTTTGCCTGCCATGACCATCAAGAATGTCGCCGTCATCGATATCGGCAAGACGCACGCCAAGCTGATCGTGGTCGATGGCGAGAGGGGTGAGGAAATCGCCTCTCGCAAGATCGCCAACAGGGTTCTGAGCGCCCCACCCTACCCGCATTACGATATCGAGGCGCTGTGGAGTTTTATCATCGAGGGGCTGGCGGCGTTTCGAGCGGAGCCGGGATATCAGGCCATCTCCATCACCACCCATGGGGCGAGTGCTGCTCTTCTGAATGGCCAAGGCGATCTGGTGCTGCCGGTGCTGGATTACGAACACAGCTATCCCGACGACATCCAAAAAGCCTACGCGGCTCTGCGCCCGCCTTTTGAAGAGACCTTCTCGCCTGCTCTGCCCATGGGGCTGAATGTCGGGGCGCAGCTGCATTATCAGAAGACTGCATTTCCGGACGCCTTCGCTGTTGTCACCGACATCCTGACCTATCCGCAATATTGGGCCTATCGGTTGACCGGAGTGAAGGCCAATGAGGCGACGTCGCTGGGCTGCCACACCGATCTTTGGCAACCGGGCAAGGCCGCGTTTTCGAGCCTGCCGGAAACACTCGGCATCGCCACTCTGTTCGCACCTGTGCGCTCGGCATTCGATGCACTAGGAACGGTTTTGCCTGATATCGCAGTGAAAATCGGCATCGATCACGACATGCCTGTTTATTGCGGGCTGCATGATTCCAATGCGTCGCTGCTGCCGCATCTGATGGTGCGCAAAGGCCCGTTTTCGGTGGTGTCCACGGGGACATGGGTCATCTGTTTCGGTGTCGGTGCATCGCTTGAAAAGCTGGATCCGGCCCGCGATACGCTGGTCAATGTCGATGCGTTCGGAAAGCCGGTTCCCTCGGCACGCTTCATGGGCGGGCGGGAATTCGAGATGCTGACGGCGGGTATAAAACCGCCGAGCGAGGCTGAGCTTGGGGCGGCGCTGGACGCTGTGCTGGCTGATGAGATTCTCTATCTGCCAAATGCCGTGGAGGGGTCGGGTCCGTACCCCGGTCGCAAAGGCCAGTGGTTGAACGAACCGCGCAGCGACACGGAACGCCATGTTGCGGCCAGCCTCTATGCCGCAATGATGACGGCGTCCTGCCTTTCGCTGATTGGCGATGCGCAAACGACCATCGTGGAAGGTCCTTTCGGCAGCAATAGCGTTTATACGCAGGCGCTGGCAGCAATGACCGGATCGGATGTGCTGGTGACGGATAGCAACAGCCCGTCAGGCACGGCGCTGGGTGCGGCACTGCTTGCCACCCGCCATGCACCACGCCAGTCCTATCACGCGGTGCAGCCGCTACACGGCCTCTTGAGCTACTACGACAGATGGCGTGAGATGGTGAAAGCCGACTACGCGATGGCCTGAACCAGCCAGAAACCGCCGGTGGCTGCGAGGCCTGTCAGGAACGTTCCCCAAAGGATATCGGCCACGCACAAACGCCACGACCAACCCTTCAGAGTGGAAAGATTGGTCATGTCATAGGTGCCATAGGCGAAGCCGCCAAGGAGTGCGCCCGCAATAAGAGCCTTGCTCCACCCGCCGCCATTGATGGCCGGGACAACGGCGAAATAGACGATGCCGGCGATGTAAAACAGGTAGAAGATACCGGCGGCAGCGAAATTGGGTTTTGGCAGCAGAAGCGGACCGATCTCGCGCTTGTAAAAGCTCGATGACTTCGACAGCCAGACGAAATCCAGGCCAAAAAAGACGACGGCCGTGCCGATATAGGCGATTATCAATTCCATCGTCTTATTTTCCTTAAATGCCGAGAACCGGCTGCAACAGGCGAACCAGCCAGCTCTTGAATTTCAGTGGTGCGTCCGTCACCGCAAGGCAGATGCAGTCTTCACCCTCACCCGCCACAGGCTGATGCGTCAGGTCTTCATCCGCTTCTTCGAAGTCGCCGCGGCGAAACACGTCCTTGCCATCCATGAAGCTTCCGGCCAGAACCACCGTCAGTTCCCGTCCACCGTGGCTGTGTTCCGGTACGGGCTTGCCCGCCGGTATGCGCAACAAGCGAACGATTGCCTCACCATCGCTGGTGGGAATAGGAAAGTGGTAAGCGCCGGGGCCAAGCTGTTTCCACTTGAGCACGTCCACATCGCCACCGGCATAGGAGCGCAACGGTTCCGGCAAAACGGCCTTGACGGACTGCTTCGCTGGCAAATCAGAAGCCACGGGCTTCGTGTTGGGCTGCAACAGTGTGCGTATCTTGTCCCAATCGGCATCGGAAGCGTCCCGCGTGGGGCCAATATCATCCAGAAGCGCGCCGCCGGTCATTTCCATCTCGGAAAGTCGTTGGCGGCTCTCGGGACACAGGGCCAGATGGGTCGAGATAGCAAGGCTCCAGCTCTCACCGAGGCTTCCCGAAGCGTAATCCAGCAGCAACTCATCGCTAACGTGGTGCCGTACACTCATGTGCGTGACTCCAGTGCAGTTCGCAGCTTGGCGAAGGCCAGCCGAATGCGTGATTTGACGGTGCCCACGGGAAGGCCGAGTTGTTCGGCGATCGCACTGTGGGATACTTCATCGAAAAACGAGCGTTTCAACAGATCGAGCTGTTCCTGCGGCAACTGCGCCAGCGCTCGGTGCAGACGTTGTGCATCCTGCACCTCTTCAAGCTGCGTATCGGCAGCAGGCGCATCGTCCTTCACGAAGGCCGGATCGTTGAAATCAAATTCCGGACGCTTGTTCTTGCGGTGTGCATCTATGCGCAGATTTCTGGCAATTCTGAATATCCACGCGGAGACATTGCCGCGGGCGGGGTCGAACAAGGCAGCCTTGTTCCAGACCGTTATCATGGTTTCCTGCATCAGTTCCTCAGCGGCCTGTGCATCGCGCACCTGCCGTAACATATATGTCCGCACGCGTGGTCCGTAATACCGGAAAAGCGTCTCGAAAGCCTCGACGCTTCGCTCGGAAGCAACTGCCCTTATCAGGGCCGGACATTCGCTTTCGATATTGTTCTTGGCGATATCATTCATGCGGATCGGCTTCACTCCGCTTCCAAACAGCTTGCCCGCAACCGGACTGTTCCGCTCGCGCGTCATATATTGCCATGCAGGGGCAGCTATGGAAACGTTTATTGTCATGAAACGGATTACGCCGGCAGATCATCAGCGGATCACCCCAAACAAAAAAATGCGCGTTCGGCAATCCACTGGCTCGCCTCGCTCGTATTGACTGACATAATAAATGCGGAACCGACATCATGGACTTCACGACAGCCACCAGCAACAAGCCTGCCAGACGCCGCATCGCCGTCATCGGCTCGGGCGTATCAGGCCTTTCCGCTGCTTGGTTGCTGGATAAGTCCGCAGATGTGACATTGTTCGAAGCCGAAGGGAGGCTTGGTGGCCATGCCAACACGGTTTCCGTAGACCAGCCCGGCAAGGCAGCGATTGCCGTCGACACCGGCTTTATCGTCTATAACGAGCGCAACTATCCAAATCTTGTGGCTTTGCTCGACCATCTGGGCGTCGAGACGTCTGCCTCCGACATGTCCTTTGCCGCCTCACTGCGCGGCGGGCAGATGGAATATTCGGGCACTGATATCAACGGCCTTTTCGGACAGCGATCCAACCTGCTGCGCCCGCGCTTCTGGTCGATGGTGCGCGATGTGATGCGCTTTTACAAACGGGCCCCCGATCTTCTTAAGGACCCGTCGTTGCAGACGATCAGCCTTGGCGACTATCTCGACGCGAACGGTTATTCCCTAAGCTTCGTTGACGACCACCTGCTGCCGATGGGCGCTGCGATCTGGTCGACGACGGCAGCCGATATGCGCAGCTACCCTTTGCAGGCCTTCATCCGCTTTTTCGTCAACCACGGACTTGTGCAGCTTGCGGATCGCCCGCAATGGCGCACCGTCAAAGGCGGAAGTCGCGAATATGTCTCGCGCCTGATGTCTCAGTTCAAAGGAACGGTTGTTGTCGACAGCCAGATTTCCGGCGTGCAGCGCAGTGGCGATGGCGTGAAGGTCCTGGACCGCGCGGGTCAGCTTCTGACATTTGACGATGTGGTCATCGCCATCCATGCCGATCAGGCTCTGGCCCTGTTGCCGGATGCAGATGAGCAGGAGCGTTCGTTGCTGGGTTCTTTCGACTATACCCGCAACGCCGCCGTGCTGCATTCAGACGAAAGCCTGATGCCGAAACGTCGCAATGTCTGGTCCAGCTGGAACTACCTCAGCGAGCCGAACTCCACGGGCACCGAACAGCTGTGCGTGACCTACTGGATGAACCGGCTTCAGAACATCGATGAGAAAACACCGTTGTTCGTCACACTCAATCCGTCTCGCCCGATTGATCCGGCCAAGCTGATCCGCGCCTTCGATTATACGCATCCGCTGTTCGACACCAAAGCACTCGACGCGCAAAAGCAATTGTGGAGCCTGCAGGGTCGACGCAATACGTGGTTCTGCGGTGCCCATTTCGGCAGCGGCTTCCATGAAGACGGTCTGCAATCGGGCCTTGCCGTGGCCGAAGCGCTGGGCGGCGTCAAACGTCCCTGGACCGTCGAAAACGAATCCGGTCGTATCTTCCTCGCGCCGGAAAAGGCGCTGGCATCATGACGTTGCGCTCCGCCATTTATGCCGGACATGTCGTGCATGCGCGCCACCGCCCGCACGCGCATAAGATGCGCTACCGCGTGTTTTCGCTGTTGCTGGATCTGGATGAGCTGCCGCTGCTGGACAAGGGCTTGCGCTTCTTCGGCTACAACAGATGGTCAGTTTTCAGCTTTCACGACAGCGATCATGGGGTTGGCGAAAAAAATGGCCTGAAGCGCTGGGTTGCGCACCATTTGGCGGAGGCAGATATCGACGTTCCGCAGGGCAAACTGCGTGTGGACATGCTGTGCTACCCGCGCATCTTCGGTTACGTCTTTAATCCGCTGACCGTGTATTTTTGCCATGACGAAGACCGCCTCGTGGCCATTCTCTACGAAGTCAGAAACACCTTTCACGAGCGCCACACCTACATCATTCCAACCGGTGCCAACCAAAACGATGTGGTGCGGCATTCCTGCGCCAAGGAAATGTATGTTTCGCCCTTCGTGCCGATGGAATGCACCTATGATTTCCGCATTCTGCCGCCCTCTGAAAAGGTTATGGTCGCCATCAACGAGCGCGATCAACAGGGTGATCTGCTGTTCGCCTCCTTTGCCGGTGAGCGTCGTCCGTTAACCAGCGGTGCGCTGCTGCGCGCTTTGCTGTCATACCCGCTGATGACCTTGAAGATCATGGGCGCAATCCACTGGGAGGCCCTTTTGCTGTGGGCAAAAGGCAATCCGATCTATCGCCACAAGGCTGCAAAAAACCGCGTTGCCAGCTCTATCGTCGCGCAACATGCGGGAACCATGGGAGACCTGAAAAATGAGCCACGCTGAGCAGGAGACTGTACCGTTTCTCATGGAAGACGCACCTCTTTGGCAGCGAATGATCTGCCGCCGTTTGAACAACATGACCCAAGGCCGCCTGACTGTCATTTTTCCGGGCGGCTATGAATACGTCGTCAAGGGCAGTGAGCCTGGCGCACATGGCGTGATATCGCTCAACCGCGGCCGCGTCGTGCGCCGGTTGTTGATGGGCGGCAGCCTCGGATTTGCTCAGGCCTACATCGATGGAGATTGGGATACGCCCGACATAGCGGCGCTTCTGGAAGTCGCCATCGCCAACGAGAAGAACTGGTCTTCAGTGTCGGAGCCATCGAAGATCTTCTCCGCCTTCGCCTATCTTCGCCACCGCCTGCGCCGCAATTCGAAGTCCGGCAGCCGCCGCAACATTTCTTTCCACTATGATCTCGGCAATCGTTTTTATTCGACTTGGCTGGATGAAACGATGACCTATTCCTCGGCTCTGTTTCAGACGCCGGGACAAAGTCTGGCAGATGCGCAGAACGCCAAATACGACCGCATTGTCGAGCAGTTGAAGATTGGTCCTGACGATCACGTTCTGGAAATCGGCTGCGGCTGGGGCGGTTTCGCCGAATATGCCGTCGGCAAGACGGGGTGCCGCGTCACCGGTCTTACCCTTTCGCGAGAACAGGCCGATTTTGCGAGAAACCGTCTCGCAAAGGCTGGCATGTCTGATCGCACCGATATCCGGCTTGAGGATTACCGCGATTGCCAGGGCCGCTATTCCAAGATCGTCTCGATCGAGATGTTCGAAGCGGTGGGCGAAGAAAACTGGCCGACCTATTTCCGCCGTGTGCGGGAATTGCTGGCTCCCGGCGGCGAGGCCATGGTGCAGGTCATCACCATCGATGAAACCCGCTTCGATGACTACCGCCGTAACGCGGACTTCATCCAGACCTACATTTTCCCGGGTGGAATGCTGCCGACCATCACTGCCTTCCGCGAAGCTGCCGCAGTCGAGGGCTTTACCGTTCCCGATATGCTGCGTTTCGGTAAGGATTACGATCACACGCTGATGCTGTGGGACCGAGCCTTCGTCAACAATTGGCAACGCATAGAGCCGCTCGGTTTTGACGAGCGCTTCCGCAGGATGTGGCAATATTACCTTCACTACTGCGCAGCCGGTTTCCGGGCCGGTACGATCGATGTCGTTCAGTTTCAGCTGAAAGCGTCCTGATTTCTGCATCACGCTGCAGGGCACAATATGCTCGTGCACAACGAAAAATAGAAGCTTCATGGAACTTCGCAAAGACACTCACGTTACGATGAGTGTCTTTATTCAGCATCGAACGTTTCGGAACAGACTTTCCGGCTCGTCCGGTTCTCAACGCGGAGTATGTTCCATGAACCAGATCATCTACATCGTCGGCCTCGTCGTTATCGTTCTCGCCATTCTGTCTTTCTTCGGATTTCGCTAATAACAACTTTAAGATTGTAAATTTGAAAAAGTGAAATATCCTCCCTAACGGGAACCATGTTGACGCTCAGTACGTTGACATGGGCTGTTAGGGAGGCGTCCGATGAAACTGACAAGATGGACAGAGCCTGTCGAAGTGAATTTCGACACGACGAACAAGAACATTATTGCCGGGCCGTTCGACGCTCTGGCACTTCTCACCGAAGATTGGCCGCACACGCGTGGCCTGACGTTCGTACGAGCCCGTAGCGCCTGCCGCGCGGCACTCGACGGACGCAAGACACCCGAAGAGGCACGCAAGTGCTTTGAGGATGCCGTCTCGGAAGCGAGAAGCAAAAAGCCTCATTGAGTATACATCAAAGCCGATGAGCAAGTGGCCCCTTATGGGGCCATTCGTGTTGTCGGAAATTTGTTTTTTAAACGGTCGTCACAGCTGAAATTTTATGGTGGACAACACGACGCCTAGACGTCGTGATGGCCCCAATCGGGGCCATCATCTCGTCTTTGGATATTACATCCAGTACGGCGGTACGCCGTAATAATCGTAGACCTTCCGGTCGTCATTGCCGAACATGCTGTCATCATCGCGATTGGCATATTTCGGACCGTTCTCGATCTGCTCTTTCGTAAGATCAATGCGGTAGCCATCAAGCTCTTCGTCATAGTGCAACTTTTCCCATGGCAGTGGGTAGTAGTCGTCGCCAATTCCTAAGAAGCCGCCGAAGCTGAGAACGGCATAGGCAACGCGGCCGCCGCGCTTTTCGAGAATAATGCGCTGGATGGAACCAATCTTCTTGCTATCGGCACCGTATACGCTTGTACCCTCGACTTTATCGCTGGCGATAAAGCTTGGTGTATCCTTGACGTAAGGGTCCTGACCGGCGCGAGGTTCATGATGTATCATAACGTATTTCCTCCTTAGGTTTTGTATTCGTTATGGTTTGTAAACCAAGCGACGCCGAAATCGTTCCGTTAAAGTGTACACAACGTGGTTTTCGAGCGTTGCATCGAGCGTTTGGAATTCACCTCAGTGCCAGTCGAGTTTGTCTACGTTTTCACGAAACGCAAAGCGCAGCAGGTGACTTTCGACAACCGATTTAGCCCGCTCGAGTTTCTCTTCGTCCGGTGCAGTCACTGCAATTTTCAGGCCTGTCGGTTCCGCATCGAGGCTGGCGGTGCCGAAATCAAAGGTGCATTCCCCGTGACTATCGGAGTAGTTGACCTCGATCTTATGCGCAAAATGTTTGAAAAGCTGGACGAGATACTTGCCGCCGCTTTCCGTTACCAGTTCAGATTTTGCTTCCAGCATATCGCTTCCTTCCATATAAACATGATTATATTTGTCATGAATATTCGCAGCGAAAAGATTTGGCAAATGAAAAGAGGGTAACAAAGCGCGGATCGTTTACGTCCGCACACGGCCAACACGGGCAAGCAACACCACGGGCAGAATGCCAATCAGCACGATGGCCAGTGCCGCAATGGAGGCTTCTTCATAGGTGCCACGCGCCGCTTCCCCATAGAGATGGGTGGCGAAGGTTTCAAAATTCAGCGGGCGAAGAAGCAGCGTGGCTGGAAGTTCCTTTACGCAGTCCACGAACACCAGCAAGGCGGCAGCGGCCATTGCCGCTTTCGACAAGGGCAGGTGAACGCTGCGGAAAGTGGCGGTCGCGGTTCGGCCAAGGGTGCGGGACGCCTGATCGAAAGAGAGCGGAATGCGGCTCAGCCCAGCATCGATACCGCCGCCTGCAATCGTCAGAAAACGTGTCACATAGGCAAAGATCAAAGCTGATCCGCTACCGATCAGCAAGAGACTGGTCGAGACGCCGAACCATTGCTGCATTGTTTGATCGACAACCCGGTCGAAACCACCCAGCACGATCAGCACGCCAATAGCGATGACGGTTCCGGGTGCGGCATAGCCGACCGTCGCCAGGCGGAAGGACCAGAGCGACACCTTGCCGGGTGACAAGCGCATCGCATAGGCAACCACCAGCCCCGCGCCGACGGTTACAACGGTGGCAATTCCGGCAACGACGATGGTATTCACCGCCTCATCTGCAAAGCGTGACGAGAGACCGCTGAACTGGAAACGCTTCCAGGCCTCGACCACAAGGTAGGCAGCCGGCGCGGCAAAGCCGATCAGGATCGGAACGGTTCCAAGCCCGAAGGCCAGCCAGCCGCGCAGGCCTTGGAGTTGAAGCGGGGCGAGAACTGCGCTTTTCTGGGCCGATGTGGAGTAGCGTTGCCTGCGGCGCGCCCATCGTTCCATCGCAACCAAGGCCACGACCAAAAGCAGCATGAACAGGGCAATCTGTGACGCGCCGGGCAGATCCGACTTGGTCACCCAGGTGGTGTAGATCGACACGGTCAGCGTGCGCACGCCCAAAAATTCCGATGCGCCGATATCGTTCAGCGCTTCCATCAACGCTAGGCTCACACCAACGGCGATGGCAGGCCGGGCAAGTGGTACTGCGACCTTGAGAAACAGGGCATGTCTTGAGGTGCCAAGCATACGCGCAGCGTCCAGAAGATTTCCTGCCTGCGTCAAAAACATCGCCCTGACAGGGATATAGACGTAAGGGTAAAGTACGAAACCGAGCAGAATAATGCAGCCCGTCATCGAGCGGATATCCGGCAGCCGAAATTCGCGTGGGCTGGAATATCCAAGCAAAAAGCGCACCGCTCCCTGTACCGGCCCAAGCGGATGCAGAATATCGAGATATGCATAGGCAATGATGTAGGTGGGCATGGCCAGTGGCAGCAGCAACGCCCATTCCAACAGCCTGCGTCCGGGAAACCGATAGGCGCTGACCAGCCAGGCACTTGTCGTGCCGAGAATGCCCGCCAGCAGGCCAACGCCCAGCAGAAGGATCAGCGTTTCAGGAAGCGCGGTTGCCAGAACAGTGTCGGTCAGATGCTGCCACAATCCTGTCGAGCCCTTGATAGCTTCGGACAGCAGCGCCAGAACCGGCAGCATGGCGAGTGCCGCGATGATGCAGGATGCCAACAGCCAACAGAATGCAGAGTTAAGCCGCAGTCTGGGTTTTGAAGGGATGGCTGTGCTGGTTGTGGAGTGCATGCTGATCTTGAGGTTTTTGCTGCGCGAAAACGAGGTTGCTGGAAACGAGCAAGGCACCCGCGTGAAACGGGTGCCTGATTTTGCAGACGGTTGCACTTGGCTCCACGTCATCCTCGGCCTTGTGCCGAGGATCCACTCACGTCACCAAACCCGCTACGTTGCAGATCCTCGGGACAAGCCCGAGGATGACGGAGGAGTGCGTGGTGAGCGCAAAGAACTCAACGCATCCGGTCCACGCGCGTCATGCCTCTTGGCCCTTAATTGTCGAAGCCGACCTTATCCACCAGCTGGCTGGCTTCCTTGCGGTGGGACACGATTTCCGTCAGGGGCTTGCTGTCGATCTTCAGGTCACCGAAGGATGCGACGATCTTGTCGAGGCCAGCGCCCTTTTTGACCGGATATTCGTAGTTGGCTTCGGCATAGATCTTCTGGGCTTCATCGGACACCAGATATTCGAGAAGCTTCACGGCTTCGGCCTTGTTCGGTGCGTTCTTGGCAACCGCTGCACCAGAGACATTCACCTGCGTACCGCCATCCTTGAAGGTTGGTAGAACGACCTTGATGGCCTCGCCCCACTTGACCTGATCTTCACCACCCTTGCCGGAGCGCATCAGGCCGACATAGTAGGAATTTGCAATGCCGATGTCGCAAATGCCGCCGAGGATGTCCTTGGCAACATCACGGTCGCCGCCGCCAGCCTTGCGGGCCAGATTGTCCTTCACGCCTGCCAACCACTTTTCGGTCGCTTCAGCGCCGTGGTGAGCAATGTAATCCGCAAAGAGTGCCGTGTTGTAAGGATGCTGGCCGGCGCGAATGCAAACCTTGCCCTTCCACTTGGCGTCAGCGAGGTCTTCGTAGTTGAACGATGAGACATCGACATCCTTGGCGGCGTAGAGAACGCGGGCGCGCATGGAAAGCGCAAACCAGTTACCCTTGGCGTCGCGTAATTCGGCTGGGATAGCCTTGGTCAGCACTTCGGATTCCACCGGCTGCGTCACACCCTTGTCAACCAGATCCACCAGATTACCGGCATCCACCGTCATCAGAACGTCCGCGGGTGAGCTTGCGCCTTCGCTGAGAACGCGTTCGGCGAGACCGTCCTTCAGAAACACGGTGTTGACCTTGACGCCGCTTTCCTTGGTAAAGGCTTCGAGCAGCGGCTGGATCAGCGCTGGTTCGCGCGTCGTATAGATGTTCAGCTCCGCAGCATTTGCGGCAACCGTGCTTGCCAGAAGCGCGATCGTGGTAACGGTCAATGATCTCATGTTTATCCCCCTCGTGACGTGAAAATGATGTCGGAGATGCATGCATCATACCTGATCGATTAAATCAAGTTATAACCAATGGATTTTTAGGGGGATATCATCACTATGAGTTGAATATGATGCCTTTTAAAGGATAGAAAAAATGAAATTCAATCGGAAGTAAACATCAGAACACTGTCCTTCGCGATCGAAATGCCGACATCTTGCACGTCCACAGGGCTTCGGCGCATGCTGCGAACCCGCAAATCCTGCGCAAGACCACCGACGCTGACCGACACCTGCTCGATCTCACCCATAAACACCCGGTTGGTGATCCGCCCGGAAATATCTGCGCCGGTGTTAGGGGTCGAAATGGTGATCGAACTGGGGCGGATATAGGCGAAGGCTTTGGCACCCTCACGCAAATCGCCCTTATGAGGAAAGTCACCGATCGGCGTGTTGAGATGTCCGTTTCTGACCGTGCCTTCCACCTTGTTGAAGGCGCAGAAGAAATCGGCAGCATAACGGCTGACGGGATTGTCGTGCAGCTCATAGCCCGTGCCGCTCTGCACGATCCGGCCATTTTGCATGAGGACCACACGGTCGCCTGCCGAAAGCGCTTCTTCCGGGTCATGCGTCACCATGATGGCGGTGGTTTTCAGGTCTCGCAGCAGACCAAGTGTTTCCTCGCGCACACTGTCGCGGAGCCCACGGTCGAGATTGGAGAATGGCTCATCCATGAGCAGGATGTCCGGCTTGGGAGCCAAGGCCCGGGCCAAGGCGACACGCTGCTGTTCGCCACCGGACAATGTGTGCGGGTAACGCTTGGCCAGCTCCGTCAAGCGCACATGCTCGATCATATCGGCGGCTCTTGCCCGGGCTTGCGGCTTCGGCAGACCCTTCAAGCCGAACAGCACGTTCTGTTCGACCGTCAGATGCGGAAACAGCGCGTAATCCTGAAACACGAAACCGATGCGGCGCTTTTCCGGCTCCATGAAGGTCGTCGGCCCCGCGATTTCCCGCCCGTTCATAAAGACCGCACCGGCATCCGGCGTCTCGACACCGGCAATGATGCGCAGCAGTGTGGATTTGCCGCAACCGGACCGACCGACCAGACATATGATCTCACCGGGCATGACTGTCAGATCGATATCCTCGAGCACGTCGACGTTGCTAAAACGCTTTCCGATGCTGTTGAGCTGTAGTGCGGCGATGTCCGACATGTGCCATTTCCATATGCTTTCCGTGTGGTTTGTTGATTGCGCAAATCAGGATTAAAGTCAAAAGCCAATCCTTTTCCGCACCGCAAGCGATGCCTTCACATCAGCCTTTGGATTTGAAGGAGCGATAGTTGACGTTTACGTCAAAGTTAAATACGCTGATGTGAGTGGATGGTTTTGGAGGCTTCATCTACGATTGCAAAATGAGCGAATGCATGACTGTTTGGCTGAGGAGCTGGCAGATAGGATTGCAGATTTTGCAAATGCCGGCATGGGAGGACAGAATGAGCGACATGAATTTGGGATTCGAGGAAACGCGTATCATACCGCGCCCCTGGCTTGCCTCATATCCGCAAGGCGTGCCTGCGGAGCTTCCCGACCCCGGCTATTCTTCCCTTGCAGAACTTCTGGAAAAAAGCTGCACGCTTTATGCGGATCGCAAGGCATTTTCCAGCATGGGCAAGTCTCTGACCTACCGCCAGCTTGAGGAGCAGACACGCAAGGTCGGTGCCTGGCTTCAACAGATCGGCCTGGTAAAAGGCGACCGCGTTGCGGTGATGATGCCGAACATTCTCCAGAACCCCGTTGCGACTTATGCGATCCTTCGTGCGGGCTTGACGGTGGTGAACGTCAATCCGCTTTACACGCCGCGAGAGCTTGCCCATCAGCTCAAGGATTCCGGTGCCAAGGCGCTGTTCGTGCTGGAAAATTTCGCAAATGTGGTTCAGCAAACGCTGCCGCATACCGATGTCAAACACGTCGTGGTCGCCACGATGGGCGATCTGCTCGGCTTGAAGGGCCATATCGTCAACCTCGTGGTGCGCAAGGTCAAGAAGATGGTTCCGGCATACTCCCTGCCGCAGGCCGTCAGCTTCAAAGACGTGCTCAACCAATCCCGCAATCTTCAGCTAAAACCTGCGCAGATCGGCCGGGAAGATGTGGCCTTTCTGCAATATACCGGCGGCACGACGGGCATCTCCAAAGGCGCGGTTCTGACCCACGCCAACCTGTTGGCCAATAAGCAGCAAATCTCGCTCTGGATGGACGCCGTCTTCCTGCACAAAAAACGGCCCGAGGTGCTGAATTTCATCTGCGCTCTGCCGCTCTACCACATCTTTGCGCTGACCGTGAATTCGCTGATGGGCGTAGCACTTGGCGGGCACAATCTGCTCATCGCCAACCCGCGTGACATTCCCGGCTTCGTCAAGGAGCTTTCCGGCTACACGCCACATGTGTTTCCAGCCATCAATACGCTGTTCAACGCCCTGTTGAACAATGAGGATTTCCGCAAACTCGACCTCTCCTCGCTGGTTCTGGTCATGGGCGGCGGCATGTCCGTGCAGCGGCCTGTCGCAGAACGTTGGGCCTCCGTCACAGGCACCCATATCTGCGAAGGCTACGGTCTTTCTGAAACCTCGCCCGTCGCCACGGTCAACCCTCTGGGCCGAAGCGACTTCAGCGGCACCATTGGTTTGCCTGTGCCATCGACCGACATCGACATTCGCGACGATGACGGCAATAGCCTGGCGCTCGGCGAAGTCGGCGAAATCTGCATTCGCGGCCCGCAGGTCATGGCCGGTTACTGGCAGCGCCCGGATGAAACCGCCAAGGTCATGACACCGGATGGCTTCTTCCGCTCCGGCGACATGGGCTTCATGGATGAAGCCGGTTACACCAAGATCGTGGACCGCAAGAAGGACATGATTTTGGTGTCCGGTTTCAACGTCTACCCCAATGAAATCGAAGAAGTGGCGGCTGGCCACCCCGGCGTACAGGAATGTGCAGCCGTTGGCGTGACCGATGAGCACTCCGGCGAAGCGGTGAAGCTTTACGTAGTCAAAAAGGACCCTGCTTTGACCGCCGAAGACCTTAAAGCCTTTTGCGCGATCAGCCTGACCAACTACAAGCGCCCCAAGCATATCGAGTTCATTGCGGAATTGCCCAAGACCAATGTCGGCAAGATTCTGCGCCGCGAACTTCGAAAGCTGGCTAACTGATTGGTGTGCTTTGCGATATTTCAATCGATTTGGTGATCGCGCCTTGATTTAGCCCGATGAAAAAGAATAGTTTCCTCATCCTTTCCCGGAGCATGAGGAGCATTCCATGCAGGCCATCGTCGAAAACTTGAAATCCACCGCCGCGAAGACCAAGGCCACCGATCTTCGCGCCGCTTTCGCCGCCGACGATAAACGTTTCGAACGGTTCAGCGCCCGCTTCGACGATCTGTTGATGGACTTCTCCAAATGCGCCGTGAACGACGACGTTCTGGCCCTTCTCGAAAAGCTAGCTATTGAAGGCGGCGTCGAGAAGAAGCGTGACGAGATGTTCTCGGGCGAAGAAATCAACTTCACCGAAGGCCGCGCCGTTCTGCACACCGCGCTGCGCAATCGTTCAAACACGCCTGTCCTCGTTGATGGCAAGGATGTGATGCCTGACGTGAACGGCGTCCTTGCCGCCATGGGCAAATTTGCCGATGCCATCCGCTCCGGCGCGCTCAAGGGTGCGACGGGCAAAAGAATCACCGATATCGTCAATATCGGTATCGGCGGCTCCGACCTCGGCCCGGTCATGGCAACGCTGGCGCTGGCACCGTTTCATGATGGTCCGCGCGCGCATTTCGTTTCCAACATCGATGGCGCACATATTGCCGATACGCTGAAGCTGGTCGATGCGGAAACAACGCTTTTCATCATCGCATCGAAAACCTTCACCACCATCGAGACGATGACCAATGCGGCGACGGCCCGCAAATTCATCGCCGACACGCTGGGCGAAGACGCCGTCAAGCATCACTTCTGCGCTGTTTCCACAGCCCTCGACAAGGTCGCCAACTTCGGCATCGATAGCGACCGCGTCTTCGGTTTCTGGGATTGGGTGGGTGGTCGCTATTCCATCTGGTCGGCCATCGGCCTGCCGCTGATGATCGCCATCGGCCCCGATAATTTCGGCAAGTTCCTGGATGGTGCCCATGCCATGGACACGCATTTCCGTCAGGCACCGGTGCGCCAGAACCTGCCGATGCTGCTCGGCCTGATCGGCTTTTATCACCGCAACGTTCTGGATTATTCGACCCGCGCCATTCTGCCTTACGATCAGCGGCTGTCGCGCTTTCCTGCCTACTTGCAACAGCTCGACATGGAATCGAATGGCAAGGGCGTCACCATCGACGGCACGCCCGTCGAAGGCCAGTCCGGCCCGGTCGTGTGGGGAGAGCCCGGCACCAACGGTCAGCACGCTTTCTACCAGCTCATCCATCAGGGCACGAGCGTCATTCCCGCCGAATTCATGATTGCAGCCAATGGCTTCGAGCCGGAACTGCGCCACCAGCACCAATTGCTCATCGCCAATTGCCTTGCGCAATCGGAAGCGCTGATGAAGGGCCGCACGCTGGCCGAGGCAAAAGAACAGCTGACGTCAAAGGGCATGGACGACAAGAAGGCCGATTTCATCGCCCCTCACCGCGTCTTCACCGGCAACCGCCCGTCGATCACCTTCGTCTACGACACGCTGACGCCATTTGCGCTCGGCCGCCTGATCGCGCTTTACGAACATCGTGTGTTCGTCGAAGGCGTTCTGTTCCGCATCAACTCCTTCGACCAATGGGGCGTGGAACTGGGTAAGGAACTGGCAACCGGCCTGCTGCCAGTGGTGGAAGGCAAGGAAAGTGCTGAAGGTCACGACAGCTCGACGCAGGGCCTAGTGAAAACATTGGCCGGACTGGCGAAAAAAGGCTGACTTTCCTTATTCAACGATGACAGCTTGAGACACCAGACAAACCCGCCAATCTTTCCGGCGGGTTTTGTTTTGGTCCATTGTTTCATTGATCCTGCGTTTGAAAATCGAGCGGAAAACCCTATTATCGCTTGGAATTGCGGCTTCGCACCGATATGGAATCAGAGGCCCTCGCATCGACAGGAACAGGCCTGGTGTTTTCGACCGTCATAAACAGGACAGACCGTCAGGATGCGGATGCGCAGAGCGAAGCGCCCGGCCTGACACAAGGCCTGTCTGGTCGTCTGCTGTTGCTAACGGTCATTTTCGTCATGATCGCCGAAGTTCTGATTTTCGTGCCCTCCGTCGCCAATATGCGCCTGTCGTGGCTGCGTGACAGGCTGAACACGGCTGCCGCCGCTGGCGTCGTGATCGATGGCCTGCAGACCGAATTGCCCCGAACCGTACAGAACGACACGCTGCTGGCGACAGGTGCCAAGCTGATCGCCCTGAAGAAGGACGGAACCTCCACCCTTCTCGCCGCCACCGAAGTGCCGCCCAGCGTCGATGAGCAATATGACCTGTCGGACGTGTCGCAACTGGCCGCGGTGCGCGATGCCTTTTCGGTTCTTCTGTTCGGCGGCAACCGCGTCATTCGCGTGTTCGATGTCATCGGCGACAGCAACATGATCATCGAAATCGTCATTGGAGAACACAAACTCCGCGCAGCGATGATTGCCTATGCCGGCAATGTCCTGATGATTTCGGTGGCGCTGTCGCTCATCACCGCAAGCCTGATTTTCGTATCGATCAACCGCATCCTCATCCGCCCCATCCGCCGCCTGACGCTGGGCATGCAGGGCTTTTCCGAACAGCCGGACGACCCATCACGCGTGTTCAAACCGGAAGAGGGTAGCGACGAACTCGCCGTGGCCGGACGCCATCTGGCCGACATGCAGACGCAACTGCAAAAAACGTTGAAGCAGCAAAAGAACCTCGCCGATCTGGGCCTGGCCGTTTCCAAGATCAACCATGACATGCGCAACATTCTGTCTTCAGCACAATTGATGTCGGACCGCCTTGTGGATGTCGAAGACCCGATGGTGCGCAGTTTCGCGCCAAAACTGCTTCGCACAATAGATCGTGCCGTTGGCTACACCAGCGAGGTTCTGGCCTACGGCCAGGCAACCGAAGGCGCACCGAAGCGACGTTTGATCGATCTTGACGAGCTTGTGCAGGACGTCAAGGACGTGCTGGCGATCGATCCCGTAAGCGGCATCGAATTCGTTGACAACGTCCCGACCGATCTGCGCATCGATGCCGACGGCGAACAGCTGTTTCGCGTCCTCTACAATCTCTGTCGAAATGCCGTGCAGGCACTGCAGCAGGCCAGCGGTGATGACCACGTGCACAAACGGCTGACGATCGCCGCACAGCGAAATGCAGACGTCGTCAGCATCGTCATCGATGATAACGGCCCCGGCATGCCCCAGCGGGCCAGAGAGAACCTGTTCTCAGCCTTCAAAGGCTCAGCACGCTCCGGCGGCACCGGCCTTGGCCTCGTTATCGCGCGCGAACTCGTGCTTTCCCACAAGGGCACCATTGCGCTGGTGGAAAAGTCCGGCCAGGGGACCCAATTCCGCATCGAAATCTCAGACCGCCCAGCCAACGAACCTCGTCAGCAAAACGGCGCGTGAACATTGCTCAAATATGAGCGCATGTTCCGACCTCATCAAAAACCCAATTATTTCAATCACATAGAAAATTCATTGCAGGAAAATGACAAATTCTCAGCGAAATCGCTTGCATTCAACATGAGGACGTTTTAGAGGATCGCCACGCCAATGGAACATGTTTCTGCGGCACGCACCCGTAGCTCAGCTGGATAGAGCACCAGACTACGAATCTGGGGGTCAGGAGTTCGAATCTCTTCGGGTGCGCCATTTTTTTCTTCCTAAAATTTCTATCTTTTATCGAGCATTTGCAGCAGCTGAATCGCGATGCGCCGAATGATGATGTCATGTATTGCTATTTGGCGTAGGAAGCTGATCGGCAGTAATTTTGATCGCACTTAGTCGTCTCCAGCTGTTACATAATTGCTTACGTCATCGAAGTCGTTGCCCATCCCATCGTATTTGCAATCACCTCCACGGCCATCGCAACTGCGCTCGGCCGGATTTAGACTTCCGTCAGTCAATCGTCTGGTTAGGTTGAGGCAAGCTTATGACACTAATGGTTGTTCTATATTCCAGAGGCGGAACAACAAATGCTCGATATTTCGGAAGCTAAAGGCTCGATTTTCATTACTGCAGAACAATTACTGTCAAGAACATTTACGTTCAGGGTCCAATCGTCCAATACAGTCCTCAGTGAAGACTTTGTATTCCAAAAAAATGGTTTTCTGATCGGCTATAGTCATCCAAACGAAATGTTTTGGGAGATCGATGGTGAGTGTGTGAATATTTTGGACCAAAATGGAAGGATTACGTGCCAGTTTTCCAGCCAGCAGGGACCGGATGATCTCATTCGGCTTGGTGGGTATTTTCGCGATCCTGCTTCTGGATACGAACAAACTCGCAATTTCCACGTACTGGAAGAGAACTCTTCAGACAGTCATACCAAAGTCCAGAGCTTCGATCTTTTCGATACGCTGGTTGCCCGGCGCTGCTACAACCCTTTGGAAATATTCCGCATTGTTGAACGCAAAGCGGGGTTGGCAAATTTTGCAGACAAGCGTCATAAAACAGAAATGAGCATATTCGGGCGTCTGCCTTATGGGATCGATGACATCTATAACATTATGGTGGCAGAAGCTTTTCTGACAGAAAAGCAGGCAAATGTGCTGAAGTGGATGGAACTGGAGGAAGAGTGGGATCATCTTTTCCCGATTGGTGATGTGGTCGCTCGAGTCAACTCGAACGACATTATCATTTCCGACATGTATTTGCCGCGTGCGTTTATCGAGCGCGTACTGACAGAAAAATGTGGACTGACAAACAAGCTTTATCTGAGTAATTACGGCAAGCATCACAGGAAAATTTGGCCCGAAATTCTAGGCACATACAAACTGCGCAGCCATTTCGGTGATAATATACAGGCTGATATCATTAGTCCTTCGAGTTTCGGAATTGCCGTCAATCTGGTCACGATTTCCAAGTGGGACCGGAGCGAGGAAATCCTTCACGCTATTGGTCTTGGGGCTTATGCTCACGCCATACGGGAAACGCGCTTGCACACGTTTCACCCGAATATTCATGTCCGCAATGCCCAGAATGCTCAGGCTTCGATCAACATTCCACTTATGATTCTCGGTTCTTTTTGGATCAGGTTGTGCGCCGAGAAATATGGTGCGGACAAAATCCTCATGGCTGCCCGCGACTGCAACCTCTGGCATGAAATGCTGTCGTCACGCCATTTCGCAATGACAAGGATGCCCTCTTCGGAATATCTGCGAATTTCCAGAGCGGTTTGCTACATTGAATCGGCTGAATACGAGGCGTATCTGCAGAGCAAGCTTGGTCGCAATACTCTGCTTGTCGATTTTGTTGGAACCGGGAAGTCACTTGGGTTGATCGTCGACAGGATGGGACGCAGAAACGCCATAACGCCTTGCGTTCTCGTCGGCGAACCGAAAGTCGCCCACACTGAATTCGCCCCCGAAACACTTATCTTGAAGGACTTCCACAAATACCGGATTTTTTTCGAAGCCCTGAACGCAGCTCTGGACGGATCCGCCGTTCTAACAATTCTTGATAACCATCGCCTAAAGATTTTGATGCAGGATAACGAATTCAGCGAGTTTAACAGGACCATCATTGTCGCGATGCGCGAGACGTTCGGACACTTTATGTCCGGGCTGGATCGCTTCAATCCCCCACAGAACATTCCCACGCTCGAAGCCTTGAGGAATGCAGCGGATGAAATCGCGGAGCTAATCCCTGGATGGGGTAGGAAACTCACTGCTTTGGAACGAGAGCAGAAAGATAATCTGTCGCTGGGCAATCCATTCAACGCGGTCAAAATCGCCTAACGCCCCTGATTACCGGACAACAACCGAGAACGTAGGAAAACCATGCCATCCAAAAGTATTTATAACCTGCTGCCCGAGGAAATGCGTAAGAGAGTTGCGTGGGAAGGAAGCAAGGTTCCTCCTTTTCCGAGTCTCGAAAACACGGTATCCGGTCAGGTATGGTCCACTATTCCTGGTGGTCATAAGTGGCTTGGTTATTTTCAGACATACGACCGCGAGTTCGGACGATATCACGGCAAAAGTCCGCGCGTACTAGAAATCGGCGTTTACAGAGGAGCGTCTCTGCAACTATGGAGGCGTTTCTTCGGCGATGGTGCCGTCATCGTCGGCATTGATATAGATGAGGGCTGCTCTGTTTTCAACGCGCCTGAACATAATGTTCATGTTGAGATCGGCGATCAGAGCGACCCTGCCTTCCTACAGTCTATTGTCGAAAAATACGGCCCGTTCGACATCATCATTGATGACGGAAGCCATGTTGCATCGAATCAGATCGCATCCTTTAACGGCCTATTTAGCAACGGGCTTAAGGACACGGGAATTTACTTTGTTGAAGATTTGGAATGCATGTACTGGGGGCATACCGATGCCTTCCGTGACGCCCCGGTAACGACTGTGGAGTTTTTCAAGATGCTGATTGATGTTCAAAACAGCATTTTCGAAGACTATAAGTATAACGATTTTGCTATCCATCTACCAGGTGCACGAGATGAGTACGAAGTCATCGCGCTGGCGAAATCTATTGCGAGCATAAAATTTGGCCGTGGACTAGTGCTTGTGGAAAAGGCTCCACAAATTCCCCCACTGACATTCCATTTATAATCTCGCGATTGGCACAACGCTCCACATTCGGGGGCCAGCGTCAGACCACTGATCTGTAATTGTCAACTGATGGGTTTTCCAAGCCCTGTTTCAGGTCTCGGGCGATCGATGCAAATGATCGTCAGGTATTCAGTGATGCGTACCTGCGATCTGTGCTTTGGGTTCCGAAGGCCTGTACGACAACTTTTGAGGCGCTTGCGCCACACCTTACACGAAAAGCAATTCCCGATGATCGCCCGGTGGCTGGTCTATGCCGAGTTGTTCTGTAATAACGGGGACGTTGACAGCTAAAGGCTCCAGATCGTCATTCTGACGAAAAAGCCTCCGCCATGTCCCCGGAGTATTTGAATGGCCGCAAGGCTCGTCGCTTTCGTCACCCTGCTTGCCGTCCTTGCCAGCTGCGGCGGGCGGCCCATTGGTGTCATGACGCCGACCGGGCAAAGGGTGCAGGGAACGTCTGCGGTCAATCTTCTGGTTGCCACCACGCGGGCACCGTCGGATGACAAGGCCATTCTGTTCGGGGGCGAGCGCGGTACGGGGCTGAAGGTCGATGCCATCTCCGTTTCCATTCCACCCGAGGCCAATCGTAAGGTCGGTCAGGTACAGTGGCCGAAAAAGCTGCCGGCAGACCCGTTGAAGAGCTTCACCACCGTTTCCGTGGAATCGCTGAAAAGCGACGCCGATAGCCAGAGCTGGATCAAACGCAACAGCCTGAAAAACAAGCGTGTGCTGGTCTTCGTGCACGGCTTCAACAACCGCTATGAGGAATCGGTCTATCGCTTTGCGCAGATCGTCCACGATTCCGGGTCCGATGTGCTGCCGGTGGTGTTTACCTGGCCATCGCGCGCCAGCGTGTTCGATTACAACTACGACAAGGAAAGCACCAATTATTCCCGCGATGCGCTGGAAGAGATGCTGACGCGACTGGCCAAGGACAATGCGGTCAGTGATGTCACCGTCATGGCGCATTCCATGGGGACATGGCTTGCGGTCGAAGCCCTGCGCCAGATGGCAATCCGACACGGGCGTGTCTATCCCAAGATCAACAATGTCATTCTGGCTGCACCGGATCTCGATGTGGATGTGTTTGCGCGCCAATATGCAAGTCTGGGCAAGGAAAAGCCGAAATTTACGCTGTTCGTGTCGCAGGATGACAGGGCGCTCAGCCTTTCCCGGCGCATTTCCGGCAATGTCGACCGCCTCGGCCAGATAGACCCCGGCGCGGAGCCCTATCGCAGCCAACTCGAAAGTGCTGGCATTACCGTTCTAGACCTCACCAAGCTGAAATCCGGCGATAGCCTCAACCACGGAAAGTTCGCCGAAAGCCCCGAGGTCGTGCGTCTCATCGGCGGGCGGTTGATCGACGGGCAGACTGTAACGGATTCCGATGTGGGTCTGGGCGAAGCCATCGGTGCCGTCGGCATTGGTGCCGCGCAGACGGTTGGCACGGCGGCAAGCGTCGTCGTCAGCGCACCCATTGCGGTGTTCGATCCACGGACGCGTGAAAATTACGGACGGCAGGTCGAGCGTCTCGGTCGCTCCGTGGGCAACACGGTCGGTTCGGTCGGAGACACGGCAACCAGCGTGGTCGATCCACAGGCGTTGAACAACGGCACGCGGCGGTCTAGCGATTGTAACCTGTCCGTCAATCGTGGAAATTCCGAATGCCGGGATCGCTAAAAGCGTAATATACAAACAGTATTTTATGCGTTATGACCTGCCTGTCCTGATTTTACACCAGAGTGGTTCCCATGCGCTTCAGACGCACAATTCAGCTTCTCGATGTTCATTGCGAAGGTGAAATCGGGCGTGTGGCGACCGGTGGCGTGCCGAAAATTCCGGGCGATACGGTCGCCGAACAGCTTCACTGGCTCAATACCGATCCGAAAGGCGAAGAGCTTCGCCGCTTCCTAACGCTGGAGCCGCGCGGTGCGCCCATCGGCTCCGTCAATTTGCTGCTGCCGCCCAAACACCCGGATGCGGATGCCGCTTTCGTCATTCTCCAGCCGGATCAGGCGCATGCCAGTTCCGGTTCTAACTCCATTTGCGCGACGACCGCGCTGCTGGAAAGCGGCGTGGTGGAGATGAAGGAGCCGGAAACCATCGTCATACTGGAAACCGCGGCCGGTCTGGTGAAAGCCACCGCCACCTGCCGCGATGGCCGCTGCGAGAAGGTGAAGCTCACCATGGTGCCGTCCTTCGTTCACGAACTGGATGTCGAAATCGACACGCCGGATTGGGGCCGCATCCGCATGGACATTGCCTATGGCGGCATTTTTTATGCGCTGGTGGATGTCGCACAAATCGGGCTCACCATCGACAAGGCCAATGCGGCCAACCTGGTGGCGGCGGGCATGGTGCTGAAGGATATCGTCAACCGCGAGATACCCGTGGTACACCCCGAAATCCCCGCGATCTCGGGCGTGGCCTATGTCATGTTCCGCGATACGGAAGCAGATGGCACCATCCGCACCTGTACCACCATGTGGCCGGGCCGGGCGGATCGCTCCCCTTGCGGCACCGGCAATTCCGCCAATCTGGCCACGCTGCATGCACGCGGCAAGGTGCAGGTGGGTGATACCTATACATCCCGCTCCATCATAGGCACGCAGTTCGAGGTCGGCCTCTCGGCAGTCACGGAAGTTGCGGGTAAGGCGGCAGTCATTCCCACCATCACCGGGCGCGGGTTCACCTTCGGCCTGCATCAGGTCTGGCTCGACCCGAACGATCCGCTGGCAGATGGTTTTGCCATGACCGATGTCTGGGGACCGCAGGCAGGCGCGATTTAACGCCAGCTTTTGCGCTGAAAAAATGGTTTTTGGCGCTGTCTTCTCGCGCAAAATGGTGTTAAACGGGCGCAATTCCAGCAAGCTCCGAGGCCCCACGATGAAGTCGATCACCCTTCGCCGCCCTGATGACTGGCACCTGCATCTGCGCGATGGTGCGATGCTCGAAGGCGTGATCGGTGATACCAGCCGCCATTTCGCGCGCGCCATCATCATGCCCAACCTCGTGCCGCCTGTCGTGACGACCGCAGATGCGATTGCTTATAAGGACCGCATCGTTAAAGCCATTCCAGCGGGTGATCGTTTCGAACCGCTGATGACGCTGTACCTCACCGAACACACAAGCCCCGACGACGTGGAAGAGGGCAAGACCAGCGGCCTCATCACCGCCGTCAAGCTCTATCCCGCCGGTGCTACCACCAATTCTCACGGCGGTGTGCGGGATATGGACAAGGCGATGCCGGTGCTGGAGCGCATGGCGAAGATCGGCCTGCCGCTCTGCGTCCATGGCGAAGTAACGACGCCAGAAGTCGATATTTTCGACCGCGAAAAAGTCTTCATCGATACGGTTCTGGACCCGCTGCGCCAGCGCCTGCCGGAACTGAAGATCACGATGGAGCATGTGACGACGCAGGACGGTGTCGATTACATCAAGGCATCCAAGGCCAATCTCGCTGGCTCGATTACCACGCACCACCTCATCATCAACCGCAACGCCATTCTGGTCGGCGGTATCAAGCCGCATTATTACTGCCTGCCGGTTGCCAAGCGCGAAGAGCATCGTCTGGCGCTGCGCGCTGCCGCAACCTCCGGCGACAAGCGCTTCTTCCTCGGCACGGATTCCGCCCCGCATGTGGACCCGCTGAAGGAATGCGCCTGCGGTTGCGCGGGCGTCTACACCTCCATCAACACCATGAGCTGCCTTGCCCATGTCTTCGAGCAGGACAATGCGCTGGACAAGCTCGAAGCCTTCGCTTCGCTCAACGGCCCGGCGTGGTATGGTCTGGCACCCAACGAAGACACGATCACGATGGTCAAGCGCGGTGAGCCGGTGAGCTTCCCCGCCAAGATCGATACCGGCGCAGGCCCGGTCACGGTGTTCGACCCGATGTTCCCGCTGCATTGGGACGTTGACTGAATTTTTCAATCGCTGCCGGTTTATCCGGCAGTTTTTTTATGCACTCGATGATCAAAAGAGGAAAATGCCGATGTCCCAGTTCACATTCACGGATCGCGCCCTTGTGGCTGAACTTGTTGCGAAGATGTTATGGGAAATCAAGGCGGTGCATTTCAACTCGGAAAGCCCATACACTTTCGCATCCGGCATGAAGAGCCCTGTCTATATCGACATGCGCAAGCTGATTTCCTACCCGCGCATCCGCTCCGCCGTTATGGATTTTGCAGCAGCAAAGATCGTTGCCGACGCGGGCTTTGAAGAGTTCGATTGCGTGGCCGGTGGCGAAACGGCCGGCATTCCCTTCGCCGCCTTTCTGGCGGAACGTTTGGGCTTGCCAATGATCTATTGCCGCAAGAAGCCCAAGGGCCATGGCCGCAATGCGCAGATCGAAGGCCATATGCCCGATGGTGCGCGCGTGCTGGTTATCGAGGATCTGACGACCGCTGGCGGCTCCATGTTCACCTTCATCGATGCCATCCGCGCCGCTGGCGGCATTGTCGATCACGGCATTGCTTTGTTCTATTACGGCATCTTCCCGGAGGCTGAAGCACGCTTTGCTAACAGAAACGTGAAGCTGCATCACCTCAGCACATGGCGCAATGTTTTGGCCGTCGCCCGCGCTGAAAAGCTCTTCGATGACAAGACCTTGTCGGAAGTCGAAGCCTTCCTTGACAATCCGCTGCCATGGTCTGCCGCCCAGGGCGGGGTCAGCGAATTGCCGCAATCCTGATCTTGTTTGGTTTGGATGTTTCGATTGGCAGACATCTGGCCATTTCGGGTGAAGTTGTTTAAATCGATTTAGTTTTTGATACGGAGGAGGACCGGATGATCCTGTGTTGTGGTGAAGCCCTGATCGACATGCTGCCGCGTGAAACCACGAAAGGCGAGCCGGGTTTTGCGCCCTATGCAGGCGGGGCGGTCTTCAACACGGCCATTGCGCTGGGGCGTCTGGGCGTTCCCTCCGCCTTCTTCTCCGGCATCGCCGATGACATGATGGGCGAAATCCTGAAAGACACGCTGAAGGCTAGCAATGTCGATTACAGCCTCTGCGCCTTCTCGCATCGCCCTTCGACCATCGCTTTCGTGAAGCTGGTAGATGGCCACGCCACCTATGCCTTTTACGATGAAGGCACAGCGTTGCGTATGCTGTCCGAAGCCGATCTTCCCAACATTGGTGCCGATTGCGAAGCCATGCATTTCGGTGCGATCAGCCTCATCCCTGAACCCTGCGGCGGCACTTACGAAGCGCTTCTGATGCGCGAACATGAAAAACGCGTCATCTCGCTCGACCCCAACATTCGCCCCGGCTTCATCAAGGACAAGCAGAAGCATCTGGAACGCATCAACCGCATGGCCGCCAAGTCGGATATCGTCAAATTCTCGGATGAGGATCTGGCTTGGTTCGGTCTGGAAGGCGACGAAGACACGCTCGCTCGCCACTGGCTGCACCACGGTGCCAAACTCGTCGTCGTCACCCGCGGTGCCGAAGGCGCAGTTGGCTATACGTCGAACCTTCGCGTGGAAGTGCCCAGTGAACGGGTTGAGGTGGTCGACACAGTCGGTGCCGGTGACACCTTCGACGCCGGCATCCTCGCCTCGCTGAAACTTCAGGGCCTGCTGACCAAGCCACAGGTTGCGTCGCTGACGGAGGAGCAGATCGCCAAGGCACTGGCACTGGGCGCAAAGGCTGCGGCGATCACCGTGTCGCGCGCTGGGGCGAACCCACCTTGGGCGAATGAGATCGGGCTTTATATAGAGAAAGTTCTCCGATACTAGGCATACTGGTACAAGCGGTGAGTGAATTCATCGGGCGAAATCTAGGCACGACCTTCTTAATCTTGCTCGCATCATTTTCTATGATGAGCGCTTGGGCCTTAATCAGCGACCCCATCCTGCTAAAGAGGATGACTTCCGAGACTTGTGACGCGCGTTTTGCAGAACTCAGGAAAGCTTCTGATGGGGACGGTACCAGCCAGCCCAGCACACGATTTTTGCGATCAAATTTCTCTTCAGTTGTTTATCCCGTCAGTCTGGCTATGGAAAAAGTTGTTCTTGAAAGATTTGAATATCATGGCATTCGCTTACCCGACATGCTTTCTTTCAAGGTCTACGATACCGGTCACATTACCATTCACACATACGACGATTCCAACCAGCGGATAGGAAGCTACGACTTCGACTATTGTGGGCAAATGTTTTGAACCCAAGAGGACTCATTTTCGCAAGCCAATGAATGCTCATGCATTTCGTTCGCGTAAAAACGACGTGACAAAAACTTGGATCTGCCTTTCTTCGGCCAAAACGCTCGCTCTATAAGCTCACATGGAAACCCTTGAGACCTATATGCCTGAAGGTATCGGTTCGATTCTGATGATGGCCATTTTTGCGGTCATCGGAATCTGGCTGGTGATGTTTGTGGTGCGCAAGCTGATCGGGATTGCGCTGGTGGCGGCTGTGATCATTGGCGGGCTTATGGTCTGGCAAAATCCTGCAATGCTGCTGCATGCGCAAGATACCGCCGCGCGCTATTACGAACAGTGGCACGATGGTGGTGTTGCCAACGGAGACCAGCAACGCTGGTAAAGCCTGTGACCGCTTAAGCGAAAGAACAACCAAAGCACGTCTAGAAATCGGTCTTCAGATCAACGATGTCTCCGCTGTTGAGTGCTTCAAGCTTCGCTTCGATCTTTTCGAGAGGCCAGTCCCACCAAGCGAGACGCAGTAGCTGTTCGATCACATCTTCAGAATAACGCATACGGATAAGCCTTGCGGGATTACCTCCGACAACCGCATAAGGTGGAACATTGCGCGTCACGACCGACGCTGCCGCGACGATGGCACCGCTGCCGATATAGACCCCGGGCATGATGGCTGCGTTCTGGCCGATCCACACATCGTGATCCACAATCGTGTCTTTGACAGGCAGATCCTTGTAGCCGAATGTTTCCGGCTTGAAGATGCGAAACGGATAGGTAGAGAAGCCAGTCATCGGGTGGTTGGCCGAGCTTGTGATGAAATAGCTGCCTCTGGCTATCTGCACGAATTTGCCGATGACCAACCTTTCGCGGACTTCGTGGCCAAGGAAGGGCGCCAGAATGGCGGCCGTGTCCTCCGGCTTCCCAGAATGCGTGTAATAGCTGAAATCACCGACATCCATGCGGGGATGATCGATGACATTCCTGAGATAGACGGTTTCCTCATAGACCCGCCCATCGGGCAGGGTAATGGGGTGAATGGCGGTCGCATCGAGAAGCGGCATTTGGCAAAAGCCTTGATGGAGAGAGAGTTTGCCAAGGCTATGCGCTTCTATCCGCCTTATCCATCTGCCGAGATGGATTGGTCTCATGAATTGTTTTGATCCATGAGAAGACCGGTCCAAGCTGCTGGATTTGATAAACGAAATTTCTAATGAATCAGGCGGGTGGGCAATTCTGTTCGTTGATATTGTGGACAAGACGCAGAGAATAGAACCATCTCCTCATTTTCACGTTAGATGGTACACGCCTTCTTCTCGTTCTCACGGAATACAAAATGTCTGCTTCATCCACCACACGGGCGTCAAAGCCCTTTTATGCGTCCTTCGGTTTCCAGGTCTTCGCCGCCATGGTTGTTGGCCTCGTGCTTGGCTATGTCGCCCGGCAGATGGGAGCGTCCGAGGCAGGGCCGAATTGGTTGGTTCAGGCGCTGTCGACCATCGGCTCGATCTTCGTCCAGTTGTTGCGCGCACTGGTGCCGCTGCTGATCTTCACCGCCATCGTGGCTTCCATCGCCAATCTGCGGGAGCTGAACAATGCGGCGCGGCTGGTGTGGCAGACGCTGTTGTGGTTTGCGATCACGGCTCTGATTGCCGTTCTCATCGGCATCGCGCTGGGTTTGCTGATCCAGCCTGGTATCAATTCCGGCGTTGCGGCGACGGCTGCGGCTGCACCCTCCAGCACAGGTTCGTGGCTTGATTTTCTCAAAGGGCTGATCCCCGCAAACCTGCTCGGTCTTCAGGCGTCGACCAAGGTTACACCGGGTGGTGCGACGACCGCGCTCAACTTCAACGTCTTGCAGATATTGGTGATTTCGATTGCTGTTGGCATTGCCGCTTTGCAGGTGGGTGAGAAGGCAGAGCCGTTTCTTGCCTTCAACCGCTCGCTGCTGGCTATTACGCGTAAGATTTTGTGGTGGGTCATCCGCCTGACGCCGATCGGCACGATTGGTCTTCTGGGCAATGCCGTTGCCGTTTATGGGTGGGAGGCGCTGGCGTCGCTTGGCTGGTATTCGGCTGCGATCTATATCGGCCTCGCCATCGTGCTTTTCGTCGTTTACCCCATCATCCTTGCAGCCAACGGCTTGAACCCGATCCGCTTCTTTTCCGGAGCATGGCCAGCCATTCAGTTGGCTTTCGTCTCCCGTTCCTCCATAGGCACGCTGCCGGTGACAGAACAGGTCACGGAGCGCAATCTCGGTGTGCCGCGTGAGTACGCTGCCTTCGCCGTGCCGCTGGGTGCCACCACCAAGATGGACGGATGTGCGGCCATCTATCCCGCGATCTCCGCCATCTTCGTTGCGCAGTTTTACGGCCTGCCGCTCGGCATTCAGGAATATGTGCTGATCGCCTTCGTCTCGGTTCTGGGCTCGGCGGCAACCGCGGGTCTGACGGGGGCGACAGTCATGCTCACCCTGACACTGTCCACGCTCGGTCTTCCGCTACAAGGCGTCGGCCTGTTGCTGGCGGTCGATCCGATCCTCGATATGGGCCGCACGGCGGTTAACGTCGCCGGACAGGCGCTGATCCCCACCATCGTCGCAAAACGTCAGGGTATTCTCGATCAGGCCGCCTATGACCGCCAGGAGGGCATCGATGCTCTCGACCCCGCGATGGCTCCGGCCGAATAAGCTGGCGAGACCTTCCTCACCAAAAGAAAACCCCTCGCAGTGGCGAGGGGTTTTCAGTTTCGACATCTTCAAACTCAGGCTTGGAGGTCCAGGCCTCAGAACTCCTGCCATTCGTCACGGGTCTGGGCGACGGCGGCGTTACCGTTGAAGGCACGGGCCACGTTGCCCATCATCTTGCGTGCAGGTGATGCGACGGGAGCCGAGCGCGATGATGCGGCGGCAGGTCTGACTGAGGCAGAGGCGTAAGCACTCTTGTCGTTGCCCAACCGGAACCGGCCCACGAGCGAGACCAGATTTTCGGCTTCGGCGCTCAGCTTATGGGTTGCGGCAGAGGTTTCCTCCACCATGGCCGCATTGCGCTGCGTGACCTGATCCATCTGGTTGATGGCGGTGTTGACTTCCTGCAGACCGGTCGACTGTTCCTTTGCAGCGGTTGCGATGGAGTGGATGTGGTCGTTGATGCCGAGAACGCGGGTCTCGATCTCATCCAAAGCTTCACCGGTGCGCTGCACCAGCTTCACGCCGTTGCCAACTTCATCGCCGGATTTGGTGATCAGCGCCTTGATGTCCTTGGCCGCATTGGCGGAGCGCTGAGCAAGCTCGCGCACTTCCTGTGCCACCACGGCAAAGCCCTTGCCGGCTTCACCGGCACGCGCCGCTTCCACACCGGCATTCAGCGCCAGCAGGTTCGTCTGGAAGGCAATTTCATCGATGACGTTGATGATCTGGCTGATCTCACGCGAAGCTTGCTCGATCCGGCCCATGGCCGATACGGCGTCACGCACCACCTTGGCAGACTGCGCAGTCTTTTCCTTGGTTTCTGACACCATCGTGCTGGCTTCCTGCGCCCGTTCTGTGGAATTGCGCACAACAGCCGTGATCTCGTCCAAAGCGGCAGAGGTTTCTTCCAGCGCCGCAGCCTGCTGCTCGGTACGCTTGGACAGGTCATCTGCGGCAGAGCGCAGCTCATTGGCATTGCCGTTGATGCTTTCCGTGCTGCCACGAACTTCGCTCATGGTGCCTTTGAGCTTGGCAAATGTCTCGTTCACATCAGATTGAAGCTGGGCGAAAACGCCGTGGAAATTGCCGTTCATCGTCTGCGTCAGGTCGCCATGGGCGAGGCTTTCGATAACGCGACCCGTCTCCGTCACGCCGCTATCGACGCTGACCAGCAGGGCGTTGATGTTCTGGGCAAAGCGGTTGAGGTTCTCATCACCGTAATCCTTGGTGATACGGTGGCTGAAATCACCAGCAGCAGCGGCGCTGACAACGTCTGCCATGCCGGCCTGCAAGTCGTCGCTCCTGGCGCGCATGGAAGCTTCCTGAGCATTCATGCGTCGGACTTCCAGACCGTTGCGCTTGAAAACCTCGACGGCTGCGGCCATCTCGCCGATTTCGTCCTTGCGGTCGAGGCATGGAACGTCCGTTTCTAGGTTACCCTCAGCCACGGAATTCATGGCTTCGGATACTTTCAGAATAGGACCGCTGAGCTGCTTGGATCCGACATAAAGACCGAACGCGGCACCGACAACGACGCCACCCACAGTCACGAGGGCCACGACGAGGAAGATCATTTGGCCGAAGCTTTCGATGTCGGTCTTGATCGCCTCGAGTTCCGCAAGGTCGGATTTGACCACGGCATCGATTTCGCCCTGATAGGCCTTGCGGTTTTCGCGGTTCGCTTCGTTATTGCCCTGCGCATTGGCGTCCTGCGGGCTTACGTCGCGTCCAAGGCGCGCGGTCTCTGTGCGGAACGTGCGAAACTCTTCAAAGCGCTTTTCGAGATTGGCGAATTGTGCTGTCTGGCTGGCGGGAACCTGCGGTTTCCACTGCTTGAGCAGGGTGTCCATATCCGCCAGGTTCTTCATCAAGCCGTCGCCGAATTTGGACGCAGCAGCGGTGTCCTTGGCCGCATAGATACCGCGCGCTTCCATCACCACAGCGGTAACGAGGCGGTTCAGTGTTTCGCCGCGGCGTGCGCGGTCTGCCACTGCATCCAGTGTCAGTGTCTGTTTGTGGTATTCATTGACGGCGAAAATCGACAAGCCGCCGATGGTACATGCCACAAGGCTTAAGAGCCCCACCAGAAGATTTATCCTGCCCCGTATTCTCAACTGCGTATTCCCCTCAAAACGCTCCTCCCACACGTATGTGAGACCGAAATCGAAATAATCGTTCGTGGGCATAACTTTATATACGCACTCTTAATAAAGAATTTCGGATTTTAGCGACTCGATACTTTGCTTCTTAAATGAAGAACTTACGGGTTGCTTGTACGTCGGCAGCCTGCGCGGGCGTCTGCATCCACTCTTAAGTGTGTGCGAGGGGATTGAGCGGCAGCGATTGACTTTGCAGGCCGGAAGCCCTTATAAGCCCGCACGTTCGCGCACTTGTGCTCGCGCATGCGCCTGAACGCCAAAACGAAACGCTCTTGTCCCAAAAGGGGCAAAGTCAAGAAGGGCCGCACCCCGCGGTATTAAATAAATGTCTAAGCGTACTTTCCAGCCATCTAAGCTTGTTCGCAAGCGTCGTCATGGTTTCCGCTCCCGCATGGCGACTGCCGGCGGTCGCAAGGTTCTGGCCGCTCGCCGCACACGCGGCCGCGCCCGTCTCTCGGCCTAATTGGCCATAGCCCGATGAAAGTCGTGGCACATGACGCATGAGAAGAAAATACCCGGTCGGTTGAAAAACCGACCGGAGTTTCTTGCTGTCCAGGCAGGAGAAAAAAGGCGAGGCAGTACTTTCCTGATGGAAGTCCTGGATCGTCAAAAACCTGAAACCGAACCAAGGGTCGGCTTCACGGTTACCAAACGCCAAGGAAATGCGGTTGAACGCAACCGAATGCGCCGCCGTCTGAAGGAGGCCGTCAGGCTTTCGGCAGGGTTGGCAATGAAACCCGGACATGACTATGTGATTGTCGCCCGTAGGGACGTACTGAATACCGAATTTGCCGTACTGGAACACTTGCTCATAGAGCGGATCAAGGGACGAGCGAAATCCGGACGCTCCCGGGAGACCCGCTCCAGGAAAGAATGATGGAAAAAAACCGCAACTACTTTATCGCGATAGGCCTTTCGGTTGTCATCGTGCTTGCCTGGCAGTTCCTCTACATGAATCCGCGCATCGAGCAGCAGCGCCGCGCCGAAGAGGCTCGACAGGCGCAGCAGGCCACGCAGCAGACAACGACGACGACAAATGCAGCACCTGGCACCGCCGCGCCGACGGGCACCCTGCCCGGCGCAACCGGCCAGCAGGCAGCCACGGTTTCACGTGAGGAATCGCTGACGAAGTCGCAACGCGTTCAGATCGACACCAACGCCATTCAAGGCTCCATCAGCCTGACGGGCGCTCGTCTGGATGACATTCGTCTCAAGGATTATCACGAGACGGTAGACGACTCGAGCCCGCTCATCACGCTGTTTTCCCCTTCCGATACCCATGACGGCTACTTCACCGAACTGGGCTATATCGCTGGCGAAGCGACAACAGGTTCGGCCCCCGGCCCTTCCACAGTCTGGACGGCGCCTGAAGGTGCAAAGCTGACTGAAGCCACACCGGTTGCGCTGACCTATACCAATGATGTCGGCGTCGTGTTCACACGCACGATCTCCATTGACGATCATTACATGATCACCGTCACCGATAAGATCGACAACCCTGGCCAGACGCCTGTGTCGTTCTCGACCTATGGCCGCATTACTCGCAACAACAAGCCGACGACCCCTGCGGTCTTCGTTATTCACGAAGGCTTTCTGGGCGTTGCCGGCACGGATGCGGGCCTGACGGAAGATACCTACAAGAACATCGAGGAAAAGCCGGTTACGCTGCCGAAGGCTATGGGTGGCTGGCTCGGTATCACCGACAAGTATTGGGCTGCGGCCATCGTACCGCCACAGAACGTTGCGGTCGAAACACGCTACTCGCACTTTACGGACGGTCAGCCGCGCTATCAGGCAGACTATCGCAGCGACGCCATGACAGTGGCCCCCGGTCAGTCCATCGAACTCAAGAACATGGTCTTTGCCGGTGCCAAGGAAGTTCCTCTGGTTGACCGTTACGAGACGCAATACAACATTCCGAAGTTCGATCGCCTGATCGACTGGGGCTGGTTCTACTTCATCACCAAGCCGATGTTCAAACTGATGGATTTCTTCTTCCGTTATTTTGGTAACTTCGGTGTGGCCATCCTGCTGACCACCATCGTCGTCAAGCTGCTGTTCTTCCCACTGGCCTCCAAGCAATATGCTTCCATGGCCAACATGAAGCGTATGCAGCCGAAGATGGAGGAGCTGAAAGCCAAGCATGGCGATGATCGCATGGCCATGCAGCAGGCGATGATGGCGCTCTATAAGGAAGAGAAGATCAACCCGGTCGCCGGTTGCTGGCCGATGCTGTTGCAGATTCCGGTCTTCTTCGCGCTCTACAAGGTCATCTACGTCACAATCGAAATGCGGCACGCGCCGTTCTTCGGCTGGATTCACGACTTGTCTGCGCCGGATCCGACCTCGCTGTTCAACCTGTTCGGCCTTCTGCCTTACGATGTTCCGCACTTCTTGATGATCGGCGTCTGGCCTATCATCATGGGCATCACCATGTTCATGCAGATGCGTATGAACCCGACGCCTCCCGATCCTACACAGGCGATGATCTTCACCTGGATGCCGCTGATCTTCACTTTCATGCTGGCGTCGTTCCCCGCAGGTCTCGTTATCTACTGGGCATGGAACAACACCCTCTCGATCAGCCAGCAGGCTGTGATCATGAAGCGCCACGGTGCCAAGATCGAGTTGTTTGACAACATCAGGGGATTGTTCAAACGAAAGCCGGTGGAAACCAAATGACCAGCGATATCAATGGCGGCCAACCGGTAACGGAAAAGCCCCTCTTCGGTCGGCCCTGGATTTTCATTCGCGGCGTTCCCGCGATGAAATTCCTGCCACCTGAAGGTCCGCCGGAGATTGCCTTTGCAGGCCGTTCCAACGTCGGCAAGTCTTCCCTCATCAACGCGCTCGTCGGCCATAAGGGGCTTGCGCGCACGTCCAATACTCCGGGCCGCACGCAGGAACTCAACTACTTCGTTCCTGAAGGCTATTCCGGTGAAGCTGGCGATATGCCTCCGATGGCGCTTGTCGATATGCCGGGTTACGGCTACGCCAAGGCACCCAAGGACCATGTCGATGCCTGGACGAAGCTGGTGTTCGATTATCTGCGTGGCCGTGCAACTCTCAAGCGCGTCTACCTGCTGATCGACTCCCGCCACGGCATCAAGGCCAATGATGAGGACGTTCTGAAAATCCTCGACAAGGCGGCCATATCCTATCAGGTCGTGTTGACCAAAACCGACAAGATCAAAGATGTTGGCGTTCCGCGCCTCGTCAACGAGACGTTGGAGAAAATCCGCAAGCGTCCAGCGGCCTACCCGGAGGTTCTGGCAACATCGTCAGAAAAGTCTGCTGGGCTCGACCTTCTTCGCGCCGAGATCTGCAAGACGGTCGGCATCATCTGAAATTGAGAGGGTGGCGGCGTCAGTCGCCTCCCCTTCCCTTATTCCTCTACATGTTACAGGATTGAGGGACAGACAGTTTTCAGACGGCTGAAAACAGCAGGGCAGCGGCCCATAGCAGCGCAGCCGATGTGGCCAGACGCCAAAAACGCACCGAATTCCAAAGCGCCGATATAATGCTGAATCGCCCGTAGATGCTGCGGTGCAGGCTGTCATCGGATCGCCGCAGGGAATGATCCATGGATGCGTCCATATAGGACCTGAAACTGCGCCGCTCATCTGTGCTGACATGACCAAGGTTGTCCTGCCACCGGCGCACAATGGCTGCAAATTGGCGATCCGTCTTCACGCGCTTGGCAAGCTGCGCAGTTGCGTCGGCGCTGAGTGCTCCCAGCACATATTCACCTGCAAGCACTTCATCTTTCAAACCGCTTCGTTTTTCCCGATCCGGCAAGGTCATTCGGCGTCGAACTCCTGGCTTTATAGCGCCACCGCAAACGGCGATCAGTCAGCTACCCCTTGCCGACGCGCACTTCCCCGACCACAAAGCTGGTCCGATTGGGCACATATGTCAATCAGATTGGCTATCCCCACGCGTTCACGTTTGATTTTTCTGCGGCTGAGTGGCTGTCCGTTGTTTCATCCGTCAAAAACTTGGGTTAAAAGCGCGGCAATCAATGACGAGGTTATTTCCCATGACGACTTCCGAAAGCGAAATGCAGGCCCGGCTTCTCGCACAAGCTCTGCCTTTCATGCAGAAATACGAACATAAGACCATCGTCGTGAAATATGGCGGTCATGCCATGGGAGACACCAGTCTCGGCAAGGCTTTCGCAGAAGACATCGCTCTCCTCAAGCAGTCCGGCATCAATCCCATTGTCGTGCATGGCGGTGGCCCGCAGATCGGCGCGATGCTGAGCAGGATGGGCATCGAATCGAAATTCGAAGGTGGTCTGCGCGTCACCGATGCCAAGACCGTCGAGATTGTCGAAATGGTTCTGGCCGGTTCGATCAACAAGGAAATCGTCGCCCTCATCAACCAGACCGGCGAATGGGCCATCGGCCTTTGCGGCAAGGATGGCAACATGGTCTTTGCCGAAAAGGCCAAGAAGACCGTTGTTGATCCCGACAGCAATATCGAGCGCGTGCTTGATCTCGGCTTCGTCGGCGAAGTGGTTGAAGTCGACCGCACGCTGCTGGACCTTCTGGCAAAGTCCGAAATGATCCCGGTCATCGCGCCCGTGGCTCCGGGCCGTGATGGCGCGACCTACAACATCAATGCCGATACCTTTGCAGGTGCCATCGCCGGTGCACTGCACGCCAGCCGCCTGCTGTTCCTGACCGATGTCGAGGGTGTCCTCGATAAGAACAAGGAACTCATCAAGGAGCTGACGGTGTCTCAGGCGCGCGCGCTGATCAAGGACGGCACGATTTCCGGCGGCATGATCCCCAAGGTCGAAACCTGCATCGAAGCCATCAAGGCAGGCGTTCAGGGTGTCGTCATCCTCAACGGCAAGACGCCACATGCGGTTCTTCTGGAAATCTTTACCGAAGGTGCAGGCACCCTCATCGTTCCCTGATTACCAGAACAGCAAACCCAGGATGCCGCTGACGATCAGCAGGCATCCTGCAAGCTCCATGGCGTTGACCCGTTCGCGAAACAGAAACCACGACGCCATGAAGGTGAAGACCAGTTCGATCTGCCCAAGTGCACGGACGTAAGCCACCTGTTGCAGCGTCATCGCTGTGAACCAGCCCGCCGACCCCAGCACACCGGCTATGCCGACAAGCGCAGATGATCGCCAGGTGACGAGGACCTGCACAATCTCTCTTTTGTCTCTCCAGACCATCCACACCAACATGAACGCCGTCTGAAACGTCGTCACGCAGGCCAGCGTCACGGCTGCGGACATGATCGGTCCCGCGCCTTCGAGCGACAGCGACGCGCTTCGGTAAGCGACCGCCGATATGCCGAAGACGCCGCCCGAGGCAATGCCGATCAGCGCGGTGCGGCTGGTCAGCGCCGTAACGGTGTTTCGCCACGACAACGGCAGCCGCGCCATGGATATCGTCATCACGCCGATGACGCCGACAATGATGGCCATGATCGCACCCGGCGTCAGTTTTTCACCCAGTATGACGAAACCGAACACAGCCGCCTGTACCGGTTCCGTTTTCGAATAGGCGGTGCCGACGGCGAAGTTGCGCAGCGAAAACAGATGCACAAGCATCATGGTGGCGAAGATTTGCGCCAACCCACCCACCACCGCCCAGATGAAAAAGCCGGTGCTGAAGGTTGGAAAAATCTGCTCGGCACCGAAATGCAGAAACAGCACATAGAGAATAGCGATCGGAAAGCCGTAACCGAAGCGCACAAAGCTGGCCCCACGCGTGCCGAGCGAGCCCTGCAAATGCTTTTGCAAGGCCGAGCGCAGGTTCTGCATGAAAGCAGCGGCGATGGTGATGGGTATCCAGAGTTCCATACCCTTGGGTTATCATGCGCTGGCGATGGCCCCCAAGGCCGGAAAGCTGCGTTGGCGTCGCCTTTTCGATTTTCTTTATGCGGATGACAGGGCATAAGAGGCCATGAGCACGAAACCAAAAAATCAGCCTGACGCCGCGCAATTTTCCCATGTGACCGAATGGGTGTTCGATCTCGACAACACGCTTTACCCGCACGAGGTGAACCTGTTTTCGCAGATCGACAAGAACATGACGGCCTATGTCGCCGAGTTGCTGCAGTTGGAGCCGGACGAGGCGCGCAAGCTGCAGAAGCAATATTACCACGAGCATGGCACCACGCTTCAGGGCCTAATGATCCATTACGGCATCGACCCCAATGCCTTTCTGGAGCGCGCTCACGCCATCGATTATTCCGCTTTGCTGCCAAACCCGGAGCTGGGCGAAGCCATCAAAGCGCTGCCGGGGCGCAAGTTCATTCTGACCAATGGCAGCGTTCCCCATGCACAGGCGGCGGCTGGCGCGCTGGGTATTCTCGACCACTTCGAGGATATTTTCGACATCGTCGCCGCCGATTATCTGCCAAAGCCCGCCAGCGCGACCTATGAGAAATTCGCCGCCCTTGCCAAGCTCGATACGACCAAGGCAGCGATGTTCGAGGATTTGCCGCGAAACCTCACCGCGCCAAAGGCTCTGGGCATGAAGACCGTGCTTCTCGTGCCGCGCAATCTCGAAGGCATCCTCATGGAGCGCTGGGAAATTCCTGATGTCAGCGACGAACATATCGATTTCATCACCGATGATCTGACAGGCTTTCTGAAAGCTCTGCGCGGCTGACGCATGTTACCGATTTGTCATGCACATTACTGATCTTTAAGTGGTGCACGCGCCATCGGTCACCTACCTTCCAACTCAGGGACACCACTTGAAAGGTAATGACGATGTCGAAACGAAAAATCGCCCTCACTGCTCTCGGCGCTGCCCTGATGCTCAGCACCACAGCAACCATGTCCATGGCTGCACCGCGTGGAGGCCCTGGCAAAGACGGCCCGTCCATGCGTCCTGAACTTGCCTATGTCTATCTGCTGAAGACGGCCGATACTAACAAGGACGGCAAGGTTTCCAAGGAAGAATTTGCAGCCCGTCAGGACGCGCTTTTCACCGAGATCGACGCGAATAAGGACGGCTCTATCACGCCGAAGGAAATGCGTGATTTCCGCAAGGCTAAGATGGAAGCGTTCCGCGCCGCCAACCCACGCCCTGAGCGTGCCAATGCGGACGGCCCCGATGGCAAAAAAGGCGGCCCTGACCATGCTGACCGTAAAGGTCAGGAAGGACGCAAGCACGAAGGACGTCACGGTGGCATGGGTGGCAAAGGCGGCCACGGTGGCCGAATGAATGCGATGTTCGCCATGGTCGACGCCGATGGCAACGGCCAGATCAGCAAGGCAGAATTTATAGCCGCTGGCGAGAAAATGTTCACGCGCCTCGACAAGAACAATGATGGCGTGATCAGCATCGATGACATGCCGGATCGTCCGTTCCTGTAATCACTTTTTGAATACCAGACCAGCAAAGCCCGCCTCACAGCGGGCTTTGTGCATTCCGGCCTTTCCACTTTTCAATCTCTGTCCTCATGCTATATCGATGTATCGATTTCAGAAGGACTTGACCGTGAGCATCGCCACCCTCCTCGCCTATGCCACCGCTCTCTTCATTGCGGCTGCCATTCCCGGTCCCGGCATGACGGCCATCGTGGCACGGGCGCTGGGATCCGGCTTTCGTGAAACCTTCTTCATGGGGCTCGGTCTCGTGCTGGGCGACATGGTTTATCTGACGGCCGTCATTCTGGGCCTCGCCTTTGTGGCGCAGACCTTTCAGGAAGCCTTCATGATCCTGAAATTCGCCGGTGCGGCCTATCTTCTCTACATCGCGTGGAAACTTTGGACAGCAGGGCTATTGCCGCAGGATTTGCAAGCCAAGAAAAGCACCAGCATCACCATGTCCTTCCTGTCCGGCCTGTTCATCACGCTGGGCAACCCCAAGACCATGCTGTTTTACGTCGCGCTAGTGCCGACCCTGATCGACATCCGCATGATCGGCAGCACAGAATATGCGACGCTTCTGGCCGTCACCTTCGTGGTCCTGATGGCGGTTCTACTGCCTTACATCCTGCTGGCCTCCAGAGCGCGGACGCTGCTGAAGCACCCGAGTGCGCTGACCATTCTCAACCGCACCGCCGCCAGCATTCTTGCGGGTACCGCAGCGGTGATCGCAGCGCGCTCCGTTTGAGGTTGGTTTTCCAATCAAGCCTACCTCTCTGGAATGATATGCCAACAGTTGCGACATATATGCACATTCGTTCTCTGGCTTCATTGCGGCATTCCTCCTATTCTGCGCGAAATTGTAGTCTTTGACACCATGGGAGCGCACTATGTCTGAAGCCAGAAAACCCGGACGCGGGCGGATTTACGCATCGATCACTGAGACGATCGGCGATACGCCTCTGGTGCGTCTCGACAAACTGGCGAAAGACAAGGGTGTCAAGGCAACGATCCTGGCAAAGCTGGAGTTCTTCAACCCGATCGCTTCCGTCAAAGATCGTATCGGCGTTGCCATGATCGAAGCGCTGGAAGCGCAGGGCAAGATCACGCCCGGCAAGACGACGCTGATCGAGCCGACATCCGGCAATACCGGCATCGCTCTTGCCTTCGCCGCCGCCGCCAAGGGTTACAAGCTGATCCTGACCATGCCCGAAACCATGTCGATCGAGCGCCGTAAGATGCTGGCGCTGCTGGGCGCGGAACTGGTGCTGACCGAAGGCCCCAAGGGCATGAAAGGTGCAATCACCAGGGCGCATGAACTGGCCGCAACGCTTCCCGACGCCATCATCCCGCAGCAGTTCGAAAACCCCGCCAATCCCGAAATCCACCGCACCACGACGGCGGAAGAAATCTGGAACGACACCCAGGGCGACGTGGATATTTTCGTGTCCGGTATCGGCACGGGCGGCACGATTACCGGTGTGGGCCAGGTGCTGAAATCCCGCAAACCCGACGTCAGGATCGTGGCCGTGGAACCAGCCGACAGCCCGGTTCTCTCCGGCGGTACGCCCGGCCCGCACAAAATCCAAGGGATCGGTGCCGGCTTTGCGCCCGCCGTTCTGGATACCAAAATCTACGACGAAATCATCGCCATCACCAATGACGAAGCCTTCGAAACCGCCCGCCTGGTCGCACGGTTAGAAGGTGTACCGGTCGGCATCTCCTCGGGTGCCGCCCTTGCCGCCGCCATCAAGATTGGGTCGCGGGATGAAAGTGCGGGCAAGACAATCGTCGTGATCATTCCGTCCTTTGCGGAGCGGTATCTGTCGACGGCGCTGTTTGAGGGGTTGGGGTTGTAGGGTCTGATACGTTGGTAGCAGCCTTATCCAGCAGTAGAACGATATAAATTTAACGCAGGAGCAAGCTCGCCCCCTCTGCCCTGCCGGGCATCTCCCCCACGGGTGGGGAGATTGGCTGGGGGCTGGCTCACCGGACATCTTGAACGTTGATGCGGGGCAACGGCATTTCTGGCCGACCTATCCTTTTCTATAGCGTGTTGTTGGGTAGTAAGCGCGCCTCTTGCCGATCTCCCCACCTCAGGGGGAGATGCCCGGCAGGGCAGAGGGGGGTGAGCGGCATATTCCGCCCTCTCAACGGGTGGGACAACCACACCCTCCGCCCTCATGCTGAGGTGCTTTGACCGAAGGGCAAAGCCTCGAAGCATCCAGTCGCGCACTCTGCCCCAAATCCGCAACCCCCGTCCTTCGAGGCTGCGGCTTCGCCTCCGCACCTCAGGATGAGGGTTGCTACCGTTACATCTGGTAGCTATTGCTGCATGAGGCAAAACAATTGCCCTCAGCCACACCTGCCATCATCCAATCCCATCACTATCAAAAATCCCGGCCACCGCTTACGCAAGCTTCGCCGTTCACGCGGCAGCATCTGCCCGTGGCTTGATCTCTTCTCAGTGTCCATAACCATTCACGGCCATGGTATTCGGACGGGGCGCTGCAAGCTGCCTCGTTGGGTCGTTTAGATATGGCACCTTTCAGCGCCCCGTTCGGCGGTTTGTGTCCGCCAGCGATCTTCTTGCCATGGCTGGCGTGTCCCGGATGGCAAAGGCGAAACCTTGCCGGAGAACCGGTCGGACATGTTCAAGGTCCGACCCTTCACCTTCCGGGCGGCGGGGCTTCATTGCTGAAACATCCCGCCTGCCAGTTCGGCCACATCTGCCTTCGTCCTGATCTGCGCCGATTGATTGAGGCGCGGAGCAGGGTCGATCCGTTTTTCGCAAGGTCCACATCCGCCAGCCCCGGCCGATGCTTCTCTTAGCGATCCGTCCGCGCCATCTCTGGTGCGGGGCAGATGCAGCGTGTTCCTGTGTACCGCCTGACTTTCGCTTCAAGCTCCTCACGGTCGCGTTCGACCAGAAGCCGATGAGCTGTCGGTACACCCGGTGGCGGACGCACCGGACCGCCGTGACCCGACACCGCAACCTTCAAAGGTCTGCGGGCCAAGGCACAGCGGGCCGATGCGGACGGTAGAAGGGTTGCGCCAGCCGATCCGAAACCGGCGCTGCCCCTTTTCCCGTACCACCGGGGAAATCGCTACCAGACCCCGATGGTGAAGGTTTGCGTATCCCTTCACCACAAGCGCCGGCCCCGCCTCGCCGCAACGCCTTGCGGTGTATCCGAGAGCGGAACGGGGAGATTGTGCGGGTGATTCGCGCGCCGTGGAGAAAAGTGCGGGAGGATTTTTGAGGGTTTTGCGGTTTTTTGGGTAAGGTGTTGATTTGGTTGGGGAGTATTTTTGGTGGAGAGGTTTGTGGGTGGGGCTTACCCCCCTCTGCCCTGCCGGGCATCTCCCCCACAAGGAGGGAGATCGGCTAGACGCTTGCTCCTCGCTCCATCCGCAGCCTTTGATAGGGCGAAAGGTCTCCACGAGTCGATCTCCCCACCTGTGGGGGAGATGCCCGGCAGGGCAGAGGGGGGGTGAGCCACACACTCTGCCGAACCTTTCCACACATTGTTGCTTTTCGGCTCAGCCCTGAGCGTCGCGCTTGCGCTCTATCGCATCCCACAACAGGCTCGCAACATCGGCACCGCCGAACTTCTTCACTTCACGAATACCAGTCGGAGACGTGACGTTGATTTCGGTCATGTAGTCGCCGATGACATCGATGCCGACGAAGAGGAAGCCGCGTTCGCGCAAGGCGGGGCCGATGCGTTCGCAGATTTCTTTTTCGCGGTTTGTCAGTTCCGTTGGTTCAGGGCGACCACCGGCGTGCATGTTGGAGCGGGCGTCGTTTTCCGCAGGCACGCGGTTGATGGCACCGACCGGCTCTCCATCGACCAACAGGATGCGTTTGTCGCCCTTGCGGACGTCGGGCAGGTACTGCTGCGCGATATAGGGCTCGCGGAACATCTGGCCGAACATTTCCAGCAGCGAGGAGAAGTTGCGGTCATCGCGGGTGGAGTGGAAGACGCCTGCGCCGCCATTGCCGTAGAGCGGCTTCAGAATGATGTCGCCCATCTCTTCGCGGAAGCGGGAAATCTCGGCCACGTCCTTGGTGATGAGCGTGGTTGGCATGAGGTCGGCGAATTCGGTGACGAAAATCTTTTCCGGCGAATTGCGCACCCAGGCGGGATCGTTCACCACCAATGTCTTGGGGTGGATACGCTCCAGCAGATGGGTGGAGGTGATGTAGGCCATGTCGAAGGGCGGGTCCTGGCGCAGATGGATGACATCCATGGTGGCGAGGTCGACGCGCTCCGGTTCGGCTAAGGAGAAGTGATCACCCTTGATATCGCGCAGCTGCATCTGTTCGACGGTGGCGTAAATCTTGCCATCGCGCATGGACAGGCGGTCCGGCGTATAATGAAACAGGCGGTAACCGCGAGCCTGCGCCTCAAGGCTGATCGCGAAGGTGCTATCGCCCGCAATGTTGATGCCGGAGACATGATCCATCTGGATCGCGACGTTCTTGATTTTGGCCATGCGCAATTTCCTTTTGAAAGCCCGAAATGTGTAGGGCAGGCAAGCTTCAAAGGCAACTGCTACGGGGTAGCGTATCTATGAGTTTTATTGACGTTATCAGGGCTTAAAGCGACGGCGTTTTGGCCGGCAACAGCTTGTTCTTCAAGCGGTAGGCAAAGGCGATGGGCGCTGGGAACGGGCGGCGCAGGAAGGCGACCTTGCGGACGTAACTGTCCACCCGCCATGTGGCCCAGGTGCCAGCTTTGAAATAGGCGACATCGCCCGCCTGCAGCATATGGACGGAGCCATCTTCCGCCGTGACATGCACGTCGCCCTCGAGGATGTGGACGGTTTCATCCCAGGCGAAGAACCAGCGGAAAGTGCCTGCTGTGCAATCCCAAAGGGCGGTATAGGCAGCACGGTCGCCGCTTTTGGAATGGTCTGCCATGCGGGCAACGGGTTCACCAGCGATGATCCAGTCCGGATTGATGGGAGACGGTTGCATGTGCATGGCATGGGAGGGAGCGGAGACCACGGGCTCGGCTTTCTCACGCTTTTTCGACAGTGGCATAGACGGCACCGAGCGCCCTGCCAATGCAGCCACACTTGCGATCACGACATGTAAAACCATATTGCGTCCCCACTTTGCAACGGGAACGCAATAACACAAATGGAGTAAGAATGCTCTTCCATAAATTGAATCATGTTTAACGGAAGTGCATTTTCAACAGGTCTAGTGGGCGGCTGCCAGCTGCTGCGCTGGCTGCGGGATGGCGGCGGCTGCGGCTTCGATACGCTTTCCGCTTTCCTTATCGAAGAAATGCAGCTTTTCCGGCGCGATGGAAAGCGACAATTCCTGCGGAATATCGGTCTCTGATGCGCAGGCAACGGTCAGTGCCTGCTCTCCCAGCATACCGTGGATCAAGCGCTGCGAGCCAAGCTCTTCGATATATTCGACGCGGAACGGCATGCCCGGCTCTGCACCGTGAACGAAGCGCAAATCCTCGGCGCGCATACCGACGGTCACTGGACCAGATGCGGGCGCATAACCGTTGAGCGACAGAACTGTTGGGCCGATGGCGAGACGATCACCATGCAGTTCGCCCGTGAGAAGGTTCATGGCAGGCGAACCGATGAAGCTGGCAACGAAGGTGGACGCAGGCTTGTGGTAGACTTCGAGCGGCGCGCCGATCTGTTCGATACGACCGGCATTCAGCACCACCAGACGGTCTGCCAATGTCATGGCTTCCAGCTGATCATGGGTGACATAGATGGAGGTGGTGCCGAGGCGGCGTTGCAGGCGCTTGATTTCGCCGCGCATGGAGACGCGCAGCTTGGCATCGAGGTTCGACAACGGCTCATCGAACAGGAAAGCAGCTGGCTTGCGCACGATGGCGCGACCCATGGCGACACGCTGGCGCTGACCACCGGAGAGAGCGCGGGGCTTGCGATCCAGATAGGGCTGAAGCTCCAGCATTCGGGCGGCTTCCGCCACACGCGCATCGATTTCGGCCTTTGGCGTCTTGCGGTTTTTCAGGCCGTATTCCAGATTTTGACGCACCGACATATGCGGGTAGAGCGCGTAGTTCTGGAACACCATGGCGATGTCGCGATCGGCGGGTTCGACGTCATTGACGACGCGGTTACCGATAGAGACGGTGCCATCGGAAATTTCTTCCAGACCAGCGACCATACGCAAAAGGGTGGACTTGCCGCAGCCCGAGGGGCCGACAAGCACGATGAACTCACCATCCTTGATGGAGATATCCACATCGTGCACGGCGCGCATGCCGTTTGAGTAATCCTTGCAGACCTGTGTGATTTCGATCTCGGCCATTTCAGGTATCCTTATTTATCGCTTTCGGTGAGGCCCTTGATGAACCAGCTCTGGAAGATGACGACGATCAACACAGGCGGCAGCAGGGCCAGAACGGCAAGCGCGAAAGCTTCGTTGTAATCGGGAATTTGCGAACCGACCCAGACTTGGAGGATCGACTTGATACCGCGCATGATGGTGAAGAAGCTCTCATCATTGGTCATCAGCATGGGCCAGAGATACTGGTTCCAGCCATAGACGAACATGATGATGAAGATGGCGGCCATCATGGTGCGCGACAGGGGCAGCAGAATATCGATGAAGAACTTGACCGGCCCTGCCCCATCAATGCGGGCGGCTTCCAGGATTTCATCGGGCACGGATTTGAAGAACTGCCGGAAATAGAAAGTACCGGTGGCCGAGGCCAGAAGCGGCACGATGAGGCCGGTATAGGAGTTCAACAGCCCCAATTTGCTCATGACCTCATAGGACGGCATGATGCGCACTTCGAGCGGCAGGAGCAGCGTGGTGAAGATGATCCAGAAGGCGAACGTGGCAAAGCGAAAGCGGAAATAGACGATGGCATAGGCCGCCAGCATCGACAGCACGATCTTGCCAACCGCAAAACCGATGCCGAGGATCAGCGAGTTGATGACCATGTTGAGACCGGTCACCTGACCGGTGAAGCCGCCCTTCTGGGTGAGAACCTTCTCATAGGTGCCGACGAAATTGTCGCCCGGCAGGATGGCGAGACCATTCATGTGGATTTCGGCAGCGGTATGGGTCGACGTCATGAAGGCGACGAGAACCGGCACCATCAAAAACAGCGAGCCGATGATGAGAATGAGGTGGTCGAGGGGTTTTGTCTTGTACATGTCGGATATCCCTCAACCGTAATGGATGCGTTTTTCGAGGAAGCGGAATTGCAGGACCGTCAACACGAAGACCACGATCATCAGAATGACGGATTGCGCCGATGAGCCACCAATATCGTTGCCGCGGAAGCCATCCAGAAACACCTTGTAGACAAGGGTAATGGGGTTGTTGGCAGCCTTGTCCTTCACCATCACGTCGATCACCGCAAAGGTATCGAACAGCGCATAGGTGATGTTGATGATGAGCAGGAAGAATGCAGTGGGCGCGAGCAGCGGCATGATGACCGTCCAGAACCGGCGAAAACCGGAGCGGCAATCGATGAATGCGGCTTCGCGCACCGAGACCGGAACGCTTTGCAGGCCCGACAGGAAGAAGATAAAATTATACGGGATCTGCTTCCAGACAGACACGAAGATCATGGCAAAGGCGGTGTCGAAATAATTGACACCCACCTGCATGTGCCAGCCAAGGGTCGCGGCAATCTTCACGAAGGGGCCAATGTGCTGATCGAAAAACATCATGCCGATGAGGCCAGCCACCGGCGGGGCGATGGCGTACACCGAGATCAGCATCGTTTTGTAAGCGGACGCGCCGCGAATGATCGCATCGGCTTTGACTGCCAGAAGCAGGCCCAGCGCTAGCGAAAAAACGGTGACGAGCACGGTGAAGACAACCGTGAACTTGGCGATGCTGAGATATTCGGTACTGAACAGCGCATCGGAGTAGTTGGAAAGGCCGACGAAGGTGGACCCGAAACCGAAAGGGTCTTCGATGTAAAACGAGGACTGAACGGCCTGAACGGAAGGCCAGTAGAAGAACACGAAAATGACGAGCAGTTGGGGTGCGATCAACAGATAGGGCAGCGCGGAAGAGGAAAACTGCACCCGTTTTGCCGGTTCAGCTTTTACCACGGGCTTTTTTGCCTTGGCGATGAAGCCGGGTAGGAACCGCACGGGACGCGGTTGTGAAGACGTATAGGCCACGCGCGCAAACCTTTATGTGTTGTGGGCCTGCCAAGTGAATGGAGGGAGGCCGGGATTATAGAGGGGCTTTGCATTCTTACTCGACGTCATCCTCGGGCTTGTCCCGAGGATCTAACCACGTTCAATGTTGTGGTTCGTTAGATCCTCGGGACAAGCCCGAGGATGACGATGGAGTGTTGGACGAGCCTTCCAAGCAACCAACGAACCTCCCCTCGTCAGGAAGGGAGGTTCGTCTTTTTCAAGCTAAAGCTGATTAGCCAGCGGTCTTGGCGAAACGTGCCAGAAGTTCGTTGCCTTCCTTCTCGATGATCTCGAGAGCTTCCTTTGGCTGAACTTCGCCAGAGAAGATGCGGCCGTATTCGCGTTCCATCACAGTGCGAATCTGTGGGTAGAAGCCGAGACGGTAGCCCTTGGACCATTCGCCACCTGGAAGGGAAAGCTGCTTGATGCCAACTTCGGCAACTGGCTGCTTTTCGTAGTAGCCTTCCTTCTTGGCCAGTTCGTATGCTGCCTGCGTGATGGCAACGTAACCGGTTGCCTGGTGGTAGAACTTCTGGATTTCAGGCGATGTCAGGAACTGGAAGAAGTCGGCAACGCACTTGTTTTCACCTTCAGGCTTGCCGGACATGGCAAACAGGGCCGCGCCGCCGATGAAGGAGTTGGTGCCAGCGCCCTTGATGGAGCCCCAGTAAGGAAGGAATGTTGCCGAGAACGGCATCTGTGCCGTCTTCTGCAGGCCACCGAAGGAGCCGGAAGAACCGATCCAGAGTGCGACCTTGTTTTCTTCGAACGGCTTCTGGTTATCGTTCCAGCCAGCACCGTAATAAGCAAAATAACCCTGATCCTTCCAGGACTTCAGCTTGTCGAACATCATGACGAGGTTCGGGTCGGTGACCTTCAGCTTGGTGTCGACAACGCTGTCGTAACCATTGTTGTTGGTGGCGAATTGCAGGTTGTTGCGCGAGAAGAAGTTCTCGGTGAACTCCCATGTCAGCTGCGTCTGAACGAGCGGAATGAAACCGGCTTCCTTCAGCTTTGGTGCCGCTGCTTCAAACTCTTCCCAAGTCTTTGGTGCTTCAACGCCAGCCTTTTTCAGGGCTTCGGTGTTGAAATACATGATCGGAGCGGAAGAGTTGAATGGCATGCCGACGAACTTGCCATCAGCGGCAGCGAAGAAGCTGCGTACGCCGGGAATGAAGGCTTCGCGGTCGAACTTGTAACCAGCCTTGGTGATGATGTCTTCAGCAGGAATGACAGCGCCCTTGGCGTTGATGATGGTGGCGGCACCGGCATCGAAGACCTGAAGAATGTTCGGCTGTTCGCCCGAACGGAAGGCAGCGATGCCGCTGGCCAGAGCTTCTTCGTAAGAGCCCTTGGAAACCGGCGTTATAGCGCACGCGCTCTGGGCGGCGTTGAACTTCTGGGACACTTCATTGATGACTTCGCCATTGCGGCCACCCATGCCGTGCCACCAGGTGATGTTGGTCGCCGCCATGGAAGACGTCGCCGAAAACGTGATGGCCATTGCGGCCATGGAAAATTTCTTGATCATAGTTTCGTCCTCTACCGCCCTTGTTGGCTGAGGATGCGAATAGGCCCCTTCCATGACGGGGTTTTTACAATTTCATGTCAGATTTATTACAGCACAACCTAATCAAGCAGCACGACGAAAAGGATGCATCAAATGCGAGTATCGGCACCTTTCGGGATGATCTTTCGCGCCGGATTTCCGACGACAGTCTGACCGGGTGCAACGTCTTTCGTGACAACGGAGCCTGCACCGACAATCGCGCCCTCACCGATGGTTATTCCGGGCAATAGGATTGCGCCGCCGCCGATCCAGGCATTGTTGCCTATCATGACGCGTTTCGCGATCTCGATACCTTGAGCGCGGGACTGTATGTCCCGGTGATGGTCGGCGCAGTAGATCTGCACGCCCGGGCCAAGCATGCATCCATCACCTATTCTGACAGGGGCGGAATCGAGGATGACGCATCCGGTGTTCAGATAGGTGTTTTTGCCGAGCGATATGTTGAAGCCATAACTGCAATGGAACGGCGCTTCGATGAAGGCACCATCTGCGGCCGATCCAAGAAGGGTTCGCAGAAGCGGTGCCATCGCGCCGCGCGCATCCGGTGCCATGGTAGCGTGCTGGTGGACGGCGAGCCTTGCCTTTGCGCGAAGGGCATCGAGCTCTTCATCCAAGCAGCAATACCATTCCCCAGCGGCCATTTTTTCCCGCTCGCTGCGCATAGGCTACCCTTTCAAAAGGCGTCGATGAAATGTTTGGGCAGGCGGCGCGGCAGGACCGCGACGATATCGAAGCGTTGCGACAAAGCAGCGGCATCCTTTCGGCGGGACAGCCACAGGTCTGCGGCAGCGCGAATTCGGTTTTGCGAGGCATAGCTGACGGCATCGACCGCGCCGGTCTCGGTGCTGCGCGCCTTGACCTCGACAAAGGCGATAACGTCTTTCTTTCGGACGATCAGATCGATCTCTCCCAGTCGCGTGCGGTGTCGCAGGGCAAGGATGCGGTAGCCTTTGACCATCAGGTACAAGGCCGCCCAATATTCAGCCCTGTGACCGCGCTGTTCGGCGCGGCGTTTGTTGTTCGCCTCACGCGCCATCATTATCCTTCAGGTCGAGAATACGCTGGTAGAGCTCCTTGCGCGGCAGGCCTGTGAGTTTGGCGGCTTCGGCGGCGGCTTTCGCTGCGGGCATGGTGGACACCAAGTCCTTCAGCAGCTTTTCGACATCTTCCATATCGGGAATTTCGTCATAGGAGGGCGGCTCTATCAACAGCACGATCTCGCCTTTGACGATACGGTCTTCATTATAGAACTCCGTGAGCTCGCCCAACGTGCCACGGCGGAATTCTTCAAAGGTCTTGGTCAGTTCGCGGCAGACGACGGCGCGGCGGTTCGGCCCCAGCACTTCAGACGCGACCTTGATGGTGGCACAGATGCGGTGGGGGGATTCGAAGAACATCATGGTCGCCGGTATCTTGGACAGTTCGGAAAAGCGATCGCGCTTGCCCTTGTCTTTGACCGGCAAAAAACCTGCGAACATGAAGGCGTCGCTGGGCATGCCGGAACCGACGAGTGCTGCGAGCGGTGCCGACGCGCCGGGGATAGGCACGACGCGGTGGCCTGCGTCCAGCGCCATCTGCCCGAGGCGATAGCCGGGATCGGAGACCAGCGGCGTTCCTGCATCAGACACCAGAGCCACGGATTTTCCGGCATCCAGCGCAGCGATGAGTTTCGGGCCTGCCTCTTCGGCATTGTGTTCGTGATAGGAATAGGGACGGTTGCGAATGCCGTAACGGTCCAGCAGAATGCGAGTGACGCGGGTGTCTTCGCAGGCCAGCACATCGGCGGAGGCCAGCGTTTCCAGCGCTCTTATGGTGATATCGCCGAGATTGCCGATGGGGGTGGCGACGAGATAGAGTGCGGCATCGATGGGGCGTGCCGGAACCGTGAAGCCGCCGACCTTAAAACCGCGCCCTGTGGCGTCTGCGTCTTCTGTAGACTGTTCGCTCAAAGCATCATCTGTCACTGCATCATTCCCGTCATGTCTCATTTCCATGTCTTTATGGGCAAGACGGGGCCTTCGAACAAGGGCAGTTCTTGGCGCTCAACTCATGTAAGCAAATGTATAGAGTGGAAAATTGAGGAATGACGCGGTCTGGCCTCTTGCCTTTTCCTCGATAACTCTGCCATTTTGCCCGTCCACATTATCCGGCCCAAAATGCCGGAGACACTATATTGGCGATCCGCGCTATACAGGATCGCATCGGTTGAAAGCGGAAGTCTTCATGCGTATTACCCTCGAGCGGTCGAACCTTCTGAAATCGCTGAACCACGTTCACCGCGTGGTGGAACGGCGTAACACGATCCCGATTCTGTCCAACGTGCTGCTGCGCGCATCCGACGCCAAGCTCGACATGAAGGCGACCGACCTTGATCTCGAAATCACCGAGGCGACACCTGCCATGGTGGAACAGGCTGGTTCGACCACCGTACCTGCGCATCTGCTCTATGAAATCGTGCGCAAGCTGCCGGATGGTTCCGAGGTTCTTCTGGCCACCAACCCCGATGGTTCGACCATGACGGTTGCGTCCGGTCGCTCGAAGTTTTCGTTGCAGTGCCTGCCCGAAACCGACTTCCCCGACCTGACCGCCGGAACGTTTAGCCATGTCTTCAAGCTGAAGGCCGCCGACCTGAAGATGCTGATCGACCGCACACAATTTGCGATTTCGACAGAAGAGACGCGTTATTATCTGAACGGCATTTTCTTCCACACGATTGAAAGCGGCAATGACCTGAAGCTGCGCGCTGTCGCCACCGACGGTCACCGTCTGGCGCGCGCCGATGTGAATGCACCGTCGGGTTCCGAAGGAATGCCCGGCATCATTATTCCCCGCAAGACGGTTGGCGAGTTGCAGAAGCTGGTCGACAACCCTGAACTGGAAGTCACAGTCGAGGTTTCCGATGCCAAGATCCGCATTGCGATTGGCGATATCGTTCTGACGTCCAAGCTGATCGACGGGACATTCCCGGATTACCAGCGCGTCATTCCGACCGGCAACGACAAGGAAATGCGCGTCGATTGCCAGTCTTTCGCCAAGGCGGTGGACCGCGTCTCGACCATTTCTTCCGAGCGTGGCCGTGCCGTGAAGCTTGCGATTACCGAGGGGCAGTTGACGCTGACCGTCAACAACCCGGATTCGGGCAGCGCGACGGAAGAAGTGGCCGTGGGTTACGAGCATGACGGCATGGAAATCGGCTTCAATGCCAAATACCTGCTGGATATCACCGCGCAGCTGTCCGGCGAAGACGCGATTTTCCTGCTGGCCGATGCCGGGTCTCCGACGCTGGTGCGCGATACTGCGGGCGACGATGCGCTCTACGTGTTGATGCCGATGCGGGTTTAGGGCTCTCTCATTTAGTAAAACTGCGGAAAATGCCGGTGATGCCCTCACCGGCATTTTTGTTTGCGGATTTGCAAGAGTTTGTTAAGATTTTCCTATTGCGACATTTTTCATTGTCTTTACGACAGAGCAAAACAACATATCGCCACAGTTTCACCAAATGTTGTTTTGACGGAACATAGAGGGGGACCGAATGGGACTGAGCCTGAAACAGCGCTTCGGCAGAAAATTCGAAGAGGAAATTCGTTTCTTCAAGGGAATGGTGAACCAGCCGAAAAAGGTTGGAGCAATCGTTCCGACCTCCGGTGTGACCGCGCGGCGCATGGCCAGCGTCATTACCCCACAATCCGGCCTTCCCGTTCTGGAGCTTGGGCCTGGAACCGGCTGCATCACCAAGGCGATATTGGCGCGCGGCGTGAAGCCGGAAAACGTCACAGCCATCGAATATTCCACCGACTTCTACCAGCAACTGCTGCGCAATTATCCGGGTGTGAACTTCATTAATGGCGACGCCTTCGATCTGGATACGACATTGGCGGCGCAGAAAGACCAGATGTTCGATTGCGTGATTTCTGCCGTGCCGATGCTGAACTTCCCGATGGCCGAGCGGATCAAACTGCTGGACGAGTTGCTGAAGCGGGTTCCACATGGACGTCCGGTGATCCAGATTTCCTATGGTCCGGTATCGCCGATTGTCGCGCAACCGCATCTCTACCACATCCGCCACTACGACTTCGTGGTGCGCAACATTCCCCCGGCGCAGCTGTGGACCTACACCCGCGCCTAAGTTAACCTGCGTTCATGTACGCACTTTACATTACCCACCCGCAGGTCAGGATCGAGGCGAATGTCCCGGTCCCTTCATGGGGTCTGTCCGACATCGGACGGGCGCGGGCGAGAAGAGCAAGCGCCCTGCCCTTTGCCAAATCCCTGCGACGTATCGTTTCCAGCACCGAGAAGAAGGCCGTCGACACGGCACAGATTCTGGCCGCTGCCAGCGGTGTCGCCTATGAGACTGCTGATGATCTGCACGAGAATGACCGCAGTGCGACGGGCTTTCTGCCACCCGATCAGTTCGAACGGGCGGCGGACTGGTTCTTCGCCCATCCGCAGGCCAGCTATAAGGGCTGGGAGACGGCGGTCGATGCGCAAGCCCGCATCGTAACCGCCATAGATGCGATCCTCGCCAGCCATGATCCGACGCAGCCGATCGCCTTTATCGGGCATGGCGGCGTGGGGACCTTGCTGAAATGCCACCTCGCAGGAAGCGAGATTACCCGAAGCGCCGACCAGCCGCCGGGCGGTGGAAATCTCTTCTGTTTTACCCTTGCAGACAGGCGCATCACATGCGACTGGACGGCAATGGAAACGTGGCAGGGGATGACACTATGACCGCACGCGAGCGCCTGATCGTCGGGCTTGACCTTCCAACCGTGGCCGAGGCCGAAAAGATCGTCACCGCATTGGGCGATGATGTCCTGTTCTACAAGATCGGCCACCAGCTGGCTTTTGCGGGCGGGCTGGAATTCGCCAAGGAACTGACTGCCAGCGGCAAGAAAATCTTCCTCGATATGAAGCTTCTCGATATCGACAACACGGTCGCATCGGGGGTTGAAAACATCGCCAAGATGGGCATGTCGATGCTGACGCTGCACGCTTACCCCAAGGCCATGCGCGCCGCGGTAAAGGCGGCGGAGGGTTCAGGCCTGACGCTGCTGGGCGTGACCGTGCTGACCTCGATGGATGATGCGGATTTGATCGAGGCCGGATATCAGGGTGACGCCCGTTCGCTGGTCTTGAAACGCGCCGCTCAAGCACGCGATGCCGGCATGGGCGGCATCGTCTGCTCAGCGGAAGAATCTGCTGGCGTGCGTGAGATCGTGGGAGCCGACATGGCGGTGGTGACCCCCGGAATTCGCCCTAAAGGTGGCGATGCCGGTGACCAGAAACGGGTCGTCACGCCATTCGACGCCATCAAGGCCGGTTCAAGCCACCTTGTTGTGGGCCGCCCTATCGTGAAGGCTGCCGACCCGAAGGTCGCTGCGCGCGCCATTCTGGATGAGATGACACAGGCACTTTAAGGAGAAGACGATGGCAAAAGGTTACTGGATTGCCCGCGTGGATGTGAATGACGCGGAACGCTACAAGGACTATGTTTCCACAGCAAAGCCTGCCTTCGAGCGGTTTGGCGCAAATTTTCTGGCACGCGGCGGTGCGGTGACACAGCTTGAAGGACAAGGTCGGGCCCGCAATGTCGTGATCGAGTTTCCTTCGGTGCAGCATGCGCTGGATTGCTATCATTCCGAGGAGTATCAGGCTGCGCTGAAAATTCGCAAGGAAACCGCCGATAGCGACCTCATGATAGTCGAGGGCGCCTGACCGTCATCGGCTCCGTATTCGTGGGACTTTCAATGCGAATACGGTTCTCTCTTCCCGTTGTATCTGCTTTAAGCTAAGAGACGGAAACGCATATATTCAACGCTTCGCAGGAGCCTCCCATGCCTTTGGCCAACCTTCCCCCTCTCGTCACCGTTTTTGGCGGTTCGGGCTTCGTCGGACGGCATGTGGTGCGTTTTCTGGCCAAGCGCGGCTATCGTATTCGGGTCGCCGTTCGCCGCCCTGATCTGGCGGGTTTCTTGCAGCCGCTGGGCAATGTCGGGCAGATTTCCTTCGCCCAGGCCAACCTGCGCTACAAGGATTCGATCAACAAGGCCGTTGAAGGTGCCGACCACGTGGTCAACTGCGTCGGTATTCTGTTTGAAAGTGGCCGCAACACATTCGACGCCGTGCAGGAATTCGGCGCGCGTGCCGTGGCAGAAGCCGCCAAGAATGCCGGTGCGACACTGACGCATATTTCCGCCATCGGTGCCGATGCCAATTCGACCGTTGGTTATGCCCGCACCAAGGGCCGCGCCGAAGCCGCGATCCGCTCCGTTTTGCCGGATGCCATCATTCTGCGTCCTTCGATCGTGTTTGGACCGGAAGATGATTTCTTCAACAAATTTGCCGGCATGGCGCAGCGTATGCCGTTCTTGCCGCTGATCGGCGGCGGCCACACCAAGTTCCAGCCGGTCTATGTGGAAGACGTGGCCGAAGTCGCTGCCCGCAGCGTCGATGGTGCCTTGAAGCCCGGCACAACCTACGAATTGGGCGGACAGGACATCATGACGTTCCGCGACTGTCTCGAGGCGGTTCTCGCCGCCACCTATCGCCAGCGCCCGCTGGTCAATCTGCCCTTCGGCATCGCCTCGCTGATGGGCAAGATCGCGTCGATGGTGCCGCTGATCACGCCGCCGTTGACGGTGGATCAGGTGACGATGCTGAAGACAGACAATGTGGTGTCGAAAGAGGCGGAAAATGCTGGCCTGACACTCGACGGCATCGGCATCACGCCCGTGCGCGTGGCTTCCGTTCTGCCTTCCTATATGGTCAGCTACCGCACCCACGGGCAGTTCAGCAATGCGGGTAAAGCTGCCTAAAAAAGGCATGCAACCAATTTTCAAGTGAAGAGTTATGCTTCCGGACGGCGGTGGATTCATCCACCGTCCGATACCATTATGTGGGGGCACATCATGAAAACAGCGTTTCATCGGTACAAGCGTGGCACAAGCGCAACTGTGGACAAGAGTTCACATTAACCCGGTGTTCAGCAACCTGCTTTATTGCTAAACGCCACATCCAACACACATTCTCGAACCTAACAATCATCGCGTGGCGGCCTGGTCCGTCTCGTTCATCGTCTGAAAGGCAAGTATCAAATGGGCAGGTCTATCGCACTCTTTTTTGCGTGTGCGGCTTTGGTTGTTCTAGCAGGTTCGTTCATGGCACCGGGTACGGTTGCCGCTGGCAAAACCGGTTGTTCGCCAGCATATGGCGTCGATCCATGCGCTACGAGCTCGATCTCGGCAAACTGATTGATTTTAAGCAAAGCAGTCTTTGCTGAATTTTCTAAAAGCGCCATCGATCCGTCGACGGCGCTTTTTTCATGGGCAAAGACATCTATTTACCCTGAAAGAGCAGTGGCATCAGAGCCAACGTTAAACTTGTCTTAAAAAAGCTGGACTTATAGTTTCTGCAAAAGCGACCGCTTGTCCGCCTCTTGGCGATAAAAGACAAAACCATCCCTTAATCAAAAAATTTGAGTGCCAATGCCAACTCTCTATCATTCTCCAATGTCGACTGCCTCGCGATTCGTTCGGCTCATTTTGACCGAATACGGTTTCCAGGCTGATCTGGTCGAGGAGCAGCCCTGGGAAAAGCGGCGGGAGTTTCTGGCACTCAACCCGGCAGGCACGCTGCCGGTCTATCTCGACGACAATATGCGTTCGCTCTGTGGTCCCTATGTTCTGGCCGAATTTCTGGATGAGACCCATGGTGTCCTGAAACGTGACAGGCGCTTGCTGGCTGAAGACCCGTTCCAGCGCGCGGAAATCCGCCGTCTGACGGAATGGTTTCTGCAGAAGATGGAGACCGACGTGACGCGCCCGCTGGTGCGTGAACGCGCCTACAAGCTGCAAATGTCCACCGCCCAAGGCGGTGGCCCGCCAGACAGCAAGCTGTTGCGCACCGCACGCTCGAATGTTCATCAGCATATGAAGTATCTGGAATGGCTGGCGGGATCCCGCACGTGGCTGGCGGGCGACAGGCTGAGCTATGCCGACCTTGCCGCAGGCGCATCCGTTTCCATTCTCGACTATCTCGGCGAGATCAACTGGCTGGAAGCACCGATTGCCAAGGAATGGTACCAGCGCGTCAAATCACGCCCCTCCTTCCGCCCGCTTCTGGCCGAACGCGTGCCGCGTCTTGCTCCCTCCTCCCATTATGCCGATCTCGATTTTTAGCCTGATACAAAAGCTTGCTATATAATGACGCGTCATGCCGGTGCCGACCGGCAGCAATCGCGGGAGACACGCCATCGATACGGCATTGCAGAAGCAGCAGGTGCGCGCGGCTAAGCTGACGGATTTCGTCCGGTCGGAAGCGCTCTCGCTTGGCTTCGATCTCTGTCGCATCACCGCACCGGACAGCATTCCGCAGGCTCCGGAACGATTGCGGGAATTTATCGACAACGGCTTTCACGGCACCATGGGCTGGATGGAAGAGACGCAAGAGCGCCGCGCAGACCCGAAGACATTGTGGGGCGACGTCCGTTCCGTGGTGATGTTCGGCTTGAATTACGGGCCGGACGAAGACCCGCGCGGCATTCTGGATAGGCCGGACAAAGGTGCCATTTCCGTTTATGCCCGCAACCGCGATTATCATGACGTCATCAAAGGACGTTTGAAGGAAATCGCGACCCGCTTTGCCGCAAGGGCTGGTGAAGACGTCAAAGTCTTCGTGGATACCGCTCCCGTGATGGAAAAGCCGTTGGCGGCGGCGGCTGGACTTGGCTGGCAAGGCAAGCACACCAATCTCGTCAGCCGCACACATGGTTCCTGGTTGTTTCTGGGCAGCATGTTTACCACGGCCGAGCTTCAACGGGATGAGGCAGAGAGGGACCATTGCGGCTCCTGCCGGGCCTGTCTCGACGCCTGCCCGACCAATGCTTTCCCAGCGCCATACAAGATCGATGCGCGGCGCTGCATTTCCTATCTGACGATTGAACACAAAGGCCCGATACCACTTGAGTTCAGGCCGATGATCGGCAACCGCATCTATGGTTGCGATGATTGCCTGGCTGCCTGCCCGTGGAACAAGTTTGCCGCAAGCGCTTCCGAGATGAAGCTGCAAGCGCGTGACGACCTGAAAGAACCGTCCATCACCTTTCTGCTGACGCTTGATGATGCGGCGTTTCGGACATTCTTCAGCGGGTCGCCGGTGAAGCGCATCGGCCGCAATCGTTTCGTGCGTAACGTATTGATTGCAGCGGGAAATTCCGGTGACAGCGGCTTCATTGCGCAGTGTCAAACGCTGGCACAGGACAGCTCGCCGGAGGTCCGCGCCATGGCCGTGTGGGCGCTTTCACGGTTGATGGATGGCGAAAGCTTCACTACCTACGCAACGACCCGCGCGCCGGAAGACGATTCGAACGTGCTGGACGAATGGCGGATGGCAGGAGTGTAAATGTCGCATCTGATGATTTTCGGTGCCGGATATTCCGGCAAGGCCATCGCCAAAGCCCTTCAAGGCAGGATGGCCAGAGTATCCGGTACGACACGCGGTGAAGACAATATCATGACCCTGCAATGCCAGGCGATAGCGCCCTTCATCTTTAACGGAGAGACGTTGAGCGATGAGTTGCGCGCAGAACTTGGCAATGTCACGCATCTCGTTCAATCGATAGCGCCCGGTGCGTCTGGCGATCCGCTGCTGCGGCTTTGCGATGGCGACCTCAAAAGCGTGATGCCAAAATTGCAGTGGGCCGCCTATCTCTCCACTGTGGGTGTCTATGGCAACCATGACGGTGCATGGGTGGATGAGAACACACCCTGCCGCCCGGTCTCTGCCCGCTCTACCGAGCGTGTGGAGGCGGAAGACGCGTGGACAGCGGCGGCTGATAAGGCTGGCATCCCCGTCTGTATCCTGCGGCTATCGGGCATTTACGGACCGGGGCGCAACGGCTTCGTCAATCTGGAAAAAGGTACGGCGCGGCGGTTGGTGAAGAAGGACCAGGTGTTCAACCGCATCCGCGTGGAGGACATTGGCGCGGCGACGGACTTCCTGATCGACAGACATATGGGCGGTATTTTCAACGTGACGGATGACGAGCCGGCCCCGCCGCAGGATGTCGTCGCCTTCGCTGCCGACCTGATGGACATGGAGCCGCCAGAGGAACAGGCATTCGAGACGGCCGAACTCAGCCCCATGGCACGCTCCTTCTACGGAGAGAACAAACGCGTCTCGAACCACAAGCTGCAAGAGTTGGGGTTTGTCTTTAGCTATCCGAATTACCGACAGTCCCTGCAGCAACTCTGGAACGATGGCCTGTGGCGAGATGAATAAACGTTCACATTCATTGCGATGAAAAATCCTTCCAAAGGCACTTTTCAGGAAGGAATTAATCGCATTTTGGCCATTTAACCTTTTGTTAATGCGCAAATTTGGCTAAAATTTTCATGCTTTGGAAAAATATTTCATCATGATTTCGTGATCCGACTCACATGATTGCGGTTGCGCAACGAATTTCTTGCTTATTGTTGATTCTAAATAAATTTTTCCTGAAAGCATCGAAGGCTATCTAAATCGAGACTGCTTTTTCAAATCACAAATGTTACACTCTGTAACACTTCGTGATTAGCGCTCGGCCATTTTTTGCCATTTTTCCCTCGCTCTACACTCACCTCAGTTCAGTTAGCCTAGTTTATCGGCGCGGGGCCGAGTATCAGGGAAGCACAGTTTGACGAATATACGACGCATGACTTTTGCGGCTGCGACTATAGCCGCTTGTTCCATCCTCACTCCACTTGCAGCACATGCAGCGAATGGCTGTGGCGGCGCATCCTGGTATGCGCTGAACTCCAAAACAGCCTCCGGCGAGCGAATGAATCCTGCAACGCTGACAGCGGCGCATCGTTCGCTAAGGTTCGGCACCAAGGTCAAAGTCACGAACGCCAACAATGGCAAGGCCGTTGTCGTTCGCATCAACGACCGTGGTCCGTTCATCAAGGGTCGCGTTCTGGATCTTTCCAAGGCTGCCGCCAAGAACATCGGTATGGTGAGCTCCGGCACGGCAAAAGTCTGTTACGAGGTCATCGCTTCCAAGTAAGCGCGTGAGCGAAGCCACGGTTCTTTAGCGAATTCTTCGCAAAGACTTGCCCTCGCCACCATTCGCGTCTACCAACCGCCATTCATGATGATGAGGTAGACAATGCGTTTGGGCGGGCGTTTAGCCGGGGCTATAGAAGTGTTGGCAGATATCGAGGCGCGCAGACGCCCCGTCGCCGACGCACTGAAAGACTGGGGACTGGCGCATCGTTTTGCCGGTTCCGGCGACAGAGCCGCCATAGGCAACATCGTCTACGATGCCCTTCGCATGAAACTTTCCCACGCATGGCTGATGGACGATGATAGCGCAAACGCGCTTGGCTACGCCGTCATGCTGCGGCAATGGGGCAAATCCGCCGAACAGCTGCTGGCGGAATTCGACGGCGACAAATTTGCGCCCGAGCCTCTGGCCGAAACCACGCTGAGCGCCTTTGCATCACGCGCGCTATCCGATGCCCCTGCCCATGTGCAGGGCGATATTCCAGACTGGGTACAGGCGTCTCTCGAGTCCTCCTTCGGAGAAGACTGGCTGCGACAGGCACAGGCGCTGAACCAGCGCCCGACGCTCGATCTGCGCGCCAACACGTTGAAAGCCAACCGGGCAAAGGTCGTGAAAGCACTGGCGGACGCTGGTGCCGAGGCCACGCGCCTTGCCCGCCAGGGCGTGCGCATTGCCGCTGGCGAAGGTCCATCACGCCTGCCCAATGTCACCGCCGAGCTTTCCTTCCAGAAAGGCTGGTTCGAGGTTCAGGACGAGGGATCACAGATCGTGGCCGATCTGGCCGGTGTGCAGGAAGGCGAACAGGTTCTCGATTATTGCGCGGGCGGCGGCGGCAAGACGCTGGCCATGTCTGCCAGCATGAACAATAAGGGGCAGGTTCACGCCTTCGATACCGACCGCAAGCGTCTGGCCCCCATCATCGAGCGGTTGAAGCGGGCTGGCACGCGCAATGTGCAGGTTCATGATCGCGCCGAGGGACTGAAAAGCTACATCGGCAAGTTCGACCGCGTTCTGGTCGACGCCCCCTGCACCGGCACCGGCACATGGCGCCGCCGCCCCGACACCAAATGGCGGCTAACGCAGCGCAATCTGGAAGAGCGCGTCGAGCAACAGGCTCAGGCGCTGGATCAAGCCAAAACCTTCGTACGGCCCGGCGGCGAGTTGCTCTATGTGACCTGTTCGGTTCTGCCGGAAGAAAACGAGCGTCAGGTGCGCCGTTTCTGCGCGGAGAACTCAGAGTTTTCCATCCGGTCTGCGCTGGATCGCTGGACGGGCATTTTTGGTGCCGATGCCGCAAAGCCGCATTCGGCCGATGGCGAGACCATAACGCTGACGCCTGCCACGACCGATACGGACGGCTTCTTTTTCTGCTCGATGAAGCGGAACGCCTGAGCGTTTTACAGCCAACGGGATTGCCGGATTTGAGGGATGTCAAAATCCGGCAGCCTGCTTGGAAAGCTTCTAAACTAGAATATTTGACACAAGTTTGTGATTGGTTCAGAACTCGCCTTCACGGCCTCGTTACGAGAGAGCTGATAGGAGAGATCATGTTTCGCAAAACCGTTTTAGGCGCAAGTCTTGCGCTTCTGGCCACATCCGTGACCCTCACCGCACTTCCCGTCCGCGCCGCGACCGATCCGGCAGCCGTGGTCAAGCATTATGCTGAACTGGGCCATGCGAAATATCAGGATGCGCTGACGACAGCGGAAACACTGGACAAGGCCATCGACGCGCTGATCGCAACGCCGAGCGAAGCAAATCTGAAGGCTGCACGCGAAGCCTGGATCAAGGCCCGCGTGCCCTACCAGCAGACGGAAGTGTATCGCTTCGGCAACCCGATCGTCGATGAGTGGGAAGGCAAGGTCAATGCGTGGCCGCTGGACGAAGGCCTGATCGATTACGTCGATAGCTCCTATGGTACCGAAAGCGACGAGAACGAGCTTTATACGGCAAACATCATCGCCAACAAAAAGATCAAGGTTGGTGGCGAAGAGGTGGATGCCTCCAAGATTACGCCGGAACTGATTCAGAGCCTTGCGGAAGCGGGCGAAGTGGAAGCCAACGTCACCACCGGCTACCATGCCATCGAGTTTCTTCTGTGGGGCCAGGATTTGAATGGCACCGGACCCGGTGCGGGCAACCGTCCTTACACCGACTATGACACCAAGAATTGCACCGGCGGCAATTGCGACCGCCGCGCCGATTATCTCAAGGCCGCCTCCACGCTGCTGGTCTCGGACCTGAAGGAAATGGTGGCCAACTGGGCACCGGATGGCGAAGCGGCAAAGACGGTGGAAGCTGACCCGAAGAAGGGCCTGACCGCCATTCTGACCGGTATGGGCTCTCTGTCCTATGGCGAACTGGCGGGCGAGCGCATGAAGCTAGGCCTTCTGCTGCACGATCCAGAAGAAGAGCATGATTGCTTCTCGGACAACACCTACAATTCGCACCTCAACGACGCCATCGGCATCGCTGCTGCCTACAGCGGCGAATACACGACGGTAGACGGCAAGAAACTGACCGGCCCCTCTCTTTCCGAACTCGTCGCTGCCAGCGACAAGACGCTGGATGCGGAAATGAAGGCCAAGCTGAACAAAACGCTGGATGCCATGCACGCCATGGAAAAGCGCGGCCAGACGGTTGAGGCCTATGACCAGATGATTGCCGAAGGTAACAAGGACGGTAACGCCGTTGTGCAGGCGGCAATTGACGGGCTTCTGGATCAGACCAAGACGATTGAACGCGTGATTGCGGCGCTTGATCTCGGCAAAATCCAGCTGGAAGGTTCTGACAGCTTGGACAGCCCGAACGCGGTGTTCAAGTAAGACGATATAATGCGGGCCGCGTGGTGACATGCGGCCTGTCTACTGCTGCCAGACGTTTTGCAGGCGGATCATTTTGCGAAAAACAAGGTTCACTCTCCATCAGGCCGCGAACTGGCATGACAGTGGCGCGACCGCGTCCCTAAACCCGATGTGTAAGGTTTCATGAGACATTTGCGGCAACTACGCCTTTTCTGTCTTCTGTTTATCTTGGCAGCTAGTAGTATCGCCATAACCCACGACAGTGCGCTTGGCTCACCCCCCTCTGTCCTGCCGGACATCTCCCCCACAGGTGGGGAGATCAGCCAGTCTCACGCTCTCCGCTTCATCCGCGACGTTGAAGATATGCGAGAGGTCGCCACTTGCCAATCTCCCCACCTGTGGGGGAGATGTCCGGCAGGACAGAGGGGGGTAAGCCAAGCGCACCATAGTGTATTGGGCGGCACCGGAGCCGAAACCACTACCCGCAACGATCTCTCCACCGCAGACCTTACGCGCGTAACCCGGATCACACGCCCCACAGCGGATTTCTCGAAAGCCGAACCATCCGAGGCCATGTCCGCCGGAGCGGCAACCACCACGGCCACAACCGATCCCTTCTCCCAACCATCCGCCAACATGAGCTTCGAGCGCGGCCAGGACTTTAAGCTGGGCAATGCGCTGTTTCAGAAATTGTGGGTGTCCTCGCCGTCGTCCACGCAGGCGTCCGACGGGCTGGGACCGCTTTACAATGCCCGGTCGTGCCAGACCTGCCACATCAAGGACGGGCGCGGGCGACCGCCGGTGGAGAATGAGGATGCGGTGTCGATGTTCCTGCGGCTTGCCCGCCCTGCCCGCACGCCGGAAGAAACAAAGGCGATAGCCAGCCACGATGTCTTGAATTTTCCTGACGCGACCTATGGCAGGCAGCTTCAGAACCTTGCGGTTCCTGGCCTCAATCCCGAGGGCAAGCTTGCCATATCCTATGAGGAGCAGACGGTGACGCTGGGTGATGGCGAGACCGTATCGCTCCGCAAGCCAAGCTATGGCATCGAGGGGCTGAGTTATGGGCCGCTGGAACCGGACACTACGCTGTCTGCCCGCATTGCCCAGCCGACGCTGGGGTTGGGCTTGATCGAGGCCATTGCGGATGAGGATATTCTCGCCAATGCCAGGCCTGGCGGTGGCAGACCGGCATGGGTGCGCGATCACCGCAGCGGCGCGTTGAAGCTGGGTCGTTTCGGCTGGAAGGCGCAGAATGCCAGAGTGCGGGATCAGGCCGCCAATGCGCTGTCTCACGATATCGGCATATCCTCGCCGGATGCGCCCAATGCCTTTGGCGACTGCACGGACAAGCAGACCGACTGTCTTTCCATGCCGACCGGCGTGCAGAAGCGGTTGGGCGATGTGGAAGCGCCCTCGCCGGTTCTCGATCTGATGACATTCTACACCGAAAATCTGGCCGTGCCTGCACGCCGCAATGTTGATGACCCGCAAGTTCTGCGCGGCAAGCAGCAATTTTATGCGGCGGGATGTGCATCCTGTCACATGCCGAAATTCGTCACCAAGCGCGACACGAACGACCCGCTGCATTCCTTTCAGCTGATCTGGCCCTATTCCGATTTTCTGCTGCACGACATGGGCGATGGCCTAGCGGATGGGCAGCAGGTGGGTGAGGCTGGCGGGCGCGACTGGCGCACCCAGCCGCTATGGGGTATCGGCCTGACGCAAGCCGTCAACGGCAATGGCTTTTACCTGCATGACGGGCGGGCGCGCAGCCTGACCGAAGCAATCCTATGGCACGGCGGCGAGGCACAAACAGCGCGCGATGCTTTTGCTGCCTTGCAAAAGTCTGACCGACAGGCTTTGCTGACATTTCTGGAGTCTCTGTGATGGACAATGCGATGCGAAAATTTCATGCCCTTCTGCCGCTCGCTTTTCTGATGAGCTTCAGCACGGCGCTGGCGCAGGATGTGGAGCTGATGCCACCACCGCCTCTCGACCCGGTGAAGGTGCGCAGCGTGATGGCAAAGGCCGTGGATGGCTTCATCCGCCCCGGCTATGATGGTTTTCGCGATAGCGCCAAGGCGCTTGAGGGCAAGATGCAGGCGCTGTGCGCCGCCCCTTCCGCTGACACGATGGCAGCGGCGAAAGCGGGCTTTGCCGATGCGACGCATGCATGGGCAGGGATCGAGATAGTCCGCGTCGGTCCCGTTATCGAGCAGAACCGGTTCGAGCGGGTGCTGTATTATCCCGACAAAAAGGGCCTTGGTCTCAAGCAGGTGCAGCGTTACCTTTCGGAAAAAGACGAGAGCGTGACGACGCCGCAGGGACTGCGGGCGAAAAGTGTCGCGGCGCAGGGGTTTGGCGCGCTGGAATATGTGCTTTACGGCACTGGTTCCGATGATGTGACGGCTGCGAAAAACAGTTTCCGCTGCCGTTATGGCGCGGCTATTGCTGGCAATATCGCCAATATCGGCACTGAGCTTTCCGACCTCTGGGATGCGCCTGACGGTACGGCGAAGAATTGGAAGGAACCGGGGCCGGATAATCCCGTGTTTCGTGATGAACGCGAGGCGCTGGTGGCGCTGCTGGGCATTCTGGTGCACGGCTCCGAAGCCATTCGCGACCAGCGCATCGAGACCTTCTACAAAGGCCCGGACAATGTGAAATTTCCGCGCACCGCGATCTACTGGCGCTCGGGCCTGACATGGACGAGCATTGGCGACAATGTGGCTGCGGTGCAGGGCCTATTGCACAAGGCTGGCATGAGCGATCTTCTGCCGCCCGACCAGCGCTCCATCATCAGCTCCATCGATTTCATTGCCAAATCCATGGTTCGAGTAGCATCCACCATCGAACCCGATGTCGAAAAGGCGCTTGATGACGACAAGCAACGCGCCAAGGTCGATTATCTGCTTCTGAACGGCAAGGACCTGATCTACCGCATCAACGATCAATATGGCGGGGCCATTGGCCTCAGTTCCGGCTTTTCCTTTGCGGATGGGGATTGAGCCGTGGCGCGCGACAAACGGCTGCTGATCGACCGGCGCACCTTTATCAAAGCGGCGGGATTGCCGTTTCTGGCGTCGCTTGCGCCGCGTTCGCTTTACGCGCTGGAGCAGACGGATGCCGTTTTCGCCTCGGCCTTCCGCGACCGTGACGGTTCATACGGTGTGGCGACGGTGAGCGAGGCGGGCGAGATCATCGACCGGTTGGTTCTGCCTGCCCGCGCCCATGGCATGGCGACCAGCCGCGCCACCGGTGTGACGGTTGCGTTTGCGCGTCGGCCTGGCACCTTCTTCATGGCATTTGATCCGGCCAGACGGCGCGAGCCCATCGTCATGCACACGCCGGAGAACCGGCATTTCTATGGACATGGCCAGTTTTCGCCCGACGGATCGATCCTTTACGCCAGCGAAAACGACTTCGACCGCAATCGCGGCGTGATCGGTCTTTATGATGCCCGCGATGGCTTCAGGCGCATCGGCGAATATGATGCGCGCGGCATCGGCACGCATGACATGACAGTGAGCGACGATGGGCGAATGATCATCATCGCCAATGGTGGCATCGAGACCCACCCGGATTTCGGGCGCACAAAACTGAACATCGACACGATGGAGCCTTCGCTGGTGCTACTGGATGCGGCGACGGGACGGCTGATCCAGCGGCATGGGCTTGCGAAAGATTTGCGCCAGCTCTCCACCCGCCATGTCGATCTGGGCAGCGACGGGCGCATCTGGTTTGCCTGCCAGTATGAGGGACCGCGCAACGCCATGCCGCCGCTAGTGGGGCATTTTTCCAAGGGCGACGATCTGCGTTTCATTGATCTGCCGGAGGAAACGACGGCGCGGTTGGCCAATTATGTCGGCGCTATCGCCGTCAACCGCCGAGATGGTATCATCGGCCTGACGTCGCCCAACGGCAATGCGACGGTGATGCTGGATGAGAAAAGCGGTAGGGTTGTCAAAGAGACGATGCTTCGCGAGGCGGCGGGCGTTGCAGCCGCCGCGAAGGGCATTGTCACCTCGTCCTATGACGGGCAATTCGCGGCCAAAACCAGCGCTGTGGCGTGGGACCAGCACATTGTTAGACTTGCCGGCTAAATTATTGAAATAGCGCTGGAACCAAAGCATCTTCTGCGCCTTTCATGTCACATGAAAAAAGCGCTGGTCTATCTCATTTTCGTCTTCGCCGTCGTTACCATCGGCGCGCTCATCGGTATGAACAATGTGCCGGGCGAATGGTATCAGACGCTCAACAAACCGTTCTTCAACCCGCCCAACTGGATTTTCGGGCCGGTCTGGACCGCACTTTACGTTATGATCGCCATTGCCGGTGCGCGCACTTGGCTGCAAAGCCGCATGGGCGGGCGCATGCAGCTATGGGGCAGCCAGATGCTGCTGAATTTCCTGTGGTCGCCTATCTTCTTCACCATGCAAAGCCCCACTGGCGCGCTTATTCTCATCGTGCCGATGCTGATTTGCGTGATCGCCTTCATCATCATGACGTCTACGCGCGACCGCATTTCGATGTGGCTTTTCGTACCCTATGCGGTGTGGGTGGCCTTTGCCACGCTGCTCAACGCCAGCATCGTTTATCTCAATTAGCAGATGCACTCCCCTTGCCATGTGGCGATGCACGCGCCATGTCTTGTCAAAGAGCAAGGAAAGGCAGGGGAATGGATTTCACCGATCCCGGCGATTATCGCCAGCGGATAGAGAAGAGCTTCGCACGTCAGGGCGTCGTGCAGGCGATCAAGGCCGAAATTTCACGCATCGAGCACCGGCTGGTGGAAATCGAGCTGCCGTTTCACCCCAAACTCACCCAGCAGCATGGGATACTCCATGCCGGCGTCATTGCCGCCGCGCTGGATACGGCCTGCACATACGCTGCCTATACCATCATCGAGCCGGATGCGTCTGTCTTGACCATCGAGTTCAAGGTCAACCTGATGTCGCCCGGGCGGGGCGAACGGTTTCTGTTTCGTGGTGAAATTACCAAGCCGGGCAGCAACATCATCGTGGCAGACGGTCGCGCCTATGCAGTGTCCGATTCCGGACCGGCAAAACTGATTGCTTCCATGACGGCGACGATGATGGCGATGAAGGGCCGGGAAGATTTCAATGAGCTCTGAAATGGTAGATGTTGCTGGCAAGCGCCTGCTGTTCGTGATGGCGGCGGATGCTGAATATGGCCCGCATCTGAAGGCACGTTTCAAGCCGTTGATGACAGGTGTCGGCCCGGTGGAAGCGGCGATTTCGCTGACCGCAGCGTTGAGCGCTCTCCACGCTGCCGATCAACTGCCCGATCTCGTCGTCTCGCTTGGTTCTGCGGGATCGCGCGTGCTGGAGCAGGCAGAGGTTTATCAAGCCACCTCTGTGTCCTATCGCGACATGGATGCCTCTGCCTTCGGTTTCGAAAAAGGCTGCACACCGTTTCTTGATCTTCCCGCCGAAATCGCCCTGCCGCTGCGCATTTCCGGCGTGGCCCAGGCGCGGCTTTCCACCGGTGCCAATGTCGTGTCCGGCGTAGCCTATGAAGGGGTGGATGCTGAAATGGTGGAGATGGAAACATTTGCCATTTTGCGCGCCTGCCAACGTTTCGATATTCCGCTTATCGGTTTGCGCGGCATCTCCGATGGAAAGGCGGATGTGAGCCATATTTCCGACTGGACGGAGTATCTGCATGTCATCGACGAGAAGCTGGCAGATGCGGTGGACAGGCTGTGCCGCGCCATAGAAGATGGCAGCATTTCGCTCTAAATCTCTTGCGCAATCGCTTATTTTCTGGCTTTTCAGGCCATGTCACGGGTTGCCTAAAGCCCCGGATTTCTTTAAAGGCTCGCCATGACCCAGATAGCCCATCCCGACAGCATCCTCATCATCGATTTCGGCAGCCAGGTGACGCAGCTTATTGCGCGCCGTGTTCGCGAAGCCGGAGTCTACTGCGAAATCCACCCGTTCCAGAATGCGGCGGAAGCGTTTGAGACATTGAAGCCGAAGGGCGTGATTTTCTCTGGCGGCCCGGCATCTGTCACGGCAGAGGGAAGCCCACGCGCACCACAAGCGGTGTTTGATTCCGGTATTCCGATCCTCGGCATTTGCTACGGCCAGCAGACGCTGTGCACCCAGCTGGGCGGAACCGTTGAAGGCGGGCATGCGGCGGAATTCGGTCGCGCCGATATCGAGATCAAGAAGGCGAGCCCGCTGTTTGACGGCTTCTGGGAACTGGGCGGACGCTACCCCGTGTGGATGAGCCATGGCGACCGCGTCACGCAATTGCCGCACGGTTTCGAAGTGGCGGCGACGTCCGAGAATGCGCCCTTTGCCATCGCCGTCAATGAAGAGCGTCGTTATTACACCACGATGTTCCACCCGGAAGTGATGCACACGCCTGACGGTGCCAAGCTTCTGTCCAACTTCGTGCACAAGATCGTCGGCCTGAAATCCGACTGGACGATGGCGGCCTACCGCGCCGAGATGATCCGCAAGATCCGCGAGCAGGTGGGCACCGAGCGCGTGCTCTGCGCACTGTCTGGTGGCGTCGATTCCTCCGTTGCGGCCATCCTCATCCATGAAGCGATTGGCGACCAGCTGACTTGCGTTTACGTCGATCACGGCATGATGCGTCTGGCCGAGAGCGAGCAGGTCGTCAGCATGTTCCGCGACCATTACAACATTCCGCTGGTGCATGTAGAGGCGTCCGATCTGTTCCTGACGGAACTGGCTGGCGTTTCCGACCCTGAGGTGAAGCGCAAGACCATCGGTCGCCTGTTTATCGAGACATTTGAAGCCGAAGCAGCCAAGATCGCCTCGGATGGCAAGGGTTCTCCAGCGTTTCTGGCGCAGGGTACGCTTTACCCTGACGTCATCGAAAGCGTGTCCTTCTCCGGGGGCCCATCCGTCACCATCAAGAGCCACCACAATGTCGGCGGTCTTCCAGAGCGCATGAACATGAAGCTGGTGGAGCCGCTGCGCGAGTTGTTCAAGGACGAAGTGCGCGCACTTGGCCGCGAACTTGGCCTGCCCGAAAGCTTCATCGGCCGCCACCCCTTCCCCGGCCCGGGTCTTGCCATCCGTTGCCCCGGTGTTGTGACGCGTGAAAAGCTGGACATTCTGCGCAAGGCAGACGCCGTCTATCTGGATGAAATCCGCAAGGCCGGTCTCTACGACACCATCTGGCAGGCCTTTGCCGTGCTGCTGCCGGTGCAGACCGTGGGCGTCATGGGCGACTACCGCACCTACGACTTCGTCTGCGCCCTGCGCGCCGTGACCTCCGTCGATGGCATGACGGCGGATTTCTACCCCTACGACATGAACTTTCTGGGCCGTGCGGCAACCCGCATCATCAACGAAGTCAAGGGCATCAACCGCGTGGTCTATGACGTGACGAGCAAGCCGCCTGGCACGATCGAGTGGGAATAACAAAAGGCGGGGTTCTTTCCCCGCTTATTTGTTCTTATTTTGTTCTTTTTATTTGAATTGATTGATGGTAGCTTTCTGGCCTTGGCATGAGGCCAGGGAGCATCATCATGGGTGATAGTGCAGCGTCAGCGGACCAACCGCGGCAACTGTCTTTTGACTGGCTCGCGCCTGCTACGATGCGGGGCCATAATCGGCAGAAACTCAGCAAATTGTTGCTGATGACAAAACCGCCCAGCGCTCTTTCTGAGACAATTTTCAACGACGCTCAGATACATGCTTTGGGCCGGACGACGCGGAGTGCGTATCCCGCCGAACTTCTGCATGTCAGCTTGCTCTGTATTGGGGCATTCCAAACCCGCCCCGACAGGTTGATTGCACGCCTTAAAACGGTGCTACAGGACTTCTCAGCGCACCCAATCCCCATGACTATGGACACGGCGGCTCACTTCGGAAATCGCAAGAGTCTCGCTTTGAAGAGTGCGTCGGTGATTCCTGAGATGACGTGCCTCACACAGATGCTGCAAACGAGGTTGCGCTCGCGCAATCTGCCCCACATATGCCAAAGCACTTTCACGCCGCATATGACAATCATTTATGGATGTGGAGAGATAGAACCGATGCGTGTATCGCACGCATATTGCTGGACTGTGAGCGACTTTGAACTCGTCTTCAGTCACTATGGCGAGACGCTACATGAACAATGCGGGCGGTGGCGCTTACAGGCTGATCGCAATCACTACCGAGCCATCGGTGAACAGATGAAATTCCCGCAGTGGCAATAATCTAGGATAAAACTGAGATATGTGGGTTTTACGTCCACACACAGGACGATAGGGCGACATGCCAAGCACTAATTCAGCTAAGCAACTACGACGCAAAAGGCGTATTCCGCCTCATGCCAAGGCGAGGCCATCATGCCTCGCCAGCGACAATTCAAGATTAGAGCTGAACCTTGTCGAAAGCCTTGCGGTCGATGCCGAGGGCGTCGAGGTCAGCGCCGGCTGGCTTGCGGTGGGAACGGACAGCGGCGGAAACTGCAAGAGCCGCACCGAAAACGGCAAAGGTTTCGCCAAAGAATTTACGGGATGTCTTAGCAACGTTACGCATGTGGGTCTCTCCTTCGTGTTGCCCAGAATATGAGCATTCGAGGGCTTTTGCACAACTCATGATATGGCAGACAAGCCATGCAGCTTAGCTCGAACTCGTTTGGATGACAGATCATGCAAATTTGCATAGGTTGATGGCAATTGAATGCGGCTGATATTTTGCTATTCATTGGGAGGGCATGAAAAGGCTGATGATATGACGATTACGATTTACGGCATCAAGAACTGCGACACGATGAAGAAGGCCCGCAACTGGCTGGACGCTGAAGGCATCGATTACGCGTTTCATGACTACAAAAGCGCCGGGATCGATGCGGCCCATCTCAATGCCTGGTGCGATGCCGCCGGTTGGGAAACGGTGCTGAACCGCGCTGGCACGACTTTCAAGAAGTTGGATGGGACCGAGAAGACAGACCTGACGCGCGCGAAGGCGATTGCGCTGATGTCGGCGCAGCCATCGATGATCAAGCGTCCGGTTCTGGAAGCCAATGGCAAGGTTACCGTTGGCTTTAAGCCGGACACCTATGCGGCGCTGTTCTGTTAGGCGAAACCCATGTCGAAGACGACGCGCGCGACGCAGGTGCTGACCAAGGCCGGTATTTCCCTCACCACCGTGACCTATGAATACGATCCGAATGCCGAACGCATCGGTCTTCAGGCGGCGGAGGCCATCGGGGCTGAGCCGCATCTGGTGCTGAAAACCTTGATGGCAGAGGTAGATGGCAAAGCGGTCTGCGTTGTCGTGCCTTCCGACCATGAGGTCAGCATGAAGAAGCTGGCAGCGGCCTTTGGTGGCAAATCTGCGCAGATGATGAAGCCTGCCGATGCCGAACGCGCCACCGGTTACCATGTCGGTGGCATCAGCCCTTTTGGCCAGAAAAAGCAGGTGCCGACAGCCATCGAGATCCAGTCGATGGGCCATGATCTCGTCTATATGAATGGCGGGCAACGGGGATTGCAGGTGCGCCTTTCGCCCAGGGATGCGCAGTCAGTTTTGAAAGCCATCGCGGCACCGCTGGTGAGCGAATAGCAGAAAGCCGGTTGGCTTTCGCCGCGAATGGGCTATGTTTTGCGCCTCGCAATATAGACGTGAAGGCGCATCATGACAGTTTCTCCCATCGATCCCGTCAAACTCGAAAAACTGGCCGAAGTTGCCGTCAAGGTCGGGCTGCAATTGCAGAAGGATCAGGATCTGGTCATCACCGCGCCGCTGGCAGCCCTGCCGCTGGTGCGGTTTCTGACCAAGCATGCCTATATGGCGGGCAGTGGCCTGGTGACGACCTTCTATTCCGACGAAGAGACGACGCTTGCGCGTTACGCCCATGCCAGCGACGCCAATTTCGACAAGGCTTCCGGCTGGCTCTATGAGGGCATGGCGAAAGCCTATGCCAATGGCGCCGCCCGTCTAGCGATTTCCGGCGACAACCCCATGCTGCTAGCCGATGCTGACCCGGCCAAGGTGGCGCGCGCCAACAAGGCCAATTCCATGGCCTATAAGCCGGCGCTGGAGAAGATTTCCAACTTCGACATCAACTGGAACATCATCTCATACCCCAACCCTTCCTGGGCCAAACAGGTGTTTCCCGGCATTCCTGAAGACGAGGCCGTGAAGAAGCTGGCGGATGCGATTTTCGCCGCGTCCCGCGTCGATCTGGCCGACCCGGTTGCCGCTTGGGCGGAGCACAATGCCAATCTGGCCAAGCGCTCCAAGTGGCTGAATGGCGAGCGTTTCGCCGCGCTGCATTTCACCGGCCCCGGCACGGATGTGACCATTGGTCTGGCAGACAGCCATGAATGGCACGGCGGTGCGTCGATGGCCAAGAACGGCGTGACCTGCAACCCGAACATTCCAACCGAAGAGGTCTTCACCACGCCGCATGCGCTGCGGGTGGATGGCTACGTCTCCAGCACCAAGCCGCTGTCGCATCAGGGCACGCTGATCGACAACATCCAGGTCAAGTTCGAAGGCGGCCGCATCGTGGAGGCCAAGGCTTCCAGGGGCGAAGCGGTGCTGAATAAGGTGCTGGATACGGATGAAGGCGCGCGGCGTCTGGGCGAAGTGGCGCTGGTGCCGCATTCCTCCCCCATCTCGGCAAGCGGCATTCTGTTTTACAACACGCTGTTCGATGAAAACGCGTCCTGCCACATTGCGCTGGGACAGTGCTATTCCAAGTGCTTCCTCGATGGCGCCTCGCTCAGCCAAGACCAGATCAAGGCACAGGGTGGCAATTCCAGCCTTATCCACATCGACTGGATGATCGGCTCCGACAAGGTCGATATCGACGGTGTCAGAGCCGATGGCTCGAAGGTGCCTGTGATGCGCAAGGGCGAGTGGGCCTGATAAGCATTATCGTGGGGCCTGGCTTTTCTGACTGAGCCAGACGCTGAACAGCACCATGATAAAACCGGCAATCTGCGCCGGCGCAAGGTTTTGACCGAGCGCCAGCCAGCCCAGAAGTGTGGCGGTGACGGGGCTCAGAAACCCGAGCGATGCCGCCACGGAGGGTTCGATGCGGGCCAGTCCGCGGAACCACAGGAGATAGGTGAAGGCCGCACCGATCAGCCCGAGATAGGCCATGCCCAGCACATTCTGACTCGTGAGAGTTGGCAAAGTAGGCTCCAGAAAGAGCGCCACCGGCACCAGCAGCAGCCCGCCCGCCGTCAGTTGCCACGCCGTAAAGGTGAGGTTGGAAACCGGCGGCTGCCAGCGGCGTGTCAGCACCGTTCCGAAAGCCATGGAAACCGCGCCTGCAAGGGCGGCTGCAATGCCAACGGGATCGAGCGCGGCATGCGGTGTCAGCACCAGAAGCGCCACGCCCGCCATGCCGATCAGGCCTGCGATGATGGTGGGTGCGCGAATATCTCTTCCCAGAAACAGCCGCGATAGCGCAATGACGATCAGCGGCTGCACAGCACCGACGGTAGCGGCCACGCCGCCGGGCAAGCGATAGGCCGAAACAAACAGCATGGCCCAGAAGAAGGCGAAGTTCAGCGCACCGAGAATAAAGGCGCGGCCCCACCATATGCCGAAAGGCAGTTTGCGCACCAGAAGCAGCAGCAACAGACCGGCAGGCAATGCCCGTAGCATGGCGACATGCATGGGATAACCCTGTGGCAGAAACGATGTGGTGACGATGTAGGTGCTGCCCCAGATAGCCGGAGCAATGCCCGTCATGACGACATCGGCAATGTAATTCGTATTTTTCTTCATTTCAAGAATCTCTATGTCAAGATAAATTCAGGATAGGCGTTTTTATCTTGACGTCAAGATACTTGATGATATCTCTTTCCCATGAGTGAAAAACCCGTAGATGATCACGTCGATAGAATTCTGGCGCAATGGGCAAAGGAGCGCCCGGACCTCGATGTCGAACCCATGGGCATCATGGGCCGCCTGCACCGGCTGTCCACCCATCTCGGGCGTGAGGTGGAGGCCGTTCTCCTGCAACATGGCCTGTCATCTTCCGCCTTCGACGTGCTGGCAACCTTGCGCCGGGCGGGCGAACCCTACCGCCTCTCCCCCGGTGAGCTGCTGGCCATGACCATGGTCAGCTCCGGCACCATGACCAACCGCATCGATCAGCTGGAAAAGGCTGGCTTGGTGGAGCGCATCGACAATCCAGAAGACCGGCGCAGTGTGCTGATTGCTCTGACGGACAAGGGGTTTGCCACGGTGGACGAGGCGGTGACGGCCCATGTGGCGAACCAGCATCGGCTGATGGCCGCGGTGAGTGAGGATGACAGGCGGGAGTTCAACCGGTTGCTCAAGGTGTTTCTGGCGGATTTGGAGTGAGCGCTTCCCCTCCTCCGTCACCCGCACTTGATGCGGGGTCTAGCTGCGCTACGTCTGAAGCGCAAAGACTCTCTTTCCGCGCAGACGCGCGACAACTGGATTCCGGCTCAAGGCCGGAATGACGGAAGAGAGATGTTTTTAGAACAAACTGCCCTGATCCACGGGGTCTGACGGGGTCGTTTTCACCGTCTTCTTCTTGGGCGCTGGCGTCAGCGTCTCGGCGGGTTGGACATCCGCACCACCGGCAACGGCCGAAACGCGGCCATCGGCAAACTCCATCGATACCACAGCACCTAAGGCAACGGCTGCGGCGCGGGTCAGTGGGCGGTTGTCTTCATCGCGGATGACGGCGTAACCGCGTTTCAGCACGTTCTTGTAGGACAACGACTGCAAAATGCGATCATGGGCGGCGATGCCAGCCCGGTTTTGCGACATGCGGTGCAGAACGGCGGTATCGGTGCGGCGCGTGGCGCTGGCCACCCTTTCCTTCTGGCGTTCCAGCTGGCCGAGCAACCGGGCTGGCAGTGCGCGCAGAGACGAGTCCGACGATGAGACGCGCGATTGCGCTTGCAACAGGCGGCGCTCAACTAGGCTTTCGGCGCGCTGCATGCGCTCCTGAATGCGCTGGCGTTGCTGTTTGAGGCCATGGGCCAGCACATCCGGGCGAAGGCCCGACGCGGTACGCTCGAAGCTGCGGCGTTTGTTGAGTGTATTCAATTCCAGCCCGCGACCGAGGCCACTGGCCGCTTCATCGAAACGGCGACGCGGCAGGGCGAGAAGCTGATCCAGCGAGGGAAGCGCGCGCACGAGCGCGCGCACGCCCTGGCGGCGATTGTCCATCTGGCGGGACATGGAGCCGGAGAGACGGGCGGAGAGACCTGCAAGCTGGGCTTCCAGATCGGCCTTGACAGGCACGGCCATTTCGGCGGCACCCGTGGGGGTGGGCGCGCGTACATCGGCGGCATGGTCGATGAGTGTCGTATCGGTTTCGTGGCCGACAGCCGATATTAGCGGTATCGCACTCTCGGCAGCAGCGCGCACGACGATTTCGTCGTTAAAACTCCACAGATCTTCCAGACTGCCGCCGCCGCGCGCAACGATTAGCACATCGGGACGCGGAATGACCCCGCCAATCTCCAGCGCATTGAAGCCCCTGATGGCATTGGCGACTTCTTCGCCGGAACCTTCACCCTGCACTTTGACCGGCCAGACCAGCACATGCACGGGGAAACGATCTGAAATGCGGTGCAGAATATCGCGGATGACCGCGCCGGTTGGCGAGGTGACGACGCCGATGACCCTCGGCATATAGGGTAGACGGCGCTTGCGCGTCTGATCGAACAGACCTTCGGCGGCCAGCTTGCGGCGGCGCTCTTCCAGCAGCGCCATCAGTGCACCGGCACCGGCTGGCTCCAGGCTTTCGATGACGATCTGGTATTTGGATGAACCGGGGAAGGTGGTGATCTTACCGGTGGCGATGACCTCCATACCCTCTTCCGGGCGGAATTTCAGCTTGGAAAAGCTGCCCTTCCAGATGACGGCATCGATGCGGGCGCGGTCGTCTTTCAGTGAAAAGTAGGCGTGGCCCGATGTGTGCTGGCCGCGATAACCGGAGATTTCGCCACGTACGCGCACCTGATCAAAAGCGGTCTCCACCGTGCGCTTGATAGAGCCGGAAAGCTCCGAAACCGAAAATTCGGCAAGGTTGGTGAGTGGCTGGCTGAAAATATCGCTCATGCCCGTTTCTACCCCATGGCCCGCGATTCGCAAATCGGCTTCATGACGCAGAGTTGACAATTTCCTGACGATTAAATTTCACAAAATTGCAACAATCTGCTAGTTTGGCGGTTGAACGTGCATATACGGAGGAGAAATACGGGTCTTTGAGGATGACGGTGCCTTTCCTCAGGCCCTCTGGAGGAGGAGCGGCATCATGGTATTTATTCTCGGAATTTCACTCGGCGTAGCTGCGCTTGCTTTGCGCTCTGTTACGGCTGTCGCAGCCACGGGCATCCTGATTGCAGTCGTTTTTGCTGCTGCGGCGTTGGTGTCAGCATCTGGTGTACACGTACTGTCACTTCTGATTGCGCTTGCAGGCTATAATGTCGGCATTGCGGGCATTTTTGGTGCGATGGTGGCAGTTAGAGGATTGCGCACCGCTTAATCGGTAGCGGCGTTGCACGTTTACGATAAAGTACCGTTTCGAATGTCTTGAAACGGAACATCGACCCGTGAATTTGCCCGTATTTATCCTGATCAACGCCGCTTTCATTGTACTGGACGGTTTTGTCACGCTTGGGATCTCGATTGGTTCCAATCTTGACATCGTGGTCGTCCGTTTGTTGAGCGTCGCGATCATGCTCCCCTGTCTTACCTATACTCTCAATCGCCTACAAAGAGCTGCTCCTAGCGGCGGCGTTTTGTTGATCGTGCTCAGTGGCGTCAGCACATGTGCCAGCTTTGGCATTTTCGCGCTGATCATCACCCGAAACCCGTTCGTGCAATGGCCGATGGCATTTCTCGCGGCGTCATGTGGCGGCCTCGCTCTTGCCGTTGCGGGCTACATCAGAGCAAGAAAAAAGGTGGGCAGGCCGCTCTAGAACGTTTCCCAGCCATCCTTTTCAGCAGCACGGTAGATCGCATCGATAAAGCGCTGGCTGTTCTTCGAGCTTTCCAGGGAAACGACCTCGCCCTTACCGCCGCTTGCCGCAGTGGCGAAAGCTTCGATCTCCCTGCGATACTGGCGGCTATCCTGAAAGCGGAAGATTTGTGACTGGCCGTGGTTCTGGTTGGTAAGTTCGACTTCTTCGGCACCCCAGCGGTCGGCATTGAAGGGTGACTTGACTTCGATGTAACCCTCGGTGCCGTGCAGGACCATGAGCTGGCGGCCCGCAAGCTGGGTGGAAATGTAGAAGCTGAGTTCGAAATCTCCGAAATCCGCCTTCACGCTGGCATAGATATCGGTACCGAATTCCGGGTCACGCTCGACCACGGCCTGAACGCGCTTCGGCTCTTTACCGGTGGCAAAACGCGTGGTGATTGTGGGATAAACGCCGATATCGGGAAGCGCGCCGCCGCCGAGTTCGGGAATATTGCGCATATTGCCGGGATCGCGGTTGAAATAGGTGAAAGAGCCTTGCACGTGCTTCAGTGTGCCGATGGAACCGGAGGCCAGCAACTCGCGCACCTTCAGCCACACCGGGGCATAGGTCACCATATAGGCCTCGGAGATGAGAACCTTGTTGTGGTCTCGCGCGGCAATCAGGCTATCGATCTCATCGGCCTTTAAGGCAATTGGCTTTTCGCACAGTACATGCTTGCCAGCATTGGCGGCCTTGATGGACCACTCCACATGCTGGGCGGTGGGCAGCGGGATGTAGACTGCGTCGATGACATCAGAGGCCAGCATCTCTTCGTAGGAGCCGAAGGCATGCGGCACGGAAAAACGGTCTGCGAGCTGCCGCGCCTTGGAGAAATCTCGGCTGGCGATAGCGGTGACGACGGCGTTTTCGGCATCCTGAATGGCGGGGATGACGAGCTCCCGGCCGATTTTCGCCGTCGATAGAATTCCAAAACGCAACATGCCTGCCTCCACTATGATGGGCGGCACCTTAGCATGACAGGGACGACAAGCAACCGCTCGAAAAGCCAGCCCTGATTCAGACATGTGATGGCCGGAAATGTCCTCTATTCGGCGCGAACTGGACTTTCGGCTTTATGTTTAAGGGAGCAGAGTGTATTCATCAGAAATTGGAGATACCGAAAATGTCCCATCTACACACAGCACTGCTGGTTATCGATGTGCAGGAATCCTTTCGGCAGGCACCCTATTTCGATGAGAGCGGCCTGCCTGCCTATCTCGCCGCCCAGCAAAAGCTGATTGATGGCGCAGACGCAGCGGGTATTCCCGTCATTCAGATATTCCATGTCGATGGCGACCGGGCCTTTGCCGAGGAGAGCGGTTTCATCCGCGCACTGGACGGCATTCGCATTGAGCCCGCCGTGACCTTTCGCAAGAACCGCCATTCGGCGTTTATCGGAACGGGTCTCGATGTGTGGTTGACCAAGCACGGCATCAACCGGCTGATCGTTTCCGGTATTCGCACCGAGCAGTGCTGCGAAACCACCACGCGGCAGGGATCAGATCTGGGCTATACGGTCGATTTCGTCACCGAGGCGACACTGACTTTTCCGATGACGCATGCATCCGGCAAGGTCTTCTCGGTAGAGGATATCGCGACACGCACGGAACTGGTGCTCGCCGGTCGCTTCGCGCGCATCGTGACGGTAGACGAAGCGTTGCAGGCACGGAAAGAGGCCGCATGATGATGACTGGCGGCACATCGACCAAGATCATTCCGGTTTTCGTGGTGCTGCCGCCGCAAACGCTGTTGCTGGATGTCGCGGGGCCGCTGGAGGTCTTGCGTTATGCCAACCAGCAACAAGACCAAATCCGCTTCGATTGCAAATATATTGCAGCGAGCGACACACAGACGACAACGATAGGTCTTTCGCTGGCCGGGCTAGAAGCCTTGCCAGATGCCCTGCCCGACAATGCCATGTTGGTTATTTCCGGTGGCTCTCTGGCGGAAACAAAGCAAGGCCGATCTGAACGGCGCATTCTCGCGGACTGGCTGCGCAAAAAAGTGCGGGACGATACCACAATCGTCTCTATCTGCTCCGGCGCACTGATTGCCGCCGAGGCCGGCGTCTTCGATGGTCACCACTGCACCACTCACGCCGATTGCATGGGTGAATTGCGGCGGCTCGCGCCCTTAGCGCAGGTGTTGGACAACCGACTGTTCGTGGAAGATGGCCGCCGCTTTTCCAGCGCTGGCATTTCCACCGGCATTGATCTTTTGCTGCACATCGTGTCGTCTCTCACCAGTCCGGTGATTGCCGCGCGCATAGCCCAGATCATGGTCATCTATATCAGGCGCACAGCGAATGATCCGCAGATTTCGCCCTGGCTTTCCGGCCGCAACCACATTCACCCATCCGTCCACAAGGCACAGGACGCCATCGTAGCCGATCCCGCCGCCGAATGGTCACTCGGGCTGCTTGCCAAAACAGCAGGCTTGAGTGAGCGGCATCTCTCCCGGCTGTTTCGTGAACACACCGGCGTCAGCGTGGTGGATTATATCAACCTGATGCGCGTCAACCTCGCCCGCGATATTCTGGCTCATTCCCGGCTTGATATGGAAGCGGTGGCTGAGAGGTCAGGCTTCGCCTCTGCGCGTCATCTTCGCCGTGTATGGCAGCAACATCATGAAGAGCCGCCAAGTTTTTACCGAACCCTTTCCTCCTGAATGTCGTTTCCATCACGCAAGCAGGGGTCCAGCCATCAAGGAAATTCAATGGTTATGGCTCCATCCGCTTGCTACTGTTGCGAAACATCAGAAAAACAAAGGGAGTATCATCCGTGGAGAAACGCGCGCTTGGCCGAACCGGCCTTTCCATCGCCCCGATCGTCTTTGGCGGCAATGTCTTCGGCTGGACTGCGGATGAGAACACCTCCTTCCAGCTGCTGGATGCCTTCTTCGATGCAGGCTTCAACACCATCGACACGGCGGATGTGTATTCCGCATGGGTTGATGGCCATCAGGGCGGTGAGTCGGAAGCCATCATCGGAAAATGGCTGAAACGCGGAAGCGTGGCCCGCGACAAGGCTATTATCGTTTCCAAGGTTGGCTATGACAAAGGCCTCAAGGCCGAGCGGATCGCCGAAGCAGTCGAGGCATCGCTGCGCCGTCTGCAGACCGATTACATCGACCTTTATCTCGCCCATAAGCCTGACGCGGAGACGCCAATCGAGGAAACGCTGGGCGCGTTCACCAAGCTGAAGGAGCAAGGCAAGGTGCGCGCCATCGGCTGCTCCAATTATGACGCGCCCGAGCTACAAGAAGCGCTCGATGTCTCCGCGAAAACCGGGTTGGCGCGTTTCGATGTCGTGCAGCCGGAATATAATCTCTACACACGCGAGCGGTTCGAAGGCCCACTTGCCGAGCTGACGGCAAAAGAAGACATCGGCGTCATCAACTATTACAGCCTTGCCGCCGGGTTCCTGACCGGCAAATATCGCAGCAAGGCGGATACGGAAGGTGTTGCGCGTTCCTACCGCGTTGGCGATTACGTCAATACGCGTGGTCTGGCCATTCTGGGTGCCATGGATACGATTGCTGCCGAAACCGGGGCAAAGCTGGCCGATATCGCGCTCGCTTGGCTGCTGCGCAAAAAGGCCGTGACCGCACCGATCGCCAGCGCCACCAGCCTCTCACAGCTGGAAAGCTTCAAGCGCGCAACGGAACTGAAGCTGACTGACGAGATGGTGGTTCTTCTGGATAAGGCTGGCGCGTAAATGGATCTCAGCATTCGTGATGCCAGCAGTCAGGACCAAGCCGAGTGGCTTGGTCTGTGGAGCGACTACCTCGCCTTCTACAATGTCGATCTTGCCGACGAGGTGACCGCCCACACATGGGAACGCATTATCGACCCCGCATCGCGCGTATCTGCGCGCCTTGCGGTGCTCCACGGACAGGTGGTTGGCTTTGCCATCCACCACTTCCATGACAGTACTTGGGTGAAGACACCGGATTGCTATCTGGAAGACCTGTTCATCAACGCCAATATTCGTGGCAAAGGCATAGGCCGCGCGCTGATCGATGACCTGATATCAATCTGCAAGGACAAGGGCTGGTCACGGCTTTACTGGCACACCAATGAGGACAATGCGCAGGCTCGCAAGCTCTATGACAGCTATGTTCGAAGCGACGGCCACATTCGCTACCGGATCAAGTTCTGATGCGGAAGAAATCCACGAAAGCCCTCAGCGCCGGTCGCATCTGTCGGCGCGAGGGATAATAGATGTAAAAGCCATCGAAGGGTGCACACCAGTCTTCCAGCACCTGCACCAGCCGCCCCTCTTTAACATCGCTCTCGATGCGCTGCTCAAAGACAAAAGCCAGACCCGCGCCATCGATTGCCGCAGCACGAATGAGGCTTTGATCGGAAAGGATTAGCGGCCCCTGCACATCGACAACCAGCGGCTTGCCATCCTTCTCCAGTTCCCAGCGATAGATCAAACCGCTCGAAAACCGGCGGCGAATGCAGCGATGCTGCATGAGATCGCGCGGATGCTGCGGTAACGGGTGCTTCTCGAAATATTCAGGTGAGCCGACGATCGCACCGCGCCATGCGGCGCTGGCGCGAACCGCAATCATATCCGCTTCCAGATTTTCACCCAGCCGCAAACCGGCGTCGAAGCCTTTGGCAACAATATCCTCGAAGCGGTCATTGGTGGAAATCTCGAGTGAAATATTCGGGTAGCGCGCAAGAAACTCGCCTAGCCGTGGCACGACGATGTCTTCCGCCGCAAGGCGTGGCATGGTGATGCGCAGTGGCCCGGCGGGGCGACCACCATGTTCGGCCAGCGCGCCGATAACCGCATCGATATCGGCGAGTGCTGGCGCCAGCGTTTCCAGCAAGCGCCTGCCCTCTTCCGTTGGCGAGACGCTGCGGGTGGTGCGGTGAAGCAGGCGCAAGCCGAGGCTGAGTTCCAGCGAAGACACGGCGTGACTGACGGCAGAGGGTGCAATGCCAAGCTCCGCTGCCGCCTTGCGAAAGCTGCGGCCTTCTGCAACGGCAGCCAAAACGGCCAATTGGGAAAGTTGCACACGGTTCATTGTTCTAAATGATAGAACAAGCCAACATGAATTGCAGCGATTATTTTCGCCGTCTTGCCAGGCTATCTTGACCTCATGCCCGTAGCGACGGGCGGTTCCTTTATGGAAGGCAGACAGATGCAAAACAGAATTCTCGGAAACAACCTCTCCGTTTCAGCGCTTGGCCTCGGCTGCATGGGCATGAGCCACGCTTACAGCCCATCCGCAGACGAAAGCGCCTCCATCGCAACACTGCACCGCGCTGTCGAACTTGGCGTGACCTTCTTCGATACCGCAGAGGTCTATGGCCCCTTCACCAATGAAGTTCTCGTCGGCAAAGGCCTGAAGCCCTATCGCGACAGGGTCACCATCGCCACGAAATTCGGCTTCAAGATCGATGCCACCAAGCCAGCGGGGCAAATGATGGTGGGCACTGACAGCAGACCGGAAAATGTCCGCGCGGTGGCCGATGTCTCTCTCAAGCGTCTGGGCATCGATGTCATCGATCTCTTCTACCAGCACCGGGTTGATCCGAACGTGCCGATCGAAGAAACGGTCGGTGCCATGGCCGAACTGGTGCAGGCAGGCAAAATCCGTCATCTCGGCCTGTCCGAAGCCAATGCAGAAACGATCCGCAAGGCGCATGCCACCCACCCCATCGCGGCACTTCAGAGCGAATATTCGCTGTGGACCCGCGATGTCGAGACCAACGGCGTGCTCGACACCTGCCGCGAACTCGGCATCGGCTTCGTGCCCTTCAGCCCGCTGGGCCGTGGCGTGCTGACCGGCGCCCTGAAGAAACTCGACGGCCTCTCCGAAACCGACTTCCGCCGCTCCCTGCCCCGTTTCCAAGCGGAAAACTTCGACGCCAATCTGGCGCTCATCACGTTACTTGAAGAGATGGCTGCGGAAAAAGGCGTGACAGCCGGGCAACTGGCGTTGGCCTGGGTGCTGGCCCAGGGCGATTTCATCGTCCCTATTCCCGGCACAACGAAGATCGCCAATCTGGAGAAGAACGTCGCAGCGGCGGATGTTGCGCTGAGTGCGGAGGAGGCTGCGAAGCTGGGTGAGTTGCTGTCTCCGGCGAAGGTTGCCGGTGGGCGTTACCCAGAGCAGATGGCGGCTATGGCGAACCGTTAAAAACAAAAGGCCGAGGACATCTCCTCGGCCTTCTTTATTTCAACATATGTGAGGTTTAAGCGCGCAAAACGCCGCCCGTCGACTTCTCGACATTGCCGACGATCTTTGCCGTCAGCGCTTCGAAATCTTCATCCGTCAGGGTCTTGTCGACCGGTTGAATCTGGACTTCGATGGCGATGGACTTCTTGTTTTCGCCGACGGATGCGCCTTCGAAGACGTCGAAGACATTAACGCCCGTCACGAGTTTGCGGTCGGCGCTGGTCGCCGCCTTGATGATGGAGCCTGCTTCGACGGAGCGATCCACCACGAAGGCGAAGTCGCGCTTGACGGTCTGGAACGGCGATAGCTCCAGCGCAGGCTTGGTGCGGGTCGCCTTCTTCTTCGGCTCGGGCATGGCGTCGAGGTAGATTTCGAAACCCGCATAGGCACCGGAGACATCCAGTTCGGACAGGGTCTTCGGATGGAATTCACCGAAGTAACCCAAGATGACCTTTGGCCCCATCTTGATGGTGCCGGAGCGGCCGGGGTGATACCAGCCGGGTGCGCCTGCTTCGATCTGCACATTGCTCATCGGCAGGCCGCAGGCTTCGATAACCGCCAGCGCATCGGCCTTGGCATCGTAAACATCTACCGGTTTGCCGCCGCCCTTGGCCGTGTTGGACCACATACGACCGGAGCCAGCCAGCGATGCCGTTCCACGGCGAACGCCACCGGCCACGCGCCGCTGCGCTTCGGGCGTGTCGCCTTCATAGGTGCCGGAGACTTCGAAGATTGCTACATCGCCGTGCCCCTTGTCGGCATTGCGCTGCGCCGCCGTCAACAGGCCAGGCAGCAGCGAAGGACGCATGTCGGACATATCGGCAGCGATGGGGTTGGCGAGCTTCAGCGAGGGAGAACCACCGCCGAACAGCTTTGCCTGCGCTTCCGGGATGAAGGACCATGTCACCGCTTCCAGCATGCCACGGCTGGCGAGCGAACGCTTGGCCGTCCGGGTGCGGATTTGCAGCGTGGTGAGGATACGGCCATTGACGGCACCGAAGCTTTCCAGCGGTTCCGGCTTGATGTTATCGACGCCATGAATGCGCATGACCTCTTCCACCAGATCGGCCTTGCCATCCACATCTGGACGCCATGAGGGAGCCGAGACGCTGACGCGCTCATCAGCGCCCTCGATGCCGAAGCCAAGGCCCTTGAGGATTTCGAGGGTTTCTTGCACCGAAACATCCAGACCTGTCAGGCGCTTGACTTCGGACAGCGGGAAGTCGATCCATTTGGGCTCAAAACCCTTGTAGCCGACGACCTTCGTTTCTGCCGCCGTGCCGCCGCACAGCTCCAGCACTAGTTCGGTCGTGCGCTCCAGACCCGGAACCATGTATTCGGGATCGATGCCGCGCTCGAAACGGTAGCGCGCATCAGTAATGATGCCGAGCGAACGGCCAGTCTTGGCAATGTTGATCGAGTCCCACAGCGCGGATTCGATCAGCACGTCCACGGTGTTTTCATCGCAGCCGGAATGCTCGCCACCCATGACACCGCCGATGGATTCGATGCCGTTATCATCGGCAATGACGACATTCGTCGGGCCAAGCTTGTATTCACGCTGATCGAGCGCGAGGATGGTTTCGCCATCTTTGGCACGGCGAACGACGAGATTGCCCTTGACCTTGGCCGCATCGAAGACGTGCATGGGGCGACCCTGATCGAAGGTCATGTAGTTGGTGATATCCACCAGCGCGTTGATAGGACGAAGGCCAATGGCGAGAAGGCGCTGCTGCATCCATTTCGGGCTGGGGCCGTTCTTAACGCCGCGCACGAGGCGCAAGCCAAAACCGGGGCAGAGTGCCGCATCGTCCAGATCGAGGCTCACGTCGACCGAGGTCGCGCCTTCGACCTTGAAGGTCGGCGCTGGCTTTGTCTTCAGTGTGCCGAGACCAGAGGCCGCCAGATCGCGCGCGATGCCGTAGATCGAGGTGCAATCCGGGCGGTTGGGCGTCAGGTTGATTTCGATCATTGGATCGTCGAGACCGGCATAGGTCGCAAAGGACGTGCCGACCGGCGCATCCTGCGGCAGGTCGATGATGCCATCATGACTATCGGACATGTTGAGCTCCTTTTCGGAGCACATCATGCCGTGGCTTTCCACACCGCGAATCTTGCCGATGGCCAGAGTCACATCGATGCCCGGAACATAGTCGCCCGGACGCGCCAGCGCGCCGACGAGACCGGCCCGCGCATTCGGCGCACCGCAGACGATTTGGACCGGCTTGCCATCACCCGCATCGACGGACAGCACTTTGAGACGGTCAGCTTCAGGGTGTTTTTCCGCCGTTAAAATCTTGGCAATTACGAAAGGCTTGTAAGCCGCCTTGTCATCAACATCCTCGACTTCGAGACCGATGGCGGTCAGGCGTTCGCAAATCTGTTCGAGAGACGCATCGGTTTCCAGATGCTCTTTCAGCCAGGAGAGTGTGAATTTCATGTCTATGCGTCCTTAACGGTATTTGTCTCTTCTGGTCGAGCGGTCTTGGCGTTCAGCTTGCCAGGCTATGCGGCTTGCTGCGGTGCTTTGGCACCGGGGGGCCTTGCGACCTTTCAGCATGCCATCGACGGAAAGGTCCTCATCGACCTCCGGCCAATGCACACCTGCAAGCATCAGTTCAATCGTATTGCGTTGAGCAGGTGTAGCGTTCAGGAGCCTCGGATACCACCAAAGCGGCGTGGAAACGTGCCTACCATCCGCTAGGCGAACATGGACCTCATGCGGATCGCACCATGCTTCCACAGGGCGATCGCTTTCAGGGTATGCATCATCCGAAGTAGTCATGCCACGCCTCCATCATCTGGTCCCTGTGTTCCTCAACCGTTTCCAATATACGAGCGATATCTCGCTGATTGAAGCCCTTTGCCTGTGCTAGTCTCACAGCATCCAACCAAACCTTCGCTACCGCTTCCATCAATATGAATGTGCGGCGGCTCATGGCCATCACCTGAGTAGAAGTGAAAACGGTAGCCATATTTGCGAAGAACGGTCGGCATAGCTTAACTGCTCAAACCACCAAACAAAGTCGGCATATCAAGCGGGCGGAAGCCGTAATGGGTCATCCAGCGGACGTCGGCGTTGAAGAAGTCGCGCAGATCAGGCATGCCGTATTTCAGCATGGCGATGCGGTCCAGCCCCATGCCCCAGGCAAAGCCCTGATATTCATCCGGGTCGAGACCGCCGGCGCGCAGGACGTTGGGGTGAACCATGCCGCAGCCGAGGATTTCCATCCAGTCTTTACCTTCGCCGAACTTGACGATGGGGCCGGAGCGGTCGCACTGGATATCCACTTCGAAGCTTGGCTCGGTGAAGGGGAAGAAGGATGGGCGGAAGCGCATGACGACGCTGTCGACCTCGAAGAAGGTCTTGCAGAATTCTTCCAGAACCCAGCGCAGATTGCCGACATTCGACTTCTTGTCGATGACGAGACCTTCGACCTGATGGAACATCGGCGAGTGGGTGGCGTCGCTATCCTGACGATAGGTCTTGCCGGGAATGACGATACGGATCGGTGGTTTCTGTGCTTCCATTGTGCGCACCTGCACCGGAGAGGTGTGCGTGCGCAGCACCTTGCGCTCACCATTCTCATCCGGCTGGAAGAAGAATGTGTCGTGCATTTCGCGGGCCGGGTGGCCTTCGGGGAAGTTCAGTGCCGTGAAATTGTAATAGTCGGTTTCGATATCCGGCCCTTCGGCAATGGAGAAACCCATATCGGCGAAGATGGCAGTGATCTCATCAACGATCTGGCTGATTGGATGGATACGTCCGCGCTCTGCTGGTGACTGGCGAACCGGCAGGCTGACATCCAATGTTTCAGCCGCAAGACGTGCCGAGATAGCGGCGTCCTTCAACTCCGCCTTGCGGGCAGAGATGAGATCCGTCACTTCGCTCTTGAGCTGGTTGATGGCGGCACCACGCGTCTGGCGCTCTTCCGGCGTCATCGAGCCCAGCGTCTTCAAGAGATCGGAGACCGAACCCTTCTTACCCAGTGCTGACACGCGCACGGCTTCTATTGACGCTTCATCGCCGGCAGACGTGATTTCCGATATCAATTGTGATTTCAAGGTATCAAGTTCGGTCATATTTTCCTGCCTCGCCGGGCTTTAGCCTGCGGCTTCGGTTTCAACGGCGTTCTTCAGATAGTCGGTCGCCTCGATAAAGCGTTGCAGATCACTACCCATCTGCACGCGCCCAATCAACCGGGCGAGCGGCAAAAAACGGCCCAGAACACGCACGAGCCTGCGCAATTCTGCGATTGCCGCTTCCGGCGCGCGCGTTGCCCACGCTTTGTAGGCGGCATCGAGTGTCTCCCTGCCATTCTTGGCGAGGGTCGTCATGGGCAGAAACAGCAGCCAGATATCCCGCGCCTGCGCGGTTTCAAGCGGCATGACGGCTTGTGGCTCTTCCTCAAAGTCCATGAAACCGACGCGGCCATCGCGCAAGAAGAAATCCCGCACATGTGGGCGCCCGTGGCACAAGCCAGCGGCGTGCAGGTCGCCGATCGCTGCGGCGCAGTCGATGAGAAGCGTGTCATGATCGCTCTCCCCAGCACGACTTTTCATTTTCAAAAGGCGCTGGACGGTGGGCCCGACATCGGAAATGACGATGGCCGTCTGCGAGGAATAAATGATGTCGGGGACGGGAAAACCCTTTGCGCCGAATTCCATCATCCGCCGCTTTTCACGCTCCATCATGTCGACAGGCTTGAGAATGGGTGACGGCTTTAAAAACTTATACGGCAGGGCCGCCGCCGCAAGCGCCTGAAGCTTTATCCACCACGGCGCTTGTTCGGTGCCCTGCCTTTTGATCCAGACAGAGCCGACCGAAAGGTTCAGCTGCTGTATCCGTCCGTCACTGGTCAGCAGCACCTGCATCAAGGCAGCAATATCCGCGTCCTCGAGATGGACGTGAAATCCCTGTGCTTGCTCCTGTGGATCGGCGGCTTCCAGCATTCAGAACTCATATGCGGGCATAATGTCCGCTTTGCGATTTGCATACGACCTTGGTCGAAACGAAAAAACCCGCACCGGTGGCCCGGCGCAGGTTTCAAAATGAACAACAATTTGTTCGCGCCGTAATTACTTTACAGCGGTTTCAAATTCGTTGGTGGTGCCGGCATCCTTGAGGTACTCAAGAGCCTTCTTGGCGCTGTCTACGAGAACGCCGAATGCTGCTGGCTCATGGATAGCCATGTCCGATAGAACCTTACGGTCGACTTCGATGCCAGCCTTGTTCAGGCCGTCGATGAAGCGGCCATAGGTCAGGCCGAATTCGCGAACAGCAGCATTGATACGCTGAATCCACAGAGCGCGGAAGTTGCGCTTGTTAACCTTGCGGTCGCGGTAAGCGTATTGCTTGGAACGGTCCACAGCAGCCTTAGCTGCGCGGATTGTATTCTTGCGGCGGCCGTAGAAGCCCTTGGCTGCCTTGAGTGTCTTGGTGTGCTTGGCGCGGGAAGTTACGCCACGTTTTACGCGTGCCATGTCATGATCTCCTTAAAATGTCCAAAAGTGCGGAAAAGTCTTAAAGACCGTTCGGCAGGTAGTTCTTGACGACCTTCTTGGCGTCAGCTTCGGCCAGAACCATGGTTCCGCGCGCGTCGCGAATGAACTTGTTGGACCGTTTGATCATGCCGTGGCGCTTACCGGCGGCGGCTGCGAGAACCTTGCCGGTGCCTGTGATCTTGAACCGCTTTTTAGCGGCAGATTTCGTCTTCATCTTGGGCATTTTGCTACTCCATTTTTTGTATCGAAAGACAGGCAGACGAAGCCTGCTTTCAAGCTATTCTAGAACGGACTCGGCATGCCCTGCCGGACCGTTCGGACGCGCTCCTATAACCGTAGTTATGAAAAAGAGCAACGGGGAATGATAAATTCCCCTGCGACGGGACGTAAACGCCTGCAATTCAGACGTTTTCGACTTACTTAGGTGCCAGAACCATCATCATCTGACGGCCTTCCAGCTTTGGCTCGGCTTCGACCTTGGCAATTGCCAGAGTGTCTTCCTTGACCTGCAGAAGAAGCTTCATGCCGAGTTCCTGGTGAGCCATTTCGCGGCCACGGAACTTCAGAGTCACCTTTACCTTGTCGCCTTCGTCAAAGAAACGGTTCATGGCCTTCATCTTCACCTCATAGTCATGGGTGTCGATGTTGGGGCGCATCTTGATTTCCTTGACCTCAACGATCTTCTGCTTCTTGCGCGCTTCTGCCGCCTTTTTTTGCGACGAATACTTCAGCTTGCCGAGATCAAGAATTTTGCATACGGGCGGTTCTGCGTTCGGCGAAATCTCAACGAGATCGAGACCGGCGTCTTCCGCCATCTTCAGAGCCTGGTCCGTCGCCATGACGCCAAGGTTCTGGCCTTCTTCATCAATCAGCTGAATTTTGGGAATTCGAATTTCCCTGTTGGAGCGCGGGCCCTCTTTGACGGGGGCATCGGCTTTGAACGGTCTGCGAATGGTCGTATTCTCCTGATCTGTTTCGGGATCGCGTCGGCAAAAACCAGCTTGTCGGTGCAAATGGCGGAAATGTCGTGAATGCCGCCGCGAAGTCAATAGCATGCCCGCGCAAAAAAATCACCTCCTGTCGTGCTTTTTCCGAATTTACGCTACATGGAGAGCAAAATGCAGGAGATTCTCACCGATATGACTGATCAAACGATTGAATACCTGACAGTTGGCACCGCCGATGAGGCCCGCGACATCGCGATACTCTCACGCGCAGCGACGATGCATGGTGACGATGCTCCTGCATTGGTCTGGCTCGGCGGCTATCGGTCCGACATGACGGGCACCAAAGCAGTGGAGCTCGACAGGTTTGCCGAACAGAATGGTCTTGCGTGCATTCGCCTTGATTACTCCGGCCACGGCGCATCCAGAGGTGACTTCAACAAAGGCACCATCTCGCGCTGGCTGGAAGAAACGATGGCCGTGCTGCAGCATACGGCACCAAAACGCATCGTGGTCATCGGCTCCTCGATGGGCGGCTGGATTGCGCTGCGACTGGTGGAGGAATTGCGCAAGCAGCAAGTCGGCCCTGACATTGCAGGCCTGCTGCTGATCGCGCCCGCCCCGGATTTTACCGCCGAACTGATAGAGCCCAATCTTTCCGAGGAGGAAAAGACCTCGCTGAGGGAGCGAGGTTATTTCGAGGAACCGTCCGAATATAGCCCAGAGCCCAACATCTTTACCCGTGCCTTGATCGAGGACGGACGCAACAACCGCGTGTTGCAGGGCATTATCCAGACAGGGTGCCCGGTGTACATTCTACAGGGGATGAAAGATGAGGATGTACCTTACACGCACGCCCTCAAACTGCTTGAGCATCTGCCTGCCGATGATGTGGTCTTGAGCCTTATTCGCGATGGCGACCATAGACTGTCGCGTCCACAGGACATCGAGCGCATGCTGGCAGCGGCCAAAAGCCTTGTTTTGTAGGCAAACCGGCCACGCTCTTAACCATATTATTCATCTTGCGTTCATGGACACCGAGTTCCGATTGACACATACCCCTGCCGTCTCTTAACTTTTCATTAAGATTTTAAGGGACGGGTTTCATGATGAACGCACCGCGGGCGCGGGCACTGCTTCTGGCAGTTGCGGCCGGAATACTTTCTGTGGCCTCCGCACAGGCCGAGAACAAGGGTAGCCCGGCCATGGTGACCGGTGGCATCACGTCCCAGCCTATCGGTCATTACGAGTTCTGCCAGAAGTATATGTCGGAGTGCGATATTCGCAGCAAACTGACACCTCCTCCGCGCGTGACGGAGTATGGATGGAAGGTAGTTCGCGACATCAACAAGGAAGTAAATTCCACCATCATCGCCATGACCGACCTAGAAGTTTATGGCAAAGACGAGGTCTGGGAATATCCCAAGACCGCTGGTGACTGTGAAGATTTCGTGCTTTTGAAGCGCCGGAAACTGATGGAACGCGGCTTTGCCGTTTCCGACCTTTTGATCACCGTCGTTCGCAAGCCCGATGGCGAAGGCCATGCGGTGCTGACGCTGCGCACCAATGACGGCGACTTCATTCTCGACAATCTGTCTGACGATGTGAAGCTGTGGACCGATACGAACTATACGTATCTCAAGCGTCAGGCCTCGTTCAACACGGGACGCTGGGTTTCTATCGAAGATGGTCGCGACGTTCTGGTTGGCGCGCTGCGGTAATATCCGAGCAGAGTGTCAAACCTCCGCCAGCAAGCCCGAAGCCAGTTGGCGGAAGGCCTGGACGGCCTTTGGGAAGGCGTCGCGCGGCTCCTCGGCAGCGGCGATCCAGAGCGCCGCGTTCAACACGGCACCATTCAGCAGCCATGTCGTTGCTCTTGCGTCGACCGGCTTCAACGTGCCGTCATCGACCAGCGACTGAACGGTTTCCTCGATCCGCTTTAGGCAGGCCGTCTGGTTCGGCCAATTGGCGGGATCGCCTAAGACTGCCGGGCCGTCCAACAGCATGATGCGTTGTATTTCTGGCTCCAGCGCCATTTCGATATAGGCTACGCTTTCGGCCAGCAGACCCAGCCAAGGCGTATCGGCTTTCTCCTGAACAACGCGCAATCGCGCCAGCATCTCAGCATCGATCTGGTCGATCACGGCCTGAAGCAGTCCCTTTTTATCGCCAAAATTGTGATAGAGCGCTCCCCGTGTCAGCCCGGCCTCCGCCGTTAGCTCATCCATGGAGGATGCAGCATAACCCTTTGATGCAAAGGCTTTTCGCGCAGCAGCGATGAGTTTTGCGCGCGTTTCCTCGACCATTTGCGACCGCGTTTTCGGTGTCATATCTCATCCCCAAACTAACATACGCCACGTATACCTATTGACATACGCAGCGTATGCTAGATATTTAGACATACGGTGCGTATATCAAAATTTGTTCCGTACAGTAAAGTCATCAGAGGCCCGGCCATCAGACCTCGTCCGCCGCGTATTGCGTCACGGCGGGGAATGGATGCTGCTGCCTTGAATTCTGGAGTATCAAAAATGAGCAAACGCGACGCAATTTTCCCCGCCGATCGGCACGCGCTTTATGAGAAGCATGGCTATTCGGCAGCAGTCCGGTCCGGCGACCTACTATTCGTCTCTGGTCAGGTCGGCAGCCGCGACGATGGTTCAGCCGAACCGGATTTTGCGAAACAGGTGCAGCTTGCATTCGACAATCTGAAGGCTGTTCTTGCAGCCGCTGGCGCGACCTTCGATGACATCGTCGATGTCACGACGTTCCACACCGACCCGGAAAAGCAGTTCGAGACGATCATGGCTGTCAAGGCGACGGCTTTCAGTGAAAAGCCCTACCCCACATGGACTGCGGTTGGCGTGAACTGGCTGGCGGGTTTCGACTTCGAGATCAAAGTCATCGCTCGCATTCCCCAGGCCGCATGAGTGATGTGGGGCTCAGCAACGTTTTGAGCCCCCTCACCTTAGCCATGACCGATGATGATACCTGCCGCCAGCACCAGCGAACCACCCAGCACGACCTGAAAGACAGCTCGCAGAAACGGTGTTTCCATGTAGCGGTTCTGGATGAAGGCAATGGCCCAGAGTTCCATGAAGACGATGACGGCGGCGACTGCGGTTGCCGTCCAGAAATGCGGAATGAGGTAAGGCAGCGTGTGTCCGAGGCCACCGATTGCCGTCATGATGCCGGATGCAAGACCACGCTTGAAGGGTGAACCGCGACCGGAAAGCTTGCCATCATCATGCGCCGCTTCCGTGAAGCCCATGGAAATGCCCGCACCGACAGACGCCGAAAGGCCGATAAGAAATGTCTGCCATGTATCCTGAGTGGCGAAGGCAGCGGCAAAAATGGGGGCGAGTGTCGAGACCGATCCGTCCATAAGGCCCGCCAGCCCCGGCTGAACATAGGTCAGCAGAAATCGGCGCTTGGCGGTTTCCTCCTCTTCGGATTTGGCCTCCTCGACCAAGTGCTTGCCTTCCAGCATTCCGGCAATGTCCTGATGCCCACGCTCAGCTTCAGCCAGATCACCCAGTAATTTGCGGGTGGATGCATCGGTCACATGTTTGACGGCCTCGTCGTAAAAGCGGATGGCCTGGTCTTCCATCCGTTCGGCCTGTTCCCGCATGGCCTCAAGAGACAGGTTCTTGACCAGCCAGTCCGGCTTGCGCTCATAAAAGCCGCTGACATGTTCGCGACGGATCAGTGGAATTGTGTCACCAAATCTGTCTTGGTGCATCCCGATCAGCATGTTGCGATGGGCGTGCTCGACCTCTGCCATCTCGTCGAAAACCTTCGCCGATTGCGGATAATCCGCCCGCAAATGATCTGCATAGGACCGGTAGATACGCGCGTCATCTTCTTCAGAGGAGATGGCAAGTGAGAGAATTTCCTGTTCGCTCAGGGATGCGAAAGGGCGCTTGGAATGTGAAAACAGACTGCGAAACATGAGAACCATCCGATTTAGAATAATTCTAAATAATGCCTGCATAAAGTTAGCGCAAGCCAATTTAGAATAATTCTAATTTTGACGATATGGATCGCAACCGTGTGGCCTGAAACCGCCCATCAACAAGCCCCAGGGCTGTGCAGGAATGCTAATTCGCCCCATGATTGAAATGTCATTTTCGTTTTACTGCAAAACAAAGACTGCCGACTCAATATCATCAAGATTATCTTGAAGGCTGCAACCGGACATGGTTAGTAGATGACGGGAGGCGTACCATACGGTTCGCCCTAGATATTCATATTCAAGGCTCAATCGACATGGATCGCAGATCATTCATCCGCAAGGCCGGTGCCGTTGGCGCAGGCGTTACAGCAACCGCCCTTGCCGCGCCCGCTATTGCTCAGGAAAACCCCAAGATCACTTGGCGTATGACATCGTCTTTCACCAAAGGCCTCGACATTCTCTTCGGTGCCGGACAGATCGTTGCAGATCACGTCAAGGAAGCATCTGGCGGCAACTTCACCATTCAGCATTTTGCCGGTGGCGAGATCGTTCCGGCCCTTCAGGCCGCAGATGCCGTGACATCCGGCACGGTGGAAATGGCTCACACCTGCTCATACTATTATGTCGGTAAAGACCCGACCTTTGCGCTCGGAACATCTGTGCCGTTCGGCCTCAATGCACGTCAGACGAATGCTTGGTTCAACCAGGCAGGCGGCAACGAGTTGATGAATGAGTTCTTTGCCAAGCACAACATCTACTCCATCCTGCTGGGCAACACCGGCGCGCAGATGGGTGGCTGGTTCCGCAAGGAAATCAACACGATCGATGACCTCAAGGGTCTGAAGATGCGTATTGCCGGCCTCACCGGTCAGGTCATGCAGAAGGTCGGCATCACCCCGCAGCAGATCGCAGGCGGCGACGTCTATGCGGCGCTGGAAAAAGGCACCATCGACGCGACGGAGTTTGTTGGTCCCTATGACGACCAGAAGCTTGGCTTCTACAAGGTTGCGAAATATTACTACTATCCCGCATGGTGGGAAGGTGGCCCAGCCTGCCACGCCTTCGTGAACCTGGAAAAGTTCAACAACCTACCGGACAACTACAAGCGCATTCTGAGAGACGCCTGTGCGGCTGGCAGCGCATCCATGCTGGAGCGTTACGATGCCCGCAACCCGAAGGCGTTAAAGGAACTCGTTGCACAGGGTGCCATTCTGCGGCCATTCAGCCAGGAAATTCTCGACGTGTGCCACAAGGCGGCGCTTGAAACCTATGCTGAGATTTCCTCGGTCAACGAGAACTTCAAGAAGATTTACGAAAGCCAGCAGGCGTTCAAGAAGGATGCCTATCTCTGGGCTCAGATCGCGGAATACACCTATGACACCTACATGATGATCCAGCAGCGCAACGGCAATCTGTAATCATCTTTCGTCCGTATTGGATGGCCATCCGGTTACGCCGGGTGGCCATTTTTATGCGCGGATACCAGCTTCCAAACCTCGCGCTCCCGCCAGGCCAGCGGGTTCATACCAGTGATGCGGCGAAATTCCCGGTTGAAGTTGGATTTGGTCTGGAAGCCGCTTTCGAACATGATCGAGGTCACGGACTGATCCGTCTCCTCCAGCAGCCGGCAGGCATCTTTCACCCGCAACTGATTGATATATTGCGAGACATTCCCACCCGTCGCGCGGTTGATGGCATTGGAAATCTGGCGGCTGGGCAATGCCAGCTTGCGGGCGAGACGGGATAGGTTGAGGTTTTCATCGCGGTAAAACTTCTGCCGAGCCATCAGGTCTTCCAGCCTTGCCATGATCTGGTGGTCCTCTGCGCTGGGGCTTAGGGGTTCCGCCTCTATCGGCACCAAAGGTTTTTCAGGCTTGCTGTCGCCCGCGACCCATGCAGTGAGACCAATCAGAAGAAGGCCGATAAGATTGCCATTGCTGATGATGACACCGGCATTTTCACCTCGTGTCCACTCAAAATCGAGAAGGATCACAACGTCGAACGAAGCGGAGAGGCAAAGAGCGGCGGCGGCGATGTAGAGCGCGCGGTGAACGGATGCCACGCTGGCAAATTGTGCCTCCTCCAACCCATCTGGCCCACGCCTTCCCAGCATAACGATGGCAAACGCATATCCTACGAAGAGCCCAATCAGGGCCAAATCGATGGCAAGCGGGTAAATCGTCAAGAGCACTATGATAAGCAGTGGCGGCAGGGTGATACTGAAAAGTGTCTCTTGGCTTTTCAAGCGCCAATCATTCATCAAGCTTCGGAAACTGGCATAGGCCAGCGGCGGCAAAAGCGATGCCATGACGGGTAAGGCTGGTTTCAGCCACTCCACATGATAACCCCAGCGCAGACCGACAAGAGTCGACTGAATGGCGCTCAGCCCGAGTAATGCCAGAAAAGGCAGATTGGCCTTTCCTTCGCCATTCCCGCGAAGGATCGAGATCAGCATCAGCCAGAGAAAAAGTGAGACGACAATAGGTAGCGGCAGGAAAAGCAAGGCGGAAAAACCTAAGCTGGAACAATGACCCTTCTTACATGAACCAGATCGCGTTTGCGCACGACCTCAAACATGTTTCAGGGCGTGAAAAAACTGCGATGCGCAGACAACGGCCTCGTTATTCCAACCCCAAGAGGCTTTCCATGCGCCACACCATTTCCGCTACACTTCTTTTGTCAGTCTTCGCCATCCAGCCTGTTCTAGCAGACCAGTACGTTGGCACGCGCGATATCACTGTTCATTCTCCCGCACGCAACAGGGACTTATCCGTCACGCTCTGGTATCCATCCGACGGCAAAGGCCAAAAGGTCAGCGTCGGAGAAAATCGAATTTTCGACGGCGCGCCAGCCATCAAGGACGCCTCTCTTCCACGAGATCATCTGCCCTTGGTGCTGCTATCGCATGGCTCCGGTTCGCGCGCGATTGGCATGGCCTGGATTGCAACGGCCCTTGCCGAAGCGGGTTTCCTGGTTGCGGCACCGGATCACCCTGGTACGACGAGCGGCGATTCCACACCTGCTGACACACCGAAAATATGGGAACGTACAGACGATATCTCCACCATCGTCACATCGCTGACCACCAGTGCCGAATGGTCTGTATCGGTCGATGCCAAGCGCGTCGGTGTTCTCGGCTTTTCGCTCGGCGGCAGCGCGGCGATGGAGCTTGCAGGTGCGCGTGCTGATCTCGACGCCTATGCGCAATATTGCGTGGACTATGCCACTTCCATGGATTGCCAGTGGTTTGCAGGTGGGCGCGGCTACAAGAACGATGAGCAGATCGTCTTTCCAAAGTTCGATTTGCGTAGCGTCGATAAAGCGCGTTTCGAACAATCGAATCACGACGCCCGCATCCGCTCTGCGGTGCTTGTTGATCCGGGGTTGGAAGTGGCGTTCACCAAAGACAGCCTGAAGGCCATCGATATTCCGCTGACCTTCATCAATCTCGGCAGTGTCGGCGAAATTCCCGTCTCCGTCCTGTCCGACCAGCTGGCCAAGCATGTGCCTGACGCCACCTATATGCAGGTCGACGACAGCAACCATTTCAGCTTTCTGCCGGTCTGCAAAAAAGATGTCGATGCATTTTTGAAATCAGTCGGTGAAATCGATCCGATTTGTGAGCCAATGGCTAAGCGCGACAGAGCGGATATTCACGAGGAACTGGTGACGAAGATCGTGAGTGCCTTCCAGCGAACATTGAAGGCGGGTTACTGATTGAGCCATTAAGGACAAAAATGGGAGCTGGTTTATAGACACCGGCTTCCATTTCCCATTTACCACGCAAGGCGGAACTCACTGAATATTAACATTATTTTCAAACCTCAGTTGCAGAAGTCAAAGTACGCTGTTTTTTTCGGCTGCAAAGAATTGAAAGTCACAAAAAGGCTTTGGGGAAAAAATGATGATCGATAATCTGCTCGCGCGTTTTAAGATACAAACAAAAGTCATCGTGTTCATCGCGCCATTCGTCGCAAGTATTCTTGCAGTCGGATTTTCGGGTTTGTATGCATCAAACCTGCTGCAAAGCCGCATGGATGTTTCCAACACCATCCTTCAATCCTTGACGGGGTTCAAGGAAGTATATGGTGGCATGACATCGTTTCTTAACAACACTAATGATGAAACGCGGGCCACCCTGCACCGCCAGCTTGCGGAGCAGGCCAACTTCCTGCGCGCGACGGAAGATGGCGATTCCACTGAAATAAAAGATGCTATCGACCGGACTAAAATCATCACCAACCAAGTCGATGAATTGTGGTCGAGTCATCAGAAGGAGCAGGCACTCCGCGCGGGCATGGATGCAGACCTTTCGGTCATCAAGAAGGAACTGAACGGCCTTCTGGCGAATGCGACCAACATTAGAAATACGCTGCAGACCGACGAGACCAAGGCAAAGTTGCTGTTGCGCGAGGCCGACAAACTCAATCGCGGTGCAAATCTCATCGCCACTGTCGTCACCGATTTCAACAGGGTGACATCGCCGGAGGAAAAGACCGCCGTTGTGAAGGCTGCGATCGGCAGTTTGGAAACAACCGCCAAGGAACTCGTCGCTATAGCCTCGGTCGATCAGAAAATGATTATCGAGCAGTTGGCCGAGGGCGTGACCCAGATCCGCGCGCAGCTCGATATCGGCATCGTCAACGACGCGACAGTTGGCGCGATCGACCGCGTGGTCAATCTTATGCGCCCCTCCACCATTCGCCTTCAGGGTTTTGCCACCGTGAAATCCCGACAGGCGACCGAGGTTTTCGGCAAGCTGGACCAGCCTATCGAACAGGCAACGGCGTTTCTTGCCACCGCACGGCAGATTGCCGAAGATGCCAAAAATCTGGAACTTGAAATGGCAGGCTTTGTTGCCGCCCCTGCCAAGCCGTCGCTGGAGAAATTCAGGGATGTCGCCTTCCGCCTGAACGTCTCTGCTGGCGAGATGATGGGCGACAGCACGATGTCTGAGGCGACGCGCAAGAGCGCCGGGTCGATTGACGCCATGGCAACAAAGCTGGATCGCGCATCGGCAGACCTGTTCGCCATGTCGCAGCAGCGCCAGGTCGCATTCCGCATGGCGGAAGACGAGATCCGCAACGTTTGGGCCAGCTTGACGAGTTTTGCTGAGAAACAACGCACGGCTGCCGATACCGAGCGCAGCAAGGCGGATGGCATCTCGCTGTCTGCCATGGTTATCGGCGTCTTCGTCGCTATCTTTGCCGGCATTGGCCTGGTCATGACGTTTAAGGGCCCGATCCTCGGGATTGTCGGCTCCATGAAACGTCTGGCCAAGGGCGATATCGACATTCCGCTCACCGGCAAAAACCGCCACGACGAAATTGGCGACATGGCGCGGGCGCTAGAAGTGTTCAAGGAAAATGCCGAAGAGCGCATTCGACTTGAAGCCTCCACGCAGGAACAGCGCGCCTCTGCCGAGGCGCAGCGTCAGTCCAACGATGCCGAGCGTAAAGAGCTGGACCGCCAAATCCAGTTTGCCGTTACCGCCTTGGCCGGTGGCTTGGAGCGTCTGTCCGCAGGTGATATTTCCACCACCATCGATACACCATTCAGCGACCGCCTCGAGCAGCTGCGCGTCGACTTCAACCAGTCCATGCTGCGCCTGCGCGAGACAATCGGCGGCATTCTTGAAAACGTCGGCGCTATTCGCGGAAATGCCCAGCAGATGTCGGAATCCGCCGTTGATCTGGCGCGCCGCACGGAACGTCAGGCCGCTTCGCTGGAGGAGACGGCAGCCGCCGTGGATGAGGTCAACTCCAACATGCGCAATGCGGTGGACCGTGCCCGCGAAGCAAACACCATTGTCGACAAGACACGCCGCAACACCGACGATTCACTTGTCATCGTCGGCAATGCGATTTCTGCCATGGAGCGGATCGAGAATGCATCGAAGACCATTGGCAACATTACCGAGGTGATCGATTCCATTTCGTTCCAAACAAATCTGCTGGCCCTGAATGCGGGCGTCGAGGCGGCGCGCGCCGGTGAGGCGGGCAAGGGCTTTGCCGTCGTTGCCCATGAAGTGCGTGAGTTGGCGCAACGGTCAGCCGCAGCAGCCAAGGAAATCCGTCAACTGATTGCCGTCTCCAACAAGGAGGTTGCTGCGGGGTCCAGCCTCGTGAGCCAAACGGGCGAAGCGCTGGCCCAGATCGGCACGCAAATCTCCCATGTCAGTGAGCATGTTCAACAGATCACGCAGGCTTCGCAGGACCAGTCGGTTGCCATGCAGCAAATCAACAGCTCCGTTGGTGAAGTGGATGTGTTGACGCAGCAGAATGCAGCGATGGTGGAAGAGACAAGTGCCGCCAGCGAGCAACTGAACGAAGAGACGGATCAGTTGCTGGGTCTGCTGGAGCAGTTCCGTCTCGATAGCACACAGGATAGCCGCCGGGATCACCGTCGCGCTGCTTGACCATTACACGACTGAAAATTCAAATTCGAGCGCGGGCGGCTTCGTCCGCGCTTTTTGCTGTCATGCTCACCATAATCTCACGCAAACGTCAGCTCACGTTTTTTATCATTTTCCGATCGTAAAGATTGGATTCAGCCTTTTTTGATAATTTGTCGTTAGTCATCTTTTTTCACGGTCCCAGGGTGGTGCATTTTGTGCTTGCCCGTCTGTTTTGCGTACGGGTTCTCATGCATCGATCGACAGTGCCAGCCATTATTCTAGCCTGCCTATCCATCACGGGCTGTACATCCAGTTCTGGACCGGAAGGTCTGATGGCTGGCATCCCTTCCAAGGAGACCACGAGTTCGGTAACGCCCTCGGCACCGGTGCCGCAGGCAAGTGTTGGCCAAACGCAAGCGCGGCTTCGTCCAGAACCTGCTCAGAAGGTTCTGGCTTGGGGTGGACCGGTTCCAGAGGAACCGAAAGCCTTTGCTGCTGTGGATCAACAAGCCGCACCCCGCCGCGCCGTGCCCCAGATCGACACTTCAATGTCGCCACAAGCGGGTGTTGGCCTACCGGATGAAAAGTCGGTGCAGATGGCCATGGCGGCCGCACCCGCGATCAATGCCGGGCCTGCGGTGCGTTCACGCATCTTCCGGTCCAACTTCAGCGATGCCAAACCGATCAATTTCGGCAGGGTTACGCCTCGACATTTCCCCGTTCATGGCGTCGATGTGTCGCGCTGGCAGGGCAATATCGATTGGGAACGGTTGAGATCACGCGGCGCGAACTTTGCCTTCATCAAGGCGACAGATGGCGGCGACCATCTGGACCCAATGTTCAAGACAAACTGGAACCGCGCAAAGGCTGCAGGCGTTCGGCGCGGCGCTTACCATTTCTTCTATTGGTGCCGCCCGGCAAGCCACCAGGCGGACTGGTTCATTCGCAACGTGCCGCGTGACCCGGATGCGCTGCCACCCGTCATCGACGTGGAATATAACGGCGAATCCAGCTGCAAGATGCGCCTGCCCCGCGCCAAGGTGCTGGAAAAGATGCAGGTCTTCATGGATATGCTGGAACGCCACTATGGCCAGCGACCGATCATCTACACGGCACCGGATTTCTATAAGGACCACCTGTCGGGCGAATTCCTGAACTATCCGTTCTGGCTGCGCGCCGTGGCTCAGCATCCGTCCAAGGTTTATCCGGACCGCAAATGGCTGTTCTGGCAATATTCCGGCTCAGGCCTGTCCCATGGCGTCGAAGGCAAGATCGACCTCAACGTCTTCAGCGGTAGCGAGGAAAGCTGGAGCCGCTGGACATCGCGTCGCGGCAACGGCTAACGGTGCTGCGGCTTCTGAGACGATTTCTTTGCGCCGACGACGCAGGCCACGACGCCAAGCGTTGTCAGCAGCATGGGAATGCTGACAGTTTCGCCCAGCAAGCTTGCTGCCAGTACGAGACCCATGAAGGGTTGAAGCAGTTGCAATTGGCCAACGGCGGCGATGCCGCCCAGCGCTAAACCGCGATACCAGAAGATAAATCCGATCAGCATGCTGAACAGAGACACGTAGACAAGTCCGCCCCAGGCGGCACCGGCGATATTGCTCCACGAAGCAGGCATGGTGAAAAGCGCCAGCGGCAGCATGACTGGCAGGGAAAGAACCAGCGCCCACGAAATGACCTGCCAACCGCCCAGCTTGCGCGACAGGGCAGCACCTTCGGCATAACCCAGCCCGCAAAGAGCGATGGCTGCCAGCATCAGCAGATCACCGGTCAGCGATGCCGAACCGCCCTGCGTCATCGCAAAACCGGCGACCAATGCACTGCCTAGGCATGAGTAAAGCCAGAAAGCGAGACGCGGTCGCTCGCCTCCGCGCAGCACGGCAAATATTGCCGTCGCCAAGGGCAGCAGACCAATGAAGACGACGGAATGGGCCGAGGTCATATGCTTCAACACCATGGCTGTCAGCAGCGGGAAGCCGACCACGACACCCAGCGAAACGATGGCCAGCGACACGAGATCGGCGCGCGCAGGCCGCTTCTGTCGAAAGACCACGAGCAACGCGAGCCCAAGCAACCCGGCAATACTGGCCCGCGCAAGGGTCAGAAACACGGGATCGAAACCCGTGACCGCTAGACGTGTTGCAGGCAACGAGCCGCTGAAAATAACCACGCCCACAAAACCGCTCACCCAACCAGCCAACTGCCTATCCATTTCAATGCTCCATTTCGATGGATTTATGAGTTGGAATGGATGGTGCAGACAGAGACAGTACGGTACAGTTTTGTAAAACCGTTATGGTATAAAGAGCAATACGGATGGATGTGACCTCGAACAAAATTCACGATAACGCGCCTCGCATCAACAGCGTGATGGTGGAAATTCGCAAGCGTATTTCTGCACGTATCCTTGCACCGGGAGCAAAGCTTCCATCCGTTCGCGCCTTCGCAAAGACAATGCTGGTCTCGACCTCGACCGTCGTCGAAGCCTATGAGCGACTAGTGGCGGAGGGCACCATCCACTCCCGGCCGGGATCGGGATTTTATGTGGCGGCCGCTCTGGCTCCTCTCTCACTCGCCGAAATAGGCCCGAAGCTCGACCGTGCGGTTGATCCATTCTGGGTCTCGCGCCTGGCGCTGGATGGGCAAGATGGCATGATCAAGCCCGGTTGTGGCTGGATGCCACCTTCATGGATGCCGGAAGAAGCGATACGTCGTGCTATGCGCAGCGTGGCGCGTGCCGACCCATATCTGTTGACCGACTACAGCACCCCGCTTGGACTTCTGCCACTGCGGAAACTGCTGTCACGGCGATTGTCGGAAAATGGTGTGCACGCTGCGCCGGAGCACATCATGCTGACCGACAGCGGCACACAGGCTATCGATCTGCTCTGCCGTTTTCTGCTGGAGCCGGGACAGACCGTGCTGGTCGATGACCCCTGTTATTTCAATTTCCACGCTCTGCTGCGCGCCCACCGGGTGAAGATCATCGGCGTGCCCTACACGCCTTCAGGGCCTGATGTCGCGCTGTTCGAACAGGCGCTAAGCGAGCATCAGCCTCGCCTCTACATCACCAATTCTGCAATCCACAACCCAACCGGTGCGGTTCTTTCCCCTGTTACAGCGCATCGGGTGTTGATGCTGGCAGAACGGGCCGGACTGACGATCATAGAAGACGATATTTTTGCCGATTTCGAAGATCAAAAAGCGCCAAGACTTGCGGCCTTCGATGGTCTGAACCGCGTCGTGCAGATCGGCAGCTTTTCCAAGACGCTCTCGGCATCCGTCCGTTGCGGCTACATCGCGGCACCGCAGCGCTGGATCGATCCGTTGACCGACTTGAAGATCGCCACGAATTTTTCCGGCAACCAGCTTTGTGAGGCAGTTGTATTGGCCGCATTGAAAGATGGCAGCTACCGGCGTCACATTGAGGCCGTGAAAGTGCGACTGTCCAGAGCAAGACTGGAAACAGATGCGAGGCTTCGCGGGCTCGGCATCACGCCATGGATCGAACCGCAATCGGGGATATTTCTGTGGTGCAGCTTGCCTGATGGGGTCGATGCAGCGGCGGTCGCACGTCATGCGCTTTTAAAAAACGTGGTTTTGGCACCGGGCAATATTTTCAGCCAGTCACACACCGCATCGACACATATGCGGTTCAACGTTTCGCAGTGCGACGACCCCAAACTGACGGAGGTTTTGAGGGAAGCGATCGATAGGACGCGCACGACATCTTAGACCTACCAGTTTTTACCATTTATAGATTTCTGGAACCAATTAAGCACAATCGCATTTTCTCCCCATAGTAAGAGAGGAGAAAACACCATGACATTCGATCCAAATCTTCCACGTGACCCTAATCTTCGTCCAGACCGTCCAGAACTGCGCACGACGCCGGAAGCGGCCCGCAAGTCTGCTGGCTGGGCTCCATGGGTTGCGGTAATCGCCGTTCTCTTGGTCGGCGGCTTCATCTGGATGCAGATGAGCGCCCCATCGACAACTGATCCGACCACGACATCGTCTACAACACCACCCGCCGTCACCGATCAGGCTCCAGCGCCTGCCCCGATGACGCCAGCAGCACCGACCAACAACGCTGCCCCGGCTTCGCCGACAACTGGTGGCACGTCGACACAGCCATAACAACTTAGGTTGTTAGGTGATTGAAGAACCGCTTGCCTTTGGGCAGGCGGTTTTTTGTTGAGATCAAAACCCTTGGAGGGAAAAAACTTTCGATGTCATGGCAACCTCCGGCTTTAATGCGCATAGTTTATACGCATCAAGCCCGGGGACAAGATCAATCGTCGCTCATCTTCAACGCTGCGATAAAGGCTTCCTGCGGAATATCCACCTTGCCGAACTGGCGCATGCGCTTCTTGCCTTCCTTCTGCTTGTCCAGAAGTTTGCGCTTACGAGTCGCGTCGCCGCCGTAGCATTTGGCGGTCACGTCCTTACGCATAGCCGAAATCGTTTCACGGGCGATGACGTTGCCGCCGATGGCCGCCTGAATGGGGATCTTGAACATGTGGCGGGGGATGAGGTCTTTCAGCTTTTCACACATATCGCGGCCGCGCTTGTCGGCAGCGGTGCGGTGAACCAGCATGGAAAGCGCATCAACCGGTTCGCCATTGACCATGATCGACATCTTCACGAGGTTGCCCTCGCGGTAACCATCGAGATGGTAATCGAAAGAGGCATAGCCCTTGGAAATGGATTTCAGGCGGTCATAGAAATCGAAGACGACTTCATTGAGCGGCAGCTCATAGGTGAGCATGGCGCGCTTGCCGACATAGGTGAGTTCCGTCTGGACGCCGCGGCGGTCCTGACAGAGTTTCAGGATACCACCGAGATAATCATCAGGCGTCAGGATGGTTGCCTTGATCCATGGTTCGCGGATTTCGGAAATCTTGACGACATCGGGCATGTCAGCCGGGTTGTGCAATTCACGCTCGGAGCCATCCGTCATCGTCAGTTGATAGACCACCGAAGGGGCGGTTGCGATGAGGTCGAGATCGAATTCGCGCTCGAGGCGTTCCTGAATGATTTCGAGATGCAGCAGGCCGAGGAAGCCGCAACGGAAACCAAACCCGAGAGCAGCGGACGATTCCATTTCGAAGGAGAAGGATGCGTCGTTGAGGCGAAGCTTGCCCATGGCGGCGCGCAGATCTTCGAAATCGGCAGCATCGACCGGGAACAGGCCGCAGAACACGACCGGCTGGGCAGGCTTGAAGCCCGGCAGAGCCTGCGCGGTGGGGCGCTTGTCTTCGGTGATGGTATCGCCGACGCGGGTATCGGCCACTTCCTTGATCGATCCTGTAATGAAACCGATTTCGCCAGGGCCGAGGCTGTCGACGGCCACCATCTTAGGGGTCAGAACGCCGACGCGCTCTACCTGATATTTCGCGTCCGTGCCCATCATGCGGATGGTCTGGCCCTTGGTCAGCACGCCATCAAGCACGCGCACCAGAACCATGACGCCGAGATAGGTGTCGTACCAGCTATCGACCAGCAGGGCCTTTAGCGGGCCCTTTTCGCCAAGCTCGCTCTTCGGCGGCGGCAACTGGTGCACGATGGCTTCCAGAACATCAGGAATGCCAAGGCCGGTCTTGGCTGAGATCAGAACAGCCTGAGACGCATCGATGCCGATGACTTCCTCGATCTGTTCGCGAATACGGTCCGGCTCTGCGGCTGGCAGGTCGATCTTGTTTAGAACTGTAACGATCTCGTGGTCATTATCGATGGCCTGATAGACATTGGCCAGCGTCTGCGCTTCTACGCCCTGGGATGCATCCACCACCAGCAGCGAGCCTTCGCAGGCCGACAGCGAGCGGGAGACTTCATAGGCGAAGTCGACGTGACCGGGGGTGTCGATGAGGTTCAGCACATAGATTTCGCCGTTACTCGCCTTGTAATGTAGGCGCACGGTCTGTGCCTTGATGGTGATGCCGCGTTCGCGCTCGATATCCATATTGTCGAGCACCTGCTCGGACATGTCGCGCTCGGCAAGGCCGCCCGTCGACTGGATCAACCGGTCGGCTAGCGTCGATTTGCCATGGTCGATATGGGCAACGATGGAAAAGTTGCGGATATGGTCAAGCGGGGTGCGGGTCGAATTTGTGCTCATGCCCCGCGCTATAGCAGGGGCCTTTGCGCTGGAAAAGCGGGAATTTGGTTAAAAGCCTTTTAAGTTGGGCTTTTTCAACCAGCAACCGAGCGCGCGCGGCAACGAGATGAGGGATATGGTCGATTTCGGCGCTTAATTCTGATCTTTTAGATCGCAATTTCTATCATCGTGGATATTGACTCCACCATATGAGATTATTACTCTCACATAATGGAAAATCAAAATGACAATTTTGAGCGCTCCATTGCTGAACGCATCAAAAATCTGCGAACGCAAGGCAATCTGACGCTCGACCAACTCGCCAACGCCTCCGGGGTTAGCCGCGCCATGATTTCGCGCATAGAGCGCGGCGAAGCCAGCCCAACCGCAGCACTTCTGGCGCGGATTTGCGCTGCACTTGGGCTTTCGCTTTCGGGCTTCTTTGCAGAAAATGAAGATGCGATTTCGCCGCTCGTTAAAAAACAGGACCAACCGACGTGGCAGGACCCTGATACCGGCTACGTGCGACGTGCGGTCTCACCTCCCCGTGTTGGTTCCGACGTCGATATTGTCGAAGTGAATCTCCCACCCCATGCGAAGGTCAGCTTTCCACCGCATGCTGCAAGCCAGAGCATGACGCAATATATCTGGCTGCTTGAGGGAAACCTTGAGATGACGACAGGCAATCAGGTGCACCGGATGACCTCAGGCGACTGCCTTTTCATGCCGGTTGGCGACGGCCACACATTCCACAACCCCTCTGACCTCCCTGCCCGCTATGCGGTGGTGCTGGACCAGCGCAAGCGCTGACATTTTCTGGAGTTTCAAATGACTGTTATCCGCATGCTGAACGGCGAGGAAACCTTGGCCGCCCTGCCCGATCTTTGCGAAATTTTATCCGACTGCGTCAATGGCGGCGCGTCTGTGGGCTTCATGTTGCCCTTCACATCAGCCGACGCGACAGACTTATGGCAAGATGTCGCGAAGAGTGTAGACAAAGGCAACACGATCCATGTGGTAGCAGAAGTGGATGGCAAAGTCGTTGGCACCGTGCAGGTGGGACTTTCCTCCAAACCCAACCAGCCGCACCGGGGCGACCTGATGAAACTTCTGGTCCATCGCTCTGCTCGCGGGCTTGGTCTTTCGCGCAAACTGATGGACCGCGTGGAAGCCGAGGCCGCCCGCCTCGGTAGGACGCTTCTGGTGTTGGATACGGCGACCGGTAGCGAAGCCGAAGCGATATACCCTCGATTTGGTTGGGAACGCGTGGGTGTCATTCCGGATTATGCGATGCATCCCGATGGCCGTTATTGCGACACGACATGGTTTTACAAACGGATCGGCTAGCACTCCCGGATATCAACACTTGCAAACATCTGCTTGCTGAAGAAACATGTCCTGATCGTTTCAACCAGACAAACGATGAGGATCCAAGTGACAGACGCAATAGCCAAGCCACGCATTTCCATCATTTACTGCACCCAATGCAATTGGCTCCTGCGCTCGTCTTGGATGGCGCAGGAGTTGCTGCAAACCTTCTCGGATAGTTTAGGAGAAGTGACGCTCGTGCCTGCCACCGGCGGACGTTTCGAAATCCTGGTGGACGGTCATGTAATCTGGGAACGCAAACGCGACGGCGGCTTCCCCGGACCCAAAGAACTCAAACAACGTGTACGAGACATCATCGACCCAGACCGCGACCTCGGCCATTTGGATCGCTCCAAGAACGAGGGTCTGGATAGCTGATTCTTGCTTTTGGACGTCAGCCGAGGTCTAGGCAACGCATGCGCGGATGACCGTTTTCGATTTTTTTGCTGAAAAATCAAAGATCGTCACAAAACTTAAAAATGGCTGTTGACACCAGACGGCTGTCCCCGTACATCGCTCCTCGTCGCCCAGATGGCGGAATTGGTAGACGCGCCAGCTTCAGGTGCTGGTACTCGAAAGGGTGTGGAGGTTCGAGTCCTCTTCTGGGCACCATTCCATTTTTGATCTTAGCCAGATCAATAACTTACCTGAAATTTCATATAAAAAAGCATCGCCCTTGGGGGCGATCGAGTGTTGCGCATTGCGTTCAGCGCTTGCATGTGACTGTTGATTCAGCCTCGCACGATCGCATCCAACATCCAGAAGACGCTAGAAGATATCACTGACCGCTGGCGGCCGCGCCTTCGTTGGGGGAGTGTTCTTCGCAATTCGGGGTGCAGGATAAAACCGTGCGGGCTGTCTGACGGAAAACGCGGACCGTGTTGCCTTCGTCGATCGATACCAGCACCCGCTCATCGACGATGGCGTTGCCATCAGCGTCCAGAAGAACCAGATTTGTGGTCCCGAAACTGCGACCGGTGAGGACGATGGTGGTGGCGTCTGCAACTGTCGCGTCCGCAACCTTTGAGTTGCCGATGATGACTTTGCTGACAGGGCGATCAAGCTTCAGGACGCGGGCGTGGTTCATAGACACGCGCAACATATCGCTGTCTGCAGCCATAATCGGTGCTGACGTTGCGATAAGCACCGTCAAGGTCGCAGCAATTCTAGCTATAGAAACGGACAGCATGGATGTGGGCAGCCTTGGTTCACTCGTTACACACTTCATCAAAAATCACCATGCGCGGCATTGGTGAATGAAGCGTTAAGCATGAATCCCATTATGGCATCACGCCGATAAGGTGCGGCACATATCGATGAGCCATTTCATGCCATGCGCCATAATAGAACAGGAAAATGCACCGTTTTCGAACGCATTCCGAGCGATAAGCGCGACTAGGAACCTTAGAAGAATAAGGATTCGAGACGGTATATAAATATTGAATTTCTACTTTGATCTATTGTTTACTATGCTCAATTTCAGCCTTCATTAACCCAATTTTAACGAGATTTTTTAAGTCGTTGGAAATCGACCTTCTGTAATTTGAGCTCAACCGAACAACGGAAAACAGTTGTCGGCGTGCTGAACAACAAACGAAGAGTTTAGGAGAACCCGCATGACAAACATTTTCGCTCGCTTCATGAAAGACGAGTCCGGCGCGACCGCCATCGAATACGGCTTGATCGCAGCTTTGATTTCCGTGGGCATTATAGCTGGTGCTGGTGTCGTCGGCACACAGCTCAGCGCACTGTTCACGAACATCGGAACAAAAATGACTACAGCAAAAACCACATCTGGACAGTAAAAGTCCTGGGCATCGTCGAATGACGGCCGCCCAGAATTGGGCGGCTTTTCATTTTGATTTCCGATTTATCAAAAAAGCCGAGGGACTAGGAAATAAGAATGGTTGCTGGAGCGATATTTTTGATTTTTCCTATGGGGCTCGCCTTGGCGGCGATTTCTGATCTTTTCACCATGACAATTCCAAATCGTGTCTCCGTAATGCTTTTTCTTTCGTTTATTTTCGTTGCACCTTTTATCGGCCTAGACTGGCATACGCTCGGAATGAATTTGGCTGGTGGACTTATTGTATTTTCGATTTGCTTCGCACTCTTCGCACTCAATATAATGGGTGGTGGGGATGCAAAACTTCTTTCAGTGTCAGCTATATGGTTTGGATTTAATGTGTCTTTGGCACTATTCATCCTAAGTGTTGCGGTTGTTGGGGGCCTGCTAACAGTCGCTATCTTGATGTTACGTTCGCACTCGCAGGAGATCATGGCGAGCGGCCTGCCCATCCCAGACTCCCTGCTCGTCGCAAAAAAAATCCCATACGGCATTGCCATCGCCATCGGCGGCCTCCTGACCTACCCCGAGGCACCAATCGTGCAACTCGCGATGCAGCACATGCTTTAAAGTCGCATTTTAAATAATCGTGTTGTTTATTTCTCATTAACCACGATGCGACAGATTTTATTAACCATAATTACACCAATGGCGGGACAAGGTTCAGATCAGAGATTCTGACTCTTTCAAGGGCCAAGCATGAAGCCGTCGCGTGTCATCATACTTTCCGTTGCTGTCGTTGCCGCCGGTCTTGCCGGTTTGCTGGCGATGCAGCTTGGCGGCCCTCAGCAGGTCGTCGAACAGGCGGAAGCCATCATCCAGAAAGAGCCAACGGTCAACGTGCTGGTTTCCTCGGTAAATCTGCCAGTGGGAAGCCGCCTGAGCGCCGATTCTGTTCGGTGGGCAGCGTGGCCGCAGGGCAGCATCAACGACAATTTCGTAACCGAAACCAAACGGCCCGACGCCATAACTGAGCTTACTGGCTCTGTCGTGCGCCTGCCACTGTTCGAGGGCGAGCCGCTACGGCCGGAGAAGGTGGTCGATTCCAGCACACGCATCATGTCTGCTCTTTTGCCAGCGGGCATGCGCGCCGTGGCCACGGAGATTTCCGTCGCCACGGGTGCCGGTGGCTTCGTGTTGCCCAATGACCGTGTCGACGTGATCATGGTTCGCAAGGGCGATGCGGGAAGCTTTCTGACTGAAAACGTTCTCAACAATGTCCGTGTTCTCGCCATCGACCAGCAGATCAAGGAAGGCGAAGACGGCACGACCGCTGTCGTTGGTGCAACCGCAACGCTGGAACTGACGCCTGAGCAGGCAAAAATCATGATTGTGGCGCAGCAGATGGCGGACCGCTTGACGCTTTCCCTGCGCTCAGTTGCCGATGCTCAGGACAGCGACACCACATCGGCCAATTACCTCTTGAGCGGCGGCTCGGGACGACCGGCAATTCAGGTGATCAAATCCGGCTCAATTGTCCGGGATGGACAAGGAGGGTCGTCACAATGACCAGATTTCACGCACTCACCGGCTTGAAAAAAATGATGCGCTCTTCCGTCACGGGCGGAGTGGCGTTTTGCATCGCATTTTCCGGCTTTCCTGGAATGAACGCACCTTTCGGATTTTCGACGCATGAGGCGCTGGCACAAAGCGCCAGCATCGTGCGGATCAACGAAAGCGGTCAAGGTGTTCGCAAGCGGTTGAAGTTGGGCTTGAACAAGGCGCTGGTCATCGACCTGCCCCAAGATGCGCATGATATTCTCGTTGCCGACCCCAGCATGGCCGATGCCGTAACGCGCAGTTCGCGACGGATTTACCTGTTCGGCAAGGCGGTCGGCCAAACGAATATCTTCATCTTCGGTGATCAGGGACAGGAAATCGTCAGCCTTGATCTGGAAGTTGAACGCGATATTTCCGGTCTCCAAGCCAATTTGCGCCGATTTATTCCGGAATCGGATATTCGCGTCGAAATCGTCTCCGATAATATCGTTCTTTCGGGAACGGTCCGTACGCCACAGGATTCAGCGCGTGCCGTGCAGCTGGCATCCGCTTTCTTGAAGGGTGGTGAGGCGACCACACGTAATATTACCGAAACCAGCCAGAGCAATGGTGACGGGGCTGTCGCCATCTTTGCCGAAGACCGTCAGCAATCATCCATCGTCAATATGCTGACGATCGAGGGCGAAGATCAGGTGACGTTGAAGGTCACCGTTGCCGAGGTCAGCCGACAGGTTCTGAAACAGCTCGGCTTTAACGGCTCCATCAGCGGCTCGGGCAGTGACTTGGGCGGGCGCATCTCATTCTCCAATCCGTCGAACCTTGGCAACGCAATCGGGCTTGCAGGCACTGGAAACATTGCCGGCAGCATCGGCAAGTTGACCCTCGGTAGCTATTTCAATGCCATGGAACAGGCAGGCGTGATGCGAACGCTGGCTGAGCCTAGCCTCACCGCCATTTCAGGCGAGCAAGCGAAATTCTACGTCGGCGGCGAATTCCGCCTGCCTGCCGAGCAGGAGGTGGCCATCGATGACACCACTGGAAAACCAACTGTTACACGTACCACTGACACGGTAAACTACGGCATCGAGCTGAATTTTCGGCCCGTGGTTCTGTCGCCCGGTCGCATCAGCCTAAAAATTGAAACAAATGTCTCGGAGCCTACCTATGAGGGTAGCGCCGTGACCGGTAACGGTAGCAGCATTAGCGTTCCCGGCAGCACTTATCTGTCGATCCGCAAGCGCGAAGCCTCCACCAGCGTGGAACTTCCATCGGGCGGTTCCATCGTCATTGCTGGTTTGGTGCAGGACAATGTACGCCAGGCAATGTCCGGCATACCGGGTGTTTCCAAAGTGCCGGTTCTCGGCACGCTGTTTCGAAGCAAGGACTTCATTCGCAACGAAACTGAACTGGTCATCATCGCCACGCCCTATCTCGTTCGTCCCGTGTCGCGCAACGAAATCGCGCGGCCGGACGATAATTTTAACCCGGACAATGATGCCGGCATGTATTTCATGAACCGGGTGAACAAGGTCTACGGCAACAAGCAGCAGGCTCACACACAGCCCTATCAGGGCTCGGTAGGGTTTATCTACAAATGACAAAGATGCATCAGATGAAACCGCTCGCCCACCGTCCTTCCATCCGTCGCACCGGACTTGTTCTCGCGCTGTTGACGACTGCCGCGCTGGCGCAAAGCTGTGCACGCGACCCTATGTCGACGGGTGCCATTCCTGACGACTACCGCACTCGCCACCCGATCACGCTTTCCGAAGCGCAGCATTCGCTCGATATCCCGGTGTCTGCGGGCGACAACCGCCTGACCGTGGGCATGGCCGACAACATCAAGGGCTTTGCCCAAAGCTATGCCGCGACATCATCAGGTGTCGTTCAAATTCAGGTGCCAACGGGGTCTGCGAATTCCGCTGCGGCGTCCATCCTCAAACGTCATATCCGCGCGACCCTTGCATCTTCAGGCATACCAGCGGCAAAGATCGTGGAAGTCCCCTACCGGGCGGCACCTTCGGGCGATGCAGCTCCGATCAGGCTGAGCTACATTGCCGTCACCGCGATGACGGGGCAGTGCGGACAATGGCCGGAAGACCTGTCCGACAACACCTATTCCAACAAGAACTGGTACAATTTCGGCTGCGCCTCTCAGAACAATCTGGCTGCGCAGATAGCCAATCCCATGGACCTTGTCGGACCGCGCGGCATGAGCCCGATCGATGCGGAACGGCGCTCCGTGGTGATCGGCAATTATCGTGCAGGCAAGACCACGGCAACGACAGAATGACGTCCAGCACGCAACGCATGCGGCAACAGGAAACACAATGAGCCCGGTAAACTACGATATTCAACACGCAAATCCGGACGAACTTCACTCCGAAGAGCCTTTGCGCATGGGAGATCTGGATGACCTGCGGCCCCTGCCGCGCATCTCGATCCACGCCTTTTGCGAAAGTGAAAGCATGCAGCGCCTGATGGAGCGTTTGTCCGGCGACCGTCGTATGAACAAGGTCAGCCTGCGTGTTACCAATGGCGAAGTCGAAGCCGCCGCGACCATGTTTTCGTCCAGCCCGACGCCCAACCTGATCATCCTCGAAACAGCGCGCGAACCATCCAATCTGCTGAACGACCTGGCACCGCTTGCGGAAGTCTGTGATCCCACCACCCGCGTCATCATTATCGGTCGCCACAACGATATCGCGCTGTACCGCGACCTTATCCGCAATGGTATTTCCGAATATCTGGTTGCGCCCGTTAAAATGCCGGATTTGCTGGCGTCAATCTCCGCGATTTTCGTTGATCCCGAGGCAGAGCCACTAGGCCGCAACATCGCTTTTATCGGTGCCAAAGGCGGCGTCGGTTCCTCCACCATTGCCCACAATTGCGCCTTCGGCATTTCAAGCCTGTTTTCGACCGAGACCATATTGGCCGATCTCGACCTGCCTTTCGGTACCGCAAATATCGATTTTGATCAGGACCCGGCGCAGGGCATCGCAGAAGCCGTATATGCACCGGAGCGCCTGGACGAGGTCTTTCTCGATCGTCTATTGACCAAATGTTCCCAGCATCTTTCCCTGCTTGCTGCCCCATCCCTTCTGGATAGGCCTTACGATTTCGAGCGGCTTGCATTCCAGCCTCTGCTCGATCTCCTTCAACGCAGCACACCTGTCGCCGTTCTGGACGTTCCCCATATCTGGTCGGACTGGACGCAGACCGTGCTTGCGGCGGCAGACGAAGTGGTGATTACGGCAGTGCCGGATCTTGCCAATCTCAGAAACACCAAAAACCTTCTGGATGCGCTGAAGAAGCTGAGACCCAATGACAAGGTTCCGCATCTGGTGCTCAACCAGGTCGGCATGCTGAAGCGCCCTGAGATCGCGCCTGCCGATTTCTTCGAGCCGTTGGAAATAGAGCCCATCGCCATTATTCCCTTTGATGTGCAGCTGTTTGGTAATGCGGCCAATAGCGGACGCATGATCAGCGAAATCGATGCGAAATCTCCCATTGCCGAAACCTTCTCGCAGATCGCTCACGTCGTGACGGGTCGATCCTCCGTTCGTAAGGCGAAACGTGCAAGCCTTGGCAAATTCATGGACTTGATCAAACGCAAGTAAGCGCGTCTCGCGCCTCTAGCGACATACCGGAAGAAACAAATGTTCGGAAAACGCGGCAACGAGGGCTTTTCAAAAAGCCAGAATACCGGGCAGGTGGCATCCATCCCTGCCCCGTCGCCTGCTATGGCAACACCACGTCTGGACGCGGCAGACACGCTGGTTCTTGCGCCGCCTCCAGCTGCGGCGTCGTCAAGTCCAGCGGCACCCCAATCGCGCAAGCGAACGCGGACAGATGACTATTACCAGACCAAGTCGCAGGTGTTTTCCGCGCTGATCGACACAATCGATCTGTCGCAGCTCGCCAAACTCGACACCGAAAGCGCGCGCGAGGAAATTCGCGATATCGTCAATGATATCATCACGATCAAGAACTTCGCGATGTCGATTTCCGAGCAGGAAGAGCTGCTGGAAGACATCTGTAACGACGTTCTCGGTTATGGTCCGCTGGAGCCGCTTCTGGCTCGCGACGACATTGCCGACATCATGGTCAATGGCTCCGGCCAGGTTTTCATTGAAGTCGGCGGCAAGACCATCGAATCCGATATCAGGTTCCGTGACAACACCCAACTTCTGTCCATCTGCCAGCGCATCGTCAGCCAGGTTGGCCGCCGCGTGGATGAATCGAGCCCTATCTGCGATGCTCGTCTGCCGGATGGTTCGCGTGTCAACGTCATCGCTCCGCCGCTCGCCATAGATGGCCCGGCACTGACGATCCGAAAGTTCAAGAAAGACAAGCTGACGCTCGACCAGCTGGTGCGCTTCGGTGCGATCACGCCCGAGGGTGCCGTGCTGCTGCAAATCATCGGGCGCGTTCGCTGCAACGTGGTCATCTCCGGCGGCACGGGTTCTGGTAAGACCACGCTTCTCAACTGCCTGACGAGTTACATCGACAAGACTGAACGCATCATTACCTGCGAAGACACCGCCGAGCTTCAGCTTCAGCAGCCGCATGTGGTGCGCCTGGAAACGCGTCCGCCAAATATCGAAGGCGAAGGCGAAATTACCATGCGTGATCTCGTCAAGAACTGCCTGCGTATGCGCCCGGAACGTATCATCGTCGGTGAAGTGCGCGGACCCGAGGTTTTTGACCTGTTGCAGGCCATGAACACCGGTCACGATGGCTCCATGGGCACCATCCACGCCAACACGCCACGTGAGTGTTTGAGCCGAATGGAATCGATGATTGCCATGGGCGGCTTCACCCTGCCTGCAAAAACCGTGCGGGAAATCATTTCCTCGTCCGTGGACATCGTCATTCAGGCTGCGCGCCTTCGTGACGGCTCACGCCGTATCACGCAGGTGACAGAGGTGCTCGGCATGGAAGGCGACGTGATCATCACTCAGGATCTGATGCGGTATGAAATGGACGGAGAAGACGCCAATGGCCGGATCATCGGCCGTCACGTCTCAACCGGTATCAGCAAACCGCATTTCTGGGATCGCGCACGCTATTTCAACGAGGAAAAGCGACTTGCCGCAGCGCTCGATGAAATGGAAAGCAAGTCTCAATAAAGTAGTGAGTGGGAGTTTTATTCTGACGTCGCGAAGACGTCGTCGCTCTCAGGCCAAGGCGGAATAGCAAATGAACATGACGGTGATGCTGCTTGTGATTCTCGTCGCCGTTTCGGCAGGAGCGATGGCCTATGTCTTCCTGTTCCCGCAGATCGAGGTCGAGAAGAAAACCGCAAGCCGTGTCAGCCGTGTGAAAGCCGCTGAAACCGACAAAGAGAAGATCAAGATCGCACGCGACCGCGTTCAGGAACTGAGTAAGCGGCGCAAATCCGTACAGGATAACCTGAAAGATCTTGAAAAAAAGCAGACAGAAAAAAACAAGGACAGAAAAGACAAAAGTGTGCGTGGCAGGCTCGTTCAGGCTGGCCTCACCATGTCTGTGCGAAAATTCCATGTGATCAGTGGTGGCATGGGGCTTGCGGTGTTTCTGGTTGCCTTGCTTTACGGGGCACCTCTCCTTTTGGCACTGGGTGGGAGCATCGTCGGCGCACTCGGTTTGCCCCGTTGGGTGCTTGGGTTTCTCGTCAAACGACGGCAGAACAAGTTTCTTGAAGAGTTTCCGAACGCGCTCGATGTCATGTATCGCTCCATCAAATCCGGTCTGCCACTGAACGATTCCGTTCGGTTGATTGCGTCTGATGGACAGGAGCCGATCAAAAGCGAGTTCCAGCGGGTCGTTGAAGCACAACAGGTGGGCATGAGCATCCCGGAAGGGATCAACCGCATGATGCTGACCATGCCTTTGCCGGAGGTGAACTTCTTTGGCACCGTCATCACCATTCAGGCACAGGCAGGCGGCAACCTTTCCGAAGCGCTGGCAAACCTTTCCAAGGTGCTGCGGGAACGGCGCAAGATGAAGGCCAAGGTGGCCGCCCTTTCGATGGAGGCAAAAGCATCTGCCGTCATCATCGGCGCTCTTCCTTTCATCGTGGCGACGCTCGTCTATCTCACCTCGCCGGACTACATCATGGTGCTGTTTACCGATCCGCGTGGCCATCTCATTCTGGGTGCCTCGGCAATCTGGATGTCCATCGGTATCGTCGTCATGCGCCAGATGATCAACTTCGATATTTGAGGCGGAAAGCATGTCGCAAGAACTCATATCCAGCATGACCAACCCGCACCTCATCATCGCCATTCTCGTTTCCGTCGCCGTGTTTGCGACGTTTTATACGCTCGCCATTCCCTATTTCGAAAAGGGCGATCTGGATAAGCGCATGAAGGCTGTGTCCACGGAGCGAGACCAGATCAGAAGCCGGGAACGCGACCGCATGAACGAGGTCGCCAAGGGCAGCAAGACATCACTGCGCGCCACCAACAACAAATCGGCAACGCGGATCGTCGAGCGCTTCAACCTGCGTGAGGCGCTGATCGACGCGAATACCGTCAACAAGCTGCGGGCTGCCGGCTATCGATCGCAGAACGCGCTAAACACGTTTCTGGCCGCACGGTTTATTCTTCCATTCATCTTTCTCACACTGGCCTTTCTGTGGGTTTTCGTCATGGGAAACCTGCCAGAGCGGCCCTTCGGCGTACGCCTGATGGTGGTTCTCGTCGTTGGTTACCTGGGTTTTTACGCGCCGAATATCTTTGTTTCCAACCAGATGTCCAAGCGCCAGAAATCCATCAAACGCGCATGGCCCGACGCCTTGGACCTGATGCTGATCTGCGTGGAATCGGGTGTCTCGATGGAAGCCGCCATGCGTCGTGTCGCCGAAGAAATGGCCGACCAATCGCCTGCCCTTGCCGAGGAAATGGTGCTGACGACGGCAGAGCTTTCGTTCCTGCAGGACCGGCGGACCGCCCTCGAAAACCTTGGGCTTCGCACGCAGCTGGAAGGGGTTAAAAGCGTGGTACAGGCGCTTATTCAGGCGGAGCGTTACGGTACCCCCCTGGCTCAGGCGCTGCGTGTTCTGGCGCAGGAAGGCCGTGACGAGCGCATGAATGAGGCGGAAAAGAAAGCTTCGGCATTGCCACCAAAACTTACCGTGCCGATGATCCTGTTCTTTCTGCCCGTACTGATCGCCGTTATTCTCGGCCCTGCCGGCATCCGCGTTTCCGACTCGTTCTGAGGCGTTCAAACAAAAAAGGCGGCCAGTAAGGCCGCCTTGCGTTTATCTCGCATCCATCAATCAGTTCGCAGCTGTTTTCTTGTTCTTGTCGGAGAGTTGCGACCACGCGTTCTGCTGTGACAGCATGCTTCTCAGATAGGTCAGGTTGGCCTGAGCCTGTTGGGCGGACAGTTCCTGCATGGCAATGCGTTCCGCCTCTTCGAAACGCCCCTGAAGGCCCACCACCAATGCAAGATTCTGTCTGATCCGGCTATCGGCACCGGGTTGAGAGGCTGCGGAGCGCATGTAGGTTTCGGCTGTGCGAGGGTCGCTCTGAAGCACGTAGGACATGCCGAGATTGGACAGAATGGTGGGATCGTTGGGCTTCAGATCCAGCGCCTGACGGTACTTGGCTCGTGCTTCGCTCGATCGGCCCAGCTGGTCCAGTACGGCTCCTTCTGCAGAATAGAGACGCCAGTCCGGTCGGTCCGGCGTCTGCGCGCGATTGATGGTGTTGAGCGCCTGCTCCAACTGTCCGGCGGCGGCCTGTGCCTTGCCGTAGGATGCGAGCACTTCGCGGTCGGAAGGATAAGCGATCGCGACTTGCTGCATGACGGCAAGTGCCTGGCTGTTTTTGCCCGTCATCATCAACAGATTGGCGTAGTTGAGGCCGGTATTGCGGTCCTTCGGATTGCTGGCATAGGCCTTTCCGGTGGAAGCTTCCGCCTGCCGCAACTGTTCCATGTTCATCTGATCATAGGAATGCGACACCGTAGGGATGGACCCCGTCGACATACGATCCGGCTTATTGGTGGAGCATCCGGCGAGAGCAAGGGCGAGCGCCGCTGCGCATACGCCGCGAAGCAAAGTCCTTTGGCGGGCTGAAATGTTGGAAACAGCAATCATGACATTGCCCCGGCTCTGGGTTTTAATCGAAATGTGCGGCGCGACGCATTTTCCTCGCCGCAACCCCCGCTCCAGCAATAATCTGTTAACCCTAATAGAGTGTTAATTTGCCGATTCCAGACCTTTACGAAAGCAGCCTGATGCCTCCCTATCAATTTATCGAACGCACCACGCATTTCAGTTCCAAAGCAGGCAAGACGCTGCCGGTTTTTGCGGTCACCCCCGCCCATATCGAGCAGGGTGCGATCGATCCGATTGCTCTGGACTGGGCGCGCAAAGCGGGCTTCAAGGCGGATGCGGGCGCTCTTCTTTTGATCCCTTCCGCAGAGGGTGCTCTCGGTGGCGCGCTTCTGGGCCTTGGTACGAACCCTTCCGAGCTGCCTTTCATTACCGGAAAACTGGCGAGAGAGTTGCCTGAAGGCGATTGGCATATCGAAACGGCACCTTTGACCGTCAATCGCCTGATGCTGGGTTTTGGCCTTGGTGCCTACCGTTTCGACAAATATCGCACGGTGAAAAGCAACGGCGCGAAACTCCTTATTCCGCGCGACGCGGAAGATGCGGAAATCAAGCGCATTCTGGCTGGTGTCTATCTGGCACGCGATCTTATCAATGTTCCCGCAAATGACATGGGCCCAGACGAACTGGAGATCGCTTTCCGCAGTCTGGCCGCCCATTACAAGGCGCAAGTCTCCGTCATTGCCGGTGAAGACCTGTTGAAAGAAAACTTCCCGTTGGTTCACGCCGTTGGACGGGCCAGTGAAAGCGCGCCGCGCCTTTTGGAAATGACATGGGGCAAGAAGGGCAATCCAAGCCTGACACTCGTCGGCAAGGGTGTTTGCTTCGATACCGGTGGCCTCGATATCAAGCCTTCCTCCTCTATGGCGCTGATGAAGAAAGACATGGGCGGAGCTGCCAATGTCCTCGGCCTGGCGCTCATGATCATGGACGCACGTCTGCCCATCGACCTGCGCGTCATCATACCCGCGGTAGAAAACTCCATCTCGTCCAACGCTTTCCGCCCGGGCGATATCTATCAGAGCCGCAAGGGCCTGACGGTCCAGATCGACAACACGGACGCCGAAGGTCGCCTCGTTCTGGCCGACGCATTGGCCTATGCGGATGAAGATGCACCCGACCTGATGATCGATATGGCGACGCTGACGGGTGCCGCCCGCGTGGCACTTGGACCCGACGTTCCTCCGTTCTTCACAGACGACGAGGACCTCGCGCACAGCATTTCCGATGCCAGCATGGATGTGGACGACCCATTGTGGCGTCTGCCGCTCTATATGGGCTATGACAAGGACATCCGCTCGCGCGCGGCCGATATCACCAACGCGCCTGCCGGTGGCATGGCAGGCTCGATCACGGCAGCTCTCTTCCTCAAGCGTTTTGTGACGCAGACGAAGAAGTGGGCGCATTTCGATATTTACGGCTGGTCCTTGAGCGAGCGCCCGCACTCATCCATCGGTGGCGAGGCGCAGGCGATCCGGGCACTGTTCCACTACATCTCGCGCAACTTCGCGAAAAAGTAAGCTGGTCGCGGGGGCGATAAACCGCCCTCGCCTTATACCCGAACGTCCTGGTCCTTGCGATCTTCCTGACCGAAGAATTTCAGATAGCGCTGAACCTCTTCCGGCTCACCCGTCGCTTTCTGCGGATTGTCGGAAAGCTTCACGGCCGGGCGGCCGTTGGCATCGATGACTTTGCAGACGATCGAGATCGGTTTCAGGCTCTCGATTGTCTTGGGTGCGCAGCCTGCGAAGTCGTTCGTCAGGTTGGTGCCCCAGCCAAAGCCCATCCGCACGCGGCCTTCGAAATGTTTGTAGGTGTCGATGATGGCATCGACATCTAGACCATCTGAGAAGATCAAGAGCTTCTTTTTCGGGTCACGGCCAACACTCTGCCACCAGTCGATGATCTTTTCACCGCCTTCGATCGGGGGCGCACTGTCGGGACGAAAGCCAGTCCAGTCCGCTACCCATTCCGGCGCGTTGCGCAGGAAAGAGGCGGTTCCGAACGCGTCAGGCAGCACGATCAAGAGATTACCGCCATACAGCCGGTTCCAGTCTTTCATCACTTGATAGGGGGCTGCGGCCAGTTCCTCGTCGTTTTGCGCCAAAGCGGCGACGACCATCGGCAACTCATGCGCATTGGTGCCGACAGCCTCAAGGTCAGAATCCATGGCCAGCAACACATTGCTGGTGCCGGTGAAGGCCGGGCCAATGCCTTCCTTCAGGGCTTCGACACACCAGCGCTGCCAGAGGAAGCTGTGACGGCGGCGCGTGCCGAAATCGGAAATGCGCAGCCCCGGCAGTTCCCGAAGGCGTTCCACTTTTTCCCACATCTTGGCTTTTGCGCGCGCGTAGAGAACATCCAGCGTGAAGTAACCAAGCGAGCGCATGGCGCTGCGCGAACGAAGCTCATTGATGATGGCAAGGGCCGGGATTTCCCACAGCGTCGTGTCCATCCAGCGTCCGTGGAAATTCAGTTCATACTGGCCATCACGCTTGAACAGCTCGTATTCCGGCAGTTGGTAGCTATCCAGCCAAGACAGGAACTCTGGATCGAATATCTGTGAGCGCCCATAAAACGTATTACCCGCAAGCCAGATTCTTTCCTTTTTGGAAAGCCTCAGGGTGCGGGCATGATCCAGTTGCTCGCGCAGTTCGGTCTCATCGATTTCATCGGCGAGCTTGACGGTCTTGGTGCGATTGATCAGCGAGAATGTCGCATTCACATCCGGGTACAGTTTCCAGATCATCTGCAACATCAACAGCTTGTAGAAGTCTGTATCGATGAGGCTGCGAATGATCGGGTCCAGCTTCCAGGTGTGGTTGTGCACACGGGTCGCTATATCTGTCTTCGTCATTGCTGCTGCTATCCCCCGCACCGGCAGAGCCGGTTTCGCCGCGCATTTGAGAAGGCCTGAAGCCTCCCGGAGCCTGATCCGCTCCTGACACAAGACTTATCTGATAAAGCCTTGGCAAGTCCAGACCGGTTCGGGCAAAGACGGTTCTGCCCGACCAATCAAAAGTCGACAGCTGGGGGATTGATGCCGGGATACCAGTCTTTGGACGTTGGTACCGGCGTACCCGTGATCGAGACACCTGGCGAGCCCGAGCAGCGGTAACCCTGCACCGGTAAGCCGCGATTGCCGAAAACATCGCGATAAGGCCCATCCGGATAACCAGAGTTCACGGTTGTCGAATAGCAGGTGTAACGCTCTTTTGGTTGCAGCGTCTTTGGGTCTTTCACGCCCGGAAGATTGGCATAGGCATCCGGGGCGGGCATATAGCCTTTCTCATAGACCGTCTGCGCCTGAGCAGATGTGACCACGAAAAGACCGGCAAAAAACAGAGTCGTGATGCCTGTTGCTAGTCGTGACATATGCGTTGCCCTACCGTGAGTTCCATTCTGGTTATATAGGGGCGGCTGACATCGAAACACCGGCTACATCCAAACGTTTTCGTGAAACCTCACGGGCGGCGGAAACCTGTCGGCATTTCGTAGAGCCAGCCGATCCGCTTTATCGCTTCTTCCAGATTCTCCCGAGACACATTCATGGTGTGGCCATTCGCATGAAGCAATGTTGCTTCGTCCTCCATGATGCCGACATGGCCTTTCCAGAAAACGAGATCGCCACGGCGCAGTTCGTCGCGGTCGATCGGTGTCCCGAGCGATCTGACCTGCATGTCCGTGTCTCGCAGAACGGATTTTCCTGTCATCGCCATGGAAAGCTGCACCAAGCCGGAGCAATCGATGCCGAAACCGGACCGTCCGCCCCATAGATACGGCGTCTCAAGAAAGCGCAGCGCGACCGAAACGTAGTCCGTCGTTGATGGCTGGTTCAGGGCAAGGCAATGGGCGGCAATGACGCCCTCGCCTTTTTCCGTCATCAGATAGCGCGTACCGCGTGTCTCAGCTTCCCCCACAAAGGTCGCAGAGCTGCCCATCGATAGTGCCACAACAGGTGGCTTCCGAAGTTCGGCCTCTGGGTAAAGAAATGTACGCGTTGCGATAATGCGATGCGTAGCAGCGATAGTCTCGCCAATCGCAGTCTCCGGTAGATATCCGGCGTAGCCATCCGCATCCGCCTGAACCCAAGCCCAGCCCGCCGCTCTATCAAACACGTGCAACGTTTCGCCCAGCAGCAGCTCCGTATCTATGCCGACAGCCAAGTCAGGCTTTGGGCGCAGGCCAATGACGGGAACTTTGACTTGGGCGGGCGTACCGTTCACAAAGCGAGCAGCCTCGACCTGACCTTTTAATGTCTCGTCGGCCAGATCGGCACGGAAGATGTGCAGGCGGCGGTCAAGGGGCGTATTTGCGGATGTCATATCGTTGCGTCCTGGTGTGTCGGCTCTGCGCGCCGGATCGTTCGAGGCGGTATTCAAGCTTTTCGGGCTTGATCAATAATCAGATCGCCGAATTTTTCCAGATAAAGCGCACCGGCGACCGTGCGTTTTATCACGACATTCCGCCTGTCACGTTGATCACGCTCCCGCTCCACAAGGCCAATCGTGCCCATGCTGTCCAACGCCCGGGTGATGACGGGTTTGGTGACGCCGAGGACCGAGGCCAGGCCGCGGACCGTATGCGGCGGCGGCATGAGATAGATATGCAGAAGGATCGCCATTTGTCGCGATGTCATATCCGGCGCATCGTCTTCCACCTGCGCCAGGACCACCCTGTGCCAGAGGCTCAGCGCTTGCGTTGGTGACAGCTCGACAGACAATTTCCCTCTCCATTCGCTTGGGGCATTGCCCGCATTCACTGTGACCGCATCTTCCCGCAAATCAATGAACAAAACAAAACCGCCGCCACTATGACCACGCAAGAGCGCAGGTAGTGGCGGCGGTTAATGGCTCGTTCGAGCTTTGCGTCCCCTCTGGACTTGAATGTAAACATGCATGAAGCATGCCAGTTCAAACAAGCCTCGAAACCCGGTTCATTCGAACCAGAAGCCGAGTTGGCGGCGCTTTATTTTCTCACCCAATGCATAAATAACATGCAATTGGACATCAAACTGCGGCGTTCCGACCGGCTTCGATTTCATGCGCACGTTCGCGCTTGTTGTAGCGGATCGAAGACCAAAGTGAGATGCCGATGAGCGTTGCGCCGCCCAGACCCGTGATGACTTCGGGAATATGGACGAGGCTCTGTACGTACATGATGACCGACAGGATGAGGATGGCATAGAACGCGCCATGCTCAAGATAGCGGTATTCCGCCAACGTTCCCTTTTCGACCAGCATGATCGTCATCGAGCGCACATACATGGCACCGATGCCAAGACCGATGGCGATGATGAAGAGGTTGGAGGTCAGCGCGAAGGCACCGATGACGCCGTCGAAAGAGAAGCTGGCATCCAGCACTTCGAGGTAAAGGAATGCGCCGAAGCCGCCCTTTGCCGCACCTTCCAGCACCTGCTGGCTGCGATCCAGAATACCGCCCAGAACTTCAACGAGAAGGAAGGTCAAAAGACCCCAGATCGCCGAACTGAAGAAGACATTGGCTGCCTCCGGCCCAAGAGCCGGATCAGCGCTACTGGCAATAATGCGCGAGAAGACCAGCATGACGATCAGAACAAAAGCGATCTCGATGCCCTTGATGGACGAATAGGTCGCAATCTTCTCTTCGAACCAGCGAACCCAGTGAACGTCTTTTTCATGGTCGAAGAAAAAGCTCAGGCCCACCATCATCAGGAAGGTGCCGCCGAAGGCAGCAATCGGTAGATGCGCATCCTTCATGATCTGCGCATAGCGATCTGGCTCGGTTGCCGCCATGACCATGGCAGTCCAAGGGCCGACATTGGCCGCGATGACGACGATGAGCAGTGGGAAAACGATACGCATGCCGAAAACGGCGATGAGAATGCCCCAGGTCAGAAAGCGATGCTGCCATTCCGGCGTCATGTCTTTCAGCTTGTTGGCATTGACGATGGCGTTATCGAAGGAGAGCGAGATTTCCAGAACTGCGAGAACCGCGCAGATGAAGAAGATCGTAGCGGTACCGCTGACGGTACCCGTCATCTGCCAGCCGAGATAGCCGCCGAGGATGAGGCCGACGATCGTAACGATGAAGGCCCATTTGAAATAAGTGAGTGTGGATTTTGTTGTCGTCGTCATCACAGTGCTCCCGCGCTAGCTGGGCGAACGGGAAAACGTGGAGAAGGCATGGCACAAAGCGCACGCATGGAATGCATGGTCAGATTTTTCATGGGTTTAAATCCGCCGGCGTCATAAGCAGGCGGTACCGACATCGCGAGAGCGCCGTAAAACTCTCGCCAGAGGGGCCCGGCACCAAAGTTCGGTTCCCAAATCCCGATGTCAGGGGATGGGAATGTCTTTGTTAGTCTCTCAAGTTCGTGATGCCGTCAAGGTGAAAGTTGTTTTTTCAGCCTATGAGTCGACCAAATGCGCATTATTTGAGCCAATTTACAAACTGCAGTTGCGCAGCACGTTGTCATAATATCATTTCATAAAGAGATACTATTTGTTTCTTGCCTGCTTGATGTGTCTGCGATAGAGGAGACAGACAGCGAGTTATTGATGGATGGAGACACGGAATGACGATTTCCTTCGACTTGACCGGCAAAACGGCCATCGTCACAGGTGCCAATACCGGCCTGGGACAGGGCATCGCCACAGCACTGGCAGGTGCGGGAGCAACCGTGGCACTTGTTGGGCGTTCGTCCATGGAGGAAACGGAAGCCGCGATTTCGGCCATGGGCGGACGAAGCTACAGCATCAAAGCCGACCTCTCATCCATTGCACCCGTTGGCGAAATCATCAGTGAAACCGTGCGCCTGTCCGGCCGCGCCGATATTCTCGTCAACAATGCGGGCATCATCAAACGCGCCGACTCGCTGGACTTTAGCGAGGCCGATTGGGATGCGGTGATGGACGTGAACCTGAAATCGGTTTTCTTTCTGAGCCAAGCATTTGCTCGTCATCTCGTGGCGGAAAACAAGCCGGGCAAGATCATCAACATCGCTTCGCTTCTGTCGTTTCAGGGCGGGATCCGCATTCCCTCCTACACCGCATCCAAGAGCGGTCTTGCCGGTCTTACCCGTCTTCTGGCTTGCGAATGGGCTGCCAAGGGCATCAACGTCAATGCCATCGCGCCCGGCTATTTCGACACCAACAATACGGAAGCCCTGCGCAACGACCCGGATCGCAACGCGGCAATCCTTGCGCGTATTCCCGCAGGCCATTGGGGCAAGCCGGAAGAGCTTGGCGGAGCGGCGGTGTTTCTTGCCTCCAGCGCTGCCGATTATATTCACGGCACCGTTCTGCCGGTCGATGGCGGCTGGCTGGCGCGTTGATCCGAAAGATCAGACGAGGTCATCCAGCGGTGGATTTGCGGATTTCGCCTGTCTGCGCTTAAGCGCGTTTTCCCGAAAGAAGATATAGAGGCCTGCCAGGACGATGAGGCCGGCCCCGACGACAATGCTCGACTGCGGAACATCGCCAAAGATCAGCCATCCGAACACCACCGCCCAGAGCAGCAGCGTATATTGCAAGGGTGCCACCGTTGCAGCATCGGCAAGCTTCAGCGCGCGGTTGACCAGCACGTGGGCCGTCATAGCGACAATGCCTAGCAGCGCCAGCAGCGAGAGGTCGAAGCCGGATTGCAGCGGCACCCAGCCCGCAGGTGTCACGGCAATGGCGACGATACCGGCAATTGCGGCCCCAACGATCTGCCAGAAGGCCAGAACCGTATCGGGCGTATTCCGCAGCTGACGCCCGGACAACATCATGAATGCAAAAGCCGCGCTGCCCAGAATGGAAAACAGAGCCGCTGACGTCAGCGATGCTGAGCTTGGTTTCAGCGCGATCAAGACGCCGACAAAACCAATCGCAATCGCCGTCCAGCGCCGCCAGCCAACCTTTTCGCCCAGCAGAAACGGCGATAGCGCCGCGACATAGATGGGGGCCGCCAGCCAATAGGTCATGACATCCGCCAAAGGCAGCGCCTTGACCGCAAAATAGAAACAGAAGAGTTCGGAGGTGGAGAAGAACACGCGGGCTGCCTGCAAGCCCGGACGCTCGACACGCACGACGTTGCTCAAGCCCGCTCTCCACAAAATCGGGGTCAGTACTATGATCGCCGCAACGCTGCGCACCAGCACCACTTGCCCCAGACTGTAAGTTGAGACCAGCCATTTGCCCATGGCGTCGTTCAACGCAAAGAGAAGCATGCCGAGCAGCATGACAGCCACCCCGAGACCCGTGGGTGAAAGCTGGCGAATGAAATTGGGCATTTTGTTTTTGAACTCCCTAGAAGCCCATGACTCCGCGAGGTCCTTTTCCGAGTCAAGCCCAAGGATGGTTCGATATGTATATGAGAGATGTCTATTCCAACGAAACTTATCTCATCGCATACGATGCAATCTGGCAGGTAGACTTCAGCCATATGAATTACAGAAACATCCGTCGCTCGCTGGATACGATATTCTGAAGAAACTGCACCACGGTTCTGACGCGCGCAAGTTGCCGTGCATTCTCATGAAAGGCCGTCCAGTAGGATCGGCGGATCGAAACCTGCGGCAAAACCTGCACGAGTTCCGGATGGCTGCGAGCGATATAATCATGCAAAATGCCAATGCCCGCACCGGAGCGCACCGCCTCCGTCTGGCCTATGGCACTGGAAATTTCGAAACTCGCATTCCAGTCCCGCATGATTTCGCCGGTGTAGTTGAGCGATGGCGAGAAGATCAGATCTTCGACATAACCGATACGGCGATGAAGTTTTAGCGCCTCAACGGTTCCAGGCGTTCCGTGCTGCGTCAGGTAGGATTTCGACGCATAGAGACCCAGCGAATAATCGGTTAGTTTAGAGAAAACCAGCCTGCCCTGCTCCGGTCTTTCAATCGTTATGGCAATATCTGCTTCACGCTGCGACAGCGAAAAAGAGCGTGGTACCGGAACGAGCTCGATCTTGAGTTCCGGGTGTAGCGACATCAATGCGCCAAGGCGCGGTGCCAGAAACGAAACGCCAAAACCGTCCGGGGCACCGATCCTCACGGTTCCGCTAATCGCGGCATCGCTGCGTCCGAGACTTGCCTGAACCGCAAGCATTTCGGCTTCCATATGTTCGGCCGATATCAGAAAGCGGCCACCATCTTCCGTCAACTCACAGCCGTTGGTGCGGCGGGTGAAAAGCCGGGTTTTGAGCGCCTCCTCCAGGGATGTCAGCCGTCGCGACAATGTGGCGTGGTTCAAGCCGAGACGTTTTGATGCAGCAAGGATTTGGCCCGTGCGCGCAACAGCAAGGAAGATACGGACGTCATCCCAATTCATGATTTGCTACGCAAAATCACGGGTTCGACGTCGATCAGCGTGAGCGACCTCACCATTGCCGCCGTAGCTGCCTTGTACTTGAGAAAATGCGGTGTTTGTAAGTGGGCTTCATATGCCGCGGAGTTGGCGTAAATCTCAAGGATACGAATTTTCTCCGGGCAATCCTTTATCGCCACCGCATTCAATGAGATCACGCCCTCTTCCATAGTGACCGAAGCCTCGATCTCCTCGGCAAGCAAATGGCGATAGGCATCTAGGTGAAGCGGATCGATTTCGATGTCCGCCATTCTGACGACAAGGTCTTGATACATCGATTTTCTCACTGTTTGGCGGTCCAGTTTTGGGCTTCAATTTACGCACAACGGCTTCTTATATCAGCTCATTGATTTGTATAAATTGAAGTGCGATGGTTCGCTATCAAAAAATCCCGGAGGAACATCCATGAAAGAAATCGGTCACTTCATCAACGGCAAGCATGTGGCGGGCACCAGCGGCCGCACATCCAATGTCTATAATCCGGCAACGGGCGAAGTGCAGGCAACGCTTTCACTGGCCAGCGACGCGGAAATTCTGGCCGCCGTTGAAAGCGCCAAGGCCGCGCAGCCGAAATGGGCAGCAACCAACCCGCAGCGCCGGGCGCGCGTGTTCTTCAAATTCGTGGATTTGCTGAACCAGAACATGGACGAGCTGGCGACACTACTTTCCAGCGAACACGGCAAGACGGTGGAAGATTCCAAGGGTGATATCATTCGCGGCCTTGAAGTCTGCGAGTTCGTTTGCGGCATTCCGCATCTGTCCAAGGGTGAATATACCGAAGGCGCCGGTCCCGCCATCGACATGTACTCCATCCGCCAGCCTGTCGGCATCGGCGCTGGCATTACGCCGTTCAACTTCCCCGGCATGATACCGATGTGGATGTTCGCGCCCGCGATTGCCTGCGGCAACGCCTTTATCCTGAAGCCATCCGAGCGTGATCCATCGCTACCGATCCGTCTGGCAGAACTGATGATCGAGGCCGGTCTTCCCGCAGGTATTCTCAACGTCATCAATGGCGACAAGAGTGCGGTTGACGGCATTCTGACCAACCCGGATATCGGTGCGATCTCGTTTGTCGGCTCCACGCCCATCGCACGCTATGTTTACGGCACAGCCGCCGCAAACGGCAAGCGTGCGCAGTGCTTCGGCGGCGCCAAGAACCACATGATTATCATGCCGGATGCCGATCTCGATCAGGCCGTCAGCGCCTTGATGGGTGCCGGCTACGGTTCGGCTGGCGAACGCTGCATGGCGGTGTCCGTTGCCGTTCCCGTGGGCGAAGAGACCGCCAACCGTCTCATCGAAAAGCTCATTCCACAGATCGAGGCACTGAAGATCGGCCCTTATACCGATGACAAGGCCGATATGGGTCCACTGATCACCAAGGAAGCGCAGACACGCGTGAGTGGCCTGATCGACAGTGGCGTTGAGCAAGGTGCAAAGCTTGTCGTTGACGGCCGCAATTTCAAGCTTCAGGGTTATGAAGACGGTTATTTCGTCGGCGGATGCCTGTTCGACAACGTGACCACCGACATGGATATTTACAAGCAGGAAATCTTTGGACCGGTTCTCTCGGTCGTTCGCGCCAAGAACTACGAAGAGGCGCTCGATCTGCCGATGAAGCACGAATATGGCAACGGCGTTGCGATCTTCACTCGCGATGGTGATGCGGCCCGCGATTTTGCCAGCCGCATCAATATCGGCATGATCGGCATCAACGTTCCGATCCCGGTTCCCTTGGCCTACCACTCCTTCGGCGGCTGGAAGGCATCGAGCTTCGGCGATCTCAACCAGCACGGCACAGATTCGATCAAGTTCTGGACGAAGACCAAGACGGTCACGGCACGCTGGCCTTCGGGCATCAAGAGCGGTGCTGAATTCGTCATGCCGACGATGAAGTAAGAGAGCTGTCTCTCTGATCATGCGCCCTCATCGCTGAGGGCGCATTTTTTGTGCGCGTTATTTTGTACCGTACATACGGTCGCCCGCGTCACCAAGTCCGGGCATGATATAGCCCTGTTCGTTCAGGTGGCTGTCGATCGAGGCCGTGAAGATCGGCACATCCGGGTGTGCTTCGCGGAAATTCTTGATGCCTTCAGGGGCGGCCAGCAGGCAGAGGAAGCGCATGTTCTTCGCGCCGCGTTCCTTCAACTTGTCGACGGCAGCGATGGAGGAGTTGCCGGTGGCCAACATCGGATCGACCACGATGATCAGGCGCGCATCGAGATTGTCGGGCGCCTTGAAGAAATATTCGACGGCCTCAAGGGTGTCGTGATCGCGGTAGACACCGATATGCGAGACGCGGGCGGAGGGCACGAGTTCCAGCATGCCTTCCAGCAGGCCGTTGCCAGCACGCAGGATGGAGGCAAAAACCAGTTTCTTGCCTTCCAGAACCGGCGCGTCGATGGTCTGCATCGGCGTTTCGATGGTTTCCATCGTCATTTCCAGATCGCGCGTGACCTCGTAACACAGCAGCGTCGAGATTTCCCGCAGCAGACGACGGAAACCGGCGGTCGAGGTTTCCTTCTTGCGCATGATGGTGAGTTTGTGCTGCACGAGGGGATGAGCGATAACGGTGACGCCGTCCATGAAGCTGGCCTTTTCTTTTATCTATGATGTCTCTGTATTTCACCGAATGCGCGGCTTTCGCAAGACCGGAAGCACATTTTGCACCTCCGTTCTCGCCCGATTTATGCCGTTGGAGACTGCGCATCCAGCTTAGTAACCAGCTTGGCGCGTGTGTCCTCATCCACGAATGCGGCCTCTAGCGCGGTGCGGGTCATGGCATTGATCTCCGCATCGCTGAACCCGAAGGCGTGGCGGGCAATCTCATATTCCTGCGCCAGCGATGTATGGAAGAACGGCGGATCATCGGAACTGATGCAGACGCGCACGCCCGCATCGCGGAGGCGCTTCAGCGGATGGCTTTCAAAATCCGGGTAGACGTTGAGCGCAATGTTGGAGCCGGGGCAGACTTCCAGCACCGTGCCGAGTTCGACCAGCCGCGCCACCACTACATCGTCTTCGATGGATCGCACGCCGTGGCCAATCCGCTGCGGTTTGACGAGATCGAGCGCATCCGTCACGCTGAACGCGCCACAGACTTCGCCCGCGTGAATGGTGAGCCCGAGCCCGGCATCACGGGCGATGTCAAAGGCGCGGGCGTAATCGGCCACACGACCCATGCGCTCTTCACCTGCCATGTTGAAGCCCGTGATCAGCGGGTGTTTGACGCGTGCTGCATATTCCGCAGCAGCAATAACGCTTTCGGGGCCGAAATGGCGCTCGCCGGTGACGATGATGCGCGCCTCGATGCCCGTCTTCTCCTTGGCCGCCGCAATGCCTGCGGCAATGCCGGAGAGATAGGCATCCGCGCTCAAACCGATACGGTCGCCATGGTCGGGCGAAATGATGAGTTCGCTGTAGATGGTGTTTTCACCGGCCAGTTCGGTCAGATAGGTCTCGGCTAGAAGGGCGTAGTCCTCCTCGGTCTTGAAGACCTGGGCCACGGCATCGTAGCAGCGAATGAATTCGGCAAAATCCGTCCAGATGTAAGCGCCATCGCGCAGGAAGCTGCTGCTGTCTATGCCGTATTTCCGGGCCTGTTGTGCCACCAACGCAGGCGGGGCGGCACCTTCCAGATGGCAATGGATTTCTGCCTTTAAGAGATGGGACGTCACAAGAAACTCCTGCCGTGGCGGCCAGTTGGGATGCCGAGATGGGACGCTATGCTTTCGCCGATATCGGCAAAAGAAGAGCGAATGCCGATATTGCGTTCGCGAATGCCGGGGCCAAAGGCCATGATCGGCACGCGCTCGCGGGTGTGGTCCGTGCCGCGCCATGTCGGGTCGCAGCCGTGGTCGGCAGTGAGAATGGCAATATCGCCCGGCTGCATCTTGCGGTGAATTTCCGGCAAGCGAGCGTCGAAAGCCTCAAGTGCTGCGGCATAACCCGCAACATCGCGGCGGTGTCCGTAGTTCATGTCGAAATCGACAAAATTGGTGAAGACGAGATCGCCGTTTTCAGCCTCGTCCATCGCCTGCAAGGTTGCATCCGTCAGCGCGTCATTGCCATTAGCCTTGATGACGCGGGAAATGCCCTGATGCGCATAGATATCGCCGATCTTGCCGATGGCCAGCACCTTGCGGTCCATCTCCACCAGACGATCAAGCAAAGTCGGCTCCGGCGGCAAAACGGAAAAATCGCGGCGATTGCCGGTTCGCTCAAAGGTGGCGACGGTTTCACCGGTGAAGGGACGGGCGATGACACGGCCGATATTCAGCGGATCGACCAGCTTGCGCACCGTCTGGCAAAAGGCGATCAGCCGCTCCAGCCCGAAATGCTCCTCATGTGCCGCGATCTGGAAAACTGAATCCGAGGACGTGTAACAGATGGGCTTGCCGGTTCGGATATGTTCCGCCCCGAAGCGGGCGATGATATCAGTCCCGGATGCGTGGCAATTGCCGAGAATGCCGGGAACCTCGCCGTGCTCACAAATGGCTTCAACCAGTTCGGGGGAAAAGGCATCGCCTTCAGTTGGGAAATAACCCCAATCGAAACGTACAGGGGTACCAGCGATTTCCCAATGACCTGATGGTGTGTCCTTGCCCTTGGAAACCTCATTGGCACAGCCATGGATGCCATAGATGCGTTCCGGCGGCTCTATGCCTGCGGGTGTCTCGCCGCTTGACAGTGTCGCAATGTTCAAAAGGCCAAGCGCCGACATGTTCGGCAATTTCAGCGGGCCTGAGCGCAGGCCTGCGCGATCTGCCGCACCGGCGGCGCAGAACTCGGCGATGTGGCCGAGCGTGTTCGAACCGAGATCGCCGTAATCTTCGGCATCCGGTGCGCCACCCACGCCAAAGGAATCGAGAACGAGAAGAAAGGCTCGTGCCATACGTCACCCAGAAAAAGCGCAGCCCAAACGGCCGCGATAACAAACGAGTGATATAATCATCGGGATGAAAAAGGTGAAACGCTTTCTTCAGGCACTGTCTTGATCGTCTGTCCTGGCTTTCTTTGGCGCATTGAGATTGCGCGTGACATACCAGCCAGCAGCTACCACCATGCCCGCCAGAATGTACCATGTGATGGCATAGGACAGATGGTTGTTGGGGAAGGTCAGCATCGTCTTGCCACCAACAGGAAAACCACCGGGATTGGGGGTTGCATCCGCGTCGACGTAGAACGGCGCAGCATTCTCGATACGTTTGGCCTGTGTGATTTCAGCAATATTGCGGGCATACCAGCGATTGTTCTGCGGATCGTTGGTGCGCAGGAAAAGGCCGCCCGTCTCAGGCGCACGCATCAATCCGACGATATCGACGCGGCCTTCGACCTCGCCTTCAGCGCGCGCGGAGGGTTCCCGCTTGTCCGTCGGGACAAAGCCACGGTTGACGATGATGGACGAACCGTCGTCCCGTTGCACCGGCGTCAGCACCCAGTAACCGGGGCCGAGATCTGACACGGTATAGACCTGAACCTCGTCTTGGTGGCGGAAAGTGCCAGACAGATGGACGCGGCGATATTCGTATTGCGATGGGTCGGTCAGCGTGGGCCACTCGCTTGCCGGAGGAGCCTCAACGGGCGCGGCATGGGCGCGCTCTTCGACATTGGCAATCAGTTCGCGCTTCCATGCCAGACGGTTGACCTGCCATGTGCCGAGCGCCAGCAGGCAGCCGGTCAACACAACAGTCATAAGGATGACGACGATGGCCGCAGGGCGGATGCCTTTGCGGGATGTGGTTTCATTTTGAATGATCATTGGAGCTTTCCCGCTCAACAGAAAACCCCATGAATCCGCTCTCCGATTCATGGGGTTTTCTGTCTCTCGGAGAAGAGCGGCCCGCTTATTGCGCGGGCCGCGATATCGTTGCAACGGTGCCGGTTACGGCATGTTGCGCATCTGCTCCATGGTCATGGTCGGCATCATGTTCTTGTTCATGTTGTACATGACCCAGAGCGAGCCGACGAGCGTGATCATGACCACGACGAGCGTGAACAGCAGCGACATGAAGGTCCAGCCGCCCTGCGACTTGGTGTTCATGTGCAGGAAGTAGATCATGTGCACGAAAACCTGGATGACACCGAAGATCATGATGACGATGACGGTGGTCGTGCGGTTGTCGATGACATCACCCATGACAAGCCAGAACGGAATTGCTGTCAGGATGACCGAGAGGATGAAGCCGATCATGTAACTCTTGAACGAGCCGTGATCTTCGCCGCTATCGTGGTGATGATCGTCGCCATGCGCGTGGGCATGGCCATGATCGTGGTTATGGTCGTGTGTGTTTGTACTCATCACAGAACTCCAACCAGATAGACAAAGGAAAAGACGCCGATCCAGATCACGTCGAGGAAGTGCCAGAACATGGACAGGCAGGTCAGGCGGCGCATGTTTTCAGGATGCAGGCCGAACTTCTTGACCTGTACCATGAGCGTTACCAGCCAGATGACACCGAAGGTGACGTGCAGGCCGTGGGTACCAACCAGCGCGAAGAAAGCCGACAGGAACGCCGAGCGCTGTGGCGTCGCACCTTCATGAATCAGGTGGTAGAACTCGTAGAGTTCCAAGCTCAAGAAGGCCAGACCAAACAGGCCGGTGATGGCGAGCCAGATCAGGGTCGTGTTGATGTTCTTCTTCTGCGCTTCCAGCATGGCAAAGCCATAGGTGATGGAAGAAAACAGCAGGAAGGCGGTGTTGATCGCCACCAGCTTCAGATCAAACAGATCCGCACCGGACGGGCCCGCTGCATAGCTGCGGCCGACAACGGCGTAAGTTGCAAAGAGCGTTGCGAAGATCAGGCAGTCGCTCATCAGATACAGCCAGAAACCGATAGATGTACCGTTTTCCGGGTGGTGGTCTTCCTTCAGATAGAAGACCGGCTTTTCTGCGCCATTGGCGCTCTGGGCAGGTGCTTGAGACATTCTGTTACGCCTGAGTTGCCAGCAGCTTCGTACGTTCTGCTTCGACTTCCGTCACATCCGATACCGGGATGTAATAGTCGCGATTGTAGTTGAAGGTGTGGGCAATGGAGACCGCAATAATCGCAACCAATGAGACGATTGCCAGCCACCAGATGTGCCACACCAGTGCGAAACCGAGGACGACGCTGATTGCGCTGATGATAACGCCCGTACCGGTGTTCTTCGGCATGTGGATGGGGATGAAGCCATCGACCGGACGTTCTGCATTGTGCTTCTTCATATGCGCCCAGGCATCGATTTCATGCACGACCGGCGTGAAAGCGAAGTTGTAGGCAGGAGGAGGCGAAGACGTGGACCATTCCAGCGTACGACCGCCATAGGGATCGCCGGTCACATCACGCAGCTGTTCGCGTCGCAGGAAGCTGACGATGAGCTGGATGACGAAGGATGCAATACCGAGGGCGATAAGGAATGCACCGAAGGCCGCGATGATGAACCATATCTGAAGCGACGTGTCCTCGAACTGGCTGAGACGACGCGTAATCCCCATCAGGCCGAGCACGTAAAGCGGCATGAAGGCGAAGTAGAAGCCAACGAACCAGAACCAGAAGGACATCTTACCCCAAAATGGGTCGAGACGGTAACCAAAGGCCTTCGGGAACCAGTAAGAGATACCAGCCAGAACACCGAATACCACGCCGCCGATAATCGTGTTGTGGAAGTGAGCGATCAGGAACAGCGAGTTGTGCAGCACGAAGTCAGCCGGGGGAACAGCGAGCAGAACGCCCGTCATGCCGCCGATGACGAAGGTGATCATGAAGCCCATGGCCCACAACATGGGCACATCGAAGGTGATGCGGCCCTTGTACATGGTGAACAGCCAGTTGAATATCTTCGCACCCGTCGGGATCGAGATGATCATGGTCGTTATACCGAAGAAGGCATTGACGCTGGCACCCGAACCCATGGTGAAGAAGTGGTGCAGCCAGACGACGTAAGCGAGAATGGTGATAACCACCGTCGCATAGACCATCGAAGCATAACCGAAGAGGCGCTTGTTCGAGAAGGTCGATACGATCTCGGAGAAGATGCCGAAGGCTGGCAGCACGAGAATGTAGACTTCCGGGTGACCCCAGATCCAGATGAGGTTGACATACATCATCGGGTTGCCGCCGAGATCGTTGGTGAAGAAGTTGGTACCAACGTAACGGTCAAGCGTAAGAAGTGCGAGCGTACCAGTCAGGATCGGGAACGAGGCCACGATCAGGATGTTGGAACACAGCGACGTCCAGACGAAGATCGGCAGGCGCATCAATGTCATGCCAGGAGCGCGCATCTTGATGATGGTCACGATCAGGTTGATACCCGAGAGCGTGGTTCCGACACCGGCGATCTGTAGACCCCAGATATAATAGTCGACGCCGACGCTCGGGCTTCCCTGAATGCCTGACAGCGGCGGATAAGCCAGCCAGCCCGTCTGCGCGTATTCACCGATGAACAGCGAGATCATGGTGATGATGGCACCGGCCGTCGTCATCCAGAACGAGAAATTGTTGAGGAACGGGAACGAGACGTCACGCGCACCGATCTGCAATGGAATGATGTAGTTCATCAAACCAGTGATCATCGGCATTGCCATGAAGAAGATCATGATCACGCCGTGGGCAGTGAAAATCTGGTCATAATGGTGGGGGTTCAGATAACCTTCAGAACCGCCCGAGGCAATGGCCTGCTGGAGGCGCATCATGATGGCGTCGGCAAACCCACGCAGCAGCATGATGAGAGCCAGAATGATGTACATGATACCGATCTTCTTGTGATCGATACTGGTGAACCATTCCTTCCAGAGATATCCCCAGAGCCGGAAGTAGGTCAGCGCGCCAAGCACGGCTGCGCCGCCAAGCGCCACAACCGCGAAGGTCACGATCAGAATGGGCTCATGGATGGGGATGGATTCCCACGTCAGTTTCCCGAAAAGGAACGACGTTTGATCGGTATTGACGACCATTTTAGCCTCTTGCGATTTTCGGAGTGCCGCTCGTCCACCGGGACGAACCGAACATTCCCACGTCATTGAATCTACGCACCGAAAAGACCGATGCGCTCAGAGCAGCGCGAACGAAGCGCCGCATAATCACTCTGTTCAGCCCGCGCTCTTGCCTGCCGATGGCAGTTGCGCCTTCGTATCTGGGAGAGCCGCAGGCTGGAATGTCTGACCTTCGATGGCTGCTGGCACGGACTGCGGACCCGACGCCATGCCATAGGGCGAAAGCGGTGTGCAGACCACGGAGTTCAGTGCCTTGGCGATATCGATGCCTTCCTTGCCGCCGCCGCCATTGGCGTCGATGTGCATCATGTCGCGCATGCAGAGCTTGTTGGGCTCCACACAACGGTTGAGAATGGCATCGTAAAGTTGCGGATCGACATTGGCGAAATACTGCACGGGCTCGCGTTCGCTCGGCTTGGCGAATTCGAGATATTCCATGCGGCCGAAGCCCTTGCCGCCATCCTTGGCCTTGGCAACCCACTGGTCGAAGCCTTCCTGGCTCAGACCATGAAACTTGAAGCGCATATGCGAGAAGCCAGGGCCGGAGAAGTTGGCCGAGAAGCCATCATAGACGCCCGGCTTGTTGATCACAGCGTGAAGCTTGGTCTGCATGCCGCCCATGGCGTAAATCTGACCGGCCAGCGCAGGAACGAAGAACGAGTTCATGGCCGTGGTACCGGTGATCTTGAAATTGATCGGCACATCGACGGGCGCTGCGAATTCATTGACGCTGCCGATGCCGAGTTCCGGGTAGAAGAACAGCCACTTCCAGTCCATGGCGACAACTTCGACCGTGATCGGCTTCATGTCGACCGTCACCTGACGGTTTTCATCGATACGCTCAATTGGCCGGTAAGGATCGAGACGGTGCGTCGCAATCCAGGTTACCGTGCCGAGCATGAGGATGATGGCGACCGGGGCCGACCAGATCACCATTTCAAGACGCGTGGAGTGGTGCCACTCCGGATCATAATCCTCCGCCTTGGCGGACGCACGGTACTTCCACGCAAAGAAGAGCGTAAGAGCAAGAACCGGAACGATGATGAGGAGCATCAGCACCGTGGAGGTGATGATGAGGTCTCGCTGCTGGACAGCAATGTCACCCGCGGGATTCATCACAACGAGATTGCAGCCGCTCAAAAGCAGAAGCGACGAGATGGCCAACAGGGCAGATGGAATTTTCATGAGCGTGCGCACGTTCTGGTACTCGTACTGTTTTTGGTAATGTCGCGTATAATTGTCAAACGTCATAAAGGACATGAGGTAGTTTGTCGCGGTGCAGCATAAACTTTAAACCGCGATCATTGCGGCAATCGGATTTGGAACCGAAAGGATGGGTGCGCCCCATTATCTCACACGATACGGTCTGGGCAAGCCCCTACGCACATTCTGTAATTGACGGGCTCAAACCCCTGTGTGACAATCCGCCGCATATGACGCAACGCAAGAGGAGGCGGGTGCGTTATGGATGAGGGCTCTGCCCTACGCAGGAGGGAATTTTATGAGTTATACCGACACGGCTTTTCCGCAACACAAAGGACCAACCGGTCAATCTCCGGCACCGGTAGCTGTCGATCCAGACCGCATCACGATTGCGGTCATTCTGGCCAGAATGACGGAGTTCTTCGACTTCTTCGTCTATGCCATCGCATCCGCGCTGGTTTTCCCTCACGTCTTTTTCTCCTTCGTTGATCCTCTTACCGCGACGCTCTATTCCTTCGCCGTATTTTCGCTGGCTTTCATCGCGAGACCGATCGGCTCCCTTTTGTTTCTGCAGATCGACCGTAGATTCGGCCGTGCTGTCAAATTAGCGACCGCTTTGTTCACGCTCTGTGGCTCCACCATGGCGATCAGCTTTCTACCATCCTACGCCGAAGCTGGAATGATTGCGCCCATCCTTCTCGCCGTCTTCCGCATCGGTCAGGGTATTGGCCTTGGCGGTGCCTGGGATGGACTTGTCTCGCTGCTTGCCATGAACGCGCCTGAAAAGCAGCGCGGCTGGTACGCCATGATGCCGCAGCTGGGTGCTGCCATGGGCTTTGGTCTTGCGAGCGCGTTCTTCATTATCTTCACGACACAGCTGTCGAACCCGGAATTTCTGGCTTGGGGCTGGCGCTTCCCGTTCTTCGTTGCACTGGCGCTTAATGTTCTGGCTCTGTTTGCGCGGCTGCGGATGATTATGACGCCAGAATTCCAGACGATGCTGCAACAGCATGAACTCGAGCCGAAGCCGATGTTTGAAATGCTGCGCAAGCAATCGCGGGTGGTGCTGACGGGTGCTTTCGTGCCATTGGCAAGCTTCGCCCTGTTTCACCTCGTTACGGTTTTTCCGCTCAGCTGGGTGTCGCTCAACACCGACCAGAAAGTTTCGGACTTCCTGTTCGTTCAATTCGTCAGCGCCATCATCGCAGGCGGTATGATCGTCGTTTCAGGCGTTCTCTCCGACAAGTTCGGCCGTCGCAAGCTGTTGGGCGCTGCGGCCGCAATGATTGCGGTTTTCAGCTTCATCGCGCCGGTTCTCCTGTCCTCGGGCGATATTGGTCGCTACCTGTTCGTGTTGATTGGTTTTGCTCTGCTGGGCTTATCCTTCGGCCAATCCGGTGGAGCACTGGCATCGCGTTTCAGCCGCGAATATCGCTATACCGGAGCGTCGCTCACGTCAGACATTTCCTGGCTGATTGGCGCTGGATTTGCTCCTCTGGTGGCGCTCGGCTTCTCGTCTAAATTCGGATTGTTCGCGGTCGGAATTTATCTTCTGTCCGGTGCAGTCTGCACGCTTGTCGCACTGTATTTCAGCCGTACGCTGGATATGCCTGCCGAATAAGATGAATTGAAACAACAGCGGCGCAGAATCACATTCGATTCTGCGCCGCTTTTTTGTTGTCAATCAGCGTCAGCAATCCGAGCAGGTAATCGGGTCTGCTTCGCGCTTGGCGAAATAATAATCCCGGCCAATGGTGATCGGCGTTATCTTTGACGACAAGCTCGACATGAACATCAGAAGCGTGTGAGGGATCGTCAGCTCCGCATGAACCAGAAACGCATTGGCCTGCTTCAGATTGTCGGGAATCTTCACGATCGAATTAACGGGATACGGCTGCTTATTGTCCTGATCCCATGACCAGCTGATCTTGGCGACCTTGTTGGCATCAACCTGTATCCCACTGATCTTCAAGGTAAGGCCAGTTGTTCCGTACGGCACGAAAATAGCCGCAGCCACGTCCTTCATGGTGTTGAGATAGGCTTTGTTGACGGTCTGCGGCTGTGACGTCAAATCCGCGATTGCGCCCGCTGCACGCGTCGCACGTTTATAGACGCTGAAACCGATCGTAAGCTCGAATGCTGTGATGTACAGCGACAGCAGGATCGGGAAAATAATGGCAAATTCTACAGCGCCTACGCCTCGACGGTCACCTTTCAGACGATTGAACGTTCCGCCAAGAGTGCGCAGGGCTCGCTTAATTTTTCTCATGGTCTGGGCGCGATCATTGATAGGCTTCATTGCGGAAAGCGTCCGTTGCGACAATCAGAAAATGAGATGGCATTGAGCCATCCTTGGGGCGGATTTTTGTGAGATAAGGCCTGACAAGATCGGTAATCACCTGCCAGCGATAATAGACGCGCAGCATGTTGATGGATGAGGGACCGCCAGGCGTGAACCCGAACGTCGAATCATCAAGATCGTAATATTGACCGTTCAGCGTCAACGGAATGGTTTTCGGAATATCGGCAAAGGTGTTGAAACGCCTCAGATCAACATAGAGTTTCTGCGGCGTCTTGATCTCGTCCTCCGAGCAGGTAATGAGGATCGATACCTCCGCGCAGAACTGCTTTCGGAATTCTTCTTTTGTGATGGTACTGGCTATCTGCCCTGTCCGCAGCTTGCGCGCCATGGTGTCTGTCGCATTCGTCACCAGTTGCTCGCCGACCAAGGCCAGAAAGGTTTCGATGATCGCAAACACGATCAGAAAATAAGGTATGGCCAGAATCGCGAACTCGATCGCTGCCGACCCATCACGGGAACGAATAAATCGGGCGGCCGGATTTGTTTTTGACAACAGTGATCGCATAGAGCTTTTTATCTTCATGATGAGCAAGCATGTCTGGCCCGAAAGCTTTTATAAGATAGAACCATATGGCCGCTTCCTTTATATTCCCTTGCTTGAAATCCTCGCATTTCCCCTAATGAGACGATTTTCCAGACATAGCCGCGGAATATGAGCATCGGAGATCATATCAATGGCCACAGAAATAATATAAATATTGCCAATCTCCTGCAATTGCGGGATATTTCGACACTTGTTTTTTTAACGGAGACGCATGCCGGCTTGTGTCTCCATTTTGCCCGGAGTGAACATTTGACCAGCTTCAGTGAAACCGTCGAGAGCGGCCCGAAAGAACATTCCGCTATCGGGCGCTCCGGTGGCTCCCTCGTCAGCCAAACGGCGGATGCATTGCGGCAGTCGATTCTGTCCGGGCAATACAAGCCCGGCGACAAGTTGCCGAGTGAAGCGGGTCTGACTGAACTCTACAAGGTCAGTCGCACCGTGGTGCGTGAAGCTGTCGCAGCACTACGCGCCGATAAACTAGTGGAAGCCCGCCATGGCGCGGGCATTTTCGTGCTGACCCTGCCGACACAGCAACCGCAGCCGTTTCAGGATGTGGACCACGACCGCATCTCGTCGATTATCGAGCTTCTGGAGTTGCGTGCCGCCGTGGAAACCGAAGCGGCAGAGCTTGCTGCGGTTCGCCGATCACCCGCACAGGAAGAAGCGATCATCCGCTGTCTATCCGCCGTTCAGGACTGCATAGACAAGGCAGAGCCGACGGCGGAAGCAGATTTCAAGCTCCACCTCGCCATTGCCGATGCGACCAACAATCCGCGCTTTCGCGAGTTTTTGGAAGTCATGGGCCAGAACATCATACCGCGCGCGGCATTAAGGTCGTCACAATCCGAACAGACGGCTGCATCCTATCTGCAGCAGCTTCAGGATGAGCACGATGTGATCGTCCATGCCATTTCAGACGGCGATGCCGTTGCTGCCCGCGATGCCATGCGCAAACACCTGAAAGGCAGCCAGCAACGCTACCGCGCCATGTTGCGACAAGGCTGAATACCGGACTTAAGGGCAAATGCCCGGAGGAGTTTCATGACACTGATCAGAACGTTTGAGGGTAAATCCCCTCGCATCCCCATGCCCAAAGGTGCCATAGACACCCAGATGCACATGTACCTGCCCGACTTTCCCGGTCAGGAGGGCGGGCCTCCAGTGCCAGAGGGCACACCTGGGCCGGATGAGTATCGCCGCCTGATGAAATGGATCGGTATAGAGCGTGTGGTCATAACCCAGGGAAACGCCCACCAGCGTGACAATGGAAACCTGATCGCCTGCCTGCGGGAAATGGGCAGCCTCGCCAGGGGTGTCGCGGTGGTGACGCGCGAAACACCGCTTGATGAGTTGCAGGAACTTGTCGAAGCAGGTGTCGTTGGTGCACGCATCATGGATCTACCAGGTGGTGCCGTCGATCTCACCCATCTGGAAGAGGTTGACAGCATATCGCAGGAACTCGGCTGGTCCGTTGCTGTCCAGTTCGATGGCTCCAATATTCTCGACCACGAGGAGAAGCTCACCGCTATCAAGAGCCGCTGGATTTTTGATCATCACGGCAAGTTTTTTGCTGGCGTCACACCCGACAGCCCGCAGGTGGCGGCTTTGAAGCGGCTGATCGACAAGGGCAATTGCTGGTTTAAATTTGCTGGCTGCTACGAATCGAGTCGCTCAGGTGGGCCAGATTTCGAAGATATCGCAGCCGTCGCTCGCGTCATAGCCGACCATGCCCCGGAACGCATTATCTGGGGCACCAACTGGCCGCACAACAACGCGAAAACAACCGAAGACTATCCAGATGATGCAGACCTGCTGGATACGGTGCTGTCATGGTTGCCGTCCGACGCGGCCCGTAAAAAGGCACTTGTGACAAACCCTGAAGAACTGTTCGGCTTCGATCCCGCGTAAGCGAATATGCAAAAAGCCCGGCTTGACCGGGCTTTTTCAAGTCTGGAATTATCGAGACCTTAACCGCCGTCAGCGTTGTAAAGCACTTCCAGTGTTGGGATCGACGTAATGTTGAAGCCGCCGTCGACATAGTGACATTCGCCGGTCACGCCACGCGACAGGTTGGACAGCAGGTAGAGCGCAGAGCCGCCGATATCTTCTATGTCAGGCGTGCGGCGGAGTGGCGCATTCTTCTGGTTCCAGGAGAAGATGGCGCGGGCGTCCGAAATGCCGGCACCTGCCAGGGTCCGCACAGGCCCAGCGGAGATCGCGTTGACGCGAATGCCCTTTGGACCGTAGTCCGCAGCGAGATAGCGCACGGATGCTTCCAGCGCGGCCTTGGCAACGCCCATGACGTTATAGTTCGGGATGACGCGCTGGGAACCGTTATAGGTCAGCGTCAACATGGAGCCGCCATCGGTCATCAGGACTGCTGCCCGCTTGGCGATTTCCGTGAATGAGAAACAGGAAATGACCATTGTACGGCTGAAGTTTGCCCGCGTCGTATCGGCGTAAAGGCCCTTCAACTCGTTCTTGTCGGAAAAGCCGATGGCGTGAACGACGAAGTCCAAAGAGCCCCAGCGTTCGCGCACCGTCTCGAACAAGGCATCCACAGAGGCAATATCTTCCACGTCGCAGGGTACGATGAAGTCGGAACCAAGTTCTGCCGCCAGTGGCTTTACGCGCTTGCCCAAAGCTTCGCCCTGATAGGTGAAAGCAAGCTCTGCACCCTGCGCGGCCAGCGCCTTGGATATGCCCCAGGCGATGGAGTGATTGTTGGCGACACCCATGATGAGGCCGCGTTTTCCCTGCATGATGCCATTCATGGGCAATTATCCGTTATAGCGCTGGAAGACGAGCGTGGCATTGGTGCCGCCGAACCCGAATGAATTGGAAAGAACCGTGTCGATCTTCGCATCGTCGATGCGCTTGCGAACGATGTTCACGCCTTCGAATTCAGGATCGAGGGTTTCGATATGCGCGCTCTCGCCGATGAAACGTTCCTGCATCATCAACAGGCCGTAGATCGATTCCTGAACGCCTGCGGCACCCAGGGAGTGACCGGTCAGCGACTTGGTGGACTGGATGTGAGGAATTTTCGAGCCGAACACTTCGCGGATCGCGCCGATTTCCTTGCTGTCGCCAACGGGTGTCGATGTACCGTGAGTGTTCACATAGTCAACCTCACCCTTCACCGTTGCCAGCGCCTGACGCATGCAGCGGATGGCGCCCTCACCTGACGGTGCGACCATGTCGTAACCGTCGGATGTTGCACCGTAACCGACGATTTCCGCGTAGATTTTGGCACCGCGCGCCTTGGCATGTTCCAGCTCTTCCAGAACCAAAACGCCAGCACCGCCCGCAATGACGAAACCGTCACGGTTGACGTCATAGGCGCGAGACGCAACGGTTGGCGTCTCGTTATATTTAGAGGACATCGCTCCCATGGCGTCGAACAGGTTCGACATGGACCAATCGAGGTCTTCATGGCCGCCGGCAAACATTACGTCCTGCTTGCCCCACTGGATCATTTCAGCCGCATTGCCGATGCAGTGCGCGGATGTCGAGCAGGCCGAGGAGATGGAGTAGTTGACGCCGTGGATCTTGAACCAGGTCGCAAGCGTCGCGGATGCCGTAGACGACATGGCCTTCGGCACGGCAAATGGGCCGATGCGCTTGGGGCTGTTGTTCTTCAGCGTAATGTCCGATGCCTCAACGATGGTGCGGGTGGAAGGACCGCCCGAACCCATGATGATACCGGTGCGCTCATTGCCACCGATGTCGCTGTCTTCCAGGCCGGAATCAGCAATCGCCTGCTTCATCGCAACGTGATTCCATGCACCACCCTGGCTGAGGAAGCGCATGGCGCGACGGTCTACCAGATCGGTCGGGTCGAGCGAGGGTTTGCCCCACACCTGGCATTTGAAGCCGTGCTCCGCAAAATCCGGAGAGAACGAAATCCCTGACTTCGCATCTTTCAAGGACGCCGTAACCTCTGCAGCGTCGTTGCCGATCGAAGAAACAATACCGAGGCCGGTGACTACAACTCTTCTCATAAAGTTGACCTTTTCTGTGTTTGCCGCATGACGCATCTACCCTGTGGCGGAAAAACCGCCGCACGGCAAACGTCGAATATCAGGCGGTCTTTTCTTTAGACAGGCCGACACGCAGGTCAGACGCTTGATAAATGGTTTCGCCATCGGCTTTCAGCCAGCCATCGGCAGTGCCGAGAACCAGACGACCACGCATGACGCGCTTGAAATCGATGCCGTATTGCAAAAGCTTCGTCTCAGGGCGAACCATGCCCTTGAACTTCACTTCGCCGGTGGACAACGCCATGCCGCGCCCTGGCTCGCCCAGCCAGCCGAGGAAAAAGCCTGTCAGCTGCCACATGCCGTCAAGGCCGAGGCAGCCCGGCATGATGGGGTTACCCTGAAAATGGCAAGGGAAATACCAGTCATCTGGCGACACGTCATACTCCGCGCGGATGAAACCCTTGTCGTGGGCACCGCCGGTTTCCGAAATTTCGGTGATGCGGTGAACCATGAGCATCGGAGGCAGAGGAAGCTGCGCATTGCCGGGGCCAAACAGTTCGCCACGTCCGCAAGACAGAATTTCCTCGTAATTGTAGCTCGATTGCCTCGTTGACATGTTGTTTCCGCTTCCCCGTTCACTGGTGTTTAAAGGACTTCTGTAGAGCAAGTTAGGTTCAAAATGAAGCGCCACAAGGGCAGCTTGCATCTTCAACCACTTAAGCTCCTGGCAAAAGTCCTATCGTAACATGGCGCCCGCATACAGGAAGCGTAAGTCCTGAACCAGAGGAAAATTGCAAAAACGCCCGCTTTACAGCCAATTGCCACCGCTGCCATGCCGGAAACTATTGAATGCATTGCCCGTAAAAGTTATATGCTTTCTAAATTGAGTTTATTTGACCGCTTTTGGGGCCGCATCTTATGGCATTTGACGCCACACTGGATATTGGAACAAGGTTACGCCGCTTCGGCTTGCGCCCCACGCGCCAGCGCGTGGCGCTTGGCGATCTTCTGTTTGCCAAAGGTGACCGGCATCTGACGGTGGAAGAACTGCACGACGAAGCCGTGAGCGCAAATGTGCCGGTATCGCTGGCGACAGTATATAATACGCTGCATCAGTTTACCGAGGCAGGCCTGATCCGCGTTCTAGCGGTCGAGGGTGCAAAGACCTATTTCGATACCAACGTTTCCGATCATCACCACTTCTTTGTTGAAGGTGAAAACGAGGTCTTGGATATACCCGTCAACAACCTGCAGATCGGCAATCTGCCGGAGCCACCAGAAGGCATGGAAATCGCCCATGTCGACGTGGTCATCCGCCTGCGGCGCAAACGTCGCTGATCACTGAGATCGTGCCGCCTTGACGACGGCACTTACACCGGCCGTTGAAGCTCGATACGCGACTAATTTGATGGACCGTCATTGAAGCCGACTTCATCAACCAGTTCTGACGCTTGCTTGCGGTGAGCCGCGATTTCCGTGAGCGATAGCGTATCCGGCTTGATCGGCCCGAAGTTCTTCACCACCTCCGAAGGCTGACCGCCTGGAATTACCGGATATTCGAAAACCTGCTTGGCGTAGATTTCCTGCGCTTCGCCTGACGCCAGAAATTCCATCAACTTCAAGGCATTTTCCTTGTTCGGCGCGTATTTCGTCATCGCTACGCCGGAGATATTCACATGCGTTCCCCGGTCATTTGCATTGGGGAAGATCACACGAACGGCGTTGCCCCAGACCTTTTCCTCTGGCTCCTGCTCGTTGGTCAGCATCAGGCCAACATAATAGGTGTTGCCGAGCGCGATATCACACTCGCCGGAATAAATGGATTTCGCCTGGGTGCGGTCCGTGCCATCGGGCTTGCGAGCCAGATTGTTCTTGAGCGCCGTCAGCCATGTGCGGGTATAATCCACACCATGATGGGCGATCATCGATGCAAAGAGCGCGATATTGTAGGAATGCTGACCATCACGGATGCAGATCTTGCCCTTCCATTTCGGATCGGCAAGCTCTTCATAGGTAATATCCTTCTGGCTAACACGGTCTTTCGATGCGTAGACGACACGCCCGCGCGTCGTCAGGCCAAACCACTCGCCTTCAGGATCACGAAGGTTGGCCGGTATGTCCTTTTCGATAACGGGATCGTTGAGGACAGGCTGTGTGACCTTGCCTTCCTTGGCCTCGACAAGGCGGGCGATATCTACGGTCAGTAGAATATCTGCCGGAGAATTGACGCCTTCCGCCTGAATGCGCTCCACCAACCCTTTGTCCAAAAACAGCACATTGGCCTCGATGCCGGTTTCCTTGGTGAAGGCATCCAGCAGCGGCTGGATCAGCTCGGGCTGACGATAGGAGTAGACATTGACCTCGCCACCCGCAAAAGCTGTGGACATTCCGCCACTGGCAACCAACGATGCCGCCGCAATCGCATAAATCACGGATTTCATGCTTGCCATGGAAAACGCCTCCGATAAGTTCGATTCTTGAGTTGTTTGTTCATGAATCGAATGGACGGTCAACGGGGCAATTTTACGAACGACAAATCTTGTCAGATTTTTTATTTCTGGAATTGTTCTAAACTGAAAAAGCGACTATATGACTCCACATTAGTGGATTAGGAGATCAGCATGCGTTTGACCAAACAGACCAATTATGCCGTTCGCATGTTGATGTATTGCGCTGCCAACGAAGGCAACCTCAGCCGTATTCCCGAAATCGCCAAGGCTTATGGCGTTTCTGAGTTGTTTCTGTTTAAAATCCTTCAGCCGCTGAACAAGGCTGGCCTTGTGGAAACCGTGCGTGGCCGCAACGGCGGTGTCAAGCTTGGTAAGCCAGCGGACAAGATCAGCCTGTTCGATGTCGTCAAAGTCACCGAAGACAGCTTTGCTATGGCGGAATGTTTCGAAGATGGTGCCGTCGAGTGCCCGCTTGTTGATAGCTGTGGATTGAACTCTGCACTACGCAAGGCACTCAACGCCTTCTTCGAAGTTTTGACACAGTATTCGATCGACGATCTGGTCAAGGCACGCCCACAAATCAGCTTCCTACTCGGCCTTGAAGAAACCATGGCAAAGCGCCGACCTGTCGCGGTTGCCGCAACCGCCCCCGCAGCCTGAGCTTGACGAACTGAAAATGTCATACCCGCAAACCTCGTTTGCGGGTTTTTCTTTTTGCTCTTACGTTGACCACGGCTGATTAAAGGGCGCACAAACCGATATTCCGCCTGTTCCGATTCCCTTCGTATTCGCAATGATCATCAAGCCAGACCTTTACAGCTTTATCCTGACCATCATCATTGGCAGCATCGGCGCGCTCATCGCCTTCGTCATTGGTCTTCCCGCTCCTTTTCTTTGCGGTCCGGCACTTGCCGTCACCCTTGCCGGACTGGCAGGTTTGAAGCTGTCGATCCCTCCCCTATTGCGAAACGCCACATTCGTTGTCGTCGGCATTTCCATGGGAACGAGCGTGACGCCGGAGGTCATTGGCGCTGCCAGAACATGGCCGCTGAGTTTTGCGGCGGTTCTGATTACGGTCGTCCTGCTGCTCTACATTGCCTTCTGGATTCTGCGCTATGGTTTTGGCTATGATCGCACGACAGCGATGCTGGGCGCGTCACCCGGCCATCTCAGCTACATCATCAGCCTCACCGCCGAGACAAAAAGCGATCTGGCAACCGTCAGCGTCATTCAGAGTGTCCGCGTGTTGGCGCTGACGCTCGCCGTACCGCTGCTCGTTGAATATTTCGACCTCATCAGCATAGAACCGATCATTCTGTCGCCACCGATAAGTCCTGTCGTTTTAGGCATGACCATTCTTGCGTCGCTTGCAGTCGGCTGGATTTTCATGCGCTGGCGCTTTCCGGCAGCACTGCTCCTAGGCGGCGTCGCTGTGTCGATCGGCATCCACATCACCGGTTTGACCAATGGTGGCGTGCCGAGCTGGCTCAGCCAACCGACTTACATTATTCTCGGCAGCTTGATCGGCACTCGTTTTTCCCGCGCATCTGTGCGTGACATGCGAAAGGCGTTCCTGGCGGGCGGCGTTGTGACCATAGCCGTCATGCTGCTTTCCTCGGTTATCGCCATACTCGTTTCGAAGCTGACCGGTGTACCTCTTAATGCCGTTATGATCGCCTTTGCACCCGGAGGACTGGAAACCATGGCGGCTATGGCCGTCATGATGCATGCCGACACCGCCTATGTCGGTTCCCACCATGTCTTGCGCCTGTTGTTTCTTTCGGTGCTGATGCCATTGGTGATGGGCAAGGACGCGCGCAGGAAACCAGATTAAGCCAGAACCCCTCCGTGAGAATCTGCGCATAAATTGAGGTTCGAATGCAACTCTTTCGGCCTGCTTCTCGTTAGGACCACCGGACCGGGGAAACAATCGCTGACATCGACACGAGGACGACTTTCCCTCCACCCTCTCGCTGAATGGAGATCGTTGATGAAGCGTTTTATCAAATTGGCCGGTGCTGGACTGGCACTCGCCCTTTATGCCTCAATCGCGCAGGCACAGGTCGTCGTTTCGTCCAAGATCGACACAGAAGGCAGTGTTCTAGGCAACATCATCCTTGTTGTCTTGAACAAAAACAATATCGAGACCACCGACCGAATTCAGCTGGGCGCAACACCTGTTGTGCGTAAGGCGATCACAGCTGGCGAAATCGACATCTACCCGGAATATACGGGTAACGCCGCTTACTTCTTCGAAAAAGCCAATGACCCTTTATGGAAAGACGCGGCCAAAGCCTATGAAGAAGCCAAGACACTCGACTATGACGCCAACAAAATCATCTGGTTGACGCCTTCGCCCGCCAATAACACCTGGGGCATCGCGGTTCGCAAGGATGTGGCCGACAAGAACAATCTAAAGACGCTCACCGAACTCGGCGAATACATCGCTGGCGGCGGACAGATCGTGCTCGCCGCATCATCGGAATTCGTGAATTCCGCGGCAGCCCTTCCCGCCTTTCAAAAGACCTACGGCTTTACGCTGAAACCGGAGCAGCTGATCACGCTTTCCGGCGGTGATACGGCGGCAACCATTGCAGCCGCAGCCAACCAGACGAACAACGCCAACGCAGCCATGGTCTATGGCACCGATGGCGGCATTGCCCCTTCTGGCCTCGTCGTGCTGGAAGACGACAAGAACGTGCAGCCGGTCTACCAGCCTGCACCAATCATCCGTGAAGACGTATTGAAGCAGCATCCTGATATCGAACAGATATTGAAGCCAGTCTTCGAGAAGCTCGATCTTGCGACGCTTCAAGAGCTGAACGCGCGGGTACAGGTGGGTGGCGAACAGGCAAAAACCGTTGCCACGGACTTTCTGACGAAAAGCGGCCTCTTGAAATAAGAGCGCCGACTTGCAGCGCGCACTCAATCAGCCAATGCGTTTGACCATCCTGCCTGATAAGGTCGGGGTGGTCATCGCCTGCATTCTGATTTACGCGGTTTCCGCGCTGCCCTTCGTGACGTTCCGCGCAAACCGCATCGTGCAGGGCGACGCGCGTGGTATAGTGGACGCGCTTCCGGCAAGCGCCTCTTACACACTCATTGCAATCATTCTCATCGCAGCCATTGCTGCCTTCTTCCGTGTCGGCATAAAACTGAAGCTTGCCGCATCGCTGCTCGCACTCTGTACGCTGATGGTCCTGATCGGCCTCGCCGCATCTCACCTGACACCCCCAGACAACACTTATGCGCGGGTTTCACCGGCAAGCGGCTTCTGGCTGATGTTTGCCGGCTTGGCCCTGATGGTGACGGACACGATCGCGAGGCTTGATCCCAAGCCCTATGTGCGCGTTCTGCTTCTCCTCGCGGCCCTTGCAATATCGACAGGCATCATTCTGTCCGGTCAGTGGAATGGCCTGTCCGTCATGAAGGAATATGCCGCTCGCGCTGATATATTCTGGACGGAAGCGTGGCGGCATCTGCAACTGGCGATCGGTTCGCTGGTTGCCGCGTCTGCAATTGGAATTCCTCTGGGCGTTCTCTGTCACAAGGTCGAAAAACTGCGTGCAGGCTTACTGAACACACTCAACATCGTTCAGACTATTCCTTCGATTGCGCTTTTCGGATTGCTGATTGGGCCTCTGGGGTGGATCGCCGCCAATGTTCCAGGGGCGTCCGATATGGGTATCCGCGGCATCGGCATGGCACCGGCTTTTGTTGCGCTGTTTCTCTATTCGCTTCTGCCAGTCGTTTCCAACACCGTCGTGGGGCTGGAAGGTGTGCCGAATTCCGTGACAGATGCTGCTCGGGGGTTGGGCATGCAAAGCTGGCAACGGCTCCTCAAAATCGAGTTTCCGTTGGCGCTACCGATTATCCTGACCGGCATTCGCATCGTCCTCGTACAAAATATCGGACTCGCCACCATCGCCGCTCTGATCGGCGGAGGTGGTTTTGGTGTCTTTGTCTTTCAGGGTATCGGGCAAACGGCGATGGACCTCGTGCTGCTTGGTACCATTCCGACAGTCATTCTCGGCTTCACAGCAGCCATCCTGCTCGATGCTCTTATCGAGGGCGATCTTTTCAAACGGGGACGACGCCCATGATTGAGGTGCAAAATCTCAGCAAAAACTATGATGGCGTTACCGTGGTGGATGATGTTTCGCTGACGATCGAGGCGCGTAGCATCACCGTCATCGTGGGAACATCCGGTTCGGGGAAGACCACGCTGCTGCGCATGATCAACCGTCTGGTCGAGCCATCCTCCGGCGCTATCCTCATTGACGGACACAATATTCTGGACATGCCCGGCCACAAGCTTCGCCGTAGCATCGGTTACGCCATTCAGGGGCACGGTCTTTTTCCTCACCGCACTGTCGCGCAAAACATCGCCACAGTCCCGGAATTGCTGGGTTGGGAGCGGGACAGGATAGATGCCAAAGTGTCGGAGCTCCTTCAACTCTTTCAGCTCGATCCTTCGCTTTATGGCAAGCGGTTTCCGAGCGAACTCTCGGGCGGGCAGCAACAGCGCGTAGGCGTTGCGCGGGCGCTGGCAGCAGAACCCAACATTCTTTTGATGGATGAACCCTTTGGCGCGCTCGATCCCATTATCCGTGCCAAGGCGCAGGACGATCTGCTCACCATCCAGAAAAAGCTCGGCGTGACGATCGTCCTAGTCACGCATGATATGGACGAGGCTTTTCATCTGGCTGACAGAATTGCCGTCATGGACAGGGGCAAGATCGTTCAGTACGGGCCGCCCGCAGATCTTGTGCTGAAGCCGGCAACAGATTTCGTCCGCACCATGATTGGCGAGCGTGAAAGACCCCTCCGGCTGCTGTCTGTCGCTACGGTTTGGGATATCACCGAGCCGGGTGAAGCGGACGGTGAACCCTTGCCCGCGACCACAAGTCAACGCGATGCACTGTCTGCGATGCTATGGGCAGGATGTGATGCTTTACCCGTGACCGGGCCCGACGGGCAGAAAGCGGGGCGCATTCGCCGTGAAACCCTGCTGCAAAACGCGACGGGCCGGTTATGACCATCCGCTCCGGACCTTTTCTGCTGACGGCGCTCAGCATCGTGCTCATCGTGTTTCTCATGAGGCCGGAGGTCTTTGAGCCACTATTCAGGCCTTTGGTTCAGTCGGGTGCCCCCGCCATCTATATTCAGGCGAATCTTTTGTCTTTGACGCTGTCTCACATTGGAACGGTCGCGATTGCGACCGGTGCCGCCATCGTCATCGCCGTAACGCTCGCCATTCTGGTGACCAGACCATTCGGCAAGGAATTCCTGCCGCTGTCGCGCAGTATCGTCAATATTGGCCAGACCTTTCCGCCGGTCGCAGTGCTGGCACTGGCCGTCCCGATTATGGGCTTCGGCCAAAAGCCGACGCTGATTGCGCTTTTTCTCTATGCACTGCTACCCATCTTCGAAAACACGCTGACGGGCCTGACGACACTACCCCAACCCGTGGTCGAAGCGGCACGGGGTGTGGGCATGACCGGATTTCAGCGCTTATGGCGGGTTGAACTGCCGCTGGCGCTTCCGGCTATTCTGGCCGGGATCAGGTTGTCTGCCGTCATCAGCCTGTCAACGGCCACCATCGGATCAACCGTGGCAGCCAGAACGCTGGGTGAGGTGATCATTGCCGGCCTGCAATCAAACAACCTCGCCTTCATTCTTCAAGGTGGTCTGATTGTCGGAGCACTTGCCGTGTTGATCCATAGCGGGCTATCGATACTGGAGGTGAAGGCGGCTCGGCGGGCGGGCTACTGAGTTTGTATTCCCGCCAATTCGGATATGTGTAAAAAGTTTCCACTCCGCTTCCTAATACGGTAGGCGGATAGGATTGATCTTAGGATGCAGAGGTACTCGTGAAACAAGCAATCATCGTGATGGGCGTCAGCGGTTGCGGCAAGTCAACGGTCGGAGAAGAACTGGCCGAGCAATTGGGCGTTCCGTTCATGGAAGGCGACAAGCTTCATCCGCAATCCAGTGTCGACAAGATGGCTGCGGGGCAGCCGCTTAACGACGACGATCGCTGGCCATGGCTCGATCTCGTGGGCGCGGAGTTGCACAAGGGCTACGAGGCAGATGGCATCGTTGTATCCTGCTCTGCGCTCAAGAAGACCTACCGGGATCGCCTCCGAGACGCCTGCGGCGGGCCATTGGCCTTCGTCTATCTGGAAGGAAGCGAAGCGCTTTTGACCGAGCGCATGGGTGCGCGCACGGGCCATTTCATGCCACTCTCGCTGCTTCAGACACAGCTGGCGACGCTGGAAGTTCCGACCGGTGAGCCAGGCGTCGTTACAGTTAGCATCGACGCCACGCCTGAAGAGATCACCGAGAATGCTCTAAAGGGACTGGCTGCCGCCCTTTAGCCGCTAAACTCCGAGCTTGTCGCGAAGGCCATACCACCATGCGCCAAGCATGGTCAGCGGCACACGGAATGTCTTGCCGCCAGGGAACGGGTAGTTTGGCAGCGACGACCAGACATCGAAGCGTTCCGCATGGCCCGCAACCGCTTCGCCCAATATCTTGCCCAGCAGTTGCGTCGTCGTCACCCCGTGGCCGCTATCGCCGTGGGAGAAATAGACGTTTGGCGAAAGGCGTCCGATATGCGGAATACGGGTCAGCGTCAGCGCGAAATTGCCGCTCCAGGCAAAATCGATCTTGGTGTTCTGCAATTGCGGGAACGTCTTCAGCATATTGGGGCGGATGACGCTGGTGAGGTCTGCCGGATCACTGCCGCCATAACCGATACCGCCACCATAAAGCAGGCGGTTATCAGAGGTGCGGCGGTAATAATCGAGGATGTAATTAGCATCCTCGACGCAATAATTGGCAGGCAACAACTCTTCGATCAGCGCGGCATCCAGCGGTTCAGTCGCCATCACCTGGCTCGACACCGGCATCATCCGCTCACCGATTTCTGGCAGCAAACCGCCGAGATAGGCGTTGCCGCAGACCAGCACATATTTGGCCGCGACCTTACCTTGCGCGGTGCGCACCACCGGGTTTGTGCCCTGCTCAACCGCGATAACGCGCGAGTTTTCGAAGATACGCCCACCAAGTCGCTCTATCGCTGCCGCTTCGCCCAGAACGTAATTCAGCGGATGAATATGCCCGCCGAAACGGTCGATCATGCCGCCGGCATAGCGATCTGACTTCACGTATTTCCCGACCTCGGCCTTGGAGACCATTTCGAGCCCGGTATGGCCGTGCTTTTCCCAATTGCCCTTGTTGGCAGCCATTTCGGTGATCTGTTTGGGCGTGAACGCTGCAAAGAAGCCGCCATCGACAAGATCACAATCGATCTCGTATTTCGCCACGCGTTCACGGATGATCTGCCCGCCTTCGAGCGACATTGCGCCCAGCTGCGCGGCCTTCTGCGCGCCGTAACGCCGGGCAATCGTGTGAAGGTCACGGCTATAGCCGTTGACGATCTGGCCGCCGTTGCGCCCGGACGCGCCGAAGCCGACCCGCTCGCCCTCTAGCACAATAACCGAGAACCCCTTTTGTGCCAGTTCCAGAGCAGCCGACAGGCCGGTAAAGCCTGCGCCAATGATGCAGACATCCGCATCCTGATCGCCCTGAAGCGCGGTGCGAACGGTCTTGGTGTTGGCAGACGCCGCGTACCACGACGTGGTGTGGCCAGGATTTGGAGTGTCAGTCACTTGAGCCATATTACACCGTCCTGATATAGGCGTCGTATTCGACGTCGGTCACGCGTAGCGAAAATTCGGACAATTCCTGCTGTTTGCAGGCTGAGTATAGCGTACGATATTTCTGGCCGAAGGTTGCATAGGCAAAGCTGGAGCGGGTAAAACGCTGAAGCGCATAATCCCAGTTCGTCGGCAGCGGCTCGTGGTTGACGGCATGACTGTCGCCGGAGATCGCACCACCCGGCTGGCGCTTTTCCTTCATGCCGGCAAGGGCCGCACTCAGGATCATGGCCAGCACCAGATAGGGGTTGGTGTCGGCACCGGCGACTCGGTGTTCGATGCGGGTCGCAGGCTTGCTCGCCACGATGACGCGCACGGCAGCAGATCTGTTATCGATACCCCAGGACGCATAGGTCGGCGCGTGTTCGCTGGGGCGCAGGCGACGGTAGGAATTGGCATGCGGCGCAAACACCGCCATGCTCTCTCCCATATTCTCCAGAAGGCCGCCAACGGAATGCATCAGCGCTTCGGACGGCCCGTTTTCGCCCGCGTAGATATTGTTGCCATCCCTGTCCAGCATGGAAAAATGCACATGCATGCCATTGCCCGCCTGCATGCCGTAAGGCTTGGCCATGAAGGTGGCATCAAGCTCATGCTTGCGCGCCACACCCTTGACGATGCGCTTCAGGAACACCGCATCGTCTGCCGCCCGAAGGGCATCCGGCACATGGTTGAGGTTGATTTCATACTGGCCCGGCCCGTTTTCACGCAGGGTCGTATCAGCCCCGACATTCTGCGCGCGGCAAGCCGTCGAGATATCGTGGAAGACTCCCTCGAAATCCTGCAATTCCGAAATGGAGAGAACCTGCGTCTGGCCCGTATGCCAGCGACCCTCGCGACTACGCGGCGGGCGAACGGGATCGAGGGCGGAGCGGACAGGGTCGATCAGATAAAATTCGAGTTCCGTGGCAACGACCGGCGTTAACCCGCGACGGGTAAAGCCTGCCAGCACCTGCGCCAGTACATTGCGTGGATCGCCGTAAAAGCCGTTGCCATCAGGGTCTTTCATGGCTAGCAAAACCTGCGCCGTGGGGCGCCCCAGCCATGTCACGCGCGACAGCGTTTCGGGCACGGCAAAGCACAGACCATCAGGATCGCCGGTGCCTTCAGCAAGGCCGGCTGCATTCACGTCGCGGCCCCAGATATCAAGCGCGTAGACCGAGCGGGGAACGGCCATGCCTTTTTCCAGCACATCGATGGCGCGTTCACGCGGTATCCATTTGCCGCGCGGCACGCCGTTCACATCGATGACAAAGGCTTCGAGAATTTCAATATCGGGGTTTTCTTCAAAAAATCTTTTTGCGTAATCAATATCGACCATCATTCACCAGCAGGTTGTTTCATCTTCGGTTCGCGGCAGAGTCGCTAACGGAAAGCATCCACAAGCTGATAAAGTATATATCGCGCCGTCATGATGACATCACGCCTCATTGTTTTCCACGTTCTCGTTGTATCGTACGTGGGCTGGCCCAAGAAGGCCAGCGCGTTCTTGAAAACGCCTACTCGCTGATCGCTGCCGTCTTGACCGCCTCGATATTGAAAGCCGCCGCCATCAGCGCCCGCGTGTAGTCCTCTTTCGGCGCTTCGAAAATCGATTTCGCCGGTCCGCTCTCCACCACTTTGCCATGACGCATGACGATCATGTCGTTGGCCAGTGCTTTGACGACCTTCAAGTCATGGCTGATAAAGAGGTAGGCCAGATCGTGCCGGGCCTGCAAATCCCGCAGCAGGTCCACGACTTGCGCCTGGACGCTCATATCCAGCGCCGATGTCGGCTCGTCCAGCATGACGAAGCGCGGTTTGAGCACCATGGCGCGGGCAATGGCGATACGCTGCCTCTGACCACCGGAAAATTCGTGCGGGAAGCGCCAACGAGTGGCGGTATCGAGGCCCACCTCATCCAGCGCCTGCGCCACACGCCGGTCGCGCTCATCCGCAGACAGCGACTTTTCATGCACCCGCAGACCTTCGGCGATGATTTCACCCACCGACATACGGGGGCTGAGCGAACCATAGGGGTCCTGAAACACCACCTGAAGCCGGTTTCTGAGCGGCTTCATCATCGCATAGGAATAACCATCGATGGATTGGCCGATGAAGCTGATACGCCCCTTGGAGGAAATCAGCCGCGACAGCGCCAGTCCCAGCGTCGTCTTGCCCGAGCCGGATTCGCCCACCACGCCCACAGTCTGACCGGCGCGCAGCGTGATATCGATGCCATCCACCGCCTTGACGTGATCCACAACCTTGCGCATCAGCCCGGCCTTGATCGGGAACCAGACCTTGATATCGTCTCCCTGCATCACGACAGGCTTGCTGCTATCGGATAGCGGCGGTTCGCCCTTGGGTTCTGCGGCCAGAAGGTGGCGGGTATAGGCGTGCTGTGGATCGGTAAAGACCTGCTCGACCGTGCCTGTCTCCACGATTTTGCCCTTGGTCATCACGCACACGCGGTCGGCAAATTTGCGCACGATGCCGAGATCGTGGGTGATGAACAGCATGGACATGTCATGCTGGTTCTTCAAATCGCCCAACAGTTCCAGGATTTGCGCCTGTACCGTCACATCCAGCGCCGTCGTCGGTTCGTCGGCGATCAGCAGTTTCGGCCGGTTGGCGAGCGCCATGGCAATCATCACACGCTGGCGCTGGCCGCCGGACAATTCGTGGGGATAGGCCTTCAATCTCTTTTCCGGCTCGCGAATGCCGACCTGCAACAACAGTTCCAGCGTCCGCTTGCGCGCCTCCATACCGGTGATGGCCTGATGAAGCTCGAGGATTTCGCCAATCTGCCGCTCGATGCTGTGCAGCGGATTGAGCGAGGTCATCGGCTCCTGAAAGATCATGGTGATATCGTTGCCACGAACCGCGCGAAGTTCGCGCATCGAGGCGTTGAGCAAGTCCTTGCCCTCGAACAGGATCTGCCCCGAGGGATGGCTGGCCGCCGGATAGGGCAAGAGCTTCAAAATGGAATTCGCCGTTACTGATTTTCCTGAGCCCGACTCACCCACCAGCGCGACGATCTCGCCGGGCATGATGTCGAACGACACATGATCGACAGCCACACTCTCCTTGCCACCCTGATGGAAGGCTACGGAGAGGTCGCGGACGGATAGAAGCGGAGCGGTCATCGTATCCTTTACGGCACTCATCGGAACGTCTTTCTCGGATCGAAGGCGTCTCGCACCGCTTCACCGACAAAAATCAGCAGCGACAGCATGATCGACATGGTGAAGAAGGCCGTCAGCCCCAGCCATGGAGCCTGAAGGTTGTTCTTGCCCTGCGCGATCAGTTCGCCCAGCGAGGGAGAGCCGGGCGGCATGCCGAAGCCGAGGAAGTCGAGAGAGGTGAGCGTCGTGATCGAGCCGGACAGGATGAAGGGCAGGAAAGTCAGCGTCGCGACCATGGCATTGGGCAGCAGGTGCCTAAACATGATGGTGCCGTTGCCGACGCCAAGCGCGCGGGCGGCGTTGACATATTCGAAGTTTCTGGCCCGCAGAAACTCGGCGCGCACGATGCCGACGAAGCCGACCCAGGAAAACAGCAGCATGATGCCCAGCAGCACGAAAAAGCCGGGCGGCAGGATGGCCGCGATGATCAGCAGGATGTAGAGCACCGGCATCGACGACCAGATCTCGATGAAACGCTGCATCAAAAGGTCAGTCCATCCTCCGAAATAGCCCTGCACCGCACCGGCGCTGACACCGACAATGGCCGAAGCGATTGTAAGAGCAAGTCCGAACAGCACCGATATGCGGAAGCCGTAAATCACACGGGCAGCGACATCGCGCGCCTGATTGTCGGTGCCCAGCCAATTGAGATTGCCGAGCGTACAGCCGGGATCGGCCGCGCCTTGCGGATAACCGGAGCAACGTTCCTGCGCATCCATCAGCCAGAAGGGTGCCGTGGGTGCGGAATGCGGAATATTTGAGTTCACCGTCTGGTAGGAATAGCGGATCGGTGGCCAGACCATCCAGCCATTGGCGTTGATTTCATCCTGAATGAAGGAGGATTTATAATCCGTCTGCGCCAGGAAACCGCCGAATTTCTCTTCCGGATAATCCACCATCACAGGCACCAAAATCTCGCCCTTGTAGAAGGCGATGATCGGTTTGTCGTTGGCCAGAAACTCAGCAAACAGGCTGAGGCCGAAGATCAGGAGGAACAGCCAGAAGGACCAGTAGCCGCGCCGGTTTGCCTTGAAATTCTGCCAGCGCCGCACGCTTGTGGGCGAGAAGAACGGTCGCTTTTGTGGTGGCGCGTCGGTAATTGCAGACGTTGTCACGGTCATCACACATCCCTCCGCTCGAAGTCGATGCGCGGATCGATCCAGGTGTAGATCATGTCGGAGATAAGGCTGACGACGAGGCCCATCAGCGAGAAGATGAACAGCGTTCCGAACACGATCGGGTAATCACGGTTGACGACCGAGAGGTAACCGAGCCTCCCCAAGCCATCCAGCGAGAAGATGTTTTCGATCAAAAGCGAACCGGTGAAGAAAGCCGAGATGAAAGCACCGGGGAAACCGGCAATGACGATTAGCATGGCGTTGCGGAAGACGTGGCCGTAGAGCACCTTGCGTTCCGACAAGCCCTTGGCACGGGCCGTGACCACATATTGCTTCTTGATTTCATCAATGAAGGAATTCTTGGTCAGCAGTGTCGTCGTGGCAAAGGCTGAGAGAACGAGCGCAGTTAGCGGCAGCGCCAAGTGCCAGAAATAGTCGATGATCTTCTGCCACCACGTCAGTTGCGCAAAATTGTCAGACGTCAGCCCCCGCAACGGGAACCAGTCGAAGAACGAACCACCAGCAAACACCACGATCAACAGAATGCCGAACAGAAAGCTCGGCACCGCATAACCGACGATGACGATACCCGATGTCCAGACATCGAATCTCGATCCATCCGAAACAGCCTTCTTGATGCCGAGCGGGATCGAGATAGCGTAGGAGATGATCAATATCCAGAAACCGAGCGAGATCGACACCGGCAGCTTATCGATGATGAGGTCGATGACGGAGGAATTGCGGAAGAAGCTGTCGCCGAAATCGAAGCGGATGTAATTCCACATCATCTCCAGAAAGCGGGTCAAAGGCGGCTTGTCGAAACCGAACTGCTTTTCAAGTTTGGCAATCAGTTCCGGGTCCAGCCCCTGCGCGCCACGATATTTCGAACCGCTTTCATCCACCCCGCCACCCATGAGGTCGCCACCGCCGGATAGACGGTCAGACGCGCTGTCGCCGGAGCCGGACAGCTGGGCAACGACCTGCTCGACCGGGCCGCCGGGCGCAAACTGGATGACGAGAAAGGAAATGCCCATGATGCCGATGATGGTCGGTATCATCAGGGCAAGACGCCGCAGAATATAAGCACCCATTAGGCGCGTCCCAGCATGGCAAGAGGCTCGGCTGTCATCGGCTTCGTCAAACCGTTTCCTTTCGGGCCTGCGGAGAATACCGCAGGCGGCGTGATTCGTTATCGCTCATGTGAATCAAGGCTTGGCTTATAAAGCAAGGCCTGCGTTATTTTCCGGCATTCGCAGACCACCAGGCGGTCGGAAAACCTATGCCGTATTCAGGAAGCGTCTGTGGTCGAACGATTGTGTTCCAGTAAGCAATTGACGTTTCGCCGCGATAAAATTGCGGGATGACGTAAGCATTCGCCAACAACACGCGATCCAGCGCGCGGGCAGCAGCGACCTGATCTTCGCGATTTGCTGCAAAAATGACCTTGCGAACAAGTGCGTCGACTGCTGGGTTCTTGATGCCAGCGACATTGTTCGAGCCCTGCCTATCGGCCGCAGCCGATCCCCAGAAGTCGGCCTGCTCGTTTCCGGGGTTTGGTGCCGTCGCCCAAACCTTCATGATGACGTCAAAGTCAAAGCTGCGGACGCGATTGGTATATTGCGAAGCATCGACACTGCGAATGGTCGCATTGATGCCGATTTTTTTGAGGTTCTGAATGTAGGGGAGAATTGTCCGCTCAAGACCGGGAGAATCGATCAGAAACTCGATATCCAGCTGTTTTCCGGTTTTGGCGTCCACCATACGATTACCGCGAAGTTCATATCCCGCTTCCTTCATGAGCTTGACCGCTTCACGAAGATTATCACGTTGCTTTGCCGGATCGCCGCCAACGGGATTGTGAAACTCTGTCGTGAAGACTTCAGCAGGCACCTTGTCTTTCAGCTCATTTAGTATCTCCAGCTCTTTGCCCGTAGGGAGACCGGAGGATGCCAGCTCGCTGCCCCAAAAGAAGCTGTTGACGCGTTTGAGCTGCCCGTAGGCCAGAGTTCTGTTCAGGTCTTCGAAATCATAAGCATAGTTCAGCGCCTGACGCAGTTTCGGATTTTGTAATTTTTCACGCCGACCGTTTGGCACTAGGGCCTGCATGACGCCAACCGAGCGGAACGCATTCGGCAGCTGCTCGCGCTTGATCTGCCCATTTTTTACGGCAGGAATGTCGTAACCCGTCATCCAGCGACTGGATGATTGCTCCTGACGGTAATCGACATTTGCAGACTTGAACGCCTGAAATTCCACGTCCTGATCTGCAAACACGGTATAGGCAATTGTCTTGAAATTATTCTGGCCGACATTGACGTTGAGGTCCTTGCCCCAATAATCGTCACGCAGTTCATATGTGATACTGGAGCCTGGCGCGATAGACGCTATCTTATAGGGCCCGGAACCCATGACGGGCTCCAGCGTGCCTCGGGATATATCGCGTGGTTTACCGTCAGCCCCTGTTGCCTCCCACCAATGCTTCGGCACGATCAGCAACTGTCCAACGATCTGTGGCAGTTCCTTGTTGTTCGTCTCATCGAAGGTGAAGGTGATTTCGCGTTCACCCGTCACTTCGGCCTTGGTGACGTTGGTGTAATAGGTAGCCAGTTGCGGGCTCAGCTCTTTCGACTTCTCAAAACTGAACACCACGTCTTCAGCCGTGACCGGTTGCCCATCAGCCCACTTTGCTTCTTTTCGAAGCCGGTAAGTCACCTTCGATAAATCATCGGGAAAACTGACCGATTCGGCCAGCAGTCCGTAGGACGATGAGAGTTCCTCCTCGGATGATTTCATAAGCGTATCGAAGACAAGGCCGAGGCCGGTCGCGAGTTCACCCTTTGCCAGCAAGGGGTTGACCGTATCGAACGTACCCGCTGTCGACAGACGCAGCGTCCCGCCCTTTGGTGCCTCTGGATTAACGTAGTCAAAACGTTCGAAACCGTTGGGATGCTTCAACTCACCGACAGTTGAAATACCACTGCGCCAGTTGGTACCCTCCTGCGCATTTCCCGGCACAGGGACGCAAATTAAGGATACGGCAGCCAGAGCGAACAAACCGGATTTCAACGTTGCCAATGCCATTAAGCGACAGTCCTTTTCGTTTTCATTGCCGTGCACCATAAGACAAACATTGGCAAAATATAGGGGATTTGGCTCACAAGCAGTTTATGCCGTAGAAATCGGCAAACATGCTTTCACCAAATTCGCGTTCCAGCGTAATATTTCCTACAGAATCATTTCAAGCATCGCAGGCGGCGGACGACATGGAAAAACTGGCAAGCGGCGTGGGCAAGGCATCACTCCTGGCACTCTCGATGATCTCAATGCTGGTCATGGATGGCGTTCCAGCCTTTGCGCAAGACGCCCCTGCCAAGCAGGTCTTTGGCAACATCTCCCTGCCATCTACGGGTCCTTCCGCATCTTATGGTTCCTATGCAAAGGGGTGCCAGTCTGGTGCCGTGGCACTTCCCACCGAAGGCCAGGGTTTCCAGGCTATGCGGCTTTCGCGTAACCGCCGCTGGGGCCAGCCGCAGATGATTTCCTTCATTGAACGCTTTGCGCAAGACGCACAAAAGATCGGCTGGCCAGGCCTTTTGATCGGCGATATTTCGCAGCCGCGTGGCGGGCCGATGCTGACCGGCCATGCATCGCACCAGATAGGTCTCGACGCCGACATCTGGTGGCGACAAATGCCAAATCAAGTCATGAGTGCCGAGCAACGCGAGAGCACGCCCTTCATCTCCATGCTCGACAAAAGCAAATTCCTGACGGTCGATGACCGCAAATGGTCTCCGCTCAATGCCAAGCTGGTGATGATGGCGGCGAGCTATCCGCAGGTAGAGCGCATCTTCGTCAACCCGGCCATCAAGCAGAAGCTATGCCAGACATGGACCGGTGACCGCACCTTCATGGGTAAGATCAGGCCGATCTACGGGCATGACGAGCATTTCCATGTGCGTCTGGAATGCCCGCCCGGTGCACCCAACTGCAAGCCACAGGCCCCTGTCGGCGCAGGGGATGGCTGTGACAAGTCGCTGGCTTGGTGGTTCACGAAAGAACCTTGGGCCACGCCGAAGAAAGACCCCAATGCCAAGCCGCCAAAGCCACCGCGTCCGATGATGGTGTCCGATCTGCCGAAAGCCTGCGCTGCAATCGCTGCCGCGCCTGCGGCTGGCAGGGCAAGCAATGCCGCTCAAAACTCGTACGCCCCGTCTCAGGCCCAACAGATTGTCCCGCAGGCTTCTGGTTCGGGTGGACCTATGCCGCCTGCGGATGTGCCGCGGCCATCCTCACGCCCGTCATCGAATTGAGCGTATCCGGCTTTCCAAATGGTGCAAAGTTGCGCTAGAAGGCTTCAAATCGATTTAGACAATGCGATCTGAACAAGGCTGGGGCGCAGAGACCATATGACCGGGCAACGCTGTATCGCTTTGATCGCGCATGACCAGAAAAAAGACGACATGGCGGATTTCGCCCGTCGGCATCAAGTTGCACTGTCTCAGTTCAGAATCGTTGCCACCGGCACCACAGGTGGCCGCGTGCAGGATGCCTGTCCAGAATTGAATGTCGTGCGCCTGAAAAGTGGACCGCTTGGTGGCGATCAGCAGATCGGCGCGATGATTGCGACGGGCGACGTGTATATGCTGATCTTTTTCATCGACCCACTCTCTTCCCTACCGCACGACGTTGATGTCAAGGCCCTGACGCGCCTTGCGACCGTCTACGACATTCCCATGGCCTTGAACCGCGCCACGGCCGAACAGCTTACCGATTTTCAGTCAACACGTTGAGATATCCCGGCGATCCAGGAGCAGCGATGCAGAACGACACACTTTCCTTTCCGATTCTCATCGGAGACATCGGCGGCACCAATGCGCGCTTCTCCATTTTGCCGGATGCGAACGCCCAGCCCACCCAACTGACGAGCGTCAAGACCGCCGATTACACGTCTATTGATGACGCGATTCAAAATGCGGTGCTGAAGCATACCGCATTGCTGCCCGTCTCAGCGATCCTTGCCGTCGCCGGTCCGATCGAGACCGATGAGATACCGCTGACCAATTGCCATTGGGTTGTCAAACCCAGAGAGATGCTCGTCAACCTCGGTCTTAAAGACGTTATCGTTATCAATGATTTCGAAGCGCAGGCTCTCGCCATAGCGTCTCTCGGTGGCGACAGCAGAGAAACCATCGGCCCTGCCCATCCTGATATGATGGCGTCACGCGTCGTGCTTGGACCCGGCACCGGGCTTGGTGTCGCTGGTCTCGTTTACGCCCGCAATATGTGGTTTCCGGTACCCGGCGAAGGTGGTCATATCGATATCGGTCCGCGCAGTGCACGCGACTATCAGGTGTTTCCACATCTCGACACCATTGAAGGCCGTATCGCAGGCGAGCAGATTTTATGCGGACGCGGGCTGGTCAATCTTTACCGCGCCATTTGTGCAGCCGATGGCATAACGCCCGTCTTTTCTGACCCTGCAGACGTCACGGCCACGGGTTTGAGCGGAGAAAACCCGCAGGCAAAAGAGACGCTTTCCTTGTTCAGCAGCTATCTCGGTCGGCTCGCGGGCGATCTGGCATTGATTTTCATGGCGCGTGGCGGGGTTTATCTTGCCGGCGGCATCTCGCAGAAAATCATCCCGGCACTAAAATTGCCGGAATTTCGCGCGGCCTTCGAAGACAAGGCACCACACAGCGCGCTGATGCGCAGCATTCCAACCCATGTCGTGACGCATCCACAGGCCGCGCTTGCTGGCCTTTCCACCTACGCCCGAACACCCGGCGACTTCGGCCTGACGCTGGATGGCAGGCGCTGGCAAGGGTAGGCACCAAGTCGGGACTGGCCAAAACAGGACCAAGTGGATATAGACGCCGGTTGAATGGGCAGCCTGCCTGCTCCAAACCGCACAAGGTGGATGAAACGTGAAGACCGCCAAAAAACGGCATGCTGTGGATACCGATACAATTACGTCAGTCCTGAAGCGTATTTTTGCAGAAAACGCCCGCGATCATATTTCGGGCTATGCTTTTGCAATTTTCTGCCTGCTGACCGTTGCCGGTACGACGGCCTTTACGGCCTGGATCATGGACTCCATCATCAACGAGGCCTTCGTCAACAGGCGGGCAGATCTCGTGTGGATCATTTGCGCGTCTATCTTCGCAGCATTTTTTATCCGTGGTCTGGCAACTTACGGGCAGTCGGTGGCGCTGTCTAAAATCGGCAATAATATTGTCGCGCGATATCAGAAGCGATTGTTCTCCCATCTCATGACGTTGTCGGTGGGATATCTCAGCGAGTCCCGTTCCGCTCACCTTGCTGCACAGGTCAGCCAGAATATTGGCGGTATTCGTGATGTCATGAACCTGACTGTCACAACGGTTGCCCGCGATCTCCTGACATTCATCGCGCTGGTTGCCGTGATGATCATAAAAGATCCCGTTCTTTCGATCGTCATCGTCTTTATCGTGCCGCCTTTGGTCTTGGGTCTGCGCTATATCTCCAAGCGTCTGCGTACTGCCACGCGCGACGCCGTCATCCTCAACAGTCGCGTGCTCGGCGCAATGCAAGAGACGCTGCAAGGCATAGCCATCGTCAAAGCCTTCACCATGGAAAGGCAGCTGGAAAACCGCGTCGACAGGGTCATTGATTCCGCCGAGTGGCGTGCAAATCGTATTGCCCGACTGACCGAAAAAAGTGCGCCATTGACGGAAACCATCGCAGGCCTCGCCGTATCTGGCGTTCTTGCCTACGCTGCCTACCGGGCCATCTATGACAATGTGCCACCAGGTGCATTCTTTGCTTTCGTCACGGCTCTCCTCCTAGCCTATGACCCTGCACGCCGGCTTGCGCGCGTGCAGATTTCGCTGGAGCGCGCAGTCGTCAACGCCCAGATGATCTACGACATCCTCGACATGGAACCGGTACAGCGCCAGAAAGCAGACGCGCAGCCGCTGACGATAGCAAACGCGACCGTTGAGTTGCGTGACGTCGTGTTTTCTTACAAGGACGGCGGTCAAATTCTAAAGGGCGTCAGCTTTATTGCCGAAGGTGGAAAAACCACCGCGCTTGTTGGTCCGTCTGGTGCCGGCAAGTCGACGATCATCAATCTCATTCCGCGTTTTTACGATCCAAATGGCGGCGCGATATTGATAGATGGTCAAAACATCGCTGATGTAACGACGATGTCTGTGCGCCAGAACCTCGCTTATGTCTCGCAGCAGCCCTACCTTTTTGAAGGCACGATCCGCGACAATATTCGCTACGGTCGTCCTGAAGCGACCGATGAGGAAATTGAAGAAGCCGCGAGACTGGCGTTCGCGCATGACTTCATTATCGCGCAGCCGCAGGGGTACGAGACACCGGTTGGTGAAAACGGCATGACGCTCTCCGGCGGCCAACGCCAGCGCCTGTCGATTGCGCGCGCACTGGTGCGCAACGCACCCATTCTGCTGCTTGACGAAGCCACCTCCGCGCTCGACACGGAATCGGAAGCCGTTGTTCAGAAGGCCCTTGATACCGCCATGAACGGGCGCACGGTTATTGTCATTGCGCACCGCCTGTCGACCGTGGTCAAGGCGGACAAAATCATCGTCATGAATGACGGTCTGGTTGTGGAAGAGGGTGTACACGAGACGCTTGCGCGTCAGGAAGATGGTCTTTACGCTCGTCTCAACAATCTTCAGGCGACTGGCGTTCGCGGTCTTTAATCCACAAAGGATAGGTAGGGTGGCATGAGCGTTGATGGTATGAAGCTGGTGGTGGTGGGTGCCGCCGGGCGTATGGGGCAGACATTGATTCGCCTTATCCATCAAACGCCAGGCGTACAGCTTCATGCTGCGGTGGAACGTGAAGGCTCACCGTTTATCGGCCGTGACGCTGGCGAAATTTCTGGCCTTGGACCTCTCGGCATTGCGGTAACCGGCGATGCGATGGATGCCTTTGTTCATGCTGAGGGCGTCATCGATTTCACATCCCCTGCAGGAAGCGTTGTTTTCGCAGGTCTTGCCGCACAGGCACGGATCGTTCATGTCATTGGCACCACAGGCTGCACGGTTGACGATGAGACAAAATTCGAGGCTGCCGCCCGCCATGCCCGTATCGTCAGATCAGGCAATATGAGCCTTGGCGTCAATTTGCTCAGCGTTCTGACGCAGCAGGCCGCAAAGGCGCTCGATGCGAATGGCTGGGATATTGAGATCCTCGAGATGCATCACAAGCACAAGGTGGATGCGCCCTCAGGCACCGCCCTGCTTTTGGGCGAAGCGGCGGCACAGGGTCGTGGCATCGATCTGACTGAAAAATCCGTGCGCGTTCGCGACGGTCATACCGGCCCCCGCGAGGCAGGTACCATCGGCTTTGCGACACTGCGTGGCGGATCCGTGGTCGGTGACCATTCCGTGATTTTTGCGGCGGAAGGTGAGCAGGTTACACTGTCCCACCATGCTGGCGACCGCACGATTTTCGGTCGCGGCGCAATTGCCGCGGCAGTCTGGGCACATGCTCAAAAGCCCGGCCTTTATTCCATGCTGGACGTTCTGGGTCTGGCGAAAGACAAATAACCAACTCTGGAGAGCTATCGAAATGAGCGGAACCCTCGTCCTCGTTCGTCACGGTCAAAGTGACTGGAACCTCAAGAACCTCTTCACGGGCTGGCGCGACCCTGACCTGACAGACCTTGGTGTTGAAGAAGCCAATGCCGGTGGCAAGGCGCTTGCGGATTACGGTATCAAGTTCGACGTGGCCTACACATCATCGTTGATCCGCGCGCAACGAACCTGCCAGATGGTTTTGGACAATGTCGGCCAGCCTGACCTTGAAACCATTCGAAATGAAGCTCTGAATGAGCGTGATTACGGCGAACTATCTGGCCTCAACAAAGATGATGCCCGCGAGAAGTGGGGCGAAGAACAGGTGCATATTTGGCGTCGTTCCTATGACATCCCACCGCCAGGTGGCGAGAGCCTGCGCGATACCGGTGCGCGCGTTTGGCCCTACTATCTAACGGAAATTCTGCCGCGTGTGCTGCGGGGCGAAAAGGTGCTTGTCGCGGCCCACGGCAACTCGCTGCGTTCGCTGGTAATGGTTCTGGACAAGCTCAGCAAGGAAGAGATTCTCAAATTGAACCTCGCGACTGGCGTGCCGATGGTCTACAAACTGAACGCGGATTCAACCGTTATTTCGAAAGAAGTTCTAGGCGACATGTCCGCTGCGCATTGATGCGCGTACACATAAAAAAAGCGTCGCAGATTTTTGCGACGCTTTTTTACTTCGAAATTGGTTTCTGAGACATAATCGATGTTAACCTCAGAAGTTCTGTTTCTCGCCAAACCAGTAGGCGCAAAATACGCTCGATGCTGCGAAAACAGTGAAGAATAGCGTGATCAAAATGCCGATTTCCATTAGATTGTACTCCTTGCATCTTTTGAAACTCGTGAAGACAACGCACGATGCTTGAAGAAGTTTCATCGGGGCCGGAAGGGTCGCGCCATCGCTAACCTCCCACTTCTTAAAAATCGACATCGTTAGACTGCTTTTCCGCGACATATCATCATTCCGTCATGGGAAAGGCATAAGTCGCAGTTGCGGCTTGAAGGCCACGAGCGATTCAGCTCAAATACCCCTGCGGTCTCTTTGATTTTCGAAAGTACGACGACGTGCGCTACGCCATCTATTTCACCCCATCCGAAAATGATGCTCTCACGGACAAGGCATCTCGATGGTTAGGCCGTAACGCATTTTCCGACACTCACTTCGACGCCTATCAAACCTACGCAGAGATAACAGCCGAGCCACGTCGTTACGGGTTTCATGCAACGCTGAAAGCTCCGTTCGAGCTTTCAGCAAATCAAAGCGAAGCTGATCTCCTCGCGGCATTCCACGCTTTCGCAGAGAGCCGCCGTGCCTTTGATATTCCAAAGATCGTCATTGGCTCGCTCGGCCCATTCTTCGCGCTGGTACCAGATGCGCTGCACCAACCGCTTCAGGATTTCGCGGCTGACGTCGTCAATTATTTCGAGCCATTTCGAGCCCCCTTGTCGGACAGCGATATCGCCCGGAGACGGCCGCAGAACCTGACGGAGAGCCAAAGGCAGAACCTGTCTCTGTGGGGTTACCCGCATGTGATGGAGGATTTTCGTTTTCACATGACACTGACGGGGCCGGTGCCTGAAGATGAGAGAGCGGAGATGAGCGCCGTCCTCACTCGTGAGTTTTCTGAGTTTACACAGAGGCCTCTGGCCGTTTCCGGTCTTGGCCTGTTTATTGAAAAAAACCGTGGCGAAGACTTCACCGTCCACACATGGTTGCCGCTGACGGCCGCCGCCCCCGCCACGGGCAGAGACACGATATGAAAGCAGTACACGCATGACCGAACATGTTTTTTCCAACGCCCGTATCGTTCTTGAAAACGATATCCTTGAAGGCTCCGTTCTTGTTCGAGACCGCCTGATCGCGGATATCAGCGAAGGCGCATCTCGCATAGGTGAGGATTGCGAGGGAGATTATCTGATCCCCGGCCTCGTGGAACTCCACACTGATCATCTGGAGCAGCATTACTCACCACGCCCCGGTGTGACTTGGGACAAGGTCGCTGCCATTCAGGCTCACGATGCGCAGATTGCATCATCAGGCATCACTACGGTGTTTGATTGCCTTCGCCTCGGCTCAGACGAGGATGGCGGCTTCGCCAAAGGCGAAATGCGCGGCATGGCGGATGCTATCGAGCAGGCGCAGAACGAAAACCGCCTGCGCGCCGATCACCTTCTACACCTGCGGTGCGAGGTTGCTGCTTCGGATGTGCTGGAGCATTTCGAGGGTTTCGAAAATGATCCGAATGTCAGGCTGATCTCGCTGATGGATCATTCTCCGGGTCAGCGACAGTTTCAGACGATGGATCAATACATCGTTTTTTACCAGAAGAAGCGTGGCTTGAGTGATGAGGCTTTCCAGGCTTTTGTCGATCGGCGTGTTGCGGCATCTTCCCAATATTCTGCCAAGCATCGCGATTTTCTGTCTGCCCGGTGCGCAGAACACGGTATCACGGTTGCCAGCCACGATGATGCGACGCTCGCGCATGTCGAAGAGGCTATCGGACATGGTGTAACCTTGGCGGAATTCCCCACCAGCGTGGAGGCGGCCCAGGCATCCCACAATGCAGGCATGAGCGTTTTGATGGGCGCACCCAACATCGTTCGCGGCAAATCCCATTCCGGCAATATCGCCGCGCGTGATCTCGCCCAACTGGGTGTTCTCGACGTTCTGTCGTCGGACTATGTTCCGTTCAGCTTGCTTCACGCGCCATTCCTGCTGGCCGACCAAGTGGACGGAATAACCTTGCCCAAGGCGCTTGCCATGGTTACGGCCACACCGGCGCGCACCGTCGGTCTTGATGATCGCGGTCGCATCGCCCTTGGCCTGAGAGCGGACCTCGTGCGTGTCCGTCGAGACAACGGCGTTCCGATCGTACGCTCCGTCTGGCGTCAGGGCAGGCGTGTTGCATGAGTGACGCTGAGCTCTCGACCTCGGGTTTACCGCAACGCGCCGGCGTGATGATCGTCGTCGTCGGGCCAAGTGGTGCGGGTAAAGACACCCTCATGGCGTTTGCCGCAGCAAAGCTGGGCCAGCGGCGTAATATTCATTTCGCACGTCGGGTCATTACCAGAAGTCGTGATGCGGGTGGTGAGGACCATGAAGCCGTGACGCAGGAAGAGTTCACCCGCCGTCTCGACCAGGGAGAGTTTTGCGTATCGTGGGATGCGCATGGTCTGAGTTATGGCATTCCAGCTTCGGTTCAGGACAAGTTGAAGCTGGGCGACATTGTCATCGCCAATGGCTCGCGCTCGGCTCTTTCCCATTTCAAGGCAGCGTTTCCGGCGCTAAAGGTCATCAACGTCATCGCCACACCAGATGTTCTGGCGGCAAGATTGGAGAGCCGAGGACGTGAAAGCCGGGAGGATATTCTGCGCCGACTTCAACGCAGTTCTCTGGATGTTTGTGGCGATTTCGATGTGACGACAATCGACAATAGCGGCCCGCTTGACATAGCCGGGGCAGCCTTTGCCAAGCTGCTGGAAGAGCAGCTTGGCCGTTACAGCTAATTACAGAGCTTCGATCTGCGCCAATATATCGGCATCGATGGTAATACCATTTTCCAGTGACTGTTTGCGAATGCCTTGACTCCGACGTCCAGGGAGGCGCGCGTGCTCTTGCCCCTCGATTTCGCCCGCCATCAAGGCAAGACGCTTGGCAAGAACCTGATCTCCGGCAATCGCTGGATCGATGACGATGAGTGTATGGCCGAGAGATGGGGCCGTGCCCGTATCATCCAGCAGGGACGATGCCTGGAAACCGAAATTACCACCGGTCAGGCCCGCCGCCATGACTTCCACCATCAGGGCAAGGGCTGCACCCTTGGCATCTCCAGCTGGCAGCATTGTGCCGTTGATTGCTTCGTCGGGGTTCGTCGTCGGTTGTCCACTGGCATCCAGCGCCCAGCCATCGGGAATAGCTTCACCTTTCTGGCGCGCTGCCATGATCTTTCCGCGTGCGACCTTGGAGAGCGCCAGATCGATGACCAGCGGATCTGCGCCATCCACCGGCGCGGCGAAAGCGATGGGGTTCGTTCCATAAAGTGGCTTGATGCCACCCCAAGGAGCCATCGACGCGGGCGCGTTGGCAACCATGAAAGCGACGAGCCCCTGTTCAGCGAAGCGTTCCACCGTCAGCGCCATGACACCGGCGTGGTGCGATCGGCCAATCACGCCCAAAGCGATGCCCTGCTCACGCGCAATGGCGGGAAGCCGTTCCACGGCGACATCAATAGCCGGGTAAGCATATCCGTACCCCGCATCCACAGACAGAACAGATGGTCGCATCAGTGTCGTAACGGGAAGCGCTTTTCCATCGATTTTACCGACGCGCAACTGGCTGATGTAAGAGGGAACACGCCGAACGCCATGACCGCCCTGCCCTGCCGCTTCTGCCGCAACGATCGCTCGCGCCACGGAGCGAGCACTCTCCTGCACGACACCATTTTTCTCGAATATGGAAGAGATTAAATCTTCCGCCTGCTCAATGCTGAATTTCATGATCTTGAATGCTTTCCCGGTGAGAAAACAGGCCTATCGCATTTCTGCGAAAGCGAAAAGTCCGATGACCTCCCATAGGACACGAGGACAACAAATCAGCTCATCGTCACTGAATATCTATTTTCACCTGGAAGGCCGTTTGGGCACCCGGCGGTGGCTCCGCAACAGAGGCTTTTTCAATGGAGTTCACCACTTTTCCATCAATAGAGGCGTCACCCGTTGAGCTGATAACCCGCACTCTGCCGATAGAGCCGCCATCATCCACGTTAAAAGCGACCGTGACCGACATACCCTTGGAGCCTGCACGCGATACGCGGCGCGACACCGCAGAGCGAACCCGGGCATTCCACTTGGCAGGCGACACTGACGATGAAAACAAACCGGAGCTGTTTTTCGAAGCCGCTGTGCGATCCGACTGCGTTGTTTCGACCTTAGCCGTATCCTTTGCTGCTGATGCGGCAGGCGCGACTGTCTTTTTGCGTTCGACCTTCTTCTTTTCGGGTTCGTCTTTCTTTTCCACCTTTTTTTCGACCGGAGGCAAAGGCGGGCGGAAGGACGGCAGTGGCACCTCGACATTTTCCAGCGCAGCCATCTGCTGCTCCTGAACAGGGTCGATCTCCTCTACAGGTTCGGGCAATGGTTCCGGAAGCGGCTCGGTAATTTCCTGCGGCGGCTCCGGTGTGGGTTCGGGCTCCGGCGGAGTTTCCTCGACGACGGGTTCTGGCTGTGGCTGCGGCGGCTCTACCGGTGGCGGCACGTCCTCCACCTTATCAGGCACGACGCTCTTTACTTCCTGCACATCCTCGACATCATTGGCCTCAACTGTCTCTTCGGTGTTGACGGCCTCAGGAAGAGCCGCAAGCTCGATCATGATTGCTGCCGGCGGTCCGGCATCGGCAACGGGCTCGGGCTGTTCCTGCATGAGATAGTAAGCAGCACCGGCATGAACACCAACGGTCAGCACCGCGGCTGTCGTCCACAGCGCCAATTCTCCCAGCCGGGAGCGTCCGGTGCGGGGAAAAGAGGGGTCGGTCATGGCGTCGCTCCGGCGGGTGCGGAGCCGGCGGGCTGACCCGCTCCGGCCTGGCTTGCTGCGGCAGCGCCCTCAAGACCAACAAGCGCGATCTTGAGATAACCGCTATCACGCAGCATGTTCATGATTTCCATGAAGTGTCCGTAATCGACGGCTTTGTCGGCGCGCAGGAAAATGCGCGTATCCTTTTTGCCGCTGGTTCGTGCATCCAGCCGCGCCGTCAGCGCTTCTCGCGAGACTACGTCGTTGCCCAGATTCAGTGAAAGATCGTCCTTCACAGTCAGATAAAGTGGCTCTTCCGGGCGTTCTGCAGGCTTTGCCGAAGATGCTGGCAGATCGACGTTCACATCCACTGTCGCCAAGGGTGCAGCAACCATGAATATGATGAGAAGTACCAGCATCACGTCGATGAACGGCGTTACGTTGATTTCATGGTTTTCGGAGAGTTCATCTCCACTGCTTTCGCGAATACCACCAGCCATTGATCAACGCCCCACGAGTGAGACCGCGGGCTTTGCAGCGCTGCCCGGCGGAATGCGGCGAAAATCGAGATCGCGGCTGACGAGACGTTCAACACCAGCGGCGACATCCGCCAGCAAATGACGGTAACCGGTGATGGAACGGGCAAAGACGTTATAGATCACCACCGCTGGAATGGCCGCAACCAGGCCGATAGCGGTTGCCAGCAGGGCTTCGGCAATGCCGGGCGCGACGACGGCGAGGTTGGTCGTCTGCGATTCCGAAATGCTGATGAAGGAGTTCATGATACCCCAGACCGTGCCGAACAGGCCGACGAAAGGCGACGTCGAGCCGATTGTGGCCAGAGCACCGGTTCCGCGAGACATGCGACGGCCCGCATGGGTTTCGATGCGACCCAGAACGGAAGAGACACGCTCCTTGATGCCGCCGCCATCGGTGTGCTCCACCACCGCGTCCGACAGTTGCATCTCATGGGTTGCCATTCGCAGCATAAGAGCGGCGGGGCCACCTTTTTTGTCTGCAGCCTGGGTGGCTTCTGACAGCGTTTTTGCCTTGTGAATGATCTTGAGTGTGGAGCCGGCACGAATGCGAGCGCCCGCAAGTTCGATGGATTTTGCGACCCAAACGGTCCACGTGACCAGAGATGCGAAGGCAAGCCCGATCATGACACCCTTCACGACCCAATCGGCCGCCATGAACATGCCCCAAGGTGACAGGTTGTGCGGAATATCGCTACGTTGCTCAGCGCTGGCGGCTGGGACAACGGGCGGCTCTGCCAGAGTGGGCTGGATCGGAGGCTGGGGTGCAGCATCGGGCGTGGGCTGCTGAACCGTGGGCGCTGCCGGTGCAGGTGCGGGTGCTATTGGTGCGGGAGCTGGCTCTGGCGATTGCTGTTGAGCCTCTGTCGGGGTCGTCGTCTGCGTTGCTGGGGCGGTCTCTGTCGCGGGAGATGGCGTCTGCGCAATACCCGCACCAGCGTAAAGGCAGGCGACAAGTGACAAAATGGCAGCCGTCGATCGGTGCCGTTTGCGCGGTAAAGCGTTCAGGTTCGAAGAGGTCAATTTTTCAGGTGCCATCTTGATATTCCCGGAGTTCCGTAACTATGCGCCTATCTTTTGCAGCTGGTGCCTGCACGCCCACACTTTGCCGCCGCAGCTTAACGCGCAGTCCGCTAACAAAGTTGACTAGGATTGACAACTAATACATTGCCGAAACATGCGCTGTAAACTCTTCTTTTACGAAAAAGCGGACCAGCGCGACTAACACTCGTTATGAGGGTAAAAATGCGCCGCCAATTCCGTGATGGTCCCTGCATCCTATTGCATCTTGAGCGTCATTGCTGCCCTGTGGCTATGATGCCCTAAAACCCGTGTGGCGGAACATCCATGACCAGACTAAGACGCCGAAAGATCATTCGTACAAGACGCACGGCGACAGGTGTTGCGCTTGTTGCTGCTCTCTCTTTCGTTGCCGGAATGACGGATGCCATCGGCCTGACGATGTCGGGAGATTTCGTGTCCTTCATGACGGGCAATACCACGCGCGCAGCGCTGTCACTGCAATCGGGTGATTATGCCCATGCCGGAACGCTCTTTCTGGCTATCATTATCTTCGTGGTTGGCAATGCGATTGGCATCATCATTGCCAACAGGTCCAACAGACGCGTGTTCACCGTTCTTTGCGCGGTAGGCTTCGCACTATTTCTCGCCGCGATTTTACAGATGCAAGGTGGGAAACTCAGCTCATTCTATCTCGTGGTCTTTGCCATGGGCATGATCAACGCCGCCGTGGAACATGTGGAAGGACTGCCCATAGGCTTGACCTACGTCACCGGCGCTCTGTCCCGCTTCGGGCGCGGCATCGGACGCTTCCTATTGGGTGAACGCAAACTGGATTGGACGATCCAACTGGTACCATGGCTTGGCATGATTGCGGGCGCTATTTCCGGAGCAGTGCTTGGCAGCAGCTATTCGAAGATAGCCCTTCTCAGCGTCAGCCTGCTTGTGTTCGTTATTGCTCTCGCCAGCATTTTCATGCCGCGTTCGCTCAGAAGCCGTTACAATCAGGGTGTTGCCATCAACAGGTCTCGTTGACGCTATTTGCTCGAAATCGTTACGAATTTCGTGCCCCGCACACGCACTGTCATCAAGCATGGTTCGCTGTCGGTACGCTCGCAAAAGCGCGGATGCATCTTGAATTCGAAAACCATGTTGCCGAAACGCTGAACGAAGTCGTAGCTGTAGATCGTCGCGGTGGCGATCATCAGATAACCGCCTTCCTTGACCTGAACATAGAAATTATAAGGGCAGCCGTCGTCACCGCAGCTACGTGCCTTTTCACCGTCACAAGTCAACGCGCCGCGATTGGTGATCGCGTCCATCAGCCCGTCATTGTTGATATCCAGCCGGGTGATGAAGCCCTCACCGAATTCGGCCACTTTGCATTCGGTGCGAAAATGGTCCTTCTCGTAAATCTCCGGGTCGCTCACGAGCTCCTGCTGGGCAAGTGCCACCACCGGCACAAACAAAAGCACCAAAGCTTGAAGCGTTACGACGAGAAGACGTTTCACGGCATTTTCCTTTAGGTCTGTTTCCGCTAAAGAAGCGAAAGCATAGATCATGTCATCTTGGTTCGGCGGTGGACCATAGGGTCTGGCCCTTGCGTGACACTGACCCTTGCGCAACATTTGAGGAGAGCGCCTGCCCATGACACTTTTGGCTTTTCTCGATTATGCGGGCGTTGCCGTTTTTGCGGCCACCGGTGCCCTCGCCGCTTCACGCAAACAGCTCGATTTGATCGGCTTCCTGTTTTTCGCTGCCGTGACAGGTATCGGCGGTGGTACATTGCGAGATCTCGTGCTCGGGCGCTCCCCCGTCTTCTGGGTCGTCAACCCGACCTATATTCTGGTCTGCGTGGTTGTTGCCGCACTCGTCTATCTCACGGCACACCTGCTGGAATCCCGATACAGGCTCTTGATCTGGCTCGATGCCATCGGCCTATCGGCTTATTGCGTCATGGGAGCAGCCAAAGGCCTTGCCGTGAGCGGCTCGCCTACGGTCGCCATTGTCACCGGCACCATGACGGCGACATTCGGCGGCGTTCTTCGTGATATTCTGGCTGGCGAACCGTCTGTGTTGTTAAGACCGGAAGTCTATATCAGTTGCGCTTTGGCAGGCGCTTGCGTGTTTACGGCGGTCCACGCGCTGGGTATGCCCCTCCTAGTCGCATCGGCTGCTGGTGTTCTCACCGCTTTTGCAATCCGAAGCGGGGCACTGATTTTCGGCTGGACCTTTCCGCGCTACCACCCCCGTCCTGGCAGACCGCCTGACGATGTCATGTAGACATGCAAAAGGCACCCGAGGGTGCCTTGAGATGACGTAATAGCAGACGCTCCAACGGCGTTCAATGAACGCTTATCGTGCGTAGTTCGTCTTCGGCAGCTTTGAAGAAGGTGCTGGACCGATTGTCGGTCAACAGGATCGGTGTACCATCCGCACCGAACAAAGCCCAAAGATCCAGGGTCGGATCGATATTTGGTGCTTCCGGGAAGCAACGGTTTACTTCTTCGGCGCGCATCTTTCGGATGTATCCGACTTCGCCTGCCCCGATATGGGCTAGTTGCGACTTCGTCAAACTCGCATGCGCTTCTTTCAAGAGCATATGTCAGCCTCCATTCATGAGACGCCATGCCGCTTACGAGTCGCTTGGCGTACAGAATCCTACTGTGAGACGGAAATGTTAATTTTCTTCACCACGTTAGAGATTTCCGGGCGGGTGAGATCAATGGACAGCAGACCGTTTCGCAGGCGCGCATCGTTGACCTGCATGCCTTCCGCCAGCACGAAAACCCGCTGGAATTGCCGTGCAGCAATGCCGCGATACAGATAGTCCTTCGCGTCCTGTTCCTGCTGGCGTCCGCGAATAATGAGCTGATTGTCGGCTGTCGTCACTTCAAGATCGTCTTCGGAGAACCCGGCAACAGCAATGGTGATGCGCAGCCGCTCCGGACTGCCGCCTTCGGCTGCCAGTCGCTCAATGTTGTAAGGCGGATAGCCGTCATTCGCTTTCGTCATCCGCTCGAGCGTTTTTTCCATGGCATCGAAACCCAGCATAAGCGGATGGGTGAAAGGTGTCATACGGCTCATATCTTTCGGTCCTTGTAACCAAGCGACGTGGTTTGCCCCGTTTGCGGCGGCATGGTTTCATATGGGAATATGCGGGTTGCAAAGCAAGAACGGCGTGTCGGGAAAAAGTCTCAACTGCCACCTGCTTGACAAGCTTTGGAAACAGGCCTGAAAAGACATCTCTTATCAAAAGCAGGAAGACCATGGCCGAGCGCAGAAAAATCATTATCGACACCGATCCGGGGCAGGACGACGCAGCCGCCATCATGCTGGCATTGGCAAGCCCGGAGGAAATCGAAGTCCTCGGTCTTTGCGCCGTTGCAGGCAACGTGCCGCTGAAGCTGACCAGCCGCAACATCCGCATCATGCTGGAACTCTGCAACCGCACGGAAATCCCTGTCTATGAAGGCTGCGAGCGCCCGCTGGTCCGTGCGCCGATTACCGCCGAGCACGTTCATGGCAGCACCGGGCTGGACGGTCCGACCTTGCCGGAGCCGGTGCTTGAGGCACAATCGCAGAACGCCATCGATTTCATCATCGAGACGATCCGCCACGAGCCGGAAGGCACCATCACGCTCTGCACATTGGGCGCGCTCACCAACATCGCCACCGCCTTGCAGAAGGCACCCGATATTGCGCCGCGCGTGAAGGAACTGGTGCTGATGGGTGGCGGCTTCTTCGAAGGCGGCAACATCACGCCCGCTGCCGAATTCAACATCTATGTCGATCCGCAGGCCGCAGACATCGTCTTCCGCTCCGGCATTCCGCTGGTCATGATGCCGCTCGACGTGACGCACAAGCTTCTCACCACCAAGGCCCGCGTTGCCGCCATCCGCGATATCGGCACCCGTCCTGCGATTGCCATGGCGGAGATGCTGGAGTTCTTCGAACGCTTCGACGTGGAGAAATACGGTTCCGACGGCGGCCCGCTGCATGATCCGACCGTGATTGCCTATCTCATCAAGCCGGAACTGTTCGACGGTCGCGATTGCAATGTCGAGATCGAGGTGAATTCCGAACTCACCATCGGCATGACGGTTGTCGACTGGTGGAAGGTTACGGGCCGCGAACCGAATGCCCGTGTCATGCGCGATGTGGATGCGGATGGTTTCTTCGCGCTGCTGACGGAGCGGTTTGCGCGGATTTGAAAATAAGTTGAGGGCGGGTTCTCCCCTCTCCTTCGTCACCCTCGGGCTTGTCCCGAGGGTCTAACCACGTTTCATGTTGTGGTTCGTTAGATCCTCGGCACAGGGCCGAGGATGACGAGCGGTGAGCGTCGTGCGGCCATCGAGCACTCAAAGCTCATAAAAATCCGCAACAACCTTCCACGCATCCTCAGCCGTTTCGCAGAAATGCAGCAGATCCATATCATCTGGCGCAATAGTCCCGAAATCGGCCAGCGCTTCGAAATTGATGATGGAGCGCCAGAACGCTTCACCGAACAGGATGAGCGGAATGGGTGCCATGCGCTTGGTCTGAATTAGTGTCAGCGTTTCGAACAGCTCATCCATGGTGCCGAAGCCGCCGGGGAACACCACGACCGCCTTGGCGCGCATCAGAAAATGCATTTTGCGGATGGCGAAATAGTGGAAGTTGAAGCTGAGGTCCGGCGTCACATGCGGGTTGGGTGCCTGCTCGTGCGGCAGCAGGATGTTGAGGCCGATTGATGGCGCACCGGCTTCCGATGCGCCGCGATTGCCCGCTTCCATCACGCCTGGTCCGCCGCCCGTCATCACCACATATTCGCGGTGGTCATGCTTTTCGGATTCACCGGCGCAGAGTTTTGCGAACTTGCGAGCTTCGTCGTAATAGACCGAGGCGGCCTCGAGGTTCTTTCTCTGCGTTTCGTTGCGCGCCGCCCAGGCTTCGCCGCCCGGCTCTGGAATGCGCGCCCCGCCAAACAGCACCACGGTGGATTTGATGCCGCGCTCGGTCAGGATCATTTCCGGCTTCATCAGTTCCAGTTGCAGCCGAATGGGGCGCAACTCTTCGCGGCACAGAAAATCGGTATCGGCATAGGCCAGGCGATAGGATGGCGAGGCCGATTGCGGGGTTTTGGGCAAGCCTTCTGCCTGCTGCTTGTCATCCGAGCTGGATTTCAAAGGGTCCCAGACGCCATCCTTGCGCCGCAACTTGCCATTTTTCAGTTTTGCCATGTCCATGCCTTTCGTCAGCCTGCGCCAAATCACATTGACGCCCTTGAAACACTCGCTTAGAGCAATTGACCATGTCCGGCCAGCGGTGCGGATATTTCCCTTTATGTGACGATAGTCAGCGAAGTTTAAGGAATTCTCATGAGCATCTCGGATCTTGGCTCCCTTGAAACAATCATCGAAACCGCATTCGATAATCGCGACAGCGTCAACATATCGACCAAAGGCGAAGTTCGCGATGCCGTCGAAACCGCGCTGAACCTGCTTGACGCAGGCCAAGTGCGCGTTGCCGAAAAGCAGGCCGATGGCAACTGGACCGTGAACCAGTGGCTGAAGAAAGCCGTGCTGCTCTCCTTCCGTCTCAACGACATGGAGATCGTCACCGGCGGCCCGGGCGAATCCACATGGTGGGACAAGGTGCCCTCCAAATTCGAGAACTGGGGTGAAAACCAGTTCCGTGCCGCAGGTTTCCGCGCCGTGCCGAATGCCGTCGTGCGCCGCTCTGCTTACGTTGCCAAGAACGTCGTGCTGATGCCGTCCTTCGTCAATCTTGGTGCCTACGTCGATGAAGGCACCATGGTCGATACATGGGCGACCGTCGGCTCCTGCGCGCAGATCGGCAAGAACGTGCATCTGTCTGGCGGCGTCGGTATCGGCGGCGTGCTTGAACCGCTTCAGGCGGGCCCGACCATCATCGAAGACAATTGCTTCATCGGCGCCCGTTCAGAAGTCGTGGAAGGCTGCATCGTTCGCGAAGGTGCCGTTCTCGGCATGGGCGTGTTCATCGGCAAGTCCACCAAGATCGTGGACCGCGTGACAGGCTCGATCACCTATGGCGAAGTGCCGCCTTATTCCGTGGTTGTTGCTGGCACCATGCCGGGCAAGCCCTTCCCGAATGGCGAGATGGGTCCGAGCCTCTATTGCGCCGTCATCGTCAAGACCGTCGATGAGAAGACCCGCTCCAAGACCGGCATCAACGAGTTGCTGCGCGACTGATAGAAGTAGACTGACCCATGCACGCCACCGATCCCGTCGCCAATCTCGCCGCCCTTATCCGTTGCCCGTCGGTGACACCAGTAGAAGGTGGAGCGCTGACGCTGCTCGACAGCCTGCTGAGCCCGCTCGGCTTTACGGTAGAGCGTGTGATGGCAACGGAAGAGGGAACGCCCGACGTCGAAAATCTCTATGCCCGGCTTGGCGACCAAGGCCCGCATCTGATGTTTGCGGGCCACACCGATGTCGTGCCTGTGGGTGACGAGACCGCCTGGAGCCATCCGCCCTTTGCAGCCGACATCGCTGATGGTGAGATGTTCGGGCGCGGTGCTGTGGATATGAAAGGCGGCATCGCCTGCTTCGTCGCGGCCATCTCCCGCTATATCGAAAAACATGGAAAGCCCCAAGGCTCTGTCTCCTTCCTCATCACCGGCGATGAAGAGGGCCCGTCTATCAACGGCACCTCCAAGCTTCTGGAATGGGCCGCCGCCAAAGGTGAGACATGGGATGCCTGCGTGGTGGGTGAACCCACCAACCCGGATCAGCTCGGCGACATGATCAAGATCGGCCGTCGCGGCTCGCTGTCGGGCCGCATCGTCGTTCATGGCGTGCAGGGCCACGCCGCCTATCCGCATCTGGCCGACAATCCCATTCGTGGCATGTTGCAACTGACCCAGTCTCTGATGGACCCGCCCTTCGACAACGGCACGGATAATTTCCAGCCGTCGAACCTCGAGGTAACGACCATCGACACCGGCAACGCAGCCACTAACGTCATTCCATCCAAGGCGACGGCTGCCTTCAACATCCGTTTCAACGATACCTGGACGGCTGAAACGCTGCGCGCCGAAATTATCCGCCGTCTGGATGAGGCCGCCGCCGATGGCGTGCTGCGCCCGGATCGTTCGCCGGTCACATACGACATCATCTGGGCCGACCGCCCGTCCCACGTTTTCCTGACGCGCAACAATGCGCTGATTTCATCGCTTTCGGGTGCGGTGGCAGAGGTCACCGGCAACGAGCCGAAGCTATCGACCACCGGCGGCACGTCGGATGCCCGTTTCATCAAGGACTATTGCCCCGTGGTGGAATTCGGCCTCGTTGGCCAGACCATGCACATGGTGGATGAGCGCGTGGCCGTAGCAGATCTCGAAACCCTGACCCGCATCTATGAGGTCTTCATCGAACGCTGGTTTGACCATGCTTCTGCGTAGCGAGTTCGCACGCAGCTTGAGAGGCCTTTGGTTGCTGGGGCAAGGCGACCAAGATGGCATGCAGGCTTTTGATACATCGATTATTGGCGTAGCGCGGTCGTTTCTCGCAATAATATGGTCACTCCCGGTAATCATTGCCTACCTCATATTTCAAAGACTGGAATTTCTCACTGAAATACCAGATGCTGATCAAGGCAGCCTCGATTTCTACGCCAAAGTCGGCGCAATCGAAGCCCTTGCTCTTGTCACAACGCCGCTTCTGATTTTTTTGTGTGTTCCGCTGTTGAGAATAAATATATCGACAGGAGCACTGATTGTTCTCACGAACTGGTTTCTGGTCCCATCAAGCTACTTATCAGTCGGGATCATTTATTTGGCCTATGGCTTAGATCAGGCAGACAGCTTCAGTTCGACAATTTCCCTAATCGTGCTTGCTGGAGGATTTCTGCTTCTCGCCGTGTGGCTCTGGACTTTGTTAAAAACTGCAAGCGGTGCGCATGCCTGGCAAATCCTTTGCCTGCTCGTTCTAACACTTGCACCGCAGTATGTGATGAGCACTGAACTAGCGAGCTTTCTAGGGGTATCCGCTGCCTATTAATAGATTTGCGGATAGCAAACGGGGATACCATGCCGTCGTATAACGAGATAACTTTATACGTCAGAGGCCTGTGGCTCCTGTTTCTCGGTGATCCTGCCGGGGGGCGTTTGCTGGATTTGACGGATCGCGGCATGACGCGCTCGTTTTATGCGGCTCTGTGGTGCCTGCCCTCCATGGCTTTGTCCTGGTACTGGTGGCATGAGGCCTATCTGTCCGTTTTGCCGAAGGGTGTCGGCACCGGTGGCATTTTCTTTTTCCGGCTGGCCATGGTCGAGGCCATTTGCTGGATGGTACCGTTAATCCTCATCGGCATTTTGTTGATGGCCTTGGGCTCCAAAGGAAAGTTTCCAGCCATTGTGGTCGTGGCAAACTGGCTCTCCGTGCCGTTTTCCTATGGCTACGCCACACTCATCCTGATTGCGCTGCTGTTTCCGGCCTTGCAGGGGCTGGTGGCAATTCTGTGGTTTGCACTGTTGCTGACGTTGGTGTTCACTTTCGCCCGTATCCTGAAGTTCTTTATCCGCGAACAGCCGTTGCTCGTCACGGCACTCGTCATGACGCTGCTGGTTCCCGGCATGATCTTGTCAGAAATTCTGCAACGCTTCTTGGGTGTCTATCCGAACTGAGGCTCAGGGCACCTTGACGATTTCGCCATCTTCTTTGGTGAATGTGCCGATTTGCGCATTCGGCAATAGGTCCAGTACCAGTTCAGATGGGCGGCACAATCGCGCAGCTTTTTCCGTCACCACGATGGGCCGGTTCAAAAGAATCGGATGCGCTTCGATGGCATCTAGCAGGGCCTCGTCACTCAACGTCTCGTCCGAAAGGCCAAGCTCAGCATAGGGCGTGCCTTTCTCGCGCAGCAGGCTGCGCAGCGGCACGCCGATCTTTTCAGCAAGAGATACGATCTCGGCGCGCGATGGCGGCGTCTTCAGATATTCGATGATAACGGGTTCTTCGCCGGATTGCCTGATCATGGCCAGTGTGTTGCGGGAGGTGCCGCAGGCCGGGTTATGATAGATCGTCACCGTCATTGTTCGTCTCCGTTCTGGGCAGGCGTGGCGGTATCACATCGGGATAATCGACCTGCATGAAATAGAGGCCGTCCGGTGGCGCGACAGGGCCGCAGGCCTTGCGGTCACGTGCCTCCAGTGCTGCCTTCACATCATCGACCGTCATGCCGCCATCACCGGCCAGTTTCAGCGTACCGGCAAAGGAGCGGATTTGATTGTGCAGAAAACTTTGCGCCGTCGCGCGGATCTCGATCAGGTCACCGTTGCGCGTCACGTCTAGCCGGTCGAGCGTTCTGACCGGGCTGTTGGCCTGGCAGTGAACAGAGCGGAAGGTGGTGAAATCATGCCGTCCGACCAGCGTCTGGGCCGCGGCATGCATAGCCTCATGGTCGAGGTCTTTCGACACCCACCAGGCCCGCTTGTGTTCCAGCGCCAGCCGCGATTTGCGGCAGATGATGCGATAGAGATAATGGCGGCGCAGCGCCGAAAAGCGCGCGTCGAAATCCTCGGTGACAGCTTCGACATCCAGAACCGAAACCGCCTCTCCCGCCATGGCCAGATGCGCATTCAACGCGTTGCGCAACTTATACGGCTCCCAGGCGCGGACGAGATCGACATGCACGACCTGCCCCTTGGCGTGAACGCCGGAGTCGGTGCGGCCTGCGCCACGAAAGCTGACCGTCTCTGTCGTCAGCGACAGCACGGCTGCTTCCAGCGCGCCTTGAACGGATGGACCATTGGTTTGCCGCTGCCAGCCGAAATAGGGGGAACCGTCATATTCGATGGTCATGCGGAAGCGTGGCATCAGCCGAGCCTCGTGCCGACAGCGACGGGCGTGCCGCGCAGGAAGTCTGCGGCCAGCATCGGTTTGCCACCCGCCTTTTGCAGCCGAACCAGCCGCACAGCGCCGCTACCACAGGCAATCGTCAGGGCATCGTCCAGAACGGAGCCCGCTTCGCCCATGCCGCTTGCCAGTTCCGTCTCCAGAACCTTCACGCGCTCGGCCTTGCCGCCGATGTCCATTTCGAACCATGCGCCGGGGAAAGGCGAGAGGCCGCGAATGTGATTGTGCACATCCTGGCTGGACCGGGAGAAATTGATGCGGGTCTCGGCTTTGTCGATCTTGGCGGCGTAGAGAACGCCCTCTTCCGACTGTGGTGTCAGCGGCAGATCGCCGTCTTCCAGCTTCAGCATCGCCTCGCGCATCAACCGCGCGCCCGCCAGCATCAGGCTATCGTGCAATTCGCCAGCGGTCGTGTTCGGGCCAATGGCAACCTTTGCGGTCAGCGCCACGAGGCCGGTATCCAGCCCCTTTTCCATCTGCATCACCATCATGCCGGTTTCGGTATCACCCGCCATAATGGCACGCTGAATGGGGGCTGCGCCACGCCAGCGTGGCAACAGCGAGGCATGACCATTGTAGCAGCCGAGGCGGGTGCCGTTCAAAATGGCCTCGGGCAGCAACAGGCCATAGGCGACAACGACGGCCACGTCAGCATTGAACGCCTTGAATTCCGCCCGGTCTTCTTCCGCCTTGAAATTCAACGGCGTCAAAACGGGAATGCCGAGTAGTTCAGCGGCCTGATGCACAGGCGATTTCTGGAGATCGAGCCCGCGGCGGCCGCCAGGCCGTGGCGGCTGCGTGTAGACGGCTACGATCTGATGGCCCGCATCGACCAGCGCGCGCAGTGTGGGAACGGAAAATTCAGGCGTTCCCATAAAAATGATACGCAGTGCCATGCTCGCCCCCTGCCCTGTCGCCTGATCTGCTAATCCTTAGAGACAGGCAGATCAGATTTTTGCGCGGGCCGCTTTGGTGAATTTCTTGATGACCATATCCCGTTTCAGGCGGGAAATGTGGTCGATGAACAGAACACCGTTCAGATGGTCCATTTCATGTTGCAGGCAGGTGGCCAAAAGGCCATCGGCTTCCACCGTCTGCTTTTTGCCGTCCCGGTCGATATAGCCAACCGTCAGCGACGCGGGACGCTCTACTTCCGCGTAATAGTCGGGAATAGACAGACAGCCCTCCTCATAGGTCGAAACATCGTCCGACACTTTGAGGATTTCCGGGTTGATGAAAACGACCGGCTTGCGGTCTTCGTCTTCGCGCGAGATGTCGATGACCAGCATCCGGCGCGGCACGCCGATCTGGATGGCGGCAAGGCCAATGCCCGGCGCATCATACATCGTGTCCAGCATGTCGTCGGCCAGACGCGTGATCTCGGCATCCACCTGTTCGATGGGCTTGGATTGCTGGCGCAGCAAAGGATCAGGCAAAATAATAAGAGGTTTGATCGTCATGGCTTCCCCATAACGCATCTCATCTTTGGAGGAAACAAAAAATAAAGGCCAATATTAGCGACCGCATCTGCAACAAACGCGACTCATTTACGCCCCAGAAATGTTCTTGGTTTGATCTGACGAATCACACAAAATCTGTTAGATTTGGCTATGAACATCGATCTCAATGCGCTTGGTACGACAGCTTTCAGTCTCGGCAGCCTCCAGATATCGGTTGGCGCTCTCTTGGGCATTCTCATAGCGGGCTGTCTGATCGCTGCGGCGTTCATGTGGCGCAAACCGCCGGTTCCCGATCAATCGCGGGATGAAATTACCGAACTTCTGAGAACACAATCGGAGCTGCATGGTCGCATCGCGGCCATGACGGAAAGCCTCAGCGCCCGCCAGAACGAGATGAGTCAGACGCTGAACGACCGGCTGGACGGCATGTCGCAGCGCATCGGCACCACCCTGACGGAGCAGACCCGCTCGACCCACGAAAACCTCAGCAAATTGCAGGAACGCCTCGCCGTCATCGATGCGGCGCAGGGCAATATTCAGGATCTGGCCAAGGACGTCATCGGCCTGCAGGCCATCCTCAACAACAAGCAGACGCGCGGTGCCTTTGGACAGGCGCGCATGGAAGCGCTGATTGCCGATGCCCTGCCTTCCGGTGCCTACAATTTGCAGCCGACGCTTTCCAATGGTTTCCGGCCCGATTGCACCATCAGAATGCCGAACAACGCGCCGCCCCTGGTCATCGACGCAAAGTTTCCACTCGAAGCCTGGAATGCCCTGAAGGCGGATGATGCGCCGGAGGCAAAACGCGCCGCCACCCAGCAGTTTCGTCGCGATATGGAAGTGCATATCCGCGATGTCGCGGACAAATATCTGATCTCCGGTGAAACGCAGGATACCGCCTTCATCTTCGTGCCCTCGGAATCGATCTTCGCGGATATTCATCAGCATTTCGAAAATCTGGTGCAGCGCGCGCACCGGTCGCGCGTCGTCATCGTCTCGCCATCGCTGCTGATGCTCTCGGTGCAGGTTATCCAGTCCGTTCTCAAAGACCAGCGCATGCGCGAACAGGCGCACCTCATTCAAGGCGAGGTCGCGATGCTGATGGACGATGTACGGCGTCTGGATGAGCGGACCCGCAAATTGCAGGCGCATTTCGGGCTGGTGCAGAAGGATGTGGACATGATGCTGACCTCGTCCGACAAGGTGCTGGCGCGCGGCATCAAGATCGAAAGCCTCGATTTCGCGCCCTCGCAAAAGGAAATCGCGCATCTGGAGGCCGAGCAGTTGCGCCGGGTGGCGGAGGTGCGCGCTGGCACTGCCAAGCTGAGGGTGGTTGACGACGAGTGATCCACTCGGCAAAGTCGCCGCCTGTTTCGCTTTCGTTTTCGCCCTTTATGGAATGACCCGCATGATCACAGTTTTCGGCTCCATCAACATGGACCTCGTTGCCATTTCAGACCGCCTTCCCAAGCCGGGTGAAACCGTGACCGGCAAGACCTTTTCAACCGCTGCCGGTGGCAAGGGGGCCAACCAGGCGCTGGCCGCACGGCGAGCGGGTGCAGAGGTGAAGATGGCGGGTGCTATCGGCGATGATGCCTTTGCGGCACCTGCTCTTACGCTGCTTCGTGATGCGCGGGCCGATCTCTCGCTGGTCAAAACCGTCGCCGTGCCGACTGGTACCGCCGTCATCCTCATTGGTAAGGGCGGTGAAAACATGATTTCGGTCATTCCCGCTGCCAATGGCGAGGTGTCAGAAGCCGATGCGGAGCGTGCCGTCTCCGAAATGGGGGCAGGCGACATCCTGATGTTGCAGTTCGAGGTTCCAGCCGGGGCCATCGAAACGGCACTGAAGGCCGCCAAGGCAAAGCGGGTGACGACCATCATCAACACGGCACCGCTGACACCCGACGCAGCACGGCTCTCGCAGCTGGCAGACATGGTCATTGCCAACGAAACCGAATTCGAATTGCTGATCGGTAAAAACGGCCTCTCCAATGACCAGCGGGAAAAGGAGCTTGTCGCCCTTCACGACGAGACCGGCCAAACCATCATCGTCACGCTCGGGGCCGAAGGCGTGATCGCCATTCGCAACGGTAAGCTCGTCAAGGCCAAGGGCCTGAAGATCGAGCCGGTCGATACAGTCGGTGCGGGTGATACGTTCTGCGGTTATCTGGCCGCCAGTCTCGATGCGGGCCTCGACTTCGAGACAGCTCTTCGCCGCGCCGCCGTTGCCGGTTCGCTGGCCTGCACGCGCGAAGGTGCGCAGCCGTCCATCCCAGTTGCATCCGAGGTGGATGCGAAAATCTGAAACTCAGGTTCGGATGAAGGTGAGATAGGCGGAGCTGCGACCCTCGCGCTTCGCCTTGTTCTCGTAACGCGTACCCGGCCAATTATCGAATGGCGTGTTCCAGTCGGCGGCTGTCTGCGCTGTCCATTCGAAACCGCCGTGGGCGGCGCAATGCTGAAGTGTCCAGTTTATGTAGGTGTCGATATCGGATGCGAAGCAGAATTTGGCTCCGGGCTTCAGCACACGATGAAACCGCGCCAGATTGACGTCGGACACGAAGCGACGCTTCCAGTGCTTCTTCTTCGGCCATGGGTCGGGATAGAGCAGATCGATATGGTCGATGCAGGCATCCGGCAACCAGTCCAGCAATTGCGTTGCGTCGTCGTCGTAAAGGCGGATGTTCATCAGCTCGCGCTCTTTCACGCTGCCGAGAAGTTTCGCCATGGAATTAACGAAGGGCTCGACCCCGATGAAACCGGTATCCGGATTTTCGGAGGCGCGGTGGATGAGATGTTCGCCACCGCCAAAGCCGATTTCGACGCGGCTGGTTTTCACATCTGCGGGAAACAACGCCGCAAGATTTTTCGGCGGCTGCGTCTCAAGATCGACCTTCAGCAGTGGCAGAAGGTTTTCGATCGTATCGACCTGCTGGTTGCGCAGCGGCTTGCCCTTACGCCGACCAAAAAACGCTTCCGTTGCGCGTGAGCGCCGCTCTTCCGTCATTTCAACACTCTCGCACATATGGATAACCCGCACCGCGCCTGTTTATTGCGCTGTGCGGGTTTCAAAACCTTCAGACCGTATCTCTCAATCACCGGCGATTGACAAGCCTTATGCGGCTTTCAATGCATCCTTGAGAGGCTTGACGAGATCGAGCTTCTCCCAGGAGAAGGAACCGTCGCGGCCGGCCTTGCGACCGAAATGGCCGTAGGACGAGGTCTTGGCATAGATCGGCTTGTTGAGGTCGAGGTGACGACGAATGCCCGATGGCGAGAGGTCGATGACCTTGCGGATTGCCGCTTCGACTTCGTCTTCGCTCAACGTACCTGTCTGGTGGAAATCGACATAGACCGACAGCGGCTGCGCGACGCCGATGGCGTAGGACAGCTGGATCGTGCAGCGCTCTGCCAATCCTGCTGCCACAACGTTTTTGGCGATGTAGCGGGCAGCATATGCTGCGGAACGGTCGACCTTGGTCGTGTCCTTGCCGGAGAATGCGCCGCCGCCGTGAGGGGCTGCACCGCCGTAGGTGTCAACGATGATCTTGCGGCCCGTCAGACCCGCATCACCATCAGGACCACCGATCACGAACTTGCCCGTCGGATTGATATACCACTGGCAATCGTCAGCGATCTTCAATTCGCCGAGCGCTTCGCGGATATAGGGCTCCACGACGGAGCGAACCTTCTTGGAGTCCCAGCTGGCATCCAGATGCTGCGTGGACAGCACGATGGAGACGGCTTCGGATGCCTTGCCATCGACGTAGCGAACGGTCACCTGGCTCTTCGCATCGGGGCCGAGCTTGGCTGCTTCGCCTTCGCCGCTTTTGCGGGCAGTCGCCAGAAGCTGGAGAATGCGGTGCGAATAATAGATCGGGGCTGGCATCAGGTCCGGCGTTTCCTTGCAAGCGTAACCGAACATGATGCCCTGGTCGCCAGCGCCTTCGTCGCCCTGCTTGTCGGAAGCGTTATCCACGCCCTGCGCAATGTCGGCAGACTGCGGGTGAAGCAGCACGTCGATCTTGGCCGTCTTCCAGTGGAAACCGTCCTGCTCGTAACCGATATCACGGATGGCCTTGCGGGCAGCAGCCTTGAACTTGGCGGGGTTGATGACGGGGTGGCCGCTTGCGTCCTTGAACACGGAGCCGTCCTTGTCCTTCTTCAACAGCGTATCGGGAACACGCACTTCACCGGCGATGATCACGCGGTTTGTCGTTGCAAGGGTCTCGCAGGCGATGCGCACCGTCCAGGGATCAACCCCGGTCTTGGCGGCTTCGCGGTATATCAAATCGACGATTTCATCGGAAATGCGGTCACAAACCTTGTCAGGGTGACCTTCAGCAACGGACTCGCTGGTGAATAGGTAATTGGCACGCATGCGGGATTCCCCTCAAAGAAACGGTCATCGTTGTTAGTCACATTGCTCCAAAAAAACAAGGACACAACGACATAAATATATCTTTATATCGGAATTCCTAAATCATCCTTACGCAATAAAAAACGGCCCCGAAGGACCGTTTCAAGTTCACCAAAACTGTTTAGCGGTTATTCCGTGTCGCCTTCGGCTGCAAGCGCCTTGACGAGATCCACGATGCGACGGCGAACCTTCGGATCGTTGATCTTTACAAAAGCGCGGTTCAATTGCAGGCCTTCCGATGAGGACAGAAAGTCTACCACGTAGTTGGAGCTTGAGGCTTCAGCCATGCCGGTGGCGCTGACCGTGTGATCGCCCGGCGCGTCTTCGAAGAAGAAGGATACGGGAACGTTCAAAATGCCGGAGATGTTCTGCAGGCGGCTGGCACCAACGCGGTTCGTCCCTTTTTCGTACTTCTGAATCTGCTGGAATGTAATACCCAGGCTCTCGCCCAGCTTTTCCTGGCTCATGCCAAGCATGGTGCGGCGTAGGCGGATGCGGCTCCCGACGTGAATGTCGATCGGGTTTGGCTTCTTCTTATTCTCTGTCATTGTTGTGGTCCTGACATTCGCTCTATTCGGGGTTATCGACTACACGCCTGTACCAATCCGGAACTGTAAGATTGTCGCAGCTCGGAATATATCATGTTCGTTGTGCAACCTAACAAGTTCACTATGCAATTTTAGGGGTTTTTGGTCAATTCTTCCGATTCATCAAACCCATCCGTGAGATTACCGAACACACGAGCAATAATCCAAAGAACAACCAAAAGTGTATCTGTCGCATATCTGCGGTGACCACGCCAGAGGATGAACCACTTAAAGTAGAATCGATTATTCCTTTTTGCCCGTAGTCAAGCCCTGCGACAATTTGCCCCAGAGGGTCAATTATCGCCGAAATTCCCGTATTGGCCGCGCGAATCACTGGAACACCAGTTTCCACGGCACGTATTCTTGCCTGTTGCAGATGTTGATATGGCCCGGGCGTGTTGCCGAACCAGCCATCGTTGGTCACATTGATAATGGCTGTCGAGGTGGCGATGTCCGCGGGAACCTCACCTGGGAAAATGATTTCATAGCATATAAAAGAATAGAGCTTTTTGCCCGAAGGCAGAGTAATCGCATTTCGCGTTGCGGCAGGTGAAAAACCACCCGGCAAGCTAATCAGATTGTCGATACCGAGATGCCGCAGCACATTTTCAAAAGGAACATATTCGCCGAACGGAACGAGGTGGACCTTGTCTGTCGCACCAATGATCTGCCCCTCACTATCTATAGCGTAGACCGAATTATAATAGCGCGGCGCGTTGCCCGCACCTGCATCCTCCATCCGCACAGCACCCGTCAGCAGGATTTGTCCGTCTTCCAGCGTCTTTGCGATATCTTCGAGAGCATCGGGATTTTGCGTCAGAATGAACGGCACGGATGTTTCCGGCCAGACGATGATGTCGGGCCTTTTTTGGCCGGCTGAAATCGGCAGGGCTGAGAGGCGCAAATGTTCCTTGAAGATTTCGGCGCGGTCGGCATTCAGCATCTTGCGGGACTGGTCGATGCCCGGCTGAACGATTCTCACCGTAAGAGCGTCATCGCCTGGCAGCAACGGCTGGTGCAAACGATAAGCGCCGTACCCGATGTGAAATGCCATCATCAGAGCTGCAATCGACAGTCCGGGCAGTAGTCCCTTCCTGGTGCCCAGCAGAGCCGGACTGGAAAAGATGAACACGGCCATCATCGACATTCCAAAAATGCCGATGAGATTGGACGTCTGCATCATCAAGGGAATAGGCATCAACCCATAGCCGACGGTATTCCAGGGAAATCCCGTCAGAACGAAACTGCGCAGCCATTCGATCAGGCCGAAGGAGGCTGCAAGAGCTGCGATCCGTCCCCAACCATCAGACCACAGAAGGTTTGCGAGCATGACGGCCAACCCGTAAAAAATGGCAAGGCAGGCAGGCAGGCCGAGAATTGCAAGCGGTAAGGCCCAGGCGAATTCATCCGCCTCGAGAAGCAGTGCGTTACCAAGCCACCACAGCCCCGCCACGAAATAACCGAAGCCGAAAAGCCAACCGATGACGAAGGTTTTCCAGCCGCGCGACCATGCACCGCCCTCGGGGCTTCCGGTCGTGCCGTCGATCAACCAGACCAGCAAAGTAAAAGAGATGAAAAGTGCCGCAAAAAAACCAACGGGCGGGAAGGCAAGTGCACCGATAGCACCTGCAAGAACGGCGGTACATACTCTCCCAAAACCACTGCTCAACATGATTTTGCCCGCCAGCCGCTCCATGCAGTATCCACCTTTTCAAGGCACCGTCCGACACGAGATACACGGGAGGCGACACCGTCTGTTTAACCGGACTTACTGTAAAAAAAAGCGCGCGTCCACAGCGTCCCGTCTGCACTTCCCTCAGCATTGGCCTGTGCTTGAATACAAAGACCGCAGAACGAATATCCTGCGGTCTCAAAATGATAAAACACAGTCGCCTCGATCAGGCCGACGCATTATCCGCATGGCTTGACGGCGGCGGCAGAGAAAGAACCACATCGCTTGCAGCCTCAGCCGGGGCCTGATCATCCTCTCCCTCAGAGGACTGGTTGCGCACGATACGCACGCCCTTGATGCGACGGGAATCGGCATCGAGAATGTGGAACTCGAAACCTGAGACAGCCCGAACGACTTCACCCTTTACCGGAATGCGGCCAAGGGCGAAGAAAATCAGCCCGCCCAAAGTATCGATTTCCTCAATATGCTCACGCACATCGAAATCGGGGCCGATGGCTTCTGCCAGTTCTGTCAGTTCGGCACGCGCATCGGCAATCAGAACGCCAGGAGAAAGGCGTGAGAACATCGTCTCATCCTTGTCATGCTCGTCATCAATGTCACCAATCACCATCTCTACGATGTCTTCATGGCTGACGAGACCATCGGTTCCGCCATATTCGTCGATGACCAGCGCCAGTTGCGTGCGCTGGGCCTGCATGGTTTTCAACAGGGCCGAGGCCAGCATGGATGATGGCACGAACAGAATTTTCCGAACCAGACCGGCTTCTGCGAGCGTTTTTTCCAGATCAACGCGGGCGAGATCGAAATTGGCACGGGGCGATTTTGCAGCCTTGGCGTCGGCAGCAGCTGTCGCACGCGAGCCCACGCGGCGTTTGTTTCGTGCCTGCTTGCCGATAAAGGACAGGAGATCGCGAATATGGATCATGCCTTTGGGGTTATCCAGCGTCTCATCATAGACGGGCATGCGTGAGCGACCGGTTTCTTCAAACAGGATCATCGCTTCACCGACGGTCATATCCTGATCAAGCCCATCGATATCCACGCGCGGGATCATGATGTCTTCGACACGGACTTCCCTGAAACGCAGGATATTGTTGAGCATCGCCCGCTCTTCGGGCGTAAACGCGGCACCGATTTCGGTATCGGTCATTAACGCGTCGGTGATGTCTTCGCGAAGACGCTCGCCATGTGAGGGCTTCAACAGCCGCGAGATGCGAGACCAGAGCGATGCTCTGGGTTTGAAGTGATATTCGGATCGTAAGGGACTACTGCCCTCCTCCGATGAGGATTGCTCCCCGGTTTCTTTGGCCTCGTGTGCCGGTCGTGCAGAATTTTCGTTCATGGTCCCAAACTGTTCATCAAAGCGGCTCCTGACCCGCGTAGGGATCAGATAGACCAAGCTTCGCCAAAATGCGAGTCTCAAGCCCTTCCATTTCTTCTGCCTCTTCGGCGTCCATATGATCGTAACCGAAAAGGTGCAGAAAGCCATGCACCAGAAGATGCGTTAGATGATCCTCGAAACTCTTGTCCAGATCAAGGGCTTCTCGCTCCACCGTTTCGCGCGCAATGACGATATCGCCCAACATCGGTCCCGGCATGCCGCCCGGTTCCAACGGATAGGCTGGAAAAGATAGCACGTTCGTCGGCTTGTCCTTCTCACGCCACTCGGCATTGATCTCGCGGATCGAGGCGTCGTCGGTAAAGACAAGGGACAGTTCCGTCGGCGTTTTTGGAAAAGGCTGTTTTTCTTCTGATTTCAAAAAATCGACGGCCGGGTCCAGGACCCGGCTCGTCAACTTGAAAAGTTCATCTTCCGAGGGCCAATTTTTGGCCTCGACACTGATCTGAATATCGAGTGACGTCATGTCCTGCTTCAATTGCCTCTCGGAAGGCTTTCATCCGGCACAGCGGTCTGCGCTTCGTAGGCGCGGACAATACGTGCGACCATGGGGTGACGAACGACATCCACATCCTTGAAGCGAACGACGGACACGCCTTCGACATCAGTCAGGATCTGCAAAGCGTCCACGAGGCCTGACTTCATGCCACGCGGCAAGTCGACCTGACTGGGGTCACCGGTCACGATCATGCGGCCTTTTTCGCCAAGACGCGTCAGAAACATCTTCATCTGCATCGTGGTGGTGTTCTGCGCCTCGTCAAGGATGACGACCGCGTTGGCAAGTGTGCGCCCACGCATGAAGGCCAGTGGCGCAATTTCGATGACGCCGGCCTGAATAGCACGCTCCACCTTATCGCCCGGCATCATGTCATACAGTGCGTCGTAAAGTGGACGCAGGTAAGGATCGACTTTTTCCTTCATGTCGCCCGGCAGAAAGCCCAGACGCTCACCGGCCTCGACGGCGGGGCGTGACAGAATGATTCGATCCACCGCGCCGCGCTCCAGTAGTTGAGCAGCATGTGCGACGGCGAGATAGGTTTTACCCGTACCGGCAGGCCCTACGCCGAAGACCAGTTCTGACTGTTCCAGCGCGCGCATGTATACATCCTGCGTCGGCGTACGGGCAGCGATGGTCTTCTTGCGGGTCGAAATCTGCGCCATGGAGATTTTGGCTTTGCGCTCCATGGTGGGAAGGATCAGCTGATCGTCCGCCGCCATGGCCATGCGAATGGCACCTTCGACGTCGGACACCTCGACTGTTCCACCTTTCAAAAGGCGCTCATAGAGCATATCCAGAGCACGGCGGGCCTGATTGGTTGCAACGAGATCACCGGTAATGGCAACCGAATTGCCGCGTGGGCGCGCGTCGATATTAAGCCGCTGCTCTAGCAATTTGAGGTTCTGATCGAACTGACCGAATAGCTCTCCCGCTATCCTGTTATTCTCGAACGTGAGGACGAAGTGATTGGCGTCGGTCGCGGCTGGGCGTGGCTGGCGCGATGGGGGTGATACCAATTCGTGTGCGTTCAAGCGGTCAGGCTCCCGTCCAAGTCAGTGTCGGTCCCCACTCTCACTGTCTGCCACCTCGGCAAACAAGCTGTTTGGACCCGTTGCGGTGATTCGTACATGAACAATGTCGCCGATTTTCATGTCGTTTGCATCAAGATTCACAGATTGCAGCCAAGGAGATCGTCCTATCAACTGCCCCGGCATGCGGCCTGGCTTTTCCAGCAGCACATCCATCGTCTTTCCAACCAGAGAACCGGCAAATTCCTGCTGTTGTTTCAACAACAAAGCCTGTAGTCGCTCCAGCCGCTCGCTCTTTATCTCTTCCGGAACCTGATCGACCAAATCCGCGCCGGGCGTGCCAGGACGCGTAGAATATTTGAACGAAAAGGCCTGCGCGTATTTCACCTGTTCCACGATAGCGAGCGTATCTTCGAAATCCTGATCCGTCTCGCCAGGGAAACCGACAATAAAGTCTCCCGACATGGCAATATCAGGGCGGGCTCCGCGAATCTTTTCGACAAGCCTAATATACTCCTCCGACGTATGGCGACGGTTCATGGCTTTGAGGATTTGGTCCGAGCCGGACTGCACGGGAAGGTGAAGATAGGGCATCAAAATGCGCAGATCTCGATGTGCACCGATCAGCTGGTCATCCATGTCACGCGGGTGACTGGTCGTGTATCGCAGGCGGGCGATACCGGGGATTTCGGCCAGCCGGTACAACAACTCGGCCAGACCCCATTGCTCGCCATTCGGCCCGGAGGACCGCCATGCATTGACGTTCTGGCCCAGCAGCGTGATTTCCCGCACACCTGACTCAGCCAGTCTCGATGCTTCATCAACGATTTGCTGCACGGGTCGCGAGACTTCGGACCCACGCGTATAGGGCACCACGCAGAAGGTGCAGAACTTGTCGCACCCTTCCTGCACCGTCAAAAATGCCGTGACGCCACGCGAGCGGATTTTTGCCTTTTCCGCAACGGGCAAGTGCTCGAATTTGTCTTCGACAGCATATTCTGTTTCAATGACACGCTCGCCACCGCGCACGCGCCGCAGGGCTTCGGGCAAACGATGATAGGTCTGAGGTCCAATAACGACGTCCACGGCGGGAGCGCGACGCAAAATCTCCTCGCCCTCAGCCTGCGCAACACACCCAGCAACACCGATCACGAATTCGCGGCCCTGCTCTTCTCGGGATTTCTTCATATCCCGCAAGCGGCCAAGCGCGGAGTACACTTTTTCCGCAGCTCTTTCCCGGATGTGACAGGTGTTGAGAAGAACGAGATCTGCTTGATCTATATCCTCGGTCGGCTCGTAACCGTCCTTCGCCAGAGCATCACCCATACGAACGGAATCATAGACATTCATCTGACAGCCATAGGTCTTGATGAAGACCTTGCGGCTGTTTGCTCCCTCGCGAAGGGCGGATGGTGTGGCTTCTAGGCCGATCAGTTCCTGGGTCATGGCCGCTATCTAATGTTTTAAAGCGCCATATTAAACAGAAAAATGCGCAATCAGCGAGACTTTCGCCATCCACCACGCAAACTGAAAGTCAGCATGCTGCGAATAGCCGCCGTCGCGCTCGCACTCAATGTCTTGCGATTGTCGCCACGGCGGAAAGGAATCGCCTCACCGAATGACACATCGACATCGATCGCACCTGCTTTCAGCAGACCCAGAAGCGATGGGACCAATTCCATACTTCCCGGCCATGCTGCGACGCTGCGGTGATAACGACCCATCGCCATGCCCTGTATGCCGGTATAGGCTACCGTGACCGGTTGTACGTGGACCATCTGCCCCGGCACCTGTTCGGCTGCACTGGATGCCGCCCCGAAAAGAGATGATTTGATGGGAAGAAGCCGATTGCCGTCCGACGTCGTTCCCTCGGGAAACAGAAGGACGATTTCACCGTCTGCAAGGCGTTGAGCGATCTCGTTGACCTGCTCACCCGCACTGCGCTTTTGATCACGCGTGACGAAAATCGTTTTTTGCAAACGCGCCAAGACACCGAAGACCGGCCAGTCGCGCACCTCCGTTTTGGCAATGAAGACCACATCGGCCACGCTGCCTAACACCATGATATCTGTCCACGACACATGGTTGACGGCCAGAAGAAGCGGCTTGGCGCTCTCTACGGTGCCGTGTACGTGGACCTTGATGCCGAGCGCATGGCAAATGATCCTGTGCCAAAGGCGTGGCAGGGAGCGTCGGAGCGGCCAGTCGAAATAAAGGCTGACGAGTTGCACTGGCAACAGAACCAGCGTCACAAGCGCCAGAACGACGATGAGATAACTCATCCGCAACCACATCATCGCTTCATCTGCTCCGTGGCCCCATGTCTGGTTTAGCCATCTTCAGGCTTTAGCGGGACACCATAGAGCTCAAGCCTGTGATCAACCAGCTTGAAGCCGTGTTCACGGGCAATCTTTTCCTGAAGCGCTTCGATTTCAGCAGAGCGAAACTCGATCACCACGCTGTTTTTCAGATCGATCAGATGGTCGTGATGCTCTTCCGGCATCGTTTCATAACGCGAGCGGCCATCGCGGAAATCATGACGTTCGATGATGCCGGCGTCCTCGAAAAGCTTGACTGTGCGATAGACCGTGGAAATCGAAATGCGCGGATCGACAGCTGACGAGCGACGGTAAAGCTCCTCCACATCCGGATGGTCTTCGGATTGCTGCAAAACGCGGGCAATCACACGACGCTGATCGGTCATACGCATACCGCGCTCGGCACATAATTCTTCCAGCGTTTTCGAAAGGTCTATCACGTCTTCTAACTCTCAGATGCTTTCGTTGGAATGGCGCTCAAGCGCAGTGTAAATCGTTACCACGAACTAGCGAAGATCACGACGCATGACAAGCGCCGTCGATTTGGTACCATCCTTAGACGTGTAATAAGCCTTCCGTTCGGCAACCGTCTTGAAACCGAGTTTCTTATAAAGGCCGACCGCCGAGACATTGCCGCCGTCTACTTCCAGAAACATGGTTTCGGCACCCCGCATGCCTGCTTCACGCATAGCGGCCTGCATCAGCCGCCAACCGAGCCCGCAACGCTCGAACTTATCACCCACGGCAACGGTGAGAATTTCGGCTTCACCGCCAGCTTCGCGTGACAGAACGAAGCCACCCATAGGCTTGCTAAAAAACGCGTTGGTCTGGCGTGCAACGGCACCGAAAACGCTGCTTTGGCTGAGAAGGCTTGAAAACTCGCCATCATTCCAGGGGCGTGGAAACCGCGATGCGTGAAGCTGGGCAACCTCGACACAATCCCCGTAGCCCATGGTCACGATCTCGAAGTAAGGTTTCCAGCTGAGGTAATCGTCAAACATCGAAAGGAATCATCCGCATCCAAACTCTGAATGGCCCTATCAGGCAACCGGACGGCGTTCCAGTGCAAATCCTGACTGAGGTTTGGCATCCGGCCCACGCAGATAAAGCGGCGCGGGTTTGGGCATGCCCTGCGGCTTTTGCGCACCCAGACGTGCAACGGTTGCAATCGCAAACCGATCCGGCCCTGAGCCTGTTTCGCCGCCTGCGAAAAGCGGGGCGGCAGAACCGATGACGGTACCGGCAAAACCCGCAAGTACAGCTTTCGCCTCATCCAGCGACAAGAGCGCCGCCTCGCTCAATGGTGATCCATCAGCCGCAAAGGTCTGGAGATAGGCCTCGTCACGCTTGGCATCGAGCCCCACAGCCACTGGCAGGCCGGGATTCTGGAGATGGTAATGCGCCGCCAGTGTTTCCAAGGTCGTGATGCCCACCGCCTTGATACCCAGCGAAAGGGCAAAGCCGCGTGCGGCAGCCACGCCCACACGAATACCGGTAAACGACCCCGGACCGATGGTGACGGCAATCCGCTCGACATCTTTCAGCGCCAGAGAGGCGTGCTGCAAAGCACCGTCGATGATACCCATCAACAGTTCTGCATGGCCCTTGCCGATATTTTCGGTGACTTCGCCCAGCGCGACATCATCAGCGCTGTCATAAACGCAGGCAGAACAGTCCACACCCGACGTGTCGATGGAAAGTACGATCATGGGATAAGCCGTCCTTTATTAGACGGCTTCGACTTCTTGCACTTCAGGAACGAAATGGCGCAGCAGGTTCTGCACGCCGTGCTTCAGCGTTGCCGTCGAAGACGGGCAGCCGGAGCATGCGCCCTTCATGTTGAGGAACACGGTGCCATCACGGAAACCGCGGAAGGTGATGTCGCCACCATCCTGCGCAACGGCGGGACGAACGCGGGTTTCGAGAAGTTCTTTGATCGTGGCAACGATGGTTTCATCGCCAGCTTCGAAGAACTCTTCTTCCTCGTCAGAGATTTCAGCGGCAACAGCAGTCCCCATCAGTGGGCGACCGGACATGAAATGTTCCATGATCGAGCCGAGGATAGCTGGCTTAAGGTGCTGCCATTCCGCGCCGTCCTTGGAAACGGTGATGAAATCGAAGCCGTAATAGACGCCGGTTACACCGGGAATTTCGAACAGGACTGCGGCCAGCGGCGAGGCTTGCGCCTGCGCGGCATTCAGGAATTCCGCCGTACCGCTTTCCAGAACGACTTTACCTGGAAGAAACTTCAGCGTTGCCGGGTTCGGCGTGGATTCCGTCTGAATGAACATTGCAATCTCCTTCGGGATACGCGATCGACATCCCGCAATTTAGAATACTTCCAAAATACGCCGGACGAAGGTCAACTTCAAGTCCTGACATGATAAACACATTCAAGAAATCCGCTTTTCAGCAGAGCGCGTCGATTTCCTCGTCGCTGAGCGTATCCGGCAGCACCGTGACAGGAATGGGAAACGCAGCACCACGTCCCGCAATGGAGGATACCAGCGGCCCCGGACCTTCCTTGGTCGATCCCGCTGCCAGAACCAGAATGGCGATATCCCGGTCCTCATCGATCAGGCCGTGAATCTGTTCGGCTGCATTGCCTTCGCGAATGACAGCTTCCGGCTCCATTCCCACGCTCTCACGCACCTTTTGCGCCACCTTGGCCAGTGACGCCTCGGCCTCTTCGCGGGCTTCGGCGCGCATGATCTGTTCGACGCCGAGCCACTGCTGGAAATCGCCTTCCGGAATCACATAAAGAAGCACGAGCGCGCCATTGGAGTTCTTGGCGCGGCGACCGGCATAATGAACGGCCCTTTCGCATTCGGGCGTCCCATCGATGACCGCGAGAAATTTGCGGCGGTGTCCTTCGAGACGCGAAAGCCGTTTCGATACCATTGCGTACTCCTCTGTTCGTCGCGGCAGGACAAAACCGCCCGATGGCCCGGGCGACATTATATCAAATCCCCGGATTAAAAAACGCTCTTTACCTGGGATGGCACCCGGAGGTTAGCGCAGGAAACCGATGATATCACGCACTTCGTTCATCGTCTTTTCTGCGATCACCCCTGCGCGCTCGCCGCCCTGTTTGAGGATGGCGTCGATATGGCTGACATCATCCAGCAGGCGGCGCATCTCGCTGTTGATCGGGGCAAGGACGTTGACCGCCAGATCGACAAGTGCTGGCTTGAAGGCCGAAAACTGCTGCCCACCGAATTCCGAGAGAACGTCAGCCTTGGTCTTGTCCGACAGCGCTGCATAGATGCCGACGAGGTTTTCAGCTTCCGCACGGCCCTTCAGGCCTTCGACTTCGCTTGGTAGCGCATCTGGGTCGGTCTTTGCCTTCTTGATCTTGCGCGACAGCGTATCGACATCGTCCATCAGATTGATACGCGACAAATCCGATGGGTCCGACTTCGACATCTTCTTCGTGCCATCTTTCAACGACATGACACGCGGCGCAGGACCACCAATCAGCGGCTCCACCATCGGGAAATAGGCGTGAACCGGCTCGTTACCGACGGTAATGTCGATGCCGAGGCCAGCGCTTCGAATATTGGCGCTGAAATCCATATTGAATTTCTGCGCGATGTCGCGAGCCAGTTCCAGATGCTGTTTCTGGTCATCACCGACGGGCACGTGCGTTGCGCGATACACCAGAATGTCGGCAGCCATCAGGCTCGGATAGGCCAGCAGACCGAGCGATACCTGTTCGGCGTTCTTGCCGGACTTGTCCTTGAACTGCGTCATGCGCTCCATCCAGCCGATGCGCGCCACGCAATTGAACACCCAAGCCAATTCCGCATGCTGCGGTACGGCGGACTGGTTGAAGACGATATGCTTGACCGGATCGATACCCGCCGCAATGAAGGCCGCCGCGATCGACCGCGTCTGTGCCTTCAGGTCGCTATGAACCAGTTGCGCTGTAAGCGCATGCATATCCACCACGCAATAGATGCAGTCATTGTCTTCCTGCAGGGCGACGAATTTGCGGATGGCACCGAGATAATTGCCGAGATGGAGGTTTCCGGTGGGCTGGACGCCAGAGAAAACCAGGGGCTTGAATGCGTTCATGATCGTCCTCGAAAAGGCTTGTGGAGGGCCTTGCCCCGTGTTTCAAATTGGTCGCGCTTATGCACCCGCAACAGCCTGCAATCAAGGGGTTTAGACGAATTCAACCTCGTGGCTGCAATAGATCCCACTTGTTGCCATAGGGGTCTTCGAAAACCGCGACAGAGCCATAGGCCTCGTGGCGCGGCTGTTCCAGAAAACGCACACCCCTTGTCGTCATGAGGGTAAAATCAGTGGCGAAATCCTGAGTGTGGAGGAAAAATCCGACGCGGCCGCCAGTTTGGTTGCCGATAGCTTGGTGCTGTTGTGCGCCATCGGCCTGTGCCAGCAGCAGGCCCATGCCACCGCTGCCCTTTGGTGTCACCACAACCCAACGTTTTCCATCCGGCAGCGGCTGGTCCGAAACACAATCGAAACCAAGAATATCACAATAAAAGGCTTTCGCCTTATCGTAGTCATCGACGACCAATGTTGCCAGCGCGATATGTCGAGACGCAGAAAAGTCGTCCATCACACGCCCTCATCTTCAGACACTGCAGTGACCTTGGATTTGCGTTTCAATCCACGCTTGACCATGCCGAGGCTTGCGCCACCCGAGGCGAATGCAAGCCCGAAATAGACGAACATGGATGCAAAAACGAGGCCGATGATCGTTCCGGCCCGCACAGCAATGGACGATGCCGACGAAAGTTCGAATGCCAGATAGGCAAGCGCATAATGGATAGCCACCGCCATCATTCCTGCGGCAAACAACAGTCGGGGAATGCGGGTTAGCAACGGCACATCGATTTTCCAGTGCCCGCGCCATAGGAGCATGCCGAACAGCAAGGCCGCATTGACCCACCCAGCCGTGATTTCCGCCGTCGCGATACCCGGGCCGCCATAGGTCGGAAACAGGGTCAGCGCCAAAGACACGTTTACAACGACTGAGATGGCCGCAAAGATCATTGGTGTGCGGGTGTCTTCACGGGCAAAAAAGCCAGGAATGAAAGCCTTGATCAGCACGAAGGCCGGAAGCCCTAGCCCGTATATCCCCAATATCTGCGCGACCGTGATCGTGGCAGAGGACGAGAAATTGCCGCGCTCATAGAGAAAGCGCACAATCGGTTCTGCCATGACCAGGAGCGCGGCGGCGGCAGGCAACGTCAGAAACAGAACGAACTCCACGGAGCGGTTTTGTAGATTGGCGGCTTCTACCTGATGCCCACCGCGCAATGCGCGCGCAAGTTCAGGCAACAGTACCGTCGCCACGGCGATGCCAACCACACCCAGCGGAAGCTGATAAATGCGGTCTGCATAAGCCAGCGAAGAAATCACGCCCTCTCCGCCCGACGCGATGTTCGTGTTGATCAACAGATTGATCTGGGTGATGCCGCCGGTAATCGCAGCCGGCAAGGCCAGCACCAGTAGGCGTTTGACGTTGCCGGTCATGCTCGGGCGGCGAAAGCCGATCTTGATGCCGGCATGCCGCACAGCAATCCAGACGATGGCGAGCTGTACAAAGCCTGCGGCCATCACTCCCCAGGATAACGCATAACCAACCTGCAGTGGGTCGTAGCTCTGCCACCAGGCAAAACCCAGGACACCAATGAGGATGATGTTGAGAAAGACCGGAGCGATGGCAGCGGCAAAATAACGATGCAATGAGTTCAACATACCGCCCATCATCGCCGCCAGCGACATGCAGGCGAGATAGGGAAACATAATGGTTGCCAGCCGCACGGTGTTATCGAACTTGACGGGGTCATCGACAAAACCGGGCGCGATGATCGTTCGTACGATGAACGGCATCGACAATTCCATGAGGATCGTCAGCGCCATCAGGACCGTGAACAGGACGCCGAACACCTCTTCGGAGAACCGCTTCGCACCCTCCATGCCGTTGGCTTCTATCTCCTTGGCAAAGAGCGGAACGAAGGCGGAGTTGAACGCACCTTCGGCAAACAGCCGGCGAAACGTGTTGGGGAAACGAAAGGCTGCATTGAAGGCGTCGGCCACCGGGCCTGTGCCGACGGCTGCGGCCATTAGCATTTCCCGGACAAAGCCGAAAAGTCGGCTGCCGAGGGTCGCGGTGCCGACGGTTGCGAATTTTCCAATCAGGCTCATGGAGATTTACGCCTTCGCCGTTCGTGCAGGGGCGAGCGCCGCGACATCTGGATGAGCGATGATGCCGGATGGCATGCGATCTCGCAATTCATCCTCCTGCTCGGCCATGACTGCTTTGAGGCGCGAGGCGATGCTCGCCTGCCGGTTTTCGGTCATGACCTTCTGGCCGAAAAGGTCGGTGACATAGAAGGTATCGATGACTTTTTCGCCGAAGGTGGTGATGCGAGCGGAGGTGATGTCGAGCGAAAGATCGGCCAGCACCGCCGTCATGTCCGCCAGCAGGCCCGTACGGTCGAGGCATTCAACCTCGATGACGGTGAACTTGTTGGAAAGTCCGTTCGAAATGGTGACGGATGGCGGAATGTTGAAGGTCTTGCTTTTCTTACGACCCTTGGTACGCGTGGCGATGATTTCCGGGATGCGCTTTTTGCCCGCCAAGACCTCTTCGATCATCTTGCCGATGGTGTTGGCACGCCGCGTCTCGTCTTCATCAATTGGAAATTCACGGTTGATGAGAATCGTATCAAGCGCCCGACCGTCCGAGGTGGTGAAAATCTGCGCATCGGCGATGTTGGCACCAGCCGCCGCACAGGCACCCGTGATGATGGACAGCAGGCGGGGATGGTCCGGTGCCAGAACGGTGATTTCCGTTATGGCGTGGAAGGAATGCGTGCGCACCATGGTGGACATCGCCTGTTCCTGCTTGTCCGTTTCGCGCAGGAACCGTGTGTGGCGGATCTGATCCTGAAGATCGACAGACAACAGGTAAGGCTCGTAATGCAGACCGGAATATTTGCGCCGTGCCTTTTGGCCCCAGTCCGTCAACGCATCATAAAGCGCCTGACGGGCGATCTTGGCGCGTTCCTTGCGAGAGGTTTCCGAGAAACCACCCGACAGTAGAAGTTCGGTTTCGTAGTAGAGTGTGCGCAACAACTGGCCCTTCCAGCCGTTCCACACATCCGGCCCCACGGCCCTGATGTCGCAGACGGTGAGGATGAGCAGCATTTTCAGCCGCTCCATGGACTGCACCTTGTCGGCAAAATCCGTGATCGTCTTCCGGTCATGCAGGTCACGGGTCTGCGCCACCATGGACATCAACAAATGTTGCTCGATCAGCCAGAAGACCGTTTCGGTCTGCTTGCTGCTTAGCCGGAACCGTTGGCAAAGCTTGCGCGCCACGCGCGCACCGGCGATGGAATGATCTTCCTGACGGCCCTTGGCCACATCGTGCAACAGCACCGCCACGTAAAGAACGTCGCGGTCCTCGATACCGGGCATCAACCGGTTGACCAGCGGATGGGTATCGACGGCCTGTCCCTTGTCGATTTCAGCCAGTACCGCAACGGATCGAATGAGATGCTCGTCGACGGTATAGTGGTGATACATATTGAACTGCATCATCGCGACGATCTTACCGAATTCCGGGATGAACTTGCCCAGAACGCCCGCTTCGTTCATGCGCCGCAACGTCAACGCCGGATCGCGCCGCGAGGTCAGGATCGCCAGAAACAACCGGTTCGCTTCTTCATTGTCGCGAAGTTCGTGGTTGATCAAAGCCAGCGAACGGCTGACGACGCGCAGCGCATCCGGGTGCAGTTCCAGATTGTTGATATCGGCCACATGAAACAGCCTGATGATGCTGACCGGATCGGTGCGAAACACATCTGCATTGGCCAGCGCAATGCGGCCACGATCCTCCACGAACTCGTCGGAGCCCGGAATTTTGCGAAGCCGATGGGCAAACCGGCTGAACACACCGGACAGACCCGGCACGTCCTTCGCCTGTTTATCCTCGAGTGCCGCACACAGGATACGAGTCAGGTCACCAACATCCTTAGCGACGAGGAAGTAGTGCTTCATGAAGCGCTCGACGGCTGAAAGGCCTGGGCGCGGCTGGTAATTCAGTGAGGCGGCGATTTCGCGCTGAATGTCGAAGGACAGCCGCTCCTCAGCCTTACCAGTGATAAAGTGCATCTGGCATCGCACCGTCCAGAGAAAATCGTCAGCCTTTTCGCACAGCTTCAGCTCACGCTTTGACAGCACACCGAGCTTCACCAGCTCCGCCGTGTCGCGCACATGATAGTAATATTTGGCAATCCAGAACAGCGTGTGGAGGTCGCGCAGACCACCCTTGCCTTCTTTCACGTTCGGCTCGACCAGATAACGCGTATCGCCGGCCTTGCGATGGCGCTGATCGCGCTCGGCAAGCTTGGCTGCAATGAATTCCGGGCCACTATTGGTGACGACCTCCGTCTCGAAGCGACGCTCCAGCTCATCGGCAAGCGCCTGCGTACCACAAATGGCGCGCATTTCCAGAATGGAGGTGCGGATGGTCATGTCGGCCTTGGAAAGACGAATGCATTCATCAACCGTGCGGGTGGCGTGACCAACCTTGAAACCGATATCCCACAAAATATAGAGCACGAACTCGATGGCCTTGTTCATTTCTGGCGTGCTCTTGGGCGGAAGCAGGAAGAGCAGGTCGATATCCGATCCCGGTGCCAATGTGCCACGCCCATAACCGCCAACCGCCGTAATCGCAATTTTCGGGGCGTCGTTCGGGTAGACATATTGGCAGGCCAGATCAAAAAGCACTTCGATCAAACGGTCCTGAAGCCAGGAAATGCGACGGGCGCAGTCGATGCCACCGCCTTCCGTGTCCAAAAGTTCACGGGCTCTTTCACGGCCTTGGGCGCTGGCCTTCTTGAAAATTGGCAACAGGTCTGAGCGTACATCAGCGACGCGCTGCCCATCGCCCTGAAAGACGAGTTCGCACTCATGTTTCAGTGCAGCAACATCCAGTATCGCGGAAAAATCCAGGTCTTTCGTGGCCATTGATGCCGATATCCATTTCATACGGGCTATGCTTTCGGCATAGCCCTATAGCGATTTTTAATCGTGATGGACAGGCACTCTAAGTCTTAAGCCTTGCCAAGTTGTTTCTTGAGCGCGTAAAGCGCGTCCAATGCCTCACGGGGTGTCATTTCATCCGGGTTGAGCGCTTTCAACGCCTCGTCCACCTTGGAATTGCCCTGTGGTCTGCTTTCCTCGCGCCGCACCGCCACTTGAAACAGCGGTAGATCATCGATCAACTGGCTTGCCGGATTTTTTCGGTCTGCGTCTTCAAGCTGGGTCAACACGGCGCGCGCACGTTCAACGACAGAAGCCGGAAGGCCCGCAAGCTTTGCCACCTGAATGCCGTAGGACCGATCTGCCGCCCCCGGACCGACCTCGTGCAGGAAAATCACGTCGCCTTCCCATTCGCGCACCTTCATGGTGGCGTTGGACAGGCGACCCAGCTTTTCGGACAGCACCGTTAGCTCGTGGAAATGGGTGGCGAACAAACCACGGCAGCGGTTAACCTCATGCAGGTGCTCCACCGCTGCCCAAGCGATGGAAAGACCATCGAAGGTTGCCGTGCCGCGGCCGATCTCGTCCAGAATAACCAGCGAGCGATCGGTTGCCTGATTGAGGATTGCCGCCGTCTCCACCATTTCCACCATGAATGTGGATCGGCCACGCGCCAGATCGTCCGATGCACCGACACGCGAAAATAGACGGTCGACAATGCCGATATGCGCGGATTCAGCCGGAACGAAGGAGCCGATCTGGCCGAGAATGGCAATCAGCGCATTCTGGCGCAGGAAGGTTGATTTACCGCCCATATTCGGGCCTGTCAGCAGCCAGATAGCGCCTTTGCGGTTGCCATTCACCGCCGAAAGATCACAATGATTGGCGATGAAGGGGCCAGTGGACTGTCGGCGCAGCGCTTGTTCCACCACCGGGTGTCGTCCACCCTTGATGTCGAACATCATCGAACCATCGATGACGGGTCGGCAATAGGCCTGTTCTGCCGCAAGGTAAGCCAGACTTGTGGCAACATCGATAGCGGCAAGGGCGAACGCTCCAGCCTTGATGGCTTCGGCATGCGAAACGACGGCCTCGACCATCTGCGCAAAAGCCTGCAATTCTATCGTCAGCGCTTGCGAGGCAGCATTGGCGATACGGCTTTCCAGATCGGCCAGTTCAGTGGTGGTAAAGCGCATTGCGCCCGCCATGGTCTGGCGATGAATGAAGCGGGCTTTGGCCTGCGCATCCGCCATCATCACATCGGCATTGCCCGCCGTGACCTCGATGAAATATCCCAGCACATTGTTGTGCTTGATCTTCAGCGACTTGATACCCGTTTCTTCGGAATATTGCAGTTGCAGCCCGGCAATCACCCGGCGGGATTGGTCGCGCAGCGCCCGTATCTCGTCCAGCTCCAGGTTGGAACCCTCGCGCACGAAGCAACCATCGCGTTTCAGCAACGGCAATTCTTCAGCCAGCGTCGCACCCAACATCGCTTCAAGTTCGACCGGTAGCGCTTTCAGGGCGGCAAGTGCTTGTGCCAACTCGTCCGGCAACAATCCCTGATCCAGCAATTCCGCGACCTTGGCGGCGGCATATAATCCGAGTCTGATAGCGCCGAGATCACGCGGCCCACCACGATCCAGTGCAAGGCGTGACAGGGCGCGCGGCATATCCGCCACCTGTTTCAGTGCATCCCGCAACCCGTCGGAGAGGGAGACGTCATCCAGCAGGTAAGCGACAGCATCCAGCCGCGCATTGATCCTATCCGCGTCGGTCAGCGGAGACATCAGCCGTTCTGCGAGCAGCCGCGCACCACCGCCGGTGAGCGTGCGGTTGATGGAATGCAACAGCGATCCATCCCGTTCACCCGACAATGTCTTGGTCAACTCAAGATTGGCTCTGGTGGCCGGATCGATGAACAGCGTGGATGCCGCACTCTCCCGCTCGGGTGCAGCGAGTGGCGGGCGTTCGGCAATTTGTGTTTTTTCGACATAGGCCACCGCGGCAGCGGCGGCAGCCAGTTCGACGCGGGAGAACGAACCGAAACCATCAAGCGTCGAAACGCCGAAATACCGGGCAATGCGACCCTCCGACGTAGCGCTGTCGAACAAAATAGCGGGCTGTGGCACAGCCACCCGACCCAGCATGTCAAAGACCGGCCTCAGTTCCTCATCATGAAACAGGCTGTCGGCGACGATCAGCTCACGCGGATCGATGCGCCAGATATCGGCCAGAAGTCGCGTCAGTGTTGTTTCGGCCAGACGAAAAACGCCGGTGGAAATATCGATCCAGGCCAGTGCAAATTGCGCTTCCGCACTGCCACGAATACGGGCAAGTGCCATCAGGTAATTGGATTCCGTCGGCGACAGAAGTTTTTCTTCCGTCAGCGTACCGGGCGTAACAAGGCGCACCACATCTCGGCGCACGACGGATTTAGAGCCGCGTTTTTTTGCCTCTGCCGGGTCTTCGGTCTGCTCGCAGACCGCAACGCGATAGCCGCGCAGGATCAGCTTTTGCAGATAATCGTCAGCCGCATGCACGGGTACGCCACACATTGGGATGTCCTGTCCCAGATGCTGGCCGCGTTTCGTCAGCGTGATACCAAGCGCGCGAGAAGCCTCCGCTGCGTCATCGAAGAACAGCTCGTAGAAATCGCCCATGCGATAGAAGAGCAGCGAACCGGGATTGTTTGCCTTGATCTCGATATATTGCTCCATCATCGGCGTGGCCGACGCGCGGCTCTCCTCCGAAATGAGCGAGGCAGTGGAATGAACGTCCGTCAATGGCTTTTCAATATCGGCTTGTGTTGCGGGAAGCGACTGCCAGACTAACGGTCCCGCCCCGACAGGACAACACATCAGGGCCTACTGCCCACAGGAAGCTTTGCTCTAGGCGCCCTCAGCCGTTGAAGCGCTCAGCCTCACCGCCGTAATAATTGATGTAGCGATCCGCAATCGACGACACCGGAAGGATGACCAGCACATCCGTGGTATTGAAGGCGTGATCAATCACCGCACCGGAGCCAAACATGGCACCGAGACGCATATAGCCCTTGATGAGCGGTGGCATGGCAAACAGTGCACGGCGTGGATTGATCGCTTCCAATGGCATCATATCCATTTCGCAGTAGAGTTCCGGTAGCGCAGACGCTGCCCAGTCGCCCTTTGCGCCGCAGGTGTGATGCAGGAAGGAAAGCGCCAGTGCGTGCGCTTCCGGCTGAACACCGGGAAACGACGCACAGCCGATCATCGCGTCCATGCGGTGCCTGACGGCATAGGCCCAATTGCCCTGCCAGAGGAGTTCTACCGTTCTTTTCGTACGATATTCCGGTAGCACGCACGACCGCCCCAATTCCATGAAGCGCTTCGTTGGATGGCGCTTGATCAGCTCTTCGATATTGAACTCGCTGGCCGAATAAAAACCGTTATTGGCAAAGGCTGTTTCCTGCCGCAACAAACGGTATGTGCCGACGATCTGGTCTTCCGGATCACCCTCGATGGAATTGTCCAGCACCAGAAGATGGTCACACACGGCGTCGAACGCATCGATATCGCGGTTGCGGCGCATGGCCTCTGCCGGAAGGCGTGCGCCCATCTCTTCGACAAAAACACGGAAGCGGACATTCTGCGCGGCGTCGATTTCGCGCTCGTTTCGGGCAAGCCGGGTTTCCAGCGGGCCTATGCGACCAAAGACGTCATCGTTGCGTTTTTGGGGAACGGGAAGCACATTGCAGGCGACATTTCGCTCGCGAATATCGTATTCGAGAATTTCCGTGACCATGGAGAATCGCCCCACCACCGTTGGTTTCTGGCTGTCATAAATCACTTATTGACGACAGAACAGTGACAGCAGGCAACGTAACGAACAGCGGATCAAATCTAAACTCTACCGATGCGTTTTTGAGGAAACAGTCGAAGAACCTCCTCGATCAACCGTTTGGGTTCGGCAGGCTTTGCCAGTACCGTGGCAATGCCTGCATTCAGCAAAATCGACCGCGTTTCTTGCGTCGTATCGCCACTCAACACAATCATCGGGATCTTGCTGGTCGAAAGCTTTAGGCAGAGGTTGGGAAGAATATCGAGGCCATTGCCACCCGGCATATGAAGATCGGAAATGACGAGGTCTGGCAAACGCGCTTCATCCGAAAGGGCGTCTCGAAGCGCCTTGAAATCGCCGACTACACGTACCGTGCATCCGGACTTTTCCATGACGGCACGTAAAATCCGCGCGTTGACGGGATCGTCCTCGGCGACAAGCACATCGAGTTCCCGTGAGGTTTCATCCAGCAAAGACGAGAAACCAAATCCGGGGTGATGATTGTCGTTGATGGCGTTGCGCGGCTCCATCCCGCGCAAGCGACCGCACAGAACATCCGTCAGCGATTTTTCCCGCAATGGCCGGATCAGCCAGGCATCGAATCCATCGCTTGGCTGAGATGCGCGCTCCTCCGGACTAACGAGCAGAATGTGCCGTATGCCGCGATCCGGCATCTCCGACCAGTTCTGAAGCATGTCACGAAATGCCCCGGCTACTCGGTGATCGACAATGATGTCAGTCACATGGTCCAATCCACCGGAGGCCTGACGTTTCAGTTCTTCGAGTTGCCGTGGTGTTGAAACATGAGTGCACGTACCGCCCAGACGACGTATCAAATCCGATGTTGCCGTCGCGGCAATTCCCTGTGGCGCAAGCAGCAACACATCTGATTGAGTGAGCGCGCCGATGCGGCTGGATGGTAAGGCTGGTACCAAAGAAGACGTCGGTTTGAACGTCAACGTGAAAGTGCTGCCCACGCCCTTCTTACCAGCGACGGACAAAGTACCGCCAAATTCTCTGATGATGCGGGCGGATATGGCAAGACCAAGCCCGGTGCCTGCGCTGCGCTGCGAGGTGGAACCAGCCTGCTCGAACTCACCAAAGATGCGTGCTTGTTCAGACTTGCTAATACCGGGACCGGTATCATCTACGTCGATTGACAGTGCACTGCCCGCCATGGATGCCCGCACGAGTACGCCGCCCTTGGCTGTAAATTTCACCGCATTGCCGATGAGATTGAACAGCACCTGGCGCAGACGAGCCGGATCGAAATCGAGATAGTCAGGCACATCTGGTGCAAAGATGGAGGCGATCTCGATCCCTTTTTCATGGGCGCGGTGGGACAGCATCTCCACCACGCTTTCGATCAACTGTCGCAAGTTCTCCGCCCGTGGATTGAGCCTGAACCGCCCTGCTTCCATTGTGGAAAAGTCCAATAGATCTTCGACCAGTTGCACCAGCGCTTGGCCGGACTGGCGCATGCCATCTAGATAATTGCGCTGCTCCTGCGTGAGACGGGTTTGCGACAGCAGATGGTTCATGCCCAGGATACCCGACAGTGGCAGGCGGATTTCGTGGCTGACGGTTGCCAGCAGTCTGCCTTTGGCGGCATTGGCATTTTCCGCCCGCAACCGTGCATCTTCGCGGGTGACGATGGCGGCACGTTCGTCGGTCACATCACGGGCGATAGTGCTGATCACCAAACGGCTGCTGGTTCCGTCATGGGCGATCGCATCGTGCCATGTGAAAATCCGCTGGCCATAGGGTGTGGCGATCTCGACATCATAGCTGTGCACTTTGTCGCCGGGACGAAACGCAATGCCGATTTCCTCGCATGTCTTGCCATACGGGTCGCCGCAGCCCGTCATTTCGCGAAACGTGCTATTGGCATGAAGAATGCGCCGGTTCATATCGCGTGTCACAACGATATCGCCCATGGCCTCGTGCATCTCTGCCACGAGGGCCGCATTCTGCATTTGCCTTGCCTCGACAACCTCTGCATCGCGCAGAGACGCCTGACGCAACGCCGCGGCTCGAAACATCATGTAGAACGCACAGGACAGGCAAATCGATACGGATAAGGCCGCCATGTAAAGAGCGACGTTTCCGCCCAGATACACAGCGCTTGCGAAAGCAAAGCCGCAACCTGCCGTAAACAGCGTGACGGTGCGAAGAAGGCTGTTGTAAAACGGCAGAGCTGACGGCTCATTCCGGCTCCTCCTACCCCGAGTGTCATCGGTGACACCAGCCGTATCGGTCGGGTCGAACGCGTCAGAAAGCCGGTTATTCAGTTTCGCCAGTTCGCTCATACACGACTGCTAACACGGCAGCCGTTTTGATTGACTTGGTCCGAACGTTAAATTTTTAGCGTTTCTTCGTTCTTGCGTGCAGTATTTCGTCCAAAATGACGCAACCGGCACCGATGGTGATGAACGAGTCAGCCAAGTTGAAAACGGCAAACGACCAGGTGTCCGTGTGAAACAGGATGTAATCGATCACATGACCGTAGAGAAACCGGTCGAATATATTGCCGGCCGCACCGGCGATGATCAGGGCGAAACCAAGATGTGCGAAGGTGCGATCGGCATCCGTCTTGCGCCACAGCCAGATGACGAAACCGACGATTACCAGACGCATCGTGACGATGAACCAGCCTTCCATGCCTGACAGCATGGAGAAGGCGACGCCCAGATTATAGGTGCGGTAAAGCGCCCAGAAGGGTATGACTGGCACCATCTCCTGCAAGGGCAGATAGGCTTCCACCAGAAGCTTGACGATCTGGTCGATAATCAGCGCGATGACGATGAGAGCAACGGCCGGGATAGGTCTCGAGAACAATGCGGGTTTCGTCATCATTTTACCGGTGCAAGTTCGAGAAGATGGCGGCGGGCTTCAAACAATATCACGGCTGTCGCGATCGCCAGATTGAGAGAGTCTGCGCGTCCTTGTTGTGGGATGCGGGCCAGTTGATCGGCCTTCGACGCAAGCTCTGGCGGCAGACCGCCTTGCTCGTTGCCCATTAAAAGCACGGTCGGCTTCTTTTTGTAATCGATCGTTCTGTAGTCCACAGAGCCTGCAAGGTGGGTTGCGACGACGCTGACGCCAGCTGATTTCTTCCAGCTCAGAAACTCATCCACGGTCGCATGTGCCACAGGTATGGCAAAAACCGATCCCATGGTGGCCCGCACTGTTTCCAGCGAAAACGGGTCGGTGCAATCGCCAACGAGGATCACGCCGGATGCACCTGCCGCATCAGCCGTGCGAATGATGGTGCCGAGATTGCCGGGATCGCGCACCCTGTCGAGTGCAATATAGGTTTGACCGTTTTCCGGCTGAATGTCCTTCAGCGGCGTCCATTTCTGGTCGAATATGCCCACCACCATTTGCGGATTATCACGGCGGGTGATGGAGGAAAGTATCTTTTCGGTAACTTCCAGAACCAGACCGCCAGAGGCGACGGTCTTTGTCGCAACCTGTTCGACCAGGGATTTGCCCTTGGCATTTTTGGCATAAACCAGCGTACGGATCGTCCAGCCCAATTCCAGCGCATCGATGACCAGCTTCAGACCTTCGGCCATGAAGGTGCCGGTTTCTTCCCGACCCTTTTTCTGGGTCAGGTTCTTGATGTCCTTGATGATGGGGTTGGCAAGGCTGGTGACCTCTTTGACCTGCCCTACCCGGCCTGGTCGGTTTTCACGTCGGTCATCGATCATTTCGGCACCCAGCGGCTGAAGAGAGAGGTGGAGAGCACGCGGCCCGGCGTTTTGCCGTCAAGGCCTGCTTCGCGGATGACAAGCTCGCCGGATGCGACCTCGCCACCTGCGCCGCGCATGGTTTCGCGCATCAATTCATGCATGGAATAGAAGCTGGCGCGGATGGAATAGGCCGTCAGAACGAGGCCGAGCGCCTTGGGCGACAGGATATCACGGCAGACGTCCAGCATCAGCGGTAGATGATCGAACAGCTCCCACACTTCACCGTGTGTGCCGCGCCCAAATTTCGGCGGATCGGTAAGGATGATATCATACGTATTGCCACGTCGCTCTTCGCGCAGGATGAACTTCATCGCATCTTCGCAAATCCAGCGGATCGGCGCATTTTCGAGGCCCGCCAGCGCCTGATTTTCCCGCGCCCAGCCGATCGCCTTCTTGGAAGCATCCACATGGGTCACTTCTGCACCAGCAGCTGCTGCCACCAGCGAGGCAACACCGGTGTAGCCGAACAGGTTTAGGACTTTCAGCGGCCGATCAGATGCTTCAATCGTGTGCTTCAGCCATTCCCAATGCACGATCTGCTCCGGGAAGACGCCGACATGGCGAAAAGCGGTGAAACGACCGAGAAAATTAACGCCCAGAAGAGAGAGCGGCCATGTTTCTTCCAACGGTTCCTTCGGAAAACGCCAGCGGCCCATGCCATCTTCATCGGTATCGCCGCTGAAAATGGAGTCTGCGTTTTCCCACACGCGATCCGGCAGGCTTGGACGCCAAAGCGCCTGCGCTTCCGGACGCACGATGCGGTATTGGCCATACTGCTCGAGCTTCAGCCCGTTACCGGTGTCAATCAGGTGGAAATCACCTGCGCCCAGAGATTCCAGAATGACGGGAACCTGCTCGGCCGGCATAGCGCCTGTTCGTTGCTTCAGCGGACGAGGAGGAACCTGCTCCGTCTCCTGTGGAGCGATCTTCACCTTGGCAGTGGCGACGTCCTTCACATTTGACTTGATGGGAGCCTTTGAGGCGGCACTTGCAGCCGGGCGTACATATTCCGCATTGCGGTTGCGAGGAGCGCCGTCTTTTTGCTTTACCGATTTTGCGGCATTTCTTTGCCGAGGCTCCTGCCCCGCGCGCGGCTTGGCACCCGGGCGATTGTCTTTTTTCTTCAACGGGGCTCTTTCCAAGTCTGACCGCATCTCTTGCGACAGCGAATAACATCACGGCGCGTTATTATCAAAGGGCTGCGCTGTCAAAACCTATCACGTTGCGAGCAATTTTACTTGGAGGCGATACGGGCATCGACCGGCGCACTGATTGCAACCGTGTTGGCGGCAGCCTTGTGCCTGTTGGCTTCGTCATGCCAGCGTATGGCTTCCTTGGCTTCGGTGCGGGCGCGCTTGCGATATTTACCCTGCGAAAACCAGGTGACCAGCGAACCCAGAAACACACCAAAAATAACGGCAAGAAAAATAAATACGAAAAAGGGTGCCGAAAACGACAGCAAACTATCGTCTGGCCTGAACGGGTTGAGCGCCAGCGTCACCGCCTGTCGGTTGGCAACGCACAATACCACCAGAATAATGGCCAGAGGGACCAGAACCAAAAGGTTGACGATCTTTTTTGACATCCACGATACTCCGTCTTAGGGGCCTTCAGACAAACCTGCATCGACGTCAGATAGGAGCTTGAGGGCTCCGCCTCAACCACTATGCTCAGTCTTCGTCTTCGACGTCGCTCATGCCTGGGTTCAGCCGCTCACGCAATTCTTTGCCCGTCTTGAAGAAGGGAACCCATTTTTCTTCGACGAAAACGGATTCACCGGTGCGCGGGTTGCGTCCAGACCGCGACGGACGGTTCTTGACCGAGAAAGCACCAAAGCCGCGCAGCTCGACACGGTTGCCCGCTGCCAGCGCATCCGTAATCTCGTCCAGCACAGCGTTGACGATATTTTCGACATCGCGGTGGTAGAGGTGCGGGTTGTGCGCAGCAACGATCTGCACCAGTTCAGACTTAATCAAAGTTGCCCCCTGAAAGAATTGGCTTTTTAACGGTCTCTAACCTGCCAAACCGAAACAAGACCGTCAAGAAACAACTTGTCGGCCCCCAGCTGGCGCGGTGCATCGAATGGCAGAAATTCATCATAGCCGAGCAGTTTGACGATCCCGGCAAGACTGAACAGGCCGAACGGCGAGCGCTTGGATGGTGCGGTCCATTCCACGATCGGCAGATCCTTGGCTACGTTGCGGGTCTCGAAATAACCGCGGATTTCTTTTTCGCCGCCCAGCGTGTCGATGAGTTTGGCAGCGGCGGCCTGACGACCGGTGAAAATGGAACCGTCCGCAAGTTTGAGAACGTCTTCCCGCGGCAGCTTGCGGCGATCTGCCACAAGGTCGACAAACCAGCCATAGCTATCCATGACCATGTTGCGGATCATGGTTTTCGCCTCTTCCGGCGGTTCGTGGAAAGGCGAAGGTTCTGCCTTCATCGGTGAAGATTTGATTTCCTGCAAGGACACGCCAAGCTTGTCGAGAAGAGGACCGACCTGCGGATACTGGAAAATCACACCAATCGATCCGGTAATGGAGGTATCGCCGGCAATGATCGTGTCGCCTGCGGTCGCTATCATGTAGCCTGCAGAGGCGGCCAATGTGCGCACATCGGAGACGACCGGCTTCTTTTCAGCAACGGCGCGAATGGCTTTGAAAATCCGCTCGCCGCCGTAGGTCGTGCCACCTGGCGAAGAAATCGAGACGATCAGGCCCTTGGCACTATCGCTATCGGCAATCTTTTGCAGCCGCTCCAACAACTCGGTGTCGTCTTGAATAATGCCGCTGATTTCGACGCGCGCAATATGCGGCCGCATGCTTTGCGTCGGCGCCGAGAAAGCAAACCTATAAATTGCGAAACAACCTGCGACCAGAAGCAGCACGACCGCAACGCGCCAGAATGTCAGCTTGCGCCGCAACTGTCTGCGATCTGCGATTGCCATCTGATCCATGTGTTCACCTTCGATAAACCAGTAACGGCTTTTAAAGCCGACCCTATGAGCCTTGTACTCACCTCTTGGCAGGAAACAAACGGGAAAGCACGGTTTTGATAAAAATATCGTAGCCCTTGCGCTATTTCAGAGAAAAACCATATTGGCAGAGCATGGCCCTCGTGCCAAAGACAACCAAAACTCATGATGGCGTCGCTTTGTACCTTTTGGCTGCGATGACCTGCCCCGGACACTTTAAGAGATGCTTGAACGAATAAGCCAGCCAGCGCCCGCCTTTCCTCTGTCCAGCGGACATGAGAGCGCGTACCATCTTGCGCTGCGCCATTCCGCGCGGGTGAGGAAACTGAAGATCGTTCTTCCGCTCGGAGCCGCCATCATCTCGCTGGCTTTCATTGCCGTATCGCTGGCGCGCACATGGATGCCGGACGAGGTTTCGCTTCAAAGCGCCACCGTGGAAAACGGCAAGATCGTCATGGAAAAGCCGGCGCTTGCCGGGCGCAACAACAAGGGCTTCGATTACTCCATGAACGCCGAGCGCGCGTTACAGGATATTGCCAGCCCCAACCTCATGACGCTTGAAAAAGTGCTGGCGGCTGTGCCCATGAATGATATTGTCGCACAGGTTGTCGCGCAGGAGGGTATTTTCGACCGCGCGACAAACCGGTTGCAAATGACTGCCCCCTTTGACATCAATCTCAGCAATGGCATACAAGCTAAGTTCCAATCTGCGAATGTCGACCTGAAAGCCGGAACGATGGACAGCAAAACGCCTGTTGCCATCAAGACCCAAGAAGGTTCCATTAACGCGGATAGTTTATATATAGCAGATAATGGCAAGACGATTACATTTTCGGGGCAGGTACGAGCTCGTATAGCTGCATCGACCATTCAGAACGCAGGCAAGTGAGAGCCCGACCCAGATGATGCAGATTTCGCGCATAGCCCGTTATACCAACGCAGCCTGCTTTGCAGCCGTTGCTCTGGCATGTCTTGCAGGCCCTGTGGCCGCGCAGAATACAACCAGCAGCATGGATGGCCTGAAGCTTTCCAATGACCAGCCGATTGCTATCGAAAGCGATCAGCTGGAAGTGCGGGATCAGGAGCACAAAGCTTATTTTACAGGTAATGTGAAGGTTGTGCAGGGCACGACCACCTTGCAGGCTGGCAAGATGACCGTGCTCTACAAGAGCAAGGGCGACGGTGCGGCTGCAAGCTCATCGATCACCAGCGGCGGTGCCGACATCGATAAGATTTTCGTAGATAACTCTGTCTACCTCACCTCCGGCACGCAAAAAGCGACCGCCGACAAGGGCGAGTTCGATATGGCAGCGCAGACATTTATTCTTTCGGGAAAACAGGTCGTCCTGTCTCAGGACACGAATGTTTTCACCGGTTGCAAGTTGACGGTTTTCATGACGACCGGTCAGGCAAAGCTGGAAAGCTGTGGTGGGCCAGTGCGCATCATGCTCGACCCGAAATCGCAGAAAAAGCAGTAGTTCGTACCCCGTGAAGATACAATCTATCTCAAAGCTGTTTGGCGCTGGTTCCGCGCGCGCACCCGAAACGGATGGCGTTGCCGGCGACAAGTCTCGCTATGACGGCACCTTGATCGCCCAAGGCTTGACGAAGACTTACAACACCCGCCGCGTCGTCAACGGCGTATCGCTCGTGGTTCGACGTGGTGAGGCCGTTGGCTTGCTCGGGCCGAACGGAGCCGGCAAGACGACGTGTTTTTACATGATCACCGGCCTTGTTCCCGTCGATTCCGGCAAGATTGCCATCAATGGCAACGATGTCACCAACATGCCCATGTATCGCCGCGCGCGGTTGGGCGTCGGATATCTTCCGCAGGAAGCATCCATTTTTCGCGGATTGACCGTCGAGGACAATATTCGCGCCGTTCTGGAAGTGCACGAGCGCGACGAGAAGAAGCGTAACCGCAAGCTCGATGAGCTCCTGGAAGAGTTTCATATTTCACAGCTGCGTAAATCCCCGGCCGTCGCCCTTTCGGGTGGCGAGCGGAGACGTCTGGAAATCGCCCGCGCTCTGGCAACTGACCCGACCTTCATGCTTCTGGATGAGCCGTTTGCAGGCGTGGATCCGATCTCCGTCAGCGATATTCAAAACCTCGTGCGCCACCTTACAGCGCGCGGGATCGGTGTTTTGATTACCGACCATAATGTGCGTGAAACATTGGGGCTCATCGACCGGGCATATATTATTCATGCTGGCGAGGTGTTGACCCACGGTCGAGCATCGGAGATCGTCAACAACGCTGATGTTCGTCGCCTTTATCTGGGCAATAATTTCAGCCTTTGAGCGGCGACTTAGAAAAAGTGCCGCCTGCGACGCGTTCGCAGCAAAGATTCTTTCTCCTTGCTCCGAGTTGAGCTTGACCAAACAAAAATAAAAAGCAATTTTTGGGCCAAGTGAGACTTTGTCGTCGATCTTTTTCAAAAAAGAGGGCGAAAAGTGGGTTTATGGGAGTTTAGCGTCCGCCATGGCCTTGTCCGCCAGTCTTCTGCTGCGTCAGAGTCAGTCTCTGGTCATGACCCCGCAACTGATGCAGTCCATACAACTGCTTCAGATGACGCATATCGAGCTGACGCAATTCATCGCGCAAGAGGTCGAGAAAAACCCGCTGCTGGAAATTGTAGCAAATGATAGCGATTTAAGCGGCTCCTCTCCCGCCAATTCAGACAGCTTAGATGAACCTGGACCAGCTCCCGAACAGTTTGCCGAGAGCCCACCCGATCCTGAAGAATGGTATGGTGACCGTGCGAGCAGCCTGAATGAACAGCTCGACACGAGTTTCGAGAATGTTTTTCAAGACGATGGAGCGCCGTCGAAGGCGGATGCACCCGAGCTCATCGGGCAATGGAAATCCATGCCCGGTGCGGATTCCGCCGAGGCTTACGATCTCGACGATTTCGTCGCAAGCAAGCAGACCCTCCGCGATCATATTGGTCAGCAACTCCCCTTCACCATCTCTTTACCTAAAGACCGTTTGATTGCGGACGCGTTGCTCGATCACTTGGAAGAGACCGGATATATCCCCGCGGAGGCGCTGGATGATGTTTCAGATCGTCTTGGTAAATCCATAGCCGAGGTCGAAACTATTCTCACCGCTCTCCAGACACTCGACCCGCCGGGTATTTTTTCGAGAACGCTTTGTGAATGCCTTTCCATTCAACTTGCGCAGAAAGACCGTCTCGACCCGGCAATGCGCGCATTTGTTGGAAATCTCGAGCTTCTGGCCAAACGTGATTTTGTCTCGCTCAAACGTCTGTGTGGCGTCGGAGAAGAAGATCTTCTGGATATGCTGGCCGAAATCCGCTCGCTGAATCCCCGGCCAGGTGCGGGTTTTGAAACCGGGATTTCGGAAATCATTGTGCCTGACATCATTGTCAGGCCAGCAAGCGATGGCAGCTGGCTTATCGAGTTGAACCCGGAAACGCTACCGCGCGTGCTGGTGAACCAAACCTATTTCGCCCAGGTTTCCAAAATCAAAGCGCGCAGCGGCGAGGATGGTGAGTTTCTATCGGAATGCATGCAGACAGCCAGCTGGCTGACCCGCAGCCTCGACCAGCGCGCTAAAACAATCATGAAGGTTGCCAGCGAAATCGTGCGCCAGCAGGATGCCTTTCTTATCCATGGCGTCGACCATTTGCGTCCTCTCAATCTCAAGCAAGTGGCTGATGCCATCAAGATGCACGAGTCCACCGTCAGCCGCGTGACCTCTCGCAAATACATGCTGACGCCGCGCGGACTGTTCGAGCTCAAATACTTCTTCAGTGTTTCCATAGGATCGGTAGAGGGCGGCGACAGCCACTCGGCGGAAGCGGTGCGCCATCGCATCAAGCTGATGATTGCGCAAGAAGCACCCGATGGGGTTCTGTCGGATGACGAAATTGTCGAAAATCTGAAAAAAAACGGCGTTGAGCTGGCGCGGCGAACGGTCGCAAAATATCGTGAAGCCATGAATATTCCCTCCTCCGTACAAAGGCGGCGGGAGAAAAAAGCGATGGCGAAAATCGCGATCGCATAATGAAAAATTAATATATTTCAAAGTGTTAATAATCTTAATTGACTCTTCATGCCGCCAAGGCTAGAAGCTCGCCGCACGGGTGGCAGGGGCTCACCAACGTTAAAGTGCTCGTTGTGCTGAGGTGCCAAGCCGGAATGAGACCGAAACGGACTCGAAACGCTTGGATGAGCGCTTGGCTTGACGTAAGCTGGTATACGCAAATCACTGAAGAAGGAAAAATTCCATGAGTGTGCGTGTATCTGGTAAACATATGGATATCGGCGAATCGTTCCGTCAGAGGATCGAGGACAACATTAGCCTGGCGATTACCAAATACTTTGACGGGGGGTATTCTGGCCAAGTAACCGTGGAGAAATCCGGGCCACGCTTTTCAAGCGATTGCAAAATCCATCTCGATACCGGGGTTGTTTTGCATGCTGCAGGCGAGGCCAATGATCCACAGGCAAGTTTCGATGCGGCAGCTGCACGAATTGAGAAGCGGCTTCGCAGATATAAGAGAAAGCTGAAGGATCACCATAATGGTGCGTCCGCCAACAGCATCCTCGAAGAGTTTCCTTACACGGTCATGGACGCCGTGCCTGATGAAGACGAGGAAGTGCCTGAAGATTTCGCGCCGACGATCGTTGCTGAAACCTCCAAGCAGGTCAAAACGATGACGGTCGCAAGCGCGGTGATGGCGCTTGATATGACAGATGAGCCGGTGCTGCTGTTCCGCAGCCCTGCCAAGGAACTGAATATCGTTTACCGCCGCAACGATGGAAACATCGGCTGGATTGATGCGGCAACGATAAAAAGCTGAATAGTCTGACAGAACGAAAGGGAGTGCGGCCCTCATCGGCGGCACTCCCGGTTCGTTTCGATGGCATGAAGGATAAAAAGAATGGCGTTGGCAGATTTGCTGCAACAAGATGCAATTATTCCCGCCCTCAAGGTTAATTCCAAAAAGCAACTCCTTCAGGAACTGGCGGCGAAAGCCGCGCGGATCACCGGAGTGCCGGAACGGGAAGTTTTCGACGTCATATTGCAGCGTGAGCGGCTTGGCTCGACAGGTGTCGGTCATGGCATTGCTATTCCGCACGGAAAACTGGCCAGCATCAATTCCATCGTCGGTGTCTTTGCGCGCCTCGATAATCCGGTCGATTTCGAAGCGCTGGACGACCAGCCGGTCGACCTCGTCTTTCTTTTGCTAGCACCCGAAGGTGCCGGTGCTGACCATCTGAAGGCGCTCTCCCGCATTGCCCGCGTGCTGCGCGACCCTGAACTGGTGGCCAAGCTACGTGCGACAGATTCGGATACCGCCATCTACACCTTCCTCAATCAGGAACAGGCAACCGCCGCCTGATGGGTGGCGACGACCCAACCAAATCTCCAGACGTGGCCAACAACCAGACGCGCGGCGTGAGCGAAGACAACCTTCCTGTCTTTGCGCCCGCTATGAAACAGCGGATGGCCTTTTCATTAGGCTGGTCCGAGCGGACAATAAATCTTCCTCGCTGGAAGGAGATTGCTCGGTCCAAACTATGGGAACTTACCCTCCAGAATCCGATACAGACGGATTTCGCCTCTGAAATGATAGATGAGGTGGATCGCGGAGCTTATGTCGCCCGCAAGGTGGCATTTAATCTGACGAACGACAGTCGCGTCGTTGCATTGTTGCTGATGCCGAAAGGCACAGGCCCGTTTCCTGCTGCCGTGATGTACCACGACCATGGGTCGATGTTCGACATCGGCAAGGAAAAGCTAATTGAAAGCTGGGATGACGAGGCCAAGCTTCAGACGTCCAAGACATGGGCAGAGAGGTTTTTTTCCAGCCGATATCCGGGTGACGCACTTGCCCGCCGAGGTTACGTCGTACTGGCAACAGATGCATTGGGCTGGTCCGATCGTGGGCCACTCACCTATAATGCACAACAGGCGCTTGCTGCAAATTTCTTCAATATGGGAAGCTCCCTGGCTGGCCTCATGGCGTTCGAGGACACACGGGCAGCAGATTTTCTGGCGAGCCTGCCGCAGGTCGATCAGCAGCGGTTAGCGGCAGTTGGCTTCTCCATGGGCGCGTTCCGGGCATGGCAGGCGGCAGCGCTGAGCAACAGGATCAACGCGACCGTAGCCGTCAACTGGATGGCGACGGCAGAAGGGCTGATGGTGCCGGGAAACAATCAACTGCGGGGCGGATCAGCGTGGCACATGACCCATCCGGGGCTGATGCAATATCTTGACTATCCCGATGTTGCGAGCCTTGCTGCACCAAACCCGATGCTGATCTTCGCCGGAGCGGCGGATACACTCTTTCCCCCTGCATCGGTAAAAGATGCGTTCGAAAAAATGCGGTTGGTTTGGGAAGCATGGAACGCGCTGGATCGCCTCGAAACCAAACTATGGCCAGGCGGCCATGTCTTTACGGCTGACCAACAGAATTATGCCTATGACTGGCTGGATCGCCAATTCGGCAGGTAACGGGTCCATCATTCCAGCGCTGAGTTGGAATGATGGACACAGTTTCGTCAGGCGTCTTTTTCGTTAACGCTGCTGGTGCCTGGTTCTGCCGTCGTCGGCGTTTCACCCTTTGGGCCGCCCTTGGCAACGCCCACCATCGCGGGACGCAGAACGCGATCGCCAATGGTAAAGCCAGCCTGCACCACCTGCACGACCGTATTGTTCGGCACCGCGGTATTTGGAATCTCGAACATGGCCTGATGGAAATTAGGGTCGAATTTTTCGCCTTCGACATTCATCTTGCGCACGCCGTGACGCTCGAGTGCCGACAGCATCGACCGCTCCGTCATATCGACGCCTTCGATCACACCGGCGATAGCGGCATCAGCATTTTCTTTGAGCTCGGGTGGAATGGTTTCCAGCGCCCTCCGCAGATTGTCGGAAACCGCCAGCATGTCGCGGGCAAAACCTGAAACGGAATAGGCCTTTGCGTCTTTTACTTCACGCTCCGTGCGGCGACGCAGATTGTCCATTTCCGCAGCAAGGCGCAGAAATTTGTCGCGCAGATCTGCATTTTCCGCCTTCAGCACCTCAACAGGATCGGGCTCGGCCTGCTCAGGCGCAGCGTTCTCAACTGTTGCACCTTCGGCTCCCTCGTCAACGAGGTCCGCGTCAGGTCCGGCTTTGTTGGTCTTATCGGTCATGACGTTACTCCAGCTTTGCATATGTTCATGGCTTGCGCCCGATATCGAACTTTGCCATGCGAAAATCAAGGCTTGTGGGGAAAAGCGCCGCTTTTTCGACCAGTGTTTTTAGAATCAGCGCCGTTTGTTCGAAAGCCGCGCCATGATTTGCGCGGTATAATCCACCATGGGAACGATGCGCGAGTAATTCAGCCGCGTCGGACCAATGACGCCGACGGCACCGACCACCCTATTATCGTCGTCCCGATAGGGCGCCACGATCAAAGAAGAGCCCGAAAGGGAGAAGAGCTTGTTTTCAGAACCGATGAAAATCCGGACCCCGGAACCGGTTTCAGCCAGATTAAGGACTTCGATAAGGTTGTCCTTGCGCTCCAGATCATCGAACAGTAGGCGAACACGGTCTATGTCTTCCTCACCGGCCAGACCCTCCAGCAGATTGGAGCGGCCGCGCACAATCAACCGGCCAAGCTTGTCCTCATTATCGCCGGACCAGACGGCAAGCCCGCGCTCCACCAAATCCTGTGCCAATGTGCTGAGCGCGGTCTGAAGCTCGGTCTTTTGTTGCAACAGCTGCGCGCGCAGCTCCGGCAATGTTTGGCCAGACAGGTGCGCATTGATGAAGTTGGCCGCTTCCGTCAGTTGTGAGGATGTGATGCCGGTAGGTAGATCGATGATGCGGTTTTCAACCTGATTGTGGTCACCCACCAGAATAGCGAGGCCTTTTGTCGGCTCCAGCCGAATGAACTCCACATGTTTCAGCACCGCATCGCTTTTGGTGGTCAGAACAAGCCCCGCACCGCGTGACATGCCCGACAGCATGCGGCTGGCTTCTGTCAGCAGTCCCTCGATGGGCTGCTCACGGCCAGAGACGGGGCCGATCTGACGGTCGATGCTGGCGCGCTGCTCCTCCGGCAGGTCACCCACCTGCATGAAGGCATCCACGAAGAAGCGCAGCCCCGTCTGCGTCGGCAGGCGGCCCGCGCTGATATGCGGAGAATAGATAAGCCCCAATTCCTCGAGATCGCTCATCACGTTGCGCACGGATGCAGGAGATAGGGACATCGGCAACACGCGTGACAGACTACGTGATCCCAATGGTTCGCCGTTTTCGAGGTAGCCTTCGACGATGCGACGGAATATCTCGCGTGAACGATCATCCAGAAGCGCACCCGGTTCTTTTCCGATTGGAGGAGAGATGCTCATTGCGTCCGTTCTTCGTCCCGTCAGTTCATCAATGGAATATAGTCGCTCGCGCGCTTAAGTAAAAACGGAAATTCCGCATCTACCGTACCCTTGCCCGCTTTTCCTTTGCAAATCGGTCTGTGCAGCCTTAGAAGGCGGAGATCAAAACGGAGACGAACCACATGCGGCCTTCAGGCAGAAAAATCGATCAGATGCGCAAAGTTTCTTTTGAGCGCAACTTCTCCAAGCATGCCGAGGGTTCCTGTCTCGTAAAATTCGGTGATACGCATGTTCTCGTTACCGCCAGCCTTGAAGAAAAGACGCCACCATGGCTGCGCAACAGCGGCAAGGGTTGGGTGACAGCCGAATACGGCATGCTGCCACGTTCCACGCATGAGCGCATGCGTCGCGAAGCTTCTTCCGGCAAACAGGGTGGCAGAACCCAGGAAATTCAGCGCCTCATCGGCCGCTCCCTGCGTGCCGTAGTTGATCTTCAGGCGCTGGGCGAGCGCCAGATCAGCATTGACTGCGATGTCATTCAGGCAGATGGCGGCACGCGCACCGCTTCCATCACTGGCGCATGGATTGCCCTTCACGACTGCCTGAAGTGGATGGAAACCCGCAACATGATCAAGGTCGAGAAGGTCCTGAAAGACCATATCGCCGCCATCTCCTGCGGTATTTTTGCCAGCCAGCCGGTAATCGATCTGGATTACCTCGAAGATTCCTCTGCCGAAACCGACGCAAACTTCGTCATTACAGGCTCCGGCGGCATCGTTGAAATTCAGGGCACGGCTGAGGGCGCGCCTTTCAGCGAGGAAGAATTCCTGACGCTGCTGGGACTTGCCAAAACCGGCTGTGCAGAACTCGTCGAGTTGCAAAAGCAGGCAATTGCCTGAACCGGGACAGACAAACCATGCGCAAGCTTGAAACCAGAACCATTGTCGTTGCCAGCCACAACAAGGGCAAGATTGCCGAAATCGCTGATCTCATCGGCCCTCTCGGCTTTTCCGCCAAATCGGCTGCCGAGCTGAATTTCGCAGAACCCGACGAAACAGGCACGACGTTTGAAGAAAACGCAGCGATCAAGGCATTGGCGTCCGCCAAGGCATCCGGTCTGCCTGCCCTTTCCGACGACAGCGGTCTGGTGATCGACGCGCTCGACGGTGATCCCGGCGTTTACACTGCCAACTGGGCGGAAACGGCTGACGGTACACGCGATTTTGCGATGGCGATGCAGAAGGTGGAAGATGCGCTTCAAGCACGCGGCGCGACAGATCCTTCTGCCCGCACCTGCCGCTTCGTCAGCGTTCTGTGCCTTGCATGGCCGGATGGTCATACCGAATTTTTCCGTGGCGAGATCGAAGGCACCGTTGCCTGGCCACCCCGTGGTGCCAGCGGCTTCGGTTATGATCCGATTTTCCAGCCGGAAGGACATGAGACGACATTTGGCGAAATGAGCGCTGAAGAAAAGCATGGCTGGAAGCCGGGTGATGAGCAGGCGCTTTCGCACCGTGCCCGTGCGTTCAAGACATTCGTCGAAACCTGTCTCGACGCATGATGACCGATCTTGGGAGCAGGCTCTCCCCTGCCCCTAGCACCTTCATGTTGCCGGACACGGGTGAACCCGGTTTCGGCCTATATGTGCATTGGCCGTTTTGCGCCGCCAAATGCCCCTATTGCGATTTCAACAGCCATGTCCGCCACCAGCCGGTGGATCAGGACCGTTTCGTTGCTGCTTTTCTGCGGGAAATGGAAACGATGCGCCAATTGAGCGGCGCGAAAATCGTGACCAGCATTTTCCTGGGCGGTGGCACGCCATCGCTGATGGACCCACAGACGGTTGGCGCCATTCTGGATGGCATAGCCCGTTTCTGGCATGTGCCAGATGGCATCGAGATTACGATGGAAGCCAACCCTTCCAGCGTAGAGGCGGAGCGCTTTCGCGGCTACCGTGCCGCTGGCGTCAACCGCGTATCCATGGGTGTGCAGGCACTCAACGACCGTGACCTGAAATTTCTGGGCCGCCTGCACGATGTGGCCGATGCGCTGAAAGCCATCCGGCTAGCCCGCGAGATTTTTCCGCGCATGTCGTTTGACCTGATCTATGCCCGCCCGAAACAGACGGTAGAGGAATGGGAAAAAGAGCTTGTCGAAGCCATTTCCTATGCGGTCGACCACCTGTCGCTCTATCAGTTGACCATTGAGGAGGGCACAGCCTTCTACGGCCTGCACAAGGCCGGCAAGCTGATCGTGCCTGACGGGGACCAGTCCGCGCTTCTCTACGAAGCCACACAAGAGATTACGGCCCAACACGGAATGCCGGCCTATGAGGTTTCCAACCACGCGCGCCCCGGTGCCGAGAGCCGTCACAACCTGACATACTGGCGTTATGGTGATTACGCCGGGATTGGCCCAGGCGCGCATGGACGTCTGACCAAAGGGGGCGCAAAACTTGCGACCGCCACCGAACGCCATCCCGAAACATGGCTGCAAGCCGTCGAGCGCGATGGCCATGGAATGGTGGATCAGGAGATGCTGGATGTCGAGGAGCAGTCCGACGAATTGCTGCTGATGGGCCTGCGCCTGCGCGAAGGGGTGGATCTTGCCCGCTGGAGTGACCTTTCCGGGCGCGATCTCGATCCTGATAAGGAAGATTTTCTACTGCAACACGGCTTCATCGAACGCCTCGGCAACTCCCGCTTACGCTGCACGCCATCCGGCATGCTCATTCTGGATTCAGTGGTTGCAGATCTGGCGTGTTGACGCCTGCCTCAAAATCATCCTTTTTCAATAAGATGTGATGTGCACAGTATTGGGGAGGTGATTTTGCTCAAAATAACAACTCTTATTTTTACAGCATTTCTGTCCACGACGGCTTTGGCCGCAGAACAGAATTTTGCAATTTCGGGCGGTCAGGTGAGCGTTCCCGTGGGTTTGACCGTGCAGGTTAAATCCGTTGTTGTCGGCGAAGACGCGACAAAAGTGCGGCTGCGGGCGAGCTTCGACAGCCATAAGACGAACTTCATCAACATGAACGACAGGGAAAATGCTTATCTGTCCTGGGCCGACGGCGATCAAGGTCGCCTTCATATGCGCCAGATCAGCAGCAACAAATGGATGCGGGTTTCCAACGGCAAGACGATGGAAGGCGACCTCGTCTTTCCCGGCACCATTCCAGCCGAAGTCACAAATGTCGTCCTGGTTTTCAATCCCGGCAATTCCGGTGATGATACCAATGCGCCGGGCGTGACCATTCCTCTGGAATTGAAAAAATGAGGGTGGCGTTTTGCTTAGCGCTTCTTCTTGCAACACCAGCCACTGCGTCCGTCTACACCGTGACGACAGGCGTCGGTTCGGTCAGCGATCAGCAGTCCACTTTCGAAGAGATGACGTTTCCGGCTTCGTCTTTTGCTGAGCAGGAAGAGCCAAGCAGCGGCGACCTCTCCTCGCAGGCCTCCACCTTCGAATTGCAGGATATGGACGAAGATACGCGGGTGAAGACGCAGATTAGTTTGACAGAGCTGGGTGCACGTCAGGAGGATGGCCGTATCATCGTCAATCTCCCAAGCGACGTTCTTTTCGATTTCGATAAGTCTGAAATCCGCGCGGATGCCCGCTCCGCTCTCACCAAACTGGCGCAAGTCCTGAGTGCGATGGACAAAAGCGACGTCCAAATCATCGGCCACACCGATGCCAAGGGCAGCGATGCTTATAATGATCGCCTGTCCGAGCGTCGTGCCGCATCGGTCAAAGACTGGCTTTCGGAATACGGCGTCATGTCAAAAATGACGACGGAGGGCAAAGGCGAACGCTTTCCCGTCGCGCCGAACCAGACTATGAGCGGCGGGGATGACCCGCAGGGACGCCAGAAGAACCGGCACGTCGAATTCATCATCGGAGAACGCTGATATGGCCCTGATCACCTGCCCGGAATGTGAGGCACAGATTTCCGACAAGGCCTATGCCTGCCCCTCTTGCGGATATCCGATGGCAACGCCGCCAAAGGGTCAAAGCGCCTGGCCCTCCGTCGTTGGTGGCGTAGCCGGCAGCTATATCTCCGCGCAAATGCTCGCATCGATTATCGTCGGTAGCGTCGCGATGATTAGCTTTGCAGCAATTATGATTACGCTAGCCGTGCAATAATTTAAGAAGCTTGAAACGGCAGACAGACCTTCACTCGGCCGCGTCTACCGCGTCCGTCGTTTTGGCTTTACGCGCGTTTTCTGCGCTTTCACGTCGCAGGGGTGCGCCAATCGGGCAGATATCCTGCACAAACCCCGTCAGGCTATTGGCCAAGGTGTCCGACACCTGCCGATAATAGACGTACTTGCCCCGCTTTTCCGAAGACACCAGTCCTGCATGCTCAAGCAACTGTAAATGCTGTGAAATCGACGGTTTCGACATCTCGAAACGCGCGGCGATATCGCCTGCATTCATCTCGTGATGCGCCACATAGGCTAAGATTTTGCGTCTGACGGGAGAGGCAAGCGCCTCGAAAATCAACTGTATAGACATGCATCTTTCTACCATTAATCAATTAGACAATCAACTAACTGTTGACAGGATTATAATTAGTTGATTACCTAATTGTAGAAATGAAGGAGATCAGATCATGTATATTCATTCCCAATGGGTTTTCAATTGCGCTCCCCACCACATCTGGCCGCATTTTCTGCATGCCAAAATGGACAACTCCAAGCCGTTCCTGTTTCGCTTCGGCATTCCCAAGCCCGTCAGTTGCAAGGTTCTGGAGGGTTACGGCGCTCTCGGCAACACCCGCCAGTGCACGACGGATCGCGGCACCATCGACCAGCGCATTCTCGATTATATCCCCAACCAAAAGCTGCGTTATCGCATGATCGGCAGTACCGTCTGGTGCGAGGACTGGATCGGTAATCTGGAGGATGAATTTACACTGGTTCCCATGGGTCCGAACCTCACCCGCGTCGAGCGCCGCAGCGAATTTGTCGCGCACGGATTGTTGGCACCGGTCAAGCAACTGGCACTCTGGATCGCCTTGAAACAGGCCCACCGCTACGCCTCGAAGAACTGGCGCAGATTGAGCAGCAAGGTGCGAGACGCAGAACAGCAGCGGGAGGTCGCTGCATGAGGGCTCGCCATACATCGAACATCTTGGCTCGCGTCATATATTGTCTGGAAATTCTGCTCTTCGCAGCGCCCTTCTACCTAACCTACGGTCTTGTGGCCGTTATCAGCGCTCCCTTTGCAGGCTTGCTGATCCTGTTCAGTCCAGTTTGGTTTACGGCGTATCTGGTCGATGCAAATGGCGAGGTAGGCCAGGTTTTTCTCGCAAGTGTCGTCATCATCGCAATCGCAACTCTGTCCTGGACCAGCACGATCGCCCTATGGAAATTGGCAAAGCTCTCGTATATTTATGTGTTCAAGGGCGCGCAAGAACTCTTGAACCACTGGCGTGATTTTCGCATCGGCCTTTACTGCGGCCTCGCGCCGCTCGTTTTCACCACACTGGTCATGGCTTCTGTTGTCGTCAGTGACGGTGGCTGGACAAGTTTGCCCTTTGCCATCATTGGCGGCGGTGTGTTGCTGTTTCCCGTCACCCATCTCTGGATCGCGATGAGCGGTCCAAAATGACAAGCTACAAAGACAGTCTAATAAAAGCAGAAACGGCCAAGTTTCCTTGGCCGTTTTGTCGTCAGGCATTATTTTCGTTGATTAACCGCTTCAGCAACTCGACCTCGTGGCCGAGTTTCGTATCGCCGCCGATCAATTCTTCGATCTTGCGCACGGCATGCAGAACAGTTGTGTGATCGCGTCCGCCAAAACGGCGACCGATTTCCGGAAAGGACCGCGGCGTCAGCATTTTTGCGAGATACATGGCGATCTGGCGCGGCTTGACGATGACACGGGTGCGGCGGTTAGAGACCAGTTCCTGGCGCGACACATTGTAGTGTCTGGCTACGATGCGCTGAATGTCTTCGATGCGCACGCGTTTTGGCTCACCCGTGCCCACGAGGTGTGCCAGAAGCTCATCCACTCGCTCCACCGAAAGATTAGGCTCGAAAGAGCGGCGGAAGATCAGCTGGTTGAACGCGCCTTCCAACTCACGGCCACTGGCCGTTACGCTGCGGGCAACGTGAGACACGATCTCTTCCGGAATGTCGAAAGCCGGATCTTCCTGACGGGCGGTCGCGATACGCTGGGTGAGCATTTCGTGACGCATATCATAGTCTGGACCTTCAACTTCGATGGCCATGCCACCCTGAAGACGCGAACGGACGCGTGGATCAAGCGATTCCAGTTCCCATGGTGCGCGGTCTGCGGCGACGACGACCTGTTTGGCGCTGTCCAAGAGCATATTCAGCAGATGGCAGAACTCGTGCTGGATCATCTTGCCTTGCAGGAACTGCATGTCATCGATCACAAGAAGATCGATATTGCGCAGCGTGTCTTTCAGGGTCAACGCATCGTTGTCGCGGATCGCGGTTGCGAAACGCCACATGAAATATTCCGCTGTCAGATAGACCACGCGTGGATTGCGCGGGCTGTCGATGGCAGCGTTGGCGATCGCCTGCAAAAGATGCGTCTTTCCGAGACCAACACCTGCATGGATAAAGAGCGGATTGAAACGCACCGCACCGGCACCGGCCTCAGCAATCGTCTTAGCAGCGGCAAGAGCCACACGGTTGGACGAGCCTTCAACGAAGGTATCGAAGGTGAAGCGGCTATCCAGTGGCGATCCGAACAGTGGACCGGAGCCCGAATGGCGCATCGAAGACGACGACGTGCTGGGCAGCTGTGCGTTCGCAGAGGGCTGCGGTGGAATGAATGGCTTTGCTCTTTGTGCCGTTGTGCTGACATCCGATGCGGAAGGAGCACGCTCATCGACCTGAACAGGCCGCGCCGGGCGGCTTGCCGAGCGCACCAGAATTTCCACCTTCAACACATCGGCATCCTCGCTCTGAACCAGCGTGGTGATGAGATCGATGTAACGGTTATTGATCCAGGACTTCAAAAATGTCGTCGGAACGGTAAACCGCACGACGCTTTTGGAAACGGAATGAATTTTCAGCCGTGCAAACCAGCTTGCGTAAACTTCAGGACCGACCTGCGCCTTTAGCCGCGCGCTAAAACGTTCAAACAGCGCGTCATGCTTCATATCTTGCTTGTCCCCTGCCGCATCAGTGCCAGCCGCATCACATGCCTTTGGTGTGCGGTCCCCATTTGCCACCGCACCCATCACCAAATTCAATTGCATATTGCCGCCTTTCAAATTGCCAATCATAGCCCGACGAACCAAGGTCCGTCTGGGATACCCCTCGTCTATTATTCCCTCTCGGACATTCCCCTCGAAAGATATGTCCTCAAGTCCATTTGTATCACCGCGAGCCGGTTATCCCATTTCCTCATCATCATGGAGAGGCCTGCGATTACTCAACAAAAACTCCACAACACAACTTTAACATACATCGACCAAGACACAGGTTCGCTTTCCCGCAACCCACTGGATTGCGGCCAAACCGGCCTTGATACCTGAAAAAACGAACTCAAACAGAACTCGTCCGAAAGGAGCATATGCCTTCGATACTCAAGGATCGAGATAGCTTGTGGATAGAAATCCTTGCCCCTTGTCGAGATGCATTTAGGCAGGATCGGGGGTGGAGATCAATGGCGATTTTTCTGCGAAACGGAAGATCGACCATTGACTCACACAGGCCATTTTGCATCGTTTGGACGGCTGTCTGGAGAATCTCTTATGAATCAATGAGATTCAATTTTTTGGTTTTTCCCTAGCCTGATTTGATGGAAAAATAAAAAATCTCTTGACTCTCCCTTTCAGCAACCTCTCGTAAGGTAAGGGCAGGAGCTTTTTAGAGACCTTTTGTAAGTCATTGTTTTTTCAAGCATTTCTCCGTCATCGCTGTGACGCAGAAGTGTCATGTCAAAAGTCGAAACATTAACAAGTCGTTAGAAACAAAAAAAGCCCGGTCAAACGACCGGGCTTTTTCTAATAAATTTGTATTAGCCNAAGTCGTTAGAAACAAAAAAAGCCCGGTCAAACGACCGGGCTTTTTCTAATAAATTTGTATTAGCCGGATTAGGCAGAAAGTGCCTTAACACGCTGTGCCAAACGAGACACTTTGCGGTCTGCCGTGTTGCCTGGCATCACACCGCGAGTAGCGGCGCGCTGGATCTCAGGCTGTGCTACCTTCAGGGCTTCAGTTGCGACTGCGAGATCACCGGTTGCGATGGCTTCTTCGACCTTGCGAATGAAACCACGAACGCGCGAACGGCGAGCCTTGTTGACTTCAGTACGGCGAGCGATCTTGCGAGTCGCCTTTTTCGCCGAAGTTGTATTGGCCATGTATGCCTCTCTTCGAATTCAAACCAAAATCCGCAACCACAGGATCAGGTCTGTCGAAGACCTCGTGTTCCAAAGAGTGCGGGAGTAATTGGAACAAGCCGGATGGCTATTCCTAACCGTGGGCGGGCATATAACCCTAAAGCCGCTGCCCGTCAACGCGCATTTTCAGCAAAAACGCTGATATTGCGAATCCTCGCGTCGATCTAGCCGAAAAAAGCGGAGTGATTTTCGGCCAGATCCATAGACGGAGACTAGCGATTTTGAAAGGCAGGTTTCCTCTTTTCCACAAACGCCGCCATGCCCTCTTTCTGGTCCTGCGTCGCAAAAAGGGACTGGAACAGACGGCGCTCGAAACGCAGGCCTTCACTCAAGGAGACCTCGAAGGAGCGATTGACGCTCTCTTTGGCCATCATAACCGAAGCGCGAGACAGTTTTGCAATGACGTTTGCGGCCTCCAGGGCTTCATCCATCAATCTGTCTTGCGGTACGATGCGGGAAACGAGCCCTGCCCGCTCGGCTTCAGCAGCGTCCATCATTCGACCCGTCAGGACGAGGTCCATGGCTTTGGCCTTGCCAACCGCCCGTGTCAGTCGCTGCGAGCCGCCCATACCGGGAATAATGCCCAGCGTGATTTCCGGTTGCCCAAACTTGGCGGTGTCCGAAGCGATGATGAAATCGCACATCATGGCGAGCTCACACCCTCCACCGAGTGCAAAACCCGACACGGCCGCGATAACCGGCTTGCGGCTGGCCGCCACCTCGTCCCAGCCACCTAGGAAGTCGCCAAGATAGACGTCAACGAAATCCAGTGAATGCATCTCCTTTATATCGGCACCTGCGGCAAAGGCTTTTGGGGAACCGGTGATGACGACGGCACCGATGGAATCATCGGCAGCAAACGATGCCAATATGTGACGCAATTCCTTGAGAAGCGTCGAGTTCAACGCATTCAATGCCTGTGGCCGGTTCAGCGTGACGACGCCTACCGCATCGCGTTTTTCGACAATCAGCGTCTCATAATCCATGGTGAGGTCCTCTCCCGTTATTTTTGGCAGGCGGCGCAATAAAATGTGGAGCGTCCCGCCTGCACGATCCGCTCGATAGTACCCTTGCAATCCGGTGTGCGGCAAGCATGGCCCTGTCTGTCATAGGCCGAAAAAGAATGCTGGAAATAGCCCAGCGTACCATCCGTCTGGATATGATCCCGCAACGATGAGCCTCCGGCGGCAATCGCATCGGCGATCACGTCGCGGATTTTCTGTGTCAACTCGATGAGCTGCGCCTTCGGCTTGCCTGTTTTCGTCACCAGCGTACCGGCGGCACGCAGTGGTGAAAGATGTGAGCGCCATAGCGCCTCACACACATAGATATTGCCGAGCCCGGCAATCACCTTCTGATCCAGCAGGGTGCTTTTCAAGGGTTGGCTTTTGCCAACAAAGCGGCTGGCCAGATAATCAGCGCTCAGTGCATTGCCGGTCGGCTCCGGCCCGAGCTCGACAAATGCCGGGTAGAGATCGATATTGGCTCGATCCACGAGATGCATGAAACCAAACCGGCGCGGGTCATTATAGATGACGCGCACAGCCCCTTGGGCACCTCGCAAATGGAAGATCACATGGTCATGCTTTCCGTCCTTGGAGCGTGGATGATTAAAATCTCCGGGCGTTTCTACCTCAAGCGGGCTCTCGACACGAAAGGAGCCTGACATGCCTAGATGAGACACGATGGTCAGCCCGTCCTCCAGCTCGATCAGCAGATATTTCGCCCTTCGCCCAAGAGAGATGATGCGCTTGCCCTCGACCAACTCCGAGAAGCCCTGCGGAAAAGGAAAACGAAGATCGGGCCGCCCGAGCTCCATCCTTTCGACCACGGCACCCTCCATAGTCGGCGCAAGGCCACGTTTTACGGTTTCGACTTCGGGCAATTCTGGCACTGGAGTTTATCCCACATGTTTATCGCGACGGTCTTGTGATCGAAAGCCTGCGGGCATACATGTCGCAGGCACTTTGCACCGCAACAGATAGCGTTGCATCCACCTTTCCGCTATGGTCCGCAACGCAATTAATGATGGAGACCGCTCATGACCGAAGCCCGCACGACTGCCGATGGCGGCATGGAAACCTCTTACGGCTTCCACAAGGTCGATGAAGGCCAGAAGCAGGGCATGGTCAACGAGGTCTTCCATAAGGTCGCCAAACGCTACGATATCATGAACGACGTCATGTCGGCGGGCATGCACCGGGTCTGGAAAGACGCGATGATTTCCGCGCTGAACCCGCGCAAGGACACCTCCTACAAGACGCTGGATGTCGCAGGCGGCACCGGCGATATCGCCTTTCGCATTATCGAAGCCTCCAACCGGCTGGCGCATTCCACCGTTCTCGATATCAATGGCTCGATGCTCGCCGTGGGCGAAGAACGAGCCGCGAAGAAGAAACTGTCTGAAAATCTGACATTCGTCGAAGCCAATGCAGAAGAGCTGCCGTTCGAGGCCAACAGTTTCGACGCCTATACGGTCGCTTTCGGAATTCGCAACGTGCCGCGCATCGATGTGGCGCTCAAGGAAGCGCACCGCGTGCTCAAGCGTGGCGGACGCCTTCTGGTGCTGGAGTTTTCCGAGGTGGACATGCCGCTTCTAGACAAGGTCTATGATGCCTGGTCGTTCAATGCCATTCCGCAATTCGGCAAGATGATTACAGGTGATGCAGAGCCCTATCAGTATCTGGTGGAATCGATCCGCAAGTTCCCCAATCAGGAGGACTTTGCCGCCATGATCCGCACGGCTGGTTTTTCGCGCGTCACATACACCAATTATACCGGTGGCATCGCCGCCCTTCATTCCGGTTGGAAGCTCTGATCGACATGGCGTTTAAGAGCAGGAAGAAGACATTCGCATGAGCACTCTTGGCGCTTATTTCCGGCTTGCAAAGGTCGGCTGGGTTCTCGTGCGTGAAGGCGTTGTACTTGCTCTGCCGTCCGAAGACCTGCCTCCCTCAGCCAGATTCGCAAAAGCGGTTCTCAAACCTTTCGCGCGCAACAGAGCAAAGCAGGTCGATCGTCGCGACCGTCTGGCAACTGCGGTGGAACGACTGGGGCCTTCCTATGTGAAGATGGGCCAGTTTCTGGCCACTCGTCCTGATGTGGTGGGCAACGAATTTGCCGACGATCTGTCGCGATTGCAGGACCGTATGGCCTTCTTCCCGAATGCTGCGGCGAAGGCGAATATCGAAGGATCACTGGGACGTCCGGTTTCCGATCTTTTCCTCGAATTCAAAGATCCGATAGCAGCCGCTTCCATTGCACAGGTGCACCCAGCCTTCGTGCGCACCGCATCGGGCCAGAAGAAAGTGGCCGTCAAGGTCATTCGCCCGGGTGTGCGCCAACGGTTTCAGAACGATTTGGAGGCCATGTATCTCATTGCCGACCTCCAGCAACGGTTTATACGTTCCGCGCGCCGCCTGCGTCCCGTCGAAGTCACACGCGCATTGGAGCAAACCACCAAGATCGAAATGGATCTTCGGTTGGAAGCTGCGGCCTTATCCGAGATTGCCGAAAACACGCGCGATGATCCCGGCTTTCGCGTGCCTGAGGTGGATTGGGAACGCACGGGCCGCGATGTCGTCACCATGGAATGGATCGACGGCATCAAGATGTCGGATGTTGCAGCTCTGAAAGCTGCCGGTCACGACCTCAATGCACTCGCTGATACGCTCATCCAGTCTTTCCTGCGCCATACGCTGCGTGACGGCTTCTTCCATGCCGACATGCACCCCGGCAATCTATTCGTTGACCCGCAGGGCATGATCGTTGCCGTGGACATGGGCATTGCCGGGCGGCTGGGCAAAAAGGAACGTCGCTTCCTGGCAGAAATTCTCTACGGCTTCATTACCCGCGATTATATGCGCGTGGCAGAGGTGCATTTCGAAGCCGGTTACGTTCCGGGACACCATGATATCGCAAGCTTCGCCCAGGCCATCCGCGCAATCGGCGAACCGATCCACGGCCAGCCGGCTGAAACCATTTCCATGGGCAAGCTGCTGACGCTTCTGTTCGAAGTCACCGAGTTGTTCGACATGGAAACGCGTCCTGAACTGGTGATGCTGCAAAAGACGATGGTGGTGGTGGAAGGCGTATCGCGCATTCTCAACCCGCGCTTCAACATGTGGAAGGCGGCAGACCCTGTCGTCAGCAGCTGGATTCGTGACAATCTCGGCCCCAAGCGCATTGTCACCGACCTGAAAGACGGTTTGAAAGCCGCCGTGAAGCTCGCGGAAGCCGCACCTGAGATCGCAGCTAAGACTGAAAAGCTGCATGCCGATCTCGTTTATATGAGCGAACACGGCCTGCGCTTTGATGAGCGGACCGCAGAGGCCATCGGCAAGGCGGAAGCGCGTCATACCCGCGGGGGGCGGATGGCGCTGTGGGTTATAGCGCTCGTACTTCTTTATATCGCCATCAGGATCAGTTGAGGCGGCAGCTATTTATCGGAGCTTCGTCTTCAAGGACGCATCGGGAAAACACGTCGGCCGCATGCCGTTCTTTGCCTGCCAGTCGCCCAGTGACCGGCGCGTCTTGAAGCCTGCGAGGCCGTCCGCCTTGCCGACATCATAACCTTTGGCGACGAGTGCTTTTTGCATGGAGAGCACGTCGGACCGTAGCATGGAGCCGACATCGCCCCATTTTCCCTGAAATGGTCCGGCACCATAAGCGATGCGATCTGCCAGATTGCCGATGAAGAGGGCATATAGGTCGGAGTTGTTATACTCCTTGATGACGTAGAAATTCGGCGTAACAACGAACTCAGGTCCATTGCGCCCCGCAGGCACCAGCATCATGCCATCTGCACTCAAGTCATTGGCAGGAAAGCCTTTTCCTGAAATTCGGGTGATACCCAGCTTGGCCCAATCGGCGACAGGACGTGCGAGATCAGGCCCTTCCTGTGCACACGATACATCGCCTGGTATGGAAACTTCAAAGCCCCAATCGCGATTGCGTTGCCAGCCGCGCTTGGAAAGATAGTTGGCTATGGATGCCAAGGCATCCGGCACGGAATTCCAGATATCGCGGTGGCCGTCCCCATCGAAATCGACGGCATATTTCAGATAGCTTGAGGGCATGAATTGCGGCTGGCCGAGCGCCCCCGCCCATGAACCCATCATCTTCGACGCTGGAATATCGCCACTTTCCACGATCTTCAACGCGTCGATCAGCTCCATGCGGAACATCTCCTTGCGGGTCGACGTGTAGGCTTTCGTGGCCAGAACGTCGATAACGACATTTGGCAGCTTGGCGCGACCGAAGCCGGATTCTCGGCCCCAGACGGCGATCAGGATATTGCCGGGAACGCCATAGGTCGCTTCGATGCGTTTGAGCGTTGCTGCATGGGTGGCGGCCAGAGAACGACCGGTTGCTGCCAGTCCCTGCAAACGTTGTTCGGAAAAATAGGCGCCAGGTGAGGAAAACTCGGCCTGGCTTTGCGCCTGATCCTTTGGTGGCTTTTGGCCGGGGATGATGAGGTCGGGTAATTTCCAGTTGATGGAAAGACCCATCAGCGTTGCCTCAAGGGTTTTCTGGGAAATGCCCGCTTTGCGCGCTTCCGGCCAGATTTCTTTTTTCAGCCATGTATTGAACTCGGCATCGTATTTTGCAGCGGCAGCACCTGTGGGGATCGTTTGCGAAAACGATGGCCCTGCGGAAAACGCGCAGATGACAGCGGCAAGGACCGGGCCGATAAATCGTAAGCGCATAAGTCTTCCTCTTCTCAAATGACCGTGCGAGCACGCAAGGCCGCCGTTAGCGTGCCTTCGTCCAGATAGTCGAGCTCGCCGCCGACTGGAACACCATGCGCCAGACGGGTGATCTTGACACCAAGCCCCTGCAGGCGGTCTGTTATATAGTGTGCCGTCGCCTGGCCCTCGACCGTGGCGTTCACTGCGATGATAAGCTCTTTGATGCCGCCAGCGCTGACACGCTCTATCAAACCCTTGATATTCAGGTCTTCCGGCCCTACCCCATCAAGCGGCGAGAGCGTGCCGCCCAGCACATGGTAGGCGGTGTTCATCGCACCAGAACGTTCCAGGGCCCAGAGATCGGATACGTCTTCCACAACGATGATGACCGTCTGGTCACGCCGATCATCCGTACACACGGTGCAGGGATCCATCGTATCGACATTGCCGCAGCGCGAGCAGACCTTCACCTTGTCATAGGCCTCGCCCATGGCATGACCGAGCGGTCCGAGCAGTTGCTCTTTCTTTTTTATCAGGTGCAGGGCTGCACGCCGCGCCGAGCGCGGACCCAGTCCCGGCACTTTCGCCAGGAGCTGAATGAGTTTTTCGATTTCGGGGCCGGTGACTCGTTTTGCCATTTGCTGCTTTTAGCCCATATGAAGAGAAAACGGAATCGTTTGAGGGAGGTGAGCGCCATGAAACTTCATGCCGTCTGTATCGGGCAAGCCGAAAAATTACCGGGCAAAAGCTACAAGACCGGAATTTTCAAAATGCCGGTCACGGGGTCCGTTCTGATCGACGCAGAGGGCATCGTCGGGGATGCGATCTGCAATCGCAAGCACCATGGCGGTGTTGATCAAGCGATCTACATCGAGGGGCTGGAAACGCTCAATTGGTGGGCTGAGACGCTTGGAAAACCTGTTGATCCCGGCACATTCGGTGAGAATCTGGTCATCGCCGGTCTCGACAACAGAGACATCAATATAGGGGACCGTTTCACCATTGGTGAGGTCGTTCTCGAAGCCACATCCGCCCGCATTCCGTGCGCAACCTTCACAGCGAGGATGCAAGACCCGACTTTTGCGAGACGCTACACAAAGGCAGCGCGCCCGGGAATTTATTGTCGGGTCATTTCAGGAGGTGCCGTGACCCCGGGCGAAACCGTATCTTACGATCCATTCGAAGGCAGCAAGGTTTCAGTGCCTGAAACGATGGCGACATTCGGAAAACGGCTGAGCGAAGAAACGAGGCAGCGTTTCCTCGCCGCCCCGATCCATTACAAGTTAAGACGCGAGCTTGAAGCCTACTAGAAAGGCAGTTTCATGCCGGGTGGGATCGGCAGACCGGCTGTCAGGTCACGCGTCTTTTCAGCGGTTATGGTTTCGGCGCGCTGCTTGGCATCATTGTGAGCCGCGACCAACAGGTCTTCGAGGATTTCGATCTCGTCTTCCTTGAGAAGCGACGGGTCGATTTTCACGCCAAGCAGCGAACCCTTGCCGCTCATTTTGACTGTGACAAGACCGCCACCGGAGGTGCCTTCAACTTCAAGCGCAGAAATCTCTTCCTGCATCTTCTCCATCTTGGCCTGCATTTCCTTGACCTTGCCCATCATGCCCATGATGTCACGCATGTCGAAACTCCTGTCTTTTTTTAAAACTCTACGTCGTCGCCGGGAAGGATGTCACCTTCGCTGGATTCCGCGACGGATGGTGGCGCGATGTCTTCGATGTCATCAGGCACAGGTGTGCGAATACGGACGTCGGTAATCTTTGCGCCTGGAAACTGTGCCAGAATGGCGGCAACATCAGGGTCCTGCCGGGCGTCAACAAGGCGCGCATCGCGGGCGTTGACTTCGGCTTCCACTAGCGTCGCTTGGCCTTGCTCTTTGCTCAGACTGACCAGCCAGTGAATGCCTGTCCATTCCTTCAGCTTGACGCCAATCTCACCGGGAAGTGAGCCGGGCGCACCTTCGCCGAGCCGTAGGTCGAGCCGCCCTGGCTCAAGCCGCACGACATGGACAAAATTACGCAGCTTCGCTTTGAGGATTGGATCCCGATATTGAGTGCAGAGATCGACGATGTCACTCAAGGAATTGACCGGCACCTTCGGCTCCGGTCGCTCTTCCTGCTTGGGTGCTGCAACCTGCATTTCCTGTGGTCGGCTGTCAGGCACGGCGCGCAGCATCGCGGTCGGCTGTGGCGCGGACTGGCGTTGCGGGGAGGATTGAGCTGTCGCTACGGCTTGCGTCGATGAATAGGCGCGTGCACCGCTGCCGTTGCCGCCACCACCTGATGGCGCACCATTCGATGCACCGCCGTCACCATTGGAAAGCTCCAGCAGGCGACGGGCGGCATCTTCCGGCGCGGGCAGATTGGCGGCGTGCGACAGGCGGATCAGCACCATTTCGGCAGCACCGGCTGGGCGCGAAGCGTTTTCTGTTTCGGGGATGCCCTTCAAAAGCATCTGCCAAATGCGGGAAAGGGTGGAAACCGCGATGGTGTCGGCAAAGTCTGCGCCCCGAACGCGCTCCACCTCGGAAAGTGACGGATCTTCCGCAGCATCGGGCACATATTTCATGCGCGTTACGAGGTGGGTGAAATCGGCAAGGTCATTCAAGACCACGACCGGATTGGCCCCGGCTTCGTACTGAGCCGTAAACTCCCCTAAGGCAGATGCGACATCGCCCTTCACCACATGCTGGAAGAGGTCAACGATGCGTGCGCGGTCGGCAAGACCCAGCATGCCACGCACGGCATCGGCCTCCACACGCCCGCCGCCATGGGCAATCGCCTGATCCATCAACGACAAGCCATCGCGGGCAGAGCCTTCGGCGGCGCGGGCGATCATCGCCAGCGCTTGGGCCTCGGCCTCGATGCCTTCCTTGGCAGCAATGGCCGTAAAAAGGCCGACAAGATCGGCCGCACTGATGCGACGCAGATCGAAACGCTGGCAGCGTGACAGGACAGTGATCGGGACTTTGCGAATTTCAGTCGTCGCGAAGATGAATTTCACATGCTCCGGCGGCTCTTCCAACGTCTTCAAAAGGCCGTTGAAAGCCTGCGTCGAAAGCATGTGCACTTCGTCGATGATGTAGACTTTGTAGCGCGCCGAAACGGGACGGTAACGGACCTGCTCGATGATTTCTCTGATGTCATCGATACCCGTGTGAGAAGCCGCGTCCATCTCGATCACGTCGACATGGCGGCCTTCCATGATGGCCTGGCAATGTTCGCCGGGAATACGCAGATCGATGGTCGGCTTATCGATCTCGTCGGTTTTGTAGTTCAGTGCACGCGCCAGAATGCGGGCTGTCGTCGTCTTGCCCACGCCGCGAACGCCGGTCAGCATATAGGCTTGCGCGATGCGGCCGCTTTCGAACGCATTGGTCAGCGTGCGAACCATTGGCTCCTGGCCAACCATCAGATCGGAAAAGTCTTTTGGGCGGTATTTGCGCGCCAGAACCCGGTAACCTGTACCCTGCTCTTTGGTCTGGGGCATATTGGTTCCGGTTTCGCTCATCGCCTCGCCAGTGATTGGGTGCTGCCCGCTATGTGGCCGAACTGGCCCGGCAAAACCTGAGCACGTCTTCAAAAAGAAAAGGTGGGAGGCTGGCACGGCGACCCGTGCCTGGCTCGTTAGGGCTGCTTCCTTCCGGACCTGACCCGGTTGGCGAGTGGCTCGTCCACCACCAACCTCCCGAGGCACATATCGGCAATAATAAAACCAAATGCAAGCCAAGCCGTCAAAAAACTGCTATCACAGCGAAAACAATTTGGGAGGATGCCTTGGACACATTCCGGCTTGACGACAGACTGGCCCGCGACAGCGTGCTGATTACCAAGCTGGGCCTGTGCCAATTGCGCCTTCAAAACGATAAACGCTGGCCATGGCTGGTGCTCGTTCCCCAGCGAAACGACATGAGCGAGCTGTTCGATCTGACGCCACTCGATCAGGCCATGCTGACCTTTGAGACCAATCAGGTGGCATCGACGCTGAAAGACTTGACTGGAGCCACGAAAATAAATGTCGGCGCTCTTGGGAATATCGTTCGCCAGCTCCATATCCACATTATCGCCCGCAATGAGGGGGACGAGTGCTGGCCCGGACCGATATGGGGACAAGGCACACCGGTCCCTTATGCGGATGATGACAGACACGATTTTATGAAAAAGCTGGGCGGCGCGCTCTAATGAACTCACAAAGCATTTTTGATACCAATTCCCCTCATCCAGAACCCAGCAACCTGACTGCATTTGCGCAAAACGCGATCGACCGCATGGCCGAAAAGCGCACCGAAGAGTGCGTGGTCAATGCCTTGAAGATCGAGGGAACGCATTTGCTGGCCTTTGCCGGCAACAAGCTTGTCCTCAAACATGACGATCAGGTTCTCGACCCGCTGTTTGCCGCCTACGAGCTAGCTGAACTCAGTCCCGACTTCGAAAATGCCATTCTGCTGGGTTACAAGGACAACGGTGAGCCCCGTGTTGCCGTGCCCGTGGGGATTGCTGCGGATGCACTGGCCAGTCATTACAAGCCGGTCGATGCGCGGACACTCTATCGAGATCAATTGATTGGCGAAGAGCTTTTGGGAGAGGTTGCACAGGCTGTCAGCCTGCTCAACTGGAACGCTGATAATCGCTTCTGTGGCCGTTGCGGCGGCACGATGGAGCTGCGCATCGGTGGATATAAACGCATTTGCGCTGCCTGCGACCATACGATTTTTCCGCGTACTGACCCTGTCGTCATCATGCTGACCATCGATATCGAACGCGATCTGTGTCTGCTGGGTCGCGGAGCTCACTTTGCGCCGGGCATGTATTCTTGCCTTGCCGGTTTCGTCGAACCAGGTGAGACGATCGAGAATGCCGTGCGGCGCGAGACGCATGAAGAGGCCAATATCGATGTGGGCCGCGTGCGTTATCACGCCTCACAGCCATGGCCCATGCCGCACACGCTGATGATCGGCTGCTTTTCGGAAGCCCTGTCTTTCGACATCACGCGCGATGAGGCCGAGCTGGAAGATTGCCGCTGGTTTACCCGTGACGAAGTGCTGCAACTTCTGGAAATGAGCGCGCCCGATGGCCGCACTCCACCACCGCGTGGTGCCATCGCGCACCGGCTGATGCGCGACTGGATCGAATGGGACAAGACGGCAGAGTGAGATTAGATCGCAAGCTCAGAGATTGTTGAGCTTGCGGCGCATCTCATGGCCTTGATAGACGCCGAAGATGCGAACTTTTTCCGAGAAGAAGCGCAGCTCTTCCAGCGCATGTCTCACGGATTCGTCATCTGGATGGCCCTCGATGTCGGCATAAAACTGCGTCGCCACGAACTTGCCGCCCAGTTGGTAGCTTTCCAGCTTCGTCATGTTGATACCATTCGTGGCAAAACCACCCATGGCCTTATAGAGGGCTGCTGGAATGTTGCGGACATTGAACACGAATGTGGTGACGATCACCTCATCCGGCGTTGCCCTCTTTGCCCAGTTTTCATCGCGCGAGAGAACAACGAACCGCGTCACGTTGTTTTCCGAATCCTCGACATTCTCAGCGAGGATATCGAGGCCGTACAGCTCCGAAGCAAGCCGAGGCGCAAGAGCCGCCATGCTGCGGTCCCCCAACTCCGACACCTGCTTTGCAGCGCCGGCGGTATCGCCAGCGACGATCGGCTTCCAGCCATTGGAGCGAATGATCTTACGGCATTGGCCCAGCGCATGGATGTGGCTGTGCACGGTCTTGATTTCATCTTTGCCGACGCCCGGTAGCACCATCAACTGAAAGCGTATCGGCATGAAATATTCGCCGATGATGTGCAGACGCGATTCGGGCAGAAGGTGATGGATATCGGCAACGCGGCCCGCCAGCGTGTTCTCGATCGGGATCATTGCGAGATCGGCATCACCGTTCTCAAGCGCGTTGAAAGCATCTTCGAATGTCGGGCATGGCAGCGGGTCCATGTCGGGAAACACGTCGCGGCAGGCCATGTCGGAATTGGCACCATAGTCGCCCTGAAACGCAATGCGGTTGCTGCTCATGTGGATCGCCATCAATTCTGTTTGTCTGCGAGGATTTCACGCGCCCTGTCGAGCTGCGCCTGTGTGTCGACACCAAGCGGCACCGACTGAACGATTTCCGCATCGATGCGCATGCCCGCTTCCAGCGCGCGCAACTGCTCGAGGCTTTCGCGCAGTTCCAGCGGTGAAGGTTTCAGCGTCACGAATTTTTCAAGCGCTGCGCGGCGATAGGTGTAAAGCCCGATGTGGTGGTAGAGCGGGCCTTGACCATAGGGTGCCGTGGCGCGGGTAAAATACAGCGCCCGTAGCCGCGTCTCGGAGGTAGGGCTGCCGACGATCTTCACCACGCTGGGGTTTGTCTTTTCTTCCTCATCGGTGATCTCCACCGTGAGGGTCGCGATATCGACGGCAGCATTATCCATCGGGCGCAGGGACGCGCGAATCGTTTCCGGCTCGATGGTTGGCAGGTCACCCTGAACGTTGATGATGAATTCGGCATTGCCGTAAGGATCAGCTTTTTGAAGCGCCTCATAGATACGGTCAGAACCGGACTGATGGTCTTGGCGGGTCATGGTCACGTCGAAACCGGCATTTTTGACGGCTTCGAATACGCGTTCATCATCGACAGCGACGACGATGCGCTCCGCACCTGCTTCGCGTGCCCGCATTGCAACTTGAACGACCATGGGGTGGCCCGCAATATCCGCCAAAGGCTTGCCCGGGAGACGGGTAGAAGCCATTCGTGCCGGAATTAGGACGACGGCTTTTTCGAAATATCGATTATTCATCCAACACCCTTCAAATCCCGCAATAAAAGTGGCAATACGTCACGGTGCGGGGAACATATTCAAGTTGCGCAGGCTGTGCAAAAGCCATAGCTTTTGAGCAATTTCAAGATGTCCGTTTGATGCGAACGGTTGTGAGGGAGCGCAAATCAATGAATTCATATGTAAACATGGCGGTCGGAGCCCTTCTGGGCACGATATTCGTCCTTATGTCGGTATCGATAGCGTCGGAAGGTATTTTCCACGCACCGACACCCGAAAAGGAAGGTTTCGCCATTGTTGCAGAGACAAGCGGTGCCGATAGCGGAAGCGGAGAGGCCGCCGCCGTGGCAACGCCGATTGCGACGCTTCTGGCCAGTGCCGATGCTGCGAAGGGCGAGACCGTTTTCAAGAAGTGTATGAGCTGTCACACCGGGGAGAGCGGCGGCCCCAATAAAGTCGGCCCTAACCTCTATGACGTCGTCAACCGCCCGATCGCCAGCCACGCAGGTTTCAGCTATTCCGCTGGCATGAAGGACTTCTCCAAGGGCAGCACCGAGAAGTGGGATTACGATCACCTCAGCTACTTCATCGAAGCACCGAAGAAGCACGTTCCAGGCACAGCCATGGGCTTTGCGGGTATCAAGAAAGAGACCGAGCGCGCCGATCTGATCGCTTATCTTCGCACGCTCTCAGCCAACCCCGCACCTTTGCCGGATCCCGCTGCAGCAGCACCTGCCCCCGCCCCGGCGGCGACAAACTGATGATTTTGAAAAGCCCGGTTCGCCGGGCTTTTTGCTGACTGCGTCTTCCCCGTTCAGTTGCCCATCAACACGTCGAACAATGTCGTCTGCTTTGGAGCGCCCTGTCGTTGCGGCGCCCCGCCGCCGACATCAGCAGGGGGAACCGGACCGCCATTCTGTTGCGGAAACTGCTGGGCCGGAATATCGGCTGGCGGATAGGGAGATGTCGACGCGGTCTGATCAGGGCCAACGGGTGCTGCTGGATAATCTTGCGGTGTCGGTGCCGGCCCGCCACCCAAAGCATTCGAAATGATATCGCCAATGGACTTCGGTGGCGCTTCCGCCATCGGCTGACCGATCTCAGGGGCACCGTAAGTGCCGAGCCCGAACAGCGGAGATGGCGTGAGCCCGGCATGTGCCGCGGTCATGAACTCTTTCCACGCCTTGGCAGGCAGACCGCCGCCCGTGACCTTCTTCATAGACGTACCATCATCATTGCCGAACCACACACCGGTGGTCAGCGTGCTGGTGTAACCGACGAAGAGTGCGTCACGGAAGGATTGCGTGGTACCGGACTTGCCAGCGGCTTGCCAACCTTTCAGTCGTGCCGCCTTACCCGTACCTTCATTGATGACACCGACCAGCATACTGTTCATGGTTGCAGCAATGGCTTCGCTCAAAACGCGTGGTGGATTGTCGTATTTGTTCTCGTAAAGCACCTTGCCGTCAGGGTCGGTGATGCGTTTGACGATATGCGGGGTTGCCTTGAAGCCGCCATTCATCATCGGGGCATAGGCGGCAGTCAGTTCCAGCAGCGACACTTCTGAGGTACCGAGTGCAATCGAAGCATTGGCCTGCAAGTCCGATTCGATCCCCATACGGTGTGCGACCTGCGTCACCCGTTCAGGGCCAACTTCCATGACCAGTTGTGCTGCGATGGTGTTCAGCGAATTGGCGATAGCCGTCGCGAGTGTAACTTCACCACGATATTTCTGATCGTAATTTTCTGGTGTCCATTTGCCGATTTTGACCGGCGCATCATTGCGCACCGAATTCGGCGTCAAACCATTTTCAAGCGCGGCTATATAGACGAAGGGTTTGAAGGCAGAGCCGGGCTGGCGTTTTGCCTTTGAGGCACGGTTAAACTGGCTTTCCGTATAATCCGCCCCACCGACAATCGCTCTGATAGCCCCGGTGCCATCGATGGAGGCAAGCGCTGCCTGCGATGCGCCGAGCTTTTTGCCCTCGCTTTTCAAAACATCGGAGAGAGATTTCTCGGCCTCTTTTTCCAGATCGAGATCAATCGTGGTATCGACAACCAAATCCTGCTTTACGTCACCCACCAGCATGCGGACTTCTTCAAGCACCATGTCTGCGGCATAGTGCTCAGCACCGGACCAGAAGCGTTTCGCTTTTGTCGGCGGCTGCGACATGGCCGTCTTGATTTCGTCTTCACTGATAAAGCCGACATCGCGCATGGATTGAAGAACCACCTGCGCACGCTCTTCCGCTGCCTGCGGATCACGCGCAGGTGACAGGCGGGACGGCGCTTTCAGCAGGCCGGCGAGAAGAGCGGCTTCTCCAAGATTGACGTCGCGGGCGGACTTGTTGAAGTACCGGCGAGATGCCGCCTCAACCCCGTAAGCATTCGAGCCGAAATAGACGCGGTTCAGATACATCGCAAGGATCTGGTCCTTGGTGTATTTCTGCTCCAGCCAGAAGGCGAGCAGCACCTCCTGGATTTTCCGCTCAAGCGTTCTGTCGGGAGAGAGGAACAGGTTCTTGGCAAGCTGCTGCGTCAGTGTCGAGCCACCCTGAACCGTTCGACCGCTGGTAATATTGGTGAAGATGGCGCGGGCCAGACCCAACGGATCGATGCCGAAATGCGAATAAAAACGTCGGTCTTCGATGGCAACGACAGCCTGTGGAAGATAGGGCGACATGTCTTCAAGGGCTAGCGCCTCGCCACCTGTCGTGCCGCGATTGGCAAGCACGGTGCCGTCAACAGCAACGATTTTCAGATTGGGTGGGCGCTCTGGTATCGTCCATGTGCTGGCACTTGGCATACGCGCACCGTAATACAGCACAAGACCTGCAACACCGATGCCGCCCCAGATACCGAGCACGATGCACCAATAGAAACATGAGCGGATAAAGCCTGTGATGCCGCCACTGGACCGTTTCGCGCTCTTCGGCGACGCTTTTCTGGAGCGTTCACGCTTCTGCGGCTCGAAAGGATCGGAAGGTTTGGACTTTTTAGCGCCCCCTCTGGTGCCGTTAATCCGGTCGCTTGCATCAAGACGCAGGTCGTCGCCGGATTCGTGAAAATCCCCGAAAGAAGGTTCTACGCGCTGGCCTGACTTGCCATTACCTGCCATCTGCGGGACATCGCTCCATGATTTGGCGGTTCTGCACCCTGCCCTGTGATCGTCATTTCATCCCGATGAAGCTTAAATGCGGCGATTTAAGGTGGGGTTAAGGGACACGAGATGTCACGTTGCCGTCACTGGCAGACATCAACCCACTCGGCACCCGTCAGCGCAACCATGCGGTCAGGGCTGATACGGACCGCCGCGTTGGTGGCACCGGCAGCGGGCACGACCTCGGCATAATTCTTCAGCGAAACATCGCAGTAAATCGGCAACGGCGAAGGAAGTCCGAAAGGGCAAACGCCGCCAATGGGGTGGCTCGTAAATTCAACGACCTCTTCCGCACCCAGCATACGCGGTTTGGCACCGAAGCGATCTCGAAATTTGCGATTGTCCAATCGCTTTGTGCCAGCAGTGACAACCAGAAGGACAGTATCGCCGGCTTTCAGACAGATCGTCTTGGCGATCTGGTCCGGATCCACAGCGTGGGCTTCCGCGGCCTGGGCGACGGTGGCTGAGCTTGCTTCCGTCACCAGGACTGTGACGTCAGGCGCAAAGGAAGCAAAGTATCCTCGGACTGATTCAAGGCTCATGCGCAATGTTTAGGCGCTAATGCAGCAAAGGGCAAGGTATTACCCATTAGCTATGCGTCTGACGCAATGCTGTGCTGCAATGTTTTGACTGTTTCGAAAGCAAAATTGTTGTATCTTCAAATCATCGAAGCGACGCACTCCTCCTCCCAGCGTCGCCCGATTGGACTGACAACACTCCTCCTCCCAGTTGTCGGTCAGTATCAAGAGCCCGGCGCACCTCCTCCCGCGCCGGGCTTTTGCTTTTCTACTTCTAATCATCGACGAGCCAGACGTTAGTAATCGCTGCGAAATTCGACACGCGCGGATGGAAAAAAGCTTGGTTTCGGGACGCCGAACCTCATCAAAGAAACTTGACATATCCGATGTGCGACATTAATTCTGCGCCATCGATATTTGTTTGACGACCAGAGCTTCGACGTCTTTTTGAGACGCATACGACGATCTTTCCTTCAAATTCGAGAACACCGCGCTGATTTTCAGTGCAAACGTAATTTGCCAACGGAAGGAACATCGTTATGGCGACTGGTACAGTAAAGTGGTTTAACGCAACTAAGGGCTACGGCTTCATTCAGCCTGACGATGGCGCACAGGACGTATTCGTGCACATTTCCGCTGTTGAGCGCGCTGGCTTGAACGGCCTCAAGGATGGTCAGAAGATCACCTATGAACTCGTTCAGGACCGTCGCTCGGGCAAGATGTCTGCAGACAGCATCGTCGCTGCCTAATTTGGCGTTCTCGGCCGGCACTTGGCTGGCTTGAATAAGATTTTGAAAGGCCGGATTTTTTCCGGCCTTTTTTATTTGTCTGCTCGGCAAAGCCAGTCAATCTCGACGCAGTCCATTCGATTTTTCTAAAAAACAGGATTTGCGGACTTGTAAACAGTCCGCACCATACCAATATTGGCTTCATGAGTGTTTCGGGCAATCGTCCGAAGAGCCGATAGATTGCTTCTTGTGCGTTAACCAAAGATTAACCAAAGCAAGGCAGTCTGTTTTCTGAAGACGCGAGCGACAGCAAATTTAGTTGGCGCCGTGCTGAGACACCAAACCGTTTTATGCACTTTGACCACGGATGTACTGGCACTGAAGCAAAAACGGTAGGAAAGGTCGGGCTTGCCCGGCCTTTTTGCTTTTTAAGGCAACGAGCCCTCTATAAAGCGCCGCCGGGAAAACCCGGCGGCGCTTTTATGTCATTTGCCGCCCAGTGCTGCCAAAATTCTGACCCACGAGCGAATGCCTTTGTGGAAGGATTGCAGGTCGTACTTCTCATTTGGCGAGTGGATGCGATCATCTGTCAGCCCAAAGCCGATCATCAACGAATCCATTCCAAGCATCTTTTGAAAGTCACCGACAATAGGTATGGATCCGCCCATGCCGATGACCACGGCAGGTTTTGCCCACTCATCCGACAGCGCGTTCTTTGCTTTTGTCAGAGCTGGAGAATCGTAAGAGAGCTGAATGGCAGGCGAGCCGCCATGCTCATGAAAGTCCACCGAGCAATCGGCCGGGATTTTCGAGCGGACATAGGCACGGAAGCTCTCGCGGATTGCGGCCGGGTCCTGCGCGCCGACAAGGCGGAATGAAATCTTGGCGGACGCTTTGGCCGCAATGACGGTCTTGAAGCCCTCGCCGGTGTAGCCACCAATGATGCCGTTGACTTCCGCCGTCGGCCGCGCCCAGGTCAATTCGAGAACAGACCGTCCCTTTTCCCCCGCCGGAATGGACAAGCCGACTTCACCCAAAAATGACTCCGCCGTGCGACCGAGATTGTCCCACGATGCCTTGATGTTGGCAGGCGTTTCCTCGACGCCATCATAAAAACCGGGAAGTGTCACGCGGCCCGTCTCGTCGTGAAGACCGGCAAGAATATGTGTGAGGAGATGGATTGGGTTGGCGGCGGCACCACCAAAGAGGCCGGAATGGAGATCACGGTCTGCGGCGGTTATAACGATCTCCTCGCCCACGAGGCCGCGCAAGGCAGCCGCAATGGCCGGTGTCTCACGGTCCCACATGCTGGTATCGCAGACCAGCGCGTAATCGGCCTTCAACTCCTCCGCATTGGCGTCCAGGAACGGCTTCAGAGATGGCGAGCCGGATTCTTCTTCACCTTCAAACAGAATGGTAATGCGAAGCGGCAGCGAGCCATGGACCTGCTTATAGGCTCGGCACGCTTCAACGAAGGTCATCAGCTGGCCCTTGTCATCGGATGTGCCACGACCGGTCAGCACCTGCCGACCCGCGCCGATATCCTTGATCGCCGGATCGAACGGATCGTTTTCCCAAAGGTCAATGGGATCAACCGGCTGCACATCATAGTGACCGTAAAACAGCACATGGGGTGCATCGGGTGTTGCGCCATCATGATGGGCAACGACCATTGGGTGACCGGGGGTATCACGGATCGAGGCGTTGAAACCGAGGCTCGTCAAATCCCGGACCAACCAGTCGGCAGCCTTGCGGCATTCTGCCTTATAGGCCGGGTCGGTGGAAATCGATTTGACGCGGACCAGTTCGAAAAGCCGCTCGAGGCTGGAATTGATGTTATCGTCAACCGCCGAAAGTACGGGAGAAATGTCAGTCATTACGCGATCCTGTCATGCAAAGATCAAAACAGGATAGAGCAAAGGCCGCGCAGTTTCGAGCCGGAAATTCAGGTTTCGGTTCTGGACGCCTCAATCGTGCGGTTCATATATTCGAGCAGCAATTGTCGTTCGAACTTCAAGAGCGTTCCCAGGACGGCATCGTCCGTTTCCTTGGATGCAGAAATGGCCTGCATTTCAAGTTCACGTCCTCTTTCCGTCAACTCTATGATCTGCGCACGACGGTCTTTAGGGTGGGGCTTGCGCTGAATGAGGCCATCGCGCTCCATCCTCGACAAAGTGTTGGCCAGCGTCGCCTGCTCGACGTCAACGCGGTCCAGTAACTGGCGCTGCGTCAATGCATCTTCATGCCAAAGTTCAAGCAATATCGGAAACTGACCGGGAGAGAATCCAAGCGCAACGGCACGCTTGCTGAGCGCCTTCGAAAACGTCTTTGCAAGCTGTGCCGCAAGATAAGTCGCCGAATCGTTTCTCGAAAAACGCATCTAACCCCTGTGCGCGTGATGCGGCGATCTAATTCTCCGCGATTACATATCAGGCTATGTAGAGTGACAGGCTTTCGCGAGGCATGTCGTCACCGCGCATAAAAAAACCGCCATGGCCGGGAGGGGACAGCCATGGCGGTTATATTGAAGGACAAAGGCCCGGAGAGGGGGATAGGCCTTTGTCCGGTCTGATGCGGCGGGGGACGAGCCTGCAATCAGACACGGCGTGATCAGTCGCCGTCCTCTAAGAAATGAGGCCGCAAATACGGCTTTTCAAGGGAAGCCCGGATTACAAATTAGTAACGTTCTGGTGAAAATCGCGCGGTCTTTCAATCTGTCTGCAAACGGTGGGTTTTCGGCTTGACGCAGAACTTTATCTGGACGCCAACCATGGCCCGCGCTATCCATGCTTCCCATGAAAAAAGGCGATCATCTCTTCCTCGTAGACGGCTCCGGGTTCATCTTCCGGGCGTTCCATGCCATTCCCGCGCTCAACCGCAAATCGGATGGATTGCCGGTCAATGCCGTCTCCGGTTTCTGCAATATGTTGTGGAAGCTTTTGAAGGATGCGCGCAACACCGATGTCGGTGTAACGCCCACGCATTTTGCCGTCATTTTCGACTATTCCTCAAAGACGTTCCGCAACGAGCTGTACGATCTTTACAAGGCCAACCGCTCCGCGCCGCCGGAAGATCTGGTACCGCAATTCGGTTTGATCCGCCACGCGACACGCGCCTTCAATCTGCCCTGCATCGAAACGGAAGGGTTTGAGGCCGACGATATCATCGCCACTTACGCCCGTCAGGCCGAGGCCATAGGCGCGGATGTGACGATCATTTCTTCCGACAAGGATCTGATGCAGCTCGTCACCGCCAACGTGCATATGTACGACGCGATGAAGGACAAGCAGATCGGCGTTCCCGATGTCATCGAAAAATGGGGCGTTGCTCCCGAAAAGATGATCGACCTGCAAGCCATGACCGGCGACTCGACCGATAACATTCCCGGCATTCCCGGCATCGGCCCGAAGACGGCAGCGCAATTGCTAGGTGAATATGGCGATCTCGATACGCTGCTGGAACGGGCTGGCGAAATCAAGCAGCAGAAGCGCCGCGAAAACATTGTTGCCAATGCGGAGCTGGCGCGCCTTTCACGGCAGCTCGTGGCGCTCAGAACCGATGTGCCGCTGGAATTGCCGCTGGATGCTCTGACGCTGGAGCCGCAGGATGGCCCCAAGCTCATCGCCTTCCTGAAGGCCATGGAATTTACCACGCTCACCCGTCGCGTTGCCGAAACCACGGGTGCTGATGCCGCAGCCATCGATGCCGCCCATGTTCAGGTGGAGCGTGGACCGCAGGCTCACGGTCCTGATCTGGATGCGGCAACGGAGGCCGCAGGCGACAAGCCCATGTCGCTCGATGAAAGCGCGGTCGAAAACGCGTCGGCCATCGCCTCGACACTGGAAGGAAGCACGCCCGCGGCGCTCGCCTCTAGCCGAGAGGCAATGTTCTCTGCTGCGAAGATCGACATCACCACCTATCAGACCATCCGCACGATTGAAGAGCTTGATCGCTGGATTGCCATGGCCCGTGAGACAGGTGTCGTTGCTTTCGACACGGAAACGACCTCGCTTGATCCGATGCAGGCCGAAATGGTCGGCTTTTCACTGGCAATTGCCAACAATCGCAAGGATGCGACAGGCACGGAAATCATCGCCGCCTATGTGCCGATTGCCCACAAGACCGGTTCGGGCGGCGATCTGTTCAGTGATGGCATCAAGCTCGCCCCTGATCAGATTCCGGCACGCGATGCGCTGGATCGGCTAAAAGGACTGCTGGAAGACCCATCCATTCTCAAAATCGCGCAGAACCTGAAATATGACTACCTGCTGGTCAAGCGCCTCGGCATCGTCATGCAGAGTTTTGATGATACGATGCTGATGTCCTATGTGCTGGAAGCGGGCAAGGGGCTGCACGGCATGGATGCCCTGTCCGAACGCTGGCTCGGTCATAAGCCGATTGCCTATAAGGATGTCGCGGGCTCGGGCAAATCAGGCGTCACCTTCGATTTCGTCGATATCGACAAGGCAACCGCCTATGCCGCGGAAGATGCCGATGTGACACTGCGCCTATGGATGGTGCTGAAACCGCGCCTCGTGGCCGACCGCCTGACCGCCGTCTACGAGCGGCTGGAGCGCCCGCTGCTGCCGGTTCTTGCTCGCATGGAAGAGCGGGGCATCACCGTCGACCGTCAAATCCTGTCGCGCCTCTCCGGCGAACTTGCACAGAAGGCTGCCGCGTTCGAAGAAGAGATTTACGAACTCGCGGGCGAAAAGTTCAATATCGGTTCTCCCAAGCAGCTGGGTGATATCCTGTTTGGACGAATGGGCTTGCCCGGAGGTTCCAAAACCAAGACCGGGCAATGGTCCACCTCGGCCCAGGTTCTGGAAGATCTGGCCGCCGAAGGCGCTGAACTGCCGCGCAAGATCGTGGACTGGCGTCAGCTGACCAAGCTGAAATCCACCTATACGGATGCCCTGCCGGGCTACGTTCACCCGGAAACGAAGCGGGTCCACACATCCTATTCACTGGCCTCCACCACCACGGGCCGCCTCTCCTCATCTGAACCCAACCTTCAGAACATTCCGGTGCGCACGGCAGAAGGCCGCAAAATTCGCACCGCTTTCATCTCCACGCCCGGCAACAGGCTTTTGTCCGCAGACTACAGCCAGATCGAGCTTCGGGTTCTTGCCCATGTCGCCGATATTCCGCAGTTGAGAAACGCTTTTGAAAACGGCATCGATATTCACGCCATGACGGCATCGGAAATGTTCGGCGTTCCGGTCGAGGGCATGCCATCCGAAGTGCGCCGCCGCGCCAAGGCGATCAACTTCGGCATCATCTACGGCATTTCCGCGTTTGGCCTCGCCAACCAACTCAGCATCGGGCGCTCGGAAGCGGGCGACTACATCAAGAAATATTTCGAGCGCTTCCCTGGTATCCGCGACTATATGGAAAACACCAAGGCTATCGCGCGCGACAAGGGTTACGTCGAAACCATCTTTGGTCGCCGCATCAACTACCCCGAAATCAAGTCGTCCAATCCTTCGGTGCGCGCCTTCAATGAACGCGCTGCCATCAATGCGCCCATTCAGGGTTCCGCTGCCGATATCATCCGCCGCGCGATGATCCGTATAGAACCGGCACTGGAAGAGGCCCGGCTTTCTGCGCGGATGCTGTTACAGGTGCATGACGAACTGATTTTCGAAGTGGAAGAGGCAGAGATCGACAAGACCTTGCCGGTCGTGGTGTCGATCATGGAAAATGCGGCCATGCCCGCCATCGACATGAAGGTACCGCTGAAGGTAGATGCGCGTGCCGCCGCCAATTGGGACGAGGCACACTGATTGTGCCTTGTCATTGAAGTGTCGCGTGCCGGGAGTAGGAGGCTACCTTGCTTACAAGGAGCCTTCGCACCATGCACGCGCCGTTCGTTTCACAGAAGCTTGCCGCCTTCTCCGCCTCCAGTAACGACGCGCCGCCGCGTCATCTTGGAACCCGGTATGATTTGAACGGCGAATTTCTGCGTGAGCCGGGAAACACGGTCGTCTGTCATCTGGCAGAAGGGTCACGCACCCAATATGCGATCATCAAGGCCCGCAAGCAGCTTCTCGACATGCCAGAGGCTCATAGCCATCTGGCTTTCACCCCCATCTCCAGTCTTCACATGACCGTATTTCAGGGGATCATCGAGTATCGCCGCACCTGGCCCTATTGGCCAAAGGAGATGCCCGGCGATACATCCATCGACGAGATGACGGATTTCTATCTGAAAAAACTTCAGGCTTTTCCGCAGCTTCCAGCCTTTGCAATGCAGATAACCCGCGTTTCACCGCTTGGCCTGACGTTGAAAGGTGCAACGGTAGAGGATGACCGTGCCGTTGCAGAATGGCGCAATGCATTTGCCGACGCGTTTTCTTATCGCCATCCCGACCACGAAACCTACGAGTTTCACATTACTTTTGCTTACATCATGCGCTGGTTCGATCCCGGGTGCCTGCCGCACTGGCAAAGAATGCTCGATGAATGCCTTGAGGAACTGCGGTCCGCCGTGCCGGTTCTCGAAATGCGCCCACCAGCATTCTGTGAATTCAATGATATGAAGCATTTTGAGGAATTGATCGTTTTCGATCCAGTCTGATAGTCAGTGGAAAAAGCTTTCGCGTGAAACCCTTCCGCGATTCGGACATTCTGGAAAAAATCGACGCCGGGGCTGGTCAAAGCCTTGGGAGGCATGTATAAGCGCGCCAAAATTCAGATATAGAAACATGTGACATTCGGCCTGGGTCCTGGCTGGTTCCCGTGTTTCGCCGCTCAAGTGGAGTTACACAAATGGCAGTACCAAAGAGAAAAACTAGCCCGTCCAAGCGCGGCATGCGTCGTTCGGCCGATGGCCTGAAGTCCGCAACTTATGTTGAAGACAAGAACTCAGGCGAACTTCGCCGCCCACACCACATCGACCTGAAGACCGGCATGTACCGTGGCCGTCAGGTTCTGACACCAAAAGAAAGCGCATAATTTTTAGCGCAGTCTTCGATTGAAGAATAAGCCGGCCTTTGGGTCGGCTTTTTTGTTTTGTCAGCACGCAGTTCGATCACGCTTGGAAAATCCAGCGCCTCCACTTAGACTTGCACATGGGAATGTGGAGGGGGAGATCGGTGACATATCGCTGGATCGGTATCGTGCTTGTTTGCTTGGGGCTTGGCGGCGTCGCCTTGACCCGAGGAAGCGATCTCGTCGCCGAAAGTTATTTCGATGAAGTGGCCGCGCAAGGCACCACGACGTTGCGGCTGGCGGTCTCTGCGCTGGGTGGGCATTTGAGCCGCTACGAGCCGCTACCGGCATTGATGGCCGATCACGACGATATCGAGGAGCTTGTCGCACATCCGCAGGAGCAGTCGTTGCGGCTTCGCGCCAATATCTACCTGAAGTCCATCAACGACCTGCTGAAATCCTCCGATATTTACATCATGACGCTGGATGGCGAAACGATCGCTGCCAGCAATTATGATGGCCCAGCGAGCTTCGTCGGCCAGAATTTCAGCTACCGCCCGTATTTTCAGGACGCTGCGAAGGGGCAGCAATCGAAATTCTTCGCGCTCGGCACCACCTCCCACAAGCGCGGTTATTATTTTGCCTCGCCCATTCTTTTCAACGCAGAGATCAAGGGCGTCATTGTCTTCAAGGTGGATATCGAAGGGATAGAGGCATCCTTTGGTAATGGCGAGAACCGCATCTTCGTCAATGATCCCGAAGGCATCATTTTCATGACGGGAACACCGGAATGGCTTTATTCGGCCATCCAGCCGCTGACACCCGAACGCATTGCCAGAACCGAAAGCTCTCGGCGCTATTCGGACGCTAATCTCAGGCAGCTTGCGGTGACGCACAGCACCTTCGGCGAACATGATCTGATGACTATCCGCGAGGGTGAGCAGGACCGGGAGTATATTTCTCTCTCGCAGGACATGCCCGACGCCGGATGGACGGTCAATATGCTGATGGACACCGGTTCCATACGCACCCAGGTGAAGACGACGATGATCGCCGTCGTTCTTTGTCTTTGCCTTGCCGGTGCTCTGGTTGCCGCAATGCTGCAACGGCGCAAGAGCCTTCAGGACAGATTGATCCATCAGGCAGAAGCGCAGGCCGAACTGGAACGACGGGTAGAAGAGCGCACCGCCGATCTCGCCCGCGTCAATGTCGACATCAAGCACGAAATTGCCGAACGGCGTCAAACCGAAAAGCGGTTGCGCAAAACGCAGAAGGATTTGATCCAGGCTGGGAAGCTGGCAGCGCTCGGGCAAATGTCGGCGGCTCTTTCCCACGAGTTCAACCAACCGCTGGCAGCTGCGAAAACCTATGCCGAAAGCGCCTTGTTGCTAATCGAGCGCGGCAGGGTTGACGAGGCCTCCGATAATCTCAAACGAATCTCGGGGCTGATCGACCGTATGGCCGCCATCGGCAAGCACTTGCGTAACTTTGCGCGCAAGCCGAATGAAAAGCTCGGCCCGGTCTCGCTGGATACCGTGGTCAGCGACACGCTGGAGATCGTCAATGCTCGTCTCAAGGCGGCCGATGCGCAATTGACCGTGGATTTCGGGCTGGTGCCGCTTCAGGTTAAAGCTGGCCCTGTCAGGCTTCAGCAGGTCCTGGTCAACATCATTTCCAACGCCGCCGATGCCGTGGAGGGGCTGCAGGATCGCCGTATCGATCTGACTGCGAGGCTGGAGGGCGAAAAAGTCATCCTCTCCATTCGCGACCATGGTCCCGGCGTTCCGCCTGCCATCATGGAGCGCATTTTCGATCCGTTCTTCTCCACCAAGGGCGTGGGCAAGGGATTGGGTCTTGGGCTTTCCATTTCCTACAATATCGTCAAGGATTTTGGCGGGCGTCTCAGCGTGACCAATCTTCCAGAAGGTGGTGCACGGTTTGATATTGAACTGGACGCGGAAGCGCCGATGGAGATTGCTGCCGAATGAATGCCTCGCGCGTTTTGCTGATCGATGACGAAGAGGATTTGCGGCTTTCCACCGCACAGGCGCTTGAGTTGGCAGGTCTCGACGTCGTCACCGTCGACCATGCCGACCATGTCTTCGAACTGATTGGCTACAGCTTCGATGGCGTGATCGTCAGCGATATCAGAATGCCCGGCATGGATGGAATGACGCTGCTGCAAAAGGTGCGGGAACTGGATGCGGAAATCCCGGTCATTCTCGTCACCGGCCATGGAGATGTGCAGCTTGCCGTCAGCGCCATGCGCAACGGCGCTTATGATTTCATCGAAAAACCTTTCAGCGTTCAATATCTCGCTGGCATTATAAAACGTGCGATAGACCGGCGCTCTCTTGTTCTGGAAAACCGCCGCCTTCGTGCAGTCGCAGGCAAACGTGACGATCTGGAAACGCGCCTGCCGGGACGCACGCAGGTCATGGTCGATCTGCGCTATCGCATCCGGGCAATTGGTGCTGCCGACGCCGATACGCTGATCATCGGTGATACCGGTGCCGGTAAGGAAGTCGTTGCCCGTGCGCTTCATGACGTGAGTGCCCGCGCAGACAAACCCTTCGTCGCCATAAATTGCGCAGCCCTGCCGCAGCACCTTATCGAAAGCGAGCTGTTCGGCCATGAGGCTGGCGCTTTTCCCGGCGCTTTGCGTCCGCGTTACGGCAAGTTCGAACATGCCCGCGGTGGCACGGTGTTGCTGGATGAAATCGGCTCCATGCCATCAGACATGCAAGGCAAGCTTTTGCGGGTGCTGCAAGAGCGTACGATCACCCGCCTCGGCTCAAACGAGACCGTGGAGCTCGATGTGCGCTTTATCGCGACCAGCAAGGCTGATTTGGCACAAGAGGCGCTGGCGGGGCGCTTTCGGCAGGACTTGCTGTACCGGCTGAATGTCGCGACGGTTCATGTCCCCGCACTTTCGCAGCGCCGCTCCGATATTCCGCTGCTTTTCCTCCAGTTGGTGCGCGAGGCAGCGGCACGTTATGGCCGGGATGATCTCGACGTACCCACCGATATCATCTCAACTCTTGCCATGCAGGATTGGCCGGGCAATGTGCGGGAACTGAGAAATGCGGCAGACCGGCTGGTATTGGGGCTGGATGGCGGCGCGTCGGATGGGGCACAAACGACGTCGGAAAATGCCGCGAGTCTCTCGGACAAGGTCGCGGAGTTCGAAAAATCCGTTCTGGCAAGAGCGATCGCGCTCCACAAAGGCAATCTCAAAGCTGTCTACGAAACACTCGGAATATCCCGTAAGACCTTGTATGAAAAAATGCAAAAACACGCGCTGACGAAATAATAATTTACGATGGTGGTTAAAGTAAAATAAGAGGTTCGACCCACTCGATTTAATCATATATTGGAATAGAGAGGATAAATTTTACGATACTCAAGAAATTTCATTGAGTATTTATTCGCCATGTATATCTCTACATTACTCATTTCAATTTTGATCTGACCTGGGGGATATGGGCTTTGTTTAAATTCATTTCTGTTTTATTTGCTGCTGGCGTGGTTGCTTTTGGTGCCGGTTCTGCCTGCGCGCAAACAAAGGGTGATTGGGTTCTTGGAAACTACAAAGGCGCTGGCTACTGGTTTCCGGGTGTTGTTGAGAAACTTGCTGGCGACAAGATCACCATTCGCTATGACGATGGCGACAGGGAAACCGTCTCAATCAATGCCGTTCGTCCTTACGACTGGATGATTGGTACGAAGGTTGAATGCAACTATAAGGGTGCAGGAAGCTGGTATTCTGGCCGGATCGCCTCGCTCGCCGGTGAGAAAATCGGCATTGCCTATGACGATGGCGACAAAGAAACGACCAAGACCGGTCGCTGCCGCACGAAGTAAATCTTTGTTCTAAAGGCAATTCTCACAGAGCCCGTCGCATCCGCGCGGCGGGCTTTCGATTGAGAAGAGCAATGAAACCGCAATCCAATATTGAAATGGGTGGATTTTCACACATCGATATTGGCAAATGTTTCGAAATCCACCCATCTCAGGCGGTAGAGAACCACTTTGTTATTCGCTTCCTCGCGAAAGCGTTGCGTGAACGCTGACACCGATTGCAAATAGCCTCACCCCGACCGACCGCAATAGGAGTGCGCCGGTCGATGAGGCCATATTTCATCGGGAGGAAAAGATGAAAATTCTCAAGACCGTCACAGGTGCTGTGGCTGCTGCTGCCGTATCGCTGTTCGCCTTGTCCGCTGCTGCGCAGACATATCCGCAGCGCAACATCACAATGGTCGTTCCCTTCGCCGCAGGCGGCCCGACCGATACGGTTGCCCGCCTCGTTGCCGAATCCATGTCCAAGGATTTGGGACAGCAGATCATCGTGGAAAATGTCGGCGGTGCCGGTGGCACGCTGGGTGCGGGTCGCGTGGCATCGGCTGATCCGGATGGTTACACCGTCCTTCTCCACCACATCGGTATGGCAACCAGCGCTACGCTCTACCGCAAACTGGCCTACAACACGCTCGAAGCCTTCGATTATGTCGGCCTCGTCACCGAAGTGCCGATGACCATTCTGTCGCGTAAGACGCTTGAGACCAATGATCTCAAAGGTCTGATCGAATACGCCAAGGCCAACAAGGACACGGTCACTGTGGCGAATGCTGGCATTGGTGCCGCCTCGCATCTGTGCGGCATGCTGTTCATGAGCGCTATCGAGACCCCGCTCGTTACTGTTCCCTACAAAGGCACGGGTCCAGCGATGACTGATCTTCTCGGCGGCCAGGTCGATATCATGTGCGACCAGACCACCAACACGACCAAGCAGATTCAGGGCGGTACGGTGAAAGCCTACGCGGTTACAACACCGAAGCGCCTCGATGTGCTGCCGAACGTACCGACCTCGGCGGAAGCCGGTCTGCCGAACTTCGAAGTCGGCGTCTGGCACGGCATCTATACGCCAAAGGGCACACCTGCCGATATCAATGAGCGCCTGTCCAAGTCGCTGCAAATCGCGCTGAAGGACCCGAATGTCGCAGCCCGCTTTGCCGAGCTTGGCACCACGCCATCGCCTGAAGCAGATGGCACGCCTGCGGCGCTCAAGGCTAAGCTCGAAAGCGAAATTCCGCGCTGGAAAACGGTGATCGAGGCCGCTGGCCAGTACGCCGACTAAGCCTGCTCACAAGCAATCGACCGGTGGCGTTCACATGCCACCGGTTTTCACTCGTTAGCGGGGGACACATACATGAAATCACTTTCTTTCGACGCAACAGAGGCGATTTGTGGCGCCTTTTTCATTCTGCTCGGCATTTTCTTCGCCTGGCAATCCTATGGGCTGGAGCTGGGAACCGCGTTTCGCATGGGGCCGGGTTATTTCCCGCTGGTGCTGTCGCTCATTCTCGTCGGGCTCGGCACGCTCATTCTTGTGCGGGCTGGCAAGGTTCAGGGCGAGCCGCTAGGGCCGATTGCTTGGCGCGGCATCTTTCTCATTCTGCCAGCGCCGATCTTCTTCGGCATGACAGTACGTGGCCTGGGTTTCGTTCCGGCGCTTTTCATCAGCGCGCTAATTGCATCCTTTGCGTCGCATAAGATGAAACCGTTGATGGCCATCATTCTGTCCATCGGCATCACCGTCTTTTCCGTCGCAGTCTTCGACTACGGTCTTGGCCTGCCCTTCCAGCGCTTCGGCCCCTGGCTCAATTTCTGAGGTGCATGATGGAACTGTTTAATAATCTGGCGCTGGGTTTTTCCACCGCAACCTCTATCGATAATCTGTTCTTCTGCCTTATCGGCGTGTTGCTCGGAACCTTGATCGGCGTGTTGCCGGGCATCGGCGCCACGGCAACCATCGCCATGCTGCTGCCGATCACCTTCCAACTGGAGCCGGTTTCGTCGCTCATCATGCTGGCTGGTATCTATTACGGTGCGCAATATGGCGGCTCGACCACGGCGATCCTCATCAACATGCCTGGCGAATCCTCGTCCGCCGTCACCGCCATCGATGGCTACCAGATGGCGCGCAAGGGCAGGGCCGGCGTGGCACTCTCGGTTGCCGCGCTCGGCTCGTTCTTCGCCGGTACGGTCTCGACGTTCCTCGTGGCAATCTTCGCCCCGCCGCTGACGGCCATCGCGCTGCAATTCGGCGCTGCCGAATATTTCTCGCTGATGGTGGTTGGCCTCGTCTCCTCCATCGCGCTGGCCCACGGCTCCATCATCAAGGCGCTGGCCATGGTGGTTCTCGGATTGCTGCTGGGCCTCGTCGGTACCGATATCTATAGCGGCACGCCACGCTTCACACTCGGCATCCGCGAATATGCCGATGGTCTGAACTTCGTTGCCGTCGCCGTCGGTGTTTTCGGCATCGCCGAAATTCTGCGAAACCTCGAAAACGAAAAGACCCGGTCCGTCTTGATGGCAAAGGTCAGTGGCCTCCTGCCCAGCAAGGAAGACTTCAAGCAGATGATCGGCCCGGTTCTGCGCGGCACGGCCATCGGTTCGGCGCTCGGCATTCTGCCAGGTGGCGGTGCAATCCTTGCGGCTTTTGCGTCTTACACCGTTGAAAAGCGTGTCTCGAAACATCCGGAAGAGTTTGGCCATGGCGCAATCGCCGGTGTAGCTGGCCCTGAGTCGGCCAACAATGCCGGTGCGCAGACCTCGTTCATTCCGCTTTTGACGCTCGGCATTCCCGCCAACCCCGTCATGGCGCTGATGATCGGTGCCATGATCATCCAAGGTATCGTCCCCGGTCCCAATGTCGCCACCGAACAGCCCGCTTTGTTCTGGGGCATCATCGCGTCCATGTGGATCGGTAACCTGATGCTTGTTATCCTCAACCTGCCGCTGATTGGGCTGTGGGTGAAGCTGCTGACCATTCCCTACTACGTGCTGTTCCCCATCATCATGGCTTTCTGCGCCATCGGGGTCTACAGCGTCAACTCCAACGTCTACGATCTCTATGCCGTCGCTTTCTTCGGGCTCATCGGCTACGCACTCGTCAAACTGCGCTGCGAACCGGCACCGCTTCTGCTCGGCTTCGTTCTGGGGCCGCTGCTGGAGGAAAATTTGCGGCGTGCCATGATCCTGTCACGTGGTGACGCAACGACCTTCGTCACGCGCCCCATCAGCGCCACGCTGCTGCTGATTGCGCTGGCGGTTCTGGTCGTCGTCTTCCTGCCGAGTGTCAAGAAAAAGCGCGAAGAGGTCTTCCAGGAAGAAGATTGATCCGCCATCACACCACGGAAACATCAAAGGCCGGGCATCACGTCCGGCCTTTGTCTTGTTTGCGGGATATAAAGCTGGCAAAGCAGGGCATTGACGAGGAGAGACCCATGGCTGACGACAGCGAAAATCGCATCATTGCGCTCGAAGAAACCGTGGCGCATCAGGCGAAAACCATCGAAGAGCTTTCCGATCAGCTGACTGAGCAATGGAAAGTGGTCGAGCAGACCCGCGCCAAGCTGGATCGGCTGACCGACCGTTTCCTGAACCTTGAGGAGCAATCGCTCGAAGCGCCCGCCATTACCAAGCCGCCGCATTATTAAGGAGCGCACCATGAGCAAAGACACCGCCACGTCCGCTTCTGATATCGTGGCGTTTTGGAAAGATGCCGGACCTGAAAAGTGGTTCGACAAGGACGCCCAATTCGACGCAACGTTCCATGACCGTTTCAGGGATTTGCATTTTGCCGCCGCACGGCGCGAGTTGGACACATGGTTGGAAAGCGCAGAGGACAGCCTTGCTCTGCTGTTGCTGCTGGACCAGTTTCCGCGCAACTGCTTTCGCGGCACGGCGCATATGTACGCGACGGATCCGCTCGCTCGCCACTACACGCAAGAGATCCTGCGGCGCGGCCACGACAAAACAATCGATGCCGAGCTTCCCATCTTCTTCTATCTCCCTTTGATGCATTCGGAAGACCTTGAGGACCAGCATCTGTGCTGCAAGCTGTGCGAACCCTTGGGCGAGCGCTATCTGCCTTTTGCCGTTGAGCATCGCGACATAATCGAACGCTTCGGTCGCTTTCCACATCGCAACGAAATTCTGCTGCGCGAGAGCACCGCGGAAGAAAAACGCTTTCTGGACGAGGGCGGGTTTGCTGGCTGATCGAGCTGACATTACCGCATAAAAAAGCCGCGCATTCTTATCGAAGCGCGGCTTTGTCGTAGACGTCAAAGGCTGAAATCAGCCGTCGAAGAATTCCTTCATCCGGGCGAAGAAGCCAGTGGATTCAGGGTTATTTTCCTTGGATGACAGCTCTTCGAATTCCTGCAGCAACTCGCGCTGCCGCTTAGTCAGCTTCTGCGGCGTTTCGATCTGAATCTGGATATAGAGATCACCCTGCTGTGCGGAACGCAGCACCGGCATGCCCTTACCCTTCAAACGGAACTGCTTGCCTGCCTGTGTACCCTCAGGCACCGTCACGCGCGACTTCGTGCCATCCAGCGTCGTTACATCGAAAGTGCCACCCAGCGCTGCCGTCGTCATGGAGATGGGCACTGCGCAATAGAGATCGGCGCCATCGCGCTGGAAGAACTCGTGCGGACGCACAGACAGGAAGATGTAGAGATCGCCCGAGGGGCCTCCGCGCATGCCTGCCTCGCCTTCGCCCTGTAGGCGAATGCGTGTGCCGTCTTCGATACCGGCTGGAATATTGACCGACAGCGAACGCTCTTCCGTGATGCGGCCCTGACCATGGCACTTCACGCAAGGGTCGGTAATCGTCTGGCCGCGACCGTGACAGGTCGGGCAGGTGCGCTCTACCGAGAAGAAGCCCTGCGCTGCTCGTACACGGCCTGAGCCTTGGCAGGTCGCGCAGGTTTTGGGCTGTGTGCCAGGCTTTGCGCCGGAACCGGTGCAAACGTCACAGGTAATGGAGGTCGGCACACGGATTTGCGCCGTCTTGCCCGCAAACGCCTCCTCCAGCGAGATTTCCATGTTGTAACGAAGGTCGGCACCACGTTCGCGGCCGCCGGAGGAGCGACGCGCGCGTCCACCACCCATCATCTCACCGAAGATGTCTTCGAAGATGTCGGAGAAGCCACCGCTGGCACCACCGCCAAAGCCGCCGCCTGCATTGCCCATACCACCCTGCTCGAAGGCTGCATGACCGAAGCGGTCATAGGCGGCCCGCTTCTGCGGGTCTTTCAGTGTCTCATAGGCTTCGTTGAGTTCTTTGAATTTCTTCTCAGACTCGGCGTCACCAGGATTCTTGTCCGGATGATACTTCATCGCAAGTTTGCGGAAGGCGCTTTTCAGCTCTTTTTCGTCAGCTGTCCTGCCAACGCCAAGTGTTTCGTAAAAGTCTGCTTTCGCCATTAACTACAAGCCCCGGAAATGGATTTCCGGCTGCACAAGGCAGCCGGATTTCAGTCAAGTATCAATTGGATTTCAAAAGCCACGCTTATGCGGACTTCTTGTCATCCTTGATTTCCTCATAGTCGGCATCGACGATATCGTCCTTGCCGCCTTCATGACCGGCTTCGCCACCTTCAGCCTGCTGGGCTTCATAGATGGCCTGACCAAGCTTCATGGACACTTCCATAAGGGTCTGGGTCTTTGCCTGAATGTCATCAGCATCAGGCTCAGCCGCTTCGACCGAGGTCTTCAGCGCAGCAATGGCGTCTTCGATGGCCTTGCGGTCCGTCTCGGAAACCTTGTCGCCATATTCCTTCACCGACTTTTCGGTGGAGTGGATAAGGCTTTCGGCCTGGTTCTTGGCTTCTACACCGGCGCGACGCTTCTTGTCGGTTTCGGCATTGGCCTCGGCGTCCTTCACCATCTTTTCGATGTCGGCGTCAGACAGACCACCAGATGCCTGGATGCGGATCTGCTGCTCCTTGCCGGTGCCCTTGTCCTTTGCCGATACCTGCACGATGCCGTTGGCGTCGATATCGAAGGTGACTTCGATCTGCGGTACGCCGCGGGGTGCTGGTGGCAGTCCAACGAGGTCGAACTGACCAAGCGACTTGTTGTCGGCAGCCATTTCGCGCTCACCCTGGCTGACGCGGATCGTCACGGCAGACTGGCTGTCTTCAGCGGTCGAGAAGGTCTGGCTCTTCTTCGTCGGGATCGTCGTGTTACGGTCGATCAGACGTGTGAAGACGCCACCCAGTGTTTCGATGCCGAGCGACAGAGGCGTTACGTCGAGAAGCAGAACGTCCTTGACGTCACCCTGTAGAACGCCAGCCTGAATAGCGGCGCCCATGGCAACGACTTCATCCGGGTTCACACCCTTATGTGGTTCCTTACCAAACAGCTGCTTGACGATTTCCTGAACCTTCGGCATGCGGCTCATGCCGCCGACGAGAACGACTTCCTCGATTTCAGCTGCGGTCAGACCGGCGTCCTTCAGCGCTGCCTTGCACGGTGCAACGGTACGCTGAACGAGATCGTCTACCAGGCTTTCAAACTTGGAACGTGTCAGCTTCAGTGTTAGGTGCTTAGGACCGGTCGCATCTGCCGTGATGAAGGGCAGGTTGATTTCGGTCTGCTGCGAAGACGAAAGCTCGATCTTTGCCTTTTCTGCAGCTTCCTTGAGGCGCTGAAGCGCAAGCTTGTCGCCCTTCAGGTCGATACCCTGGTCCTTCTTGAACTCACCGGCCAGATATTCGACCAGACGCATGTCGAAATCTTCACCGCCAAGGAACGTGTCGCCATTGGTGGATTTCACTTCGAAAACGCCGTCACCGATTTCCAGAACGGAAATATCGAAGGTACCACCGCCCAAGTCGTAGACCGCAATTGTCTTGCCGTCCTTCTTGTCGAGGCCATAGGCCAAGGCAGCAGCCGTTGGCTCGTTGATGATGCGCAGAACTTCAAGACCCGCGATGCGGCCCGCATCCTTGGTTGCCTGACGCTGTGCGTCGTTGAAGTAGGCGGGAACCGTGATAACGGCCTTCTCGACCTTTTCGCCGAGGTAGGATTCAGCGGTTTCCTTCATCTTCTGAAGGATCATGGCCGAGATTTGCGAAGGCGAGTAACCCTTGCCCTGCGCCTGTACCCATGCATCGCCGTTGTCGCCCTTGACGATCTCGAACGGAACGAGGCCCTTGTCCTTACCGACAGTAGGGTCTTCGTAACGGCGACCGATAAGGCGCTTTACGGCAAACAATGTGTTGGTTGGGTTGGTAACAGCCTGACGCTTTGCAGGCTGGCCGACCAGACGCTCGCCATCATCGCTGAACGCAACCATGGAAGGTGTCGTACGCGCGCCTTCGGCGTTTTCAATAACTTTAATATCCTTGCCGTCCATCACTGCAACGCAGGAGTTGGTCGTGCCAAGGTCGATACCGATTACTTTTGCCATTTTCTTCTCTCCTTGAAGCGAGTTGTCGGAACCCCGTGAGGCATTCCACTGACAACTCCTTGACTTGGATGGTCTTCGTGTTCGTGCAGCATTCTTCAACGCTGTTCTGGGGGGTATATAAGGAGCGATTTTTCCCGCTGCAAGGCGGATAGATGTGTCCATCGCAGCAAAAATCAAGAAATGCGCCTGCTGACAAAACGCATTGGGTGTCACAACGACCCGGGATACGTTGATAATCAGAAACAACCGGGTTGTACGGCACCCAAAAATTCCCGCCAACCGTCATGTCTCTGTCATGCGCAATCCCTATAGGCGGGAAGCCTTTCCATAAAACATCACTCCTTAGAGGTTATCATGCGCAAACTTTTCGCCGCATTCGTTGCCACCACCGTTCTTGCCGGTGCTGCACAGGCAGCAACTGTCTATCCCCTTGATCGTGCAACGATTCTCACCGGCTCTCCTTTTGATTTCAAAGTCGAGTTCAAGAATGTCGTAAAGCCTGAAGACGTCAAGATTACCGTCAATGGCCAGGACTATAAAGCTATCTTCGGTTCCGACGTCACATTCACAGCCGAAGAAAAGGGCAAAGAGGACAAGGTCCTTGGTTCTGCCGTTACATTGCGCGGTTTGAAGATTGCCAAGGCTGGCGATTACAAAGTTGAGGTTTCCGCCGGTTCTGAAACCAAAAACGTCACATGGACGGTTTATGGCACGGGTGAAGCACCAAAGGCCAAGAACGTGATCTTCCTGCTGGGAGATGGCCTTTCCGTTGCGCACCGCACAGCGGCCCGCATCATGTCCAAGGGCATGACCGAAGGTAAGGCAAATGGCCGCCTCAACATGGACGAGATGGACCGTATGGCGTTTATCGGTACGTCTTCTACAGAAGCTGTAGCGACCGATAGTGCCAACACCATGTCGGCTTACATGACCGGTCACAAGACAGCCGTGAACGCCCTTGGCGTTTATGCCGACCGCACACCAGCAAGCCTTGATGACCCGAAGGTCGAAACCCTTGCAGAAGCCCTTCGCCGCCAGACGAAAAAGTCGATCGGCATCGTAACGACATCGGAACTGCAGGACGCGACACCTGCCGCCGTTGTATCTCACACCCGCAAGCGCGGCGATAAGGCCGAAATCACCGGCATGATGTTCGATGTCAAGCCTGATGTCGTTCTCGGCGGTGGCTCTGCCTACTTCCTCGGCAAGGATACCCCCGGTTCAAAGCGCAAGGACGACAAAGACTACATCAAGTTGTTTAAGGATGCAGGCTACACGCTGGCAACCGACAAGAGCGAGCTTGAAAAGGCAGAAGGCTCCAACACCGGAAAGCTTCTCGGCCTGTTTCACACCGGCAACATGGATACGGTTCTAGACCGCAACTTCCTCAAGAAGGGCACCGTAGACAAGTTTCCAAATCAGCCCGGCTTGGTCGACATGACCACTGCTGCGCTTGGTGAGCTGTCGAAAAACCCGGAAGGCTTCTTCCTGATGGTCGAAGCTGCCAATATCGACAAGATGTCTCACCCGCTGGATTGGGATCGCGCCGTCGTTGAAACCATCGAATTCGACAAGGCCATTGGCGTTGCACGCGAATTCGCTGCAAAGAACCCCGATACGCTGATCGTCGTCACCGGCGACCACACGCATGGCGTTTCCATCATCGGAACCGTCGATGACGAAAAGCCAGGCGATGAAATGCGTGCCAAGGTTGGCACCTACGCCGAAGCCGGCTTCCCGAACTACGAAGACAAGGATGGCGATGGCTATCCTGACCGCGTCGACGTCAGCCGCCGCCTGTTCCTGAATGCCAATAATGGTCCCGACCATTATGAAACATTCCGTCCGAAGCTCGACGGTCCTTTCGTTCCTGCAATCCAGAACGAAAAGAAGGAATATATCGCCAACGAAGCCTACAAGAACGTACCCGGCGCAGTCTTCGTGCAGGGCAACATTCCCAAGGATGGCGATAGCGGCGTTCACGCTGTTGACGACATCGTTCTACAGTCCACAGGTCCAGGCTCGGAAGAGTTCAAGGGATATATGGAGCAGAGCGACGTCTACCGCGTGCTGGCCGATGCTTTCGCTCTTGGCACGAAACAGACGCAGTAAGAACGCTTGAACATTACACGGTCCGGCTCGCACAATGCGGGCCGGATCGTCCTCGTTTCAGACTATACCGGACAGGTCGAACTGGAGATCGTCATGGCGCACCATTCCCGCATGTTCACGCGCAGGCATTCGCTCAAACTCGCCGCTCTGTCGGGGATAACGCTCTGCGCCGGGCGTGCATTCGCTGCGCCATCGCCACTCACCTTCGATGAGATGTATGGCAAGATCGGCGTTCTAGGGCTGGAATTTTCCGATAAGCTGAAACAGTTGACCGGCAAGGAAATCCGCATGAAGGGCTTCATGGCTCCTCCCTTGAAGGCAGAAGCCGCCTTTTTCGTGCTGACGGAAATTCCCATGGCGCTTTGCCCGTTCTGCTCGTCGGATTCCGATTGGCCGGACAATATCGTCGTCGTCTACCTCTCGGAAAAGCAGACCTTCGTGCAACCCAGCACGACAATCGAGGTGACCGGAACTTTGGAGCACGGCTCATGGACCGACCCCGAGACGGGTTTCGTCAGCCTCGTGCGCATCAGAGATGCGCAATATTCGGTGTCGTGAACATGTTGTCTTTGACCATATCGGGCCTTACCGTTTCCTATCCCGGCTTGGCCGCACCGGTTTTGTCTATAGGCGAACTGAAGGTTGCCGCAGGCGAGATGATGGCAATATCAGGCGCGTCCGGCTCCGGCAAAAGTACATTTGTCAATGTCATCACCGGTCTTGAGCGCATCCAAGAAGGCACGGTAACCTGGGGTGATCAGAATATTGCCGGATTGACCGAAACCAGACGAGATCGCTGGCGAGGCGAAAATGTCGGGCTCGTTATGCAGGAGTTTCATCTGTTGCCGGGCCTTTCAGCTATCGAAAACGTGCTGCTGCCGGTTCGCCTGAGCCGCGCTATGTGCCGCGATTACGGTAAGCGTGCAGCGGACTTGCTCGAAAAAACCGGCCTCGGCCGGCCAGACCAGAACATCAACACCATGTCGCGCGGCGAGATGCAGCGTGTAGCGATTGCACGCGCGCTGCTGCGAAAGCCCGGCGTTATCGTCGCCGATGAGCCTACGGCAAGCCTTGACCCTGGTAATGGCGAGACGATCGGCCGTCTGCTGGTTGATCTGGCGCGGGCAGATGGCACGACACTCATCGTGATCACCCATGACAGGCTTCTGGCGCAACGCCTGGATCGCCGTCTGGAACTCGCCAATGGCCGTATCCTAACCGATATCGCCGGGAACACATGATATGATTCGTTTTATACTCTCCGATCTAAAACGCCTTTGGGCAGGTTCACTGGTTGTCGTGTTGCTGGTTTCTCTGGCAACGGCGCTCGGCGTTACCGTCACATTGCAGGAACGTGCATTGCGCTTGGGAACGGCGCGCGCTGCCGACAAATTCGATCTCGTCATCGGCGCGGCCGGTAGCGAAACGCAACTCGTTCTGTCCTCGGTCTTCCTTCAGGCTGCACCCTTGCCGCTGGTCAGTGGCGAAACGCTGGCGTCCTTGGCCAAAGACCCGCGCGTCGCATGGGCAGGCCCGGTCGGCTTCGGAGATTCCTTTGCCGGCTACCCAATTGTCGGAACGACAACATCGTTAATCGCCAACACCTCCAGTGGCTTCGTGGAAGGTCAAGGTTTCGCCGATGGTGAAGACGCCGTCATCGGCTCTGCGGTTGATCTGCCATTGGGTGCAGAGATCAAGCCGATGCACGGGGCAGCGGAAGAAGGCGGCCATACCCATACCGAGATCGTCTACCATGTTCAGGGCCGACTAAAGCCCACCGGCACGCCATGGGATCGCGCCATTCTTGTACCCATTAGTTCCGTCTGGCACATTCACGGCATGGATGCCCATGAGAATGGTCACGAGCATGCAGCGGGAGAACATGAAGGTCATGCCCATGATCATGCAGAGGGTGAAGAAAACGGACTGGACGAAACATTCACGGCTGAGACACCGGGTGTTCCGGCCATTCTGGTGAAACCGAAAACGATCGCCGATGCTTATAAGCTTCGCCAGCAATATCGGCAGGGCAACACACTTGCCGTGTTCCCAGGAGAGGTTTTGACAAAGCTCTATGCCACATTGGGAGATGCTCGAGAGGTTCTCTCCGTGGTCGCCATCGGCGCTCAAAGTCTGGTGGCAGCCTCCCTCATTCTCGTAACGCTCACGCACATCGTACAAAGGCGAAAACAGATCGGCGCATTGCGCGCCTTTGGCGCGCCGCGCTCGTCTATCTCCTTGATCGTCTGGACGGAATTGTTCGCATTGTTCGCAACGGGGATCGGGCTTGGCTTCGCAATTGGTTTTGCAGCGGCGAAAATCATAACCGGCCTGCTCGTCGCAAAAAGTGGCGTCGTCATGCCGGTTGAGTTTGCCAAGGCGGACATAACACAAGCCGTGTTGCTGCTTGCGGTGGCTGCTGGTCTTGCCATTCTGCCCGCGTGGCTGGCCTACCGACAATCTCCCGCCGAAGCACTTCGAGGATAGGCCCTGCCCTTATTGCTTGGGATGCGCGAGCGCTTTGACCCGTTGCGCGAAAACATCGAGCTGAAACGGCTTGGTCATGACATGCATACCGTGGTCAAGATGGCCATGGTTGAGTACGGCGTTCTCGGCATAACCGGTAATGAACAAGACCTCCAGTTCCGGCCGCTTCACACGGGCCGCATCCGCCAATTGGCGACCGTTCATGCCGCCGGGCAGACCGACATCGGTTATCAAGAGGCTGATATCCCGGGCGGAATTGAGAATTCTGAGCGCTGACGCGCCGTCTTCCGCTTCGATGACCGAATATCCCAGATCCTGGAGCTCTTCCACCGCCAGCATACGCACCAGCGGCTCATCATCGACAACCAAAATAGTTTCGCCGCCATCGGCGCGCGGCGCATCGGCTATCGCCTCATGCTGCTCTTCCACTGCCTCTAAATCACCTGCATGCCTTGGCAGGTAAAGGCATATGGTCGTACCCTGCTCCACCTCAGAATAAATGCGGGCGGCACCTCCGGATTGTCCGGCGAAACCATAGACCATGGACAGTCCGAGCCCTGTGCCCTGCCCGATCGGCTTGGTGGTGTAGAATGGGTCAAATGCCCGCTCGATGACCTCCTGCGACATACCGGTTCCGGTGTCAGAGACACAGAGGGAAACATACTGCCCCGGCTCCAGTCCCCGCAGTCGCGCAGACTTTTCATCAATCCAGCGATTACAGGTTTCGATCGTCAGCTTGCCACCACCGGGCATGGCGTCACGCGCATTGATGCATAAATTCAGCAGAGCATTTTCGAGCTGACCGGCATCGACATTCGTAGCCCATAGCCCTGCAGCTCCGACGGTTTCTACATTTATGCCTGGACCAACACTACGGGTGATAAGATCGAGCATACCTTCGATCAGAGAGTTGATGTTGAGCGGCTTGGGATCAAGCGTCTGCCTGCGGGAAAATGCCAACAGTCGTTGCGTGAGTGCCGCAGCGCGTTTCGTCGCGCCGACTGCGCCGTTGATGTAACGCGCCAGATCGCCCACCCGACCCTGCACAAGACGCGTGTTCATCATCTCGAGACTACCGCTGATGCCTGCCAGAATATTGTTGAAGTCATGGGCCAGACCGCCGGTCAATTGACCCACGGCTTCCATTTTCTGGCTGTGGCGAAGCGCTTCTTCCGCGACCATCAACTCGCCGGTACGCTCTTCCACCTGTTGTTCCAGCGTCGCATTGAGTTTCGCCAGCGCCACTTCAGCACGTCGGCGAGCGGTGATGTCCTGAAACATGACGGCGACCTGCCGCCTGCTTCCAGGCTCGATACGAACTGCCGCCAGTTCAAGGTATCGGCCGGTCGCCACAAGCTCCTGCTGAAACCGTATCGACTTGCCGGTACGCAGGACTTCCCCATATCGGGCAATCCAGGCATCAGCTTCGTCGGGCACCATTTCGCGCAATTTTTGGCCGACGACGTTTGGAATTCCGGCGTGACGGGCATAGGCCTCATTGGCCTGTATGTGTATGTAGTCGCTGTTGGGGCCGTGTGGTCCGTCGAAAAATTCGATGACGCAAAAGCCTTCATCGATGGCATCGAACAGGCCCTTGTAGAGCTCTTCGCTTTCGCGGCGCGCGCGTTCTGCCAATGTCCGCTTGGTGACGTCAGACCCTTCAACGAAAATGGCCTCGACCTTGCCCTCGCCATCGAGAATAGGCTGATAAATGAAGTCGATATAGCGCTCAGTGATTGGCCCACCCGGTTCAGACTGAACGGCATAATGCGCGCCGTTTGCCGAGTAGGGTTCCCCCGAGCTATAGACGTTATCGAGAATGCCGACAAAGCCTTGCGCACCAGCATCAGGCAGAGCATCGGCCACGGTGCGACCAATAAGATCCTCGCGACCGACCAGCTTCATGTAGCTTGGATTTGCCAGTTCGAAACGATGGTCTGGACCTCGCAACAGAGCGATGAAGGTCGGTGCCTGCTTGAACAATTGTGTGAGAATGGGGCCGATATTGTCTGTCTGTCCGTACAATCTCGTACCCCATAAGCGTATTTCGTATTGCTCATTGTCGGCAATCAACCAGCACTTCGCTCTGCCAGTCCACTGCCGTCCGTGTCAGAGCTAAAATTTGCTCGATGACGAGCGTCAGATTTGGTCAGACGCATCAATCGAGCCGGATAAAAAAAGTTCCTGTTGTGGGAAAATATTTCTACGCATCAAAAAGCTTCGCCCATCGCACCCGCTCAATGCGGATCAATATGAGCCTTATGGAAAATATCATCCTGCGGTGGGATTGCCTGACGCTCAATCATGCGGTGAACGCGCGGGCGGGTGGCACCCCGGTGCAGCGCCAGAATGCTGTCCCAGCTTTCAGCATCCGCCTGCGTCCGACGATGGTTATGCCTGACATATTCGACCCAGGTCGGAACATGATAAATTTCGGTCCAGATGTCAGGATTTTCCAGATCGCGCATCAACGTCCAGTTTTGCGCGCCATCGCGCAAACGGATTCGTCGGCGCTCGGCCATGATCGTCATGAATTCCGGAAGATCGCTATCATCGATCTCGTAATCGACAAGAATGGCAATCGGGCCGCTTCGGGGTTTGACGTCGAGCCGCAGGTTCGGTTCGACAAAGCGGTTGAGCGGATCGAGATTGAGTGACGCGAAGGCTGGCATGGTGAGCTTGAAACCGACCACCACACCCAGCAGCATCAGCACGCACGAACAGAGAAGCGAGTAGGACAGGCCGTAATTTTCGGCAAGAGAGCCCCACAGCCAGCTACCAACGGCAATACCGCCGAAGGTCAAGGTCTGGTAAAGAGACAGCGCACGTCCCACCACCCAGCGAGGGGTGGACAGTTGAACGATCGTGTTGAACAGCGAAAGCGCCAAGACCCAGCTTGCCCCGGAAACGGTCAGCACAAGCGCCGTCAGGATCGCACTCGTGCTGACCGCCGTGACGGCAGCACTGAAGGCGAAGCCTAGAAATGCGACACGGACGATCCATTCGCTGCTCAATGTTTCGCGCAAGCGGGCACTGATCAACGCGCCGCCAATCGCACCGACACCAAAAGCACCGAGCATGATGCCATATGTCAGCGGACCACCCTGCACCAGGTCACGTGCGACGAGCGGCATCAGCGCCAGAATGGCACTGGCGGAAAGGCCAAACAGGAAACCCCGAACCAGAACCTTGCCGATATTCGGCGACATGGCCACATAGCGCATGCCGGCAGAAATGGCGGCAAAGAGATGTTCGCGGGGCAAGCTGGATGTGTTTTTGGGTGGCTGCCATTTGAACAGCGCGTAGAGCAGCGTAAAATAACTGAATGTGTTGACAAGGAAAGCGGCAGCAGCCCCTGAGATGGCAACAATGACACCGCCGATGGCAGGACCGACGCTTCGTGTGATGTTGAAGCCGACACTGTTCAACGTCACCGCCGCTGGCAGGTCCTCACGCGGAACCATTTCGCCGACAGATGCTTGCCATGAGGGATTGTTGAGCGCCGTTCCGCAGCCAATCATGAAGGTGAAAAACAGCAGAAGCCATGGCGTCAGCCATTCGGCCCAGGCAAAGACCGTCAGCAAAATAGAGGCCACCAACATCAGAAGCTGCGCCGAAATCATGATGCGGCGGCGATCGAGGCTGTCGGCAAGAGCGCCCGAGACGAGAGAGAAAAGCATGATTGGCAGCGATGTCGATGCCTGAACCAGCGCAATCATGTTTTCAGACGACGAAAGCGCCGTCATCATCCATGCTGCCCCAACCGCCTGAATGAGCCCACCGAAATTCGAGGCGATGCTCGCAAACCAGATTGTTCTGTAAGTTGGATGCCGCAGGGGCGCGAGCGGGGATTTTCTATCGGGCACGGGCAGTCCAATGATGCGATTGGTGTTTATTCTTTGCGTCAGTATAGACGCCGATTAAGAGGACGCCACTGTTTCTAACTGACCTGTGCTGAAATTGTGACGAAAGCCAATTTCGTTGCACTCCGGCTTTTCCTTGCAATGTCGGGCATAAGCAGTTATACGTGCAATCAAATTCTTGATCGTCTGATGAAGAGTGGGGCCGAAAGGCTCCGCTCTTTTTCGTTAGGCGCCCTAAAACCGGTGCAAAGCGTTTCCGGTTAGACATAAAGACCGGAAGACCAGAATGGCTGAAGCCGAACCAAGACTGATAACCGAAACAGGCGTGGACCAGCGCATCGCAGAAATCATCGAGCCGGTGTTGACTGGCATGGGCTTTCTGCTGGTCAGGGTTCGCCTCTCCAACCAGAACGGTTCGACATTGCAGGTGATGGCGGAGCGCGAAGACGGCACCATGACCGTTCAGGATTGCGAAGCGGTCTCGCTGGCCATTTCACCTGTTCTTGATGTGGAAGATCCCGTCGAGAAGGCGTATCATCTTGAAGTGTCGTCGCCCGGCATCGATCGGCCGATGGTGCGCAAGACGGATTTCGCTCGCTGGCAGGGCCATATTGTCAAGATCGAGACATCGATCCTGGTGGACAACCGCAAGCGCTTCCGTGGCAAGATCGCTGAGATCGAAGCTGACGGCTTCAAGCTTGAACGTGACCAGATCGCCTATGGTGAGGAGCCTGTGGTTCTGATCCCGTTCAACACGCTTTCGGATGCCAAGCTGGTTTTGACGGATGACCTCATTCGTGACGCGTTGAAGGCGGATAAGCAGGCCAAGGCCGCAGCCGCTGCCAACCAGAACGAAGAAGCAGACGAAGACTAATTCTAATTACCACGTAAGCCCTGACACACGGGCAGAACGCAACTTGCGAATTACGGAGACAAAAACATGGCAGTGAGTGCTAACCGGCTTGAGCTTCTGCAGATCGCCGATGCTGTTGCACGAGAAAAGGTCATCGACCGCGAAATCGTGCTCGCCGCGATGGCTGACGCCATCCAGAAGGCTGCCCGCTCTCGTTATGGTTCCGAGACCAATATTCGCGCTGACATCAACTCCAAGACGGGTGAAATCCGCTTGCAGCGTCTGCTCGAAGTGGTGGAAAAGGCCGAAGACTACGGCACACAAATTCCGCTGGAGCTGGCCCGCGACCGTAACGTCGACGCCAAGATCGGCGATTACATTGCCGATCCGCTGCCGCCAATGGATTTCGGTCGTATTGCCGCACAGTCCGCCAAGCAGGTCATCGTCCAGAAGGTTCGTGAAGCCGAGCGTGACCGCCAGTATGACGAGTTCAAGGACCGCATCGGCGAAATCATCAACGGCACCGTCAAGCGCGTCGAATATGGCAACGTCATCGTCGATCTCGGTCGTGGTGAAGGCATCATCCGTCGTGACGAGATGATTCCTCGGGAAAACCTGCGTTACGGCGACCGCGTTCGTGCCTTCGTCTACGACGTGCGCCGCGAACAGCGCGGCCCGCAGATTTTCCTGTCGCGTACGCATCCGCAGTTCATGGTCAAGCTCTTCACCATGGAAGTGCCTGAAATCTACGACGGCATCATCCAGATCAAGTCGGTTGCCCGCGACCCAGGTTCGCGCGCCAAGATCGCCGTTATCTCCAACGACAGCTCGATCGATCCGGTCGGCGCTTGCGTCGGTATGCGTGGTTCGCGTGTTCAGGCCGTTGTCGGCGAGCTCCAAGGCGAAAAGATCGACATCATCCCTTGGTCCCAGGACCCGGCATCCTTCATCGTCAACGCCCTTCAGCCTGCTGAAGTTTCCAAGGTCGTTCTCGATGAAGAGGCAGAGCGTATCGAAGTCGTCGTTCCCGATGAACAGCTGTCGCTGGCCATCGGTCGTCGCGGCCAGAACGTACGCCTGGCATCGCAGCTGACCGGCTGGGACATCGACATCATGACGGAAGCCGAAGAGTCCGAGCGCCGCCAGAAGGAATTCAACGAACGCACCGGCATCTTCATGGAAGCCCTGGATGTGGACGAGATGGTCGGCCAGGTTCTGGCATCCGAAGGCTTCGCGCAGGTCGAAGAACTGGCCTATGTGGACTTGAGCGAAATTTCGTCCATCGACGGTTTCGATGAAGACACAGCCGTTGAAATCCAGACCCGCGCCAAGGAGTATCTCGAGCGTATCGAGACCGAAATGGACGCAAAGCGCAAGGAACTCGGTGTTTCCGACGAACTGCGCCAGATCGACGGCCTGACATCGCAGATGCTGGTCGCGCTGGGCGAAGAAGGCGTCAAGAACATCGAAGACTTTGCAGGCTGCGCCGCCGACGATCTGGTTGGCTGGAGCGAACGCAAGGACGGCGAGACAAAGAAGTTCGAAGGCACGTTCTCCAAACTCGACGTGTCGCGCGTTGAAGCTGAAAACATGATCGTTCAGGCTCGCCTTCTGGCTGGCTGGATCACAGCTGAAGATCTTGCCGCACAGCAGGAAGCAGCAGCGACCGAGGAGGCGGATACCGCCGAACAGGAATGATGTCGCAAGCGCATCAGCCGGACGAACTGTTCGATGACGAGCAGTTCGAAGGTACCGCAAGCGAGCGGATGTGCATTGTGACACGGCAAATCGGATCGCCAGATGAGCTGATCCGCTTTGTCGCAGGCCCGGACCAGAGTGTGGTTCCGGATCTGAAACGCCAATTGCCGGGGCGCGGTTGCTGGGTCACACCCGAGCGCGCCCTGATCGAAAAGGCCATCGCGAAGAAGCTTTTCGCGCGCGCCTTGAAGACGGATGTGAAAGCCGGACCGGACCTTCTGGATATGATGGACCGGCTGATGGCACAGCAACTGGCCGGAATGATCAGCATGGCCCGCAAGGCTAGTCAGTTCATCTCCGGCGCTACGAAAGTCGATGCCGCCGTGCGTTCGGGAAAGGCCATTGCGGTGTTTCACGCCACGGATGCAGCGCCTGATGGCGTGAGAAAGATAAATCAGGCCCGCAAGGCCTGGACGCTCGGCTCAGGTGCCGAGACTGAAATACCGTCCTTTCGGCTCTTCAGTGAGCAGGAAATGGACGAACTGATGGGCCAGAATGCTTTTATCCATGCTTGCGTGCTTGCAGGGCAGGCGGGTGAAGGTGTAGTGAAGCGCGCAAAGATGCTCGAGCGGTATCGCAATGGCGATCAACCTCAAGCGGATTTAGACGCTGCCCGGACAGAACAATGACGCGGTCATCGGACGATATCCGCCACCGCGTTCGGATGCAGCTAGTTAAAGACAGGGCCTGATGAATGTCATCCGGCTCTCGTCCGAAGGAACGGGAACGGAATGACCGAGAACAACGACGACAAGACACTCAACGCACAGCCCAAGAAGACTCTCACCCTCAAGCCGAGCGGAGCGTCGACGGGAACTGTGCGTCAGGATATGGGTCGTGGTCGCACCAACGCGGTTGTCGTGGAGACACGCAAACGCCGCCCATTGCGTCCTGAAGACGAAAAGCCCATTACGCCAACGGTGACGGCAGCGCCGCAGCCTGCCCGGCCGGCAGCACCTGCTGCAACGCCCGCAGCAGCACAGCGCCCGCAGCAGCCTCAGTCGCAGCGGCCTTACCAGTCTGGCAACCAGAACAATAACAACAATCAGAATCGCTCTGCGCCGTCTTCGCAGCCACAGCGTCAGCCGGACCGCCCACGTGGTGCCGTCCTGCATGACCTTTCGGCTGGCGAAATGGATGCACGCCGTCGGGCTCTTGCAGAAGCTCAGGCTCGCGACATCATTGAAGCCAAGCAGCGCGCCGAAGACGAAGCACGCCGCAAGGTAGAAGACGAAGCCCGTGCCGTGGCCGAAAAGGAAGAGGCTGCGCGCCGCGCCGCTGAGGAAGCCCTCGCCGCCAAGACGGCACCGGCACCCGCTCCAGTTCAGGCACCGGCCGAGATTACACCGGCACCGGCCGCCAGCAGAACGCCTGCCAGCACCGGTCGTCCAGATGCGCGTCCTCAGACGACACGCACGGCACCTGCTGCCCCGACACCGATCGACAGCGCTGGCCCACGTGGCCGCCGCGCTGGCGAAGAAGAAGACGATCGCGGCGCTCGCCGTACCGGCGTACCGGTTCGCGGCAAGATCACAGCGCCGGTTCCGGCCAAGCCTGCCGCTCGCCTCAAGACGGAAGAAGAGCGCCGTCGTGGCAAGCTGACCGTTACGTCCAATCTGGAAGAAGACGGTCAGGCCCGTGGCCGCTCGCTCTCTGCCATGCGCCGTCGTCAGGAAAAATTCCGTCGCGGCCAGATGCAGGAAACGCGCGAAAAGGTCATGCGCGAAGTTATTCTGCCTGAGACCATCACCATTCAGGAACTGTCGCAGCGTATGTCCGAACGGGCTGTCGATGTGATCAAGTATCTGATGAAGGAAGGTCAGATGATGAAGCCGGGCGACGTCATCGACGCCGATCTGGCTGAAATCATCGCTGGCGAATTCGGCCACACCGTCAAGCGCGTGTCTGAATCCGACATCGAAGAAGGCATCTTCAACGTCTCGGACGAAGATGGCGGCGGCGAACTGGTTTCGCGTCCTCCTGTCGTCACCATCATGGGTCACGTCGACCACGGCAAGACATCGCTGCTCGACGCTATCCGTCAGACCAGCGTCGTTTCAGGTGAAGCCGGTGGCATCACCCAGCATATCGGTGCATATCAGGTCGAAAAGAACGGTCACAAGATCACCTTCATCGACACCCCCGGTCACGCCGCCTTTACGGCCATGCGTGCTCGTGGTGCACAGGCAACCGACATCGCCATTCTGGTGGTTGCAGCCGATGACAGCGTGATGCCGCAGACGATTGAATCGATCAACCACGCGAAAGCCGCTGGTGTGCCGATCATCGTCGCGATCAACAAGATCGACAAGCACGAGGCAAACCCTGAAAAGGTTCGTCAGCAGCTGTTGCAGCACGAAGTGTTCGTGGAATCCATGGGCGGTGAAGTTCTTGACGTGGAAGTCTCCGCCAAGAACAAGCTCAACCTCGACAAGCTTCTCGAAGCCGTTCTTCTCCAGGCCGAAATTCTCGACCTGAAGGCTAACTTGAGCCGCACGGCTGAAGGTACGGTCATCGAAGCTCAGCTTGATCGTGGCCGTGGTTCCGTTGCTACCATTCTGGTTCAGAAGGGCGTCTTGCGTCCGGGCCAGATCATCGTGGCCGGCGACCAGTGGGGCCGTGTTCGCGCCCTCGTCAATGACAAGGGTGAACACGTCAAGGAAGCCGGTCCGGCCATGCCGGTCGAGGTTCTCGGTCTCTCCGGTACACCGTCTGCCGGTGATCGCTTCGCGGTTGTTGAAAACGAGAGCCGTGCTCGCGAAATCGCAGAATACCGTCAGCGTTTGACCCGCGATAAGGCTGTTGCCCGTCAGACCGGTCAGCGCGGCTCGCTCGAACAGATGATGACGCAGTTGCAGTCGACAGGCCGCAAGGACTTCCCTCTGCTCATCAAGGGCGACGTGCAGGGTTCCATCGAAGCGATTATCGGTTCGCTGGACAAGCTCGGCACGGACGAAGTTCGCGCTCGCATCATTCACTCGGGTGCCGGTGGCATCACAGAGTCGGATATTTCGCTCGCCGAAGCATCGAACGCGGCCATCATCGGCTTCAACGTTCGTGCCAACGTGCAAGCACGTCAGGCGGCTGAACGGGCTGGGATCGAAATTCGCTACTACAACATCATCTACGATCTGGTGGATGACGTGAAGTCGGCAATGTCGGGCCTTCTGTCTCCGGAACGTCGCGAGACCTTCCTCGGCAACGCCGAAATCCTGGAAGTCTTCAACATCACCAAGGTCGGCAAGGTTGCCGGTTGCCGTGTGGTCGAAGGCAAGGTGGAACGTGGTGCTGGTGTTCGTCTGGTGCGCGACAACGTCGTCATCCACGAAGGCAAGCTCAAGACGCTCAAGCGCTTCAAGGACGAAGTCGGCGAAGTGCCGGTCGGTCAGGAGTGCGGTATGGCGTTCGAGAACTACGAAGACATCCGTGCGGGCGATACCATCGAGTGCTTCCGCGTAGAGCACATCACCAGAACGCTCTAAGCGTTTCGCCGCAACACAAGAAAACTGTCGGGCGCCGGCTTAACCGGCGCTCGCTCTGTTTGAGGCTTGATAAAAATGGCAAAAGTAACATCATCCGCTCCCTCGCAACGCATGCTGCGTGTTGGCGAACAGGTGCGCGCTGCGATCACTCAGATTCTACAGCGCGGAGAAGTGAATGACGATCTGATCGAAAAGACGGTGATTTCCGTTTCGGAAGTGCGCATGTCGACCGACCTCAAAATCGCAACCGCCTATGTGACGCCGATTGGCGTTGACGACCACACCGATACGATCACAGCATTGAACCGCCACGCCAAGTTTCTTCGTGGTCGGCTCGGCCCAAATTTGCGGCAGCTGAAATATGTGCCGGAACTGCGTTTCCGCGACGATACCAGCTTCGACAATTACAAGAAGATCGACGCGCTCCTGCGCTCGCCGGAGGTACAGCGCGATCTGGGACCTTCAAACGATAAAGACGACGAACAGAATTGAAGCATGTCCAAACCACGTAAACAGCAAAATCGTAAACCCAAGGGACGGCCGATTTCCGGCTGGATCATCCTCGACAAGCCTTTCGATTTCGGCTCGACTGAAGCCGTCTCGAAGATCAAATGGCTGTTCAACGCCCAGAAGGCCGGACACGCCGGAACGCTTGACCCTTTGGCTTCCGGCATGCTGCCGATTGCGTTGGGTGATGCTACCAAGACCGTTCCTTATGTCATGGATGGCCGTAAAATCTATGAGTTTACGGTCACCTGGGGCGAAGAACGTACCACCGACGATATGGAAGGCGATGTTCTGAACTCATCGACCAACCGTCCTGCTGAACAGGCGATCCGGGATTTGCTGCCCAACTATACCGGCACCATATTTCAGACCCCGCCGCAGTTTTCGGCCATCAAGATTGCCGGTGAGCGGGCTTATGATCTTGCCCGCAGCGGCGAAGCGGTCGAAATTCCAGCGCGCGAAGTTGAAATTCACCGCATCACCCTCCTCGCCTGCCCGGATGCCGATACTGCACATTTCGAAGTGGAATGCGGAAAAGGCACCTATGTCCGTGCGTTGGCGCGCGATCTCGGCCGTGATCTCGGCTGCTATGGCTTCATTTCGCAGCTCCGCCGTTCCATGGTCGCACCCTTTGCGGAAGACGCGATGGTTCCGCTTGAAAAGCTGGTCGAATTCGAGGCCATCGAAGACCGGGACGAGAGACTGGCAGCACTTGATGCCTATCTGATCGATACGTCTGAAGCCCTCTCATCCCTGCCTCACCTCATCATCAACGATGACCAGGCCCATCGGCTGAAAATGGGCAACCCTATTCTGTTACGCGGCCGCGATGCGCCGACGCAGGAAACGGATGCCTATGCCACCGCGCGCGGTAAGCTGGTTGCCATTGGCGACATCGCAGAAGGCGAATTCCGTCCCAAACGCGTTTTCGGCTAAAACGTCGAACGACTGATAGGCTGAAAGGGGCGGTGGTAATCGCCTCTTTCCTTTATAGACCAATTGGTTTATAGGCAGCGGCAGCTTGGGCAGCGCCCGCGCTAATGAATGGCCAGTGCTGGACGACATCCCGGTGCTTGGCGTCCCGTTTTTCCTTAAATAGAAAGGATCGTCCGATGTCGATTACTGCAGAGCGCAAAGCCGCCCTCATCAAGGAATATGCCATCAAGGAAGGTGATACCGGTTCGCCGGAAGTTCAGGTCGCAATTTTGACCGAACGGATCAACAACCTGACAGGCCACTTCAAAGATCACAAGAAGGACAACCACTCGCGTCGTGGCCTTCTGACCATGGTTTCCAGCCGCCGTTCGCTTCTCGACTACGTCAAGAAGAAGGACGAAAGCCGTTACACCAAGCTGATCGGTGCCCTCGGCATTCGCCGCTAAAAACAAATCCCGGCGGGTTTCGATAAGAAATTTCCGCCGGTTTTCTTATGGCAGTCCTTAACAGGACGCCGAAAACGAAGATGGGCCGGATGGGCCGGTGCCATCTGAAATAAACCGATGACCTGTCATGGGGCAGGATTGCCGGATGCTTTTGTTACGCTGAACCGCGTCACCGCATATCGATGGATATGCCGCTCCAAAGCCTCCAGCTGTCTTGCCCGTGACGTGTTAAAGCCCGCGTGTTTTCCTTCGATGTGAGAACCGAGGCTTCTTTTAAGGACAAGATATGTTCAATCAACATTCCGTCGAAATCGAATGGGCAGGCCGCCCTTTAAGACTTGAGACAGGCAAAGTTGCCCGTCAGGCCGATGGTGCGGTTATCGCAACCTACGGCGAGACAATGGTTCTTGCGACCGTCGTTTCCGCAAAGTCGCCAAAGCCCGGTCAGGATTTCTTCCCGCTGACCGTCAACTACCAGGAAAAGACCTACGCAGCCGGCAAGATACCCGGTGGCTATTTCAAGCGCGAAGGTCGTCCTTCCGAAAAGGAAACTCTGGTTTCCCGTCTGATCGACCGCCCGATCCGCCCGCTGTTTCCTGAAGGCTATAAGAACGACACACAGGTTGTCGTCACCGTCATTCAGCACGACCTCGAAAATGACCCGGACGTATTGTCGATGGTCGCGGCCTCTGCTGCCCTGACACTGTCTGGCGTTCCTTTCATGGGCCCAGTCGGCGGCGCGCGCGTCGGCTACATCAACGGCGAATATGTTCTGAACCCGCATCTCGACGAGATGGACGAGTCGGTTCTGGATCTGGTCGTTGCCGGCACGCAGGACGCCGTCCTGATGGTCGAATCGGAAGCCAAGGAACTCAACGAAGAGATCATGCTCGGTGCTGTGATGTTCGGTCATCGCGGTTTCCAGCCGGTCATCGACGCCATCATCAAGCTGGCTGAAGTTGCTGCCAAGGAACCACGCGAATTCGAGCCGGAAGATTTCTCCGCTCTCGAAACAGAAATGCTCGGCCTTGCCGAAGCTGAACTGCGCGACGCCTACAAGATCACTGAAAAAGCTGCCCGTTACAACGCAGTCGACGCCGTCAAGGCCAAGGTCAAGGCGCACTTCTTCCCAGAAGGTGCAGAACCTAAGTACACCAACGAAGTCATCGGCGCTGTTTTCAAGCACATTCAGGCGAAGATCGTTCGCTGGAACATTCTGGACACCAAGAGCCGCATCGACGGTCGCGACCTGTCCACCGTTCGCCCGATCGTGTCTGAAGTCGGCATGCTGCCACGCACGCACGGTTCGGCGCTCTTCACACGCGGCGAAACCCAGGCCATCGTTGTTGCCACACTCGGCACCGGCGAAGACGAGCAGTACGTGGACAGCCTGACGGGCATGTACAAGGAACGCTTCCTTCTGCATTACAACTTCCCTCCCTACTCGGTTGGTGAAACAGGCCGCATGGGCTCCCCGGGCCGCCGCGAAATCGGTCACGGCAAGCTGGCATGGCGCGCAATCCGCCCGATGCTGCCATCGGTCGAACAGTTCCCTTACACGCTGCGCGTCGTCTCCGAGATCACCGAGTCCAACGGCTCGTCCTCAATGGCAACCGTTTGCGGCACATCGCTCGCTCTGATGGACGCAGGCGTTCCGCTTGCCAAGCCAGTGGCCGGTATTGCCATGGGCCTGATCCTTGAAGGTGAACGCTTTGCCGTTCTCTCCGACATTCTCGGAGACGAAGATCACCTCGGCGATATGGACTTCAAGGTTGCGGGTACTGCCGACGGCATCACATCGCTGCAGATGGACATCAAGATCGCCGGTATCACCGAAGAGATCATGAAGGTCGCTCTGGAGCAGGCAAAGGGCGGTCGTACGCACATCCTGGGCGAAATGGCCAACGCCATAACCGAAGGCCGTTCGCAGCTCGGCGAATTTGCTCCACGCATCGAAGTCATGAACATTCCGGTCGACAAAATCCGTGAAGTCATCGGCTCCGGCGGCAAGGTCATTCGCGAAATCGTCGAAAAGACCGGCGCGAAGATCAACATCGAAGACGATGGCACCGTGAAGATCGCCTCGTCCTCGGGCAAGGAAATCGAAGCAGCCCGCAAGTGGATTCATTCCATCGTTGCAGAGCCTGAAGTTGGTCTGATCTACGAAGGCACGGTCGTGAAGACCGCTGACTTCGGTGCATTCGTCAACTTCTTCGGTGCACGTGACGGCCTCGTTCACATCTCGCAGCTGGCAGCCGACCGTGTTGCCAAGACCTCCGACGTCGTCAAGGAAGGCGACAAGGTTTGGGTCAAGCTGATGGGCTTCGATGAGCGCGGCAAGGTTCGCCTGTCCATGAAGGTTGTCGATCAGGCAACCGGCAAGGAAGTTTCGGCTGAGAAGAAGAGCGAAGGCGAAGCTGCCGAATAAGGCGGCTTGCGCTATCCGATATCGAGGCGCGGGCTTTTCCCCGCGCCTTTTTTCTATTTGACCTTAGGAACCACCCCATGAGCCGTGACGCCGTTAAAACCCTGTTCCATCCCTTCGCTGCGCAGATGCTTGACGCACCCGGTCAAGGGGAGCGCGTATTGTTTCTCGGCGCGGAAGCAGGCGCGCCGCGTCTGGAAGGCTTTGATGCCACGATTACCGCAGTCCAGAGCCAGCGTCCGCTTTACCGCGCGTTGCAGGCCCAAGGTGCCGAGGTCACACCCGACCTTTCCGGCGAGGATTTCGACAGCGCACTCATCCTGTGCGGCAAGCATCGTGGTGAAAATGAAAACCGGGTTTCCGAAGCTCTGAGCCGTGTGAAAGCCGGTGGCATGATCGTAGCTGCTGGTTCCAAGGAAGACGGCATTGTCACCCTGCGCAAGACCCTGTCGAAACTGGGCATCGAAGCGGATTCGACACCCAAATATCACGGCGTCGCCATTTGGTTCAAAAGACCGGAAGAGGTTTCAACAGCTGTTTCCAAGCTCAAGCAGGAAATTGCCACGATCGAGAACCGCTTCACGGCCCTGCCGGGCATGTTCTCGCATGACCGTGTGGATGGTGGCTCGGAACTTCTGGCTTCGCGTTTCCCTGCTGATTTCGATGGCAATGCGGCAGACTTCGGCGCGGGCTGGGGTTATCTCTCCGTCATGCTGGCTGAGAAGTCACCGCGCACGGCACGCATCGACTTGTTCGAAGCTGACTGGAATGCGCTGGAATATGCGAAAACCAACATGCTGGAAAATTGCCCGCGTTTGGCGACACGTTTCTTCTGGCAGGATCTGGCCGCAGAGCCGCCCAAGGAAAAATACGACCTTATCATCATGAACCCGCCATTCCACGCAACCGGACAGGCATCTGAGCCGGCTCTTGGTCAGGCGCTGATCAAAACTGCCGCTACTGCTCTGCGTAGCGGCGGCAAGCTATTGCTGGTCGCCAATCGCGGCATGCCCTATGAGACAGTTTTGTCTGCCGAATTCCGTTCCAGCCAGGAAGTGTGCCGCAACTCGCGCTTCAAGGTGCTGAGCGCGCAGAAATAATCAACTGAGAAACCACGCCCAGAACGACACGGTCAGCACACCAAACAGGGTGGAAATGCTGATCGTGGACGCCGCAATGCTGTGGCCGATGCCGAAGCGGTTTGCCAGCAGCCAGGAATTGATACCTGTCGGCACGCAGGACGTCAGAACCAATGCTGCGGTCCATGCCGGGCTCAGTCCCAAGGCATGGGCGGTCAACCAGACACAGGCTGGCATAAGCACCAGCTTGAAGGCCGTCATCGTCATGGCGATGCGCAGATTACCGCGAATGGGATATTTGGTGAGCGCCATACCAAGAGAAATCAGTGCCGCTGGTCCCGCCATCCCGGCAATCTGATCAATGACCGTCGTCATCACCGTGGGCATCGGCACGTTTATCATGTTGAAGCCGAGCCCCAGCACAAGCGCAATCACCAGCGGGTTTTGTGCTAGATTACGCCCAACCTGCTTCAAGACCGTGAACATGCTGCGCTTGTCTCCGCCCGTGACCTTGTGGGTCGCATTCTCCATCAGAATAGTCCCTGCAATCATCATGATGGGCAGATGCACCACCAGAAGAATGGAAATGGCAACGATACCTTCACTGCCGATGGAGCGACCGACAAGTGGCAAGCCGATGAAGATATTGTTGGCAAAGGCCGATGAGATACCGGCGATGACGCCGACCCGCAGATCCTGTTTGAATACATGGCGCGTCACCAACTGTCCTGCCGCCCAGGTGATAGCGACGCCGGTAAAGTAGGTAAGCCAGAGTTTGAAGGGTGACGCACCGTGAAAATCGGCAGCCGCCAGAGTGCGAAAAATAAGTGTCGGGACCGCAATCTTGAACACGAAGTCGCTCAGGACGTCGCCAGCTTCCGCCTTGAATAGCTTCGCTTTGACCGTCAGCCAGCCAATCAGGATAAGAAGAAAAATCGGCGCGACATTGACGGCGACAGCATACATGGGGGAGGACTTTCGCAGGCCTTGCAGGGGTGCGTTCGGTCTAACGCATATGGCACAGGCAAACAAATGATTTTGCCTGGCTCGCCGCAATCGGACAGCGACGAAAAAGAGAGCAAGAAAAAAGCGGGGTTGCCCCCGCCTTCATCCCGCACGCCGCGCCAGTACATCCGTGGCACAGCGACGCACACTCTATAACAATGCTCCATGACAGGTGCATGACGCGGAAAATTAACGACAAGAGTGTGCCGACGCCCTCCAGAATGAGGTTTTGGCTTTTCATGTCGGCAGAAATCTTTAAGACCGAGTTCTGGATAACGCATCGGTCGATGCGGTTCGGACGAGAGGCACATGACAAAATTCGACGTACTGACCGTTGGCAACGCCATCGTGGACATCATCTCCCGCTGCGATGATGCTTTTCTCAATACCAATAGCATCACCAAGGGCGCAATGAACCTGATTGATGCCGAGCGTGCCGAACTGCTCTATTCACTGATGGGCCCGGCGCTCGAAGCATCCGGTGGCAGCGCTGGCAATACGGCAGCGGGTATCGCCAACTTCGGTGGGCGCGCAGCCTATTTCGGCAAGGTGGCCGAAGATCAGCTCGGTGAGATTTTCCAGCATGATATCCGTGCCCAAGGCGTTTATTTCGAGACCAAACCGGAAGGCACCTTCCCGCCGACAGCACGCTCGATGATTTTCGTTACCGAAGACGGCGAACGCTCGATGAACACCTATCTGGGTGCCTGCGTCGATCTCGGCCCCGAGGATGTCGAACCAGAAGTCGTTGCCCAATCAAAGGTCACCTATTTCGAAGGTTACCTGTGGGATCCACCACAGGCCAAGGACGCCATTCGTGATTGCGCCAGAATTGCCCATGAAAATGGGCGTGAAGTTTCCATGACGCTCTCCGACAGCTTCTGCGTTGGTCGTTACCGCGATGAGTTTCTCGATCTCATGCGCTCCGGCACCGTCGACATCGTTTTTGCCAACAAGCAAGAAGCGCTCTCGCTCTACGAAACCGACGACTTCGAGCTGGCGCTGACGAAGATCGCGGCCGATTGCAAGATCGCAGCCGTGACCATGAGTGAAGAAGGTGCGACCATCGTTTCCGGCACAGAGCGCATTAAAGTCGAGGCCTACCCGGTTTTTGACGTTGTGGACACAACAGGTGCAGGCGACCTTTTTGCGTCCGGTTTTCTCTATGGCTACACGCAGGGCCGTTCGCTGGAAGACAGCGGAAAGCTCGGATGCCTGGCGGCAGCAGCTGTCATTCAGCAAGTGGGCCCACGGCCTATGTCATCGCTGAAAGCACTGGCAGAAAAGCACGGCCTTATTTAAAGGCCTCTCCTGGGTAAGCCCCCCAGATTTCACCCTGAGATACCCAGCCGGTCACCTGACCGGCATGGGCCCGGCACCAATCGCCATTGCACTCGCCGATGCTGATCTGAACGCCTGGCTCCAGCCTGGCAATGACGGCGGCACCGGACTGGGCTTCGCGGCGCATGTTGACGAAGACGTCCTTGCCCTTGCCGCGCATCCATGGCGCAGCCACAGCCGTTCGCTCACCAGATAGAAGCGCTTGGTTGACCCAGCCTTCGGTGCCATCCGCATCGCGAATGCGTCTCCAGTTTTCATATTCCTGGATGATCTCCACCGGCATGCCCGATTTCATGTACATCCACGACACGGCATAATCCGTGCTTGGCCCGATGCGCATGTTGACTCGACGCGACTTGAGGCTGACGAATCGTGGCAGCGGCAGGCCGCTTGCGCCCTTGGCTGCACCCTGCGCATATGCGGGCGTGCTTGCGGCGTCGATCAAACCCAGCGACAATGCAATGCAGATAATCGAAACAATGCTACGCATGCCGGTTTCCGTTCCTTGCTTTTTAGCAATAGAGAAGTGTGGTCGGGGTCATCGTTTCTAAAGGCTGCGACTGCGACATGCGAGATTTGTTTGTCTTCGTCGTTGGGTCTGGTAGAAACGCCCGTGGTGAATGAAATTATCGCTCTTTCTGGTTAATGACCTCTGAACAAGGTGCCTGCTGACGATGACGAATAAAAAGAGACCTTCCGTCTATTTGACACGCAAATTGCCGGATTTGGTCGAAACCCGCATGCGCGAGTTGTTCGACGCGGAACTGAACATCGAAGACGCCCCGCGTACGATGGCGGAGCTGGTTGCAGCGATGCAGCAGGTGGATGTTCTGGTGCCGACCGTGACAGACCGAATCACGGCAGAGATGATTGATCAGGCTGGCCCGCAACTGAAACTGATCGCTGGTTTTTCAAATGGCATCGACCACATCGACGTGGATGCGGCGGCTCGCAAAGGCATCACGGTTACCAACACACCGAACGTCCTGACCGAAGACAGCGCCGATATGACCATGGCCCTTGTTCTTGCCGTTCCGCGCAGACTGGTGGAGGGCACCCGTGTGTTAGCCAACGGTTCCGACGAATGGAGCGGCTGGTCGCCCACGTGGATGTTGGGACGGCGTTTGTCCGGCAAGCGCATCGGTATCGTCGGCATGGGACGCATTGGCACCGCCGTTGCGCGCCGCGCCAAGGCATTCGGCCTGTCCATCCATTATCACAACCGCAAGCGCGTGAACCCGGCAACGGAAGCCGAGCTTGAGGCGACCTATTGGGACAGCCTCGACCAGATGTTGGCGCGGGTCGATATCGTTTCGGTCAACTGCCCCTCAACCCCCGCAACCTACCATCTGATTTCCGCCCGCCATCTGGCGCTGATGCAGCCGACGAGCTACATCGTCAACACGGCACGCGGAGATATCATCGACGAAGCAGCCCTCATCCGATGCCTGATGGACGGCAAGATCGCCGGTGCGGGTCTGGATGTCTTCGAAAACGAGCCGGTCGTGAACCCAAAGCTCATTAAGCTGGCCAAAGAAGGCAAGGTGGTCCTTTTGCCGCATATGAGTTCGGCCACCATCGAAGGCCGGATCGATATGGGTGACAAGGTCATCATCAACATCCGTGCCTTCTATGATGGCCATCGCCCACCCAACCGGGTGCTGCCGGGGCGCAGCTGAAAAGCTTCAGCCCAGGCGTTTGGTCATTTCGATAGAGGTGATGATGTCATAGCCGGGATGGGAGTTTTCGGCGGTTTTGGTAAAGCCCCATGCCGAAAACCGCTGATGGTTTCCAGCCAGCTCGATGCGTGTTTCCAACCGCAATGCCGTAAGACCCAAGCTGGAGGCAATGTCTTCGGCCTTGGCCAGCAGTGCGCGGCCCACGCCTTGCCCTTGCGCGGTTGGAGACACTGCAAGCTTGCCGACGTAAAGGCTCGTTACTTCGGGTTTGCAGAAAATACAGCCCAACAGGTCTTCACCATCAAACGCCACGAAGGCAATTTCGTCCTTCGCTTTCTGCATCAACGTTTCTGATGTCAGGCGATGCGCCGATGATGGAGGATCAATGACGCCATCCATGTAGGCGAAAGACGAGCGGATCAGCGCCAGCAGTTCATCGAAGCGCCCAAAGCTCGGTTTGATTCTGACGATATCCATTACGCCTTTTCCTGTCGGCGTTTGTAACGAACAGTGTCGAAGCGGGATGCCAGCGCATCGTATAGAAGCAAGCGTCCCAACAGTGGTTCGCCTGTCTGCGTGATGAGCTTGATCGCTTCCATCGCCATGATCGTACCAATGACGCCGGTTAGCGCTCCAATGATACCGGTTTCGGCGCAAGACGGCACCACGCCCTGCGGCGGAGGCGTCGGGAACAAATCCCGGTAGCCGGGTAATAGTACGCCCTCCGGTCCTGTCTCATACGGCTTGAGAACGGTCACGGAACCATCGAAACGTCCCACCGCCCCCGTCACCAGCGGCACTTTGGCTGTCTCTGCCGCATCCGCTGCGGCATAGCGGGTATCGAAATTGTCTGAGCCATCGATGACCAGATCGAAGGACTTCAGATGATCATGTGCCCAGACAATAGAGAAACGCTCTTCGAAATGGAGTGTCCGCACATGCGGGTTGAGCCGCGCGATGGACCGACGCGCGCTTTCGGTCTTCTGCTCGCCGATCGTGCCTGTATCATGAATGACCTGACGCTGGAGATTGGATAGCGAAACGACATCATCATCGATGATACCGAGTGTTCCAACACCTGCCGCCGCCAGATAGTAAAGCACCGGCGCTCCCAGACCGCCCGCACCGATGACCAGCACTTTCGCCGTTTTCAGCCGTTGCTGCCCGACGCCGCCGATTTCCGGCAACAGGATATGTCGTTTGTAGCGTTCGATTTCCTCTGGGCTCAAGGGATCCAAAATCGCGTCTCCGGTGATTTTCACGAGGATGTAAGCATTATCATCCGATGCTTCCATCGGAAACGTTGAAAAACTGTGCCCTGTCCTGCAAGCCTGAAAACATCGATGCGTCGGTTCCGGTCATGAAGCTTTGACCGCCCAGTGCGTGAATGAGATCGAACAGGGCGGCGCGGCGGCCTTCATCCAGATGGGCAGCGATCTCATCCAGCAACAGCACCGGCGCATGGCCTGTCATATTGGCTGTCAATTGCGCGTGAGCCAGGATCAACCCGACAAGCAGAGCTTTCTGTTCACCCGTGGAACAGCGACCGGCGTCCATGTCCTTTTCAGCGTGGCGGACGTAAAGGTCGGCACGGTGCGGCCCATCCAGCGTGCGCCCGGCACCGGCATCGCGGTAACGATTATCCTTCAACAGCGCGAGATATTCGTCTTCCAAATCGACGGCTGGGCGGTGAAATTCACCATCCATGAATCCAGACAGAGTCAGTGAAGCGGTCGGGAAATTCGCATCATTGCCGCGGCTCTCGATCAGCGCTCTCAGCAGGCCCAGCATCTCGTGGCGCGCAACCGCCATGGAGATGCCGAGTTCTGCCATCTGTTTTTCGATGCCTTCAAGCCACACCGGGTCGAAACGTCCGTCTGACAACAGGCGATTGCGGCCACGCATGGCTTTTTCGAAGTCACTGGCACGGCGTCCATGACTGGGATCGAGCGACAAAACCAGTCGGTCGAGAAAACGACGGCGTTCAGACGAGGAGCCGGTGAAAAGCCCGTCCATGGAGGGCGTCAGCCACAAAACACGGAGGTGATCGGTCAACTCATCCACGGATTTAACCGGCGTCCCATTCAGCCGCAATCGGCGCGAAAGAGCCTCACCTTCGCCCTCGACACCGGTACCAATCGCGACGTCGCCATCCATGCCGGTCACCTCGGCAAAGATCGAAAAGCCGATGTTTTCCGCGCCCACCTGCGTAACATCGGACAGGGTCGCACGACGCAAACCTCGCCCCGGCGACAAAAAGGAAATCGCCTCCAGCAGGTTGGTCTTGCCAGAACCATTATCGCCCGTCAGCACAACGTGCCGCTGGTCGAGACGCAACGAAGCCTCCGCGTAATTGCGAAACGCGTTCAGTTTCAACCGTGTGAGGAAAACCTTGGCAGTCATGCCGCATCCAGAATCGTCATGGCCCATGACCTACAGCATTCGCTGAAAAATCGGAATGAAATTTCACGGGTGGAGCAGGACAAGGAGCCAGAGCCCCCTACTCCCAAATGTCGATCTTGATGTCCGCCTCTTGCGAATTCTGAACCACGCGCTTGCCATTCGGCAGATCGTTTTCATAGAGTTTCGCGGCAATGCCAGCGTCATCCAGCCCGTATCCAATCCAGCGATCTCGTAAACGCTGCTCCAAAACCTCGACGGTCGGCCCGACGAAAATGGAAAAATCGAAGCTGTCTTTCAGCCGAATCCACGGCTCTTCATTCAATAGAAGATAGTTGCCTTCCGCCAAAATGAACCGCGTTTCAGAAGAAACGGAGCGTGCGGATGCAATGGCGATCTCCCGGGAGCGGTCAAAAACCGGCACCAGAACCTCCTGATCCGCCTTTCTGACTGCGGTTACGATATCGAAGAAACCGCGAACGTCGAACGTCTCAGGAGCGCCTTTACGGGCAAGAAGGCCGCGCTCACGTAAAATGCCATTGTCCATATGGAACCCGTCCATGGGCAGGACTTCAGCTTTTTCGCCACGATGAGTCAGTTCACCGTGAAGTGCATCGGCCAAAGTGGATTTGCCGGCCCCTGGGGGACCGGCAATGGCGACGATGAAGCGGGAATGTCCCGACGCGCGCTGCACGATAGTATCTGTCAGCGCACCGAGTGTCATAGTCATGCGGCGATCGTTTCCCTTGGAGGCTCCTTGGCACCCGTCATGAAGGCGACGGCATCCGACATCGTGTATTCCTTTGGGTTGATGACGCAGAGGCGCTTTCCAAGCCGGTGAATGTGGATGCGGTCTGCGACCTCAAACACATGCGGCATGTTGTGCGAGATAAGCACGATGGGCATGCCACGGGAGCGAACGTCCAGAATAAGCTCCAGCACGCGCCGACTTTCCTTCACGCCCAGCGCCGCTGTCGGTTCGTCGAGAATAACGACCTTGGAGCCGAAGGCGGCCGCTCTTGCCACGGCCACACCCTGACGCTGGCCACCCGACAGTGTTTCCACCGACTGGTTGATGTTCTGAATGGTCATCAGCCCGAGTTCGGAGAGCTTGTTGCGGGCAAACTTGTCCATGGCCGCATGGTCGAGCTTGCGCAGGACCGTGCCCATAAAACCAGGCTTTCTGAGCTCACGCCCCAGGAACATATTGTCCGTGATCGACAGCGCAGGTGAAAGCGCAAGGTTCTGATAGACGGTCTCGATGCCAGCGTCGCGGGCTTCGAGCGGCGTTTTGAACTGCACCGGCTTGCCATCCAGCCTGATCTCGCCTTCATCAGGGCGCACAGCGCCCGAAAGAGCCTTGATCAACGAAGATTTGCCAGCGCCGTTGTCGCCGATGACAGCAAGGATTTCGCCCGGATAGAGATCGAAATCCGCATTGTCGAGAGCGGTCACGCGGCCATAACGCTTGACGAGACCATGGGCGGAAAGAATGGGTTGCTTGGTCATATCAACAGTCATCACACGCCTGCCTTTCTGATCCATTGGTCAATTCCGACGGCGGCGATGATCAGCCAGCCGGTCAACATGACTTTCCACTGCGGGTCTGCACCGAGCATGTTGAGACCCATGGAAACGACACCAACAAGCATGGCACCAAACAGCGTGCCGAGAATGGAGCCACGTCCGCCAAACAGCGAGATACCACCGATAACCGTCGCCGTAATGGCCTGAAGGTTATAGTCGGTCACCGCAGCAGACGGCGAAATCGAACCGTTACGACCGATGGCGACCCAGGCGGCAAAGGCTGCGATAACCCCGGCAACCGTATAAACACTCAAGAGAACCTTGCGCGTCTGAATGCCAGACAGCTTTGCCGCCTCGGGATCATCACCCACTGCATAGACGTGGCGACCCCATGCCGTGTGATTGAGGACGTACCAAAGAAAAGCGACCAGCAGGACCATGGCAATCACGCCAAGCGTGAAGATTGCGGTTCCAACTCGAAAGTTCGTGGCAAAGATATGAAGAAGAGGCGCGCTTTGCGCCACGTCCGCGTCACGTATCGTCTCGTTTGCGGAATAAATGAAATTCGTTGCCATGACGATATTCCATGATCCCAGGGTAACAATGAAGGGTGGCAATTTGACAACCGCGACAAGGAAGCCGTTGAAGAAGCCGCACAATCCGCCAACCACAAAGCCTGCGAGGATCGCAATGCCTGTCGGCAAGCCGTAGGTGACGGCGAAGTTGCCCATGACGACGGATGAAATGACCATCACCACACCAATCGAAAGGTCGATACCGGCGGTCAGAATGATCAGCGTCTGTGCTGAGCCCAAAATACCGACGACGGCAATCTGCTGCAGAATCAGCGTCAGCGTATAGGAAGAAAAGAAGCGCCCGCCGATGGTGAGACCAAAGATGGCGACCGATAATATCAACACGATCAGCGGCACCGCCGCGGGGGTTGAGTGCAGGAAGTGCTGCGCGCGTTTAAAGGGTGAAATCTTTTGCTGGTCGAAAGAAGCGACATTCTTGTCGCTTGAATCCAGCACTTTCTCGAATTCCTGTATTCCGCTCATGTTTCCTCCTGCCGCCCGCCAGCACAGCCATTCAAGGCGCCCGTTATTGAGCCGGGTAATCTGACAGCGAAATCTTTGGGACGGAACTGGCCGGGATTTGGTCCCGGCCAGCGCGCGTTAATCGATAGAGGCTATCAGCCCCAGCACTTGGCAAGGCCTTCCTTGACGCTGATGGCTGGCACGCCGGAAACCGGCTTGTCAGTAACGAGCGAAACGCCTGTGTCGAAGAACGACTTGCCTTCGGTTGGCTTCGGCTTTTCACCGGTGTCAGCGAACTTCTTGATCGCTTCCACGCCAAGGGCTGCCATCATCAGCGGATATTGCTGCGATGTCGCGCCGATCACGCCGTCCTGAACCGATTTCACACCGGGGCAACCACCGTCAACGGAAACGATGAGCACGTTCTTTTCCATGCCGACAGCCTTGAGGGCCTGATAAGCGCCGACAGCGGCAGGTTCGTTGATGGTGTGAATGACGTTGATGCCTGGATCCTTCTGGAGAAGGTTTTCCATAGCCTTGCGGCCGCCTTCTTCATTGCCGTTGGTTACGTCATGGCCAACGATGCGTGGATCGACTTCATCGCCGATCTTGTTCGGGTCTTTCGGGTCGATGCCGAAGCCGATCATGAAGCCTTGGTCGCGCAGAACGTCGACGCTTGGCTGATCAGGGGTCAGGTCGAGGAAGCCGACTTTAGCGTCCTTAGCCTTGTCGCCCATCGTTCCCTTTGCCCATTCGCCGATCAGCTTGCCTGCGAGCAGGTTGTCCGTAGCGAAGGTCGCATCGGCAGACGCGATTGGATCAAGCGGTGTGTCGAGCGCGATGACGAGAATGCCAGCATCGCGGGCCTTCTTGATGGTAGGCACGATGCCCTTGGTGTCGGATGCGGTGATCAGAATACCCTTTGCGCCATCGGCAATGCAGGACTCGATCGCGGCAACCTGGCTCTCGGAGTCGCCATCGACCTTACCGGCATAGGATTTCAGCGTAACGCCGAGTTCCTTGGCCTTGGCTGTCGCGCCTTCCTTCATTTTTACGAAGAATGGGTTCGTGTCCGTTTTGGTGATGAGGCAGGCCGACGTGTCGGCAGCGGATGCGACAGATGCAAAAGAAACGCCAAGCGCAAGCGCGCCGAGAAAGGCGGAAACGGTGCTTTTCATGTAGTCCTCCCAGTGATGAGTGCTTCTTGTCGAAGCGACTTTTGCGGCCCTTCTCCTCCTAGATCGGGTGCCACTGGCGCAGATGGAAACATCAAAACTGCACCCTGTCAATAAATAAATCCAATTGAATTATTAATTTGTTGTGGCATTTTATGATTTTCGTAACCATTGAAAAGTGTGTTTGGAGGCACTGCTTTTCGCAAACATGGTGGTTCCGAAGCGCAGATACTGGCGGCTTAAATGTCGTCATCGGGAGGAAAAGAATGACACGCTCAGCGGAAGCCACCCGGCACGCGCCAGCGAATGTGCCGGATCTGAGTGGCGGGGCCAATCAGGTTCGTGTGCGCGCCTATAATGAGCGCCTCGTTCTCTCCCTCGTGCGTCGGCACAGCGGCCTTTCGAAAGCGGAAATCGCCCGCAGAAGTGGCCTTTCGGCACAAACCGTCTCCGTCATCATGCGCTCGCTGGAAAGTGACGGACTGCTTATTCGCGGCGAACGTTTGCGCGGCAAGGTCGGCCAACCGTCCACGCCCATGAGGCTGAATCCCGATGCGGTGTTCTCATTCGGCGTCAAAATCGGCCGGCGTAGTGTCGATCTCGTCCTGATGGATTTCGTCGGCCGGATCAGGCTAAAGCTGCGCAATACCTACCCCTACCCCATGCCCGAGTGGATATTGCCGTTTTTGATCAATGGCATGGCAGAGCTGGAAGCACGCCTGACACCGGATGAACGCGAGAGGATTGCCGGCATAGGCATCGCAGCGCCCTTTGAGATGTGGAGCTGGGCAAAGGAAGTCGGTGCGCCACAAAAGGAAATGGATCGTTGGCGCGGCGTGGATTTGAGAGCGGAAATCGCCAATCAGGTCAGCTACCCCGTTTTTCTCCAAAACGATGCCACCAGCGCCTGCGGCGCAGAACTGGTTTTTGGCTTGGGCCAGAACTACCCTGATTTTCTCTATGTTTTCATAGGATCGTTCATCGGTGGAGGTGTCGTGCTGAACTCCGCCCTATTTTCCGGGCGAACCGGTGCTGCGGGTGCCATCGGCCCCCTTCCCGTTCAGGGGCGCGACGGCTCCACCGTTCCGCTACTCAAGATCGCCTCTATCTTCGTTCTGGAAGACATGCTGCGTGAAAACCACATCGACCCCAAACCCCTGTGGTTTTCCCCTGACGATTGGGTCGATTTCGGCGAGCCGCTGGAACGCTGGATACAAAATACGGCCGCAGCCCTTGCTCAGGCCGTGCTCGCCGCAGCCTCGATCATCGATTTCGCATCAGTCATCATTGACGGTGGCTTCCCGGGCTGGGTCCGAACGCGCATCACCGATGCGACCCGCAAGGCTTTGGATCTGCACGATCTTCAAGGGGTGGTGGTGCCGGAAATATTGGAAGGTGCCGTCGGCAGCCAAGCGCGTGCCATCGGAGGAGCAAGCTTGCCACTTTTCTCACGGTACCTTTTGGACCAGAATGTTCTTTTCAAGGAAACGACGATTTGAACAACTGATACACATCAGCCGTGTTCTAAAGAACGCGAGCTTTGCGGTTGCCGGATTGTCGGTAACATCTTGAAGGGATGGCGGACAGGGTGGGATTCGAACCCACGGTACGCTTTCACGCACACACGCGTTCCAGGCGTGCGCCTTAAACCACTCGGCCACCTGTCCGTCTAAACATCTGCATTTCGTGAAAACTGCAAATCACTGGAACGGCGCGATATATACCGATGAATTCGCAGGGATCAACCCGAATCTGACAGTTTTTTTATTTGTGCAACAATTGCTTGCTAAGGATGTGGATTGCAAAGACGGTTTGACCGCATTATCCAGAGGCTTCGCGGTCAAAACATAGCGCGCCAACCGGCCCGCAGTTTTGCGATAATCATCGGAGCAGCCATTCCATGAAGACGGTTTTCCGGTTCATCAGCTTCATAGCTCTGGCTGCGGCAGTTGGCGTCGGCGTTCTGGATTCGATCCGCTCTGTCTCGACGTCGTCCGTCGATTTGATGAGCGCGCACGATGCGTGGGTGAAATTTTTTCCTGCGTCGGTCACCATGGTAGAAGCCGGGGTCGCGCACTATATTCATCCTGAAGCGTGGCGTTGGGTCGAAAATGGCCTATCGATGGTTCCGGCTTTCGCGGTTCTTCTTACCCTGTCGCTCCTGTTCTGGATGGCTGGATACAAGAAGCACAGAGCCATAGGCCGCTTTGCCGCTTGAAACGGCGTCGTCACGCACACTCATGCTGAAGCCAGAGAGCGGCCCCGTTTGGGCGCGCAAGGAGACTGCAATGTTCGGATTTGATACGATGTCCAAAAAAACTGTCATGCCAACACCGGAGACCGCCTATCCCGGTCGCGATGAGGCTTTGGTGATCCCGGAACATCATTTCGTCAACGGCAATCCGTTGAAAGGCCCCTACCCGGATAATCTGGAAACGGTCTATCTCGGCATGGGGTGCTTCTGGGGTGCGGAACGCCTGTTCTGGCAAACACCGGGCGTTTGGGTGACCGCTGTCGGTTATGCAGGGGGCATCACACGAAATCCCACCTATCAGGAAACGACCACGGGGCTAACAGGTCACACAGAGATGGTGAAGGTCGTATTCGATCCGGCCAAGGTTTCGCTGGCAGCATTGCTGAAGACATTCTTTGAGGAGCACGACCCGACGCAGGGCATGCGCCAGGGCAATGATGTCGGCACGACCTATCGATCCGCGATTTATACCACCAGCGAAGAACAGTTGGCCGAGGTCAAGGCCGCCCGTGATGTATTCCAACAAGCCTTGACGGATGCTGGTCACAAACAGGCGATCACCACGGAAATTGAGCCACTGGATGTCTTTTATTACGCAGAAGACTATCACCAGCAGTATCTGGCGAAAAATCCCGGCGGTTATTGCGGCCTTCGGGGAACGGGCGTGAGCTGCAATATCAGCTAAGTCTTTGTGCCGACAGCGGTGAGGCGAAGGTTTTACGGTTTGTTTTGCTGGCCTTTGCCGCCCTCTCGGTATTGCTCATTGTTATCGCAAAGTCGATGCACTTTTTTGCGCATGTTGCTTTAGAAAACAGCAGTTAACGGTTTTTCCACTGGGTAAAAAAAACCGGATGAATTTTTCTCGCAGCCGTGCAAGGATATCCTCACGCACAGTCTAGAAAAGGCTGGCAGTTCCGCAGACATGCCCGTTTCTCGGGTTTGCGGGAGGACCCTTTAAAAAACCAAACTGTAACAACAGGGCTGCACAATGAAAAAATCCCTTCTGACGCTTTTCGCGCTGGCCGCGATGTCGGCTTCCGCTTTGGCTGCGGACATCAAGCCTGCGCTGGTCTATGGCACGGGCGGCAAATTCGACAAGTCGTTCAACGAAGCTGCTGCGACAGGCGCAGAAAAGTTCAAGGCGGAAACCGGCACTGAATACCGCGATTTCGAGCCAACCAGCGACACGCAGGGTGAGCAGGCGATTCGCAACTTCGCAAGCCGTGGCTTCAACCCCGTGGTTGCCGTGTCCTTCGCATGGACATCCGCTATGGAAAAGGTTGCGGCCGAGTTTCCGGACACCAAGTTCGTAATTATCGACTCCGTTGTCGAGCTGCCGAATGTGCGCTCCGTCGTCTACAAGGAAGAAGAAGGCTCTTACCTCGTCGGCCTTCTGGCAGGCATGGCATCCAAAACCGGCAAGGTCGGCTTCATCGGCGGCATGGATATTCCGCTGATCCGCAAGTTCGCCTGCGGTTACGCACAGGGTGCAAAGGCTGCCAATGACAAGATCGAAGTCTTCCAGAACATGACCGGCACGACAGGTGCTGCCTGGAACGATCCGGTTCGTGGTGGTGAATTGACCAAGAACCAGCTCGATCAGGGCGCTGACGTCGTTTACGCAGCTGCAGGTGCAACCGGTCTCGGCGTTCTCCAGACAGTTGCCGACAACAAGAAATATTCGATCGGCGTGGATTCCAACCAGAACCACCTGCATCCCGGCTCTGTCCTGACCTCGATGGTCAAGCGTGTCGATCTTGCTGTCTACAACGCATTCAAGGACACCAAGGACGACAAGTTCACAGCAGGCGTGACCGCTCTCGGCGTCAAGGAAGATGGCGTTGCTTATGCCCTCGATGACAACAACAAGGCTCTGATCACCCCGGAAATGACTGCCGCCGTTGAAAAGGCAAAGGCTGATATCATTGCCGGTACCGTCAAGGTTCACGACTATATGTCGGACAACTCTTGCCCAAAGTGATGTGATTTATAGAAGACGGGCGCATCGCGGATTTCGCGTTGCGCCCTTTTCATATCCAGCCTCCGGAGACGTTTGGGTTGACGATGGAACCTGCGATCGAGCTTGTCGGTATCGATAAAAAATTCGGCACCGTACACGCCAACAAGAATATCAATCTTACCGTTGCCAAGGGTAGCATCCACGGCATTATTGGGGAAAACGGAGCGGGGAAATCGACTTTGATGTCGATCCTTTACGGCTTCTATTCTGCCGATTCCGGTGAAATCCGCATCGACGGCAAGGCCGTCAACATCAGAGATAGCCAGGCGGCCATAGATGCCGGCATCGGCATGGTGCATCAGCACTTCATGCTGGTGGAGAATTTCTCGGTGCTGGAAAACATCATGCTGGGTGCTGAAGGCGGTGCTTTGCTGGCCAAAGGCACAGCCGCGACCCGCAAGGAGTTGAAGCGTCTCGAGGATGAATACGGCCTTGAGGTCAATCCTGACGCAATCATCGAGGATTTGCCGGTTGGACTGCAACAGCGCGTCGAAATCCTCAAAGCCATGTATCGCGGCGCTGAAATCCTTATTCTGGATGAACCCACAGGGGTTTTGACACCCGCCGAAGCCGATCATCTTTTTAAGATATTAAGCGTGCTGCGCGATCAGGGCAAAACCGTCATTCTTATCACCCACAAGCTGCGCGAAATCATGGCGATTACCGATGAGGTCTCCGTCATGCGTCGCGGCGAGATGGTGGCGACGCGCAAGACCTCCGAGACCACGGTGGAAGAACTGGCCGAACTCATGGTCGGTCGTCGCGTGCTTCTGCGCGTTGAAAAGGGTGAATCAAACCCCGGCGAAGTCCTGTTTTCCGTCCGCAATCTAACCGTCAAGGACAGCCGTGGCGTGACCATGGTGGACGATGTTTCTTTTGACGTACGCGCTGGCGAAATCGTCGGCATTGCCGGTGTGGCTGGTAATGGCCAGTCGGAACTGCTGGAGGCCATCGCTGGTATCCGCAAACCCTATTCCGGTGAGATTCTGATGGGCGGCAAAACCGTCGACAAGGTCGATCCCGCGGTCCTTCGCAAGCTGGGCTTGGCCCATATTCCCGAAGACCGTCATCACATGGGGCTGGTGCTGAAGTTTGAGGAGTATGAAAACTCCATCCTCGGCTATCACCGCGACGAGCGCTACGGCAAGGGACCGTTTCTCAATCCAGAAGCCATCCGCAAAGATGCTATCGAGAAGATAGAGAAATACGATATCCGCCCGCCAAATGCGAATTTGAAAACCGCCAACTTCTCAGGCGGCAATCAGCAAAAGATCGTCGTTGCGCGCGAAATCGAGCGTGATCCGAAGATGCTGATCATCGGCCAGCCGACACGTGGCGTCGATATCGGTGCCATCGAGTTTATCCATCGCCGCATCATCGAAATGCGTGATGCGGGCAAAGCCATTCTGCTGGTGTCCGTGGAGCTTGATGAGATACGGTCGTTGTCGGACCGTATTCTGGTCATGTTCGCAGGCCGGGTCGTCGGAGAGAAAACGGCGGAAGCCGAAGAACAAACGCTGGGCCTGATGATGGCCGGCATCGCCGCATAAGGCAAAGGCTTTAAAGTCCATGAGTACAGCTTCCGTCCCTCTTCCCAACTGGATCACCTACGGCCTGTTGCCGTTTTTGAATATCCTAACAGCCTTTTTCATCTCCGGCCTTGTTGTCTGGGGCATTGGAGAAGACCCCTTCGCCGCCCTGCAGCTTTTGATCGAAGGTGCGCTGGGCCGGGGTGATGCCATTGGTTTCACCCTGTTTTACACCACCAGCTTCATCTTCACCGGCCTATCGGTGGCCGTCGCTTTCCATGCCGGCCTGTTCAATATCGGCTCCGAAGGCCAGGCTTACATTGGTGGCTTGGGTGCGGCCCTCGTGGCACTCGCGCTGGACCGCTACGTCCCATGGTATGTGACCATGCCGTTTGCGGTCATCGGTGCTGCCGTGTTCGGTGCGGCCTGGGCCTTCATTCCCGGCTGGCTTCAGGCAAAACGCGGCAGCCATGTCGTTATCACCACCATCATGTTCAACTTCATAGCCGCGGCGCTGATGGTATATCTCCTGGTCAATGTGCTGATCGTGCCGGGCAAGATGGCACCGGAAACCCGCACCTTTCTGCCAGGCGGACAATTGCCGAAGCTGGACTGGCTGATGGCGATGTTCGGGCTGAAGCTGGGGCCGGCACCTTTCAACGTGTCCTTCATCATCGCGCTCGTTATGGCCTTTCTGGTCTGGGTCCTGATTTGGCGCACCAAGCTGGGTTATGAGATGCGGACACTGGGCATCAGCCCCTCCGCTGCCGTTTATGCAGGTATTCCCTATTCGCGCACGGTCATCATCGCCATGCTGATATCAGGTGGTCTGGCGGGTATGATGGCGCTGAACCCGGTCATGGGCGCATCCGCACGTTTGCAGGTGGAATTTGTCGGTGGCGCAGGTTTCGTCGGCATTGCCGTATCGCTGATGGGCCGCAGTCACCCGCTTGGTATCGTCTTTGCGGCGTTGCTTTTCGGAATCCTTTATCAGGGTGGAGCGGATCTCTCGTTCGAAATGCCCAACATTACCCGTGAGATGATCGTCGTCATTCAGGGTCTCGTCATCCTGTTTGCGGGCGCACTTGAATTTATGTACCGCCCCGCGCTCGTGCGCATCTACCAGCAATTCGTGAAGAGGTAACGGCCCATGGAAACCTTCGATATGCTGGTCAGCATTCTCGGTTCGACCGTTCGTCTGACAATCCCGCTTTTGTTCACGGCATTGGCCGGGCTGTTTTCTGAACGCGCCGGCGTGTTCGATATCGGCCTTGAGGGCAAGATGCTGGCGGCGGCTTTTGCATCCGCCTGTGTGGCTTATCTGACCGGAAACCCATGGGCTGGACTAGCCGCAGGCATTGGCACTGCGATCTTTTTCTCGCTGGTGCACGGCTTTGCCGTCATCACCAATCGTGGCAACCAGATCGTCTCAGGTGTGGCCTTGAATTTCGTTGCCGCCGGTCTGACGGTGGTTCTCGGCCAGGCATGGTTTGGACAAGGCGGTCGCACACCGCAAATCCCCGGCGAAGGTCGCTTCTCGCCCATCATCCTGCCTGGTGCCGACATGATGCGCGAAGTGCCCTTCATTGGTCCGCTCTACGCAAACGTCATTTCCGGCAACAACATTCTGACTTACCTCGCCTTTCTCGCCGTGCCGATTTCCTGGTGGGTGCTCTACCGTACACGCTTTGGTCTTCGTCTTCGTGCCGTCGGTGAAAATCCCGGTGCGGTAGATACGGCAGGCATTTCGGTGGCGTGGATGCGCTTCCGCGCCGTCATCGTTGCCGGTTTTCTCTGTGGCTTTGCCGGAGCCTATCTTGCCGTCGCGCAATCGGCTGCCTTCATTGCCAACATGTCTGCGGGCAAGGGTTATATTGCGCTGGCAGCCCTGATCTTTGCCAAGTGGAAGCCAGTTCCCGTCATGTTTGCCTGCCTGCTGTTTGGTTTTCTTGACGCCATGGCAAACTTCATGCAGGGCAAGGCCATTCCGGGCATTGGGGAAGTGCCAGTCCAAATTTTCCAGGCGCTGCCTTATATCCTCACATGCATTCTGCTGGCTGGCTTCATTGGCGTTGCAAAACCGCCGAAGGCCGGTGGCGTCGCCTATTCGAAGGAGCGTTAGTCCATGTCGCACGAATTGTTTGAGGCAGCTCGCGACGCGATGAGCTTTGCCCACGCGCCCTATTCAAAATTCCCTGTCGGTGCGGCCATCCGCGCCGAAGACGGCAGAATCTACAAGGGCGCCAATATCGAGAACCTTTCCTTCCCACAGGGCTGGTGCGCGGAACCATCCGCCATCAGTGCCATGATCATGGGTGGGGCAAAGAAGATCGCCGAAATCGCTGTCATCGCTGAAAAGTTGGCCCTCTGCCCACCCTGCGGTGGCTGCCGCCAGAAGATCGCAGAATTCGCCTCTGCCGACACGAAAATCTATCTGTGTGATGAGGCTGGTGTTCAAAAGGTTATGACCATGGAAGAGCTTTTGCCCTTCAGCTTCAAGACCGAGCTACCGTGATGGATCACGCAATGATCGACGTTCTCGTCGACAGGCTGAATGGACTTGTGCCGCGAACCGCCATCGTTTTGGGCTCCGGGCTTGGGTCTTTGGTGGATGAGGTTACAGATGCCATCCGCATTCCCTATTCGGACATTCCCGGTTTTCCGGAGAGTGCCGTCTCCGGCCATGCGGGTGAGCTTGTGGCGGGATATCTCGGCGGACAGCCCGTCATTATGCTGGCGGGCCGTGTCCACTACTATGAAAAAGGCAATGCGGCGGCCATGCGCCCGGCGATAGAAGCTCTCGCAGGTATCGGCGTCCAATCGCTCATTCTGACCAATTCGGCAGGCTCCGTCAGGCAGGACATGCCACCCGGGTCGGTGATGCAGATCACCGACCATATCAATTATTCCGGCATGAACCCGCTGATCGGCGAAGAAACCGATCGCCGTTTCGTTGGTATGACCAGTGCGTATGATGCGGAATTATCGATTGTCATGCGCAATGCCGCCATCCGTGCCACTGTTCCGCTGTTCACCGGTGTCTATATGTGGTTTTCCGGCCCGAGTTTCGAAACACCTGCGGAAATCCGTATGGCCCGCACGCTGGGCGCAGATGCGGTTGGCATGTCGACAGTGCCAGAAGTTATCCTCGCGCGATTTTTCGGGATGCGTGTTGCCGCTGCTTCCGTTATTACCAATTACGGTGCCGGTATGACTGGCGACGAACTGAGCCATGAAGAAACCAAAGACATGGCCCCGATTGGCGGCAAACGACTGGCCGCGATTTTAACGGAAATGATTTCTGGAGGAAATTGAGATGGAACTTCAGCGCCCGCGTGAAGCTGCCGCTCTCGCCCTATCCCTGCTCGACCTCACCAATCTGAAGGAAGATTGCACACCCGAGCAGATTGCTGCTTTGTGCCAGAAAGCGCATACGCCATATGGCAACACGGCTGCGATTTGCATTTGGCCGCGTTTCGTGGCCCAGGCCCGTGCCGCCTTTGGTAAGGACCATTCGATCCGGATTGCCACGGTCGTTAATTTCCCTTCTGGCGATCTTGATCTCGCAACCGTCGTCGGAGAAACAGAGCGTGCCATCAATGATGGTGCGGACGAAATCGATCTGGTGATTCCGTACAAAAAACTCATCGCAGGTGATGAAAACGCCGTGGCAGAGATGGTTGCCGCCGTGCGTAAGGTCTGCGTTTCCCCCGTTCTGCTCAAGGTCATTCTGGAAACCGGCGAGCTGAAAGACAAGGCTTTGATTCGACGCGCCTCTGAAATCGCTATTGCCGAAGGCGCAGACTTCATCAAGACGTCCACCGGCAAAGTTTCTGTCAACGCAACGCTGGAGGCCGCAGACATCATGCTGCAGGTCATTCGCGACAGCAAGAAAAAGGTCGGCTTCAAGCCCGCTGGCGGGATTGGAACGGTTGCAGATGCCACGCTTTATTTGCGCTTGGCAGAAACCATCATGCAGCCCAACTGGGCCATGCCTTCCACTTTCCGTTTCGGCGCATCCGGCGTTCTGGATGATATCGTGAACGTGCTGGCAGGTGGTGAACCGGCCAAAGCATCCAACGGCTATTGATCGCTATGATCCCGCAGGAAATTATCCGTCGCAAACGTGATGGCGAAACGTTGACGGCAGTTGAAATTGCCGCCTTCATCTACGCCTTGTCCAACAACGCAATTTCCGAAGGGCAGGCCGCGGCCTTTGCTATGGCGGTGTTTTTCCGTGGCATGAGCCGGGATGAGACGGTTGCGCTGACGGTTGCAATGCGCGACAGCGGCGATGTTCTTTTCTGGTCGGATATCGAGAAACCCATCGCTGACAAACACTCTACCGGTGGCGTCGGCGATAATGTCTCACTCATGCTCGCGCCGATCGTTGCAGCTTGCGGGTTGGCAGTTCCCATGATTTCAGGCCGGGGGCTTGGTCATACAGGTGGCACACTGGACAAGCTGGAAGCAATCCCAGGCTACAACGTCATGCCGGACGAAGCCTTGTTCCGCCGCACGGTGGCCACAGTGGGTTGCGCCATCATCGGCCAGACGGGAGACCTCGCGCCTGCGGACAAACGGCTCTATGCCATTCGCGATGTAACAGCGACCGTCGATTCGGTGCCATTGATTACAGCCTCCATCTTATCGAAGAAGCTGGCGGCGGGGCTGAATACATTGGTGCTTGACGTGAAATTCGGTAATGGCGCTTTCATGCAAAGCCAGGAAGAGGCTGAGACACTGGCGCGGTCGCTTGTCGATGTCGCCAATGGCGCGGGCGTCAAAACATCAGCCCTCCTCACCGACATGAACCAGCCATTGGCCGACGCCGCCGGGAACGCACTCGAAATAATCCACTGCCTCGATTTTCTCCGCGGCAAGAAGTCGGGCACACGTATCGAGACACTCGTTTTCGCTCTGGCAGCCGAAATGCTGGTTCAGACTGGCATCGCTTCAACGTTGGAAGAAGGTGCAGAAAAGGCCAAAGCAGCGCTAGCAAGTGGTGCGGCGATGGATATCTTCGGCCGTATGGTATCCGATCTCGGCGGGCCAACGGATTTTGTCGAAAAGCCGGATCGCTATATTAGATCTGCTCCGCATATCGTCCCGGTTATGGCACCGCAGGCGGGTTGGCTTTCTTCATGTCAGACCCGTGATCTTGGCATGGTCGTTGTCGAACTTGGCGGCGGGCGGAGGAAACCTGACGATATCATCGATCATCGCGTTGGAATTTCGAATATCCTGCCCTTGGGAACGAAGGTAGAAAAAGGCCAGCCAATCGCGATGGTACACGCCGCAACAGAGCGAGCTGCCGCGCAGGCCGTGGCTGCGGTTTTGAACACCTATGGTTTCTCGCCAATACCGCTCTCTGAAACTCCCATTATCTACGGCCGCATTGCTTAGAGCGGCAGAAGCTGAACGCGTGATTGCACTTTGAAAGCTGAGCGCTTAGTTTCTGCCGTGAAATGGAAATTGGTCCGACATCATGGCGCTTTCAGGCAAACATATTCTTCTCATTATCTCTGGCGGTATCGCGGCCTATAAGAGCCTCGATCTCATCCGCCGCTTGAGGGAGCGAGGGGCAAAGGTGACGCCGGTGATGACACGCGGCGCGCAGGAGTTCGTCACTCCGCTTGCTGTCGGCGCTTTGTCTGCTACCCATGTGTTTACCGAGCTGTTCTCGAGACAGGATGAACAGGACGTCGGCCATATAAGATTGGCAAGGGATTGCGATCTGGTGCTTGTAGCACCCGCCACGGCTGACCTGATGGCAAAGATGGCAAACGGACTGGCCGACGATCTGGCCTCTACCATACTGCTCGCTACGGAGCGTAAAATTCTCATCGCACCGGCCATGAACCCCAAAATGTGGAGCGCCAAGGCGACACAGCGCAACGTCGAAACCTTGAAAATCGATGGCATCCAATTCATCGGGCCGATGGCGGGTGAAATGGCAGAAAAAGGCGAAGCTGGACTTGGCCGCATGGCGGAGCCCTTGCAGATCGTTGAAACTGTCGAGGCGCTGCTTGATGATGGACCAAAGCCGTTGGCAGGAAAGAAAGCCATTGTCACCTCCGGCCCGACGCACGAGCCGATCGATCCGGTGCGGTACATTGCCAACCGCTCCTCCGGTAAGCAGGGCCACGCCATCGCAAAAGCTCTTGCGGCATTGGGTGCGGACGTTACGCTGGTATCTGGCCCGGTCACGATTACCGACCCGTCCAACGTAATGACTGTCCATGTGGAGCGTGCCGAAGAGATGCTGGACGCGGTGCTTGCTCACCTGCCGGCCGATATCGCCGTGATGGTGGCAGCTGTTGCTGATTGGCGTGTTGCGGCGTCTTCGGATCAGAAGATCAAGAAACAGCCGGACGACCTTTCGCCAGCACTGCAATTGACGGAAAACCCCGACATCCTCAAGACCGTCGGCCACCATGCGAACAGGCCACGTATCGTCGTAGGTTTCGCTGCGGAAACGCAGGATGTTGAAACCAACGGACGTGCAAAGCTAGAGCGCAAAGGAGCCGATATCATCATCGCTAACGACGTGTCCGCCGCCACTGGCGTGATGGGCGGTGACCGCAACAGCGTGAAGGTTATTTCAAAGACAGGCGTAGAGGCATGGCCCGATCTCGATAAAAATGAGGTGGCCAGACGGCTCGCAGCATTGATTGCGGAAAAAATCGCATGAGCCTATTCGAGCGCCAAAACTTTGATTCGACCTTGAAAACATGGCCGGGTGTTCATTTCGTTGATCAGTGGGATTCACATGTCGCAAAGGTCGGAGATAAGGTCTTCGCCGTTCTGGGCGAGCGAGAAAATTGGCGGCTTGTCGTCAAATGCTCCGAAGAGAGCTTCGAGATTCTGACCGCCCTGGAGGGAATAGGACAGGCACCCTATTTCAGCAAACGCAAATGGATATCCATCTCTGACCACTCTCCGCTCGAGCTATCGGAGGTGGAGCATTATGTCTTGCGGTCTTATGAATTGGTAGCACGAGGGCTAACAAAAAAACTGCGGGCCGATCTTGGAATTGCGTTGAGCTGAAAGACATCTGTTCCAACGTGCCGGTCGCGCACAGCTTTACCCGAAAGCCCTCTGCTGTTCCAAGAGAAATGCTCCAACCGGTACTTAGGCCTCCACCTTGTCGCTAACGTCATCCAACAAAAAATGCACAACGACATATTTTGTTTGAAATGGCTTACCACTATCGGAAATCTCTTCCTCAAATCCGCCATCCACTGGATGCCATTTCTGATAGTGAGGATTGTTGGTGATCAGCGTTATTGCCTTGCCCGACAAAGGCCCTTGGACGCGGTACCGTATCTCGGCCAGTGGCCATATGCGCTCATAGTCCGCTTGCGTCAGACGCACGGTCAATGCCTTGCGCTTGGTCACGTCCCCGTAAGGGCCTGCTGCGGGAACACCAAGCGTAACCTCCCGCGCCTCGTTGAGAATAGAATTGAATTCCTCCGGCCACATCCGTCTCATGAAACGCTCCTCCCAAGCTTTTCTCCGTAAGCCAAAGAAATATAGCCTGTCTCCATCAGCAAGCAATCCCTCACTTTGACGTTGACTTGTGGGGCATGGCAGGCCCGCTCCACGACAGTGTCGAAGAGCAAGCGTCGCAGCGTTTGGTTCGCGCCCTGATCCAGACGGTTGCGCTCGGCAAGACCCAGGGCCACCAGCCGGCATCCTTTTAGGTTGACGTCGACATAGCCAACATCATGGGATCGTTGGAGGTGGTCGATCTTCTGGAGCAGCATTTCCTTGCTGCGGCGGGCAACGACATCATGTCCTGGCCTGCGACTGGCGAGATCGACCTTATGTCAAACGCAAACATCTCTTGGACGCGTTTGGTGAGGAGATTGGTATCTTTATCTTGCTAGGAATTTTTGTTTGTTTTTGGTTGCGGGGGCAGGATTTGAACCTGCGGCCTTCAGGTTATGAGCCTGACGAGCTACCGGGCTGCTCCACCCCGCGTTACCAGCGTAAATCCCGAAGGGATTTATCGCGCCAGAGCAAACTCGCAGAGTTTGCGCCTCTACCAGCGCAAATCCCCTTGGATTTGTCGCCTCTACCCGACTTTTGCCGGAGGCAAAATGTCGTCTTTTCCCGGTATTTTACCTTGGCAAGATACCNATACCGACTGCGTAAACCGTGTTTCCGTTTATGCATCACCCCGGAACGACGAAAGGCCGCTTATCGCGGCCCTTGGTATCGGCTGGGCCGAGGTTTGTTTTTGCTTGAGAAGATGTTTTATCATGAGTTGCGATTTGCAGACCTGGCAGCGACCTACTCTCCCGCGTCTTAAGACGGAGTACCATTGGCGCTGGGGCGTTTCACGGCCGTGTTCGGAATGGGAACGGGTGCAGCCGCCCCGCAATAACCACCAGGTCGGCAAAACGCAACAACATAAGTTGTTTTCGAGAAGCTGGAGAACCCGAAGGTTCTATTTAATTTACACGTCNAACGCAACAACATAAGTTGTTTTCGAGAAGCTGGAGAACCCGAAGGTTCTATTTAATTTACACGTCATTCTGTGACCTGTCTGCTTGGTAACCTTGCTCGAGTGCGAGCAGGGCAGCCATACAGACCAGAGGTCGTCGCGCTCCGGTTTTTGCCGTAAGGCAAAATACCATGTGGCGCGGCCCGTCCGGAGCGCTTCGCGCGTCAGGACAGAACAGTTGATGTTTATCTTCGATAAACATGAACATAATCAATGGGAACGAAGAAGTCGATCGAGCTATTAGTAACGGTAAGCTTC
>NZ_NXEJ01000013.1:128664-235142 GCF_002915175.1 Agrobacterium rosae | reverse complement strand
CGCCGTACCCGCATCTGCGCGGGGGCTTGGACCAGAGACGACACCCTCGCGTGACGACATGCCGCCTGCGCCGAGGAAGCCGAGGGCGGAAGAAGCGAGCGTCGTTGCGAAGGCGGCCACACCCGGTCCACCACCACCCGCGATTTGGGCTGCCTGCGATAACAGTCCGGCGGTGTGACCAGATAGCGCCTGTACACCCGCCATCGCCATCATCGCCATTGGACCGGTGCCACCGACGACCGTGTTTACCGATCCGCCGATCTCATGCTTCTGGTTGCCTGAGACTTCGACGGCACGATTGCCACCGACAGAGGCCACCTCATGGCGGTCGATGCGCTTGGTACGGTCGTTGAGAACGCGTGTCGTCTGGTCCTTCTGCGCGTGGAAGAACTGGTTCTCCTTGCCTGCTTCGTCCTCGAAGGTGATTTCGTTGAAGCCGTCGCCCTTATGCGTATTGGAACGCAGCACCATGCGGGTCTTGTTGGCCGGCAGATCGTAAGGCACCGAATTTTTCGGGTTGTTGACAACGCCTGTCACCAATGGCTTGTCCGGATCACCATCCACAAAAGCGACCATCACCTCCATGCCGATACGAGGAATGACCTGCGCGCCCCACGTGCCTCCACCCCATGCCTGACTGACCCGCACCCAGCACGTATCCGTCCCGTCCTTCTTTGCCTTGCGGTCCCATGGGAACCACAGTTTGATGCGGCCATATTGATCTGGGTGGATTTCTTCACCCTCTGGGCCCGCGACGATGGCGACCTGTGTGCCTTCGATCTTGGGGCGTTTGGTTGTGCGATGTGGGGTGAGGGGTACGCGAGCTGGGATGGCCTCGAAGGCGTTGCGGTATTCCGGCTCGTTGCTGTTGGTCTCATAGGATCGATCCACGATGGTGTGGCTGGCCTTGATGATCACATGCTCTTCATATTCATGTTCGGGATGGGCGACCTCGTATGGTGTAAAGCGACGACCGGCTTCGAGAATGCGGGACGTCGATCCTCCGAAAACACGGTCATGGTCGGCTTCGATGGATTGTGCCCGCAGCTTCTGGGCTCGCTCTGCCTCTTCCACGGTCTTGATGCGTGCAGGGTATTCGTAAAGCTCACGCTTGGTCGCATCCGGCATCTGCACCAGCGACGGCGTCATATTGCTGGGCACCATGCCGGGTGTTTCGAAATTCCAGTCGGCCCCGGCACGCTGGCCGGGCACGTAGGAAAAGCGTCGGGCCCAGTCGTTGATATGGTTGCGGTCCGATGAGCCCTGTGCCAGTCTCACTTTGCCTTCACCCTGCGCTGAGGGTGATGGTCCAAGCCATCCATTGGCGGTATCGGCCACATGCAGCTTGTGAGAGCCGTCTTCGTGGCTGAACCAGTAAAATAGTCCATCCTCCTCGAAACGGCGCAGAAGATAATCAAGGTCCCGTTCGTTAAACTGCACGCTGTAATGCTGCGCAGGCGGGGTTTTGATGATGCCCGACGTATCCGGGGCTGGAATGCCGTGTTCTGAAAACAGGGTTTCAGCAATTTCTACCGAGGTCTTATCCATCCAGATGCGGCAATCGGAACGGCGGGATAGCAGCCACATTTGCGGGCGGATGGTCATTGCGTAGGAGCGCAGGCCACGGGTGATCGGCGGTCCCTCGTGTAGGTCTGTCACGAGACCGTTGAACGGGCGACGAATACCGCCACCTTCTCCATCTCCTTGGCTCACCTCAATCGAGACATCGACCAGCCTGCCGATCAGCTCCTCTGGCTTGACCGATTCCTTTTTGGCGCGGACATTCAACTGTATCTCGAACAGTTGCGACACGCCTTCGTTGATAACCATCCGTTCCGGCAGCAATTGATCCTCGCCCAGCGGCGACCTGACCTTGAGAACACGGCTGGCCTGGATGAACTCGGACGACGATGGCTGGTCGGTCATGGGGAACCCCGGTGATCGGATTGGATAAAATATCAATCAGCTGTCAAAATCTACCGGGAATGCAATCAATCATTGTGGCAAAAGCAAGGATTCGCGACCTTATTTGCAACCGTGACACCATAATATTCGCGTGGCATCCCAAACTCGCCGTAATCTACCGACTAATCTGAGCGAAAGACAGGTGAGGTCACATTCATGGCGCTAGTGAATATGGACGGTGGGGTAGCGAAGAAACGTAGGAAGGCTCAAGCTTACAGACGAAGCAATACGGTTCGAGGGGCGGACCTTGTAAGCTTCAGCTCCTTCGCGCACAGCCGCGCCGTTGCTCAGGGATGCACGGCGTTCTGTTTATGCAGACTGTCTGGTCGAAAAGGCACAGCTTAAGTTCGGTCCCCCCGGCGCTGAGCGCCGGAACCTATTCCTATTTTAGAACCCAAACTCATCACGCTGCACTGAACGGCAAGAACAAAAGTAGTGCTACGGTCGCACCCACGAGCGACAAAACTGAAGCGTCTGAAAATTCAGCATTGTCGTCCTGATATGGTCAAGTTGACTTCTTTGATTTGAGGAATTTTGGCCATTGCCGGATAACTCAACCTCAACCAGATCAGTCAGTATTTTCCTCAATTCAGGCCGAGGGGCATCCTGCCCCTTGGTACCGGGATCTTGTGGTCTCATGAAAAAGTGCAGTTTTGCAGTCGTTTCCACCATCGTTCTTGGTTGTGACTAGGATATATGCTTGACAGAGCTCCCTCCTGATCCGCCAGATCGTGCTCGAAAGGCGAGAGCAGGGCTGTATCCAAGCTTTCTATCTGCGCCATTCCAGTTCTCGCGACACTTTCGCAACAGAGACACAGGCTCAGGGACCGTCAGAATTAAAGCGAAAGCTGGTAACTTCTTCGAAGAACCTGTTGCTGAGAGGGTGGAAACCAGACGTGGTTCTGCGACGATAGCTCTCGATATCGAACCTCATTTTGATCGCCTGATTTTCATGGATCAAAAACAAGCACATTGCGCTGCGCTTGAAACGCGTAAGGAGTTTCATTCTGGTCGAGCTATCCATTGAATGGCAATGCCAAGATAATTCAGCAAAACATCGGCCGCGTTGATTGGTCATCACGACGAGCAATTCTGTTTTTCGGTCCCTACGGCATGGACGTGTCTAGTGAGACGTAGGCGCTCAAGCAAGCTTGACCTGCGGCACTCACAGTATCGCCCGCATTGGGCGTGAGCTGACACGGAAACGTCCCGGCTACGCCATTTAGGTCGACCGGTACGTGCGGCACACTGAATTTTCGATGGGTGATTTGGAGAGCTAGATCCTCCCTATGCCCGCAAGGGTATTCTCTCGATTGTTATCCAGTCGGCTGAATACCCTTGAGGGCAGAGGTCCTGAGTGGCGCTCGACGTAACCTTACATCCCCAGCGCCCCGCATTCCTATCCGTAAGGGGCCAGCAGAAATCATTTTCTCGGCCGCCTTTATTTGACAAGTCTAACAACACCCTTTGCGCTTGTTCCTCCGCCGTCGTACGGCTCCAGCGCCCAGTTTGCCGAGTTGATGATCATGGTGTTGACGACAAGCGAGATTTTGTTCGCCTGATTGGTCGTCGAATTGTACGTGACGTCCCGGTTCGGAAGGTAGATGACGCCGTCGAGCGTTTCGCCCTTCGAACCGTTGAAAATATACTGGCGGGTGTTCGTACCAGGAGAGGCACCACTGGTCTTCTCAAACATCAAGATACCTTTGTAAGTGCCAGACGCAGGTGCGGAAGCGGTGAAGGACAAGCCTCCATTCGCGCGTATCTCACTGTCTACGTCAGGAAAATAGAATGTCACGCCTTCCGCCTTCACCTTGGCATCGCTGTTTATGATCATACGTCCTTTAACGACGTGTAGCCCCGGTTCGAATGTGATGGTCGGACTACCGTTGAAGGTCACATCGCAATGCAGGCCTGGCTTTAAAGATACAGTTGCTCCGTCTTTGGTGCCGCTTGTGGTGCAACTTGATGGAACTTTTGGCTCGATCATCTTCCCAATGTACGGATCAGAAGCTGCATCGCATCCAACCTGGAGATTGGAGAGCGTGCCGCCGTTCTTGATGTACTGCCTTCCCTTAACGCAGAACCGGGCGGTTTCGATAGTGGAGCCACTGTTCATGATAAATGCAGGATTGCTGACCGAACTAACGTCAACGCCGCAGCTCGGTGCTTTGACGGCCGCTCCAGAATTGACCAAGACCGCTTGGTTTGTATTTCCAAGAACGTAAATGCAGGTGCTCGGGGCTTTGGATTTCGGGGCTATGGCTGTTGAGGATACGGAGATCGGTAAAAGATCAATGCCGACGAGGGACAGGAAGGAAGGCACAAACTGCGCGTTAAAAGTTCCCGTTACGCTGCCATCTGTATTGCTGATGACGGAGAGTGTCTTTTGAAAATCAACCGCTTCGCCATCATTGCCCGCTAAGTCGGCTAAAAAGTTCTCTATTTGTAATCTCTGACCAGAAGGGGTCGATTCAACGGCTGCCGCTAAAACACCGGAATCCAGCTTTTCCTGGAGATGGGCCTTCTCGGTGAATGCGCCGTAGATGTCGACAGCGCCCCCTGCTGTCGCAATGAGAATGGGAAACACGAGAGCAGACAGTACGCCGAAATTACCGCTAGAACATTGCATGTTGCGGAAAAAGGAGTTTGATAACTGTTTTGCTATGGGACGCTTAGGACTTGCTGGCACTTTAACCCTCTTTCATTACGAGAATACTTCTATCTCATAATATTTCTGGGCTATTATTAAACGAATCTGAATTTCTAGAAGGATTTTATCTAGTGGTAAATTCCTTGTAACCAAAATCTGGAGAATTTAATGGCAATTCTGCAGTTTAATAGATGTCGAAAGGCCAGAAATTACANTTCTGCAGTTTAATAGCTGTCGAAAGGCCAGAAATTACATCTGAATCAGATAAATTTTGATTTCTATTGAGATATGCCGAGTTTTGACTTCATTAACGGCTTTCCACCCAACGTTGGCGTTCTTGCCAAATGGCATCGGCGACTATTTTTGTAATATCCTTCTCGCCGCGCGTCAGATGCTTTGCAACAATGACCCAAGCCATGAGTTTCAGTTCTTCGGGATATTCGAGTTGATCTTTTGTCACAGCAACCTCAAGCTTCAAAATTATGCTAAATTAGTGGGATTGCGCGAACCTGACCCTCGCGCGGACGGTTGCGGGTAGCTTGCGCATCGCAACAAGTATGTCGGTCGGCTCGTAGTCCAACTCGTCGCCGAACTGGAGAAACGCGGGCTCGGCGCTCGCCGGACTGATCTCATCGTGCATCGCGTCGACAGCACCCTCCAGGCGATCCGTGCAGGGACGGCAAAGCCGGCACGCGACGTCACGTGGCTTACGAAACTATTCAAGGATCGCACCGAGCAGATCGATCCCGGTTTTGGGATCGAGAAACTCGTTCTCGTTGCCGTGTCGGCGGAACCGCTGCAGGAGGAGCAGAAGTCGTCGTCTCTCGTAGAAGAGGAGATAACCGACCTGACACCTTTGATCGACATCTTCAGTAATCGCGGCGGCCAGCGCGTCTACCGCGTGGCACCCGTGGCACCGGATGTGCCCGAGCGCAGCGTGCAGCAGGTCTCAGCAGTTGCCGAAAACGTTGCCGAGAGCTGGGTGGGGCATTGGCGCAGACCCGTGCGGCTGTTCGAACGATCGGAGCAGATCCAAGCAATCGCAATGATGCCAGACTATCCACCAGCGACAATTACGTGGCGTGGAAAGCGCCACCGCGTGAAGCGAGCCGACGGCCCGGAGCGCATCTTCGGTGAGCTACGTCGCCGAGGTTATGCGTCAATCGGTGACGATCACCCGGTCGACGGGCAAGCAAATACTTTTTTACCGGAGACCTTGGCGGGGCGCTGATCCATGCCAACCCTCAGTTCTCCTTTATCCTCTGGACGCGCCAGGCGGGACTGAGGCAGCCGGATGTGGGCTACGATCAATCATGCCGTCGGCTTTCGACCCCTCGTTGACGATTTGACCGGAACAGTCGAGCCATACTCACTCCACCATGCCGCCAACGCCTCCATCGTGGGGCCAAGCCCGCGCGCCTTCTGTGTCATCTCGTACTCGACCCGCGGCGGCACCTCAGCAAATATGGTTCGCGATATTAACCCGTCCGCTTCCAGTTCTCTCAGCTGGGCGGTCAGCATGTGCTGTGTGATGCCAGGTATGGCTTTCCGAAGCTCTCCGAAGCGGTAGACCCGCTCGTTGAGCAGCCACATGATTTCAAGCTTCCATTTCCCAGAAAGCATGCTGAAGGCACGGCGCATCTCGTCTTGCATCGTTGGCGTTTCGTCGGTCACGGTATGTATTTCCATACTAGGGTGTCTTAATTCATCCTACTTGCACAAAACGATCATAGACGACAACTTGCAGTAATGCATCAGAAGAGCGCGAAAAAAGCTCTTTATTCGTCGTTTCAAGAAAGGCGCTGCCTGGCAGCGGCACGGTTTCTGCATGACTGCAACATATACCTATTGGATCAGCACGGCACTGTTGTCGTTACTCTATCTTGGCTCGGCCTTCATGTATCTGACGAAGCGGGATTTCGTCACGAAGGCACTCGTCGATCTTGGATATTCCGCGGGTAATCTTGTGCCGTTCATGATCGTGGTCAAAATCCTCGGCCCACTCACGATTCTGACGCGATTCAATGTGGCACTGAGCGATCTGGCCTATGCCGGCATCTTTTACCACCTCCTGTTGTCTGGGATGGCGCATCTGGGCGCTCGCAAACCTGCAGGTGCAATGCCTGCCGCCATCGGGTTTGTCTTGCTCTTGGCCTCTTTCCTCACCCAGAACGCCGCCCGCGGCGTCCCGTCTGCCTATCTGCAGGCTCTGGGTTTTTGACAAACACATCAACAATCAAACTGAGAAATGGAGAAAATCATGGGTCGTCTTGATGGAAAAGTTGCTTTTGTCACAGGTGCTGGCCGCGGCATAGGCCGGGCCACCGCCAAGCTGTTCGCAGCAGAGGGCGCGAAGGTCGCGGTTGTCTCGATCACGCCAGCCAATATCGAGGCAGTCGTTGCCGACATCGAAGCCGCAGGCGGGACAGCGATCGGCGTGCCGTGTGATCTCGGCGACGCGAACCAGATTACTGCTGCAGTCGATAAGGTCGTAGACACGTGGGGCCGTATCGACATCCTGGTCAACAACGCTTTTGACCCGTCCGCAGTCATGTCTTCCATCATCGATCTGTCCGTCGAACAGTTGCAGCGCAATTTCGACATGGGTCCCATCGCCTATCTGCGAACGATGCAGGCGTGCTACCCGCATCTGAAGGCCAGCGGCCACGGTCGTGTCATCAATTTCGGCTCGGCTGCGGGCGTCGTCACGATTCTGCCCTATGGTCCCTACGGCATGGCCAAGGAAGCGGTGAGGGCACTGACGCGAACCGCCGCGAAGGAATGGGGCCCGGACAACATCACTGTCAACAATGTGCTGCCGGTGGCCGATACCTGGGGCGCGGCAGAGGCCAAGGCACCGCCACCGCCCAATGCACTTTCCCGTTTCGGTTCACCTGAAGACGACATCGCGCCTGCCGTCCTTTTTCTTGCCAGCAGTGATGCGAAGTTCATCACCGGTTACAGCCTCGCTCCCGATGGCGGCATGATCATCGACAGCGCACGATAGGGCCTTGGTTCTCACACAGCAGAAATACGATACGCCACGGCGTGCCGAGCATCACGCCGTGGCGACGGAAATCAATCAACAATCCGGAAGGACACACTCATGAAACTCCACGCCATCACATTCGACTGCGAAAATCCAAAAACACTGGCCACCTGGTGGTCACAGGTTCTGAACATTCCGATCGGCGGCGACTACGGCGACAATGTCGTGCTGTTACGCACGGATTCAACACCGCTTGTCTTGTTCCAGAAGATCGCGGAGCTGCCCACGCAGCGCAACCGCGTCCATGCCGATTTTTCGACCAGAGATCTCGATGATGAGACGGATCGACTGGTTGCCCTCGGGGCAAAGATCGTTGAAAAGTTCGAGCTTCCTCAGGTTCGCTACACCACCATGACGGATCCGGTTGGCAACAGGTTCGATCTTGTTCAGCAATTCGAGCTTCCCAAGCAACAGCCCGACATATTCCCCGCATCCGCATTGACCCGAATTTCGGTTGCAACTATATGATTGAGTAACTACTCACTCAATAAAGTTAGATGTAAAAATGGCGCGTCCCCTCAGTGAAGAAAAACGACAGGCACTGCTCGATGCCGCCGCCGAGTTCGTTGCCAACATGGGCACGGGCGCGCCGACATCCAAGATCGCGAAGGCTGCTGGCGTCTCTGAAGGAACGCTTTTCACCTATTTCCCGACCAAGGACGATCTTCTCAACGAACTTTTTCTGGATATCGAGGCCAGCTTCATCAAGACGATGCTGGCACCCTATCCGATAGATGTCTCTGCCAGGGACCGGCTCTGTATCGTCTGGAACCGACTGATCGACTGGGGTCTTGCTCACGAGGCTTCCCGCAAGGCTCTTCGCCAGTTGAAGGTTTCGGATCGCATCACCGCAGACAGCCGCAACCGCTGCCATGCCATGCTACGGGATGCGCGGACGATGGTAGAGGGATGCCTCTCTGATCATGCTGCGCCAGACAGGATCAACTTCTATATCGATACCATTCTCATCGATCTGGCCGACAGCACCATCAATGCTGTCACAGCCAAGCCGAAAGACAGCGACGCCATCCGCCAGGCGGGGTTCGACCTGTTCTGGAAGGGTTCAGCCGCCTAAACCTTTAACTCATAAATGAGTATGTAATTACTCAATAAAGGATCGCAAATGTCTCACAGTAAAGGTTTTACCGAAGCCGACGTAGCCAACCAGGCAGACAAGAGCTTCATCGTCACGGGTGCCAATGCGGGTGTCGGCTTCGAAATCGCTCGTGTGCTCGCAAGCAGGGGAGCGCGCGTCCTTCTCGGCTGCCGTGAGCAGGGCAGGGCGCAGGATGCCATCGACCGGATCAAGCGGATTACGCCGACCGCCGACCTTGTCTGGCTGCCCCTTGATCTCGGTGATCTCGACAGTGTCCGCGGTGCAGCCGAAATTGCTGCGAAAGAGCAGCGGATCGATGCGCTGATCAACAATGCAGGGATCATGAATCCTCCGCTGACCCGTACGAAGCAAGGCTTTGAGTCTCAGTTCGGCGTCAATCATCTCGGTGTGTTCGCACTCACATCTCTGCTCTTGCCAAAGCTTGCGGAAACGACTGGGTCAAGAGTTGTGGTGACATCGAGCATCGCGCACCTCAAGGGCAAGATCGATTGGGATGACCTCAATGCCGACAGGAGCTACGGCAAGTACGATCGCTACGCCGCGAGTAAGCTGGCGAATGCACTGTTCTTCTTCGAACTGGATCGCCGCCTGCGCGCGGCAGGATCACCTGTCACCGCCATCGGCGTTCATCCTGGCGTCGCCAATACGAGCCTTGGTCGCCATATGGGGATTGTGCAGTATGCAGGCCCGATCGTCGGTTTGCTGCTCAACAGTGCCGACAAGGGTGCGTGGCCAGCGCTCTTGGCCGCAACTGGCAAGGTCAAGCCCGGCGGCTATTACGGTCCAACAGGCTTTGGTGAAATGCGGGGAGCCGTAGGCGAGGCGAAGAGGGCTGCAGACGCAGAAAGCGCTGCGCTCGCAACGCGGCTCTGGGACGTATCGGTGTCAATGACGGGTGTCGAACCCGGCTTGCCGGCCGCCTAACCTTTCCTAGGTCAATGGGATCAATTCAGCTTGAGGGGATAGCCCGCTGCTTCAAAGGCTCGGGCTTCTTTCCGTTTGGTAGCAAATCCTGAAGATGATCGTATACGACATCCGCGCTGAATGGCTTTTTCACAAATCTGGCCTCTTTTGGCATGTCGCCCTCGCTTGGTTCGATCATACCTGAGGCGACGATTATCCCTATGTGCGGCCAGGATGCATAGCATTGCCGGGCTAGGTGGAAGCCGTTCAGCTCGCCGGGCGGCATCTGCACGTCCGTAAACAGAAGCTGGATGTCCTCGCCGTGTTTATGGAGGACCAACAATGCCTCCTCAGCGTTCGCCGCTTCCAGCACCCTGAAGCCAGCGTCTTCTAAGATATCCACCCCGTCCATTCTGATGAGGCCATCATCATCGACCACGAGAGCGTAGGGTGTGTTTTCGTCGGACATGCGGTGGATCCTTTCGACCTCTTCGCAGACACAACGCGACGTCATCAAGTTCGATCCATTCTCGACAGCCGATTGATAAAACACCGAGTCTGTGGAGCACGAGACAGTTGAATTCCGTCTCTTATACCGAAGCAGATTATCCGGTGATTTTAACAGGTCTCACTTGTTTTGCTCAGTCCAGTGGCACTTTCGCTACGAACGACAAGCCGGAAGGATCATATGATACGGTCGCCACACCGCCTGCCTCGCTCGCTAGGAGGCGCTGAATCAGCTGCGTCCCGAAGCTTGTCCGAGCTGGTGCAACGACGGGCGGCCCACCACGTTCTCGCCAACTCAGCGCTAGCTCACGGCCTGTGGCGTTCGTGTCGATCGACCATTCAATTTCGACGACACCACTCTCGTTCGACAGGGCACCGTACTTGGTGGCATTTGTCGCCAGTTCGTGCATCACGAGCGCATAGGCTGCCGTGAGATTGGATGGCAACTCGACCTCTGCTCCAATGATAGAAAACCGCGCCTTGTCCTCAACGCCAAACGGGGCGAGCGTGCGCCTGACGAGCGTCCGCAGTGATGCTTTGCCGAAATCCTCATTGACGAGAAGATCGTTTGCAGTGGCCATCGCATGTATTCTCGCCGCCAAGGTCGCTCCGGCGTCGTCCAGGGAGGCGGCTCGCCTGATCGTCTGCGAAACGATCGCCTGCAGCGACGCGAGCGTGTTCTTCAGACGGTGGCTGAGCTCTCGAGCCAAAAGGGCGCGGTGACCCTGCGCCTGCCGTCTCAAGGTGATATCCTGTGTGATGCCTGTGATGGATAACGGCGTGCCGTCTGGTGCGTAACTCGCCTGGCCCCTGATCTGAACCCATTTGAGCTCCCCGGCAGGCGTGACCAGTCGATACTCGGCTTCAAGGAGGCATCTGTCTTTCACAGCTTGATCGATCGCCTCGATCTGTAGAAGGCGATCCTCGGGATGGATCGTTTCCCGCAGGTCGTCCAGTGTAAGGGATTCGTTGGGTGTTCGACCACATATGGATTTGCATTCTGCCGAGGCGGTCAGTTCTCCTGTATGGAGGTCAATGGTCCAGATGCCGAGTTTTCCCGCCTCAAGTGCCAGGCGTAGACTTTGTTCGCTCGCGTCAAGTTCGGCCGTGCGCTCCGCGACTTCTCGCTCGAGGTCGGCTTTGCGCCGCTCGATCGCTGCCAGTTCCTCAAGCTCGAGTGTCACATCCTGTTGAGAGGCAACGAAGTAAGTGACGCACCCGTCTTCGAAGACAGGAGAGACAAGCAACCTGTTCCAGAAGCTGCTTCCGTCTTTGCGATAGTTGAGAAGATCGACTTCGATTTCTTCGTTTGCGGCGATGGCAGTCCTCAGGCGGTCAACGGATGCCGGGTCTGTCGCCTCACCCTGCAGAAAGCGACAATTCTGGCCAACAATCTCGTTTTCGGCGTATCCGCTCATCGCGATGAATGCGGCGTTGGCGTATACGATGGGGTTGTCCGTAAGCCTTGGATTGGTGACGACCATCGGCGTCCGCGTCGCATTGACCATGGCAACGAACGGACCAGCGGCGGCTAGGGATCGTTTGAGTTCGTCTGCGGTAACTTGGTCTTGCTTGATATCCATACAGACGCCTTCGAGCACAGGTTTTTTTCACCTTTTAAATCGACCCCGAAAGCAAGTCCAGAAGGTAGGGTAGCCGACAACTGTCATCATTTCGTGTTGGGACTTCAAGGATTTCGGGCCTGCTACTACGAGACTCGCCGTTCCTTTGCTGTTAAGTTCGGGCCTTGCGTCCCTCAATAAGCACAGGACTGGACGATGTTTACTCACGTAATGATTGGCAGCAATGATCTGGATAGATCGAAAGCTTTCTACGACGCCACCTTCGCTGCTCTTGGCGGCGTCCCCGGTGAAATCGATGCCAGAGGGAGGATTGTCTACATACATGGCGGAAGCCGCCTAATGATAACAACACCGATTGATGGAAAACCAGCGACGGTCGCCAACGGTGGAACGATCGGTCTTGTCGCTCCAAGCCCGGAGCATGTGAAAGCATGGCACGACGCCGGGACAAGCCACGGAGGAACGTCGATCGAGACACCGCCGTCAGAGCGTCCGAACGGCTCATTTGTCGCCTATCTCCGTGATCCGGATGGAAACAAGCTGACCGCGCGCACGTTACCGTCGGCTTGAGTTGGCCATGCACGGCAAGGTCTCGTCATCGGTGGAAACTGTCTGGAGTAACGGATGCCGAAGCGTCGTGAGAAGTCGGACCTGCCTACTAAGATCTGTCCGGTCTGTAGCAGGCCATTCTCATGGAGAAAGAAGTGGGAGAAGACTTGGGAAAACGTGAAGTTTTGCTCCCAACGATGTCGAGAGACGAAAGTAAGATCGTAAGTGTATTGAGCCGTCGTGAGATCGGGCAGACGTAACTGCTCGATATGTAAGGATTAGAAATGGCCGAAGATGCCGGCGTGATAGCTGTGGACCACACGGGATTCTCGGTCGCCTCGTTGGAGGATGCGATCCAGTTCTGGACTGAGGCGATGGGCTTCGACCTTGCTCGCCGAGGAGAGATGGGTGGAGAGTTTCTACGGGAGGCCACGGGGGTTGACGATCCGCGCTGCCGAATGGCGCTGGTAACAGCTCCAAACGGCTACCCTGTGGAGCTTCTCGAATATTCGACAGGCCGTACGCTGGGCCAGACACCTCGGAGCGCGGGTGCGATCGGCACCGCGCACATCGCCTTCACGGTTAGGGATATCCGTACGGCGATCGCGCGGGTTGAGAGGGCGGGGTGGGCCGTGAAGGGTTCGCCGCAGCCGATACCAGCCGGCCCCCGATGCGGAACAATGGTTGCGTACATCTCTGGCCCGGATGGGATCACCATAGAGCTGATGCAGCCCCCTGTTCAACATTACCGGATCGTGTAATGCCCTTAGGTCCGGAAAAGCTGAACCCTCTGTAGGTCTTCGTAAATTGACCAGGTGCCAAAGGTCGTCTCGAAACTGCGAAGTTCATGGCCGGATTGCGCGAACCGTCGTCTTCCGCATTGCGCCAATAGGAGACATGGCTCCACATATCGGTCACGGTCATGTTTTGGCCCCACCGCGGTAGCGATAGGACCGATGCTTGTCTTCGTGAGGCGTCAGTGTCCCCCCACCTTTGCGTTGGAGGTACGTGCCCCTGGTGTAAATCCGCGCACCCGCCCGGACCAAGTGATCAGAAGGGCGATGACGAGCAGAACGGTCAGTGCCCAGGGAAACGCCGTGGGTCCATGCGCATCCAAAAGAACACCGCCCATGATTCCGCCACCTGCGATGGCACCATTCCAGGCGACGACGTTCATCGACAGTGCAACGTCTGCACCATCACCCGCGGTGTCTGCCAAGGCGGTTTGCAACAGCGTTGCGGCCCCGCCGAATGTCAGGCCCCAGATGGCAACGCCACCATAAATGACCCAAGGTGACATCGAAACAATCCCGAAAAGCAGGGATACCAGCCCGAAGGCGGCTAGACTGGCCAGCACGGTTGCGCGCAGGTGACGGTCGACCAGCTTTCCCGCCATCCAGATGCCGACGAGTGCAGCCAACCCAAAGACCAGGAGAACAAGGTCGACACGGTCCTGCATCCCGGCCGACTGAACGAAGGGTGCGATATAGGTGTAAAGTATGTTGTGAGCGAGCATCCATGCAACGACAACGGCAAGGACCGGTCGAACGCCGGGGGTTGAAAATACCCGAAGCAGGGGCAGTCGATCGCCCTTCTTCTGGCCCGGATAGTCAGGCACTTTCATTACGACCCAGCCGATCAGGACCAATGTCAATATCGACATTATCCAAAAGGCGGTTCGCCAGCCGACCTGCGCACCAAGCCATGTCCCCATCGGCACGCCGAGCGACAGCGCGATCGGCGTGCCTACCATAGCGATCGCCATCGCCTTCCCCTGTTTATGTGAAGGGACCATGCGTCGTGCATAGCCTGCCAAGAGGCTCCAGGCGAGACCAGCGGCAACGCCGGCAAAGAAGCGTGCGACCAAGGTAAGCGTATAGTTGGACGAAATCGCTGTGACAGAGTTGAAGATCAGAAACCCAATGATGGTGGACAGCAGAACTGTCCTGCGCCGCCAACTGCTCGTGGCAATGGTCAAAGGTATCGCCGCTAGCAGCGAACCGAGGGCGTAGACAGTCACCATCTGGCCAGCGAGTGATGGAGAAACGCCCAAACCCTCAGTGATCTGCGGTAGTAGCCCCGCGGGGAGCGTCTCTGTGAGAATGCAGATAAAGCCAGTCATCGCCAGTGCGAGTAAGCCAGCAACTGGCAATCGGTCGGTATCGTTTTCAGGTCCGGTCGTTTTCATTGAGTTCGTGCACCTCTATATATATGGATCAAGCGATCCAGATATTCGGATCAAACGGGCTTGGCAAGAGATTCTGGATCGAATAGTACAGAATAAGTTTACGGAGGCACGATATGGCTCGAACGGGACGTCCAAGGGCGTTTGACAGAGAGAAGGCACTGGATGCCGCGATGATCCTATTCTGGGAGCAGGGCTACGAGCCGACCTCTCTTAATCAACTGAAGGCCGCGATGGGAGACATTTCTCCGGCAAGTTTTTATGCGGCCTTCGGGTCCAAGGAAGCCCTCTTCGACGAGGTCGTTCTGCGCTACCAATCCTCCTACGGGCGCGTAACCGCGAGCCTGAAGGATGAGGCAGTGCCGCCACGCGAGGCTATCGAGACGGCTCTGAGGCTTTCAGCAAGGATGCAAACCGACAAGACGCACCCGCCAGGATGCTTGATGATCCTGGGGGCCAACAACTGTGCGCCCGAAAATCGTCACGTAGATGATGTGCTCGCAGCTGACCGGATGCGAAATCGTGCGGGCATCGAAACCTGCATCAGGCGTGCGGTCGATGCGGGAGAGCTTGTCAGCACTACGAATGTTCGGGGGCTGGCGAACCTCTTTCATACCTTCCTGATGGGAATTGCATTTGAAGCTCGGGACGGTGCTGACGGCGCCGATCTCAACGAAGCCGTCACGGCACTGATGCAGATATGGGATTTGCACATGGCGGCGTGAAGGTTGGCCCTTTGCTTGGCCAAAGTGGGATGCTGAATAACCGCTTTGGGCCGGAATGCGTCTTCCACTTCGCGCCATTAGCAGTCATTGCAATTGACCGACATGTAAGGCTACGATCATCGGCAATTTCAGAAGTAGTTCGCATGCAGATCGCAATCGACCTGTTATCCGCCTGCGATCAAACAACTTGTAGGCCCTTATGATACAAAGCCAGCCAATCTGGTTGCCAGACACAGCAGCGTCTGGCGAGGCTGTTGTGACGGTCGATGAGTATATATGTGCGTACTTGGCGGACCCTGACAACTGGTGGTGGACGACCAGCCTTTCGACTGAACCGGAAGACATGGTCCTGTCGAGAGTGCTGGCCATAATCGACAGGGCAGACGTAGCGGTTCATCAAAAGGCGCTCGGCCAGTTGGGGGCTGGCCCACTGGAAGACATGATGTCGGACCGGCTGCTGGATGAGCTCCAAGCCTTTCAGCCGTTCGGTCCTGCATTGAAGCTCGCGTTGTCATGCGTTCGGATCGAAGCGGAACCTGCCTCGATCCGACATCGACTAGCAGCCATGTCCATGTGACGCCTGAAGACGGGGGTGGACCATTTGTCTTTCGTGACACAGATGCGCCAATGGCCGTCATGGCGCAGAAGCGCCATTAGCGGTCATCGCACAAATTCAAGGAATGCATATTCTAGGGTATATGGCTTACGTCCTCCGAGCAGAAATGCTTAATACCTGGAATGACAGAACCTACGCCCGAACAAATCGAAAAACTTGCTACCGCCTTTGAGCGCTTTACCCGTCGTTTCAAGGTGGCGGAGGCAGCGGCAGTCATGCAAAACTCGCTCAACCCCCTCGACATTCAGGCGCTTCTTTTTATCGAGGAGCATCCCGACTGTAACCTGGGGGATGTTGCCCGGCATCTTCAGGTCGCTCTGACGACAATGTCGTCTTCGGTTGACCGGCTGGTCCGTCGGGAGATGATTGAACGGCAGCGGCCAGAGGCAAACCGCAGGTCAGTGGCTCTCACGATCACAAACAAGGGAAAGGAAGCCGTTGCAGGCTATGTCGACGGATACCGAGCCTCCTGCAAAGCAATGCTTCAAGCCCTCGGTCCCGTTGACCAAACCGAATTTCTGAGGCTTACCCAACAAATCGCAAAATACGAAGGTTGAATAATACGAAATTCGTAGTATGTCTCTGGCGTCGAAATGGTCAGGGACTTTATTATGACTCACACATCGCCCAATGCGCTCGTCACGGGAGCAAACAAGGGAATTGGGTTCGCCATCGCGCGGCAGCTTGGCGCAGCCGGACACACGGTCTGGCTGGGTTGCCGAGATATCTCACGGGGGGAGTTAGCAGCTGGCGAACTGCGAGGAGACGGGATCGACGCCCGTACATTGCAACTCGATGTCACAGACGATGCGAGCGTTTCCAACGCCGCCAAAACCGTCGAGAGGGAGGTGGGGCGTCTCGACGTTTTGGTCAACAATGCCGGGCTCATGTTCGGTCCGCCTCCCTCTCTTGCCGAGGAGTCAATCGATGAGATGCAGCAGATGTTCAACACCAACGTATTCGGGGTAATGCGCGTCACTCAAGCCTTCTTGCCGTTGTTGCGCAAATCGACAGCGGCCCGGATTGTCATGATGAGCAGCGGACTGAGTTCGCTGACAGACGCCCTGGACATGCGCAGCGAAACATGGACGGTCGGTTTTGGCGGATACTGCGCCTCCAAGACTGCGCTGAACATGTTGACCGTAAAGCTCGCGAAGGAGCTGGATCGGGAGGGGATCAAAGTCAATGCGGTGGACCCCGGCCTCACATCGACTGATATGACGGGCAACGGAGCGGGGCACTCACCCGAAGATGGCGCGCGTCCTGCATTCGCTCTAGCAACGAGCCACGCATATGGACCCACAGCAGGTTTCTACGCCTGCGCTCCATCAGGCGAACTTTTGCAAAAGAGTTGGTGATGCGCATTCAGCGATTATGGGATGCGGGCCGACTGGTTTCGCATCTCAATGTCTCCTTCCGCTGCCAAGAGCGGTCGACGGTAGAATGTGGCCATTGCTGCGTCTTGCCCCGTTTCCAGAGGTGTCTCGTTACCTCGTCGGGCTGACAGCATGCACACCGGAGCGCGGTGGGCTGGATGTCCGGTTTTCAGAGTTTTCAGTCGTTCCGGCGATAACGACCGATCTTCACGACCTGACGGCTTAACAAAACCACTGACCGCTTCGCGGACCGGATCGAACGGTTCATAGACGTTCGAAAAAGCAATGGGGTGCCAGTGGCACCCCATAGGTTGTCGGACATTGATTAACCGCGTGAGATCAATAGGTCTTCTTCGTCGTCACGCTGCTTGCCGACAAGTGCTGCCGCGGCCGAAGCAATAAACGCTCCAACCAGCAATGAGATTGCACCGACGAGAGCGGTGGTTGCCGCTGCCTTGCGTGCGGTATCGGCTGCTTCCTGCGCCTTCACCTTGGCCGCTTCGATCTGGCCGAGCACTGTATCGACACGCGCACGAGCGTCCGCCTCATTCAGACCTGTTCTTGCCGAAACGATGCTGGCGACGTATGCACGATCGGGTTCAGCTACTTCACCATTTGCGGCTCCGTGGAGGAGAATACGCGACACCTCGGACACTGCTGCAGCGTTGTCTGTCATCGCTTCTGCCGTTACCCGTTCCGGCCGCAGAAGTGCGTCGGTGAAATACGAAGTCGATAGATCAGCACCGTCGGTCGACGACGCGGCCGATGCGGCTCCCGCCATGGTGGCAGTCGATGCGGCAGAACCTACGGCAGAAGCACCGGCTCCGGCGAGAGACGTCAGCGAAGACGCGAGAAAGCCCATGACCAGAACGGTGGCGAGAGCCCAGCTCAGGAACCCATGCGCGGTGTCGCGAAAGAACACCTCGTCCGTATGGACGGCTGCCCACTTGGTCCGCAGTCGCCCAGTCAGATATCCGCCAAGTGCCGAAGATAGCCATTGAACGACGATCAGCCAGATCGCCGCTGTCACACCCAGAGTAGCAGCCGAACTGCTCTCTCCCGACCATGGAGAGACCATGGTGAGACCAAATCCCGAGCCAAGGAGCAGGAGTATCAGTGTGACACCTGTCGCAGCGACGGCTCCACCGATGATGGGACCCCACGACATCGCAGTCTGGGATGATTCGACGGGCATTGCACCCGTGGCGCTAGATAATGACATCCCCATTCCTATCTTAGAAAAATGGCGAGGAGGATGATGATTGGAAGGGGAATACCCAGCATCCAGAGTAATATGCCACGGCCCATTGGAAAGTCTCCTCATAAAATTTTTAGTTGTAGAGACTGTCTAACTGTATGTGCGTGTATTAGTTCCTTCTGCAAAGCCGAGGAATATGCCGATTGGGTTTCGGAGGCGGACCGCCCTCGATGCCAATCAAATTTGAGTGCGGTGGTGCGCGATTGGCTTGCGAAAGCTCCTACGACGGTTTAGCCACCGCCTGGAGAAACACTTTCATCTTCGCGATCAGCCAGCGCTCTGGTGCCCGGTGTCTTGCTCTCGTCAGTCAAATGTTTCTTCGCATGAGGGCCGGCGGCGGGGTGGTCCTGGCCATCAACTGGCTTTTTGTCAGTCTCTTCGATTGCTCTCTGAGCTTTCGTGTCCTTGTTCATATACGGCCTCCTGTGGGGTGTCTTAAAAAATTCAACACAGGGCGTTTGGTTCCGTTCAAGATTAATGCAGTCCAACTCCAGACCGTCACTATCACAATCCAAGATCAAGCTGCGGAGCTGAGGCACCGTCTTCGGTGCTGAGGGAGGAAACAGTGAACCCTTTGTGTAATCGACCCAAACCCCGCGAAGGTGAAAAATCCACAGGTTCTCGGAACTTTCAAGCTGTTTGCAGAACTCATTGCCTATCATCTCGACACTGAGGAACGGTTGAGAGCGACAGCGGCATTGCTGGAGAGCGAGCGTGAGATTGCCGAACTGCGCGAACAGTTCATCGCCGTTCTCGGACATGATTTGCGTAATCCGATCGCTGCCCTGAATGCAGGGACCAGCCGTCTCATGAAAGAGGGGTGGACCGAACACAGTCCGGATAGCCGCTGCCGCGTTGAATTAGGTCTTTTCGTTGGCTGTCATCGCCAGTGTGAGATCGACGCCCACCAGCGAGATCGACTTTTTAGAGATCGCAGGCAGCCTTGCTTGTATTTCCTCAGGAACGCCTTTCGCCCGAACGGCCGATCCCATTGTTACGGTGGCTGTCAGCGTCCATGTCCTGACCAGTTCGCTCTCATCTTTTTCACACTTCGGCATGTCACACAAATGGTGGCTCATCTCTTCCAAGTCAACGAGCCTGTTGACGGCAGACGAGGAACTGAAACTGATCTTGCTTATCCCTCCCTTTTACCAAAACTCTCCATCAAGATGCTCAGGAAGGCTCTCACAGCGGGGTTGGTCCGGCGGCTTTCCGGCCAGACGGCTGTGATGTTGTGACGTTCGACAGAGAAATCGGATAGGACAGGGACCAGTTGACCACGGTCCACCCATGGCGCGGCCATGAAGCTCGTCGCCATTCCTATTCCCGCTCCCGCTGCGATCGTTGTTATGACAGCCTCGCTCGCATCGACGATGATTGCCGACGACGGCACGATCTCGATGTCTCGCTCGCCGAACTTAAATGGCCAACGGAACAATCGACCACTGCTCTGGTAGCGCAGGTTGACCGTCTGGTGCTGCTGCAGATGATCGGGGTGGGTTGGCGTGCCATAGGCTGCCAGATACTCCGGGGAGGCGTAGCAGCAAAGCAGATGCGGAGAAAGTTTCCGTGATAGAAGCCGGGAGTCGGGAAGGTCGCCGATGCGAACAGCCAGATCTATACCCTCTTCGATAAGGTCCACCCTCTGATCATTCAGTCTGAGATCGATCGAAACCTTTGGATGACGTGCGCGAAACCTAGGCAGCAAAGGTGAAATGACATGCAGGCCAATCGGAAGTGAAGCCGCAATGCGCAAGGTTCCCGCCGGTTCGGAACGCACGGACTTTGCGGCCTGCTCGATGTCCTCGGCATCCCGTAGCAGCCGCAGTGCGCGTTCATGCAGGTCACGGCCTTCAGTGGTGAGAGTGAGAGATCGCGTCGTTCGGGTGAACAGCGAAACGCCCAGGTGGCTTTCCAGTCTCTGGACGCTTTTACTGACCGCTGATGGCGAGATGGCAAGCGACCGCGCTGCCGCCGTATAGCTGCCCAGCGATCCGGCGCGCGCAAAGGCGATCAAGCCGGTCAGCCTTTCGACTCCAATTTGTTCCTTCATGGCACTAGTAAAGCGAAATTGAGCGACATTATCAATCTCGAAGGATGCACGTACATCTGGTCAGCGAAATCTCAATTTGAAAGAGTTTGATATGACCGAGATGATGAAAGCAGTGCGCCTGCACGAATTTGGTGGCCCAGAGGTCCTGCGTTACGAAGAGGCTCCGCGGCCTGTTGCCAAACAGGGCGAGGTCCTTGTCCGGGTGCATGCGGCAAGTCTCAATCCCCCTGATCTTTATTTGCGGGACGGCTACCGTGCGCTTCCGCCGGAGTGGCGACCCAACCCTGTCTTTCCATTGATCTTGGGAACAGACATCTCCGGTGTCGTCAGCGCAGTCGGGGAGGATGTCCAAGCATTCGGCGTCGGTGACGAGGTCTATGGCATGATGCGTTTCCCCCACGACCTCATGACCGGCAGCAATGCCTATGCCGACTATGTAAAAGTCCCGGCCTCGGATCTCGCACTGAAACCTAAAAGTGTCGATCATGTGCATGCCGCCGCCGCTCCAATGTCGCTGCTGACGGCATGGCAGTTTCTCGTAGAGCTTGGCCACGATGAGCCGAACCCGTTCCAGAGCTTCAACCATTCACCAGTAGGGCTCGATGGCAAGACCGTAATCGTGAATGGCGCTGCCGGTGGGGTAGGACACCTGATGGTTCAGTTGGCGAAATGGAAGGGCGCCCAAGTCATTGCTGTTGCTTCCGGAAGGCACGAGACGCTTCTTGCCGATCTCGGAGCAGACGAGTTCATCGACTATACGAAGCAGTCAGCCGAGAGGGTCATGCGGGATGTCGATTTGGTGATCGACGCGGTTGGTGGCTCGAACATGGAGCGCTTCCTGAATGTCATCAAGAAAGGTGGCGCGCTCTATCTGGTCAATCCGCTCGGCTTCTCCGGCCATGAAGAGGCCCAACGACGCGGCATTGTCGTATCAACGGCTCAGGTGCGCTCCAATGGTGCACAATTGGCACAGGCGGGTCGTCTGCTCGATGACGGCACGATCCGGGTGGTGATCGACAGTACGTTCCCAATGGCTGAGGCCTCCGCTGCCCATGACAGGGCAGGGCGGGGAAGCATGCAGGGGAAGGTCGTCCTTATCAATGAATTACGACGTTCCGCTCTGGAAAATGTTTCCGCGATCTGAAGCCTTTTCCGCAACCCTTCTACAGGAACCAGTCGTGCTTGCACGATCGTTCAATACCCAGTTCGATGTCCAGTGTAACTGTTGGGCTGAGCGGTTGCTTTCAAGCCAACAAAGGATAGCAAATGGAATCCATCAATCTCGACGAGAAGCTTAGCCTGTTTTCAGGTCACTGGGATCCGCATGTGATCGCCGATTACAACGAGAACGATGTGATGGTCGTGAAGTTCAAGGGCGAATATCCGTTCCACAAGCATGACACGACTGATGATTTCTTCCTTGTGTTGGAGGGAGAGATGGAGCTCGACATCGAAGGCGAGCCGTCTCGAACCGTGAAAGCCGGCGAGATGATTGTCGTTCCCAAGGGCGTGGTGCATCGACCACGGGCTAGAGACGAGGTGAAGGTTCTCTTGATAGAACCGAGGGGCGAACCGAACTCAGGCGATTCTGGGCGCGCACCAGCGCTTAAACCTCGTCTCTGATAGGCTTGAGGCCGCTTGGAGGCCGTACAGTGTAGACGCTCTACGTCAGCTCAAATAGGCGGCGAGTTCTTCCGGCGTTCCTTGCGGAAAGGCTTCTTTAAGATAATCGAGAAAGGCTGATACACGCGCGCTGAGCAGACGCCGCGAAGGGTAAAGCGCCCAAAGTGCCGTTTCGGCACCCTCGACATCGCCCCAGTGATGGAGACGACCGGAGGCGATGTCTTTGCTGACCAAAGAAAGCGGCAGCCGTGCGACGCCCGCACCCATCAAGACCGCATCCCGCAGCATCGTGTTCGACGACATACCAAGCACCGGCTTGGTCGCAAGCTTGGCAGGCCCTGAACCCGTCACCACATTCCAAGTGTCTGGCCTGCCGACCAAGCTGCGAACCACTGATGGCACTCCCTTATCCGGCTCCGGCCAGGCGAGGCCTGGAGCAGCAACAACGACCTGTCGGTCACGAAGAAAAGCCCGACCAACGAGGTTGACATCGGGTTGAGGATTGACGCGGATGACAAGATCGTAAGCCTCCTCAATCATATCCACGGCGCGATCTTCCACGACGATCTCGACCCGCATCTCGGGATATCTCAGCACAAATCCAGCAGCCAGCTTTCCCAAGGCTGCCTGTGCAAACATGAGCGGGGCGCTGATGCGCAAACGTCCACGTGGCGATTGACCCCCTGATGCGATAGCAGTTGCCGTTTCTTCCAGCTCCGTCAGCAGTTGCGTGGTCCGCTCGAAGAGGGCTCGACCTTCTTCCGTCAATTTGAGGTCTCGTGCGCCGCGCTCGAAGAGCCGAAGACCCAGGCTCGCCTCAAGATCGGCCACGCGTCGGGATAGTGTGGCTTTCGGCCGCCCGGCGTGGCGCGCTGCTTTGCCGAACCCGCCATGCCTAGCAACAAGGTTGAAATCCGCCAGTGCGAGCAAATCCATGTGTTCCACCTGTGAGACGATGCGTCCAGAAATTCTGTCTATTTGAGGAAATTTGGATCATCTAACTTTGGAGATGTCAACAGCGCCCTAGCGGCCTCACAAGGAGCTACATTCATGACCATTCTCGTAATCGGTGCCAGCGGCCGTGTTGGCCGCCACGTCGTAAACCAACTCATTGAACGCAACGCCAAGATTCGTGTTCTGACGCGCGACGCCGCGAAGGCAAACTTTCCGGAGGGCGTCGAGATTGCCCAGAGCGAATTGCTCGACCTCGATGCTCTTCGCGATGCATTCAAAGGTGTCCGCACCTTGTTCCTTCTCAATGCTGTCACGGGCGACGAGTTCACTCAGGCTCTCATCACCCTCAACATTGCCAAAGAGGCGGGTGTCGAACGCGTCGTTTATCTCTCGGTGTTCAACGCCGAAAACTCCGTCAACGTCCCGCATTTTGCGGTGAAGGCGGGTGGCGAACGTATGCTGAGCGAGATGGGATTCAGCGCCACGATCCTGCGCCCGACCTACTTCATCGACAACGAGATAATGATCAAGGATGTCGTTCTCAATCACGGCGTATATCCGATGCCGATCGGCTCCAAGGGCGTTGCAATGGTTGATGCGCGCGATATTGCCGAGGTCGCTGCAATCGAACTGATCCGCCGAGATCAGGCCTCCGAACTCTTGCCAGTCGAAACGATCAATCTTGTCGGTCCCGACACGCTTACGGGACCCAATGTTGCTGCAATCTGGTCCGAGGTCCTGGGTCGCGATATCGTCTATGGCGGTGATGATCCGGGGGGTTTCGAACAGAACATGGCGAGCTTTATGCCGAAGTGGACCGCTTATGAAATGCGTTTGATGGCAGAACGCTACGTCACCGACGGCATGATCCCGAATGAAGGCGATGTCGAACGGCTTGTGGCGATGCTGAAGCGCCCGCTGCACAGCTACCGTGAGTTTGCGGAGAGTCTTGCTTCGGCCAGCTAACAAGACCGACGGACAGCCAAGCCAAATTACTGAACCGCAACTGGCGAGGAGGCTCGCCAGCTACCCCTACACCTTTCACCGGAGAATCTGATGACCGATATCTGGAGCCCATTCACACTTGGCGGGATTACCCTGCCGCATCGTCTGGCCATGGCACCGATGACCCGCAGCCGCGCCAAGCTTGACGGAACACCCGGAGACCTCGCGCCGGAATATTACGCACAGCGAGCATCGCTCGGGCTACTGATTAGCGAAGGAACCCAGCCGTCTGACGATGGCCAAGGATACCTGGCGACCCCTGGTATTTACACTGACGAGCACGTCGCTGGCTGGCGGAAGGTCACTGACGCCGTCCATGCAGCAGATGGGCGCCTTTTCATACAGCTCATGCATGTTGGCAGACGGTCTCACCCTGATAACACGCCGCATCATCGCCAGCCCGTTGCTCCTTCCGCAATCGCGTCCGGAGATTTCATGTTCACGATGGGCGGGATGCAGCCGGTGCCACAACCTCGCGCATTGGAGACGGAGGAAGTCCAGCATACGATTGCGGATTTTGCTTATGCCGCAAAGCGCGCTATCGAAGCCGGTGCAGATGGCGTCGAAATCCACGGTGCGAACGGCTATCTGGTACACCAGTTCCTCGCCCCGGACAGCAACCATCGCACCGATGAGTACGGCGGCACGTTGAAAAACCGGGCGCGCTTTGCAATTGATGTCGTCCGTGCGGTCGTTGATGCCATCGGCCCACAGAAAACCGCCATTCGCCTCTCTCCCGGTGTTCCGACGGGTGGCATCGCCGAAGCTCAGGACAATGACGATCTTTACCGGTATCTCGCTGTTGAATTCGGCAAGATGGGTTTGGCCTATATTCACATCCTCTATGCCCGCACAGATTCGCTTTTAGAAGATATCCGCCGCTCTTTCGATGGCCCTCTGGTCCTCAACCGCCCCGGTCGTTTGCGTGAACAGATCGGTGCCGATGTGGCCGCGGGACTTGCCGATATTGAGGCGCTGGGCGTCATGGCGCTCGCCAACCCCGATCTTGTGCCGCGCCTCAGGACCGGCGCCCGGCTCAATGACGTGAGACCTGCTCTCTTTTATGCAGGCGGCGGCGCTGAAGGTTATACGGACTATCCCGTAATCGATGCAGCATGATGCATAAGCGGGCGGATAGTATTCGCCCGCGACCGTCCTTCAATAAACTTGTATCGCGTCCGGTGGCAGTTCGAACACAATCAAACTTAGCCAGAGCTTGCAGAACGCATTGCCAGCCAGTGACCTGGCGTCATACCGAAAGCTTTGCGGAAATGGCGGGTAAAATGTGCCTGGTCAGCAAAACCCGCATCTGCTGCCGACTGCGCCAACCCGTTCCCACTGACAATAGACCTTTTCGCCAGTTCGAGTTTGCGCATGATGAGGTATCGATGCGGGCTGGTACCCAGCATTCTGCGAAACTGTCTGGCCAGTTCGTAACGGTCCAACCCAGACGCAGCTTCCAGTGCTTCTGAGCGCACGATATCGTTGCAATGCCCTTCGATGAAGTCGCGGGCACGGAGAACAGCCGACCGCGCCGACTTGGTGATGCTTTTGGGCGGCGCACCTGCTTTGCGAGAAAGACCCGATGCCAGCCGCATCACGACGTCGTCCATGATCAGGTCACTTGGTTCCTCGCTCAGATCGGAAAGAATCTCTGCCAGTGCCTGCCAGAGTCCGATGTCGGCAACGACCGGATCGGGAACGAATGGAAGGGCGCGACTGTAACCATTGACTGCGCCAATCAGGTCGGGAGGCAGATAGATCATCCGATAGATCAACCCATCCTCGGTACCTGCAGCGCCATCATGCAGCTCATCGGGATGCAGCACGATCACGTTTCCGGGGCTGCTGAAACGCTCGGTCCCGCGATAGCGGAATGTCTGTACGCCGTGGAGCGTCAGCCCTAACGCGTAGGTGTCGTGACGATGCGGCGAAAATGCGTTGCCATGAAACCGGGCTTCAATCCGCTCAACACCATGAGAGGGCGCAGCGATACGCATGCCGTCGGCAAATCCGACTTTGCACGAACGTTCAAGACCGCCCGCCTTGCTCGGAGCTAGGTCTTCTTTTCCCTCGATACCCTGAATGGAGTTCAACCGCATGTTCGACACCAAGATCGCAATCGTTATCCGCAATGACCTCGCAACCTGGCAGAAGTTGAACGTCACCGCCTTCCTGACCAGCGGCATCGTTGCCCAGACACCAGCCATCATCGGCGAACCATATCGGGATGCGGTTGGTCATGTCTACAATCCCATGACGATCCAGCCAATCGTGGTCCTCGCCGCGGATCAGGATACGCTGCGCACGATTCATAGGCGGGTTCTCGACCGCGACGTTACAGCCTCGGCTTATATCGAGGAGATGTTTTCAACAGGGCACGACGCCGCCAACAGGGAGGTGTTCGCCCAGTTCGGCCCAGACAATTCGAAACTGGTAGGACTGGCACTTAGAGCCGAAAAGAAGGTGGTCGATAAGATCGTAAAGGGAGCAAAAATGCATCCTTGACGTATCGGAATTTAGGTTTGGGCACCGCGACACCCCTGAAATAGCTTTACGCGGAAGCTAATTCACGCGGCCGAATTCCAGTTTAAGTCTGACTTTTGCAAAAGTCGGTAAGCGTCTGATCATCCATCGTTTTTCAACGCTGAAAGCGTGGCTTGATCGCCTTCACCTCCATAAAAAACGTGAAGGGCGGTCTCGAATGACGAACCACTCTGGGCAGCGATGCCAAATAACGTCATGCTGGAATGAAACTTGAGGTCATCGGGAGAGCCAAGAATGTCGTGTGCACTGAGGCGGGGATGGCTGAGCATGGCGCACGTACACTCCTCCAAACGGGCTCCTAAAACAGGATGGTTGAGGTAGGCTTCGGCTTCAGAACGTCCAGAGATCGCGTAAAAGCGGGCAGTTTCCGATCGACCAAGTCCGTGGATTTGCGGAAAGATGAACCACATCCAGTGAGACTTCTTCTGTCCGTCGCTTAACTCCTGCAAGGCTTTTTCGTACGTGTCTTGTTGCGCTTTGATGAACCGCGCCAGATCAAATTCCATCTCTTTGTCCTTCGCTCAGCGGGTTAGATTTTCGTATTCTAGGTGCCATGACATCTCAGTCCATTTCCGACTGTTTGAACCAGGCTGCGTATGGAGTGTTCCTGGCCAAATGGCGATTGAAATCCGGTGCGCCGTCATTCCACCAGACAGGGCCGCGTTCACCAAGCGCGACCTTGGCTGCATCCACTTTCTCGCGGGCTTCTTTCATCTCTGGCGATCCTGCCGATGCGTCGCGAACCGCCCGGCGTGCAGCCATCAAATCCTTGACCAGTGCCGCACGAGTTAATTCATCAAGTGCAGGATTGCTGCGACGCCACAGCCGTTCTTTTACGACGAAGTATCGACCATCGGGCGTGTCCGGATACCTCTTGCTCATTCGAATCCAAGCGTCCGTTGCGCTGGTTCCGCATCCTGAGATGGCTTGTCGTCATTCCGACGGGCCAGTTCAGTCTGTGCGCTGAGGCGCACGTCCACATCCCTATCTGCGATAAACGCATTAAGAGCTTCGAGGCTAATGCGATCCAGGGTTTTCCTCGATCTGGTCCGGCAGGTACGCGTGGCAGAAGGCCGGGTTCGCTGCTCCATGCCAGGCAATCCTCAAGCGAGGTTTGGTTCAACATGTCGCGGAGATGATGAGCCGTAACGTAGGCGTCAGGCATCGCCCGATGCGCTGGCAGGCCGATTTCGTGTACCAGTCCTGTTGGCATTCGTTGATAACGCAGCATCTGGTTGGAAAACCGCGGAAGCTCCGGCCAGACGCGCGTCGATCTTTTCCCTGTCGACAGAAGGTTCCTTGGCCAACACCAATGCGGCCTTGAACTCTGACACGAGATCAACGGCACCCTCCATTCCCGTATAAGCCACATCGACATTTGCAGCGGTGAGACCGAAGGCGTCGTGTACAGCGGAGAGCGCTTTGCTGTCCGAGCGCATGGTGGTCGCGATCGACCGATAAGCAACGCCGTCTGATGCAGCCTCAACGCGGAAGCCTGAAGAGGTCTCGGCACGGGTCTTCTCCAGTGCGCCGGAGACTGTCCGCAACGTTTGCAGCGCCGTTGCTGCGGAGGTGTTTGTGAGAATGCTTGTCATTGACCATGTCGGATACAAAAATAGGGTTTGTCGGCGTCGTCGTGAGCCCACGCGCAAAAAAAGACGAGGTTTTTCTCAGTAACGGCCTGCTAGGGAGCGAACCATTGATGCTTCGTCAGTCAAGTCGATGCAAGCGAGTTAGAAGAAGCAAATTGCGGTGTTTTGACTGACCCAACCGCAAGCCTTGTAACCTGTGTGTGTCGGAAGATTTTTAGGTTTTCCAGAGAGAGGTGGGAACCATGGCCTCGACAAGATTGCGGGTTGCCATTGCTGTCTCGGTCCGCAAGTCTGGTCTATCCAGGAGCGAGATAATTGCCTCAACCCATGCCTTAGGATCGTTTGGCAAAAGGATTTCGTCACCTCCATCTGGGAACCCATAGGCCTCACAGGCGGAAAAAACGCCAGCCGCTCCAGTTCTCGCAACATCGATCCTTTTTGTTGGTGCCCGGCAATCGTTAACAAGAGAGGGTGTCAATGGAACGAGCATGATGTCGATCCGTCGTTCTATCGTTTCTTCAACATATTCGCTCCAAGATGTTGGCGTCCGCACAACAGTCCTTTCCATACCCTCCCAGATACGCGCAGCCATTTTGCCTGCAAATACTTCGAATTTCGCCTGGGGTCGTCGTGCCAGAACATCGGCAATCACGGGACGCAGGAAAAGATGCTCTGAATAGTGGACAGAGGTGGCGTGGTAAGCAATCAGAATGTCTTGTCCGGCATCACTGGAACGCGTCGTCCTCCAAAGGTTTTCTGGAGGTGAGGGGGGCAGAATTACCGCTTCGACATCAGCAAGGCACGCGGCAAGCTTGGGTGTAGAGACCCAAACAGTGTCAAGATGCCGGTTTAACCGCCGGAGCGGCAAAAGTGCCCGGTAAAACAGGAAGAGGCGATAGGCTATGCTCGCATCCTCTCCGGTGATAATGGCAGGGATATTGTCGTCCAAAAACAAACCGACGCCGGCCAATTTCTCTTGATGCTCTGATATCCAGTCGAGGACCCGGGACGAAGCGTATCTGCAGACAATGACAAAAGCGCCGTCTGGATCAATTTTTTTGAAATCCACGTTTCTGATATCGGCAAGATGAAAGTCCGACCCATAGGCTGACGACAGACGGGCCGAGAAATAATAATCGGCTGTTGGATTGGGGTGGCGGCCAAAGAGGATGACCCTCTTGATCTCCTTGCGCGGAGCATTGTTGCCACCGGCGCGCAGGCGCGGTTGCGGCAGAAGATTTGCGAAATAAGACCGCATTGGTTCAGTGTGAGTCATCAGTTTGCTTGCCTGGCAGCATCTGCCAGACGGGGAGACAAGTCCCTTGGCAACGCATCCAACACAAAATCTCCCGCAGAAAGTGACAGGTTCGGATTATAATAGGGGTCGTTCAACAACACCTTTCCCCAGCGCTCATGCATGTATTTTTCTTCTTTTGCGAAGCGCCTCAGTTTCTCAGGTGTATCATCGGCTTTTCGAGACACCGATTCAAGGTGAGTAAGCCGGGCGTGCGGCGTCCAGATGATCTTGTTTCCACTTTCACGAACTTTCAGGCAGTAGTCGACGTCGTTGAATGCTACCGCCAGATTTTCTTCATTCATGCCGCCGACGTCACTCCACAGAATTTTTCGCGTCAAAAGACATGCCGCGGTCACGGCGCTGATCTCACGTCTTTGAGATATCAGTTGCTCGTCCTCGTTGGCTGAGGGATGACGGAAGTGGAAGCTATGACGTGCCACTGAACCAGCGCCTATGGTAACGCCGGCATGCTGGGTAAAACCATCTGGAAAGAGAAGGAGAGGGCCGCAGGCCCCGACACAATCGTCTTCCAGCTCGACCGCCATGCGTTGCAGCCACTCGCGATGCAGCGGGGTAACGTCATTGTTCAACAACAGGATCAACTCGTGCCGGGCTTGAGCGACGCCGAGATTGCATGCCTTCGCGAAATTGAAGGCACCAGGCATCGTAATCTTGCGTATTCGTGATCCATACCCAGAAAACAGGTCAAGTGTCGCTTGTTCCCGGCTGTCATTGTCGATCACGATCACATCCAATTCATCACAGGTCGTTTTGGCAAAGAGACCCTCGAGGCAGACCGAGAGTAGGTCGGCCCGGTCGCGTGTCGGAATGACGACGCTTACTCGCAAGGGGCCTTTGTTCAAACCCGGCTTTTCAACGCTAGCGGGCAGTCTTTTCGCCGGTCGATGCAACAGTGGGACAGGCACATGCGCAATGTCGCCATGACGGGCCGCGGCGAGCAAAAGATCACCCGCTGACGTAGTGCCCAGGCTTCCGATGTCCGACAGGCTGGAAAGCCGAATGGCAGCCCCATCCGGTGCCAGCCAACCTGACTTCGCAAGAGGTGCGTTCCACGCGGGTTTGAAAAACGGCTCAACCAGCCGCCCATTCCCGTCTATTCTGTCCTCGTCGCAGTAAGCACCGACGATGTCGGAGTTATCGATCAAGGGACGCGTGAGGCTTTCCACGGCATCCTCGTCAAGCGTGAAACCGGCAGGCAGACAGATCCATATTTTACCCGACGCGCGCATATCCCGATCGGACGTCAGCTGTGAGACGGCGACCTCCGTCAGATGTCGATAGCTTTGCAAACTGAGCGAATGTCTGGTTGCTGTCGCAAGCGTAGGATCGCCGACGATCGAAACAAGGACCTCTGGCACAACCAGACTGGTATCTTGGTGTGGCACAGAGGGGCGCGCATACCTGTGAACGCTCCTCCAATCTGCGTAGCTCGGTTCATTCAAGCCGTCACACAGTCGCACCACTCGAAACTGAAAACCCCTTATATTCCCAACTGCCAGCAGGCGAAGCAGTTGAACCGTCGCCTTCGGGTCATGAACGACGATCCGCGCGACCATCTCCAAGAGCGTTAAACCACGGACCGTGAATTGCACAGGCTCCGTCTCACCCCGCTCGTTTTTCAAATCGAGCGAAATCGCCTCCAAGCCGACCGGCATCCATCCGTAGAACATGCCCTTTCCCGCCTTATCCATTAGCAACGATCGGACGAGAATTCCAGGAACACGGTCAGTTCTGTGGAGGTGAATAATGCAGACTCGTCTGGTCGGGTGTGGTTTTGCGATGATGCGTATTGCAACAGGGCGGTCAGAAAATGCATGGAGGGCTGCGCTCTTCGCTCTCTGCCACTTGTTTTCGGCTGCTGCCATGTCGTCAGTCATCCCACCTCAACCCTATGCCTGTCGTCATTCTGCGACAATATGCTGCTGCACGGGATTGGCAGCCTGTGGTTCTTTAAGAGAAAACAACTGCGAAGCACAGGATTTCACTCGCAGAACACGGAAACGATGTCACTTCGTAAGATACGAACATTCGGCTTTCACTCAACGTTCAGTTTCTGTACCCTGTCGCAGTGGGTGAAGATCTGAAAGATGTTTTGATGCGACTGTTTGAGGCCGGTGCGGAGGACGTACCTGCCGGGGATATCTCATGGGAATCCACAATGACACCTGCCATCGTGGTCGCCCTCAACATGGGATACATGCGCTATCGGGAACGAGAAGGGATAAAGCACTTCTACCTAACGTCGGCCGGTTACAGCAAAATTGGCGTACAACCTTTTTCAATACGTCGATACATCATTCAGACCATCCGCAGTTGGTTTGGCCTTCGTGGCTGATTAAGAGCCCAGACGCCCTTGCGCTGCCAAACTCAATTGTTGAAGTTGTTGTAGACGCCAGCACCGCCTGAAACAATGCTGATAGGTTGCCCGATGATGGTAACGAATCGGGTAAAATCAACGGATGGATGACGTGACGCATAAATAACGTCTCGCGCCTTGATATCGAAGTTTTGACCAGTGAGCATACTGCCCGCTCTTGTCATGTCGAAACGATAGACGATTGGATAGCGCCCGAGTTTATCAGTGCGCATACCTTTCTTTGTCAGCTCATTGAAACGCTGCGAGCCGAGGAGATCCATCACGATGTCAGGCTCCTCGTAACGGAATACAAAATAGCCCTTCATATCACTGGTTTCAGAGGAGCCACCGCCCGCCAGCGCTACTGCTTCAAGCAGATTCAAGTCATTAGCGCCAAACTCGATGCGGCTATTGCTTTTGACAGAACCAAGGACGGTGAAGGTTCGTGGTTCACGCGTCACGAAAATCTGATCGCCTGGCTGGAGGTAGACATTTTCACGCGGGTTCTGAAGGAGGGTTTTGAGTAGAACCGTTCCAGTCTTTCCCTGTCGTGTTAAAGTGACGTAGCTCTCATAGGGTTGAGCGCTCGGGCCACCCGCCTTGGCGATAACTTCCATAATAGTCTCTGCGACGAGATTGAGTGGGACGACAGCTGGACTATTGACAGCACCAGAAACAGTAACATTTCGGGATGCAGTTGCGGCACTGTTGATTATCACGTCCGGTTCAACGGCCTTGCTTTTCAAGGCACCGAGGATTGTTTGGCGGGCCTGTTCTAGTGTCTTTCCGGCAAAAGAAACGAGACCGACATAGGGTATCGCGGCTTTTCCATCTGGTTGAACCACGATGTCCAATGTCGTTTGCTTGGAGTCACCTGTGGAAAACAATCCATCCGATCCCGCCTCGAATATGGTGATTTTGAGCTGGTCGCCGATACCAATGACAGGACGCTTGACGGAACCGCCTATCCCAAACCTGCTTTGCAGCAATTTTCCATCAAAGGCAGAAATGAGAGTTGCCGAATTCACGTCGATATCAACGATATCGAACACAACATTCTGTCGTGACCCAGGTTGATTGATCGACTGCCTGGATTGCTCCAAAACGTCAGATGCAAGGGGGCCGTCACCAGGTAGATTGTTGCAGGAGGTTAAGCCAAGCCCAATCAATAAAAATCCAGCCTTCTTCACAGTCACCCCGTCACGCAAAATTCGCACGCACCCACCCATTAGCAACAAAGTGTTAAAGATGGCTAGCGTGCTCTCCGATAGTCCATAAAAAAGCTTTTCTGCAACCAGAAAGTTTGGCATGGAACTATCCTGGTTCGAAGGAGTATGTGATGTGCAGGAAATTTGCTAACCTTTTTTGTTTCCGGGTCTAAGGGGCTAAACTTAAACGGAGCCTGTGGTGGCGTTTAAGATACACATGTGGATGGCTAACCCGTTCTTGGAGAAATACGGGCATGCCTTTAGAGATTAAGTGATATGTATGACGTATGAGATTCTTGGCCGTTCTTGCATGGTGCCGTCAGCAGGCGATGCTGATCAGCTCTTCGAGCTTTTGCGGCAGGGCATTTGTGCCGTCAGTACCATTCCGGACGAGCGCTGGTCGAAAGCCCGCTTCTGGCATCCAGCGCGTGGGATGCCTGGCAAGGCCTACACGTTCGCTGCAGGAATTTTGGCGGGCGTTTACGATTTCGATCCGGCTGTATTCGGAATTTCCGCGCGTGAAGCATCCTACATGGATCCTCAGCAACGTATTCTGCTACAGGCAGTTTGGCGCGCGCTTGAAGATGCGTCCATTTCGCAGGCCGAGCTGCAAAGAGAACGAGTCGGCGTGTACATTGGTGCGTCTTCCTTGGACAATGGCAATCTTCAGATAGAGGACCCAGCCTCTGGTGGTCCTCATTTCATGACGGGCAACACGCTCTCTATTATTTCAAACCGAATCTCGCATAGCCTTGGCCTGAACGGACCAAGCATGACGATTGATACCGCGTGTTCGTCTTCGCTGGTGGCGCTACATCAAGCTGAACGCGCTTTGCGTGACGATGAAATTGACACCGCTATCGTCGGTGGCGTGAATCTGCTGTTGCATCCTTTCTCATTTATCGGCTTTTCGCAGGCCCGTATGCTTTCTCCAGAAGGACTATGTCGGGCGTATAGCGACAATGGTGAGGGTTACGTCCGTGCGGAAGGTGCGGGTGCCGTCGTCTTGCGACGTACTGATCGCGCCCTGAGGGATGGAAGCCGAAGTCGTGCAACGCTGGTGGCCTCAGGAATGAACTCGGCTGGGCGCACGAATGGTATATCTTTGCCGTCACGTGAGGCTCAGGCGCAACTCCTGCGCTCTGTGTACAGCGACAACGGGATCGATCCGGGCCAGCTTGCTTTCATCGAGGGTCATGGAACCGGTACAAAGGTCGGCGATCCCGCCGAGCTCTGGGCCATCGGTTCCGTTCTGGGACAAGTACGGTCGCAACCGCTGCTTATCGGTTCTATCAAGTCCAACATTGGACACGCGGAACCCGCTTCAGGCATTCTTGGGCTGATAAAAGCGGTGTTGTCGTTGGAAAACGACTATTTACCAGCGTCTCTCCATGCAGAACTTCTTAATCAGAACATTGATTTCAATGACCTAAATGTCGAAGTTAACCGCGCTGGGCGAGCCCTTGAGCGAGGGGCTGAGCGTCGTATGGTTGGCGTCAACTCATTCGGGTTCGGTGGCACAAACGTGCACGTGGTCATCTCGGACCCACCATCTGTTGCTGAGGCAAGTGTTGCAGACGAGGCGGGAACGTTCATCCTTTCCGCGCATACGCAATCAGCTCTTCATACATTGCTGGAAGAATATGACGCACGATTTGCGGCATCATCCACCGCACAAAAAGCCAACATTATTTCTGCGACCCGTAATCGCTCTTTGTTGAAACACCGGTTTGTAACAGCAGGTAACAGCGCCGAGGATATTTCCAGTGCTGTTTCATCCTATTTCGATAAGGGTCACGATACCGACTTTCAGGTTGGCGAAGTTCCAGGCAAAGCGGTCAAGACGGCATTTGTGTACGCCGGTAATGGCTCGCAATGGGCCGGAATGGGCATCGACGCTTATCGTGAGAGTGGAGAATTCAAAACAAGGTTTGATCATATCAGCCAGCTTTTCTCTGCGCGCGCTGGCATCGACATTGCTGCGCTTCTCTTTGCAGACGACCTCGATCAACAACTACGGGATACACGCATTGCCCAACCGTTGCTGTTTGCAGTGCAGGCGGCGCTGACCGATTGCCTGGTCAGTTATGGCGTGAAACCGGATATCGTCTTTGGTCACTCTGTCGGCGAAGTCGCCGCCGCCTACGCAGCGGGTATCCTAAGCGCTGAAGACGCGACGACCATCGTATCAATTCGATCCAAGCATCAGCACGCTTTGGCGGGCATGGGTACGATGGCTGCGGTGGTAATGTCGGAGCCATCAGCTGTTGCCTTTGCGCAGCGTCACGGCCTCGACAATATCAAGGTCGCGGCAACGAATGCCCATAATTCGGTGACGATTTCCGGCCCGGTCGATGAGATAAGAGGCTTCAAGGCTGCCGCGCAGGCAACGCGCAACTCCGTCCACATTCTCGATATCAATTACCCCTTCCACCATCCAGTGATCGACGGGGAGAGAGCTGCTTTCCTTGAAGAGGTTCCGTTGCTTACGCCTCAGAGCGGACATGTTACATTCATTTCCACTGTCACCGGGGCTGAAATCGATGGAGAGGAACTGGATGCCAACTATTGGTGGCGGAACGTCCGTGAACCCATTGCCTTCGAAACCGCAGTCAATGTCGCACTTGAGGCAGGTTGCAATCTTTTCTTGGAAATTTCTCCACGTCCGATCCTGTCGACCTATGTCGCAGAAACTGCTAAAAAACGTTCCGCTTCGGCCGTGGTTCTCCCGACGCTCGCCCGTCCGGGGCTAGCAAATGGTGTCGATCCAGTAAAACGGTCAGCACTGCGCGGTATTTCCCATGGGGCAAAGGTCGCCGACACTTCCGGGCGATCACGGGGAATGAGCGGCATCGATTTACCACCATTGCCTTTCGAGAACGCAACCTATCGACCAAATATGACATCGGACGCTATCAATGTGTTCGGTCGTGATGGAGCGGATGGACCATACACTTTGCTTGGTTGGCGCACCGATCCAAACGCGTCTGTCTGGAAAAACCATATCGACGCGCTGCTGTTTCCTGATCTGGCCGGTCACGTTGTGGATGGAAAATCCATCATGCCGGGCAGTGCCTTTATCGAAATCGCGGTACAGGCGGCACGGGCCTATTATGGCACCCCGGAAGTGGAAATCACCAACTTGGAGATTTTCCGGCCACTTGAGCTGCGTGACAACCGGATGGCAGAGCTTTCGACGCGCATATCCCCGGAGACGGGGGTGATCGAGATCGCATCTCGCGAATATATGAGCGACGACGGCTGGACGATCCATGTGACAGCGCGCAGTCGTCGTTCTGTGGGGCTTTCCCGCAAGACGGAACTCAACGTTGTGCCTCTCGGCAAGCCGCAGGCGATTTCTGCGGTGCAAGCTTATGAAACCGCGCGAAGCTTCGGGCTGGACTATGCGCCATGCTTCCAACTTCTTGAGCGTGCCGAAGTTTTTGGTGATCGGCACATTGTCGTCAACCTGAGACGGGCCGCGTCCCCGGTGCATCCATATCTCAGCTACGGCATGGACCCGGTATCGACCGACGCTGCTTTCCACGGACTTGTCGCACTTTTTGGTACATTGACGGGCGAAATCGATGGCGCACCTTATATTCCAGTGAGGTTCGGAGCCGTCCGAACAGCGTCTTCCGGTCAACCAATCGTCAGTGCAGTCATTCAGATTCAGCGGTTCAGCGCAAACAGCCTGAAGGCCCGTATAGAACTCTTGGCTGAAGACGGCACCCTTGTTGCCGCACTGGACGATTGCCGCTTCCGTCGTACCTGGCTGCGGCAGCACAGCACGCTTGATACGGTCGCTTTCCATTACGAGGCTGTCGCAAGACAGCAGATTTTGTCCCACACGCCGTCCCAAGCGGTCGCTGCCTTGCCTGCTAGCCTTTTCGCTAAAGCTACCAAGGCGCAGGCGGATGAAGCGACGCTGCTTCTGGACGCGGCTGTTCAGCGGGCCTGTCACGATATCGCGCTGCTCATAGCGGGCAAAGACCAGACAGTGTTCTTGTCGTCGCTGCCTGGCGATACCGAATTCCAATGTTTCCTTTCCAGCGGCTTGTACACTCTAGAAGATGCTGGGATCGCGCAATTCGTCGATACGGGTTGGACCATCCAGCCTGACAGCGGCCTGCCACCACTCAGCGATCTGTTGAACGAAATCTACCGTCTCTTCCCGGAACGCGTTGCAGAAACAGTGTTGATCAACAACGCTTATCGGGAAACGCTTAAACGTCTGGCGAAAGGCTCGCATAGCGAGCCGGACCAGTCGTCGTCCTTCCTCAGTGACGCGACCCTTGACCATGTGCGCCACCATACGGCACTTGGACGGCGTCGTGAACAGCTTGTCATTGATGCGGTGAATGCTGCGTTGATGGATGTTTTTCCCGGTGATGGCGTCACGATTGTCGAAGCCGGTGCCGTCTCCATGGCGTTCAGCAATCGCCTTGCGGATGTTTGTGCCTCGAAGGGTGCCCGTCTCGTCATCGTCGAACCTTCCGACCATCTCCGCCGCACGCTTGAAATCGGGTTTGAACGCAATCCGTCTGTCGACTGCCTTGCCCCCGATGACGTGTCGCAACTGGATCGCGCCGATGTTGTCGTGAGCGCCAGCGGTTCTCTTTATGGACATTTCCGCCAGCATAGCGGATTAAAAGACGTTTTGCGGGCGGCTGCATCCAGTGCTGGTCGCGTCGCAATCGCAGAAACCTCATCTTCGGCTCTATCCGATTTTGTTTTCGGCCTCACGGAAAACTGGTTTTCCGTGAGCACGACTGCGGAATTCCCGACCGGCCTGTTTGCGTCCACCACCCAGTGGGAAGACCTTCTCAAAGAGTGCGGTTTTGGCACGCCTGCTGTTGAGCAATCTGACTTCGCTGAGGGTGGATTGTTGCTGGTACAGGCTGCGACATTCACCAAAGCTACCACAGGCCATGTCGGCGCGTCGTCTTTCGCATCGGTGTTCGAGGTAACGCAAAAAGAAGGCGATAACCCTGTCCTGTCTGGTGATTTCTCAAAAACGCTGCTGTGCCCGCCCGACGAGGCGCGCGCTGCATTCGATCAGGTGTTTGCAGAACGCCTATCCTATCCGCTCGCTGTCATATTTGCGCTTTCCGCGGGAAGCGCTCACTCGGTCGGCCTTCAGGATGCTATTCTGACACTGAGTGCCTTTGCTGAAGCGGCACGAGACCATTTACGAGCACACGGCAGTGCGCGGGTCCGCCTGGTGGTCATTGCGACCGGTGGATCGCCTGCGGCATCCAATCTGGCCGATCCCAATTCAAGCGGCTTGTGGACATTCGCCAGAGTGCTGCAGAACGAATATGAAGAACTCGATATCTTCCTGTTGGATGCGGCACTTTCTCAGGTGCAGACGTCGAACGCTGTCATGTCTCTACTGGCTTACAGTGGTCCTGAGCGGGAGTGGGTATGCAGCGCAAGGACCGGTCTGTTGTCGGTGGTCCGTGCTGTTCCAAGCTATGTCTCCGATGCTGCTAGAAAAACGACAACGTTTGAAGCGGCGACCATTCAGCAACAAACGAGCGGTCGCGTCGATAGTATCGTCTGGACGCAGGATAAGGTTCCTGTTCCCGGCGCAGACGAAATTGTCGTCAAAGTCGCCGCAACCGGTCTCAATTTCCGCGACGTCATGTGGTCGATGGGTCTCTTGCCCGAAGAGGCGCTGGAGGATGGTTTTGCCGGTGCGACGATCGGAATGGAGATGGCTGGCACAGTCGTCGCTGTTGGCTTGGCTGTGACCGATCTTTCCATAGGCGATAACGTGATGGGCATTGGTCCCAAGGCGTTTTCGACACATATGGTCGTTGCCCGCGATGGAGTCACCAAGGTGCCGCACGGCATCGATCTTGCCGCAGCGGCCACGGTTCCCGTTGCCTTTCTGACGGCATATTACGCGATGGTGGAACTGGGCCGCATCCGTGAGGGAGAAACGATCCTCATTCACGGCGCTGCTGGCGGCGTCGGTCTTGCCGCCTTGCAGATTGCCAAGCTCAAGGGCGCCAAGGTCATCGCAACGGCGGGTACCGTCGAGAAGCGCCGGTTCCTGACACTGCTTGGTGCTGACCACGTCTTCGATTCCCGTTCGCTTGCCTTCGTCGGCAATGTTCTGCGCGTGACGGACGGGGAGGGTGTTGAGCTTGTGCTGAACTCGCTCTTTGCCGAAGCAATGGAGCGCAGTTTCGAACTCGTGAAGCCGTTCGGTCGGTTCCTGGAGCTTGGCAAGCGCGATTATTATTCGGATCGCAAGCTTGCGCTGCGTCCGTTCCGCCGTAACATCTCCTATTTCGGCATTGATGCGGACCAGTTGCTCGTCAAAGCCCCTGACCTAACGCGACGTATATTTGCGGACATCGGAACATTGTTCTCGGAGCGCAAACTCACGCCGTTGCCATATCGTGCCTTCAATTACGATGAAACGAGTGCCGCATTCCGCCTAATGCAGAATGCAGGCCACATCGGCAAGATCGTCGTGCGCCCTCCCATTAGGGGCCAGGATCAAGTGCAGGTGTTCTCTCACGAAGCGCTCAAACTGTCGTCCGGAGTCTATCTTGTCGTCGGCGGTATTGGCGGGTTTGGTCTTGAGACTGCAAAGTGGCTCGTCAGCCGAGGTGCCACCCATATCGCACTTTCCACACGCGGTGGCGTGGCCGATTCTGAAACGCTGGACGCCATAGCGGCCTGGAAAGCATCTGGCATCAAGGCCACCGTTCACGCCTGCGACGTCACTGTCGAAGCGTCACTCGAGTCATTGTTGACGGAACTTCGGTCATACGGGCCTGTGAAAGGCGTCGTCCACGCTGCCATGGTGTTGAATGATGGCCTGATTTCCAATCTTGACCGTGAGAAAAATCGCGCCGTGATCGATGTTAAGGCCTTGGGCGCAAGCAACCTCGATCGCCTGACACGGTCCGACAAGCTGGAACTCTTCCTCCTGTTTTCTTCGGCAACAACGATGATCGGCAATCCCGGTCAGGGTAATTACGTCGCCGCGAACGGTTATCTCGAGGGACTGGCACGTGAACGTCGAGGTGCCGGTCTGCCAGGACTTGCCATCGGCTTCGGTGCCATCGGCGATACGGGCTTCCTGGCGCGCAACTCCAATGTCAGCGATATTCTGTCTCGTCGTCTCGGGAAAACCGCGCTAAAGGCGCGCGGTGCTCTCGGTTTCGTCGAACGCGTCATCGTGAACGATACGGGCGCGGTCGATCAGGCTGCCGTCATGATCGCGGAACTGGATTGGTCAAGCGCTGCGGCACTGCCAATCACATCGCAGCCGCTCTTTTCCGCCATTCCCCGCAACGCTGTAGGCGGTTCTCCAGGTGTTGACGGTGAACAGATCGACCTAGCCGCGTTGGTGGCCGGCAAGTCGAATGATGAGGCACACGCCATTCTGCATGGCTTCCTCGCGGGTGAAATCGCTGCGATCCTGAAGGTGGCAGAAGACAGCGTCAAGGCTGACAAGGTTTTGAAGGACATCGGTCTGGACAGTCTCATGGCAATGGAGCTGGGCGTCGGTTTCCAGCAGAAAACCGGCATCGATATTCCACTGTCGGGTATGGGAGATGGCGCGACTGTTGGTGATATTGTACAAAAGCTGTATGAAAAAGTGACCGCCAATGATAATTCTGACGACACAGACGATGCAGTGAACGGCACATCGCTGGTGGAACAGCTCACCGATAAACATACAGCGACAGTTTCGGAAAGAAAAATCGGTCATAATGGTTGACGACACGGATCAGAATGACCGGCGCGACGCGACGTCCGAGTCCGCCTTAGTTGGCATTCTTCGCGAGCGTCAGGGTGCCAGTGGCCAGAACCGGATGGCGCGCATCAACCGGCGCGCGCCCGATCTCTTAAAGCTGCCAAAACGCTTTGATGAGCTGCCGGAATACAAGAAGATCATCGCGCAAAAGGCCATCAGCGATCTTGCGGGTGTCGATAACCCGTTTTACCGGTCACATCAGGGTGCCGCCGGTGCGACCACCCGTATCGATGGTCGCGAGCTCATCAATTTTGCATCCTACGACTATATCGGTGCCAATACGCACCCGAACGTTCTGAAAGCTGCGTCAGAGGCGATCAGCCACTATGGCATTTCCGCATCCGCCAGCCGCCTTGTTGCGGGTGAACGGCCCTTGCACGCCATCCTCGAGCAGAAGCTTGCCTCCGTCTATGGCACCGAGGCAGCCGTGTGTTTTGTGAGCGGATATCTCACAAATTCGACTATCATCAGCTGCGTCGTCGGTCCCAAGGATCTCGTCATCCATGATGAGCTGATACACAACAGCGTTCTGTCCGGCGTCAAACTCTCTGGCGCGTCGCGTCGTTTTTTCCGGCATAACGACCCTGCCGATCTCGAGAAAATTCTATCCAGCATCGAAGGGGATTTCGACCGCATTCTCGTGATCGTCGAGGGTGTGTATTCGATGGATGGCGATATCGCCAATCTTCCTGAGCTGGTCAGGCTTCGGTCGAAATACGGCTTCTGGCTGATGGTGGATGAAGCCCATGCTCTCGGCGTTCTGGGTGAAACCGGTAGAGGCTCGTTTGAACATTTCGGCCTCGACTCGTCTAGCGTGGATATCTGGATGGGTACTCTGTCCAAAACCGCATCCAGCTGCGGTGGCTATGTTGCCGGAAGTCTGCCCCTCATCGAGATATTGAAGGCGCAGGCGGGTGGCTTCGTCTATAGCGTCGGGCTTGCCCCGGCTCTGGCAAGTGCAGCGCACGCAAGTCTTCTGGTTCTGGAGCAAGAACCGGAGCGCGTGGCCTCACTTCGTCGAAACGGACAACTGTTTCTCCAGCTTGCACAGCAGGCGGGCCTCGATACGGGGCCGAGCGACGGTTATTCCGTCGTGCCGGTTATCGTGGGCGATTCTCTCCGCGCCGTTCAGCTGTCGAATGAGCTGCTAAAAGCGGGGATCAATGCGCTGCCCATCATCTATCCTGCCGTGCAGGAAGGGATGGCGCGTCTGCGGTTCTTCTTGACTAGCGACCATACGCCAGAACAAATTGCGCAGGCCGTCAAGCTGACGGACGAAATATTGCAGGATCTGACGCAGCGAAATGTCGGTCTTGGCTCTCTCGATATGCAGCAGGTCGCAAAACTGTTCACGTGATATTGCGATTGCTCTGGAAACGACTTTATGGCTCACCTTATCATAACAGGCGGATCAAGCGGGATCGGGCTTGAAGTCGCTCGCATCTATCTTGCAAAAGGGTACCGCGTTTCCTTGATGGCACGCAGAGCCGATATTCTGCAAGGCGCGCGCGAGGAACTTCTCAAAGCCAATCCCGCCAAGCCAGATGCCATCTTCCTTGTCACCGTTGATGTTTGCAACGAGACTGAAATGCGCGCAGCTGTCACAGCTGCTGAAGCCGAACACGGTCCATGCGATGTGCTGGTGACGTCCGCCGGCCGGGTCGATCCACAGTTTTTCGATACGCAGCCTTCCGACATTTTCGACGCGCAACTGGCCGTCAACATCTTCGGCACTGTCTATGCCGTTCGCGCCGTGCTCGCCGGAATGAAACAAAGACGAAGCGGCCGTATAATGCTGGTATCGTCAGGGGCAGCCCTCATTGGCATCCCGGCTTACAGCGCTTATTGCGCATCGAAATCTGCTCTCACGGGTTTTGCCGAAGCGCTTCGGCTGGAAGCGCAGGGCTACGGTGTGTCGGTGTCGATCTGCTATCCGCCGGATACATTGACCCCGCAATATGAACGCGAAATCGGTCTTCGTCCCCATGCAGCGCAAGTCATGATGGGTGCGGTGCGACCCTGGAAGCCCGAGAAGGTGGCACGATTGCTTGTCGAGGGCACCGAACGAGGAAAGCGGCATGTTCATTTTGGCCTCACCTTGAAACTTTTATCGTGTTTTTCGGCCTTCATAAAGCCAGTAATGTTCTGGCGACTTGCGCGCGCGACATCTTAGTTTAACAGGACTTCATGGATATGTTTGTACATGATGATCATCCGATCGCGCTGACAGCCGCTTCATTCATCGTCGCTGCGCTCGTCGTCTATCTGACAGATCCATTTGCAATGCCACAATCAGTTCGGCGGCAAAGCCGCCTGCCGCATGGCTTGGGGAGGGTTCTCGTCGAGCATATCATGCGGCTGCCGATCATCCTTTTCGTGTTCTCCATTTTCTTCGCAATCTCGTGGCGCCCGTTTTATTGTTGCCTGGGAACGATCAGCTTTTTCGTGATTTTCACGGGTATCTCGCGCGCGAAATACATCTTCATTCGCGAACCTCTCGTGTTTTCGGATATTGCGTTGGTGATCGACGTTTTTAAATACAAATCAATCTTTTATGCGACCAATCTCAACGTCATCTTCTGGATCATCGCACTCGGTTATGTCTTTGGTGTAACGGCGCTTTTCATGGTTTATGAACCAGCGATCATTCCAGATAGCTACACCCCACTTTGGATCATCGTCGGCATCCTTGTTCCAACTTCGTCTGTTCTGCTTTTGTTTGTAAAACCTGTCGGCCATCTGGCGGCCACGGTTTCGCAGCGGCTCTTGACGACGCTCAACGTGAAATCCAATACGACCCGCTTCGGGACCTTCGCCTCCGTCAGTTATCATTTCATGATGTGGCTCGGGATGAAACGTGATGCTATCATCGAGGAGATCGCTCAAGGCTTGCAAAGCGTCATCCACGACATGCTCGGTCAGCCGAACCACGATGCGCCGTTGTTGATTGTCTGGCAATCCGAGTCCTTCATGGACCTCAGAAATTCGGGCGATAAAGATCTTGAGTTGCCGACCATCGATTTATTGAAGGAGCGTGCGGCGCAGTGGGGGCGTATGACCACGGTGTTTGAGGGTGGTTACACACTTCGTACCGAATTCGCCGTCCTGAGCGGTCTTCAGCCTGACGACGTACACGCCGATGCCAGTTACCCCTATCTTAGGGCGTCCCATTATGCCGACGTCGTCTGGCCAAACAAATTGCGCAAGGCTGGTTGGCTCACCCATTTCATCCACCCCTATGACCGGACATTTTTTCTGCGGCACAAAGCCATGCCGATACTCGGCTTCAGCGAAATGACGATGCTGGATGATTTCGATCATGTCCTGGAGAGAGATGGCACCTATGTTTCCGATATGCGTCTAACCCAGAAAGTTTTGCATATCGCAGACAAGGTCGACAAACGGCAATCCGCGTTGCTTTTCGTAGCCTCCATGGCAAATCACGGACCGTGGGAGCCAGGTCGATGCGAGGGTCTGACCGACCCGGTCGATATCTATAAAGAGCTTCTGCAAAAAGCGGACGAGGCCTTGGCTTATCTGATAGATGAACTGGACAAGTACGACCGTCCTGTCTGGCTTGCGTTCTATGGTGATCATGCTCCGCTGCTGAAACGCTACGCCGACCCATTTCCAGATCCAAGAACGGATTATTTTATCGTTCCATTGGCAAAAGCCAGGCAGGAACAGCACAAGTCTACGCCCTCCCGCATTGAAGCGCCATGGACCCTGTTCGAAACACTCCTGTGGCACGCCCACCTCTATAAGGAGCGGTTTAAGTGAGCGGCGCAAGGGCATTTCTGTTTCTACAAGGCCCTTCCTCGTCTCTCTTTGCCAAGATCGCAGATCATCTCACTCGCGCCGGCCGTGCATGCTATCGCATCAATCTCAATGTCGGTGACCAGATTTTCTGGCGACGTGGCGGAGCATCCAATTACCGCGGCAGCCTCGAAAAATGGGGTGTCTATATCCGCTCGTTCTTGGACGATCGCAACATTGGCACCATCATCCTGCTCGGCGAAGAGCGCCCCTATCATAAGGAGGCAGTACGCGTAGCCAAGGAACGCGGTATCGAAGTCGTCGTTATCGAGATGGGCTATCTGAGGCCTGACTGGGTGACGGTTGAACTCGACGGCATGTCATCCAATTCCAGGTTTCCGAACGATCCGGACGTGATCCTCAAAGCCGCAGCTGATTTGCCCGAGCCGGACTGGACACGGAGATACTCTCAGACATTTCTGGCAGAAGCACTCGATGATCTCGCCTATTACCTGCCATCGGTGTTTCTGGGATTTCTTTATCCGCGATATAGGTTCCACGGCCTATTCCACCCGCTGGCGGAATATACGGGTTGGATCGGACGGCTCGCGACCGAGCGGCGTCGCCAGAAAACAGCTCGCTTGTTAACAGATCAATTGCTGAACAGTGGCTGTCCATGGTTCGTGTACCCTTTACAGCTGGAGACAGACTATCAGCTACGAGCCCATTCCCCATACCACAGCCAGCGTGACGCGATTGCCCATGTTATCTCCTCTTTCGCAAAGTCCGCGGATGGATCTGCAAGATTGGCAATTAAGGTCCATCCTTTGGACAACGGACTGATTTCCTGGAGTCGGGTTATCAAGAACGCGGCTGAGAAATTTGGGGTTACCGAAAGAGTTTTGTATTTCGACGGCGGAGATTTCAACGCCCTCACGACAGGCTCTCGCGGCGTCGTAACCGTAAACTCCACAGCTGCGCTTTCTGCGCTTAGCCAGTCCATTCCGACAAAAACATTGGGAACGGCTCTTTTCGATATCGCAGGACTGACTGAGCAGGGACCGCTCGAAGAGTTTTGGCGATCACCGACCGTCCCTGACCCCGAATTGAGAGTGGCTTTCTTTCGTCTGGTTGCGGCGTCCATCCAGGAGCGTGGAAACTTCTATTCGATGGAGGGCGTTGCCGCTGCTGCGTGGGGGATTTCGAAAAGGATACTGAGCAATACGCTCAATGTACCTGGCGGCGACGCCGGTTGCATTCCTCGTTCTAGGCCAAGTAAGTTAGCTGGTGACAAGCTTTAGTGCGCACATGGCTGATATTGTGAGGGTGCTAAAGTGCGCGTAAGGGTTAGCCAATCAAATTCGGTTCGATTGGTAACTCTTCGCTGCGCCGGACAATAATTTTGGAGTAGGCACACGTGTTTCTTTCGGCCGCAATGCGGCGTTTCAGCAATGTATTTCTGACTCGCAAAAGAAAAAAATCGCAAATTGAACGACAGGTTGCTCACCTTAAAAAGTTTGTGAGTTACCAGCCATCCGGTGGGTCCCCGCCCGCGCGTCCTGCGGATATGAACCGTCTGGATATCACTTGGGTCATCCCGGACTTCATGCCCGGCGCCGGGGGGCATATGACGATTTTCCGGATTGCCAGCTACCTTGAAAAATTCGGCCACAATGTTCGGTTTCTTGTTCAAAATCCAAGCGTGCACAAGACAGGTGCTGCCGCTCTCGAAACGATCAACAAGCACTTCCAACCCTTCTCAGGCTCTGTCGATTTGTTTCAGGGACGAACGCCCGAGGCGGAAGGTGATGCCGTAATCGCAACGGATCGGTTTACCTGCTATCCAGTGAACGCGATGAACCGGTTTAACAGAAAGTTCTATTTCGTGCAGGACTTCGAGCCTTCTTTCTACCCTGCCGGTACGGAAGCGCTTCTCAGCGAAGCGACATATCATTATGATTTTGATTGCCTTTGCGCGGGCGAATGGCTGCACAGGAAAATGTCCGATCAATTCGGGCGTTGGTCAATATCTTGGCCGTTGGCATTTGACGGCAGCGTATATAACCTTGGAGCGGGCGATAGCATTCGTAATAAAAACAGGATTGCCCTGTACGCTCGCTACGTTACCCCTCGTCGTGCTGTCGAACTGGCATTCATGGCTCTTGAAATTCTGAAGAGTCGTAACATTGACTTCGAGGTCGATTTTTTTGGTTGGAAACTCGGCAAACTCGATGTTGATTATCAGTACAGAGATCATGGAATATTGAAGAGCACCGAGCTTGCGAAGCTATACAGGGAGAGCACTATCGGTGTTGTCTTCTCCGCAACCAATCACTCACTGGTCAACAGGGAAATGATGGCGTGTGGCTTGCCGGTGATCGACCTCAACCTAGATACGGTCAGATCTATTTTCCCCGCCGGAACGATAGCTCTGGCAAATCCGACACCTGAAGGCATTGCGGATGTGATGGAGCGATTGCTTTATAACGAAGAAGAGAGAACTCTTCTTCGTTCGCGCGGCCGCGAACATGTGAAGGATTTGTCCTGGGAGAAATCTGCGAGACTGGTTGAAGCCGCCATTCAAGAGAGGGTATCTTATGCCGCCGGCGGGGCGGCGGCATGATGCACACATACAGATGCGCGGTGGTCATACCCGCGAAAAACGCAATCAGCATATTGCCACGTGTTCTGTCTCAAGTGGTATCTCAGCAGACCGAATGGCCTTATGAGGTCATTGTCATCGATTCTGGATCAACGGACGGCACAGTCGAGTATTTACGCAAGCTGGACACTATACGACTTATTGAAATTCCATCCGGTGAGTTTGGTCACGGCAAAACAAGAAACCTCGGCGTACAGGCGGCAGACGCCGAGTTTGTTGCGTTTCTGACGCATGATGCTGTCCCTCTCGACGGGCACTGGCTGGCCAATCTGGTGGAGATTGCGACCGAGGATGCCTCGATAGCGGGGGTCTTCGGCCGACATATCGCGCATGAACATGCGTCGCCCTTTATCAAAAGCGATCTGGATCAGCATTTTGAAGGCTTTCGCGCTCATCCAAAAATTCTCGGACGTGATACCGACCCAACCCGCTATGATATCGACCAAGGCTGGCGCCAGCTTTTACACTTTTATTCAGACAACAATTCCCTATTGAGAAAATCAGTATGGGAAAAAATACCTTACCCGGATGTTGAGTTTGCAGAAGATCAACTCTGGGCACGCGCGATTATCGAGGCAGGATACCGAAAGGGCTACGCGGAAAATGCTGTCGTGTATCATTCACATGACTATGGCGTGAGAGAGCAGTTTCAACGGGCATTTGATGAATCCCGCAATTTTAAAAAGCACTTTGGCTACAAATTGACGCCTAGTTTTCTCCACATGTGTGAGGCGGTTGTGAGGTTGAGCATCCAGGCCTTCAGGCAAAAGGTGGATAACCGATACGGTAAGGTTGGTTTTGGTGATCGTCTCGCGAGAGCACTCAGGCGATCTGCCTTGGTGGCGGGCCATTGCGCGGGTGCAAACCACGAAGTTTTACCTGTGTGGCTGTCTGCCAGAATGTCACTTGATCAGAAGCTGTTTAAAGCCTAGCACCAGCCAATGGTAAAGATCGGAATGGACAATATGAGATCGTGTTTGCAGCATTTTTTTATAAACGCTTATAAACGCGTCAAAAAAATGAATGCGCGGCCAGTACATCAGCGCGAAATGACGCCGGAGGATGAAGAGTTTCTTCGAAACAATCTAAACCTCTCCTTCATGGCCGATGCCCGTAACATCAAGATGATGTCTCGCTTTACACCTCGAAGCCGAGAGGAGTTCGCACGCAAAACCGGCTCGCTTGTGTTGTACCCACCAGATGAAGCCGCCGTCATCAAACACCTCGAGGAGAAGGCTGCTCTACGTGCCGCTCCTCCGGGCTACGAGTTGAAGCAATTAAATGGCATCAATGTGGGATGCGGTGACCGTCGGATTAGCGAGTATCTGACACCTGTCGATATTATGCGCGAAGGTCAGGATTCGAGTGGAGCGCATCACGCGTTTCTCAAGGATGCAATACTTGCAAATCCGGAGGATCTCCCATTCAAAGCCGAGAGTATCGATTATATAGTGGCTCTTCACATGCTCGAGCACGTCGCCAGTCCTGTAGACGTTCTCCTTCATTGGGAAACCGTCTTGAAGCCAGGCGGCGGTATCGGTCTCGTGCTTCCTGATTACGAATACACATGGAATGCTGCCGGAGACCAAAGCCAGTTTGGACATAAATGGAATGCGAGCGCCGAAATCTTCCAAAGACTTTACGAAATGCATCTTCACGAAAAATTCGAACTGGAAGTCATCAACACGCTGGAGCATAAGATCAGCTTTGACGTCGTGTTGAGAAAGCGGGGTGCTTTCCAGCCGTTCACAATATCCAATGCGACAAGCGCAAATTCTGGTGCAGAGCTTGCTAAAATGGGCCTGATGGTCAGTCAGTGAACGAGGTCAACTGAAACTAGACGGACACCGGTTCGTTTTCAGAGCGCAGCGCCATTACATAGGGATCAAGGACATCTTCGTTAATGTACTTTAACGTTTATACCGATGCCAGAGACATCGTAGAAGGCTACCTAATCCCGGATGGCTTTTCGACCAAGCCGTCGATTATGGTAACATGCGGAGGCCACGTCTTCGGGCCCTTGAAGTGCGACGTTTTTCTCGATGCACCCGTCAAGCACGGTCATCACGACACGGGTATCGTTGGTTTTCGATTGACCGAAGAAAATGTGCCTGGCGTGACTAATGCGACCGAACTCGAAATCAGCGATGCGGAATCACGGTTTATTTTTTACCGCCGCCTGAAGCCTGAGCATATAAACAAACGCGTCTTCAGGCTGGAAACTCAATTCGCCCCGCATCGCGAACTCGACGATAGTTTCAGAGGCCATTTTCAGTTTTACGCGGGCAGTGCCGAACAATATGGCGGAGAGACGGTTCGCCAGATGTTGGAGATCATCAATCAGCCGTCGACTTACGTCAGCGGGCGCGTCTTGTTGCGCAGTGTTCATCGATACTTCACGGAGGACACGATAAAAATAACGTCTCTCAGAGATCCGTTCTACGAACTGGCCATCAGGCTAGTATCTGTTGCATCATATAAAAAACGGCCGATGTCTTTCGTCTCAGAGAGAGACGCGATCCTGTTTGAACCCGCAATGGAGTATTTTGCCGACACAAATTTTGCTGACGTCGAAAAAATAAGGTCTAAGATACTTTCAGCGCCCAAAGATGTGCTGTCCCTTTTCGAGTCTCCTTTTACGCACCAGTTTGTCGCATCAAGTCCAACGGACAAAATATCGCGGGAAGGGGTCTCAAGCGCATTGGATGCGTTGTCGCAATTCACGATATTCGACTCAGGCGAACTAGACAGTGCTATCGCGCAATCGATTGGCGAGTTTATCGGTTTGGATAGCGCTGAAATCTCGTTTTCGCCGGTGCGTTCACCGTTTCTGGAACTTTCAGAGGTGCTGCGAGAAATCAAGGTTCTCGAACAAGTTCTCGAGAACGATCTCATTCTTTTTCATTTCATCAGAAAAGCGGAGCAACGCGCCAGAGCGTCATTTGCGTAACGAGGATTTACTGGTCGTCATGCTGATGACACCATCTGCTGCTGGGTGTATCTAGAGACCTCAAGGCTCGGATTGTCGTCACGAGATTATTATATCTCGGTCAGATACAACGCAGTGCAACACACTGGTATGCTAACGAAGCACCATTGAATTCCAGCTCCAGGGATAAACCATGAATCTTGAGGTCGGTCATCTCGACAAGGCGGTTAGTATCGCGGCGGCAGACGACGTGGACGCCAATAGTGAGAGCTATGAGCGCGGCAGCAGATTGTTTAATAATACGAACTCATTGCTTATGTTCGTGATTCTCCCAGGAATAATCGCCGGAATATATTACTTCCTTTTTGCAAGCGGCCAGTACATTTCCGAATCCCGCATGGTTGTTCGCACAATCGGAGTGAGTGAGCAGTTCGATACCTCTGAAAAGCGTGACGGTCGGTCGATTATCGGTGGAGATTCACTGACTCAGGATTCCTACATCGTTGCCAATTATATCCAGTCGCCACAGATCGTACGGCTGCTCGATGAACGTATCCAATTACACGACCTGTTTTCACGTGCCGATGTCGATTATTTTTCGCGGCTGCCCAAAAATGCCAGGTTCGAAGACCTTCACAAATTCTGGTCACGGCAGGTCGACACCTATGTTGATGGTCCATCGGGAATTATTATTCTTACGATCCGTGCATTTTCACCAGAAGATGCCGTGGAAATTTCCAAGGCTGCCCTAGATGCTGCCGACGAGATGATTGATACAATTTCAGAAAAAGCAAAACACGACCTCATACAACGCGGTGAGAATGACGTTACCCTTGCGCTGGCGGAATATCGCAAGGCACTTGACGGTCTTAGAGAGTATCAAAACAAGACTGGAATTCTCGACCCTTTGGCTTCGGCAAAAATGTCAAACGCGATTATTGCCAAGTTGACAGAGCAGAAGTTGAGACTGACCGTGAGCTTGAACTCACTCGTAGCCGCTGGGGCCGATAACACCGCTAGGGGGCGTGAACTGACACGGTCCATTAACGCGATCGATGACCAAATACGGTTGCGTCAGGACAGTGTTGCCGGCGCAACGCCCAGCGACGGTGTGCAAATTTCGTCCAGCATGGCAGAGTTTTCGCGACTTGAAACGCAACGTGTCGTCACGCAGGCGTTGTATGAATCAACCGTGCGAAATCTGGACACAGCGAAATCGACGGCATTGAAAAGAACGACTTTCATCTCGGTTTTTTCGGACGCTCATGTTCCGGAGGAGTCACGGTATCCTGATCGTTTTTCGCAATGGATTATTCTTGTCGGTGGACTTTTGACCCTTTGGATGACCGGCACATTGATTTGGATGTCCATAGAGGATCATAGAGTATAATTATGATTTTTATGGACCGCGTCACAAAATACTACAAAACTGCCGCGCATCGGCGTTACATCCTGCGAGACCAGACGATGCATTTTGCCTCCGGGAGGTCTTATGGCCTGCTGGGTGTCAATGGCGCAGGAAAGTCGACGACGATGCGTCTGATTTCAGGGGCAGAACTCCCGAACTCAGGACGTATAACGCGACAAGTGCGTGTTTCCTGGCCTCTAGGTTTTGCGAACGGTTTGAACCATCAACTCAGCGGTAAGGAAAACCTGAAATTCGTTGCACGCGCGTATGGTGAAGATTTTCGCCGTGTTTTGCGTTTCGTCGCTGATTTTGCCGAGATTGGCAGCTATCTAAACGAACCAATACGGACGTATTCGTCAGGTATGATGGCACGTTTCGCTTTTGGGCTTTCGATGGCGATCGAATTTGATTGCTACCTCGTTGATGAAATCACCGCTGTCGGAGACTCGAACTTCCAGCGCAGATGCCGGGAAGCCTTTCGTCAACGCAGAGAGAGATCGGATGTGATTATGATCTCCCATGATATGGATACCATTAAAGATTATTGTGACGTCGCGCTTGTTCTCATAGATGGGCATATGGTGCAATTCGAGAGCGTCGAAGAAGGGATAGCGACTTACATGCGCTTGAACCGTTAATTGGCCTCGTCGTTCGGAGATTCGGTGTGAAAGAAGACAATAAGCTTATTCAACAGGGCGCGTTATCTGCATCGGAACGGAGCCAAAAACTAGCGTCCGCTCTTAGCTCCTACGCACGTATGCTGACGTTTGAAAACCGCAGCCGCCGTAATCTCTACCGTTTGGCAGGGTTGGCGCCGCGAACGCGCGACAAAATATTCTCCATCGTGATCGCGATTTGCTTTGCGCTGACATTCGTCATTCCGCTGCTGACAAGTGTGATTTATTACACAATGGTTGCCAGTCCAGGTTATGTGTCGGAGGTTCGTTTCGTCCTTCGGTCTTCTGCTCCCATGCTCTCTAGAGACCGTTACGCGAGTTCAACTGTCGAGCCAAAAGCGAAGATCGTTCAGGACACCGCCGTATTATTGAATTATCTCGATAGCCCCGCTTTGATTGAGGATGTGTCAAAAAACATATCGCTTGAAAAATATTTCGGGCGAGACGAAATCGATTACTTTTCAAGGCTGAAGCCCGAGGCCAATCAGGACAAGACGCTGAAATATTGGCGTAAACATTATTCCGCTTCGGTTAACCCCAAAAGTGGTATCGTCGAGCTTCAGGTCACGGCCTATACTCCGAAAGAAGCAAAAGATTTGCTACAGTTGGTCCTGAAACTGTCTGAGGCTCAGGTCAACAAACTGAGTTCGGGCATGTGGAATGATCTTTTGGTCACGACTCAGCACGACGTGGAAAATGCTACAAAAGATGTGAGCGACTTGAGAGGTCGGCTGAGGGATATCCAGAACACGACTGGCGTCTTTGATATTGACATGTCTGCGGAGCGATTCAGCTCGGTATTGACCGGCGTCGAAGCCAGCATAGCTGATCTTAGAAGTCGCAAGGCGGCTTTGGCTAAGACAGTTGGCGCGGATGCTCCACAAGCCTCTGAAATAGATAGACGACTGCAAGGGCTAGAGGCTCAGTCAAAAGAACTGCAGGAGAAAACGGCCGGTGTCGGTAAGGAGAGCCTCGCAGCCTACTCAACCGCTTTTGAAAATGTGAGGCTTGATCTCAGCATGGGGGAAGAACGTCTCCGTTCGGCTATCTCAGATCTTGAAAAGGTAAGACTGGTGAGTTCACTTCAATTGGTCTATGTCGATGACTTTACACAACCGACACTACCGGATGACGCCACTTATCCCAAAGTGCTTCTGGAGCTGTTTCTGCGGTTTTTGGCGTTCACTGCGTTAGCGTTTGTCGTTTGCGGTTCGATTGTACTGATCCGCAAGAAGCTGGATTGATTTGCTTCACCCACTCCCTGCACCGCAACTTCGACGCTGCAAATGCAGTGTTATCTCTTCGCCGACCGTAGCCTCTCAGACAAAAGGTTTTTGATGACGGATCAACAGTTTGATATCCGAAGAAAAGAAAATAGGTCTACTGTAAAAGTCGCCATAGCGCGCAAGCTTAATGTGATGCACGCCGTTATCCTGCGTGATATCCGAAGTCGATACTTCGACCACGGACTGGGGTTTTTAATCGTACCTCTTTTTCCTGTCGCGCATATGCTTTTATTGCTAATTATCTACAAATTGGTTGATCGCGAAGCGGTGTTTGGTGACGATCTTGTGCTGTTCTTTGCTACTGGGCTTATCCCAGTGCTTACATTCAATTATGTGTCGAGATTCATGTCAGTATCGGTGCTGTCCAACAAATCGATGTTAGCATTTCCCGCCGTTCGCCTATTGGATATCGTTCTCGCTCGTTCCGTGCTCGAACTCGTTGCAATCGTAATGTCGATACTAATTGTCTTGGGTATTCTTGTTTCGGTAGGATCAAATCCAGTTCCGCGTTCAATGGAAGATGCGGCGTTGGCTATACTGTGCGTTGCTATCCTGTCGATAGGTGTTGGGATCGTGGTGAGTGTGGTTAGCGCGATTTTTCCATTTTTTGCGATGTTCTATGCCTTATTTACAGCTGTAATATATTTGAGCTCGGGGGCGCCAATATACTTGCACGCGTTTCCTGATATCGCACTTTACTATTGCTCTTTCAATCCCGTCTTCCACGCTGTAGAATGGATGAGATCGGCTTATTATCTTGGCTACTCCGAACAATATCTCAGCAAGACGTACCTGTTGGCTTGGGCGTGCGGCAGCTTGGCCGTGGGACTTTTTATGGAGCGGCTCATGCGCCGACAAATTTTGAATGGCTAGAGCAGAGAAGTAGCTGGGTTTACGAGGTCAGCTGCGCCTGACGTGCGACCGACAGTTGATCTGAGCGGTCTATCATTTCTTTCCGCCCAGCAATCAGTTAGCGTCCGGTGAGCGGACTTTCGGTCGGCATCACTCAATCCTGTCTTACGCGGCCCATCAGGCCGCCTCGTTCAATTCTTTTAGCGGTGACCACCGCCAAGGCAAAAGCTCTTCGNGCGGCCCATCAGGCCGCCTCGTTCAATTCTTTTAGCGGTGACCACCGCCAAGGCAAAAGCTCTTCGAGGCGATGAGCGGGGTGATCCTGAATGCGTGTCAGGACATCGGTTAGATAGGCTTCCGGATTGTGGCCGTGGAGCTTTGCTGTTTCGATGATGCTCAGGATATTTGCGATGCGCTCACCACCCTTGTCGGAGCCTGCAAACAACCAGTTTTTGCGGCCAATTCCCAGTGGCCTCATGGCACGCTCAGCTATGTTGTTGTCGATTTCGACCCGGCCATCATCGAGATAGACGCTCAATGCTGACCATCGTGACAGGGCATACCGCATCGCTTCTGCAAGCTTCTGTTTCTGTGGCAGGGTCTTCTGGNGACCATCGTGACAGGGCATACCGCATCGCTTCTGCAAGCTTCTGTTTCTGTGGCAGGGTCTTCTGGGCATCCTCGATCCACTCTTTCAGCTCGGCCAGTATGGGCTTGGCATGCTGCTGGCGCAAATCCCGCCTCTCGTCAGGCAACATGCCACGGATACGATCCTCGATATCGTAGAGAGCACCAATGCGCGACAGCGCTTCCTGCGCGATCGGTGATGGCTTGAGTTTGATCACGTCATGGAATTTGCGGCGTACATGNCAGCGCTTCCTGCGCGATCGGTGATGGCTTGAGTTTGATCACGTCATGGAATTTGCGGCGTACATGCGCCATGCAGGCAGCCTCTATGATCTGATTGCCGTACAGCTTGTTGTAGCCAGCATAGCCGTCCGCGTGCATCACGCCACTGAAGTTGGAAAGATGTTCAGCCGGGTGCACCCCCTTGCGGTCAGGGCTGTAACAATAAGCGATCGCTCCGGGCCGGGGATCTTGATAGCCACGCCCATCGAAGACGTAGACCCAGACCCTCCCGGTCTTGGTCTTTCCTCGTCCAGGGTCGAGAACATCGACCGGAGTGTCGTCGGTATGGATCCGATCGACGGCCGCGATATGCGCTCTGATCAGCAANAACATCGACCGGAGTGTCGTCGGTATGGATCCGATCGACGGCCGCGATATGCGCTCTGATCAGCAAAATCAGGGGGCCGAGCAAAGCCGATGCACGCCCCATCCAGTCGGCCATCACGGAACGGGAGATATCTATCCCAAGCCGATCGTACATCTCCGACAGTCGGTAAAGTGGGATGTGATCGTCGAATTTGGCGACCATGATATGGGCAAGCAATCCGGGACCGGGTTTGCCGCGCTCGATCGGTAGGGTCGGCATCTTGCCAGACACCGATGTGTCGCAGTCCTTGCAAACGAAGCGCTTTTCGACATGGCGAACAATCTTCACGGATGCCGGCACATGCTCCATGACCTGGACCACCTTATCAGGTGCTTTCAGGAACGATGTCCCGCCGCAGGTCGGGCAATTGCACCGCGCTGGATAGATCCGCTCTTCTGTCGGCAGCCCATCCGGCAAAGGTCTGCGTTTTGGCTTTTCGCAGGCATCTTCCAGCTCCGGCAGAGGTGTCCTTCCAGAGCGAACCTCAGCCTCGGCGCGGGACGCTTCAATCTCCTCGAGCATCAGTTCGAATTGTTCGATCTTGCGGTCTATTTTCTCGGACGAGGCCCCATGCTGTCGATGTCGCAGCAACTCCAACTGCGCGCGCAAAATGTCGATTATGGTATCGCGCTTGGTAACTTCCGCGTCTTGTCGCTCGAGTTTCGCCGCCTGCTCAGCAACCAGTGCACGCAGTGCAGATAGCTCGTCCTGACCCTGTGGCGCCGTTGTTTCCATACCCAAAAATGTAACTGATTTGGCCCTTTAGCGCCAGTATTTTACCCCTGACACNCGTTGTTTCCATACCCAAAAATGTAACTGATTTGGCCCTTTAGCGCCAGTATTTTACCCCTGACACCCTTGCAAAATAACGCTTTCAGCCCGTGCGATGAGGCGCTGACGTCCATGTCGGTCGCCGCCAATCGATCCCCTCGACGAGCATCGACAACTGAGCCTGCGTCAGATGCACAACGCCATCTTTGGCCGCCGGCCATGGGAAGTATCCGCGTTCCAAAACCTTGTAAAACAGGCAAAACCCCTGGCCGTCCCACCATAAAAGCTTGATCCGGTCGGCGCGCCTGCCGCGGAACCCGAAGATCGCGCCAGAACCAGGCGCTTGCCTGATCACTCCCTCGACCAGTGCAGACAATCCGTCGATACCGCGACGCATGTCGGTCACTCCGCAGGCCAGATAAACCTGCACATTCCCTAACGGCCCGATCATGCGGCTTCAACACAAGCGATCAACGATGCCAAAGTCTCCCGCTCGATCTTTGCCGGTACCTTCAGGCTGCGACCGTTGCGCAGCGAGATCCGTACAAACGTTTCCGGGGACACAGTGGATGGCACGTGCTGGGAAGGATCGTTGTCAACAAGACGAACCGGCAAGAACGACGGCGAGTCATCTCGACCGTAGAGAGTTCTGCGCCAGACCCTGATTTGCGATGGATGAACGTCATGCCGACGTGCCACATCGCAGACGCGTGCGCCAGGCTGAGCCGCTTCCGCCAGGATGCCCAGCTTCACTTCCAACGGCCAACGCCGCCTGCGTTCAATGCCTGAAATAATCTCCATGCGAGCCATGCCAACCTCTAAGATCCCGATCTAATCCCAGCACTAATGCTGGTACTAACGCCAGATCATCGCCTGGATGGCTCAGTTCGCGAAATGACTTGGCCGGACGCACACATTTCATTTGAAGCGAAAACGGCTTTCCATGCACTTAAGGGTGCGCCGACGAAAGATGGCTCTCTAAGACAACGGCGAGGATCTAGAATGCCGTCGAAGTGAAATTCCAGGGCGGAATGAACGGGGGATGGTTCCAATAAACTGTGGCACTTCGCAGGCTCCGATCAGGGTGTCGATCGCGCCATTTGCGTGGCGAGGGTATCCGCCTATGCCGACTATCCTATGTCCGAGCTCAGCGAACATATGTCTTGTTCTTCGAAGACGGTATCGAAGACCTCCAGCAGATAATCGCCAACCTTCGGGTCTCGGAAGACGCACCGCCACAACCGACTGCCCAAAGCGATTGCGAGAAACCATAGCTATAGGCGCGCCGAACAGACGTGCTGATTACCCTGGTCGAGTCTCCTGAAAAACATCCTCAACTCTAGGCTTTGATCTTGGTACGAATCGCGTAGGCCATCGTCCTGGAGGATATAGGTTTGGGCAGAAAAAGCGCGGACGTCATGTCATCGCTGGAAAGTGACATTTTAAGATCACTTCCTCCAATGATGATGGACGCCGTCTTGAAGGCTGCGTGCAAAGCAGTAGCACTCTGATTCTCGGGAAGAGACGATTGGTCAACTAGAACCAGATCGGCTTGCTTGCCTTTTGATATCCAATTGCAAAGGTCTGCACATGTCTTAAAGCCCACCGGCTCATAGCCCAGAGCGGCGATCTTGTCTTCGTACACCTCCCGCAAGACAGGATCTGGCTCAATCAATGCCACAATTTCTCCGTTGCCACGCGGTGTTTTACAGGGCCCAAAAAACGCGTCCGGGCTGACGGGCTTCTTCGAGGAAGGAGGTAGATAAATGTCGAAGCGCGTCCCTCGCCCTACGGCTGAAGTAACGTCAATATATCCTGCAAGCGCGCTGACATGACCGTGCACGGCAGCAAGACCTAGACCCGTGCCGCCGCTGCAAGAGCGTGTTGTAAAGAAAGGCTCAAAAATGTGGGGGAGCACAGTTTCGGCAATGCCTTCACCGTCGTCGCTGACAGAAAGAAGAACATAGTCGCCAGCTGGCATAACACCATGCGCCAGTACTTTCTGTCGAGATACAAAAATTCGGCTAACGATGATGTCGATTTGACCATCGGCGGTAAACGCCTGGGAAGCGTTCTTGCAAAGATTCATCAGCATCTGCTGAACCTCTAGCGGGCTTCCTTCGACTACGCTCTTCTTGTCGTCAAACTTGAACTTCAGCTCGATGTTGCGCTGCAATGCAACACGCAATAAGGGAGCAATTTCCATTACGAGTTCGGAGACACTGAACGGCTTTGTCACGCGTTCTAGTTTTCGACTTAGAGTCAAGATCTGATCGATAATGAGCCTGGCTCTGTCACCCGACGAAATAATTTGGTCAATGTGTCTTCGGGTGACAGATGACCGACGCAGCATGTTTTGCGCCATTTCAGCGTACCCGAGGATTGCTCCCAAAATGTTGTTGAACTCATGCGCTATTCCACCAGCAAGTGTACCAACTGCCTGAAGACGTTCCGCATGCTCTAATCGCCTCTCCAGAATATCGCATTCGGTCTGCTTACGCCGAACATCGATATAGTGGCAGAGGCAGGCGGTGGCGAGTTCAAGAAGCTGAACTTCGCCTGGACAAGATTTCAGACGATAGCCCTGGTAACCGAGGGAACAAATCGCTATCAGTTGATCCGTAGATTTGTGTGCCAGCAGCATAGAAACGCCCGGAGTCTCCGGAGGAAGGCAGCTGACCTTTCGCGTCGACATGATGCGGAATACTGACGCACGCTCATCCGCTCTGGCAAGAGAAACCATCTCGCGTAGCGCGAGGTCCTCCCAGACGGGCTCAGGCAGCTTCGCAGCGAAACTTTCGACAGCCCACCTGTCACCATGGTCCACCAATGCTAGTGCACACGATTCCGCATTAAAGAAGCGTTGAATAATTCCAAGCGCAGCTTGCGCGGACGAATTGAGGGACGACGCTGTGGCCCCTCCCCCCTCGAAACAAACCCCAATCTCTTTGATTACCTCTTCGTAATCCAAACGCCGCGTTAACCAAGCCGTTTTCCGACGCAGCCTATAGACCAGTGAGATGATGTAGATGCAAAGGCCCACCGAAACGGAACCCAAGAAGATCCGTGCCCGCTGCTCCCTCACGCTTTGCAAGCTATAGGCCTCCAAACACTTGCGCTCCAATCTTTCGGCAATTTCAGCGGTGTCGGAGGTCTGAATCATGTTTACGGCATCGTTCACACGGGGCAAAATCGACAAGATGACGCGACCCTCGCGTGCAAGTATACGGATAGGAACTTCAGCCCCACCGCTAGCTTTTTGGAGCATGTCGAGTTCGTGACTGATCTCCAACGAGAGTGCTGGGCTTGGCTGACGCACAAACTGCAGCATCAGGCTGCCCAATTCGTTCGAATTTTCGACCGTCTGATCCGTCGACGACATTTTGGGAAGAATACTAAGCGCGCGAGTGAAGCTGGCAAGCGAATCTTGCAGGAGCACGTTTTGCGCTCCGAAGGCTGCAACGGCCGCGTCGGTCGTATCCACAGACACCTTTAGCTTGTCGAGCAGTTGAGAGAAATCATTGCCGATCACAAGATGAGATTGTTTAAATAGTCGCTTCAAATTTTCCAGGTTCTTCCGCAAAGCTCCCAACCTGGAGATAATGGGCCGGTAGTTCGCCACCACACCCGCTTCCGCGCGGAGTACATCCCGCTGCAGCGAAGCACTGTCGATGTTAATAGCTCGCAATTGGGTCAGGATCGCCCGATTGGTTTCATTGTCCTGCCAAGACGTAATCGCCATCAAGGCAAAAATCATTGCAGCAACTACCAAGGCCAGGATAGACCAAGGCTTGGCGCCTGTCTTGAAATCTTGCCGAGACGGTGAATACCTTCCATTCATCCGCACTTACGTCCTCGTACCAGCGCTCAGTCCCACCCCGGTGGCCCTTAGGCCGCACAGTAGGGTTTGTAAATGGGTTGAAGCAACAAACGTCGACTCAGTGTGTTTCAAATGAAACACAGCCTCGGCATTCCAATGGATGTTTCCGGTTGCCGAGGTGTTCTTTGACTCCGCGCGGTGGCTGGTAGGATCGATATGGTCGGGATGTCGCCGTTTGCACCGAGAAAAATGAAATCGTCGACATTAACAATATGGCTGATCATGCGTCGACAGGGCAAGTTGCTATGCTATGCGCAGCGAGAACTGCCGTGGCGGCTGCCGCGGACACTAGCGGATATTAGGTCTGTGTTCGTACCACCTTAGAGGCTGTCGGCTTCGAAACGAAGCCAGGACGTCAGCGGCATATGAGACCCAACCGGCTTTTTCGTGTGCATATCCGTTAAATATTCTTCAGCGGCATTTTTCGTTTCAGGTGACCAAGCAAAGCTGCAACACGAACTGTCAGGTGCTGACGGAGCATACCGCGCGGCCGATGTGGCTTCCCTACTCAAATCGCCTATCCGCTTTTCGACGTTGCGTTAACGGGGTCCGCTGCATTCACCATAAGCAGGTGTCGGGGCCAAACTCCTCAATTGTTCAGGAGGACAACGGGATGGAAACTCTCATGGCCGAATGAGCCGGCAACGTCAAAAATGTACGATTACAAATGTAGCGCGATATTAGTTCAGCAGATTGCGTAAAGCTGGTAAAAATCATGCAGTAAAACATCATAATCCGAATTGAAAAATCTGGTTTGGAACAGATGGGATATCCCATTAAATTTATATGAGGCGCACATGATACTCCATCTCATCTACGGACCGACTTGCAGCGGCAAAACGGACATGGCGATCCAAATCGCACAAGAAACCGGGTGGCCGGTGGTTGCCCTTGATCGTGTGCAATGCTGTCCTCAAATCGCGACAGGTAGCGGAAGACCTTTGGAATCGGAATTGCAATCAACGCGGAGAATATATTTGGATTCCCGCCCCCTCACCGAGGGCATCCTTGACGCTGAGAGTGCCCATCGTCGACTCATATTCGAAGTGGATTGGCGGAAGTCCGAAGACGGTCTTATTCTCGAGGGCGGGTCGATTTCGCTTCTCAATTGCATGGCTAAAAGTCCGTTTTGGAGATCGGGTTTTCAATGGCATGTCAAGCGGCTACGTCTTGGGGATTCGGACGCCTTTCTCACCCGAGCCAAGCAACGCGTTGCGGAAATGTTTGCCATCCGGGAAGATCGCCCCTCGTTGTTGGAGGAGTTGGCGGAACTCTGGAACTACCCTGCCGCTCGACCGATTTTGGAAGATATCGACGGATATCGCTGCGCAATTCGTTTTGCGCGCAAACACGATCTCGCAATCAGCCAGTTGCCAAATATTGATGCAGGGCGGCACGTAGAGCTCATAGAGGCCATAGCTAATGAATATCTTGAACATGCGCTCTCGCAGGAGCGCGATTTTCCTCAGTGGCCAGAAGATGGCGCAGGACAGCCTGTTTGCCCGGTCACGCTGACGCGAATTCGGTGATTCGCCGCTTCATCATTTGACCTGCGTGTTGGATGGCCATCGGCGGCGCAGCATCGGTCGGCGTCACCTCCAAGCGCGACATGCGGCGCGCCAAAGCTATTCGCACATCTTATTTGAGTAAGTGATTTCTTTCGAAGCACCTCGGCCGGCGCTCGGTCCTCGAGGGATTTGGCCGCTTCCGAGTTCCAGCAGTTGCAGATTTCGATTAGCCGGCGTCGGTCAGGCTTCAAAGTCGACTTCCATCAAAGTCATTTTGGTTACACGTCGACATTGCATCTCAGCAAGACGAGTGGCTGTGCCGACTGATATCGACCGATTGCCATTACGTACAGCAGGCTTATTCGGTTACATTTGAAACCAATCTTTGGTCTCCTGTAATCATTATACTGCTGATGGACTGCACATATCGTCGGTAAGCTTACATAAGGAGTACGATGACATGGGGCACCAAAAGAAATCAGACAAGCGCCTGGGCTACTCGCATCTGCGATTGGCAACTATCGACGGCGTATCCCTGCCTGATCTACAACTATCGCCCGACCGGCAGCAGCGCCCAACTTCGACGAAGAGGTCCTTTTTCGAGCAACTGCTCTTGGATTTTGCGTTCGGTTGCGAACTATTTTATCCGATCCAGCTATACGAGCATCTTGCAACGCGCGAGGGGGAAGACCAAGAGCGCTGACTCGCAAGTGAGAATAACGATTCGATAGATTTGGGAGAAATCCAACCAGCCGCCGCGCTCCTGGTTTGAAACCCAAGTCCATTGGATTTCCAAGTGCCACGATGAAAATTGTCGCCACGCTGGACGAAAACCAACGTGGTATCTCACTCGTCAACACCTGCAAATTCCAACTATAGGTCGGCGAGTGGACGGAGGATATCATGGACAACATCAATGCGACGCAAGCAAAGAACGGCTCGGGCACCTAGGCTTCAACAGGTGCGAACCTGCGCGGCAGGAACATCAAAAGATGGTGAGAAAGTCAATCGGGAACCTGACCGGTATACGGTGCGCCCAAGGCGCAGGCCAGATCTTGCTGCCGGTATCATATATGCTGACAACGCGCGCTCGCCTCCCAAAATCAACGCAATTTGACCGCAGGGTTCGCCCATCAAATTTGCTCCACAAAGGATTTCATTCTCCGTGTCATTATGCCCTTCGAAATGCTTTCGCATCGCCGCACTTGCAGCGGCCTCCATCGTGCTGGGCACCCAGATCGCAATTGCGCAAGAACCGTCTATAGGGTCTCAGTGGTTGAACACGCCGGCATCTCGAGTGGAAGCGCTTGCGGTTCTCCAGACCTTGAATGCCAATCTCCTGAGTAACGCCAGTGCTACGTTGACCCTTGACCGCTGGTGCGCCGGGCACAAGCTCGCACCGGAAGGTTCCAAGATCCTAGCTCAGCGTGTGCGCGGGCAAGCCAAGCCGGCCGATGATCACATCCGTGAACTACTGACCGTCGGACCCGACGAGCCGATCGCTTATCGCCGCGTTCGCCTGGTCTGCGGCGACCGCGTCTTGTCCGAGGCCGACAATTGGTATGTGCCGGCAAGATTAACGGCCGAGATGAATCAGGCATTGAATACCAGCGATATCGCGTTTGGCAGAGCCGTTCTGGCTCTCAATTTCACACGCACCAATCTATCTGCCAAGTTACTCTGGTCTCCTCTATCAGAAGGCTGGGACATGGACGGCTTGATTGCGTCTGGAAGGGGATCTCCTACCCTGCCGCCATTCCTGCTCGAACATCGTGCTGTGCTGAAACTTCCTGACGGCACGCCGTTTAGTACCTTGGTAGAAAGTTACACAAGCAAAGTATTAGACTTTCCGGTTCCACGCTCGCTTGCTCAGTAGTGTTTTGCGACGGCTACCGGATTCACTGCTCGAAAGAGAACGGATCGATACGAGTCATCCAGATCGCTTTTCAAGCTCAGGAGCTCGCTATAAAGGCGTGCTGCACAGGATCGGTTCGTCGTAACCGTGTTGAACAGCTGGCTGAAAACATCTTTGAGCGGGGCTGGCCATTCTGCCGCGCTCGCCCCTCGCATCATTCATGAACGGGCTGTCTTGGACGGCTGGCACTCATGTTCCCACGATACGTCAATAGGTCCCCAGTCGGATTGCAGAAACTGTTCGCGCCGCTATCGGCCAGCGGCTCCATCTCCTTACAAGAAACGCGAACGCAATTAGCAACGAAGAGGAACCCTATTTTTACAATGGCAGGTTGGTGCATCTGATATTGTTTGATCTAAAGCTAGATGAGGTCGGTTGTGCGTCGCGGACCGGTGCCTTCGCTGAAAGCAGCAAGGTGTGGAACTGGTGCTGCGTGATCTTAGAGCAATAGCGTTACCCGGCATGCAGCGGACGACGCGCTGCGCCTTAACTGCTTGTTTTTCTTCCCGTCCTAGAAATGCGGAGGCAACACGGATAGTTGTGGTTATCGGGAAAAACGATCAGGTTCAAAAACCTTTATGGAATGGGCGATTAATCGGGCCGAGGAGATTGTGTCGGCCAGGGACTGGATTTGCTGCGCTCGACATCCGAAGGTCATCGATGGAGCACCGATTATTGTACCATGCGCCTGACTAGTGCGATTATTGAAGCGCTGATCGAAGCTCGCAATTTTGAGCAGGCGCCGTTCGAAAACGTTCAAAAGAACTGATGGCCAGCCGCCAAGCGCAGCTTGTGCTCTATTTAGCCAAACTAATTGAGGGTCGGGGGATCTATTGAATATTAGCCCTGTCACCAAAGGTTAAGTTGGTGACAGGGCGTATCGCTGACACGGGGTGGCGATAGTGTCAACGACCAGGGCAAAATGCCAATACCCCAAAAGAAGTCCGATGAACATCCGCTCTGATCGCAAGGTTCATGCGAAATATGCGACCTGCTATCCAAGAAACCTTGGCGTCCGGATCATGAGTACAACCTTGGCGACATTTTTTGCGCATTTAAACCGGACGTTCGGTGCTCAAGCGCTTAGCTTCCTCGGTCCGAAGCGCATTGGGCCGGTCAGTACTCACTTGCCTATCCATTTCCAAAGGAGGTTGGCATTGACCCCATGTTCGAGCGCAAGTCTCGATACCGATGCCCCCGGCTCAAGGCAGGCTGCGACAAGCCGCTCCTTCGATACCGGATCAAAACGACGTCGCCCGTTCCGGCCTATAAGCCTCACACGCAGTTTCTGATCATCTTCCATGATTTGGCGTCCACCTCATTTTAGGTGGACACCAAATGCCTCAGCTCATTCAACGGAAAAAGGTGCGGGGTATTGCGCGCTTACCCTAAACCGCACCCGCACTTGGCGACTTGCGAGCTGAAAAATTCGTGAGATTATCTGCCGTTTCCAATGGATTGCCGAATGGCAAGTGCGTCGCGAATTCGGCGAGCAATTCAGGCGGAAAATGAGTTTTTCGTTCGGCATTGCATCCAACGCCGAGAGAGCCTTGTGGGATGCCAGTCTGCTGCTTTTCTCCCTTCGTAGATCAGCCTCCAATATGGCTCCGGCTCTACCACTTGGGCCTGGTCGGCCGAACCGCTTTCACGATACATTTGCGATCGCACCCTCGTCGAGGCAGGGATTCGTTGAAGGATGCGGAAAGAAACCTCATGAATTGAGCTTTCATTGCTATCACCCGCAATTATGCCGCTAAGATGAAGGCCTGCAGCTCATCTTTGCCCCAGGCTCCTCCCTTGGCGATGCCTGCCCGAAGGCCTCGGTCATCGACCAACATGGTCGACTCTCAATCGCGAAATTCCCGAAGGAGACCAACGACTACAGCATGGAGAGCTGGGAAGAGATCGCGCTGCGGCTGGCCGGCCAGGCAGGTATCGCCACTCCTCGGCACGAGTTGATCGACCTCGCCGGCAAGGCCGTCATGTTGTCGCGACGCTTCGATCGCGAGGGGCGATCCGCACCCCGTTCCTGTCGACGATGGCGACGATGGGCGGCGAGCGCGGCAGCTCTCCGGAGATCGTCGATGCCCTTGCTAAACACGGCGCCCAAGGTAAGACGGACGCCCATGTCCTCTATCGGCGTGTCGTCTTCCATGTGCTGATTTCCAATGTCGACGATCACCTGCGCAATCACGGTTTCCTGTGACTGGGAAAGGCGGACTGGTCGCTCTCGCCGGCATACGACCTCAAACCCGTTCCGACCGATCTGAAGGCTCGGGAGCTGACGGCGAACATCCATCTCGACGAGGGCACCTGCTCGCTCGATCTGCTGGAAGCCGCGTCGGAGTTTTTCGCGCTCTCACGCTGCCGCAGGCCCGCGCGATAATCAAAGAGGTCGCGACCATGACCGCAACCTGGCGCGATACCGCCAAGGCGATCGGCGCCCGCTCAGCCAAGATCAATCGCATGGCCAGCGCCTTTATTTTAAAACGAGCGCTTGCGCTATGACGAGTACCTTTTTCATACTCGAACCACCATCTGCAAATTGCCTCGCCGGGCAGATTAAGCCAACTCTGATTGGCGTCACACAGGAGTCAGAGATCACTATGGAGCGAAGAAACTCAACCCGTGACTGATCGCGCACTTGTAGGCCAAGCTGGTACCTTTTCTCTCGTAGCTTGGCATGTTGAATACGACCATAGTCAGTTCGGCGTCACCGTCCAACCGGATTTGGTAGCGAAGAAACTGAAGAATAGGCTTACCGTCACGATCAATCGTAAAGTGCTGATCCGCAAAAGCGAGGGTGCCGTCAGAAGTGATTCTATACCCATCTATGCGAATGCCTCCGCGCGTCTTCGTCGGCGGTGTATCGTCGGTCCCCGGAGTACACAAACTTAAATCGACCATAACGTCCACTGGCTTGCCGGTAGTCAGTGCAAGCGCAATCTCGGGAAAGGTTGCTAGTACATGACTATCATTGGCAGCGTTTGCAGCCGTAGCCAAAAGTATCCCAAACAGGGTGGGTAGCATAAGTTTCATAGGTGATCCCATTTAGATTGACTAAAAGAAGGTAAGCCATTCCGATACTATGGAATTGCTGTTACGTTGAGCTTTGAGATGAGGAGTCAGTCGCCTAGCAAGCCCTGCCTTGCAGTCGCCCCGTCTGCTTGATGAGAAGCAATCTCTCAGCGCGGACGATGATTCCACTAGGATGGCGTTTTCGGCATCTCCATGTTTCTGTTTGGTATGAAGTGTTGAGGGCGGCGGATTCCCCTGAAGCTCCGAGCGCCATGAGGCGATCCACGCGCTCATTCGCACGCGCTCCGGTGCTTCGAGACATTGCAGTTCACGGACAGCAAAACGCAACCCCGGAGGCGGGCCGCGCCGTTGCACTATCGCCACTTTGAGAATTTTCAGGCCCCGTATTCGCCTGTTTATTTCCGCGCATGGACAAGGCTCCGAAACCGTCCTCTTTTCCAAAGGCTGCACTCAGGGAAGATCGGCTCAATTGATATCCCTTTGCATTTTTTAGTTCAGTGCAGTCGACGTTGCATCACCGTGTTGCACCAGATCGCAACCAGAGGGGTGGGGCCGGATAGGTAATGCTTTCCAACCTAGGCGTTTTAGGCCGCAGCGTGAAACCGGAAAAACCGCTGCGTCTACCATCCCTATCACGTCCGGTTGACACGGCCCCTTCAGACGAACGTAGGGTCGGACGTTTTCAGAAGGATTTCAGAAACGCCGGCGAAAGCTTCATTTGAAACAAATGGGGCCGTACATTCGAGACCTGATGTCCCTTCAGAATTTGCGAGGGAAGTGATACGGGATCAAACAGCATTCGCGTCATGGGGCGGTTCAACTAAAGACGTCCCCAAAAGTCCCGTCAGCGGCAAGACGATGCGATGTGTCAACTTACAACAGCGCGGTGGATCCAGGAAATTATCGCGATAGTCCAGAGCGACTTCTGTCACGTGAAGAAGCGTCTAGCTCGGCTCGCGTACGGTTGTAGACCTCATTGATATTTTTCTCAAAGCTTTCGTTCGTCGTTAGGAGTCCCACTGCATTTGGACCGCCTCTTGCTAACGACGCACTATATCTCTCAATTGTCTCAATTACTGTGTCTACAGCTCTGACCTCAGGCCCCGCCGCGTCCCTATATCGTCTAGGATTTGCGTCCATGGTTTTTTGAACCTCGAAATCGGCTATGGCTCGGCCAAACAGGGGAGACAGCCGCGGACGGCTGCTCCTCTCTTGTTGTATGCGAGCCAGTTGATCCGCATTTAGGTACTTTTCGCCTTGGACCAGCACGTCGACCGCAGGGCATTTCTGGCCCATATTCCAGGTCAAAGGGGGTTCTAGCCGCAAAATTTCGATAGAGCGTTCGATAAGTCGCGTCTTGTTTGCTTCACCAAGATCATTCAAGTGTTTTATGACACTAAGAATTGCGTCGCACTGAGCAGATTCAGGCAAATTGAGTATATTGGTGACAAATCTCGATTTTCCCGCTTCAGACTGGAACTTAAGAATTGGGCCAACGGCTCGCGTTCTGGCCGTCGGAGAGGGTCGGTTCGTCTCCCACTCAGGTAATTGATTTCCGGGAATGACCGTATCGAACACGGTTTTGGCGGAGGCGCCAATTCGTTTCATTCGCGCGTGATATTTTCCGACGGGATCACTTGTAACGGCTTCACGACCTGCACGCCCTGTACGTTCCAGGCTTCCAAGATTTCGTGCCGTTTCTATCGGGTCCTGGGTAGGAATATAAGTTGCCACCTTAGCCAAAAGCTCGGGAGGCATATCCCTATTTGTCGATGTAGAATGGACTTCCGTACGGGACGCTTCGGATTCATCACTTAAGCTTCGTTGGTTGGGCTCCATCGTGCATGCTCCTTCTTTCTCTCAATCGGTCGGAACCTACTGTGATAAAGAGAGAGCCTCAATTTTTATTGTATTACTTTTGCAATTAACAACCTGTGATTCAATTGACCTGGTGAAAATGCACGATGTTGAAGTAGTCATTTTCCGAAACCAAAGCTTGAGTAGTGTCTTAGCGCCGTAGATGGTCACCCTCACGTTTAAGCGCCAAGCGATTCCGATTGCCACAGGCGGAATGATATAAGAAAATAGCTTATGGTCGATCTTATAGAGTAATATTAATCAGACTATAGCATGATTTTTCTCCTAACGCACATGCTGCAGGCTGACTGATTATAAAGAGAATCTTTACATTTCGATTCTCGAATAAGATACCGAACCACGTCGAAACGGTCGCATTCCTGGGGGCAGAACAAGATTAGTGCGAAATTGTACGCTCTCATGAGCGATTTAGGTTTTCCGGGCGCATTTAAACTACCCCGTTTTCGCGAGGTCAGTCAATTGATGCAGCCTGTGCACGGTGCTGGAGATGGCGATCCGAACCGATGGTTATCATACTCTCATCCGCGGATTTTCACCGCCTGACCATATTCGATGCGGGCTTGCCTCTCTCTAAGGACGGATATCTATCCCAACGTAAGTCGAGGGTTCCCTGTTCTTTGGCCGTCATCTCCAGCATGCTGCACAGGCAGAAAGGTGCGGTACGTCTCGGGCTATGCTGGGATCGGCACGTGCCGGGCAATATCCCAGATAAAGCCAGCAAGTTCGCGCGCAATAGCGGTCAGAACACGAGGTTGTGGTTTCCCGGTTTTTGAAAGGTCCCGGTACCGCTTGCACAATCGCGTCTGCGCTTTCCAGCCAATATCTTTAATCTCTTGAGGCTGATGCTGACTGCGCTTCAAAAAAGGATGTCTTTCTCGAGGTGGGTGTCGATACGACAACTAGCTTCAACCATCATGGTTCGGGCCAGGGCATTACCTGTCTTTGTAATGCGCCCCCGTCTGACTGTGCTGCCGCTGGAATGCTCACTTGGCACCAGCCCCAACCAGGCCATGAGCTGGCGTGGATTGTCGAAGCGGTTGATGTCGCCGATCTCTGCGGCCAGTGTCGCAGCGATGATCGTGTTGACGCCGTGCAATGATCGCAGGGCATCGACCAGTGCACCAAAACGCCAATCCTTTACAGCATCTTTAATGGCCTGATCCAACGTGGCGATGCGCTCTTCGATCTGGCGGATGGTTCGCTTCAGTTCCTCAAAAGCCAGTTGCTGATGTGGAAAGCGGAATTTGCGCAGCTCATTGACCCAGCGCCAATGGATTTTGGTCCAGTAAGTAGGTCGATTGTAGCGAAGGCCATGCCGCAGCAGAAAGCTCTGGAGCTGCTGTTTTGCAATCTTCAGCGCATCCAGGGACTGTTTGCGGGTTCGGATCAGATCCCGCATAGCTTCCTGTTCTTCATCCGGTGTCCAGACCGGGGTCAATTCGCCTGCTCGCCACAGCCGCGCCAGCATTTCCGCATCGCGTCGATCGGTTTTGATCCGGTCGCCTGCACGACGAGGGATCATGGCCGGAGAGACGACAGCACAATCAAATCCAAGCTTCGTGAGCAAGCGATGCAGACCGTATCCGCATGGGCCTGCTTCATAGCAGAAGATGGGTTGGGTGTTTGCGGCAACAAGCCGCTTGGTGAGACCTAGAACACTATCTGCAGTATTTTCAATCACACCGTGAAATCGGATCTCTCGATTCCGACCGTCGTCAGCAATGGCGACAGCTATCGTGTCAGCATGAACGTCGAGGCCTACATAAACTATTTTCTCCATGGCTTTTCCCTTCGAAACCAATATTGGCTCAGCAAGGAAAACCTAGCGGCTTTACCGCCAAAAATCGCTCATCTGGTCTAACCGAATTCGTGCATATTTCCCGTAGTTTGCGGCCTGTGCTGGATAAGAAGTTTTAGGGTGAAATGCTATTTAAGACTCAGTTTTGGGAACGGATATCCATCTCGATCATCACTTTCCCGGCCAAACGTACGATTTCGCACTAATCTTGTTCTGATCCCTTTCTACGGCTTAATGCCAAGCGACAGTGGTTACGATTATATAAGCGTAACCGGTAGACTAATCGGTCCGCGGAAGCCGAAGCCGCGCCATTGCACCGCGTCCGGGTTAGTCAGCGTCATGTTCGGAAAACGTTCAAACAGCGTAGGCAACATGATCGCCCCGACGGTTTGACGCGAGATTTGCGCACCGGCACAGTGATGCGGCCCCGAGCCGAAGGACTGGTGCGCATTATTCTGGCGGAAGACATTGAAGCGCTCTCCGTCGTCAAAGACATCTTCATCACGATTGGCAGAGGCTTGGATGGTCATCACGGTATCGCCCTTCGGGACAAGAAAACCGCGAATTTCCGTGTCCTCCAGGACGAGGCGCGAACTCGCCTGGATCGGAGCAACCCAGCGCACGCCCTCCTCGAAGACTTGCCCCCAGCACTGCTGCCTCTTAACCTCCTCGAACTGCTCCGGATTGGTCAGCAATCCATAGATGATCGTGCCAAGAGCGTCGCGAGGCTCGTTGATGCCTCCGCCGACGGCGATTTTGATGTTGGCGTAAATCTGGCTCATGGGTATGGGATCAGACGCGGTCACCATGATCGCGAAAGCCGAGGGGTTCGGTTCCGCCCGGTGCTTTTCGACCAAGTTGTCGAAGAGCCGGTTCATCTCCGCATTGGCTTCGTTTGCCCGCTCGAAAGGCTCAGGCCGCCATCCGAAGTTGCCCGCCCCTTCAATTAGCCGCTGCGACCAACGTATCATTTCTGCGTCGGATGCTTCGCTAATTCCAAGGATATGAGCCAGGATACGGGCAGCCACCGGGCCGCAGATCTCCGCGAACAGATCTACTGTGCTGCCGCGGGAAAGGCGATCAAGATACTCGTTTGCAATGTCCCGATAGATCGCCGCCCAATGCTCCGCGGTCGTTTTGGGAGCAAAGGCCTTAGCCATGGCCATTCTTTCGCGGGCGTGTTCCGCGCCGTCCTTGCGCATTAGAGTATGGGCCTGGAAGGCCGGCTTCATTGGCGTGTTGGGGTCATCCGAACTGAAGCGCCTGGGCTGATCCTTCACCATCTTCGTATCGGAGGCCTTGGTCAGAAACGTTCGCATCACTGAGGCGACCCGCACCACCGGGGTCTGCGCGCGCATTCGGCGATAAATCGGATAGGGATCAAGTGTAAGGTCGTCGATTGTGGTTACGCGATCCACTGGTGCCAATTGCATTGGGAGTTCTCCCGGTTCATTTAATCCTGGCTGTGATACTCAACCTCATCTCCGTCAACCGAACGGAACGGTGACCTCACCGATCGACGCCCAGATTGACTGTCATCCCCGTGGCGCGCCGTGCACCCCCGTGACCTATCATCCGTGGCCAGTCGCCTGTCACCCTAAGGCTCGGCGCGCGGCGCAGAAGTGTTCTAAGTCCTTCTTGCAATTCAATCCGCGCCAGAGCTTCGCCGAGGCACCGATGCACACCCGCGCCAAATCCGAGGTGCCTGCGCATTTGTTTGCGTTTTATGTCAAAAAGCTGAGGATGCTCGTAGTGTCTCTCGTCCCGCAGGCCGGACATGATGCTTAGGGCTAGGAAACTTCCCTTTGGCAATACGTACCCATCCAGATCAATATCTTCGAGCGCCAACCGCGGGAAAGACCCAACTGATGGCTCGAAGCGAAGCCCTTCCTCCACTGCGGCCGCGACGCCGGATTGATCGTGGCATAGAGAGGACCAGACAACAGGATTTTGCAGCAAAAGAGTCGGCAGCATCACCATCGCGTTACGAGTTGCATCGCTTCCGGCGAGTATGAGAAACACCAATTGCATGATCTCCTCGATGGGTGAAAGCGTTCCTTCTTCCCGCACCGCTTTCAAGTAGCAAGAGAGGAAGTCATCGCTTATACGTCGGCTGCGATCCGCTACCACTGCCCGGACATAATCCTGGAGCTCGACGGCAGAAGCCTCAATCTCCGGAAAATCGTCTTCTCCCCACGAAGGACTTAAGCAGCGCGAAACGTTGTAAACAAGTCGTGTGAAGAAAGGTGCATCCCCAAATGGCAAACCAAGTACACTGGCAATCGTTAGCGCAGGCAATTTCGACGCGTACATTTCAGCAAAGTCAAAATCGTCAACTCTCGGTACATCGTCCCACAAATGCTCCGTTAACTTCGTGATCTCCGGGCGTAGCGCGTCGATCATCCGGAATGCAAAGGTCTTCGCAAAGGCTGAGCGCCGTTTCACATGGACCTCGCCGTTTGAAAAGAGCATGCTGTAGCGGATTAAGTCGAAAACGGCGCCGCGGGTTACGCCTCGATTTAACATGAGTTCTGTTTCTATTTGCCTCGTACGAGGATCGGTGCCCAGCAGAAAGATATCATCCGCGCGGAGAACCAAAAAGACGCCGTCCTCCCTCCGAAGGAACGGGCGCTTAGGTCGCCATTCAGCAAAAATTTCATGGCCTTCAGAATCAAGCCTGCTTACAGGAACAGCATCAGGATCGAGCTCTTTTGGCTGCGTGGCGTTTTGAAACTGCTGGTCGGTCCCAGAAATGCTGCTCGTGATCATTTTTACATACTTTCATCGAAGTCGATACCAGAATCGACGTAAACCGTATGGGAATTCAAAGCCTTAGCTTCAATAATAAGCCTTCGGTTTAACGTAGCAACAAAAGATATGTCGACAAATTTGAATCTCGTTTCATCTGTAATATGGTCGAAATTATATTTCCGGCTTTGGTGCTTGAGGCGCTCGTCGCACAGGCCGCAGGCTACCGTCGACCAACTTTGTCCGTCGCGGAATTGGTGGAAAGCTGTAGGGATTGCGCCTAAGTTTGCCGCAAAGGCATTGTCCATTTTAAGCACAAAAGTTAGATGTGCGAATTCCACTCTGAACCCGGCCGCCATTCCAATCATTGACCGGCCACCGTTCCGATCTGAAGCCGGCCACCATTCCTATCAATAACCGGTCAGTTTCCGGCACTCAAGTTCCCCTGGGTCAGCAACATTGGCATGTGTCCCCTCGATATCCACGAGGGGAATTTAATGCCTGCAAAAAGAAAGCTGACCATGCGACACATACGACAAATGCTGCGGCTTGCGGGTAGCGGAACGAGTAGCCGCGAGATCGCTGTAATGCTTGGCATTGCTCGCAGCACCGTGCAGGACAACTTGAAGCGGGCTGCGATGGCAGGGCTGAGTTGGGCCCTCGCCAGCGGCCTGACAGACGATGTTCTCGAGGCCAAGCTCTTCGTTCACCCCGGCGTCAAGCGGGGCCAGCGACTGCGCCAAGAGCCCGACTGGGGACCGCTTTCAATCGAGCTGAAGAAGCCAGGCGTGACGCTGCTGATTCTTTGGGAGGAATACCGCAGCGCCCATCCGGATGGGTATGGATATAGCCGTTTTTGCGAGCTGTTCCGCGGCTTTGAGAAGCGCCTGTCACCGACGATGCGCCAGGAACACATCGCCGGCGACAAAGTCTTCGTTGATTATTCCGGCAAGAAGGTGCCGATTGTCGATCGCAAGACCGGTGAGATCCGCGAGGCGGAACTGTTCCTCGGCATGCTCGGCGCGTCGAGCTACTGTACGAGAGGAAGATCGGTGATCTTGGCGAGTTGCTTCGCAAGCGTGGATTTTCCAGCACCTGGGCAACCGACGATCATGACGCGTTTCATTTCCTGTCCCCGTTTGAGGCCCTACCAGCTCCTTTAGTTGGAACAACAGCAATCGGTCAGTTCAACTTGCAACGAGTTCTTGCAGCTTTCGCCAGGCAGAAGCAAAGGTCTGTCCTGTGCCAGGTCGGTGCGGGGTTCGACGCCGAGCGCAAACACTCCAGACTGATAAGCTCTCCAGATAGCAAGCTTGTTCAGTTGGTCGCGAGTGAACGTCAGGCCGACGGATATGTCGAGTTCACGGTTGCTGACAACGATCGGATCCGCTTCCGGAATCTCTAGGCTATCGACCGAGTCGACGTATTCGCCGTAATCGTCACTTGGCCGAGGTGGATCCACGACCAATTTTGCCGCAAGGAGCTCAGGAAGACCCGTGATCTCGAGGTTCTGATCCAGAAACGGATAGCCGTAGTTCAGGTGATAGATTATTGCATGTCCAGACGGGCGAAACCCCCGGTTTGTCACTGTGTCGTCAATCCGCAGCGCCTGACCAAAGACTGGTAAAGTGATCCTCCGTCTCAGCTCCAGGTTTTCGCCGAAGACACTTGCCTGCCTGACGATCCCCTCACAGAAGATCTCACCGGATTCTGGGTCGACGTCATATCCGACCAATCTTGCTTTTTCGGTCGAGATTCGGCCATGCTGAGGCATGCTTTTCGTCTTCAGGTGCGGATGATTATAGTGGGCAATATCAACTTCCAGAGGACGGCTGATGTGGTCGAGCCCGCATGTCACAAGGAAGCCATCGAAGTTGCGCATGAAAGCCCAGCCGCCTTCGGAGCCTGGATCAACCATTGGAAAACGCATCTGAGTCGGCGAGTTCCAACCAATATTGGTCCCCCTAAACGAAAGGCTGGAAATATCGAAGCCGCGATCCAACGCCACTTCGAACGCAATTCCTGTTGCATTTCGAGCGATCAACAGCCGTTGGCCACGCGCCGGACCGTCCTCGAGGGTCGCCAGCCGGATATCTGCTATGGCTCTTAGGTCGGGTGTTTTCTTGAGAAGTTCGATGTCCATGTCGTCCTCAATTGTGTGGGTCACTGCTGTCGCAGCTTAAAAAGCAGTTGTTTGAGCTCCGGCTCGATAACCAATCCAGAAGCTTCCTCCGGAGAAAACCACCTGATCTGGCGTTGTCCTTTCTCGGGGAAATCATCCTTCAGGGTCGATACGGTCAGCAGGTGAACCTGAACCAGACAAGGGATGAATTCGTCATGTGATACCTTCTTGTCATATCGGTAGTGACCATACGGGTTTTTGCAGACTCTTCCCCGCACGCCGGCTTCTTCCCAAGCTTCCTCCCGTGCGACTCGATGAAGCTTTTTCCTGCCCTCCGACCAGCCCTTGGGGATTACCCAGCGGCCAGTTTCGCGGCTGGTGATCAGAAGCGCTTCCATCTCGCTGTTAACAAGGCTTGTCGAGCGTACGCAAATCGCGCCGCATTGGTCCGCGTCGACCAGTGGCGATCTGTGACCGTTATTGTCAGAGGCGCGCCGCATTATGCGGCCAGCGCCACTTTATCGAGCAACGGCTTCACCTTCTCCAGGAAGTCGTGGCTGCCACAAGCAAACCGGAGTTTGGCCGACAAGTCGGTCCTGTCCCAGTCGATCGTATCCGCAACACCCAGATTGCTCAAAATAGGCAACGCTGCCATAACGTCCCACGTCGAGTCTCCCAATGAAACGTAGCCATCTGTCTCGCCCATGGCCACCTCGACCATCGAGAGTGTCGCAGCGCCGCAGAAACGGAAGCTGATATTGAGATCATCCGAGATATAACGGATGACTTCGAGCCTGTCCGCTGTCGAAGCCGAAGGATGGTAGCTGAACCCGGTCGATGCACGCGACATATCGAGCGGCGGAAGTGGCTTGACCGCCATGCCGTTGAGCTTCGTCTCCACCGTTTTCCCTCCAACAAACATCAGGTTTCGGACTGGAGCGAAGATAACCCCGAATGTAGGACGCTTGTTTTCATAGAGACCGATGGAAATTGCCCAGTTCTGACCGCCGCGGACGAAATTGAATGTCCCATCAATCGGATCGATCACCCAGATACGACCTGAACGCCCTTTGATTTCGCCCCCTTCTTCTCCAAATATGCCGTCTGCGGGAAACGCCTCCCGCAACTGCGCGATAAGAAATGTTTCGACCTCCTTGTCCGCCTTCGTCACAAGATCGAGATGTCCCTTGGTCTCGACCGACAGGCTCGATAGGGAGCGGAAATGAGCGAGGGCAAGGTCGCCTGCCTTGCGCGCGATCTCTTCCACAATCGAAGCTGTTTCTCCTGCGTGAGATGTCGATGTGTCCCGATCAGCCATTTGCACGGTCCTTGAGCCTGGCGACCTGTGCGACGTCGTCTCCGAGCAACTGATCCAACTGACCTTCACGAACCCACTGAACGAGCTGCGTTTCCACGTCCACGCCGTACTGCGCGAGTTTTTCATGGTACCCCGTCGGTAGGTAGCAAAAAGCGGCAAATCCCTCGTTGTGGAGTTGGCGGGCTTCACCGCTGGCGAAATGGTAGATCTCGATGTTCATGGCATCGAGATTGGCCTGACGGGCAAGGGCGGCTGGATCGATGAGGCGCGAATGCATCAGGCCAACGGTCGGTACCTCGGGAATTGCTTCCTTGACGGCCTTCAGCTGAACGTAGTCGAAGGAAGAGAACTGGAGGAGATCCGCACAGCCCAATTCATCGATGAGCGTCCTCAACTTTGGGAAGAAGACGTCGTTCGCGTCGTAGATCTTCAGTTCAAGCTGATAGATAATGCCAAGCTCACGGGCGAGCTGAAGCGCGTCCTTAAGTAGCGGCACACGCTCTCCGACAAACTCCGAACTGAACCAACTCCCTGCGTCGAGTTTCGACAACTCCGAATAGGTCATGTCGTGAACGATGCCGTGACCGTCTGTTGTGCGGTCGACGGTCTTGTCGTGAATCAGCACAAGTTCTCCATCGCGGGTAATTCCGAGATCGGTTTCGCATGTGACGTTACGTCCGCCGAATTCAAACGCCTTCCGAAACGCCGCGAGCGTGTTTTCGGGGGCGCCGGCGCTGTGGCCGCGATGGCCGCCCAAGCGGATCGTCTCCGGTGTCATTCTGAGAGGGTTCATTTTCATTCCTTTCGTTTATCGCAGGCGCGCGTCGAAGCGATCGCGCAAGTAGTCGCCGAGCAGGCTGATGGACAGGGTGGTGAGAACAATAACAACGCCGGGCAACGCGATGAGCCACCAGGCAATCGCGATATAGTTTCTGCCGTCTGCGACCATCAGCCCAAGGCTCGTTTCCGGCGGTTGGATCCCAAGCCCAAGGAAGCTCAATCCGCTTTCGAGCAGGATGATATCCGGGAAATTCAGGGTGATTTGAACGATGAGCGGTCCAGCAATGTTTGGAAGGACGTGGCGCACATAGATCCGAAGCGATGGTACGCCGACGATGCGCGCCGCCTCCGCATATCCCTCCTGGTTCGCACTCAAGACGAGGCCACGCGTCAGCCGCGCATAACGCTCGAATGATGCGACACCAACGAGCATAAGAAGTATCAGCGGGCTTGACCCGAGAAACGCCAGGACACCAAGCGCGAAGATTATAAAGGGCACGGAAGCCTTCGCGTCTGCGAAGCCCATAATGAGATTGTCGACCCAGCCACCGAAATGTGCCGCAAGAAATCCGAGGGTCGTCCCGATGAACGCGCAGATGAGAGAACCGACAAGAGCGATCATCAAAGACGTCTGGGTAGCGACCAGAATGTTGCTGAGCACGTCACGACCGAGATAATCAGTTCCCAGCAAATGTCCCGGCGCACCCGGCGGCGCAAATCGCGCCAGAGGTGACTGCTGCAGATAGTCGAACGGTGCCAACCATTGCGCCGTGATGCCCACGAAGACGACAACCGCAATCCAGATCAGGCATAGCCAGATACTGATCGGAATGCGGCGGGCAGATTTCAGGAATTGCCGCTTTGGTAATGAGAGTGTCGTATTAGCCATTTTTTTGAAGCCTGATTTTCGGGTTCAGCACCGCATAGAGAACATCGACGATCAAGTTGATCGTGACCATGAACGCCGTGAAGAGAAGGATCATTGCCTGAACGACATTGAGATCGCTGAGCGTGATTGCTCGAACAAAACCGCTACCAAGCCCGGGCCAGGCGAATACGGTCTCTACGATAGCCGACCCCCCCAGCAAGCCAGCTGCAACGAAACCCAGCATGGTCACCATCGGGATCGCCGCGTTCGGGAGCGCGTGGCGGATAACCACTTCCCACTTGGGAATACCATCGGCGCGAGCCGCTGCGATATAGGGCTGTTCCAGAACTTCGATCAGCGCGGAACGCGCGAAGCGCGCAATCGCAGCCGCATTGACAAGACCGAATGTCGCAACGGGCAGGATCGCATGCTGCCAGGTGGAACTTCCCGAGCTCGGCAGCACACGAAACCAGACGGCAAACACGAAGATGAGCGTCAGTCCGAGCAAGAAATTTGGTACGCTATAGCCGAGAACAGCGCCTGCCATGACGGATTTGTCGGCGGCACTGTCGCGGCGGACTGCTGCGATGATTCCCGCGGGGATACCGACGAGTATGCTTAGCACGAATGCTGAGATCGTCAGCGTCAATGTCTTGGGTATACGTTCGGAGATGACGGTGAATACCTCACGACCGTCGGCTGCCGATACCCCGAAGTCGCCTCTGAGCGCGCTGGCGAGATAGATCAGGAACTGTTCAGGAATGGATCTGTCCAGGCCCCATGCTGTTCGGAATGCTGCCAGCGCCTCTGGCGTCGCGTTCTCGCCCAACATGGCCCGAGCTGGATCTCCACCCAACCTGAGAATGATGAAGACAAACGTCACGGTCAGCATCATGACAATGATCGCTCGAACGAGGCGTGCAAGGATGAAACTAATCATCGCGCCACCTCCATCATCTGCGCCGGATCAGTCTGCGCGACTATAGATCTCGGAAACTCTTCCGCTCTATGGCACGCTGCCAGTTGCCCGCCCGCAGGCCGAAGCAGCGGCGTTTCTTTCGCACATCTTTCGATTGCAAAAGGACAGCGTGACCGGAAGGCACAGCCAGTCATTACCTTGCCAGCGTCGAGTTCCCCCTTGATCGGTGGTTCAATATTGCGGACCGTCGGGTCCATAGTGGGGACGGAGGCAAGCAATGCGCGGGTATAGGGATGGCGTGGCCACGCATAGACAGATTTGATATCGCCGGTTTCGACGACGCGGCCAAGATACATCACGACAATACGATCAACGAGATGGCGAACGATGCGCAGGTCGTGGGTGATGAACACATACGCCAGATCAAGCTCCTGCCAGAGCTGCCGAAGCAACGCAACGACCTGGGCTTGCACAGAGACGTCGAGCGCAGATACCGCCTCATCGAATACGACCAATTTGGGGTCGAGGATCAAAGCTCGGGCAATAACAACTCTTTGTCGCTGCCCTCCCGACATCTGATGTGGATAGCGGTTCATCATCGCGCTCGAGAGGCCGACCCGGTCCAGCATGGTTGCCGCCCGATCACGCGCGCCCGCGCGGTTGGCAACCCGGTGAACCCAGACGGCTTCAGCGATTTGCTCGCCGATCGTCATTTGTGGATTAAGGGCGGACAGCGGGTTTTGCTGAACCAGGGAGGTCTCCTTTCGGAACGTCGACCAGTCTCGCGCGCTACGATCTGTGTGCGCGAGTCCTTCGAACAAGACCTCTCCCTCGGTGGTGGAGGTCAAGCCGAGCAGAAGTCTACCGAGTGTCGATTTCCCGCTTCCAGATTCACCGACGACACCTACCCGCTCACGCGGCGCAAGTTCGAGATCAATTGAATTAACCGCCACATGTACCGATGGCTTTACGAAAAGCCCGGATTTCAGGCGAAAGACCTTGGTGACCCCGCGGGCCTGAAGAAGAGGCGCACTCATGGGCTCACCGGATGGTAACAGGCCGCGTCATGGAACGCGCCGACGTTGACAGGCCCGGGAAAGCTCACGGAACATTGTTCGCTCGCGCGGGGACAGCGTGGGTGATAATAACATCCGGCAGGCAGGTTATCGAGAAGAGGAACAGAACCCGGGATTGGTACTGGCGGCTCCAGGTCGTCCGCATCGATCGTTGGCATGCAGCCGATCAGGGCGCGAGCGTAAGGATGCGCTGCACGCTCCAACAATTCCGCAACCGGCGCCGTTTCGACGATCTTTCCGCAATACATGACCGCCGCACGATCCGCGAGGCGGGCGATCACGCCGAGATCGTGCGACACGATCAAAAGCGCCATGCCTGTTTCAGATCTGAGTTCCTCCAGAAGATGAAGGATCTGCGCCTGCGTCGTGACATCGAGCGCTGTCGTGGGCTCGTCGGCGATCATCAGCTTGGGCTTCGCAGCGAGCGCGTGGGCAATCATGACGCGCTGGTTCATACCGCCCGAGAACTCATGAGGATAGGATCGCAGCCGACTTTTGGCGCGGTCGATACCGACACGTTCGAGAAGACGCATGGCCTCGAGCCGTGCATCGTTGCCCTCCAGACCCTGATGGCGATAAAGGCTGCTCTCGAGATAATAACCGATCGAATGAACCGGATTGAGGCTGCTGGTCGGGTCCTGATAGATCATGGCAATAGCCGGCTTGCCATCAGCCTTTGGTCCACTGTCCAGCTCAATAGTTCCGCCCGTCTGCGAAATCCCTCGCGGCAATGCCTTGGCTATTGCGTAACATGTCATGCTCTTTCCGCAGCCCGACTCCCCGACGAGTCCAAGCGTCTGCCCTGCATCCAGTGAAAAACTGACACCGTTGATGATTGTGATATCGCGCGCCGGCACCTGAACGACCAGGTCGCGAACTGTTAGTAGATTTGACAACTTAGGCTCCTCCAGGGCGACGCGCACATCTCGCGCGCGCCGCCTTCTCGATTAACGAGTTCAGCCGAAGCTGAGATTGTTGCGGAATTCCATCATCTCGAAGCTCACGGGCTTCCAGTGGACATCCTTGCGCGCGGCATAAACGTCATACGGCTGATAGAGAATGACGGCTGGCGCCTCCTCTTCGAAAATGTCCCGCATGCGATTGTAGGCGTCGAAGCGCTCCTTGCCATTCGGCAGAACCGTGACCTTCTGACATAATTCGTTGAACTCGGCCGGCGCCTTCCAACCCCAACGCTTTTGAACCTGACCATTCGGCCCGAATTCGGGGACGATCGTGGCGTAGGCATCGGTCATCCATTGGCCGTTGGACCAGTTTCTCATCCAGGTCTGGTTGTCCGGGGGGAAGCTACCCGGTGCGTAGGTTTTCATGACCACGTTCACACCGATCTGCTTCCACATTTCGATCATCATCATCAACGCAGGCATGGCGTTGGCATAATAGTTGCCCATCGTGTGATAGGTGATCGGCGTTCCATCGTAGCCGCTCTCCTTGACGAGACGCTTGGCCTCCTCGACATTATATTCCATGGCCTTACGCTTTGGATCGAAGGTTTCCCCATAGTTCGGGAAATTGAAGCCGGCCGGGATAGATGCTTGTTTCTTCCAGAGCGCTTCAACCATGATTGGCCGGTTGACAGCCAGAGCAAGAGCGCGCCGAAGCTTCTTATCCTTGAAAACTTCTTGGTTCATATTGAAGGTGAACATGTGGAAGTTTTCGATGAGCGTCCCGCGCGTTTCGAGGTCCGGATAGCTATTTATCAGCTGAATGTCGTCCGGCGTCAGGGTAGTGATGATATCGTATTCACCGCTGATCAGACCCGCGACGCGTGTGGCTGGCTCTGCGACGATCTGGTAGGTGATCTTCGATGCAGTCGGCTTTGGACCCCAGTAGGCGTCGTTGGCTTCCAGCACCACACGGTCGCCGGCAACAAATTCCACGAACTTGTACGGGCCTGTTCCAACGGGCTTGTTACCGAAATCTACTGCTCCCAGTTTCTTGTAGTATTCTTTGGGAACAATGCGGCTCATCCAGGATGCGACGAAGGTCTCGATGAGATAGCTCGGGGTCTTTGTGCGAAGTGTGACTGTGTATTTGTCCTCGACCACGGGCTCATCGAAATCAAGCGAATAGGATTTCCCAAGCGGGATTTTCTTGATCGCTTCGGGACCCCAAAGGCGTTCGGAAGAAAAGGTGTATGCGACATCGTCCGCGGTCAGTTCAACACCATCGTGGAACATGACCTTCTGCCGCAGCTTGAAGCGAACCGATTTCTCATCGATGCGCTCCCAGCTCTCGGCAAGTGCCGGAACGAGGTCGATGGCATTGCCGGGAGCTCCCTTCGCGAAAAAATCGCGCGCTATCAGCGTGTCGAATATCTGGTTGACGATACGCGGGCCGACATTGCTGATTGCATTGACCGGCTCCAGCGAGTTCGGCAATCCGTTCACACCCAGGCGAAGCGCCCGGCGTTCTTGCGCGAAGGTGAACTTCGCACCGGCAGTTGAAGCGACCGCTATCGCCGCGGTGCCCATCATAAAATTCCTGCGATTGGTCTTAAGCATGTGGTTTTCCTCCCAGCTCTGTTGAATGAGGCTTTAATTCGCGCGCGGCCGTCGAACCTAGTTCGCAACAACGAACTTCTTCCGCAGCTTTTCCGGTATTGTCTCAATGATGGTTCGGGTTCCAGAGTCGGTGACGATCACGCCGACATCCTCGATCCTGGCCGTCACCGAGAGGCTCGATTTTGTGAATTTCGAATGATCCGCGACGACGATCACGCGGCTCGAAACTTCGATCATGGCGCGAGCGACACTCGCGTTCACGGGCGACGACGTACAGATCAATCCGCGATCAACATCGATCGACGCCGCGTTGAGAATGAGTTTGTCGACATTGAACTGGCGGATAAACTGCTCCGCCAAAGGGCCGCGGAAGGAGCGGTTCGTTTCGGTATACTCGCCCCCGACCGAATAGATGCTTTTGCCCTCCCCTCTCGTCAATTCCTCGACAATGTCGAGACCATTCGAGATGAAGGTGAGGTTTCTGCGGTCAGCGAGCTTCTTGGCAACTTCCAGCGCAGTTGTACCGGCGTCCAGAAGAACCGTGTCACCCTCGACGATCATACCGGCAACGACTCCGGCTATGGCCGCCTTCTCCGCCCGATTCCAGACGGCGCGGGCAGCGTTCGGCTTGTCCTGTGTAACCTGCGTGACGCTGACCGCACCGCCGTGAGTTCGACGCAAGAGTCCGGCCTCGTGGAGTTCGCTCAAGTCGCGCCTCGCAGTGGCCACCGAAATCTGGAAGTGCTCCGTCAATCTGCCGATAGCCAAAAACTGCTCATCGCGCAAAAGCTCAACGATTTTCGCCTGGCGGTCCTGAGTCGAGTTGAACACCAACGCTTCCCTTCCAACAAGAAATGGTCTATATCGCTCACACTATGAGCGTAATCGTTCTTCGTCAAATGAAAGTTTGGTGACAGTTTTGTTGCAGCGCAACAATACATTACAAGCGATTACGCATTGTTGGGGATCAAGAAGCTTCGGGTAGCTAAGCGGAAGCCTTTGTTAGTGTGATCGAAATCGCTCACTTTCGCACCGCACCAAGATCGTAAGCTTCTAGGAGGAGTGATGACTCATTCGATGTCGAACTGCCGTCAACAAAACCGGCGCGGATCAGCGCTACTCCGCACGACAACAATACGAAACCAGTTGGAATTCATCTTGCCTGCGATACGGCGCGGGCAAGATGCCGGTGGGCAGCCCTCCTCCCTGCTCGCCCACCGGCACCCTCATCAATCGCAAGCTGGACAAGGTCTGCGACGAGAACCGCTTCCCTCTCGAGACAAATCAAGACGGCACCCGTCTGGCCGATCTCTGTTGCGAGCAGCCGCTTGGCTGATCAAGGCTTACTTCCAACAGAATTAGCGAGAGGCGCGACTTGGAATCGACAATCGTTCTCATAAATCTCTGCGGCGCCGTCGCGTTGCTGCTGTTCGGCCTGGCCCAGGTGAAGGACGGAGCCTCCCGTGCGCTTGGGGCCAGATTGCGAACGGGCCTCGCCTCCGGCACGAAAAGCAGCGCCCGGTCGTTTCTATCAGGGTTCGTCGCCACAGTCGCGCTTCAGAGTTCTACAGCGACGGCGCTGATGGTCTCCTCGTTTGTGGAACGAGAGCTTATCAAGCCTCGCATGGCGCAGGTCGTCCTCCTCGGGGCCAATGTCGGAACGGCGGTCACCGCCTGGATCGTCGCAACGGGCATCGAATGGGTGTCCCCTGCCCTACTCTTCGTCGGCATCATTCTCTATCGAGGCGGTTCGACCTCCAGGCAGGGCGCCGGAACAGCGTTGCTCGGTATCGCGCTGATGCTGCTGTCACTACACCTACTCAGCAACGCGACCGAGCCGCTTCGCCGTTCGCCGGCGCTCGCAGCGTTTATCGGCCTGCTTGAAAACGCCTGGCCGGTCGCGATGATCTTTTCCGCGGCCATCGCATTCGCTTCATCTTCAAGCTTGGCCGCGGTCGTTCTGATTTTGTCGTTGACCTCCACCGGAATCCTCTCTGGCGGGCTTGTCGTAGCGCTGGTTCTTGGAGCCAATTTCGGTGGCGCAATACCTCCGGTGATCGCGTCGTTATCAGCATCGGCGGCGGCCAGGCGGGTCACACTAGGCAATCTGATTGTCCGGGCAATCGGCTGTCTGCTGATCCTGCCAGTGGCCGATATTTTGGCCAGCTGGCTTTCGATGTTGCCGGTCCCAGCGTCCAAACTTCCCGTGGACGCGCATCTCGCGTTAAATATCGGCCTGGCTCTCCTGGCCATGCCGTTTTCCCGCCTTCTTGCACGGTGGATGGGGGTCCTCATCCCCGCGTCCGAACAGGCTGACAACACACCGAAATTCCTCGATCCGGATGAGCTATCAACACCAGTCGTAGCACTGACGAGTGCTGCACGCGAAGTGCTTGGCGTTGGAGACCTGATCGAAAGAATGCTCTTGAGAGTGTCGGACGCGTTCCAGCAGAACAACGCCGCGAGATTGAAGGATATTGCGCAGCTTGAGCGCCAGGTCGACCGGTTACAGCAGGAGGTCAAGGTCTACTTATCGAAACTCGGCCGTACTGGACTGTCGGAAGACGAAGGCCGACGCTCGATCGTCATCATCGACTACGCCATCAACCTCGAACATATCGGGGATATTGTCGAGAAAGGTCTGCTGCCCGAGGTCACGAAGAAGATCGCCCACGGTTTGAAATTCTCTGATGACGGCTTCTCCGAACTAACACAACTCTTCCAGCTCACCGTCGATAATCTCCGGATCGCACAAACAATCCTTATCACCCGGGACATCAATCTCGCGCGTCAGCTCATGGAGCGGAAAGTCGAAGTCCGGCACATGGAAAAACAGTCTTCCGAGCGCCACCTGGAACGTCTGCGCGACGGGCGCACCGACAGCCTTCAAACCAGCTCGCTTCACCTCGACATCTTGCGTGATCTCAAGCGGATCAACGCGCATATCGTCTCGGTTGCTCACCCGATCATGGACGAGCAAGGATTACTGGGCGAGAGCCGTCTCATCGCGGGCGGCTCTGCAGACTGAGTGAAAGAAAATCAACTCGTCCTCGTAAGACGACACATACTGGAAATTGAAATGCAAAACAAAGTGCAGTTTATCACCTATGTTGACCGCCTGACCAGAGGTGGTTTCAGGCAATTGAAGGAACTGGTCGATGGCAAGTTCGCTGGCCTGTTCGGCGGCGTCCATGTCTTGCCTTTCTTCAATCCGATCGATGGCGCTGATGCCGGATTCGATCCAACAGATCACACGATCGTCGATCCGCGCCTCGGCGACTGGGAGGATGTGCGGGCTTTGTCGGGATCCGTGGAAATCATGGCCGATCTTATCGTCAACCATGTCTCATCGCAATCCGGCGCATTCACGGACTTCATTGCCAAGGGTTCGGCGTCCGAATTTGCCGACATGTTCATGACGTTCGAAAAGGTATTTCCCGATGGCGCCACCGAAGAAGACCTTCTGAGGATCTATCGACCGCGCCCCGGTTTACCGTTTTCGAAGGTGACCCTGGCTGATGGTACTCAGCGGATGCTCTGGACAACCTTCACACCGGAGCAGATCGACATCGATGTCCACAGCGCCAAAGGCACAACCTATCTCGAAACGATCCTCGATCGCTTTTCGGAGGCGAATGTGACGGCGATCCGCCTCGACGCCGCGGGATACGCGATCAAGAAAGCGGGCAGCAGTTGCTTCATGATCGACGATACCTACGCATTCCTCGAAGAAGTGGCTGGAAAGGCCCGCAACCGCGGCATGGAGGTTCTGGTCGAGATTCATAGTTATCATCGTGACCAAATCGAGATCGCGAAGAAGGTCGACCGGGTCTACGATTTCGCACTACCACCGCTCATCTTGCATGCATTGTTTACGGGAGACGCCACGCCGCTGGCAAAGTGGCTGGCAATAAGCCCCCGTAACGCGATCACCGTTCTCGACACCCATGACGGGATCGGCGTTATAGATGTCGGCGCCCGTAGCGACGGCCGGGCGGGCCTCCTCGAACCCCAGGCGATCGACAATCTTGTGGAAGAGATCCATAGGCGATCGGATGGCCAGAGCCGCCAGGCGACGGGGGCCGCTGCATCGAATCTGGACCTTTATCAGGTAAACTGCACCTACTATGACGCGCTTGGTCGCAACGATAATGATTATCTCATCGCTCGGGCAATTCAGTTTTTTGCTCCAGGAATTCCGCAAGTCTATTATGTCGGTTTATTGGGCGGCGTAAACGATATGGACCTGCTCGCCAAAACGGGCGTGGGGCGTGACATTAACCGGCACTATTACGGCAACGACGAAATCGGTACGGCCCTTGAGACCCCGCTCTTCCATCGCCTTTCAAATCTGATCCGTTTCAGGAACACCCATCCCGCCTTCGGTGGAGCGCTCAAGGCCACCATTGCTGATGCCGGAGCGTTGGTGCTTTCATGGCAACACGGCGATGCTTTTGCTGAATTGAAGATCTCATTTGCCGACCGCAAGGCGAGCATTGCCGCATCTGGTCAGAGCGAGATGCAGATCGTCGAGTGAACTGCACGCAAGTGCCGCTTCCCCGGCTCGATAGCATGTACAGGGGGATAGTACGGATATTCGTGAAGCGTTGGAGCATGTATGCCTCGTGGAAAAATGCTTCGGCTCAGCCTGAGTTGTCTGGGTAAAAGAGGATGAAAGCAGATTCAGCCCGGCGGTCGGCTGCTGGGAGCAAACGTTAGAGTAGGCATCGCACACCAGCATATGGGGGTATGGAATGCAGCACTGGCTGGACAAGTTGACCGATCTTGCCGCAATTCAGGGCGACGAGTGCATCCTGAAAGATGGCCTTGCCGACCTTGCCGAACATTTCGGCTTCACCGGCTACGCCTATCTCCATATCCAGCACAAACACACCATCGCGGTCACCAATTATCATCGTGACTGGCGATCGGCTTATTTCGAGAACAACTTCGACAAGCTCGATCCGGTCGTCAAGCGCGCGAAATCCAGGAAGCAAGTCTTTGCCTGGTCCGGCGAACAGGAACGATCGCGGCTATCGAAGGAAGAGCGTGCCTTCTACGCGCATGCGGCCGATTTCGGCATCCGCTCCGGCATCACCATTCCGATCAAGACCGCCAACGGATCAATGTCGATGTTCACGCTGGCGTCGGAAAGGCCGGCGATCGACCTCGACCGTGAGATCGACGCGGTCGCAGCCGCGGGCGCCGTCGGGCAGCTCCATGCCCGCATCTCTTTCCTTCAGACCACTCCGACAGTGGAAGATGCCGCCTGGCTCGATCCGAAAGAGGCGACCTATCTCAGATGGATCGCCGTCGGCATGACAATGGAGGAAGTCGCAGACGTGGAGGGCGTCAAGTACAACAGCGTCCGTGTCAAGCTCCGCGAGGCCATGAAGCGCTTCGACGTTCGCAGCAAAGCCCATCTCACCGCCCTCGCAATCAGAAGAAAGCTGATCTGAAAACGTGACAGACAAACCAGGGGAGAGGAATGATGTCAGTAACTTCCTATACGTTCTACATCTATTCTCAGGCGACTGCCGATGATCAGGCGCACTGGCTGCACGGGCACACCACCGTTCAGTTTTTCGATAGCCTGGAAGCGGCCCGGCAGGAGATAGTCAAGTTGCACGAAGACCTAAGCCAGGATCTCGACCTCACGTGGCGTCCGCTCTATCTCGAAAAAATCGAGACCCGGGCCGTCACAAAACACCTGCTGCTGTCTTTGCTCAATCGCAACATGGAAGCGCTTATCGAGCGGCACATGATTGTTGATACAATCTCCTCCTTCTCTTCGAGCGCTTTAAGCGGGCATAATTGATGGATGCCAGTTCCATGTTTAAATGAAGATTAAACATCGTATGCAACTATTCGCGCTCTGCCGCGACCTTCGGTCCGGTAAGTATCCTTGGGAGGTCGCCTAGTGAATATTCTCAATCGTGGTGCCAATGCATGCGCGGTACTTGCCGCCCTCTCTAAATCTCAAGCCATGATCGAATTCGATCTGACCGGAAGGATACTCACCGCCAACGACAATTTCTGCCGGGCGCTCGGCTACGAGCTATCCGAAATTATCGGCAAACATCACAGCATGTTCGTTGAACCGGACTTTGTAAAATCGGCGGATTATAAGGCGTTTTGGGCGAAACTCGCCGCCGGCAACTTCGACCAGCAGCAATATAAGCGCATCGGCAAGGGCGGCAAGGAAGTCTGGATCGAGGCGTCCTATAACCCTGTCATGCGCCGTGGCAAGCCGGTCAAGGTTGTCAAGATCGCCACCGACATCACCGCCCAGAAGCTGAAAGTTGCAGAAGATGCCGGCAAGATCGAGGCTTTGTCGCGGGCGCAGGCGATTATCGAGTTCACGCCGACCGGCGACGTCCTGACCGCCAACGAGAATTTCCTGTCCGCCCTCGGATATTCTCTGAGCGAGATCCAGGGCAAACACCATTCGATGTTCTGCGAACCATCCTATACCGCGTCGCCCGACTATCGGAATTTCTGGAAGATGCTTGCAGGCGGGGATTTGATGGCGGACGAGTTCATGCGGCTCGGCAAGGGTGGTCGCAAGGTCTTTATCCAGGCATCCTATAATCCGATCTTCGATATGAACGGCAGAGTTTTCAAGGTCGTGAAATTCGCGACCGACGTGACCACCCGGGTCGAAAACGTCGAACAGCTCGCGGGCTGCCTGAACAGTCTGGCGGACGGTGACCTGGCGCAGCAAATCGAAAAACCGTTCATCCCCTCGCTCGAACGTTTGCGCACCGATTTCAACGCCGCCTCCGACAAGCTGAAGCGCGCGATGGCGACTGTCGCCGACAACGCCAGGGCGATCTCCGCGGGATCCAGCGAGATTCGGACCGCCGCCGACGAGCTGGCGAAACGCACCGAGCAACAAGCCGCCTCGGTCGAGGAGACCGCCGCTGCGCTCGAGGAAATCACCACAACGGTCAAGGATTCCAGTCGTCGGGCGGAGGAGGCTGGCCAACTCGTTGCACGCACCCGCGAACATGCAGAGCATTCCGGGGAGGTGGTGCGCGACGCGATCGGCGCCATGGATCAGATCGAAACGTCCTCTCGCGAGATCTCCAACATCATCGGTGTCATCGATGAGATCGCGTTCCAGACCAACCTCCTGGCGCTGAATGCCGGTGTCGAAGCGGCCCGTGCCGGCGAAGCGGGCAAGGGATTCGCGGTCGTCGCGCAGGAAGTCCGCGAGCTCGCGCAGCGATCGGCCAAGGCCGCCAAGGAAATCAAGACGCTGATCACCGCGTCGGGCAGCCAGGTCCAGAGCGGGGTATCGCTTGTCACGAAAGCCGGTTCCGCGCTGCAGGAAATCGCAACCCAGGTCCACGACATCAACACGAATGTCGTCGCGATTGTCGAAGCGGCACGCGAGCAGTCGAACGCTCTCGGTGAGATCAACAAGGCCGTGAACAGCGTCGATCAGGGAACGCAACAAAACGCCGCGATGGTCGAGGAGCAGACGGCGGCCAGCCACAGCCTTGCTCGCGAGGCCGCCGCGCTATTCGAGCTGCTGGAGCATTTCAGGTTCGATGATACCGGCCGAACGCAAGCGTTTGCTGGCCAGGTTCATCGGCCATCCGTCGCGCCAGTCGCCAAACCGTCGAGCTTCGCTGCGTAGGGTTCCACCGCGGTCGGTATCAAAGAGACCGAACGGAGGAGCTCGTGTCAGGCCGCCTTTCCTCCGATGAAGATTGCGGGTCTGAGTTGCCGCGATAGTTCAGGGTATGACATCATAGCCCGCTATAAAAATTCGCCATGAGACAAACCGAAGCTGGTTCAGTTCACGGAGGCGTTCGGAATATAGCCAAGAATGCTGATCAGCGTGCTGACAGCGCTCATCTGCGCGTGCATCTCGATACTGGCCTCGATGTAACACAGATGCTGTGGGCCTCCGACTTCCTTTCCCGACTTATAGCTTTCCGGCAGGGCCTGGAAAAGTTCGTCGGCCTTTTCGACCAGTCGCCGATGCGCACGGATTGCGTCTATGGTCAGTTTCTCGAGGTCAGCCGGGTGTAGTCCACGAGTTAAGCCGACCAGTGGCCGGAGCTCAACTTTTTTCGTCAATGTTGCATCTTCCGATTCCATTCCTGACCTAACCCTGGTTTTGTCTGCGGTGCGCCCCCGCTGACGTTGAACCCTTTGAACCCTAGCCGGGGGTTAGAATCCGAGATGAATCGGCCCTGAGACCTTTAGCACCGAGGCGCCTGGACATGAGTCACAGGCCCCCGGCCACAAGGTCAGAGGGTTCCTGGCACCGTTTCGGTCAGCGCCAACCGTTCATCTGCGGATTCTAAGCCGCAACACAGCGCGTACTGCGTCATGCCCCTTATAAGAGCCATTCCAAAGAGATGCCAGCGCCGATCGACAGAACGACGGTGCAAATCTTCACATGCCCACCTCGATGGAAGGCACAAAATACCTCAAGGCCTATGCTTTCGAAGAAGAAATCAACGCGACTTGCGACCAGAGATAGAATGCATTGGTAAATCGCGACGACACTTGGTTGTTCTCTGCCGTGCTCTCATTGACTGCGATTCGCCTGGCGCACGGACCGAGCAATTTTTCGCTCCTGGCCCGCGTTCATCGACGCAGACGCGAGGAACTTGTCCTCACTTCCCGCGCGCGCCGATGCCGGAAAGGTCGATCCGAATACCAGCCTTGTTCGGGTCGACCGGTTCCGCTTCGAGTGCATCGACGTTGCCGCCCTTCATCTTGTCACTACCGGCTCCGGACCTTTCCTCTTCCACCCCTGGTTCCGGCTCTGGCAGCTTCACGTCGCCCGGATCGGCTGCCCGGAACACCGCTGTCCCCTCGAAATACCCCGTTTGCCATGCGATGATCGCGTCTTCAAAAACCTGCGGAAGGACCTCGCTTTCGGTAGGGTTACCGTACCATTTGGTGACGATACGATAGACTTTGGCGAACAGGGCCGTGCCCATTTTGATGTTTTCGCAAGGCTCGATCAGGTCCGGCTTCAACTGGCCCGCCTCGACGATACCGAGCCCGGCGGGATACTGCGTCAAGCCGACGCGAACGATATTGCGGCCGAGGTTCTGGCGTATCAATGCGAGCGCTTCGTCCGGCGTTGTCGGCTTCGGCACCAGAACGATGCGGTTGCCGGAGCGGACAGTGACCGCGAGCGGGTCCGGCGCCCCTGCCCGTTCGATGAACTGTTCGACGATCGCGGGTTTCAGGCCGGGATCGCTGCATTCCTTGATGAGGGCGGAATCGACCATCGCGAAAGTCTCCTTATGTGTTGAAAGCCGTGACGACGGGTCGCCCGAAGAGTTTCGCCCAGGCAATCACGCCTGCTTGTTGGATGGCGACGATCGACGTTCCCTCGGTCCACCATCCGTTGCCCGTGGCGACGATGGCGGCGGGGGAAAACAGCATCGAGTGCAGTATGGGCCAGACGATGAGCTGCTCGTAGCAGATCAGCGGCGCGATCCTCGTGCCAGCGAGATCCACGGCCGGGTTGCCGAAGAAATGCGCTTGAGCGCCACCGCCCTGCCCGGTCCATTGCAACCATGGCTGCCACATCGATACCGGGATCGGCATGCGCTCGCGATAGAGGATCCGTGCTTCACCCTCCGAGACCGTCACCATGACGTTGTCGTAGCCGCCCGGATCGATGACGGCCGCGCCGGCGATCACGGTGACGTCCGCCCCTCGCAAGCCCGCCTGCCAAAGCCGTGCGACAGTCGGGGTCCATAAGCCGAGGGCGCTTTCGGGAAGAACGATGACACGGGTTTCCGCTCCTGCCGCCGCGCGCACCGTTGCGATCAGGTCACGGTGATGGTCAAGCGAACCATCACGTCCAAGCGTTTGACCCTGTTCGAGGTCGACGCCTTTCCATCCATCCGGTAGGACAGGTTGCGTCCACGTAGCGGCGGACCAGAGCCAGTAGCCTCCCAGGGCAATGGCGGCAGCCGGCCAGTATCGCGATGTCATCATCGCGAGGCCGGCTGTGGTCGCACCCAGCCCCCACCATCCAAAGCCGGGAAACAGAACGCCCGCTGCGGTCAGTGGATGTGCCCACCCGGTGATGCCGAAGGGCGGCAGCCCCATCAGCACCGCGGCCGCAAGGTAGCGCACCGGCTTTCCCCAACCCAGAGCGCCCCTTCCCGGGAGCCTTGTCCAGAGCGCCGCGTGCAGGCCGACGAAGGAGGCGGACGCGGCCAGCCAGAGCAGGAGGCCGGGCCAGAAATCGGCTGCGTAGAAGTTCGCCACACCCTGCGGCAGGCCGCGCGAGGCGGCGAGGAAGTACCCGGCAGACACCGCGCCCGCAACCAGTCGTGATGGAGATTGCGCCCATAGCAACGGAAAGAGCATGGTTGTCGGAAGAAGGAGAACCTCGCCGCTCCACCCGACCGCTCCGACCACGATCGAAAGCAGGATCAGGAGCGCCACACGCCAGCGGTCACGGGTCAAACGTGAACACCGGCCGCGCCAGACCGAGAAGGCCGGATGCCGGGATCGGCCCAAAATATCGTGAATCATAAGAGCTCGCAAAGGATGAGTGAAGAAAGAGATGGCCGGGTGGCACGACGCCGCCCGGATAGGGATGGATCGCCCTGCCGGCACCATCTGTCGCCCGCACAGCGGATGCGGGTATCGGGCGATCGTCGATGACGACCTCCCCGCTGATCACGACCCGGTCGCCGGGAAGCGCGACAATGGTCTTGATCAGGGGCGCAAAACCGCCCCTGCAAAGCCCGCGGCGGAGATATCCGCGCTCCAGCGCCTCGATGAACGACGCGTTCGACGGCGGGCAGATGAACACCAGATCCCCGACCGCAGGGGAGCGGTTCAATGCCTCGATGCGCCAGAGCCCGAGCGGCTCGCTTGGCGTCAGGTTCAGGCGATAGCCGCCAACCGCGGCGACAACCGATCCGCAGAGAATGACGGTCACTGAGACCCCGATCAGGATGATCGCCCGGCGCGGCGTCATTGCTTGATCACCGGTGTCTGGCGCTGCGACAGCCGCAGGTCCTCGACCTGCTTCAACGTCGCGGCGGTGCGCTCGTGGGCAGCGAGTTGCTGTGCGGTGCGCATCACCGGCCATGCCTCGGCCAGGTGCTCCTTCTCCTGGGGCTGGAGTCCCTTTGCGAGCTGCTCGAACAGCCGCCCGGATGGTTCGCGCGCGGCGTTCGTCAGCAGGCTGCGTTCACCGAAGCGTTCCGATACAGCCTTGTTGAATCCGTCGATTTCGAGCTTGGCCTCCTTGTCGCTGACCGCATATCCGAGTGCTGCGGGAAGGTCGTTGCGGTCGATCGCATCGCGCACCCGTTCGAGTACCGTGCGGGCGGACGGCGACAGTGCCGGTATGTCGATCGAGACGCGATGCCGGATTGCCCTCTCCTCCGCTTCAAGGCGCTGCATGGCGTTCGTTCGCATCTGAAGATAACGTTCGAGATCACGCGAAAGCGCCGGCGCATTGACGTGTGCAATATCGCGGTCCTCCTTCTCCACGCGGCTGGCGAACAGGCCGGTCTTGCCTTTGAGCGCTCCAAAACTCTCCGGCTCGTTCGCGATTTTAGCGAGCGTGGATTTCGCAGTCGCCGGATCCTTCAACGCCGCGTCGACATCGACCGCGCGGAAGGCGGCTTCGGGCTGGGCGTAGATCAGATGAAAACGGGAGGAGACTTCCTCCCATTGCTTCTTCAGACCGGGATCGGCGGCGAGCTTGTCCTCGACCGCCTGGTCGAGGGATTTCGGATGAATGGTGATGCCGGCAACCATCGGCCTGACCTCCTTCATGTTGCTGGAAAGCGATTGTTGCTGGTGAGTGCTGGAAACGAGACCGAGCTTGCCGCCGATGGCGAGCAGCCGGCTTCCGAGACGGGCAAGCCGCTGTTTCTGCCGGACCGTCCAGTCGAGCCGGTCGCGCATCATGGTCCGGGCGACGTTCATGACGCGCAGGCCATGCGTGTCGGCGAAGCGGAGTGCCGCGCGATAGAAGCTGGCGTTCTCGTAGTCGAGCGTCGTTTCCTTCGCTGCGTCGCGCGACATGCGTTCCGTCATCCGCGACAGCGCCAGCTCGCGGATGTCGACGACCTTCCAGGTATGGCGCTTGACCTTCTTGCCGTCGGGAAGACGGACCATTTCGGAACCCTTGTGGTCGAGGCCGATGCGGTCGCCGATCTGAGGCGCCGCCTCTGCCATCGCGCGCCTCAGATCGACGCCCCAGATGGTGTTCTGCTTCCCCTCGCCCGTTTCGAGCGTGACGAAATAGCTGTCGTGGTTCTCGGGCTTGTTCTCGTAGGGAGCCTCTCCGTGATCGACGAGAACGCCGCCGCGGTTGGTGAACTCGTTCATGCCGACATAGAGCCGGGCTGCATCGCGATGACGGGTGAGCGCGACATAGGTCAGATGGCGGTCCATCGTGCCGGAAGCGAGCACCCTGACGTCGTCGACCGTCGCGCCCTGCGATTTGTGGATGGTGGTCGCATAGCCATGATCGACATTGGCGTAGAGATGCTGATCGACCGTCACCTGACGGCCATCCTCCCCTTCGCCGATCTCGGCGACAAACCTGCCGGGTGCGGCTTCGACCACCTTCGCCAGCATGCCGTTCTTGACGCCGAGCGATCCCTCGTTCTTCAGGAAGACGATCCGGTCGCCGGCGTCAAAGCGACGCTCGCCTTCTTCTGTCCGGAAGGCGAAGCCCTCGCCGACGAAACCGCGCCCGACCAGTCTTTCGCGGGCGAGTTCGTTGAGTGCGCGCACGTCGAGCCGTCGATGGGCGAGAATGAGAGAAGACCTCGCCGGATCGTAGTCGCGGTTCCAGTCTTCGATCAGCGAGGCTATGGCCTCGTCCTTCGACCAGTGCGAATGGATCAGGTTCGCGCGGTCATAGGCTGCGAGCGCCGACCCGACCTGACGGTGGGCAAGATCGACCGAGGCGCGACGCATCCACGCCTCGCGCTGGCGATAGATCGTGCCAAGTTCGGCATAGCCGATGCGGTCGGTAATCGCGCGGAATGCGGCGCCCGCTTCGATCGGCTGGAGCTGATCGGGGTCACCGACCAGCACCAGCTTGGCCCCGGCCTCGGTCGCTGCCTGGACAAGCATCGCCATCTGCCGCGACGACACCATGCCCGCCTCATCCAACACCATGACGGTCCTGTCGTCGAGACGGTCACGCTCCTGTTGCCAGCGCAGTTCCCATGACGACAGCGTGCGCGCGATAATGCCGGCCTCTTTCTCCAGACCCTCCGCCGCCTTGCCGGCAAGCGCTGCGCCCACGACGCGATATCCGGCGGCTTCCCATGTCTCGCGGGCCGCTTTCATCATCGTGGTCTTGCCCGCTCCGGCACGGCCAACGACGGCGGCTATGCGATTGGCGCCGGCGATATGCGCAAGCGCCGTCCGCTGTTCCTGCGACAGGCGGTCGTGGCGCGCGAAAGTCGCGTCGAGAAGGACCTTGCCGACACCATGCGAGGACCGTCGGTCAAGCCACATCGCGCTCCGGGCCATCGTCGCTTCGAGGCGGATCAGCTCGTGCGTCGTGAACTTCGACGGCTCGCGCTTGCCGGTTGCCAACGAGATCCGCTCACGCTCCAGCCGCAGCACTTGCCCACTCTGCATGATGCGCGCCATCGTGTTGCGGAACATGCCCGCATCGTCGATATAGCGATGCAGGATTTTGGCGACATCGCGCTCGTCGAAGACGCTCTTCTCGCGGGTGATGAGATCCAGCACGAGTTTGGGATTCTCCCGGATGCGGCGGGCATTCTCCTCGCGCCGCTCCTCGTTGAGCTCAAGGCGTTCGAGCTCGGCTTTGCGTCCCTCCCCTTCGGCCTTGCGCTCGATCGCCTTGGCCCCGACGCCGAGATGAATGGTCGGCACCAGGTCGATACCCTGCTTCTCGTAGGATCGCCCGTCGACGCGCAGATTGATGCCGTTGAGCGCCAGGTGATGGTTCATCCGTTCGAACCAGGCGTAGCGAAACGCGTTGAAGTCGTCCGTTCCGCCGGCCCATAGCTCATAGACGATCTTCCCGGCTTTCGTCCGCAGAGGTTCGCCGTCCTCGCCGATCACCGCGACCTTCTTCGCGCCAAAACCGTCTTCGGTCAGCGGCCGCAGGGTCGTCATCAGGTGGATGTGCGGATTGCCGGGATTGTCGTGGTAAACCCAGTCGGCAACCATCCCTCTGGAGAGAATGTGCTTTTCCACGAAGTCACGGACGAGCGCGATATTCTGCTCGGCTGTGAGCTCCAGCGGCAGCGCCACCGTCAGGTCCTTGGCAAGCTGGGCGTCGATCCGCTTTTCGAAAGCCTCGACCCTGTTCCAGAAGGCCTCTGAAGCGCCGGCAACAGAGCGGTCGGCGATCAGCATCCGGACCCATTTCGGCGCATGGTCCGGCAAAAGGAACTCTTCGTGAAGGAGCCCAACCTTGCGGGTGTAGTCGATGGTGCGCGCCTCGCGCTCGTAGTCCATCTTCGCACAGTGCCGATAGGCCGCCGACAGCACCGCGCTGCGGCCGTCGCCGCGGCTTACGATGCTGGCTGAGAAGTGGGCGATGGCCACGGCGGCGAAAACTCCCGATTGATCGGTCGAAACAAGCTGCTCGTCGCGAATAGCGGCCCCGCCAGGGTCATTGAGCAACGCGTCGCGCCAGCGACGTATAATTGCGCCCTTGGTTCCGCTTCTTCGAAACGGCGGGATGATCCTCCAAAGTGTCGGCTTTGCCGACGTGCAAATCTGCACGTTCCTTCGGACGTGCTTTTGAGGAAGTTTGGCGGCGAGAACATCACCGCGAGACTTCCAGGGAGATCCGACCGGAATGAAGAAACCGTCATCGAAGATACGTGAAGAAATCGCCCGCCTTCAGGACCAGCTCAGACAGGCGGAGACGCGGGAGGCCGAGCGCATCGGCCGCGTCGCGCTGAAGGCCGGTCTTGGCGAGATCGAGATCGAGGAGGCCGAACTCCAGGCAGCGTTCGAGGACATCGCCGGGCGCTTTCGCGGAGGTAAGGCAGGGACATCCGGAAGGAAAAATGCCGGTGACGGCCGGACCGCCGGCGAGCCGGGCGCGACGCTCGCATCTGGCTCGGATGCGGGCAGCCGTGGCGAGGCTTGAGCGGATGCACCGGACCGCATCGACCGACGCCCGAAAGAAGGACACCCGCGAGAAGATCGAGCTGGGTGGCCTGATCGTCAAGGCCGGGCTGCGCTACGAGAAACGGGCACTGTTGCTCGGCATGCTGATCGATGCAGGTCGCCGCATCAAGGGCGACGATGCCGAGCGATCGCGCCTCACCACGATAGGGGCGGAGGCCTTTGGTCGTGACGGCGAATAGAATTCTCCTCGCCGTCGTCCCCGCCACGACGATGATCGCAGCGGTGATCCTGATGCCGGGGATCGAGCACTGGCTGGCGGCGTTCGGAAGGACGGCGCAGGCGAAGCTGATGCTCGGGCGGTTCGGCATCGCCCTGCCCTACATCGCAGCGGCTGCGATCGGCACGATGTTCCTGTTCGCGGCCAACGGTGCCGCCAACATAAAGACGGCTGGATGGGGCGTCGTCAGCGGAAACGTCGCGGCGATTATCATCGCGATGATCCGCGAGGCGGCTCGTCTTTCCGGCATCGCCGGAAGCGTCCCCACGGACCAGTCCGTCCTCGCCTACACGGACCCGGCGACAGCGCTCGGTGCGGCCGGCCCATTCCTCGCCGGCGTCTTCGCACTTCGCGTCGTCATCAAGGGCAACGCTGCATTTGCCAGTCCGGCGCCGCGCCGTGTCCGCGGCAAGCGGGCCGTGCATGGCGAGGCGGACTGGATGGGCGTGGTCGAAGCGGGAAGACTGTTTCCCGATGCGGGCGGCATCGTCATCGGAGAACGCTATCGCGTCGATCGCGACAGTGTGGCGGGCATGTCGTTCCGCGCCGATCAGCGCGAGACATGGGGCGCGGGCGGCAAGTCCCCGCTGCTCTGCTTCGACGGCTCGTTCGGCTCGTCGCACGGCATCGTCTTTGCCGGCTCCGGCGGTTTCAAGACGACATCGGTGACGATCCCGACGGCGCTCAAATGGGGTGGCGGGCTTGTGGTTCTGGACCCGTCAAGCGAGGTGGCGCCGATGGTCTCGGAACACCGGCGCAAGGCCGGCCGAAAAGTGATCGTGCTCGATCCCGCCACGCCCGCCATCGGCTTCAACGCGCTCGACTGGATCGGGCGGTTCGGCGGAACGAAGGAGGAGGATATCGTGTCGGTCGCGACCTGGATCATGACCGACAACGCGCGCACCGCCTCCGCCCGCGACGATTTCTTCCGGGCTTCCGCCATGCAGCTGCTGACCGCGTTGATCGCAGACGTGTGCCTGTCAGGGCATACGGACGAACAGGACCAGACGCTGCGCCGGGTGCGCGCCAATCTCTCGGAGCCTGAACCGAAACTGCGCGAGCGGCTGACGCGGATTTACGAGCAGTCCGAATCCGATTTCGTCCGGGAGAATGTCGCGGTGTTCGTCAACATGACGCCGGAGACGTTCTCCGGCGTTTATGCCAACGCCGTCAAGGAAACGCACTGGCTCTCCTATCCGAACTATGCCGCCCTGGTGTCCGGCGACAGCTTCTCGACGGACGATCTCGCCAAGGGCGAGACGGACATCTTCATCGCACTCGACCTGAAAGTGCTGGAGGCCCATCCGGGCCTTGCCCGCGTCGTGATCGGCGCGTTCCTGAACGCGATCTATAATCGCAACGGCGAGGTCGAGGGCAGGACGCTGTTTCTGCTCGACGAGGTGGCCCGTCTCGGCTATCTGCGCATCCTCGAGACAGCGCGCGATGCCGGTCGCAAATACGGCATCACGCTGACGCTGATCTTCCAGAGCCTCGGGCAGATGCGCGAGGCCTATGGCGGTCGGGACGCCACGAGCAAATGGTTCGAGTCGGCGTCATGGATCTCGTTTGCGGCGATCAACGATCCCGACACGGCCGACTACATCTCGAAGCGATGCGGCGACACGACGATCGAGGTCGACCAGACGAACCGGTCGACCGGAATGAAGGGATCGTCGCGCTCGCGGTCGAAGCAGCTTTCGAACCGGCGGCTGATCCTGCCGCATGAGGTGATGCGCATGCGGACCGACGAGCAGATCGTGTTCACGGCTGGCAACGCGCCGCTCAGATGCGGCCGCGCCATCTGGTTCCGCCGCGACGAGATGACGAGGATCGTCGGCAAGAACAGGTTCCATCAAGGCGATGCGCCGGCCAAGGGGCCGGAACCTTCCACACCCTGACAGAACGAAAGGAAGCGCGCATGATGCATTGGAGAAAGGACTGTTACTCGTTGATGGGGCCGTTGATGATCTGGGTGGCGTTCATCATCGCCATTCCGTTTCTCGGCGCCGGGGCGATCGTCAGCATGGCCATTCTGTTAGCGATCGGCGATACGATCGTGAAGACGGTTGGCCTTTTCTGCGCTCTGGTGCTTGGGCCACTGGCGGCGTTCACGGAGATCGCGCCGCCATTTGTGACGAGAGAAGAGGTGGCCTGGCGCAACAGAAACAGAGAGATGCTCTTCGAAGGCGATGTCGCCTGGGAAGATGTTCCGTTTCTGCCACCGGTGCTGAACCGGATTCGGTCCACAACCGGAAAACGAAAGCGGGAGGAAGAGAAGGAGGGGGCCGCTGCCAGCGATGCGAAGCCGTCCATCGCATGACGTCCGAAAGCGCGTCCCCGGATGCCGTACGGGACCTGTATCCGGCACACTGCGACAAGCTGCTGAATTCAGGGGGAGAGGCTATCACCGGTGCATAAAATCACCAATGAGCGACGCCGATCTCCCGGAGCTTTAAGCCGGCCGCAGGCCGCACCCGGGAGAGGGATAGGGGTTTGGGAAAGGGTGGAGGGAACCGTCCCCTTTCCCCATGGGAGGGTGTTTGAGGGAGGGGCTTGCCCTTCCCTCATGGGGTGAGCGGCGAGAGGGGCGGCGCAGCCGCCCCCCTTTCGTTAGCCATGCCGGCCGGTCGATCCGGCTGACGAGGCTCGCAGACAGGGATACGGACGAAAGGTGGCACCACCACCTTTCGTCCTCGACATTAATCGGGGCTAACGTTGAGTTCACGGATCACCGTGTCGATGCGCCAGTCGCCAATCTCGGTTCGTCGCTGGGCAACCAGAATATCGACGGCCGTTTCGTTGGCCTCGATAGCACTGATCGCCGCGTCCATCGCATCCCATGGACCGAGGTTTTCGACAGGGATGACGTCGCCGTCATCGTCATAGCCGCCTGAGATGTACATTGGCGCGCGCGTGACGCGGTCATGTGCACGCTCGGCTTCTCGAATCAACCGAAAACCCTCTTCCCGCTGACGCCAGTATTCCGGGCTGCCACCATCGATGTATTTGATTTTCTGCTCTGTCATGACAATCTCCTTTCGTCTTTCTGACGCAAGGAGGCTGCGCCGTAGACGCGAGGGGTCAGGGATCGCATTGCGACCGCCGGAGGCGGCGAGTGGAGGAGCCGATTTGCAAGAGCCGTCGCGGACGGCGGCTGCAAATTGGAGGTGCTACGACGTCCTTGACGCCGGAGTGGCGGGTGCAAAATACAAAGTCAGAGAGAAGAGAGACCCGCGCCTGCAGGGCGCGTCCGTCTGCCGGTAGAAGCGGCCGCGAGAGGATCGCAACCGGATGGCCGAAACCGCTTGCGGGTTCGGTGCGCCTGCGCATAGAGCCGTGCGGCGAAGCCGTCTCGCCCAGTTCCCGTCTGAAACCATCACGACGATGAATCGGTGACGCCGGATCGATTCATATAACTCGTTGGACGCCGCTTGCCGGGACAGCGACAAGGGGAACATGGAAAACAAGGAGACACGCCAGGTTCATCTTCACCGCATTGATGCGGCGCAGAACATGCGGCGCTACTACAGGATCGCGATCCAGCCGACGCTGTTTGGCGGGGCTTCGGTCGTCCGCAACTGGGGCAGGATCGGATCAGGCGGCCAGACGATGATGGAGACCTTCGATCATCCGGACGATGCGGACACAGCACTCTTCCTTATCGAACGAACGAAGAGACGACGCGGCTATCGGGACGCGGGCAGCTCCCAATAGCCTGTCTCAATCGGCCGAACGCCTGCATTTCCTGTGGTTTTCGCAATCCTTGCGAGGATTCCTGCCGTTCTGCCCCTTTCTTCGCCACATCTTCATTGTCAAAGCTGAAAGACCGAAAACAGAAAGAGGCCTTTCCGATATGACCACGACCAACGAAATCGCCGACAAGATCGCAGCCGAACAGAGCCTGACCAAGGCGCAGGCCAAGACGATCGTCGAGAGCGTCTTCAAGCAGATCACCGACGCGGCGCTTGCTGGCGCGGAAACGTCGATCCCCTCGTTCGGAAAGTTCAAGCTGAAGGACACGCCGGAACGTGAAGGCCGTAACCCGGCAACAGGCGCAACGATCAAGATCGCCGCTTCGAAAAAGCTGACGTTCACGCCTGGCAAGGCGGTCAAGGACGCACTCAACGGCTGAGGCAGGAGAGCCGCACAGGGGACGCAGAAATAGAGCCTCCTAGAAAGGAGGCTCCGTGCTGATGCGCCCGTCCTGTTCGGCCTCGATCGTTGCAAGCTCCGCCTGCACCATCTCCAGCTCCGACGCGATCTGGCGACGCTCCGCCGGATCGCAGGCGTTCCTGAGTTCGGCCTTAAGCTCTTCGCGTTGTATTTCGAGAGAAATCGTCATCGTCGTCTCCTTGACGTTTGTGAAAGACGACGCCGCGCGTCATGGCGGAGCGGAGGGGTCCAGCATCGCGGGACGCGACCGCCGGAGGCGGCGAGGGGAGGAACCGATTTGCGGAAGCCGCCAAAGGCGGCAGGAGCAAATTGGAGGCGCCGCTCGTGCTGGACGCCTTCGGTTCGCCATGGCACGCTTGGACGAACTGAGCAGCTCACACCTCCTCGTATGGCACCGGAAAAGCCGGAAGCAGGCTCGATGCCTGCGCCCGGCTTCGTCAATGGGAACGGAAAAAGAGCCCCGCCTTTCGGCGAAGCTCTTCGGGGTGATCAGGCCTCCCGCTTCGGGCGGTTCCAGATGAGGGCGTATTCGCCGTCCTTATCGCTTGGCCAAAGGGCTGCGGTGATCGGTGCGTTGAAGCTCGGGTCGTCCAGCTTGACCGAGATGTATTCCTCGCCGTCGTTGGAGACCGCCTTCCAGCCGGCGCCGACCTCGACGCCGTTGCCGGCGGTGATGCGGAAATCCGGAGCGTCGCGCGAGACGCGTTCGATCGGGTTCAGGCGGGCCTTCATGCTGACGGTGAGTGTGCGCACGTTGCCTATGATGGAGTTGTTGCCGTTGGTGGTGAATTCGCCGATGACTGCCATTGTCGTAACCTTTCCGGTTTGCTCGGGCCGCGCCCATCGCGTCCTCGATGACGGTGTTAAGACCGACGGCGATCGACGCCGCACCCTTGGGCCGAAACGTCAGTGGAGGGCGGCCGGGAGCGGCTTTCTTGTCGCGCGAGGAATGCGAACCTGTTCGTAGGGGAAGAAAGTCGCGTATGGCCGTTGCGGCCAAGTCGGTCGAGACGAAGGCGTCCTTCGGTCACACCAGATCCATCGAGGACGCGATGGGTGTGGCCAGCCCGAACCGGATTGTGCACGACATGCCGAGAGACCATTCGGTGAATTCACACCAGCGCGCTGCAGGCACGATCGCTATCCGCACCAAGCTCACGCCACGTCACGGCTGCGGTCCTGCCGTTCCGTTCGACTCCTTCGCCGATAGGTGGGTCTGCCCTACCGACTGTTCGACAACCGAGCCCATCGTCGACAGGATGGTGCCTCATTCTGCCGGCAAGGACCGTGGTTAGGATGCGATCCCCCCAGCCCTCAGCGCCCACACCGCACCGGCTGGCCGGCACGGAAGACGTTCCCGGGCTTCAGGAACTGGCTGAGTAGCCGTCTTTCACAACGGAAATCCGCATAGGCCCAGTCGGTCCGAAGCTGTGAAAATTGCCAACTCGAAGAACGAGGTGTAATTCTTAGTTTCTACGCCAGGTGCCGGTGAAAAATAGGCTGTTGCGAAACTCTCTCGCAGAACTCAAATTTAAATCGGGAATTTTGCGACGGAAGCACACAAGACAGGTTCATGCGTCTATTCAATATCATTATCGCGACCCTAGCCATTTCCTTTCTTCCAGCAGGAGCCAATGCTCAATCGTCTCGACAACGGTTCACCATGGCGACCGACAGCGGCGGGGTTCTGGTCGAGAGCTTCGGGAGCTGCGCGAACGCAACCTGCCCGGCTGTGGTGATCTTGAGCGGCAGCAAGGGCTTTGTAGCGCCCGTTTATGACGAGATCGGCCAGTCGCTCCGGGCGGCGGGCTTGAATGCCTATCTCGTGCACGTTCTGTCGGCGGCCGACCGCGACGCCATCGCTAAGGCGGGCAGCGCGCGGGCGCGCATCGCCTATTATGCGCAGCGATTGCCGGACTGGATTTCCGCCGTTCAAGGTGTGGCCGCCCATCTTGAGGGGCAGCCGCGCCACGGCGGCAAGGTCGGCGTTCTCGGAATCTCCCTTGGCGCGCAAATCGCTTCGGCCGCTTCGGTCGGGCGAGCCGATATTGACGCCCTGGTGCTGGTCGATGGTGGTTTCCCGAATGGCTATTCGCAGCCTGTCCGCTCGTTGCCGCCTCTGCATTTGATTTGGGGCAGCGCCGACCGGACTTTTCCCTTGTCGACTGGCCGGGAGCTGCAACGGACTGCGCAGCAGCTTGGCGGACCTGTTACCCTTGACGTTTATGAGGGCGGCACGCACGACTTTTTCTTGAGATCGGGAACTCGGAACGCCGGCGCAGCGCACCAGAGCGCGGCAAATTTCTTGTCATCGCATTTGTTGCGATAAGTGTCGCAGGTTTCGGAAATTTTGCGACTGCACCTCATTTTGTAAGCTGGATCGACTACCATGGCAGAAATCCCAATCCGTAGCTTTGGCGTATCCGTTGTTCTTCTCCGCAACGCCAAACCCGAAACCGAAGTCTTGTTGCTACGCCGGAATCACACCCTCGTTGGCGAGTGGTGTCAAATTGCCGGAGGCATTGAAGACGGCGAGAAGGCGTGGGAAACAGCTCTGCGTGAGGTGAAAGAGGAAACGGGCTTAGGCTGCAACCGCCTTTATTCAGCGGACATATGCGAGCAGTTCTATGAGGCTGATCGTGACGCCATCAGCATGTTTCCCGTATTCGTCGGCTTTGTAGATGCCGAGGCGGCGGTTACGATCAATCACGAGCATAGCGAGTTTCGGTGGGTCTCATTTGCGGCGGCTTTGACGATGGTGCCGTTTGCAGGGCAACGCCATGTTCTAAAGCACGTAGAGGCCGAGTTTGTTCAGCGGGAACCCGTTCAGCACCTGCTCATCCACGAGATGTCGCAGAAATCCTAATTTTGCAGCGCTGCAAAAGTCCGGCTAACATATCGAGCAAAACTCGGGCAAACCGTCTCAAAACTCTCATCAGGAATCTCACGGAGGGTTTTGGGACGGTCTGCTAGGAGATTTCCGGCAACTCGCTGCTTTGTGAGCGCACAGATAAAACTCATTCGACGTCACAAAGATTGCAAGGCAATATCGGATAGGGATGCAGTGAAGGAAAGGCAGAGATGAATCATTCCGATATACTTGGCCGCAGCATCGCCGACCCGATTGTCGGGTCGTACCTGGCGGATCACGAAAAGCTGGACCCTATCGATTTCCGCACAAATGCGGAGATTGGGTTTTTCGGCGGTTTCGATAGCGGCTTCGGCCTGCAGGTGGAAAGCCTTTCCGCATATAGTGCCGAATTCGAAGAGGTACGGTCACGGCACTTGCCGGACGACGAGGAGAGGATCGTCTCTCGGCTGTCCTTTACCGGGCTGGATGCCATCAGAGCCGTGCAACGGTCCTATATGTCGGCGCTGCCATTCGGTCTGACGTTTGGAGACAGCAGCGACGTCGTGGCCGAGAAACTCGGGGCGGGTCCGTTTCGGGAGGGAAAGAGCAGCTCGCTGCCGGAATATTCAGCCGAACGCTTCGATCACGCCCATGCTGTTGGCAATATGGTCGTGATCGTAAAATATGATGCGAACTTGCGGCTGATGGCGGTCTATCTGATGCATGCTGACCGCACCATGCTCAAGGCCAAGCGCCGGAAGGCGTCCTTGCCCAAGCAGAAGATCGTGCCCGACAACATCGATAAAGTCGAAGCGTTGCGGGCCCATATTCCAACGCAACGTTGGCGCGCGTCCATGGCCGAGGGAGACGAGCTGTTCAACGAAACCGATATTGCAACGGCTGAAACGGCGCTGAATGCGTTCCTCGACAGGGTGAAGGCCGCAACCAGCGAGCGGGATGCACAGGCCATCCAGACGGCGGTCAAGGACATCGTTCTTGCGATCAATGAGATCAACGCCAGAAGCGGGATGATCGAAACACTGGAACGCGACGAACTTGGCGTCCTGATCGACGCGGTGGTAAGGGCGTCAGGCTTCAGCCTCCCGGATGATGAAGATATCACCGCAGAATGGCGGGAGTGGTAACGCGAGCCAATGGCCGTAGGGGGGGG
>NZ_NXEJ01000013.1:0-128650 GCF_002915175.1 Agrobacterium rosae | reverse complement strand
CCAATGGCCGTAGGGGGGGGGGGCGACACCGTTGAAACGCTGGCGGGAAGTCGTTGTGATAAGATTGCTATTCGTCAAACTGTATTTGACCGCCTTCGATAACGACATGACGGCCCTGAATCTCAACAAAGCGCCAGTCCTCACCAAGTGAACCGTCGGGGAAAATCTGCAGGCGGTAACCACCTGATAGCGACAGGTCAGCCCCGCCATAGTTGTCTGTATTGACAGTTATGACCACGAGTTGGTCGGTCGCGTTTACGAAGGAATTTGTCTCCGCGTCGTAGCCCTTCAGCAGATATGCAATTTTGATGAGCTGCAGGTTTCCCGATTTATGGTCGTCATCGTTCACCTCTGTTCCTTCTGCCGGCTCAAGAAAACGATCTGATGTCCCTGTGATTACCGTCTTCTCGTCAACGATACGCCAAGGGCATTGAACATGTAGTGCGTACGAACCAACAGTGCCTCTGCCTGAAGGATGCGATACGACCTTTCCAAAATGGAAAACCTTCATGCCCGCGACGTCGCGGGCAATGCTCAATGGCAGCCCTACGAGTACCTGAAGGCAGCTTTCCAGGCGGACTTGATTGTTGTTCTCGGGCATCAAATTGAAACACGGCTAAATCGGAACTGAGAAGATTTCGGCAGACCATCACACAGAATAAAGTTGAAATCCATTGCCCTCAAAATGAGCGTTTGTTGATCGCCGATTTAAATGCAGTGCTGCACCACTCCGGATCCGTCAACATCGTCTGCCACGGCTGGATCATGACCGAGTGCGCCGTCGTGCTGGTGAAGAATATGCAGGCTGCCAATGGCGGCACGTACGAGGAACACGGCAAGCGGTCATGGGTTGGATCGGCGGAATCCCGATCGGACGCGGGGCCGAGCCTGGCGAGGTTGCCGACCTTATCGCCTATCTGGCCTCAGATCGTACCGCCGCCATCCATATGGCTCCGAGTTCGTCGTTGACGGCGGCACCATCCCAACAGTCTGAACACATGGACTCGTCCACGTTTGACCAAACTGGCGAAGCGTGGACAGTCTCCCCGATTAAAACTACACTTGTTTTTCTGCAGACTGTCCGAAAACTCCTAAAGGCCTTTGTCCATGCCGATGTCATCCGGTTCGCGGAATTGGGGTCAGGAAAATGCGCTCGTAGCTGATGAACGGTGGGTTGTCACCGAAACGTGCGTTCGCGGCCACTCCATCCGGATCTTTCGCAACCTGCTCACGGTACTGCAGATAGGCTTTCTCATCTGGAAAGGTGAATAGTGCGATCGCTACGTCAGCGGCTCCTTCCTTACCGACGCCTTGAAAGCTTACTCCGGTCTCTGCGGGCTTGTCGCGGGGTATGAAATAGCCGTGGTGCTTTCCACCATGGCGTTCGATGAGTTCGATCCAAATTTGAGCGTATGCCTCGAACTCGGAAACTCGACATTGATCGACGCGGTAGCGAACTTCGCAGGTGACGGGGCTTTTGAGCATGGAGGTCATCTTTTTTGATCGCGGGCAGACCCTTGGATTCCTACCTCCAATGGGCTGTGGTATCGTATGGCATGGCACATCTTTCTGGAACAGATCGCTCGCAATTGCTGCTTCTGCCGGAAGCGGTTGACGATTATGTGGGGCCGGACAACCCGGTCCGCTTCATCGAGGCCTTCGTCGATGGCCTCGATCTCAACGCCGTCGGCTTCGTGCGGGTAGCGGCGAAAGATACCGGCCGTCCTGGATACGATCCGGCGGATTTGCTTAAAATTTACATCTACGGCTACCTTAATCGGGTGAGATCGAGCCGCAGGCTGGAGGCAGAGGCTCATCGCAACATCGAGGTGATCTGGCTTCTGCGCCACCTGAAGCCGGACTTTCGCACCATCGCCGCCTTCCGCAGGATCAACCGGTCTGCATTCCGGCAGGTCTTCCGGGAGTTCGTCGTCCTATGCCGCCAGCTCGATCTGTTCGGGAAAGAGCTTCTGGCGGTCGATGGCACGCGGATCAAAGCGGTCAACAACAAGGATCGTAACTTCACCCGGGGTGCACTGACCAAGTTTATCAACGAGGCCGACGAAAAGCTCGCCGATTACATCAAGCGGCTCGATGAAAGTGACGCCGACGAAGATAAGGTGGGTAATAGCAATGGCTCTGGTCGCGGTGATGGCAAACTTGCCGAGAAGATCGCGGCCATCAAAGGCAAGCGCGATCGCCATAAGGCGCTGCTGGATGAACTGGACAAGACTGGCGAGGATCAGATCTCGCTAACTGATCCGGATGCCCGCGCCATGGCGCGCATGACGAAGGTCGGCGTCGGCTACAACATCCAGCTTGCCGTGGATGTGAAGCACAAGCTGATCGCCGAGCAGGAAGTCTGCAACCAGGTTCTCGACATGGGGCTGCTGGCCACGACGGTCGAATCTGCCATGGAGACACTCGGCGTTGACAAAATCGAGGCGGTCGCCGATCGCGGCTACTTCAAGATCGAGGACATCGAAGCCCGCGAGAAGGCCGGCATCAGCGCCTATGTTCCCAAACCGATCCGGGGACCGGCGGCACGCGAAGGCTTCTTCACCAAGGAGGCGTTCCGCTACGATACGGACAAGAATGTCTATATCTGCCCGGCCGAGCAGGTTCTTTCGCCACGCTACGAGAGTAAGTCACGTGAGAACGTGAAGTTCGACTACTGCAACAGAGAAGCCTGCCAGGGCTGTGCCCTCAAGTCACGCTGCACAAACAATCCCTATCGCCGTGTCTCGCGACTGGAGAATGAAGCGGTGCTCGATCGCATGGCAGCAAGGTTAGCGGCGCGACCTGAGGTTCTCGACCAGCGTCGCGAAAGCGTCGAGCATCCGTTCGGGACGATAAAGCAGTGGATGTACCAGGGAGCGTTTTTGATGCGACGGCTGGAAAACGTCCGTGCGGAGTTCAGTCTGACGGCGCTTGCCTATAATATTAGAAGAGCCATCACTCTCATCGGCGTTCCCGGCCTCATCGCCGCTGCTCTGGCATGAGGGGGGCGATATGTGCCCATTTTAAACCCAAAGAGCGCCCCAAATCCCCGGGAACAGCCTCGCTGCACCTCTGTCGGTTCGAGATAATGATCGTGGATTCTATCGAGCCTCGCGCCAGCAGCTACAGGTAATTACCCATCCGTAGAGTTTTGAGACGCTCTGCGGGAGTTTTGCGACGAGCCCTGTCAAAGATGTATGGTGCAATATAGTGGCTACACTGTTTGATAACGCGCTTGATGAAAAGCGGCTTCTGCGCCCTTCATTCCTTCAGGTGTGTGGGTTTAAAGCTCAGATATTGCCTGATATTCTCGACAGGGCCGCGTTCCTTGCCCTGGCAAGGATTGCTGGAATCCCCGGAGGGTCCGTCTTTATCTTTCATGCCGAGTTCGGCAAGCAGCCGGAGAAAACCACCAGCATCGATCCGGTTCGCGCATGGGACAGTCTTTTTCAAGTTTTCCATGAGGACGTCATTCTGGAGTTCTCACCAAGTCCGCTTTTTGTCTGGCTCCCCGCTGGCGAGCGTTTTCACGTCGTATTCGGGAGCAACGAGATGATCGCCCAACTTGGCAATATGCGAGATGAGGCCGGCTCCTTTTCCGCATTCGTCGACGCGTCGCACCTGACCGAGAAAGGCAAGCAATTCCTGCTCAAAGCCTATGAGCGATACACGATATGAGGTTGCGCTTTCGGGCGTGCAGTCATTCACGTCGAGTAAGGGCCTGCGTTCGAGCAACGCCGGTGCAGCGATCAACGGAGCGGAAGATGACAGCAGCGTACCAATTCCGGGCAACTTTTCTGGCAGCGATACTGTCGATAGGTTGGGCTATCAACGTTGCATCAGCAGAATCTGGCAACGATGAGTCCCGCGACTGGATAATCAGCGGGACTGAGTTGATCAAGGCGCTCGAAGGAATATCCGATAATGGCGCTCCGCAGGGTGAGGCTGGTGGTATCATGTCGCGCGCTCGCGGTAGTGCTTATATAGCTGGGGTGGCTGATGCTACCAGCGGGACGGGGTGGTGTGGAGCCGGATCGGTTCTCCCCCATGAGTTGACAGACCGCGTATACACGCATCTTCGAAGCGTCACGCCAGAGCGTCTCAAAGGGAGCGCATCGACATTAGTGATAGAGACGCTGGCTGCTATTTATCCCTGCCCTGCGAATTAAAGAGGCGTTTTCGAGTTATGCTATTATTGGAATTCTTGTTTTTTTCAGCCGCGTTTGTGGCGGTCGTTCTTCTGGCGGTTCACCAAATTGTCGCGCAGATCAAGGAGTACCGATTTTATAAGAATAACGGCGGTGATTTTTCCGTCGATAGCGGCGCGGACAATCTGAAGCTTGATGAGCGTGTTTATATCAACGCTCTCGGCCTCACGAATTGGCAGCGCTTCTATCTATTTCGTCCGTTTTACATCGCTCTGCTTATAGCCTTCGCCGGCATGATGATCTTCTCTTTGTTCTGACTGGCATGATAATAGTTCAATCCTGGCAGGATTCTTTCAGGATTCGCATCAATCCTAGAGCGTGCAACGTTATGGGTTTTGGGATTTTCGCGACGATCTCTTGGAGGTGTGATGCCACAATGGCCATGGCGAAAGAAGCGGTCAAACGTTGATGAGTATGGTCGGAGTTCGCTTTGGCACCATGCGGCGGAGGGGAATCTTGTCTCGTTAGAAAATGAACTACGTGGCAGCACTGACAATGTTTCTGCTGCCGATAAAGACGGATTCACAGCCTTACACGTAGCCGCTCAGAATGGGCACCCTCACATTGTCAGGAAACTGCTTGCTGCTGGCGCAGAGGTCAACGTGATAGACCGTTACGGAAATGGACCGCTATGGACTGCAAGCAGGCAGGCGAGCTTGGCTATTGCGACAGAGCCGGCATTCGAGATTGTAGCGCTGCTGCTGAGAAGTGGGGCCAATCCGCATCATGTCAACAACGCCAAAAGATCGCCTGTGGTATGGGCTACCACAAGTGCCAAAATGCGAGAAATATATATCGCAGCGGGCGTGCCAGTCCCGACCGATCGAGAGTAGGTGTTTTGTCGCGTAATTCCTAACTTTCGAACGTTGCGAAAGTCAGGATAATATGCCGGACAAAACTCGGGAGTTTTGCGACATTAGGCGAGGATTCTATGCGGATAGCTGTCCTATCGGATGTTCATGGAAATAGGATCGCACTCGACGCTGTCGCGGCGCATTTGCGCAAGGCTGCTCCTGATGTTGTCGTGAACCTAGGCGACCTTGTATCCGGTCCGTTTGATCCGGCCGGGTGCGCTGATTTACTGATGAGCCTGGGCTACGAGACGATTGCGGGCAATCATGAGCGGCAATTGCTTGAAGGGGGCGCAGGTTTCTCGGATGCATTCGCAAGACCGCGCCTTACCAACGCGCATCTTGACTGGATTGCAAAACTGCCCACGACATTGACGTTGGCGGGCGGAGAAGTCTTTGCCTGCCATGGGAGTCCAGCGGGCGGCGACTTGGAATACCTCCTGGAAAACGTTGCTTCTGGCCGGGCCGCACTCGATACCGAGGAAGCCATCCTTCCAAGGCTCGCGGGCATCGGAGACGCGCGCGTCGTCTTATGCGGACACACCCACATACCGCGCGTTGCTTATGTCGGGGGGATTCTTATGGTGAACCCCGGAAGCGTTGGGATGCCAGCCTACCGCGACGACACACCCGTTCCCCATGTCATGGAATCCGGTGCGCCCCACGCACGATATGCGTTGATTGAAAAGCTTCCTTCCGGCTGGGCCGTCGAACTGCGCGCCGTGCCGTTTGATTTTGAAGTTGCAGCGCGTCAGGCAGAAGCAGCGGACCGTCATGCGGTTGCGTATTCTTTGCGCACCGGGCGGATGCCCGCAACATAAGGGGCAGGTGTCGCGCAACTCCCGTTTTTTATGTTGGCCCCTTCCAGATGGGAGGAAAACGCGTATTCTGAAAGCCCGAAAGCAACGATAACTTTCGGGGGTTCCATGGAAATTTCCACCTTACTTGCCTTCGCAGCGGCTTTCTTCGTGTTCGCCGCCAGTCCCGGCCCGGACAATATGACGATCGTCGCCCGCACGATTTCAAATGGCGCGGCCTCGGGCATCGCCTATGGAGCCGGAACAGTCGTTGGAATCCTGATTTTCCTGACCCTCGCCGCCTTCGGCCTGTCGATCCTCGCCGCCGAGATGGGCGTCGTCATGACGATCCTCCGTTATGCCGGCGCGGCCTATCTGGTCTGGATGGGTATCAAGCTCTGGACGGCCGAGCCTGTCGTCCCCGAGCTGCAACCCGTTTCCGAACGGCGCGGCCTACTGGCGGTCTTCGCGACGGGCGTAGCTCTCAATCTCGGCAACCCGAAAATGCCGCTGTTCTATGTGGCGCTGCTGCCGAACGTGGTCGGATCGTCGCTGACCCCCGGCCATCTTGCGGCGCTGGCGGCCGTCATCCTCGCCGTAGAGGCCGTGGTGATCGGAGGGCATGTGATCCTTGCCGGCCGCGCTCGTAAGCTGCTGCGGACGCCGATCGTTGTTCGCCGCGTGAACCGGGCCGCCGGCGGTGTCATGGTCGGCGCTGGCGTGGCCGTGGTCGCGGCGCGATAGTCGCGGAAATCCTGAGTTTTCGGCGTGCTCGGTGGTGCTCTGAAGAGCCTCGCCAATTCCTGTCGCAAATATCGAACGCAAAAGTCCGTGAAATGACGTGGATTTTTGCGACAGCTGAAACGATATATCATTTTTGAGTGCAGCCCAGGGTGACGGTCATGTGTTACGTTCCTTGCGCGTCACAATAGGGGCAAACTGACCCTATTGTGACTGGTAGACGGGGAAGCCACCCTAATGTGAAAGATTCCATCTTTGTTCTTCGAGTTGGCCATTTTCACAGCTTCGGGCCGACTGGGCCACGTAGGGGCACGTCTTGCGCTCAAAGATGGGCGATCATCCGTTGCCAAGCCGCCAATATGCTACCCTTAGACGCCACACATGCCTTCGCATTCGATGGGCCAGAGATCGAGTTGGCCGTGATCGGCCGCCGTCGACAGGTCGGCTTCGTCAAGAGGAACGCACGAGCGATGGAGATAGACGTCGCCGCGGATGCGGCGAATACCGGAACGCAGCGCTCGATCGACGACTACCGCGTCTGCCCACGCTTCCGGATCATGATCACGCATGTGACGCCAACGTCCGTTATCGTGGAACGGGCATCCAATGCAGGCGGATTTCGGGGGCGTCGGATAATCATGTCGGCGCAGCCAGGCAAAGCAATCTTGCCTATTCATGCGCTGTTCAATTAACGGCCACCGATTGACCTGCCAATCCTCAAACGAGGGTTTCATCCGGCTCGCCTCGTCTGTCGAAATCCCGATCCACTGTTCCGCGACCGCATGATCAGGCGAGCGTTTACGCGTGAGACCCAACAATTGCCGAACCTTCCTGCGGATCGGCACAATCTTGAAGTCGGTGGTGCAGGCCCGGCGCATCATGCCGATGGAAACAGTCTGGCGCGATGTCGTGCGTGACCCGATTTCAACGAGTTCACCGTCGTCGTCCTCGTCCAGAACCGGGCGCATACTTCCGGCTGGCGTCACCGTCTTTGCAAACGCCGGAATAGAAGCCCAGCGTTTACCGGCTGCGGCGTCCATGAGATTGTCGCGAACATTGCCGGCCGATACAATATGGACCGGGAACGGCAGGACATTCGGCGACGTCAGCCATTCGAGATGCTCGTAGACGGCTCTTGGCTCCCAACCGGTATCGGCGAAGATCGCGCAATCCGGCATTGGTCCGATTTCACCATGCGCTGCCATCAGCGCCATGGTGGTGGATTGAACACCGGCGCCAAGCGAAAGCGCACGCAGCCGGATCGGAGAAGGCACACCCTGTCCTGCAAAGTTTGGATCATGAAGCATCAGGCAGCCTCCTGCCCGGCCGTGGCTTCCGGCTGAAGGTCATGCAGATAGGCGACAGCACGCTGCGCATGCGCCGCAGCATTGAAGATCGCGCGTTTGTCCGAGCCGAGGATCTCGGCCCAACTCTGGATATAGGCGGCATGGTCCGGGCGCGGTGCAAGCTCCGGCACAATGCCGAGATCCGCGCACAGCATCGCTGACCCCAATTCCACGAGCATTTCCTCGAATGCCCTTTCGCGGCGGTCCTTATGGTAGCGGCTGAGATCCCTGTTCAGCCGCGCGGGACCGCCTGCCCAATGCAAGGTTTCGTGTGCTCTCGTGGCAACGAAGGAGCCCATGTCGCGAAACTGTTCGAGCAGCGGCAGCTGGATGTGGTCGGTCGCGGGAGAATAGTAGGCCTTGTCGCCGCCGTATCGGACGACAGCGCCCGTGTTGTCGAAGAAGCGATCGGCATGCTCGATGCGCTCCAGCGGTTTCGCGATCGGTTCGGGGCGACTGTAATAATGATCTGCAAGGCCATCGATCTGATCGCAATTGAAGACCGTGTAGGCTTTGAGGAACGGGATATCGCGTTCAACCTCGCCACCGCCCGCGTCTGTCCCGGTTTTGGTGAAGCGGCTGGCATAGACGACGGTCGCGCCGCTCTCACCCTTGCGCACGTGAGCGCCGAGCTCGTTTGCCTGGCGCAGCGTCATCCATGTCGATGACCCGAAACCGCTGGCGACGCTCTCCGACCAGAGAAGGAGAACGTTGAGGCCTGTGTAGGGTTGTCCGTTGTGGCGTAGTGGCCGGCTCACCCGGCCGGTCAGATTGGCAGCACTCCACGGCTGCACCCATGGGCGTACGCCCTTTTCCAGGTCAGCGACGATCCTGTCCGTGATGCGGGCGTAGATATCGGTGCGCGTGTTTTGTGATTTCCTTGTCATGTCCAAACCTCCTTGTCAGGAGGCCGCGCCCATCGCGGCCCCGTCGCGGAGGGCCGAAAGCAGGAGCGATCGGCGGGAAACGCACCGGAACGGCCGCAACGTATGTGGAGGACGGCGTAGCCGTTGCGGCTTGCGGCCGGCTCCTGCAGGTCCGACGAACGGGACGGGGCAGCGATGCCGCGCCGCCCTCTTTTCGTCTTTCCTCTGAATTTCGCTCCGACGGTGACACGAAAAATGGCCGCCTCGGAGTGAGGCGGCCTTATCCCGACGAAGGCGGAGCCGGAGCTCCGCCGGAGACGTCTCAGCCAAGAGCGTCCATCTGTGCTGCGGCCGCCTTGCGGTCGAGCGTCTGGCCGGGATTGTCGACCGGCCGATCGAATGGCTTCCACGTTTCGCCGACAATCTGTTCGTAGGCTGCGACGGCGCCTTCAGCTGCCAGGCGCAGCGCATGGGCCTGAATACCCATGTCGGCTGCGAACTCACGCTTGCGCTGGGCGGCGCTGTCGTATCCGACCGGGCCATCGAGATCCTCGTCACGAGCCTCCGACGCACCCTTGGCGGTCGCATCGCGAGCTTCGGTGACGGCCTTGCTGTAGAACTGGCCAGCGCCATGGGCCGATCCGACATAGGCGCCGACGATGCGCTGGAGATGGATCTGCATCGCCCGTTCGCCGAGGCCATCGGAGAGGCCGGTCGCTGTTTCGACGATCAGGCGTTCGTGCATGTCGCGGATGCCGTCGCTGTCGAGGATGGCCGTCCCGAAGCTTTCGGCGATCCGGAGCGCCTGCACTTCATCGGGGCATGTCAGGCGGACCATTTCGATAGTGGCGCCTTTGCGGAGTTGCACAACGCGTGCGGCGGGGCGTGCGGCTTGGCGGGAAGGAGTTGCGGGCTTTGCCATGATGGCTTCCTTTTCGGTTTGTCCGAAGCGTTCGGCCCCTTGGCCGTTCTGTCCTTCGGTGCGGTCGAAAAGAACCGGCGCAAGCCGGGCGGTTCAGGGTCCGGGCAGGCCTGATCGAGCGAAGCAGGGGGGGCGGGCAAGCGGAACCCACGGTTCTGCGAAGCCCGCGTCCCTGTTTTGTCGAGAGCGGCATGACTGGCCGCCCCGCGGCGCGACAGCGGCCTTGAACCGGACGGGTGCTGGTTCAGACCGCCACGAAACCGAAGGACAGAACGGCCAAGGGGCTGATCCCGGATGCCGAAGCCGGAGAGGAAATCATGCAAGGCACGCGCCAGATCTGCCTCGATGAGCCGACCCATTCGATCCGCGTGTGTCAGCCACCTCCGCACCGCCAGGATGGGTTGCCGATCTGCCTGATAGGCCGGCGCCAACCGCTGGGTTTGCTCGCCGCACCGATCCACGATAGACGCCCACCTGATATCACGACCAGCGAACAAGTATTCGCAAAAGGAAACACCAGATGAGTGACCAGAACGACGACGACTATATGTACGACGAACTGACCGGTGAATGGCGTCCAGCATCAGAAATTGCGGCAGAGAAAGCAAAGGCCGCTCAAGTGCGCGACGCCTCCGGCAACGTGCTGGCCGATGGCGAGTCCGTCGTGCTGATCAAGGACCTGAAGGTCAAAGGCGCCGGCCAGACCCTGAAGCAGGGCACGGTCATCCGCTCGATCCGGCTGACCGACAATCCGGAAGAGATTGACTGCCGGCATGACGCAATCAAAGGCCTGGTCCTGCGCACCGAGTTCGTGCGGAAGCGTTGAGCAGGGCTGTGCCGATTGCTCAAGGTTTCGGCAGCCGATAGCAGTCCAGCCAGGTTGGGCCGTGCGTGTTGCGCAACTTGCGAAGGATCTGGCCGTCATCGCAGCGCCCTTCGCCCATCCAGACGGTGTTGAGAATACGCTTCCAGGATCGGCCGTGCCTGGCCGCGTAATCCTGAAGCGCCTTTACCTCCTGATCCGTGAGGGACGGAAGCGGTTCATGGCGCTTCATGGTATCGCCTCCTGCAATGCCGCAATCGCGGACTGCTGACGCATAAGCTTGCGCGTCAGAGCATCGATCTCTGGCTGGCGCTGCGCGGTGATCGCCGCAAGATTGGAGCGGTAGCGGGTGAGGAAGGCGTCGGGTTCGAGAGGCCTGCCGCGGCGATATCCGTGTTTGCGCCGCCCAAGCGATGGGATCAGCGCGGTCATCCTGCGAATGATCTGGCGGTCGATCATATCGAGCTGATGCCGCGTCTGCCGGCACGCTTCTTCCATGCGCCGCAATTCCGCCTGTCGATCGATGGACCGGTTCATGCCGACGTCCTCCCCGTCCACGAGACAAAGCTTGATGGGCCGTCGTAGGCTGCGTGGCGCGCTTCATCGATGATGAAGCCGAAACGGCCTGCTTCGTATTCGGGTGACGGTACGAGAAATCGCCGTTCCGCGCCGCCATGATCGCGCCTGCCTCCGCGCGTGGCGATCACCTCGGTCATGCCCGGATGATGGTCGGATCGAAGTGCCGAGATCACGATCCAGTCGCCGGCGTGCTCGAGTTCGAACGCGCGGCGATCCTTCACATGAGATTCGCCGGGAGTAAGCACAGTCGCGAAAATCGCCTCCCACTCATCGGGCTCCCAATCCTTTAGCGTCTCGCTGGCGCAACGCTTCTCGAAGCTGGTGAACAGTTCAGGGAAGGTGAGCGCCACGGCAGCCCAAGCGCAATCCTCCTCGTAGAACCCGTCGTCCGCCCGGAGCAGCGGATGGACCGTGCGGTTTCGATCGGCCGAGAGCCTGAAGCCGCCGTGGCTTGCACTGGAGTGGAATTCGACCCCCTCGGCATAGGTTGTCGAGTGCTGGGACGAACCCCATGGCGTATGCACGTGGGTGGCGATATTTCGACGTCCGAGCACCTGTTTTTCGCGCTGATGTTCGGCCTGTTCAAGGACGTGTGCACTAAACGCCGCCTCGTCAGTGAGTTCGCGGGAATGGCCGTAGAAGTCTCCCCGTCGCCACTCGGGAAACGGACGCCCAATCTTCCAGCCGGTGGCCAGATAATGCCGTCCGGCATGACCTGGCAGCATGGCAAAGGCGTGATCGCCGACGCGGGCGACGGGAAACCCTTCGCAGGACAGACCAAAGGAAACCCCAGGAAATCCGGGGATGCAGTCGGGCATGTGTGTGGTGGGAAGATCGATCATGCGGCAGCCCTCCCTTCCACGACATCGGCGGCGATCTCATCCGCCGTGACGTCCTCGAGGACGGCGGACGGGTAGCCATGGGTGGTCAGCCATTCCTGCGCAGCCTGCCGGCTCGCCGCGAGATGGACGAGCTCGGCGCTATCGCCGGGGCGGTCGAAGACACGGCAACTGCCGACCGCCGGGCGTTCGACGATGGTGAACATCAGGCTGGCTTCCAGCGAAAATGTGCGGTGGACGCGGATCGTAATAACACCGCCGCCGCCATAGTCGCCTTCGTGCAGCGTGAAGCTGGGCGGCAGGATGATGTTGCCGGCGCCGCGCTCATCCTGCTTGCGGATCAGCCGGCCGCTGCTGTTGTTGGTCTTCCACGCGGACAGCTTTTTGCGATGGCGCTCCGGCGGGCGCGGCTGGCCGTCGGCCCACGCCAGAACGGTGCCGATCGGGACCAGGAATGCGAGATATGCGGACATGTTGATCTCCTTGATCTTCAGGGGTGGAAACGAAGCCGCCGCCGGTGGAAATCACCGGCGGGGGACATTCATTCGGAAGGGGAACGAGGGACGCGGCTACTCCGCAGCGATCCCGTAAGCATCCTGCTCTTCGTCAGGATCGACGGCTTCGGGAGCGTCGTCGGCGCTGTCTGGAAGGTCGGCCTCGTCTTCGGGGGTGGCGAGGCCTTCTTCCTCACCAAGGGCGGAACCATCGACGTCTTCTTCTTCCGCGCTGTTGTCGTCCCTACCGTCATGACCCTTGGTGTCGCCATCGAGCACCTCACCACTCTTGATCAGATCCACGATGTCCTGCGGATCGGGCGCGAAGAGTGCGGCGGTGTGAACGAAGCGTTCTTGCCTGAAGTGGTCGACGAGAGCCGCGCGCGTCTCCCGCACCTTCTGGCGCGGAAGCACGTTGGCTTCCTTCGCAGCCGCTTCCATCGCCTGGCGAGACAGGCACAGCAGAAAGTCCTCCGAGCCCATGTTCGGCAGGAAGTTGTCGGCGCCGATCGCGTCGCCTGCGATCCGGGAGATCACGCCGCTGTTGGACATACCCCGGCGGCACGACAGCACATCGATCAGCATCGAACGCGCGGCCACGCGCAGCGTCTCCCCGTCGAAGGCGAGCCTGCCGTCTTCGCCGATCAGCCGGGCGGCGTGGCGCTTGAAACGCTTCGGTCCGAACACGGTATCGCTGGCGCCGGAATCGACGCGGACGTTCAGGCCGGCGAATGCAAGCACGAGCAGGGCCATCAGCATGTCGTCCTCGATCGGGGCGCGTCCAAGAGCCTCATGCAGGGCATCGGTGCGGAAGTCACCGATCATGTCCTGGCCTTTTTGGGTCACCTCCGGCCGGGACTTTGGTGCATCGACGACGGTGTCGTCAGTCTCGGGCAGACCGCCCGCAGTGGCCGCGCCACCTTTGCCTTTCTTCTTCTCCTCGGGTATCCTGTACGCTACCGACTGCACCTTGCCGTCACGGTCGAGATACATCCCGACGTGATCGGACTTGGACGGCTTGCCGTAAACGCGCTCCGCCTTCTTCGGCAGTTCCGGCTGACCCCAGTTGTTGACCTCGATGATCGCCCCCTTCTTCGGAAGGTTGCTCGTCATCCATTCCTGTTGGGCGCCGAGAAACGCTTCCACGTTGGTGGTGTAGCGGCTGTCCTGGTCGGCCGGGGCGAACAGATCCTCTACCCATTCGATGCCGTAGGCAGCGGCGAGATCATCCCCGAAGCTCGCATCCTTGGCGAACATGCGGGTCTTCGAGAGCGCCCGAGAAATATTGTACCAGTCGGCTCGCTCGGACTTTTTGGGCTTGTTTGCCTTCCACACCTCCTTCTGCTCATCGAGCGAGGCTGCGGCGATGGTCCGGAGCTGCTGCTCGTTCGGCATGTCGCCGAGCGCCATATGGTCGAGCATGGGAGGCAGCACATTGGCCAGGAGTCTGAGCTTCCTGATCTGGCGGACCGGCAGTGCGAGCGCCACGCCGATCGCTTCCTCGGTCCAGCCCAGCGCAACCAGGCGTTCGATGCCGCGCCATTGGTCGACGGGGTTGAGCGGCTCGCGGGCGATGTTTTCCACCATCGAGCGCATTGCACCGTTGTCGTTGGCAGCTTCGACGACGAGGACGGTGATTTCCTCCATTCCCGCTGCGATAGCCTGCTTCACGCGGCGGTGTCCGGCCTGGATGATGTAGCCATTGCCACCGTCGATTTCCGGTGAGATGACCGGCGGCTGGATGATGCCGACCGCTTTTACCGTCGCGAGCAACAGCGCGTCAGACTGCGGCGAGGATTTCGAGCGACGCGTGTCGTCGGGATTGTCCTTCAGCGCACGGGGATCGAGTTTGAGGATTTGCATGAGATTGGCTCCTTCCGGGATTGGTGAGCCGGCGCCTTGCCGGCCCTTTTCCGTCTTCAGTTCTTTCCGAAGACACTTCCCGGACCGCGGAGCGGACGGGCCCGTGCAACTGCGGCCGAGCATCCCTGCCCGGCTGGCCAAGCGGGGCTTACAGCCCTGCGCAGGACGATGGGCCGGGATTGCGCAGTGCCGCGGTTGAGCGCAAGCGTCAGCGGCCTGCCCGATCTGCGAGCAAGCTTCCCCCTTCCTTATTTTCTCATTTCAAAAGAGCGTCCGTGCGGGCAGATGTTGTCACGAGTGTCGCTTGTCAAGCCGCGATCCGCTCACCGACATCAGCCGCCAGGGCCGTCTCGACCTCGGCAAGCTGCCGGTGTTTTTCGGCCAGTTCCCCGGCGAATGCGAATTCACTGCCTTCGCCGCGCGACTGGTACGACGCCAACCTGCGGCGGGCGTCGCCGAGACGCTGGCGATAGCGCTCCCGCTCGCCATCGAAATCGTCGAGCGCGTGCTCGAGGCGTGAAACAGCCCCGAGCGGCGTCACCGTAACCGGAAGCTCGATCTCGTAGTCCGCGCCGGTTCGCTTCAGCATGGTGGTGTAGCGATAGCCATCCTTGCCATAACGTTGGCCGTGATATTCGAGCTCGAAACCGCCGATCGAGGCGATGACGGCCTCGCCCTCTGGGCTGAGCTGGACTAGGGTCAGGATCTCCTTCATGAGGGCGCGGCCCGCCTCCTTGCGTTCGGAGTAGTCTTTCCCCGCGACCGTCATGGTGAAGTCCTCGCCAGTGGTCGGAACCAGCCGCGTGATGTCCTGACCGATCTCCGCAATCCGCCGTGTCGACACCTCAATGTCGCGCTCGGCGTCGCGAAGCTGCCTGCGAACGGCGTGCTGGTCGTCGATATGCGCTGCACGAAGCCGTTCCAGCCGGGCGATGTCCGCTTCAAGCCCCGCCTTTTGCATGAGCCGCTGATCGCCCGACGCGATGGCTTTCGCCATTGCGAACTGGTTGGCCTGCCCCTCGCCTATATCTTCCAGCCGCCGGATCGAGGTGTCGCCGGAGAGCGCGGCAGCGATGAAGCGGGCCTTGCGCTCGTTGTTCTGCCACATCGTGGCATCGAGGCTGCCTTCGGTCGCGTAGGCGAAGATATCGACCTCGTCGTGCTGGTTGCCCTGCCGAACGATGCGGCCCTCACGCTGCTCGATCTGCGAGGGAAGCCAGGGGACGTCGAGATGGTGCAGCGCCTTCAGGCGGAGCTGGACGTTGACCCCGGTTCCCATCGTCTCCGACGAACCGATGAGGAACCGGACCCTGCCGGCCCGAACGTCGCCGAACAGGCGCTGCTTCGCCTCCGACTTCTTGAAGTCCTGCATGAAGGCGATCTCCGACGCCGGCACGCCTAGGCGGATCAGCTCGTCGCGAATCCAGCGATAGGCGGAGAAGCCCCTCGTCTTTTCGACGCTGATGGTGCCCAGGTCGGAAAAAATCATCTGCGCAGCACCTGGCACCTCGAACGGCTTGCTGTCATGACGGAGATAGACGCTGCCTGCCGTCGCCTTCCAGATGCGGAAGGCGTTCGAGACGAGATTGTTGAGCTTGTTGTCTGGCTCGTTGTCATTGTCGGCGTCGACCAGACGCAGGTCGATCGCCGCATGCCGGCCATCGGTGATAACGGAGAGCAGGATGTCGTCGCCCGGCTGCGGCGGCCGCTCGCGCTCCTCGATCGCCTTGATGCGCTCGGCCAGCACCATCTGGTGGTGCTTGAACGCCTGCGTCGGCTTCGACGTGACGATCTGGCGCCTGCCGGTCGAGATCGCCGGCACCTTTACATACTCGCGCAAATCCGCCGGCATCACGACATCCGCGAAGCTCCGGAACATCGCGATCAGCTCGGGCACGTTGACGAAGCTCGCGAAGCGGGAGACCGGCTTGTACTTGCCGGATGGCTGAAGCTCCAGTTCGGTGGTGGTGTCGCCGAACGTCGACGCCCAGGCATCGAACTCGTGCAGGCCACGCTCCTCCAGCGCGGCATGGCCCATCAGCCGCTGGACCGAGAACATTTCGCCGAGCGTGTTGGTGATCGGCGTGCCCGACGCAAGCACGAGCGCCCGGCCGGGATTGATCGTCTCGATGAAGCGCGACTTCACATAGAGGTCCCAGGCCCGCTGCGAGCCGTTCGGATCGACCCCCTTCAACGTACTCATATTGGTGGCAAAGGAGAGCTTGCGGAACTCCTGCGCCTCGTCGACGATGATCTGGTCGACGCCGATCTCGGCGATCGTGAGAAGATCATCCTTGCGGGTGGAAAGCGCTTCGAGCCGCTCCTGCAGGCCTTCCTTCAGGCGCTCCAGCCGTTTGCGGGACACCCGGTCTTCATCCTCGACCTTCAGCAGCAGGGTCTCGTAGAGCTCCAGCTCATCGTGAATCATTTGGCTTTCAAATGCCGCCGGCACGCCGATGAACCTGAAGGCGGAATGCGTGATGATGATCGCATCCCAGGTCGCCGTCGCCGCGCGCGACAGGAACCGGGCCCGCTTGTCCTTCGAAAAATTCGTCTCGTCGGCAACGAGGATACGAGCCGTTGGATAGAGCGCCAGGAACTCGCGTGCCGCCTGCGCAAGGCAATGCCCCGGCACGACCTGCATCGCCTTGGCGATCAGGCCGAGACGCCGCTGCTCCATGATGCTTGCCGCCATCGTCATGGTTTTGCCGGCGCCGACGGCATGGGCAAGATAGGTCGAGCCGGACGAGATGATCCTCCAGATCCCGCGCTTTTGGTGTCCATAAAGAACAAAGGCGCCCGAGGCGCCTGGAAGGTTGAGATGATCTCCGCTGAACTTTCGCGGTGCGATGTTGTTGAAGCGGTCATTATAGACGCGCGCGAGCCGGTCGGTGCGATCGGGATCAGACCATATCCAGCGCTGGAAGGCGTCCTTGATCTTGTGAAGCTTTTCCTTTGCAGCCTCGGTATCGACGACGTTGAGAACCCGCCTTTCGCTGTCGCCATCCCTGATCGTATCGAAGATCTGCGGCACCCGGCTGTTCAGGGCATCGGACAGCAGTTCGCCTGCGTGGCGGCGGTCCGTTCCCCATTCGGACGTTCCCGCGGCCAGATAGCCGAGCTGTCGGGCCTCGACGGTCCATGACGCCAGTTCGGGCATATGATGGATCCGGATATCGGTTCCCATCATCTCCTTGACGAAGGCGACGACGTCGGCGGCCGGTATCCATGGAGCGCCTAGACGGGCGGTGATGTCGGAAGGTCGAAGATCGACCGGCTGAACGCCCGCCAGAGCGGTGACGTTACGGTTATAGACGGGATCGAGCGCGGCCGCGGCTTCAGCAACCTTGAGTTTGTCGCGAACCGGACCGGACAGATAGGCGTCGGCCATCTGCCACGAGCCATCGGCGGGATCGCGGAAGATCGCATTGCCGAGCTCAGCGACGACATCGTCTGGATCACGGTGCAGAAGTTCCGCGATATGGTCGAGATCGACGCGCCCGCGTTCGTTGAGCACCACGGCGAGTGCATCTGCTGCACTGGTGATGACAGGCGGTGCGGGCGGCGAGATGACGCGCTCGGTGAAGATCGCGCCGGGCTTCGCGGTGTCGTTTTCGAGGTCGTAGTCCTCAATCGAGGCGACCAGCCAGCAATCGGGATCGTCCGCGAACGGTTGCAGGTTCGGGCGGCGATGGCTCTCGCGTGTCTCGCCAGACTCCGGATCCTCGGTGATCGAGACCGTGGTGTGGTTGATCGGACCGAAGTCGCGCACGAAGCTCGACCAGGCGATGCGCAGCCTGACCTGCAAATCCTTCCAGGGCCGGTCCTGCTCCTGGGCTTTCAGCACCTCACGGACGGCGTCGCGTATTGGAATGAGCTTCCGGATGATGCGGACATGCTTCTCCGGGATGCCGTCAGCATTGCGACCCTTGCGGACTTTTAGAGCAACGGGCTCGCCGTCGATGACCTGCATGAGGCCGCGGGCATTGTCGAAGAAGAAGCTGCCTTCACGCACGTGCCGGTCGGACGGCAGGTCGACGGGGGCCGCGTCGATCGCATCCTCCAGACCGAGATCGAGATCGATGTCGGTCGGCTCCCCGTCATAGCGGCCTTCTGGAAGGAGATGGACGGCGGCCGACAGCGCGGCGACGAGGTCCTCGCCATCGCGGGCAACGCATGTATAGGTCTCGCCGAAGGGGCCGGAGGTCTGCGCATGGGTGCCGAGCACGAAATCCGGATGCCGCGCGAACCATCTGTTCACCCGGATGGCGCCCTCGTCGCCGGTCGCTGGCCGCACCTCCTCGATGTCGAGCCACGAGAGATCGCCCTCGGGCTCGGCGACCTTGCGCTTGCGGAAGAAAAGGATGTCCACGACGACGTCCGTGCCTGCGTCGGCTCGGAAACTGCCTTCTGGCAGGCGGATAGCCGCAATCAGATCCGCGGTCGTCGCGATATGTTGGCGCGCCGCCGAATCCGCCTTGTCCATCGTGCCGGAGCTCGTGACAAAGGCGGCGAAAGCGCCCGGCTTCAACAGGTCGATCGACCGGGCGACGAAGTAGTCGTGAAGTCTCAGACCGAGCGAGCGATAAGCCCGGTCTGATCGCACGGTCCGGTCGGAGAACGGCGGATTGCCGATGGCGAGGTCGAAGCTCGCTGGCAATTCCGTGCGCGCAAAATCTCCAGTGAGGATCCGCGCGCGCGGCTGCAACAGCCGGACGATGCATGCCGTTACGGGATCGAGTTCAACGCCGGTGACGTGCGACAGATCACGAAGCGCTTCCGGCATCAGCGCCGGAAACAGGCCTGTGCCGATTCCCGGCTCCAGCACCCGGCCGCCGCGCCATCCGAGGCGCTGAAGCCCTGACCATATCGCCCTGACGATGAACTCCGGTGTGAAATGGGCATACTGGGTGCAGCGGGCAAGCGACGCATAGTCGGTCTCGCCGACCGCATCCTCCAGATCGGAACCGATCTCGTCCCAGCCCTTGCGGAATTCGAGCTCGCCCGGACGGCGGAAGACGCCGTTGGCAAGATCGGACGCGCCGAAGCCGGTGAAGCGGATCAGCGTCTCCTGTTCCTCGCGCGTCGCAGGACGTTCGCTCGCCTCGATCTCGGCAGCGAGCCGGATCGCTGCAATATTGTCGCGCGCACGGTCCTTCCAGCTGCGGGCGAGACCACGGTCATCGGCGAGATTGAAGTTCAGGCCACGGGCACGGCACTGCCGGGACGACGGTCGCACGACTGAGGCGATCGGCAAAGCCGGCGCTGGAGTTGTAGGATCGGGATCATCGTCTGGTTCGAAGTTGCTGCCGAAGGCCGTCACGCCAAGGCCGAGGCCGGACGAAAGCGCAGTGCTGCCGAAAAGATCGATGGTGAAGTGCTCGTCATGTGACATGCTGAAATCTCCTGGGTGAAGGCGCGCGTCGCCGTCCCGCTGGAAGGTTCCAGTCGGCCGGCGACATGCGTGGGATGAGGGGGATTGGGTGGGCTTGACCGCCGCCAGATGGCGACTGTCGAAGGATCGCTAGTTTCGCTCGATCACGAAGAGCTGCATCGAGTCCTGCAGGAACGCGATCTTCAGATGCGTGCAGCCGGGGCTTGCCGCGATCAGTTTCACGAGCATGGCGCCATCGAGAAACTCGACGCCGTCATCGCCGCCGAAATGCTGGCGCTTGTAGTGCCAGTAGTCAGGGTTGGTCTTCGGATCGCACTCTTCGGCATAGACGACGAACGGCCGCTGCCCTGCGGCGAGCTTACCATTGGAGAGGATGTAGACGCCCTCGTCGCCGACCAACCAAAGACCGGGCTTCTCATCGCGGCCCGGAAACACTCCGTAGTGGGGATTGCGGAAACCGCCGTTGAGGTAGGCGTCCAGCCGTCCGTGCATCATGACGACGCGGATGTCCGTCACGGAAAAGGTGAACATCGCCGCCTCCCGTCAAGCCGCGATCGCGTCGGGGAGGTACCGCAGATGCACCGGCAGCTTCGACGCGATCTCCGCATCCGTGAGGTCGTCGAGCAGCTTCAGGCGGGTGCCCTGGCGTCCGCCGTAGAACAGCACGGTCCGCTTGCCGTGGTCGTGTTCCGGCCAGCGCTCGCCGGCATAGCCGCGATAGTCATCGTGGGTGCTCGACCAGATGTGGTCCAGGCGTTCCTCGCGCGTCATTGCCCGAACGGGCCGGGTTTCCCGCTCTGCGATTGCGCCGCGCATTCGCTCGGGCGAACCCTTGTCGGACAAGTCGCAATAGGCATGGAAATACCGCATGCGGTCATCGATCTTCAGGGTGAAGAAAATACTCGTGATGTTGCCGGTGAGGAACTCGCGCATGGCGAACATGTCGCCTCGCATGAACAGCGGCGGCAGGATCTCGAACATGTAGTCGTGCTGGGCTTGGGCGATTTCGAACCATTCGCCTCGATAGAGCGCGCTATCGTCACCCTCCCAACGGTTCGGGCGTTGCGCGTGGCGGTCGAACATGCGGAACATCTGCCGGCGGTCGGCGATGCCTTCAAAGACTTTTCGTATCGAAGAGACGGTCATGGGCAGGCTCCTTTCAGCCTTATCGGGAAGGACACGCGGCTCATCCTCGCGATGTCGCCATCCTCTTCAGCCCTTCCTGACCCCTCCTTGGCGCCGCCTCTCCGCCCGGACGGGTCAAGGGCCGCGCAGCGGGCGAAGCTTTACCCTTGACGCGGCTGGCGGGCATGCGGCAGCCGGCCTTCCCCTTCCCTTCCCCTTCCCCTCTTCCTTCCCCTCCTTGGTATTTCATTCAGGTGAAATCAGCTCACAGGCTGTTTCAATCACTCGTCTTATCATACTTGGGGCTGATTATTTGGCGTTGATAATCAGGGTGTAAACTGATAATTTGTACGCAACAATCAGCCTGTTGTCTGATGATCAGCCGCGGTAGAAAGTTGAACGATGAAGGACGACGCAAGAAAGCGAGCGCGCAGAAGGCTTGACGAGCGCCTTCGCGGGCTGCAGCCGGCAGAGGGTTTCAGGGCACCGCCAAAAGGATGGGTCCGGGCGTTGCGCGACGCGCTCGGCATGACAGGAGCGCAGCTCGGCTCAAGGATGGGAATCCGGCCCCAGACCGTGGAAGCGATCGAGAAGTCGGAGGCATCCGGAACAATCCAGCTCAGTACGTTGCGGCGTGCGGCAGAGGCACTCGACTGCACGCTGGTCTACGCATTGGTCCCGAATACGTCGCTCGAGACCGCCGTCAATGAGCGCGCGCGCAAGATCGCAATGCGCGAACTGCAACGGGTCGCACACACAATGCGCCTCGAAGCGCAGGGAACAGACAATGGCGATCTTGAAGCCCGTCTCCAGGCCTACATCCGCGACCAGCTTTCCGAGCGCGACCTCTGGTCAGAAAGATGACCGACCTCTTCCAAGAACCCGAGGACGCAACACCGCTCGAGCCGCAGGAGCGCGAGGGCCTGCTTCAAAGCTGGATCACCCACAGGCAGGATCTCAACGAGGCGGAACAGGAGAACATCGTCGAGGGTGCCGCCTGGGCGCGTGGACGACGGCGCATGCCGGTCGGCAGGATGCTGACCGAAACCTTCATGCGTACATTGCACCGACGCATGTTCGGCGAGGTCTGGCAATGGGCAGGCAGCTTCCGAACGACGGAGCGCAATATCGGCATCCAGGCCTACCGAATTCCGGTCGAACTCACGGCACGGCTCGATGACGTTCGGTATTGGGTCGACCATGAGATATTCGCGCCGGACGAGATCGCAATCAGATTCCACCATCGTCTTGTCGCCATCCACCCGTTTCCGAACGGCAATGGGCGCCATTCGCGTCTGGCTGCCGATCTGCTCGTGGAAAAACTGGGCGCCGAGCCCTTCAGCTGGGGTAGCGGAAGCCTGGGCGACGTGGGAAATCTGCGCACCCGGTACGTCGCGGCACTGCAGGCCGCGGATAATCACGACATCGCGCCTCTCCTCGAATTCGCGCGCAGCTGAGCGCAAAGGTCCTCGTTCCAGTCCTCGTGGTGGGGACGGTGGCGCTCAAATCTGCAGTCGGCGTCCCGGGCAATTGCTTCCAATCGATCAGCGTAGACATCGCCCTGCGCGTTATTATCCGTGGCGGCGACCACCGACATACCCTTCCGCGCCGCCAATAAACGGATCGCCGCATCGGTGGCAGGTGCCCAGCCGCCGCCGGTACTGAAATAGAGGCTATCACGCCGATTACTCTCCAGCGCGGCAAGGCTCATGGCGTCGATGGCAGCTTCCGTCACGCAAAGGCGCGGCGCGTGGATCGCGCCGAACCTGAACAGCACTTTCGCTCCCCCGGTCGAAAAGCCACGCCACTCCGGCCCGCGTTCTTCCCAGCCGGTGACGGCGCCCTCGCTGTCACGGTGCGCGGCCCACATACTGCCGCGCGGACCTTCGCGCACGAGATCATGCCGGAGCGCTGCGCGGATGGTTGCTTCCGGAACGCAGCGTTCGTCGCGGAGATAGCGCCAGGTCATCGAGCCCGGCCACGGCTTGCGCCGCTTCGTCCATCGTTCTGAAACTCCGGCCGGCAGATCGATCTCGCGCGCAGCGTGGGTCCAGACCGGCTCCTTCGGGACGAAGTCGACCAGCGATGCGACATGGTCGAGGGCTTCGACAAAGGGCACTCGGTCGAGATGCTCGACAAGACCGAACACGTCACCCTTGGCATCGGACAGCGGATCGAACCAGCCCCTGCCCTCGTGAATCACGATGATTATGGCCCCGCCGCCGCGGAATTTGACCGCCCTGCGGGTGCTCTCCTTCAGGTCGATGGCAAACCCAGCCTTCTCCAGCACGGCAGCGCATTGCACCCGATCCCTGAGGTCTTCCAGTTCCTTCTTTTCCATTTTTCTTCCCGACGCGCATTGCGTCCGCCCTTCCTTCTGTTTCCATTTCCATTTCCCCGCACCCGCGGGCTCCTCTCCGGACGCCGCGAAGAGCAAAGAAGGCAAGGGCGCGGCTGGCAACCTGCAGATCTGCACCTTGCGCTGACGGATCGTGCAGCCGCGGCGCAGCTTCCCTTGCCGCCTGCCGCTCGCAAGCGGCACGAGGGAGAAGGGTCTCAATGAGACCCGCCCGGAACGTATTCATGCACGATCACCAGATCGTCTTCGTCATCGAGTTCGTCGCTCGGGAGAACGCCGAACTCGTCGCCGGACCGGAAGAGCGTGACCGGAACCATCAGAGTGCGGGAAAGCTGAAAGGCGTGGTTTTGGGCAAGGGAAAGATCGGTGTTCATCTGAAGGCTCCATCTTTGGAGCGGGCCATTCCCGCTCGATGGCTCCCGTCAGTGTCCGGAACCGGTCGCGATCACCGCGAGGGCGAAGCCGAGCGGCGGCAGCTTGCTAGCCGACCCCGCAGCGGGTTGATCGTCGGAGATCCGGGGCCGGACCAGGAAGCCATCCATCAAGAGCGGAATGGCACGTCTCCTATGGACCTCGTTCAACCGACAATGATCATGCGGGAGCAAACCTTATAGCGAATGCGGATCTCTCCGAGATCTGCTCTCCTCAGAGGCCGGTTTTGGTATCAATTCGGAAGCGCGGTAAGACTGAGCTGGTGAGAAGAGCGGAAGAAATTGGAACGCGTGATGAAAAGCGAGGACATTGCCGTACTGGCTCAACAGCTAAAGGAGCAGGAGTGAAAGCATGGGTTCGAACGCTTGCGTCTAGAGGCCCGGGGCGAGGACCCTTATTAGTTGTGCATCACTCGCGGAGATCGCCATGACCTTAGTCTGAAATAATCGTCAGCTTTACCGTTCAGCAGGTCAGCCTCGATATCAAAGGCTGACTGCACGATTGAGTCCATTTCCCTTTCGCGATCTACTGCGAAATAACGCTCCTCAAGTCTGCGCTGCTGTATTTCGATGGAATCCCGCCAGTAGCGGGTTCCTTTTATGTCAGTATGTGTCTCGACATATCTAGCCAGGGGACCGCCACGTTCCCGACGCATGTAGCCCGGGCAGGCGCAGCAAAACTCGTAGAGCTTGTCGTCGCTCGTTGCGATCCAGACATCATGCTCGATGATGCCGAAGTTGAACTGCTCGCGCGAATTGTTCACGATATCTGCAGCAGCAATCAGCTTCAGGTCGTTAGCTCCATTCAAAGCGATGCGCTCCAGTACTTTGTCGGGTGTCAAGCCTTTGCCGCCACCCTTTTTCAGTTTCACGAAGTTGTTTGTGATAGCTACTTTCCGCGTCCTGAGTTGGTCAGTTAAGCCATTTTCGGGGGCGAAGACATATCGAGCGATCGTCAGTTCCTTGAGACTGATGAGATCCAGCACCTCGGCGCAATAATCGATGTAGAGGGCGAATTTTTCCAGGCCATTCAACGCCTCTAATCGATGTATGACGTTCATAGCGAGCAGCGAAGCATATGAGCACGAGATTGCCTTCTGACGCTCCAGCGACAGCGCGCTAAAATGCTCAGGGTCCATCTTTCCACCAGCATACGGAACCTTCATCGAGTTTGGGTCCTCACGGAAATTTGGCAGATAGTCTGCAAGAAACCTGTCGAACGCTGCTTCAACGTCGCCTCGACGCGCTGGGGGCAGTTCTTGGTAAGCCGCTGCGGGCGAGATGAATACGCCATACCTGGAGGTCTTCTCGATGAGTCTCGCGAGTTCCAGAACACCAGCATTCTTAAGTTCCTGGTGTCGCTGGCCGGTCTTATAGGCGCTTTCGATTGCAATCAGGATATTGGTGTCGAACATAATATTGGTTTGTCGACCATTCCGATGGTTTTCTCGGATGGCATCCCTGTCGAGGTTGATAATTTCGGTTGAGTTCGACGACGATTTGAAAGCGCGTATCATGAGGTTCTCTGTTTTATGCTCTGCGTAGTTCTCGGTCCCGAAATCTGGGTCTTCTTGTCGATACCAATCTTCCGCTGGCCTCTCCTGTATAATAATCTGATGATCTAAACTTAACCTCGGGCTCAGACAGCGATTTTTGTTCTGGAAATTGCGCTCAAGCTTTATTTTGCTTTAAAATTGCTGCGAGCGGACTGACAACTCCCTGGGCGCCACCGCGCCTCAGGATGGGGAAAATCAATGGAAGTTCCGGCTTTTGATTTTCAGCGTATCAATGTGAAGATCGGGCGCTTATCCCGAGCCGGAGACTATGCCGAGCCCGTTCCTTAAAGCCCGAGATTTCAGGTGAAGCCGCCTGGCAAGCTCGGCATATTTCAGACCACTTGAAGGTAAGCCGCGACCCATTGCAGCCATCTTTTATGATCAATACTGTCTCGATCGAGCCGTCTGGTGAAGGAGCGATCAATGTCTGAAACACCCTGGTTGGCAAAGGCGAAGCGTCTCCAAGCGATAGCTTCGACCGGGCATTCGTTCTGCAAAGATGAGTTTGATCGTGAACGCTACGAGGAAATCGCAGCAATAGCGAACGCCATGTTGGCTGATCTCGCCGATGTTCCGGTGGAACGCATTCGCGACTTGGTCTCTGACTTTGCCAAAGGGTATGCCACGCCTAAAATCGACGTTCGCGCAGCTCTGATCGAAAATGGCAAAATACTGCTTGTGCGCGAGAGATCCGACGGTCTGTGGACGCTTCCGGGAGGCTTTGCAGACGTAGGGCTTTCGGCCTCCGAGAATGTAGTAAAGGAGGTACGGGAAGAAGCTGGTATCGCCGTTTCGGTGTGTCAGCTCTACAGCGTTCGCCACAAGGCCAAGAGCAGTTATGAGCCAGATGCGCGGGACTTTTACAAGATGTTCTTCCTTTGCCGCCGAACGGGTGAACTGACGCTGACAAGCGGGCTGGAAACCAGCGAAGTTTCTTTCTTCGAACGCGGCCGACTTCCACCATTATCGCGAAGCCGCTCCATTGAGCGCGACGTCGAGCTGGCCTTCGAATTCAAAGACGGTCGCCAAACGATAGCCGTTATTGATTGAACATATTTACAGTGTTCCGATGAACATTTCCGGCGCAAGGATACTACCATCAAACATTTAGAGAACGGGTCTGCTGGCGCCGCAGGATAGCCTGCGGCGTCAAGTTGCTAAAGGTTGTCAAGAAACGACAAGAGTTTATCGTTAGCTTTGAAGCGACAGAAAGGCTGCTTGCTCAGCGAGGCAACCTTTGCAAGTGCGGCCCCCTTGATCGCCAGATGCGCATGAAGGTAGGCTTGGGTGGAGCGTGTGGATTCGTGGCCAAGCCAAAGTGAGATGACAGTGCTGTCCACCCCCGCATCCAGCAATTCCATCGCCGCACTGTGACGAAGAACGTGCGGTGAAATGCGCTTGGCTCGCAATGACGGGTATTGCTGTGCCGCCTGCTTCACATGCTTCGCCAGCAGATATTGAACCGCGTCCGGACTCATCCGAGATCCATGCACGGTCGGGAAGAGGATGTCGGACTGGCCCAATCTTGGCTCGTCCAGCCATTGTTTAAGCACGGAACTCAGAATTTTGGTGAGCGGAGTGACGCGCTCCTTCCGTCCTTTTCCGAAACATCTAATATGCGCGCCAGTGTCCAGGGTGACAGCGCCGCGATCGAGGCCGACCAGTTCGGAGAGCCGCATGCCCGTCTGTATTGCCGTCAGGAGGAGGCAGCAGTCGCGGCGACCGATCCATAATCGCCTGTCCGGTGCTGCCAGGAGCGCCTTGATCTCATCCCGGACAAGGAACTGTACCTCGCGCCTCGTGCCGATCTTGCCGGGGATGGCGAGCACGCGTTGGATCTGATGGCTAAAGGTAGGCTCCTCGAATGCAAGGAACCGAAAGAAGGCTCGAATAGCGGTAAGCCTGAGATTGTAGGTGGCGGTGCCCGATCGTCTTTCTGCGGTGAAGTCATCCAGGAATGCTATGACGAGCTCTGCGTCGAAATCTTCAAGCATCAGGGATGATGGCTGCTTGCCCGTCTTGCGGTGGGCGAACCTCAAAAAGAGCTTGAAGGTGTCGCGGTAGGAGGCGACGGTATGCGTGCTGACATTGCGTTGGCGCATTAGCCGCTGTGTAAAGAAGCGCTCGATAAGACGTGGAAGCGAACTGGTCATTGTGCCGCCTCCCATCGCGCGTCGAGACGGAGTTTGGCTTGCTCCAGAAGATCGGGATGTGCGCTTAGATACCAGTATGTGTCGGCCACCTTTCCATGGCCGAGATATGTCGAAAGTTCCGGGATTCGACGATCGACGTTCTCAACGTTCCTGTACCAGTCCAGAAGTGTGCGCACCGCGAAGGTATGGCGAAGATCGTGAATCCTTGGCCCCTCTGTCTCGGAAGCTCCCCGCAGTCGGGCCTCACGGGTCCAGAGAATGAAGGAGAAATGAGGGTTGGCATGGTTCAGACCCCGCCCACGATCCCCTGTGAAGAAGAACCTGCTGGCGCGCGGGTCGGCAGACGATCTCGCTCATCAGAATACCGTCGGAGTGCGTCCCAGGTGCTGCGATGCAAAGGTATGTGTCGGCTCTTACCGCTTCAAGCGTTGAAGGACTGACCTTGAATTGCCACAGGCGACGTTTTTGATGCCATCATTTCGTAGCCGGATCTGGAGAAGAGCGCCCGAAAATCCGCTGACTCTACGTCGGGTCCCACTCCGCGCTCAACCGAATTCCGAATGCACCTTCCGATGCTCGGACCGAGGTTGTGACACTGGTCGCCCAGAACCTTGAGCGCAAAGACCAAGAGACTGCAGAAATAACAATGCGAGATCAGGCCATCATTTAAAGCGCAAAGTCTCTGCCGATCATTCGCGTGGCCTGGGCGGTCGCTTTACACGGGGCGAAGATAATGATGCAGCAGCAGCCCGCCGATGGGGAGGGAAGCTGGATCATACTTAAAAGACACATTTTGAGGTTGACCGTAGTAGGTTTACGCACTATGTTGCCCCGTAGTCGTACTACGGAGTTTATATGGGCGACAGGACAGTCACGGACCGCATGAAGCGGCAGCGCGAACTGCGCGCGGCGGAAGGATGGCAGAAGGTGACCGTATGGGTTCCAACCGTGGTAGATGCCGAAGATGTCAAGAAACTCGCTGCCGAGCGCCGGGCCAGGGCCGAAGCGCTCGCCGGCCTTAGCGAAGAGGTGCCTAAAGTGAACGTCGACACAGCCGAACGGATCGCGAGGGCGATCGCCGAGCATGGCTCCAAGGCTTACAATACGCCCTCGGGCGCCGTCCTCGAATTGATGAAAGAACTCGCCAAGGAAGATGATTTGGAAAGTCTCGCGAGTGCGTTCGTCATCATAGCAAGGGCAAAGCCAACCAACGCAAAATTCATTACCGCACGCGTGCCGGCCATGATCAGCGAGTTTCTTATCCGCCATCGCGGAATCGACGGGGGTGCGATGGGCAAATGGGGCATGTCAAACCCGGGCTGGGCCGATGAGATCAAGGCGGCCATACGCGAACCGGAACGGTTCCCGCAGGTTGTCGACGCCCTGGCGCAAACCATTAAGCGCAGTCAGACCGTGCAATAATGCGAGAAGCGGACGTCGAGCATTCGCAAATTCCGGAAAGGGGTTCGCCTTACAGCGGCAACATCCGAGCAACTCTGTTGCTAGCGGCTGCACGAATCATATCTTAGAAATTGAAACACCAGGTGAGGACTGGCCTGACCTGGTGCACAAATATCGGTGTCGAAGGCGCATGGCAAGCCAGTGGGGCCTGTTCGACTGCTTTGGAGTAGTTATCTACGTAATATGGCAGAAAGTCAAGTTCCTTTTCCCTACCTGCCGGCGCAACTGCAGGCCATCCGTGCCTCGATTTCCGAGCCGCGCTTCGCAACTTACCTTGCAAAGGGCGGCAATCACGAAGAATATGCGATGGCGCTGTATCTCTACAACGCCCGGGTTGCCAAAGCGTTCCTCTATCCGCTTAATGTGGCAGAAGTGACACTGCGAAATGCCGTCGACGGGATCCTTGTCGCAAGGTTCGGAGCGAACTGGCATCAGGACGCCACATTCCGCGATCAAACTCTGACAGGGAATGGCTTGGCGACGCTCGACAAGGCGATACAAAGGGCGGGCGCGGGCGCAGCACGTGACCAGATCGTCGCGACGCTCACCTTCGATTTTTGGTCGAACCTCTTTCGGCCGGAATATGGTGGCCTCTGGCGCACCACCGTCAATATCGCTTTCCCCCATCTACAGCACGGCGAAAGCCGCCAGGAAATCCAGAACCTGGTAAAGCCGATCAATGTCTTCCGGAATCGCGTGGCCCATCACGAACCGGTTCTTGATCTAAACGTGACTGACATTCATGCCAAGATCGTGCGGCTGATCGAATTACGATGCGCCGAAACGGCAACCTGGATGAAGCATCACTCCACTCTCAGCACCGTCGTCAGAACGCGCCCTCGCCGGGACGGCACCAATGCCAACACGCTGGCCGCGAAGCTCGATCCGGGGTTCGTGCCAGTCAGGCCGGAAACGGGTTTGAGTGAGCTGGCCGAGCTGCTCGACGAAAAGCATCAGGCAATCATCTGCCTCGACGATGACGGGCGTCCGATCGCGGCGCTCACAGTAGTAGACGCCATCCGCTTCATCACAGAGTGCGCAAAGAGGTTGGGTGGGATGATCGATCTTAATGATCATACGGTTTCGGACCTGGTCAAGGTGGCCAACCTCGCGGACCGATGGACGCAAATGGATGACGCCACCCCGCTCGCCTTGGCGGTGAAGGAACTCCAGAAGCCGCGTATCCAGATTCTCGTCGGGATTGAGGCCGCATCAGGCAAGGCCACAGGCGCGATTTTGCGCGCACACCGCCGCTATTGACCGGAAGGATTGCACTTGAGCTTCAAATTGGTGGATTCTGGATGGTCGGACGAACTGGATATCGGGATGCGGGAAAGACCGGAAACGGTTCTGATCGTATGTCCGTTCATCAAGAAGCAGACCGTAGAGCGCCTGATTTTCGCGCATTGCCCTCGTGATCTTCGCGTCATCACTCGATTCGACCTCAACGCCTTCAATGCGGGGGTAAGCGATATGGATGCGCTGTCTCTCCTTCTCCGAAGCGGAGCGAAAATCCGGGGAGTCGTCGGCGTCCATTCCAAAATGTATATCTTCGGCGGCAAGCGGGCGATCGTAACAAGCGCGAATCTCACCGAAGCCGCCATGTTTCAGAATAAGGAGTTCGGCTTCGCCGCTGATGACCACTTCATCGCCGCACAGTGCCAGAATTATTTCGACCGCTTATGGGCCAGCACCAGACACGATCTGTCGCAAGCCGATATCGAGCGATGGCGGCAAATTCTCGCCCCGTACCGTGTCGGGACGAGAGATAGCATTTCTCTACCCGACTTCGGAGAGACGGTGAATTCGACATCGCCGTTCGTACTGGAGCCTCCGACCGATGCGCCTATGCAGTCTTTCGTCAAATTCTTCGGAAGAGCGGACAACCGCGTGTCGCTATCTATGGGGATCGACGAGGAGGTTATTCGCTCCGGTTCGCATTGGGCATGCACGTACCCGAGTGGAAAGCGGCCACGCCAGGTTCGAGAGGGGGCCATCATGTTCATGGCTCGTATGGTTCAGGCGCGGAGCGACTACATTATCTACGGGCGCGCCATTAGCAGGGAACACAGACCAATTCTGGATGACGCCACACCAGCCGACGTGTCGGTGAGAGTATGGAAGGAGAATTGGCCTCACTACGTTCGCGTCCACGATCCCGTCTTCATTAACGGACCGCTTTCGGCAGGAGTGTCCATGGTCGATATGATGACCGAACTTGGTCCGAATTCTTTTGCGCCAACGCAACGCAATCTGAACGCCGGCAGTGGAGGCAATCTCAATCCGCGGCGCGCCATCATGAGAAAACCGCATATGGAGCTCACGCCACAGGCCTATAGGTGGATATTCGATCGGCTCGAGAAATCGATGATGCGGTATGGTGCGCTCGATCTCACCGACTCGCGTTTCGACCTTCCGGCGGCGCAAGACAACTCCCCAGATGCGCTTGCGACCACCCCACAGCTGTCAATGCAGTCTTTAGAGGATTAGAAAATGGATATCCCGCACGTCTCGCGTCAGCCACCTGAGATCGGTAGCCGGGTGAAAATCTACTTTGATCGTAAGTCGGCTGATCTCATCATTGAGACCCCTGAGGGACAGCGCAGCAGGGATTTTATGGGCGTTTGCATCGGAGACGCTGTTTTCGACACGGAACCCACCGCCAGGAGCAGCACCCGCTGCATCGTGACGGGAACTTTTCTTGCTGTCCCGGGCTCACGTGAGAGCCGCGATATCGAGTCGGAAATCCGCGCGCAGGGCAGATCGCATCTGGAGTTTTACTGGTGGCGTGACAAGACGTGGCCACTCCGCAAAGCGCGCCTGGCGTTCATTGCGAAGCCTCATGGTGGCTTCCCGACTTCGATGGTCGTCGACGGAGAAGACTAACAGGGGGCGCCTCGGCGCCGTCTGTAGTCTACAGATCAAAGATTTCGAGGCCTGAAATTATCATTTGCGCCGTTCCCAGCAATGATCTGGGAAGTCTCGCTGCAAAGGCCTGCCTACCGCTATCGACAATTGCCATTATGCGATGTCGGCCGTCCATGACTGAGATCCAGCCCTCCTCTTTTGAGGTCGGTGTCAGCACCGGAAAACCTATTGGTTGGTTGGAACCGATCCGGCGCACCCAATAGTCATATTTCCCTTGCTTGAAATCCACGCCGCCGCCGCCTCTCCTATCGATCGACCAAAACCATGGTGCATGATTTCCGAGGTGCTGATCAAACCCAGCACTCGGCACTTGGACGGTTACATAGTCGTCCAGGTCCGCGAGCGGCACTTTTTCATTTGAGATATAGGTGAGGCCAAGAAGGGTCGTCATGGAGCGAGCATCTCTGATGGAATTATGGGGTTGTAGTAATTTACATGAATTCCCTGGTCAGAAGGTGAAACCAACACCCCGACATAAAGTCGGCCATTTAACCCAGCGTCCGGAAGCGTCGAAGGGAGCGCGGCGAACGGCGGTCAAGAAGCAGGACCCCGTCAAGACCGGACGAAACACTTCTATCCTGCCGACCCGCATAGGTCTGCGACCGACCTTCAAGGGCAGAGAAGACCTGAGCGACACGCCTGCGACGCGTTGCTTCAGTCGGGGGCCGCTCTTGTACCAAGGCAAGGATTTCCTTGTCGATACCCAAGAACACACCATCATCGATCTCGCGGCCGACATAACCCGCACCAACCTGATCGGATAGATCAAGTACCGGCTGATCGAGGATAATGGAGTAGGCTCGTGTAATCGCTTCGAAGAGATCAAACGTCACGGTGATGCCGTCACCCTTTGCCGGCGGATCCAGCACTCTGCCCTCTGCACCACCGGCCTTGAACATGAAGAAGTTTGCACAGCGCGTGGTCGGCGCCCGTCCGTTGACCGTGTGAAGCGCCGAAACCTGCCCCAGTGCCTTCGCAACGGTGCTTGCGGCTGGCGCTCGGATGCGACCCTTACTCTCGAACACATGGCGTTCCCTTCGCTTGATGCCGATAAAGTCGGGACGCGATTTTGGAGGAGGAGGCGCTGCGCCAGCCTTCGGCGCGACCGGAGCCGTTGGGGATCCCCATCGGCAGGAGGCAAGGCCGGCGACATGCACGAGATACTGCACGCTCATCTGACTCTGAGCATACCAGTGCGTGAACGCCTCGCCGAAAAGGAACGAAACCCCCACCTTCTCCGACTGCTCCAAACTCCGAAAATAGGCCATCGTGTTCAAGGAGGCATCCAGATAGCCCGTCGCCATCGCGACCAGCATTTTCTCCCGCCAGGGGCCAACGGTGCGGACAGCGGCTCGACGGCTGGGATAGCCGACGGTCAGCAACGAGCGGATGATGTCGGCATGTGTCGCTGGCAACGTTTTCGTGCCATTCAACGCCGTAAATCGTCCAGAGAAGTTTGCGGAAGTGACTGTAACGGACATACCTATCGCCCGGCCCGGATTGACACCCCGATAGACCGCAGGGCGGGTATCAGGTCGGCTTGACGAACTAACTCGACCGCCGGAGAGGCGACAAGTTTCTCACCGACGGCCCGATCGTAGACCGCCACGCAATCTGTTGCAGTGAGGCGTGAGGAATAGAGCAATCCATCGACAGCATAGGATCGAAAGATCGACTCGCTCAGTCTCTGCCCTTCCTGATGTTCCTTGCCCCGGGCTGCGTCCGTGCTGACGCCCAACCTCAGGAGGCCGGTCGTGCGCAGGTCGAGAAGAATGAGAGCATCCGTGGCCGTCACCTCAGTGACCGACCAGTCCTCGATTTCACTCTCATCCAGCACTCGGTCCTGCGTCCCCTCGAAGCGGTCGCGCACGATCGTCTCCGCAATCGCGGTCGCGAGATCATATGCGGCATAAAGCAGTCGGAACATCTGGTTTGGACTTGAGAATCGCGATTGACCGAAACCCATGCCGAGCGGGGTCGACATGTGGGCTACAGGGATGATGCGGAGATAGGATTGAGGGAGAAACGCAAGCGCGAGCTCCCGAACCGTTTGAGGATCAAGTTTCACGATTCAGCTCAACCAAAATCGCGCTCAGCTGCATCCAGAACCTCGTCAAGATTGCCCATCTTGAGATTGTCGAGCGGCGTTCCGCCTATGCTTGGCTTCGGCTGGATCAACCATTGCCACGCTGAACGCGGATTGCGGATGATTTTGGTGACCTGAGGCATGCCCTCGACCGGCCGGCCATCCACAAACTGAGCCAGGGGAAAGACATGCTTTCGCTCGCCCTTGAGCAGACCGACTACAGCTCCGCGCTTGTGCCAGTCGTGTAAGGTCGATCGCTTCGTGCCGAACTTTTTCTCGATATCGCCCGGACCGGCGACCGGACCGGCCCAGTCTTCGATGCGGGTTGGCGTCGCAAATTCGTCGAGCCTGCGGCGCCCTTCCTCAATGCCTACCGATTGACCCAGACCAGCACCTCGGCTGACCTCCACAGGCTTTTCGACCGATACCTCCGCGAGCACATGACCTGGCTTCGCAGCCAGTTCGGCGACGGCGGCTTCGACAATATGGGCGAGTTCCGTTTCGTCGTCGGCAATCCGACGCTGTTGCTCGACAGAAAGGCGCGCTGCTACCGCAGAGACCACGGCCATGACCTTGCCAGTCGCCGCAAGAGCCTGCTTTGAAAGGCCTGGATTGTGTCGGGCCAGAACCTTGAGAACATCGGCTACCGCAGCCGGATTGACTTCCAGCTTTGCGCCCATCTGCGATTTACGGGTGACAGCGACCATCTTCGTCTTCCTTCTTGACTACAGCCAAGATAATGCGGATTGTCCGGTTTGTCCAGATTGTTGCCATCAGAGGGCGTCGCGTTGGTTTCCCGCTGAACAACGCTTGATCAGGCAACAGCCTTGATGTCGGAGGGGATCGATATCGTCGCGACGGCCGCAACGACAGAGGCAATGCCCGCCAGAACGAATGTCGTGGACAGCGATGACGTGATCACCATGCCGGCCAAGGCGGAACCAAGAGGGAAACCGGCCAGATTCAGGCTCATCGAAATCGACATGACGCGGCCGAGTTGTTGCGGATCGGTTCGACGCTGGCGAAGCGTCAGAAGAGCAACATCGATCGGACCGGACATGACGCCGGCAAGCATGAGGCCGATCGCCAGCCCGCCAAACCCAAACTCAGCTGCCACGGGCCATGCCGCCAAGGCCGTAATTACCATTCCGATAGCCATAATGTGACGCTCGCGACCGGTCGTTCGTATGTGCCCAGCGAACAGCGCACCAATCCCGCCGGCAATGCCCATCGCAGCCCACAGGAAGCCTGTCACCGAACTCCCAATGGAAGTGTCGTAATGGTTGGCGACAAAAACCGGAACGACGACATAGAGAACGCCCCAGGTGATCTGATACATCGAATAGGAGATGGCAAGGCCGCGCAGTGTCGGTTGCCGAGCCACGATCTGGATGCCTTCCAAAGTCTGCCGCATGAACGACGCCTGCCCTGACGCCAGACCTGGAAGGAGCGGTACGAGGGACATGCATATTGCCGCGCCTGCATAGAAGAGGGCGATCATGGACATCGCACTTTCAGGACCAAGCCACGCGACAATGATGCCGGCCATCGCTGGCCCGACGACATCAACGACGGCATAGACCGCCGTATCCAGCGCATTTGCTCGATCGAGTGCGTGAGACGGAACCAGGCGAGGCAATAGGGTGCGGGTGCCAGCTGCGCCCAACGGACCGGCGAGGGAAAACAATATCACCAGAAAGAACAGGACCGGTGGCGTCGTCCAGTTGAGCCAGCTCACGGTACTGATTGCGGCAATGAATATGGCGCTGGCAATCATGTCGATTCTGACAGCTATCGTCGGTCCGACGCGATCAAGCAGAACACCCGCGATTGGACTAACCATCAGGCCAGGCACGATTGCCGCGAAAGTCAGCCAGCCGGCCAGTGCCGGTGACGAGAACCGCGCCAGCACGAACAGCACCAACGTGAGAATGAACATGCGTCCGGCCAGACGCGAGAGGGTAGCAGCGACAATGAGAGGCGTCAGACCGGGAATTGTGGTGAGGGCTCGGTATGAATTTTGCTGTTCCATCGTGACCTGCGAAAGATGGTTGGATTTTTGAACATCAATCAAGTGCGCTCGGAATGTCCGGGCTGAATGCAAAGGCAAGTATCAGGCAGTTCTCTGAATGCCGAGACGTCGTAATTCCCGGTAGACAGTTGAGCGACCAAGGCCAAGCTGCTTGGCGGCTTCGGTCGGGGATGTCTTAGCTTCGATGAGTTTGATCGCCGCGTCTATCTTTTTCATGTCGAGGGGTTGGCGGCCGGGGCGCTTGCCCTTGGCTCTCGCCGCGACGATACCGTCCTTCGTCCGTTCCGAAATCAACCGTCGCTCGAAATGGGCAATGGCCCCGAAGACATGAAAGATCAGCTCGCCGGCGGCTGACGACGTATCGATCTTCTCTTCAAGGCTCAGCAGGTCGATCTGACGCTCGCGCAGCATCTTCACGGTCTCAAGCAGTTCGGCCAAAGACCGGCCGAGGCGATCCAGCCGAACGATCGCTAGCGTGTCGCCAGCGCGAGCATAGGCAATAAGATCCGCCAGACCCGGCCGATCCATGCTCTTGCCGGACTTCACATCGGTGAACACCTTGATCGCTCCGGCGTGTTCGAGACGCAGCGTCTGACCCGCTACATCCTGATCGCCGGTCGAGACGCGCGCATATCCAAGAATTGCCCCCATGATGGCGTCTCCGAAACGGCCGTTCTGTGGACGGTGACAACCGACCTCATTCCGCCACTGAAAAATCGTCCATATAATACGTCTCTTTATTCTCTGCTGTCCATAGATTATCACGCCCTTTTGTGGACGAGTTAGCAGGGTGAAGATGCGCAAACATGAACTTTTGACCGAGCACGAACGGCGACAGCTCTTATATGGGGTCGGAACAAGATCTGTTCCCGCAGACACGCTAAGGCCGAACGGAATGTGAACTTTCGTCGCGAACCCGCATGACGGTCTGTCGGCTGGTTGCGAATTTTCGCGCGATCGCCGAAACGCTCATGCCTTTCGCTAGATCTTCGCGTACATCTTTCTTCTGCTCTTCACTGAGCGTGGCCGGCCGGCCGAGGGTCTTGCCTTCCGATTTGGCGCGCTTGAGGCCGGATTGCGTCCGCTCGACCAGCAGATCGTTCGAACTGGGCGACGGCGTTAAGCACCTGCATGGTCATTGTGCCGGATGAACTGGTCAGGTCCGCGCCGCCGAGAGCGAGACAATAGATCCGTTCCGCGGAATTGTGGATGGCTGAGATAGATATCTTATCCCATCCGATCGAAGCTCATCGTGCCACATCTTGGGAGGGCACAGATCTGGCAGGCTTCTTGAATGGATCAAGGACCGTGACGCCCCGGCTCTGAAAATCCGCGACGTTGCGTGTCACGATGACCAGATCATTTACCTGCGCTGTCGCGGCCAAGCCGGTATCGTCGGTATTCTTTTCAGATTGACCGAGCATCTGCCCCCAACGGCGTGCGACAGCCTCGTCGACCGGGAGAATACGACCTTGATAAGCGGCGAAGATTGCGTCGGCAGCCTTGGCAATCGCGTTCGCCACAGTGTCATCGGCTTTCCGCTTCTTCTCGATGCCTTTCGAAATCTCTCGAACCGAGATCACGCTGATGGCGAGATCGGTATCATCGATCGTATCGAGCCAAGCCGCGACATTCTCGTGCGGTTCGGGTCGACCAATCTCTTTCAGGACATTTGTATCGAGCAGGTATTTCAAGCTCAGTCATCCAGCGCGCTAAGATCGGCTGCGCGCATGGCGGCTTTTGCCGTTTGCTTCGGGTACGGCCGGCCCGCCTTCGGATGCGCCTCCGCATAAACTCGCGCCGCCACGACCTGTTGTTCCTTCAAGGAGGGATAGTCGCGAAGGACCTCTTCGACCGTGGCGCCGGCGTCGAGAAGAGCAGCGATCCGATGAGCCTCGATGTGCGTGCCTCGGATGACCGGCTCCTTCCCGGATAGGTCGACCTGATCGGTGAGCTTCTCGAGTTCCTTCAGCTTGCGCTCGACGAAGACTAAGTGCTGACCGATGTCGTAGCGCTGTTTGCCGAACACGACTTCCTTCGCGAGACCGCGCTTTAGGGAGGTCTGCAACGCCTCATAGAACTCGGATTGGCTCTTGGGCGTGAGCGCCAGTTTGAGTTCGTCATAGGCATGGAGAAACACCAGCTCAGCTTGACCGAACTGTCGAATGCTTCGACCACCTCGCTTCACGAGTTGCGGCTTAATCGGCGCGCGCTCGACAACCTTCTTGAAGATGTCCAGCGGCGCGCCCACTACAAAAGCCGCCTGTGCCGTTGTCAGATGTTCCATCCGATCGCCTCTCTAATTCACCCCGAAAGATAGGGCCGAATTAGAGATAGTGCAAGGCCCCCGTTTGATTTCATTTTGGCAGGGTGTTTCAGACAATACCCCAGGCTCGGTAGCTTCCACGTCCCGTCATTTCCCGAACACCCAGCTCGGCGATCAGATCGAGCGCCGCGCGATGGCTCACTCGCAACTCCTTGGTAATCATGGATGAGGAGACGATCGGCCGGGTTAAAAGCAAATCCACGACACCGGGAAGGCTGCTTGACGACCGCTTTCCTTGGAGCTTGCGCTCTAGGCGGTCCCGGGCTTGGCCTAACCGAATGATTTCTTTCATCCCCAATGCTGCCCCTTCCGCCATGGCCTCAAGCGTGGCGACCAGTCGCCGCGTCCGGTCCCGAGACCGGCGACGATCGCGCGGAACAACCTTCAGGCCGAAATTGAGCCCGAACAGGTGCGACGCGAGCTTGCCGCGCGCGCGAAGATAGGAACTCACCAGTTGCGCACCGAGCCAATGTTGTCTTTGCAGCGGTTCCAGAGTTTCCCACGCATCCCAGAGGATCGCAGAACTGAGCGTCGGCGGCATCGCCGCAACCTGCTGCATGACGGCTTTCCATTCCGAAAGCCGGCCGCCTTCGTCCCAGTCCGGATCCCGAATGATCAGTTCGCCAAGGGCCAAAGATCCCGCCTTGTGTTCCTGATCCTTCCCTGTCGCGGCTGCGAGCGTGCGAGCCGACCGGTCAAGAAGCGCATCGATTTCTGCCATCTCGTCGGCGAAACCATCATGGACCTCATCCGACGTCACCTCTGCTAGCGGTGCTCGCGCGCCCTCCCCTGACACCTCACGTGCGGGAGGGATCGAAGCCCGGGCAATCAAGTTTTCGAGACCTGATTGGCTGATCGCCCAGTCTGCCTCAGCCCCGGCTATTCGCCTCCGGGCCCGGAGGATAGAATGTGCGATGGTGATGTCGTGCGTAGGGGCCCGAACATCCCGCTCGGCATCGTGGAGAACTAGGTCTTCGACGTGTACGAGTTCGCCGGCGACCCACATGCTGGCGGTGGCGTCATGGAAGTGCGCTCGCTCGATGAAGCCCGGTCCCACTACACTACGCCGCACAATCTCATCCAGGCGTGCTAGTTGATCCTCGGCGTGAGCGACCGCCGGAAAAAGAAGCGCCAGAGGCAAATCGCCGATTTCATAGGCCATTGGTATTCCCTGTTAAATTGTTCAATATTGAAGCTATTATAACGTTAACTTCAATCACAGGTGAGAGATTTTCCGCCTACTTTATATATAGAACGGAGCGGCGCTCCTGATTGTACAGCTGGACCGTCGGCGGACGTCGAAGCGCCCAAAAACGTTGTCTTTCAGCGCATTTTTTTACCAAAGTGACCACGCACATGCGTCAAGAGACGTTTACAAACGATCGTTTATCCTTATCCTCTGCGTTTGGAAAACTGCCCTTCAACACTCCTCAGGCGCTGCAAATGGCTCGTAACACGCAAAATCGACGTTCCGGTCGGCCTCAGGGCCGTATAATCGGCTATGCCCGCGTTTCGACGGACGAACAGGCGACGGAAGCGCAGGAGATCGAACTCAGGTCGGCCGGTTGCGACATTATCGTTCAAGAACATGGTTCCGGCGCCTCGCGTGCCCGCCCTGCTCTTTCCAAACTGCTTCGGGAGATTAGCGCTGGCGACACGCTTGTTGTGGTACGACTTGACCGCCTGGCGCGCTCGGTCAGTCATTTGCTCGAGGTAATCGAGGATATGACGGCGAAGGGCGCGCATTTCCGGTCGCTGCGCGATCCTATCGACACGTCGACGCCGCAAGGAATGTTTTCCCTCCAGGTTCTCGGCGCCGTGGCGCAGCTCGAACGCGCGCTCATTTCCGAACGAACGAAGGCGGGTATCCGCGCAGCCAAGTCCAAAGGAAAGCTTTCCGGCAACCCGGGCATCCGGGAAAAGCGCCCGGAGGCACTGGCAAGGATGACCGCGGCCCAGAAAGCGGCATATGGCGATAGGATTCAGGCGTCCGCGAACCAATGGCTTCCTACCGTTCGTCGCATGCGACCGGATCACACATGGGACGACATCGCCCGAATGCTCAAGCAGCGGGGCCTCGACTGGACGCCGGAACGTCTTCGCCGCGCCGTGAAGTGGATGGTGACGGAACGCCTGGTGGATGCAGCGCTCCTGAAAAAATCTCCTCCCCGTCTTCCCGAAGATCGCCTGATGACGCTTGTGGCCGGCATCCATTCTTCGAACCCCGACCTGAAGCTCCGCGAGATCGCCTGCCAGCTTGAAAGACTGCACGAGCGCACGCCGCGCGGTGGATCCAAATGGGCGCCCTCGTCCGTCAAGAACCTGATCGACCGCGCCCGACGTTCCGGGTTGATCACCGACGTCGACATCGCCGCGGCTGAATAGCGAGAGGATCACCAAGATCTCGGCTTTCGCAGGTTTTTGAGCAGCGATTCCGATACGTGGAGGCGGCTGTCATCCTCGACCTCCTCAGCAGTTCGCGGCTTTCCAGCGCCGACTGCATTCTTCTGCTCGTCCAGCTTCGCCCGGAGCAACGCCATGACCATCGGCCAGGTCGAAAACTTCCCATCCTTGGCCCGGTCGGTCAGGCTGCGCAGATAGCCCCCAGCGTTATTGATCTGACCGGCCCGCTGATAGATCGAAGCCAGCGTGATCGCCGCGTGTTGCTCGCCCATGGTTTCGCGGGCCTCCCGCCAGGCGCTCGGACTAATCCCCAGCATCGGCCGGGCAAGCTCAGCCGCCGCCAGCAAGTCGCGCCAATGCCGAATTGGACCTCCCTGGGCCAATTCCCGCATTTCGGGGCAGGCATCCAGCACGATTCCCAAAGGCAGCTCGCGTTTCGGCAAGCTCCGTACATTGTCGGTTTCCGCAACGCTGCCGCCCGCTTCATCTTTTTTTCTAGAGCCGTATTCAGATTCAAATTTAGAGTCTGGATTTGAATTCTGTTTGTGGCGACCGATATGGGACTCATTGGCGTCCAGATTCATCGTTTTTGTGAAAGATTCCAATACGTCACGGATCTCGATGCAAAGTTCCTGAAGCTCTTGCCCAATACTCTCGACAAGCTGCCGAGGTGCCGAGCGTGGCAGGCGGCCGATGATCCCCTGATAGGTCTGGGTAACTCTTCCCCAGTTTCCAGGAACGCTCTCTTCGACGCCAGTTTCGATCATTTTGACAATGTCACGACGAAGAAGAGTCAAGCGCTCCTTGGCCACCCGGAAGGCCTTTTTTTCAGCTTGCACTGTCTGGGCCAGATCTCGGAACTCCTCGGCCCGCGCGACGATCGGCGACAGATCGAACCCATAGGCCTGCTCAATCTCCCCTCCCCTTCCCTTGCGGGCGAACCGCTTGCCATTGGGGCTGTCGCGGCGAATGATGAGCCCGCAATCAACCAGTATGGCAAGATGCCGGCGCAGTGTCGTGGCGGGCATGCCGTTGGCGCGAGCCATCAGCTGTTCGTTAGAAGGCCATACGACCAGTTCGGCACCACCAGTCAAGGCGGTCTCCGGGTAAAACGTCAACAGCGCGTTCAGGATCGAGAGTGAGCGGTCCGTGGCTCCGATCAGTCCCCGGGATTCACGGATGTGCTGGAAGACCTGCCATTTGTGGGCGACAGTGTCTGATGCGACAGCTTTTGCTGCCATCTGGCTTGCAATATGGCCGAGTGTCATCGGCCGCCGCCCAAAGGACGTCGTTGAGATATGCGTCTGCATTTCCTTTTACCTTTTGTTAGGCAATTGAAATCCGCCCGTCGAAATGACGCTTTCCCTTACGGGACCCTTGACTACGATTCCTGGAAATGCGATTCTCTTAGCTGCGAGACTACAGAGAAGGTCTTCCGGAACGCCGTTTCGGGGGCCTTTTTCTTTTGCGGTGAGAGCCAGTCCATCTCAGTCGAGCGGAGCTTTAAATTGGATGAAACCCTGACTATTGGTCGAGCTTGCCTCCTCCGTTGGTTTCAATGAACTGGGCGTACAGACTGTCCAACTGGTCAGCGACATATTCGCCAAAAGTTGGCACCAGTCTCTCGTCGAAAACCAGAGCCGTTCGTCCAGTTTCTTGTCGGATCGTCGCTGCCTTTTTCCCCTTTGGCGTGCTCCAGGCCCTTACCTTTTTTGGAGTCTTCGCAGGTGGCCTTGAAACGGCGTTGAAAATGAGGTTAAAGCGGGTATCGCTATCAGATTGCTTGAACTGCTCTGACCCAAGCATCGCTTCGATTGCGTCGGTTGCCTTAGGCTTCCCAAGCCCCTCGGCAAGTGCGACCCAACGCGATCGACCCGCTTTCGACGCTGGGCCGATTTGTGTGGCGAGGTTCAGCGGTATGCCCCTTGCTACAGTTATGTAGCGGCTGAGGTCGGCCTTGTCAGTGGATAGCGCGGCAATGATGGTGGCTCTATCAAAACCCGCATCTTCGAGGCGCAGGGCGAAGAGAGCCTTCTCAATGAACGAGAGGTCAGCACGGTTAAGATTTTCGCGGCCCTGGGCCACGACCAGTTCACAGTCCGTGAGATTTCGAACAATGGCAGAAACCTCTCTCCGCAGATTTACTGCCGCGCGCAGCCGCCGCCTTCCATATACGATCTGATATCGACCGGCAGCCTCAGGGTGCGGTCTGACAAGAACCGGCACCTGCTGCCCCTCCTGCGAAATGCTCGCCTCAAGCTGCTCGAATTTCGGATCCACGTCTGAGGGCAGCCGATCCGCGATCGGCGACCCGTCGATCATGGATGGATCCAGAGACACGACGGCTTCGCCTGTAGCCAGTTGATCCTGCAGCCGAGCTGCAGCCTTTGCGCCCTCAGCCATCTCTTGCAAAGACGAACCCATGGCCGAAATCGCTCCGGTACGAACACGAGCGGTCGACTTGTCGACTGCTGCTCTATCGGTCGCAGGTTGCTTCTTGAGGAACAAAGTATCGATTGCGTCTTTGCGGCTCATGATATCGGCCTCTTGGGTTTGGCGTCGTGGCGTCGCATTTTTGATTGCAAATGCGCTTGGTTGGGAGCTCCCAACAAGACAAGACAACTGCACCCTGGCCAATTAGCGATGGGCGTGCGTCGTCGTCTCAAATTACCCCGGCTTCTCCAGTGCCCCATGTCCAGGGGGCGAATCAACACCTGTCTGTTGGGAGCTCCCAACAGATCTGTGAGGAACGCAAAGCCTTTCATTAGACCCGCCCCCACGCCATCTTGATCAAAGCCTCGATCTCCGAATTCACCGCATCTAAAGATTCCATCGCCCGGTCGTATGTCGACCGCGTAAGGTTCTCTCGCCCTATCTCATAGAGCGTCTGCTTGGTTAAACCGGCATCAGATACCGCTGCCGACTTGACCATAGGATTTGTAAGGACGTGATCCTCGAACATGTTGCGCAGCAGTGCCGTCACTTTCGTCTGCGGCGCGTCCTGGGGCTCATAGCGCGTCAAGAGATAGCGTATGAAATCGTACTGGAGATTGCCCCCCGCCTCTTTCACGACACCCAGAAGGTCGCGTGTCATGAGGAGAAACTGGCTCATGGAAGCGATATCCAGCATCTGAGGATGTACGGTGATTACCATTGATGTTGCAGCACACAACCCGCTGAGAGTCAAAAACCCAAGCTGAGGAGGGCAGTCGATGACCACGACATCGTAATCGTCGGCGACCTCATCAAAGGCTTGGGCCACGCGAGTGAAGAACAATCCGTCGCGCGTACCTTTGTCAGTCAATGCTTTCGGGGTGGTATGCTCGAACTCCATAAGCTCGAGATTTCCAGGAACAAGGTGAAGACCATCAAAATACGTCGGTCGGATCACATCTCGCAACGGACGACGTGTGTCGTCGTACCGAATAGCCGCATAGAGCGTTTCGTTTGCACCGACATCAGTTTCTGGCAGAACGCCGAGGAGTGCTGAAAGACTAGCCTGCGGATCGAGATCGACTGCGAGAACCCTGTAACCTTGCAACGCCAGATACTGTGCAAGATGAGCGGACGTCGTCGTCTTCCCAGAGCCACCTTTGAAGTTGGTTACAGCAACGACTTGCAAATGCTCAGAACCTCGGCGATGAGGCACAAAATCAATGCTTTCACGTCCTCGAGTCGAGCCGGCAAGCATCTGCCGGATTTCGTTTATCTGACCGAGGGTGTAAAAGCGCCGTCCGTTGCTGGCGAGTTCAGGTTGCGGCCCTTCGCCAGCCAGTGTCATCTTTCGAAGAGTTGAGTCAGATATTTTCATCAAGCGTGCGGCTTCACCCGAGGTGAATTTGCGCAAGCTCTTGTGCGACGTCGGAGGAAACAAAGCCTCGCTCATCGCTTGAAGCTGAGAGCTGAGCTGCTCAGCATGCTCACCAATGGTAACATCTACCGACGGGCGATCATTTCGGGATATGGCAGCGGCTTTGCTCACGGTGTTATCTCTTGTCACGGTTAATTGGCGCGTATTGCCATTTATCCGTGACGATTACCTAATGCGGGTGAGGTTGCAAGACGTTTTTGGTTAATGAACGGTTACGCGCGTTTCAATCGAAATCACACTAAATCCCGATTCTTCAAATGCTATCTGTGAGTTAGACCGATTCCCTTCATCTGTGCGACGTGGCACCAAGTGCAGATCTGCACAACCTTGTCGGCGTCTGGCCGGCCTCACCCGCTCGCATTTCGCGCCTTGGAACACCGACTCGGTAGAATCACCTGAGGTGCAAATCTGCACGTAGGCAAACGCACCGTGAGATGATTTCTGTTCGCATGACCTGTTCATGCGGAGATTACGATGCGGATACTCACAGTTTCGCCGGACCAATACGAACGGTATCGAAGCTTCCTCAAACAGATGCACCGCCTTCGCGCGACGGTGTTCGGTGGCCGTCTCGAATGGGACGTCTCCATCATCGCTGGGGAAGAGCGCGACCAATACGATAATTTCAAGCCGAGCTACCTTCTGGCGATTACTGACAGTGGGCGGGTCGCCGGATGCGTCAGACTTCTTCCGGCTTGCGGGCCTACGATGCTGGAGCAGACTTTTTCGCAACTCCTCGAAATGGGCTCGCTCGCAGCGCATTCCGGAATGGTAGAGAGCTCTCGCTTCTGCGTCGACACCTCCCTCGTCTCACGGAGAGATGCGAGCCAGCTGCACCTGGCGACTCTTACCTTATTCGCCGGTATCATTGAATGGTCGATGGCCAGCGGCTACACGGAGATCGTCACGGCGACCGATCTTCGTTTCGAGCGCATCCTGAAGCGTGCTGGATGGCCGATGCGCCGGCTTGGTGAACCCACCGCGATCGGCAACACCATTGCCATTGCCGGAAGACTGCCAGCCGATCGTGCCAGCTTCGAGCAGGTTTGCCCTCCGGGCTACTATTCTATCCCCCGGATCGACGTGGCAGCGATCAGGAGTGCCGCGTGACCCAGCTGCGCTCTCACTCCCGTCTCGTCCGCAAACTCCAGGACGCACTCGGCGACCAGCTCTGCGTCGCGCTCGATGACGCAACGGTCGTCGAGATCATGCTCAACCCCGATGGCAAGCTCTTCATCGAGCGCCTGGGCCATGGCGTGGCCCCTGCAGGTTTGCTCAGCCCGGCCGCGGCAGAAGTGATCATTGGCAGCGTCGCGCACGCACTGCAATCAGAAGCCGACGACGAGCAACCGATCATCTCCGGCGAATTGCCGATCGGCGGCCATCGTTTCGAGGGCCTGCTGCCGCCAGTGGTTTCCGGACCGAGTTTCACTATCCGGCGGCGGGCCTCGCGCCTGATCCCGCTCGACGACTATGTGAAGCATAAGATCATGACGGCGGCGCAGGTATCGGTTCTGCGCAGCGCGATCGCTTCTCGCATGAACATTGTGATTTCTGGCGGCACCGGTTCGGGCAAGACGACGCTTGCCAACGCGGTCATTGCCGAAATCGTAGCGAATGCGCCGGACGATCGGATCGTCATTCTCGAAGACACGGCGGAGATCCAATGCGCCGCCGAGAACGCGGTCGCGCTCCACACGAGCGACACGATCGATATGGCCCGGCTTCTCAAGAGCACCATGCGTCTGCGGCCCGACCGGATCATCGTTGGTGAGGTGCGCGACGGGGCGGCCCTCACGCTACTCAAGGCCTGGAACACCGGGCATCCGGGCGGCGTCACCACCATCCACTCGAACACGGCGATGTCGGCGCTTCGCCGGCTCGAACAATTGACCGCGGAGGTGAGCCAGCAGCCCATGCAGGAAGTGATCGGCGAGGCGGTGGACCTGATCGTCTCGATAGAACGAACGGGGAAGGGGAGGCGGGTCCGTGAGGTCATCCATGTCGAGGGTTTCGCAAACGCCCGCTACCGAACCGAGCACTACGCGCAGATCGATGAGGATAGTCATGTCGCATAAGATCAGGATTGCCATCGCGCTTGCGGCATTCGCCGCCGTCTCTTTCATCGGTTTGGCGGATCCGGCCTTCGCCTCTTCAGGCGGCAGTCTGCCGTGGGAATCCCCGCTTCAGCAAATCCAGCAATCGATCACCGGGCCGGTTGCCGGCTTCATCGCACTCGCCGCAGTCGCGATCGCCGGCGGCATGCTGATCTTCGGGGGCGAGTTGAATGATTTCGCAAGGCGGCTTTGCTACGTCGCCCTCGTTGGCGGCGTTCTGCTCGGTGCGACACAGATCGTCGCCCTGTTCGGCGCAACTGGCGCTTCGATTGGCGAGATGGAGGCTCGAACCGGGCCTGGGATCATCGAACCGGTAATGCTTCGCGCGCAAGGGGAGGGGGCCCATGGCTGAGCCGGGTTCCAACCTTGCCCGTTCTCGGGTCCACCGGGCGCTGTCGCGCCCGAACCTGCTGATGGGCGCCGACCGCGAGCTGGTATTGCTCACCGGGCTTGCCGCCGTGATCCTGATCTTCGTCGTGCTGACGTGGTACGCCGCATTGTTCGGCGTCGCGATCTGGCTCGTTGCGGTCGCGGCCCTTCGCATGATGGCGAAATCCGACCCGCTGATGCGCCGCGTTTATCTGCGGCATGTCTCCTATCGGTCCCACTATCGGCCGACCTCGACGCCCTGGCGCAAGTTCTGAGGTCGCGGGCATGGTGGCACTGAAACAGTTCCGACACTCCGGCCCGTCCTTCGCCGACCTGGTTCCCTATGCTGGACTGGTCGACAACGGCGTGATCCTGCTGAAGGAAGGCTCGCTGATGGCTGGCTGGTATTTTGCCGGGCCGGACAGCGAAAGTTCGACCGACGCCGAGCGCAATGAGGTCAGCCGGCAGATCAATATGATCCTCTCCCGGCTGGGCTCGGGCTGGATGATACAGGTCGAAGCGTTGCGCGTCCCGACGATCGACTATCCGGCAGAGGACGCCTGCCATTTCCCCGATCCGGTGACGCGTGCGATTGACGCCGAGCGCAGGTCTCACTTTGAGAGGGAGAGCGGACATTTCGAGAGCCGGCACGCGCTGATCCTAACCTGGCGGCCGCCCGAGCCTCGGCGCTCCGGCCTGGCGCGCTACGTCTATTCCGACACTGCCAGCCGCTCGGCCACCTATGCCGACTCGGCGCTCGAGTCTTTCCGGACCTCGATCCGCGAGGTTGAGCAGTACCTTGCTAATGTCGTCTCCATCCGCCGCATGGTGACGAGCGAAACCGAAGAGCGCGGGGGTTTCCGGATGGCCCGCTACGACGAGCTGTTCCAGTTCATCCGCTTCTGCATCACCGGTGAGAACCATCCAGTCCGGCTCCCGGATATCCCGATGTATCTTGACTGGCTGGTCACGGCCGAGCTGCAGCACGGTCTGACCCCGACCCTCGAGAATCGCTTTCTCGGGGTCGTCGCCATTGACGGCTTAGCCGCGGAGAGCTGGCCGGGGATACTGAACAGCCTGGACCTGATGCCGCTCACCTATCGATGGTCGTCGCGCTTCGTCTTTCTCGATGAGCAGGAGGCACGCTCGAGGCTGGAGCGCACCCGCAAGAAATGGCAGCAGAAGGTGCGTCCGTTCTTCGATCAGCTTTTCCAGACACAGAGCCGTTCGGTAGATCAGGACGCCATGATGATGGTGGCCGAGACCGAGGATGCGATCGCCGAGGCGTCGTCACAACTCGTCGCCTATGGCTATTACACCCCGGTTATCGTTCTGTTTGATGAACAGCAACCGCGCCTTCAGGAAAAGTGCGAGGCGATCCGTCGCCTCATCCAGGCCGAAGGGTTCGGCGCCCGGATCGAGACGCTTAACGCGACCGATGCGTATCTGGGCAGTCTGCCGGGAGTTTCCTATGCCAATATCCGCGAGCCGCTCGTCAACACGCGCAATCTCGCGGACCTCATTCCGCTGAACTCGGTCTGGTCGGGAAGCCCCGTCGCGCCATGCCCATTCTACCCGCCGGGATCGCCGCCGCTCATGCAGGTCGCCAGCGGCTCGACGCCCTTCCGGCTCAACCTCCATGTGGATGACGTCGGACACACGCTGGTCTTCGGCCCGACCGGTTCGGGCAAATCGACTTTGCTGTCGCTGATCGCCGCACAGTTCCGACGCTATGCGGATGCGCAGATCTTTGCCTTCGACAAGGGGCGGTCGATGCTGCCGCTGACGCGCGCCATAGGCGGCGATCACTACGAAATCGGCGGGGACACAGCCGAAGGAGGGGAGGGGGCCTCGCCACAGCTCGCCTTCTGCCCGCTCGCCGAACTCGCCTCCGATAGCGATCGCGCCTGGGCGGCCGAGTGGATCGAGACGCTCGTTGCTCTGCAGGGCGTCACTGTCACACCCGACTATCGCAACGCCATTTCCAGGCAGTTGGGCCTGATGGCGGAATCGCGCGGCCGCTCGCTCTCGGACTTCGTCTCCGGTGTGCAGATGCGCGAGATCAAGGATGCGCTGCACCACTACACGGTCGATGGACCGATGGGCCAGTTGCTTGATGCCGAACAGGACGGACTGGCGCTCGGCGCTTTCCAGTGCTTCGAGGTCGAGGAGCTGATGAATATGGGTGAGCGCAATCTCGTTCCGGTCCTGCTCTATATGTTTCGGCGGGTCGAGAAGCGGCTGACGGGCGCGCCCAGCCTCATCATTCTCGACGAGGCCTGGCTGATGCTTGGTCATCCGACGTTCCGCGACAAAATCAGGGAATGGCTAAAGGTGCTGCGCAAGGCCAACTGCGCCGTGGTGCTCGCGACCCAGTCGATCTCCGACGCCGAGCGTTCCGGGATCATCGACGTGCTCAAGGAGTCCTGCCCGACCAAGATATGCCTGCCCAACGGCGCGGCCCGCGAGCCCGGGATGCGCGAGTTCTACGAGCGTATCGGCTTCAACGAGCGGCAGATCGAGATCGTCGCGACTGCCCTGCCGAAGCGCGAATACTACGTCGCCTCACCCGAAGGCCGCCGGCTGTTCGACATGTCGCTCGGTCCCGTGGCGCTCTCCTTCGTCGGTGCGTCCGGCAAGGAGGATTTGAAGCGTATCCGCGCCCTTCACTTCGAACACGGGGTCGACTGGCCCAAGCACTGGCTCCAGCAAAGGGGGATCGCCCATGCCGAAACACTTTTCCCGGCCGCTTGAAGCGGCGCGCGCCGTCATGATCGCGGCCATCATGATCCCGGTCGCTTTCCCGCTTGCCGCATATGCCGGCGGTGTGACCGGGCAAGCCACCGAATGGACGCAGCTCGCCAACAATGCGGAGCTCATTAGTCTCGTCGGCAAGTCCGCCGAGCAGGTGAACAATCAGATCACCCAGATCAGCCAGCTTGCCGAGCAGATCCAGAACCAGATCAACATCTACAAGAACCTGCTGCAGAACACCGCGCAGCTGCCAAACCATATCTGGGGCCAGGTCGAGAACGACCTCAACAAGCTCCAGAACATCGTCGCGCAGGGACAGGGCGTGGCATTTTCGATGGGCAACATCGACGACGTCCTGAAGCAGCGGTTTCAGAGCTTTGCGGACATGAAGAGTAACCTTCCGGACGGTCAAAGCTTCTCGTCGACCTACCAGAACTGGTCCGACACCAATCGCGACACCATCGCGGGCACACTGAAGGCGGCTAACCTCACGGCCGAGCAGTTTTCCAGCGAAGAATCCACCATGTCCTCGCTGCGCTCGATGTCGGAGAGCGCCGACGGCCAGATGAAGGCCCTGCAGGTGGGCCACCAGATCGCCACCCAGCAGGTGGCGCAGATGCAGAAGCTGCGCGGGCTGGTGTCACAGCAGACCACGATGATGGGAACTTGGTTCCAGTCGGAACAGGCACAGAAGGATCTTGCCCAGGCCCGGCGCGAGAAATTCTTCAACGCGCCAACCAATGACATCCGCGGCGGGCAGACTATGGAGCCCCGCTGGTGAGCCCGCGTATCATCATCGCCCTCGCAGTAGCCGGTGTCGTCGCCTTCGGAGCCGGCATGATCGTCTGGGTGGTGGTCCAACCGGATGCTGCGACTGAAACACCGGCCGGGACGTCGCGTTCTGGCGCAGCGCAGCGCGAGCACCGGGAGCGCTTCTTCGAGGGCGACCCGGATCGCGACGTGCGTGGCGGGCAGGAAATGAAGCCGCGATGGTAGTCATCCGCTCGTCCCGCAAGCTCGAAACCGCATTCATCGTCGTCGCGATCCTGGCTCTCGCGACAGCGCCGGCGCTCGCCCAACAGGGTTCCGTGCTCACCACGTTGGAGAACCAGGTCGTCACCGCCGCCAAGGGCTGGGAGACGACGATCATGAACGCGGCGCGCTCCCTGTTCTGGATCCTCGCCGGGATCGAGATCGGCATCGCCGCCGTGTGGCTGGCGATCAATGCGGCAAGCCTCGACGCCTGGTTCGCCGAGCTCGTGCGTCGGATCATGTTCATCGGTCTCTTCGCCTTCATCCTCGATCGCGGCCCTGCGCTCGCCAAGGCGGTGGTCGACAGCCTGTTCCAGATCGGCGCCGGCGGGGGCTCCGCTTCGCCGGCCAACATTTTCGATGCCGGTATCCGCGTGGCATCGAAAATGTCGGAGCAGGCGAAGTTCGGCTTGTGGGAGGACAATGCGCTGGCGATCGCCGCGGTCTTCGCGATGATAGTGGTCGTCGTCGCTTTCAGCCTCGTCGCCGCGATCTTTGTCGCCGTCATGGTCGAGATGTATGTGGGCCTCCTCGCCGGCATGATCATGCTCGGCCTCGGCGGCAGCTCCTATACCAAGGATTTCGCGGTCCGTTACCTTGTCTATGCCTTCTCGGTCGGCATGAAGCTGATGGCACTGGTGATGATCGCGAAGATCGGTTCCGACATTCTGATCGGGCTGGCTGAGGCGCCGACGGCGACCTCCGACCAGTTCATCACCACGCTCGGCATCGCCGGTATCTCCGTCGTGGTCTTCATTATCGCCATGTACGTGCCGCCGATCATCCAGGGCGTCGTCCAGGGTGCATCGGTCTCGGGCGGCATGGAGGCAATCCGCCACGGTGGTCAGACGGCCGCCTTCGCCGCCGGCGGCGCTTTCCTTGGCGCAGGCGCCGCGATGAAAGGGGCGCAATCGGCAAGTACGGCGAGGGCTGAGGGCTCATCGATGGCCGGGGCGGCGCTCCGTGGCATGGCGTCCGGCATCGGCAACGCCGGATGGGCGGCGGGCTCGGCAGCAAAGGAGAAGGCGATTGCCTCGCCCGGTGCCTATGCCGGCTCGCTGCTCGGTCTCGCCAACGCCAAGCTCGACCAGACGCGGCAATCCGGCAGGCCCTCAGCGCCTCCTCCGCCTCCACCCGTCAACGAAAACAAATAAGAGGCTGACCGCTCATGGCCGGACGTACCCCGCCCGACAATCCCTATATTGCTGCGAGAACCGAATGGAACGAGCGCTATGGCTCCTATGTGAGGGCGGCCGCGGCGTGGCGTGTCGTCGGCATCACCGCCATGCTCATGGCCGTGATCGGCTTTGCTTATGCGCTCTACCAGAGCACGCAGGTCAAGCTCATTCCCTACATCGTCGAGGTCGATAAGCTCGGCACGGCCTCGAGCGTCGGCTTCCCGCAGCAGATCGAATATGCTGACCCGCGCGTGGTTCGCGCCACGCTCGGCGGCTTTGTCTCGAACTTCCGATCGGTGACGCCGGATGCGGTCGTGCAGAAGCAGTATATCGATCGCACCTATGCGTTGCTTCGGACCTCGGATCCCGCCACCGAAAAGGTCAACGCCTGGTTCCGCTCCTCCTCGCCGTTCGAGAAGGCGAAGAACGCGACCGTCGCCGTCGAGGTCAACAACATCGTCGCGCTGTCGAACCAGAGCTACCAGATCGACTGGACGGAGTTCGAGCGCGATCGCCGCGGCAAGGAGACCGCAACACGCCGGTTCCGCAGCATCGCCACGGTAACACTCACGCCGCCGCAGGACGAGGGCGTCATCCGACTGAACCCGATCGGTCTCTATCTCCGGGATCTCGACTGGACCGCGCAGCTTTGAAAGGCATGGCCCCCAACATGAACATTCAACTCAGACGTTTTTCGGCCACGCTGACTGCTGCCACGATCGTCGCTGCTATCGTGCCGTTGTCGGCTTCACTTTCCTCCCGCGCGCTCGCGGCCGATGGCGTCACGGCCAACGAAGCGAAGGGGATGGGGATCTCCGGCCAGTGGCGCGGAAGTCGCGGCCTTGTGACGAAAGGACCGGACGGAAAGGTGATCTTCCTCTATGGCGAGGTTCAGCCCTCCGTGGTCTGCTCGCCCTTGCAGGTCTGCGATATAGAGCTTCAGGGCGGCGAGGTCGTCCGCGACGTGCTCGTCGGCGACACGGTTCGCTGGAAGGTCGAGCCGGCAACGTCGGGGGCGGCCGGAGGGCAGGCAATCCACCTGATCGTCAAGCCGTCGGAGCCGAACCTCGTCACCTCGATGGTGGTGACGACGTCGCGCCGCACTTATCACATCCAGCTCAAGTCGCATCAGACGCAATATATGGCCCGCGTCGGCTTCGAATATCCGGAAGACGTCTCGACCAGGCTCGCCGACATCAATGCTCGAATGGAGGCGAGCACCATTCCCGGCGCCGGTGTCTCGGCCGAGCAGCTCAATTTTTCCTATTCCGTCTCAGGTAGCGCCGGCTGGCGGCCGACGCGCGTCTATTCGGACGGGGAGAAGACCTACGTCCAGTTCCCGCGCTCGATCTCCGGCCAGGACGTGCCGGTCCTGTTCGTCGTCTCGGGTGGGCAGAACCGCATCGTCAATTACCGGATGAAGGGCGATATGATGGTGGTTGACTATCACGTCGACCGTGCGGTCCTCGTCTCCGGCGTCGGCTGGAAACAGGAGAAGGTGACGATCCGGCGGGGAGGGCGGTGATGCGAAGCTTCCTCACCCACCTACAGCCCTTGCACGCCCTCCCCAGCTTTGCCGCCGGCTGCACCCTCGCGCTCTTCCTTTCCGGATGCCAGTCGCTCGGAACGGACGGGCTGACTACCAGCAACGCGCCCGCCGAAATCTCGGGACCGGCGGCGAGCGCCATCGCCGGTGACATGGTGAGCAGGCTCGCCGAGCAGATCGGCCCCGGAACCGCGACCGTCTCGCTGAAGCAGGACAGCTCGCCCTTCGGGCAAGCGCTGGAAGCTGCACTGAAAGGATGGGGTTATGCCGTCGTGACTGACCAGAAGATCGATGGCGCGACCCGCACTGTGCCGCTCGCCTATGTCGTCATTCCATTCGAGGGCCAGGTTCTCGCGCGCCTGTCGACCAATAGCGTCGAGCTCGGCCGCGCCTACACCGTCACCACGACGGGTGCCCAGCCGGCGAGCGCGCTCTCGGTCATGAAACGCGGTTAGGGGAGGGCGCTCATGGTTCAATCGCTCAAGCTCGGCGGCGCCAAGAACGAGAACACAGGCGCCGGCATGCGTCGGATCAACCGTCTGCCGATCATCGTCGTGGTCGTGCTCGTCGTCGCCTTCCTCGCGGTCATCTTCTACGGCCTGACCTCGCGCGGGCTATATTTCCGCGACACCGGACCGGAGACAAGCTCCGGTGATCCGGCCTCGACCTTCGCCGACCAGTTCAAGCGCGGTGTCTCAGACGGCATCATCGGCGAGCCGCAGCAGGTGACGACGCTACAGCCGACCCCCGTCGAAACGCAGGAAGAGAAGCGCTCGGTCAATCCGTTCACAGCGCAGCCCCGTCACAGGGAAGAGGCACGGCCCGCCGAGGTGCTGGAATCCGAACAGGTCTGGCGCGCGCGCCTGGCACGCGAGCAGGAAGAGCAATATCTCCGCGAGCGGCAACGCCAGAGAATGGCCCGGCTGCAGGCCAATGACGCCGCGTATGACTCGCCGATCGCCGTCGATCGCGGCAAGTTCGACAGGCGGGCAGCGGAAACGGCCGACACGTCTGGCGCGACGACGAACGGAGTTTCCACTTCGGCGACACCTGGCGCGTCCGACTTGTACGCTGCAGCTCTTCGCTCGGGCCTCGCTGGGCAGAACAGTGATCCGAACGGCCAAAAATCCAAGGAGGATTTCTTCAATGCCGACCTCAAGGAGCTCGGCTACCTGCCCAACCGAGTTGTCCCCCAACAGTCGCTTTACGAACTCAAGCGTGGCTCTGTTATCCCCGCGACATTGATTACCGGGATTAATTCCGACCTTCCCGGCCGGATCACCGCTCAGGTGAGCCAGAACGTCTACGATTCAGCGACGGGACATCGGCTTCTGATCCCGCAGGGAACGAAGCTGTTCGGCCGTTACGACAGCAAGGTATCGTTCGGCCAGAGCCGCGTGCTCGTCGTGTGGTCCGACATCATTTTCCCGAACGGCTCGACGCTGCAGATCGGCGGCATGGCGGGAACGGACGCTGAAGGTTATGGCGGGTTTAAGGACAAGGTGGATAATCACTACCTCAAAACATTCGGTTCGGCCGTGCTGATTGCCCTCATCGGAACCGGGATCGACATGGCCGTGCCGCAGAGTTCGACACTGGCGACCCAGGACACCGCCTCGGATGCCGCAAGGCGGAATTTCGCGGAGACTTTCGGGCGTGTTGCTGACCGGACAATCCAGCGCAACATGGACGTGCAGCCAACGCTGGAAATCCGGCCCGGCTTCAAGTTCAATGTGCTAGTTGACCAGGACATCATCTTTCCCGGCACCTATAGTGGCTGACGGAGGCCTCCAAGCGGTATCACGGAGTAGACGCAACTGAGATAGCTTCCTCCACTCGCGAGGAAAAGCAAACTCTTCCCGCCCACTTCGAAAGCTATTGCATCAACAATTTGAAAATGTTCTCATATAGCTGTGCAATATCGGTTCCGACTTCAGCCTCGTCAGAACTTTCAAGGTTGAGAAGCGGAAGGATAGCGAGTTGCAGATCGGCGGGCGCCAGCCTTCGAAATTTCGCCAAAACACCATCATAGTCGAGACCATTTCCTGCTCCGTCCGATAAACTGTTCAGTCCAACTGACGCGGTCAGTTCCCGCCCCTTACGTGTATTGATCAGAACTTGTCTTTCGTCGGAGCGCATATAGTGGAAGCCACGCTCCACGAGCTGCGGCTTTTTTGCAGCCCAAAGAGGACCGGGCTCAACCCCCGCAATAAGCAACTCAAACATCGCAGGCAGGCTGAATGCGACATCGGCCGTCCCGATAAGATTTCTGTCGCAGAATTTCTCGATATCGGGGGTCGCAAAAATGACGATATCAAGCACATCGTCCTCTGCATCGACCTGGGCAAGAAGCGTGGAAAAAGTTTTGAGATATTCCTGAGTGTGCCAGCACGCAGGGTAATGCTTGAAACCCGTGCGTAGGACCGCAGGCGGCTTGCCAAGCAAATCTTCATTGAAGACCCAGCGGTCAGAACCCGCCATTCTCCAGAAACCCTTATCACCCTCAAGCGGCTGGGTAATGCCCGTCTGGCCCTCGAGTGCAAGGTTCACAGCCAACACCGCCCCGGCTGCGATCCAGCCAATATTATTCTTCATTCCAGGCACGGGCCGCTCGTACCATTTCGCCGTGTAGGGGACAATGGAGTGCGCGGCAGAGACCCCAATTATACGCTCGATCATTTCGTCATCGAGATTGAGCGCTACAGAGATCCCCAGCGCCGCAGCGATGGTATCAAGATTACCGACTGAGCGAATCTTGGCTGCGTGTTCCGGTGATGGTTTGGTCGCTTCACAGAGTATGCCATGTGTTTCATAGCCTGCGGCAATACCTCTCAATATCCGGTCGAGCGTGAAATTGCTTTCGCTGGCAACCGCCAATATCGCGCCGATAACGGGACCGCCGGGATGACCATACAAAGTATCGTCATAATCCATCGCGATCACCGCCTGTCCGTAGAGATAAGCTCGAAGAAATGGTGAGGATCGAATTTCGGCACCAGTAGAAAACAGAGTACGTTTAAAACCTGCTGTCGACTGCTTGAAATGCGTGAGAGACAACCCGCCAGAAAAACAGCCAAGACTGTCGACGAGACAAAGTTTGGTTCGTTGCAAAACGTTCGGCTGCCAAGGCCCGTCTCGGAATTGGTGAAGATGCGCGATCAGCCGCGGTGCGGACTTGCCGTCTTGTGCCATTAGCATGCCCGTTTCCTGAATGTGTTGCAGAGAGAAAACAGCGGCAGATGAAAAACCTGCCGCCGCAAAAGCGAACCAAGGAATGCCGGTTATCCAGCCAGTGGCTGAATAGCTTTCGGTTCAATTCGCAGTTTGACCATGCTGCCGACATCAACGCCCTGCAGACGGCGAACCGGGATTTGCGCTTTAATGGTGCAATCCTGGGAGACGTCTACCCATACATCGACATGGGCTCCCAGATTGACCATTTTGTCCACCCGGCCTGGTAAGAGATTCTCACTCGTCTCTTCCGGCGCAGCCAACTGCACATTTTCCGGCCGGATACAGCACAGCTCTATCCTGCCGGTTGGAGTTGAGGGCGTTTCGTCTGCCACCAGCGTCGGGCCGCCTTTGAGAGTCAGCCTGAGCTCACCACCCATCTTCTCGACGCTTGTGACAGCCAACAGATTTGATTTGCCGATAAAGTCCGCCACAAAGGCGGAGACCGGATTTTGATATATATCCGTTGGTCGGCCCTCCTGCGCAATCAGACCACCTGACATGACGACGACCCGGTCTGACATCGCCATGGCTTCTTCCTGATCGTGCGTAACATACACAAACGTCATTCCGAGCTGCTGCTGGATTTCTTTCAACTCGATGCGCATGGCTTCACGAAGCTTCAGATCAAGATTTGATAGGGGCTCGTCAAGCAGCAATACAGAGGGTTGTGGCGCGATAGCGCGTGCCAGAGCCGTTCTCTGCTGCTGACCACCCGAAAGCTCTTTGGGGTAACGTGTCTCATAGCCTTCGAGATGGACACTCTTGAGTGCACGGCGAACCCCCTCTTCGATTTCCGATTTGGATTTTCGCTTCATCTTGAGCCCAAAGGCTACATTTTCCGCGACAGTCATATGCGGGAAGAGCGCATAGTTTTGGAAGACCAGCCCAATGTTGCGCTTTTCGGGTGGAACACCGACTTGATCCTTTCCGCGGATGCGGATTTCCCCCGAACTCGGCTCAAGGAAGCCCGCAACCATGTTCAGAGTAGTGGTCTTTCCACAGCCAGATGGCCCGAGAATGCTGACGAACTCGCCTTTTGGGATGACGAGATTGATCCGATCGACGACCAGATGATTGCCATAGGTTTTCGAAACATCCACCAGTTGGATATCTGCATTGTCGATCGAACTCATTTGCTGCCTCCGTGGATTTGTGCCGAGAACCCACCAATCCGCTCGAACAGAAAGATCACTGCGAGAAGGAAGAGAAGGGAAGCGACATTGACTGCGGCCAAAACGGGATCAAGGCCATATTGGAAGTATTCGATCACCTTGATGGGCAGCGGCACTTCACCCGGACGAGCGAGAAAAAGGGACAAGGGCACATCATTGAACGAGAGGACGAAGGCAAAAGTCATGCCCGAAAAAATGCCCGGTTTGATCAGCGGCAACAGCACGTAGAAAATGCGCTGAAACTTATTCGCACCCAAAATTTGAGCAGCCCGGTCGAGGTTCTTGTCAAAATTATAGATCGATGTGACGATCATCCTTACGGCAAAGGGCATCGTCAAAATCACATGGGCGAGGACCAACCCGGGAAAGCCCAGATATCGATACAAACCAGCAGAGGAGAAAAACAAGACGATTGCCACGCCTTTGACGATCTGAGGCACCGCAAGGGGCGACAACAAAAACGACATGATGGCGGTATGACCCGGCACCCTGCGATATGCTACTGCGTAGGCGCCAAGCGACGCCAACGTTCCGGTGATCACCGCTACAAGCGCGGCTACTTTTACACTGAGGATGAAAGGATCAATCCATCTTGGCGTCCACAGTTTCCGGAACCAATCGAAAGTCCAGGTCCAGAACTCGAAAGTGACCTTGCTCGTCGGGCTGAACGAGGCGGCCACTACCACTACAAGTGGCAGTGCGATGAAGAGAACAATCAGCGAGAAAAACAGCCAATAGAGGCCAGGTAAAACGAATCTGCTCATCACCTCACCTCACATGCAATCTGCTGACAATGCGATTTTCGGCACGTGCACTGATAAAGGCGATGCACAGCACAATTGCCAGCAGAACAATTGCCATCGCAGCAGCAGCGGGCCAATCCACCACAACCATCACCTCGTGGTAAATCATCGTAGCAAGCACCCTGAACTTCATTCCACCCAAGAGCGCCGGCGTCGCATAAGCGCTCGCGGACAGGGTGAAGGCGATCAAGAAAGAGCTTATGATGCCGGGCAAGGAGAGAGGGAGAACAACATAACGCAAAACGGACAACCGGGATGCACCCAGAATTTGCGCGGCCTTTTCCAGATTACGATCAACGCCCTGTAAGCTGGTCAAAAGCGACAGGATACCAAAGGGCAGGAGCACATGGGTCAAACCAACAACCGCTCCGAACATATTGTTCATCAGAGGAAGAGGGCTCTGAATTAGACCCATCCAAATCAACGTATTGTTGATAAAGCCGTTCTTCTCGAGAATTACCAACCAGCCGTAAGTACGTAGCACCACGCCCGCAAGTTCCGGAGCGATGGCAATGCCAAATACAACGGCTCTCCAACGAGATGTCGAGCGCGCCAGGTAGTAGGCAATAGGATAGGCCATTGTGGTTACACAGAGTGCCACAATCCCCGATAAAACAAGCGTACGTCGCAATCCGTCCAGAGCCAGATCGTCAGTGAAAAAATCGTGATACTGTTGCAGACCAAAGGTGCCCGTAACTGTTGACTGCAGACTTAGTCCGATCATCATGCCGACAGGCAGCGCAAAGAAAAGAAGCAGAATTGTAACCGGCGGGATCAGCGGCAAGTAGCCGCCAAGGTGAAGGGATCTGCGGCCCTTTGTTGCCGCAGAAATTGAATGGGTTGTTACCATGGTGGAACCACCTTACCTTGCAGCGGGAACGACTTCACGTTCCCAACGATCGCCCCACTGTGGTATACGGGTCGCCATCACTGCCATATTCGGTAGTATCAGCTTCTGGATGTCTTCTCGGGTGGTGATCTGGTTCTTGCGGAATTCCGCCGGCAGCTCAACATCAGCGCGCGCCGTACCAACCTGATACGCTTGCGCCCAGTTTTCCTGGCCGGTCTTGCTGAGCCAGTAGTTGATGAATTTGTACGCTGCCTCCTTGTGCTCCGCATTGGCAGGTACATTGAGGGTGGCCACGAGCGGGACGGTGCCTTCCTTCGGTATAATAAAATCAACAGGCACGCCTTCAGCCTTCATCAGCGCAGAACGGCCGCTGTAAAAAGGCATAGCCCAGGCTTCTCCCTGGCGAATATACGGATCCATCAACGCCGATGTCTCGCCGAAAGCCAGAGCACGCGGCGCCAACTCGACCATTTTCTTGAAACCGGGATCGACATCGTTGGGGTCATTACCAGCGGCCGCAGAGAATACCTGCAGCATTTGAGCTGCCATTGCATTGCTGAAAACCGGCAAGACAATCTTGCCCTCAAGCTTGGAGTCCGCCAGCACGTTCCAGGACGTGGGGGCCGGATTGAGCTTGTCGGTGCGATACAATAGAGCGACATACTGCAGCTCGTGCACCGCCCCGCACTTCCCGGCAAGTTCGCGTACGCCGGGGTCGATAGACGCAAGATTTGGCACTTTCTCCGGTGTGATCCGCTCCAGTAGCCCGTCCTTGCACCCATCAAGGGACTGAGCCGCCGTCATCACGTTAACGTCCCAGCCTGGATAACCTCGGGAGGCCTTGATTTTAGCATAGTCTTGCGAGGCAGATCCCACCGGATCATACAGAACTTTAAGGCCGGTCTCAGCCATAAACGGCTTGATAATTGCCTCCTGGATGAGTTCTTCATACGGACCACCCTGACCATTCACGATCAGATCCTGCGACAGCGCAGCGGTACTGCCCAGCCCCATCATGAGCCCGACCAAACAAGTCGTGTATTTTGCAATTTTCATTTGAACACATTCCCCTTTTTTTGTTGCTCAAGCAGATTAGTACGCGCGTGAAAGTCGGTCTAAGTTGAAAAAGCACTGATTGAGTGGAAATATCGCATAATACGATAGTCGTTGAAGCGGCGCTATCCGCCTATGGTGGCATCCGAGACATCGCCAGATCACGGGCCGCTCCAGTTCAATCACGAAGACGCGAGAACCTTCACGATGGGAAATGATAAGATTGCCAACGGTTTTTCAGTTGATCGCAACCACCCACTCGATCTGTGGAGTGTAAAGGGATTTGTCGCCGTAGCCGAAGAATTGCATTTCGGGCGGGCGGCAGTGCGGTTGAGGCTGACCCAGTCAACCCTCAGCCAACGCATCAGGCGCCTTGAATCAGAAGTGGGCGTACCGCTTTTCCTTCGCTCCACGAGGAACGTAGAACTCACCGAAGCCGGTAAAACTTTCTTGCCTCTCGCTCGCGACATTCTGATCAAACTAGACGAAGCAACACTGCTTTCACGAATAGCAGCAGGCGGAGTGTCGCCCGGCGACGAACAGCTCAACATTGCAACGATCGGTCCGGCAGCTTACCGCTTGCTGCCTCTCATATTGAGACGATTTTGTGCAGGCCGCCCAAAAACAGGCCTTGACGTAAAGATCTGCGATTCAACGGAACTCGTCAGACTGTTGGAACATGGTGATTACCACGTCGGGTTGATGCGCGCCCCCTCTAACGTCAATTTCTTGCGCTTCAAGCCACTGATATCCGAGCGGTTTTTGGCTGTCATTCCAAAACAATCGGATCTCGCCAACGCTACGAGCTTACATCTTGAGGATTTTGTTGGGCATCGGTGTTTTACACTGAAGCGATTTGAAATTTCGGGCTTCGAAGAAGTACATCAAATGGTTCTGCATGCAGGAGTAGAGATTGACAACAGGATATCTGCCTCCACAACGTCTGCGGCACTGGCGCTGGCGTCAGCGGGGGTCGGCGTCACATTTCTTCCATCGTGGGTGAGAAACATCTCGGATGGGAATGTGGTGCTCCGGCAGGTTGAGGATTTAACGACCGAGTTGATCCTTGGAGTAGTCTGGCGTGCGGACAGTCCGGCTCCGGGCATTGCTCCGTTTATCGAATACGCCGAACTTGTCTGCCGGCCACTCGATGCCTTGGTATAAATTGCGATTCGACTGCCAAAAGAGAGCTTATTTTGGCGTAGACATTCTGATGGCCAAGATATCCTTGATTGAGAGACTCAATACTCGTTAAACATGCGTTGTATTTCTTTTAGATCTTTGGTCTTGCTCAAGGCCAACATCAGCAAGATGCGGGCTTTGTGCGGGCTCAACGTATCAGATTTAAGAAAACTTTCCTCATCCCAGCGCGGTATCGACTTGAAGACTGGCCCGGAACCAGCGCGAGAACTTCTGACAACAACCAAGCCTGCCTTTCTCGCGTCATTGAGGCCAGCTTCTGCGCGGGTTGCAATGGCTGCATTTCCTGACCCCGCGTAAATCAGACCCTCTACCCCCGCTGCAACCGCAGCATCTACAAAGAGACGATCGTCGCCAGCATGACCATAGATAATCTTGACGTAAGGCAGGCTCGTAAAATCAGACAGGCTGAACTCTGACCGGCCGGTGTGCCTCCTGGTGGTCTGTCGATAAAAGGTCGGTTGTCCGTCAACTACGTAACCCAAGCATCCCATATCAGGCGATCGGAATGTCGCAACGTTCATCGTACTCGATTTCGTAACGTCTCTGGCACCGTTGATTTCATTATTCATGACGACGAGAACACCTCTAGCTGAAGCGTTCTTGTCTGCAGCGACCTGAACAGCATTAAGGAGGTTCAACGGACCATCTGCGCTCAAAGCCGTCGCCGGCCGCATGGAGCCCACAAGCACGACAGGCTTTTCAGATTTTATAACCAGATTCAAAAAGAACGCCGTTTCCTCCAGCGTTCCAGTTCCGTGGGTAATTACAACACCATCTAGCTCTGTTTTGCCAAGCAATTCGTTGACGCGCCGGGCTAATTCGATCCAGTCCGCAGTGGTGATCTCATTGCTCCCAATCTGCAGAAACTGTTCACCATGGATGTCGGCGATTTGCCCGATTTCAGGAACCGAGGCTATCAAGTTTTCTACCATCACAGATCCTGTCTTGTAGCCAGTCATCTGCGTCCGCGTGGCACCGCTACCCGCTATTGTGCCCCCGGTGGCAACGACAACAATGCGAGGCAGCCTATCGTCGTTCTTCATTTTGATCATCTTGGTTTTGCATACTTAAGTTTATCACAGCCCAATACTCACGTCGCCTTGAGGGGTAATCGATACCCACACGCAACCCCTCGCATACAGTCACCAGAAACTCCGGTCAGAGCCGGAGTTTCGTAGCTTAAATTTCTGCATATTCCGGTACGTTGCCGTTGTCTTAGTCCTATGGCAATGCCGAGTTGGCCCGAAAGACATAGAGATCGCCGATCCAGAGCATTAACCGTGGAAGCCGGATCGTCTCGGATCTTCCCCCTCGGCTGCAATTGAGGCGACCCCCTTGAGGTAGACTCACGGACGCGCCGACTTGGAAGATGAACCACCAAGAGCAGATACTTCGGCTTCAATCGCCTCTTCGAGAGCCGGTAGCGTGACTTCCTTACCGATCGCCAACATTTTCCGTTGCACACGATCGACAATCGGCCACCGCAATCTCATGTCCAGCTTCATTGCCTTCGTGGCAAGCTCACGGCGGACCTTATACGGCCAAACCCGGTCGTGATCGTCACGGTTTTTGCCGTAGGTGATGTCAGGCACCTCTGTCTGCATGAGTTCGCGCCGATTAGCCTCAGTGGCATTCCTGTCCAGCGAGCCATCAGGCTTGAAAACAGCGCCGTATACGGCTTCCGCTCGTTCAGGACTCACCATCTCCGTTCGCACATCGGCCTCGAGAAGGTCGAGATTACGCTTCAGCGGATTGCCGAAGCCGCCCCCCGAAGGGCTGGTAATCTGAAGAACCTCACCCTTGCCCAGCTGCAGAACCGTGATTTTTCCGTCCGACCGTTCTGTTTCCTTCCCAGGATTAACCTTCGTGAAGCCAAGCCGCCCGGCCTCGCCACCGAACACCCCCCAAGGCTGAAAATGAAAGCGATTTAGATTCCGGCAACTGATCGATCCAGCCTCACCTCGATTTTCCAGTTCGATGACCTGAGACGCGCCCCCATTCCACTGACCGGCTGCGCGGCTATCGGGAAGCGAGCGATAGGCCCGCACCACCAACATGGTTTCCGCCTCGGTAATCTCCACCGGTACATTGAGCAAGGCGGCATTACGCGGTTCGAGCGCATCAACGCCGTCAGCGCCATTGCGACCGCCACTTCCTCCCGGGATTGGATTGACGACGGTAACACGGTTGGCACCCGTGCGTGGATCCGGGCCGGAGAATACGATGATGCCCGATCCAGACCCCGACGAAGCCAAACCTCCGTCGAGCGCTTGATTGAGGCATCCGATCACCGAGTCGTAGACTCGGCAGCCCGACGCGGCGCGCGAGCCACCTGATGCCGGATGGACCGCGTTGATGAGGCTTCCAAGGGGTGCATTTCCCCTTATCGAGCGGATCAGACCAGCGTTCCAGGGCGTCAGCGGCTCATGCGTCAGGACGAATGAGATCAGAGCCTGCACGATGTACGGATGGGTCTTGGAACCGGTGACAATGTTATGAGCGGCCGGCACCTGCGGATCTGTTCCCGTGTAATCGACCTCGATATTGCCGTCCTTGACGATGAGCTTGACGCTTACATGAACGAGGTTTCCTTCTCCCGCCATTTCAAGATAGTCGCTGAATGTGTATTCGCCGTTCGGAATAGTCGCGAGGACTGACCTTGCTTTCTCTTCCGAGTAGGCAATCACATCCTGCATGCCAGCCTTGACTTCCTCGACGCCATATCTGTCGCACAGACCGGTCAGCCTGCGGTCAATGCTCTTCATTGCCGAGACCATCGCCTCCAGATCACCCGCAATCTCCTTTGGTGTCCGACTGTTGTCCATGTAGAGGCCCATGACGTCTTCATTCAGCTTGTCGTCGATAAAGAGCCGCATCGGACGCACACGAAGGCCTTCCTGGAAAACCTCCGTGAAGGCAGGCGAAATACTACCGGGAACCGCCCCACCGATATCGGTTGCGTGAATGAAGGCCCAGCCAAAGGCAATCAGTTCGCCTTTGTAGAAGATGGGCCGGATCATCGTGAGGTCCATCAGATGGGTCAACAAACCTTCCGTGGCGAACGGATCGTTGGTGATGAAAATATCACCGGGCTTGAAGTTCTCCTTTCCGATCTTGTTGATCGTTGCAGCCATTGGAACGCCGATGAACTGCTTAACACCCGACTGATCCGGAAACGCGAACATGTCGCCATCGGCCGTGGCAACCGCGCATTGATAGTCCTGCACGATCTTGACGAAGGTTGTGCGGGCCGTGCGGTAAACACAAGCAGAAGCTTCTTCGACAATTGCCTTGAAGCGATTGTTCATAACCATAGTACGAATAGCGCGCATGTTTTCAGTCCTTGGAAATGATGATGTTGTCATACGCATCGATGCGCGCAGAATAGTCGGGCGGTACCACGACCGTCGCGGTAACCTGCTGGATGACAGCCGGCCCGATGATGAGACTGTCGCGACCCAGAGCGTCACGCTCATAGACTTTTGTCGCCGGATACACGGTGCCATTAAATCGCATGTCCCGGGTAGCAATATGAGCCGTGCCAGTTGCTTCCCTCGTGGATATCGACATTTGCGGAACGGCCAGGCGTCCGTTAATTCGGACACGCAGGGCAACAAACTCAATGGCACCCGTAGGATTGGCGTAGCTGAAAGTCCGCAGATGCTCGGTATGGAATGCCTCCATCATGGCGAGAAAGTCTGCATTCAGGACCGCCTGTTCAGGCAGTTCAACGTCAATCTGGAATGACTGACCAGCATAACGCATTTCGGCCCAGTGCTCGATCGAAACGCTCGCTAGCTTCTCCGACTCAATCTGCCGAGAGAGCCAGTCTTTCGCCTGCGTGGCCAGGTCAGCGAATGTCGAAGTCACGTCCTGCGCACTCAGAACGCGCCCTTGGACGCTGGCCAAGACATCTTCGCTGAGTTCCGACACCAACCCCCCGAGCGCGCAGAAGACAGCGGGAGATGCAGGCACAAGAATGCGATTAATGCCGATTTCGCTAGCAACGAGCGGCCCGTGGATCGCGCCGCCGCCGCCATAAACAAGCAGTGTCAGGTCTTCGGCATCAACGCCTTTACGGGCTAGGTATGGCAGGACCCCAGCAACCATGTTTGATGTTGCGATGGTAACCGCCATGTCGGCGACAGCTTCGACAGCGATGCCTAGATGCTCGGCAACAGGCGTGAGCGCACGGACCGAAGCATCCCGGTCGAGCTTCATGGCGCCGCCCAAAAGCGCTTCCGGCAAATAGCCCGACAGAAGATAGGCGTCGGTAAGTGCCGGCTCGGCGCCACCGCGTCTGAAGCATGCGGGGCCTGGATAGGAACCGGCACTGCGGGGGCCAACGCGCAACGCGGAGCCGTCCATGGCAATAATCGAACCACCTCCCGCACCGATTGCTTCGATCTCAGAAACCGGGAGAATCACGGGGAAATTGCCGACTTCTGCCGAATTCGATGTCTGGCCTCGACCTTCACGAATGAGCGAAATGTCGGTACTCGTTCCACCCATATCCAAGGTCAGAAGGTTATCTTCCTTGATCGAGCGGCCGAGAAATTCGGCAGCAGTCACGCCTGATGCCGGTCCGGATAACAATGTGTGGATCGGAAAGGCGCGAGCTTCTGCTGCGGACATCGCACCACCATTCGAGCGGGTGATGAACAGGTGAGAGCCCGGCAGCCGCTTTGCCACATAGCTTTCGACAGCGCCCAGATATTCGTCCATGCGCTGCTTTACAAAAGCGTTCAAAACAGCGGCGATGGTGCGCTCGTATTCCCCCATCCGCGGCCAAATCTCGCTGGACAGGCTGACACGGGTATCTTCCCCAAGTGCCTCACGGATTGCGTCACGCGCGAGAATTTCATGCTCGGGGTTGGTGTAGCTGTGGAGAAATGCCACGGCAAAACCGGTTGCCCCTGCGGCCGCGGCCTTTTTGGCGAGTTCCGAAACCTCTTCCTTGTCGAGCGGCTTGTCGAGTTCGCCTTCGCGCAGCAAGCGCTCATCAACTTCGATGACGAAATTTCTTTCAATCAACGGCACAGTCCGGCGCTCGAACAAGTTGAGCGCATTGGGAACTCTGATGCGCTGCAATTCGAGAATGTCGCGGTAGCCCTTGGTCACGAACAGCGCAATTTTCGGACCTGCGCGTTCGATCACCGCGTTTGTGCTGACCGTGGTTCCGTGCATCACCAGAGCGATTTCGTCTTCTTTCGGTTCGAGCAATTCGAGAATCCGCTCAAATCCAGCCCGAAACCCCTCTTCAAAATTGGGGGGTGTGGAAGGGACTTTGAATGAGACAACTTCGCTTCCGGCCTCGTCGCGCCAACCGCAAAAATCGGTGAATGTGCCACCAATATCTACACCAATACGAAGATACCTGGATGAGCGCGTCGATTCTGAGGACCGTAGCGGAGCGCTGGTTGGTACTTCAGGAGTTGTTTCTATAAGCATCTGGCTTCCCTACAAAGTGAACGCATCCGCCATTGCTGCAAACGGGCCAACTTCAGCGATGGCCTCGTCTATCTGACGGGGAGTTGGCCGAAAGTTCGACACTTACATCCGAAGGTAAAGGTGAGAATCGCCGACATTTAGTGATTTCTATAATCAATCTGGCTGGAAGCCGACTGATACGAAGGAGCGGCTATGGCTCCCAAAGGGATGCAAGATGGTTATGGTCTCAGTGACTTAGCGTGCGAACCATTTCAGCTTCGGAATATTTTGTAAGGGAAAAAGCGTCGTATCAAGAGCATCCGTTTTGATCAAGAAACTCGACCCAACAGATCGATAATCCATTTCCTGACCAATTTGGCACATCGTCGTGCATGCTTGGAATGATCCGCGGCAGATGTTTGTGTCCGTCGTTCTTCGGAAGACCTGAACGCCTGTGCAAAGGACCTCCACTAATCGCGATCACCACTCGTGGACACGTTCCGCGACACTCGTCCGATGCGACCAATTTGGCGCTTCGCCGTCCACTCCAACTATAACTTTTCCAGATACACCCCCCAAAATATCGACTTTGACACTTATTGTGATTTTTCAAATAATTCGGTGCGAAATCAAAAAAATGGAGTGGAACATGATCAACATAGTAAAAGCGGGAGCTGTTATCGCGATGGCGTCGTGCTTGATGGCCGGAACGTCGTTCACATCTAGCGCGTACGCAGAAACCCTGCGAGTTGGTGTCCAAGCACCGGACATCACCAATATGGATCCCGCGCGTGCCACCACGACCCAGGATCTGACCGTCGTGTCCTGGATGTTCAACGGCCTTGTCCGGTTCACTCCAGGTACGGCCGACCCATCAAAAATCGAACCCGATCTTGCAGAGAGCTGGACCAGCTCTGCCGACGGTCTCACTTGGACGTTCAAGCTTCGCAAGGATGTGAAGTTCCACGGTAACTACGGTACGCTTACCGCTGACGACGTCGTCTTTTCACTTGAACGGGCTAAAAATCCGGAAACTTCCGCTTACGCGAGCGACTATGCAGCGTTCAAAACGATCGAAGCCGTCGATCCCGCGACCGTTCGCATCGTTCTCAGCGAACCAGTTCCCGGTTTTCTCGGCCTGATCGCGAACTATCACGGCGGCAATATTGTGAGCAAAAAAGCCGTTGAAAAAATGGGGGCTAATTTCAAGAGCAGTCCGATCGGGACCGGCCCATTCACATTTGACAAAGCCGTCACGCAGCAGTCGGTATATCTGAAAGCATTTCCGGAATACTTCCGTGGGAAACCGAAAATCGACGACATTCGGGTCGATTTGATTCCATCGGATTCGAGCCGCGAGCTTGCATTCCGATCTGGCGAGCTCGATCTCATTTACGGCAAACGCGAGCAGCGTTGGGTCGATCAGGCAAAAACGTGGGACGGCGCAGTCGTCGATGTTTTTGCCCCAGGTGAATACCGTACGGTATTTTTGAATATCCAACACAAGCCACTGGACAATGTGAAAATTCGCCAGGCAATCGCCCATGCCGTGAACGTCGATCAGATCATCCAGTTTGTTGGAGCCTCCGTGGCAGTCAAAGGCTGCTCAGTTGTCCCGTCCGGCTATCTTGGCGAAGATTGCGCATGGACGTACAACTATGATCCGGATCTATCGAAAAAGCTTCTTAAAGAGGCCGGCGTTGGTAACAGCTTGAAGCTGTCAGCAATCGTATCGTCGAACACGACACAGTTACCCATCATGGAAGTTATTCAGGCGCAGCTGGCCGAAGTTGGCATTGCTCTTGAACTTAAAGTCGTAGATCATCCGACCTACCATGAGCAAATCCGAAAGGACCTCAGTGATATCGTCTTTTATGGCGCTGCGCGTTATCCAGTAGCTGATAGCTACCTCAGCCAGTTTTATCACTCCGACGCATCAGTCGGGAAGCCGACTGCCGTGACCAATTTTGCTCACTGTGATGCCGGTGACGCCGATATCACGGCAGCACGAAAGGCCGCAACCGACGAGGAACGGTTGAAGTTTTGGTCTGCCGCCCAAAAGAAAATTAGCGAACAGGTATGCAGCGTACCTCTTTTCAGCCTGATGCAGGTCTGGGTTCGCAGCAAGGCTCTCAACTACGGCTACGATCTCACGGGTTCCTTGAACCTTTCGCCGCCTATCACCGAACAAACAACCATCAGCCGCTGATCTCACTTCCCCGACTAAATCCCGGCATTGGCAACAACAGAGTTGCCATGCCGGGAGCTTTTTAAACCGAGACTTTCGGTGATTGTGCAGCGACGTGAATTTCCTCCACGAAGTCGGCAACCAAAACGCTGTTTCTTGCTCGAAGCGGGCGAATAAGCACGTAATCTGACTCAACGACCGGCCTGAAAGGCCTGACTTCGATCCGACCGGCGACATGCTCTAGGGCTAGTGGATCGGCGACAGTCACACCCAATCCGGCTGCCACCATCTCTGTAACATTTGGAGCAGTAGTCGCCTCAATCACGATATTTGGAATCACTCCGAAACGTTCGAAGACAGCATCAAGATTGCTTCGTGTCATCCCTCTCGGCGCAAACGCGATAAATGGTTCATCCTGGAGATCGGTTGGGGACAGCTCTGACTTGCCGGATAGCCTGTGACCTAGCGGCATCGCCACGACATACGGCGGACATTTCACCCGATCAATCTGCACCGACGAGTGTTCTAATCCACTCACAACAAGCGCCACATCTAACCGACGAAGCAGCACTGCTTCTGTCAAAAACTGCGAGCTACGCGCCTCGATGGAGACAAAAACATCTGGATGCCGCGCCTTGAAGCCTGCAATCGCCCGGGTGATAAACGGCCCTGATAGGGCTGGCATGGTGCCTATCAGGATATGCCCGTGCTCCTCGCGACGAATTGCATCCACGGCGCGCGCGAGTTGATTGACGCCACCAAATATCCGTTCGACCTCCTCATACAGGCGCATACCGCGGCCTGTCGGTACCAGCCGGCCACTTTCGCGCTCGAAGAGTTGCAAGCCTGTATCTGCCTCCAGATCTTGGATGAGCTTGCTTGCGGCAGGTTGTGAAATCCGAAGGACATCGGCGGCACGGCTTACCGTGCCTGACTCGACCACTGCCATGAGTGCCTCGAGCTGCCGCAAACTTGGATATCTCATTGGCTATAACCTCTACGAATACCGCACAGAAATAAACGACTTTGACTTTCTACCTCGCTTTCCTAAGCTCAGCAACAATTTGATGGAGATCAAGGTGGACGCAGAAGTAATTGTAGTGGGCGGGGCCGTTGTTGGCTCCGCGCTGGCCTACGGGATAGCCAAACTCGGGAAACGCGTCATCGTCCTGGATGGACAGGATCAGGACATGCGTGCCGCGCGTGCGAATTTCGGGCTCGTCTGGACCCAGGGAAAGGGCGCAAACGCCCCAGCTTACCAGCAGTTAACGGGTGAAAGTTCCGATCTGTGGCCGGATTTTGTTCAAGAGTTGGCTGAATCGGCGGGTGTTGGTATCGACTACTCCCGACCAGGAGGCTTTGTTTACTGTCTCAGCGAAACCGAATACGAAAATCGAGAAACACTCAATAAGCGGACACACAATTACCTGTCTGCAAGCGATTTGAGGATGGTCGATCGCTCTGAGCTAGAGCGAATGATGCCAGCAGTCGCATTCGGGCCGGAGGTCGTCGGAGCAAGTTACTGTAAGGCTGATGGTCACGTGAACCCATTACAGCTTCTTGCCGCCATGCAACGAGGTGTGACTGCTCACGGTGGAAAAATTCTGTTCCGCAACACCGTACAATCCATCACTCCCGGCGCTGACGGATTTACCGTCACCGCAGCGCTTGGAAGCTATAAAGCACCATGTGTTATCGTCGCTGCCGGGCATGCGACGCCTTCGCTTACAGACCCGCTTGGCTTCAAAATTCCGCTTAAAGCAGATCGTGGTCAGTTGCTTGTTACGGAACGCATTGAACCACTCCTTCCCTATCCTGCAAGCGGACTGAGGCAGACGTCCGATGGCACTGTAATGATCGGTGCGACGAAGGAAAATGTCACAGATCGCGGTGTTACTGTTGCTTCGGCAACGAAGCTGGCCTTGCGCGCAACGCGGATAATTCCTGCTCTGGCGTCAGCGCGTCTTGTCCGCCAGTGGAGCGGCTTCCGGGTTCTGCCACCCGACGGTACGCCGATATACGCTCAATCCGAGGAATATCCCGGCCTCTTTGCGGCCGCTTGTCACTCGGGCGTGACGTTGGCCGCTGCCCATGCCGCTATCGTGGCGCCTGCAATGATCGAAGGCCGGTTGTCTACTGACCTGTCCGCTTTTTCAAATGGAAGATTCGATGTTCAAAAGTGTGCTTGAGCGGCCGGACAAGACGGCTGACATGACCATCCTAGTCAATGGCGTCGAGACCATCGCTTGGGAAGGCGAAACCGTTGCCAGCGTGCTGCTGCGCGTTCCGGAAGCGGGACGTCGCTCTCCCGTCAGCGGCAAACCACGGCTTCCTTACTGTCAAATGGGAGTGTGTTTCGAGTGTCTCGCCATCGTTGATGGCATTGCGTCAACACAGGGGTGTCTCGTCCCAGTTCGCCACGGGATGCGTATTGAAAGTCAGCGCGGACCCCGGGAGATTTCACGATGAACTATGACGTCGCAATCGTCGGGGCCGGGCCGGCCGGAATGAGCGCCGCGATACGTTTGCGTGAGCTGGGTGCCTCTGTGGTTGTCATTGATGAACAACCATCGCCGGGAGGGCAGATATTCCGCGGTGTCGAGCGCAACGTAAAAAGCCCGGTTTTTGAAGCTCTTGGCACAGACTACCAGAAAGGTCAGGCGCTTACCGCGGCTTTTCGCGCATCCGGCGTGGAATATCTCCCGTCAACTCAAGTCTGGCAGATTGAAGACTCCTGGAGCCTTTTCCTTACATCGGAGGGCAAGGCGCGTCGTATCACGGCTCGCGCGGTGCTGCTCTCAAACGGCGCACAAGAACGACCTGTACCGTTTGAAGGTTGGACGCTGCCAGGAGTTATGACGGTGGGAGCCGCCCAGATCCTTCTGAAATCTGGTGGAATGTTGCCAGAAGGCAAGGTCTGGATCGCCGGTGCAGGACCATTGCCACTCCTCTATGCCACCCAGTTCCTGAATCTTGGTGGACGTATAGCCGGCTATCTCGATACTGCGGCATCCCCGAAATTGTCTGCCGTAAGTCGATTGCCGCGAGCCTGGAGGGACTTCGGCGGCCTGCTCAAAGGACTGCGCTGGCTCCGCGACATAAAACGTAGCGGCATGATGGTTCGGGGTTTCTCTGACCTGCGAGCCGACGGCGACCAGTGTCTGAAGTATCTCACATGGGAAGCGAAGGGAAAGCGTCATCGCGTTGAAGCGGACGTGCTGTTGGTCCATGAAGGTATCGTGCCGCGTATCCATGAGACCCTGGCGCTGAACTGTGATCACCACTGGAACGAGGAGCAGGGATATCTGGCGGCGAAGCTAGATCGATGGGGAGAAACCAGTCGCGAAGGGCTTTTCGTTGCAGGTGATGCGGGCGGAATTGGGGGCTGGCTTGCCGCGACTATCTCCGGAGAAATCGCTGCGCTTGGAATTGCCAGCAGACTTGGAATTTCTTCAGAAACAGAGAACCTTCGCCGCGCATCTAAGCTCGATCAGCGCCGTAAAAGAGCCTTCGCATTGCGTCCGTTCCTCGATGCTATGTACCCGCCTCCACGGAACCGGCTCGACGACGATGTCGTCGTATGTCGATGCGAAGAAGTCACTGCGGGGGCCATCCGAGCTGCCGCCCGTAACAGCCCCGCCGATCCGAGCGCAGTCAAAGCTGCTACGCGCTGCGGAATGGGGCCCTGTCAGGGTCGCCAATGCGGCTATACGGTCCAGGCACTACTGGCCGAGGTTCATGATCTCCCGATCAAGGACGTGAACTTCTTCCATATCCGTCCGCCGCTCAAGCCGATTACGCTTGGCGAAATCGCGTCTCTGGAAGATGTGGCAGGTGCGACATGAATGCGGACGTCCTGGTCATAGGAGGTGGTCTTCACGGTATTTCGGCCGCTCTGCAAGCAGCGCAACGAGGTGTATCTGTACACCTCGTCGAGCGACATTTTCTCGGAAGCCACGCTTCCGGCGCAACCGCCGCAGGCGTGCGAACACTTGGTCGGGATGTAGCGGAACTGCCCCTAAGCATCGAGGCTGCCGAAGCCTGGCATGGCATGGAAGCTCTCGTCGGTGACGACTGCGGTTTCGTCGCCTGCGGCCAGTTACAGGTTGCGGAAGACGAACAGTCTCTGAACGAGATCGAGGCGCGCATCAAGCGGCTGGAAGCCATGGGACATCATCACGAGAAGCTTGTCGGCCCTGAGGAAATGCAACGCCTTCTGCCCGGTCTGTCTGCCCACTGTCTGGGCGGCGCCTGGGTGTCGAGCGACGGCTCCGCCGATCCGCATCGCGCTGTCCGGGCATTCCGGGACGCAGCCATCAAGGCCGGAGTGAAGATCGCCGAAGAATGCCTGGTGATCTCCATGATCCGATCGGAAAACGGTTGGCGCGTCGAGACGACGTGCGGCGCATTCGAAGTCGAACTCGTCGTCAACGCGGCAGGCGCGTGGGCGGATCACGTCTCGGCTCTCGCGGGAGATCCGCTACAGCATGCGATCCGAACCTCAATGATGGTCGTGACGGAACGTAGCGTCCCGAAAATCAGCCCGGTCGTCAGCTCGTTCGGCAAGAAGCTTTCATTGAAGCAGACATCCCAAGGCACCCTCCTGATCGGCGGCGGATCGCAAGGCAGGCTTGCCGCCGACAGGCAGTCGGCGGCGGTCGATGTCGTCGCGTTGGCGGCGTCGGTACAAGCGGCGGTCCGGGTCTTTCCTGAACTGCAGAACGTCCGGATCGTCAGAACCTGGGCGGGCATGGAAGCCATGACGTCAGACCACCGTCCGGTCATCGGATTGTCGAAAAAAGTCGAAGGCTTGATCCATGTTTTCGGCTTCTCCGGGCATGGGTTCCAACTTGTGCCCTCTGTCGGAAGAGTTATCGCCGATCTGATCTGTCATGGTCAGACAAATTCCAATCTGGACGCCTTCTGCCCAGGTCGCGTCTCTATCGAAAGGGCCGCCGCATGATAGGTTATGCGATCCGAAGACTTCTATTGGCGATCCCCACATTGATCGCCATGCTCACCATGGTTTTTGTTCTGGTTCGACTTGTACCGGGTGACGCCGCGGTTGCCATGCTGGGTGACCGCGCCAGCGATGCGGCGCTTCAAGCGCTTCGTGCACAGCTTGGGATCGATCAACCCATCGGCGTCCAGTATTTGCGTTTCCTTTCGGACATGCTGACCGGAAATTTCGGTACGTCGATGGTGAGCGGTCGCACGGTGCTGGAAGAGGTGGCGCTGGTCCTGCCCTATACACTTGAACTCGCCGCAGCCGCGATGATCATCGGGACGTTGCTCGGAGTACCGCTAGGAGTGATAGCTGCCGTTCGCCGCGATCAATGGCCGGACTACCTCAGCCGCATCCTGTCGCTCGTTGGCTTGTCCTTCCCGGGGTTCGTCTCCGCGATCCTGATGCTCCTGGCTTTCGCGGTTTGGCTACAGTGGCTGCCGGTGATGAGCCGCGCTACCAGCGACCCGGTCGATCATCTCCGCAATCTCCTGCTCCCGGCACTGAACCTAGGGCTGATCATGACGGCTTACATCGCACGAGTCACCCGCTCCTCCATGTTGGACGTCATGGGCGAAGACTATATTCGCACCGCACGCGCCAAGGGTGTCCGATCACGGAACCTCATTCTCCGGCACGCCCTTGGCAACGCCCTCATTCCGATCGTGACGGTTGTAGGTCTGTATTTCGGCACCCTGATAGGCAATTCGGTTCTGACCGAGATCGTCTTCACCCGCCCCGGCCTTGGGAAGCTCATACTGGGCGCACTGCAGTCTCGTGATTACACGATGCTCCAGGGACTAATGGTCGTTTTTGCAACCTTCGTCATCATCGTGAATACGATCACCGATCTCATTTACGCCCTCGTCGATCCCAGAGTGAGTCTTGCCCAATGACCGACGTCGCTGTCTCCCAAGCCGCGCCAGAGCGGCAACCAAACCCGGTCCTGAAGGCATTCCGTCGAAACCGCTTTTCGTGGATCGGCATTGGCCTTCTGACCTTGATTATTTTGCTCGCCGTTTTCGCGCCGCTTATCGCGCCATACGACCCCTTGAAGCAGAATATTCTTCATCGACTGACCCCGCCCTCCGCACAATTCTGGTTGGGAACCGATAGTTATGGCCGAGATGTTCTTTCCCGCCTCCTTTACGGAGCGCGCATCTCGCTATCCATCGGATTTCTGTCCGTCATGATTGCGATGGTGGTCGGGTCTGCGCTGGGGATTCTGGCAGGCTACATCGGCGGCATATTCGATCAGATTGTGATGGGTATCGTCGATGTCATGCTGTCCTTTCCCACCCTTCTGTTGGGCTTGATGGTTGCCGCTATGCTCGGTGCCAGCTTCGAGAACCTAATCATCGCGATTGCAATCACAGAGACCGCACCGTTCGCTCGCGTCGCCCGGGCACCAACGATTGCTATGAAACGGCGTGATTTCGTTGAGGCGGGACGGTCGCTGGGTTTCTCGCCACTCCGGATCATGGGCGTTCATATACTCCCGAACATTCTATCGGACATTGTGGTCGTCGCATCGCTCTGGATGGCCTCCGCCATTCGAACGGAAGCATCGCTGGCCTTCATCGGCCTTGGCGTTCTGCCGCCAACCGCCACGTGGGGCGGCATGATCCGTGAGGGTTTCGAAAACATCCTGAGCGGATGGTGGCTCGTTGTGTTTCCTTCGCTTGCCATTCTCCTTACCGTACTCGCCCTCAACATACTTGGTGACGCGCTCCGTGACGCGATCGATCCGAAAACAAGGAGCGCGCAATGACCGTGCCAATTCAAGAAAGCGTCGCCGGCCGAACTCCGGCCCACTTTGCCCCGGTGCTCTCCGTCCAGGATCTGACGACCTCATTCAAGATCGAGAACGGCTGGAAAGAGGTCATTCGTAATATCTCGTTCGATATCGCGCCCGGTGAGACTGTGGCGATCGTCGGAGAGTCCGGCTCCGGCAAATCCGTCACTTCGCTTTCCATCATGCGGCTTCTGGCGGCACGGTCGAGCAAAGTGGAAGGGAAGGTCATTCTTGCCGGAAGAAATCTCCTTTCGCTCCCGGAAGAGGAAATGCGTCAGGTCCGCGGCAATGAGATCTCAATGATCTTTCAGGAGCCAATGACCTCGCTCAATCCGATCATCCCGATCGGCAAGCAGATCGCTGAAGCGCTGACCGTTCATACAGAAATTTCCGCAGCTGAAGCCAAGGGCGAAGTCCTGAGATTGCTTGAAAAGGTTCGGATTCCCAACGCCAAGGGCCGGTACGACGAATATCCGCATCAGTTCTCTGGGGGCATGCGTCAGCGCGTCATGATCGCCATGGCGCTCGCCTCCAAACCGAAGCTGCTGATCGCCGACGAGCCCACAACAGCGTTGGATGTGACCATCCAGGGTCAGATTCTTGATCTCATCAAGACCCTGCAGGAAGAGGAAGGTACTTCGGTCCTTTTCATTACCCACGATATGGGTGTCGTGGCGGAAGTGGCGGACCGAACGATCGTCATGTTTCGCGGGGATGCGGTGGAAACAGGAGCGACTGACGACATCTTCCATCGGGGTAGACATCCGTACACGCGTGCGCTGCTTTCGGCTGTACCGCGCCTTGGCTCCATGGCGGACCGGAAACTGCCATTGCGGTTCCCGATCGTCGACAGCAAGACTGGCGAAGAACAGCCGCTCGCCGAGGTGAACGATACTGTCGCCCGGCACAAGGCGCCGATCCTCGATGTCAAAGACCTGACAATGCGGTTCAACATACGTTCCGGCTTTTTCAGCCGAAAAGCAGGCGCCGTGCACGCGGTCGAGAAGGTGTCCTTCAACCTCTTCCAAGGAGAAACCCTCTCACTCGTCGGGGAATCGGGTTGTGGCAAATCGACGACCGGCCGATCAATCACACGTCTCCTGAATCCGACTAGCGGCAACGTCGTCATTGATGGTCACGATGTCATGAAGCTCGATCATTCCTCGCTTCGTAAAATGCGTCGCTCGATCCAGATGGTGTTTCAGGATCCATATGCTTCACTCAATCCGCGACTGAGCATCGGCAGCGCCCTTGTCGAGCCATTTATTCAGCATCGGCTTGGAACGGCATCGCAAGCGCGCGACAAGGCCGCCGCACTGATGGAAAAAGTTGGGCTATCGCCCGAGATGATGAGGCGTTTTCCCCACGAGTTTTCCGGTGGTCAGCGGCAGCGCGTCGCCATCGCCCGCGCGCTGATGCTCGACCCAAAGATCATCGTTGCCGACGAGGCGGTTTCCGCGCTTGACGTATCGATCAAAGCGCAGGTTTGTAACCTGTTGCTTGATCTGCAACAGAGCCTCGACCTCGCCTTCCTCTTCATCTCTCACGATATGGCGGTCGTGGAGCGGGTGAGCCATCGCGTGGCGGTCATGTATCTCGGCGAGATCGTCGAAATCGGACCTCGCGCCGCCGTGTTCGAAAATCCCCAGCATCCGTACACCAAGAAGCTTATGGCGGCGGTACCTGTGCCGGATCCTGCGCGACGCAGGATCCGGCGGGGCATCGCAAGCGACGAACTGAAAAGCCCGGTCCGGCCGATTGGCTATGAGCCCCCTGCAAGACAGTACCGTGAAGTTTCGGAAGGGCATCTAGTCAGGATGGATGAGACAAACTGATGCACCGCACGCCCACGACAGGGCGCAACATCACGAAAATCATAAACCTACACCGACCGCGACATCTCGTGGTCGGCCTCTTTTTGAAAGGCCATCGCCAATGAAGGCAACAATAGCAGGGGCAGGCGCAATCGCAATGGGATATGCAGCCTTTCTGCTGCAGCGCGGCCACGACGTCAGCGTCTGGTCTCCGTCCGGCCAACGGACGAAAGCGCTTGTCGAGGGTGCCCCGTTAAAGGTCACCGGTGTGATTACCGGAGAATTTCATCCAGGCGTTTGCCGGAATGCAAAAGACTTGGCGGAGGGCGACGTCATTGTGTTGGCCCTACCTGCTTACGGCCATCGCTTCGTTCTAGACAGCCTGATCCCTCACCTGGAGCAACGACACACAATCATAATCAGTGCACACCTATCGTTTTCAGCCCTTTATCTGTCGAAGAAACTGGCGGAACGTGGAACTGTGATCCCGATCGTCGTCTGGAACACCACCGTTTTGACATCGAAAGCCCAGTCTCCGACCGAGGTTAAAATCGGGGCGATAAGAGGTAAAGTCGACATCGCGGCGGTCCCAGTATCTTGCTCCGTCTCCTCTCAGGAGACATGTGCACAACTGTTCGGCGACCGCTTCGCCGTCAAGGACGACATTCTCACAATCGTTCTTAGCAACACCAATCCTGAAAGCCATCTCGCAACGGCATTATGCAATCTCACTCGTATCGAGCGAAAAGAAAGCTGGGGCCAGAGAACCAACGTAACGCCCACCGTTGGCAGGCTCGTGGAGGCCATTGATAGGGAACGTCTCGCAATTGCGTCGGCCTATGGAAAGTTGGTCCCGTCTATTCTTGATCATTTCGCCAAATCTTTCGGGATCACGGCTGACAGTGTCGCGGAGGCCTCTGCCATTCTTGTGGAACGCGGTAACGACCCTTTGGGACCGGCAGACACTGAAACAAGGTATGTCCTCGAGGATGTTCCATTTGGTCTTGTTCCTGCGATTCAACTTGCAGAACTCGCGGATGTTGACGTTCCCTTGCACCGAAGCGGCGTTGAAATTCTGAATGCTTGTTATGGGCGGTCCCTTTCCGGCGATAACAACTTACTCGGAGAGCTGGATTTCGACACCATGGCGGCAGTGCAGTGTCTGGTTCCGAACGGATACAACGCCAAAGGCAAAATTGCTCAAACGAGCTACACGTAGTTTCTAACGCAAATGCACATTGCGTTCATATTAACGAGTTCACCCAGAGAGGAATAACCGACCATATGGACGTACAAATGCACAGACGTACGCTACAGCTTGATATATCCTGTCACCTGGCCATCATGAAGCTAGACAATAGGGGCAAATTCATTGGCATCATACATCTTTCCTTATATCACTGGAGTTTCTTCCGATGCAGTTTTTCCACGTACGACAAACATACGCGGACCCACGAAAGAAAATTAAAGCTTGGTCGGGACCACAAAAATTGAAGATTTCCTGATAAAACAAATGCACCCGTCATTCTGCGACATTTGAAGATAAGCTCACCTCAATTTTCAAAGGTTGAGGCCCATGCTCCTAGACTTTTAGCGTCAGTTGGCAGCCATTCCTGACTTTGCAGATCGAACCGTAGTCGCACCTCACGATTTATAAATAAGAAGTTGGCTTTGGTTGTCGAAGTATCCCATCATCAAAAACGATCAAACACAACAATTGCCAATATTTTCACCAAATGGCTGTACTCATCATCGGTGCTGGCACCTTGGGCTGTGCTTTAACTGCTGACCTTTGCAATCGAGACCGCGAAGTCTCGTTGTGGACACATCCTCATCACTCCGGCAACAGCGCCAACCTCCGCGATCAAGGGCTGAAAGCCAAGGGCGCTGTTTCTGGGCATTTCTGGCCTACAGTACACAGTGACCTTGGTGCTGCACTCAAAAGCGCTCGATCTGTATTTGTAACCATTCCTTCAAAAGCGGGAGCGCGTGAAGAACTGAGCTCTTATCTGAATCACTATGACCTAACCGAGAAACTGCTCTTCTGGTTGCCCGGGCACATGTCGAGCCTGTTAGGAAACCCTATTGCAACTGCTGCAACCATCGAGGCCTCCACAGCACCATATGGCTGCAGATGGGAGGACGGGGCTATCTATGTAAAAGCGATAAAAAATATAATTGAAATAGCGTCGCTCAATCCCCTCTCTGAAGAGACTCGTGACGAGGTTAGCTCCTTGTTTCCCCGGGGTGTTGAGTGGCGCGCCAATATTCTTGATGTAGCCCTTCTGAACACCAACGTTATATTCCACCCTGCTACCGTCATCATGAACGCCGACAGGATCAGAAATCAGGAGGATTTCTATTTCTACAAGGGTGGAATGACAAAAGAGGTTTGCGATAAAATGGAATTACTCGATGAGGTCAGAATTAAAATCGTGGAACGTTTCGGTTTTCAGGTTCTGCGTACCATTGATCTCGACAACCGCTGGTACGGGATGAACGAGCCGGATCTTGAATCATTTGCTTGCAACTCCCCGTCGCACAATGCCACGAAAGGGGTGCCGAAGGACATGAAGCACCGATACCTCACGGAAGACTGTCGCATCCTGCCTCTTTTCAAGGAACTAGCCCTGATGTTCGACATCGACACCAGTGCAATTGATTGGGTCCTCGACAATGCCTCTGAGCTCGCGAATGAAGACTTCAACGAGACAGGCATAACTCTGGAGAAATTGGGCATGGGTGAACTTTCTCCGGAGCATCTGACCGCAAAATGGGGAGCCTTATACCTGAAGATGTGTTGAACCCATAGCTATTATCGCGTGTGAGATTAAAGGGAACCTTTAGATAGTCGTGTGTTTTCTATGCCCGGGGCGGAAATTACACCGAGGAAGGGGGAGGTGGCGACGATGAGATGGACGATGAAGACGAGACTGCCGGAGCGGAAACAAGAGATTCTCAGACAGGTAACCTTATCAATTATCCGATCATTGCTTTAGGGTCATGCCATCTTTCGGCATAATTCCCGTCGACGACTCCTAATAAAGTCGCATAATCTATGAGAGTGTGCTTTGGATCTCTGTTATTTTTCGTGTTTCCAATGTCATCTAGTAACGAAATAAATACGTTATCTTCGTCTAAAAGCAGGGAATTTTTTCGGAAAACATCACCACCCATCATGGGTGTTTCTTGCAGTTTTCGAATCTAGCCTGGTAACAATCTAACGGGCGTCTATTTCTAACCATACCGTGAGATTGTGATTTAAATTAATTCAATGAACAACTTAACATCATTACTCTTAAATAAGAATATAATTATCTCTAAGTTTTACCGGGTTCGATTGAATATGACAAGAACTACAAGTTCAATACTATTGCCTTATTCCTTTAATACTTAATACAACGAGGTTCTCAGACACACCTTGACATAATAATAGATTTTATAAGCACCTCTATGATGCAACTACTAGAATGACATAGACTTCGAAACCCGGCGCCATTAAAACTAGACAGCACCATCTGACTCCACGTCATCAAGAGCAGCCTCAGGGAGGAAAGCTGAACAGCCCACAGCGATCAAGTGATAATCCAACGGTTGGCTGGCGTCTGGCATTCTCCTTTTCCAAATGTCCTTGCTTTGACCAAGTGTGTTCCGGACGGCTCCTACGTGCTTGAACTCGTTGCTGGCCTGAATTGTTAGAAAGTACGAGGACGAGTGTTCATTTCTGCTGTAGTTGATCCGACCACCGTCTCCGCTGAAGGCTTGCAGTTGCTCCCTCACCTGCCGGAATGTATAACTGTCAGAATAGGGCTCCAACGTCGTGGCAATCAATCCATCAGGAGCATTTGAAACTAGAACCATGCTTTGCCGGCATATCCGATAATTCTCTTCATCGAGATAGACGTACAGAAATTCCCCGCTAGGATCGATGATGTCGCCAGACTTAGTGTGCAGATCGGTTTGGAACTTTTTTCGATAAGCTTTTGAAAGCTCCGAGAGTTCATCCTGCAGTTGATCATCTTTGCCATGAGAAAGGCATGGTACAAGCCAACCTTGCCGAGTCATGCTCTTTCGATCCTGCGTTTTTAAGAAAAGAAACAGCTGAGCTTGGCTGCAATGGTAACAATTAGTGTCAAACTAAATATTAATAGGCAAACTGAAGACACTCCCCGCAAATTTCGCAGTTTTTGTCGCTTTCACGAATATCCGTGACTTTTTGCGCGAATAATGGAAATGATTCCCGGTGTATAAACAACGTATAAGAACTTATTTATAATGTTAAAAAAGGTGTATTTACTCTTATTCGTTCGATGACGAAAATGGAAGAACATTCATAAAACTTATGTTCTAAATGAACACTTAAATAGGTTATTTTACAATCATATCTATATCCAGACATCGTAATTTTAAGACGCAGTCTAGTATTTCCAAAGGAATTAAGAAGCTGTTCGCCAGCATAAATTTTGAAAACAGGATGATGTCTGAAGCACTTGCCGCCCTGCCACAACAAGACAAAGCTAAAAACAATTGCGAACATCTTATTCAAATGAAGACAGGTGTGACGCGGAGCTGGTGCAAACTAATACATTCCGAATGGATGACCTTCGAATCCGTCGTAAGCGGCTGCGTTAACTCGAGGGAATTTCTGTTCTTGTCGGCGTGCATGGATGAGATACTCCTGAGCGATCCCATGAATCAACTTATCCTCCATATCTGCGTCAAGCTGCAATAGCATATCGGATGTGATCTGGTTCTGGCTAGCAAACAACATGGCATATCGATATCCATCGATCTCTTTCAGTATGGGCCTCAGCCGAGGCTCTTTCCAAAGATCAACCAACTCTTGGATAATAGAAAGGCCTGCAGCGGGGCGTAACATCTGCTTAACTCTGGCCTTGGCCACTTTCATGAAGGTCTCCTCGTCTGCTAACTCGTGGCGAATAATATGCCAACGAAAATCCGCACTCCAATAACTGCTTTGCGCCATGCACTTGAGCAACGAGATAGATCCTCCCTCAAGAATAAGCCCGCCGTGGGCCTCATAATTATACACCTCCCCCATCAGCCTTTCATGAGCTTGCTTGGCTGCGATGATACCCTTCACCAGAGGCCGATCATCAAGGTATAGACGGCTCGTTCCTTTCAGTTCTTCCACTGTTGGTCGTCCGCTTCCGGTTGACAGCTGAGGACAACATTGGACCCGATCGAGCGAAAGGACTGGAAGCCCAGTCTGCTGGGCAAGAGCTACCGCGGTCGACGTCTTTCCTGTGCAAGTTGGACCGAAAATTAGACGCAGATCCATAAGTTTTTTGCGGTATCTTGAATACAAATTGATTTTTGGATTAGAGAAGTGTACTACCAGAGGCGGTTATATTGCCTCCTCGAGATTCCTTATTGAAGAGCAACTGGCTTTACCGTCTCCCCAAAGGGCAATTTGTTTTTCAACAAAGTGTGGGGCATGGCTGTCTCCTTGAAAGCAATTTGTCACTAACGAGGGCACCCTTAAGTCAAATAAGGCTGACTAAATCAGCAATACAGAGGCAGCTATTCATGCCACTCGGGGACGTTTTTCCGCGCTTTACTGCCATTTGTCTGCGCTGATTACACCATTGCTGGCGACAGAGTGAGATCTTTTGTAATATTTGATTAGGTGAGACGTCAAAATAAGGGCGACTATTTCACAATTGACGTAAATTTCCCTCTAGTTAGGCACATATGATAGCAATTCTTTAACAACGGCGTCTATTATTTACTTCTTGCAGTCGTTGTCATTGTAACAGAATCAAAGATATGGTTGAAATAACAGTGCCATTTCAATAAATGCGACAGTTAATATTTTAATTATTCATCATCATATTATGGCACGCTTCAACATCATGAAAGATCAATACAATAACATACATTTTTTCTTTTACGCCATTACCTTCGTTGTTGAAAATCAAGATTGCATTAATATGCAATTTATAAAACGTGCAATACTTGTAACAGGATCCGTAGATTAATTTCTATTGCGGTAGTTATATCTCTTCCAAGAGTGTTCGAGAGGATTGTCCTTTGCCAAAATACCTCCACAATTGTGGATAATTGCACAGACGGCGTTACACGCGGTCTGAATAGCGCCCTCCACCCATCCACCGGTGAAGGAACAACTGCAACCCGCCAAGTAAACTCCGGTATCATTAGTCATGTCCAGCGCTTGAAAGAAAAGTTCTTCAGAATAAAAATCCTCGCCACGCCGGTTGAGTTTGAAAGCTCCCCCGGCATTCTCGTCTGTAAGCCAATCATGTTGAACAACATTTTGGTCGTAATCAGCGCAGGCGGGAACTAGATGCTGGGCAAACTCCGGGAAAGATCTCGAAATTGCGTCCCGCAGCAGACAGAATCGCTCTTTTTTGTCGGGAACCGCCAACAGCTTGTGGGAGTCGTCCTCCCATGTATAACTGATGAGCACCAGACCTTTACCATTCGGATCCTGCGGCTCATAGTCCAGGCAGTACACTGCTTTTGCGATCCCGTCCATGAGGACACAGGACGGGAGGATATGGTCTAACCAAAATTTTCGTTCAGTCAGCAGGAAGAGTTTTGACGAGCCTGTCATATGGCTGTTATCAACCGCTTGGTTCACTGGTGCACGAAAAATGGTGGTATCGCATGTCAGACAATGCCTGAGTTGGATATTTGCGAGTCCAGATGTAACCACCACCTTATCATAAAGTTCAGATATCCCGCTCTTAAGCCTTATCTTTATTTTTGTCTTTTCCTTCTCAATCGCCCTGACTTGAACATGGCGTATACGCTGGCTTACAGACACACCGTTAACCACTTGAGTGGCTATTCGACGTGGAAGTTCTGAGATTCCTTCAGAGCACATCCGCTGATTTTCTTCATATCCGTTTATGACCAAGCGAAGGATCTCAATAAACCCGCTTTCAAAAACTGGACCAAACCCGCCAGATCCTATTCCCATTAGCTTGAATAGGTCCCAATCATGAGGGAAACTCCATGTTTCACCACCAGGAGGATGCGTGCCCAGAAAGATCCTCTCTATCGCTGAAGAGAAGGACTCCCTCCCGAAACGGTTCAGCCAAGTTTGCCAGGAGTCATGAGCCCGCCTAATGTCTCCTGATTTCAAGGCTTGAGTAATAGCAACAGGCGAAGCCAACACAATATCTCCCTCATGGAAACCGTCCTTCAAGAACGCACGCCAACCGCTGTAAACGCGATGGAACAGCTTCGGTGGCTGCTGCCCGGCTTTCCACATGTATCGGAGGCCTTGGTAGACCAAGTTAGTGTCGACTGTGCCGGGATTTGGGAACGGCCTCATCGAAGACAGGCCGTACCGCTCGAGGAAGAAAAACAAGCACGATGCAGCAGGAGGAAATCGCATCGCCCCCATTTCGGCCACCACGCTGGGAGCGTCCTTGAAAGCATGTGACCAAAGCTTGCCTCCAACCCGATCACTTGCTTCATATATTGTAACATCGTCTACAGCAGCATGAAGCAGTTCGCTTGCCACCACGAGTCCGGAAATGCCAGCGCCAATGATCGCCACTTTTGGCTTAGGAACATCTTCCGGAAAGAAGCCGATCCGTCCACTATCGGAACATTGGTCAAAAAACGATCTGTAGTCATAGAGCAAGTCAATTGTTGGAAAGGAACCTGCCGAAGCCTTCAGCATCAGGTTTCGACCATAAGCTACCATGTCAAATGGTACGGCCTCTTCAAGGGTCAGGGTAAACCCGGTAACGCGTTTCGTCGTGCCTTTCTCGTACGGCGGCATTTGCAGGGTTCGGGAGCGGGCAGTCTTAGAGATTGAAATGGCCACGAAATGACTAAGATCGCTGGATGCACATCTTTTACCGCTCAGCAAAAACAGGGTTTGGAGAAGTTGTGCTTCGGAGAAATCCATACAAAATGGTGCAAGGTCGATGGCAACGAGACCACTCACTCTTGCTCGCGCCCAAGGTTCCGATTCAAGTATCCGCCCCAGAATTTCCTTGCCAACATAGATGTAAGCGGAGAGGGCTGCTACCTTCTCACCAGCTGAGATCTCGGGAAAGCGACCGTCGGCCAGCCTTTTGCAAGCTAACCCAGCGCTGCACTCGCCGGAGATTTGAGTAATCCTCCTTCCCCTAGAAGCTTCACGTTCTGAGAAGGCATCGGAAACCCTGCGGTCCAATTCATCAGCCTTATCGACCATTATCAGATCCACCATTTTGGTAGAGAAATGATCGCACTGGTTATCAAGGAGAGCTGAAGCTGACATTGCTAGAAAAGATTGGTCTTTGTGTAGATAACTAACGACATCAACCGTTTCTATTTAAGTTGCAAATCGGGGAACATACTGTTCATTGACATCCCAATGGAAAGCGACAATTTGGGCATTTTTTAATACAATATTCACGCAGGTCCACCTCGCCGCTCAATCAAGTTGAATATTGATTGATACAATACTGTTTCCGTTTGAAAAAGCGACCTTAGTGCCTCCAATGATTAGTATCATACGCCGTGATTGCGGAATTCCCTCCAATAATCGCGCAATTTGGGTCAAAGCGCGGTATATTTATTTAATCTGAAATGGCCCTGAAATCCCCAAACCAGAAAAATGGTGCCCATTACCTCGTTAGCACAAACCCTAGAACGCCTGAGACGGAAAGACTACTCCTGCTTAGAACTAGTAGAAACTCTGATAGCGCGTTGCCAAGCTGCAAAACCATTAAATGCCCTTCTGGCTACAGACTGGGATGGCTTGCGGCGAAGCGCCAAAAAAATTGATCGTCATGGAAACGCCGGATTAGGTCTTTGCGGCATTCCACTCTGTTTTAAGGCGAACATCGCGACCGGCATATTTCCTACAAGCGCTGCTACTCCGGCGCTGATAAACCACTTGCCAAAGATACCATCCCGCGTCGCAGAAAGACTTTTTTCAGCTGGAGCACTGCCGGGTGCCTCGGGAAACATGCATGAGTTATCGTTTGGAATTACGAGCAACAACTATGCCACCGGTGCGGTGCGGAACCCGTGGAATCCAAGTCTGATACCAGGAGGCTCAAGCGGTGGTGTGGCTGCTGCGGTGGCAAGCCGATTGATGTTAGGCGGCATAGGCACCGATACCGGTGCATCTGTTCGCCTACCCGCAGCCCTGTGTGGCGTAGTAGGATTTCGACCGACGCTTGCTCGATATCCAAGAGATCGGATAATACCGGTCAGCCCCACCCGGGACACCGCCGGAATCATAGCGCAGTGCGTAGCCGATGTTATAATCCTCGATCAGGTGATTTCCGGACGGTCGGCGAAAATTTCACCCATGCCGCTGAAGGGGCTTCGGATCGGCCTCCCCACTACCTACTTTTACGATGACCTTGATGCTGATGTGGCCTTCGCAGCTGAAACGACGATTCGCTTGCTAGCCAACAGAGGCGTAACCTTTGTTGAAGCCGACATCCCCCACCTAGAGGAACTGAATAGTGGGGCAAGTTTGCCAATTGCGCTTTACGAATTTCCACACGCTCTAAAAAAGTATCTCGACGATTTTGTGGGAACAGTTTCTTTTTCTGACGTTATCAAAGGAATTCGTAGCCCCGATGTAGCGAACATTGTCAGTGCGCAAATTGATGGGCATCAAATTTCCAACGATGAATATGAACTGGCGCGTCAATCCTTCAGGCCAAGGCTCCAGGCCACTTATCGGAATTACTTCAGACTCTATCAGTTAGATGCAATCCTTTTCCCAACTGCACCCTTAGCGGCCAAAGCCATAGGTCAGGAGTCGTCAGTCATCCACAATGGCTCAATGATGAACACTTTCAAGATCTACGTGCGAAATGTGGACCCAAGCAGCAACGCAGGCCTACCTGGGTTGAGCCTTCCTGCCTGCCTTACACCTGATCGCTTGCCTGTTGGAATGGAAATTGACGGATTAGCGGGGTCAGACCACCGTCTGTTAGCAATCGGGGCAGCATTAGAAAAAGCCATAAATTTTCCTTCCTTTCCCGATGCTTTTAATTAGCTGTATGCCACGCCACTTATTGTCTAATAAATCTGCACTTCAGTTAGCATTATCTGAATGTGATAGAAATTTCTTCAGACAGGCTTGTCGTTCCCGAAATCAAAACAGCTACTTGATATATATATTCTACAGTTATTGCGTCTCCACGGAACAGAATACGCATTATCTTTTGACTCAATAGTGAATTAGATTCCCAAATAAAATTAAAGTAGAGAATTTCGTAGGCTGCACCTACAATTTGTTTTGAGCGCCAGAACGGCTCAAAGATTAGACAGGGGCCCCAAGCCAAAAATATTAACCATATATATCTTTAGCAAATAATTTATCACTCATAAAGCACGCAACAATACAACATAGAATTCATAGTACATATGGGAAATACGCTGATTATCTTAATGCTGGCTACAGCATTTTATTATCATTACATAGGATCGATACATTTCGTTACAATCGGACACTGTTGCTTCATCCCCGCTGACACACCTCTGCGCATTAGACCAAGCGCTTCAACAAGAAGGTGGGAGCCATTGACCACCACACCTTGGGTTCTTTTTCAGCCCGTTATCATGAAAGAGGGCTTTGCCGACCGCGATTATTTCAACACAGAAAGGATCAACCCGGGATGGCGCTAAGAAGCTATCGCAGCCGATCTTCATATGCGAGAAACTTGGATTTTGAAGCGAAGTAGGAAGGAAAGCAATATAAGCATCCAAATCATGTGTTTCATTGCTTGTATTCTGACAGACGTTGTTGTGCCACGACCTCATAGTTTCTTTTGTTATTCCTTCCGCATAGGGTGGAACGGTGGAGATGACTACGCCTTCGTCGGAAACGCCGTCATAAAATCGCTTGTGTGCGTACTTTCGCATTGCTTGAAACGAACAATAAACGTACATTAGTGAATCATTGAGTATAATATACAGGGGTATACCTGCTGGGCCTGGCAAGCAAGCAACTTCGCAAAAGCGCTTGACCACTTCATCTATAGCTGGATCAATGGGAACATCAGTATTAATGATGGAATTCATCCAGGAACGTTGAGCAGGTATGAGATCCTCTTGTGCAAAGCTGCGATAAGCAATCTCTGTGTGACGTAGGACGAGTTTAAGTTCACGCCGATCTTGTATATTCGAGCTGTCGATAATGTTGAATATCGGTCGACTGTGATACATATCGAACTAGTTACTTATTTTTGAATGTAAATTTCAGTCACAGTCAATAATTAAACGCGCTTCAGTGCCCCTTATATTGGGCGACTCTATAGCATCAATCACGGGATTGGTTTGAAATTAATTGAGTCGAATCTCAACGCCGAAGTATTTCGTCCTTTTACCCTATTAAACTATTTATCTTGATGGAGGATTTTTCAAAAATGGGGCCTGCCTTTCGCTGAAAACACCGACAAAGGTGTGATGTTAGGTCGAAAATTTGAAGATTTGCGCAACTAATCGGATAGTGGCCGACAAATTGACGCCGAAAATAACAATGACTGATTATCCGTGGAGTGATTCCAGCTAAGTTATGCCCCACAATAAAATATTAGCTAAAACTGTCAGCATTTGTGCATTATTTAAGTACTCCATTTGGCAATATCTATATACTCCACGACAAATTTTGCTTGTCACTTTTAGATCGAAATCGCTGCAATTCCCGCCGTGCACCCGGCAATTCGCTTTAGCTCGCAAATGGCTGTGAATGTAAGAGTACTTTATATTTTACTCACCATGTCGTGTCGTAACCTCCCGTTTTTTTGCGCAGGTCCTTTGTCAACGTAAGCCACTCAAGGTGGAAGGAACCGTTTGGCCGGCTTGGACACTCCATTGGGATCTACCAGAAAACGTTACTCCCCCCGAGGTTCTCGCACGCCATTCTGTCCCAAGGCTTCTAGAGCGGCTCGAGGAAGACCTGCCCTTACAGGTCATTGAGCACAGAGGAATGTTCAATTTAGGGAAACGAATTCAAGAATGCACCGCGAGCTCATTGTTGGCCGCGCTCGGGCAAGGAGGACGCAATCTGAGCGAGTTGGACGTCTGTTTAACTTCAGATAATGTAGCTATCGTTTCTCATGATCTTAACACTTGGCGAGTGTCTGAAAAGTTGGGAGATAAGCTTTTCAATGAAATTCACTCATCAAAAATCAAGGATGTACCTGTTATTATTCGAGAGGTATCAAATGGGATAATACAAGACAAGTATCTTGAAACCATTGATCATATTCCTTTGTTAACTGAAATATTCAGCAAGGTATTTTTGGCTAATCCAGATGCCACCATTTTCCTAGACGGTAGGAACTACGAGGCTCACGTGATTGTGGCTTGGCTTAGCCACCGGCCGGAATACCATCAAAGAGTTGTTGTACTTTTCTATACATTTGAATACCCACACGGCGGTGCCTTCGTTGATGCAGTTTTAAATGCCCAGCCCGCATCTGCTTGGAGGAAATCAATCGCCCTGATGCCCGCTCTTTTTCCTGAAGAACTGTGCCGACTGGCCCGTCTGCGTCAAGTTACTGAACCCACAGTCGATGATTTGTATTTGGCAGGCAAAGCCTGGTTTGATTCCATGCTAATGCAAGACATGAGGATCGTGGCGGCACATGTTGTTTTCTCCGGGGTGACCAGAAATTTGCTGGGCCAAGTTGTCGATAAAGATGTCTTGTTGGCTTTCGATTCAGATCAAGCCGCAGTGAGACTCGCGTATTACCTCAAGGAGGATACGATGATTAGAGCTAAACGCCCTCACCTGAAGTTTGCTGCGGTCACTAGATGCTATGACTTCGCAGCCCTCCTGGATTCCGGCGAGCGGGGTGAGTTCTCCATCGACATTAAAACAGGCAGGGCCCGACGTCATGAGACAGACGAGCGGAAACACATACGTTGGAGAAAAGGAACACCAGGAAATTCGGCAACAATTGCGGACTGGGTAATCTCAGATCGACCTGAAGATGAAATGGCTATCTGGGAATGGCGAAATCAAGGAATCGATCGTGAAGTTTCTCATCTAAGTCCACACTTGGATCTTAATATAGAAACGTCAAAATAAAAGTCTCGTAATTGAAACAATATGTTTATTAATTTCGATATATCAATGTGTTCACGCGTATTCTAAATTGCAGTGGCATAATTGGAGACCAGGTTTCTATTTTTGCGGCACGCCGCACTCGGTGACCCTTGGCCACGTCCATTTGTCTTTACGATTTTTTCAAAAATGCGATAATTTCGGGAAATCACTTCAAACTTAGTCGCTCGGATTCTCGATATTCAATAATTGAACTGCGAAATTATCGGGTTTGTGTTCGACAAATAATACCTATTAAATACCTATCTGATTACCTGTAGCAAACAACCATGTTCTATCAATATAGCATGATCGCTATTTTAAAATTTTTATTGATGGCCATATCAGCCAATAAAACATTTGTTTCAACAACATCACAAGGACCGCACTCGAACATAGATAATTATTTAAGCGAAAGCACAACCAGACAGCAAATTAATACAGATTCAGCGATTAAAGTAGAAATGCTTTGAAACAGATCGGAGCTTCTTGAAGAAGCGCTTCCAAGGTCTATGACGTTCATTCGGCACTCGATTTCCCGAAAGCAAGGGTTTGCAAGGATGATCTTGCGTCGGGGTCAGATTTGGAGGCCGCACGGGGTACACGGCGTCGGCTCCTAAAGCCGCTTCGGCCCAATTATCAGTTGTCTCCGCCGTTGGAACGTTGCGTGACAATTCGACACTGGCCCGAACATGATTCAAACGAGAACTCTCCCCGACGCTTTTCCAGTCCCAGGACGAGCCATCAGCTAGTATTTCGCTGAACAACGCTCTACCGAACGCGATGATGTGGCAAGGGAGTTCCAACCCTCCTTCTCGTAGAAAGAATTGGACATTTTCGCCACCCAGGTAAAACCGCGGCCCTCGCCGGAAAGCCGTGGTGGGAAGGAAGGCCACAAAATGACTCAAGTCTTCTTCGCCGGTTCCAGCTTCGACGCGATTTCCATCGCGTAAACGCTTGAACAAACATCGCACCATTTCGATTGTAACTCCGGTTCGGTAAGGAGCTAACGTGCATGCGAGAAGGTTCGCCCTTCCGAATTGGCAAAGATCCTTAGACTGCACATGACTCAGCATAGCTTCCCGGGAACAATAAACATAGATTGGCGCCGCGTCTTTACAGATCACCTCCTGCTCTGCGATGGACTGAAGCGTCGGCGGACGAGGAAATGGGAGACGAAGATATAACGCGGAAATTTCGTTTTTTAGCGCGCTCTCTGCCAATCGTCCCCGCCAGTATTTCGTCCAAATCTCCTGATAAATCAGGAGATTATCGCGGATATAGATATGATATAGGATGCATGCACTGGTCAAAAATAGATGCATTTCCATTCTGTCATTAATAGATTCAAGACTAAGCGGAGCGAAGCCTGGACGTGGTGGAACCATCATATCTATTTGCAGAAATGGTCTTCACCTCATCCGCTCAAAAGGCTTTAAATAGACCCTGAATCCAATTACACAGTTCGTCACACACAAGATAACTTTCGCTTACGACTATTTCCCGCTATTCATTGACTTTGTGTGGCATCAAAACGTATATGTCGTTATATGTATGGTATTCTTTTAAAACTATAGGTATCCGAGGTAATTGCCTGGGAATAAGAACTTTGAACAGCATGTTTACTATTTTACGACATATCGCACTGTTCTGTATGAATATTTGTTTCAAAAACACAAACAAACGAGATAATTTATTTCGCTTAGAAAGATGCTACAGTGCTTGAAAACAGAACGTAGTACATAGTGGCAATAGCCCACGATCTGCTGCCGACGTGCAACAGCAGATTATCATAACTTAAAAGATATTTCACAATAAACCGGTAAACGGCGATGCGGACCTTCTGGCTTCATTCCAACGCTTAGTTTCTTACAGGCAGGTGTTTGTCTTTCCGGTGAAGCAACAACGCAGAATTCCAAGACCAGAAGGCCTTTTTTTGGCAGCGGGATAGGCCAAACCAACCGCTACGACTTCAAAATGAAAGCGGGATCCTGGGAGCAGCGCAAAGAACTTATGAACATAACGATCATTGTGAACCTCATAAACGCTATATGGCAATTTCAGAAACGACTTGCTCGGGAGAAAGGCGACATAGGCTTCCAAAGCATCCGGAAGGAGGCAAGACCCTGGGGATATCAGGTTATGCCCATAGCGGACCTTCTCACGCGTCACGCCTGCATCGAAGGGTGACATGGAGCACACGACCGAGCCGATCTCTGAATGAAAAGACACAATACGTTCTTTTGCATATTCCTCAAGCTTCCTGCGAGGACAGTAAATGTAGAGCGGATTATCATTCACGGCGATTGTGTCCAACGGCCCCAACCTCGGTCCGTGCAAGCATGCACACCTGCTGAACCATGTCAGGATTCCGGTCACAGCATCACCCGGATCGTCGTAGAGTACGAGTGACTTGACCCAATTTTTTTGGGCATCAGCCAAGGTTTGTTCCACAAAATTGCGATAAACCACGACTGCTCCGATCAGCACGAGCTTGGCCTCTTCGCGGTTCCGGATCCGCAGCAGGCTAATCACCCTGAAAACAGGACGCTGATATACCATCATTAAGCTTTATGAGGGGTGTAGCATCCGGAGCTCTTTGGAGCCCCAGAGATTGAATCTTGCTTTATAGCTGAAAAACGCATGTGCAGGGAACGTGATCATGGTAATTTTACGGCTTTATACTGTTGAAATGCCTTCTGGAAACAGCATTCCTGTCTGTTAAACTACAAACAGGACCCGTTACTTAACTATTGGATGAGCGTAGGGCCGTTTTTTCGATAATTGACATGTGAATGACATAAAGCAGGTTTCGAGCTTATCGAGGTGATCCTTATCGCCACATTGTCAAAAAGCATCCACCATAGTCCTATAATTGCTGACAGACACGTAGCGTGCCTCCCTGGCTCATCGCAAAATTGAGGCTTGGGCCTTCGCTTGGCTCGTGACGAAGCCAGCTTTCGATGCCCGAAAACGATGGCCCACATTGTCTCACGAATCATTACGATTCTGTCAAAAAAATACGCTGTTTCACCAGGATGAATTTTCAATTTGTGTAAAATCTGTTCAATAAATAATACTTCCTCAAAGATGTTTCAGAAAAGCATCAAGGACTTATTTTTATTAAATTATTTTTATCACATTCTTATCCTTGCATGAAACATGCATCCATATCATTACATGTCTCATCGGGAGATACACAGTGGCACTAGCATGGTTATATTGATCCCATACACTAGGGTTGTTTTCTATCCATGAATAGAAAACAGATTAAGTGCTGATAAGGTTCTGTAGTTCATCGAAGCTGAGATTTGGCAAACCAAATTCCTCGTCCGACTGGGAGAACAGCGTCTTCCCCACTGCGACGATGTCGTATGGGATTATGTCGTTCTCTTCTCTACTGAAAACGACAAAATGCTCCTCCGCGCCACCACGGGTGGTGATTTTGGACATGCTGATCGTGAATTTCTTACTGGGCAAAATGGCCACGAAGCAGCTTACGGCATGCGGCATGCTATAGGCGCCTGGCAAGATACTGTTGAGTACGTTCTTGAGCTCCTCTGCTGGAATATCCGTTCGGTATGGTGGGAGTGATGAAGCCAGCACAAATTTGCGATAGCACCGCAATAGGGTTTTTCCTTCGACGTATTGCGATAATAAATTCAGGGAGGTGTAGATGTAGATTGGTGAGTCATGTTGGCAAATTCTATCTGGCTGGACGGCGCCAGGAATGCTGCAACACGGCGTGAAGACACAGCTTTTGATTGCGCGCAGAGTCTCTTCGTCTAGGCCGGATTCGGACAGGACTCGGACAACCCAAGATTGCTGGAAGGGGAGAATCTTTCGAGTGAGGAAATCCCTATAATTTGCGACCGCCGCGCATAGGCTCTGCTGAAGTTCTTCCAGGGAGGTGTTTGCGAACAAATCAATTGTCGGAAAGACGGGGCGATCATCCCCTGAGGGTATCATATTTTGATTGTAAGACATTAGTGAGGTGTGCATGGCCGAAGGCTAGTGGCCCTCTATTATAACACTCACCTGCCCAGTGATTGTCAAACATCGCAATAAAGAAAGTTTAGGTTACTATTTCGCTCGTGCCGCACTTGTCAAAGTGGGAAGTGAGCATATCAACATTTTCAAACGCTTGTTCCCAGAACACCGACGAATTCATTTGACCGTCACCAGAGCTTTGATGCTACTCAGATATTTGGGCACCGCGATGGGACCCGTGAAACAGCCTGGGTCCACTTTTGAATTGCGTTGCTCCTGAACATCATACCAACTGCCACGATAAGGACTTGTTTTTCACACTTTCGTGTAAATCAATAGTCAGCAATCGAACCTGCCGACAAATTTGAAAATCTCTCAACAAGTCTCGCAATGAGGTGAAACTGCTGTGTTCGAAACACGGAAGCAACCATGTTTCGGTTGGGTTGGAGAGGTTTATCTTAGCGACTCTCTTTCAAGAACGCGTCCCATGCCATACAGCCAGTCATTCAGGCAACGTCGCGCAGTTTGTCATTTCGCCCTACAATCACAGCGGCGCTAGAGGAAGCGACAGATTTTCGAATGATAGCTGGCTTTCCGAGAGTCGAGTTAAACTGTTGATGTGGGTTCTGCGTGCCAGATTGAATATTTCAATTTCATTGATACAGTTAAATATTCCGCGTATATGCCTCCCCTTTCCTTTAACGTTATGAACGTGCTGTTATACCATTCCAAATGGAAAAATACAAATTCGCTGAAATACCAACAATTGAAATTCATTGAATCGCACTTGGCTCTATAATATTACACGATCCGTCGTACAGATTAAGTCATTGGCATCATTATTAGGCGAACGGCACATTTTCTTTCCGAATAGAAAACTCGTTTTCCTTTAAAAAAACAACTGACTATCGTCTAGTCGACGCCGCTGCTTTGACTTATAGGCCAAAACAGGACCGAGACCCACGCGGTGCATTTTTATTCGGTGGATTCGAGCACAATTAATAAAGGAGCTTTTGCATTCCCTGGATGCCTCAAGCTGTGCCAAGTTATCAATGGAGAACCAGAACACTCCGGTTGAGGCGATAGAAAGAAAGCTCAAAAGCAGCTGGCTTCACTCCCTCCATGTCAGAAAAATCCTCCCTTCACCCTTCTTGGGAGGACCTTACTCTTACATCACTGAGGAAACCGATGTCGGCCAAGAAGCAGACTGCATTCGAGGCCATTCCGTCACTCCACTGCCAGAAGATGAAGGCATGGTATCACATCATATGCAGCAGATCTTTTGTTCAACGCACCAGCCAGCGGCCCATGACCATGTAGATGCGTTTGCTTTAAGAGCAGCACCGGAACCGGCCGTCATTCCTGATGAAGATATTGCCGACAAATCTTATCGTCCATTCGCCAGTTCGGAGAACAGCTTGACGGATATCCTCATGCGCATGCCCCTATCCACGCGAAACGCTTGGGCCACTCAAGCGCGCAAGGAAAGAGACGACGCCTTTCGAGTTATTCTTGAACTCCCCAGCCTGCCCAAAGAAGTTAAAAAGTACCTGCGTCGAAGCGCGCAATCCATTCAAACGCAAGAAATGAGGTGGCAACTAAAATGCCACCTACCCCTTTCGGAGAGGGGTCTGTTCTGGCTTTGGTTGGTCATAATGCAGTTGGCGGTTGTCCTGCCCGACATAGTATCTGCCTCACTTGGAGCGGAAGTTGCCGTCTTGCGCTCTGGGCCTATTACTCTGCAAACACAGCTTATGGTGCTTGCGATTTTTGATTATCCTTGGGCGGACACGAGGCTCGCCGCTCACCTGGCTTGCGAAGTCTTCCTCGGAGGATTGCCAGTTTTAATTTTTGGCTTATTCGCCATTGCTATGCCCCAACATGAGGGAACCACATTTCACACCGCCAAAGATGTAGCATGGAAGGCGTCACTATGCATTCTGTGGCAAATGCTGATGCAGAACAGGAAGAACATCCGGGATTTATTAAAATACTCTTTCTTGCGGATGAAAAGGATTTCTACAGCTCAGAGTTCCGATTTCACTTCTGAATACACAAGATTGAGGAATTCCAGCGCCATCATCTATTCCTGGCTCGACACCTTTGAGGTGAGTAACCGTCTCCGTATTCAGATCGGTTACCACAAACAAGACCATGAAGATGCCCTGAGGGTTCTCCGGTGGGTCGGCCATATTGCCGACGATAAAGACCGCAATCCTCGGGGAGGCAAAGCAGGCATACTAGTAGCAATCCTGACGATGGCTGGCCTGATATGCCTCTCTACGTTTCCAACCGATGCCTATTCAGGCCTTATTGCGGCGGCCAATCTTGTGCCGTTAGCTGCGCGGGCCGCTGTTGACGTTATGGATAATTCGCAAAGCTCGCACGATCTGTTGCGCCTTTTCACCGCAACCGCCGGCGTAAGTTTTCCAAGCACTTTATTCGTGCTGGGCAATTCGAGTTACTGGCTTCTGACGAAAAAAACTTTTCTTGCTGGGTTCGCCAACATTCATTTCTGGATAGCCTTCGTACTGATCTTTTTCCTGAGCCTTTTTCCCAAACTTTGGGGGAGACTATTCATGCACGTTGGCTCGAGACTCCTCAATGATCGTTCAGAGCCGACGTTATAGAGCAAGATGGAAAATCTGTACCGTGATATTATTATAGAATCCTGTATATCAGACATAGGAAGCAATTTATGTTATCTATCTATTCTCTGTAATATTGAATTACTTATATAAGTTTCATATTTTATAATAGTCTATATATCTTGGTATATAAATGTATTTATAACTTTAAATAACTCGTAAAATAATTATAACTGTAATGACTCCGCGCAATATTTACACATAGACACACACATCATCTCATTGATGCTTGGTAATAATTGTCATTAGATTGTTTTAATGCATAGATGCACTCGAAATCAGCCAATTTTAGACAAGTATCAAACGGATGTGAATTCAGTACATTAAAAACGTCCGCAATGTGTTATTAAGTTGTCTAAGCGTCAATTTGTTTACACCACAATATATCCTGCCACCAGCCAGCCAACAGCTCCCCGACCGGCAGCTCGGCACAAAATCACCACTCGATACAGGCAGCCCATCAGTCCGGGACGGCGTCAGCGGGAGAGCCGTTGTAAGGCGGCAGACTTTGCTCATGTTACCGATGCTATTCGGAAGAACGGCAACCAAGCTGCCGGGTTTGAAACACGGATGATCTCGCGGAGGGTAGCATGTTGATTGTAACGATGACAGAGCGTTGCTGCCTGTGATCAAATATCATCTCCCTCGCAGAGATCCGAATTATCAGCCTTCTTATTCATTTCTCGCTTAACCGTGACAGGCTGTCGATCTTGAGAACTATGCCGACATAATAGGAAATCGCTGGATAAAGCCGCTGAGGAAGCTGAGTGGCGCTATTTCTTTAGAAGTGAACGGTTGACGATATCAACTCCCCTATCCATTGCTCACCGAATGGTACAGGTCGGGGACCCGAAGTTCCGACTGTCGGCCTGATGCATTCCCGGCTGATCGACCCTGCCGCTATTGCCCGCCAGGCCGACCTCGATGCGATGAACATCGAGATATACCACTTCGCCAGCGGCGAGGCGCGCCAGCTTCGAGACAAGGGCTTCGCGGCATTCTGCTACCTGCCAGCCGGACATCATGAAAAGCTGATGCAGTACGGCATCAATGTCGAAGCTCAGGTTATCCAGGGAACCCGCGACGGGGAGCTCGACCAGTTTCTCGGAGATGATGTCGCACAGGTTGCAAGGCTGAAAGAAGAAGCAAATGGCTGATCAGAATATGCCAAAGTCTGCCGAGCAGGATACCGCTGCCATTGTCGAGAAGATCGCCCGCAAAGCCGGCGAGCGTGCCCTCGATCACTTTCGTTCCCTGTCGAGCCTTCCCGTCGAGACAAAGGGACACCTCGACCTCGTTACCGAGGCCGACAAGGACGTTGAGGCATTCCTGATTGGCAGCTTGCGGGAGGCGTTCCCCGATGATGGCATCATGGGTGAAGAAAGTGGCGAGATTCCTGGCGCCTCCGGGCGCGTGTGGGTCATCGATCCGATCGACGGAACATTCAACTTCGTCCGCGGCGGCCAGAATTGGGCGATCTCGATTGGTCTGTACGAGAACCGTCGTCCGTCATTCGGCGTGATTTATGCACCTGTTCGAGATCTGATTCTGGTCGGCGGCAAGACCGTTCCAACACGGTTGAACGGTCAACCGATCAAGCCGCTGCCAGCGCTTGATATGTCGCGTGCCTCGACCGGTTTCAGCCGCTTTATTTCGGATGATCTGAAGATCAGCTTCCGGTTCTGCGGCGCCGCGACCTTGTCGATGATCGAAGTGGCGATGGGCGAGACCGACGGCTACGTGTCGCTCGGGGATTTGACCTGGGATGTGATGGCGGCACTGCCGATACTCGGCCATCTCGGTATCTCCAATACGATCGACTGGGACAGGATCGATCTCTCGTCGAAGCTCCGTTTTGCGTGCGGAAGCGAGGAATTCCTCAGCAAGGTGCGCCCACTGATCGAAAAGGTCTCAGCGGCCGCGTAGTCGAAGCCCCGGCGCTTTGATTGAACACTTCTTCGCAATCGTGGCGCAGCGCCTTTACAGGCCGCGGCGCCGCTCAAAAGCCGGATGCGGTTCTTGTTTCGAAGGAATCCTGCATCGGAAAGGAATATTCAGTTCGTTGAACGCGTCGGCACCCGCGCCAGGGATGACCGCTACGCTTTCTCAATTCGAGGGTGGATCACGCCATGCCCGGTGAACCTGCAGGACAAACAGCTTTAGCACGACTGGCAATGGTAGCTGACAAGCTCTGGACCGGCGAAATCAGGACCCAGTACGCCGCTATTTGCTATCGGCGAACCGATGACAGTTCAGGCCCAATCGAGGTTCTCCTTATTACCAGCCGGGGTACCGGGCGCTGGGTATACCCAAAGGTTGGCCAATGGCGAAAAAGAAGCCGCATGAGGTCGCAAGCCAGGAAGCCTGGGAGGAGGCTGGTGTCCGGGGACGCGTCCGAAAAAAGGCTTGGGGTCATTACACCTACGTGAAGAGGCTTGGTGACGGCGAGTTCATTCCGGCAATGGTCCAGGTCCATCTTCTCGATGTCCAGCGGATGGAAGACGACTTTCCGGAACGCCATCAACGCGAGCTTCAATGGTTCAGTCCCCGTCTGGCGGCATCGGCGGTCGGCGAGCCGGAGCTACGCGGCCTCTTTGCGAGGCTCGAAGAACGAGAAATCCAACGGGCCGCCGCCGTCGCCTCCAAAGCGGGTTAAGCGCCTCAGAACTGGAAATCATTATGAACGATATTATCGCAACGGGCTTCAATACGGCATCGACGGACGGCGAGCTTGACAACCTCGAGAGAGAGAGCTGCGCCGCCTTGAGGCAATCGGCGTCGACACGGTCGAACTCGCCCTTTCCAGCCTCGATCTGATCGCGGGTGGCCGCATCGTCAAAGAGCGTGCCGATCGGCTCAGAACCCTTCTTGAGACGTTTTCCTTCCGCTATACCGTGCACGGCCTCGTGTCCTCGAACTTCATGGACCCGGCAACGCGCCGGCACCAGGTCGATGCTGCAAAGGCACTGGTCGAGCTTTGCGACAGCATCGACGCCCGCGTTCTCGTCCAGCACGCGGGCTTTCTGCGCGCCGATCAGATCGCTCAACGCGCCGGCGCTGACGAGCGTCAATGCGAAGCGCTGCTCGAATTGGGCGAGCATGCCAAAGCGTACGGTATTCGCATCGCCTTTGAGAATATTTTCACAACGGAGCCGGGCCAGTATCGTCAGACTCCGGCCGAAGTTGCCGCAACGGTGAAAGCCGTCAATCATCCGGATGTCGTAGCCCTGATTGACTTCAGCCACGCCTACCTGGAATCCAACTATCGCGGCCTCGATTTCCGCGATCAGTTGCGCGCCATGGCCCCGGTCCTTGGGGCTCCCGGTCGCCGACTGTCGAGGCGGACCGCGACGACAAGGATAGTTGTAATCACAGATGGGGGTATGGAATGCAGCACTGGCTGGACAAGTTGACCGATCTTGCCGCAATCGAGGGCGATGAATGCATCCTGAAGACCGGGCTCGCGGACTTCGCCGAGCATTTCGGCTTCACCGGTTTTGCCTACCTTCACATCCAGCACAAGCATATCATCGCGGTGACCAACTATCACCGCGAGTGGCAATCAACCTATTTCGACAAGAAATTCGACGCCCTCGATCCGGTCGTCAAACGCGCAAGATCCAGGAAGCATGTCTTCGCATGGTCGGGGAGCAGGAACGGCCGGGGCTGTCGAAGGAAGAGCGCACCTTCTATGCGCATGCGGCCGATTACGGCATCTTTGCGCAGCTCATTCTTGACCAATGCCGCCAATCCATCATGACCTTTACGGAAGTCGACCGGCTTGGTCGCGACCATGATCCGTACGCGGTTCGACGGAAAGATCATGCCGGAACCGCGCAGGCACGCGCAATAGCGGCAATGCGGGCGGCAGACGCACCTTCTTCCAGGCGGATGGTGACAGCGCCGACGATGATCTCAGGGCGGCTAGTTTTATTGATCAGCGGCTCCGCAACGGGTGGATCGATGACTACCGCTGCGAACTCCACTGGGTCATCGGGTGCAGGTAGAACAAGCTTGCCCTGCCGCGCCATCGTTCGCCAAGTCGAAAGGCGGTTCGCCCGCAATCCATAGCGCTCGGCGCCCTCATTCACCATCGCGCGCCAGGTCTCAAGCTTTCCGAAACGATCTGCGCCTTGACCTCGTCCGGCCAATGCCGGTGAATCTCACGTCCAGACTTCCTGGTTGTGAGAAACTCCAATGTACTCTCCATGGAGAAACTCCCGTTGCTCGTCCATGGAAAGCCGATCACAGATTAGGGCGGCGAGAACAACGGGGGGGTAGGACATCGGTTACGCTGAAGCCCTGTTTTCCGGCATAGGTATCGCGGGGCCGCACGACACGGCAGGTGGGCTTTGATGAGACACTCACGGCATTGCTCCTATGGGCTGGCGGTTCAACATAGCTACATTGCAAGCTACACAAACGTTCTCGCAGAGTCATCTAATATGCGTAGAGGCTGCGCAGCGGGATGTCACAACTCTGAACTATTCCTCGAGCACCACCTCGAAGTGGTGTGTTCCGCACATCTTGGCCTGTTTCAATCAAGCCACTGGGTGGACACTTGAATCGGTAATTTCATTCTAAAGTGAAAGCCCTCCTGACATGGAGCGCTCTCGGCTCCGTGAGCTTTCCAAAACCCTCGGTCGCTCATGATCCGCCTTCGGCAAAGGACCCGGTAATGGCACACTAAGCAGTTCATTCAGTAACGCTTGCTGTTCCGAATTTGTCAAATGGTCGCCTTGCATCGAGAGTTCTGGTCGTGTTTCTGAGACGCGCGACAAGCCCGGTTCGCCAAACAAAGCCTGCGGATCAAAGCGCTCACTTGTCGCATTGGTCGAGTGATCGCGTTCCAAAGGCCCTTGCGAATGTTCATCGAACACACTCTCCGACACTGAACTCGTTCGCACCAGGCTGTCTCCGGAAGCTCCACGGAGGCTGTCCTCAACACGCCCGCCTGGTGCGCCATGTACTTCCAAAGGCGGCGGGACTGGCACGCTATGCAGGAAACTCAAGAGCTCTTGCTCGTTTGGATCCGACTGATGATTATTGATCGGAAATAAGGACATCGGCGGCGCTTGGGAATCCGTTCTGCCGACCGGCGATTGCGGATCGGCGGATGGGTTTATCGAGGCCCGCCGCGAACCTAACATCGTTATTCTTTCCGGCGATCCGGGAAACGACATCTCTGTTATTGACCGGCTTGACCGGAAGAGATTTCCCCGCCTCTCACTGAGGTTTTTTTCCTCTTGCTTTTCCCTTTCATTATCACGCTGGAGATTGACCGCCACTGGCCCTTTTTCCGACTTAGCGCCTTCCCTTGGAAAAACTGGATCTGAGGCACGCACATTTGACGATGGAGGTAGTGTTTGGGAACCGACCCGTCGCTCGGAGTTCGGTTGCCGAAACAAGGGTGAATTTTGTATAACGCCATCAAATCGTCGGTCTTTTGCAGGCACAACCCTAGGCTCAGCCTCATCACGACGGCCGTCTCTAAGAGAGTTGACCAGATGCGACTGCGGCGCCGAATCCACATTTGCCGTCTCCCGTGGAGGCGATCTAGGGATAACTGCGCGCTCTTGCCAAGCCTTCCTATGCTCAATGGATTCCGAATTTCGCAGCTTCTGAGCGTCGTGTTCTTGTTCACTTAGCGTCGTCAGTTTCCGACGAACCGTCACGCCGAGTATCTTTTTTGAGACTTTTTTGATATCAGCGTTCAAATACGCTGTTTCACTCTTGTAGATCTTACCGAACGTATGCTTGGTGCTCGTCAATTGCCCGCTAGCCTCATCGTAGACAGCCGATCGCTTGTTGAAGAGCCGTCGATGACTCGATATATCTCGGCCAAGTTCGTTGCCCTCTGTGTCTAGCAGGGATCTATAAGATTTGCTGAATGCGCCACCAAGTTTTCGAATTGTCGTCTGAGAGGTCTGACGATCCACGGCTTTCGTCGAATTCTTGGAAAAGCCGAGACGTTTGCTGCCGATGAGCTCGAGGTTGCCTTTTTCGTCCCGCTCAAAAGTTTCCTGCTTGGAACCTTTTCGACGGGTTAGTTCACGAAAGAGCCGGTTTTCCGGTCCGCTCCGGTAGGGTGTGCTGACCTTCTCGGAAATAGGTTGAAATAGCCGATTTCGGTTGACAAACTGCGTGCGGAACAGCAGGCCATTTTCGTCTCGTTCCCATTTTTCTTCAAAGCGTCCGTCTTTGTATTTCACATGCTTCGCGCGAAGTGTACCGTCCTCGGCATAAAGATGGCTGCTAACGCTCCTCCAGGTCTTCTTTTCGTGGAGACCCAAGTAAACATTGCCAGTCTCTGCGTTACGCTTCAGAACCTTTCTTGTTTTTCTTATTATACCATGCTCGCGCGTTAATTCTTTTGGGCTGTCGACCCGAAGCTGTTTATTTCCAAGCATTTTATAGCTTATTTCGCCTCGAAAGCCGTCTTCCAGCTTGTCGATTGTCTGCATATCGGCGACATATTTTCGCTTCTGGTCCGGCGTTTCGAGCCGGGCTAGATTCCTTGTTGCCTCCTCTTCAGTAAGCGAGGCTTTACGCATTTGCTTAGAAAGCCGCTTAGCAGAACGGCGCATGTCAGCCGTAAGCGACTTCGCGACACTCTTCTTCGTCGTGTCGACCATTGTTGAATCCTTTCAAATGCATATTTTGAACTAAAGGGCTTCGTCACTGACGCGGTATCAGGAAATCTACAGACTGTTTACGGTTGGGCCGCGCGGTCGGCTTTCATAAGTCCGCCGGCTGTCACTGATGGGGGGCAATGCTGGCTCCGGCCGGACAAAAGCACGTGAATATCTATCGGACGGTTCAGCGAGAAGCTGCGCTGCGTCGCTCGGTAATTTCATCATCAGGCGCTCATATTCCACAACATTAGTGTAAGTGCCGGTTCTTTGCCCCTTTTCATTGCGATCCGCTATCAGGACATCTTTTTGAGACAGTTGTTGCAACTTTTCCGGGGACAAATCTGGAACCTCACGTAAGTTCGGGCCATCCGCAACAATAACCGCTGCCTGTCTGTCAAACTGCTCAAACTTGACACTATTCGCATGACTTTGCCGACCCATCGACACGGGCAGACCAACTTTATCCATCAGTTGGGTAAAGTGTTCGGGGTCGGAATATTCCAGTCTTGAAGGTGACATGTAACGGTTTCCGTCGCGAGCAAGGACCTGAACTCGATCCCACAACTTTCCCTCTTTCAAGGCTTGCGTCCAAGGGGAGTTGGGTAGGTTTTGCAATAGGTAGTCAACGCTTACATGGCGATCGCGAGTCATGCCTCCCTGGCCATCTGGCTGCCTTCCCATATTCACAGTCGCAGCCGGAAACTGCTTGTTGTGAGCTCGATTCTCGCCGGCGAACTCTGCGAAACGGATATCCGCACTGCCCCGCTCCCATGATTCCAAATATTTGGAGTCATGCATAATCCCAGATTTGGATTTGAGCTTGATCTCGGTATCGCTACCGTATTTAGTTTTGATTGCGCGTTCGAATTCCTCAAATCGCTTGTTAGCGTAAGCGTCGCCCGCAAACCTGTACGAGAAATGTATATCATTTTGCGGGGTCTTGATTAAGATATCCGGCAGCAGTGAACCAGCTTGAAACTGGTGCTCATAGCGTTTTTGAATTTCTCTGCGCCCGTATTTCTCTGTTTGTATATATCTATCCTCAGGCCTCAATTTATAATTTCGGTCGAGCTTAATATTCTTGTCTGTTTGATAGAAGATGTCGGTGCCAGTGATGCCCATCTCTGCGTGAGCGCGATTCCAGACTTCCAACTTGTACTGAAAACACTGTTTACTCTGTTCTCTTGGCTCCAGGTTATGCAATTGTGCAGCCAATTGCTCCGGGATATCGATCCTCTCGAATGCGAGGGGCGGGGGATAGTAGTTGCCGACTCCATCCCTATAGAGCCGGCAGCTCGCATTGAATTCCGCCTTGGTGGGCAGATGATCGAGGTTACCTTTAGTAGTACCTGCGAACTTGTCTTGTCCGGTTTGCCGCACAAGAATATACTCGTCGGTACGCCGATCATGGCCTGGTAAAGCCATCTTCGCGAATAAGTTGGATAGCTCATTTTCAACCTCAGACCGATTGCCTTGAGCGCTGCTAGAAACATGACTTGACTGAGAATCGAGCATGTCCGCATCCAACCGCGGGCCGAGATCATCCGTGTGAGTCGGGCTTCCGTGCATGTTGTGTTCGGGAGTTTCTTGGCTACCCGTCATATCAATTTCGGACATCCCGGTGGAATTTACGCCCTCCCTCTTCTGGCGCTTCAAATTCACGAAATCAGAAGTTTCGACATTGCCTGCTGCGGTCTCAGTGATATTTTCACCATTGCCTTCGGCCTTCGGATCCATCGTCTAACTCCTTTTAGCCGGCTAGGTTTTCTTCGGGGAGCGGGCAGTGAAGGACAAAATTCTCCAGTTCAATCATTTCGAGATCCAAACTCGTAAAGCCATTTGACTGGTGATGGTCGCTCAACTCCTCTTTGTGAATTTCTTGCGGCTTCTCAACCGCCAAGACAGGCATGTTTTTATTCGCATTTAGCTTGATGATCACCATATCATTGTTTCTCCTACAGAAATTACGCTTTTCCTAGTGCCTTCCGCTCCGATCCTGCCCAGCCCAACTCCATCGAACGGAAAATTATCGGTGCAAATTAAGGTTTGCTCCATCTTCATGGCCCCGAATGGCCCGGTGCGAGTGTAGGGCCTCCTGCACAACTCTCTTCAGACGTGGCGCATGCTTTGCCGGAAGCCCACAATCGTCGACGGTTTTCATCTTTCTCTTGAACCAAAAGTCGCTCAAAACAAGTCACACAGTGAGGTTGTCGGTTTGCCGCCAGGTCAACTTGACTATCGACGTAAGCGGCTTCAGCCGGTAGCCTGGCGGGACGAAAGCCGTCCGATCAACATCATCACCGTGCATTGCTTTCTAGGCTGCTGCAGCGGCAGTCACTCTTCGGACACAATCAAGACTCCTAATAGAATTGAGCCTTCGGTGAATCTACCATCCGAGCCTCCGTCATTAAACGAATATCGCGTTTCATATGTAATTCTTGCCAAGTCACGGAGTTAGCACGACTTTATCGAATAAGGCCGCAGGAGATAGTGATCGAGTAACCGGTGCCGTGTGAATGTAATTCTTTCGGAATGCCACAATGACTGGTCATTCGGGATCCCGCCGTTAGCGTTTACGGTGTTCTGCACGGCCTCGACCCCACGGATCAGACTCTTCGCTTGTCGAGGGGGATAGTATTCCTCGACGCGCCTCGACAATCTCAAAGCGCCCAGCAAATCCCTCATCATCCGCCATGCCAAATCTCCAGCTCTTGCCGGAGACGTATTGGCACGGACCTCAATGCTCAGGAATATCCGTATTCAATGGGATGGAGACGGCGGATACGTTGTACGGTCGCAAATTTCGGCTCTCGGCGAACTCAAGTTTGCCCTATCATCCGACGATGGCGAGTTGTGCAGTTCATTCAAGGTCGATCGAGCGGCATCAAGAGCTTGGCGATCCTCGCCAACGGAGACGGAAGCGGCTTGATGCGCGATCGTCATCTCCGACTCTAGCCGCTCATCGCGTTCGTTTCGAAGATGACTATTGGCATCTCCTCGTTGCGACCGGGAGGGGTTAACGGGAGGATTCTGCCAGACTTGTTTATCGAGGGCGCGTTCCGCGGCGCGTAATCTTTGAGCGTCAAGCTCGCGTTTGCTTAAAGTCTTCAATTCTTTACCGACCGTGACGCCCAGGATTTTCCTGGAGACCCATGGCGGACCCGCGAGAACTTCATCTTTGCTGAGAGAGGTTGCGCGGCCCCTCGAAAAATCGACCATAACGGGAATATGCCATGAGATCGATCGCACGGGGCTTGGCAATAGAAGCTGTCGTGCGTTTCTCCGCCGATTATTTTCCAGGGACGAGACAAGCAGATGGTGGATCAAAAGTTGAATGGCACTGCTGTCAAGAAATCGATTGCGAAGTCCGTAACAATCATTGTCTAGGCGACTTTGTCAGCGATTGAACGCTTTGTCTCTGCCTCGATCGCGCGGATCATAAACCCGTCGTTCATCGGGCTCGTCGGTAGTATATTCAACCTTAGCGGTCGACGATTGAGCTTCCAAAGGTGACGCGCCAATTAAGCCGGCGGTCCGGTTCAACGCCGCAACGAGTGCCTGCTTTTTCTGCCGTACACCAAGTTGTTTGGCGTCCAGATCCTTCTTTACGTCGTACAGGGCCAAAAACCGCTGATACACTTGACACTCACGCTCGAGAGTTGGCCATTTTCCGGTCAATGCGGTCTCGCGGGCAAGCACAGCTTCCGTTTGCCCACGAGGCCCAAGGTGTAGCAATGGGGGCGCTTGTTCTTTGCTGGGTGGTGAAAGGACCGGATCACGACTCACTGTATAGTTGTAGCTAATTGTCGCAACTTGAATTGGCATGGTAACCCCATCGGGCGTTTCACTTTGGAGACCATGGGTGGCGAGCTGGTGCGCGTAGCCCAGCTGGTTCAACTGGTACCCATTTGAAGCTGTTGCACCTTCCGCGGACGCAACAGGGTCCGACAGGGTTGCCCTTTGATCTGCGCGATAGCTCGCATCATCTGGCCATCCGCGCCCGACCAGTCCAGTCCGTCCTCTTCCTGTCCCTACGTGTTGCCGATGAAGCTCCTTGTATTCGAGGTATGCCGGCATTGGCCTTTCGAGACGACGGCCTTCTTTGGTCGCCCGCAAAGTATCGTGGACGACCTTAAATCCGAAAATGTGCTCCGATTCGTATTTCCCGGTCTCTGTAGCCAGCCGAGCTCGTTCGTTTTTCCGGCTTGCATAGGTACCAATATTATCGGTTCGCGGCCGAGTAGTTTGTTCCGACGGAGAGGGCTCAGCCGCTTGTCCGCAATCTTCGGACAACAGTCCTTGCGCACCGAACTTGCCGCCGTGAATAGTCGCGTTTACTGCCCGGCGGCCTTTGGTGCCTAATCGCTTAATTTTACTGACGCCATCCAAACGATTACATTTGGCGATGCTTTCCGTTGGATTTGCATCCGGTCCAGGCGACCCGAAATTTAATGCACGCCTCGTTTCCAATTGTGAGCATGCCGGTGATTGCAGGTGACTCGCCTCTTGTGCTGCCAGATATGCGAAGGCGGGCCGGCCTGAATCTGATTGATTACCCAAAGCGCGGTTGGACTTGTTGGCGCCACTCGATTGCGAAGTGGGGCTAAGCGCCTCGGCTTCCGCAAACGGATCATGTTCATCGGGAATCCAGGCCAACGGATCAAGATCCGCAAGGCGCGCGTTCACCACAAGATTTTGCCATCGCGGTTGGGCAGGCTGCCTCCACCTTCCATACGCTTGACGTTCCGCATCCCCTAGCGACATTCCCTCGTATAGAAAGACTGGCGAGGATGTCTTTGCAAGTAACGAATTCGAAACCGAAGAGCTTGCTATGGAAGCCTGGCGCGCATCTAGGATGAGGGCTTCCCATGACGGTCGTTCCGGTTTGCTCCAGTTCTCGTATGCAGCATGCTCGGGTTCCCCGAGCTTCATTCCATCATAGATAAATGACGCGGAAGAACTCTTCCGCTGGTCGGTCGAGTCCTTCAGGCTGGCCTGTCTTGCATCGGGCCGAAACTCTAAGTTTTCTTCAAGGGAATTGTGCTCGTCTGTAATCCAAGAAGGATGGTCGAGTTCTGCCATGCGTGCATTAATGACGAGGTCCTCCCACGTGGGCTGAGCGTCCTCTTGCCATTCTTTGTAGGCTTGCCGTTCCCCCTCACCCAGTGGAATTCCCTCATACTCAAAAGTCGAGGAAGACCCTTCTGAAGCAAAGAGCCAGGCGGAGCTGTCAATTGCATCAAGGCGCGCCTTAAGTACCAGGTCTTTCCACGTGGGCGGCTCCGCGTTGCCCCAGTTATCATATGCCTCGCGCTCGGGTTCTCCGAGCCTCATCCCGTCATAGTAAAACGATGTAGGAGAATTCTCGTCCTGGTCGATCGGTTTTTTCCGCTTGCGTTTCGACGCTTCAGACCGAAACTCCTCGCCTTCTTTGAGGGGATTGTGCTCGTCTGCAACGTCAGCACAAGGATCAGGTACCGCCATTCGTGCGTTGACAACGAGGTCTTCCCATGTGGGCTGAGCCTCCTCTTGCCATTCTTTGTAGGCTTGCCGTTCCCCCTCACCCAGCGGAATCCCTTCATATCTGAAGATCAAAGGCGACTCCTCGCCCAAATCGGGGAGCCAAGCGGAACTGTCGATTGCATCAAGGCGCGCCCTGAGTACCAGATCTTTCCATGTAGGCCGGTTCGATGGACACCAGTTCTCGTATGCTTCACGCTCCGCGGCGCCAAGCTTCATGCCATCATAGTCAAATGATGCAGATGGATGCTCGCCGCGATCGGTTTGGCCCTCAAGCGAGTCGTCAGCCGGACGGTTCCTGGGCTCGATTAGATTAAGGACAGGGGTAGCTCCGGCGGGAACTTCGGCAAGCGATGCAGTCGAACCGCTAAGATCGACGTTCGGGTTTCCTGAAGGTCTCATGGCGATATCTGCTTAATCGGCAACCTCGGGGTCTAGCTCCGCATTCGATACAACCGGAATATCTGACGACGCCCCGCATCGAATGATTCCAATGTGAAAGGCAGCTTGAAGTCATTTCACCGAGTGCGAGGACGCGGGTCCATATCGTTGCTGAAGCGCAATGATCTGCTCCAGCAGCTGCTGTTGTGCAATCATAGCTGGAGCCATTTCAGCTGAAACACCGAAATCTGGCACCACGCCACCGGCGTCTTCTTTCACCTCATCGCTTTCAATAAGGCCCTGGGGGACGTCAATTCCAGTTGGGAGGCTGTCCTGCTCGTCATCCATTTCACTGTTTTGCGGTGTAGCGGCTTCCATATTATTAGGTATCGAATCGATGGCACCTAAGCCCTGCGCCTCCGTGACGGCGGCTTGTTGACTGAGGTCTTGCCCATCCCGATGGACACCTTCCGAAAGCATCAAAGATGCGGGCTCAGGGAGGGCGCCAATTTGGCATTCGAAAAGGCGCCTCAGCATACGATCGGAATAATATCGCACCTTTCGTAGTTTGAGAGGCGGATGCCCTTTAATAAGGACGATTTCATTGTTATCGTCAAGCAAGCGCACTTGTTCGGGGCGCAAAAGCGGCGCCCCCTGATCGGAAATCTGGATGTTATGATCGAACATTCGGGCTTGACTGTATGAGGTCGAACGCGCCTTGAACGTATAGTCGCCGATAGCTTTTGAGATATAGGTCGGTGTTTCGTCGTCGGCCGTGGCCATAAATACTTGCACGCCAGTGTTACTGAGAAAGTTTTGTTTGCCCGCGTCATCGTAGGTGCCCGTCAAGGCCGAGAGACTCTGAATAATAAACATGAAGCGGCCTTTGTAACCGGCGATGGTTGTAATCGCGGTCTCGATTGCCTCAAGCTTCCCCAGGTGTTTAAATTCGTCAAGGAGAAACAAAACTTCATGCCGCTCATCTTTACCTGGCAGTGATCGCTGCAGAATTGACACGACCTGCTGAAAAAGGAGGCGCATCAATGGCGCCACGACCTCGAGGTCGTTGGGGCTGACGCAAAGATAGACGCAGGTCCTCTTCCGACGCAGATCATAGACGGAAAAATCTGATCGACTTGTCGCTGCTTTAACCAATGGATCAGCCCACAGGTTAAGTCCGCCGTCGCCGAGCACTGATGTATAAGAAGTCAAAATTTTCGTGTCGTTACCCGCCATATTGTCGAAAATACGCTGAGCCTCTTTATTTCGGCTTTCTTCCGCGAGGTCCGCAAAAAGTTTGTACTTCTCTCCAGGTTGAGCAAATAAGTCGTAGACCGCACCAATTGTTGGCGTACCGCGCTCAATACAGGTAAGGATGCCCGCAACGAAAAGGTCCCGCGCGCCGTCGATAAAGCCTTCCGCTCCCTTGCCTTTGGCCGTGATGAGGTTTGCGGCGAGGCGGCGCGTCTCGGTAAACTGCCGCTCGGGCGGTAAAGCTGCAATATCGAGGACGGGATTGTAACAATGAGTCCGTCGCTCTGGATCCAGAGGTGAGAACTTGAAAACGGCGTCGCCGCCCGCTTTGCGTGCTCTGGAAGTCAGCTCAAAAAGCTCGCCTTTGACGTCGAGGGCTATCACCGAACCCTTGAAGGTTAGGAGCGTCGGAATAACGACGCCAACGCCTTTGCCGGCGCGCGTTGGCGCGACAACAAGACTGTGAGGCTGTTCGCCATTGGTCAGATAGCTGCCGAACCAACGAGGGCCACACGTCTTGCCAAAGATCGGCCCCTTGATACCATTATAGCGCTGCAGGTAACCGGCGTGCCGCATTTCGCCAAATCCCGCCCAACGAGCCGTGCCATGATGCTCGTGATTGCGAAACGATATGATAAGTTGGCTTAACAGCACAACAATAGACGTCGAGACGACAATGGCTAAACCGCAATAGAAGACGGGGGTCGCATGACCCATATAGAGCGGGGTCTCGTACCAAAAGGCGAAGACGCTAAACGTCATCATCGCTTCGCCATTGAAACCATGGCGAAATGTTACATAGAGACTTGCCGCGCAAAAACCGGCTGCCAGCGAACATACGATGCTGACAGCTAAACGCTGGGGCGTGGTCTTGCTCGAATTCATCACTTCACCGAGATTCTTCGATCGATCGCAAATAGGGCTTTTGATTTGGGTGTTGCTGCGAACAACACAGCCTTTACCGCCCGTAACCTTCACGTGAACGCGAATCCAATCCTCTATAAGGGTGTGTCCTGCGATCACGGTCATCCCGTTTCCAAATGTCGTCTATTGCCGAATGTTCTGCCGCATGACTAGCCAGTTGTCGGTCCGCGCTGGGTCTAGACATCACGTCGCGAACGGGCGTTAACGCGCGAGTTCTACCAAGATTGTCATGCCCCAAAGCAGGAGCAGGGTCACCAAGCCTGGCAGCGGTGTTTTCGACGTCATTTCGCGCCCTAGAACTGTCAACGGCCGGCTTCACGTAAGTGTTCTCTACCAATTTGTCACAAGTCTTTTGTGCCTCGTAGAACCACGATGTAATCGGCTGATTGGCATTGGGAACCAACGGGGTAACCGATCGAGGGCTAACCCGGGGTGCAGAAGAGTTGCCCAAATCAAACCGCGTATCGGCTTCGGTCGAGATTTTTTGCTTCCCCTTTTCAACAGCAGTTCTTGCGATCCGCTCCGACTCTTCGATATGGGCCAGATCGGCATCGGTTAGATCGGGGAAATCGTCAAGGCTTGCTTGCGATGTCTTCGGTGAACGTGAACGCTCGCCATTCAGTCTGGTAAGACTCACACTATCGATCGGCATCTTCTCCGCGCGTTCGACAACGCCTTCTTTCCGGAAAACGTTGTCTGCTCCCGCTCCGCGCAAATCTGGTACTATATTTCGCACTGATAAAGATCTGTTGGAGTGAGATTCGACTAGTGCGTCGATTTTTGCCAGTTCGGCCTCGGTGAAATCAGGGAAGTCATCGAGCTCCACTCCTGAGGACCTCAGCGCTTGCGGTGAATGCCCGCCACCGCGACCAAAAGGTACCTCCCAGTTAGTGGGCACCCCGTTCGCCCTGTCGGACACGCCTTCTTTCTGGAAAGCGCCGCCTGGTCCGCGCTCACGAAAGTCCGGTGCGGCGCTCTCCCCGGCCGGGGGCCCCTTGGAGAGAGATTCGAACACCGCATCGACTTTTGCCAGGTCGGCGTCGGTCAGTTCAGGGGAATCGCGGTTTGTTTGTGATAACTTCTGCGCACGCGGTGAAAGGTCATGATGGGATCCAAGGATTGCGGCGCCAAGGGCACCCCTCCCCTGTTCGCTCGAGCGGTCACTGCTGACATCGTCGAGAGTTTCAGTGTGTGCGCTATGAGAACTTGCCTCAGCATTCGAATTAGGCGTTGTTACGGTAACTGAAAGACTCTGAGCTTCGCGCCCAAGATACCGGCTGTCCGCGGAATCGCCGAACTCCTCCAGCCCTCGGAGCGGTGACGAAATGGTGTTGCCTGAATTCCTGGTCGTCTCGCTGCCAGTATCCCTCTCGAACCATTCTGCGAGTGGGCCTGAATAGAGAGCGGAAACAGGAGTGCCATCGGGAAACGTCGAACTTTCCTGCGCAGATTTCTGTGCTCTATCTGCCGATGGCTGAACATTGTACACGCCCGGTTCCGGCGCGCCTTGCCAGTTCGACGAATGCGCGGCCCGGTTCACGGGCGAAGATGCCGAGATAGTATTGATCTCTATGCCTAAGCCGTCTTGCCTCTTTATGGTTAATCCGCTTGCATTGCCGGGATACTCAATTTCGCGCGGTCGCTTTATGCCCCTTGCACTTAAATCTGGCAACGCACTGGCTTCCCTGTCTTGTTTATCAAGATTTTCCCGTTCAAGCTCACGCAGATACTGCATACCGGTGCGGAAAGAACCGCTTTTTTTCCGCAAAATTGCGGATAGGTCCGTGCGGGCTTCGGATATTCCTGGCGGGATTACGGGATCCCGCAGACGGGCCGCTCCCAGTCGTCCGCCACTCGCCGATGTTTCTTGGACGCCGTGCGGCATATCTTCAATTGGCGGTCGCGACAAAGCCGTTGGGACCGAAGTGTCCCGACCGTCTTCTCCAGCAACGATTGATTGTGCCTGGATGGGGATCCGCGCGGTCCCACGCCCTTCATCATTCGAAGCCACAGGAACGGGCCACGCATAGTGTCTGGTGAACTCTTCATTTGCCATCACTCGGTCCTTCTCTATCTCCTATTTCCCCCACGCCCGTCCTTGCTGCGCTCATCTCTCTCGCGTTTGCGTTCACTCGGTTCTCCATCATCATCTTCACGCGGACGCTTTGAAGGGACACCTCTCCGTTGCTGGAGGTGGGCTGTAGCAGACAATGAATCGGTTGCGGTGCTGGCCCGCGTCGTGGCCGTCGGTGGAGATGGCCGAGACGTTCCAGCTTGCCGTACTAAGGGGCCACTACTGCCATCCTGTTCGCCGGCGTTCGCCTGGGGCCCAACCGCGATGCCTTCCAATGTCACACGTTTTGCTCCACTCGGCCCTCCGTCGTCATCATGAGGACGCTTTGCACGCCGCTGCCGGTCGTGTGTCGTGTGCGTGGCAGCTTCAGTTGCTGCGCGAGGAATATCGGGAGTGCGGTTTGCGCTCTCCACACGGCCCTCGGCAACACGCGAAGAGCCGCTCCCTATGTCGTCCGCGAGAATGGTTTCGGAAACGAATGGTTGAGCAAGGCGCTCCGTCTCCAATGCAACCCGCACAAGGACACCGGCTTCGTTGCTGACACCAGCTGGCTCCTGGAGATGAACTTGCGACTCATTCTGCCGATTGTTGGGCCGAGGCATGTCCTCCGGTCCGCCCGCGGATGCTTCAAATGGGGATGTATCGAAAGGTTGGCTGAATTCTGGATGATCTCCTTGCGGCGACGACTGTTCCAAATCCGCGTCTTCGAAACGGATTTGGCGAGCCTGCTCCCGCTCAAGGCGCCGATATTGGGCATAAGTGATCGGCCGCTCGGTGATGCCACGTTCTGCTCGTCGGCTCGCATCGAGGGCAATGCCATGACGAAGTGAAATCTCGGCCATCTTTATGCGCAGGGCGTCGTAATTCAGTTGGGGATGGCGCCGAGATATCTTCAGCCAGCCGTGTCCTAAAAGTTCGCGCCGATTGACGACGACATGCAGATGTGGGTGGTCGCGATCGATGTGGAAGGCCGTAAGATAGTTGTATCGGCCCCCCCCTGCGCCTGACCCGAACATCTCGGCTGCCCACTCCCGGCTCGCCGCATAAGCCGCTACCTGGCTTGTACCCGCGGGGAAGCTTACAATAATATGGGTGGTCAACTCCTGTTGCCTTTCCTCGTCTGGCTGACTTTCGTCATAAGTTCCAGTCTCTTGAACCCAGCTTCGGGCAAGTTCGTGGATTTGATCCGGTGGCAGGGGAATATCGAGATGTCGGGCTGAACGCTGCAGCTCCAGCCTGCCCTTCCGGGATAGATACTCCAACTGATTGATAATTTGTTGAAGGGTCTTGGTGCCACCTCCCGGCACAATGCGAATGATAACTTGAGCTCGATCGGGCATCGAATATGTTCCCCGCCAAGTGCTACGTCAGTGCTACAAGGCGTCTTTCAGCAGCGAGCAACCGTCGATCCGCCGCCGTGATACGGACAAAATGGAACGGAGCAAGCCGTCGAGGTCAGCGAAAGATTTACCGAAGGCGATACGTTCAGCTCGCAAAGCCTCCAAATCCATTGTCGGATTTTCGGCATAGGCAGATAGCAGCGCGGCAATGTTGCTTGAGAGTGTTCCTATGGATTGTAGTATGGCCTCCATCCTATGACGAGTCTCTGCGTCGATTTCAAGAAAGCCACCAATGCGGCGCACCGCAACCCGTATGGCCATGCTGTCGGAGAGGCCCAGCAAGCGTGCCTGATGAGAAAAACTCTCATATTCGGCCGATCTTAATCGGGTACTGACGACCTTGAAGCCTTCAACCTTCACGCATTCGCGCTGGTTGACGGCAATGTCACTTGAGGTGGGCCTACTGCCTTGCGACATAGCTTCCTCCATAGAAGACGGAAAGATCTGAACTTGCCCCGCCGTAGCATTTCCTCGTCGTGGCAGATGGGAATCTAGCCATATACAAAACGAAATCAAGAACACATAAGGGATATTTATTTTTATATTATTACAATTGAAATTATATTACAATAAAATTGAAATATAAAATCAGGTAATTACTACATTACTCATGAATTATCGCAAAATCATACACACAAATAAAAGTACAGACGCACTTCCGCTTCACAAAATCGACAGGATAAGGACATGAAACTTCTGACATTTTGCTCCTTCAAGGGAGGAGCCGGCAAAACCACGGCACTCATGGGTCTTTGCGCCGCCTTTGCAAGTGACGGCAAACGATTGGCTCTCTTCGACGCTGATGAAAACCGACCACTAACGCGATGGAAAGAAAACGCCCTTCGCAGCAATACCTGGGGCTCCTTCTGCGAAGTCTACGCCGCCGAGGAAATGGCACTCCTTGAGGCGGCCTATGAGGACGCCGAACTCCAGGGATTTGATTATGCGCTGGCCGATACGCATGGTGGTTCGAGCGAACTCAACAACACGATCATTGCCAGCTCAAACCTGCTTCTGATCCCGACCATGTTAACTCCGCTCGATATCGATGAAGCATTGTCGACCTACCGCTATGTCATTGAACTGCTGCTGAGCGAGAACTTGGCAATTCCGACAGCCGTATTGCGCCAACGCGTGCCGGTTGGTCGATTGACCACATCGCAGCGCGCGATGTCGGACATGCTCGCAAGCCTTCCAGTTGTACAGTCTCCCATGCACGAGAGAGACGCATTTGCCGCGATGAAGGAACGTGGCATGTTGCATCTCACATTGCTGAATATGAGAACCGATCCGACAATGCGCCTCCTCGAACGGAATCTCAGAATCGCCATGGAGGAACTCGTCACTATCTCCAAATTGGTTAGCGAAGCCTTGGAGGGGTGAAGATGGGAATTCGCAAACCCGCTTTGTCTGTCGGGGAGGCCAGGCGGCTTGCCGCCGCTCGACCCGAAATCGTCCATCCTTCTTTGCCTGTTGCCACCCAAAACTCGACCCTGCCGCAGCCGCCTGAAAATCTCGACGAGGAAGATCGACGACCTGCCCCAGCCACCGCCAAGCGTTGTCACAGCTCTGATCAGCAATCGATGCTGACCGTGGATGCTTTGAGTTCGACGACAGCGCCAGAAAAGATCCAGGTCTTCCTTTCAGCGCGCCCGCCCGCGCCTGAAGTATCGAAGATATATGACAACCTGATCCTGCAATACAGTCCTTCCAAGTCGCTACAAATGATCTTGCGCCGTGCGCTTGGCGATTTTGAAAACATGCTGGCGGATGGATCGTTTCGTGCGGCTCCGAAGAGTTATCCGATCCCTCACACAGCTTTCGAAAAATCAATCATCGTTCAGACCTCCCGCATGTTCCCGGTCTCGCTAATAGAAGCCGCTCGCAATCACTTTGATCCATTGGGATTGGAGACCGCCCGGGCTTTCGGCCACAAGCTGGCTACCGCAGCGCTTGCATGTTTCTTTGCTCGGGAGAAGGCAACGAACAGCTGATCTCTCAAAAGATAGGACCCATCCAATCACTCCGCAGTGCTGAGTTTTTCGGATAGTACCGAGGAAAGGCAGCTTTGCCAAGCCGCATAGCAATCTGCTCACGTTGGGAACAGATTGCTAAAGGCGAAATGCACCTCTACCTCAGGCCGCCATCACACCCCCGTACGAAACATCCACGTCAGCGTCAAAGAAATAGCCAGCACCTCTTGCAGTCTTGATCAACTGAGGGGTCGTCGGATCCCCCTCAAGCTTCCGGCGCAGCCGCAAAATGAGGACATCAATACTTCTGTCATACACCTCCTCCTCGCGTACCCGACTGGCGATCAGAAGCTGCTCCCGGGATAGGACGTCGCGCGGCTTCTCCAGGAAAGCAACCAGGAGATTAAACTCACCTGCCGTGAGTTTCACCTCACTGCCCTCTTCCGAAATCAAGCGGCGTCGCCTGAGATTAAGTGTCCAGTCAGCGAAACTAAATGAGCGTCGATCTTTGGTTCGCGCGACACTGGGCCGCACGCGTAACGCAACACGGATGCGCGCCAGAAATTCCCGCGTCCCAAAAGGCTTGGCAATAAAATCGGTTGCTCCCAACTCGAGCGCAATAACTTTGTCCGCCTCTTCGAGGCGAGCGCCGCTAATAATTATGATTGGAACATCGGACTTCGTGGCCAGACTACGAACAATTTCAAGCCCATCTTCGCGACCCAAATTAAGATCGACGACCACGACATCGACCGTCTCGGAGCAGAGTACACGATTGAACTGCTTGCTGTCGGCTACCGCAGTCACCTTAAAGGCATGGATCGTAAGATACTCGACTATAAGATGCCGCATAGCGACATCGTCATCGATGACAAGAACGTGTTTCAACGGTTCACCTCTCAATCTAGGATCCTGGCCAGCCATTTGCAGCTCAACAGAATTTATACACGTAAAGGTTGTATTTGTTAGACTCCACTCTTTAATTTTCTCTCACTACACGGGCATTTCGGCAAGATTTCGACCAAACCGCGCACGACAGAAATGCAAACTAGATGTCTCCGTTTGATGACAAAGATTGCTGAGCATTGCTACAAACGTAATTCTACAACGCGCCATGCGGCATTTAGAAACATGGATCACAACTACTGCTGGTTAAGAAGATCGCCTATTGTCTCACCGCGCCGGCGCGCATCGGCAGCGAGCCAGATTTCGCCCACCTCGTAAATGTCACCGTGGGCACGGAAGGGTACGATGACATCAACTGCGGTTGCGAGCATGTCAATCAGGGTGCGATCTTCCAAGCTAGCCCCCTGAGCGCTGCTTTTCACGAGCGAAAATAGCTTTTTGAAACCTTGGACGGGATTGGCACCATGTATTGTGGAAATCGATCCCGGATGCCCTGAGACGACTTCACTCAGATAAGCCCACGCGGCATCGTCGCGTATCTCGCCGAGCAGTATTCGGTCCGGTCGCATGCGCAGGCTAGCCTGTAGCAGGTGCTCAGCGGTCACTGCGCCCAGCCCAGCCCCATTCTTAGAATAAAGCAGCCTTACGTGGTTCTCGTGTGGAATGACGAGTTCGAGCGTATCTTCGATGGTAATCAGCCTTTCCTGCGGCGGGATAGCGTTGATCAAGGTCTTGCTCATCGTTGTCTTGCCACTCCCGGTGGGTCCGCAAAGCAGCATCGTCAACCGACCAACGACACATGCGTGCAGAAACGCCTCCAGATCCCCGTTGTCATAGTACCGAAGGATAGCTTCATCATGCTGATCATGCCGTTTTTTTCGTTCCTTCCACTGATTCCACCTCGGAGCATCGTAACGGGACGAGACTTCTTTGAGACTAGAAACACGGGAACTTGGCCGTCGAATCGTCAAGCTGACGGTGCCCGATGGTACCGTCGGCGGCAAACAGATCTGCAGCCGCTCGCCGTCTGGAAGTTCAGTTGCGCAAAGTGGGTTGCGTGGTCCAACGTCCTGTTTTCTCAGCGCGCCTGCTAAAATAGCGATATCTTCGAGATCGTCATAGGAGACAGGCAAAGGGAACTTGAGGAAGGCGCCGGCCTGGCGCACAAATGCCTCCCCAGGTCGATTTATCGCAACTTCTTCGGTCCGCGGGTCATCGAGCCATTCCAAAATCGGCTTGAGAAGGATTCGTAATTGCGGATCCACCTCCATTTGTATCGTATCTCCATCTGTAAGTGATAAGTTGAATTCGTTATGGACGGCGATCCCGCCCCCGCGCCGCGCGACCAGCCATACGAAGCTGGTATATGCCTGAGAAATCGAGATCCCGTGCGACAAAAATGGAGACCGTGTCGCCCTGATTCTTCTTCAGGGTTGGCGGTATGTTGATCGTGGCCTTGAGGGCTGTGTCTGCCGTTTGTTCACCGTTATTCTGGACGCTGTTGAAGCTCGTCCCTCCACCCGAGCTGCCAGCGTAGGTGCTCGCTGCCTGGAAGGCACCTTGGACGACACTCAAGAGCATGGCCCCGCTAAAGCGCTGCCAGAAGTGATTGTCGACGGTGCCCGGCAATCCCGAGCGACCGAGTTCGTCAGCGCTTGGTGACGCAAGCGAAATCATGGCATGGTCGGGTGTCTCCGCCCGATCCCAGAGCACAAAAACACGCGCATCTCCCTGTTGCAAACCGCGCTGGATCTCGCCAACAACGGTGGTGCCGCGATCAAGAAGCACAACGTTGTTCGTTGTTCCACGAACATCCCAGGGTAACACGCATTTTACATAGCCTGCCAGACTGGTGTCGATTGCCGTTTGCAAGATACATGGAATAATCGTCCCCTCCGTCACCATGAAGTCGGGATGAGGCAAGAGCGTAGCCCTGGTGGGCTGCAGCTCGGTGGGCTTCATGCGTATCGAGAGATCATTCTCGGCGGACACTTCGACCTTCGGCAAAGGACTGTCTTCCCCATTGCCTTCGCGTCTTCGGTCCGTTTCGCCTTGTTGAACGCGCTTGCTGGTCCCTTGATCACCACTGGTGTACGCAAAAATCGGTGTTTCTTCCGGCCGCGGCTCATGCCGTTCCGGCTCACTTCGTGCTGGCGGAGGAGCAGTCGGCTGAACAGCTTCCTGGGCAGCCGGAGGATCAAGTGTAACGTCAATCGGAGCCGGATGAAATGGCTTGGTGTTCGTGGCGATCATGGTTGACGGGGGTGCGTCCCCGTTTTCCTTCTTTTCACGCCCGCCAAGCCAAATGAGGCTAAGTGATAGCGCGAGAACTACACCTCCTACGATCAACTTTTGAGCCCCCGAAAGGCGCCGGTGATGTGTGTCGGAGACCAGGGACCCCGACGCATCGACATCATGCGCCGATTGCTGATTGTCGTCGTTCATCCTCTCACCTCCTTTAGGACGCGCTTCACATCGGGCCTCACAGTGCCCGTCTCCGGCCTGCGGCCGACGGGATCGTAGGCGGTATTCCAAATGCATAATACCGTGTGGCCATCCCTCAGACGCCAACCACGGGAAACCGAAGAAATCTCGACATAGCTCCCTTTGACTGAATAGTTAGCGACAGCTTCCTTTCCATCCGGATTTATCGTGTAGATGGAGGGTATGCGTACATTACCTGGGAAGTGAAATACCGTCGTAAATCCATCATCGAAGACTTCGAGCGGCAACAGCGAACGATCGCCCTGAGCGACATAGTGCCAATTCTTGTCCTCGGCACCAACGGTCGTGGCAGGCTGCTCCAATAAACCCTCTGCTCTCTGTTGATATTGCGCTTCCGCACGTATACGGTCTGCAACAGCCTTCTCTTGTGCCGCCTTCTGGCGAGCCGCTGCGTCATCGGCAGGGTAAGCGAATTGTACGCTATAGTAGAGATCGGCCTGCTCTTTATCGAGGTGCGGCAGCGTCTTGGAAGAGATGCTGAAAACGTAGCGTCGCATACCGGCGTCACTCGCAGTTAGCACGACCACTGGCTGGGGTGGGAGAACCTTGCTAGCCTTGAAGAAAAGATAATTTCCGCGTGGAAGGGCCGCGAGATCTTTGCTATTGGAAACGGCAACAGCTGTCACCGTTTCGTTAGCCCCGAAAGTAACAACCAAAGTGGCTCCAACCGCCGTTGAAAGGCGCACCACTTGATCGGGATTGTAAGCGAGATAACGCATGCGCGGATCAAGTCTGCCCGCCGTTGGCGTGTCTTCAGCCCTCGCGCCAATCGCCGCAAAAAGTAAACATGCCAGAGTGAGAAATGCTTTTTTCGTCATGGTTCGCTGTGGCCTGCGTTCGAAACGGTATCTTCCGATGTCTGGTAGGAGGTGACAACCAAGCCTCCCGGGTTGGTCAGTCTCAATCTGCCGGGCAAGCTGGTCACCTTTTCATAACGAACCGTAGCAGTCCAAGTGCTCGCCATCGGCATTTTGCCGTCAACGATGAGGGTTCGCTTATAGCGAATTTGCTGCACACCCGGAGTAACATCATTCGAAGCGATGTGTTCGACCTCTAGCCTGCCGTGTTTGCCGAGGATGACTTGAGGCGAAGTTGGATTGGGATAATTGAAGAATTGCTGATAATTTTGGCGCACCATTGGGGCGCTGAAGTTCGAGACCAGGTCATAGGCGTACTGGGCGGTATCGGCATCATAGCTCTCGCGCAGCCGAACATACTCCCACAGTGAGGCGTTAACGACGGCCTCCTCTTGAGTTGCAGGCAATCGGGAGACGGACACCTCGCTGTCAACGGTGCCATCCGGCCGTATCCAAAGATATACCGGCACAAGCCTGATCAGCGGCACCATGGTGGCAATTGTGAAGGCTTGCGCAACATTCCCCAAAACCGCGATGGTTGCGACAGCTGCAATGACCTTGGAGAGGCGCCGCGCTGATTTCGCACGCGCAGTTTGGAAAGCTTCCACTTCCTTGTAGTGCTCAGCCAGGGTTTCCCGCGCTACTAGCAAGGCGTATTCAGACCCCTTCATGGCGACCACCTACGTTGCTGAGCTGAAGATCTGACGGCGTAGGCTGCCATCGCCCCACATTCAGCGGGAATATTGGGCCTTTGCAGCTCGCCAATTTATCGTTTGTCTGGCAGCCGCCTAAAGCGAGAGCCAGGCACAGCAGGCAATATTTCATAGAGTTCTCCACCGACGTGAATTTTTTTGCGGGACCTAACGACGATCGACCTGAGCGAAGCGACGGTACAAGCTGTTGGCAGATTGGGTCGCGCCGCTCCAATAACTGCCTCCGATGTTGCCGGCGATTGCCGGCAAAGCGACAATGAGTGCGTCACCAGTCAGAAAGAACATGTCGAGTTCGTAAAGACCAATGATCTTGGCCGCGGTCGTACCGGCAAGGGTGATTACACCAAGCATAAGCGTGAGTGCAGTCGCTTCGGTTAGGATGACTATTGTCGCCACGAGGTTTAGCAGGAGAAGTAGGAGACCATACGTGATAAGTTGCCCGATCCACTTTGCCGCGATGTCGCGCGTGCGATCAAAGATATATCCCGTGAGGATCAAAGGGCCGATCGCCAGAAGCACTTTCGTGAGAATTCCGACGGCGTCGTAGATTCCGAAGGCAGACCAGAGCGTGCCGTAAAAGACCCACTGAGCCCCCTGGAAAGCAAGGATATCCTGGTCATTCATCGGGCCGATTTCAGATGCAATTCTCTGAAATGCAGCTTGGGTTAGGGCGAACATTGTATCGAGCTGAGCGGGAATGGTCTGCAGAGGCAGGCCGCTGCCACTAAACTGCTGAATAAAGTTTGGAATCGTCTCTTCAAAGACTGAAACCACATAGTCGTGGTAGTTGGCCTGCCCGACGACAAGGGCAACAACGACGGTGACCGTGATCACCCGAGTGATACCGCCGCGCGTGTCGATTTCGCCACGCATGACCAGAATACCCTGAACGATAATCCAAAGAGTGACGCAGGCGACCAATGGCGCGCTCACCGCCTCTTGGATCGTCCCAAGCATTGTGTCCAGGCTTGTCGTAAAGGCTAGATCGAAGATCGTATGAATGGCCGTAAACGGCGCCGGGATCGTGAAATTCATCGTTTGGACCTGACCTTGACTGGCTTGTCGCAGAATGTCGGATACAATGAACTCGCATCCTGAAATGTGCAGATGGGCGGCACGAATAAGTCGCCCAGTCTCAGGGGACGGCCCCAAAGATGACCGCAGTCTTTTGATGCTCCTTACGTTGAGCGGCCGCCTCTTCCGCCTCATGAAGGCCAGCCTGCGCGGTGGTCATCGTTAACAAGCTGGTCGCCTGTACATTTTGAATCATTGCGTCATGGATCTGCTTGAGAAGCAAACCGTTGGTAACGGTTGCCTGCATGATATTGCGAGAGCGAGAAAGCTGTGTCGAGGTCTCGGCATTCGCTGTTAAGCGTTTGTCCATCGTCTCCAGGTTGTCAGCCGCAATGCCCGCGCTATTTGCGGAACCGGTGATCTGCGATCGCAACAGATCCGCTTCAGCGTCGCCACCAACTACGGCGCGATCTGTATCGGTGGTGATCGCACGTGCCGTGGTCGACATTGGCATTCGCGGCGAAAACATTTCCGTGTCCAAGTCCCTGGTCGAGGGATACTGATTTTTTTGGTTGAGCGAAGTTAGTAGGCCGGTGACGCCATAAGCCGAGGTTAACATCGCCACCATCGTTATGGTCTGTTCGAGATTTGCCGCAGTCTCGAGCGCCGTCGCCAGCGTCTCAGCTTCCGTCGCCGGATCGCTGACAACGAACTGCGCCCGCGCGGGTCCGACCGAAAGAAGGCTGACGGCCATGGCCGCAGCAACAAGTTGCATGATCTTCATAGTTCCCCACCTTTGATCAATCTTTTGCCTCGTGGTAACGAGCCATAAATTCGCTGAGCCAGGCTGATGGGTTGTCCCCCTGTACTTTGCGAAGCTGATCCGCGAAGCGCACCGTGTTGGCGCGCCCCGAAAGTACGGCGACATATTCGCGCATTTCCCGCAGATCGAATTCGCAGACGACGCTTCCGCTTTCTCGTTTAAGCAGAAACTTCCGGCTACCTACTGCCATGTCTTCACGGATCGCCTGAAATTCCTTTTCAGTACATTTCAGTCCATCGATGTAAGCCGATCGATCTGCCGTGGGTGAAGGATAGAAAATCTTCGTCATACATTGCGCGACGAGACTGGCGCCTAGCTGCGATTCCAGGACATGCTCAGGTTGCTGCGTTGCCAGTATCAGCATCCCATTGTTTTTGCGGACAGTAAGCAGGAACTTGTCGACGACCGCCGCAAATTTAGGATTTAGCAAATAGGCGCGAAACTCATCGCAACTCATCACAAACCGACGGCCGTCAACCATGGCTCCAATGCGGTGCAGAAGATATGCTGCGGCGGCAGCGCATACTTCCTCATATTCGAGAAGATGCGTCATGTCGAAACCAGTAATCGAAGGATCCAACTTTACTTCGTCGAGCTCGCCGTCGAACGCCCAGCCTAGTGCATTGCCACGGCACCAGCGTTGGAGTCTCGCTCCCGCCCCTTCGGCGGGTCCATGCAACAAAAATTCGCGTAACCCCGCGATTGAGCGCATGTGGGGATCAAACGAGAGCTGCCGATGGATACCCCGCACCAGACGGCGATTTTCCTCGGGGGATATTCCTCCACGGCCATCGCTCTCAATGAGCGCCACGATCCATTCGCGCAGAAAATCATGTGAAGCCGCTGTATTTTCCAGGCCACGCAATGGCGCCAATCCGCTCGGCGCTCCTCTACGGAGCGCCAAATATGTTCCCCCGGTGGCGCGAACCAGCAGCTCACTGCCGCGGTCCTTGTCGAAGAGGACAACCGCACCCGCGCGGTCGACCATGCTCTGCTCGAGCATCGCGAGGATAAAGGTCATGAGCGTCGTTTTACCCCTCCCGATGGGACCGAATATCGCCGTCATGCCGACATCGTGCTCGTGCGGGATGTAGTCGAAAGGGGTTCCACCATTGGTACGAAAGCGCGCAATCGCGTTGCCCCAGTGACCTGAGCCGGATCCCTCGGGAAAATTCTCGAATGAGACTAAACCAGCGAAGTTGCGCGATGTGATCGCTCCCGGACGCGTGCGCCACTTATAGTTGCCTGGCAGCTGCGACCAATAAGCCGCCTCCATGCCGATGCCCTCTTGGACAACAACAGCTCCCGCATCCGCCAATCGCGTCCGGGCGCGGGCACCTCTATCTGCAAGATTATTGAGATCATTTGCATATATGCAAAGACTCACATGATGCGCCCCCAATACGAATTCGTTGCTCGCTAGTGCGTCCTCCGCCTCGGATAACTTGCTGATTTGGGTGACGGCTTTGTCGCCAGAACTCAACATTTGGCTGGACTTGAGGCTGAGCTTCGAGTGGGCTTGCGAGCGAGTCAGAAACGAGAAGCTCTGCGTCAGAACAAGCGGAAAATCGAGAGACAGTAGCACGTTGAGCATACCCGGTCGCGTCGTTGCGGGGTATTCGCGAAACGAGTAAATAGATCCCACATAACTATCTTTTGGTGTTCGGATCTCGAGTCCCCGCTTGCCGCAAATAACTCGGTCGGTATAGATCGAGGCGCCGAGCGAACCGCTAACGACGGGAACCGGCGTGAATCGACCAGTCATTATCAGCCGCAGAGCTTCTCCAACCTCCGTAAAAAGCACATCTTGCTTCTCACGAATACCAAGACGACGCAGGCCGTACGCTTCGAGAGCGCCAGCGACAAGATGCCAGAGATCTTCCAGGTTCCTGGTTTGAGCTGTGAGATCGTTTTCTTTTTGTCTGTAGCGTTTGGTGAACCTTCTCCTCACTTTGCCAAGCGCGGCCCGGGGAGACACGATCAGCGTAAGGAAGTGGTCATTGCGAAGGAGTTTGCCGGAGAGAACGCGCTCCTCAAAAGCTTCGCTCAGACTGGCGGAAAAAGCGCTGCGGAAATGTCGCGCGGGTGACGGCGGCACATCGTCATGACGTACGAGGTGAGCATATATTGACACATGATCATCAGCGATATTGCGCAAGAGCGTATTAAATGCACGGCAACGTGCATTGCGCATTTCGGCATCTTCGAGTTCGAAGGCCATGCCACTTACGTGCGCCATCGTCATGATCGATCCATCTTCTAGAAGGACAATATGGTCGCTGACGTGCCCGACGTAGGGTAGATAGACCTCGCCAGACCTTTCGGTTGTGCCACTTGCTCCGAGCATTACGCCATTCCTCTCCCTCGCGCGGGAACCTTGATTGGATTTGGGCTAACGCTTGCGCCGCCCCAAATCAGACCATCAACGCTCCTTCCCGCCGTCTGCAAAAAAAGTAGAACGACGCTGGCCGCGTTATAGTCTCGTTCCACCACAAGCCGCGCTCCGAACCACAAGGGCACGAGAACGACTTCGTACAGCGGGTTCTGAACGATGACGATGACAAAGCCGGCAAACATCACGAGTAGCCCCGCCAACGTCAGCGGCACGCCAAGAAACAATGCGGGCCGTGTCGCCGCCAAGTAAAGGGTTGCTTCTTCCAGACGATCATTCATTAGCCACCTCCAGTCAGCGTTTTGCCCAGGAAGCTGGCTCCAAACATGATGACAATGCCGCCGACGACGCCGGCAACGAGACCGAGTGAAGCGCGACCGAACATCCAGGAGATTCCGATGGCCACGATGCCAAGAACAGCGAGTGACTGGCCGAACGGACCAAGGATAAACGTGCATATGTTGTTAACCATTGTGGCTGGGTCAGTGCCGCCACCTGCAGATTGGGCCGCGGCCGGCCCAGAGGAGAAAATGCTCCACCCCATTGCACCGACCACGCTCGGCGCATAGCCGGATACCATGCGCATCACCGCGTTCGAGAGCGAGAGGCGATTCAGATGTACACGGTATCTTTCAAAGCATCGCATTATTGCGGACCTCCTTGATTTAAGTCGAACAAGAGTTGATCGTCGTCTTCGGATTTGCGGTTGTCCTCGTCTGGCGGCGGAGGCGGACCGGATGACCCGCCAGCTCCGCCCTCCGGGGAACGACGCTTATATGCCCCCCAAACATCCCATGTTTCCTCGGATCCCGGCTTCTCACGATCATCTTTTGGACGCGCGGTTAACGGGGGGACGAGCTGTTGAGCGGCCGTTTCAACTTTTCGCACGTAGCCGTTCGCGAAGCCGTGCGTGAAATCACCGGTGTTATAGGCGGAGATTGCCCGACGAAGCGACAATTGCTCGTCGTCAGCCGTGTTGCCGCCAGCGTAGCGGCTCCCAAGCAAGTTTGCGGCGACAGATAATGACGTGCAAGGTTGAAGGGCTTCGTCAGGTGTCAGACCAAGCACGGAAAAATTCCGGGAATTGATCTGCATGAGCCCAACATCCAGCGAATGCCGTGCTTCGAGACGGTCCATCACGACTTGCGTTGCTTGAGCCTGGTTCTGCCAGTGAAGCGTTTCGCCGGTGGTATTGTCATGCACAGCAAGCGGATCAAAGCGACTTTCGACCTGAGCGATCGCTGCAAGCGTAGATGGAGCAACGGATGGAGCGCATTCGCGTGCAAAATTATTGAACTCAGCAAATGAAAGTGGGGCAGCACCGCTCGACGGGCACGTGGAGGCCAGTAAGATAATCGACAGCGGCCCTGTTGCCTTCAACATTCCCCATCTCCCCAAGCTCATAACCAACACAGCCACTTCGGTCGGAAGAAATGCTGTCATCTGATGTTCACGATTATCGGGAGGGTCGGTTACTCTAGGATTTTTGTTTTCTTCTTTTCGATTTCATTGTTAGCGTCCGGTGAGCGGACTTTCGGTCAGCATCACTCAATCCTGTCTTAAGCGGCCCATCAGGC